>NZ_JALDAY010000020.1 GCF_022698165.1 Streptomyces cylindrosporus
GTGGGGCGGGGGGCGGGGTGGCGGGGGGGGGGGGGGGGGGCGGGGGGGCGGGGGGGGGGGGGGGGGGGGGGGGGGGGGGGGGGGGGGGGGGGGGGGGGGGGGGGGGGGGGGGGGGGGGGGGGGGGGGGGGGGGGGGGGGGGGGGGGGGGGGGGGGGGGGTTTGGGGGGGGGGGGGGGGTGGGGGGGGGGGGGGGGGGGGGGCGGGGCGGCTGGCAGGGCGGGGCGGCTCGGGGCCTGAGGCCGCCCCGGCCCGGCCCCGCCCCCAGCGTGCCCCCCCGGCTACCGCTACCGCTACCGCTTCAGCTCCGCGTAAGCCTCCTCGCTGCTGTCCTTCAGGAACTGCCAGCAGCGCTCCGTCTCGTCCTTCTCGTCGATCGCGCCCGCGGCCCGTGCGAGGGCGGCCAGGCAGCGCAGGAAGCCGCGGTTGGCGCGGTGGCTCCAGGGGATCGGGCCGTGGCCCTTCCAGCCGGCCCGGCGCAGGGCGTCCAGCCCGCGGTGGTAGCCGGTGCGGGCGTAGGCGTACGACTCGACCACGCGGCCCGCCTCGAAGGCGTCGTCGGCGAGCATGGCCCAGGCCAGCGAGAACGTGGGGTACTTGGCCGCGACCTCGGCCGGGCTGCGGGACTCCTCGCCGAGCAGGCGGTACGCCTCCTCGTTCTCCGGCAGATGGGTCGGGTCCGGGCCGCCGAGCAGGTTCGTGTGAGTGGTCATGGGTGCAGTCTGCCACCGCCCACCGACACCCCTTCACCGCCCACCGACACCCCCGCCGCCCCCGGTGTGACGGGGTCGTGCTTGCCGTCCGCCGCCGGATTGCGGAGGATGCCGGTGGGGACCGGGGCCCCCGTGTCGGTAACGGCAGGGGCGGACCGCTACCCGGAGTACAGCAGGAGACAGCGATGTCGTCCCATGAGGCTCAGGAATCGCAGGAGCCCGAGACCCCGCATCTCGATTTCGCCGGCACCACGCCGTACGAGGACTACGTCAAGGCGGACGTGCTCACCCACCTCCAGCACACCCTCTCCGACGATCCCGGAGAGATGGTCTTCCTGGTCACCACCCAGGTCATGGAGCTGTGGTTCACCGTCATCGTCCACGAGTGGGAGACCGCCGCACGGGCACTCCGCGAGGACCGCGTGCCGGTCGCGATCGACGCCCTCAAGCGTTCCGTACGGGAACTGGAGGCGCTGAACGCCTCCTGGCGGCCGCTCGGCCAGCTCACCCCGGCCCAGTTCAACTCGTACCGTTCCGCCCTCGGCGAGGGCTCCGGCTTCCAGTCGGCGATGTACCGCCGCATGGAGTTCCTGCTCGGCGAGAAGTCCGCGTCGATGCTGGTCCCGCACCGCGGCGCCCCCCGCGTCCACGCCGAACTGGAGAAGGCCCTCGCGGAGCCGAGCCTCTACGACGAGGTGCTGCGCCTGATGGCCCGCCGCGGCTGCGCGATCCCGGACTCGGTCCTGCACCGCGACGTCACCCGGCGCCACGAACCGGACGAGGCCGTCGAGCAGGCCTGGACCGCGATCTACGCGGGCGACGAGAACGCCGAACTCGCCCGCCTGGGCGAGGCGTTGACCGACGTCGCCGAACTGGTGTGGCGCTGGCGCAACGACCACCTGGTCGCCACCCGCCGGGCCATGGGTGCCAAGCCCGGCACGGGCGGCTCGGCCGGCGTCGCCTGGCTGGAGAAGCGCGCGCAGAAGAACGTCTTCCCCGAGCTGTGGACGGCGAGGTCCCATGTCTGAACTCCTCGTACGTGCGGAGAAGTTGGACGCCTCCGACGAACTCGCCGCCAAACGCGCCGAGTTCGTCCTCGACGAGACGGTCTACCTGGACGGCAACTCGCTCGGCGCCCTGCCCGCCGCCGTCCCCGACCGGGTCGCGGACGTCGTACGACGCCAGTGGGGTGCCCTGCGTATCCGGTCCTGGGACGAGAGCGGCTGGTGGACGGCGCCCGAGCGGATCGGCGACCGGATCGCCCCGCTGGTCGGCGCGGCGGCCGGCCGGATCGTGGTCGGCGACTCGACAAGTGTCAACCTCTTCAAGGCACTTGTGGGCGCGGTACGGCTCGCGGGGGAGGGCCGCGACGAGATCGTCGTGGACGCGACGACCTTCCCCACCGACGGCTACATCGCCGAGTCGGCGGCCCGCCTGACCGGCTGCACCCTCCGCCCGGTCACCCCCGCGGAGGTCCCCGAGGCCCTGTCCGCCCGAACGGCCGCGGTCCTCCTCAACCACGTCGACTACCGCACCGGCCGCCTGCACGACCTGCCCGCGCTCACGGCCGCGATCCACGCGTCCGGCGCGCTCGCCGTCTGGGACCTGTGCCACAGCGCGGGCGCGCTGCCGGTCGGCCTGGACGAGCACGGGGTCGACCTGGCGGTCGGCTGCACCTACAAGTACCTGAACGGCGGCCCGGGTTCACCGGCGTACCTCTACGTCCGTCACGACCACCAGGCCCGCTTCGACTCCCCGCTGCCCGGCTGGAACTCCCACGCGGAGCCCTTCGGGATGCGGACCGACTACGAACCGGCGGCGGGCGCCCTGCGCGGCCGGGTCGGCACGCCGGACATCCTCTCGATGCTGGCCCTGGAGGCGGCGCTGGAGGTCTGGGACGACGTCCCGATCGAGGCCGTACGGGCCAAGTCCCTTGCGCTGACGGACTTCTTCCTGGAGTGCGTGGCGGAGTACGTCCCGCCGGGCCGGGTGGAGTCCCTGACGCCGGCGGCGCACGCGGAGCGGGGCAGCCAGGTCGCGCTGCGGTGCGACGAAGCCGGGCCCGTGATGAAGCGGCTGATCGAGCGGGGCGTGGTCGGCGACTTCCGCCACCCCGACGTCCTGCGCTTCGGCTTCACCCCCCTGTACGTCGGGTTCGCGGACGTGGAGCGGGCGGCGCGGGTCCTGGCGGAGACGCTCAGCCCAGCACGCGGCTGACCAACTGCCCCACACCCTGCACGGCGGCGGCCACGGCACTCACGCCGCTGGCCCCCGCCGTCAGCGAGGTCAGCAGGCTGCGTACGACGGTCCGGTTCGGCCGGTCGCGGCGCAGCTGGGTGGCCAACTCGTCGGTGTCGTCCTGCAGTTGCCCGGAATTGGGGAGGGCGGCGGCGTATCGGGCGAGCAGCTGCTGCAACTCGTCGAGACGCCGCTGGAGTTCGACGGTGTCGGCGGACGGGGCGCCCGAGCTCCAGGACACCTGGTTGTTGCTGCCGCCGACGATCTGGCCGCTGTTGTTGTTCGCCACGATGCGGTTGTCGCTCACGAGGTTCTCCTCCGTTGTCCCGGACGGGCTCAGCCCTGCGCCGGAGCCCGGCCGCCGCCGCCCTGGCCCGGCCCCGGGTTCACCCGGTTCCGGTGGCCTCCGACGACCTGGCCCCGGTTGTTGTTGGCCCAGATGCGGTTGTCGTTGTAGTTGTTGTTGATGTTCTGCTGGAACCGCAGGAAGTTCTCCGAGTCGATCCCCTTGGACTCCAGGAAGTCGCCGATCGTGTTCATCAGGTGCTGCTCCGTCGTGCGCATGATCCGGCTCGCGTCCTGGTCGACGAAGTGATGCCCGAACTCCTCGCCGCACGCCAGCTCCCGAATGCTGTGCTCGGCGCCGTAGTCGAAGACGTACTTGCCCCGGATCGTGCGCCGTTGCCGCGCCCGGTACGAGGACGCGGCCAGGGCCGCCGAGCCCCGGCGCAGTACGCCCCGCGGCGCCCACAGCAGCGCGGACGGCACCCGGAACAGCGCCGAGCCGAGAGCCCGCAGCGCCGCGCCGACGGCGGTGCGGCGGGGCAAGTAGTCGACGCCGTAGTACTCGTTCCGCATCGGCACCAGCGCGTGCGCCGACCACTCCAGGTACAACGTGCCCTCGACCTGCACCGCCCGCATGTACATCGTGAGCACCAACTGGCCGCTCCATGCGGGCACTTCGATGCTCACGTACGACCGTCTGGTGGCGCTCAGCCCGTCCGGCATGCCGCGCATGAGGGGGACGGGGATCCGGGTGACCGGCGGGCGGAGGGGGTCCGGGAGCAGGTTCCGGTCGCGGGCCACGTTCTGGCCGTCGACGAACAGCCGCTCCTCGACGCGCAGATCGGCCAGGCCCATCCGCCGGGCGGCGGTGACGAGGACCTCGTAGAGCTCGCCGTTGGTGAAGCGCTGCGGGGTGCGGCGGCCGCGGCCGTCCGAAAGGAGCATGCCGCGGCGGATGTCGATCGGTGTGTCCCACTGTTCGAGGAGGTAGCCGCTGCCCGCGAACGGCGAGTAGTGGGAGCAGACGATCACGTTCCCCGCCGGCCGCTCCGCCACCGCCGCCAGCCGCGCCCGCGCCCGTCCGCTCATCGCCTCCGGCGCCTGTCTCGGCTCGAACCGCCCGTGCTTCAACTTCCGCCGCAGCACCAGGTGTTCGGTCACCCAGAAGTCCACCGCGAGAACCAGCCACGCCACTCCCAGCAGCAGTCCGCCGAGCACCGCGTACCGCTGCCACCAGCCGTCGAAGTCACCGTTCCCGAGGGCGTCCTTGTTCCCGAGCGCACCCAGCGCGAGCGTCGCGAGCAGCGTCAACAGCACGCCCAGCAAGGTCAGATCACGCGCCAGCCGCCGCCGGCGAGCGGACAGCGCCCAGCGCGTCACCACCCCGAGGTCGGCACCGAAGACGGGCGCCAGCGCCCGATAGGGCTCGTCGACGACCTGTCGTACGACCAAGTCCGCGAAACCGGGGTCGAGTTGGGTCGCCGCGGCGAGATAGCGCGTCGTGGCCGACCGGGCGTCGTCGGAGGTCGGTGGCGGCGGCGCGTGCCGGGGCGGCGGATCCGGCAGCGGCGGACCGTCCGGATCGCCGTGCGCGGAGCGCCGGTTGCGGTAGGAGTGCAGATGGGTTACGTCCGTGATGGTGTCGCCCTGTGGCTGTGGCTGTGGTGGTTGCTGCTGAGGCTGATGGAACGTCAACTCCAGGGACCCGAACCGCAGTCGGTCCCCGTCCTGCAGCCGCACCGGCGTGCCCGGCTCCAGCCGCCGCCCGTTGCGCAGCACCCCGTTGCTGGAGTGGAGGTCGTTCAGCCACACCCCGTCGCTGCCCAGGCGCAGTTCGGCATGGCGTTTGCTCACGTCGGGCGAGCTCAGCCGGATGTCCCCGAACCGCCCCACGATGTGCGCGGCCCGCGTCAACGGCCAGCGCGTGCCCGCGAGATGCGCCGGCTGCTCGACGACCAGACAGGGCGAACCGCCCCCGCTCCCGGCCCCCGCCGACGCCGTACTCCCTGCCATGGGGCATCGACCCCTTCCCCCGTGTCCCCCGTGTCCCCCGTGCCCTGCGTTCCCCGTGTTCCGTGTCGCCGAAGGCCGGATTCCGGGGGATTGCGTCCATGCTCCTCACGCGCCCGCGTACACCGCAATTCGTCAAATTTGAGGGTGGTGGAGGGGTGCATTCCGCGCTATATGGCGACGGGGTCACCCCACGGGTACGGAGGTGGGGCCCGGCAGAACCGTTTGCCCCTCACCGAGCGTGACATCCCCGTGTCCGCGCACGTCACGGGCCTGGTACCGTCCCCGCCAACGGCCGATACCCACCTGGTCCGCCAACATAGTTACGTCGCTGAGAGGTTGGAGCATGCCGGACGACGACGCCGCAGCAGCCCGGGCCGCCGCCGAGGAGGAGTCGGCGTTCTCGCACCCTGCGGTCGACCCCGACGCGACCGCCGCGTACGGCGGCCACCCCGACCAGCTGATCGACTTCTACGCCCCGCGCGTCCAGGACCCCTCCGGCGCGCAGGCCCCGCTGGTCGTCGTCCTGCACGGCGGCGCGTGGCGGGCCCCGTACGACCGCCGCCACATCTCCCCGTTCGCGGACTTCCTGGCACGGCGGGGCTTCGCGGTGGCGAGCGTGGAGTACCGGCGGGGACCGGGGGAGGAGGGGGTCGCGATTTCGGCGCAGAGTGGCGGGACGGCCAACGGCGTCGGTACCGGCACGGGCACGGGCACTGGCGCCGGTCCCGTCGCAGGACGCTGGCCGGAGACCTTCGACGACGTCGCGGCGGCGGTCGACGCGCTGCCCGCGCTCGTACGGGAAGCCCTCCCGCAGGCGGATCCGCGCCGCATGCTGATCACCGGGCACTCGGCCGGCGGCCACCTGGCTCTCTGGGCGGCGGCCCGCCATCTACTGCCCGCGGACGCACGTTGGCGCAGCGACCGCCCGGCTCCCCTGCGCGGAGTCGTGGCCCTCGCCCCGATCGCCGACTTCGAGGTCGCCGACAAGCTGAACGTCTGCGGGGGCGCTGCGCGGCAACTCCTGGGCGGGGAGGCTCACTTCGCCGAACGCCGCCCGTACGCCGACCCGGCGCTCCTGCTCCCCACGGGCATCGCGACGACGCTGGTCCAGGGCCGCACGGACGTGGTCGTCCCGCAGGCGGTCGCCGAGTCGTACGCGGACGCGGCGGCGAAGGCGGGGGAGGTGGTGGGCCTGACGCTGCTGGAGGAGGTGGGCCACTTCCCCCTGATCGACCCGGCGGCGGACGCGTGCGCGGTGGTGGCGGAGGAGATCGCCCAACTGGCCTGGTGAGCAGCCCCCGGACTGCCGTCCCCGGGCCCCCTTTCATACCCGTAGTACTTGAGAGCTACATCCCGGAAGAGCTCCCAGGCGGGACGCGGACGACATCCGCAGCTCCGTAACTTCCCATCCAGACAAGCCCGATGCCCGGGCGAACTGGAGGGGAGACGACGGTGGGGCTCACGACGGGGGACTTGGAGACGTACGGCGCTGAGCGGCCGTGCAGTAGGCGCAGCGCCGAGCACCTGGGCGACGCACGCAGCGGCGGGCACCCGGACCCGCATAGCTGCGGGCAGTCGTGCCGCTTGGGCGGCGCCCGTCCCAAAGAGAGCGGCACCCCGCCAGCGCGGGCGAGCGAAACCCCGGCACGCCAGCCCCAACGCCCCGCACCCACCCAGCCGACGGCAACCGCACCCACCCAGCCGACGGCAACCGCACCCACCCCCCGCCGCCCACGCCACCCCCACCGCCTACGCCGGACAACCCTCGCCGCCCTCATAACCGCCGCCGTAGTCCTCCCCCTCTCCGCAGCCACCCGCCCCACCATCCCCGCCCCACCCCCCGCGACCCTCACCACCCCCCTCACCCCCTCCACCCTCGACACGGCCTACAAGGCCAACCGAGCCAACGCCGCCCAGGCCGCCGCCATGGCCGCCGCCCACGGCGACCACAAGCGCGCCGCCGCGGACCACACCCTCGCCTCCCCCTCCCACCACCTCCTCCACTTCGACGCCCGAGGCGCAGGCCAGGTCACGGAGGTCTTCGGCGACCTCGCACACGCCACCCGCGTCGCCGTCCTGGTCCCCGGCTCCGACACCTCCATCGACACCTACCCCCGCTTCCGCGCCACCGCCCTGTCCCTCCAGTCCCGCCTCACTCGCACCGCCCCCAAGGACACCCACACAGCAGTAGTCGCCTGGCTCGGCTACAAGACCCCCGCCACGATCAGCCCGACCGTCCTCACCTCCGGCCGAGCAGCCCAAGCCGCCCCCCACCTGCGCGACTTCATCGCCACCCTGCACACCGTCACCACCCCCATCACCCGCATATCCCTCCTCTGCCACTCCTACGGCACAGTCGTCTGCGCCCAGGCCGCCCCCCACCTCGACGTCTCCGACATCGCCCTGGTCGGCAGCCCTGGCACGGGCGTGGACAGGGCCGCCGACCTGCACACCCGGGCCCGCGTCTGGGCGGCCCGCGGTGCCGACGACTGGATCGCCGAAGTCCCGCACGTCCGCACCGACTTCTTCGGCACGACCGTCGGCTTCGGCACCGACCCCGTGTCCCCGGCCTTCGGCGCCCGCGTCTTCGCGGCCGGCACCGGCGGCCACAGCGACTACTTCGAACCGGGCTCGGTCTCCCTGACCAACCTCGCCCGGATCGTCCTCGGCGAGACGAAGGAGGTCGGCCGTGCCTGAGTCCAGCAGCATGCGCCGCGCATGGCACGGAGTACGCCACGGGATACGGCACGGCGCCGACCGCATCGACGCCGCCACCCCCGCCGACCGCGACCGAGCCGTCGACGCCCTGCGCGCCTTCGCCATCCTCGGCGTGGTCATGGGCCATTGGCTGGTCACGGCCCTGGTGGCCGACGGCGGCACCCTGCACACCGCGAGCCCGCTCCAGCACATGCCCTGGCTGGCCCCGATCTCCTGGGCGTTCCAGACCCTGGCCGTGTTCTTCCTGGTCGGCGGCCATGTGGCGACCCGCAGTCACGCCTCGGCCCGCGCCAACGGCACCCCGTACCGCACCTGGCTGACCGCCCGCCTGTCCCGGCTGTTCAAACCGGTCGCCGCCGTCCTGGCCCTGTGGACGATCGCGACGACCGCCCTGCTCCTGACGGGCACGGAGTTCGAAACGGTCCGCACGCTCGCCAAACTCGCCCTCTCCCCGCTCTGGTTCCTCGTCGTCTTCGCGGCCCTGACCGCGGCCACCCCGCTCCTCACCCGGCTCAACCCCCTGTGGCCGCTGGCCGTCGTCCTCCATGTGGACCTCCTCCGCTTCGGCCTCGGCGCCCCGCAGAGCCTCGGCTGGCTGAACCTCGCGGCCGGCTGGCTGGTGCCGTACACCCTGGGCGCGGCCTGGACCCGCGGTGAGCTGGAGCGCCGGCGCTCGGGCTGGGTCCTGCTCATAGGCGGTACGGCGGCGACGGCAGGGCTGGTGGCCTGGGCCGGCTACCCGGCCTCGATGGTCGGCGTCCCGGGCGCCTCGGTCTCCAACCTCAACCCGCCCACCCTGGCCGCCGTCACCTTCGGCCTGGCCCAGTGCGGCCTCGCCCTGCTGCTGCGCGAGCGGCTGCGCCGTACGATGCGACGCCCGCTCGCCTGGACGGCCGTGGCCTTCGTGAACCTGTCCGCGATGACGATCTTCCTCTGGCACCAGACGGCCATGATGGCGACCACGGCCACCGGCCTCCTCGCGGGTCACCTGCCCGGTCTGCACACCCGCCCCGACGGTGTGGTCTGGGTGGCGTACCGACTGGCCTGGCTCCCGGCCTTCGCCCTGGCGCTCACCGTCTGCTGGGCCGCCTTTCGGTCCTATGAGCACGGCCGCCCCGGCCGGCCGGGACGCTCGCGCGTCGTCCGGGCGCAGCGCTCGCCGGATCGGGCGACACCGGTGAGGGCGCGCCGTGTCTAGGGTGTTGCGTGTGACGGAGACGGGGACCCAGCGCGTGCTCGCGAGCCGCGCCGAGCGCTGGCTGCGGATGCTGCGCGACGACCTGTGCACCGTCCGCGCCGATCCACTGCCCCCGTCCAAGTGGCTGCGCTGGCTGCCGCACGGCATGCTGTGCCTGACCGCGTTCGGCATCGTGCTGGGCGGCACGGCACAGCTCCAGGACAACGGACATCTGGGCGCCAACGGCTTCCTGATCGCGCTCGCGCAGGGCGGCGCCGTGGTGCTCGCGATGTGGCGGCCGATCCCGGCGTGGTGGGTGTCGACGGGGGCCACGGTCGTGGGTGCTCTTGCCGTGCACGGCAAGTTGGGCATGGACGACGGGTCCGGGTTCACCTGGCCCTGGACAGCGGCCGGGATCATCGCCCAGCTGGCTGTGCTGCTGCTGGTCGCTCTGCGGGTCCGCACCAGGGTGTCCGTCGAGGTGCTGGTCATCACCGCGCTGGTCACGTACCTCTTGGAGGGCGTGTGGGGTGCGGCGCACTACCAGCCCACCGGCGTGATCACCATCGCCCTGTCCACGATCGCCGTGGTGCTCGGCATAGCGGTCCGCGGCCGCCGCGAGGCCCGCGCGGAGCTCGGCCGGCAGGCCTCGCTCACCGCCGAGGAGCGGGCGCGGCGCACGCTGCTGGAGGAGCGCAGCCGTATCGCGCGCGAACTGCACGACGTGGTCGCCCACCACATGTCCGTCATCTCCATCCAGGCGCAGGTCGCCCCGCACCTGGTGGAGAACCCGCCCCCGGAGCTCCGGGAGAACCTGGACGGCATCCGGGCGAACGCCCTGGAGGCGCTCGCCGAACTGCGCCGCGTCCTCGGTGTGCTGCGCTCGGAGAGCGCCGACGCGGACGCGCCGGCCGACGCCGCGTTCGACCCGCACAGCCCGCAGCCCACCCTCGGCCGGCTGGACATGCTCGTCGAGAACACCCGGGCGGCAGGGCTGACCGTCACCGTCCAGACCGTCGGCGACGTCCGCCCGCTGCCGCCCGGCCTGGAGCTGTCGGCGTACCGGATCGTGCAGGAGGCGTTGAGCAACGTCCTGCGGCACGCGCCGGGCGCGAGCGCCGAGGTCAGGGTCGAGTACCACCTCTACGGCCTGCGGGTGTCGGTCACCAACACCCGCCCCGACCGGCCCGCCCCCCGGTCGCCCGGCGCGGGACACGGCCTGCTCGGCATGCGGGAGCGCGCCTCGATGCTCGGCGGCGAGCTGAGCTCCGGCCCGACGGAGGAGGGCGGCTACCGCGTCACCGCCTTCCTCCCGGTCCAACCGCTCCCCGAAGGCCTGGAGTACTCCGGCGAGTACGGCATCCGGTACATCTTCCCCGCCGACTCCACGGACTCCACGGACTCCACGGAGTCCGCAGACTTCACCGACCCTTCCGACCCCGAGGACGCCCCCTGATGACGAGCAGTCCCATCCGCGTACTCATCGCCGACGACCAGCAGATGGTCCGGCAGGGCTTCACCGTGCTGCTCAACACGCAGCCCGGCATCGAGGTCGTCGGCCAGGCGGTGGACGGCCAGGAGGCGGTGGACCGCGTGCGTGAACTCTCCCCGGACGTGGTCCTGATGGACATCCGCATGCCGGAGCTGAACGGCATCGAGGCCACCCGCCGCATCACCGGCGAACGCCCCGACATCAGAGTGCTCGTGCTCACCACCTTCGATCTGGACGAGTACGTGTACGAGGCGCTGCGGGCCGGCGCGTCCGGGTTCCTGCTGAAGGACGCGTCCGCGGAGAAGCTCGCCGAGGCGGTACGGGTGGTGGCGGCCGGAGACGCGCTGCTCGCGCCCGGCATCACCCGGCGGCTGATCGCCCAGTTCTCCCGGCTGGACGACAGACCCCGTGCCCCGTTGAAGGACCGCGTCGGCGACCTGACCGAGCGCGAGACGGAGGTCCTCTCGCTGATCGCGCAGGGCCTGTCGAACGCGGAGATCGCCGAGCGCCTGGTCGTCGCCGAACAGACCGTGAAGACCCACGTGGGCCGCATCCTCGTGAAACTTGGCCTGCGCGACCGCACCCAGGCGGCGGTGTTCGCGTACGAGTCGGGGCTGGTACGGCCCTCGGGGTACTGAGCGGTGCCGGTACCCATGTACCCGTAGTACCTGAGAGGGAGGTCGCAGGACCATCCTCACTGGTGACGACCGCGACCTCGGCCCCCGCCTACGGTTTTCATGTGAACGAGACGACCCAGACGCAGTCGACGCCTCCGGAGCCCCCGGACGGCGTCTTCGAGCCGTACAAGCCGCGCAGCCCGGAGTTCCGGGCGTCCATGGAGGCACTGCGAGGACTGCGGCAGGACCTGTTCCAGGACGCGTTCGCCTATCGGCCGTTGCCCCCGATGAGGACGTACGGCCGGTTCACCCGCGGGCTGAAGGGTCGGATGCGGGAGTACGCGGCCTGGAGGGCGCACGCCGCGATCGTCGCGGCGGGGCTCCTCGCGATGCTGATCGCCTCGAACAGCGCCGCGATCGGCGCTCGGGAGAACGTCTTCCTCGGCCTGCTCGCGCTGGCCCCCGTCCTGCTGACCCTCGTCCGGCCGGTCGGCGCGTTCTGGCTGTCGATGGCCGCGACCCCCGTCGCCGCCTTCCTGGGCACCGACTGGGACAGCGAGTGGCCGTGGCTCCCGGGCGCCTTCGCCTGCCAGCTGATGGTGCTCACGATCGTGGCGATACGCACCAGGCCGCGGACGGCGGCATGGATGTGGGTGCTGACCGGTGTGTACGGCCTCGCGGCGCAGAGCGTCGGCGGCCACTACTTCGGCTCGAACACCGTGGAGCTGCTGTTCCTCTCCGCGATCGCTCTCCTCGCCGTCACCGTCTGGCACATCCGCCGCGAGGCCCACCAGGAGGTGACCGCCCAGCAGACAGTGACCGAGCACGAGCGTTCCCGGCGCACGCTGCTCGAGGAGCGCACGACGATCGCCCGCGAGCTGCACGACGTGGTCGCCCACCACATGTCGGTCGTCGCCATCCAGGCGGAGGCCGCCCCCTACCGGGTGGAGAACCCGCCGCCGGAGCTGGAGAAGGCGTTCGCCACGATCCGGGAGAACGCGGTGGCGGCGCTCACCGAGCTGCGCCGGGTCCTGGGCGTGGTCCGCGCCGAGGACTACGAGGCCCCGGACGCCCCGCAGCCCACCCTCGCCGACCTGGACGGCTTGCTCGCCAACGTGCGGGAGGCGGGCCTGAGCGTGGACAAGACGGTCACCGGGGCGATACGTGAACTCCCGCAGGGCGTCGAGCTGTCGGCGTACCGCATAGTCCAGGAGGCGCTGAGCAACACCTTGCGCCACGCCCCCGGCGCCGGTGCCCGCGTGGAGGTCGCCTACGTCCTCGGCGGCCTGGGCCTGCGCATAGTCAACGGCCGGACACCCAACCCGTCCCTGGTGAAGCCCTCGCCGGGAGCCGGCCACGGCATCACCGGCATGCGGGAGCGCGTCACCATGCTGAACGGCGAGATGACGGCGGGCCGCACGGACGAGGGAGGCTACGAGGTGGCGGTGTTCCTCCCGGTCGCCGCACCGAACGAAGGAGAAGCATGACGATCCGCGTCCTCATCGCGGACGACCAGATGATGGTGCGCGAGGGCTTCTCGGTCCTGCTGAACGCGATGCCGGACATCGAGGTGGTCGGCGAGGCGGTCAACGGCCGAGAGGCGGTGGACCGTGTCCGCGAACTCTCCCCGGACGTGGTCCTGATGGACATCCGCATGCCGGAGCTGAACGGCATAGAGGCGACGCGCGAGATCGTAGCCACCGACACCACGGCCAAGGTCCTGGTCCTCACGACCTTCGACCTCGACGAGTACGTCTACCAGGCCCTGCGCGCCGGAGCCTCCGGCTTCCTCCTGAAGGACTCTTCGGCCCGCCAACTGGCCGACGGCGTAAGGGTGGTGGCGTCGGGCGAGGCCCTCCTGGCTCCCTCGGTCACGAAACGCCTGATCACGGAGTTCTCGAAACTCTCCGACGCCCCCCGCCCCATGCAGTCGGCCCACGCGGCCTATGGCGACCTGACCGACCGAGAGACGGAGGTCCTGGTCCTGATCGCCCAAGGCCTTTCGAACGCGGAGATAGCGGAACGCCTGGTCGTGGCGGAGTCCACGATCAAAACCCACGTCAGCCGCATCCTGGTCAAACTGGGCCTGCGCGACCGCACCCAGGCGGCGGTCTTCGCTTACGAGGCGCGGCTGGTGACACCGGGCTGACGCCGACTGCGGCCGCCGAGTCAGGGCTGGGCGCCCACGAGAGCGATGGCGCGTGTCTCGGGCACTCCCAGCATCAGCAGGCTCGTGATCGTCGCGGCTCGGGCGCCGGGGGTCCCGTTCGACAGGTCGCTGTCGGCGATGGCGAACACGACGCCGTAGGCAACCTGGCTCAGAGTGTCCGCCGGCAGGTGCCGTGCGAACACGTCGGTGTCCTGACCCCGTTTCACGAGGTCGGCGAGGAGCTCGTCGACGGGGCCGAGCAGGGCGTGGATCGCCTCGCCGTACTCGCCGCGGCGCAGCGCCAACAGCACTCGGTACCGGTGCGCCACCGGCCAGAGACGGGCGATGAATGCGACCCATGTCGCGTCCGCTTCCGCGCCGGAGGCCTCGACTTCGGTGAGCACGGCTGTCACCTCGGTGACCGCCCGTTCCGTGAGCGTCCGAACCAGGTCGAGGCGCGAGGGGAAGTGGTCGTAGACCGTGCGACGGACGACGCCGGCGGCCGAGGCGATGTCGCCCATCCCGGCGTCGGGGTTCTCTCCCAGTACGTCGAGGGCGACGTCGAGGATGCGATCGCGTGTCTCTCTCATGGAGCGCGCACGGGAGGACTCGGTGGACATCGCCCCAGTATTGCACACGGGTGTACAGTGAAATGGACTGCACACCAGTGTGCAGTGGAGAGCTGCGCTGAGCTTCGAAGCGCAGGAGAAGAGGAGAAGGCAATGACCGCATCGACGCCGCCCGCCTCGACCCTCGTCCGCCCGTTCACCGTCTCGATCCCGGAATCGGAGATCGACGACGTCAGGCAGCGGCTGGCCCGAACCCGGTGGCCGGATCCGGAAACGGTGGGCGACTGGTCCCAAGGGGTTCGCGTGGAGAACGCCAGGTCTCTGGTCGAGTACTGGGAGCGCGGCTACGACTGGCGGCGCCTGGAGTCCGAACTCAATCGCTTCCCCCAGTTCCTGACCGAGATCGACGGACTGGACATCCACTTCATCCACGTCAGGTCCAAGAACCCCCACGCGATGCCGCTGATCCTCACGCACGGATGGCCGGGCTCGATCCTCGACTTCCTGAAACTGATCGGCCCGTTGACCGATCCGGTCGCGTTCGGCGGAGACGCCGCGGATTCGTTCGACGTCGTCGTCCCGTCGCTCCCCGGGTTCGGGTTCTCCCAGAAGCCCACGGAGACCGGGTGGACCGTGTCGCGCATCGCAAGCGCATGGGTGGAGCTGATGAAACGGCTCGGCTACACGAGTTGGGCCGCGCAAGGCGGCGATTGGGGTGCCATGGTCACCACCGCTCTCGGGGCCATGCAACCCGAGGGGCTCCTCGGCATCCACCTGAACACCCAGTACGCCTTTCCCGCACGGATACCCGACGACCTGTCACCCGAACAGCGCGATGCCGTGGAGACCCTCGCCCTCTACGCCGGCGAACTCGGTGGGTCGAACCACCTCCAGGGCACGAAGCCGCAGACCGTCGGATTCGCCCTGGCGGACTCTCCCGTCGGCCAGGCGGCCTGGATCTACGAGAAGTTCCAGACCAAGACCGACAACCAGGGGCTCGCCGAGGACGCTCTAGGCATCGACGACATGCTCGACGCGATATCCCTGTACTGGTTCACCAACAGCGCGGCGTCGTCCGGCCGCATCTACTGGGAGAACAGAGCGCTCACTTTCGCCGGCCCGAAGGTGACGCTTCCGGTCGCGGTGACCGTCTTCCCGAGGGACATCCCGCGCGTGCCGCGCAGCTGGATCGAAGACACGTACAGCAATCTGATCCACTACGGCGAGGCCGACAAGGGCGGGCACTTCGCGGCCTTGGAACAGCCCGAGACCCTGGTCGCCGAAATCCGCACCGGCCTGCGCGCCCTTCGTTCCTGACGGAGGCTTACCAGGCGTTCGAGTCTCCCGCGGGCGGTCGCGGGGCCGCCGTCGCGTTGAGGCCGTCCAGGAGCAGGTCGAGGCCGGCGATGAACTGGTCACGATCGGCGTGGTCGCGCAGGTGCTGGGTGGTGCGGGTCAGGAAGGGGTAGTCGGCCGGGTCGAGTTCTTCCCAGCGTCGGGCGGTCCGGGCGAGGAAGTCCTCGCGGCTGACGGTCGCGTCGTGGGTGGGGCGCGGGGCGATGATCTGGGCGCTGACGCCGGTGATGTAGTAGGAGATCGCGGTGGCGACCGTGAAATGCCGTTCGGCCGGCAGTCCGGTTCGTGCGACCAGGGTGCCGACGCGGTCGAGCAGGCGCAGCGCGTTGGCCAGCGTGGGCGGCGCGGAGACGTGGGACGCCGCCCACGGGTGCCGGTCGAGGGCGTCGAAGACGGCGACGGCAAGCGCGCGCAGCCCGGAGGCGGCGTCTTCCTCAAGGCTCGGGTGCGCGGCGAAGGCGTGGCCGAGCACCTGATCGGCGGCCAGGTCCACCAGTTCGTCCTTGTTCGACACGTGCCAGTACAGCGCGCCGGTCCCGGTGTTCAGCTCTTTGGCCAGCAGCCTGAAGGTGAGCCCCCGCTCGCCCAGCTCGTCCAGCAGTGAGACGGCCGCGCCGACGATCACCTCTTGTGAGAGGGCGCCGGCCCGCCCGCCGCTGGGTGCTCTTCCTCGCGTCCGCTGCATGACCTCATTTTGACACACCCTGGACCGGCGTTCCATATTGCTTATGGAACGCCGGTCCATATGGATGCCGGGCGCGTGCCCGACGCTGCCCCGTGGCGGAAACGAGGAAGCCATGAACACCAGCCACCACCCCATCGCCATCGTCGGCGCCGGCCTCGGCGGCCTGACTCTCGCGAGGGTCCTGCACGTCCACGGCATCCCGGCGACGGTCTACGAGGCCGATCCCTCGGAGCAGTCCCGCACGCAGGGCGGCCAGCTCGACATCCACGAGGCCGACGGGCAGCGCGCACTCGCCGACGCCGGCCTCACCGACGAGTTCCGCGCGATCATCCACGAGGGCGCCGAGGCGTCGCGTGTGCTCGACCAGCACGGCAAGCTGCTGTTCGACGCCCCCGACGACGGCGTGGGGCGGCGTCCCGAAGTGCTCCGCGGAGACCTGCGCCGCATCCTCCTCGACTCCCTGCCCGGTCGGACGGTCCGGTGGGGACACAAGGTCACCGGTGTCCGGCCCCTCGGCGACGGCCGGCACGAGCTGGCCTTCACCGACGGCACGACCGTGACCAGCGGCCTCCTCGTCGGCGCCGACGGCGCCTGGTCGAAGATCCGCCCACTGCTCTCCGACGCCGAACCCCGGTACACCGGCACGACGTTCATCGACATCTACCTGTACGACGCCGACGAGCGCCACCCCGCGGCGGCTGAGGCGGTCGGTGCCGGCGCGATGTACGCACTGGCTCCGGGCCAGGGGATCGTCGCGCACCGCGAGGCGGGGAATGTCCTGCACACGTACGTCGAGCTGAAGCGCTCCGCCGAGTGGTTCGCCGCCATCGACTTCACCGACGCCGCCGCCGCGACCGCCCGGATCGCGGCGGAGTTCGACGGCTGGGCCCCGGAGCTCACCGCGCTGATCACCGACGGCGAGACCGCTCCGGTCGCCCGCCCGATCCACGCACTCCCGGACGGACACCGATGGGAGCGCGTGCCCGGAGTGACGCTCCTCGGCGATGCCGCACATCTGATGCCGCCGTCCGGTGACGGCGCGAACCTGGCGATGCTCGACGGCGCCGAACTCGGCAAGGCGATCGCCGCTCACCCCGACGACGTCGAGGCGGCTCTCACCGCGTACGAAGAGGAGCTGTTCACGCGCACCGAACCCTTCTACGCGGAGGCGCACGCCATGCTGAACCTGATGATCGGCGACACCGCACCGTACGCATTCCTCGACCTCTTCACCGCCGCCGACCGGGCCGCGTGACATCAGACATCAGCAGCACCTGACAGCAGAGGCCACCTTGCGCACACACGAGACCGACGACGGCATGGGCTGGACGCCGACGTGGACCCAGGCCATGACCGACTTCCGCGGTGAGGACGACGAGCCGCCCTTCGACGATGTCACCGTCCGCATGACCGTGCCCGCGAGCATCGGCGGCAGCGGAGTCCGGGTGGAGCTGTCCAATCGCTTCGGGGACGGCCCCGTTCGCATCGCACGCGGTGCCGTCGGAGTCGGCGGACGGTTCGTCGAGATCTCCGTCGACGGGCAGTCGTCGATCGAGATCGCGGCCGGCGCATCGCGGTGGACCGACCCGGTCGACCTGACCGTCAGCCACGGCGACGAGATCGTCGTCGATCTGTACCTGCCCGAGTCCACGCCCTACACGTCGGCGAACGGATTCACGCTCGACCGCTCCCTGCCGGGCGACTTCGTGGGATCACGCGAGTTCCCGCTCGAAGGACCGACGCCGGTGGAGGCCACCACCAACACCGGCACCGAACCCGATCCCGATCCCGACGGGACCGGCTGGTCCCTGCCTCCGGGAGGTCCTTTCCTGCGTACCGTCGAGGTGGCCGGAGCCGAGGCGAGGGCGGTGGTCGTATGCCTCGGGGCCTCCAGTACGGCGATGGGGTGGCCGCAGTACACCGCGGCCCTGCTTCCCGCTGATGCCGGGATCGCTGTCCTCAACCGAGGAATCGCCGGAAACCGGATCCGACTGGACGCACCGCGGACGAACCCGTCCTGGGGCCGGGCCGGGCTGTCCCGATTCGATGAGGACGTACTCGCGACCCGCGGCGTGACGCACCTGGTGATCGCCTACAACAGCAACGACTGGAGCCTTCCCGGCAGAATCACGCCGAAGGACGAGATGCCGACCTTCGCCCAGCTGATCGACGGTTACCGAGAGCTCGTCGACCGGGCCCGGACGGCAGGCCTCACCGTGCTCCTCACCACCGTCACCCCGCTCGCCCCAGACATCGCGGGCGACCCCGGCCGAGAAGGCCTCCGCGTTGCGGTCAACGAGTGGATCCGCACGTCAGGGTACGAATTCGTCGACTTCGACGCAGCGATCCGCTCCGAGGCCGACCCTTCCCTCCTGGAAGACGCATACGCCGCCCCCGACCACACCCATCCCAACATCAACGGCTCGAAGCGCCTTGCACGGGCGATGGCGGAAACTCTTGCCCGGTTGCAGTGATGAGGTCCTGGGCGTCGTTGACCTCCCAGGCGCGGTCCACCCAGATACCGAGCTGTTCGTAGTCCCGACAGGACAGGACGTGCTCGCGCACCTGGTCCGAGACCTCCAGGCCACGCCGTTCCAGCAACATGATCACGGTCCGGGCCCGCTCTTCTTCCCGGCCTTCCTCGCGGCCCTCTTCACGGACTTTCTGGGCCGCCTCGGAGCGGAAGAAGATTTCCATGGTGCTCATCAGTTGCCTCCAGATCTCGACGGCGGGGGAGCCCGTGAGACCGGCCTCCACGTATTCGGCGTAGACGACGGCTTCGTCGGGATTCGTCTCGTTGAGTGCCTGGGCCAGTCCCGTCAGTATGCCAGCGTGCGCGGGATCACGGCCATGGACCAGGCAGGACAGCACCCACAGGGAGATGTCTCCGGCCGCAGTGGCGGCGTCGCTGATCACGGGTACGCCGGCGGGGCCGAGGACCAGCGGCTGCGCGATCAGCGACGGGCGCCCAGGGAAGCCGGAGGCGACCGGCTGGGAAGCCCATCGCTCTGTGGCCGGGTCGTCGGTGAGGACGATCAGCACGGCGTCGGCCTCGTAGCGCACACCGAGATAGCCCAGGTAGTACGGCCAGGACCGGCGCTTGTCCGGGTCCGGCTTGCCCTGGGACTCCAGGGCGACCACGTACCGTCTGTCCTCCGTGTCGAGCCGGAACAGCGAGTCGACCCGTCTCTCCATGGGAAGCAGCTCGGTGACGGTTGTATCGAGCGGTGTGATCGCGATGACCGGCCCCACGGAGAGGCCGAGGAGTCGCTGCATCGCGGTGACGAGCAGTTCGGTGTCCTGCTGGAAGACCTGGTGCAGGGATTCGTGGTGCGGGCTGACAGCCATGGTGGGGACGCTAGCTTTCGGCGCGGGGCAAGATCGGCGGAAGGTTTCGGGGTCACTCGTACGAGGGGTGGGCGTCAGGCCGTGGCCAGTTGGCACCAGACGTACTTGCCCCGGTTGCCGTTTCTGGACTGCGGCTGCCAGCCCCAGACGTCGGAGCAGGCGCGGACCAGGGCGAGGCCGCGGCCGTTCTCGGCGCAGGTGAGCTGATCCAGCGCGAGGGGAGGGTCGGGTGGTTCGGGGTCCGCGTCCCACGCGCCGATCCGCAGCACGCCGCCGGACCAGCGGAGCCGTAGTGCAGCGGGGCCCGTTGTGTGGCGTACGGCGTTGGAGATCAGTTCCGCGGCGAGGAGTTCGGCGGTGTCGACGAGGTTGATCAGGCCGTGCAGGGTGAGGATCAGGCGGAGGGTGCGGCGACAGACGGTGACGGCTCGGGGGTCGTTGGGGATGGAGAGGGTGTACTCCCAGGGGGCTGGCGGTTCGGTTTCGGGCATGCGGCAACTCCGGTTCGCTGGTGGGGGATTGGCGGTGGCATCGCCGGGGCCGTCATGGCAGGACGGTACGGTGCACTTCCGCAGCGTGTGCGTTGCGTCACCGACGGTAGGGCAATAATTATCGCCAGCGCAACTGGTTGTCGTAGTCTTGCGCTCGAACGAGGCATGCCGACACGGGTGTTGAGGAGGGGTGATGCCGCCGAGGAGTTATGCGACTGCACGGCAAGTGCGTCTGGGGGCTGAGCTGCGGCGCCTGCGCGAGGCTGCCGGGCTGAAGGCGCGTGAGGTGGCCGGCCTCCTGGATTCGACTTCGGCGCAGATAAGTCAGATGGAGCTGGGTTTCGCCGGTGTCAGCGAAGAGCGAGTACGGCGCCTCGCGGCTCACTACGCCTGCACGGACGAGGCGTTGATTGATGCTCTTGTCGTGATGGCGACCGACCGAACGCGTGGCTGGTGGGAGGAGTATCGGGGGGTGCTTCCGTCGGCGTTCCTGGACACCGCCGAGGTTGAGCATCATGCGACGTTCCTGCGCGAGATCGTGATGACGTACGTTCCGGGGCTGCTGCAGACCGCCGACTACGCTCGCTCGGTGTTCACGTATACGCGGCCGGAGCTGCCCGAGAGTGAAGTGGCCCTCCGCGTGGATCACCGGATGCGACGCCGCACTGTCATCGAGCGTGATGTTCCAGTTCCGTACGAGACGATCGTCCATGAGTTCGCTCTGCGCGTGCATGTGGCAGATCGCCAGGTATCGCGCTCTCAACTCCGCTTCATCCTGGACAAGATCGATGCTGGGCAGGTCTCAGTGCGTGTTATCCCCGTCGAGCGCGAAGGCTTCGCCGGTGCCGGGGCCTCGATGATGTACCTCGGAGGTCCGGTGCCCCAATTGGACACCGGGCAACGGGACGCCCCTACCGGCGTTGCGTTCATCGATGCGCAGCCTCAGCTGGAACAGCTTCGAACGCTTTTCCGTAGGGTGCAGGCAGCGACGCTGGAGCCTGCTGCGTCGCGGGACTTCATCCACCGGCTGGCGAAGGAACTCTGATGCACTGGCGAAAGTCCACGTACTCCGGCGGCGGCGACGGTGACAGCTGCGTCGAGATAGCCACCCTCTCCACCCGCATATCCATCCGAGACTCGAAGGCCCCCACCCGCGCCACCCTCACCTTCCCCACCCCCGCCTTCACCGCCCTCGTCGACCACCTCAAGGGCCCGCTCTCAGCGAGCCTCGGCGGATCTGATCGCGTCGGTGGTCAGGCGTAGGTTCCGGAAGTCTCCGCGGCCAGGCGGGTGTAGTGGGTCTTCCCCCCTCGCCCGAAAATCGTTCGCACCCTCGTGCTCCCAGACGCTAACTTCCCTCAGCGCGTGCCAAGTTGTCGTGAGGGGAGCTCGGTGTGGGGACGACCGGTCGGCTGGGGTTGTTGCTGGGGCAGTTCGATCACGCCAGGGAGATGGCGCAAGTACGGCTCACCGGACTCACGGACGACGAGTTCCTGTGGGAGCCCGTGCCCGGGTGCTGGTCGCTTCGGCGGCGGGTCGATGCCGTGACGCCCAGGGCGTTCGGGCCGGGGGAGTGGGTCATGGACCTCGGCGCCGCGGATATTCCGGCGAGCGAGTACGGCGAAGTAGCCCGGCAGGCAGCCAGCGGCATGAGCGTCGAGAAGATCGCCGAGGACTGGAGCGTGAGTGTCGGGCGGGTGGAGGAGGTGCTCGCGCACACCGGTGAGCCGGAGCCCGACGCGACCCCGGTCACCACCATCGCGTGGCGCCTCGGGCATCTGCACTTCCAGTTCGCGGGTGGCTGGGAGTGGGCCTTCGGTGAGCGGCGGCGGGATCCCAAGCTGATGGTCGACTTCACCCCCTCCGCCTCCCTCGCCCTCGAACGCTTCTGGGCCGACGTCGACCGCTGGCGCGAGAGCGTCGCCGGCGTCACCGACGAGCAGCTCGACACCGTCGGCTTCTCCCAGTACCCGTACGGCTCGGACCCCGACGACGCCTTCGCCGACGTGCTCGCCGGTACCAACCTCGAGTTCATCCACCACATGGCCGAGATCGCCGTCCTCCGGGACCTGTGGCGCGCCCGCGCCCAGTAAGAGGCCACAGCGTCCAGTAAGAGGCCGCCGCGTCCAGTGAGACAGCCCTGGTCAGACGCCCGTCTCCCGGGCTAGCGTCCGTCCATGGCAGCCTTCGACCCCTGGGACCCGGCGTTCCTCGCCGACCCCTACCCCGCCTACGACGAACTCCGCGCCAAGGGCCGGGTGCACTACTACGAGCCCACCAACCAGTGGCTCGTCCCCCGGCACGCGGATGTCTCGGCGTTGCTGCGGGAGCGGCGGCTCGGGCGGACGTATCAGCACCGCTTCTCGCACGAGGACTTCGGGCGTACGGCACCCCCGGCCGAGCACGAGCCGTTCCACACGCTCAACGACCACGGGATGCTCGACCTCGAACCGCCGGACCACACCAGGATCCGGCGGCTGGTGTCGAAGGCGTTCACCCCGCGGACCGTCGAGCAGCTCAAGCCGTACGTCCAAAACCTCGCCCGGGAACTCGCCGGCCGGCTGGTGGACGCCGGTGGCGGTGACCTGCTGACCGATGTCGCGGAGCCGCTGCCCGTCGCCGTGATCGCCGAGATGCTGGGCATTCCGGAGTCCGACCGGGGGCCGCTGAGGCCATGGTCCGCGGACATCTGCGGGATGTACGAGCTCAATCCGCCGGAGGACGTGGCGGCGAGGGCCGTACAGGCCTCGGTCGAGTTCTCCGACTACCTGCGCGAACTCATCGCCGAGCGGCGCAAGAACCCCGGGGACGACCTCATCTCCGGGCTCATCGCCGCGCACGACGAGGGCGACCGGCTCACCGAGCAGGAGATGATCTCGACCTGCGTCCTGCTGCTCAACGCGGGCCACGAGGCGACCGTCAACGCCACGGTCAACGGCTGGTACGCCCTGTTCCGGAACCCGGAGCAGCTCGCCGCCCTGCGCGCGGACCACTCGCTCGTCCCCCGGGCCGTCGAGGAGCTCATGCGGTACGACACCCCGCTCCAGCTCTTCGAGCGCTGGGTGCTGGACGACATCGAGATCGACGGGACGACGATCCCGCGCGGCGCCGAGATCGCGATGCTCTTCGGCTCCGCCAACCACGACCCGGCCGTCTTCTCCGCCCCCGAGCGCCTCGACCTCACCCGCACGGACAACCCGCACATCTCCTTCAGCGCCGGCATCCACTACTGCATCGGCGCGCCCCTGGCCCGTATCGAACTGACCGCCTCCATGACAGCCCTCCTGGAAACGGCCCCCACCCTGACCCTGACAGAGGAGCCGAGGCGAAAGCCGAACTTCGTGATCCGGGGGCTGGAAGGGCTGCGGGTGCAGGTCTCATAGTGAGTGCTGTGGTGCGTTACGTGCACTATCAGTTGATGACCGCCGTCGAGGCGGGGGTCGCCGTGGCCGTCACCGCGCCTGTGGTGTTCGGCGTGCGCGGGCTGCCGGAGGGCGATGGCTTCAAAGTGGCTCTCCTGCTGCTGCTTGCGGGGATCAGCGCGCTCTTCGGGCTGTTGGCGGGTACGACGCGGTCGAACTGGCTGGGCGGCGAGAAGCGCGAATTCGAGAGCGCGCTTCCCCTGACCGACCCGGACGCGGTGCTCCCCACCCCGCGCGAGTCCCTGCGCCGCGGTTTCGACGCCGGCTTCGTCGTCATCCTGGCCGTGCCGTCCCTGGCTCTCGGCCTGCTCTGGGATCCCTGGGCCGTCGGCTGGGCGGCCCTCTTCGCGCCGGAGCGGATCGCGAAAGGCGTGTGCCTGATCTTCTGGGAGCGGCGGCACGGCATACGCCTGTGGCGTGGGCGGGTCGCGGAACAGCCCCTGGGCAAGGGGCAGTTCCTTTACTCCTCGGCGGCTGTCGCCGTTACTTCGTTCGGTTCCGCGTCCGGGTCAGGAGCATGAACACGAGGAGCGGTATGAACGCTCCCCCGAGGATCACGAAGGGGAGCTCGGTCAGCAGGACCGTGTAGTCCATGCCCTCGCCCTCGAAGCCGCCGCCGAGGTGGCGTCGGGTGCGGGGTGTGGACAGCCACCAGAGCGGGGCCGCCACCGCGCCCACCGCCGACAGCGCGCAGCCGCCGCACGTCACACCGTCCACGCCACTTCGTCCCATGTCCCCAAGGACGTGATCCACCGCGCCCTGGTTCAGACCGTCCGCCGCATCTCGCGGTGCAACGCCCACGCGTCCGCCACCGGTCCCAGATGGCCCAGCTTGTCGGGGTTGATCACCGTGCGGACCGTCTGGACGCGGCCGTCGGCGATGTCGAGGGTCATCGTGCTGACCACCCTGCCGTCGCGGTCGCGGAAGATCGCGCCGGGCTGGCCGTTGAGCTCGTGCGGCTGCCAGGTGATGCCGATCCGGGCCATGCGCGGGAACGCGACGGACACCAGCCCGGCCACGCGGTCGGCGCCCACCAGGATCCTCGCCAGCTGCGGCGACTTGCCGCCCCCGTCGCCGGCCATCGTCACATCGGCCGCGAGCAGATCCCTCAGGTCGGCCACGTCCCCCTCGCGCAGGGCGTCGAAGAAGCGCGCCGCCAGCTTCTCCCGCTCCTCGCGGTCCGCCTCGAAACGCGGCCGCCCCTCCGCCATGTGCTTCCGCGCCCGTACGGCCAGCTGCCGGCACGCCGACTCCGAGCGCCCCACGGCCGCCGCGACCTCGGGGAAGCCGAAGTCGAACACCTCCCGCAGCACGAACACCGCCCGCTCCAGCGGACTGAGCCGCTCCAGCAGCAACAGCGCCGCCAGCGACACCGAGTCGGCCAGCTCGGCCGCCCGCGCCGGGTCCTCGTAGGGGTCGTCCAGCAGCGGCTCGGGGAACCACTGGCCGACGTACCGCTCCCGCCGCACCCGCGCCGAGCGCAGTACGTCGATCGACAGGCGGGTCACGGTCGTCGACAAGTAGGCCTTCGCCGACCGGGGTTCGGTCGGCACGGCCTCGTACCGCAGCCACGTCTCCTGTACGACGTCCTCCGCCTCGGAGACGCTGCCGAGGATCCGGTAGGCGATCGAGAACAGCAGCGGTCGCAGTTCCTGGAATTCCGTGGTCCTGCCGCCGCCGCCCATGCCGAATCCCCCTGGTCTTCATGTGCGTTGTCAGCCGGTGAAGGACTCCGGTCCGAAACGGCCCCACGCGATGAACACCGCGAGTGCCAGATAGACCACGTTCACCGCGACGAGCGCGAACTCTCCCCTGCGTCCGTGGGTGATCATCGCACCGACCATCAGTACGATCCAGCACACCGCCGTCACGGGCACCAGCACCGGCGCGATGTCCAGCGCCGCGGTCAGCACCAGGCCCGCCGCGGCGAGGAGTTCGAGCACGCCGAGCGTCCTGACGAAGCGGGCGTCGACGTCCGCGGTCCAGCCGCCGCCGTGCAGGGCGGCCAGCTTCTCCACCGGCACGAACGTCTTGGTGACACCGCCGGTCAGGGCCACCACGGCCAGCAGTCCGGCGGCGATCCACAGCGCGAGGTTCATCGTCCTTACTCCTTGATCGGGGCTTGCCTTCACCCCCGGGACGAGAGAGCCAACCGGCCTGTGACATCCACGGGGTCAGGTGGTCAGGTCCCGTCGCCGCAGGCCCGCCAGACCCGCCCCGGCCAGTACGACCGCCAGGGCCAGCAGGACCAGCACCGGCCCCCACTCCATCCCGCCGCCCGGCAGCTTCGGGAGGTGGCCGAAGGGGGAGAGGTCCAGGACGAACCGGGGAGCGTCCAGCGCCGGTCCCACCCAGCCGATCAGCAGGACCGCGACCGCGACTCCCCAGGCCGCCGGGGCGAGGCGGGGTGCGAGGCCGTACAGCAGGACCGTCAGGCCGCCGATCACCCAGATCGCCGGGAGCTGGACCAGGCAGGCGCCGAGGATCGGGCCGACCTCCCTGCCGTAGCCGACCGCGAAGCCCAGGCCGGCGAGGAGCATGATCAGGGCGGAGCCGGCGAAGGCGACGGTCAGATGGCCCGCGGCCCAGCGCAGTCGGCCGACCGGGGCGGCCAGCAGGGGTTCCGCCCGCGCCGAGGTCTCCTCGCCGTGCAGCCGCAGTACCGACGCGACGACGTACAGCGCCGCGATCAGACCGAGCATGCCGGTCATCGACGCGAGGAACGCGTTCGTCAACCCGCTCTGGCCGCCCATCCGTTCGAAGATCTCGCGCGCGTTCTCGTTGTCGCCGACCAGGTCGGCCACGCCGTCGGTGAGGCCGCCGTAGACGACCCCGGCGAGGAAGAAGCCGACCGACCAGCCCAGCACGGCGCCGCGTTGGAGCCGCCAGGCCAGCGCGCCCGCGGTGCCGAGGCGGCCGGCGGCCGGTCCGGGCCGGGTCGGCAGGAAGCTCATGCCCACGTCCCGGCGGCCCGCCAACTCGTAGGCGACCAGGGCCTGTACGCCCACCGCCGCCGCGAACAGCAGCAGTACCCACCAGCGTTCGTCCGCGAACGGCCGCAGGTTCTCCAGCCAGCCGAGCGGCGAGAGCCAGGTCAGCGCCGAAGAACCGTCGTCGGACGCCGAGTCGCCCGCCGCGCGCAGCACGAAGGCCGCGCCGAGCACGGCCGCCGCCAGCCCGCGCGCCAGCCGCGCGCTCTCCGTCAGCTGGGCGACGATCGCCGCCATCGTCGCGAAGAGCATGCCGACGCCGGCGAGCCCGAGCCCGAAGGCGAGCGCCCCGGCCGCCCCCTGTCCGGCCAGCCCGGCCACAACCAGCAGTGCCAGTACGGCGTTCGCGACCCCGGCGGCCAGCAGGGCGGCCGTCAGCGAGGCCCTGCGGCCCACCGCGCCGGACGCGATCAGCTCCTGCCGGCCGCTCTCCTCCTCGTCACGGGTGTGGCGTACGACGACCAGCAGGCTCGTCACGGCGGCGAGCGCCCCGGCGTAGACGCCGACGCGCCAGGCGGTGAGGGCGCCGAGGGAGTCGTCGAAGACCGGGCCGATCAGCGCGCGGAAGGAGGCGTTCGTGGCCACCTGGTGCAGCAGGTCGGTGCGCTCGGACTCGGTGCCGTACAGGCCCTTGAGGGTGTTCGGCATGGAGAGGATCATCAGGGCGTTGACCGCCACCCACGCCGGGATCAGCACCCGGTCGCGGCGCAGCGAGAAGCGCAGGAGCACGCCCGTGCCGGTGAGGGAGGTCATCACGCCGCCCCGTCTTCCTGGTAGTGGCGCAGGAACAGCTCTTCGAGGGTGGGCGGGGTCGAGGTGAGCGACCGCACGCCGGACTCGCTCAACTGCCGTAGCACCCCGTCGAGTTGGTCCGTGTCGACCTGAAGCCTGACCCGCTTTCCCTGTACGTCGAGGTCGTGCACGCCGGGCAGGCGCGACAGCCCGTTGGGGGCGCCGGCGAGTTCGGCCGTCACGCTGGTCCGCGTGAGATGGCGCAGGTCGGCAAGGGAACCGCTCTCCACGGTTCGCCCCTTGCGGATGATGCTCACCCGGTCGCACAGCTCCTCGACCTCGCTGAGGATGTGGGACGAGAGCAGGACCGTGCGGCCCCGGTCCCGTTCCTCCTCCACGCAGCGCTGGAAGACCTCCTCCATCAGCGGGTCCAGGCCCGAGGTCGGCTCGTCGAGGATCAGCAGGTCCACGTCCGAGGCGAAGGCGGCGACCAGGGCGACCTTCTGCCGGTTGCCCTTCGAGTACGTCCGGCCCTTCTTCGTCGGGTCCAGCTCGAAGCGGTCGATCAGCTCGGCGCGGCGACCGGTGTCGAGCCCGCCGCGCAGACGGCCGTAGAGGTCGATCACCTCACCCCCGGAGAGGTTGCGCCACAGGGTCACGTCCCCGGGGACGTACGCGATCCGGCGGTGCACCTCCACCGCGTCCCGCCACGGGTCGCGGCCCAGCACCTGCGCGGCGCCGGAGTCGGCGCGCAGCAGGCCGAGCAGGACGCGGATGGTGGTGGACTTCCCGGAGCCGTTCGGGCCGAGGAAGCCGTGCACCTCGCCTGCCTCGACGTCCAGGTCGAGGCCGTCCAGGGCGTGCGTGCGGCCGAAGGACTTGTGGAGCCCGGCGACCGTGATTGCCTTCGTCATGCTTCAGAACGTACGCTTCTTTCAGAAATTTGTGAAGTTAAGGAAGCGTATGAAGCCCGGTTAGGGTGGTGACCATGGCTGATGAGGTGGGGCGTGACCCGGAGGCGGTCTCCAAGTTCGTGGAGAGTTTCGCGGCGCAGCTCGTCGAGGCCGGGATGCAGCGCATGCCGGCCCGGGTCTTCGCCGCGCTCCTCTCCTCCGACGAGGGCGTGATGAGCTCCGCCGAGCTGGGCGAGCAGCTGCGGATCAGCCCTGCGGCCGTCTCCGGGGCGGTGCGCTACCTGACCATGACGCACATGGTCTCGCGCGAGCGGGAACCGGGCTCGCGTCGGGAGCGCTACCGGGTGCACGGCGACCAGTGGTACGAGGCGCTCACCAACCGCGAGGCCCTCATCAAGCGGTGGGAGGGGGCCCTGCGCGAGGGCGTCAGCAGCCTGGGCGCCGACACCCCCGCGGGCCGCCGCATGGCCGAGACGCTCGCCTTCTTCGAGTTCGTCGAGGGCGAGGTCGCGGCCATGATGGAGCGGTGGCGGGCACACCGCCGACAACTGTTCGGCGGCGAAGGCTAGTTACCGCTCCTTGGTCTCCTCCAGGACCGTCCGGCCCAGCAGTTCGTACCGCTCGGGGGAACGGCGCTTGAGGTACTGGGCGTAGCCGATGCCCGTCGCCCCGACCAGGGCCACCAGCCAGGGGGTTGCCTTCAGGAGCGGTGAGTCGGACTCGGAGCCCGCTGCCACGCTCATGTTGGACACCAGGAGGAGGACCACCGCGAGCATCGCGATACCGCCGGCGAGCGGGGCGACGAAGGTCTTGAACCAGTGCCGGCTCTCGGGGTGGTTGGTGCGGAAGTAGGCCAGCACCGCGAACGAGCACACCGCCTGCACGACCAGGATGGCCATCGTGCCGAGGATGGCGAGCAGGACGTAGAGGGCGTTGGCCGGGTCCTTGCTGGTGGCCCAGAACGCGAGGATCAGTACGGCGCTGATCACCGTCTGCACCAGGCCCGCGATGTGCGGGGAGCCGTGCCGGGCGTGGGTGCGGCCGATGGTGTTCTGGAGCTTCGGCAGGACGCCCTCGCGGCCCAGGGCGTACATGTAGCGGCTGGCGCAGTTGTGGAAGGCCATGCCGCAGGCGAGCGAGCCGGTGATCATCAGCCACTGCATGAGGTCGACCGCCCAGTGGCCGACGTAGCGCTCGGTGGGGTTGAAGAAGAGGGCGAGCGGGTTCGCGGACGAGGCGACCTTGACGGCCTCCGTCTCGCCGTTGCCGATGATGGCCATCCAGGAGACGAAGACGTAGAAGACGCCGACTCCGAGGACCGAGATCATCGTTGCCTTGGGGATGATCTTCTTCGGGTCGCGGGACTCCTCGCCGTACATCGCGGTCGACTCGAAGCCGACCCACGACCAGAAGGCGAAGAAGAGGCCGAGTCCGGCGGACGTGCCCTTGAAGGCGTTGACCGGGTTGACCGGGGCGAAGGTGAAGCCGTGCGGGCCGCCGCCGTGCAGGGCGACCGAGATCGCCATCGCCGCGAGGACGGTCACCTCCGTGCCGAGGAGTACGACGAGGAGCTTCTCGGCGACCGAGACGCCGAACCAGGTGCCCGTCGCGTTGACGGCGAGCATCACGATCGCGCAGGCCCACCACGGGACGTCAAGTCCCGTCTGGTCCTTGAGGGTTCCGGTGGCGAAGACCGAGAAGATGCCGATCAGCGCCGGCTCGAAGACGACGTACGCGAAGGTCGCCAGGAGCCCGGAGGCGAGGCCGACGGTGCGGCCGAGGCCGTAGGAGATGAAGCCGTAGAAGGCGCCGGTGGAGGTGATGTGCTTCGCCATCGACGTGAAGCCGACGGAAAAGATTGCCAGTACGACCATTGCGACGAGGTAGCTGGCGGGAGCGCCGATGCCGTTGCCGGACGACACCATGAAGGGCACGTTGCCGGTCATGGCGGTGATGGGCGCGGCGGTGGCGACGGCCATGAAGACCACCCCCAGCAGGCCCACCGCGTTGGGCTTCAGCCGGTGGACCGTGTCCGATCCCGCTGTCTTCGCCGCGGGGGCGACTCCTTCGTCCACTGCCATCGGGGTGGCCCCTCTCCTGCTGTCCGCTGTTTGCACTGGACCGGAACTCTCTAGCCCGTATGAGTCGAGCAAGGGTCTCGGGACGTTAAATGTTTGTCAACCAGACCTTTAGAAATCTCGCGCAACCTGCCGGCAACACACCGCTCGTACGGTCGCCACCATGAGCTACCTGTCCACCCTCGGCGGCGAACGCTTCCGCTTCGGCTCCCTCGCCCGCCTCCTCGCCGCCGCGAGCCCCGAGCGCTCCGGCGACCGGCTCGCCGGACTCGCCGCCGCGAGCGCCCAGGAGCGGGTGGCGGCCCGCTGGGCCCTCGCGGAGGTGCCGCTCGCGACCTTCCTGACCGAGCCGGTGATCCCGTACGAGACCGACGACGTGACCCGGCTGATCCTCGACACGCACGACGCGGACGCCTTCGCGCCGGTGGCCGGGATGACGGTCGGGGAGCTGCGGGAGTGGCTGCTGGCCGCGGACGGCCCGGCGCTGGCGGCCCTGGCGCCGGGGCTGACGCCCGAGATGGCCGCGGCCGTCTCCAAGCTGATGAGCAACGCGGATCTCGTCGCCGTCGCGCGCAAGGTGCGCGTGGTGACCGCGTTCCGCTCGACGATCGGGCTGCCCGGCCGCCTCGCGACCCGGCTCCAGCCCAACCACCCCACCGACGACCCCGCGGGCGTGGCGGCCGCGCTGCTCGACGGTCTGCTGCTGGGCTCCGGCGACGCGGTGATCGGCATCAATCCCGCGACGGACAGCCCGAAGGCGGTGCGGGGGCTGCTGGAGCTGGTGGACGGGGTGATCGGGCGGTACTCGATTCCCACCCAGAGCTCAGTGCTATGTCACATATCAATGAGCGTGCAACTAATGGCCCAGGGCGCCCCCGTCGACCTCGTCTTCCAGTCCATCGCCGGCACCCAGGCCGCCAACGCCTCCTTCGGCGTCACCCTCGGCCTCCTCGACGAGGCGTACGAAGCGGCACGGGCGCTGGGCCGCGGCACCGTCGGCGACAACGTCATGTACTTCGAGACCGGCCAGGGCAGCGCGCTCTCGGCGGACGCGCACCACGGGGTGGACCAGCAGACGGTGGAGGCGCGCGCGTATGCGGTCGCGCGGCGCTACCGGCCGCTGCTGGTGAACACCGTCGTCGGCTTCATCGGCCCGGAGTACCTGTACGACGGCCGGCAGATCCTCCGAGCCGCGCTGGAGGACCACTTCTGCGGCAAGATCCTCGGTCTCCCGATGGGCCTGGACATCTGCTACACGAATCACGCGGACGCCGATGACGACGACGTGGCGACCATGCTCACGATGCTCGCCGTCGCGGGCGCGTCCTTCGTGATCTGCACGCCGGGCGGCGACGACATCATGCTGAACTACCAATCGGCCTCGTACCACGACGCGTTGTATCTGCGTGAGGTCCTGGGGCTGCGTCCGGCGCCGGAGTTCGAGGCGTGGCTGGAGTCGGTGGGCCTGCTGGACGAGCGGGGAGCGATCAAGGACGTGTCCGGGGCCCATCCCCTGACGGCGATCGGAAGGGAACTGGCGGCATGAGCGAAGTCACCCTGCCCGGCGGTGAGTTGTGGCCGGCGCTGCGCGCCCGCACCCAGGCCCGGATCGGCCTCGGCCGCGCGGGCTCCGCGCTGCCCACCCGGCACCGCCTGGCCCTCCAGGCCGCGCACGCGGCGGCGCGGGACGCGGTGCACTCGCCGTTCGAGCCGGACACGGTGGCGGCGGGGCTGGCGGGGCTGGCCACGGTACGGGTCCGCAGCGCGGCGGGTGACCGGCCGACGTACCTCCAGCGACCGGACCTGGGCCGCCGCCTCCACCCCACGGACCGCGCCCATCTCCCCGTCGGCGACTGGGACGTGGTGTTCGTCGTCGCCGACGGGCTGTCCAGCCGGGCGGTGCACGAGCATGCGGCGGCGATGGTGCGGGAGACGGCGGCACGCCTGCCCGGCTGGCGCGTCGCCCCTGTCGTCCTGGCCGAACAGGCGCGTGTGGCTCTGGGCGACGACATCGCCCACGCGATGGGCGCGGCGATGGTGGTCGTCCTGATCGGCGAACGCCCCGGCATGTCGGCGGCGGACTCCCTGGGCGCGTACCTGACGTACCGTCCGACCCCGGGCGTGACAACCGACGCGGACCGCAACTGCCTGTCCAACATCCGGCCACCGCTGGGCCTGACGTACGAGGCGGCGGCAGGGAAGCTGGCGGGGCTGATGGGGAAGGGGCGGGAGCTGGGGGTTACGGGGGTGGGGCTGAAGGACGAATCCGATCACGCCAATGTGATCGACTGGCTACCCTGAGTTGGTGATAAGCGGCACTGAGCCCAGCGGCAGCTTCGAGGAGCTCCTGGATCTTCTCGACGAACTGAACGTGCCTGACGGCTACAAGGCCGAGATCATCAGGGGGAGCATCGTCGTCTCGCCGTGGTCGAAGGGGTACTACGTCCGTGTCATGCGGTCGGTGTGCAGCCAACTCGAGCCGTACCTCCCCGAAGGCCACGTCATCGAGCGGGCGCCCGTTCTGTTTGTGTTCCCAGGCGTCGACCGTGTTCTGGACGCCGTCCGCCACAGGCTACGGGTCGCACTGCACCCAGCCGTTCGGCGAGCGCCTCCACATCCCGAAGTCGTTCGACTGCACCCTCGACACCACCGGCTTCCAGGCCCCCGCTAAGAAGCCACCGGCACCGTAAGCCCCCAAGCCCCCTCCCAAACCGTCCACGTCCGTCTCCGTACCGGCCCCCACACGCCCGCGTCCGCCCGGTACCGGAAATCCGTGCCCGAGACGCTCACCGTCCGGCCCAGGGCTCGTACCGGTGAGGCCTCCGCGCCCACCGACAGGGGGCGGATCTCGATCTCGGCCATGCCCGCGGCGGCCGGTGTCACCGACACCGTCTCCACCGGATGGTCCAGGTCCACCAGGGTCACGCCGTCCACCTCGACGCGCAGGCGGGCCGGCCGGGGGGCGGGGGCCGGGGCCTCGCGGGGCGGGACCAGGGTTCGTACCAGGGACTGGGCCGTGCGGAGCCAGGGGCGGGTCGGTTCGGCGGACGTCGGGGAAGGGGAGTCGGGGGGCAGCGAGGGGATGCGCAGGGTGCCCAGGACGACCCCGTCGCTCTCGTCCACCAGCAGGTCCAGGCGGCGTACCGAGCCGTCGAGCACCGCCCTCGCCGCCGCCACCGGCCCCGTCGGCACCCCCAGGGACCGGGCCACCGACAGGGCGCCCCCGACCGGTACCACCGACAGCGCACATCCGGCCAGCTCCCGCTGCCGGTGCAGCAGCGACACCGCGCGGGCCAGCGCGCAGTCGTCGCCGATGACCACCGGCCGCCGGGAACCGCGCCGGGACAGGGCGCGGGCGAACTCCTCCGCATCCTCGGGCAGACAGACCTTCGCCTGCGCACCCGCGCTGAGCACGTCTTTTGCGATACGTACCGCCTCGCCGTCCGTCCGGCGGGCCACCGGGTCGATGACCACAAGCAGCTGGTCGGAGCGCGCCTCGGAAGTCGCGGAAGTCGCCACCTCGGTCCTGCCTCGCTTCCTCGGGTAGCATCTTTGTGCAAGAGCCCCTTGCGCTATTGCGCCAGGGGCTTCGTCTATTCCGGGGCATCCGGGTCCGACGGGTTCGCGGCCGACGACGGCCGTCGGTGGCCGAAGCAGGTCGCCGGTGTACGAGGCACAGGGCCGTGCCGCGTACGCCCCTGACCTTGGACATGCCCCGCCCGGAAGGGGTGTACGCGCGTGCCCGCACTTGTGCTGCTCGGTGCTCAGTGGGGTGACGAAGGCAAGGGAAAGGCGACGGACCTGCTAGGCGGGTCGGTCGACTATGTAGTGCGCTATCAGGGCGGCAACAACGCCGGCCACACGGTCGTCGTCGGCGACCAGAAGTACGCGCTGCACCTGCTCCCTTCCGGAATCCTCTCCCCGGGGTGCACCCCGGTCATCGGCAACGGTGTCGTCGTCGACCCGTCGGTCCTGTTCTCCGAGCTGAACGGGCTGAACGAGCGTGGCGTCGACACGTCCAAGCTCCTGATCAGCGGTAACGCTCACATCATCACGCCGTACAACGTGACGGTGGACAAGGTGACGGAACGCTTCCTCGGGAAGCGGAAGATCGGGACGACGGGCCGCGGGATCGGTCCGACGTACGCCGACAAGATCAACCGGGTCGGCATCCGGATCCAGGACCTGTACGACGAGTCGATCCTCACCCAGAAGGTCGAGGCGGCGCTGGACGGCAAGAACCAGCTGCTCACCAAGGTCTTCAACCGCCGCGCCATCGAGGTGGAGAAGGTCGTCGAGGAGCTCCTCGGCTACGCCGACCGCCTCAAGCCGTACGTCGCCGACACGGTGCTCGTCCTCAACCAGGCCCTGGAGCAGGACAAGGTCGTCCTCTTCGAGGGCGGTCAGGGCACGCTCCTGGACATCGACCACGGCACGTACCCCTTCGTGACCTCGTCGAACCCGACGGCGGGCGGCGCCTGCACCGGTTCCGGTGTCGGTCCGACGAAGATCAGTCGGGTCATCGGCATCCTCAAGGCGTACACGACCCGTGTCGGTTCGGGCCCCTTCCCGACCGAGCTGTTCGACGAGGACGGCGAGGCGCTGCGCCGCATCGGCGGCGAGCGGGGCGTGACCACCGGCCGGGACCGCCGCTGCGGCTGGTTCGACGCGGTGATCGCCCGGTACGCGACCCGCGTGAACGGCCTGACCGACTTCTTCCTCACCAAGCTCGACGTGCTGACGGGCTGGGACGAGATCCCGGTCTGCGTCGCGTACGAGATCGACGGGCGGAGGGTGGAGGAGCTGCCGTACTCGCAGACCGACTTCCACCACGCGAAGCCGGTGTACGAGTACCTGCCGGGCTGGAGCGAGGACATCACGCAGGCGAAGACCTTCGCCGACCTCCCGAAGAACGCGCAGAACTACGTGAAGGCCCTGGAGGAGATGTCCGGCGCCCCGATCTCCGCGATCGGCGTGGGCCCCGGCCGGGACGAGACGATCGAGGTCAACTCCTTCCTCTAAGTCCCTTATATCCCCTAGCTGTTGGGCCGGTCATGGACATCCTTGACCGGCCCATGGCTTGTTCCTGGTTCCGCATGTAATAGAGGGACGCAACTATCTACGCGGGTAGCCCCGTAACTCTCCTCCCTCTTCCGTTCCAGGAGCCTCGCATGCCCGTCAGTCCCATGAACCGTCGGCAGTTCGTGAAGAAGTCGGCCGTCACCGGTGCCGCCGTCGCCGCCGCGGGAGCGGTCGGCACCGGCACCGCCCAGGCCGCCGACCTCGGCAAGCCCGCGAAGACCCCCAAGACCTGGTCGTTCTCCATCCTGGGCACCACCGACCTGCACAGCCACGTCTTCAACTGGGACTACTACGCCAACAAGGCGTACTCCGACAGCAAGGGCAACACCTACGGCATCGCCCGCATCGCCACCCTCGTCAAGCAGCTGCGCGAGCAGAAGGGCGAGGACCGGGTGCTGCTCGTCGACGCGGGCGACATCATCCAGGGCACCTCGCTGGCGTACTACTACGCGAACGTCGACCCGATCACCGGCAAGGACGGCAAGCGCGGCCCCAAGCACCCCATGGCGATCGCCATGAACGAGATGCGGTACGACGCCGCCGCGCTCGGCAACCACGAGTTCAACTACGGCATCGAGGTGCTGCGGAAGTTCGAGGAGCAGTGCCGCTTCCCGCTGCTCGGCGCCAACGCGCTGGACGCGAAGACCCTGCGGCCCGCCTTCCAGCCGTACACCGTCAAGCGCATCCGGGTCCCCGGCGCGCCGGACATCAAGGTTGGCATCCTCGGCCTCACCAACCCGGGCATCGCGCTGTGGGACAAGGACAACGTCTCCGGCAAGATGACCTTCACCGGGCTGGTCGAGCAGGCGAAGAAGTACGTGCCCCGGCTGCGCGCGCTCGGCTGTGACGTCGTCTTCCTCACCGACCACTCCGGCCTGGACGGCTCGACCTCGTGGGGCGACGAACTCCCGTACGTGGAGAACGCGTCGAACCTGGTCGCCGAGCAGGTGCCGGGCATCGACGCGATCCTCGTCGGGCACACGCACGTCGACGTCCCGACGTACACCGTGAAGAACGAGGAGACCGGCGAGGACGTCCTCCTCTCCGAGCCGTACTGCTACGGCTACCGCCTCTCCGTCTTCGACTTCGAGCTGGAACTCGTCCACGGCTGCTGGAAGGTGACGGGCAAGACCGCGACCACGCTCAACAGCAACACGGTCGCCGAGGACGAGCGCATCACCGAACTCCTCACCGCGGACCACGAGTTGGTCGTGAAGTACGTCAACACGGCGATCGGCACGTGTACCGAGGACATGTCGACGGCGGAGGCCTGCTGGAAGGACGTGCCCGCCATCGACTTCATCCACCAGGTGCAGATGGAGGCGGTGAAGTCCGGTCTGTCGACGGCGGACGCGGCGCTCCCGCTGATCTCCGTCGCCGCCTGCTTCAGCCGCACCGCCGACATCCCGAAGGGCGACGTCACCATCCGCGACGTCGCCGGGCTCTACATCTACGAGAACACGCTGTACGGCAAGAAGCTCACCGGCGCCCAGCTCAAGGACTACCTGGAGTACGCGGCGAAGTACTACCACCAGGTGCCGGCGGGGACGGCCGTGGACACCGCCACGCTCACCAACGCCAACAGCTTCTGGGACTACATGTACGACACGGCGGCGGGCGTCTCCTACGAGATCGACATCGCGGCGGCCGAGGGCTCCCGGATCAAGAACCTGACCTACAACGGCGCCGCCGTCGCCGACGACCAGGTCTTCGTCGTCGCGGTCAACAACTACCGCGCCAACGGCGGCAGCGGCTACCCGCACATCGCCGCCGCGGAGTCCGCCTACAGCTCCACCAACCAGGTCCGCGACCTGATGATCGCCTACGCGACGGCGAAGGGCACGATCGACCCGACGACGTTCGCGGCGACCAACTGGAAGCTGACGCAGGGTGGGACGCCGGTGTTCTAGCGGTCGGAGAGGGGGGAGGGGGCTCTCGCCGAGCCTCCCCCTCAGCCGACGAGTGCCGGATCGTGATCGTCGGTCGGTTCTGCCGGCTCGGTCCGGTCGGGCCTCGGCAGATGTCGCTTGGCCAGGGTCCAGGCGGTGGCCGTCAGTGCGGTCGCCGTCAGGGCCGCGAGCATCAGGGTCGTGTGCGAGCCCGCGCTGTCCGCCGCCCTGGCGACGGGGTTCGGCAGGCCCAGGCGGGCGGCCAGCCAGGCTGTTGCCGCTGTCGCCGTGAGGAGGGCGCCGGTCAGGCGGAGCCGGGGCTGGATGCTGAGGCGGGCCAGGGTCAGCAGCGTGGGCAGGGCGAGGCAGACCAGCAGGAGCTGGACCAGTTCGATGCCCAGGTTGAAGCCGAGGAGGCTGGTCACCAGCTGGCCGGTGGAGAGGTGCATCTCCGCCAGCACGAATGAGAACGCCATGCCGTGTCCCAGGCCGAAGACCCCGGCCACGACCGCCTCCCGGCCCGGGAAGAGCGGGCGGATCGCGTGGACGGCGCCGACGAGGATGCTCGCCGCGATGAACGCCTCCACCGGCCAGGCGGGGATGTCCAGCCGGCCCAGCGCGGTGACGGCCAGGGCGATGGAGTGGCCGGCCGTGAAGGCGAGGGTGATACGGCCGATGCGGGCGAGGGCGGAGCGGGCGCCGACCAGGCCGTTCCAGCGGCCGGCGGTGACGGCCAGCGGTGCGGGGAGCAGCAGGATCAGCAGGAAGAGGAGGTGGTCGGTGCCGGTGAGGATGTGGTTGCCGCCCAGTTCCACCATGGCGACGAAGCCGCGCCAGGCGCTGCCCGCGCCGAGGTCCACCTTCAGGGCGTGGACCGTCATGTGCCGGGTGTCGAGGGCGATCGTGCCGACCTGCGTGGTGCCCTTGCCGTCGACCCGGCCGGCCGCCCAGTCCTGACGTACCGTCACCAGAGCGACATGCGTGACCACTTGGTGCACGATCACGTCGTAGTCGAAGGTGAAGCGGCGTACGTCGGCCCCGGCCGGCGGGGTGAGCACCGCCTTCGCGACCAGCTCGCGGTACGGGCCGGTGGACGTCTGCTGGGTGCGGCTGAGGCTCAGCGCGCCGATGGCGACCTGCCAGGCCCTGCCGTCGGTGGTGGTCGGGTGGATGTGCTTGAGCAGGTAGGCGCGAACCGCCTTGGCCTTCGCGGGTAGTTGGGCCGTGGTCGTGTCGGTCAGGTCGATGCCGCTCGCGCGCGCCAGCTCGTCGACCGGCAGCTCCAGGCGCGCGTCGACCGAGCTCCGGTACACGTCCAGCTGCACCACCGAGTGCGGCATCGGATGCGCGGCGGCCGGCGACGCCCCGAGCAGGAGCGCCGCCGGTACCGCGATCGCGATCCCGGCCACCAGGCGTAGCAGCGCTGTGGTCAGCCAGTTTCGCGGTCCGGTCATGAGAAGGAGAACTCGTTGCCGTAGTCGCGGGTGTGGTCCCGGTACACGGTGTGGTAGTGGACCTGGTCCTGGAAGACCACGCCGTTCTGGCAGACGAACTCGATCCAGACGCTGGGGCCGTCGATCCGGACGTAGTCGCCCTGGGTGGTCAGGTCCGTGCTGCCGGAGTAGGAGACGTAGGTCTCGTCGAGCTCCTTGGCGTACGTCTTCATCAGCTGCTGCGCCGTGGCGTCGTCCACGTCGGCCACCCACGGGTGGATCGCGGCCAGGACCAGCTTCTTCTGCTTGGGGGAGAGCTCGCTGACCTTGATGCCCTCCTTGGTCTCCGGGAAGTCGCCGTCCTTGCCCGGGCCGAGCAGCACGTCGCCGAAGGACTCGGACAGCTTGGCCTCGGCCAGCTGCTCGGTGCTCAGGCTCCCGGTCAGCTTCAGCAGGCCGTCGCGGAACTTCGCCAGCGGGGAGTACGTCGTGCCGTCGTCGGCGGTCCAGCTGGTCGGCTCGACGCCGGTGAAGAACGGGCTCGCGCCCTCGACCTTGCCGTCCTTGTAGGTGATGTTCACGGCGAGGTGGTGGCCGCCGAAGTGCAGCTGCCAGGTGCCGGTCTTCGACGGGGTGCCGAGGAAGGCCAGGTAGTAGTAGCCGCTGCCGTACGAGAAGCCGCCGGGGCCGCCGCCCGTGCCGCCGGAGGGCGGGGCGCCCGTCGGGGTGTCGGTCGGGGTGTCGCTGGCGCTGGCGCTGGCCGTGGCGGTGTCGGTGGCGGTCGCGCTCGGGTCCGCCGAGGCGGTGTCGGACGCGGAGGCGGAGGCGGACGCCGAGGGCGCGTCCGTCGGGCCGGCCGACGCGGAGCTGGTGCTCTCCGCCGAGGCGAGGACGTCGTCGGCCTTGAGGGTCTGCAGGACGTGCTCGTAGCCGGTGTCCTTGCCGGAGCCCAGGGCCAGCTTCAGCACGTGCTCGGCGGCAGCCAGTTGGTCGTCGGTGAGCGAGCCGAACTCGATGCCGGGGCGGCAGGTCCCGGCGCACGGGAGGTTCGACCAGGCGGTCGCGTTCGCCTGGGAGAAGTCGACCAGCGTCGAGGACTGCTGGTCGGAGTCGAGGGTGTTCAGGAACGCGTTGGCGGCGCTGACCACGGCCGCGACGCCCTTGGCGTTCTTGTCGACCGGGCGCTGGGTGCCGGCCGTCTTCTGCGTCCCGCTCGTGCCCGTCGAAGCATTTGCTACGGCGAATCCGCCACCGACGAGCACCAGGGCTGTGGCGGCTCCGGCTATGGTCCGCCGGGTCCGCCTGGAACGGACCTGGCGGGTTCTCTCTTTACTCACGAATCGCTCCCTATGGGCGAATTCCGGGCGCACTGAAGGCACTTGAGCCCTGTCTGCGCGATTGATGAGGACATTACCAACGTCTTTGTTGACACCTCAATGCGCGGCGCGGACTTATGTTCGGCGAATTCGCATATGGAATTGACAGGTGATTGCTATGGCTCATTTAAGGAAGGCGTGCGCGTGAATCGCGGCCCACTGCGCGAACGTCCGCGGCGGCCGTCCGAGCAGCTTCTCCGCCGTCGGGAGCACCTCGGCGCCCCGGTCGCCGCCGAGCGTGCGGTGCATGATCGCGTCGACGACCTCGGCCGGGAATCCGTACCGCTCCATGCCCGCCCGGGCGGCCTCCGGGGGCAGCGGGACGGCCCGCAGGTCACGGTGGAGCACGTCGGCGAGGACGGCGAGTTCCTCGACCGGGGTGAGCGACTGGGGGCCGCTGAGCTCATGGGTCGCGCCCGCGTGGTCGTCGGTGGTCAGGGCCAGGGCCGCGATCTCCGCCAGGTCCGCCGGGTCGATGCTCGCCGCCGGGCGGTCCGCGAACGGGATCCGCACCTCGTCGCCCGCACTCAACTGCCCCGCCCACTGGAGGGCGTTGGACATGAAGCGGCCGGGGCGCAGCAGCGTCCAGGACCAGTCGCGGTTCGTCACGGCCGCCTCCGCCGCGGCGTGCCAGCGGGCGATCACGTCGGCGCCCGTGCCGCCGTCGAGGACCGAGAGCTTGGCGACCCGCCGTACTCCCGCCCGCTCAGCCGCGTCCGCGAGCGCGATGTCGTGCGTCGGGCCGGGTGCCGTGCCCACCCCCTGGGCCGACATCAGGAAGGCTCCCCCGGCCCCCGCGAAGGCCGCGTCCAGGCTCGCCGGGTCGTCCGCGTCGCCGTACACCGCCTCGGCGCCCTTGGGCAGCCGCGCCTCGGACGGGCGTCGCGTCATCGCCCGTACCGGATGTCCGGCCGCCGTCAGTCGCCGGACCAGTTCGCCGCCCACGTGTCCCGTCGCGCCGGTCACCAGGATCGTCATCGCCGTCTCCCTTCGAGTGGGTTCCAGCGTGCGCCCGGGGCCCTCACGGGTCGTCGTGCGAGGGGAGAATCCCGTCGGCCTCCGAGGAGAGTATGGGAGATGTCGGGCATACGATGTAAATGCCGTGCATCCGGCTACCGGGGAAGGTGAGTGCCATGCGCGTGCTGCTGAAGGCTTCGATGAACACCGAGAAGGCGAACGAGGTCATACGGTCCGGCAAGATGCCCCAGTTGATGCAGGAGGCGCTCGGGAACATCAAGCCCGAGGCCGCCTACTTCACCCTCGACCACGGCGTCCGCACCGCCTACCTGGTCTTCGACCTCAAGGACAGCTCCCAGATGCCGCCGATCGGCGAGCCCTTCTTCATGGACCTGGACGCCGAGCTGGACATGACGCCGGTCATGAACGCGGACGACCTGCAGAAGGGCCTCTCCCAGCTGCGGTGACGCCCGTATTCAGCCCGTACTCAGCTGAAGACGATCATCGACCCCTGCGCCAGACTCCGCGTCGCGGCCGCGTGCAGACCCAGCCAGACATGGCGTTCGCGGGCGAAGGGGCTGGGATCGTACGGCGCCGGAACGGCCGGTTCCTCCAACTCGGTGGGCGACACGGGCGGCTGCGGGGCGGCCGGCGGGTTGGCCGGGTCGATGCCGATCGAGGGCGCCACGTATTCGAGCTCGCGGAGCAGGGCCTGCGCGGAGCCGAGCGGTCCGCCGCCCGCGAGGAGTTCCTCGTTGGACAGGGGCTGCGGGAAGTCGACCGGGACGTACGCGCCCGCGTGGTCGTAGTGCCAGACCAGGTGGGACTGCTGGGCCGTCGTCTCGAACATCTCCAGCAACTGCTCGTAGTCGCCGCCCAGTTCACCGATCGGCGTCACCGGCAGCCCGCACACCTGGAGGAGGTAGACCCGGCGCAGGAAGTGCAGCGCGTCGTAGTCGAAGCCGGCCACCGGGGCGACCTCGCCGGACAGGCCCGGCATGTACTGGTAGACCGGCACCGGCGGCAGACCGGCGGCGGTGAGCACGTTGTTGTACTGCGCGAGTTCCTCGGCGAACGGATTGTCGGGGGTGTGGCACAACACGTCGACGAGCGGTACCAGCCACAGGTCACAGGCCAAAGAAAGCTCCTCGTACAGGGACGCACACAGCAAGTCGGTCAGGGAATGTGAAGGGTAGTCGGTACGGCCCGCGGTGCACCCCGCTCGGTCGGGTCAGCTGCCCTTGTGCAGGTCCCATACCCACACGCCGTCCACCCACTTCCCGTCACGGCCCACCAGTTCGGTCACGGCCTTGCGCAGCGCGTCGTCGTGCGACTGCGGCGCCACGACCAGCGCGCCCGCCTTCCAGAAGGCGAAGTCCCGCTCGGCCTGCGCCCGCCAGTTCTTGCCGATCGCGGGGACCAGGCCGGTGTAGCGGACGTCACGCAGCATGTTGGAGGTGTAGCGGGGCGAGGCGCCGTAGATGCCGATCCGGTCGGGCCCGTAGGGGCCGTTGAAGTAGCCGCCCGGCAGCTTGAAGCCGAGCCCGGCCCGCTGCTGCCAGTGCAGGGCCTCCGCGTTGCCGGGATCGGGCAGCGGGACGGTGACGAGCGACTCGCCGTCCCGGACGTACGACTTCCAGGTCCCGTCGGTGAAGAACGCGGGCGTCGCCGGCCGCTCGACCGTCCTGAGCGGGGCCGGGATCAGCGGGATCAGGGCGAGACAGAGGCCGAGCAGGCCGAGGTACTGGGTGCCCAGCCGCGTCCTCATCGCCATCAGCCGTTGCAGCGCGAGGGCGAGCAGCATGCCCAGCGCGGGCGCGCAGACCATCGCGACCCGGCCCTCGATCACCGACTCGAACAGCGGCAGCTTGGCGAGCAGCGCCCAGGGCCCCGGGTAGACGTCATCGGTCATCGGGATGCGGATCTTCGGCCCGAGCGACAGCACCGCCGCGCCCACCGCGGTGAACGCCAGCGCCTTGACCAGGCGGTCCTCCCACAGCCGTACGACGATCGCGAAGGCGACGAGGACCAGCGGCCAGCCGTAGAAGGCGTTCTGCTCGGTCGGGTTGAGGGACAGCGAGTCGGCCCGGATCTCGTTCCCGGCGATCAGGGAGCGCTCGGCGAAGGAGAGCAGGGCGAGGGGGCTGTTGCCCGCGTTGTCGCCGTGCAGCACGCTCTTGTAGCTCTGCGGCCCGGCGAACTGCCAGATCAGCGGGCCGATCACCAGAGGCAGACAGACGGCGGCGGCAATGGCGAGCCCCTTGAGCAGCGGCCGCCAGGCGGCTCTGGCCGCATCCCGTCGTACGACCCCGTAGGCGCCCGCGAACAGCACCATGCCCAGCATCGCAAGGAGCAGCGGCTCCTCGCCGAGGAAGACTTGGTACGCGGCCATCAGACCGAGCACGAGCCCGTCGCGGACGACCCGCTCGCCCTCGCACAGCCGCAGGGCGCGGTCGATGATCAGCGGGATCATGAACAGGACCACGAAGTTGGGGTGCGCGTTGGCGTGGCTGACCATCGGCGGCGCGAAGGTGGCCAGGGTCGCGCCGACGAAGGCCGCGATGCGCTGGGCGACGACGCGCTTCACGATCAGCCAGTACCAGGCGAGGCCGGTGACGGCCATGCCGAGCGTCATCGCGATGCTCAGGGAGACCGCCGGGCCGGCGAGCAGGGTGAGCGGGGCGAAGGGGACGGACAGGCCCAGCATGACCGTGTTGGCCATGAGGTTCACGCCGTCGGGGAAGCCCTGGAGGTCGGAGAAGAGGGGGTTGTGGAGGTGGACCAGGTTGTGGGCGGTGACGTCGAAGAACCACTCCCACTGGTTCTGGTCCTGGAGGGAGTCGGGGAGGTAGCGGTGCTCCGGGTCGAACAGGCGGCCCGAGTACAGGGCCATCGCCATCAGCAGGAAGAGGAGCGTGGCGAAGAGGTCGGCGGGGCGCAGGGAACGGACGCGCAGGCGGGTCAGTTCGGCGAGGACGCGGACGTAGTCGAGGCTCTGGACCTTGGAGCCGGGCTGGTGCGACCAGTGGACGGGGACCTCGGCGATGGGGAGGCCGGCGCGGTGGAAGTGGTGCAGGACCTCTACGTCTATGCCCCAGCCGTTCAGGCGGGAGGCGGCGAAGGCCTCTCGGGCGTGGGCGCCGTCGAAGAGCTTGAAGCCGCACTGGGTGTCGTGGATGCCGGGGACTGCTATGCGGCGGATGAGTAAGTTGCCTGCGCGGCCGAGGAGTTCGCGTATTCGGTGTTGGCGGTCGCCGATTGTTGCGCCGGGGAGGGCGCGGGAGGCGATCGCGGAGATTGGTTGTTGGTCGGGTGCGGCTTTGTGGGGGCTGGTCGCGCAGTTCCCCGCGCCCCTATGGGGCGCGGTTGTGCTCAGGGCTTTATCTAGTTCGGCCAGTTCCTCTATTGGCGTTGCCAGGTCGGCGTCGGTTATCAGGATGCGGTGGCCCCGGGTGGCGGCTACGCCCAGGCGTAGGGCGTGGCCCTTGCCGTGGTTGTGAGGGGTGGATACGAGGCGGATGCGGGGGTCCTCGCGCGCCGTGACCAGGGTGCCCGTGCCGTCGGTCGAGCCGTCGTCGGCGACGATGATCTCCCACTCGCCGAAGCGGCCGTCGCTTTCTTCGAGGTAGGTGGTGATCGCGTCCAGGGTCGGGCCCAGGCGCTGTTCCTCGTTGTAGGCGGGGATCACTACCGACAGGTCCACGGGGCCGGCGCTGTCGGGCGCCGCGCCGGTCAGGGGGGTTTCGTCGAGGGTGCTCATTCGGCCGCCAGGCGTTCGATGAGGGCGAGCGCGTGGGCGTTGTACCCGGCGACGATCGATCGCGCCGTGGTGGTGTCGCGGCGCGACAGGGCGTCGACCAGATCGGTGTGGGCGGACCACAGGGCGCCGCGCAGATCGGTGAGCCGGCGCAGGTGCTGCACCGCGCACACCCAGGACTGCACGCGCAGCCGGTGCAGGAAGTCTGCCAGGTAGGGGTTGCCGAAGAGGGCGCCGAGCTCGTGCCAGAAGCGCAGGTCGTAGCCGATCAGCACGGTGAGGTCGCCGGCCAGCGAGGCGCGCTGGGCCTCCTCGCCGCGCCGCCGTACTCCGGCGAGGGCGGCGACCGCGCGGGGCTCGTCGTGCGGCGGGAAGCGGCCGGCGTCGTCCTCCAGGGCCTGGAACATCCCGTCGGTGACCAGGCTGCGGGCCTCGACGATGCCGCGGTAGTCGGCGACGGAGTACTCGTGGACGTGGAAGCCCCGGTGCTGGTCGGCGTCCAGCAGGCCCTGCGCGGACAGGTCGACCAGTGCCTCGCGCACCGGCGTGGCGGAGACGCCGTACTGCTCGGCGATCTCCTTGACCGTGAACTCCTGCCCCGGCTGCAGCCGTCCCGCCAGCACCTCGTCGCGAAGCGCGTCGGCGATCTGCTGCCGCAGGGTGCTGCGGGTGACGGAGCCGTTGCCACTGCTGCCGGGCATCGTCGGGGGCTCTCCTCGAAGCGGTCGGGTGGCGTGCACGTCCTTACCTACGAGCACGCCACCTTACGCGTTCGGGTTCCGCGCGTTTATCCGCGTAGCTGTGGGGGGCCGGTGCGGCACCTGAGCGGCGGCAACCGGTTACTCCACGTACTCGTCGGCCACGGAGAGGGCCGAGTCAAGGGCGGCGAGGCCCTCCTTCAGCTCGGCCTCGGTCGCGTTGCACGGCGGTACGACGTGGGTGCGGTTCATGTTGATGAAGGGCCAGATGCCGTGCTTCTTGGCGGCGGCGCCGAAGGCGGCCATGGGGGCGTTCGCCTCGCCGGCGGCGTTGTACGGGACGAGGGGCTCGCGGGTCTCGCGGTTCTTCACGAGGTCCAGCGCCCAGAACATGCCGACGCCACGGACGTCACCGACGCTGGGGTGCCGCTCGGCGAGCTCGCGCAGCGCGGGCCCGACGACACTAGCGCCGAGGTTCTTCGCGTTCTCGACGACGCCCTCCTCCGCCATGACGTTGATGGTCGCGGCGGCGGCGGCGCAGGCGAGGGGGTGCCCGGAGTAGGTGAGGCCGCCGGGGTAGGGGCGCTTGCCGAAGGTCTCGGCGATCGCGCCGGAGATGGCGACGCCGCCGAGCGGCACGTAGCCGCTGTTGACGCCCTTGGCGAAGGTGATGAGGTCGGGCACGACCCCGAAGAGATCGGCGGCGAACCACTCGCCGGTGCGCCCGAACCCGGCCATGACCTCGTCGAGGATGAGGACGATCCCGTACTTGTCGCAGATCTCACGGACGCCGGCGAGGTATCCGGGGGGCGGGACCATGATGCCGGCGGTGCCCGGGATGGTCTCCAGGATGATCGCGGCGACGGTGCCGGGGCCCTCGAAGGCGATGGTTGTCTCCAGGTGCTCCAGCGCGCGGGCGCACTCCTGCTCCTCGGTCTCGGCGTAGAAGCGGGAGCGGTAGAGGAAGGGCGCCCAGAAGTGCACCACGCCGGCGGCGGCGGAGTCGGAGGCCCAGCGGCGGGGGTCGCCGGTGATGTTGATGGCCTGCTGGGTGCCGCCGTGGTAGGACCGGTAGGCGGAGAGCACCTTGGGCCGCCCGGTGTGCAGCCGGGCCATGCGCACGGCGTGCTCGACGGCGTCCGCCCCGCCGTTGGTGAAGAAGATCTTGTCCAGGTCGCCGGGCGTCCGCTCGGCGATCAGCCGGGCGGCCTCCGAGCGGGCCTCGACGGCGAAGGCGGGGGCGAAGGTGGAGAGGGTCGCGGCCTGCTCCTGTATCGCGGCGACGACCTTCGGGTGCTGGTAGCCGATGTTGGTGTAGACGAGCCCGCTGGTGAAGTCGAGGTACCGCTTCCCGTCGTAGTCCCAGAAGTACGACCCCTCCGCACCGGCGACGGCGAGCGGGTCGATGAGCTCCTGCGCGGACCAGGAGTGGAACACATGAGCACGGTCCGCGGCCTTCACGGCGGCGCCGACCTCGGGGTTTGGCTGAGGGGTCATGCGCCCGAGCGTAAATGTCCGCGATCCGGAAGCGATATCGGCGTCATGTCTGCGGGCGGGGGGTTTCCGCGACAGGTTGTCGACACGGCGGGACGACGGTATGCTGTCAAGAAGACAGGATGCTGTCATATCGGTTGGAGGGGCCATGAGCCGCAAGCCCGTACACCTCGCCGTCTACGACACTTTCGCCGACTGGGAGACCGGTCATACGACCGCCTATCTCGCGCGGGCCGGGTTCGCGATCCGTACCGTCGGGCCGGCGCTCGGGCCGGTGCGGTCCATCGGGGGGCTCCGGGTCCAGCCCGAGCTGGGGCTGGACGACCTACGGCCGCAGGACAGCTCCCTGTTGATCCTTCCCGGGGCCGATCTCTGGGACGCGGGGGACCGACTGGCGCCCTTCGCCCGCAAGGCTCGGGAGTTCCTCGACGCCGGAGTGCCCGTCGCTGCCATCTGCGGGGCCACCCTCGGGCTCGCCCGGGAGGGGTTGCTCGACGAGCGGGAGCACACCAGTGCCGTCTCCCTCTACCTCGCCGCCACCGGGTACGGGGGCGGCGAGCGGTACGTCGAGGCGGACGCCGTGACCGACCGGGGGCTGGTCACCGCGGGGCCCACCGAGCCCGTCGCCTTCGCCCGCGAGGTGTTCCGGCTGCTCGGGGTGTACGAGGGGGAGGTGCTCGACGCCTGGTACCGGCTGTTCCACGACTCCGACGCCGAGGCGTACGCCGTGCTGGAGAAGGCGCGTTGAGCCGCGGGCGGCAGGAGCTGCTCAGCCGTGGCGCGCTCGGCGTCTTCCGGCTCAACGGACAGTTCCTCGCGGTCGCCGAGGAGCTGGCCAAGCCCGCCGGGCTCACCGCGGCCTGGTGGCAGGTGCTCGGCGCGGTGCTGGGGGAGCCGTTGACCGTGTCCGGGATCGCACGCGTCATGGGGATCACCCGGCAGAGCGTGCAGCGCATCGCCGACCTGCTCGTCGGGCGCGGGCTCGCCGAGTACCGGGACAACCCCGCGCACCGGCGCGCCAAGCTCCTCGCGCCGACGCAGGAGGGGCGGGCCGCCGTCCAGCGCATCGGCCCCGGCCACTCCGCCTTCGCCGACCGGCTCGCCGAGGCCTTCGGGGAGGACGAGCTCGCCGTCGCCGTACACGTGCTGGAACGGCTGTCCAAGGTGCTGGACCAGGTCGGTCCGCCCGAACCGCCTGTTACGGAACCGTAGACACCGGTCGTCTGTCCTCCCCTTGCGCCCGCACTATCGTTGGGCTGTTGCACTGGGGCGTATCGGGGGATTTCGGGGGGCCTGCGATGGAGAAGCTCGGGGCCGGCGATCCGCAGCGGATCGGGGCGTACCGGCTGTTGGCGCGGCTGGGGGCCGGCGGGATGGGGTACGTGTACCTCGCCCGGTCGGAGCGCGGCCGTACCGTCGCCGTGAAACTGGTCCGGCAGGAACTGGCCGCGCAGGAGGAGTTCCGGGCCCGCTTCCGGCACGAGGTGCAGGCCGCCCGGCAGGTCGGCGGGCACTGGACGGCCCCCGTCCTCGACGCCGACACCGAGGCCGACGTGCCCTGGGTCGCCACCGGGTACGTCGCCGGGCCGACCCTCCAGCAGGTCGTCGGGCACGACCACGGCGCACTGCCCGAGCGGTCGGTACGGATCCTCGCGGCCGGGCTCGCCCACGCGCTCAAGGACATTCACGCCGCCGGGATCATCCACCGGGATCTGAAGCCGTCCAATGTGCTGGTCACGATCGACGGGCCCCGGGTCATCGACTTCGGGATCGCGCGGGCGCTGGAGACCGTGACGGACGGCGGGCTCACACGGACCGGGGCGCTTGTCGGGTCGCCCGGGTTCATGGCGCCCGAGCAGGTGCGCGGGGACCGGATCACACCCGCCTGCGATGTCTTCTGTCTGGCCTCGGTGCTCGCGTACGCCGCCACCGGGGCGCTTCCGTTCGGTACCGCCAACAGCGGTGTGCACGCGCTGATGTTCCGGATCGCCCAGGAGGAACCCGACCTGGAGGGGGTGCCGGAGGGCATCGCCGACCTCGTACGGGACTGTCTGAAGAAGGACCCGGCCGCTCGGCCGACGCTGGACCAGGTGCTGGAGCGGACCGGCGCCGAGGACACGGTGCTGGGCGGACGGTCCCGGGACCCGTGGCTGCCGAGCGCGCTGGTGGCCCAACTCGGCCGTCACGCGGTGCAGTTGCTGGACACCGAGAACCCGGAGCGGACCGGTGAGGTGTCCCTCGGGAAGGCGACGGCGGGCGGGGCCTCGCCCGAGCACGGGGGCGCGGAGGGTTCGCCCACCGGTCCGCCACCGCCGGGACAGCCGGGCAGCGGAGCCCCGCTGAACCATCTGCCGACGATGGCTGCGGGTGCTGCGGGTGCTGCGGGAGCCCCCGGCGGCTCGGGTGCCGTAGCCCCGCCGACACCGACGCCCTCGCTCTCGCCCTCGCCCTCGCACGACCAGACACCCCCCTCCGGGCACCCCGCCTACGGCTATCCCCAGCAACACCCCCAACAGCAGCAACAACCCGCGTACGGCTACCCCCAACAACCCGGCGGCCCCTACGCGAACCCCCAGCAGCCCGCCGCCTACGGCTACCCGCAGCAACAGCCCGGCCAGTACGGCGCCCTCGGCTCCACCCCGCCCTACGGCCCCTCCTACACCGGCCCCACCCCGCCCTTCGGCCAGCCCCCGTTCACCCCGCAGGAGCCCCCGCGCAGAAGCGGGCGTTCCACCGCGGTCCTGGTCCTGATCGCCCTGGTCGTCGCCCTCGGCGCCGGCGGCTCGGTGTACGCCCTCATGAACGGCGGCGACGGCGGAAACTCGGACGCCAAGAACACCAGCCCGAGTCCGACCGCCGGCGCGCCCCGGAGCACCTCCGGCGCCACCACCCCGCAGCCGTCCCCGACCAGCGCCTCCCCGTCCGCCTCCGCCTCCTCCGACGGCGCGATCCCGACCGGCTTCCTCGGCACCTGGACCGCCACCATCACCAACAAGGACGGCGAGAACACCCGTCAGCTCACCATCCAGCAGGGCCAGGTGGGTGACACCGTGTTGTCGATGGTCGCCGACGGGCCCACCAGCAGCGGCAGTTACCACTGTGTCTTCCAGGCCGACCTGACCGCGGCCCCGGGCGCCGAGGGTCCGCTGGAGCTCGGCCCGTCCACCGTCACGTCCGGCGACCCGGGCTACTGCAAGCCGGGCGACCCCACGGAGATCAGTCTGCTGCCCGACGGCAGCCTCCAGCGGGTCAACACCAGCAACGGCGAGAAGCTGGAGTACACCCGACAGTAACCCCAAGTACCCCCGTCCATAAGGTTGTTGGCCTCGCACAGCCGTACGGTGACCCCCTCGTTCCGCTCCGGGGAGTTGCGGGGGCACCCACATGGAGTTTCTGAGTCCTGAGAACATCGTCGCCGTCGGCACGGCGGTTCTCGGCATCGTCGCGTCCGGGATCATGGTCTGGTACGAGCGCCGGGTGCCGCGCCGCAAACGGATCGGCTACCGCGTCCAGATGGACAACCCGATAGGCGACGACGTCCGGATGGGCAGAGCCAACGTACGACTGGGCCTGTTCGACGAGGCGCCCGAGATGTCCGACGCCACGCTCGTCCTGCTGCGCATCGAGAACGACGGCTCCCAGGGCATCGACCGCGACGACTACACCAGCCCCGAAGTCCACGGCCTGACCGTGCTGTTCACCGACCGCACCATCCGCGGCGTCTCGGTCACCCAGCCCTCCGACACCGACCACCTGATGGACCACTTCACCCCGTCCCGTGGCTTCGGCTACGACGGCAACACCCTGCGCATCCCCCGCGTCCCGCTCAACCACGGCGACCACTTCAAGCTGCTGGTGCTGCTGTCCGGCGGCGATGTCGGCAGCCCGATACGGCTGATCGGCGGCATCCGCGAGGGCGAGGTGCACCCCAACCGCAGCGCGACACCGGACGAGAAGCCGCCGCTGTTCAGCCGCGCCGCCCGGCTCATCACGATCATGCTGACGGTCAGCGTCCTGACCCTCGCCGGGATCATCGTCGCGGGCGACAACCCGGCCTGGATCGGCTGCGAGAGCGGCACGCTGGAGATCACCGGCTCGACGGCGTTCAAGCCGGTGGTGAAGGAGCTGGCGGAGGGGTACGAGCGCAAGTGCCGCGGCTCGGAGATCAAGGTGGACCCGCGCGGCAGCGCGGCCGGCGTCAACGAACTCTCCGCGCTCGGCGCCGAGTCGAAGCGCAGCACCCGCAACATGATCGCCTTCTCCGACGGCCCCGCGATCGGCGGCGCCGGAAAGCTGGTCGGCCGGCGCATCGCCCTCTCCGTCTTCACCCTGGTCGTCAACGACGGCGTGAAGCTGTCCGCGAAGGGGCTCACGCTCGACCAGGTGCGCCGCATCTACCGCGGTGAGGTGACCCGTTGGAAGCAGGTCGACACCGCCCTGCCGGACATCCCCGTGGTCCTGGTCAGCCGCAACGCGGACTCCGGCACCCGGCAGACCTTCCAGCGCGAGGTGCTCGGCACCTGGGAACGCGTGCCGAGCACCTCCCTGGACTGCGTCCACAAGGACGACGCGTCGGCTCCCGTCACGCGCTGCGAACTCGACTCCACCGAGGGCGTGTTGGACACGGTGGCCGAACTGCCCGGCGCCATCGGGTACAGCGAGTTCACCCTCGCCCACGACAAGAAGGGCGTGCGCCCGGTCTCCCTGGACGGTGACGCACCCTCCGTCGAGGACCTGGAGTACGGCAGGAGCGAGTACCCGTACCGGGCCGTCGAGTACGCCTACACCTACGGCGCCCCGCAGGACAACTCCCTCGCCGCCTCCTTCCTCTCCTACGTGGACGAGACCACCAGCGAGAACGTCATCCGCAACCACGGCCACCTGCCGTGCTCGGCGATGGCGGCCTCGGGGCTGTGCGCGGGGGACTGACGGGCCCCCTTGTCCCTCTGTGGCGTGTGCATGACGATGTGAGAGGCCTGGGCGGTATCGGCAGCCACGGGAGGACTCATGCGTCCCACCAGGAGAACGGTCCTGACGGCAGCGGCGGGCGCGGCCGCACTGACGGCAGGCGGCACGGAGGCGGCAGCGGCCACCCCGCAGGGCAGCCGCCCACCGGCCACGACCCAGCACCCCTCCCGCGAACTCCGTTCCCTCCTAAGGGAGTTGGACCCGGCCCGCATAGAGGCAACGGTCCGCAAACTGGTCTCCTTCGGCACCCGCCACACCCTCTCCGCCCAGGACGACCCGGCCCGCGGCATCGGCGCGGCCCGCGACTGGCTCCTGGCCGAACTCCGCTCGTACGCCGCCGACTCCGGCGGCCGTATGACGGCCGAGCTCCAGTCGTACGTCCAGGAACCGGCCTCCCGTATCCCGACCGCCACGAGGATCACCAACGTCGTGGCCACCCTGCGCGGTTCGGTCACGCCCGAGCGCGTGTACGTCGTCTCCGGGCACTACGACTCCCGGGTCACCGACGTCATGGACGCCACGTCCGACGCACCGGGCGCGGACGACGACGCGTCCGGGGTGGCCGTCGTACTGGAGCTGGCCCGGGTGATGGCGAAGCGCCGGCCGGCCGCGACGATCGTCTTCGCGGCGGTGGCGGGGGAGGAGCAGGGGCTGTACGGATCGACGTACCTGGCCCAGCAGTTGAAGGCGGCCGGTACGGACGTCCAGGGCATGTTCACCAACGACATCGTCGGCAGTCCGACAGCGGACGACGGTACGGAGGACCCGTACACCATCCGCTTGTTCGCGGAGGGCGTGCCCTCGTCCGAGACCCCGGCGCAGGCGACGGTCCGCAAGTCGGTGGGCGGCGAGAACGACTCGGCGACCCGCCAACTGGCCCGTTTCGTCAGGGACGTGGCCGACAACGAAGCGACCGGCATGCGGGTCCGCGTGATCTACCGCCGTGACCGATACCTCCGCGGCGGCGACCACATCCCCTTCCTCGAACGCGCCTACCCGGCCGCCCGCTTCACCGAACCGGCCGAGGACTTCGCCCACCAGCACCAGAACGTCCGCGTCGAGGACGGCAAGCAGTACGGCGACCTGCCGGAGTTCTGCGACTTCGGCTTCATCACACGCGTCGCGAAGGTCAACGCGGCCACGCTGTGGACGCTCGCGCAGGCGCCCGGCACCCCCAAGGGCGCGAAGATCCTGACGGCGGCGCTCACCAACTCCACGACCCTGGCGTGGACTCGGGGGAGCGAGCCGGACCTCACGGGCTACGAGATCGTGTGGCGCGAGACGACGGCACCGGAGTGGACGCACGTCATCCCGGCCGGGGACGTGACGACGTACGAGGTGGACCTCTCCAAGGACAACGTCTTCTTCGGCGTACGGGCGGTCAACCGGGCGGGCCTGCGAAGCCCGGTGGCGTTCCCGGACCCTCAGTCGTAGTTCCTGCCGGCAGTACCGCGATCACCTCGAAGCGGCCACCGGCCACCCGCGCCCAGGTCAACTCCCCGCCCGTGGCCCGGAACCGGTCCGCGAGACCGTTCAGACCGGTGCCGTCGGAGGGGCCGAGAGCGCTGTCGGCGCCGTCGTTGGTGATCCTCAGCCGGAGACGCCCGTCGCTGACCCGGTGGTCGACCTCGACACTGCCCGCGTGGCTGTGCCGCAGGACGTTGGTGGTGGCCTCGCGCACGACCAAGCCCAGCAGGGTGCGCGCCGACTCGCTCAACTCAAGGTCTCTCACGCCCGGTTCGAGGTGCGTACGGGCGTCGACGCCGGCCGCGGCCAGGACCCGGGCGGAGTTCGCCAGCTCCTCGTCCAGGGTCGTACGGCGGATTCCGCGCACCACGGCCCGGGTGTCCCGCAGCGCGTCCGAGCACAGCTGCCGTATCTCCTGCATCTCCGCGGCGGCACCCGCCGGGTCGGTCGCGGTCCGCCGGGACGCCAACTCCGCTTTCATGGCGATGACTTGAAGATGATGCCCCTGGATGTCATGCAGATCGGAGGCGAACCGCAGCCGCTCGTCCTTGACGGCGACCTCCGCCTCCAGCAGCCGCGCCCGATCCAGCCGCCCCGCGATCCGCCAGGCCCACAGCGGCCCGAGCACGGTCCACACGGTGAAGGCGACGAGCCCGGCGGGGAAGAGCACGGCGTACGCGGTCTGGCCATCACCAGCAGCGAGACTGACGGCGCCACCGGGCACGAGCGCGAGGATCACGGCGCAGATGATGAGGGCGGTTCTGGGGCGCGGGGAGAGGAAGCTCGCGCCGATGGCGACGGTCACGGCGGGGCCGACGGCCCACAGCCCGTAGTTGTGCCGGACCAGCGGAAAGACGGCGAGGACGAGGGAGGCGGCGACGGCGAGCGAGAGCCAGACGGCCGAGGGCCGCCTTTGCCGCTCCGCGAGCGCCCCGCCCAACAGCACGACGCTCGCAACGACCTGCAGGCCGACGGCGGGCACGACCGGCACCCGGGCCCACAGCGGCACGTCACTGTCGAGGACCCAGTCGCCGTAGACGGCCACGATCACGCAAACGACAGTCCCTGGGACAGCCCACCAGGTGTACCGCCGAAAACTCCCGAGCCCCTTCTCTCGCACGGGGCCATCGTCGCGCCCCGATAGGGGCGCGGGGAACTGCGCGACCAGCCACAACGCACCCGCACCCGACCGACGACCTACCGCGGCTCGGGCGGCCGTTGCCGAGGCATGTTCGGCCGAGCGTTGTTCGTACCCGGCGGCAACGGAAACCTCCCCTGCCCGCCCCCACCGTCCTGCCGCCCATGCCCCGCGGCCCCCGCCGACTGGATCCCCATCGGCGCGGACCCGGTCCGGAACTCGACCATCCAGTCCGCAGTCTCCGTACGCACCAGCTCGGTCACGTCCTCAGAGAACCGCCGCAACACCCCGAGACACCGCTCGGCAGCCTCCCCGGCCGTCCCTTCCGTCGGCCCCAATACTTCCCGCACGCTCTCCGAGGCCCAGTCGAACTGCAGCACCTGAAGCCGCCGCTGCACCGCCTGCGCCGTGGCCACATCCCTTATCCACCCGGACGTGACCCCGAAGAACCGGTCCACGGCCACGCACGCGACCGCGAGCAGCAGCGCCAGATACCCCCACGCGGCGACCCCGCCGACCGCCCCGGTCAGATCGAGCAGCGGCAGCGCGGCCCCGACCGCCGCCCCCGCCGCGGCCCCGCCGCGCAGCGCCCGCGCGCCCCGCCGCTTCCACACCCGGTCCGCGAGATACCAGGCGGACGTCTCCAGCGCCCCGCGCTCCACCCAGCGGTACAGCTCGTGCAGCCGCTGGGCCGGTTCGCCCCAGTCCCCGAGCGGAAACGTCCGCCCGAGCAGATCGCCCGGCCGCAGCCCGGCCGCACCGTCGCCCCGCCCGTCCTGAGGCGGACCCTCGGGCTGCATCTCCGGCTGACCCACCCGGCACTCCCTACTGATCACGGCCGCTCACGTTGCGTGACATCGCATGCCGACGCGGACCCCTTCCTACCGCCCAATGGGTGGCGCGGGGTTGCCTTTCGCCTCTTTTCCGCCCGCAAGAGGGGCTTGATCAGGTATGGGAGTCACGGCGATCTCACTCGAAAGAGTGGCGGGGCGATGGCTGCGCGGAGCACGTAGGCTCGTGCACAACGGACGAGCACGACTGATGACCCGACCGATGACACGACCGACGAGACGACGAAACCAGGAGCTGATCGTGATTCCCGGTGGTGGCCAGCCCAATATGCAGCAGCTGCTCCAGCAGGCCCAGAAGATGCAGCAGGACCTGCAGAAGGCGCAGGAGGAACTGGCACGGACCGAGGTCGACGGGCAGGCCGGCGGCGGCCTGGTGAAGGCGACCGTGACCGGTTCCGGAGAGCTGCGGGCCCTGCAGATCGACCCGAAGGCGGTCGACCCCGACGACACCGAGACCCTCGCCGACCTGATCGTCGCGGCGGTCCAGGCGGCCAACGAGAACGCCCAGAACCTCCAGCAGCAGAAGCTCGGCCCGCTGGCCCAGGGCCTGGGCGGCGGCAGCGGCATCCCGGGCCTGCCTTTCTAAGAGGCCCCGGGGCCAACTACCGTACGTACTGCAAGCCTCCAGAAAGGGCAGTCCGTTGTACGAAGGCGTGGTGCAGGACCTCATCGACGAACTGGGGCGGCTGCCCGGCGTCGGTCCCAAGAGCGCCCAGCGCATCGCCTTCCACATCCTGCAGGCGGAGCCGACGGACGTACGGCGGCTCGCGCAGGCCCTGATGGAGGTCAAGGCGAAGGTCCGCTTCTGCGCGACGTGCGGGAACGTCGCGCAGGAGGAGCTGTGCAACATCTGCCGCGACACCCGCCGCGACCCCACCGTCATCTGCGTGGTGGAGGAGCCCAAGGACGTGGTCGCCATCGAGCGCACCCGCGAGTTCCGGGGCCGCTACCACGTGCTCGGCGGGGCGATCAGCCCCATCGAGGGGGTCGGTCCCGACGACCTGCGTATACGAGAACTTCTCGCGCGGTTGGCCGACGGTACGGTCACGGAGCTGATCCTGGCCACGGACCCGAATCTGGAGGGCGAGGCGACCGCCACCTACCTCGCTCGCATGATCAAGCCCATGGGCCTCAAGGTCACCCGCCTGGCCAGCGGCCTCCCGGTGGGTGGCGACCTGGAATACGCGGACGAGGTGACCCTCGGTCGCGCCTTCGAGGGGAGACGACTCCTAGATGTCTGACGCCACGCTGCACGCCACGACCCAGGACCCGGACGACTTCGCGGTCCAGATCGCGGACCAGGTAGAGAGCTTCCTGGTGGCCGTCGGGGAGGTCGCCAAGGGCGACGAGCCCGACTCGGCGGTGCCCTTCCTCCTCCTGGAGGTCTCCCAGCTCCTCCTTGCCGGTGGCCGCCTGGGCGCGCACGAGGACATCGTCCCCGACGAGCGCTACGAGCCCGACACGGGCCCGGACGCGGACGTGGACGAACTCCGCGAAAACCTGGCCCGTCTCCTGGACCCGGTGGACGTGTACTCGGAGGTCTTCGACCCGTACGAGCCCCGGAAGGCCCCCGTCCCGGCCCGCCTCTCCGACGACCTCGCCGACGTGATCACCGACCTCCGCCACGGCATGGCCCACTACCGCGCGGGCCGCACCACGGAGGCGCTGTGGTGGTGGCAGTTCTCCTACTTCTCCAACTGGGGCCCCACGGCCTCCGCGGCCCTCCGAGCCCTCCAGTCGGTCCTCATCCACGTCCGCCTCAACCAGCCCCTGGAAGAACTGGACGGCCTGGACACGGACCAGCCCGGCATGGGCGACGAGACGCTGGAGTTCGAGGCGGGACGGGTGATGCAGGAGGAGATCGCGGGGCCGCTGGGGCTTCAGCAGGGGTGACTGAGGGACCTTGTCTGCGGGTCGGATCGGCGCAGTCACTCGATGAGCTGAAGGTATAAGGATTCCCTTCTGCCGCTCGGCGTCCTACGCTCGAATGCGGAGCATGAACTGGGAGATCAACCTCCATCCTTCGGTGGAGTCGTGGCTGCTCAAGCTCGCGGAGGAGGATCCGATGTCTGCGGACCTCGTCGAGGCGGCGATCGACATGCTGGCGGACAGCGGTCCCGCGCTGGGACGCCCGCTCGTCGACCGGCTCACCGGCTGCCGTACCCACAACCTCAAAGAGCTGCGGCCAGGCAGTTCGGGGAGCACGGAAGTCCGGATCCTGTTCGTCTTCGATCCGAGGCGACAGGCCATCCTGTTGGTCGCCGGGGACAAGTCCGGCCGCTGGAGCGACTGGTACCGGGAGGCGATCCCGATTGCCGAGGCCCGCTACGACGAGTACCTGGCCGTCGCAGACGAGTCTGGAAGGGACGGGAAGGTCCGATGAGCCAGTACAGCAGCTGGGCGGAGACCAAGCGCCGGTTGCGGGAGAACCAGCCCGCCGTGTCCGATGTCGAGTGGGAGTCCCGCAAGCAGGCGGCGCGTACGGCGACCGAGGCGTACGTGGTCGGTCATCACCTGCGGGAGATCCGTGAGGAGCAGGGGCTGACGCAGGCTCAGGTGGCCGCGACGGTGGGGATCTCCCAGGCGCGGGTGTCCCAGATCGAGCGCGGAGAGATCCACAACCTCGAGACGATGCGCGCGTACGCGGAGGCGCTGGGGGCGCGGATCACGGTGACCATCGAGTACGGGGACCGGACGGCCGGGGCGGCCTGAGGCAGACGGTGTCGCCCACGAAAGGGTCACACAGCGGCATCGGCGCCGCTACGCTCGGTAGTGACCCAGGTGACCCACACCCGGGTCCACCGGTCGGAGGTGCGTGTCGTGGCGGGCCAGTCCAACAGCTCCAACTCCCAGCCGCCCGTTGCCTGGCGCTACGCCGGCGACCAGCTGAAGCGCTGGCGCATGAAGGCGGACGTGAGCCGAGAGCAGCTGGCCTCCGCGGCCAACTACTCCCCGGACACCATCACGTCCATGGAGCGTGGGGTACGCAGGCCCACTTCCCGTGTCCTGGACGTCGCCGACGAACTCTGCGACGCGAAAGGCATGTTGAGCGGCGCGAAGGAATTCGTTAACCGGGAGCGGTTCCCGGCGCGGGCGCAGGACTTCATGGAGCGGGAGAGGGAGGCCACCAGTATTTGGTCGTACGAGGTCGCCCTGGTCCCGGGTCTGTTGCAGACGAAGGGGTACGCGCGATCCCTCATCGACAACCGCATCCCTCCGCTGGACGAGGAGACGGTCGAGGAGCGCATCGCCGCCCGTATGGAGCGGCAGGCAGTGCTCAACCAGCGGAAGCCGCCCGTGGGTTTGAGCTTCGTCCTCTACGAGGCCGTGCTGCGGAGTCCGCTGGTGGACGCCGAACAGCTGCGTCATCTGTTGGAGGCGGGGCGCTTGCGAAATGTGGTGATCCAGGTGCTCCCATTTGAACGGGCCATCTCTGGTGCACTTCTGGGGCCCATGGTGCTGTTGGAGACCCGTGATCACGAGCGATTCGCCTTCGCCGAAGGGCAGTTCTCCAGTGAGCTTTCGGCGGATCCTGGGGTTGTCAGTCGCGTGACCGAGCGTCTTAGCATGATCCGTACGCAGGCCCTCGATCCTGACGAGTCGGCCCGTTTCATCGAGCGGATGGTGGATCAGTCGTGAACGACCAGTTGAAGTGGTTCAAGTCGAGCTACAGCGACGATGAGGGCGGCAACTGCGTCGAAGTCGCGTTCGCCTCCGCCATCCATGTTCGTGACTCCAAGCTCTCCGCGAGCCCTGAACTCCACGTCACCGCCCCCGCCTGGGTGGCCTTCGTTTCCGCAGTTCAGCCCGGGGCTTGAGTCTCGGGTTTCGAGCTCTTCCAAACCGGGTTTTCTGGGTTCTGGGTTGGTTGAAATCCAACCCAACCAACCATGTATGTGCGGGAGTTGAGCGCGCGCAACCCGAAAGGGTGACGCTGAGTGATCGGCTTGCTTCGGAGCGCAAGGGCACTCTAGGTTCGCGGCAAACAAGCAAATAGTTCGGCCCCGGTCGGTGCTACCAACACCGGCTCCGGGGCCTGACCTACGAATCGAAAGCGAGTCGATCGTGGCTTACGCCCAGCCTAGCCCTGCCCTGCCGTCCCCGTCCCACCCCATGGCCAAAACGGGTTACGGCAAACGCTCCGCCGGTGACGAAGACCCGCACGCAGACCCGGACTTCGCACACCTGAGCCCCCGTGACGCCGAGATCGCCGTCTTCGTCGACCACCTCGAAGCGGGTCACGCGATGGGCTACAAGGCGATCGCCGCCGCGCACCCCCGCTACGGCCAGCAGGCGGTACGCGCCTCCCTCGGCCGTATCACCGTCGCCGGCCACCTGCGCTGGATCAAGGAGCACATCACCGTCGAGGACAACTCGATGCGGTGGGTGACGCGGACGTACTGGTCGCGTACGCGCAGGTCACCGGAGTGGTGGGCGGACTTCGCGCGGGAACTCCACGGCAGGGACGTGACCGAGGACTACATGCGCGGTCTCGTGCGGGTCGAGGACGCGGAAGAACCGGCCCCGAAGGCCGAAGAGGCCGTACCGCAGGAGACGTCCGCCGCGGAACAGTCCGCCGTCGAACAGCCCAGCGCGGCCTACCAGACCCTCGCCGACGTGCGTGCCGCCGACGCTCGTATGCCGCTGTCGGACGGTGACTGCCGTTCCCTCGAATCGCTCGCCGCCGAGTGGCTGTCCCGTGGCGCGACCCCGAACGACATCACCCGAGCCCTGACCGACGGGCTGCCGCCCGCCGTCACCAACCCGGGCGGTCTCGCCCGCAACCGACTGGAGAACAAGATGCCCCCGAAGAAGGCCAAGACCAGGCAGAAGGCCGCCGTCCGCCGTGCCCGGGTGACCCGCGTGATCATGGCCTGCGGTCTGTGCGACGCGGACGAACGGACGACGGAGATCGTGGACGGGCTGTGCCGGGAGTGCCTGGCGGAGATCGAGGCGGAAGGGCCGGTGTACGTGCACAAGCCGGTCCCCGAGACGTTCCTCCCCGGCCCGCGTGACAGCGGCGGCGGTCTGCCCGGCGCCGACGAGGTCATCGACGTCACCGAACGCGTCGACGCCCTTCGCCGCGCGGCGGGGCTGCTGTGAAGGCGGCGCCATGACCCCCAGGACCGAGCAGCAGCCCCAGATGTCCGTCGAGGAGTTCGAGGAACTGGAACGCCATGCCCCGGAGACCGTGCGGCTGGAGTTCATCAGCGGGAAGGTCCAGGTCAAAGGCGTGACGGACGGCAATCACGACACGATCACCGCCTGGTTGCAGAGGCTGTGCATGCAGCATCGTCCCGAGCTTTGGCTGTACGGGCATGGGGACTGGTCCGACGCGGACGATGTGCTGATGGTCGTGGAGGTCACGTCCCACGACTCCGACACCCACCAGCGTGACCGGGTCGAGAAGCCGGGCGGCTGCGCGGCTGCGGGCATTCCCGTCTACCTCCTCATCGATCGTGACGAGGCCTCGGTCATCGTGTTCAACCAGCCGGAGGACGGCCGCTATCTGCACTGGGAAGGAGTTCGCGGACTGATCAGAGTCCCCACAGTCCCTTCCCGACGGCAGTGATCCCGCCCGTCAGGGCCAGCAGCAGCACCAGCAGCCGGGCTCGCCGCTCGGGTATCCGCTCGGCGAGCCCCCTCCCGATCACCGCCCCCACCACCATCGCGCCGACGACAACGCCCCACTGTTCCCCGCCCAGCCGCGGCACCCCGTTCGCGGCGACGGAGAAGGCGTTCACGACCACCCCGTAGAACTGCGCGTTCGGCACGAACTCCCGTACCGTCCAGCCTGCGTTGAGCGCGTACAGGGAGATGGGCGGCCCGCCCACCCCCGCCGCGGAGTTCATGAACCCACCCGCCGCCCCCGCAGCGACCGCCCCCTTGGTCCCCCGCAGGGCCGGCACCCGGGCACCCCGCATGACGAGCAGCACGGCGACGGTCACGAGCCCGCCCATGACCAACAGGAGGGCGGGCTCCGGGAGTTGGCGCGTCATCCAGGCCCCCAACGGCACCGTGCACGCCGCCGCCACGCACAACGGCACCATCGCGCCGAGTCGCACCCGCCGCCAACCACCCACCAGCCCCACGACACTGATCGCCCCCGCCGCGCAGTTGGCGAGCACGACACCCTCGGCCGGTCCCAGCAGCAGCACCAACGCGGGTACGGCGACCAGGGCGAAGCCCATGCCGGTGAGCCATTGCACGGAGGAGCCGAGCAGCACGATCGCCGTCAGTAGTACGTCGCCCGTCCAGCCGTGAGTCGCCATGGATCAGCATCCTGCGCCTCTCGGGTTCCGGGCGCCATCATGGTCGTATGACGGGGGAGTCGAAGACCGAGGCGTCCGGTGCGCGGGCGATCGCCTCGGCGCGGGCGATACGGCAGGCACTCACGGGCGACGGCTCCGTCGCCATGTACGCCGAGAACTCGACTGTGTTGCCGCCGGAGGCGTTCGCGTTGCCCGAGTCGGCGCCACACGGGCTGGTCAACCTGCCCGACAAGACGGCCGTGTTCGTCGGCCGGGAGCGCGAACTCGCCCTTCTCGACGAGGCGTTCGGCGAGGCGCGCGGTGTTGTCGTCCAGGCAGTGCACGGTCTCGGCGGCATCGGGAAGTCGACGCTGGCAGCGCACTGGGCGGCGGGGCGGGTGGGGTCGTACAACCCGGTTTGGTGGATCACCGCGGAGACTCAGGCCGATCTCGACGCGGGGCTCGCCGAGCTGGCGGTGGCGCTGGCGCCGGCCTTGAGGGACGTACTGTCCCGGGAAGCGCTGCGGGAGCGGGCGGTTCAGTGGCTGGCGGGGCATGACGGGTGGCTGCTGGTGCTGGACAACGTGTCCGACCCGGCCGATGTGAAGCAGCTGCTGGGGCGGGCCACGGGCGGGCGGTTTCTGATCACCACGCGGCGGGCCAGCGGGTGGCACAAGGTCGCCGAGCCGTTGGCCCTCGACGTGCTGGAACCGGCTGACGCCATCGAGTTGTTCGAGCGGATCGACGGGCCCGGTGAGGACATCGAGGAACTCTGCCGGGAGCTGGGGTTCCTGCCGCTGGCCGTGGAACAGGCGGCGGCGTACTGCGCAGAGGCGGGGATCACGGCGGGGAGGTACCGGGAGCTGCTCGCCGCGTATCCGCGGGAGGTCTTCGCGCAGTCGGCGGAGGGGACGGACCAGGCCCGGACGGTCGCCAGGGTGTGGCGGATCTCGATGGACCGGCTGACGGACACGCCGCTGGCGGAGCGGATTCTGGGGGTCGTCGCGTGGTGGGCGCCGGAGGGGATTCCGCGGGGGTATCTGGCGGAGATGGGCGGTCCCGTAGAGGTCACGGAGGCCGTCCGGCGGCTTGCCGCGCACAGTCTGATCAGGCTGCACGACGACGACACGATCTCGGTGCATCGGCTGGTGCAGGCGGTGGCGCGGGCGGAGGCGCCGGGTGCGTGCCGGGAGTCCGTCGAGCGACTGCTGCGCAGCAGCTGGGGACTCCGTGGCATCGATGCGGAGAAGGTGTGGTTCACCCATCTCGACGCATTGGCCGGCTGCACCGACCCGGATGCCGACGGCGCCAACGAAGCCTGGCTGTTCAACATGGGAGGTATCAAGGTCTCGACCATCGACGAATCCCGCATGACGGAGTTGCACGCGCGGGCCGTGGCCGCGGCGGAACGCTCGCTCGGTCCACGGCACGAGATCACGCTCATCATGCGCTCGGATCTGGCCCACGCCCATGGAATCGCGGGCGACCCGGAGCATGCGATCCGGCTTCTGGAGACGAATCTGGCCGATCACGTACGGGAGTTCGGGCTGCACAACGAGCGGACCTTCGAAGCCAGGGCCGTCCTGGCCGAGGAAATGGTGGACGGCGGCCGGATCGCGGACGGGTTGTCGTTGGCGAAGGAGAACGCGGAGAGCGCCGAGTTGGCCCTGGGCGAGGACCATGCCATGGCCCTGAGGGCCTGGTCGGCCTGGAGCAGGGCGCTGCGGTATTGGGCCGAGGAGGCCGCCGACGACGTCACGGCTGCCAGGGCCGCTGATGCCATCGAGGCCCTGCTGTCCCGGATCGAGGCGGTCGAGGGCACGGAGAGCAAGATCTACGACACCGTTCACTGGAATCTGATCTGGTCCTGCAGGAAGGCGGGCGACATCGCCAGGGCCACGGTCCTCCTGGAAGAGAGCATCGCGCGCAGGACACGCCTCTACGGCGAGACCAGCAGGGTCACCATGAACAGCCGCAGGGCTTTCGTCGGGTTTCTCTGGCGGGCTGCTGACGACCAGGCCCGGGCCCGTGACCTGGCCGTCTCTCTCGTTGCCGACAGCCGCCAACTCCTCGGCGACGACCCGTACGTCCACCAGATTCAGCAGGCCTTCGCACCCCTCCTGACCCCACACGAAGCGTGATCGGCCGATACGGCCCGTGAGTTGGATGCACCCTGTATCCACGCTGTACGTCCCCTGCACAGCCCCTAACCAGTGAAAAGCGAGTCTTGAGGCATCACCAAGACCCGCCACCGCACTGGAGTTGAGTTGCGATGACCCGTCGATCCACCAGCATCAGCAAGCGCGCAGCCGTCGTCACCGCCACCGCCGCCCTCGCCCTCGGCACCGTCGGTACCGTCGCCGCCACCGCCGGCACCAAGGACGGCAGCGGCATGCCCAGCAAGGCGCAGATCGCCGGGCTGTTCGACCAGTGGAACAGAACCCTGCAGACCGGCGACCCGGAGAAGGTCGCGGACCTGTACGCCAAGGACGCGGTGCTGCTGCCCACCGTCTCCAACAAGGTCCGCACGGACCACGCCGGCATCGTCGACTACTTCGAGCACTTCCTGCAGAACAAGCCGGTCGGCAAGAAGATCCAGACGATAGTGAACGTGCTCGACCGGAATTCGGCCATCGACACCGGCGTCTACGAGTTCACGCTCACCGACCCGGACACCGGCGCGAAGAGCACGGTCGAGGCCCGCTACACGTACGAGTACGAGAAGCGGGGCGGCAAGTGGCTGATCGTCAACCACCACTCCTCGAAGATGCCCGAAGGGTGATGACCACCCACAGGCCTCCGTCGGGCGCGTCCCGGAGGGCCACCGTGCCACCGTCGTCCGTCACCAGCTGTTTCACGACGGCGAGGCCCAGGCCCGAACCGGAGCGCCCGGTCAGGCCCTGACCGCGCCAGAAGCGGTCGAAGGCGCGTGGCTTCTCCGCGTCGGACATGCCCGGCCCCTCGTCTAGGACCGACAGCACCACCTCGTCGGCCTTCGACTCCACCCGCACGGTGATCGTGCCGCCGTCGGGCGACACCTCCAGGGCGTTCGAGAGCACGTTGTCCAACACCTGGTCGAGATGGCCGGGACTGGCCAGCACGGTCGGCCGGCCGTCGGCACTCCCCCTGAGCGCGATGGTGACTCCGCGCTCGTCGGCGGCCGGTCTCCACACCGCGAGCCGTTCCTCCACGATGTCCGTGAGCGGCAGCGGCTCCGCCGCGGTCACCTTCGCCTCCGCCCGCGCGAGCACCAGCAGGCCGTTGACCAGCCGGCTCATCCGGACGACCTCGGCGGTCGCCTGCTCGACGTCCTCGCGTACGAACTCGTCGTCCACGCCGTCCGCGATGTTGTCCAGCGACAGCCTCAACGCGGTGAGCGGGGTGCGGAGTTGATGGGAGGCGTCGGCGACGAAGATGCGCTGCGAGGCGATGAGGGTGTCGAGGCGCTCGCCCGCCTGGTTCAGGGTGCGGGCGAGGGTCTGGGTCTCCGGCGGGCCCTCCACCGGGGAGCGTGCCGTCAGGTCGCCGTCGCTGAACTTGCTTGCCATGTCGTTGAGTTGGCGCAGCGGGCGGGTGATCCGGCGGGCGGCCACCGCGCCGATCGCCGCGGCGGCCGCGAGCACCAGCACCGCCAGGCCCGCCCGGAAGCCCCAGATCTGCCACAGGCGGTCGGTCATGCCGGAGGTCGAGTACATGATCCGTACCGCCGCCCGGCCGTCCGCGGGGACGGTGACCTTCAGCTGCTTGCCCCAGATGAAGTCCGAACCCCAGTCGGTGGTGGGCTCGTCGTGCTCCACGGCCCGGGTCAGCGCCGCATCCGGGGCCGGCTTCGGCAGGTCGGGGGCGCAGCGGCCGTCGGCGGTCACCTGGACGGTGCCGGGGGTCTCCTTGCCGTATGCCCTGGCCACCTCCGTCAGGGCGTCGCACGAGACCGTGTCGCCGTTGCCCAGCAGCAGCGCCATGGTCTTGGCCTCGCGCAGGACGGACAGCCCGGTGTCGTCGCGCAGTTGCTTGGTGAGGGTGAAGGCGACCGGCACGGTGAACAGGAAGATGGCGACCGCGACGAGGAGGATGTAGCTGCGGATGAGTTGCCGGTTCATGAGACCCCGGGGGCGGCGGGACCAGCGGGGTCAGTGGGGTCCGCGGCGTCCGCTGCGTCCTTGACGATCTCCAGCCGGAAGCCGACCCCCCGCACCGCCTCGATCGTGATCGCCCCCGCGAGCTTCCGCCGCAGCGCCGCCACATGCACGTCCAGCGTCTTGGTCGGCCCGAACCAGTTCGCGTCCCAGACCGCTTCCATGATCTGCTCGCGCGACATCAGCGCGCCCGGCTCCTCGGTGAGGAAGGCCAGCAGGTCGTACTCCTTGGGCGCGAGCGCGACCTCCGCGCCGTCCAGCCGGACGCGGGCGGCCTTGCGGTCGACGGTGAGCCGGGCGCCGTAACGGTCCGGGGCGTTCTCCGAAGGCGAGGCTCCGGTACGGGGCTGCACGCGCCGCATGACCGCCCGTATCCGCGCGATGACCTCCCGCACCCCGAACGGCTTGGAGACGTAGTCGTCCGCGCCCAGCTCCAGGCCCACCACCCGGTCCGTCTCGTCGCTGCGCGCACTGATCACGATGATCGGCACGTCACCACGCCCGCGCAGCGCCTTGCAGACGTCGAGGCCGTCAGCGTCGGGCAGTCCGAGGTCGAGGAGTACGACGTCGTAGGGGCCCTCGTGGCCGAGCGCCGCGCCGCCCGTGGTGACCCACTCCACCTCGAAGCCGTAACGCAGCAGTCCTCGCCGGAGCGACTCGGCGACCGGTTCGTCGTCTTCCACCAGCAGTACGCGCACAGCCGAACCCTAGTGCTTGAACTTTAAAGACGGCCGGTCACCGAGCCACGGACGGGCAAAGCAGCACTTACCACATGGTCGGGAGCCGCTCCGGGATCCGCTTCATGAACCCGGTCCGCCACACCAACTGCTCGATCGGCACGGCGAGCCGTAGCCCCGGCATCCGTTCCAGCAGCGTCGCGAGCCCGATTTCGGCGTGCTTGCGGGCCAGCGCGGTGGCGGGACAGTAGTGCCGGCCGCCGCCGAAGGAGAGGTGGGCCGTGCTGTTGGCGCGGGCGAGGTCGAGGGTGTGCGGGTCGGGGAAGGCGGCCGGGTCGAAGTTCGCGCCCTCGACGAGGACGAGCACCAGCTCACCGGCCCGCACCTCGGCCTCCCCGAGCCGTACGTCCTCCAGTGCCAGCCGCGGCAGCCCGTCCCCGATGGAGAGGTTGACGCGCAGCAGCTCGTCGACGGCCGCGGGAATCCTGCCGGGATCCGCGACGAGTTCCTTCTGCAGCTCCGGGTGCTGGACCAGTGACACCAGCGCCATGGTCAGGAAGCCGGACGTCGAGATCACCCCTGCCCCGAACATCGTCACGCCGACGGTCGCGAGCATCTCGTCGGTGAGATGGGCGTAGTCGGGGTCGTCGCGCAGCGCGCCGATCTCGGCCATGAGACCTGTGGTGGCCGGATCACCGAGCCGTTCCGTCATGTACGCGATGTCGCGGTCCCAGTTGAGCCGCGCGCCGGCGACCGGGCAGGCCGAGTTCATGAACGCGATGTCCAGACTGCGCATGAGCCGGGGCGCGTCGGCCTGCGGGATGCCGAGGATGCGGCAGTGCGTGCCCGCCGAGTACGGATCGGCGAAGCCGGCCCGCAGGTCCACGGGCGCACCCTCGCGCACCAGCCCGTCGACGAGCTCACCGGCGTACCCCCGAAGCCACTCCTCCAGCCCCGGGCTCTTCGGACTGAGCGCCTTGAGTACGGCCTTGCGCAGCCCGGCGCCGGTGATGTTCCCCATGTTGTTGACGACCTCGGGCGGGATCGTCAGCGCGTACTGGCGCGGGACGCCCGGCGCGGAGGTGTCCTTGAGACTGAAGCGCGGGTCCTCCAGGACCTGCTTGCAGAGTTCGTACGACGACACCAGCCAGGCCTCGTCCCCGGCGATGGTGCGTACGCGCCGTACCGGTGTGGTGGCTCGCAACTCCTCGACCTCAGGAGGGAGTTGGTCGCCGCGCCACGAGAACGGAAAGTCGATCGGGGTGTCGATCGGGGTGTCAACGGACATCGGCGTGCTCCGTTCCGGCCGGCGTGACGATGGCGTGGCCCTGGTTGCGGGAGGCGCGCAGGCCGGCGCCGGGGGAGTAGAGCAGTTCGGCCATCGGGAGGAGCTGGTGGTAGCAGTTGAGGGAGGACGGGACGCCCAGGATGGCCGGGGTGTCCAGGAAGAGGGGCGCCTCGGCGGTGACGTACTCCAGGCAGACCTGGCGCTGTCTCTCGCCCATCCGCTGATCCTTGGTGGCGAGGAAGCCGTCGACGAGCTGTTCGCAGGTCGTGCGGAACTCGTCGTCGGTGGCGAGGCGGGCGCGCAGGTCGTGGTGGATCTCGCGGTACGCGCCGTTGTCGCGGAAGTCGGACATGGCGTGGGCCCGCACGCGGCGGCCGCCGGGGTCGGTGGCCTGGACGGCGCCGAGCACCTTGGCCCGTACACCGCGCAGGTTCTTCACCGCCTTCCGGCGCGCGTCCTCGGCGGTGTAGCCGGAGGCCTCGTACATCTCCGCCACGTGCAGGTCGGTGTAGACGAGGTCCACGCGTTCGAAGAGCGCGAGCCCCCAGCGGGCCAGGTCGAGGACCCGGCGGGCGGAGAAGTAGCTGTTGCCGGGGGAGACGCCGATCACGGCGTGGTCGGCGGCGGTGTGGATGACCTCGCAGTGCGGGGTGAAGGGCCGGACCTTGAAGAGGCCGGCGGGAGCGACGTGCTGGATCTCGGAAACGGTCGCAGTCGTCAAGGAAGGAGAATCCTTCGCGTCGCTAGTCCCTGGGAGCCGTGTGCTCCTGGTGTGGCGACGACGACGCGAAGTTAGCTGGCGATTACGGAGAGCGTCAATGGTGGATGTTCCGGGGGAGCGGGCGGTAGGGGTCGGACGGGACGCGCGCAACATCGCGACCGGGGACTACGTCCAGCAGATCGAGCAGGCCGTGGTGCTTCCTGCGGAAGCCTTCATGCCGGTGGGAGAGTTGGCGAAGTGGGTCGTCAAACTGCCCCTGCCGACACGTGTGTTCGTGGGCCGGGAGCGCGAACTCGGCCTGCTGGACGAGCTGTCGGGGGTGGTGTGCGTGCACGGCCTCGGCGGGATCGGCAAGTCCACGCTGGTGGCGAAGTGGGCGCGGGAGCGGGCGGGCGAGGACCGCAATCCCGTCTGGTGGATCACGGCCGACAGTCCGGCGGCGATCGACGCGGGGCTGACCGGGCTGGGCATCGCCATGCAGCCGGAGCTGGCCGCCGTACTCCCTCAACAAGCTCTGCGGGAACGGGCCTTGCAGTGGCTGGGCACGCATGACGGGTGGCTGATCGTCCTGGACAACGTGGCCGATCCGGCGGATGTCGAGCCGCTGTTGGAGCGGGCGCGGGGCGGCGGGCGGTTCGTGATCACGAGCCGGCGGGGGACCGGGTGGCACGGTACGGCGACGACGGTGGACCTGGACGTCCTCGACGCCGGGCACGCGGCCGAGCTGTTCGAGCGCATCTGCCCCGGCGGCGGGGCGGACGTGCCCGAACTCGTCGCGGAACTCGGCCACTTGCCGCTCGCGGTGGAACAGGCGGCGGCGTTCTGCCGGGAGACGGGGACTTCGGCGGGGCGGTATCTGGAGCTGTTGGGGGACTATCCGGCGGACATGTACGCGGCGACGGCGGAGGGCGGGGATCCGGAGCGGACGGTGGCCAGGGTGTGGCGCGTGACGCTGGACCGGCTGGAGGAGGGGGACCAGACGGCGGTCGTGCTGTTGTACGTCCTTGCCTGGTACGCGCCGGACGGTATTCCGCGGAGTCTGCTGGAGCAGGGGGCGCGTCAACCGCTGGCCGTCACTCGGGGGTTGGGGCGCCTGGTCGCCCACAGTATGGTTTCGACGGAGGGCGGCACGCTGTCCGTGCACCGGCTGGTGCAGGCGGTGACGCGGACGCCGGACGGGCGTGAAGCGGGGAACGGCGAATTCATCCGGGCAGCCCGGGACCAGGCGATCCACTCGCTGCTCTGCGCCCTTCCCCAAGACCCCGCGGACGCCGTCTCCGCCCGGCCCGTCTGGCGCTCGCTGATCCCCCATGTCGAGGCGCTGGCCGATCACGTGCCGCCGGAGGAGGACACGGAGCTGCTCGCCGCGGTCATGCACAGGGCCGGCACGCTGCTCATGGGGCAGTTGGACGTACACCGGGCACAGCGCTTCCTCGTCCGAGTCCATGCCACCTGCGTACGGAGACTGGGACCCGAGCACCCCAGCACGCTGGCCGTGGCCGGCGACCTTGCCCACGCGCACTCGTGGGCGGGTGACTACTCCGCCGCGATCACGCTGCTGGAGCGGGTCCGCGAGGACGGCGGGCGGATCCTGGCCGAGGACCGCCCCCAACTCGCGAGGCTGCTTGGCGCCCTGGGCTCCGCGTACTACCGGACGGGCCGCCTGGACACCGCCATGCGCCTGCACAGGCAGTCGTTGGAGATGCTGGTGGAGCACGCCGGCCGGGACGACGAGCGCACGTTCCGGGCCCATGGCGATCTCCTGAGCGACCTGCTGGCGGCCGGCCTGGGGGAGATGGCGCTGCCGCTGCTACGGCAGTACGCCGAGGAGGCCGAACGCCGCTACGGCGAGGGGCATCCGGTGACGTTCACCGCCCGCACCAACCTGGCCTGGGCCCATCAGGAGTGCGGAGAGCCGGAGCGGGCCGTCGACCTGCTGCGCGGCTGCCTCGCCGACGGCGAGCGGTTGCTGGAAAGCCGCCACCCGTACATCTGGACGGTGCTGAACAACCTCGGAGCCGCCTACCGCGCGGCCGGCCGTCCGGCGGAGGCGGTCGAGGCCTATGAGCAGGCCCTCGACGGCCTCCGCCGCGCCTACGGCGAGACCCACCCCGAAACCCTCAAGGTCCGCGACATCCTGGAGTTCGCCCGCCAGAGCCTTCAGCCCCCCGAGTGACCTGCACCACTAACCGGCATCCCCCGCCCCCCACCGGGCAGAGACCTCCCCGAGCGCCCGTATCTCACGATCCGATACCCCCAAGGTCGTTTTCGGACGCTCGTTAAACTGAGCCGACACACCGAACCGAGCGAGGAGCGCACGTGGGCCTTGTCGTGCAGAAGTACGGAGGCTCCTCCGTAGCCGATGCCGAGGGCATCAAGCGCGTCGCCAAGCGAATCGTGGAAGCGAAGAAGAACGGCAACCAGGTGGTTGTCGTCGTTTCCGCGATGGGCGACACGACGGACGAGCTGATCGATCTCGCCGAGCAGGTATCCCCGATGCCTGCCGGGCGTGAGTTCGACATGCTGCTGACCGCCGGAGAGCGTATCTCCATGGCCCTGCTGGCCATGGCGATCAAAAACCTGGGCCACGAGGCCCAGTCGTTCACCGGCAGCCAGGCAGGCGTCATCACCGACTCGGTCCACAACAAAGCCCGGATCATCGACGTCACCCCGGGCCGTATCCGGGAGTCGCTGGACAAGGGCAACATCGCCATCGTCGCCGGCTTCCAGGGCGTCAGCCAGGACAAGAAGGACATCACCACGCTGGGACGCGGTGGGTCCGACACCACGGCCGTGGCGCTGGCCGCCGCGCTCGACGCCGAGGTCTGCGAGATCTACACCGACGTCGACGGCGTGTTCACCGCCGACCCGCGCGTGGTGAAGAAGGCGAAGAAGATCGACTGGATCTCCTTCGAGGACATGCTGGAACTCGCCGCCTCCGGTTCCAAGGTGCTGCTCCACCGCTGTGTGGAGTACGCCCGCCGTTACAACATCCCGATCCACGTCCGGTCCAGCTTCAGCGGACTGCAGGGCACATGGGTCAGCAGCGAACCGATCGAGCAAGGGGACAAGAAGGTGGAGCAGGCCATCATCTCCGGTGTCGCGCACGACACCTCCGAGGCCAAGGTCACGGTCGTCGGCGTGCCGGACAAGCCGGGCGAGGCCGCCTCGATCTTCCGCGCCATCGCCGACGCCGAGATCAACATCGACATGGTCGTGCAGAACGTCTCGGCCGCGTCGACGGGCCTGACCGACATCTCCTTCACCCTCCCCAAGACCGAGGGCCGCAAGGCCATCGACGCCCTGGAGAAGGCGAAGGCGGTCATCGGCTTCGACTCGCTGCGCTACGACGACCAGATCGGCAAGATCTCCCTGGTCGGCGCCGGCATGAAGACCAACCCGGGCGTCACCGCCTCCTTCTTCGAGGCGCTCTCCGACGCCGGCGTGAACATCGAGCTGATCTCGACCTCCGAGATCCGCATCTCGGTCGTCACCCGCGCCGACGACGTCCCGGAGGCCGTCCAGGCCGTCCACTCCGCCTTCGGCCTCGACTCCGACACCGCCGAGGCGGTCGTGTACGGCGGCACCGGGCGATGACCGTACGCCCGACGCTCGCGGTCGTCGGTGCGACCGGAGCCGTCGGCACGGTCATGCTTCAGATCCTGTCCCAGCACGCGGACATCTGGGGCGAGATCCGTCTGATCGCCTCGCCGCGCTCGGCCGGCCGCAAGCTGGCCGTGCGCGGCGGGGAGGTCGAGGTGGTCGCGCTCACCGAGGCCGCCTTCGACGGGGTCGACGTCGCCATGTTCGACGTACCCGACGAGGTGTCCGAGCGGTGGGCGCCGATCGCCGCCGCCAAGGGCGCGGTCGTGGTGGACAACTCGGGCGCCTTCCGGATGGATCCCGAGGTGCCGCTCGTGGTGCCCGAGGTCAACCCGCACAAGGTGCGCGTACGGCCGCGCGGGATCATCGCCAACCCCAACTGCACCACCCTCTCCATGATCGTCGCTCTGGGCGCGCTGCACGCCGAGTTCGGCCTGCGCGAGCTGGTGGTCTCCTCGTACCAGGCCGTCAGCGGGGCCGGTCGGGCCGGCGTCGAGACCCTGCGGCAGCAGCTGGCGCTGGTCGCCGGCACGGAGCTCGGGACCAGCCCCGGTGACGTACGGCGGGCCGTCGGCGACAACACCGGGCCGTTCCCGGAGCCGGTCGCGCTGAACGTCGTACCGTGGGCCGGGTCGCTGCGCGAGGACGGCTGGTCCTCGGAGGAGATGAAGGTGCGGGACGAGACCCGCAAGATCCTCGGACTGCCGGACCTGCCCGTCGCGGTGACCTGCGTACGGGTCCCGGTCGTCACCACGCACTCCCTCACCGTGCACGCCCGCTTCCAGGGCGAGGTCACCGTCGACGGGGCCCGTGAGATTCTCGCCACCGCCCCCGGCGTCGTCCTCTTCGACGATCCGGCCGCCGGCGAGTTCCCGACACCCGCCGACGTGGTGGGCACCGATCCGACCTGGGTGGGCCGGGTCCGGCGGGCGCTCGACGATCCGACCGCCCTCGAACTCTTTGTTTGCGGCGACAACCTGCGCAAGGGCGCGGCCCTCAACACCGCGCAGATCGCGGAACTGGTGGCGGTCGAGTTCGGGTGACACCAGGTGACCATGGTCGCGCTCCCATGACGTGCCGTGTTGCCCGCAACACATGTACAAGAAAAGGGTTACCGACGGAAAAGCCCTGGCTGTGGGCTAGTCGGTTTGTAGGATCTGTGGGCGATGTGTGTCCGGAGTAATGGTCCGGACCACTTGCCCCGGGCCGCCCGGGCGTCCGAAGATTTCCCTCCCCGCCCTTCGCAACCGCGCGAAGGGCGGGGAGCGTCTTTGCGAACGCCCTTCGGGGGAGCGGGGACGCTTGGTGAGGCGTGGGGACGCCTCGGTCATTCAGGGACATAGGGGAAGAGCGGGTAGGCATGAGGGCGCTTGACGCACGGTCGGTTGCGCTGCCTGACACCAGACGTCCGGCTGCGGCACATGACGCAAAAGTGACGCCCGGCACGTACAACCCTCACGGGGTGGAGCGTGTCCAACTGGCGTGGCAGAGGTTCTCGACTTCCAGGCAGCGACCCGCGGTACGGCTCTACGGCCGCCCCGCCCGTCGCTCCGACCCCGCATGCCCGGTGCGCCCGGCGGCGGCATGCCGGTGATCGCGCCCATGCCCGCGGCGCGGCCCACCCGCATACCGAATCAGCGCGACGGCGCCGACGACACCGCGGCGGCCGGCACGACCGTCGACCACCTCACCGAGACGTATCGCGCCCACTACCGCTCGCTGCTCGGCCTCGCCGCCCTCCTGCTCGACGACACCGCCTCCTGCGAGGACGTCGTCCAGGAGGCCTTCATCCGCGTGCACTCCGCGCGCAAACGCGTCCGTGACCCCGAGAAGACGCTCGCCTACCTGCGTCAGACGGTCGTCAACCTCTCCCGCTCCGCGCTGCGCCGCCGCATCCTGGGCCTCAAGCTCCTGTCCAAGCCGATGCCGGACATGGCGAGCGCCGAGGAGGGCGCGTACGACCAGCTGGAGCGCGACTCCCTGATCAAGGCGATGAAGGGCCTGCAGCGCCGCCAGCGCGAGGTCCTGGTGCTGCGCTACTTCGCGGACATGACCGAGGCCCAGGTCGCCGAGACGCTCGGCATATCCCTCGGCTCGGTCAAGGCGTACGGCTCCCGCGGCATCGCGGCGCTCCGCATCGCGATGGAGGCGCCGGCATGAACAAGGACGGCGAGGGACGTGACTCCCATGAGCGCCATGAGCCCTTCGCATGGCACGAGCCGACAAGACAGCCCGAGCAAGAGCACACGCCATCGCACGCTGGGAACGGAACTGTGAACCACGGCCAGGACGACCGGAGCCCCGAGGGGTTCGACTCGGACGAGCTGGCGCTGCGCAGGATGCTGCACCAGGCGGTGCAGACGGTCGAGCCGCGCGAAGGCGCCCTGGACCACCTGCGCAAGGCCGTCCCCGCCCGCCGGGCGCGCAAGCGGCAGGCCGTCGTCGGCATGGCGGCCGCGGCCCTGTTCATCGGCACCGCCGTCCCCGCCCTCGTGCACGTGTCCAACTCCACCGGCTCCGACGTCAACCCCTCGACCGTCGGCCAGGCCTCCCAGGCCCAGGGCGGGTCGAGCCAGGGAAAAAACGCCGACGGCAGTGAGAGCACCGCCGGCGGCGGCTCCGGCTCCTCGCCGGGCAAGGACAAGGGCGACACCAAGGGCGACGGCAAGGGCAAGAACACCGGCTCGGCGGCGGGCGGCAGCGCGGGCACCGACCCGTCGGCCACCAGCGCCTCGGCCCCCGTCTGCACGGCCGACCAGCTCGGCTCGCCCACCTCGACCGTGGGCAGCGCCGACGCCGCGAACACGGTCTACGGCACCTTCCGCGTCGTCAACATCTCCACCACGTCCTGCACGGTCGGCGGGCCCGGTTCGGTGAGCACGCAGACGGCGGGCGCCGCGGACGCCTCGAAGATCATCCTGGCCCGGCATGTGTCGGGGGACGGCGCGTCCGGCCTGCCCGACCCGTCCACCGAGGTCACCTCGCTCCTGCTGGCTCCGGGCGCGGCCTACGAGGTCAAGTTCGCCTGGGTCCCCTCGGAGAGCTGCCCCAGCACCGGCACCAGCACGGGCGGCACGACCGACGGCGGCGCCACCGCCGACCCGACCCCCACCGGGGACAGCAGCACCTCCTCCGGCTCCGCCTCCAGCGGCACGGACAGCGGCGTGACCACGCAGCTGGTCAGGGAGGACGGCACCCAGGACGGCAGCGTGACCGTGTCCCACACGACGGAGGCGGGCTCACCGACGGTCTCGGCGACCGTGTCCAACGCGTGCGCGGGGACCGTGATCTACACCGGAGTGCTGGCCGGGGCGTGACGAGGGCGGGTCCTCACACAGCGGGTCCTCACCCAGCTGGTTCTCACACGCCGGACGAGCTGGTCGCGCTCACCGGCTCCTCCTCGGTCACCAGCCCCATCTCCGCGTCCCGGGCGAACTCGACCTCGCGGCGCAGCAGCCGGAACCACATGAACACCACGAAGCCGGCGAAGACGAACCACTCCCCGGTGTAGCCCAGGTTCTGGAACGCCTTCAGGTCCAGCCCGGAGTCCGCCGGCGCCGTCGCGGGCACGGCCTTCATCCCGGCGTCGGCCTTGCCCAGCGTGACCCACGCGTCGTACACGTCGTACGGCACGAGGTTCACCAGCGACGCCGCGCTGATCGCCGCGGTCTGCCCGTCCGGCAGCCCGCCCTGCGCGCTCACCCCGTTGTCCCCCGGCGTCTCGGACGCCTGGAGCGCACCGGTGACGGTGACCTCGCCGGTGGGCGCGGCGGGCGCCTTCGCGGCGTCGGCGGAACCCGGCAGCCAGCCGCGCACGACGGGCAGCGCCTTGCCGCCGTCGGTGCGCAGCAGCGTCAGCACGTAGTACCCGTTCCGGCCGTCGAGTTGACGGTCGGGGACGAGAAGCTGCTTGCCGTACCGCCCGGTCGCGGTGATCTGCCGCCCCGAGGTCGACTTGTCCACAGGCAGCATCTCCCGCAGCGGACGGGCCGTCTCGTGCCGGTCCGCCGAGATCTGCTCGGTGGCGTCACGGTGGTCCTGCACACGGTCCTCGAAGCGGCTCAGCTGCCATGACCCCATGAAGACGCAGAAGGGGATGGCGAGCAGCACGAAGACGTTGATCCCCCACCAGCGGGGCGTCAGCAGAAACCGGTACACGCTTTCAAAGGTACGGGGCTGCTCCGCGGGAGGGGGCCGCGGGGTTCAGTACCGCACCGTCGATATGCCGTAGATCTCCTCCAGCCCCACCCTGAAGTGCGCCCAGCTCACGACCTGTCCCGGCTCGGCGATGATCCGATCGCGGGTCTGCGGCAGGTTGTGGACGGCAAGCTCTTGACTGTCTTGCGCAGATCGGTCATGTCGAAAAGTCTGCACCTCGCCACTGACAACGACGTCACCCGCCTGCTCGCGGGTGCGGTTGGTAAGCGGCCGGTAGAAGTTATCCACAGGCTGAGGACCTCGCCAGCGGATTGTCTGTGAAGGCAGGCACTATGGGGCCATGACTGAGAGCAACGGGTCCGCTTCGCCCAAGCGGACCGAGGAGATGCCGGACTGGGAGAAGCGCTTCCGGGCGCCGCGGGTGTCGCTGCCCGACTGGGCGGAGGACGCACCGGACCGCTCCCTGTTCGTGTCGAACGCGACGGGGACGTACGAGCTGTACGCCTGGGACCGGGCGACGGGCGAACAGCGCCAGGTCACGGACCGGCCGAACGGCACGACGGACGGCGTGCTCTCCCCGGACGGCGCGTGGATCTGGTGGTTCGACGACAAGGACGGCGACGAATTCGGCATCTGGCGCCGACAGCCCTTCGAGGGCGGCCCGGACGAACCCGCCGCCCCCGGCCTGGAGGCCTCCTACCCGGCGGGCCTGGCCCTGGGCCGCGACGGCCGCACGGCGATCGTCGGCCGCTCCACGGACGAGGAGGGTACGACGATCCACCTCGCCCGCACCGGCTCCGAGCCCGTGGAGATCTACCGCCACCGCGAGTCGGCGGGCGTCGGCGACCTCTCCCACGACGGCACGCTGATCGCCATCGAGCACACCGAGCACGGCGACGCGATGCACTCGGCGCTGCGCGTCCTGCGCCCCGACGGCACGCCGGTCGCCGAACTCGACGACACCAAGGGCGGCACGGAGGAACTGGGCCTGGAGGTCCTGGGCTTCGCGCCGGTCGACGGCGACACCCGCCTGCTGATCGGCCACCAGCGCCGGGGCCGCTGGGAGCCGCTGGTGTGGGACGTGGCGACGGGCGAGGAGACCGACCTCGCCCTCGACCTGCCCGGCGACGTCGGCGCCGAGTGGTACCCGGACGGCACGGGCCTGCTCATCGCGCACAGCTTCGAGGCCCGCAGCGAGCTCTTCCGGTACGACCTCGCGAGCGGCGCCCTGGAGAAGGTGCCGACCCCGCCCGGCTCGGTCTCCGGCGCGACGGCCCGGCCCGACGGCAGCGTGGAGTACCTGTGGTCGTCGGCCGCCGAGCCGTCGGCGGTCCGCTCGACGACGGGCAAGGTGGTCCTGGACCCGCCCGGCATGAAGTCCCCGGGTTCGGTGCCGGTGGAGGACGTGTGGGTGGAGGGCCCCGGCGGCCGCATCCACGCGCTGGTCCAGAAGCCGGCGGACGCGGACGGCCCGCTGCCGACGGTCTTCGACATCCACGGCGGCCCCACCTGGCACGACTCCGACGCCTTCGCGGCGGGCCCGGCGGCCTGGGTGGACCACGGCTACGCGGTGGTCCGCGTCAACTACCGCGGCTCCACGGGCTACGGCCGCGCATGGACCGACGCCCTGAAGCACAGGGTCGGCCTCATCGAGCTGGAGGACATCGCCGCGGTCCGCGACTGGGCGGTGGAATCGGGCCTGGCGGACCCCGACCGCCTCATCCTCACCGGCGGCTCGTGGGGCGGCTACCTCACCCTCCTCGGCCTCGGCACCCAGCCGGATGCGTGGACCCTGGGCATCGCGGCGGTCCCCGTCGCCGACTACGTCACGGCGTACCACGACGAGATGGAAGCGCTGAAGGCCATGGACCGCACGCTCCTGGGCGGCACCCCGGAGGAGGTCCCCGACCGCTTCGAGGCCTCGTCCCCCCTGACCTACGTCGACAAGGTCAAGGCCCCGGTCTACATCTCGGCGGGCGTCAACGACCCCCGCTGCCCGATCCGCCAGATCGAGAACTACGTGAAACGCCTGGAGGCGAGAGCAGCACCCCACGAGGTGTACCGCTACGACGCGGGCCACGGCTCCCTGGTGGTCGACGAACGCATCAAGCAGGTCCGCTTGGAACTGGACTTTGCGGAGAGGTACTTGGGGGGTGAGACCGAGAAGCAGGCCTAGGCGCGGGATCGCGAAGCCTGCGGGCCGTTGGGCCGTGCCGTCCTACGCACGCAGCCTGCGGGCGGTCGGGCCGTGCCGTCCTACGCACGCAGCCTGTGGGCGGTCGGGCCGCCTGTGCCTGCAACGCCGCGCCGTCTGCGGGCAGTCGTGCCGCTGGGGCGGCACGGGTGGGCGCAGGCGGCACCCCGCCAGCGCGGGTGAGCGACAGGCCGGTACTCCGCCCCAGCGCCCCGCACCCGTCACGCCCCCGCCCGCTCCCGCCGACGCCGCCCCAGCAACTCCGCCAACCCCCGCCGCGTAGCGGCCAGCACCACCCGATCCTCCGCCCGCAACACATACGTGTCCGGCAGATCCCACACCAGCCCCGACTCCCGCCCGTCCTCGTACGCCTCCTCCACCGCAGGCTCCTGCCCACCCCCGCTACCCCCGGCACCCCCGCTGCTCCCGGCCCCCTGAACCCCCGTATCCAGCGCCAACACCCGCCACGCCCCCGCCCGAAACGCCTCCGCGACGGTCTTCCCCTCCAGCTGCGGATGCCCACCCACATCCACCGCGGCGAACAGCAACACCCGCCGCTCGACCGGAATCGCCCCCAGGATCTGCCGCCCCATCATCGCCCCGGCAAACGCCGGCGCAGCCAGATGAGACACGCTCCGACTCCGCGTGGACGCCCGAGGATGAGCGGCCCGAAGCGTCCGGTACACGGCGGTCGCGAAGTCGTCGTCGTACAACCGCAACACCACCCGCAGATCCGGCCGAACCGACCGTGCGTACAACGCGGCCTCTAGATTCGTCGTATCCGCACTGGTCACGGCCAGCAGCGCATGCGCCCGATGAATCTTGGCGGCCTCCAGCACACCTTCCTGAGTGACATCCCCCAACACCACAGGCACCCGCAACCGCCGAGCCGTGGCCAGCCCCCGGGCCTCCGGGTCGGACTCGACGCACACCACCGGAATGTGCAGCTCCCGCAGCCGGACCAGCACCCGCGTACCGATCTTGCCCAGCCCGAGGAGGACCACATGCCCGCCGAGCCCCCGAGGAGGCTTCCGCAGGGCCGAGGCCGACCGGAAGGTCCCCAGCGCTTCGAGCACGGCGGCCAGCAGCACCGGCAGCAGCAGCAACCCGACCAGCCCGGAAAGGAGTTGGAGCACCTGCCGCCCGACAGGCGCCCCGATCGCGGGATCGTCGATGGCGAAGAGATCGAGCAGCGTCAGATAGAAGGCGCTCAGCGGATGCATCCCGGTGACCACCCACAGGGCCACCGCGAGCGCGATCACACACGCCACCATGCCCGCGAGCGACCACCGCAGCCGCCGCGAGAACAGCGAGGCGAACGGCACGGCGCCGCGCGCGGGCGGCAGCGCGGGCCCGGAGTACGACACCTGCTCCAGTACGACGGTCCCACGCCCCGTCGCACCCCGTACCGCCGCCGTGTCCGGCAGCAGCAACGGCCCGTCGTCCTCGCCGAGTCCGGAACCGTCCGCGCTGGTCGGCGACAGCACGGCGAGCGTGGCGAGCCCGGGTTCGGCCACCTGTCCGGGCCGCGGCGCCCGCTCCACGGCCCGCAGCAGCAGCCCGTCGGTCTGTACGACCTTGCTGGTGCCGGCCACGGCGGTCGCGACCAGCGCCGGTGCCGCCGTGTCGGCGTCGGACAGCACGGTCGTAGACGCGTCGAAGCCGGATCCGTCGCCGTCGCCCGCGGCCAACGCGGCTGCCTGGTCGAGGAGTTCCTCGATGTGCTGGCCGAGCCGTCGGTTGTAGAGGCGCAGCACGAGCCGCAGGTGGGGGTTGAGGCGGCGGGCGGTGAGGGCGGCGCGGATGTTGGTCTCGTCGTCGTCATAGACGAGCGCGAGCGCGGCGGCCCGGGCCACGCCCGCCGTCCCGAGCGCCTCCTCGGTCGGCTCGGCGGCCTCCACGAGGCGTTCGCCGCCGACGGGTTCGCCGTTGCCGTTGCCGCGGTTCACGGCGGCGCTCACCCGGTCGATCAGCGCGGCCGTCGTCGCCCGGGCCCGCCCGACGACCGGCGGTCGTACATTCCGCTCCGACGGGGGTACGACGAGGGTGACCTGTTCCCCGTACACGCCGCGAAGTTCGGCGGCGAGCCGGTGCGCCAGCCCGTCGTCGCCGCACACGACCATGTGCGCGGACGGGTCCCCGTCCGGCAGCCCTTGATTCGGCACGCTCACCACGAGGGAAAAGACTGCCTCACCGGGACAGGTGGTTCCACCGACGAATGGCCGGGGTCACTGAACGCTCACACCCTCCTCGCCGTACCGAAGGGGAGGGAAACCAACCGAAACCAACCCCCTTCCGCACCACCGGAGGTACCGCGCCCGTGGCCATCACCCGACCAGCCCCCACGGGGGAGGACAGCCATGAGCCGACGACCTGCGCTCCGGAGGGGGAGGAGAGGGTGACCGGGAAGGCGGCGGAGCGCGCGCCCGGCACGGCGTCGGAGCGCGAGCGGGCGTCGGAGATCGACGGGTCGGTGGCGATCCGCGGGGCAGCGGAAGTCGGCGAGGCGGCGGAGGTCGGGCGGCGGGAGGCGCGGTCGCCGCTTGTTCTTACCATGCTTCTGCTGCTCCTGGTGCTGCTGCAGGGGCCGATCCGCGGAGCCCTGTCCGCGCCGGTGATGCAGAGCTGGATGACGGTGTTCGTCGCCGTACTCGTGCAGGCGCTGCCGTTCCTCGTGCTCGGCGTGCTGCTCTCCGCGGCGATCGCGGTGTTCGTGCCGCCGTCGTTCTTCGCCCGCGCCCTGCCCAGCCGCCCCGCCCTCGCCGTCCCGGTCGCGGGCATGGCGGGCGCGATCCTCCCGGGCTGCGAGTGCGCGTCGGTCCCGGTGGCCGGCGCCCTGGTCCGCCGGGGCGTCACCCCGGCCGCGGCCCTCGCCTTCCTCCTCTCCGCCCCCGCGATCAACCCGATCGTCCTGACCGCGACCGCCGTGGCCTTCCCCCGCAACCCCGAGATGGTCCTGGCCCGCTTCGTGGCCAGCCTCCTCGTGGCCTGCGCGATGGGCTGGCTGTGGCACCGCCTGGGCCGCACGGACTGGCTGCGCCCACCGGAGCGCCCGCACCACGAGGGCGACACCAAGGGCGCGGCGTTCTGGGGCTCGGTCCGGCACGACGTGATGCACGCGGGCGGCTTCCTGGTGGTGGGCGCGATGGCGGCGGCGACGCTCAAGGCCGTGGCCCCGGCGAGCTGGCTGCGCACCGCGGCGGACAACCCGCTGGTCGCGATCCTCGCGCTCGCGATCCTGGCCGTACTGCTGTCCATCTGCTCGGAGGCCGACGCGTTCGTGGCGGCGTCGCTGACCCAGTTCTCACTCACGGCCAAACTGGCGTTCCTGGTGGTGGGCCCGATGATCGACCTGAAACTCTTCGCGATGCAGGCGGGCACCTTCGGCCGCGGCTTCGCCCTCCGCTTCGCCCCGGCGACCTTCGTGGCGGCGATCCTGGGCGCGGTCCTGACCGCGGCGGTGCTGCTGTGAACCGCCAGGCACAGGCGGCAGTCCTGTTCCTCACCGGCGCGGCCCTGCTGCACGCCGGATTCACCGACCTGTACCTGCGCTACGTCAAGGCGGGCCTGCAGCCCCTGCTGCTCCTGTCGGGCGCGGTACTGATCGCGACGTCACTGGCGACGGCGTGGTACGAGTGGCGGGGCCGAAGGGCGACGGCGGCGGCCGCCGGCGGCGAGGGCGCGGGCCACGTCCACCGGGAACCCCGTATCTCCTGGCTCCTGGTCCTCCCGCTCCTCGCCCTGATCCTGGTCGCCCCGCCGGCCCTCGGCTCGTACAGCGCGATGCGCACCGGCACGGCCCTCCAACAGCCGTACGGCTACAACGCGTTGCCGGCCGAGGACCCGCTCCCCCTCACGGTGGTCGACTACGCGACCCGCGCGGTCTACGACCACGGCCGCCACCTCACCGGCCACCGGATCAAGGTCACCGGCTTCGTGGCCCTGGACCGCACCGGCGCCCCCTACCTCGTCCGCATGGCCCTCAACTGCTGCGCCGCGGACGCCCAGCCGGTGAAGATCGCCCTGACCGGCAAGATCCCCCCGGTCCTCCAGCCGGACAAGTGGCTGGAGGTGACCGGCACTTACACCGCCAAGGAGACCAGGGACCCGGTCAACAACGGCCCCATCCCGTACCTCCGGGTGACCTCGGCGACCCCCGTCCCCGTACCGAAGGACCCGTACGACGAGAGCTGGAACAACTGACACCGGCCGAGCCGCGCGAGGGGGTATCGGCTGTCGGCGCCGGCCTCAGATGCTCTGTCCGCCGGAGATCTCGACGCGCTGCGCCGTGACCCATCGGTTCGCGTCCGAGAGCAGCGCGGCGAGGGCGGCGCCGATGTCGTCGGGCTCGCCCACGCGGCCCAGCGCGACCTGCGAGGTGAGGTACGCGCGCACCTGCTCGTCGTGCATCATGCCGCCGCCGAAGTCGGTCGCGGTCGCTCCGGGGGCGATGGCGTTGACGCGGATGCCGCGTCCGCCGAGCTCCTTGGCCTGGTAGCGGGTGAGGACCTCGACGGCGCCCTTGACCGCGCCGTAGGCGGCGTGGCCCGGGACGGTGATGCGGGTCAGTCCGCTGGAGACGTTCACGACGGCGCCGCCGTCGGCGAGCCGCGGCAGCAGGGTCTGGGTGAGGAAGAAGACGCCCTTGAGGTGAACGTTCACCAGGTCGTCGAAGTCCTTCTCGGTGGTCTCCGCGAACGGGGCCTGAAGGTCATGACCGGCGTTGTTGACCAGGAAGTCGAAGGTCGTCCTGGACCAGCGGGCTTCGAGTTCGGCACCCAGCCGCTCGGCGAAGCCGGCGAAGGAACCCACGTCGCCGGTGTCCAGGCGCAGCGCGACCGCGGACCGGCCCCGCTCCGCGACGGCCGCCACGACCTCTTCGGCCTCCGCCTGATTGCTCCGGTACGTTACGACGACGTCGACGCCGGCCGCGGCGAGGTGCAGGGCGTGCGCGCGTCCCAGACCACGGTTGGCGCCGGTGATGACGGCGATCTTCTGGTCGGTGCTCATGGTGACTCCTTGACGGGGTGTCGGCTTCACAGACCAGTTGAGGCGCCGGCGGCAGCGGCAACCAGTGCCCGTTTGTCCACTGTCCGGCGATCCCAGGCTGCGGTGGAGGAGCTCAGCCTGGGATCGGCAGACAGTGGATACGGTCCGTCGGGCGCGGCACAGTGGCGGTATGGATCAGACGGGCCTTGCGGCGTTCCTCCGTACGCGTCGAGAGGCGCTGCAACCTGCCGACGTCGGCTTTCCCGCGGGGCACCGCCGTCGTACGCCGGGACTGCGGCGCGAGGAAGTGGCCGTGCTGTGCCAGATGTCGACCGACTACTACAGCCGCCTCGAACGAGGGCGCGGGCCCCGGCCGTCCGAACAGATGATCGCCTCGATCGCCCGCGGTCTCCGGCTCACCCTCGACGAGCGCGACCACCTGTTCGTGCTGGCCGGACACAACGCGCCCGCCCGCGCGACGCGCAGCGATCACGTCAACGCGGGCATGATGCGCATCCTCGACCGGCTCCAGGACACGCCGGCGCAGATCGTCACCGGCATCGGCGAGACTCTCGTCCAGACCCCGCTCGCCGTGGCCCTGCTCGGCGACCAGACCCACTTCACCGGGCCCGAGCGAAGCCTCTTCCACCGCTGGTTCACCGACCCGGGCGAGCGCGGACGCTATGTCCCGGAGGACCACGCCACGCACAGTCGCGTGTACGTGGCACAGCTCAGAGCCGTCGCCGCGCGCGAGGGAAGCGGATCCCGGGCGGACCTGCTCGCGCGCGAACTCCGTACCGCGAGCCCCGAGTTCGCCGCCCTGTGGGCCCGCCACGAGGTGGGCGTCACGTACACCAACCGCAAGGGCATCATCCACCCCGAGCTCGGGAGGATCTCCCTCTACTGCCAGACGCTGGTCGACCCGGACCAGTCCCAGTCGCTGCTGGTGTTCACCGCGACGCCCGGCACGGAGGACCACGACAAGCTCCAGCTGCTGTCGGTGATCGGAAGCCAGCACCTGGCGACGTGACCGGGCGGCCACGCGATCGGGCCGCGGCCGTACGGCCGGGGTTCCGGCAGGGCCTACGAGCGTACGGCGGCGAACGCGTCGTCGACGAGGTTTGTCAGGGGCCGCCCGCCCCCGACCTCCGTCCACACCGTCGCCGCGACGTCCAGGCAGCCCAGAGCCGCCGAGACCAGAGCACGCGCCCGCAGTGACTGCGCTGCCTTCGCTGTCTTCGCTGCCTCCGGCTGCCCGGACGCTCGCAGCCGTCGTTCGACATGCGGAACCAGCATCCGCTGCCAGCGCAGCTGCTTGTCGAGCATGGCGGTGCGCAGCGAGGGGGTTTCGGCGAGCATCTTCGCCCGGCGCAGACCGACCTCATCGTCTTCCAGCGAGGTGACGCACACCTCCAGGGCGTGCCGCAGCGCGGACCACGGCTCCTCGTCGGCCGGCCGGTCCTCCAGTGCGGCGGCGACGTCCTGTCCGAGTTCGACGAGCCCGCCGATCACCATGTCTTCCTTGGTGTCGAAATAGCGGAACAGGCTCCGTCCGGACATGCCGACCACGGCCGCGATCTGGTTGACCGTCGTCTCCTCGAACCCCTGCTCCAGGAACAGCTCCATCGCCTTGGCCGCGATCTCGGCGCGCACCGCCCGCCGGGCTACATCGCGCATCCCACCGTCTCCCGCTTCGCCGCCGTCTTCCCCATCGGCGGATCATAGCGTGCCATTTTTGTCAGTCGCCGCCACTCGCACTCGCACTCGCACTCGCACCCGCACTCGCACCGACCGTCATGATGGTCTCTCACTGCCTAGCTTGTCACTCACTGACAATCGTGTCTATGGTGGACAGGCGCAGTGAAGCGATGAGAGGAGAAGGCAGTGAATATCGACTTCCACGAGGACGGCGCCCCGGCGTGGGTGGAGCTGAGCACGCCCGACGCCGAGGTGAGCACGGGTTTCTACGGGCAGCTGTTCGGCTGGACCTTCGCCGAGGGGTTCGGGGGGCAACCGCAGTCGTGGTTGGCCGAGTTGGGCGGGCGCCCGGCCGCCGCCGTCACGGCGACGCCCGGTGCCGGGCGCGGCTCCTGGACCACGTTCGTCAACGTGACCGACGCGGCGAAGGCCGCCGAGAAGATCACCGCGGCCGGCGGAAGCGTGCTGAGCGGGCCCCGGTCACTGGGCACGGCGGGCCGTTCGGCCGAGGTGGCCGACCACGCCAGGACCCGGTTCGGCCTGTGGGAGGCCGGCGAGCACCGCGGCTTCGGTGTCGCGGGCGAGCCGGGCGCCTTCCACGGCGGCGAGCTGATCACCGACGACGTCGAAGCGTCCGCGGCGTTCTACGGCCCGGTCTTCGGCTGGACCCTCGGCGAGCCCTACGGCCCCCTGAACCGCCGGGACTTGCAGCTGGGCGGCCGGAGCATCTCGGTACTGCTGCCGCGGCCACCGGCCATGCCGGCCGAGATGCCCCCGTACTGGGACGCGTACTTCACCGTCGCCGACGCCGCGCGGACGGCCGACGCCGCCGTCCGGCTCGGCGCCACGGTGCTGATGCCGGCCACCGCGACCGAGCACGGCGCCATCGCGGTCCTCGCCGACCCCACGGGCGCGGTGTTCACCGCCCTGGCCCCCACCCACTGACGCACCGAGCCCCACCACCAAGGAGGACACCATGACCGTCAACGGCAAGGTCGGCATCGTCACCGGCGCCGGTTCGGGCCTGGGCGAGGCGGGAGCCAAGCGACTCGCCCGCGAGGGCGCGAAGATCATCGTCGCGGACCGCGACACCGCCGGCGCCGAACGAGTCGCCAAGGAGATCGCCGCCGAGGGAGGACGGGCCGCGGCGTTCACGGCGGACATCTCCACCTTCGAGGCGGCCCAGGAACTCGTCGGGTTCGCGGTGCGCACGTACGGCCGCCTGGACTTCGCCTTCAACAACGCGGGCGTCACCCCCGCGCTGACCGACACCCACGAGGTCGACCCACAGGACTGGCTCGACGTCATCGGGACCAACCTCACCGGCACCTTCTTCTGTATGAAGGCCGAACTGGCCCACTTCGTCGACCACGGCGGCGGCGCCATCCTCAACATGGCCTCCACCGCCGGAGTGATGGCCCACGCGGGCCGCCCCGCCTACGCGGCCTCCAAGCACGGGATCGTCGGTCTGACACGCAGCGCCGCCGTCGAGTACGCCCAGCGCGGCATCCGGATCAACGCGATCGCGCCCGGCCCGATCGACGCCCCGTCGGCACAAGGGCTGCCTCCGCAGATCCGCAAGGCCATCGCCGACAAGACCGCGATGAAGCGCCCCGGCACCGTGGACGAGGTCGCGTCCGTGGCGGCCTTCCTGCTGTCGGACGAGGCGTCCTTCGTCACGGGTTCCGTGTACGAGGTCAACGGCGGCCAGACCCAGCTGTGACGGCGGCCCGCCGCTCACGACGTACCGAGGAAGGAGTACTCGTGCCCGCAACGGAATCCAGCGCTGCAGCCGTACCGGGAGCAGGCGCCCTCCCGCCAGGGGCGGCACAGGTCACCGACCACTGTGCACAGGTCACGGGCCACTGTGCACAGGTCACCGGCCACTGGTCCTCCGACACCGCCGCGGACGACTTCACCGTGGAGAATCCCGCGAACGGCAGCCTGCTGGCAGTCGTCCGGGGCGCAGGCCCGAAACAGGTCGACGAGGCCGTCCGGGCCGCTCATGCCGCCCAGCCGGCATGGCGGGCGGTCACGCCACGCCGCCGAGGCGAGTACCTGCGGCAGATCGCCGCCGCGCTGCGCGAAGACCTCGACGGCATCGCCGCCGTCGAGTCCCGCGAGAACGGCAAGCCGCTCAGCCAGGCCAGGTTCGACGTCCTCTCCGCCGCCACGGTCTTCGACCTGTTCGGCTCGCTCGGCGAGGCGATCCCCGGGTCCGTGCGGGACGCGGGCGGCATCCTCGACATCACGACGCTGGAGCCGTACGGCGTGATCGGCGCCATCCTGCCGTTCAACTGGCCGCCGATCGTCACCGCCGGCAAGACGGCCGCCGCTCTGGTGGTGGGGAACACGGTCGTGGTCAAGCCGCCGGAGCAGGCACCGCTGTCGGTCCTGCGCATGTTCGAGCTGATCGAGCCGATCCTGCCGCCCGACGTCGTCCGCGTGGTGCCGGGCACGGGCACGGCGGGCGCCGCACTCGCCGGGCACCCCTTGATCGGCAAGATCTCGTTCACGGGGGCGCCCACCACGGGCGCGAAGGTGATCAAGACGGCGGCCGACAACCTGACACCCACCCTCATGGAGCTGGGCGGGAAGAACCCGTTCATCGTCTTCGACGACGCGGACATCGCCTCGGCGGTGCGCTGGGCACTGGAGGGCGGCTACTACAACCAGGGCGAGGCGTGCACGGCGGCCTCCCGGGTGCTCGTACAGGCAGGCGTCCACGACGAGTTCGCCGAGCGGCTCGGGGAGGCGGTGCGGCGACTACGGGTCGGAGACGGGGCCGATCCGGCCACCGACGTCGGGCCCCTGGTCACCGAGGCACACCGGGAGAGGGTCGTCGGCTACATCGGGATCGGTGAGCAGGAGGGCGCGGTGATCGCCGCCCAGGCGGCCCTCCCGTCGGCCCCGGAGCTGGCGGGCGGCTACTTCGCGCCTCCCACCCTGTTCACCGGCGTGACTCGGGACATGCGTATCGCCAACGAGGAGATCTTCGGCCCCGTGGTGTCCCTCATCCGCTTCGACGACGAGGACGAGGCCGTGAGCATCGCCAACGGCACGGATTTCGGGCTCGTAGGAGCGGTGTTCACGGCGAACGCCGAACGTCTGGTCCGAGTCGCCAAAGCAATCAGCGCAAGCGTCATGTTCCTCAACCACTACAGCCGAGCCGGCCTGTTCGGCACCCCCTTCGGCGGCACCAAGCACAGCGGCTACGGCCGCCTGCACGCCCAGCAGACCCTCACCGAATTCGCCCACACCAAAACCCTCCGCCTCCCCACAGGCACGGAACCCATCACCACCCTCGACTTCTTCGCGTCCCACGCCTTCGACTGACCACAATCCGGCAACGAGACCACTGTCGGGGCTGTTTCACCTGATCAGGGCTGGGGTGCGGCGATTACGGTTGGTATCGAGTCGTCCGGACCAGCAATTGACGTCCTTCAGGCAGCAGCCGGAGCAGTTCCGGAGGGCACTTGGGCCGGGTCGGCATCATCTCGGCCCAACTTTCACGAGGCAGAGTGGCGGCACAGTACGTCGTCTAAGGTGAGTGACTTCCGGTAGGAGCGGGCCGCGACCCGATGCCCTGCGGGGCGCCGAGGGAGGCCATGCGTCGGCCTGGCAATGCGGGGACGGGGTCGGTGACGAGCGGCATGATGGTGGCGACCAGTTCCTTCGCCCGTCGGTTCTCCTCCCACGCGTAATGGCTGGAGGATGAGTAGCTGTCTGCACCGGACCGGGCGGACAGCGCCCGTCAGGTGTCCTGCACTTCGGAGAGATGCACGAGGAGCGCGTCCAACCAGCCGCGACCGGGTACCGAGGGCGCCACGCGTTCTCCTGGGACGCGGCCGCCGGCTCCTCTGAGAACAGGCGAGGGTGCCATGCGGTGGCGCACGGCATCCCCTGATGCGGAGTGGGTCAGGATTGGTTCGGTTCAGCTGAATCGCTGGTGCACGCGAGTTGGGCGTCGATCTCTTCGGCGGTCATGGGGCCGTTGCTGGTCCAGAACTGCCCTGTCTTCAACTTTGCCTTGGACACCTTGCGCGGGCTGAAGACATCGCCGTACCCGTCTCCTGTGGAGAATATGTAGTCCACTTCGACGTTGCGAGGGACGGCGGACTCGGCCGGTTTCGGGGCGTGATGCGCGAACCCCTCTCCCGTCCAAAGTCTGGCGATACCTTCCCTCGCTGACGGTGTAGTGGGATCGGAGGCCCACCACAGGAGGCGCGGGTTGTCGCTTGTGTCGTCGAAGTCCGTGACCTCCACACGCCGTAGCTTGTCGGTCGAGCAGCGGGACACCTTGACGACGAACGTGCTGCCTTCGGCTCTTACGCCGTTGACGGGAGTGTCCTCCGGGTCGGATGGCCCCAGAACGCACCCGGCCGCCAGCAGTGAGGTCGAGGCGAGGACCACCGGAAGGCCGGTTCGGAACCGTCTGTGGATCACAGGTGACATTGCTTCGCGTAACCTCCCCCACCGCAGATTGGCCTGGCGTTCGAATCGGTTGTGGCAGGGATTACTCCCCGCACGGATGTACCGGAAGATGAATCCCAGGCCGTAGCGACGCCACTGCCGGACGTGGATCCTTCCGTCCCGGAGCCTGGCCCTGCTCGTCTTGATGTAAGTGAGTAGGTTGACCCCTAGCTTCCGCACCCGGTGCCCGGGCTGCCAGTACCGTTTTCGGTCAGCACTTCCCACAACCTGTTGCTCACCAGGTGGTGGAAGGGATAGGCGGGCGCGGTCGTGCGCTGCGGACCGTACTCCACCAGCGGTTGTACAGCAGCAGCAATGGCTCGTGCGGCGCCCGCACCCCGTCTCGGCTCCGCTACCCCAGTGAAGCCTCGCGTGCATCATGTTGGCCGGGCTCAAGCCCCTCCTGCACCTGAGAAGGTGGTACTCCCTTCGCCTCCGCGCCGTCCGGCCCGCCATTCCAGTGCCTGGGGTTCCTCGGTGAACTCGATCAGATGCTGTCCGGCGAACCGTTGCAGTGCGTCCCGCACCTCCGCCGGGGTGGCATAGAAGAACTCCTTACGACTGTTGACCTGGTTGACCCGTCGAGAGGCGAACTGACGGTGAAGTTCCGTCTCCAGGCCGACCGCGTCCTTGCTGAAGATCAGCGCATGGACGTCGAAGCGGAACGGAACGGCCGCCCCACTCAACTCGTAGACTCGCTCCAGTGGTTCGAGTCGTCGCGTCATGCCGATCTTCACCATGCGGTCGCCGAAGGCTCCGATGTTCGAGATGACGTACACGTAGCCGGCGCGAATGTTCGCCGCGCGGGACTCGACGTCCTGCAGAGCGTCCTCGATCTCGGCCAGCTTGGCCTGCATCTCCGCGACGCCCGCCTCGTCACCGCGCTCGCGCAGGCGTTCAAGTGTCGCCTGATAGTGGCCGAGTTCCTTGTTCAGCTTCTCGCGCTGCCGGTCGAGTTCGCGCTGGACCGCGGCCTCCTCACGCTCCCGGGCGCGCACCTCGCGCTGGGCTTCCTTCTCCTCTTCCTTCTTCTGCAGGAAGTCGGCGGTGAGCTCCAACTCCCTTACGCGCGCGTTGTGGTATTCGTCGGTGATCCGGATGTGCATGGTGGCGCCCAGCCGGGCGATCGTCTCGCGGCTTTTGTAGAGGCGGTCCACGAGGGAGCTCAGCCGGTGCGGTCGCATGGACCGCACGGCGTAGTCGGCCTCGGCGTTGTAGGCGCGCAGCATGAGCTTGGAGAAGTCGCGGACCATCTTCTGGCCCTCGCGCTTGGAGCCGTTGACTGTCCAGTCCGTGGCTGCCTGGACAGCGCGGCCCGCACGGGCGAGCGTCTTGATCTCGTTCTGCAGCGTGTCGAGCCGGCTGCGATAGGCGATCGCGTCGTGCAGCGCATGCCGGTAGGAGTAAATCCCAGCTTCCTGCAGCATGGCGGTCTCGTCGGCGTTGACGATCCGGCCCTGTAGTTCGGCCAGTCGCCGCTCGGCGTCGGAGACGTCCGCGCGGTGCCGGTCCGCCTCCTTGCGTGCGCGTTCGGTCTCCTTCGCGGTCCGGCGTGCGTCGTCGAGGATCTCCTTCGCCGTCTCGCGTGCGTCCTTGAGGATCCCCTCGGCCTCCTCGGCGGCTTCGGCGGACGCCTTCTCGCGCAGCGCGGTCGCCTCCGCCTCGACTTGCCGTACGAGGCCCGCGACTTGCACTGCATCCAGGCCCTGTGTCCGTGCGATCCACGCCCGCAACTCGTCGGCCTCGGACACGACATCCGCCCGACGCCGCCCGAACAGCCCGCCTTTCCGAGGCGTCGGCACAGCGGTCGTACTCCCGGGAGCGGGTGTGGCTGGTACAGCAGAGGCTCCGGTGGCAGGGCCGACGCCGAGGGTGTCAGGAGTGGAACCGGCCTCCGGGACCCATAACTGCCATCCGTCGGGCATCGAGGGCCACGAGGGGTCGGGCCGCCAGTCCGGCGGCGGCATCCATCCCGCGGGTGGCGTAGGCCAACCCGGCGGCGGATTGAAGCGGTAAGTACTCATTCCCCACCCCCTCGCCCCTGAGGCTCCCCAGCCCACAGGGCACCGGACAATCCCGGCGAACGTAGAGTGACATTCTCTTGCTGATCAGCCGTCCGATCGCCTGCTCGTTCCACCTCGTGATGATCTTGTGACTTAAAGTAAGGAAGGGTTGTGATGCGCACTGGGCTATGTCAAACCTGGTGATGAGGAGCTTGCGCTGGTAGTTGTGAAGGCGCTTTGGTCCTTGGTGGCCGCAGCGAGCACGTCATCGCCGTCGGTGATCGCGCGGCTCCGCGCCAGGCGGATGCAGTTCCACTCGGTATCGTCCTCACCAGTCACCCGGAGCAGGCCCAGGAAGAAGTCGCCCTTCGCCCGCCTGCTGTACATCAGGTGATACTCCTCCAGAGCGCACTGCCGGGCCGCGTCGAACGCCCTGCGATACCGAGCCCGTTCCTCGGCGCCGGGGCCCGTGATCCGAAGGAATCGTCCGGCCTTCTGCACTTGCGCGATGAGCGTCGGCCCGACGGCTGCTGGCGACGGGCTCGGAGGTTTCACGGCATCTTTCGATACAGGCTTCGTCTCCGTCGCAGGATCGGCGTCCTGCGGAGGGTCAGCGGCAACCGGCGTCTCGGCTTCAGACGCCACGGCGCGAGGCGGGCGTGGAGCCAGTTCCGGACGGTCGGGATGATGCCCGTGCTCCAGGTGGAACCGCCCCGCGTCAGTGATCTCCGCCTGCCCTCTCCCCTTCTTCCTGGGCATGGCCACCAAGCCCCGGTCCCTGGGCGCGCGAGCCGTGACGACAAGCTCGGGACTACGCCCGCGCCAAGAGGAGTCAGAAGGACACTCGTCGGGGAGCAGTCGGGAGCCGAATCCCGAAGATCACACCAGGTTGGCTCCCAAAAGAGCGTCACAAAGCACGTCAGGCCCAGTTCTGATCTCTCAGAACTGGGCCTGACCTGGTGTTTCGGCTGTCGGGGTGGCGGGATTTGAACCCACGACCTCTTCGTCCCGAATTAGGCCCTGGGAGATGATCTACCTGCGCTTCAAGCCAAATGTGCAGGTCAGGGTGTCGGAGAGCGTTGGCCTCCGTCGGTGCCCCAGAGCCCTGATTGCAAGATCATCTCCAGGATTTCTCCAGGGCGGCGTTCGCATCACCGCGCAGCGGTTGGCCAACGACGGGTTCGCCCAATGCTGGCCTTGTGCGAAGGTCGTCTCGCGCTCGTGCATCCATGCCTGTGTCTTCGGCATCATCGGCGGATAGGTAGTGATGGATGCCAAATCGGAGAGGGAAGCCATCAGTTGAACGCCGAGCGATTCACAGACCTAGCTGGGCAGATGATGCGATCCGCCCTTGACTCCTGGCGCGGCGGGAACCGTCTCTTCGCAGTTCTGCATGCTGGCATGGGCTCCGAGTTCTGTCTGAAGGCGGTCCTGTGCCACCACGACCCGCTGTTGATCTCAGCTCATGGGGACCGGGCGCTTCGTTTCCACGTCCTTGGCTTCGCGGGGGAGAAGGGAGTCAGACCGCTGGAGCAAGCTCGAACGATCGGCATGGCCGAGGCGTTCAGAGATGCAGAGGTCGTGATGCAGGGCCGTATGCCTGTGACGCTCGACGCGTTCACGCCAGTGATGGAGGCCCGCAATGGCATCGCTCACCTGGCCCACCACAACCCAGCAACCGCTGAGCATGTGGTGTCAACGGCCCTCCAGGTAGCTGAGGCTGTCCGGAAGGAGCTCGACACGCCTGCTGCTGACTTCTGGAAGGGGTACGCCCGTGCATTCCATGATCTCAGCAAGATTGCAGCCATGCCAGCCACCCCGAAGGTCGGCATGGAGCAAGCCGCCGAAGATCTGGCACAAGCCGAGGCCGAGGAGGCTGCGCGCGCCGCCATGGACGCCGCCAAGAGCACTGCGGCCACAGCGGTCGATGCGCTCGCCAGGATTCCCCTGTGGGGTGATGCCCTCGGCAACGACGAGGCTGCACGACACGCCTTGAACGTCGCGCATCGCTCCGTCGTCTCGGCTACCTTGCACACCACCAGCATGCGAGCTCAGCGCGCCGCCGCGAACCTACTTAAGTCGTACGGCTACCTGCCCATGGCCCGGGACAGCGAGGTGTCAGCGTCCGATGCGGTAGCGGTGAAGACGCTGGTGGCCAGCAGCGTGGAAGGCGCCTTCAAGGACGCTCTCTCGGCAGAGCTGGAGTTCACCCTGTCGGAGTCGTTGAGTGACGTGGTGTGGCGTCCGCGACCGTACGAGGCTGCTGGATACGGCACCTACCTGTGGCGGTGGGAACCCTGCCCGGCCTGCCCCGCCTGGGGAGATATGTACGGGTACCTGGAGCACGACGTCTGCGTTGTCGAAGAATGCAACGCTGGCGTCTACTGCGGGGAACATGACGAGGGACCGCCGACGACTTCACACGCGCAGGCGTTCGCCTGTCCCGTGTGTTGCCTTGTACTCGATACCGAAGAGGAGTTGGAGGCAGCGCACATGGAGCTCGCTACCAACTACGAGGGCTAGGCCTTCACCTGCATCCAGTTAAGAGCACGGGACTTTTCAATGTAGCTCACACGCCCTGGTGGATTACTGCCTATACTCTGGTCCGCGGGAGGGGAATATATGGATGCGAACATGTTGCGTGAGTCGGCATGCAGGCAGATGCGACGGGCTTTGAATGCCTGGTGTCAAGGTGACCACGACATGGCAGCCCTACACGGCGGGTTGGCATTCGAGCACATTGTTAAAGCTGGGTTAGCCGCACGTCATCCCTCCCTATTGGCAGATGGCCGCGATTTCGCCACGATGCTTCACGCAGCCGGGTTTGGAGATCAGGCCGGCGCTCCGTTGTCTAAAGTGAAAACCCTCGGGGCAGCCGAGGCTTACAAGCGGCTTCGCTCCCTCCTTTCGATACCCGTTAGCGAGCGGGACATTGACACTCTTCTCATGGCTCGCAACGGCGTAGCTCACATGGGATTTCACGACGCAACACAGACGGCCGACGCTCTTACACAAGCAGTGTTGGTAACGGATGCAGTCCTAGATGACATAGGTGAGGGAGAAAGAGATTTCTGGGGTCCATACCGCGATGCGCGGCATGATCTGCTGGTGATGCAGCAAGACGCCCTAGAAGAGGTTAGACGGCTAGCCGTGCAGGAAGCAGCAGAGGCAGCAGAGTGGGAACGTAATCCACTGAGCGCGTTCATCAAGTCAATCAAACCAGCAATCGAGCAGGAACGTGAGATCGCGGAAAAGGTTCTCGCGACGAAGATTCGCTACGCCCAGAAGCTTTTTCGCATATGTAGCACACAGCGCTTGTATGCGTCCGACATGAAGAGTCTGGCCGGAATGGCGGAGATGCGTAAATGGGCGCGCCCCGGCGAGTGCAATGTGACGCATTCCCGATGTCCAGTGTGCGGCTACAGGAAGGGTGTTATCCGTTCTCGCATCGGCGAGGATGGAGGCGACGTTATTGACGAGAACGTCCGGGAGTGCTTCGCTGAAATGTTTGACTGCCCCGTTTGTGGTCTTGAGCTCGATGGCGGTCGGGAGCTTTCCCTCACCGGCCTTCGGATCCATTACTACAAAGACATCGACACCGGCGACACGTTCACTCTCCCACTTGGGCTCTGATCCCCTGTGGCAACAGCGCCAAGGCAGCGCTCATGCTCACTGCGCGCAACGCAGGGAGCCGGCGTGTGGTGCCGACATCGGCTGGAAATCGGGTGCGGGCCCTCCCAAGCGTGGGCACGTACTGTCGCATGGCTAAGAGACGAAGCAAGTCAAAGCGGGTTCAAAGCTCTGGTGGGTGGCGGGAAACGTCGCACCGGCTGGTGCAAGGGTGGGGAGGTCCCCAAGGGACGACTATCCGTCTCGCGCGCCCTGAAGAGGGGCCGGCCGCAGTAGAGCTGCTGCGACTCTCGGGTGAGGAACCAGAGCCCGCAGTGCTACAGGGGTTGGAGATGGGCCTGGTAGGCGCAACCCTGGCGCGGGCGCTTGACCACGGTCACGACGCGATCCTCCGGGATCTTGCGGTTGTGCTCCAGTCGCCCGAGCCATCGTGGGGCAGTCTTTCCGCCAGCTTGGGGCTTCTATTGGTCGCTGTCGACTCGACAGGGCAGGTTGTGGGGGCACTGCTGGCTCATCCGCCGACGTCATTCCTCCTCAATCTCGCTGGTCAGGGGTTGGAGCAGAAAAATGTGTTCCTGGGACACATCGCCATTGCCAAGATCAAGGGGTTGGCGGTCGCCGAAAACAGCCGTCATTCAGGCATTGGCTCAGCTCTGCTTCGGCGGTGCCGTGAGGTCTATTGGCAGTGCGGCTATGAACTGCTGTATGGGCAGTTCCACTCCGATCGCGGGCTGCTGCCGTCGTTCTACAGGGCCTCTGACTTCGAAGTGCTCTCAGAGAACGACGGTGTTGACCTCTGGGTGGTGTTTGGGCAGCGCGTTGTCCTGACCAACGAGTCCGGCGAGCGAGTCTTCTACCGATGGCGTAGGCACAGCGGCTAACGCAATACGGAGGGGGCCGGTCGCGGCTGGGGCTGGCCCAGCTCCGCTTGTCTCAGCGAACGCTTAACCCCCTCTTTGGCCCGCCGTGGGCGCTTCCTGGAAGGGGCGTGAGGTGCCTACGCCGCTCGCGTAGCGTCGCCTTGTGCTGGCACTCTTCGACCTCGACAACACCCTGATCGACCGCAGCGCGGGCATTGAGCAATGGGCTCGTGGTTTCGTGCACTCGCGCTCCCTCTCCCTGGAGGCGGAGGCAGTCATCTGCGATCGGCTCCGAGAGCGGGCTCACCCTGAGGATTTCGTGGGCTTGGGGGCGGCCCTCGGTCTCAGCGACGACCCGGGCGACCTCTGGCACGAGTACGTCGATGGCCTCGCGCGGTCGGTGCGCTGTTTCCCCAGGGCCCGGGAAGGGCTCGAAGCGCTCCGTAGCGAGGGGTGGACTATCGGCATTGCGACGAACGGTGCACGGGATATCCAGCGAGCCAAGCTCGCTGCGACCGGTCTGGCCCCGCTCTTCGACGGCATCTGTGTCTCGGGTGAGGTAGGGGTGCGGAAGCCAGAGCGCTGTCTCTTCGAGGCTGCGGCGGCGGAGTGCGGCGCGTCGCTCAGTGCTGGTGGGTGGATGGTCGGTGACAACCCCGAGACGGATATAGGTGGGGCGAGGGCGGCGGGACTGCGGACACTTTGGGTGGCCAATGGCCGTGAATGGGCCAATGGCCTCCGCGAGCCCGACGTCATGGTGCCGGGCATTGTGGAGGCCATCGAGATACTGCGAGGCAAAGCGGTCTAGGTCGGCTCGTCGTGCGGGGCCGTGTGCAGCTTCTCCAGGACAAGCGCGGGATCCGGCGTCGTGTCCTTGAAACCTGCCCATCGCTCCATCACGGCGGCTGCGGCGTTGGCCAGCTCGGAGGGGAGCCCCGCTTCTTCGAGAGCGTGCGCCGCCTCTTTCATCTCCGGGCCCCAGCGCCACGACCGAGCGGCGACCTTAGAGAAGTACGCGGTCTCTGCCAGGTAGCTGGTTGTACGGCCTTCGGCGATGTCGAGTAGTTCCGCCTCCACTCCGTGGTCACTGGCGAGGGCGTAGGCGACCGCGGCCAGAGCGCGGCTGGCCTTCTGGTAGCTGCTGTACGAGAGTTTGAGCGCGGACGCCTGCCCGATCTCGTCTGATAGGTGACGTGCTTGAACAGCGCTCCTGTCGAAGAGCTGGACCACCTGGTGCAGCGCGTCGGCTGGCCCGGATAGGTAGAGGCGGGGGCACTTCGAGCCCGACGGCGGAGACCCGATCACGGAGCCGTCGACTGCGGTCGCCCCGGAGCGCTGCACGATGGCGCTGATGTTGGCCATCGTTGCGGGAGAGACAGCGTTCCCATCGACGTAGATTCCGGCGTACGAGCACGCCGTGACGTTCCGCGCCACTTCCTCGGCGGCGGCCGGCGGGCACAGGCTCAGGATGATGTCGGCCCGCTCGGCCATCTCGCTCAGCGCGTGTACTGGCGTGAGACCGTATCGCTCGGCTCGTTCCCTGCTTCTCGCGCTGCGTCCGGCTGGACACCACAGAACCTCAGCACCGGAGCGCCGCGCCTGAGCGGCGACGGCAGCTCCCATGCTGCCCGGGTGCAGGATGCCGAGCGTCGTCATCCGACAAGCTCCGGGATGCTCCGACTCTCGGCTGAGGCGTTTGCCGTGAGGGCGTCGATGATGGCATTGGCGGACTCGGCGGGGGTGAGTTGGTCGGTCCGGAGGATGAGGGTCCACGGCTCGGTTTCGTGGGCCAACAGATCCTCCCGGGTCTCGTGCCAGACCTTCACCCGAGCCTCTACGTCCTTGTCTCCGCGGCTGATCGAACGCGACTCCGTGACGTCCAGCGGGCACCACAGGAGGACGCGAATCCAGTGCAGAGGGAAGTTAGCCGCTGCACTGGCCCCCACGACCTGCCCCAAGTGCAGAACGGGGATGCGGCCGGCGTCGACCAGGGCCGCGAGGCCCTGCCGGTCGATGGCGTACTCAGCGCCGTAGCGGGCGTTGCGGTAGAGGAGTCCTCCCGCGCGCGACAGTTCTTCGATGTGGTCAACGGTCGTGAGCCGGTATCCGGTCGCGCGTCCGGGTCCAGCCTTGAGCCGCTTGAATAGCTCGAACTCCGGTCGAAGCCGCGACAGTTCAGTTGTGACGGTGTCCTTGCCCGAGCCAGGCGGCCCGTACAGGATCACGCCGGACGGCATCACAGCCCGCCGCCACTCAGCACGTCGCGCGCTTCGTCGACCAAGGCGACGGCAGCGCCGAGGCTGTTGTCGACGACGAAGTGCGGGCCCTGAGGACGGAACTTCAGATCAAGCCCCGACGCGTATTCCTCCCACGCTTCCATTTTCCAGGCATCGCGTGCCGCGCCTCGGAATTCGATGTACTCACGCATCGATTCGAGGTCGCACTCAACCCATATGGTCGCCACCGAAACCCGCTTGGACCGGCAACGATTTTGGAAGCGCTGCATCCACTCGGGCTGGGCAAACTCTGCAATGAACGGAGCGTCGAGGATTGCCGAGATCCCGCAATTCAAGTTGTCCCACGCAGCTTCCATGAGGCATCGATATTCCAGTGGCCGGACCTTTTCTCGGTAAAGATCCGAGCTCCGGTCGTGTGCCTCTCCGCCCAGTGAAACAAGCAGCTGATCGACCAGTGGGCGCGTAAGTGAGTCCTTGTCGAGGATCGGCCAACCGGTGAGCCCTCCGAGGAACTTCGCGAACTCTGACTTCCCCGACCCTGCGTACCCCCCGACCAGGATCACGGTCGGCCCGTCAGTGCTTGCCCCGGCCGTGTGGCGGCTCCATGCGTTGAACACACGATTGCGCAGAGCCTCGCTGTCCACGTCGTCGGTGCCCTCGCGGATGCTGCTCAGTGCTTTACGTACTGCGTCCGGTTGGTCGGGGAGCCTTCGCTCAGCGGAAGCGGGCGCCGGTACGGATTCCACAGGGGCATCCTCTCCGGGCAGGGCTTTACGGAAGCCGAGTTGGGCCTCATTGCGACGATAGAGACGGCAGTATGCCCGGCGGTAATGGGGACCTGGATATACCGAACCCTTTTCGTGGCCCCAGATCGTCTGGAAGTTCGCGGCAATGTTGAAGCCGTGCCGCTCCGCGATTTCGCGGAGCTTCTCTCCGGTGTCTTCCAGGGTGAGCCCTATCTCTTCGCGGTGCATCCGCAGGAGATCCGGCTTCCAATCCGGGCGCTTCCGAGCCATCTGCCCCTCCTAGATAGCTAGTCGGAGCCGCGAGTGTAGCGGCCCGGCTAGCGCTGTGGAAATTCGTGATAGTGCATGTGTAAGCGGATGTGTAAAACCGCTCGGACTTTCTCAGGTAGCGGGACGTGATACCGGTTTTCGCGCCTCGGCGGTCAACTTGTGGCACACCGAACGAGGAGGTTCAGATGCCCCACGGCGCGGCTGCTCAGGCCCCACCCCGGTTTACTGGAAGGTCAGTTCTCTTCCAGGGTCGCGACGCGTTGGCGCAGCTCTCCGACTTCGGTCCGCAGTTTGTCAACTTCCTCGCGCAGCTCCGTCAAGGTCCCGACCGGATCGGCGAGCTGCGCGGCGGACTGGTCGGCGCCGGCAGTCAGGAACACGCCCTTGCCCTGATGGCTGACGACGAGCCGGTCGGCCTTGAGCTGATTGATGGCGGCGCGGGCCACGGTCACCGTAACTCCGTAGGCCTTCTGGAGATCCCCGTACGAGGGGAGCTGCCCGGTCTCTGCGAACTCGCCACCCGCGATGCGTCGCCGCAGGTCATCGGCCACCTGCTGATAGGCGAACTGCTTGCCGGTCCACTCGACCATCTGCACCCCAAGTTTCGTCTCAGCCTCTGCCTCATAGTGCCTGTGCCGCAGAGGTAGAACCAGCGTCCCATGCCGCTTGTTCCGTGAGGAGGCTTGACGCACTCTGCCTCACAGTGCACTCTGAGGCATAGACGGAGAGTGATTCGTCCCGCAACGGGTGGATCGCTTGACGGCCTGTTTGACCTGCACGAAAGCGCTTGGCGAGTCCCGTGAGAACGGGAGCCCTGACCTGGGGTTACCGCGCTCGCCGAGGAGCGACTGTGGCGCCCCCTGGACGGGGTGTCTTGAGAACTCAACAGCGTGCGGACCCAGCTACCTGCACACGGGTGGTCGATGGGTCCTGAGGGAGTCCCGCCCCACCTCTGCAAGCGGGCGGGCGCGTACGGGTCTGTCCCGTGCGCGAGTACAGCGCATCCCGACCTCTCCGCAGCTCATCGACTGCGGCCGGTTGCCTCCGCTGCTCGTCTCGTACGAGCAGCGCTGAGGGGAGCCGGATCTACCGACTTCAACGGCGTGCGGCCCCGGTGCTCGAACACCGGGGCCGCTGTTCGGGCCGTTGCCTACTGCTAGGGAGACACGACCCATGAAGCTCATCGTTGCTGTTCAGGAGCCCGTTACCGATGGCCTGCCGGACGCGGAACCGTCCTGGCGGGACCTGCACGCCATCGAGTTGGAGCGTCCGCTGATCGATGCGGAGATGGACCTGCTGGACGTCCAGATCAGCCTGTTGGACCGGCCGGCGTCGGAGCTGGATCAGCGTCGTCTGCGCCGGGCAGCGAACAAGGTCCTGGCCGCCCGCCGCACGGTCGCCAACCGGCTCGGGACGGGGGACGCCGCATGACCGGCACCGTTACGACGTCGCCGCGCAAGCTGACCCGCGGCCAGGCGCTCGTGCTGACGGCGGCGTTCGTGCCGATGGTCGCGACCGGAGGGTTCGGTGCGATCGGCACGTTCTCCAACATCAGCCACATGTACGGCAAGGGCACCGCGGCCGGTGCGGTCGCGGCCGGTGAGGGCGCCACCGCGGTCCTCGCGCTGGTCCTGCTCGGTCTGACGATGCTGGGCCAGGCGTCCCCGTGGCCGGTGCGTGCCGGGCTGTGGGCCCTGCCGGCGGCAGCGTCGGCGATGTCGGCGATGGCGGCCCCGGATGCGGGCCGCGTGGTCATCTACGCCCTGACCCCGATGGGCATGTCCGTCTCCGCCGAGGGCGCCGCGTTCCTCGCCCGTCGCATCGTCGTCCACCGCGACGGCCGCGATCCGGAAGCCGAGCGCAAGACGGCTGAGCTTGTTCAGGCTCTCGCCTATCACCGGGCCCGTGCCGCCAACCACCCGGACGCCAAGGTGCAGGCCCAGTCGGAGCGGGAGTCGTGGAAGCTCGCGGAGAAGGTCGGCGTAGGTGACGTCACGCTCGGGGCACGGCTGGTGGACGTGCAGCGCGAGCGCGTCACCGAGGGCGCGGATGCCGCCCTGGCCGCCATGTTCGGCACGCCCGTGACGCCGACCGTCACGCCCCTGGAATCCGCCCCCGCGATCGCACCGGCCCTGCCCCCCTCGGACACCGCCCGGGACGCGGAAGACACGCAGGTCAACGCCCAGTCTCCCTGCCCGGACAGTGAGTGTGACGACGGTCGTGACGCCACCGTGACGCCGGACGTCGAACCGCCCGCCGAGGACACCGAGCCGTCACGGGATGAGGAGGTTCGCCTCCCGGTCGTGACGCTCGCGGACGTGGCGATGGTCGCGGGTGTGACGGTCCCTGAGCCGGGGGCCACGCTCTCGGATGCTCAGCTGGTCGTGGTGTTGCGGTTCCTGCGGCACTCGCAGAACCCGCCGCTGTCGTATCGGCAGGCCGCGACGGAGTTCCGCGGGCAGGGCTTCAAGGGCGCCGAGGACCGGGTGCGTGAAGCGTGGACCACGCTCATGGCCGCCGAGAGCACGTCGTGACCCTGCCCGTCTACCGCTGGCGCCTGGCCCCGGAGGGCTACGCGACCTACCGGCAATTGCGCGCCCTGGGTCTGCGGCCCGGCGGGCAGGACGTCGCCGCTCAGCTCGAACGCCCGAGGCGTCGGCGCGGCCCGCTGGTCGCCTACCTGTACCGCATCGACCAGGCCAAGCCGGTGCGTCCGATGACCCCGGCCAGGTGGGCGGCCCTGGCCAAAGCGAACGCCGCCCGCCGCGTCTGCCCCGAGTGCCGGCGCGACGTCGGCTACGTCATCCCGCCCTCGCTCGGCATGTGCGGCTCCTGCGCCGCCCCCAACGAACAGTGCGCCGCCTGAAATCCCCTGACTGAACAGCGCATCCCCATACCGGCGCAGGACCCGAACGCACCTTCTCACCAGCTCGTTCGGGTCCTGCTTCTCACTCCAGAAGGAGTGCACTCAGCATGACCGACATCAGTACAGAAGCGGTAGTGGCCCCCGCCACCACCGACACCCCGCCCGCCCCGGCCCCCGCACAGGTTGTGGCCACGGCGGATGAGCAGAAGAACAGCCAGGTAGAGGACGCTCCGGGTGGTTGGCCGGTGGCGCCGCTGGCCCTGTCCGGGGCCAACGCCACCGTCTCCACGATCGCGGGGGCAGGGCTGGTCGGCGGGCCGGTCGCCGCGGTGGTCGCCGCGACCGGCATGGTCGTCTTCGGCACCCTCGCCTCCTACCGCAGCCGCAGCCCCCGCCCGAAGCAGGCCGCACGTCGGGCCGCCGCGCGGACCGCGGCCCGCCAGCACGCCGCCCGGCACCGCTCCGGCGGCCTCAACACCGCCGGTCGCAAGACCGGTTCGGGTGGCGGTCGCACGGCTGGCGGGGCGGGCAAGGTCCCCGGTCAGAAGCGGCGCGGACCGGGCTCCGGTCTGGGGCGTGGCGTGGCAGGTCAAGGGCGGTCCGGGGCGGCCAAGCACAGTGCTCCGGTCTCCCTGAACAAGAGCGCCGGGCTCAAGAGCCGCGGTCGTGGCGGTGCGGCGGGTGCGCTGTCCAAGGTGGGGCAGGTCAAGGCGCTGCGGAAGGCGCAGAAGCAGGCCGGGGCGTCCCGCGCGCAGAGGCGGGAGCAGACTGCTGCGGCCCGGCGCGCGGTGGCCGACGCTCGCCGCAACATCCCCAAGACCCACAAGGCGCGGTCGCGGTCGGGTGGTCTGGCGGGTCGGATGCTTGGGGGTGCGGGCCGTAAGGCGCGTGCGGTGAAACAGGCGGCCATCGCCAAGCAGCGTGCGCGCCGGGACGCGGCCACCGCGCGGAAGGTGGCAGGCGGGCGGTCCAGCGTGCGCAAGGCGCCCGCGCGGCAGGCCGCGAGGAAGGCCCTGCGCCGCTCTGCAGCGCGCTTCCACGGGCGCCGCGCCCTGGCCGCACTGCTCGCGCTCCCGGTCGGTCTCCTCGGGTTCCTGTCCAGCCCGTTGGGCCGGAAGTTGGGTCTGCCCTGGCTGGTCCATCCCGGCCGGCGCCTGTACCGGCAGCTGGCCGGTGCGGCCCGTAAGCAGCGCGCCGAGCGCGATACGGCGATCCGTGAGGAGCAGGCCGCCGCGGAGGACGCGGCAGAGCAGGAGGCCGCCCAGGACGCCACGGATGGGCTCGGGGACTGGGTGGAGCGCCCGGCCGGGCCCATCCCGAACAACACCGACCGCACGTCGACCAGTGAGGGAGAGCACGTGTCCGGGTTCCAGTTCGAAGAGCACGCCGCCGAGATGGAGCAGGCGGCACAGTCCTACGACCCCGAGGACGCCATGGAGATCCTCGCCATGGTCGAAGGGCTCCCGGCCGCGCTGACCAGCGTGGCGAACGTGATGAAGACCCTCGCCGAGCGGGCCGACAGTGAGTTCCCGCTGGAGAAGGAGGTCGCGGACGGCTTTAACGACATCTTCGGCGCCCTGATGAGCGCCGTCGCGGTCGCGGAGGACATGGGGCCGCTGTTCCGGCAGGCCCACGAGCAGGACATCGCCCGTCACGAGGACCCCCGCAACGGCCCCGAGGCCGAGAAGGGCTGGAACGTCTGACATGAGTGCCACCACTGCCGCGCACAAGAGGAAGCAGGCGGACAGTGGCCCGGTGCTGGACTGGAGTGCCGGTCACGGACCCGTGACCGGCGCCCTGTCCGCGACCACCGGAGCCCTGGCCATCGCCACCACCGGCGCCGCGACCGGCATGCCGCCCCTGTGGGCGCTGGCCGTGGGCGGGGCTGGCGCCCTCGGTCACACCGTCGCCGGGCTCAAGGTCCGCAACGCGGGCCGCACCCTCGCCTTCAAGGCCGCGTCCTGGCTGGTCGGCGCCGGATGGACCACCTGGGCCATGACCACCGGCCCCCTCTCGTGGGCCGCCCTCGGCTCCCTGGCCACGATCGGCGTCGGGATGGGAGCCGGGGCCCGCTCCGTCGCCCTGTACGAAGAGGCCCGCGAGGAAGAGGCCCTGGCCGCGGAGCGGCGCCAGATCGCGCAGGAGATGAGTGCGGAGCGACGCCAGATCGCTGCGGAGTGGGTGGAGCGAATCCGCCGGATCTGCAACATCACCGTGCGCGTGCTGGCCGTGGAGATGTGGGAGACCGGCAACGGCTACTCCCTCGACCTCGAACCGCAGGGCGGCACCACCTACGACCGCATTGCCCAGTACGCCGCGGCCCTGTCGGCGGACGCGAAGCTCCCGCACGGCTGCACCGCCGCGGTCGGCCCCGGCGTCCACCAGGGCCGCGCCATCGTGGACGTCACCACCCGCAACGTCCTCGCCGAAGCCCGCACCTACCCCGAGGACTACACACCGCTGTCGATCCTGACCGGCATCCCCTGGGGCTTCCGCACCAACGGTGACGACGTCCTCGCCTACCTGCGCGAGCAGTGCGCGCTGGTCGTCGGGCCGACCGGATCGGGCAAGACGAACATGCTGCACACGATCCTGGCCGGACTCGCCCGCGCCGAGGACGTCCTGACCTGGGTGATCGACCTGAACGCCGGATCGGCCGGCCTGCCCTGGGTGCGCCCCGCCCTCAGTGGCGAACTCAAGCAGGCGGACGGGAGTCCGGTGCGGCCCGGCGTGGACTGGCTCGCCGGAACCTACGAGGAAGCCTTGAGGCTGCTGGACGCGGCGATCGCGGTCGGTCTGCACCGCAAGCGCGCGTATCAGGAGCTGATGGCCAAGTACGACACCGACCTCCTGCCGGTCAGCGCGAAGATTCCCCAGATCATGCTGGTCATCGACGAGGGCGCGGAGATCCTGGTCAGCACCGACCGGCGGATGAAGGAACTCGCCAAGCGCATCTATGAGTTCATCCGCATGCACCGCTCGATGGGCGGTCGCACGATCATCACCGCGCTCGGGGCGACCGGCAGCGTGCTGGGCAACCTTCTCATCCGCCGTGAGGCCAAGGTCCGTGTCGCCCTGACGGGTGGTGAGACCGAGGGCATGGACCTCTCCAAGATGTTCCCCGGCCGGCGCGGGCTGCGGGTGGATCAGGCGCCGTTCAAGGGTGCTGGCTTCATGGGCACCCCCGAGTCGCCGGGCGCGCTGTTCAAGGCGTGGCGGATCAAGCCCTCCCAGATCCGGGACATCACCGTCGCCACCAGCGACCGGCACCCGCGTCTGGACGCGGTGTCCGCGAATGCCGCGGGCGCCGACTACGCGCGGCGGTGGGACGCGGACCGGACCGCGTGGATGCGCGACGTCACACCGGAAGCGACCGGCACCGAGCAATTGGCGCCCGGTGCCAGCGGCGGGCTGAACCTGTCCGCCCACCGCGCCGGGAAGCCGGATGGAGACGACGACCTGTTGCGCCGGTTCCGCGAGGAGATCGACGCCCAGTTCGCCACCGCTCCCGATCCGGACGCGCCGTCGCCCGCGACGGGGTTGAACCTGTCGGCGCTGCGCCGGGAGCAGGAGCAGGACAGTCCTGCGCAGCGGGCCGCGCTCGCCGCGCTCCTCGCCGCGGGCCCGGAAGGGACGGGCGCGTCCGCGATCGCTCGCGCGCTGGCGGACCAGTACGGCACGACGCGGCAGACGGTCGTGGGCTGGCTCAAGACGTGGGCCGACGAGGGCACCGCGGTGCGGGTCGGGGAAGGCACCAAAGCCCGCTACGTCCACCGCGACCACGCCCCCGAGCCGCCCTCGGGCGACTAGTGCTTGTCGCTTGTCACCCGTCCCGCACGCACACTCCTTCCCAGGGTGTCTTGGGGGTCGAAAACGGCTTGTGACCTGCGAGGCGACAAGCGACAAGACAAGCAAGGCGACAAGACAAGCGACAAGCCGCACGACAAGTCAGACGACAAGCCATCGGCGGGCAGCATCCGGGTTCGGGTGCTGCCCGCCGGCCGTTCCCGAGGGAGCCGCTCGTGATCGTCACCCTGTCCGCCGTCGCCCTCTTCGGGCTCCTCACGTTCGTCCTCATCCGCTCCCGCTACGTCGGCCCGGGCGCCGCGCTCGCGGTGTTCCTGTTCGGGTTCTTCACCGCCGACACCGGAGCCTCCACCGCCATCCGCGCCGCCATACAGGCCCTCATCAACGCCGTATCCACCATCGCCTGACCCACCGGAAGAAAGGCACTGCCGTGAGCGAGACCGAGAACGCCACCACCGACTGGTGGCCGCGCATGAGCGACGAGGCGGCCAACGCCGAAGCCCGCCGCATCATCGACGACGTCTACCGGCCCACCCCGCCCCCGGCGCTGATCCTCACGTCCTACCGCGACGACACCGAGCCCCCGACCGTCGGGGACGCGCCGCCGGTCTGGCAGGACGACCGCCGGATCGTGCCCGCCTGGGCCGCAGGAACCGCGGTCGCCTCCCTCGGCATCGGCGCCGGCACCACCGGAATCGGCTGCGGCATCTGGCTCGTGCTGAAGGGATTCGCCTCCATGTCCGTGACCGGCGTCATCTGCATGGGCGTCCTCCTCTCTGGCATCGCGTTCGCGGCCCTGTCCATCGGCGCCGCCCTCTCCCGCGCCAGGCGCTCCGTCTCCCACGCCGTCTACACCGGGCCGGTCACCAAGCACACTCACGTCACCACCCACACCCGGGGCGCGTTCGCCCGCTCCCACACCCACCTGCACAACTGACAGGAGCCTGCCGTGACCACCGAGACCACGAACGCCGCGGCCCTGGCCGACCAGGCCGCAGAGACCATCCGCTCCCTCAACTACGCCACCCTCCCCGACGCCAGTGGCCTGGCCTTCCCGGGCGACGCCTATAGCACCGTTGGCAGCCTCTCCACGCTCGCCATGCGCCTTCCTCAAGCCCTGCACCAGGTGCAGGCGTTCATCGACCGGCAGCACGAGACCGGCGACCTGTACAGCGACCAGGGCCCGGAGGACCTGCAAGCGCGTATCGCGTGCCTGCGGGGCGCCACCGGCGACGCCGTGCGCGCCGCGGAAGCGCTGTTGGACGCCCTCGACCAGGCCCACATCGCGCTGAGCCCGATCGGCGCCCGTGGCCACGGCCTCGACGACGAGGAAGAGCAGCCGTGCGGGGAGGGCATGTGCCAGTGCGCTTGCGTCGGTCTGCTGCACCCGTGCGGCTGCGACTGCCTGCACGACGACGACTGCGACTGCGACTCCTGCGACGCCCGCGACCAGTACTAGCTACGCCAAGGGCGGCCCCCATCGTCTCGCCAAAGCCGCGGGGCCGCCCTTGCCAGCCAGCATCCATCAAAGGAACTGGAGACAACCCAGCATGACGCAACCGGCCATCATCCGGCGAGTGCGCGGCCATCGCCCGCGCCTACTGGACCTGTACTGCAAGCAGGGCGGCGCAGCCAGGGGCTACGCCGACGCCGGGTTCGACGTGACCGGCGTCGACAAGGACCCCCAGCCCCGCTACCCCTACCGGTTCGTACAGGCGGACGCGATCGCGTTCGTCCTCGAACACGGAGGCGCGTTCGACTTCATCCACGCCTCACCGCCCTGCCAGCACGACACCGACTGCCAGCGCCTCCACGGCAACGACCATCCGGACCTGATCGCCCCGACCCGTACCGCGCTGGAGAGCAACGGCCGGCCGTGGGTGCTGGAGAACGTCGGCGGTGCGGTGCCCAAGCTGAGCGATCCCGTGATGCTGTGCGGGCCGATGTTCGGCGTGGCCACCTACCGGCACCGGTTCTTCGAGACCGGAGGCGGCTTCACCCTCCCGCAGCCCGAACACCCGGCCCACACGGTGCCGCAGGCCAAGATGGGCCGGCCCGTTCCGCCCGGCTGGTACGGGCAGTTCGTCGGCAACTTCTCCGGCGTCCAGGCCGCCCGTGATGTGCTCGGAGTGCCGTGGATGAACCGCGACGGCATCCGCGAGTGCATCCCGCCCGCCTACTCCCGGTACATCGGCATCGCCGTGCTGACCCTGCTCGCTCCCGTCCTGGGGGTGGCAGCGTGAACAATCACCTGCGCACCGCCCTGCAGCTCGCGGCGGAGGGGCTGCCCGTTCTGCCGCTGCGTAAGGGCAAGGTGCCCTTCGCCAACTGCCCCGCGTGCCTGTACACCGCGTGCGGGGGCCGGCCGAACATGAAGACCCCCGGCCCCTGCACCTGCCCCGCCCCCTGCCACGGATGGGCCGCCGCCACCACCGACACCAGCGTCATCACCTCGCCGGCATGGGCGAGCGCTTGGCAGAGCGCCGCGGCCATCGCCTACCACCCCGGCGGGGCGGGGCTGACCGTCGTGGACTGCGACAACGCCGACGCCCTCGCGTGGGCCCGCGAGACCCTGCCCGCCACTCGGACTGTGCCCACGACCCGCGGTGAGCACTGGCTCTACCGCGGGACGATGCCGTCGGCCAACGGCGTGCGGCCCGGCGTGGACATCAAGTCCACGATGTCCTACGCCCGCTGGCTCGGGCCGGGCACCGGCACCCTGGGCGCGCTGCCCGACGTCGTGCGCACGCTCACCGCAGCCAAGCCCACAGCCCCCGTACCCGTCAGGGTTCCCGCGCCGGTCGGGGGCGGGGAGTGCCGGCATCGGACGCCCGCGTTCCTGGAGCGCGGGATCGCCATGGCGGAGCAGCGCATCACCGCAGCCCGCAGCGCCATCCATGCCACCGTCTACCGGACGTTCCTGGCCGTGCTCTCCACGCACGGCCGGTGCGGCTGCCTCACCGAGGATCACATCGCCCGCCTGTTCACCGCCGCTCAGACCAAGGGCGAGACCACCCGGCACTGCGCCGATGCGTGGACCAACGCACGCACCACGTTGGGGCTTTGAGCATGGAAGACGACGACAAGAACCCGGCCCGGAAGGTCATCGCGGACTACGCCCAAGAGCGCTTCCGCTACTTCCGCACCGCCGACGGCACCGTCTACGCACAGCGCAAGGGCCACCCCGTGGCCCGCCCGATCCGCTCCCAGGGCACCACCGGCAGCCACCGCCAAGAACTCATGGTCGGCCTGTTCAAGGACGGACTCGGCACGTTCAACGGCACCGCGATGAAGGAGGCACTCGACTTGATCGAAGCACTCGCCCTCACCGAACAGGTCCAGCCCGTCCACATCCGCGTCGCCCCCGGCCTGGACGGGGCCACCTGGCTGGACCTGGGCCGCAACGACGGCCAGTCCGTGCGCATCCACCCCACCGGCTGGGACATCGCCGTCCCCGACCCGGCAGAGGTGTGCTGGCGGCGCACCCAGCTCACCGGCGAACTCCCGCTGCCCGCCAAAGACACCAACGGCAAAGGCATCGACGCCCTGTTCCGGCTGTGCAACTTCGTGAACGCCGAGACGGAGTGCCTGGCCATGGCCTGGTTGGTCGGCTGCCTGGAACCCTCCGTGCCCGTCCCCGCCCCCTTCCTCACCGGACCCCAGGGCGCGGGCAAATCCACCGCCGGGCGAATGCTGATCCGGCTCATCGAGGGCATGAGCAGCGACCTGCGCCGGGCCCCGAAGGACGAGGACAACCTGATCGCGGCTGTCGCCGCGGGATGGGTCACCGCGCTGGACAACCTCTCCCACATGACCCCGGACCTGTCCGACGCCATGTGCTGCATCGTCACCGGAGCCGAGTCCGTGAAGCGGGCCCTGTTCACCGACGGAGACGTCTTTCGCGCCCGCTACCGCCGCCCCCTGCTGCTGACCGGCATCGACGTCGGTGTGATCCGCCCCGACCTCGCCGAACGCCTCCTGCCGCTGCGCCTGGAACGCCCGAAGGTGCGGCGCACCGAAGCGGAGCTGTGGGCAGAGTACGCGGAAGCCCTGCCCGTGATGCTCGGCTCCCTGCTGGATTTGACCGTCAAGGTCCGCGCCGCCACCGCGGAGACGCCAACGGATCTGCGGATGGCGGACTTCGCTCACCTGTGCGCGCAGCTCGACGAGGCGATGGGCTTCGGCGCGCTGGCGGCCTACCGGGCTGGGCTGGACGACCTCAACGACGACGTCATTGAGGGTGACCTGCTCGCGCAGACCGTCCTGCAGTATGCGGCCGGCATGGAACCGGGGGCGCAGGAGCGGATGTCGTCCGCGGAGTGGCTGCACCTGCTCACCCGGCTCTACAGCGGCGAGGACTGCCGCCCGCTGCCCAAGGGGTGGCCGACCACCGGCAAGGTCCTCTCCGACCGGCTCAAGCGTCTTCAGCCCACCCTCGCCGCCCGCGGCCTGGTCGTCGACTGGGGACGCACCAAAACGGCCCGCTACATCGAGCTGACCGAACCCGCACCGACGCCGGCACCCGAGCCGCAACAGGAGCCCGCGTTCTGAACCGGGGGTCACGGCACACAGCAAGAAGAGCACCCGTTCCGACACGGCCGGGGGTGCTCCTCTTGTTGTTCGGTGCGTAGCACCGCCCGAAGGACGTGCCGCGCAGCGGCTCCTTCTTCGCTCTCTGAGTCGCGCACAACTACAGACACCACCCCCTCTTTTTCCTAAGTAGGGGAACGCTGCGTCACCTGCGTCACCCACGCCGGAAAACGGCCCCTGAACAGCAGAGAAGGCGGTGACGCAGAGCCCAACCGTCTGCGTCATCGTGCGTCACCTGCGTCACCCCCCGGTGACGCAGGTGACGCGGCGGTGACGCAGCCCCACCAGGCTCCGTCACCGATAATCGCAGGTCAGCGGCCTGAATGACGCAGGTGACGCGGTGACGCAGAAATCCGAACCTCGGACAGGTCCAAGCGTCGGAACCTTCGAAGCGAGCCCAAGAGGAGACATGAAAGTGCGTCAGAAGATCACTGACTTGCCTCAGCTCTACTCCGCTGCGGATGTTGCTCAAGCTCTCCGTTGCTCCGAGTGGTGGGTGAAGGAACAGGCCCGCAGGGGACGCATTCCCTTCACCAAGCCCGGAGGCAGCTACAGGTTCACGGCTGAGCACGTTGCAGAGATAACGCTCATCTTCGAGAGCCGCCCCACCGGAAGCAGCAGTGCTGCCGTACCAGTCTCACAAGGGCCGCGCCGCCGGGCGGCCACCGCAGCGGTGTCCGTCACCTCGCTGAAGGCAAGGACCCCGCGCAGGGCGCGACACGGCCAATCGCAGTCCAGCGCAGCCTGATTCCGTGTGCCGCCCGGCCCTCCAGCCGGGCGGCAACCCCGCCGATAGGGAGAGCAAGTTGGGTTACGCCGAGAACCTCGGCAGCTACTGGCGCGGCCGGTACAAACTCGCGCCCGGCAAGTACGCCACTGTGCGCGATGCTGATGGTGACGCCATCCGATTCCGGACCAAGGCAGCGGCAAAGAAGGCGGCAGACGCTGAAGAAGCGAAGCTGTTGGCCGGAACGAAGAAGGCGCCTTCTGAGCGGATCACTTTTGGCGCCTACGTGAACCGCTGGTACGCCGCGCAGGACTTGGCGGCGTCCACCATGCAGAACTACCGGCGGCACATCGAGGAGCATTTGCTCCCTGCGTTCGAGGATTTCGCCATTGCCGACATCTTGAGCACCGACATTGCCGCTTGGGAGAAGCGGGAACGCGCCGTTCCCTACGCGGCTACCAGCGTCAAGACATGGCGGGCGACCCTGCACCTGATCCTTGCCGACGCCGTTGACGAGGGGCTGCGCGAGTCCAACCCGGCAACCAAGAGGCGCGGGCGAGGGAAGCGCGCCGGTCGCTCCCGCAACCGTGGCCCGGAGAAGGCGGTCACCACAGCGCTCGGCATTCTGCTGCTTGCCGAGCGGATGGCGCTGCTGTCCGGTCGGGACGACGAGTTCGTCTGCGGCATTCTCAAGGGCTACACAGGCATGCGCTGGGGCGAGATCGTTGGCCTTGAGACTGAGTTCGTCCGGCCGAAGAGCATTCGCGTTGAGTGGCAGCTCTACGAGCTGGACACCGGCGAACTGCACCGTTGCCCGCCCAAGGATGACTCGTACCGGGACATTGATGCTCCAGATTTCCTCGCCGCACTGCTTGCGAGCCACATCGCCCGGACGAAACCGAAGCCTTGTGAGTGCCACGGACTGGCCTACGTCTTCCGTGGTCATGGCGCTGCCAATGGCTCTGTGAGCCGTCCGGGAGCAAAGCTGGTCGACGTCGCTCGCCGCGCCGGCGTCTCGACAGGCACGGTGTCCAACGTCCTCAACCGCCCTGGCGCTGTGGCGGAGCCGACTCGTCTGAAGGTGCTGGAGGCCATCACCGATCTCGGATACGTCCGTAACGCGGGAGCGGGGGAACTGGCCGCACACTGGCGACGCTCGGGGTTCGCCACCTGGCTCTTTCGACCTGCCGCCACGGGACGGTATCCCGGACGTGGCAATCAGGAAGAGCACCCTGTGCCGGTCGTCGCTGAGCCGTGGCCCGGGATTCCCGCACGTGGGCGAGGGGCCTCCAAGCGGGCTGAGGCGTGCTGGGTGCCGATCGCTCCTGGCCTGACGCCGCACGGACTGCGCCATACGCACAAGACCCTGATGAGAGAGGTGGGGACCCCGCCGAAGCTGATGGACGAACGCATGGGGCACGAGGACGGATCGGTGCAGGCCCGCTATGACCACATCACGGCTGGCATGCGGCAGGCGCTGATGACCGCGCTCACCGGAATGTGGGAGGAGGCGTTGGACGCGCGCCGGGCGATGAGCCCCGGCTCGCCGGTGGGTGTTCTGGATGCGCTCCTGAGGGCTCGCGGGTAGGCACTGGTCTGGAGACGATTTCCAAGATCTTCTCCAGGATTTCTCCAGAGAGCCTCTGGAGAACAGTTCAGGGCCGGTGCTGATCTCTCAGCACCGGCCCTGAACTGGTGTTTCACTGTCGGGGTGGCGGGATTTGAACCCACGACCTCTTCGTCCCGAACGAAGCGCGCTGCCAAGCTGCGCTACACCCCGATGTCGCTGCTGGTCCTGCTGGTCGCGGCGACGTCGTTTACTTTAGCCCACCGGTGGCTGTAGACGAAATCCGGTTTTGGCGCGGTGGCGTACGGGGTTCGGGCGGGCGTGGTCGAGGGCCACGAGGAGGACGGCCAGGGCGTAGAAGGCGAGGCCGAGGAGGAGGGCGTTGCCGAGGACGCTCTTGTAGCCGTGCAGGTCCACGTCCAGGAAGGGGTAGAGATAGCGGCCCGGCGTGCCGGGGAGGATCAGCTCGCCCCGAGTGAAGGAGAACGCCAGGTAGGCCAGGGGGTAGAGGAGCCAGGTCGCCGCTTGGCGCAGGTGCAGGCGGCCGGGGTGCGTCAGGAGCAGCCAGTCCAGTACCGCCGCGGCCGGGACCGCCGTGTGCAGGACCTGGTTCGTGATCCAGTGCCAGCCGGTCGGCGGAGCCGTCTCGCCCGGCATCGGGAAGGGCCTCGACGCGTTCGCCAGGAGCAGGTGGTACACCGCGCCCGTGATCAACGCGTACAGGAGGGTCGCTCCTGTCAGCGCCGACGGAAGGGGACGGCGTGCCGTCCACGCGCGGCGGGCCGAGAGCGTGAAGACCAGCGCCAGCAGCACGCTGCTCTGGATCGTGAAGTAGCTCAGGACGCGGATCGGGCTGCCCAGCAGCAGCTCGATCGTCACGGCCGCGGCCGCCGCCAGGGCGACCAGGAGGCGGTACGCGGCGGCGAGGCGTCGCCGCACCGGGGCCACCACCGCCGTGGCGGGAACGGGAGAGGGCAGCAGCGCAGGCACGCCCGGGACCGCGGGGAGGTCCGGGATGTCCCTGGGTATCGGGGCGGTCATGCCCTCAAGCTAGGCAATCCGGACATAGCTGGCGACGCGAGCGGTCCGTGCGGGTTACGTCACCGCGCCAGGCCCGGTGCCGCCCTCAAACACACCCCCGGTTCCGTCCCCAAACACGCCGCCGGTTCCGTCCCCAAACACGCCCCCGGCGCCGCCCCCACCTACTGCCGCTCCACCAACGTCATCAACGTAACCTCCGGCGGACAGGCAAACCGCACCGGCGTATACCGATTCGCCCCGCACCCCGCCGACACGTGCAGATACGACGTACGACCCTCCGCGTGATGACGGGACAGCCCCTTCACCCGGTCCGTGTCCAGGTCGCAGTTGGTGACCAGGGCGCCGTAGAAGGGGATGCAGATCTGGCCGCCGTGGGTGTGGCCGGCCAGGATCAGGGGGTACGAGTCCGCCGTGAACGCGTCCAGGACACGCAGGTACGGCGCGTGCACCACGCCCATCGAGAAGTCCGCGCCGGCCGAGGGGCCGCCCGCCACCTGCGCGTACCGGTCCCGCTTGATGTGCGGGTCGTCCAGTCCCGTCAGCTCCAGCGACATCCCGTCGATCTTCAGCGTGCCCCGCGTGTTCGTGAGGTTCAGCCAGCCGGCCGCGTCGAAGCCGTCCCGCAGGTCCTCCCACGGGTTGTGGACCACGCCGACGACCGGCGGGTTGCCGTTCAGACCGTGCCGGCCCTGCACCTTCTCCAGCAGATAGCGGGCGGGGTTACGGGGCTTGGGGCCGTAGTAGTCGTTCGAACCGAAGACGTACGCACCCGGGAACTCCATCAGCGGCCCCAGCGCGTCCAGGACCTCCGGCACGCCCTCCGGGTCGGACAGGTTGTCGCCTGTGTTGATCACGAAGTCGGGGCGCAGGCCCGCCAGCGAGCGCAGCCAGCGCTGCTTCTTGCGCTGACCGCCGACCATGTGGATGTCGGAGACCTGAAGGAGGCGCACGGGGCGCATCCCTCTGGGCAGGACGGGCACCGTGACCCGTCGGAGGCGGAAGGAACGGGTCTCGAAACCCGCCGCGTACACCACACCGGCGGCACCGGCCGCCGCGATCCCCAGAGGTACTCCGTATCGAGCGCGCATACGTCCATCGTGTCAGACCCGCAGGACCCGCCGAGTCCAGCATCCGAGCCCAGCATCCGAGCCCAGTACCCAAGCCCACACGGCCCTTTAAATGCGCGGGCGTCGGTCCCGTCGTACCTGCGACAATCAAACCCATGACCACCACGCTCAAGCAGAAGCTGCAGGAAGACCTCAACACGGCGATCAGGGGGCGCGACGAGCTGCGCTCCTCCACGCTCCGGCTGACGCTTGCCGCGATCACCAAGGAGGAGGTCGCCGGCAAGCAGAAGCGTGAGCTCTCCGACGACGAGGTGCTCAAGGTGATCACCAAGGAGGCGAAGAAGCGCCGCGAGGCGGCCGACGCCTTCGCGCAGGGTGGTCGCGCCGAGAGCGCCGAGCGGGAGAAGGCGGAGGGCGAGGTCCTCGCCGAGTACCTGCCCAAGCAGCTCGGCGACGAGGAGCTGGAGCGGATCGTCGCCCAGGCCGTCGAGGAGGCGAAGGCGGCGGGCGCCGAGGGCCCGCGCGCCATGGGCGCCGTCATGAAGATCGTGAACCCGAAGGTCGCCGGCCTGGCCGAGGGCGGCCGGGTGGCCGCGGCGGTCAAGAAGCACCTCGCCGGCTGACCGACCCGGGCTGAGCAAACCGACGGCCCCCTTCCCCTCGTACAAGAGCAGTCTCTACGAGGAGAAGGGGGCCGTCGGCCTGTTCAGCTCACGGCGTCAACCGCGTCAACCGCGCCCCCCACCGTTCCCGTTCCCGTTGCTGTTGCCCTGGAACAGGTTTTCCGGGATGGAGAACGAGGGCGTCGGGAAGGTGCCGCCGTCGGTGCCACCCGTGTCGGTGCCGCCGTCGGTCTGGCCCTGGTCGGTGGTGCCGCCGTTGTCGCCGTTGTTCCCGTCGTCGTTGCCGTTCCCCTTGCCCTTGTTGCCGTCGGGGATGTTGACGAGGTTGAAGCTCTCCACCGGCTTGCCGTCGAGCGCGCCGGTCATCATGTCGCGCCAGATCGGGCCGGGGACCTGGCCGCCGTAGACCTTCTCGTTCCAGACGCCGCCGATGGTGATGTTCTTCATCTGGCGCTCGTGGGCCGGGTCGCCGACCCAGACCGCGCCCGCCATGTTCGGCGTGAAGCCCACGAACCAGGCCGCGTAACGGTTGTCCGTCGTACCGGTCTTACCGGCGCTCGGACGGTCGCTCAGGCCGGCCTCCGTACCCGTACCGTCCTCGACCACGCCCTTCAGCAGCGTCGTCACCGTGTCGGCGGTCTTCTCCGACATCGCGCGCGAGCAGGTCGACTTCGGCACCTCGAAGGACTTCTTCTGGGTGCCGACGGTCTGGGTGATCGACTCGATGGCGATCGGCGTGCAGTACATGCCGCGCGAGGCGAAGGTCGCGTACGCGTTCGCCATCGTCAGCGGGGACATCTCCTGGGTGCCGAGCGCGATGGAGGGCGCCTGCTGGAGCTTCTTGCCGTCGGCCCGCTCGACGCCCATCTTCTGCGCCATCGTCGTCACCGGGCAGATGCCGATGTCGCTGATCAGCTGCACGTAGTACGTGTTGACCGACTTGGCGGTCGCTTCCTTCATCGAGTACGGGCCGTGCTCCGACTCGCTCTCGTTGGTGAGCTTGACGCCCTTCTCGTCCCAGGTCCTGCCGTCACAGGCGGAGACCGGCGCCGGGTAGTCCATCTCGTACGGCGAGGAGTACGTCTGCGTCGCCGGCGTGCCGCCCTCTATGGCGGCCGCGGCCACGATCGGCTTGAACGTCGAACCGGGCTGGTAGCCGGCGCCGCCGCCCATCGACGAGTTGACCGACAGGTTGATCTGCGTCTCGTGCTTGCCGAAGCCGTACGGCCGCGACTGGCCCATCGCCAGGATCTTGCCGGTGCCGGGCTCGACGATGGTGGCGGCGGTGGCGACCGGGTCGCTCTTGTAGACGTGCTCCTTGATGGACGCCTGGACCGACTCCTGCGCCTGCGGGTCGAGGGTCGTACGGATCGTCAGACCGCCCTGGTTCCAGATCTTCGCCCGGGCTTCCTTGGTCTTGCCGAAGACCGGGTCGGTGAGGAAGACCTCGCGCACGTAGTCGCAGAAGAAGCCGGCGCCCTTGACCGCGGTGATGCAGCCGTTCTTCGGCTGGCTCGGGTCCAGACCCAGCGGGGTCTTCTTGGCCGTGTCGGCCTCGGTCTGCGAGATGTCGCCCATGTCGGCCATGCGCTGAAGCACGACGTTACGGCGCTTGGTGGCCTCCGTTGCGTCGTTGACCGGGTCGTACCGGGTGGGCGACTGGACGATGCCCGCGAGCAGCGCCGCCTGCTGGACGTTGAGGTCCTTGGCGTGCTTGGAGAAGTAGCGCTGGGCGGCGGCCTCGACGCCGTACGCCTGCTCGCCGAAGAACGTGATGTTCAGGTAGTTCTCGAGGATCTTCTTCTTGCCGAGCTCTTCCTCGAGCTGGATCGCGTACTTCAGCTCCTTGATCTTGCGGCCGATCGTCTGCTGCGTGGCCTGCGCGACCTTCGTCGGGTCGTCGCCGGCCTCCTCGATGGCCACGTTCTTCACGAGCTGCTGGGTGAGCGTGGAGGCGCCCTGGGCGACCCCGCCGCTCTGCGCGTTCTTGTTGAGGGCGCGCAGGACGCCCTTCAGGTCGATCGCGCCGTGCTGGTAGAAGCGCGAGTCCTCGATCGCGACGATCGCCTTCTGCATGTACGGCGAGATGTCCTTGAGGGGGACCACCGTGCGGTCGCGCGAGTACACCGTGGCGATCTGGCCGCCGTCGGCGTCGAGGATCGTGGTGCGCTGACTCAGCGGCGGGGTCTTGAGGTTGGCCGGGAGCTCGTCGAAGCTCTCCACCGACCCCTTGGCCGCGAGTCCGAGCGCGCCGAAGGCGGGCAGCGCGATGCCGGCCATCACGGCACCGGCGAGCACACTGACACCGAGGAACTTGGCGGCCTGCTGCGTTGGCGACAGACCACCGCCCGAGCGCTTCTTTGGCATGAGGGCAGCCTACGTTCTCATTCGCCGGACACGCGTATATGCCTTGGCCTAAGCTGCTCTCAACTGTCACAGCAGTAGGGCCACGTATCAATACGTCCGGCGACCCCGAATCGTTCCGGAGGTTCCCCAACTTTTTTGTTGGGAGTGTGTCCGAATCCGCCTTGTGTGTCGGGCGGTGTCCGTTGTGACTCCATGGAACTGTCCCGGTTTGCCGGGAAGGTCACGCATGTCACCAGCTCACTCCCCCGGGTGATCTGCCGCTTACGCATAGTCCGTTCGGGCCATTCAAGATTGGGCCCGAAGGGGGTGTTGCGCTGTGCCCGCCTTCCGTAACGTCCTCAACTGGCGGCGGTGAATATGCCGCTGCCGCCGTGGGGGAGCCTCGATTCGGGAGAGGACGGCGCCGGTATGGGCTGGGTAACCGACTGGAGTGCGCAGGCCGCCTGCCGCACTACCGATCCGGATGAACTGTTCGTTCAGGGAGCAGCGCAGAACAGGGCCAAGGCGGTGTGCACCGGATGTCCGGTACGCACCGAATGCCTGGCCGATGCGCTCGACAACCGCGTCGAGTTCGGCGTGTGGGGAGGCATGACGGAGCGGGAGCGCCGCGCACTGCTGCGCAGGCGGCCCACCGTGACCTCCTGGCGCCGGCTCCTCGAGACGGCTCGTGTGGAGTACGAACGCGGTGTGGGCATCCTGCCGCTCGACGACGACCAGGTGTACGAGAACTACGCGGCGGTGAGCTGAGGGCACCCTCTGGGCAGGGTCCCTCAGACACGCGCCTCGGGCAGCTCCGGCCGGTTGGCCGCGAGCCGGTCGCCGATGTCCCTGAGGCCCGCCAGGTCGTGCACATCGCCGGGCAGCGCGGCCACTTCGGCCACCGCCACCTCGGGGTGGAGTGCCGTGAAACGGTCGCGCGTGCGCTGCTCGCGGGAGAGCAGCTGCATACGCTCGGCGTGCAGCCTCAGCAGGCCCGCGGTGAGCCGGTCGACGTCCCGATCCGCCCCGGGGGAGTGGGGCTCGGAGACGGGAGACCCGTCGGCCGCGGGCGCCGCGGCGGGCTCGGATGCGGGAGATTCTGAACTGCCGTACGTGTCGGGAGAGTTACGAAGTCCAGCTTTCCCGCCGTCCTGATCGACAATGCGGGGCTCCACAAGATTTTCCGCGGCGGCGAGCGCACGCTCGGCGGACAGCCGGTCGGCGCCGCTGCCGTGGACGCGGTTGAGCACCAGTCCGGCCAGCGGCATGTCCTCGGCCGCCAGCCGCTCCACGAAGTACGCGGCCTCGCGCAGCGCGTCCCGCTCCGGCGCCGCGACCACGAGGAACGCCGTCCCGGGCGCCTGCAGCAGCTTGTACGTGGCGTCCGCGCGCGTGCGGAAACCGCCGAAGGTCGTGTCCATCGCGGCCACGAACGTCTGGACGTCCTTGAGGAGTTGGCCGCCCAGCAGCTTGCCGAGGGTGCCGGTCATCATCGACATCCCGACGTTCAGGAACTTCATCCCCGCCCGGCCGCCGAGCTTGGCCGGCGCGGTCAGCAGCCGGATCAGCCGGCCGTCCAGGAACGAGCCCAGCCGCTTGGGCGCGTCCAGGAAGTCCAGCGCCGAGCGGGACGGCGGGGTGTCCACGACGATCAGGTCCCACTCGTCCCGGGCCCGCAGCTGGCCCAGCTTCTCCATCGCCATGTACTCCTGCGTGCCCGCGAAGCCCGCCGAGAGCGACTGGTAGAACGGGTTCGACAGGATCGCGGCCGCCCGCTCGCGGTCCGCGTGCGCCTCGACGATCTCGTCGAAGGTGCGCTTCATGTCGAGCATCATCGCGTGCAGTTCGCCGTCGCCGTCCACGCCCTTCACGCGGCGCGGGGTGTTGTCGAGCGAGTCGATGCCCATGGACTGGGCCAGGCGGCGGGCCGGGTCGATGGTCAGCACGACGACCTTCCGGCCGCGCTCCGCGGCGCGCAGGCCCAGGGCAGCGGCCGTGGTGGTCTTGCCGACCCCGCCGGAGCCGCAGCACACCACGATCCGGGTCTGCGGATCGTCGATCAGCGGGTCGACGTCGAGCACGCGCGTGGCGGAGATGCCGTGCTGGGTGGTGGCCGGGTCCGGACTCATGACATCCCCTGCTTCCGCAGCTCCGTGGCCAGCTCGTACAGCCCCGCCAGGTCCATTCCCTCGGCGAGCAGCGGCAGTTCGTGCAACGGCAGGCCCTGCTCGGCGAGGACCGCGCGCTGTTCGTGCTCCAGTGCGTACCGCTCGGCGTACTCGGCGGCCTGGGTCAGCAGGGGGTCCACCAGCTTCTCGGCGTTCCCTCCCCGCCGCGCCCCGCCCAGCCCCGCCGTCGACAGTGCCCTCGCGACAGAAGAACGCGGCACGCTCCGTACGAGTTCCAGATCCGCCGCGTCCAACACCTCGGGGCGCACCATGTTCACCACGATCCGGCCCACCGGGAGCTTCGCCGCGCGCAGTTCGGCGATGCCGTCCGCGGTCTCCTGGACCGGCATCTCCTCCAGGAGCGTGACCAGGTGCACGGCCGTCTCCTTGGACTTCAGCACCCGCATCACGGCCTGCGCCTGATTGTGTATCGGCCCTATCTTCGCGAGGCCCGCCACCTCGTCGTTCACGTTCAGGAAGCGGGTGATGCGGCCCGTCGGGGGCGCGTCCATGATCACGTAGTCGTACGCGAACCGCCCGGCCCTGTCCTTCCTGCGCACCGCCTCGCACGCCTTGCCGGTCAGGAGTACGTCCCTGAGGCCGGGCGCGATGGTGGTGGCGAAGTCGATTGCGCCGAGCTTCTTCAGGGCTCTGCCCGCGCCCCCGAGCTTGTAGAACATCTGGAGGTAGTCCAGAAGGGCCAGTTCGGGGTCGATGGCGAGGGCGTACACCTCCCCGCCCCCTGGAGCGACGGCGATCTTCCGCTCCTCGTAGGGCAGCGCTTCCGTCTCGAAGAGCTGCGCGATGCCCTGCCGGCCCTCGACCTCGACGAGAAGCGTCCGCTTCCCCTCCGTCGCGAGGGCCAACGCGAGGGCGGCGGCGACCGTGGTCTTTCCGGTCCCGCCCTTGCCGCTGACGACCTGGAGCCTGCTCACGTCTTCGAGCCTAACCAGTCCCTGTGCGGATCACGCGAAGGCCTGTGGACAACTCGACAGCGGACGGCCGCCGGGCAGCGGCTAAAGTCGGCCACATGACCAAGTGGGAATACGCAACCGTGCCTCTGCTCGTCCATGCCACGAAGCAGATTCTGGACACCTGGGGCGAGGACGGCTGGGAGCTCGTCCAGGTCGTGCCCGGGCCGAACAACCCGGAGCAGCTGGTGGCCTACCTGAAGCGGGAGAAGGCGTGATGGGCGCCGTCGACGCGCGCCTCGCCGAGCTGGGCCTGACGCTGCCGGAGGTCGTCCCGCCGCTGGCCGCCTACCAGCCGGCCGTGCAGTCGGGCGTCTACGTGTACACGGCCGGCCAGCTCCCCATGGTCGAGGGCAAGCTGCCCGTCACCGGCAAGGTCGGCGCGGAGGTCACGCCGGAGGAGGCCAAGGAACTGGCCCGAACCTGCGCCCTGAACGCCCTGGCCGCGGTCAAGTCGGTCACCGGCGACCTGGACCGCATCGCGCGCGTGGTGAAGGTCGTCGGCTTCGTCGCCTCGGCCTCCGACTTCACCGGCCAGCCCGGCGTGGTCAACGGCGCGAGCGAACTGCTCGGCGAGGTCCTCGGCGACAAGGGCGTGCACGCGCGCAGCGCGGTGGGCGTCGCGGTGCTGCCGCTGGACGCGCCGGTCGAGGTCGAGATCCAGGTCGAGCTCACTGAGGCGTAGGGCCTGTCGCGAAAGGCCCTGGCCGCCGACCCCTGGCCGACGCTCTGACCTCGGGGACCTCTCGAACATTCGCGCACCACGGGATAGCCTCCGCCCATGGCGAATGGGCAGTGGTTTCCGCAGGACTGGCCGGAACGCATCCGTGCGCTCGCCGAGGGCACGCTCACCCCGGTCGTCCCCAAGCGCGCGGCCACCGTCATGCTCCTGAAGGACACCGGCAGCGGCCCCGCCGTCCACATGCTGCGCAGACGCGCCTCCATGGCCTTCGCCGGAGGCGCGTACGCCTATCCGGGCGGCGGCGTCGACCCGCGCGACGACGAGCACCACATCCGCTGGGCGGGCCCCACGCGCGCGTGGTGGGCCGAACGCCTCGGCGTGGACGAGGCCGCCGCCCAGGCGATCGTCTGCGCGGCCGTGCGCGAGACGTACGAGGAGGCGGGCGTCCTGCTCGCCGGGCCCTCCGCCGACTCCGTGGTCGGCGACACCACGGGCGAGGACTGGGAGGCGAACCGCGCGGCGCTGGTCGCCCGTGAGTTCTCCTTCGCCGAGTTCCTGGACCGCCGCGGCCTGGTGCTCCGCTCCGACCTGCTGGGCGCCTGGACCCGCTGGATCACCCCCGAGTTCGAGTCCCGCCGCTACGACACCTTCTTCTTCGTCGCCGCCCTCCCGCACGGCCAGCGCACCCGCAACGCCTCCACGGAGGCCGACCGCACGGTGTGGACCCGGCCCGCGGAGGCCGCCGACGGCTACGACAAGGGCGAGCTGCTGATGATGCCGCCCACCATCGCGACCCTGCGCCAGCTGATCCCGTACGACACGGCCGCCGACGCGCTCGCCGCGGCTCCCGGCCGCGACATGACCGCCGTACTGGCGAAGGCCCGCCTGGAGGACGGCGAGATCGTGCTGACCTGGCCGGGCCACGACGAGTTCACCAAGCACATCCCGACCGACCTCCCGACGGGTGGAGCCTGAGCATGACCGACGCCGCAGCCCTCCCCGGCCAGCCGCGCGGCGGGGTCCTCACCGGCCCCGCCACCCCGCGGGCCGTCAACGTCCTGGCGCCCAACGCCTCGGTGATGACGCTCGACGGCACCAACACCTGGATCCTCGCCGAGCCGGACTCCGAGCTGGCCGTCGTGGTCGACCCCGGTCCGCTGGACGAAGGCCATCTGCGCAACGTCGTCGACACCGCCGAGAAGGCCGGCAAGCGCATCGCCCTGACCCTGCTCACGCACGGCCACCCGGACCACGCGGAGGGCGCCGCGCGCTTCGCCGGGCTGACCGGCACCAAGGTGCGGGCGCTGGACCCGGCGCTGCGGCTGGGCGACGAGGGGCTGGCCGCCGGGGACGTGGTCGAGGCCGGCGGCCTGGAGCTCAGAGTCGTACCGACCCCCGGCCACACCTCGGACTCCCTCTGCTTCCATCTCCCGGCCGACCAGGCCGTCCTCACCGGCGACACCGTGCTGGGCCGCGGCACGACGGTCGTGGCGCACCCCGACGGCCGCTTGGGCGACTACCTGGACTCGCTACGACGCCTGCGCTCGCTCACGGTCGACGACGGCGTCCACACGGTGCTCCCCGGCCACGGCCCGGTCCTGGAGGACGCCCAGGGCGCCGTCGAGTTCTACCTCGCCCACCGCGCCCACCGCCTCGCCCAGGTCGAGACGGCCGTGGAGGACGGCTACCGCACCCCGACCCAGGTCGTCGCCCATGTCTACGCGGACGTGGACCGCTCCCTGTGGCCGGCCGCGGAACTGTCGGTGCGCGCACACCTGGACTACCTGGAGGAGCACGGCCTGATCTAGGCCGCTACATCAGCCTGGGCCCGCAACGGCGTCAGCGCGAGCGCTTGGCCAGCCTTTCGACGTCCAGGAGGATGACCGCCCGTGCCTCCAGGCGGAGCCAGCCACGCTGGGCGAAGTCGGCCAGCGCCTTGTTGACCGTCTCGCGGGACGCGCCGACCAGCTGGGCCAGCTCCTCCTGCGTCAGGTCGTGCACGACGTGGATGCCCTCCTCGGACTGCACACCGAAACGGCGGGACAGGTCCAGCAGGGCGCGCGCCACACGGCCGGGCACGTCGGAGAAGACCAGGTCGGACATCGCGTCGTTGGTCTTGCGCAGGCGGCGCGCGACGGCGCGCAGCAGGGCGCCGGCGACCTCGGGGCGCGCGCTCAGCCAGGGCTGCAGGTCGCCGTGGCCGAGACCGAGCAGCTTGACCTCGGTCAGCGCGGTGGCCGTGGCCGTGCGCGGACCCGGGTCGAACAGCGACAGTTCGCCGATCAGTTCACTGGGGCCGACGACGGCGAGCATGTTCTCGCGGCCGTCGGGGGAGGTGCGGTGCAGCTTGACCTTGCCCTCGGTCACCACATAGAGGCGGTCACCGGGGTCGCCCTCGTGGAAGAGCGAGTCGCCGCGCGCGAGGGTCACCTCACTCATGGAGGCGCGGAGCTCCGCGGCCTGCTCGTCGTCGAGCGCCGCGAAGAGCGGGTTCCGCCGCAGAACGTCGTCCACGAGTTCTCTCCTTGTCGACCTGCTCAGGGGATCTTGCTCCCCCTTGGTACCAGGGGACCGTGCTCCCCATTTTGCCGGACGGTCCAAACAGTGTGATCTGTCACAAGGATGCCGCACAGGTGTCCCGAGGTAAGCGGCAGGGGTCCAATTGGGGGCTGATCTCCGGGGGCCGGGGCGGATGTCAGTGTCGGGCTCTAGGCTGGCCGGGTGTCCAAATCGCCGGTGAGAGCACAGGCCAAGGGGGCTGGGCGGGTGGTTGTACGTCGTGATTCCGCTGTGGGCGAACAAGACTCCGGTGGCGGAAAGAAACCGGCAAAAGCGACAAAGAAGGCTGCGGTCAAGAAGGCCTCCACGGCAGGTGGGGGCGTGAAAAAGTCGGCGGCTGTGAAGAAGGCGGCGCCGGCGAAGAAGACGGCGGCCGTGAAGAAGACAGCTGCCGTGAAGAAGTCCGCCGCCGTCAAGAAGTCCGCAGCCGTCAAGAAGGCGACCGTCGCTCCCAAGAAGGCCGCGGCTGCCGTCGAGGGCGTGCCGGCCGCGAAGACCGTCGCCAAGCCGCCCAAGGGGGAGTCGCAGACGGCTCTCGTCCGCCGTGCCCGCCGTATCAACCGCGAGCTGGCCGAGGTGTATCCGTACGCCCACCCGGAGCTGGACTTCGAGAACCCCTTCCAGCTCGTGGTCGCGACCGTGCTGTCCGCGCAGACCACCGACCTGAGGGTCAACCAGACGACACCGGCCCTCTTCGCGAAGTACCCCACGCCCGAGGATCTGGCCGCGGCCAACCCCGAGGAGGTCGAGGAGATCCTCCGTCCGACCGGCTTCTTCCGGGCGAAGACCAAGTCGGTGATAGGGCTGTCGAAGGCGCTGGTGGAGCAGTTCGGCGGCGAGGTGCCCGGCAGACTGGAGGACCTGGTCAAGCTGCCCGGCGTCGGCCGCAAGACGGCGTTCGTGGTGCTCGGGAACGCGTTCGGGCGACCCGGCATCACCGTGGACACGCACTTCCAGCGGCTGGTGAAGCGCTGGCAGTGGACCGACCAGACCGACCCGGACAAGATCGAGGCGGCGGTGGGAGCGCTCTTCCCCAGGAGCGACTGGACGGACCTCTCGCACCACGTGATCTGGCACGGCCGCCGCATCTGCCACGCCCGCAAGCCCGCGTGCGGCGTCTGCCCCATCGCCCCGCTCTGCCCGGCGTACGGCGAGGGGGAGACGGACCCCGAGAAGGCGAAGAAGCTCCTCAAGTACGAGAAGGGCGGCTTCCCGGGCCAGCGCCTGAAGCCCCCGCAGGCTTATCTGGACGCGGGCGGCAAGGCGGCACCGCCACTGGGGGCCGGGTGACGGGGCTGTCCACGGGGGGCGGCGATGGGGTGTCGGGCTGGGCGGGGGCGGGGGGAGTGCCGGTGCCCGCGCCGGTGCCGGTTCCGGCGTTGGTGTTGGTGTCGGTTCCGGTGACGGTCGGCGGGCTGCGGGCGGCCGGCTGTTCGGCGTCGCCCGGCCGGTCGCGGACGGCGGGTGGGTCGGCGCCGGACCGCCGACTGGCGGCACCTCGGCCGACGGGGTTGCTGTCCGGGGAGCTGCGGTTGAGGGAGCTCGGGTCGGCGGGGCTGCGGTCTGGGGAGCTGCGGTTGAGGGAGCTCGGGTCGGCGGGGCTGCGGTCCGGGGAGCCGCGGTTGAGAGGGCCCAAGTCGACGGAGCTGTGGGTCTCGGAGCGCCCTTCGATGAAATCCCTGCCGGCGGAGCCGCGGGTACCGGCGCTCGGCCTCAGGGAGTCCCTGCCGTCGAAGCTCCGGGTGTTTGGGGCTCAGGTATCGGGGCCTTGCCTGGCGGAGTCCCTGCGGACGGGGCTCCGGGTGTTTGAGCCCCGGGCGTCGGGGCCGCGCCTGACGGAGTCCCTGCCGTCGGAGTCCCGCGTGTTTGAGCCCCAGATGTCGGAGCCTCGCTCGACGGAACCCCCGCCGGCGAAGCCCCTGCTGGCGAAGTCCTTGCCGACGAAGCCCCCGCCGACGGGACCCCGCGCGCCGCAGTCCCAGGTGTCGAGGAGGCAGTCGCCGGGGACCCGGATGCCGGTCAGGGGGGATCTCGGGGTCGATCTCAGGGGTGTGGGCTGGAACGATCAAGGGACTGTTCGGCGTTGTATCGGGCAGGACGACGGGGGTGGGTATGACGCGGGCGAGTGAGACGCAGGGCGGGGCGGTGACGCTCAGCAAGGACGGGCTGCCGGGGTGGCTGGACCCGGTGGTGCGGGCCGTGGAGACCGTGGAGCCACGGCAGCTGAGCCGGTTCCTGCCGCCCGAGGACGGCGCGGGGCGGCAGTCCGCCGTGCTCGTGCTGTTCGGCGAGGGCGAGCGCGGCCCCGAGCTGCTGCTCATGGAGCGGGCCAGCTCGCTGCGCTCGCACGCGGGCCAGCCCTCGTTCCCCGGTGGCGCCCTCGACCCCGAGGACGGCGACCCGAAGGCCGACGGGCCGCTGCGGGCCGCTCTCCGCGAGGCCGAGGAGGAGACCGGGCTCGACCCGTCCGGCGTCCAGCTCTTCGGCGTGCTGCCCAAGCTGTACATCCCGGTCAGCGGCTTCGTGGTGACCTCGGTGCTGGGCTGGTGGCGCGAGCCGAGCCCGGTCGGCGTGGTCGACCCGAACGAGACGGCCAGGGTCTTCACCGTCCCCGTGGCGGATCTCACCAACCCGGACAACCGCGCCGTGACCGTCCACCCCAGCGGCCACCGAGGTCCGGCATTCCTGGTCGAATCGGCCCTGGTCTGGGGCTTCACGGCCGGAATCATCGACCGCCTGCTGCACTACTCGGGCTGGGAGCGCCCCTGGGACCGCGAGAAGCAGGTCCCGCTCGACTGGCGGTCATGACAGGGTGTCCACCGTGAACGTGCTGGACATCCTGTTGCTGGTCGCCGCCGTGTGGTTCGCGATCGTCGGCTACCGCCAGGGCTTCGTCGTCGGCATCCTGTCGGTGATCGGCTTTCTGGGCGGCGGCCTCGTCGCGGTCTACACGCTGCCCGTCATCTGGGACGCGCTGACCGACAACTCCGAAGTGAGCACGACCGCCGCCGTCGTCGCGGTCGTCGTCGTCATCGTCTGCGCCTCCGTCGGCCAGGCCCTGACCACCCACCTCGGCAACAAGCTGCGCCGGTACATCACCTGGTCCCCGGCCCGCGCCCTGGACGCGACCGGCGGCGCCCTCGTCAACGTCGTCGCTATGCTCCTCGTGGCGTGGCTGATCGGCTCCGCCCTCGCCGGCACCACCCTGCCGACCCTCGGCAAGGAGGTCCGCAGCTCCAAGGTGCTGCTCGGTGTCTCCCGCGCGCTGCCCGACCAGGCCGACACCTGGTTCGCGGACTTCTCCTCGGTCCTCGCTCAGAACGGCTTCCCGCAGGTCTTCAGCCCGTTCTCGAACGAGCCGATCACCGACGTCCAGCCCCCCGACCCGGCCCTCGCGAGCAGCCCGGTGGCCACGCGCGCGAAGAGCTCCATCGTCAAGGTCATGGGCACCGCCACCAGCTGCGGCAAGGTCCTGGAGGGCTCCGGCTTCGTCTTCGGCGACCGCCGCGTCATGACCAACGCGCACGTCGTGGGCGGCGTCGACGAACCCACCGTCCAGATAGGCGGCGAGGGCCGCAAGTACGACGCCAAGGTCGTCCTGTACGACTGGCACCGCGACATCGCCGTACTGGACGTGCCCGACCTCAGGGCACCCGCGCTCAAGTTCGCGGCCACGGACGCGAGGAGCGGCGACGGCGCGATCATCGCGGGCTTCCCGGAGAACGGCTCGTACGACGTCCGCGCCGCACGCGTGCGTGGCCGTATCCCGGCCAACGGCCCGGACATCTACCACCGCGGCACCGTCCGCCGCGACGTCTACTCGCTGTACGCGACCGTCCGCCAGGGCAACTCCGGCGGCCCGCTGCTCACCCCGGAGGGCAGGGTGTACGGCGTCGTCTTCGCGAAGTCGCTCGACGACGCCGACACCGGGTACGCGCTCACCGCCGACGAGATCCAGGAGGACATCGTCAAGGGACGTACCGCGAACGAGCAGGTCGACAGCGACAGCTGCGCTCTCTAGGGCGTCAGCCTCGCGGGTGACGCAGGCGTACCGAGACCCAGCGGGCCCGGCGGCGCAGAATGCGCGGAATGCCCACCCGGAGGTCCGTGCCCGGCATCTGCGGGGCGCCTCCCTGGTGAGGGCTCAGCGCGTTGGCCGAGCGGCGATTGCGTGCTGCGTCACTGTAGTCGTGCGTCCAGCCCATACCCCGACGTCTGCCCCTGCCCCATGGTCGATAACCACCCCCGTGGACCCCAATTGGCCTATGCGCCAGGCAATTGGCTGTTCGTAGGACAGATGTTCAGGTCCGGATACCGGGCGCACAGGCTCGGTCACCGATCGGCTTCGGGGTCTTTCAGCCAATTGACCAGTTCCGTGGAGAAACTGACCGGATCTTCCTCGTGCGGGCTGTGCTGTCCCGGGGGACAACCCCCGGACCCCCGGCCGGGCTCGGCCGACCTCTGCTTCACCGATCGGGCTCCGGATCCTTCAGCCAGTTGACGAGCTCTGTCGTGAAACTGACCGGATCTTCCTCGTGCGGGAAGTGTCCGAGCCCGTCGAACAGGCGCCAGCGGTACGGCGCTTCGACGTACTCGCCGGAGCCGGCCGCGCTCCGTGTCCGCATCACGGGGTCGAGCGCGCCGTGCAGATGGAGGGTCGGGACCCGGAGGGGGCGCTTCATGCGGCGGTTGAACTGGATGCCGTCCGGGCGGGCCATGGACCGCACCAGCCACCGGTACGGCTCGATCGAGCAGTGCGCCGTCGACGGGATGCACATCGCGCGGCGGTACGTCGTGAGCGTGTCGTCGTCGGGCGCGTCCAGCCCGGACCAGTCCCGGATCAGCTCGGCGACGAGCGCGCCGTCGTCGGCGGTGAGCTGCCGTTCGGGGATCCAGGGGCGCTGGAAGCCCCAGATGTAGGAGCCCGCGCGGGTCTGGCGGACGTCGGAGAGCATGGCGGAGCGCCAGCGCCGGGGGTGCGGCATCGAGGCGACCGCGAGCCGTCGTACCAGCTTCGGGCGCATCACCGCCGCCGTCCACGCCAGATAGCCGCCCAGGTCGTGGCCGACCAGCGCGGCGTCCGGCTCGCCGAGGGAGCGGATCACGCCGGTGACGTCGAGGGCGAGGTTGACGGGGTCGTAGCCGCGCGGGGTGCGGTCGCTGCCGCCGACGCCGCGCAGGTCCATGGCGACGGCCCGGAAGCCCGCGTCGGCCAGCGTGCTCAGCTGGTGCCGCCAGGCCCACCAGAACTGCGGGAAGCCGTGCAGCAGCAGCACCAGCGGGCCGTCACCGGCCTCGGCGATGTGGAAGCGCGCGCCGTTTGCCGCGACGTCGCGGTGCGTCAGCTTCGTACCGTCGGGAAGGGTGTCCGGTCGTACGAGCGAGGCCGGTTGCGCCGAAGGTGTGGCGGGATCCGTCATGAGGACGAGCGTCCCACAGCCTCGATGGCCGCGGGGGCGCGGTCCTCGAGCGCCGGCGTCTGAGGGCGCGGGTGCGGCTTGGCCTTCTGCAGCACGTTCGCCGTCTCCTTCATGGACGCGGCCACCTTCTGCGGGCCCTGGCCCTTCTTGGCCTTCTTCGCGAACACCACGCCGATCAGCGCGAGGACGACCGCGACCAGAACGTTCGCCGCGAAGGAGAGCAGGAAGCAGATCGCGAGGTTCCAGTCGCTCCAGGTGCGGATCCCGTACGCCAGCGCGAAGTTGAGCATCGGCAGGGAGAACACCAGGACCGCGCCGGCCACGGTGAACGCGCCGCCGCTCGTCGCGCCGCGCTTGACGTCCTGCTTGAGCTGAGCCTTGGCCAGCGCGATCTCGTCGTGCACCAGCGCGGACATCTCGGTCGTCGCCGAGGCGAACAGCTGGCCGATGCTGCGTTCGGCGCCGACCGGGCCGCCGTCGGGTGCGCTCATCGCGGTCTCCCTCTATCTCTTTATGTACGGCTCAGGTACGACGAATTTGTACCGTCCCGTCAGATCATGCCGGACGGCCGTCCTCGTCGCCTGCCCCGCCCGCCACTTCGGCAAGCGCGCGTCGTTCGGCTTCCTTGATCTCGGCGATCCGGCGGTGCTCGGCGGCCTTGCTCTCGTAGATCTCCGCCATCCTCAGGTGGTACGCCGGATCGTCCTGCTCGTAGATGTCCGGGATGCCGTCGCGGTCCTCGTCCCGCTCCTCGGCCTCGCACAGCCGGCGGTACTTGGCGTTCCGCATCTTCAGCAGCACCGTCGCCAGGGTCGCCGCGATGAGCGATCCCACGAGTACGGCGGCCTTGACCTCGTCGGTCAGCGTCGCGTCGCCGTCGAAGGCGAGTTCGCCGATCAGCAGCGACACCGTGAAGCCGATGCCGGCCAGGGTCGCCACCGCGAACACGTCCGCCCACTCCAGGTCCTCGCTGAGCGACGCCCTGGTGAAACGTGCCGTCAGCCAGGTCCCGCCGAAGATCCCGACCGCCTTGCCGACGACGAGCCCGAGGACCACGCCCAGCGTCTCCGGCTTGGTGAACACATCGCCGAGCGCCCCGCCCGAGACCACGACACCTGCGCTGAACAGCGCGAACAGCGGAACGGCGAGGCCCGCCGACAGGGGCCGTACAAGATGTTCGATCTGCTCGCCGGGGGAGTGCTCCTCACCCTCGTGGCGGTGGCAGCGCAGCATCAGGCCCATCGCGACGCCGGCGATGGTGGCGTGGACGCCGCTGTTGTACATCAGCGCCCAGATGACGAGCGCGAGCGGGACGTACACGTACCAGCCCCGCACCCCCTTGCGCAGCAGCAGCCAGAAGACGGCCAGGCCCACGACGGCGCCGCCGAGCGCGGCGAAGTCGATGCTGCCGGTGAAGAAGACCGCGATGATCAGGATCGCGAAGAGGTCGTCGACGACGGCGAGGGTGAGCAGGAAGGCGCGCAGGGCGCTCGGCAGGGACGTCCCGATGACCGCGAGCACGGCGAGCGCGAAGGCGATGTCGGTGGCGGTCGGCACGGCCCAGCCGCCGAGCGAGCCGCTGCCGGTGACGTTGGTGAGCGTGTAGACGAGGGCCGGTACGGCCATGCCGCACAGGGCCGCGACGACCGGCAGGGCGGCCGCCCTGGGGTCGCGCAGGTCGCCGGCGACGAGTTCGCGCTTGAGCTCGATGCCGGCGACGAAGAAGAAGACCGCGAGCAGGCCGTCGGCGGCCCAGTGCGCGACGGAGAGGTGCAGACCGAGGGCCTCGGGGCCCAGGTGGTAGTGGCTGACGCTCTCGTAGCTGTCGTGCAGTGCGGGTACGTTCGCCCAGATCAGCGCGGTGACGGCGGCGACGAGGAGCAGCACACCGCCGACGGTCTCGGTGCGCAGCGCGTCCGCGACGAAGGTCCGCTCGGGGAGGGACAGCCGTCCGAGAACCTTGCGAGGGGGCGCGGGCATGGGGGAGACCTCCGGGGGGTGGGCAGGGCGGAACTGTTCGCCGACCAGACTTCCCGGCACACCTTGAGGGTCACACTGTTTTGCTTAGTTTACCTAAAAGGGGCGCCCGGCGCTTTCCGCGCCGGACGCCCCTGTCAGGGAGTGTGGGTCCTCGCTGGTCAGTCCTCGCTCGGCGCCGCCGGCAGCTTCGCCTGGATGAGGTCCATCACCGTCGAGTCGGTCAGCGTCGTGACATCGCCGAGCTGGCGGTTCTCGGCCACGTCGCGCAGCAGCCGGCGCATGATCTTGCCGGAACGGGTCTTAGGCAGCTCGGCCACCGGCAGGATCCGCTTCGGCTTGGCGATCGGGCCGAGGGTGGCGCCGACGTGGTTGCGCAGGTCGGCGATGAGGTTCTCGTCCTCGGCGTTCGCCGTGCCGCGCAGGATGACGAAGGCGACGATGGCCTGCCCGGTGGTCTCGTCGGCGGCACCGACGACAGCCGCCTCGGCGACCGACGGGTGGGACACCAGCGCCGACTCCACCTCCGTCGTGGAGATGTTGTGGCCGGAGACGAGCATGACGTCGTCGACACGGCCGAGCAGCCAGATGTCGCCGTCGTCGTCCTTCTTCGCGCCGTCACCGGCGAAGTACTTGCCCTTGAAGCGGGACCAGTACGTGTCGAGGAAGCGCTGGTCGTCGCCCCAGATGGTGCGCAGCATGGACGGCCACGGCTCGGTCAGCACCAGGTAGCCGCCACCGCCGTTGGGCACCTCGTTGGCCTCGTCGTCCACGACCGTCGCCGAGATGCCGGGCAGCGGGGTCTGCGCCGAGCCGGGCTTGGTGGCGGTGACGCCGGGCAGCGGGGAGATCATCATGGCGCCGGTCTCGGTCTGCCACCAGGTGTCCACGATCGGCGTGGTGTCGGCGCCGATGTGCTTGCGGTACCAGATCCACGCCTCGGGGTTGATCGGCTCACCGACCGAGCCCAGCACCCGCAGGCTGCTGAGATCGAACTTGGCCGGGATGTCGTCGCCCCACTTCATGAACGTACGGATCGCGGTCGGCGCGGTGTAGAGGATCGTCACCCCGTACTTCTGCACGATCTCCCAGAACCGGCCCTGGTGCGGGGTGTCCGGCGTCCCCTCGTACATGACCTGGGTGGCGCCGTTGGCCAGAGGCCCGTAGACGATGTACGAGTGGCCGGTGACCCAGCCGACGTCCGCGGTGCACCAGTACACGTCCGTCTCGGGCTTGAGGTCGAAGACGGCGTGGTGGGTGTACGAGGTCTGGGTGAGGTAGCCGCCGGAGGTGTGCAGGATGCCCTTCGGCTTCCCCGTCGTACCGGACGTGTAGAGGATGAACAGCGGGTGCTCCGCCTCGAACGCCTCCGGGGTGTGCTCGGCGGACTGCCGCTCGACGATCTCGTCCCACCACACGTCCCGGCCCTCGGACCAGGCGACCTCCTGGCCGGTACGGCGCACCACGAGGACGTGCTCGACGTTGTCGACCTTGGCGATCGCCTCGTCCACGGCCGGCTTGAGCGCGGAGGGCTTGCCGCGCCGGTAGCCGCCGTCGGAGGTGATGACGACCTTGGCGTCGGCGTCCTGGATGCGGGTCGCGAGGGCGTCGGCCGAGAAGCCGCCGAAGACGACGGAGTGCGCGGCGCCGATACGGGCGCAGGCCAGCATCGCGATCGCCGTCTCCGGGATCATCGGCATGTATACGGCGACCCGGTCGCCCTTCGAAACGCCCAGCTCCAGCAGGGCGTTGGCGGCCTTGGACACCTCGTCCTTCAGCTCGGCGTAGGTGATCGCGCGGCTGTCGCCGGGCTCGCCCTCGAAGTGGATCGCGATCCGGTCGCCGTTGCCCGCCTCGACGTGCCGGTCCACGCAGTTGTACGCGACGTTGAGCGCGCCGTCCTTGAACCACTTGGCGAACGGCGGGTTCGACCAGTCCAGCGTCTCGGTGGGCTCGGTGGCCCAGGTCAGCCGGCGGGCCTGCTCGGCCCAGAAGCCGAGCCTGTCAGCCTTGGCCTGTTCATACGCCTCCGCGGTGACGTTGGCATGAGCGGCCAGGTCGGCGGGGGGTGCGAACCTGCGCTCTTCCTTGAGCAGGTTGGCCAGGCTCTCGTTGCTCACGGCATCTGCCTTTCCCAGGGTGTCCGTTGTGTCCCAGGCCACAGCTCATCAGAACCGAGGGGCCGATGACAAGGGTCGTCCGGTAAATGGTTTAGACCTGTCACCGGGGGCGCCCGACCGGCTCGGCCGATCGGGCGGCCTCGATCGCGGTGGCCCGGGTCATCCGTACCCACGAAGACGGGCCGGGCGGGGTTCAGCGGTGTAATCCCCTTCACACCCGCCCGGCACCCGGGTCAGGGAGACAGCTCCGCCGCCTCCACATGGCCGAACACCTGCTCCTCGTCCGCCTGGGTCAGCAGATACGCCTGTGCCTCGCCCACGTGGAAGTACATCCCGTGCAGCTCCAGCGCCCCCTTCCGCAGGGCCCGCGCCACCGACTCGTGGGAGCGCAGGTGCTCCAGCTGCTGGACCACGTTGGTCAGGCACAGCTGCTCGACCGCGTCGGCCGGTGCGCGGCCCGCGAGCCGGGCCCACGGGAGGCCGGTGTCGGCCATGCGCTCCAGGCTCGGCAGGCCGTGCCGCAGCCACCGCTTCAGCGGTGTCCTGGCGCCGCCGGGCTCGGAGTTGAGCAGCGCCTGCATCGCCCCGCACCCGGAGTGCCCGCACACCGTGATGGACCGCACCTGCAGCACGTCCACGGCGTACTCGATCGCGGCCGCCACCGAGTCGTCGCCGCTCTCCTCGCCGGGCAGCGGTACGAGGTTGCCCACGTTGCGCACCACGAAGAGGTCGCCGGGACCACTGGAGGTGATCATCGACGTGACGAGCCGCGAGTCCGCGCAGGTGAGGAAGAGCTGCGAGGGCTGCTGCCCCTCTCGGGCCAGCCGGGCCAGCTCACCCCGCACGAGCGGCGCGGTGTTGCGCTGGAAGGCGCTGATACCGCGGGCGAGTTGGCGGCTGCCAGGGCTGCCGGAGCTGCCTGGGCTGCCGGAGCTGCCGGAGCTGCCGCAGCTGTCAGGGCTGCCGGAGCTGTCAGGGTGTCCCGGGCTGTCAGGGTTGCGGGAGTCGTCGGGGCTGTCGGTCGTGCCGGAGCCGTCGACGCGATGGGGGCCGTCGGGGCTGTCGGTCGTGCTGGGGGCGCTCGGTGCCTTTGGCGTGGCGGGAGGGCTCGCGGTCGTGCCGGAGAGCGGGGACCCGCACTGGTGGTTGCGCCAGGGTGTCCAGGGGTGGCAGCGGCAGCCGACGGGGGACGGGGAGGCGGGCTCGGTGCTCACCCCCGCGCGGCGGCCGGTCAGTTCGGCGGAGCCGCCCCGCGCGGTGTGCGTCTTCTGCCAGTCCTGCAGTGACTCGTACGCCGCGTGGTCCATGAACGAACCGTCCAACTCCACCACGGCGTGGGCGCCCTGGGGTACGAGATGCAGGGCCCGGCTGAGCCGCGGCACCGCGAGGAACGTCAACTGGCCTCGGACGTGTACGTGATGGACTCCTTCCTTCTCGTCGTGCGTGATGCGGGTGCGGGCGAGGCGGTGCATGGCGACGGCGACGGCCACGGCGACCCCCAGCGTCACGCCCTCCAGGACGCCGAGGAACACCACGCCGAGTGTGGTGACGGCGTACACCAGCACTTCGCGGTGGCGGGTCACCGTGCGGATGTGGTGCAGGGACACCATCTGGATGCCGACGGCCATCACCAGGGCGGCGAGCGAGGCGAGCGGGATGAGCTCCAGGACCGGGACCATCAGCAGCGCGGCGACTACTACGAGAACGCCGTGCAGCATCGTGGAGTTCCGGCTCACCGCACCCGCGTTCACATTCGCCGAACTCCGCACCGCCACCCCGGCCACCGGCAGCCCGCCGAGCGCGCCGGAGACGATGTTGGCGGCGCCCTGGCCCAGCAGCTCGCGGTCGAGGTCGGAGCGGCCGACGCGGGCACTCAGGCCGGGGCGGGCGGCGATCAGCTTGTCGACGGCGACCGCGCCCAGCAGCGACTGCACACTGCACACCAGCGTGATGGTGAGGACGGCGGCGACGAGGCCGAGCACTGGGCCCTCGGGAAGCCCGGCCAGGGCGTGGCTGCTCCAGGACGGCAGGTCGACCTTGGGCACGGTCAGCCCGGCGAGCGAGGCGGCCGCGGTGGCACCGGCGACGGCGACGAGCGCGGCCGGGACCTTGCGCAGGAGGCGTCCGGCCCGGCCGGGGATCCGGGGCCAGAGCAGCAGCAGGGTCAGGGTCAGCGCGCTCACGGTCACGGCGGCCGGCTGCAGGTTCGCCAACTGGGCGGGCAGCGCGCGGAGGTTGGCGAGGACGGAGCTCTGCGGGGTGCCGCCGAGGACGATGTGCAGCTGGGCGACGGCGATGGTGACGCCGATGCCGGCGAGCATGCCGTGCACGATGGCGGGGCTGACGGCGAGCGCGGTGCGGGCCACGCGCAGGCAACCGAGGCCCAGTTGGGCGAGGCCGGCGAGGACCGTGATCGCGCAGGTCGTCCGCCAGCCGTAGCGGTGGATGAGGTCGGCGGTGACGACGGTGAGGCCGGCGGCGGGGCCGCTGACCTGGAGCGGGCAGCCGCCGAGCAGGCCGGCGACGAGCCCGCCGACGGCCGCGGCGACGAGGCCGGCCTGGAGCGGGGCGCCCGTGGCGAGGGCGATGCCGAGGGACAGGGGCAGGGCGATCAGGAAGACCGCGATGGAGGCCGACACGTCGGCGCCCGCGATGCGGAAGCGGCGGTGCGGGGCCGGTGGCGGACTGTGGGGCTGGTGCATGCGCTCGGTCCGAGTGGGGTCGGTGGCGCGGGTGGGTGCGCAGGCTGACATGTTTCCCGTCTCCTCCGGGGCGGCGCGGTCGCGGAACAGGTGGTCCCCGTCGATGGCGGGGCTTGGGTCGCGGCCGTGGGTCACGGCTTGCAGCGGCGGGATGAATCAACGCTCGGTAAATGGATCGTAATGCAGAGTAAAGGCCAGGCATAGACTTTCCGGGCAAATGGGTTAATGAATCACTCTCCAGGGTGAAGCAGATATTTCATCGGCTTGTCGTACTAATTCCTTCTCGGTCCCGTGCGAACTTGGCGGCGCTGTGGCCCCAGAGTCCTAGAGAAGGAAGAAGGTGGGCGGAAATGGCCGCCACCCAGAGGATCGCCGCCGGTGCCGTGGTAGTCGCGGCCTGTGCCGTCTCACTGGCCGGCTGCGGGATCGGTACCGACGGAGCCAAGACCGGGGCGGCCGGCCCCCAGAAGGCCAAGCCGGCCCAGGCGCCGAAGAGCGTGGTCCGCCTGATCGGCGACGGCTCCACCTCCTACACCGGAGCCCAGCCGCACCTGCCCAGACCGGAGCGGCTCAAGCCCGGCCAGAAGCCCCCGCAGTTCGTCGTCTTCTCGTGGGACGGCGCCGGTGAGGACAGCCAGAAGCTGTTCTCCCACTTCCGCGAGGTGTCCAAGGCCAACCACGCCACGATGACGTACTTCCTCAGCGGCGTGTACATGCTGCCGGAGGACAAGCGCGACCTCTACAAGCCGCCGCAGCACTCGCCGGGCCGCTCCGACATCGGCTTCAACGACGAGCAGGGCATCGCCGACACCGCGAAGCAGCTGCGCCTGGCGTGGCTGGAGGGCAACGAGATCGGCACCCACTTCAACGGCCACTTCTGCGGCAAGGGCGGCGGCGTCGGCGAGTGGTCGGTCGACGACTGGAAGGACGAGATCGCCCAGGCGAAGCAGTTCGTGAAGTCCTGGAAGACCAACGCCGGCATGAAGAAGGCCGCCCCGCTCCCCTTCGACTACGACAAGGAGCTCATCGGCGCCCGCACACCCTGTCTGGAGGGCCAGAAGAACTTCATGAAGGCCGCGAGCCAGATGGGCTTCCGCTACGACACCAGCGGGGTCAACGACCAGCTGTGGCCCAAGAAGAAGGAAGGCCTCTGGGACCTGTCCATGCAGCTCGTGCCCTTCCCCGGGCACTCCTACGAGCAGCTCACCATGGACTACAACTTCATGGTCAACCAGTCCGGCACCCAGACCCAGGGCGACCCCGACAAGTACGAGTACTGGGGCGACCAGATGCGTGACGGCCTGCTCGCGGGCTTCCGCCGGGCCTACGACGGCAACCGCGCGCCCCTGGTCATCGGCAACCACTTCGAGTCCTGGAACGGCGGCACCTACATGCGGGCCGTCGACCAGGTCGTCGAGAACGTCTGCAACAAGCCCGACGTGCGCTGTGTGTCCTTCCACCAGCTGGCCGACTGGCTGGACGCCCAGGACCCGCAGGTCCTGGCGAAGCTGCGCACCCTCAATGTCGGCGAGGCGCCGAAGCAGGGCTGGGCGTCCTTCCTGACGGGCCGCCCGGCCCCGGCGCCGAAGGGCGTGCCCGGAGCGCCGGCCGCCAAGCGGTAGTCCTCGTCACACAGGGGCGACGACACCCTCGCCCAGCACGAACCCGGGGTCGACCTGCGCCGCCAGGTCGGCCCCGGTGCGTTCGTTGCCCCAACTCTGGGCGTTCTTCAGGTGGAAGTGCACCATCTGCTGGGTGTAGCGCTCCCAGTCGCGCAGCTCGTACGTGGCGTCCGCGGCGACCCGAAGCGTGTGCAGGGCACGGTGGTTGGCGTCCTCCAGGAGCTCGAACCGGGGCGGACGGCCCTTCTCCATGGCGCGCACCCAGTCCGAGTGCCCGACGGTCACCAGCAGGTCGTCCCCAACCTCGGCGCGCAGGAAGTCGAGGTCGTCCTGACCCTGCACCTTGTTGCCGACGACTTTGAGCACGACGCCGAAGTCACGGGCGTACTCCTTGTACTGGCGGTAGACGGAGACCCCCTTCCGGGTCGGCTCGGCGACGAGGAACGTGATGTCGAAGCGGGTGAACATGCCGGAGGCGAAGGAGTCCGAGCCCGCCGTCATGTCCACCACGACGTACTCGCCCTGCCCGTCCACCAGGTGGTTCAGGCACAGCTCCACCGCTCCGGTCTTGGAGTGGTAGCAGGCGACCCCCAGGTCGGCGTCGGTGAAGGGGCCGGTGACCATCAAACGGACGGCGCCGCCGTCGAGTTCCACCGGCCGGGCGCAGGCGTCGTAGACCGGATTGGTCTCGCGCACCCGCAGCAGCCGCGAGCCCTCGCCGGGCGGGGTGGTCTTGATCATCGTCGCGGTGGACGGGATGCGCGGGTTGGAGCCGCGCAGGTAGTCCTTGATCAGCGGCAGCCGGTCGCCCATCGCGGGCAGTGCGGCCGCCTCCGCCTCGTCGAGGCCGAGGGCGGGGCCGAGGTGCTGGTTGATGTCCGCGTCGACCGCGACGACCGGTGCCCCGATGGCCGCGAGATGGCGGATGAACAGGGAGGACAGGGTCGTCTTGCCGCTGCCGCCCTTCCCGACGAAAGCAATTTTCATGTTCACGAAGGGTAGTGGGGTGATAGCTGTACGTGGCAGTCGTGCGTGAAGAAGACCACTCATTCGTGGGGCACGCGCGCGTAGTGCGTAATGTCGTACTCATGAGTACGACAGGTGCGACCGCCGATCCGCTCGCGGCGCTGGGTTCGCTGCCCGGGGTGGCCGAGTCCGTGGAGTCCGTGCGCAAGGCCGTGGACCGGGTCTACGGGCACCGGGTCATGCGGCGCCGCAGCAACGAGATCACCTCCGAGGCGGCGCTGCGGGGCGCCCGCGGGTCCGCGGCGCTGTCCGGCTCCGACTGGGCCCTGGAGGAGGTGCGCAGGCGTACCGACTTCAGTGGTGACGAGGACGCGCGCGTGGTGGGCGCGGCGCTGCGGCTGACCGCCGAGGCGGGTCAACTGCTGTCCATCTGGCGGCAGTCGCCGCTGCGGGTCCTGGCCCGGCTGCATCTGGTGGCCGCGGCGACCGACCGGGACGAGGTCGGGCGCCCGCGGCAGGCCGGCGAGCCGGTCGACGAGCCGCTGATCGAGCTGCCGCTGCCGGGCGCGGACGAGGCGCACGGCCGCCTGGAGGGCCTCGCCGAACTGGTCGTCGCGGGCAGCTCCGCGCCCGCCCTGGTGACGGCCGCCGTCGTCCACGGCGAGTTGCTCGCCCTGCGCCCCTTCTCGTCGCACAACGGCCTGGTCGCGCGCACCGCCGAGCGCATCGTCCTGGTCGGCAGCGGCCTGGACCCGAAGTCGGTCTGCCCGGCGGAGGTCGGCCACGCCGAACTCGGCCGCGCGGCCTATCTGGCGGCGCTCGACGGGTACGTGTCCGGCACTCCGGAGGGCATGGCCGCCTGGATCGCCCACTGTGGCCGGGCGGTCGAGCTGGGCGTGCGCGAGTCGACGGCCGTGTGCGAGGCGTTGCAGCGCGGCGCCGCATAGAGATGCGGCGGTACGAGAGTTCGTACCGCCGCTGGCATGCCCACCGGGTTACCAAGCGTCCTCGATATGTTGCCCATCAGGTCGGGAACTTCGCCCGTGACCTGGTGCGGCTGGCCCGTAATCGACGGGTCGACGTCGCGTGGGTGCCCGGCGTTCATGCGCGGTCCGTGGGGCCAAATGCGTTATTAAGGTGATCCTCTCGGATGTCCTTGGTCTCGCGGGCCGTTAACCCCTTTGTACTCCAGGTCCGAAGCAAGCGGAACCCCTGGCTGTACTTCTTTACTTTTAGTCTCAAATTGGTTTCAAACGGACACTGGTGTGTCAGATGGTCGCGGCGCGGCGCCGACTGGCGTACCAGACCAGGCCCGCGGTGGCCGCCGCGGCCCCTATGGCGGCCGCCGCGACAAGGGCCGGGCGGGGCGGTACGGAGAATCCCGGGATGCGCTGCTTGAGCCGTACCGGGCGGTGGAAATCGAGAATCGGCCACCCGCGCGCGAGTGCCTCGCGACGCAGTGCTCGGTCCGGATTCACGGCATGGGGATGTCCGACGGACCGGAGCATCGGCAGATCGGTCACCGAGTCGCTGTAGGCGTAGCAGCGGTCCAGGTCGTACCCCTCGGAGGCGGCCAGTTCCCTGATCGCCTCGGCCTTGGTGGGGCCGTACGCGTAGTACCCCACCTCTCCGGTGAAGCAGCCGTCCTCACCGACCACCATGCGGGTCGCCACCACCCGGTCCGCGCCCAGCAGTTCACCGATCGGCTCGACCACCTCGGCGCCCGAGGTGGACACGATGACGACGTCGCGGCCGGCTGTGTGGTGCTCCTCGATGAGGGAGGCGGCCTCGTCGTAGATGATCGGGTCGATCAGGTCGTGCAGCGTCTCGGCGACGATCTCCTTGACCTGCTGGACGTTCCAGCCGCGGACGAGCTGCGAGAGGTACTCGCGCGTGCGCTCCATCTGGTCGTGGTCCATGCCGCCGACGAGGAACACGAACTGCGTGTACGCGGACCGCAAGGCGGCCCTGCGGTTGATCAGCCCGCCTTGGTAGAACGACTTGCTGAACGTGAGCGTGCTCGACTTCGCAATGACCGTCTTGTCCAGGTCAAAGAAGGCCGCTGTGCGGGGCAAGGAGTGGTTTTCCACGCCCCGAGCATAGGCGCAGCCCATTCGGCGTAAGGTGGGGCGCGTGGGTTTGCCTGAGAGGGCTCTCGGGTACACCATGGAAGTCACGGATCGTTCGCGACCGTGCTAACCCGGTCCGGCTCCTCCCCCCCCGAGTCGGCCGTGGAGACGACCCCCACTCTCCCCCCCGGTGGGGGTCGTCGCATGTCCGGGTGGGTTTTCGCTTCTCCCCTCTCTCCTTGCGCGGTCGTACGACTGTCCCGAGGCGTCCGCGGCCGCCCCTTCTGCATGCACATGATCCGTCACTGTGCGTAGTGATGGCGCTGCTCTGCGGAAGTCGCACAGAGGTCGGTACAGGGCTCACCGGTATGGGTGACGGCGATATTCACAACCGCCGAGTTGTCCACAGTTATCGACCAAGATCCACACGATTTCCGACATCGCTGCACCGTGATTCCAACGCGTCCCGGCCGCGCCGAGTTCATGAGCGGATCCGGTTAGTCGGGTGGGTTTGGCCGGTTCCTATCGGCCGTTCATATGGAGGCCGGTTGCCGGTTCTTCACATGTTTGGGAATCGCGGGGCCGCAGGGGCCCGGCGAGTTGCAGCGAAGGGGGATGGACACCGTGGCCGGAGCCGTCACACAGGAACCACCGCCGGCCGCCTCGGGGCGGCAGGCCGGACCACTGATCGTCACGGAGGACGTCGAGCTGCTCGACGACCTGCTGCGGCTGTGCGCCGCGGCCGGGGCGACACCGGAGGTCCACCACTCGGTGCCGGAGCGCGCGGGCGGCTGGGAGGCCGCGCCGCTCGTCCTGGTCGGCGACGACGCGGCGCGGCGGGTGCGCGGGGCCGCGCGCAGACGGGGAGTGGTGTTGGTCGGCCGCGACCAGGACGACTCCGGGGTGTGGCGCCGGGCCGTCGAGATCGGCGCCGACCACGTCCTGATGCTGCCGGACGGCGAGCAGTGGCTGGTCGACCGGATCGCCGACGTGGCCGAGGGCGTCGGCCGGCCCGCCCTCACCGTCGGCGTCATGGGAGGACGTGGCGGGGCCGGAGCGTCCACGCTCGCGTGCGCCCTCGCCGTCACCTCCGCGCGTGAGGGGCTGCGCACCCTGCTCGTGGACGCCGATCCGCTGGGCGGCGGACTCGACGTACTCCTCGGCGGCGAGACCGCGGAGGGCCTGCGCTGGCCCGCCTTCGCGGCCTCCCGGGGCCGGGTCGGCGGCGGCGCGCTGGAGGAGTCCCTGCCCGAGCTGCACTCGCTGCGGGTGCTCAGCTGGGACCGCGGCGACCGCATCGCCGTACCCGCGCAGGCCGTGCGGGCGGTGCTCGCGGCGGCCAGACGGCGCGGCGGCACGGTCGTGGTCGACCTCCCGCGCCGTATCGATGACGGGGTCGCCGAGGCGCTCGCCCAGCTCGACCTCGGGGTCCTCGTGGTCCCCGGCGAGCTGCGCGCCGTCGCAGCAGCCGGGCGGGTGGCGTCCGCCGTGGGGATGGTGGTGCGGGACCTGCGGGTGGCGGTACGCGGGCCGTACGCCCCCGGGCTCGACGACCGCGAGGTGGCCCGGCTGCTCGGACTGCCGCTCGCCGGCGAGGTGCCCGTCGAGGCGGGGCTGGCGCGACCGGGGGAGGGCAAGGTGCCGCCCGGGGCCGGGCGGGGGCCGCTGGCGCGCTTCTGCAGGGAGTTCTGGGAGCGGGCGCTGCTGGAAGCGGGTGCGGCATGAGCGCGCCCGACGGGCTTCTCGACGGCGTACGGCAGTGGCTCGTCGAAAGCGGGGCGGAGCCCACCCCCGCGCGCGTGGCGCAGGCGCTGCGCGAACAGGGCCGGGTGCTCGGTGACGCGGAAGTGCTCGGAGCGGCGCGGCAGTTGCGCTCCGAGCTGGTCGGCAGCGGCCCCCTGGAGCCGCTCCTCGCCGACCCGTCGGTGACCGACGTACTGGTGTCGGCACCCGACCGGGTGTGGGTGGACCGGGGCGGCGGCCTGGAGCTGACCGCCGTCTCCTTCCCGGACGCGGCAGCGGTACGACGCCTCGCGCAGCGCCTGGCCGCCGTGGCCGGACGCCGCCTGGACGACGCCCGCCCCTGGGCCGACGCCCGGCTGCCCGACGGGACCCGGCTGCACGCGGTGCTGCCACCGGTGGCCGTGGGCTGCACCTGCCTGTCCCTGCGAGTGGTACGACCGCGGGCCTTCACGCTCGCCGAACTGGTCGCGGCGGGAACGGTGCCGCCGGGCGGGGACCGCGTCCTGCGAGCACTGCTCGACGCCCGCCTGTCCTTCCTGATCAGCGGCGGAACCGGCAGCGGCAAGACGACGCTGCTGAGCGCGCTGCTCGGGCTGGTCGGCCCGGGGGAGCGGATCGTGCTCGCCGAGGACTCGGCGGAGCTGCGGCCGGACCATCCACACGTCGTACGGCTGGAGTCGAGACCGGCAAACCAGGAGGGCGCGGGCCTGGTCACGCTGCAGGACCTGGTGCGGCAGGCGCTGCGGATGCGGCCGGACCGGCTGGTCGTGGGTGAGGTGCGCGGGCCCGAAGTGGTCCATCTGCTGGCCGCGTTGAACACCGGCCACGAAGGGGGCTGCGGCACGGTCCACGCCAACGCCGCCGCCGACGTACCGGCCCGCCTGGAGGCGCTCGGCACGGCGGCCGGCCTCGACCGGGCCGCGCTGCACAGCCAGTTGGCGGCAGCTCTGTCGGTGGTCCTGCATCTCGTACGGGACCGGTCCGGGCGTCGGCGGATCGCCGAGGTGCATGTGCTGGAACGGGACCCGGCGGGGCTGGTGCGGACGGTGCCGGCGCTGCGGTGGGGCGCGGAGGCCTTCGCCTACGAGCGGGGGTGGGAGCGGCTGCGGGGGCTGCTTCGGGGCGAGTTCTTCGAAGGGGGACGACATGGGTGAGACGGCGATGGGGGCGGCTGTGCTGTGCGTCGGGGCCGCGGTTCTGCTGCTCGGCGGGTGGCACTCGGGGGCCCGGCGGGCGGAGTTGATGCTCGCGGGCGGAGGGGAGGTCGGGAGCGGGCCCCCTTCCTGGCAGGAGACGGTCCGGAAACTGCGGCGGGTCCGGGGCAGGTTGAGGCCCGAATGGTGGGCGGTGGCCGCCGGGCTGGTGCTGGCGGTGCTGGGCGCGTCGGTGGTGCCGGTCGTCGCGGGGGCGGCCGGAGTGCCGGTGCTGCGACGGTTGCGGCTGGCCGGGGAGGCTCGGCGGGCCCGGGAGCGGCGCGCGGACGCGGTGATCGCGCTGTGCGGGGCGGTCGCCGGGGAGGTGCGGGCCGGCCGGCAGCCGGAGGAGGCGCTGCTGCGGGCCGCACGGGACTCCGACGGGCTCGGGGAGGCGCAGGCGGCGGTGCTGGCGGCGGCCCGGTTCGGCGGCGACGTCCCCGGCGCGCTCGCCGGGGCGGCACGGCAGCCGGGCGCCGAAGGACTCTCGGGCCTCGCGGCGTGCTGGCGGGTGGCGGTCGACCAGGGCGCGGGCCTCGCGGCCGGCCTCGACCGACTGGCGGCGGCACTGCGGGCGGAACGGGACCAACGGGCCGATCTGCGCGCGCAGTTGGCAGGCGCCCGATCGACGGCACTGATGCTCGCGGCCCTGCCGGCGGTGGGCCTGCTGCTCGGCGCGGCACTGGGGGCCGACCCGCTGCATGTCCTGCTGCATACGGGGGCGGGGATGGGGTGCCTGCTGGTCGGGGGGCTGCTGGAGGGGTTGGGGGTGTGGTGGGCGATGCGGATCGTGCGGGGGCGGAGGCGGTGTGAGGACGGGGGTGCGCGAGTGGGCCGGGGTGAGCGCGGCGGGACTTGGGTGGGCCGGGCCTAGGCGGGCGCGGCGGCGGGACTTCGGGGGGTCGAGGTGGGCGCGCGGCGGCGGGACTTGGGCGGGTCGAGGTGGGCTGGCCGGTCTGGGGCGACGGGCTGAGGTCGGCGACGCGGTGGGAGTTGGGCGGCGAGCTGGCGTGAGGTCGGCGAGGGCGGGAGGTACTGGGCGCGCGGGCGGCGCAAGGCCGATGGGCTGGGCATGCGGGCGGCGAAGGCCCGATGGGCTGGGCACGCGGCGGCGCGAGGCCGATGGGCTGGGCACGCGGCGGAGCGAGGCCGATGGGCTGCGGTCGGTGTGGTTGTGGTGAGGGTCGGACGGGTTGAGGAAAGGGGTCGTTGTGAGTGCGGAAGTTGTCCACAGGCTGGGGGTGGGCGTGGGGGTGTTGCTGGCCCTCGCCTGGCTGCTTCGGTGGGTGGAAGGGGTGCGGCGGGAGCGGAGGGTTCGGCGGCGGCTGGCCGAGTTGGTGGCGCTTGCCGAGGTGACGGCGGCCGGTCGGCGGGCCGAGGGGATTCAGGCCGCACGGCGGTGGGCGCCTCTCGCGGGCGTGGTGGGTGCCGGGTGGGTGTTGGTCGGTGGGATCGGTGGCGTGATCGTCGGACTGGCCTGCGCGGTCGGGCTCTGGCGGTGGCGGCGTAAGCAGGCTGACGCGGTCGTCGCGGGTGCGGTCGACTCCGGTGAGGCGGCTCGGCAACTTCCGCTTGCAGCCGATCTGCTGGCCGCCTGTATCGCCGCGGGGGCCGGTTTGGTGGTCGCCGCTCAGGCCGTGGGCGAGGCGCTCGGCGGTCCCGTCGGGGACGCGTTGGCGCGGGGCGCGGCCGAGGTGCGGCTGGGCGGTGAACCGGGCGAGGCCTGGCGGAGGTTGGCCGCGCTGCCGGGGGCCGGGGCCCTGGCCCGGCTACTGGAGCGGGCCGGTGTGTCGGGGCTCCCGGCCGCGGGACCGGTGGCCCGGCTGGCCGGCGAGGCCCGGGCCGACTGGGGGCGCGCGGCGACGGCACGGGCACGGCGGGCGGCCGTCACGGTCACCGTCCCGGTGGGGCTGTGCTTCCTGCCCGCCTTCATCGCGGTCGGCGTACTGCCCGTGGTGATCGGGCTCGCTGGCGGCGTGCTGGGAGGGGGTGCCGGATGACGACACGGGGCTGAACGGGCAGCGGACGACGACTCGACGACGAAATCCAACGGAACGGAACCTCACGGGGGTTGAGATGTACAAGGCGGTACGGGCGCGGCTGCGTGCCCTGGTGTGCAGGGTGCGGGCGGCACGGAGGGACGCGGGGATGGTCACCTCCGAGTACGCGATGGGGATCGTGGCGGCGGTGGCGTTCGCGGTGGTCCTCTACAAGGTGGTGACGAGCGGGGCCGTCAGCGCGGAGCTGGAGGACATCGTGAGGCGGGCGCTCGATGGGCCGGTGTGAGCGAGGCACGGACCGGGGGTTCGTGACGGCGGAGTCGGCGGTGGTGCTGCCCGTGCTGGTGATGTTCGCGACGGCGCTGGTGTGGGGGCTGCTGGTGGTGGCCGCGCAGATCCAGTGCGTGGACGCGGCGAGGACGGGGGCCCGGGCGGCGGCCCGTCAGGATCCGGCCGACGCGGTCGTGGAGGCGACCAGGCGGGCGGCACCGCGTGGCGCGAAGGTCACGGTCAGCAGGGAGGGCGACCAGGTCCGGGTGACGGTCACGGCGAGACCACCGGCCCTGCACGCGCTGCCCTTCGAGGTACGGGAGGAGGCCGTGGCGTCGGCGGAGGAGACGGTGGGGGTGAGGGTGCCGTGAGGGGCGCGGCTTCGGGACCCCGCTGGACGACCGCGCCTCGCGGAGGCCGACGTATCGCCTCCTCATGGCGGACCGACCGCGCCGCTTCCTCATGGCGTGCCGGTCGCGTCGACCGCGTCGCCTCCCGATGGCGTTCCGACCGAGGCTCCGCCACCGTCTGGAGCCTCGGTGCGATCGCCGTGCTGTGTGTGGTCTTCGGGATCGTGCTCGCGCTGGGGCAGGCCGTGGTGGTCCGGCACCGGGCCGCCGGCGGTGCGGATCTCGCGGCGCTCGCCGCGGCGGACCACTGGGCGGACGGGAGTACGGCGGCGTGCGCCCGGGCCGGCCGGGTGGCTCAGGCGCAGGGCGTGCGGCTGGTGCGGTGCGTGGTCGTGGGCGAGATCTCGGACGTGACGGCGGCGTCGGGCCGGGGCCCGTTCGCGGCGGAGGTCAGGGCACGGGCGGGACCCGCGGGGCCGGATCCGGCGTCGGCCCCACCTCCTCCGGGCCCCCTCCGGACGGCGCCACCTGCACCGACGGCTCCCTGACGCCCTCCCCGGGCTCGCCCGGAACCGACGGCCCCCCGTCCTTCTCCTCCGGCGCCCCCCGCAAGAGCACCGTCAGCAGCCGCACCGCCCCCCGCTTGTGCAGTGGGTCGTTGCCGTTGCCGCACTTGGGGGACTGGATGCAGGACGGGCAGCCGGCCTCGCACTCGCAGGAGGCGATGGCCTCGCGGGTGGCCGTCAGCCAGGTGCGGGCCGTGTGGAAGGCGCGCTCAGCGAAGCCCGCGCCGCCCGGGTGGCCGTCGTACACGAAGACCGTGGGGAGGAGGGTGTCGGGGTGGAGCGGGATCGAGACGCCTCCGATGTCCCAGCGGTCGCAGGTAGCGAAGAGCGGGAGGAGGCCGATCGAGGCGTGCTCGGCGGCGTGCAGGGCGCCGCCGAGGATCTCGGGGTTGACGCGGGCCTCGTCGAGCTGGTCCTCGGTGACCGTCCACCACACCGCGCGGGTGCGCAGCGTGCGGGCGGGGAGGTCGAGCTTCGTCTCGCCCAGTACCTCGCCGGTGATGAGCCGGCGGCGCAGGAAGGAGACCACCTGGTTGGTGACCTCGACGGAGCCGTAGCACAACCGGCCCTCGCCCCAGGGGACTTCGACGTCCGTCTCCAGGACGGAGATGGCGGTCGTGTCGCGGGCGACCGTTGAATAGGAGGGGTTCGCCTCCTCCACCAGGGCCACCGAGTCCTCCAGGTCCAGGGACCGGACGAGATACGTGCGGCCCTGGTGGAGGTGGACCGCGCCCTCGTGGACGGTCGTGTGCGCCGCGCCCGCGTCGACCGTGCCGAGCAGGCGGCCCGTGCCGGACTCGACGATCTGGACCGGACGCCCGCCCTCGCCGCGGATGTCGGTGAGGTCGGCGGCCCGTTCCCGGCGCGTCCAGTGCCAGGCCTTCGTACGGCGGCGCAGCAGCTTCGCGGCCTCCAGCTGGCCCAGCAGGTCCTCCGTGGCGGGGCCGAAGAGGTCCAGGTCCTCGTCCGTCAAGGGCAACTCCGCCGCCGCCGCGCACAGGTGCGGGGCGAGGACGTACGGGTTGTCGGGGTCGAGGACCGTGGACTCCACCGGCTGGTCGAAGAGGGCCTCGGGGTGGTGGACCAGGAAGGTGTCCAGGGGGTCGTCGCGGGCCACCAGGACGGCGAGGGCGCCCTGTCCGGCCCGGCCGGCGCGGCCCGCCTGCTGCCACAGGGACGCGCGCGTGCCCGGGTAGCCGGCGATCACCACCGCGTCCAGGCCGGAGACGTCGATGCCGAGTTCGAGGGCGGTGGTGGCGGCGAGGCCCAGCAACTCGCCGGAGTGGAGGGCCTGTTCGAGGGCGCGGCGCTCCTCGGGGAGGTAGCCGCCGCGGTATGCCGCCACGCGCCGGGCCAGGGAGCGGTCGACCTCGGCGAGGCGTTCCTGGGCGATCACCGAGATCAGCTCGGCGCCGCGCCGGGAGCGGACGAAGGCCACCGAGCGCACGCCCTGCACGGTCAGGTCGGTGAGGAGGTCGGCGGTCTCCGCCGTGGCCGTGCGGCGGACCGGCGCGCCCTTCTCGCCCTGCAGCTCGGTGAGCGGGGGCTCCCAGAGGGCGAACACCAGTTCACCGCGTGGAGAGGCGTCGTCGGCGACCTCCACCACCGGGAGGCCGGTGAGGCGGCGCGCGGCGACGGCCGGGTCGGCGGCGGTCGCGGAGGCCAGGAGGAAGACCGGGGAGGCCCCGTAGCGGGCGCAGAGGCGGCGCAGGCGGCGGAGCACCTGGGCGACGTGGGAGCCGAAGACGCCCCGGTAGGTGTGGCACTCGTCGATGACGACGTACTTCAGGGCCTTCAGGAAGGAGGACCAGCGGGAGTGGGACGGGAGTATGCCCCGGTGCAGCATGTCCGGGTTGGTCAGCACGTAGTTGGCGTACTGGCGGACCCACTCGCGTTCCTCGAACGGGGTGTCGCCGTCGTACACCGCGGGGCGTACCGCATTTCCCAGAGGTTGTGAAAGTTCCTTCACGGATCTGCGCTGGTCGGCCCCGAGCGCCTTGGTGGGGGCCAGGTAGAGAGCCGTGGCGCCGCGGCCGTTCGGGGCCTCGGAGCCGTCCAGGAGCGTGGAGAGGACGGGCACGAGATACGCGAGGGACTTGCCGGACGCGGTGCCGGTCGCGACGACCACCGAGTCGCCGTCCAGCGCGTGCTCGGCGGCGAGCGCCTGGTGGGCCCAGGGGTGCTCGATGCCGCACTCCTGGACGGCGGCGACGACCTCCGAACGAATCCGGTCAGGCCAGACGGCATGGCGGCCCGCGCGCGGGGGCAAGTGCTCCGTATGAGTGATGCGCGAAGCCCGGCTCGGCCCGGAGGCGAGCCGGCCCAGGACCGTGCCCGGCGCGAGCCGGGAGACGGGGTCCGTCGGGGATCGATCGGATCGGTGATTCTTGGCCATCGGCACCGAGTGTGTCACTGGCGTGACGGACAATGGGACCAAGGCGTCGTGCACGCCTGCCGTAAGTGATTGAATGCCATCGCGGCTGGCGAACCGTTCCGGGGGCTCTGCCGAGGTGTCCCGAGGGGCGACCGCTCGAGTAGCAAGGTGCTGGAGGATCCGTGGACCTGTCCCTGTCGACCCGTACCGTCGGCGATCGTACGGTCGTCGAGGTCGGTGGCGAAATCGACGTATATACCGCGCCCAAGCTGCGTGAGCAGCTGGTCGAGCTGGTGAACGACGGGAGTTTCCACCTCGTCGTCGACATGGAGGGCGTCGACTTCCTCGACTCCACCGGGCTCGGCGTGCTGGTCGGCGGCCTGAAGCGCGTGCGTGCCCACGAGGGCTCGCTGCGCCTGGTCTGCAACCAGGAGCGCATTCTGAAGATCTTCCGCATCACCGGCCTCACCAAGGTGTTCCCGATCCACACCTCGGTCGAGGAAGCGGTGGCGGCGACCGACTGACCGACTGATCGACCGGCCCACAGGGAGCGGGACAGGACCGCTCCGGGTCGGAAGACGGTTGGAAGAAGGACGGAAGCAGTACCAACAGGGGGTCCGGGCTTTCGGCGGCCCGGTCCCCCGACAGCACGCCCGTAGTTCCGAGGGGGATGCATGGCCACCGTTGAACTCCGCTTCAGCGCGCTGCCCGAGCACGTCAGGACCGCACGGCTGGTGGCGGCGGCGGTGGCGCGCAGGGCCGGAGTGGACGAGGCCGTCCTCGACGAAGTCAGACTCGCCGTCGGCGAGGCCTGCACGCGGGCCGTGGGACTGCACCAGAACGCCGGCATCACCGCGCCGGTCAAGGTGCAGCTGATCGAGGAGGAGAAGCAGTTCTCCATCGAGGTCGGCGACGAGGCGCCGCGTATCGCCCCGGGAGACCGGGCGCCGGGCGCGGCGGGCGACGACCTGGAGGCCGAGGAGGACGAGATGGGCCTCGCGGTCATCAGCGGCCTCGTCGACGACGTCGAGGTCACCGCCGGGGAGAACGGCGGGCAGATCCGGATGACCTGGCCCACCGCCCCGCCCAGCGCGGTGCTTCCCTGAGCCCCACCACTGAACGTCTGTACCCGAAGGGCCCTACCTCGTAGGGCCCTTCGGCATGTCGGCGCACTGGAGCGCGCACCTACATTGGTCAGGTGCGATGGATTTCGTGAATTCCTTCACGATCAATCACCGGATAATTCGATCAAGTAAATGTCGGCGTCAATGGCTTTGAGGCATTACCACTTTCGGGTTCTGTGGCGTGACGTCGATCATTTGCTGAAGAGCATGTGAAGGCCAATTCCGTTTACCGTGGACTGTTTTGATCAGCATGCGGTACCTAGAATCCGTCCACATCTTGAGCTCAGCACAGGCGTCAAGGAGGACGAATGGCGGGGCTTTCTACCCCTCATCAGTTTGACCACCCCACAACCTTCGCAGCCGCAGTCCTGACCGACGACAACCGGATCATCGTGATGGTCATCGGGCTCGTCGCGCTGGCTGCCCTCGTGGTCGCGGGTGTCCTGGTGCGCCAGGTACTCGCGGCGGGCGAGGGCACCGACAGCATGAAGCAGATCGCGGGAGCCGTGCAGGAAGGCGCCAACGCCTATCTGGCCCGGCAACTGCGCACGCTCGGCGTATTCGCCGTGGTCGTGTTCTTCCTGCTCATGCTGCTGCCCGCGGACGACTGGAATCAGCGGGCAGGCCGATCGATCTTCTTCCTGATCGGCGCGGCGTTCTCGGCGGCCACCGGTTATATCGGCATGTGGCTGGCAGTGCGCAGCAATGTGCGTGTCGCGGCGGCGGCACGGGAAGCGACCCCGGCGGAGGGTGAGCCGGAAAAGGATCTCACCGCCGTCTCGCACAAAGCAATGAAGATCGCTTTCCGTACGGGCGGCGTCGTCGGCATGTTCACGGTGGGGCTCGGTCTGCTGGGCGCCTCGTGCGTGGTGCTGGTGTACGCGGCCGACGCGCCGAAGGTGCTCGAAGGCTTCGGCCTCGGCGCCGCCCTCATCGCGATGTTCATGCGTGTCGGCGGCGGCATCTTCACCAAGGCCGCCGACGTCGGCGCCGACCTGGTCGGCAAGGTCGAGCAGGGCATTCCGGAGGACGACCCGCGCAATGCCGCGACCATCGCCGACAACGTGGGCGACAACGTCGGCGACTGCGCGGGCATGGCGGCCGACCTCTTCGAGTCGTACGCCGTGACCCTGGTCGCCGCGCTGATCCTCGGCAAGGCGGCCTTCGGCGACTCCGGACTCGCCTTCCCGCTGATCGTGCCCGCGATCGGCGTGATCACCGCCATGATCGGCATCTTCGCCGTGGCCCCGCGCCGTGCGGACCGCAGCGGGATGTCGGCCATCAACCGCGGTTTCTTCATCTCCGCGGTGATCTCGCTCGCGCTGGTGGCGGCGGCCGTCTTCATCTATCTCCCGTCCACGTACGCGGACCTCGACGGCGTCACCGATGCCGCCATCAAGGCCAAGGACGGCGACCCGCGGATCCTCGCGGTGGTCGCGGTGGGCATCGGCATCCTGCTGGCGGCGGTCATCCAGCAGCTGACCGGCTACTTCACCGAGACCAACCGCCGCCCTGTCATGGACATCGGCAAGACTTCGCTGACCGGCCCGGCCACCGTCGTCCTCGCCGGTATCTCGGTGGGTCTGGAATCGGCCGTCTACACCGCCCTGCTGATCGGCCTCAGCGTCTACGGCGCCTTCCTGCTCGGCGGTACGTCGATCATGCTGGCGCTGTTCGCGGTGGCCCTGGCCGGCACCGGCCTGCTCACCACGGTCGGCGTGATCGTCGCCATGGACACCTTCGGCCCGGTCTCCGACAACGCGCAGGGCATCGCCGAGATGTCCGGCGACGTCGAGGGCGCCGGCGCCCAGGTGCTCACCAACCTGGACGCGGTCGGCAACACGACCAAGGCCATCACCAAGGGCATCGCCATCGCCACCGCCGTCCTGGCGGCGTCGGCGCTCTTCGGGTCGTACCGTGACGCGATCACGACGAACGTGCACGACGTCGGCGAGAAACTCACCGGCGCGGGCGCGCCGCTGAGCCTCTCGATGGACATCTCGCAGCCCAACAACCTCGTCGGCCTCATCGCCGGCGCGGCGGTCGTCTTCCTCTTCTCGGGGCTGGCGATCAACGCGGTGTCGCGGTCGGCGGGTTCGGTGGTGTACGAGGTGCGCCGGCAGTTCCGCGAGAAGCCCGGGATCATGGACTTCACGGAGAAGCCGGAGTACGGCAAGGTCGTCGACATCTGCACCAAGGACGCCCTCAGGGAGCTCACCACGCCGGGTCTGCTGGCGGTCATGGCGCCCATCGCCATCGGGTTCACGCTCGGTGTCGGCGCCCTCGGCTCGTACCTGGCCGGCGCGATCGGCACGGGCACGCTGATGGCGGTGTTCCTCGCCAACTCCGGTGGCGCGTGGGACAACGCCAAGAAGCTCGTCGAGGACGGTCACCACGGCGGCAAGGGCAGCGAGGCCCACGCCGCGACGGTGATCGGCGACACGGTCGGCGACCCCTTCAAGGACACCGCCGGGCCCGCGATCAACCCGCTGCTGAAGGTCATGAACCTGGTCTCGCTGCTCATCGCGCCCGCGGTGATCAAGTTCTCCTACGGCGACGACAAGAACCTCGGCGTTCGGATCGCGATCGCGATCGTCGCGCTGATCGTCATCGTCGGGGCGGTCTACGTCTCCAAGCGGCGCGGAATCGCCGTCGGCGACGAGGAGGGCAAGAACGAGCGGGTGGCCAATTCGACGGACCCCGCGGTGGTTTCGTAGACGGTCTTACGACACCCGGTCCGGGCGTTCTTACGAGACCAGGTCCGGGCAGTTCTGCGAGACCAGGTCGGGGCGGTTCCGCGAGGCTCGGCCCAAAGGGCGGGCGGGAGGCGCGCGTTGGCGCGTCGCCCGCCCGTTTCCGTGTCCGCGCGCGGTATGTGTGCAGCCTCACGGTGAGCCTTCTCTCGCCTGGTGCAAATGGCTTCAAAAGGTTCCTTAGTGGATGCTCGGCATGCGGTTGACGGCGGTGCGCCGTGTATGTTCCGGGGCCGAGAGCCATGGAAGGGACCAAACCGGTGAACAAGAAGCTCGCGGCCGCACTGTCCGGCGGTGCGGTACTGGTACTGGCGCTGTCGGGATGCAGCAGCGACAACGGCAACGACAAGCTGGACGCCTGGGCCAAGCAGGTCTGCGACGGCGTACAGCCGCAGGCCAAGAAGATCGAGGCCGCCAATGCCGCGATCCAGCAGCAGACCTCGGACAACAGCACGCCGGAAGCGGTCCAGAAGACCGACGCGCAGGCCTTCCAGGACATGTCCGACGCCTACAAGGCGATCGGGTCCGCGGTCCAGAACGCCGGGGCGCCGAACGTCGACGACGGTGCGAAGAAGCAGCAGGACGCGGTCAAGGAGCTCAACGACATCTCCGCCGCGTACGCCTCGCTGAAGACGCAGGTCGACAAGTTGAACACCAAGGACCAGGCGAAGTTCGCCGACGGCCTCAAGGACATCGCCACCTCCCTGGACAAGCTGAGCCAGAGCGGGAACGACGCGCTGAAGACCCTGGAGGAGGGCGACGTCGGCAAGGCGATGGCAAAGCAGCCGAGCTGCAAGTCGGCATCCGCGTCGGCGTCGGCGACCGGCAGCTGAGCACCGCCCTTGTGAAGCGGGCGCCCGGCGCTGTCAGGCCGGCCGCGTGAAGCGGTACCCGGGGCTGTGGGGCGGCCTTGTTCGATGGTGCTCGGCGCTGCGGGCCGTGTGCGCAGTGGTTGGCGACACAATGGGGGCGTGAGCGACTCCACTCTGCCTGCCCTGCCCGCTGTCCCCGCTTCCGGCCGACCCGACGTCGCCGCCCGGCTGCGGGACGCCCTGCTCGGGGCGTCCTTCACCGCCGACGGGCTGCTCGAACTGCTCGGTGCCCCCGCGTACGCGGCGCTGGCCCGCAGCGAGACCGTGCCCGCGCTCCGGGCGACTCGCGGGGACACGCCGCTCGAGGTGCTCGTACGGCTGTTCCTGCTGCAGCAGCCCGTGCCGCCCGCGCGCGTGGCGGCCGTTCTGCCGGTCGACGCCTGTCTGGAGAGCGGGTGGCTGGTCCGGGTCGGTGCCGACGAGGTGGCCGCGACCGTGGACGTACGGCCGTACGGCGGGCCCGACGGCGAGGACTGGTTCATCGTGTCCGACCTGGGCTGTGCCGTCGGCGGGGCCGGCGGCATCGGCAGCCGCGCGGAGGGCGTCGTCCTGGGCGTCGGCGGCGCGTCCACGACCCTCGCCGGCATCACCGTCCGTACGCCCGTCCCGGCCGCCCTCGACCTCGGCACCGGTTCCGGCATCCAGGCGCTGCACGCCTCCCGGCACGCCACGCGCGTGACGGCGACCGACGTCAACGCGCGTGCCCTGCACATCACCGCCCTCACACTGGCCCTGTCCGGAGCACCGGCGGCCGACCTGCGCGAGGGCTCGCTCTTCGAGCCGCTGCGCGACGGGGAGACGTACGACCTGATCGTCTCGAACCCGCCCTTCGTGATCTCACCCCGTGCGCGGCTGACCTACCGCGACGGCGGAATGGGCGGGGACGATCTGTGCCGCTCGATCGTTCAAGGAGCGGGGGAACGGCTGAACGAGGGCGGGTTCGCGCAGTTCCTCGCCAACTGGCAGCACGTGGAGGGGGAGGACTGGCAGGACCGGCTCAGGTCGTGGGTGCCGCGTGGCTGCGACGCGTGGATCGTGCAGCGCGAGGTGCAGGACGTCACGCAGTACGCCGAGCTGTGGCTGCGGGACGCCGGTGACCACCGCGGGGATCCCGCGGAGTACCAGGCGCTGTACGACGCCTGGCTGGACGAGTTCGAGGCGCGCAAGGTGAAGGCGGTCGGCTTCGGCTGGATCACCCTGCGCCGTACGGGGGCGGCCGTGCCCTCGGTCACGGTCGAGGAGTGGCCGCACCCGGTCGAGCAGCCGCTCGGCGAGACGGTACGGGCGCACTTCGACCGCCTGGACTACCTGCGGGCGCACGACGACGCGGCCCTGCTGGAGGCGCACTTCAGGCTCGCCTCCGAGATCGTCCAGGAACAGGTCGGGCTGCCCGGAGCCGAGGACCCCGAGCACGTCGTGCTGCGCCAGAACCGCGGCATGCGCCGGGCCACCAAGGTGGACACGGTCGGCGCGGGCTTCGCGGGCGTGTGCGACGGCTCGCTGAGCGCGGGGCGCATCCTGGACGCCATCGCCCAACTGGTCGGCGAGGACCCGGTGTTGCTGCGCGACCGCACTCCGGCGCAGATCAGGCTGCTGGTGGAGCAGGGGTTCCTGGAGCCGGCGTGACGTCCGGGGTGCGCCGGAGGTGTCATGCCCTCGGCGGACGGGCCTGCGTCACGGCTGGGGCGCGCCCGCACCTCTGATGCCCATGTGTCCGGTCTGGTGGGATTGATGCCGAAAAGGCCTCCTGTCAGTGGTACGTGCGAAGCTACCTTCGAGAGACAGGTTCCACGCGTCCTCGGGGGAGGCGCGCTGTCTCGGGGGAGGCACGATGGCGGGGGAGACGCCGGAGCAGGGCGAAGGCAGGGTCATCAACGGCCGGTACCGGCTGCTGCGGACGCTCGGCGCGGGCGGCATGGGCCGCGTATGGCTGGCGCACGACGAGGAGTTGGCCTGCGAGGTCGCGCTGAAGGAGATCGCGCTCCCGGACATGCCGACGGACGCGGCGGAGCCCGCGCAGCGCATCGCCCGGGCCCGCAGCGAGGCCCGGCACGCGGCAAGGCTGCGCGGGCATCCGCACGTGGCGACGGTGCACGACGTGCTGGTGCACGAGGGGCTGCCCTGGATCGTCATGGAGTACGTGCCGGACGCGATCGACCTCCAGGCGGTGGTACGACGCTCCGGGCCGCTGCCGCCCGCCCAGGTGGCCCGGATCGGGCTCGCCGTGCTCGACGCGCTGACCGCCGGGCACCGGATCGGCATCCTCCACAGGGATGTGAAACCGGCCAACATCCTTCTGGCGTCGGACGCTTCGGGCGACCCGTACGCGCGCGTGCTGCTCACCGACTACGGCATCGCCCTCCAGCCCGAGTCCCGCGAGCCACGCCTCACCGCCACGGCCGGCATCCTCGGCACACCGGGCTATCTGGCTCCGGAACGCGCGCGTGGCGAACCGCCGACCCCGGCCGCCGACCTCTTCTCCCTGGGCGCCACGCTGTACGCCGCGGTCGAGGGCCGCGGCCCCTTCGACCGCCACGGCGACTACGCGACCCTCACGGCCCTGCTCGGCGAGGAACCCACCCCACCGCTGAGGGCGGGCGAACTGGCGCCGGTACTCCAGGGGTTGCTGGTGAAGGACCCCGTCCGGAGGTCTTCGCCGGAGACGGTGACGCGAGGGCTGGAGCGGGTGGTGCAGGGGGCGGCGGGGGGTACGGGGTTCGGTGCGCCGGGCGGGGGGCTTGGAGCGCAGCCTGGCTGGGGTGCGGGGCCGGGGGCGGCCGGGGCGGCGGGTGCGGCAGGCGCCGCGGGCGCTGCGGCTGCTGCTGCGGCGGCGGCAGCCGGCTATGGCGCCGCGCCGGGCGGGTTCGGGCCGCCGGGTGACGCCTTCGGAGCGGGGACGCCGGAAGGGCAGCGGGGAGCCGGTGGGAGCGCGGCGCCGGGCGGGCCGGGGACGCCTGCGGGAGCCGGGGCCGAAGGCGTGCCGCCCGGGTACGTCGGGAGCCCGCCTCCGGGGTACGTCGGGAGCTCGCCTCCGGGGAATGCGGGCAACCCGCTTCCGGGATACGGCAACAACCCGCCTCCGGGGAATGCGGGCAGCCCGTCTCCGGGATACGGCGACAACCCGCCTCCGGGGTACGTGGGCAGCCCGTCTCCGGGATACGGCGGCAGCCCGGCACCGGGTTACGGCGGCAGCCCACCGCCAGGTCACGGCGACAGCCCGCGACCGGAGTACGGCGACAGCCCGCGCGCGGGGCGCGGCGAGAGCCCACCGCCGGGGTACGTCGCGAGTTCTCCTCCCGGTGGCTGGAGCGGCGGGGCAGGCGCACCCGGCACTCCGCAGACGCCAGGAACTCCGCCGACGCCGAACACGCCGCACACCCCGGGCGGCGCTCCCGACACGCCGGCCGGGGCGCCCGGTTCGCCGGCGTACGACGTCTGGCGGCAGCCCGCGCCACGGGATCCCTTTGCTCCGGCCAATCCCTATGCCCAGGGCCCGGCGACTCCGGGCGGGGGAGGACCCGCCGGCGCCCAATCGCCGCCGTATGCGGGCGGAGCGGCCACACCGTCGCCGTACGGCACCGGCGCCGGCACCCCGGGCTCAGGGCCGCCGTCTCCGTACGCCACCGGCACCCCCGGCTCGGGGCCGAACTTGCCGTACGCCACCGGCGCCCCCGGCTCAGGGACCCCGTCTCCGTACGCCACCGGTTCGCCGGGATCCGGTGGCGGACCGTCGCCGTACGGCACCGGCGCCCAGGGCGCCAACTGGGCCGCCGCCCCCACCGCCCCCGGCATCGGCGGCCCGTCCTTCCCGTCTCCGAAGTCACCGCCCGGCCCGCCCGGCCCATCCGGCCCGCCCGGCCCATCCGGCCCGCCCGGCCCATCCGGCCCGCCCGGCCCATCCGGTCCGCCCGGTCCGCCGTCCGGGAGGAAGCAGTGGGCGATCGTGGCGCTGGTCGTCGCCGCCGTACTGCTGCTGGCCGGGGGAGCGTGGGGGTTCTACTCGCTGACCAGCGGCGGCGGTGGGGAGAACAGCGCGACCACCAAGAAATCGCCGTCGGCGAGCGCGTCGCGGAAGTCGCCGTCGCCGACCGGGCCCGTGCTGCCGTACGGCAGCGTGGTCGGGCTCAGCGAGCCGTTGCAGACCGGCGACTGTGTGAAGGCGGTCTGGACGGGGACGCCGTTCAAGTCGGCGCCGAACCTGGGCGTCGTGAGCTGTAGTCCCGACAAGTGGCCGGACGGCCAGGTCGTCGGCATCGACACGGCCACCGACTACGCCGACGCCCGCGCCCAGGGCGCCAAACGCTGCGACAACCAGAGCCGGGCCATCGCCGACGCGTTGCCCGACGCGGGCGGATACGCGGTCCTGCCGACCAAGGAGGGGTTCGCCGCGGCCAAGGGCGGTACGGCGTGTCTCGTACTGGGGCGGCATGCCGCGATAGGCGGCGAGGTGGGCCGTTTCCGGGACGAGGGCTCGGATCTATGGGTCGGCCAGATGAGCGTGGGTGACTGCTGGGTCTACAAGCAGGTCGGCGACCAGTACAAAGCACCGCTCACCGACTGCGCCAAACTCCACAACTACCAGGTCATAGGGGCGGTTCAGGCCCCAGACAAAATGAGCTACAAGAAGGGCATCGACAACGCGAACAAGCTGTGCAGCAACAAATTCGAGTCGACCTGGGCACCGGATCCCGGGCATGTCGTATACGGCTGGGTGGCCGACCAGCACGACTGGGACCTGGGCTTCGACAAGGCGGTCTGCACGGTGGGCCGGTCCGACGGCAAGCAGACGACCGGAAAGATACCTGCGCCGGGTTCGGTCTGAGCCGGACCCGGAAGCCGCCCGGCGGGCGGGGCGGTCCACAGCCGCGTCGGCTCCGCGTTCACCTCCGGTTCGCCCGGCTGTCTCCCGTGCGTGCCAGTCTCCCGGGGCGGGGCACTCGCGGACGGGTAGAAAAGGGGCACGCGCAGCCATGGAGAGCGGACCGGCGATCTTCGCGGGAGTGGTGTTCGCCCTGTTCGGCGGCGCGCTGCTGGTGTGGACCGCGACCCGGGTACGGCGTGGCGAACCCGTCGCCCACGGTGTGAACCCCGTCGCATCGGCGACCCTCGCGGGCCTCGCGTCGGTGATCGCGCTGACCCTCGGCGCATGGTGCTTCACCCGCATGTGAAAGCCGCCCCCGAGCTGCGGCCCGGATAATTGGGAGGCGCTCCTCCGGATGGGCGCGAAATAGCCGCTGACCACTCCGGGCGGCAGGAATGGCGCGACTCGGGTTACCGTTCGAGTGGCCGTTGCGGGCTTTTCCCGTTTGACACGGGGGCGGGATGTACCGTCACACTCCGCAGCGTCACCATGACATGACCCCGGGGCAAAACCCGGGCAGACCCAGTGTCGACCGGAGAGAAGAGCGAAGTTGTCCCCGACCAGCGAGACCGCACACGGCGGCCGCCGACTCGTCATCGTCGAGTCGCCTGCCAAGGCGAAGACGATCAAGGGCTACCTCGGCCCTGGTTACGTCGTCGAGGCGAGCGTCGGGCACATCCGCGACCTCCCCAACGGCGCCGCCGAGGTGCCGGAGAAGTACACCGGCGAGGTCCGCCGCCTCGGCGTGGACGTCGAGCACGACTTCGAGCCGATCTACGTGGTCAACGCCGACAAGCGAGCCCAGGTCAAGAAGCTCAAGGACCTGCTGAAGGACTCCGACGAGCTCTTCCTCGCCACCGATGAGGACCGCGAGGGCGAGGCCATCGCCTGGCACCTCCAGGAGGTGCTCAAGCCCAAGGTCCCGGTCAAGCGGATGGTCTTCCACGAGATCACCAAGGCCGCGATCCAGGCCGCCGTGGCCAACCCGCGCGAGCTGAACCAGAAGTTGGTCGACGCCCAGGAGACCCGCCGCATCCTCGACCGCCTCTACGGCTACGAGGTCTCGCCGGTCCTGTGGAAGAAGGTCATGCCCCGGCTGTCGGCCGGCCGCGTCCAGTCGGTCGCCACACGACTCGTCGTGGAGCGGGAACGCGAGCGGATCGCGTTTCGTTCTGCTGAGTACTGGGACCTGACGGGGACCTTCGCGACCGGCCGCGCGGGGGATCCGTCGGACCCGTCGTCGCTGGTCGCCCGCCTCCAGACCGTCGACGGCAGGCGGGTCGCGCAGGGCCGCGACTTCGACTCCCTGGGACAACTCAAGAGCGAGCAGGTCCTCCACCTCGACGAGGCGAACGCCCGCGCCCTGGCCGCCGCCCTGGAGCAGACGCGGTTCGCCGTCCGCTCGGTCGAGTCCAAGCCGTACCGCCGCTCGCCGTACGCCCCGTTCCGTACGACGACCCTCCAGCAGGAGGCCTCGCGCAAGCTCGGCTTCGGCGCGAAGGCGACCATGCAGGTGGCCCAGAAGCTGTACGAGAACGGCTTCATCACCTACATGCGTACGGACTCCACGACCCTGAGCGACACCGCGATCACCGCCGCCCGCGCCCAGGTCACCCAGCTCTACGGTGCCGACTACCTGCCGTCGAGCCCGCGGACGTACGCCGGGAAGGTCAAGAACGCGCAGGAGGCGCACGAGGCGATCCGCCCCTCGGGTGATCGTTTCCGCACGCCTGCCGAGACCGGCCTGACCGGCGATCAGTTCAAGCTCTACGAGCTGATCTGGAAGCGGACCGTCGCCTCCCAGATGAAGGACGCGACCGGCAACAGCGTGACCGTCAAGATCGGCGGCACGGCAGCCGACGGCCGGGACGTCGAGTTCAGCGCGTCCGGCAAGACGATCACCTTCCACGGCTTCCTGAAGGCCTACGTCGAGGGCGCCGACGACCCGAACGCCGAGTTGGACGACCGCGAGCGCCGGCTGCCGCAGGTCGCCGAGGGCGACCGGCTCACCGCCGAGGAGCTCACGGTCGACGGGCACGCCACCAAGCCCCCGGCCCGCTACACCGAGGCCAGCCTGGTCAAGGAGCTCGAAGAGCGCGAGATCGGCCGCCCGTCGACGTACGCCTCGATCATCGGCACGATCCTCGACCGCGGCTATGTCTTCAAGAAGGGCACGGCACTCGTCCCGTCCTTCCTGTCCTTCGCCGTGGTCAACCTCCTGGAGAAGCACTTCGGGCGGCTCGTCGACTACGACTTCACCGCCCGCATGGAGGACGACCTCGACCGCATCGCGGCCGGCCAGGCGCAGTCCGTGCCGTGGCTGCGGCGCTTCTACTTCGGTGAGGGCACGGCCACCGGCGGCGCGGCCGAGGCCGGCAACGGCGACGGGGACCACCTCGGTGGTCTCAAGGAGCTGGTGACCGACCTGGGCGCGATCGACGCGCGCGAGGTGTCGTCGTTCCCCGTGGGCAACGGCATCGTGCTCAGGGTCGGCCGCTACGGCCCGTACATCGAGCGCGGCGAGAAGGACTCCGAGAACCACCAGCGGGCCGACGTGCCCGAGGACCTGGCGCCGGACGAGCTGTCTGTCGAGCTCGCGGAGGAGCTGCTCGCCAAGCCGAGCGGCGACTTCGAGCTGGGCGCCGACCCGGAGACCGGCCACCAGATCATCGCCCGCGACGGCCGCTACGGCCCGTACGTCACCGAGGTGCTCCCCGAGGGCACCCCGAAGACCGGCAAGAACGCCGTCAAGCCGCGTACGGCCTCGCTGTTCAAGTCGATGTCGCTGGACACCGTGACCCTTGAGGACGCCCTCAAGCTGATGTCCCTGCCGCGTGTCGTCGGCACCGACGCCGAGGGCCAGGAGATCACCGCGCAGAACGGGCGCTACGGGCCGTACCTGAAGAAGGGCACGGACTCGCGTTCGCTCACCTCCGAGGAGCAACTCTTCACGATCACCCTCGAAGAGGCGCTGCAGATCTACTCGCAGCCCAAGCAGCGCGGTCGCGCGGCCGCCAAGCCGCCGCTGAAGGAACTGGGCACCGACCCGGTCAGCGAGAAGCCGGTGGTGGTCAAGGACGGCCGTTTCGGGCCGTACGTGACCGACGGGGAGACCAACGCGACCCTGCGCTCCGGCGACAGCGTCGAGACGATCACCCCGGAGCGCGGCTTCGAACTCCTCGCCGAGAAGCGGGCGAAGGGGCCCGCCAAGAAGACGGCGAAGAAGGCGCCCGCGAAGAAGGCCGCCCCGGCCAAGAAGACGGCCGCCAAGAAGACCGCGGCGAAGAAGACGACGACGGCCGCGAAGAAGACGACCGCCAAGAAGACCACCGCCGCGAAGAAGGCGACGGCTTCGAAGGCGGCGGCGTCGGACGACTGAGGCGCTTCCTCCACGGAGACGTCGCGAACTCCACGTGGAGGTCGCGAAACCCCACGGAGACTTCGCGAAACGAACGCCCCGATATCGCTTTGGTGTCGGGGCGTGCGCACGTTCGGACGCGTGCCGCGGGCTGTCAGTCCGTCCCGATAGGCTGAAAGCATGACGCGAGCCGAGCAGCCAACGGCCCACCACCCGGCCCCCGACGACGCACTTGTCGCGGACTCCCGCGAGCGCGCCGTCCGCGCCCTTCTGCGCCAGCCGCAGCTGAGGCGGCTGTGGAGCGCCCACCTCACGGGCTCGGTCGGGGACGCCCTCACCCTCTTCGTACTGGTGCTCCTCGCACTCCAGGCGGCGATCAGCGAAGGCTCCTTCGGCGGCGACTACCGCGGCGTGGCGTTCGCAGTGGCGACCGTTTTCGGAGTGCGCATCCTGGCGACGCTGCTCTTCGGAGCCGTACTCCTGGGGCCGCTGACTTCGCTCACTTCGCAGGACGGCCCCCTCGACCGCCGCTGGACCATGGTCGGCGCCGACGGCATCAGGGTGCTCGCGCTCATCGTCGCCCCGCTGTGGATCGACTGGACGCCGGACGACGCACTGGCGGTCCTCCTGGTCACCGCCTTCGTCACCGGAGTCGCCGAGCGCTTCTGGACGGTGGCCCGCGAGAGCGCCGCGCCCGCGCTGCTGCCGGCCCCGCCCCTGGAGGGCGCGACGGTACGGCCGTTGCCGGACCACATGGACGCCTTGCGCCGCCTGTCGCTGCGTACGTCCTTCGTGGCGATCCCCCTCGCGGCCGCCGCGCTCGTCGCCGCCGGGCTGCTCAACAACCTTCTGGGCACCGGGATCGACTGGTTCGAGCAGCACCAGGCGGCCCTCGCGTCGTACGTGGCGGCCGGCCTGTTCGCCGCCTCCCTCTCCGTCGTCACCTTCCTGGAACTGCCCGAGACGCGCACGCCACGCGCGCGTTCGCCGCTCGAAGGGCTGCGCCGCCCCAAGACGGGCGCGGGCGTCGACAAGGGCCGTACCGGCGCGATCCCGCTGCTCGTCCTCGCCTGCGCGGCCGTCGCGGGAGCGGTCTCGGCCGCGGTCGCCGTGGCCGTGCTGCACGCCACGGACCTGGGCGGCGGCCCGGTCCTGTACGGGCTCCTGGTGCTCGCGCTGACCGGCGCGGTCGTCGTCGGCATCCGTACGGCGCCCAAGGTGCTGGTGTCGCTGTCGCGGCGCCGCCTGCTCGCGCTCGCGATCGCCTTCACCGGACTCGCGCTGCTGGCCGCCGGCCTCGTCCCGGACGTCACCACCGTGCTGCTGATCGTCGCGCTGGCCGGCGTCGGCGCGGGCGTGGCCGCCAACACCGGGCACACACTGCTCGACCAGGAAGCCGAGGAGTACCGGCGCACACGCACCACGGAACACCTGCACGCGGTGGTACGGGTCTCCGTGGCGCTCGGCGCCGTGATCGCGCCGGTCGTCGCCGCGGGGATCGGCCCGCACCGCCTGGAGAACGGCAGGTTCGTCTTCGCGCACGGCGGCGCCGCCTTCACCCTGATGCTGGTCGGCGCGCTGCTGCTGCCGGTGGCCGCGCTCGTGCTGGCCAAGGTCGACGACCGCTCGGGGGTGCCGCTGCGGCACGACCTGCGGGACGCGCTGCTCGGCGGCGACGACCCGGTGACCGCGCCCGCCGCGAACGGTTTCTTCATCGCCCTGGAGGGCGGCGACGGCGCCGGCAAGTCCACCCAGGCCGAGGCGCTCGCCGAGTGGATCCGGGCCAAGGGCCACGAGGTCGTCGTCACGCGCGAGCCGGGCGCGACACCGGTCGGCAAGCGGCTGCGGTCGATCCTGCTGGACGTGTCGAGCGCCGGGCTGTCCCACCGGGCGGAGGCGCTGCTGTACGCGGCGGACCGCGCGGAGCACGTGGACACCGTGGTCCGGCCCGCGCTGGAGCGCGGCGCCGTGGTCATCTCCGACCGCTACATCGACTCCTCCGTGGCCTACCAGGGAGCGGGCCGCGACCTGTCCCCGACGGAGATCGCCCGCATCAACCGCTGGGCCACGAACGGCCTGGTCCCCCACCTGACCGTCCTGCTGGACGTCTCCCCGGAGATCGCCCGCGAGCGGTTCACCGAGGCGCCGGACCGGCTGGAGTCCGAGCCCGCCGAGTTCCACGCGCGCGTGCGCTCCGGTTTCCTCACGCTGGCCGCGGCCGACCCCGGGCGGTACCTGGTGGTGGACGCGGGCCAGGAGCCCGAGGCCGTCACCACCGTCGTACGCCACCGTCTCGACCAGCTGCTGCCGCTCTCCGAGGCCGAGATCAAGGCTCAGGAGGAGGCGCGGAAGAAGGCCGAGGAGGAGGCCCGCCGCAAGGCGGAGGAGGAGGCCGCGCGCAAGGCCGAGGAGGAGCGGCTGGAGCGCGAGCGCCAGGAGCAGCTCGCCAAGCTGCGCGCCGAGGAGGAGGAGCGCAAGCGGCGCGAGCTGGAGGAGGCGCAGCGGCGCGAGGCCGAGCGGCAGGCGGAGGAGGCCCGGCAGCGGGCCGAGGAAGCGCACCGGCGTGCCGAGGAGGAGCGGCAGCGGCTGCTCGCCGAGGAGCAGGCACGCGCCGAGGAGGAGGCCCGCCGCAAGGCCGAGGAGGAGCGGCGGCGCAGGCAGGCCGAGGAGGAGGCCCGGCTGCACGCCGAGGCCGAGGCGCGGCGGCTGGAGAAGCAGCGCAAGGCGGAGGAGGCCTTGCTGCGGGCGGAGGAGGCCCGACGCCTCGCCGAACAGGCGGCCGCCGCGGCGGAGGCGGGCCCGCAGCAGCCGACGGCACCGGCGGTTCCCCCGGAGGCGTCCACCGTGCCCACGCCGGTGGTGACACCGACGAACGCGTCGGGCGGGCCGATCGAGGAGACGGCTGTGCTGCGGCCGGTGCGGGACGGTGAGGCTCGCGATGCGGACGACGCACGTGGTGCGAATGACACTCGTGGTGCGGATGACACTCGTGGTGCGGGTGGCGCGCGGTCCGAAGGTGAGTCCGAGTCCGAGGTGACGGCGAAGCTGCCGCAGCCGCCGGCTCCTGCGGGGGCGGCGGACGAGACGGCGGTGTTGCCGCCGGTGCCGTCGGGGGCGGAGGACGAGACGTCGGTACTGCCTCCCGTGCCGGGTGCCGCTGACGAGACGGCCGTGCTGCCGCCGGTGGTGCCGGGTGCGGCGGACGAGACGGCGGTGTTGCCGCCGGTGCGAGGAGAGGGGCCCGCCGATCGGGTGCCGCCGGGGTACTTCCGGGACGAGCAGGGCGGTGCGCCGGCGGATCGGGGCGAGGACCGTACGCGGGAGATGCCCCAGGTCGACGCTGAGGGTGCGCCTCGGCGACGGGCGCGGTCGGACTGGGCCGAGGAGACGCCGCTGGACGATCTGCCGTCGCTGGCGGACGAGTTGCTCGGACCCCGGGACGAGTACGACGACGATGCGGGGCGGGGGCGGCGCAGGGGTCGGGGGCGCTGAGGCCGGCCGGGTGCTGGTCGGCGTGGAGCCGGCCGGGGGTGTTTCGCGCACCCGCGCTTGCGGGGTGCCGCCGCGCCCACCCGTGCCGCCCGAGCGGCACGGCTGCCCGCGGCTACGGCTACGGCTACGGCGACGGCGCATGCGGGTGCGGCTGTCTGCGGCTGCGGTGACCGGCGCATGCGGCGGAGGCTGCCTGCGGCTTCGGCGAGGGCGCATGCGCGGCAGCAGCCCGCGGTCCGTTGTCAGTGGCACCCCGCACAATGGATCCCGCAACGCGAATCATGACGAAGGGGCGGGATGACGTATGACCGTCTGGGACGATCTCGTCGGCCAGGAGAAGGTGGCCGGGCAGCTTGACGCGGCCGCTCGGGACGCCGACGCGCTCGTCACCGCGGCCGCCGCAGACGCGCCGCCGCCCGAGGCTTCGAAGATGACGCACGCCTGGCTGTTCACCGGCCCTCCCGGTTCCGGACGGACCCAGACGGCACGGGCCTTCGCCGCCGCCCTGCAGTGCGTGTCGCCGGACCGCGCCCTCGGCGGATCACCCGGCTGCGGCTTCTGCGACGGCTGTCACACGGCTCTCGTCGGCACGCACGCCGACGTCACCACCGTCGCCGCCGTCGGCACGCAGATCCTCGCCGACGACATGCGGGACACCGTACGGAAGTCCTTCACGTCACCGGCGAACGGCCGTTGGCAGATCATCCTCGTCGAGGACGCCGAGCGGCTGAACGAGAAGTCGGCCAACGCCGTCCTGAAGGCGGTGGAGGAGCCCGCGCCCCGCACGGTCTGGCTGCTGTGCGCGCCGTCCATCGAGGACGTGCTGCCCACGATCCGCTCCCGCTGCCGCCACCTGAACCTGCTGACCCCCTCCGTGGACGCCGTCGCCGACATGCTCGTACGGCGGGAAGGCATCGAGCCGGCCGTGGCCGCCGCGGCGGCCCGCGCCACGCAGGGGCACGTCGACCGCGCCCGCCGGCTGGCCACCGACCCGGCCGCGCGCGAGCGCCGCGCCGCCGTGCTGAAGCTGCCGCTGCGGGTCGAGGAGATCGGCGGTGCGCTGAAGGCCGCCCAGGAACTCGTCGACGCCGCCGCCGAGGACGCCAAGCAGCTCGCCGAGGAGATGGACGGCAAGGAGACCGAGGAGCTGAAGGCGGCACTGGGCGCGGTCCAGGGCGGCCGGATGCCGCGCGGCACGGCGGGCGTGATGAAGGACCTGGAGGACAAGCAGAAGCGGCGCCGCACGCGCACCCAGCGCGACAGCCTCGACCTCGCCCTGACCGACCTCACCGGCTTCTACCGCGACGTCCTCGCCCTCCAGCTCGGCTCCCGCATCGCCCTCGCCAACGCGGACGCGGAGGACACCCTGGAACGCCTCGCCCGGGGCAGCTCCCCCGAGTCCACCCTCCGCCGCATCGAGGCCATCGGCGCGTGCCGCGAGGCCCTCGACCGCAACGTGGCCCCGCTGCTCGCGGTGGAGGCGATGACGATGGCCCTCAGAGCGGGCTGACGATCAACGGAGGTTGACCATGTAACTCGTACGGGCAACGACATGCACGTACGGCATTCAATCCACTGCGCAGAGTTACGCTCGCCTGATGCACACCAGGCGCAGCTACCGTCCCGGCCGGTCCCGAACCGTCGCCACCCTCCTCGCCACCGCCGCCCTGCTCGTCTCGGCCTGCTCCTCCTCCGGCTCGGCGAGCGACGCGAGCGGTGCGGCCGAGGCGGCGCTGGCCGCGCTGCCGCAGTCGACGCCGTCCGCCCTGGCGCCGTACTACGGACAGAAGCTGAGCTGGCGCACCTGCGGTGTCCCCGGCTTCGAATGCGCCACGATGAAGGCGCCGCTCGACTACGCCAAGCCGGACGCCGGGGACGTACGACTGGCCGTCGCGCGGAAGAAGGCCACCGGCAAGGGCAGGCCGCTCGGGTCGCTGCTGGTGAACCCGGGCGGGCCGGGCGGCTCGGCGATCGGCTACCTGCAGCAGTACGCCGGTATCGGCTACCCGGCGGAGGTCCGCGCCCGGTACGACATGGTGGCGGTCGACCCGCGCGGGGTCGCCCGCAGTGAGCCGGTCGAGTGCCTCAGCGGGCGGCAGATGGACGCGTACACGCAGACGGACACGACACCCGACGACAAGAAGGAGACCGACGAACTCGTCGACGCCTACAAGAAGTTCGCGGAGGGCTGCGGGGCACGCTCGGCGGGTCTGCTGCGGCATGTGTCCACCGTCGAGGCGGCCCGGGACATGGACATCCTGCGGGCGGCGCTGGGGGACCGGAAGCTGACGTACGTGGGGGCGTCGTACGGGACGTTCCTCGGGGCGACGTACGCCGGACTGTTCCCGGAGCGGGTGGGCCGGCTGGTGCTGGACGGCGCGATGGACCCCTCCCTGCCCGCGCGCCGCCTGAACCTGGACCAGACGGCCGGCTTCGAAACCGCCTTCCAGTCCTTCGCGAAGGACTGCGTACGGCAGCCGGACTGCCCGCTCGGCCACAAGGGCACCACCCCCACTCAGGTCGGCAGGAACCTCAGCGCCTTCTTCAAGAAGCTCGACGCGCACCCCATCGCCACGGGCGACGCCGACGGCCGCAAGCTCGGCGAGGCTCTCGCCACCACCGGCGTGATCGCGGCGATGTACGACGAGGGCTCGTGGGCGCAGTTGCGCGAGGCACTGACCTCGGCGATGAAGGAGAACGACGGCGCGGGTCTGCTGGTCCTGTCCGACAGCTACTACGAGCGGGACGCCGACGGCCGTTACTCGAACCTCATGTTCGCCAACGCGGCGGTGAACTGCCTCGACCTGCCCACGGCCTTCTCCTCCGTCGACCAGGTGGAGAAGGCGCTCCCCTCCTTCGAGAAGGCGTCCCCGGTCTTCGGCGAGGGCCTCGCGTGGGCGTCCCTGAACTGCGCGTACTGGCCGGTGAAGCCGACGGGTGAACCGCACCGGATCGTGGCGAAGGGCGCGGCCCCGATCGTGGTCGTGGGCACGACCCGCGACCCGGCGACGCCGTACCACTGGGCCCAGTCCCTGTCCCGCCAGCTGTCCTCGGGGCGGCTGCTCACGTACGAGGGCGACGGGCACACGGCGTATGGCCGGGGCAGTGACTGCATCGACGCGACGATCGACACGTATCTGCTCCGCGGAACCCCGCCGGCTAAGGGAAAGCGCTGCTTGTAGCCCGTGCGACAGGCCCCGGAGTCCGCTCCTCCGGGGCTGGTTCGGAGCACCCCCGGAAACTGTGTAGACTTTCCGACGTCGCCGAACGCACCATGAGTGCCGACAGCGCGCCGCCTTAGCTCAGATGGCCAGAGCAACGCACTCGTAATGCGTAGGTCTCGGGTTCGAATCCCGAAGGCGGCTCCACGGGAAACCGCAGGTCAGGAATCTGATCTGCGGTTTCTTTGCGTTCGGGGGTCGGTCGTCAACATACAGATCGGTCTGGTTTATCTGGTCCGGGTCGCTGGGCGAGTGGGGAATCGTAGGGGCTCGTGGTGGCTCTTTGGAGGAGCTGTCGCGTGAGGGCTGCCTCTGAAACAGGCATGGTTGTATGATTTGTGTTCGCCGCTGGGTGTCGGCTTTCGACGCCCTTGGGGGTGTCCTTGGTTTGCCGTTTTGCCGGTGTGTCGTTTTTTCCTGATTTATTCGTTCTTTGAGGAAGAGTAGGCGGGTGCAGCCTGATGCAGACGCGGTCCGAGACCACCCGTCAGACTCTCGTCCGTGCCACGGCGGAGCTGATCGCGAACGGCCAGCTCTCCGACGCGGGCCTGGTCAACATCTGTCACCGGGCGGGCGTGAGCCGAGGCGCTCTCTACCATCACTTCCCCTCCACCGCGGCACTGGTCGCCGCCGTGTACAAGCAGGCGCGCAGCCGGGTCGTCGTACTGACGGAAGAGGCGTTCGAGGGCCCGGCGGCGGACGCTCCGGAGCGTTTCCTTGCGGCTCTGGGCGAGTCCCTGCGCACGGAGGAGGTCGTCCGGGCGGGGATGCGGCTCGCGGCCGACGGTTCGGCGGGGCCGCCGCGGCTGCGTGACGATCTGCTGAAGCTGGTTCGCCAGCGCATCTCCGACGCGCATCGAGACACCGTACGACCGGCGCAGAAGCTGGCCGATCTGGCCGATCTGGCCGTCGTGGTGGCCGCCGGGCTGGAGTCGCTGGGATACAGCAACGGCGTGTGGTGGGACGCCGAGACCGCACGGCGGCTGTGGGGGCTGCTGCGTCCGCTCTACAGCCCGGAGGGAGGAGAGCGGGAGTGGGAGCAGGGGCGGGAACAGGAGCGGGAGCGGGGCTGAGCGTCGCCGGCGGGTGAAGGAGGGGGAGGGGAGAGGAAGGGAGGGGGCGGGTTTTCGGCTCTGGTCGGCAGCTCGGGATGCCGACCTGCGATGTGGGCTCGGTCTTACGTGCCGAACGGGCTCCGGATGGATCTCAGCTTCCGGCGACGCCCGAACCTGCGGCTGCGACCGTGCCTCCCGCTGCGCCCGCGCCTCCCGCGGCGCCCGCGCCTCCCGCAGTGACCGCGCCTCCCGCGGCGACCGGCGGCGGCGTAGTGCGCAGGCGGCCGATCAGGCCGGGGATGGCCAGGCCCGGCAGCATGAAGCGCCAGAACGCGCTGAGCCGTTCCGGCAGGTCGACACGCTTGGTGTACGCCTGGGACATGATCTGGAGGCCGGTGAAGGCGCCGACGATGGTCGAGGCGGCCTCGCGCGCATCCACGCCCGGCAGGATCTCGCCCCGCTCCCCGGCCTCCTCCAGCAGGCCGAGAATGGCCAGGCTGGACTGCTCGTAGGCGGTCTCGGGAGGGGCGGAGAAGGACGTCTGCTCGACGGTGAGCCGCACGCTGGCGCGCAGGACCGGGTCCGTCTGGAGTCGCCTGGCGAACTCCATGGTCAGGTCGATGACGGCCTGGAGCTTCACGGGCTGGTCGGGGATCGTCAGCGCCTCGGCGTGCGCTGCCACCAGGGCGAGCGCGATGGCTTCCTTGGAGGGGAAGTGGTGGTACAGCGAACCGCGGGTGAGGCCGGTCCTGGCCAGGATGTCGTTGGTGCTCGCGGCGTCGTAGCCGAACTCGTCGAACACCTGGGCAGCAGCCTCGAGGATCGACTGCCGCGATCGCTTTCCGCGTTCCTGTTGTGCCATTGCCGGATCCTCACGATGAATTAACAGACCAGTCTGTATTGTATCGTGTTTTGGCGGCCGTGAGGGATGTTGTCAGCGACAAGATGACGATTTCGGTCGCGGGCTCGGGGGTCTACGGGCGGCCGAGCCGGAAGCCGATGCCCCGGACGGTGGTGATCCATCCGCTCGCGCCGAGCTTGCCGCGCAGGGTGCTGACGTGGGTGTCGACGGTGCGGCCGTGCGGGGACCACGCGTCGTCCCAGACCTGGGCCATGATCTGGCGCCGCGGGACGACGGTGTCGGGCTGCGAGGCCAGCAGGTACAGCAGGTCGAACTCCTTGCGGGTCAGGTCCAGCGGCTCACCGTCCAGCGTGGCCACCCGGGCGGCCGCGTCGATGCGCAGCGGCCCGTGGTCGATGATCCGCGCGGTGGCGCTCTGCTGCGAGCGCACGCGCCGCATCACCGCGTCCATCCGGGCCAGCAGCTCACGGAAGCCGTACGGCTTGACCAGGTAGTCGTCGGAGCCGGCCTGGAGGCCGAGCACCCGGTCGAGCTCGGAGCCGCGTGCGGTGACCGTGATGATCGGGGTGTTGCTCACCGCCCGGATGCCGCGGCACACCTCGAGGCCGTCCAGGTCGGGGAGGTCGAGGTCGAGCAGTACCAGGTCGGCGTCGTGATGTGTCCGTAGCGCCTGGGCCCCGGTGCCTACGCTGTGGGCGACATAGCCCTGGCGCAGCAGGCCCTTGAGGAGCGTGTCGGCGGCCGGTGCGTCGTTCTCCACGACCAGTACCCGCAGTGCGCCTTCCCGGCTCGCGGGGATCGCGGGCCGGTGTGGCCGGTGGTGCTCCGATGTTGCGTCGAGTACATCCGTGGCCTGCAGATTCATTGCCCCTCCTGAGTCACAAGCCTCGTCATCACAGAGTCCTCACAGACTGCGGAACAGACTGCTGAACGCTCACAACGGCGAAGATACCAAACAGACTTGTCTGATTGTCAACCATGATTAACCCATCCCTGTGGTTCCGATCCGGGGTCCATCAGGTGCCTCCCGACCTGTGGTGGTGCGGTGTTTCCGGGCTTCTGTCGAGGTCAGGCGTGGTGGATCGCGTCCGCGCGGGCGAGTGGCGTCAGTGGCGGAGTTCCATCACTACCGTACTGGGTTGCCTGTTTTGGTGGACCGGGCGGTCGAACCAGGTGAAATCTCCGCTACTGGCCGCCGCTGAAGGGTCGCTTCCGGTTACGGGATCAAATCTTTACTTGAAAAAACGAACTGACCTGTCTGTATCTTGGAGTCCAAGAGATCGGCCAAGGGGGAGTGCCGATGTCCGGCGTGCTGCCCCCTGCCCGGAAACCGACAGGAGTGCTGCACATGCGGGACCTGAAGACTCTGCCGCGACTGACCGCCACGGTGCCGCGCGAGTACGTCCATCGCGCCGCCGTCTCCGAAGTCCTCCTCACCGGCTGGGAAGCCGAGGAACTCCAGGGCCCCGAGGGCCAGGAGGGCTTCATAGTCAGAGCCCAGTGGCCGCGGAGCCACTCGCTCTTCGCCCGGGAGGGCGGCTACCAGGACCCGATGCTGGTGGTCGAGTCCGTCCGCCAGGTCGGCTCCCTGCTGGCCCACGCCGAGTTCGGGGTGCCCTTCGGCTACCAGTTCCTGATGGAGGACATCTCCTTCGCCGCCGCGCCCGAGCTCCTGGTCGCGGACGCGGTCCCCACCGAGGTCGAACTGCGCACGGTCTGCTGCGACATCGTCCGCCGGGGCCGCTCCCTCTGCGGGATGCGGTACGGCGTCACCGTGCTCCGTGGCGGAAAGGCGCTGGCCACCGCCGGAGCCGGCTTCCGTTGCATGAGTCCCGGCGTCCACAGCCGGCTGCGCGGCGGACGTCCCACCACGACCGACCGCACGCCGCTGCCGGCGATCGACCCGGCCGCCGTGGGTCACACCAGCACCCGGCACGTCGTCCTCGCCGAGCCGGAGCCGGGCACCGTGAACCGTTGGGAGCTGCGGGTCGACACCGCTCATCCGACCTACTTCGACCACCCGGTGGACCACGTTCCCGGGATGGTGCTGCTGGAGGCCGCCCGGCAGGCCGCCCATGTCTCGACGGGGATGCCGGACGCTCTTCTGCTCGAACTGAAGAGCGACTTCATGCGCTATGCCGAGTTCGACGCCCCGTGCTGGATCGAGGCCCGCCCCGAGCGGCTCGGCGACACGGGCGAGGTCATGGTGCAGGTGCGCGGCACACAGCAGGGGGAGGCCGTCTTCTGCGCCGAAATGATATTGAGCCCTCGCACACGCTGAGCGGCTCACCTGACGGGGGGAGGGTAGCGAAGTGCCTACCATCATGATCACTGGCGCGTCCGGTTTCGTGGGCGGCCATGTGGTCCGCGAGGCGGAGCAGCGGCAGATCGGCCTGCGGGTCATGGCGCGCCGCCGGACCGGGCCGGACTCCGGCCGCCGTGTCGTCCACGGCGATCTGGCCGACCCCGCGAGCCTGCGGGGTGTGTGCGACGGCGTCGACGTCGTGATCCACTGCGCCTCACAGATCGGCGGGACCGTCGAGGCCAACGAGGCCGTCAACGCCCTTGGTACGACCGCCCTCGTGGCGGAGGCGCGCCGCGCGGGGGTCTCCCGCATCGTGTACCTCAGTACCGCCTCCGTCTACGGCCGCGGAGTCTTCCGCGGTGGCCGACCGGAGGAGCTGAGCCGTAATCCCGGATCCCCCACGTCCCGCACCCGGGCCGTCGCCGAGGACGCCGTCCTCTCGGTCGGCGGCACCGTCCTGCGGCCCCATCTGGTCTACGGGGAGGGCGACACCTGGGTGGGCCCCGGGCTGATCCGGATCCTGCGCACCCTGCCGGGCACGGTGGCCGGCTGGCCGTCCCTCATGTCGGTCATCGCGGTACGGGACCTGGCCCGGCTCCTGGTGGCCACCGCCCTCGCACCCCGCTCCGCGCTGACCGCGCCGGTCTATCACGCCGCCCACCCGGTACCGGTCAGGGCGGACACCGTCCTGCGGGCCGTCGCCGAGTGCACGGCGACTCCCTGGCCGGACCGGGAGCTCACGGTCGAGCGGGCCCGCACGATCCTCGCGGCGCACGGCCAACCGCCCTCCGCGCTCGACATGCTGACGACCGATCACTTCTTCGGCAGTGAGCCGCTCTGGTCCGACCTGGGCCTTGATCCAGGGGCCGGTTTCGACGACGGGTTCCAGGGCGCCGCGCACTGGTACCGCAAGACCCTGACGGCTGCCTGAAGGGCCGTTCCCCACACATGCCGGAAATCGAGGAGTAGTTCATCG
>NZ_JALDAY010000021.1 GCF_022698165.1 Streptomyces cylindrosporus
TTCTTTTAGAGCTCTGGCTCTTGGGTACACAAGCCCAAGAGCCAGAGCTTTTTTGCGTTGAGGTAAGGTCAGGGGGCATCGTTGGCTCGTTTCCCACAGGAGGCCCCCGGGTGGAGGTCCAGGAGACCCGCGTCCAGACGGACCGGGTCCTCACCATCCCCAACATCCTCAGCATGGCGCGTCTCGTCGGCGTACCGATCTTCCTGTGGCTGATTCTCCGGCCCGAGTTCGGGGGGCCGAAGAGCGACGGCTGGGCGCTGCTGGTGCTGGCCCTGAGCGGGATCAGCGACTACCTGGACGGCAAGCTCGCACGTCGTTGGAACCAGATCAGCAGTCTGGGCCGGCTTCTCGATCCCGCGGCCGACCGGCTCTACATTCTCTCGACTTTGGTCGGTCTCACCTGGCGCGAGATTCTGCCAATCTGGTTGACCGCTGTACTTCTGGCGCGAGAGCTGGTCCTGCTGGTGATGGTGGGCATCCTCAGGCGGCACGGCTATCCGCCGCCGCAGGTGAACTTCCTGGGGAAGGCGGCCACCTTCAACCTGATGTACGCCTTCCCGTTGCTCCTGCTCAGTGACGGAAGTGGATGGATCTCGTCACTCGCTGCTATTTTCGGATGGGCGTTCGCAGGTTGGGGTACAACCCTGTACTGGTGGGCAGGAGTCCTCTACGTGGTACAAGTCCGCCGCCTGGTCCGTGCGGACGCCATGGCCGACTGAACTCGTCGATTGCCCGGCCGTAGTGGCTCGATGGCTTCCGGCGGAAAAGTGCGGGACAATCTTGACGGGTGAAGTCGGCTAGACCGTCGTCTCTTTGAGGAGGACGCTTCCGACATGAAGGCCGTCGTGATGGCCGGAGGTGAAGGCACACGCCTTCGCCCCATGACCTCTAGCATGCCCAAGCCGCTCCTGCCTGTGGCCAACCGCCCGATCATGGAGCATGTGCTGAGGCTGCTCAAAAGGCATGGGCTGAACGAGACCGTCGTAACTGTCCAGTTCCTGGCCTCATTGGTCAAGAACTACTTCGGCGACGGAGAAGAGCTCGGAATGGAGCTCTCCTATGCCAACGAGGAGAAGCCACTCGGTACCGCCGGAAGCGTCAAGAACGCCGAAGAGGCGTTGAAGGACGATGCTTTCCTCGTCATCTCCGGCGATGCGCTGACCGACTTCGATCTCACCGAGCTCATCAATTTCCACAAGGAAAAGGGTGCGCTCGTCACCGTCTGTCTGACCCGTGTGCCCAATCCGCTGGAATTCGGCATCACGATCGTCGACGAAGAGGGGAAGGTCGAGCGTTTCCTGGAGAAGCCGACCTGGGGGCAGGTCTTCTCCGACACCGTGAACACGGGCATCTACGTCATGGAGCCCGAGGTCTTCGACTATGTCGAGGCCGATGTGCCCGTCGACTGGTCCGGCGATGTCTTTCCGCAGCTGATGAAGGAGGGCAAGCCGATCTACGGCTATGTCGCCGAGGGCTACTGGGAGGACGTCGGCACGCACGAGAGCTATGTGAAGGCCCAGGCCGACGTCCTGGAGGGCAAGGTCGACGTCGAGCTCGACGGCTTCGAGATCTCACCGGGTGTGTGGGTGGCGGAAGGTGCTGAAGTGCATCCCGATGCCGTTCTGCGCGGGCCGCTCTACATCGGCGACTACGCCAAGGTCGAGGCCGGTGCGGAAATCCGTGAGCACACCGTCGTGGGCTCGAACGTCGTCGTGAAGAGCGGCGCCTTTCTGCACAAGGCCGTCGTCCACGACAACGTGTACGTCGGGCAGCACAGCAATCTTCGTGGCTGTGTCGTCGGAAAGAACACCGACATCATGCGTGCCGCACGGATCGAGGACGGCGCGGTCATCGGTGACGAGTGCCTGATCGGTGAAGAATCGATCGTTCAGGGCAATGTCCGGGTCTACCCGTTCAAGACCATCGAGGCCGGCGCCTTCGTCAACACCTCGGTCATCTGGGAGTCGAGGGGGCAGGCCCATCTCTTCGGCGCCCGCGGGGTGTCCGGCATCCTGAACGTGGAAATCACGCCCGAACTCGCGGTGCGCCTCGCCGGCGCCTATGCGACGACGCTCAAGAAGGGCTCCACCGTCACCACGGCCCGCGACCACTCCCGTGGTGCGCGTGCCCTCAAGCGGGCGGTGATCTCCGCTCTGCAGGCCAGCGCCATCGACGTACGAGACCTGGAGAACGTACCGTTGCCGGTTGCCCGGCAGCAGACCGCGCGGGGCAGTGCCGGCGGGATCATGATCCGGACCACACTCGGGGTGCCGGACTCCGTGGACATCATGTTCTTCGACGGGCAGGGCGCCGACCTGTCGCAGGGCAGTCAGCGGAAGCTGGACCGGGTGTTCGCGCGGCAGGAGTACCGGCGTGCGTTCCCAGGTGAGATCGGGGATCTGCACTTCCCGGCCAGCGTCTTCGACTCGTACACCGGGTCGCTGCTGCGCAATGTCGACACTACCGGGATCGCCGAGTCCGGGCTGAAGGTCGTCGTCGACGCGTCGAACGGCAGTGCGGGGCTTGTGCTGCCCAGCCTGCTCGGCAAGTTGGGCGTGGACTCGCTGACCATCAACCCGGGGCTCGACGAGTCCCGGCCCACCGAGACCGCCGACGTACGGCGGTCGGGGCTGGTTCGGCTCGGTGAGATCGTCGCGTCCTCTCGTGCCGCCTTCGGTGTGCGCTTCGACCCCGTCGGCGAGCGGCTGTCGCTGGTCGACGAGAAGGGGCGGATCGTCGAGGACGACCGGGCGCTGCTCGTGATGCTCGACCTGGTGGCGGCGGAGCGGCGCAGCGGGCGTGTGGCGCTGCCGGTTACCACGACCCGTATCGCCGAGCAGGTGGCGGCGTACCACGGGACACAGGTGGAGTGGACGACCACCTCGCCCGATGACCTGACCCGGGTCGGACGTGACGAGTCGACCATCTTCGGCGGCGACGGCAAGGGCGGCTTCATCGTCCCGGAGTTCAGCAGTGTCTTCGACGGTACGGCGGCCTTCGTACGGTTGATCGGGCTGGTGGCGCGGACGCAGCTCACGCTCAGCCAGATCGACGCACGGATCCCGCGTGCGCACGTCCTGAAGCGGGATCTGGCGACTCCCTGGGCCGTCAAGGGACTTGTGATGCGGCGGGTCGTCGAGGAGGCCGGAGACCGCTTCGTGGACACCACCGACGGCGTGCGGGTGGTGGAGACCGACGGGCGCTGGGTGATGGTGCTGCCCGACCCGGCGGAGGCGGTCACCCATCTGTGGGCGGAAGGGCCGGACGACGCCTCCGCGCAGGCCCTGCTCGACGAGTGGTCGGCGGTCGTGGACAGCGCCGGGCGCTGAGAGAAGCAGCACGCGCGCGTGCCGGGCAGGTGTCCTCAAGGGGGCCTGTCCGGCACGCCGGTGGGGCCATTCGGAGGTAGTGGTCGCGACATGCGACGATGTGCGGCATGCCGCAGCAGCCCCCCGTTCGGAGCACACCCACGCGACCCTCGCGTCCGGACGCATCCATGTCGCTGCTCACCAACGTCATGGATCACAGCCTCGACGACGGATACGCCGAGGCCGCCGCCCGGAAGAAGGCGGAGGGCGCCGGCGGGATGCCGAACACCCTCCGAGCCAAGCTGGGGCTGGCCGCCGGACTCGTGCTCGCCGCCCTGGTGGTCACCGTCGGTGCGGCACAGGCACGCGTGGCGGCTCCGGTCGTGGCCAAGGAGCGCCAGGAGCTGATCGACCGCATCGACCGGGAGACGGCCGCCGCGGACAAGCTGGAGGGCTCCGTCGACAAGCTCCGCGACGACGTGAGCGCGAGCCAGCGCGAAGCCCTCAAGAAGAGCGGCAGCGGCGACCAGAGCGAACTCGTGGGCGTCCTTTCCGGCGCCGTCGAAGTACACGGACCGGGCGTGAAACTGGTCGTCAACGACGCCAAGGAAGCGACCAGCGGCGGCAACGGCAACCCGCGTGAGACCTCCGACTTCTCCGACACCGGCCGGGTCCGCGACCGCGACATGCAGCGCGTGGTCAACGGGCTGTGGGAGTCGGGGGCCGAGGCCATCTCCATCAACGGGCAGCGGCTGACGGCACTGTCGGCGATCAGGGCCGCGGGTGACGCGATACTGGTCGACAACAAGCCCCTGGTTCCGCCCTATACGGTGCTCGCCGTGGGCAACGGCAAGCAGTTGAGCACCAGGTTCCAGGACAGCGCCGACGGGCTGTATCTGCACGCCCTGCAGGAGAACTACGGCATCCGGACGGGCATTTCCGTCGAGGACGACCTCCGGCTGCCCGCAGCACCGAGTGTGATCGTACGTACAGCACAGCCGAGCACCGAGAAAACTGAGAAGGGCACATCGTGATCGCCGTACTGGGCCTCGTCGTGGGAGTCGTGGCCGGACTGTTGGTCCGGCCTGAGGTTCCGGCGGTCGTCGAGCCTTATCTGCCGATCGCCGTCGTCGCGGCGCTGGACGCCGTCTTCGGCGGTCTGCGGGCCATGCTCGACGGCATCTTCGACGACAAGGTCTTCGTGGTCTCGTTCCTGTCGAACGTGGTCGTCGCCGCGCTGATCGTGTTCCTGGGCGACAAGTTGGGCGTCGGCGCCCAGCTGTCCACCGGTGTCGTCGTCGTTCTCGGTATCCGCATCTTCTCGAACGCCGCCGCGATCCGCCGGCACGTGTTCCGGGCGTGAGGCCGATGACCGACAAGGAAGAGACGCCCGAGAACAGGCTGCGCAAGGAGCTGCCCGAAGAAGTGCCCGCGGAGACCTCCGAGGGCGCGGCCGACGCTCCGGAGGAGAAGCAGCCCGAGCTGACCGGCCGGCAGCGGCTGGCCAAGGGCCTGTGGCCGCCGCGCGTCACCCGGGCCCAACTCATCGTCGCCCTGCTGCTGTTCGGCCTCGGCTTCGGGCTGGCCGTCCAGGTCGCCTCGAACAGCGACAGCGACAGTGCGCTGCGCGGTGCGCGTCAGGAAGATCTTGTTCGCATCCTCGATGAACTCGACGACCGTACTCAGCGTCTTGAGGACGAGAAGCAGGGACTGGAGAAGCAGCGCGACGAGCTGGAGAACAGCTCCGACCAGGCCGAGGAGGCCCGCAAGCAGACGGTCGAGAAGGAGAAGCAACTCGGCATTCTGGCGGGCACGGTGGCCGCGCAGGGACCCGGCATCACGATGACGATCGAGGACACGAAGGGGACGGTCGAGGCGGACATGCTGCTCGACGCGATCCAGGAGCTGCGCGCGGCCGGGGCGGAGGCGATCCAGGTGAACGACGTGCGTGTGGTGGCGGGCACCTATCTCACGGACTCGGGCAAGAGCGTGAGCGTCGACGGGAACAAGATCAACGCTCCCTATCGTTTCAAGGTCATCGGCAAGCCGGAGGACCTCGAACCGGCGCTCAACATCCCTGGAGGCGTGGTGCAGACTCTCGAGAAGGAGCAGGCCACGGTCACCGTGGAGCGATCGAGCAAGATCGTCGTTGATGCCTTGCGAGCGGCGAAGCAGCCTGACTACGCTCGGTCGTCCTCCCAGTGAACCGGGGGTGCATGGGGGACGTCCGGCAGGGGCATGAGGTTGCGGGGGGTCGGCGCACCGAATGGGTGGTGCGTGGTGGAAACTGTCTGGTGGTTACGGACGTTGTGAGGATGTCCGGGTCGGCCGGCGTATTGAGTCAGGGTTCGTCCTGCCCCACGGGCGGGTCTGTTTCGGTCAAGGGGAATCGCCCGTGAAGTTGTTTCAGAGGTTGTTCGGCAAGAGCGCGCGAGAGGGCAGCGACAGCAACGCGACCGCTCGCCATCGCGCACAGCCAGACGCAGAGGGTCAGCGGCCCCTGTTCCGCGATCAGGTCGCTGGTCCGGGCGGTGACATTTCCGGAGGTCAGGGCGCGCCGTCTGTTGACCCTGCGCAGTCCGGCGGCATAGGTTTCGGGCAACCGTCAACCTCAAGTACGGGTGGAGGGTTTTCCCCTATGTCGGCCCTGGTGTGTACGAGGTGCGGTAACCGCAACGCGGAGAACAGCCGCTTCTGCTCCAACTGCGGCGCTCCCCTGCGGCCCGGGGCCACTCCCGAGCGACCGTCCGAGACCACGTCCACGATCTCCATTTCCGGCCTCGAGGCGTACGACGCCGAGGCCACCGGCCAGACCCAGCTGCCGGCCCTCTCTCCCGAGGCGCAGGCGGCCGTGGACGCGCTCCCGATGGGTTCCGCGCTCCTGGTGGTCCGCCGCGGGCCGAACTCGGGCAGCCGCTTCCTGCTGGACGGCGACCTGACCACGGCCGGGCGTCACCCGCAGAGCGACATCTTCCTGGACGACGTGACGGTCTCGCGCCGGCACGTGGAGTTCCGCCGCGGCGCGGACGGCTCGTTCACGGTGGCCGACGTGGGCAGCCTCAACGGCACGTACGTCAACCGCGAGCGGATCGACCAGGTCGGCCTGAACAACGGCGACGAGGTGCAGATCGGCAAGTACCGGCTGGTGTTCTACGCGAGCCAGCGCGGCTACTGAGCCGCCCCGGCCCGGTCCGGGGAATCCCCAGGGAAGGTCCATGCTTCAAACACCGAGCGGTGGTGCCGGCCACGGCACCGCCGCCACGGACAGTGGGCTGATGAGCATCGGCACGGTGCTGAACGTGCTGCGCGACGAGTTCCCCGAAGTGACCATCTCCAAGATCCGGTTCCTGGAGTCGGAAGGGCTGATCGAGCCGCAGCGGACCCCCTCGGGGTACCGGAAATTCACCGCGGGGGACGTCGAGCGCCTCGGTCACGTCCTGAGAATGCAGCGGGACCACTATCTGCCCCTCAAGGTGATCCGAGAGCACCTGGACGCCATGGAGCGCGGCGAGGCGGCCCCCTTGCCCACCGTGGGCCGTCAGCGGGACGGGGAGCCCGTCCTGGAGGTCTCCGAGGGCCCCACCGCGGCCCGGATCGGGCGGGCCGAGCTACTCGCGGCGGCCGACATCGGCGACGAGGAGCTCCAGGAGTGGGAGTCGTACGGACTCCTCGCACCGCTGCCCGACGGTGCCTACGACGCCGAGGCGGTCACCGTGGCCTCGCTCGTCGTGGAGCTGGGACGGTTCGGGATCGAGCCGCGCCACCTTCGGGCGATGAAAGCCGCCGCGGACCGTGAGGCCGGGCTCGTGGACCAGGTGGTGGCCCCGCTCAAGCGCCACCGCAATCCGCAGACCAGAGCGCACGCCGAGGCCCGTACGAAGGAACTGGCGGCGCTCACGGTGCGGCTGCACGCGGCCCTCGTGCAGACCGCGCTCGGCGTACGCCTGCCCTGAGCCGGGCGGGTGTGCGAAGGCCGGATAGGCCCCCCGTTCTCTGCCCGACTACCCAAACGTCCCGGGCACGTCCTAGGGTTGCTGTGTGAACGAGCTCGATGTCGTAGGTGTCCGGGTCGAAATGCCCTCCAACCAACCGATCGTGCTCCTGCGTGAAGTGGGAGGCGACCGCTACCTCCCCATCTGGATCGGGCCCGGGGAGGCGACGGCGATCGCCTTCGCCCAGCAGGGCATGGCCCCCGCACGACCGCTGACCCACGACCTGTTCAAGGACGTGCTGGAGGCCGTCGGCCAGGAGCTCACCGAAGTGCGCATCACGGATCTGCGTGAGGGCGTCTTCTACGCGGAGCTGGTCTTCGCCAGCGGGGTCGAGGTGAGCGCCCGTCCGTCCGATGCCATAGCGCTGGCCCTGCGCACCGGGACGCCGATCTACGGCAGCGACGGCGTGCTCGACGACGCGGGCATCGCGATCCCCGACGAGCAGGAGGACGAGGTGGAGAAGTTCCGCGAGTTCCTCGACCAGATCTCGCCGGAGGACTTCGGCACCAGCAGCCAGTGAGACGCGGCCGATTCGGCGGATCAGCGGTCCGTGACGGGTCGGTCGTGTCCGGTCACCACTGAAATGCCGGCATTTGCCACCGGCGCGTGAGAGAGTCCTGCGGCCCGTCCCGAGCGCATTCGGCTAGCCTTTCCCCGCGGTGGGGTACGGGAAACCACTCCTAGGGTGATTATCACTCGGCGTGCCGAGTGTGGCGGTCGTTGACGCACCCCTGGTGGCTGCCTACCGTCGAGGAGGCAGGTCAAGGACGGAGGTCGGCGTGAGAAGCAGCGGCGACGGTACGGCTGGGGGTGCCCCCGGACGGAGTCTGGGGGAGGGCGGCCCGTACCCGCTTCACAGCAGCGCGGCCGATCACGCTCCGCAGCGACCGGCGGCCGTGCCGAGCAGCGGAGGGGCGACGTCCATGGCGTCCGAGCAGATCGGCTATCGCGGGCCGACGGCATGTGCCGCCGCCGGCATCACCTACCGGCAACTGGACTACTGGGCGCGCACCGGACTCGTCGAGCCGAGCGTGCGACCCGCCTACGGGTCGGGGACGCAGCGGCTGTACAGCTTCCGGGACGTCGTCGTCCTGAAGATCGTCAAGCGGTTCCTGGACACCGGCGTGTCGCTGCAGAACATCCGGACCGCGGTGCAGCATCTGCGTGAGCGGGGCTTTCGGGACCTGGAGCGCATGACGCTGATGAGCGACGGCGCCACGGTCTACGAGTGCACCTCGCCCGACGAGGTCCACGCGCTCCTCCAGGGCGGCCAGGGCGTCTTCGGGATCGCCGTCGGGGTGGTGTGGCGGGACGTCGAGAGCGCGCTGTCGCAGCTGCACGGCGAGCGGATCGACACCGGCGAGACCCTGATCGGGCAGAACCCCGCGGACGAGCTGGCGCGGCGGCGCAACCGGGCTGTCTGAGCGCACGCGGGGGCTGGTGAGGGCAGAGGCCCCGGACGGTCGTTCGGGGCCATTGTCAGTGGCGTAGGGCAGCATCGGAGATGTGAGAAACGCGCCCACGATCCTGCATCTCGACATGGATGCCTTCTACGCCTCGGCGGAGCAGGCGTCCAAGCCGAGTCTGCGGGGGAAGGCCGTCGTCGTGGGCGGGCTGGGGCCGCGTGGGGTGGTGGCCACGGCCTCGTACGAGGCGCGGGTCTTCGGGGTGCGGTCGGCGATGCCGATGGCCCAGGCGCGGCGGCTGGCGCCGAACGCCGCGTATCTCGTGCCGCGCTTCGGGTTCTACCGGGCGATCAGCGAGCAGGTGATGGGGCTGCTGCACGCGTTGTCGCCGCTGGTGGAGCCGCTCAGCCTGGACGAGGCGTTCGTGGATCTGGAGGCCGGGGAGGCGGCTTGGGACGAGGCGTCGGCGCGGCTGGTGGGGGAGAAGCTGCGGGCCGACATACGGGCGGGCACGGGGCTCACCGGGTCCGTGGGGCTCGCCGCGTCCAAGATGCTCGCGAAGATCGCGTCCGAGGAGGCGAAGCCGGACGGGCTGGTGCTGATCGAGCCGGGGACCGAGCGGGCGCTGCTGGGGCCGATGCCGGTGCGGATCCTGCCGGGGGTGGGGCCGGCCACGGGGGACCATCTGCGGCGGGCCGGGATCACCACGGTCGACGAGCTGGCCGAGGCGGGGGAGGACGAGCTCGTACGGCTGCTGGGGAAGGCGCACGGGCATGCGCTGTACGCGATGGCACTGGCGCGGGACGACCGGCCCGTGGTGGCCGAGCGGGAGGCCAAGTCGGTGTCGGTCGAGGACACGTACGACGTGGACATCCATGACCGGCTGAGAGTGGGGATGGAGGTGCAGCGGCTGGCGGACCGGTGTGTGCGGCGCCTGCGGGGGGCCGGGCTGTCGGGGCGGACGATCGTGCTGAAGGTGCGTCGGTACGACTTCTCGACGCTGACCCGGTCCGAGACCTTGCGGGGCCCCACGGACGATCCGGCTGTGGTGCGGGAGGCCGCGGCTCGGTTGCTGGATTCCGTGGACACGACGGGGGGTGTGCGGTTGCTGGGGGTCGGGGTGAGCGGGCTTGCGGACTACACGCAGGAGGACCTGTTCGCGCAGGCCGCGGGGGTGGGGGAGAGCGAGGAGGCGGCTGCGGAGCACTCGGTGGAGGAGGGGAGCGAGGGGGCTGTGGAGGCGCAGGCGGCGCATGGCGAGCGGCGGTGGGCTGCGGGGCACGATGTGCGGCATGCCGAGTTCGGGCACGGGTGGGTGCAGGGGAGCGGGCTCGGGCGGGTGACCGTGCGGTTCGAGACGCCGCAGTCGGAGGTGGGGCGGGTGCGGACGTTCCGGGTCGATGATCCTGAGCTGGAGCCGGCTGAGCCGTTGCCGCTGGTGGTGGAGAGACCGGGGGCCGCGGTGGGTGGGGTGGGCGGCTAGGCGGTACCGCTGTCCCCGGGCTGCCCTACGCGTCCGCGTCCTCCGTGCCTGCCAAGTTGCCGAAATCCCGGTCCGGGAAAGGGGGTGGGGGAGCCACGTCCAGGCCGTAGTGGTGGTAGAGCTGGAGTTCCTGCTCGGGGGACAGGTGGCGGCCCACGCCGAAGTCGGGGGCGTCCTTGATCAGGGTGCGGTCGAAGGGGATGCGGAGTGTGCCTTCGACGAGTTCGCTGGGCTCCAGGGGGACGAAGGCGTCCCGGGAGAAGAGGCCGGTGCGTATGGCCGCCCACTCCGGCACGCCGGTCGCGTCGTCGAGGTAGATCTCGTCGATCGTGCCGATCTTCGTGCCGTTGCGGTCGAACGCCTTGCGGCCGATCAGGTTGCGCGGATCGATGTCGGTCTGCACGGGCCCTCCACTTGGTCGCAACTCATTCGTAAGCACTACAAAAGAGCACATTGGTGAAGGTGGCCACTCGAACGCCCGGGTGAGGTGCTCGCTTGGTAGGCTGGCAGCGGCTGCTGACCCCGTGCGGGAGAGTCTTCCGGAGATCGTCCGGAAGCGCCGAAGGAGCAAATCCTCCCCGGAATCTCTCAGGCACACGTACCGCACGGACGAGGTCACTCTGGAAAGCAGGGCGGGTGTCGACGGCTTCCGCTCTCACCGACGGTGAAAACCGGGAGCTCTTGGGCGACCCGGTGAAGCTCTCAGGTTGAGATGACAGAGGGGGAGGCCGTCGGGGTACCCGCGCCGGGGTGCCCCTCGAAGGTCGCGTCAGACCAGGAGGCCTCCGCAATGACCGCCCACCGCATTCCGCTCTCCGAGCTCGAACAGGGGATTCCCTTCGAGCAGCGTCATATCGGCCCCGATCACGAGGCGCGGGCCAAGATGCTCGCCCAGGTCGGGTACGGCTCCCTGGACGAGCTCACCGCCGCCGCGGTGCCGGATGTGATCAAGAACGCGGACGCTCTCGATCTGCCCGGGGCGCGTACCGAGGCCGAGGTGCTGGCCGAGCTGCGGTCGCTGGCCGACCGGAACCAGGTGCTCGACTCGATGATCGGGCTCGGGTACTACGGCACCTTCACGCCGCCCGTGATCCTGCGGAACGTCATGGAGAACCCGGCCTGGTACACGGCCTACACCCCGTACCAGCCGGAGATCTCCCAGGGGCGGCTGGAGGCCCTCCTCAACTTCCAGACCATGGTCGCCGACCTCACCGGGCTGCCCACCTCCGGCGCCTCGCTGCTGGACGAGGGCACGGCCGCCGCCGAGGCCATGGCTCTGTCCCGGCGCATGGGGAAGAACAAGAAGGGGCTCTTCCTCGTCGACGCGGACGTCCTTCCGCAGACCGTCGCCGTGATCCAGACGCGGGCCGAGCCGACCGGTGTGGAGGTGGTGGTCGCCGACCTGAGCGCCGGCATCCCGGCCGAGATCGCCTCCCGTGAGATCAACGGCGTGCTCGTCCAGTACCCGGGCGCCTCCGGTGCCGTACGCGACATCAAGCCGCTCATCGACCAGGCGCACGAGTTCGGCGCCCTCGTCACCGTCGCCGCCGATCTGCTCGCGCTGACGCTGCTGAAGTCGCCCGGGGAGCTCGGGGCGGACATCGCGGTCGGTACGACGCAGCGGTTCGGCGTGCCGATGGGCTTCGGCGGGCCGCACGCCGGCTACATGGCCGTGCACGAGAAGTTCGCGCGCAGCCTGCCCGGGCGGCTCGTGGGTGTGTCCGTGGACGCGGACGGGCACAAGGCGTACCGGCTGGCGCTGCAGACGCGTGAGCAGCACATCCGGCGGGAGAAGGCCACCAGCAACATCTGTACCGCGCAGGTGCTGCTCGCGGTCATGGCCGGCATGTACGCCGTGTACCACGGGCCGGAGGGGCTGAAGAGCATCGCCGGGCGGACCCACCGGTACGCCACCGTCCTTGCCGCGGGGCTCGCGGCCGGTGGGGTCGAGGTCGTGCACGGTTCGTACTTCGACACGCTGACCGTGCGTGTCGCCGGGCGGGCCGCCGAGGTCGTCGCCGCCGCTCGGGAGAACGGGGTCAATCTGCACCTCGTCGACGCCGACCATGTGTCGATCGCCTGTGACGAGACGACGCGGCGGGCCCAACTCACCGCCGTGTGGGGCGCGTTCGGGGTCGAGGGGGACATCGAGGCGCTGGACGCGGCCGTCGGGGAGGCGATTCCCGAGGGGCTGCTGCGCGATGACGACTACCTCACCCACCCCGTCTTCCACCAGCACCGCTCCGAGACGTCCATGCTGCGCTACCTGCGCAGGCTGGCCGACCGCGACTACGCGCTCGACCGCGGCATGATCCCGCTGGGCTCCTGCACCATGAAGCTCAACGCGACCACCGAGATGGAGCCGGTCACCTGGCCCGAGTTCGGGCAGCTGCACCCCTTCGCGCCGGCCGAGCAGGCGCAGGGATATCTGACGCTCATCCGTGAGCTGGAGGAGCGGCTCGCCGAGGTCACCGGGTACGACAAGGTGTCCCTGCAGCCCAACGCCGGGTCGCAGGGCGAGTTTGCCGGGCTGCTCGCCGTACGCGGATACCACCGGGCCAACGGGGACGAGCAGCGGACCGTGTGTCTGATTCCGTCGTCCGCGCACGGTACGAACGCCGCGAGCGCCGTGATGGCCGGGATGAAGGTCGTCGTCGTCAAGACCGCCGAGGACGGCGAGATCGACGTCGAGGACCTGCGGGCGAAGATCGAGCAGTACCGCGACGAGCTCGCCGTGCTGATGATCACGTACCCCTCGACGCACGGTGTGTTCGAGGAGCATGTCGCCGACATCTGCGCGCAGGTGCACGAGGCCGGCGGGCAGGTGTACGTCGACGGGGCGAACCTCAACGCCCTGGTGGGGCTTGCCAAGCCGGGGCACTTCGGCGGGGACGTGTCCCACCTGAACCTGCACAAGACCTTCTGCATCCCGCACGGCGGCGGCGGTCCGGGCGTCGGCCCGGTGGGTGTGCGTGCGCACCTGGCGCCGTATCTGCCGAACCACCCGCTGCAGCCGGCGGCCGGTCCCGAGACCGGTGTCGGGCCGATCTCGGCCGCGCCCTGGGGTTCAGCGGGGATCCTGCCCATCTCCTGGGCGTACGTACGGCTCATGGGTGGTGAGGGGCTCAAGCGGGCCACGCAGGTGGCCGTGCTGTCCGCCAACTACATCGCCAAGCGGCTGGAGCCGCACTACCCCGTGCTCTACACCGGCCCGGGCGGGCTGGTCGCGCACGAGTGCATCATCGATCTGCGGCCGCTGACCAAGGCGACCGGGGTGTCGGTGGACGATGTGGCCAAGCGGCTCATCGACTACGGCTTCCACGCGCCGACGATGTCCTTCCCGGTGGCCGGCACGCTGATGATCGAGCCGACCGAGTCCGAGGACCTGGTTGAGATCGACCGGTTCTGCGAGGCGATGATCGCCATTCGTGCGGAGATCGAGAAGGTCGGCGCGGGCGAGTGGCCGGCCGAGGACAACCCGCTGCGGAACGCTCCGCACACCGCTGCCGCGCTGGGCGGGGAGTGGGAGCACGCCTACCCGCGTGAGGAGGCCGTGTTCCCGGCGGGGGTGTCGGCCGCGGACAAGTACTGGCCGCCGGTGCGGCGGATCGACCAGGCCTTCGGGGACCGGAACCTGGTGTGCTCGTGCCCGCCGTTGGACGCGTACGAGGACTGACGTCGGTGCCGTGAGGTCGGCGCGGTGAGACAGGGCCCCGCTTCGGCGGGGCCCTGGTGTTTTCAGGCCGTGGCCAGGGAGACCTCGGTCGACTTGATCAGGGCGACGACCTGGGTGCCCTCCGCGAGGGCCAGGTCGCGGGCCGCCTCGTTGGTGATCGCGGAGGTCAGTTCGCCTCCCTCCACGGCGACCTTGACGGAGGCCATGGCGCCGCCGGACGCGATGGCGGTGATCGTGCCGGGGAGCCGGTTGCGGATGGAGAGGCCGTCGACCGGGCCGGTGGCGAGGGAGACCTCCGTCGACTTCACCAGGGCGCGGACCGCGGAGCCCGGGGCGAGGGCCAGGTCGGTCACGGCCTCGCGGGTGATCGCCGCGGTGAGGGTCTGGCCGCCGGAGAGACGGACGCCGACCGTCGCCATCGCCTCGCCGGGGGTGATGGTGGTGACGGTGCCGGGGAGCTGGTTGCGGATGCTCAGGGTCATGGGCAACACCGTAGGCCTTTGGGGGCTTTACGCCGGGTACGCGTGCGTCTGCGTCGCCTTCACCGTCGCCCAGACCGACGCACCCGGGTGCAGGTCGAGTTCGGCCGCGGCGACCGTGGTGAGGTCTGCGGCGAGGGGGAGTTCGCCGGTGAGGTCGGCGCGGATCTGGTCGCCGTGGGTCTCCAGGCCTGCCACCTCGCAGCGCCAGTGGTTGCGGGCGCTGGTGCCGGTGGGCGGGTCGCGGTGGAGGGTTACGGCGCTGGGTGGGAACGCGACGAACACCTCGCCGGTGAGGAGCTCCGTGGTCGTGATGGCCGGGCCCGCGTCGAGGTGGACCGTGTGGCCGTCCGCCCTGCCCTTGTAGAGGTTCAGGCCGACGAGTTGGGCGATGTAGTCGGTACGGGGGTGGCGGGCGATGTCGGACGGGGTGCCTTCCTGGACCACGCGGCCGTGTTCGATGACGACTAGGCGGTCGGCCAGGACCATGGCGTCCAGGGGGTCGTGGGTGACGAGGACTGCGACCGCCTCGAACTCGGCGAGGTGGTGGCGTAGTTGGGCCCTCACGTCGAGGCGGGTGCGGGCGTCCAGGGCGGCGAGGGGTTCGTCGAGGAGGAGCAGGCGGGGGTTGGTGGCCAGGGCTCGGGCGAGGGCTACGCGTTGGGCCTGGCCGCCGGAGAGGTGGCGGGGTTTGGCCGAGGCGTGTGCGGTGAGGTCCATGCGGTGCAGCCAGGCTGCGGCCTCGGCTCGGGATTCCGCCTTTGTCGCGCCCTGGCAGCGGGGGCCGAAGGCGACGTTGTCGAGGGCCGTGAGGTGGGGGAAGAGGAGGTAGTCCTGGAAGACGACGCCTACCGGGCGGGATTCGGGGGGTGTGTGGTGGAGGGGGGTGCCGTCCAGGTGGAGGTGGCCTGTGGTGAGGGGGGTGAGGCCGGCGAGGGCTCTGAGGGCGGTGGTTTTGCCTGCGCCGTTGGGGCCGAGGAGGGCGAGTACGTCGCCGGGGGCTGCGGTGAGGGTGATGTCCAGGGTGAAGTTGCGGCGGTTGATGACGAGGTGGGCGTCTAGGGCGGGGGTGGTTTGTGGGTGGGGGTGTGGGTGCGAGTGCGCGTGCGGGTGCGTGGTGGGGGCCCGGCCTTCGGCCGGGATTGTGTTCCCACCCGCACCACCCGTGCGACTTTCGTCGTCGGGTGCGGGTGGCCCCTGTGGGGGTTGAGCGCCGTTGGCGGGTGCGGGTTCGTCTTGAGGGGGGTGGGCGGCGTTGCTGGGTGCGGGTGGGTCCTGTGGGGGGTGGGTGCCGCTGGCGGGTGTGGGGGGGCTCTGGAGGGGCTGGGTGTTGTCGTTGGCTGGGGAGGGTGTGTTCTTCATCGGGACGGCGTCCAGGGGGTGTTCGGGTGGGTGCCGTCGAGCCGGGGGGTGGTTGGCGGGGGGTGTGGGGTCGGCTCGGGGGTGTCGTGGGGCTTGGGTGGGTGGTTCATGAGGGTGTCATCCAGCGGTCTCGTAGGGCTGCCAGGACTGTGATCGAGACCGCCAGGAGGACCAGGCTCAGGGCTATGGCTGCCTCCGGGTTGTTCTGGAGCGCCAAGTAGACGGCCAGCGGCATGGTCTGGGTGCGGCCGGGGAAGTTGCCCGCGAAGGTGATCGTCGCGCCGAACTCGCCCAGTGCCCGGGCCCAGGCCAGGACCGAGCCCGCTGCGATGCCGGGGGCGATCAGGGGGAGGGTGACCCGGCGGAAGGCCGTGAAGCGGGACGCGCCCAAGGTGGTTGCCGCCTCCTCGTAGCGGGGGTCGGCCGCGCGCAGTGTGCCCTCCACGCTGATGACCAGGAACGGCATCGCCACGAAGGTCTCGGCGACCACGACGCCTGTGGTCGTGAAGGGGAGGGTGATGCCGAACCAGGAGTCGAGCCACTGGCCGACCACGCCGTTGCGGCCCAGGGCGAGGAGGAGGGCCACGCCGCCCACCACGGGGGGGAGGACCAGAGGCAGGGTGACCAAGGCCCGTACGAAGCCTCGGCCCGGGAAGTCCGTGCGGGCCAGCAACCAGGCCAACGGGACTCCGATGACCAGACTCGCCGCCGTAGCCGCCGTGGCGCAGATCAGCGACAGGCGCAGGGCCTGCCAGACCTCCGCGCTGGTCAGCTGGTCCGGCATCGTGCTCCACGGGGCCCGCACGAGCAGCGCGACCAGGGGGAGGAGGAGGAAGGCCAGGCCCAGGAGGGCCGGGATGAGCAGGGGGAGGGGGACTCCGCGGCGGGCGGTGGGGTGGGCCCATGTGGTGTCCGGGCCTCGGCGGGGCGTGCGGACACGTCCGCGCCGCGGGCCGCCCTCCAGGGTGTCGGCCGCGGCGTCGGACCTGTCGGTGGGGGTCACGGCTTGAGGAACCCGGCCTCGTTCAGGACCTTCTGGCCCTCGGCGGACTGCACGAGCTGGATGAACGCCTTGGCCGCGGTGGGGTTCTTGGCGTTCTTCAGGAGGGCGATCGGGTAGTCGTTGATGGCCTTCGCCGACTCGGGGAACTCCACGCCCTCGACCTTGCTGCCCGCCGCCTTCACGTCGGTCTGGTAGACCACCGCCGCGTCGGCCTCCTTCAGCACCACCTTGTTGAGGGCCGACTTGACGTCCTCCTCGTAGGAGACCGGCGTGAGCTTCAGGCTGCTCGCGTCGAGCGCCTTCTGTGCCGCGGCGCCGCACGGCACCGTCTTGTCGCACAGCACGACCTTCAGGGAGGACTTGGTGAGGTCCTTCAGGGAGGCGACCTTGTCCGGGTTGCCCGGCAGGGTGGCGATCTCCAGCTGGTTGCGGACGAAGGTGGCCGGCGTGCCGACCGCGTCGCCCTTGTCCGTCACGATCGCCATCGTCTTCGGGCTGGCCGCGGCGAAGACGTCGGCCGGGGCGCCGCCCGTGATGCCCGCGGCGAGCGAGTCGCTGCCGCCGAAGCTGAAGGTCACCTTCGTGCCCGGGTGCTCCTTCTCGAACTCCTTGCCCAGCGTCGTGAAGCTCTCCTGCAGCGAGGCCGCCGCGAAGACGGTCACGGTGCCGGACAGCTTCGGCGACGAGGAGGCGGAGGCCGAGGTGTCGGACTTGGTGGAGTTCGAGTCCGAGTCGGAGGAGGAACAGGCGCTCAGGGCCAGCAGTGCGGCGGCTCCTGCGCCGGCCACCTGCAGAGTCCGGCGGGTCCGGCGCGCGGAACGGGTCATCACGGGTCCACTCCCTATGTCGCTTCGTGGAGGAGCCCGTCGGGCCTCTCCTGTGCGCCGATCATACTGGCGCAAATGCGAGGTGTAAGTCTCCTGTCACATCGCATGAGCTGGACCAATGGGTGGATGGGGTGTGCATGTGCGTTCATACGGGACGGGAGTGGCGGGCGGTGCGGATGCGCTCGGTGGGTCAGGCTCGGTCGATGTGGACGTTCGTCGACTTCACCCGGGCCGTGGCCTCCATGCCGACCTCCAGGCCGAGTTCCTCGACGGCCTCGCGGGTCAGCAGTGAGACCAGGCGATGCGGACCGGCCTGGATCTCGACCTGGGCCGCCACGTCGCCGAGTTTGATCGCGGTCACGATGCCCGGGAAGGCGTTGCGCACCGAGGTGTACGAGGTCTCCTCCTCGCTGGTGCCGGCCTTGGCGAGCTCGACGGAGAACGCGGCCAGGGCCCGCCCGTCGATGAGCCGCCGCCCGCTGTCGTCGCGATGGGTCGCCACCCGGCCGGCGTCCGCCCAGCGGCGCGCGGTGTCGGGGCTGACGCCGAGCAGCCGTGCTGCCTGGCCGATTGTGTAGCTCTGCATGCGGTCACGATAGGGCCGCGAACGGGCTTCGGCGGACGTGCACCCGGACCGGGACCGGGTCGTGGACGTGCTGCGCGTCGCCGGCGGGGACGGCTGGGCGGTCCCGCGGAGGCTGGAGAGCGACTCGGAGTGGGGCGAGGTGACCCTCGTCTTCACGGAGGGGGGCCTGTGGGAGTGTGGCGTCGAGATCCGCGGCCGTATGGGCTTCGGGCAGGTGGTGGTACGTCCGTGGCGGCGCGGGGTGTTCAGGAGAGTCCCGACGCCCTGAGTACCGCCAGCGCGGTCTCGTCGTCGATGCGGTGGCCGAGGCGGCGCAGCACCTCCGTGCCCTGGCGGAGCGTGCCGCGCTCCAGTGAGCGACGTACGCCCGTGTCCAGCTCGTGCCAGAGCAGCGGGTCGGCGACCAGGACGCGCGGGTCGAGTTCCAGGTTGTGGCCGTCGGTGTCGCGCAGGGCAAGGTGGCAGGAGGCGCCCTCGTACTGCCGTACCGAGACCAGGGCGTCCGTGCGGACCGTGCGGCGGTGCACCGGGCCGCTGACCGCGAGCCAGCCCGGACCCGCGGTCACGCGGGGCGGGAGCAGGACCGTGAAGACGGCCGCCGAGAGGGCGAGCCAGAGCAGCGCGCGGGCCGGGGTGAGCGTCCGCGCGTCCCAGTCGACCAGCAGAGTCATGGCGAAGAAGGCCAGTGCGCAGCACGCGGCGAGGCGGGCGCTGCCGCGCCAGTGGCGGTCGCCTGCCGGGGCCGGCGGTGTGCTCCTTCGCATGAGGCGACGGTAGGTCGGCGCACCAGTGGGTGGGCCCGCCGCTGACGCTCTTCTGACGCGGGGAGAGCGGATTCTGACGCGTTCCTTACGTCTCCCGGGTCGCGTAACCCGGCGGCCGGCCGGGGTTCAGCCGGTGTGCACCCGTGGCCGGCGCGCGCGGTCGGGCTCCGCCTCGCGCAGCACCTCGCGGGTGACCGGGGCGACCTCGCCCTGGCCGAACAGGAAGAAGCGCAGGAAGTTGGCGAACGGGCTGCCCTCGGTCCACTCGAAGTAGATGTGCGGGGTGCAGCCGGTGCTGTCGCGGACGTGCAGGAGCAGCGCGGCCAGGGCGTTCGGGATGGAGGAGGACTCCAGGGTCAGCACGCGGTAGCGGTTGTGCAGGACCTCGCCGCTCACCTTCAGGCCGGCCTCGAACTCGGACGGGTCGGTCACCGTGACCTCGACGAAGACGAAGTCCTCGCCGGGGATGTCGTTGTCGGCGCGGATCTGCTCGATCTTGTCGCGGTACTCGGCCTTGTCGCGCTGGTCGGGCTCGTTGGCGATGAACCGTATCTTCCGGCTCGACATGTCCCGGATGAAACGTTCCGCCATCGGGTCCAGCGTCACGCTGGTCACGCGCAGCTCGAAGGCGCGGGCCAGCCGGGACAGCAGCGAGACCAGGATGATGCCGGCGATGAAGCAGGCGCCGATCTTGACGCCGTCGGGGCGTTCGACGACGTTCGCGCCGGTGACGTACAACAGGACCGCCGAGACCGCCGCGAAGCCGATGGTCCAGCCCTTCTGCCCGGCGCGGCGGGCGGCGATGGTCACCGCGATCGCGGCCGAGGACATGAGCACCAGGACACCGGTGGCGTAGGCGCCGCCCTGGGCGTCGACGTCGGCGTCGAAGATCCAGGTGACCAGGAAGGCGATCAGGGTGAAGACGATGACCATCGGGCGGACGGCGCGGGCCCAGTGCGGGGCCATGCCGTAGCGGGGCAGGTAGCGCGGCATCAGGTTGAGCAGGCCGGCCATTGCGGAGGCGCCCGCGAACCAGAGGATGGCGATCGTGGACACGTCGTAGACCGTGCCGAAGGCGTTGCCCAGGTAGTCGTGGGCCAGGTAGGCGAGGGCGCGGCCGTTGGCCTGGCCGCCGGACTTGAACTCCTTCTCCGGGATCAGCACGGTGGTGATGAAGCTCGTGACGATCAGGAAGACGCTCATGATCAGGGCGGCGGCCGTCAGGAGCTTCTTGGTGTCCCGGATCCGGCCCTTGGGGTTCTCCTCGGTGTCGTCCGAGTCGCCCTGGACGTGCGGCATGACGGCCACGCCGGTCTCGAAGCCGGAGAGGCCGAGCGCGAGCTTGGGGAAGACCAGCAGGGACACGCCGATCATCGCGAAGACGTTGCCGTGCTCGGTCGTCAGGGCGCTGGTCCAGTCGGTGACGACGTGCCCGGCGGTGATCACGTGCCACATGCCGACCACCACGACGACGGCGTTGAGGCCGAGGTAGGCCACCACCAGGGCCACCGCGACGCCGATCGCCTCCAGGAAGCCCTTGAGGAAGACCGCGCCGAGCAGGGCGACCAGGACCAGGGTGATCACCATCTGCCTGCCGTGCAGAACGCTGGTCAGGTGCGGGTTCTCGACCATGTGCGTGGCCGCGTCGGCCGCGGAGAGGGTGATGGTGATCAGGAAGTCGGTCGCGGCGAAGCCGAGCAGGGCGAGGACGAAGAGCTTGCCCTTCCAGAACGACAGCAGGCGCTCCAGCATCGCGATAGAGCCCTCGCCGTGCGGGCTCTCCTCGGCCACCCGCCGGTAGACGGGCAGCGCGCCCGCCAGGGTCACGATCACCAGCACGATCGTCGCGATGGGTGACAGCAGGCCGGCCGCGAGGGCGGCGATGCCCGGCTGGTAGCCGAGCGTGGAGAAGTAGTCGACACCGGTCAGGCACATCACGCGGTACCAGCGCTGCCCCTTGTGGACCGGCTCCGACTCGGCCGGCGGCGCCGCGTGGGCGGTGCCCTTGCCCATGTCGGAGAGGCCTTCCAGCATCCAGGCGCGCAGGCGACTGGGTGGGGGGTGCTCGGTGGTGGCCATCGGCGTGCTCCTGATGTGCGGCTCAGCGTGTGGGTTCCGGCCATCACGCGGACGGCGGCACCAGCGTAAGCGGAGAGTGACGCGAGGGCCCACGGCTGAGGGCGTCGCGGGCGTCAAGCTTCCGTTAAGACTGGCCGGTCAGCGGGCTGCGGCGGCGGAATGGGAGGTTATGGGGTGCTTTGCCGTGATTGCTCCGTGCGAGGGGAAGGGCGTCGCCGGGCCGGGGTGGACACCCTGCGTCATGGTGACGGGGCACGGGCGGGTGGTCTTGACGTTCCCTTGACGCAATCTTGAGAGCTGTCAGGTACACGGCCGGAACAGCCCTCGCGGGCCGGGCCGTTCAGCCTGATGTGACGTCAACTCTTCCCGACCGCACGGAACCCGCCCAGCGCGCCCAGCACATGGTGATCTGCGGCGACGACGGGCTCGCGCACCGGCTGGCCGTGGAACTCGACGGAGTGTGCGGCGAGGTCGTCACCGTCGTGCTGCCGTCCGCGAGCGACGAGCACGGGGCGGAGATCGCCGCACTGCACCGCGACCCGGGCTCGCCGGTCGAACTGCACCTCTCCGCGCGGCCCGACGAGCGGACCCTGCGCGCGGCGGGCGTCGAACGCGCCGCCGCGCTCGCCCTCACCTACCGCGACGACCAGGTCAACATGACCGCTGCCCTGCTCGCGCGGACCGTCAACCCCTCGGTGCGGCTGGTGGTCCGCATGTTCAACCGGGAACGCGGCCGGCATCTGGAGCGGCTGCTGGACCGGGCGGCGGGACTGTGCGAGGCCCCGGTGCAGGACACCTCCACCACCGTGCTCTCCGACGCCGACACCGCCGTACCGGAACTCGTCGCGGCCGCCGCCGTCGGGCACGGCCACACCCTCCAGGTCGAGGGCAAGGTGTTCCGCGGGGTCGTACGGCCCGCGCGGACCGCACCGCAGGGCACCGATCTGGCCACGCTGGCCGTGCTGTCCGGTGCGCATCAGGACGACCCGGCGAGCCAGGACAGCCCGGAGACGCCCGGGGAGGACGGGACACAGCTGCTGCCCGACGACCGCACCGCCCACCACCGGCAGTCCACGCACGGGCGGCTGATGCTGGAGGAGGTCACGCACGCCTCCGAACCGGCCGCGGGGGCGCGCCGTCCGCGGCTGCGCGGCTGGCTGCGCCGACGGCTGGCGCACCTGCCCTGGAAGGTCTTCCTCTCCCATCAACTCGCCGCCGTCTACGGTGCGTTGGCCGCGGTGGTCGTCGGACTCTCCACCGCCACCGCGCTCTTCGCCGACGAACACCCGTGGTGGAAGAACATCTATCTGCCGCTGCTGGACATCTTCACCATGGGCGACCCGGCCACCGAGGAGTCGCCCGCCCGTCGCGTCCTCCAACTGCTCGCCGGATTCGTCGGGTTGGCGGTACTGCCGCTGGTCGTCGCGGCGACCATGAACGCCACCGAGGCCTTCCGCACCGCCTCCGCGAACCATCCGCCCGACGACGACGTCAGCGGGCACATCGTGCTGGTCGGCCTCGGCATGGTCGGCACCCGCGTGCTGGCCCGGCTGCGCGCCACCGACCACCAGGTGGTGGCCATCGAACGCGACCCGCGGGCCCGTGGCGTCGCCCTCGCCCGGCGGCTCGGCATCCCGCTGATCCTGGACGACGCCACGGCCCCCGAGGTGCTCGAACTCGCCCGGGTCCGGCACAGCCGCTCCCTGCTCGTCCTCACCCGCGACGACGGCCAGAACCTCGACATCGTCATGGCCGTCCGCGAGTCCAACCCCGGCGTCCGGGTCGTGACGCGGTTGTACGACGACGGCTTCGCCGCCACCGTCCAGCGCACCCTGCGCGCCTCCTACCCGGACGCCCTGACCCGGAGCAGGAGCGTTTCCGCGCTGGCCGCGCCCTCGTTCGCCGCGGCGATGATGGGCCGGCACGTGCTGGGGGTGATGCCGGTGGAGCGCGGGTCGCTGCTGTTCACCTGCGTGGACGTGGCCGGGCACGCCGAGCTGGAGGGGCGGTCCGTGCGCCAGGCGTTCCGGGAGAACGAGTGGCGGGTGCTGGCGGTCGGGTCCGCCGCCGGGCCGCTTCCCGCGTCGTCGGGCGGGGACTCCCTCACCGGCCTCAACCTCGACCGCACGGAGTTCGACTGGCGGCCCGGGCAGGAACGGGTGCTGCGGGCGGGCGACCGGGTGGTGCTGGCGACGACGCGGCGCGGGCTGGACATCCTGATGACGGGGGTGGCGCGGCGCGACTGAGGCGCCGCGAGACCCGGTGGCGGCGGCTCGGCAAGGGGGAGGGCGATCGGCGGTTCTTTGCGCCTGCTTTACTTCCGGAGTTCTTTGTTCCGCCGCTGTGGCATCGCGCGCAGTTCATCGGGGGTGAACAGCCTCGGCCCCGTCCGACGCATACTCCGTTGCAGCAGCAGGAGCTGACATGGGCCACAGCGGTCACAGACACGGCCATGGACATCACCACCACGATCACGAGACCGGCACCGGCTCCCTGCCGCCGGCCCTCGACATGTCCGTACCGGACGAGGAGTTGACGCCCAGTCAGCTCTCGCGGCGTTCGATGCTGCGGCGCACCGGGCTGCTCGGAGCCGGGCTCGCCGCGGGCAGCGTGCTGGCCGGTGCGGGGGAGGCAGCCGCGTCGACCGTCGACATGCCCGCCACGCACGGCGGCTCCCGCTCCGGCGGCTACCTGTGGCTGGCCGGCGACCACCACATCCACACCCAGTACAGCTCCGACGCCAAGTACCGGGTGATCGACCACGTCCGGCAGGCCAACGCGCACGGCCTGGACTGGATGGTCATCACCGACCACGGCAGCGAGACCCACGCCAAGATCGGTGTGGAGAAGGTCAACCCGGACATCGTCGACGCCCGCGACCGGATCGACGACACCCTGGTCTTCCAGGGACTCGAGTGGAACATCCCGGCCGCCGAGCACGGCACCGTCTTCGTGCACCCGGGCAAGAACGAGGTCGCGGTGCTCAAGGAGTTCGAGAACTCCTTCGACGGCTCGGTCAAGGGTGCCTCGGCGAGCACCCCGGCCAACGAGGCGCTCGCCATCGCGGGCGTCAACTTCCTCGCCGACGCGGTGCGCCGCCGCAAGGTCAAGGATGCCCTCTTCCTCGCCAACCACCCGGCCCGCAAGGGCATCGACTCCCCGCACGAGATCCGCGGCTGGCGCGACGCCCAGCCCACCATCGCGGTCGGCATGGAGGGCGCCCCCGGCCACCAGGCCGGCGGTCTGCCCAAGCCGAACGGCCCGGGCGGGGCGCGCGGCATCTACGACAACAGCCCCAGCGCCGACTCCTTCACCGGCTACCCGCTGGAGAGCTACCGCACCTGGGGCGGCTTCGACTGGATGACCGCCACCGTCGGTGGCCTGTGGGACAGCCTGCTCGCCGAGGGCAAGCCCTGGTGGATCACCGCCAACTCCGACTCCCACAACGTCTACGCCGACACCGCCGTACGCGGCCCGAACAGCGACTTCAACGCCAACGGCCGCTACAACGACCCGGTTTACGGCGGCGGCCTCAACCTCACCGACACCGACTTCTGGCCCGGCCAGTACTCCCGCACCCACGTCGGCGCCGCGTCCTTCTCGTACCAGTCGGTCATGGACGGCATCCGGGCCGGCCGTGTCTGGGTCGACCACGGCGGGCTCATCAGCGGCCTCGACGCCCGGCTGCGCGGCGGCGGCCGTGCCGTCACCCTCGGCGGTGTGCTGCACGTGAAGCGCGGCAGCCAGGTCGACCTGGTGATCGACATCAGCCTGGCCAACGGCCCCAACTGGGCCCAGTTCGTACCGTCGCTGGCCCGCGTGGACGTCGTCCAGGGCGATGTCACGGGGCCGGTCGCCGACAAGGACGCCTTCGCCACGCCGAGCACCCAGGTGGTCAAGTCCTTCGAGGTCGGCAAGGCGACGGGCTCGGTCCGTCTGACGTACTCGCTGGGTCGCGTCGACAAGCCGGTGTACGTACGGCTGCGCGGTACCGACGGCAACCGCGGCGCCGTCGGCATCAACGGTCCGGCGATCGACCCGGCGGGCCCGGCCATGGACGTGCTCGGCGACGCCGACCCGTGGAAGGACCTGTGGTTCTACTCCAACCCGATGTGGGTCCTGCCCGCATGACGGCACCGGACTTCCTGCCCGGCGTCCGCTCCGTCATCGGGGTGGACGCCGGGACGGTGAGCCTGCGGGAGGCGGACCATCTCGTCCATCGACTGGCGGACGAACTCGGCCTCCCCGCAGGCACGTTCGCCTGCACGCATCTGATCCGCGAGGGCGAACGGCGGGGTACGGCCATCTCCTTCGCGTTTGAGGACAGCGGGGAGGCCGAGGCGGCTTGGCGGCGGCTGGTGCGGCTGGGCGAGCCGGAGGCCGGCGCGGTCCTGGGCGGCCGTGAGTGCGGCCCGGCCGAGGCCGTCCGCGCGGCGGGGACGGCGGCCGGGGAACACGCGGGGCGCCGTGGCGGCCGGGCTGTGCTCTATCCGGGCGTGGAACACCTCACCGGTACGGTCACCCTGGGGGAGCTGCTGAGCCTGACCGCCATCGACGAGGCCACCGTGGTCGGCCGGCCGTCGACGCCCGGGCAGGGGCCCGACCCCCGCACACCGGTGCACACCCGCGACCACGTACGCCCGGAATGGCGTGGCGGCCGTCTGGTCCTCGCCCTGGTTCCCGCTGCGGGGGACACCCTCGCGCCGTTCGAGGTGCCCAATCCCACGCCTTGCTGCGCGGACCACGGCTGACAACACGGCTGACAAAGGGAGTTGGCCGGTTCGACGCGCACGACGCTCCGTCGCCCCGCAACCATGCGCCGCCCGGCGCCCCCGGACTCTATGCTCGTCCGGTCGTTCTTGTCGTCACAGTCGGTGCAGGGGATTCGGTGCGTACTCGATTCGCCGTGCTCGGACCCGTCCGGGCCTGGCGCGGCGGCACCGAGCTGGTGCTCGGGCCGCCCAAGCAACGCGCCCTGCTCGCGCTGCTGTTGACCGAGGCGGGGCATCCGGTCGCCGTGCACGAGATCGTCGACGCGCTGTGGGGCCAGGACCCGCCGGACACCGCCGTCAACGTCGTCCAGCGGCACATCGGAGCCCTGCGCCGGCTGCTGGAACCCGAGCTCCCGGCGCGCGGCGAGTCACGATGGCTGGTGCGGGGCTCGGGCGGCTACCGCCTCGACGCCGACCCCGACTCCCTCGACCTGCTGCGTTTCCGCGAGCTGCGGCAGCGGGCGGCCAAGGCGGCGCAGGAGAGTGAACCGGCCGCCGCCACCGAGCTGTTGATCGAGGCGCTGGCCCTGTGGCGCGGTCCCGCGGCCTCCGGGATCGCGCCCGAGGTGCGCTCGTATCCGGCCTTCACCGCCCTGGACGGCGAACACCTGGCCGCCGTGAAGGAGGCGGCGGAGCTGGCCCTGGAGGCCGGCGGGGGGCTCGGCGCGCGGGTGCTGGTGACGCTGCGGCAGGCCGCGGCACAACACCCGTTGGACGAAGGGCTGCAGGCCAGGCTCATCCTGGTGCTCGCGGCCACCGGGCACCAGGCCGAGGCCCTGGACGTCCACCGGACCGTACGCACTCGCCTCGCCGACGAGTTGGGCGTGCAGCCCGGCCCCGAACTGCAGGCGGCCCAGCAGCGGGTTCTCGGCCGTACCCAGACGCTGCGTGCCTCCGTGCCGACCGGTTCCGGCGAGGACGCGGGGGAGGAGGACCTCCAGCCGGCGCCCGCCGCCACCGTACGGCCCGCACAACTCCCCGCGGACCTCGCCGCGTTCACCGGCAGGCGCAGCGAACTCGCCCGCGTCCGGGAGCTGTTGCCGCCGTTCGGGGAAGCCATGTCGACCGTCGTGATCAGCGCCATCGGCGGCATGGCCGGAGTCGGCAAGACGACCCTCGCGGTGCACTGGGCGCACAGCGTCGCCGACCGCTTCCCCGACGGACAGCTCTACGTCAATCTGCGCGGCTTCCATCCGACCGGCTCGATCATGAGCGCGGCCGAGGCGATCCGGTCGTTCCTCGACGCGTTCGGCGTCCCCGGGCAACGCATCCCGGCCGGGCTCGACGCGCAGGCCGCGCTGTACCGCAGCCTTCTCGCCGACCGCCGCGTCCTGATCGTCCTCGACAACGCCCGGGACACCGAGCACGTGCGGCCGCTGCTGCCCGGCGCGCCCGGCTGCCTGGTCCTCGTCACCAGCCGCAGCCAGCTGTACGGCCTGGTCGCCGGTGAGGGCGCGCACTCCCTGACGCTGGACGTGCTCACCCGTGACGACGCCCGTGAGTTCCTCTCCCGCAGGCTCGGCGACGAACGCGTCGCACGCGAACCCGACGCCGTCACCGAGATCATCGACCTGTGCGGACGGCTCCCGCTCGCGCTCGCCGTGGTCAGCGCCCGCGCGGTGGTGAACCCGAGCTTCCCGCTCGCGTCCGTCGCCGCCGAACTGCGCGAGAGCGAGGACAGCCTCGACGCGTTCTCCGGCGAAGCTCCGGTCGCGGACGCACGCAGCGCGTTCTCGTGGTCGTACCAGCTCCTCAGCCCGGCCGCGGCGCGTGTCTTCCGGCTGCTCGCCCTGCACCCCGGCCCCGACTGCTCGCTCGCCGCCGTCGCCAGCCTCGCCGGGCAGCGTATCGGCCAAGTGCGGCCGCTGCTCGGGGAGTTGGTCCGCGCCCACCTGCTGTCCGAGCCCGTGCCCGGCCGTTACGGCTGCCACGAGCTGCTGCGCGCCTACGCCACCGAACTGGGCCGGGCCGAGGACGGCGTACCGGACCTGGACGCGGCCAGGCGCCGCCTCCTCGACCACTACCTGCACACCGTGCACGCGGCCGACACCGTCATCGCGCCCACCCGGGAACGCCTCCAACTGCGGCCCCACGCACCGGGAGTGACCGTGCCGCGGCTGCCCGACCAGGCGGCCGCTGCCACCTGGCTGGAGGCGAACCGGTCCGTCGTGCTCGCCGCGATCGAGCAGGCCGCACGGCACGGCAGCGGTGAGCACAGCTGGCAGCTGGCCGCGACCGCCGACCTGTACCTCGACCGCAACGGCCACTGGCAGGAACAACTCGCCGCGCAGACAACGGCGTTGGGAGCCGCCCAGCGGCTGGGCGACATCCGGGGCCAGGCACACGGGCACAAGGCGCTCGGCTTCACCAACGGCCGCTTCGACCGGTGGGACGAGGCCGACGCACACCTCGCGCGCGCCCTTGAACTGTTCGCCGAGATCGGCGACGGGATCGGGCTGGCCAGGGTGCACCGCCACTGCGCCTACCTCGCCAACCGGCGCGAGCGGCACGAGGAGGCCCTCGGCCACTACGCCGACGCGAGCAGCCTCTACCGGGCGGCCGGCTGGGCCAGCGGCGAGGCGTACGTGGCCAACGAGGTCGGATGGACGTACATCCTGATGGGCCGGTACGAAGACGCCCTGAAGGAGTGCGGCCGGGCGCTGGCGGCCCACCAGCGGACGGGGGACGGCAACGGTGTGGCCTCCGCGTGGGACAGCCTCGGCTACGCCCATCACCACCTGCACGAGCACGACCGGGCGCTCGAATGCTACGAGCACGCCCTGCGGTTGTACCGGGAGAGCCGCGACCGCTACCTGGAGGCCGACACCCTGGTGCACATAGGCGACACCCACCGCGCGAGGGGCGAGAACGGCCGGGCCGCGCTCGCCTGGCGCGAAGCGGCCGCCATCCTGGAGGACATCGGTCACTCGGAGGCCGCGCAGGTCCGCGACCGGCTGAGGGACCTCGCCGTACCCGATCCCGTACCCGATCCACCCGGGCGTCAGTAATCCGTCAGAGTTCCGGAAGTGGGTCCTGCCTACGCTCCCCGCTCCGCTCCAACCGGAGTCGGAGCCGCGTACGGCAACCCCTTCAGGAACTGGATCATGACCACGACCACTGACGTGGCCGCCGCGTCGGCCGCGCACCGGGACCAGCTGCTGCACACCATGATGGCCGACCACGCGAAGGCCCTGCTCGCCTACGCCGAGAAGCTGCTGAAAGACCGTCACACGGCCGAGGACATCGTCCAGGAGGCCCTCATCCGCGCCTGGCCGCACGCCGAACGCCTCTACAGCACCGAGGGGTCGGTGCGGGGCTGGCTCCTCACCGTGACCCGCAACCTCGTCGTCGACCGGAAGCGCAGCGCGGCCGCCCGCCACGAGACCATCGGCGCCGAGGACCGGGACGTACCGCTGCCCGACCACGCCGGTGACGTGCTGACCTCGGTCGAAGCGACCGACCTGCTGCGGGAGTTGAGCCACGAGCACCGTGAAGTGCTCGTGCACACCTGCATGTTCGGCCGCACCGCGCAGGAGACCGCGCGCATCCTCGGGATACCCGCCGGCACCGTCAAGTCCCGCCGCCACTACGCCCTCAACACCCTGCGCGCCAAGGCCGACAGGAGACTCAGGCCGGCACGGTGAGCCGTACGTCCAGGACCGGGATGTCGACATGGCCGTCGGCGTCGGTGCGCCAGCGCCAGTGCGCGCCGCCCGCCTCGCCGTAGACCAGCCCGGTCCAGCCCGCGCCGCCCGGCCCGCACAGGGCGGCCAGCTCGGCGGCCTCCCGCTCGCCCGGCGTCCCGGTCACCACGACCAGGCCCCGCACCGGCCGCCGCGAGGCTCCGGCGCGCACCGTCCCCCGACCGGCGACGGGCGCCGCGGGAGCGGGGGCGTCCACCCGCGGCAGCTGCCGCAGCCCGTCCGGCACGGCGAGCGGCAGGTCGCCGTCCGCCCCGCGCAGCACGGTCACCGGGGTGTTCGGGCGGGTGCGGGCGATCTCCGCGAGGAGATTCTGTACGACGTCCCGAGCCACCGTCCGGTCGCCGCTCACGCTGAGGACGCCGTCCAGCCGGCTCAGGTCCACGAAGACGGGCTCACCGTCCTCGTCCGTGCCCGCGCGGACCAGGCAGGCGGCGCCGACCGAGGCCTGCGCGGCCGTGCCGGGTTCGTCGCCGCGGGTCAGCCAGCCGGTGGCCGCGGCGGGGCGGCGCCAGCGGGTGCTGTCGACGTTCGTCCAGGGGGCGTCGGCCGAGTCGGAGGCGGCCAGCCACACCGTCACACCGGTGGCGTCGACGCGCAGGGCGTGCACCGGCTTCTCGGGCTGCTGCCGGGTGGGCGCGAACTCACCCAGGGTGCCGTAGGCGCGTCGTACCGACTCCGCGTCGGTCGCGAACCGGCGGCCCGTCGCCCGGCGCTGCATCAGCAGGCGCCTGCGCCGCATCGGCTCGCCCAGCCCGCGGACCGCGCGGACCGTGGCGGCGTACGCCTTGCGCACCTTCCGGCGGCCGACGATGCCCGCGGTGATCAGGGCGAGCAGGAACGCGCCCAGCACGGCGACGGCCGCCGCCAGCGGGAAGGTGAAGGTCGCGGACGTCTGCTGTCCGGAGGCCGGGGGTGCGGACGTGGCGCTCTGGGCGCCGGTGTCCCGTGCCAGTTGGACGTCGGGGCCCGAGGCGTCCTGGGGCAGGCGCAGGATCCAGCCGGGGTGCAGCTGGTCCGCCGGGTCGGTCAGCGCCCCGCCGTCCTTCTGGGCCTGGCCGCGGTTCAGGTCGAAGATCTCGCCGGAGCGCGAGGCGTCACCGAGTGTGGAGGCGGCGATCGACTGGAGCGTGGCGAGCTGCCCGCCCGTCTGCGCGGGGTCCGGGACGACGAACACCTTGATCAGATCGTCCTGGGGCGCCGCGTGCGCGGACGCGGTGGCGCCGATGGTCATGAGACAGGCTGCCAGCAGCGCAGCCAGGGCCCGCAGGAGTGTCCGTGCCGTGACGGTTGCCGGCCTGTGCTCGGGCCTCGCGCCCGCGCCGTTGCTCATCGTGTCCGCCCTTCGGGGTTCCGTTGCACCGACTACACGGGGCGGCCCGCCGAAAACGTTCGAACGGAAGTCGCCCTGAACTTCCCGGACTTCGAAGGCAAGTCGCTTTGAACCATCCGCGACACCGACCCCGTGTACCTGGCGACCACTCGTCACAGGCAGCGCACCGGGGGATCCCATGGCACGTCGGCACTCGAGTCCCGAGGACTTCCGTCTCGTCGGCATGGACTCGGACCCGACCCCCGGCGACCCGGACCTGATCCAGGGCGTGATGCAGCGGTACCGGGACATCGGGGACGCCGCCGAGAAGGCGCTGAACGTGCTGAAGAAGGACGGCACGATCTCGCAGGGCCGGGGTTCGGCGATGGACCAGCTGAAGGAGAAGATCGGCGACGATCTCCCGGACAAGCTGACCAAGACCATGAACTCGTACCACGACGCGGCCCAGGCCTACAGCGACTACATGCCCCGGCTGCGCGAGGCCCAGGACACCTTCGACCGGGCCGTGGACCAGGCGCAGGCCGCCGCGCCCGCGGCGAACCAGGCGCCCAAGGAGCTCGGCGCGAACCCGACGGACGCCGAGAGGTCCGAGGCGCGCAAGGCGCAGGACGCCATCGATGCCGGCAAGTCCCAGCTGAACGCGGCCAAGAGCCTTGCCGAGCAGGCGAAGTCGATGCGGGAGAGCGCGCAGCGGCAGTGCGCCGACGTGCTGGACCGGGCTGCGGGGGAGGCGATTCCGGAGCGGAACATCTTCCAGAAGATCGCCGACTTCTTCAAGGACTTCCCGTTCGTGCAGATCCTGCTGGCCGCGCTCATCGCCGTGGTCGCGGTGTTCTTCCCGGTGGTGGGGGCGCTGCTCGGCGGCGCGTTGTTCGTCTTTAACCAAGTGATAGCCAGTCAGACCGGCGGTATCAAAGCCGGTGACTTCGTCGTCGGGCTGCTCGGGATCATCCCCGGCGGCTCGCTGCTGAAGCTGGGCGGTCGGGCCGTGGAGGCGATCGCGCCGGCCGCCGTGGCCGCGGTGAAGAACTCCGGGTTCATCGCGAAGAGCACGGCGTCGATCACCAAGATCGGTGAGTCCTTCAGCAACAGCAAGATCGTGAGCGGGGTGCTCGCCAATCCCATCGGCAAGGTGGGTGCGGAGGTCACCGGGAAGTTCCTCACCAACTCGGCGCTGGAGGCGGGGGCCAAGGCGGCCAACCACGACCAGATCACGGCCGCGGGCGTGTTCGCCGGGGCCGCGGCGGGGGCGGTGGCCGGGGCGGCCTTCAAGGGCGGCATCGGGAAGATCGGCAAGAGCCGCGGGAACCCTCCGGTGGAGGAGGGCAAGGGCGGCCGCTTCGGCGACACGACGGCGCCGGCGGCCGGGGACACGGTCGGCAAGCGGGCCTCCGACCAACTCGGCGGCGCGATCGAGGAGGGCGCCACGCTCGGCACGAAGATCGGCGTGGGCGTGGCGCAGGGCGGTGACCCCAACGAGGTGGCGGCCGGTGAGATCGCCAACTCCGCACCGAAGCTGGGCGCCGGGCCGGTCGGCAAGGCGGGCCTCGGCCGCTCGATCGACGGCCTCGCCGACAAGATCCCGATCAAGGGCAGCCCGAGGCCGTCGACGGCGGCGCCGAACACACCGCCTGCCGGGCAGCCGACGACACCGGCTCCCGCGAACGCGGGGGCCGGGGCGCAGGGACCGGCGGCCGACGGTGGGAATGGCGGGGCCGGGGCGCATGGTCCCGGGCCGGACGGTGGGAATGGCGGGGCGGGGGCACACGGGCCCGGGCCGGACGGTGGGAATGCCGGCGCCGGGGCTCACGGGCCCACGTCGGCCGATCCGGCGAACGTACCCCTGCCGGCGTCGCCCACGAGCCCGCGCCCCTCGACCCCCGCGCCGGTGGATCCGGCGAACGTGCCGATCCCGCCGTCGCCCACGAGCCCGCGCCCCTCGACCCCCGCGCCGGTGGATCCGGCGAACGTGCCGATCCCGCCGTCGCCCACGAGCCCGCGTCCCTCCACCCCCGCTCCGGCGAACCCGGCGGACGTGCCGCTTCCGCCGTCTCCGACCGCTCCGCATGCGCCGGTCACGGCGCCCTCGCCCGCCGCTCCTGGCGACGGGTCGGCCCCCGGGCGCCCCACCGTCCCGCCCATCAGCACCTCCGACTCGCAGTCGAACTCCGGCAGCGAGCCCGCGTCGCCGTCGCCGAGCAGCGACGGGTTCGTCACCGCGCCGACCAGTCCCTCGGAAGGCGACAGCGGCGGCAACGGCCGCTGACCGAGCGGGCGTTCGCGCACCACCAGTCGTCCGTCCGCTACCCGGACGGATCGCTCCAACCATCAGCAAGGAGAACTCCCATGCCCAACTACGCCGTCAACTCCGACACCACGTCGTCCACTTCGCAGGCCCTGCTCAACGACTTCTCCCAGCTCCAGGACAAGCTCAACGAGGTCCGCGGCAAGATCACCAACCTGCTCGCCGACGGCTACAGCACGCCCGCCGCGCAGCAGAAGTTCCAGCCCTTCTTCGACGAGTTCGCCAAGGGCTTCGAGCAGGTCAACCAGGGTCTGCAGGGCATCGGCCAGTACGTGAAGTCCGTCGGCGAGGCCTTCGACCAGACCGACAGCCAGCTCGGCTCCAACCTCTCCTGACCCCACGGCCCGGCTCGCCGCCACGGCGGTCGGTGCCGCCCCCACCTCCACACGAGAAGGACGATGAGCAGTGCGATTGACCGTCAGCGTGCGTGACCCGCAGGTCGAGGGGGTGTCCACCACCGTCGCCGTGGAAACCGAACCGTCCGCCCAGGCGGGCAGGTTCGCGGCCGAGCTGGCCCGAAGCGTCGGACATGCCGGGGCGGCCACGGGGGAGCCGCCCCTGTACATCGGCTCGACCCCCGTCGACCCGAACACCACGCTCCAGGGCGCCGGTGTGCGGGACGGCATGGACCTCGGGCTCGGCGCCCCCCTGCCGCGGGAGCCCGAGCCCGAGGGCAGCACCGAGGTCCGTGTCGTGTCGGGGCCGGGCGCGGGAACCGTGTTCCGCCTGGTCCCGGGCGACTACGACATCGGCAGCGCCACGGTCTGCCGGATCCGCCTCGCCGAGGGTGCGCCGATGCTCGCGGCCCGAGTGCGGGTCCGGCTCGACGGCAGCGCCCAACTCCTCATGACCGACATGGCGTTGCTCGACGGCAAGCCCGCCGAGGACGCCTCGCCCTGGCGGGAGGGAAGTCAACTCGCCGTCGGCGACATCCTGTTGGAGCTGACCTCACGGCCCACGGCCCGCGCCCCGCTGACCCCGGCCCAGGACGGCCTCGGCCTGGAGTTCAACCGGCCGCCGAGGTTCCTGCCCCCGGCCGCGGGCGCCAGGTTCCGGCTGCCCACCCCGCCGGTCAAGCCCGACAAGCGGCCCATCCCGCTGCTGCCGATCCTCCTCCTGCCCGCGGGCAGCGCGGCCATCGCCATCTTCGTCACCCACCGCTGGTCCTTCGTCTTCATCGCCCTCCTCTCGCCGATCGCCGCCCTGGTCACCCAGTTCGGCGGCCGCAAGCAGGCGATGCTCAAGTACCTGGAGAAGAAGGAGGAGTACGACGGGACGCTGGCCCGGGTCCGCGCGGACATCGAAGCGGCCGTACTCGAAGAACAGCACAACCTGCGTCTGTCGCTGCCCGATCCGGCCACGCTGCTCCAGATGGCGGTCCAGCCCTCGGAGCGGCTGTGGGAACGCCGTTGGCAGGACCCCGACTTCCTCACCGTGCGCGTCGGCACCACCGATCTGCCCTCCTCCGTCAGCGTCGACGACCCCGAGCAGGACGAGCACAGGCGCTCCACCGTGCCCTGGCTGAACCAGGTGCCGGTGGCCGTGCCGCTGCGCCGGGCCGGGGTCGCGGGCATCGCGGGCCCGGGCGCGACCAGGCTCGCCGGGTGGCTGACCGCCCAGGCCGCCGCCCTGCACAGCCCCACCGACCTGCGGATCGTCGTCCTCGCCGGACCGGACGGCGAACGGGACTGGTCCTGGACCCGCTGGCTGCCCCACGCCCAGGCCCAGGGCGAGGACGCCTACGCCCTCATCGGCAGCACCGCCGAGTCCCTGGCCCGCCGTATCGGCGAACTCGGCCAGCTCGTCGCCGCCCGCGTCGCAGCCGGACCCGACCTGGTCCGCGGCGGCGTGAACGGCTACCCCGACGTCCTGGTCGTCCTCGAACAGGCGCGCCGCGCCCGCTCGTTGCCCGGCGTGATCGCCCTGCTGCGCGACGGCCCGTCCGTCGGCGTCCACACCCTCTGCATCGACCGCGAGGAGCGGCTGCTGCCCGAGGAGTGCGGTGCCGTCGTCGTCACCGGCGCCGACGCCACCACGGCCAAGGTCCGCACCGGCTCCGCCGCCGCCCTGGAGAACGTCCGCGGCGACTCCCCGGAGCCCGACTGGTACGAGCACTTCGCCCGCGCCCTGGCCCCCCTGCGCGGCGTCGGCGACAGCGACGAGAGCGCCCTGCCCGGCTCCGTACGCCTGCTGGACCTGCTGAACATCGAACCGCCCACCGCCGAGGCCGTGGTGGCCGGCTGGTCGCTCGGCGGCCGCAGCACCAGGGCACTGCTCGGGGTGGGCTACGACGGTGAGTTCGCCGTCGACCTGGTGCGCGACGGACCGCACGCGCTGATCGCCGGCACCACCGGTTCCGGCAAGTCCGAACTGCTGCAGACCCTCGTCGCCACCCTCGCCGTCGTCAACCGGCCCGACGAGATGACCTTCGTGCTCGTCGACTACAAGGGCGGCAGCGCCTTCGCCGAGTGCGCCGACCTGCCGCACACCGTCGGCCTGGTCACCGACCTCGACACCCGCCTCGTGGAGCGGGCCCTGGTCTCCCTCGGCGCCGAACTGCGCCGCCGCGAGACGCAGTTGGCGCAGGCCGGCGCCAAGGACATCGAGGACTACCTCGACAAGCGGGCCCGCGGCGGCAACGTACTGCCCCCGCTGCCCCGACTGCTGCTGGTCATCGACGAGTTCGCCTCCATGGTGCGCGAACTGCCCGACTTCATCTCCGGGTTGGTGAACATCGCGCAGCGCGGCCGCTCGCTCGGCATCCACCTGGTCCTCGCGACCCAGCGTCCCGGCGGCGCGGTCACGCCGGACATCCGCGCCAACACCAACCTGCGCATCGCCCTGCGCACCACCGACACCAGCGAGAGCCGGGACATCATCGACGCCCCGGACTCCGGGGAGATCTCCCCGGCCAACCCGGGCCGCGCCTACGCCCGGCTCGGCCCGTCGGCCCTGCTGCCGTTCCAGTCGGGCCGCGTCGGCGGCCGCCGTCCGGGCGGTGAGGTCCCCGCCGGGACCGAGGTGACCGTCCACGCGGAGCCGGTGACCTGGCAGAACCTCGGTGGCCCGCTGCCGTCCGCCCGCTCCCGGGGCGGCTCGGGAGCGGCACGCACCGAGGCCGTCACCGACCTCGCCGTCCTCGCGGGAGCCGTGGCACAGGCGGCCCGGCTGGCCGACGTACCGCGCCAGCCGAGCCCCTGGCTGCCGCCGCTGCCCGCGCTGCTCCCGTGGACGCCGTCGCCCGCGCCCAAGCAGACCGCCGAGCGCGAGGCGGCCCTGCCCGCCGTGGAGTACGGCATCGTCGACCTGCCCGCCCAGCAGACCCGTGCCCCGCTGGTCCTCGACCTCGACCGGGCCGGTCATCTGCACATCGTCGGCTCGCCGCGCAGTGGACGCTCCCAGACCCTGCGCACCCTCGCCGCGGCACTGGCCCAGGCACACGGCGCCGACGACGTGCACCTCTACGGCATCGACTGCGGCAACGGCGCGCTCAACGCCCTGACCGCGCTGCCCCACTGCGGCGCGGTCGTCGACCGTAACCAAGTCGAGCGCCTGGGACGCCTGCTGGACCGGCTCGGCGCCGAACTCACCGCTCGCCAGAGCATCCTGGGCGCGCGCGGCACCGCCGACCTGACCGAACTGCGCCGCAACCAGGCGCCCGAGGAGCGGCTCGCGCACATCGTGCTGATGGTCGACCGCTTCGAGGTGTTCGAGCGGGAGTTCACCGCGTACGACAACGGCAGCTACCTGGAGCGCATGCTGCGGCTGCTGCGCGACGGCGCGGGCGTCGGCATCCATGTCGTGCTCGCCGGTGACCGGGTGCTCGGCAGCAGCCGGTTCTCCGGCACCACCGAGGACAAGATCGTCCTCAGGCTCAACGACAAGCAGGACTACTCCAGCGTCGGCATCCCCACCAAGTCCGCGCCGACCGACCCCGAACCCGGGCGCGGCATCCGCACCCAGGACCTCAGCGAGGCCCAGATCGCGGTGCTCGGCGAGGACCTGTCCGGCACCGCGCAGGCCGAGGTGCTGTTCACCCTGGGCCGGGAGCTGACCGAACGCGAGGCCGCGGTCCCCGCCGCCCGCCGCCCGATCCGGCTCGACGTGCTCCCCGACCGGATCGCGTACGCCGACGCCCTCGCCCTGCACACCCACGGCGGGCCCATGCGGCCCCTGGTGGCCGTCGGCGGCGACACCCTCACCTCGCTCGGCCCCGACCTGGCGGACGTGCCGACCTTCGTGGTCGCCGGGCCGCCGCGCACCGGCCGCAGCACCGCCCTGCTCGTCGCGGCGGAGTCGCTGCTTTCCGCCGGGACCGGGCTCATCGTCCTCGCACCGCGCCGCTCACCCCTGCGGAACCTGCTGGGACGGCCCGGTGTCGCCACCGTCATCACCGACGCCGAGGTCACGGCGGGCGAGTTCCGCCAGGCCCTCGGCAACGTCCCGGAGGAGCACGGTGTGATCGTCGTGGACGACGCCGAACTCTTCATGGGCGCCGAGATCGACCCCGACCTCGCACTGCTCGCCCGCGGCGGCGCCGGCACCGGCTGGGGCCTGCTCGCGGCCGGCAACGCCGAGTCGCTGGCGCTGAGCCTGGCCGGATGGATGGGCCAGGTGAAGCGCAACCGCACCGGCATGCTGCTGTCCCCGCAGGGGCTGAGCGACGGCGAGGTCATCGGCGTCAAGCTGACCCGGGGCGTGGTCGGACAGGCCCCGCAGCCGGGCCGCGGCCTCGTGCACCTGGGCGACGGGACCCTGCGCACCGTACAGGTACCGCTGCTCGACGCGGACCTCTGAGACGGGGAGGTGCGCTCCCGCTTCCCCCGCGGGAGCGCACCTCCCTCCGCACGCCGAAGGGCGGCCGGACCGTGGTGGTCCGGCCGCCCTTCGGGCTGCGTACGGTGGATCAGGCGGCGACCGTGTCGTCCTTCGGCGGCACCTGGACACCGTCGTCCGTCACGAAGCGGAACGTGCCGGTGATGGCGTCGAACAGGTCGTAGACCTCGTTCTTCAGCGGCAGGTTGGGGCTGGCCAGGGTGACGACCAGGAAGTCCTCGGTGCTGCCCGGCACCGGCATCATCGTGTGCATCGTCAGCAGCTTGACGTCGATGTCCCCGGTCAGCCGGGTCACCTCGGTGCCGGTGACCCGGGCCACCGTGCCCACGTGCGGGATCTTCGCGGACGCGATGACCCGGTCCCTGGGAGCCACTCCCGTCGCGGAGGAGACGCCGAGCCGCGCGGACAGCACCGGCAGCGTCAGCTCCTCGCCCTCGGGCGTGCTGACCGCGAACACCATGCCGTACGCCAGGAAGAGGCCCTCGGTGTACATCGTCGCGGTGCCCGCGGCCAGCAGCGCCCCGTGGCGGCGGGCCGCTCGGGTCACCTCGCGGCCCTGGCGGAACATGTCGTTGATCCGCGCCTTCTCGCGCGGGTCGTCGGTCGTGGCGAGGGCCTGCGCCCGGGTCCTGGCCAGCTCCTCGCCGCTCAGGTCGACCTGCTGCCACTGGTCCGGGATGTCCAGCAGAAATCGTCGTGCCGTGCTCACTTGCCGCCTCCGTCGTCGAGGTTCGCCACCGCGTCCTGGTCGGTCTTCTCGAAGGAGTCGAGGATGTTGCCGATGGCGTCGCGGATGCCCTGCACCTGCTTCTGCAGCTGGTGCTTGCCGTCCTCCCACTTGTTCTCGAAGTTCTGCGCGGAGCCGTGGGAGAGCTCGGGCCCGAACGCCGCATCGAAGTCGAAGGTGTGGTGTCCGATGTCGATGTTGTCGTGCACGAAGGCCAGCATGTTCTTGGCCTCCTCGAGTTCGCTCCCGGGGATGTTGACGTCCGACGCCACTGCGGGCCCCCGTTTCTGTGTGCTGAGGATTCGCCTCTGCGGGGAACACGAGAGCGCGGGTGCGAAACGTTCAGTGAACCCTCGCCGGGCCCTGCCTCGTGTGTCAGGCATGACCTCGCTCTTCACCCGCCGTGCCGTCGCCGCGTCCGTGCTCGCCCTGTGCGGGGCGCTGAGCCTGTCGGCCTGCGGCAAGACGATCTCCATCGGGGACAGCTCGACCCCGGCCGCCTCGGCCCCCGCGTCGCCGTCCGCCGCGGCCTCGCCCTCGTCCACGGCGTCCGCCCCCGCCCAGGGCGCGGGCAACTCGGCGCTCCAGGTGGTCGACTCCACCGCCAAGGACAACGGCCTCAGCGGCACGGGCGGGACGGTGGTCGGAGCGGCGGTGCAGGAGGCGCCGCCCAAGTGGGTGCAGTTGTCCGCCGTCACCTCGGTGCCGCTGAACGCGCCCCACCTCATCAACATCAACCAGGCCGCGCTGTACCGCTTCGACGCCGACACCGCGGGCTCGGGCCAGTCGGCCTGCAACGACGCCTGCGCCGCGAAGTGGCCCCCGGTGACGATCCAGGAGGGCGGCAACGTCTACCTGGCGGGCGTGGACCCGAAGCAGGTCGGCGCGTTCCGCCGGCAGGACGGCCAGGTCCAGATCACCGTCGGCGGCTGGCCCCTCTACCGCTTCTCCGGCGACAGCAAGCCGGGCGACCTCAACGGCCAGGGCCTCGACGGCAAGTGGTTCGCGGCCGGGCCGACGGGAGACAAGGTGACGCAGTAGCGGTCACCACCCTCCCCGACGGCGGCGCCCCTCAGCGGGCGCCGTCGTTTTGCGTATGCGCGCCTTCGCAAAGTTCGCCGATCATGCCGAATGTTTCGGTCGCGGCTCCACCCGTATCGCCTCAACGGTCGGCGTCGCCATGCCCGGTGCTCACAGATTCACTGCGTACAAGGGGTTGCCACCCTTTGGGAGCTGTCTCTAGGGTGCGGCAACAACGCATCTTTCTGGATCACTTCCGAAACTTTCGGTCCCAGCGGACGGTCGTGGACGCGCCGTCCCTATCCAAGGAGCGCAAAATGGGCGACCGGGCACTGTCCCGCCGCGGCTTCCTGGCGGCCTCCGCCGCGGCCGGTCTGGGCATGACGGCACTGAGCGGCTGCGGTGGCGACTCGGACGGGGGGTCGTCGGACGGGACGACCACGATCGAGTGGTGGAACATCTCCACCACCGAGCCCGCGCACACCGTCTGGGCCGGTCTGGCCAAGAAGTTCGAGGCCCAGAACCCCAAGGTGAAGATAAAGATCACCCAGCTGGAGAACGACGCCTACAAGACGAAGATGACCTCGCTGACCGCCTCCGGGAAGCTGCCCGACATCTTCCACACCTGGGGCGGCGGCGTCCTCCAGCAGCAGGTCGACGCCGGGCTCGTCGAGGACCTCACCGACAAGACCAAGCCGTGGGCCGACGGCCTGCTGTCGGTCGCCAAGCAGGCGTACATCCTCGACGACAGGACGTACGGCATCCCGTTCGACATCGGCATGATCGGGTTCTGGTACAACAAGGCGCTCTTCAAACAGGCCGGCATCGCCGAGCCGCCGACCACCTGGAGCGGCTTCCTCGACGCGGTGAAGAAGCTGAAGGCGAAGAAGATCACGCCGATCGCGCTGGCCGGCAAGGAGAAGTGGCCCGAGATGTACTACTGGGCCTACCTCGCGATGCGCACGGCCGGCCTCGACACCCTGAAGAAGGCCAACGACAACAAGGACTTCACCGACCCCGGGCTGGTCCAGGCCGGACAGCACCTCAAGGAACTGGTCGAACTCCAGCCGTTCCAGAAGGGGTTCCTCGGCGCCGCCTACTCCACGCCGACCGGACAGGCCGCCACCATGGGCAACGGCAAGGCCGCCATGGAGCTCATGGGCCAGTGGGCCCCGTCCGTCGAGGCCGACTCCGGCAAGGGCCTCGGCGCGAACCTCGGCTTCTTCCCCTTCCCGGCCGTCGAGGGCGGAAAGGGCGCCATCACCGAGGTGTTCGGCGGAGGCGGCGGACACGCCCTGCGCAAGGGCGCTCCGCAGGCGGCCTTCGACTTCCTGAAGTTCTTCGCCTCCGAGGCCACCGACCTCGAACTCGTCAAGAAGACCGGCACCCTGCCGATCCTGCCCGCCGCCGAAAAGGCCCTCTCCGACCCCAACACCAAGGCCGTACAAGCCCAGTTGAACGCCGCCACCGGCTTCCAGCTCTACCTCGACCAGGCCTACGCGCCCGCCGTCGGCCAGGAGGTCAACGACAGCGTCTCCGCGCTGATCGCCGGCTCCAAGTCCCCCGAGCAGGTCACGCAGTCGATCACCAAGACCGCGAAGGAAGCGTAGTAGCCGGCGATGACCTCCACTTTCCTCCCGGACAAGCGGACCGGCCCCGACGTCGCCCTCTCCTCCCCGACGGCGACGTCGGCCCGGCGGCGGGCGCGCCGCCGGCTGGCCCACTGGCTCACCGCGGTCGGCTTCCAGGTGCCCGCCCTCGTGCTGTTCATCGGGCTCGTGCTGCTGCCGATGCTGTTCGCCCTGTACGCCGCCTTCTTCCGCTGGGGCGGCTTCGGCATGCCCTCCGACTATGTCGGCGGCGACAACTTCACCCGCCTCTTCCAGGACGACGTCTTCCTCGGCGACCTGTGGCGCTGCGGAGTCCTGATCGTCCTCTCGCTCGCCCTGCAACTGCCGTTCGCGCTCGCCCTCGCCGTCGCCCTCAACCAGCGGATCCGCGGCCGGGCCGTCTACCGCATGCTGTTCTTCGCGCCGTACGTCCTGTCCGAGGCCATCACCGGCGTGCTGTTCAGCATGATCTTCGCCCCCGACGACGGGCTCGTCGACCACTTCCTCGGCAGCATCGGCCTCGACGGGCTCGGCGGCGAGTGGTTCGCCGACCCCTCCTACGTCATGGCGACCCTCTTCCTCGTCATGACCTGGAAGTACTTCGGCTTCCACATGATGCTCTACCTGGCCGGACTCCAGTCCATCCCGGCCGAGTTGACCGAGGCGGCCCTCATCGACGGCGCCGGCCCCTGGCAGCGCTTCCGCAACGTCACCCTGCCGCTGCTCGCGCCCACCCTGCGCATCAGCGTCTTTTTGTCCGTCATCGGGGCGATCCAGCTCTTCGACCTGGTGTGGGTGATCACCCAGGGCGGCCCCGACCACCACTCCGAGACGATGGCCGTGACGATGTTCCAGTACGGCTTCAAGCGCTACCAGGTCGGGTACGCCAGCGCGATCAGCGTCGTCATGTTCGGCATCTGCCTCGTCTTCGCCCTCGCCTACCAGCGGTTCGTGCTCCGCCGCGACCTCGAAGGCGCCACCACGAACATGAGGGGAGACGGCAAGTGAAGACCGTACGCAACCTGCCGCTGCACGTGGTCCTCGTCCTGGTCGGCGCGGTGATGGTGGTACCCCTGCTGTACGCCGTGCTGTCCGGCTTCAAGTCCACCGACGAGCTCTCCAGCAACCCCTTCGGGCTGCCCGAGCACTGGCTGGCCGGCAACTACACGGACATCCTCGGCTCCGGCGACTTCTGGCGGCTGCTCGGCAACAGCACCCTCATCGCGGTCGGTACGACCGTGCTGGTGGTCGCCGTGTCGGCGCTCGCGGCCTTCTCCTTCGCGCGGTTCGCCTTCCGCGGCCGGGAGGTGCTGTTCACCTTCTTCACGATGGGGCTGATGTTCCCCTTCGCGGTGGCCGCCCTGCCGCTCTTCCTGCTGCTGCGCTACCTCGACCTGCTGGACAACCCGCTCGGGGTGATCCTTCCGCAGGCCGCCTTCGGGCTGCCGATGACCATCATCATCCTGCGCGGCTTCTTCCGGCAGATCCCGGGGGAACTGGAGGAGGCCGCCACCCTCGACGGCTGCACCGCCTTCGGCTTCTTCTGGCGGGTGCTGCTGCCCATGGCGCGGCCCGCGCTCGGCACGGTCTCCGTGCTCGCCGTCGTCACGAGCTGGAACAACTTCATGCTGCCGCTGCTGGTGTTCACCGACGCCAAGTGGTGGACCCTGCCCATCGGCGTGCAGCAGTTCCAGGGCCAGTACTCGGCGGACTACGCCCGGGTCTTCGCCTACCTCGTGCTGGCGATGGTCCCCGCCCTCGCCTTCTACTCGGTCGCCGAGCGCCAGCTCGTCGGCGGCCTCACCGCCGGCGCCACCAAGGGATGACAGGCACCGGTGGACGTACGGCCCCACACCACACCTCGTGAGGAGTCGCACCATGCGCAAGACCACCCGCCTGAGACTCGCCGGCGCCGTCGCCGCCGTCCTCGTCGCGGCAGGCATCGCCTCCGGCACACCCGCACAGGCCCACGGCAGGACCGCCACCCTCGCCGACCTCGCCCAGCGCCACGGCCGCTACTTCGGCAGCGCCACCGACAACCCGGAACTCACCGACACCGCCTACACGGCCCTGCTCGGCAGCGAGTTCGACATGATCACGCCGGGCAACGGCATGAAGTGGTACGCCACCGAGCCCCAACAGGGCGTCTTCGACTGGACCAACGGCGACCAGATCGTCGACCTCGCTCGCGAGAACCACCAGAAGGTCCGCGCCCACACCCTGGTCTGGCACAGCCAGCTGCCCAGCTGGCTCACCGACCGCGAGTGGACCGCCGACGAGTTGCGGGCCGTACTGAAGAAGCACATCCAGACGGAGGTACGGCACTACCGCGGCAAGGTCTACTCCTGGGACGTCGTCAACGAGGCATTCAACGAGGACGGCACCTACCGCGAGACCATCTGGTACAACACGCTCGGCCCCGGTTACATCGCCGACGCCCTGCGCTGGGCCCACCAGGCCGACCCGCACGCGAAGCTCTACCTCAACGACTACAACATCGAGGCGGTCGGCCCGAAGAGCGACGCCTAGTACCGGCTGGCGCAGGAGCTGAAGGCGCAGCACGTGCCGCTCGACGGCATCGGCCTCCAGGCCCACCTGGCCCTGCAGTACGGCTATCCGACCACCTTGGAGGACAACCTCCGCCGCTTCTCCGCGCTGGGCCTCGACACCGCGCTCACCGAGGTCGACGTACGGATGATCCTGCCGGCGACCGAGGAGAAGCTGGCGCAACAGGCAGACTGGTACCGGGACTTGACCGCAGCGTGCCTCGCGGTGCGGCGGTGCGTGGGCATCACGATCTGGGATTACACCGACAAGTACAGCTGGATCCCGGCGTTCTTCCCCGGTGAGGGCGCCGCGCTGCCATGGGACGAGCAACTGCAGCCGAAACCCGCGTACTTCGCGATCAGGGAGGCGCTGGGCGGCAAGTAGCGGTTGCCCGAACGCCCCGGCGGTGCAGTGGGGAGCACCGCCGGGGTCCGGCACCCCCGGTCAGGGCGCCGGGGGTGCCGTGCTCGACCGCACGACCAGCTCCGTGCCCAGTTCGACGCGCGGCGAGTCCGGCTGCTCGTCGCGGGCCAGCCGCAGGACCGTGCGGACCGCCAACTTGCCCATGTCGGCGAGCGGTTGGCGGACCGTGGTGAGCGGCGGCGCGGACCAGCGGACCTCCGGGAGGTCGTCGAATCCGACCACGCTCATGTCCTCCGGCACTCTGAGGCCTCGCCGGCGCAGCGCCTCGATGGCGCCGAGGGCCATCTGGTCGCTGGCCGCGAACAGGGCGGTCGGCGGCTCGGCCAGGTCGAGCAGGGTGTTGCAGCCGGTGAAGCCGGACTCGGGGTGGAAGTCGCCGGGGACGACAAGGGTCTCGTCGAGGGCGATGCCGGCGCCCTCCAGGGCCGCACGGTAGCCGTCGAGGCGGGCGCGGGAGCACAGCAGCCGGGGCGGGCCCGCGATCAGGCCGATCCGGCGGTGCCCCAGGGACAGCAGGTGCTCGGTGGCGGCCATGCCCCCCGACCAGTTGGCGGCGCCGATCGTGGGGACCTCCAGCGTGGGCGAGCCCGCCGGGTCGACGACCACCAGCGGGACGCCGAGCGCCCGCAACTCCTCGTGCAGCAGCGGCTCCAGGGCCGAGGTGACCAGGATGACCCCGTCGGAGGCGCGGGCCCGGAGGTTGCGCATCCATTCGCGGGCGTCGCCCGAGCGGCCGTGGATCGCGGAGACGACCGTGCCGACGCCGGACGCGTGCGCGACCTCCTCCACGCCCCTGATGATCTCCACCGCCCAGGGGCTGTCGAGGTCGTTGAAGACCAGGTCGAGCAGGGCGGCACGGGTGCCGGAGGCGCTCGCGCGCTTGCGGTAGCCGTACCTCAGCAGCAGGTCCTCGACGCGGGCCCGGGTGCGCGGTGACACGTCGGAGCGGCCGTTGACGACCCGGGAGACCGTCGGCACCGAGACGCCGGCCTGCCGGGCGATCTCGGTGATCGTGACCCGGCCCCGCGCCTCGGACGCCCCCTCGGCGCCGGCCTCGTCTGCTGCCATTTCCCCCACCTCCGTGGACGCCTGCGGCGAAACTTCCAGAAGTCTTCCGGAAAGCGGGCACTCATGGGAAGAGTGATCAGCGCCCGATCGTGCCCGATGGCGCCGGATCACCGCGGATGTGCCGCGGTGACCTCAGTACGCATGGGTAACTACGGGGAGTGATCGGGCTCCGACATGCGTAGGGGCCGGCTCGCGGTTCGTGTCCGCGACCGGCCCCTGGAATCCACCGGACGGCTCGGCGGCGCCGCCCGGCCGCCGCCTCAGGCGGCGGTCATCACCTTGCTCGCGCCCAGCGGGCGGTGCGGGGCGATGATCTTGCCGTCGGGCAGGAGCTCACCGGTGTCCTCGAAGAGCAGAACGCCGTTGCACAGCAGGCTCCATCCCTGCTCCGGGTGGTGCACCACGAGTCGGGCGCACTCCCGGTCGGCGGAGTCTGCTGAAGGGCACGGTGGCTGGTGCTGGCACATTGGTGGGATCTTTCGCTCTGTCGTGATGTGTGAGATGGCTGTGGTGTCTGCTGCGCGGCTTGAAGCGTTGTCCATGGCCGCCCCCCGTTGTGATAAGTCGGTCCAGTCCCAGTGTTGCCCCACGGACGTCAATCCGCAGGCATTTTGCGGCACCACTTCTTCACAGGTTGATGACGCATCACCCGCCCGGGCGGTTCATTCCAAGTGCACTGTCATTTCGGGTGGTTCGCGGTGGCCGGATAGGGCTAGTCCTTCCTGGTCGGAGGCGGTTTCCGGCTCGTACGAGCAGTCATTTGCTCGGACGAGCGAAGGGGACGGGGAAAGCGGGTGGGAAAAGCGCCGTACCCCGCCACCCGGAATTCGGGAGCGGGGTACGAAGGGCCGCGCGGGGGGTGGGTTCAGACGGGCTGGCTCAGCAGGGGTGCGGCAGTCACCCGATGGGTCAGCACCGGGAGGAGTTCGGCGACGCGGTGCGGACGGTGGGCCGCGATGCCGGGCGGGGCGGGCGCCAGCGGGACCAGCAGATCGGTGGCGGCGGGGTGACCGCTGGCCCCGTCCGCCGTGCTGTCGCCGTGCAGCCACAGCGTGAGCATGTACAGGCTGGGTACCGAGAGCAGGCGTGGCTGGTAGGACTGGGGCATCGTCTCGGCCTGGCGCAGGGCGCGCTCGGTCGAGGTGATGTACGGGCCCTCGAAGAAGTGCGAGAAGGCCCAGCCGTCGGGGGTCAGCCGGGTCTCGGCGGCGGCCACGGCACGGTCGCCGCAGCGGATCAGGAAACGCCACCCGGCCAGCCGGGTGGCGGACACGCCCGCGGGCGTGAGGTCGTCCAGCACATGGACGGGCAGCGGGAGTTCGGGGGTGGCGGGTCCCTGGGAACGCAGCAGGGAGGGCGTTCGGGCCTCGCGGACCGCGGTGGGCGAGGCGAGTGCGGTGAGAACGGTGCGCAGGGCAGGTGCGGGTGCCGGGGGGACATGCAGCGGCATGGTGGGTCGCCTCTCATTCGACAGGCACGGTGGCGCGAGGGCGGGGGCGGACGGCGCTGTCTGCTCACGCGGTCAGAGAGGCGGGGCCGGGGTCTGGGAACGAGGGATATGGGTGAGGCCTGCCGCACGTCACCTCGACGGCAGGTTCCATGACCGCGGGCGCCAACCCTCTGCCTTGTTCGCGGAGTTTATACGACATGTGTTCAGACGGTGTTTCGTCTAGCCGTTTCCGGCGCACCCGGCAAGGGTGTATCCGGTCGGCGATACGTGGGAATCATCCTGATTCCGCTCGGCGCCGCTGCGGTGACCTCGGGAAATGCCCGGGGCGCGGTCGGCCAATTCTCGTCGGCATTTTTCACGAGATCGTCTTCGGCCCGAAACAACGCACCGTTTCATGCCTCGTGAATGTGCCTCCGGTCACATCCCACCAGAGTAGCGGTCGACGGGCCCGCGTGGGGACGTTATCGATCGCCGCGGCTGGGCATCATCCCACGTGACCCGACACCGGCGGCCGGGATCTTCCCGCCGCCCGATCGAGGAGGGACGCTTCGATGGGGGAGAAGGTCGTGGCAGGCCGGTTCGATCTGTCTGATCGGCAGCTCTACCGCGACAAGCTGCGCAGGTGCCTGACGGGGCTGGAGCGGCTGCTGGCCGAGAAGCGGTTCGACCGGCCCAAGAACCTCATGGGGCTGGAGATCGAATTGAATCTCACCGGCGCCGACGGCATGCCGAAAATGCTCAATGCCGAGGTCCTGGAGCGCATCGCGAGCCGAGATTTCCAAACAGAACTCGCCATGTTCAATCTGGAAGTCAACATAGCCCCACACCGATTGGGCGGGCGGGTATTCGACCGGCTCGCGGAGGAACTCCGCACCTCGCTGGCATATGCCGACCGTAAAGCGGGCGAGGTCGACGCCGGAATCGTGATGATCGGAATTCTGCCGACCCTCGACCGCGACGACCTCGTTTCCTCCAATCTCTCCGCCGTCGACCGCTACGCCCTGCTCAACGAACAGATCGTGGCCGCGCGCGGCGAGGACTTCGTCCTCGACATCGACGGCGTCGAGCGCCTCACCTGCACCTCGAAGTCGATAGCGCCGGAGGCCGCCTGCACCTCCGTGCAGCTGCACCTCCAGGTCACCCCGGCCCGCTTCGCCGACGTGTGGAACGCCGCGCAGGCCGTCACCGCCGTACAGATCGCCGTGGGCGCCAACTCGCCGTTCCTGTTCGGCCGTGAGCTGTGGCGCGAGTCGCGGCCGCCGCTGTTCCAGCAGTCCACGGACACCCGCCCGCCCGAGCTCCAGGCACAAGGCGTGCGCCCCCGCACCTGGTTCGGAGAGCGCTGGATCTCCTCCGCGTACGAGCTCTTCGAGGAGAACCTGCGCTTCTTCCCCGCGCTGCTGCCGATCTGCGACGGGGAGGACCCGCTCGACGTCCTCGACGCGGGCGGCGTCCCCAAGCTCGCCGAACTCGTCCTGCACAACGGCACGGTGTACCGCTGGAACCGCCCGGTCTACGGCATCGCCGACGGCGTCCCCCACCTGCGCGTCGAGAACCGTGTCCTGCCCGCGGGCCCCACCGTCACCGACGTCATCGCCAACGCCGCCTTCTTCTACGGCCTGGTCCGCGCCCTCGCCGAGGAGTCCCGGCCGGTGTGGACCAGGCTGCCCTTCGAGGCCGCCGCCGCCAACTTCGACGCCGCCTGCGAGCACGGCATCGACGCCCGCCTCCAGTGGCCGCGCCGCGGACGGTACGGCGGCACCGCCGAGGTCGACGCGGTGAGCCTCGTACGCGACGAACTGCTGCCGCTGGCCGAGGCCGGGCTGGACGCGTGGGGGGTGGAGCGGGCCGACCGGGACTTCTACCTCGGGGTGATCGAGGAGCGCTGCCGGCGCCGGGTCAACGGCGCGTCCTGGCAGGCGGCGACCTTCCACCGGGCCCTGGAGGCGGGGCTGTCACGGGATGCCGCGCTGGCGGCCACCACGCGCAGGTACCGCGATCTGATGCATCAGGGGGAGCCGGTGCACACCTGGCCCGTGGGGTTGCCCGAGCCGGTGCCGCTGGGGTGAGCCGCGGGAGGCGGTGAGCGTCAGCCCTGGGCGTTGCCCTGGGCCCCCGCCGCCACGATCGCCTTCAGCATCACCGACTGGATCTGGGACGGGTTGCTGACCGACTGGCCCGAGCCACCGGTGGCCTGGGCGATCTCCTCGGCCTCCTGCTGGTCGGCGTCGGGGCCCACGGCGATGATGATCAGCGGAACCGGACGCTCGGGGTTGGTGAGCTTCTGCAGTTCGCTGATCAGCCGGCCGCGGGAGATGCTGCCGGGGTCCTGGTTGACGCCGTCGGTGAGGATGACCAGGGCGTTGAACTTGCCCTTCACATAAGAGGCGGTGGCCTCCTTGTAGGCGGCGAGCGTGGTGTCGTACAGGCCGGTCGCGCCGTTCGGCACCGGCTCCAGGCCGGTGAACGCCGCCGACAGCTTGTCCCGTACGGTGCCGCCGTCCTTCTGGTCGCCGAGCCGCTCGGTCGGCACCAGGACGCGGTAGTCCTTGTCGCCGTCCAGCTTGGTGGAGAACTCCCACAGCCCGATCTCGTCCTCGGGCGTGAAGGTGGCGAGCGCCTGGAGCAGCGAGGCCTTGGTGACGTCCATCCGGGACTGGCCCGACTTCGACACCGGCTCGGCCATGGACCCGGAGGCGTCCACGACCGTGGTGATCCGGGCGCTCTGCACCGTGATCGTCCAGGTGCCGAGCGCCTCCTGGAGCGCGGCGTCCGGGGCCGGCTGCGGCGCGGGTTCGTCGTAGGGCTGCGGGCTCTCACCGCCCGCCTGGGCCACCACCGCCTCCGGCGCGCTGTCGTCGGAGGTGCGGAAACCGTACTTCTGAAGGAGCTTCAACTGCTCCGTCTGGCGCAGGTAGTTCATGAACCGCAGCGCGGCCCGGCTCTCGTCGGTCGACAGCTGGTCGACCATCGCGTACGGGTAGTTCAGCCGGGGCGAGCCGTCCTTCGGGTAGAACATGTCGAGGCCGTTGCCGCCGTCCGCCGACGCGTTGTAGGCGTACGCCGCCTGCTCGGTGAGGACGAGGGCCTGGTTCCGCTTGGGGTTGCCCAGCTCGGTGCCCGAGGAGTCGCGCGGCAGCGTCTCCACCACCTGGCTGTCACTGTCCGAGGTGCGCTGCGACAGCGTCTTCATCATGGCCGCGGCCTGGGTCTCCCCGCCCTTCAGCCCGGCCGCGCCGGTCGTCAGCTGCGTCAGCGCGAGCAGCCCCGTGGCGCTGCGCGCGGGGTCGGCCGCGCCCAGCTTGAGCGAGTCGTCCTGCATCGTCGCGCCGGCCAGATCGATCCAGCTGTACGTCTTCTTCGGCCACCCGAGCGACTTCGCGGCCGTCGGCACCATCGCCACGCCGACCGGCGTGGAGGCGACCTCGCCCGCCGGGGTCAGCTCGGTCGCCGCGGTGTTCGCGGTGATCCGGTCGACCCACAGCCCCGAGTCCGGCACCCACACCTGCACCTCGGTCTTCTTGCCCGTGTTCAGCTCGTCCGCGACCTTGTACGAGTCGCGGGCGGTCACCGTGACCGCGACACAGCGGCCGTCCGAGGTGACGCCGCTGTCCCGGGCCCGCTTCGCCGCCGCCGTCAGGGCGGGCGCGATGTCCGGCGAGGCGGCGAGCCGGAGCCGCACCGGGTCGTCCTTGCACGACGAGCCGAACGACAGCAGTCCGCCCTTGACGGCACCCGCGGTGCCGCCGGCGACGGTGAGAACGAGAACCGTCGCGATCGCCACCGTCCGGCGGCGCGCGCGTGGACGGGGGTCGCTGCCGCCCGCCCCATACTGATCGGGCAAGCTGTGACGTCCCATGACGGTGGTGCCCCTCCCTGTTGAACCTCGTGCCGGATGACGGCCGTACGGCAGGCAAAGGGGAGACACACCCCGTACGGCGTCCGTCCCCCCAGACGGCCAAGCGCACGATCTTCGTAAGTTCTTTCGAGACACTAGCGGGGCGGCGATGGGGATGAGGCGGGAATACTCAACTGGAGGCAGGAGTGCAGGCAGAGGCGGGCCCGGTGGCCGATTCTTTTCCGCCGGAGCGGCCCTCGCGACGCGTTTTCCGTGACGAGACCCTGCTCGTTCTGGGGCTTTCGCTCGGTGCGAGCGGAGTGTCCGCCCTGATCAGCTTTGTCGGATCGGTCACGAAACCGGGCGGCCTCAAGGACCAGGCGGCGACCCTCAACGCGTCCGCCGCGCCGGGCCGCCCCTGGCTCGATCTCGCCTGGCAGTTGTTCGGGATCGCGAGCGCCCTGGTGCCCGTCGCACTGGTCGCACACCTGCTGCTGCGGGAGGGCGAGAGCCTGCGCACGATCGGCTTCGACCGCACCCGGCCCTGGCCCGACCTCGGCCGCGGCGCCGGGATCGCGGCGGTGATCGGCAGCACCGGAATCGCCTTCTACCTGGCCGCACGCGGCCTCGGCTTCAACCTCACCGTGGTGCCGGAGGCACTGCCCGACGTGTGGTGGAAGTACCCGGTGCTGATCCTGTCCGCGATGCAGAACGCGATCCTCGAAGAGGTCATCGTGGTGGGCTATCTGCTGCGCCGCCTCGGCCAGTTGGGCTGGACCCCGGGGACCGCGCTGGTGGCCAGTTCCGTACTGCGCGGTAGCTACCACCTGTACCAGGGCATCGGCGGCTTCGTCGGCAACATGGTGATGGGCGTGGTGTTCGTGTACCTGTACCGGCGGTGGGGCCGGGTGGGTCCCCTGGTGGTGGCGCATTCCCTGCTGGACATCGGAGCCTTCGTCGGCTACGCGCTGCTGGCCGGGAAGGTGGGCTGGTTGCCCACCGCCTAGGCCAGCAGCTCGCCCTCGATCACGGTGACCGCTCGCCCGCTCAGCAGCGTGCGGTCACCCCGCAGTTCGGTGCGGACGCGGCCCGAGCGCGGTGAGGCCTGCAAACCCGTGAGGGCCGGGCTGCCCAGGCGCTCCGACCAGAACGGGGCCAGCGCGGTGTGGGCGCTGCCGGTGACCGGGTCCTCGTCGATGCCGACGTTCGGGAAGAAGCAGCGGGAGACGAAGTCGTAGCCCCGGGACGGGTCCTCGGCGCGGGCGGTGGCGATGATGCCGCGCTCGGAGTAGGCGGCCAGCGCCTTGTGATCCGGCGTGAGGGCGTGGACCGTCTTCTCGTCGGCGAGTTCGAGCAGCAGGTCGCCGACGTTCGGGCCGGTGTCGAAGGCGGAGCGCGGCTCGGCGCCGAGCGCCTCGGCGACCCCGGCCGGGACCTCGACCGCCGTCAGCGGAGCCGTCGGGAAGTCCAGCGTGATCGACCCGTCCTCCTGGGGCGTCGCGACGAGCACCCCACTACGGCTGGCGAACCGGACCGGGCCCTCGTGCGCACCGGTCGTGTGCAGCACATGGGCCGTGGCCAGCGTCGCGTGCCCGCACATGTTGACCTCGGCCGCGGGCGTGAACCAGCGCAGCGCCCAGTCGGCCTCCCCGCCCTCGGGCAGTGGGTGCGCGTACGCCGTCTCCGCGTGGTTCACCTCCAGCGCGATCTTCTGCAACCGGTCGTCGTCCGGAAAGGCGTCGAGAAGCAGTACGCCGGCCGGGTTGCCGGCGAAGGGGCGGTCGGTAAAGGCGTCCACGATTCGGATTCGCATGACGCAGACGCTAGGGCGGAGTGGCGCCCGCAACCAAGGCCAATTCCCGGTTCCTGGACTGATTTCCGGGCCGCGCGCCTCGGCGCGGCGGCCGTCGGCTGACACCCTGTACAGGCAGGCGCCGACAGTCCAGCTCCGCCCCGGGAGGCCGTCATGTCCCAGCCGTCCGTGCTCGCCGCCCTGTTGTCCGGGCTGCGCAGCGGCTCCATCGAGGTCGTCGACCTCACCCAGCCACTGTCCTCGACGACACCCGTGATCCAGCTGCCGCCCCCGTTCGGCCAGACCCAGGTCTTCGAACTGGAGGAGATCAGCCGGTACGACGACCGGGGCCCGGCCTGGTACTGGAACAACTTCCGCAGCGGCGAGCACACCGGCACCCACTTCGACGCCCCGGTCCACTGGGTCACCGGCAAGGACCTCGCCGACGTGGCCTCGGTGCCCGCGAGCCGCCTCATCGCCCCGGCCGCCGTACTGGACTTCTCCGAGCAGGCCGCCAAGGACCCCGACTTCCTCGTCGAGGTGGACCACATCAAGGCCTGGGAGGCGGAGCACGGGCCGCTGCCCGACGGCGGCTGGCTGCTGCTGCGCACCGGCTGGGACGCCCGCTCGGGGTCGCAGGAGGAGTTCCTCAACGCCGACGAGAACGGCCCGCACACCCCCGGCCTGTCACCGGAGTGCGCCCGCTGGGTCGCCGAGGAGTCCCCGGTGCTCGGCCTCGGCACCGAGACGGTCGGCACCGACGCGGGCCGCGCCCACTCCTTCGACCCGGCGTTCCCCTGCCACTCCTACCTCCTGGGCGCCGACAAGTACGGCCTGACCCAGCTGCAGAACCTCGCCGCCCTGCCGCCGACCGGCGCCGTCGTCCTCGCCGGGCCGCTGCCCATCGTCACCGGCTCCGGCGCCCCCGCCCGCGTGCTCGCCCTGGTGGAGCGGTCGTGAAGGTCGCCGAAGCCGTCGGACGGGCACTCACCGCGGCCGGGGTCGACCACGTCTTCGGCGTCGTCGGCTCGGGCAACTTCCACCTCACCAACGCCATGGTGGCCGCGGGCGCCCGCTTCGTCGCCGCCCGGCACGAGGGCGGCGCGGCGACCATGGCCGACGCGTACGCCCGCACGAGCGGCGCGGTCGCCGCGGTCAGCGTCCACCAGGGGCCTGGCCTCACCAACGCCCTGACCGGCATCACGGAGGCCGCCAAGAGCCGTACGCCCCTCCTCGTGCTGGCCGCCGAGGCGACCGCGCAGAACTCCAACTTCCGGATCGACCAGGCGATGCTCGCGCACTCCGTCGGCGCCGTGACGGCCCGCGTCACGACGGCACACGACGCGGTGGAACAGGCCCGCGCGGCCCTCCGGCGGGCCCGGCACGACCGGCGCACGGTGCTGCTGAACCTCCCGCTGGAGGTGCAGTCCCTGGACGTGCCGGACGGCGTGCTGCTGGACGCCCTGCCCATGCCTGCGAGGGAACCGGTCGAGCCGTCGGATGCCGCGGTGGCGGATCTGGTACGAGTCCTGGAGACCGCCCGGCGCCCGGTATTCGTCGCCGGCCGGGGTGCCCGCACCACCGGAGCCCGCGACGCCCTCCTGGCCCTCGCCGACCGGTACGGGGCCCTCCTCGCCACCTCGGCGGTCGCCCGCGGCCTCTTCCACACCAGTCCCTGGTCGCTCGACGTGTCCGGCGGCTTCGCGTCCCCGCTCGCGACCGAACTCCTCCAGGGCGCCGACCTGATCGTCGGCTGGGGCTGCGCCCTGAACATGTGGACCATGCGGCACGGCAGCCTGATCGGCCCCGACGCGACCGTCGTACAGGTGGACGACGACCCGGACGCACTCGGCGCCCACCGCGCCATCGGCCTGGGCGTCACCGGCGATGTGGAACGGACGGCGCGGCGGGTGCTCGAAGCGGGCGGAGAGGGGCGCCGGGGATACCGGAGGCCGGAGCTCGCCACCGACCTCGCCTCGCGAGGCCGCTGGAGGGACGTGCCGTACGAGGACGAGGGCACCCGCGAGCGCATCGACCCCCGCACCCTCAGCATCGCCCTGGACGACATCCTCCCGGCCGAGCGGGTCGTCGCCGTCGACTCGGGCAACTTCATGGGGTATCCGAGCGCGTACCTCTCGGTGCCGGACGAGAACGGCTTCTGCTTCACGCAGGCCTTCCAGTCGATCGGCCTGGGGCTGGCCACGGCGATCGGAGCGGCGCTGGCCCGGCCGGACCGGCTGCCGGTGGCCACGCTCGGCGACGGCGGCGCCCTGATGAGCGCGGTGGAGCTGGACACGGTCCGGCGCCTGGGCCTGCCCATGGTGGTCGTGGTCTACGACGACGAGGCCTACGGCGCCGAGGTCCACCACTTCGGCCCCGACGGCTTCCCGCTGGACACGGTCACCTTCCCGGAGACGGACATCGCGGCGGTGGCCCGCGGCTACGGCTTCGAGGCGGTGACCGTCCGCACCCCGGCCGACCTCAAGCCGGTGGCGGACTGGGTGGGCGGCCCCCGCTCGGCGCCGCTCCTGGTGGACGCCAAGGTGACGCGCGACCACGGCTCCTGGTGGCTGGAGGAGGCGTTCCGCGGCCACTAACCGCTTCGCTGGATGTGCCGTGGGGGCTGTCGTTCGGCTGCGGCGCCGTCGTGGCTGGTCGCGCAGTTCCCCGCGCCCCTTTGGGGCGCTGCCCGACCACGGCCGATTTCGCCAGGACCGCTTAGCGTGACGCCATGGCGTACGCCCCGATGCAACTCCACCTCGAAACCGCCCGGTTGATCCTGCGCGAGTGGGACGACTCCGACGTCGCCGAGCATCGCGCGCTCGTCGGCGAGCGGGGCGGTGGCCTGCCCTCCGTCGAGGAGAACCGGCGGATCATGGAGCGCCAGTTCGCCCGGCAACGGGAGACCGGGCTCGCCCTGCTCGCGGTCCACCGCCGGGACGAGGGCGACTTCATCGGCTACTGCGGCCTCACCGTCGGCCGGGCCTCCCTCGACGAACCCGAGATCGCGTACGAGCTGTTCCGGCGGGCTCACGGCCGCGGTTACGCGACGGAGGCGGCGGCCGCGGTCCTCGACGCCGCCACCGCGACCGGCCGCGAGCGGCTCTGGTCGGCGGTGCGCCCGTGGAACACACCGTCCTTCCGCGTCCTCGAGAAACTCGGCTTCGAACGGGACCACACCTCGGCCGACGAGAGCGGCGAGCTGGTCTGGCTGACCCGTTCCCTGTAAGGGGTTGCCTTCCGAACGCTTCCGATATATCGTTGACGCATCGCGACAGATCAACGATTGAATGGAGTGATTGCGATGCGTTCCCATGGATTCGAACGTGGACACGGTGGACCCGGCCGTCGTGGTCGGGGTGATTTCGAGGGCATGCGCGGTGCCTTCGGGCCCTTTGGGCCGGGCGGCGGTCCGGGCGGCCCTGGCTTCGGCTTCGGCGGCCCCGGCTTCGGTCCGGGCCCCTGGGGCCCGCGAGGACGCGGCGGACCGAGGGGGAGGGCACGGCGCGGTGATGTCCGGGCCTCCATCCTCGCCCTGCTGAAGGACCGCCCGATGCACGGCTACGAAATGATCCAGGAGATCGCCGAGCGCAGCGGCGGGGCGTGGAAGCCCAGCCCCGGCTCGGTGTACCCCACCCTCCAGCTGCTGGAGGACGAGGGCCTGATCGCCAGTGAGTCCGAGGGCGGCAAGAAGCTGTTCTCGCTCACCGATGCCGGCCGCACCGCGGCCGACGAGGGCCCGGACGCGCCCTGGGAGGAAGCCTCCCGCGGCATCGACTTCGAGGCGCTCGGTGAGATCCGCCAGGCCGGCTTCGGCCTGATGGAGGCCTTCGGCCAGGTCTGGAAGACCGGCAGCAAGGAGCAGCGCGAGAAGGCGCTGGCCGTCATCAACGAAGCCCGCAAGAAGCTGTACCTGATCCTCGCCGACGAGGACTGATCACCACACCACTACGGCCTCCCCGCCGTACGAAAAGGCGCCCCGCGGATCTTTCCGCGGGGCGCCTTCCGTGTCCGGCGGTCAGGACACCAGCCCGGCGAGCTTGCGCAGCGACTCGTTGAGGGCTGCGGTTCCGGAGTCCTTCAGCTTGCCCGCCATCAAGGTGACCGCGGCGCCCGTGAACTCGCCGTCGATGCGGACCGTCGTGGCGTCGCCGTCAGGGGTCAGGGTGTAGCGCGTGGCCACGGTCACCGCCATCGGGCCCTTGCCCCTGATGGCGAAGACACGGGCCGGTTCCAGTTCCTCGATGGTCCAGTCGACCTCGGCCGGGAAGCCCATCAGCTTCATGTTCTCCTGGAAGGTCCCGCCCACTTCGAGCGCGGTCGGGCCGCCCTGCGGAAAGCTGGTGTGGGTGGCGTTCCACTCGCCGTACGCGGGCCAGTCCGTGAGCTGTGCCCACACCTTCTCGGCCGGCGCCTCGATCCGTGCCTCCGCGCTGATTTCGGGCATGCGACCACCTCTTCGTGTCGGGCTGTGGTGTCGCGGAAAGTAACGTCAGAGGTCGCAACATTCAATACTGATGAACCGTCAGGAATTGTGGACGAGTCGTATCACCGCGGCGTCGAAGAGGTCCCACGCGCGCGGGAAGGCGCTCTCGTCATGGCAGTGCCAGGCGTCCCAGAACAGGTCGGCCGGCAGTGCGTCCTCCGGGGCGTACACCCGGTACACGTACTGCTTGCCGTCGACGGCCGGCAGAGCGACCAGCCAGCACCTGCTCTCCACGCTCCTGTTGGACGTGCGACGGAGCGCCGCGGTTGCGCGCGGGGCGCATGGCAAGGCGGCTCGCGCCCCTGCGGGTCGAACGGCCTGATGTCATCCGCAAGGAGGAGATTGCGGTCCTGCGGGTCCACTCTGTGTGGGACCCCAAGATGCTTCCCCCCGGGGATGACCGGAGAGCGCGGGACTGATGGGGTGGGGATGTGCAACCCCGTATCCCCCGCCAGCAGGCCGACGAGCAGCCCGTCGGTCCTCGCCCGGACAACGATGCCAGGCTCAGCGCCGAGCTGGCAGCGGTGGTCTCGGGCGCCAGACGGCGGGCGGTGCGCGACGGCGACCGGCAGATCGACACGGCCCATCTGCTGCACTCGCTCCTGGAGTACGACCCCGAGGCGCGCGCCGTCTTCGGCGACGGACCCGGCCTCGCCCGGCTGCTGGGCTATCTCGTGCAGCGCAGCATCGGCTACGGCCTGCGCTGGCAGAGCTCCGTCGAGGACTCCGGCGCCGTACCCGTGGTGACCGAGGCCGACGGCTTCTCGCCGCTGGCCGCGAGCGCGATGGAGGACGCCTGCGAGCGCGCCGCCCGGCGCGGCGGCGAACCGGCGCTCGGCGTCGACCTGCTCGCGGCGATCGTCGTCGACCCGCAGGCACGGGCCGTGGAGGTGCTCCTGCGCGCCGGTCTCGACCCGCGCGAGGTGCTCGCCCGCGTCGAGCACCTGCCGGCCGGCTCCGGCTGGGGCGACCCCTGGGACGCGTCCAACCGCTGAGACAGGTGTCATCGGGGGTGACGCTCATGTCATCCCCTGTCATCATGTGCCGGTGCATACGTCTGAGAGCAGTCAGGGCGGCCCGGCGGCCCGCGGGAAGGGCGTCGGGCTCGGCCTCGCGCTCGCGTCCGCGCTCGCCTTCGGCGGATCCGGGGTCGCGGCCAAGCCGCTGATCGAGGCGGGCCTCGACCCGCTGCACGTGGTGTGGCTGCGCGTGACCGGCGCCGCCCTGGTGATGCTCCCGGTCGCGGTCCGCCATCGCGCGCTGTTGCGCCGCCGCCCCGCGCTGCTCGCCGGGTTCGGACTGCTTGCCGTGGCCGGTGTGCAGGCCTGCTACTTCGCCGCGATATCCCGCGTCCCGGTCGGCGTCGCGCTGCTCGTCGAGTACCTCGCGCCCGCCCTCGTCCTCGGCTGGGTGCGGTTCGTGCAGCGGCGGCCGGTGACGCGGGCGGCGGCGCTCGGCGTGGTCCTCGCGGTCGGCGGCCTCGCCTGTGTCGTCGAGGTCTGGTCTGGACTCAGTTTCGACGCCCTCGGCCTGCTGCTCGCCCTCGGCGCGGCCTGCTGCCAGGTCGGCTACTTCGTCCTGTCCGACCAGGGCAGCGACGCCGGCGAGGACGCGCCGGACCCGCTCGGCGTCATCGCCTACGGCCTGCTGATCGGCGCCCTCGTGCTGACCGTCGTCGCCCGTCCCTGGGGCATGGACTGGTCCGTGCTGACCGGGAGCGCGCCGATGAACGGCACCCGGGTCGCGGCCGGTCTCCTGTTGGCCTGGATCGTGCTGATCGCCACGGTCCTCGCCTACGTCACCGGCGTGCTGTCGGTGCGGCGGCTCTCCCCGCAGGTCGCGGGGGTGGTGGCCTGCCTCGAAGCGGTCGTCGCGACGGTGCTGGCGTGGGTGCTGCTCGGCGAGCACCTGTCTGCTCCGCAGATCGTGGGGGGTGCGGTGGTGCTGGTCGGTGCGTTTATTGCCCAGTCGTCCGCGCCGGCCAAGGCGTCCGCGGAGCCGGTCGCGAGTGGGGGGCCGGAACGGGAGTTGTCCGCCCGCCGGTAGTGCCGCGATGGGTCGTCTGGCGTGTGCGGGCCCGTCGTGGCTGGTCGCGCAGTTCCCCGCGCCCCTTAGGGGCGCTGCAGTCGCCTGCGCCTCAGATGTGCCAGCGCCGTCGCGTCCCGGGGGCCGGCCCGGTTCGCCAGGCCCGTCGCTATCCGCTCGTGCGCCTGTGGCTTGTGGCCCGCGTACTTGAACTTTGCTCGTACGTCGGTCACTTCGAGACGCAGCCCGCGCAGCCCGGACAGCATCCTGTCGTACGGGTCCTCGCCCGCCGCCACCCGTGCCGAGCCGCCCTCGGGCTGGAAGTGGTCCATCAGCCGGTTGAGCAGGTCCGCCTTCTCGGCCGGGTCGTCCACCAGGTGGGCCCGGCAGCGGAGTTGGACCGCCGCGTAGTAGCTCGTCGGGGTGCCGTGCTCGGGCGGGGCGTCGGGCATGGCCTGCCAGTAACCGGGCGCGTAGACGTAGTCGTCGACCACGCTCAGCAGCACCTCCGGGTCCGCCTCCAGCGCCTTCCACAGTGGGTTGGGCCGGGCCAGGTGGGCGAGGACCTCGGCGCGCTCGGCGTCGTACAGGAAATGCAGTGGCTGGACGTACGGTGCCTCGCCGGGCAGGCCGTTGACGGCCAGCTGGCCGAAGTCGTGGACGGCGAGCCACTGTTGCCACTCGGTGTCGTCGTGGGCCGCGTCCCAGGGGTGGATCAGCATCAGCGCACCGCCAGGTAGTCGGGCAGCTCGGTGCCGGGGGACAGGTCGGGGTCGGCGACCGGGGGCTCGTAACCCTTGCGCAGGGGGACGACGCCGGCCCAGTGGGGGAGGGCGAGGTCCTCGGGGTCGTCGTTGACGCCGCCGGTGCGGAGCTTGGCGGAGACCTCGTTCAGGTCGAGGCGGATCACGGCGGTGGCGGCGAGCTCCTTCTTGTTCGCGGGTCGCGAGTCGGCGGCCCGGCCCGGCACCACGTGGTCGACCAGCGCGTCCAGGGCCGCCCGCTTCTCCTCCGGGTCGGTCACGTCGTACGCGATGCCGTGCACCACCACGGACCGGTAGTTGATCGAGTGGTGGAAGGCCGAGCGGGCCAGGATCAGCGCGTCGACGTGCGTGACGGTGAGGCAGACAGGGAGCCCGGGGTCGGCCTTGCCGGTCATCCGCAGCGGGCGCGAGCCCGTCGAGCCGTGCACGTAGAGCCGGTCGCCGACCCGCCCGTACAGCGTCGGCAGCACCACCGGCGCCCCGTCCCGCAGGAAGCCCAGATGGCAGACGTAGCCCTCGTCGAGTATCGAGTGCACCAGGTCCCTGTCGTACGACGCCCGGTCCGCCGAGCGTGTGGGGACCGTGCGGTCGGTCGGCGTGTAGGCGGCGGGCTGCGACGTCGGCTGGGCGGTTCCCTGCATGTCGGTCTCCGTAGCTGTTGCTGTTCGAGTTGCTTCTGATATTGCACTAGTGCATAATCTGCTTTGTGCTAGGAGAATACCGGATCGAAGGGCGGCGCGCAGCAGAGATCGCTGCGAGCGTCGAGCGTGCGGTGGGTGCCGGCGAGCTGGAGCCGGGGCAACTGCTGCCGCCCATGCGGGAGTTGGCGGGAGAGCTGGGCGTCAATCCGAACACGGTGGCGTCCGCGTACCGGATCCTGCGGGAGCGCGGGGTGATCGAGACCGACGGGCGGCGGGGGAGCCGGGTGCGCTCGAAGCCGGCCACCACGGGGCGCGAGTACGCCCGGATGGACGTGCCCGAGGGCGTGCGGAACGTGGCGAGCGGCAACCCGGACCCGGCGCTGCTGCCCTCACTGGCCAAGGCGTTCACGGAGGCGGCCGAGCAGGCCGATCGCGAGCCGGTGCTGTACGGGGACGCCCTGGTGGAGCCGGAGCTGGCCCGTGTCGCCCGCGCCGAACTGGACGCCGACGGTGTGCCGGACGGCCCCCTGACCGTGGCCTCCGGATCCCTGGACGCCGTCGAGCGCGTCCTCGCCGCTCACCTCAAGCCGGGCGACACCGTGGCCGTCGAGGATCCCGGCTGGGGGAGCCTGCTCGACCTGATCCCGGCGCTGGGCCTGCGCACGGCTCCGGTGCGCGTCGACGACGAGGGCCCGCTCCCGGACGACGTCCGCCGAGCCCTGGAATCCGGCGCCCGCGCCCTGGTCGTCACGGACCGCGCACAGAACCCGACCGGCGCCGCGGTCACCGCCGCACGCGCGCGTGCCCTGCGCGCGGTCCTCCGGGACCACCCGGAGATCCTGCTGATCGAGGACGACCACGGGCACGGCATCGTCGACCTCCCCCTGCACCCCCTGGCCGGCCCGACCCGGCACTGGGCCTTCGTCCGCTCGGTCGCCAAGGCCTACGGCCCCGACCTCCGCCTGGCCGTCCTCACCGGCGACCCCGTCACGGTCGACCGCGTCACCGGCCGCCACCGCCTCGGCCCCGGCTGGCTCAGCCGGATCACCCAGCGGGCGGTGGTGGGTCTGTGGACCGACGACGCGCACGACACACGGGCGGTGGCGGCGGCGTACCGCACCCGCCGCGACCGCCTGATCGACGCCCTGGCCCGGCGCGGTGTCGAGGCCCATGGCCGAAGCGGCCTGAACGTCTGGATCCCGGTCCCGGACGAGACCGCCGCCGTGTCCCGCCTCCTGCACGCCGGCTGGGCGGTGGCCCCGGGCGCGCGCTTCAGGATGAACGCACCGGCCGGGATCAGGGTGACCGTGTCCACCCTGGGCCTTGAGGAGATCGATTCGTTGGCCGACGCGGTGGCCGACACCTTCAGGCGACCCTGGGCTTCATCTGTGTGAGGGCCGCCCCCGCCAGCACGATCAACGCTCCGACCGGGGTCGACCAGCTCAACGACTCCCCGAGGACGGTGACTCCGGCCGCCGTGGCGATGACCGGAATGAAGTACGTGACCATCTGGGCTGTGGTCGGCCCGACCTCGGCGACCAGGCCGTACTGGATGAGCACGGCCAGACCCGTGCCGAGGGCGCCCAGCGCGGCTGTCGCCAGCAGCGGAACGACGGGGAAGCGGGTCGGGAAGGACGTGAACATCGGTGTCGCGACCGCCAGTTGAGCCGTCGCCAGGAGCAACTGCGCACCCGTCAACGACAGGTTCGAGTGACTCGACCCGGCCAGGGTCCGGCGGACGTAGATCCAGCCGACGGGATAGCTCAGCGATGCGAGCAGGGCCATCGCCGTGCCCTTGGCGTCCAGGCCGCTGAACCCCTCCCACGCGCCGAGGACCGTCAGGACACCCAGGAACCCGATCCCCAGCCCCGCGACCCGGACCCGCGTCGGGCGGTCCTCCGACAGGGCCACCAGGGACAGCGCCATGCCCCACAGCGGAGAGGTCGCGTTGCAGATTCCCGCCAGCGTGGACGGAATCGTCAGCTCCGAGTAGGCGAACAGTGAGAACGGCAGCGCGTTCAGCAGGAACGCGGCGACCGCCAGATGCCCCCACGTCCGCATCGCGCGCGGCAACCCCTGCCGCTTGACCGCCATCGCCACACCCAGCACCGCCGTCCCGAACGCCAGCCGCCCCAGCGTGACCTGGAACGGCGCGTACCCCTGCGTCCCGACCTTGATCAGCAGAAAGCTGAAGCCCCAGATCAGCGACAGCGCGCCGAAGCGCAGGCGCCAGTCGAGGGCGGATCTGCGGGGGACGGTGTCGACGGAGGCCCGGGGCGCGGTGGCGGTGGTCATGGCCGTAACGATGATGGAGAAAACCTCGTAGCACAATCGAGTATTCGCGCGGGGTATCTCGTAGCATTGCTTACATGTTGAACCTGGAGCGCCTGCGCACCCTCGACGCCCTCGCCCGGCACGGCTCGGTCAGCGGCGCGGCCGAGGGGCTGCACGTCACCACCTCGGCCGTCTCCCAGCAGCTGTCCAAGCTGGAGCGCGAGGTCGGCCAGCAGCTCCTCGCCAAGAACGGCCGGGGTGTGCGGCTCACCGACGCCGGCCGGCTGCTCGCCGAGCACGCGGCCCGCATCCTGTCCCAGGTCGAACTCGCCCAGTCCGATCTGGAGGCGCACCGCGGGGAAGTGGTGGGCGAGCTGCGGCTGGCGGCCTTCCCGACGGCCGCGCGCGGCCTGTTCCCGGTGGCGCTGGCGCAGTTGAGGGCCCTGCATCCCGGACTGCGGGCCGTCTCACGGGAGATGGAGCCCGAGCCGGCCGTACTGGCCGTGATGCGGGGGGACTTCGACCTGGCCGTCGTCCTCGACTGGTACAACAGACCGCTGCCGGTGCCCGACGGGCTCGCCAAGGCCGTCATCCTCGACGACACCGCGGACGTGGCGATGCCGGTGGATCACCGTTATGCGGACCGTGCCGAGGTCGACCTCGAGGACTTCGCCGACGACGACTGGATCACCTGGGGCGAGAGCGAGTTCTGCCACGAGTGGCTGATCCACACCCTGCGCTCGAAGGGCATCGAACCGCGCGTCGCCCACCGCGCGGAGGAACACCCCACCCAACTCGCCCTGGTGAGCGCCGGGTTGGGCGTGTGCGTGGCGCCCCGGCTCGGGCGCGGCCCGGTGCCCGAGGGCGTGCGGACCGTGCCCGTACGGCAGTCGGTGCGGCGCCAGATCTACGCCGTGTGGCGTGCGGACGCCGACCGCCGCCCGTCGATCCGGGCGGCGGTCGAGGCGTTGCAGGAAGCGGCTCGCACAGTGAACTGACCTACGCGGAGCCGAGCTTGCGGAAGTCCCAGGACACGATCTTCTCCGGGGTCAGCCGCACCCAGGCGTGCCGGCCGTCGTGCGGCATCTCCTCCAGGTTGAAGTTCTTGCGCGCGAACAGCGTCTCGGGGACGTCGAGTTCGGCGCACAGCTCCCCGGTGCGCGGGAACTCGCCCACGAACTCCACGGCCCCGGACAGCTCGACGCCGCGCAGCTCGTCGTACTCCTCCCCGGTGTCGATCACGATCGCGACCCGGGGATCGCGGCGCAGGTCGGTCCAGCGCTTGCTGCGCACCACGGAGTACAGCCACAGCGACTTGCCGTCCCAGGCGAACCACAGCGTGCTGACGTGCGGTGCGCCGTTCGCCGACACCGTGGCGACCCGGCAGGTGCGCTGGGTGGCGAGGAACTCGTCCAGCTCGCCGGGCGTCATCATGATCTTGCGGCCCCGGCGCTGACTGACGGTCATGCGGCCCCCTCTTCTCTCACGTCGTGCCAGAGGATTCCGGTGATCCTCTGACATCACGTCAGAAAAGGATGGGTCGTCTTCCGCCCGTGCGCAATGGTGGCTAGTGTCACCCGCCCACACCGTCGGTGACGAGGGGGCCCTGTGCCGTCGTACGAAAAGCTCCGCGAGCTCCTCGATCCCGCCACCACCGTGCTGCTCACCGTCGAGTGCCAGCAGGGGGTCGTCGGCCCGGACAGCGCCCTGCCCGAACTCGCCCGCGAGGCACGCTCGTCGGGGGCCCTGGCCAACATCGCCCGGCTGGTGGCCGCGGCCCACACGAGCGGCGTCCAGGTCGTCCACGCCATCGCCGAACGCCGCCCCGACGGCCGCGGCGCGAGCCGCAACGCCCGGCTGTTCCGCGCCGCCGAACGGCTGCCCGTCCAACAGCTGTCCGGCACCACGGCGGTACGCGTGGCGGCCCCCATCGAGGTGACCGACGAGGACTTCGTCGTACGACGGCTGCACGGCCTGTCGCCCATCCAGGGCACCGACGTCGACGCGCTGCTGCGCAATCTCGGCTGCCGCACGCTGGTCGTGACCGGGGTCTCCGCCAACGTGGCGATCCCCAACACCGTCTTCGACGCGGTGAACCGCGGCTACACGGCGGTGGTGCCGTCCGACGCCATCGCGGGGGTGCCTGCCGACTACACCCCCGCGATGATCCGTCACACCCTCGCGTTGGTCGCCACGGTCGCGACCACGGACGAGGTGCTGGGCTGCTTCGAACGGCCCCGACGCGTACCGGTCACGCCAGGGTGATCGAGTCCCCGCTGACGGTGACGTTCTCGGCCGTCAGACCCGTGGTCGCCGGGCCCTTCTTCACGCTGCCGTCCTCGACCGAGAACTGGCTGCCGTGACAGGGGCAGACGATGGCGCCGTTCGCGATGCTGCTGACCGCACAGCCCGCGTGCGGGCACTTGGTCGAGAAGGCCTTGAAGGTGCCCGCGGCGGGCTGGGTGACCACCACGGCCTGGTCCTTGAAGATCTTGCCGCCGCCCTCGGGGATGTCGGTGGTCTTCGCGAGCGCCGTGCCGCCGCCGGAGCCCGAGGAGGCGCTGCTGCTGGCGCCGGAGCCCGTGTCGCCGCCGGTCGACGCGTTCGCGCCGGCCTGGGTGTCGGACGAGCTCGACGAGGAGTCGTCGGAGGATCCGCACGCGGTCAGCGCGACGGCGAGTCCGGCCGCGCCGGCTGCCGCCATCACGGTGCGACGGGCGGGTGCCGGGGCGGGGGGAATTGATTCGCTGGTCATGCTGACGTTTCCCTTCCATTGCAAGTTTCCTGGATCTGTCCAGGGGTACGGGCGCCTGCCGTCGGTTGTTCAGACGCAGTCGAGAGCTTGACCCTGTCGAGCTCAGGGGTGGGTAAAACCACGCTGTCGCTTTGCTGTCGATGTCCGCTGCGGTGTCGTGGCACCACTCGTCCGGAGGCCGCCGCCGCCCCAGTAACCTGGGGCGATGCTCAAGGAAGTCATCGCGACCCGCTACATCACGCCATTGCGCGAGGGCGGCTCGCTGCCGGGGCTCGTCGAGGCGGACGACCTCGGGACGTACGTCCTGAAGTTCACCGGCGCCGGGCAGGGCCGCAAGACGCTGGTCGCCGAGGTGGTCTGCGGTGAACTCGCCCGGCGGCTGGGGCTGCGGATGCCCCGTCTCGTGACGGTCGACCTCGATCCGGTGCTGGGCCTCGGCGAGCCGGAGCAGCAGGTGCAGGAGCTGCTGCGGGCCAGCGGCGGCACCAACCTCGGCATGGACTTCCTCTCCGGCGCCCTCGGCTTCGACCCGCTCGCCTTCACGGTGAGTCCTGAGGAGGCCGGGCGGATCCTCTGGTTCGACGCGCTGATCAACAACGTCGACCGCTCCTGGCGCAACCCCAACCTGCTGATGTCCCACGGCGACCTGTGGCTCATCGACCACGGCGCCACGATGATCTGGCACCACAACTGGCCCGGCGCCGACGCCTCCGCGGCCCGCCCCTACGACGCCTCCGACCACGCCCTGGCCCGCTTCCGCCCCGATCTCGCGGGCGCCGCCGCCGAGTTGGCCCCCCGCGTCACCGAGGACCTCCTGGCCGAGGTCACCGCCGAGGTCCCGGACGTCTGGCTGGCCGACGAGCCCGGCTTCGACACCCCCGACGACCTTCGGCACGCCTACGCGCGCGTGCTGCTCGCCCGCGCCGCCGACGTCCACACGCGCGTGACCGGAATCGAGGAGGGCAAATGAGCGAGCGCCACATCCACATGGCCGGCAGCGTGGTCGAGCGCCACATCATCCGAGGCGGCGAGACGAACGAACGCGACGTCTACGAGTACGCCCTGCTGCGGATCGTGCCCAGGGTCGAACGAGGCGAGTGCATCAACGCGGGCGTGCTGGTCTACTGCCGCGCCAAGGGGTACGTCGGCGCCCGCACCCACCTCGACGAGGCGCGGCTGCTCGCCCTCGACCCGGCGGCGGACGTGGCCGGCATCCGGGCCGCGCTCGGCGCCGTCGAGGGCGTCTGCGGCGGCGGGGACACGGCGGGGCAGGCCGCGGGCGATGACCCGGGACGGCGCTTCCGCTGGCTGGTCGCGCCCCGTTCCACCGTCGTCCAGCCCGGGCCCGTGCACACCGGACTCACCGCCGATCCGGCGGCCGAGACGGAGCGGTTGCTCGACCTGCTGGTGAGGTAATGGATCACACCGGTGCCGCCTGCCGTTGACACCGAGTGCCAGGCCTTCTAGCGTCACGTCCATCGAAGGTACTAAGCGGTCGCTCACCGCACCACAGGTTCTCTCAAGGGCGAGGAGAAGCACCAATGTCCACCACTGACCAGCGGGTCGCCGTAGTCACGGGCGCAGCGCGCGGGATCGGCGCCGCAACCGCCGTACGACTGGCCGCCGAGGGCCGCGCGGTCGCCGTGATCGACCTCGACGAGGCCGCCTGCAAGGACACCGTGGAGAAGATCACCGCGGCCGGCGGCAAGGCGATCGCGGTCGGCGCGGACGTCTCCGACGAGGCGCAGGTCGAGGCCGCGATCGCACGCGTGGTCGCCGAGCTGGGCGCGCCCACGATCCTCGTGAACAACGCGGGCGTCCTCCGCGACAACCTGCTGTTCAAGATGAGCACGTCCGACTGGGACACCGTCCTGAACGTGCATCTGCGCGGCTCCTTCCTGATGTCCAAGGCGGTCCAGAAGCACATGGTCGACGCCGGCTTCGGCCGGATCGTCAACCTCTCCTCGTCCTCCGCCCTCGGCAACCGCGGCCAGGCCAACTACTCGGCCGCCAAGGCAGGCCTGCAGGGCTTCACCAAGACCCTCGCCATCGAGCTCGGCAAGTTCGGCATCACCGCCAACGCGGTCGCCCCCGGCTTCATCGCCACCGACATGACCGCCGCCACCGCCGCCCGCGTCGGCATGGGCTTCGAGGAGTTCAAGGCCGCCGCCGCCACCCAGATCCCGGTGGCCCGGGTCGGTGAGCCGGACGACATCGCCAACGCCATCGCCTTCTTCACCGGCGAGGCGGCCGGGTTCGTCTCCGGCCAGGTGCTGTACGTCGCCGGCGGACCGCTCGACTAGGAGAACACGCACCATGACTGAACTGCCCGCCCTCTCCGGCAAGGTCGCCCTCGTCACGGGCGCCAGCCGCGGCATCGGCTACGGCGTCGCCGAGGCGCTCGTCGCCCGCGGCGACCGTGTCGCCATCACCGGCCGCAACGAGGACGCCCTCAAGGAGGCCGTCGACAAGCTCGGCGCCGAGCGCGTCATCGGCATCGCCGGCAAGGCGCACGACCTCGACCACCAGACCGAGGCCGTCGCGCGCACCATGGAGGCCTTCGGCCGCGTCGACTTCCTGGTCAACAACGCCGGTACGAACCCGGTGTTCGGGCCGATCGCCGACCTCGACCTGAACGTCGCGCGCAAGGTCTTCGAGACCAACGTGATCTCCGCGCTCGGCTTCGCCCAGAAGACCTGGCACGCCTGGCAGAAGGACAACGGCGGCGCGATCGTCAACATCGCCTCCGTCGCGGGCCTCGCGCCCTCGCCCTTCATCGCCGCGTACGGCGTCTCCAAGGCCGCGCTGATCAACCTGACCCAGCAGCTGGCGCACGAGTTCGCGCCCAAGGTGCGGGTCAACGCGATCGCCCCGGCCGTGGTGAAGACCCAGTTCGCCAAGGCGCTGTACGAGGGCCGCGAGGAGGAGGCGGCCGCCTCCTACCCGCTCGCCCGGCTCGGTGTGCCGTCCGACATCGGCGGCGCCGCCGCGTTCCTCACCTCCGAGCAGTCCGACTGGGTGACCGGCCAGACGCTCGTGGTCGACGGCGGCATCTTCCTGAACGCCGGCGTCGGCTGACCGGACGGTTGCGAACGTAACGATCGGGCACCCGAGGGCGCCGTTTCCTTGACGGAAACGGCGCCCTCGTCGTCGTACGAGAGGCGCACAGCGGGATGACAACGTCGTCATAAACAAGCTGATCAAGGGCCATGTTCGGACCGGGTTCAACCTCCGGGGCACTGCGGTATGGTCTGCCGACCCTTGGTACGGCAGATCGAGGAGCGAGCGCGTGTTCAACCGGAAGCGACGCCTGTTTCAGGTGGCGGCCATCGCGTCCATATCGTCCCTGGTGACCGGATGCGGAGTGTTCTCGTCGGGCTCCTCCGACGACAAGGGACCGATCACAGTCGGAACGACGAGCGCCCCCAGCACACTGGACCCCGCCGCGTCCTGGGACCAGTCCTGGGAGCTGTTCCGCAATATTTACCAAACGCTCCTCAGCTACCCCTCCGGCGCGACCTCCCCGCAGCCCGACGCCGCCGACAACTGCCGCTTCACGGACAGCGGCAACAAGACCTACAGATGCGAGCTGCGCTCGGGCCTGAAGTTCGCCGACGGGCACACGCTCGACGCACAGGCCGTGAAGTACTCCATCGACCGGATCCGGAAGATCAACCTCAACGGCGGCCCCGCCGGCCTCCTCGGCAGCCTCGACCGCGTCCAGGTGCTGAGCGACAGGGAGGTCGTCTTCCATCTCAACAAGGCGGACGCCACCTTCCCGTTCGTGCTCGCCACGCCTGCCATGTCGATCGTCGACCCCGAGGAGTACCCCGCCTCCTCGCTCCGCAAGGACGGCAAGGTCTACGGCTCCGGCCCCTACACGCTCGCCTCCTACGAGGAGGGCAAGAAGGCCGAGCTCGTCAGGAACGACAACTACCAGGGCTACGCCGACCGCAAGAACAGCGCGGTGACCATCCGCTACTACCAGGAGTCGGCCCCGATGGTCGCCGACCTGAAGAAGGGCGCGCTCGACGTCGCCTTCCGCGGCATGGACGCCGACGACATCGTCGACCTGCAGAAGCACGACGCGAACGGCAGCATCCAACTCGTCGAGGGCGCCGGCATCGAGATCAACTACCTGGTGTTCAACCCCAAGGACTCCTGGGCCTCGAAGGTCGCGGTCCGCAAGGCCGTCGCGCAGGTCGTCGACCGCGGCGCGATCGCGCACAAGGTGTACAAGGACACCGTCGAGCCGCTGTACTCCATGGTCCCGAAGGGCCTGACCGGCCACACCACCGACTTCTTCGACGACTTCGGCAGCCCCAGCACGGCCAAGGCCCGCAAGATCCTCACCGACGCCGGCATCAAGGAGCGCGTCCCGCTCACCCTCTGGTACACCACCGACCGCTACGGCTCCTCCACCAAGCTGGAGTTCGCCGAGCTCAAGCGGCAGCTGGAGGAATCCGGGCTCTTCACGATCACCCTCAAGAGCCGCCCCTGGAAGACCTATGTGACGGGCTACCAGAACGGCGAGTACCCGGTCTTCGGGCGCGGCTGGTTCCCCGACTTCCCGGACCCCGACAACTTCATCGCGCCGTTCGTCGGCAACCAGAACGCCCTCGGTACGCCCTACCCGGAGCCCGAGATCACCGGGGTGCTGCTGCCCCGCTCGCGCGGCGAGAGCGACCGGGCCAACGTGGTCTCCGACTTCGAGCGGGCCCAGCAGATCCTGGTGAACGACGCGCGGCTGCTGCCGCTGTGGCAGGGCAAGCAGTTCGTGGCGGCGAGCGACGACATCTCCGGCGCGGAGCAGGCGCTGGACCCGTCGACGATCATGATGATGTGGCAGCTGTACCGCAAGACCAGCTGGTAGGCCCCGGTTGTCAGTGGTCGCCTGTAGGTTCTGAGGCCTGGAAGTGACCGCACCGCGGTTTCCGTACACCGTAAGGACGTTGACGTGACCGACATCGCCATGCTGCCCGAGTCCTGGCGCGGGGTTCTGGGCGACGAGCTGCAGCAGCCCTACTTCAAGGAGCTCACGGAGTTCGTGGAGGAGGAGCGGGCGAAGGGTCCCGTCTATCCGCCGCGCGAGGAGGTCTTCGCCGCGCTGGACGCGACGCCGTACGACCGGGTGAAGGTGCTGATCCTCGGTCAGGACCCGTACCACGGCGAGGGGCAGGGCCACGGCCTGTGCTTCTCGGTGCGGCCGGGCGTCAAGATCCCTCCGTCCCTGCGCAACATCTACAAGGAGATGCACGAGGAGCTGGGCACCCCCATCCCGGACAACGGCTTCCTTCTCCCGTGGGCCGAGCAGGGCGTGCTGCTGCTCAACGCGGTGCTCACGGTCCGCTCCGGCGAGGCCAACTCGCACAAGGGCAAGGGCTGGGAGAAGTTCACCGACGCGGTGATCCGCGCGGTGGCGGAGCGGCCCGACCCGGCGGTCTTCGTCCTGTGGGGCAACTACGCGCAGAAGAAGCTCCCCCTGATCGACGAGACCCGGCACGCGGTGGTCAAGGGCGCGCACCCCTCCCCCCTGTCCGCGAAGAAGTTCTTCGGCTCCCGCCCGTTCACCCAGATCAACGAGGCGGTGGCGAAGCAGGGCCACGGGGCGATCGACTGGACGGTGCCGAACTTGGGCTAGGGCCGGGGTGGGGGGACGGTGGCCGGTTCGAGGCGGGGCGGCCGGGCCGGGTGGGCGGCGACCGGGCGCCGGGAGCGCGGCGACCGGGCTGAGGGTGCGGCGGCTGGGCCGGGAGTTTGTGCGCCCGGCTGGGAGTGCGGCGACCGGTTCGGGAGTTTGTGCGCCGGGCTGGGAGTCCGGCGGCTGGTTCGGCAGTATGGCGGCGGCTTCGGGAGTAAGCGCGCCGGGCCGGGAGTGCGGTAGCCGGGCCGGGACTGCGGCGGCTGGGCCGGGAGTATGCGCGTCGGGCTGGGAGTGCGGCAGGCGGGTCGGTTCCGCGTGGGGTCGGTCCGGTGCCGCCTGACCGGGATTGCCGGTGGGGGCGGCCGGGCTGGGTGGGCGGCGACCGAGCCGGGACTGCGGCGGCTGGGCCGGGAGTATGCGCGTCGGGCTGGGAGTACGGCAGCCGGGTCGGTTCCGCGTGGGGCCGGTCCGGTGCCGCCTGACCGGGATTGCCGGTGGGGGCGGTTAGCGTCGGTCGGGACAGTCGACCGAGTGGGCGGAGTGCGCGGTGGCCACAGGGCAGGAGCAGACGGCGCCGGATGCCGTGATGACGCGGATCGGGCAGGTCGTCATCCTGCACCACGCGGGCGACCGAGAGGAGGCCCGGCACCGCTTCCTCGCCCTGTGGGCGGAGATCGGCGAACACGGCGACCCCCTCCACCGGTGCACCCTGGCCCACTACATGGCCGACACCCAGGACGACCCGTCGGACGAACTGGCCTGGGACCTGCGGGCGTTGACGGCGGCGGAGGAACTGACGGCGGGACGGCTCGCGGTGGATGAGGGGGCGTTGGAGGGGGACGGGGGTGGGGCGTGGGAAGGGGTGTTCGGCGGGCGAGGCGGCGGCGGGGCTCGGGAGGGGGCGTTCGGCGGGGAAGGCGGTGGGCGCGAGAGGGCGGTTGGCGGCGAGGACGGGGCGGTCTGTGGGGACGGCGGGGACGAGGGGGCGGTTGACGGCCGAGGTTGCGACGGGCAGGTAGGGGTGTTCGGCGGCGGGGGGCCGGCGGAGGCCTGCGGTGGTGAGGGCGACGGCGGGTGCGCGAGCGCGGTTGGCGGCGGCGGGCAGGACGGGGTGGTTTACGGCGACGGGCGCGAGGGGGTGTTCGGCGGCGGCGACGGTGGTGATGGCGTCGGGCCCGAGGCCGCGGTCGGTGGCGCGGGTGGCGGTGTGCCGGAGGGTGCTGTTGCCGTGCGGGCTCTGTATCCCTCCCTGCATCTCAACCTCGCGGCCGACTACGTCAAGCTCAGCCGCGTCGGGGCCGCCCGCACGCATCTGCGGCGGGCCCGGGAGGCCGCCGCAGCGCTGGGGGACGATCCGTACGGGGACGGTGTGCGGGCAGCCATCCGGCGCCTGGAGCTGCGGCTGGAGAAGGAACGGGGCGCGGCGGGCGAGGGAGGCTGGGGGCCGCCACGGCAGCGGCCCTGATCCACACCACCCACACCGTGTACCTCACCCGCGCCAAGCCCACCCTCGCTCTCACACCGCCCGGACGCCTGCCACCCTGTCGACACCCGGGGGTGGGTGCACTCCCTCCACACCTGGGAGCGGGCTCGCCTTCTCAACGCCCGGAAGGGGCCCGCCCCTCAATATTCGGGAGCGGGCCCGCCCCCTCAACACCTGGAAGCGGCCCGCGCACTCAACAGGCGGACGCCCTCCCGCGATTCAACGCCCGTGCGCCTGTTTGCAGATCACCGACTCCGGGCTGTCCGCCTTCCAGCCGCCGTACTTCTTGCCCAGCGCGCACACGTCCGACTGGCTCTTCGGGACCGACTTGGTCACGTCGGGGATCTCGATGTTCGGCTGGGACTGGTGCCGCGGCTGGGGATGCGGCTTCCGCGGGTGTGGGTGAGGGTGCGGGTGTGAGCGGGGTGCCGGGTGAGGGTCGGCCGGCGTCTGCGCGTCCGCCGTCGGCCCGTGCCGCTCCGGCTTCCTCGGCCCCGCCGACTTGGACGGGCCCATCATCTCCAGCGCCTCACGGGCCGGCGCCTGCACGATCTGCGGCTCCGACTGCCCGTCGGGGCGTGGTGCCGACGGCTGTGAGGGAGCCGCCGGCACCGGGCCGGCCGGCACGGGTGGCCGCTGGACCGTCACACAGCCGGAGAGGGCCGAGACAGCCACGGTGACCAGGAGCGTTGCGGTGGTCGTCGTTCGATGCACCCGCGCAACGATGGCGCCTCGGACACCCCCGCGAACAGCGGACAGGCGGAGGATGCCCCGCACGGGTGATCTCTGGCCCCCTACGGAGTCCGCGCGTGCGGCCCGGCTGACGTCAGTCGCCCGTGGCGCCGTCGATCCGCTCGCGGATCAAGTCGGCGTGACCGTTGTGACGGGCGTACTCCTCGATCATGTGGGTGTAGATCCACCGCAGGTTGAACTGCTCGCCGCTGCGCGGATGCCGCCCCTTGGTGATGTCGTCCAGCCCGAAGCCGGCGGCATGCCGACGCGCGGCCTCGATCTGCGCCTGCCAGGTGGCGTACGCCTCCGCCCAGGTGTCCTCCTCGGTGAGATGGAACTCCCCGTCGGGGTCCTCGTCCGTGTAGTAGATCGGGCCCGCTTCCTCCTCGGCCCCGACGACCACGCGGAACCAGCCCCGCTCCACCTCCGCCATGTGCCGCACCAGCCCCATCAGGGACAGCGAGGACGGCTCCACGGCGGCGGTCCTGAGCTGGGCGTCGGTCAGTCCTTCGCACTTCCATGCGAGCGTCTGCCGGTGGTACTTCAGCCAGCCCTCCAGCATGGTGCGTTCGTCGGCGGTGTTCGCGGGTTCGCTTCGCTCGATGGTCATGGCCGCATCCTCACCCAGCCGGCCCGATCCCACCACGGGTTTTCAGCCGTCGAGCATGCCGTGCAGCAGCTCCCACAGCCCCGCCCGTACTTCCTCCAGGCCCGGCACGTTCGCGTTGAACGACCCCGCCACGCACGAGAACATCAGCCCGTCCGCCCAGGCCACCAGGGACAGCACATGCCGGGCCGGGTCCGTGGAGCCCGCCGCCGTGACCATGCCGGTGAGCTGGTCGCGGAAGCGGGCGCCGGTCGCGTCGAAGTAGGCGCGCAGCTCGGGGCGGCGGGTGGCCTCCAGGGCCAGTTCGTAGCGGGCCAGGGTCAGTTCGCGGTTGCGGGTCAGGGCGCGGTGGGTCGCCAGGGCCAGCGCGTCCACCAGGCCGACGAGCCCGGCCTTCGGGTCCGGCAGCTCGTGCAGCGCGAGGACCCTCGCCTCACGGTCGGCCAGCCGGCGTACGGCGAGCTCCAGCAGCGCCTGCCGGGTCCGGGCGAGGTTCGAGGTGGAGCCCTGCGGCAGCCCGGCCGCCTCGTCGACCGCCCGGTGGGTCAGTCCGCGCATCCCGCGCTCGGCGAGCAGGGCGAGGGCGGCATCGGCGACGAGATCGGCGCGGGAGGCGCCGGGAGCGCCCACAGGAGTCGTCATGGAGATCAACCTACCCGGCCGACTACATGTGTAGTACCTTCGACGCCAGGCGCAACTACAGGTGTAGTGGCATCGATAGGTTCAATGCCGCGCTTCACTACAGATGTAGTTCCCTGGCTACAGACGTAGCTACAGGCGTAGTCGCATGTCCCCCCGCATTGGAGGAGCAGCCATGCCCCAGTCCCGGCGAGCCATCGTCATCGGCGGCGGAATCGGTGGCCTGACCGCGGCCGTCGCCCTGCACCAGTCCGGTCGGCGGGTCACCGTGCTGGAGCGGGCGTCCACGCTGGAGCCGGTCGGCGCCGGTATCTCCCTCGCCCCCAACTCCCTGCGCGCCCTGGACGTCATCGGCCTGGGCGACGAGATCCGCGACCTCGCCGCCTGGCAGGGCGACGGAGGCCTGCGCACCCCCTCCGGGCGCTGGCTCGCCCGCACCCCCGCCGACGCCGTGGCCGAACGTTTCGGCGGCCCCCTCGTCCTGCTCCACCGGGCCACCCTCGTCAACAGCCTCATCGCGCGCCTGCCCCCGGGCACCGTCCGCACGGGCGCCGCCGCGACCGTCGTCGATCCCGGCGCCGCCAACCGCCCGGCCCGGGTGTCCACACCGGACGGCGAGTTGCAGGCCGACCTCGTCGTGGCCGCGGACGGCATCCACTCCGCCGTACGCCGAAAGCTCTTTCCGGAGCATCCCGGGCCCGTCTACTCCGGGTTCACCACCTGGCGGGTCGTCATCCCGGTCCCCGGTGTCGAGTTCGCCTCGCACGAGACCTGGGGGAGGGGCAGCCTGTGGGGCACGCACCCGCTCAAGGACGGGCGGGTGTACGCCTACGCGGCCGCCGTCGTCCCGGCCGGCGGGCGCGCCCCCGACGACGAGCGGGCCGAACTGCTGCGCCGCTACGGCGACTGGCACGACCCGATCCCCGCCGTCATCGCCGCCGCCCGCCCCGGCGACGTCCTGCGCCACGACGTCCACCACCTCGCCGATCCGCTGCCGGCCTACCACCGCGGCCGGGTCGCGCTGCTCGGCGACGCCGCGCACGCCATGCCGCCGACGCTCGGGCAGGGCGGCAACCAGGCGATCGAGGACGCGGTCGTGCTGGCACACCACTGCGAGGATCTCGCCGCCTACACGGCGGCCCGGCTCCCTCGTACGACCGCGATCGCGCGCCAGGCCGCGCGGGCGGCGCGCGTCAACCTCACGAGCAACCGCGCGCTGATCGCCGTACGCAACACGGCGGTCGCCGCGCTGTCGCAGGCCGCGCCCATGTTCCTGCTGCGCGGCTTCGACTCCGTGGCCGGCTGGCGGCCGCCGCAGCGGCCGTATGCTTCCGGGAGGACCCCGGCAGGCAACCGTTAGAGGAGACCATCCCGTGAAGGTCGGCTGCATCGGACTCGGCGACATCGCGCAGAAGGCCTACCTTCCGGTGCTCGGCACTCTCCCCGGGGTCGAGCTGCACCTGCAGACACGGACGCCCGCGACGCTCGACCGGGTCGCCGACACCCTCCACCTCACGCCCGGGCAGCGCCACCGGGATCTCGACGCGCTGCTCGCCCAGGGACTCGACGCGGCCTTCGTGCACGCGCCCACCGTCGCGCACCCGGAGATCGTGACGAGGCTGCTGGAGGCGGGCGTACCGACGTACGTCGACAAGCCGCTCGCCTACGAACTCGCCGAATCCGAACGGCTGGTGACGCTCGCGGAGCAGCGCAACGTGTCCCTCGCCGTCGGCTTCAACCGGCGCTTCGCACCCGGCTACGCGCAGTGCGCCGACCATCCGCGCGAGCTGATCCTCATGCAGAAGAACCGCATCGGGCTGCCCGAGGAACCCCGCTCGATGATCCTCGACGACTTCATCCACGTCGTGGACACGCTCCGCTTCCTGGCACCCGGGCCGGTCGACGACGTGACGGTACGCGCGCGCGTGGCCGACGGGCTGCTGCACCACGTGGTGCTGCAACTGGCCGGCGACGGCTTCACCGCGCTCGGGGTGATGAACCGGCTCAGCGGTTCGGCGGAGGAGATCCTGGAGGTGTCCGGGCAGGACACCAAGCGTCAGGTGGTCAACCTCGCCGAGATAATCGACCACAAGGGTCAGCCGACGGTGCGCCGGCGCGGCGACTGGGTGCCGGTGGCGCGCCAGCGGGGCATCGAGCAGGCGGTGTTCGCCTTCCTCGACGCGGTGCGCGCGGGCAAGGTGCTCAGCGCCCGGGACGCACTGGCGACTCATGAACTGTGCGAGCGGGTGGTACGTGCGGTTCAGGAGCGGACCGCCTGAGACGGAGCGCGCGGACGCCCTCGGTCGCGCACCAGGCGGCGAGGATGAGCAGGGCGGCGTGGACCGGCCAGTCGCCGTAGCGGACGTACGGAGTCACGCCGTGCGCCAGTGGTATGTCATACAGCACTGAGCTGCTCTCGCTCGTCCCGACCCACGACCCGATCCGCTCCCCGCTCGCCCCGTACACCGCCGACACGCCCGTGAGCGTCGCGTGCACCATCGGACGACCGGTCTCGGCGGCGCGCAGGGCGGCGAGCGAGGCGTGCTGCTCGGGGGCCCAGCTCTGCTGGAACGACGAGGTCGCCGACTGGGCCACGAGCACCTCGGCGCCGTCTTCGGCGAGATGCCGGCTCATGTCGGGGAACGCGGACTCGAAGCAGACCATGGGGCCGATGCGCAGGCCGTGGCCGACGTTCATGACGACCTGTTCGGTGCCGCGCCGGCGGTCCTCGCCGGCCGCCTTGCCGACGTCGGTGGCCCAGCCGAGGACCGAGCGGAACGGGATGTACTCGCCGAACGGCACCAGCCGCATCTTGTCGTAGCGGTCGCCGGTCAGGCCCTGCGGGCCGACCAGTATCGAACTCTTGTATATGCCGGGCTTGTCGGAGCGGCGCGCGTCCACGTTGACCAGGATGTCGGCGCCGGTCTCGCGGGAGAGCGCCGCGAGCCTGCGGGCCAGGTCGGGCCGGTCGCCGAGGTCGAAGCCGACGCTGCTCTCGCCCCAGACGATCAGGTCCGGCTTCTCCCCGGCGAGCTTTCGGGTGAGCTGTTCCTCGCGGTCGAAGCGCTTCTCGGGGCTGCCGACGCCGTCTATGACGCCGGGTTGTACGACGGCGATCCGCACCCGGCCGTCGACGTCGGGGCGTGGTGACCACACCCAGGCCGCGGAGGTGGCGGCGGCCGTCGCGACGATCCCGGCGACGGCCGGCACCCTGGACTCGCGGACCGCGACCAGAACGGCGACCGAGACGTTGACGGCCACGACGAGGAAGCTGAGCAGCCACACGCCGCCGACGGAGGCGAGTCGCAGCGCGGGTTCCACCTGCCACTGGCTGGAGCCGAGCAGGCCCCAGGGTCCGCCCAGGCCCTGCCAGGAGCGCACGAGTTCGACCATCAGCCACCCCGACGGCAGCACGGCGAGGGCGGCGAGCACCCGCCCTGGGCCCGGCACCCCGCCGAGGAACCGCCGCACCAGCCAGCCCCACGGGGCCCACAACGCGCCGAGCAGCGCGCCGATCACGAAGATGAACACATTGAGGCTCGGCAGCAGCCAGTGATGGACGGCCACCATGAACCCGAACCCGCCGGCCCAGCCGTCGTACGCCGCCCGTTTCCCGGTCGGGGCGGAGCGCACCAGCAGGATCCACGGGACGAGGGCGACGTACGCGTACCACCACAGCGACGGGGCGGGGAAGGCGAACACGGGCAGCGCACCGGCGAGGGCGGCGAGCGCGGAGCGCCGCCACGGGGAGGCGAGCCACTGATCCAAACTCTTCATACGGCACCTCCCTACCCCGTGGGTGGCTCCAGTGTGCGTGTTTTCGATGATCGGGAACAGTGGCCGGGTGATCAGCGGTCCGAGCGGATGCCCGGCCGCCGGGTTGGCGATCAGTCGGCCACGGGTGCCGGGCGCCGCCCGGGCAGCCGGCGCCACTTCTCCTGGACCACGACCTCGCGCAGGCGCCAACCGTCGTACGTCCGCAGCAGTCCGAACGCGTAACGGCCGCCGCACACGAAGTCCGGTGCGGCGCCGTCGCCCTCGAACCGCATGGGATTGACGTAGTCGGCCTGCACGCGCGCGGTGTCGCCGGTGTCCTGTTCCAGAAGCCCGAACCGCACCCGGCGGTTGACGATCAGATGCTGCCGCATCGGAAACAACGCCATGCTCTCGGCGAGCCAGGCGGCAACGCTCCCGGCGTCCCCCTCGATCCCACCGGCCGACCGGTAGTCGGCGCGCCCGTCGGTGGTGAACAGCCTCCGGTACGCGTCCCAGTCCCCGTCGTCCACCGCCACCGCGTAATCGGTGACCACCTCGTCAACGGCCAACCGATCCATCACGGTCGCAAGCTCCACGCGCTGCGTCATCGGCTCAGTGTTGGGCATGCGGACTGCCGGGCCAAGGGCGGGGTCGATATTGGGTCGCTCGCGAAGACATACGGCCAGTGGGTCCCTGCACCGAGGCCGCAGCAGCGTGGGACGCGCGACCGCATCCAGCGAAGCCGGGTCGGCCTCAAGTCACCTGCGGACAAGGGTTGTTCGGTGCTCTGTGGCGGTAGAGTGATATGGCCGTCAGGATTCTGCCGACGGTTGGAGACGAGATCAGGGGGATGCACATGCAGTGCTCAGGCCACGTGGGTCCCACCCCGTGGTTGCCGGTCGTGTGCCGCGTAGGCGGTGCGCCCTGGCTACGGCATCAGTGCGTAGGCATTGGTCGTCCGGCTGGCATGTGTGCGGAATCCCGCAGGATCCGGACGCCGATGTTCTGACAGAACTCGGAAGGATCGTCGTTGTCCAGTCAGGTTCCGGTGTGCAATCACCGGGTCTACGAAGTCGTGATCGTCTTTCTCCTGTCCATCGTCGCGGGCTTGGTTGCCGGTCTGGTCTGGGCCGCGCTCGGCATGGCACCGGCGTCGGCCATCGGTGCCGGAGCCGCGGTCTTCGCCGGCGCCTTCGGGCTCTGTATGACGGCGGTGGCCTACGTGAAGAAGCAGACTGACTAGCCCGCATGGCGACAACTCCGGGCTAGAGTGATCGATGATCGATCATTTGATCTGCTGCTCAGGAGGAACCCATGACACGTCCCGTCACCGTCGTCACCGGCGGCAGTAGGGGAATCGGTGCCGCGACCTGTCTCCGGCTCGCGGCGGACGGGCATGACGTGGTGGTCGGGTACGTCCGGGACCGGGACGCCGCCGAGCGTGTCGCGGACGGGGTGCGGGGGGTTGGGGGGCGCGCCGTCACCGTGCAAGTGGATACCGCCGTCGAAGGCGATGTCGAGCGGCTCTTCGACGTGGCTGAACTTGAACTCGGGCCCGTGACCGGTCTTGTGAACAACGCTGCCGTGACAGGGCCGTTGGGGCGGCTCGCCGATACCGGTACCGACACCCTGCGCCGCGTCGTCGACGTCAATCTCCTCGGCACGCTGCTGTGTTCGCGCCGAGCCGCGCAGCTCATGACCCCGCGGGGGAGCGGCGTCATCGTCAACGTCTCGTCGGGGGCCGCCACCCTCGGCAGTCCCGGCGAGTACGTGCACTACGCGGCCACCAAGGCGGCCGTCGACGCCCTGACTCTCGGCCTGGCCAAGGAACTCGGGCCCGACGGCATCCGCGTCAACGCCGTCGCGCCCGGCGCCGTCGACACCGAGATGCACGCCACCATGGGTGATCCGGACCGTGCTTGGCGGATGGCCGAGTCGATTCCGCTGCGGCGGCCGGCACGGGCCGAGGAGATCGCCGCGGCCATCGCATGGCTGATGTCACCGGACGCGTCGTACGCGACGGGTGCGGTACTGCGAGTGGCCGGCGGGCGTTGAACTACGGCTGTAGTGCGGGCGCGGGTGCGGGTGCGGGTGCGGAGCGTCCGGGTCTGCGGGGTGGCAGGTCGGGCGGGGGCGTATAGGCCGCCCGCGCCGCGTGACGGGCGGGCTGCCGCTTACGCCGCCTCGATCACGCCTCCACGGATCGCCGCCGCCCACTCGACCACCAACAGCTCGTACTCCGCACGCTCCTGAGCCGAGAGCGAGCCGCTCGCGCGCAGCCACAGCGCGCGGATCTGCTCGTTCACCTCGGCAGCAGACCGCACGGAACCAGGGGCCATGGAATCGGGGGACATGCCGACAAGCCTAGGGGCAAGCACTGACACTGCGCTACCGGACGGCTACTCATCCCCTATGTCTTTGGTCACGGATTTCTTGATCACGGCCGCTTACTGACTTTACGGTCAGTCAACCAAGCCCGGCAGGCGTTTACTTCTGCCTCTCCGCCCAAACCCGCGACCACTCCAGCAGCGGTCCCATCGCCGCTACCAAGTCCAGCCCGAGCGCCGTGAGTTGCCAGGTCGCGTCGGCCGTCGGCGCCGCGATGCCCGCCTCGCGCAGCTCCGCCAGCCGTGTCGACAGGACGCTGGAGGACATGCCGTCGCAACGGCGTTGCAGGTCCCGGAAGCCGATCGGGGCCGTGTGCTGGTGGAGTTCCCAGATCACGCGCAGCGTCCAGCGGCGGCCGAGCAGGTCGAGTGCCGCCATGACCGGACGGCCGGTCGTCGATCCCCGGACCGGCCGCCCGGGAGTTGGTGCCGGTCCCACAGCAGTTCCTCCAGCATCTCCGCGAATCCAGCCCACACTCTTGCGCTTCGATTTCAGAAGCGCAAGAGTCGGTACCCATGAAGCAGCGTATCGACGGCGTAGCGCCGCCCTACCCGCCCGAGACCGACCGCGCCCTGCACCGCTGGATGCCGCCCGGCGTCACCCGCGAACCCCTGATGCTCTTCAAGGTCCTCGAACGTCACCCCGAACTCGCCTCCCGTATGCGCGCACTCGGCGCCGGACTCCTCGTCCACGGCCGCCTCTCCGACGCCGACCGCGAGCTGGTGATCGCCCGCGTCGCGGCCCGCGCCGGCTGCGCCTATGAGTGGGGAGTCCACATGGCGACGTACGCGGAAACGGCCGGTCTCACCCCGTACCAGATCACGTTGACCGCGACCGGCACCCCCGACGACCCCGCCTGGTCGCCCCGTCAGACGGCGCTGCTGCGCGCGGTCGACGAACTGCACGCCTCCGCCCGGCTGGGCGACGACACCTGGGCCGCGCTCCGCGAGCAGCTCGACGAGCCCGAGGCCATCGAGTTCCTTGTGCTCGCCGGGTGGTACCGGACCATCGCCTATGTGGCCAACGGTGTGCAGATCGAGTCCGAGCCCTGGGCGCTTGCGCTGCCCGCGCGGTGAATCAGCCCGCCGACTCCGCCGCGTGCGGGCTCAGCGCCCCCGCCGTGACCAGCGCGATGATCACGATGCCGAGCGCGATCCGGTACCAGACGAACGGCATGAAGCTCTTCGTCGAGATGAACTTCATGAACCAGGCGATCACCGCGTAACCCGACGCGAAGGCGATCGCCGTCGCGAAAAGCGTCGGGCCCCACGACACGTGGTCGCTCTCCATCGCGTCCTTGAGTTCGAACAGGCCGGACGCCAGCACCGCGGGGACGGCGAGCAGGAAGGAGTAGCGGGCCGCGGCCTCGCGCTTGTAGCCCATGAACAGGCCGCCGCTGATGGTGGCGCCGGAGCGGGAGACGCCGGGCACGAGGGCGGCCGACTGGCACAGACCGAAGACCAGGCCGTCCTTCACGCCCAGGTGCTCCAGCGTCTTGCGCTGCTTGGGCGCGCGGTGCCGGCCACCCGTCTCGTCGCGGGCCGCCAGCCGGTCGGCGATGCCGATGACGACGCCGATCCCGATCAGCATGGTCGCGGTGATCCGCAGATCGCGGAACGGCCCCTCGATCTGGTCCTTGAACAGCAGCCCCAGCACGCCGATCGGGATCGAGCCGACGATGACCAGCCAGCCCATCTGCGCGTCGTGGTCGGCCCGCATCTCCTTGTTCACCAGGGAGCGCGACCAAGCCGAGAGGATCCGCCCGATGTCCTTGCGGAAGTAGATCAGCACCGCGGCCTCCGTGCCGATCTGGGTGATCGCCGTGAACGCCGCGCCCGGGTCCTTCCAGCCCGAGAAGGCCGCGGTCAGCCGCAGATGCGCGCTGGAGGAGACGGGAAGGAACTCGGTCAGCCCCTGGACGAGTCCGAGGACGAGGGATTCAAACCAAGACATGAAGTTACGGCGTCCAAGTGCTGATCGTGGCGGGCGGACAGGGCGTCGAGGCAGGCGGACAGGGCGTCGCGCCGCCGGGCGTCGTGATCACGGGTGTGGGGGCAGCCTAGCGTCCGGCACTGACAGCGCCCCCACAGGGGTTCCGGCACGGACAGCTCCCGCACAGGGGTTTCGCGGGCGGCCCGCGACCATGGGTTTCGGGTGGTTGACCTTGCGCGGGGGCGCGGCTTACCTTCCATGGAGGAGAAAGCGCTTGCTGTTCCTCCTCTTAGACCCGCCGTCCCCGGAGGAGTGCTGATCGCGTCCATGTCCACGCCCGAGACCCGCCCAGGGACGTCCCAGCCCCCCTCCGGCCCGCTCGCCGGCCGCCGTGTCCGGGCCGCGATCATCGGCACCGGGGCCATCGGCCGCGGCTCGCATCTGCCCGCGCTGAACAGGCTCGCCGAGGAGGGCGAGACGGAGGTCGTCGCCGCGGTCGACATCGATGCCATCGCGGTCGAGGAGTTCTGCGAGCAGACCGGGATCCCGCACGCGTACACCGACCTGGACCGCATGCTGGAGGAGCAGCGCCCCGACCTGGTCAGCATCTGCACCCCACCGACCCTGCACCGCGCGCAGACGATCGCCGCGCTGCGGGCCGGGGCCTGGGTGTGGTGCGAGAAGCCGCCGGTGCCGACGCTCGCCGACTACGACGCCGTGGAGGCCGAGGAGGGCACGGAGAGCGGCCCGTACGCGTCCATCGTCTTCCAGCACCGCTTCGGTTCCGGTTCGCGGCATGTACGGCGGCTGCTGGCCGAGCGGGCCATGGGCCGGCCGCTCGTCGCGCACTGCCAGACCACCTGGTACCGGGACACCGCCTACTACGCCGTGCCCTGGCGCGGACGCTGGGCGACGGAGGGCGGCGGGCCCGCGATGGGGCACGGGATCCATCAGATGGACCTCCTGCTGGACCTGCTCGGGCCGTGGAGCGAGGTGCGGGCGATGGCCGGGCGGCTGGTGCACGACGTGGAGACCGAGGACGTGTCGACGGCCCTGGTCCGCTTCGAGAACGGCGCGCTGGCGACCGTCGTCAACAGCGTGCTCAGCCCCGAGGAGGTCAGCCGCATCCGCATTGACTGCGAGCGCGCCACCGTCGAGCTCACCCACCTCTACGGCCACTCCAACGCGAACTGGCGGATCGTCCCGGCCCCGGAGGTGCCCGGCGACGAGGCCGCCGCCTGGCAGGACTTCGGCGCGGACGTGCCCAGCTCGCACCTGGAGCAGCTGCGCGAGCTGGTCGCGAGCATGCGCAAGGGCGAGCGGCCGCGCAGCAGCGGCGCGGACGGGCGCACGAGCCTGGAGCTGATCGCCGCGCTGTACAAGTCGGCGTTCACCGACAGCACGGTGAGGGCGGGCGAGATCGGGCCCGGCGACTCGTTCTACACGGCGATGCACGGGAACGTCCCCGGGTGGGCACCCGTGGCCGCCGAGGAGGTGTCCGCATGACCGGCCTGCGTCTCGTCCACGCCCACGGCGAGCGGATCACGCTCACCGAACCGGCCACCGGCGTCGAGGTGCTGAGCTACGTGTACGCGCCCGAGGCCGCCTGGGAGGCCCCGAAGCCGTATGTGCACCCGATGCGCACCCTGGCCGGCGACGTCGTCACCGACTACCGGCCCAACGACCACCGCTGGCACAAGGGCCTCCAGCTGACGGCCTCGCACCTGTCCGGCGCCAACCTGTGGGGCGGCAACTCGTACGTGCACGGCGAGGGCTACCTCGAACTCCCCGAGCGTGTCGGCTCGATGGCGCACGTCGCCTTCGACGAGGTCGCCGTGCACGAGGACCGGGCCGTCATCGCGGAGCGGCTCACCTGGCACCCGTACAGCGGTGAACTGTGGGCCGACGAGCGGCGGTTGATCGAGGTGCACGACGTCGACCGCGAGTCCGGTTCCTGGGCGCTGACCTGGACCAGCGCGGTCACCAACCGGCGCGACGAGCCGCTGCGGTTCGGCAGCCCGACCTCCGCCGGGCGCGAACTGGCCGGTTACACGGGTTTGTTCTGGCGGGGCCCGCGCGCCTTCCGCGACGGCCGCATCATCGGCCCGGAGTCCGAGGGCCCCGGCCTGATGGGCGAGCAGGCGCCCTGGCTCGCCTTCTCCGGCGAGCACGACGGCAGCGACGGCCACGCGACGCTCGTCTTCGCGCACGCCCCCGAGAACGACCACCTCGGGGCCGGGGGAGCCCACCCGGCCCACTGGTTCGTCCGCAACGAGCCGTTCGCCGGCGTGGCCCCGTCCTGGGCCTTCTACGACGAGCTGGAGCTGGCCCCCGGCGCCACGCTCACCCGCCGCTACCGCGTGGTGGTGGCCGACGGGGTCTGGGAGCGGGAGGAGATCGCCAAGTACCTGGAGGCGCACCCGTGGTGAACACCGGCGCATTCACCGGCCTGCCGGGCGGCGTCGCCGTCTCGCACCTGCGCGTCTACGACTGGCCCGCCGCCGACGGCGTCTGCGGCGGAACTCCCCATATGCACCTGACCTGTTCGGAGGGGTACGTCGTCACGGGCGGCCGGGGCGCGGTGCAGACGCTCACGACGTCCGGGTACGAGGTCACGCCCCTCGTGCCCGGCACGGTCGCCTGGTTCACGCCGGGCACGATCCACCGCCTCGTCAACGAGGACGACCTGCGCATCACGGTGCTGATGCAGAACAGCGGCCTGCCGGAGGCGGGCGACGCGGTCCTGACGCTGCCGCCGCGCTACCTCACCGATCCGGAGACGTACGCGGCCGCGACCAGGATCCCCGCGGACGCGCCGGAGGCCGAGCAGGAGCGGGTCGCCCGGGCCCGCCGGGACCTCGCCCTGGAGGGCTACCGGGCACTGCGCGAGGCGGACGGCCCCGAGCCGCTGGCCGCCTTCCACCGCGCCGCGGCAGCACTGGTACGTCCCCGGCTCGCCGAGTGGCGCGAGCGCTGGCGCCGGGGCGCCGAGGCGGCCGCAGCTGCCACGGGGGAGCAGCTGCGCCGCCTCGAACAGGGCGACACGTCCCACCTGGCGGACGCCACCGTACGGGCCGAACTGCCTTCGGCGCACGGCAAGTTCGGGATGTGCGGGCGGTTGGACGTGTACCCGGGGCCCGCCTGACGGCAGGCGTCAGGCCGCCGTCGGCCCCGTCACCGTCCAGCCCTCCGCCTGGGGGTGGGCCGTCAGGTCCTCGTGGTGGACCGGTTTCCCGCAGGACCGGCAGGTGACGAGCGGGACGAGTTCGTGGCCGCAGATGTGTTCGACCATCATGGGCAGGTTCACACCGCCCCGGATGTGGCGGTCGCCCCACTCCTTGAGGGTCATCAGGACGGGTTCCAGCTCCAGTCCGGCCTGCGTGGGCCGGTATTCGAAGCGCTGCGGCCGTTCGCTGTAGGCGCGCTTCGTCAGGATGCCCGCGTCTACGAGGCGGCGCAGGCGGCTGGACAGGACGTCGCGCGGGGCGCCGATGTTGCGCACCAGTTGGTCGAAGCGGCCGTTGCCGAGGCACACCTCCCGCAGGACGAGCAGGGAGTACTTCTCGCCGACGACTGCCAGTGCGTCGGCGATGGAGCAGGGGCGCGGATCTCCGTTGGCGGCCATGACGCCCAGTCTAGAGGAGGGTTGGATTTTCAAACTCACGGAGCTATGGTGAGTTTGGATTCCCTACTCACTGGTAGTTCCCGTCGCTTCCACCGGAGGCCCGCACCATGCGTGACGCAGTCGTCGTCGAAGCCGTACGTACCCCGATAGGCAAGGGCAAGCCGGGCGGCGCCCTCGCCCACGTCCACCCCGTCGAACTGCTCGCCCACACCCTGCGCACCCTCGTCGAGCGCTCCGGAGTCGACCCGGCGCTGATCGACGACGTCATCGGCGGCACCGTCGACCAGGTCGGCGAGCAGGCCATGAACACCACCCGCTACGCCGTGCTGTCGGCCGGCTTCCCGGACACGGTCCCGGCGACCACCGTGGACCGCCAGTGCGGCTCCTCCCAGCAGGCCGTGCACTTCGCGGCGCAGGGCGTCATCTCGGGCGCGTACGACATCGTCGTCGCCTGCGGGGTGGAGTCCATGAGCCGGGTGCCGATGTGGTCCAACGTCCCGGCCGGCAAGGACCCCTTCGGCCCGGGCGTCGCCGAGCGCTTCCCGGAGGGCCTCGTCCCGCAGGGCATCAGCGCCGAGCTGATCGCCGCCAAGTGGTCGATAAGCCGCGAGCAGATGGACGCCTTCGCGGTCTCCTCGCACCGCAAGGCGGCGGCCGCCTGGGAGCAGGGCCTCTTCGACGCCGAGGTGGCCCCCCTGGAGGGCGTCACGCGCGACGAGTGCGTACGGCCGGGCAGCACTCCCGAGATCCTGGCCGGCCTCAAGTCCGCCTACTACGACCCGGGTTTCGCCGAGCGCTACCCGCAGATCGAGTGGAACGTCACCGCGGGCAACGCCAGCCCGATCAACGACGGCGCCTCCGCGGTCCTCATCATGTCCGGCGAGACCGCGGCCCGGCTCGGCCTGCGCCCGCTGGCCCGCCTGCACAGCTTCGCCGTCACCGGCTCGGACCCGGTCCTCATGCTCACCGGCGTCATCCCGGCCACGGAGAAGGTGCTGCGCCGGGCGAACCTGACCCTCGACGACATCGACCTGTTCGAGGTCAACGAGGCCTTCTCCAGCGTCGTCCTGGCCTGGCAGCAGGAGACCGGCGCGGACCTCGACAAGGTGAACGTCAACGGCGGCGCGATCGCCATCGGGCATCCGCTCGGCGCGAGCGGCACCCGCCTGACGACCACCCTCGTGCACGCCATGCACGCGCGTGGAGCGCGTTACGCCCTGCAGACCATGTGCGAGGCGGGCGGCCTCGCCAACGCGATGATCCTCGAAGCGGCGTAACGACTACCGGCCCCGGAAGTGATGGCGCTTGCGCCAGGCCACCACCGCGCCCGCCACCGTCGGCAGCGCGATGGCGGCGAGCGCGATCAGGAAGACGGGGGAGGTCGGGGACGAGGCCCGGGCACCGGCGACCACATAGGCCGCCGTGTTCGGGACCGACCCCAGCGCGGTCGCCACCAGGAAGGACGTCCAGTCCATCCGGGAGACGGCCGCGCAGTAGTTCACACCCCAGAACGGCAGCCCGGGAAAGAGCCGCGCCGCGAGCATCGAGCGCATCCCGTGCCGGCTCAACTGCCCGTCCGCGGCCTTCAGCAGCCGCCCCCGCAGCAGCGGCCGCAGCGCGTCCTGCCCCAGCACCCGGCCGAGCCCGAACGCGAGCCCGGCCCCCAGCACCGTCCCGGCCAGGGACACCCCCAGACCCAGCGCGGAGCCGAACAGCGCGCCCGCGGCCAGGTTGAGCAGCGGACGCGGCACGAACGCGACCGTGACCACGCCGTACGCCACCGCGAACACGACGGCCGCCGTGGCGCCGCCCAACTGCGGTGGCCAGCCGTCGGCGAGCAGCTTCTGCGGCTGGAACAGCAGCACGCTCGCCCCTGCGCCCGCGAGCAGCGCGACGAGCAGCGAGAACCTGGCCCAGGGCGACAGCAGGAGTCTGCCGAGGCGCACGAGCGGAGGAGTCGGCGCGACGGCGGCGGCGACTACGGGCACGGTGACGGCGAGCTCCGTGGCGGCGGCCCGGGGAGAGGCCGTGGCGGTGCCCCCAGAGCGGGTGGTGGCATCGAGCATTCGGCGACACTAACCGACGGATATGTGTGATCGCCGTATGGTTCGTCTCATGAGCGTCACAGCTGCGGACATTCCGCGTGTGCCGTCCAGCACACTCGCCGACTCCGTGCTGGAGCGGCTCACCGCCGTCTACGGCGCCGCGGCCGACCCCGAGCAGGCCGCGCCCATGCGCGCGTACATGAAGGACGTGGCGCCCTTCCTGGGCCTGACCACCCCCGTGCGCCGCGCCCTGTCCCGCACCGTCCTGGAGGGCCTGCCGCGCCCCGCCGAGGCCGACTGCACCGCGATCGCCCTGCGCTGCTGGCGGCTGCCCGAGCGCGAGTACCACTACTTCGCCGTCGACTATCTGCGCCGCCACGCGCGCGTGTGCTCCTCCGCCTTCCTGCCGGTGGCCCGGCACCTCGTCGCCACCGTCTCCTGGTGGGACACCGTCGACCTGCTCGCCGCCCATGTCGTCGGCGCCCTGGTCGCGGCCGACCCGAAGCTCACCGCCGACATGGACGCCTGGATCGTCGACGACGACCTGTGGATCGCCCGCACCGCACTGCTGCACCAGCTGCGCTACAAGGAACGCACCGACACCGAACGCCTCTTCGCCTACTGCCTGCGCCAGTCCGGCCACCCCGACTTCTTCATCCGCAAGGCCATCGGCTGGTGCCTGCGCGAGTACGCCAAGACCGACCCGGAGGCCGTGCGGGGCTTCCTGGCGCGCGAGCGGGGGAGGTTCGCGCCGCTGTCGGTGCGGGAGGCGCTGAAGAACATCGGGGCGTGAAGTCCCGTACGGGGAAAAATCGTTCGACGTCGGGCCGGGTGTGGGCAATGATCGGCGTCATGTTCCGGCACGCCTTCGTCCTCGCAGCATCCGCAGTCGCGGATGCGCCGAAGGCTGCCGTTCCCGTTTTCCTGACGGCCGTCGACGGCGCCCGAAGCTGACCCTCTCCGGATCGTCCGGCGGACCCCGCAGGGGGAGGGTCGGCAAGTCCTTGGGGTCCCCGCTTTCCTGACGAAGAGACTTCGAGGTACAGCCATGCCCAAGACGGCATACGTGCGGACCAAACCGCATCTGAACATCGGCACGATGGGTCACGTCGACCACGGCAAGACCACCCTGACCGCCGCCATCACCAAGGTCCTGGCCGCCCGCGGCAGCGGCACGTTCGTGCCGTTCGACCGGATCGACCGCGCCCCGGAGGAGGCCGCCCGCGGCATCACCATCAACATCGCACACGTCGAGTACGAGACCGACACCCGGCACTACGCCCACGTGGACATGCCGGGCCACGCCGACTACGTCAAGAACATGGTCACCGGAGCCGCGCAGCTCGACGGGGCGATCCTCGTCGTCTCCGCGCTCGACGGGATCATGCCGCAGACCGCCGAACACGTCCTGCTCGCCCGCCAGGTGGGTGTGGACCACATCGTGGTGGCGCTGAACAAGGCCGACTCGGCCGACGAGGAGCTGGTCGAGCTCGTCGAGCTGGAGGTCCGCGAGCTGCTCACCGCGCAGGGTTACGGCGGCGACGCCGTGCCCGTCGTACGGGTCTCGGGGCTGAGGGCCCTGGAGGGCGACCCGCGCTGGACGGCGTCCATCGAGGCGCTGCTCGACGCGGTGGACACGTATGTGCCCATGCCGGAGCGGTACTTGGACGCGCCGTTCCTGCTGCCGGTCGAGAACGTGCTCACCATCACCGGTCGGGGGACCGTGGTGACGGGCGCGGTCGAGCGGGGCACGGTCCGGGTGGGCGACCGGGTCGAAGTGCTCGGCGCCGGTGTCGACACCGTCGTCACCGGTCTCGAGACCTTCGGGAAGCCGATGGACGAGGCGCAGGCCGGGGACAACGTGGCGCTGCTGCTGCGGGGCGTCCCGCGGGACGCGGTGCGGCGGGGGCATGTGGTCGCCGCGCCGGGGAGCGTGGTGCCCGGGCGGCGGTTCTCGGCTCAGGTGTACGTGCTGTCCGCCCGGGAGGGGGGTCGTACGACGCCGGTCGCGAGCGGGTACCGGCCGCAGTTCTACATCCGGACCGCGGATGTGGTGGGGGACGTCGACCTCGGTGAGGTCGCCGTGGCTCGGCCGGGGGACACGGTGAGCATGACCGTTGAGCTGGGGCGGGACGTGCCTCTGGAGGCCGGGCTGGGGTTCGCCATTCGTGAGGGTGGACGGACCGTGGGGGCCGGGACCGTGACCTCTGTGGAGTGAGGTGAATGTGCGTGGGGGACTGCGGGGCCGTTGTGGCTGGTCGCGCAGTTCCCCGCGCCCCTTCGGGGGCGCTGACGCCGCCCCACAATGGAGGAGTGACCGAACCCATCCCCGTGAGCAGGACGACCGACTTCGGCTTCGCCAAGCTCATGCCCGACGTCGACCGGAAGCGGGCCTGGCTGCTCACCGTCGACGGGGCTCCGCAGTCGTACGTGGATCTCGATGAGCCGGACCATCTGGAGTTCGAGTACGCGCGGCGGCTGGGGCATGTGCTGGACATCCTCGGTGAACCGGGGCAGCCGTTGGACGTGCTGCATCTCGGCGGCGGTGCGCTCACCCTGCCCCGGTATCTCGCGGTGACCCGGCCGGGGTCGCGGCAGGACGTCGTCGAGGCCGATCGCGGGCTGCTGGAGCTTGTCGTCGAGGAGTTGCCGCTGCCGGAGGGCGCCGGTGTCTCGCTGCATCCCGCCGACGCCCGCGCCTGGCTGGAAGCCGCCCCCGCCGACTCGGCGGACGTGATCGTCGCCGACGTCTTCGGCGGCTCACGCGTTCCGGCGCACCTGACCTGCCTCGGGTACGCCCGTGAGGCCGGCCGGGTCCTGCGTGGCGACGGCGTCTACCTCGCCAACCTCGCCGACTCCGCCCCCTTCGGCTTCCTCCGCTCCCAACTCGCCACCTTCGCCGAGGAGTTCGAGGAGCTGGTCCTCATCGCCGAACCCGCCGTCCTGCGCGGCCGGCGCTTCGGCAACGCCGTGCTCGTCGCCTCGCACCAGCCCGTCGACATCGGCGCCCTGGCCCGCCGCACCGCGGCCGACGCCTTCCCGGCCCGCGTCGAACACGGTGCGGGGCTGCGGGAGTTCATCGGTTCGGCCCGGCCGGTGCGGGACGAGGACGCCGTACCGTCGCCCGAGCCCCCGGACGGGGCCTTCGGCATCGGCTGAGCCGTGTAGTGCGTCGCTCGTCACAAGGATCCGGCCACACGAGGATCTGGCCACCTGAGGATACTCGTGAGTAACATGCGGTTCATGAGCGCAGACCAGATGTCGATCGGCGAGATGCTCGCCGCGACCGTGCCGATGGCCCGGACGCTGAACCTGGAGTTCCTGGAGACCACGGCGGAGAAGGCCGTGGTGGCACTGCCGGACCAGGGCGAGTACCACAACCACGTGGGCGGGCCGCACGCCGGCGCGATCTTCACGCTCGGGGAGACGGCCAGCGGCACGATCGTGCTGGGCGCGTTCGGGGACCAGCTGGCACGGGCCGTGCCGCTCGCCGTCCGTGCCGAGATCGCGTACCGGAAGCTGGCCATGGGGACCGTCACGGCGACGGCGACCCTCGGCCGTCCGGCCGTCGACGTCGTCGCGGAGCTGGACGCCGGCGGGCGCCCCGAGTTCCCGGTGTCGATCGAGGTCCGGCGCGGGGACGGAGCCGTCACCGCGGAGATGACCGTCGTCTGGACGCTCCGGCCGAACGGCTGACCAGGATCCGGACAGGAGGCCCGGGGGTGCGTCGTCCCCCGGGCCTCCGGCGTCCCGTCAGGCGGCCAGCCGCCCGCGGTCCGCGCCGCCGCTCTCCAGTCCCGACACGAACTCCTTGAGCCAGGCCACGAATTCGGGGCCCAGGTCGTCGCGGTCGCAGGCCAGGCGGACCACCGTGCGCAGGTAGTCTGCCTTGTCGCCGGTGTCGTAGCGCAGTCCGTCGAAGACGACCCCGTGGACCGTGCCGCCCGCGGCCAGTTCCTGGAGGGCGTCGGTCAGCTGGATCTCGCCGCCCCGGCCGGGCCGCGTGCGCTCCAGGGTGTCGAAGACGGCCGGGTCGAGGACGTAACGGCCGATGACGGCGTAGTGGCTGGGCGCGTCCTGGGGTGACGGCTTCTCGACCAGGCCGGTGACCCGGACCACGTCGTCCTCGCCGGTCGCCTCCACCGCCGCGCAGCCGTAGAGGTGGATCTGCTCCGGCGGTACCTTCATGAGCGCGATCACGCTGCCCTGGTGCCGGTCGCGGACGTCGAGCATCCGGCTGAGCAGCGTCTCGCGCGGGTCGATCAGGTCGTCGCCGAGCAGGACCGCGAAGGGCTGGTCGCCGACGTGCCGGCGGGCGCACAGCACCGCGTGGCCGAGGCCGAGTGGCTCGCCCTGGCGGATGTGGTGGATGTTGGCCAGCCGGGCCGGATCGCGCACCGCGTCCAGCCGCACGGCGTCGCCCTTGGCCGCGAGGGCCTGCTCCAGCTCGAAGGCGTTGTCGAAGTGGTCCTCGATGGAGCGCTTGTGCCGGCCGGTGACCATGAGGACGTCGTCCAGACCGGCCGCGGCGGCCTCCTCGACGACGTACTGGATGGCCGGCTTGTCGACGACCGGCAGCATCTCCTTGGGTGTGGCCTTGGTCGCCGGCAGGAAGCGCGTGCCGAGTCCGGCCGCGGGGACGACGGCCTTGCGGACCGTGCGGGTGGGGGTGCTCGAAGAGTGGGGGGCGCTCATGCGGGCCATGCTGGCCCACGGGAATGAGAGCTTCCCGGGAGAAAGTTCGGAGAACGCTGTGGGTCGGCGGCGGGGGTGTGACGGGGGATCAGAAGTTGGAGATTTCGTGTGCCAACCGTCTTTCGGTGTACACAAGTTGACGCGCAGGTGCCGGGCGTTTCGAATGCGGGTGCGGATACCCGCGGTAACTTATCTGAACTTTCCCGTTTTTGAACTTGGGTCACTCGAACTCCTTGTTTGCTGTGAGTCAATTGTGCGAAAGTGAGCGGCCCTGTGACGCTCCTGGACCCGACGCGCATAGGTATGCACCAATCAGGCACCTGCTTTCCGATGGACGTGCGTATTCCGCTTACCGTCCCGCGGTGGAAGGAATTGGTTCAGTGCAATCCCCATACCCCCCACGTCCGCCCTATCCGCCGCGTCCCGGATCGGGGCCGGCCGAGTCCGACCGCAACCTCGTCGCACAACTGGACCAGGGGGCCGCGGGTGCCCGGGCCGGCGCATTGCTGCTGGCCCGGCACTGGCGCGCGACATATGACTACGCGGCGATCTGTCTGGCCGCCCCGGAACACTCGGCGTCCATGGCGGCGGCCGCCGCATTCCACCGAGTGCTCGGGAAGCCGGCCGGCGGAGCCCTTCGGCCACAGCTTCTGACCGCCGTACGGGACACCGTCAAGGAGTGGGCCGCCGACGACCGCATTTCTCTGGTCCTGCCGGAACTCCGCAAACCGACCGGCGGTCGCGGACTGCGGGCGGCACGCTCCGTGACGCCCGAAAGGCGATTGCTCGCCGAGCGTGCATTCCGGGCCCTTCCTGGGGCCTCGCAATGCCTGTTGTGGCACACCGAGGTCGAGGCCGAACCCATAACCGTACCGGCCGGTCTGTTGGGGGTGGACGTGCCCACCGCGACGGCCGCCCTCGACCAGGCGCGCGAGCAATTCCGGACCGGCTGCGTGCGCGCCCACGGGGAACTCGCGCCGGGCAAGGAATGCCGCTTCTACAACCGCCTCCTCGACGTCCCGATACGCCGGGGCGGCGCCCTGCTCCCGGATGTCCAGCAGCATCTGGCCGAGTGCCGCTACTGCCGGCACGCCGCCGAGCAGTTGAGCCATTTCGAGGGCGGCCTCGACGTGCTCCTCGCCGAGACCGTCCTCGGCTGGGGCGCCCGGCGCTATCTCGACTCCCGCCCCGGCCGCGGCGGCGAGCGGGCCCCGGCGCCGGGGCGCGGACTCCTGCGGCCCGCCGGCGGCGGACGTCACCGCCCGGCCGCCCCCCGGAGAAGCACCAAGGCCGTCGTCGTCGGCGTCGGTCTCACCTCCCTCGCTCTGCTCGCCACCGTCCTGGTCGCCAAGGGCTGGACCGACGACAACGGTGTCCCGGACCCGCAGGCCACCTGGGGAGCGCAGAGCGGCAGCTCCATCGACCCGGGGCGCTCCGCGACCGGGACCTCGGCCGGATCCCCCTCGGCCGCCTCCGCGGAGCAGCCGATCGAGGTCGGGCGCGGCAGGCTGCGCAACCCGAGCGCCGGGCTCTGCCTCGACGTCGACGGCGGCCGGGCCCGGACCGGCGCCGCCCTCGTCCTGGCGGCGTGCTCGACCGCCGGGTCCCAGCAGTGGTCGTACCAGGACGACGGCCTCCTGCGCAGCGGGGCGGACCCCGCACTCTGCCTGGACGCCGACACCGCGGACGGTTCGGTGACCCTGGCCGGTTGTGTCGTACACGCGGGGGAGGTGCGCTTCGACCTCACCGTGCGCGGCGAGCTGCTGCTGCGCGGGGGCAAGGGATCGCTGGTCGCGCCCGGCAAGGGGGACGCCGTCGTCGTCGCCCGCCGGGACGGGGCGGCCCGGCAGCGCTGGGTGCTCGAAGCCGGCGCCGACACCGAGGGGGTCACGCCGCAGCAGGGCGGAGTGGAGGGCGTGCAGCCGCCGCCCGTGCGCCCGGACCCGCCCGGCGCGACCCCGCGCCCGCCCGTCGGCCCGCCTCCGTCGGCGGCACCGCAGGGCACGGAGCAGGGGCAGGGGCAGGGGCAGTACGGGAAGAAGTACGCGCAGGTCAGCAGCGAGACCCGGCCGGCCGACCCGCCGGTACCGCTCGACGACCTCGGTACGCTCCCGGCCGACGTACTCGACACGGTCTCGTCCCTCGCGGCGCCGCTCGGGTCCGCCCTCGGCTGACACGCGGCACAACGGCCGGGGTCACCCCACCCAGGGGTGGCCCCGGATTCGTTTCTTGTGGGCATTCGGGCTGTTTCTTGTTCGGATCATTGACACGAGTCACCTCCGGTCATAGTTTTCCCGCCGCGCCGCTGGTGTCCGACGGGGTGTCAATTCGGTTCCGACGCGGAGTGCGTTCAGATGCCGAACACAGGCCGGGACGCCATGGCGCGCCTGCGGTTCACATCGTCGTGCCCGCACACCGAAGGAGTGACGGCCCATGACCGACACTGTCTCGAGGAGATCCGCACTGCGACTGCTGGGCGGCGCGATCGCCGTCGCCGCGGCGGCCACCGGCGGTCTCACCTCTCCGGCCCACGCACAGACCAGACCCGAGGCGGGGGCCGGCCCCCGCGTCGAAGGCCTCATCGGCAAGCTCACCCTCGACGAGAAGATCTCCCTCCTGCACGGCGCCACCGACCCCGCCTCGCTCGGCCAGGCGGGCTACGTCCCCGGGGTGCAGCGCCTCGGCATCCCCCCGCTCCGCCTCGCCGACGGCCCGGCCGGTGTCCGCGTCACCCGGCACGCCACCGCCCTGCCCGCCCCCGTCCTGCTGGCCTCCGCCTTCGACCCGGACCTGGCCCGGCGCTACGGACAGGTCATCGGCCGCGAGGGCCGCGCCCTGGGCCAGGACGTGCTGCTCTCCCCGATGGTCAACCTCATCCGCACCCCGTACGCGGGCCGCAACTTCGAGACCTTCAGCGAGGACCCCCTCCTCGCGTCGGAGATGGTCGCCGCCGAGATCCGCGGCATCCAGGGCGAGCACCTCATCGCCACCGTCAAGCACTACGCGATGAACAACCAGGAGAAGGACCGCATGTCGATCGACGTGCGGGTCGACGAGCAGACCATGCACGAGCTGGAGCTCCGCGGCTTCGAGGCGGCCGTGGAAGCCGGCACCGGCGCCGTCATGGGCGCCTACAACAAGGTCAACGGCACCTTCGCCTGCGAGAACAAGACCCTGCTCAGTGACATCCTGCGCGACCGGTGGGGCTTCGAGGGCTGGGTGATGACCGACTGGTTCGCCGCCCACAGCACCGTCGCCGCCATCACCGCGGGCCTCGACATGGAGATGCCCGACGGCACCTATTTCGGTACGGCGCTCAAGACGGCCGTGCAAAGCGGCAGCGTCCCCGAGCGCTATGTCGACCGTGCCGTACGCCGGATCCTCGCCGTCATGGACCGCTTCGGCCTGCTCGACGGCAGCGTGCCGCCCCGCCCCGACCGTGACGCGCCGGCCGGCGCGGCCGTCGCCCTGGAGGTCGCCAAGGCGGGCGCCACCCTCCTGCGCAACGAGCACCGCACCCTCCCGCTGGCCCCCGGCGGCAGCGTCGCGGTGATCGGCCCGACCGGCAGCCTGCCCTTCGTCAGCGGCGGCGGCAGCGCACACGTCGTCCCCGACCACGCCGACAGCCCGCTGGACGCCATCAAGTCCCGCGCGGGACAGGTGACTTACGCCCTCGGCGAGGACCTGTTCGGCAAGGCGATCCCCGCCTCCGTGCTCAGCCCCGCCTTTGACAGCGAGGGACAGCAGGTCGGCGTCGGCAAGATCTGGACGTACGACGGGACGCTCACGGTCCCCGAGGACGACGAGTGGACCTTCGTCCTGCACTTCTCCTCCGCGCCCACGGCCCGCCCCAAGGTCCTCCTCGACGGCACCGAGCTGTTCCCGCAGGCCGCCGGATACGGCGAGTACTTCTCGGGCGGGCTCGTCTCGGCCGCCCCCGACGGGCTCTCCGTGCGCCGCAAGACCCTGACCCTCACCAAGGGCGCCCACTCCCTGAAGATCACCGCGCAGGGCGGGGCCTCCGGACTGCTCTTCCGGCTGCGGCGGATCACCGGCGCGACCCGCGCCCAGGACGTGGCCGAGGCCGTGGGTGTCGCCCGCGCCGCCCGCGACGTGGTGCTGTTCGCCTACGAGGACGCCACCGAGGGCCTGGACCGCACCACCATCGCCCTCCCCGGCCGGCAGGCCCGGCTGATCGAGGCGGTCACCGCGGCCAACCCGCGCACCACGGTCGTCCTCAACACCTCGTCCTCCACCTCGATGCCGTGGCTCGGGCACACCGGCGCCGTGCTCCAGATGTACTACCCGGGCCAGGAGGGCGCGGCCGCCACCGCCGCCGTGCTGTACGGCGAGTGCGACCCCGGCGGCCGCCTCACCCAGTCCTTCCCGGTCGACGACGACCACCATCCCGTCGCCGGCGACCCCCTCCGCTACCCGGGCGTGGACGGCACCGAGGAGTACTCGGAGGGCATCCACGCCGGCTACCGCTGGTACGACGCCGAAGGCGTGCGGCCCCTGTTCCCGTTCGGGCACGGACTGTCGTACACCTCCTTCTCCTACGACGACCTGCGCGCGCACCGGACCCGGCGCGGCCTTGTGGTGTCGTTCTCCGTGCGCAACACCGGGCGGCGGGACGGGATCGCGGTGCCGCAGGTGTACGTCGGGCGCTCGCCCGATCTCCGACTCGACCAGGCGGTACGGGTGTTGGGCGGATTCCGGCGGATCGCCCTGCGGGCGGGGGAGCGCCGGCGCGTCGAAGTGGAAGTCTCCGCACGCACATTGTCCTCATGGGACCCGAAGCGTCACGATTGGGTGCTCGGGACCGGTCGGCGCACCGTGTGGGCCGGCGCGTCCTCGCGCGATCTGCGGCTGCGGACGACCGTGGAGGTGGGCAAGTGATACGACGTGTCGCCATCGCCCTGACAGCCCTCGCGGCGGCGCTCGTCGCCCCCGTGCCCGTGGCGCAGGCCGCGGCGCAGGGCCGTGATCCGGTCGTGCGCACCGACGCCGGCTCCGTGCGCGGTGAAACCACCGCCGAGGGGCGGCAGTTCCTCGGCATCCCGTACGCCGAACCACCGGTCGGGAAGCTCCGCTGGCGGCAACCGCGGCCGGTCCGGCCCTGGCACGGGGTGCGCTCCGCGCGGGACTTCGGCAACAAGTGTGTACAGACGTCGAGTTGGGACCCGGGCTACGAGCAGCCCTCGTACACCGAGGACTGTCTCGATCTCAACGTGTACGTGCCCGAGGGGTCCGAACGGCGTGCGGTGCTCGTCTGGTTCCACGGGGGCGGACTGACGGCCGGGGCCGGACAGGACGTCGTGCCCGACGCCTTCGCCCGGCAGACCGGAACGGTCGTCGTGACCGTCAACTACCGCCTGGGCGCGATGGGTTTCCTGGCCGCGGCCGGGCTCGACGGCGAGGCGCGCGACGGGGTCTCCGGGAACTTCGGCATGCTCGACCAACAGGCCGCGCTGCGCTGGGTGCGCGCCAACATCGGCCGCTTCGGCGGCGATCCGGGCCGCGTCACCATCGCCGGCGAGTCGGCGGGCGGCCGTTCGGTCTGCACCCAGCTGGCCTCGCCGACGGCGAAGGGGCTGTTCCGTTCGGCGATCATCGAGAGCGGCGCCTACGACGACTGCGGCGCGCGTACGCACGAGGACGCGGTGGCTCAGGGCGCCGCCTTCGCCCAGCGGCTGGGCTGCGCGGACGTGGCCTGTCTGCGCGGGAAGTCCGCCCGCGAAATCCTCGAAGCACAGGGGGACTTCGACTGGGGACCGGTGACCGGCGGCGCCTTCCTGCCGGTGCAACCCGAGCAGGCGATCGCCCGGGGGACCGCGTCCCGGGTGCCGGTGATCAACGGCTCGAACAAGGACGAGGGGCGGCTGTTCGCCTTCTCCTCCTTCGATCTGAACGGCACACCGCTCACAGCCGAGCAGTACCCCGAGGTCATGCGGAACGACTTCGGCGAGCAGGCCCTGCGGCGCTACCCGCTCTCGGCCTACCCCACGCCGACCATCGCCTACGCGACCGCACTCGGCGACACGCTGTTCAGCTGCTCGGCGCTGCGACTCGACGGGCTGCTCGCCGCGCGCGGTCCCGTCTACTCGTACGAGTTCGCGGACCGCACCTCCCCGCCCTTCGCCTCCCTGCGCAACCTGCACACCGACTTCGACTTCGGTGCGACGCACGTGAACGAGATCCAGTACCTCTTCAAGCACTTCGGTCTGGAGTCACCTTTCGACGCCGAGCAGCAGGCGCTGTCGCGGCAGATGGTGCAGTACTGGGGATCCTTCGTGCGCGACGGTGTGCCGCGGGCCGCGGGGCAGCCCACGATGCCGGGCACCGTCGGCACGGTGCTCTCCCTGAAGACCGCGGCCAAGGGCGGGAACACCCTCAGTACCACCCTGCACCAGGAGCACCGGTGCGACCTGTGGGACGCCGCCACGGCGGGGTGACCCGGTAGGCTTCCCGGCGTGCGCCCCCGTGCGGCGCACGCCGGGAACACCGGAACCAGAGCTCGCACAACGGGAGGAACCGGCGTTGCACGTCCAGGAGTGGCTCGACACGGTGCCCGCGGCAGCCGTCTACGCCGTGGTGGCACTGGTCATCGGTCTGGAGAGCCTGGGCATCCCGCTGCCGGGCGAGATCATCCTGGTCTCCGCCGCCCTGATGTCCTCCCAGCACTCCGGGATCAACCCGGTCGTGCTCGGCGCGTGCGCCACCCTGGGCGCCGTCGTCGGCGACTCCATCGGCTACGCGATCGGCCGCAAGGGCGGACGTCCGCTGCTGGCCTGGCTGGGCAGGAAGTTCCCGCGGCACTTCAGCGAGGGACACGTCGCCACCGCCGAGCGGTCCTTCGAGAAGTGGGGCATGTGGGCGGTCTTCTTCGGCCGCTTCGTCGCCCTGCTGCGCATCTTCGCCGGCCCCCTGGCGGGCGTCCTCCACATGCCGTACTGGAAGTTCCTGATCGCCAACGTCCTGGGCGGCATCTGCTGGGCGGGCGGCACGACGGCCGTCATCTACTACGTCGGCGTCGTCGCCGAGGACTGGCTGAAGCGGTTCTCGTACCTGGGGCTGGTGGTGGCCCTGCTGATCGGACTCACCTCGATGCTCGTCCTGCGGCGCAGGGCGAAGAAGGCCACGGCCCGCAAGGAAGCGGCCGAGACGGAACCCGTCCCGGCCGTCGACTGAGGGCTACCGCTCGTACAGCTCGTCGTGCGACTTCGCGAGCTCCGCGTAGAACGTGCCGTTCAGCGTCACGCCCTGGCGCTCCTCCTCGGTCAGCTCCCGCCGCACCTTCGCCGGTACGCCGGCCACCAGTGAACCCGGCGGGACCCGCATGCCCTGCGGCACCAGGGCCTGCGCCGCGATCAGCGAGCCCTCGCCGATCACCGCGCCGTTGAGGACCGTCGCGCCCATGCCGATCAGGCAGTCGTCGCCGACCGTCGCTCCGTGCACCACCGCGTTGTGGCCCACCGACACCCGCTCCCCGATGCTGACCGGGAACCCGGGGTCGGCGTGCAGCGTGCAGTTGTCCTGGATGTTCGCCCGGGCGCCCACGGAGATGCGCTCGACGTCACCGCGCAGTACCGCGCCGTACCAGACGCTCGCCCCCGCCGCGAGCGTCACATCGCCGATCACCGAGGCCGTGGGGGCCACGAAGGCCTCCGCGTCGATCTTCGGTTCCCTGCCGCCGATGCCCGTGATCAGCGCCTTGTGCGTCATCGACCTCTCCTCGTCGTCGGTTCAGGACGCACGGTAGGCGATGACCGGCCGCCGCGGCTCGCCGGGGCCGTGCGTCACCCACTGCGGGCGAAGCACGCCGGGGCCGGCCGGGGCGAGGGTGGCGGATCGACAGGCTTCCGCGGTCCGAGGAGGCGGTCATGGCGTTGCCGGGTCTCGTCAGATCCCCGGCCATCGGCAAGTCGCTGGCCGTTGGCAGGTCCCTGGCGGTCGGCATCGGGCGTCAGCTGGTGAGCGTGGGGTTCCTCGACATGGCGACCCGGCTGGCGGCCCAGGCCTTCCTGACCGCGCTGCCCCTGCTCTTCGCCATCGCCTCCTTCTCCCCGGCCGGGATCCGCGACGAACTGCGGCGGACGATACGACTCCTCCTCGGCGCCTCGGGCCCGGCCCTCGCCCAGGTCGACGGGGTGTACGCGGGCGGCGACCAGGCGCGGGAGACCTGGGGCGCGGTCGGTGTGCTGGTCGCGCTGGTGTCCGCCACCGCGTTCAGCCGGGCGCTGCAGCGGCTGTGCGAGCGGGCCTGGCATCTGCCGCGGTCCGGGCTGCGCAGCGTGGTGTGGCGGTGGGGCGCCTGGCTGGTGGTGTGGGTCGCGGCCCTGCTGTTCCAGGGTTCGGTTCGGGACGGGTTCGGCGCCGGGCCCCTGCTCGGAGTGCCCCTTCAGCTGATCGGGGCGTGTCTGCTGTGGTGGTGGACGCAGCATCTGCTGCTGGTCGGGCGGGTGGGCTGGCTGCCGCTGCTGCCCGGCGCGCTCCTCACCGGCGTCGGCGTGGTCGCGTTCTCGGCCGTCTCGGGGCTGTGGCTGCCGCGCTCGCTGCGGCTGAGCGTCGAGCGGTACGGGCCGCTCGGCTCCGTCTTCACCCTGCTGTCCTGGCTGATCCTCTTCTTCGCGACCGTCGTCGTCGGCATCGCAGTGGGGTACGTCGTCGCCCACGTCGACGCCGTCGCGCGGCGGCTCGGGGTGGCTGCGGCACCGCCGTCTGGATGAGGTGACGGTTGGGGCGGCGGTCTGGCTGGGGCGGTGGTGGCGCGGCGGTCTGGTTGGGGTGGCGGTTGGTCGGGCGGTCTGGTTGGGGTGGCGGTTGGTCGGGCGGTCTGGTTGGGGTGGCGGTTGGTCGGGCGGTCTGGTTGGGGTGGCGGTTGGTCGGGCGGTCTGGCTGGGGCGGTGGTGGCGCGGCGGTCTGGTTGGGGTGGCGGTTGGTCGGGCGGTCTGGCTGGGGCGGTGGTGGCGCGGCGGTCTGGTTGAGGCGGTGGTTGGTTCGGCGGTCTGATTGAGGCGGGCGTGACCCGGCGGCCTGGCTGCGGCGGCGCGGCGGTGGTCCGGCCGTCTCGTTGAGCCCGTTGAGCCGCCGGAGGCCCGGTGGTCAGGCTGAGACCGCGGTGACCCGGCCGTCCCGTACCGCCTCCGTCAGCGCCCGGTGGTCCGCTTCGTTGCGGTCGGCGTACAGCTCGGCGAAGGCCGCGATCGCCTGGTCGAAGGCGTCGGTGTCGCCCAGGTAGGCGGCGATCGCTATCCGGTCGCCGGAGCGGGCGTGCGCCCGGGCCAGCGTCGCCCCGCACAGCCGGCCGAACAGCCGCATCACCTCCGGCGACATGGTGTCGGCCTGCGGAATCGCCTTCCAGTCACGCAACTGGCGGACGTAGAAGTCGCGCTGCCGGCCGTCCAGGCCCTCGACCCGCTCCCAGCCGAGGAACATGTCGCTGGTCGCCTGCATGAGCCGCTGCCCGGCGACGACCCGCTCACCCTGGTTGGCGTGGCTGCTCGGGGCCGTGAACTCGGCGAGCACGGACTCGCCGGCCTCCTTCGCCTGCAGCAGCAGCGGATCCTGGTCGTCGCGGCCCAGCAGCAGGACGATCCAGCACCGGGTGCCCACGCTGCCCACACCGACCACCTTGCGCGCCATGTCCACCACCCGGTACTGACCCAGCAGCGCCCGCCGGTCGGACGGCAGGGTGTGGCCGTAGCGGTCGATCAACTCCCGCAGCTGCCCCTCCAACTGCTCCCGCTCCACCCCGGGCATCAGATCGCCCAGCGGAACCACCAGCGGCGGGTCGGGGGCGATGCGCCGCTCACCCTTGACCACATGGGTCAGCTTCTCGAACGCGTGCAGATGGTCCCGGGAGCGCGCCTTGGTGAGCGCCCGGCTCACCCGGCGCTGCTCACGATGGCCCAACTGCTCGGAGAGGGTGGTGAACAGGTCGTCCGCCTCGATCCGCGAGTACCACACCTCCAGGTTGCGCTGCCCGGCGAAGCCGTCCATCGACTCCCGGTAGGAGCGCACCGTGTCCCGGACCACGTGCGCCCGCTCCCGGTCACCGAACCCGTTGGCGCGGCCCGCGATCACCAGCGAGGCCGCCAGGCGCTTGACGTCCCACTCCCACGGCCCCGGCAGCGTCTCGTCGAAGTCGTTCACGTCGAACATCAGATGCCGCTCGGGGGAGGCGAGCAGCCGGAAGTTCAGCATGTGGGCGTCCCCGCACAGCTGGGCAGTGATCCCGCTCGCGGGCGTCCCGGCGAGGTCGGCGGCCATGACCCCGGCCGCGCCCCGGTAGAACCGGAACGGCGACTCGGTCATCCGGCCGTAGCGGATCGGCACCAGGTCCTGGAGCCGGTTCGCGGACTGCCGCTCGACCTGTTCGACCGGATCGGTGCGGCCGGCGGCGGGCGCGAACTCCGCGTGCAGGTCGAGCGGGACGCGCGTGCGCGCCTCCCGGCCGCGGTCCGCCCGTTCCTGCGGGGTGAAATGCATGTGCCTGGTTCCGGTCATGGCGGACCCCCTTCGTCACGTTACGACTGTTCAGCCGAACCGCGTCCACGCCGTCACCCGGGCCGTGTGATGCACGCGCCGGGTGCGCCCGGCTGCGCGGTGTGACCGGCCCACGGATCGCCTGCCGGGGGTGATGTGCCCGCGCGGGGCGGCACCGAAGGTGACGCCATGGAATCCACGACATCGCGACAGCGGTGGCTGGCCCGTGCCTCGCTGGCGTCCGCCACCGCGTCCGTGCTGGTCCTGGCCGTCTTCGCGGGCCTGCGGACCATCGCCCTGGTGGGAGTGGGCCTGGCCGGCACCGCGATCACCGCGGCGGCCGTGTGGTGGGCGCTGACCCGGCGGCGCCTGGCGCGGGCGCTCGCCGTGCTGCTGGCCGTCGCCGCGCCCGTGTGGGTCCTGGTGACGTACACCGGAGCCCACCTCGCCTGGGTCGTGATCGTGGCCGCCGCCCTGTGGCTGCTCGCCGTCGCCGCGGGTCGGCGCGCCCTGGCACCCGCCGACCGGGCCCTCGCCATGCCGGAGCGTCCGGCGCCGCCGGTCCGCCACCCCGTCCTGATCATGAATCCGCGGTCGGGCGGCGGAAAGGTGGAACGGTTCCGGCTCCGGGAGAAGGCCGCGGAGCTGGGCGCCCAGGTACTGCTGCTGGAGGGCCCGGGCCCGATCGACGTGGCCGAACTCGCGCGCAAGGCCGCCGCGGAGGGCGCCGACCTGCTCGGGGTCGCCGGCGGAGACGGCACCCAGGCGCTGGTCGCCGAGGTCGCCGCCGGGCTCGACCTGCCCTTCCTGGTCGTCCCGGCCGGCACCCGCAACCACTTCGCCCTCGACCTGGGCCTGGACCGCGAGGACCCGTCGCTGGCCCTGGACGCCCTGCGCGACGGCGTCGAACTCCGTGTCGACCTCGGCCTCGCCGGCGGCCGCACCTTCGTCAACAACGTCTCCTTCGGCGCCTACGCCGAGGTGGTGCAGAGCCCGGCGTACCGCGACGGCAAGACCCGCACCACCCTAGACCTCCTGCCGGACCTGCTGGTGGGCCACAAGGGCGCCCGCCTCACCGCCCGCGCGGGTGACACGACGTTCACCGGGCCGCAGGCGCTGCTGGTCAGCAACAACCCCTACGGCACCGGCGACATCGCGGGCCTCGGCCGCCGGGCCCGGCTGGACGGCGGCGAACTGGGCGCCGTCGGCGTCGACGTGACCAGCGCCGCGCAGGCCGCCGGCCTGCTCAGGGGCGGACGCGCCACCGGGCTGACCACGGCGACGGTGACGACGGTCGTGGTCGACGCGGACCGGCCGTCGATCCCGGCGGGCGTCGACGGCGAGGCCCTGACGCTGCCCGTCCCCGTGCGCTGCGAGATACGGCCGCGGGCCCTGCGGGTGCTGGTGCCGCGCCACCGCCCGGGACTGCGCCCGACGCGGCCCCCGCTCGACTGGCGCAGGCTCTCCCGGCTGGGCCTGCTGTCGACCGGCCGCGGCGGGTAGCCCGGAGCGAGCCCCCTACATCGGCGCGCCGTACGCCTTGTGGGCCTGGGCGCGGCCGTAGGTGGCCAACGACCAGATCACCAGCACGTCGAGCCCGATGATGATGACCGCCCAGATCGGGTAGTACGGCGTGAAGAAGAAGTTCTCCAGCGCGCTGAGCGCGGCCACGACGATGCCGACGACCCGGGCCCACGTCTTGCCGCTGAACAGGCTGAAGGCCGCGGCCAGGATGACGATCCCGGAGGCCAGCTGGAGCCATCCCCACGCGTTCACGTCGTAGTCGTACGGGTAGTCCCGGATCCGCTTGTAGAAGTCGTCGTCGATGATCGCGGCCATTCCGACGACCGCGTGGTACAGGCCGACCAGGAACAACATGCACACGGCGAACACCACCCCGCCGAGCATCATCGGCGTGATCCGCGGCTCCGGCGCGGGGCGGCCGTACCGGTCCTGCCCTGCGGATGTCTGCTCCGTCATGTCGGGTACCTCCTCCTCGGGAGACAAGGAGCATCCTGCGGGCGGCGCACCCGGGGTTCACCCGCGATGGATGACTCCGGGCGGGCCCGGGGCCCGGAGAATGACGAACAGCCCCCAGGCCGCGGCAGCGGAGGTGACTCCCATGGGTACGGCGGAGGAACGCCCGGGACCTGAGCGGGGCGAGGCGCGCACCGCCGGCGAGGAGTTCGAGATCCGGATCAAGGGCAGGGTGGGTGAGGCCTTCCGGACGGCCTTCGCCGAACTGGCGGTCACGGTCAACCCGCCGGAGACGATCCTGCACGGCGCCGGGCTCGACCAGGCGGCTCTGTACGGGATCCTGGACCGGATCCAGGCCCTCGGACTCGAACTGGTCGAGGTACGCCGGTTGCCGGGTGGGCGTGGCGGTGCGAACGGCCCCGGTCCCGCTCGGCGGACGTAGACACTCTTCAGGCATATTTGCCGGTCCTGTGACCAAAAGGCCGTACGGCCCCTTCCGGCTCGGGTGTCCGGCACGCACCGTTGGTATGTACCGCCGACCTCGAAGGAGGTGAGGGACATGCCTGCGGTGCTGGGCAGCGAGCGGAGGGAAACGGCCCTCCGGCCGGCGGAAGCCCGGCGGGTGTCCGTGCTGCACGGGCGGTTGCGTGCCCTCGGGGAGGACGAGTCCGGGGCGGACACCGTGGTGGCGACCTGTCTGGTGTGGGTCGCCGACACGCTCGTGGACATCGCGGCCGCCGTGGGCGACGCGCGAAGCGCGGGCGTACTGGTGGACGAGGCGTCGGCCGTGCTGGCCGCCGTGCCTCGGGACGGTCGGGGCCGCCAGGGCCCCGTGACACCGGCCGAAGCCCTGACGGAACGTGAGCACGCCGTCCTGGTACGGCTCCAGGAGGACGTACCGCTCCGGCAGATCGGAACGGAACTCTTCATCTCGCACAACACGGTGAAGAGCCACGCCCGCGCGGTCTACCGCAAGCTCGGTGTCTCCTCGCGCACCGAAGCGCTCCACAGGGCGAGGCAACTGCGGCTCCTGTGACCCCGGGAGCCGGTCAGGGGGAGCCTCAGAGCAGTTCGAGTTCGCGGGCTCGCCGTACCGCGGCCGACCGCCGCGTCACGGCGAGCTTGCGATAGACGCTCTTGAGGTGCGTCTTGACGGTGTTGACCGACAGATACAGCTCCGCGGCTATCTCCTCCGTCGTCATCATCTGCGCCAGCCGCTGCAGTACGTCCTGTTCCCGGGCGCTGAGCGCGTCGACGGGCGGCGGCTCGTCCTGCCGCCGGTGCTCCGGTACGGCCGTACGGTCGTCGGACCCGGGCCGGCGCAGCGTGTGGGCGCGGATCGCGCCGACCGAGGCCGCGCACGCCTGCCGCACCGGACGGCGCAGCCCGTCGGCGAGCCACTCGGCGGTGTCGGGGATGGCCTCCACGGTCCCGGGCGGCGGCGGAGTGCCCCTCTCCATCGCGCTGACGAGCTGGGCGACGAGCGAGCCGATCCCCGCGACGAACGGATCCGGCGCGGTGCGCAACGCCGCGTGCGCGCGGGCGAGTTCGCTGCGCGCCCGGCCCGACTCCAGCCGGGCCATGCCGACCCAGGCCCGTACGACGTGCAGCGCCGCCCGGGAGGGGTCCTCAGGCATTCCGGCCGGCAGCGGCGGCCGCTGGGCGTGCCCGGCGAGTTCGTCTGCCGCCCGGAAGCGTCCGCGGACCACTTCGAGCAGCGCCAGCTCGGCGAGGCAGTCGCGGCGCAGCGCCTCGTTCTCCGCGGCGCCCGCGGCCTTCAGACCGGCGGTCAGGGAGGCCTCGGCCGCCTTGAGGCCACCCTCCCGCAGTTCCGCGCGCCCCCGGATGGACAGGGCCAGCGCCTTCAGTTCGGGGCGGTCCGCCAGCAGGGTGCGCGGCACATCGGCGAACAGCCCCTCGACGTCGGCCGCCGCGGCCCGCGCCGCCGGCGGATCGCAGCACCGGTCCTTGGTCATACGGACCACCGCGTGGGACAGCCGGCACCGCGCCACCCGGTCGGACTCCTCCCGGGGCAGCCGGCTCAGCAGCCGGTCCGCGAGCTCCAGGGCCTGGACGCAGGCCGGCTGCTCACCGCGCCGCAGGGCGGCCGCCGCGGCGACGAGCGCGGTCTCCGGATCCAGCGACTGTCCGGGCAGGTCCCGCAGATCGGCGGGCGTCAGCCGGACCAGCTCGTTCGGCAGCCGCGCGTCGGTCAGGGCCAGGACCTGTCCGATGGCCAGCTGATGGACGATCAGCCGGCTGGCCTGGCGCCAGTCGCCCGCGGCCAGCGCGTGCCGTACCGCCTCGGCGAGCAGCCCGTGCTCGGCCAGCCAGGACGCCGCGCGGCTGTGCAGACCGGGTACCAGGCCGGGCGCCTCGTGCCGCAGCCGCACCCGCAGCACGTCGGCGAACATGCGGTGGCAGCGGTACCAGCCGTTGCCCATGTACTGGAGGAAGGAGTTCTGCCCGACGAGCGCGGCGAAGTGCGCCCCGGCCTCCCGGCCCGCGAGTTCGGTGGCCAGCTCGGTGTTGAGATGCTCCAGGACGCTGGTCGACAGCAGCAGGTCGCGCATGGCGGGGCTCTGCCCGTCCAGCACCTCCTCGACGAGGTAGCTGACCACCGCCTCGTCGTCGCCCGCGAACTGCGCGACGAACTTCTCCGGATGCGGATGCCGCTGCATCGACATGGCCGCGAGGCGCAGCCCGGCCGCCCACCCGTCGGCCCGGTCGCGCAGGGTGCTCACCGCCTGGCGGGGCACCTCGACGCCGTGCTGGGCGAGCAGCGCGGCCGTCTCCCGGTCGTCGAAGGCCAGGTCGGCGGTGCGCAGTTCGGTGAGTTCACCGGCCAGCCGGTAGCGGTGCAGGTGCAGCGGCGGGTCCCGGCGCGAGACCACGACCAGCCGCAGCGCGGGTGCGGCATGCCGGAGCAGGGCTGCCGTGCCCAGGGCGACCGGTGAACCGGTCTCCGGCTGGAAGTCGTCCAGGACGAGTACGACGGGGTCCTCGCGGCCCGCCAGCGAGGCGGCGACGGAGGCGACCAGCAGCGGCCAGTCCTCCAGGGAGGTCACCGAGGTGAGACCGTCGGCCCCGGCTCCGGTGGCGGGGTCGACGGTCGCGAGGCGGGGCATCGCCGACAGGTCGGGCAGGTCCACGCCCGCCTCGCGCAGGGCCGCCGGCACCCGGGACCAGAAGACGTCGGGCTGCTCCTCCGAACCGTCACAGGTGACCCAGGCGACCGGGCCGGGCGCGCTCCTGGTGTGCGCCCACTCCACGGCGACCGCCGACTTCCCGGCCCCGACCGGCCCGACCACCACGGTCAGCGGTCCCAGTACGCCCCGGGAGAGACGGTCCGTCAGCCGGGGCCGGGGGACCAGCCACGAAGGCAGGGGAGGCACCCCGACCCGGGCCGGGAGAGCGCCCGACGGAGCCGGGGCGCTCGTCTCGGGCGGCCGCTGCCGCTTTCTCCACTCGTCCATCGCCGGCTCCTCGCTCTCGGGGCTGGCTGGTGCACGTCAGACGAGTGTGGTCCCACCCGCTCGGGGCGCCCACGGCGAAAGCGCCTTCTCACCCGGGTGAACTTGGTAGAACGCTCAGTTGTTCAAAACGCTCGTGCCGTCAACCCTGGGGCCGCCACTCAACCCTGGAGGGCCGCCACGAGCTCCTCCTCGCGGTCCTTCGTCAGCGAGGTGCGCAGCACGGTGGGCTGGAACGGCCGCAGCGCGTCCCGGACCTTGTCGGGCGTGGTGCGCCGTACCAGCGCGAAGACGGCGGCCCGGCCGGGCTCCAGCGCGCCGGCGATCTCCTTGATGAAGGCGTCGTTGATGCCGACGTCCGTGAGCTTGCCGGCGACCGCCCCGGTGGCGGCACCGACCGCGGCCCCGAACACCGGCATCAGGAAGATCAGGCCGAACAGCGTCCCCCACAGGGCGCCGCCGGCCGCACCGGTCGCGGTGGGGCTGAACGACTGCCGTACATGGATCTTGCCGTCCTGGGTGCGCCAGGCGAGCGCCGCGTCCTCCAGGTCCAGGAGCTCCTGTTGGGACAGCTCCTTCGAGAGGCGCAGCACGGCCTCGGCCTTCTCCTTGTCGGTGAAGCCGAGCACGACGAGATCGGTCATCAGGACCTCCTGGTGTTCCGGCCGGACTGCCGGCCTGACTGGCTGTTCTCCTCGGCGGCCTCGTCGAGGCGGGCCACGGCGAGGGCGAGTTCGGCGATCACGGCCTCCAGGGCCTCCTCGGTGAGGAAGCCCTCGGCGACGGGCACCCCGCCCGTCTCCCGGATCGCCTCGCGCAGACCCCTGGCCCAGGTGTGCTCCAGCAGCACGAACCCGGCGGCGGTGCCCGGGTCCAGCTGCTGCGCGAGCTCCCGGACCTCCTCCAGGGTGAGCCCGAAGGCGTTCCCCTCGGACAGGGACGGGAACACCGCCTCGGCCTCCCGCAGGGTCCGGCGCGGAATGCCGAGCAGCGCGGCCACCGTCTCGCCCATGCCCTCGGCCTGGTAGTCGGCGACGACGAGATCCCCGTCGGGCTCCTTCTGCACGAAGAGCAGGTCGAGCACGCGGACCTGGCCGCGGCCCTCCAGCGCGCCGAGTTCGTCGACGATCCTTCCCTCGAACTTCGCGTCCGGCCCGAACTCGACCGTCAGCAGTTGTACCGGCCCGATCCCGGCCATGGCCGCTCCCTCCACGTGATGCCGACGTGATGGCACTCCATCCAGTCGCGCCGGCTCCGGTTCCGCGTCACCCGCCGCAGGTGAGGGCCCGGGCCCAAGTCGGCGCCACGGTGGGCTCGGAGGTGCGAGGCCCATGGACCGGAACCGGGCAGCACAGCAGGAGAAACCGCCGGCCGCGGACGAGAACGAACTGCGGCGGCTGCGCGCCGAACTCGCCGAGCTGCGCGCCCGCGTGGGTGGTGAACAGCGGCGCCGCACACGGCTGTTGACGGTGCGGCGGGTGGTGGCCGCGGTGCTCGTGGCGCTGGTCGCGATCCTCGCGGTGACCTCGGTGGTCGGGGTGTGGGGTGCGCGGACGACTCTCAATACCGGCCGCTGGGTCGCGACCGTAGGCCCGCTGCCCGACGACCCGGCCGTGAACGCGGCCGTCTCGACCTATCTCACCGACCAGATCTTCGACCAACTCGACGTGGAACAGCGCTTGTCCGAGGCGCTCCCGGACCGCGCGGCCTTCGCCGCCGCACCCGTCACGGCGGCGGTCCACGACTACATGAAGGGCACGATCTCCCAGCTGATCAGGACCGAGCAGTTCCAGAGCCTGTGGCGGGCCACGAACCGCTCGGCGCACGCCCGGATCGTCGACGTACTGGAGAAGCGCGACGACGTGCGTACCTCGGGCGACACCGTGACCCTGAACCTGCTGCCGATGGTCAACAACGCCCTCAACGCCCTGGAGGAACAGCTCCCCAGCCTGTTCGGCAAGCAGCTGGACCTGCCCGAGCTCTCCTCGGGCGAGCTCCCGCCCGGACTGCACGACAGGATCGAGAAGGCCCTCGGAGTGAGCCTCCCCGACGACTTCGCCCAGGTCCGGCTCTACAACCGGCATGAACTCGGCCAACTCCAGCAGGCCGTCGTGGTGTTCAAGCGGGCCCTGGTCGGCCTGCTGATCGGCACGGCCCTGCTGCTTGCCCTCGCGCTGTGGATCTCGCCCGACCGCCGGCGCACCGTGCTGCAGCTCGGGATCTGGCTCGTCGTGTGCACGGCCGTGCTGTCCGGTGTGCTGCGCGCGGTGCGCGACCAGATCCTCGGCCAGGTGCCGGACGGCGTCTACCGCGACGGCGTACGCGCCGTCCTCTGGACGGTGTTCACCACCCTGCGTGAACGGGGCGACCAACTCCTGCTGATCGGCGTAGCCCTGGCCGTGGCCGCCTACGTCGTCGGCCCCGGCCGGCTCCCGGTGGCGGCGCGCGGCTACGGCGTCCAGGGCGCGCGGGCCACCGGCCGGTTCGCCGCCGACACCACTCGGCGCCTGACCCGGGAGATCGAGGTACGGCTGTGGATCAGGGACCACGTGGACGTGCTGCGCGTCGCCGGGATCGTCCTCGCGGTGCTCTGCGCCCTGCTGCTGTCTTCCTGGACGGGCCTGCTCGTCGTGGCGATCGTCCTCGCGGTGTACGAGGTGACGCTCACCCTCCTCGCACGCGGCGCGGCCTCACCCACGGCAGGTGAGGCACCTGCCGGGAGGCCCCCACAGACTGGCGCCGCCGGTTAGACCTGCGACAGGGAGCGAGGGGATGAGCGCGCGGACGAGCGGTGAGCGGATCGGCCCGCGGGGCGACGAGGACGGGCGATGGCGCCTGTGGGGGCCGTATCTGAGTGAACGTCAGTGGGGGACGGTCCGGGAGGACTACAGCGACGGGGGTGACGCGTGGTCGTACTTCCCCCACGACCACGCGCGCTCCCGCGCCTACCGCTGGGGCGAGGACGGCCTCGGCGGCATCTGCGACGAGAAGCAGCGGCTGTGCCTGGCGCTCGCCCTGTGGAACGGGCGCGACCCGATCCTCAAGGAGCGCGCCTTCGGCCTCACCAACAGCGAGGGCAACCACGGCGAGGACGTCAAGGAGTACTACTTCTACCTCGACAGCACACCCAGCCACTCGTACCTGAAGTACCTGTACAAGTACCCGCAGAGGGAGTTCCCCTACACCGAACTCGTGGCCGTCAACAGGTCCCGGACCAGGCAGGACTTCGAGTACGAGCTGCTGGACACCGGGATCTTCGACGACGACCGCTACTTCGACGTGACCGTGGAGTACGCCAAGGCGGCCGCCGACGACGTGCTGGCCCGCATCACCGTCGCCAACCGCGGCCCCGAAGAGGCGACCGTGCACGTGCTGCCAGCCCTCTGGTTCCGCAACACCTGGTCCTGGCACGACAACGACGCCGAGAAGCCGCGGCTGAGCGCGCTCGACGGCCCCGCCGGCACCACCGCGCTGCGTGCCGTCCACCCCGAACTGGGCAGCTACGACTGCCGTTTCGGCGCCTCCGTACCTCTGCTGTTCACCGAGAACGAGACCAACGAGGAACGGCTCTTCGGCAGGCCCAACGCCTCCCCGTACGTCAAGGACGGCATCGGCCGGCACGTCGTGGACGGCGAGAGCGGCGCCGTGAATCCCGCGCGGGAGGGCACGAAGGCCGCCGCGCACCACATCCTCACCCTCCCCGCCGGCGGCTCCGAGACCCTGCGCCTGCGCCTCGGCCCCTCCGGCGCCAAGCTGTCCCTCGCCCGCGGCTTCGACACGGTGTTCAAGGACCGCATCGCCGAAGCGGACGCCTTCTACGCCGAGTTGACCCCCGAGGGCGCGAGCGAGGACCGGGCCATGGTGCTGCGGCAGGCACTCGCCGGAATGCTGTGGACCAAGCAGTACTACCAGTTCGACCTGGAGGAATGGCTGGGCGAGCACGGCCTGGACCCGTGGAGCGTGCCGCGCCCTGGCGTGCGCAACCGCGAGTGGTTCCACATGGTCAGCGACGACATCGTCTCCATGCCCGACAAGTGGGAGTACCCCTGGTTTGCCGCCTGGGACCTGGCCTTCCACACCGTGGCCCTGTCGGTCGTGGACATCCGCTTCGCCAAGGAGCAGCTCGAACTGCTGCTGCAGGACGCCTACTTGCACCCCAACGGCCAGATCCCGGCGTACGAGTGGAACTTTGCGGACGTCAACCCGCCCGTGCACGCCTGGGCCGCCTACTTCGTCTACCTGATGGAGGAGCGCACCACCGGCCACGCCGACCACGCCTTCCTCGAACGGGCCTTCCAGAAGCTGCTGACCAACTTCACCTGGTGGGTCAACCGCAAGGACCCCGGCGGCCGCAACGTCTTCCAGGGCGGCTTCCTCGGCCTCGACAACATCGGCGTCTTCGACCGCAGCGCCCCGCTGCCCACCGGCGGCACCCTCGAACAGGCCGACGGCACCGCCTGGATGGCCCTGTACTGCCAGTCCATGCTGCAGATCGCCGTCGAACTCGTCGAGCACAACCCCGCGTACGAGGAACTGGTCCTCAAGTTCGTCGAGCACTACCTGTGGATCGCCGCCTCCATGGACCGCGTCGGCGACCTCGGCGACGAACTGTGGGACGAGGAGGACGGGTTCTACTACGACGTGCTGCGGCTGCCCGACGGACAGGCCGTCCGCCTCAAGGTCCGCTCCATGGTCGGCCTGCTCCCGCTGTGCGCGGCCACCGTCTTCCGCCCGCGGCAGCTCGCCAGGGTGGCGGGCCTGGGGGAGCGGCTGCGCCGCTTCGCCGACCGCCACCCCTCGCTCTCCGTCACGCTCGCCTCCGCCCAGGCGGGCAGCGCGGGCGGCCCGCGGCTGCTGTCCGTCGTCGACGAGAAGAAGCTGCTCAGGGTCCTCGGGCACCTCCTGTCCGAGGAGGAGTTCCTGAGCCCGTACGGCATCCGCTCCCTCTCCCGCCACCACGCCGAACACCCCTACCGTTTCTGGGTGCACGGCGAGGAGTACCGGGTCGGCTATCTGCCCGCCGAGTCGGACACCGGGATGTTCGGCGGCAACTCCAACTGGCGCGGACCGGTGTGGTTCCCGATGAACGCCCTCGTGATCCGGGCCCTGCTCAACCTCTACGGCTTCTACGGCGACGAGCTCACCGTCGAGTGCCCGACCGGGTCCGGCACCCGGATGACCCTGTTCGAGGTGGCCCGGGAGATCTCCGACCGGCTGACCCGGCTCTTCCTGCGCGACGAGAACGGGCGCCGGCCGGTCTACGGCGGCCAGCGCAAGTTCCAGGAGGACCCGCACTGGCGGGACCTGATCTCCTTCCACGAGTACTTCCACGGCGACAACGGCGCCGGCATCGGAGCGGCCCACCAGACCGGCTGGACCGGCCTGGTCGCCCCCCTGATGACGATCTTCGGCACCCTCGGCCCCGGCGACTTCCTCGCCGACCCCGTAGCCAGGAGGACGAAGCGATGACCGGTGAGCTTCCCGTCCAGCCCGTCGTCCACGAGGTGAACACCCGCGTCTGGTTGCGCGAGATCGCGGCCCGCACCGGGCGCATCACGGGACTGCGGGACGTACCGAAGGACGCCTGGGACGAGATCACCCCGCACGGCGTCGACGCCGTCTGGCTCATGGGCGTGTGGGAGCGCAGCCCCGAGGGGCGTTCCATCGCGCTGCGCGACCCCGCCCTGCGCGAGGCCTTCACCGACGCCGTCCCCGACATCCGCGAGGAGGAGATCGCCGGATCGCCGTACTGCATCCGGCGCTACGAGGTCGACGCGAGCCTCGGCGGGGCCGCGGGGCTGGCCGGGGCGCGCGCCGAACTCGACCGGCGGGGCGTGGGGCTGCTGCTCGACTACGTCCCGAACCATGTCGCGCCGGACAACCCGTGGACCTGGGAGCACCCCGAGTACTTCGTGCGGGGCGGCGACGAGGACGCCCGCCGGGACCCGGCCGCCTTCCTCACGGTCGCCGGCAACGTCCTCGCGCGCGGGCGCGACCCCTTCTTCCCGCCGTGGCCGGACGTCGTCCAGCTCAACGCCTTCGCGCCCGCGCTGCGCGAGGCCACCGCGAACGTGCTGGGGCACATCGGGGACGTGTGCGACGGGGTCCGCTGCGACATGGCGATGCTGCTGACCAACGACGTCTTCGAACGCACCTGGGCGGACCTCGCGGGGCCGCGCCCGCAGGGGGAGTTCTGGCCGGCGGTCCTCGCCGGCGTCCGCGGCCGGCATCCCGCCATGACCTTCGTCGCCGAGGCGTACTGGGACCTCGAATGGGTCCTCCAGCAGCAGGGCTTCGACTTCTGCTACGACAAGCGGCTCTACGACCGGGTCCTGAACGAGAGCCCCGAGGCGGTCCGGCAGCACCTGCTGGCCGACGAGGCCTACCAGCGGCGGCTCGTACGGTTCCTGGAGAACCACGACGAGCCGCGGGCCGCGTACACCATGACGCCGGCCAAGGAGCGGGCGGCGGCCGTGCTGATCGCCACGCTGCCCGGGGCCACGCTGTGGCACGAAGGGCAGTTCACCGGACGCCGTACCCGGCTGCCCGTCTTCCTGGACCGGCGCCCGGACGAACCGGCGCAGGCCGAACTGCGGGCGTTCCACGAGCGGTTGCTCGCCGCCGTGCACCGCAGCGGGATGCGCGGCGGGCGGTGGCGGCTGCTCGACTGCACGGGCTGGCCCGACAACGCCACCCACCGCAATCTGATCGCCTCCGGATGGGTGGGCCCGGCCGGGCGGTTCGTGACCGTCGTCAACCTCTCCGACGCCCCCGCCCAGGGCAGGGTTCGGCTTCCCTGGCCCGAACTGACCGCGGCCACCTGGACGTTGACCGGCCTGCTGGACGGCACCCGCTACACCCGCGAGGGCGACGAGCTGACCGACCCGGGTCTCTTCGTCGACCTGGAACCGTGGGGCACACACGTCCTGTCGGTGGGGCCGACCGGCTAGCCGACCGGCTTCGCCTCCGTCGCCGCCGTCCACTCCGCCCCGGTCCGCTCGCGGTACGCGGCCACCGCTGCCTCCAGGGTCGGGAAGAAGTGGCCGGCGTCGATGGTGCGGGTCAGTTCGTACCGCTCGATCTTGCGCCGGACCGGGTCCTTTAGCTCGGCGAACACCAGGCTGATGCCCTGCTCGTTGAGGGCCTCGTCCAGTTCCTCCAGCTCGTCCGCGGCCGTGGTGTCCACGTCCGTGATCGGCTCGGCCGCGAGCAGCACCCACCGGGGCGGCGGCTCGACGCGGGTCAGCCGCATGAGCTCGCCCCGGAAGGCCTTGGCGTTGGCGAAGAACAGCGGCCCGTCGAAGCGGTGGATCACCAGGCCCGGCAGCTGCTCGGCATCGGGATACGAGCGGATGTCGTGGTAGCCCGGCAGCCCCGGCACCCGGCCCAGCACGGTGTTGTACGGCCACCAGGCCCGGCGGAAGACGTTCAGGATCGACAGGCCGACGGCGATCGCGATCCCGGGCAGGACGCCGAGCAGCGCCACGCCGAGGAAGGCCGCGATCGACAGCAGGAACTCCGTCCGGCGCTGCTTCCACAGCCGCGCGGTCCCGGCGAGGTCGGCCAGCGACAGCGAGGCCGTGATGACGACCGCGGCGAGCGCCGGCTGGGGCAGGTTGCGGAACAGGCCGGGCAGCAGCACCAGCATGAGGATGATCAGGCCCGCGCCGACGACGCCCGTGAGCTGGCTCCTGGCGCCGGCCCGCTCGGCCACCGCCGTCCGTGATCCGCTGGTGCTGACGGGGAACCCCTGGAACAGCCCGGCCGCCACGTTGGCCGCGCCGATCGCCGTCATCTCCTCGTTCCCGCGCACCTCCTGGCCGGTGCGGGAGGCGAACGCCGAGGCGTTGGAGATGGTGTCGGCCAGCGACACCAGGGCGATGCCCAGCGCCCCGGCGAACAGCGGGCCGAGGTCGTCGAGCCGGATGTCCGGGAAGGTCAACGGCGGGAATCCGCGGGGCAGTTCACCGACCAGGCTGACGCCGTGCCCGCCCAGGTCGAAGAGCGAGGTCGCGCCGATGGCCAGCACCACCATGACGAGAACCGCCGGCACCTTGGGCAGCCACCGCTGCAGCACGAGGATCAGCACGATCCCCGCGACGCCCACGGCGACCGCGGCGGGCACGGCCTTCCCGTCGGCGAGCCCCCGTACGAACGCGCGGAACTCCGCGATGAGCCCGTCGGCGTCCGTCTTGAAGCCGAACAGCTTCGGCAGCTGGCCGATCAGGATGGTCAGCGCCAGACCGTTCATGTAGCCGATCATGGTCGGCTTGGAGATGAGGTCGGCGACGAAGCCGAGCCGGCACACCCCGGCCAGGACCGTGATGGCACCCACCATCAGCGACAGCATCGAGGCCAGCGCCACGGCCCGTCCGCTGTCCCCGCCGGAGGCGATCAGGGGCAGCACCGTGGCCGCGATCATCGGGCCGAGCGAGGAGTCCGGGCCGAGGACCAGGATCCGCGACGGCCCGAACACGGCGTAGGCCAGCAGGCACAGCACGGACGTGTACAGGCCGGTGATCGCCGGCAGGCCCGCCAGTTCGGCGTAGGCCATGCCCTGCGGGACCAGGAGCGTGGTCAGGACGATGCCGGCGACGACGTCCTTGACCAGCCACTCGCGCCGATAGGACAGCAGCGTACGCAGCCCCGGCGGGACGAAGCGACGGGTCGGGACGTCACCTGGCATCGCGCTCCTCCGCTCCTTCGCGGGAGTACGGCGGGGTTCAGCCCTGCGGGACGGCGGCGGGTCGCGCACGCCCGCGGGCGAGCGCCTTGCCGGCCTCCCACAGCCCGAGCAGGGCCAGGGCGGGCAGCAGCGCCCAGCCGAACTGCCCCACGGTCAGGGGAACCGTGCCGAGCAGCCGGTTGAAGACGTCCGTCTGGGTCGCCAGCACGGCGAGCGCGAACTCGCCGAACACCGCCCGGTTCATCTGCTTGCTGTCGAAGGCCGAGGCCGTCAGGACCGTCTCCGTCTCGCTGCGGCACTCCAGGGCGGCCACGATCAGGCAGAACGCGAACGAGGTGAAGGCGATCGAGTTGCCGATCCCGGGACTGTCGAAGCGTGCCTCGCCGAGCTTGATCATCGACAGCAGGCCGATCGTGATGGCCAGCCCCGCGAGCCCCACCGTGACCATGAGCCGGGTCGTCATGACGGGTTCGCCGCGCGGTCGCGGCCGGCGTGCCATCAGCCCCGGACTGACCTGGTCGAAGCCCAGCGCGAAGCCGAAGGCCGCGTTGACGAAGAAGTGGATCCACAGCACCTGGGCCGGCGTGAACGGCTCACCGCCCGCGATGTCGAACAGGGTCGCGCCGAGGAAGGTCAGCACGAACACGACCAGCAGCACCAGCACGAACCGGATGTACTTGGTGAGGTTGTCGTAGATCTTGCGGCCCTGCTCGACCGCGAAGACGATCGTGGCGAAGTTGTCGTCGGACAGGATCAACCGGCCCGCGTTCTTGGCCACTTCGGTGCCGGAGCCCATGGCGATCCCGATGTCCGCCGCCTTGATGGCGGGGGCGTCGTTCACCCCGTCCCCGGTCATCGCGACCACGTCGCCCTTCTGCTTCAGGGTGTCCGCGAGGAGCACCTTGTGCTCGGGGGCGACCCGGCCGATCACGCCGATGTCGTCGATCCGCGCCAGCCGTTCCTCCTCCGACAGGGCGGCGAAGTCCGACCCGAGGATCGCCTCGCCCTCGATGCCGACCTGTTCGGCGATCGCCGCACCGGTGATCACGTCGTCGCCGGTCACCATCCGCACCCGGATGTGGGCTGCCTGGGCGCCGGCCACCGCCTGCCGGGACTCCCCGCGCGGCGGGTCCTCCATGCCGACCAGGCTCGTCACCTGCAGTCCCTCGACGTACCCGAGCAGGTCGTCGGAGCTGAACCCGGCCGGGTCCAGATCGCGGGTGGCGGCGGCCATCACCCGGCGGCCCTCCCGCTCCATCCGCTCCATCTGCGCGTGCGCCCGCTTGTCGAGATCGGCGTCCCAGGGGATCGCCGTACCCTCCGAGAGCGCCGTCGAGGCTCGCCCCATCACTGCGGGCGCGGCCCCCTTCACGAAGCAGCGCACGACCGGCCGGCCCCTGCCGTTCGTCGCCGAGTTGAAGGTGGCCATCAGCTTGTACGAGGGGTCGAAGGGCAGCGTGGCCAGGCGCGGGAACCGCTCGCGGGTCGCCTCGACGTCCAGGCCCGCCTTGTGGCCGAGCACCAGCAGGGCGCCCTCGGTGGGATCGCCCACCACCTTGCCGTCCACCAGCTTCGCGTCGCTCGCCACCAGGTACGGCAGGATCGCGTCCTCGATGTCGGGCGAACGCCCGGCCGCGTGGTGCACCCGGCCCTCCAGCCCGTAGCCGGTGCCCGAGACGGTGTACCGGTCGAAGGCGTCGACGACCTCGACGGCCGTCATCTGGTTGAGGGTCAGCGTGCCGGTTTTGTCGGAGTTGATCGCCGAGGTGAAGCCCAGCGTCTCCACCGACGGCAGGTCCTTCACGATCGCGTGCTGCCTGGCCAGGTCGAGACCGCCCATCGACAGGATCGTCTGCGTCACCGTGGGCAGCGCCTCCGGGACGGCCGCGATGGCCAGCGACACGGCGCTCACGAACAGGGCGTCCCACGCCTCGCCGCGACCGCGTCCCAGCACGAACATCACGATCATGGTGAGCCCCGCCGCGCCCGCGATCCACAGTGTCAGCCGGTCCAACTCGCGGGTCAGCGGCGACTGTTCGCGCTCGGTCGCCGACAACATCCCGGAGATCTTGCCCAGTTCGGTACGGGCCCCGGTCTCCGTGACGATCATGGTGCCGCTGCCGTGGGTGACCGGAGTGTTCATGAACGCCGTGTTGGTACGGTCCCCGGGGCTCAGCCCCGAGCCGTGCAGCACCCCGGTCTCCTTCGCGGCCGGAGTGCTCTCGCCGGTCAGCGCCGACTCGTCGATCTGCAGCGCGCTCGCGGCGACCAGCCGCCCGTCGGCGGGCACGTCGTCCCCGGCCGTGATCAGCACGATGTCCCCCACGACGACCTGCTCCGCGGGGATCTCGGTCTCCGTCCCGTCCCGCCGGACCCGGGCGGTCGCCTCCATCATCGACTTCAGGGCGTTCATGGCGCTCTCCGCCTTGCCCTCCTGCCGGATGCCGATGACCGCGTTGAGCACGGTCAGCACCAGCAGCAGCACCGCGGTGGCCCACTCCTGGATCAGCAGCGAGACGATCGCCGCGCCGACCAGGATGATCTGCATATAGCTGCGGTACTGGTCGAGCGCCCGGCGCCAGGTGGGCTTCGGCCGCTCCTCCGGCAGGGCGTTGGGCCCGTTCCGCTCCAGCCGCTCGGCCGCCTGCGCGCCGGTCAGCCCCACCGCCGGGTCCACGCCGAGTGCCTTCGCGACCGCGTCGGGCGGCCGCGCGTACCAGGGCTCGGCGGGCTCGGCGGCGCCGTACCGCCCCTCCGTCGAGGAGGTCATCGTCCGTGCCTCCGTTCCGCGTCGGCCGCGGCCGACGCCGCGTACGGATCGGCCTCGGCACCGGGCGGTGCCTGGGCCAGCAGCTCCTCCTTCGCCACGAACAGCTCGTGCCGGGCCTTCTCGCCGACCTCCGGATACTGCGGGTCGATGGAGATCAGCGTGTGGGCGAGCACCGCGGCCGCGCAGATGCGCGCGAACCACTTGTGGTCCGCGGGGATCACGTACCAGGGCGCCCACCGGGTGCTGGTGGCGGAGAGCATGCGCGAGAAGGCCTTCTGGTAGTCGTCCCACCAGGAGCGCTCACGGGCGTCCGCCGCGGAGAACTTCCAGTTGCGCTCGGGCACGTCGATCCGCTTGAGGAAGCGGGTGCGCTGCTCCTCCCTGGACAGGTTCAGGAACAGCTTGACCACCCGGAACCCGTTGTCGTGCAGATACCGCTCCCAGTCGTTGATCTCCCGGTAGCGGCGGCGCCACACGCCCTTGCGCTTCGACTCCTCCGGCAGCCGCTGGCGGTCGAGGTGCTCGGGGTGCACGCGCACCACCAGCACCTCCTCGTAGTGCGAGCGGTTGAAGATGCCGATCTCGCCGCGCCGGGGCAGCCGGCAGGCGTAGCGCCACAGGTAGTCGTGGTCGAGCTCCTCGTTGGAGGGCACCTTGAAGTTCGCCACGTGCACGCCCTGCGGGTTCACCCCGCTCATGACGTGCCGGATGGTGCCGTCCTTGCCGCCGGCGTCCAGCGCCTGCAGACACATCAGCACGCCGTGTCTGTTCTCGGCCGCCAGCCTTCGCTGGTAGTCGGCCAGCAGCGCGACGCCTGTCTGCAGCAGCTCCTGGCCGTCCTTCTTGCCTGCGATGCCCGCCTTGAAGCCGGGGTCGAAGTCGGTGGACAGGTTCACCTTCGACCCCGGCCGCACCCTCAGGGGCGCGATGAACTCGGCGATCCGCTCGGCTCGTCGGTCAGCCATGCGTCTCGTCCGCTTCTCAGTACTCCGAGTCCTTCTGCACGATGCACAGGCCCCAGATGATGAACCCGTTCATCGCGATCAGGATGAGTGACCACAACGGGTAGTAGGGCAGGGACAGGAAGTTGGCGATGGTCAGCAGGCCCGCGATGAGGACGCCCATCACCCGTGCCCAGGTCGCCGTCATCGCCAGACCGATGCCGACGCCCACCGCGACCGCGCCGAGGGCCAGGTGGATCCAGCCCCAGCTGGTCAGGTCGAACTTGAACACGTAGTTGCGGGTGTTGACGAACACCTCGTCGTTCGCGATCGCCATGATGCCGCGGAAGACGTCCAGAATGCCGGTCATGATCAGCATCACACAGGCGAAGGCCGTCAGACCGCCGGCCGCCGCCAGAGCGCCTGGCGAGTGCTGGTGCTTAGTAGTCGTGGTGGCCATGGCTGGGCCTCCGTCTTCGGGATGGCCGCCGGTCGCGGCCCTTCGCCGATGATTCCTACTCCGCTTCACCGGGCGGTGGCGTCACCTCGCAGGGGTGAAGACGGATGATCATCGGGGCCGGACGATGGGCGGGATCGGGCGCTCGGGAGCCCGCGCTCCCGCGCGTGCAGCCGCCGATGCCGGGAGCCGCCATGGCCGTACCGCCCGTACCCACGTCAGCGGGCCGCCCCGCGCCCTCCCGCGGCGCCGCGCGAAGGATCCTGGCCCCGCTCGCCCTGGCCCAGTTCATCTGCAGTTTCGCCGGCTCCAACATGAACGTGATGATCAGCGACATCGGCGAGGACCTGGACACCACCGTCCAGGGCGTGCAGATCGCGATCACCTCGTTCCTGCTCGTGATGGCGGCCCTGATGATCCCCGGCGGCAAGCTCACCGACCGCTACGGCCGCAAGCGCTGCCTGGTCTGCGGCCTCCTCGTGTACGGCGTCGGCGCCCTGCTCTGCGCGGTCGCCCCCGGCCTCGGCGTGCTCGTCCTCGGCTACTCGATCCTCCAGGGCGTCGGTACGGCGCTGCTCATCCCGCCCGTGTACGTCCTCACCACGCTGCTCTTCACCGACGTCACCTCCCGCGCCCGTGCCTTCGGCGCCGTGATGGCGTTCGGCGGCTTCGGCGCCGCCGCGGGGCCCCTGATCGGCGGGCTGATCACCTCGGCGCTCAGCTGGCGGGCGGCGTTCGTGTTCCAGGCGCTGGTGGTCGCGCTGATCATCGTGCTGAGCCGGCGGGTCGAGGACCCGCTGCCGCCGGATCCCGGGCGGGACTTCGACACCGGCGGGGCGGTCCTGTCGGCCTTCGGGCTGATCTTCCTGGTCATGGGCATCCTGGCCACCGACGACAACGGCTGGCTGGCGGCGGTCCTGCTGCTGGCCGGGGTGCTGGTGCTGGCCTGGTTCTTCCGCTGGTCGCGGATCAAGGAGCGCACCGGCCGTGAACCCCTCCTGTCGACGAGCCTGTTCCACAACCGCACCTCCAACCTCGGCCTGGTCACCCAGCACCTCCAGTGGCTGCTGCTGATGGGCGTCTCCTTCGTGGTCGCCGCCTACCTCCAGGTGGTGCGGGACTACGACGCCATACGCACCGGGGTCGTCTTCACCGCGGCCACCCTCGGACTGCTCGCCTCCTCGCTCGGCGCGGAGCGCCTCGCGAAGCGGCGGGAGCAGCGGACCCTGGTGATGGCCGGGTTCGCGGTGTCGGTGTGCGGCATCGCGATCCTGATCCCGATGGCGCACGGCACGCCGAGCGCCTGGGCCTTCGTGCCCGGGCTGCTGCTGATCGGTCTCGGGCTGGGCGTGATGCTGACCCCGTCGGTGAACATCGTGCAGTCCAGCTTCGGGGAGGACCGTCAGGGCGAGATCTCCGGCCTGTCCCGGAGCGTGTCCAACCTCGGCTCGTCGGTCGGTACGGCGGTCGCCGGCACGATCCTGGTCGCGGACCCGGCGTTCGGGGCGTACGCGGCGGCGATGATCGTGCTGGGCGTCATCGGGCTGGGCGGGCTGGGCACGGCGGCGCTGCTGCCGCGGGGGAAGGGGCGGATCGGCTGAACGCCTCAGAACCGGTGGTAGTGGACGGAACTGGCCACGAGCACGTCCTGGACCGACGCGTGCCGCCGGCTGAACGGGATCCAGCACAGGCCCAGCGGGAAGGCGACGCACAGCACGGCCCGCAGCAGCGCCCGGGGCACGCCGAGCAGTCGTCCGGCGCGGTCGGTGACCCGCAGGCCCAGCAGCCAGTCGCCGACGGTACCGCCGGTCGAGGCCCAGCTCACGGCCAGATACAGCACGGCGAGGCCCCACCCGAGCACGCCGGTCAGCCACGCCGACAACTCCGGCATCCGGAACGGCGGCCCGGTCACGAGCAGCCGCAACCCCCCGAACGCGAGCTGAGCGCCCAGCCCGCCAAGGGCCACGACGACGGCATCCACGAGCCCCGCAAGACACCGGGACACGACGCCGGCGACATCACTGGCTGATTTGGGGGTGGCTTGGGGCTGCGGGGTGTGGCTGGGTGCGGCGGCGGGGGAGGGGGCGGGGGGTCGGACGGGTTGGGGGTTGGGATTGTGTTGGGGGCCGCGGTGGGGTTGAGGGCTGGAGCCGGGCTCGGGGTCGCGGTGGGGTTCAGGGACGGGCCTGGATTGAAGGTCGGGCGGAGGGGCGGACGCGGATTCGCGGTCGGGCCGAGGAGCGGAGTCGGGTTCGGGGTCGCGGTTGGGTTCCGCCGTCCGGTCGGCCGGTATCACGGCGTAGGCCCTTGGCCGTTGGTCCGCGCTGCCGTTCCGTCTCCGTCAGCCTGTGCCGACGTGCCGTGCCCGTCGGTCTGCGTTGCCGTGCCGTACCCGTCGGCCCCCGCTCCTGTTCCGTGCCCTTCGGCCCGCGCTGCCGTCCCGTTTCCGTCGATCCGCGCCGTCAACCCGCGGTCCCCACCCCCCACCGTCGGCCCCCTCTCCTCCCCATGCCCCGCCGGCAACCCCGGTCTGTGCAGCAGTCGGTCGGCGACGCGGTTCACCATTCGGTCGGCCCGCATGCTGCGCGACCGCAGGGCGTCGACCGTCTCCTCGGCCATCCCGCCACTCGTCTCCCGCACGATCCGCCCCAGGTCGATCTCCTCCAGAACGGCCCTGGTGAGCACCACGAGGTCGACCCGCTCGATCACAGCGTCCACGTCCAGACGAGCGGCGATCCGGTCGACGTCGATACGCGCCACGATCCGATCCAGGTCGACACGGTCCACGACGGCGTCGACATCGACACGCCCCGCCACCCGGTCCACATCCAGCCGCCCCGCCACCCGGTCCACATCCACCCGTGCCGCCACCCGGTCCACATCCAGCCGCCCCGCCACCCGGTCCACATCCACCCGTGCCGCGATCCGGTCCACGTCCACCCGGTCCGCGATCCGGTCCACGTCCACCCGGTCCGCGATCCGGTTCACGTCGATCCGCGCGGCCAGGTCGTCCAGTTCGAGGCGGTCCACCACGGCCGCCGTCAGTGCCCGGATCACCTGGTCGGTGACGGAGGCCGCGCCGCCCAGCACACGACGCGCCACACGTTCCGCCAGGCCGAGCGGGTTCACGGTGTCGTACCAGGTCATCCCGCCACCGCAGCACGGCCCCCGCACCGTCGCCTCATCCGCCGCGGGTGAACCGCCGTACCACCCCGTGTGCTCCGTGGGGCGAAGATCACAGCCCCGCGACCCCATGGGTGCACCTCACGCTGAGTACGGTGAGCGGGTGCCGAAGCGCAAGAACACGTTCTCGTCCTGGCCGCGCCGCCTCGCGCAGCGCGCGGTCCACGCGGCCTGGGCCTGGGTGCAGCGCACCGGCTCGGTCACCGCGGAGCACCCCGGCCGCTTCCGCTTCGGCGCGCTGGGTCCGCACACCCGCCTCGCCTTCCCCCTCGGCACGGTCTTCGGCGAACCCTGGATCCACATCGGCTCCCACTGCATCGTCGGCGAACAGGTCACCCTCACCGCCGGCCTGATGCCCGACCTCGACCTCGGCCCCGACCCGATCCTCCGCATCGGCGACGGCGTGGTCCTGGGCCGCGGCAGCCATGTCATCGCCGACACGACGGTCACCATCGGCAGCGACTGCTACTTCGGCCCCTACGTCTACGTCACGTCCACGAACCACTCGTACGACGATCCCCACGAGCCCATCGGCAAGCAGTGGCCGCGCATGGAACCCGTGGAGATCGGCCCGGGCTGCTGGATCGGCACCGGCGCGGTCATCCTGCCGGGTGCCAGGATCGGGCGGAACGTCGTGGTGGCCGCGGGCGCGGTGGTGCGAGGGGTGGTCCCGGACCACGCCGTGGTGGCGGGCGCGCCCGCCCGCGTCGTACGGCGCTGGACTCCCGCCGAGGGCTGGCAGCCGCCGCTGCGCACACCCGCCCCCGTGCCCCTGCCCGACGACATCACGCCCGAACAGCTGCGCGCGCTCGCGGAGTTGGACGAGGAGACGGCGGCCCGGCTGGCGGAGCTGGACGCCGAGGCCTGAAGGCCGCCCGACGGCCCTTCGACGCCCCTAGCCCGTCGCCAGCAGCAGCGTCCCCACGAGCGCCAGCCCCGCGCCCGCCGCCTGTATCGCCCGCAGCCGTTCGCTGAGGAAGCCGCGTGCCGCCAGGGCGGTCACCACCGGGTAGAGCGACGCCAGCACCGCGGCCACCGTGACCGGGCCGTGCTGGGCCGCGACCGAGTACGTGCCGTTCGCCGCCACGTCCGCGAGGCCGACGAAGGCGAGGGCCGGGAGGGAGGCCCAGGGGAACCCGGTGTCGGGGAGGGCGTCGGCGCCGCGCCGGACGGAGACGTACAGGGCGAGACCGCCCGCGGTGACGTTCGTCAGGCGTTGCACGAACAGCGCGAGGAAGAGGCCTGTCACGCTCGTGGACGCCTCCGCGATCAGCGCGAACACCGTGCCGAAGCCGAGCGCCGCGACCAGCGTGAGCAGGATCGTCCGCCGCTGCACGGGCGCTCCGCGCAGGTGAGGTCCGCCCGCGAGCACCACGCCGGTGACGGCGACCGCGATGCCCGCGGCCTGCATCAGCCCCGGCCGTTCGCCGAGGAACAGCCCGACGCCGACCGGCACGGCCACGCTCAGCGTGGCGAGCGGCGAGACCACGCCCATCGGGCCCAGGGCGAGCGCCTTGTAGAAGCAGATCATCGCGACGGGCCCGGCCAGGCCCGCGGCGACCGCGAACCACAGTCGCGGACCGGCCTCGCTCCAGCCTCCGGTGGCGACCACGACCGCCCCGAGCACGACCGTGGCGATCGCCTGGGAGACGACCACGACCGTCAGCGCGGGGGTGCGGCGGGTCAGCAGTCCGCCGCCGAAGTCGGCGAGGCCCCACAGCAGGCTGGTGGCCAGGGCGAAGAATGCCGTCACGAGTCGCCTCGCAGTACAGTTCGGTGAACGATGGGGTGCACAACACCGTAGTTCAGTGCATTGAACTCTGTCATCCATAATGTTGGACGGAACTGTTGGGCGGAACTGTTGGACGGAACGTGTCGGACCTCGACCTGCTGACCCAGTCCCTGGCGCGCAACGTCAAGCGCTGGCGCAATGAGCGCGGCTTCACCCTGGACGCGCTCGCCGCCCGCGCCGGCGTCAGCCGGGGCATGCTCATCCAGATCGAGCAGGCCCGCACCAACCCGAGCATCGGCACGGTCGTCAAGATCGGCGACGCGCTCGGGGTCAGCGTCACCACCCTGCTCGACTACGAACAGGGGCCGAAGGTGCGGATCGTCCCGGCCGACCAGGTGGTACGGCTGTGGCACACCGACGCCGGCAGTTACAGCAGGCTGCTCGCCGGCACCGAGGCGCCGGGCCCGCTGGAGATGTGGGACTGGCGGCTGATGCCGGGCGACAGCAGTGCCTCCGACCCGCACCCCGTCGGCACGGTGGAGATCGCGCACGTCATCGCGGGGGAGCTGACCCTCACGGTGGAGGGCGCCGAGTACCGCGTCCCGGCCGGCGCGAGCGTCACCTTCGAGGCCAACGCCCCGCACAGCTACGGCAATCAGGGCGACGTACCGATGGAACTCGTGCTCGCGGTGTCCGTCCCGCCCGTGCGCTGAGCCGTCCTGTTAGCGTGCGGAGCATGCGCGCACCCATCGGACACTTCGACACCGCCCTCCCCGCTCCCGACGCCCTCGACGAACTGACCGGCCCGGTCGCCGCCGCCGTACGCGACTGGCACGGCGGTGTCCCCGCCGAGCAGATCGTGTACGTGGACACCGACCCGGAGTGGGCCGACACCGCGGTCTTCGTCCAGCACTACGGCCAGGAGCTGCTGAAGCAGTCGGCGAACTGCGTCGTGGTGGCCGGGAAGCGGGGCGGCGAGACCACGCTGGCCGCGTGCGTGGTGCTCTCCACGACCCGGGTCGACGTCAACAACGTGGTCCGCCGCCAACTCGGCGCCCGCAAGGCCTCGTTCGCGTCCATGGACACGGCGACCGGCGAGACCGGCATGGAGTACGGCGGCATCACGCCGATCGGACTCCCGGACGGCTGGCCGGTGTTGGTGGACTCGCGCGTCGTGGACCTGCCGTACGTCCTGGTCGGCAGCGGGCGGCGGCGCGGCAAACTGCTGGTGCCCGGCAAGGCGTTCGCGCAGCTGCCGGGCGCGGTGGTGATCGAGGGGCTGGGCCTGGCCTGAGCTCTCAGCCGGCCGGGCTCTTGCCGAGGTACTGCTCGGCGAACGCGGCCGCCGCGGCCGGGGACCGGAAGAGACGGCGCAGCCGGGCCAGCGTGGTGCCCGCCCGGTAGGCGTCGCCCGAGGAGGTGCCGTGGTAGACCTCTGACAGCCACTGGGAGAACTCCTGGTAGTCCCAGACCCGGCCGAGACAGGCGTCCGAGTAGCCGGTCAGGCCGGACTGCTCGCCCTTGGTGAGGAAGGCGACCAGGCCGTCGCCGAGCAGGAAGGCGTCGTGCAGGGCGAGGTTCATGCCCTTCGCGGCGATCGGGGCGGTGAGGTGGGCGGCGTCGCCGGCCAGGAAGAGGCGGCCGAACGCCATGGGTTCGACCACGTAGTTGTGCATGTCGAGGACGCGCTTCTCGATCAGCCGGCCCTCGGTGAGCGGCGGGCGGTCGGCGGCGCCGAGGCGCTCCTGCAGTTCCGCCCAGACCCTGTCGTGCGACCAGTTCTCCGGGTCGTCGCCGGGCGGGCACTCCAGGTAGTAGCGGGTGACCTCGGGGCTGCGGGCCATGTGCCCGGCGAAGCCGTTCGGATGGATGCCGAACACCACGCAGTCGCTGGACGGCGGTGCCTCGGCGAGCAGCGCCAGCCAGCCGACGCCGTAGTCGTGCCGGGCCGTTCGGGCGTGCTGCGGCAGCACGGTCCGCGTCACCCCGCGCGCCCCGTCGCAGCCGGCCACGAACTCGCAGTGCACCAGCTGCCGTTGACCACTCTCGGCATCGACGTACGACACCGCGGGACGGTCCGAGTCGAGCCCGTGCAGCTGGACGTCCCGCACCCCGAAGCGAATGGCCCCGCCGCGCACGTCCGCGTACTCGCGCACCAGGTCCGTCACCAGCAACGGCTGTGGATACACGAAGTGGTGATGTCCCGTCAGCTCAAGGTACGAGAACCGGTGGCGCGCCTTCTCGAACCGGAACTCGCACTCGGTGTGCCGCTGCGCCCGCTCCAACAGGGTGTCGGCCAGCCCCCGTTGTTCGAGGCCGCGCACGGCCCACTCCTCCAGCACACCGGCCCGCGGCCGCTGCTCGATGAACTCGCGGGTCTCGACCTCCAGCACCAGGCAGTCGACCGAGGCGGCCCGCAGGATGTTCCCGATGGTGAGACCGGCGGGCCCCGCGCCCACGATCACGACCGGAAAGCGCTGCTCGGACGGCGAGTTGGGGTGGGGGGAGGAGTCAGTCACCCGAGCATTATGACGGTGGCCCGTCAGCCACGGCAGGGGAGCCGCGGCCGACGGGCCGGAAAGCGGTGAGCGGGACAGGACAGGGGCGAGGGGTCAGTGCGCGGGCGCGTCCGTGACCACGACCTCCTCGATGCTCCGCTCGATCTCCGCGGTGTTCGAGGCCGTCGCCCGGGCCCAGTAGTAGATCACCAGCGAGAAGACGGCGATGATGAGGATGTCCCACCACAGGCCGATGTTGCCGGTGCCGCCGAAGCCGCCCTCGGCGGAGATCACGCCCATGCCGAGCAGATAGACCGGCAGCCACTGGGCGGCCTTGAAGTCCATCCGGGGCGCGTCGGGCTGGTTCGTCGCGTTGGCCCACCAGGCGTAGCCGCCGAGCAGGACGTACCCGAGGACGATCGCCAGACCGAGCCGCCACAGGGTGTCCCAGCCGGCCCAGTAGATGATCAGGTTGGCCACGACGAACGACAGCGGGGCGATCACCTTGCCGCCGGGCAGCCGGTACGGGCGCTCGTGGTTCGGCAGCTTGTCGGCGAAGACGCCGTACGCCAGCGGCGCGCCCGCGTACATCAGGACGCTCGCCGAGGTGATGAAGCCGACCAGCTTGTGCCAGCTCGGGAACGGCAGGAAGCAGATGACGCCGGTCACGAAGGACATGACGAGACCGAACCACGGCACACCGCGCGAGTCGGTCCTGGTGAAGAGCTTCGGCGCGTAGCCGTTCTTCGCCAGGCCGTAGGAGACGCGGGAGGTGGCGGTGGTGTAGATCAGGCCGGTGCCGCCGGGGGAGATGACCGCGTCGAGGTAGAGGACCACCGCCAGCCAGCCGAGGCCCACCACGGTCGCCAGGCCGGCCCACGGGCCGCTGTCACCGCTGTAGTGCAGGTTGGCCCAGCCCTTCACGAAGCTGCTGTGCGGCAGCCCGGCGATGAACACGACCTGGAGCAGGACGTAGATGACGGCGCCGATCGCGACCGAGCCGAGCGTGGCCCGCGGCAGGTCCCGCTTGGGGTCGCGGCTCTCGCCCGCCAGCTGGATGGCCTGCTCGAAGCCGAGCAGCGCGAAGATGATGCCGCTGGTGCTGATCGCGGCGAGCACGCCCTTGGCGCCGAACGGGGCGAAGCCCTCGGAGTGGAAGTTGGCCGGGTGGAAGTGGGTCGCGGCCATGATGAAGATCGCGCCCAGCGGGACGGCGATCTTCCACCAGGTCGCGGCGCTGTTGGTGTGCGCGAGCACCCGTACGCCGAAGAAGTTCACGCCGACGAACAGCGCCATGAGCAGGACCGCCACCACCAGACCGCTCGCGGTCAGGGTCTTGTCGGAGTGCTGCAGGCCCTGCGCCCACGACCAGTGACCGGCGTAACCGATCATGGCCTCGACCTCGATCGGGGCCACGGTCGCGGCCTGGAGCCAGGAGAACCAGCCGAAGGACATGCCGGCCAGTCCGCCGAACGCGTAGTGCGGGTACCGGGCCGTGCCGCCCGCCACCGGGAACATGCCGCCCAGCTCGGCGTGGACCAGGGCCAGCAGCACGATCGCGACCGCGCCGATCACCCACGAGATGATCGCCGCTGGGCCGGCCTGGATGACCGCGTCGTGGGCGCCGTACAGCCACCCGGAACCGATGATGGAGCCCACGGAGGCCCACATCAGACCGATCAGTCCGACGTCCCGCCTCAGGCCGCTCGGACCCCTGGCGTCCGCAACGGAGGTCTGCTCGACGCTCACCATATTTTCAGCGACCTCTCACAAAGTGAATAGTTGTTTTCAGTTCGTGCGACGTCGCAGATTAGGAAACAACAGAGGTCGAGCAGAAGACCCATGGTGAAGTTTTGACCAACGCCCGGGGGGTTCCTGGACAGGACCAAAGAGGCTGTTGGCGGGCCCTGTATGGCTATCCGAGGCGCGGTATCTCGATCGCGGGGCAGCGGTCCATCACCATGAGGAGACCCGCCGCGCGGGCGCGGTCGTAAGCCGCCTCGTCGATCACGTCGAGCTGGAACCAGACGGCCTTCGCGTCGATGGCGACGGCTTCGTCGGCGACCGGGCCGGCGAGCCCGCTGTTGACGAACACGTCGACGACGTCGACCTGGAAGGGAATCGCGTCCAGGGAGGGGTACCCCTGCTCACCGTGGACCGTCTCGGCCTTCGGGTGCACCGGCACGATCCGCTTGCCGAAGCGCTGGAGCACCTCGGCGACTCCGTATGCCGCGCGGCGCCGGTTCGACGACAGGCCGACGATCGCCCAGGTGTCGCCGAGCTCGGTGAGGATCTTGCGGATCGTTCCCTGGTCCCCGTACACGTCGGGCCTCCCTGTGATTCGTACGGCTGTCACGCACCGACAACAGCCGGCGCGGTGCGCAGATTCCTGGCCGTCGAGCGGCGGCGCACGCCCAGGCGGCCAGCACCGCGGCCAGACAGACCACTCCGGAAACGGACAGTGCGCCGCGCGCACCCAACCGGTCGGCCAGACGGCCCGTCAGCAGTGCGCCGAAGGGTGTCGTGCCCTGGAGCAGGAGGGTGTAGAGCGCCATGACGCGACCGCGATAGGCCGGATCGGAGCCGAGCTGAACATGGTGGTTGGCCGACTGCGCGAAGGCCAGCATGGCGGCACCGGTGAGGCTCAGGCAGATCAGCGCCGTGGTGAAGGTGGGCGCCATGCCGGAGAGCGAAAGCATCACGCCGAAGGCTGTCGCGCCGACCAGTACCGTTCGCTCGCCGGGCCGCCCCCTGCGCAAGGTGGTGGCCAGCGCGGCCAGCAGGGAGCCGACCGCCATGCCGGCGGTGAGCAGGCCGAAGGAACCGGCGTCGGTGTGGAAGACCGTGCGCGCCAGCAACGGCAGGGTCACCTGGAAGTTGAACCCGACCAGGGCGACGACCGCTGTCAGCACGAGCGGCAGGATCAGGTCCGTTCTCCCGGCCACGTACCGGAGTCCTGCCGCCACCCCGCCCTGTGCCCGTCGCTCGTCCGTCCGGCGCAGTTCCGCGGGACGTATGCGGTGCAGGCCCGCCACCGTGGCCAGGTAGCTCGCGGCGTTGAGCAGCATGACCGCGCCCACGCCCGCCGCGTCGATGAGCAGGCCCGCCGTCGCCGGTCCGAGAACGCGGGCCACGTTGAAGTACGCCGCGCTCAGGGCGGATGCGTTGGGCACCAGCTCGGGGTCGACCAGCTCGCCGATGAACGACATCCGGACCGGGATCTCGACGGCGTTGACGAGACCGACGCCGACGGCACAGGCGATCACATGACCCAGCGACACGCGGTCCGACAGCACGGCGAGCGCCAGGGCCAGCGCCAACAGCCCGGACACGGTGTTCGCCACGACGAGAAGGCGTCTGCGGTCCAGCCGGTCGGCCAGCCGGCCGCCCACCAGAGTGAGCAGCAGCACCGGGGCGAACTGGGCGGCTGTGACGGCGCCGAGCGCCGCCGCCGAGTCGTCCGTCATGCGCAGTACGAGCCAGTCCTGGGCGGTGACCATCATCCAGGTGCCGGTCACCGAGGCGAGCTGGCCCAGCGCGAACAGCCGGAAGTTGCGGACCCGCAGCGAGGCGGTCATGTGGTCCAGGAGCCGGGCGCCCGTCACGGCGTGTCCGCCAGGGCCCGGCATTCCTCCAGGAAGGCGAGGACCCGCAGATGGTAGACACGGGCCGTCCGGCCGAGGCTGATGTTGTGGCCGGCGCCGGCGAGCCGCTCGCTGCGGGACAGCGTTGATCCGAGGCGGTCCAGCATGGCGCGCACGGAGTGCGGGTCGCTGCGCCACCACTTCTCGTGCTCGGCGAAGGTGAACCGCACCGGCACGCGGACCTCCCCGGCCAGCGTCGCGTACGCCTGTGGCCAGTCGGAGATCTCTCGGGCCTCGCGGTGCGGTACGGGAGTAGTCAGCGCCTGGGCCAGCCGGAAGGTGCCGGGCGGGTAGAGAGCCAGTGGCCCCCAGTGCATCCGGTGGGACAGGCGGTGCCCCTGACCTGTCAACTCCCGTGCGGGGACGGCCCACCGGTCACCGATGCCCGAGACGTCGACGCCCAGCAGCCCGCCGTCCGTCCAGCCGGACGCCGTGTGCAGCGCGGCCTTCCCACCGAGGGAGTGCCCGACGAGAAGGACCCCGGCGCCGCGAGGGTGGCGCAGCCGGTACTGGCGTACGGCCGCCCGCAGGAGCCCGGCCTGCTCCGACAGCCCCATGCCCTCGGGCAGTTGGCCGGCGGACCGGCCGTAGCCGGGACGGTCGAGGGCGAGCGCCGTGTACCCGCAGGAGGCGGCGAGCGTCAGCAGCGAGGTGGCCGGGTCGGCCTGCCCGTGGAAGTACCCGGCCCGCATTCCCCCGCCGTGCAGGGCGACCAGCAGGGCGCGGGGCTCGGACTCCGGCTCGCAGACGAGTCCGGAGAGGGTGACGCCCTCGCCGTCCAGGGTGATCTCACGGACCGGCGGTGCGAGGACGGGGGAGGCGGAAGAGGGGGACAGGGCCATGACGACGGGCTCCCTTGGCTTTCGGCTCAGTCGAGGCCCCGGACGATGTGCGGTTCCAGGGCGAGTTCGTCCTCGACGTCCACGGGGACCGGGGGAGCCCCGGTGGCCGGTCCGACGGCGACCGCGCCGGCCGTCTTCGTGTCCGTGGTCTCCTGCTCGTTGTCCACGACATCTCCTGTCTTCGTCCGTACGTCGGTTCGGTGTCGGGCCGGGGCGCGACGAGAACGACCGCCGACGCGTCGGGCGCGTCGGCGGTCGCTGAGAGCGGGGCGGTACGGGTCGTAGGGCGGTGTCTCACATGTGCACGGCCGCGGCGCCCTCGGTTCCCTGCTCCGCCTGCTCCGGCCTGGGCAGATTGCCGCTGAACAGGACCACCAGACCGGCCAGCAGCAGGATGCCGACGGTCCACCACACGGCGGTGGCGTAGCCGTGCACCGCCGCCTGGTCCGCCAGACCGGCGCCGCCGCCGTGAGAGGCGAGCCAGGAGGCGGTGGTGCTGGCCGCGATGGTGTTGAGCAGGGCCGTACCGATCGAACCGCCCAGCTGCTGCGAGGCGTTGATCATCGCGGAGGCGACACCGGTCTCCTGGTCGTCGACTCCGTGGGTGGCCAGGCTCATCGACGGGGTGAAGGCGAGACCGAGACCGATGCCGAACAGCAGCTGGCCGGGCAGGACCAGCAGGGGGTAGGAGGAGTCCACGTCCAGCTGGGTCAGCAGGAGCATGCCGAGGGCCGCGACGAGGAAACCGGGCGCCATGATCCACCGCGGTGCCATCCTGGGCATCATGCGACTGGCGAACTGCCCCGCCCCGATGAGCATGCCGGCCACCATGGGCAGGAAGGCCACGCCCGACATCAGGGGGCTGTATCCCCGGATCTCCTGGAAGTAGTAGGTGAGGAACAGCAGCAGACCGAACATCGTGATCACGGCGAGCGCCTGGGAGGCGAACACGCCGGCCCGGTTCCGCTCGGTGACGATCCGCAGCGGCAGGAGCGGGCCGGCGGTGCGCTTCTCGACCACGACGAAGAGCGTCAGCAGGACGGCGCAGGCGACGAAGAGGGACAGGGTGGGCGTGGCCGTCCACCCCTCGGTGTCGGCGAGAGTGAAGCCGTAGACGAGGGCCACGACCCCCGCGACGGACAGCAGCGCGCCGGCGATGTCGAGCTTCTGCCGCTGCGGTGCGGTGTCCTCGTCGTGTACGACGGCGAGCGCGCCGGCCACCACGACCAGCGCGAAGGCGACGTTGACGAAGAGGGACCAGCGCCAGTTGAGGTACTCGGTGAGGACGCCGCCGAGGATCAGTCCCACGGCGGAGCCGCTGCCCGCGATCGCGCTGAACACACCGAAGGCCTTGGCGCGCTCGCCCGGTTCGGTGAAGGTGACCGCGAGCAGGGAGAGGCCGGCCGGAGCCAGCAGCGCTCCGAAAGCTCCCTGCAGGGCGCGGGCGGTCAGCAGCATGCCGGCGTCCATCGCGATACCGCCGAGGGCGGAGGCCAGGCCGAAGCCGATCACGCCGATGAGGAAGGCCCGCTTCCGGCCGATGGTGTCGCTGATCCGGCCCCCCAGCAGCAACAGCCCGCCGAAGGCGAGCATGTAGGCGGTGACGACCCACTGCCGGTTGCTGTCGGAGATGTCGAGGGCTCGTTGGGCGGAAGGCAGGGCGATGTTCACGATGGTGGAGTCCACCGAGACCATCAGCTGGGCGACGGCGATGTAGATCAGAGCCTGCCAGCGCCGCGGGTCCGGGACGACGGCACCGGCCGGAGGCGCGGCGGTTCGGGCTTCAGCCATGACGGTTCTCACTTCTGGGACGGCAGGAGCGCAGCAGTCGTAGACACGCCTGATGCATCGTCGACCGGCCCCAGCCGCGGGGGATTCGAAGGCAATGAGGCCGGCCGACGACTTATGTTGTGCCAACCAATGTTGGCTCGCATAACGATAGAGGCGGATCGTTGGTCGGTGCAACACTGTCCCGTAGACTTCTGCCATGACCGTGTACGGACGCCTGGCTGAACTCGACGTCTGGCTGCTGTCCGGCGCCGCCCTGCGAGCCCAGCGGCTGCTGTGCGACTACCTGGACACGACCGGCCTGCGGATGCAGCACTACCGCGTGATGGCAGGCCTGGCCGAGCTCGGTGAGTCCACCCAGGCCGAGCTCGGCCGGGCGCTCGGGCTGGACGCCGGGAACCTGGTCGTGCTCCTGGGTGACCTGGAGGAGCGCGGCGCCGTCAGCCGCAAGCCCGATCCCGGCAACCGCCGCCGCAACCTCGTGAAGCACACCGAACGGGGCCGGAAGCTCTACCAGGAGATGGACCGCGCGGTGGAGCAGGCCAACGAGGTCATGTTCGCGGCCTTCACTCCCGCCGAGCGCGAGCAGTTCCACAAAGTGCTCGTCCGCCTGGCGCAGGGCAGCGAGTGAACCCCCCGGCCGCGGACCCGGGCCACGGCGAACTGACGGTGGGGGAACTGGCGCGGCGTAGCGGCGTGCCCGCCTCGACGGTCCGCTTCTACGAGCGCGAGGGACTCATCCACAGCCGCCGCACCGGCGGCAACCAGCGCCGGTACGCCCGGGACACACTGCGGCGGATCGCCTTCGTACGGGCCTCCCAACGCCTCGGCATCCGGCTCGCCGACATCCGGGACGCGCTGAGCGTGCTGCCCCGGGGACGCACGCCCACGCGCGAGGACTGGGCCCTGGTCTCCGGCCGTTGGCACGGTGAACTGACCCTCCGCATCGAGCTGTTGCTGAAGCTGAGAGACAAGCTCACCGACTGCGTCGGCTGCGGCTGTCTCTCCCTCGAAGCCTGCGCCCTGGTCAACCCCTGCGACATCCTCGGTGACGACGGGCCGGGGGCCTGCGGGCTCGCGAGCCTGCTGCCGGAGGCCGCCGTCGGGCGTCAGGCGGTGTAGGGGCGCTTCTCGCGGGCCTCCCGCAACGAGACGCCCCACCAGACCAGTTGGTCGAGAAGGGTCTTGGCGGCCGAGGCCGCCGCCGTGGGCTCCTGCAGGACACCCGACCCGTCGAACTGCCCCCACACGTTGTGGAAGCTCACGCAGTCCCGCACGGTCACGGCGTGCAACTCGGCGAAGACCGGGCGCAGATGCTCCACCGAGCGCAGACCGCCGGCCAGACCCCCGTACGAGACGAAGCCGACCGGCTTGGCCTGCCACTCGGAGCGATGCCAGTCGATGAGGCTCTTGAGCGAGGCCGGGAAGCTGTGGTTGTACTCCGGCGTCACCACGACGAAGGCCTCCGCGGCGGCCAGGCGCGGTGACACACCGGCCAGTTGAGCCGCCACCTCGTCGGAGGGCGCGTGCGACAGCTCGTGCGGCAGCGTGTGGTCGGCGAGGTCGATCGGATCGACCTCCAGGTCCGCGCGCTGCTCGGTCTGCGCGACGAACCAGCGGGCGACCGTCGGGCCGAACCGGCCTTCCCGGACACTGCTGTTGATCACGGCGAGGCGCAGGGGTGTGGCGGACATACGTCTCCTCAAGTACCTGTACGGGCGGGGGGCGAGCGTGACGCTCTCGTGCCGAGTCTGAAAGTTGAACCAAGGTTGAAGTCAAGCCCGGCCCGAGGAGCCTGCCGAGCGCGGGCCGGCCGCCGCGCGCTCCCGGCTCCAGCCGCGGGCACCGCTGTGTCGCAGGGCGCGTTCCAGACGGTGCCAGTTGGGGGCGCGGTGGCGGGGTGTCCCGGCGGGCGCGGTCGCGGCGGACCGGGCGAGCAACACCGTGACCAGCGCGGCGAGTTCCTCGGGGGTCGCGTGGCCGCGGCGGACCTGGATGTCCGGCATGGAGGTCTCCTTCACAGGGGAGGGTTGCCGTGCTTCCGAGAGGGCAGTTCGGCGTGCTTGTCCCGCAGCATGGCGAGGGAGGCGATGAGGATCTGGCGGGTCCTGCGGGGGTCGATGACGTCGTCGACGAGTCCGCGCTCGGCGGCGTAGTACGGGTGCATGAGCTCCGCGCGGTACTCCGCGATCTTCTGCCGCCGCACCGCGTCCGGGTCGTCGGCGCCGTTGATCTCCCGGCGGAAGATGACGTTCGCGGCGCCCTCCGCACCCATCACCGCGATCTCGTTGCCGGGCCAGGCGAAGGCCAGGTCGGTCCCGATCGAACGCGAGTCCATCACGATGTAGGCGCCGCCGTACGCCTTGCGGATCACCACGGAGACGCGGGGCACGGTGGCGTTGCAGTAGGCGTAGAGCAGTTTGGCGCCGTGCCGGATGATGCCGTTGTGCTCCTGGTCGATGCCGGGCAGGAAGCCGGGCACGTCGATCAGCGTGACCAGCGGGATGTTGAAGGCGTCGCAGAACTGCACGAACCGCGCCGCCTTCTCGCTGGCCTCGATGTCCAGCACGCCCGCGATGGCGGCGGGCTGGTTGGCGACGACCCCGACGACCTCGCCGCCGAGCCGGGCCAGCGCGCACAGGGCGTTGCCCGCCCAGGCGGCGTGGACCTCGAAGAACTCGCCGTTGTCGACGATCTCCTCGACGACCGTGCGCATGTCGTAGACCCGGCCGGGATCGTCCGGGACCAGGTCGAGGAGCGCGTCGCCGAGCCGGTCGTGCGGGTCCTCGGACGGGGTGGAGGGCGGCAGTTCACGGTTGTTGGACGGCAGCAGCGACAGCAGGAAACGCACGTCCTCCAGACAGCTCCGCTCGTCGTCGTACGAGAAGTGAGCAACCCCCGAGACGCCC
>NZ_JALDAY010000022.1 GCF_022698165.1 Streptomyces cylindrosporus
CCGGGGCCTAGACCGCCCTTGGGCTCGGATCAGAATGAGGTCTTGAGTCGTCGCCAGCAGATGATGGCGCGGCCGAGGGTCATGAAGGCTTGGTGGATGTCGTCGCGGCGTTCCCAGCGGATGCGCAGGCGGCGTAACCAGTGCAGCAGTGCGATCGCGCCCTCGACGACCCAGCGGTGTATGCCCAGGCCGGAGCCGTGTTCGGTGCCGCGGCGGGCGACGTACGGGGTGATCTGGAACCGGCGGACCCTGTCGCGGTAGACGTCGTGGTCGTAGCCGCGGTCGGCGTAGATGCGCCGGGGACGGTGCAACGGGCGGCCGCGCTTGCCCCGGATCGGCGGGACGGCTTGGATCAGCGGGATCAGCTGGGTGACGTCGTTGCGGTTGCCGCCGGTCAGGGTCACGGCCAGTGGGATGCCGTGCGCCTCGACGATCAGGTGATGCTTGCTGCCGGTCTTTCCCCGGTCCACCGGGGACGGGCCGGTGGCCGGCCCGCCCCTCATCGCGCGCAGATGGGAGGAGTCGACGGCGGCGCGGGAGAAGTCGAGCATGTCAGCCGCCCGCAGTTCGGCCGGCAGCAGCTCGTGCAGCTGCTGCCAGACTCCCGCCTCGTTCCAGTCCCGCAGCCGCCGCCAGCAGGTCATTCCCGAGCCGAAGCTCAGCTCCTGAGGCAGGAACCGCCACGGGATCCCGGTGTAGAGCACGAACAGGATCCCGCACAGCACCCTGCGATCATCCAGGCGCTTACGCCCCGGATGCCGGTACCTGCGTTCGACCACGGGCAGCAGCGGCTCGATCCGCTCCCACAGCCCGTCCTCGACCTCCCACGGCTTGTGCGCACTCTTCGTCTCGGCTGCCTCGCACCCCCATCCCGGCAGCATCAACGAGAACTGACACGCCGTCATTCCCGCCCCGGCTACCAACTCACTTCATTACCAGTCCTAAGCGCTCCGCTGGCTGTGCCGATCAGCGGCTCCGCCGCGGGGCGGCGACAGGTGGTGGGTCGGCTGCGGCGCCGTCGTGGCTGGTCGCTCCCCCACGCTCGGCTGCGCTCGCGCGGGGGGACCCCCATCGCGGCGGAGCCGCATATCGATACAGCCCCGCGCCCCTTGGCGGCGCTGCCCAACCGCAGCCGACTTCCCCAGGACCGCTCAGAGCACTCCCGCGATGTCCAGCGCCGCGATGTAGCCGAACGTCATCGCCGGGCCGATCGTCGAGCCCGCGCCCGCGTAGCTGTGGCCCATCACCGCCGAGCTGGCGTTCCCGGCGGCGTACAGACCGGGGATCACCGTGCCGTCGGGCCGCAGTACCCGGGCCCGCGCGTCCGTGACCATGCCGCCCTTCGTGCCGAGGTCGCCGGGGACGATGCGGAAGGCGTAGTACGGGGGCAGCCAGAGGGGGGCGAGGCAGGAGTTGGGGAGGACGGAGGGGTCCGTGTAGTAGTGGTCGTAGGCGCTGTCGCCGCGGTGGAAGTCGGTGTCCGTGCCCGTCAGGGCAAGGGAGTTGAAGCGGTTGACCGTGGCGCGCAGGGCGGCGGACGGGACGCCGACCGCCGTGGCCAGCGCGTCGAGGGTCCAGGCCTTGTACGCGGCGCCGGACGTGTACCAGTCGTCGGGGAGTACGAAGGTCGGGGCGACGTCCTTGAAGAGGTACCGGTTGCGGTAGTTCTGGTCGACGATCAGCCAGGCCGGGATGTCGGGGGCGGTGGGGTTGCGCTCGTACATGGTGTGGACGACGTCGCTGTAGGGCGCGGCCTCGTTGACGAAGCGGGCGCCGGCCTGGTTGATGAGGAGGCCGCCGGGGAGGGTGCGTTCGGCGAGGCAGAAGTACGGCTGGTCGGGGAGCGGGATGGCCGGCCCCCACCAGGCGTCCTCCATCAGCCCGAGCGCGGCACCCGCGGCCTGCCCCGCCCGGATGCCGTCACCCGTGTTCTCCTTCGCGCCAACCGTCCAGTCCGTCCCTATGGGCTGCTGCTGGTACTGGGCCCGCATGGCCGCGTTGTGCTCGAAGCCGCCCGAGCCGACGACGACGGCCCGGCGGGCGCGGACCAGGCCGGAGGCGCCGTCGCGCGTGACGACCGCCCCCGTCACCTTGCCGCTCTCGACGTACAGATCGGTGAGCGGAGTGTTGAGCCACACCGGAACACCCGCGTCCAGCAGCCCCTTCCGCAGCCCCGCGGCCAGCGACTGCCCCATGGTCAGCGGCGTCTGCCCCAGCGCCGCCGCCTTGGTGCCGCGCGCCAGGCACTCGGCGGCGACGGCGGCGCCCTTGACGCTCACCGCGGCGAGGGCGAGCCACTTGTAGTCGGCGCTGAAGACGACCATGCCGGTCGGGACCTGCATGTACGGCGGGTTGAGGTGCGCGAGTTCGGCGCCCAGGAGCTTGCCGTCGAGCTGGTCGGGTTCGATGGAGCGGCCGTTCGGGAGACCGCCGGTGAGCTCGGGGTAGTAGTCGCTGTAGCCCTCCATCCAACGGAAGCGGAGGGGGCTGTTCGCCATGACGAAGGAGATCATGGCGGGGCCGTGGGCGAGGAAGGCCTGCTGCCGGGCGGCGGGGACGTCCGAGCCGACGACGGCGGCGAGGTAGGCGGCCGCCTTGGCCGGGGTGTCCGGGACACCGGCGGCCAGGATCACCGGGTTGTTGGGGATCCAGATCCCGGCGCCGGAACGGGCCGCGGACCCGCCGAAGGTCGGCGCCTTTTCGAGTACGACGGTGGTGAGCCCCTGCTTGGCCGCGGTGAGGGCCGCGGTCATCCCGGCCGCGCCGGACCCGATGACGACGACGTCGTACGTGCCCAGGAGGGGAAGGTCGGCGGCGGCCGCCCCGCGGGTCCCGGCCGCGAGGGCGAGGCCGGTGGCAGCAGTGGTGCCGAGCACTTGGCGTCGGCTGGGACGTCCGCCGGGAAGGAGGGTGGGTCTCGCGGGTTCCGCGCTCGTGGCCATGGCAGGTCGCTCCAACCGTACGAGGGATGGGGTGAGTTGCTCAGGTGCGGAGGTGCGGAGGTGCGGAGAGGTGCGGAGTTGTGTGCAATTTCTGATGGTGCGGGGAGGGGAATGTGGCGCGGGGGTCTTGGGAAGTCAAGAGCCTTGCCGTCGGGCCGATCCCAGGACGGCGAGGCAGTCCCGCCAGGCGGCCTCGCTCAGCAGCGGCTGGAAACGGGTGAACAGGGCGAGGAGCTCGGGCCCCCACTGGGTACGGAAGTCCCGGTTGCGGTAGGCGAGATCGAGCTCGTTGGCGGCCGTGAGCTCGGCGAAGTCCTGGCGGAGGTGGGTGGGCGGGGTGAGGGCGTGGCCCGTGAAGCGGTCACGGAAGTAGCCGCCCGGCGTCGCGAAGTCGGGGTAGCTGGCCCGGCGGTCGCAGCTGGCGTAGAAGTACACGATCTCCTCGGCCTCGGGGCCGATGACGGCGGCGAGTTCGGCGCGCCGGTCCAGGGAGAGCAGAGCGGCCGGGAAGCCGTCGGTGCCGTACGCGGCGTGGGTCAGGCCCGCGAGTTGCAGCGCGGGCCGGGCACCCCAGCCAGCGAGGCGGGCGCGCACCCGGTCGAGGTGCGCGAGCAGCGTCCCGCCGGGGTGCGACTGCTGACCGGCGCCTAAGTCCCGCATGAGGGCTGTGGCTTGGTGGGTGACAGGTGTCCGCTGCACGGCGGCTTCCCTTCGACGTCTGGGTCGGCACCCGCTCCTGCCCCCGCCCGCTCCGGATCCGGAAGGGGGTGGGGAGCGGGTTGCCGCCCGTTGGGCCCTGTGACGATCGTCGTACGCACGCATCAGCAGAGTCAATCCTTGGGATTTATGCCGAGCTCCAAGTGCTAGCTTGGATGTCATGACCCTCGATGACCTGCGTGTTTTCGTCGCGGTGTGCCGGGCCGGGAGCCTCAGCGCGGTCGCCCGGGACCTGGGTTGTACACAGTCCGCGGTGAGCCAGCACGTGAAGCGCCTGGAGCGCGAGACGGGCGTCGCGCTGCTGGAGCGCCAGGCGCGCGGAGTCGTACCCACGCAGGCGGGCCGCGTCCTGGAGGCGGCCGCGGCCGAGGGCATCTCCGGACTCGACCTCGCCGTAAGGCAGTTGCGGGACCTCGTGGAGGGCGAGAGCGGGCACGTCCGGGTGGCGACGGGCGCGACGACCGTACGGCACTTCATGTCGGACGCGGTGGTGACCTTCCGGCACCGCCATCCGAACGTCAACCTAGAGTTCCGCACGGTCAGTTCGGGCCGCGGCAGCTTCGACGCACTGGCGGACGGGGCGCTGGACCTGGCATGGATCACGCTGGGCCCGCCCGTCCGTGGCATCGAGCAGCGCCCGGTGGTGGAGTTGCCGTGGGTACTGGCGGTCCGCGCCGACGACCCCCTGGCCGACCGCGCGTCCGTGAACGCCGCCGAGCTGACCGACGTACGCCTGATACGGCTGCCCCCGAACTCCGCGTCCGCCGCCCATCTGGACGCCGCCTGCGCGGAGTTGGGAGTGGACTTCGGGTACGACACGAGCGTCGCCGACTGGGACACGGCGCTGTTGCTGGCGGAGCTGGGGGTGGGGCGGGCGGTGGTGCCGGCCTTGCCGGGACTCGCGGTACCAGGCGAAGGGGCGCTGCGGCTGATCCCCGTACCCCGCCTCCGTCCTCTCCCTGTCGGTTGGGCGGTACGGCGTTGGGACGCGCTCAGTCCGCCGGCGCGGGCGTTCGCGGACACGGTGGTGGAGAGTCGGCGGAGGAAGTCGACGCGGGCTGTTTGAGGCCGAGTTCGGCCCAGACCGTCTTGCCGACGGGACGGTCGGTGACGCCCCAGGTGGCGGCGAGGAGGGTCACGAGGATGAGCCCTCGGCCGCGCTCGCCGTCGGGCTCCGTGACGAAACGGAGTGGGCGGTCGCCGCGCGGATCACTGACCTCGATACGGAGAGTGTTCTCGGGGAGCAGCAGGAGCCGCAGCTCGAAGTCCCGGCCGGGGACGCGGCCGTGGGTGACGGCGTTGGCGGCGAGCTCGGCGACGAGGTGCTGGGCGGTGTCGTTCGCGTCGGTGTCATGGGGATAGCCCCATTCCGTGAGCTGGGCGGCGGTGAGTCGGCGGGCGAGCCGGGCGCCGCGGGGAGTGGCGCTCAGACGCTGGGTCAGTTCGTCGGTGGGGGTGGAGATTTCGGCGTTCACGTGACTGAGCGTGGTGGGTTGTCTCTACTCTGACCAGGAGTGAATCGGCGACTCTCGGTAGCTGTACGGGTGCGAAGGGTTCGGTGTCGGATTGTCGGGTGGGAGGGGTGAGGTGCGTGGGTGAGCGGAGGCCGGAGACGCCTGCGGAGGCCGAGGGGACGACAGCGCTGTTCGTCGCGCTCGGCAAGATGCTCAAGTTCCTGCGCGAGCGGAAGGGGCTCACGCAGAAGGAGTTCGGGAAGCTGGTGGGGTACGGGCCCGACGCGATCTCGGCGATGGAGCGCGGGGTGCGGATCATTCGGCCGGAGGTGCTGACGCAGGCCGACGAACTGCTGGATGCCGGGGGGCTGTTGCTGGAGGTGATCCCGGACGTCGAGGAGGCGATGACGAGGACTCGGACGCGGCATCCGGAGTGGTATCGGGACTATGCGGGGTTGGAGGCGGAGGCGGTTGAGCTGCACTTTTACGCTAACAGCGGCGTCCCTGGCCTGTTGCAGACTGCGGACCACGCCCTGGCCGTCTTCGTGAAACGCCGGCCGTTCCTCGACCAGGAGACGATCGAGAGGCGAGTGGCGGACAGGCTCTCCCGTCAGCAGGTCTTCGATCGTGACCCGGCTCCGATCGTGAGCTACGTCCTCGAAGAGGTCCTGCTGGACCGGCCCATCGGGGGACGGCGTGTGCACGCGGACCAGCTTCGGCGCATGCTGCAGGTCGGGCAGATGCAGAACGTCGAGATCCAGGTGATGCCGACCAAGGTGGAGGAACACCCCAACCCGGGAAGTGCGTTCAACCTGCTGACTCCCAGGGGACGCGGACAGGTGGCGTACACCGAGGCCCAGGGGTACCCCCGGCTGATCACCGATCTGGAAGAGGTCCGGAAGATCGCGGACCGCTATGGGATCATGCGGGCGATGGCACTCTCCCCCTCGGAGACACGGAAGTTGATCGAGCAGAAGCTGGAGGAGCTATGAACACCGAGCAGCTCACCTGGTTCAAGTCCAGCTACAGCGACGGCGAGGGCGGCGAATGCCTCGAAGTCGCCGTCACCCCAACCACCATCCACCTCCGCGACTCCAAGCAGCCCACCGGCCCCGCGCTCGGCGTCTCCCCTCTCGCCTGGTCGGCGTTCCTGTCAGGGGAGTTGGTCGGCGAGGGGCGCTAGCGCCTCGGCTGCTGCCAGGGCGCGGGCGGCCTCCGCACGTACGCCTTCGTCTTCGTCCGCCCCGGCCCGTTCCCGCAACAGCGGCAGCGTCCGAGGGTGGGCGGGCCAGCCGAAGGCGAGTGACTGAAGCGCGGCGACGCGCGGCTCGGGATCAGGGTCGGCGACGGCCCGATCTCTCATGAACTCGACTGTGTCCTCGTCCGTCTCGCAGACGGCACGCCAGCGCAGCGCGTCGGCCCGGACTCGGGGCACGGGGTCGGTGGCAGCCCGGTCCCGGATCAGCTGTAGCGTCACGGCGTCGTCGCTCCGGTTTGTCGCCAGCAGAGCGAGTGCCAATTGCCGAACGCCTCCGTCCGCATCCTCGGACACACGCTCGCGGATCGCGGCCCAAGTATCCTCGTGGCTCCGGTAGTGCCTGGTCGCGTACAGCGCCGTCTCCCGGACATACACCGAGGGGTCGTTCCGGAGCCGGTCCAACACCGACTCCCACGTTCCGGCCTCATGGCCTTTGTGCTTGCACAGTTCACCCAGGGCGGAGGCACGGACGCTCTGATGCGCGTCCTCGACCAGGCGTTCACGAACCAGCTCCCACGTCTCCGCCTCGTCAGCCCGCAGTCGTACCAACCCGGTGAGCGCTGAGTCCCGGCCCTCACCATCAGGGTCCTCAATCACCCGATCACGAAGGAATTCCCAGGTGCCGGCCTCGGATCCGGCCGACTGCCACAGCACCACGTAAGCCGCTGAACGGGCGAACTCGTCGGGGTCGGCGACGGCTCGCCGACGGGCCAGTTCCCATGTGTCGGGCTCGTCTGCCCGTAGGTCGTGCAGGGCATAGAGGGCATCCGTCCGGACCGCCGGATCCTCGTCGTCGACGGCGCGAGCACGGACGAACTCCCAGTCTCTCAGCGCTTCGGCGACAAATAACAAGGCCGTCCGACGCACGTCCTCATCAGGGTCCTCGATCGCCCGATCACGCATCAGCGCCGGAACGCGCTCGTCGTCGACCAGATCAGCGAGACTTCGGACGACCTCTTCGCGCAGGCTTGCGACAGTGACGTCAGTGGCGTCCGCGGCGTCAGTGGCCAGACAGAACAGCAGTGCCAGGACTTCAGGGTCGTCACTGCGGTACTTGGTCAGTTGATCCACCGCCGCAACGCGCTCGCTCAAACGGCCTTCGGAGGAGGCCACTTGGACGAACTGGTCCCACAGGCCATCGGCCTCGGGGTCATCCCGAAGGGACAGTGCGTAGCCTCGAACTCTCAGCGACGGATCAAACAGGGAGCGGTCCAGGATCAGGTCGCCGACGCCGGGCCTGTCAATACCTTGTTCGACCAGAAGCTCAAGGGCCGTTCTCCTGACCTCTTCGCTCGGATCTTCAACCGCTCGGGCCCGAAGCAGCTCGTGTACGTCCTCATCGGCACCCCAGCGCTCCGCCAACATCTCCAGCAGCCTCACACGGGTGTACTCGGTACTCCCATGTGCGGCTACACGCCGAGGCAACTCCGAGTCCTGGTACATGCCGGCGATGATCTGCGCGGACCGCGACGCGTGCCAGTCGAACTGACCTCGCAAGTGGAACCAGCGCAGGAGCCGGGATCTTCCACTCCAGTGGGGTGGAAACGTCGTCAGAGCGCCCCAGCCTCCCTCCGTCACGGCGAAAACGACATACCTGTCCATCGTCTTCTCCAGGAAGGCGATGATCCCGTCCACGACATTTCGGCTCTGTGGCGCGAGAGCACCGATCCTGCGCACCTCTGCCAGAGCCCGCACGCTCAGCAACAACAGCTCCGCGTCCCACGTCCGTTCAGTCCGTCGCCAGTGCATGTCCAGCAGCCGATCGATCGCCGCGGCCGCCTCCGGTTCCCCCAACTGGCCCACCAGCAGCAACAGCACCTCATGCCAGGCCGGATCCTCCGCATGCCGCCCGAAGACCTGCTCGATCAGTTCGTCCGGAGTCCACTCCCGATAGCGCGTGTACCGGCGGTCGATGTCCTCCGCGGCCAGGTACTCCAGGAAGGCCCGGTGCACGAAGCCGTACACGCCGCCCCCGTAGTGGCTCAGGATGAAGTTCCGCTCCCGGAACTGCCGCACCATCGTCCGCGCCGCCGACACCGCCTGCGCGACGGGCAGTTCGTACTGCTCGCACAGGTACCGCTTGAACGTCGTCAGCAGGACGTCCTGGTGGATGTGGTTGCCCGCGATGCCGCCCTCGCCGTCCTGCATCTGCCGCGCGACGAGACGCAGGAGTTCGTGCCGGTCCTCGTCGCCCAGGTAGGACAGCGCCTCGGCGTCGGTGGGAGCGCGCAGGTGCTTCGCGTGCTCGTCCCAGTGGGCGATCAGTACGGCTACGGCGTGACGGTAGACGCCCTGCCGGTCCCGGGGCAGCTCCCGGCGGCGGCCGATGATGGCCAGGATGGTCAACAGGAGCGGGTTTCCGGCGAGTTCGGCGACCGGGCGGGAGGACGAGACGGCGTCCGTCAGCCTGCGGCACAGCCGTGCGGCCCGCTCCTCGTCGTGCGGATAGGCGCTGGTGTACCACTGGCGGGCGAACTGCCCTATCCGCTCCCGGTCCAGATCCTGGATCATGTGGTGCGCGAAGTCGGCGCGCTCCAGTACTCCACGCCGATAGCCGATGACGCGCGAGGTCACGATCACGCGCACCCCCGCCGCACTGTGGCGGCCGGCGAAATCGGCGATGCGATGGCTGACCTGTTCCCTGGCGGCCGGGTCGAAGAGTTCGTCCAGACCGTCGAAGACGACCACGGCACGGCCCTCGGCGAGCAGGCGTTCCGTCACCGGAGAAGGCGGTGCCATTCCCTTCGTGTCGTGCAGATGCTTCAGGAAGTCCTCGAAGGTCTGCTCCCGCCACTCCCCCGCCGCGTACTCACGGAGCTCCACGACGAGGGGCAGTCGGCCGGCCAGCGCTTCCAGCGGATCCCCGGACGGGACCTCCCGCGTGAGGGTGAGCGAGAGGTGACGGGCGAGGGTCGACTTGCCCGCGCCGGGGTCGCCGAGGAGGACGAGGCGATCCTGGTCCGGGTCGGCGAGCACCTCCAGGACGCCCCGCGCCGGACGTTCCGCGTACGCCTCCCGGGCACGGTCCAGCGTCTCCCGCTCCAGCCCCGGCGGCAGACTCGACGGCCACTCCCCGGCGTCCACGAGCCGCTGCCGGATGTCCCGCGGCAGCTCCACCGGCGGCGGATCCGCCCGTACCGTCGGCGCCACGAACACCTCGTCCAGGCCGACCGGCGGGTGCTCCCCCTCCTCCGTGGGGATCAGCACCTCCAGGTCCAGCCGGCCGTACGTCTCGCGGATCCGGGTGGCATAGCGCCGTAGCGCCTCGGTGATTTCCTCCGGGGTCAACTCGTCGGCGGGCGGCTGCTGTTGGACGTACTGATTGTGGATGTACGTCGCCGTGCTGTGGTCGCCGGTCGCCGCCGCCCCCACGTTCCCGCCCGCCCCGACCGACCGCTCCCCGCCCGCCGTGACCTCGTTCGCGCCCCGTTCCATGGGCAAAACCGTAGCGGGCGGGGCGTGTTGGTTCGGGGGCTACTGCGGGAACGGCACTCCCATGTTCACGTCCTGCGCCCCGGACGCCGTGATGCCCGACTTCGTGCCCGGGAGCAGGAGGCTCGTGGTGTCCAAGCCGCTGTTGGATCCCACCAGCAGGTCCTTGTCGCCGTCGCGGTCGATGTCGCGCAGGCGGACCAGGAGGCCGAGCATCTCTCCCTCGGTCGGGGCGCCGGGGACGCCGGCCGTGCCGCGGCTGAACCACTGGGAGTTCTTGCCGGTGAGGCCGGACTTGCCGCCCCGCAGGACATGGACGCCGCCCGCGGTCTTCACCGAGCCGATCTTCTCCTCGGGAGCGCTGACGGCGAGGTCCGGGTAGCCGTCGCCGTTGGTGTCGCCCGCGGAGAGGTCGTAGCCGAAGGAGTCGTGCTTCGTGGCGGCCGTGGCCACGCCCGAAGTCGACTGCGTGATGCGGTACTTGGTGGTCGGACCGGTGCTGCCGCCGCGCCAGACGACGACCGAGCCCGCGCCGCCGTTGTACGCGGTGTCGCTGACCGCGAGTTCGCCGTAGCCGTCCTTGTCGAAGTCCGCGACGACACCGGTCGGGTCGTAGTCGGGCGACGAGGCGTCGAGGACGGTGGCCTTGCCGGACTTGATCGTGGAGCCGCCGCGCAGGAACCAGGCGTCCTGGGTCATCTTGTCGTTGTGGTAGCCCTGGCCGAGGACGTAGAGGTCGGTCGCCTTGTCCTTGGTGACCTTGCCCGCGACCAGGCCGGTGAATTCGAGGACGTAGTCGCTGTTCACGGCCGGGGAGTGCTTGGTGACCTTGCCCGTCGTACCGGACTTGGCGAAGCCGCCGCGGTAGATGTAGACGGTGTGGATGCCGTTGGCGACCGCCAGGTCGGCTTTGCCGTCGCCGTCGAAGTCGCCGGTCTCGATCTCGCTGCCGAATGCTTGGTACTTGGCGGAGGTCACCTTGAGGCGGACGGCGTCGGTGCCGGAGAGGCCGGTCTTCGAGCCCCAGAGGATGGTCACCGCACCCGAGTCCGCCTTGCCGCCGACCTTCTCGGTGCGGTCGGCGACGGCGAGGTCGGCGTAGCCGTCACGGTTGAGGTCGGCGGTGGCGAGGTCCTCGCCGAACCCGTCGCTGTAACCACCCGCGTCACCGGGTGTTCCCGGTATGCCCGCGGTGGCCTGCGTGAACGTCTTGACGGTGGTGCCGGGTCCGGTGGCCGTCCCGTAGGTCACGGTGACGGAACCTCCGCCGAGTTCGGAGGCGACGAAGTCACGGTAGCCGTCCCCGTTGAAGTCGTCGGCGTACTTCGCCGGAGTCGCCGCGCTCGCGGTGCTCACGGAGAGGGTGAGCGCGCCGCCGGTCAGGCACACGGCCGTAGCCGAGGCGAGCACCAGGTGAAGGGAGGTGCGGGTGAACATCTCGTGCGTCTCCTGCGGTGATCACTATGTGGTAGCAAGGAGACTCTCCGCGTCGGGTAATGGTTGTGCCAAGTACGCTTGCGTATTTGTTCACCGCAGGACATCACTGAGACATGACTAGACCTCTGACGCGTGTGAGACGGACGGTCACCGTCCTGGCCGCCGCCCTCACCTCTCTCGGCCTGGCCCTGGGTCCCGCATCGGCACAGACCGTTCCGCCCGTCTTCGGCACCGATTACCACGACCCCGTCACCGCCGCCCCGCCCATCTCCACCCCCCACACCAAGTCCTGCTCGGTGACCGTCGCCGAGGCGCAGTTCAAGGACTTCACGCCGTACACGGGGACGTACACGCCGCCGACGGGGTGCGGGGCGCCCGGCCGTTGGTCGAAGGTCGTGCTGCGGATGGACGGGAACGTGAAGGGGCGGCAGTACGACCGCCTCGGGTATCTGGACATCGGCGGCGTGCAGGTCTTCCGGACCTCCACCCCGGAGCCCTCGCAGGACGGGATCGACTGGTCCGTCGAGAAGGACGTCACGCAGTACGCGAAGACGCTGAGCAGCACGCAGTCCGTGGACATGCTCATAGGCAACGTTGTCAACGACACCTACACCGGCGTGCTGAACGTCAAGGTGACGCTCACCTTCTACGCGCCCCAGCACGGCCGCACCGCCGACATCCCCGACCAGGTCATCCCGCTCAGCGACGGCGACAGCGTCACCACCGCCGCCTCCCTCACCACGCCCCGCAACTCCGAGCGCATCCTCGCCGAGGTGTACGCGACCGGATCGGGCGGCGGGTGCGAGGAGTTCTGGTACACGGCGGTCACCTCGTCGGCGTCGTACTCCTGCAAGGGCGGGGACGACGGCCCGTACCGGGAAGTGGAGGTGAAGATCGACGGGAAGGTGGCCGGGATCGCGTCGCCATATCCGAATGTGTGGACCGGTGGCTGGTCGCCGTATCTGTGGTCGGTGATTCCGTCCCCCACCGCCTTCGACGTACGGCCGCTGCGGTTCGATCTCACGCCGTTCGCCGGCGAGTTGAACGACGGCAAGGCGCACACGGTGGACGTGTCCGTGCTGGGCGTGCCGGCCGGGCAGACCGGGTGGAGCGCGCCGACGAACATCCTCGTGTGGCAGGACGCGCACCGGGCGGTCGTCACGGGGGCGGTGACGTCGTACGAGAGCGCGGAGCCCGCCGTGAGCAACAGCTACCAGGACGGCGACCTGCGCACGCTCACCACCACCGGCAGCGACCGCCTCTCCGTCTCCGGGTATGTCAACACCTCCCACGGGCGGGTGACGACCACCGTCGAACGGGCCCTCACCACCTCCATCGGCCATCAGTGGACACCCGATGAGAACACCGATGACCTGAAGGGCAGTTGGACCGACGACCAGAAGGTCACCGTCAACGGCCGTGCCACCCGCACCGACCGCACCTACACTCTCGACGGACGCGCCACCATCGACGCCGCCAACCGGCTGCGGGTCGTCATGGCCATCGGGGACCACGCGCGGCTCGACGGAGTGCGGATGGACGACACGTACAACGGGGACGCGACCTTCACGCTGGGTGTGGCCCGGGAGGACCGGCAGGCGGTGGCGACCACGGGTGAGCGGTACCGGCTGCGGGGCGACGGGGTCTGTTACGACCATTCACTCGCGACCGAGCAGGGGGTGCTGACCTTGGACGTACGGCGATGCTGAGCGGGCGTCACTCGTCGGGGTCCTTACGGGTGGCCGTCGTCGGCGTGGGTGTTCTCGGGGCCTGCGTGGGGTGGAACCTGGCGCGGCACGGAGCCGACGTGGTCCTCGTCGACGCGGGGCAGCCGGGCGAAGGGGTCACCAACTGGTCCTTCTCGTGGGTCAACGCGAGCAACAAGACCCGGCTCAGGTCCTACTTCGACCTCAACGTCGCGGGCATGGCGGCGTACCGCGAGCTCGCGGAGGCCGTCGGCCCGGGCTCGTGGTGGCATCCCACCGGCCATCTGCGCTGGGCCGGCGATCCCACGACGGAGGCGAGGTTCCTCGAAACGGCCGAACTGCTGGCCGCCTGGGGCTACCGGGTCGAGGTGCGCACGGGAGCCGAGGTACGCCGTGACCTCGAACCCGCTCTCGCGGTGCCCGACAGCGCTTCGGTGCTGTTCTATCCCGACGAGGCGTGGGTGCACGGACGGCAGCTCGTCGGCCGTCTGGTCGAGCGAGCCGTCGAGTCCGGTGCCGAAGGGCGGTTCGGTACGGCGGTGCGCGACATCGGCATCGGCGGCGACGGGGGCGTCCGGACGGTGACCCTGGCGGACGGAAGCCGTCTCGACGTCGACGCGGTCGTGAACGCGGCGGGGCCCGGGGCCTCCCGGGTCGCCGGGCTCGTCGCACGGCAGCTGCCGATGCGCCGGGAGCCCGGAGTGGTCGCCCGGATCGGCTGTGCCGAGGTCCCGGTCCACCGGGCCATGCACGCGCCGCACGTCGAGATCCGCCCGGACGGAGACGGGTCTGTGGTGCTCCACAGCCGTGAGATCGACGCGCTCATCGACACGGGGGTGGAGACGGCGGAGCTCGCGCGGCTGCTCCACGAGTCGGCACGGCGGGTGGTTCCGGACCTCGGCGAGTGCCGCATCACCCAGGCCCGGGTGGCCGAACGGCCCATCCCGGCCGACGGGTTCCCCTCGGTGGGGGCCGTGCCCTCCGTGCCGGGCTATTACGAGGCCGTCTCCCACAGCGGCATCACGCTCGGGCCGGTGCTCGGCTGGCTGCTCGCCTCGGAGATCCTCACGGGGAGGAGGGACGAAACGCTCGCGGACTTCCGCCCGGAGCGGTTCGGACCGTGACAGCGGGGAGCGTGGGGCGGCAGGTCCGCCTCCCCCGCCTCCTCGGAGTCTTCGCTCACCCCGACGACGAGTCCCTGATCGCGGGCGGTCTGCTCGCCCGGCACGCCGAGTCGGGGGCGCGGACCGCGGTCGTCACGGCGACCTGGGCCGAAGGCACCGCGCGCGCCGCGGAGTTGGCGGAGGCGCTGCGGGTTCTCGGGGCCGGGGAGCCGCGGCTGCTGGGGTACGCCGACGCGCGTGTGCCGGAGTCGGCGCCGGGTGCGGCCCGTCTCCTGGACGCGCCGCTCGACGAGGCCGTGGGGCAACTGGTCGCCCGTATACGGGAGTTCCGGCCCGAGGTCGTCGTCACGCATGACGCTTACGGCAATCTCAGCGGCCATCCCGACCATGTGCACACCCACCGGGTGACCGTGCTCGCCGTACAGGCGGCGGGATGGGGGCGGCTGTACCCGGAGGCCGGGGACGCGTGGGAGCCGGGCGCCCTGTATCTCGCCACGCATCCCGACTCCGCCGCGCGGGCGTTGGGGAGCGCGCTGTCGCGGCCGGGCCGGGCGATGTTCAGTGTGCCGGACGCGTGGGTCGACGTGACCCTGGATGTCGGGCCGTGGGTGGAGCGGAAGGTCGATGCCGTCATGGCGCATCGCAGCGAGGTGGCGCGGGGAGCGCTGCCGGGACGGCTCGCGGCGCTGCCGCCGGGCGAACGGGCCCGGCTGCTGTCCACCGAGTGGTACGTCCGTCAGGGGGGCGCGGCGCCCGCGGAGGCCGGTTTCGGGCTGGGCGGCTGAGGCGTAGGCTGGGGCGTAGGCTGGTTGTACGAAACCGTATCGTTCACCTTGGCGGTGGCGTTTCCGGTGCTCGGCACGTCGAGAGGCAGCGACCATGACCACCACCCGAGCGGGCGGGCTGCGGGCCCGGCTCCGGACCAAGGACGGCTGGGCGGTCCCGCACGCCGTGCTGACCGTCACCGACATGGCGGGCCGGCAGACGCTGCGCCAGGAGGCCTCGCCGGAGGGCGTGGTGGCGACCGACGCCCTGGCGCCGGGGACGTACACCGTGATCGTCACCGCCGTCGGCTACGCCCCCGTCGCCTCCACTGCCATCGTGAGCGCCTCCGGCGGCGCCGACCTCGGCTCGCTCGTGCTGGCCCGCGCCGGTGGCGTGGAGCTGCCGCCGCCCGGGCCGTGGACGATCGACCCGGCGCACTCCACGGTGAGCGCGGTCGCCCAGCACCTCGGACTGACCAGCGTGCACGGCCGGTTCAAGGAGTTCGGCGGGCGGGTCGAGGTCGCGGAGAATCCTCTGGCGTCGAGCGTGGAGGCGGTCATCGAGGCGTCCTCCATCGACACCGGCCACGCCATGCGCGACGGACATCTGCGCTCCGCGGACTTCCTCGACGTGGACGTCCACCCGAAGATCACCTTCCGCAGCACGGGCATCAGCCCGGCCGGCGAGGCCCGCTGGACCGTGCACGGCGAGCTCGTGCTGCACGGCGTGGCCCGGCCCGTCGATCTGGACCTCTCCTACCTGGGCACCGGCCCCGACCCGTGGGGCGGCGTGCGGGCGTCCTTCCGCGCCACCACCGAACTGCGGCGCGAGGACTTCGCCATGAACTACAACCAGGTCGTCCAGGCGGGCATCGCGGCCATCGGCGCCACCCTGCGCGTGGAGCTCGACATCCAGGCCGTGCGGGGGGAGCAACTGCCGCCCGTCGCCTGACGGTTCGCGACGCGCATACGGCAGCGTCCGCCGCCCGGGAGGATCCGGGTGGCGGACGCTGCCGCATGGGGTCTCGCGGGGTTGCCGCTGTTACTGCTCCTTGTGGCCCAGCAGGATGTCGACGCCGTCCCGGCCACCGTCCAGCGTGACCTGGGTGGCCACCGGCGGGTAGCCGCTGGCGATCACCGTGTACTGCTCGCTGGAGAGGTCCGTGAAGGCGTAGCTGCCGTCGACGCTCGTGGTGCGCGTCCCCACGACATTGCCGGCGGCGTCGATCAGCGTGACCCGGGCATCGTCCAGCGCCCGCCCGTCCGGGGCGTGCACCGTGCCCCGCAGCGTCGCCGCGACGGACAGCCGGATGTCGCAGCGGGCGGTCTCGGTCGTCACGGTGACCGGCACGGCGGCCGGGCGGTGACCGGGCGCGCTCACGCTGACCGTGTGCTCGCCGGGCAGCAGCTCGTCGATCCGGTAGCCGCCGTCCATCGCGGTGGTGGTGGAGGCGGTCACGTCACCGCGCTCGTCGGTGGCCACCACCAGCGCACCGGGCAGCACCTCGCCGTCGCCGCCGCGCACCGTCCCGGCCAGGCCGCCCGGGCTGGGCAGGATCACCAGGTCGTGGGAGACGGGCGCGCCGTTCAGGGTCAGCGTCACGACCTGTGGCTGGTGACCGGGCGCCGAGCCGATGAGGACCAGGCTGCCGCGCTCGGCGGTGTCCACGGCGTAGGAGCCGTCCTCGCCGGAGAGGGCGCGGGCCAGCTGGCGGCCCGAGGTGTCCAGCAGGGTGATCGCGGTTCGGGGCACGGGGGAGCCCGTACCGTCGCGCACCTGTCCGCGCAGCACGGCCGTAGCAGCGGCGGCCGGGAGGGCGGCCGTGGCGGCGGCCTTCGGCCCGGTCGGCTCGCCCGCCCGGGTCGGGTCGTCCGCCCCCGCCGGCGCACCCGCGCTCCTCTTCGCGCGGAAGAGCAGCGCCGTGACGATCACGGCGAAGGCGAAGAAGCCGGCCGACCACCAGTACGCGACCTCGTAGCTGTGCAGCGCCGCGTTCGCCTTGACCAGCGGGTCGGAGAGGTGGTCCTTCGCGTAGTTGGTGGCGGCGGTCGCGGCCAGGGTGTTGAGCAGCGCCGTACTGATCGAACCGCCCACCTGCTGGGTGGTGTTGACGGCCGCCGAGGCCACGCCCTGGTCGCTCGCCTGCACGCCCAGGGTGGCGTAGCTCATCGCCGCGGGCATCGACATGCCGAGCCCGGCGCCGAGCAGCAGCAGCGGACCCAGCACATGGGCCGCGTAACCGCTGTGCAGGTCGAGGCGGGTCAGCCAGATCATGCCGCCCACCGCGAGCAGCATGCCGGTGGGTACGACGATCTTGGGGCCGATCCTCGGCACCAGCACGTTGGTGGACAGCTGCGCCAGGACCATCAGCGCGGCCACCATCGGCAGGAAGGCCACACCGTTCTTGACCGGCGAGTAGCCCAGCGTCCCCTGGAGGTAGTAGGTCAGGAAGAGGAAGACGCCGAACATACCGGCGGACGAGATGAGGATGGTCGACAGGGCGGCGGCGCGGTCGCGGTCGGCCAGGACGCGCAGCGGCAGCACCGGGTGCTTCGCGCGGGTCTGCCAGAGGAAGAACGCCACCAGGAACACGGCGCCCGCGGCCAGGAAGCCCCAGGTCATCCAGTTGTCCCAGTCGTGCGTCTCCGCGTTGGCGAAGCCGTAGACGATGCCGAACAGGCCGCCGGAGACCAGGACGACTCCGAGGATGTCCAGCTTCGGCCGCTCGGCCGGGAGGGAGCGGCCGAGGAAGACGAGCGCGCCGATCAGGGCGGGAACCGCGATGACGTCGTTGACGTACAGCGTCCAGCGCCAGTCCAGGTACTCGGTGAGCAGACCGCCGAGGACCAGGCCGACGGCCGCGCCGGATCCGGCGATGGCGCCGAATATGCCGAACGCCCTGGCACGTTCCTTGGGTTCGGTGAAGGTCGTCGTCAGCAGTGAGAGGGCCGCCGGTGCGAGCAGGGCGCCGAACAGGCCCTGCACCGCGCGCGCGACGACCAGCATGGTGAAGCCGTTCGCGGCGCCACCGAGCGCGGAGGCAGCGGCGAAGCCGACGACGCCGACGATGAACGTCGTCTTGCGGCCGAAGAGGTCGGCGAGCCGGCCGCCGAGCAGCAGCAGACTGCCGAAGGCCAGGGAGTAGGCGGTGACGATCCACTGCCGGCCGTTGTTGTCGAAGCCCAGGTCCTGCTGTGCGGACGGCAGCGCGATGTTCACGATCGTGGCGTCGAGGACGACCATGAGCTGGGCGAGGCCGATCACGGCCAGCGCCCACCAGCGGTGCTTCGACGGGGCTTGCGTGTGGCCGGGCGGCCCGGCCTGGGCGGTGGTGGCGGCCGGGATGACTTCCACGATGGTGCTCCCCTCATGGGGCTTGGAGTGCCCGGACCCGTATCAGTCCGAAACCGTTTCGTACCGCTAACCTAGACACCCAAGGCAGCGAAACGCAAACGTTTCGATGTGTTGTCGCCCGGAACCACCAAAGCTTCACAAGCGGCGGCTCACCGCTCGTACAGACCCTCGACCTCCGCGGAGAAGTCCCGCAGCACCGCTTCCCGCCGCAGCTTCATCGACGGGGTCAGGTGGCCCTCGGCCTCGGTGAGGTCGCGGGGCAGGATCGCGAAGCGGCGGATCGACTCCGGCCGTGACACCAGCTTGTTCGCCTCGTCCACGGCGCGTTGCAGCACCGCCCTCAAGTCGTCGTCGTCCACCAGGAGTTCGGCCGGGACGGGGTGCCTGCCGTTCATCCGGCGCCAGTGGGTGACGCCGTCCAGGTCGAGGGTGAGGAGGGCCGCGATGAAGGGGCGGCGGTCGCCGACGACCATGACCTGGGAGATGAGCGGGTGCTGGCGGAGCCAGTTCTCCAGCGGCGCCGGCGCCATGTTCTTGCCGCCCGCCGTGATCAGGATCTCCTTCTTGCGGCCGGTGATGGTCAGATAGCCCTCGTCGTCCAGGCGGCCGATGTCGCCCGTGGGGAACCAGCCGTCCGCCGAGGACGGGATCACCCCGCCGCCGTGCGGGTCCCAGTAGCCGCGGAAGACCTGCCCGCCGCTGAGCAGGATCTCCCCGTCGGCCGCGATCCGGACCCTGGTGCCGGGCAGCGGCCAGCCGACCGTGTCCAGACGGGACTTGAGGGGCGGGGTGACGGTGGCGGCGGCGGTGGACTCGGTCAGGCCGTAACCCTCGTATATCTCCATGCCCGCCCCCGCGTAGAAGGCCGCCAGGCGGCGGCCGAGGGGGGAGCCGCCGCTGATGATGTGGCGGATCCTGCCGCCCATCGCGTTGCGGATACGGCGGTAGACCAGGGGGTCGTAGAAGGTGCGGGCCGCCTTCAGGGCCGCGCTCGGGCCGGAGCCGGTGCCCGCGTGCCGGGCCTCCGTCGCCTCGGCCCAGCGGACGGCGGTCTTGGCGGCACGGTCGAAGACGGACACCCGGCCGCCGTCCTCCGCCTTGGCCCGGGCGTTGTTGTACACCTTCTCCAGCATGTACGGGATGACCAGCAGGAACGTCGGCCGGAAGGCGGCCAGGTCCGCCAGCAGGTCCTCCGCCTGGAGGCTCGGCGCGTGCCCGAGGCGGACCCGGGCGCGGACGCAGGCGATCGCCACCATGCGGCCGAAGACGTGGGACATGGGCAGGAAGAGCAGGGTGGAGGGGTCGTCCGCCTTCGACTTGAAGATCGGGTAGAGGAGCTCGATCGCGTTGTCGACCTCGGCCAGGAAGTTGCCGTGGGTGAGGACACAGCCCTTGGGGCGGCCGGTGGTCCCCGAGGTGTAGATGATCGTGGCGAGCGTGTCCGGCACGAGCATGCCGCGCCGCACCTCGACCTCCTGGTCGGGCACGTTCTGCCCGAGTTCGGCGAGCCGGTCCAGGTGCCCCTTCTCGACGATCCACATGTGCCGCAGGTCGGGCAGATGGCTCAACTCCGGCCCCAGCGCGGCCGCCTGGGCCGCCGTCTCCGTCACCAGCGCCACCGCGCCGGAGTCCTGGAGGATCCAGCGGGTCTGATAGACGGAGGAGGTGGGGTAGATGGGGACGGTGACCAGGCCCGCGGCCCACGCGGCGAAGTCGAGGAGCGTCCACTCGTAGATCGTGCGGGCCATGACGGCGATACGGTCGCCGGCGACCAGGCCCTCCGAGATCAGCCCCTTGGCGAGGGCCCGGACCTGTGCGGCGAACTCCGCCGCCGAGACGTCCGTCCAGTCTCCGTCCTCGGTACGGCGGCTGAGCACGCGTGCGTCCGGTGCGGCGTCCGCGTTGTCGAACGGCAGGTCGGCCAGCGAGCCGTGGGTGGCCGGCGGGACGAGCGGCGGGACCGAGACCTCGCGCACTTCGCCGTCCAGCCGCCGGATCTCGGGCTCCACCAGCTGGGGGACGCCGTCGTAGTCGGACGCGGACGGATAGGGCACGGACACGGACATGGCAGCTCCTGGGACGCGCGTGCAGCTCGGTTCCGCTCTGCTGTACAGATACGTGCAGTTCGTACCGAGACGTTCACCGGCGGTGGGGCGGCTGGGGGTTACCGCGGGTTAGACCGGGAATCGTACGGCCAGTGAGTGGGGAGTTGGTGCTGTTTCGGGGATGGTCCGGTGGTTTGTCTGCGGGTTCACTGTGAGCCGTACAGCCGCTCGATGTGCGCCCCGAACTCCTCCGCGATCGCCTCCCGCCTCAACTTCATCGACGGCGTCAAGTGGCCCGCCTCCTCGGTGAAGTCCACCGGGAGGACCGTGAAGCGGCGGATCGACTCCGGTCTCGACACCAGCTTGTTCGCCTCGTCCACCGCTCGTTGCAGGACCTGCCTCAACTCCTCGTCGTCGAGGAGGAGTTCCGCGGGGACAGGGTGCTTGCCGTTCATCCGGCGCCAGTGGCTCACGCCCTCCATGTCCAGGGTGATGAGGGCGCCGATGTAGGGGCGGCCGTCGCCGACCACCATGACCTGGGAGATCAGGGGATGCGCGCGCAGCCAGTTCTCCAGCGGGGCGGGCGCCACGCTCTTGCCGCCCGCGGTGATCAGCATCTCCTTCTTGCGGCCGGTGATGTAGAGGTAGCCCTCCTCGTCCAGCCGGCCGATGTCACCGGTGGCGAGCCAGCCGTCGACGGTCGCCGGGACCACCCCGCCCGCGTTCGGCTCCCAGTAGCCGCGCAGGACGTGGTCGCCGGCCAGCAGGATCTCGCCGTCGGCCGCGATGCGGACCTTCGTGCCGGGCAGCGGCCAGCCGACCGTGCCCAGACGGGGTTTGAGCGGCGGGGTGACCGTCGCCGCGCCGGTCGTCTCCGTGAGGCCGTAACCCTCGTAGATCTCGATGCCCGCGCCCGCGTAGAAGGCGGAGAGGCCGCGGCCGAGCGGGGAGCCGCCGCAGATCATGTAACGGACCCTGCCGCCCATGGCGTTGCGGATACGGCGGTACACCAGGGGGTCGTAGAACCTGCGGGCCGCCTTCAGGGCCGCGCTCGGGCCGGACCCCGTGCCCGCGTGCCGGGCCTCCCGCGCCTCGCCGTACCGGCGCGCCACGCCCGCCGCGCGATCGAAAGCCGTCACCCGGCCGCCGGCCTCGGCCTTGGCGCGGGCCACGTTGTAGATCTTCTCCAGCATGTACGGGATGGCGATCAGGCAGGTCGGCCTGAAGCTGGCCAGGTCGGGGAGGAGTTCGTCCGACTTCAGGCTCGGGGCGTGGCCCAGGCGGACGCGGGCGCGGACGCAGGCGACGGCGACCATGCGGCCGAAGATGTGCGACATGGGCAGGAAGTGCAGGATCGACGCCTCCTCGCTGTGCCGCGCGCGGAAGACGGGGTAGAGGAGCTCGATCGCGTTGTCGACCTCGGCCAGGAAGTTGCCGTGCGTGATCGCGCAGCCCTTGGGGCGGCCGGTGGTGCCGGAGGTGTAGACGACGGTGGCGAGGGTGTCGGGTCCCAGCATTCCCCGTCGTACGGCGACCTCCTGGTCCGGCACGTGCTCGCCGCGCTCGGCCAGGCGCTCGACGTGGGCCTTCTCGATGACCCAGAGGTGGCGCAGGTCGGGGAGGCGGTTGAGCTCCGGGCCGAGGGCCGCGGCCTGGGCCGCCGTCTCCGTCACCAGCGCCACCGCGCCGGAGTCCTGGAGGATCCAGCGGGTCTGGAAGAGGGAGGAGGTCGGGTAGATCGGGACCACGACCAGGCCCGCGGCCCATGCGGCGAAGTCCAGGACCGTCCACTCGTAGACGGTCCGTGCCATGACGGCGATCCGGTCGCCCGGCACCAGCCCCTCGGCGATCAGCCCCTTCGCCACGCCCAGCACCTCGACGGCGAAACCGGCCGCCGTCACGTCCGCCCACCGGCCCGACTCGTCGCGCCTCCTGAGGACCTTGCTCTCGGGCGCGATGCGAACGTTGTCGAAGGGCAGGTCCGCGAGCGAGCCGTGTGTCAGCGGCGGGACGAAGGGCGGCACGGAGACCTCGCGGACCTCCCCGTCCAGCCGCCGGATCTCGGGCTCCACGAGGACCGGGGTGCCGTCGTACGTCGTGGCGTGGACCGCGGGAGTGGCGGAGCGGTGCGAGATGGACACGGGCGACTCCAGAGGTTCAACGGAGTTGCCCTGCGGGGGAGTTGCCGCAGGTCAGGAGATGGCGATCGTACGGCTCCGGCGTGATGACAAGGTGAGGGTTCGGGGGTCGTCCGGCGGTGGGGATGCGTCGGGGATGTGCAGTGTGGGGGCTTTTCTGGCCGAAAGCGCCCTACCGGCCGGTATGGTGAACATTTTTCAACTCCCGCCTTCGACTTACCTCGGGTAACCTGACTCTGGAGTAAGAAGAGACGGCCAGAGCCTGCTGGGGGCGTGATGTCGATGTCCGTGGTCCTGCCCGGCGCCCCCGCACTCGGGCCGCTGCTCGCCCGGGGCGCGCTGCTCTCCCCCTTCAAGCGCCCGCGCCCGGACGCCGACTTCCCCCACGACCGGCTCGTCCTGCCCGCCCTGCGCATCGATCTGGCCCGGCTGGCCGCGTACGAACGGGTCTGCGGCTTCGCGACCGGCGCCGACGCGCTGCCGCTCACGTACCCCCACGTACTGGGTTTCCCGCTGGCCATGCGCCTGATGAGCGCCCGCGGCTTCCCCCTGCCGCTGCTGGGCCTGGTCCACACGTCGATCGACATCACGCAACGACGGGCCCCCGCGGCCACCGGCGAGTACGAACTCTCCGTCCACATCGGCGGTTTGCAGCCACACCGACGCGGCACGGAGGCGTCGGTGATCACCGAGATGCGGGCCGGTGGAGAAGTCGTGTGGGAGTCACGGAGCACGTATCTGGCGCGGCATCGGACGGGGGGTGGTGAGGTGTCCGAGGGTGAGCGGCGGACGGAAGCGGAGGGGGGACTGTCGTCTGCGGGGGCTGGGCGGAGGCTGGGTCCGGAGGCGAGGAGGCTGCCTGCGGCGGCTGAGTCGCGGCTAGGTCCGGAGGCGGGCGGACTGCCTGCCGCGGCCGAGCGGCGGCCGGACCCAGAGGCGGGGCGAGGGTCTGCGGCGCCCGAGCGGAGGCCCGGTCCCGAGGCGAGTGGGATGCCTGCCGCGGCCGAGCGGCGGCCGGGCCCCGAGACGGGCCGACTGCCTGCGGCGGGCGAGCGGAGGCCCGAGGCGGGCGGGATGCCTGCTGTGTCCGAGCAGTCGCTGGGCCCAGAGGCGGGCCGACTGCCTGCTGTGCCCGAGCAGTGGCTGGACCCAGAGGCGAGGGGGCTGTCTGCCGTGGCCGGGCTGCGGCCGGGCTCCGAAGCGGGCCGGCTGTCTGCGGTGGACGAGTTGCGGCCGGACCCCGAGACGGACCCGCTGCCTGCCGTGGCCGAGTGGCGGATCGGGGCTGATGTCGGGCGGCGTTACGGGGCCGCTTCCGGGGATCGGAATCCCATTCATCTTTATCCGCTGACGGCCCGTCTGTTCGGGTTTCCGCGGGCCATCGCGCACGGCATGTGGACGGTCGCCCGCTGCCTCGCCGCGCACGGGACGCCCCAACACGCCCGTGTGACCGCCGAGTTCAGGGCCCCGGTGCTGCTGCCGGGGACGGTGACGTACGCGGCGGACGGGAGCGGGCGGTTCGAGCTGCGCAGCGGCGACCGCGTCCATGTGAGCGGCGTCGTCAACGGCCTCAGCCCCGACGGACGTTGACCCCGCCGACCAGACCCCACGCGTCGACGCGGACGGTCGGGCCACCCGGCTCGCTCGGGCCCTCGTCCCGCACACCGCCGAGCCGGATGCCGTGCACCGCGACGCGGACGTCGGGCCGGACCCGCAGACTCACCCCGCCGATGAGGCTGAGCTTGGTGATGCGCAGTTCGGCGCCGTCGGGAATGTCGACGTCCGTGAGGTCGATGTCGGCGCCGCCGATGAGGGACACGGTGAGGGTGCGTTCGTGGAGGGTGGCGCCGGCCAGTCGGTGCCCGCCGATGATGCTCACCTTGATGTCGGTCTTCGTCATGCCGGCGAACGTACGGGCCGAGCACCGCGCTCCCCCAGTGTCCCGCGTCCCCCTTCCCGCATGACGGTTGTCATGCCTCCGGTGGAGTCCAGGGTCGCCCCTCCATCAGGTTCCCCAGCCCCGCCCACGCGAAGTTCATCAAGGTCGCCGCGGCCTGCCGGGCCGTCGTGCCGGGCGTCGCGTTGGCCCACGCGGCCAGCGACTCGGCTGCGCCCACCAGCGCCTCGGCGAGGCCCGCGACCTCCCGCTCGGGGAGATCGGGGTCACGGTGGGCCTCCCGCGCGGCGACGACGATCAGCTCCGTCACGAACGCGACGATCTCCTCGCGCATCGCCGTCACCTCGGCCGCGAAGGGCTCCCGGGTACGGGCCTGGAGGTGCAGCACCGCCCAGCCGTCCGGGTTCTGGCCGGTGTGCGTGAAGAACGCCCGCAGCCCTTCCCAGAGTTGGCGGTCGGCGGGCAGCTCGGCGTGCACCCCGGCCCGCACCGCGGCGACCAGCGCCTTGGCCTCCCGCCGGATGCAGGCCGTGAACAGGTCTTCCTTGGAGTTCAGGTACAGGTACACCAACGGCTTGGACACGCCCGCCAGTTCGGCGATCTCGTCCATCGACGCGGCCATGTACCCACGCTGACCGAACGTCCGCACGGCGGCATCCAGCATCTGCTGCTCACGGACCGCCCGCGGCATCCGCTTGGTCTTCACGGCACCCATGCGGCACAGCGTAATTGCGCCGGAGCGCGCGCAACCCCCTCAAGGCCCCCTCAAGGGGCCCGCGATGCCTGTTTACGAGGCCTGCGGAGCCTGCCCCTGCGAGCGGGCCGCGTCGTCCGCGCCGTCCTCCTGGGCCGCGCTCGCCTCGAAGCCGGCCTTGATGCGGTCGACCCGCTGGACGACCTTCACGGAGGCGCGGTCGCGCTCCTTGCGCAGGACGACGAAGCTGATCGGGGCGGAGATCACCAGCGACAGCAGGACGAGCCACATGCCGTTGGAGGCGCCGTAGCCGCGCGGGACGATGCCGGAGTAGACGAGGCCCCAGACGACCACGAAGCAGCCCGCGAAGATCCCGAGGCGCATCAGCGTGTAGCGGAGCATCTCAATCCACTCTTCCGTCAACGGTACGAACATTCCCAAAGGGCATCGTCCAGTGAAGCACGCCCGGGACCCGATCTTGAAGGCGGGGCTCAGCCGAGCGGCAGCAGCATGATCACGTCGTCGCGGTCGTCGCCGGGCGCGACGCGGATCGCGCCGGGTATCCGGCCGACCTCCTTGTAGCCGCAGGAGCCGTAGAACCGTTCGAGGCCGAGCCCGCCGCGGCAGGTGAGCCGGATCGCCTCGACGCCGTCGAGCCCGCGCGCGGCGTCCGCGGCGGCGGCCAGCAGGTCACGGCCGTAACCCTTGCCGTGGTGCGACGGGTGCACCATCACCGTGTACAGCCACACCCAGTGGGTCATCAGCCGGTGGGTGTTGAAGGCGATGAAGGCGGTCGCGGCGACCCGCCCGTCCTCGTCGTGCCCGACCACCAGCCGGGTGCGGCCCTCGCTCATCCCGACCAGGTGCTTGAGCAGCTCCGGCCGGACCGTCTCGCGCGTGACCGGCGGTACGAAGCCGACGGCGCCGCCCGCGTTGGAGACGTCCGTCCACAGGTCGAGGACGCCGTCACGGAGCTCGGGAGTGACGGCCGGGTCGAGAGTGAAGGTAAGGGACACGTGGTCATAGTAACCATTACGAGAGAATGCGCGCGGCCGTTTCGAGATCCGAGACCAGCCCCCGGTACGCGGCCTCCCGGTCGTCCGCGCGCAGCACGGACGAGGGGTGCACGGTGGGCACGAGCCGCTCCCGCCGCCCGTGGATCTCCTCCTCCAGCACGCTCCCCCGCACCTGTGTGACCCGGAACGACGACCCCAGCAGCGCCTTCCCGGCGGTCGCCCCGAGCACCACGATCAGCTCCGGCTCCACGACGGCCAGCTCGGCCGCCAGCCAGGGCCCGCAGGCCGTCATCTCCCGCAGGCTCGGCGCCTTGTGGATACGACGTTTACGGGGCTCGGCCCGGGTGAACTTGAAGTGCTTGACGGCGTTGGTGACGTACGCCTCGGCCGGGTCGATGCCGGCTTCCGCCAGCGCCCGGTCGAGGAGCTTCCCGGCCGGGCCCACGAAGGGCTTGCCCTGGCGGTCCTCCTGGTCGCCGGGCTGCTCGCCGACGAGCATGACGCGGGCGTCGGCGTCTCCCTCGCCGAAGACCGTCTGGGTGGCGTCCCGGTGCAGGGGGCAGCCCCGGCAGTCCGCGGCGGCCCTGCGGAGGGCCGGAAGGCCGCCGCGCTCCGGAACGAAGGGTTCGGCGGTGTACTCGTCCTCGGCACTCATGCCGGACGAGTACCCCCCGTCTCAGACCCGCATCGGCTGCGGCGACTCTCGGCGGGCGGGGTCCGGGCCGTCGTACTCCCGGATGATCTCGTACCGCGTGTTGCGCTCCACCGGCCGGAAGCCGGCGTCCCGGATCAGGTCCAGCAGGTCCTCGCGGGTCAGCTTGTTCGGCGTGCCGAAGTTGTCCGCGTCGTGGGTGATCTTGTACTCGACGACCGAGCCGTCCATGTCGTCGGCGCCGTGCAGCAGCGCGAGCTGCGCGGTCTGCACGCCGTGCATGACCCAGAAGACCTTGACGTGCGGGACGTTGTCGAAGAGGAGCCGGGAGACGGCGAAGGTCTTCAGCGCCTCGGCGCCGGTGGCCATCCGGGTGCGGGCCTGGAGGCGGTTGCGCACCTTCCCGTCCTTCATGTCCACGAAGTCGTGCTGGTAGCGCAGCGGGATGAAGACCTGGAAGCCGTTCGTCTCATCCTGGAGTTCGCGCAGCCGCAGCACGTGGTCGACCCGGTGCCGGGGCTCCTCGATGTGGCCGTACAGCATGGTGCTCGGGGTCTTGAGACCCTTCTCGTGCGCCAGGCGGTGGATGCGGGACCAGTCCTCCCAGTGGGTGCGGTGGTCCACGATGTGCTGCCGGACCTCCCAGTCGAAGATCTCGGCGCCGCCGCCGGTCAGCGACTCCAGTCCGGCGTCGATGAGCTCGTCGAGGATCTCGCTCGCGCCGAGCCCGCTGATCGTCTCGAAGTGGTGGATCTCGGTGGCGGTGAAGGCCTTCAGCGAGACGTTCGGCAGGGCGGCCTTCAGCTCCCGCAGCGAGCGCGGGTAGTAGCGCCAAGGGAGGTTCGGGTGCAGCCCGTTGACGATGTGCAGCTCGGTGAGGTTCTCGCTCTCCATCGCCTTGGCGAGCTTCACCGCCTCCTCGATGCGCATCGTGTACGCGTCCTTCTCCCCCGGCTTGCGCTGGAAGGAGCAGTAGGCGCAGGAGGCGGTGCAGACATTGGTCATGTTGAGGTGCCGGTTGACGTTGAAGTGGACGACGTCACCGTTCTTCCGCGTCCGCACCTCGTGCGCCAGCCCGCCCAGCCACGCCAGGTCGTCCGACTCGTACAGCGCGATACCGTCCTCGCGGGTCAGCCGCTCACCGCGCCTGACCTTCTCCTCCAGCTCGCGCTTGAGCCCGACGTCCATGAGGGTCACACCTTTCTCCTCCGACAACCTGTCCCACCGTACGGCTACGCCTCTTCGGGCAGCGCCCCGACCCGGTTCTCCCACTTGGTGGAGAGGACGATGGTGGTACGGGTGCGGGAGACACCCTTGGTGCCGCTGAGCCGGCGGATGGTCTTCTCCAGGCCGTCCACGTCGTTCGCCCGGACCTTGAGCATGTACGAGTCGTCGCCCGCGATGAACCAGCAGTCCTCGATCTCGGTGAGGTCCTTCAGCCGCCGGGCCACGTCCTCGTGGTCGGCCGCGTCGGAGAGCGAGATGCCGATCAGCGCGGTGACGCCGAGGCCGAGCGAGGCGGCGTCGACGGTGGCGCGGTAACCGGTGATGACACCGGCCGCCTCCAGCCGGTTGATGCGGTCGGTGACACTGGGTCCCGACAGGCCGACGAGGCGCCCCAGCTCCGCGTAGGAGGCCCGGCCGTTCTCTCTCAGGGCCTGAATGAGCTGCCTGTCCACCGCGTCCATGCGATTCGTTGCCTTCCGCTGAAAGTTCCCGAAGTGATGAGAGGTGCTGCTGTGTGCCGGGCTACTCGGCGTCCCCGCCGCCCAGTTCACCCTTCCAGCGCCGGTACAGCCCGTGCTCGACGCCCGCCGCGTCGAGGACGCGCCCGGCGACGAAGTCCACCAGGTCCTGGATGTGCGTGGCGCCCGCGTAGAAGGCGGGCGAGGTGGGGACCACGGCCGCGCCCAGGTCGTCCAGGGTCACCAGATGACGCAGGGTCTGGCCGTTCAGCGGGGTCTCCCGTACGGCCACCACGAGCGGGCGGCGCTCCTTGAGCGTGACGCTCGCCGCCCGCTGCAACAGGTCCTTCGACAGGCCGAGCGCGACACCCGCGACGCACGCCGTCGACGCCGGCACGATCAGCATGCCCTTGGTGGGGTACGACCCCGAGGACGGGCCCGCCGCGAGGTCACCGGCGCTCCAGTACCGGATCCGGTCGAGCGCCACGTCGTAGACGCCGGGCTTGCCGTCGGCGCCCCGGGACAGCCATTCGCGCAGGTCGTCCCGCCAGTGGGCGTCCCGGAAGGAAATCGCCGTCTCGTCCAGGAGGGTGAGCCGCGAGGCCCGGCTGACGACCAGGTCCACGCTCTCGCCGGCGTCGAGGAGAGCGCGGAGGACCGATGCGGCATACGGGGTGCCGGAAGCGCCGGACACCCCTACGATCCAAGGCGTACGCCGCGTCTCTCCTGGCTTGACTGGGTTCACGACACCGAGCCTAGCTGGCGGCGTGGGGTGGGAACCGGCCGAGGGGGTCGGGGCGTTTCCCGGAGGGACGAGTCGACGGTCGGGGGTTGCCATGACAGGTACCGGACTTGAGTGGTCGCGTGGGGCCCGCGCGAAGGCGGCGGCCAAGCTGATGGTGGGCTGGATCGCGCTGCTGTGGCTGCTCGAAGTGGTGGACGTGATCAGCGGCCACGCGCTGGACGGACTCGGCATCACCCCGCGCGAGCCCTCCGAGCTGGTGGACGTCGTCCCGGCCGCGTTCATCCACTTCGGCTTCGCCCATGTGGCCGCGAACAGCATTCCGCTGCTGGTCATGGGCTTCCTGGCGGCGCTCGGCGGGCTGCGCCGGTTCGCCGCGGTCTGCGCGGTGATCATCGTGGCCGACGGTCTCGGTGTCTGGCTCATAGCCCCGGCGCACACCAACACCGCGGGCGCCTCCGGCCTGATCTTCGGCCTCTTCGGCTTCCTCCTGGTCAGCGGCTTCGTGGAGCGCCGCCCGCTGGGCGTCCTGGTCGGTCTGCTGGTCGGCGTGGTCTGGGGCGGCGCGATACTGGCGGGCCTCGCCCCCACCCAGTCGGGCGTCAGCTGGCAGGCCCACCTGATCGGCCTTGTCTCGGGCGTGGCGGTGGCGTTCTGGTCGGGCCGCCGGGCGACCGCCCGGCCGGCGCTCACACCGTGAGGCCGCGCACCAGCAGATCCAGCAGCGCACACACGAACAGGGCGATCCCGATGAAGCCGTTGACGCTGAAGAAGGCGCGGTTGAGGCGGGACAGGTCGTGCGGGCGGACGATGTTGTGCTCGTACACGAACGCTGCCGCGACGATCATCAGGCCCACCCAGAAGAAGCCGCCCGCGTCCGTGGCGACCGCGTACCAGACGAGGAGGGCCATGGTCAGGGTGTGGCAGACGCGGGCGCCCCAGATGGCGGCCGGGATGCCGAAGCGGGCCGGGACCGACATGACGCCGATCTCGCGGTCGGTCTCGACGTCCTGGCAGGCGTAGATCAGGTCGAAGCCGCCGATCCAGATGCCGACGGCAAGGCCCAGCAGCACCGCGTCCCAGGACCACTCACCGCTGATCGCGAGCCAGCCGCCGACCGGGCCCATGGCCTGGGCGAGTCCGAGGATGGCCTGGGGGAAGTTCGTGAACCGCTTGCCGTAGGGGTAGATCACCATCGGGATCACGGCGACCGGCGCGAGCGCCAGGCACAGGGGGTTGAGCAGGGCCGCCGAGCCGAGGAAGACGACGACGGCGATCAGCGCGCCGGTCCAGGCGTGCTTCACCGACATCGCGCCGGTGACCAGCTCGCGGTGCGCGGTGCGGGGATTACGGGCATCGATCTCGCGGTCGATGATCCGGTTCACCGCCATCGCGAAGGTGCGCAGGCCCACCATGCAGACGGTGACGAGGAGCAGGCGCCCCCAGTGGATGTTCCTGTCCCACTCGAACATCGCGGTGAGCGCGGCGATGTAGGCGAAGGGCAGGGCGAAGACCGAGTGCTCGATCATCACCAGGCGGAGGAACGCCTTGGTGCGTCCTGGCTGCGGGATCGCGGCGGAGGCACTGCTCATGAAAGGCCGTACTCCTTCCAGCGGCGGTCGACCTTCGCCGCCGTATCGGGGTCGGACAGCACCATGTCGGGCCAGCCGCCGTCGCGCGTGTAGCCCTCCTCGGGCCACTTCTTCGTCGCGTCGATCCCCGCCTTGCCGCCCCAGAACTGCTGGTAGGAGGCGTGGTCCAGGTGGTCCACCGGTCCCTCGACGACGCTGAGGTCACGGGCGTAGTCCGTGTTGCCGAGGGCCCGCCACGCGACCTCGTGGAGGTCGTGGACGTCGCAGTCGGAGTCCACGACCACGATCAGCTTCGTCAGGGACATCATGTGTGCCCCCCAGACAGCGTGCATCACCTTTTGGGCGTGCTTGGGGTATTTCTTGTCGATCGAGACAATCGCGCAGTTGTGGAAACCGCCCGCTTCGGGCAGGTGGTAGTCCACGATGTCCGGCACGATGATCTTGAGGAGGGGGAGGAAGAAGCGCTCCGTCGCACGGCCCAGGGGTCCGTCCTCCGTCGGAGGGCGGCCTACGACGATCGACTGAAGCAGCGGCCGCTTCCGCATCGTCACGCAGTCGATCTTCAGCGCGGGGAAGGGCTCCTGCGGGGTGTAGAAGCCGGTGTGGTCGCCGAACGGGCCCTCCGGCAGCATCTCCCCGGGCTCCAGCCAGCCCTCGATCACGACCTCGGCCTGCGCCGGGACCTGCAGCGGGACCGTCTTGCAGTCCACCATCTCGATCCGCTTGCCCGCGATGAACCCGGCGAAGAGGTACTCGTCGATGTCGCCGGGGAGGGGGGCGGTGGAGGCGTAGGTGACCGCCGGCGGACAGCCGAAGGCGATGGCCACCGGCAGCCGCTCGCCGCGTCGCGCCGCGACCTGGTAGTGGTTGCGGCTGTCCTTGTGGATCTGCCAGTGCATGCCGATGGTGCGCCTATCGTGGCGCTGGAGGCGGTACAGACCCAGATTCCGGATGCCGGTCTCCGGGTCCTTGGTGTGGGTGAGCCCGAGGTTGAAGAAGGAGCCGCCGTCCTGCGGCCAGGTGAACAGGGCGGGCAGCGCGTCCAGGTCGACGTCGTCCCCGGTGAGGACGGTCTCCTGCACCGGTGCGTCCTTCACCTTCTTCGGCGGTACGTGCGTCATCGCGCCGAGCTTCCCGAACGCCTCGCGCACCCCGACGAAGCCGTGCGGCAGCTCGGGCCGCAGCAGCCCGCCGATCTTGTCGGAGATCTCGCCGTACGACTTCAGGCCAAGTGCCTTCAGCAGCCGCCGGTCGGTCCCGAAGACGTTCATCGCGAGGGGCATGGAGGAGCCCTTCACGTTCTCGAAGAGCAGCGCGGGACCGCCCGCCTTCTGCACCCGGTCGACGATCTCCCCGACCTCCAGATACGGGTCGACCTCGGCCTTGACACGCTTGAGGTCGCCCTCGCGTTCCAGTGCCCTGAGCAGGGAGCGAAGATCGTCGTAAGCCATGCGTCCCAGTATCGCCGAGCCCCTCGCCCCTCCGACGCCCGCCCCACCCGTCGCCCCTCAGCCCCGGGCCCACCCCAGCTCGACCTCATGCACCCGCAGCCGACGGCTCACGCAGCCGGCGGTGGTCTGATCGTGGAGATTTTGGCCACCCGCTACCCTGGCCCGGTCACCGGGGTCCGACAGTGCCCCGTCACCGTCTTTGGGGGATCGCGCGCCATGTTCCGGTATCTGCCGTTCCTGCTGGTCCTGGCGTTGTGGATCTACGCCTTCATCGACTGCCTGAACACCCCCGAGGAGCAGGTGCGCGGGCTGCCCAAGGTGGTGTGGGTGATCATCATCCTGCTGTTCGGCGAGGTGCTCGTCGGGCCGATCGCCTGGCTCGTGGCCGGCAAGGTGAGGCACGCGCCCGCGGGCGGCTCCACGCCCTCCGAGTGGCACCGCAACCACCGCACGGAGTTCGTCGCACCCGACGACAACCCCGAGTTCCTGAAGTCCCTCAAGGCCGAGAACAAGAAGGACGAGGCCCTCCTCAAGGACTGGGAGGCCGACCTGCGGCGCCGCGAGGAGGAGCTGCGCCGCAGGGAGCGCGGCGAGGAGCCCAGGGCCGACTGATGGAGCTGCGGCTGCTGGTCACGTTCGAGAAGGTCGCCACCGTGCTGAGCTTCACGCAGGCCGCGGCCGAGCTGAAGTACGCCCAGTCCAGCGTGACCGGTCAGATACGGGCGCTGGAGTCGTCGCTGGGCGTGGAGCTGTTCGACCGGCTCGGCAGCCGGATCCGGCTGACCGAGGCCGGTGAGCGGCTGCTGCCGTACGCCCGCCGGATCATCGAGCTCACCGAGGAGGCGCGGGCCGCGGCCACCGGAACCGAGGAGCCGGCCGGTTCGCTGGTCGTCGGGACGATGGAGTCGCTGACCTCCTACCGGCTCCCGCCGCTGCTGGAGTTCTTCCACCACCGCTATCCCAAGGTGCGGCTGTCCCTGCGTACGACCATCGGCGACGAGACCCGGCAGGCGCTGCGGCAGGGGACGTACGACCTGGGATTCCTGATGGAGGCGGAGACCGAGCACCCGGGGCTGGAGAGCACCGTGCTGGCCGTCGAGCCGCTGGCGCTCGTCGCCGCTCCCCGACACGCCCTCGCGGGGCGGGAGTTCGGGACGGCGGACCTCGTACGGCAGGCCCTGCTCGCCACGGAACCCGGTTGTGCCTACCGGGACTTGTTCGAGCAGGAGCTCAAGTCCACGGGGGAAGCGGTGGACTTCATGGAGTTCGGGACGATCGAGGCGACCAAACGCGCCGCGGCGGCCGGTCTCGGGGTGTCGTTGCTGCCCGAGATCACGGTCGCCGCCGAGCTGAAGGACGGGTCGCTGGTACGGCTGGAGTGGCAGCCGCCGTTCACGCTTCGGACGCAGCTGGCGTGGCGGGCCGGGAAGCGGCTGCCGGCACATGTGCGGCTGTTCGTGGAGCAGGCGCGGCGGCTGGTTTCCGAGCAAGGGTGACCTTGAGGCTCGCCGTCACGATCAGCGGGACGCCGAGCGCCTGGACGAGGCCGATGTGGTGGCCGTACACCGCCCAGTCCATGAACATCGCGACCGCCGGGTAGACGAAGGCGAGGACGGCGATCTTCGAGGTCGGGAGCTTGGCGTAGGCGGCGTACATGAGGACGTACATCACGCCGGTGTGGATGAGGCCGAGGCCTGCCAGCCAGCCCCAGTCCCAGCCGGTGCCGGCCATCGCGCCGAAGTCGGCGAAGGGGAGCAGCAGCGGGATGCCGACGAGGACCTGGACCAGGGCGATGAGGTGCGGGCGGACGCCGGTGATGCGCTTGGTGACGAGGGTCGACAGGCCGTACAGGAGCGCGGCGAGGAGGGCCTGACCGACGCCGAGGACGTACGTGCCGCCGCTGGTGAAGTCGGCGGGGGTGACGCCCGAGACCAGGATCAGGCCCGCGAAGGCCAGCGCGATCCAGCCGACCTTGGCCGCGGTGAGCCGCTCGCGGAAGAGGAGGGCGCCCAGCAGGACGACGTAGAACGGCTGGGTGTGGTAGACCACCGTGGCGACCGAGATCGAGGTGTTCTCGTACGACTGGAAGAGCAGGACCCAGTTGAAGACGATGAACACCCCGCCGAGGACGGCCAGGGCGAGGGTGCGCGGCGTGAAGCCGTGGTCGCGGAGCCAGCCGCGGGCGGTCACGTAGCCGCCGAGTGCGAGGGCGCCGAACAGGACGCGGAAGAAGACGACGTTGAAGGGCGAGGCGCCCGACTCGACGACGAAGACGCCGAGGGTGCCGGAGAGCACCATCGCGGTCGTCAGCTGGGCCGTGCCCTTGTTCTCTGAGGTCATGCCCATGAAGCTAGAAGCGGGCATACGGCCTGGTCCACGCGCCGCCGGGGTGTCCTGCCGATGGCCCCATCAGCACTGCCGATGCGTGCAGGTTGTACGCCCCCAAGGCTCCCAGTGCGGACAATGCGCCCCTGGGCCCGGACCGGCCGGAACCGGACACTTGGCTCGCATGACGACTGCTCCCGCCGACTCCACCGGCACCCTCGCCCCCGCATACGGTGACAAGGTCATCGCCGTCGAGACGGCGGGCTCCGAGCCCATCCCCGACGCCGAACGCCATGGCTCCCCGCTCCAGCTCCTGTGGACCTGGGCCTCCCCCAACATCGAGTTCGCGACCGTCTACATCGGCGTGATCGCGGTGCTCTTCTTCGGACTGAGCTTCTGGCAGGCCACGGCCGCCATCGTGCTCGGCACCGTGGTCGGCGCCGTCACGCAGGGCGTGCTGTCCCTCGACGGCCCGCGCTTCGGCGTCCCGCAGATGGTGATCGGCCGCTTCTCCTTCGGCCACCGCGGCAACATCCTGCCCTCCGCGGCCAACGGCCTGGTCGCGGGCGTCGGCTGGTTCGCGGTGAACAGCGTGAGCGCGGCCTTCGCCCTCAACACCCTCACCGGTCTGCGGCCGCTGCCCTCCCTCCTCCTCGTGGTCGTCGCCGAGATCCTGATCGGCTTCATCGGCCACAACTTCGTGCACACCTTCGAGAAGTACGCCTTCCCGGCGCTCGCGGTGATCTTCCTGCTGGCCGGCGCGTGGACGTTCAAGGACGCCGACCTCGGCGGGGGCGGCACGGGCGGCGGCATCGGCGGCTTCCTGCTCGCGTTCAGCGCGGCCTGGGGTTACGCGGCCGGCTGGAACCCGTACGCCACGGACTACTCCCGCTACCTCCCGCGCACGGCGAACAAGCTGAAGACGATCGTGTACCCGGCGGTCGGCCTCTTCGTCTCCGTCGCCGTCGTCGCGGTGATCGGCGCGGCCTCGGCGACCATCGTCGCGCCGAAGGACGCCACCCCGACGGCCGCGTTCACCGGCCATCTCCCGGGCTGGCTGGGCGACCTGGTCCTGATCGCCATCATCCTCGGCGCGGTCTCGGCGAACGCCCTCAACGTCTACTCCGGCGCCATCTCCATCGCCTCCTTCGGCCTGAACCTCCCGACCTGGCTCAGCCGCAGCGTGCTGGTCGTGGTCTCCGGGATCGCCGGTACGGCGGCCGCGTGGGCGTCGCTGGACGACGCGGGCGCCGCGTACGAGGCGTTCCTTCTGGTCATCGCGTACTGGGTGGCGCCGTGGCTCGGGGTCGTGCTGGTGGAGCGGTGGTTGCAGGGCCGTAGCGCCACCGACGAGGAGCTGGCGGCCCGTCTGACCGACCGCTCCTTCACCAACTGGCCGGGAATCGCCGCCCTGTTGATCGGCGTGGCGGTCTCCGTGCCGCTCTTCTCCAACCAGGAGGACTACGTCGGATACGTGCCGAAGCACTGGCCGTCCTTCGGCGACAGCACCCCGCTGGTCGGGTTCCTGCTGAGCGCGGTGCTGTACGCGGTGCTGCGGCGGTCCAAGGGTCAGGCGGCGTCGGCCGGTTCGGCCTGACCGACGTACTCGACCCTGATGTACCTGCTGTCGCTCTCCCCGTAGGCCTTCTCGATGATCGGGCCGGCCGTGCCGGGGTCGTCGACGCCGACGTGGACGAACCCCCGTTCGTCCACGCCGACTTCGCGCATCTCGAAGGTGCCGTCCCAGCGCCTGATGTCGTCGGCGATGCGGTCGGAGAGGCGGTCGAGGGTCCCGCGGTCGACGTCGGTGTCGTGCAGCCGGACGGTCACGCCCTCGACCGCCGAGCCGCAGACCTCGTCGTCGAAGGCGGTGGAGGGGATGCGCCAGACGTCGGCGGTCCGCCGGTCCTCGTCGACGGAGAGGCCGGTGAAGACGGCCGTGTAGGGCTGCTGCCGGGCCAGCTCGTCGATGCGGGCGAGGACGCGCTCCAGCGGGGAGCCGTCGGCGGCGGCGGGGAGACTGCCGACGGGCCGGGTGCCGAGGCACTCCTTGGGGGCGTCGGCCTTGGGTGCGCCGGCCTTGGGGGCGCCGGCCTTGGGTGCGCCGGCCTTGGGTGCGCCTGCCTTGGGTGCATCGGGCTTGGGCGCCACGCGGTCATCGGCGCCCAGGTTGCGCAGCCCGTGCACGACGAGGGCGACCATGACGGCCACGGCGACGACCGCGACGGCCACACCGGCCCACATGACCTTCTGCCAACGCTTCCTCATGTACCCCTCCTCCGCACCGGTTTCCACTGGGACGGCGGAGGGGGTGGAAGCGTTCAGGCCGCGGGCCCGTCGTCCCTCAGGATCAGCTCCAGCAGTCCGGGGAAGCGAGCCTCGAACTCCGCCCGGCGCAGCCGGTTGACCCGCCTCGGCCCCTCATCGCGCTGCTCGACCAGCCCCGCCCCCCGCAGCACGGCGAAGTGATGGCTGAGCGCGGCCTTGCCGACCGGCACGTCGAAGCTGCCGCAGCTGCGGGACCACTCGGCCGATCCCGCGAGCTCCCTGACGAGGCTGATGCGCACGGGGTCGGCGAGCGCGGCCAGGGCCGTCTGCACGGAGACGTCCTCGGGGTGGGTGTGCTCAGGGGCGGCCCGATGAGAGGTGGTCGTGCGCTGCGCCACGCGGACTCCTTCACGGCTTGCAGAGTGTTCGATGAAAACCATACACTCCCTACCGTTCGCTTCCAGTCGAACACTCGGACTCTTTGAGGGGTGCTGTGGCATGCGCGCGGTCGAGTTCCAGGAGTACGGCGGTCCCGAGGTCCTGAAGGTGGTGGAGGCCGAGGTCCCCGAGCCGGGCCCCGGCCAGGTGAGCATCGACGTCGCGTACACCGGCGTGAACTTCGCGGACCTCAAGGCGCGCGGCGAGGGCTACCGGGTGCCGCACCTGCCGTTCGTCCCCGGCCTGGAGGCGTCCGGGCGGATCCGCGCCCTCGGCGAGGGTGTCGAGGGGCTCGCCGTGGGCCAGGAGGTGACGGCGCTGACCGAGGGCGGCGCGTACGCGGACGTGACGCTCGCGAGCGCGGAGACCGTCTTCCCGATCCCGACCGGGGTGGACCTCCGCACGGCGGCAACGCTGCCGACGGTCCTCCCGACGGCGTACGCCCTGGTCCACTCCGTGGGCCGGCTCCAGCCCGGCGAGACGGTCCTCGTGCAGGGCGCGGCGGGCGGAGTCGGCACGGTGGTGGGGCAGTTGGCGAAGGCGGCGGGCGCGCGGGCGGTGTACGGGGTGGTGTCCGGGGAGGCGAAGGCGGCTTACGCGCGGGAGTACGGGTACGACGAGGTGTTCGTCGGCGAGTTCGGGGAGGCGGTGCGGGCGGCGACGGACGGCCGCGGGGTCGACCTCGCGCTGGACCCGGTCGGCGGCGATACCTTCCGCGCGAGCCTGGCCTCGCTGGCGCCCTTCGGACGACTGGTCTCCTTCGGCAACGCGAGCTCGGCGCCGGCGTGGAGCGTGGGCCAGCCGGAGCTGTACCCGTCCGGGGTGTCGGTGGCCGGCTTCTCGATCCTGACGCTGGCGAAGACGGCACCGGGCGCGTTGCGGGCACTGGCCGGGCGGGCGTTCGCGAAGGCGGTGGACGGGACGGTGTCCCTGCCGGTCACGGCCGAGTTCGGACTGGAGGAGGCGGCGGAGGCACACCGCCTGATGGGCACACGCACGAGCACGGGCAAGCTGCTGCTGCGGGTGGGGGGCTGAGCGACACGACCACCGCTCAGCTGCGGGTGGGGGCTGAGCGACACGACCGCCACCCAGCTCCCGGCAGGCGGCTGACCAACCCGACCGCCACCCAGCTCCGGGCAGGTGCCTGACCAACACCACCGCCACCCAGCTGCGAGTGGGCGGCTGACCAACACCACCGCCGCCCAGCCCTCACCTTTCAACGGCCCACCCGGGTCCGCCGCCTCCGGCTGTCGACCGGCCCGTACCTCCCCTCCCCTGCGACCGCCCCGCACAGCGCGATCACCGCGTCCGCGCGTCCTTCCCGGGCCCGCCGGGCCTGACCGGCCAGCCCGGTCAACCGAGGGTCCACTTCCCCCCTTCGCCGCCCCCTCCGGCCAGCCGACCCCCGACCACCCCCTCCAGGCAACCGGCCGTCACCCCTCTCCCGCCCCCGGCCAGCTGGCCGCCGCCTCCCCTCACCGCCCCCTCCGGGCAGCCGACCAACGCCCCCCTCCAGCCCCCTCCGGCCAGCCAGCCGGCCGCCGCCCCCTCCACCGGCCCCTCCACCGGCCCCTCCACCGGCCCCCTCCGATCAGCCGACCACCGCCGCCCCCTTCCACCGGCCCCTCCAATCAGCCGACCACCCCCCGCCCCAGCCCCCTCCACTCAGCCGAAGTCCGGCAGTTGGGTCGAGCAGGTCAGTGGGGTGTTCGTGGGGACCAGGCGTTCCACGGAACCCGGGCGGCCGTCGGTGATCTTCAGTTGGTCGGGGGTCAGGTACCCGATGAACAGCTCGGTCCCGGCGGGCATGGCGTCCGGCAGGAAGTCGAAGGTGACCCTGTCGTCGGCCGCGCGCCGCCCCTTCATGACCTGGTCGACACCGTCGCCGACCCCGGAGTCGTCCAGCTTCTGGTCGTCGCCCGGCCCCTTGCAGAACTCGCCGACCTTGATGAGCACCGGGAACCCCGCGTCGTGCAGGGCCCGTTCCAGCCCCGCGTGGTCGTCGAAGTAGGCCTGCTTGTCCCAACTCACCCGCACCGACCCGTCCTTGAGGCTGTCGACGGTGTAGGCGGCGGTACGGATGTGCACCGTGCCGGCACCGGTCGCGAGCTCGCTGGACGGCGGCGCCGTGGACGGGTGCCCGTACGACGGCACACCGAGCGCCAGCCCGGCCGCGACCGCGGTGGCACCGGCGGCGAGGGCGATCCGGCGCCGACGACGCCGGGCCCGCCCGTCGGCGACGATCCGCTCGACGGGAACGTCGAGGGTGATGTCGGCCAGTGATGCTTTCAGGGCATCCAGTACGTCTGTCTCGTGCTCGTTCATTCTCCGGCCTCCGGGGTCGGGACGAGGTGGCCGCGCAGGGTCGCGACGGCCCGGGAGAGGTGGGCGGTGACCGTGCCGGGCGCGATGCCCAGCGCCTTCGCGGTGGCCTCGGTGTCGAGGTCGAGGAACACCCGGAAGGCGATCACTTCCCGCTGGCGGCGCGGCAGTTGGCGCAGCAGGGCGAGCAGGGACGGATCGACGCCGGGATCCCCGCCCGGGGACTCCGCGACGTCGTGGCCCTCCCCCAGCGCGACCTCGCGCCGACGCCGGCGCCACCAGGAGACGCGGATGTTGAGCGCCGTACGCACGACCCAGGCGCGCGGCGCCGGATGCCGGGCGACCTTGGGCCACACCGCCCACGCCCGCGTGAACGCCTCGGCCACCAGGTCCTCGGCCAGTTGCCGCTCCCCCACACCGGCGAGCACGGCCCTGAGACACACGTCCCGACTGCTGCGATAGAACTCCGCGAACTCCAACTCCTTCACATCCCGTACACGCCGGGGACCGGGGATTCGCTTACCCGTCCGCCCGTTCTCCCACGGGCGGCGAAACGACAGAAGCCCCTGGACAATCGGCGGCGAATTTTGACACGGTATGGTCCGCCGACCCGCATTCGAACACGCGGTCGATGACGCCCACCTGGAGGCCTGCATGTCGCTCGACTTATACGCCTCGCACAGCCCCTTCTCCACCCCCGGCGAACTGGCCGACCTCTACGCCGACTTACCGCGGGACGCCGCCGAACTCGCCCGCGTCTCGCGCGACTTGCTGATCCACCGGCTCGAGGGCCCGCTCTTCGGCCACACCCACCCGACCGACCGCCTCCACAACGACGCCGAGACCCGCTACGTCGACGACATCCTGCGGATCCTGGTCGCCCGCGATGCCGCTCCGCTGGGCCGCCGGCGCGAGGTGGGCGACCGGTTCGTGGGAGTCTGCCGGGACTTCGCGCTGCTGCACTGCTCGTTCCTGCGGCACACGGGCACCCCGGCCCGCATCCGCTCCGGCTTCGCCGACTACTTCGCCCCGACCGGCTTCCACCACGACCACGTGGTCACCGAGTACTGGGACGACAAGCGCGGCTGGCTCCTCGCCGACCCCCAGCTCGCTGACCCCGCTGTCACGGCCGACTGGCAGGTGGACTTCGACCCGATGGACGTCCCCAGGGACCGTTTCCTGGTGGCGGGCGAGGCGTGGCGGGCCATCCGCGAGAAGCGGGCGGACCAGCACGCCTTCGGCCTCCACCCACCCGAGGAGGGACCGTTCTGGGGCGAACGCTTCGTGGCCGGCAACATCCGCCTCGACCTGGCGATGCTCAACAAGGTGGAGACCCTGCTGTGGGACGTCTGGGGCGAGGACGAGGGCGAGCCGGGCACCCCGCTGCCGGAGCCGTCGCGGAGTTTCTACGACCGTGTCGCCCCGGTCGTCTCCGGCGAGGTGTCCTTCGACGCGGCACGGAAGCTCTTCGCCGAGGACGACACCCTCCGCACCCCGACCACGGTGACCTGCTACGCCCCCTTCAACGGCCCGAGCCAGGTCACCCTGCGCTGGGCGCAACGCCCTTGAGGGGCGCGGGGAACTGTGCGACACGCCCCCACGACGCCGTACCCGCGGCGTGCCCCCTCACCACCCGCTGCGCGCAGGCCGCCTGCAGCAACTCCCCCAGCAGATCCGGGTCGTCGATCTCCAGCCCCAGCAGGGACTCGATCCGCTCCAGCCGCTGATACAGCGACTGCCGCCCGATGTGCAGCAGAGCCGCCGTGCGCGTCGGTGAGCAGCCGTGGCGCAGGTGCACCTCCAGCGTCCTTACCAGGTCGCTGGGATGGGCCGCCTCCCACGCCAGCAGGGGGCCCAACGTGTGCTGGACCAGGCGCGCGAGGCGGTCGCGGTTGGTGTCGATGCCGCCGCGGGTCAGCTCGCGTTCCAGGGCGAGGGCGCGGGCCGACGTCACCAACGGGCCGTCGGGGACGGCGGGTTCGGCGGCCGGCACGGTCAGCGCCAGCTCCAGCGTCGTACGGGCCGCCCGCAAGGTGTCGCTCCAGCGCAGCCAGCCGCTCGCGGCGTCGACGGCATGCCCCACGGCGACGGTGAGCCCCGGGTCGGCAGCGGCCCGAAAGGCCTCCTGGACGGCACGGACGGGATCACCGGCCCCGACCCGCCCGACCAAACGACCGCCCCCACCGCCACCACCACCGACGCCCGCACCCTTGCCGCCTCGCCCCACACTCCCGCCACCGCTGCCACCGCGGCCGACACTCGCACCACCGCCGCCCCCTCGCCCCACGCCCATGCCGCCACTGCTCCCCCGCCCCGCGCTCCCGGGCAACGCCACCAGCGCCAGCACATCCCCCGGGAACGCCGCCCGCAGCGCCCGCGCCCCGCCGCCCAGCAGCCGTACCGCACGGTCCACCGCTCCCACCTCCCGCGTGCCGGACACCGACACCCCGATCAGGCGGGCGCCCGGGCCCGGGTGGAAGTCGGTGAGGGCCGCGCGGGCCTCGACCTCGGGCTGGTTCAGGGGGGCTCGGTCGGCCAGGTCGGCGAGCAGGGCCGCCGTGTGGTCCTCGCCCCAGGGGCGTACCACCGAGCGGCCCGAGAGCCCGCGCGCGACGATCGCGCGGTTGGCCGCCTCCGTGATGCGCACGAAGGGGACCACCCGGTGCATGGCGAGCAGCGGCAGGCCCAGGCGGCAGGCCTCGTCGACGACCTCCGCCGGCATGTGGGGCAGGGAGCGGCCCACCTCCACCGCGAGGCCGGCCGCACCACGGGCCGCGAGCTCACGGACGTACCGCCGCCGCACCTCCTCCTCCGCGTCGGTCAGTCCGAAGCCGTTGGTGAGGAGGAGTTCCCCGCCGTCGAGGAAGTTCGCGCCCTCGTAGACCTCACTCGAGTGGACCCAGCGCACCGGGCGGTCCAGGGCGTTCTCGCCGGCCAGCAGTGCGGGCTCGGCGGCGCGCACGGGGTCGAGGTCCAGGACTTCGCGGAGGGTGAGTGCGGCCATGGGGCACCTCCAAGGGTCGGACAGTTCGTCCGGCGGCGGGATGCCGGGAGAGTACTTTCCGCACGTTGCCCTCGTGTTTCGGCCACAGGAGAGTGGAACGCATGGATCAGGCACTGGCACGCACCTGGCTCGCCTCCGCCGTCGCCGAGGCCCGCGCCGGCCTCGCGGAGGGCGGCATCCCGATCGGCGCCGCGCTCTACGGCGCCGACGGCACGCTCCTCGGCCGCGGCCACAACCGGCGCGTCCAGGACGACGACCCCTCGATGCACGCAGAGACGGCCGCGTTCCGCGATGCGGGACGGCAGCGCTCGTATCGCGGGACGACCATGGTCACCACCCTCTCGCCCTGCTGGTACTGCTCCGGTCTGGTCCGCCAGTTCGGCATCTCCCGGGTGGTCGTCGGCGAGTCGGCGACCTTCCACGGCGGGCACGACTGGCTGGCCGAGCACGGCGTGGAGATCGTGCTGCTCGACGACGCCGAGTGCGTCGCGATGATGACCGACTTCATCAAGAACAACCCGGCACTGTGGAATGAGGACATCGGTGAGTAATCCGCGCGTTCCGACCATCGACCTGCGTCCCTGGCTGGACGGCGACGAGCAGGCCCGCAAAGGCATCGCCCGCACCGTCGACGAGGCCCTCCAGACGGCCGGGTTCCTGCTGGTCACCGGGCACGGGGTGGACCCGGCCCTGCGCACCGGGATCCGGGAGGCGGCACGGGCCTTCTTCCGGATGCCGGTGGAGACGAAGAAGGCGTACGAGGTGAAGGTCGGCGGCCGCGGCTGGCTCGGCCCCGGCGCCGAGGCCAACGGCTACTCGGAGGGCACCGAGACCCCGCCGGACCTGAAGGAGTCCCTGACCTTCGCGACCCACGAGCCCTTCGAGGACCCGGTCGTCAACGCCGAGTGGTACGCGCCCAATGTGTGGCCCGAGGAGGTGCCCGAGCTGCGGGCGCTGTGCGAGGAGTACCTGGAGCGGATGGCGGAGCTGGAGAAGCAGCTGCTGTCGCTGCTGGGCACGGCGCTCGGGCTGGAAGCCGACTTCTTCTCCCGGCACATGGACCACCCGACCTACGGCTTCAACATCAACTGGTATCCGGGGACCGAGGTGATCGGCGAGCCGCAGCCGGGCCAGTTCCGCATCGGCCCGCACACCGACTTCGGCACGGTGACGATCCTCGACCGCCAGGCCGGCAAGGGCGGGCTCCAGGTCTTCACGGACGAGGGCGGCTGGGAGGACGCGCCCTTCGACCCGGAGGCCTTCACGATCAACATCGGGGACCTGATGGCCCGTTGGACGGGCGACAGGTGGCGCTCGGGCCGGCACCGCGTGCTGCCGCCGCCCGCGGACGCGCCCGCGGAGGAGCTGATGTCCCTCGTCTACTTCGGCGAGTGCACGCCGGGGACGCTGGTGGAGTCCGTGCCGGCCCCGGTGGGGCGGGTGGCGTACGAGGCCGTGGACTCGCACGTGTACCTGCGGGCGAAGCTGGACTCGATCACGGTCGGCTGAGCAGCCGCTCGAAGCGGGCCCGCCAGCCGGGCTCGGGCCGCTCGTCGTCCGGGTACTCGTGGGTGAAGCGGAGGGCGGTGCCGTCCTCGCCGTCCCGCTCCAGGTGGAAACGGAGCCGGTCGCCGGCGTCCAGCGTGTACTCGGCGACCCGGTCCACGTCCCAGGCGGTGACCCGGCCGCTCCCCAGGTCACGCAGGGTGACCGCGCCGCCGAGCCGGGGTTCCAGGACGTCGGCGGCGGTGAACCACCCCGCGATTCCCGCGGGGGTGGCCACCGCCTGCCAGACGTCCTCCATCGGCCGTGGGAGCCGCACCAGGAAGTGGAGTATGTGCGTGCTCCCGTGGGTCTGGCTGGTGCCCTGCGCGATGGAACCGCTCATGACACCAGTGTGGGCCGGTTACGGCTCAGACGCCCGCGTACGAGTGCTTGCCGCTGACGAAGATGTTGACGCCGTAGTAGTTGAACAGCCAGCAGCCGAAGGCGATCAGGGCCAGGTAGGCGGCCTTGCGGCCCTTCCAGCCCGCGGTGGCGCGGGCGTGCAGGTAGCAGGCGTAGGCGACCCAGGTGATGAACGCCCAGGTCTCCTTGGGGTCCCAGCCCCAGTAGCGGCCCCAGGCCGACTCGGCCCAGATCGCGCCCGCGATGATCGTGAACGTCCACAGCGGGAAGACGGCCGCGTTGACGCGGTAGGAGAACTTGTCCAGCGAGGCGGAGGCGGGCAGCCGCTCCAGGAAGGACGTGGCGAAGCGGCCGGGCGTGCCGCCGCTCTCCAGCTTGCTCTCGTACGAGTCCTTGAAGAGGTACAGCAGCGTGCCGACGGCGCCCACGTAGAAGACCGCGCCGCACAGGATCGCCGTCGAGACGTGGATGTACAGCCAGTACGAGTGGAGGGCGGGAACCAACTGGTCACTGGCGGTGTACAAGACAGTGACGGCGATGCCGAGATCGAGGAGGACCGTCGTGACCAGGAACAGCCCGAGCCAGCGCACGTTCTTCCGCAGCGCGAGCAGCGCGAGGTACACGGTGACGGCGACCGCGGAGAAGGTGATGTTGAACTCGTACATGTTGCCCCACGGCGCCCGCTCCACCGAGGCCGCGCGAGCGATCACGCCACCGAGATGGATGAGATACGCGAGCACGGTGAGCGAGATGGCGATACGCCCGTAGAGGTCGCCCTGCTCGTCCCCGCCGTGCGCCCCGGGCCCGTCGGGCACGTCCCGCGCCCCGGCCGCGGACCGCACGACGACCTTCGGCCGCTCCAGTACGGCGGTGCCGCCGGCCTTGTTCACGGTGACGGCCGGCGCCTTGCCCTTGGCCTTGGCCGCGCCGGGGGTGAGCGCGGCGGCGGTACGGCCGACCTTGCTTCGGCTGCCGAAGAGCCATTCGGCGATGTACGCGAAGAAGGCCAGCGTGTAGACGGCCATCGCGGAGTAGATCAGCGTGTTGCTGATGTTCGCGAGGTGTTCGTTGGTCGCGGTGGCCAGTTCTGTTCCGGCGGCGAGAGTCACTTCTCAGCCCCTTCGGCAGGTACGACTTCGGGTTCGGGGGTGGTTTTTTCGTCTTGGTCGTACAGGATCCCGGCGAGGTCGCCGAGTTCCTCGGGGACCTTTGCGGACTCGCTGCGGCCGAGGCCGGCCATCTCGACGACGGTGACGCCGTCGGGGCCGGCCACCGCACGCACCCAGACGCGGCGGCGCTGGATGAACAGGGAGGCGGCGAGGCCGAAGATGGCGGTGAGGGCGCCGGCGAGTGCCCAGTCGGTGCCGGGCTGCTGGACGACCTGGAAGTTCGCCCACTCCTTGGTGCCCTCGTAGGTGATGGAGCCGGCGCCGTCCGGGAGCTTCATGGTCTGGCCGGGCTTCAGGTTGTCGCGGAGCTGGGCGCCCTTGGCGTCCTTGTATTCCTTCACGTGCGACTTGTCGAGCTGGTACACGCTCTGCGGGATACCGGAGTCGACGCCGAGGTCGCCGTGGTACGGCGTCAGGTTGAGGACCGGGTTGTCCAGCGCCGGGAAGGTGGAGGCGGTCTCGCTGCCCTTGGTGTAGGTCGGCAGGAAGAAGGCGGAGATGCCGAGCTGTTCGCTGACACCCTTGGCGTTCTTGTAGCCGTCGAGGACCTTGACCACACCGGTGGAGGTGACGTTGGAGTCGAGCGGAAGGAGGGGCACGGCATCGCTGTAGACGACCTTGCCCTTGCCGTCGCGGACGGTGATGACGGGCGCGTAGCCGTGGGCGGTGAGATAGACCTTGGCGTCGCCGATCGACAGCGGCTCGTTGACCTTGACGGTCCGCTTCTGCTCCTTGCCGTAGGCGCCCTGGCTGTAGGTGAGGGCGGCCTGGTAGGTGCGCGGGGTGCCGCGGTTGGGGCCGTTCGTCTCGTAGGTGCCGGTGAACTTGTCCAGGGTGAAGCTGAACGGCACCAGGTCGTCGGTGGTGAAGAGGTTGCCGGACTTGAAGTCGTCGTACTGCGTGGTGGTGTTGGAGAAGCCGTCGCCCTCGACGATCAGCTTGTTGCCCTCGGACTTGAAGAGCTGGCCCCAGGCGAAGGCGATCAGCATCACGATCAGCGCGATGTGGAAGGCGAGGTTGCCGATCTCGCGGAGGTAGCCCTTCTCGGCGGCGACGGCGTCTCCGGCGAGGTGGGCGCGGAAGCGGCGCTTCTTGAGGAGGGCGAGGGCGACCTCGCGCACCTGCTCGGGCTCGGTCTCGGTCCGCCAGGTGGTGTAGGCGGGCAGCCGGGTCAGGCGCTTGGGGGCGCCCGGCGGGCGGCCGCGCAGCTGGCCGACGAACTGCCAGGTGCGCGGGACGATGCAGCCGATGAGGGAGACGAACAGCAGGATGTAGATCGCGGCGAACCACACCGAGCTGTAGACGTGGAAGAGGCCGAGCTTGTCGTAGACCGGCGACAGGAGGGTGTGCGCCTTGCGGAAGTCGGCGACCTTCGTGGCGTCGGTGCCGGACTGCGGGATCAGCGAGCCGGGGATCGCGCCGAGCGAGACCAGCAGGAGCAGCAGCAGCGCGACCCGCATGGAGGTGAGCTGGCGCCAGAACCAGCGGGCCCAGCCGATGACGCCCAGGGAGGGCAGGTTGGGCAGCTCCTCCCTGGGGGCCGTGGACAGCTGGGAGCCGGCGGCTCCGAGGTCCGCGTCGTCGGCCCGCTCGGGGGGCGTGCCGTCGGCCCGCTCGGGGGTCGCGTCCGTTGTGGTCTTGCTCATCGATCAGATCCCCACGGTGAAGCCGGCGGACCAGGACTGCATGTCCTGCACGATTCGGTCCCAGGCGCCGGTGAGCAGCAGCAGACCGGTCACGATCATCATCGTGCCGCCGATCCGCATCACCCAGACGTAGTGGCGCTTGACCCAGCCGAAGGCGCCGAGCGCCTTGCGGAAGGCGACCGCGGCGAGCACGAAGGGCACACCGAGGCCGAGACAGTAGGCGATGGTCAGTATGGCGCCCCGGCCGGCGCTGCCCTGCTGCGAGGAGAGGGTCAGTACGGAGGCGAGGGTCGGTCCGATGCACGGCGTCCAGCCGATGCCGAACAGCGCGCCGAGCAGGGGCGCGCCGGCGAGTCCGGCGACGGGCCGCTTGTGGATACGGAACTCGCGCTGGGTCATCCAGGGCATCAGGCCCATGAAGAAGACGCCCATGAGGATCATCAGCGCGCCCAGCACCTTCGACAGGACGCCCTTGTTGTCCTGGAGGGTGTCGCCGAAGTAGCCGAACAGGGCCCCGCTGGAGACGAACACGGCGGTGAAGCCGAGCACGAACAGGGAGGCCCCGGTCACCATGCGCCCGCGCCGGGCCTCGGCCAGATCGGTGCCGGCGACTCCGGTGACGTACGAGAGATAGCCGGGTACGAGCGGCAGGACGCACGGGGAGAAGAAGGAGACGAGGCCGCCGAGGAGGGCGATGGGCAGGGCGACGAGCAGGGCGCCGTTGAGCACGGTGCCGTTGTAGCCGTCGGCGGCGAGCGTGGTGAGTGCGCTCACGTCACTTCTCCGCGAGGACCGGGTCGATCATCTTGCGCAGCTTGTCCTCGCTGAGCGCGGCCAGCGAGCGGGCGGCGATCTTCCCGTCCCGGTCGAGGACGAGCGTGGAGGGGATGGCCTGCGGGTTGAGCGTGCCCTTCTTGAAGCGGAGCATCAGCTTGCCCGTCGGGTCGTACAGGCTGGGGAAGGTGACGCCCTGCTGCTTCTCGAAGGCGGCGGCGTTCGCGGTGCTGGTGTCACGGGTGTTGATGCCGACGAACTGGACGCCCTTGGACTTGAGGTCCTGGTAGACCTTCTCCAGGTTGGGCGCCTCGGCGCGGCAGGGGGCGCACCAGGAGCCCCACACGTTCAGGACGACGACCTTGCCCTTGTAGGAGGCGACGTCGAGCTGCGCCCCGTCGACGGTCTTGCCGGACAGGTCGGGCGCCGCGGTCCGCTCCCCCTCCTTGACGGTGGAGATGCCGTCCTTGCCCATGACGAAGTTGGTGTCACCGCCTCCGCCGGAGGTGCCCCCGCTGCTGCACGCGGACAGGGTCAGCGCCGAGGCCGCGGCCACTGCGGTGAGCAGGACGGCACGGCTGTGTTTCGAGCGCAGGGGGGCGCGGTTGGCGGCACTCATGTGAAAAGTTTCGCATGCCCGTTCTGAGGATCTTGCGCACCCCCCTCAGGTCGCGGAGGCGGTCGACGAAGGCGTCGACGCGGTCTCCTTGAGGAAGGTCTTCCAGCCGCCCGCGGGAGCCTGTCCGACGTCGAGAGTGCGCAGCTTGGCGAGGACTTCGGGCTTCTGTACGTCCATCCAGTCGACGTACTGCCGGAAGGAGACGAGCCGGACGTCCGCGCCCTTCTCCTTCTCCGCGGCGATGTGCTTGAAGGCCTCCTCGACGGCGTCCATGTAGATGCCGCCGTTCCAGTGCTCGAAGTGGTTGCCGACGAAGAAGGGCGCCCGGTTGGTCTCGTATGCCCGCTTGAAGCCGGATATGTAGGCCTGTGCGGACTGGGTGCGCCAGGCCGGGTAGTTGTAGGCGGGGGCGTTGGTGGAGTTGACGGACTGGTTGGCGAGCATGTTGTAGTCCATGGACAGCACCTCGAAGGAGCGCCCCGGGAAGGGGATCTGCTGGAGCGGCAGGTCCCAGATGCCGAGCTTCTTCTCCGGCCAGACCTGGCGGCCGCCGGGCGAGGAGGCGTCGTAGCGCCAGCCGAGTTCCTTGGCGGTGGGCAGCAGGTTGTTCTGGCCGAGCAGGCAGGGGGTGCGGCCGCCGACGAGCTCCTTCTCGTAGTCGAAGGGGAGCGCGGGCAGGTCGGTCCACCCGGTGTTGGTGCGCCACTCCTTGACGAAGGCCTTGGCCTGCTGGATCTCGCTCCTCCACTGTGCGGGGGTCCAGTTGCCGACGGTGCCGTAGCCGCCGCAGAAGTGGCCGTTGAAGTGGGTGCCGATCTCGTGGCCTTCGAGCCAGGCGCGGCGGACGTTGGTGAGCGTGGCCTTGATGTGCTCGTCGGTGAGGTAGCCGATGTCGGAGGCGCCGCGCGGGTTGTTCGGCGGGTTGTAGAGCCGCTTCTTCGACTCGGGCAGCAGATACAGCCCGGAGAGGAAGAAGGTCATGGACGCGCCGTGCTGCTTGGCGAGGTCGAGGAAGCGCGGGAAGAGGCCGTTGCCGACCTCGCCGGCGCCGTCCCAGGAGAAGATGACGAACTGCGGCGGGGTCTGACCGGGTTCCAGCGGCTCGGGCCTGGCCGGCTGGTGGGGCTGCTTGCCGGTGAAGGAGGTCGAGCCGTCGCCGAGGGGCTTGGCGGGGTGGGACGTACTGCCGCTTCCTTTGCCTTCGCTGTGGGAACCCGATGCCCGGTTCGACCCGTCTGACGGCTTGAGGGTGCCGCAGCCGGCGAGTCCGGCGGCCGCCACGGCACCCGCGCCGAGACCGAGCATTCCCCTGCGCGAGAGAGCGCTACGCGTGCGCATTCCAACCCCGATTCGTCATGTGCTCTGGTGGTCACCCAGTCAGAGGACATGACGAACGGGGAGGTTCCTCTCGATCACGCGGATCTCGCAACAAATGTCACGAACGTGTCATGGAACCCAAAGGGGATATCCCACCTCGGGGTTGGGGCTTCGGCCCGAGGAGGTGTCAGGCTCCGAAGGCCTTGCCTTTCCCCTGTACCGGCTTGGCGCCGGCCCGGAGGTGGGCGGGGACGAGGTCGATGGCCGGTTCGCTGTAGCCGACGGACACGATCTTGTCGCCCTGGTACGTGAAGGACGTGAGCGAGGCGAGCGTGCACTGCCGCTTGCGCGGGTCGTGCCACAGCCGCCGCTTCTCGACGTACGAACGCACGGTCCAGATCGGCAGCTGGTGGCTGACGAGCACGGCCTCGTGCCCCCGCGCCCGCTCCTTCGCCGCGTCCAGCGCCTGCATCATCCGTACGACGATGTCGACGTACGCCTCACCCCAGGACGGCCGGAAGGGGTTGACGAGGTACTTCCAGTTCCCGGGCTTCTTCAGCGCGCCGTCGCCGACCCCGAACGTCTTGCCCTGAAAGACGTTGTCGGCCTCGATGAGCCGCTCGTCGCTCGCGAGGTCCAGCCCGTGCGCCTTGGCGATCGGCGTGGCGGTCTCCTGGGCCCGCTCCAGCGGCGAGGCGCAGACGTACGTCACATCGCGCGACGCGAGATGCTCGGCGACCCGGTCGGCCATCTGCCGTCCGAGCTCCGAGAGGTGGTACCCGGCCAGCCGCCCGTACAGCACCCCGTCCGGGTTGTCGACCTCACCGTGCCGCATCACGTGGACGACGGTGATCTCGCCGCCTGTCTGCTCGCTCACGCGGTCGCCTCCGCCGCTGCTCGGGCCGCCGCCGGGAGGGCGTCGGCGATGCGCTGCACGGCCTGTTCGTCGTGGGCCGTGGACACGAACCAGGACTCGAAGGAGGAGGGCGGAAGGTAGACGCCCTGCGCCAGCATCGAGTGGAAGAACGCGGTGAAGCGGAAGGACTCCTGCTTCTTGGCGTCCTCGTAGTCACGGACGTCCCGGTCCGTGAAGAAGACGGAGAACATGTTGGAGGCGCGCTGCACCCGGTGCGCGACGCCCTCCTTGGAGAAGGCCTCGGTGACGAGCGCCCGGATCTGCTCCGACACGGCGTCGACCTTGTCGTAGGCGGCGTCGTCGAGCAGCCGCAGCTGAGCGAGGCCGGCGGCGGTCGCGACGGGGTTCCCGGAGAGGGTGCCGGCCTGGTAGACGGGCCCGGCCGGGGCGAGATGGCCCATGACGTCCTCCCTGCCCCCGAAGGCGGCGGCGGGGAACCCGCCCCCCATCACCTTCCCGAAGGTCATCAGGTCGGGCCGGACGCCGTCGATGCCGTACCACCCTGACCGGCTGGTCCTGAACCCGGTCATGACCTCGTCGGAGATGAACAGCGCGCCGTTCTTCGAGCAGGCGTCCTTCAGCCCCTGGTTGAAGCCGGGCTGCGGCGGTACGACGCCCATGTTCCCGGGCGAGGCCTCGGTGATCACACAGGCGATCTCGCCGGGGTGCCGGTGGAAGGCCTCGTTCACGGCCTCCAGATCGTTGTACGGCAGCACGATCGTGTCGCCGGCCTGGGCGCCGGTGACGCCGGGGGTGTCGGGCAGCGCGAAGGTGGCCACCCCGCTCCCCGCCGCGGCGAGCAGCGAGTCGACGTGACCGTGGTAACACCCGGCGAACTTGATCACCTTGCTGCGCCGGGTGAACCCGCGGGCGAGCCGGATGGCGGACATGGTGGCCTCGGTGCCGCTGCTGACCAGCCGCACCTGCTCGACGGGCTCGACCCGGGCGACGATCTCCTCGGCGAGCGCGACCTCGCCCTCGCCCGGGGTGCCGAAGGAGGTGCCGCGTGAGACGGCGTCCTGGACGGCGGCGATGACCTCGGGGTGGGAGTGGCCGAGGATCATGGGCCCCCAGGAGCACACGAGATCCACGTACTCGCGCCCGTCGGCGTCCGTCAGATACGGCCCCTTGCCCGACACCATGAACCGGGGGGTGCCGCCCACCGCACGGAAGGCGCGCACCGGGGAGTTCACGCCGCCGGGCGTGACGGCGGCCGCGCGGTCGAACAGCGCCTGCGACACGGGTGCTTCGTAAGGAAATGGCAGTTCGCTCATGACCAGCGACTTCTCCGACCTTCTCGACTTCTCGGGCTCCGGTTGCCTGTGACCTCCTCAGGGTAGGCCAGCGCCGCCGCCGACCCGAGGGACAGCCACCGCCCGGAGTGATCTGCGAAACTGGGACCTGATACACACAGCTGGAACGGCCTTCACGTACGTATAGGTGTACGTACAGATCTACGGACGGATCTGCGTACAGATGTACGGACAGGTGTACGGAGGCTTGTTCAGGGGCTGCGAAGATCCTGCGGACAGGTGTTTCAACGCACGTTTCGGCGGGCGGCCGTGGGGGAGGTCACTGACACGATGATCGGGTTGCGCGGCGGGGGCCACGCGTCCTAGAAAAGCAGTCGGGTGGAGATATGCATCGCGGTGGCGGACTGGGCGAGGGGACTGACGACCTGGGTCCTCGACGTGCCCGGCGGGGAAGGCACCGACGCGAGGCGGAGGAAGCTGCCGAGGCACGTCAGGGACAAGGTGTACCGAGTGAGTCCGAGCAGGGCGAGCGGCGGGGCGACCGCCGGATCGACCAGCTCCGGGCGGGGAGCAGGAATGGTGGTCGGGTGGGGGTGACGTACAAGTACTTCGGCGCGCCGGACGGCGCGACCGCGGCCCGCGTCCCGATCTCGATGCGCCCCGAGGAACTCGGCGGCGACGAGCTCGGCATGAACGGCATGTTCACGAAGATCAAGCCGGAGACGATGGCGGCGATGGTCCTCACGGGCATAGAAGGCGTGCCGCTCCACAAGGTGCCCCCGCTGGAACTGGTCGTCCTGCACCCCGACTACGCGGTGGTGAAGCTGCCGATGACGGTCGTGGACCCCCTGCGCGGCATAGGCGAGGAAGCGGTCGGCGCGGCGGCCTTCATCTGGTCGACGGTCCCGGACCGGGGTGGTCCGCGGGACGCGTTCAATGTGTACCAACTGCTGCACGAGTGGCAGGACTTCAGCCACCGGCTGCATGAGGCGGGGCATCAGCCGTACTGCCTGGTTTGGCCCTGAGCTGGGGTTTCCCACGGGGTGGGCGGGGTCTTCGGGCCTCGCCCTTTTTGGTGGCGACGGCCCTCACAGTGATCGCACAGGACTGTCAGACCCGTTGACGCCTCGATTGGAACGGCGTTAGAAAAGTCGATGCAGATCGCGAAATTGCGTTCACTTATTGAAATCTATTCCCCTGCCCCCAAGCTGCCTTCCTGGTTGCACCTAGGCGTCGTCCCAGTTCAGCCACATCACGAACGCAGTTGATGGCTGGTCGGCAGTCGCGCGTAACGCCCGTGCCCTCCGAGTGCGAAGGGCAGAAGGAGAGAGCGCAGGATGCCCACGATTCCCAGACGAAGTTCGTCGGTGTTGGCATTGGCCGGTGCGCTGGCGGCGGTGTTCGTGCCCGCGTCCGCGGATGCGCAGACGCCGTCGCTGGGTCCGGCCGCCGCGTCGAAGGCCGCGGTGTCGTCAGGACCGACGGTCACGCACACCGGCAAGGGCCCCACGGGCTACGAGGTCACCTTCCGCGTCAAGGACGCGTCGGCGACGTCGATGCGGATCAAGGGCACCTGGTCCTTCGCCTCGACGGCCTCGTCCAGCACCGACCCGACGAACGCCGCGCCGATCGCGGCCGCCGACTGGCTGCCCGGCGACTTCCCGCTCCAGTCCCCGGACCAGCCCGGTGAGGCATGGGCCGTGGCCGCGATGACCAAGGACGCCGAGTCCGGTGTCTGGTCGTACACCGTCCCGCTGCCCTCGGGCACCTTCGACTACCAGTTCTACCCGAACTGCGCGTCGGCGACGCTGACCGGCTGCACCGCCGAGACCGACCCGGCCGTGCCCGCCTGGAGCACCACGGGTTCGCCCGCCGTCTTCTCCCAGGTCTACGTCCCCTCCGACCCGAAGTTCGGCACCGCCGACCTCTCCTACACGGCCGACGCTCCTGCCGGTGAGCGCGGCCGGATCACGGACGTTACGTACCCGACCGCCAACACCAGCACGGGGACGCACCCGTTGGCGGTCTACACCCCGCCCGGCTACGACCCGAAGCGCTCGACTCCGTATCCGGTGTTCGTCCTCAGTCACGGCGGCGGCGAGACCGAGGCGGCCTGGCCCACCCGCGGCCGGGTCCGGCAGATCGTCGACAACCTGATCGCCCGGCACCGGGTGCAGCCGGCCGTCATCGTCATGCCGGACGGATCGGGCCTGGCCGGCGGCGCGAGCTACACCTCGGAGATCACCGACAACGTTCTCCCGTACGTCCGGCAGCACTACGACGTCGCCACCGCCGCCGCGGGCCGCGCCTTCGCGGGCACCTCCGCCTATGGCACCCAGGCCAACAACTTCCTGTTCAAGGACACCACCGAGTTCGGGTACTACGGCGTGTGGTCTCCGGCCTCCGGAGCCCCGGCCGTCACCGTCACCGGCTCCGGCAGCACCCCTGTCGACCCCGCCTACACCAACCCGCAGCTCAAGCAGGTCCTCGGCATCCACCTCGCCATCGGCCAGGAGGACCTCGGCGGCAACGCCCCGATGATGACGGCCACCACCGAACGCGAGGGCATGATCAACGCCGGCGTCCCGTTCACGTACTACTCCGTCGGCGGCGGCCACACCTGGGCCTTCTGGCAGCAGACGCTCCACGACTTCCTCACCCGCGTCGCGTTCCGGGCCACGGCCACCACGGTGACGGCGAGCGCGGACCAGCTGACGGCGACCGTGACGGCGTCCACCGCCGAACCCGAAACCCCCACCGGCACCGTCCAGTTCAAGGCCGACGGCGTCGCCATCGGCCACCCCGTCGCGCTCGTCCACGGCCGGGCCGCTCTCGCCGGCCACTGGACCGGCACGATCACCGCCGTCTACAGCGGCGACCGCTACTACAACGCCAGTTCAGGGAGCCCTTCAAGCTGACCCGCACCAGCGGAAGGAAGCCGCACGCATGTCAATGACACGACGAGAAGCCGCCAGAGCCATGGCCCTCACCGTCGGCAGCGCGTCGCTGCTCGGATCGACGGCCGGCGTCGCCACCGCATCGGCCCCGGAGGACGGGAGAACCAAGGACGGGTACGGGCCCCTCGTCAGACACACCGGCAAGGCCCCCACCGGCTACGAGGTGACCTTCCGCTACCACGCCCCGAGCGCCACCCGCGTCCAGCTCAAGGGCGAGTGGTACTTCGAGCGGCCGAGCGAACTCCCGCAGCGCCTGACCGGCCCCGACTACACCGTGCCGACCCCGGGACTGCTGCCCGCGCAGTGGCGGCCGGGCGACGTGCCGGCCTCCCACCCGAACTCCACCAGCCCCAACTTCCCGGTCGTCGACATGGCCAAGGGCCGCGACGGCGTCTGGACGCACACCACCCCCCTGCCGGGTGGCGTCTTCACCTACGGCTTCTTCATCGACGCCGACGCCGACGACACGACCACCACCGGCCAGGTCCCCGACCCGGCCAACCCGGCCTGGAACGTGGTCGACGGCGTCCTCCACGGCCGGGCCGTCGACCGCAGCCAGGTCTACGTCCCCTCGGACCCACGCTTCGACCCCGTCGACCTGTCCTGGCAGGGGCCGACCGACGGCCCGCGCGGCAAGCTCCGCTACGTCACCTACAGCTCACCGGGGCACGTGACGCCGGCCGACGAGAACTACCTCGTGATCTACACGCCCCCGGGATACGACCCGAAGCGCTCCAAGCCGTACCCGACCTTCTACCTCAGCCACGGCGGAGGCGAGGACGAGATGGGCTGGAGCACACAGGGCGACATGGCCAACATCCTCGACAACCTCGTCAACGGCGGTGAGATCGAGCCGATGGTCGTCGTCATGCCCAACGCGACCGGCTACGCGGCCTCGACCGCCGAGCAGCTGCACCGCACCGACCTCATCGAGCGCGTGTTCCCATGGGTCGAGGCGCACTACAACGTGTCGGCCTCGGCGTCCGACCGCGCGTACTCCGGGCTGTCGGCGGGCGGCATGCGTACCTCCTACCTCCTGCTCAACAACACCGAACAGTTCGGCTACTACGGCATCATGAGCGCCGGACTGCCACCGGGCACCACCTTCTCCGACGACCTTGTCACCGCCATGAAGAAGGTGTCGGTCTATGTGGGCGGCGGCTGGCAGGATCCCGTGAACCCAGGCTTCTCCACCATCCACCGGGGTCCCTTCCGCGCGGTACGCGACCTCACCGCCGCCGGCGTCCACGTCCAGACCGCCTTCATCGACGGCGGCCACGAGTGGCACGTGTGGCGGCTGCTGCTCAGGGACTTCCTGACCCGGGTGGCCTTCCTGCCGGCCTCCACCGCGCCCGCCGACTGGGGCGCCTGAGCGAGCGGTCATGGCGGGGCGGCCCGGCGAGGAGCCGTCCCGCCATGGCCCCGGTCACCTCTTCTGCTCGAAGAGCCAGTCCCTGATTCCCTCGATGGTGTAGGCGGCCCGCCAGGTGCAGACGTGGTTGTCGACGCTGTTCTCCTCCAGGCCGGGCCAGACCACGGTGCCCTTCTTCAGTGCCACGAAGTTGACCGGTGTCTTCTTGGCCCGCATGGCCGCGGCGTACGGGGCGAACTCCCCGGGGGTGAGCTGGCCGTCCCAGACGGCACGGCTGATCTTCGCCCCCTCCTTCGCGAGGGTGTCCATGATTCCGGTCATACCGGGGTACGCCTGCTCGTCGCCCTGTGACACCACGGCCCAGATCTTCTGCTTGGCCAGCGGCTTGACCTGGGAGAGGTCGTCCCACTGGCCGGCCACCAGGAAGGAAGCCGCGAACAGGTCGGGATAGGTGAAGTCGAGTGCGATCGAGGTGATCGTGCCGCCGGACTGTCCGGTGGTGTAGAGCCGCTTCCTGTCGATGCTGTACTTGTCGGCCAGCGACTCGATCAGGCCCTTGATGGTCTTGAGGGCCGGCGCGTTGCCGTCGCTGCCCTCGTCCGTCTCGCTGGTGAACTGCGGTGCCAGGACGAAGCATTCGTGCTTGGCCTGCTCGCTCGGGCTCGCCCAGATCACGGCCCCGAGTCCCTGGGTGAGGGTGATGAGCGGGTTCGTGCTGGTCGTGCCGCCGTCGTGCATGAACAGCACCATCGGATACGACTTGTGCCGGTCGTAGTTCTTCGGCACGAACAGGTTGTACTGCAAGGAGTTGCCGGTCTCGGCGTCCGTGTACTTCAGCTGCTGGAAGTCGTCGACGATCAGGTTGTCGACCTTGCTCGTCGTGACGGCTTCGCTGCTCGCGGCGTACATGCCGCCCGCGGCCGTGGTCACCGCGGCGACCTGGGTCACCTCGGCCGACGCGGTCTTCAGCGTGGGCGGTGTCATACCGCCCCCGCCGCCGGGACCGCCGCTCGGAGAGCCCGACGGCGAGGCGGTGGCCGACGGCGAGGCGGAGGAGGACGACGAGCCCGAGGAGAAGTGGTCCTCGTACAGACGGGCCGCGTCGTCGAGCGGGGAGAGTTCGATGACGACGTACTCGCCGTTGATCCCGTGTCCGGCCTTCGCCGCCGAGGTGTTGGCGTAGACGTTGGTCACGGTCCTGTCGGTGACCTTGAACGTGGACCGGGTCAGTTTCGACGTGTCGATCGCGGTGTCGTACCTGAGGGCCACCGCGGTGAGTTTCTGTCCGTCGCCGAACACCTCGGTGATGGCGGTGGCCTCAAGGATTTTGCCGCTCTGCGCGGCCAGCTGGGTCCCGCGCGCCGCGGTGCTCGACGAGGCGGAGGAGTCGGAAGAGCAGGCACCGATGGCGGGGGCGGCGGCTGCCGCGGCGATTCCGGCCAGGACACTCCGGCGTTTCACGGATTCTTCTCCTTCTGCCGCGTGTGGGGGACGTCGATACGTACGAGGGCGGTGACCGCCCTCGTATCGATGTTCGCCTTCGGACCCTAGGGCCGCCACAACAGAATCGTCCACAATTTCGTCGACACTTAGGGAATTCAGAGCCACTGCGACCGGCGGTGCCGGCTCATGTCGATCTCCTGTGAATGGCGGCAGATCGTTGGCAATATCGTCAACATGCCGCCTACGTTCGAAAGGACAGGAGCCGCAGGCCGGTGGGAACCGGGGGGCCGGCCGCGTACCGGAGAGGTCAACAGACGTGAAGCACAAGTCAGTTCAGCGCAGGACCGTCGTCATGGGAATCGGCGCGACCGCCGGGGTCGCGGCGCTCGGCGGCATCACCCTCGGCGGGCAGGCGTCGGCCGCGACGAGTTCCTCGTCCTCCGGCGGTCTGGTCTTCGACCCGGACGCGTACACGGAGATCACGACCACCATCACGGGCGCTGATCTGAAGGACCACCAGGTGACCTACCACTTCTGGAAGGCCATCACGTACGTCGCCAAGCCGGTCGACGAGGAGTACCAGAGCCTGATCGTCAGCGTGCCCGTCGAGATCGACGGCAAGGCCGTGGACGCGAGCGACGCGCCGATCGTCGTGTCCAATGTGATCGCCGGTTACATGCCGTCCTCCGTCGCGACGGCCACGGGTGTCGGCGGCGCCGCGATGACCGGGACGCCCCCGAACGGCGGAAGCGGTCCCTCGGCCTCGGCCTCCGCGTCTCCGTCCGCGTCCGCGTCTCCTTCTGCTTCTGCGTCTGCCACCGCCACTGCCACCGCGACGCCGGAGCCGGGCGGGGGCGGTGCCGCCGCCATGCCGAAGATGGCCCTGCTGGCGGGATACGTCGTCGTGGAGCCGGGCGCCCGGGGCCGCTCGCTGACGAACTCCAGTGGTGAGTACTACGGCACGGCCCCCGCCGCGATCGTCGACCTCAAGGCGGTCGTACGGTACATCAGGTCGAACAAGGGCCGTATCCCCGGCAACGTCGACCGGATCATCTCCGCCGGTGTCAGCGCCGGAGGCGCCCTGTCCGCGCTGGTCGGCGCGTCCGGCGACAGCCCGCTGTACGCCGAGTACCTCAAGGAGATCGGCGCCGCCGACGCGTCCGACGCGGTCTTCGCGACCGGCGCCTGGTGCCCGATCGCCGACCTGGAGCACGCCGACGGCGCCTACGAGTGGAACTGGGGCACCAACGTCACGCAGACCACCGGCGCGGTCGTAGACCAGACGGTCTCCAAGCAGCTCCAGGCCCAGTTCGCGGAGTACCAGGCGTCCCTGAAGCTGCGCGGCATGGACGGCTTCGGCCCGCTCACCGCCCGCAACTACGACGACTACCTCCTCGACACCTTCATCCGCCCGTCGGCCACCACCTACCTCAAGGCCCTGTCGGACACCGACCGCGAGACCTACCTGGCCGCCAACACGGACATCGGCTGGGACGGCGAGAAGGCGACCTTCACCTGGTCGCAGTACCTCGCGCACGTCGGCGCCCGCAAGAAGACCACGCCCGCGTTCGACGCCTTCGACCTGTCGGCCGGCGAGAACAACGAGTTCGGCACCGGTACCACCGAGGCCCGCCACTTCACGGCGTACGGCGCGAAGAACGACACCACGGGCCTGAGCACCAAGCGGGTCGCGAGCGACATCCCCGCGAAGCTGCGGCTGATGAACCCGATGCACTTCATCACCGACCAGCCCAACTCCCGGCGCTCCAAGCACTGGTGGATCCGCCTGGGCACCAAGGACACCGACACCGCGCTGACGGTCTCCGCCAACCTGGCCACGGCCCTGGACAACCTCGGCGACGACGTCAACTACCTCTTCTACTGGGACCAGGGCCACGGCGCCAACATCGACCTCGGCGACTTCGTGACCTGGATCGCCGACATCTCGGGCCACGGGAGCCGGAAGAAGTAGCGTCCGGGGGGCGGCCTCGGCGCCGGCCGCCCCCCACCCCGTCCGCTTCTCAGTACTCCGTCGTCTGCGACTCCAAGTACGTCTTCAGGAACGCGTACTTGGCATCGCTGTCCGCCGCCGGGACCGGCGCGAATCCGTCGCCGATCTCCATCGACAGCGGCCTTCCCGTGCGCAGGGCCGGCCAGGCGGGCAGTGGGTCGGAGTGGCGGGCCGGGCTGTTGGGGTTGCCCGTGGCGGCGAAGTTGACGACGTACGACGAGACCGTGTCGGCGATCGTGTGGTCCTGGTCGGTCCACGGGCGGTCGGTGCCGTCGAGGCCGCCGAAGAGGTAGTACAGGTCGGCGCCGTGGTAGGCGCCCGCCGACGCGGCGTCCTGGCCCGGCATGATCGGGTTGCTGGTGTCGGTGCCCGGCGGGGTGTGGCTCCAGAAGTAGTTGTAGACGGGGCTGCGGTTGCTGGCGGTGGTGCGGAACTGGGTGCCCCACAGGAAGGTGGAGACCCGCTCCTCGTCCCTGGCGTAGGCGTTGTACTGGGCGGCGGCCTCCGCGTCGGTGGCCGCCGGGTAGAGCGCGAGGAAGTCCGCCGCCCGGTCGCCGAACGTGGTCGTCGCGTACGCCTGGAACTGGGCGACCGTCATCGCCAGCGTCGGCGAGGCGCCGTTCTCGTCCTTGTTGTTGCCGGTGTAGACCGGTACGTCGGTCTCGGTCCGGGAGGTCATCGCGCCGGTGTACGTGGTCGGCAGGACATAGCCGTCCAGGACGTTGCCGAAGCTGGTGCCCGCGCTCGGGGCGCCGGGGGCGTAGACCTTGGCCACGATCTCGTCCGCGGACAGCGCGCGCAGACCGGCGAGCGAGGAGGCTCCCATGTACGTGGTGAACGCGGTGCCGTTGGCCTCGGCGGCGGCCAACGTGCTGTAGCCGCCCGCCACATGACCGAGCGCGGGGTCCTTGGTGTACTGCACACCGGACGACAGCAGGGCCCGGTGGTACAGGCCGCGCGCCAGCCGGGAGATCATCAGGATGTTGACGAACGACGAGCCGTGCGACCAGCCGGCGATCGTGACCCGCTCCGGGTCGCCGCCGAACGCGGCGATGTTGCGGCGCACCCACTTCAGCGCCGCCACGGTGTCCATGACCCCCCAGTTGCCGGAGGCGGCGTGCCCGGACTCGGCGCTCAGCTCGGGGTGCGCGAGGTTGCCGAAGGCGCCGACCCGGTGGTTGAAGGTGACGACGACCGCGCCCTTGGCCGCGAGGTTCGCCCCGTCGTACACCGGCTGCGAGGCCCACATGGCGCTGTTGCGGCCGCCGTAGATCCAGACGAAGACCGGGCGACGCTCGCGCGAAACCGCCGAAGTGGATGAACTGGCCGCGCTCGTCCATACGTTGAGGTTCAGGCAGTCCTCGCTGAGCGGCGGCACCTTGTCGGCGTCGATGCCGGTGACGGGCTGCGGGCAGGCCGCGCCCCAGGTGTCGGCGGCTCGGACGCCCTTCCAGGACGGCGCCGGGCGCGGCGGGCGCCAGCGGTTCTCGCCGGCGGTGGAGGCGGCGTACGGGATGCCCTTGTAGACGGTGACGCCGTCGCGGGCGGACGGCACGCCGGTCACCAGCCCGGACTCCGTACGCACCGGACGGTCCTCGGACCTCGCCGTGTCGCGCGTGGCGGCCGTCGCCGGGACGGCCGTCACACCGCCGAGAAGGGCGGCACCGGCCGCCGCGCCGCCCAGGAAACGACGACGGCCGAGCCCGGCGTCGGCGTGGAGCGGCTGGGGCACGTCTCTCGAACTCACGAAGTCTCCCTGTCTGCGGGCGAGCCAGGGCGAGCGGGGTACGCCGCTCATGGCGCGGCTCTGTCCCCGGCCCGCCCACGGATGACCGGATCAACCGATGAACGGATACGAGTCGCCTCATGCTGTGCTCGGGCCCCTCCGGCCACAACCGGCGGCGCACGGACTCACAGCGTCCGTGGCGCAGGCTGAGGTTGCGCGTCGTACGGGTTGACAGCGCCGTCGGGCCCGTCGCACGCGGTCGGGGCGTGCGTACGACTTCCGTACCTGCGCCGGGAGCCTGCCGGGGGTTGGATTCAAAGGTCGACGACAAAGGCCGCCGAACGCGCAACTTAAGCGTTCACTCCGCAGGTGGCCGAAGTCGCCCGAGTGCGCTCTAACGTGACGCCCCGCCACGGGAGCCGCTCGACGTGAGGACAGGACATGCGAAATTTCAGGGGACGGCCGGGAATGCTCGCCGCGATGCTCGCCTTCGGACTGGCCGCGGTGTCCGCCTGTTCCGGTGGCAGCACCGCCGCCCCGTCGGGCAAGGTCGCGAACACCGAGGGCGCGGCGCCGAAGGGCGTGACGCTCACGCTGTGGCACAACACCGCCGACTCGAAGGCGCTGCTCGACCTCTACAAGGCGTACGAGAAGAAGTCCGGCAACACGATCAAGCTGGTCGACATCCCCGCTGACAGCTTCCCCAGCACCGTGCAGACCAAGTGGGCGACCGGGGCCCGCCCCGACATCCTGGAGTGGCACGGGAACCGGACCGACGCGCTCTCGCTGAACGCCGCCGGCACCATGCTCGACCTGAGCAAGCTCCCCTTCGTGGCGAAGGAGGGCGACCTCGCCACGGTCTCCGGCAGCGTGGGCGGCAAGACGTACGCGGCCACCATCGGCGCCCTGTCGATATCGGGGATCTTCTACAACAAGCAGGTCTTCGCGAAGGCCGGACTCCAACCCCCGCAGACGTACGACGACTTGGCGGCCGACTGCAAGGTCCTCAAGGCCAAGACCCCCGGCGTCGCCCCGCTGTTCGAGGCGGGCGGCTCCCAGTGGCCGCCGCAGATCCTCAGCGCCTTCAACTACCTGGCCGAGTCCAACGAGAACCAGGCGTACGACACCTCGATCCTCAACGGCAAGGCGAAACTCAGCGACGCGGACGGCCCCTTCGTGGCCGCGCTGACCGCCTACGACAAGCTGCGCACGGCCGGCTGCTTCAACTCCGACCGCACCACGGCCAAATGGGAGGACCAGATGAAGGCGGTCCTCGACGGCAAGGCCGCGATGGTGGCGCAGAACTCGGACAGCATCGGCCTGCTGAACTCCGACGCGAACGGCGACACCGCCAAGGTCGACGCGTCGGTGGGATTCGTCGGGGTGTCGGCGACCAAGGCGGTGGCCAACTACGCGCCCAGCCCGCTCGGCACCTACTACGTCCCGAGCACCGGCGACTCCGAGAAGGAACGCGCGGCGGTCGACTTCATCGAGTTCGCGACCGGCGCCGGATACGCCGACTACATCAAGGAGGCGAAGATCATCCCCACGCTCTCCGGCACCACGACCCCTGAGTTGCAGGGCCTCCTCCAGGACGTGAAGAAGGCGTACGACCAGGGAGCCACCCTCTCCTTCAACTCCGAGATCCCCGGCTTCGGCAACTTCGGGCCCGAGTCCTCCAAGCTGCTGGCCGACCAGGAGTCGCCGCAGCAGGTGGCCGCGAAGATGCAGGCGTTCTACCAGCAGGCCGCGGCCGCGGCGAAGCAGTGACATGACGACGAACAAGGCCACGATCGCGGTCCGGCCGCTGGAAAAGCGCCGGCCCGCGGGCCGCTCCCTGATGTATCCACGGCGCAGGGCCTATCAGTACGCCTTCGCCCTGCCCGCCATCTGCCTGGTGTTCGTGTTCTTCGTGCTGCCGTTCGTCGCCAACGCGTTCTTCGCCTTCGTCCGGTGGACGGGATACAGCTCCACCCTGACCTGGACGGGCTTGGACAACTTCAGGCTGCTCGACCAGGTCGGACTCCTCCGGCACGCGATCACGGTGACGGCGATCTACGCGGTCACCGCGATGGTGGTGCAGAACGGCGTCGGCCTCGCCCTGGCCACCGCCCTGCAGCGGACCGGCCGGGTCAACTCCGTGTTCCGTTCGGTGTTCTTCGTGCCCGTGCTGATCTCGCCGCTGGCCGCCGGCTACATCTGGGCGGCGGTCCTGGACGACCACGGACCGGCGAACGCGTTCCTGTCGGCGGTGCTGCCGGGCGACTTCCACTACGCCTGGCTCGGGCACGACACCTCGGCGCTGCTGACCGTCGCCTCCATCGACGCGTGGAAGCTGAGCGGGCTGGTCACGCTGGTGTACATCGCCGGCCTGAACCGCATCCCCGAACAGGTCCTCCAGGCGGCGACACTCGACGGCGCGGGCGCCTGGCGGCGGTTCTGGTCGATCAAGCTGCCGCTGTTGGCGCCGGCCGTCACCTTCAATGTCACCGTCTCGCTGGTCGGCGCGTTCAGCGCCCTCGACGTGGTCTTCTCGACGACCGCCGGCGGCCCTGGCGATGCGACGACCCTGCTGAACGTGGCCGTCTACACCCAGTACGGGCAGAGCTTCTTCGGCACGGCGAGCGCGCTGAGCTTCGTCGTCACCCTGATGGTGATCCTCACCGCCGTCCCGATGATGAGCTGGCTGCGCCGGCGAGAGGTGCCGATGTGAACACGAACGCCGTACGCACCGGGGTGCGTTACCTGCTGCTGACGCTCTTCGCGATTCCCTGGATCGTGGTGCCGTTCTGGCTGCTGATCGTCAACTCCCTGAAGACGGAGGGCGATTCCAGCGTCCTCTCCCTGGCCTGGCCGAAGCACTTCAACGGCGGGGCCAACTACCGCACGGTGATCGAGCAGGGGTCGTACTTCCTCGGGCTGCGCAACAGCGCGCTGATGGCCGTGCCGACGATCCTCGCCGTGCTGCTGCTGGGCTCGATGGCGGCCTGGTCGTACGCGCGGTCCGGATCGCGGCCGCTGCGGTTCGCGTACTACACCTCGGCGCTGTCCATCGTGCTGCCGCCCGCGATCGTCCCGACCATCTACGTGCTGACCCGGCTCGGTATCAACGGGACGCAGTTGGGCTACATGCTGGTGATCGCCGGGACCCGGCTCGGGGTGGTGGTCTTCCTGGCGACCGGGTTCGTGCGGACGCTGCCGCACGACTTCGAGGAGGCCGCGCAGATCGACGGCGCGAACCGCTGGCAGATCTACTGGCGGATCGTGCTGCCGATGCTCACCCCGGTGCTGTTCACCAGCGCGGTGATGCTGATCATCTCGGTGTGGAACGACTTCTACTTCGCGCTGTTCCTGCTGCGCGGCTCGGAGCGGGCCACGCTGCCGCTGACGCTGTACCAGTTCGCGTCGACGTCCACGCACGGCGTCAGCTGGAACCTGGTCTTCGCCCATGTCGTCCTCACCAGCCTGCCGCTCGTCCTCGTCTACGCGGTGCTGCAACGACGCGTCCTGGGCGGCCTCACCGAAGGGGGCGTGACCGGCTGATGCGCCTGAGTCCGCTGGACAGCATGACCGCCGAGCAGGCCCGGCTGCGGGCGGCGATCACGGACCGCCGAGGCGCGGTGCGCGGCCCGTTCGAGGCGCTGCTGCGCAGCCCCGTGCCAGGCGGCCTGCTGGAGGAGCTGAGCACGTACTGCGCCCGGGAGTCCGCCCTCCCGGAGCGGCTGCGCGAGCTGGCCCTCCTGGTCGTCGCGCGCCGCTTCGACGCCCAGCACTCCTGGCTGGCCCACGTCGGCAAGGCGGTCGCGGCGGGTGTCGATCCCGCGGCGCTGGAACGGCTGGCCCGTGACGAGCCCCCGGGGTTCGGCCGCGCCGACGAGGCGGTCCTGCACCGGTTCGCCGTCCAGGCCCTGACGGACCACTTCGTCGACGACGACACCTATGCCGCCGCGCTGGCGGAGTTCGGCGAACAGGGCCTGGTCGACCTGGTGATCGCACTCGGCACCTTCACGACCCTGGCCCTGGTCCTCAACACCTTCCAGGTGGACCTGCCGCCCGACCGCGAACCCCCCTTCCCCGATGTACGCGGCTTCCGTCGCGAGGACCAACCGCTCCCTGCTCCAGGAGAACCCTTGACCGCCCCCACCCGCCAAGTGCCCCTGCCGTCCCGCCGGTTGCGGGCCGGCGTCACCCGGACCGACATCACGCCCGCGGACCTGACCGGCCTGCATCCCATGCCCGGCTCCTTCTCCGCGGTGCACGACCCCCTGTTCCTGCGCGCCCTCTACCTGGACGACGGCGAGACCGAGGTCGCCCTGGTCTCGCTCGACCTGATCGAGGCGGGTGACATCACCCCGCTCCGCGAGCGGATCGAGCGGGAACTCGGCATCCCGGCCGACCATGTGGTGATCACGGCGACGCACACCCACAACGCGCCCCGGATCGCGGACGTCTCACCGGGCGCGCTGGCGCACGCGGGCGGCCCGGAGTCGTTCGCGTACACCGAGATCGTCTACGACCGTGTCGTCGCCGCGCTCCGCGAGGCCAGGTCCGGCGCCCGCCCGGCCCGCTTCGGTGTGGGCAGCGGAACCGCGGACGTCAACGTCAACCGCGAGGAGTACGCCGACGGCCGCTGGATCCTGGGGCACAACCCTGACGGGCCCTCCGACAAGACGGTGTGGGTGCTGAAGTTCGAGTCGGAGGACGGCGAGCCGATCGCCGTACTGATCAACTACGCGGTGCACTCCACGGTGGTGTTCGGCACCGGGGAGATCAGCGGGGACCTGGCCGGAGCTGCCTGCCGCCATGTCGAGCGCGCGCTGCGGGAGGAGCACGGCACCGACACGGTGGCCCTGTGGATGCCGGGCGCGCTCGGCGACCAGGCTCCCCGCATCGATCTCGGACTGCCGTTCGGGGTCGCCCCGACCGAGCGCCAACGGGCCCGCGCGTACGCGGCGATGGACGCCCAGGGGCTGATCGTCGGCACCGAGGTGCTGCGGGTGGCGGACCGGATCGGCGAGACGTCCTCAGGCGTCCGGATCCGAGCCGGGCAGCGCACCATCCCCTGCCCGGTGAAGGCCGGACACGGCGTCATGGAAACCATGCGACAGGAGACCGTCGACACCGTGCCGCTGCGCCTGGCCCTGGTCGCGCTCGGCGACGTAGCGCTGACCGGGGTGTCCGGCGAGGTCATCACGGAGGTCCACCGCCGGCTCCGGGCCGAGTCGCCGCTGGCCCGCACCCTGCTGGTCTCCCTCGCCAACGACCGCATCGGCTACCTCCCCGACGACGCCCACTTCGACCGCCCCGTGCACTCCGTCAACGGCTGCCCGATCGCCCGCGGCCACGCCGAGAACGCCATCGTGGACGGGCTCGTCGGCCTGATCACGGACCTGGTCTCCGGCGGACGAGGATGACCGCCATGTCCCCGGCCGAGTCCTCCTTCACCGCGGGCGCCGGAAAGGCCGAGGTCCGGCTGCCGGACTCCCTGTTCCCGCTGGACGGGTTCACCTCGGTCCACGATCCGCTGTACGTCCGGGTCCTCGTCCTGGACGACGGGCGGACGCGGCTCGCGCTGACCGTGCTCGACCAGACCTCGGTCTCCGACGAGCAGCTCGCCCGGACCAGGGAGACCGTCCACCGGGTCGGCGCGGTGGACCCGCCCGACTGCCTGGTGGTGGCGAGCCACACCTTCTCGGCGCCGCACGTGCTGCCGCCCGAGCGCGCCCCGGCGGCCGAGCGGGAGCGCCAGGTCCGGCTGGCCGACGCCGTGGACGACGCGGTGGCGCGGGCCACCGCCGAGGCCCGGCGGACCCTGCGCCCGGCACGCACCGGCTTCGGCCGCGGCTCCTGCCGTATCGCGGTCCAGCGCGATGTGGCCACCCCGCACGGCTGGTGGCTCGGCGCCGACGACGCCGGACCGACCGACGACGGCGTGGGGGTCGTACGGATCGACGGCGCCGACGGCCACCCGGTCGCCGTACTCGTCAACTACGCGGTGCAGCCGTCCGTGATGAACGGCTCGACGACCCGCGAGGGCGGCCGGCAGGTCACCGCCGACCTGGCGGGCGCGGCCACCGGCCGGATCGAGGAGCGGTACGGGGACGGCACGGTGGCGCTGTTCCTGGTCGGCGCGGCGGGCGACCAGGCGCCGTACCTGACCGCCGTACGCACCACGGTCGACGACGGCGGGACGCCACGGCGGACCGACGCCCACGAGGGCGGCCATCTGCTCGCGGAGCTGCTCGGCGAGCGGCTCGCGGAGGAGGCCGTCCGGGTCGCCGACCGCATCCGCACCACGCTCCCGACGACCCCCCTGCGCGTCGTCCACGACCGGGTGACGGTCCCCGCGCAGGTACCGCCCGCCGGCCTGCACGCCCTGCGCCCGAGCAGGCGGTACGCCTTCACCCCGGACGGCACGACGGAGGCGCCGTTCGTGGTGGCCCGGATCGGTGAGACCGTCCTCGCGGGCGTCCAGGCCGAGCTCAACGCCCGTACGGGCAGGGCTCTGAGGGAAGCCTCCCCCTTCCCCGCCACCTGCGTCGTCACCATGGTCAACGGCGCCGCGAAGTACATGGCGGACGCCGACGCCTACGACCGGATCACCTACGGCGCGATGAACTCCCGCTACGGCAAAGGGGCCGCGGAGGCCGTCGTCGCGCGGATCGTGGAGGTGCTGCGCACGCCGGGAGCGGTCTGAGCCCCGTGGGGAGCGGTCCCGGACGGGGTCACCCGCGTCGAGCGGACCCCGCGACCGGCGACTGGATCACCGGGCCGGGCGCCGGGTGTCGGTGACGTGGGCGTTGCCGCCGACCTGGACCAGGGGGCCCGTCGGGCCGGGGCGGGCCGTTGCGGTGATCGTGGCCGGGCTGCCGAGTGTGTCGCCCATGTCGACGGCGATCCCGGTGAAGCCCCGTGGCGCCAGGTGTGCGGCGAGGCAGGCGGTGCTGTTCGCGTTGGCGATGTCCTCCGGGACCCCGATGGACGGCGCGAACATGCGGGCCGCCAGCCGTCCTTCGGGAGAGGGCGCGCAGTAGACGTACGCGCCGAGCAGGCCGAAGCGGTCGCAGGCCGCGCGGAGGCGGTCGGGGTCCGGGGCGAGGGCGGCGAGGCGTTCACGCGTGGGGACGCCGACCAGGAGCCGTTCCCGGCCGACCCCGGCCACCCGTGTCCGCGACGGGTCCGTCTCCTCCGGCGTCAGGCCCAGCGCGGGCAGCACGAGTGCGCGTTCGGCTCCGGTGGGCGCGCGCAGGGCCACGGGGCCGGGGTCGAAGGCCGCGGTGAGGTGGTCGCCGTCCCGTTCCGCCCAGCCGTCGAAGACGCGGCCCGCCGCGCGGAGGGTGGCTCGGTATCCCTCCCCGGCGCCCGGCCCGGACTCGGCCATGCCCTCGGACCGGGAGGCGAGCAGGGCCAGCGCGGCCACCGTGCCGTGTCCGCAGGCCGGCAGTTCGCCCTCCGCGGTGAAGAAGCGGAGGTCCACCGTGGGCCCGGGGCGCACCTGGACGTAGACAGCATGCGACGTGCCCCACTCCAGCGGCACGCGCCGCCGCTCCTCGTCGCTCAGGGCCGGTTCGTCCAGCACCACCACGGTCGGGCTGCCGCCCGCTCCGTCGCGCAGACAGGCGTGTACGAGCGTCCGGCTCACGAGCATCCCTCCGCCACCGCTCCCCCTCCCACTCCGTCTCAGGCCACCGGATCCTCGGCCGTGATCGCGTCACGGACCGCCGCGAAGTCGGCCTCCGCCTCCGGGTCGCGCTCCATCATGCGCTCCCAGAAGTCCCCCGCGATCCACTCCTTCGGCCCCATGCTCAGCCCGCCACGGGCGTAGATCTCCACGCTCCACTGGGACGGAATGACATCGGAGACCTGCTCGAAGTACTTCCCGCCGTACAGACCGGCGAGGTCGCGCGGCGAGTGCTCGATGCGCAGGGAGGAGGACCCGTCGCTGCGGACATGGAGTTCGAGTACGACGTACTCCTGCCCGGGGGTGAAGTGGTACCTGCCGTCGAGCGGGTCGGGCGGCGTGCCTGGGGCGCCCAGGTAGCGAACCCTCATTTCCTCGCACCTCCGGGAGTCGGTGAGCACACGTACGCTAGCCATCGTGGCGGACGACGGCATCCTGGAGACCTCGGGCGGCGACGACGCGGCGGACGGCGGTTCGCAGCCGCGGCCGCAGTCGCTCATGCTCGCCTTCTTCGGCAACCACGTGCTGGAGCAGGGCGACCTGTGCGTGTACTCGGGCAGCATCATCGAGGTGCTCGGGCGGGTCGGGGTAGGTGAGCAGGCCGTGCGCTCCACGCTGACCCGGATGGTCAACCGGGGTCTGCTGCAACGCAAACGCGAGGGGCGCCGGATGTACTTCGGCCTCACCCCGCAGGCCACGGCCGTACTGCACGACGGCCGCAACCGGGTCTGGCGGCAGGGCGCGGTCAACGACGACTGGGACGGCTCCTGGACCCTCCTCGGCTTCTCCCTCCCCGACTCCTGGAAACGCCAACGCCACGACCTGCGCTCCCAGTTGACCTGGTCCGGGTTCGGCGCGCTGTACAGCGGCCTGTGGATCGCCCCCGGCCACGTCGACGTCTCTTCGATCGTCGCGGAACTGGGCCTCGCCGCCCACGTGAAGATCTTCCACGCGCAGGCCGACCAGGCCACGGACATCGAGCTGATGATCAGAGACACGTGGGACCTGGAGAGCATCGCCGCGCGTTACGTCACCTTCGACAAGCGCTGGACGGCCCACCTCGGCGCGGACACCGGCGACGATCCCATCGGCACCCGGCTGCTCCTGGTCAGCGAATGGCTCGGCACGATCCGCACCGACCCCCGCCTCCCGGCCCGCCACCTCCCCCCGGCCTGGCCGGCCCGAGCGGCCCAGGAAACCTTCCGCAAGGTGGCCGACCAGACGGAGGAACCGGCGGCACGGATGGCCAGGGAACTGCTGGACACGGCGCGCCTGGCCTGACGCCGGTCTTCTCGGGACGCGTCGTCGTCGTGTCCCCGTGCGCCCCCTGCACTCCGCAGAAAACCCGCTGCTCACCGCGGTCGCCCCTACGCTGGAAAGGTGATGGACGACATCCTCGGCGGCGAGTTCGTCGGGCGTGGGCGGGAGCTTGCCGTGCTGGAGCGGCGGCTGGCGGCGGCGCGGGCCGGTGGGGGCGGGCTGGTGCTCGTCGAGGGGGAGGCCGGGGCCGGGAAGACCGCGCTGGCGCACGCCCTGGGGCGGCGCGCCCGAACGGCCGGGATGCGGGTGGCCTGGGGCGCGTGTCTGGAGGGCGGCGGTACGGCGCCGTACTGGCCCTGGGTCCAGATCCTGCGCGGCGTCGGCCGCCCGGCGGGCACGCTCGCGGATCCCGCCGCCGCCCCCGAGAACCGCTTCCAGGTCTTCGACCATGCCGTCGAGGAACTCCGCGCCGCGGCCGCGGAACAGGGTCTGCTCGTCGTGGTGGACGACCTGCACTGGGCCGACGAGGCATCCCTGCGGCTGCTGCAGTGGACCGCGTCGGCCGTGGCCGACGACCCGGTGCTGCTGGCCGGGCTCTACCGCGGTCAGGAGGCCTTCGCGTACGGCGAGGCCGGCACCGTCCTGCGCGCCGCCGCCCGCGAACGCACGGCGAGCTCCCTCACCCTCGGCGCCCTCACCCCGCCCGAGGTCACCGAACTCGCCGAACACACCCTGGGCCACACCCCCGACCCCCGCCTCCTGAAGGTCGTCCAGGAACGCTGCGAAGGAAACCCCTTGTTCGTCAAGGAAATGGTCCGCCTACTGGATTCCGACACCCACGAACACGATCACGATCACGGTCACGAACACGACCAAGACCACGACCGCGCCCCCGCCTCCCAGGACGGCCGCCTCCTCCCCCTCCCCCGCACGGTGAGAGAAGCAGTGGGCAGCCGCCTGAACCGCCTGACCCCCGCCTGCAGACAGACCCTGCGCCAGGCCTCGGTACTGGGCCGCGAGTTCACGATCCAACTCCTGACAGCGACGGTCCAGAACGGCCCTACGGCGGCACGGGCGGACGGCCCCACGGCGGCGCGGGCGGACGCATCCGCGGCAGCACGGGCGCACGCACCCACGGCGGCGCAGGCAGACCCACCCGGGGCGGCGCAGGCGCACGTACCCACGACGGCACAGGCAGACCCACCCGCAGCGACGCAGGCGCACGCACCCGGAGCGACGCAGGCGGACCCACCCTCAGCGGCGCGGGCGGGCGCACTCGCAGCGGCGCAAGCGCACGCACCCGCAGCAGCGAATGAACACGAACCCGCAGTCGCCGACGGCGAGTCCGCCCCGCAGGGGCCACCCGCACCCGACCACGAGACTGTCACGGGTGGTGCGGGTGGGAAGGCATACGGCGATGGCGAAGCCGAGGTGTTGCGGCACATCGACGAGGCCCGCTCCGCAGGGCTCGTCAGCACCCCCACCCCCCACACCCTCCGCTTCTCCCACGCCCTCACCCAAGAGGCCCTCTACGCCGAACTCCCCACCACCGAACGCCAACAGCTCCATGCCGCCGCGGCAAGGGCCCTCACCAACACCGCCGGCCCCATCGACGCCCTCGCCCACCACCTCCGCCAGGCAGCCCCCCGTACCGCCGCCACCGAGGCCCTCACCACCACCCGCGCGGCAGCCCGCCGCGCCCACGACCAACTCGCCTACGAACACGCCGCCTTCCAGTACAGAGAGGCCCTGAAACTCCTCCCCCTCGTACCGGACGGAGACCGCCACCGCCCCCGCCTGCTCCTCGACCTCGCCGGCTCCGCCTTCCGTTCCGGCGCCGTGGAAGAGGCCTGGCGCGCCTGCCGCGAGGCCGCCGCACTCGGCACCGCGGCCGGCGACGCCGAGACCGTCGCCGACGCCGTAACCGTCGTACGCGGCATCACCAACTCCCCCCTCACCACCGAACTCCACGCCCTCAGCGAGACGGCCCTGGAGCTGCTCCACAACGCCCCCGCCGAAGACCCCGTACGGGAGGCCCGCGTCCTCGCCCAACTCGCCGTCACCACCGACCCGTTCGCCGGCGGCGAGGAGACCCAGGAGGCCGGCCGCCGCGCCCTCGCCGCCGCCGAGGCCTGCGGTGACGCGGACGCCCTGTTCCTCGCCCTGCAGGCCCGCACCACGACACTGGTGGACGGCCGCCACGTACTGCAACGCCTCTCCCTCGGCGAACGCGCCCTGCGCCTGGCCCGCGAGACCGGCCGCCCGGAACCCGCCGCCTGGGGCCACGCCTGGCGCCTGGACGCCTTCTGGGAACTGGGCCGCCGCCTCCAACTCGACGCCGAGCTCGCCCAGTTCACCGACCTCGTGACCCGCATGAAGGAACCCCTGTGGCAGTGGCGCCTGCTGCGGATCAGGGCCTGCCTCGCGCTGTACGAGGGCCGCCACGAGGCCGCCCGCGAACTCGCCGACCGCGCACTGGAGATCGGCCGGCGCGGCGGGCACGAGGGCGCGGAGTTCCTGGACCTCGTACTCCGGTCCCGTCTGGCCCTGCAGACCGGGGAGGGTTTCGAGGAAGTCGAGGCGGGGGTGCGGGAGTTCATCGCCGGAGGGCCGTTCATCGCGATGGGCTGGCTCGCCGAAATGCTCGTCGGCGCCGGGCGGACCGACGAGGCCGCCGAGGTGTGGGGCGCGATCACCCCGTATCTGCGGGACGTGCCCAGCGGCCTCCCGGAGTGGATCGTCGTCGGCACCACCAACGCCCACCTGGCCTCCGTGTTCGGGGACCGCGAGTCCGCCGTACTCCTCTACGACGACCTCCTGCCGTACGCCGACCGGCATGTCACCGCCGGCGCGCACAACCCGTCCAGCGGTCCGGTCGCCCTCTACCTGGGCATGCTCGCGACCCTCCTGGAGGACTGGGCGGCCGCCGAACGGCATCTGCACGCCGCGCTCGCGTCCTGCCGGGCGACGGGCTCACCGCCGTACGAGACATACGTCCGGCTGGAGACGGCCCGTATGCTGCTCGCCCGCCGCGGCCCGGCCGACGCAAAGGCCGCGGCCGAGCACCTCACCGCCGCCTCGGCCGTCGCGCGCCGCCTGGGGCTCGGCCCGCTGGAGCGGTGGATCACCGAGCTCCGGGGCAGCACCGCGCGCCCGCAGGGCGTGCTGACAGCGCGCGAGGAGGAGGTCGCCGCGCTGGTCTCGGAAGGGCTCAGCAACCGGCAGATCGCCGGCCGGCTCCGGCTGTCCGAGCGCACCGCCGAGAACCACGTCACCCACATCCTCACCAAGCTCGGCTTCGACTCCCGGGCCCAGATCGCCGCCTGGTACGCACGCCGGACCTGAGTGACGGCGTGAGTGGTGCCGTGAGTGGTGCCGTGAGTGGTGCCGTGAGTGGTTTCCCGGATGGCGGGCCGCCTGTCGCCTCCTAGCGTCGTGGTCGGGGACACGAGACCGACCCGACCCCGGCACCCCGGCACCCCGGCACCCCGGCAGGAGGCGAGCGTCATGTACGCGGTCGTTGGCGTCTGGAGCATGGACGAGAGCCGGCACGAGGAGCAGCAGCGCACCCTGCACGAGCAGATCGTGCCGCTGACCCGGAAGCAGCCCGGTTTCGTGACCGGGTACTGGATGCGGGACGCGGAGACGGGCAAGTCGCACACCGCGATGGTGTTCGACGACGAAGAGTCCGCCGGGGCGTTCAAGAGGTTCGTCGAGAGCCGGTCGCGGGAGGCCGCGATGGCCGGCGTCACGGCGGACTTCTTCGCCCTGGTCGAGGTCGTCGCGGACGCGCGGGGGGTGTGAGCGATGCGCACGGTACGCGGCACCGGCGCCCTCCTGCTCCTCGCCGGCCTCCTCCCGATCGCAGGTGTCGTCAACCCCCGCCTGTGGGACCTCTTCACCGCCTCTCCGCGGCACGCGCTCGCGCTGCTGCCCGACCGGCTCGGCGCCTGGCAGACCGGCATGTGGCTGCTCATGGCCGGCACGGCGGTGAGCATCGCCGCGACGGCCGCGCTGGCCCGCCTCATCGACACGACCCCGGCCCGCTGCGCCCTCGCCCTCTTCACCACGGGCTCGGCCCTGCTCCTGGTCAGCTACTCTTTCGACCTGTCGGTCTCCACCTGGGCGGCGCGCGACGCCGGAGCGCACGTGCCCGGCTGGTACTGGCCGCTGAACAGCTGGAGCGCGAGCCTGTTCGCCGGTTCGTACGGCCTGCTCACCTCGACCGCGCTTCTCGTCTACGGCGGTGAGGTCGTCCGTACCCGGGTGCTGCGCCGCTGGACCGGCTGGGTGCTGGTCGGGGGCGGGGCGGGCCTGCTCGTCCAGTTCGCGGCGTTCGGCTCGGAGGCGCCGGCCCCGCAGTTCGTGGCGCTGGCGGTGGTGGGCGCCGTAGCCCTCGTACGGCGGCATGAGCCCACCGCCCCACGTCCGCCCCGCACCCACATCACCACACACGTCTGATCACCAGGAGGCCCCCATGTCCACGACTACAACCACGACTCCCACGTCCACCACGACCCCCACCCTGGCCGACGCCCTCACCAGCGGCCCGCTCGCCCGGACCGTCGCGCTCGGGATCTGCGCCCTGCTCGGCCTGGCCGACATCGCGGGTACGGCGGGGATCGGTGCGGACGACGCGCCGCCGGCCTTCGTGGTCCTCGTCGGCACGGCGCTGGGGATCATCACGCTCGCCGCGGCCCTGCCGGCCGTGCGCGGCCGCACCCCGGGGCTGCTGACCGTGCTGGGCTCCCGCTTCGTGTCGGCGGCCCTCGGCTTCGGCGTCTACTTCGACGACGGCGCCCCACGCTGGGCCGAGATCGCCGTGGCGGTCTTCGTCTGCCTCACGCTGGCGGCCTTCGGGCTGCTGGCCACCGCCGCTCAGGCCCCGGCCCGGGGGACCCGGCCCTGACGGCACCCGGCCGGCCCCACCCCGGAAACCCGCTCCCGGGGTGGGGCCGCCGACACACTTCCCGCCCCGCAGCACGCCTCCCGTCCCACGGCACCCCGACAGCAGTCCGACCGACGGCACTCGCAGCCGACCGCGTAGCCGCACCGGACCGACGGCTGACGGCTGACGGCTGACGGCTGACGGCTGACGGCTGACGAACACCGGCGCCCCGCCGTATCACCGCAAGGGACCGCGGACCGACACGCGACCACCACCACACCACCCCACCAACACCTCGCGGCCGCCCGCCCCTTCACCGCCGCACAACCCCCGCCGCCCCGAACCGTCTCCCCCACATCCCGGCCCGCTCATACGCGGCGATCGCGGGCGCATTGTCCGCGTCCACCATGAGCGCGGCCCGGCCGTGTTCCCGTACGAGTGCCTCGACCACGAACCGTGAGACGGCCGCGCCCAGTCCCCGCCCCCGGGCCCGCGGATGCGCGACCACCCCCGCCATGAAGCCGCATCCGGCCCCGGACCAGGCGTCCGCCGCCACGGCGAGCAGCGTGTCCTCCCCGTACACCCCGGCCCAGCGGCGCACCCCGGGCCGTCCCGGCTGGGCGTAGGAGTCGGCGAAATGGCCGTGGAACAGCCCGGCCGCGGCCCGCTCACCCCGAACGTCCAGCCAGCGCACGCCGGCCGCGTCCGTCGCCGGTACCTCTGCCGTCTCCATCCACAGGAACGGCCCGCCGCCCGCCTCCAGCCCGGGAACCCCCCGTACCAGCGCGCCGATCAACTCCGCGTCCCCGAAGGGCCGGTACTCGGGCCCGACCTCCCGCAGCACATCCGGTACGAGTTCCAGGGCGTCCCCCGGCTCCCCCGCGACCGCGATCCGGTCCCGCCCGGACAGCCCGGGACTGGCCACAGCGACAGCGGACCCGTGCCGGAACACACGCACGCCGGGCCCGACGGAACCGTCCGCCAGCCGCTGCTCAGCCCAGACCAGATGCCCGGACCCGGCGTCCATCACAGTCCAACACCCTCCGCCGCCCCGGCGCCTTCATCACCCTCCGCCACCCAAGCGCCCTTCATCACCCTCGGCCGCCCCCGCCGGGCACCCCCCGCTCAACCCCGGACGCCCCCCTCAACCCCAGACGCGCCCACTGCTCACCCTCCGGCGCGTCCCCCACCATCCACCACCCCGCCCACCGTGAACCCGATGACCGCCCCACCCCCGTCCCGCTGGGTCGCGAAAGGTGCGCCGCCATGTGCCATCGCGACCTCCCGCACGATCGACAGGCCCAGCCCGGACCCGGGCAGGGAGCGGGCGTCGGCGGCGCGGTAGAAGCGGTCGAAGACTCGGATGAGGTCGCAGTCGGCGATGCCCGGCCCGCGGTCGAGGACCTCGACGCGGACCGTGCCGGGGCGGGCGGGGCCCGAGACGGCGATCTCGATCGGGCCCGTGCCGTCGCGGTCGAACTTCGCCGCGTTCTCGACGAGGTTGGAGATCGCGCGCTGGAGCATGCCGGGCCGCCCGTCCGTGGACGTGTCGCCGCTCGCCCGGACCGTGACCTCCCGCCCGGTACGGCGCCGGGCGAGCCCGGCCACGTCCTCGGCGATGTCCGCGAGGTCGACCCGCTGCGGCGGCTCCGTGTCGGACTGCCCGGCCGCGAGGTCCACCAGTTCGTTCACCAGGTCGGTCAGTTCGCGGGCCTCCTGGGAGAGGTCGGCGACCAGGTCGTCCCGGGTGGCGGGCGGGAGTTCGTCGATGCGGCGGAGGAGGGAGATGTTGGTGCGGAGGGAGGTGAGCGGGGTGCGAAGCTCGTGGCCGGCGTCCTGGACCAGACGGCGCTGGTCCTCCTCGGACTGCGCGAGCCGGCCCAGCATCCGGTCGAAGGCACGGCCGAGCCGGCCCACCTCGTCGTATCCGGTGACGGGCACCTCGATGCCGAGCCGACGCGTGCGGGCGACGTCCTCCGCGGCCGAGGTGAGGATGATGAGGCGACGGGTGATACGCCGGGCCAGCCACCAGCCGAACAGACCGGCGGCCGTGACGACCGCGGCCATCAGGATCAGCGTGCGCTGCTGGAGGGCGCGAAGGAGGTCCTCGGTGTCGCTGAACTCCTGCGCAACCTGCACGGCGCCCCTCCCGTCGCCGAGCGAGACGGTGGCGATGCGGTAGACGTCCGCGGCGACGTCGACGTCCTTGTGCTCGACCATCGTCCCGGCGGTCCGGTCGGCGGCCACGCTCCGGTCGGCGGCGGTCACGGGCAGCGCGGGGCTGCCGCTGTCGACGACATTGCCGTCCGGGCCCAGCACCTGCACGTCCGTCCGGGCCGGCCGCACGATGTCGTGGCCCGGCGCGGACGAGTAGAAGTCCTCGGGCGGCATGTCGTGCTGCCGCACCTCGTCCCGCAGATCCTGCACGACCTGGTCGAACACCGACTCCTGGTCCACCCGCACGAGCCGCGCGGCGGCGCTGTACGACAGCACCCCGACCAGCACGGTCACGGCGGCCGTCACCGCCGCGAACGACACGGCGAAGGTGGTACGCAGGGACACCAGCCCGGGCCGCCGTCGCGCCAGCAGCCGCCGGAGCCTGCCCACTCAGTCCTCCCGGAGCACGTAACCCACGCCGCGGACCGTGTGGATCAGGGCGGGGGCGCCGGGCTCCTCCAGCTTGCGGCGGAGGTAGCCGACGTACACCGCGAGGTTCTTGGAGCCGGGGCCGAAGTCGTAGCCCCAGATGCGGTCGTAGATGGTGGAGTGGTCGAGCACGATGCCGGCGTTGCGCACGAGCAGTTCCAGCAGCTCGAACTCGGTGCGGGTCAGCTCCAGCTCCCGCTCGCCGCGCCACGCGCGCCGCGCCTGTACGTCCATGCGCAGGCCGGCCGCCTCGATCTGCCGGTCGGAGGACGGCGGTACTTCCTTCGGTACGTCGACGACGGCGCCGTTGTCCGGGCTGGTGCGGCGCAGCAGCGCACGCAGCCGGGCGAAGACCTCCTCGACGTCGAACGGCTTGACCACGTAGTCGTCGGCGCCGGCGTCCAGGCCCGCGATGCGGTCGGCGGTCTCCACGAGGGCGGTGAGCATGAGGATCGGGGTGCGGTCGCCCTCGGCGCGCAGCACCCGGCAGACCTGGAGGCCGTCGATGCCGGGCATCATCACGTCGAGGAGGAGCACGTCGGGCGGGGTCTTGTGGGCCTGCGCCAGCGCCTCGACGCCGTCGGCGACCGCGGTGACCTGGTAGCCCTCCAGGGTCAGGGCGCGTTCCAGGGCGTGGCGGATGGCGCGGTCGTCTTCGGCGAGCAGCACGGTTTGGGGCACGGATCCATACTGCCAAGGCCTCCGGCGGTTCAGCGGCGGTGAGCGAACCGACGATCACCCTTTTTACCGGCCTCTCACCGTCACATGGGCAACCGACGGCCGACGCCTACCGTCTTCTCACCGTCGGTGCCCCGCACCTGGGGGCTGCGCCCCCAGACCCCCCTTCGGCCTGAACGGCCTCGTCCTCAAACGCCGGACGGGCTGGAAACCCCGTCCTCAGACGCCCGCCCGCTCCGCAGGTGACAGCGCCGCCAGCTGCTGGGCGAACGGCACCACCTCGAACTCGTCCCTCACCTGCCGCTTCGTCGCCGACAGGCCCCGCATCAGCGCCGCCAGCTCCCCCGCCGCCCGCTCGATCCGGCCGTCCAGACCCTCCGCGCCCCAGTCCTCCGACGCCGCGTAGACGCCCGTCGGCACGACCACCGCCCGCAGATACGCGAACAGCGGACGCAGCGCGTGCTCCAGGACCAGCGAGTGCCTGGCCGTGCCGCCAGTCGCCGCGATCAGCACCGGCTTGCCGGCCAGCGCGTCCTTGTCCAGTACGTCGAAGAAGGACTTGAACAGGCCGCTGTACGACGCCGAGAACACCGGCGTGACCACGATCAGCCCGTCGGCCGCGGTCACCGCTTCCTGCGCGGCGGACAGGGCCTTGCCCGCGAACCCGTTCGTGAAGTTGTGGGCGATCTCCACCGCGAGGTCCCGCAGCTCGACCACCTCCACCTCCACGTCCGTCTCCCCGGGCGTGGCCCGTCCCACCGCCGCCGCCAGCCGGTCGCCCAGCAGCCGTGTCGACGACGGGACGCTCAGCCCGGCCGAGACCACGACGAGCCTCATGCCACGACCTCCTTCCGCGCGGCGGCCAGCAGGGACGCGTGGGTCGGCGCCTCCGGCACGTCCGCCGGGCGGCCCGCCGCGAACTCCTTGCGCAGCACCGGCACGACCTCCTCGCCCAGCATGTCGATCTGCTCCAGGACCGTCTTCAGCGGCAGCCCGGCGTGGTCCACCAGGAACAGCTGGCGCTGGTAGTCACCGGCGTAGTCGCGGAAGGCGAGGGTCTTCTCGATGACCTCCTGCGGGGAGCCGACGGTCAGCGGGGTCTGCTCGGTGAACTCCTCCAGCGAGGGCCCGTGGCCGTACACCGGCGCCACGTCGAAGTACGGGCGGAACTCACGCACCGCGTCCTGCGAGTTCTTCCGCATGAAGACCTGGCCGCCGAGGCCCACGATCGCCTGCTCCGGCGTCCCGTGCCCGTAGTACGCGTACCGCGTCCGGTACAGCTCGACCATCCGCTTGGTGTGGTCGGCCGGCCAGAAGATGTTGTTGTGGAAGAAGCCGTCGCCGTAGTACGCCGCCTGCTCGGCGATCTCGGGCGAGCGGATCGAGCCGTGCCAGACGAACGGCGGTACGCCGTCCAGCGGGCGCGGCGTGGAGGTGAAGCCCTGCAGCGGGGTGCGGAACTTGCCCTCCCAGTCGACCACGTCCTCGCGCCACAGGCGGCGCAGCAGGGCGTAGTTCTCGATGGCGAGGTTGATGCCCTGGCGGATGTCCTGGCCGAACCAGGGGTAGACCGGGCCGGTGTTGCCGCGGCCCATCATCAGGTCCACCCGGCCGTCGGCCAGGTGCTGGAGCATCGCGAAGTCCTCGGCGATCTTCACCGGGTCGTTGGTGGTGATCAGCGTCGTGGAGGTGGAGAGGATCAGCTTCTCCGTCTGCGCGGCGACGTAACCGAGCATGGTGGTCGGCGACGACGGCACGAACGGCGGGTTGTGGTGCTCGCCGGTCGCGAAGACGTCCAGGCCGACCTCCTCGGCCTTCAGCGCGATCGCGACCATGGCCTTGATGCGCTCGCGCTCGGTCGGCGTACGCCCGGTCGTCGGGTCCGGCGTGACATCGCCGACGCTGAAGATCCCGAACTGCATGGTCGCTCATCCTCCAGGTTGTTGACTGTTCAACTATACCCGGAAACGACCCCCACGCCCCCCGTATTCCGCCCCGACCCCGGCGACTGTCAGTGCCCCGTCCTACCATCCCGACATGGCCGCCCCACGCCGTGACCACCGAGGCATCGTCGGCGCCGCGGACTTCCTCGCCCACGTGGACTTCCGCCGCCCCGAGCCCGCCGAGCCGCTGCGCCGGTACGTCGAGCACTACTGGCTGATCGACTGGGACCTGCCCGAGCCGTACGTCTCGCACGTGGTCCCGCACCCCGCGGTCCACCTCGTCTTCCAGCGGCTCGCGGGCCAGGAGCCCTTCGTGGAGCTCGCGGGCATCCCGTCCGGCCTCTTCGCCCAGAAACTGGAGGGGCGGGGGCGGGTCTGCGGTGTCAAGTTCCGCCCCGGCGCCTTCCGCCCCTTCGCGCCGGACCACCCGGTGAGCGAGTGGACGGGCCGGCGCGTCGACTTCCCCGCCGCCTTCCCGACGGCCACCCCGGCCACCGTCCGCGCCGTCCTCGCCCCGGACGACGAGCCGGCCCGCGTCGCCGCCCTCGACGCCTACCTCCTCTCCCTCACCCCCCGCCCCGACCCCCAGGCCGACCTCGCCGCCACGCTCGTCGAACACATCCGCACCGACCGCACGATCCGCCGCGTCGCCGACTTCGCCCACGCCGAGGGGATGTCCGTACGACTGCTCCAGCGGCTGTTCGCCGGGTACGTCGGGGTCGGCCCGAAGTGGGTCATCCTGCGCTACCGCATCCACGAGGCGCTGGAGCACGCGGAGACGGACCGCGAGGTGGACTGGGCGACCCTGGCGGCCGACCTCGGCTACGCCGACCAGGCCCACCTGGTACGGGACTTCACGGCGACGGTCGGAGTGCCACCCACCGCCTACGCGGCCAGGACCTCCGGCTGAACAACGCGGTGCAGCAACTGGCCGACGCGGGTGGCTCCGCCGGTTTGACGGCTGTCTACTTCGGGGCGCTGCCGCGTGGGCCGGCCCCGGCAGGGGCACTTACAGCCCCGCGCCCCTGAGGGCATGTCCCCGCCACCCCTTCAGGCCCCAGCCCCATCAAGGGACGAGGACCAACCGGCCGCGCACCCCGCCCTCCTCCAGGCGGGCGTGGGCCTTCGCGGCGTCCTCCAGGGCGTACGTCTCCGCGACCCGGAGGGTGAGCACACCCTCGTCCACCAGCCCTGCCAGTTCGGCGAGTTGGCGGCCGTCGGCGCCGACGGCCACGTGGGTCGACCGCACCCCCCGCACCGAGGCCGGCTCGGCGCCGGGGCGGACGCCGACGTACGCGCCCCCGTCCCGTACCCACGCCAGGGCCGTCTCGCCGAGGACGGCCGCGTCCAGCACGCCGTCGAAGCTCGCGGCCTCCACACCACCGGAGGTGAAGCGGGCGGCCCCCAGGGACCGTACGAGCTCCTCGTCCGCCTCCCGGGCCAGCGCGGTCACCACCAGGCCCCGCCGCGCGGCGAGTTGGACGGCGAACCCGCCGACCGCGCCCGCCGCACCGGTCACCAGCAGCGACTGCCCCTCCGTCAACTCCAGCAGATCCAGGGCCTGTACGGCGGTCAGGCCGTTCAGCGGCAGGGTCGAGGCGTGCACGGCGTCCACCGTGGCCGGGGCCTTCGCCACCGCGTCCGTCTCCACCACGACGTACTCGGCGTGCGTGCCCAGCGGCCGCACCATGCCGGGGTCGATCGCGACCACCTGGTCGCCGACGCTCCACGCGGTGGCCACGCCGGTCGCGTCCACCGTCCCGGCGACGTCCCAGCCGAGCCCGATCTCCTTGCCCGCGCCGCCGAAGAACCCGCCCCGCACGCCCGCGTCCACCGGGTTGAGCCCGGCCGCCGCGACCTTGATCCGCACCTGCCGCGGGCCGGGCTCGGGCACCGCACGCTCCACTACCTCGACGACCTCGGCCCCACCGAAGGTCCTCACCACTGCTGCACGCATACCAACTTCCCACCAATCAGGGTTATTTGTGCCGCTTTCCTTTCGGCGGTGACAACCCTAGGAAGAGGAACTATCCTCCGGGAAGTAGTTACCTGAGAGTGCGTACATACCCCGAAGGGAAGCCATGGCGACCATGACCGCGGGTCAGCGGCGCGAGAAGGCACGGGTCGAGTACGACGCCTTCATCCGGGCCTGCCCCACCAACCAGCTCCTCGACCGGCTCAGCGACAAGTGGGTCAGCCTGGTCGTCGCCGCCCTCTCCGGCGGCCCCATGCGCTACAGCGACCTCAGCCGCAAGATCGCCGGCGTGAGCCCCAAGATGCTGACGCAGACCCTGCGCGCCCTGGAACGGGACGGCATCCTCAGCCGTACGGTCACCCCGTCGGTCCCGGTCCGCGTCGACTACGAGCTCACGGAGCTGGGCGCCAGCCTGGCCTGCCTGCTCACCGCGGTGAAGACCTGGGCGGAGACCCACATCGAGGAGGTCCACGAGGCGCGGGAGCGGTACGACGCGGAGGCCGACGTCAGCTAGACCTCACCGGCGCGCAACCGGGCCACCTGCGCGCCGCTGAACTCCACCGTCCGCCTCATGTGCCCGACGATCACAGCGAGCTGGCGGTCGTCGAGGCCGTCGAAGAGGGTGGACCAGCCGCCGCCCAGCCGCTCCCACATCCGCCCGAACTCAGCGATCTTCTCGGGCACGGTCGCCACGAGCACCTTGCGCCGGTCGCCCGCGTCCCGCTCCCGGACCACGTACCCGGCCTTCTCCAGCCGGTCCACCAGCCGGGTCGCCGACCCGGTGGTCAGCCCCGTCAGCTCGGCGATCCGGCCGGTCGTGACGGGCGCGCCCTCCAGCGTGAGCAGGTTCAGGCACTGCAGATCGGTGGGGTGCAGCCCGAGGTGGTCGGCGACGGCCTGGTTGAACAGGGCGTACGAGGCCATGTAGCGGCGCGAGACCGAGGACAGCTCGTCCAGCAGCCGCTCACGTGCCGTCGTACCACCCGCCACGGCCCCACTCCTCTCCACCCGCACCGCCCCTCCCCCCGCTTCCCTGCGCCGTGCAGAAATCGTACGACGCAGCGACCCTGCGGGCATTCTCAGAAGTAGTACTCGTCCCCCGTGTCGAGCACGAGCACCCGCTGCCGGTCATTGGCCCGGTTCCGGTCCACCGCACCGCCGTTCCACACGGTGTCCAGCTCCAGCAGCACCTCCGTGGGCGCGTCACGCAGCCGTACCCGCAGACTGATCTGCTCGCCCAGGTCGTCCGCCGCCAGCGCTCCCACCCGGCACAGCACCCCGCTCGGCCCGGACCGCGCGCACCCCGCCGGCAGCTCCTGCCGGTCGGCGAGCGGCTCCGACCAGCGCAGCCGCACCGTGGCATCGGGCACGGCGGACGGCCCGTGGTTGCGCGGGGTGAACCGTACGTACGCCTGACCGGCCGACATCGAGGCGGCCCCGTGATAGGCGAGGTCGGCCTCGGGCCCGCCGCCGACGGCACCGGCGGGCCCGGCCGCCCCGCAGACCGCCACCATCGCCGCGACCCCCGCAAGAACCTTCCGCATACCCACTCCTCACTCGACGTGGACGTACGGATGTATCCCACGCGCGGCACGGGACAGGCGCCGTCCATCAGGTGACAGTGGGCGGGTGGGCAGGTGAGCGGGCGGCGGCGGGCATGCGAGGCTGCTGCCATGCTGATCGCCCGCTCCGCCGCCCTGTTCCTGGTCGCCGCCGTCTTCGAGATCGGCGGCGCCTGGCTGATCTGGCAGGGAGTACGCGAACACCGCGGCTGGCTGTGGATGGCCGGCGGGGTGCTCGCGTTGGGCGCGTACGGCTTCGTCGCCACCTTCCAGCCGGACACCCACTTCGGCCGCATCCTGGCGGCATACGGCGGCATCTTCGTGGCGGGTTCGATCGCGTGGGGCATGGTGGCGGACGGCTACCGCCCGGACCGCTGGGATGTGACGGGCGCGTTGGTCTGCCTGGCGGGAATGGCCGTAATCATGTGGGCGCCGCGAGGACACTGACCTAAGGGGCGCGGGGAACTGCGCGACAAGCCCCCACGAACCCGCAGCCGCCCAAAATGCGCAACCCCCACGGCGCCTAGACTCTCCAAGGCAACCCGCACACGAAACCCCGCCGAGGAGCGAACCCCATGGCCCCGTCCCGCATCGCGATCGTCACCGGCGCAAGCAGCGGAATCGGCGCCGCGACCGCCCGCAAGCTCGCCGAGGCCGGCTACCGAGTGGTCCTCACCGCCCGCCGCGAGGACCGCATCGAGGCCCTCGCCAAGGAGCTCAACGACGCCGGCCACCAGGCCACGGCCTACACCCTGGACGTCACGGACAGGGCGGCCGTCGACGAGTTCGCGACGGCGTTCAAGACCGTCGCCGTACTCGTCAACAACGCCGGCGGAGCCCTCGGCGCCGACCCCGTCGCCACCGGCGATCCCGCCGACTGGCGCACGATGTACGAGACGAACGTCATCGGCACCCTGAACGTCACCCAGGCCCTGCTCCCCAAGCTCGTCGCGAGCGGCGACGGCACGGTCGTCGTCGTGTCCTCCACGGCCGGCCTCGGCACGTACGAGGGCGGCGCGGGTTACGTAGCCGCCAAGCACGGCGAGCACGTCCTCGCCGAGACCCTCCGCCTGGAGATCGTCGGCCAGCCGGTCCGCGTGATCGAGATCGCGCCCGGCATGGTGAAGACGGACGAGTTCGCGCTGACCCGCTTCGGCGGGGACGAGGAGAAGGCCGCGAAGGTGTACCAGGGCGTGGCCGAACCGCTCACCGCGAACGACGTGGCGGACACCATCGCCTGGACGGTCACCCGCCCCCACCACGTCAACGTCGACCTCCTGGTCCTGCGCCCGCGCGCCCAGGCGTCGAACACCAAGGTCCACCGGGAGCTGTGATGCCCGAAGACGCCGACCGGCAGCGCCTCGCCCTGGAGAAGAAGCGCGAGCGGTACGTCTGGTACTACCTCGCGTACTTCCTCTTCGGCATCCACATCGTGGCCTTCGTGATGATCTACGCGGTGCTGCACGCGAAGTAGGCGTGGAGTTGACGTAGGGTCACGGAACGTGGACAGACACATAGCCTTCGACAAGCTGTGCAACTTCCGTGACCTGGGCGGCTACCGGACAGCGGACGGGCGGCGTGTCCGCCCCGGCCGGCTGTACCGCGCGGACTCCCTCGGCAAGCTGCGACCGGGCACCGCGGACTGGTCCCGCTTCCTGTCCCTCGGCATCCGCACGGTGATCGACCTGCGCCACCCCTGGGAGGTGGAGGCGCGGGGCCGTGTCCCGTCCGACCCGTCGTTCACGTACCACAACCTCAGCATCGAGCACCGCCCGTACAACCAGGCGGCGCTGGCCCCGGACATCGACCCGGGCCCGTACCTGGCCGAGCGCTACATGGAGGTGGCGGAGGACGGTACGGAGGAGATCCGCGCGGCCCTGCGACTGATCGTGAAGTCGGCGGAGTCGGCGTCCCCCCTGGCCTTCCACTGCGCCTCGGGCAAGGACCGCACGGGCCAACTGGCGGCACTGGTCCTGCACTTGCTCGGCGTCCCGGCCTCGACGATCACCGAGGACTACAGCCTCACGGAACTGGCCGCCCCCGCCCTGCTCGCCGGCTGGCGGTCCCGCAACAACGGAAGCCTCCCGACGTGGCTGGGCTTCGGCCGCGCCCCCGAGTCGGCGATGCGCCTGTTCCTGACGGCCCTCGAATCCCGCTACGGCTCGACCGAGCAGTACGTCTCCGACGCCCTCGGCCTGGACCCGGCCCGCCTCTCCACGACCCTCCGCACCCACCTCCTGGAACCCCTCCCCACCACCTGGCCACCCCTGACCCACCGCAGGGCGATCCCCGCGGACGCCCCGTCCCTGGTCCGCCTGCGCGACACGGCGGCCCTGTGGCAGCTGGCGAGGGGCATCGACCAGTGGAAGCCGGGCGAGAAGGACGAGACCCACTTCCGCACCCGCATGGAACGGGGCGAGGTCTGGCTGACCCACGCCGGTCCCCACCTCACCGGCGCCTGGGAAATCTGGTGGGAGGACCCGGCGGCCTGGGGCCCCCGCCCCGCGGACGCGGGCTACATCCACCGCCTGATGACAACCCCCCACACGTCCCCGCCGGGAACGGGCCGCGAGATGCTCGCCAAAGCAGAGTCCCGAATCAGCGCAACGGGCCGCCCGTACGCCCGCCTGGACTGCCTCGCCTCCAACCCCCGCCTACGCGCGTACTACGAGTCGGCGGGCTACAAGGTGGTCGGCGAACAGCGCGCAAAGAACGGCGGGCCGGGCAGCCCGTACGCGGTGACGCTACTGGAGAAACGGCTCGCATAACCCACAGGGGTCAACTCGACGGCCCTCGGCAGGGCGGCATCCCTGACCGAGGGCCTGACCAACATGGAAGGGACTACTTCCTGATGGCTGACTGCGCCAACAGTCACGGCAGCGAGGATCTGCGAGGCCTGATCGACGCGGCAGAAATGTGACCGGAGCCGAGCGCACGCTCAAGCGCAACGCCCGCGACGACATGTACAACGTCCTCTACATGATGGAGGCGGCCCAGCACCTGGCAGGAATGCGTGCCGCTCACACACAGCGACGCTGGAGCGCAGACGAAGACCGGATCCTGCTGAAGCTCAACAGCCCCGCGGCCCCGCAGTAGCACTCGTCTCGCCCTCAGCCCTTCACACAGATGACCTGCTTCAGCTTCGCCACGACTTCGACGAGGTCCCGCTGCTGATCCATCACCTGCTCGATCGGCTTGTACGCACCCGGAATCTCGTCCACGACACCGGAGTCCTTACGGCACTCCACGCCCCGCGTCTGCTCCTCCAGGTCCTTCGTCGAGAAGCGCCGCTTCGCCGCGTTGCGGCTCATGCGCCGACCCGCTCCGTGAGACGCCGAGTTGAAGGCCTTCTCGTTGCCGAGGCCCTTCACGATGTACGAACCCGTGCCCATCGAACCCGGGATGATCCCGTACTCGCCGGAACCGGCCCGGATCGCGCCCTTGCGGGTCACGAGCAGGTCCATGCCGTCGTAGCGCTCCTCGGCCACGTAGTTGTGGTGTGCGCTGATCTCGGGCTCGAAGGTCGGCTTGGCCTTCTTGAACTCCTTGCGGATCACGTCCTTCAGGAGCGCCATCATGATCGTGCGGTTGTACTTCGCGTACTCCTGCGCCCAGAACAGGTCGTTGCGGTACGCCGCCATCTGCGGGGTGTCCGCCACGAACACGGCGAGGTCACGGTCGACCAGGCCCTGGTTGTGCGGGAGCTTCTGGGCCACGCCGATGTGGTGCTCGGCGAGCTCCTTGCCGATGTTCCGGGAACCGGAGTGCAGCATGAGCCACACCGAACCGGATGTATCTACGCAAACTTCACAGAAGTGGTTGCCGGAGCCGAGCGTCCCCATCTGCTTCGCGGCCCGCTCCTCCCGGAACTTCACCGCCTCCGCAACCCCGTCGAACCGCCCCCAGAAGTCGTCCCACCCAGCCGTGGCCAGCCCATGGAACCGCCCCGGCTCCACCGGATCGTCATGCATCCCCCGCCCCACCGGAATCGCCTGCTCGATCTTCGAGCGCAGCCGCGAAAGATCCCCCGGCAGATCATTCGCCGTGAGCGACGTCTTCACCGCCGACATCCCGCAGCCGATGTCCACCCCGACCGCCGCCGGGCACACCGCACCCTGCATCGCGATGACCGACCCGACGGTCGCCCCCTTCCCGTAGTGGACGTCCGGCATGACCGCCAGGCCCTTGATCCACGGCAGGGTCGCGACATTGCGGAGCTGCTGGAGTGCCACGTCCTCGACCGACGCCGGGTCGGTCCACATGCGGATCGGGACCTTCGCGCCCGGCATCTCCACGTACGACATATCGTCCTCTTTCCCCCGGAATCACAACAGAAGTCTCAGACAACAAAAACCGCGCCAGGGTCAACGAAAGGGACAACGGACCGGCGTTCGCGGTGTTGCGTGCGATACACATTGTCTGCAGGGGGCGCCCCTGTGCGGCAAGCGAATAACCAGCGGGGACACTGGTGGAACGATCACCGGACCCCATCGTCGAGAGGAGCCTGACCGTGCAGCGGAAGGCGTACGTATCCGGCGTCGCCGCACTCCTCGCGGCGCTGCTGGCCGGCTGCACCGGCGGCTCCGGCGACGGCGGCACGACCGACGACTCCAACCCGGGGGACGCCGGCACCGCGACCGCCGCCGCCCAGCCCGGCAAGTACGACTCGCTCCCGGAACCCTGCGGCGCGATCAGCCAGGCCACCCTCGACTCGCTGCTCCCCGGCATCAAGCAGATGACCGACCAGGACCAGCGCGAGAAGGCCTACGCCGGCGAGGCCACGCTCACCTACGACACGGACCGCAAGGTCGGCTGCCGCTGGAAGGTCGACTCGACGGACGCCACCGATCACCTCCTCGTCGACCTGGAGCGTGTCGTGTCGTACGACAACGCCGTCAGCGACGAGACCCAGGCCAAGGAGCTCTTCGCCGCCAAGCAGGAGGCCGCGGACCTGCCCGAGCCGGAGACGAGTTCGAGTTCCGGTGATGAGGGTGGCGGGGCGAGTGCCGACCCCTCGGCTTCCGCGTCGGCCTCTGCCTCGGCCTCCGGCTCCCCCTCCTCCTCCACCTCCCCCTCCTCCCTCACCACCCCGTCCGACCTCCAGCCCCGCGTCCTGACCGGTCTCGGCGACGAGGCCTTCCTCGACGACTCGCTGAGCGGCTCCGGTTCGACCACCGAGCAGCGCACGGTGACTGTGGCGTTCCGCACGTCGAACGTCATCGTGACCATCCAGTACGAGGAGCAGCCGGCCACCGTCGGCACCGTGCCGGACAGCAAGGAAATGCAGGACAAGGCCCGGAAACTGGCCGCGCAGCTGGCCGACACGCTGGCGGGTTAGGGGCTGTTCGCCACTCCCTCACATCCCTCCGCAAAGCTTTCAAAGCAAAACCGCACAGCCATCTCACCGCGTACCGTGGCCCCTCGGACCCGATCCGACCGCAGGAACCCCAGCGTGATGAGTGAAGGAACCATGCAGCGAGCAGCAGAGCGAGACCAGCAGGGCCGGCGTGAGCGGCGAGCCAAGGGGCGTGGCCGCGTCCTTGTCTGCGCGGCCGCCGTACCGGTGGTGCTCCTCGTGGCCGGCTGCTCCTCCGGCTCCGATTCCGGCTCCGGCGACAGCGGGAGCAAGGGCTCGGACAGCGGTGGTACGTCGTCCTCGACGGGCGCCGGCGCGACTCCGACCGTCCAGGCGGCGGCGTACAAGAAGCTGCCGGACTCGTGTGCGGTGCTGTCGAAGAAGACGCTGACCTCGCTGGTGCCGGAGGCCAAGTCCGGCAAGGAGGGCACATCCAGCGACACCGCCACCCGGGCCAGCTGCTCCTGGAGCAGCCTCGACAACAACGGCGTCAAGGGCTCGCAGTTCCGCTGGCTGAACGTGTCGCTGCTGCGCTTCGAGTCGGACGCGACGCGCGGCGAGGGCGACCAGCTGGCGCACGCGTACTTCGCGAAGCAGGTCAAGGACGCCCAGGCGGTGGAGGGCGCGAAGAACGCGAAGACGACGTCCGTGGCCGGGACGGGCGACGAGGCGACGCTGGTGCGCTACGACCTGAAGAAGAAGGAAGGCGCCTTCAAGCAGCAGACGGTCGTGACGCGCGTCGAGAACGTCGTCGTCACCGTCGACTACAACGGCGCGGGCCTGGCCGGCGAGAAGACGCCGAACGCGGACACCCTCGTCAAGCTCGCCGAGCAGGCGGCGAAGGAGGTCGTGGCCACGGTGTCGGCGGCGAACGGCGACGGTACGGCCCCGTCCACGTCGCCCTCGCCCTCGAAGTCCGCCTCGCCATCCCCCTCAAAGTCCTCCTCCGCCTCTCCTTCCTCCTCAGCGTCGAAGAAGAGCTGACCGTCACATCTGGACGCCAACTCGCAGCTCAACCCCGCTGTTTGACGGAGCCCGGCCCCCTCAGGGGACCGGGCTCCACCCGTACCGTTACCTCGTTCGGCGCACACATGTGCCACTCTGTTGCGCGCAACAGCACGCAATGGGAGGGGAGTACGGGTGGCCGCGCCACTGCAGCTGACTCGGATGCACCGCGTTCTCATCGGCGTAGTCGTGACCGGAGCGGTGATCATCGCCGGCATCGGTTTCGCCGGTTCGTACGCGGCGGTCCGCGAGTTGGCCATCAAGAAGGGCTTCGGGAACTTCGCCTACGTCTTCCCGATCGGCATCGACGCAGGCATCTGTGTGCTGCTGGCCCTGGACCTCCTGCTGACCTGGATCCGGATCCCCTTCCCGCTGCTGCGCCAGACGGCCTGGCTGCTGACGGCGGCCACGATCGCCTTCAACGGCGCGGCCGCCTGGCCGGACCCGCTGGGCGTGGGCATGCACGGCGTCATCCCGGTGCTGTTCATCGTCGCCGTGGAGGCCGCCCGGCACGCGATCGGCCGGATCGCGGACATCACGGCCGACAAGCACATGGAGGGCGTGCGGCTGACGCGCTGGCTGCTCTCGCCGGTGCCGACGTTCCTCCTCTGGCGCCGGATGAAGCTGTGGGAGCTGCGCTCCTACGAGCAGGTCATCAAGCTGGAGCAGGAACGACTCGTCTACCGGGCCCGGCTGCACTCGCGGTTCGGCCGGGCGTGGCGCCGCAAGGCCCCGGTGGAGTCCCTGATGCCGCTGCGGCTGGCCCGCTACGGCGTGCCGCTCGCGGAGACGGCCCCGGCGGGCCTGGCGGCGGCGGGCATCGAGCCGGTGCTGCTGCCTCCGGCACCGGAGCCGGTGGCGCAGCCGGTTCAGCCTCAGCAGGTCGCGCCGCCGGTAGCCAACCGTGCCGTCGAGGCGGCGCCGGTCGAGGAACCCGTACAGCCGGAGCTCGACCAGAGCCCGTGGTTCAACGTCCCGCAGCAGGTGGAGTACCAGGGCGGTTACGACCCGAGCTTCGAGTACGACCCCGAGCAGTACGCCCAGTGGTTCGCCGAGCAGCAGCAGGCCGAGCAGTACGGCTACCAGGAGGAGCCGCCGGTCCAGGAGCCCTCGCCCGAGGAGACCGGCAGCTTCCCGATACCGGTGAGCCCCGGCCGCACCCGTGAGCTCGGTGAGGGCGGCGGCCCGCCGGAGCCGACCGAGGAGGACTACTACCTGGTCTTCCGTGAGTCGATAAAGGGCGGGAACGGGGCGCCCACGCCCAAGGGCTTCATCGCCGACGTGGACGCGACGTACGGCGTCCTGCTCGACGATGCCGAGGCCAAGCGGATGGTGACCCGTTTCTCCAACCGCCTCAACGCGGAGCTGGCGGACGAGCACATCGCCTGAACCTGAGCATGAACATGAACCTGAACATGAAGACCTGGAGCTGAACATGAAGAAGGGGCCCTCGATCCGAGGGCCCCTTCCCGTTGCCGCTTACTCGCCGAGCAGGCGCCGCACCCGCTCCTGGCCCACCGCCAGCAGCAGCGTGGGCAGGCGCGGACCCGTGTCCCGGCCCACCAGCAGGTGGTACAGCAGCGCGAAGAACGTCCGCTGGGCCGTCTTGATCTCAGGCGGCAGTTCCTTCGGCGTGGCGTCGGCGGAGAAGCCGGCCTGCACCTTCGGGACGCCGTAGACGAGGTGGGTCAGCCCGTCCAGGGACCAGTGCTCGGCGAGTCCGTCGAGCAGCAGCCGTAGCGACCGCTGGGACGCCTCGTCGAGGGACTTCAGCAGTTCGGCGTCGGGTTCGTCGCGCACGATGGTCCGCTGGTCGGCGGGGACGTGCGTGTTGATCCAGGCCTCGGCCTTGTCGTAGCGCGGGCGGGCCTCGTCGAGGGAGCCGATGGGGTCGGCCGGGTCGAGCTCGGAGAGGATCCGCAGCGCCTGGTCGGCGTGGCCCGCGGTGATGTCCGCGACGGACGCCAGGGTCCGGTACGGCAGCGGGCGCGGGGTCTTGGGCAGTTCGCCCGCCGCGGTGCCGACCGCGCGGGAGTGCGCGGCGATGTCGGCGGGGAGGGCGGAGCCGTCGGCGACCTTGGCGTCGAGCTTGTCCCACTCGTCGTAGAGCCGCTGGATCTCCTGGTCGAAGGCGATCTTGAAGGACTGGTTGGGCCGGCGGCGGGCGTACAGCCAGCGCAGGATCTGCGGCTCCATGATCTTCAGCGCGTCGCCGGGGGTCGGGACCCCGCCCCTGGACGAGGACATCTTCGCCATGCCGCTGATGCCGACGAAGGCGTACATCGGGCCGATGGGCTGCTTGCCGCCGAAGATGCCGACGATCTGCCCGCCGACCTGGAAGGAGGACCCGGGGGACGAGTGGTCGACACCGCTCGGCTCGAACACGACCCCCTCGTACGCCCAGCGCATCGGCCAGTCGACCTTCCAGACCAGCTTGCCGCGGTTGAACTCGTTGAGCCGGACGGTCTCGGAGAAGCCGCACGCCGTGCAGGAGTAGGTCAGCTCGGTGGTGTCGTCGTCGTACGAGGTGACCGTCGTCAGGTCCTTCTCGCAGTTGCCGCAGTACGGCTTGTACGGGAAGTACCCGGCGGAGCCGGACGAGCCGTCGTCCTCCTCCGCCGCGCCGGAGCCCTCCGCGGCCTCCAGCTCTGCCTCGTCGACCGGCTTCTGCTGCTGCTTCTTCGGCGGGGCCTTCTTGGTGCGGTACTGGTCGAGGATCGCGTCGATGTCGGCGCGGTGCTTCATGGCGTGCAGGATCTGCTCGCGGTAGGCGCCCGCGTTGTACTGCGCGGTCTGGCTGATCCCGTCGAACTCCACGCCGAGCTCGGCCAGCGAGGCGACCATCGCGGCCTTGAAGTGCTCCGCCCAGTTCGGGTACGACGAGCCCTTCGGCGCCGGGACCGAGGTCAGCGGCTTGCCGATGTGCTCGGCCCAGCTCTCGTCGACGCCCGCGACACCGGCCGGCACCTTGCGGTAGCGGTCGTAGTCGTCCCAGGAGATGAGGTGGCGCACCTGGTGGCCGCGGCGGCGGATCTCGTCGGCGACGAGGTGCGGGGTCATGACCTCGCGGAGGTTGCCGAGGTGGATCGGGCCGGAGGGGGACAGGCCGGACGCGACGACGACCGGTTTGCCCGGGGCCCGACGCTCCGACTCCTCGATGACCTCATCCGCGAAACGGGAGACCCAGTCGGTGGTCTCGGTGCTCTGAGCCACGTCGGCACGTCCTTCTTTCTCCAGGGGCAGCCGTACGGTCAACGGCCGCCGCTCCAGTTTAGGCGGCGCGGCCCCTTGCTCAGGAGCGCAGGGCGTGCACGGGGCCTTCGTCGCCGAGCAGGGCGCGTACGTCGGGGACGTGCCGCCACGACAGCCCCAGTGCCCGGACGGCGAAGCGGGAGGTGACATGGCTCGCCGGACCGGCCATGGCCCGGATCCGTTCCCACGCCCGGTGCGCGTCGGCCGGGAACGGTTCCGTGGCGGGGTCGGACGGCACGGCCGGGCCGCGTTCGCGGGCGATCTCGTGGATGCCGGTGAGCCGGGCCGACAGGTCGGCGGCCTCGTCCACACTCGTGGGCCGCAGCTCCAGCAGGCCCCGGGCCACGGGGTTCTGCTCCACGGCGGCGGCCAGCCGCATGCCCAGCACGTCCGCGGAGGCGTCGGTGAGCGGGATCGCCCGCCCCACGGTCGCCACGGTGCCGCGCACTCCCCGCACGGCGGCGGCGAAGAGCGCCGATGCCTCCGAGGGATGCCAGGACAGAGCGCGGGCGACGGCCGCCGTGTGCCCGGCGGCCGGGGTGAGCCGGCCGCAGGCCCCGCTGTCCGCGCCGAACCGGTCGAGCAGGACTTCCTGGGGGATCTCCCCGTCGGTGCCCGCCCCCGCGACATGCACCGTGGCGTGGATCCCCGCGAGGGTGCACGCGGCGAGGACCAGGGCGTCCGGCAGCGGACTGCACAGGGTGCCCTCGTCGCCGTGGGTGAGGATGTCGCCGCCCACGTCGACGATCCGCACCGGGCCGGGGGCCAGTGCCCCGGCCAGCCGCCGGATCTGCTCCGCCAGGCCCGCGAGCCCCTGGTGGGGATCGAGGAGCACCAGCCGGACCGGCAGATCGGCGGCAAGCCGCGGGAGCGTGGAACCGGCCGGGGCGACCGCCCGCGCGGCGGGGGTCAGGACGGGGCCCTCGGGGCGCGGCACGAGCCCGGTGAAGTCCCGTACGCCGAGCGGGCCGGGCGTGGGGTCGACCTCGGGGCGCTCCCAGGCGTAGGTGGCGATCACCGGAGGGCCGCCGTCCGCGCCGTCGCCCATGGCGATCGCGGTGAGCGCGGCCCCGATCGGGTCCCCGCCCCCGCCCGCCGCGATGAACAGGTCCGTCACGCGCTCTCCCGGGCCCCGTCGAGTCCGGTGATCCGCACCGGCGTCCCCATGGTGGCGCGGGCCCGCTGGTTGGCGTCGTGCAGCCCCTCGTAGTAGGCCCGGTCCAGGTCCTTGACGCGGTCCGAATAGAACATCCAGGACAGGATGTCGCGGTACTTGAAGCCCTTGGGGGTGAGCTGTACACGGCTCGCGCCGATCCGGTGCACCAGTCCGCCGGCCTGCGCCGCCTCCAGCACCGCGCCCACCTCGTCGGCGATCGCGTCGAGACCGGCGCGGTCCAGTTCGGCCAGGTCGAGGTCGAAGGTGTCCAGGACCAGCCGCTTGCGGGCGCGTTCCTCGGCGGTGAGGACGAAACCCGTGGTGGGGCGGAGGGTGTGGTCCCGCGCCCCCTCGATGTACTGCGCCACCTCCGGGAGGGACGGCCGCACGCTCCCGGTCATGTAGTCGAGGACCGAGGTGTACGAGCGGGCGCCGACGCCGAGCCCGAGCAGCGGGACGCCATGGAAGGTGAGGACTTTCTGGACGTAACCCCCGCGCCCCGGCTTCTTGTAGCGGACCGAGCCTTCCTGGACGTAGCCGTGCGCGGTGAACACCTCGCGGGCGTAGTCGTAGCGCTCGTACAGCTCGGGTTTCCACATGTACTGGTAGGCGCCGGTCCGGGAGAACCAGGCGTCCGGGCGCACGGTCAGGAAGTAGGTGGACACCGTGGTGGGCGCGAGCTTCGCGAGTTCGTCCACCGAGTGCCGCCAGGACTCGGGGGTCTGGCCCGCGAAGCCCATGATCAGGTCGGTGGAGAGGTCGGGCAGCCCGAGTTCCTGCACGATCGCGACGGCCTGGCGGATCGTGGCCTCTCCCGCCTGGCCGCGTCCCGCCTCCCTGATCTCCTTGGGGACCAGTGACTGGATTCCGATGTTGGCCCGGGTCAGGCCGAGTTGGAGAAGGCGGCCGAAGCCGTCCGGATCCGCGACGATCGAGTCGGGTGTGGCCTCCACGGCGACTTCCTCCACGGTGGAGCGCCAGTTGGGGTAGACCGACCCGAGCGTCGCGAAGATCTGCTCGAAGTGCCGGGTGCCGAGCAGGGAAGGAGTGCCGCCGCCGATGTAGACGGTGCGCAGCCGGCGGGCCTGGATGATCTCGGCGTGGTCGAGGATCTGGGTGCAGAGCGCGTCGGTGTAGGCGTCGTACAGCTCCTGGTCGGTGGAGATGACCGTGTAGAGGTTGCAGAATCCGCACTTGTAGCGACAGAAGGGCACGTGCAGATAGAGGTTGAGCTCGGGTGTCCGGTGGTTGCCCAGGTCGCGGGCCCACAGCTCGCGGATGTCCCAGGAGCCCTCGTCGAGGGGCCGGTAGGCCGAGCGCGGCGGATAGGAGTACTGGTAGGGCGGGATGACGCCCTGCTCGATGTGCCGGGTGAGCTCGCTGTGCAGGTCGTTCACGATGAACCGAGCATGCAACAATTTGTTGACGCCATCGATTTGGTCTGCCGACTCGGTTGTCACAGCAGGGTTTTACGTCCAGGACACCTTCAACAATGTGTTGTGCGAGCAGAGTTGGGGCTGCACTCGAAAGGGGGGACTGAGCGTGGACGCGGACACGGACGGCACCGGCGTGCTGGTGGTCGAACCGATGGGCAACGCGGGCCCGTTCCTGGCCGAGGCCGCCGAACGGCTCGGACTGCGGCTGTACGGCGCCACGCACCGCGAGGTCCACGAGGGCTACGCCCCCTGGCTGACCGGGGCGCTGGCCGGGGTCTGCCTCACCGACCTCACGGACCCCGGCCGGGCACTGGACGACCTGGAGGCGTACTGCCGTACCCACCGGATCAGCGCGGTCGCGGCCTGCTGGGAACTGTTCACCCCGCTGGCGGCGGCACTCGCGGCCCGGCTGGGGCTGCCGGGCAACGACCCGGCCCTCGCCCGCGCGGCCCGCAACAAGATCGAGATGGCCGAGGCCTTCCGCGCGGCCGGGGTCCCGGCCCCGGCGGGTGCGGTGGCCGCCGACGCCACCGAGGCACACCGGGTGGCCGCCGAGGCCGGGCTGGGCTGGCCGCTCGTGGTCAAACCGGCGGAACAGGGCGGCTCCTGGGGCGTCAGCGTCGTCAGCGGCCCCGAGGAACTCGACGAGGCGGTCGCCGCCGCCCGACGGTTCACCCGGGCGATGCCCCACGGACTGCCGCTGGACAACCGCGTACTGCTCCAGAGCCATGTGCCCGGCGCGGAGTACTCCGCCGAGACCGTGGTCTGCGAAGGCGTCGCGTACGCGCTGCCCGTGGTCGCCAAGGAGACCACCACCGGGCGCTACCGAGTGGAGACCGGGCACACCTGCCCGGCCGGGCTGTCCCCCGAACTGGACCGTGCCGTCCGGCACACGGCCGCCCGCGCCGCCCTCGCCGTCGGCGTCCGCAACGGCATCGCGCACACGGAGATGAAGGTCCCGCCCGGTTCCGGCAGCCCGGTCGTGATCGAGACCGGTGCCCGGCTGCCCGGGGACAACATCTGCGAGATCGTCGAGGCGGCGACGGGCGTCAGCGAGGCCGTCGCCTACCTCCAGGCCGTCACCGGCCACCCGCCCGACACCCGGGTGACCCGCGAACGGGCGGCGGCCATCCGGTTCCTGCTGCCCGAACGCGCCGGGGTGCTGGAACACGTTCGGGTGCCCGAGATCCCCGGCACCCGGGCCGAGCTCGAACTGTGCCCCGGCGACCCCGTCCCCGAACCCGCCGACAGCGCGGGCCGGATCGGCCACGTGGTGGCCGTGGCCGACAGCCCGGAGCGGGCCCGGAGTCTCGCGGCCCGGGCGATCGACGGGACCAGGCTGCACGTGAAGTGACCGTGGTGACCGTCATCGTGACGTGAGACCCCGACCGTCAACAGAGCAGAGGGAGCCCATGGCGAACGTGCCGAACGTGCCCGACACGGTGCGGAAGATCGCGTTCCTGAGGTCCGTCGACATCCAGCGCGCCGACCCCTACATCCAGCGCACCGTCCGGGCACTGGCCGCCGAGGGCATCGAGTCCAGGCTGTTCCACACGCACGGCCGGGCGGACGAGGACGACTTTCCCGGTGGCCGCCAGGCCGTCGACCCCGGCCTCACCCCGCGCGAACTGGCCGCGCTGGTCCGGGAGTGGGGAGCCGACGCCGCCGTCTCCATCTCCCTGCCCTGCGAGAACGCGCTGCGCGACGCCACGGTGAAGGAACTGCTCGACGCCGAGGGCATCCCCACGGTCATGACCCCGCTCGCCGCCACCGCGCTGCTGAGCGACAAATGGGAGACCAAGCAGCTCCTGGCCCGCGCCGGCCTGGACGTCCCGCGTGGTCTGCGCGCCGACTCCGACCTTCTCGCCGGACGCGGACTCGGCGTCCCCGCCTACGCCGACACCCTGCGGGTACGGGCCGCGCGCATCGGCTACCCGCTCCTGTCCAAGCCGCTGTGGGACTCCACCAGCATGGGCATCCGGGCTCTGCCCGACCCAGCGGCACTGGACGCCTACCTCCAGGACCCGCCGCCTGTCTCCGCCGTCATCGAGGAGTGCGTCGACGGCGACCTGTGCAGCGTCGACATCGTCGGCGAGCCCGGCGCCTACCGGGTCCTGCCGCTGTGCTGGACCGGCACCGCCGGCGCCGAACCGGTGTTCACCTTCGCCGATCTGCGCTGGTGCGGACCACGCCCCGGAGCCGACCTCGCCTTCGAGCCCGTCGCCGCCCGGCTGGTCGCCCTCTGCGAGGAACTCGGCGTCCGCGGCTCCGTCAACGTCGACATGATCCACACCGGCGGCCGGTACGTCGTCCTGGAGATCAACCCCCGTATCGGCGGCGCCACCACCCTCTCCTGCGCCGCCTCGGACACCAACACCTTCACCGCCCTGACCGACATGGCGCTCGGCCGGTATGTCGCCGGCACGGGCCGCCGGGTCCGCTGGGCCGTCGAGTTCCTCTCTCCCGAGAGCCTGCCGCCGGGCGCCCGCGAGGAACTGGCGGACCGGGTGGACCTCGTCACCGCGCACGAACTCGTCATCGACGGCGTCAGCCACGGCGACATCGTCGTCCTCACCCTCGCCGACGGCGAGGAGCAGCAGACCGTGAAGGCCCTCGAAGACCTGCAGGCCGTCACCGGCTTCCCCCGGCAGGAAGTGCTGGACAAGGTGCGTGCCCTGCTGTCCGCCTCATGACCGCCGAGACCTCCACCGCCCCGGACACCCCCGCGCCGGCCGGCCGGGCGGCGCGGTTGCTCGGTCTGCCCGCCGTCCGCGGCCACGGCCGGTTCATCACCGGCAACCTCGTCGACTCCGTCGGCAGCGGCATGCTGCTGCCGCTGGGGCTGCTGTACTTCACCACCGTGCGCGGGCTCTCGGCCCCCGCCGTCGGCGCCGCCGTCACGGTGGGACAGCTCGCCGCCCTGCCCGCCGTCCTCGTCACCGGCCGGCTCATGGACCGGCGCGGACCACGCCTGCCGACCGTCGTGGCCAACATGGTCACCGCCGCCGGATTCCTGGTCTTCCTCCTCGCCCACCGGCCCTGGCAGATCGCCTGCGCCTACGTGCTGGTGCAGTCCGGGGTCAACGGCTACTACACCGCCCAGCGCACCCTGGTCACCCGGGCCACCCCGGCGGGTGAGCTCCGTGCCTGGTTCGCCTTCACCGCGAGCCTGCGCAACATCGGCATCGGCGCGGGCGCCGCCCTCGCCGCGGGCGCCCTCGCGCTGTACGGCACCACGGCCCTGACCGGCCTGCTCCTGACCGCCGCCCCGCTCTACGTCCTGGCCGCGGCCTGCTTCGCCCGGGTCCCGCTGACGGCCCCGCACGACAAGGAACAACCGCCCGGGAACGACGACGGGCCCAGGGCCGGCCCGGAGCCCGTCGCCGACGGCACCCGCCGCTACCTCCTCCTCGTGGCCTGCGCCCTCCCCTTCGTCCTCTCCCAGACGATGCCGGCCGTGCTCTTCGCCCTGTACGCCACCGACGTCCTGCACCTCGCGGCCTGGACGGCCAGCCTCCTGCTCATCCTGAACACGGTCCTGGTCTCCACGCTGACCACCCCGCTCACCGCCCATGTCACCCCGGCGCAGCCACGCCACGCCCTCCTCCTCGGCTACGGCGTCCTCGTGATCGCCATGCTCGCCTTCGCCGCCCCCGTGCTGTCGGACACGGCCGTTCCCGCGTGGCCCGCGCTGCTGTCGGCGACGGTGCTGTTCACCCTGGCCGAGATCTTCTGCTCCCCGGCGCTCAACGAACTCTCCGTGTCCCTCACCCCGGACGCCGCCCGGGGCCGCCGCCAGAGCCTCTACCAGCTCGCCTGGTCGGCCGGGAACATCACGGCACCGGTGCTGTTCACCTGTCTCCTGAGCGTCGGAGGCGTGGTGCCATGGGCGTTCCAGGGCCTCGCCTGCCTCCTCGCGCTGCCCGCGCTGCTGACCCTGCGTCCGGCCCCCGCCAACCCCGACGAAAGCGCCACACGACCATGAAGACCCGCATCGTCGGCACCCTCCACGAGGTACCCGAGCCCGACTGGGACCGCCTCGCCCGCCCCGCCGGCCTGTACCTCTCCCACCGCTGGCTGCTGGGCCAGGAGCCGGACCCGACGGCGACGCCGTCGTACGCCCTGGTCACGGACGACGACGGCACCCTTCTCGCGGCCGCGCCCCTCTACCTCGTGCACAGCGAGCCCAACGACTTCTACGTCCCCGACCCGCCCGGCCCCCGGGTCCTGGCCGGAGCCCGCCGCGGGTACCACAACGCACCCCTGACCCACCCCGGCCTGACCCCGGCTCGCCGCACCGCCTGCCTCGCCCTCCTCCGCGACTGCGCCCGCGCCCACGCCGAACGCCACGGCACCACCCACTGGTGGCCGTACCTCACCGAGGCCGCCGCCGGCCGGCTCGCCGAGGTGTACGAGGGTGCCGTACCGCGGCACGTGGAGGACGACGCCACCATCCCCCTGCCGGGCAACGGCTTCGAGGACTACCTGGCCTCGCTGCCCTCCAAACGCCGGGTGGCGATACGCCACGAACGCGCCGCGTTCCAGGCATCCGGGCTGACCGTCCGACACGAGCCGCTCAGCACCTGCTACCGCGAGGCCGGCGCACTGCTCGCCGCCCTCCAGCACGCGCACGGGCACCCCGGCGACGACACCGACCCGATGACCCGGCTGCTGGGCGAGCAGGCCGAGGCGATGGGCGAGCAGGCCCATGTGACGGCCGCCTACGACGGCCGTCACATGGCGGCCTTCAGCCTCTACTACCACTTCGGCGACACGACATGGCTGCGCGCCTGCGGCACCGCCCCGTCCTGCCCCGCCCCCTTCGCCTACTTCAACCTCACCTACTACCTCCCCATCGAAGCCGCCTACCGGCACGGCACCACCGCCCTGCACGCCGGCATGAAGACCATCCAGGCCAAACGGCTGCGCGGCGCGCGGATCACAGCTCTGTTCGACCTGCGCTGACCGCACCCGGCAACGAGACGCGAAAACCCCTTTGCCCCCCATGGGATACTGATTGGGTCTATCGATCCGACGAGGAGAACGGCTCCCCTTCCTATGGCCCCGGTCACGTCCCTCAGCGACTCCGTCACCCAGCAGCTCGCGTCCGCGCTCTCGGCCACCCTGCCGGAGGTCTCCGCGGACCCGCTGCTGCGACGCAGTGACCGGGCGGACTTCCAGGCGAACGGCATTCTCGCGCTCGCCAAGAAGGCCAAGGCCAACCCGCGGGAGCTGGCGACCCAGGTCGTCGGGCGGATCGTCACCGGCGACGAACTGATCAAGGACGTCGAGGTCTCCGGCCCCGGCTTCCTGAACCTCACGATCTCCGACCGGGCGATCACCGAGAACCTCGCCGCCCGGTACGCGGACGGCGACCGGCTCGGTGTGCCCCTCAAGGAGAACGCGGGCATCACGGTCATCGACTACGCCCAGCCGAACGTGGCGAAGGAGATGCACGTCGGTCACCTGCGCTCCGCCGTCATCGGTGACGCGCTGCGCGGCATGCTCGACTTCACCGGCGAGCGGACGATCGGCCGGCACCACATCGGCGACTGGGGCACCCAGTTCGGCATGCTCATCCAGTACCTGTTCGAGAACCCCGGCGAGCTGGCCCCGGCCGAGGACGTCGACGGCGAGCAGGCGATGTCGAACCTGAACCGGGTGTACAAGGCGTCGCGCGCGGTCTTCGACGCGGACGAGGAGTTCAAGGAGCGGGCCCGGAAGCGGGTCGTCGCCCTCCAGTCCGGCGACAAGGAGACCCTGGAGCTGTGGCAGCAGTTCGTGGACGAGTCGAAGGTCTACTTCTACTCGGTCTTCGAGAAGCTGGACATGGAGATCCGGGACGACGAGATCGTCGGCGAGTCGGCGTACAACGAGGGCATGCCGGAGACCGCCCGCCTCCTGGAGGAGATGGGCGTCGCGGTCCGCTCCGAGGGCGCGCTGGTCGTGTTCTTCGACGACATCCGCGGCAAGGACGACCAGCCGGTCCCGCTGATCGTGCAGAAGGCCGACGGCGGCTTCGGCTACGCGGCCTCCGACCTGACGGCGATCCGCAACAGGGTCACCGACCTGCACGCGACCTCGCTCCTGTACGTGGTCGACGTACGCCAGTCGCTGCACTTCAAGATGGTCTTCGAGGCGGCGCGTCGGGCGGGCTGGCTGACCGACGAGGTCACCGCGCACAACATGGGCTACGGCACGGTGCTGGGCGCGGACGGCAAGCCGTTCAAGACGCGTGAGGGCGAGACGGTACGGCTGGAGGACCTGCTGGACGAGGCGGTCGAGCGGGCGACCGCGGTCGTGCGCGAGAAGGCCGAGAAGGTGGGCCTGACCGAGGAGGAGATCGTCGAGAACGGCCGGTACGTCGGCATCGGTGCCGTGAAGTACGCGGACCTGTCGACGTCGCCGAACCGCGACTACAAGTTCGACCTGGACCAGATGGTGTCGCTGAACGGCGACACGTCGGTCTACCTCCAGTACGCGTACGCCCGTATCAGGTCGATCCTGCGCAAGGCCGACGGGACGACCCCGGCCGCCCACCCCGAGCTCGAACTCGCCCCGGCGGAGCGGGCGCTGGGCCTGCACCTGGACGCCTTCGGGGACACGGTCTTCGAGGCGGCGGCGGAGTACGCCCCGCACAAGCTGGCCGCGTACCTGTACCAGCTGGCCTCGCACCTGACGACGTTCTACGACCAGTGCCCGGTCCTGAAGGCCGACACCCAGGAACAGACGGAGAACCGCCTGTTCCTGGTCGACCTCACGGCCCGCACCCTGCACCGGGGCATGGCCCTGCTGGGCATCCGGACGCCCGAGAAGCTCTGATACGGGCCGTCGGCTCAGGTCAGCTGCACGGGTACAGGCCCGCGAAGTCGTTGGCGAACCGCTTGAAGGCGGCCCGGGTGTTCGGACCCGGGTCGCCGTCGATCTTGTCGGTGTAGTTCCAGCCGAACGCCAGCATGCGCTGGAGCGCCTTGATGGTGTTGGGGCCCGGGTCGCCGTCGATGTTGTCGTTGTAGTCCCAGTACTCCCGCAGGTGACGCTGCATCGCCTTCCAGCTGTTGGTGCCCAGCTGGCCGTCGATGCTGCCGGTGTAGCTCGCCGGGGCCCCGCGCAGGAAGCACTGGACGTACTTGGCCTGGAGCGTGCTCAGGCCAAGGTTGTTGGTGGCGAGGATGGAGACGGTCTGACCGCTCACGGCCGGCGCGGACGCCGCGAAGCTGGTGCCCGCGGTCGCCAGACCGCCGGCGGCGAGCGCGGCCACGGCGGTGACGCTGACCAGGGTCCTGGCCAAGGCGTTCGATCGCATGCGTTTGCCTTTCGGGTCGTTGCTTGAGGTGGCGGGACGAGACTGCGGGGCGGGCGGCGGGGGCCGCCACGGTTGCCGCGAAAGTGGCGTCCCGGCGGGACGTCCCGCGCCCTGACCTGCGTGGACGTCGTCGGGGGTGGCGGTGGGGCGGGACGGGTGGGACAGGGCGATGGCCGGATTCCATGGATGTGCGGTGCACGTTCCGGTGCGGTCCTGTGAATGCTGGTGCAGAATGCGGCGCGAGGTACGGGGGCCGCTGACCACGGCCGCCGTTTCACGGACGCGTGGGGGGACCATGCCGCGTTGGAAAGTGCTGCCCGCACAACTGGACCCGCGTGTACGGCAGTTGGTCGTACGCCTGCGCCGCCTGAAGGACCACAGCGGGCTGAGCCTGCGGCAGCTGGCGGCGCGGACCGGGTACAGCCCGAAGTCCTGGGAGCGGTATCTGAGCGGCGGTTCGCTGCCGCCGCGGGAGGCCGTGGAGGCGCTGGCACGGATCGGCGGCGAGGACCCGACCCGCTTGCTGGCGCTCCACGAGGTGGCCGCACAGGCCTGGCGGGACGGCCGCGCCGAGCCGCCGGACACAACGGCACCGGATGCACTCTCATCGGGCCCGGACGAGGCCGAAATCCCGCCGCACGGGCGGGCGTTGCGGGTCGCGATCGTCGCCGGTGCGGTGGCCCTGGTGCTCGCGGTCTCGTCGGCGGTGCTGGTGGCCGCCCGTTTCATGGACGACGACAGCGCAGCCACGCCGGCGGCGGGCCCACTTGCCGCGACGGCACCGGCCGCCACACCCACGTACCACTGCCGTGACGCGCGGACCGGCGGGCGCTGGTACGCGGGCAACAGCCGCACGCTCAACGCCACAGTGGCGTACGGGAGTTCCGGGCCGGAGGTGGCCGAGGTGCAGTGCCTGCTGCGGCGGGCGGGGATCTCGCCGGGCGGCATCGACGGCATGTTCGGACCGCTGACGCGCAGCGCCGTGGTCCGTTTCCAGAAGCAGGCGCGGCTCGACGCGGACGGCATCGTGGGCCCGCACACGTGGAAGGCGTTGCGAGGATGATGACGCGATGACGCCCTCTCCGGAGAGCGCCCGACTCGCCGCGGCGCTGCGGGAGTTGAAGGACCGGACGGGTCTGAGCCTGGCCGGGCTGGCGGCGAAGACGGCGTTCAGCAAGTCGTCCTGGGAGCGGTACCTCAACGGCAGGACGCTGCCGCCGCGGGTGGCGGTGGCGGAGCTGTGCCGTCTGGCCGGGGAGCCGGAGGGGCGTTGCCTGGCGCTGTGGGAGATCGCGGAGTCGGAGTGGAGCGGGCGGGGATCGGGAGCGGCGGTTGGTACGCCGAGCGTCGCTGCTACGGCTACGCAGTCGCCGCCCCCTCCGGAACCCGGACCCACTGGTCGCCGTACCCACACCCTCGTGGCGGTGCTAGCGGCCGTGTGTGCGGTCGCCTTCGGCGGGGTGGCCGTGGCCCTGCTCCTGCTTCCACGCCACCACCACACCGCCGACGCCCGCTCGGCCTCCCCGTCCGCCGTCGGGCCGCGCTGCCGGGGCGCGGCCTGTGAGGGCAGGAGCCCGGTGGAGATGTACTGCGGCGCGGCTCCCGACACTCTCGCGCGGCGTCGTATGGCGACCGGGGCGTGGATGGAGGTGCGCTACAGCGAGGTGTGCGGGGCGAGTTGGGCGCGGACGTGGGGTACGCGGGTGGGCGACCGGATCGAGGTGAGCGCGGGCGGCGCGGTGCGGGGGGCGAGGATCAGGAACGGCGGGGACGCCGACGCGTTCATCTACACGCGGATGGTGGTGACGGGGCCCGGTGCGGTGGTGCGGGCCTGTTTTCGGCCGAGGGTGGGCGAACGGCAGTGCGTCGAGAGTCGCGTGGGTCAGCGGACGAACTCGGCCCACACGACCTTGCCGGGGTCGCGTTCGCCGACGCCCCACTTGTCGGCGAGCGCGGAGACGAGCAGCAGGCCGCGGCCACCTTCGTCGGCGTCGTCGGCGACTCTGGGAACGCCGGTACCGCTGTCGTGCACCTCGATCCGGATGACCTCACCGTCGTACTTCAGCCGGAACAGCAGGCGCCGGCCGGGTGGTACACCGTGCAACAGGGCGTTGGTGACGAGCTCGCTCACGCAGAGCAACAGGTCATCGGCGCGTGGCCATTCGGCGAGGCCCCAGTAGTGCAGCGTCCAGCGGGTGAAGTGCCTGGCGGCGGGGACGGATCGGCGGTCGCGGGCGTAGAACTGGTCGCGCTGGTAGGGGAGTTCGGTTCGGGGAATCACGGGACGAATGTCGCTCAGGGTCACTACTGTTGATCAGTGGGTGAGCCCGTACAGATTTTTTGTACGGGTTCGTACGGGGTCGCCTTCGGGCAGGCGTGGGGAGTTGGACCAGCATGAACTCCAGGAAACTTCCGCGGAAGAAGAACCTCTCGGCCATGAAGATGCTGGGCATGCAGGTGGCTTGCGCCCGGCGCGCGGCGAGCCTGACACAGCGGGAACTGGCGGCGCGGCTGATGATCGAAGAGGAGACCATCGCGTCCATCGAACAGGGCCGACGGCCGTTGAAGCCGGATCTCTCCGAGGAGATGGATCGACTGCTGGGGACGAAAGGGCTGTTGGCGGTGGGCGTCGCGAACCTGCCGGACATCGACCAGTTCCCGCTGTACGCCGAGCAGTACATGGCTCATGAGCGGGAGGCGATCTCGCTGTCGTGGTACGACGCGCTGGTGGTGCCCGGTCTGCTTCAGAACGAGCCGTACATCCGCGCCCTGCTCGGTGGCCGTGTCCCGCCGTACGACGCGGACGAGTTGGAGACCAAGGTCGCGGCCCGCCTCGAACGCCAGGAGATCCTGCACCGCAAAGTCCCACCGACGCTGAGTTTCGTGGTGTGGGAACCGGCCCTGCTTATGCCCATCGGAGGGCGCGAGACACACCTAGGTCAGTTGCGGTCTCTGCGCGAGTACTCCGAACTGCCGGGCCTGGCCTTCCAGATCCTGCCCCTGAACCGCACGTCACACGCCGGAGATGCCGGACCCTTCACGCTCCTGGAAACGCCCGACCACCAGCACCTTGCCTACACCGAGTCCCAGCGCGGCAGCCAGTGGGTATCCGACCCGGATGAGGTGTCCATCCTGACGCGCAAGTATGCGATGCTGCGGACGCAGGCACTCACGATCGAGGACTCAAGAAGCCTGCTGGACCGTCTGCTAGGAGAGCAATGAGCACCGCACTTGAGTGGTTCAAGTCGAGCTACAGCAGCAGCGAGGGCGGCCAGTGCCTCGAAGTCGCTTACGAAGACACGGCGATCCACATCCGCGACTCCAAGAACAACCCTGAAGACGGCCCCACCCTCCACATAACCCCCGCCGCCTGGGCCGCCTTCACCGCTGCTCGGTAGCTTCCGTCGGCTTCGTGTGCAAGATCGCCCGTGCCTGGTCCGCCGCCCGCGCCATCGTTTCCGAGATGAAGTCCATGAAGCGGGCCGTGTTCTCAAGGCGGACCGCGGCCGGGGTGCCCACGCCGAGCACGGCCACGCCCTGCCGTGCCGTCTCGGCGACCTGGGCCGTCGCTCGCACGCTGGCCATCATCGAGTCGTACATGATCTCGTCGTCCAACACGTAACGCTCACGCCGCCGTTCGTCCCGCTCCCGCCGGACCATCTCCTGCTCCTCAAGGAACCCGATCGCCTTGGAGACCGACGCCGGGCTGACCTGAAGCCGCTGGACGAGCTCCGCCGCCGTGAGGCTGCCCGAGTCGCTGATGGTCAGTGAGGCCATCACCCGGGCCGTCATCTTGGTCATGCCGGACTGCATGAAGACGGTCGTGAGCGTCTCCTCGTACTCCCGCACGGCCTCCGCGTCACGCCCGTACGCCTGCGGGACCCCTTTCGCGTCCCGAGTCACCCCCTGCTTGCGGCGCTGCGCCCGCCGCTCGGTCGCGCGGTGGGCGAGGTCCGAACGGTAGGCCGTGGGGCCGCCGTTGCGCATGACCTCACGGGTGACCGTCGAGGTCGGACGGTCCAGGCGCCTGGCGATCTCCGCGTAGGCGAGGCCGTCGGCCAGTCCCAGCGCGATCTGCTGACGTTCCTGCTGGGTGAGTCTGCCTCCCGGCATCACGGCCTCCTTCGTGTCGCGTACTGCCGTCCAATATAGCGTTCACCCTCAGCTCATTGCAAAGAACCGAATGAGGGATGTTGCATTACCCTCCAGCTCGTTGCAACAATTTCTTACCTCTGACCTGCACATACAGCATCCGTACGCAACGAACATGTTGCTCGATCCATGAACGCAACGTAGCTTTTCCTTCATCGGAAACGAAGCGCAAACACACAACGGATCCCAGGAGCACACCATGCAGAAGTTCGACACCCCGGCCGCCATCTCCGCCGTCCTCTACATCCCGGCCGGACGTATCCAGTTCATCGCCGCCGACCGCGCCGACACCGTCGTCGAGGTCCGGCCCGCGGACAAGTCGAAGAGCCGTGACGTGAAGGCGGTCGACGAGATCGAGGTCGGGTACGCCGACGGCGTGCTGCGGATCGACGCCGCGCCCGCGAAGAACCGCCTGATCGGCAACTCCGGCTCCGTCGAGGTGACCGTGCAGCTGCCGGCCGGCTCCCGCGTCGAGGGCAAGGCGGGCGCCGCCGAACTGCGCGGCGTCGGGCGGCTCGGCGAGGTCGTCTTCGAGGGCGGCTACCGCCAGGTCAAGCTCGACGAGGCCGCCGGCGTCCGGCTGAGCGTGCACGACGGTGACGTCGTGGTCGGGCGGCTGGACGGCCCGGCGCAGATCAGCACCCAGCGCGGCGACATCCGGATCGCCGAGGCCGTGGCCGGCAAGGTCGCCCTCACCACCCAGCAGGGCGACATCGAGGTCGCCGCCGCGGCCGGTGTCTCGGCCGTCCTCGACGCCGGGACCAGCCACGGCCGTATCAGCAACTCCCTGAACAACAGCGCCGGCGCCGACGCCGGGCTCAGCATCCACGCGACCACCAGCTCCGGCGACATCACCGCCCGCAGCCTGTAGTCCGCCGTATCCATCCCTAGGGGGCACCTGACATGACCGACCTGGCCATCGCGGCGAACGGGCTGCGCAAGTCGTACGGGGACAAGCTCGTCCTCGACGGGATCGACATCGCCGTACCGCATGGAACGATCTTCTCCCTGCTCGGCCCGAACGGCGCCGGCAAGACCACCGCCGTGAAGATCCTCTCCACGCTCGTCTCCGCCGACTCCGGATCCGGTGAGATCCGGGTCGGCGGGCACAGCCTGGCCACCGACGCGCAGGCGGTGCGGGCCGCGATCGGGGTCACCGGGCAGTTCTCCGCCGTGGACGGGCTGATCACCGGCGAGGAGAACATGCTCCTCATGGCGGACCTGCACCACCTGCCCAAGGACGAGGGCCGTCGTACGGCCGCCGAACTCCTCGAACGCTTCGACCTCACCGACGCCGCGAAGAAGCCCGCCTCCACCTACTCCGGCGGTATGAAGCGCCGCCTCGACATCGCCATGACCCTGGTCGGCAACCCGCGGATCATCTTCCTCGACGAGCCCACCACGGGCCTGGACCCGCGGGCCCGGCACAACATGTGGCAGATCATCCGCGAGCTGGTGACGGGCGGGGTCACCGTCTTCCTCACCACCCAGTACCTGGAGGAGGCCGACGAACTCGCCGACCGCATCGCGGTGTTGCACGACGGCCGGATCGTCGCCGAGGGCACGGCCGAGGAACTCAAGCGGCTGATCCCCGGCGGACACGTCCGGCTCCGCTTCACCGACCCGGCCGCCTACCAGTCCGCCGCCTCCGCCCTGCGCGAGGCGGCCCGCGACGACGAGGCCCTCGCCCTCCAACTCCCCAGCGACGGCAGCCAGCGCGAGCTGCGCTCCATCCTCGACTGGCTCGACTCGGCGGGCGTGGAGGCCGACGAACTGACCGTGCACACCCCGGACCTGGACGACGTGTTCTTCGCCCTCACGGCCCGCACCGACACCCCCGAGAACTCCGAGAACCCCAAGGAGGCAGTCCGATGAGCACCATCTCCCTTGCCGTGCGCGACTCTTCGACGATGCTGCGCCGGAACCTCCTGCACGCGCGCCGCTACCCCTCCATGACCCTGAACCTGCTCCTGACCCCGATCATGCTGTTGCTGCTGTTCGTGTACATCTTCGGCGACACGATGAGCGCGGGGATCGGGGGCGGCGGCCCGGACCGCGCGAAGTACATCGCGTACATCGTGCCGGGTTTGCTGCTGATGACCGTCGGCTCCACCACCATCGGCACCGCGGTCTCCGTCGCCATGGATATGACCGAGGGCATCATCGCCCGCTTCCGCACGATGGCGATCCACCGCCCGTCCGTTCTCATCGGGCACGTCGTCGGCAGTGTGCTGCAGTGCGTGCTGAGCGTGGTGCTGGTCGGGGCGGTGGCCGTGGCGATCGGCTTCCGCTCCACGGACGCCACGGTCCTGGAATGGCTCGCGGCCTTCGGCCTCCTCGTCCTCTTCTCGACGGCTCTCACCTGGATCGCGGTCGGCATGGGCCTGGGCAGCCCGAACCCGGAGGCGGCCAGCAACAGCGCGATGCCGCTGATCCTCCTCCCCCTCCTGTCCAGCGCCTTCGTGCCGCTGCACTCGATGCCGGGCTGGTTCCAGCCGGTCGCCGAGTACCAGCCCTTCACGCCGGCGATCGAGACCCTGCGCGGCCTCCTGCTCGGCACGGGGATCGGCCACAACGGTTGGCTGGCGGTGGCCTGGTGCGTGGGGCTGGCGGTGCTCGGCTACTTCTGGTCCACGGCGAAGTTCAACGCCGACCAGAAGTGAGTACGTCGGTGTCTCAGGTCCGGCGCGCGGCGACGGCGAGCGTCGCGTAGGGCATGGTCACGGAGCCGCCTCGGGCATCGATGGCGGCTCCGACGGCTTTGAGGATCTCGGCGAGGGCGTGGGGCGGGAGCCGGGTGAAGGCCCCCTGGGTGGGCAGGACGTCCAGCCAGGCGTCCCGGCTGTAGGTGAACTCCCAGTCGTACCGCCACTGTTCGGGCTCGCCGAAGGCGCCGTCGACGGACCGCATACCGTCGGCGGCTTTCGCGAGAAAGCCCAGGTAGCCGTCGACGAGGGACCTGGTGGCCGCCGCCCGGAAGTCGAAGGGCGAGTCCGGCATGACCCGCTCACCGGCATCGGCGACGGCCTCGGCGATATCGGCGGGAAGGTCGGCGACGTTCCAGAAGGGAACGAGGAGCCCGCCGGGCTTGAGGACCCGCGCGGCCTTCTCCGCGCCCGCGACGAGATCGACCCAGTGCCAGGCGGTCCCGGCGACGACGACATCGAAGACGTCCCGCCCCTCCCCCGGCTCCCACTCCTCGAAGGTCGCCACGTCGACGTCCGTACCCAGCCGACGGGCCAACTCGGCCATACGGACGTCGGGTTCGACGCCGAGAACAGAGCAACCCGCGCCCTGGAACTGCCTCGCCACGATCCCCGTACCACACCCGACATCAAGCACCCTCCCCCCAGGACTGGCGTCCACGATCCGCCGGACGAGGGCGTCGGGATAACGCGGCCGGGCGCGGTCGTACCGCTCGGCGTCGGTCCCGAAGGACTCGGCGATGTCCCGCCGCCGATGAGGCTCTAAAGTGGGCATGCGCCCACTATGAGTGGGCGCATGCCCACTCGTCAACACCGGGAGATACGGAGATACTTCCCGCATGCCAACAGGTGTTGCCATCCGCGACCCCCGCCAACAACTCTTCGAGGCCGCCGAACGAGTCCTCCTACGAGCCGGCCCGACCGCCCTGACCAGCAGGGCCGTCACGGAGGAGGCGGGGGTCGCGAAGGGCGTACTCCACCGCCACTTCAAGGACTTCGACGACTTCCTGACGGAACTGGTGCGAGACCGGATCGACAGGCTGGCGAGCCGGGGAGAGTCGCTGCGGGCGGCGGCCGGCACGGCAACGGTCGCGGACAACCTGACCGGCGCCCTGATGGACGTCTTCGACACGGTGGGCGTGGCAGTGGTCAGCCTGGTGATCGCCCGCGACGAACTCCGGTCTCGACTGCGGGCGTTGGGTCCGCCGGGGATCCCGCTGATGGGGGAGGCGGCGAGGATGCTGGCGGCTTACCTGGCGGCGGAGAGGGACTTGGGGCGGGTCACGGCCGACGCGGACGTGGACATCCTGGCCCCGACCCTGCTGGGCGCGGCACACCTGCTGTTCGCGGACCGGGAGAGCCCGGCGCCGGACACGGCGACCGTGCACCGGGTGGTGACGACGGTCGTGTCGGGCGCGGTCCGGTAGTCCGTCAGCGGGGCGAGGTGACCCGGTGGTCCTTGCCGGTGGGCGGGGCTGCCCTGATGACGTAGACGCCCGAACCGGGCTCCAGCTCACGGGACTTGCCGCGAAGGGCGACCATGTCCGTGCCGGGGGGCCAACGGGTGCCGGTGTCGGACCACTGGATGCCGGTCAGGTCGACGTCCGTGAGGTCGACGTCGCCCAGGTCCGCTTCTGTGAAGTCGTCCAGCGCGCCGGCCAGGATGGCGGCGGCCAGGCCGTCGGGGTCGGGCAGCCCGAGCAGGCGGGCGACGGAGTCGGCGTGGGTGCGGGCGAGGAGGTCGGCGACGCCGATCGCGAGGTCCAGGTCCTGGTCGGTCAGCCGGTGATACGGATATCCAGTGCGAAGGGGAATGGCCCTGTTGATGTTGCGCGCGAGGCTCTCGGCAAGATCCCGATCAGCGTCCGGAAGCACCTGCCCGGAGCGACCGAGCTGGAAGGCGAGGCGTTTGGCGATGACGAGCACATCCCGGCGGCTGAGGTCGATGTTCTCTTCGTAGGCCTCCGCGACGGCATCGAAAACGCCCCCGGAACGCCTGTCGATGAAGCCCATCGCGACGGCCCGGTCCACGTCCTGCTCGAACTTCCAGTCGGGATCGCCTCCGGCAAGCCCCCTCCGACGTACGCGCACCAGCGCAAGCGCGCGTGCGAGGAGATCACCGAGGACGCAGGACACGACACCCGGCGCCCTCCGGTAGGCCAGTCGGCGGTCCGCGGCAATGGTCCACACGTCCGTCGCCGCGCTCGGCCGCCACACCCCCGTCACGGCCCGCAGCCCCGCCTCGACGTCCAGCACGTCCCCCAGCCCCCGCAGGAGATCGGTGTGCCGGTCGTGCAACCGTGCCTCCCGCAGCCCGGCCTCCACGTCGAGGAACCCGGACAGCCCCGAACTCACCTGCCTGTGTTCGCCGTTCAGCCACTCGTCGGCGGACTCCTCGGTCATCATCCCTCCCCCCGCGCGTCGAGGTACCGCGCCGCGGCCCGCCGGGCCTTGAGCAGATTCGCCCGCACCGTCGCCCCGTCGACGCCGAGCAGTTCACCGATGTCCGCCGGCGTCCAGCCGTCCAGGGTCAGGCCCAGCACCTGCCGCTGCCGGGCCGGCAGAGCGCTCAGCAGCCGTACGATCTCCCGCTCCTGCACCCACGCCTCCGCCTCCCCCAGCCGGCTCAGCACGGTCGTCGGCTCGGGCACCTCCCCCACCGGTTCCTCCTCCACGCGCACGGCGTGCCGGATGTAGGCCTGGTACGCGACCTTGTAGGCCCAGCTGCGGTGGAACCTGATCTCGGCCCACCTGCGGTACGCCTTGATCATCGTCTCCTGTGCGAGTTCTGCCGCGAGGTGGACCGGGGCGCCCTGATAGAGCAGGTACGTCGTCAGTCTCGTGAAGTAGGTGCGGTAGAAGCCGCTGAACTCGTCGTCCGGCGCCGGAGGCCGATGGTCGACCGGTGCGGGCACCGCCTCCGGGGCCGCGCCTCCGCCCACCGGCACCGCCACCAACGGGTCGTCCTCCTCGGGTGGCTCGGGATACCTCACACCGACCGCCTCTCGCATTCGCAGCCGGGGTGCGGCCGCCCGTCCCCCCGCCACCGCAGCCGTAACGCCAGGTGCGCCAGGGCGATCAGCTGAACCCCAAGGCCCGCGAAGGCGGTCAGTACCGACCCAAGAACCGGGTCCATCCGGCCCTCCTCTCTCCGAGTTCTCCGGGGTCTCGCTCCACGGCCGGCCCCTTCGTCCCCGAGAGCCGCTCAACGTGCCTCGCGTGAACCGCCGTTGGGTAAATTCCGGTGCCGGGCGGCGACGGCCGTGCCCCGTGCTGTCGGGGACTGTCAGTGGCCGGCCCTACAGTCGTCTCCATGGCGACACTTCCCAACCCGCTGCCGAGGATCGCGTCCCTCGGTCTGGACCTCCCGGCCGGGAGGCTCATCGACGCGACCGATGACGGGCCGTGGCACGAGCCGCTGCTGTGGCTGGCGGACGGGCCGGCGGCTGCGGGCGGCTGGTCGGCGACGGCGGAGGCGGCTCCGGCGGTCGGTCTGCTGCCCGTTCTGCTCGACGTGGGCGGGGGCCATGGCGGGCCGGAGGAGTGGGAGTTGATGCCCGGCGAGATGTCCTACCCGGGCGACCACGACGCCGAGGAGGTACTGGAGGACGCCTGGGACGAGTGCGCCGAGGAGGACGCGGACTGGCCCGGTCTCGCCGACACCCCGTACACCGAGACCGACTCCGAGCCCGACTCCGTCGCCTCCGACATCGTGGAGTCCCTCCTCGACGGCTCCGGCCCCCTCAAGGACCCCCGCCTCGCGCTCGTGCCCGCCCGCCGCAGCGCCGACATCCCCGCGGCGATCGGCTGGATGGGCCCGGCCAACCATGAGAGCGACACCGCGCGGCTGTCCGCCGTGCTCCGCTCCTGGGAGGACCGGTTCGGCATACGGGTCGTGGCGCTCGGCTTCGACCACCTGCTGGTGTCCGTCGCCCACCCGCCGACCACCCTCGCCGAGGCGCAGGCCGTGGCCGCGGAGCACTTCGCGTTCTGCCCGGACAACATCTGGCAGAGCTCGAACCCCACACTCACGGCGTACGCCGAAAGCCAGCTCCTCAACCAACCGGCCTGGCACTTCTGGTGGGACTGACGGGCCCGGGGGCCCCCAACCCCACCCCCAGCCTCCGCAACCCCTCCCCGATCTCCTCCGGCGTCTGGGTCACGAAGCACAGCCGCATCGTCGAGCGGTCCGGCTCAGCGGCGTAGAAGGGCGCTCCCGGGACGTACGCGACATCGTGCCGCACGACCTCCGCCAGCAGTGCCGTCGTGTCGTACGGCTCCGGAAGCCGGGCCCAGAGGAACATCCCGCCCTCCGGCCGCTCCCAGACCGAGCCCGCAGGCAGCGCGTCGGCCAGTCCCGTCAGCATCGCGTCCCGCCGCTCCCGGTAGGCCCCCGCGACCCGCGCGACATGCGCGTCGAGGTCCCGGTCGGCCAAGTACCGTGCCGCGGCGAGCTGGTTGACCGTCGGCGTGTGCAGATCCGCCGCCTGCTTGGCGACCGCGCAGGCCCGCCGCAGCCGCGCCGGCGCCCGCAGCCAGCCGAGCCGCAGCCCCGGCGCCATGACCTTGGAGAAGGAACCGAGCAGCACGGTCCGGTCCCGGGCCTCCTCGTAAGAGGCGATCCACGGCACCCGCTCCCCCTCGAAGCGCAGTTCGCCGTACGGGTCGTCCTCGACGATCCACAGCCCGCACCGCCCCGCCACCGCCGCGACCGCGGCCCTGCGCCCGGCGGACATCGTGCGGCCGGTGGGGTTCTGGAAGGTCGGCACGGTGTAGAGCAGCTTCGGCCGCTCCCGCACCACCAGTTCCTCCAGCGCCGCCGGGTCCACCCCGTCCGCGTCGCCCGGCACAGCCACGATCCGCGCGCCCGCGAGGGCGAAGGCCTGAAGTGCCGCCAGGTAGCAGGGACTTTCGACCAGAACCGTGTCGCCGGGTTCCAGCAGCGCGGTCGCGAGCAGCGAGAGCGCCTGCTGGGAGCCGGTGGTGACGAGGATGTCGTCGGCGTCCGTGGGCAGCCCGCGTGCCGTCGTCCGCTCCGCCAGGGCGGCCCGCAGCGCCGGCTCGCCCTCCGTCGTCGCGTACTGCAACGCCCGCGCGGGCGTCTCCGCCAGCACCGCCCGGAACGCCTCCGCGATCCCCTCCGCGTCGAACAGCTCCGGCGCCGGCAGCCCGCCCGCGAAGTTGATCACCTCGGGCCGGGCGGTGACAGCGAGGATGTCCCGTACCGGCGAACCCCCGACGGACCGGGCACGCGCGGCGAGCGGCGGGACGGGCACGAGGGCGGACGGCGCGACGGTCATGACGGCTCCTTAGGCGGCGGGACGGTCGGCGACCCGACTCGTGCCCGCAGCCTAAGGATGTACGTGCCGCCTACAAGCACCTTTCCGGGATACAGACGCCCGCCCCCTCCCGGACATCCCCACACGCTCAGGCCTTCGTGCCAATCGCCCCGTACACGTTGATGTCGTCGTCCGTCACGTCGTTGATGTCCCGGTAGCGGATCTTCTCGATGTCGTCGAGGCTCTCGAAGTACGCCTCGTCCACCGCGGGCGGGGCCGGCGCCGGGCCCGGGTGCCACAGGTGGGCCGGGACCACCCCGGGCTCGTCCAGCGTCAGGTCCGGCGTCTCGGTGTAGAACCGCTCGACCTCCGCCTTGGAGCGGAACACGAAGGTGAAACCGCGCTCGGTGTACGTCCGCTGGACCGCGCGGGTCGGCTCCGGGTGCATCTCGTCGGTGAGGTGGCTGAGCACCACCTGGCTCCCGGAGGGCAGCGCCGCCACCAGCTCGCGCACCAGCGGGTACGCCTCCTCGTCCTCGACGAAGTGCAGGATCGCGACGAGGAGCAGGGCGACCGGCTTGTCGAAGTCGAGGGTCTTGGCGGCCTCTTCGAGGATCTCGGCCGGGCGGCGCAGGTCCGCGTCGATGTAGTCGGTACGGCCCTCGTCGCTGCTGGTGAGCAGGGCGCGGGCGTGCGCCAGGACGACGGGGTCGTTGTCGACGTACACGATCCGTGACTCGGGGGCGATGGCCTGGGCGATCTGGTGGACGTTCTCCGCGGTGGGCAGCCCGGTGCCGATGTCGAGGAACTGCCGGATGCCCTGCTCCTGCGCCAGCCGGGTCACCGCGCGGCGCATGAAGTCGCGGTTGTGCCGCACGTCGAGGTAGCCGCGCGGGTTGGCGGCGAGCGCGGCGGCGGCCGCGGCGCGGTCCACGGGGTAGTTGTCCTTGCCGCCGAGGAAGACGTCGTAGACGCGGGCCGGATGTGCCTTCGTGGTGTCGATCCTCCCTCTCAGCAGCGCGGGGTCTTGGCTCAGAGCGTCACCGGGCACGGGCGTCTCCCTGGGAGAGTCGAGGCGGTCGTTCAGGCGGGTCGGTCAAGCGACAACAACGTAACTCCCGAGGGAAGTTGATGGTGCCCGAGCGGCGATCTCGCAGCTCCCGGACCACCCTCGGACCCGTACGGCGTCCCACGACCCGTCCCGGAGACGGCACATCCCCGCAGGTCAGACCCCATCCCGCCACCGCGCCGTCCCGAATCCCGCGCGAAGTGTGGCGCCCGGCGCCGATCACCGCCCAGGCTGGGCCCGTCGCCCCAGTCCAGCCGTCCACGGAAGGCCCACCACCATGCCCGCCCGAGCCGACCGCGCCCGTCGTCACCTCGTCGCCGCCGCTCTCGCGGTGCTCACCGCCCTGACCCTCGCGGGCTGCCAGGACGGCACGGGCGTACGCGACGAGGGCCCGGCGACGAGCCACGCCCTGCCCGCCCCGGCCGGGGGCCTCGTACACGCGGACCAGGACACGCAGAGGCCGCCCGGTCAGTGACCGGGCGGCCTCGAAACGCGGTGATCAGCCCGAGGCGATCAGCCGGCGTACGCCGGAGCCGCTTCCTTCGGGTTCGGGCCGTACTGGTTCGGGCCCGGCTGGCTGTCGGAGACGGCGAAGACCAGCAGGGTGATCGGGCCGACGATCGGGACGATGCCGAACAGCAGCCACCAGCCGGAGCGGCCGGTGTCGTGCAGGCGGCGGACGCCGACGGCCAGGCTGGGGATCAGGATGCCCAGGTAGAAGATGCCCACGAGGGCGAAGAGCGCCGCGGTCTTGGTGGCGAGGGCGAGAACCATCAGCACCACGTAGACGATGCCGACGAACAGCGCGAAGTTCCAGTACTCCTTGCGGCGCGAGCGCCCGCTGAACACCGCGTACTTCTTCAGCGCCTCGATGAACCAGCTCATTGCGTCCCCCTGGGATCGACGTTCAGACCGTTCCGGAACGGATCAGGCCAGGCGCAGAAGGTAGGGACGATGACAAGAACTCGTCAATTCGGGGTGTACAGCGCACGGGTTGAGCGATTTCCGGACAGATCCACCGCAGAGGGGACCCAAACGCAGGTCGGACAACGCGCGTTCACGGCACCGAGTTGCTTCCGTTGCCGAACCGAACACGTTCCGATGCGGGTCGGTGTCCGATTCGACGCCGGTTCTATCCCATTCCGTTGCCCAACTGCCCCACCCGCAACGGCAGTCAGCGCAGCTTCTGCGCCACCTCGGTGGCCCAGTAGGTGAGGATGTTCTGCGCGCCGGCCCGCTTGATGCCGGTGAGGGCCTCCAGGATCGCCTTGTCCCGGTCGATCCAGCCCTTCTCGGCGGCGGCCTCGATCATCGAGTACTCACCCGAGATCTGGTACGCGGCCACCGGCACGTCCACCGCCTCCGCGACCCGCGCGAGGATGTCGAGGTAGGGCCCGGCCGGCTTCACCATCACCATGTCGGCCCCCTCCTCCAGGTCGAGGGCCAGCTCGCGCAGCGACTCCCGGGCGTTGGCCGGATCCTGCTGGTACGTCTTCCGGTCACCCTTGAGCGAGGAGGCGACGGCCTCCCGGAAGGGCCCGAAGAAGGCGGAGGCGTACTTGACGGTGTACGCGAGGATCGCGACGTCCTCCCGGCCGATCTGGTCGAGCGCGTCCCGGATGACCCCGATCTGCCCGTCCATCATGCCGCTGGGCCCCACCACATGGGCGCCCGCGTCGGCCTGCACCTGGGCCATCTCGGCGTACCGCTCCAGGGTCGCGTCGTTGTCGACCCGGCCCTCGGCGTCCAGCACCCCGCAGTGCCCGTGATCGGTGGTCTCGTCCAGACACAGGTCGGACATGACGAGCAGGTCGTCGCCCACCTCGGCCCGCACGTCGCGGATCGCGACCTGCAGAATCCCGTCCGGATCGGTCCCGGGGGTCCCGAGGGCGTCCTTCTTCTCCTCCTCCGGCACCCCGAAGAGCATGATCCCGGAGATCCCGGCCTCGACGGCCTCCGCGGCGGCCTTCTTCAGACTGTCCCGGCTGTGCTGCACGACCCCGGGCATCGCCGAGATCGGCACCGGCTCGCTGACGCCCTCGCGCACGAACGCCGGGAGGATGAAGTCCGCCGGGTGCAGCCGGGTCTCGGCGACCATGCGGCGCATGACGGGGGTGGTTCGCAGCCGCCGGGGCCGCGTGCCGGGGAAGGATCCGTACTTCGTCATGCCACCTACGCTACGCCCGGCTCAGGGGCACCTTTGCCGACGTCCCGTCGGAGGCCCCGGCTCCGTCATGCGCCCCGTACGCCCCGGGTTCATCCTGGAAGGACCAGCCCCGGGCGCCCCGGGAGGACGCGATGACCGCCACCCACCACACCCCCGACCTGTCCGCCCTGTCCACGATCCGGGGGCCCGTCCTGCGCCCCGGCGAGCCGGACTACGAGGCCGAGGTCACCGGCTTCAACCTCGCCGCCCGCCACACGCCGGACGTCGTGGTGGGCGCGACCGGCGCCGACGACATCGTCACGGCGATGCGCTGGGCGTCGGCCACGCACACCCCCGTGGCGGTCCAGGCAACGGGCCACGGCGCCAACTTCCCCATAGACACCGGCCTGTTGATCACCACGGCCCGCATGACGGACGTACACATGGATCCCACCGACCGCACCGCCACGGTCGCGGCCGGCGCGAGGTGGCGCCACGTCCTGGACGCGGCCGCTCCGCACGGCCTGGCCGCACTCAACGGCTCCTCCACGGACGCCGGAGTCGTCGGCTACACGCTGGGCGGCGGCCTCCCGGTCCTGGGCCGCACGTACGGCTACGCGGCGGACCGGGTCCGCTCCTTCCGGCTGGTCACCCCGAACGGCAAGCTCCTCACGGTGGACGCGGACACCGAACCCAACCTCTTCTGGGCCCTGCGAGGCGGCAAGGGCAACGTCGGCATCGTCACCGAGATGACCTTCGACCTCCTCCCCCTGTCCACGCTCCTGGGCGGCGGCATCTACTACCCCGGCGAACACGCGGAAGCGGTGCTCCGCACCTGGGCGGACTGGACGACGACGCTCCCCACGGAGATGTGCAGCGCCTACACCCTGCTCCGCCTCCCCCCGATCCCCCAGATCCCGGAACCCCTGCGCGGCGGCTTCTGGGCCCGGGTGGCCGTGGCCTGGACCGGCGACCGCGAACAGGGCGAGGCCCTGCTGGCCCCCGTCCGCGCGGCGGCGCCGATCACGATCGACATGGTGGAGGAGATGCCGTACGCGGCGGTGGACCGCATCTACATGGACCCGCAGGACCCGCTCCCGGCGAGAGAGGCCTGCACACTGCTGCGCGCGCTCCCCCAGGAGGCCCTGTCGGCCTTCCTCGCCCAGGCAGGCCCATCGGCAGCCCCCGACTACCCGCTCCTCCTGGTGGAACTCCGCCACATGGGCGGCGAACTATCCCGCCCGGCCCCCGTGGAGGACGCGATCTGCGCGAGGGACGCCAGCTATGTCCTGGAAACGGTGGGCCTACTGGCAGGCCCCGAAGCGGCAGCGTCGGTGGAAGCGGCCACGACAGCCCTCCACTCGACACTGACCCCGTACGGCACGGGCCACACGATGGTCAACCTGCACGGCACGCCGGGCGACGAGAAGGACAGGGCGAGGGCGTGGACGGAGGAGGTGTACACCCGCCTGAGCCGGACGAAGTCGACGTACGACCCGGAGAACCTGCTGCGCTATGGACACACGGTAGGCGCATCCAGCCCGTCCGGCGTTTGAGGACGAGGCCGAAGGCCGATGGGGGTCTGGGGGCGCAGCCCCCAGGGCCGCGCACCCCCACACACCTCAGGTCGTACGACGACGCCTGGCCCCCGGCCGCCTCTCACTCGGCCGCGTAACCGGATCCCCCGCCTCCAGCGCCGCGGCCCTCCTCCGCAACCCGAAGTCGGCCAGCGCCTCCGCCAGCTTGTGCACGGACGGCTCCGGAGCCATCACGTCCACCCGCAGCCCGTGCTCCTCGGCCGTCTTGGCCGTGGCGGGACCAATGCACGCGATCACGGTCACGTTGTGCGGCTTCCCGGCGATACCCACCAGGTTCCGCACGGTCGACGACGACGTGAAGAGAACGGCGTCGAAGCCACCCCCCTTGATCGCCTCCCGCGTCTCGGCCGGCGGCGGCGACGCCCGCACGGTGCGGTAGGCCGTGACGTCGTCCACCTCCCACCCGAGCTCGATCAGCCCGGCGACCAGCGTCTCCGTGGCGATGTCGGCCCGCGGCAGGAACACCCGGTCGATCGGGTCGAAGACGGGGTCGTACGGCGGCCAGTCCTCCAGCAGCCCGGCGGCGGACTGCTCACCGCTCGGCACCAGATCCGGCTTCACACCGAAGGCGACCAGCGCCTTCGCGGTCTGCTCGCCCACCGCCGCGACCTTGATGCCGGCGAAGGCCCGCGCATCGAGCCCGTACTCCTCGAACTTCTCCCGTACGGCCTTCACCGCGTTGACCGAGGTGAACGCGATCCACTCGTAGCGCCCGGTCACGAGCCCCTTCACGGCCCGCTCCATCTGCTGGGGCGTGCGCGGCGGCTCGACGGCGATCGTCGGCACCTCGTGCGGCACGGCCCCGTACGACCGCAACTGGTCGGAGAGCGACGCCGCCTGCTCCTTCGTACGCGGTACGAGCACCTTCCAGCCGAACAGCGGCTTGGACTCGAACCACGACAGCTGGTCGCGCTGGGCGGCGGCGGAACGCTCACCGACCACGGCTATCACCGGCCGGCCGCCCTCGGGCGAGGGCAGCACCTTCGCCTGCTTCAGCGTCTGCGCGATGGTGCCGAGCGTCGCGGTCCAGGTCCGCTGACGAGTGGTCGTACCAGCCACCGTCACGGTCATCGGCGTATCGGGCTTGCGCCCGGCCGACACCAGCTCACCGGCGGCCGAGCCGACGGAGTCGAGCGTCGTGGAGACGACGACCGTCCCGTCCGAGGCCCCGACCTCGGTCCAGCACCGGTCCGAGGCGGTACGGGCGTCCACGAACCGGACGTCCGCGCCCTCGGCGTCCCGCAGCGGGACACCGGCGTACGCGGGCACGCCGACGGCCGCGGCCACACCCGGCACGACCTCGAAGGGCACGCCCCCGCGAACGCAGGCGAGCATCTCCTCGGCGGCGTAAGCGTCCAGGCCAGGGTCCCCTGACACCGCACGGACGACCCGCCTGCCGCCCCGCGCGGCCTCCATGACAAGATGTGCGGCATCCCGTACCGCGGGGACCCCAACGGTTGTTGACGCGCCGTCAACAACCGCCAGCTGAGGTGTGCCCGGGCCCGGCAGCGGGTCCGAAGAAGGACCCCCGTCCGTGTGCACCTCGGCGACGCCTTGTCTGGCGTGCTTGCGCACCACGTCGAGCACGTCGTGCTCGGCGACCAGTACGTCCGCGTTCGCCAGCGCCTCCACGGCGCGCAGAGTCAGCAGTCCCGGATCCCCGGGTCCGGCACCCAGGAAGGTGACGTGCCCGTGATCGAGGCCGGCGGGAAGGGTGGTGGGGCTCAATGTGCTCGCTCCCCCATCAGACCGGCCGCGCCCTGGGCAAGCATCTCGGCAGCGAGTTCACGGCCGAGCGCCATTGCTTGGTCGTACGTCTCGGGCACGGGACCGGTGGTGGACAACTGCACCGTGCGCGAACCGTCGGTCGTGCCGACTATCCCGCGCAGGCGCATTTCCTTGACAATCTGCCCGTCGGCCAGCAAGTCGGCCAGCGCGCCCACAGGGGCGCTGCAACCGGCTTCCAGGGCGGCGAGCAGTGACCGCTCGGCGGTCACGGCGGCCCGCGTGAACGGGTCGTCGAGCTCGCCGAGCGCCGCGATCAGGTCCGCGTTGTCCGCGGCACACTCGATCGCCAGTGCCCCCTGGCCGGGGGCGGGCAAAACGGTGTCGACCGACAGGAAGTCGGTCACGTCGTCGATCCGCCCGAGGCGGCTGAGTCCGGCGGCGGCGAGGACGACGGCGTCGAGCTCGCCCTCCCGCACGTATCCGATCCGGGTGTCGACGTTCCCGCGGATCGGCACGGTCTCGATGTCCAGCCCGTGGCCGCGCGCATACGCGTTCAGCTGGGCCGTCCGCCGCGGCGAACCGGTCCCGATCCGCGCCCCGCGGGGCAGGTCGGTGAACTTCAGCGCGTCCCGGGCGACGATGACGTCCCTCGGGTCCTCGCGCACCGGTACGGCGGCCAGGGCCAGCTCCTCGGGCTGCTCGGTGGGCAGGTCCTTGAGCGAATGAACCGCGAAGTCGACCTCACCCCGGAGCAGCGCGTCCCGCAGCGCGGTCACGAACACACCCGTGCCGCCGATCTGCGCGAGGTGCTCGCGCGAGGTGTCGCCGTACGTCGTGATCTCGACGAGCTCCACGGGCCGTCCGGTCACCTGGCTCACGGCGTCCGCCACTTGCCCGGACTGGGCCATGGCGAGTCTGCTCCGCCTGGTCCCGAGCCTCAGTGCCTTGTCAGTCATGCTGGCCCTCGGTTCTTGCTGTTCTCAGATTCATCGTCGGCGCGCTCGGCCCGGGAGACGGCGGCCACCGCTTCCTGGTCGAGGTCGAACAGGGTCCGCAGGGCATCCGCGTACCCCGCTCCGCCCGGTTCGGCCGCGAGCTGCTTGACCCGCACGGTCGGCGCGTGCAGCAGCTTGTCGACCACACGCTTCACGGTCTGCGTGATCTCCGCCCGGTGCTTGTCGTCGAGGCCGGGCAGCCGCCCTTCGAGCCGCGCGATCTCGCCGGCCACCACGTCGGCGGCCATGGTCCGCAGGGCCACGACGGTGGGCGTGATGTGCGCGGCCCGGAGCGCGGCCCCGAACGCGGCGACCTCGTCGGCGACGATCCGCCGTACCTGGTCGACATCGGCAGCCATGGGCGCGTCCGCAGAGGCCTCCGCCAGGGACTCGATGTCGACGAGCCGCACCCCGGCCTGCCGATGCACGGCGGCGTCGATGTCCCGGGGCATGGCGAGGTCGAGCAGGAAGAGCACGGGCGCGGGCCGCGACGCTTCGACGACAGCCTCGGGCTTACGACGCTCAGGGATCCGCATCCCGGAGGAGGCGAGCGCGGCAAGCGCGGCGATGGCGTCGGCGTCGTCCGTGACGGGACTGGACGTCTGCGGCCGAGGAGCGTTCTCGACCCAGGCGGCATGCTGCTCAAGCTCAGCGGCCCCCATGCCGGCAACGGCAGCTTCCCCGAGCACGGAGAAACCGGCGGTGGCGGAGAGGGAGGGCAAGTCGAGGGGACAGTTCTCTTCAGGCTCCGCCAAGCCGCGGGCAGTCGTGCCGCCTGGGGCGGCACGGGTGGGCGCGGGCGGCACCCCGTCAGCGCCGGGCTGCGCGACCCACCCCCGGCCCGCACCAACGTCCGGCACGCCCTCGACCAACCGCCCTGACACAGCCGTACCGACAGCCTCAGCGGTCAACACAAGCCCCGTCGCCCCCGTACAAGACACCACAACATCGGCACGTGTCAGCTCGCCCGGCACCGCGTCCATCGGTACCGCGCGGGCCACCACGTCCAGGTCCCCGGCGTCGTTCAGGATCTCGGCAAGCCGCTCGGCCCGCTCAGCGGTCCGGTTGGCGACGACGACCTCACCGACCCCGGCCCGCGCAAGCGTCGCCGCGGCCAGGGACGACATCGACCCGGCCCCGATGACGACCGCGGTCTTCCCGCGGGCCCAGTCCTCCACGGACCCGCCGGCCGCCAGCTGCTGCAGCCCGAACGTGACCAGCGACTGCCCGGCCCGGTCGATCCCGGTCTCGGAGTGAGCGCGCTTGCCGACCCGCAGCGCCTGCTGGAAGAGGTCGTTCAGCAGCCGCCCGGCGGTGTGCAGGTACTGCGCCCTGGCGAGGGAGTCCTTGATCTGCCCGAGGATCTGCCCCTCGCCGACGACCATCGAGTCGAGCCCGCAGGCCACCGAGAAGAGATGGTGGACGGCCCGGTCCTCGTAGTGCACGTACAGATACGGGGTCAGCTCGTCCAGCCCCACCCCGCTGTGCTGGGCGAGCAGCGTGGACAGCTCGGCGACACCGGCGTGGAACTTGTCCACGTCGGCGTACAGCTCGATGCGGTTGCAGGTGGCGAGCACCGCCGCCTCGGTGGCGGGCTCCGCGGCGACCGTGTCCTGGACCAGCTTGACCTGGGCGTCCGCGTGCAGCGCGGCCCGTTCCAGAACGCTGACCGGGGCGCTGCGGTGGCTCAGCCCGACGACGAGGAGACTCATGCCGGCATCACGGCGGGTACGTCCCCGTCGGGTCCCTGCTCGGCGGAGTCCGTGCGCGTGGCTGCGGCCGGCCCGCCGCCGTCGGCGGCCGCGTGCTCCTCACCGGCCTTGCGCTGCTCGTGGAAGGCGAGGATCTGCAACTCGATCGACAGATCCACCTTGCGTACGTCGACACCATCCGGGACGGACAGCACGGTCGGCGCGAAGTTCAGGATGGAGGTGACCCCGGCGGCCACGAGCCGGTCACAGACGGGCTGGGCGGCACCGGCGGGCGTGGCGATGACGCCGATGCTCACGCCGTTGTCCTCGATGATCTTTTCCAGGTCGTCGCTGTGCTGCACGGGGATCCCGGCGACGGGCTTTCCGGCCATCGCCGGATCGGCGTCGATGAGGGCGGCGACCCGGAAGCCACGGGAGGCGAACCCGCCGTAATTGGCCAGGGCGGCGCCGAGGTTACCGATGCCGACGATCACAACCGGCCAGTCCTGGGTGAGCCCGAGCTCACGCGAGATCTGGTAGACGAGATACTCGACGTCGTAGCCGACACCGCGCGTTCCGTAGGAGCCCAGGTACGAGAAATCCTTGCGCAGCTTCGCGGAGTTGACCCCCGCGGCGGCGGCCAGCTCCTCGGAGGAGACCGTGGGTACCGAGCGCTCCGAGAGTGCGGTCAGCGCGCGGAGGTACAGCGGAAGCCTGGCGACGGTGGCCTCGGGAATCCCTCGGCTACGGGTCGCCGGTCGGTGAGTTCGGCCAGTTGCCACGGTGCTCCTGCGGGTAGAGCGGGGCTGTAGGCGGTCACACGTACCCAGACCGCCCCGTCGACAGCAGGCTATGTCTTTGTGAACGCGTGCACAAAGATGGTGTCCGATTTGCCCGGCCAACGTGACCGGGGTCACGCACACGCGTCCCAGGCGCATCCCAGGGGGCAAAACCGCCACACTCCTTGTGAATCCCGCCCCCGAGACCAGACCGCCATCGATCCTAAGCGACTTCCCAGGCGTCTCTGTACTACTCGGTCAGTTCCTTGCGGAGGCGAACCTCGTCCACCTTCCAGAAGGTGTGCTGACGGCCGTCGACGAGAACGACCGGAATCTGCTCCCAGTACTGCTCGTGCAGTTCCGGGTCCTGGGTGATGTCCTTCTTCTCCCAGGGGACGCCGAGTTCGTCACACACCTTCTCGACGACGAGCTGCGCGTCCTCGCACAGATGGCAGTCGGGCTTGCCGATGAGGGTGACCAGCCGGTCCCGCGGAGCCGGCTTGCGTCGGAAGAGGGGGCTCATGCCGGCCATTGTCCCTCTTGTTTAACGGGCCGGTCGCGGAGAGTTCACAGCCTTCAAACCTCGTGCGTCTGGAGGCACCGAACAAACTGGCTATGCTCACGGACATGGCCGCTCTCGGATGGCTCACTCCCCGTAGGCGCTCCGCCACGGCGCGGAGCGTGTTGGCAGGCGAGGCCTCGGCGGAGGCCGCGCGCAAGTCCTCGCGGGACGTCCCCCCGGAGGAACCGGAGTTCCCGGTGCTCGGTGACGACAAGGCCGCCGCCTTCTTCGACCTGGACAACACCGTGATGCAGGGCGCGTCCCTGTTCCACTTCGGCCGCGGCCTGTACAAGCGGAAGTTCTTCGAGACCCGCGACCTGGCGCGGTTCGCCTGGCAGCAGGCGTACTTCCGGCTGGCCGGCTCCGAGGACCCCGAGCACATGCAGGAGGCCCGGGACTCGGCCCTCTCCATCGTCAAGGGCCACCGCGTCGCCGAACTCCAGTCGATCGGCGAGGAGATCTACGACGAGTACATGGCCGAGCGCATCTGGCCCGGCACCCGGGCCCTCGCCCAGGCCCACCTGGACGCGGGCCAGAAGGTGTGGTTGGTCACAGCGGCCCCGGTGGAGATCGCCACGGTGATCGCCCGCCGCCTCGGCCTGACCGGCGCCCTGGGCACGGTCGCGGAGTCGGTCGACGGCGTCTACACGGGCAAGCTGGTGGGCGAGCCCCTGCACGGCCCCGCGAAGGCGGAGGCGGTCCGGGCCCTGGCCGCGGCGGAGGGCCTCGACCTCTCCCGCTGCGCGGCCTACAGCGACAGCCACAACGACATCCCCATGCTCTCCCTGGTCGGCCACCCCTACGCGATCAACCCGGACACCAAGCTCCGCAAACACGCCCGCAACCTGGACTGGCGCCTGCGGGACTACAGGACGGGCAGGAAGGCCGCGAAGGTCGGCATCCCCGCGGCGGCGGGGGTAGGAGCGGTGGCGGGCGGCACAGCGGCCGCGATCGCAATCAGCCGACGGCGCCGATAAGCGCCCCTTCAGGGGCGCGGGGAACTGCGCGCTCAGCCACAACCGACGCGCACCCAAAACTCAAGACGTACCCCCCAACCGTGTCGGCCAGTCCTCTTGTCGGCGCACAGCCACAACACGCCCTGTTCCCACACCCAACCCGAACCTTTTCGATCAACAACCGGTCACTCTCCGGTACTTGATCGCACGCCATTCGGTTACAGAAGCGACGTAATCGATGATTTGAGCAACTGGGTGTAGCAGCGCCTGCACGAAGCGTTATTCTCCTCAGACGCAAACCGGTACCCCTCCGTCGCTACGACGGGTGAACGGTCCCGCACTGCACGTGATGGAAGCTCTGCCTCTGGGAGTCCCGTGTACCCACACGTCGGGGTTGACGCCTCGGGCCTGGCTACGCTGCGCGCAACGGTCCAACAACTGTTGCGCGACTTCGTCCCCACCGCGTACGCCGTCCCCGCACTCGCGGTAGCCACCGCACCGGCCGGCCCGTGCTACGCGCTTGCCGACGGCACCGCAGCCGTCGGCAGACGGGGCCGTACCGCGGCCGGTGCCACAACCGCGCGCCGCCCGGCCGCGGACAGCGACAGCGCCCGGATGATGGACCTCGTCGAGCGGGCCCAGGCCGGCGAGGCCGACGCGTTCGGGCGGCTCTACGACCAGTACAGCGACACCGTCTACCGGTACATCTATTACCGCGTGGGCGGAAAGGCCACCGCCGAGGACCTCACGAGCGAGACCTTTCTGCGGGCGCTCCGAAGGATCGGCACCTTCACCTGGCAGGGCCGCGACTTCGGCGCCTGGCTCGTGACCATCGCCCGCAACCTCGTGGCCGACCACTTCAAGTCGAGCCGCTTCCGGCTGGAGGTCACCACCGGCGAGATGCTCGACGCCAACGAGGTCGAGCGCTCCCCGGAGGACTCCGTGCTGGAGTCCCTCTCCAACGCCGCGCTCCTCGAGGCCGTCCGCCGCCTCAACCCGCAGCAGCAGGAGTGCGTCACCCTCCGGTTCCTCCAGGGCCTGTCCGTCGCCGAGACCGCCCGCGTGATGGGCAAGAACGAGGGCGCCATCAAGACCCTGCAGTACCGCGCCGTGCGCACCCTCGCCCGGCTCCTCCCGGACGACGCCCGCTGAACCGGCACCCTGTGTGACGCCCAACTAGCCCTCAGTGAAAGTCCGTTGACTCCCCGATCCGATCATCCGTCGTCCGTAACCCAAGTGCCGCGCCGCTCGTTGTGCGGGATGCAGGCTCCCTGTGGTCACTCCCTGGCCGACTCCGATCACACGATCGTGTGGTTGTGGTCAGGGTGTGCAACCCTCAGGACCCCCTGGGGAGTCGACCGTCATGACGAGAGGAGGTGCCGCCTGTGATCGCGAACGTATCGGCCCACCGGCGGGCGAACGCCTTCGCCCAGGCCCTGGACGAGCAGCCCGACCGGGACACGGCGGCCGAGCAGTCCGAAGGACCCCCACCGCAGGCGGCCCGGACCGAGCAGGCCGAGCTGTTGAACCTGGTGGTGGACCTCGGCGAGCTGCCCAAGCCGGAGCTGGACCCCGAGGTCAAGGTCGTCCAACGGGCCCAGCTGGTGGCCGCGTTCGAGGCCATGCTCCAGGAGGGCACCGGTGGCGAGGCGGCGGACCCGTCGGTACCGGAGCAGCGCTCCCACCGTGCCCGGGGCGGCGCGCACCGGGCGAGCCCGTTGGGCAAGCTGCGACCCCGGTCCCGGCTGACCAAGGGCCTCGCCGCGGGCGGACTCAGCGTCGGCGTCGCGGCCGGCGCCTTCGGCGGAGTCGCCGCCGCCAGCTCGGACGCGCTGCCCGGTGACTCGCTGTACGGCCTCAAGCGCGGCATCGAGGACTTCAAGCTCAACTACCTCTCCGACGGGGACGACGAGCGCGGTGTGGCCTACCTCGACCAGGCCTCCACCCGCCTCGGCGAGGCCCGCCGGCTGATGGAGCGCGACCGCGGCGGCCACCTCGACCACGAGTCCCTCGGCGAGATCCGCCGCGCCCTCTTCGGCATGCAGCACGACGCCACCGAGGGCCACCGCCTGCTGCACGAGGCGTACGAGCGGGACCCGCACTCGCTGGGCCCCATCCAGGCCCTCTCCGCCTTCTCCCGCTCGCACCGCGAGGCCTGGGGCGCCCTGCGCGACCGCCTCCCCGTCCAGCTCGGGGACGTCAGCGAGCAGGTGTCCTCGGTGTTCGACGCCATAGACGAAGAGGTCGCCCCGCTTCAGTCCCTGCTCCCCCAGCCCCCGGCCCAGGGCGGCGGCAGCGGCAGGAGCGGTTCGGGTACGGCGTCCACGGGCACCTCGGGCACCGGGCACGGCTCGACCCAGCCGAGCACCGGCGACGGCACCTCGCAGGGCGGCCACTCGGCGGGCCCCAGCAAGTCGGCGTCCAGCGGCGACGGCCTGCTCGGCGGCAACACCGGAGGCCTCCTCGACCCGCCGAAGGACAGCGGCACCGCCTCCCCGTCCGCGAGCAAGTCCCCGAGCACCAACCCGGACGTGACGCTCCCGCCCCTCCTCCCGGGCCTGCTCCCGGGCCTGGGAATCAACGGCGAGGACGCGAGCTCGTAGGAGCGATACGGCAGTGGGGGCGCCCTTCTCAGGAAGGGCGCCCCCACCGTCGTAAACCCCGCTAGAAGAACACCGACCGCCGCTGCACCAGCAACTTGTACAGCGTGTGCTGAATCTGCTCCCGTACCTGGTCGGTCAGGTTGAACATCAGCATCGGGTCCTCGGCCGCCTCCGGTGGGTAGCCGTCCGTGAGGATCGGTTCGCCGAACTGGATCGTCCACTTCGTCGGGAGCGGGATCGCGCCCAGCGGGCCCAGCCACGGGAAGGTCGGGGTCAGCGGGAAGTACGGGAAGCCCAGGACGCGCGCCAGGGTCTTCGCGTTGCCGATCATCGGGTAGATCTCCTCCGCGCCCACGATCGAGCACGGGATGATCGGAGCGCCCTTGCGCAGGGCCGTCGAGACGAAGCCGCCGCGGCCGAAGCGCTGGAGCTTGTAGCGCTCCGAGAAGGGCTTGCCGATGCCCTTGAAGCCCTCCGGCATCACACCCACCAGCTCGCCCTGGCCGAGCAGGCGCTCGGCGTCCTCCGCGCAGGCCAGGGTGTGGCCCAGCTTGCGGGCCAGCTCGTTGACCACCGGCAGCATGAAGACCAGGTCCGCGGCGAGCAACCTGAGATGTCGGCCCGTGGGGTGGTGGTCGTGCACGGCGACCTGCATCATCAGACCGTCCAGCGGGAGCGTCCCGGAGTGGTTGGCGACGATCAGCGCGCCACCCTCCGTCGGGATGTTCTCGACGCCCTTCACCTCGACCCGGAAGTACTTCTCGTACACCGGCCGCAGCACGGACATCAGGACCTGGTCGGTCAGCTCCTCGTCGTAACCGAAGTCGTCGACCTCGTAGTCGCCCGTCAGGCGGCGGCGCAGGAAGTCGAGGCCGCTCGCGAGGCGCCGCTCCAGGCCGCCGTCCTCCCGCGGCTTCTCGGGCTGCTGTTCCTCACGCGTCACGGGAACATCATCCTGCGCCGACGCCCTGCTGGGCAGGGGCTGGACCTCTCCGACCAGCGCGGGCTCGGTGGTCTTGCGTCGGCTCCCCGCGCCCCGGCGCCGCGCGGGCCGCTGTACGGCACTTCCGCGGGACCGGTCGTCGTCGAACGGAATGACCTTGGCATCCGCCATCGTTGATGCGCTCCTCAGTTGGCGCTCTGCGTCGGGGGGTGGCCGCCGCCCAGGACGGGCAGCGCGGCGATCCGGTCGACGGCCGCCGCGAGGGCCTCCGGGGGCAGGAGGCCGGGACCCCGGCTGTGCGCGAAGTCCGCGAAGGTCTCCGCGGTCGTGTACTTCGGCCGGAATCCGAGCGTCTCGCGCATCTGGGCCGTCGCCACGACCCTGCCGTGGGTCAGCAGCCGGATCTGCTCGGGGGAGAAGTCGGTCACGCCCAGCGTACGCACCAGCGAGCCCGCCCAGTTGACGGCCGGCAGCAGCAGCGGCACGGTCGGCTTGCCGAGCCGACGCGAACACTGGGACAGCAGCAGCACCCCGTCCCCGGCGATGTTGAAGGTGCCGCTGTTGAGGGTGCCCCGCTCCGGCTCGTGCGAGGCGATCCGCAGCACCTCGTTCACGTCGTCCTCGTGCACGAACTGCAGCCGCGGGTCGTAGCCGAACACGGTCGGCAGCACCGGCAGCGCGAAGTAGGAGGCGAGCGGGGTGTCCGCCGAGGGCCCCAGGATGTTGGCGAACCTGAGCACGCACACGGCGACATCCGGCCGCCGCCGCGCGAACCCCCGCACATAGCCCTCGACCTCGACGGTGTCCTTCGCGAAGCCGCCGCTGGGCAGCGACTTGGGCGGGGTCGTCTCGGTGAACACGGCGGGGTCCCGCGGCGCGGACCCGTACACGTTCGTACTGGACTTCACGACCAGCCGCTTCACCGTCGGCGACTTCTGGCAGGCGCCGAGCAGCTGCATCGTGCCGATGACGTTGGTCTCCTTGACCGTGGTCCGGCTGCCGCTGCCGAGCGCCATCGCCGTCACATCGAGGTGTACGACCGTGTCGGCGCCCGTCTCGGCGAGCACCCGCGCGATGGTGGGCTGCCGGATGTCGGCCTGGATGAAGTCGGCGCCGCCCAGGTGGTGCTCGGGTGGGACCGCGTCCACGGCGATGACCCGGTCCACCTGCGGGTCACGCTGGATCCGTCGTACGAACCGGCCCCCCAGCCTGCGGGCCACTCCGGTCACGAGCACGACCTTGCCCAAGATCAGCGCCTTCCTTCCAGCCGACGTGCGGCCGTCGTATGCCCTCGTAGCGTGCCGCGTTCCCCGTGTGCGGCCAACTTAGCGGGTCGATGTTGCGCTGTGATGACCGCCCAATGCACGAAGTCACGACATCCACAGACGTATGAACAGACCAAGCCATGTGAAACCCGTGCGTAGGCACGGCGCGCCGGGTCCGGATATGCGTGTGGCCCCCCAACCAGTCCGGTGGGGGGCCACAAACACGCTCTTACGGCGTCGCTTACTTCTTGTTGCGACGCTGAACGCGCGTGCGCTTGAGCAGCTTGCGGTGCTTCTTCTTAGCCATCCGCTTGCGCCGCTTCTTGATAACAGAGCCCACGACTACCCTCGCTCACTTCTCATCACTCGGTGTTTGGGCGCCATGGGCCCATACGACCTACGAGGGGCCAGCCTACCCGCCCGAGCGCTGAGGTCGTAATCGAGGATGCCGGGGGAGATCCACTAGTGCCCTGAGGATCCCCCCGCGACGGCCGTCAGGCGGTTTCCACCCCCACGTAACTCTCGCGGAGGTACTCGTGAACCGCGTTCTCGGGGACGCGGAAGGACCGCCCCACCCTGATCGCGGGCAGATGACCGCTGTGCACCAACCGGTACACGGTCATCTTCGACACTCGCATCACCGAGGCGACCTCCGCCACGGTAAGGAACTGAACCTCGCTCAGAGGCCTCTGCTCAGCAGCCATGACACACCTGAACCTTCCGCACTCGACGGCCACCGGCTTCCCCTTCCGGTGACTCTTCGTCGCTGCGTGCTCACTCCCCAATGTAGGGGCGGGTGATGCGAGTGGGGAAGAGGTGCACCCATCGCATGCCCATCACTGGCCTACTGTGACAGACACGCTCGATTGAGTACGTAGCGGGTAAGCGGCCGGTAGTAATCAGACCGCACAGCGTCATCAAGTGGAACGACGACGGACACGGACCCCTCGGCCTCCCCCACGAAGAGCGCGGGGTCGTCCGTATCGGCCAGCCCAATGGCCTCGAACCCCAGCTGACCTGCTCCGCAGACCCAGCCGTGATCCCCGACCACCAGCTCCGGAAGCGGTCCGCCGGCGTCGGCCGCCGCCGCCAGGGCGAGCCGAACCGGGAGCGGTGAGTGCGTGTGCGCGCCGGTCGCACCACCGGGGCGAGGCGCCCCCGGTTCTCGCAGGAGCGCGACTCCTTGTACGTAGTCAAGGTTGTACGTGCGTAGGCCGAACCGGGTCGTTATGTCGACACAGTGACCATGCGCCGGTGTGAGGACGGTACATCCCGCCGCCGACAGCGCGTCCGCCAAGGCGGCGTAGAAGCCGAGCAGGCGGTGCGGATGGCCGGTGCCGAGGAGTACAGGGGCGCTGCGCTGGGCGGCTGCCGCCAGGCGCTCCGCGAAGGCATCCAGGGCGGTCAACGTCCGCTCGGGATCGATCACATCATGGCCTGAGACATGCTGCGGATCGGCCGAAACCCCGCACTTGTCCGCCATCAATCCGATCAAATCCCGGGGCCGCCATGTCCATTCGGGATCGAGTCCGATCAGCACGCGCGGATCGCGGGCCGCGAAGAGCCGGTAGCTGCGGAGGCTCTCCTCACGCGAGGTGGCCACCGGCCCGGCGAGCCGGGCGGCCAGCAGATGGGCGCGCAGCGCTCCGGTGCTCAACACGTCTGCGATGGTGGCCGACGGGGCCGGGGACGGCCACAGGAACGGGCGAACACCGCACAGTTGGCGTAACGGACCCCGTAGCTCTCGTCGGCTATGCGAGCAGCCCGCGCAGCGGGAACACCGCCCGCCGCGTCGCCAGTACCGCCTGGTCGAGCCGGTCGGCGGGGTCGTAACCCGCCTCCCACCCGGCGTACTCCACCGGCCACCGCCCGTCCGTCATCCGGGCGGGCGCCAACTGCCGTGTCCGCGCGAAGACTTCCTGCCGCCAGCCCTCCGGGATCATCGTCTCCGGGGCGATCTCCCGCCCGGCCGCGATCGCCACCAGGTGGGTCCACGACCGCGGCACGACCTCCACCACGGCGTAACCGCCGCCGCCCAGCGCGATCCACTTCCCGTCGGCGTGCTCGTGCGCCAGCTCGTGACAGGCGACCTGCACGGCCCGCTGCGCGTCCAGCGACACGGCCAGGTGCGCGAGCGGGTCCTCGAAGTGGGTGTCGGCCCCGTGCTGCGTCACCAGCACCTGCGGCCGGAAATCGGCGATCAGTTCCGGTACGACGGCGTGGAAGGCCCGCAGCCACCCCGCGTCCCCGGTCCCGGCCGGCAGCGCGAGGTTCACGGCCGACCCCTCCGCCGCGTCGGCGCCCGTCTCCTCCGGCCACCCCGTCTGCGGGAACAGCGTCCGCGGATGCTCGTGCAGGGAGATCGTCAGAACCCGCGGATCCTCCCAGAAGGCCGCCTGCACGCCGTCCCCGTGATGCACGTCGACGTCGATGTACGCGACCCGCTCGGCGCCGAGCTCCAGCAGCCGCGCGATGGCGAGCGAGGCGTCGTTGTAGATGCAGAACCCGGACGCGCCGCCCGGCATGGCATGGTGCAGCCCGCCGGCGAAGTTCACGGCGTGCAGCGCCTCGCCGCGCCACACGGCCTCCGCGGCCCCCACGGACTGCCCCGCGATCATCGCGGACACGTCATGCATGCCGGCGAACGCGGGATCGTCGATCGTCCCGATCCCGTACGCCCCCCGGGCCGCCCCGGGATCCGCCGAGGCCGCCTTCACGGCCTCGATGTAGTCCTCCCGGTGGACCAGCCGCAGCGTCGAGTCCCCGGCCGGCTTCGCCGCGACCACGTCGACGTCCTTGTCGAGCCCGAAGGCGTCGACGAGTCGCCTGGTCAGGGCGAGCCGGACCGGATCCATCGGGTGGTCCGGACCGAAGTCATAGCCCGTTACTGCCTCGTCCCACATCAGCTGTGCGCGGCCGCTCATGCCCGCCACCGTATCGGTCCGGTTGAGGAGCGAACGAGCGGGCGTAGAAGAGCGTCACCAGCACCAGGGCCATCGGCACGAGCATCGCCCCGCGATAGCTCCACGCGTCGCCCAGCGCCCCGACCAAGGGAGAACCGATCAGGAACCCGACGTAATTGAAGACGTTCAGTCGCGCGATGGCCGAGTCCGAGGCCCCCGGGAACAACCGCCCCGCCGCCGCGAAGGTCTGCGGCACCAGCACACACAGCCCCAGCCCCAGCAACGTGAACCCGAGCATCCCGACCCACGCCCCCGGAGCCAGCGCCACCACCGCGAACCCGAGCGCCGCCACCAGCGCCCCCAGCCGTACGACGGTCACGGCCCCGAGCCGCCGCACCCCCGAGTCCCCGAGCGACCGGCCGAGGAGCGTGGTCACCATGTACACGTTGTACGGCACGGTCGACAGCTGCTCGGAACTTCCCAGGGTGTCCTTCAGGTACTTGGCACTCCAGTTGGAGACGGTCGAGTCCCCGATGTACGCGAAGGTCATCACCAGACACAGCGGCAGCAGCAGCTTGAAGACGACGGTCCCGCCCTCGCTCGTCCCTTCGTCCGCGGCCTCCGCCGGAGAACCCCCGTCGACGTACCACCGGCTCCCGATCAGCGTGGCCGGCAGCAGCACCGCGACGACCGGCAGATACGACACCCACAGCGCGAGATGCCAGTGCGCCCCGACCCAGGCCAGCGAGGCGCCCACGATCCCGCCCAGGCTGAACACGGCATGGAAGCTGAGCATGATGCTCCGCCCGTACGCCCGCTGAAGGCTCACCCCGAGCATGTTCATGGAGGCGTCCAGCGCCCCCACCGCCAGCCCGAACGCCGCGAGCGCGATCCCCAGCTCGACCATCGAGTCCCCGGCCCCGACGCCGAGCAGCGCCAGGAGTACGACGGGCTGGGCGCACCGCAGCAGCGTGCTGGGCCGTATCCGCTTCACCAGCTGCTCGGTCGTCACGCTGCCGACACCGGCCAGGATGGGTACGGCGGCCAGGAAGGCGGGCAGCAGCCCGTCGGAGACGCCGTACCGGTCCTGGATGGCCGGAATGCGGGTCACCAGAAGGGCGAAGGTGGCGCCCTGAGCGAAGAAGCTGAACGCCAAAGAGGCCCTACCGCGCCGCAGCACATCTGTCATGGCGGCGAGCGTAGGGCCCCTGGCTACCTGTGGGTAGATCCGGCCAAAGATGAATTTCCTTCAGCTTTACTTTCCGGGTCGGTGGCCGGGGCGCTTGGCCGGTCATGGGCCGGGGTGCGTCCGCGGTCACTGACCGGAGTGCCGCCCCGGTCAGGCGGCGACGGTGACCTCGGCCCTGGCGGCCGCCTCGTGGGCCTCCGCCTCGGCGCGGACCATCTCCTCCATCGGGCCGGCGGCCAGCCCACCGCTGATGACGAAGGTCAGCGCCATCACGCCGATCATCATGACCCCGCCGAGCCAGACCATGGTGTCCACGGGGATGGTGTACGCCCCCACGACCCGGGCCACGCACTCGGCGAGCAGCGCCACGCCCCACACCACCGAGAAGACCCGCTCCTTGCGCAGGAAGTCCGCCGAGGCCGCCGCCCGCCCCGACGCCAGCCGCTGCCACGCGGCCTCCTTCGCCGGGTTGCCCTTCACCAGGAAGGGCTTCATGCCGGCGGTCATCATCGGCCGGCCGAGCGCCACGGAGACGAGGATGCCGATGCCGACGGTGCTGCTGACCGCGCCGTCCTTGGCGAGCATCAGCCGCGGGTCGCCGGAGAGGAAGCTCAGCAGCAGCGAGACCACGTTGACCGCGAGGATCAGCCCCGCCAGCGCGTTCGCCCGGCGCTCCTTCACCAGGCTCCACACGGTCCGCGCCGCCGGGACGACGCTGCTCCAGGCGAGCGCCGCGAAGGTGCTCATCCCGAAGGCGTCCTTGAACAGGTAGTACGCACCGAGGGGAACCGCCACGTCCACGATCAGCGGACGGAAGTTGTCGAGCGCGCTGGGGGTCTGGGTGGTCTGGTTGCTGCTCTGGCCCTGGGACACCGTGTTCGTCGTCATGCCCTCAGCTTCGCGTCCGGCACCCGGTCGGCAGTAGAAACGATCGTCCGGAGCTCCGCATGACAAATGTCAGTGCAGCAGCCCTGACAACTCCCCCATGGAGGAGAACAGTTGAGTGGCCCCCACGAGCCGCTCAGCAGGCGTCATGGCCGTGAACCCGTAGACGTCCATCCCGGCCGCGACGGCCGCCTGCACCCCCAGCGGCGAGTCCTCTACGACCACACACCGCTCGGGCGCGACCCCCATCCGCTCAGCCGCGTACAGGAACAGATCGGGGGCCGGCTTCCCGCGCCCCACATCCTCCGAACTGAAGATCCGCTCCTCCCCGAACCACCGGTCCAGCCCCGTCGTCCGATGCCCCACCCGAATCCGCGCATGACTCCCGGAGGAGGCGACACAGTACGACATCCCGTCCGCCGCCAGCTCCTCCAGTACGTCGGTGGCCCCGGCCACAGGCTTCAACTCCCGCTCGAACGCGGCGAACACCCGCGCATGAAAGACATCGTCGAAGTCCTCCGGCAACCGCTGCCCGGTCCGCTTCTCCACCAGATCGTGTACGCGGTGCATGGCGGCGCCCATGTAGTCGCGCAGGGAGTCCTCGTAGGAGGTGGGATGCCCGAGCTCGGTGAGGTAGGCGGCGAGGAGCCGGTTGGAGATCGGCTCGCTGTCGACGAGGACACCGTCGTTGTCGAAGATCACGAGGTCGTAGCGCATGTTGTTGAGCATAAACGCAAAAAGGCCCACACCATTTCTGGTGTGGGCCTTTCGCACAATCT
>NZ_JALDAY010000023.1 GCF_022698165.1 Streptomyces cylindrosporus
GCCGGGCATCACGCGTAACGACAACCCGGTGTTCGGGATGCCCGAAGTGGTCGAGCAGATGGCCCAGTTGTCGGCGCTGGGGCGGGTGGGGGAGCCGGAGGACATCGCGGACGTGGTGGCCTTCCTCGCCTCGGATGACGGGCGTTGGGTCACCGGGTCCTTCGTGGACGCCACCGGCGGCACCCTCCTCGGCTGAGCCGCGCGGCAGGCCCCTCACCCCAAGGACTCCAGATGACCACCCGAACGACGACCGCCGAGCCGCCCGACCCCGCCCGCCTCGCGGCACTCACGCCCGAACAGCGGCGCCGGACCCTCGACCGGTACATCCGCGAAGAGATCGGCCGGCTGCTGGGCATCGCGGCGGAACGCGTCGACGTCACCGGCCGCACCATGTACAGCCTCGGCATCGGATCGATCGCCGGGCTGGAGCTCCAGTACCGACTGGAGGCCGCCCTGCACGTCTCCGTGGACCTCCAGCGCCTGCTGCGGGCCAACAGCGCGGCCGAACTGATCGACTGCCTGGCGGGACAACTCGGCCCGGACGGCGCCCACCAGCGGTCTGCGATACCGGTATGACGGCGCCGGTCGCCCCACCGGCGCCCGACGGCACGGCACTGCCGTCGCCGGTGTTCACCGTCTCGTCCGACCGGCTCGACCTGTGGCTCATCCGCAGCCCCGCCGGTGGTGACGTGAGTGCCCTCGACCTGTCCGGGCTCGACGACACGGAGCGGTCGAAGGCCGAGGCCTTCCTGCGCCCCGCCGACGGGCTGCTCTACGCGAGCGCCCACATCGCGCTGCGCCGTCTGCTGGGCCGCTACACCGGACGGCGCCCCGAGCAGGTGCGGTTCGGCCGCGAACCGTGCCCCGGCTGCGGGGAGCCGCACGGCCGCCCGGCCCTCGCGGATCCCCCGTACCCCCTGCACTTCTCGCTCTCCCACAGCTCCGGCGTGGCCCTGGTCGGCGTCGCCGCCGTGCCCCTGGGCGTGGACGTGGAGAAGCTGCCGGGCCAGGAGCGGGTCGAGGTCTGCGCGCAGGCGCTGCACCCCGACGAACGAGCCGAACTCGCCGCGGCACGGACCGCCGACCGGCCGGGCCGGTTCGGGCGGCTGTGGACCCGCAAGGAGGCCTACCTCAAGGGCCTGGGGACGGGACTGAGCCGCAGTCTGGCCGCCGACTACCTGGGCCTGCGCGCAGAACTGCACCCGGCCGGCTGGACGGTGCTCGACCTGCCCTGTTTCCCCACCCACGCGGCCGCGGCCGCCGTACACAGCACCGCGCCCGCCGAGGCGCGGGTGCGCCGTGTGCCGGAGCGCTGGCTGGACGCCTCGGACGCCTGGCTGACACAGGACGCCCCACCGGCGGTGCGGGTGGACCTGGGCGCGGCGGCTCCGGCCACCTCCGCGGCGGCCCTCCCGGCCCGCCTCACGAGCGACGGAGAGGACGCGCTCTGATGAACGGAAAGGACGTACTCGGATGACCTGTACCGCCTTCGTCTTCTCCGGCCTCGGCCCGTACCGCGTGGGCCTGGCGGAGTCCCTGCTCGCGCACCGGCCCGGCCTGGCCACGACGTACTACCGCGCGGCCGAGGACCTGCTCGGCATCCCGCTGACCCGGCTGTGCCGGGAGGGCCCCGCCCACCACTTCGCCGACCCGGCGGTCGCCCACCCGGCGGCCTTCGTGACCGGCCTCGCGGCCCTGGAGCTGCTGCGCGCCGAGGTAGTGCGACCCGACCTCGTCGCGGGGCACGGCCTGGGGGAGTACACCGCCCTGGTCGCCGCGGGTGTCCTGGACTGGACCGACGCGCTGCTGCTGGTGCGGCTGCACGCCGAGCTCGTGGCCACCGCCGACGACCGGGTGCCGGGCGCCATGGCCGTGGTCGAGGGACTCGACGCGGCCACGGTGGCCCGCCTGTGCGCCGAGTCCACGGCGGCCGGCCGGCGCGTGGGGATCGCCTGCGAGAACGGGCCCGGGCACACCGTCGTGTCCGGCGAGGTGGCCGGCGTGCACCGGCTGGCGCGGACCGCCGAGGCGGCCGGCGCGAGGCGCACGGAGCGGCTGCCCGTCGGCGGGCCGTTCCACTCCGGCCTCCTCGGCGGCTGCACGGCGGAGTTCGCCGAGGCGCTCCTGGAGACCGAGTTCCACGACCCGGACCTTCCCGTCGTCTCCAGCGTCACCGCCCGCCCGGTGACCGACGCGGCCGGGGCCCTCGTGGCCCTGCGCGACCAGCTCACCGCACCCGTGCGGTGGACGGACACCGTGCGGCGGCTGGTGGCCCTGGGCGCCGGGCGGTTCGTGGAGGCCGGCCCCGGACCCGTGCTGGAGGGGTCGATCCGCCGGGTCGCCCCCGGCGCCGACATCCGGGTGACCGGCACCGCCCCCGGGCTGCGCCTGGCCCTGGCGGCGGCGCCCGCAGCCATCCCTGCCTGAACCCCGTGGAGGACCACATGCCCGACGCGACCGGGACCATACGCAACCGCATCGACGAACTGACCGACCGCAAGCGCACCGCGCAGGACGGCCCGAGCCCCGCCGCCACCGAACGCCAGCACGCCAAGGGCAAGCTGACCGCCCACGAGCGCATCGCACTGCTGCTGGACAAGGGGTCGTTCAACGAGGTGGAGCCGCTGCGCCGGCACCGGGCGACCGGCTTCGGCCTGGAGGACAAGAAGCCCTACGGCGACGGTGTCGTCACCGGCTGGGGCACCGTCCACGGCCGCACGGTCTTCGTCTACGCCCATGACTTCAGGGTGTTCGGCGGCGCACTCGGCGAGGCACACGCCCAGAAGATCCACAAGATCATGGACCTGGCCGAGGCGGCCGGCGCGCCCCTGGTGTCGCTCAACGACGGCGCGGGCGCCCGCATCCAGGAAGGCGTCACCGCGCTCGCCGGCTACGGCGGCATCTTCCGGCGCAACACCAGGGCGAGCGGGGTCATCCCGCAGATCAGCGTGATGCTCGGCCCGTGCGCGGGCGGCGCCGCCTACTCGCCCGCCCTCACCGACTTCGTCTTCATGGTCCGCGAGACCTCGCAGATGTTCATCACCGGGCCCGACGTCGTCAAGGCCGTCACCGGCGAGGAGATCACCCAGAACGGCCTGGGCGGCGCCGACGTGCACGCCGCCACCTCGGGCGTGGCCCACTTCGCCTACGACGACGAGGAGCACTGCCTGGACGACGTGCGCTACCTGCTGTCGCTGCTGCCCTCCAACAACCGTGAACTCGCGCCCGTCGAACGCTCCGGCGACCCCGCGGACCGGCTCAACGACCGGCTCCTGGACCTGGTGCCGACCGAGCCGGGCCAGGCGTACGACATCCGCGCGGTGATCGAGGAGATCGTCGACGACGGCGAGTACTTCGAGGTCCACCCGGCCTGGGCGACCAACATCGTCTGCGCGCTGACCCGGCTCGACGGCCAGGTGGCGGGCATCGTCGCCAACCAGCCCGCCAGCATGGCCGGCGTGCTGGACATCGAGGCGTCCGAGAAGGCCGCCCGGTTCGTGCAGTTCTGCGACGCGTTCAACATCCCGCTGGTCACCCTGGTCGACGTGCCCGGCTTCCTGCCGGGCGTGGACCAGGAGCACAACGGCATCATCCGGCGCGGGGCCAAGCTGTTGTTCGCGTACTGCAACGCGACCGTCCCGCGGATCTCCCTGGTGCTGCGCAAGGCGTACGGCGGCGCGTACATCGTGATGGACTCCCGCTCCATCGGCGCCGACCTGTCCCTGGCCTGGCCCACCAACGAGATCGCGGTGATGGGCGCCGAGGGCGCCGCGAACGTCGTCTTCCGGCGGGAGATCAACGCGGCCGAGGACCCGGAGGCGGTACGGGCGGAGCGCATCGCCGAGTACAAGTCCGAGCTGATGCATCCCTATTACGCCGCCGAACGCGGACTCGTCGACGACGTCATCGATCCGCGCGAGACCCGCTCGGTGCTGATCCGGTCGCTGGAGATGCTCCGCGCCAAACACGCCGACCTGCCGTCGCGCAAGCACGGCAACCCCCCGCAGTGACCACCGTGAGGACACCGCCCGTGACCAGCCCCGCCCCCGACCCGGCCGACGCCATCCGCGTCGAGCGCGGCAAGCCCACCGACGAGGAACTCGCCGCGCTCGCCCTGGTGTTGATGGCCCGCTCGTGCGGTGCCCCGGACGAGTTCGACGAGGAAGAGGCGCGGCACTGCCCGACCGCCCCCTGGCAGGTGCCGGGCCACCGGGTCGCCCGCAGCTGGCGGGCCGACCCCGCGGCCGCGCGGCGGTCGTGAAACCGAGTGAGGAGCACAAGACGTGACGACCGTGGCACCGCACCACACGACCCCCGCCCTGGCCGACGAGGTCGCGGCCCTGCGCCGCGAGGTGCGCGAACTGCGCGACCGCGCCGAGCTCAGCGAACTGATCGGCCGTTACACGGTCCTGCTGGACACCCAGGACGAGGACGGCTTCGACGGGAACTGGCCGGCCACCGTCTTCACCGACGACGTACTGCTGCACTTCCCCATCGGCGTCCACGAGGGCATCGCGGGCGTCGCCGAGTTCCACCACCGGGCCAAGCTGCGCTTCGACCGCACGATCCACCTGAGCTCGAACCACCAGGTCCGGCTGGACGGCGACCGGGCGCGGCTGCGTTGCCACATGCACGCCACGCACGTGCACCACCCCGCGCCGGACACCCCGGACCGGATCGGCGCGCTGTTCTCCATCGGCGGCCACGGCGAGGGCGAGGCCGTCCGCACGCCCCGGGGCTGGCGGATCCGGGAGTGGGGATTCCACCTCGCCTGGGCCGACGGACCCGGCCCGGACGGCACTCCGGTGCTGTGAGCCGGCCCTCCGCCGTCGCCGCCCCTTCCACCGCCCGGGACAGCGCCCCCACCGCTCAGGACGCCCCCACCGCTCAGGACAGCGCCCCCACCGTCCGGGACATCGTCCTCGACGCCGACGGCGTCCAGCTCTCCGGGCTGCTCGCCGAACCGGCCCGGCAGCCGCCGCGCGCCGTCGTGGTCGCCGTGCACGGCAGCGGCATGCGCGCCGGTTACTTCGACAGCCGGGCCTGCGCGGGACTGTCGCTGCTGGCCACCGGCGCCGGGCTCGGCTACACCGTGCTGTCCGTGGACCGCCCCGGCTACGGCCTGTCGGCGGACCGGCTGCCGGAGGGGCTGCCGCTGGCCGAGCAGGCGCGTGTCCTGCACGCCGCGCTGGCCTCCTTCGCCGCCGCGCATCCCGTCGGTGCCGGGTTCTTCGTCGTCGGCCACTCCAACGGCGGGAAACTGGCGCTGGCCACCGCCGCCCACGAGGACGGCACCCGGCTGCTCGGGGTGGACGTCTCCGGCATCGGCACCCGGCTCGCCGTCACCTCCGACCAACTGCCCGGGCTCGCCGGGCACGGCGACTGGCGGCGGCACTGGGGCGCCCTGCGGCTGTACCCGCCGGACGCCTTCCGGCTCGGCCGCGCCCTGGTGTCGCCCGTCCCCGCCGCCGAGGTGCGTGAGGCGGCGGCCTGGCCGCGCGCCTATCCGACGCTCGCCGCCCGGATCCGGATCCCGGTCCGGTTCACCTTCGCCGAGCAGGAGCGCTGGTGGCGCTTCGACGAGGAGGCCCTCGCCGAGCTGCGCCGACCGCTGGCCGCACCGAAGGTGACGGTCGATCAGCTGCCCGACGCCGGCCACAACATCAGCCTCGGCTGGGCGGCCCGCACCTACCACCTGCGGGTCCTGGGCTTCCTGGAGGAGTGCCTGCTGGCCCGCGACGCGGCCCCGCCGCACCTCCGTACACCCATGGCCGGACCTGCCGGGCAGACCCGGCAGACGTGACAAGGAGACTCCATGGCTTCGCCGACCCCGACCCCCGTGACCGCCCCGCCCTCGCCCGCGGACACCGTGCCGGCCGCCCGGCTCGCCGCGCTGGAGGAGCGGCTGGGCGCACTGGAGGACCGGGCCGAACTGACCGCCCTGGTCGACCGGTTCGTCCACGGCCTCGACGACCCCGGCCCGCTGACCGCGGCCTGGTACCGCACGCTGCTCACCGAGCGGGTGCGGCTGAACCTTCCCAACGGCACCCACACGGGCATCGACGGACTGCCCGAGTTCCTGGCCGCCCCCAAGGCGCTCTTCGCCGGCAACCAGCACTACGCCACCAACTGCGCCGTCACCGTCGACGGCGACCGCGCCACGGCACACGCCAACCTCCACGCCGTGCACATCCCGCTGGACGACTCCGCCCCGCTGTTCACCGGCGGCGCCCACTACGACGTACGGGCCGAGCGCACCCCCGAGGGATGGCGCATCGCGGAACTCACCGTGCGCGTGCTGTGGACCGCGCAGGGGGCGCGTGGATGACCCGACCGAAGAAGCATTCTCGGCAACGTCCCCGGAATCGGGGCGAGAGGAAGAATCTGCCATGAAAGCCCTGGTGTTGTCGGGCGGGTCGGGGACCCGTCTGCGGCCCTTCAGCTATTCCATGCCGAAGCAACTCATCCCGATAGCCAACAAGCCGGTTCTCGAACACGTTCTGGAGAACGTGCGCAGTCTGGGCGTCACCGAGGTCGGGATCGTCGTCGGGGACCGCGCGGCGCAGATCAGCGCGGTCATCGGCGACGGCGAGAGGCTCGGCCTGCGCATCACCTACATCCGGCAGGAGGAACCGCTGGGCCTGGCCCACTGCGTCTCGCTGGCCCGCGAATTCCTCGGCGACGACGACTTCGTCATGTATCTCGGCGACAACATGCTGCCGGACGGCGTCGAGGCCGAGGCCCGGGAATTCACCGAGAAGCGCCCCGCCGCCCAGATCGTGGTGCACAAGGTGGCGGACCCGCGCGCTTTCGGAGTCGCCGAACTCGGCCAGGACGGCCGCGTGGAACGGCTCGTGGAGAAACCGGAGCACCCGCGCAGCGACCTCGCCCTCGTCGGCGTCTACTTCTTCACGCCCGCCATCCACGAGGCGGTGGCGGCCATCGGCCCCAGCGCCCGCGGCGAGCTGGAGATCACCGACGCCGTCCAGTGGCTGGTCACCCGCGGCGACCGGGTCACCGCCAGCACCTACGACGGCTACTGGAAGGACACCGGCCGCGCCGACGACGTACTGGACTGCAACCGCAAGCTCCTGGACGGCCTGAAGCACTCCGTGCGCGGCCAGGTCGACGAGGCCAGCGTGCTGATCGGACCCGTCGTCGTCGAGGAGGGCGCACGGGTGGTCGGCTCGCACATCGTCGGGCCGGCGATCATCGGCGCCGGCACCCTGGTCGAGCACAGCCACATCGGCCCGGACACCTCCATCGGCCGCGACTGCGTGCTGCGCCGCACCCACCTGAGCTTCTCCATGGCCCTCGACGGCGCGACCGTCACCGAGGTGCGCGGTCTGCACGGCTCGCTCATCGGCCGCATGGCCATCATCGGCCCCGCCGACGGACGCACCCCGCACCACCGGCTGGTCGTCGGCGACCACACCACCATCGAGGTCGCGGCATGAGGATCCTGGTCACCGGCGGCGCCGGCTTCATCGGCTCGCACTACGCGCGCACCCTGCTGGACGGCGGATACGACGAGTACGAGGGGTTCGCCGACGCCCGCGTCACCGTCCTGGACAAGCTGAGCTACGCGGGCAACCGCGACAACCTCCCGCTCCACCACCCGCGGCTGGACTTCGTCGAGGGCAGCGTCTGCGACCTGCCCCTCCTGCTCGACCTGCTGCCCGGGCACGACGCCGTGGTGCACTTCGCGGCCGAGTCGCACGTGGACCGGTCCCTGGAGTTCGCCGCCGACTTCGTCCGCACCAACGTGGGCGGCACCCAGGCACTGCTGGAGGCCTGCCTGCGCACCCGCGTGCCGCGGATGGTGCACGTCTCCACCGACGAGGTGTACGGGACGATCGACGAGGGCTCGTGGACCGAGGAGTGGCCGCTGCTGCCCAACTCCCCGTACGCGGCCTCCAAGGCGGCCTCCGACCTGATCGCCCGCTCCTACTGGCGCACCCACGGCGTCGACCTGTCGATCACCCGCTGCTCCAACAACTACGGGCCCCACCAGCACCCCGAGAAGCTCATCCCGCTGTTCGTCACCAACCTCCTGGAGGGCAGGCGACTGCCGCTGTACGGCGACGGCTCCAACGTGCGCGAATGGCTGCACGTGGACGACCACTGCCGGGCCATCCAGCTCGTGCTGACCCGGGGCCGGGCCGGCGAGATCTACAACGTGGGCGGCGGCAACGAGCAGACCAACCGCGCCATCACCGAGCGGCTCCTCGACCTGTGCGGAGCCGACTGGTCCGCGGTCCGCCAGGTCGCCGACCGCCTGGGGCACGACCGGCGCTACTCGCTCGACGAGACCAAGATCCGCACCGAGCTCGGCTACGCGCCGCGCATCCCCTTCGAGCGGGGCCTGGCCGACACCGTCGCCTGGTACCGCGACAACCCGCAGTGGTGGAAGGCCGGCAAGGACAAGGCCGGGCGGGCGTGACCGGCCGCGACGTCGTGGTCCTCGGCGCCACCGGTTTCCTGGGGCGCCACATCTGCGAAGCCTTCGAGGCCGCGGGCGACCGGGTGCTGAGGGTGTCGCGGAGCGCGCCGCCCGGGGCCGCGATCGACCTCGCGGCCGCCACCACACCCGACCTGACCGCCTTCCTCGCGGCACACCGGCCCGCCGTGGTGGTGAACGCCGCGGGCACCGTGTGGCAGGCCGACGAGCGACGGATGTACGAGCTCAATGACGCGTTCGTACGCCGCCTGGTCGCGGCCCTGCCCGGGCCCGCCCGGCTGGTCCAGCTCGGCAGTGTGCACGAGTACGGCCCGGCCCCGGTCGGCGTCCCGCTCACCGAGGACCGCGAGGCGGCCCCCGTCGGCGCCTACGGCCGCACCAAGCTGAGCGGCACCCGGTGGGTGCTCGGCGCCGCACGGGAGGGCCTGGACGCGGTCGTCGTCCGGGTGGCCAACGCGTGCGGGCCCGGGGCGCCGCCCGAGAGCCTGCTCGGCAAGGTGGCCGCCGAACTGGCCCGCCAGGCCGCCCGGAAGGACCCCGCGGGCGAACTGCGGCTGGCCCCGCTGCGGGCCCGGCGCGACTTCGTCGACGTACGCGACGTGGCCGAAGCGGTCGTGGCGGCGGCCGGCGCCGAGCGGGGCGTGGCGGCCGGCCGGATCGTCAACATCGGCCGGGGCGAGGCCGTTCCGGTACGCCGGCTGGTGGACCGGATGGTCGCCCTCAGCGGACTCCCGGTGCGGCTGGTGGAGCTGGAGGCCCCGGACGGCACCCGCGCCGCCCCCGAGTGGCAGCAGACGGACATCGCACTCGCCGGACGCCTGCTCGGCTGGCGGCCCCGGCGCGAACTGGACGAATCGCTGCGAGACCTGCTCGCAGCCGTATGAACCCCATCAGCGACAGGAAGCAGGGAAGGCGACGATGAGCGTCCACAAGGAACTGGCCCTGGACGAGGTCCGCAAATACCACCGAGACACCGCCGCGGACGGCGGGTTCATACCCGGCACCACCGAGATCTGGCCGTCCGGCGCCGTGCTGGACGAGGAGGACCGGGTGGCGCTGGTGGAGGCCGCCCTGGACCTGCGGATCGCGGCGGGACGCAGTTCCCGTATGTTCGAGTCCCGGTTCGCGCGCCGGATGAAACGCCGCAAGGCGCACCTGACCAACTCCGGCTCCTCGGCCAACCTGCTCGCGACCACCGCGCTCACCTCGCACCTCCTGGAGGACCGCAGGCTGCGGCCCGGCGACGAGGTGATCACGGTGGCGGCCGGGTTCCCCACCACGGTCAACCCGATCCTGCAGAACGGCCTGGTGCCGGTCTTCGTCGACGTGGAGCTGGGCACCTACAACACGACCGCGGCGCGGGTGGCGGCGGCCATCGGCCCGAAGACCCGCGCGATCATCATCGCGCACGCGCTCGGCAACCCCTTCGAGGTCGCCGAGATCGCCCAACTCGCCGAGGACCACGACCTGTTCCTCGTCGAGGACAATTGCGACGCCGTCGGAGCCACCTACAACGGGCAGCTCACCGGCACCTTCGGGGACTTCACCACGGTCAGCTTCTACCCGGCGCACCATCTGACGATGGGTGAGGGCGGGATCGTCATGACCTCGAACCTCGCCCTGGCCCGGATCGTGGAGTCGCTGCGCGACTGGGGCCGGGACTGCTGGTGCGAGCCGGGCGAGTCCAACAAGTGCCTGAAGCGGTTCGACTACCAGATGGGCACGCTGCCGGCCGGCTACGACCACAAGTACATCTTCTCGCACGTCGGCTACAACCTGAAGGCGACCGACCTGCAGGCGGCGCTCGGCCTGACCCAGCTCGCCAAGCTCGACGACTTCATCGACGCCCGCAAGCGGAACTGGCGGCGGCTGCGCGAGGGCCTGGACGGCGTCCCGCACCTGCTGCTGCCCGAGCCCACCCCGAACAGCGACCCCAGCTGGTTCGGCTTCGTCATCACGGTCCGGCCGGACGCGCCCTTCACCCGGGCCGCGCTGGTCGACTTCCTGGAGGACCGGAAGATCGGCACCCGGCGCCTGTTCGCCGGCAACCTCACCCGCCACCCCGCCTACATCGGCACCGAACACCGTGTCGTCGGCGACCTCACCAACAGCGACATCGTCACCGAGCAGACCTTCTGGGTCGGCGTCTACCCGGGCCTGACCGACGAGATGCTCGACTACGTCATCGCCTCCGTGCGCGAGTTCGTGGAGGCCAACTCATGAGCACCCTCACCCTGGGGATGGCCCTCAAGCCCCGCGAGGACCTGGCGCTGCCGTCCCGCATCGCCCGCTCCGCCGCCGCCACGACGGGCGCCCAGCTGCGCACCGAGGACTTCGCCGGCTGGCTCGAACAGCGCCGCCTCGCCCACCACTTCGAGGTCGACCGGATCCCGTTCGAGGAGCTCGACGGCTGGTACTTCCGGCAGGACACCGGCGACCTGGCGCACCGCAGCGGGCGCTTCTTCTCCGTGCAGGGGCTGCACGTCACCACGGGCGAGGGCGCCGTGCGCGACTGGCACCAGCCCATCATCAACCAGCCCGAGGTCGGCATCCTCGGCATCCTCGTCAAGGAGTTCGACGGCGTCCTGCACTTTCTGATGCAGGCCAAGATGGAGCCCGGCAACCCCAACCTGCTCCAGCTGTCCCCGACCGTGCAGGCGACCCGCAGCAACTACACCAAGGTGCACAAGGGCGCCGACGTGAAGTACCTCGAGTACTTCACCGACCCGCGGCGCGGCCGGGTCCTCGCCGATGTGCTCCAGTCCGAGCACGGCTCCTGGTTCCTGCACAAGAGGAACCGCAACATGATCGTCGAGGCGGTGGACGAGGTCCCCGAGCACGAGGACTTCTGCTGGCTGACCCTCGGTCAGATCGGTGCGCTCCTGCACCGGGACAACGTGGTCAACATGGACTCGCGCACCGTACTGGCCTGCGCGCCCTTCCCGGACGAGACGGGCGGCGCCCTGCACTCCGACACGGATCTGCTGTCCTGGTTCACCGCCGAGCGCTCCCGGCACGACGTGAGCGCCGTCCGCGTACCGCTGGCCGGGCTGCCCGACTGGCGGCGCGACGACAAGGCCATCAGCCATGTCGAGGGCCGCTACTTCGACGTCGTGGCGGTCCGGGTACAGGCGGGCAGCCGGGAGGTCAGCGGCTGGAGCCAGCCGCTGTTCGAGCCGGTCGGCCTCGGCGTCACCGCGTTCCTGACCCGTGAGATCGACGGGGTGCCGCACGTGCTGGCCCACGCCCGGGTCGAGGGCGGCTTCCTGGACACGGTCGAGCTGGGTCCCACCGTCCAGTACACGCCCGGGAACCACGCCCACCTGGGCGAGGCGGGCCGGCCGCCCTTCCTCGACCTGGTGCTGGGCGCGGGCCCGGACCGGATCCGCTACGAGGCCGTGCACGCGGAGGAGGGCGGACGGTTCCTCAACGCCGAGAGCCGGTATCTGATCGTCGAGGCCGACGAGGACGAGGCGCCCCTCGACCCGCCGCCCGGCTACCGCTGGGTCACCCCGGCCCAGCTGACCACCCTCGTCCGGCACGGCCGCTACGTCAACGTCCAGGGCCGCACCCTGCTGGCCTGCCTGAACGCGATGCGGACAGACACCTGATGGCTCCCCTGCGGATCGGCGTGCTGGGCTGCGCGGACATCGCCCGCCGCCGGGTGCTGCCCGCCATGGCGGCCACGGCGGACATCGGGATCGCGGCCGTCGCGAGCCGCGACACGGACCGGGCCCGCACCCTCGCGCGGCGGTACGGGGCCCGGCCCGTGCACGGCTACGCCGCACTGCTGGAGCGGGACGACGTCGACGCGGTGTACGTGCCGCTGCCCGCCGCGCTGCACGCGCGCTGGACGCGGGCCGCGCTGCGGGCCGGCAAGCACGTGCTCGCCGAGAAGCCGCTCAGCACCGATCCGCGCACCACCGGCGAACTGCTGGCACTGGCCCGGGAGTCCGGACTGGTCCTGATGGAGAACGTCATGTTCGTCCACCATCCCCAGCACGAGACCGTACGCGGCTGGATCGACGACGGCCTGATCGGCGAAGTCCGCGCGTTCCGGGCCGAGTTCGCGATACCCCGGCTGCCCGACCAGGACATCCGGCACAGCGCGGAACTCGGCGGCGGTGCCCTGCTGGACACCGGGGTGTACCCGGTCCGGGCCGCGCTGCACTTCCTCGGCGACGGGCTGCGCGTCCTGGACGCCGTGCTCCACACCGCGCCCGGCCGGTCCGTGGACATCGCGGGCTCGGCCCTGCTGAGCGCCCCCGGCGAGGTCGGGGTCCAGCTCACGTTCGGCATCGACCACGCCTACGGCTCCCGCTACGAGGTGTGGGGGAGCGAGGGCCGGCTCACGGTCGACCGGGCCTTCACACCCCCCGCCGACCACCGGCCGGTCATCACCCTGGAGCGGCGGTCCGGCACCGAGCGGCGCGAACTGGACCCCGCCGACCAGGTCCTGGCCACGGTCCGCGCGTTCGCGGCCGCCGTCACCTCCGGCGCCCTCCCCGACCCGGGGGTCCTGCGCCAGGCCGAACTGCTCGCGGACATCCGGCAGTCGGCCTTCCAGCCGGCGCCCGCATGACCGATTCCCGACATCGAACACGGAGGAAGGCATGGGCGCATCGACGGCGCCGGCCGCGTCCGGCCGCCCGCCCGTCGGCCCGCTGGGCCTGCCCGGCGCGTACTGGTGGATCTGGACGAGCATTCTCGTCAACTGGCTGGGCGCCTTCACCGGGCCGATCCTCGCCCTCTCACTGACCGACGCCCGCGGCTACTCCGTGTCGTACGCGGGTTTCGTGGTCTCGCTGCTCGGCGCCGGAGCCATCGCGGGTTCCGCGGCGGGCGGCATCCTCGCCGACCGGATCGGGCGCCGGCGGACGATGTTCGCCGGCCACTGCCTCACCGCCGCGAGCATGGTCCTGCTCGGGCTCGGCACGGACCGGGCGACGGTGAGCGCGGCGGCGTTCGCCGTGGGACTCGGGGCCGCCTCGGTGCGGCCGGCCGCCCAGGCCTCGCTCGCCGACCTGGTCCCGTCCGCCGACCGGCCGCGTGCCTTCGCCTACAACTACTGGGCCGTCAACACCGGCACCGCGGTCTCCGCCGTCCTCGCCGGGCTGATGGTGGAGCACGGCTACACCCTGCTCTTCCTCGCCGACGCCGCGACCACCCTGCTGTGCGGGGCGGTCGTACTGGCGAAGGTCCCCGAGACTCGGCCCGTACTGCCGCGCCCGGCGGACCGCGCCCGGCGGGAGACGGCGCGGGCCGGTTCTCCGGTGCCGCTGCGCAAGGACGCCCCCTTCCTGCTGTTCGTCCTGCTCACGCTGGTCTTCGCCGCCGTGTACGAGCAGAAGGCCGCGGCCCTGCCCGTCGTGGTCACCGGGCACGGCCACAGCGCGGCCACCTTCAGCCTGCTGATGGCGCTGAACGCGCTGCTCGTCGTCCTGCTGCAACTGCCGGTCACGAAGCTGGCCGCGGGCCGCTCACGGGCCGCCGTGCTGCTCGCCGGAGGAGTCCTCGTGGGCGTCGGCTTCGGGCTCACCGGCCTGGCGACGGGCACGCCGGCGCTCGTGGGCACGGTGGTCGTCTGGACGGCCGGCGAGATGCTCTACGCCCCGCTGGCGGGTGCCGTCTCCGCCGAACTCGCCCCGGTCCACCGGCGCGGCCGCTACCAGGGCGCGTACGGGACCGCCTGGTCCGCCGCCGCGTTCATCGGGCCGGCCGGCGGCACCTGGGTGCTCGACCACGCCGGTGCGGGAGCCCTCTGGTCCCTGTGCGCGGCGGCGGGCGTCGGGGCCGGCCTCGGCTGCGCCCTGATCCTGCGCACGGCCCGCGGCGGCACCCCGCACCCCGAGAACTTCCGCACGGCGCCCGCCGTGCGGAGCCGCCGACGCGACAACGGGTCGCGCCGGCCGTCCCGGTCCCTCCCCGGACGGGACACCATCATCGAGAGGAACTCCGCATGAGCGAGCGCATCACCCCCAACACCTGCGTCGCGGCCTTCGCCCCGAACACCTGCGTTTCGGCCTTCGCCCCGAACACCTGCGTCTCGGCGTTCACGCCCAACACGTGCGCCCCGGCATACGCCCCGAACACCTGTGCCCCGGCCTTCGCGCCCAACACCTGTGCTCCGGCGTACGCCCCGAACACCTGTGTAGCGGCGTTCACGCCCAACACCTGTGCTCCGGCGTACGCCCCGAACACCTGTGTAGCGGCGTTCACGCCCAACACCTGTGTCTCGGCGTACGCCGCGTAATGCAGACCAGCCAGACCAGCCAGCACCCGAAGCCCGCTCCGGACGGAACCAACCGTCCGGAGCCGGGCTCCGGCCCGTTGTCCGCCATCGTCGCCGGGACACAGGTGTTCAGCGGCTACGGCGGCACCCCGCCCCGGCTGCACCTGGCCGTGTCCGAGCTGCGGGACGCCACCGAACGCCTGCCGTGGCAGACCGACCGGCAGTCCTTCGGAACCTCCTGGGAGAGCCCGGAGCAGGCCGTACGGTCCGCCGAGGGCGAGGCCGTGGAACGCTTCTGCGGAACCTGCCCGCCCGCACGGACCGTCCACGGCTCGTACGAGCAGCTCACCCGGCGCGGACTGCGCGCCCTGGAGCCGCGGACGCTGGTGCTCCACTCGGACCGCCAGTACGCCACCGCGGGCTTTCCGTTCCGGCCCTTCCGGCCCGACTCGCCCGCCCACTGGGTCGAGGGCCGCAGCGCCGTCGACGGCGAACCGGTGCAGGTACCCGCGTTCATGGTCTACACGGCGTGGGCACGGATGCCCCGGCCGCACCCGGAACCCTTCTACGCCTTCCCCGTGATCGGAGGCATCGCCGCCGGCCCCACCGCGGACTTCGCGCTGCTCTCCGCCCTCGAAGAGGTCATCGAACGGGACGCCGTCGCCGTGTGGTGGGCCAACGCCACGGCGCTGCCCGCGCTTCGGCCGACGGACCGGCTGAGCGCCCTGGGAGACGGCGCCGAGCGCGCCTTCGAGACCCGACTGGTCCGTATCGACAACGAGTTCGGCGTCCCCGTGATCGCCGCCGGGGTGCGCAGCAGGGCCGAGGGATGGCTCACCTACGGGTGTGCCGCCCGCGCGGACGAGGAGGAGGCCGCGGCCAAGGCGCTCGCCGAGGCGCACACCCTGCAGATCACCTGCCGGGTCCTGGACGATCCGGCGACGCGCCCGGCCACCCCGGGCCGGCCCTCGCCGCTGAAACCCTGGCGCCGTGACCGCCGTTACCTGGACGACTACCGCGCCGACGGCTCGGACGCCGTCGAGCAGATCTGCCAGCAACAGCTCTATCTGGACCGCCGGGCCGCCGACCGCGTGGCCCCCTGGGCCTGGGACCTGCCCGAGGGCTCCTGGACCGGACCGGCGCGGCGCCCGCGGTACGACGCGGCCGGGCTGGTCGGCCGGGTCGCCGCCGCCGGGTACGACGTCGTGACCGTGGATCTCACCACCCCGGAGGCGGCCGAGGCGGGGATGCGGGTGCTGCGGGTCGTCGTCCCGGGGACGGCCGGGGTCGCCCCCGCCGCCTATCTGCCGCTCGGCCGCCGCCGTATGCAGGACACCGCGGTCCGCCTGGGCCGACGCCGGACCCCGCTGCGCGAGGAGGACCTCAACACCTTCCCGATGCCGCACTCCTGAGCCCGCCGGGGAACACGGTCCGCCCTTCTGTGGTACTGAGTCGGCATGACGGATGACGGATGGCGGATGGACGCCGGATGGACGCTGGACGGAGACGGATGGGCGGACGGATGCGGGCGCCGTGGGCGCGGCGAGTGGTCAGGGCCGGGCTCGCGGGGACGGTCTTCGGCGGTGCTGCCATGGTGGCGTATCTGTGGGTGGACCAGTCCTGGCGGTACTCCGTGACGATGGCCGTGTCGCTGATCGTCGTGTTCGGGGTGGTTCCGGAGATGGTCGGGGCCGGAAGCCGCCGGCGTACCGGGCAGGGAGACCGTTGAGCGCTGACCGTGGAAGTGCGGGAAGCGGGGGAAGCGGGTACTCCGGTACGCCCCTCGCCAAGAAGATCGGAATCAAGGCCGGCCACCGGGTCGCCCTCCGACACGCCCCGGACGCCTTCGACATCCCCGGCCTCCCCGAGGGCGTCACCCCCGCCCCCGGCGGCCCCCGCGACGCGGACGTCACCGTCGCCTTCTACCGCGAGCACGCCACCTTGGCCGCCGAAGCCCCCGCCCTGGTCGCCGAACTCGCCGACGATGCCATGCTCTGGATCGCCTGGCCCCGCAGGGCCGCCGGGCACGTCAGCGACATCGCCGAGAACGACCTGCGCGACCTCTTCCTCCCGCTCGGCGTCGTCGACGTGAAGGTCGCCGCGCTGGGGGAGGACTGGTCGGGGCTGAAGTTCGTACGGCGCAAGGAGAACCGGCGCGAGGGCGTACTTAAGAAGTCCTTACCGTGAACGGCTAGCATCGCGCCGGGAGTTTTCGGCGGCCGGACGGGGTGAGCTCATGGAGGAGTGCAACGCGCCGAGGATCGCCGTCGCCGTGGTCACCATGGGCAACCGCCCCGCAGAGGTCGAGGCCCTGCTGGAGTCCGTCGCCAAGCAGGACCACGCCCCCGCCAGGATCGTCGTCGTCGGCAACGGCTGCCCGCTGCCCGACTTCGCCGCCCGCCTCGCCCTCCCCGGCGAGGTCACCCTCCTCGAACTCGACGAGAACCTCGGCTGCCCCGGCGGCCGCAACCAGGCCCTCGCCCGGCTCAGGGACTTCGGCGACGTCGACATCGTGGTCGAACTGGACGACGACGGCCTCCTCGTGGACGTCGACGTGCTGCGCCGCGTGGGGGAGTTGTTCACGGCCGACCCCCGCCTCGGCATCGTCGGCTTCCGCATCGCCGACGAGCACGGCGAGACCCAGCAGCGGCACGTGCCGCGCGTCGGCGCCTCCGATCCGCTGCGCGGCGGATACGTCACCGGATTCCTCGGCGGCGGCCACGCCCTCCGTACGGCCATGCTCAACGAGGTCGGCGACTGGCCCGCCGAGTTCTTCTTCGCCCACGAGGAGATCGACCTGGCCTGGCGGGCGGCCGACGCGGGCTGGAAGATCCTCTACGCCCCCGAGATCCTCCTCCAGCACCCGAAGACGTCACCCGCCCGCCACGCCATCTACTACCGGGTGAACGCCCGGAACCGGGTGTGGCTCGTCCGCCGCCGCCTGCCGCTGCCGCTCATCCCCGTCCACCTGGGCATCTGGACGGCGCTCACCCTGTTGCGGACCCGCTCCCGGGAAGGGCTGCGGGCCTGGTTCGGCGGCTTCGTGGAGGGCCTGCGGGAACCCGCCGGGGAACGGCGGCCCATGCGCTGGCGCACGGTCTGGCGGCTGTCGCGGCTGGGGCGCCCGCCCGTCATCTGAGGATCGCGGGCGGGTCGTTGCCCGCTGACGGTGAGGGACGAGGATCCCGGCCGTTCACCTCCGCCGACCGGGACCCTCTCGCGTCCCCGGATCCGGCCTCGGCGGCGTCACTCCCCCGAGCAACGCGTCGTACGCGCGCACCCCCGGGCCGGTTCCGTGATGTGATCACATCAGGTCGCGCCAACGGATCGCTAACATGTGGCCAACGGTTCCGCGTCGCACCGACGGCCGACTGGCCTGAAGCCGCCGCACGGCGGTGCCGCGGAGGCTGGAACCGTAGCGGATTCCGGCGGAAGCCGAGGCCGGGAAGAGCCGGCGGAAAACCGCCGCACGGAGGGCGGAATTCCGCCAAGAACGACGGGTTCGGTTCATGGAGCGCGGTCCGTGGTCGCTACGGCGCGCGGAAAGGCAGTGGGCGTCGTGAGGCGGAACGGGCTGCGGTTCGGACTGCTGGGCCCGCCGGTTCTGTACGACGTCGGTGAGTTCGGCGCGCGCGAGCCGAGCGGCGGTGCCGGCGAGGAGGCCGGCGTCCGGGCCATCGGCAGCCCCAAGGTGCGCGCCCTGCTCGCCGCGCTGCTCCTCGAAGCCGGGCGGGTCGTCTCCGTCGAGGCCCTCAAGGACGTGCTGTGGGGCGGCGCACCGCCGGCCTCCGCACAGGCCTCGCTGCACAATCACGTGGCCCGGCTGCGCCGGCTCCTCGACGACCCCGAACGGCTGCGCGCGGTGCCGCCCGGCTACGTACTGCGCGTGGAGCCGGGCGAGTTGGACGTCCACGTCTTCGAACGCCACCTCGCGGCGGCCCGTGGCGCGTACGGCGCCCGCAACTGGGAGCGGGTCGTACGCGAGTGCGCCGCCGCGCTCGCGCTGTGGCGCGGCAGACCCCTGAGCGGCCTGCCGACCGACGCCGCCGGCTACGCGTACGTCCAGCGCTTCGAGGAGGCGCGACTGCTCCTCCTGGAGTGGCGTTACGACGCCGAACTCGCCCTCGGCGGCAGCCGCCTGGACACCCTCGTACCGGAACTCTCGGCCCTGGCCGCCGAACACCCCCTGCGCGAGTCCTACCACCGCCAACTGATGCTGGCCCTCCACCGCACCGGCCGCCAGCCAGAGGCCCTGGCCACCCACCGAGACCTCCGCACCCGCCTCCTGGACGAACTGGGCATAGAACCGGGCCAGGCAGTACGCGAAGCCCACATGCAAATACTCCGCCGCCCACCGGAGACCCACGAGCGCCGCGAGCAGGACGACTGGGCTGGGGGTGCGGGTCTGACGACCTCGCGGGACGACTGGGCTGGGGGTGCGGGTCTGACGACTTCGCAGGATGACTGCGCCGGTGGCGCGGGTCTGGCGACTTCGCGGGACCACTCCGCGCGTGACGCGGGGCAGACGATCCCGCACGATCACTCCGCGCGTGGTGCGGGGCCGGCGACTTCGCGGGACGACTGCGCCGGTGGCGCGGGTCTGACGACTTCGCAGGATGACTGCGCCGGTGGCGCAGGGCTGACGACCTCGCGGGACCACTCCGCGCGTGGTGCGGGGCTGACGCCCTCGCAGGACCACGCTGCCCGTGGTGCGGGGCGGACGACCTCGCACGACCACTCTGCCCACTGCCCCGGGCAGACGACCCCGCACGACCAATCCACCCGCGGCGCGAGGCGGACGACCCCGCACGACCACCTCGCCCACTGCGCCGGGCAGACGACCCCGCACGACCACTCTGGCCGCGGCGTGATGCAGACGACCCCGCACGATCACCCCGCCCCCGCCGCTGGGCTGACGACCCCGCATGATCACCCCGCCCCCGCCGCCGGGCAGCCCACCCCCCACGACCACCTCGCACCCGCCGACGGCGACTCCGCCCCACAGGGGCCACCCGCACTCGACGACGAAAGCCGCACGGGTGGTGCGGGTGGGAACCCAAACCCTCGCTCCCACACACCCGCACCCGCCCCACCCCCCCCCCCACCCCCCCCCTCCCCCCCCCCCCCCCCCCACCTCCCCCCCCCCCCCCCCCGCCGCACCTCCACCCTCACCCCCACCCCCACCCCCACCCCCACCCCCACCGTCACCGTCATCAGCGGCATGGCCGGCGTAGGTAAAACCGCCCTCGCCCTACACGCCGCCCACCACCTGCGGGAACGTTTCACCGACGGCCAGCTCTACCTGAACCTGCACGGCGCCACCCCAGGCATGACCCCCCTCACCCCCACCCACGCCCTCACCGCCCTCCTCCGAGACCTCGGCACGGACCCCCGCGACATCCCCGAACACCCCGACGCCGCAAGCGCGTTGCTCCGCTCCCTCCTCGCCCCCACCCGCACCCTCCTCCTCCTGGACGACGCCGCCACCGCCGCCCAGGTGCGCCCCCTCCTCCCGGCAGGCCCCGGCTGCGCGGTCATCGTCACCAGCCGTTCCCCACTCACCGCCCTCGACGGCGCCCGCCGCTTCCCGCTCACCCCTCTCTCCGCCGAGGAGAGCGCCACCCTGCTCCGCTCCCTCTCCGGCCGGCACGCCGACGACCTCGACGCGGCGCACCCCCTCGTGGAGCTCACCGGCCGCCTCCCCCTGGCCCTCCGCATCGTCGCCGCCCGCCTGGCCGCCCGGCACGCCCTCACCCCGGACGTCCTGGCCCGCCAATTGACCGCCACCGAAGGCCGCCTGCACCACCTGGAGTACGACGACCTCAGCGTCCGCCGCTCCCTCGCCGTCGCCCACGACGCCCTCGCCGCCTCGGACCGCCCGGCAGACCGCGACGCCGCCCTCCTCCTCCGCGGCGTAGGCACCCTGGACCTCCCCACCTACGGCGCCCCCCTCCTCGCCCGCCTCACCGGCACCCACCCGCACCACGCCGAAGCCGCCCTAGACCGCCTCGTAGACGTGGCCCTCCTGGAGGAAACGACATACGGCCGCTACACCCCCCACGACCTGGTCCGCGACTTCGCCCGCGAACTCGCCGACACGGAACCCGAAGCCGACGCCGAGCCCGAAACCGACAAGGTCACCGGCTCCGGCAGCGGCACTGGCGCCGACACCCCCGCCGACACCGCCCTCCGCTGGTACGCCGCCGTGGCCGAACGCCTCCTCACCGCCATCGTCGACCCCGGCCTCGACCAGGACGACCGCCGCCGCCCCACCGCCGCCCAGCCCCCGGACCACCTGGCCGAACTCGACACACTCCCCTCCTTCGAGTCCGCCGAACAGGCCTTCGCCTGGGGCGACATGGAGCTGGAGAACGTCGTGACGCTGGTCGAGCGGTACGCCGACGACCCCGACGCGGTCCGCGCCGCCCGCGTCTCCGCGCTGATCCGTCTCCTCTTCCCGTACGTCCGCCGCAGCGGCCGCGTCGCCGAGATGGAGGCGCTCGGCGCCGCCGCCCTCCGCGTGGCCCGGCGTCTCGGCGACGAGGCCGCCGAGGCGTACGCGCTGGGCGATCTGGCCGGTCTGCACTTCCTGACCGGCCGCCAGAGCGAGGCCCTCGCCCTCAACGACGAGGCCCTGGCCATCTGGTCCCGGCTCGGCCGCCTCTCCTGGATGCGCCGCTGCCTCAACAACCGCGGCCTGCTGCTCGAAGGCCTCGGCCGCTACGAGGAGTCGGGCCTCGCCCTGCGCCGGAGCCTGGAGTACTCACGGCGGTTGAACGACCCGCACGGCGAGGCCGTGACCCACAGCCACCTCGGCAACCTCTACGAGCACACCGACCCGCGCGCCGCCATCGAGCAGCACCGCCGCTCCCTCGCCATCGCCACCGAGCTCGGCGCCGTGATCGTCCAGCACTCCGCGCACTGCAACATCGGCTACGCCCACCTCACCCTCGGCGAACCGGCCGCCGCCCTCCCGCACTTCGAGGAGAGCCTGCGTGTCCTCGGCGGCCACGGCGACTGGCACGGCGAGTCCCAGACCCGCCTCGGCCTGGTCCGCGCCCTGCGCCTGCTGGGCCGTACCGAAGACTCCGGCCACGAGTGCGCCGAACTGCTGCGCCGCGCCGACGCCCGCGCCGACCGCTACACCGGCGGTCTCGCCCGCCACCAGCAAGGACTCCTGCTGCGCGAACGGGGCCGCACCGAGGAGGCGTACGCACAGTGGCGCACGGCCCTCGACGCCCTCGACGGCACGGACGAGAAGGCGGTGGTGGCGGAGCTGCGAGAGCTGCTCGCCGAGGCGGCCGTACGGTGATGAGCGGGCCCTGAGGCCTCACTTCGCGTCGGCATAGCACTCCACCACCGCCGTCGTGAACGGAAACCGCACCGGCGTCCGCCCGAAGGTCAGCCGCCCCGCCAGCTCCGCCGCCTCCCGGATCGCCGTCACGACCGTCGCCGCCTCCTCCTCGGGACAGTGCACGATCACCTCGTCGTGCTGGAAGAAGACCAGCTCGGCGGCCATGTCCGCGCACGCCTGGCGGAGTGCGGCGAGCAGCAGCAGGGCCCAGTCGGCCGCGCTGCCCTGGACCACGAAGTTGCGGGCGAAGCGGCCCCGCGCGCGAGCGTCGGTGGAGGCGTAACCGGGCATCCAGCCCTGCTCGGCGGGCTGTTCAGCCGGTTCGTCCTGCGGTATGCCCGCCTCGTCGCCGAGGCCGTCGCGCGCCCCGGCCGCGGGTGGGCAGGTCCGGCCCAGCCAGGTCCGTACGAGCCGTCCCTCCTCGCCCGCGCGCGCCGCGTCGTCGACGTACGCGACCGCCCTGGGGAAGCGGCGTCTGAGCGCGGCGAGGTTCTTGAGGCCGTCGCCAGAGGTCTGGCCGTAGACCGCGCCGAGCACGGCCAGCTTGGCCTGGGCCCGGTCGCCGGAGAAGGCCCGGTCGGAGACGGACTGGTAGAGGTCGCTCTCGCGCCCGGCCACCTCCATCAGGCCGGGATCGCGGGAGATGGCCGCGAGGACGCGCGGCTCCATCTGGTCGGCGTCGGCCACGACCAGCCGCCAGCCGGGGTCGGCGACGACGGCCCTGCGGATCACCTTGGGGATCTGGAGCGCGCCCCCGCCATTGGTGACCCAGCGGCCGGTTACGGTCCCGCCCGCCATGAACTCGGGCCGGAACCGCCCCTCGCGCACCCAGTCCTGCAGCCAGGACCAGCCGTGGGCGACCCAGATCCGGTACAGCTTCTTGTACTCGACCAGTGGCTTCACGGCGGGGTGGTCGATGGACTCGATCTCCCAGCGCCGGGTCGAGCGCACCTTGATCCCGGCCTGCGCGAAGGCCTTGATGACGTCGGCGGGCAGATCGGGCCGGACCCGGCGCCCGAAGGCCGCGGACACCTCGTCGGCCAGCTCGGCCAGGCGGCGGGGCTCGCCACCGCCTGCGTACCGCTCGCCGAGCATCTCGTGCAGCACCTGCCGGTGCACGTCCGCGCTCCACGGCAGCCCGGCGTGGTTCATCTCGGCCGCGACCAGCATCCCCGCCGACTCGGCCGCGGTCAGCAGCCGCATGCGGTCGGGGTGGGCGGTGGTGTCGTGCCGGCGCTGCTGCTCGGCGTACACCTCGACGAGGTCCGGGAGCGGTACGGGGATGGTGCGGGGTTCGAAGAGGGAGGACTGCAGGCCTGGTTCGGCCGAGCGCTGGGGCGGATCGGGCGGTACGGGGCCGCCGCGCAGCCGGGCCAGGGCGGCGGCGGCCGAGCGTGGTTCGCCGTACCGCCCCTCGTGGCCCAGCAGGAGGGTCTCGGCGTCCTCGACGTCGTAGCACCGCTCCACTCGCACCCCCGCGGCGAGCAGGCGCGGATAGACCTCGGGTGTGGACCGCCAGACCCACCGGCCGACCTCGGGCCGCCCCCGTACCGCCCCGGCCAGGTCCGCCTCCCGCCGCACCGGTCCGGCGAGCAGCCCGTCCGGGCCGAGGGGGGCGAGCTCCACGCCACCGTCCTCGGCCGGAGCGAGTGCCCAGCGGTCGGTCATGGTTGCGAGTGTGGCAGGAGGGTCTGACAACGGCTCGGACCTGCGGATACGGGTCTAGGCGGGCGGGGCCTGCAGATACCCCTCCAGCAGCCGCGCCAGCTCGCTCTCCACGGCCTCCTTTTCGACGCCGAGGCCGGACAGGACTCCGCTGCCGTGCTCGAACTCCAGCAGGGCCAGCAGGATGTGCTCGGTGCCGATGTAGTTGTGGCCCAGGCGCAGGGCCTCACGGAAGGTCAGCTCCAGGACCTTCTTCGCGTCGGAGGAGTACGGCACGAGCTCCGGGCCCTCCGCCGCGGCGGGCGGCAGCGCGGCCTGCGCGGCTTCCCGCACCGCGTCGAGGGTGACGCCCCGGGCGACGATCGCCTTGGCGGCCAGCCCGTCCGGTTCCGCGAGCAGGCCGAGGACCAGGTGGGCGGGAAGCACCTCGGTGTGGGGTGCGGACTTGGCCTCGTTGTGCGAGGTCATGACCACGTTGCGGGCGCGCAGGGTGTAGCGGCCGAAGCCCTGGTTGGGGTCCAGGCCGGTCGACTCCTTGGGCACGAACCGCTTCTGCGCGGCCTGCCGCGTGACGCCCATGCTCTGGCCGATGTCCGTCCAGGACGCGCCGGAGCGGCGGGCCTGGTCGACGAAGTGGCCGATCAGGTGGTCGGCCACCTCGCCGAGGTGGTCCGCGGCGATCACCGCGTCCTGGAGCTGGTCGAGGGGTTCGGAGTGGACCTTCTTGATGGCCGCGATGAGGTCGTCGAGACGCACGGATGACGTGACGGGGTTCGGGTTCGTCGACATGTGTCAACCGTAGGTTGACGACAGAAGGGTGTCAACCTTGAGTTGACAGCCGGATCGCCAGGCCCGTGAAGACCGTCCCGGTGAAGATGTTCAGCCCGCGCGCCACCCGCCGGCTGCGCCGCAGCAGGGCGGAGAGCTTGCCGGACAGCAGGCCGATCGAGCCGTCCACGAAGAACCCCATGACGGTGATGGTCAGCCCGAAGACCAGGAACTGCTCGCGCACATGGCCGAGTCCGGGGTCCACGAACTGCGGCAGGAAGGCCACATTGAAGAGGATCACCTTGGGGTTGAGCAGATTGGTCACGGCCCCCTGCCAGAAGGCCCGCCGCCGCCCCGGCTCCGCCGGCCCGCCCTCCCCAGCCGGGTCCCCGCGGTCCCGGAAGGCCTTCACCGCGAGGTACAGCAGATAGGCCGCGCCCGCCCAGCGCAGCGCGTGGTACAGCGTCGGCAACGACAGGAACAGCGCCGACAGACCGAGCGCGGCGGCCACCGTGTGCACGAACATCGCGCAGGCCACCCCGGCCGCCGCCAGCACCCCGGTCCGTGGTCCGCCGCGGCCCCCCATCGCCACGATGAACATCATGTCGGGGCCGGGGGTGACACAGAGCGCGAAGGCGGCCACGAGGAAGGCCGCGTACGAAGACAAGTCCACCATGGGGCCATGCTCGAAACCGCGGGGGAGTGTGGCGAGCGAATTTCGGGGAGTGAGACGAGTCCTGGAAAACGCCGTGTGGGGCGCGGGTGGACGGTGGTTGACTCAGCTGCCATGACCACGACCACAACGCCGCCCGGAACGGGTCTCACCGAACCCGCCGCCGCAACTCCCGTCCCCGTCACGGATGTTCCGGCGATCGTGGACGAGACGGCCCGGCTGCTCACCGAGCACTACGTCTTCCCGGACGTCGCCGAACAACTGGCGGCCCTGCTGCGCCGACGGCTGGCCGAGGGGGCGTACGACGTCGCGAACGCCGAGGAACTCGGCTCTCTGGTCAGCGCCGATCTGCAGTCGCTCAACAGCGACCCGCACCTGCGCCTCATGTACCACCCGGAGCGCGTACCGCAGGGCAGGGGAGAGGCCGCCGAGGCCGCCATGCGCCGCGAGTTCGACGCCTCCCTGGGCGGCGTCCCGCGTATGCAACTGCTCGACGGCGGCACCGCGCTCCTCGAACTCGCCCCCGTCCTCTTCCCGCTCGCCTGGTCGGCCGAGCCGCTCACCGCGGCGCTCACCCTGGTCGCCCGCGCCGACGCCCTGGTCCTGGACCTCAGGTCCACCAGGGGCGGCGATCCGGACGCCGTCGCCCACATCTGCAGCTACCTCCTGGACGAGCGCACCCACCTGAACACCCTGTACGCGCGCGTGGGCGACCGTTACGACCAGTACTGGACGCAGCCGCACGTCCCCGGCGCCCGCTTCGGCGGCACCAAGCCGCTCTACGTCCTCACCGGCTCCCGCACCTTCTCCGCCGCCGAGGAACTGGCCTACGACCTCCAGCAGCTGGGCCGCGCGACCGTGGTGGGCGAGCCGACCCGGGGCGGCGCCCACCCGCGCGAGGGCTGGACCGTCCACCCCAACCTGGAGGCCACCATCCCGGTGGCCCGGGCGATCAACCCGGTCTCCGGCACGAACTGGGAGGGCACGGGAGTCCTGCCGGACGTCCCCTGCCCGGCGCCGGAGGCGGTCGACCGGACCCTGACGCTGATCCGGTCCCTGCCCGACCGGCCCGCCTGATCCATCCTTTCCGGATCAGCGGCCGCACCCGTTGTCAGTGCCCCGTGGCACGATCGACGTGTGAGCAGCAGTACGCCCAGCACCGTCGAGCGGGCCTTCGAGGTCGCGCTGTACGCCGAGTCCGATGCCGCATTGGACGCCGGCGCCTCGATGCTGGCCGCCGACCCCGGCGCCGACGGGGAACTGGACCGGCGGGGGCGGGAGTTCGTGGCGTCGGCCTGGGGGCGCGGCTGGCAGCCCGCCGACGTGGTCCGGATCGTGCGCCGCGAGCTGGACGACGTACACGTGCGGCTGGTGTCCGCGCTGATCCGCGCGCAGCAGCCGGACGACCGCCCGCGCGGCCCCCGCTGGACCGCGCAGCTCGACGAACTCGCGGCCGAGGCCGCCGAAGCCGGCAGGCCACCCCGCACCGACCGCTTCTCGCACGCCACCACGGTCCTGGAGCTGTACCGCCTGCTGCTCCGCCTGCCCACGCTGGAGCCGCTGGACGAGCCCGCCCGGCACTCCGCGACCCCGTCCGAGTCCCGCATGCTCACCCGTATCCGCGCGCTGCTCGCCAAGGCCGAGGCGACCGGCTTCCCGGAGGAGGCGGAGGCGCTCACCGCCAAGGCGCAGGAGCTGTCGGCCCGGCACAGCATCGACGAGGCGCTGCTCGCGGCCCGGGCGCCCGCGAAGGACGCCCCGGGCGCCTGCCGGATCGGTGTCGAGCCGCCGTACGAGCAGGCCAAGGCGGTCCTGCTGGACGCGGTCGCCACCGCCAACCACTGCCGGGCCGTGTGGAACGAACCGCTGTGCTTCTCCACGGTCGTCGGCTTCGAGGCCGACCTGGAGGCCGTCGAGCTGCTCTACACCTCGCTGCTCGTACAGGCCACGCGCGCGATGACAAAGGCAGAGGCGGCGCAGCGGGCCGGGGGCCGGGGCCGTACGAAGACCTTCCGGCAGTCGTTCCTCGCGGCGTACGCCCACCGAATAGGCACCCGGCTCGCGGCCGCCGCCGAGACCCAGGTGACCGACGACCTGCTGCCGGTGCTGGCCTCGCGCGAGGTCGCGGTCACGGCGCAGACGGACCGGCTGTTCCCGAGCACGACCACGACCCGGCTGCGCGGGGTGAGCGACGAGGCGGGCTGGACGGAGGGCGCCGAGGCCGCGGACCGGGCCCAGGTGGGGGCCCGGCCACGGCTGCCGTGAGGCGGACCGTCAGTCGCCGGCCTGGGTGAACGGCGTGACCGAGGCGTTCGGCGCGTTCCCGTCGCCCTTGGTCGCGACCTCGCCGTAGGACCAGGTGAAGCTGTGGTCGGCGGTGGAGCCGGGCAGGGTGAACTTCACGGTCTTCACCGGGAGGCTCGCCTTCCCGCCCGCCTCCCCGCGGGTGTACGTGATCGTGAAGGAGGCCGTCGCGTCCTTGGCGAGCGTCAGCTTCTCGGGCGTCGCGGCCTTGTCGGTCGGGACGGTCGTGGAGACGTTCCCGGCGTAGAGGTCGACGGCGGGGAAGCCCTTCAGCGTGCACTTGGTGTCGCGGTTGGTGAGGGTGACGGTCACGTTCCCGGTGTCGCCGGCGGACGGGGCCGCGCTCGCGGCGACGTCCACGCCGAGCGAGTCCAGGACACACGCGTCGCCGGTCTTCTTCGCGGCGCCGTCGTCACCGCCGTTGTCGTCGCAGGCGGTCAGGAGGAGGGCCGCGGCGAGGGCGGCGACGGTGACGTGGGTGGCGCGCATGTGGTTCCTTGGGTGCTTCGGGGCGTGAGGCCGCGGATCGAGTCCATGGATCATCACGTACGGAGCCATGGACCGGCGAAACGGGGTTACTGCCCGAGACTCGCCGTGGGCAGGCCCGTCGGCAGCTTCCCGCCCTCCGACTTGGTGAACGTCTCCTTGCCGAGACTCCCCGACCAAGTGACCGCCATGGACTTCGAGTTGACGGAGTCGACCATGCCGGTCGCCCGGTCCTTGCTGCCGTCCGTGCACGTCAGGTGGATCATCTCCATCCCGGCCTCCTTGCCCGCGGTGCCGCTGCACACGGAGCCGCCGGTGGAGAAGAGGCCGGCCTCCTTGCCGGTGATCACCAGGGCGACGGCCTTGCCGCCGGTGGTGGCGAGCCAGCTGCCCTGCAGCCCGTCGGAGGCGGCCGTCGCCTCGCCGCTGCTGCCGCCGGTGTCGGCGGTCGACGTCGCCGAGGCGCTCGTGCTTGCGCTGGCCGAGGAGTCGTCGTCAGAGTCGCCACCGCTGCTGCAACCGGTCAGTACGAGTGCCCCGGTCAACCCTGCGGCGGCGGCAGCGATCCGCAGCTGCCGGCGCGACGCCGTGCGGGCGGGACGCGTGAAGGTCGCCGAAGTCACAGGAAGCTCCCAAGCTGTAGCGTGCCGAGACCGGACCGCCGGACGCCAAAGCCCGACGCCCGCAGCAAGCTACCAGCCCCACCCGTCCCACCCATGGGAAGCACCTGTGAGCCTTACCGGAAGGACTCACACCCTCCCAGCCCCGGGCGAGCCCGCCCCCGCGGCTGCCGAGCACCCCGCCCCCCGGCATCCGGCAGCAACGGCACCCGACAACCAGAAAGCGCCGCCCGCCCAGCCGCTGAACGCCCCCGCACGCCCGTGCTGCAGGGCGCCCCGAACCCTCCTCGCTCCAGCCGCCCCATCGCCCCTACCCCCCTCACCGGGACGACTTCCGTACCCCCTGGCCGATAGGCGCCCCGAACACCTCCCCCGCTCCGCGCCCCGCGCTCCGCGCCCCGCGCCCCGCGGCTCCGCGCTCCCGCGGCTCCGCGCTCCCGCGGCTCCGCGCTCCCGCGGCCCCGCGCTCCCGCGGCCCCGCGCTCCCGCGCCCCGCGGCCCCGCGCTCCCGCACCCCAGCCCCCCGTCGCCCCTACCCCCTCACCAAGACGCTTTCCGCACCCCCGGCAAATACCCCGCATGCGCCTGCCCCCGCAGCCCCACCCGCGACAGCCCGAACGCCCGGAAATACCCCCGCGGTCGCCCGTCCACCTGATCCCGGTTCCGTACCCGCGTCGCGCTCGCGTCCCGCGGCTGGCGGTGCAGCTCACGCTGGGCCGCCAGCCGTTCCTGCTCCGTGGACGTCGGTCGCCGGATGATCTCCTTCAGCTCGGCCCGCCGCTCCGCGTACCGCGCGACGACCTCCCGCCGCTTCTCGTTCTTCGCGATCTTGCTCTTCTTCGCCATCAGACCCGCACCCCCCGCGCCCGGATCCGCGCCACGGCCGCCTCAACGCCGATCGCGTCGACGGTCCTGATCCCCCGCGCGCTCAGCCGCAGCCGCACATGACGGCCCTCGCTCGGCAGCCAGTACCGCTTGCTCTGGACGTTCGGGTCGAAGCGGCGCGAGGTCCGCCGGTGGGAGTGGGAGACGCGGTTGCCGAAGCCTGGCCGTGCCCCGGTCAGCATGCAGTGCGCGGACATCGAGTGACGTACCTCTCCTGAAGCGATCCCAGAAGCCCTGTCGCTAATGGAATTCATTTTCAGTAAGATACCAGCATGGCACGCAACGAACTCCGCCCGGTCATCAAACTCCGGTCGACGGCCGGCACCGGCTACACCTACGTGACCCGCAAGAACCGCCGCAACGACCCGGACCGCATGACGCTGCGCAAGTACGACCCGGTCGCAGGCCGCCACGTCGACTTCCGAGAGGAGCGCTGAACCACCGCCATGCGCAAGGCAATCCACCCGCCCTACGGCCCCGTCGTCTTCCGTGACCGCGCCGCGAACCACGCCTTCCTCACCCGCTCCACGATGACGAGCGGAAAGACGATCGAGTGGGAGGACGGCAACACCTACCCGGTCGTCGACGTCGAGATCTCGAACGTCAGCCACCCCTTCTACACCGGCACGGCCCGCGTCCTGGACACCGCCGGCCGCGTCGAGCGCTTCGAGCGTCGTTTCGGAAAGCGGGGCGGCGCGTGAGCCTCTCGGTGGCGATCGTCGGCGGGCTGCACGCCGACGCCCGCCGGGCGACGGTCGCCCGGCTGCTGACCGAGGTGCCCGGCAGCGTCGTACTCCACCACGACCTGGCAACCGCCGCCGCGGGCACGGTCGTCCGCACGATCCGCGACGCGACCGGCATCCGCTCGGCCGGCGAGACACCCCTGGTCAACGACTGCGCGTGCTGCGCCCTGCGCGAGGACCTCGTCCCCGAGCTGCGCCGCCTCGCCGCCGACGGCACCACCCGGCTCGCCGTCGTCGAACTCTGGGACTCCGTCGAGCCCAAGGCGATGGCGGAGGTGGTGGCGGCCGGCGGCCTGACCGTCACCGGCGTGATCACGGCCGTGGACCCGGCCCTGGTCCTGCCCTACCTCGGCAACGGCGACGACCTCGCCGAACGAGGCCTCGCCGCGGCCGCCACCGACCAGCGCACGGTCGCCGACACCTTCGCCCGCCAGCTGGAGTACGCCCCCGTCCTCGCCGTCACCGACTCACCGGAGGCGGATGACGAGGACCGCGAGCTGCTCGCCCAGCTGCATCCGACGGCCCGCCAAGTGCCCGTGCGGGACGCTCCCTCCCAGGCATCCGCAATTGCACCGACCCGTCCGCAGGCCCTCCACAACACCTCCCCGTCGGTCTTCCCGCCCACCCCGCTGGCCCGGGCCGCCCTCGCCGGCTTCGACGTCGAGGCGGCCGCCGCCGCCCAGCACCCGGCCTGCGCCCTGCTCCCCGCCGAGGCCGACGCGCACGGCGTCTGCACCCTCGTATGGCATCGGGAGCGGCCCTTCCACCCGGAGCGGCTGTACGAGGCGCTGGAGGATCTGACCTGTGCGGCCGCCCGCAGCCGGGGCCGGTTCTGGCTCGCCGACCGGCCGGACACGCTGCTGCACTGGGACGCGGCCGGCGGGGCGCTGTGCGTGGAGGGCGTCGGGCCGTGGCTCGCGTCGCTCCCGGACGGCGCCTGGGACATGGTGCCGCCCGTGCGCCGGGCCGCCGCCGCGCTGGACTGGCACCCCGAGCACGGCGACCGCTGCCAGCACCTCGTCTTCACCTCGCCCGGCCTCGACCGCGACGGGCTCGAACGGCTCCTGGAGTCCTGCCTGTTGACCGACGCCGAGTACGCCGCCGGGCGGGACGCCTGGAAGCGGCTGCCGCCCGCCTTCGACACCCTCCTGGAGGTCTGAACCCCATGGTCCGCAAGCCCGAGCGCAAGCCCGCCAAGAACCGCCCCAACCCGCTGGACGCGGCCGGCGTCACGTACATCGACTACAAGGACACCGACCTGCTGCGGAAGTTCATCTCCGACCGCGGCAAGATCCGCAGCCGCCGCGTCACCCGCGTGACCACCCAGCAGCAGCGCCAGCTGGCCCGCGCGATCAAGAACGCGCGGGAGATGGCGCTGCTGCCGTACTCCAGCAGGTGAAGCCAAGGCCAGGCCGTATAGGTAGGAGATTCCCTACGATTGACATGTAGGGAATCTCCTACCTATCGTCGTCCCCATGAACATCACCCACGCCTCCTTCGTCACCCTCCCCGTCTCCGACCAGGACCGCGCCCTGCGCTTCTACCGGGATCTGCTCGGCTTCGAGGTCACCGCCGACCTGGATCTGCCGCAGGGCCGCTGGCTCCAGGTGGCGCCCAAGGGGGCACAGACCGTGTTCACGTTGTCCGGTCCGGGGATGGGTGGTTTCGAGGCCGGTTCGGCGCAGGGGATCATGTTGGTCACGACCGACGTCGACGCGGACTGCGCGCGGCTCGCGGAGGCGGGGGTCGCGGTGGAAGGGCCCGGCGAGTTCCCGTGGGGCCGGATGGCCTCCTTCGCGGACCCCGACGGCAACGGTCTGATGCTGCTGACGGAGGCACACCAGTAGGAAGGCCCGCATGACCGGAGCCGGGGCCCGCGAGGCCGTCGAGGACCAGGTCTTCGCCGCGCTCGCCAACGCCACCCGCCGCGAGGTGCTGCGGCTGCTGCGCGACGGCGGCCCGCAGCCCGTGCAGGCCCTGGCCGACCACTTCGACATGCGCCGGCCGAGCCTGTCCGAGCACCTCAAGGTGCTCCGGGACGCCGGCCTGGTCTCCGAGCAGCGCTCCGGCCGGCAGCGCATCTACCGTCTGGAGGCGGCCCCGCTCGCCGAGGTGCAGGACTGGCTCCATCCGTACGAGCGGTTCTGGCGCGAGCGTCTGAAGGGCCTCGGCGAGCTGCTCGACCGCATGCCGGACGATGGCGCGACATGAGCACCGAACCGAACGCCGCACCGGGCGGCGAGCCCGCCGAGGACCTCACCGTCATCCGCGTCGACCAGTTCTTCCCGCACCCGCCCGCCAAGGTCTGGCGCGCCCTCACCGAGCCCGAGCTGCTCGTGCAGTGGCAGATGCAGGGAGCCGAGGACTTCCGTCTGGAGGTCGGCCACCGCTATCGGCTGACCTCCGTACCGCGGCCGAACACCGACTTCTCCGGTGTCGTGGACGTGCAGGTCCTGGCCTACGACATCGAGCGGATGCTGTCCGTCCGGTGGGCCGACGCCGATCCGGCCAATCCCGCGGACTGGACCATCACGTGGACGCTGGAACAGGAAGGGCGCGGTACGCGTCTCTTCCTAGTGCACGAGGGATTCGATCCCGACGATCCGGCGCAGCTGATGGCGCGGAGGATCATGGGCAGCGGCTGGCGGTCGCATGTCCTGCGGTCTTTGGGGCACACGCTGGAGCGACTCCGGTAAAGGGGCCGTCAAAGCTGTAACCACGGGAACACCCCGCGTGCACGTGCATCTGCTCATGCATCTGCACGTGAACAGGGCTATGATCCGGAACAGTTGACCTCTGCATCAATGGCCCCAAGGCCACCGCACCACACGGGAGCGACCTGTGGACCACGACGTGTACAACGGCATGGCAGCCACGGAGCTGAACGGGGTGGCCTGGCAGAAGAGCCGGCACAGCAACTCGCAGGGTTCCTGCGTGGAGTTCGCCCGGCTGCCCGGCGGGGACGTGGCCGTGCGCAACTCCCGCTTCCCCGACGGACCCGCGCTCGTCTACACGCGCGCGGAGATCGTGGCGATGCTCGCGGGCGTCAAGGACGGCGAGTTCGACCACCTCGTGGCGGGCTGACGGTCCAAGGCCCGGACCGATGGCGTAACGCGCGTAGAACCGCGGCGTCGAAAAACGCCGCGGTGCCTCACTCGGTGCGGTCTGCGGCGCCGGCCTGCGGGTTCGGCAGCTGGAACAGGGCCCAGACCACCTTGCCGCCGAGGGTGCCCGCGAGCGGGTGCCAGCCCCAGCCGTCGGCGAAGGAGTCGACGAGGAACAGGCCGCGGCCCGACTCCGCCGAGAAGTCCTCGGTCTCGCGCTCGACCGGGCTCTCCGGGCTGGGGTCGCGCACCGCGCACACCAGCCGCTCGGGCCAGCGCATCAGGTGCAGCCGTACGGACGGCGTCTGTTCGACCGTGCACACGGCGCCGGCCGGCAGCGCGTGCCGCAGGGCGTTGGTGACGAGTTCGGAGACCACCAGGCAGATGTCGTCGAAGCGGTCGCCCATGTCCCACTGGTCGAGTGTCCTGCGGGTGAAGAGTCTCGCCTCGCGCACCGCCTCGTAGCGGGCGGGCAGAGCACACGACGCGGCGTTGGACACGGCCGCGGGATCAAGCGGCGGAAGGCCCTGCCGTAACGGCTCGAGCATGGTCGATCCATTCGTCCCCATGCGAGGCACTCCCGGGAATTCGCGGTCGTTGCGATGCAGCGGTTGCGCGGGACCATGGTTTCGGATGTGGGGTGCAGATGCAAGGTGCAGATGCACGTGCACGTGACCGATATGGAGGCCCCCGTACCGTTTGTTGGTCATTTTTTCCGCCAACTTCCCTCCCCCTACTTGCCAACTCCTTCCCGTTTCCTGTGCAGAATCTTTGGCTCTTTTCCTTCTCTGTAATCGGACGAGTACTGCTCGGAGTGTTTTAGTGGCAGACTTCGGCCCCTGAAGGCGGTTGGGGAGGCTGGCGAACGTGAGCGTGGGAGAGCCCGGATCGGTGGTGCGGCGCATGCTGCTCGGCTCGCAACTCAGGCGGCTGCGCGAGGCGCGCGGCATCACCCGTGAGGCGGCGGGGTACTCCATCCGCGCCTCCGAGTCGAAGATCAGCCGGATGGAACTGGGCCGGGTGAGCTTCAAGACACGGGACGTAGAGGATCTGTTGACGCTGTACGGCATCACCGACGAGGTGGAGCGGACCTCGCTCCTCTCCCTCGCCCGGGAGGCCAACGTGGCCGGTTGGTGGCACAGTTACTCGGACGTACTGCCGAGCTGGTTCCCCACCTATGTGGGCCTGGAGAGCGCGGCCTCGCTCATCCGGGCGTACGAGGTGCAGTTCGTGCACGGGCTGCTGCAGACCGAGGCGTATGCACGTGCAGTGGTCAAGCGCGGCATGAAGGGCGCGAGCGAGTCCGAGATCGAGAAGCGGGTCGCCGTGCGCCTGGAGCGGCAGAAGTACCTCGTCTCGGAGAACGCCCCCGACTTCCACATCGTCCTCGACGAGGCCGCGCTGCGCCGTCCGTACGGCGACCGCGAGGTGATGCGCGGTCAGCTCCAGCACCTGATCGAGGTCTCGGAGCATCCGAACGTACGGCTGCAGATCATGCCGTTCAGCTTCGGCGGCCACTCCGGCGAGAGCGGCGCCTTCACGATCCTCTCCTTCACCGAGTCCGACCTGACCGACGTCGTCTACCTGGAACAGCTCACCAGCGCCCTCTACCTGGACAAGCGCGAGGACGTGGCCCAGTACGAGAAGGCGCTCAAGGAGCTCCAGCAGGACAGCCCCGGTCCGGACGAGAGCCGGGATCTTCTACGAGGTCTCCTCCAGCTCTCCTAGGGTTTTCCCCAGAACCTCGCTCAGCGTCCCCAACTCTCCTGCGTCACAAGTACGATGACGTGTGATCAGTCCGTGATGTAGATCGCGTGTCTGCTAGTGATTTGGGGATCACATGTCGTCGTACTTCACCGACCTGGCCCAGCAGTACATCGACGGTGAGTGGCGCCCGGGGACCGGCTCCTGGGACATCATCGACTTCAACCCGTACGACGGCGAGAAGCTGGCGTCGATCACCATAGCCACGGTCGACGAGGTCGACGAGGCGTACAAGGCGGCCGCCAGGGCCCAGAAGCAGTGGGCGAAGACGAACCCCTACGCCCGCCGTGCCGTCCTGGAGAAGGCGCTGCGCCTGATCGAGGAGCGCGAGCAGGAGATCACCGAGGTGATCATCGCCGAGCTCGGCGGCACCTATCTGAAGGCCGGCTTCGAACTGCACCTCGCCAAGGAGTTCCTGCGCGAGTCGATCCAGTGGGCGCTGCGCCCCGAGGGCAAGATCCTGCCCTCGCCGGTGGACGGCAAGGAGAACCGCCTCTACCGCGTCCCGGTCGGCGTGGTGGGCGTGATCAGCCCCTTCAACTTCCCCTTCCTGCTCTCGCTGAAGTCGGTCGCCCCGGCCCTCGCGCTCGGCAACGGCGTGGTGCTCAAGCCGCACCAGAACACCCCGATCACCGGCGGCTCCCTGGTCGCCAAGCTCTTCGAGGACGCGGGCCTGCCCGGCGGCCTCCTGAACGTCGTCATCACCGACATAGCCGAGATCGGCGACGCCTTCATCGAGCACCCGATCCCCAAGGTCATCTCCTTCACCGGCTCCGACAAGGTCGGCCGGCACGTCGCCACGGTCTGCGCCGCGAACTTCAAGCGCTCGGTCCTCGAACTGGGCGGCAACAGCGCCATCGTGGTCCTCGACGACGCCGACATCGACTACGCGGTCGACGCGGCGGTCTTCAGCCGGTACGTCCACCAGGGCCAGGTCTGCATGGCCGCCAACCGGGTCCTCGTCGACCGCTCGATCGCCGACGAGTTCACCGAGAAGTTCGTCGCCAAGGTGAAGACCCTCAAGGTGGGCGACCCGAGCGACCCGGCCACCGTCATCGGCCCGGTGATCAACTCCTCGCAGGCGGAGGCCATTTCGGGCGTCGTCGACCAGGCGGTCACCGAGGGCGCCACCGCCCTGCTGCGCGGCGCGACCACCGACAACCTCATCGAGCCCTCGGTCCTCACCGGCATCCCCGCCGACTCGGCCCTGCTGCGCCAGGAGGTCTTCGGCCCGGTCGCCTTCGTGATCCCCTTCGACGGCGAGGACGAGGCGGTCCGCATCGTCAACGACACCCCGTACGGCCTGAGCGGCGCCGTCCACACCGGCGACGTCGAGCGCGGCGTCTCCTTCGCCAAGCAGATCGACACGGGCATGTTCCACGTGAACGACGGCACGGTCCACGACGAGCCGCTCGTCCCCTTCGGCGGCGAGAAGAACTCGGGCATCGGCCGCCTGAACGGCGAGGGCACCGTCGAGTGCTTCACCACCCAGAAGTGGATCTCGGTGCAGCACGGCCGGAGCGGCTTCCCGTTCTGAGCGCTCGACAAAGTGCTTGAGCCCGGGCCATTGAGGACAGCATCCGACCTCAATGGCCCGTAGCTTCGTCGGTGTCAGGCAGGGGGACGACTCCCCGCCACCGGCGAAAGGCGACGGTCATGGTCACTCACGTTCCCGCGGAGGCGCAGGGCGACGAGCGCGGAGCACTGCTCGCGTTCATCGAGGAGCAGCGCGGCGGGATCCGCAGGGCACTGCTCGGGCTGACCGAGGAGCAGGCGGCGAGCAGGCCGAGCGCCAGCGAGCTCTCCCTCTCCGGGCTGCTCAAGCATGTCGCCGAGGTCGAGCAGGGCTGGATCGCCAGGGCCAAGCAGGAGCCGCCGGCGATCAAGCGGGACGAGACCAACTGGCACGAGACCTTCCAGCTCGTCGACGGGGAGACCGTCGCGTCCCAGCTCGCGTACTGGGAGAAGGTCGCCGCCGAGACCGAGGCGTACATCCGCTCCGTACCGAGCCTCGACGACACCTTCCCGCTGCCGAACGACCCCTGGTTCCCGCCCGAGGGCCGCGTCTCCGTCCGCTGGCTCTGTCTGCACCTGATCCGCGAGACGGCCCGGCACGCCGGGCACGCCGACATCATCCGCGAGTCCCTCGACGGCGCCACCGCCTTCGAACTCGTCGCCAAGGAGCAGGGCACGAGCTGGGGCTGACGTCAAGGGTCCTACGCTGGCCCCATGTCAGCGATCCGTCTCCTCGTGCTCGGCGCGGTCCGCCAGCACGGGCGGGCCCACGGCTATCAGGTGCGCAACGACCTGGAGTACTGGGGCGCGCACGAGTGGTCCAACGCCAAGCCCGGCTCGATCTACCACGCGCTCAAGCAGATGGCCAAGCAGGGGCTGCTGCACGCGCACGAGATCGCGCCGTCCACGGCGGGCGGCCCACCGCGCACGGAGTACGAGATCACCGAGGCGGGCACCGGGGAGTACCTCCGGCTGCTGCGCCAGTACCTCACGGCGTACGACCAGAAGCCGGACGTGCTCACGGCCGCGCTCGGCTTCATGGTCGACCTCGACCGCGAGGAGGTCGTCGCGCTCCTGGAGGAGCGGGTGCGCGGCATCGAGGCGTGGCGCAAGTCCGTGACGGAGTACTACACGCCCGAGGACGGCCCCGGTCAGCTCGGCCACATCGGCGAGATCATGAACTTCTGGGTCCACTCCGCCGACACCGGCGCCGAGTGGACCCGGGGGCTCATCGAACGCATCCGAGGCGGGGCCTACACCTTCTCCGGGGAGGGCGAGCCGTTCGTCGGTGTCCTCGCGGAGGGCCAGGAGAACCCGTACGCGACCGGGCGGCCGCACTACGGGGACGCTCACTGATCAGGTTTGACCAATCGGGCGACTTCCCGGTCCCCGGCATGCTCGCGCTCACCATGGCCTTCGGCCTGGAGGGCACGATGCTCAACGTCACCCGGGACCTCGACAAGGGCGTGATCGACCGCTTCCGGTCTCTTCCCATGGCCAACGGCGCGGTCCTGGTGGGCCGTTCGGCCGCCGACATGCTCCAGTCGGCCGTCGGCCTCGCGGTTCTGGTCGGCGTCGGGTACGCGCTCGGCTGGCGCGTGCACGGCTCGCCGGCCGAATTCCTCGCCGCCATGGGCCTGTTGCTGCTCCTCCGGTTCGCCATGCTGTGGATCGGCATCCAGCTGGCCCTGGTCGCCGGGAAGCCGGAGCTGGTGCAGGCCGTGCAGATCCTGGTCTGGCCCGTCGGCTTCCTGTCCAACGCGTTCGCCGTGCCCGAGTCGATGCCGGACTGGCTCGGCACGGTCGTCGAGTGGAACCCGATGTCCCAGACCGCGACGGCCGTACGCGACCTGCTGGGCGGCCCCGGCGGGGAACCGGGACACGTGTGGGCGGCCGTCGCATGGCCGTTGGGCCTGCTGGCGGTGTTCTTCCCGTTGGCGGCACGGAAGTTCGGGCACATGAGCCGCTGGGGCCTGTCCGGCGGATCAGGTCGGCTGCAAGAAACGGTGCTTCCTGGCCAAGCCGAGCGGGGTCTGGTGCTCCCCCACTGCCTTAAGGGCGTGGGCGGTACCCCCAAGCTGCAAGGCGGAGGAGGCGTAGACATCAGCCGCTGCCGCGGCGGGCGACGCGGCGGGGGCACCTCCCGGCCGAAGGCTGGGGGACGTCGGCGACCGACGACAACGCCGCTGGGGGGTACCCCCTCTGGGGGAGCGCGTGCCAGACCCCGCGACGCCGGCATGGTCCGCCGGACAGGCCCTAGTGGTGGAAGCCGGTCGCCGCCCCCCTGTCGCTGGTGAACGGATGCCGCTGCCGGCGCAGCTCCGGCAGCAGTCGCCCCAGGTCCTCCACGAACAGGTCGGCGAGGTCGGTCGAGAAGCCGTTGCGGCACACGATCCGCAGCACGGACAGGTCCTCCCGGTTCGGCGGGAAGGTGTACGCGGGCAGCAGCCAGCCGCGCTCACGCATCCGCCGGGACACGTCGAAGACGTCGTACGACTCCACGCCCGGCGCCGTGGTGAAGGCGAACACCGGCAGTTCCTCGCCCCTGGTGAGGAGCCTGAAGTCGCCGAGCGCCTCCACGCGTTCGGCGAGCTGCACGGCCACGTCGCGCGTCGTCTGCTGCACCGCCCGGTAGCCCTCGCGGCCGAGGCGCAGGAACGTGTAGTACTGCGCGACCACCTGGGCGCCGGGGCGGGAGAAGTTGAGCGCGAAGGTCGGCATGTCGCCGCCCAGGTAGTTGACGCGGAAGACGAGCTCCTCGGGCAGCGCCTCCTTGTCGCGCCACAGGGCCCAGCCGACGCCCGGGTACACCAGCCCGTACTTGTGCCCCGAGGTGTTGATCGACGCCACGCGCGGGAGGCGGAAGTCCCACACCAGGTCCTGGTCGAGGAAGGGCGCGATCATGGCGCCGGAGGCGCCGTCCACGTGCACCGGGACGTCCAGGCCGGTGCGCTCCTGGAGGGCGTCCAGGGCCGCGCACAGGTCGGCGATCGGCTCGTAGGAGCCGTCGAAGGTGGAGCCGAGGATGCCGACGACCCCGATGGTGTTCTCGTCGCAGAGCTCGGCGGCGGCCCGCGGGTCGAGGTGGAAGCGGTCGCCCTCCATGGGGACCAGCCGGGGCTCGACCTCCCAGAAGTTGCAGAACTTGTCCCAGCAGACCTGGACGTTGATCCCCATCACGAGGTTGGGGCGCGCCCCCGGCTTCGGATTCCGCTTGCTCCAGCGGCGCTTGAGGGCCATCCCGGCGAGCATGCACGCCTCGCTCGACCCGGTCGTCGAGCAGCCCACGGCGGCCGCCGGATCCGGCGCGTTCCACAGATCGGCGAGCATCGCCACGCAGCGCCGCTCCAGCTCGGCGGTGCGCGGGTACTCGTCCTTGTCGATCATGTTCTTGTCCCGGCACTCCGCCATCAGGACGCCGGCCTGCGGCTCCATCCACGTGGTGACGAAAGTGGCCAGATTCAGCCGGGAGTTGCCGTCCAGCATCAGCTCGTCGTGCACCAGCTGATACGCCGTCATCGGGGGCAGCGGGGAGTCCGGGAGGTGGTGCTTGGGCGGCGCCTGGGTCATGCCGCCGACCGGATTGGCCTCCCCGAAGAAGGGGTTGACCGAAGCCGGTCGCTCGTCGGGCTTCTCGGGACCTTTGTGGAGCGGCATGGACGTGTCTCCTCGTGTCGTCTGAAGAACGGATGTCAGCGGACGGGAGTTCCGTCGGCGCGCAACTGCATCTGCGGGCGCCCGGTCACCAGCAGCCAGGCGGGCAGCGAGGCCAGGCACAACAGGGCGAGGATCTCCGGCGAGGACACCAGCACCGCGGCCGTGAACAGGCTCACCCAGCCCTGCCGGGTGACGGCGAGGAGCATGCCCAGCACGCCCGTGGCGACACCGAGCGCCGGATGAACGGCCGGTACGAGCGTGTGCGCACCGAGCCCGAAGGCGGCGCCCACGAACACCGCCGGGAAGATCCGGCCGCCCCGGAACCCGCAGGACGCGGCCACCAGCAGCGCGGCCAGCTTCACCACCGCCATCCCCACGAAGGCGCCCGCCGACCGGCCCTCGGGATCCCGCGCCAGCTCCGCGACCTCGTCCAGCCCCTTGAAGAGCGTCAGATGCCCGCCCAGCGCCCCCAGCAGGCCCAGCACGAGCCCGCCGAGCGTCAGCGCCGGCATCGGGTGCCCCAGCCGCCGGAAAGCGCCGTGAACGTATGGGAAGGCGTACACCGCGCACATGCCGAGCACGGCCGCCAGCGACGCGACCACCAGTGCCGACAGCAGATCGCCCCAGCCGGGCCGCCCGAACGCGGGCAGCTGAAGGTCGAAGGTCGGATGCGCCACCAGGGTGGTGGTCAGGGCACCCGCGCCCGCCGCCACCAGCGGCCCGAACACGTTGTCCCACAGCAGGCCCCTGAGCTGCCGTCCGGCCAGCGCCTCGGAGATCACCAGCGCCGCCGCCACCGGCGTCCCGAACAGTGCCCCGATCGTCGCCGCCTCCGCCAGCGCCGCCCACAGCCCGCCCGGCATCCGGGGCGCCAGCCGGCCGCCGAGCCAGAAGGCGAGCCCCACGTTCACCGCGATGATCGGGTTCTCCGGGCCCAGGCTCGGCCCGCCCGCCAGCATCAGCGCGGTCGCCAGCAGCAGCCCCGGCAGCACCACGGGCGGCATGGGGGCCGCCGCGAGCCCCAGGGTCGCCGGATCCGGCCCCGCGTGCCCGGGCACCTTCCACACCACCAGGCCGACCGCCACGCCGGTCGCGGTCAGCACGACGAGCATCCACAGCACGGAGTACCGGCCGACGCCCAGGGCGTCCGGGAGATTCCGCCACAGCACGTGCTGGAGGGCCTCCGCCGCCTCGCTCACCCCGAGGAACAGCAGGCTCGACCCCACGCCCACGAGGAGAGCGGGGAGGATCAGTGGCAGCAACGCGCGCGCGGGGGCTGCCGGGGCGGTCGGCGCCTGCTGCGCGGTGTCGGAGGCCACGGGCTCACGATAAACGGACAAAACCGGCACAACATCCGGAGCGGCGGCCCGGCGCGAGAACGGGCTTGCACCTCACGCGACGTGAGGACCCACCGTGGAGCGCGTACCGAGAAGGGAGCGGACGAAGTGAGCGACACCGCAGGACGGATCGGCCACTCCGTGGGTCAGGTCGCCGGCTACGCGCGCGTGACGGTGCGCACGCTGCACCACTACGACGCCATCGGGCTGCTCGTCCCGAGCGAGCGCAGCCACGCGGGCCATCGGCGCTACAGCGACGCCGACCTCGACCGGCTGCAGCAGATCCTGTTCTACCGGGAGCTCGGCTTCCCGCTCGACGAGGTCGCGGCCCTGCTCGACGACCCGGACGCGGACCCGCGCGCGCATCTGCGCCGCCAGCACGAGCTGCTGACCGCCCGGATCGAGAAGCTGCGGAAGATGGCCGAGGCCGTGGAGCACGCCATGGAGGCACGCAAGATGGGCATCAACCTCACCCCCGAGGAGCGGTTCGAGGTCTTCGGGGACAAGGACCCCGACCAGTACGCCGAGGAGGCGGAGGCGCGCTGGGGCGGCACCGAGGCGTACGCCGAGTCCCAGCGCCGGGCCGCCCGCTACACCAAGGACGACTGGAAAAGGCTGCAGGCCGAGGTCGACGCCTGGAGCGAGCGGTACGCCGCCCTGGTGGCCGCCGGCGACCCGCCGACCGGCGAGGCGGCCATGGACCTGGCCGAGGAACACCGCCTGCACATCCACAGGTGGTTCTACGAGTGCCCGTACGAGATGCACCTGTGCCTCGCCGGGATGTACGTCGCCGACGAACGCTTCAAGGCGTTCTACGACTCCATGCACCCCGGCCTGGCCGAGCACCTCAAGAACGCGATCACGGCGAACGCGGCCCGCCAGGCCTCGTAACCCCGCCGGCCCTCCCGGCCCGGGGGCTCACTCCCGGGCCAGGACCACCGCGGTCCCGTACGCGCACACCTCGGTGCCCACGTCGGCCGCCTCCGTCACGTCGAAGCGGAACATCAGCACCGCGTTCGCCCCACGCGCACGTGCCCGCTCGGCGAGCCGCTCCATGGCCTGGTTGCGGGTCTGCACGAGCGTCTTGGTGAGCCCCTTGAGCTCACCGCCGATCATCGACTTCAGCCCGGCCCCGATCTGGCTGCCCAGATGCCGGGACCGCACGGTCAGCCCGAACGCTCATCGATTCCCATGACCTCACAGCTTTGTCCCAGTCGGCCCACAGTGCATCCTGGAGACACCGGTGGAACCTGGGGCGGACACATTGCGTTGATAGCTTTGTGCGCCCGCAGAAGGACGCCGTGCCTTTCTCCACCCCTCCAGGGAGCCCGGAACCGTGACGACGCTTGCCCTAGGCCCGAACTGGCTGGATCCGAACTACCTGCTCGACACGTTCGGCATCTGGGGCCTGCTCCTGATCGTCTTCGCAGAGTCGGGTCTGCTGATCGGCTTCTTCCTGCCCGGTGACTCCCTGCTGTTCACCACCGGCCTGCTGATCACCTCGCACCAGATGGACTTCCCGCTGTGGGGCGCCATCGCCCTGATCTGTGCCGCCGCGATCCTCGGCGACCAGGCGGGCTACATGTTCGGCAAGAAGGTCGGCCCGTCCCTCTTCAACCGCCCGGACTCCCGCCTCTTCAAGCAGGAGAACGTGGTCAAGGCCCACGAGTTCTTCGAGAAGTACGGCCCGAAGTCCCTGGTCCTGGCCCGCTTCGTCCCCGTGGTCCGCACGTTCACGCCGATCATCGCCGGCGTCAGCGGCATGAAGTACCGCTCGTTTTTGACCTTCAACGTGATCGGTGGCGTCCTCTGGGGCGCCGGAGTCACCCTGCTCGGCTCCTGGCTCGGCAAGATCGACTTCGTCCACAAGAACATCGAGGCGATCCTCATCCTGATCGTCTTCGTCTCGGTGATCCCGATCATCATCGAGTTCCTGAGGGCCCGCGGGAAGAACAAGAAGGCGCCCGCCCAGCAGCCCCCGACCCCGCTCCAGCACCAGGCCCCGCCGATGATGGACGACGCGACGACCCAGCTCCGCCGCATCCCGTCCGCGGACGAGCAGCCGTACTACCAGCCCCAGCAGCAGCCGTACGACCCGAACCAGCACTACGCCCAGCCCCAGTACCCGCAGCAGCAGCAGTACGGCGGCCGGCAGAACGGCCAGCACCCCTTCAACCAGGGTTACTGAAAGCGCCCCTTCAGGGGCGCGGGGAACTGCGCGACCAGCCACGGCCGACCCGCACACGCCACCGAACCGTGCACCCCACCCCAATAGGCGCTCAGAACCCCCGAGTCCGCTTAGCAGCCCGCCGCTTGTCCGCGGAGCCGATCCGCAGGAACAGCCGCGAGATCTCCGACCCCAGATTGACCCCGATGGCGATGGCCATGGCCAGTGACGCGGCCGTGGCCAGCGACACCAGGCCCTTGTCGACATCGTTCTGCGCGATCGACAACAGCCCGAAGTACGTCGAGGAACCCGGCAGCAGAGGCCCGATCGCGGCCGTCGTGTATGGCAGCGCGGAGGCGAACCGGTAGCGGGACAGCAACTGCCCGAACAGCCCCACCAACCCCGCCGCGACGGCCGTAGAGGCAACCGGAGACAGGCCGCCGGGGTAGTGCAGCGCGCCGTACACACACCACGCGACACCCCCGTTCAGCGTCACCCACAGCACGGTGGACCGTTCCTGCTGGAGCAGCACGGCGAAGGTCAGCGACAACAGCATCGACGCGGCGATCTGCCACCCCGGCCGATTGGCGATCGTCACGGCCGCGTCGGGATTGAGCTTCGCCCCCAGGTACACCCCGAAGTACAGGACGACCAGCACACCCACGACGATCCCGACGAACAGGTAGACGACCTCCAGGAGCCGCGCCGACGCGGTGATGTAGAACCCGGTCAGCCCGTCCTGCACGCCCGCCACCAGCGCCCGCCCCGGCAGCAGCGCGAACAGCCCACCGGTGATCACGGCGGACGCCTTCACGTCGACGTGGGCCACCGTCAGCGCCACCCCGATCGCCGCCGGAGGCATCGCGGCCACCGTGAACTGGTAGAACTCCGGCAGCCCCCGCCCCGCGCACAGCCACGCCAGCCGGTCGCCGAGCATCGCGCCCAGCATGGCCGCCAGGAACACGACCACGTCACCGCCGACGAGCACGGACGCGGCGCCCGCGAGCAGCCCGCTGGCCCCGGTGAGCACCCAGGTGGGGTACGGGTGCCGGTTGCGCCGTATCTCCGCGAGCCGCCGGTAGGCCTCCTCCAGCGTGAAGTGCGTCTCCGGGTCGCTGAGGTCGTCCACCAGCTGGTACACGGCCGCGAGCCGCGTGTAGTCGGTCGCCCGGCGCCGCACGGTCCGGGACGCCGTCACCGGGTCGTCCACCAGTGACGGCTGGTAGGAGATCGACAGCAGCGTGAAGGTGACGTTCGGCTCGCACCGGTCAAGGCCGTACGACCGGCAGACCGCGAACATCGCGGCCTCCACGTCCTCCGCGCCCTCGCCGCCCGCGAGCAGCAACTCGCCGATGCGCAGCGTCAGGTCGAGCACGCGCGGGACGGCCGGACCGCCCTCGTCCGCCTTCGGCGGCGGCTCCGGCGCGGGCCGCTCGGCCACCGGCATCCGCAGCATCGTGCGCATCCGGTCCTGCCACGGCACGTCCTTGGTGAGGCTGACCACCGGCACGCCGGCCGCCGGCGTGAACGCGGCCGGGGCGTGCTGGGCGCTGTAGGTGCTCGGCGTGCTGAACGCGGAACCCTCCGTCTCGCCCGGAGGGGCCGGTGACGGGCCGAGACCCCGGGGGAGGGCGAACTCGGAGGTGATCTCGGACTCACTGCCCTCGACCTCGACGCCGGCCGGTGGTGTGAAGGCCATCCGAGCCTCGTCCGACTGCGGCTTGTGGTCCTCCGCTTCCATCACTTGCGCAGCGCTCCCTCTACGACGCCTCCAGCAGCCTCAGTATGCGCGGGCATGCGAATGGGCCGCACACGTGCGCGTACGGCCCGTTCACCCCGCCGGAGGCCTCAGTGGCCGCCGGACTCCTTGAAGCGCTTGTACGACCGCTCGATCTCGACCTCGGCGTCGACCCGGCCCACCCAGTTGGCGCCCTCGACGGACTTGCCGGGCTCCAGGTCCTTGTAGACCTCGAAGAAGTGCTGGATCTCCAGGCGGTCGAACTCCGACACGTGGTGGATGTCACGCAGGTGCTCCACGCGCGGGTCCGTCGCCGGCACGCACAGCAGCTTGTCGTCGCCGCCGGCCTCGTCCGTCATCCGGAACATGCCGATCGCGCGGCACTTGATGAGGCAGCCCGGGAAGGTCGGCTCGTCCAGGATGACCAGCGCGTCCAGCGGGTCACCGTCCTCGCCGAGGGTGTTCTCGACGAAGCCGTAGTCGGTCGGGTAGGCGGTCGAGGTGAAGAGTCGACGGTCCAGGCGGATCCGACCGGTCTCGTGGTCCACCTCGTACTTGTTCCGCGAACCCTTCGGGATCTCGATCGTGACGTCGAACTCCACCGGTGGCTCCTCCATGATCAGCACATAGTTCTGGTGGTTAAGTGTCCCTCACGCAGGTGTGTGATCGCGAAAGGGGCTGGTGGTCGTGCCTGAGCTGAGGCCTTGGCGGGCCGCGAGACCGCATGTGGCGCGGGCCGCGAACGCCGTACGACCGCGTCTGGCACGGGCCGCCGGGACCGTACGCCCGCAGCTCGAACGGGCCGCGAACGCCGTGCGCCCACGTCTCGAACGGGCCGCGAACGCCGCGCGACCGCGCCTCGCGCGGGTGCGCCCGAGCCGGATCGCCTGGCCGGAGCCCGTCCGGACCTGGCAGTACACCGCGGGCGCCGCCACCGCCGGTCTGGCACTGGCCGCCACCGTGGCCACCGCCGTCGGCCCCTGGGACTCCACCGGTCAGCGTACGGCCGAGGCGGACCGGGCAGTCGCCCTGGGCCGACTGGGTGGCGCAGATCACGGTCGTAATTCCGATACGTCCGCCTCCTCGGGTACGGCCGCGGGGGCACCCCGGCCCGCGCCGAGCGCCGCGTCCGTCCTGGTCGGTCTCGGCGGCGCCGCGAGCACCGTCAAGTCGGCGCCGGGCGGCCCCGCCCTCGCCGACGTCCTGGGCCCCCTCCTGGGCGAATCCGCGCTCGGCACCCACCACGCCGCCGCGGTCGTCGACGTGGCCACCGGAAAGCGCCTCTACGGCGCCGACGCCGACGACGCCCTCACCCCCGCCTCCACCACGAAGATCGCCACCGCCGTCGCCGCCCTGACCGCCATGGGCGCCGACCACCGCCTCACCACCCGCACGGTCCTGGAGCCCGACACCAAGGAACTCGTCCTGGTCGGCGGCGGCGACCCGACCCTGACGGCCCGCAAGGACGCGGAGGGCTGGGCGAGCCTGCGCGACCTCGCCGACAAGACGGCCGCCGCCCTCAAGAAGCGCTCGGTGAGCGAGGTGACGCTCTCCTACGACACGACCCTGTACGCCGGCCCCGAACTCCACCCCATCGGCAAGAACACCAACCTCGCGCCCGTCAGCGCCCTGATGGCCGACGAGGGCCGCACGAACGACTCCACGAGCGGAACGGCCGTCCGCGTGGACGATCCGGCGGCGGACGCGACGGCCAAGTTCGCGGAGTTCCTCGCGGCCCGCGGCATCAGGACGACGGCCCCCGGCCCCTCCAAGGCGACCTCGCGCGCCAAGGCCCTCGCCGCCGTCTCCTCGCCCCCGCTCTCGGCCCTCGTCGAGCGCATGCTGACCAACTCCGACAACGACATCGCCGAGGCACTGGCCCGCCAGACCGCCGTCGCGACGGGTGGCCGGGCCAGCTTCGACGGCGGCGCGAGCGCGATCGCCGCCCAGCTCAAGAAGCTCGGACTCCCGCTCAAGGGCGCCGAGTTCCACGACGGCAGCGGCCTGAACCGCGAGGACAGACTGACGGCCGACCTCCTCACGGCCCTGCTGGTGAAGGCGGGCGCCCCTGCCCACCCCGAACTCCGCGCCGTCCTCACCGGCCTCCCGGTGGCGGGCTTCACCGGCACGCTGACCACCCGTTACGCCGACGGCGCGGCAGGAGTCGTACGAGCGAAAACGGGCACCCTGACCGGCGTGAACACCCTTGCGGGCACGGTGGTGGACCAGGACGGCCGGCTCCTCGCGTTCGCGTTCCTCGCGTCGGACACGATCAGCGCGGAGGCGGCGCAGGCGGCGTTGGACCGGACGGCCACGGCGCTGGCGGCCTGCGGCTGCAGTTGACGTCCCGCCCGGTGCGGCCGGGCTCCGCGGCCTGCCCCAAGTGGGAACGCTCACGTACCGTTGACGCATGACGAGCATCGGTGGTGCCGAGATGGTCGACTGGAATCTCGCGGTCGCGACCGCGACCCGGCTCGTACGGCCGGGCCCCGACGTGAGCCGCGACGAGGCCCGGGAGGTCGTCGCGGAACTGCGCCGGCATGCCAAGGCCTCGGAGGAGCACGTCCGGGGCTTCACCCGGATGGGGAGCGAGGAACTCCACGACACTCCCGTGCTGGTCGTCGACCGGCCCGGCTGGGTGCGGGCGAACGTCGCCGGCTTCCGGGAGATCCTCAAGCCCCTCCTCGAGAAGATGCAGGAACGGCGGAGCAACAGCCCCGGCGGAGCGGTCCTCGGCGCGGTCGGCGGCAAGGTCACCGGCGTCGAGCTGGGGATGCTGCTGTCGTTCCTCGCCTCCCGCGTCCTGGGCCAGTACGAGACCTTCGCCCCGGCGACCCGTGATCTCCCCGCGGGCGAGAACGGCGGCGGCCGTCTGCTCCTCGTGGCCCCCAACATCGTGCACGTGGAGCGCGAACTCGACGTCCAGCCCCACGACTTCCGCCTCTGGGTCTGCCTGCACGAGGAGACCCACCGCACCCAGTTCAGCGCGGTGCCCTGGCTGCGCGACCACCTGGAGGGCGAAATCCAGTCTTTCTTGGGGGAGACGGACGTCGACCCCATGACCGTCCTGGAGCGCATCCGCGAGGCAGCCCAGTCCCTCGCGGGCGGGCGCCCCGAGGCCGAGGAGGACGACGGCGGGCGCTCCTTCGTCGAAATCGTGCAGACCCCGGCCCAGCGCGAGATCCTCGGCCGCCTCACCGCCGTCATGTCCCTCCTGGAGGGCCACGCCGACTTCGTGATGGACGGAGTGGGCCCGGCCGTCGTGCCGTCCGTCTCCGAGATCCGCGAGAAGTTCCAGCAGCGACGGGCGAAGGGCGCCTCCCGGCTGGACATGGCCCTGCGCAAGCTGCTGGGTCTGGATGCCAAACTCAGGCAGTACCGCGACGGCGAGCGGTTCGTACGGGCCGTCGTCGACCAGGTCGGCATGGACGGCTTCAACCGCGTGTGGACCTCCCCGAACACCCTGCCGACCAAGGCGGAGATCTCCAAACCGGCGGACTGGGTCGCGCGGGTGCACCGCAAGACCGAGTCGTGAACCTCGCGGAAAGGTCGTGAACCGAATCCGGCCGACGGCAGGCGAACGCCCCTCCAATCACCCGTCCGAGGGACCGTGAGCCCTGGGTAGGCGTGCGATGCTCGGGGAACGGCCCGGTTCTGTCACCATCTACACACTCTGAGTGACCGACCTCGGGCTCACCCCCCGAAAACTTCATGAAGGGAACCGGACATGGGTCCCCATCCTGCGGTCGCGGCGATACGCCTGGCGGTCCGCCGCGTCCTGCACGACATCCTCAACGAAGCCAGTCGTACGCCCGCGTACAGCCCCCACGGCGGGGAGAACCGCACGGCCGACGACAGCCGACCGGCCGGAGTGGTCCCCGCCCCCGGCAGCCCGCACGAGCGCCCGCCCTCGCCGCTCGTGCTCGTGGCGTGCTCCGGCGGCGCCGACTCCATGGCCCTCGCCTCCGCCCTCGCCTTCGAGGCCCCCAAACTCGGCTTCCGGGCCGGCGGCGTCACCGTCGACCACGGCCTGCAGCCCGGCTCCGACCTGCGCGCCGAGGAAGTCGCCCTGCGTCTGCGCGAGATGGGGCTCGACCCGGTCGACTCCGTCGCCGTCACCGTCGGCCGCGAAGGCGGCCCCGAGGCCGCCGCCCGGGACGCCCGCTACGCCGCCCTGGACGCCGCCGCCGCCCGCCACGGCGCCACCGCGATCCTCCTCGGCCACACCCGCGACGACCAGGCCGAGACCGTCCTGCTCGGCCTCGCCCGCGGCTCCGGCATCCGCTCCCTGTCCGGCATGGCCGCGGTCTCGGGGGCCGACGGCCGTTACCGCCGCCCCTTCCTCCAGCTCGACCGGCAGACCGCCCGCAAGGCCTGCATGGTCCAGTCGCTCCCCGTCTGGGACGACCCGCACAACGCCGACCCGGCCTACACCCGCTCCAGGCTGCGCCACGAAGGCCTGCCCGCCCTGGAGAAGGCGCTCGGCAAGGGTGTCGTCGAGGCCCTCGCCCGCACCGCCCAGCTCTCCCGCGACGACGCCGACGCCCTCGACACCTGGGCCCGCCAGGCCGCCGCCTCCGTCCGGGACGCCGCCGGCCTTCTGGAGTGCGCCAAGCTCTACGCCCTGCCGCCCGCCGTGCGCCGCCGCATCCTGCGCCGGGCCGCCATCGAGGCCGGTGCGCCCGCCGGGTCGCTGTTCGCCCGGCACATCGAGGAAGTCGACCGGCTGATCACCGGCTGGCGCGGCCAGGGAGCCATCAATCTCCCCGGCAAGGTCGTCGCCCAGCGCCAGGGTGGCAGACTGGTGATTCGGCAAGGCTGAAACCTTGCCCCCCTTTGGGGGGTGATGGGCGGCCGGTGGGACGACCGAAAGTGATGCGGGTGGACGCGAAAGACATGGGCACCGACCTCAAAGAGGTGCTCATCACCAAGGAAGAGATCGACGCGAAGCTGGCCGAGCTGGCCGCGAAGATCGACGCGGAGTACGCGGGCAAGGACCTGCTCATCGTCGGCGTCCTCAAGGGCGCGGTGATGGTCATGGCCGACCTCGCGCGGGCGCTGTCCACCCCCGTCACCATGGACTGGATGGCCGTGTCGTCGTACGGCGCGGGCACCCAGTCCTCCGGCGTGGTGCGGATCCTCAAGGACCTCGACACCGACATCAAGGGCAAGCACGTCCTGATCGTCGAGGACATCATCGACTCCGGACTGACCCTGTCCTGGCTGATCAACAACCTCGGCTCGCGCGAGCCGGAGTCCCTGAAGATCTGCACCCTGCTGCGCAAGCCGGACGCCGCCAAGGTCGCCATCGACGTCGAGTGGGTCGGCTTCGACATCCCGAACGAGTTCGTCGTCGGCTACGGCCTCGACTACGCCGAGAAGTACCGCAACCTGCCGTTCGTCGGTACGCTCGCGCCCCACGTCTACGGCGGCTGAGACGGCCTTAGGGCCAACAGAGCCGTCTTTGTAGGACGATCGGGAACCCCGGCGGGTTTCGCGCCGTTGGAGCATGCAGACGGGTCCGGCACCCGGTCCGTGCGGCTTCGGGCCACAATGCTGGGGTACCGTCAGAAGAACTGTCTTATCAAACTCACTATGGCAGGAGGGACGGGGCGACACCGCTCCGTATGGATGGACGTGAAGCGATACTTCCGTGGGCCGGTCATGTGGATCGTGCTGGCCGTCCTTGCCGTGGTCGTGTTGATGCAGGTCGTCGGCTCGTCCGGCGGCTACAAGACGGTGGACACAGGCCAGGTCGTGGCAGCGATCAACGACAACAAGGTGGAATCGGCGAAGCTGACCACCGGTGACGAGCAGACCGTCAAGGTCCAGCTCAAGGACGGCGAAAAGGTCGAGGGCAGCTCGAAGATCCAGGCGAGCTACATCGGCGACCAGGGCGTGACCATCGCCAACACGCTGCAGACCAAGTACCAGGACAAGCAGATCCCGGACGGCTACACCGTTTCGCCGTCCAAGCAGAACCCGTTCCTCGGCATCCTGCTCTCCCTGCTCCCCTTCGTCCTGATCGTGGTCGTCTTCCTGTTCCTGATGAATCAGATGCAGGGCGGCGGCTCCCGGGTCATGAACTTCGGCAAGTCCAAGGCCAAGCTCATCACCAAGGACACCCCCAAGACGACCTTCTCCGACGTCGCGGGCTGTGACGAGGCCGTCGAGGAGCTCCACGAGATCAAGGAGTTCCTCCAGGAGCCGGCCAAGTTCCAGGCCGTCGGCGCCAAGATCCCCAAGGGCGTGCTGCTCTACGGCCGCCCCGGTACCGGCAAGACGCTGCTCGCGCGTGCCGTCGCCGGCGAGGCGGGGGTCCCCTTCTACTCGATCTCCGGTTCCGACTTCGTCGAGATGTTCGTCGGTGTCGGTGCCTCCCGAGTGCGTGACCTCTTCGAGCAGGCCAAGGCGAACGCCCCGGCGATCGTCTTCGTCGACGAGATCGACGCGGTCGGCCGCCACCGCGGCGCCGGCCTCGGCGGCGGTCACGACGAGCGCGAGCAGACGCTGAACCAGCTGCTCGTCGAGATGGACGGCTTCGACGTCAAGGGCGGTGTGATTCTCATCGCCGCGACGAACCGCCCGGACATCCTCGACCCGGCCCTCCTGCGCCCCGGCCGCTTCGACCGCCAGATCGCGGTCGACCCGCCGGACCTGCAGGGCCGTCTGGAGATCCTCAAGGTCCACCAGAAGGGCAAGCCGGTCGCGCCCGACGTCGACCTGGCGGCGGTCGCCCGCCGTACGCCCGGCTTCACCGGCGCGGACCTGTCGAACGTGCTGAACGAGGCGGCGCTGCTCACGGCCCGCAGCGACAAGAAGCTGATCGACAACTCCATGCTGGACGAGGCGATCGACCGTGTGGTCGCGGGCCCGCAGAAGCGGACCCGGATCATGTCGGACAAGGAGAAGAAGATCACCGCGTACCACGAGGGCGGACACGCCCTGGTCGCGGCGGCCTCCCCGAACTCCGACCCGGTCCACAAGATCACGATCCTGAGCCGCGGCCGCGCGCTGGGCTACACGATGGTGCTCCCGGACGAGGACAAGTACTCGACCACCCGCAACGAGATGCTCGACCAGCTCGCCTACATGCTGGGCGGCCGGGCGGCCGAGGAACTGGTCTTCCACGACCCGACCACGGGCGCCGCGAACGACATCGAGAAGGCCACGGCAACGGCCCGCGCGATGGTCACGCAGTACGGCATGACCGAGCGTCTCGGCGCCATCAAGTTCGGCGGCGACAACACCGAGCCGTTCCTCGGACGTGAGATGGCTCACCAGCGCGACTACTCGGAAGAGGTCGCCGCGCTGGTGGACGAGGAAGTCAAGAAGCTCATCGAGAACGCGCACAACGAGGCCTGGGAGATCCTGGTCGAGAACCGCGACGTGCTCGACAACCTCGTCCTGCAGCTGCTGGAGAAGGAGACGCTGGGCAAGGAGCAGATCGCCGAGATCTTCGCCCCGATCGTCAAGCGTCCCCCGCGGCCGGCCTGGACCGGCTCCTCCCGCCGCACGCCGTCCACCCGCCCGCCGGTGCTCTCCCCGAAGGAGCTCGCACTGACGAACGGCGCGAACGGCGCGACGCCGGCGATCACCACCGCCAAGGCGACGGCGACGGAGCACGCTCCGGCGACCGAAACGGCCCCTGAGGACCGCCCCGAGAGCTGACGCTCCGGCCCGGCGGCCCCATCAGGCCCGGAATGGATGCCGCGTCCCCCAGGTTCTAGCCTGGGGGACGCGGCATTTTCAGCCATGCCCGCAGAAGAGGCGCGCGGCCCGCACGCGTGACCCGCACAGGAACGAGGCACCAGATGACCGACCCCGTGACGCTGGACGGCGAGGGCAAGATAGGCGAGTTCGACGAGAAGCGCGCCGAGAACGCCGTACGCGAACTCCTGATCGCGGTCGGCGAGGACCCGGACCGAGAGGGCCTCAGGGAGACGCCGGCGCGGGTGGCGCGGGCGTATCGGGAGCTTTTGGCCGGGCTCAGGCAGCAGCCTGAGGATGTTCTGACGACGACGTTCGATCTGGGACACGACGAGATGGTCCTGGTGAAGGACATCGAAATCGTGTCTTTGTGCGAGCATCACCTGCTGCCGTTCCATGGCGTGGCTCATGTCGGGTACATTCCGGCCGACACCGGCAAGATCACCGGTCTGTCGAAGCTGGCTCGCCTCGTCGAGGTGTTCGCGCGGCGCCCGCAGGTGCAGGAACGACTCACCACCCAGATCGCCGATTCGCTCATGCGGATTCTGGAGGCCCGCGGCGCAATCGTCGTCATCGAGGCCGAACACATGTGCATGTCTGTGCGGGGCATCCGCAAGCCTGGTGCCAAGACCACGACATCGGCAGTGCGTGGTCAGCTTCGGGACGCTACGACCCGTGCCGAGGCGATGAGCTTGATATTGGCGCGCTGACCCGATTGTCAGTGCTGCTCGGTACGGTCCTTGATCAGTGATTCGGTCGCTGATCAAGGGGGGGCGCGGGTGGGTTGTGGGTTGCCCAGCAAGCAGACGGTCAACGCCGTCGGCGGACGAAAGCAGGCGCGTGACGTACGGGCCGGTTGCCGTCTGTGGACGCTGGACGGGGAGCGAACCGTTCAGACCAGCGTGGTCGAGGTGACGGCGGTCAAGGCGCGCGAGGTCCTGGACGTCGTAACCGACCATCTGACATTCACCGTGGCGCCGGACCAGATGCTCGGGACACCCGACGGGTGGGTGCATGCACGGGACTCTCAAGGAACCGTGCTTGCGTGGACGCCCGCGCGGAAACTGTGTCGTGAGCGGCTGACGATCCGCCCGGGCTACGAGTTCGGCTACATGGTCGGGGCCACCTGCTCGGACGGGACGGTGGGCGGCAATTACGTGTCCCTTGTCGTCAATGACATGGGCTTCGCCTCGCGCTTTGCGGCGAGCCTGACAGCAGCGACCGGGCTGCCCGCGCGGCTGGAGGCGGTGACGCGGCCGTCGGGTTACCTGGAGCGGGATCTGCCTGGTTTCCGAGTGCGTGTCGTCTCCTCGTACCTGGCGGATCTGATGAGGCAGTACGTGGGCGGCGACGCGCATCACATGCGACAGCGCTTACCCCGTGTCGTGCTCCGGAATCGGGAGACATTCGAAGGCTTTCTGGAGGGCTACACCGACGGCGACGGATACCGGTCCAAGACTTGGCGCGGTCGCTTGCTCGTCAGCGCCAACGTGCCCTTTCTCTCCGAATTGGCGCAGGTGATCGGCGCGCGATTCACACCCCGTACCGATGGACCGGCGTCCCACCTCGTCGTGGCCGACAGCTGGACCTCTCGTGTGGCGTTCGAGCCCGAGCAGCACCCACTGCAGCTCAGAGAATCCACCTGGGTGGAGGTGCACGAGGTTCGTCCGCGCAGGGCGGACGGCCAGAAGCCGTTCACCCTCTACAGCTACCGCCTCGACCCCCACCCCGGCTTTCTGGTCAACGGACACCTCGCCCGCCAACCCTGGTGACGCTCAGGCCGGAGACGCCGCGCCGTTGTTGTGTTCGTCGTCCTCCGGGAGTTTGCAGACTCGCTCCAGGAAGATGGCCGCCGCTATGACCGCGATGCCCGCCACGACCGAGAAGCCGGCGTAGATGGCCTGGTCGCGGCGGGCCGGGATGTCCAGGAGTTCCAGGAGGAAGACGCCCGTGCCGCCGTACATGCCGGCGACGAGGGCGGCTACCAGGGCGCTGGCCTGGCCGAAGACGACCGCGCGGGCCGCCATCAGGGGGTCGACGCCCTTGGCCTCGGGGCGGCGCTCGCGCTGGGCCCTGAAGCGGCCGCGCAGCGAGAGCGCCGTCGCCGTCAGCACCACGGCGATCAGGGCGAGGACGATGGGGGCGGCCAGGGGGACGCTGGGGAGGGTCCCGATCGAGTTCCAGAGGCGGGCGCCCGCCCAGGACAGGACTGCGGCCACGACGAACACGCCGGCCAGCACCCTGATGCGCAGCTCTCTCACGGTGTCCCTTCAGCTCCCCCGGTTTCCGCGGACCGTGTGTCCTGCGGGCAGTGGTCCTCGTGACCTTTCGTCCTGACCTTAACGACTACTCGGGCAGGTGGAGTTCCAGGTCCTTGCGCGGGACCACGCCGTCGCGGGTGACGGTGTCGAGGAGGTCGCCGACCCGGCCGCGGCCGGGCAGCGAGGCCTCGGGCTCCAGGTCGAGCCAGGGGGCGAGGACGAAGGCACGCTCGTGCGCGCGCGGGTGGGGGAGGGTGAGCTGCGGGTCGTCGGAGACGACGTCGGCGTACGCGACGATGTCGACGTCCAGGGTGCGCGCGCCCCAGCGCTCGTCCCGTACGCGGTGGAAGGCCTCCTCGATCGCGTGCGCCCGCTCCAGGAGCGAGGACGGGGGCAGGGTGGTCTTGAGCACCACCACCGCGTTGAAGTACGACGGCTGGCTACCGGGCTCGACGCCCCACGGCTCCGTCTCGTACACCGGGGAGACGGCCTTGATGCGGACGCCGGGGGTGTCCTCCAGGGCGTCGATGGCGCCCTGGAGGGTCTCCAGGCGGTTGCCGAGGTTGGCGCCGAGGGAGATCACCGCCCGTTTCGGGTTCTGGAGGGTCGTGTCGGCGGCGTCGACCTGTTCGACGACGGAGGCGGGCACCGGCTGGACGGTCGGGTCGACGGGACCCTGCGTGAAGGACGCGGTCATACTCGGCTCCGGGTGATGGTGACGGTCACGTCGTCGAAGGGGACCGTGATCGGTGCGTCCGGTTTGTGGACGCAGACCTCGACCTCCTGGACCCCGTCGTGCTTGAGACAGGCCTGGGCGATGCGCTCGGCGAGTGTCTCGATGAGGTCGACGGGCTCGCCCTGGACGACGGCCACGACCTCCTCCGCCACGATGCCGTAGTGCACGGTCTTCGCCAGGTCGTCGTCGGCCGCGGCCGGCCGGGTGTCCAGGCCGAGCACGAGGTCCACGATGAAGGTCTGGCCCTCCTCGCGCTCCCTGGGGAACACCCCGTGGTGCCCGCGGGCCTTGAGGCCGCGCAGCGCGACACGATCCACGCGAATCACTCCTGCAATCGTCGGTTGCGGCCGGTCTCTGCCGTGTGCGGGCGGCACACCGGCCTCGAACGAATCTACCTGCGGGCACTGACAGGGCCGGGCCACGGGGGCGCGGGCCCGTACCGGGGCCAGGAGGTTTCATCGCGTGTTTCCCCTGGGGAACCCGGTGGCTCATGGGTTGGTAGCCGCCCCTACCCAGGTGGTCGTGATTCCAACCACTTCTTGGTCCCGGCGGGTGCCTGTGGGGCGTCCGCGGGTGTCTTCGAGGGGGCGCCTACCCCGTCAGGAGGGGGTGTCCTCGTCCTCGGCCTCGTCGTTTTCGGCCAGAACCGGGGAGGCGTGGTGGGACCAGAGCTTCCAGCCGTCCGGGGTACGGCGGAACACGTTGGTGGCGACCACCAGCTGGCCGACGAGCGGTCCGAGCTCCTCGCCGCCCTGGGGGGCGGGGCCGCCGCTGAGGATGTTCTCGGTGCAGGTCACCAGGGCGGTGTCGCCGGTGACGGAGACGTGCACGTCGGTGAGGAAGAACTGGATGTAGTCGGTGTTCGCCATGATCAGCGCGTACGACCTCAGGACCTCGCCGCGGCCGGTCAGCACCGGCCAGCCGGGGTGCACGCAGGAGATCACGCCGGCGTCGGCCGGGTCGTGGTACTCCTCGTCGACGCCCAGGTCGGCCGGGGTCAGCCAGAGGGACGAGAGCTCCTCGAAGTCACCGCGCTCCATCGTCTCGTAGAAGGCGGTGTTGGCTGCCTCCACCTGCTCGACGTCGGTGTGGGGGGCGCTCACCGGGCTCCTTCCGAGCCGGGCGTGTGGTCTGTGGGGTGCGCCGGGCTCGGTGCGTGCGCGCCCGGCGCGTAGTGGGAGCTTCGCGCCCCGCTTGCGGTGGTCGCGCCCGGCGCGGGATGAGCGTCATGCGCCCCGCGCGTAGTGGTCGCGCCCGGCGCGTTCTCCGCCCCGCGCGCCTCCTCCACGGCGCGTGCGACCCGTACCGCGTCCGCCGTCGCGCGCACCTCGTGCACGCGCACCGCCCATGCGCCGGCGTGCGCCGCGAGCGCGGAGACGGCGGCCGTGGCGGCGTCGCGCTCGCGCGCGGGAGGCGGCGCGCCCTCCGGGCCGGCGAGGACGCGCCCCAGGAACCGCTTGCGGGAGGCGGCGACGAGCAGGGGGTGGCCGAGGGCGAGCAGGCGGTCGAGGTGGGCCAGCAGGACGAGGTCGTGCTCGGCGTCCTTGGAGAACCCGAGGCCCGGGTCGACGACGATGCGGTCGGGGGCGACGCCGCCGGCCAGGACGGCCTCCACGCGCGCGTGCAGTTCGTCGACGACTTCGGTGACGACGTCGTCGTAGACGCCCTTGACGTTGCCGCCCTCCAGGAAGCCGCGCCAGTGCATGACGACGAAGGGGGCGCCGGTCCCGGCCACGACGGGGATCATCGCGGGGTCGGCGAGGCCGCCGCTGACGTCGTTGACGAGGGCGGCGCCGGCGGCGAGGGCGCGTTCGGCGACGGAGGCGCGCATGGTGTCGACGGAGACCGTGACGCCTTCCGAGGCGAGGCCGCGGACGACGGGGACGACCCGCTTGAGCTCCTCGGCCTCGTCCACGCGGGTGGCGCCGGGGCGGGTGGACTCGCCGCCGACGTCGACCAGGTCGGCGCCCTGGGCGACCAGCTCCAGGCCGTGCTTGACGGCGGCCGTGGTGTCGAAGAAGCGGCCGCCGTCGGAGAAGGAGTCGGGGGTGACGTTCACGACTCCCATGACCGCGCAGCGGTCCCATTCCGGAAGGCCCGCGACGCGCCCGCGTCCGCTCTGCTTGCTCATGCGTTCAGCCTAGGCCCCGGACCGGCTCCGAAGCCGCCGCGGCCCGGGCGCGGGCTCCCCGGGCCGGTGGGGCGGGGCCTGCGTCCGGGCCTGTCCTCGGTTCACGCCGCTCGTACGTCGCGCTCCGCGACGGCGTGCGTGCACGCGCGCGGGGCGGACCTGCGGCGGCGCAGGAAGCGCGGCAGGGGCAGCGCGAGGTTGACGAAGCCCTCCGCCTGCATGGCGGCGAAGCCGATGCGCGGCAGGTCCGCGGAGGCGCGGTAGACGACGAAGCGGGGCTCCCAGCGCGGGCGGAACTTCGCGTTGAACTTGTACAGGGACTCGATCTGGAACCAGCGGGAGAGGAACACCAGCAGGCCGCGCCAGGCGCGCAGCACCGGACCGGCGCCGATCTTCTCGCCGCGCGCGAGTGCCGAGCGGAACATGGCGAAGTTGAGCGACACGCGCGTGATGCCGAATTTCGGGGCCGCCTGGAGGGCGGCGACGATGAGGAGTTCGTTCATCCCGGGGTCGGCCGAGCGGTCGCGGCGCATCAGGTCGAGGGAGGCGCCGTCCGTGCCCCAGGGCACGAAGTGCAGGATCGCCTTCAGGTCGCCGTACTCGCCCGGGTGTTCGTCGGCCTTGTGGGCGGTGGCGATGAGGCAGTCGCCGTCGGAGGCGTCGCCGATGCGGCCGAGCGCCATGGAGAAGCCGCGCTCGGTGTCGGTGCCGCGCCAGTCCTCTGCGGCCTGCCGGATGCGCTCCAGTTCGGCGTCGCCGAGGTCACGGACACGTCGTACCCGGGTTTCGTAACCGGCGCGCTCGATGCGCTTGACCATCTGGCGCACGTTGCGCATCGCGCGGCCGGCGAGGGAGAAATCCGCTACGTCCACCACCGCCTCGTCGCCCAGTTCGAGGGCGTCGAGGCCGGTCTCGCGGGTCCACACCTCGCCGCCCGTCTCCGAGCAGCCCATGACGGCGGGGGTCCAGGAGTGCGCGCGTGCCTCGTCCATGAAGCGCTCGATGGCGCCGGGCCAGGCCTCGACGTCGCCGATGGGGTCGCCGCTGGCGAGCATCACGCCGGAGACGACGCGGTACGTCACCGCGGCCTTGCCGCTGGGCGAGAAGACGACCGCCTTGTCGCGGCGCAGGGCGAAGTGGCCCAGCGAGTCGCGGCCGCCGTGCTTCTCCAGCAGGGCGCGCAGGTGGGCCTCGTCCTCCTCGGTGAGCCGCGCGGCCGGGTGTTCGGGCCGGAAGGCGAGGTAGATCGTCGTAACGGCCGTGAGCAGGCCCAGGGCGCCCAGGGAGAAGCCGACGGTCCAGGAGGTGTCGCCCTGGTAGTCGACGGGCCCCTCGAAGCCGAACAGGCCGTACAGGACGTGCGTAATGCGATCGGCCAGGCTCGGGTCGCCGACCATCCGGTTCGGGTGGACGCTGACGATGATCAGTCCGAGGACGAGGGAACCGGCGCCCATGAGGACGAAGTTGGCGAGCGCGCGCCACCTGCTGCGCGGGTCGGGCAGCGCCTTGAACTGGTCCCGGTGGCGCACCAGGGGTGCGAGCAGCGCCAGCGAGATGAGCACTCCGATGAGGGAGTGCCGGTACGTGAACTGCGCCACGGCGCCCGCCGGAAGCAGTACCACCGCGGCCCGCCAGGCGCGCCGCTTGCCGCGCCTGAGACCGTGCGCGAGCAGCAGCAGGAGGATGCCGGCGCTGAGCGACAGCGCGGCGGCGAACGGGCCGAACGCGCCGGGCAGCACCTCGGCGAGGGTGTGCATACGGCTGTGCCTGAAGCGCGGGAAGACGCCCGCGGCGATGTCCAGGACGCCTACAAGAGCGCAGGCTCTGGCGACGAGGACGGGGACGGCCTCGGGGCGCGGCCCATGCAGCATGCGCCGCTCAGTGTGTGATCGGGAGGGAACCCCGCCCGACATTTCCTCATCTGTCCTGACAGACATCGCATCCCGTAGTTCTGCGAGAGACCTTGGATCCGGTACCGATTCGGGCATCCGGCGACATTGCGCCCTCTAGGACGGTGTCACGGCAGGAGAGGTTCACTCCGCTTCTCAAAGCCGTTTCAAAGGCCGGGGAAAGTCCCGGACAAGCCCTCGCGAAGGTGCGGGGGAGACGGGCGAAACCGCAGGCAGGAAGCAGGTCATGGGTCTTACGAGCAACAACGTGCTGTGGTTGGCGGTCGCGTTCGCCGTACTGCTGTTCGTCGGCACGGTCTGGCTGTGGCCGCGGCTGGCGCGGCGGAACTGGCGGGCCGTCAGCGGACGCGTAGGCCTGCTCCTGGGCACCCAGCTCGCTCTCTTCATGTCGCTCGGTCTCGCCGCCAACCAGGCCTTCGGCTTCTACGCGAGCTGGGCGGACCTGTTCGGCCGGGAGAAGGACCAGGGTGTGGTCGTCAACCACACCGCGCTGGGCGGCAGCGGCGGCCCCCTTCAGGTGGTCGACACGGCACGCGTGCGTGGAGCGGGCGGTTCCCCCGGTGCTGGGCCGCGGACCGGCGGGCAGATCCAGAAGGTCGACATCGTCGGCCGTACGACCCACATCGCCACGCCCGCGTACGTGTACCTGCCGCCGGAGTACTTCCAGCCCCAGTACCGCACGCGTACGTTCCCTGCCGCGGTCGTCCTCACCGGATATCCCGGCACCGCCGAGGCGCTCGTGGACAAACTGCACTACCCCGCAACGGCCCAGAACCTCGCCAAGAGCGGCCGTATGCAGCCGATGATCCTGGTCATGCTGCGGCCCACGGTGGCGCCGCCGCGGGACACCGAGTGCGTGGACATCCCGGGCGGGCCGAAGACGGAGACGTTCTTCGCCAAGGATCTGCCCAACGCCGTACTCGCGCACTACAGGGTGGGCAGGAAGCCGGGCAGCTGGGGGATCATCGGCGACTCCACCGGCGGCTACTGCGCGCTGAAGCTCGCGATGCACCACCCTGGGGCGTACGCGGCCGCCGCGGGCCTTTCGCCGTACTACAAGGCGCCGATCGACCCCACCACGGGTGATCTCTTCCACGGCGACAAGGGGCTGCGCAATCGCGCCGACCTGTGGTGGTGCCTCAAGCACCTGCCCCCGCCGAACACTTCACTGCTCGTCACCAGCAGCCGGATCGGGGAATCCAACTACAAGGCGACGCTGAAGTTCATAGGGCGAGTGGAGGCCACCAAGCTGACCCGGATCTCGTCGATCATCCTGGATAGCGGCGGCCACAACTTCAACACCTGGCGGCGGGAGATTCCGGCGACGCTGCAGTGGATCAGCGGGCGGCTGAGCGACCGGTGACCGGTGTTCCGGAAGTTGACGATCTTGCCGAATTCGCTGCGGAAGAATTCCTGATGCCCTGTGAACGTTTCGGTATGGCTGTGTTTTTACGGGGCGGGGAGCCAACAGTCGCCTACGCGCGGTAAGTTTCTGGCCATGCCACGTGGACGTCACCGCCATTCACCGCCCTTGCACAGGCTGCTGCCCCCGTCGGCGATCGCAGGCGTCTCCCTCGTCTGCGCCTTCGGCCCCTGGGTGTTCACGGAGTCGGCCGTGCTGCGCGTCATCGCAGCCTTCGCCGCGGCGACGGCGGTCGTCGGCGCGGCCGTCATGCGCCGCTGGGACGCGCAGGCCGGCAAGCAGGTCGCCGACCTCACGCGCGCGCGTGCGAGCGACGAGTGGCGGCACGAGGAGCGGGTCGCGGAGCTGGAGACCGACCTCGAGGAATCGCGCGAGCTGCGCGCCAAGCTGGAGCAGCGGCTGCGCGCCAAGCGCTCCGAGCTGGCCGGGCTGCGCAACGAGCACGCGGCCCTGCTGCGCCGGTACGCCACCGCGGAGACCGAGCGCGCGAGCGCCCTGGAGGGCCGCCGGCTGCTGGAGATAGAGGCCGGTGCCCCGACGACGCCCGCGCTGCCGCCCGTAGCGGCGGACGAGACGGAGCCGGCGGAGGCCGAGGCTGTGGCTGCCTCGGCGGACGAGACCGAGGCCGTGGCCGACCTGGCGGAGGAGGCGGAGGCGCCGGAGGCCGACGAGGAGCCGGAGGCTCCCGCGGTCTTCTCGCCCGAGGGTTCGAAGCTGTTCCTGCGGGCCGGCGCGGCGCTGAAGAAGCTCGACAAGGACGGCGACGCTTCCCCGAAGGCCGCCGACGCGGTGGCGGGGGAGGACGAGGCCCGGGCGGACTTCGAGGACGACGGTGACTTCGAGGCCGACGCCGAGGTCGAAGGCGGTGCTGAGGCCGGCGGTGACGTCGAGGCCGAGGCCGACGACGAGGAGGCGGCCGCTTCCGGCGAGAGTGCTTCCGAAGACGGGGCTTCCCCCGAGGACGACGGCTCCCCGAAGGGCGGCGGTTCACCCAAGGGCGACGGCCGGTCGAAGCGTGACGGCGCCCCCAAGGGCGCGCCCGTGACGGCGCACAACGGTGCCGCGGCGAGCCAGGCGCCCGCGCCCGCCGAGGGGACCGCACCCGCCGCGCAGACCGCCCCCGCGGTGGCCGAGGCCGCCGCGAGCGGTGGCACCGAGGCGGCGGCGCAGGAGGACGAGGCGCAGGGGCAGCCCGAGGCGGTCGACGGGCATGAGCGCGCGGCCGCCACGACTCCGGCCCGTTCGGCCCAGCCCGTGCAGCAGCCCTCGGGGCACTTCGTCGCACCGACCGCGGTGGCCGTCGTACCGGGCACGCCCGCGCGGCGCCCGGCGATCCAGGGCGGCTTCGACTTCTTCGGCAACAAGAAGGAGCCGAACCCGGCGGCCCTGGACGCCGTCCAGAACGAGGACCTCGCCGACGTGGTCGGCCAGGAGGCCCTTGCCGTCCACAAGGCGGAGGCGGAGGCCGAGTTCAAGCCGGCCGACGAGGAGGCCCGGGGCGTGGGCCAGGTGATCGACCTGACGGCCCACGACGAGACGGAACAGATCGACCTGCAGGGCCTGCGGAGCGCGGTTTCCTGACACCGGGTGGCGGGGTGCTCGCCGGTCGTCGTACGACACCGGCGGCGCGCCCTACGACGCCATCCACCGGTCCGGCCGGGCGTCCCGGCGCCCCGTCCGCGACCGCTCCGACTGCCCCCGCAGCAGCTCCGCCGCCTCCTGCGCGTCCCTCAGACGGGCTGTGACGGTCTTGTTGGCCCCCGTGTCCACATGGACGTCGGCGAGCCGCCACAGCCGCTCCCAGGGCCCCTGGGCCAGCCGTACGCTCTGCACCTTGGCGTGCGGCACCAGCGCCAGGCTCCGCTTCAACAGCCCGTGCCGCGCCGCGAACACCGTGTCGGTGACCGCGAGCCCGTAACCACGCCACCACAGGGGCACGCACCGTCCGGCCCGCCGCGGCGGCCGCGACAGCGCGGCGGCGGCCGGCACGGTCACCCCCGGCAGCACGCGCGCGACGACGGCCTCCGCGACCTCGCGCGGAGCGACCGGCACGAGCACCGAGTTGGACGAACCGGCCACGTCCAGCTCCACCCGCACCCACCCGCGCCGCCGCCACAGCAGCGGTTCCACGATCCGCACGGTCTGCACCCGCCCCGGTGGCACCGTCTCGTGCGTACGGTCCAGCAGCCCGTGGTCGATGCGCAGCCCGTCCGGCGACTCGCCCACCGTCCAGTCGTACTCCCCGACGAAGCGCCCCACGCTGCTCGTGGCCGCCGCGCCGAGCAGGGGCACGCCGGTCGCGAGGACCGTCCACACGCTGTGGGTGGCGAGCCACAGGACCGGTGGCACGACGAGCGCGGCGGCCAGGGAGCCCCAGGTGGCGCCCGTCAGCACGAGGGAGATCGCGAGGTGCAGCGGGGGCGTGCGCAGCAGAACCTGCGCCGGCGCTTCCCCGACTTCGTGCGCCGTCTCGGGCGCGAACCCGGCGGCGCGCGCCAGCAGTTCCGCGCGCAGCGCACGCGCCTCGCGCTCCCCCAGGAAGGCCAGTTCGTCCTTCTTGTCGGTGCCTATGACGTCGAGTTTCAGCTTGGCGACGCCCGCCACGCGCGCGAGGAGCGGCTGGGTGACGTCGATCGCCTGGATGCGCTCCAGCCGGATGTGCGCGGTACGGCGGAACAACAGGCCGGTACGGATGCGCAGTTCGGACTCGGTCACCGCGAAGTGCGTAAACCACCAGGTGAGGAAGCCGTACAGGGCGGCCGCAGGGACGAGCACGGCGAGGGCGATGAGCAGCGTGGTGGCCGTCAGTCTGGTCAGCTGCCGCTGCGCCTGGTCGGGGTCGTGCACCGCCCACCCGATGAGCACCGCGACCGGCGCCCACGCCCGCCGAAGCGGCGTTATGGGATGCAGCCGACGCTCGGTGACGGGTTCCTTCGCGCGTACGGCGTCGTCGACGCCCGGCGCGGTCACAGGCCCGCCGATCGGGCCTCGCCGAGCTCGGTGAGCCGGTCGCGCAGCCGCTCCGCCTCGGCCGGATCGAGACCCGGGATGGTCGCGTCGGTCGCCGCGGCCGCCGTGTGCAGCTGCACGCTGGCCAGCCCGAAGTGCCGCTCGACGGGCCCGGAGGTCACCTCGACCAGCTGCATGCGCCCGTACGGCACGACGGTCTCCTCGCGCCACAGCACGCCCCGGCTGATCAGCAGGTCGTCGGCGCGCTCGGCGTACCGCCAGGAGCGCCAGTTGCGGCCCAGCAGCACCCAGCCCCAGGCCATGAGCGCGAGCGGCAGCAGCGCGAACGCCGCCCAGCCGGGGCCAGCGAGCAGACCGAGTAGCAGACCCAGAGCGAGGGCGATCAGCCCCAGCCACACCACCAGCAACAGCCGCCGCATCCGCAGCAGCCCCGGCGGCAGCCCGGTCCACACCGGTTCTGCCGCCTCGTCCCCCGTCGTGCCCGTGCCGCGCGGGCTCCCCGTCTCCATACGGCCAGCGTACGTAGGAGAGACTGTGTCCATGACTCCCACGACGGAGACCATGGTCGGTATCGGCGGCGCCGCGGAGAGCACCGACATGGTGCTCAACATCGGGCCGCAGCACCCGTCCACGCACGGCGTACTCAGGCTGCGCCTGGTGCTGGACGGCGAGCGCATCACGCACGCGGAGCCGGTGATCGGGTACATGCACCGCGGCGCGGAGAAGCTCTTCGAGGCGCGCGACTACCGCCAGATCATCATGCTGGCCAACCGGCACGACTGGCTGTCGGCCTTCTCGAACGAGCTCGGCGTCGTCCTTGCCGTGGAGCGCATGCTCGGCATGGAGGTCCCCACGCGCGCGGTGTGGACGCGCACGCTGCTCGCGGAGCTCAACCGGGTGCTCAACCACCTGATGTTCCTCGGCTCGTACCCGCTGGAGCTCGGCGGGATCACGCCGATCTTCTACGCCTTCACGGAGCGCGAGGAGCTCCAGCACGTCATGGAGGAGATCTCCGGCGGGCGCATGCACTACATGTTCAACCGCGTCGGCGGCCTCAAGGAGGACCTGCCGGCCGGCTGGACCACACGCGCGCGTGCCTCCGTCGCGGCCCTGCGCTCCCGCATGGACCGCTTCGACGACCTGGTGCTCGGCAACGAGATCTTCCGGGGGCGCACGCGGGGCGTGGGCGCGCTCGCGCCGGAGACCGTGCACGCGTACGGCGTGAGCGGGCCCATCGCGCGCGCCTCGGGCGTCGATTTCGACCTGCGCCGGGACGAGCCGTATCTCGCCTACGGGGAACTGCAGGACACTCTCAAGGTCGTCACCCGGCAGGAGGGCGACTGCCTCGCCCGCTTCGAGTGCCTCCTGGAGCAGACGCACAACTCCCTCGACCTCGCCGACGCCTGCCTCGACCGGCTCGCCGAACTGCCGCCCGGCCCGATCAACCAGCGCCTCCCGAAGGTCCTGAAGGCACCCGAGGGCCACACCTACGCCTGGACCGAGAACCCGCTCGGCATCAACGGCTACTACCTCGTCAGCAAGGGCGAGAAGACCCCGTACCGCCTGAAGCTGCGCTCGGCCTCGTACAACAACATCCAGGCCCTCGTGGAACTCCTCCCCGGCACGCTGGTCGCGGACATGGTGGCGATCCTGGGGTCGCTGTTCTTCGTGGTCGGGGACATCGACAAGTAACGGCAAGTAACGCGGGAAGGCAGGGCTCTCTCATCCCGCGAGTGGGTCCGGAATTCCTACCGGCTGGAGCAGCCAGCCGAAGTCGCCCAGGCCGCCGGGGGCGGTGAGTTCGGCGGCTTCACCGGCGCTCGCGAGGGCGCGTACGTAGGCGGCGGGTTGTGCGGTCGCGAGCGCGAGCGGGGGGCGTGCGCCTGCGATGCCCAAGGCGCGCAGGGCGTCGCGCTGGCGCAGGAGGCGCGCGCGGAAGCCCTCGTGCGCGGTGTTGAGCGCCGCGCACGCCCCTTCGCTCGCGCCGGCGCCCGCCCTACCTACCGCGCCCCCACTTGCCTTCGCGCCCTCACGGGTTTCCGGGCCGCCACTTGCCTTCGCGCCCCCACGGGCTTCCGAGCCCCCGCGGGCTTCCGCGCCCCCACGGGCCTCCACGCCGCTGCTCGCCTCCACGCGCCCACTCGCCTCCACACCCCCACCGACCTCCGCGCTCCCACTTGCCTCCATCGCTCCACGAGCCGCACAAGCATCCAGCGCCACATGCGCCGTGATGTCGCACGACCCGTCCGGCACGGGCGCCGTCTCGCGCCCCGCGCGAAAGCCCGTGAGCGTGCCGAACAGGGGGCGCGAATCCGCGGAGTGCGCGTAGTCCACGGCGACCGCGAGCCCCCGCTCCACGGCCGAGACCGCGCCCGCCCAGGCCTCGTCCCGCGGCAGCCCGATCTCGGCTCGGAGCCCTTCCTCGTCCGGCAGCGGCCACCACCGCGCCAGCCATCGCGCCTCCGCGCCGCCGACGGGCTCCCCGAGGCGTTCGGTGCCGTCGCGGCGTACGAGAACCCGGCGCGCCACCCCCTCGCCGTCCACCTCGGCGACCTCGACCGGGACGTTGTCGAGCCATTCGTTGGCGAACAGCAGGCCGGTGATGCCGGATGGCGGTGATGTGCGCCACTCGATGCGTGTGTCGAGGGTCTCGGGGCGGTCGGCCAGTTCGACGCCGTACGCACGCACGCGTGCCGTCACGTCGGCGGGCAGGGCGGCCAGGACGGCGGTGACCAGTTCGCCGCGGCCCGCCGCCATGTCGACGAAATCGAGGCGCGCGGGCCGGTCCAGGGCCTCGTCGACCCGGCACAGCAGCCGGGCGACGGCCTCGGCGAACAGCGGGGAGACGTGCACGGACGTACGGAAGTGGCCGGCCGGGCCCTCGGGGCGGCGGTAGAAGCCGCCGGGCCCGTAGAGGGCGGCCTCCGTCGCCGTCCGCCAGCCCTGCCACTCGCCCGTCGTCTCACCCGTCACCGGCCCAGGCTAAGCGCACAGAGGAACGGAGCCTCCACCTTGCGGAGTATGCGCGCGGGGTGCGGATCGGTCCTCCGGTTGACCCCTGCACGCATCACGCTTCCCTACTCTGGGTTACGTGCAGCGCCTCTATGACTTCCTTCGCAGACACCCGACCGGGGTCGACACCTTCTGGGCCGTCATCCTGTTCGGGATCTCGGTCGCCGGAGGCATGTCCGTCCGTGGTGAGAACGGCCGGGGCAGCGACTCGCCGGCGCTGATCGTTCCGATCGTGCTGCTGCTGTGCCTGGTGATCGCGCTGCGTCGCCGTATGCCGGAGAAAATGCTGCTGCTGACGATCGGGCTCGGCGTGGCGCAGGTGGCGCTGAACGTCGCGACGACGCCCGCCGACTTCGCGATGCTCGTGATCGTCTACACGGTGGCCGCGACGGGCGCCCGCTGGGCCTCCCGGCTGGCGCTGGCCACGGGCCTGGGCGCGGCCGCCGTGGCGCAGCTGCGCTGGCCGAACGAGCAGAGCAGCGCACTGGGCAACCTCGCGATAGTGATCTTCCAGACCGTCCCGTTCGCGCTCGCCTGGGTGCTCGGCGACTCCATCCGCACCCGCCGCGCCTACTTCGCGCAGCTGGAGGAGCGCAACGCCCGGCTGGAGAAGGAGCGCGAGGCGCAGGCGAAGGTCGCGGTCGCGGCCGAACGCGCCCGGATCGCACGCGAGTTGCACGACGTCGTCGCGCACAACGTCTCGGTGATGGTGGTGCAGGCCGACGGAGCCGCCTATGTCCTCGACACCGCCCCCGACCAGGCGAAGAAGGCCCTGGAGACGATCTCGTCCACCGGCCGCCAGGCCCTCGCCGAGATGCGCCGCCTGCTCGGCGTGCTGCGCACCGGCGAGCACAAGGAGGTCGGCGAGTACGTCCCGCAGCCGGACGTCGAGCAGATCGACGAGCTGATCGAGCAGTGCCGCACCTCGGGGCTGCCCGTCGACTTCAAGGTGGAGGGCACCCCGCGCCCGCTCCCCAGCGGCGTCGAGCTCACCGCGTACCGGATCGTGCAGGAGGCCCTCACCAACACCCGCAAGCACGGCGGGCCCAACACGGGCGCGAGCGTGCGGCTGGTGTACTTCGACGACGGGCTCGGCCTGCTCGTCGAGGACGACGGCAAGGGCGCGCCGCACGAGTTGTACGAGGAGGGCGGCATCGACGGGCAGGGGCACGGCCTCATCGGAATGCGCGAGCGGGTCGGTATGGTCGGCGGCACCCTGGACGCGGGCCCGCGCCCCGGCGGAGGATTCCGCATCAGCGCGCTGCTCCCGCTCAAACCGGCGCATTGACGTCGACGCACGCCCCCTGTTGACACCTGTAACAACCCCGGTGCACGTACACAACCCTTGTGGACGCGACAACCCTCGTACACGGAGATGGAAGAGGCCCCGATGACGATCCGCGTGATGCTCGTCGACGACCAGGTGCTGCTGCGCACCGGGTTCCGGATGGTGCTCGCCGCGCAGCCGGACATGGAGGTCGTCGCGGAGGCGGGGGACGGCGTCGAGGCCCTTCAGGTGCTGCGCTCGACGGACGTCGACGTCGTACTCATGGACGTGCGCATGCCCAAGCTGGACGGCGTGGAGACCACACGGCGCATCTGCCAGGAGCCGAACCCGCCGAAGGTGCTCATCCTGACCACCTTCGACCTCGACGAGTACGCCTTCTCCGGGCTGAAGGCGGGCGCCTCCGGCTTCATGCTCAAGGACGTGCCGCCCGGTGAACTCCTCACCGCCATCCGCTCGGTGCACAGCGGCGACGCGGTGGTGGCCCCGTCGACCACGCGCCGCCTCCTGGACCGGTTCGCCCCGATGCTGCCCAGCGCCGGCAAGGAGCCGCAGCACAAGGAGCTGGAGCGGCTCACCGACCGCGAGCGCGAGGTCATGATCCTCGTCGCGCAAGGCCTGTCGAACGGCGAGATCGCCGCCCGGCTGGTGCTGTCCGAGGCGACGGTGAAGACCCATGTCGGCCGCATCCTCACCAAGCTGGGGCTGCGGGACCGGGTCCAGGTGGTGGTCCTGGCGTACGAGACGGGCCTGGTGCGCGCGGGCGGGCACGGCTGATCCACGGGCGCGTGACCCCCGTGTAACCGGTGGCCACTAGGGTCTGCGCATGCTCCTGTGGATCAACGGCCCTTTCGGGGGCGGCAAGACACAGACCGCGCACGAGCTCCAGCGGCGCCTGACGGGCAGCGTGATCTGCGACCCCGAGCACGCCGGTTTCGGTCTGCGCCGCACGCTCCCGCCCGAACTGCGCGGGAACTTCCAGGACCTGGCCTCCTGGCGGCAGGGCGTGGTCGAGGTGCTCGACCTGGCGCTCACCAAGCACGAAGGGGTCGTGATCGTGCCCATGACCGTCACGGACTCCGGCTACTTCGAGGAGACCGTCGGCCGGCTGCGGGAACTCGGCCACGACGTACGCCACTTCACGCTCCTCGCCCAGCGCGAGACCGTCCTGCGGCGGCTGCGCGAGCGCGGCTTCGGGCACCTCCTTCAGTACGTCGCCGGGAAGAACGCCGGTCTGGGACGCGAGACCTGGGCCGTGCAGCAGCTCGACCACTGTCTGGAGCGGCTGCGGGAGCCGGAGTTCGCCGAGCACCTGTGGACCGACCACTCGACCGTGCCGAAGACGGCGGACCGCATCGCCGTCCTGGCCGGCCTGACGCTGCGGCCGAACAACGAAGGCGCCCTGCGGACCCGTCTGCGGCAGGCGCGGGTGGGGATCCGGCACATCCGCTTCGACTGACGGCCCGGCTGAGGGCTCAGCGCAGGATGCCCTCCAGGAAGTCGCTGCCCAGCCGGGCGACCACGGATATGTCCAGCTGGTGCTGGACGTACCGGCCGCGGCGGCGGGTGGTGACCAGGCCCGCCTTCTTCAGGACGCCGAGGTGCCGGGATATCTCCGGGGCCGTCATGCCGTGCGCCTGGGCCAGCTCGCTCGTGGTGTAGGCGCTGCGGGCCAGATAGCGGCACATCCGCATCCGGACCGGGTGGGACAGCGCCGTCATCCGCAGCGCGAGCTGCTCGACGGACGGCGGGGCGGCCAACTCCGGGGAGCCGACCGGGTAGTGCAGCACGGGCTGCCAGCCGGGCCGGTACAGGACGGCGAGGTGGGGCCAGCCGAGACTGGTCGGTACGAGGAGGAGCGCGCCGTCACCCGTGGTGGTGCGGCCCACGCTCAGCTTGTCGACCGTGATCTCGGCGGCGGCCTCGTCGAGCGTGACCGCCGGGGACGCGGCGGACAGCGCCTCGGCCAGGCCCTTGCGGCGCAGGAGCTCGGTCTTGTGGCGGGCGTCCGCCGTGAGCTGGTGGCGCAGCCGCGACCAGGCCTCCGCGAAGAACGCCTCGTCGCAGTCCTCCAGGAACTGCCGCAGCCAGGCCCGGATCTTGGGCGGGTCGGTCAGCAGCAGCTCGGTGAACCGCTCCTGGCGCGGGCCGCGCGCGGCGGCCAGGTCCAGGGCGCGCCGGCCCAGCGCGGCGTCGACGAGCCAGCCGGCCCCGACGCCGTACGACATGGCGCAGCTGAACTCCAGTGCCGCGTCGACGAACTGCTCGTCCGTCAGCTTGTCCAGCAGGTCCAGCTCCTCGGCCAGCGTGGCACCCGGCACGGCGCCGCCGGGGAGGCCCGCGTACGGCAGGAACAGGTCCGAGAACGTCGTCGTCCACAGGAAGTCGGCGTCGCACATCCGGTCGGCCAGATGCGGGTCGAGGCCCGCGCTCACGCCCGTCACCCAGCCCTGGAGCCCCGGGTGGTGCCCCGGCTCGGACAGCGCGTGCAGCGCCATGCCGAGCTCGGCCAGGGGGGAGGGGACGACGGCGACCCTCTCCGGCCGCAGCCCCGCGATGTCGATGCGCACGCTCATGACCTCATGGTGCACCCCGCCACTGACAGCGCCCTCCCCGATTGACGGCGCCCGTCAATCGACGCGACTTCCCCGCCGTACCGGCGCAACGTGGGACCACCGGGGCAGCCGCGGAGCCCACGAACCCTCACTCCACGTCCCGAGAAGGCGATCGGCCATGAGCATCACGCAGCAGTACCTCCTCGACACCTACCGTGCCCAGCAGCTCGGCGAGCCCGCACCGCCCGCGCCGGGTGCCCATGAATGGCAGGTCGCGCGCGAGTGGCGGGACTACCGGCAGTTCCTCGCGGTCCTCGCCGAGCGGCCGGCCCACGGGCGGATACGGCTGGCCCGGGGCCGGTGGCTGCGTCCGCGCTCCCGCTCTACTTGCTGACCGCCTCCTCGGGTAGGCGGGCGACGAACTCCGCGACCGCCGCCTGCACGTCGTCGGCGGTCCACTCCAAGCCCGCGGCCCGGACGTACACCTCGGTGAACGCCAGGCCCGGGCCCTTGGCGTCCCACGCATTGGCGAACAGCATCGTGTCCGTCTCCTCGCCCTGCCGGATCGCGGCCTCCGAGACGACGTCGACGTCGTACGGCAGCCAGAGCTGGAAGTCGTGCGTGTACGGCACCTCGGGATGCACCCGCACCCACGGCACCCCGGCCGCGGCGAACCCCTCGCGCAGCGCGGCGGCGACCACGCGCGCGTGGGTGACGTAGTCGGGCAGCCGGGGCAGCTCCCGCTCCAGGCCCGCGAGAGCCGACAGGGCCGTCGGGAACTGCTGGAAGACCTGGCCGCCGTACCGGTGGCGCCAGGTCTTCGCCTCCTCGACGAGTGTCTTCGGGCCGGCGAGCGCGGCGCCCCCGTAGCCGTCGAGGGACTTATAGAACGACACGTAGACGCTGTCCGCGAGGCCCGCGATCTCCTCCAGGGGGCGGCCGAAGTGGACGGGGCACTCCCACAGGCGCGCGCCGTCGAAGTGCACCACCGCGTCGCGCTCGTGCGCGGCTTCCACGACGGCCGTGAGCTGCTCCCAGGTGGGCAGCACGAAACCGGCGTCCCTGAGGGGCAGTTCCAGCATCAGCGCGCCGAAGGGTTCCTCGAAGTCGCGCACCTCGTCGGCGGTCGGGAGCCGGGGCTCGCTGGTCACGCGGACCGGGCGCAGGCCGCTGACCTGGCTGAACGCGTTGCGTTCGTGCACTTCGGGGTGAGCGAGGGCGTGCAGGGCGACGGTCGGGTTCCCGGTGCGCCCGGCCCAGCAGCGCAGGGCCGCCTGCTGGGCCATCGTGCCGGTCGGGAAGAACGCGGCGGCCTCCTTGCCGAGCAGGCCGGCGACCTTATCCTCCAGGGCCTCGACGACGCCGTTGCCGTAGATGTCCGCCGACTCGTCCAGGTCGTACAGGTCCCCGGCGCCGTCCAGCAGCGCGAGGCGCTCGCGGAGCGTGCCGAGGAAGCCGGGGCGCGCGAGAGTGCGCTTGGCGCTCCGGTACGCGCTGACGCGCCGTTTACGGCGCCGCTTGGCCTTTTCCTCATCGGATGTATCCGAGATGTCGGAGATCTGCTCGCCCTGTTCCGCCGTATCACTCATGGCCCGGATCATCCCGCGCCGGCCCCGTGCGGGCACCCGGATTTCGGGTGTGCGGAAACCCACAGCCTGTGGACAACCGAACGCCCCTCGAACCGATAGCGTTAACATGACGAGAAATCGTCCGGTACCCGGAGCGGACTGGAACGGGAAGGCCGCCGTCGCGTGAGTACAAGCCAACTGCCAGATCCCAAGGACCGCCCCGCGCGGCTCACCGTCGGCGTCGTCGGCGCCGGCCGCGTGGGTCCCGCACTGGCCGCGTCCCTCCAGCTCGCCGGGCACCGCCCGGTGGCCGTCTCCGCGGTCTCCGAGGCGTCCAGGAGGCGCGCCGCACAGCTGCTGCCCGAGGTCCCGGTCGTCCCGCCCGCCGAGGTGCTCCAGCGCGCCGACCTGGTGCTGCTGACCGTCCCTGACGACGCCCTGCCCGCCCTGGTCGAGGGCCTCGCCGAGACCGGCGCCGTACGGCCGGGGCAGCTGCTCGTGCACACCTCCGGGCGGTACGGCGCGAAGGTCCTGGACCCTGCCCTGCGCGCGGGCGCGCTGCCGCTGGCCCTGCACCCCGCGATGACCTTCACCGGCACGCCCGTGGACGTCCAGCGCCTCGCCGGCTGCTCGTTCGGCGTCACCGCGCCCGACGAACTGCGGCTGGCCGCCGAGGCCCTCGTCATCGAGATGGGCGGCGAACCGGAATGGATCGCCGAGGAGCGGCGCCCGCTCTACCACGCGGCGCTCGCCCTGGGCGCGAACCACCTGGTCACGCTGGTCGCGCAGTCGATGGAGCTGCTGCGCGAAGCCGGCGTGGAGGCGCCCGACCGGATGCTCGGCCCGCTCCTCGGCGCCGCCCTCGACAACGCCCTGCGCTCCGGCGACGCGGCCCTGACCGGCCCGGTCGCACGCGGGGACGCGGGCACGGTCGCCGCGCACGTCGCCGAGCTGCGCAGGCACGCCCCGCAGACCGTCGCCGGCTATCTGGCGATGGCCCGCGCCACCGCGGACCGCGCGCTCGCGCACGGGCTGCTCAAGCCGGAACTCGCCGAGGACCTCCTCGGAGTGCTCGCCACCGGGACCAACGGCGCCGAGGGAGACGCCCGATGACCACCACCTTGCTGCGCACCGCCGACGAACTGCACGCACGCACGCGTACCGGCCGCCGCGCCGTGGTGATGACCATGGGCGCCCTGCACGAGGGCCACGCCACCCTGGTCCGCACCGCCCGCGAGATCGCCGGACCGGACGGCGAGGTCGTCGTCACCGTCTTCGTGAACCCCCTGCAGTTCGGCAAGGGCGAGGACCTCGACCGTTACCCGCGCACCCTGGACGCCGACATCAAGATCGCCGAAGAGGCCGGCGCGGACGTCGTGTTCGCGCCCTCCGTCGACGAGGTCTACCCGGGTGGCGAGCCCCAGGTGCGCATCAGCGCGGGCCCCATGGGGGAGCGCCTGGAGGGCGCCTCGCGCCCCGGGCACTTCGACGGCGTGCTCACCGTCATCGCCAAGCTGCTCCACATCATCCGCCCCGACGTCGCCCTGTACGGCCAGAAGGACGCCCAGCAGCTCGCCCTGATCCGCCGCATGGTGCGCGACCTGAACTTCGGCGTGGAGATCGTCGGGGTCCCCACCGTGCGCGAGGAGGACGGGCTCGCCCTCTCCAGCCGCAACCGCTACCTCTCGCCCGACGAGCGGCGCACGGCGCTCTCCCTCTCGCACGCGCTGTTCGCGGGCCGCGACCGGCACGCCGCGCAGGAGGCGCTGCGCGCACGGGCCCGCGAGGTGCCCGCCACGCACGCGCGTGCCGAAGCGCTCAGCGCCCTCGGGGAGTCGCGCGCCGCGGCCGACGCGCACGCCGTCGCGAAATCCCTCCCGGGCTCCCCCTCGGCCGTACGCGCCGCCTCCCGTCTGGTGCTCGACGAGGCCGCGCGCCTGTCCCCGCCGCTCGAACTGGACTACCTCGCTCTCGTCGACCCGTCCGACTTCACCGAGATCGAGGACGACTTCACCGGCGAGGCCGTCCTGGCCGTCGCCGCCCGGGTCGGGACGACCCGGTTGATCGACAACCTTCCACTCACTTTCGGAACCCTCGGAGCCGCCTCGTGACCAGCACAGGCATACGACTGCACGCGCCCGCCCCCGGATGGTCCATCAACGCGGACGTGGTGGTGGTCGGCTCCGGGGTCGCCGGACTCACCGCGGCCCTGCGCTGCGAGGCCGCCGGCCTGAAGACCGTCGTCGTCACCAAGGCCCGCCTCGACGACGGCTCCACCCGCTGGGCGCAGGGCGGCGTCGCCGCCGCGCTCGGCGAGGGCGACACCCCCGAACAGCACCTGGACGACACCCTGGTGGCCGGCGCGGGCCTGTGCGACGAGGAGGCGGTACGGATCCTCGTCACGGAGGGCCCGGACGCCGTACGGCGGCTCATCGCCACCGGCGCGCACTTCGACGAGTCCGAGGAGGGCGCCCTGGAACTCACCCGCGAGGGCGGCCACCACCGCCGGCGCATCGCGCACGCGGGCGGCGACGCCACCGGCGCGGAGATCTCCCGAGCGCTGGTCGAGGCGGCACGCGCGCGTGGGGTGCGCACGATCGAGAACGCGCTCGTCCTCGACCTGCTGACCGACGGCGACGGCCGTACGGCGGGTGTGAGCCTGCACGTCATGGGCGAGGGCCAGCACGACGGCGTGGGCGCCGTGCACGCCCCCGCGGTGGTCCTCGCGACCGGCGGCATGGGCCAGGTCTTCTCCGCCACCACCAACCCGTCGGTGTCGACCGGCGACGGCGTGGCACTCGCACTGCGGGCCGGCGCGGAGGTGAGCGACCTGGAGTTCGTGCAGTTCCACCCGACCGTGCTCTTCCTCGGCCCGGACGCCGAGGGCCAGCAGCCACTCGTCTCCGAGGCCGTGCGCGGCGAGGGCGCCCACCTGGTCGACGCCGACGGCGTGCGCTTCATGGTGGGGCAGCACGAACTGGCCGAGCTCGCGCCCCGGGACATCGTCGCCAAGGGCATCCTGCGCCGGATGCTGGAGCAGGACGCCGAGCACATGTTCCTCGACGCCCGGCACTTCGGCGCCGACATGTGGGAGCACCGCTTCCCGACCATCCTGGCCGCCTGCCGCGCCCACGGCATCGACCCGGTCACCGACCCCATCCCGATCGCGCCGGCCGCCCACTACGCCTCCGGGGGCGTGCGCACCGACTCCCGGGGCCGTACGACCGTGCCGGGCCTGTACGCGTGCGGCGAGGTCGCCTGCACCGGCGTGCACGGCGCGAACCGGCTCGCCTCCAACTCCCTCCTCGAAGGCCTCGTCTACGCCGAGCGCATCGCCGCCGACATCACGGCGGCGCACGCCGCGAACGGCCTCCACGCGCGCGTGCCCGAGCCCGTCGAGCACCCCGAGGTGCCCGCGCACCCGCTGCTGGCCCCCGAGGCCCGGTTCGCCATCCAGCGGATCATGACCGGCGGCGCGGGCGTCCTGCGCTCCGCCGACTCCCTCGCCCAGGCCGCCGACGAGCTCCAGCGGCTGCACACCGAGGCCCGCGACGCCCTCGACGAGAACGGCAAGACCGCCGAGCCCGGCGTCGACACCTGGGAGTCCACCAACCTCCTGTGCGTGGCCCGCGTCCTGGTCGCCGCCGCCCGGCTGCGCGAGGAGACCCGCGGCTGCCACTGGCGCGAGGACCACGCCGAGCGCGACGACACCGCATGGCGGCGCCACATCGTCGTACGGCTGAATCCGGACCGCACGCTCGCCGTACACACCACCGATACCCCAGACTTCCCCCCGACACAGCAGCCCCAGCAGCGCCACCAGGAGCAGTGACAGAAGTGAGCACCCCCGACCTTCCCCTCGCGTCGAACGGCGGCTGCGGCGACGGCTGTGCCTGTGGCGCCGGCGAGGACGCCGAATACGCCGAATACCTGGAGTGCGGGCTCGATCCCGCGCTCGCCGAGCTCCTGGCCGGCGCCGGACTCGACCCCGTGGAGGTCGAGGACATCGCCAACGTGGCCATCCAGGAGGACCTGGACGGCGGCGTGGACGTCACGACCGTCTCGACCATTCCCGAGGACGCCGTCGCCACCGCCGACTTCACCGCGCGCGAGGCGGGCGTCGTGGCCGGGCTCAGGGTCGCCGAAGCGGTGATCTCCGTGGTGTGCGAGGACGAGTTCGAGGTCGAGCGGCACGTCGAGGACGGTGACCGGGTCGAGGCCGGGCAGAAGCTGCTGTCGGTCACCACGCGCACGCGTGACCTGCTCACCGCCGAGCGCAGCGCCCTCAACCTGCTGTGCCGCCTGTCCGGCATCGCGACCGCCACGCGCGCGTGGGCGGACGCACTGGAGGGCACGAACGCACGCGTGCGTGACACGCGCAAGACCACGCCGGGCCTGAGGTCCCTGGAGAAGTACGCGGTGCGCTGCGGCGGCGGCGTCAACCACCGCATGTCGCTCTCCGACGCGGCCCTGGTCAAGGACAACCACGTGGTCGCCGCCGGCGGTGTCGCGCCGGCCTTCAAGGCCGTACGGGAGGCCTTCCCGGAGGTGCCGATCGAGGTCGAGGTCGACACCCTGCACCAGCTGCGCGAGGTCGTCGACGCGGGCGCCGACCTGATCCTGCTGGACAACTTCACGCCCGGCGAGTGCGAGGAGGCCGTCGCCCTGGTGCACGGCCGGGCCGCCCTGGAGGCCTCCGGCCGCCTCACCCTGGACAACGCCAAGGCGTACGCCGACACAGGCGTCGACTACCTCGCAGTCGGCGCCCTCACCCACTCCTCGCCGATCCTCGACATCGGTCTCGACCTGCGAGCGGCGGAGTAGGTAACCCCCATGCTGCTGACGATCGACGTAGGGAACACGCACACCGTCCTGGGCCTCTTCGACGGCGACGACATCGTCGAGCACTGGCGCATCTCCACGGACGCGCGCCGCACCGCCGACGAGCTGGCCGTGCTGCTGCAGGGCCTGATGGGCATGCACCCGCTGCTCGGCGACGAACTGGGCGACGGCATCGACGGCATCGCCATCTGCGCCACCGTCCCCTCCGTGCTGCACGAACTGCGCGAGGTGACCCGCCGCTACTACGGCGACGTGCCCGCCGTCCTCGTCGAGCCGGGCGTCAAGACCGGTGTGCCGATCCTGACCGACAACCCCAAGGAGGTCGGCGCCGACCGCATCATCAACGCGGTGGCGGCCGTCGAGCTCTACGGGGGGCCGGCGATCGTCGTGGACTTCGGTACGGCGACCACCTTCGACGCCGTCTCCGCGCGCGGGGAGTACGTCGGCGGTGTGATCGCCCCCGGTATCGAGATCTCCGTCGAGGCGCTCGGCGTCCGCGGCGCGCAGCTGCGGAAGATCGAGGTGGCGCGCCCCCGGAGCGTCATCGGCAAGAACACGGTCGAGGCGATGCAGTCCGGCATCATCTACGGCTTCGCCGGCCAGGTCGACGGGGTCGTCAGCCGCATGGCGCGGGAACTCGCCGAGGACCCCGACGACGTCACGGTCATCGCGACCGGCGGCCTGGCGCCGATGGTCCTGGGCGAGTCCTCGGTCATCGACGAGCACGAGCCGTGGCTGACGCTGGTCGGGCTGCGGCTGGTGTACGAGCGGAACGTGTCCCGTATGTGACCGCGACGGGTGGGAGAGCAACCGGGTGGCGCGGCTGCGCCACACCGCCCCCCTATGTCGAGTTTGTCTGATTAGCGCGTATCGTCGCCGCATGCCCACGCCATACGGATCCCGCGGCGGCATGGCGTTCGGCGCGGAGGAGCTGCGTGTGCTCCGCCGCGCGCTCGCCCTCGCCCTCCACCCAAGCCCCGCCTCGGCCGAGGACGTCCAGGACTGCCTCCGCCTCGCCGATTCCCTCGACGAGGCGATGCGCGAGGGTGCCCGGCTGCGGGCCTTCCTGGTGGCCGACCTCGCCCGCTACCGCGCCGCCCTGCCCGGCACCGCCGCCGGCTACCTCACGCTCCTGGAGGAGGCGCTGGGCGCCGCGTACCGCCCGAACCCGGACGACCTCGCCGCGCTGAGGGCGCTGCGCGGCAACCCGGTCGCGGCGGCCCTCCTGGACCGGTGCCAGATCCTCGCGGAACAGGACGTACGCGCCCGTCTCGCGCGCGGAACGGCCCGCCACGCCTCCCCGGTCGTCCCCGCCTCCCGCACGCGCCTCACGGCCCTCCCCGGCGGCCTCTCGGGACCCGTGGCCGGGGACGCCGACCAGGACCCCGCCAAGAAGCCGGAGCGGAAGCCCGCGGACAAGCCGGCGGCCCCCAAGCCGGCCCCGGCCACCCCGAAGCCGACCCGCCCCATCCCCACCCCCGGCGAGGTCTTCCCGCGCCGCAAGCCGACCCCGCCGCCCGCGCCGAACCCGCCCCAGGAACTCGCCGCGGGCTGAACCGGGCGCCCCGGGGACCGAATGCACCGAACCCCGCCATCGGCCCCCTTTCGGGGCGTGGCTAACCTGGACGCATGGACTACGTCTCCGCGCTCGTGCCCCCGGTCGTCATGGCCGTGTTCTTCATCGGCGTGATCAGGGTGATCGTGAAGACCCAGGGCGGGGCCAACAAGGCCAAGGAGGACGCGGCCGTCGACGCCGCCATCGCGCGCGCGGAGGGCGTCCGCCAGGGCTCCGCCAAGACCGAAGGCTGACCGCGCCCGCCACGGGCGTGTCCGGCACCGGCGTACGGCTCTCGTTTTCCGAGCCGTACGCCCTTTTTGTTGCCGTTTGCCGGTGAAAGTGCACGTCCGGCACGCCAATGCCGAGTTCTCCCACTATTGTGCTGAGCTGTGCCTCGCCCATTGGGAGAACTCGAAGACGCGGTCATGACGCGGGTGTGGAAGTGGAACCGCCCGGTGACCGTTCGAGAAGTCCTGGAAGACCTTCAGCAGGAACGGTCCATCGCGTACACCACGGTGATGACCGTTTTGGACAATCTCCATCAGAAGGGCTGGGTGCGCCGTGAGGCGGAAGGCCGGGCCTATCGATATGAGGCCGTCTCCACCAGGGCCGCCTACGCCGCCGCCCTGATGAACGACGCCTGGTCCCAGAGTGACAACCCGGCCGCCGCTCTCGTCGCGTTCTTCGGGATGATGAGCGAGGAACAGCGACAGGCCCTGCGCGACGCCGTACGGATCGTCCAAGGGCCGGAAGAGGCCGCGGAAACATCCGGGCCCGCGGATGGCGAGGAGAACCCCGGCTCCGCACCGGACGGCGGCGGGCGATAGCGTCCGCTCATGTCAGTGCAGAGCCCCGAAGGCCCCGAAGTCAGCGCTAAAGCCATCACCGTCCGGCGGGCCCGTACCAGCGATGTCCCCGCGGTGCGCCGACTCCTTGACACGTACGTCCGTGAGCGCATCCTGCTCGACAAAGCGACGGTGACGCTTTACGAGGACATCCAGGAGTTCTGGGTCGCCGAACGCGACGACAACGCGGAGGTCGTCGGGTGCGGCGCCCTGCACGTGATGTGGGAAGACCTCGCGGAAGTCCGCACTCTCGCGGTGAAGCCCGGCCTCAAGGGCGCCGGAGTCGGGCACCGGGTTCTGGAGAAGTTGCTGCACACCGCGCGCTGGCTGGGAGTTCGCCGCGTTTTCTGCCTGACCTTCGAAGTGGACTTCTTCGGCAAGCACGGCTTCGTCGAGATCGGGGAGACACCCGTCGACACCGATGTCTACGCCGAGCTACTGCGTTCCTATGACGAGGGCGTGGCGGAGTTCCTCGGTCTCGAACGGGTGAAACCGAACACCTTGGGCAACAGCCGGATGCTTCTGCATCTGTGATCGCCGATCATCGCTGCGTATTCCGCGGCCCATGCCCAGGCTCCCTATGTCCGAAACGCGCATGTTTCCGGACCGGAGGCGGGCTGTCGGTCTCTCCCGGGGGTTTGTGTTTTTCCCGCAAAAGCGGTTTGCTTTCCGACGTACTGCAGTACTGCATATAACAGGGGACGGCGAAACGGCGGACGCCGCAGACCCCAGGCCCGCAAGTTATGGATGAAAGGAAATCCGGTGGCACAGAAGGTTCAGGTCCTTCTTGTCGACGACCTCGACGGCGGCGAGGCGGACGAGACCGTTACGTTCGCGTTGGACGGCAAGACGTACGAGATCGATCTCACGACCGCCAATGCGGACAAGCTCCGTGGCCTTCTCGACCCTTACGTGAAGGGCGGTCGTCGTACCGGAGGCCGCGCCTCGGGCGGTCGCGGAAAGACGCGTGCGGCTTCCGGTGGCAGCCAGGACACCGCGCAGATTCGCGCGTGGGCGAAGGAGAACGGTTTCGAGGTCAACGACCGCGGCCGTGTCCCCGCGTCCATTCGCGAGGCCTACGAGAAGGCCAACGCCTGATCGCTGGCCGGTGGAAAGGCCGGCGGCTGCGCGCATCCGCGCCGCAGCCGCAACCGGTGGCACTGCGTTGCCACCGTGTCCACGAGTCGTACGAGATCGGGGGCGCCCCCTACGCCCCCCACGGCCGACATCGTCGGCAGCGAGGCCTCGACCTCGCACCCCGGCTCGGGGGGCCGCAGCCATACGGCGGCCCCCTGTGCGGCGTCCCGTCGCCCCGGGGGCAACGGCGCGTCCATGAGCGCGCCCTCGCCGAGCGCCGTCAGATCGAGAGCCGGCACCCGCCACTCCAGCCACTCCAGCAGCCCCGGCAGCTCCTCCGCGCTGCCCGCGGCCACCAGCAGCCGCATCCGCCCGCCCTGAAGCGCCACCGGCGAGCCCGCCACGAGATGGCGCAGGCCCGCACGGCCCGCCTCGGCCGGCACGTCCAGTACGTCGAAACGGTCGCCCACCCGCAGCCGTACCGGAAATCCCGTGTTCCCTCCGGGGTTCTCGCGTGTCGCGGGCACCGTGGCCCAGCCCAGTTCGTTCTCGTACCACCGGCGGACCCGATCGCCGGGCCGGGCGTCCGGATCGAGCGGCCGGCGAGGGAGCGGGACCAGCGGGACCGTCGTGCGGTCCGGGCGGTCCGCGCGGTCTGTGGGGAGAGCGGAGGAGGTGACCGGAGGGTGGCTGCCAACCATGCCAAGTGCAACCGCCCGAAGCACCCGCGAGTTACGCTGGGTGTTCCGGCGAATGCGCAGAGTGCCGAAAGAGGGGGCGTGCGGGGGTGCGGGGAGGCGCAAGGTTGTTCGCCCATAGCGGAGCGAACCGGTGCGCGCGGCATGGAGTGTCAGTCCCAGCGGGTAAGACATCCCTAGTGGGAGGGGGCGACACGCAGGCAAGGTGGTCTCACGTTCGCCATCGGCGTACTGATGGTGGGGGTAACTGCCTGGCCTGCGGGAACATCGTCTCGCACCATCGGGTTGGAGCAGATGTCGGCGTTCGGGGTCAGGAGGCCAAGGACGGTGTCGGCAGTTGGAATGAGCGGTCCCCGCTTGCGGGACTAAGCTGCGGAAGGACAGGGAGGGGAAGTTCCCCCCACTGCCTGACCGCTCTGAGGAGCGATTAACGATGTTCGAGAGGTTCACCGACCGCGCGCGGCGGGTTGTCGTCCTGGCTCAGGAAGAAGCCCGGATGCTCAACCACAACTACATCGGCACCGAGCACATCCTCCTGGGCCTGATCCACGAGGGTGAGGGTGTCGCCGCCAAGGCCCTTGAGAGCCTCGGGATTTCGCTCGAGGCGGTCCGCCAGCAGGTGGAGGAGATCATCGGCCAGGGCCAGCAGGCCCCGTCCGGGCACATCCCCTTCACCCCCCGTGCCAAGAAGGTCCTGGAGCTGTCGCTCCGCGAGGCCCTTCAGCTGGGCCACAACTACATCGGCACGGAGCACATCCTGCTCGGCCTGATCCGCGAGGGCGAGGGCGTCGCCGCCCAGGTCCTGGTCAAGCTGGGCGCTGATCTCAACCGGGTGCGGCAGCAGGTCATCCAGCTGCTCTCCGGCTACCAGGGCAAGGAGACCGCCACCGCCGGCGGGCCTGCCGAGGGCACCCCCTCGACGTCCCTGGTCCTCGACCAGTTCGGCCGGAACCTCACCCAGGCCGCTCGTGAGTCCAAGCTCGACCCGGTCATCGGGCGCGAGAAGGAGATCGAGCGGGTCATGCAGGTGCTGTCCCGCCGTACCAAGAACAACCCGGTCCTGATCGGTGAGCCCGGCGTCGGCAAGACCGCCGTCGTGGAGGGCCTCGCCCAGGCCATCGTCAAGGGCGAGGTGCCCGAGACCCTCAAGGACAAGCACCTCTACACCCTCGACCTCGGCGCGCTGGTCGCCGGCTCCCGCTACCGCGGTGACTTCGAGGAGCGCCTGAAGAAGGTACTCAAGGAGATCCGCACCCGCGGCGACATCATCCTGTTCATCGACGAGCTGCACACGCTGGTCGGTGCGGGTGCCGCCGAGGGCGCCATCGACGCGGCTTCCATCCTGAAGCCGATGCTGGCCCGCGGTGAGCTGCAGACCATCGGCGCCACCACGCTGGACGAGTACCGCAAGCACCTGGAGAAGGACGCGGCCCTGGAGCGCCGCTTCCAGCCCATCCAGGTCGCCGAGCCCTCGCTCCCGCACACCATCGAGATCCTCAAGGGTCTGCGTGACCGGTACGAGGCCCACCACCGCGTCTCGATCACGGACGAGGCCCTCGTCCAGGCCGCGACCCTGGCCGACCGCTACATCTCGGACCGCTTCCTGCCGGACAAGGCGATCGACCTGATCGACGAGGCCGGTTCCCGGATGCGCATCCGCCGGATGACCGCGCCGCCGGACCTCCGCGAGTTCGACGAGAAGATCGCGGGCGTGCGTCGCGACAAGGAGTCGGCCATCGACTCCCAGGACTTCGAGAAGGCGGCCTCTCTCCGCGACAAGGAGAAGCAGCTGCTGGCGGCGAAGGCCAAGCGCGAGAAGGAGTGGAAGGCCGGCGACATGGACGTCGTCGCGGAGGTCGACGGCGAGCTGATCGCCGAGGTCCTCGCGACCGCCACCGGCATCCCGGTCTTCAAGCTGACCGAGGAGGAGTCCTCGCGTCTGCTGCGCATGGAGGACGAGCTCCACAAGCGGGTCATCGGCCAGAAGGACGCCGTCAAGGCGCTCTCGAAGGCGATCCGTCGTACGCGTGCGGGCCTCAAGGACCCGAAGCGCCCCGGTGGTTCGTTCATCTTCGCGGGCCCGTCCGGCGTCGGTAAGACCGAGCTCTCCAAGGCCCTCGCGGAGTTCCTCTTCGGTGACGAGGACGCGCTGATCTCCCTCGACATGTCGGAGTTCAGCGAGAAGCACACGGTCTCGCGTCTCTTCGGTTCGCCCCCCGGTTACGTGGGCTACGAGGAGGGCGGCCAGCTGACGGAGAAGGTGCGGCGCAAGCCGTTCTCGGTGGTCCTCTTCGACGAGGTCGAGAAGGCGCACCCGGACATCTTCAACAGCCTTCTCCAGATCCTGGAGGACGGTCGCCTGACCGACTCCCAGGGCCGGGTCGTGGACTTCAAGAACACGGTCATCATCATGACGACCAACCTCGGCACGCGGGACATCTCGAAGGGCTTCAACCTGGGCTTTGCGGCCTCGGGCGACACGAAGTCGAACTACGAGCGCATGAAGAACAAGGTCTCGGACGAGCTCAAGCAGCACTTCCGCCCCGAGTTCCTCAACCGCGTCGACGACGTCGTCGTCTTCCCGCAGCTGACCCAGGACGACATCCTCGCGATCGTCGATCTGATGATCAGCAAGGTGGACGAGCGCCTCAAGGACCGGGACATGGGCATCGAGCTCTCCCAGTCCGCCAAGGAGCTGCTGTCCAAGAAGGGTTACGACCCCGTGCTGGGCGCGCGGCCGCTGCGTCGCACGATCCAGCGCGAGATCGAGGACACGCTGTCGGAGAAGATCCTCTTCGGCGAGCTGCGTCCGGGTCACATCGTGGTCGTCGACACGGAGGGCGAGGGCGAGACCCAGACCTTCACCTTCCGCGGCGAGGAGAAGTCGGCACTGCCGGACGTCCCGCCGATCGAGCAGGCCGCGGGTGGGGCTGGGCCCAACCTGAGCAAGGAGGCGTAGCCCTTCGGGGGTGAGTCGATGAGAGGGGCCGGTGCCGTAGGGTGCCGGCCCCTTTCGCTTGGTCAGAAGAGGTAGGGGCGGGCGATAGGAGAGACGACGTCGGCGTCCGGGAAGAGGGCTGCGTAGGAGGCCACTTCCAGTGACGTAAAGGGAACAGCCGAGTGCAGCAGGACTCTGCGAGCCTGTGGGCACGCGCGGGCCAGCGATGTCAGATCCTCGTCTCCCGAGACTCTGTCCACGTGCAGGATCTCGACCGTGGGCAGCTGAGGTGCCCCCTTGAGGCTGGAGACGAGGCCGGCCGTGATTCCCAGGGTGACGAGGTTGGGGAGCCGGGCGGCCTCGGACCAGTCCTTGGGGCCGAGGTCGCCGGAGCCGTCTCGCAGATCGAGGTAGTCCAGCATCGACCAACGACTCAGGCCGTGCAGGCCTGTTCTTGCGATGGCTCCGCCGCCCAGGCCGAGCGCTGTGAGCGGTGCGTCCTGAGGCAGGGCGGCCAGCCCGCCGCCCGGCAGGGGCGTCTCGACGATGAGGCTCTCCAGCGTTCGGAACTGGTCCAGCCCGGAGATCTCGCCGATTTCGTTGAGATACAACTGGCGCAGGCCAGACCTGGCCAGGGGCAGGAGATCGCCGGCCTTCGGGCAGCGCACGAGAAGCACGTAAGAGAGCGAGCGCAGGGCTGTCAGCGGCTGTAGATCGCACAGTAGTGGGTTGTCGTAGAAGCCGAGGTGCTCCACGCTCTCGGGCAGCACCGTCCAGATGTCCGAAGGGGCATGAGCGCCCTGTATGCCGAGCCGCATCCGAGGGCCGAGTCGCGGCAGAGCACGTACCTGCTCGGGCGAGGTGGGGAAGACGAAGTAATCGTCGGTGCTGACATGGGCCAGCACCTCATTGGCGTACACCTCGGCGTCGAAGCGCTCCCAGGCTCGCGACAGATTGTGCCGTACACGGTCCGCCGCATGCCCCCGGAACCGCGCCAGCACCGGCACCGCCGCATCCGTGCCCACCAGAGTCGCCGTCGCCGTCACCGCCTCGGCCTCGACGTCCGACAGCCCCTCCGGACCCGGTAGCAGCTCAAGGACCAGCGGACCGATCTCCGCCAGTTCCTTGGCCTCCTCCGCCGTCCGCGGCGGCAGCAAGGCGGCCGCCAGTTCCTCGACTCGGCCCCGCACGGTCGGATCCAGTTCCGTCGCGTGTTCCAGGCAGGCCATGGCCAGCAGATGCGCGCGCTTGTCGGGGGACGCGGTCAACAGGCCCAGCAACTCGGCCCGTTCCCGCGGCCGAGCCTGTGCCACGGCCATCCGGATCACGTCCGCCCACTGGTCGTCGGCGGCATGCTCGGCCAGCAGGCCGAAGTCGCCGGACTCGACCGCGGCCCGCGCCCCCAGGTAGTCCTGGAAGGTGCGGTGCACGAAGTGGATCGTGGCGTCGGTCGGTGACAGCAACAGGCCCGTCCGGATCAGGAAATGCCGCAGCACCGCCCCCGCGTCCCCGAGCACCCCTGCCGCCGGAACCGCCGGCAGCACCTCCCCGATGATGCTCTCCGCCCGGCTTCGGTCCATCTCCGTGCGGCCGTTGCGGATCAGCCAGTACGCCAGTCGTTGCAGGAGCTGCAGCTGTGGTTCCTCGCTGAGTTCCGGCACGGTCATGTCCCGTTCCCGGTCACGGCGGACCAGCAGCATGGACAGGGCCGAGTCGTACAACTCCTTGCGGCCGTACGGGAGATAGCCCCGCCGGTCGCGGTGCAGGGCGCAGATCAGGCCGCACATCAGGGGGTTGGTGGCGAGTCGGCCCAGGTCGGGCTTGGTGCGTACGGCGTCGAGGAGTTGGGACTCGTACGAGGTGAGCTGCTCGTCTTCTTCCGGGGTGCCCGTGGCTGCCGCCCGGTGCCAGCGCCGGATGAAGGAGGACACGTCCGACGGGCTCATCGACGACAGGCCGAGCTCCGTGAAGCCGTCCGCCGCGAGCCAGTCCTCGCGGACCGCCGAGGGGCGGGACGTGACCAGCCAGCGGTTGCCGGGGAAGGCCTCGACCAGGTCGCGCAGCCAGGTGCGGGCTCGTTCGCGTTCCGGCTCCGGGACCTCGTCCAGGCCATCGACCAGGACGAGCGCGCGGCCGCCCGCCAGGACGCGGTTCTCCCAGCCCTCCGGCTGGGTGCCGGCCAGGGGGCAGCCCACGGCCGTGAGGAAGTGCGCCGGGGCCGGGAGGCGTTCGCCGTGGCGGGTGAGGGTGCGCAGGGGGAGGACGAAGGGGATGCGGCCGGTGAGGTAGGCCATGCGGTCGGTGGGGCCGGTCGCCGCCGAGACCGCGAGCCACTGTATGAGGGTGGTCTTGCCGGAGCCTGCCGTACCGCGCAGGAGTACACGGTCGTGACCGGCCAGGGCTTGGTCGGCGGGGGTGGAGACGGGCGCGGCTGACGGTGGGCCGAACGCCGGGTCCTCGCCGCGTCCGATCACGTCCAGGCTGAGGTAGGCCGCGTCCAGGGGCCAGCGGTTGTGGGAGTTGGTGAGGTCTATGCCGTAGATCGTGAGCTTGCCGTGCTTTCGGGCGACGTACTCCAGGTAGCCGCGTTCGAAGGCGGTGTCCCGGCCGTCCGGGCGCGGGGTGCGGGCGATCAACTCGTCGACCTTGGCGATGAGTTCGGCCTGTGCCCGGGTCTGTTCGACGAGGGTGCGGGCCACGAAGGTGGACCGGCGGGTGAAGAACTCCAGGATCTGGAGGCAGGCCCATTCCGTGGCGGAGTCGAGGAAGAGGCAGGCGTCCCCGGAGAGGCCGTCGGTGGACGGAGAGCGCCGGCTCAGCCGGCGGGCCAGTTCGGCGCCGCCCAGCCGCACGGCCTGGACGTCGTCCATGTCCAGCTCGCCGAGGGCCAGCAGCCTGCGGGCCAGGGCGTCGGCCACGGCGGTCTGCTCCCGGGCCCGGAACGGCGCTTCGCCGGGCGAGTCGAAGGCCTGCCGGACGAGGTGGTCCGCGAGTTTCTGTACGTCCTTGGCGTCGAGCGTGCGCTTCTCGCCCCGGAAGGACACCAGATCCTTCAGCCGCACCGGCTTGTCGACCAGGCCCGCGCCCGGCCCGTCCGCCACGAACAGCTTCTTCACCAGCGGGCCGACGACGCTCGACGCCAGCTTGCCGCCCAGTACCGCAGGCTCCATCCGCCACCCCCGTGACTCGCGCCAACGGATGGAGCCTAACCGTCGGCTACGACAACTGACCGTCGTAGTCCGGCAGTTTGAACGTCCTGTCCGCGTGGCCGCCCGACAGGTCCGTCGCGCTGTTGCCGATGTTCGCGATGATGTCGTACCCCTTGTTCTCGATGTCGACGCGCTGGGCGGTCTTGTAGGCGGCGACGTCCTTGAAGAGGTCGAAGAGGCCGCGGACGTAGAGGCCGGAGACCTTGTAGCCGTCGTGTTCGAGGTTGTACTCGGTCGGCAGGTAGATGATGCCGGGGCGGGCCGTGACGAAGAAGAGGGAGACGCCGTGTTCCTGGGCGTACTTCGCGACGTTCAGGACGGGCTTGTTGGCCGGCTGGGGGTAGCTGAAGCCGAAGTCGGTCTCCAGCGTGGTGTTGTCGATGTCGAAGACGATCGCCTGCTTGGCGCCGGGCTTGGCGGAGGCGATGCGCTCCTTCAGGTAGGGGAGGGCCTGGTCCATCACCGACTGGCAGTCCTTCTGCCAGGTCGCGTAGTCGACGTCACCGGCGGCGGTGGTCGTCGCCGCTTGGGCGGGGGCCGCCAGGGCCAGGAAGGCGGAGGCGGTGACGGCGGTGACGGCCAGGCGGCTCACCAGCGGGCGTCGGCTTCTCATGGGGGTCCTCTCACGTCCGTATGCCGTTGTCTGGTGCATGTTCGGGGGCGAGGGTGGCGCGAGGGGAACCGTAGGGTTACTGGCGGGTAAGTGGCCAGAGATGTGCGTCACATGGGGCAGGGGATTCTCGACGGTCGCCGGTGACATGCCGCACAGGCGCTTCCGGCCGTACTAGGTCGGATAGTGGGCCGGTCGGGCCGGGCGGACAGAGGTTTCACCGGGGAAGTTTTGTGGTGAAGTACTATATGTCGTCGTAGTTGAGTGTTTTGGGGGTTTGTGGGGGTTGGGGTTACCAAGGGATGGCCCATCCGGCGGCCGCCTGTGCGCCGGGTGGTTTTTCTGTCCCCGTCTCCCCGAGGTTCCGATGTCTTCGCGTGTCACGTCCCGCTCTTCCCGTACGTCCCTGCTCCGCGCCCGCGCGGCCGTCCTGGCCGCCGGACTCGGCGCGTCGGTCGTGCTGGGGGCCGGGGTCGCGGTCGCCGCCGACGCCACCGCCGCCTCCGGTGCGGCGAGCGCCGTCCAGGCGCAGGCCGCCGCGCAGGCCAAGGCCGCGCAGGCCGCCAAGAGCGCCGCCGCCGCGAAGGCGAAGGCCGCGAGCGCGAAGAAGGCGGCCGCGGCCGCGAAGAAGGCGGCGGCGAAGAAGGCTGCTGCCAAGAAGGCCGCCTCCTGGGTGCGCCCGGTGGCGAAGTACACGCTCTCCGCGAGCTTCGCGCAGTCCGGCAGCATGTGGCAGTCCACCCACAGCGGGCAGGACTTCGCCGTCGCGAGCGGTACGAACGTCGTCGCCGCGCACGGCGGGACCGTCGTCAAGGCCGGCGGCAACGGCGCCGGTGACGGGTCCGCGTACGGCAACGCGATCGTCATCAAGCACGGCAACGGGACCTACTCGCAGTACGCGCACCTGTCCCGCATCGACGTCAAGGTCGGCCAGGTCGTGACCACCGGCCAGCACATCGCGCTGTCCGGCAACACCGGCAACTCCAGTGGCCCGCACCTGCACTTCGAGATCCGTACGACCGCCAACTACGGCTCGGCGATCGACCCCGTCTCCTTCCTGCGCGCCAAGGGCCTGAGCCTGTAGGCGCGCCGCGCGGTCACGACGCGTGCATGCCCTCGTGCGCCTGTGCCACGAGGGCCGTCGCGACCTCCAGGACCGCCGCCCGCTTCTCCTCGTCGGTGCCCGGCAGATCGTTCAGCGCGAACATCCCGGCGTGCATCGTGAAGACCGCGCTGACGCAGCGGACCTGGTCGACCAGGTCGGCCTCGGGGTCGATGAGGATGTCGCGCATGCCCATCATGCGGTGCCGGAACATCTCGCCGATGCGCAGTTCCTTCACCGCCGCCTGGTTCTCCTGCATGAAGCGGAAGAGCGGCAGCGCCTCGGAGAGGGCCTCGTTGTAGCGGCGGATGATCTCCTGCTTGGTCTCCAGGCTGTGCGGCTGGCCCTTGCCCCACTCGATCAGTTCCTCGATCGGCTGGGAGAGGTCCTCGAAGATGCTGACGAGGATCTCTTCCTTCGTCTTGAAGTGGTAGTAGAGGGCCGCCTTGGTGACGTCCAGGCTCTCCGCGATCTCCCGCAGCGAGGTCTTCTCGTACCCCTGCTCGGCGAAGAGTTCGAGCGCCACGTCCTGGATGCGCTGGCGAGTGTTTCCGCGGCGCTGCCGCTTGGTGCCGTCCATCGTGCCGCCCATTCTCGCGCTCCTCACGCCCCCTGCGAACTTACTTGCCGCCCGACTAGAAAACTTACTTGACGCCCGGCTAGTTACGGGTCTACCTTCCTCAGTGTAGTCAACTAGCCGGGCGGCAAGTAAGTGGTCGGCCGGGGGAAGCACCAGGCGGTTCCAGGCGGTGCCAGGCAGTTCCTTGGGGAGTGGAAAACGATGGCGGACACACAGACGGTCGAGACCAAGCCGGACGAACTACCGGACGGACAGTCCGGAAAGCAGCCGAAGAGCGTACGGGTCGTGCTGCTCGCGCTCATGATCACCATGATGCTCGCGATGCTCGACAACATGATCGTGGGTACGGCGATGCCGACGATCGTCGGCGAGCTCGGCGGCCTGGAGCACCTCTCCTGGGTGGTCACGGCGTACACCCTGGCCACCGCGGCGGCCACCCCGGTCTGGGGCAAGCTCGGCGACATGTTCGGGCGCAAGACCACGTTCATGACCTCGATCGTGATCTTCCTGATCGGGTCGGCGCTCAGCGGCATGGCCCAGAACATGGGGCAGCTCATCGGCTTCCGGGCCGTGCAGGGCCTCGGTGCCGGCGGTCTGATGGTCGGCGTCATGGCCATCATCGGCGACCTGATCCCGCCGCGTGAGCGGGGCAAGTACCAGGGCATGATGGCCGGCGTCATGGCGATCGCGATGATCGGCGGACCGCTGGTCGGCGGCACCATCACCGACAACTGGGGCTGGCGCTGGGCCTTCTACATCAACCTGCCGCTCGGCGTCGTCGCGCTCGGTCTGATCAGCGCCGTACTCCACCTGCCGAAGAAGCGGGCCAAGGCCGGCATCGACTACCTCGGTGTCGTGCTGCTGACCGTCGGCATCACCTCGATCGTGCTGGTCACCACCTGGGGCGGTTCCGAGTACGCCTGGACGTCCGCGCGGATCATGGAGCTCATCGGCATCGGCGTGGCCGCGCTGATCGGGTTCGTGTTCTGGCAGACCAGGGCCGCCGAGCCGGTCGTACCGCTGCACATCTTCCGCAGCCGCAACTTCACCCTGATGTCGGTCATCGGCTTCATCACCGGGTTCGTGATGTTCGGCGCGACCCTCTTCCTGCCGCTGTACCAGCAGTCCGTGCAGGGCGCGTCCGCGACCAACTCCGGGCTGCTGCTCCTGCCGATGCTCGGCGCGATGCTGGTGACCTCGATGGTGGCCGGACGGGTGACCACGAACACCGGCAAGTACAAGGTGTTCCCGGTCGTCGGCAGCGTCCTGATGATCGTCGGCCTGTACCTGCTGTCCACGATGGACACCGGGACCTCGCGTTTCACCTCCGGTGTGTTCATGGCGATCGTCGGCCTGGGCATGGGCTGCCTGATGCAGATCACCATGCTGGTCGCGCAGAACAGCGTCGAGATGAAGGACATGGGCGTCGCGTCCTCGTCGACCACCCTGTTCCGTACCCTCGGCTCGTCCTTCGGTGTCGCGATCATGGGTGCGCTGTTCAACAACCGCGTGCAGCACGTCATGGCCGAGCGGGCCGGTTCGCTGGGCTCGAAGATCACCGAGAAGTCGGCGCAGCTGGACGCGGCGAGCCTGGCGAAGCTGCCGGCGGCGGCGCGCGAGGCCTACCAGCACGCGGTGTCCGCGGGCACGCACTCCGCCTTCCTGCTGGGCGCGGTGGTCGCCGTCGTCTCGCTGGTCGCGGCGGTGTTCGTGAAGGAGGTCGCGCTGCGAGGGGCGGGACCGAAGCCGGAGGACGGATCGGCGGAGGGCGCGGCCGTGCAGGCGCCGGTTGTGGAAGCCGTCTGATCCGACGATGAGCCGAAGGCCCCCCGGAAGGTGTCCGCCCCGGGGGGCCTTCGCCTTTTCCCGCACGTGCGTTGTCGGAAGCCGTAGTCGGAAGCCGTAGTCAGAAGCCGGAGTCAGAAGCCGTTGTCAGACCCGCGTGCCACCATCGGGGCATGGACAAAATGCGGCAGTTGCGGCTTGCCAAGGACGCCATGGACCGGGACTGGGCCGATCCTGAGCTGGACCTGGATGTCGTCGCCGCGCATGCCGGGTACTCGCGGTATCACTTTCTGCGGGCCTTCAAGGAGGCGTACGGCGAGACGCCCGGGCAGTACCTGACGCACCGCCGCATCGAGCGCGCCGAGGAGATGCTCCGCAGCGCCGATCTGAGCGTCACCGAGATCTGCAACCTGGTCGGCTTCAGCAGCCTCGGGCCCTTCTCGTCCCGCTTCAAGGCGCGGACCGGGCTCACGCCGAGCGAGTACCGGACCAAGCACGTCGGCCGTGGCGCCGCGCTCATACCCGGGTGTTACGCGATGCTCTGGGCCGGGGGTTTCCCCACCGCAACTTTGAAGAAGCGCCCCGGGGTTCGCGCTGCCTACGGTGACGGAAAGGACACCACCGACATCACCGGCATCACCGACGAGCCAGGGAGAGCGGAGCCATGATCCTCGGGCTGGGCATCACCACCGTATGGACCTTCGACCAGCAGCGCACCAAGGCGTTCTTCACCGAGAAGCTGGGCTTCGAGGTGCGGGACGAGGTGTCGATGGGCGACATGAAGTGGGTCACCGTCGGGGCCAAGGAGCAGGCCGGGGTCGAGCTGGCGCTGATGAGCCTGGACGGGCCGGGGCTGGACCCCGAGTCCGCGGAGGCGCTGAAGAAGTTGGTGAGCAAGGGGGTGCTGGGGGCGGGGGCGTTCCGCACGGACGACTGCCGCGGCGACTACGAGACGTTCAGGGCGCGCGGGGTCGAGTTCCTGCAGGCGCCGCAGGAGCGGCCGTACGGCATCGAGGCGATCTTCCGCGACGACAACGGCAACTGGTACTCACTGACCGAGCGCAGCGAGGAGCTGGACTTCTCGAAGGACTTCGGGTGAGGGACGCGGGGTGGCCGAGGACGGGACGAGACGCCCTGCTCCTCCGCAACTCCCGGCGCCCCCCCCGCAACTACCACCCCCCTCGCACCCCCGGCGCGCCCCCGCACCCCCTACGGCAACACCGGATAGCTCCCCGTGTTGGTAGGCGCATGTTCCGGTAGCCACAGGACTGCCACCGCGCCCTCCGCCGGGACGTGGTCCGGGGCGCCTGCTGGGCGGACGTTGCGGAAGGTGAGGCGGGCGCCCAGGACGCGGGCCTGGCCCGCCGCGATCGTCAGGCCCAGGCCGTGGCCGTGGCCGGCGCGGTCCGTGCTGCCCGTGCGGAAGCGGCTCGGGCCCTCCGCGAGGAGGTCGGACGGGAAGCCGGGGCCGTGGTCGCGGACCCGGATCACGCGGCCCTCGACCGTGACCTGGATCGGCGGCTTGCCATGCTTGGCGGCGTTGGCGAGGAGGTTGAACAGGACGCGTTCGAGGCGGCGCGGGTCGGTCGTCACCATCGACTCGTGGACCACCCGGACCTCGATCGCCGGGTCCTTCGCCGCCACCCGCCGGCTGACGAACTCGCCCAGCAGGATGTCCTGCAGCTCGGCCCGCTCCGAGGCCCCGTCCAGGCGGGCCACCTCCAGCACGTCCTCGACGAGGGTGCGCATGGCCTTCGCGCGGTCCAGGACGAGTTCGGTGGGGCGGCCGGGGGGCAGCAGCTCCGCCGCCGTGAGCAAACCCGTGACGGGGGTACGGAGTTCGTGGGCGATGTCCGCCGTGACCCTGCGCTCCGCCTCCAGCCGCTGCTGGAGCGCGTCCGCCATCGCGTCCACCGCGCTCGCCAGGTCGTCGGTCTCGTCCCGCACGACCCCGCCGATCGCGTCCCGCACCCGTACGTCCGACTCACCCTTCGCCACCTGGTTCGCCGCGGCCGCCGCTTTCCGCAGCCGGCGCGAGAGCTGGCCGCCGATCAGCACCCCCAGCGCGCTGCCGCCCAGGACGACCGCGATGGAACCGATCACCAGGGCCTGGTCGAGGTCGTTGAGGATGTCCGTGCTGCGGTCGGTCCAGTTGGTGTGGAGGGACAGGACGTGCCCGTCCTTGACCGGTACGGCGGCCCAGATGTCCGGCGAGCCGTTCGGCCGGTCGGTGATGTACGTCGCCCGCCGCCCCTCGGCGACCTTCTCCCGCAGCGCCGCCGGCAGATCGGGGGCGTCCTTCTCGATGTCGGGGAAGTTCGCCCGCCCCGACAGCTCGTAGCTGCGCTGGGCGATCCGCAGCCGCTCGTCCGCGAGCTCGCGCGCGTTGTCCAGCATCGAGACCCGCGCCGCGTTGTGCACGACCAGGCTCAGCGCGATCGCCACCAGCGCGCCCACCAGCGCGATGGCCGCGCTGAGTTTCCAGCGCAGCCCGGTACGGATGCCGGCCGTGATGCCGCCCGTCTCGCCTGTCACCGGGTTCCGGAAGATCCCCCGCATGTCCCCGCTGTCCCCGCTCAGGCCTTCAACTTGTAGCCGAAGCCGCGGACCGTCTCGATCCGGTCCTGGCCGATCTTCGTACGCAGCCGCTGCACATGGACGTCCACCACGCGGGTGTCCCCGCCCCAGCCGTAGTCCCACACGCGCTCCAGCAGCTTGTCCCGCGACAGGACCGTGCCCGGCGCCGAGGAGAACTCCAGCAGCAGCCGCATCTCGGTCGGCGTGAGCGCCACCGGCTGCCCGGCCCGGCGCACCTCCATGCCCTCGGTGTCGATCTCCAGCTCGCCGAAGGTCAGCACCCCGCCGGAGACCTCGGGGGCGTGGTCGTCGCCCTTGTCCCCGCCGCTCGCGTGCCCGAAGCGCCGTAGCACCGCACGGATCCGTGCCACCAGCACCGCGCCGTCGAACGGCTTGGTCACGTAGTCGTCGGCGCCCGCCTCCAGGCCCAGCACCACGTCGATCGAGTCGGCCCGCGCCGACAGCATGATCACCGGCACGGTCGACTCGTCGCGGATCCGGCGGCACAGGCTCACCCCGTCGAGACCCGGCACCATGACGTCGAGCAGCGCGATGTCGGGGCGGTTCGCGCGGAACGCGTCAAGGCCCGACAGACCGTCGGGCATCGCGGTGACCGCGAAGCCGTCCCGCTCCAGGGCGAGCTGGGTGGCCTCGCGGATGACGTCGTCGTCCTCGACGAACAGGACATGGGTCTGGTCTGCCATCCCGGTGCTCTCAGTTCTCGTGGGGGTGCGTGCCGATCGCTTCACTCTTACGAGGGTGACCCTACGAGGGCGACGACGCGTCGCCTCCCACGGCGTTGCTGTAGTCGTTGTGCGTGCGGTACTCCTCGGTGAAGTGGTCCGCGGCCCAGCGGTACGTGATCACGTTCTCGCCGGACGGACTCGACACCGGGTCGCCCTTCTCGTACACCTGCTTGGTCACCACCAGGTCGCCGCGGTCTATCTCCGCGTAGACCGGAGGCGCCTCGGCCTGGAACACGTTCTCGTACCGGCCGCCCTCCTCGCGATACACGTACGAGCCGATCCCGACCGCGTCCCCGCAGGTCAGCACGTTCACCACGACGTCGTCGTCGGATCCGCCGGTCAGGTCGCCGTACGACACGTCGACGGGGTACTCGTCGGCGACGCACGGCTTCAGCTCCTGTTTGACCTCCGTCGAGACCGCGGGGTCGTCCTTGACGAGCTTGACCGCGTCCACGCGCGTGGTCTTCGACGGGCTGGGCGTGATGGTGGGGGTGGCCGCGGCACCGGCCACCGATTCGGCGTGCGCCGGGCCCTCGTCACGGGCTCCGGTGCCGCCGGTCGCGCAGGCGGAGACGAACAGGGCGAGGGCGGCGAGCACGGCCACCGCCGTGAACGCCGCCTGCAAGGTCCCTCGGCCCGAGTCCGTCAGACCGCGCAACGCTCCCGCTCCTCACGCTCCAGCGCGCGTGCGTCCAGATCGCGGCTCTCCAGCTCCTCGCGGAGCCGGGCGAGCGCCCGGTGCAGCGTGCTCTTGACCGTTCCGGCCGACATGCCGAGTGCGGCGGCCGTCTCCTCCGTGGACATCTGCTCCCAGTGTCGCAGGACGACCACACTGCGCTGCTTCGGTGCGAGGACTTTCATGATGTCCATGAGAAGCGCCCGGTCCGCGTGCTGTTCGGTCGAGTCGTCGACGCTCGCGTCCGGCAGCTGCTCGGTGGGGACCTCGTCGAGCTTCCGGGCCCGCCACCACTCGGTACGTGTGTTGATCATGACCCGGCGCAGGTACGCGTCCGCGAGCCGCTTGTCCGCGATGCCCTCCCAGCGGCCGTACGTCCGTACGAGCGCCGTCTGGAGGAGGTCCTGCGCGTCCACCGGGTCCGGGACCAGCCGGCGGGCACTGCGCAGCAGCGCGTCCTGCCGGGTGCGGACGTACTCCTCGAACTCGAGCACCTCGCCCTGCGCCATGTCGAACCGCCTCCCGTTCCCCGTTCCCGGCCGGCCCTTTTCGCCGTCGGTGTCTTCCGTGGGAATGAAGCTACGGAGGCTTTGTGACGGGGCTGTCCGAAGCAGCGCTCGGCTGGCAATCGGCTGTCCGTCGGTTGTGTAACGGACGTAGGCGCGGGGTAAAGAGGCGCACCGAATCGGCCCGGTATGGGGCGATTCGGGGAGGCGGTGGTCTGTGACGGGGCGGCGGTTTATGTCAGCGGGAGGCGATACAGACCCCCCGGCAGGGGCTCCACGAGCCCGTCCGACACAAGGCCGTCCAGGGCCCGCGCGCGCTGTACCGGCTCGTGCCACACCCGGTCCAGGACGGGCTGCGGGACCGGTCCATGGGCCTCACGGAGTACGGCGAGCAGCTTGCCGCGGACCTGGCGGTCGGTGCCGGCGTACGTCTGGCCCTTGCGCGGCGGGCCGTCGTGCTGCGGCTTGCCCGCGGCCCGCCAGGCGCAGCTCGACGCGATCGGGCAGCGGTGGCAGGACTCGTTCTTCGCGGTGCAGATCAGGGCGCCGAGTTCCATGGAGGCCGCGGCCCAGCGGGAGGCCGTGCGCTCGTCCTCGGGCAACAGGGCGCGGGCCAGCCTGCGTTCGGCGGCCGTGGTGGCGTTCGGGGGGTACTGGACGCCGGTGACCGCGCGGGCCAGGACCCGGCGGACGTTGGTGTCCAGGACGGGGTGGCGCTGGCCGTAGGCGAAGGAGGCGACCGCCGCCGCCGTGTACTCGCCGATGCCGGGCAGGGCGAGGAGCTGGGCGTGGTCGGTGGGGACGTCGCCGCCGTGCCGTTCCGTTATGGCCAGGGCGGCGCCGTGCAGGCGCAGGGCGCGGCGCGGGTAGCCGAGGCGGCCCCAGGCCCGGACGGCCTCGCCGGGGGGCTCCTCGGCCAGGTCGGCGGGGCGGGGCCAGCGGGAGAGCCACTGCTCGTAGACCGGCAGGACGCGGGCGACCGGCGTCTGCTGGAGCATGAACTCGCTGACCATCACTCCCCAGGAGCCGGCGTCCGGGCGGCGCCACGGCAGGTCGCGGGCGTTGTCCTCGAACCAGTCGATGACGGGGGAGTGGAGGGCCGGGGCCTGGACGGGGGCGGCGGCTTCGGGGGTGTTCGTGAGCGCAGTCATGGCATTCCGATCCTGCCATGGGCCGCGGGGGTTGGGCCGCGCTTGCGGCCGCGGTGCGTCGCGGGCGTCGCAGCCGGGATGATGATCCGGAAAAGTTGACGTACCGGCGGCGGGTGGGGCAAGCGAACGCGCCGATCTCTCGTACAGTTTGCGCCGTGGGATCTCTGCGCAATCCTGTCGGGCCGCTTCCCTCCTCCATCTACTGGCGCCGGAGGGTCGTACTGCTGTCTGTCCTGGGCGTGTTGGCGCTGCTCATCGTCTGGATCGTGACGTCGGGCGGCGGTGGCGGCAAGAAGGACGACGGGGCCAACGGCAAGACGCCCGCGCCCACCATCAGTGCGGGGCCGTCGAGTTCGGGGCCCGCGATCAGTCAAGCGCCGGGCGGGCGCGACGAGTCGAGCAGTGGCGGCACCGGCGGCGGTACCGGCGGGGATTCCAGCGGGTCGGATTCCGGGGGCGGTTCGGGGACTTCGGGTACGTCCGGCTCCGGCGGGTCGGAGGGTGCCGGCTCGGGTGGGGTCGCGGGTGGCGGCTCGGGCAGCGGGGTCGGGCAGAACGACACCGTTCCCGCCGGGTCGACCTTGCCCAACTGCACCGCCGGAGCCGTGAAGTTGAGCGTGCGCAGTCTGCACAACACCTACGGGCCCGAGGACACGCCCACCCTGTTGCTGACCGCGACCAACTCGTCCGCCAGTGACTGCAAGGTCGATCTCGGGCCCAAGAGCGCCGTGTTGACGATCTCGAAGTCGAGCAGCAGCGACGACGTCTACTGGTCCTCCGCCGACTGCCCGAAGACTGCCGGGAGTCTGCTGTTCCGGGCGCCCGCCGGCAGCAGCATCACCTACACCGTGAAGTGGGACCGCAAGCCGAGTGCCCCGGAGTGCGCCACGCCGCCGGCCGGGTCGGCGGCGGCGGGCACCTATCTGGTGGAGCTGACGGCCTCCGGGTTCGCCAAGGGCCAGACGTCGTTCGTGCTGGACGACGACTGAGGGCCGCTCGGGTCAGTTGAGGGCGGCCGGGGCCGGGGTGCCGTAGAACGTGATCGCGGGCCAGCCGCGGGTGGCCAGGAAGGCGTTGAGGGCGTTCGCCACGTCGATCGGGTCGACCTTGCTGCCCGCGACGCTTGTGTCGCAGCTCACGCGGAAGTGGATGCTCACGTTTCCGGCGCCCTCGCTGTAGACGGGGTCAGGGAGGGTGGCTGTGCCGCTGAACTCGGTGTCCGGGGGGAACTCGGGTGTCGAGGTCTCGTCGTCCGCCGCCTGGGCGGAGGTGGTGGTGCCTAGGGCCGCGGCTGCCGCCGTCGTTCCGGAGTATCCGAGCAGCGCGCGTCTGGACATGCTGGTCAAGGTGCCCCCTCGTGTGTCGCCTGCCGTGCCGCGTTCGAGCGTATGCGCGGTTTTGTGGCGGGTGGGGCTGAACGGCAGCGTCCGTAAGTGGAGGGGGCGCGGGGCCGGTTGGTTACACGTAGCGTTCCAGGATCGAGCTCTCCGCCAGGCGGGAGAGGCCCTCGCGGACGCTTCGGGCCCGGGCCTCGCCGACGCCGTCGACCGTCTGGAGGTCGTCGACGCTCGCCGCGAGGAGCTTCTGCAGGCCGCCGAAGTGCTCCACCAGGCGGTCGATGATGGCGCCGGGGAGGCGGGGGACCTTGGCCAGGAGGCGGAAGCCGCGGGGGGAGACCGCCGAGTCCAGGGCCTCCGGGGAGCCCGTGTAGCCCAACGCCCTCGCCACCGTGGGCAGTTCCAGGAGCTCCGCGTGGGTGAGCGCGTCGAGTTCGTAGAGGGCCTCGTCGACCGTGCGGGAGCGCTTGGCGGTGGGCTCGGGGACGTAGTCCCGGACCACGAGTTCGCGCTCGGGTTCCACGCCCGCGATCAGCTCGTCCAGCTGGAGGGCCAGGAGGCGGCCGTCGGTGCCGAGTTCCACGACGTACTCGGCGATCTCCGTCGCGATGCGGCGGACCATCTCCAGGCGCTGGGCCACGGCCGAGACGTCCCGGACCGTCACCAGGTCCTCGATCTCCAGGGCCGAGAGGGTGCCCGCCACCTCGTCCAGGCGGAGCTTGTAGCGCTCCAGCGTGGCCAGGGCCTGGTTGGCCCGGGAGAGGATCGCGGCCGAGTCCTCCAGGACGCGGCGCTGGCCGTCCACGTACAGCGCGATCAGGCGCATGGACTGGGAGACGGAGACCACCGGGAAGCCGACCTGCTTGGAGATGCGGTCGGCCGTGCGGTGGCGGGTGCCCGTCTCCTCCGTGGGGATCGTCGCGTCCGGGACGAACTGGACGCCCGCGCGGAGGATCTTCGAGAGGTCGGAGGAGACCACGATCCCGCCGTCGAGCTTGCACAGCTCACGCAGGCGGGTGGCCGTGAACTCCACGTCCAGGACGAAACCGCCCGTGGACATGGCTTCCACCGTCTTGTCGAAACCGAGGACGACGAGTCCGCCGGTGTTGCCGCGGAGCACGCGCTCCAGGCCGTCACGCATCGCCGTGCCGGGAGCCACGGCGCTCAGTGAGGCGCGCATCAGGCCATCGGCACCGGAACTCCCGCCGGACTTTCCGGGAGCTGCCGCCCGGTCGTTGGCTGCCACTGCACTCCTCCGGTCGCAGGTTCTGGGGCGCCCCCGTGTCGCGTGTTTTCTTCGCACGGACGGGCGAGACCAGGGCAAAGTCTACCGGCGGTCCTCCTCGTCCCGTGGGGCCTCTCGGCGACGGGAGCGCGGAAGGACTCTCAGGGCGTCCCCTATGTCGGCGACTTCCAGGACCTTCATACCCGGAGGGATCTTGCCGGGATCGCCCGGAACGAGCGCGTGCGTGAAGCCCAGACGGTGTGCCTCGGAGAGCCTGCGCTGGACGCCCGTGACCCGTCTGACCTCGCCCGCGAGGCCCACCTCGCCGATCGCGACCAGGTTCTTCGGCAGAGGGGTGTCGCTCGCCGCGGAGGCCAGGGCCAGGGCGATCGCGAGGTCCGCGGCCGGCTCGGAGAGCTTCACTCCGCCCACGGTCGCGGAGTAGATGTCCCGCTTGCCCAGGGCGCTGATCCGCCCGCGCTGCTCCAGGACGGCGAGCATCATCGAGACACGGGAGGTCTCCAGGCCGGAGGTGGTGCGGCGGGGGGACGGGATCTGTGAGTCGACCGTGAGCGCCTGGACTTCGGCGACCAGAGGGCGACGGCCCTCCAGCGTGACCGTCAGACAGGTACCGGGGACCGGTTCGTCACGTCGTGTCAGGAAAAGTCCGCTCGGGTCGGCCAGGCCTGTGATGCCCTCGTCGTGCAGTTCGAAGCAGCCGACCTCGTCCGTGGCGCCGTAGCGGTTCTTGACGCCCCGGACCAGGCGCAGACGGGCGTGCCGGTCGCCCTCGAAGTGCAGCACCACGTCCACCAGGTGTTCCAGGAGGCGCGGGCCCGCGATCGCGCCGTCCTTGGTGACATGGCCCACAAGGAGGGTGGACATGCCGCGCTCCTTGGACGCGCGGATGAGCGCGCCCGCGACCTCGCGGACCTGGGCCATGCCACCCGGGGCGCCGTCGATCTCCGGGGACGCGACGGTCTGCACGGAGTCCAGGATCAGCAGCGACGGCTTCACGGCGTCCAAGTGGCCGAGCACCGCGGCCAGATCGGTCTCGGCCGCGAGGTAGAGGTGGTCGTCGAGAGCCTTGATGCGGTCGGCCCGCAGGCGGACCTGGCTCGCCGACTCCTCTCCCGTGACGTACAGAGTGGGGTGCTCGTCGCTCGCCGACTTCGCGGCCACGTCGAGCAGGAGGGTCGACTTGCCGACGCCGGGCTCGCCCGCGAGCAGCACGACCGCGCCGGGGACCAGGCCGCCGCCGAGCACGCGGTCCAGCTCGGCGACGCCGGTGGAGCGGGCGGTGGCCTGGCGGCCGTCCACCTGACCGATGGGCACGGCGGAGGTGGTGACGCGGCCCGGTGTCGTCGTACGGACCGCGGGCGCGCCGTACTCCTCGATCGTCCCCCAGGCCTGGCACTCGGGGCAGCGGCCGAGCCACTTGGCCGTCTGCCAGCCGCACTCCGTGCAGCGGTAGGAGGGCCGTTCCTTGGCGGTTTTGGTACGGGCAGCCATGCCGAGAACGGTAACCGGGGGCACTGACAACGCGAGTGCCGGTGGGCGGGGGCGCGCGTCACCGGACGGCCGCGCCTCCGGGTCCACCGGCGCCAACAAGCCACTCCCGCCCCGAACCAGCCACGGAATGAAGGGTTCCTGTCCCCTTATGAGGGATCGTTTCACCCGTACGGAGTAAATGTGCTCAAGGGGGCAGAAGGGCCTGCTCTCCGGCGCCTACGGTCCACGGATGATGAGCAGCAGTCCGGAGACCTCGACCCGCACCACCGGCGCACACCGGGCGCGCCGGGAGGCTCGCGACCGTGCCGCGGCGCGCACGCTGGCGCAGCGGCCGCCCGCGCGCTACGAGCCGTATCTCGACGGCCTGTTCACCTACTGCCTGTCCGTGCTGTGCGACCACGACGCCGCCACCGCGGCCCTCGGCGACGTCCTCGCGCTCGCCGAGAAGCGCGGCGGCCCGGAGGCCTCCGGCGACCGGCGGGCCTGGCTGTACGCGCTGGCCCGCTGGGCCTGCCTGCGGGGGCTCGCCGAGGCCAAGCAGAAACGTCAGGCCACGCACGCGGCGGGCCGGCACGGCCCCAGGGCCCACCCCGCGGCCCCGCCCGTCGCCGAGGAGGTCCAGGAGGAGCGGCGCCGCGAACTCGCCCTGCTCGCCTGGCCGGAGGCCGCCGGCACCACCCCGGAGCAGCGCGAGGCGCTGGAGCTGGCCGTACGGCATCATCTCGCCGCCCATGAGGTCGCCGCCGTCCTCGGCATGGACCTCGCGGGCGCCCGCGAGCTGCTCGCCTCCGCCGCCTGCGAGGTCGAGCGCACCCGCGCGGCCCTCGCCGTCGTGGAGAGCGGCGGCTGCCCGAGCGTCGCCCGGCTCACCGGCGACAACCAGCTGGTGCTCGGTGCCGCCCTGCGCAAGGAACTCGTCCGGCACGTCGACGACTGCCCGCACTGCCGGCGCAGCGCCGAGCGCGCGATCCCCGGCCGCTGGCCCGGCGCGATGGTCACCCCGGCCGAGCTGCCCGTCCTGGAGGCGCCCCGCGCGGCCCTGCACGTCGCGATGGCGCACCATCCACGCGCGCGTGGCGCGGCGGCGCCGAGGTTCGACCGGCGCGGGTTCCCGATGGATCCCAAGGACCGTGCCGCCCGGCGCGACCGGCTACGCGCGCGTGCCGTGACGACCACCGTCGTGGCGACCGTCGTGGCCGCCCCGGTGCTCGCGCTCTGGGCCGCCTACCGGGGCGGGCCCGCCGGGGAGGGAGTCGACGGGCGCTCCGCCACCGCCAGTGAGGCGCACGGGCCCGGCAGCCTCGACGGCGAGGCGGCCGGCGGCAGCTACGAGAACGCCGGGAACGCCAGTACCAGGCCCGGCGGCCGCTTCGGCGACGGCAAGCGGCCCGACGTCTCCGTGGAGGTCGTCAGCGTCACCGGCGCCGGCCACAAGGGCGCCGGCCGCCTCGACGTGACGGCCGGCAACAGCGGCGACACCACGCTGATCACCCTGACCGCGACCGGTTCCGCGCCCACGCGCTGGTCCGCGACGACCGGCGCCTCCTGGCTCTACCTCAGCCAGGCGTCGGGAACCCTCGCGCCGGGCGAATCGTTGACGATCAAGGTGTACGTCGACCATCTGCGCGAGCCCTCCGGCCACTGGCACGCGAAGGTGGCGATCTCACCGTCCGGCGCCGTCGTCACCATCGACGGCTACGGCACCGCACCCAGCCCCTCCGACCCGGACCCCGACCCGACCGGCCCCGGCGACCCGCCGCCGTCCCACCCCGACCCGACGCCCACGACCTCGGCGCCCTCGGACCCGCCCCCGAGCGACCCGCCCACGTCACCGGACCCGACCCCGACGCCCACCGACCCGGCCCCGTCCGACCCGGGAAGCCCGCCACCCGGCAACGGCGGCGACCCGAGCCCGTCGGCCACGTAGGGCCTGTGCGGCGGGTCATGCCGACGTCGCGGGGTCTGGCACGCACGCCCTCGGACAGACCCCGGCCGCAGGCGCCGTACAGCCCGATGACCTCAGTCGACGGGGTCTGCCGGATGCGGGGCCAGCAGGGGCAGCTGTGCGGCCAGTCGTTGCTCGCAGAGCTCCACGAGACGGTCGTAGCCGGCCTTGCCCATCAGCTCGGTCAGCTCCGCCCGGTAGGACACGTACACGGGGTCGCCCGCGCCGTGCGCCGAGGTCGCCGACGTGCACCACCAGTGCAGGTCGTGGCCGCCCGGACCCCAGCCCCGGCGGTCGTACTCACCGATCGAGACCTGCAGCACCCGGGTGTCGTCGGGCCGGTCGATCCAGTCGTAGGTGCGTCGTACCGGCAGCTGCCAGCACACGTCCGGCTTGGTCTCCAGCGGCTCGCGGCCCTCCTTCAGGGCGAGGATGTGCAGCGAGCAGCCCGCGCCGCCCGCGAATCCGGGCCGGTTCTGGAAGATGCACGAGCCCTGGTACGGGCGCGTCTGGCGGTCGCCGTCCTCGTCCTCCGAGACCCAGCCGTTCTCCGTGCCCTCGTCGTGGTGCTGCCAGATCTCCGGCGTGAGCCTCGCCACGAACCCGGCGACCCGCTTCTCGTCGTCCTCGTCGGAGAAGTGGGCACCCAGCGTGCAGCACCCGTCGTCCGCCCGGCCCGCCTGGATGCCCTGGCAGCCGCTGCCGAAGATGCAGTTCCAGCGAGAGGTCAGCCATGTCAGGTCGCACCGGAAGACCTGCTCGTCGTCCGCCGGATCAGGGAACTCCACCCACGCGCGCGCGAAGTCGAGGCCCTTCTCGTCCGCTGCCCTGGCCTTCTTCGACATCAGCTTCGCCGGCCCTGCCGACTTGTCGGCCTTCGCCGTTTTCGTCTTTGGCACAGGACCAGCGTAAGGCTCCCGCAGCCCCATCGAATACGGAGGACCGCCCAGGTGGCAGTAGCGTTCCGTACATGAGACTCGGTGTCCTCGACGTTGGATCGAACACGGTGCATCTGCTGGTGGTGGATGCGCACCCCGGCGCGCGCCCGCTGCCCGCGCACTCGCACAAGGCGGAACTGCGCCTTGCCCAACTCCTCGACGAGGACGGGGCCGTCGGCCCCGAAGGGGTCCAGAAACTGATCGACGTCGTCCAGGAGTGCCTGCAGGCCGCCGAGGACAAGGGCGTCGAGGACTTCCTCCCCTTCGCGACCTCCGCCGTGCGCGAGGCCAGCAACGCCGACGACGTCCTCGCGCGCGTGCAGGCCGAGACCGGCGTCGAGCTGCAGGTCCTCACCGGCGAGGAGGAGGCCCGCCTGACCTTCCTCGCGGCCCGCCGCTGGTTCGGCTGGTCCGCGGGCAAGCTGCTCGTCCTGGACATCGGCGGCGGCTCCCTGGAGATCGCGTACGGCATCGACGAGGAACCCGACGCCGCGGTGTCGCTGCCGCTGGGCGCCGGCCGCCTCACCGCCGGCTGGCTCCCCGGCGACCCCCCGGCCCCGGAGTCCATAAGGGCCCTGCGCCGCCATGTCCGCGCCCAGATCGCCCGCACGGTGGGCGAGTTCACGCGTTTCGGCGCGCCGGATCATGTGGTGGCGACCTCGAAGACCTTCAAGCAGCTCGCAAGGATCGCGGGTGCGGCTCGCTCGACGGAGGGCCTGTACGTCCAGCGCGAGCTCAAGCGCGAGTCCCTGGAGGCCTGGGTCCCGCAGCTGGCGGGCATGTCGGCGGCACAACGGGCCGAGCTGCCGGGCGTGAGCGAGGGGAGGGCCGGCCAGCTCCTCGCCGGCGCGCTGGTGGCGGAGGGCGCGATGGACCTGTTCGGGGTGGAGAGCCTGGAGGTCTGCCCGTGGGCGCTCAGGGAAGGCGTGATCCTGCGCCGACTTGATCACATGGGTTCCGTGTAGATGCCTTCCTGGGGGCGCGGGGCTGTATCGATTTGCGGCTCCGCCGCGTGGGCGCGACAAGCCCCCACGAACCCGCACCCGCCTATGGCGAACCCCACAACGGCCAATAGGCGCGCGGCTCCACTCACCCGTACCCCGTAACCTGTCGGCATGGCGGAGCCAGTCGTACGCATCCCGGATGCGAAGGTCGCGCTGTCCACGGCCTCCGTGTACCCGGAGTCCACGGCGACGGCCTTCGAGATCGCCGCGCGCCTCGGGTACGACGGTGTCGAGGTCATGGTGTGGACCGACCCGGTCAGCCAGGACATCGAGGCGCTGCGCAGACTGAGCGACTACCACCGCATCCCGATCCTCGCGGTCCACGCCCCCTGCCTGCTGATCACGCAGCGGGTCTGGTCGACGGACCCCTGGATCAAGCTCCAGCGCGCCCGGGCGGCGGCGGAGAAGCTGGGGGCGACCACGGTGGTCGTACACCCCCCGTTCCGCTGGCAGCGCCAGTACGCCCGCGATTTCGTCACCGGGATCTGGCGGATGGCGAACGAGACGGACGTGCGGTTCGCCGTCGAGAACATGTACCCGTGGCGCTACCGGGACCGCGAGATGCTCGCGTACGCCCCCGACTGGGACGTGACGAAGGAGGACTACCGTCACTTCACGATCGATCTCAGTCACTCCGCCACGGCCCGCTCCGACGCGATGCACATGGTCGACCGCATGGGCGACCGGCTCGGACACGTCCATCTCGCGGACGGCAGGGGTTCGGCCAAGGACGAGCACCTCGTCCCGGGCCGCGGCAGCCAGCCCTGCGCCGAGCTGCTGGAACGTCTCGCCCTGACCGGCTTCGACGGCCATGTCGTCATCGAGGTCAACACCCGGCGCGCGATGTCCGGCGCCGAACGCGAGGCCGACCTGGCGGAGGCGCTCGCCTTCACCCGGCTCCACCTCGCCTCCGCCGTGAAGGTGCCCCGGCCGTGACCGACACCGCCGCCCGGCGCCGCGGCCGCCGTACCCGGGTCGAGTCGGCGGACACCCGGGACCGGATCCTGAACGTGGCCCGCGAGGAGTTCTCCGAACGCGGGTACGACAAGACGTCCGTGCGGGGCATCGCGAAGGCGGCCGGCGTGGACTCCGCGCTGGTGCACCACTACTTCGGCACCAAGGAACAGGTCTTCGAGGCGGCCATCGAGGTCGCCTTCGCGCCCGCGCTGAACGCGCCGGAGGCGGTCGCCGAGGGCCCGCTGGACGGCGTCGGCGAGCGCCTGACCAGGTTCATCTTCGGCATCTGGGAGAACCCCACCACCCGTACGCCCCTGCTGGCGATTCTCCGCTCCGCGGTCAACAACGAGGCCGCGGCGGCCGTCTTCCGCCGGCTGGTCGCCTCCCAGCTGCTGCGCCGGGTCGCCGCGCAGCTCGACCAGCCGGACGCCGAGCTGCGCGCCGAGCTGGCGGCGGCGCAGCTGGTGGGCTGCGCGATGCTGCGGTACGTCATCAAGGTCGAGCCGCTGGCCTCGGCGGACGTGGAACAGGTGATCGCGCGGGTGGCGCCGGTGGTGCAGGGGCATTTGACCGGGCCCTGATTCCTGAGCCCTGGATTACTGAGATCTGGTGAGATCAGGATTCCTGAGACCGGCGTCTTGGATTCCGGACACCGTCTCGGCTCCCCGGAGGACCGGCGTACGCTCGGTAGCAGCCAGAACTGTCTGAAGGAGCGAGCGACGATGCCCGAGCTGAGGTCCCGCACAGTCACCCACGGCCGCAACATGGCGGGCGCCCGCGCCCTTATGCGCGCCTCCGGTGTACCCGGTGCGGACATCGGCCGCAAGCCGATCATCGCGGTCGCCAACTCCTTCACCGAGTTCGTGCCGGGCCACACCCACCTGCAGCCGGTCGGCCGGATCGTCTCCGAGGCGATCGTCGAGGCGGGCGGCATCCCGCGCGAGTTCAACACGATCGCGGTCGACGACGGCATCGCGATGGGCCACGGCGGCATGCTGTACAGCCTGCCCTCCCGCGACCTGATCGCCGACTCGGTCGAGTACATGGTCGAGGCCCACTGCGCGGACGCCCTGATCTGCATCTCCAACTGCGACAAGATCACGCCGGGCATGCTGAACGCGGCCCTGCGCCTGAACATCCCGACGGTCTTCGTCTCCGGCGGCCCGATGGAGTCCGGCCGCGCGACCCTCGTCGACGGCACGGTCCGTACGCTCGACCTGGTCGACGCGATCTCCGACGCCGTGAACGACAAGATCTCGGACGAGGACATCCTCCGTATCGAGGAGAACGCCTGTCCGACCTGTGGCTCCTGCTCCGGCATGTTCACCGCCAACTCGATGAACTGCCTGACCGAGGCCATCGGCCTCTCCCTCCCCGGCAACGGCTCGGTCCTGGCCACGCACACGGCCCGCAAGGGCCTGTACGAGGCCGCCGCCCGCACTGTGATGGACATCACCCGGCGCTACTACGAGCAGGACGACGAGACGGTCCTGCCGCGCTCGATCGCGTCCTTCTCGGCCTTCGAGAACGCGATGGCCCTGGACATCGCGATGGGCGGCTCCACGAACACGATCCTGCACCTCCTCGCGGCGGCCCAGGAGGCGGGCGTCCCGTTCGGCCTGGAGGAGATCAACGAGGTCTCGCGGCGGGTGCCGTGCCTGGCGAAGGTCGCCCCGAACGTCGCCAAGAACCGCACGTACTACATGGAGGACGTGCACCGCGCCGGCGGCATCCCCGCCCTGCTGGGCGAGCTGCACCGCGCGGGCCTGCTCAACGAGGACGTCCACTCGGTCCACAGCCCGTCCCTGGCGGACTGGCTGAAGACGTGGGACGTGCGAGGCGGCTCCCCGTCCCCCGAGGCCGTGGAACTGTGGCACGCGGCCCCCGGCTGCGTCCGCTCCGCCGAGGCCTTCTCGCAGTCCGAGCGCTGGGAGGCGCTGGACGAGGACGCGGCCGAGGGGTGCATCCGCTCCGTCGAGCACGCGTACTCGAAGGACGGCGGCCTCGCGGTCCTCAAGGGCAACCTCGCGGTCGACGGCTGCGTCGTGAAGACGGCCGGCGTGGACGAGTCGATCTGGACCTTCGAGGGCCCGGCGGTCGTCTGCGAGTCGCAGGAGGAGGCCGTCGAGAAGATCCTCAACAAGCAGGTCACGGACGGCGACGTGGTCGTCATCCGTTACGAGGGCCCGAAGGGCGGCCCCGGCATGCAGGAGATGCTCTACCCCACCTCCTTCCTCAAGGGCCGCGGCCTCGGCAAGACCTGCGCCCTGATCACCGACGGCCGCTTCTCCGGCGGCACGTCGGGTCTGTCGATCGGCCACGCGTCGCCCGAGGCGGCGTCCGGCGGCACGATCGCGCTGGTCGAGGACGGCGACCGCATCCGCATCGACATCCCGAACCGCACGATCGAGCTGCTGGTGGACGAGGCCGAGCTCGCGCGGCGGGAGGCGGCGCTGGGTGGCGTGTACGCGCCCAAGTCGCGGGAGCGGAAGGTGTCGGCGGCGCTGCGGGCGTACGCGGCGATGGCGACGAGCGCGGACAAGGGCGCGGTACGGGACGTGTCTAAGCTGGGCTGACCGGGCTGGGCTGACCGGGCCGGGGTGACCGGGCCGGGGTGACCGGGCGGGGCTGACCGGGCGGGGCTGACCGGGCCCGGCCGAGGGGGCCCGGCTGCAAGGTCGGGTCGAGGAGGCCGGGCGACACGGTCGGGCTGACGGGGCCGCGAGTATTCAGGGCCGTCCCTTCGGGGGCGGCCCTTTCGCGTGCGTACGAGGTGGGCGGGGGCGCGGGCCGAGCGGTGGGCGGGGATCAGGGCCGAGGGCCGAGGGGTGGCCGCGCGGCCGAGCTGACGGGGGTCTCACGGCCGGCTGGCGATGGCCGCGCAGCCCGGTCGGGGGGCGAGTCACGGCCTGGTTGGCGGTGGCCGCGCAATCCGGTTGGCGGGCGTCTCGCGGCCTGGTTGGCGGTGGCCGCGCAATCCGGTCGGCGGGCGTCTCGCGGCCTGGCTGGCGGTGGCCGCGCAACCTGGTCGGCGTGCATCCCTCGGCCCGGCTGGCGGGGGGCGCGCAAACCCGGCCGGCGGGCCCGTGCGGTTCGACTGGCGGGTCTGTGCAGTCCGACTGGCGGGTGGGATACGTCCGTTACCAGCCCGCCGGCTTACCGGCGTCCACCGCGAAGACCGTGCCGTCGGGGGCGGTGGCGTAGACGTGGGTGTTGGCGAGGACCGGTTGGGGGAGGGCGGCGGTCACCGTCTGGCCCGAGTCCGCGCCGAGGCGGGCCGGGGTCTGTCCGGCGAGGGTGCCCTTGCGGGCGTCCACGGCGAGCAGACGGCCGTCGGCGGCGCTGAAGTAGACGTAACTGTCGTCGACGACCGGCGCCGAGCCCCGGCTCACCGAGGTCTCGATGTTCCACAGCTGCTTGCCCGAGGTCGTGTCCACGGCCTCCAGGGAGCCCCCGGCGGCCAGCAGGTAGACGACGCCGCCGCGCACGGTGGCGTGGGCGCTCGGGCGGCGGACCGGCAGAGTCACCCGGTGCGTCGACCCGGAGCGGGGGTCGTAGCGGACCACCGCCTGCGTGTCCCCGTAGACCAGGTCGTCCGCGAGGAAGAAGACCGAGCCGCCGGCGCTGCCGACCGACTGCAGGGACCCGTCCAGCCGGACGTCCCAACGCACGTCACCCGTGACGGGATCCACCGCGACGACCCGCGTACTCGCCCCGTCGGCGGAGACGTTCGTGATGTACGCCAACGGGTCACCCGGGAACGAGGAGAAGACCGGCGGCCCGTCGCCCGGCATCGACCGGGACCACTTCGTGTCGCCGGTCGCGCTGTCGACGCCGGTGACCTTGCCGTCCGCGTGGGTCAGCAGAAGCATGCCGCCGACCTGCTGCAGCGACTCGTAGGCAGGCACGTCCCGCGTCCAACGGACCTTGCCCGAGGCCGGGTCGAGCGCCTCCAGACGCCGGCCGTGGTCGGGGAGGGGCTGCACCAGACCACCCGACACGACCGGGGCGGCGCTGTACTGCGTCGTACCGGCCGAGTGCCGCCACAGCAGCTCGCCGTCGGACGGGTCGAGGGCGAACACCGTGCCGGGCCGGGAGCAGAGCAGCTTCCCCGCGGCGTACGAGCACCTGGCCTGCCCCTTGCTGTCGGACACGGGCTTTGCCGCCCACGCGCGGAACGCGGCGGGGGAGGTGTGCGGCGCCGTGCCCCGCGCGGCGGAAGGATCCCCTCCGCCGAGCAGCTGCACCGAGGCGAGCACACCGCCGACGACGAGGACGAGGGCCGCACCGGCGACGAGCAGCGCCTTGGCGGACAGGCGGCGCGGCTTGGGCCGTCGCGCCGTTTCTCCGCCTTCCTCTCCGCCTTCCTCTCCGCCTTCCCGGGCTTCGTCTCCCCGGGCTTCGTCGACTTCCTCGACACGGGATTCCGGGAACAGCGGCGGCGCATCACCCGTCCGCTGCGCCGGTATGAACGCCTGGGTGTCGTACGAGGCCGCGCGTGACCGCAGTTCCCGCATCAGCTCGTCGGGGGTGGGCCGCTCCTCGGGCTCCTTGGCGAGGCAGCGCAGCACCAGCGGAGCGAGGTCCTCCGGTACGCCGGTGAGGTCCGGCTCGTCATGGACGACCTGGTAGGCGACCACGTACGGGCTGTCGGAGTCGAACGGGCCCCGGCCGGTCGCGGCGTGCACCAGCACGGAGCCGAGGGCGAAGACGTCTGCGGCGGGCCCGACCTCCCGGGGCCGCCGGAACTGCTCGGGCGCCATGAAGGGCGGGGTGCCGATCAACTTCCCGGTCTCGGTGCGCAGTTCGCTGTCCTTTGGCCGAGAAATGCCGAAGTCGATGACCTTCGGACCGTCCTCGGCGAGCAGCACGTTGCTCGGCTTCAGATCGCGGTGCACGACGCCGACGCGGTGGATGTCGCGCATGGCCTCGGCCAGTCCCGCCATCAGGCGGCGCAACTGGTCCGGGGGCATCGGCCCGTTCCGCTTCACATGATCGGAGAGGGTCGGACCGGGGATGAACAGTGTGGCCATCCAGGGCCGTTCGGCCTCCGGGTCGGCGTCGACGACGGACGCGGTGAAGGCGCCGCTGACCCGCCGAGCGGCCGCGACCTCCTGCCGGAAACGCCCTCTGAACTCGGGGTCCTTGGCGAATTCGGCGTGTACGACCTTCACTGCGAGCTTCATGCCGGAGGTGCTCCGGGCCAGGTGCACGACGCCCATGCCGCCGGAGCCCAGGCATGACTCGAGACGGTAGTGACCGGCGTATTCGGGAAGTTCCGCTTCCGCGCCGGCCCCGCTGTTGTGCTGTGGCGCCATGGAACCACCCCCGTGCTGTTCGTCCGCGCGCGCGACGCACGGAGCCTAGTCGATTACTCGTACGGGACCGAGGCGGCTTGCTAGCGTTCGCGTGCGAGTTGCGTACATGTGTTTCATGGCGTGTTTTAGGGGAATCAACGGGACCCCATGGCATTCATGGGGCTCAACGGGGGAGGTTTTTCATGTCTGTTGACCACGTCGACGAGGCCGGAAGCAGCGAGGGCGAGTCCGTCGCGGCGGCGGCCGTCGCCGCGGAGGCCCTGCACTACTACCCGGTCGCCCCGGGCGTCCGCCTCAACGTCCGCCGCGGCCCCGGCACCCAGTACGGCATCGTCCGTGTCCTGCCGGAAGGCGCGAAGGTCCCGATCTTCTGCCAGACGCCGGGCACGACGGTCTCGGGCCCGTACGGCACCTCGAACATCTGGGACAACATCGACGACGGCGAGTTCGTCGCGGACGCGTACGTCCTCACGGGCAGCGACGGCTACGTGGCGTCCCGCTGCAGCTGAGTGCTGGGCTCGGCGTCTACTGAACGGCGAGTACGTCTCGGACGCCTACGTCCACACCGGCAGTGACGGCTACGGGGCGTCCCGCTGCGGTTGACCCGCCCTGACCCGGAAGGAGCCCGCCCCCGCCGCGGAGCCATAATCGTCCCGTGAGCGACGAAAACGGCACCTCGGCGGGCCCGGCGGGCTCCACCGGTCCCCGCCCGGAACCGATCCGGTTCTTCGGTACCACCTGGGTGGACCACGACAACGGCTACCCCGCCCGCCGCATCGGCGCGGCGGTCGGCTCCCTGGTCGCCGCCGTCGCCTCCTGCCTCGTCCTCCGCTTCGCCTACGAGGGCCTCCAGATCGCCGACACCGGCGCCTTCGTGAACATCCTCGTCGTCGCCATGTTCGCGATCTGCAGCGCGCTCGCGTTCCGCAACACGTGGGACTCCTTCAGCAAGCGCCCCGACCCCGACCGCCAGGCCTCCCTCCGCGGCCTCCTCGCGATCGGCTTCGTCGGCTCCCTCCTCGCCTACTTCTTCCGCACCCTCACGGAGGCGCCCGGCGAGAAGCTCCACCGCGAGGAGTACGAGGCGGCAGTCAGACAACACGAGAAACGCACCACGCGCCGCACCGGCAACCCGTCGAAGAAGCGCCGCCGCACGTAGCGCCGCCTGCGGGCCCTTGTGGCCTGAGCGGGTCATTGCCGCGGGAGGCGATGAGAGGGGACGGGAGGGGAGGGCACGGGAGGCAACGGGAGTTGCCGCCTGCCACCGGGAGCCGGGGTTGGAGTCAGGGCCAGGGCCGAAACCGAGGCCGGAGCTTGCCGCGGGGAGCCGGAAGGTGGGAGCCGGGAGCCGGAAGCGGGGGCCGGAGGGCGGGAGCCGGAAGTCGGGAGCCGGAAGTCGGGAGCCGGAAGCGGGAAGCCGGAGGCCGGGGGCCGGAGGGCGGGAGTCGGGAGCCGGGGGCCGGAGGGCGGGAGCCGGGAGCCGCTATCGAAGCCCGTCGCCGGGGCCCGGAGTCTGACAGGCCCCGCCGGTATCGCCCCCTCCCACCCCCTCTCACCAAAAACTCACTGCCCCCTGCACCCAACTACGCCACCATGGCCATATGACGGCCCCCTCCGACACCACCCGCGCCCACTCCTTCAACGCCGCCGCGGCCCAGTACGCCGCCAACCGCCCCTCCTACCCGCCCGCCCTCTTCGACGCGATCGACGAGCTCGCCGGCCGCCCCCTCGCCGGAGCCCGGGTCGCGGACGTCGGGGCCGGTACCGGGATCGCCACCGCGTTGCTGCACGGGCGCGGTGCCGAGGTGATCGCCGTGGAGCCCGGTGACGGCATGGCGGCCCAGTTCCGCCGCACCCTCCCCGACGTCCCGATCGTCCGCGGCGACGGCAACGCCCTCCCCCTCGCCGACGCCTCCGTCGACTTCGTCACCTACGCCCAGGCGTGGCACTGGACCGAGCCGGCCCGCGCCGTTCCCGAGGCACGGCGAGTGCTGCGTCCGGGCGGTGCGCTCGCCCTGTGGTGGAACATGGATCCGGCCGACGTCCCGTGGATCACCGAGCAGGCCGACCGCATCCGCGCCCACTTCAACGGCGTGCACAACAACAAGCGGGGCGCGCCGGAGATGCGGACCGCACTCGCCTTCAAGGGCGTCCCGGACATGCCGGACCACGCCGGCCACATCGTCCGCTGGAGCCGGCACGTCCCGATCGACACCCACCTCGCCAACCTCGGAAGCCACTCGATCTTCCTGGTCCAGGGCGAGGAGAAGACGGGCGCCTTCCTCGCCGAGGAGCGCGAACGCCTGCTGCAGACCTTCCCCGACGGCACGGTCGAGGAGGTCTACGACGTCCTGCTGATCGTCGCCACCCCATGACGCCGAGGCCGACGGCCACCCACCACACAGGGCTACGGCATCCTGCTGATCGTCGCCATCCCATTCCCCCCACTCATCCCATTCCCCTCACTCCCGCCATGCCCGGCCGCCCACCCCTCCAAGGCCGCCGCGCACGCATGGTCAACATGCCGCAGCCCGTCCAGTTCCAGCCGTACCGCCCGGTCCCGCGGCAGTGCCTCCAACGCGTCCAGCAGCTTCGGCAGCCGCAGGAACGTCGCATGGCCGAGGACGCGGACCACGAGCCCGGCCTCTCCACGGTCCTCCGTCTCGACGTGCACATGGCTGGCCTCCCACGCCGTCTTGGCCACCGCCAGCGCCAGCCCCACCAGCACCCCCTCCAGCAGATTGCCGACGACGATCGCGCCCGCGGTCACCACCAGCACGACCACCTCCCCACGGTGCCCGCGCCACAGCCCGCGCACCTCCCGCACCGGCACGAGCTTGCAGCCAGCGTGCACCAGCAGCCCGGCCAGCGCCGCCACCGGGATCAGCCCGAGCACCCCGGGCACGACAGCCGTGAACAGCAGCAGCCACACCCCGTGCAGCACCCGGGAGGCCTTCGTACGCGCCCCTGCCTGCACGTTCGCCGCACTGCGCACGATCACCGCAGTCATCGGCAGCGCCCCCAGCACCCCGCACACCGCGTTCCCCGCGCCCTGCGCCATCAGCTCCCGGTCGTAGTCGGTCCGCCGCCCTTGGTGCAGCCGGTCCACCGCCGTCGCGCTGAACAACGACTCCGCCGACGCGATCAACGCGAACGCCACGACGGTCCCGATCACCCCCACTTCCGTCAGCCGCCCGAAGTCCGCCGCCTCGGGGAGTCGTACCGCATCGGCCAGACCGTGCACCTCGACCCGTCGCACCCCCAGGTCGAACAGCCCGGTCACCGCCGACACCACCGCCACCGCGACCAGCGGCGCAGGCACCACCCGCGCCCCCCTGCGCCAACGCGGCCACAGCAGCAGTACGGCAATAGTGGCAGCCCCCACTGACAACGCCACCGGATCGGCCCTCCCCGGCAGCGACACCAGCCCGGCGAGCTTCCCGAGCCCGCTCGCCGGCGCGCTCGCGTCGCCCAGCGCGTACACCTGCCCGGCGATCAGCACCAGCCCGATCCCGGCGAGCATCCCCTGCACCACGGCCGCCGACACGGCCCTGAACCACCGCCCGAGCCGCAGCGCCCCGAGCCCGAGCTGCACCAGCCCGGCCCCGAACACCAGCACCCCGAGCGCCTCGACGCCGTAGGAGTCCACGGCCTCGTGGACGAGCACGGTCAATCCGGCGGCCGGCCCGCTGACCTGGAGGCTGCTGCCGGGCAGCGCTCCGGCGACCAGCCCGCCCACGATCCCGGTGACCAGCCCCAACTCGGCCGGCACCCCGGAGGCGACGGCGACGCCCACACACAGCGGCAGCGCGACGAGAAACACGACGAGAGAAGCGAGCAGATCGGCCTTGCGTACGTCACTGCGCATGCGCATGACGGGTGCACCTCCTGAGAGCAGCTGAGCAGCGGGAGATGCGTGGGCGCCGCACCGGGGGAGGGCACGGCGGACGAACGTGCGCGGCATATGACCTCGCACTGAAATCCATTGTCGGGAAAGGGAGTTGATCGCGCACCGGGTTCGTGTTTCGCCGCGATGACGGCGGAGGCGTACGGGCCGGACCGCCTTCCTCCGTTCACGCCGACACACGCCTGCGCCGCCGAACGCGCCTCCGCTTGACACGGCCCGCCGAGAAGAGGAATGTTCCGCACATGATGAATATAAATCGGGGTGCCGACGAGACGCCCGACCCCGAGCCGGCATCCGGCGCGGCGTCCGGCCCGGAGCAGGCGTCCGGCACTCCCGCCGTCCGCGCCGACGCCCTCACCGTCGTCCGCGGCCCCCGCACCGTCCTGCGCGGCCTCGACTTCACCGTCCCGCGCGGTCAGATCACCGGCCTGCTCGGTCCCTCCGGCTGCGGCAAGTCGACCCTCATGCGCTCGATCGTCGGCACTCAGGCCAAGGTCACCGGCACCCTCGAAGTCCTCGGCCGCCCCGCCGGCCACCCCACCCTGCGCACCCGCATCGGCTACGTCACCCAGGCCCCCTCCGTCTACGACGACCTGACCATCCGCCAGAACCTCGACTACTTCACCGCGATCCTCGCCCCCGGCCGCCCCACCGCCGAGCGCCACCAGGACGTCACCCGCGTCCTCGACGACGTGGACCTCACCTCCCACGCCGACTCCCTCGCCGGCAACCTCTCCGGCGGCCAGCGCAGCCGCGTCTCCCTCGCCGTCGCCCTCCTCGGCAGCCCCGAACTCCTCGTCCTCGACGAACCCACCGTCGGCCTCGATCCGGTCTTGCGCCGCGACCTCTGGAACCTCTTCCACGACATCGCCGCCACCCGCGGCGCCACCCTCCTCATCTCCTCCCACGTCATGGACGAGGCCGAGCGCTGCCACCGCCTCCTGCTCATGCGCGAGGGCGAGATCCTCGCCGACGACACCCCGGACGCCCTGCGCACGAACACCGGCTCCGACACGGTCGAGGCCGCCTTCCTGCACCTGGTCGACCAGGCCACCGCGGCCGCCCGCGAGAAAGAGACGACCCGATGAGTACGACGACCCTGTCCGGTACGACGATCACGCCCGCGCCCACCAGCGCGCTGAACCTCTCCCGCACCACCGCGACCGCCGCCCGCGTCCTGCGCCAGCTCCGCCACGACCCGCGCACCATCGCGCTGCTGATCCTGGTCCCCTGCCTGCTGCTGGTCCTGCTGCGCTACGTCTTCGACGGCAGCCCGCAGACCTTCGACAACATCGGCGCCTCGCTCCTCGGGATCTTCCCCCTGATCACGATGTTCCTGGTCACCTCCATCGCCACCCTGCGCGAACGCACCTCCGGCACCCTCGAACGCCTCCTCGCGATGCCGCTCGGCAAGGGCGACCTGATCGCCGGCTACGCCCTCGCCTTCGGCGCCCTCGCGATCATCCAGTCCGCCCTCGCCACCGGCCTCGCGCTCTGGGCCCTCGGCCTCGACGTCACCGGCAGCCCCTGGCTCCTCCTCCTGGTCGCCCTCCTCGACGCCCTGCTCGGCACCGCCCTCGGCCTGTTCGTCTCCGCGTTCGCGGCCTCCGAGTTCCAGGCCGTCCAGTTCATGCCGGCCGTGATCTTCCCCCAGATCCTCCTGTGCGGCCTGTTCACCCCCCGCGACAACATGCACCCCGCCCTGGAGGCCATCTCCAACGTCCTGCCCATGTCCTACGCCGTCGACGGCATGAACGAGGTCCTCAAGCACACCGACATGACGGCCACCTTCGTCCGGGACGTCCTCATCGTCGCGGGCAGCGCCCTGCTGGTGCTGTGCCTGGGCGCGGCCACCCTCAGGAGGCGCACCGCGTGACCGCGTTCCGCCAGCCGGACGGCCACCCCCGGCCCCGCACTGCCAGTGCGAGGATGGGCCCATGACCCAGAAAGTCGCAGTCCTCGGCACCGGCAAGATCGGCGAAGCCCTGCTCAGCGGGATGATCCGGGGCGGCTGGGCCCCGGCCGACCTCCTGGTCACCGCCCGCCGCCCGGAGCGAGCCGAAGAACTCCGCACCCGCTACGGAGTCACCCCGGTCACCAACCCGGAAGCCGCCAAGACCGCCGACACCCTGATCCTCACGGTCAAGCCGCAGGACATGGGCACCCTCCTGACCGAACTCGCCCCGCACGTCCCCGCCGACCGCCTGGTCATCAGCGGCGCCGCCGGCATCCCCACCTCCTTCTTCGAGGAGCGCCTCGCCGAAGGCACCCCCGTCGTCCGCGTCATGACGAACACCCCCGCCCTCGTCGACGAGGCCATGTCCGTCATCTCCGCCGGCACCCACGCCACCGCCGACCATCTCGCGCACGCCGAGGAGATCTTCGGCGCCGTCGGCAAGACGCTCCGCGTCCCCGAGTCCCAGCAGGACGCCTGCACGGCACTGTCCGGCTCGGGTCCGGCGTACTTCTTCTATCTCGTCGAAGCCATGACCGACGCCGGCATCCTCCTCGGCCTGCCCCGCGACAAGGCCCACGACCTGATCGTCCAGTCCGCGATCGGCGCCGCGACCATGCTCCGCGACAGCGGCGAACACCCGGTCAAGCTCCGCGAGAACGTCACCTCCCCCGCCGGCACGACCATCAACGCCATCCGCGAACTCGAGAACCACGGCGTACGAGCCGCCCTCATCGCCGCCCTCGAAGCCGCCCGCGACCGCAGCCGCGCCCTGGCCTCCGGCAACAAGGACTGACCGGCGCCGCCCGCCCGAGGGCGGTCACCGCGCCGCGTCCACCACCTCCTTCGTGGTCACCACCCGCGCGAACCCGCCCCCGTGCAGCGACACCGCCGAGGCCTGCGCGACCTCGTCCGCACTCCGCCGCCAGCCGAACGGACCCTCCAGGTCGAAGGTGTACGTCGCGTCGTACGCCACCACCACGTCGTACCCGAGATTCCCGCCCATCCGGGCCGTCGTCTCCACGCACATGTTGGTCTGGATCCCCGCCAGCACGAACTGCGAGATCCCGGCCTCGCTCAGCCAGCCCCCCAGATCCGGCGATCCGAGGAAGGCCGAGTTCACGGTCTTCGTGAGGAACAGCTCCGGCCCGGCACCCTTCCCCCTCCTCTCCTGCACGTAGTCCTTCAGGTCGTTGCCCTCGTACCCCGGCCGCAACGGCGACTCCGGCTTCAGCGAGTCATGCCGCACGAAGACGACCGGCCGCCCCGTCGCCTGCCATACGTCGATGAGCTCCGCGATGTTGTCATCGGCCTCCGGGTTGTTCCGCGGCCCCCAGAAGTCGGCCTCCTCGAAGCCCTTCTGCACGTCCACGACCACCAGCGCTGCGTTCTCTGCGATGTCCATGCCCCCAATCCTGTAGGCGCGTCGCCCGCCGCCCCAGGGGCACAGAAGCCATCGATCGATGGTTTACTGCCAACCGTGGTCACCCCCTACCGCATCGCTCTCCTCGCCTTCCCCGGTATCCGCGCCTTCGACGTCTCCGTCATCACCGAGGTCTGGGGAACCGACCGCACCGACCGCGGCGCCCCCGCCTTCGACCTCCGCCGGGTCGCCACCGACACCACCACCCCCGTCCCCATGCGCGGCGGCATGGCCCTCCTGCCCGACCGCACCCTCACCTGGCTGTCCCGCGCCGACCTGATCGTCGTCCCCGGCCTCGACGACCACCTCACCCCCGCACCCACCCCCGTCCTCGACGCCCTGCGCCGCGCCCATGCCCGCGGCACCACCATCGCCGCCCTCTGCGGCGGAGCCTTCACCCTCGCCCAGGCCGGCCTCCTCGACGGCCGCCGAGCCATCACCCACTGGAACCTGATCGACCTCCTCCGCGCACACCACCCCCAGGTCACCGTCGTCCCCGACGCCCTGTTCATCGAGGACCACAACATCTGGACCGCCGCCGGCACCGCAGCCGGCATCGACCTCTGCCTCCACCTCGTCCGCCGCTCCCACGGCGCCGAAGCCGCCGCCACCATCGCCCGCTCGATGGTCACCGCCCCCTTCCGCACCGGCACCCAGGCACAGTTCATCGAGCACCCCACACCACGCACCGACCGCGACGCCGACACCCTCGCCGCCGTACGCGAACACGCCCTGCGCCACCTGCACGAACCGCTCACCGTCGCCGACCTGGCCGCCCACGCAGGCATGTCCGCACGCAGCTTCGCCCGCCACTTCACGGCGGAGACCGGCACGACACCGCTCCGCTGGCTGCTCGACCAGCGCATCGCAGCCGCCCAGAAACTCCTCGAACGCACCGACCTGCCCATGCCCGAGGTGGCCCGCCGCGCCGGCTTCGGCAGCGAGGTCACGATGCGCCAGCACTTCGCATCGCGCCTCGCCACCAGCCCGCGCGCCTACCGCGCCGCGTTCAGCACCACACCCGCGTCCGTATCGGAAACGGCCGGCAGCAGCCCGATCGCGCGATAAGCGGCATCCACGGTCGGCCGGGCCATCGCCCGAGCCCTCTCCGCGCCATCCCGCAACACCCCCTCCACGTAGCCCGGATCGGCGCACAGCGCCCTGTGCCTCTCCTGTACGGGCCTGAGGAGCTCGACCACGGCCTCTGCGGTGTCCTTCTTCAAGGAGCCGTACGACTCATATACACCGCTCAGGGCCTCCGGGTTCCCACCCGTGCACGCGGCGAGGATCTCCAGCAGATTCGCGAGCCCGGGCCGCTCCTCCCGGTCGTAGACGACCTCCCGCCCGCTGTCGGTCACGGCCCGCATGACCTTCTTCCGCACGACCTCCGGTTCGTCGAGCAGATAGACGATCCCCGGCCCGGCGTCGTCCGACTTCCCCATCTTCGAACCCGGATCCTGCAGACTCATGACCCGCGCGGCCACCGGCGGCACGGTGGCCCGCGGCACCACGAACGTGTGCCCGTACCGCTGGTTGAACCGCACCGCCAGATCCCGCGTCAGCTCCACGTGCTGCGCCTGGTCGTCCCCGACCGGCACCTCGTCCGCCCCGTAGGCCAGGATGTCCGCCGCCATCAACACGGGATACGTCAGCAGCGACAACCGCACGCTGCCCCCACGCTCCCGCTCCCGCGCGGCCTTCTCCTTGTACTGGATCATCCGCCGCATCTCGCCGTCGGTCGCCACGCACTCCAGCACGTACGACAGCCGGGCGTGCTCGTCCACATGACTCTGTACGAACACGGTGCACAGCTCCGGATCCAGCCCCACCGCCAGCAACAGGGTCGCCGCCTGCCGACTGAGCCTGCGCACCCGCGCCGGATCGTGGTCCACGGTCAGCGCGTGCAGATCCACCACGCAGAACAACGAGTCCGCCCGGTACTGGTCCACCGCGGCCCACTGCCGCATGGCCCCCAGGTAGTTCCCCAGCGTCAGGTGCCCGGTCGGCTTGACCCCGCTGAAAACCCGCGTCATCTCGTCTCCACCTCCTGGTCGAGGCCGCCGTCCCGAGCGGCCGGCCCTCAGGACCCTGGAGGGAGAAACGAGAACGGCCGCCGAGGCGGCGGCCGTTGAGTGCATACGTCAGTACGGCCGCCGTCAGGCGGCCCACCACAGCTGGGTGCACGTACGCGTAGTCATGGGGCCCAGGGTACGCCTCCGGGGTGCCGCTTCGCCGCGAGTTGACACGCCCCAGGGCGGTACGTAAGGTTCTTCGAGTTGTCCGACGTGAGAGCCGACTCCGGTCGGTCCCCGGACAGCCATTCCGTAGGTACCAACAACTACTCGACTGCTGTCGATCAGGCTGCCGTCGCGTAATTGCCATGCGTATTTGCGAAATGAGGAATCCGCGTTCGAAAGGACGCGGCCCCCGATTAGCGCGGGGGCCGGGAATCCGCTAAAGTCTCACTCGTCGGAACGGCCC
>NZ_JALDAY010000024.1 GCF_022698165.1 Streptomyces cylindrosporus
GCTGCGTCCGACCTGCGTTCCGATATCGCTGGCGGTGGCGCCGGTGCGTACGGCGGTCACCTGCACGTGGGTATCGCCGCCCTCGCGGATGATGAGGACAGCGCGGGATGCAGCCACGTCGGTCAGGCCGACACCGAAGCGGTGCGCCACGTCGTTCAGGACGGGCAGCGCGGTGCGCCGCTTGGAGGGACTGAGCGGGACGTAGGCCTCGCCGTGGGTCTCCGGCTCCGCGAACCGTACGAGGCCGCCCTGGGTGGCGTAGATCCCGGCCCGGATGCCGCCGTCGGCGTACGAGAGGCCCTTGTTAGCGCGGCCCAGGTCGGCGAGGAACTTCACGGCCTTGCTGCCCAGCGCCTTGCTGATCTGCGATTTCGCCTTGTTCGCCACCGCGATGATCTCGTCTTCGCCGAGGCTGGTGGCGGCGGCGACCTGGTGGATCCCGATGGTCGGGTTGTGGATGGCGCCGATGATCTGGACGAGTTCGGACACCTGGTCGGCGGTGAGCGCGTCGTTCGCGGAGCGGGCCTGCTTGTTCGCTTCGGCGGCCTTCTTCGGGTTCTTCACGGCCTCCGCGGCGAGCTGCTGGGCGGCCTCGTCGTTCTGCGCGGCCAGCTGGGCGGCGAGGTCGCCGTAGCCCATAGCGGCGAGCTGGGCCAGCTGGTCGGAGAACGTCTTGTTCAGCTTGTTCGCGTTGCCGAGTTGCCGGGTGTAGTCGGTGAGGGTGGCCTTGGCGGTCTTCTGCAGGTCGCGCAGGGCCTTGGCCATGTCGTTGATGTACTTGGTGGAGCCGGTGGCCATCTTGTGGGCGATCTTCATGCCGTCCTCGCCCATCGCGGCGAGCGCGTCGGCGACATCCCCGCCCGCGCGGGACGCGACGGTCTCGAGGTCCTTGTTCCATGCCAGGGTGGCCTTCGCGGCGGACTTCAGCTTCTTCTCCACCGCGGAGATGTCGAAGTACTCGACGTCCTTGGTCTGCCACTTCCCCTTGACCTTGACCTTGACTTTCTTGGTCTTGTGGCCGGCCTGCCCGGCGTCGGAGGCGGAGTACAGGGAGCCGGTGTTCGGGTCGTAGCGCCAGTCGGTGACGTTGCCGTCGGCGTTCCACTGGATGCCCGCTGGGTTCCCGCCGAGGCGCCGCACGATCTCCTCGGTGATCTTCCGGGAGCGGGGCCGCTTGGAGGGGGCGAAGGGCACGTAGCCCTCCCCCAAAGTCTCTGGCTCCCCCCATACCCGCCACGATCCGGCGGGGGCGATCTGCGCGACGTGGTTCTCTGTGCCGCCGGCGAAGTGGCGTACGCCGCCGCGCTGGATGCCGCCGGACGCGTAGTAGTCGACGACGCCGCCGTCCGCCTTGCCGACTACCTCGTGCACCGACTTCTTCGTCGTGGTGACGATGGAGTTGACGTAGTTGGTGACCGTCTTGCCATGGAGGCTGTTGATGGCCGCCTGGATCGCAGCGACCTGCGACTTGGCGGTTCCGGCGGGGACGGTAATGGTGACGTTCTTCGACCCCGGAACGTCGCGGATCTTGAATCCGAGGGCTTCGAGCTGGGCGCGCGCCTGAGCCGTGGGCGCCCTCATGGTGATGGTCTTGCCCTTGGTGGCGCTGACCTTGGCCTGGACCGTCTCGAGATCCTTGATGGCGGCTGCGGTCTTCGCGTCGACCTTCACGTCCTTGCCGTCCGGGGTTGCGGACAGCTTGTTGATGAGGAGGTCGAGTTGGTCCCGGGCGGCCTTCGTCGGCGCGGTGATCTTGTATTCGCGGGTGCCGGGAATCAGCTCGATCTTGTAGCCGATCTCCTCCAGTTCCTTCTTCGCGCCCGCGCCGAGCGCGTCGACCCGCACGGTTTTCTTCGTCGGGAACTGCTGGAACTCGGCCTGCACCGCGATCAGCTCGGCGAGGGTGGAGTCGACGCCCTTCGTGGACAGCAGGATCGACACCTGGCCGGGGATCAGGCCGAGGGAGTCGGCGACCTTCCCGGCCTGCGCGGCGGTCAGGCCGTAGCTGCCCAAAAGGTCGGTGGCGGCCTTGCGGGCCTTGGTCATCTCCCCCTGGGCTGCCTTCAGGGACTCCGGCAGGCCCTTGCCCTGGGACTGGGCGAAGTCGTAGGCGGCGATCGACGCCTGGGCGCTGCTGTCGGCGATCGTGTTGAGGGTGTTGAAGAGGGACTGGCCGTTCTTCGTGGTGGTGTTCAGGGTGCCGTTGGTCTGGATGAGCGCCTTGCCCCAGCCGTCGGCGTGGTCGATGCCCTGCTTCATCGCCTCGTTGGCGTTGGTGATGGCCTCGTTCACGCGTGCCTGCGCGGCCTGCAGGGACACGCTGCCGCCGGACAGCAGGTCGAGCGCCTCGCGCAGGGCGCGGGTGCGGGAGTCGGCGTCGGCGGTGGTGTCGGCGAGGCCCTTGGCTGCCGCCTTCAGCCGGTCGTAGGCCGATGCCCCGTCGCCGGTGCCCTTGGTGGCGGCGTCCAGGTCCTTGGCGTTCTTCGCGGCCTCCTTCGCGTCCCCGGACATGCCTCGCAGGGCCTTGGCGGCGGCCCCGTAGAGCTGCGACTGCTTTTCTACCGCCTTGGCCTCGTCGGAGCGTCGGTCCAGGACACCGAGTCCGTGGGATTCCTGGTTGGCCTCCTGGTACTTCTTCTTGGCGAGGACCTCCAGTTTGCTGGCAAGCTGGTCGATGCTTTCGCCCTGGCCGAGGTAGGAGTCGGTGACATCGGACAGGCTGTAGCCCAGCTGGCCCATGACGTCCATGAGCTTCGTGTTGCCGTGTACGAACTCGTCGGTGGCTTTTGTGTTCTGGATGGTCTGGGCGGCCTGCTGGCGGACGTTCTCGTCGATGACGCCGTTGGACTGGCGCATGGCGGAGGTCAGTCCGTCGATGTTGGCCTTGTGCTCGGCTGCCTTCGCCGCGGCCTGCTGCTGGGAGGAGGCCAGCAGGCCGAGACCGACTGTCAGCCCGGTCAGGGCGACACCCCACGGGCCGCCCATGGCGCCCATCAGGCCGGACATTGCGCCGCGCAGCCCCGTGCCGGCCGCAGCGGTGATACCGCGCAGGGTTCCTGCGAAGCCCGTGCCTTGGGTGGCGGCGTCACGGAACGCGGTACCCATCCGGCCGATGGCCGGGACCCGGGTCTGCAGGACGGCCATGGCGGCGCCGTAGCGGGACAGGGACACGCCCGCGTTCGCCGCGAGGGTGCGCTGCACGGTCATCTGGTCGTTCAGGCCGCGGAAGGCGCCGGTGACGCGCCCGGACACGGTGCCGGCGAGGCCAGCCATGGGGCCTTGGATGCGGCGGACGAGGAGTGCGGCCAGGACGAACTGCTGCACTGGGCCGGGCAGGCTCGCGAATCCGGATACCAGGCCCGCCACCAGGTGTCCGATGGGGACCAGGACGGTGGACAGGGCACTGACGGCGCCCGCCGCAAGGTCGAGGGCGGTGACGGCCAGGTCCAGGGTAGAGGCGACTGTGCCGGACTCGCCCGACAGGTCGGCCAGCGCGTCGACGACGGGGGTGACGCCGTGTGCCAGGTTGGTGAGGACGTCGACGGCGGTCTGGCCGATGGTCAGCAGCAGGTGCAGGAAGTCGGCCAGGCCCTGCTGCCCCAGGTCTTTGAACCCGTCGGCCACCTCCGCGACGGAGTTCTTGATGCCGGAGAACTCGCTGCGGGCGGCTGCCGCGACGTCCGGGCCGAAGAGGCTGGCGGCGTCGTTGAGGTACTTGAAAAAGTGTTCGATCCTCGGGGTGGCGTCGGAGAGGCCCTTGGTCAGCCCGCGGGTAAGGAACTCCAGGCCGGGCGCCATCCCTTTGTAGAGCGTCAGGCCGGTCTGGCGGGCCTGCGTCTTCAGCTGGAGCATGGCGCCGGCGAGGCCCTTGCCCTTGGCGGCGGCGATCTGGGAGGCGGCGCCGGTCTGGGAGACGGCCTGCATCATCGCGTCGAAGCTGTCGGTGCCCTGGTGGGCCAGCGCGATCGCGCCCGCCATCGCCGGTTTGCCCATGGCCTTCTTCACGGCGGCGGCGAAATCCTGCTGGGACATCTTGTGCTGGGCCTTGGACAGGCCGTCGATGACGTAGCGCAGGCCCTTGAAGTTGCCCTGCGCGTCGAAGGCGCTGATGCCGAGGGCGTCGAGGCCTTCGGTCATCTGCGCGGTCGGGGAGGCCAGGTTGGCGAGCATGCCGCGCAGGGTGGTTCCGGCGGTCTGGCCGAGGATGCCGGCCTTGCCGAGCATGCCGACCGCGGAGGCGGCTTCCTGCATGGAGACGCCCATGCCGTGCGCCACCGGCCCGGCGTACTTCATCGCGTAGTAGATGTCGATGATGTCGCCGGACGCGGCGTTGGCGGTCGCGGCGAGGGTGTCGGCGGCACGGCCGGCCTGGTCGGCGCCCATGCCGAACTGGTCCATCATGTCGCCGAGGTACTTCGCGCTGTCGGCGGCATTGACCTGGGCGGCGGATGCGAGAGTGAGGGAGGCGCCGGTCGCGGAGATGGCCTGGTCGGTGCGGAAGCCTGCCTTGGCGAGTTCCACCATGGCCTCGGCGGCGTCGGTGGCGGTCGCCCCCGGGAGTTTCAGGTCGTTGCCGAGCTGGTTGGCGGTGGCCGCGGCCCGCTGCATCTGCAGCTGGGTGGCGTTCGTGGTCGCCCCGAACGCGTTCATCGCCTGCTGGTACTCGTTGCCCTCCTTGACGACCTCTACCGCGCCCAGCGTCAGGCCGACCCCGGCCGCCAGCCCGGCCAGGGATTTGACGCTCTCCCGCACCCGGCTGGTCTCCTGCCGGTAGCGGCGCATCCCGAGGACGCCGGCGCCGCCGATCCGGTTCAGGCGGGCATCCGCGGCGCTGGCCGCCCGGGCGAGGCGGGTCAGGTCGCGGACGGCGGTGTTGATCTGGCTGGACATGCGGGCCAGGTCCCGGCCCGCCGTACGGGAGTGGTCGCCGAGCGCGTTGACGTTGCGGTTGGCGGTGCGGGCCGCGTCCCCGTACCGGCCCAGCCGTCGGGCGGTGGTGTTCGCCTGGTCGCCGAGCCGGTTGACGTGCCGCTGCGCGGTGTTCGCCTCGCGGCCGAGGGTCTTGATGTGCCGGGCCGCGTTCTGGGAGGCGGTCCCGAGTTCGCGGACTTCGCTCTTGGCGGTGCGGGCGGCGGAGCCGAGGGAACGGGCGTGCTTGGCGGACGACTTCAGGGACTGGGCGAGGTCGTTGCCGTGGCCGCGCAGGTCCACCGACAGGTTCCAGTTGGGCACCGGCCCCTCCCCTCCCTTTCCGTGTCCGTTCCTGGGTGTTGTGCTACTGCTGCTGGGCGTGAGCGAGTTCGTCGAGGATGTGCTGGGCGGCCAGCACGCTGGCTGGGATGAGGAGGACCTTCATGCCGTCCCCGGCCCGGCCTTCGGGGATCTCCCGCTGCTTCATGGCGATCTCCTCGCAGCCGAAGCACTTGTGGGACTGGGCGACGTACGCCTCCACGTACTCGCCGTCGGGGTCGGTCCAGTCGGACTCGCGGGTGCCGCACTGCGGGCAGGCGCCGCGCAAGTACTCCTCGTAGGCGAGTGCCTTGTGCTGGTCGCGTTCGGTCCAGGTGCCGTTTCCGACGCCCTTGAACTGGCTGTGCGGGATCCCGTACTGGCGGCACACGGCGAGTTCGCTGCGGAGGCGGGCATCGGCGGTCAGCCTTTTCCCAGGTCCATGCGGGCGTTGGACTGCACGTGCCAGGCCGTGTTGAACAGCGCCGATGCCTCGCCTTCGCCCCACTCCTCCAGGTAGTACTTGGCGTCCTCCGCGGTGATCCCGTCCAGGGACGACGCGGAGATCAGTTCGGGGCCGAGGGTTTCCACGTTGACGACGAGGTTGTCCTCGGCCTGGGCCTCGGTCGGCGGGTGCTTGGCCTTGAGGTCCTCGAAGTCGGGGCGGCGCAGCGCCTGGAAGCGCAGCACGATCGCCACCTCGTCGAAGGCCGTCCTGGCGGCGGTGAGCGTCTCCTCGGCGGTGGCCAGGTCCCCCTTCAGGCCGGGGTCGTCGGGCTCCGACTGGAGGGAGGCGGTGACGGCACGTACGGCGAACTCGGCGTCGACCAGTGCCTTCTTGGCGTCGGCGTCGTCGCAGATCGTCAGGGTTGCGGTGGGCCGCTGCCGGTTGCGGAGGCGTTCGCGGGTGGCGGCCCAGTGCGCGTCCGCGGCCACGGCGGCGGCGGGCGGCTCGGGTGGGGTGGCGTTCTTGGTGGCGGTCATGGCAGGTGGGGTCCTTCGTCAGCGGGGGCGGACCTGGCCGGGCGGACGAGCGCCCTTCCCGGAGCGATGTGAGCGCCCGGCCAGGAACTGAAGGGGACGGCAGCGGTCGCTGGTCAGCCGCCGGGGGTGGTGGTGGTGACGGTGACCGCCGGGCTGGTGCCGCCGGTGAGGCCGGAGGCGGAGGCGGTCATCTGCGGGACGTCGGCGCCGTCGTAGTTCCCGCCGAAGGTGACCGTGACCGGGGTTCCGGGGTGCGGTCCGCCCGCGCACACCACATCGCCGACCGCGATGTTCGACAGTGCCTCCAGCGCGGACTGCACCGCAGCCGCGGACGCGTTGTAGGCGATCCCGGCCGTGGTCTGCCCGGAGAAGGTGAGCGTGTAGGTGCCCCCGGTGGGGGTGCCGGTGATGGTGACCGTCTGGACCTCGTCGACGCCGGCGGCCGGCACCGGAGCGCCCTGCAGCGGGCGGGAGGTGATGGAGCAGGTCACCATGAACTTCGCGGCCTCGTTGTCCGCGGTGTACTGCGGGGACTGCGAGGCGACCCGGATCTCGAACACGTCCATCGAGTTGTTGCCGGGGATGTCGCCCTTGCGGAGGATGACTACATGCCCGGTGGTTCCCTTGGCGAAGATGCCCTCGAGGTCGGCGTCCTCTTCGTCCTCGTAGAACGTGAAAGAGCTGGAGTCGGCCTTGTCGGAGCCGGGGATGGTGGAGTCGTAGGTGTCCGCCATGTCCGGGGTGTCGATCTCCTGGTTGGCGACCGTCCATCCGTCCATCGCGGCGATGAACGAGGAGAAGTTGGTGCCAGCGGACAGCTCACTCCGGGTCGGGATCATCGAGTCGGCGGCGATGGTCGGCACGAAGAAGAACTTCGACGTGCCGCGCCGCATGTACTTCTTCGGCTTGGCCAGCAGCATGTGGGGCCCCTTGGTTCCCGGGGCCGTTCAATCCCTCCTTGGCGGGACCTGGCCCCTTACACGTGGTGTATGGGTGGCGGCCACCTGTGGTGGTGGCGTCCGCGTGGGGTCCCGCCGCGGTGCGGTCAAACTGGCGCCTGCCCTGAGGAGGGTCAGACGCTGGTCACCTGGAAGGTGAATCTCTGCGCTGAACTCATGATTGCATCGGTTGCGTCGGGTGTTTCCCCCGCTTCCCCGGCGTGCTGACGGGACATGACCTTGATGCCGGGCGCGGCAAGCGGGTTGAGCCACTTCCCGGTGACCGGGTTGCGTTCGAGGATCGCGCGGCGGGCCTTGTCGTCCAGCCACTGCAACTGGTCCTGGGTGCCGTAGCTGTCCGGGTCGGCCGGGTCCGGGCCGGACACGGAGGTGACCTGGTAGGTGAGGGTGGCGTCCTCGGTGAGGTCGGAGATGGGGGCGCCGGAGAAGGTGCCCGGTAGGGCGTAGAGGATGTAGTAGTGCGACAGGCCGGCCCCATCCGGGCGGCGGCCCTCCCCCACCTGCTTGCCGGTCGCGGCGGCGATCAGGGCGGCCAGGGCTTTCGTGAACGGACGCTTGTCGATCACAGGAGGACCTCCGCTACCGCGAGCCGCATCTGCGCCAGCAAGGTCTCCCCGATGAACCCGATGGCCGGTTCGACGTGCGGGAAGGGCGGCTGGTCGTAGGAGCGCCCCAGGCTGTCGGTGCCGACGAACCCCCACTCCAGACGGCGCCCCTGCGGCCGGTCCGTGCCGATCGTGCACATCGCCCCGTACGGCAGCGGCACCACAGGGGCGGGCTGCCACGAGTTGCGGTAGTCGCCGCTGATGACGTTCGGTCCCGGGCGGCCGGAGGCGTTCCCGCGGATACGGGCCGCGCCCACGGTCGCGGTGTGCTTGACGCCCTTCTGGACCGCGGGCCCGATCTTCATGGCGGCGTGCTCCAGCCGGTCGGCGAGCTCGTCGGGGGTCACGATGTTCCTCCCCGGTCCTCGATCTGGTCCAGGGGGGTGATCCGGACGACCTCCACGGTTGCGGCGCGGCCGGGGTCCTGGCAGATCCACGCCCGTCCGATGAGCGCGGTGTTGGCCGGGTTGTGGACGCGGACGACGGTGACGATGGCGTCCTTCCGTGGGACTGGCGCCCCGAGTGGGGTCAGCATCCGGTAGCGGGACTTCGTCTCCTGCACCCAGGGGGTGAGCGCGCCCGGCGTGGACTGGATCTCCGACTGGTTGACGCCGCCCTGCACGGCGCCCGGCCCCTCGTACAGGATCTCGCCCTGCGGGCGCACGAGTTCTCCCGTGTCCTCGTTGAGGACCGGTGTCCCGGAGGCGGGGAGTTCGACGCGGACGGTGTCCAGGAGGACGTTCCCGTCCAGCCACTTCGCGACCCCGGCGAGCGCCGTGTCCAGTCCGGGCATCAGCTTCTCCCCTTCGCCCAGTCCGCCAGCTGCTTGAGCATCGCCTCGGCGACGCCGTGCTTGCCCGGATCGAGGTCGTCACGGTCCAGGGCGGCCCGTGACAGGCCGGCCGGGTCGATCCCGGACAGGAACTCCTCGATGACGTCCCCATGGTCCTGCTGCACGGCCACGGCGACCGTGGCGAGGCCTTCGAAGAGGACGCCGTGTGGCTGCCGGGTGTGCAGGATCAGCGACGGCAGCGCGCCATGCACGTCGTGCTGGAGCACGTAGCCGGTGACCTGTCCTGGGGGCAGGGGCTCGCCGTCGAGGCGGATCACAGCGTCGCCGGGGGTGGCCTCGATGTGCACGCCGTACGCGCGCGGCGGGATGGGCTGCTCAGTCACTGTCCACCTGCCTCATCCGGTGCCGTCTCGGCGTCGCCGTCGGTATCGGCTACCGCTTCACCCTGCTGGTCCAGGCCTTCGTCTGCTGCGCTCTGACTTCCTGCCGGGCCGCCATCGGTCTGGTGTTCGGCGCCGGTTGCGGGCTGGTTCGGGAAGGGGACGGTCAGGGGGATGGTGCGTTGGAAAGTCACCGGGCGTCCGGTGATCAGGTTGATTTCCTTGGCGCCGAGGTGGTCGATGTGGAACTGCTCGAGCACGATGACCTGGATCAGCCACGTCTGTCCGTCGGGCCCTGGGTGCGGGAGGGGCAGCACGCTGATGGGGGCGTCGACGGACACCAGGCTGGGGTTGATGCCGTTGGCGCGCAGCCACTGCGTCAGGGCGTGCTGGAGTTCCTCGGAAGCGAGGGGGCCACCGGGGTGGACGGTGTAGGCGAGGGGGGCGTCGGTCACAGGGGGTCTCCGGAGACAAGGCCTCGTTGGCCGTTGAGGCCGGGGCGGGGGATCCACGACCTGATGCAGCCGTGGTGGGCGATGGGGTAGGCGGCCGCGTCGTCGGCGGACCGGATGGTCCCGCTGGCGTGATCCGTATCAGCGTGATTGGTGAACCCGCAATCCGGCCCGTCGACGCACTCGAACCAGGCCGCCTCCAGCTCTAGGCTGCCGGTGTTGATAGCGGCGTGGTTCGCGGTGACGGCTCCCTGGTAGGTGAGCGCGGAGGTGGCCCACGCCTGCACGGGATGCCGGGCGTCGTTGCGGTACACGATCGTCGACAGCGAGTGCTCTGCGGTCAGCCGCGCGGAGTCGAGGCCAGCTTGGTTGCGGCCGAGGGTGACCTCGCGGGCGGCGTCCTGGGCGGCGCGCGCGAACGCCTGGGCGCGGCGGACGGCTTCCTGGATACGGCCGATGAGGTCGACGTAGAAGGACGCGGTCAGGGCCGTGAGGGCGGCCTGGTGGTCGGAGGTCCAGCGGAACAGGGTGAGGTCGGCGCCAGCCTGCCGCAGGGCGCGCAGGGCGCCGTCGCGGTAGATGACGGGCAGGTCCTGTGCGGCCCAGCGTTCGGCGACGGCGCGGGCGAGCCGGTCGAACTCTCCGACCTCCTGCTGGAAACGAAGGATGAGGGGGCGGATGCGGGTGGTGGAGCCGGTGCCGCGGCGCAGGCGTTCCAGGGAGCTCAGGAGGGCGTCCTGGGCGGTGGACAGGCGCCTCCAGTGGCGTACGAGTTCGGTGACGGCCGCGGTGATGACGGCCGTCAGCTCGTCCCGGTCGCCGCTGGTCTGGGCGGGGCTGGTCATCGGCGACGTCGTTCGACGAGCTGGAAGGTGCCGAGCAGGACCGCGTCGGGGTCGATGCCACCGGCTGGCTCGTCCGGTGCGGGCGAGCCGCCGGACTCCAACGCGGCGATCTGGCGTTCGTAGGCGAGGATGTTCGCGGTGTAGTCGACGCTGACGACGCTGGAGACGGCCACCTTAGCGACGTCGGCACGCAGGTCGGCCAGGCGCTGGTTGAGGATTTCCAGGGCGACGGCGCGGGCGGTGCCCAGACGCGTGTAGCGGGTGGTGAGGTCAGTCAGGTCGGTGGTGGTGCCGAGTTGGGAGATGAGCCAGGCCTGGGTGGCGGCGTCCATCGGGCCTCCAGAGGGGCGTGGGAGGGGGAAGGGAACGGGGTGCGGGCCCGCCGGTTGGCGCCCCCACCACAGGGGCGGGCCCGCACGCCGCTATTCGCCGCCGTCGCCCTGGTCGGCGGCGTCCCGGCCCCGGGCCGGCTTGCTGGCCGCTGTCTTGCGTGCGGCGGTCTTCTTCGCCGGGGCGGCTTGCCCGTCCGGCTGCGCGGGTACTTGCTCAGCGGCGCCGGAGGCGTCCGAGGCTGCGCCAGAGGCGCCGCCCGGGCCGTCGCCGGTAGGGACCTGACCCGCGTCCTCCTGCTGCGCGGCCGCCTCCTTGGCTGCGGCCGGCATCTTCCCGCCGATCCAGGCGACCGGGTTCGTCACCAGCGCGGCCAGACGCGGCTCCGGGAGCGTGCCCGGGGCCAGTTCGACCGTCTGGTGCGTGTCGGGATCCGTCACGTACACCGTGGCTGCGAGCTGTTCCTTCGCCATGTCCGGTCACCACACCGTCGCGGCGATGTGGATGTCCGGGGTGTACATCACCGGCAGCGCGGCGGCGGCGCCCTTGGTCCACACGCGGACCGGGTCGTCGTCGTAGCCGGAGGTGACGATGATGCCGGGGGCGTCTTCCCGCTCGATGGACGGGTTGCCGCCACTGGAGAGGACGATGCCTTCGGCGGTGAGCCCGTACTGGGTCTCCGCCATCTGGGTGGCGTTGGGCGGCAGCAGGAAGAACATGTTCTCCGGCAGCGGCCGCTTGTCGGTGCCGTCGTCCAGGGGGATCTTCACGTCGTACGTGGTGATCGGCGGCAGCCCGTAGCGGTCGCGGACCACGTTGACCTCGTTGCGGGCCAGGAGCGCGGTCGGGGTCGCGGAGGGGCTGACGGAGTTGTAGTAGGCGGCCCGGTAGCTGTTGTTGGCCAGCATGTACGCCCACGTCTTGTAAGAGGTGAGTGCCCTCGTGGGGGCGGGGGCACCGGAGGCGCGCAGCACCTCGATCCAGGCGAGCTCGTCGGCGAGGATGTCGGCGGCCGGGTTGGACCAGTTCACGGACGCGGTCGGCATGTTCGCCGAGGGCACGTTGTGGTTGGCCTCGATGGTCAGGCCGTTCTCTCCGGTGAGGGTGAACTTGCCGTCGACGAGGAGGTCGCCGGCGGCGAGTTCCATGCGGTGCTTGATGGACAGCACGTGCGCGGCGACGTCGTCGTATACGGCGTCGACGAGGTCCTGGCCGTCCATGCCGCGCTGCACGTTCTGGAGGATGGTCTCCAGCTCGCCCACGATGTACTTCTGGCCGAGCGGGAGGAGCTTGCCCTCGGTCACCCAGCGGGTGATCTCGCGGGAGGCGACCTTGGTCTGGGCGTCCCACGCGCGGTAGGAGGCCGCGGCCACGCGCCTGGATCCGCCGCGGATCTCGTACTTGACGGAGTTGACGGTGCGCTCGGGGATGACGGACTGGGTGAGGAGGTAGTCCGCCGGGGTCTGGATCTCGCGCACGAACGCGTTGATCTCGGTCGGGTTGATGCCCCTGAGGAGGACCTCAAGCATGTCGTTAGGCATGGGTGGTCCCCTCTCAGACCTTGTAGACGAACTGGGTGTTGGAGCCGGCCGGTGCGTCGGCCGGGTCGAACGCGACGGGCAGCTTGGCGACGTCGATCTGCCCGTGGACCATCAGCGGGGCGGCGGCCTTGGTGGAGCCGGGGTAGAAGGACACCTCGGTGAACAGGAACCCGCGGAACAGCTGGGTTCCGTCCGTGGCGGTGGCGGTGCCGCCCGCGGTGGTGGTCGCCATGGTGACGCCCGGCGTGGTGCCGCCGGTCAGGGAGGCGGTGGCGGTGATGGAGGCGACGTTGTCGCCGAGGTACTGGCCGCCGAAGGTCAGCGTGTAGGGGCCGCCCGCGTTGCCGGTGACGACGATGTCGCCCGGGTTGACGTTCGACAGCGCCTCCAGCGCGGTCTGGACGGCCGCGGCGGTGGCGTTGTAGGCGATCGCCGCGGTGGTCTGCCCGCTGAAGGTCAACGTGAAGGTGCCGCCGGTCGGGGAGCCGGTGATGGTGGCGGTCTGCACCTCGTTGGTGACCGGGGAGTACGGCTCGTACAGGCCGGTCGTGGTGTTCTTGCCGAGCGGGATACCGGACTTCAGCTTCCGCTCCGGCTGGTACTTGGAGGCCTCGGTCCAGTGGAGGGTCTCGGAGAACTGGGTGAGGTCGAGGGTGACGGTCTGGTTGGCTTCGATGCCGAGGGTGCTCATGAGCCACGGGCGGCCGACAGCGAGCGTCTCGGTGCTGGTGTACGGCTGGATGTCCACGCCGTAGCCCCTTTCGCGAAATACGCGGGTGTGTGGTGAGGGCGCCCGCTATCGGGTGCCGTCCACGGGGGGTTCGGGCGTGGTCCCAGGGTGGTGCTGGTCTGAGCGGTCAGGCGGTGCGGCGCAGCCCCATTCGTTCGGCCCGCTCCCGGGCAGCGTCACGGACGGCGTCCTTGCTGCTGGACGGGGTGCGCGGTGCGTTGCCGCCCGCGGGTCCGCCGGACGGGGCCGGGGGAAGGGTCTGCGGGTCGGGGGCGGCGCCGAACATCTCCTTGCGGCGGCCCTTGAGTTCCTCCGCAGCCTTGGTGATGTCGTCATCCGAGGCGTCGTCCGGGACGCGCAGCAGGGCGGCCGCGTCCTCAAGGTCGGCTCCGGTGGCGCCGAGGGTGACGAGGGCAGCGCGGATACGGCTGGCCCGGTCGCGGTCCTGGGCGGCCTTCTCCTTCGCCGCGGCGGCGTCCTCGCGGGCCTGTATGGCCTGCTCGCGCCGCTCGACTTCCTCAAGGCGGCGCTGTTCTTCGGACAGTTGCTGCTGGCGTGCCTGCTCGGCCTGCTTGAAGATGTCGCCGAACTGGGCGGGGTCGAAGGAGTCCGGGTCGATGCCGGCGGCCTCGGCTACGGTCCGGAAGGCGGCGCGCCGTCCCTCTTCCTTCTCATCGGCCATGATCTTGTTGAGGCGGCGCTGGGTGAACTCCACCTTCACCTCGGCCGGATCCGTGGCTGGAGCGGGCGGGACGGCGGGCGCGGGCGGAGTGGCGGGAGGCTGTTGGCCGGCGCGGGCGGCGAGTTCGGCCGGGCTGGGCACCGCGGGCGGGGTGCTCGGGTCGGTGCCGGGGGTGCCGGAGTTGTAGAACACGCCGAGGCCGCGGATGCCGCGGTAGGGGTGGGTCCAGGCCGTGGAGGCGACCGGACCGTAGGGCTGCTGCGCGGGGCGACGCATGAGCGAGAGTCCTCCCATTGGACTGTCAGGCCCCGCGCCTAGATCCAAGTTGAGCACATTTCTCATGACGTGTTGCCCCCGCTTCCCTGTGCGGCCGATGGGACGGCGGCCGCGCTGGCGGTGTCGCCGAGCGCGGTGTCGCCGTTTCCGGCGGCCGTGTCGGACGGCAGGCCGGGCAGCTGCACGGCCGGCGCCTCCGGCACGTCGGGGGCTTCACGGCCGAGGAAGGAGGCGACTTCGTCGGGGTTGCCGAGGGCGTCGGCGAGATCACGGGCGTCGGCAAAGGAGCGGGCGTCGATCCGCTTGATCTCCTCCTGGGCGTCCTCGATGGGCCACCCGATGTCCTGCAAGCGGCGGATGGCGGTCTCCAGGGAGATCAGGCCGGCCTTGCGGGCAGTGGCGACTTCCTCGAGGACGGCAGCCTTGTCGGTCGGGGTGTAGGCGCCCCGCATCAACTTCGCGGGAAGGACCGGGAGGCCGACCCAGTCGGGGTGCTGGCCGGCCTGGAACAACCTCTGCACGAACTTGGGCAGGAGCCGGTCGGCGTGGTCGCGGGCCAGGCGCATGGCGGAGATGAGGGAGTCGAGCGGGCCCAGGGCGAGTTCGAGGGCGTACCCGCTCGGGAATTGGGCGGCGTCCGCGGTGCCCAACGAGACGGCGGGGATGCGGGCGACGGCGGAGGCCCGGTCCTGGAGGTCGTGGACGCGGGAGCGCAACTCGGCCAGGTTCCCGGCGGTCTCCACCGATGTCATGGAGCCGCCCTCACCAAGCGTGAACACCATGCCGGGGGCGACCTGATAGTGCTGCTGCGCGGTCACGGCCTTCCCGGAGATCGCGAGGATCGGGGCGCCGGTGGTCGCGGAGGCCTTGGAGGAGTCGGTGTCGGACCCGGACAGCTCGTCGAAGACCTGCAACACCTTGGCGAGGCTGCTGGCTCCCCAGTGCTCGCCGGCCGGGGGCACAGTGTTGGGGACGTGGATGACCGGGACGAAGTCCTGGTACAGGTCGAGGCGGTCGAGGACCTCGCCCTGGGCGTTGGTCGCGAACTGGGCCTTGTCCAGGGGCAGGGAGTCGATGTCGTCGGGTCCCTTGAGGTCGCCGAGTTCCCAGGTGGCGTCGGTGAGGTAGACGGTCTTGTAGGAGGGCTTGTCGCTCCACGGGTACATGCGGGTGATGGAGCCGGTGGCGTCCAGGCTGTCGCCGGGGGCGAGGACCGGCTGGGCGGGCTCGGTGTCGGTGGCCTGCGACATGACCGTGGCGCGCACCGGGCGTCCGGACGGTTCGACGGCGCTGGAGGTCTGCGGGCGGATGAAGTCCAGGTGGTAGGTGATCCTGCGGAGCCGTGCGGGCAGGTGGCGCTTCTTGTCCTCCGGCAACTCCCATGCGAAGTGGATGCGGTCGGGGAAGTCGGAGCCGTCGGAGTCCTCGTCGATGACGGGGAAGTAGAAGCCGGGGTCGTAGGCCTTGATGCGGACGCGCTGCTTGTCGGCGTCCCAGTACAACAGGTAGACGCCGTCACCCAACCCGACGGCCTTGCGTTCGGTCTGCAGCAGCCGCATCGGCAGGAGTTCTTCGTCCGCCCACTCGCGCAGCAGGGTCTGCACGCGTTCGGCGGTGACCGCGTCGGGGGTGGGGTTGTCCTCGGATGCCTGCTCGGCGCCGGGCACGGTCAGTGTCTGCTCGTCACCCAGGACGTGGGAGGTGAGGGTGTCGACGAACATGGACGGGTCGCCGAACTCGCGGCGCTCGCGGGCCTCGTCGCCGTCGCGGATCGCGGACAGTTCACCGACCTGGTTGTTGTCGTAGGCGGTGAGCATCGTGTAGGCGGCCAGGCGGCGTTCATCCTGCGCCGGTACCCAGGTGGCGTGCGCCTCGGGGAACGCCCGGCGGTTGGGCATGCCCAGGCTGTCGCTGTAGATGGTCTTGTAGTTGAGCCACGACCAGCGGTCGACGACGACCTTCTTAACGCCGGAGAAGAGGCCCACAGCAGTCCTTCCCGCTGATCCAGGCCCCGCGCCTATCGATCAGGGTACGGGGTGTGCGGGATCTGCTTCCCCCTTCCACGGGAGGGTACGGCGGCCGCCGTCGTAGTCGACCGCGTGCCCGGACGTGACGAGGTCGTTGTTGAGCATGCGCCCGCCCGCGATGATCTGGCCAAGGTACCGTCCGAATTTCTCACGGCGGTCCTTGACCGTTCGGAGGACCAGATCGGGCCCGTGTTGCTCAAGCCACGCCTTGGTGTAGGCGGTCGCGTCGTCTCCGCCGACGGTCCCGTGCTCGGGGCAGTTGATACCCAGGAGCCGGATGCGCTGCTGGACGTGGATACCGAAACCGACGTCTGCAAGAACGTCAAGTGTGTCCCCGTCGATCACTTTGTCGCAGCGGGCGGCGTACTCATACATCAGGTGGCTCCTATCGGCGGCCGCGGAGGCGCTGGTCGGTGTAGTGCTGGGTGCCGAGTCCCTCGTGGGAGGGGTCGGCGAGTTCGGTCAGGAGGTGCACGGCGGCATCGAGGCGGTCCGGGGAGTCCATGCCGGGGATCCAGGACACGTACTGGACCTCGAGGCCGGGGAACTCGCCGACGTGGTGGACGTGGCCGTTCTCGTAGAGCTGGGCGACGGGTTCGGCGCGCAGGCGTTTGCCGACCTTGGCGGTGACCTCGATGATGCGGGGCATCAGCATGCCCTCGGTCAGGCCTTCGCGCTGGAGCTCGGCCCAGGCCTGGCGGAGGATCTGGGCGGCCATGTCGCCGCCGAAGTTGGATTCGACGACGAAGGCGTCGGCCTGGAGTTCGATGGCCAGCAGGCAGGCTGCGCGACCCCATTCCGCGGCGCCCATCTTGGCGGAGCGGTCGGCGAGGAGGTACATCTCGCCGGCGGCGTCGCGGCCGCCGCCGATGAGGCCGACTTCGTCGCTGTCCTCGCGGCCGCCGGCGGTGTCGATGGCGACGAGGCTGCGGGTGAGGGTGACGGCGCGGTAGGCCTCGGGGGTGATGCGGTTGGTGGTGATCCACGGCCATTTCCACACGCCGCCCTCAAGGGGGCGTGGTTCTTGCTGGTAGAGGGCCCACCAGCCGCGTTCGCCGACGTCCTTCTTGAAGCGCTCGAGGTGCTTGAGGCGGAAGCGTTCGGGCCAGAGGGGTTCGCCGACCTGGCGGCCGAGGGGGTCGCCTTCGGTCATGGCGATGGCGGGCAGGTTGAGGACGGTCCAGCCGTCGGCGCCGTCCTGGAGGATGCGTCCGGCCAGGTCGTTCTGCGACCACCTGGTCTGGATGACCACGATGGAGCCGTTGGGTTCCATGCGGGTGTTGATGACTTGCTGCCACCAGTCCCACAGGTTGGCGAGTTTGACGGGGCTGTCGGCTTCCTTCGCGTCCTTCAGGGGGTCGTCGACAATTGCGACATTTGCGCCCATGCCGGTCAAAGATCCTCCGACGCCCGCGGTGACCAGGCCGCCGGGCGTGCCCTCCAGGTCGAACCGGTTGGCGGCCATGGACCCGTAGCGCAGCTGGATGCCGATCTGGTCGCCGAACTCCTTGATGCTGTCGCGGATCCACCGGCCGTGCCCCTCGGCGAGCTTGGCCGCATAGGAGGCGATCATGACGCGGTGGTCGGGATGCCGGGCCAGGTACCACAGCGGCGCCCACCGGGCCGCCCTCGCCGATTTCCCGTGCCGTGGAGGCATGTTGAGCAGGACGCGCATCCGCTCGCCGTTGGCGATGCGCACGAACGCCCTGTCGATGAGGTCCAGGTGACGGGCCTGCCACTCCCGGCCGCCGGTGAGGGCGGCGGCCATCGAACCGGGTGAGCGTTCGATGGCCATCTGCCGTTCCGCCCACTCCAGCAGGGCGCGTTCCTCGGGGCCGGCCAGGCGGACGATCTCCTGGCGCTGCTCGGCGGGCAGGGTCCGGTAGGCGGCGACCTGGGACTCAAGCCGGGCTGTCACCCCGCCGGGTCCTCGTCTTCGTCGTCCTCGTCCGGGGTGGAGGTGGCGGTGTTGACCGGGGCGGGGCTGTCCAGGCGGCTGGTGGAGGCGATGAGCGCGGCCAGCTTGTCGGGGTCCGCGGTGGACACGGCCAGCGGCCCGCCGTCGGCGCCGGTGACCTCGGTCTTGGCGGGCATGTCGAGCCCGTTGAGCTTGGCCCGCCGGTCCATGAGGCGCAGCACGGTGTCGACGGCCCGCATGTCGAGGGTGGTGCCGACGATCTCGCCCTCCTTGTCCAGGACGGGCTGCGGCTTGGTGGCCTGCGGCCAGCAGGCCTCGAGGAGCGCGTCCAGGCGCTCGTTCTCCATCTGCCGGTAGATGGAGACTTCGGCGCGTTCCTCGTCGCGGTGCTGTTCGAGGGCGCGGTTGAGGTCGCGTCGGGCGGCTTCGGTGCTGGCGTAGCCAAGCTGCATGATGCGGTCGTCGTCGTAGCGGACGCCTTCGCGGCGTAGCTTGAGGAGTTCGGTACGGCGTACGCGGACTTCGTCGAGTTTGAGTTTGGACCAGGCCATGGCGGTGGGGCTCCCGCTGTGTGGTTGTCAGGGCCCCGCGCCTTGCTTTGGATGATCGCTGATTTCGGGGCGGGTGTTCCCCCTTTGCCGGGGGATGCCGACGGCCCCGCGGCGGGCCGCTCCCGGGGGGATGGGGTGGGGCGGTCGCTTTGGGGCCGTGGCTTCCAGGGGCTACCGGGGGTGGTTGACGCCCTGGAAGGGTGGGGTGTGTCGGCCCAGTTGGGCTTGTGCTGGGCGCGGGGACACCGGAGCACGAGTGACCGTCTGGGCCGACACCATCTGATGCTGCCGTACATCCGGAGGTTTGTCTGAGCCGCCTTCCCCCCTGCCCGGCGCTGGGGTTACCAGGGTGTGTGTCCGCCGCTGGCCCAGTGTTCGAGGGCGTGGCCGTCGATGAGGCGGATGGGGGCGGGGAGAAGGGCGTTGGTGTGGCAGGCGGAGGCGGTGAAGGTGGCGGTGGTGACGATGACCGCGGCGTGGCAGTGGTGGATGTCCCGGTAGACGCCGTTGATGGTCTGCACGGTCTCGCTGCCGACGTTGTTGCCGGGCCGGTACTTCTTGCACTGGACCAGTACGCGGTGGCCGGTGTTGAGGGTGACGATGACGTCGGCGCCGCGGTCGTTGGCCTGCCCGACGTGCTCGGCGTGGGCGACGCGGGTGTCTTCCCGGGCGAGGGCGGCGATGGCTTTCTCGAACTGGGTGGGGTTGAGGCGTTGGAACGCGGCGAGGGTGCGCTGTCCGGGTGCGGGGAGGTGGGTGCGCCGGTTGTTGAGGGCTGCGGCGGCTGCGGTGGCCCGGTCGATGGCGGGGGCGAGGCGTCGGGGCCGTACGACGGCGAGCACGGCGGTGGTGGCTATCAGTCCGACGGCGAGTGCGGTGTAGAGGGGCCAGGTCTTGGCGGTGAGGTAGAGGGCGAGGGCGATGATGAGCCAGCGCCAGCCGAGGCGGGGTAAGACGCGCCGTCGTACGGTCCGGCTGGTGCGGCGGGTGGTGGTGGGTGCGGTCATGGGGTTCCCCCGTGGGTTAGTGGTTGGCGGGCGGGAGTTCGGGTGTCTGGTTGCGGGTGACGGCGACGATGCCGCCGCGGGTCCGGGTGTGGACGTGGACGGAGCGCTGATCGACGTGGCCGTGGTAGTGCTGGTTGATGTCGGCCGGTGCGGCGGCCACGACGTCCTTGGCCTTCTTCAGGACGGCGCAGGTGGCGAGGATCGGCACGGCGATGGCCGGTGGTACGGCGCACAGCATCGCGATGACCTTGGGGTCGGCGAAGTTGGTGGCCCACAGGACGACACTGGTTGAGCCGGCGACGACGGCGTAGGCGACGCTGCCGGAGAGCATGAGGGTGCTGGCGTCGACCGCTCTCTGGCTCATGGCGGGCCGCCGGGTGCCGGGCTGGTCGGTGATGGGCGGGGTGGTGCCGATGCGGGCTCCGTCCTTCCAGGAGGGGATGGTCGGGTCCTCGATGCGGATGGCGGTGCACTGCTTTTGCTCTGCGATGGCCTCGGCGAGGGCGTCGTCGACTTCCCCGGCGAGCTTGAGGAGCTCGGTGCGGTCGGTGGGGTGGGGCTGCCCGGCCGGGGTGGCGGTGGGCTGCGGGTGGTGGCCGGGCTGGTTCACGGTGTGGGGTCTCCTGTCGGGGCGGTGGGTTAGCGGGTGATCTGGTAGGTGCCGCGGTTTCCGGCGGGCTGGACGTGGCCGGCTTCGCGGAGTTCGCTCATGGCGTTGTTGACGCTGCCGGGGGTGACGTCGGAGAGGCGGCCGCGGACGTCCTTCAATGCCCAGGGCTGGCCGTCGGCGAGGAGGTCGAGGATGCGGTCCTTGATGGAGCCGACGGACGGCTGGTCGTCCTCGTCGCCGACGGGGGCGCCCGGGGCGTACTCGGTGCCTGTGGTGGTGTCCTGCGGGTCGTCGCCGGCGAGGAGTTGCTCGGCGTGCGGGAGCCACTTGGCGTAGGCGCGGGTGAAGATGTCGTGCTCGGCCGGGGTGAGAGTGGGGATGGGGGCGGACTCGTACAGGCCGATGAGGCCGGGGTAGGTCTTGTTCTCTTTGCGGGCGTTGAAGGTGCGGGAGAGGAACACCGACCCGCCCTGGATCATGTTGGCCATGCCGGCGGTGCGCGGCCCTTTGGCGGCTTCTGTGCCGGTGAAGGCGGCGTCGATGTCGCTGGAGAGCTGGAAGTTGGGGGCGATGGGCTCGAGGGTGACGCCGAGCGGGATGACGCCGTCGGTGGCCATGTGCTGGGTGGTGGAGGAGTTGGTGCGGCCCAGCCAGACGGTGCCGTTCTTCGCGTTGGCGCGGATCTTGTCCTTGTCGCCGAGGTCGGCGAGGTGGATGGCCTGGGCGGCGAACCTGATCCCCATGCCGAACTTGCGGCCGGTGGACTGGAAGTTCGCGACGAGGCCGACGACCCACTGCTTGAACGGCCGGGGCACGACGGCGTCCGCGGACAGGATCCGGTTGAGCTCGTCGAGGGTCAGGTTCGCGAGCGGCCAAGGGTCGCCCAGTTCGAAGCCGGCCCAGCCGTTGGCGGCGGAGACCTTCTCCCGATACTGGGCCACCTCGTAGGCGGCGGCGAGCGTGGCGGCGACGGCGGCTTCCCCCTTCCCGAAGTGGTAGGTGCGGCCGTCGGCCTCCGGGAGGCTCATGCCGTTTTGGGCGTCGGCGACGATGGAGACGACGCCGGAGATCCGCTCGGCGGCCAGGATCGTGTTGAGGGTGACGGATTTGCCGGCGCCCATGGCGCCGACGAACAGGTCGGTGAGGGCGCCGAGCTGGGGGTCGTAGAGCTGCATGCGGGCGGCGCGGCCGTCGGGGCGGATGCCGATCTGGATGCTGCCGTCCTCGCGCATGCGCAGGTCGTCGGCGGTGGCTTCGCGTACGTCCATGAGCGGGTGCCTTTGGTAGATGGAGATGAGTCCGTCGCCGAGGCCGTCGGTTTCGACCATGACGAGGGCGGGGTCCTTGTAGCCGATGGCGCGGGTGATCTGCTTCTGGTTGAGCTGGATGAGTTCGTTGTCGGGGGCGGTGACGCGGATCGCGACACGGTTGGGCTCGGTCTTGGCGCCCACGAAGTGCATGCCGGTGGCGCCGCCGCCGGGGCAGGCGAGTTTCTCGGTGAACAGGCGCTGCACGGGGTCGGCGGTGTGCTGCTCGAGCTGGTCGAGGGTGGGGCGGGCGGCCAGGAGCTTGCGGCCGGGGCCGGAGCCGTCGATGAGCTGGAGTTTGACGGTGCCGGGGGGGAGGTCGAAGACGCCGGCGAGGGTGGTGTCGTTGAGGTCGGGGACGGCCTGGCCTTGGGGGGCGATGACGATGCCCCAGAAGTCACGGACGCCCTCCTGGTAGAGGGTGACGCTGGTGAGGAGGGTGTCGCCGGTGGCTTTGGCGTTGGCCCATTCCCAGGCCCGGTATTCGCCGTACGTCGTCGGCGCCCCGGTCCCCTGTGCGGGGACGGTGGTGGCGGCCGGGGAAGAGTCGAGGGCGGCCGGTTCGGGACGGGTGGGGAGGGCGGCGGGGATGAGGTTCGCGGCGTGGGTGACCGGCGTCGTCAGAGCCATGACGGTGCCCCATGCGGAGGGCAGCGCCCATTCCCACCAGGGGGCGCCTGGCGCCAGGAGGTTGGTGAGGTAGACGGCTGTAGCGGACAGGGCGGGGACGGCCTTCTGGCAGGCGCGCAGCAGACCCCACCCGGTGGCGTCGTCGAGGCGGTCCAACAGGCGCCACGCAGAGGCGCCCCCGACGGCGAGGGCGGTGAGGTGGGCGGGCCACCAGGTGGGCTGCTGGGAGGCGATGGTGATGCCCAGGGTGGCGGTGCCGTAGATGGTCTGTTCGAGGCGGGCTCGGCGGCGCACGCTGGCCGCGGGCACAAGCCGTGCCTCAACGGGCTGGGGGGTGGGGGTGTTTTCGGTGGCGGCCATGCGGGCCTCCCTTCTGCCGGTAGGCGGGTTAGCGGACCTTGTTGAAGCCGGGCTTGGGCTGCCGGTACGGGGAGGCCTGAACGGCTTCGTAGATGCCGCGGTATTCGGCTTCGTGGGCGGCGTGGACGCCGCGGGCGTCGGCTTCCATCTGGTCGGCTGCGTTCGCGAGTTCGCCGGAGGCTTCAGCAACCCGGTCAAAGGCGTTGGCGGTCTCGAAGAACAGGCCGAGGAAGTAGGCGTCTACGCCTGCCTGCCCGCACAGTTCGGCGACCTTGCGGGCGAAGGCGGCGTCGCTGCGCATGCGCGCCTTCAGCAGGTGCAGTTGCTCCTTGAGCAGAAGGGCGGCCGCGGCGAGGGCGACGAATCGGGCGGTGAGGGTGAGGAAGTTGATGATGCCGTTGATGAGTCCGCCGAAGGTCGGCTTGGGGGCGTTGTCGGTGGTCGCTGGAAGGTTGCTGCCCGAGTTCGCGGCGACTTCTGATCCGGACTGGACGTTGGTGGGTTCGATGGCGTCGCTCATGGTCGTCTTCCTCAGACCTCGTTGTGGACGGGTGCGGACGGGGTGGTGAGGCCTGCGTCGGCGGTGGCCTGGGTGATGGGTCGGTAGGCGTCGTTGAGTTCGTTGCCGGCAGTCTCGGACTGCTCGGCTGCTTCGAGACTTGAGGCGCGCATCTCGTCGGCCATGCGGGCGACGAGCTCCATAGACTCGGCGAACTTGATGGAGGCGGTGGTGTAGAGGGCGCCGGTCAGGTTGCTGTTGGTGGCGCAGTCTTCGGCGAGAACGATCCAGGCGTCGCGGAGGCTGCGTGCGTGGCCTGCGAGTTTGGCGGCCTGGTCGTGGGTCTTGAATCCGTCGCCCATGAGCTTGTCGGCGCCGTCGCAGGCGTCGTCGAGGGTGATCTCGGTGGCGTGCTGGGCGTCCATGCGCCGTCCGACGGTGCGCGTCGCGGCGCGGGCGGCCTGCTTCTTGGCCTTGGTGATGCGCGGGTCCGGCTTGCCGGCGGGAACGGGTGCGGAGGCTGGCGGCATGGGGATCGGCTCCTTGGGGCGGGTGGTGCCGGGGCGGGGCGGGTTGATGGTGGGCGCCGCATCGAGGGCGCTCGGGCCGGTGGCGGGGAGGGCGGGGGCGGGGCGGCCGATCGCGTCCGGTTCCCACCGTTTGGCGCGGCTGCCGGGCACGTGGTCGCTGGTGACGGTGTGCGTGGACCCGGCGGCGTTCCCGGCTGCCTGGGCGGCGTTCTGGAAGGGTGTGCGGCGCTGCCGGGTTCCGCCGTTCTGGCCCGCCTGCGGGCCGGGCTGTCCGGTGTGCGGGTCGTTCCCGGCCGGCCCGGCAGTCGGTCCGGTGCTGCGGGTGGTCTTCTTCCGGGCGTACGCGCGGGCCCGAGCCCACCGGCTCTGGCTCTTCTGCTTCTGGTTGGCGGCGCCGGCGCCCGGCGTGGCACCCGCGCCCTTCGGCTTCCTCAGATTGACCTTGCGCTTCTTCTTCAGGCTCACCTTGGGCGTGCTCGCCCCCGCCGCGGCAGGACCAGCAGCGCCACCCTTCTTCTGCTGCTTGGACAGGACGGGCGGGTCGAGGTTCTTGCGGCGCTTCTTCAGGCGGCGGCGTGCCTCCTTGGCCACCGCGTCGGGCAGGCCGGTGCGGTCGGCCTTCTCCTGCGCGGCGTCAGCCTTCTTCTGCTGCTGGGCGTCGGCGGCGGCCTCCCGCTGCTTCTGCTTGGCCTCGAACTTCGCGTCCCGGGCCTTCTCCCGGCACGCCTCCTTGGCCTGGATACGGTCGTCGCGGACCTTGTCCCGTACGGCCTGGCGGGCCTGCTTGGCCGTGTTCTTGCGGTCGCGGGCGGCATCTTGGTCCTTGGCGCGCCGCTCAAGGCGGGCGGCTTGGCGTTTGTCGGCGCGGTCCTGACGGCGCCGGGCACGCTCCATGGCCGGACTGCTCGCGGACGTGCTGGGCGACTTCCCGCCGGTCGGGGACGGGCCCTTCTTCCCCTTACGGCCATCGCCGGCGCCCGGCTGCTTGAGGCCGGTGTTCTTCCCGCCGTCCTTCCGGCCGCCGCCGAGCGGGGACTTCTTCCCCCCAGCACCCGCACCGGCGCCGTTGCCGCGGCCCTTGGCGCCGGGCCCGTTCGTACGAGACGACGATGATCCGGAACCGCTGCCGGGCTTCTTCCCGCCCCCCGCACTACGGCCCGCTCCCCCACCACTGCCGCGGCCACCCGACCCGGAACCGCCACCGGCCGCGCCGGAGCGGCCGGCCAGGGACTTGCGGCCGAACTCCTGGCTGGAGGGCACCTTGTTCTTCGCCCGCTGCTGGGCGGCCTTGTCGGCGATGCCCTGCATGGCCTGCTGGTGCTTGCCGTGGGCCTCGAGCTCGGCGAGTTGCTGCTTGGCGCGGGCCTGGCGGAGGGCGTCGGTTTCGGTCTGGTCGGCGAGGCGGCGGGTGCGCCGGTCGGTGAGGTAGGTGTGGGTGCCGCGGACGGCGGCGACGGCGACGGCGAGGATCGCCGCCAGGGACAGGGCGCCGAGGCGGGGGCCGACCAAATCCGAGGCGGGTTCGGAGCGGAAGGTGTCCGGCACCGTCCCGGGCACGGCCGGGGCGGTGGGCGGGAGGGCGGGGGTGAGGACGGACGGGTCGGGGAGGGCGGCGAGGAGGTCGAGGGGGCTGCGCCGGCCGACGCTGGGGGCGTACGGCGGCGTGTTCGGTACCGACGGCACCACGGGTGTGGCGGAGGGCTGGGGAACGGCGGTGGGTGTCAGGGTGAACCCGAGGCGGGGGAAGTTGATGACGTTCGTGCCGTCGCCGCTGCTGGTGGTGTCGCTCATCGCCCCTCCTTCCGGGGTTGACAGTGGGTAGTCGGATCGGTGATCCTCGCGCGTGCGCGTTGCGCATGCGCGTAGGGGCCCTCACCACCGGGTTCAGGCCGGGTGATGATGATGAAGATGGTCACCGTGCGTGAGCCTGGTAGAAGTCGTTGAGGTGCTTGGCGAGCCGGTCCGCGAGGCTTCGGTCACCGGATGCGAGGGCGTCCTTGACGAGCTTGCGGTTCACGTTCGTCCAGAACGTGATGAGCGCCATCGGCCCGCCCTGGGCGGCCTTCGCCTGGGCGGCGTTGTAGTGGTCGGCCTGGTTCTGCAGCCGGGCCGCCGCGGCCTGCTGGGGGGTGGTCACATGGCCTCCTGGTTGAAGAGGTCGCCGATGTTCGGGACCGGCACCGTGTGGCCGGTGGGTCCGAGCGGGAAGGCGTGCGGGTTGGTGTACTGGATGGGCTGCTGGGCGGGTGTGACCTGCGGGTTCCCGACCGGCGGGGGTCCGGCCAGGGTGGCTGCGGAGGTGGTGAGGGAGTTCGTGACCTGCTCGTGGACGGCCCCGGTGGCGAGGCCGAGGCGGTTCTTGCGGTCGGCTTTCCGCTCGAGGTCCTTGGCGCGCCGGTCGGGGAGTTCGAGGACTTCCCGCAGGTAGACGGCGTCGGCGGCTTCGATCTCGGCGGCGGCCTTCTCCACCAGGCGGGCGGCACGGCGCCACCGTCGGGATACCTTCGCGGCACGGCGGCGGGCCGGGCCCTGCCCGTTGTCGCCGTCGACGTGGGTGTTCGCGATGCGGGCCTGGATGATCTGGGCCATCTGCCGGATCTGGACGGCGTCGTTGACCCAGGTGTCGCGCTGTTCGCTGGTGGTGGTCCGCATGCCCTCGCGGGTCATCAGGGCGTCCATGTCCATCGGTGATCTCTCCTCGTGGGGGTTACAGGTACTGGCCGGTGCCGTCGCCGATCAGAGTGCGGGCGTCCTTGAGCCGACGGCCCGCGGTCGCCTGGCTCACGCCGAGGATCTGAGCCGCGGTCGTCTTGGTGAGCCGCTCGCCGGTCCTGAGCCGGTGAGCCAGTTCCGCGATCTGCTGGTCCTTCTCGTCGGCTCCCGGCTCGGGCTCAGTCGTCTCGCCGGAGTCCGTCTCAGGGGCGGTCTCAGCAGCCTTGGCGAAGGTGGGCTCGGACGGGCTCAAGACGGGATCACGGCGAATGTCCTGGTCACCGGCCTGGATGATCGGTCGGGTGGTGGGCAGGGCCGGGCTCATGGCGGGCTGGTGAGCCGCCGTGTGCTGGGGGGTGAGGATCAGGGTGTGGTCGGTCGGCTCAGCCTGGGGCTCGGCGGGCTCAAGGGCTCGGCTCACGGTTTGAGCCCGGGTCGGCTCACTGGTGCCGGTGAGCATGGCCATGAGGGCGATGTCGGCGCCTTCGGTGAGCCGGTCGCGCTGAACGGTGATGAGCCCTGAGCCGAGCTGTGCGTCGCCTTCGCCGATCTCCTTCATCAGCTTCCACGCCTTGAGCGCGGAGGCTTCCCGGATCTCCTTGGTGGGGTGGCGTTCGGCCTGGGCGGCGTGGAAGGCGATCTGCCGCATGGTCTCGGCGTTGCGGCGCTGGGCTTCGGTGTCGGTGCCGGTGCGGTGTACGACGATGCGGCGGGCGAGGAAGCTGATGCCTTCGGCTGCGGCGGTCATGGCGAGGGGGGTGAGGGCGTAGATGACGGCTTCGCGGATCGTGGGGGCGATCGCAAGGCCCATGAGGGAGGCGGCCATGGGCAGCAGCCAGAGGGCGGCTCGGGCGACGCGGGGGGCGGCCTGGCCGAGCATGGTGACGCCGATCATGACGAGGGCGGCGACGAGGGTGGCGCCTTCGCCGGCGGCGACGACACCGAGGGCGGTCTCCGAGCGGTGGAGGATGGCGTTGGCGTTGGCGTAGGTGCCGACGGCTCCGGCTGCGCCGACGGCGGCCATGATGACGGTGGCGGCGGCGAGGACCGCGATCTGTCCGCGGGACAGCTTGCGGGGGGTGGTCTGGTCGGTGTGGGGGGTGTTCCCCGGCGCGGTGGGCGCGAGGGGTCCGCCGGGGCGGTGCGGCTCGTTGCCGGCCGGGGTGGTGTTCATGGGGATCGGTGTCCTTTCGGATCGTGGGCGCGGTCGGGGCCGGTGGGGTCAGCTGTTCTTGCGCTGGATGCGCTAGAGCTGGGTGGTGGACATAGTGGAGGCGATGCGGCGGGCGGCGGCTTCGTCGCCGTTGTGGATGGCGGTGTTGAGGTCGCGGGCCTTGGCGCCCTCGGTGGCGGCGGCGATGACCTGGGTGGTGACCTGGTTGAGGTCGGAGGCGAACTCGTCGAGGTTGCGGGCCATGAGGATGGGGTCCTTTCGGGTCTGGGGGTCAGGCGGCGGGCTGGTAGTCGGGGCTGGTCTTGGTGGGCGGAGGCTGCTTGATGAAGTCGAGGACATGCGCAGGCGCTGGGGCGCCGGGGGTGGCGACCAGCGCGTACAGCTCGTAGGCGTCGTCGGTCCAGACGGCGGGGTTGCCGTGGCTCTCGCGGAACTCCAGGCCGGTCATCGCGCCTGCTCCGGGGTGGTGGGCACGGGCTGGGTTTCGCTGGTGTGGGGGAAGGCGGTGCGGCCGTCGTCCATGTGGACGGTGAGGCGGCCGTTGGTGAGGTTGCTGCTGTGGACGGTTCCGGTGGCTCCGGCGGGGTGGCGGGTGCTGGCGGCTTCGATGGGGGTGGTGAGTTGGATGCGCTGGCCGTGCAGGGGGGTGGGGCGGGCGGCGTTCCACAGTCGGTCCAGGCTCGGGGTGAGGAGGCGGTTGAGGAGGCGGCGGGTGGTGTGGGCGATGCCGTATCCGGCGGTCATGGCGGCGAGGAGGGTGGTGAGGGTTTTCGGGCCGGGGAGGTTGTAGAGGGTGTAGCCGGTGGTGGTGCCGAGGGCGGCGGCGGTGAGGTAGGTGCTGGCGTGGAGGGTTTCGAAGGCGAGTTGGGCTCGGGGCTTGAGGAGTGGCTTGTTCACGGTGGTCCTTTCTGGTGCGGTGCGGTGCGGCGGGTGGTTTCTGGGCTTGCGGGGGCCCGATCAGCCGGGGCGGGTGGCGGCTGATCGGACTCCGGCGAGTCCAGCGGGGCCCGGCAGGTCCGGACCCCGGGGGCGGGGTGGTCAGGCGACGGTCCGCTCGACGACGAAGCCATCCGGCTGCGAGTGGCCGCGGACTTCCTCGACTTCGGCACCGGGCGTCTGCCGCCAGAAGTCCTCGCTGTAGCCGCTGATGACGGTGTTGCCCTGCGGCGTCGTCACGCGGAACGCGATCTCTTCTCCGGTGTCGGTGTCGCGACGGAACATGGGGCGGTCCTTTCGGGGCGGGGTCAGATGCCGTCGATGGCGGCGGATGTGTCGGATGCGAACTGGGCGAGGTCGGGGTGGGCGAGGACGAACGCGGTGGTCTCCCCGTTGAGTTGGGCGACCTTCTGCTGGTCGAGCGGGAGCGTGCGCAGGGCCGGGTTCGAGTCGGCGGTGGCGAGGCGGGCGATGAGCTGTCCGAGGGCGTTGACCACGTTGGTGCCGTCCGAGCCGCCCGCGACCGCGGCGATCAAGGTCTGCGTGGCGTCCAGCGTGTGCCGGTCCAGGGCGAGGTGGCGGATGCCGTCGCGGATCAAATCGATGCCGGGGTGGATGCCGTCCAGGTCGTCGAGGATCCCGGCGAGCTCCCCGTCGAGCGGAGGGACGGCGTTGCCGGCGGCGTGGACACCGTGCGGGCCGTTCACAGCTCACCATCCTCGGAGCCGAGGAGCGTCGCAAAGCCGGTCAGGACGTCGTCGACGTCCGCGTCGGTGAGGTCGTCCTCGGCGAGCGGCAGCGGGGCCGCGGCCGGTTCGGCGCCCCCGGTGCAGTCCATGTAGTTGGAGAAGGAGATGACCGCGTCGACGAGGCCGTCCTCGGCGGGCAGGGACAGGTTCGCGTCACCGATGTACGTGCCGTCCGCGAGGCGGAGGGTGACCATGAGGGCGGGGATGCCGTCCGGGTCGAGGTGCTGGAGCTGGTGGAGGAGGAGTTCGGCGAGTTCCCGCGGATTCGGGATGTGCGGCCTCTCCGGCGTCTGATCGGCCATCACGCACCCCCCACCGGGACCACGGAGCGCTCTACCGGCGCCGCGTTCAGCTTGGTGAGGCGGTACACCAGGACGGCCAGGAGCGGCATGAACGCGGCGGGGATCTGGTCGCCCTTCGCCTGGTTGCACGGCTCGCAGGCCAGCACCAGGTTCCTCAGGCCGATGTTCTTCACCAGCCGGTTCGGGATGACGTGGTCCAGCGTCGCGTCCTGGTGGAAGTTGCGGAACTTGGCACCGCAGTAGGTGCACTTCTTGCCGTGGCGCCTGGCCAGAGCGCTGCGCTTGTCGGCCCGGTTGCAGATCCTCTTCCTGGACCTTCCGGCGGCCTGGTACCAGGCGTCCGGCGCGGGCACGCAGCGCATGGCGATAGCGGTGGTGGCGGGCATCAGACCGTCACCGCCTTCACGTCGAACGTGTCGGTGGCGAGGTTCATGACGACGGTGACGGTCAGGCCCTCGGCGCGGCGAGCGTCGGCGAACTCCTCCGCCGTCCAGCTGCCACGCGGGCCACCCGCCGGGAAGCGTTCGAGGACGGTGGTGGTCTGGGTGGGCGTGTCGGCGGCCATCACAGGCTCACCGCCCGGCGGATCGTACGGACCAGACGGCTGGCCTTACGGCGCGCGCTCCGCGCCCGGTCGCCGGCCATGATGCCGATCTGAACGAACGGGCGAGCCTTGAAATCCGACCAGGCCAGCTGCCGCTGGGCGCGCTTCTCGCAACGCCGGGCGGCGCTGCGGTGCGCGGCCGCCAGCAGGTAGTACGAATCCCGGACGGCCGCCGCATCGGCGAGCTCGCCCCGCGAGACGGACAGCCGGGCCGCCGTGGCCTCAGCGCAGCGCATCCGGGCGTAGTGGAAGTTCGCGGTACGGGCGGGAACCTGGTGGACGTTGTCGACGAGGACGCTGGAACTGGTTGTCGATGCGCAAGTACCATCACGCATGGGTCGACCTCCTGGTGATGCAGGGGTTCGGCTGTCCGTTCCGGTGGTGAGACACCGGGCGGGACCGGGAGCCCCGGTCGGCCTGAGACCGACCGGGGTTTCTTGCTGTACCGACAGTACGTGAGTACTGGCGCATTGACAAGTACTAGGTAGGAGTGAGTTCATGTCTTCAGCCGCAGAGAGGAGGGAAATCCCCGAGATGGTGACGTTCACGGAGATCGCCAAGCGTGTGACCGAGCGGAACCTGGTCTCAAGACCGATCACACGGCAAGGCGTCCGCCACATCGCAGAAACGGACCCGGCATGGCCGGTACCGCAAGAGCAGTGGATGAAGGTCGGTAACGCCTGGGCGATGCCCTGGGACCCCATTGAGGAGTTCTTCAGGCAGCGCACTTCGCGCGGGCGAGGCCCCAACAAGGTGCCGCGCCGACAGGCGGGTGACTCGGATGAGTAAAGCGCCCCAACAGGCACGTCGCCGCCTCCCCTACCTGCCGCACCGGCTTGCCCTGCTCGGGTCAGTAGAGCACTACTATAGTGCTCACACCAATACCTCGAGCGAGAAAGGGGCGTGCACATGAGCGGTAAGGCCGGATATGCCGAGATCGCCACCCACTACCGGCGGCTGATTTCGGACGGCACGCTCGTCCCTGGCGAGCCGATGCCGACGATGAAGGACGTCTGTAAGCAGTTCGGCGTCGCGATCGCCACGGCCAATAGGGCGTTCCAGATCCTCAAGGCGGAACGCCTCACCGTGGGGAAGCCAGGCGTAGGCACCGTGGTGGCTGAACGGCCCCGCGTCGCCACGACGGCCGCGGCGCGCCTGAAGAGGATCGGCCGCACGGGCGACCCGTACGGCTACAAGGAGAAGTCCATCAAACACACTGCGGCTCTGCGGTCAGCTGACGCGGCGGTGGCGGAGGCTCTCCACATCGATCTGCACGACGAGATCGTGCTGCGTACCCGCGTATTCGTGCGAGACACCACTCCGACAATCGCGGCCTTGTCCTGCATCCATGTGCGGGCTCTTGAAGCGGTCCCGGAGTTGCTCAGTACCGAGCCGATGGGTCGGTTCTGGCAGGAGATCTACACGGAGAGGACTGGTCGGACGGTCACCAAGTCGCCGGAGAGGCGGACCGCTCGCCTGGCCTCCCAGAACGAGCTGGACCTGCTGGAAGTGCGAGTGCCCGAGAGCGTTCCCGTGCCTGTTCTCATCTTGGTGAACGTGTTCCACGACGAGGATGGGCCGTTGGAGTACTGGGAGGACGTCTATGGGCCATCGCTATGGCAATCAGACGACGAGTGACTGAGGAGTGGGAGCAGATGGCTGACCAGCCCTGAACAGCAGAGACGGCCGAACCGAGTTGCCTCGGCCGACCGTCTCCACGCCGGCGCACTGCGAATGCGTCCCGGCTGCACAGAGAACCCCTTGAGGAAGAAGGATCTGTACGTGTCGAGCGTATCTAAATCTTCGGAGCCATCGAAGATTCCCAGTCATGGCGACCCCGCATCACCGGATGGAACGCCCCTGTTCGTCACCTTTAAGACCGGTGCTGCCCTACTTGTGGAACGCGGCCTGGTCGACAGCATCACGCCCGACGGCCTCCGCTACATCGCCCGTGAGGTGAAGTCGTGGCCATTCGGCGACACGCCGGGGAAGCTGCCGTACGGGAGAGTCGGCAACACCAGAACCATGGAGACCGGGACCTTCCTGTCGTACTTCCAGGACGGCCCACCTCGAGGCGGCAGAGGCCGCACGAGGAAGTCATGAACGGCGCCCGGGCCTGGGTTTCGCAGACCTGCCCCGGACACGCAGAACGGCCGGCGTGGAGTTCGCAGCTCCTCCACCGGCCGTCAAGCAAGACCAGCGGGGTGCAAGCCGCTGGGTTCATCGAGTCCCACCAAGCGAAAGGGGTCCCCGAAGTGAGGGTACCCGTACTAGTGAGCCTCACGGCAAGTGGCACCTGCGTGATCATCCGCACGGCGGGGGTGTCCGCATGAGCCTGTGGCCGATCCTGTGGGCCATCAACAGTGCGCCTGTGGCCGACGCCGAGGAGCGTCTGATCCTGGTGGCGCTGGCCGACCGGGCGTCCAGCGACGGGACTGATGCGTATCCGTCGAAGAAGTCGATCGCCCAGGTGGCGCTGATCGACGCGAAGACGGTGCAGCGCCGGCTGCGCACCCTGATGGAGCGCGGTCTGATCGCGGAGGGGAACCAGGATGCCGCCCGCCGGATCCCGGAGCACTTCCGGCCGACGGTGTACGACCTGCTGATCCCGTACTCCTGGTGGTCCCCGGCGGACATGGAGCGGGTGAACTCCGAGCGGGTCGGGCGAGGCCTTCGCCCTCTCACCCCGCAGGACCGGCCCGATCTGGCAGAGGCTCCGCCGCGGAAGGCACGGGCCGACAAGGGGAGGCGCCGGAAGAAGGCTGCAGCCGACGGGGGGACTACAAGTCCCCGGGGGGAGGACTCTGAGTCCCCCGGTCAAACCGGACAGGAGGGGGGGACTACAAGTCCCCCAAACCTCCCCTACTAACCCACCCCTGCAACCTCCCCGTCCTTCCGTCCCGGCCGACGATGCTGCGGGAGCGGATGGAAGGACGGACGGCGCATCAGTCCCCCGTCGAATCGTCAGGAATCCGGGCGTGGATCTGTTGGTGGCGATCGGCGCCGAGAAACCAGAGTTCCTTCTGACCGGACAAACGCTGCGGGATCAGGGGATGGCCGTGGCCGGCATGCTGGCGTCGGGTTGGACGCCGGAGCAGCTGCGCCAGGTGATTGCCGGACGGCCGTTGCCGGACGAGATCACGACGACCGTCGGGGCGATCATCTCGGGCCGGATTCGGCAGGCGTTGTCTGGTCCGGTCCCCGAGACCGTGGGGGCCGGCACGTACATGTCGGCGATGTCAGTGGGCGTCGCTACGCTCCCCCGTCAGACCGTCATCCCCTTGCAGAACTGTGATCGCTGCGACCACGCCTTCCGGTCACCTCAGCCGGGCTTGTGTCCCGGTTGCCGAGAGGACGTGACTGCCTGATGGGCCAGACCTTCAGCGTGCACATCGACGTGGCCGGCCACCGCATCCCCGGCACGTGGTGGGCATGGGGCGGAGCCACCCAGGGAGGGGAACGCAGCGAATCCCCCAGCTACGGCACAGAGGTTGAAGTTCCCGCCGTCATCGAGCTGCTGGACCTGGTTGTCGCAGGCGCCGTATCGGCTGAGGAGGCTCGCAACGTCCTCAACCACATCGCCACAACGATCAACGAGAAGATGCGCGACGGGTACTCCAAGTACTTGTCGTTCGACGAACTCGACGACCAGACGGAAGACGCTCCCCAGCAGCCGAAGCAGCCCGCGCCAGCTCCCACGCTGGACGAACGCTGGGTGTACGCCGTGTCGTCCGAGACTGATCCAAGAGCCATAAAGATCGGCGTCGCCACGGACATTCCGAGGCGGCTGAGGTCGCTACAAGTGGGATGCCCGTCCCCGATCTTGCTGCGCTGGAGTGAACGCGGCGGGTACCCGCTGGAGCGGCATCTGCACAATACGTTCGCGGATCGGAGGATCAGTGGCGAGTGGTTCGACTTCCGCGATGTCGCAGACCCCGTGAAAGAGATCGACGCTGCTGCGAGGGCCTTCCTTCGCCAGTTCGAGGGCGATGAGCCTGACGCAGCCTGACCGACCGCGCGGCGTCTCGGGTCTTCGGGTCTGGGGCGCCCATCACGCGGGACCTATTGCTTAGCAATGAGATAGGGGTTACGGTGGTCGTACCGCCCCGGGGGTTCAACCCCTCGAAGGACATTCCCCCCGGGTGCGGGCCCTACACGAACCTCCCCGAAGGGAAGGCCCGCGTGCGCAGTCTGGACCGTCCAGCCGCACCAGCCTTCCCAACGGGGGACACCGTGACCGAGAACCACCTGCACAACGACCGATTCCCGACCGACCCGCGCACCCTGATGTTCGTCATCACGACATGCGCGGCGCTCTCCCTGCTCCTGCCCACCGACCGGGTGCAGTCGTTCACCGGTCTCCTCGGTATCGCTCTCGCCCTGCTTCCGGGAAGGAGGTGAACGTGTACCGCCCGGCCGTGCCCCCATGACGGCCGGCACCCCACGGCCCGGCTGTCCTCCCCTCTGGCAGCCGGGCCCGCGACATAACCGCGACACTGACCTGAGACCCTCCCCGCGAAAGGAGACCCGACATGGACCAGCGGGAAACCCTCGGATACGCCCTCTACCGGTGGGACGACACCACCACCCCCACCCGAACCGACCACCACTACCTCGAAGCCGCCGGACTCGCCATCACCCACGGCGGCGCCAACCTCGACTCCTTCGACCAGCTCGTCGAAAACGTGTCCCTGTGGGACGCGGCCGCCGGCCCGATCCCCGAGCGGCGCCGCGCCGACTACCTCGAGCTGGCCGACATCCTCATGAAGCGCTGAAGGCCTTTCACTTCCTGGCCCTGGCCGCCGTGCTCCTGGCGACCGGGGCCTTGCCGTGTCGTGGGCCCGGTACGATCCCGCCCAAGCAACCTCCGGGGGATTCATGCGTCACACCGTCACCAGAGCCGCCGTCGCCGTCCTGCTGTCCACGCTCACCGCCACAGCCTGCGGCAGCAGCAACAGCGGTACGGGCGGCAGCAAGCCCGCCACCACCGGCACCCCATCCCCGACCACCAGAGCCGAGCGGGAAGGCCAGTACATCCTCGCCTCCCAGGACATCCCCTTCACCAGCCGACGCCCCTCTAACGACGAGCTGCTCGCCTACCCACCCAAGTGGTGCGCGGCCCTGGACGACGGGCACTCCGTGGAGTGGATGTTCTCCGGCGGAGGCGGCGACCTGTACCCGATCGGCCTCGACTGGGGCACCAAGGAGGCGAACGCCGACCGGCTCCTCATCGCCGGTGTGAAGGCGTACTGCCCGAAGTACATGGACGCGGTCACCGCCGAGCTCCGGGAGACCGGCGCGTACTGACCTGGCAGAAGGTCAGACGGCTTCGGTCAGTCATTCTGTTCGCCCTCCGCCGTCGCGCGCTTCCTGGGTCGCGGTGTCCGGCTGTGCCCGCGCGCGATGCCGGAGACCCGTTCGGGCTTGACCTTGAGGTGCGGGGCCATGTCGGTGTAACTGATGCCGTCGCGTTCGTTCAGGGTCACGACGACGTGTTCCCGGCGCTTGCGCAGGGCCTTCTGCAGGTCGGGGATCGCCCGGAGGGCGACGCTGAGCAGGGCGGCCTGCTCGATGGTCTCGGGTCCCTCGAACAGGCTGGCCAGCGGTTTGAAGACCTCGGGGAGCTCGGGTGGTTCGTTCATGCGGCAACTCTAGTGGGTACCCGCTAAAAAATCTAGTGGGTACCCACTTGACGCGATTGATGGGTACCCACTAACTTGGAGGTATCGCAAGCAGCACGACACCTTCAGAACTCAACAGAGAGGGAACCCGGAAATGGGCCACAAGATCCAGATCAAGGACGGCAACGGCAACATCGTCACCTCGTACCCCGTCTCCGACGACCAGGTGGCGGCACTCGACAGCGTCGAGCTCGCCGGCGGCTGCCACGACAGCTCCCACAAGATCGAGCTGGTCGACGGAGGCACCATCGTCCACCGGGAGAGCGGCGTCGGCGAGTGGAACCAGTAGATCAACCGAGGGGCCTGGGGAAACCCGGGCCCCTACGCACCGTCCTTGGCAGCCGAGTCAGTCCGGCCCCGCGACGAAAGGCCAGCTCATGATGGACACCAACAGCGCCTTCGCCGCCTACGGCATCCACATCCCCGTCAAGGCCTCCGCCTGGCAGGCCACCGAAGGCCTCGACGAGCAGCTCGCCCAGCTCCCCGACTGCCCCGACGTCAGCTACATGGCCGGCGGCGACGACACGCAGGAGCAGCTGTTCCTGGTCACCTACCGCGAGTACGTCCCGCCCGGCACGCACGTCCGTGCCGACGCCACCCCGGAGCACCGCGCCGTGTGGGATGCGCAGCTGGCGCGTGCCGTGTCCGCGCTGGGCTTCGGCGACCTGGACGGCTTGCAGGAACCGGCCTGGCTGTGGATCACCGAGGTGTCCTGACCCGACGCCCCTCCCCCGCCGGGCCCCGGCCGCCGTCCCCCTCTCGGCGACCGGGGCCTTTCGCGTGCTCGCGCCTGGAAGACTGGCGGTCATGAGCAGCGAGTCCCGTCCCGCCGAGCCTGGTGAGCTGTGCACGTGCGGCCGGCAGGCCACCGTCGTGTACCCCACCCACGACTACGGTGACATCGGGCACTGCGGGCAGGAAGGCGCCCAGGCCCGGCCGGTACTGCCGTGCCCGTGGTGTGGCGCCACCCGGGCACACACCACGTGGGGGCTGACGGTGCGCTGCCCCAACTACACGCTGCGCCCGCCCGCCCCGGACGACTGAGCGGGGGAACGCGGGCAGCCGTGCCGCGGCATGCTGGGCGTGTCCCTGCATGGGACGACCCTGTAAGCGCCGCCACGACCCGCCCCGAGCGGCGAGCGGAAGAGCTGGGGAGCCCCGGACCGACGCAATCCGGGGCTACTTCGCGCCTACGCCCGATCCTGCCCCGCAGTCGGCAACTCCGTATGCCCCTCCGACCAGTGGTTCATCCACCCACAGGCACACGCATACCGGCCGTTCACTCCCGAGATCTGCGTACCGCACTGGCGGCAGTCCGTCGTGGTGATCTCCTGCGAGTCCAGGAACGCGGCCGCGGCAGCAGCCGTCTCCGGCGGCGGGGCGGCCGCCCTGCGGCGCGGAGCGTTCTTCGACCGGGTCACGACGGCGACCCTACCCGCGGGGCCGCCGCCGAACCCGAGATGGGGCCGCAGTTCGGGCACAGCCAGGAGCCGTTCGGGCCCTGCTGGGCCTGCGCTCCGCAGTTGGGGCAGTTCACGGTCGGCCTCCCCAGGGGTTGGTGGGCACCGTCCAGGGTGACGCGCCCGCGAGCCGGGCGGTAGAGGCGCGGGGGTGTAGCTGCGGGCCCGGCCCGAGGAACTCCCCCCGGGACGGGCCCGCCGTCACGTACGGGGCTAACGAGCGGGCGGCGTCCGGGTTGCGGTGGGGCGGGGATCCATCACGTCGAACCTATGGCTAAGCAATGGGATATGGGTTAGACTGGCAGTATCGACCAGCCACCGAGGGGAACCCCATGACGGACATTCAGCTCGCCGCCGACACCACGTCCACGCAGCAGGCTAGCCCGGTCGTCTGGATCCTCTCGAAGGGAATCCTCCAGGAAGGCGGCGACATCATCGACGTCTACCTGGACCGCGAACTGGCCCTCGGCGACTTCCTCACCCACGCGGCACAGATCGCACAGGGCAACGGGAAGATCTATAACCCGCGCGCGAGCGACGACGGGGCCCTGCACCTGTCCGGCATGTCCGAGTGGCTCGCCCTCGAACCGCACACCGTCCGCACCAAGCGGTCCCTGGGCGCCTGACCCCCGTGCCCCCGCCGTTGTGCGGGGGCAACGCGCTGCCCGCGCCTGCGGCAGCCTGAAACCAGCCCCAACCCGCCCCGGAGGCCCCGCCCATGGCAGACCACACCGCCATCGACCGCATCCCGATCGGCCGCAGCGTCACCTACGCCGTCCGCGGCGCACCTGAGATCGGGGACGAGTACAACACGGCGCGCACCATCGCCCCCACGGAGATCACCCTCAACTACCGGGCCGTTGCCGACGGACAGCTGGGCCGCGTCTCCGTGTACGTGAAGGGCTGGTGGATGCAGGATGGCAAACGCGTCCCGATGGACAAGCCCGTCGGACGCTGGCTCTACGGCGATCCGGACGCGTGGCCCAAGTGGCTGGCGGAAGAGGCGCGCCTGCACGATCCGGACACCTCCACGCCCCCGTCAGCCGACCACGCGGCCATCTACCTCGACGAGGACGGCGACCCGTGGATCGAGTACTTGACCTCCCCGCGCAGTGACCACGTCGTGCCGCTCCAGATAGTGTCCGTGGAGGCCGTGGACCGTACCGAGTTGGAGGGCAGGATTGGCCCGCTGACCCTGATCGGGTGGTGCAAGCAGTGACCAACACGCAGCACGGACCGACCACGACGGTCGCCGGCCAGTCCATCGCCCTCCACGTCACCGGCTACCCCGACATCCCCAACCGGTGGGGCACCGGCCACATCCGCGTCACCGGCCTGCGCCTCGACTACGGCAACTCCCGCACCCCCGACGGCCGGCACGTCTTCATCACCGGGACCTGGGTCCGCGACGACGGCGAAGCCACCGACGCGCCCATCGACCGCTACTACGACGCCATCGACGGCGACACGAGCGACTGGCCCGACTGGATCGCCGAACTCGCCCAGCAGAACAACCCGAGCGCCGGTCCCGGTCGTGCCGACGGCAGCCTCCGCGACCACATCGTCGACGTGCTGGACACCGCGTTCGAGTCCTTCGACCCGGAGGCCACTGAGGACGCCCAACTGTCCGGCCACCTCGCGGACGCTGTGCTGGCCGGGCTGCCCGCCGACATCGAGCGCCTGCATGACCAGATCCTCACCCTGCAAGCCGAACTCGCCCAGATGCGGGACCTGCTGCGCCGGGAGAACCAGCGGGCGAACGACGCGATCGACCGCGAGGAGACCGCCGAGCAAGCAGCCGTCGAGGCGTCCTCCGACCGGGGCGCCGTCCTGGCGTGGGCCGCCGACTTCGCCGAGGAGGTCGCCGAGAAGCTTCGCGCCCACCACGAGTTCGAGCGCAGCAATGGCGCCCTGGACGTGATGACCGAGCTGCGCCGTCTGGCCGCCGAGGCGCAGCAGACCGAGTGCTCGGCGTCGATCTCCGGTTCCTGGCTGCGCGAGTGCGAGTCCGAGCCCGCGTGCGACACCGAGACGCTGTGCGGGCCCGGGCCGAGCCAGTGCGACGCGGAGTCTGGCGAGCCGTGCACGAACCACGAACGCGAAGCGGCCCACGCCGAGGGCGAGCACTGCTTCTGCGGACCCGAGTGCCAGGACGCCGAGCCGCCCCGCGAGGAGACGGGCGCCGCGCTCGCCCGCTACATCGCCGACCGGCCGATGAGCGAGATCCAGGCAGCGATCCGGATCCTCGGCTGGCCGACGCTGCGCTTCGAACTGACCGAGATCGACGGTCCGCGCGACCACTCCCTGTGCGGCGTCTCCCCCTGCGCGGACTGCCGATGACCGGCCAGCAGCAGGAGCAGCCCAGGATCTGCTACTCGTGCGGCCACCCCTGGGACTCCCACGACACGAACGCCGACGGCCATCGCTCCTGCCGGTCCGTCAGCCACCCGTCCGGCGTCTCCTGCGCGGACTGCCGCACCATGCTGACCACCGAATACCGGGAACAGCTCCAGGACGAGCGGGACGCCGACGGGTTCCAGGCCGTGTGGGGCGCCTACAAGGTCACCCTGGACGACGCGCGCCACGCCTTCGGGGCCAGCGCGCCCGCGTTCTTCTCCGACATCCACCAGTCCGCGGTCGCCTCCGCGCTGATCGCCTACCGCAAGCAGGTGGCCGCCGAGGTGCGCATGCTGTGCGGCTGCTGCGGTGACAACCGGGACCGCATGCGCCGCATCCACGTCCTGCTCGGCCTACCCACCGACGAATTCGACGACCTCACCGAGGAGGAAGGGTGACCGACACCCTGCCCGCGCCGCACGCCTGCTGGCACTGCGAGGACGAGGACCCCGCCGTCTGCCTCGGCAACCCGGCCCACCCGCACTACAACAACGGCCTCATCCCCCTCGCCGAGCGGGTCATCAAGCCCGGCTGCCCGTTCTGCGACATCGTCGCCAGCCAGGCCCCCGCCCAGGTCGTGCGGGAGTGGGACGACACCATCGCCATCACCCCACGCAACCCGGTCGTCGACGGACACACCCTCGTCATCCCGAAGACGCACGTGGAGGACTTCGCGGCCGCCGCCTACGTCGCCTCCCGCACCATGAGCAAGGCGTCGATCCTCGCCCACAAGATGGGCGGCCCCATGAACCTGATCACCAGCAAGGGCCCGGAAGCCACCCAGACCGTCTTCCATCTCCACGTTCACCTAGTTCCAAGGGCCGTCGACGACGGGCTGGCACTGCCCTGGAACTCCGGGTACGAGGACCTCACCGGCTGCGAGGACAAGCGGGCCGCGTTCCAGCGCGGCTACCAGCGCGGCCAGGAACGCCAGGAGATGCGCACCGCCGAACACGTCCGCTGGCTCCAGGCCACCCTGTACGAACTCCGCCAGGACCGCGACCCGGACGGGCTGCGGGACCGCATCACCGACCTCGAGTACGCGCTGGCCGGCTGGGACCGGCTGATGACCGGCCGGATACGGGAGGGCATGCAGCCGGAGTGGAAGGCGCAGGCCGCCGAGTACCTGACCAAGCTGACCGCGCTCGAGCGGGAGCTGGCCGTCCTGAAGGGCGTGCAGCCGTCCAACGCGACCGGGGAGCGCCCGTCATGACCGAGCAGCCCGAAGAGCAGCAGACCGCGGAGAAGCGCCTCCAGGCGGTCACGGAGGCCGTCGTCCTGTGGCGGGACCGTCCGGGCGGCGACGTCGGCCTGGCCATCGCCCTCGCCGGCATCCTCGACATCGAGCAGCCCGAACCCCCGGCCTCGGCCGCCCTGGTACGGATCCTGCGGGAATGCGACCGCATCGAACGCGAAGTGCGCGCCAACCCCACGAACGCGGACTTCGACGGCGCCTACCTCGCCTGCCTGAAGCACATCCGCGAAGCCGCCGGGCCCGCCCTGGACGACGCCGACCCCAGGCAGGCCGCCTACGACGCCGTGTTCGCCTACATCCGGCAGCAGCCGCGCGACTTCCTGCCCACCACCGTCGTCGACCGCAACGCCATGATCTGGCACGCCGTACACGCCGCCCTCGACGCCGCAGGCGTCCCCAACACCCAGCAGCAGAAGGAGACCTGACGTGGGAGCAGCAGCCCTGCACCTCGCGCACGCCCACCAGCCCGCACCGCCAAAGTCCCGCAAGCCGAAGCGCAAGGGCGGCGGAGACGGCGGCAAGTTCGCCCAGTACGCCTCCCGCATCTACCAGGACGACCGGGCGAACACGGAGACCCGCAGCCTGCTCCTGGCCATCGCCTACGTCATCACCATGGTTCCCCTCGACGACGAGCGCAGCGTGTGGAAGGAGACCGCCAAGACCCTCGGCCAGCCTCGTCTGCGCCACCGCGGGTCCCTCCAGGAGCTGGTGCGCGGCGACATCCCGACCTACGAGGCGCCCGGGCATCGGTACGGCACCGACCCCATGGACCAGCTGTGCGCCGGACCGCGTGTCCGCCCGCACCCCGACGGCCCGGACGACTGGCGCAACAAGGAGAAGCTCTGCGGAGCCCGCGCCCAGGACAAGGTCATCGAGAAGGACCCGGTCACCGGATGGCACACCAACCGGTGGTTCTGCACCCGCCACCGCGACCACCTGGTGCGCGTGCGTGAGCAGGTCCGCGCGCAGAACGAGGCGGCGCCGGAGCCGATCCCGAACAAGGGCGGCCTGCTGCCGTGTTACTTCGACTCGGACTGGGTGCGCGTGTACTCGTGGGCGCTGGGTTGGGACTGGAAGCCATCGGCGTCGTACGGCTACCGGGCCGACGACTGGCCCGTGCCCGGGCGTGACCCGAATCCGGTTGTGCAGCGGGCCCGTCTGCGCCTCGTCATCGGGGGCGCCGACCTCGAGGACGACGCGTGAGCGGCCTGCGCCCCGATTTCGTCGAACACGCCAGCACCGACGCCATCCGCGCCCAATACGAACGCGCCCAGGCTCTCGCTGACCTGTGGGCCGACCGGGCAAGAGATCTGTTCCTGCTGCTCTGCCAGCGTGAAGAACAGGTCAACGCGACCGGCCGGCGGCCGTCCTGACCGGCTACGCGACCGCGGTCTCGGGCCCGTCCTCGGCCGCCGCGCTGTCGTCGATGAGCCGGTCCGGGGACAGCGCGTACTGGAAGACCAGCCCGTTCAGGGTGTGCACCCCCCACAGGGCCTTCAACTCGGCGATCTCCGTCTCCAGCGCCCGCTTCGACACCTCCAACTTCCGGGCGATCGACGGCTGCGACTCCTCCGCGCACAGGTAGCGGAGGATGACCCGCTGCCGGGCGTTCGTCCGCACCCCGCCCGTCCCCGACACCGTGTCCACCACCCCGCCCCGAGCACGCAACTCCCCCGACCAGGGCTGGCCGCGCCGCCACTCCGCCTCAAACACCTGCGCCAGCACCGCGACCACCGCCGGATCCGTCACCAGCCACGCCGCATGCGGCGCCGAGCCCTCCACGATGTGATCGGGCACGACCGCCTGCTCCCGGTCCACGATCACCATCCGCTCGAAGTCCCCCACCACGGTGCGGTACTGGGCGGGCCGGCCCCCCGTACGGGCCGCCATCGTCCGCGCGTACTCGGCCGTCAGGGCGTGGTCGCGGACGGTGTCGCGGTAGATGGTGCGCAACTCCACCCCCCGGTCCAGCGCGTGGCTGTCGCGGGAGACGGCGCCCTCGAGGACTTCCCGCTTCCTAGGTCCGCCGGGCTGCGCGGCGAGGATCTCCCGCCGGGCATCCCCCACCACGTCCTGCAGGCGTGCGTTCACGGTCTGCGGGTCGGCGAGGTACACGCTCGACCCCGACGCCCGCAGCTGCACGGCCCGGTACTCCTGGATCAGGTCCCGGGACGACTCCGGCATCGCCGCTACCCGGTCGATGCCGCGGCGTACCTCGTCCAGGACCAGCGACACCATGTTCCGGTAGGCGGGCTGCGGGTCCCGGGCGACGGTCCGGGGATCGTCGCTGATCAGATTCCAGGCGATCAATTCCCGGCGGGCATTCTGATCTGCGGAGTTCAGGGCGTCGACGGTTTCCCATTCCTCACGGCAGATTGCCTTGTACAACCTTTTCGCTTGTTCGGACAAATCACCGATCGTGTAGCCGTCACCCGGATTCATGACCAACGATCTACTCCCCCGAACCCCGACACGCTAGATCAACTGCGGTTTCCCGCGGTGCGGGAAACCGCACGAAGAAACGATTGAGACAGCAAAGACGATACGACAGCATCCTTGTGGGGCGTCCCCCGACGCTCGTATCCACGGTCCTCCCCCACGCCACACGCGACTACTGCCAGGAAACCGCGTGCCCGCCCCGGGGAATCGCAGCAGGGCCAACGCACGAGAATCGGGCCAGACGCCCCTTTACTGTTTCTCCACACCCGTACAGAGGAGCATCCCGTGAGCCAAGGACGACACCGCGCCCCCAGGACACCCGCGCCCGCCAGGAAGATCAGCTTGCGCCGCCTCGCCGCCGCCGCAGGATTCGCGGCCGCGGCGGCCACCGGGATCGGGCTGGCCGACGGCGCCGTCACCTCGGCCACGCCGGCCGACACCGGCTGGGGCGCCCCCGACACCACCACCGTCGTCGACAGCGACACCGGCACGGACAGCGGCGGTACGGCCGTCTACCTGGACGACACCGGCTGGGGCTGACAGGACTGCGTGGGGTCTGGCGGGCGCCCGAAGGGGAAGCGGCACCCACCAGACCCCACGCACCACCGGCAGGGGGCAACACCCGCCCGAAACCACGGCACCGTGGAGGCATGCCCCCAACGCCCAGAAAGACCTCCCGCGAAGACACCCCGCTCGTCGCCCATGCCCGCCACGAGCTTCGGCTCATCGGCGAAGACGACTTCGTCATCACCGGCCTGTGCAAGGTCATCCGCTCCTTCGCCGACATGGGCCACAGCGGAGGAAGCGCCCCGCACGCTATCGCCTACCTGGAACGCCTCCTGCGCTTCCAGCCGTTGTCCGAACTCACCGACGACCCAAGCGAGTGGATCGACCGGCACGCCGAAGGCCTCTTCCCCACCCCGTTCTGGCAGTCCAAGCGGAACCCGGAAGCCATGTCTACCGACGGCGGGAAGACGTACTACCTGATCTCCGAGCAGGAAGCCGCGGGCGATATCGCCACCACCCCGCTCCACCGCAGCAAGCCAGCAGACCTTCCGCAGTCCTCCCCGGACGGTGCCTGATGGCCAAGGTGAACCCGACCAGCCCCTACACGCGGCTCCGCCAGTTGCCTGGCGGGGACCGGCGCCTCCACGTCACCGCCCACGGCGGCACCACCAGCGGCTACCTCGCCGAGGCCAGCATCGCCTACACCAGCGACGAGGTGCCCACCCTGCACATCGAGCTGGAGGAGTCCGAGCACGACCTGTTCAGCGCCGGAATCGACGCCGTACGGATAGACATCCCCGCCGACCAGATCCTTGCCGCCGACGTGGCTGCCCTCCGCGTCGACACGCCCTCCTCTTACGCCTGGCAGGAGCTGTCCCGCCAGCTGGAGACGCTGAAGCCGTGGCTGAGCACCGAGGACCCGCCGCCGTGCGGGCACGAGGACGTCGTCGAGACCCCGGAGTTCGCCAACTCCCAGACGCCCGGGATCTGCCTGTGGTGTCCCACCCCGCTGGTGAAGCTGAACGACGAATGGATCCCGGCATGAGCGAGCCCGAGCCCGGGCAGGGCGAGTACGAGATGGTCATGCCGATCATCCTGGCCAAGACCAACGGCGGACCGTACGACGACGCAGCGGTCGTCGCGGGGATGACGTGCGGCGCCCTGGATCAGGAGCTCGCCATGGCGAAGACCCTGCACACGCTGCCCCGCGAGCGCTACCTGGACGCCAGGCTCCTGGAGCAGGCCGACCTGATCGCGATGAAGCACGGCTACATGATGAAGCGCGGCGACCTGGACGAGGCGTCCGGGTGGCAGGAGGTGACGTTCGAATGGGCGTGACCACCGACACCATCCACCGTGCCGAACTCCCCATCGACGACCGCCCGCACGGCATCGACCTCTCCGGGGACATCCTCCATGCCGCCGTACGGAGATTCGGCAGCGTCGACGTCTGGTACGTGGCCCGCAGGAACGACCAGGAGCACATGCGGCGCAGCTTCCAGATCGTCGGCACCGGCCAGCCCTTCGCCGCAGGCCTGCACCGCCACCATAAGTCAGCGGTCTCGCCGGACAGCCATCTCGTGTGGCACGTCCTGGAGAACCTCTGCCCGCACTCGCTGCCGGCTCCGGAAGACCTGACCGACCACCAGGTGGTCGGCACGGAGTGCCCGGCCTGCCGTGTCGGATTGAGCGGAAAGCGCGGATCGGGCTGGGTTCCGGTATGAGCCACAGCGATCCTGCAGACGACCTGAAGAGCGCCTACCGGCGCCTCGAAGAAGCGATCGGCGACGTGGCCCGGCTGGAGGGCGCGCAGGGCGTCATGCTGGAGTGGATCGTGGTCACCGCGCATCAGCGGTACGACGAGGACGGCGACCCCAAGGTGCAGATCGGGCAGTGGCTGCCGGACGGCATGGACGTCCCGTACCACCGGGTGATGGGCCTCCTCGACTACGCGCTGACGATGCGGCGCGGCGAGATCCTCCAGGACTGACCCCGCGCCAGGCGGCCTGTTGTCAGTGGCGGGTGGGAGGGTAGACGTGGCCCAACGGCCCGTGCCCTGTCGGCGGGGCGCGGGCCCCGGGCCGTTGTTGGTCCCGGATGCCACACTGGTAGGTGGCCCCATCCCGTTCCCCCGTCGGGATGGGGCCGCCACACGGCCCGGCCCCGCCGGGTAGGGGGCAACGTGGGCGCGGATCGTGTCCAGACTGAAGAGCATGCCTCTCCCCGCCCGCACCACTCGAACCCGCCGCCACACCCTCGCCGCAGCCGTCATCGCCGCCCTGGCCGCCGTCCTCGGACTGCTGGCCGCGCCGCACGCACACGCCGCGACCACGACGCCCGTGTACAAGGGCACCGGCTGGAAGGCGTGGACGTCGAACGGGATCTACAGTCTCGCCCCTGACGGGTACACCATCGTCTTCGCCGACGCGACCGCCCGCACCCGCCTCACCCCCTACCTGAAGGGGCCGGCCGGCCAGGTCACTACGGCCGTGGGCGTTCCCATCACCGTGTCGACGATCATCGACACCACCCCGGCCGCCGCATGCCCGCCGCGGCACAGGATCGTCGTCCACTACACGTACCGGCCCATGGGGTTGAAGGGCATGTCGCAGACCCGCGCCTGCCACAACACCGTCGACGGCTCCGCATGGGGCGGGCACATCCTGATCGACACCGAGTACTGGTCCACCACGGCCTGGTTCTCCACCGACCCGACGGTGAACAACAACTACCGCAAGGACACGGTGGCCCACGAGCTCGGGCACGCCCTCGGACTTGACCACCCCAACGCGGACCTGAACAAGGACGGCACGATCACGTCCGGGGAGTGCGTGAAGTCGACCGCCGGCCGCAAGCCGGTCATGTGCTCGAAGAACCGCGGCGCCGCAGCTGCGGCGGATGCGGGACGGTACACGGCGGAGTACGACCTTCCCGGGCTGCGGCAGTTGCTGAGGAACTACGCGCTGCGGCAGCTCTGAACGCACGAAAGCGGCCCGCCTCCGAAGAGACGGGCCACGGCCACGCAGGGCGCCCCCCATTGCGGTGACGCCCACCCTACGTCTCACCCGCCCTCCCCGTACGGGCGCAGCACCCGATCCACCCGCTCCACGATCGCCGCCGCGCCCACCGGATCCGCCGGCCCGTACAAGGCGCCGGCCAGGCGGGGTATCAGCCGGCTCGTCTCCAGCACGTACACGAAGTCGTCCCAGCCCGGCACGCGCACCGCGAGCTCCCCGCCCGCCACCGGGGAGTTGTGGACGACGAGCAGCGGCCACACCACCACCCCCGGCAAACCGAGCGCCTGCTGCACGCGGGCCGCATACCCGGCGACCTTCACGACCTGGTCGTGCCGGTCCTCCGTGCCGCAGCACACCCGGCCGTTCCGTACGACGGTGGGCCAGCCGCGATGCCACGTCTTCGTATCCAGCACCACCACCGCCGTCCCCGTCGGCGGGACCAGGACGTGGTCCAGCTGGGCGCCGTACGGGATCCGCCGATCGTGCCGCACCGCCCAGCCCTGGCCCTGGAGTTGGGCGAGGAGGGCGGCGGTGACGGCTTCACCGCGGCCGCCGTGCTCCCTGCGGGCCGCCAGAGCGTCCGCCCGCCGCGCCTGCGCACTCACCCCCAGGGCGGCCGTCAGACGCCGCCACAGGCCCCTGCGGGCAGCCTTCCGGGTCTCCTCCGCCCACCGCATCGCACTGTTCTCGTACGACGTCACCGCTCGCCCTCCACCTGCTCGAGCCACGCGCCCATCGACTCCCACACCTCGCGCACCTGCCGAGCATGAAGGACCACGTCGGACGCGTTCACGGACAGGCGCATCCACGGCCAGGGCGTCCCGTCCTCCGGCTGGTCGTCCCGGCCGTCCCGGGTGATGTGCGAGGGGACCTCGGCGAGTTGCACGACACCGTCCCGGCGGTCGTCCTGGCTGGGAAGGATGTGCGAGCCCTGGTAGGCGTACGGCGGCCCGTCCTCGCCGTTCTCGAGGTCCAGGATCGTTCCCCACACACTCACCGGCTGGCCTCCTTCTGGTTCCGCTGGGCCAGGATCTGGTCATAGACCGGCTTCCACTTCAGACAGCCCGGGCACGTCACTTCGGTGTCGTCCGGAAGCGCTCCCTGCGTCGTCGACCGGCCGCAGATACCCATGCCGTGCGTCCACTCCTTCACGGGCTCGCACCACGAGTACAGGGCCAGGTGCGTAACGTCTGGCTCGTCTGCCAACTCGAGGCGCGCCACGGGCATCAGGTACACGCGCGTCTTGTCCAGATCGGTGGCCTCGGCGGCTGCCTGGGCTCGCACGTTGGCGGCCACCACCTCGGCGACCTTCACGCTGTACGTCGCCTGGTGCCTGCACGGTTGCACCGTCACCACCCGCTCGTCCTCATGCTCCATGCCGAGCCCGACGACCCAGCCGGTCACGGGCGCGCCGCAGACGGTGCAGTCCGGCCGGACGGTGTCGGGGTCCTGTGTGGCGCGCTCCTCCGCAGCCAGGAACTGGGCGAGCTGGGTGCTGGTGAGCCGCGGCAGCACGGCAGGAGCCGCGTTTCTCTTGTTCACGGTGCTCCGTTCGGTTTGATCAGGATGGCGAGTTCGTTGTCCAGGTCCAGCCACACCAGCAGCGTCACCAGGGCGTCCGCGTCCGGGCGGCTGCCCTGGGACATGCGGGTGAACGTGGACGGGCTGATGCCCAGCTCGGATGCGACGTCCTTCCACGCCAGGCTGCGCTGGTAGCGCTGCGCGTCGAGACGCCGGTACAGCTCGGGCATGTCCAGGAGGTAGGCGCTCACGCTTCCCCCTCGACGGTTGAAGTGGCAGGCCTGCGGTGCCGGGCCGTACAGCCGCTACGGCGCCGCCGCAGCGCGTACACCACCCGGCGGGCAACCCACTCGGCGACGATGGACAGGCCGACCGAGAACAGGGCCAGGCCGACCACGGCCAGCACGGGCGGGGTGAAGTCCCCAGTGGCCCAGAACCAGAAGCCGACGACGGCGAGCGCGATGCCGGCAGGCAGGAGGACGTCGGAGGCGATACGGCGCATGCTCATCAGAGTTCTCCTTTGTGGATACCCCGGCCTTCAGGCCGGGGAGGAAACGAAGCTCCTGCGGAGCAGGGCAGGGACAGCCGGTTCGCCGCCAGGGCGGACCGGCGTCTACCATCCACCGGTCGGCATCCGCCGCTCACACGGAATCTGATACGGTGTGAGGCGTGACGCAGCAGGTCAAGCGGGCTTTCAAGTACCGCTTTTACCCCACGGACGAGCAGGCAGCTGAGCTGTCCCGCACGTTCGGCTGCGTCCGCCTCGTCTACAACAAGGCGCTCGAAGAACGCACCCGGGCCTGGTACGGCGAGCAGCGCAGGGTCTCCTACGTGCAGTCCTCGGCCGCGCTGACGGAGTGGAAGAAGACTGAGGAACTGGCCTTCCTGGCCGAGGTGTCCTCGGTCCCGCTCCAGCAGGCGCTGCGCCATCTCCAGACGGCGTTCGGGAACTTCTTCGCCAAGCGCGCCAAGTACCCCCGGTACAAGAGCAGGAAGAAGTCCCGGGCGTCGGCCGAGTACACCCGCAGCGCCTTCAAGTGGCGCGACGGGCACCTGACGCTGGCGAAGATGGCCGAGCCGCTGGACATCCGCTGGTCGCGTCCACTGCCCGAGGGCGCGGAGCCGACCACGGCGACCGTGTCCCGTGACGCGGCGGGCCGCTGGTTCGTGTCCCTGCTCTGCGAGGACACCATCGCCCCGGCCCCCGCCACCACCGCGGCGGTCGGCATCGACGCCGGGATCACCTCCCTGGTAACCCTGTCCACCGGCGAGAAGATCGCCAACCCCCGGCACGAACGGCGCGACCGCGCCCGCCTGGCCCGCGCACAGCGCGAGCTGTCCCGCAAGACGAAGGGCTCCGCGAACCGGGACAAGGCCCGGCGCCGCGTCGCCAAGGTCCACGCCCGGATCGCCGACCGGCGCCGCGACTTTCTGCACAAGCTCACCACTCGACTCGTCCGCGAGAACCAAACGGTCGTGATCGAGGACCTCACCGTCCGCAACCTGCTGAAGAACGGCCGCCTCGCGCGCGCCATCTCCGACGCGGCCTGGACGGACCTCCGCATGATGCTGGAGTACAAGTGCGCCTGGTACGGGCGCGAACTCGTGATGATCGACCGCTGGTTCCCCAGCTCCAAGCTGTGCGGAACCTGCGGCACGGTCGCCGCGAAGATGCCGCTGAACGTCCGCGAGTGGACGTGCGAGTGCGGCGCGGTGCACGACCGTGACGTAAACGCGGCACGCAACATCCTGGCCGCCGGGCTGGCGGCCTCTGCCTGTGGAGACGGTGTAAGACCTCAACGGGAGTCCTCCCGGACGGGGCGGTCGTCGGTGAAGCAGGAAACCCAGCGGGCGACCGCTGGAATCCCCCGCCTTTAGGTGGGGGAGGAAGTCAAAGGGGCTCCAGGGCGGTGATCGGTCTTACCCGCCGGTGGCGGTGTCTAAGATGTCCGGTTTCCCGGGGTGAAAAGGCCGTGCTTCAGTGCCACCTGGGCGGCTGCGGCGCGACGCTCATCGCGCGGCAGACAGGCGACACCGAGGCGCCGGTAGACCCGCGAGAGGGTCGATCCGACCGTGCCGACGTCCAATCCCAGCCGGGCGCCAACCGCGGCCAGAGAATCCCCGGACGCGGCCTCGCGCAGCACCTCTGTCTGCCGCGGCGACAGGGCGATCGGGCGGGCGGCGGCCACGCCGATCCGGGTCGGCTTGGGTTCGGGTTTCTGCCACTGCGGTGACAGCAGCATGCCCACCGGGATCTGCAGGGCCGTGCAGGCCTGCACGAAGCAGCGCATGGACGCATCGCCTCGCTCCAGGCGGCGGATGGTGTTCAGGCCGACGCCGGCTGTCCGGGCGAGTTGGGTCTGTGACCAGCCGCGGGCCTCACGTTCGGCGCGCACACGGTCGCCGATGTCGGCAAGGGCGTCGTCCCAGTCCAGGGACGGTACGGGCCCGCCACCCGGCGGTTGCGGGCCCACCAGGACGGGCGCGGTCACGTGTCCAGCTCCTCGATCCCCGCGTCCGCGTTGGTCCACTTCCGGCCCTCGGTGGTCTCGTGCACCGTGTGCTTGCCGCGCACGGTGCACCGCTCGACCGGCGCCGCCAGGTCGTCCAGCGGCAGCAGACCGGCATGACATCCCTCCGGCTCGGGCTGCTGCAGCGGGATGACGGCGCTCTTGTAGGCGGAGATGAGGCGCTCGATGGCGTCAGCGTGCTCCAGTGCCTCGGTGGTGTGGCCGGTCTTCGCGAACCGGTAGGCGTAGGCGGCCTGCTGGGCGAGTCCGGCCAGGATCAGGTGCGGCTTGTTGTCGGTGGTGGTCTCGGGTGTGAGCGTCATGCGAGTTCGTCTCCTCAGGCGGGTAGCGGCAGCAGGTGGATGCGGATCGCCTGCTCGTCGCCCTCGCAGGCGTCCCAGTTCGCGGTCCACGGGATGTCGTCGTCCTCCGGACCCCACTCGAAGACCGCCCACCGCAGCTCCAACTGGTCCAGGTCGACGTAGTCGAGGTCCCAGCCGGTCTGCGTCAGGTAGGAGGTGACCGCGGTACGTGCCGCGGCCGGGTCTGCGGTGAGGGCGATGACGTGCTCGGCGCCGGTCGGCTCGGACTGCAGCAGGCACACCGGGACACCCGCCCACTCCCCACCCATCTGCTCCACGGTCGGCGTGAAGCGGCCCATCGGCAGCACGGGCACCGGGAGGATCTCGTCGAGGTAGGTGAGGCCCTCGTAGTCGGGCGGGACGTGCAGGGAGTGCCGGGTCCCGTCGAGGCGCAGCTTCACGCAGGCGCCCTGGTCGGGGATCAGGGCGGTGATGGTGCCGGGGTGTCGGGGCGGGTTGGGGGTGTTGAGGTCGCGGTAGTAGGTGAACTCGATGCGGCGGCCGACGACCGCCTGCTCCGTCACGGTGCTGCTCATCGGCTGGTGGTCTCCTTCGGGTTGGTGGTGCGGCGCTTACGGGTGTGCGGTAGGCGGCCGCCCGGACTGGACGGCACCGGACCGGCGGAGGATGAGACGGGAAGGCCCTGGACGGGCGGAGAAGGCGCGGGAACGTCGTCCGAGTGCCAGACCTCGACCCACACCCCCGACAGCCGCCAGCACGCCGCCGTACGGCCCGGCTGCGACACGTCCAGGAACGGCAGCAGATGCCCGCTGTTCGGGCCGATCCGCTGCGCCAGAAACAGTTCCTGATGGTTCATGAACGCGCGCAACGCCTCGGCGGCGTCCCGGCCCCGGATCCGCGCGGACACATGCACTGTGCCGTCGTCCAGGCGGGCCGTCTGCCAGCCGCCGAGGAACGCGTGCCGGCCTTTCACGCGGCTGTACTGCCAGTGCTTGAGCGTCGCGTACTTCGTGGCGATGACGTCGGGATGCAGGCGGGAGATGGTCATCGGGCGTACTCCTCGGAGCCGTGCGTGACGTGCCCGGTACCGCCGCAGGCCCCGCAGGCGGCGACCTGGGTTGACTCCACGACGCTGGTCCAGAACGCGGCCTGCTCCTCCCACACCGTCAGGGCCTGCTCGTACGTGACGGCGGCGACGTTGTCGGGGATCGGAAGGTTCACCGTCCGGTACACCGTCTGAGGCACGTTCCGGCCCGACTTCAGCTTCTTCCCGCCGCGGCCGATGTTGGCCTGCCACACGGTCTGCGGCGGATCGAAGGGGATGTTCAGGGCGACGTACACGCCGACCCGGCCCTGGTAGTTGTGGAACACGTGCTGCACCCTCGGCATCGCCTTGAACACGTCCATCAGGTGCTCGGCGAAACCGGGGATGTGGCCGGGGAAGAGGTGCTTGTACTCGGGCCGCTCGGTCAGGGCGTGCGGCAGGCGGGCGACCCACTGCGGCTCGTCCGGGCCGGGTGGCTGCCGACCCTCCAGGACCATCACGGGCTCGTCGTAGACGTACTCCACGGGCGGCAGGTCCTCGCGTACGGCCTTGTAGAGCTGCCACATGTTGTCGTCGTACTCGCGGCGCTCGTTCCACTCCGCCACGGTCAGCGTGGCCGGGTACTTCACGGACTCCGTGTCCGCGTCGGTCAGCCGGTAATCGGTGGTCTTCTGGCGGGGCTTCGTGGCCACCTTCAGCTCAGCGGCCTCCCCGGCGGCGGCCCACCAGTCGCTGTGGAGCTTCTCCATCGGCTGCCCGTCCGCGAACGCACCGGCCACGGACTCGTGCCGGAAGTCGTCGGCGTCGGGCTTGGGGAGGTGGTAGAGCCAGCGGCCGTCGGGGTGCTTGAGGGCGTACACGGTCACGAGTTGGTGCCTTCCGATCGGGTGGTGGTGAAGGGGTGGGCCGCGCGGCCCCGAGGGGGGCGGGGCTCGCGCGGCCCGGTGGCCTCCCCGAGGGGGGGCGTGGGAGGCCGGGAGGGTGGTCTACAGGCCGTACGCGTCGGACGGGTCGTCGACGGGGCCTTCACGGGTGGCGCAGCCTTCGTAGTGGCGGCCGGCCGTCTGCTCTTCGGGTGTGGCGCCGCAGTCGCAGCCGTTCATGGAGTCCCCCGGTGGTTCGTGTAGGGCCCGGCCTGGGCGGGTTGGACCTTGCTGCGGAGCCCTTGTGCTCCGGAGGTGACCGCCCTGGGCCGGGGGTTGGGGTGTGGTGCGGTATGGCCACTCTAACCCATATCCCATTGCTAAGCCATAGGTTGCACGTGATTCCCGGCACGCGAAAGGGGCCCGACCGAAGCCAGACCCCTCCCCGCACGCCGTACAGTCAGCTGACCTGCTCCAGATCCAGGAACCCCGGCGTCGAATCGCTCCACACCGTCCGCGAGTTCCGAGACGGCTTCTTCTTCGGCTTCCGGATCGGCCCACCGAACTGCTTGTACGTACGCCCCCGGCAGATCTCGCTGATCGTGCCCGCGTTGGTCCCGTACGACATCGCCAGCTCCAGGTACGTCGCCCCGTCGGCAGCGCGCTCCCGAATCGCCACCACCACGTCCTCCGGCATCTTCCGCACCCCGGTCAGTTCAGGGAACTCCCGCCCACTGCGCTGGTACTGCTTGCGGAGCTTGTTGATCCAGTTCTCCGCCGTGTTCTGCGTCCACTTACGCAGCGCGTCGATGTCCCGCGTCGACATGCCCATCGCCACGCAGTGCTGCACCGCGGTCAGGAACTCGGCGTCCGTAACCGTATCCAGAGGCAGGCCGCGCACGAACCGCTGCACCGCCACCTCATCGACATAGTCCTCGCCGAGGTCCTCCACGCCGTCCGGCGCCAGGTCACGCACCGAACGGTCCTCGGACCACGACGGCACCGTCAAAGCCCCGTGCTCGTTGAAGTCCAGCCAGCCCAGCGCTTTCCCCACCGGCTGCTCCGGATCCACCAGCCCGGCCAGGACCACGATGAGCGCGTCCTTCTGCCTCTGGTCCAGGCCCTCCAAAACCTGCGCCACGTCCTGAGGCCCTCCGTCGCCGTGGACGAGGACGGCCAGGTTCGCGGCCACCGGCAGCATCTCCTCGGCCAGGTCCCCGCGCTGGCGGGCAGTCAGCGCGCTCATGCCGCCTTCACCCCCTGCTCGGCCAGGCGCTCCCGGACGCGCCTGACGGTCTGCACGTTCGTCCCCAGCTCGTCCGCGAGATCCCACTCGCCCAGACCAGCCGCATCCAGGGTCCGGAACTCGTCCAGCCGGTTCAGGAGGATGTTGTCCGCCGCCGACAGCCCGTCCAGTCGGCCGCGCCGCTTCGTCAGCCCGCGCAGGTTGAAGCGTTCCTCCTCCGACAGGCCGCCCCACACCCCGGCGGGCTGCCTGGTCTCCACCGCCCAGTCCAGGCAGCGGGGCTTAACCGGGCACCGGTTGCAGATGCTCTTGGCCTGCTCGGTCTGGACGGTGATGGCCGCGCCGTGGCCCTCGGGGAAGAAGAGGTTCGGGTCGACCTGGCGGCACAGGCCGCGGATCATCCAGTCGTCGGTGGGCGCGGCGGGCCTCGTGGCGCGGCCGGTCGTGGTGGTGGCGGTGGTCATCGGGTGGCTCCGGGAAGGGTCGGCCAGACCGCCTTGTCGAGGGCGGCCCGGTGTGTCTTGGGCAGGGTGGCGATCGGCGCGCCGAGCCAGTCGCGGCCGGCGGCCATGAGGACGACGGCGTCGGCCGCGTTGTCGTCGCCGTCCGTGGTCCAGTCAGGGAAGCGGCGGGCGACGGCGTCGATGACGGCACCCTTGGGGACCTGACCCTTGCCGGTGGCGTAGAGCATGCGCCCCGACGGGCTCATCAGGGCGGTGGGGATCTCGGCGCTGTCGAGGTAGCTGTAGATCTCCCACCAGAGCCAGCCGCGTTCGTGTCCGGCTCCGCCCAGGGATCGCAGGGACGGGGATTCGAGGACGACGAGGTTGGGCCTGCCGATGTTGTTGATGATTCCGGCCCGGACGGTGCGTAGGACGGCGAGGCGTTCTAGGTGGGGCAGTTTGCTGAGGGGGTTCTTCTTGTCGGTGTAGCCGACGACGCGGGTCCAGCCGTTGCTGGAGGCGAGCCCGGTGGCGGACAGGCTGGTGTCGAGGCCTATGACGACGGGGTGTCCGAGGCCGGATCGGGTGGTCGGGTCGGGGGCGGTGAGGGTCACGGTGGTGGGTTCTCCTGGGTTAGGCGGCGCGGGTGTGGGTGGCTTGGGTGCGGAGGCGCTGGCATTCGGCGAGCCGGGTTTCGATCTTGTTGCGGTAGATCTCGGCGCGCTGGCGCCAGTTCGGGTCGCTGAAGGTCCTGGCCTCGGCGAGTTGGCGGCTGACCTTGCCGTGGAGGGTCTTCAGGGCCCAGTGCCAGCGGGTGAGGTTGTCGGGGTGGCGCAGGGCGAGCTTGTCGGGGATGCCGATGGTGTTCTTGGCGTCGGCGTCGACGAGCGCGGCGAACTGAGCGGCGTCGAGGGTGCGGATGCGGGTGACGTTCGCCGGGTCCGGCCGCTCGTAGGCGGGCAGGTTCTGGTCGGTGTTGCGGCTGAGGTGCCATTGGCCGCAGACGCACTGGTAGGGGTAGAGGGCGGTGCCGTAGCGGATGCCGTCTTCGACGCGTCGTAGTTCGGCTTCGTCGCGGGTGGTGTAGGCCTGCTTGTGGGGTGTGGTGCAGGGCCGGCGTATCACCGGTCGTCTCCTTCCTCGGGGTCGTCGGTGCGGGTTTGGGTGACGGCGATGGTGATGGGGACGGCGCCGTCGGCGTCCGCGCGGCAGAACACCCACTGCTGGATGTCGGGGTCGATGTGGGCGTGTTCGTGGTGCGCCATGTCGACGTACCGGCCGTCGGGCAGGAGGACGTTGCACTCCACGGCGAACGGGGTCTTCGGGAGGTGGCCGATGCGGAGGAGGTCGCCGTTCCAGACGCGGAGGCCGGGGTGCTTGGTCACCGCGCGGCCGAGCTGGTTGTCGCCGGTCTGGGCGGCGTTGAGAGCGTCGACGTTGGCCTGGTGGAGGGCGGCGGCGAGGGCGGCGACGTAGCCCGGGGTGTGCTCAGGCATGCGGGAACCCCCAGGGCTCGTCCCCGATGCCGAGGGCGAAGGCGACTTTCTGGGCGGCTTTGACGTCGTGGCAGGGCCAGGTGTCGCCGTCGCGCTCGCAGGTCTTTCCGGCCTCGTCGGGTGCGTGGAGCATGGCGGTGTCGGCGAACCAGAGGCAGAGCTCGCCGTTGACGAAGCCGTCTTGGCGGCGCAGGTGTTCGGCGGCGGCGCGGAGTTGGTCGCGGGGGCTGGTGGGGCCGATGTCGGCGGCCGGCGCGGCGAACGCGGCTTCCAGAATGTCGATGGGCTCAGGCATCGCGCTCATCTGCCTCGGTGACGTCCATGCCGATGCCGTACGCCCACCCATCTGGGTCTTCGCCGTTCAGGACGTCCCCAAGTTCGTTGGCACAGTCAGCGAGCTGATCGGAGCGTCCGTGCTGCTTGTCCGCCATGCCGGGCGTCTCGTCCATGACCTTGGACTGGGCGAATAGCGCGTGTTCTTCGCTGGCCTGCTTCCAGCCGCCGACCAGTTTCCTCGCGTTGACGGCGATGTTTTCGAGCTCGGTGACGCGGGCGAGGAGGTAGGTGATGTCCTGGTGGGCGTGCTGTACCAGCGCCTCGTCGGCTTCGGCCTGCTCTCCTTCGCCGAAGTTGAAGTCGCCGACACCGCGGAGGTATTCGCCGGAGACGTTGGCGTAGAACTGCGGGCCGTACTCCTCGTACCGCTGCCAGGGTCCTTCGGTGGCGGCCTGGGCGCGGGCGCGGATGGCTGCGATGCGGGCTTCGGGTGTGTCGGTCACGGCTCCGGGTGCTCCTTCGGCTCTTCGCCGTCTGCTGCGGCGGCGCGCTGGGCGAGGCCTTCGGCGATGGCGTCGAGGGACATGGGGTGGGTTTCGTCGGTGGCGTTGCTGGAGTGGGCGAGGGTGTCGGCGAGGGCCCGCTCGCGCTGCTCGGGCAGGGGGACGGGGATGGTCTGGGTGATGTCGCCGCCGAGGTTGTCGGGGCGGGCCCAGGTCGGGGTCTGGAGGAGGCCCAACGCTTCGAGTTCGTCCGGGGTGAGCGGCTTCACCGTGCTGAGGTCGGCGTGCAGCTCGCTGCAGGCATCGGCGTGGAGGCGGGCCGCGCACGCCATCGACGGGGAGCCCAGCTCGTACTGGTGGGTGGCGCCCATGCGGCAGACGGCCTGCCAGGTCAGGGTGCGGGTGGTGAGGTTGTAGTGGAGGGTGGATCCGTCACGGAGGCGCCGGGTGCAGGTGCCGTCGCGGTGGTCGCGCCAGTCGCGGATGTTCGCGGTGTAGATGTTGACGAGGCGGGCGGCGAAGGTGGCGTAGCCCTGGGTGTCGGTCATGAACGGCAGGTCGCGGACGGGGAGTTCGCGGCGGGGCTTGACCAGGGACAGCTTGGGCGCGCCGGGGGCGGCCTTGCGGGGGGTGCGCTTGCTGGCCGGGCGACGGGACGCGGCTGCGGTGGTCTTGCGGGCGGCGGCGGCCTTCTTCACCGGCGCCGGGGCTGCTTCGGCGGTGGTCTTCTTCGCGGTGCGGGTCCTGGCGGTCATGAGTGTGGTTCTCCGTCCTGCGGATCGGTGTGCTGTGCGGTGGTGCTCCGGTGCTGGTGGTGGATGATCAGGTAGGCGGCGATGAGGCCGAGGACGGCGGCTATGCCGTCGGGCCAGGCCATGTCCGGTGCGTGGTGCGGCCGGTGAGCGCGTTCATGTGCTGCTGGACGCCCTGCACGTACGCGTTGTAGCCCTCCGCGTAGGCGAGGTTGGGGTGGAGCTCGGCGATCCAGCGGGCGCGGATGACCAACTGGTCGAGGGTGACGGTGGTCTCGTCGTCGTAGGCGTCGGCGCGGCCGGCCAAGCGCGCGAGTTCGTCGTCGGAGAAGCCGCTGCTGGCGGGGGCGATGGTCATGGTGGTCATGGCTGGTGTGGCCTTTCAGGCGGCGTGGGGGCGGATAGCGTCGGCGCAGTCGGCGTCGAGCTGGTCGGTGTCGAGGGCGAGGGCCCAGGCGCGGATCGGGGTTCCGTGTCCGTGGTCGGTGTCGGTGGTGAGGGTCCACATCACGACGCCGGAGCCGTCCGGGGCGGGCTGGGAGGTGAAATGCCCGCCGAGGGCCATGAACCAGAGTTCGAGGTCCGGGAGTCCGTTGGTGAAGACGTCGGCGTGCCCGTCGCGGTCGGTGATGCGGGCGTGGGGGAGGCCGTTGTATTCGGCGGTGACTTCGGCCTGGACGGCTGGGCTGGCGAGTTTGCGGGTCATGACGGAATCTCCCCTGCGGGCGGTGCGGGTGCGGTGGTGGTTGTGCTCCGGCCCGGCTCTGGGAGGCGGGGCTCGACCGGGGCCGGGCCGGAAGACGGTGGGTCAGTCCTCGACGGGCCGGGGGTGGTCGTGGCCGCAGTCGGGGCACTGGAGGGCGGAGAGGTTGTAGCCGGGGTCCGCGTTGGCGGTGATGACGACGCCGTCGAGGTGGCTGTCGAAGATGGCGCCGCAGCCGCATCCGTCGTTGAGGCAGTCGCAGATCGCGATGTCCTGTCCGTCGGGGACGGCGATTCCGATGGTCAGGCAGGCCCGGATCATGGCCTGGTGGTAGGCGTCGCCGGTCTGGGCGGCGTCGGCTTCTTCGAGGAGGTCGCTGAACTGGTTGCGCAGGTGGGGCGGGAGGGCCGTGTAGTCGGCGGCGATCGGGAGGGTGATCGACGGGATCGGGGCGTGCGTGATCGCGGCCATGGCTGGCTCCAGGGTGCGCGTGGGGATGCGTAAGGGTGCAGGTCAGGCCCGGTGTGCGGGGTCTGTTCCTGCCAACACGTCCACAGTAACCCCTATCCCATTGCTTAGCAATAGGTGGTGCGTGATGGCGTGAGAAACCCCCGGCCGCGGGGTCCAGGCGGCAACGGGGGCAGACAGGGCAGCAGGCGCAGAGCGGCGGGCTACCAGGCGGCGGAGGCTCTCAGCTTCACCGCGGTACGGTCCCGGTGCAGACGCGCCACGATGCTCCAGGAGACCTGGTCGGTGCGCCCGGACCGGGTGACCGGGATGTCCTGGCCGGCCTGCCGGGCTTCCTTCACCCAGCGGGCGACGGTCCCCGGGGAGGCGGGGTGCCCGGTGTCCGCCAGCAGGGCGGAGGCTTCCTTGTAGGTGACCGGGTCCTCAAGCGCGGTCGAAAGTGGGCTGTAGTGGACTGCGGCCATCGGTTGGCCTCCCAGAATCGACGGCCATCGTTCGCAGCTCCGGCGGCCGATACGGGTGGCAGACCGTGGGGGTCTGCCTGAGGGTGGTGGTGCGGTTGGTGGTGTCTGGTAGACCACCGGGCCGGTGGTCAGGTTGCGTTGCGGCGCCAGATTTCTGTCCGCTGGACCTTCTGCGCGGCGAGCCGGGCGAGGGTCCAGGAGGAGGCCATGCCGTCTGGGGTACGGCAGTCGCTGATGGAGCACCTGGCCCGCGTACCCGCGTCGTCCCAGAACAGGCTCCAGCAGCCGCAGCGGGGGCAGGGGTGGGGGCGTACGGCCTTGTGCTCGCCGAGGGCGATGGCGTGTTCGAGGGCGTGGCGTTCGGTGATGTAGTCGCGCCAGGCCTGCTCGTCGGCGTCGGCGTGGGCGGTGTGTTCGATGTACCAGTCGTAGAGGTCGCCGGGTGTGCGGGGTGCGGGGGCCGCATCGCCGCCGGGGAGGGAACGTACGTGCGTCACCACCTCGGTGACGTGGGCGTCGAGGTAGTCGATCAGGCCGAGGTTGAGCGGGGCGGGCGGGGTGGTGGCGGTGGCCCGGCGTGCTTCGGGTACGGGGGCGGGGCGGGGGCGGAGTTCGGGGCTGGCGAGGAGGCGCAGGGAGGTTGCTGCGGATACGGCGGCGGTGCGGCCCATAGGAGTGTCCCCGTCCCCTTCTGGCGGCCGGCCCGGGGGCGCGGGCGGTCACTCGGGGGTGCCGGGGCGCGCGCCGGGTTGGCCGGAAAGCTGTGTTCCGGTGTCCGGACGCCCCATCGTGCCACGCGGGTCACAGGAGTGGTACAGCCTGTGTTAGTTGATCAGCAGCGTGTGTGCACTGTTACAGGTTCGCGACTTATGTGAAGAAACGACATCCCCCGGCATATGCGCTGAATGTTGTTCAGGCGAGCAGGGCGGGCGCCTGCTCCATGCCCTTCAGCATGTCGTCCAGGGCCCGGTAGCCCTCCTCGCCGATCAGCCCCTTCTCGAAGGCGCCCCGCAGCAGCGCGCGCACCTCGCCCAGGGGGATGAGGACGTCGGTGGCGGTGCCCTCGTCGGCCAGCGAGCGGCCCGACCGGGCGAAGACGGCCTCCATGGTCGCGGCCAGGCGTTCCTGGTCGCTGAGCGGCCGGCCGGGCTGGATCGGCACGTGCGTCCTCTCGCTGCTGGGGCGGCGGGGGGCGCGGTCGTTGAGGATGAGGACCGGCGCCAGGGGGTGCCGGTCGGGCCCGCTGGGGCGGGCAGGCTCTGCGGACATAGGGGCGGGCTCCGCTCCTCCGGCAGATGGTGGGAAGGTCCTCGTACGCCCGGACGGATGCGGATGTCGGTGTGTCGTCCGGGCCTCGTGTCCCGCACGGGCCGGCTGCCAGTCCGGTGTGCGGGCTGCCACTGTGACACCTCCTCGTTCCCGCCGGTAAGACGTGGCCGGGTTTTCACGTCCTATTGACGCGCTTTCGAGACAACTTGGGCCTGAGGGTGACGGGCCGTAGACAGGATGCCTGCACACCGTCAAGGCCTGGTGGGGGACGCGTGAAGATCCTGTAATGGTCTAGGCCGGTGGAGTGGCAGTGTGCGGGGTGTGAGGAAGGCCCTCACCCGGGCGGGGGTGCGGCTTGCCGACAACACACCCTGATGGCCGGGAAGGGCCCTGAGACCTCACGGGCACGCCCGTCAGATGACGCGATTGTAGCCGCGGATCTCTCTACGCGGGCCGGAACCCTTCCCCCGCGGCCGGGCGGCGGTGCTCGGCGGGGTCTGGCAGCCGCGCAGAAGGGGGAGGCCGGGAGGTGTGGGGGGTGGCTGTGCGCGTGGGCCGGGACCAACCTGGTGGGCTGCGAACCACGCACGCCGTCCCGGCCGTGCGACCACCAGAACCCCAGGATCTGGCAGCACCTACACCCAACCTGCGGCTTTGTGCACGCGGAAGGGGATGCGGGTGGAGATCACGCGTGTGGGTGACGGCGAAACCCCGGCAACGCACCCCTTTTCGACCGAACTTGACCATGTACGACCGAGCCCCGCACACCCAGTTCGTACGGGGTGTGCGGGGCTCGGCGGGTGGTCGGGTCAGCCGGCGACCGCCTGCTGCTGGGCGCGGTGCTCGGCCAGCAGGTCCACCATCGTGTCGAACTCCCCACGAGGCATCCGCTGGATGAGCAGGCGCGCGGCGAGCGCGCCGTCGGTGTAGGGGAACATGACCGGCTTGCGCTCGCCGGACGGTTCGGCGGGCGGCGGGTCGGCTTGCTCCTGGTCCTCCTCGCTGTCCTGCCCGGCCAGGTCCAGGCGCTGCTCGGGTACTCCTGCTGGCGCTTCCGGAGCCGCTGGCATGGCGGTCTCAGATGGTGCTGTGTCGCCTTGTCGGTTTACCGCGGTAAACCGGTCCGGTAGGGCCGTGCCGTTGGCGTCCGCGGGGACTGGTGTCGGCAGCCCCTGGTTTACCGCGGTAAACCGAGGCTCCGCGGACACCCGCCCGGGCCGCTCGGCGGTGGCCTCATCGGGGGCGCCGTCGGTCTTCCACTGCTCCGCTGCCTCCTTGGCGGCCTTCCGCTTGGCGAGTTCCTCGTCCCAGGCCACGGACTGCACCTCGGCGGGCAGGCCGGCGATGTCCCGGGCAACCCGGACCGGCATCACCCCGCTCGCCACCAGGTCCTGCAGTTCGGGGGTGAGTTTGAGGAGCTTGCGCTGCTGGCTGACCCATCCCTTGGTCTTGTTGTAGTAGACGGCGACCTGCTCGGCGCCGCCGAGCTCGCGGACCATGATGTCGATGCCCAGGGCGCGTTCGATGGGGTCGAGGTCCTGCCGGTCGTTGTTCTCGGCCTGTACGGCGTCCAGGAACGCGGCGCGGGAGGAGGCGACGTCTTCCTTGTGGACGACTTCCAGGGTGGGCCGGTCGGCGAGGCGGGAGGCGCGCCAGCGGCGCTCCCCGTTCGCGATGACGTAGGAGGCGTCGCCAACGTGCTCGGCTTCCTCCGGCCACAGCTTGAGGTAGGCGGTGCGGGAGACGACGACGGCGGGTTGCAGCTGCTCCTTGGCGAGCTTGGTGCCGAACTCGCGGAGTTCGTCGTCGGTGCCGAAGCGGCGCCGCGGGTTGAACCGGGTGGGGACCATCTTGTCCAGCGGCAGGGACAGCAGCAGGGGCTGGCTTTGTCCGGGGACGTCTTCGACGGGGGCGCCGGCCAGGGAGGCGAGGCTGGTGCGGCGGCCCATCAGTTGCGTCCTCCGTATCCGCGCTCGAGGGCGAGGCGGTAGAAGTCCTCGCGGGCCTCCATGGCGACCCGGTTCTTGGGGTATTGGGTGACGACGACGCCGTCGGCGGAGGCCCGGGTGTGGACCTTGTAGCGGCGGATGATGCTGCGGGTGCGGGGCCAGCCCTGGGCGTCGATGTAGGCGTTGGTGTCGTCGAGGTCGGCGCGGCCGTCGCGGGGGTCCCAGTTGTTGACGACCACGTTGTAGGTGAGGCCGCGGGGCTTGAGGACCTTTTCGATGGTGCGGGCGGTGGCGTCGAAGACGAGGGGTTCGGGGGGCATGGGGACGAGGGCTTCGTCGGCGACGTCGAGGGCGGCGAAGAGGAGGGCTTCGTCTTCGATGTTGCCGGGGGTGTCGATGAAGACGTAGCGGACGCCGTTGGTGGTGTCGCGGCCGAGGGTGTGGTCGACGACGGCGGCGAGGTTGACGGTGGCGGTGGTTTTGCCGACGCCGCCTTTCTGGTTGCAGACGACGATGATCCGCGTGTTGGTGCCGAGGTTGCGGAGGTTGGCGAGGCTGGCGGGGTCGTCGTGGGCTTGGGCGAAGTCGAATGGGAGTTCGTCGCCGACGCGGTTGGCCCACCAGACGGCAGATCCTTGTGGGTCGGTTGAGACGACGAGGACGCGTGATTGCATGATGCTCCGTGTGCTTCCCGTGGGTTCCGGTACTTCGGGCACCGTGCATCATTCCAGACTGGTGGCGTCTGGTCGGCGAGGCCTGCCGGTTTACCGCGGTAAACCGGAGCGGCGGTCAGTCCTCGCTGTCGTCCTCCGGCCCGTCGTCCTCAAGACCCAGGCTGTCGGGGAACTGCGGCTCCTGGAAAAGCTGGTGGCGTTCCCACAGGGGTCGGGGGATGACCGGCTGGGCGGGCGCGAGGGCTCCGGGCAGGCAGTGCGAGGGGAGGGTGGTGGTCTTCATCGGCTGCTCCGGTCCGTACGGGGTGATCTCGTACAGGGTGCGCCAGATCCGCCGCGGCGTTGCCCCCGCTCAAGGGGTGCCCTGCACACTGGCTGGCAACTCAGCCATCGCTGCCGCGGCGCTGGGCTCGTTGGGGTAGACGCACCGCTGGCCGTCGAGGTCCCACAGTGCCCCGGGCATCCCGCAGTCGGGGCCGGTCTGGTGGGAGTCGACGAATACGTAGCGGCTTCGGGCTCGGTCCATGTGCGGGTCGCAGGCGAAGCTGACTTCCGCGGCGACGTTCCACATGACGTGCCAGGTGCCCTCGGCGCCGCAGTCGTTGTCCGGGGTGTCGCCGGGTGAGTAGTTGCAGACTCGCTGCTGGTCGTCCATGAAGCGGCCGAGCGGGGCGAAGGGGTCCATGGTTACGTCTCCTTGGGGTGGGTGATGGCGGCCAGTTTCCGCAGGTTGTGCTTGCACCAGCGGCAGTCGCAGCCGACGGTTTCGCCGTCGCAGCAGAGGCATTCCTTGTGGAGGAGCCGGTAGTCGACGGGCGGCAGGTCGGGTGCGTCGGGCCGGGGCTCCCAGATCTTGAAGAGGCCGCATCCTGTGCAGCGTTTCTGGTTGTGGGTGCGGCCCATCTGTTCGGCCCACAGGTGCCAGCCGACGTAGGCGCGGGGCTGTGGGGTGTGCTGGGCTGCGTTCGGGCAGGGCGGGTCTGGCTTGGCCATGGTGTTCCTCCTCAGGCGACGTCGAAGGCTCGGCGCGGGGTCTGGCCGGCGCGCTGGGTGCGGGCGTAAGCGCGTGCGCGGGCGAGGGATTCCTCCACGCTGCCCGCAGCCGGCCTGCCAGTGTCTTGCGCCCATTCGGCGTCGCGGTGCTCGGTCTCGGGCTGCCGGTTGGCGCGGAGGGCGGCCTCCTGGCGGCGCATGGCCTCCTCCACGTACGGGTCGACGGGCGGTGTGGGCGGCCGGTGCTCGAGGGCGACGGCGATGGCGTCCTGGTAGCCGGGGCAGCCGTCCTGGCGGGTCTTCACCGGGGCCTCGGGGACGGCGGCCGGACGCTGCTCCGGACTCGGCTCGGCGGCGAGCGCGGGCGTGCCGGGGGTGAGGATGCGCAGGGCGCGCACGGACTGGCCGCCGGTCTTCTCGTGGATGGTGCGCAGGATCTGGGTTTGGTGGAGGCGGAGCTGGGTGGCGTAGGCGGGTGAGGCGGGCCGGAGGTGGAGAACGCCGGTGTCGTGTTCGTAGCGTTCCGCGGCCACCTTCCCGACCAACTCGGGGGCGATCGTGGGCCATTGGTCGAGGATGCTGCCGCCGGGCTCGGGTGGTTCCCAGCCGCGGTCGCCCATCATGCTGGTGATGGCGGCGGCGAGGCCGATGGGGTCGCGGCCACCGGTGCGGGTGATACGTCGGCCGGGTCCGGTGCGCTTCTTCTGCGGCTGCGTGGGGGCGTTCTTGGCGGCGGCGCGTGCGGCGAGGAGCGCGGAGCGGGCGAGGTCGACGCCGGACAGTTCAGGCTCAGCCACGGCTCTCCTCCTTGACGCCCACGCATCCGCACGGTTCGGCCAGTTCTCCGCGTTCGGTGGAAACCACGCCGCAGGGCTTGCCGCCCATGCAGGTGAGGTGGCCACACAGCACGCACCCCAGCTGCGCCTCGGTCTTGGGCTGCCGCTTGTCGTTGCGGTGCATGATCGCGTCGGCCGCCGCGAGAGCGAGGGACGCGTACTCGCCTGCGGACAGCTGGACCTCTTGGCCGCGCTCCAGCAGCGCCAGCGCATTGGGCCCGAGCCGGATCCTGATTGTGCGCAGGGCGGGCTCGATGAGTTCGGCGAGCTGCGGCACGGTGTACATGTCGAAGCCGATCGACTTGTGGCCGTCGGTGTCGTCGTAGACCACGGACATGCTGACCGTGGGCTCGGGCGGCGTCGCGTGCTCGCAGCCGCCCCAGATCAGCGAGTGCTTGCCCTTGGCTCGGCATGCTCGGTGGCAGCCGTCGAAGTCCTGGTCTGATGCCGGGTTGGTCATGGTCGGTCTCCTGTCAGAAGGCGGGGGTGAGGACGGTGTTGGTGCCGAGGAAGGCGGCCATGTCGGCGGCGGCCTCCTCTTCGGTGTGCTCGATAGCCGGGGCGAGGTGGGGGGTGCAGAGGTCTTCGTGGCCGCGGGCGCTCATCTGCTGCTGATAGAGAGCGATGCCCTCCTTGAGAGCGGCCTGGAAGGCGTGCTGGGCGCTGATCGTGGCCCGGAAGGCACCGGAGACCGGGTTCTCCCGCTCATACCGGACGGCCTCCTGGTCGCGCTTGTGGCCGGCCTGCTGGCGGTCGGCGAGGACGGTACGGATGTACGCGGCCGGGCGGCGGGGACGCCACCGCCCGCCGGTGCACAGGCCGTTGAGGTAGGCGGCGATGCCGTACGCGTCCATGCCGCGGTCGATGAGGGGGCGCAGACAGAAAGCCAGCGGGCGGAGGGGGACGCGCTGCGTCCAGGTCACCAGAGGACGGACTTGGGCGGCGATGCGGATGTCCTGGGCGACCTGGAGGGCGTGCCTCCCGCTCTTGCTGCCGCTGTTGCTCTTGGACTTCTGCTGCGGGATCGATGCGCGGTCTCGGCTCGCAGTCTGCTGCGAGGTGTAGTTACTACCCCCCACTACCTTCCGCTTTCCGTCTTCCTCTACCCAGGTAAGGGAAGGGGTCTCAAGGCCCGGCTCAGCAGGGTTTTCTACAGGCGGGTTACCGGCGGTATCCACAGGCTTCGGGGCCTGGTTCCGCATGTCGATGACGATCCGCGCCCGGTAGCCCGTGCCGACGATCCGGTGGCCCATGGCGTGGTCGTAGGTGGCGGGGATGACGGCTGCGTACTCGGTGGCGGTGGCGGCGTAGCCCTTGAGACCCATCGCGGCCCGGATGTTCTTCCGGCTTCCGTGCCGGACGTAGGCGAGTGCGCCGAGCTCGCGGAGGTAGCCGACGTGCCGGTACAGGGTGGCCCGGGGGATGCTGGTGCGGGCGACCATGTCAGCCTCGCAGTAGCGGGCGTGCCCGGTGCTGTAGTCCATGCGCGCGGCGAGGTCCTCGGCGACGCGGAGGGTGGTGGCGTTGGCCTTCGGGTGGAGGCCGGACCCGATGAGCCACCGCACTGCGGTGAGCCATTTGCGGGGTGCGCTCCAGCGGGAGGCAGTGTGTTCGACCTCCTGTGCGGCGCCGAGAACGGGCCAGAAAGTCGACGTGTCGACAGCCGAAGTGGTGGACATTCCTCGCGAATCGTCACACGGTGTATGTCCAAGCTGACAAGTAGGGGTGCGCTCAGGCACTATGTATCCCGTCTTCGTGATGCGAAGGCACAAAAGGGCCCCCACTTCGGTGGGTGTTCTGGTCCGGGGTGGACCTGCAAGTCGCTCGCTCGGGTTGGCGCCCGGCGGGCCTTAGATCGGATTGGCGTCCGATCCATGGTACGAGGGCCGCAGAGGCCCGGAAGGTGTTGGCGCACCAGACCGGGAAAGCGGCCAGGCGGTCGAGGAATCTCCCGCCCAGCAAGGGCTACGTCATCTGCTTCCTCTCAGGTGGATCGGTCTTCTGCGTCCGCCGGGCGGCCAGACTGGTAACGCCCTGGCTGACGGAGTCGGCACGGTCGGCAGCCGCAAGCAGCGCCATCGCGAGGCGGCGGGCCTCCGTGGGGAACATGGGGACGAAGTCGAGCTGGCGTTCCCAGTCGTAGGTCACGTAGGGGTCCGGCTGGGCGACGTACACGCACTCGCGGTGCTCCGAGTCGTCGACCGTACGCACGACCCACACCGGCGGCCGGGAAGCGAACGGCGCCTCCTGCACGACCCGCCACTCGTACCCGGCCATGCCGTGCTCGGGCGGGTTGACGACGTCAGGCTTCGGGCGCTCCGCGCTGTCGGCGATGGCCACCAGGCGGTGCAGCTCGGCGCGGATGTCGCTCAGGGAGAGGTTGTCGGCGCTCACCGCTCGCCCCCCGTCCAGCCGTAGCCCTCAGCGATCCCGTTCAGGACAGGGCAGTCTGCGTAGTCGGCAATGCGCTGCTCGTCCTGGTTGTTCAGCCCGCACCCTCGGCAGGCCCTGTCCCTGACGTTCCACGGGCCGTGCTGACCGATCAGCTTCCGGTCGGCGGCACAGCGGCGCAGAACCGACTCGGGATCGTTGAGGACCGTGTGGGCGGCGATCTCGCCGCTGAGGCACTGGTACGCGATGTGCGGGTCGTTCTGGGACAGGTGCACCATGTCCTGGGCCCAGCCGTATCGCATGTCCGGGTCCTTGTGTTGCTCCGGGAAACCCTGCACCCAGCGCCCGCCGTACGGAGCGGCGGCCTCGGTCGCAGCTGTCTCACGTACGGAGATGGCGTTGTCCAGCCAGGCGAGGATGTCCTCGCCCTGGGCGGTCATGCGACGGTGACGGTAGAAGTGACAGGGTCCGAGTGCGTCGGCGGTGTGATCTTCACGCCGGTGTCTCGGGTCCCACTGTCTGATAGCCCGGATACCCGGGTACGCTCTGCCATGGCGGCACCTTCATCTGTTGGAGAACGGTGTGGTGTCGTCAGCCCTCGCGTTCCGGCTTCGCAAACCGGGACCGCCACCACAGTGGCAGCGGGGGCTTCCGACTTTGTCGGGCCCTTGACGCCCAGCCTCGCAACTGACCGGACTTCAAGCGCTAGGCGTAGCCTACCCGTTGACGTGCTCATCTGTCTCAGGTCCCTTCCCTCGTGTCGCTCGTCGGACTTGTCACACCATCAGCCCGCGCACGGGCGCCCTCACCGTCCGCCGGATGCGCAGCAACCAACCTCCGCGACCGGCCCACCGACCGGGCCATCGCCTCGAACCCGATCGCCTCGAACTGCCCCTGCACCCGCGCAAGCTGATCCCGGTGCAGACGCGGCGACGCCGACACCCGCCCCGCATGCAGACCCACCGCCAATGCCCGATCCCAGATCGCCTGCACCACGTCCGCGTCAACGTGCGGGAACAAGTCCTGCGGCAGCCGGTCCGGACGACCGACGGTCTCCAACTGGCCGTTCGCGATCAGACCCGCCAGGAACACCGCGCTGGACATCGCCCGCGCCGCCAACACGGCGTCCGCATACGGCACATCCACCGCCGGCTCGGTCTCCGGGGTCGTCGTCATGCCAGGTCCTCAGGGTCATAGACACGGGTTCGCCCGGCCGGGCCGTCCATGTGGAGGCCGCACACGGGCAGCCACTCGCGCTGACCGCGGAACAGACGCCAGCCGACGGAAGGGGCGTCGCAGTACCCGCCGTCGCAGGAACGGCCCGCAGCCGGTTCGTCGGGCGGCGGCGTGCCGGTGAGCCCGGTGGCGCCCCGATTGGACGCCGGCGGTGTGACGCCGGGGGCCCGCTGCCCGGCACCAGGACAGGTGATCTGCCCGCGCCGGTGGCGACGGAACACCCCGGCGATGGTCACCTGGTGGGGCTGCCCGCACCCAGGGCACGTCGCGCGCACGATCGTCGTCACGCGGCAGCCTCCAGCACGAGCACGGACGGGAACAGGGACAGCTGGCCGGCCACTTCGCCCACCTCCAGCAGCCCGCGCGCGACCGCGGCCTCGAGCACCTGCACGCGCGTCGCGGTCTTCGGCAACCCCAACTGCGTGGTCAGCCGGGAACGCTGCCACTGCGCCGTACGGACGTCCACGCCCGCCGCGGCCGCGACCGCTTCCGGCGCCTCATGCACCGCCAGGGCCCGCAGGACGGCCAGCTTCTGCTCCGTCTTCAACTGCACGTCCGGCGCCGGCTCCACCACAGCCGGCTTCTCCTGCCGCTCCCGCACGAACGCCTTGTGCCGCTCCAGCGCCGTCAACCCGCCCAGAATCCCGTGCGGCACCGCCAACCTCCCCGCGGCATTCAGCGACGCCCCATACGCCATGCACTGCACCATCACCGGGCACTCCACACACACCTCGATCGCCGCCTCCTGACGGCGCACCCGATCCGCCTGTGCTTCCCCGCCATCCACATCCGGCGCCTCCCACGCCGTCACCGGCACCGAGTTGTCCCCCGCCGCCACCGCCGGATCATCCACATCCGGAGCACACCCCCGATACCGGTAGCGAGGATGCGTCATCAGGTTCTGGCGGGCGGTGTACGAGCCCAAACGCTTCGACTGGGTCACGAAGGTCCCCCTTCCGGGCGGTGTGTAGCGAGAGCGGTATCCAGGACGCGCTCCGCCTCGGCGAGGACGGCACGCTCCTGCATGAGTTCGGCGACCCGACGCCGGAACGCGTCCAGGTCACGGGCCTGCATGCGGCCCGCGATACGCGCTGAGGCGCGCTCCGCGATCAGAGCGCGCCTCAACTGGTGCAGCCGGTAGAGGGCCACACCCGCCACCGTGAGGGCGGCGAGCGCGGCCACAACAAGCAGAGCTGGCACGACGCTCACCTCCTCGGGTGGTGTGCCAGACGGAACGGACAGGTCAGGGGTGGTACAGGGCGTTCACCTGGGCCAGGCGCTGGGCGGCCTCACGCGCCGCGTCCTCTTCATCCAGCGCGGCCTGCGCCGCCGGATCCAGGAACGCCCGGTCAGCCGCCTCCAGCCGCTCCTGCACGGCCTCCTGAGGCGTCTGCCGCAACCGCGCACCCGGCCCCAACACCAGATCGTCCATCTCCGCCTGCGACTCCGTGGGCAGCGCCGCCCACCACGCCAGATCACCGGCCGGCTCCGGCAGCTCGTACGACGACGGGCTCTTACGCTCCCTGCGCACCGCCAGCACGCCGCCGACAACGGCGACCACCAGTAGGGCGACGAGCAGCAGGACGGGGTACGCAGACCCCAGGATTCGGGCAGCAGACATGGTTCAGCTCCGTTCGGCGACAGCCGGATGTGGGTGAGGTGGTGCGAGGCGCCCCAGGACGGGGACTTACGGCCAGAAAGCCGGACAGTTCAGGCAGCCCTACGGAAGGTGCTGCGCAGGTAGTACACGTTGCGGGGCGAGCACCGGACGTGCTCGGCGATCTCCTCGGCCGACAGGCCACGCTCGCTCAGCTTGCGTACGGCCGCGGCCCGCTCACGCGGCGTCAACCGCTCCGGCGGATCCCCAGCGACCGCACGCTCGATAGCCATCTCATCCGGCTCCACAGCCCGATACCCGGGCGCCCGGCGACTGCGCTCCCGGGAACAGCCCAGGCAGTACATCCAGCCGTTCGCCTGGAAGGCCCGGTTCTCCGGGAACGGATGACCGTGACGACACGACGGGCTGTCCGCATTCATCCGGTAGCCGGGAAGCCCCAGACGTTTGCGGTGCCGGGCCACCGTGCTGCGCGCGGCTCCCGTCGCCCGGTGCACCGCCAGATCACTGTGCCCGGCCCGGAGGAGACGCTCAATCTCCTCCGGCGTGGTCACCAGGGCGGGCATCAGGCGGCGTTCCCTTCCGTGTTGCCGCCCTGCGCGGCCTGAGACGTGGCCGGAGCTCCCTCGGCGGCGGCCTTCCGCATCCCGCCGATACGGGCGATCAGCCCGCCCAGCGTCGTCTGCTCCCCGGTGTCCGGGGCGAACAGCGCCGCACCCAGCAGACCCCGCTGCGACAGCTCCCCCCGGTACAGGGCCAGGCACTGCTCGTACGTCGACTCCGGGTTCATCACACGGTCCACGTAGTCCTGCACCGTCGGCATCGGCGTGCCCTCGGCCAGCCACTTCACGATCCGGTGCCCGGTCTCCGTGTTCGGCAGCTCGATCCGCTCACCCGACTCGAACAGACCCGGGTACGAGCACTTCGACACCGTCATCGTGTGCTCCATATCCAGGTCGCCCACGAAGTCGAACTCGTACTCCGCGTCCGCCCGCTGGTCCGGCTTCAGGCCGACCTTCTTCGGCTCGACCCCGCCGTTCTTGTTCGTCACCAGCTCGTACGCGGTCTTCACCCGCAGCGTCATGATGACGTGCCCCGGGTAGGCCATCACCGCGTCCCACATCTCGTGCTCGACCGGCTTCACGGACTTCCAGCCGGACGTGAACGCGTTCCCGGACCGGGAGTTGCTGGTCGTGCGGTCAACCTGCTCCAGGACACCGCCCCGGCCGGACCAGTAGTGCGTCCCCGAGTCGATGACCATCACGTCGATACCCCGCCGCGCGCCGACCGCCAGGGCCCGCACCAGGGTCTGCGGACGGAAGTCCGGCATCCGCAGATGCTTGAACGGGAACAGGCCCGCATAGTGGCTGGCACGGCCGCGCTCGGTGTCACACACGCCGATCGTGGTCCCCATGCCGGTGGCCATGGCCAGCGCGGTGTACGTCTTGCCCGCGTTCGCCGGGCCAGTGAGCGCGATGAAGGCGTTGGTCGCGGGGCGTGAAGCGTCCACGAAGTCCAGCCCGTCTGCCTGGTTTTGGGTGTGCGAGGTCGGGCCCTCCGCCAACGTGCCGGCGAGGGCCTCCGTGCCCTGAGGCATTGAGGTCTCCTACAAGATTGTTCCGCGGGGGCCGGACCAGCCGGCCACACCCGCTACGACTGCTGCTTACGGATCGGGTTCACGAAGTCCTCCGCCACCCGGTCCATGAACCACGCCACGATCACGTGCGACGACCTGGGAGCCCAATCCAGCTCCCCCTCCTCCAAAAGCTGCCGGCCAACCTCATCGGCCTGTGCCCGGAGGTCCGCGCGCACGCGCACGTTCAAGTTCACCTTCTTCGGCGTCTCACCCGGCTTCGAACGCACCGGCTGCGCCGGCGTGAACCGGCCCGCCACAAACTCCTCCAACGCCCGCGCCGCCTCCGCCTCCAGATTCGCCCCAGCCCGCGCAGCCTTCGACTTGATGTCGCCGCGCAGCGTCTCCGGCATCTGCATCGCCAGATTCGGCACCTCCTGCTCGCGAGGCTTCCACGCCAGGTTGTTGATGAAGCGGCGGCCGTCACTGGTCAGCACGAACTCGACGGTCTCCGCCAGCTCCGGCTTCCCGGTCTCACGCAGGTGCGCGGCGGCCTTGTGGAGGTTGTCGACACGCTGCTGGTCGTCTCGGCTGATCGGCACGAGGCGGGATCCTCTCGAAGGGCGCCGACCCTCCCTTCGGTTGGGCGGGTGGCGCGTGGGGGCGTTGGCCACTCCATCATCTCCTTCAGGCATTGCTAAGTCATGGCCCGGGGGTGGGCTTCCGGTGTTCGGTGGTCACAACCATACGGCACAACGTATTGCTAAGCAATGGGTCTTGCTCTACTGTGGACACATCACCACAGCAGCGAGGGGGACCCGATGAAGGCCAGCAGCCGCAGCGCCCGGCAGACCATCCGCACCCGCAGCGCCCAGACCCGCGCCGCACACCGCGCCCACCGGCAGGTCGCCACCGGCCTCCCCCAGACCGCCCGCACCCACCTCGTCGCCGCAGGCCTCGACGACACCACCGCCAAGCGCTACGCCGGCGCCTTCTCCCGCGGCGTACAGGCCGATGCCACCGTCCAGGCCCCCGTGAAGCTGAAGGGCCGCACGCGGAAGCTGGTGCCCGCCAAGCCGTACGACGTGAGCACCTTCGCCGCCCGCCTCTCGGTGTACCGCCCGAAGGACCTCACCGCGGCCGCCCGCTTCGAGCGCGCCGCGCACCGCCTGGCCGCCTGACCGGAAGGAACACCATGCTGGCCACCTCCGAACGCGTACGAGCAGCCGACGGCCGGACCGACGTCCTGGTCTGGCACAAGTCCGCAGGGCGCTGCGACGGCCAGTGCGACTTCCACCCCATCGCGTGCAGCGACACGGAAGGCATCGTCATGCCGGGCCCGAAGCAGGACGTCCCGATCAGCCTGGACAAGCCGGGTGAGCGCTGGTGCTCCGACTGCCTCGCCCTGCCGAGGCGTTGACCCCGGACATGCAGAAGGCCACCGGCTCCGCACGGGAGTTGGTGGCCTTTGATCACACGCAACGCGCACGCGCAGCGTAGCCGATTTGCTCTCCACCGATCAAGACCCGTACGCGACCAGGGAGAATGCACCGCATGAACAGCACTGAGCAGATCCGGGAAGGCCTCGCCGCTCTGGCGGCCGCTGAGGAGGCGACGCCGTCGCGTGTGTGGGCGCCCGTCGACCACCCCGGGCCGTGCAGCCCGCCGTTCCTGGCCCGTACCCGGGACTGCGACTGCTCCCGGTGCTGCGCGGCTGCCCCGCACGAGCCCGGCTGCTCGAAGCCGGACACCCCCACCTGTACCTGCCCCGACGACGCTGAGTACCACCAGCCCGATTGCCCCGAGTGCGACTAGGAGTTCAGCGTGTTCGACCAGTTCACCGACGAGCAGATCAACCTGTGCCACGAGGCCACCGAGTTCGACCACGAGTGCGTCGTGTGCCGAACCCTGGGCCAGGACACCGAGCGGCCCGACGAGGCGATCCCCGGGACCGACTTCTGACCACCCCCCTCACGCCGGCGCCCGCCATCCACGGCCGGGCGCCGGCTTCGTTGCCCGACGTCTCCCGCGCCGCCACACCGGGGGGAAGGCGCCTCAGACAAACCCGCGTTCTCGGCATAGCGTGATCTCACAGCCTGAGGGAGGGGCCCGGCCGAGCCCCTTCCACGCATCACCGTGATCTTTCAGTAAAACTTCGGAAGCCCCCACCCCCGACAGCCCGTCGTGGTGGAGACCGGCGGAACCGTGCGGGCCTGCCGCGCGCGACTTCCCCTGGTGGAGTGGGGGCCGAAGTTTTACGTAACTCTTGATCTTTAGTGGGGTGGCGGCATACTGAGGGTCCATGGACCCGCTCACGCTCCTGGACGACTGGCTTGCCGACGGCACGCTGCGCCCCTCCAGCCAGGTCGAGTACCGGCGCGAGGTCGGCCGCTGGCTCGCCTGGTGCACTATGCAGGAGCCTCCGGTGGATCCGTACGACTGCGGGATCGAGCACGTCGCCGCCTGGTGCGGCACCTTCCTCACCGAGCAGCTCGACGGCCGGCTGTTCAACGACCCCTCCGCCCTGGCCCACGTTGCGGAGCATCACCCGGACGCGGCTCTCACCCACGACCGGCGGGTCACCGCCGTCAACCGGTTCCACAAGGCGGCCAAGGACCGCGGACTCATCCGGTTGATGCCGGACCTGACGATGCTTCGCTCCGGCCTGGACCGCGCCGCCGGCTCCCCGCGCCGGCTGACCATGGATGAGCGGACCGCGCTGCTGCTGTGCATCGGCCAGTGGGGCCCGGACAACGCCCGCCACTACCTGCGCGACCGGGTCGTCGCCCTCCTCCTGCTGGAGGGCCTGCGCCCGGCCGAGGTGACCCGCGTCGACAGCCGGCACCTGTACCCGATCGAACACCCCTACCCCACCTACGAGGTGCGCGCCCCCGACTACGACTTCGAAGCCGTCGGGAAGAAGCACGTCCTGAACAAGGTCACCGCCCGCGCGGTCAACGCCTACCTCCCTTACCGGGTGAAACCAGCCCCCGGCGTACACGCGCTCGTCCTCGGCCAGGGCGGGCGGGCGATCACGACGGACTACCCGAACAAGCTGATCCGGTCGATCTGCTCGCCCGACCCGACGCTGGACCACGTCACCGCCGACGCCGTCGCCCACACCGGCTTCACGGACACGCCGCCCGCGGAGGGTTAGACGAAGCGGTCGACGAGGTGGTCGTACACCTTCACCGCGGCCGCGGCGTGCTTGGCCTTCAACGCTTCGTCGTCGCGTTGGCGGATGTAGCGCAGGGTGGTCTGGATGTGCGCGTGGTCGGCGTACTGCTGGATGTCCTCGAGGGGGACGCCTTCGTCGTGCATGTGGGTCAGCTTGGAGGCCCGTAGGACGTGCGGGGTGACCTCGCGGCCGGGGAGCACGCCGGCGGCCTGGCCGAGCCTGTTCAGCATTCGGTCGATGGCGTGCCGGTCCATGGCGCGGTCCTGGTCGTCCAGCAGGAGCGCGCCTGAGGTGCGGCCCGCGGTGGCGGCGTCCAGGAGTTCGCACAGGCGGGGCGGGAGGGTGAAGACGCGGCCCTTGCCGCCCTTGCGGCGCAGGTCGAGTTTTCGCTGTCCTCCCTCGTTCTGGAGGCTGTGCAGGCCGGCTGAGCAGCACTCCGATACGCGGCCGGCCAGGGTGTAGATGAGGACGGGTACCAGGGCTTCGCGTGGTGTGGCGGCGGCTGTGACGACGGCCTGGAACTCGGGCACTTCGAGGACGGGGGTGGCGGTGGTGTAGTCGTTGGGGTCGATCTTCGGCTTGTCGAACTTGGTGACCGGGTTGAGGATCGGCTGCCCTGTGGCCCAGCCGGTGAAGGTGAACAGCGAGGACAGGGAGTCCATGCGCCGTTTGATGGTGCGGGGCGAGCTCTTGCGCTCCTCTGCGTGCTGCCGGTAGGACCGCACCGTGAAGGGCGTGACGTCCTCGAGGGCGAACTGGGCGATGCCCTCCTCCTGTTGGAGGAAGGCTGCCCAGTTGCGGATGTCGTCGGCGTAGGCCTGCTTGGAGGCGACGCTGCTGACGAGGGTGGAGGAGAGCCAGCTGACGACGTGCCGGAACGTCTCGGGGGCGCAGGCTTCGGCGAGCAGTTCGAGGCGCCAGCATCGGGGGCCGAGCCGGCGGGTGCGCGGATCTCGGGGGGCGACCTGGCCGAGCACGTCGCGAAGGTGGAGGAGTTGTTGCTCGACGGATCGGTCGAGGGTGTTGCCGGATCTGTGTTCGATCTCGGTGCTCATGACCTGATTCTAGATCAGCTCTTAAGTCCTGGTTATGCGTGACTGAGAGAGGGGTTCTGCCGGGGGCTCACCGGAACCGGACGCCGTGCGCGGCGCGTTGGAGGGTCTGTCGCCAGGATGCCTCGAGGGCCTCTCGCTGACGCCGTGCGCGAGCAGGGTGTGCCAGAGCCTCATGGACGGGGACTTGGGATCGAGGGGTGCGGTCACGGGTACAGCGTCCCACGGGGCCGCGGGCGCGTTCTGGTACGCCGAACTACTAGTCCGGGACGAAATGGGAGACCAGTAGTAGTTCTGGTAGATCAGGACTGTTCGACCGGCGTGCGAATCTTCGTCAGGAGCGATTCTCCGCTCGCACCCGAGAGCATGGACGCGTCCCCCTTGCACTTCGCCTCACCGTGAGTCATAGTGGAGTCGCGAGGTCGAGGGAACAGCCCAAGACCCCAACCCCACGGGGGAAACCATGACCTTCACCGCAGAGATCGGCATCAGCTCGAAGATCGCACTCGGCGACAAGTGCGCCGTCACCGTCGTCAACGACGACAACATCCTCGACGGCATGGAAGCCACCGACACCCCGCTCCCCGTCGACGGTGACCACGCCCGCGAGGACGTCATCGACGCTGCTGAGGCCGTGCTCACCGCCAACGGCTGGACAGTCGTGGGCGAGTGGGAGGACGGAGACAACTCGTACTACGTCGCCGTCGAGCGTGACTGATGTCCGACGGACTCTGGACGATCGCCGAGGTGGCCGACTACCTCGGCGCCGCCTCCACCGGAAGCGCCCGCAAGACCCTGTCCCGCTGGGGAGTTACGGCCGTCGGCCGCCAACCCGGACGCGCGGGCGCCAGCCTGTACGACCCGGAAGCCGTGCGTGCCGCACGGGACGCCGCGCCCGGACAGGGTGCCCGAACCGACCGCACCACCGAGAAGTGAGGAGCACGACCATGCAGAGCAACCCGTACGACGACTACGACTCCCCCACCGACGACACGGACACCATCGGGGACGGCATCTACTACGACGGCGGCCTGTACGGTCCCGACGGCGGACCCGACAACGACCAGCAGTGAGGAGCACGACCGTGCCGTTCTGGCGCAAGAAGAAGCCAGCCCCCCTGGAGCCTGAGCGCCGCTACCGTCCCGAGTACATGACGGTGCGGGACATCGCCGAGCACCCCGGCACGTCCGGGTATGTGCGCATCGACGAACCCAACCGCGGAGGCCTCACGGGCTTCGTCGTCGCCTCCACCGTGTCCTCCCGGATCGGCATCAGTCCCGAGGGCCAGCCGTGGATCACCGACCAAGGTACGGTCTGCGCTACACCGATGGGAACGCCCTGGGCGTACGTCGCCCACGTCGCGGGTGAGGGCCTGACCGTGTTCTTCCCGGACGAGTGGGGCAAGTACGTGGCGCTGCTCGCCGACAACCCGCCTGACCGGTGGATTCCCGCCGCCCCCGGCAAGGACCCTGGCGACGTGAAGCCGCGCGGCATCAGCGCACCCGACGGCACCGAGCAGTAAGGGGCACGTGGCCTACGTCGGTGGCAGGAGTGGGCCGAGGGCGACCGCCGCCCCGCACTCCTTGCACAGCCTCGCGCCCGCCACCGTACGCATCACGTCCAGCGCCTCCATCACATCCAACTCCGTGCCCCCGTCGGGGGCGTCCGGGCAGTCCCAGATGTGCACCACCAGGCCGCCGCGGCGCCCCCCGGGCAGGCGGATGCGTTGGGTCTTGAACGCCCACCGGTTCGGATCCGGCGCCCCCTCCACGGTGGGGAGCGGATGGGTGGGGACGCGTTCGTAGTCTTCGCCCTCGACAGGATGTACCTGCTCGCCCGGGGTCAGCCACACCCGGAACTCCCGCGCCTCCACCCGCTCGCCCTTGGCGTTGGCCCACACCGGGAGGGCGACCAGGTACATCCAGCCGCTGTTCGGCCACTGCCGGCGCTCCACCAACCTGGCGTGCACCTGCTGCCCATCCGGCAGCGTGACCCGGACCTGGGGTGGCGGCGGGCCGTCGGCGGTCACTTCTTCTTCGCCCGCCCGGCCTCCACCACAGCCAGGCAGACCACGCACAGGGGGCAGCCCCCAGACCCGTACCGCTGGGTGGGGTGCCCGCAGCCCGCGCACGGGCCGACCTGCGCGGGCGGACACGTCGGCGCAGGCGGCTTCGGACGCGACGATGCTGGGGTGCTCACCCGGTCATCGTACGTACGGCCGAGCTACGCGCCGACGGCCACCCACGGCCCCGCGATGTCCGAACCGATGTTGGACGACGGGGTGATCGACGACGGCAGGGAGGTCAGGCCGGTTCCGTTCTTCGCGAACCGGTACGCCGACGCCGCCAGCCCCAGGTTCGCCGCCGCGTCGACGCCGGTCCATCCGGAGCCACGCGTGAGGGTCGGTGTCACGGATGCGTTGAACAACAGGCCGACCCAATAGAACGAGCCGGCCGCGAGCGCCGTGGAGGCGATGGTGGTGGCCTTCAAGGTGGCGGAGGAGAACCCGGCGTCGACGTTCGTGGACGCCAGGAGTGTGCCCGCCGAGCTGTACAGGCCGACCCAGTTCCCGTTGGTAGTTGCCCCAGACCCGGTGTTCGCGACCCACCAGTACATCTTCGTGACGTTCACGGCGGCGGCGATGTTCACGCGCACCAGGTACAGAGTGCCTGCGGTGAGCTGGGTGGAGTTGACGGCCAGGGCGGGGTCGTAGCACCAGGCGGCGACGCCGTGCGCGGCCGGGAAGTCCTGCCCGAGCGCGTTCCCGGACACCTGGAGGTTGCCGCTGATGGAGCCGCCCGCGGCGGGGAGGGCTCCGGTGATGCGGGAGTCGTCCCCTGCGGCCACCGTGCCCGCGGCCGTTCCCACCCCGAGCAGCGCTGCCCCGCCCAGGCCCAGGTTCGACCGCGCCGTGGACGCGGAGGCCAGGTCGGCGAGGTTGGAGGCCTTCTGGGCTGCTCCGGTAATCCGGGAGTCGTCGCCGGCCGCGACCGTGCCCGCCCCGGTGCCGACGCCGAGCAGCGCGGCGCCGCCCAGACCGAGGTTGGTGCGGGCCGTGGACGCCGACGCCAGATCAGAGAGGTTCGACGCTTTCTGCGCGGATCCCGTGATGCGGGAGTCGTCTCCCGCTGCCACGGTCCCAGCCGTCGTGCCGACGGCAAGGAGGGCTGCTGCGCCGAGCCCCAGGTTCGTACGGGCCGTCGAGACGCTGCCGAGGTCGGACAGGTTCGCCGTCTTGGCCAGCTTCCCGTCGGCGTACGCGCGATCCCCGTGCGGATCGCTGGCCGCGGTGTGCGCGCTGACGGCAGCGGTCGCGGTCCCGACGGGTTCGGCGCCGATACTGGCCGGGCTGACCGGGTCGCTGCCGCCGGTGGCGTGCGAGGCTGCGTGCACGGTGGGGGTGGCGGGCGGGCTGGTCCACGTCCCGGGTGTGCCGGCGGCGGTGCACAGCCACCAGGTTCCTGCCGAGTCCTGGAGGACGTCTCCCGTGGCCCAGGTGCCGGTGGTGGGTGCCCCGGTGGTGGTGCGGCGCCCGCAGAACCGCAGGTTCAGCGAGCCGTTCTTCGCGCCGAGGCTGGCGACGCCGGTGGTGGGGTCGATGTCGTGGACGTCGTCGTAGCCGTTCGTGCCGAACTGGGTGCGGCCGATCAGATGCGGGCCGGCCGCCTCTAGGCGCAGCACGTCAGCTTGGGTGCCGGTGAAGTCCGCCCCTGTCCAGGTGGACACGATGACGTCCATGCCGCCGACCTCAAGATCCAACCCTCCGCCGGTGACCCGGAAGCGGTAGGCGCCGGTGCCGTCGGCGCGCTGCACGGTCAGGTTGTGGCCGTCGAGGGTGAGGTCCCCGGTGAGGGTGCCCCCGGTCTTCGGGAAGAGGCCGGCGAGGGCGGCGGCGAGGCCGGTGATCTGGGCCTGGGTGAGGGCGAGTTCGTCGGATCCGCCTGCCTGGTGGGAGGCGGCGTGTGCGGTGGGGGTGCGGGCGTCCGCAAGGCGGGGGTCGTTGCCGGCGGCCGCGGTACCCGCGCTGGTGCCGTAAGCGACGGCGAGGGTGCGGTCGGCGGCGAGGGTGCCGCCGCCGGTCAGGCCGGTGCCAGCGGTGATCTGCCGGGTGGTGGGGACGCGGGTGGCGGTCTGGGTGTCCGTGTAGGAGCGGTCCCCGTGCGGGTCGGCCGCGCCCGCGTGGGCGGTGAGGGCGGTGGCGGCTGCGGCCCGGTCGCCGTGCGGATCCGTGGCGTTGGTGTGCGCGGTCACCTTCGCCGTGGCGTCCGCGGCCGCTGCCGATACGGCAGCCGTCTGCGCGGCCGCGGCGGCGCCCGCCGGATCGGCGCCCACGTCGGCGGCGTCCAGGACGACCACGCCCGTGGCGCCGTTGACGCTGTCGACCGCGCCGCCACCCGAGCCCGGGGCGCCCTGCGGGCCGACCAGGGAGGCCAGCCACTCCGCCTGACTGCCGGTGAAACCGTTCGCCACGGCCACCTCGTACGCGGACGCGCCGTCTTGCCCGGCCGCGCCGGGCAGGTAGACGACCGTGCCGTCCCCGGTCTGCGTGGACGACAGGTCGGCGAGGATGTCGCCCACCCACCACGTGCCGCTGTCGGGGACGGCCACGTACGACACGATCGGGGTGCCGTCCTTGGCCCGGCCTTCCTGGATCGCCCACAGGGTGTCCCCGGCCTGCGAGGTGATCAGCGTGTTGGCGGTCAGGTCCACCGTCCACGCCCCGTCCGCGCCGGGGGTGATGGGCACCGGGCGGACGAGCTCGCCGGGAACGCTGGCCGCGTACCCGACCGCGTCCTTGCCGGTGACGTCTACCAGGGTGGCCTTCATCTCCACGCGCTGAGGGGACGCATAGCCGAGCAGCTTCCCGGTCACCGTGGTCATCTTCGTTCTCCTAGCTGCGGCGGCGGAGCAGGTTCAGCGGCAGCAGCCCGGACGACTGAGTGTCGGACGGGGACGGCTGGTCGCTCGGGGTGGGCTCGGGGGTTGGGCTGGCCGTGGAGGTCTGCGTGCAGTCGTACTCGGGGTTGTCCGGATCGGAGGCGTCGGTGAGCGTGCACCGCCAGGTGTTGCCGTCCTGGTCGTGGAACGTCTGCTGCGCGGGCGGGGAGGCGTCCTTACCGTCCTTGCCGTCGGCTCCGTCCTTGCCGGGCGCCCCGCTCGCGCCGTCCGCGCCGGCGGGTCCGACCGGTCCGGCCGACCCTGTGGCACCCGGTGCGCCGGACGGCCCCGGAGACCCGGCAGGGCCGGGGCTTCCGTTCTTGCCGTCCTTGCCCGGCTGGCCGGATGCGCCCGACGGTCCAGGAGCCCCGGATGGGCCGATCAGGCCGGCCTCCCCCGCCTCCCCGCGGGGCCCGGCTACCGGGGTGCCGCCCATGTTCTCGACTTGCTGTGTGAGCAGGGCAACGTCGCGGTGCGCGCTGTCCAACTCCTGAGACATGACCAGGAATCCAGTCACGACGGCAGCGAGCGCGCTGGAGGCGAGGATGATCGCCGCAGCAGCCGACAGGTTGCCGCGGCGGCGCCGCTTGCGTGTTTCCACCCGGCTGCCAGGCCTCGGGGGGGTCACGACTTGCCTCCAGCCATGAAGAGGATGACGGGGACGAGGATTCCGAGCAGGGAGATGACCGCGCCGGCCAGCCACCGCCGGGTCTGGGTGATCCGGTCGGCGTCCTGGATGCGCTGCTCCTGGATGGCCGCGATGTCCCGGTCGTGCTTGGCCGACAGCTGCTGCACCGTCTTCTCCATGTCGGACAGGTCTTTCAGCAGGGCTGCCTTCTCGACGGCGTACACGTCGATCGACACCAGCCGGTCAAGGCGGCTGTTGATCTGTGCGTAGTCGTCGCGGACGTCGCCCCTAAGGGCCTGGATGAGCCGTCCAAGCTCTCCCAAAGACGGCTCATCGGCCATGTCGTGCTCCGGTGGGGGGTCTAGGTAACAAGACGGTCAGGCGGCAAGCCGCAGGCCTTCCTTGGACACCGGCGCGGTGACTCGGTCCCGGACCAGCCAGAACTGACCGAGAATCGTGAACAGGGCCATGAACGCGGTCTGCTTGTCCCCGGACCAGTGCAGGCCCAGGTTCATCGCGAGCGCCAGCGCGGCCTGGCCGAGGCCGACGAACGCGGCGAAGGTTCCCTCGTCGTGGACCATGTAGGCGACGATGAAGCCGACCAAGGCCGCGGCGGCGGCGTTGATGGCGGTCTGGGTGTCCTGGCTGACGTTCACGACGAACGCGGACACGAACTGGACGGCGATCGCGATGGCGCCGAGGATGACGGACGGTTCCCGCCCGAAGATCTTGCCGGGTGAAGCGGCCACGATTGACTCCTTGATTTCGTGGAACGCAGGGCGGAATTCCACTGCGTGAGTTGCGGAACTAACAGGGAACCCCGCAAGCGAATAGCGCGAGAATTCACTAAAATGGCATGAGGAACCCCGGCGAGTGCGGACACACTCCCGGGGCGCGGTCCGACTACGAAGGAGTCGAACATGCCAGACGGTACCACCACGCCCAGATTCGGCGACCCCCGCCTCCCCCAGCGCTTCTGGGACAAGGTGAAGGCGCATCCCAATGGCTGCTGGATCTGGACCGCAGCAGTCGCTGGGAACGGCTACAGCAAGGTCCATTGGGAAGGTAAGACGCCCAGCGGGCACCGTGTCGCCTACAGGGTTTTGGTGGCTGAAATATCGAGCTCGACATTCCTTGACCACGTGTGCCATGACCCCGCTACGTGCACGGTGTGGGACGAATGCCCACACCGGTTGTGCGTTAACCCTGCGCACCTTCGACCAGGAACGCAATTGGACAACATGAAGCGCTCCAGGGCGAGAAATACCAAGAGGGAACAGACCCACTGTAAGAGTGGACATGAATTCACTCAGGAGAACACTTACGTGAACCCCAGCACGGGGCGCCGTGCGTGCCTTACGTGCTACCGGTCCTCGTACGGACGGCGCGCTGCATACAAACAGCAGAGGCGGGCCATAGACCCTTCCTACGGTCACTGAGTTGGTTGCGGGAGGCTGTTCAGCCTCCCGCCTTCTCGATGTCACGAGACCCTCGGGATCTTCAGAGCCGCCCAGGACTTGGCGCCCGGGTAGCCGTCTGCGTCCGCGCCTGTGTATCCGAGCTTCTTCTGCCAGGCCCTGTAGGACTCGCGGTCGGCGTTGGTCCAGTTCGGACCCGGGCCGGTGGAGTACCTGCCGCATCCGACGGCTACCAGGCGGCGTCCCATCGCGGTGATGATCGGGCTGTGGCGGCCGGCGTGGAAGAAGTTCGAGCCCGGGAACGGCTGGTACTGCGCCGGGGTGGGCTTCGGCGTGGACGGGCTGGTCGGCTTCGTCTCCACGACGACCTTGCCGGGCACGATGTCCGTGTCGATGGCCCCCGGATCCCAGTGGGAATTTCCAGGTACGTTGCCGTGCCCGAAGTGCCCTCCCTGGCCCTGCCAGACCGTACGGGAGCGAGTGGCCTTGGCGACGGCGGCCGCCGTAGCGAGCGGCTTCCCGGCCGGCCACACGTCCGGCACGCCGTGCGCACGGGCCGCGGCCAGCAGCTTGCGGAAGTTCGGCTTGGCCGCCGGGTCGAAGCCCTTCGTCCACGGCGAGGACGCCTTACCGAGGACCTCCACCTGGATGCACACGCGGCCCTCACGGTTCGTACGGCGGGCGCCGTCGTTCTGCAGGGCGCGCGCTGACTGGGTGAGCGGCCCGAACTGGCCCAGGCTGTCGGAGGCGGGGTCGTAGATGACCTGCGGCTCGGACCCGATCCGGATCAGGTAGGCGGCGACCGACGTGAAGTAGCCCGCGCCCTGCGGGGACTCAGTGGTATGCCACACAGCGCGCGGCGGGTTCTCCGGGTGGTCCATCGCGCCGCCGATGACCTGGTCACCGAACTTGACGACGCCGGAGATGTAGGCCGGGCCCGTGGTGGCACCGCGTGGCAGGTCGACGCCCATCTCGTCGTTCGCGCCGGGGCCAGTCACCGTGGGCATGGGAACCGGGGGCGGCCCGTCCGCCTCGATGGTCGGCATGGTCGTGTCGTACTTGGGGCCCGGGTCGGGCTCGTACACGCGGTACTCGCTGGCGTCGACGGGCACGTACACGTCCAGGTCGCCGTCGTCGCGCAGCACCACGAAGGCGCCCTCGATGTGCGGGTGCTCCTTCAGCACCCTGGGGGTGGACTTCAGTTTGGCGATCGCCTTCACCTGGTCGACGTGGGCCTGGTCGACGAAGCCGAGGTAGGTGGTCTCCACCCGCTGCTGGGGGGTGTCCGGGTCCGGGGAGGCGAGGTGGTCGATGGCGACGTGGTACTCGGTCATCGCTGGTGGTCCAATCGGGGCTGGATGACGTCGAACTGCTTGCGCAGTCGCTGATAGAGGGCGAGGGACAGGCGGAAGCAGCCGTTGTCACCCCAAGATCTTTTCCAGGAGTTCTGCGGCCGGAGGATGGTGCGGGCGTAGTCCAGGCCGCCGGTGCTGTCGTAGACGACGTCCTCGAGGGCGATGCCGCACACCTCGTGGCCGCCGGCCAGTCCGGATTCCTCCCAGTTGGGAATGTCGTCCAGGAGGGCGGCGGATCCGACGGGCTCGAACCAGGCGTTGAACCACGGCATGCCGATGAGGACGGGACCGGTCTGGAGGAGGGAGCAGAGTTCCTCGGCGGTGGTGGCGTGCCCGTACTGGTCGATGAGTCCGCGGTGGCGTAGGGCCTTGGCGACGCCGAGCCCGGAGGACCCGCAGTCCTGGTCGGGCCAAGCCTGCTCGTGCCACTGGTCGCGGTGGGTGGCGTCCGAGTACAGGCCGATCGCCCACCGCTCGGCGGCGGCCGGGGCGGTGACGTCCAGGCCGACCTCGGCGAGGGTCGCGGCGTCGTGGAGGACGGAGACGAGCGCGGTGGCCGCGTTCGCGGTGCAGGATCCGAGGGCGTCGACGTCGGGCACGCCCTGGAACAGTTCGGAGGTGCGGATGCCCTGGGCGAGGAGGTCCTGCTGGTCCAGGACGGGTACCTTGGGTGACCACTCCACCGGGTTGATGGGCTCTCCGCTGTAGCGGCGCCGGTAGGCGAGCGAACGGGGGTCCAGCACGAGGTGCCGGCCCAACTGGCCGGTGACGTCGTACTGCTTGATGGTGAGGTCGGGCACCCGACCGTGCTCCTGCACTCCCCGCGCCCAGAGCTGATGTGCTGGCGGGCCGCTGTGGTGCGGCCGTCCCTCGGGGGCGGTGCGGGGGCGGAGGGTCACCCGTTGATCAGAGTAGAGCCCGCAGGGACTGGTGTTCCCCCCCTGCTTATCAGGGCTGTACGTCCGGAGCCGCGGGTCAGGGCGCCGGAGGGGTGTAGACGGTGTTGCGTGGGTCGCTGTGAGTGCCGCCCGACCACGACTTGTCGACGTACACCACGTAGTCGGGGTGCTCGGCGATGATGCGGTCGACGACGACCTGCACGATCTCGTCGACGTCCTGATCGGTGAGGTTGTCGATGGCGAAGGCGTCGAAGACGAACGGGACAGGGAAGCTGTCCATGGCGTCCTCGTTCGGACCGCCGTTGACCTTGACGGTCAGCTTGTTGAACGTTCCTTCGTCGGGTTTAGTCAGCACGCGGGTGTTCTCCTCAGTCCTGGATGAAAGTGACGTGCAGGCGCAGGTTGCGTCCGTTGCCGGAGGACGTGGCGTCGCCGACGATGTCACTAGATGCGGTGCGCAGGGTGCAGACGCCGTCGGTGCCGATGACGAAGCCGCCAGTGCTGGTTCCGTCGTCCCAGGCGCCGTTGATGGTGCTGTGCGTGGGCCGCCACCCGGAGGGGACGGTGGCGATCGCGACGTCCGGGGTGATGTTCCCGCTGGAGGCGGTGATCGTGGTGCCGGATCGGTGCATGTACAGGTCGAGGGCGACGACTTTCCCGAACCGGTAGGCGTAGAAGTTGTTGGTGGTGAAGCCGCTGGCGGCGGACAGGCCGCTGGTGGTGTTGGAGGAGGCGGCGGTGAGGGTGCCGGCCGCAGTGACGTTGCCGCTGGCGTCGACGACGAACTTGTCGACGGCGTTGAGCGCGGCGCGGACCAGGTTCCCGGTGTGCCCGCTGGCGGCATTGACGTTCAGCGCGTTGTTCGCGGAGGCGGGCGGGTTGACCTGGAAGCGGGCGCCGTCGACGTGGATGTAGTTGGGCTCGACGTAGACGGAGCATTCCAGGGCGCTGTTGTCGTCGTTGTGGTAGCCGAGGGTGGTGTAGCCGGGGTCCAGGTAGAGGCGGCCGCCGATGGTGGTGGTGGCGCCGGTGCGGCGGCGTTCGATGACGGCGAAGTCGCGGCCCAGGTAGGTCTGCCACACCATGTCGCTGTAGGTGCTGCCGGTGAACGGGCCGCAGAACATCTGGAGGAAGGCGTCGCCGGTGGTGGGCTCGGTGACCTGCACTGTCGCCTTGTTGGTGCTGGCGGCGTTGTACAGCAGGAGCTGTGGGTAGGTGGCGTTCGGGTTGAGCCACAGGACGGCCCCGGTGGTGCCCTTGACGAGGAGACCGGAGGCGGACATTTCGCCGATCGCGGTGCCGGACGAGTTGTAGACGAGGATCTTGTTGGCGCTGGACTCGTTCAGGGTGATGCGCTGCCCGGAGGCGGCGGTCTGGATGGTGGCGCCGGTGATGGTGCCGCCGGTGATGGTCTTGCCGGTGATGGCGTCCGCGGCCAGCGCGGTCGCGTCGACGGATCCGACAGCGAGTTTGGCGGCGGTGATGGTGTTTGCGGCGATCTCCGCGGCGGTGACGGCCAGGGCGGCGATCTCGCGGGCGGTGACCGCGTCGGCGGCTATCTTCCCGGCGGCGACGGCGTCGGCAGCGATGTTCCCGGCCTGGATGGTCAGGGCGGCGATCTTCGTGGTGGTGATGGCGCCGTCTTGGATCTGCGTGGACGCGGCGACCGGGCGGACGGCCGCATTGTCGAACCACAGGGCGCCGGCCGAGGCCTGGAAGGACTCGGCCCAGATAGTGGCCTGCACCGTGTTCGCGGGGGCGGTGGAGGTGTTGGTGATGCGGGACCAGGTGCTGCCCCCGATCGTGGGCGGTGAGGCTTGCGCGGAGCCGTAGCCGAGGACGGCACCCGAAGAGTCTTCCCAGCGGGCGTACAGCTTCACCGTCGCACCGCTGGTGTAGTCGCTGGTGGTGAGGTAGTCGACGGCCAGATACAGCTGGTCCCCGGCGAGGATGGGCAGGGTGGTGATTTTCAGGGAGCGGGTGGTGGCCGATCCGGCGACCGCGTTGACTTTCAGGCTCTTGGCGCTGCCGTTGCCGGTGGTGTCGACCGTCCAGAAGGTGTTCCCGGCGACGAGTGCGGCGGTGTAGGCGCCCTCGAAGGAGGGGTCGGACAGCAGGTTGGCGCCGCCGGTCACGGTCAGCTTGTCGGTGGTGATGGCGCCCGCGGCCACGGCGGTGGCGGTGACTGACCCGGCGGAGATCTCGGAGGCGGTGACCGAGTTCGCGGCCAGTTCCCGCGCTGTCACGGCGTCGGCAGCGATCTTTCCTGCGGCGACGGCGTCGGCGGCCAAGGCGGCGGTCTGCACGGCGCCGGCGGCGATGGTGGTGGCGGTGACCGCGTTGGTGGCGATCTTCCCCGCGACGACGGAGTTCGCGGCGAGCTCGTTCGCGGTGACCGCGCCGGCGGCGAGCTCGGCGGTGGCGATCGACCCGGCCGCCACCTCCCGCGCGGTGATCGCGTCGGCGGCCACCTTGCCTGCGGTGACGGCGTCGTTGGCGATCGTGGTGGAGGTGACTGCGTTCGCGGCGATCTTGCCCGCTTCGACGGCCGCCGCGCCGATCTTCGCGGCGTTGATCGCGGCGTCCTGGATGGCCGCCGAGTCGATCGCGTTCACGGCGACCTTCGCCGCGGTGACCGCGTCGTCGGCGAGCTTGGTCTCGGTGATGACCTGGTCGGCGAGCTTGCCGGTGGTGACCGCGTTCGCGGCCAGCTTCTCCTCCAGCACCGCCCCGGCAGCGAGTTCGGTCGAGCCGATCGCACCGACGGCCACCTTGGCCTGGGTGACGGCGTCATCGGCGAGCTTCACCGTGGTGACGATCCCGTCGAGGATGTCGTCCGCGACCACCGGAATCGGCCCGAACGGGCCCGCCTGATCCGACGGGGTGGAGGCGGTGCCGGAGGTGTTGCGGGACAGCAGCCGCACGTACAGGGGGCTGCTGGTGGTGATGACGACGGTGGCGCCCTGGGGGGTCTCGATGGTGCCCTTCAGGGTGGTCGGGTCGGGCGTGAAGCCGCTGCTGGTGGAGGCGTGGACTTCAACGCGCTGCCAGTCCAGCGGCAGTACCGCGCCGCCGGTGAAGGAGCCGTCCCAGGCTGCGGTGATACCGCCGAGCCTGCTCACCACGGTCGGCGGCGTGGGCTGCGGCGGAGCGGGCCCGTTGACGATGTTCACGGCGGTGGTGCCGTCCGCCTGCACGCCGACGATGCCGCGCAGGCTCCCGGACCCGTCGTACACCTGCACGGCGGCGTTCTCGATGGAGGCGTGCCCGAGCCGGGAAGACCGCTGGAGGGCGGTGATGTCCTTCTCCAGCTGCACGATCTTCTTGCCGATATCCACGGTCAGACGCCCCCGTACTGGAAGGAGTCAGCCGGCTTGAGGCTGACGACGGTCTGCGGGCCGCCCTGCGCCTGCGGCTTACGGGTGAAGCCGGTGATGCGGCACCAGCCGGTGTACGAGGTCCACGGGTTGTGGACGCGGGTGTAGACGTCGTCGCCGATCTGGTAGGACCCGAACGGGGCCGCGGGGGTGTCGCGGACGGTGACCTGGTCGACGGATCCCTTCACGGTGGTCTGCCGCCACGTGCGCTCCCGGTCGGCGCGCGCCTTGAGGAGGTCGTTGCCGTTGACGTCGGGCAGGTCGAGGACGGTCTCCATGCGCAGCCGGTTGTTTCGGACGGCGGAGACCTGTCGCAGCCGGGCGCGTCCTTCGCCGGATCCGGCGGCGGCGACGACCTGGGCGTAGTCGTCGCCGGCGAGGGCGTCCTCAGGCTCTTCGATGATGTTGACGCCGGAGGCGAAGGTGATGTCGGTGCGGCGGGCGCCGAGCCGCGGCCAGCCCAGCCGGATCCGCTTCACCACGTCCGTCTTGCCTGTGTTCCAGGCGGTGGTGCAGGTGTAGTCGGGTGTGCTGTCGCCGGAGACGAGGTCGTCGACCTGGTCGCCGAGACAGGGGTTCTCCCACCAGTTGGAGTGGTACACGTCGGAGGGGGTGCCGACGGTGGACGTGGAGGTGGTGGCGTCGACGGTGACGCCGATGTCCCCGTCCGCGATGCCTTGCGCGTAGGCCCAGATGTTGCGGATGACCTGGCAGCGGTCCGCATACGTGTAGGGGCCGCGGCCGCCGTGCTCGCCGTCCAGGTCGTAGCGGTGCTGCAAATACGAGGACCAGGACGCGGCCTCGATGGCGTAGTCGGAGCCCTGGGCGCGGACGTCCCACACGATGCCGCCCCACTGCAGCTGCCCGGCCGATTCGACGAAGATGAACGTGTTGGCGGGGTCGACGACGAGCGGGTCGGAGGCGAGCAGGCGCGGGGAGAGCCGGCCGGTGAGGGAGCCGGGCCCGGACAGTTCGTCCCCGTACTCCAGGTCCAGGACGGGCAGGGCGGTGGACAGCCATGCGCCGGTGAGCGCGTTCTGGGTGAGGACCCGGTCCGGGACGAGCAGGCTCACCGGGGGGCCTCAAAGAACTCGACGTCCGCGATGAGGGTGGAGGAGCCGTCGACGCTGACGGTGCCCGCGTTCCCGGACAGGCCGGCGAACTGGGCGCGCAGCAGCTGGCTGGTGCTGCGGTAGGCGGATGGGATGGTCAGGTTGTCGGCGACGATGCCGACCATGCGGCGCACGCCGGTGCCCTGGTTGTCGTCGACGACGACGGGCTGCATCGACAGGGACGCCCCGAACGTGGCCCGCAAGTTGCCGTAGACGTTCCCGGTGACCAGGCGGAGCCCGGCGATGTCCAGGCGGATCTTCGCGGTGGTGGCCCAGTCGGGTACGGCGATGTTCCAGCCGGCGGCGGTGGAAAAGTAGGAGTAGGTGCCGGAGGTGCCGCCGATCTGGCTGGAGATGGACGACGGGGACTGGATGTTCAGGTTGCGGTCGCGGCGCGGGTTGGCGACCTTCCGCAGATCGGTGATCATCGCGTTGGTGATGGTGGACGTGGAGGCGGGGATGTCGATCCGCGCCAGGGGGATGCCGGTTCGTCCGTCGGGGATGGCGGTGGCGCTCGAGGAGACGCCGGAGATGACCTGGAAGTAAGCGACCGGGTCGGTCGCCGGGTCCAGGGTGCCCTCGTACTCGGGGTCCTCCACCCGCACGATGACCATGTCGGAGCGGCCGGTGCCGCCGGTCGCGGTGATGTTGACGGAGTTGTCGGAGCCGATGTTGCAGACGGCGTAGGAGCCCTGGAAGGTGTTCGCGCGGCCGCGGACGACACCGGAGCCGTCGCTGATGGACACGCCGCCGCCGGGGGTGGAGCGCTGGGTGACCTTCATGTCGTCGCCCTGGGTGACGCCCTCGTTCCCGCGGGCCAGGTCCCGGACCAGCATGCGGAAGGTCTGTGCGCTGTGGTCCGCCCCGTTCACCAGGATGGGCTGGGGGATCAAGGTCATGGCCTGGTGCTCCTCAGAGGGCGATGTAGGCGTCGCGCCAGGTCAGGCGCATGCGGGCGGAGTTGGTGTTGTCGAAGGCGGTCCAGCGCATCTCGGAGGTGCCGGGCGGCAGGGAGAACAGGTCGATGCGGGAGCCCGGGGAGAGGTAGGCGGAGGCATTGCCGCCGTTGTCCCAGGTCACGGTCCGGTAGCCGGGCCGGGTGTCGAGCTCCACCCACCGTCCGGCCGCCAGCGTGAGGGTGGGCAGCGCGAGGGAGCGGCCGGAGGCGACGTGGGTGATGGTGACGTTCGTGCACGGCCCGGTGACCCGGATCACGGGCCAGGCGTCGGCGTCCCCGTTGTTGGTGACCCAGCCGGGCCGGTCCGCGGCCACCGTGCCGTCCTGCACATGGATCGGTGCTCTGACGGGGGCCGCGAAGCCGCCGCCGGTCAGCCAGCCCAGCGGGAGCTCGGTGGTGGTCTCCGTGTCGGCGTAGAACTGCGGGTCGTGGGCAACGAACTCGATGTCGAGGGGCACCTTGCCGTGGATCACCTGGGCGTACTCCGGGTCCAGCTTCCGCATGCGGCCCGTCAGGCGTTTCACTGGGGTGCCGGGGCGCTTGATGCGCAGCGTCATGCCCTGCCCGCCGACGAGCCGCACAGCAGCTGCGTCGGAGGCGGCTTGCAGCGTGGCCACCAAGTCGTAGCAGGCGTCCGGCTGCCCAGGGATCTTGATGTAGGCGTCAAATTGGACTTGCCGGGCAGCCCAGTAGTCGGGGCCGGCCCACTGGCCGTCCATGGACGGCTGGTCGACGTCGTTGTCCCGCACCGGCGGCCGACCCAGTCCCGTGGTTTCCACGAGGACGACGCTGGTCCCCTTGCCGATGAGGACGCCGCCGAGGTCGTACTGCCAGTCGGCCAGGTCAAGATCCGGCACGGGCGTTCACCCCTCCCCTGCGTACGCGGCGGAC
>NZ_JALDAY010000025.1 GCF_022698165.1 Streptomyces cylindrosporus
TTTCGAAGCCCTGAAGGACAAGCAGCAGGCGGAGGAGGCGGTGATCCGCCTGGACCACGGGCAGCCGATCCGCTTCGGTGCGGACGGTTCTCGGGGGGTGGTCCGGGATGCGGTCACGGGTGACCTGAAGGTGGTCGACGTGACGCCGGACAACGAGTCTCAGATCCTGGTCCACGACGCCCACGCCGCCTCCCCGACAACCGCCTTCGCCCTCTCCCGCCTGGCCGACCCGGACACCCTCCACCACACGCCGATCGGCGTACTGCGGTCCGTGGACCGGCCGGTGTACGACACGCAGATGGCGGACCAGCTGGATGCGGCGATCGAACAGAACGGGAAGGGCGACCTGGCGGCGTTGCTGGCGGGTGGGGATACCTGGACGGTTGTGGGCTGACCGAACCGACCGCCCTCGGACACACGAAGGGCCCGGATGCGTACGGCATCCGGGCCCTTGGCGCGTCAGGGCGTCAGGCGTCGGGGATGTCGCGCTTGGCGCGGAGCAGGGTCTCGCGATCGATGACGACGATGCGCTCGTAGTCGGCGCGGGCGGCGTCCTCCGGCAGCAGCGCGTCCAGCTCTTCGGTCCGGTCGGTGCCGATCACCGCGAAACTACCGTCGCTCAGTTCGAAGAGGTCCGGGCACGTCTCCATCGTTGCGCTGCCTCGCAGCTTGGGTGGATCTCCGAGACGGCGGACGACGCTCAAGGACACCTGTGCTCCCTCTGTGCACCCCCTTCTCGCCCCGGGCCGCCCGGACACGTCGGTGTGGCGGCACACGGGTGTCCGCCGAGCGACCATGCAGGATCAGCACACAGCGGAGAAGGACCACTGGATCTGAAAATGCCGACCGAAGGGTCCGGGAGCCCTCCGCGTCGCGGCAGCGTCCCACCACACTCGGCTGACGACTACAGCCTGCCACATTTCACAGAAATAAGTAACTTGCTGTGACCAAATCGGCAAGTCGACAGTGCGTAATTGACTAAAACGGCCCATTCGGGGCGGGCCCCGAGGCTGTCGTATCCGGGCCAGGCCGGCCCACGATCCACCACTCCTCCGGGTCGTCGGCGAGTTCCTCGATCATCAAGTCGACGATCGAGCCGACCCGCGCCTCCGTCGAGTCCACGGGCAGGGACCTGCGGTGCTCCATCGTTCGGTCCCAGTACTCGGCGAAAAGCTTGTTGCGGCACAGCACGCGGAGATGACCCACGAGCTCGTCCCAGGTGTGCACTCCGACCCGATGCCCCAGGAGAAGGTTTCCGAACTCCCGGTTGGCGAAAATCATCTGACGTCGCTTCGCCTCGGACAGACCTGTGAGCGTGCTCCCCGCATCCGCCAGCGTCGGGTCGTCGATCGCGCGGTCCATCTGGTCCAGGGTGAGGCGGTACTGCTGGATCAGGTTCGCGCGATGGATCTCCTCGGTCATGACCCTGAGCTGACCGAGCAACTCCAGCAGGATGTCCTCCTGGCGCCGCCGACGGGAGCGCCGGGCGAAGAGGGCTCGCATCAGGCCGAGTCCCGCCGTAACAGCAGAACCGATACTCCTACTACGGGCGGCCGGAGTCTGTGTGGCCATGTCAAGGCATCCCCCTGGATCCGGTGACCATGCGCCATGCGGTGGCATCGCGGGGCGACGCACGGTGGGCAAGTGCTCCGCATCCAGCGTGCCCGGTGGCTCAAGTCGGCGCGGGAGGCGGAGAGGGGGCGCATGGATGGACGTTCCGCTCATGTCAACCAACGCCCTGACATATGTGTGCCCCCTGGCGCCGTCCACATTCCTTCAGGCGGACCGGATCCTGCGCGTCATCCCTGCTCAGCCCCCGCTTTCCGCGCGTCGTACCCCTCCCGCGCCTCCTGCACCGCACCCATCCGCTTCTGCGTCCATTCCGCCAGCCCCCGCACCTGTTCCGCCGCCTCGCGGCCCAGGTCGGTGAGGGAGTAGTCCACCCGGGGCGGGATGACCGGCTTCGCGTCGCGGTGGACCAGGCCGTCTCGTTCCAGGGTCTGGAGAGTCTGCGTGAGCATCTTCTCGCTGACCCTGCCGATCGCCCGGCGCAGTTCGCTGAAGCGGTACGGACGGTCCAGGAGTTCGATCAGGACCAGGACGCCCCAGCGGCTGGTGACGTGTTCGAGGACCAGGCGGTACGGGCACATCGCCTCGCCGTCACCCGTGTCGTACTTGCCGACGGCTGCCGGCTCCTCACTTACGGCCATGCCAGTACCTTACTTCAAAGTGGGTACTTTCGCAGAGTTAGCGCATCCCATAGGGTTAGTGGCATCCGCACCCCACAAGGAGATCGCAGATCATGAGCATCGTCGTCACCGGAGCCACCGGCCACCTCGGCCGTCACGTCGTCGAGCAGCTGCTGGAGAAGGTTCCGGCGGAGCAGATAACGGCCGTCGTACGGGACGAGTCGAAGGCCGCCGACTTCGCCGCCCGCGGCGTCAAGCTCGCCGTCGCCGACTACAACGCCCCCGAGACCTTCGACACCCTCTTCTCCGCGGGCGACAAGGTGCTGCTCATCTCGGGCAACGAGTTCGACAAGGGCCGCGTCGGCCAGCACAAGGTCGTCATCGAGGCCGCCAAGGCGGCGGGCGTCGCGCTGCTCGCCTACACCAGCGCCCCCGGCACCCTGACGGCCGCCCTCGTCGACGACCACCGCGGCACGGAGGAGGCCCTCCTCGCCTCCGGCGTGCCCTACACCCTCCTGCGCAACGGCTGGTACCACGAGAACTACACCGAGAACCTGGCCCCCGTCCTGGAGCACGGCGCCGTCGTCCAGGCCGCCGGCGACGGCCGCGTCTCCTCCGCCTCGCGCGCCGACTACGCGGCCGCCGCGGTCGCCGTACTGACCGGCGAGGGACACGAGAACCAGACGTACGAGCTCGGCGGCGACGAGGCGTGGAGCTTCGCCGAGTACGCGGCCGAGCTGAGCAAGCAGACCGGCAGGGAGATCGCCTACAGCCCCGTCTCCGCCGAGGCCTACACCGGCATTCTCACCGGCGCCGGGCTGCCCGCGCCGCTCGCCGCCGTCTTCGCGGGCGTCGACGCCTCCATCGAGAAGGGCGAGCTGGTCGTCTCCAGCGGCGACCTGTCCCGGCTGATCGGCCGGCCGACCACGCCGCTCGCCGACGCGATCACCGCGGCCGTCAAGGCCTGACCAGCGGAAATTCCGGTTGGCCGGCCTTCGGCCCCGGGGGATCGATCCGTCACCCCTGACTGTCATGACCGTATAGCGATACGGGCATGACAGCCAGGGGTGCTCGGCGTTACCTTCGTGCCTGCACGCGTGTGCGATCAGGCGCGAAGAGGCGAGACGGAGGTGCCCGTGACCGGGGAGTCGAAGGGTGAGCGGCGAATAGGTCTGCTGAACGGCTTCGCGGCATACGGCATGTGGGGGCTGGTACCGCTCTTCTGGCCGTTGCTCAAGCCCGCCGGCGCGGTCGAGATCCTCGCCCATCGCATGGTCTGGTCGCTCGCCTTCGTGGGCGTCGCGCTTCTCTTCGTACGGCGCTGGGCCTGGGCCGGCGAGCTGCTGCGGCAACCCCGGCGGCTGGCGCTGGTCGCGGTGGCCGCGGGCGTCATCACCGTCAACTGGGGCGTCTACATCTGGTCCGTGAACCACGGGCACGTGGTGGAGGCCTCGCTCGGGTACTTCATCAACCCGCTGGTCACCATCGCCATGGGCGTGCTCCTGCTGAAGGAACGGCTGCGGCCCGTCCAGTGGGCGGCGGTGGGCATCGGCTTCGCCGCGGTGGTCGTACTGACCGTCGGGTACGGGCAGCCCCCGTGGATCTCCCTCGTGCTCGCCTTCTCCTTCGCCACGTACGGACTGGTGAAGAAGAAGGTCAACCTCGGCGGGATCGAGTCGCTGGCCGCGGAGACCGCGATCCAGTTCCTGCCGGCCCTCGGGTACCTGGTGTGGCTGAACTCGCGCGGCGACCTCACCTTCGCGACCGAGGGGACGGGGCATGCGCTGCTGCTCGCCGCGACCGGGGTGGTGACGGCGCTGCCGCTGGTGTGCTTCGGGGCCGCGGCGATCCGGGTGCCGCTGTCGACGCTCGGGCTGCTGCAGTATCTGGCGCCGATGTTCCAGTTCATGCTCGGGGTGCTGTACTTCCACGAGGCGATGCCGGCCGAGCGGTGGGCCGGGTTCGCCCTGGTGTGGGCCGCGCTGTGCCTGCTGACGGCCGACGCGTGGCGGGCGGCGCGGCAGGTGCGGGCCGAGGTGGGGCTGCCGCGGGTCTCGACCTCGGCCACGGCATCGACATCCGTGGACGTCTGAGCGCGCCGGGAATGTCAGACCCCTGCTGAATAGTGGAGGCATGACCGAGACACCCGCCGCCGCGCCCACACCCCTGCACTGGAAACTCGTCGTCGACTCCGCCGACCCGCACGCCCAGGCCGACTTCTGGGCCGCCGCGCTGCACTACACCGTCGAGGACAACAGCGCACTCGTACGGCGGCTGCTGGAGGCCGGGGTCGTGCCCGCCGAGGGCACCGTCGACTTCCACGGCCGCCCGGCCTTCCGGGACCTCATCGCCGTACGGCATCCGGACGATCCGTACGACGAAGGCAGTGGGACCGGGCTGGGGCGGCGGCTGCTGTTCCAGCGGGTGCCCGAGGCGAAGACCGTCAAGAACCGGCTGCATCTGGATCTGCATCCCGGCGCCGAGCGGCGGGACGAGGAGGTCGAGCGGTTGGAGGGGCTCGGAGCGGGTGTGCTGCGGCGGGTGCGGGAGCAGGGCGGGGAGTGGGTGGTCATGGCCGATCCGGAGGGGAACGAGTTCTGCGTGCAGTAGGCCGCGGCTACAAGGGACTGCTGACTGCTACTGGGCCGACTTGCGGGCGCGTTCCGTGAGTCGGTCCATGCGGGTCCGGGCCGAGTCCAGGCGTTCGATGTCCTCGGCGGCCGGGCCGTCCTCGGTGGTGAGTTCGGTCCACAGGGCGATCAGGTCGCGGCCCAGGTCCAGGCCCTGGCGGGGGTCCCGCACGGCGCGCCAGGCGGAGGCCGCGCTCTGGACGTTGCCGTACGCCGCCTCCGCGTCGCCGGTGCGGCGGTGGATCCGGGCGAGGTCGAGCGAGAGCCGGAAGGCGCGGACGGGCTCCCCGGCCAAGTAGGCGATGTACGCGCTGAGTTCACGCAGCCGCAGCACCTCGGCGTGCTCGGTCCCGAGGACGGCCATGGCCTCCCCGACGGTACGTTCGGCCACTCCGGCCGCCTCGTCTATCCGGCCCGCCTTCACGGCCTCGTTGATCCGCCCCATGGGCTCCGCGAGAAACCCGGGGCCGGTCGGCGGCTCGTCCCCGAGCACGGCCTCGGCGACGGCGTCGAACCCGCGGGCGGGAGTGTGCTTCGGGTCGGGTTCGGGCTCGGTGGGGAAGGCGAGGGGGGCCGGAGGGGCGGAGGAGGTGGAGGCGGAGGACGTGGGGCGGCTGGTGGTGGTCTGAGGGCGGAGGGTGGATTCGGGGGTGGGGGCGGCGGCCGGTTCGGGTGTGGCGGCCGGTTCGGGTGCGGCCGTGCGGTCGGGACCGGGTGGGAGCGTGGGCCCGGCCTCCAGTGCCGGTCGCGGCGGTACGGCGTCCATCACCGGCGGTGGTCCGAACTCACCCTGGGGCGGCGCGACGGTGCCGGGAGCGCGGTCCTGGGGCGGTGCCGGCAGCGCCCGGAACCGGAACGTCGGCACGTTCTCCCCGAGCGGCTGCGGCTCGGACACCGCCCGCAACGGGAAGGTGGGCGCGCTGTCCCGCACCGGCTCCGCGACCGACCGCATGACCTGCGTGGGCTTGTCGAACCGCGGCGCGTCCTCGGGCACGGCGGCCGGCACCGGCGCCTCGCCGGGCTCGCCGGGGCCGGTCTCGCCCCCGGTCGCGCCCGTCGGCCCCGCGGGCAGCCCCGGCGCGCTCTCCGGCTCCACCGGCGGAGGAGGCATCCTCACGGGCTCCCCCGCGAACGAGCTCCCGCCGTCCGCGCCCACCTCCAGTGGTACGACGTAACCGATCCGTTCGTCGTGGATCATCGCCCGGACCGGGTGGCCCGTCGCCAGGGCGATGCGGTGGAGGTGGTTCAGGACCGTCTGCTGGATCTCCTCGCCGGGGACCGCCGGGACCGGTACGCCGCCCACCGTCGCGTCGCCCGCGCGCGGCCCGTCGGCGAGGACGCGGACGTCGATCGGCGCGGCCACGAGCGCCGCCGGCTGTGCGGCGGGCTTCTCTTCCCGCTTCTTCTCGCGGCTGAGTCGAGACATCGCTTCCCTCACTCGGATGCGTCGGCAGTGCGGCGGACGGCGCCTTCGGGTTCCATGGTGCTCCCTCCCGCCGCCGGGTTTCCGCTCCCCCGACATCAAGATCCGGTCGTACACGTACTGTTGAGTCTCTCCGGTCGCTCCCGGTTCTCACGTCACCGTGGCGTCACAGACTCGTCCCAGGAGCGGATGCCGCACCGGGTTCGGCGGGCGTGACGAGGGAGGAGAGCGGGCATGCGCAGGGACGTGCAGCAGGGACCGGAGATCTGGCTCCGTGGTCCGGTCGCCGCGCCGGGACCCGGGCCGCGCGAGCCCGCGCACCCGGCGACCGCGGCCGCCGCCCGGCGCTACTCCTGGGTCGGCACCCACGGCGGCGCCGGCGTCTCCACCCTCGCCGCGGTGTACGGCGGCCACGACAGCGGCCGCGACTGGCCCGGCCCCGACGCCCCGCGCTCGGTTCTGCTCGTCGCCCGCACGCACGCCTCCGGTCTGACCGCCGCCGCTCGCGCCCTCGAAGCGTTCCGGCTCGGGGAGGCCCCGGCCGGGCTCGACCTCGACGCCCTGGTGCTGGTCGCGGACGCGCCGGGCCGGCTGCCGAAGCCGCTCGACCGTCACGTACGGCAGCTCGCGTCGGTCATCGACGTGTACCGCGTGCCCTGGGTACCCGACTGGCGCCTCGGCGACCTCGGCGGGCGTCTGCCCCGGGGGACAGAGCCGCTGGCCCGCCTCACGGGGGCCGGCGAGCGGCACGGCTGAGCAGCGCCGACGCACTGGAGCGCCCTCACGTTGCCCCCTTTCCCTCCCTTCCCTGTGCACCCCTGGACTATTAGATGCGTACGCATATAATGCAGATGCGAGTAATCGTCGCGCGCTTAACATCCCGTGCCCAACATCCTGGGGAGATGTCATGACCCGCCGCTTCCTGTTCGTCCTCGGCAGCAGCCGCGCCGAGGGCAACACCGAACTGCTGGCCCGCCGGGCCGCCGAGCAGTTGCCCGCGGACGTCGAGCAGCAGTGGCTCAGCCTGGCCGAGCACCCACTGCCGGACTTCGTGGACCTGCGGCGCGACAGCGACCATGTGCAGCCGCCGACCGGGAGCACCCCGGCGCTGTTCCTCGACGCCACCCTCGCGGCCACCGACATCGTGATCGCCTCCCCCGTGTACTGGTACTCCGTCTCCGGCCTCACCAAGCGCTACCTCGACTACTGGTCGGGCTGGCTGCGCACCCCCGGCATCGACTTCAAGGCGACCCTCGCAGGCCGCACCCTGTGGGGCGTCGCCGCCCTCGCCGACGCGGAGCCGAGCGTCGCCGACCCGCTGGTCGGCACCCTCAACAACTCGGCCGCCTATATGGGGATGCGGTTCGGCGGGGTGCTGCTCGGCAACGGCAGCCGGCGTGGGGACGTGCTCGACGACACCGAGGCGTTGGCCCGCGCCAAGACCTTCTTCGCCCAGGACGCGCCGCTCGCCCGGTTCCCGCACCAGGCCGGCTGAGTACTACGCCGTGATGTCCTTCGCCGTGAACCGTGCCCAGGCCGCCGAGCCGAACACCGCGGCGTACAGCGCCTGTAGGCCGAGGTTCTTGGTGAGGTCGTCCCAGTAGACCGGGTCGCGCATCAGGTCGGCGAAGGACAGCCAGTAGTGGGAGAAGAAGTACGGCTGTATCGCGTGCAGTTGGGGTATCTGGTCGAGGATCTGGACGGTGATCAGCAGGCCGACGGTCGTCGCCATCGCCGCGATACCGCTGTTGGTGAGCGTCGAGACGAACAGGCCGAGAGCCGCTGTGCCGGTCAGCGACGCGGCGACCACCAGGGCGATGAGGAACGCTCGGCCCAGGCCGTCGGTGAAGCTGATCTGTGTGCCGGAGATCGTCGTCAGGTCGCCGAGTGGGAAGAGGATCGCTCCCACTGTCAGGGCCGAGATCGCCACGACGAGGGTTGCCACCAGGCAGAACGTCAGCACCGTCGCGTACTTGGTGAGCAGGAGGCGGGTGCGGCCTGCGGGGGCGACCAGGAGGTAGCGGAGGGTGCCGGCGTTTGCCTCGCCGGCTATCGCGTCTCCCGCGATGACGCCGATCGCCATCGGGAGGAAGAAGGGGAGGGTGGCGGCGAGGGCGGTGAAGACCAGGAACAGGCCGTTGTTGGTGATCTGGGAGATGAAGGCCGGGCCACCGTCGCCGCCGCCGGGGCCTGCCTGTGAGCCGTCGCTGGTTTCGATCTTCACCGCGATGCCGACCAGGATGGGGACCGCTGCGAGTACGGCCAGCAGGGCCAAGGTGCGCCAGCGGCGGAACGTTGTGAGTAGTTCGTTGCCGAAGAGGGTGCCGCGGAGGGTTGTTCGGCGGGTGACGGGTAGTGGGGGTTGAGCGCGCAGTTCCCCGCGCCCCTTAATAGCCTTCAGCTCAACCGGCGACATCGAAGCCCTCCCCCGTCAGCGCCACGAACGCGTCTTCCAGTGAGGCTCGTTGCAGACCGAAGCCTCGGACCCGGACACCCGCCGACACCAACGCGGCGTTGACGTCCGCCAGGTCGCGGTCCGGGGGCTCGGCCGTCACCTTGTCGTCCTCGGTCACCACATCGCTCGCGCCCTGTTCCTTCAGGACCCGGGCCGCCTCTCCCGGGTCCGGCGTCGTGACGATCAGGCGGCCCCGGGTGCCTGCCGCCAGGTCGCTCACCGGGCCCTGGGTGATCAGGCGGCCCTGGGCCATCACCGCTGCGTGGGTGCAGACCTGTTCGATCTCGTCCAAGAGGTGGGAGGAGAGGAAGACCGTCGTGCCGTCGGAGGCCAACTCGCGGACCAGGGAGCGGATTTCGCGCATGCCCTGGGGGTCCAGGCCGTTGGTCGGCTCGTCCAGGACCAGGAGTCTGCGGGGCTGCAGGAGGGCGGCGGCCAGGCCCAGGCGTTGTTTCATGCCCAGGGAGTAGGCCTTGGCCTTCTTGGTGGCCGCCGCCGTCAGGCCCACCCGGTCCAGTGCCGCGGCGACGCGGGCACGCCGGGTGCGGGGGTCGGAGGTCGGGTCCGCGGCGTCGTAACGCAGGAGGTTGTCGCGGCCGGAGAGGAAGCCGTACAGGGCGGGGCCCTCGATCAGGGCGCCCACGTGCGGGAGGACCGCGCGGGCGGCGCGGGGCATGGGGCGGCCGAGTACGCGTGCCGTACCGGACGTGGGCTCGATCAGGCCCATCAGCATGCGGATGGTGGTGGTCTTGCCCGAGCCGTTCGGGCCGAGGAAGCCGAAGACGCTGCCCGCCGGGACGGTCAGGTCGAGGCCGTCGACGGCGAGCTGTCCGCCGCGGTAGCGCTTGGTGAGGGCGCGGGTGGCGATCACGCTCTCCCCCGCGTCCTCCCGCTCCCGGTCCGGCTCCGTGGCGGACGGCTCGTCCATCGGCACCCTCGATTCGTGCTCGTACACCCTCACATGACGACTACTCACAGTGACTACGAATGGCCGTCCCGCAAGGTTCCCGGCCGGGTCGGGTCCGGCGGATCACGCCGGCCCCGTCTCAGCCCGCGTTCGCCGCCTTCACCAGTGCGGCCTTGTCCACCGCGCCGACGTAGACCTTGCCGTCGTCGGTGATCAGGGCGTTGATCAGGCGGGTCTTGAAGATCGTGCCCGAGCCGAACTTGCCCGAGACCTTGTCGCCCAGCGAGTCCAGGAAGCCGCCGAAGGCGCCGCCGCCGGCCTCGGAGCCGGACGGGACGCCCTGGCCGCCGGTGTCGAAGGTGGCGATGGAGTCCCAGCCCTCGCCGATGACGTTCAGGCCGTCGAGGCCCTTGCCGAGGTCCTCGTCGGACTTGGCGCCCTTGTCGGCGCCCTTGAGACTGCCGTCGGCGTGGTCGCTCCGGTCGTCCTCGGTGACCTTCGCGCCCTTGGGCGTCTTGAAGTCGAAGGTCGACGCGGACGGCTTCGAGAAGCTGATCTGGGTGAAGCCCGCGTCGATCACGGCCGCGCCGCCGCTCGCCGGGGTCAGCGTGAACTTCAGCGGCAGACCGGTCCTGGAGTCGACCGCGACGGTGATCTGACCGACCGTCGAGCCGCTGTCCTTCGGCTTGATGACCAGCCGGTACGCGTCCCGGCCCGCGACCTGGGCGGTGCCCTGGACGGTGACCGAGGTGGTGTCGTCGACCGCCTTCAGGGCGTCCTTGGCGAGCTGGTCCGGCGTGGCCGGGGTCTCGTCCTGCTTCTGCTTGGCGTCGGCGCTGTCGGCGACCGTCGAGTGGTAGACCTCGTTCGACTGGCTGTCGTAGCCCCAGACGTCCTTGCCGTTGTGGATGAGGCTGTACTCCGCCGCGTTCTCCAGCAGGGACAGCTTCTGCTTGTCCGGGCCGTCGGCGGCGACGCGCAGGGTGTGCGTGCCGGTGGCCAGTTCGGTGAGCTTGGTGGAGGGGTCGGCGGAGGATCCGTCCCCGGAGCCGCGGGCGGCCCCGGACGTCAGGCTGCTCTCCAGGCCGCCGAGGTCGGGCAGGCCCAGGTCCGTGGTTACCTTCACCGTGCCGGACATCTGCTGCACGTCCGACTTGGCGATCTTCTCGATGAGTTGCTGCGCGCTGATCTTCGGCAGGTCCGGGTCGCCGGAGTCGGCGAGTGCCGGGACGAGCCCGATGGTCGCAGCCGCCACCCCCACCACCGCGACCGGGACGACGTACCGCGCGGCCTTGCGTCGACCGGGGTGCAGGTCGTCGGCCTCCCCGGCGCTCGTGCTGTCGTCGGATTCGTACGGTGCCATGTGTGCGCTACCTCCGTCGTCGGCGGCGGCTTCCAACTTCGTCTGCCTGCACTCGTCTTCCACCCCAGCCGCCATTCTCACCCGAATCGGTGAGGAGTGGTGTTTTCCGTGGTTTCCAGTTGACCAAATCGGCCAGGAGGAAGCGTCAGACCGCGGAGGCAACTCGGTGTACTCCTGGGGTATGACGTGAGAGGGCGGCGCCTCCCCCGACCCGTAGGGGTCGTGTGCGGGAAGGCGCCGCCCGGTGGAGCCTGTGTCAACTCCTGTCTCAGCCCTGCACGAACACGTAGTCCGCCCGGTAGGGCACGCCGACGACGGTGCCCGGCGAGCAGGTGCCCGAAGGCGCGACTCCGCCGACGGTGTTCAGGCGCAGGATCTCCGCGGTGCCCGCGAGAAGGCCGTGGTGCTTGCCGGGCTGCGTGGCCTTCAGGTCGAGCTCCGGGATGTTGCCGTCCCCGTTCGGGGTCTTGGACAGGAGGGCGCCGGTGACGGCGCTGCCGTCGGGCGCGACCCACTGCGGCGTACCGGAGTTGGGCTTGACGAACGAGTGCTGGATGCCGCCGCCGAGCAGGGCGCTGACGTCCCGCTGGGCGAAGGCGTAACCGCCGCCGTCGGCCGGCTTGCACTCGTAGATCTGCTTGCCCTTGACCACGGACGCCTGGAAGTTGTCGAAGGCGTCGCGGAAGTCGAAGGCGGCGACGGTGACCTTGTGGAGCTGGCCGCGGACGGCGCCGCCCGGGAACTCGGCCGTGTGCAGGTTGGCGTAGAAGGATCCGGGGTCGGACTTCAACGCGTCGAGCAGCGCCTGGTCCTTCACCTGGACCGTGCCGGTGACGCTGTGCCGCCGGCTCTTCTCCAGCAGCTTGCTGAAGTCGACCTTGACGCCGCCGTTGGTGCCCTTGGCGCCCTGGTGGATGTGGAGCATGGTCGGCTTGCCGGTGCCGCGCCAGGTCACGGCGACGGAGACCTTGTCGCCCTTGACCTTGATGAACTCCAGCGCGGCGCCGTCCTTGTCGCCCACGGCCGGACCGCCCGCCACCGGAACCTCGTTGGCGCCACGCAGGCTGGTCGCGAGCAGGGTTCCCCCGGTGCCGCCGGAGACGGTCCCGCTCTGGCTGACGATGGTCCGGTCACTCGTGCCGGCGTGCCCCGCGTGGTCGGCGCGGGTGCCGGAGGCCGCGAAGGCGGGTACCACCGCGGCGGCGATGCCTCCGGCGGCGGCCACCGCGACAGCGGTGACGATCAGGCTCTTACGGCGCTTCGAGAACGTCGCGTTCATGCCCATGATTCTTTTGTCTCCCCGTAGCTCGGCCGGCACCCCCTGCGCCGGCCTTCCGAGTACGAGTACGGAATCAATCTTGGATTGGACTCAGTCCAGGGTGGTGACGTGCGTCACATGCCCCAGAAGGTGGTACGAGGCTCAGCCGGCCCGGTGCACCACCGCGTCGCACATCTCCATCAGCGAGAGCTTGGCGTCGCACTCGGGCAGCGGGGCCAGCGCGGACCGCGCGTCCTCGGCGTACCGGACGGTGTCCCGGCGCGCCTGCTCCAGCGCGGGGTGCGCCCGCAGCCCGGCCAGCGCCTCGGCGTGCCGCGCGTCGTCGGTGAGGTCGGAGTCCAGCAGCTCGCACAGCGCGAGGTCCTCGGCCAGCCCCAGCCGCGCCGCCCGCTCGCGCAGCCGCAGCACCGGCAGCGTCGGGATGCCCTCGCGCAGGTCCGTGCCCGGCGTCTTGCCGGACTCGTGCGAGTCGGAGGCGATGTCCAGGACGTCGTCGGCGAGCTGGAAGGCGACCCCGAGCCGCTCGCCGTACTGGGTGAGCACGTCCACGACCGTCTCGTCGGCGCCCGACATCATCGCGCCGAACCGGCACGACACGGCCACCAGTGAGCCCGTCTTGCCGCCGAGCACGTCCAGGTAGTGGTCGACCGGGTCGCGGCCGTCCTGCGGGCCCGCCGTCTCCAGGATCTGGCCGGTGACCAGCCGTTCGAACGCCTCGGCCTGCACCCGTACCGCCTCCGGACCGAGGTCGGCCAGGATGTGCGAGGCGCGCGCGAAGAGGAAGTCGCCGGTGAGGACCGCGACCGAGTTGCCCCAGCGGGTGTTGGCGCTGTCGACCCCGCGGCGCACGGCGGCCTCGTCCATGACGTCGTCGTGGTACAGCGTCGCGAGGTGGGTCAGCTCCACGACCACGGCCGAGGGCACCACTCCGGGGGCATACGGGTCCCCGAACTGGGCGGCGAGCATCACGAGGAGCGGACGGAACCGCTTTCCACCCGCCCGTACCAAGTGCTGCGCGGCCTCCGTGATGAAGGGGACCTCGCTCTTGGTGGCTTCGAGCAGTCCCTCCTCGACGGCCGCCAATCCGGCCTGGACATCGGCTTCCAGAGCCTGGTCCCGCACGCTCAGCCCGAACGGCCCGACGACGGTCACGAGGGGTCTCCTGTCTGCTGGTGTCTACTGGCGGTTACGCGGTTTGTCGATAGGTCGCTGCCATCACTCAAGTCAGCGTATCCGGTCACCTTTCGATCACCGATGCCGCCCGCCCGTCCAGCAGGGGCGGTATCGGATCACGCCCGGTATGTTTCTGATCACCTGATAACAACGGATATTTATCGACTTGATCTGTCCACTTGTTCCACCTGGAGGGAAGCCGTCGCCTGTGTCCCGAACCGAAGTCGACGTCGAGCCCGGAAGCCAGCCGCCCCCCGAGGACGATCACGCCTTCTTCGGCCAGCCCAAGGGTCTGCTCACCCTCTCCGGCCTGGAGGTCTGGGAACGCTTCTCGTTCCTCGGCATGCAGGCCATCCTGGTGCTGTACTTCGCCGACACCGTCGCCCACGGCGGCATGGGCATGGCGGCCGGCACCGCCGCCTCCGTCTCCGCGGCCTACGGCACCCTCGTCTACCTGGTCTCCGTCGCCGGCGGCTGGCTCGCCGACCGCATCCTCGGCTCGTACCGCGCGGTCCTGTGGGGCGGCATCCTGATCGCCTGCGGCCACTACGCGATGGCGCTGCCGACCCAGGCGATGACCTGGGTGGGCCTCGGTCTCATCAGCGCGGGCACGGGGCTGCTCAAGCCCAACGTCGCCACCATGGTCGGCAAGCTGTACCGGACCGACGACGAGCGCCGGGACGCGGGCTTCGCGCTCTACTACATGGCGATCAACATCGGCGCCTTCGCGGGCCCGCTGATCACCGGCTGGCTCGGCGACCACAAGGGCTGGCACTGGGGTTTCTCGGCGGCCGCGATCGGCATGACGTTCGGGCTGGTCCAGTACGTCGCCGGTCGCCGTCACCTGGCCGGGCGCAAGCACACCGCGGAGTTCGCGCTCGCCCCGGCCGCCATGCGCCGGGCGGTCCGCCTGATCGTGGCCGGTACGGCCGCCGTGGCCGTGATCGCCGCCCTGCTGGCAGCAGCAGGCTGGCTGACCATGGGCCGCTTCGTCGACCTGCTCACGCTGATCTCCGTGATCGCCCCGGTGGTCTACTTCGCGGTGATGTTCGCCAGCCCCCGCGTGACCCCCGAAGAACGCGGCCGGCTGCGGCCGTACATCGTGCTCTTCCTCGCCTCCACGGTCTTCAACTTCATCCTCTTCCAGGCCTACTCGACGATGATGCTGCTGGCCGCCTCGAACGCCGAGACGACCATCCTCGGCTTCGACTTCCCCGCCAGCTGGTACGCCTCCGCGCTGGGCGCCTTCGAGGTCGGCCTCGCGCCCGTCGTCGCCGCTCTGTGGGTGCGCATGGGCCGCCGCCAGCCGCACGCCTCCAACAAGATCGCGATCGGCGTCGTACTCGGCGGGCTGTCCTTCCTGCTGATGGTCCTGCCGACCTCCGGGCACGCGAACGACGACTACCTGATGTCGGCCTGGTGGATCGTGGGCTCGTACTTCCTGCTCGGCCTCGGCGACATCCTGCTGGAGACCTCCGGCATGTCGGCCACCACCAAACTCGCCCCGGCCGCCTTCTCCAGCCAGACCATGTCCCTCTGGTTCCTGTCCCTGGCCCTCGCCAACGGCATCCAGGCCCAGACGGTGAAGCTCTACGACGACGTCTCCAAGCCCGCCTACTTCGGCGTCAACGGCGCGATCGCGGTGGCCGCGGGCCTCGCGGTGACGGCCGCGGCGCCCTGGCTGCGCCGCACGATGCACCCGGTCCGCTGAAGCCAACGGGGTCCCGCCCATGCACATCCGTACCTCCCTCCCCTACGACACGACCCACGAGGACCTCTGGATCCCCCTGCCGGACCAGACCCTGCTGTACGCGCGCGTGTGGCGCCCGCTGACCGACGAGCCCGTACCGGCGCTCCTGGAGTACCTCCCGTACCGCCTGAGCGACTGGACCGCCCCCCGCGACCACCAGCGCCACCCCTGGTACGCCGGCCACGGCTACGCCTCCGTGCGCGTCGACATCCGCGGGCACGGCAACAGCGAGGGCATGCCCGGCGACGAGTACTCGGCGACCGAGCTCGCCGACGGGGTCGCCGTGGTCAACTGGCTCGCGGAGCAGCCCTGGTGCAACGGCAGGGTGGGCATGTTCGGCATCTCCTGGGGCGGCTTCAACTCCCTCCAGATCGCGGCCCTCGCGCCCGAGCCGCTCAAGGCGATCGTCACGGTCTGCTCCACGGACGACCGCTATGACAACGACGTGCACTACATGGGAGGTTCCGTCCTCGCCGTCGACATGCACGCGTGGGCGGCGACCATGCTCGCCTTCGTCTGCCGCCCGCCGGATCCGCTGTACGTCGGCCCGGTCTGGCGGGACATGTGGCTCAAGCGCCTGGAGACCGTCGACCCGTTCGTCCACACCTGGCTGGAGCACCAGACCCGGGACGAGTACTGGCGGCACGGCAGCGTCTGCGAGGATTACGACGCCGTCCAGGCGGCCGTCCTCGCGGTGGGCGGCTGGCACGACCCGTACCGCGACACGGTGCTGCGGCTGGTGGAACACCTTCCGGCCGACCGGGTACGGGGCCTGATCGGCCCCTGGTCGCACCAGTACCCGGACCGGGGGCTGCCGCCGGGGCCGGCGATCGGGTTCCTGCAGGAGACGCTGCGGTGGTGGGACCACTGGCTGAAGGGAGTCGATTCGGGGGCGATGCGGGAGCCGCTGCTACGGGCCTACGTCAGCGACTCGCATGCGCCGGCGACGGTGTACGGGGAGTTGCCGGGGAGGTGGGTGGGGGAGCTTCGGTGGCCGTCGCCGCAGGTCACGGGCGTTTCATTGGAATTCCGGGACAGTGCTATGTCACATACCACTGGCAGTACTATGTCACATAGCACTGAGCCCGTCGCCGTCCGCTCCCCCCAGCACACCGGCCTCGACGCCGGCCGCTTCTTCCCCTTCGGCAACGACGCCGACCTCCCGCCCGACCAGCGCGACGAGGACGCCCGCTCGGCCTGCTTCGACTTCGAGGTCGCCGAGGAGACCTGGGTGCTGGGACGGCCCAGGGTCCGGCTGCGGCTGACCTCCCGGGCGCCACGCGGACAAGTCGTCGCCCGTCTGTGCGACGTCGCGCCGGACGGCTCGTCGACCCTCGTCACGCGCGGCGCGCTGAACCTCTCCGCACGGCACGGGCGGGACAGGGCCGTCCCCTGGACGCCCGGCGACACCGAGGACGTCGAGTTCGAACTGAACGGCATCGGGCACGCCTTCCCGGCCGGGCACCGGCTCCGTGTCGCCGTCTCCTCCGCGTACTGGCCGTGGATCTGGCCGCAGCCGGAGTCGGCGGCCGGGTTCACGCTGGACCCGGCGGGCAGTTCGCTGGAACTGCCCGTACGCGCGCGTGCGTCGGAGGAACCGGCGATCACCTTCGAGGAGCCGGAGCAGTACGAGCCGCTCGGCGTCAACTACCCCGTCACGCTGGACGAACCGCGGCCCGAGCGGCTGGTGGTGCGGGACGTCGCCAAGGGCGAGTGGCGGCTGGAGGTCGATCCGCGGTACGGCGCCACGCGCGTGTACCCCGACGGTCTGGAGTTCACCGAGGACGCGCTGGAGACGTACACGGTCCAGGAGGGCGATCCGCTGTCGGCCCGCACCCGTTCCGACTGGTCGATCCGGTTGCACCGGCCGGATCTGCCCTGGGAGACGACGATCCGCACGCGCTCCGAGATCACCTGCGACGCGGAGTCCTTTTTGACCTCAAATGAGGTTGTTTGCTCGGAGGGTGGCGAGGTCGTCTTCCATCGGACCTGGGAGAAGCGGATTCCACGGACGGCCGGTTGACGGCGAGTTGAGGGCATTGCCCGATTTGCCACTCTTGTGGACGCCAGTGAGTTGGCTCACGCCGGACCATGATCCGCATTCCGCCGCATTTCACCTGATCCGCCTTTTCCGGTACGCCAGTTGAGGCTTGGCGACAGCAAAGGATCAAGTGCCCCATACGGCTCAGAGCAAGGTCAATAGGGGTGTTCTGTGAATCCGGCACTTGTTCCGGACATGTGCTCTCGCATACGTTCCCGGCCTGTCGGGCGGACGCCGAATCCTGCCACCGCCCGAGCCATCCACCGAGAACGTACGGGCAGGAGCGGGGGACCCAGGTAAGTCGCCGGGTCGGGGCGTCTTCGGACATTCCGGACCGGCTTGGGGTGAAGTCGTGTCGCCTCGCGGCGGCGCGGCCGGGCATCTCCCGCCCGAACCCGACAGCTCACCTCGCAGGCGACGGAGAGGAACCCCGTCATGTCCGCTGCCGCTCAGCACCGCCGCCCGCGCCGCTCCCGCATCGCCCGCAAGCTCGCCGTCGTGAGCCTCGGCGCCACCGTCCTCGCCCTCCCGGTCATCGGCGCGACCAGCGCCTCCGCGGCCACCACGACGACCGTGACCGCCACCTCGCTGGGCTACTCGAACACCCTCGACGGCTGGATCCGCGCCTCCCTCCAGGTCATGGCGCAGCACGGCATCCCCGGCTCGTACGACGGCATCTACCGCAACGTGATCCGCGAGTCCTCGGGCAACCCGTACGCCATCAACAACTGGGACTCCAACGCGCTCGCGGGCACCCCGTCGAAGGGCCTGCTGCAGGTCATCGACCCGACCTTCGCCGCGTACCACGTCTCCGGCACCTCGTACGACCCGTACGACCCGGTCGCCAACATCACCGCCGCCTGCAACTACGCGGCCCAGCGGTACGGCTCGATCGACAACGTCTGGGGCGCCTACTAGGCCGCCGGCGGGCCTGTCGCTACCGGGCCTGCGGGAAGAGTGCTTCGAGGACGACGGCGATGCCGTCGTCCTCGTTCGACAGGGTGATCTCGTCGGCCACCGACTTGAGTTCGGGATGGGCGTTGGCCATGGCGACGCCGTGCGCGGCCCAGTCGAACATCGGGATGTCGTTGGGCATGTCCCCGAAGGCGATCGTCTCGTGCGGGCCCAGGCCCAGGTGTTCGGCGGCGAGCGCGAGGCCGGTCGCCTTGGTGATGCCGCATGGCTGGAGTTCGACGGTCCCGGGGCCCGACATGGTGACGGTGGCGAGGGAACCGACCACCGCGCGCGCCGTCGCCGCCAACTCGTCGTCGGACAGGTCGGGATGGCGCAGCAGCACCTTGCTGATGGGCTCGCACCACAGGTCGTCGCGGCGGCTGACGCGGACCGCGGGCAGGGTCGGGTGCGGCATCAGGTAGCCGGGTTCGATGAGCGTGAGCCCGTCGACGCCGTCCTGGTCGACGGCCGCGTACACCTGGCCCACCTCGGCCTCGATCTTGCCGAGCGCGGTCTCGGCCAGCTCCCGGTCCAGGGTGACCGACCACAGCAGACGGTCCGCGCCGGCGTCGTACACCTGCGCGCCCTGCCCGCACACCGCGAGCCCCCTGCTGCCGAGGTCGTCCAGGAGCGGCCGCACTCTGGGGGCCGGCCGGCCCGTCACGACCAGGTGCCGGGCACCCGCCTCCGCGACGCGCGCGAGGGCGGCGAGGGACCGGTCGGAGAGCGTGTCGTCGCCTCTGAGCAGCGTGCCGTCCAGGTCTGTGGCGACGAGTGCATATGCGGTGGGTGCGGCCATGATCAGAGAATACGGACAGGACGCCCCACCGACTCATCGCGAACCGGCCGACCGCCTTGTTCACCTGCGTATCTCAGTCAACTCCCGTATCCGCGTCTGCTCTTCGGGGCGGTGGGCGGCCGGTGGGCCACCCGCCGCTCGTCGTCAGGCGTGGGCCGCCGCCAGGTGCTTGGCCAGCCGCGGTGAGGCGAACTCCGTGCCGCACACGAACCGCATCACCGGCCCGTACGAGGACGCGGACGGCAGGCCGGTGAAGTACAGGCCCGGGACCGAGGAGACGTAACCGGCGCCGAGCTTGGGCGTGCCGCGGCTCACGGCGAGGCGGGTGCGCAGTTCGTGGCCGAGGAAGTCCATCGCGGCTATGTCGACGCGGTAGCCGGTGGCGGCGATGACGTGGTCCGCGGAGAGGTTCTCCGTGCGGCCGGCGTGGGTGCGGACCGTGAGCGTCGGGCTGCCGCCGTCCGCGTCCGTGCGGACGATCCGCTCGACCTCGCTGACCTGCACCTTGCCCTCGAAGCGGTCGCGCAGCCACCAGGCGCCGAGCGGGCCGAGGACGCGGCGGACGAGGTAGTGGCGGGCCTCGGCGGGCAGACGGCGGTACTGGTGCGGGTAGTAGCTCAGCGCCCACAGGGACCAGGCGCGGCCGAAGGGCGACTCGGGGCGCAGCCTCGGCTGCTTCCAGGGCGGTGCGCCGAAGGCGACCCTGCCTCGGCCGCGGGAGACCACTCGCACCTGGGCGCCCGCCTCCGCCGCCAGCACGGCCGTCTCCAGCGCGGACTGGCCGGCGCCGACCACGATCAGGTCCTTGCCGGAGTAGCGCGTGAGGTCGTGGTGCTGGGAGCTGTGGGAGACCGGGCCCGTGGGGGTGGGTCCGTCCGCCGCGGCCGTGGCGAGTTCGGCGGGCAGGTGGGCCAGGCCGGACAGGCCGGTGGCGACGACGACCGCGCGGGCGGTGAACAACTCCCCCGAGTCCAGCTTCAGTTCGAAGCCGCCCGCCTTGTTCCGGTCGACCGACACGACCCGCACCCGCTCCAGTTCGGGCACCAGCTTCTGCTGGAACCACTCGCCGTAGGCGATGAAGGTCTCGATCGGGATGATGTCCTCGTCGGTCACCAGCCGCTTGATGCCGGCGGCGTCGCAGTAGTCGACGAGGTTGTGGCCCTGCTGCGGCGCGTCCAGGTTGGAGGCGACCGGGGTCGACTTCAGGAGCATGCCGGCGGGCATGTGGTCGCGCCAGCTGACCATGGGCTCGCCGAAGACGCGGACGGGTATGCCGCGGGCTCGGAGATGCGCGGCGGTCGACAGGCCGAAGGGCCCGGCGCCGATGACTGCAACCGGTTGGATCACGAAGTCCCTCCCCAGGACGTCACTTCGTCACTTCGTGTCCGGTGCGCGAGGCTGTACTTGCTGGCTCAGCCCCCCGAACCGGTGGTGCTGCCGCGGCGGTTGGTGCGCCACAGCTGATACAGGTGCTTCGCGCCCGGCCGCACGAAGCGCGCGAGCATCGTGAGGAACGGCAGCGGGTCGTCACCCGCGAGCCAGGCCAGCTCCGTCCCGCTCGCGCGCGCCGGTGCGTGCGGCGTCGTATAGCCGCTGCGGCGGTAGGCGAGCAGGGCGGGCAGGTCGATGTTCTCCACGATGTACCGGTGGCCGGCCCGCTGTTCCCCCTCCGGGACGGAGCGACCGGTCAGGTCCAGATGCATCGCGCGTACGACGTCCACCGCCGACTCGTTCTCGAAGAGGCGGAACTGGGCGCCCATGCGCGGGTTGAAGTCGAGGAGCTTGTACTGTCCGTCGCGCCGGTCGAAGCGCAGGTCGAGGTCGATGATTCCGGTGAAGCCGATCTGCTTGATGAAACGCGCGGCGAGGTCGGCGAGTTCCGGATTGTCGACGACGTACGCGTTCGCGGTCATTCCGGCGTGCGGCGGCCAGGAGCGCACCTTCACGCCGGTGAACATCGCGAGCGGGGTCGAGTCCTGGTCGAAGTAGGCGTGCACGATCCAGTCCTCGGCGTCCTCCCTCGGCAGGTACTCCTGGAGGATCACGCCGGGGTGCTCGCCCCAGTCGCGGGCCAGGTCGAGCAGGCCCTCACGGGTGGCGATCCTGGTCGTGCCGTTCACCGCGGGCTGTTTGCGGCGCAGGAACGCCTCGCGGTTCTTCGCGACGACCGGGAAGCGGGCCTTCTCGGCGAAGACCGCGATGTCGTCGTACGACTGCGGGAAGGCGGCCGTCGGGCTCGGGATGCCGTGTTCCACGCACAGTTCGTGCAGGCCCTGCTTGCTGGCCAGGCGGCGGGGCAGGGCGGGGTCGACGCGCGGGAACAGGAAGCGGCCGGCGAGCACGTCCTGGTGCTCGGCGATCAGGACGGCGGCCTCCTCGTCGGTGGGGACGAGGACGGCGGGGCGGCCGATGCGGCGCCCGACGCGCAGCAGGCCCTCCACCAGGTGGTCGGGGTCCTCCGTGCCGGTGGTCGGCCAGACGAAGGCCTTCTTCAGATAGCGGGAGGAGGCGGCCGGTGTGTAGGGGTCCTCGGTTATCGCGTACATGGGCACGCCGAGACGGCCCAGGCTGCGTATCGCCCCGACCCCTCCGTGGTGCAGCGGGTAGTCGCCGAACTTGACGATCAGGCCGGGCACCTCACGGTCGGCCCGGAAAGGCACACTGCTGCTCCTGGCCACGGGTCCCCCCACGCGTCCCCCCTACGGACCGGACCCACCCCGTCCGTGTCCCCCAAAGGACGCTAAGCCGGAATTGCCCAGTCCGACAAGCCCAATTCGGACATTGCAAACTCTTTAGACACTGCCCAGGACCGCCGACTCGGCCGTAACGTGTGGCACGACCAGCAGGAACACACGAGAGTGAGGCAGCACCCCATGCCCCCCTTCGACGTTTCCGAGGGCGATCCCTTCGGTCCGCACAACCTTCCCTACGGCGTGTTCTCGCGCGTGGGTTCGGCGGAGCGGACGGTCGGCGTCCGGCTCGGCGACCACGTCCTCGACGCGGGCGCGGCGGCCCTGGCGCTCGACTCGCCGTACGCCTCCCTGCTCGCGCGGCCTTCGCTGAACCCGCTGCTCGCGGCGGGCCGCACCGCCTGGTCGGACGTGCGGCGCGCGCTGACGGCGTGGATGACGGTACGTCAGGAGGAGATCGCCGGGTTCTTCCATCCCCTGTCCGCCGTGACCCTGCACCTCCCCTTCGAGGTCGCCGACTACGTCGACTTCTACGCCTCCGAGAACCACGCCAGGAACGTCGGCCAGATCTTCCGGCCCGACGCCGCGGACTCGCTGACGCCCAACTGGAAGCATCTGCCGATCGGTTACCACGGCCGGTCGGGGACGGTCGTGGTGTCGGGGACCGATGTCGTACGTCCGTCCGGGCAGCGCAAGGCCCCGACCGACCCGGCGCCGGTCTTCGGGCCCTCGGTCCGCCTGGACATCGAGGCCGAGGTCGGCTTCGTGGTGGGTGTGCCGTCCGCAATGGGAACGCCCGTGGGGCTCGGGGAGTTCCGCGAGCACGTCTTCGGGCTGTGCCTCCTCAACGACTGGTCCGCGCGCGACGTACAGGCCTGGGAGTACGTCCCCCTCGGGCCGTTCCTCGGGAAGTCCTTCGCCACGTCGGTGTCGGCGTGGATCACGCCGCTGGACGCGCTGGAGCACGCGCGCGTGGCGCCGCCGCGGCGCACGCACGCGTTGCTGCCGTATCTGGACGACGCCGGCCCCGACGCCGAGCCGGGCGGCTACGACCTGCGCATCTCGGTCGCGATCAACGGTCACGTCGTCTCCGAGCCGCCGTTCTCCACCATGTACTGGACGGCCGCCCAGCAGTTGGCCCACATGACGGTGAACGGGGCCTCCCTGCGGACCGGCGACCTGTACGGCTCGGGCACGGTGAGCGGGCCCGAGGCGGGGCAGCGCGGGTCGCTGCTGGAGCTGACCTGGAACGGGCGCGATCCGCTGGAACTTCCGGACGGCAAGCGGACGTTCTTGGAGGACGGGGACGTGGTGACGCTGTCGGCGTGGGCGCCCGGGCCGGGTGGGGTCCGGGTCGGGCTGGGGGAGGTGGTGGGGCGGATCGTGGCCGGGTGAGGCCCTGATTCCGTGCGGGATGTCGCGGGTGTGACGGTCGCTGTACGGGACGTAGTGGGGCCGCTTCGGTTCCTGACTCCTGACCGCTTCGCCGTCATACTGGCGGCGGGCGACTCGTGCGCCGGGGCTGATCCGCCGGACGGGCCCCGGGGCGGCCGCCCCGCCCTCGCCCTCTCCTCCGATCAGGATCCGGAGCCCGTGGCATGACCGTCTGTCTGCTCCTGCTGAGCGTCGTCGCGCTGACGGCCGCAGTGCCGGTTCCGCGTGCCCTGGTGCGGGCGGCCTGGCCCGAGCGGGAGCCGGTGGTGGCGCTGTGGGTGTGGCAGTGCCTGGTCGCCACCGTGCTGATGTGCTGTCTGACGGCGCTCGTGCTGGGCGCGACCGCCGTCTTCCACACCGTCCGCGACCATGTGTTCGCGCCGGCGCCCCCGGCCGTCGCCGCCGCGTACGACCTGTCCGTCGCGCCGGTCTGGGCGGCCGCCCTCACCCTGCTGCTGGCGGCCGGTGCCGCCTGGACGACGGCGATGCTGGCCCGTGAGCTGGTCGAGGCGCGGCGGCGGCGCGGGGTGGCCCGGGCGCATCTGCGCGAGCGCGCTCCGGAGCTGCCCGGGGGTCTCGAAGAGGCGGCGCGCGGGCCGCTGCTGGTGCTGGAGGACGAGTATCCGGACGCCTGGTGGATGCCGGGGCACCCGCCGCAGCTGGTCGTCACGACCGGGGCGCTGCACCGGCTGACCGACCACCAGCTGGACGCCGTACTCACCCATGAGCGGGACCACGCGCGGGCGCACCACGACTGGCTGCTGCATCTGTCGAGCGCGCTGGCCACGGGCTTTCCCCGGGTGCCGTTGTTCGCGCACTTCCGCGACCAGACGCACCGTCTGGTGGAGCTGGCGGCGGACGACACGGCGTCGCGGCGGTGCGGGCATCTGACCACCGCGCTGGCGCTGATCGAGCTGAACCAGCACCGCGGGGTGCTGTCCTGCTCCTCCAGCCACCGGCTGCTCGGCGAGCGCGTCGACCGGCTGCTGCAGCCGCAGCCGCGGCTCGGGCGGCGGCGCCGGGCGCTGACGACGACGGTGGCGGCGCTGGTGCCGCTGCTACCGCTGCTGATCACGTTCGCGCCGGGGCTGACGGCACTGTCGTAGCGACTCGGCGCGGGGGGCGGTCGACGCGGTGTGCGTCCGCGCGGAGCGCGGTCGACGCGGAGTGCGGTCGGCGCTGGGTGCGGTCGACGCGGAGTGCGGTCGGCGCTGGGCGCGGTCGACGCGGAGTGCGGTCGGCGCTGGGCGCGGTCGACGCGGAGTGCGGTCGGCGCTGGGCGCGATCGGCGCTGGGCGCGATCGGCGCTGGGCGCGATCGGCGCGAGGTGCGGTCGGTGCCGGGCGTCCTTTCGGCAGCCGTGGCAGTGGTGGCAGATCTTCCCTGTCGGACACCGAACCCGCAGGTCAGCGGCTCAACCGGCGGAGCCCGTGGTGGCGCAACATCGCCGCAACACTTCATTCCCTACCGGCTCGCTATGGTTCGAGACATGCCACCCAGCGACCGCATCCGAGACCACGCCGGACAGGGCGCGACCACCGTCGCCGCCCACCGTGCGCGGCGCCGGCTGCGGGCCGACCAGGCGCGGCAGCTCGCCGATCTGCTCCGGCACCAGGTCCTCGCCGGCGGTTTCCCGGACGGCGCGCTCCCCCACGAGACCGTCCTCGCCGCCGACTACCGCGCCAGCCGCAACACCGTCCGCCAGGCGCTCGACCTGCTCAGGGCCGAGGGCCTGGTCGACCGGCTGCCGGGGGTCGGGACCGTGGTCGTCGCCCGGAAGTACCCGCACGGGCTCGACCGGCTGATGGGCCTCGCGGAAACCCTCCGCGAGCACGGCACGGTCACCAACGAGGTCCGCACCATGGGCCCCGCCCCCGCGCCGGCCCCGGTCGCCGAACGCCTCCGCGTCCCCGCCGGCACCGACGTCCTCTACATCGAACGCCTGCGCCGCCTGAACGGCCTCCCCCTCTCCCTCGACCTCACCTACATCCCGCTCGACATCGGTACCGCCCTGCTCGGCGCCGACCTGGAGAACACCGACGTCTTCCGCCTCCTGGAGTCCATCACCGGGCAGCGACTCGGCCACGCCGAGATCACCCTGGAGGCGGTCAACGCGGACGCCCACTCCGCCGCCGTGCTGGAGGCCCCGCGCGGCGCGGCCGTCCTCATGCTGGAACGGCTCACCCACCTCGCCGACGGCCGCCCGGTCGACCTGGAGTTCATCCGCTTCCGCGGCGACCGCATCACCATGAGCGGCCTGCTGCACCGCTCCCTCTGACCTCTTTCCGACCCGTTCCGACCTCTTTCCGACCCGTTTCCCGGAGACAGCCATGCCCTTGGCACCCCAGCGGGCCGACGTGCCCGTGACCATCGACGAGTCGAAGTGCATCGACGGCTGCACGCTCTGCGTGGACATGTGCCCACTGGACTCCCTGGCCATCGACGACAGCACCGGCAAGGCCTACATGCACGTCGACGAGTGCTGGTACTGCGGCCCGTGCGCGGCCCGCTGTCCCACCGGAGCCGTCACCGTCAACATGCCCTATCTGCTCCGGTGAGAGGTCCCGAACCCCCATGAAACGCACGGCACTCGCGGCTTCCACCGCGCTTCTCCTGCTCCCCCTAACCGGCTGCGGCGGCAGCGCCGCGGCCGGTGACGGCAAGAACGTCACCATCACCGTCGGCTACCAGTCCAAGACCATCAACACGGTCACCGCAGGAACCCTGCTGCGCTCCCTCGGCTGCTTCGAGAAGGAGCTGAACGCCCTGCACGACGGCCACACCTACAAGGTCGACTGGCAGGACTACGCCACCGGCGCCCCGATCACCGCGCAGATGACCGCCGGGAAGATCGACATCGGCTCGATGGGCGACTTCCCGCTCCTCATCAGCGCGGCCCGCGGCAAACAGCTTGGCAAGCCGACCCGCCTGGTCTCGGTCACCGGCTACAACCTCCGCGGCGGTCTCAACACGATCGTCACCTCCCCGGACTCGAAACTGTCCTCGCTCGCCGACCTCAAGGGCAAGAAGGTCTCCACCAGCGTCGGTTCGGCCGCCGACGGCACGCTCGTACGAGCCCTGCAGCGGGCCGGCATCGACCCCGACAAGGGCATCGAGAAACTCAACCAGCAGCCCGCCGTGGGTGCTTCGGCCCTGTCGGCGGGCAGCGCGGACGCACTCTCGCAGTTCGTCGCCTGGCCCGGACTGCTCGCCTTCCAGGGCAAGGCGAAGGCCCTGTACGACGGTGCCGAGCTGAACCTCCCCACCTTCCACGGCGTCACCGCCCGCGAGGACTTCGCCGAGCAGCGGCCCGCGGTCCTGGAGGCCTTCCTCAAGGCCCAGTCGGAGGCCACCGACTATCTCGACGCCCACCCGGTCGCCGCCGCCGAGTCGGTCGCCGAGGCCACGGGGCTGCCGGCCGAGGTCGTCTACCTCTACAACGGCGCCCACGGCATCTCGACCTTCGACCCCGCGCTGCAGCCGCGGCTGATCTCCGCGCTGAAGCAGGACGTCTCGATTCTGAAGACCGCCAAGCTCACGGGGGACATCGACGTGGACTCGTTCGTCGACGACCGGTACGTGAAGAAGGCCCTCGGCGCGGACTACGCGCAGCGGCTCGCGGCGACGCCCCCTGCATCGGCATCGGCATCGGCTTCGGCTTCGGCTTCGGCGAACGAGGTGTGGCCGAAGGGGTCGGAGAAGACGGTGGCCTTCAAGTCGCCTGCCGAGCTGCTGAGTTACGTGGCTCGGCACAAGGACGGGGTCCGCGCGGCCTACGTCCCCGACGCCACAACCGGCACCCTGTGGTTCGCCGACAAGGCGGTCTGGGTGGCGGACGCCGACCGACTCCTCCCCTTCGTGGCACCGGCCACCGCGCGGGCGTACGTCGACGGACACGGGGGCGCGCGGGTCATCACGTACGCGGAGGCACTGGGGCGGGCGTCGTGAGCCGACGGCCCGCGGCCCGGTATGCGTTGCGAGCGGCGTCCCTGGCTGCCGCGCTCGGGCTGTGGCAGCTGCTGACCAGCCTGAACGTCGATCTGTGGCTGCGCTTCTCGCAGTTCCCCACGGTCGCCGACGTGGCCCGTGCCTTCGGCGACCGGCTGTCCGGGCCCGACTACTGGACGGACCTCACCGACAGCCTCACCCGTATCCTCACCGGCTTCCTCCTCGCCGCGGTCCTGGGCGTGGCGACGGGCGTGCTCGTGGCGCGCTCGCGGTCGGCCGAGGACGTGCTCGGGCCGGTGCTGGAGGTCGTCCGCCCGATCCCGGCGATCGCGCTCGTACCCGTGGCGATCCTCCTCTTCCCCTCCAACGAGCAGGGCATCGTCTTCATCACCTGCACCGCCGCCTTCTTCCCGGTCCTGGTCTCCACCCGGCACTCGGTGCGCGCGCTGACGCCGGTGTGGGAGGAGGCGGTGCTCACCATGGGCGGCGGCCGGTGGCGCGTCCTCGGCTCGGTCGTCCTGCCGGGCGCGCTGCCCGGCATCTTCGGGGGCCTGTCGGTCGGCATCGGCGTCTCGTGGATCTGTGTGATCTCCGCCGAGATGATCTCCGGCCAGTACGGCGTCGGCTACCGCACCTGGCAGGACTACACGGTCGTCAACTACGCGGGCGTCTTCGTCGGCATGGTCACGATCGGCGTGCTCGGCTGGCTCACCTCCACGGCCGTGGAGCTGCTGGGCCAGTGGCTGACGCGTTGGCTGCCGCGTACGTCGTACGTGCCCGGTGGGCGAATGCCGCGGGCGGCGGCCGTGGCCGTGGCGGGGACCGGGAGGCGGACTCAGGCCGGCGTCCCCACCGGAGCCGGCAGCGCCCTCACGTCGAAGGACACCGAGCCCGGGGAGGCCCGCGATGAGCACCTCGTCTGAGACGACCCGGGCGACGGGTGACACCCCGGAGACGTTCGCGACCGGTACGGGGACTCCGGTGACCGGCGCCGGAGTCACGGCCCCGGCTCGCGGCACCCGCCTCGCCCTCCGCGGCGCCACGCTCGGCCGCCCAGGCGCTCCCGTCGTCACCGGCGTCGACCTGGACGTCGCCCCCGGCGAGATCCTCACCGTCGTCGGCTCGTCCGGCTGCGGCAAGTCGACGCTGCTGCGCACCCTGGCCGGCCTCCTCCCCCTGCTCTCGGGCGAGGTCACCCAGGACGGCCGCCCGCTGACCGGCCCGGCCGCCGACCGCGCCCTGGTCTTCCAGGAGGACGCGCTGCTTCCCTGGCGCACCCTGCGCGCCAACGTCGAACTCCCGCTCGCCATCAAGGGGTTGCCGCGCGCGGAACGCCGGGCCCAGGCCGACGCCTGGCTCGGTCGCGTCGGACTCGCCGACCACGCCCGGCAGTTGCCGCACCGCGTCTCCGGCGGGCAGCGCCAGCGCGCCCAGCTGGCCCGTGCGCTCGCGGCAGCGCCCCGCGCCGTCCTCATGGACGAACCCTTCGGCGCCCTCGACGCCCAGACCCGCGCCGGCATGCAGGACCTCCTGGTCGAGGTGCTCGGCGGCACGGGCGCGACCGTCGTCTTCGTCACCCACGACGTGGACGAGGCCCTCTTCCTCGGCGACCGCGTGGCCCTGCTCGGCAACGGCCGGCTGACCGCCGTACGAGATGTGCCGCGGCCACGCGACCGTACGGCGCACGACGACCCCGCGCGCGTGGCGCTGCGGCGTGACGTCCTCTCCTCGCTCGGCACCTGACCGGCGCCCCGGAACCGAAAGGCACCTCGGTGACCACCCCCGCGAACCCCTCCGCGAACACCCCTCTGGAGATCCCGGCCCTCTCCGACGCCGAGGAGATCCGCTGCGACGTCCTCGTGGTCGGTGGCGGCACCGCCGGCACCATGGCCGCGCTGACCGCCGCCGAGCACGGCGCCGACGTGCTCCTGCTGGAGAAGGCCCACGTCCGCCACTCCGGCGCGCTCGCCATGGGCATGGACGGCGTCAACAACGCGGTCGTCCCCGGCCGCGCCGAGCCCGACGACTACGTCGCCGAGATCACCCGCGCCAACGACGGCATCGTCGACCAGTCCACCGTCCGCCAGACCGCCACCCGCGGCTTCGGCATGGTGCAGCGACTGGAGTCGTACGGCGTGAAGTTCGAGAAGGACGAGCACGGCGAGTACGCCGTCCGCCAGGTGCACCGGTCGGGTTCGTACGTGCTGCCGATGCCGGAGGGCAAGGACGTCAAGAAGGTCCTGTACCGGCAGCTGCGGCGGCGCGAGATGCGGGAGAGGATCCGCATCGAGAACCGGGTGATGCCGGTGCGCGTGCTGACGGCCGAGGGGCGGGCCGTGGGGGCGGTCGGCTTCAACACGCGCACGGGCGCGTTCGTGACGGTGCGCGCGGGCGCGGTGATCCTGGCGACGGGTGCGTGCGGCCGACTGGGGCTGCCGGCCTCCGGATACCTGTACGGCACCTACGAGAACCCCACGAACGCCGGTGACGGTTACGCCATGGCCTACCACGCGGGCGCCGAGCTCACCGGCATCGAGTGCTTCCAGATCAACCCGCTGATCAAGGACTACAACGGCCCCGCCTGCGCCTACGTCGCCAACCCCTTCGGCGGCTACCAGGTCAACCGGCACGGCGAACGCTTCGTCGACTCCGACTACTGGTCCGGCCAGATGATGGCCGAGTTCGCGGCGGAGGTGGCGAGCGACCGGGGGCCGGTGTACCTGAAGCTGAGCCATCTGCCGGAGGAGTCGGTCTCGGCACTGGAGTCGATCCTGCACTCGACGGAACGCCCGACGCGCGGCACGTTCCACTCCGGCCGGGGCCACGACTACCGCACCCACGACGTCGAGATGCACATCTCCGAGATCGGCCTGTGCGGCGGTCATTCGGCCTCGGGTGTACGGGTCGACGACCACGCCCGTACGACCGTCCCCCGGCTGTACGCCGCCGGGGACCTGGCCTGCGTGCCGCACAACTACATGATCGGCGCGTTCGTCTTCGGCGACCTCGCCGGGGCGGACGCTGCCCAGTACACGCCGTACGAGGGCGAGTTGCCCGCGGATCAGGTCCGGGACGCGCACGAGCTGATCTACCGTCCGCTGCGCCATCCGGACGGTCCGCCGCAGACCCAGGTCGAGTACAAGCTGCGCCGTTTCGTGAACGACTACGTGGCGCCGCCGAAGTCGGGGGCCCGGCTGTCGCTGGCCCTGGAGGCCTTCGAGCGGATGCGCGCCGACATCGCGGAGATGGGCGCGCGGACCGCGCACGAGCTGATGCGCTGCGCCGAGGTCTCCTTCATCCGCGACTGCGCGGAGATGGCGGCGCGCGCGTCGCTGGCCCGCACGGAGTCCCGCTGGGGCCTCTACCACGACCGTCTCGACCACCCCCACCGCGACGACACCTCCTGGTTCCACCACCTCGACCTGCACAAGTCCCCCTCCGGTGCGATGGAGTTCACGGCCCGTCCCGTGGCTCCCTATCTCGTGCCCATCGACGAGTTCACGCCGGTGGGCGGCCCGTCCCGCTCCCTCGGCGAGATCCACGCCGAGGACGTCGCCACGGCGGGGCCACGGGACGTGGCGCCGGTGGCGGGCGGGGTGACCGGGGCGACGGGTTCTTCCGACGGGACGGATACCGCCGACGGAACCGGTACCGCCGACGGAAGTGCTGCCGCCGACGGAATCGGTACCGCTGACGGAATCGGTACCGCTGACGGAAGTGCTGCCGCCGACGGGATTGGTACCTCCGAGGGAGCTGGTTTCCCCGAGACCATGGCTGTTGCCGACCCGCCCGCCTCCCGCGCCGGACAGTCCTCCTCCCGTCTCCTCGAACTCGTCGCCCTCGCCGAGGACGAACCCGAACTCGACGCCCTCCTCCCCTACTTGACCGACCCCTCGTCCGCCGTCCGCCGTGAGGCCGTCGCCGTCCTCACGGAAACGCTGCCGCCGGGCACGGGGCCCGCCCTTGCCGAGGCGCTTCGCGACACCGCCGCCGAGGTGCGTGCCGCGGCCGCCGCCTCCCTCCGCGAGCTCGTCGAGACGCTCCCGCCGGAACCCGCCCTCCGCGACCGCCTCGCCGCCGCGCTGACCGAGCCCGACCCGGTGGTCCGTGCCGCCTCCCTCGACGTCCTTCGCGCCCTGCGCCTGGGTGACGCGACGCTGTTCGCCGAAGCCCTGACCGACTCGGACATCCCGGTCCGCATCGAGGCCGTCCGCGCCCTGGTCTCGGTCGACGCCGCCGTGGAACTGGCCCACGCGGCCACCACCGACCCGTCCCGCGAGGTCCGGGTGACCATTGCGAAGGCGTTGGCGACGGTTTGGGCGGGGAGTACGGGAGGGGAGGGGTCCGCGGAGGATGCGGGTGCCGTCGCGAGCCGGACGGGTGATGCGGACGGTGCGGGCGATCCGAGCGAATCGGAGGACGTCCAGGTGAGCGGTGCCGCCGCTCAGGCCGGCCCTCCGGGTGCTCTCGCAAGCTCTGATCCCTACGCCGCCCCCACCCCCTCCGCGCCAACCACCGGCTCCGGCACGGTCCTCGCCGCCCTCACCCACCTCGCCGAGGACCCCGACCCGCTCGTCCAGGCCGCCGCCTACGCCGCGTTCGGCACCACCGGCTGCCCGGCGCCGCTCGCCGCCCGCGCCGTCGCCGCCCTGTCCGCCCAGGCCTGGCAGGTCAGGTCGGGCGCCGCGACCGCGTTGTCCGCCGCCGAGCCGGAGGTGGCCGTCCCCGCCCTCGCCAAGGCCCTGGCCGACCCGAACGCGGACGTCCGCAAGGCCGCCGTCCTCGCCCTGACCCGGCACAACCACACCGAGGACGCCCGCGCGGCCCTCGCCACGGCCACGGCGGACTCGGACGCGGACGTCAGGGCATACGCGGCACGCGCTATGTGACGGTCACCCCCACCGCGGGCCGGCTCCGGAGAGGCGCCGACCCGCCGCCTATATCCAGGCGCCCAGCTCCCGCCCCACCTCCAGGCGGCCTCCCCTACACCCAGTCCTCCGGCTCCGGCTCCGCATCCGTCTCCGGCCAGTCGTCGTCCGGGCCGTGGCCGGCAGCCTCCGCAGTGGGACCGGGTGTGGGCGCTGTCGTCCCAGGTGCATCGCCCAGTGACGCCAGGACACCGATCACGCCCTCCCCGTACGTCGCCAGCTTCTTCTCGCCCACGCCGCTGATGCCGCCGAGCTGCCGTACCGACGTCGGCCAGACCGTGGCGATCTCGCGGAGTGTGGCGTCGTGGAAGATGACGTACGCCGGGACGCCCTGTTCCCTGGCCTGTTCGGCGCGCCAGGCGCGCAGGGCCTCGAAGGCCGGCTGCAGTGCCTCCGGCAGCTCCGCCGCCGCTGCCTTCGCCTTGCGCTCGCCCCTGGTCGAGCCCGACCCGGACGCCGCTCGCGAGGTCACCGGCTTCTTCGGCTCCTTGCGCAGCGGCACCTCCCGCTCGCGCCGCAGCACCGATCCGCTGGCCTCGGTCAGCACCAGCGTGCCGTAGTCCCCCTCGACCGCGAGCAGCCCCTGCGCCAGCAACTGCCGTACGACGCCCCGCCATTCGCCCTCTTCGAGCTCCTGGCCGATGCCGAACACGGACAGCTGGTCGTGGTCGAACTGGATGACCTTCGCCGTGCGCTTGCCGAGCAGGATGTCGACGATCTGCACGGCGCCGAACTTCTGACCCCGCTCGCGCTGGAGCCGTACCACCGTCGACAGCACCTTCTGTGCCGCGACCGTGCCGTCCCAGGTCTCCGGCGGCACCATGCAGGTGTCGCAGTTGCCGCAGCCCATCGGGTCCGGGTCCTGGCCGAAGTAGGCGAGGAGCTGGCCCCGGCGGCACTGGGCGGTCTCGCACAGCGCCAGCATCGAGTCCAGGTGGGCGGAGGCGCGGCGGCGGAACGCCTCGTCGCCCTCGCCGGACTGGATCAGCTTGCGCTGCTGTATGACGTCGTTGAGGCCGTAGGCCATCCAGGCCGTGGAGGGCAGTCCGTCGCGGCCCGCGCGGCCCGTCTCCTGGTAGTAGCCCTCGACCGACTTGGGCAGGTCGAGGTGGGCGACGAAGCGGACGTCCGGCTTGTCGATGCCCATGCCGAAGGCGATGGTCGCGACCACGACCAGGCCGTCCTCGCGCAGGAAGCGGGACTGGTGGGCAGCGCGGGTGCCCGCGTCCAGGCCCGCGTGGTACGGCACCGCCTCGATGCCGTTGCGCGACAGGAACTCCGCCGTCGACTCCACGGACTTGCGGGACAGGCAGTACACGATGCCCGCGTCGCCCGCGTGCTCCTCGCGCAGGAAGGCCAGCAGCTGCTTCTTCGGGTCGGCCTTGGGCACGATCCGGTACTGGATGTTGGGCCGGTCGAAGCTCGCCACGAAGTGCCGGGCCGTCGGCATGTGCAGCCGCTGGGTGATCTCCTGGTGGGTCGCGTGCGTGGCCGTCGCGGTGAGCGCGATCCGCGGGACGTCAGGCCAGCGATCGCCCAGGAGGGAGAGGGTCAGGTAGTCCGGGCGGAAGTCGTGGCCCCACTGGGAGACGCAGTGCGCCTCGTCGATCGCGAAGAGGGCGATCTTGCCGCGGGAGAGGAGGTCCAGGGTGGAGTCCAGGCGGAGCCGCTCGGGCGCCAGGTACAGCAGGTCCAGCTCACCGGCCAGGAACTCGGCCTCGACCACCCGGCGCTCGTCGAAGTCCTGCGTGGAGTTCATGAACCCGGCGCGCACGCCGAGCGCCCGCAGCGCGTCCACCTGGTCCTGCATCAGCGCGATGAGCGGGGAGACCACGATGCCCGTACCGGGTCTGACCAGGGACGGGATCTGGTAGCACAGCGACTTGCCGCCACCGGTCGGCATGAGGACCACGGCGTCGCCGCCGGCCACCACATGCTCGATGACGTCCGCCTGTTCGCCGCGGAAGCTGTCGTACCCGAAGACGCGGTGGAGCGTGGCCAGTGCCTCGCTCTCGCCGTGTGCCGCAGGCCTTTCTGCCTCGGTCGTCACAACCGTCCCGCCCATCCCGTACATCGCTCGTCCCCCGTACGTCGTCCCTCGACCACTGCCTCCACGATAGGGGCCGTGACTGACACCGTCGGAGTTATCCACAGGCTCCGTCGAGGGCGGAGCCGGTCATGCCATCGGCGATCCCGGTCACGCTCGGTGCTCAGCCCAATGGCCCGCGTCACGTGGCGTGCCACCGGCGGCCGGGACATGCTGCTCGGGCGGGACGGGGGAGGCCCGCTCTCCCCCATGGACGGCGTGCCAGGCGTGTGCGCCTCCCCCGCACCAAGGAGTTCGACCATGGCCCCTCGGCCCCTCAAGGCCGCCGTCACCCTGGCGATGGCCGCGGCCTTCTCACTGGCCGCCCTGCCCGCGCACGCGGCGCCCGACCCCGATCCGTCCGTCTGGAACGACCTGTCGAAGACGTACGACGCGACGGCGAAGTACGGATACGAGGCGTTCGCGCCGAAGGGCGGATTCGCCCGCACCGACGTCTGTGTCGCCGACCCGAAGGAGGGCGGCATGGGCTACCACTACGTCAATCCGGCGAATATCGGTTCACTCGATCCAGCGAAACCGGCGGCTCTGCTGTACGCGGACGAGTTCAAGGACGAGTACGCGGACGTGGACGAGTTCAGCGAGGGGCGCAAGCTCGTCGCCGTGGAGTGGGTCGTGAAGGACTCGGGGCAGACCGCGCCGACACTGTTCGGCGAGACCTTCCAGAAGGACCAGCTCCCGGGCTACTTCACGCTGCACGCCTGGATCTACAAGCCCAACCCCAGCGGGCTGTTCGCGCCCTGGAACCCCGAGGTGGCGTGCCCGAAGGCCTGACCTGGCGCACGCGAAGGGCCCCGGCTTCCCCTGACGGGAGAACCGGGGCCCACGTGTCGCGGGTCAGCGCACGAAGACTCCGGCCTGGCTGGCCAGGTCCAGGAAGTACTGCGGCGCCACACCGAGCACCAGCGTGACCACGACACCGAGTCCGATCGCGGTCATCGTGAGCGGCGACGGCACGGCGACCGTCGGGCCCTCGGGCCGCGGCTCGCTGAAGAACATCAGCACGATCACGCGGATGTAGAAGAAGGCCGCGACCGCGGACGAGATCACACCGACCACGACCAGCGGGGCCGCCCCGCCCTCCGCCGCCGCCTTGAACACGGCGAACTTCCCGGCGAAGCCGGAGGTCAGCGGAATGCCGGCGAAGGCCAGCAGGAACACCGCGAACACGGCCGCCACAAGGGGTGAACGGCGGCCCAGCCCGGCCCACTTGGACAGGTGGGTCGCCTCGCCGCCCGCGTCGCGCACCAGGGTGACCACGGCGAAGGCGCCGATCGTCACGAAGGAGTACGCGCCCAGGTAGAAGAGGACGGACGAGACGCCGTCCTTCGACGTGGCGATGACACCCGCGAGGATGAATCCGGCGTGCGCGATCGACGAGTACGCCAGCAGCCGCTTGATGTCGGTCTGCGTGATGGCGACGATCGCACCGCCCAGCATGGTGACGATCGCGACCGCCCACATGACCGGCCGCCAGTCCCAGCGCAGGCCCGGCAGGACGACGTACAGCAGGCGGAGCAGTGCGCCGAACGCGGCCACCTTGGTCGCCGCCGCCATGAAGCCGGTCACCGGGGTCGGTGCGCCCTGGTAGACGTCCGGGGTCCACATGTGGAACGGGACGGCGCCGACCTTGAACAGCAGCCCCATGACGATCATCGCGCCGCCGACCAGCAGCAGCGCGTCGTTGCCCATGGTGTCGGCGAGCGCCGGGTCGACGTTGGTGACGGTGCCGTCGACGACCTGCGCGATCCGCGCGTACGACACCGAGCCCGCGTACCCGTAGAGCAGCGCGATGCCGAACAGCGTGAACGCGGAGGCGAAGGCGCCGAGCAGGAAGTACTTGACCGCGGCCTCCTGCGACATGAGCCGCTTGCGGCGGGCCAGGGCGCACAGGAGGTAGAGGGGCAGCGAGAAGACCTCCAGGGCCACGAACAGCGTCAGCAGGTCGTTGGCCGAGGGGAACACGAGCATGCCCGCGATCGCGAAGAGCAGCAGCGGGAAGACCTCGGTGGTGGTGAACCCGGCCTTCACGGCCGCCTTCTCGCTGTCGCTGCCCGGCACGGACGCGGCCTGCGCGGCGAACGAGTCGACGCGGTTGCCGTGCGCCTCCGGGTCCAGCCGCCGCTCGGCGAAGGTGAACAGGCCGACCAGTCCGGCCAGCAGGATCGTGCCCTGCAGGAACAGGGACGGCCCGTCGACCGCGATCGCGCCCATGGCCGCGATGTGCGCCTTGGTGGTGCCGTATCCGTCTGCGGCGAGCGCGACGACCGCCGCGAAGGCGGCGCAGAGCGCGACCGCGGAGACGAACACCTGGGCGTAGTAGCGGGACCTGCGCGGCACGAACGCCTCGATCAGCACCCCGACGATCGCCGCGCCCACGACGATCAGGGTGGGCGACAATTGCCCGTATTCGATCTTCGGCGCGGGGATCTTCGAGATCGAATCGGTCCCGGCCGCCGCCGTTGTCCACAGGCTGTGGACGGCTGTTGCGCTCACTTGGCCGCCTCCACCGAGGGCTTGGGGTCCTTCTTGTGTACGTCGGACAGGGTCGACTTCACGGCCGGGTTGACGATGTCCGTCACCGGCTTCGGGTAGACGCCCAGGAAGATCAGCAGGACGATCAGCGGCGCCACGACCAGGAGCTCACGCGCGCGCAGGTCGGGCATGGCGGAGACCTCCTGCTTCACCGGGCCCGTCATCGTCCGCTGGTAGAGGACGAGGGTGTAGAGCGCGGCGAGCACGATGCCGAAGGTCGCGATGATCCCGACCGCCGGGTAGCGCGTGAACGTGCCGACCAGGACCAGGAATTCGCTCACGAAGGGCGCCAGTCCTGGCAGCGACAGGGTCGCGAGGCCGCCGATCAGGAAGGTGCCGGCGAGCACCGGGGCGACCTTCTGGACACCGCCGTAGTCCGCGATGAGCCGGGAGCCGCGCCGGGAGATCAGGAAGCCGGCGACCAGCATCAGCGCGGCCGTCGAGATGCCGTGGTTGACCATGTAGAGCGTCGCGCCGGACTGGCCCTGGCTGGTCATCGCGAAGATGCCCATGATGATGAAGCCGAAGTGCGAGATCGACGCGTACGCCACCAGCCGCTTGATGTCCCGCTGGCCGACCGCGAGCAGCGCCCCGTAGATGATGCTGATGAGCGCCAGTACGAGGATCGCGGGCGTCGCCCACTTGCTCGCCTCCGGGAAGAGCTGGAGGCAGAAGCGGAGCATCGCGAAGGTGCCCACCTTGTCGACGACCGCCGTGATGAGGACGGCGACCGGGGCGGTGGACTCCTGCATGGCGTTGGGTAGCCAGGTGTGCAGCGGCCACAGCGGCGCCTTCACCGCGAAGGCGAAGAAGAAGCCGAGGAACAGCCAGCGTTCGGTGTTCGTCGCCATGTGCAGCGAGCCGTTGGCGCGGGCCTCGGCGATCTCCTGGAGGCTGAAGTTCCCGGCGACCACGTACAGGCCGATCACCGCGGCCAGCATGATGAGGCCGCCGACCAGGTTGTAGAGGAGGAACTTCACGGCCGCGTACGACCGTTGCGTCGACGCCGCCTCCTCACCGTGCTCGTGGGCACGGTCCCCGAAGCCGCCGATGAGGAAGTACATCGGGATGAGCATGGCTTCGAAGAAGATGTAGAAGAGGAAGACGTCGGTGGCCTCGAAGGAGATGATCACCATCGCCTCGACGCCCAGGATCAGGGCGAAGAAGCCCTGTGTCGGACGCCAGCGGCGGCTTCCGGTCTCCAGCGGGTCGGCGTCGTGCCAGCCCGCGAGGATGATGAACGGCATCAGCAGGGCGGTCAGCGCGATCAGCGCCACCGCGATGCCGTCCACGCCCAGCTCGTACCTGACTCCGAAGTCCGCGATCCAGGCGTGGGACTCGGTGAGCTGGTAGCGGCCGCCGTCCGGGTCGAAGCGGACCAGGACGGTGATCGCGAGGGCGAGGGTGGCGAGCGAGACGACCAGCGCCAGCCACTTGGCGGCGGTGCGCCGCGCGGCCGGTACGGCGGCCGTGGCCACCGCTCCGAGGGCCGGGAGCACCGCCGTCGCTGTCAGCAGAGGAAAGGACATCGGTATCAGACCGCCCTCATCAGCAGGGTCGCGGCGATGAGGATCGCCGCACCGCCGAACATCGAGACCGCGTACGACCGCGCGAAGCCGTTCTGCAGCTTGCGCATCCGCCCGGACAGGCCGCCGACCGAGGCCGCCGTGCCGTTGACGACACCGTCGACCAGGGTGTGGTCGACGTACACCAGGGAGCGCGTGAGGTGCTCGCCGCCGCGGACCAGGACGACGTGGTTGAAGTCGTCCTGCAGCAGGTCGCGCCGGGCGGCCCGGGTGAGCAGCGAGCCGCGCGGGGCGACGGCCGGGACCGGGCGGCGGCCGTACATGGCCCACGCGATGCCGACGCCGATCAGCAGGCAGACCATGGTCCCGCCGGTGACCGCCGCCGCGCTGAGCGGGGAGTCGCCCTCGCTGTGGCCGGTGACCGGCTCCAGCCAGTGCAGGAAGCGGTCGCCGATGCTGAAGAACGCGCCGCCGAAGACCGAGCCGACGGCCAGCACGATCATGGGGATCGTCATGACCTTCGGGGACTCGTGCGGGTGCGGCTCGGCGTGCTCGCCGTGGTGCTCGGCGGCGGGCTCCGCGCTCGGCGCCTCCGGGGAGCGGGTGGGTTGGTTCTTCCAACGCTCCTCGCCGAAGAACGTCATCAGCATCACGCGCGTCATGTAGAACGCGGTGATGGCCGCGCCCAGCAGTGCGCAGGTGCCCAGGATCCAGCCCTCGGTGCCGCCCTTCGCGAAGGCCGCCTCGATGATCTTGTCCTTGGAGAAGAAGCCGGACAGGCCCGGGAAGCCGATGATCGCGAGGTAGCCGAGGCCGAAGGTGATGAAGGTGACCGGCATGTACTTGCGCAGGCCGCCGTACTTCCGCATGTCGACCTCGTCGTTCATGCCGTGCATGACCGAGCCGGCGCCGAGGAAGAGCCCGGCCTTGAAGAAGCCGTGCGTCACCAGGTGCATGATCGCGAAGACGTAGCCGATGGGGCCGAGGCCCGCGGCCAGCACCATGTAGCCGATCTGCGACATGGTCGAGCCGGCGAGGGCCTTCTTGATGTCGTCCTTCGCGCAACCGACGATCGCACCGAACAGGAGCGTGACGGCACCGACCACGGTGACCGCGAGCTGTGCGTCGGGGGCGGCGTTGAAGATCGCTCCGGAGCGGACGATCAGGTAGACGCCCGCGGTCACCATCGTCGCGGCGTGGATGAGGGCGGAGACCGGGGTCGGGCCCTCCATCGCGTCCCCGAGCCAGGACTGCAGCGGCACCTGGGCGGACTTGCCGCAGGCGGCGAGCAGGAGCATCAGGCCGATGGCGGTGAGCTTGCCCTCGGAGGTGTCGCCGGTGTGGCTGAGGACCGGTCCGAAGGCGAAGGTGCCGAAGGTCGTGAACATCAGCATGATCGCGATGGACAGGCCCATGTCGCCGACGCGGTTGACCAGGAAGGCCTTCTTGGCCGCGGTCGCCGCGCTGGGCTTGTGCTGCCAGAAGCCGATCAGGAGGTACGAGGCGAGACCGACGCCTTCCCAGCCGACGTACAGCAGGAGGTAGTTGTCGGCGAGGACCAGCAGGAGCATCGCCGCGAGGAACAGGTTCAGGTAGCCGAAGAAGCGGCGGCGGCGCTCGTCGTGCTCCATGTACCCGACCGAGTACAGGTGGATCAGCGAGCCGACGCCGGTGATCAGCAGGACGAACGTCACCGACAGCTGGTCGAGCCGGAAGGCGACGTCCGCCTGGAAGCCCTCGACCGGGACCCAGCTGAACAGGTGCTGCATCAGGGTCCGGTGTTCGGCGTCCTTGCCGAGCAGGTCGGCGAAGAGGATCACACCGAACACGAAGGAGGCGGACGACATCAGTACGCCGATCCAGTGGCCGACGGCATCGAGCCGCCGGCCGCCGCACAGCAGTACGGCCGCTCCGAGCAGTGGCGCCGCCACCAGCAGCGCAATCAGGTTCTCCACGATTCAGCGACCCCTCAGAGCTTCATCAGGCTGGCGTCGTCGACCGAGGCCGAGTGGCGGGAACGGAACAGGGACACGATGATCGCCAGCCCGACCACGACCTCCGCGGCGGCAACGACCATCGTGAAGAACGCGATGATCTGGCCGTCGAGGTTGCCGTGCATCCGGGAGAAGGTGACGAACGCGAGGTTGCAGGCGTTCAGCATCAGCTCGATGCACATGAACACCACGATCGCGTTGCGCCTGATCAGCACGCCGGTGGCGCCGATCGTGAACAACAGGGCCGAGAGATACAGGTAGTTGACCGGGTTCACTTCGACGCCTCCTCCCGCTTGAAGGTGGCCGGTTCGATCTCGGTGCGCTCCAGGCGCTCCTCCGCGCGCTGCTCCAGCGCCTTGAGGTCGTTCAGCGCCTCGGCCGACACGTCACGGATCTGTCCGCGGTCGCGCAGCGTCTTGCTGACGGTGAGCTCGGACGGGGTGCCGTCGGGCAGCAGGCCCGCGATGTCGACCGCGTTGTGCCGCGCGTACACGCCGGGGGCCGGCAGCGGCGGTACGTACTTGCCCTCGCGGACGCGCTGTTCGGACAGCTCGCGCTGCGTCTTGGCGCGCTCGGTGCGCTCGCGGTGGGTGAGCACCATGGCACCGACGGCGGCCGTGATCAGCAGGGCGCCGGTGATTTCGAAGGCGAAGACGTACTTGGTGAAGATGAGGGTGGCGAGGCCCTCCACGTTGCCGTTCGCGTTCGCCGTGGAGAGTCCGTCGAACTCCGTCAGGGACGCGTTGCCGATCCCGGCGAGCAGCAGGATGCCGAAGCCGAGGCCGCAGAGAAGGGCCAGCCAGCGCTGGCCCTTGATGGTCTCCTTCAGCGAGTCCGCGGCCGTCACGCCGACGAGCATCACCACGAAGAGGAACAGCATCATGATCGCGCCGGTGTAGACGACGATCTGCACGATGCCCAGGAAGTAGGCGCCGTTGGCGAGGTAGAAGATCGCCAGGATGATCATGGTGCCGGCGAGCGAGAGCGCGCTGTGCACGGCCCGCTTCATGAAGACGGTGGCCAGGGCGCCGATCACGGCGACGGTGCCGAGGACCCAGAACTGGAAGGCCTCTCCGGTGGAGGTGGAGTAGGCGGCGAGTTCCTGTGCGCTCATCGGCCGATCACCTTCTCCGACGCCGGCTCGTCCTCGCCGAAGGTCGAGGCGGCCTCCTGGACGACCTCGCCCTTGGAGAGGGCCACTTGGCGCTCCGTGCCGGGCGCGGCCTCCGTGACGAGTCCCCGGTAGTAGTCCTGCTCGTCCGTCCCCGGGTACATCGCGTGCGGGCTGTCGACCATGCCGTCTTCCAGGCCCGCGAGCAGCTGCTCCTTGGTGTAGATCAGGTTGGCGCGGCTGCTGTCCGCGAGCTCGAACTCGTTGGTCATCGTGAGCGCGCGTGTGGGGCACGCCTCGATGCACAGGCCGCACAGGATGCAGCGGGCGTAGTTGATCTGGTACACGCGCCCGTACCGCTCGCCCGGCGAGTAGCGCTCCTCGTCCGTGTTGTCCGCGCCCTCCACGTAGATGGCGTCGGCGGGACAGGCCCAGGCGCACAGCTCGCAGCCGACGCACTTCTCCAGGCCGTCCGGATGGCGGTTGAGCTGGTGCCGTCCGTGGAACCGAGGGGCGGTGGTCTTCTGCTGCTCCGGGTACTGCTCGGTCAGCCGCTTCTTGAACATGGCCTTGAAGGTCACGCCGAAGCCGGCGACGGGGTTCATGAAGCCGGGCTTCAGCTGCTCGGTCTCCTTCGGCTCCTCAGCCATCGGACCCCTCCTTTCCATCCGAAGATCCGTCACTGGCAGTATCCGACCCACCACTGACAATCAGCTCCCGCTCACGGCGCGGGCTGCGCCTGGGCACCGCCGCGAGCTGCTGTCCCGGCAGTGGCGGTACGGGGAATCCGCCCGCCATCGGGTCGAACTCGGCGGGCTGCGCGGCGGCTTGCCCGGACTCCTTCGCCTTCTCGCGGAACATGTCGACGACGAAGGACAGGAGCAGCAGGGCGAGGACGGCGCCGCCGATGTAGAGGGCGATGTCGGCGAAGTCGTAGTTCTCGTTCCTCAGCGCCCGCACCGTCGCGACCAGCATCAGCCAGACCACGGAGACCGGGATGAGGACCTTCCAGCCGAGCTTCATCAGCTGGTCGTAGCGGACGCGGGGAAGCGTGCCGCGCAGCCAGATGAAGAAGAACAGCAGCAGCTGGACCTTGATCACGAACCAGAGGAGCGGCCACCAGCCGTGGTTGGCGCCCTCCCAGAAGGTGCTGACCGGCCAGGGGGCGCGCCAGCCGCCGAGGAAGAGCGTGGTGGAGACGGCGGAGACGGTCACCATGTTGACGTACTCGGCGAGCATGAACATCGCGAACTTGATCGACGAGTACTCGGTGTTGAAGCCGCCGACCAGGTCGCCCTCGGACTCCGGCATGTCGAAGGGGGCGCGGTTGGTCTCGCCCACCATGGTGACGATGTAGAGGATGAAGGAGACCGGCAGCAGCAGGATGTACCAGCGGTCGTGCTGCTGCTCGACGATCGTCGAGGTCGACATCGAGCCCGAGTAGAGGAACACCGAGGCGAACGCGGCGCCCATGGCGATCTCGTACGAGATCATCTGCGCGCAGGAGCGGAGGCCGCCGAGCAGCGGGTAGGTGGATCCGGAACTCCAACCCGCCAGCACGATGCCGTAGATGCCGACCGAGGCGACCGCCAGGATGTAGAGCATCGCGATCGGCAGGTCGGTGAGCTGCATCGTGGTGCGGTGGCCGAAGATCGAGATCTCGTTGCCGGCCGGGCCGAAGGGGATCACCGCGATCGCCATGAAGGCCGGGATCGCCGCGACGATCGGTGCGAGGACGTAGACCACCTTGTCCGCGCGCTTGACGATGATGTCTTCCTTGAGCATCAGCTTGATGCCGTCGGCGAGCGACTGGAGCATGCCCCAGGGGCCGTGCCGGTTGGGGCCGATGCGCAGCTGCATCCAGGCGACGACCTTGCGCTCCCAGACGATGGAGAACAGCACGGTCACCATCAGGAAGGCGAAGCAGAACACCGCCTTGACGACGACCAGCCACCAGGGATCGCGGCCGAACATCGAGAGGTCTTCAGCGGCGAGGTACGGGTTCATGCCTCCACCTCCTTCGGGGCCTCGCCGACGAGCGTCGCCGGGCCGATGCGGACGAGTGCGCCGGGCAGCGCCCCGGTGTCGGAGGCGACGCCCCTGCCGACGGAGTTCAGCGGGAGCCAGACCACGCGGTCGGGCATCTCGGTGATCAGCAGCGGGAGTTCGACCGTTCCGGCGGAGCCGGTCACGGCGAGGAGGTCGCCGTCCTTGACGCCCGCCTCGGCGGCCGTCGCGGCCGACACGCGCGCGTGGGCGGCGTGCCGCGTCCCGGCGAGCGCCTCGTCGCCCTCCTGGAGGCGGCCCTGGTCGAGCAGGAGCCGGTGCCCGGCCAGTACGGCCTCCCCGGCGGCGGGCCGGGGCAACTGGCTCCCGCTCTCCAGCGGTTCGGTCGCCCGCGGCCCGTCCCAGGGCCCGAGCCGGTCGATCTCCGCCCGTACGGTCCGCAGGTCCGGCAGACCCAGGTGTACGTCCATGGCGTCGGCCAGCATCTGCAGCACGCGCGCGTCGGTCGGCGCGAGGCGGCGGGTCATCTGGTCGGGCTTGAGCGCGGCGTCGAAGAAGCGCACCCTGCCCTCCCAGTTGAGGAAGGTGCCGGCCTTCTCGGCGACCGCGGCCACCGGCAGGACGACGCTGGCGTGCTCGCTGACCTCGCTGGGCCGCAGCTCCAGCGAGACGACGAAGCCGGCCTCGTGAAGTGCTTCACGCGCGCGTGCCGGGTCCGGCAGGTCGGCGATCTCGACGCCCGCGACCACCAGGGCCTGCAACTCACCGTTGGCGGCGGCCTCGACGATCTGGCTGGTGTCGCGGCCGTAGCGGTGCGGGAGTTCGGCGACGCCCCAGGCGGCGGCGACCTCCTCACGCGCGCGTGGGTCGGTCGCCGGGCGTCCGCCCGGCAGCAGCGACGGCAGCGCGCCCACCTCGACGGCGCCGCGCTCCCCGGCCCGCCGCGGGATCCAGACGAGCTCGGCGCCGGTCGCGGAGGCGGCCCGTACGGCGGCGGTGAGGCCACCGGCGACCGCGGCGAGGCGCTCGCCCACGACGATCACCGCGCCCTCGGCGCGCAGCGCCTCGGCCGCCTCGGCTCCGCCGTCCTCCAGGCCAACGCCGCCGGCCAGCGCGTCCAGCCATTCGGTCTCGGTGCCGGGAGCCGCCGGCAACAGCCTGCCGCCCGCCTTCTCCAGACCCCGCGTCGCGTGCGTGGCCAGCGCGAACACCTTCTGCCCGTGCCCCCGCCAGGCCTTGCGCAGCCTCAGGAAGACGCCGGGCGCCTCCTCCTCGGCCTCGAACCCGACCAGCAGGACCGCGGGCGCCTTCTCCAGGGAGGTGTACGTGACACCCGTACCGTCGAGGTCGCGGCCGCGGCCGGCGACCCGGGCCGCCAGGAAGTCGGCTTCCTCGCTGCCGTGCACGCGCGCGCGGAAGTCGATGTCGTTGGTGTCGAGCGCCACGCGCGCGAACTTGCTGTACGCGTAGGCGTCCTCGACGGTGAGGCGGCCGCCGGTCAGGACGCCGGTGCGGCCGCGCGAGGCGAGCAGGCCCTGGGCCGCGATCTGCAGCGCCTCCGGCCAGGAGGCCGGCTCCAGGTCGCCCTCGGCGTTGCGCACCAGGGGCGTCTCCAGGCGGTCGCGCTGCTGGGCGTACCGGAAGGCGAAGCGGCCCTTGTCGCAGATCCACTCCTCGTTGACCTCGGGGTCGTTGGCCGCGAGGCGGCGCATGACCTTGCCGCGCCGGTGGTCGGTGCGGGTGGCGCAGCCGCCGGAGCAGTGCTCGCACACGCTCGGCGAGGACACCAGGTCGAAGGGGCGGGAGCGGAATCGGTACGCCGCCGAGGTCAGCGCGCCGACGGGGCAGATCTGGATGGTGTTGCCGGAGAAGTACGACTCGAAGGGGTCGCCCTCGCCGGTGCCGACCTGCTGGAGCGCGCCGCGCTCCAGGAGCTCGATCATCGGATCGCCCGCGACCTGGTTGGAGAACCGGGTGCAGCGGGCGCACAGCACGCACCGCTCGCGGTCGAGCAGCACCTGCGTGGAGATCGGGACGGGCTTCTCGTACGTCCGCTTCTTGCCTTCGAAACGGGAGTCGGCCTGACCGTGGGACATGGCCTGGTTCTGCAGGGGGCACTCGCCGCCCTTGTCGCAGACCGGGCAGTCCAGCGGGTGGTTGATGAGCAGCAGCTCCATCACACCGTGCTGGGCCTTCTCGGCGACCGGTGAGGTGAGGTGGGTCTTCACGACCATGCCGTCCGTGCACGTGATGGTGCAGGACGCCATCGGCTTGCGCTGGCCCTCGACCTCGACGATGCACTGGCGGCAGGCGCCGGCCGGGTCGAGCAGCGGGTGGTCGCAGAAGCGGGGGATCTCGATGCCGAGCTGCTCGGCGGCCCGGATGACCAGGGTGCCCTTGGGCACGCTGATCTCGGCGCCGTCGATCGTCAGCGAGACGAGATCCTCCGGCGGGACCGCCGCCTCTCCCCCTCCCGCGGGAGCGTTGGTGGTCACGGTCATGCGTTCACCTCCGGGCGGTCGGCCCAGGCCGTCGACTTCGCCGGGTCGAAGGGGCAGCCCCGGCCGGTGATGTGCTGCTCGTACTCCTCGCGGAAGTACTTGAGCGAGGAGAAGATCGGCGAGGCGGCGCCGTCGCCGAGGGCGCAGAAGGACTTGCCGTTGATGTTGTCGGCGATGTCGTTCAGCTTGTCGAGGTCGGACATGGTGCCCTTGCCGGCCTCGATGTCGCGCAGCAACTGCACGAGCCAGTACGTCCCTTCGCGGCAGGGTGTGCACTTGCCGCAGGACTCGTGGGCGTAGAACTCGGTCCAGCGGGTGACGGCGCGGACCACGCAGGTCGTCTCGTCGAAGCACTGGAGAGCCTTGGTGCCGAGCATGGAACCGGCGGCGCCCACTCCCTCGTAGTCGAGGGGCACGTCGAGGTGCTCGTCGGTGAACATCGGCGTCGAGGAGCCGCCCGGCGTCCAGAACTTCAGGCGGTGTCCGGGGCGCATCCCGCCGCTCATTTCGAGGAGCTGGCGGAGCGTGATGCCGAGCGGGGCCTCGTACTGGCCGGGGCTGGCGACATGGCCGCTGAGCGAGTAGAGCGTGAAGCCCGGGGACTTCTCGCTGCCCATCGACCGGAACCATTCTTTGCCCCGATGCAGAATCGCGGGAACCGACGCGATCGACTCGACGTTGTTCACAACAGTCGGGCACGCATAGAGGCCCGCCACCGCAGGAAAGGGGGGACGGAGCCGCGGTTGACCACGGCGGCCTTCGAGCGAGTCGAGCAGTGCGGTCTCCTCACCGCAGATGTACGCGCCGGCGCCGGCGTGCACGGTGAGTTCGAGATTCAGGCCGCTGCCCAGGATGTTCTCGCCGAGGTAGCCCGCCGCGTAGGCCTCGCGCACGGCCTCGTGCAACCGCCGCAATACGGGGACGACTTCACCACGCAGATAGATGAAGGCATGCGAAGACCTGATGGCATAACACGCGATGACAATGCCCTCGATGAGGCTGTGCGGGTTCGCGAACAGGAGCGGGATGTCCTTGCACGTCCCTGGCTCCGATTCGTCGGCGTTGACAACTAGATAGTGTGGCTTTCCATCACCCTGGGGAATGAACTGCCATTTCATTCCCGTCGGGAATCCCGCGCCACCGCGGCCGCGCAGACCGGAGTCCTTGACGTACGCGATCAGGTCGTCCGGCGACATCGCCAGCGCCTTGCGGAGCCCCTCGTAGCCCTCGTGCCTTCGGTAGACGTCCAGAGTCCAGGACTCGTCCTCGTCCCAGAAGGCCGACAGCACGGGTGCGAGCAGCTTCTCGGGGCTGTTGTTCTTGAGTTCGGGTGCCAAGGTCATCACTCCCCCTCCTCGGCGGCAGGCCCTGCCGGGTGGGCTGGGTCGGAGGCCGACGTGTCCTGCGGCGCATCGTGTGAGCTCAGGTGCTCGGTCGGCGACGGGTCGTGCACTGCCCTGTCCTGCGGCTCGTCCTCGTGCGGGCCGCCGTCCCGCGGATGGACCACGCGCGCGGGTGCGGCCTCTCCCCTTGCCAGGCGAAGGCCCACCAGCGACGCCGGTCCCGCACTGCCGCTCTCCTCGACGGCCCCGGGCCGCTCGTCGGGGAAGCCGGCCAGGATCCGCGCGGTCTCCTTGAACGTGCACAGGCGCGCCCCGCGCGTGGGCTGGACGTCCCGTCCCGCGCGCAGGTCGTCGACGAGGCGCTTGGCGCTGGCCGGGGACTGGTTGTCGAAGAACTCCCAGTTGACCATCACCACCGGCGCGAAGTCGCAGGCCGCGTTGCACTCGATGTGCTCCAGGGTGACCTTGCCGTCCTCGGTGGTCTCACCGTTGCCGACACCGAGGTGCTCCTGGAGCTCCTCGAAGATCGCGTCGCCGCCCATCACCGCGCACAGCGTGTTGGTGCAGACGCCCACCTGGTAGTCACCGCTCGGCTTGCGCCGGTACATCGTGTAGAAGGTCGCGACGGCGGTGACCTCGGCCGTGGTCAGCTCCAGCACGTCCGCGCAGAACTGCATCCCGGTGCGCGTGACATGGCCCTCCTCCGCCTGCACGAGGTGCAGCAACGGCAGGAGCGCGGACCGCGAGTCGGGGTAGCGGGCGATCACCTCGCGCGCGTCCGCCTCCAGGCGGGCTCGGACGTCGTCCGGGTAGGCGGGCGCGGGCAGTTCGGGCATGCCCAGGCTGACGCCAGAGGAACTGGTGGTCACCGGTCGACGCCTCCCATCACGGGGTCGATGGACGCGACGGCGACGATGACGTCGGCGACCTGGCCGCCCTCGCACATCGCCGCCATGGCCTGCAGGTTGGTGAAGGACGGGTCGCGGAAGTGGACCCGGAAGGGGCGGGTGCCGCCGTCGGACACGGCGTGCACGCCGAGTTCGCCCTTGGGTGACTCCACGGCCGCGTACGCCTGGCCCGGCGGGACCCGGAAGCCCTCGGTGACCAGCTTGAAGTGGTGGATCAGGGCCTCCATGGAGGTGCCCATGATCTTCTTGATGTGGTCGAGGGAGTTGCCGAGTCCGTCCGGTCCCAGGGCGAGCTGGGCGGGCCAGGCGATCTTCTTGTCGGCGACCATGACCGGGCCGGGCTGCAGCCGGTCCAGGCACTGCTCGACGATCCTCAGCGACTGCCGCATCTCCTCCAGGCGGATGAGGAAGCGGCCGTAGGAGTCGCAGGTGTCGGCGGTGGGGACGTCGAAGTCGAAGGTCTCGTAGCCGCAGTAGGGCTGCGCCTTGCGCAGGTCGTGCGGCAGGCCGGTGGAGCGCAGGATCGGGCCGGTGGCGCCGAGGGCCATGCAGCCGGCCAGGTCGAGGTAGCCGACGTCCTGCATACGGGCCTTGAAGATGGGGTTCCCGGTGGCGAGCTTGTCGTACTCCGGGAGGTTCTTCTTCATCTTCTTCACGAACTCGCGGATGTGGTCCACCGCGCCGGGCGGCAGGTCCTGCGCGAGTCCGCCGGGGCGGATGTACGCGTGGTTCATCCGGAGGCCCGTGATGAGCTCGTAGATGTCGAGAATCATTTCACGATCACGGAATCCGTAGATCATGATCGTGGTGGCGCCGAGCTCCATGCCGCCGGTGGCGATGCACACCAGGTGCGAGGAGAGCCGGTTGAGCTCCATGAGGAGCACGCGGATGAGGGTGGCGCGGTCGGGGATCTCGTCCTCGATGCCGAGGAGCTTCTCGACGGCGAGACAGTAGGCGGTCTCGTTGAAGAAGGACGTCAGGTAGTCCATGCGCGTCACGAACGTGGTGCCCTGTGTCCACGTGCGGAACTCGAGGTTCTTCTCGATGCCGGTGTGCAGGTAGCCGATGCCGCAGCGGGCCTCGGTGACCGTCTCGCCGTCGATCTCCAGGATCAGGCGGAGCACTCCGTGGGTGGAGGGGTGCTGGGGGCCCATGTTGACGACGATGCGCTCGTCGTCGGCGCGGGCCGCGGACTGGACGATCTCGTCCCAGTCGCCACCGGTGACCGTGTAGACGGTGCCCTCGGTGGTCTCGCGAGGAGAGGCTTGCGAAGTGCTCACGAGTACGACCTCCGCTGGTCCGGAGCCGGGATCTGGGCGCCCTTGTACTCGACGGGGATGCCGCCGAGCGGGTAGTCCTTGCGCTGCGGGTGGCCCTGCCAGTCGTCCGGCATCATGATCCGGGTCAGGGCCGGGTGACCGTCGAAGACGATCCCGAAGAAGTCGTAGGTCTCGCGCTCGTGCCAGTCGTTGGTCGGATACACGGAGACCAGGGACGGGATGTGCGGGTCGGCGTCCGGGGCGCTGACCTCCAGGCGGATCAGCCGGTTGTGGGTGATCGAGCGCAGGTGGTAGACGGCGTGCAGCTCGCGGCCCTTGTCGTGGAGGTAGTGGACTCCGCTAACGCCGGTGCACAGCTCGAAGCGCAGGGCCGGGTCGTCGCGCAGGGTGCGGGCGACGCGCAGCAGGTGCTCGCGCTCGATGTGGAAGGTGAGTTCGCCGCGGTCGACGACCGTCTTCTCGATGGCGTTGTCGGGGAGCAGGCCCTGCTCCTCCAGCGCGCCTTCCAGCTCGTCGGCGACCTCGTCGAACCAGCCGCCGTAGGGGCGGGCCGCCGGTCCCGGGAGGCGGATCGAGCGGACCAGGCCGCCGTAGCCGGAGGTGTCGCCGCCGTTGTTGGCGCCGAACATGCCGCGCTGGACGCGGATCTCCTCGCCGCCCTCGCCGCGCTGGCCGGGGAGGTTGGAGGCGCCGAGGTCCTTCTCGGGGTTGACCCCGTTGGACCCGCCGGCGCCGGTGCCGTTCGCGTCGCTCACCGCAGCAGCCCCTTCATCTCGATCGTGGGCAGGGCCTTGAGCGCCGCTTCCTCGGCCTCGCGGGCGGCCTCCTCGGCGTTCACGCCGAGCTTGGAGGTCTGGATCTTCTGGTGGAGCTTGAGGATGGCGTCCATGAGCATCTCGGGCCGTGGCGGGCAGCCCGGGAGATAGATGTCGACCGGGACGATGTGGTCGACGCCCTGCACGATCGCGTAGTTGTTGAACATGCCGCCCGAGGAGGCGCAGACCCCCATGGAGATCACCCACTTGGGGTTCGGCATCTGGTCGTAGACCTGCCGCAGCACGGGCGCCATCTTCTGGCTGACCCGGCCGGCGACGATCATGAGGTCGGCCTGGCGGGGTGAGCCGCGGAAGACCTCCATGCCGAAGCGGGCCAGGTCGTAGCGTCCGGCGCCCGTGGTCATCATCTCGATGGCGCAGCAGGCCAGGCCGAAGGTGGCCGGGAAGACGGACGCCTTGCGCACCCAGCCCGCGGCCTGCTCGACGGTGGTCAGCAGGAATCCGCTCGGCAGCTTTTCTTCGAGTCCCATGTCGTTAAAGGCCCCTCAGTCCCATTCCAGGCCGCCGCGCCGCCATACGTACGCGTAGGCGACGAAGACGGTGAGCACGAAGAGCAGCATCTCCACGAGCCCGAAGATCCCCAGGGCGTCGAAGGTGACGGCCCAGGGGTAGAGGAAGACGATCTCGATGTCGAAGACGATGAAGAGCATCGCCGTCAGGTAGTACTTGATGGGGAAGCGCCCGCCGCCGGCCGGCGTGGGGGTCGGCTCGATACCGCACTCGTAGGCCTCGAGCTTGGCGCGGTTGTACCGCTTCGGACCGATCAGCGTGGCCATGACCACGGAGAAGATCGCAAAGCCTGCCCCGAGGGCTCCCAGTACGAGGATGGGCGCATAGGCGTTCACCGCTCCTCGCTCCTCTCAGTCGGCACTGACTGCTGGCGATGGCATCGGACTCACACCCGCCTCATACGCCGCTCTAACCTCCGCTCGTCCCAACGAAGATCGAGAACATGTGAAGCAGGTCACAAGCCCAACTGCCTCGCATCTTATGCCCGCCGCTCTGTGATCTGCGACACGGGGTATTGCACAAGCTTTGTGATCTCCACCACCTGACGAAGGATCATGAAGTCGGATGAGCGGTGATCTTCGCACTGGAAGCGTCCGAGTGATCACCAGAGGTGACATTTCCGCTTGTCGGCGCAGTTCGGGAGGGGCGTCTCCATATCAAGAGAGTTCTCTTGCATGCAAATTGGCGCTGGACGGGGCGCCTTGATAGAGGGCCGCATTCACACATCAAGGTGAGAGCCGAGGCGCGATGTGGACGCGTGCACGCGTTCACGAGCACGGCCGGCCGCGACCCCCTCGCGACCCCGCCGCAATGCGCTCGTGATCTACGCGCGTGACGCGAGCGCACCCGTGACCGTTGCGTGACCTCCGCCACATTGATGAGAGGCCTCTGAGAACGGGGCTTGGCCAACCGTCCCAACCGATGGTAGGCGGCGGGCAATTCGGACGTACCGACGAAAGACCGTGATCACGGGCCGGAAGACCGAGGTCCGCAATGTCCGTTACGGCGTCAATAAGGAGCGCCACGCCCGGGATTGGAGGGGCTGATTGAACAAGTGTGGCGCAGCACACGTTTCTTGAAGGTATGGAGGAGCCCCTGATACCGGTTGTTCTCATGTCCCACACCGCTCACATACGCAGCCACCGGAAACCCCGCCGCAGCGCGACGACGAACATCGCCGTGCGTGCCGGAGTTGCCGGTGGCGTTCTCAGCATGGCGGCGGCGGGCGCATCGGCCTCGGCGAGTGCCGCCGAGACGACGCAGACCCTGCAACTGCCCACCCTGACGGCCGATCTGGCCGCTCAGGTCGCCCAGTCCGCGGACGCCACGCAGCAGGCGGCCGCGAACTACGAGCTGCAGGCCGAGCGTGACGCGGCCGCCGCGAAGGCCGCGAAGCAGGCCAAGGCGGACCTCGCGGAGGCGAAGAAGAAGGCGGAGGCCAAGAAGAAGGCCGAGGCCGCCCGCAAGGCAGCGGCCGAGCAGGCCGCCTCCCGCAGCGCCGAGCGGACCACCCTGGCCGCCTCCACGACCTCCAGCGCCTCGACGAGCTCGTCGACGGCCACGGGTTCGGCCGCGGCCGTCATCGCCTTCGTGAAGGCGCAGATCGGCGACGCGTACGTCTCCGGCGGCACCGGCCCCAACTCGTGGGACTGCTCGGGTCTCGTGCAGACCGCCTTCAAGCAGATCGGCATCAGCCTGCCGCGCGTCTCGCAGGACCAGTCGACCGCCGGCACCCAGGTCTCGCTGAGCAACCTTCAGCCGGGCGACATCCTGTACTGGGGAAGCGCGGGCAGCGCGTACCACGTGGCGGTGTACGTCGGCGACGGCATGTTCGTCGGCGCGCAGAACCCGTCGACCGGTGTGGTCGAGAAGCCGCTCTCCTACGACCCGCCGACCGGCGCGGTGCGGGTGCTCTGACCCGGCGCGACACCAGGGAACGACCGAGAACGCACGGAAGGGCCGCAGCCGCTCGGGGGCAGCGGCCCTCCGTCACACCCTCCTCCGTCGAACCCCGGCGGCTATCCCAGGTCGAAGGTGTTGGGCAGGCCCAGCTTGTAGCGGAGCTCGTCGACGCGCTTGAGGGGCTCCATCTCCGGCGGGCGGTACAGCTCCACGATCTCGCAGCGCTCGGCGTCCGAATTGTCCGCGTCGAGCAGGGCGTTGACGGCACGTCGTGCCGACTCGTTGGCGCCTTCCATGGTCGCGAGGTCGACGTCCGTGCGGACGTAGTCGCCGGCGAGGAAGAAGTTCGGGACCGCGGTGCGGGCCGAAGGCCGGTTGTAGAGCGTGCCCGTGGGGTGGATGAGGAGCTGCTCGCGGTTCTGCGGGTCGGGGCCGCCCAGGCCCGTCACGGCGGGGTCCATGAACCAGCCGAGGCGGTCGTCGTCGGAGAGGACCGTCTTCCCGGCGTCGTTGAGCCCGTCCTTGAGCTGAGCCCACAGCTCGGCGACGATCTCGTCCTTGGTGCACTCCTTGGCCGTCTTGCCGTACAGGATGCCGGGCTTGTCCCACTCCGAGATGATCGCGGACAGACAGTCGTGGGCCTGGCCGTCGCCGTAGTCGCGGGAGAAGTCCCGGGCGTCCCAGAACTGGGCCTGCCCGATCCCGGTCACCGCCCAGGGTGAGTCGACGCAGTTGATGTGGCCGTGCACGACGGGGGTGGGCGTGCGCAGGTAGAACATCACGCCGGTCATCCAGTCCGTCCGCAGCGCGTCGCAGCGGGCGAGCTGCGGGTCGGCGGCGCGCAGGGCCGGGCCCCATGTCACGCGCGCGTGCTCGACCGGGAGCGCGGAGACGTAGTGGTCGGCGGTGACGACACGTTCCAGGCCGCCGTCACGCGCGGCGACGCGTACGCCGGTGACCCGGCCGCCCTCGTACAGGACCTCCTTCACCTGGGTTCCGGTGACGAACTCGACGCCCAGGGAGCGCAGGTGGGTCTCCCAGGGGTCGATCCAGGCCTCGCTGGTGGGGGCGTTGAGGACGCGGTCGATGTCGGCGTCGGGTCCGTCCAGGCCTCGGCCGAGCAGGCCCCAGAGGATGAGGGCCTCGATGATGACGCGGCCGACCGTGCGGGTGGACGCCACCTCGGCGCGGGTGGCGACGAGGTTGCGGGTCTGGCCGATGCCGAGGAGCCGCTGGTACTCCTCGCTCATCTCCTCGGCGCGGATGAAGTCCCACCAGGACGTCTTCTCCCACTGGTCCTCGCGGCGGGCGTCGCAGCTGGTGATGTGGACCAGGAGGCGGTCGGCGTAGTAGGCGGCCTCGTGGGCGGGTAGGCGGCCGGCCAGGTCGAGGGCGGCGAGGATCTGGTCGCGGATCCAGGTCGGGGTGATGTCACCGGGGGCGGGCGGGGTGGTGGCCCGGCGCAGGGGGACGTGCAGGTCGGCGCGGCCGGAGCTGCGGGAGAACAGCTCCTCGGTGGCGTTGCGGAGGTTGCCGCGGACGCCGCCCGGGTTTCCGGGGAAGGGGATGCGGCGCATGGTGTCGGGGAGGTTCCGGTAGAAGCCGGGGAAGAAGCGGAAGCCGTGCTCGCCTGGGAGGGGTTTGCGTCCGCCGCTCGCGGTGTCCGGGACGTCCATCGAGCGGGCCTTGCCGCCGAGGACGTCGTAGTACTCGTAGACGGTGACGGCGTAGCCGCGTTCGGCGAGTTCGTGGGCGGCGCTGAGGCCGGAGACTCCGCCGCCGAGGACGGCGACGTGGGTGGCGGCCGGCGCCGCGGACGCCCTGCCGACGCCCCCTAACGCGAGAGCCACTCCCCCGGCGGCCGCTCCCCCGGCCCCGGCGAGAAAGCGTCTGCGGGTGTGGCCGGTGTTCTCCCGCGGCCCGGTGTTCCCCTGCGGAGTGTGCGCGTGTTCTGTTGTCATGAACTCCGGAGGGTAGGGACGGGTTCCGGGGGCCGGAAGGCCGTCGCCCCACTACCCACAGCATCCTCACAACCACTAGGAGACACAGACATGCCCAGCGTGTTCGTACAAGGCAGGCCCGTCGACTCGTATCCGCCGTTCGCGCCCGAGGCGCGGCGCGGGCAGGTGCGGCGCGTCACCGAGGTCGGCGAAGGGGTCCTGCACAAGCCGTGCCGGGACGTCACCGAGTTCGGGCCCGACCTCGCCGCGCTCATCGACGACATGTTCCTGACGATGTACATCGCGGAAGGGGCGGGGCTCGCGGCGAACCAGGTCGGGGTCGGTCTGCGGCTGTTCGTCTACGACTGCCTGGACGACGAGGGGGTCCGGCACGTCGGGCACGTCGTCAACCCGGTCCTCGACAGCCTCGACCCGGCTGGCCGGCGGCTGCTCGACGAGAACGAGGGGTGCCTGTCGGTGCCGGGTGCCGTGATGGACGTACCGCGTCCCGACCGGGCCGTGGTGCGGGGGCTGGACAAGGACGGGGAGCCGCTCGTCATCGAGGGCACCGGCTACTTCGCGCGCTGCCTGGCCCACGAGACGGACCACGTCAACGGCCACGTCTACCTGGACCGGCTCTCCAAGCGCGACCGCAAGGACGCCCTGCGCCAGGTGGCGGACCGGCGCGACGAGGTGTTCGCACGCCGGGCCGCCAACGTCGCGGCGCTGAACGGCTAGCTACGCCTTCGGTGCCACCTTGCTCAGACCGTTGATGATGCGGTCCATCGCGTCGCCGCCCGTCGGGTCGGTGAGGTTGGCGAGCATCTTCAGGGTGAACTTCATCAGGAGCGGGTGGGTCAGACCGCGCTGGGCCGCGATCTTCATGACCTTCGGGTTGCCGATGAGCTTCACGAAGGCGCGGCCCAGTGTGTAGTAACCCCCGTACGTGTCCTTCAGCACCCGCGGGTAACGCTGGAGCGCCATCTCACGCCCCGCGGGGGTCGCGCGGGCGTGGGCCTGGACGATGACGTCGGCGGCGATCTGGCCGGACTCCATGGCGTAGGCGATGCCCTCGCCGTTGAAGGGGTTCACCAGGCCGCCGGCGTCGCCGACGAGCAACAGCCCGCGCGTGTAGTGCGGTTGGCGGTTGAAGGCCATGGGGAGAGCGGCGCCGCGGATCGGTCCTGTCATGTTCTCCGGGGTGTAGCCCCAGTCCGCCGGCATGGACGCGCACCAGGCCTTCAGCACCTCGCGCCAGTCCAGCTCCTTGAAGGAGTCCGAGGTGTTCAGGACGCCGAGGCCGACGTTGGACGTGCCGTCGCCCATGCCGAAGATCCAGCCGTAGCCGGGCAGCAGCCGGTCCTGGGCGCCGCGGCGGTCCCACAGCTCCAGCCAGGACTCCAGGTAGTCGTCGTCGTGGCGCGGGCTGGTGAAGTACGTCCGTACGGCCACGCCCATCGGGCGGTCCTCGCGGCGGTGCAGGCCCATCGCCAGCGACAGCCGCGTGGAGTTGCCGTCGGCGGCGACCACGAGCGGCGCGTGGAAGGTGACCTCGCGCTTCTCCTCGCCGAGCTTCGCGTGCACGCCGGTGATGCGGCCGGTGCGGTCGTCCACGACGGGCGCGCCGACGTTGCAGCGCTCGTACAGCCGCGCCCCCGCCTTCTGGGCCTGCCGGGCGAGCTGCTCGTCGAAGTCGTCGCGCTTGCGGACGAGGCCGTAGTCCGGGTAGGAGGCGAGATCCGGCCAGTCCAGCTGGAGGCGGACGCCGCCGCCGATGATGCGCAGGCCCTTGTTGCGCAGCCAGCCGGCCTCCTCGGAGACGTCGATGCCCATGGCCACGAGCTGCTTGGTCGCGCGCGGGGTGAGTCCGTCGCCGCAGACCTTCTCGCGCGGGAACTCGGTCTTCTCCAGCAGGAGTACGTCGAGTCCGGCCTTGGCGAGGTAGTAGGCGGTGGTGGAGCCGGCTGGCCCCGCGCCGACGACGATCACATCGGCGGTGTTCTCGGAGAGGGGCTCGGTCACGACGGGATCTCCCCAGGCTCGGAATCAAGTTCGGAATCAAGTTCTGAATCCGCGTGCCGACCGGCACTGGACATGGGCAGTCTATTCAGCAGCATTGATCACCCGGCTGAAGGGCTGCCCCGTGAACCGAGCTCTCCCCGTAGTACGGCTGCGCGTCCCCACCGACGAGGACGCGATCGCCTGGCACCGGGTCTTCGACGACCCCGAGGTCATGGAGTTCCACGGCGGCAAGGCCCGGGACCTCTCCGTCTACGAGGAGCTCACCGCCCGCCAGCGCCGGCACGACGCCGAGCGGGGCTTCTGCCTGTGGACGATGGTGGACGACACCGGGCGGGTCATCGGGTTCACGGGCGCCCAGCCCTGGCCGCAGGAGTGGGGCCCGACGGGCGAGATCGAGATCGGCTGGCGGCTGGGCCGGGAGTACTGGGGCAAGGGGTACGCGACCGCGGCCGCGCAGATGACCCTGGAGCGGCTCAGGGCGGCCGGGGTGGAGAGCGTGGTGGCGATGGTGCTGTCCGGCAACGCGCGCTCGATCGCGGTGACCGAGCGGCTGGGCATGCGGCTCGAACACGTCTTCACGGAGCCGAGGTACGGGCAGCAGGCGCACCAGTACCGCCTCGACCTCTGATCGCCGAACAGAGATCACAGAATGTGACCCGGAGTAACCGACTGCTACAGAAAGACACTTGGCGCTTCCGGTCGGCACCCCCGTGCGGTTACTCTGCCAGTACCGCTGGGGGTGACATCTGTGCGAATAACACCCAAAACGCCCGAAGTGCGTGTACCACGGCTCGTCGGTCTGATGGCCATGGACGCGCGCAGGACGGCAGAGGCGACCGGCCTCTTCCTCAACGCGCCGGACCGGCCCGGCCTCCAGTTCCAACAAACGATGGTCGACTACGTCGTACGGCAGTACCCGCAGCCCAACGCCGAGGTGCCCCGGGACTCCGTGATCTACGTGTGGTTCGACTTCGGTGAGGGAGAGGGCGGCGGAGGAGTGCGCGAGCCCCGGCTTCCCCGGCCCTCGGGCGGCGGGCTGCAGCGCGAGATCGACGAGCCGGGGGACGAGCTGACGCTCAGGCCTGCTTGAAGCCTCGGTGCAGGGCCACGACCCCGCCCGTGAGGTTGCGCCACGCCACCTTCGACCAGCCGGCCTTCCGCAGCCGCTCGGCCAGCGCGGGCTGGTCGGGCCAGGCGCGGATGGACTCGGCGAGGTAGACGTACGCGTCGGGGTTGGAGGAGACCGCGCGGGCGACCGGCGGCAGGGCGCGCATCAGGTACTCGGTGTAGACCGTGCGGAAGGGCGCCCAGGTCGGGTGCGAGAACTCGCAGATCACGACCCGTCCGCCCGGCTTGGTCACCCGGTACATCTCGCGCAGGCCCGCGTCGAAGTCCTGCACGTTGCGCAGCCCGAAGGAGATCGTGACGGCGTCGAAGGTGTCGTCCTTGAACGGCAGCTTCGTCGCGTCGCCCGCGGTCAGCGGCAGCCAGGGGTGCTTGCGCTTGCCGACCTGGAGCATGCCGAGCGAGAAGTCGCACGGGACGACGTACGCGCCCGTGCGCGCGAACGGCAGGGACGAGGTCGCCGTACCGGCCGCCAGGTCCAGGATCTTCTGCGCGGGCCGGGCGTCGACCGCCCGGGCCACCTCCCTGCGCCACGCCCGGTCCTGGCCGAGCGACAGGACGTCGTTGGTCAGGTCGTACCGTTCCGCCACGTCGTCGAACATCGAGGCGACTTCGTGCGGCTGCTTGTTCAGGGAGGCGCGGGTCACGCGCCCATTCTTGCAGCCGCCCTCATGAAGAAGCCCGAGGCCCTCCCGGCAGCAGCTGCGGCTTCTTCTTCGCGGCCACGTCCTCCACCCAGCCGCACAGCAGGATGAACCCGGCGATCAGGATCCAGCCGATGCCGAACATGAACCACTGGCTCTCCAGCGGCAGCCACTTCTCGAACGCGGGCACGTTCCAGAACTGGTCGATCAGCGGGACGGCGAGCACCAGCGCGATCTCGTGCCAGAGGTAGATCGTCACGGCCCGCGCGTTGAAGATCGTGACCGTCCGGTCGAGCCGCCGGAAGCGGGTGAGCCAGGCGAAGTCGATGCGGAAGTACGCCTTGGCCCACATCAGCAGCATCACGAACCCGGCCGACCAGAAGGCCTGGGCGAGCGGGTTCTCGTCGAGGTCGTAGGTACCGAAGTCGGCCTGGTGCGAGAAGGCGTACCAGCCGCCGTACCCGATCGCGGCGAGCGAGAGGACGACGACCAGGGCCGGCTTCAGCTTCCGCAGCACGCCGTCGCGGTGGGCGAAGCCGAGGATCCAGCAGAAGAGGTACGTCGACAGGTCCCACAGGGCGCTGCCGAAGCGGTTGTCCGGGCCGGACCAGAGGAAGTTGAGGACCAGGATCGGGGCGAGGGACAGGAGCAGGACCGGGATCGGTGCCTTGCGGAAGACCCACAGCAGGGCCGGCGAGAGCAGCACGAACCACAGGTACGTCCGCAGGTACCAGAGGATCTCCCAGGCCTGCTCGCCCCAGGCGTTGCCCGGCGGGTCGCCGAGCGGCACCACCCAGTAGACGATCTGCCAGCCCGGCATCCAGTCGTGGATCAGCATCGCGAGGACCACGAAGAAGCCCCAGAACCAGAACGGCGGCAGCAGCCTGCGCAGGCGGGACTTGACCACCTTGAACGCGGGCCGTTCCAAGGACTTGGCCATCAGCGTCCCGGCCAGGCCGAACATGATCCCCATGGAGGGGAACACCATGCCGCACCAGGCCCACCCGAAGGTGTGATAGGTGACGACGCGGATGAGGGCGACGGCCCGCAGCGTGTCGAAGTAGCGGTCGCGGCCGGCCGGCTTCGGCGCGGGCGGCTCCTCCGCCGGCTCCGGCTCCACCACGGGCTCCGGCTCCACCGCGGGCAGCGGCGCCGTCTCCTCGACCGGTGCGGGCGGCCCGTAGTCGACGTACTGCTGTTGTGGATACGGCTGTTGTGGATACGGCTGCTGCGCGTACTGCTGCTGGCCGTACCCCTGTTGCCCGTACTGCTGCTGCCCGTACCCGTACCCATGGCCGCCGTAGCCGCCGTAACCCTGCTGCTCCTGGCCCCAGCTCATCAGCTCACCCCTGCCGGAGTGCCGACCTCGCCCGTGCGCTTGAGTTTCTGCCAGCGCAGGCGGCCGCCCGTGAGGGCCGTGATGCAGGAGTGGATGAGGACCAGGTACATCATCTGGCGGTAGGCCAGCTGCTGCAGGGGCATCATCAGGAGGTAGCGGTACTTCTCGCGGTCGAGGCGGAAGGCGTAGGCCGCGCAGAAGAGCTGGATGCCGAGGACCGCCAGCCAGGCGTACAGCGCGGCCTGGAAGTCCACGAAGATCATCGAGTAGACCGTGAAGACGTCGATCAGCGGTGCGAAGACCGGCGTGACGATCTGGAAGATGACCACCAGTGGCATGCCGACCCGGCCGAAGCGGCCCGAAGGGCCCTTGTCCGTCAGGGACTTGCGGTGCTTCCACAGGGCCTGCATGGTGCCGTAGGACCAGCGGTAGCGCTGCGACCACAGCTGCTTGAGCGAGCCCGGCGCCTCCGTCCACGCGCGTGCGTGCTCCTGGTAGACGACCCGCCAGCCCGCCCGGTGCATGGCGATGGTGATGTCCGTGTCCTCGGCGAGGGTGTCCTCGCTCATCCCGCCGACCTGCAGCACCGCCTCGCGGCGGAACGCGCCGATCGCGCCGGGGATGGTCGGCATGCAGCGCAGCAGGTCGTACATGCGGCGGTCCAGGTTGAAGCCCATCACGTACTCGATGTGCTGCCAGGCGCCGATGATCGTGTTGCGGTTGCCGACCTTGGCGTTGCCCGCGACCGCGCCGACCTCGGGGTCGGCGAAGGGCTGCACCAGCTGCCCCACCGTCTCCGGCTCGAAGACCGTGTCGCCGTCCATCATCACGACGATGTCGTAACTGGCGCTGCGCACACCGTTGTTGAGGGCGGCCGGCTTGCCCGCGTTCTCCTGGCGGATGACGCGGACGTTGGTCATGCCGAGTTCGTGGGCCGCGTTGCGGGCGATCTCGGAGGTGCCGTCGGTGGAGCCGTCGTCGACCACGATGACCTCGATCGGGTGTGTGCTCTTCGACAGCGACGCGAGGGTGTTGGCGATGCACTCCTTCTCGTTGTACGCCGGGACGATCACGCTCACCGGGCGGGTGACCGTCGGACCCCAGCTGAACCGGCGTTTGTTGCGCTGTCTGTAGTGGCGCCGGGCGAGGATCAGCATCATCCCGAACCGCCCCATGACGGCCACGCCCACGATGATCAGGCCCACTGACAGGGCGGGCACGGTCCATTCGGCGACGGCGACCGCGACGATGAGCGCCTTGCCCTCGTAGAGGGTCGCGCCGGTGGCGGTGCGGTGGGCGGCCTGGAGGCGGCTGGGGGTCGAACCGGTGCCGGTCGCGGGTGCGTTGGCCTCCGGGCCGCCGACGGGCTGCTCTCCCGTGGCGCCCGCGGCACCCCCCGTGGTCGCTGTGGCCGCCTGCCGGTTGCCCGTGTTGTCCTTCTCGATGACGCCGCTGATGGTGGTGAAGGTGTAGCCCTTCGCCTTCATCTTCTCGATGTACTTGGGCAGCGCCTTGATCGTCTGCTCGCGGTCGCCGCCGGCGTCGTGCATGAGGACCGAGGCGCCCTTGTTCTTCTTCGGCGTGGCCCAGCTGACGATCTTCGAGACGCCCGGCTTCTTCCAGTCGTCGCTGTCGGTGTCGACGAAGACGCTGGTGTAACCGTCCTTGCCGAGCTTCTGGTAGACGGGCCAGCTGTAGTTGTCGATGGCGTCCGTCTCCGAGGAGTACGGCGCCCGGAACAGCGTCGTCGTGATGCCCGCCGCGCCCGCGAGGGCGAGCTGCGTCTGGGTCATCTCGCGCCTGATGCGGGCGTCGCTCTGGTAGGAGAGGTCGACGTGGGTGAAGGTGTGGATGCCCACCTCGTTCCCCTCGTCGACCATGTCCTTCACGATGCTCGGATAGCGCGAGACCATCGAGCCGACCAGGAAGAACGTGGCCGGCACGTCGTACTTCTGCAGGATCTTCAGGACCTGCGGGGTGTACGTCGGGTTCGGGCCGTCGTCGAAGGTCAGCGCGATGGTCTTGTCCGGGACGGACAGGGTCGTGGCCTGGCCGGCGCGGTAGGTGATGATCGGGCCGCCGTTGAGGATCTTGTCCGGCACCTTGCTGGAGCTGGCCCCGTCGCGCACCCGCTGGTCGCCGCCGACCTCGGCGCGCAGATAGCCGTCGAGCAGCATGATGCTGGTCAGCGCGAGCAGGAGCAGCAGGGCGAGGATGACGCGCGGTTTCTGCAGCGCCGCGGCCTTGCCGGCCGCCCGCTCCATGCGGGTGGGGGCACGGCGGCGGCCGCGCGTCGAGGTCGTCGTGGTCATGTGGCTCTGGATTCCCGTCAGTTGGCCGCGGAGGTGGAGGCGGACGGGGTCGGGGTACCGGAGGGCAGGGTGCTCGGCAGGTCGCTGGGCCGGCCGCCGACCTGGTAGCCGACGCCGCCCTGCTGCCGCAGGCCGCCGGGGCCGGTGCCGGTGCCGCCCGGGCCCGCCTGGCCGTTGCCGCCGAAGGGCAGCAGCGAGGACGGGTTGATGGACGTGCCGATGCCCATGAAGGCCAGGCCCAGGATGACGGCGTACCCGAGGCACAGGACGCCGACGAAGAGGCCGATCCGGCGCAGCAGCTTGGAGCGGCGCCCGGAGTTGTCAACGAAGACGGGTCCCTCGGCGGACCCGTTGCCGCGTTTGCGGCGGCGACCACGCTCGGTCGCGCTGATTTCGATGGCAGGCTCGGATTGCATTCCCCAGAGATTAGGCAGGCTTTATGTGACCGAAAGCAGCGTTCTTGTGAGGCGCATATGAGAAACGCCTTAACCTGTCTCTAACCTGAGAGTTTCTGTGAATGGCTGCGCAGGTCAGGCCAGGGAGAGACAACACTTATGTCTCATTTATTCCGCCCTGTTGGCCCGTTTCACACCATCCATCCCATGCGTTTCCTGTGCATTGATGTGACAGCTGAACACGGGCCCCGTGTGAGACGTTCTCTTTTGGAATAGGGCTTTGTTTCGAAGCTGAGACAGAAATCACGAGAGCGGGTGCATGAGCAATGCGGAGTTTCCTGAAGCCGGCGGCCGGGTTCACCTGTCTGTTTGCCCTGGCCACGGCGGGGTGCTCCTCGGGGTCGGACGGCGAGACGGACGCGGCGCCGAAACCATCCGCACGGGAGACTTCGGCGGCCCCGACCCCGGCCTCCACCACGGCCTCGGCCACCTCGTACGCGCCGTACGTGAGCGCGACGGAGGCCTCCGACAACGACTCGGCGGGATCGCCCACGACGTACAACCTGGCCTTCGTGATCGCGGACGGGAGTGCCTGCACGCCCGCGTGGAACGGTGAGGACTCGCTGGCCGACTCCTCGGTGAAGTCCCGGATCTCGCAGCTCAAGGCGGACGGCGGGAGCGTGCGGGTGTCCTTCGGCGGGGCGTCGGGGAAGGAGCTGGCGTCGACCTGCGACAGTGCGACGGCGCTGGCGGCCGCGTACGGCAAGGCACTTGACGCGGCGGGCTCGACGCAGGCCGACTTCGACATCGAGGGGGACCAGCTGACCGACGCGGACTCCGTGGCGCTGCGGTCGCAGGCGATCGCGCTGCTGCAGAAGGAGCGGAGCGACCTGTCGGTGACGTTCACGCTGCCCGTCATGCCGTCGGGGCTGGACTCGGACAGCCTGGCCCTGCTCGCGTCCGCCAACAAGTACGACGTACAGGTCTCCACGGTGAACCTCATGACCATGAACTACGGGGAGTCCTACAGCGGCGACATGGGCGACTACGCGCTCACCTCGGCGAAGGCCGCGCACACCCAGCTGAAGAAGGTGTTCGGGCTGTCCGACGAGGGGGCCTGGCAGGGGATGGCGCTCACCTCGATGATCGGCGTGAACGACGTGGACGGCGAGACGTTCACGCTCTCGGACGCGGCGCAGGTGCGGGCGTTCGCGGAGGAGAAGGAGATCGCGTGGGTGTCGATGTGGTCGACGTTCCGGGACCAGCAGTGCGAGGAGGGGAGCGACGGGGATGACGACGCGGCGACCAACTGCAGTGGGGTGACGCAGAGTTCGGGGGCGTTCGGGAAGGCGTTTGCGGGCTGAGTGGGTGAGTGCGGGTCGTGTGTGGCTGGTCGCGCAGTTCCCCGCGCCCCTGACGGGCGCTTTCAGCGACGCCTGTGTACCAGGCGCCCGGCGCAGACCGTCGCGATGCAGGCGCCCGTTTCGTCCAGCACGGCCAGGTCTGCTCGGGCGTGCTCTCTGATGGTCGGCAGCTGGTGGGCCGGCAGCACCGCGACCTCGTTCCTGGCGGCCGCCGCGCGGAGTTCGGGTGAGTCGGCGTGCTCCGCCAGGACCGCCACCGACCCCGACTTCAGGACCTCGTGGATACGTTCGCGTGGGCTCGGGGCGTCCGGGAGCGGGCCCTGGTGCACGCGGCCCGGCCCGAGCACCCCCGGCCAGCTCCGTACACGCGCGGTCGGAAACCGCTCCCGCACCTCCGCCAGCGTCCCCACCGCCACGATCCGGCTGCCCTCGACCACCACCGCGCCGTCCTTCAACGGCGGCCCAGCCGTCTCCCAGTCGTACCGGAGCTCGGCCGCCGCGTGAATCGTCAGCACGGGTACGTCAGTTGGAAGCGAGCAGCTTCAGCTCGGGGTGGGCCGTGCCGCCCTCGATCGCCGTGGACGAGATGTGGGACATCACGCGCTTGTCGACCGGGTCGTCCGCCGGGTCGTCGTGCACGACCAGGTGTTCGTACGTGGTGGAGCGCTGGGCCGGGGTCCGGCCCGCCGTACGGATCATGTCGATCATTTCCTGGAGGTTGGAGCGGTGCTTGGCACCGGCCGCCGAGACGACGTTCTCCTCCAGCATGACCGAGCCGAGGTCGTCCGCGCCGTAGTGCAGCGTCAGCTGGCCCGCGTCCTGGCCGGTGGTCAGCCAGGAGCCCTGGATGTGGGCGATGTTGTCCATGAAGATCCGGGCGATCGCGATCATCCGCAGGTACTCGAGGATCGTGGCCTGCGTGCGGCCCTTCAGGTGGTTGTTCATCGGCTGGTAGAGGTACGGGATGAAGGCGCGGAAGCCACCCGTCCGGTCCTGTACGTCACGGATCATCCGCAGGTGCTCGATGCGCTCGGCGTTCGTCTCGCCGGTGCCCATGAGCATCGTCGACGTGGACTCCACGCCCAACCGGTGCGCCGTCTCCATGATCTCCAGCCAGCGCTCGCCGGACTCCTTGAGCGGCGCGATCGCCTTGCGCGGCCGCTCGGGCAGCAGCTCGGCGCCGGCGCCCGCGAAGGAGTCGAGACCGGCCGCGTGGATCCGCTGGATCGCCTCGTCGACCGACACCTTGGAGATCCGGGCCATGTGCTCGACCTCGGACGCGCCGAGGGAGTGGATGACCAGCTGCGGGAAGGCCTGCTTGATGGCGGCGAAGTGCTTCTCGTAGTACTCGACGCCGTAGTCCGGGTGGTGCCCGCCCTGGAACATGATCTGGGTGCCGCCCAGTTCGACGGTCTCCGCGCACCGGCGCAGGATGTCGTCGAGGTCCCGGGTCCAGCCCTTGTCCTTGTCCTTCGGCGGCGCGTAGAAGGCGCAGAACTTGCACGCCGTCACGCAGACGTTCGTGTAGTTGATGTTCCGCTCGATGATGTACGTCGCGATGTGCTCGGTGCCCGCGTACCTGCGGCGGCGCACGGCGTCGGCGGCGGCGCCCAGCGCGTGCAGCGGGGCGTCGCGGTAGAGGTGGAGCGCCTCCTGAGGCGTGATGCGCCCACCCTCGGCGGCACGGTCGAGGACGGCTGCGACATCGATAGACGTAAGGTCGGCCTTCTCGCTCACCGGGGCGTGCCTTTCGTCAAGGGTCGGGCGGTCCCGGCCAGCCTACGCCAGCCCTCCGACAGCCCCGACGTCAGGCCGCGAACGCGCCGATCAGCAGCCCGAGGAAGGCCCCGGAGAGCAGGAACGGCCCGAAGGGGATCGCGGTCTTCCGGCCGGCCCGCCGCGCAAGCACCAGCACACCCCCGTAGCACGCCCCGAGCAGAAACGCGGCGAACGTCCCCAGCATCACCGTCGCCCACCCGTACCACCCGAGCACGGCCCCCAGCCCGACCGCCAGCTTCACGTCGCCGAAGCCCATGCCGCCGGGGTTGATGAGGAACAGCAGGAAGAAGGCGGCGCCGAGCGCGGCGGCGGCGTACAGCGCGGTCGGCCAGTGTCCCGCGTGCTCCGGTACGAGGGTGACGGCCCCGAGCAGCGCGAGCGCGGCGCCGGCCAGCGGCAGGGTCAGTACGTCGGGCAACCGCTGCACCCGGAAGTCGACGACCGTCAGCAGCACCCCCACGGGCGCGAGCAGCAGCCAGACGCCGAGCTCGGGCCGGGCTCCGGTGGCGGCGGCGAGGGCGGCGCAGACGAGGGCGGTGGCGATGGTCAGGGCCGGAGCGCTGGGCCCGTAACCACCCCTCCGCCGCGCGGAACAGTCGGCGCAGCGCGCCCACCCGATCCACCCGCCGATCGCGTGCTGCCCGGGGCAGGAGTCCCGCCAGGCCTCCCCCGAGGGTACGGAGAAGCGGTAGGCGGCCCTCGGCAGCAACGAGCCCGCCGCCGCGCCCCACAGCGCGGCGAGGGCGACCAACACCCCTGTGTTCACGCCCGTGTTCACCCCGGCATTCCCCCCGACTCCTCGCGCGCCGCCGTGATCCGTGATGGCCACGGTAGCCCGGTCAGACACCGTCGAGCATGGTCGCGAGGTCGCGGTCGAGGGCCGGTTCCACGGGTTCGGCGCCGGGTTCCGTCACCTCGTAGGAGCGGACGAGGAAGCGGTGCAGGGCGGCCGTTTCGAAGAGGATCACCGCGACGCCCTCGCGGGCGCGGAACTCGACGGCCGTCCGGGCGGGGCCGCAGGGGCGGACGTGCACGGTGCCGAGGCCGGCCGGGGTGCCGAGGCCCTCCTCCAGGAGGGTGCGGGCGAAGGTCCAGGTGACCTCCTCGTCGTCGAGGGAGATCCAGGCCGGGAAGACGAAGTGGACGGCCAGGGGGTCGGCGGAGGTGTACCGCAGGGTGACGGGGACCGCGAGCTCCTCGTGGTCGGGGGTGAGCAGGCGGGCGCCGGTGGGCTGTTCGAGGGTGACGGGCATGAGGGGCTCCGGTGTCGGGATCGGTGCGTGCACTTCTACGAGTCCGTTGCGGCCCCTGCATTACGCCGTGACGCAAAACTATTTATGTGACGTGCGACACATCCACCTCGGTCGGCAACTTTGATTGAAAGTTTTGCCATCTACGCTGACAAACCATTTCCCGCCTCAGCAGGCCGCAACTGGAGCGTTCCGCCATGCCCGACGGTTCCACTGCAGTTTCCGCACCGGCGTCCCACGCCTCCGCCGCCACGGCCGAGTACGCCCGGATCTACGAGGAGCAGCAGCCGCGGCTCGTCGCGTACGCCCGCTCGCTGACGCGCAACGCGTGGACCGCCGAGGACGTCGTCGCGGAGGCGCACTTCCGGGTGTGGCGGCGGCTGGCCACGGGGCACGAGATAGAGAACGTGCCGGCGTACTTGATGACGACGGTGCGGCACCTGGCGACGGCGGCGGGTACTTCCTCGGTGCGGGAGACGCCGCAGGATCCGCAGGCCGACGAGCAGATACGGGTGGGCCGGCAGGCGCACGCGGACGACCCGGCCGAGCAGGTGTCCTCGGTGGACCTGGTGGTGCGGGTGCTGGGGCAGTTGCCCGAGCGGTGGGTGAAGGCGCTGTGGCTGTCGGAGGCGGAGGGCCAGCCGCTGGCGGCGATCGGGCCGCAGCTGGGGACGGCGGAAGGCGCGACGGCGGTTCTGCTGCACCGGGCGCGGGAGGGAATGCGGCAGGCGTTCCTGCGCGCGCAGACGGGGGCGCCGCAGGATCCGGCGTGCCAGGTGCACTGGGCTCGCATGCCGGCATACGTCCGCGGCACGGCAACGTCCCGCCAGTCGGAACGCCTCCTGACCCACACGGAGTCCTGCGCGGACTGCCGGGCCCGTTTGGCGTCCCTGATGACCGCGAACGACCGGTTGCCGGCACTGGTGGGTCCGGCGCTGGTGGTGCTGGCGGTGGGGGGAACGGGGAAGTTTCTGTTGGGGTTTGTGGTGGGGGCGGCGGGAGCGGCGGGCGCGGGCGGGGCGGCCGGTGTAGTCGGCGGGGGTGCGGGCGCGAGTACAGCAGGTGCCGCCGGGTCGGCTGGGGCGGCGGCATCGGCGAGTGGGGGTGCGGGCGCTGCGGCTGGTGTGGGTGGTGTGCCGGGTGGGGTGTCTGCCGGTGGGCACGGTGTGGGCGGGTTGCTGCATGGGGTGCGGCACGTGGCGGTCAGTGGGGTCAAGACGCCGGTCGCGGTGGCTGCGGGGACGGTTGTCGCCGGGGCAGTCGCCGTGTTGCTCCTGCTGGGGCCGGGCGGGGCGGGGTCGATACCGGCTCAGCGGACACCTGTGGCCGACGGGCCGGTTGCCCAAGTGCCGGTCGCGGAGGCGCCGGTGGCTGGGCCTTCGGAGGGGGTGCGGGGGGACAAGCCTGCGGGCGACGGGGTGTTGGGCGCGGGGACCGGTGAGCCGACGGTAACGGTGACGGTCGCTGGTGGAGGCTCGGAGTCTGCGGGCGGGGGTTCGGATGCCGGCGGGGGTGGGGGTACGTCGCCGGGTGGACCGTCGGGCGAGAAGCCGACGCCGAGCGAACCCGCGCCGAGCGACCCGACACCCGGGGAACCGACCCCGACCGAACCCGCGCCCAGCCAGCCGACGCCCGGAGAGCCGGCGCCGAGTGATCCGGAACCGACCAAGCCGACGCCCGGAGAGCCGACCCCGAGCGACCCCGCGCCGAGCGACCCGACGCCCGGGGAACCGACCCCGAGCGATCCCGCACCCAGCCAGCCGACGCCGAGCGATCCCGAACCGACCAACCCGACGCCCGGAGAGCCGACCCCGACCGAACCCACGCCCAGCCAGCCGGCGCCCGCCGAGCCAACCCCTGGGAACCCTTCACCCACCGAACCGACCCCTGAGAACCCCTCACCCAGCGACCCCGCGCCCAGCGATCCCGTGCCCGACGAGCCCGCTCCCCCTACCACCGGCGGTGATCAGGACGAGGACCCGGGCACTCCGGCCGCTCCCCCCGAGGACACCGACGACCCGTCACCCGCGCCCTCCGCCCCCGCCGATCCCCCTGGCGACGACTGCACGCACCACGACCACCAAGAGGGCGGCGGCCACCAGTCGACGTAGGCCCGAAGCGTCCGCGGCGAAGCCCTACCTGACCCGCGACAACCGAGCCGTCGGATTCCCCTCCGCCTCGCTCTCCGCCGCGTACTTCAGGTCGTCCCCCGCCAGGGACAGACGCACCGTGTGCGGCGCCGGATCGCAGCCCGCGTGGTTGGACTCGGCGCCCACCGATGTCGTCACGAGCTCCGTCTTCGTCACCTTCTTCAACGTCAGTACGTCATTGCAGACCCCGCCGATCTGATCGGTCTGCCGCATACGCCCCAACTCCTCGCCCACACCGGCCCGATGGACGGTCAGCCGGAACGTACCCATGGGCAGGGCCCCGTTGAGGGCAAGCCCCTCCCCCTCCCAGATGCCGATGTACGCAGCCGGTACGGCACCAGGCGTCGCACCCGAAGAAGCCCCCGAGGAAGAGCTCGGGGAAGAAATCGCGGAAGAACTCGAACTCGGCCTCGGCGCCGACGAGTACTTCCCGGCCCCCGAATCGCTGCTCGCCGAGCTGTCGTCCCCGCCCCCCGGCAGCAGATCGAACACGAACACCGACCCCACGGTCACCGCGGCCAACGCCCCCGCGACCGCCAGCGCCACCGTGCAGCTCAGCCGCCGCCCCCGCCCGCCGTCCCCCGGCCCCGACGAAGCCGCCACGGACACCGACAACTTCCCGGGCCGCTGCTCCCCAGGCACAGCATCCCGAGGCTCCGGCACGGAACCGGACGGCGAATCGGACGAGGAGACGGGCGGAGGCGTGGACGGAGGTGTAGGCGGCGGCGTAGGAGTAGGAGTAGGAGGCGTGGACGGATAGCCGCTCGCACCCCCCGGCATCACCGGCGCCGGCCCCCCCCCCCCCCCCCCCCCCCCCCCA
>NZ_JALDAY010000026.1 GCF_022698165.1 Streptomyces cylindrosporus
GCAGGCCCGGCTGGTAGAGGTGATCGTCGTCCTGGTCGACGACCGTGATCCGGTACGCGTCCTCGCCGTACCGGCGACACAGGCGGTTGGCCGTCACGGTACCGGCCGTTCCGCCCCCGAGAACCACGATGTGTTTGCTCATAAAGCCACTGTCGTGCGTGTGGTGACGAGAGGTCAGGGGTCGATGGTCCCTGCCCGGGTACCCACCGGGGTATATCCGAGCGGCGCGCAAAAGGAGGGGCACCGCCGAAGCGGTGCCCCTGTGCGGGACGTTCGGGACTGCCGAGGTCAGAGGAGCCAGCGGTTGCGGCTGACGAAGGGCAGTCGCGCCCAGGCCTTGCCCAGGCCCCAGGTGGCGCCGGCGCCCGCGGCCGCGAGGGCGATGAGGACGACGGCGTAGATGACGTGGTAGTCGGTGAACGGGTTGGTCGACATGCTCAGCGAGCCGTCGGACAGGTGCTTGGCGGGCGGCCACTCGGCGATCCACATCAGCGCCATCATCGCGGTGCCCGCGACGGCCGCGATCCGCAGGCCGATGCCCGCGATCAGGGCGACGCCGATGCCGAGCAGGCCGAGCATGAACAGCCAGTCCGCCCAGCCGGCCCCGGCCCAGTCGTGGAAGGTGGACTCCATGGGGCCGGCGGCCACCGAGCCGAGGAAGCCCTTGGTGGGCGAACCGCCGTCGATCCAGCCCTTGCCGGACGGGGTGGCGTAGCCGAAGCCGAAGGTCTTGTCGAGGAAGGCCCACAGGAAGACGAACCCGGTCAGCACCCGGAGCCCGGCGAGGACGTGGGCGCTGGTGGCCGTGAGGGTCAGCGTGCCGGCCTCGTCCCCGGAGTGCCGGGCCGTCTCGGACCGGTGCAGGGACGGAAGGTGGAACCGCACGTGACGGTGCGGCTGGTCGTGGACTGCCATGGTGCTCATCCCTCTCTAGGGGTGATGCGCGGGTTGACGACTCTCGTTGTGGTTTCAATGTCCCGCTCCGGCGGCGCCGGTCGCAGGGGCTGCGCGGCCCGCCGTGCTGGGCCGAACGTCCCTGCCGCAAGGGCCTGTTCAGCCGTCGGGGCGGCGGGTCGAGTCCCCTGTCAGACGGCCGGCACGAGGATCACCGGGCAGTGCGAGCGGTGCAGCAGGGCGTGCACGACCGAGCCCGGGCGCAGGCCGTGTCCGTCCGTGCGGCGGTGGACGCCGATGACGACGACGCCGGCCTCACGGGTGGCCTCCAGCAGCGCGTGCGCCGGCGAGGTCCGCACCGTGCGCGACTCGACCCCGACCAGGGGATGCCGCTCGCGCAGCTCGGCCATGGCGAAGCGCGGCACGGCCGACTCGGTGGCGTCGCGCTGGGCGAGTTCCCGCTGACCGGGGCTGGTCGCGGGAAGCATCGACGGCAGCTCGGGGCCGACGTGGCGGTGGGCCCAGGAGTGCAGGACACGCAGCTTGGCCTCGCGCCGCTCCGCCTCCTGGAAGGCGTAGGCCGCCGCGTCCGCGTCGGTGTCGCTCTCCAGGCCCAGCACCACCTCGCGGCCCTTGTCGCAGTGGTGGTCGCCGCGCACGACGAGCAGCGGACCGTGCGTGTGCGCGGCCAGCCGCAGGCTCACCGACCCGAACAGCGTTCCGGTGACCCCGCCGAGGCCGCGGTTGCCCACGACGGTGAGGACCGCGTCCTCGCTCTCGTGCGCCAGGGCCTCCACCGCACCGCCCGCGACGGCCGCGCTCTCGACGGGCAGACCGGGGTGCCGGGCGCCGGTCCGCGCGACGGCCGAGGCCAGCACCGGGCCGGCCTCGTCCAGGTCGGAGACGGCGTGGACGATCCGCAGGGCGGCACCGCGGCGCTCGGCCTCCTGCGCCGCCCAGTCGAGGGCCCGTACGGAGATGAGCGAGCCGTCCACTCCGACGGCCACGTGCTGGGAAGTCATGGCGATGGTCCCTCCTGTGTTTCCCTCCGGTCGTGTCCGGACGGGGCCGAGCCCGCAAAGAGCCCACCTTTCAGGCTCCGGCGGAAAGCCGGCCGGGGAACGGGGCCATGGGTCCCGCCCCGCCGGAGAGTGACCCCTCGGGGCGGTGTCCGTGCCCGCAGCGGGCCGCCCGGCCCCGCCCGGTCCCCGGCGCAGGGCCGACCGGCCCTTCCACCGGGTCCGGCGCCGGGTTTTGATCTGCGTATGGCCGAGAACCGCACCACGACCGCGTCCTGCCACACGGAACGCACCGTCGGAGATGCAACCGTCGTGGAACTGCGCGGCGAGATCGACATCCTCACGGCGTTGCCGTTGTCCGTGCGCATCGACGCCCTCACCGCGGGGGCGTGTCCCGATCTGGTGCTGGATCTGCGTCCCGTGACCTTCATCGACTGCAGCGGTCTGCGGCTGCTGTGCCAGGCGCACAACCGCGTGCGGGGCCGGCAGGGCAGGCTCCGGCTGGTCGCCGACCGTGATCGCCTCATGCGCGTCCTGCGGCCCGCCCGCCTCGCCGGCGTCTTCGAGATCCACCCGGATCTGCCCGCCGATCTCTTCGGTGCCCGCCGGCAGGACGCCGTCGGTGTCGCGGCCGGCTGACCGGACCCGCCGGGGACGGTTCCGGTCAGCGCCGCTGCGCCTCCGCGTCGAGCAGGGAACCGGCCGCGCGCCGTGGGGTGACGGGGCCCTCGGGGCCGTAACCCAGGCGGATCAGCATCTGGGCATGGCCGGTGTGCTCGGGGTCCGGGCTCACGTCTCGGCGCAGGTCGGGCCACTCCATCGGCTGGTGCAGCAGGGACGCGCGCAGACCGAGGGCCGTGGCCACCAGCAGGACGTGTTCGAGCGCCTCTCCCGCGCGCAGCCAGTCCGTACGGCGGTCGTGCTCGGTCCGGAGCAGCGCGATGACCGGGGTGGTCTCGAAGTCCTGGGCCGACAGCCGCTCCGCGTGGCGCGCGGCGGTGAAGTCCCGCATGGGAATGCGTTCCCGCGCGTCCTGCGGGCCGAGTGCGGTCCACGGCAGGCCCACGTCGTGCGTGTCGTCCGCGTCCCGGTGCACCCAGCGGCGGCTCTCCGTGCCGCGGTCGGAGTCGACGCGGTTGCGATGCTCGGCTTCCGCGGTGAGCCGGAGCAGACGAGCGGTCTCGGCCCCGTCCAGGAAACCGAGCGTGGCACCTTCCGCGTGCGCGGCCTCGGCGAGTTCGGCACGTGCCGGTGACGCGACCGGCCGGTCGGAGAACGGGAACCTGCTGCTGTGTCGGCGCCAGAGCGCCGGATACAGGTCGCCGCGGTGCTGCGCGGTGTGCCGGCCGGCGGATCCGGTCAGCCGCAGGGTGGCGAGCAGCCCCGGCTCCCCGGGGCGCGGAAGCAGCCGTACGACGGGCGTCCAGCCGAAGTGGACCACCGCGACGCGGAGGTTGAAGACGGACGCGCCCACCGACAGGTGCAGGGCGCGGCCGACGGGATCCGCGTGGCGCAGGCTCCGCTCCGGGTCCGCACGCACCTCGAACTCGACGTCCTCGGGGTTCAGCCGGAAGCGCCACGGCTGGGTGTTGAAGAACGACGGCGCGGCCACGGCGGCGGCGACGCAGCTTTCCAGGGTCTCGGCGTCGAGAGGCGTGGATCGCATGGTGCCCTCCCTCCCGCACTGGTTTCGGAACGGGTACGGATGCCTTCGAGCGTGGGCCCGCTCGGACGGCCTGGAGAGGGGCCGATGGTCCCTCATGGGCGGCCGGTCAGGCACACCGCGCACGACCGGGACGCGCGCCGCCCGGCCGAGGGGGTTGAACGGCCCATGCTCGGCCCCGACTTGGTCCCGGTCGGCCCCACGGCTCCCCCTGTCCGGCCCATGCCCCCGCGCAGCCGCAGCCGTCACGTTGGTCGCAGTGACTACGAGACGGAGCGGACCCATGCGTACTGGCAGGCGGACCAAGCAATGGCTGTGGCGGTGGCGGGCCAATCCGCTGCGCCGCCGCGACGACGTTCTCGAGGCGTGGCTCGTACTGGCCGTGTGGGCGGTCGTCGCGGTGGGCGGGACGCTCGCCGGCGCGGTGACGGCCCGTGCCGCCGACGACGTCTTCACGCAGCAGCGCGCCGAGCGGACGCCCGTACAGGCCGTCGTCGTCTCCGATGCCGCGCAGTCCGCGGCGCGCGGCTACCGGTCCCTGGTGACCGTCCGCTGGACGCGGCCCGACGGATCGGCCCGTACCGACACGACCGTGGTGAGCGCCTCACCGAAGGCCGGAGCGCGGATGGAGGTCTGGACCAACGCGAAGGGCGAGCTGACCACCGCGCCGCCGAGCCCGGCGGGGGCGGCCCTCGAAGCGGCGTTCCTGGGCGCGAGCGCCGCGCTCGCCGCGACCGGTCTGGCGGCCGGGGCGGGCGCCGCGGCACGCTGGAGGCTGGACCGGCGCCGGGAGGACCGGTGGGGCCGGGAATGGGACACGGTCGGCCCGCGATGGGGGCACAAGACCAGCTGAACGCGTCGCCGTAGCACGCCCGGGATCCTCCGGACACGTGACCTGCGCCGCCCGAACGCGGATACTGCCGACTGTGGCCGGGGTATACGGGCCCGGACCGGACGCGCGTCTCACCAGGAGGAACCCATGAAGATGTTGATCAACGTTCCGGAAACCGTGGTCACCGACGCGCTGCGCGGCATGGCGGCCGCCCATCCCGAGCTGACCGTCGACGTGGACAACCGGGTGGTCGTACGACGGGACGCCCCCGTGGCCGGAAAGGTCGCCCTGGTCTCCGGCGGCGGCTCCGGGCACGAGCCCCTGCACGGCGGATTCGTGGGCCCCGGCATGCTCTCGGCGGCCTGCCCGGGCGAGGTCTTCACCTCGCCGGTCCCCGACCAGATGGTGCGGGCCGCGGCGGCCGTGGACAGCGGGGCCGGTGTGCTGTTCATCGTGAAGAACTACACGGGTGACGTGCTGAACTTCGACATGGCGGCCGAGCTCGCCGAGGACGAGGGCATCCAGGTCGCCAAGGTGCTGGTCAACGACGACGTGGCGGTCACGGACAGCCTGTACACGGCCGGCCGGCGTGGCACCGGGGCGACGCTGTTCGTGGAGAAGATCGCCGGCGCGGCGGCGGACGAGGGGCAGCCGCTGGAGCGGGTCCAGTCGGTCGCCCGGCAGGTCAACGAGAACTCCCGCAGCTTCGGCGTCGCCCTCAGCGCCTGCACCACCCCCGCCAAGGGCAGCCCCACCTTCGATCTGCCGCCCGGCGAGCTGGAGTTGGGCATCGGCATCCACGGCGAGCCCGGCCGGGAGCGGCGCGCGATGATGACCTCGGGCGAGATCGCCGAGTTCGCGGTGAACGCGATCCTGGAGGACATGCCGCCGCGCAACCCGGTCCTGGTCCTGGTCAACGGGATGGGCGCGACACCGCTGCTTGAGCTGTACGGGTTCAACGCCGAGGTGCAGCGCGTGCTCACCGCCCGCGGGGTCGCCGTCGCCCGCACCCTGGTCGGCAACTACGTCACCTCGCTCGACATGGCGGGCGCCTCGGTCACCCTGTGCCAGATCGACGAGGAGCTGCTCAGGCTGTGGGACGCGCCGGTGAAGACGCCGGGCCTGCGCTGGGGGATGTAGGACAGCGGGCAAGCGTGTCAACGTACCTACCACGCAAGGAGATCCAGTGCTCGACGCCGACTTCTTCCGCCGTTGGATGACGGCCACCGCCGCGTCCGTCGACCGTGAGGCGGAACGGCTCACCGCCCTCGACTCCCCCATCGGGGACGCCGATCACGGCAGCAATCTGCAGCGCGGGTTCCGGGCGGTGGCCGCGGCGCTGGAGAAGGAGGCACCGGACACCCCGGGCGCGGTGCTGACGCTGGCCGGACGGCAGCTGATCTCGACGGTCGGCGGCGCGTCGGGGCCGCTGTACGGCACGCTGCTGCGCCGGACCGGCAAGGCGCTCGGGGACGCCGCCGAGGTGAGCGAGGAGGAGTTCGCCGGGGCGCTGCGGGCCGGGGTGGACGCGGTCATGGCGCTCGGGGGTGCGGCGCCGGGCGACAAGACGATGATCGACGCGCTGGTACCGGCCGTGGACGCGCTCGGCGACGGTTTCGCCGCGGCCGGCTCCGCCGCGGAGGAGGGTGCGCTCGCGACGACCCCGCTGCAGGCCCGCAAGGGGCGGGCGAGCTATCTGGGTGAGCGGAGCATCGGTCACCAGGACCCGGGCGCCACCTCGTCGGCGCTGCTCATCGCGGGGCTCCGGGAAGCGAGCGGAGCGAGCGGTGAGTGACGACAAGCTGGTCGGCATCGTCCTGGTCTCGCACAGCGCCGAAGTGGCCGCGTCCGTCGCCGAGTTGGCGAAGGGCCTGGCGGGCGGCGGCACCGCCGTGCCCGTCGCGCCTGCGGGCGGCACCGAGGGCGGCGAGCTCGGCACCAGTGCGGAGCTGATCGCCGCGGCTGCCGCGTCCGTGGACCGGGGCGCGGGTGTCGCCGTCCTCACCGACCTCGGCAGCGCCGTCCTCACGGTGAAGGCCCTGCTCGCGGAGGGCGACGAACTCCCCGCGGGCACACGTCTGGTGGACGCGCCGTTCGTGGAGGGCGCGGTGGCCGCGGTCGTCACGGCGTCGACGGGCGCCGACCTCGCGGCGGTGGAAGCGGCGGCAGCGGAGGCGTACACGTACCGGAAGGTGTGAGCCGGGCTTTCAGCCGAGGCCGGCTGCCACGGCGGCGAAGGCCGCGCGCATCGTCCGTGTCAGCTCGGCCTCCGCCGCCGTGCGGTCCAGGTCCGTGTCGGCGCTGCTCCAGGCGTAGTGCTCGACGGCCGCGCGCAGGGCCGCGTTGAACATCGCCGCCTGGATGGCGGGCCGCAGGTCGTCGGCGGGGAGTCCGGCGCGCTCGGCGAGGGCGCGGGCGAAGGCCGGCTCGGCCTCGTCGTACGTCTGGAGCCAGATGGCGCGCAGGCCTGGTTCCGTGCGGGTCAGGCGGACCAGGGCCCCGACGGTGGCCCGGTCGGGGCCGGCGACGATCCGCAGGTCCGACGTGATCTCCCCCTCGAAGGCCTCCTCCAGCGGCTGCCCCTGCCGCCACTCCCGCAGCCGCGCGGCGAGCAGGTCGATGCCGGCCGTGAACAGCGGCCGTACACACGCCTCCTTGCTGGGAAAGTAGCGCCACACGGTCCGGGCCGAGACCCCGACCGCCTGTCCGATCTGCTCACCTGTGGTCGCCGCGACGCCCTGGGTGACGAACAGGTCCACCGCGGCCCGGGCGATGTCCAGCCGGATCTCGGCCTTGCGTTCGTCGGTCAGGGGCGGTCGTCCAGTGCGTCCGCGGGCGGCGGTCATGCGGTCCTCCGGCTCGGGTGATCACTCCTCCGGAATTCTCCACCAAGACTTTATGTCACTAGGAGACATTAAGTCGTAGGGTGGTGATCGAACAGGAACCACAGGAACAGGAGCACCACATGGCCGGCGGATTCGACGGACGCAGCGTGATCGTCACCGGAGCGGGCTCGGGCATCGGCCGCGCCGCCGCACTGGCCTTCGCCGCCCAGGGCGCCCGGGTCGTGATCGCGGACCTGAACGCGGAGGGCGCCGAGAAAGTCGTCGCCGAGATCGAGCAGGCGGGCGGCACGGCGGTCGCGGCCGTCGGCGACCTGAGCGAGCAGGCCGTGGTGGACGCGGTGGTGCGCACCGCCGTGGACACCTTCGGCGGCGTCGACGTGCTGGTGAACAACGCCGGGATCATGGACCGCATGTCGGCGCTGGCGGACGTGGCCGACGACGAGTGGGAGCGGGTGATACGGGTCAACCTCACCGCCCCGTTCCTGCTCACCCGGGCGGTGCTGCCGCACATGCTGGAGGCGGGCCGGGGCGCCATCGTGAACACCGCCTCCGAGGCCGGCCTGCGGGGAAGCGCGGCGGGTGCCGCCTACACGGCCTCGAAGCACGGCGTGGTGGGGCTGACCAAGAACCTGGCCGTGATGTACCGCAAGCAGGGCATCCGCGCGAACGCCATCGCCCCCGGCGGCACCGCGACCAACATCACCGTGGACGCCGACCAGGGCGCGCACGGCCCGGCCGCCCTGGGCCCGCACTTCGTCAACGTGGGCCGCCTCGCCCAGCCCGAGGAGCAGGCCGCCGCCATCCTGTTCCTCGCCTCGGACGCGGCGAGCAACATCAACGGCGTGGTCCTGGCCGTCGACGACGGCTGGTCGGCGGTCTGAGGCGCCCTACTTGCCGTTCACGAACATCCGCGCCAGCCGCTGTCCGGTCGCGACGGCGGCTGCGTGGTCCTCGATCGGCTTGACCTGCGAGTCCCTGAAGACGATGTAGGTGACACCGGAGGGCGTGCCGCCGCCGCGCGGGTCCGGGGTGATGCCCAGGCCCTTGGCGGTGGCGTAGGACGCCTCGCCGATGATGTCGTGCGGGCCGATGTCGCCGACGACCGCGTACTGCACCCGGTCCCGGTAGACGACCGCGGCGACCGCGCCGCCGTGCACGCCGTGGGCGCGGTGGTTCCAGATGCCGCTCGCGGCCGGCACGACGATGTACGGCAGGCGTTCGGCGCTCAGATAGCGGCCGTCGGTCTGCTGGTAGGCGGTGAGCGGGGAGAACAGCGGGTCGCTGCGGCGGTTACAGCGCGGGCCCGTCTGCCCGTCGCAGTCGATGTCCAGGTCGGCCTTCCAGAAGACGGCGTCCCGGGTGCCGCAGACCGGGATGTTCGCGGGCTTCCCGTCGTCGCTGCGGTAGCGGCCGCGGGAGATCTGGACGCAGTCACGCACCTTGGCCAGCAGGTCGGCGGCACGGACGTCGCCCTCGCGCCAGGCCACGGGCTCCTCGTCGAAGCGGAAGTCGGCGGCGGGCAGCAGGGCGGGGGCGAGCAGGGCGGCGCAGGCCACGGCCAGCGTCAGCGACGGGACACGCACGATAAGGGACCCTCTCCTGGGGGACACTGACGGACACTCAGCCCAATCTGGTGTCGTTTCGATCATGCGGCCACCGCAGGGGGTCCGGACGGTGCACGCCCGCGCCTCGGAGGGGTCCGTCCGAACTGCGCGCAGGGGCCGGGGACCTGAGCCGGTGTCGGCTCCGGCCGCCCGGCCGCCCGCGTCACGGCGCGGGAACAGCGACGACAGCGGCCCGCGCCACCGGCATGAACTCCCGAGCCCTCATGGAGAGTTCGGCCGTGAGGAGCTTCAGCATACGTAACTCCCGCGCGCGGTCACCAACGGCCTCCGGTCCCGGCCGCCCTCTTGATGCGGTCCCGCCGACCGCGCCATATTGGTCCGGACCATTGCATCGCGCCGTCCGGGGAGGCAGAGCCGTGCGCCGTGCCGCCGTTCTCCTGCACCGATCCCTCGCGCTGTGCACGGCCGTGGCCCTGCTCGGGGCCTGCGGGCGGAGCGAGGCCGACGAGGGCCGCGTGCCGGCCGCGCCCGCGGGCGTCACGGCCGCCGCGGGCAGTTCCACCAGCGTGCACGTGATGTGGAACGCCGTGACGGCCGAGCCGCCCGTCGAGGTGTACGAGGTGTACCGCGGCCGTACGAAGGTCGAGGACGTGCCCGCTTCCGAGCACATGGTGGACGTCAGCAGGCTCAGGCCGTCCACCGGGTACGTCTTCACCGTGCGGGCGCGGGACACCGCCGGGCGGCTCGGCCCGCCCGGCCGCGAGGTGCGCGCGACGACACCCGCGGCCGTCGCGGCGGACGGCCGGGCGCCGACCGTGCCGGGCGGGGCCCGGGGCCGGGTGGTCGGCAGCCGGGCGGTGCAGCTGTCCTGGTCCGCCGCGACCGACGACACGGGCGTGGTGTCGTACGACGTCTACCAGGGCGGCTCGAAGATCCACAGCGTGGGCGGGGCCCAGACGGCGACCGTGGTGACCAGGCTGCGGCCGGGCACCCGCTACGCCTTCACCGTCCGGGCCCGCGACGCCGCCGACAACGTCTCGCCGCCCGGCGCCACCGTCCGGCTCACCACCCCCGGCACCGACGACGGCCGCGCCACCGCGCCCACCGGCTTCCGTGCGACGACCCACCGCGCCGACGGGGCCTACTACCTCGACCTCGCCTGGATCCCGCCCCGCGCGGACGGCGTGATCGCCGAGTACCAGATCCGCCTGGACGGGCAGCCGGCCACCTCGCTGGTGTACGGCGGGAACGCGCCGCGCGACCGGGCGACGTACTCCTTCTACGTCGGCCGGGAAGCGGGTGAGACCCACCGGGTGCGGATCCGGGCGAAGCTGCCCGACGGGACCTGGGGCGGCTTCACCGCCGAGCGGACGGTGACCACGGGCTGAGCGCGCTCCTGTGGGCCGGACGAAGTAATCCGTCACCTGCCCGGCCGTCGCCCGCATGCGCGGCGGGCCGGGGGCACGTTGGCTTCCCCTGAGGCAGCACGGGCGTCTCCCGATCCTCGGCGGCGCTAGGGATGTACCGCCGACCGTGCCGCCGGAGGGCAGTCCCATGCGCAACTCACCGCTTCTCCTCCGCTCCGGCCTGGCCGTGGCGGCCGCCGCGCTTCCGGTCGCCCTGGCAGCCACCCCCGCCGCGGCCCTGGGCACGGGGATCTCCGTCAGCACCAGTGGCTCGACCGTGTCGGTGACCACCACGGTGTGCAACCAGACCAGCTCCAGCGGCATGTGGGGCACCGCCTCACTGCTGGGCAGCAGTCAGGCGAACTTCGCCCAGGGCCGGCAGGTCGCCCTGTCGGGGACGACCAGTCTCCAGACGGCCGCCTGGCAGGGCGTGAGCCCCGGCACCTACACCGTCGTGGTCATGTGCGCCTCCAACAACACCACCGCGGGCAGCCAGTCGGTCATCGTCTCGGCCGCCTCCACCCCGACGATCTCCGCGACCTCCTCGCCTTCGCTCGGCGTCATGGGCGGTCTCGGCGGCGCCGTACGGGACTACGGTCCGCTCACCCTGGCGGTGGGCAGCGCCCTGGTCGGTACGGGCGTCATCGCGACGGGCTGGTACCTGCGCCGCCGCGCCAAGCCGTACCGGCTCTGACCACCGCGGGACTCACGCCGGACCGGTGTCGGGGAGTTCGCCGAACTCCTCCAGCGCGTGCGTGAGCCACTGCGTCCAGAAGGTCTCCAGATCGATGCCGGCCCGCAGCACGAGGTGCCTCAGCCGGTCCTGGGGAGTGTCCCTGCCGGGCGGGAAGTCGCGCTTCTCGATCTCCTCGTACTCCGCCAACTGCTCACGGTGCAGGGCGAGATGACGGCGCAGGTCGGCCTCGATGCCGTCGGTGCCCACGACGGCCGAGGCGCGCATCCGCAGCAGCAGGGGGTCGCGGTGCGGCTTGGGGTCCTGGGACGCGGCGGTCCAGCGGGCCAGTTCGGCGCGGCCCGCGGGCAGGACCTCGTAGCTCTTCTTCTGCCCGCGGGCCGGCTGCTCGCTCGGCAGCGCCCGGATGTGCCCCTCGGCCTCCAGTTTTCCCAGCTCGCGATAGATCTGCTGATGCGTCGCCGACCAGAAGTAGCCGATCGACCTGTCGAACCGGCGGGTCAGCTCCAGCCCCGAGGACGGCTTTTCGAGCAGGGCGGTCAGGATCGCGTGCGGGAGTGACATGGAGTCATCCTAGGGAGCGCCCCTAGAGGGCCGCCGCGACCTCGGTGCCCTGCTTGATGGCCCGCTTGGCGTCCAGTTCGGCGGCCACGTCGGCGCCGCCGATCAGGTGCGCGCTGCGGCCGGCGGCGAGCAGTTCCTCGTACAGGTCGCGGCGCGGCTCCTGCCCGGTGCACAGCACGATCGTGTCGACGGGCAGGACCATGGACTCCTCGCCGACCGTGACGTGCAGCCCGGCGTCGTCGATGAGGTCGTAGCGGACGCCCGGGACCATGGTGACGCCGCGGTGCTTGAGCTCGGTGCGGTGGATCCAGCCCGTGGTCTTGCCGAGGCCGGCGCCGACCTTGCTGGTCTTGCGCTGGAGCAGGTGGACGGTGCGCGGCGGGGCGGTCCGCTCGGGCGTGGCGAGTCCGCCCGGCGCCGCGTAGTCCATGTCGACGCCCCACTGCCGGAAGTACGTCGCCGGGTCCTCGCTCGCCTTGTCGCCGCCGTCGGTGAGGAACTCGGCGACGTCGAAGCCGATGCCGCCCGCGCCGAGGACGGCCACGCGGTCGCCGACGGGGGCGTTGTCGCGCAGCACGTCCAGGTAGCCGACGACGCTCGGGTGGTCGACGCCGGGGATGTCGGGGGTGCGGGGGGTGACGCCGGTGGCGACGACCACCTCGTCGAAGTCCGCCAAGTCACCTGCCTCGACAGGGGTGTTGAGGCGTACGTCGACGCCGTGGGCGGTGAGCTGGTGGCGGAAGTAGCGGAGCGTCTCGTCGAACTCCTGCTTGCCCGGGACCTTGCGGGCGACGTTGAGCTGGCCGCCGATCTCGCTCGCGGCGTCGAAGAGGGTCACCTCGTGGCCGCGTTCGGCGGCCGTCACGGCGCAGGCGAGGCCGGCCGGTCCGGCGCCGACGACGGCGACGCGCTTCTTCAACCGGGTCGCGGAGAGCACGAGTTCGGTCTCGTGGCAGGCGCGCGGGTTGACCAGGCAGGAGGTGATCTTCCCGCTGAAGGTGTGGTCGAGGCAGGCCTGGTTGCAGCCGATGCAGGTGTTGATGGCCTCGGGCCTCCCGTCAGCGGCCTTGGCGACGAAGTCGGGGTCGGCGAGCATCGGGCGGGCCATGGAGACCATGTCCGCGTACCCCTCGGCGAGCAACTCCTCGGCCAGTTCGGGGGTGTTGATGCGGTTGGTGGTGACGAGCGGGACCGACACCTCGCCCATGAGTCGTTTCGTCACCCAGGTGTAGGCGCCGCGCGGCACGGAGGTGGCGATGGTGGGGATGCGGGCCTCGTGCCAGCCGATGCCGGTGTTGATGATGGTGGCACCGGCCGCCTCGACGGCCTTGGCGAGCGTGATCACCTCGTCGAGGGTGGAACCGCCCGGGACCAGGTCCAGCATGGACAGCCGGTAGATGATGATGAAGTCCTCGCCGACGGCCTCGCGCACCCGCCGCACGATCTCGACGGGGAAGCGCATCCGATTCTCGTACGATCCGCCCCAGCGGTCGGTGCGCCGGTTGGTCTGCGCGGCGATGAACTCGTTGATGAGGTAGCCCTCGGAGCCCATGATCTCCACACCGTCGTAGCCGGCCTGCCGGGCGAGGCGGGCGGCGCGGGCGTAGTCGTCGATGGTCCGCTCGACCTCGTCGTCGGTGAGTTCGCGCGGCGGGAAGGGGCTGATCGGCGCCTGCAGCGGGCTCGGCGCGACCAGCTCCTGGTGGTAGGCGTACCGCCCGAAGTGCAGGATCTGCATGGCTATGCGTCCGCCCGCGCGGTGCACCGCCTCGGTGATCACCGCGTGCTGCTCGGCCTCGGCGTCGGTGGTCAGCTTCGCACCGCCGTCGTACGGCCGTCCCGCCTCGTTGGGGGCGATGCCGCCGGTGACGATCAGGCCCACTCCGCCGCGCGCCCGGGCGGCGTAGAACTCCGCCATGCGCTCGAAGCCGCGCTCGGCCTCCTCCAGGCCCACGTGCATCGAGCCCATGAGGACGCGGTTGGGCAGCGTGGTGAAGCCCAGGTCGAGCGGGTTCAGCAGATGGGGGTAGCGGCTCATCGGGCCCTCCGTCGCGGTGTCGTGCCTCTGTTGTAGAGGACCGCGAACGTTTTATGCAACTAGTTGCACAACGAGGGCCCGACTCTGTGATCAGCGACTCTCGAGGACCACGTGCAGCTCCCGCTCCTGGTCTCCGGACGCCGACGAAAGGTCACGCACCGTGAACATCGAGTCCAGGGTCGCGCGCAGCCGTTCGATCGCCCAGTAACCGCCCTGCGCGTCGGCCTCCACCGAGGACGACAGGCGGGCCGGCGCCGGGCAGCTGTGCGCGTCGGTCACCTCGAACGTGCCGAGCCACACCATCGGCCGTGTCTCATGAAGCTGTTGCGGCACCTCGTCGGCACCGCGGTCGGACTCGAAGCACGCGCACAGCGTGTCGAACACGATCCGCGCGTCCTCCTTGCTGCATCCGCTGATCTCGAGGGAGACGGACTCGTCGTGCAGTCGCTCACGGTCCATCGTGATCGCTCCTCTCCTGGGGTGGGCGCAGCCGTGCGGGTTCCCCGCGAACCGCGCCACATCCCCAGAAAAGCACCACAGTCCGTCCGGGACCAGCGAGAGCTCAGCTCTTGGTGAAGCGGTACGTCTTGCTGTCCGTCAGCACGCAGAAGCCGGGCGAGACCACGATCACGCGCAGGGTGCCGGTACGGCGGTCGTAGTCGATGCCCTCCGCCTCGAAGGTGCCCGAGCAGGAACTGCGCAGCGGGAGCTGGCGCAGCGCGGTGACATGCCCGGTGACGTTCGCGGTGCCGGGCTGGGCGGACAGGTCGATCTGGAGCAGCGGCTTGGTGTAGCCGAAGAGGCTGCCGTCCGGGTCGTCCGAGGAGCACAGCAGCGTGGTCGCGCTGGTGAAGTCGCAGCCCTGGACGTCGCGCACGGCGTGGTCCAGGTTGACGACGGAGGCCAGCGGGAGGTTCGCGGACGGCGAGGTGCTCTTGTTGGCACCCGGCGTCGGGAAGACCAGGAAGCGGGTCATCGTGCCGTACTCGCCGGAGAGCATGTACTGGCTGTCGGGCGAGATCGCGTCCCAGGAGTTGTTGAGGGCCTCGCCGGAGGCGAGCGTGTGGACGTACTCCGACCAGGTGCCGTCGGGGGCCTGGGCCCGGTACATCTTGGCGGTGCCGGAGTCCGCCTGGTACGGCTCGACGTAATAGCCGTCGTAGGACTCGTCGGGGTCGCCGACGTGGTTCCAGCCGCGGCTGGAGACACTGACCGGGATGGTGCCGATGCCGGTGTACCGGTTGGCGCTGTTCGCCGGTACCTCGACCGAGGTCAGACCCTGGCTCTCGGTCAGCGGGTCGGCGCGGTCGGAGCCGACCTCGGTCCAGGTGTCGGCCGCGGAGGCGGGCGGGGCGGCCGACAGGACCGCGGCGGCGGCGAGGGCGAGGGCAGCCGTGAGAGCTGCCTGACAACGTTGCCGGGCGCGCAGGGGCATGGGAGGGCTCCTCCATGGCGGGGGTGGGCGCGGGGCGTGCTCGGCGGACAGTCTGGCCCGCCAGCGTGGTCATGTACAGACCAACAGGCTAACGGGGGCTTTCGGCTCGGCGACGGTCGGTGCCGGGTACTGTCGTCCCCGCCGAAGGGGACGCTCCCGCGTGTGTTGAGGGATGGTGGAGGTGGGCGACGGGGGCGTCACAGGGACGGTTGAACGCGGTAGAACATGGGGAGTCGGCACGGGGGACGGCGTGCCGCGCGAACGGGCGAAGGCGGTGCGTGGAATGAGTGCACCTGGGTTTCCGGTGGACGAGGGCCCGGAGTCGGTGCGGCCGAGCGGACTGCTCGACGTGCTGGGGGTGGCCTCGGTGGTCCTGGACGCCCGTGGGCACGTCGTGCTGTGGAGCCCGCAGGCCGAGGAGCTGTTCGGCTATCCGGCGCAGGAGGCGCTCGGCCAGTACGCGGCCCGGATCATGGTCCACGAGGAACACCTGGACCTGGTGGTCAAACTCTTCGCCGACGTCATGCTCACCGGCCAGAGCTGGGCCGGGGCCTTCCCCATCCGGCGCAAGGACGGCAGCACGCGCCTGGTGGAGTTCCGCAACATGCGGCTGCTGGACGACCACGGCGACGTGTACGCGCTGGGGCTGTGCGCCGACCGTTCGACGGTACGGCGGCTGGAGCGGGACGTGGCGCTGTCCACGCAGGTCATCACGCAGTCCCCGGTCGGCCTCGCCGTCTTCGACACCGAACTGCGGTACGTGTCGGTCAATCCGGCACTGGAGCGGCTCAACGGGGTGCCCGCCGCCGAGCACATCGGCCGCTCCGTCCGCGAGGTCCTGCCGCTCCTCGACGTCGACGCCATCGAGACGGCCATGCGCCGAGTGCTGGAGACCGGCCGGCCCGTCGTCGACCACAAGACGGTCGGGTGGACGCCGGCCGCCCCGGAGGACGAGCGCGCCTGGCTGATCTCGCTGTACCGGCTGGAGGACGCCACCGGAACCGTCCTGGGCCTCGCGGGCTCGGTCGTCGACGTCACCGAGCAGCACCGGGCGGGCATAGAGGCCGAGGCCGCGCGCCGGCGGCTGGCGCTGATCGCGGACGCCTCGGCCCGGATAGGCACCACGCTGGAGCTGGACCGCACCGCCCGCGAACTGGCCGACGTGGCCGTGCCGGAGCTCGCCGACATCGCCGCCGTGGACCTCCTGGAAGCCGTGGTGGAAGGCAGACGCAGCAGCCTGGGCCCCTCCGAGTCGGCGGTGATCCGGGCCCTGGCCGTCGAGGCCGACGACGCCCCGGAGGCGCTGCGCGCGGCCGATCCGCCCGGGCAGGTGGCCCGGTACGGCCCGGACCGCCTGGTCACCGAGTGCGTGCGCACGGGCCGGCCGGTCATGGTGGCCGAGGTCCGGCCCGCCGACCTGCCCCGCATCGCCCGCTCCCCGGAGGCGGCCGAGCTGCTGGCCGAGGCGGGCGTCCACTCCTATCTGGCCGTACCCCTGATCGCGCGCGGCGAGGTGCTGGGCGCCCTCGATCTCAAGCGCATCCGCAACCCGCTGCCCTTCGGCGAGGACGACCTGCTGCTCGCCCGGGAACTGGCGGCCCGGGCGGCGGTGCAGATCGACAACGCCCGCTGGTACCAGAACGCCCGCGACACCGCCCTCACCCTCCAGCGCAGCCTGCTGCCCAGCCATCCGCCGGTCACCGGCGGTCTGGAGGTCGCCTCCCGCTATCAGCCGGCGGGCGCAACCAGCGAGGTCGGCGGCGACTGGTTCGACGTGATCCCGCTGGACGACGGCAAGACGGCGCTGGTGGTGGGCGACGTGATGGGCAGCGGCATCAACGCGGCCGCCACGATGGGCCGGCTGCGCACCGCGACGAACACGCTGGCCTCCCTCGACCTCGACCCGGCGCGGCTCCTGGAGCACCTGGACCGCATCACCGAGGGCCTGGACCACTCCATCGCGACCTGTGTGTACGCCGTCCACGACCCCGAGCTGTGGCAGTGCAGGATCGCCAACGCCGGCCATCTGCCGCCGGCCCGGCTGCGCGCCGGGCACCCGCCGGAGCTGCTCGAACTGCCCACGGGAGCCCCGCTGGGCGTCGGCGGCGTCGCCTTCTCCACCACCACGGTCGACCTGGAACCCGGCGACCGCCTGGTCTTCTACACCGACGGTCTGGTGGAGACCCGCCAGCACCCGCTCGACGAACGCCTGGACGCGCTGCTCGCCCTGCTGGACGGCCCCGACCGGCCGCTGGAGGAGGTCTGCGACCTGCTGCTGCGCACCCTGCACCAGCCGGACAACTCCGACGACGTGGCGCTGCTCATCGCCCGCGTGCAGAAGGCGGGTTGAGATTCCCCAACGACCGTGAGGTTCCCCAACGACCGGGCCCGCAGGCCCGGTTCTCACAGGTATTGATTACCTGCCCCTTATTCCCGCCATCGCACAATCACAGCAAGGCATGGCATGGGGATGCGATGCCGGGTGCTGTGGCCGATGGGAGCGAGCCGTGACGGACGAGCCGGACCAGGTACATGGCGAGACCACGCCGGACTGGGAAGTGATGACCGGTCCGGGCGGCCCCGAGCGGGCGCAGGAGCCCGCCTGGGACAGGGTGTGGCGGAAACGCTCCGCGCGGTCGCGGGCGGTCATCGCGGCGGCCACGGTCGCCGTGCTGGCACTGGGCGGCACGGTCGCCTACGCCGCGACCAGCACCGGTTCGGCCACCGGCGCCACGCCCTCCGCGTCCGGGTCGGCGTCGCCGTCCCCGAGCGGGCCCGAGGGCGGGCACGGCGGACGGTGGTTCGACTTCGGCGGCATGGGCGTGCACGGCGAGTCGACCGTCAAGGACCAGGACACCGGCAAGTGGGTGGTACGGGTCTGGCAGCGCGGCACCGTCGAGAAGGTGTCCGGCGACCAGGTCACGGTCAAGAGCGAGGACGGCGCCGAGTGGACATGGACCGTGAACTCCGACACGGCCGTGCTGCAGGACGGCACGAAGAGCACCGGCTCCGGTGACCTGAAGAAGGACGAGACCGTCTTCCTGGTCGGCACCCGCTCGGACAGCGGCACAAGGACGGCGACCCGGGTGCTCTCCGGGACCCTCGACGGCAAGGGTCAGGGCGACAGGGGCCCGGGCGGCGGCTTCCCGGGCCACGGCCCGCGGGACTGGCGGATGCCCTCACCGCCGGCCAGCCTGTCGCCGAGCCCTTCGGGGAGCGGCGCGACGACGTGAGGGCCGGGCGCGTTACGGCCTGACGCCGATCACCACGTTCGCGTACCGCTCGTCGTCGGTCGCGAGACGCGCCGTCAGACCACTGCCGGTGAAGGCCTCGACGGCCGCCGGGGCCTGCGCCGCGCTCGTCTCGACCAGCAGACAGCCTCCCGGCGCCAGCCAGCGCGGCGCCTCTACCGCGACTCGGCGCAGGACGTCGAGACCGTCGCCGCCGCCGTCGAGGGCGACGAGCGGCTCGTGGTCGCGGGCCTCGGCCGGCAGCAGGGCGACCTCGCCGGTGGGGACGTAGGGCACATTGGCCGCCAGGATGTCGATACGGCCGCGCAGGTCGGCCGGCAGGGCCTCGTACAGGTCGCCCGCGTGGACGTGGCCGCCGACGCCGGCGACATTGCGGCGGGCGCAGCGCACCGCGGCCGGGTCGATGTCGGCGGCGTGCAGCTCGACGTCGCCGAGCGCGGTGGCGAGAGCGGTGCCGACGGCGCCCGAGCCGCAGCACAGGTCGACCACGACGGACGCCCGCGGGGCCTGGGCGAGGGCCTGTTCGACGAGGAACTCGGTACGGCGGCGGGGGACGAAGACGCCGGGTTCCACCGTGATCCGCAGGCCGCGGAACTCGGCCCAGCCGAGGACGAGTTCGAGCGGGAGGCCGGAGACCCGGCGGTCGACCAGGCCGGACAGTTCCTGCGGGGTGCGGGCGGCGGCCAGGATCAACCCGGCCTCGTCCTCGGCGAAGACGCAGCCGGCGGCGCGCAGCGCGGCGACGACCGAGTCACGTACGGACGGGGAGAACGGGGGCGAGAATGGGGGCATGGAAGCCGAGAGCCTTTCGGGGAGTCGAAGGGCGCTCTCGCGGTCGCCTACCGGCGGTGATCCGCGTCGATCCGAGGTGAGAGCACCCGACCTGCCACAGCGGTAATGGGTCTCACCTCCTCGGTCTCCGGCGACCGGGTCGATCCACGGCCGCCGGTCACATTACCCCAACGCTCAGACACCGACGGCCTCCTTCTCGGCCTCCGCCACATCGCGGACGACCGGCGCCGTTCCACGCGGTGCGGAGGCGTAGGAGCCGGTGCTCAGCGCGATCAGCGGGAAGAACAGGCCCTGTCCGGTGGGGTCGTCCGTGACCGGCTGCGTGAACACCTTGGGCGCGGGCCCGGAGCCGACCCATGCCCAGGCACAGCAGCAGCTCCCAATGGGTGGCTTATACAACTCTCGCTTCAAGTTGTACTGTACAACCAAGCAAGCGACGGAGGTGCCGGTGGACGCGGACGAGGCCGTGGAGGCGATTCAGCGCGAGATGACGGTCTTCGCCCGCCGGGCCCGGGCCTCGGCGGGACGCATGCACCCCGAGCTGTCCCTGGTGTCGTACACCCTGCTCGGGCACCTGGAGGAGAGCGGCGGCTGCCGGGCCACCGACCTGGCCGCGCACTACGCGCTCGACAAGTCGACGGTCAGCCGCCAGGTGGCCGCGCTGGAGCGGGCCCGGCTGGTCGAGCGGCGGCTGGACCCGGACGACCACCGCGTCCAGGTCCTGCATCTGACCGAGCCGGGCCGCCGGATCCTCGCCCAGGTGACCGACAGCCGGCGCGCGGCCTTCCGGGAGCGGCTCGCGGGCTGGGCCGAGGACGATCTGGAACGGTTCGCCGACTACCTCGTGCGCTACAACTCGTGGACGCCCCAGCAGGACGACGGCTAGGAGACGGCCAACGCCCTCCCGTCCGGGAGGTGTTGGGGCGCCCGGGCCGCCCCGAACACGGTGGTGCGGCGCAGGGCGAAGCCGAGGGACTCGTACAGGCGGATGGCGGTGGTGTTGGCGGCGCCGGTGTGCAGGAACGGCGTCTCGCCGCGCTCCCGGATGCCGTGTGCGACGGCCAGGATCAGCCGGGTCGCGAGGCCCTCCCCGCGGTAGGCGGAGTCGGTGCAGACGGCGCTGATCTCGGTCCACCCGGGCGGGTGCAGCCGCTCCCCCGCCATGGCGATCAGCGCGCCGTCCCGGCGGATGCCCAGGTAGGTGCCGAGCTCGATGGTGCGCGCCTCGAACGGGCCGGGGCGGGTGCGGGCGACCAGGTCCAGCATCTCGGGCACGTCCGCGGGGCCCAAGCGGACGGCCTCCGGGTCCGGTGCGGCGTCCAGTCCGTCGTCGACGAGCTGCACGCCGTCGATCTTCATGGTGATCTCCCAGCCGTCCGGGACCCGGCCCCGGAAGCCGGGCAGCGGCACCTCGGCGCCGGGGCCCCAGAGCGCCGCGAGGTCCGCCCAGTCCTCCGCGTCCGGCTCGTCGGGCAACGCCAGCCAGGGCGAGACGTCGACGGGGTAGCGCAGCACCCGGCCGCGGCGCTCCGCGAAGTGCGCGTGCGGGCCGGTGAGGGAGGCCAGGGCGGGGTTGTCGAGTATGCCGCTCATCCGGCGACCTCGATCACGATCTTGCCGCGGGCGTGGCCCTCCTCGACCGTGCGCAGCGCCTCGCCGGCCCGCTCCAGCGGGAAGGTCCGGGTGACATGCGGGTCCAGATCACCCTTCACCACCAGCTCGGCGACCGCGTCGAGCACGGCGGCGGTCCGGGCCCGGGCGACCCGAGCCCCGCCGAGCTCCTCGACGACCTCGGCCGGCGCTCCGGCGGCGATCAGTTTCGTACGGTCGTCGAGGAGGCTCGCGGCCTCGGTGAGCACCTCGCCGCCGACCAGGTCGTACACGGCGTCGACACCGTCGGGGACGGCCGCGCGCACCCGCTCGGCGAGGTCCGGGCCGGACGGGACGTGGATCGCGCCGTACTGCTCGACGAAGTCCTTCTTGGCCTCGCTCGCGACGCCCACGACGCGCAGCCCGAAGGCGCGGGCGATCTGCACGGCCGCGATCCCGACCCCGCCGCCCGCGCCGGTGACCAGGACCGTGGCGCCGGCGGGCAGGTCGAGCTGGCGGATGCCGTCGTAGGCGGTGGCCGCGGCGACCGGGAGGGTGGCGGCGTCCCGGAAGGAGAGCGCGGACGGCTTGCGGGCCGTGACGGCGGTCGGCAGCAGGGTGTACTCGGCGTAGCCGCCGGTCAGCGTGTTCCCGAAGACCTCGTCCCCGACCGCGATCCCGTCGACGTCGGCACCGGTCTCGACGACGACTCCGGAGACCTCGTTGCCCAGCACCACCGGGAACTCGCGCTCGCCGCTCTCGCCGGGCCGCCGGTAGCCGGTGCGCTGCTTCCAGTCGACCGGGTTCACTCCGGCGGCACGCACCTCGACGAGCACCTGGCCCGGGCCGGGCACCGGCCGGTCCACCTCGACGAGTTCCTCGGTCTCCGGTCCGCCGTACCGGGTGAAGACGTAGGCCTTCGGCATTGCTCCCACTCTCCTTCGCTGACGCCTGGCATCAGTCGGCAAGGAAGATCGGCGATCGGCTATTCCCCACGGGTGAGAGTGTTCATACGGCCGCAATGATCGCCGTGCTGACCAGGGACGGAGCACCGATGACGGCAGCGTACGGTTGAAGCATGAACGTCACCCGAGGCTTCACCGGGCGCACCCGCGGCCACGACCCGGGGCTGCCGCCCGGCCAGTACGACGCGGGCGAGGACTGGCCCGTCCTGTCCGCGGAGGTCACTCCCGAGCTGACGCCGGCCGACTGGAGCTTCCGCGTCGACGGGCTCGTGGAGCGGCCGCGCAGCTGGGACTGGGAGCAGGCGCACGCGCTGCCGGTGTCGGAGTACCGGGGCGACATCCACTGTGTGACGAGCTGGTCGAAGTTCGGGGTGCGGTTCGGGGGCGTGTCGTTGGACGCGTTCTTCAATGTGGTGCGGCCACATGTGTCGGCCACCCATGCCGTCGCTTACTCGCACACCGGCTACACCACGAACCTCCCGCTCGCCGATCTCACCGGGGGGCGCGCCTGGATCGCGTTCGAGTACGAGGGGAAGCCGCTGGACCCCGAGCACGGTGGCCCGGCGCGGCTGCTGGTGCCGCATCTGTACTTCTGGAAGAGCGCCAAGTGGATCGCGGGCATCCGGCTGCTGGACCACGACGAGCCGGGGTTCTGGGAGCAGAACGGCTATCACGCGCGGGGCAACCCGTGGGAGGAGCAGCGGTACTCCGGTGACTGAGACCTTCACTCCCCCGACCCGCTTCGCCGTGCCCGGCCGGATCGCGGTGAGCGAGCAGGCCGCAGCCGTGTGGCAGACCGCCAGGCTCACCGAGATCCGCCGCGAGACGCCGCACGCCTCGACGTTCCGGTTCGCGGTGCCCGACTGGGCGGGGCATCTGCCGGGCCAGCATCTGATGCTGCGGCTGACCGCCGCGGACGGCTACGCGGCCCAGCGGCACTACTCCATCGCGTCCCCGCCCGAGGACGCCGGGCACATCGAGCTGACCCTGGACCATGTCGAGGGCGGTGAGGTGTCGGGGTGGTTCCATACGGTGGCCAGGCCCGGTGACGAGGTCGAGGTGCGCGGTCCGCTGAGCGGCTTCTTCGCCTGGCCGGGCGACCGGCCGGCGCTGCTGATCGGCGCGGGCTCCGGGGTCGTACCGCTGATGTCGATGGTGCGGCACCACCGGGCGCGCGGGCTCGACGTACCGCTGCGTCTGCTGGTGTCGGCGCGCGGTCCCGAGGAGCTCATCTACGCGCGGGAGTTCGGGGCGGAGACGACCCCCGTGTTCACGCGGAGCGCGCCGGAGGGTGTGGTGGTGGGACGTATGACCGCGGCACTTGTGGCGCCGCTCCTGGCCGAGCAGCCTCCGGGTGGGTGGGAGGCCTATGTGTGCGGCTCGAACTCCTTCGCCGAGCACGCGTCGCGGCTGCTGGTCGCCGCCGGGCAGCCCGTGGACCGGATCCGGATCGAGCGCTTCGGCTGACTTTCCGGTGCCACCACGGGAACACGGTGAACGATCTCCGGCGGGTGGGGTATCCGGTTGTTGCGGGCACTCGCGCGCAAACGCGGTGCGGAGAGACAATACGGACCTGACAAGGTACGCCCCCTCCGGCTCCGGTGACGGCGAGGAGGTCGAGATGCGAACCCGGGTGCGCGGCTGGCGCTGGCGGCGCAATCCGCTGCGGCGCCGGTCGGACGTCGTCGAGGCGTGGACGGCACTGGTCGCCGCCGTCCTGCTGTTCGTGGGTGCTCCCCTGGTGGGTGCGCTCGTCGGCTGGTGGGCGCACGACGAGGCACGGGCCGTCGCAGCCTCGGAACGGGCCGAGAGGCACCGGGTGCGGGCCCAGGTGATCGGTACGACTCCCGACCAGCTGCCCTCGGTGCAGGGCGGACGTGAGCACTCGTTCCGGGTGGACGTGCGCTGGAAGGACCCGGTCACCGGCACGCACACCACCCGGGCACGTGTCCCAGCGGGCACCGGGCACGGCGACACGGTCGACATCTGGCTCGACGCCCAGGGCCGGACGGTCACCCCACCTCCAAGCCAGACTCAGATCTGGCAGCACGCGGTCACGATCGGCACGTGCGCGGCGGGCGGCACGGTGGCGGTGGTCCTTCTGGCCAACGCCGTCGTCCACCGCGTCACCCTCGGCCACCGCCTGACCGAGTGGGAAACGGAATGGACCCGCACAGAACCCCTGTGGACACGCAGGCAGGCGGGAGGGCCCGACAGCGGGCCGGCGGGGACGGTGTGACGACGACCGGGCGGACAGAGCGGAGCCACGACGGGGCCACCGAGCCACCGAGCCACCGAGCCACCGAGCCACCGAGCACAGCCTGCCGGTGATCCCGCGAGCAACGTCCGACAGCAGTCCCGGCGAGCGCGGTCCGACCGCGGTCCGGTGAGCGCGGTTCGCCGACAGTCCCGTCGATCCCTCCCGCTACTCGGCCCCCTGCATCCGCCGAGCGATCCGCCCATGGTCCCGCAGCGCGTCCGCCAGTCCCGGCAGGACCGGTTCCGCTCGGTCCACCAGTACCCGGCCGCCCACCACCGTCGTCCAGGCGCGGGCCGGGCCGCAGCGGAGCCAGGACTCGACCGGGTCGGTGAGTGCGCCCGCCAGGGCGACCTCGTGGAGGTCCCAGACGACCAGGTCGGCACAGGCGCCGGGGCGCAGGTGGCCCAGTTCGTCGGCGCGGCCGAGGCAGCGGGCCGAGCCGCGGGTCGCGAGGTCGAGGGCGTCACGGGCGGTCATGGCGCCGGGGCCGCCGCGGTAGCGGCCCAGCAGCAGGGCGCCCCGCGTCTCCATCCAGAGCGAGGCGTGGTCGGTGGAGGCGGAGCCGTCGCAGCCGATGCCGACGGGCAGCCCGAGCTCGCGCATCTCCTTCACCCGGGCCGTACCGCCGCCGATCAGCATGTTGGAGCTGGGGCAGTGCGCCACCCCGACGCCCGCGTCCGCGAGCCGGCGCAGTTCGTCGTCGTTGGGGTAGATGCAGTGGGCGACCCAGGTCCGCTCGCTCATCCAGCCGCAGTCCTCGAAGTACTCGACGGGCCGACAGCCGTACGTCTCAAGGCAGTACGCGTCCTCGTCGTGGTCCTCGGCGAGGTGCGTGTGCAGGCGTACGTCGTACCGCTCGGCGAGTTCCGCGGTGGCCGTCATGACCTCCTTGGTCACCGAGAACGGCGAGCAGGGCGCGAGCGCGACCCGGATCAGCGCGCCCGGCTCCGGGTCGTGATGCGCCTTGATCAGCCGCTCGCTGTCGGCGAGGACCTCGTCCGTGGTCTGGGTGACGCTCCGCGGCGGCAGCCCGCCGTCCTCGACGGACCGGGTCATCGAACCGCGCGTGGCGTGGAAGCGGAAGCCGATGTCGCGGGCGGCGCGGATCTCGGCGTCGACGAGGTTCGGGCGGGGGTGGACGTACAGGTGGTCGGAGGACGTGGTGCAGCCGCCCATCAGCAGCTCGGCCATGCCGACGTACGCCGAGACGTAGGCGGCCTCCTCGTCGAGGGCGGACCACAGCGGGTAGAGGGTGGTCAGCCAGTCGAAGAGCGTGCCGTTCACGGCGGGGGCGTAGGAGCGGGTGAGGTTCTGGTAGATGTGGTGGTGCGTGTTGATCAGTCCGGGGGTTACGAGCCGCCCACCTGCGGAGACGGTCGTACGCGCCTCCGGCTCGCGCCCGGGCGGACCCACCGCCGCGACCCGGCCGTTCGTCACGGCCAGCCAGCCGCCGGGGATCTCCCGATCCCCGTCGACGACCAGCAGTCCGGCATCCTTGACCAGCAGATCCACGACTGACGACATGGCGTCATCGTAGAGGCGTGGTCCGGGAGAGACCTGGCGAGTCGTCCGACCTCGCACGTACGGTGTGATCATCCGGCACGTCCCTACCCGAAGGCGGTCCTACATGGCCCTGTTCGACCTCCCCCTCGACGAGCTCCACGAGTACCGCAGCGCGTCCGACGAGCCCGACGACTTCGACGCGTTCTGGTCCAAGACGCTGCAGGAAGCCCACGAGCACGACCTGGACGCCCGCTTCGAGCCGGTCGACACGGGTCTGGCGACGGTGCGGGTGTACGACGTGACGTTCGCGGGATTCGGCGGGCACCCGGTGAAGGGCTGGCTGACGCTGCCCGCCGCGGCGGCCGAACCGCTGCCGCTGGTCGTGGAGTTCATCGGTTACGGCGGCGGACGCGGCCTTCCCCACGAGCACCTGCTGTGGGCGTCGACCGGGCGGGCGCACTTCGTGATGGACACGCGCGGCCAGGGCAGCGCGTGGGGCGGCGGCGGTGGCACCGCGGACCCGGTGGGCGGGGCGCCCGCGTACCCCGGTTTCATGACGCGCGGCATCGACGCGCCGGAGAACTACTACTACCGCCGCGTCTTCACGGATGCCGTGCGCGCCGTCGAGGCGGCCCGCTCCCATCCGCTGACCGACGCCTCCCGTACGGCCGTCCTCGGCGCGAGCCAGGGCGGCGGCATCACGATCGCCGTCGCGGGCCTGGTCCCGGACGTCGTCGCGGCGGCCCCGGACGTCCCCTTCCTGTGCGACTACCCGCGCGCGGCCACCCTGACGGACCGTCACCCGTACCGCGAGATCGGCCTGTTCCTCAAGACCCACCGCGGCCGGTCCGCGGACGCCCTGCGCACCCTCGCCTACTTCGACGGCGTCCACTTCGCCGCCCGCGCCCGCACCCCCGCGCTCTTCTCGGCGGCGCTGGAGGACCAGACCTGCCCGCCCTCGACGGTCTTCGCGGCCTTCAACGCCTGGGCCCACGAGGACAAGCGGATCGAGGTGTACGACTTCAACGACCACGAGGGCGGCGGCCCCTACCAGGAGGCGACCAAGCTGCGCTGGCTGAAGTCGTACGTCTGAGAGGCCTTCCCTCCAGTCCGACCAGTCGGTATGTTCTGGATGCCCGGGCCGCAGTGTCGCGGTCCGGGTTTCCGGCGGACGGCGGAGGATCCCATGGCGGAGCGCGAGCCACACGTGGACGGTCACTGCGACGAACGGTTCGCGGCGGTGCGGGAGGCGTTCGAGGAGAACTTCCGGCAGCGGGGGGAGCTCGGCGCCGCCGTCACCGTGAGGGTCGGCGGTGAGACCGTGGTGGACCTGTGGGGCGGGTGGGCCGACGCCGCGCGCACCCGGGCCTGGGAGCGGGACACGCTCGTCAACGTGTGGTCGACGACCAAGGGGCCCGTCGCCCTGTGCGCGCACATCCTCGCCGATCGGGGGCTGCTCGACTTCGACGCGCCCGTGGCCCGGTACTGGCCGGAGTTCGCCGCGGCCGGCAAGGAGAAGGTACTCGTACGGCATCTGCTGTCGCACCGGGCCGGACTGTCCGGGCTACGGGAGCCGCACTCGCTGGAGCAGCTCTACGACTGGGAGTTCACGACGGAGCGGCTCGCGGCGACCGAGCCCTGGTGGGAGCCGGGGACGGCGTCCGGGTATCACGCGTTCACGTACGGCTTCCTGGTCAGGGAGGTCGTGCGGCGGGTCTCCGGGCTGCGGCCGGGGGCGTTCCTGGAGCGTGAGGTGACCGGGCCGCTCGGGATCGACTTCACTGTCGGGCTGCCGGAGACGGAGGCCGGCCGGGCGGCGGAGCTGGTGCATCCGCCCGCCGCGTCGAGCAGCGAACAGGCCGCCATCTTCAGCCAGTTGACGCCCGCGGCCCTCGCCGCGCTGACCAATCCGGTCGTCGGCGCCGACGAGGCCAACACCACCGCGTGGCGGGCCGCGGAGATCCCCGCCGCGAACGGGCACGGCACCGCGCGCGCCGTCGCCGCGCTGTACGCGATCTTCGCGGGGCGGGGGTCGTACGACGGCCACCGCGTCCTGTCCGAGGCGGCGGCGGAGCGGGTTCGCGAGGGGCAGGGCAGTTGCCGGGACCTGGTGCTCGGTGCCGGGCTCGACGGCGAGACGGAGCTCGGGCTCGGCCTGTGGCTGAGCGGGGAGAACGGATCGTACGGACCCAACCCGAAGGCTTTCGGACACGACGGCTTCGGCGGCTCCTGCGGACTGGCCGACCCGGAGGCCGACGTCTCGCTGGGGTACGTCATGAACCGCATGGGGCCTCATATCGCCAACGACCCACGGAAGATGGCGCTGATCGAGGCCCTCTACGGCGCGCTGTAGGCGCCACTGCAAGTGGTGCGGTTTCGGCCGAACCACCGGGTCGGTCTTCCTTGTTGGTTTAGACCAATGCTAGATCTGGTGACGCAATCAGCCCGCACGGCTACGGCACGTCACCAACAGGAGGCGCGGCATGGCCCGCACCACCCCGCACGATCACGCCCCCGCCGAGGGGCGGCCGCTGTACCGGCACGTCGCCGCGCAGTTGCTCGGCGAACTGCGCGACGGGACCGTCCCGCCCGGCGAACGGCTGCCGGGCGAGCGGCAGTTGGCCGAGCACTTCGGGGTCAGCAGAGAGACCGTACGGCAGGCGCTGGAGGTGCTGCGCCGGGAGGGCCTGGTCGCCACCGACCGGCGCGGCAGCCACGCCACGCTGCCCGGCCTTCCGGTGCAGACCCCGTCCGCGCCGGCCTTCCCGCTCGGCGCCCGGACCGCGGACCCCGCCTCGGCCGACCGGTCCACGGTCACCTGGGAGACTCCCCCGCCGGAGCATGCCGAGGCGCTCGGGCTCGCCCCGCACCGGCCTACGCTGGTGCACCGGTACGAGTCCGCGGGCGCTGACGGCCGTGGCCGCCGTACGGCCGTGACGTCCTTCTCGGCCGTGGCCCTGTCGGAGGTCGAGGAGCTGGCCCGCTACCGCGACCGCGCGGACGGCGCCGCCTCGGCACAGCTGCGCCGCGCCTACGACTGGATGCGCCGGGCGGGCCTGACCCTGTACCACCGCGACTCCATCACCCCGCTCGCGGACGCGCCCTCGGTGCGGGTGCGGCGGCGCGTGCACGACCAGTACGCACGCCCGCTGGAGATCACCGACCTGGTCGTGGACGCCCAACAGGACGCGCTGGTCTACGAGTTCACCTTGCCCGCGGCCGGGTGAGGGACGGCGGCGGCCGGTCACGCCGGTCGTCGGCGTCGACGAGGACGGTCACGGCCCCTTCCCCTCCGGCGCGATCCGCAGGCCCGGGACCCGGTCCCAGCCCGTCACGCGCATCACCCGCTGGATGTGCGGGGCGACGCCCGAGAGTTCGAGGGTGCCGCCGGCCGCGGACAGGCCGAGGGCGGTGAACACCAGCAGACGCAGGGCGCCCACGTCGATGAAGCTCAGTTCGTGCAGGTCGAGGCGGGTGCGGAAGCCGTTCGCGGTACGGGCGTGGGCGCGGACGGTCTCGGCGTGCAGGGCGCGGGCCACGGCGGTGACATTCGTGTCGTCGACCTCGCCGGCGAGCGCGAGGCCCGGGGGTGCGAAGGTGCGGGTGATGGCGAGGAGGTCGTCGCGCCAGACGTCGTCGGCGCCGACCCGGCCGTGGTGGAGCCCGGTGAGCGGGGCGAGTTCCGTCTCGTCGAAGACCCGGCGGTCGTACTGGCAGATGCCGAGCACCGGCAGCGAGGCGAACACGGGGTCGAGCAGCAGCTCGGTGTCGTGCAGGGACTTGAGGCCGCTGCCGGCCCGGGCGCGCAGGATCTCCGTGCACACGCGCAGGCCGAGGAAGCCGTCGCCGACCGCGAGGCGCGCCTCCCGGCGGATCACCTCGTCCAGGTCCCACAGCCCGTCGGGCCCGGCCAGATGCGGGTCGACGCGCAGCCGGCCGGCCGCGATCTCGTCGTCGACCCGGCAGCCGTGCGTTTCCAGGAAGGAGAGGGCGAGTCCCGCCGGCATGTCGGCGGGCGGCAGCAGGAGCCCGCGGTGTCCACTGGCGAGGCCGTCCAGCAGGAAGGCGGCGAGTACGGTCTCGCGCTCCTCGTCGGTGTCGTAGCCGAGCAGCAGATGGTCCCCGTGTCGCATCTGTCCCACGGTTTTCCGGGTGGGTACGACGGGCATCCCCGCACCTCCCTGTGTGTGCGGACCGCTTCCACGGTACGCCCGCGACCAGGCTCCCGTGAGGGGTTATGGTGACCGCCATCGGTTCCGGTGAGGGGGCGGACGATGGCGGCCTCGGTGCAGGGCGGCAGGACCGGCAACCTTCCCGCGGAGGCGAACTCCTTCATCGGCCGGCGCGCCGAACTCGCCGTCATCGCCGGGCTGTTGGGGACCGAGCGGCTGGTGACGCTGACGGGGCCGGGAGGTGTGGGCAAGTCGCGGCTGGCGCTGCGGGCGGCCCACGCCGCGCGAGTCGGTCTCCCCGGCGGCGCGTGGCTCGTGGAGCTGTCGGAACTGCGGAACCCGGACCTGCTCACGAACGCGGTGGCGCAGGCGACCCGGCTGGCGGAGCAGACGCTGCGCCCGCTGCTGCAGGCGGTGTGCGAACACCTGGAGGGGGCGCCGGTGCTGCTGGTGCTGGACACCTGCGAGCACGTGCTGGACGAGTGCGCCCGGGTGGTGCAGGAACTCCTCGCGAACGTCCCGCAGTTGCGGGTGCTGACCACCAGCAGGCAGCCGCTCGGGGTGCCGGGCGAGCAGCTGCTGACCGTGGCCCCGCTGCCGCTGGGCGAACGGGACGACGCGGTGGCGCTGTTCGCGGCCCGGGCCACGGCGACGGTGCCGTCGTTCGCGCTGACCGACGCCAACCGGGCGCACGTGGCCGCGGTGTGCGCCCGTCTGGACGGCATACCGCTGGCGCTGGAGCTGGCCGCGGTGCGGCTGCGCGGCTTCCCGTCGGACCGGCTCCTGGAGGGCCTCGGCTCCCGCTTCGACCTGCTGGTCTCCCCCGCCCGGCCGCGGCCGGCCCGGCATCAGACGCTGCGCACCGCGATCGGCTGGAGCCACGAGCTGTGCACGCCCCTGGAGCGGCTGCTGTGGGCCCGGCTGTCGGTGTTCGCGGGCGGCTGGGACGTCGAGGCGGCCGAGTTCGTCTGCCACGGCGGCCCGCTGGACGCGGAGGAGATCCTGGCGCTGCTGGCCTCGCTGACCGAGAAGTCGATCGTCGCCCGGGACGGCCAGGAGTCGCCGGTGCGCTACCGGATGCTGGACACGGTCCGCTCGTTCGGCGCCGAGTGGCTGACCGGGCTGGGCGAACAGGAGGCGGTACGGCGCCGGCACCGGGACTACTTCCGGTGGATCGCCCGCCAGGGCGAGACGGAGTGGCTGGGGCCCGGGCAGCGCATGTGGGCGGAGCGGCTGAGCGCCGAGCACGCCAATCTGCGGCTCGCCGTGGATGAGTGCCTGACGGCGCCGGAGCCCGAGACCGCGCTCGAACTCACCGGCTCCCTCTGGTACTTCTGGTTCGCCTGCGGCTTTACCGAGGAGGGCCGCGCCTACCTGGAGCGGGCCCTGCGCCGGGCGCCGAAGGAGGGCGGGCCCGAGCACACCCTCGCGGTGTGGGCGCATCGCCTCGTCACCGTCGTACCGGACGACCTGGAGGCCGCCGAGTCGGTCAGCGCCGCCTATGTGTGGCTCGCCGAGGAGCGGCACCTCCCCGTCCCCGCGCTGCCGTTGACGGGGGCCAGCCTGGCGGTGCGGGGTGAGTCGGCGCGGTCGGCGGTGCTGTACGGCAGCGTCGGGCAGGCGCCGGCCGGGCACGGTGGGGCCGAGTTCTTCCAGTTGCTGACCCTTGCTCTGCAGGCGTATCTGCTGGCCGGCCAGGCCGCGTTCGAGCGGTGCGCGGCGGTCGCCGAGCGGCTGCGGGCGGAGTGCGCCGAGCGCGGGGAGCTGTGGATGCGGGCCTGGGGCGACTTCTTCGTGGCCCTTTCCGGGATCGGCCTGGGGCGCGCGGAGGAGGCGGTGCGGCACGCGCGTGCGGCACTGGCCGCCAAGTGGCGGGTGCACGACCGGCTGGGCGCCGCCGCGGTCGCCGACCTGCTGGTCGCCGCGCAGGCCGCGCGCGGCGAGGACGAACTCGCCGCCCGGCTCCTCGGCGTCAGCCGCCGCCTCTGGTACGCGGCGGGCCTGCCGCAGCTCGGCAGACCGGACCGCACGGTCTTCCACCGGGAGTACGAGCGCCGGCTGCGGGCCTCCCTCGGCGACGCCCGCTTCAGTGAAGTGGCGGGCGACGGACGGGCGTTGGACCCGGAAGCGGCGATCGCACTGGCGCTGGGCGGCGCGCTCGACGCGTCCGACCCGTGACCCCGGCGGGGCTCAGGTCCTGACTGCGGTCACCAGCCGCACCCGAGGGCTGCCGTCATCCCGCCGCCCGAACTCCGGCAGCGCCTCCAACTCGACCCGGAACCCGGCGAGTTCCAGCTCCCGCTGCACCTCCCCGAGCCGGAAGGCCCGGTAGTACATGACGAATGGCGGCCGCCACACGGCGTTCCGCACCCGCATCACGGCGTCGAAGCCGAGCAGCATCCAGTACGCGGGGGACGTCGGCCGGGGTGGCGCCAGCACCGGGAAGGCGAAGCGGCCGCCGGGCCGCAGCACCGAGTGGACCTGCCCGAACAGCCCCGGCAGCTCTTGCGGCAGGAAGTGGCCGAACGCCCCGAAGCTCACGACGAGGTCGAAGCCCGCCCGGAACGGCAGCGCGCGGGCATCCGCCCGGACCCAGGACACCTCCGGCCCCGCCGGCCGCACCCGCTCCCGCGCCACCGCGAGCATGCCCGCACTGAAGTCGACCCCGGTGACACTCCGCCGGCACACCCGCGCCAGCACCTCGACGCCCGCGCCGGTGCCGCAGCACAGGTCGAGCCCAGTGTCGCAGGGCCCGGAGCGGGCCAGCGCGGCGGCTACGGCGTCCAGCACCGAGGCGGGCGTACGGAAGGGCGTGTGGTCGAACTTCGGCGCGAGCAGGTCGTAGCCGTGCTCGACGGACGACAACGCCTGGACGGCGAGTTCACGCAGGCTGGGGCCTTCGGGGCTGAACATCCGCATCAGGTTAGTGGACACCGCCACCGCGACTGATTACCCTCATCCACACCTAGTCAACAAATTGATTATGAGGTGGTGTGATGCGAGCGTTCCGCGAGGCGGTCGAGGCCCGGGACATGGACGCCGTAGAGGCCCTGCTGGCCGAGGACGTCGTCTTCACCAGCCCCGTCGTCTTCAAGCCGTACCCCGGCAAGGCGATCACTGCGGCGATCCTGCGCGCGGTGTCGCAGGTCTTCGAGGACTTCCGTTACGAGCGTGAGCTCGCCGGCGCCGACGGCCGCGACCACGCGCTGGTGTTCACCGCGCGGGTGGGCGACCGGACGCTGACCGGCTGCGACTTCATCCATCTGGACGAGGACGGCCTGATCGACGAATTCATGGTCATGGTGCGGCCGTTGTCGGGCGCCCAGGCCCTGGCGGAGGCGATGGGCGCGCGCTTCGACGAGATCGCCAAGGAGGCGGAGGCACGGTCGGCCTCCGCCTCCTGACTCATCCGCTCACGCCTGCCGACGTCACGCCACGGTGAGGACGAGGTCGCCGGTGTAGCTCTGGCCTGCGGCGAGCGCGGTCTCGGTGCCGTCCACCGTCAGCTTCACCGTCCTGCCGCGCGGCGCCGTCACGGCTGCGTCGGCGGCGAGGGTGAGGGAGGTGAGATGGGAGGTGCCGGTGACCGTCCAGGTCGAGCCGCTGTTCAGCCGCACGATCGCGCCGTTGTTGACGGCGGCCTGGACGGTGTTGGTGACGATGCCGAGCTCGTAGTAGGTGGACGAGTCGATGGTGGCGACCCGGTGCTTGGCCTTCGTGGCGGAGATGACGCCCTCGACGGTCGAGTCCTCGAAGGTGAGGACCATGTTCTTGCCCGTGCGCATGCCGTTGTAGAAGTCGCCTCTGACCGCGATCGAGGTGAAGGTGGCGGCTCCGTCGGTGGTGTGGACGGCCGTGGTGTCGAAGGTGGAGTCCTTGGCCGGGTCGGTGGTGGGCTCGGTGTAGACGCCCACGTTCATCATCTTGCCGTTGACGTTGACCGGACCCGGGTCGTCCAGCTCGATCATCTGCAGGATGATCCCGTCGCGCGGATTGAGGCGGGCACCCTGGGAGCCGTCGACCGAAATGGTCGTCTGCTGGCCCTTGTTGAGGAACGTGGCCCGCTCCGAGTTGACGACGGTGCCTCCGTCGAGGGTCAACTGGCCCGCGCCGAAGAACATGTAGCCGAAGTGGCCCGAGTTCACGACCGTGCTGCGCGCCGGGATTGCCGCCAACTCGGCGGCGGTCAGCCCCAGTTCCAGCTCGGTGCTGAGCGCGGCCACGGCGTCCTTGGTGCTGTCGCCGTAGTGCACGACCGCGGCCGGCCCGGCGATGATGGTCGCGTAGCTGCCCACGTCGAAGCGGGAGCCGAGGACGCGGACGGTGGCGTCGCCGATGGCGTAGGTGCCGTACCCGTACGCCCCGGTGTTGCCGACGTGGCTGTTGACCGCGGTCAGCTTGAGCCCGCTGCCGCCCTCGACCGACAGGGCGCCCCACGTTTCCGAGAACACGGTGGAGTTGAGGTAGGTGGCCCGGCTGTTCTTGCCTATGAGGTTCGTGGCGCGGACATTGCCGTCGAGACCGAGCATCCAGGGCACGGACTCCATGTACGGGGTCTCGACGGTGGCCTGGTAGTCGGAGGGCAGGACGCCGTTGCGGCAGCGGACGGTGGAGTTCTTCACGACGACGTTGGCGCCGTCGTTGGAGATGACGCCGGTGCGGACGACGCCCTTGTTGCTGATGCGGGCGCCGTCCACGACCAGCTTGGTGGCGGAGCCGTCGCCGACGACCGCGGCGCCGTAGCCCGCGAAGTCGCAACGGCCGTTCCCGGTCAGGGAGATGGTGGGCCGCTCCAGCGTGTAGGTGGCGTCCTGGACGAAGACGCCGTCGAAGCACTCGCCGGTCGAGGTGACCGACACGTTGCGGGCGAGGGTGTCGGTGAGCCTGCCGCCGAGCACGGCCGCGAGGACGGACCTGTCGCGGTCGACGCCGTCCGCGCCGACGTAGAGGGCCTGGCGGAAGGGGAAGGTGAGCGTCTCGTACGTCACCTCGTTCGCGGTGGCCACCGTGAGGACCACGTCACCCCGGTAGGTGCCGGCCTGGATGAGGGTCGCCGTGCCTCCGGTCTCGGTCAGCAGTTGCCCGGTCTCCACGCCGTCCACGGTGAGGGAGAGGCTGTAGCCGTCGGGGGCGGTGATCCTGCCGCCCTCCGCGATGGTCAGCCGGCTCACCCGGGTGGTCGCGGAGAGCTCGTACGTCTCGCCGGAGCCGACCGTGATCTGCTTGCCGGTCGCCGTCGGCGCGGCCGTGGCGGAGCCGGCCGGGACGAGCAGGGCTCCGGCCGTGGCGGCCGTGCCGGCGATCAGTAGGGAGCGTCGGGTGATCAGCGTCATTGCATGCCTTCCCAGGGATCGAGTGCGCCGCTGCGCAGCGTGACGAACCGGCCGTCTGATGCGCGGCGGCGACGGCTCGGACCAGGGCACCTGAGGTGCGCACGAGGGAGTGAAGCAGCCCTGGGGAACAGGGAACAGGCACTTCGCACACGCATCCCGGAACCCGATGCCTCGGATCGGGCGGCCGGTTCCATGGCGATCACACAGAGTGGCCATAGGCCGCTCGGCGGCGCACGCACGAGGGCGAGGCGGGCGGCTGTCACGCCGTCCACCTCGCCGTTCGCGATGTGTTGTCCGCCTACGCCGGTGCGATCATCCCCGCCGACAGGTCGATGTCGGCCCCGCACAGACCGGGCATCGCGAGCATCGCGACCAGCGCGCGGGCCACCTCGTCCTCCTCGACGAGCCGGCCGAGGGCGGCCCGGGAGGCGAAGTCGCGTTCGGCCTCCTCTACCGTGCAGCCGGTGAGTTCGGCCGTGAGGCGGAAGTTGCGGTCCATGCGCGGGCCCCGGACCGGGCCCGGGGAAAGGGAGTTGACCGAGACGCCGTGCGGGCCGACCTCGCCCGCGAGGGTCCGGGTGAGGCCGAGCAGGGCCATCTTGGAGGCCGTGTAGGGGGTGCGGTTGAGCAGGGGCCGCTTGCCGCTGACCGAGGCGACGTTGACGACGTCGCCGCGTCGGGCCGCGATCATCGGCGGCAGGAAGGCCCGGCACATCAGGTAGACACCGCGGACGTTGACGGCGAACACCTCGTCCCACTCGTCCGGTTCGACGTCGACCAGTGGCCGCACCGGGCCCGCGACGCCCGCGTTGTTGACGAGCAACGACACGTCCTCGTCGGCGAGTTCGGCGGCGAGGGCCCGCACGGAGGCCGGGTCGGAGGCGTCGCACACGGCTGTTCGGGCCGCGTCGCCCACCTTGGCCGCCGCCTGGGCGAGGGCCTGTTCGTTGCGGCCGACCAGGACCACCCGGGCGCCGGCGTCCGCGAGGGCCAGTGCGAAGGCCCGGCCGAGCGGCCCTCCCCCGCCGGTGACGAGCGCCGTACGCCCGTCCAGCCTCACGCGGTGTTCCAGGGCAGCTCGTCGCCGGCGGCCCTGGCGGCCCGGACGTCGCCGGAGCGGGCGTGGCCCTCGAACAGCTCGACGCGGGAGGCGCGTCCGCACAGCCGGCCGAGCAGGGCCTGCGAGGCGGGGTCGCTGACCTCCTGGTACGTCACCGTCTTGAGGTACTTCCCCACCCACAGGCCGCCGGTGTAGCGGGCGGCTCCGCGGGTCGGCAGCACATGGTTCGTGCCGATCACCTTGTCGCCAAAGGACACGCAGGTGCCCTCGCCGAGGAACAGGGCGCCGTACTGGCTCATCCTCTCCAGGGCGAGGCGGGGTTCGGCGGTCAGCACCTCGACGTGCTCGAAGGCGAACTCGTCGGCGAGTGCGTACAGTTCGTCGATCGTGTCGACGACGTGCACCTGGCCGTGGTCGCGCCAGGCGGGCTCGGCGTAGTCGCGGGTCGGCATGCCGGGCAGGATCCGCTCGACCTCGGCGATGGTCTTCTCGGCGACCTCGCGGGAGGTGGTGACGAGGACGGCCGGGGAGTCGGGGCCGTGCTCGGCCTGGGAGAGCAGGTCGACCGCGCACACGAAGGGGTCGGCATGCTCGTCGGCGAGGACGAGGATCTCGGTCGGGCCGGCGAACAGGTCGATGCCGATCTCGCCGAAGAGCTGCCGCTTGGCCTCGGCGACGTAGGCGTTGCCGGGCCCGGCGATCAGGTTCACGGGCCGCATGGTGTCGGTGCCGACGGCCATCGCGGCGACGGCCTGGACGCCGCCGAGCAGCCAGATCTCGTCGGCGCCCGCGAGGTGCATGGCGGCGACGGTGGCGGCCGGTATCTCGCCGTGGATCGGCGGTGTGCAGGCGACCACCCGCGGTACTCCCGCCACCTTCGCGGTGACGATGGTCATGTGGGCGGAGGCGGTGAGCGGGTACCGGCCGCCGGGGATGTAGGCGCCGGCGGCCTGCACGGGGATGTGCTTCTGCCCGAGCCGCACGCCGGGCAGTGTCTCCACCTCGAACTCGCCCAGGGAGTCGAGCTGTCGGCGGGCGAAGGTGCGCACCTGCTCCTGCACGAACCGGATGTCGTCGATGACCTGCTGCGGCACCGACGCCACGATCTTCTCGACCTCCTCCTCGCTCAGCCGGAAGGAGTCCGGGCTCCACTTGTCGAACTTCTCGGAGTACTCGCGCACGGCCAGGTCACCGCGCTCACGGATGTCCGCGATGACACCGGCGACGGTCTCGCGCACCTGTCCGAGGGAGGCGGTGACCTCCGCCCCGGGTACGGCGTGCTTCAGGATCTCTGCCACAACTGCGGCCTTTCTGCGGGTGGTTGCTCAGACGGGCGGCGCTTCGAAGAGCACGTCGGGGTCGTTGAACTGCTCCTTGGCGACCGACTCGCTCATCGGGTCGGCGGTGCCCCACTGGTCCTGGGTGACCGGGTCGTCGACGTCGTGCCTGCCGGGGTGCCACAGGTCCTCTTCGAGGACGGCGAGTTCGGTCGTGTACTCGACGGTGTTGCCGTGCGGGTCGTGGAAGTACGAGAAGGTGTTGTCGCCCGCCAGGTGCCGTCCGGGCCCCCAGGTGAGCCGGGTCCCGGCGCGCAGCGCACGCCCCGTACCGCGCATGTACTCCTCGACGCCGCGCATCTCGAACGAGGCGTGGTGCAGGGAGACATGGGGTCCGCGGGCGATGGCGAAGGAGTGGTGCAGCGGGCTGCACCGCAGGAAGTACATGAGGTCGCCCATGTGCGTGGAGAACAGGGTGTCGGTGAGCCGGAAGCCCAGGTGCTCGACGTAGAAGTCCCGCAGGCCTTCCGGGTCCTGGGAGTTGACCACGCAGTGCGACAGCCGTACCGGGATCGCCTCGCGTTCCTCGATCTTGCGGTGGGTGCGGGTCCCGACGTCGGCGGACACCTCGACGACCCGTCCGTCCGGATCGAAGAAGCGGAACCCGTAGCCGCCGCCGGGTGTGTCCAACGCCCGGGGTTCATGGACGAGTTGGATCCCGGCCCGCCCCAGTCGCAGCGCCAGCTCGTCCACGGCCGCCGGCGAGACGGCCCCGAAGGCGAGCAGGTCCATCCGCTTCCGCTCGTCCTTGCGGATCCGCACGATGTACTGCTCCGGGCTGCCCTCGGCGGCGAAGAAGGCGATGCCGCTGTCGTTGGCCACCTCGGTCAGCCCCCAGGTGGTGCCGTAGAAAGCGCGCTGGGTGTCGAAGTCCGGTACGGCCAGGTCGACATGGCGCAGATGGGTGATGGGCTGGAAGCTCATGCCTGGCTCCTGACGGTGTTGCGCTGGTGGCCCAGACCGGTGATCTCCGCCTCCACGACGTCCCCGGCCTTGAGGAAGACGCCCCAGTGCGCGCCGTTGCCGGCCGGGGAGCCGGTGAGCAGCAGGTCGCCGGGGCGCAGGGTGGTGGTCGTGGAGACGTACGCGATGAGCCGCGGGATGTCGAAGATCATGTCCTTGGTGGACTCGTCCTGGCGGACGACTCCGTTGTGGCGCAGGGTGATCCGCAGGTCGTTCGGGTCGCCGACGAAGTCCGCCGGGACGAGGAAGGGGCCGGTCGGCAGGAAGGTGTCGGCGTTCTTGGCGGTGAACCAGTCGGTGCCGATGGCCTTCAGGTCGGGGCGGTAGAGGCGGTCGCGGGTGGTGAGGTCGTTGCAGATCGTGTAGGCGGCGACATGGCTCATCGCCTCCTCGGCCGGGACGTTCCGGCCCGACTTCCCGATGACGAGGGCGAGTTCGAGTTCCCAGTCGTGCTGCTCGCCGAGTTCGGGGAGCACGATGTCGTCGTACGGACCGCACATGGCGCGCGGTGAGCCCAGGAAGACGTACGGGACCCCGCTGCGGATCCGCTCGTCCATCATCTTCTCGGCGTCGGCGCGGGCCTCCTCGGGGGTGGCGCCGTGCACGCTCTCCTTCTCGGCGGCGACCAGATCCACCACGTGCTTGCGGTAGTTGGCGCCGCTCTGCAGGATCTGGCCCGGCTCGACCGGGGCCAGTACGCGCAGCCCGGCGAGCTCGTGCCAGGTGCCGTCGGCGGAGGCGGCGAGCTCGTGCAGGCGGGGCAGCCGGGTGTCCCAGTCGTCGAACAGGGCGCGCACGGACGGCACTTGGTCGGACAGGTCGCGCACACGGGCGCCGGTGACCAGGCCGGGGAAGGCGTCGGTACCGCTGCTGAAGGTGCCGAGCGCGAACGGTCCGGCGTGGGTGGGGAGTGGGTCGGGCACGGGCGGCTCTCCTCGTACGGATGCGGGTGCTCACCGTCGACGCTAGGCAGCGGCGCGGGGCGGCGGAAATGGCCGTTGGCGATGGCTGCCATCGGCGGCCCGTCTCCGCACTGACCTCGTCGATCCGGGGCTCGGCCGCGCGGTGCCTCCATCGCCGTACGGGATGGATGACGTCCCCCTTGCCGATGCCTCGATCCGTTGACCCTGCACGGACCGCCGATCAGGCTCGGAGCACCCCACTCCGAGGAGAACGACGTGGTAGTCGAGCATGCCGAGCTGACCGTGGCGGCCGGCCGGGAAGAGGACTTCGAGGAGGTCTTCGGCAAGGCCCGCGAGGTGCTCGCCGAGGCCGACGGCTTCCGCTGGGCCGAACTGCTGCGCTGCGAGGAGCGGCCGCGGACCTTCCTGCTGCTGGTCGGCTGGGAGTCGGTCGAGGCACACATGACCGGTTTCCGGGAGTCGGAGCGCTTCGGGCGCTGGCGGGCCCTGGTCGGCCCGTTCTTCGCCGAGCCGCCTGCCGTGGCGCACTACCACGAGCTGGGACCGCGCTTCTTCGGCTGACCTCTCCTTTTTCTTCTTCTACGTTCGCAAGGATCGCCCATGCCCGTACAGAAGGTGCTCGTCGTCGGCGGCGGCATCACCGGAAGCGTGCTGTCGCTCGCGCTGGCCCAGCGCGGCGCCGACGTCGACCTCGTCGAGATCTCCCCCCAGTGGTTCGGGGTGGGGCACGGCATCACCATCCAGGGCAACGCGCTGAAGGCGCTGCGTTCGGTGGGCGTGCTGGAGCGGGTGCTGGCCCGGGCGGTGCCGTTCGACATCCTGCGGCTGCGGCGGGCGGACGGCGGGCTGATCACCGAGCTGCCGACCCCGCACACCGGCGGCCCGGACCTGCCCTCCACCGCGGGCGCCCTGCGCTCCGACCTTCAGGACGCGTTGTGCGCGGCGGTGTACGCGCACGGCGTCCAGGTCCGGCTCGGGCTGACCGTCGAGCGGCTCGACCAGTCCCCCGGGCACGTGGACGTGACCTTCACCGACGGCACCACCGGCCGCTACGACCTCGTCGTCGGCGCCGACGGCATCAACTCGGCGATGCGCGGGCTGATCGGCATCCAGGAGCGACCGCGCCCGGTGGGCATGTCGATCTTCCGGGTGGTCGCCGAGCGCCCCGCGGAGATGGACTGCGCGGAGGTGTACTACGGCGGCCCCCGCTTCAAGGCGGGCTACAGCCCCATCTCCGCCGACCGCTGTTACGCCTACCTCCTCGACGAGAACCTCGACGCCTCGCTGATCGGCCCCCGGGCCTCGCTGGCGCTGATGCGGGAGCGGGGTGCCGGGTACGGCGGCACCTGGGGGAAGGTCGTCGCCTCGCTGCCGGACGACACCGCCGTCGACTACCGCTGGATCGAGGCGGTGCTGGTGGACGAGCCGTGGCACCGCGGCCGGGCGATGGTCGTCGGCGACGCCGCGCACGCCTGTCCGCCGCTGATCGCGCAGGGTGCCGCGATGTGCATGGAGGACGCGGTGCTCCTGGCCGAGCTGGTGACCGGGGAGGAGCCGCTGGAGAAGGCCCTCGACCACTTCATGTCCCGCCGGCTGCCCCGGGTGGGGATGGTGCTGCGCAACTCGCTCCAGCTGGCCGAGTGGGAGATCCACCCCGGCACGCCGGGCGCCGACCCGGCCCGCATCATGTCGGAGACCCTCCAGTCGCTGACGGCGGCCGCATGAGCACGCCGGTCGTCGACTTCCACGGCCATCTCGCCGTGCCCGCGGCCGACGCCCTGGTGGCCGGCACTCCGGGCTTCGCCGCCGAGCTGGCGGCGGAGCAGCGCGCCCACTCCCCCGCCTCGCTGGCCGTGAACCGGGCCCAACTGCAGCGGCTGACCGGGAAGTTGACGGATGTCTCCGAGCGCCTCGCCGACCTGGACGCGATGGGCGTCGACATCCAGGTGGTCGGCCCGATGCCGATGCACCACTACTGGGCCGATCCCGACCTCGCCGTCCGCCTCGCCCGCACCGTCAACCAGGCGGTGGCCGAGCACTGCGCGCGGGCGCCCGAGCGGCTGTACGGCCTGGGCACGGTCCCGCTCCAGCACCCGGACCTCGCGGTGGCCCTGCTGGACCGGGCGGTCACCGAACTCGGGCTGTACGGCATCAGCGTCTCGACGACGGTCGACGGACGGGAGCTGGCCGACCCGCTCCACGACGAACTCTGGCAGAAGGCCGAGGAGTTGGGCGCCGTCGTCTTCGTCCACCCGTGGGGCTGCTCGCTCGGCGAACGGCTCGCCGCGAACTACCTCGGCAACACGATCGGCCAGCCGGTCGAGACGACGGTCGCGCTCTCGCACCTGATCTTCACCGGGGTCCTCGACCGCTACCCGCGGCTGAAGCTGGTGGCCGCGCACGGCGGCGGCTATCTGCCGACGTACATCGGACGCTCCGACCACGCCTGGCGGGTGCGCGAGGACGCGCGCGGCTGCGCCGAACCGCCGAGCAGCTATCTGCGGCGGCTGTGGTTCGACGCGCTCGTCTACACCCCGCGCGCCCTGCGCCACCTGGTCGAGGAGGTGGGCGCCGACCGGGTCGTGCTCGGCACGGACCACCCCTTCGACATGGGCGTCGACGACCCGGTGGCCCGCCTGGACGCCGCCGGGCTGGCCCCCGCCGACCGTGCCGCGATCGCCGGGGGCAACGCCCTCGACCTGCTGCTGAAAGGACGTACCCGATGACCCCCCACACCCCCCTCGGCCCGATCGAGGAAGAACTCGCCAAGGCCCGCGCCGCGTACCGCAACTGGGGCCGCTGGGGCGCGGACGACGTGCTGGGCACGCTGAACTTCATCGACGACGCGATACGGGCCCACGCCGCCGGAGTGGTGCGGCGCGGCCGGTCCTTCTCCCTGTCGCTGGAGTTCAACGAGGACGGCCCGCAGCGCGGTTTCCGCGGCCGGATCAACCCCGTCCACTACATGAAGGACACCGGCTCCGACGCGGCGGCCGGCACCCAGGGCTTCCCGCACGGATTCGGCGGCGCGGACGACCACGTCGTGATGCCCCTGCAGGCCTCCACCCAGTGGGACGGGCTCGGCCACATCTACGACAACAAGCAGGCCTGGAACGGCCGTCCGTGCACCATCGTGGGCGGCGACGGGGACTCGGTCACCGGCATCGAGCACATGCGGGACGCGTTCACCGGCCGCGGGGTCCTGCTCGACGTGGGCCGCGCGGTCGGCGACGAACTGGGCGAACTCCCCGACGGATTCCCCGTCCTGGAGGAACATCTGCGGGCCACGATCGAGGCACAGGGCGCGACCTCGACGGTCCGCCGCGGCGACCTGGTGCTCGTACGGACCGGGCAGATCGGCAGGGTACGGCGGCTCGGCAGCTGGGGCACCTACGCCGCCGGCGACGCGCCCGGGCTCTCCTTCACCACCCTCGGCTGGCTGCACCGCACCGAGATCGCGGCGATCGCCTCCGACACCTGGGGGCTGGAGGTACGCCCGTACGAGTTCGCCGAGCCCGCGATGTCCCCGCTGCACCAGATCGCCATCCCCAACATGGGCCTGCCGCTGGGCGAGATGTGGGACCTGGAGGCGCTGGCCGAGGACTGCGCGGCCGACGGCGTCTACGAGTTCCTGCTGGTCGCGGCCCCGCTTCCGGTCACCGGCGCGGTGGGCGCCCCCGTCAACCCGATCGCGATCAAGTGAGCACCGCCATGAACAGATTCTCCGGCACCCTCCACTTCCCCGGCGACGAGGACTTCGCGCAGGCCTGCTTCGGCCGGGTCTTCAACGCCCGCCGCCCGTCGGACCGTTCACCGGCGGCCGTGCTCAAGGCGCGCACCGAGCAGGACGTCGTCGAGGGTGTGCGGCTCGCCCTGGAGCGCGGCTGGCAGGTCGCCGTCCGCTCCGGCGGGCACAGCTGGGCCGCCTGGTCGGTGCGCTCGGACGCGCTGCTGATCGACCTCGGGGACTTCCGGGAGATGGCGTACGACGCTTCGACCGGGATCGTCACAGCGACGCCCTCCGTCAAGGGCGGCGACGAACTCAACCCGTACCTCGGCGAGTTCGGCCGCTTCTTCAACGGCGGGCACTGTCCCTCCGTCGGCATCGGCGGCTTCCTCCTCCAGGGCGGGCAGGGCTGGAACGCGCGCGGCTGGGGCTGGGCGGCGGAGAACATCGTGGCGATCGACGTCGTCACCGCCGAGGGCGAGCTGGTCCGGGCGGACGAGACACACAACAGCGACCTGTTCTGGGCGGCGCGCGGCGCGGGCCCCGGCTTCTTCGGTGTCGTCACCCGCTTCCACCTGCGCACCCGCCCACTGCCGGGGCACCTGGCCCACACCGTGCACGCCTACCCGCTCGACCTCTTCGACGAGGTCATGACCTGGCTGCACGGCATGCACCACACGGTCTCCGACCTGGTCGAGATCGTCGCGCTCACCCAGACACCGCCCGACCTCGACGAACCGGTGCTGCTGGTCACGGGCGTGTCGATGACCGACACCCCGGAACAGGCCGCCGAGGCACTGGCCCCGCTGCACGCCAACCCGTACGCGGACCGGGCCCTGTTCCGCGTCGAGGCCCGACCGACCACGCTGGCCGAGCAGTTGGCGGGCCAGCGCGCCGCCAACCCCGAGGGCCACCGCTACCTCGTCGACAACGCCTGGCTGACCGGCCCCGCCGAGGAGGTCGTACCGGCGATCCGCAAGGCGTTCACCGAGCACCCCACCCGGCAGACCTTCACCATCTGGTTCTCCATGGCGCCACTGCGCCAACTGCCGGACATGGCCTTCTCGTTGCAGTCCGAGATCTACTGCGCCACTTACGTCGTCCACGACGAGCCCGAGCGCGACGCCGAACTGCGCGCCTGGCTGGACGGCGCGATGGCGGCGATGCAGCCGGTGACCGCGGGCCAGTACCTCGGGGACTCCGACTTCACCGTCCGCCAACTGCGGTTCATGGGCGAGGAGCAGTGGTGGCGACTGAAGGAGATCCGCGCGGCCCGCGACCCGAAGGGCCTGTTCGCGGGCTATCTCAGCACGGGGGCCGTGACCAACACCAACCACTGGGAGCAGTGAGGCATGCGTTTCGCGACATACGAGTTCCAGGGCGAGGAGCGCGTCGGTGCGGTGCGGGACGGAGTGATCCATCCGCTGCCCGAGGGGGTCACGGTCCTCACGCTCGTCGAGCAGGGGGTGCTGCACGCCGCGGGAGTCGAAGCCCTGCAGACCACAAGTGACTTGACGGTGGATCAGGTACGGCTGCTGCCGCCGCTGAAGCCGCCGTCCATCCGGGACTTCGTGGGCTTCGAGGCGCACATCGAGGGCGTGTCGAAGTCCCTGGACGGGCTGGAGCACGTACCCGAGGAGTGGTACCGGGCGCCCAACTTCTACTTCACCAACCCGCACGCGGCCTACGGCGCCCACGACGACGTTCCGGTACCGGCCGGCTGCTCGGTGCTCGACTTCGAGCTGGAGGTCGGCGCGGTCATCGGCCGCAGCGGACGCGATCTCACGCCCGAGCGGGCCAGGGAGCACATCGTCGGCTACACCGTCTTCAACGACTGGTCGGCGCGCGACCTCCAGAAGCCCGAGAAGAACCTCGGTCTCGGTTTCTCCAAGGGCAAGGACTTCGCCAACACGCTCGGCCCGTATCTCGTCACCGCCGACGAGGTGGAGGACCGGCGGGACGCCGACGGCTTCCTCGACCTGGAGATGACGGTCACCCTCAACGGCGAGCTGATCGGCCGGGACACCCTCGCCAACTGCTCCTGGACCTTCGAGGAGATGGTCGCCTACGCGGCCCGGGACACCTGGGTGCGGCCCGGGGACATCCTCGGCTCGGGCACCTGCGGATGGGGCGCGCTCGCGGAGTTCTGGGGCCGGCTCGGTGAGCGCACCCCGCCGCCGCTCACTCCGGGTGACGAGGTCACGCTCACCGTGGAACGCCTCGGCAGCCTCTCCAACCGCGTGGTTCCCGGCCGCGGTGACATGTACCTCCCGCGCGCCCGCAAACGGGGCCGCACCCCGCGGCCGTAACCCCGCCAACCGGCTCTGACCTGCATACATCCAGGGATCCGATGGCTGTTATCGGATCCCTGTGAGTTGCCTCCGAGCCCCTTCCTCGGCGCGAAACCCATCGTTACGCTCCGATTTCACCGAGCTTCAACGACGCGGCCGGAAGGAAACACCCCATGGGTCTCGGAGCAATCGACCTGAATCTTCTGGTGGCGCTGGAAGCCCTCCTGGAGGAGAAGAACGTCACGCACGCGGGTGTGCGGCTGTCCACCAGCCAGTCCGCGATGAGCGGCTCGCTGGCCCGGCTGCGGCGGCACTTCAATGACGAGCTGCTGGTGCGGGTGGGCCGCGAGTACGAACTGACACCGCTCGCCGAGCGGCTGCTTCCCGTCGTACAGGCCTCGCTGCACAAGGCGGAGGAGGCCCTGTCGCTGACCAGGCATTTCGATCCGTCCCGCAGCCGGCAGCGGTTCTCGGTCGTGATGTCCGACTACGTGATGACCGTGTTCGTGGAACCACTGCTGCGGGTGATCGCCGAGGAGGCGCCCGGGGTGCGCATCGACTTCCACCCCATCGTCGAGGGGCAGCTGGAGAACGAGACCCATCTGCGCTGTCACGACCTGATGATCGTGCCGCTCGGCTACCAGCTGCCCGGAGTCAGCGAGACGGTGATGCACGACCGGTTCGTGTGTCTGGTCGACCCCGACAGCCCGCGGCTCGTGGACGGGCGGCTCACCCTTCAGGACCTGGCGGAGATGCCGCACGCCAAGTGCGCCATCGGCAAGCTGACGCCCGTCGAGCGCCAGCTGGAGACGCTGGGCATCACGCCGAGGGTGCAGGTCAGCACGCCCGGCTTCAACGTGCTGCCGTTCCTGGTGGGCGGTACGGACCTGGTCACCCTGGTGCCGGAGCGGCTCGCCAGGCGCTACGAGTCGTTCGCGCGCTGTGCCGTCGTACCGACGCCGTTCCCGGACGTGCCGCTGGTGGAGGCGATGTACTGGCATCACAACCGGCACTCGGACCCGGCGCACCGGTGGCTGCGCGAGACCGTGCGCCGGGTCGGGGCAGCGCTGGGTGAGTCCTCGGCCCAGGAGATCGCGGACATGGATGACAGCCATGACGAACACGCGTTTCCGGAGCTGACCGTGGCTTCCTAGCGTGGACGGGAGACATCCCGTAGCACTGGAGGAGCCGTGAGCCGTACGCGTCTGGCGGGCCGCACCGTCGTCGTCACCGGAGCCGCGCAGGGGCAGGGGGCCGCCGAGGTGGCGGCTGCCGCCCGGGAGGGCGCGACGGTGATCGCGACCGACGTGCTGGACGAGGCGGGCGAGAAGCTGGCCGCCGCCCTGCGCGCCGACGGCCTGGACGTCACCTACCGGCACCTGGACGTGTCGTCGCCGCAGGACTGGGCGTCGCTCGCCGCGTCCCTCGACGTCGTCCACGGTCTGGTGAACAACGCCGGCATTCCGATGCGGGCCCGCCTGGGCTCGGTCGACCTCGCCGACTGGAACCGGGCGTTCGCGGTCAACACGACCGGTGCCCTGCTCGGCATCCAGGCCCTGACCCCGCTGATGCCGCCGGGTTCGGCCATCGTGAACGTCGGCTCGGTGGCCGGCCTCACGGCGCACCATGCGGTGGCGTACACAGCCAGCAAATGGGCGCTACGAGGCCTCTCGAAGGTGGCCGCACTGGAACTGGCCCCTCGCGGCATCCGCACCAACATCATCCACCCCGGCTACATCGAGACCCCCCTGATGGCCTCCGCCAACCCGGTCTTCGTCCAGACCCACATCGCGATGACCCCCCAGGGCCGCGGCGGCACGCCCGACGAGGTGGCCCCCCTGGTCGTCTACCTCCTCTCCGACGAGGCGTCCTACGTCAACGGCGCGGAAATCACGGTGGACGGCGGCTACGCATCCCACGGCGGAGTGAAGGCGATCACGAACGCGCTGGACGCGGGGTAGGAACTCGGCCTGCGGCAAGAGTGTCGGCAGGGGCCTCGGGCTCGTCCGCCATGACCCGGAGCGCGTGGGCGCTCCACACCTCGTCGCCGGACACGGCTCGGCCGACCGCGGTCGCGCCCGGCCTGAACCTCCGCTTCCAGCCCCTCCGGTCCCGAGAACGTCCCGCGTCACCGCCGAGGTTCCCCGGCCCTCGACGCCTCGTCGTACTGGAGCGTGGTCTGCCCGGCAGGGGCCTGTGGTCGGCGCTTCCGTTGCAGGAGCGCCAGTGCGCACGCCAGGCCCGTCGCCGCCAGTGCCACGCATGCCGTGAAGCCGGCGCGGTAGCCCGTCGTCAGGGCAGCCGGGCCTCCCGTGACGCCAGTGTGGGAGATCGCGACGGACGTGACGACCGCGACCCCGAAGGCTCCGCCGATCTGGAAGGCCGCCGTGTTGATGCCGGAGGCGACGCCCGACTCCCGTTCGCCCACGCCGGTCAGAGCGGCGATCGCACCGGCGACCGCGCACGCCCCCAGGCCCGGGCCGAAGAGCAGCAGGCCGGGGAGGAGGTCGGGTACGAAACCGCCGTCCACCGGGACCCGGGCCAGCAGGAGGCTGCCGGCGCCGACCAGGGCCAGCCCGCCGGCCGCGACCGGGCGGGCGCCGATGCGGGTGACCAGGGCCTGACCGGCGTACGAGCCGATGACCGCCCCCACCGGCATCACGACGTTCGCGAGGCCGAACCGCAGGGGCGAGTAGCCGAGGACTCCCTGGCCGTACTGGGAGAGGGTGTAGGACATGCCGAAGGCGCTCGCGCCGAGCAGGAACACCACCAGGTTGCCGCCGCCGACCGAGCGGGACCGCAGCAGACGCAAGGGGACCAGGGGTGCTGGCGACCGGGACTCGACGCGGATGAAGAGCCAGGTGAGGAGGAGGGCCGCCGCCAATAGGGCGGTCGTGCGGGTCGACAGCCAGCCGGCGGCGGGTGCCTCGACCACGGCGTACACGCAGGCGACGAGGGCCGTCGTGGCGGTGAGGGCGCCCAGAGGGTCGTAGGAGCGGGCTCGTTCCCCGGTGCGGCTCTCTCGCAGGAGCAGCGGAGTGAGGGCCAACAGGCCCACAGCCACCGGGACGTTGAGGAAGAACACCCACTCCCAGCCGAGGACGTCGGTGAGGGGGCCGCCGATCAGCAGGGCGGCCGTCGCGCCGAAGCCTCCGCTGCCGGACCAGACGGCCAGCGCCCTGTTGCGTTCCGGGCCCTCCTCGAAGGTGCTCACCAGCAGCGACAGCGCGCTCGGCGCCATCACCGCGGCCGACACGCCCTGTACGGCGCGTGCCGCGATCAGCACCGGGGCCGTCCAGGCGAGACCGCACAGCAGCGACGAGAGCCCGAACAGGAGCGTGCCGGACATGAAGACCCGGCGGCGGCCCAGCAGGTCGGCGGTCCGGCCGCCGAGCAGCAGCAGGCCGCCGAAGCCGAGCAGATAGGCGCTCATGACCCACTGTGCGCCGCCCTCGGACAGGCCCAGGCCGTCCGCGATCGACGGCAGCGCGAGCAGCACGATCTGCGCGTCCAGGATGACCATGAATCCGGCGACGCAGAGCAGGGCGAGGGCGTACCGGCGGCGGGTGTCGGTGACGGGCACGGTCAGCCTCCCAGACGGAGGCCGGCCAGCCAGACGTCCGGTGTGCCGGGGATCCGGGGTGCGCCCAGGAGCGCGGCGAGGGCCTTGCGGAGCAGGTCGGTGGTGCGGCGGGGGTGCGTGGTGGCGGTCATCTCGGGCTCCCGTGTCGTGGGTCGTTTCACCCCACCGACGAACGGGGGTCACGCCGATCGACACTCCGCGAGCCGTTTTTCGAGGAACCTCCGCTCGGCCTCGTTCTCCACCAGCTCCAGCGCCCGTTCGTACGCCTTCGCCGCCTCCTCGGCGCGTCCGGCGCGGCGCAGCAGGTCGGCGCGGGTGGCGGGCAGCAGGTGGTAGTCGGTCAGGTCGCCCTCCTGTTCGAGCTCGGCGAGCAGCGCGAGGCCGGCTTCCGGGCCGTCGGCCATGCCGACGGCCACCGTGCGGTTGAGGCGGACCACGGCGGAGGGCACGAAGCGCGCGAGTTCGCCGTACAGGCCCGCGATGTCGGCCCAGTCCGTCTCCTCCGCCGTGGGGGCGGTGGCATGGCAGGCGGCGATGGCGGCCTGGATCTGGTACGGCCCGGGCCGGCCGCGGCGCAACGCGGTCTCCAGCAGGGCCGTGCCCTCGGCGATCTCGGCGCGGTCCCAGGCCGTACGGTCCTGGTCCTCCAGGGTGACCAGGTCGCCGGCCGCGTCCACGCGCGTGTGCCTGCGCGCGTCGTGCAGCAGCAGGAGGGCGAGCAGGCCCGTCGTCTCGGGCTCGTCGGGCATCAGACGGGCCAGTACGCGCGCGAGGCGGACGGCCTCCGCGCAGAGGTCGGTGCGCACGAGGTCGGCGCCGGTCGTGGCGGCGTATCCCTCGTTGAAGAGGAGGTAGAGGACGCCGAGCACGCCCGTGGTGCGTTCGGGCAGGAGGTGGGCGGGCGGCACCCGGTACGGGATGCCCGCGTTGCGGATCTTCTTCTTGGCGCGCACCAGGCGCTGCGCCATCGTCGCCTCGGGGACCAGGAAGGCGCGGGCGATCTCCGGTGTGGTCAGTCCGGCGAGGGTGCGCAGGGTGAGCGCGACCCGGGCCTCGATGGGCAGGGCGGGATGGCAGCAGGTGAAGATCAGCCGCAGCCGGTCGTCCTCGACGCCGCTGTCGTCACCGTCGTACTCCGGGTCGTACGGCTCCTCGTCCCGCGCCAGCACCGCCGCCTCCCGGAGTTTGGCCGCGCCCACCGCCTCCCGGCGCAGTACGTCGAGGGCGCGGTTGCGGGCTGTCGTGGTCAGCCAGGCGCCGGGGCGGCGCGGGACGCCGTCGCGCCGCCACCGGTCCAGGGCCTGGGCGAAGGCGTCCTGCGCGCACTCCTCGGCGAGGTCCCAGTCGCCGGTCACCCGGATCAGGGTGGCGACGACCTGGCCCCAGTCCTCGCGGAAGGCGGCGGCGACGGCCGCCTCGACGTCGTCCGTGCCGCTCACTCCCAGACCGGCCGCACCTCGACCGAGCCGCCGTCGGAGGCGGCCGGGTGCCGGGCGGCCAGCGCGATGGCCTCGTCGAGGTCCGCCACGTCGATGAAGTCGATCCCCGCGATGTACTCCTTGGTCTCCGCGAACGGCCCGTCGCTGAGCAGCACTTCGTCGCCCCGGACGCGCACGGTGGTGGCGTCGGCGGGCGGCCGCAGCCGTGCCCCGCCGGTCACCCGGCCCGCCTGCGCGAAGTACGCGGCGAACCGCGGATCGCCGGCGTGCTCCGCCGGGCTGCGCTCCTCGCCGCCGACCGGGGAGCAGAACAGCAGGGCGTACTTCATCACGACTCCTCCGGGTCCTCGGTGTCGGTCAGCAGCGTGACGTGCTCGTGGACGATCGCCCAGCGCAGGCCGAGGTCGCGGTAGCCGGTGGTGACGCGCAGGACGTCGTCGAGCGGGGTGCCGTCGGCCCGGGTGGCGCGCATCCGGACCCGGGCGTGGGAGAGGGCGATGCTCTCGTCGGCGTGCACGCTCAGCTCCAGCACCTCGCGGGTCACGGGTCCGGAGGTGTCCGTGAGCATCTCCTGTACGGCCTTGCGGTAGGCGTCGATGCCGCGGTGGGCGCGGTGGCCGCCGAAGACCTCCACGTCGAGGGCGTAGCAGGCCAGCATCCGCTCGACGTCCCGCTCGCGGGCCGCCTCGGTGAGCTCCGCGTCGAGGGCGCGGACCGCGGTCTCGGGGTCCTCCTCGTCCCCCATGGGCCAGAAGGGTCGTACCTCCATGGCGCCGATGGTGGCCACGGGGTGCCTGGCGGCGGCCTGCACCGCCTCCTCCAGGCTGTCGCACTCGAGGACGTCGAATCCGGCGACGTACTCCTTGGTCTCCGCGAAGGGGCCGTCGGTGCGCAGCACCTCGCCGTCGCGCACCCGCACGGTGACCGCCTCCGCGGGCAGGGCCAGCCGGTGGCCGTGCAACCGGACGCCGCGTTCTCCGAGGTCCTCCACCCAGGGCTCGACAGGTGGCATGTCCGAGGCGTCGGCGGTGTCGTCGCCGCAGACGAGCAGCATGTACTTCATGGGTCCTCCCGGTCGTCATGAGCTTCCTACACCCCACCGACGAACGGCACCCACCCGAATCGACACCACCACCGAATCCGCCCCGGACCGTCTCACGACATGCCGTCGGCCTCCCGCACCAGCTCGATGGCCCGGGCCAGCGTGGCGAGCCGGGCGTCCAGGGTCTCTCCGGCCGGATACAGGCGTACGGTGTCCACGCCCGCGTCCCGCCACACGCGCAGCCGCTCGCGCACCATCGGCTCGGTGCCGATGAGCGTCGTGCCGAGCACCATCTCGTCGGTGACGAGGGCGGCAGCCCCGTCCCGGTCCCCGGCCTGCCAGCGCTCGCGCACCTCGGCGGCAGCCTCGGCCCAGCCCTGGCGGCTGTAGGCGTCGTTGTAGAAGTTGACCGACGCCGAGCCCATGCCGCCCAGGCTGAAGGCGAGTTCCTTCTTGCGGCCGGCGACCATGGCGCCCAGTGCTTCCTCGTCGGGGGCGAAGGCCACCTCGGCGCCCTGGCAGACGTCCAGGTCGGCGCGGACGCGGCCCCGGCGGGCGAGGCCCTCGTCGAGGTGGGCGAAGTAGGCGTCGGCCGCGCCCTCGGGCACGAAGCTGGTGCCGAGCCAGCCGTCGGCGAGCTCGCCGGTCAGCCGCAGCATGGCCGGGGACAGGGCGGCGAGGTAGACGGAGATGTCGTGCTCGGCCCGCGTCGACAGACGCATGGGGACGGCGTCGCCGCCGGGCAGCGGGATGGTGAACTCCGTTCCGGAGTAGGCGAGTCGGCCGCCTTCGAGGACGCGGTGCACGATCTCGACGGTCTCCCGGACGCGGGCCAGCGGGCGGGCGAAGGGCACCCCGTGCAGCCCCTCCATCACCTGCGGGCCGGATGCCCCGAGGCCGAGCAGGAAGCGTCCGCCGGAGAGGTTCGACAGCGTGATCGCGGTCTGGGCGACGGCCACCGGGGTGCGGGTGCCGACCTGGATGACGCCGGAGCCCAGCAGCATCCGGTCGGTGCGGGCCGCGTAGTACCCGAGGGCGGAGGGCGCGTCGGAGCCCCAGGCCTCGGCCACCCAGCACACGTCCAGGCCCAGCTTCTCGGCCTCGACCACGAAGTCGGTCTGCTGCGACCAGTGTTCACCGCCGGAGGCCTCGACCGTGGTCGCGGTGCGCATCAGCTCTCCGCCAGCTGCTTGATGCGGTCGAGGGTGAGGGTGATGTTCTGCTCGATCTCCCGCATGCGTACGAACACGATCTGCTGTTCCTTCTCCGGCATCCGGTCGATGGCCGGGGAGAGCCCGGACCGGCCGGGGCCCATCTGCATCCACTCCGACAGCTCGGTGCCGCCGTCTCCGGCATGGACCCTGAAGCGCCAGATCGCCGTCGGGTCGGCGGGGTCCTCCACCGCCCAGGCGAGGACACGGCCCGGTTCGCACTCGATGACGTGCGAGGTGGTGGCCCACTCGCCGAACGCCTCGTGCTTGCTGCGGCCCAGGAACCGGGCGCCGACCACGGGCCCGGTGGCGCCGTCGAGCCACTCGACCGACTGGAGTTCGCGGCTCATGCTCGGCATCAGCCCGATGTCCGCGACCAGCGCCCACACCCGCTCGGGAGGGGCGTCGATCCAGGTTCGCACCTCGACCGTGGGCTTGTCTGTGTAGCGCGCGCCCGTCCACTTCACGCCGGCCGGCCTCCTCGCCATCGGGGAGTCTGACCTCCAGAGTTGCGTGATGAGACTCGCCGTGTCAATGACCTTCGGATTCAGGCGGTGCCATTCAGGCCGCGCCGAAGCGGCGTTGCACGTCCGGCCGTTGCCGCAGCCGTTCCGGAAAGCCGGGCCCCATCCGCATCGTCGTCCCCTCGGCCGTCATCGGCTCCCGGCAGCCGCCGCAGACGACCTCGGCCTCGGCGTCCCGGCCGCAGGAGTGGTGGTGGAAGACGATCGGAGCGCCCTCCTCCCCCGCCAGCCACCGGTCGCCCCACCGGGCCATCGCGGCGAGCACGCCGAAGAAGTCCCGCCCCTTGTCGGTCAACACGTAGTCGTAGCGCCTGGGTTCGTCCTGGTAGAGCCGCTTGTCGAGGAGGCCTTCGTCGACCAGCCGGCGCAGGCGGTCGGCGAGGGTGTTGCGGGCGATGCCCAACTCCCGCCGGAAATCGTCGAATCGGTGGATCCCGTAGAAGGCCTCGCGCAGTACGAGAGGCGTCCACGCGTCACCCAGCAGATCCATGGTCCTCGCGATGGAGCACGGCCAGTCCGAGAACGACGTCCTTTTCATGCCTTCACGGTAGCCACCCCACCATGAGACCCACGGTTTCGGCCATCAACTTCATTCCTTTCCTTAAGTGTTGACGGTTGTCGATACGACCTGTCATGGTCTGGACCAGCTCGAACCTCACCCCACCTTCCGCAGCCTCCCGAGGAGCGAGGTCCACCATGCCCACCCCCCACCTGACCCCCTTCCGGCTCAGACGCCTCGCCGTCGTCGCCGCTCTCGCCGCACTGCTCACCGCGCTGTTGAACATCACACCCGCCGTCGCCGCGGAGGGCCGGATCACCGGACTGGCCGGCAAGTGCGTCGACGTGGCGGGCGCGAGCAGCGCCAACGGGACGGCCGTACAGCTCTACGACTGCAACGGGACCAGCGCCCAGAACTGGTCCAACCCGGGTGACGGCACCCTGCGTGCGCTCGGCAAGTGTCTCGACGTGGTGGACCGCGGCACCGCCGACGGGGCCGCCGTACAGCTGTGGGACTGCTCGGGCGGCGCCAACCAGCAGTGGGTGGTCACCGCGGCCAACGACATCGTGAACCCGGCCGCGAACAAGTGCCTGGACGTGCGCGACAACAACAGCGCCAACGGCACGCGGCTGCAGATCTGGACCTGCGCGGGCACCGCGAACCAGAAGTGGAGCGCGCCCGCGAGCGGCGGAGGCGGCGGCAACCCGTCGGGCTTCGTGGTGAGT
>NZ_JALDAY010000027.1 GCF_022698165.1 Streptomyces cylindrosporus
ATCACGCATGTGCTTCAACGCCCGCTGCACCAGGAAGAACGGCGCCTTCGCGTTCACCGCCATGATCCGGTCGAACGCCTCCGGCGTCGTCTCCTCCGGTTTCACCCCGCCCATCACCCCGGCGTTGTTCACCAGGATGTCCAGCGCGGGCGACCCGGTGCGCTCCCGCAGCCCCTCCTCCAACTCCAGGAACAACGCATGCACATCACCAGCGACACCCAGCTCCGCCCGCACCGCGAACGCCCGGCCGCCGTCCCTCTCGATCCCCTCGACGACCTCCTGCGCCGCCTCCTTACCGCTGGAGTAGTGGACGGCCACCAACGCGCCCTCCCGCGCCAGCCGCACAGCCGACGCCCGGCCCATCCCCCGGCTCGAACCCGTCACCAACGCCGTCTTGCCCGTGAGTCTGTTCATGTCCTTCTTCCGGTTCTTCGGGGCTGCGGTCACGGTCACGGACGACGGTTCGCCGAACCAGCGCCGCAGCGCGCCGGTGGCTTCCGATGCCGAGGTCCCGGCCCACGCCACATAGCCGTCGGGCCGTACGAGCAGGGCGTCGGTGTCCTCGGGGCCGCCGTCCGCGAGGCGGACCAGTTGCGACCAGGGCGCGGCGGCGGCGCGCAGCGCGGTGTCGCCGGGCGGCAGCACCAGCACGCCCCGACCGGAACGCAGCAGTTCGGTGCTGCCGACGGGGCTGCCGTCGACGGTGACCTCGCGGGGCGGCAGCCGATGCCCGCGGTCCGTGCCGTAGGCGATGTCGAGGCCGGAGATCATGCCGGCCAGCTTCGTGCGCACGTTCTCCAGCGGGATCAGCTCGGCCAGCACCTCGCGCAGGGCGTTCACCTCGGTGCCGCCGAGCAGCAGCCGGGCCTGGGCGGCGATGTTGCCGAGGACCCGGGCGCCGACCGGGTGCCGTTCGGCGTGGTAGCTGTCCAGCAGGCCCTCGGGGGCGCGCCCGGTGACCTGGGCGGCCAGCTTCCAGCCGAGGTTGACGGCGTCCTGAAGGCCCAGGTTGAGGGCCTGGCCGCCGATCGGCATCTGCCGGTGGGCGGCGTCACCGGCCAGCAGCAGGGGTCCGCGCCGGTAGGCGGTGGCCTGCCGCGACGCGTCGCCGAACGCGTTCACCCACAGCGGTGTGCCGGCGCCGATGTCCTCGCCCGTGACCCGCTTCCAGGCGTCCACGACATCGGTGAACTCCGGTTGACCGGGGCGCGGTCGGGCGCCGAACTCGTGCACCATCACCCGGGTCACGCCGTCGGGACGCCGGGCGGCGATGGCGAGTCCGGCCGGGAGCCGCTCGAACCGCCGGTTGGGTACGTCGATGCCCGCGACGTCGGCGCGCAGCAGCTCGCGTGCGGCGTCGGTGCCGGGGAAGTCGAAGCCGCCCAGGCGGCGCACGGCGCTGTCCTCGCCGTCGCAGCCCACCAGGTACGCGGCCCGGAAGAGCGCCGTCCGCCCGTCCGGACCGCGCACCTCGGCCTCGACGCCTTGGCCGGTGACCGTCACTCCGGTCAGCCGGTGGCCGCGCCGGACGTCGGCACCGAGGCGGGCGGCCCACTCCCCGAGCAGCTCCTCCAGCCGGGTCTGCGGGACCTTCCACTGGCCGGGGTACGGGCCGGGCAGGGTGAGGTCGAGCGGGAGTCCGCCGAAGTGGCCGCGCGGCTCGGCCGGGATCTCGCCCAGCGGGTCCAGCAGGCCGCGTCCGTCGAGGATCTCCATGGTGCGGGCGTGCAGGGTGGACGCCCGGGACTCCGTGGTCGGCGCGTCGAGCTGCTCCAGGACCACGACGTCCGCGCCGCCGAGCCGCAGCTCACCGGCGAGCATCAGCCCGACCGGACCCGCGCCGACCACGAGCACCTGAGTGGTGATGCGGTCCTGAGCCATGGTCAGGCCCTGGCTTCCGCGTAGTCCTTGGCGTGGCCGAGGGTGGCGCGGCTGTTGGTGCTCAGCGCGTCCCGTACGAAGTTCTTCGCGTCCTCGACGGTGGCGTCGTCACCGAGGATCTTCGTGATGTTCGCGGTGTTGACGGTCACGGTGTGCTGCGAGGAGGCGGCGACTCCGTCGGCGGTGTCGGCGAACGTCCAGTAGCCGGTGTGCAGGGTCATCAGCGCGGGCAGCGTGACCTGCTTGTAGGCGATCTTCCGGTGCGGGAACGTCACCCGGTACGACTTGGTGGTGTGCGTCGAGCCGTCCTTGGCGCGGGTGTCCATCTCCAGCGACTGGAGGCCGGGGGTGTCCTCCTCCAGTCGTACGGTCGCCACGTGCGGCAGCCGCTCGGACCACCGGTCGGCCTCGTTGATGAAGTCGTAGACGTCCTTGGCGGAGCCGGCGATGTGCACGGTGTCCTCGAAGGAGAAGGTCAGGTCCTCGGCGGCGTGGGCGAGTTCGACGTTCTTCTTCAGCGCGGCCAGCTCGGAGCGCGAGTTGCGGTCGACGGCCTCGTCGATCCAGGCCAGGCCCTCGGGGTCGTCGTCGACGGCGCGGTAGTCGTGCAGCAGCCGTACCCGGGACTCGGCCGGTGAGACGGGCTCGATGATCCAGGTGCCGCCCATCGCGGCGACCGGCGGGGTGCTGACCTCCTGGCGGAACTCGATGCGCAGCTTCGCCGGGTCGAGGACGCGGCGCGAGGTCCAGTTCTTGGCCTCGCCGTTGGCGGTGGCCCAGATGCGGATGCGCTCGGTGTTCCCGTCCTGTTCGACGTGGTCGACGTGGATGGTGGGCGGGAAGATCCGCGGCCAGTTGCGTACCTCGGCGATGAGACGGTAGACGGCCTCGGCCGGTGCCGAGACGGTGATCGCGTGCTCGACCTCACGGGTGGTCATCGTGAACTCTCCTTGGGCAGGGGGTGGTTCGGGGATCAGAAGTTGCCGAGGCCGCCGCAGACGTTGAGGGCCTGCGCGGTGATGGAGGCGGCGGTGTCGGAGGCCAGGTAGCCGACGAGGCCGGCGACCTCCTCCGGCGTGGAGTAGCGGCCGAGCGGGATCTTGGCCTGGAACTTGGCGAGGATCTGCTCCTCGGTGCTGTCGTAGGCGGCGGCGTAGCCCTGGCGGACCCGCTGGGCCATCGGTGTCTCGACGTAGCCGGGGCAGACCGCGTTGACGGTGATGCCGGTCGGGGCGAGCTCGTTGCCGAGCGCCTTGGTGAAGCCGACGACGCCGTGCTTGGAGGCGGAGTAGGGGGCGCCGAGGACCACGCCCTGCTTGCCCGCGGTGGAAGCGATGTTGATGATCCGGCCGCGGCTCTTGTGGCGCATGCCGCCGGTGTTGAGGACTTCCCGGGTCATGCGGAAGACGCTGTTGAGGTTGGTGTCGATGACGTCGTGCCACAGCTCGGCGGGGATGTCGGCGGTGACGCCGCCGCCGCTGCGGCCCGCGTTGTTGACCAGCACGTCGACGGTGCCGAAGCGGTCGACGGCGGCCCGTACGAAGGCCAGGACGCTGTCGTCGGAGCGCACGTCGAGGGTGGTGCCGTCGACGTCCAGGCCTTCGCCCTGGAGCTGCTTGACGGTCTCGGCGACGTTCTCGGCGTCGCGCGCGCCGATGAACACCTGGTGGCCCTGGGCGGCCAGCAGGCGGGCGGCGGCGAGGCCGATCCCGCTGGTGGCGCCGGTGACGAGGGCGACCCGCTTGTCCTGCTGCGACATGGGTGACTTCTCCAAAGGCTGTGAGGACGTGAGGACTTGAGGACGTGAGGACTTGAGGGCGTGCGGAAAGGGCGCGGCCGCCGTGCGGGGGAACACGGCGGCCGCGCCGGGGAGGGGGCCGAAGCCCCGGGGGTCAGGGAGCGACGAGGGTTTCGAGCTGGGTGTTGATGGCGGTGACGAGCGAGCGCGGGGTGCGGTTGTCGGTGAAGACGTCGTCGTCCAGCGATATGCCGTACTCGCGCTCTATTCGGCCGCCGGTCTCCAGCAGGGCCAGCGACTCGTAGCCCAGCTCCTCGAACTCCGTGTCGAGGATGTCGCCGTCGAGGTCCACGCCCTCCTCGGCACCGGCGCCCTCCAGGAGAATGCGCTTGAGGTCCTCGATGGTGAAGGTCCGCTCGGACATGGGTGTGCCTTCCTTGTCTCGCGCCGAGGGGCGCGCCGATGTACTGCATGACGAGTACCCGCCGCCGGGTGGCGACGGGCACTTCGGGGCGGGCGGCCGGAGGTCAGTCGACCTCGCGGACCACCACGGCGGAGTTGAAGCCGCCGTGGCCGCGGGCGAGGACGAGTGCCGTGCGCACCGACGCGGGCCGCGGCTGCCCGACGACCAGGTCGATGTCGTAGGCGGGCGCGCACTCCACGTTGGTGGTGGGCGGGATGATGCCCTCGCGGATTGCGAGCACCGCGGAGACCACGTCGACCGGGGCGGCGCCGGAGTAGAGCCGGCCGATCATCGTCTTCGGCGCGGTGACCGGGACGCCGCCGGGCCCGAAGACCGCGGTGATCGCGTCGGCCTCGGCACGGTCCAGGTCGGGCGTGCCGGCGCCGTCGGCGAAGACGACGTCCACGTCCGCGGCCGCCGCTCCGGCATCGGCCAGCGCCACCTCGATGGCGCGGCGCAGCCCGGGCTCACGGCCGCTGCCCGGCTTCGGGTCGAACGTCGCGCCGTAACCCGCGATCTCGCCGTAGAGCGTGCGCGCGCCGCGCTCGCGGGCGGTGTGCTCGTCCTCCAGGATGAGCAGCGCCCCGCCCTCGCCCGGCACATAGCCATTGGCGTCCGCGTCGAACGGGAGGTACGCGCGCTCGGGATCGGTCCGGGTGGACAGCCGGCCGCCGGCGATCTGCGCGACCCAGCCCCAGGGGCAGATCGAGGCGTCGAAGCCGCCGGAGAAGATCAGCTTGCTGCCCTTGCGGATCTGCCGGCGTGCCTGCGCGATCGCGTCGAGGCCGCCCGCGTGGTCGCTGACGACGACACCGCTGGGTCCGCGCATCCCGTTGCGGATGGAGATCTGGCCGCTGTTGACGGCGTAGAACCAGGCGAAGGACTGGTACGCGCTCACGTACTGGCTGCCCTGGCTCCACAGCTTCTTCAGCTCGTTCTGGCCGAACTCGAAGCCGCCGGAGGTCGACGCGGTGACCACGCCCATGTCGAACTCGGGGATGTCCCCGGGCCGTACGTCGGCGTCCTCGAAGGCGCAGTCCGCGGCGACCAGCGCGAGCCGGGTCATCCGGTCGGTCTGCGGGAGCAGCCTGCTGGGCAGGTGGTCCGCGGCCTCGAAGCCGGTGATCTCCCCGGCCAGCCGGGCCGGGTAGGAGGACGCGTCGAAGCGGGTGACGGGACCGATCGCGTTCTTGCCCACGCGGGTCGCGGCCCAGAAGTCGTCCACCCCGAGGCCGTTGGCGGTGGCGACGCCGATGCCGGTGATCACTGCCCTGGCGGTCATGCCGCGCTCCTTTCCGGACGGGCCAGCACCATCGCGCTCTGGAACCCGCCGAAGCCGCTGCCGACCGTCAGTACCGCGTCGGTGCGGTGCTCGCGCGCGGTGACCGGGACGTAGTCGAGGTCGCACTCCGGGTCGGGAGTGTGCAGGTTCGCGGTGGGCGGCACCACGTGGTTCTCCATCGCCAGCACGGACGCGGCGATCTCGATCGAGCCGATCGCGCCGAGCGAGTGCCCGACCATCGACTTGATGGAGCTGACCGGCGTGCGGTGGGCGTGGTCGCCGAGGCTGAGCTTGAACGCCGCCGTCTCGTGGCGGTCGTTCTGCTTGGTGCCCGAGCCGTGGGCGTTGATGTAGTCGATGGACTCGGGGTTCATCCGCGCCTCGGCCAGCGCGACCCGGATCGCCTCGGCCATCTCCCGGCCGTCGGGCCGCAGACCCGTCATGTGGAAGGCGTTGCAGCGTGAGGCGTACCCGGCGATCTCGGCGTAGACATGGGCGCCGCGCCTGGTGGCGCTCTCCAGTTCCTCCAGTACGAAGACGGCCGCGCCCTCGCCGAGGACGAAGCCGTTGCGGGTGCCGTCGAAGGGGCGCGAGGCGTGCTCGGGATAGTCGTTGCGCGGGGTGGTCGCCTTGATCGCGTCGAAGCACGCCATCGTGATCGGCGAGATCGGGGCGTCGGTGGCGCCGGCGATCATGACGTCGGCGCTGCCCTCGCGGATCAGCTCCACGGCGTGCCCGACGGAGTCGAGACCGGAGGTGCAGCCGGTGGAGACCACCGTGGCCGGGCCCTCGGCGCCGACCGCCCAGGCCACCTCGGCCGAGAAGGAGCTGGGCACGAAGTAGTTGTAGAGGTGCGGGGGCGCGTAGGTGTGGTCGACCAGGTCGAGTCGGCCGTCGTCGCTGACGACCCGGTACTCCTCGTCGAGTCCGGTGGTCGCGCCGACGGCGCTGCCGATGGTGACGCCCGTGCGGTGCGGGTCGAAGCCGGCCAGGGCCAGACCGCTGTCGGCCAGCGCCTCCCGGGCGGCGACGACACCGAACTGGGCCGCCCGGTCCATCCGGCGTATCTCCTGCGCGGTCAGTCCGTGCAGTTCGGGGTCGAAGTCGGCCTCGGCGGCCACCTGCGAGCGGAACGAGGAGGGGTCGAAGAAGGTGATGCCCCGGGTCGCCGTGCGCCCCTCGCTCAGCAGGCTCCAGAAGTTCTTGGCACCGATGCCGCCCGGCGCGAGCACGCCGACCCCGGTGATGACAACGCGACGGCTCACTGGGCGTGGCCTCCCTTCCTGTCGGTGGTCGGCGGCGTCACTGAGCGGCCGACCAGTTGTAGAAGCGGGTGGCCATCGCGTCCTTCGGGGACCGCCAGGTCGCCGGGTCGTAGGCCTCGATGTACGGCTTGAGGTCCTGGCTGATCCCGACGAACCGGGGATCGGTCTTGGCCTCCTCGATCAGCTCGCCGCCGTTGTCCGTGTCGAAGTCCTGCAGATGGAAGTACAGGCCGTTGTAGGCGAACAGCTGGCGGCGGCGGGTGCCCATGCGATGGGGCATGTCGGTCCGGTCGAACTCGGCGAACAGGCGGCCGACTTCGGCGCTGGACGCCAGGTCCATGCGCGCCACGATGAGGGTGCTGTGCATGTCTTCTCTCTTCCGTTCTCGGGTCAGCGGCCCGCGTCGGGGCGGTAGAGGCGGATGAAGTCCGCCACGCCGGTGCTGATGAGCTGTTCCGTCTCGTACTCGGCGAGCGGCACCGCGCCGTGGAAGGAGCGCGCGACCACCCCGCCGGCGACGAGCTGGATGAAGCGGCCCGCGGCGCGGTCGGCGTCGGCGATGTCGAGCAGTCCGCGGTCGGCGACGCGCTGGAGGCGGCGGGCCAGCTCCCGCTGGGCCTGCCGGGGCCCGGCGGTCTGCCACATCTCCAGCAGACCGGCCGGCAGCCGGGCCGACTCGGCCTGCAGATGGCGCACGATGGCGAAGTGCTCGGGGAACGTGGCCAGTGGCGTCAGCCAGGCCCGGCCCAGCGCGACCAGGTCCCGCTCCAGGTCGGTGATCTCGGCCAGGTGGCTCTCCGCGATGACCGTCAGGGCCGCCGACAGCGAGGCGGCGCTGTCCAGCAGGACGGACAGCAGCAGCTGGTCCTTGTCCTTGAAGTAGTGCCCCACCAGCTCGGTTTCGAGGCCGGCCGTCTCGGCGACGGCCTCCAGGGTGCTGTGGGTCCAGCCGTCGCGGGCGAAGACGGCACGGGCCGCCTCCACGAGTGCGCGCCGGTCCTCCGCGGGGCCGGCCTGCGCGGGTACGAGGGTTGCTTCGGGCGTGGGCATGCGGTGCTCCTTCGTCAGAACGTGCGGATCACGCGACGGCCGCGGACCGGGACCGGTGTTCGCGGGCGAGCCGCTCCAGAACCGGCACGATCTCGGCCGGGCCCGGCGTGCCGAGCGCCTCCTCGTACAGGTCGGCGGCGCCGTCCTGGAACGACGGCTCGGTGAGGACCCGGAGGATCTGCTTCTTCAGCTCGTCCATGGTGGTCGTCTCCCGGTCCACCAGGACGCCCGCGCCGCGCTCGGCGACGTACCGGGCGTTGTCCAGGAAGTCGCCGAAGTGCTTGGGGATGACGATCTGCGGGACCTTGTGCGCGGCCGCGGCCGCGTAGGTACCGCCGCCCCCGTGGTGGATGATCGCCGAGCAGGTCGGCAGCAGCTCGCCGAGCGGGATGTAGTCGACCGTACGGACGTTGGCGGGCACCGTGCCTGCCTTGTCGAGCTGTACGGAGTTGAAGGTGGCGACGACCTCGACGTCGAGGTCGCCGAGCATCTCCAGGAGGGCGGCGATCGAGACGCCGTGGTTCTCCTGGAAGAACGTGCGCCCGCTGGCGCCGAGGGTCAGGCAGATCCGGGGGCGCTCGGGCGGGGTGCTCAGCCAGTCGGGCACGACGGCCGGACCGGCGTAGGGGACCCGGCGCAGATTGATGGTGCGCAGGCCGGTCGCCTCGGTCGCCGACAGCCGGGGCGGCATGAGGTCGACGGTCCACTGCCCGGTCAGCAGCTCCTCGTCGAACTCCTGCCCGAGGCGGTCGAGCGTCGGCCGCATCACCTGTCGTACGAGGTCCTCGTCGACGCCCGAGGCCGGGTCGGCCAGCGCGTCGAGGAACCGGCGGCGCAGCCAGCCCATGCGGTCCAGGCCCCACAGCACCCGGGCGTGCGCGGCCCCGCAGGCGCGGGCCGCGAGCGGCGAGGCCAGCACGAGCGGGTCCCACAGCACCAGGTCGGGCCGCCAGGCGCGGGCGTGGGCGATGAGGTCGTCGGCGAAGGCCTGGCCGCCCGCGCCGACCGGCTCCTGGGAGTAGTAGAGGGTGAAGGCCGCGAGGACGAAGTTGCGGATGTGGCCGCGCTTGTCGGCGTCGTCGGTGCCCAGGGCGAGGGCCTCGGTGATCCGCTCCAGCCGCTCGTCCTGGCCGGTGGCATGGACGGCGGCCGGGATGTTCACGTTCTCGCCGGCCGGTACGGCGGTCAGCCCGGCCGCGTTGATGTGCTCGACCATGCTGGGGTGGCTCGCCACCCGCACCTCGTGTCCGGCGTTGTGCAACGCCCAGGCGAGGGGCACGTTCGGGGTGAGGTGGGTGGGTGCGGGCATCGTCGTGATCAGGACGCGCATCGATCGGTCTCCGTGGGGTGAAGGGGGTTCAGACCCGGTAGGGGCGACTCAGCCGGGCGTCGTGGAGCGAGGCCGCCCACCACTTGAGCTGGTCGAGCATGACCTTGGCCGCCCCGCTGCACCCGGGGCCGTCCTTGGGCAGTCCGTCGGAACCGAACTGGTCCCACACGTCCATGAAGCTGACCGAGTCCCGCAGGGTCACCGCGTGCAGTTCGGCGAAGACCGGGTGGAGCTGCTCGATGGCGCGCAGGCCGCCGGACCGGCCGCCGTAGGACACGAACCCGATGGGCTTGGCGCGCCACTCGGCGACGTGCCAGTCGATGGCGCTCTTGAGGACGGCCGGGTAGGCCCGGTTGTACTCGGGGGTCACGACGACGAACGCGTCGGCGGCGGCCAGCCGCGGGCTGACGGAGGACAGCTGCCGCTCCGCCTCCTCGTTCGGCGGCCGGGTGATCATGACGGGCAGCTCGGCCGTGACCAGGTCGATCACGTCGACCTCGAAGTCGCCGTACTGCTCGGCCTCGCGGACGAACCACTGGGCGACCAGGGGACCGGACCTGCTGTCGTTGCCGCAGGTGGTGAGCACCGCGAGGCGCAAGGGCCGGGTGGACATGGGCGGACACCTTTCGGATGGGGCGGGAACGGTCAGGAGGCGAGCAGCGGCTCGGTGAACCTCAGTGCGGCGGGCTCGAAGCGCAGTGCTCCGTGGCCGGCGGCGACGCGGACGTCGCGCCAGACCCGGTTCAGCGGCTGGGTCTCGCGCTGGCCCCGGGTGCCGGCCTCGGCGAACACCCGCTCGACGGCGCCGGCCAGCAGGTCCACCGCGAGGGCGCTGTCCAGGGAGGCCCGCCGCAGCCGGTCGTCGTCGTGCAGTCCGAGGTCGGCGTTCTCGGCCACCCGGGTGAGCAGCAGGGTCGCCGCCTCGACCTCGCCGGCCGCGCGGGCGAAGCCGGTCCGGGCGCTGTCGCGGGCCGGCAGCGCGGCGGCGGCGAGCTTCAGGGCGCCGCGGGCCGCGCCGAGGACGGGCGAACCGAAGGTCAGCCCGTTCACGGCGAACAGCGGCGCGGTGTGGAACGGCTCGCGGGACACCGCGGGACGGCCGAGGAACATCTCGTCGCGCGGGAAGGACCGGTGGTCCGGGACGAAGACCTCGTCCAGGGTCAGCGAGTGGCTCCCGGTGGCCCGCATCCCGGTCGTGAACCACGACTCGGTGATGCCGTAGTCGGGGCGGGGTACGGCGAAGAAGCGCGCGCCGTTCCCGTCGTCGGCCAGCAGCAGGGCCCAGTCGGAGAACTCGATCCCGCTGACGTAGGGCCAGTCGCCGGTCAGGACCCAGCCGCCGTCCACCGCGCGCACGCCGCCCCGGGAGACGAAGCCGACGACCACGAGGGTGTCGGGTCCCTTCGCCCACACCTCGGCCTGGCCGGCCGCGGGCAGGTAGCCGGAGATGCGGGCGCCCTGCGCCATCAGCGAGGCGACCCAGCCCGCGGAGGCGCAGCCCTCGGCGACCGTGGCCACCGACTCCATGAGCTCGGTGAAGCCGACGGGTGCGCCGCCGAGGTGCTCGGGCACGAAGCGGCGGGCGAACCCGGCGGTGATCAGGGTCTCGACGACCTCGTCGGAGAGCCTGCGGTCGGTGTCGGCCGTGGCCGCGTGGCGGGCCGCGACCTCGGCGGCGGTCTCGGCCGCGGACAACAGGCCGGTCAGATCGGGCATCGGGCCATTACCTCCGGAGTTCGGATGCGGAAGAGCGGGGTGCCGCGGTCCGTGCCGGGCGGCGCGGGCGCAGTCCGGTGAGCGCGACCAGCAGCCCGAGGGCCGAGAGCACGGCGACGAACCGCAGGGCCGCGCCGTCTCCGGAGCGCTCGGAGAGGACCGCGACCGAGGAGACGGTCACGGCGGCGCCCGTCTGGACCGCCGCCTGGAACACGCCGCCGGCCATCGGCCGCAGCTCGGCCGGGACTCCGGACGCGGCCTGCATGTTCAGCGGGGCGAAGGCGAGCACGAAACCCGCCCCCACCAGCAGCAGCGTGGGCAGCACATCGACGGCGTACGACTGTGGCGGGTGCTGCCGGGGATAGACCAGGTAGCCGAGGAACGCGAGGAACGCGCCGGCCGCGATCAGCGGCGGACCGCCGAACCGGCGCACCAGCCGCCCCGACCGGAGCGAGGTCAGCGCCAGCGGCAGGCTCGCGGGCAGCAGGGCGAGCGCGGTCACCGGTGGCGACCAGCCTTGCCGTGCCTGCAACTGGAACGTGGCGACGAACAGCAGTCCCAGATAGGAGCCGTTGAACGCCGCGCCGCCGAGCGCGGACCTGATGAGCGGACCGTTGGTGACCGCGCCCGCCTCGACGAGCGGTCGCGGCGAGCGTCGCTCGACGGCCGGGAACGCGGCCGCAAGGACCGCGAGGGCGGCCAGCGCGATGCCGGTGCGCAGCGCCGAGCCCGCCGAGACGATGGCGCAGACGAGGGCGGCCGACGCGCCCGCGAGGGCCGTCGCCCCCGCCGCGTCGAAGCGTCGCGGGCCCGCGGCGGCCGGACCCGTGGGGCCGGCCGGGATCAGCCGCAGGCAGAAGGCGAACAGCACCAGGACGGCCGGGGCCGGGAACGCCAGCGTCCAGCGCCAGCTCACCGAGGTGAGGACGCCGGACAGCAGGAGGCCCGCGGTGAACCCGCAGGCCCCGAAGAAGGAGTAGACGGACACGGCCTTCTGGCGTGCCGGGCCCTCCTCGAAGGCGGTGCTGATGATCGCCAGCCCGGTGGGCGCGGTGAGCGCCACGCAGAAGCCCTTGACAAAGCGGGTCGCGGCCAGCAGTTCGGGGCCGCCGGAGAGGGCCCCGACCACGGAGGCTGCCGCGAACAGGAGCAGCCCGGCCAGGTAGACCCGGCGCCGGCCGAGCAGTTCGACCAGCCGGGTGCCGAACAGCATCAGACCGCCGAAGCCGAGGGCGAAGGCGGTCATCGTCCACTGCACCGCCAGGGGAGTCAGACGCAGGTCGGCCGCGATCGAGGGCATGGCCACGACCAGGGTGGACACTTCGAGCGCGTCGATGAGCATGTTGCCGGCCAGCACGAACAGCAGGCCCTGGCGGCCCGCGTCGGTCGCGGTTGTCATCCCGGGCTCAGCCGAGGAGGGTGCCGCCGGTGGCGTCCACGAAGGACCCGGTGACCCAACGCCCGTCATCGGAAGCCAGGAAGGCCACCACGTCCGCGATGTCCTCCGGCTCCCCCACCCGACCGAACGCCGACAACTGGGCCATCTGCTCGACCACTTCGGGCATCCCGAACACCGGGTTGTCGTTGCGCGTGATGCCCGGA
>NZ_JALDAY010000028.1 GCF_022698165.1 Streptomyces cylindrosporus
ACTGCTCGACCTCCTGGAAGGAGCCCGGGTCGAGCAGCAGCTCGATCCGTTCATGCGCGGTCAGCTTGCCCTTGGCGTGCTGGCGCTCGGTGGCGGCGGCGTCCGGGCCCTGCCGGGCCTCGTCCTTGATCAGCCGGAGTTCCTCCAGACGCCCGTACAGCGTCCAGTCGGCGCCCCGGGCCGGGGTCGTGTCGGTGACGGACATGGGTGTCTCACTCTCCTGTCGATGGGTGCTCGGCTCGAGCGGGCCGAGCGCGCAGTCCGCGGAGCCCGGCCACCACCCCGCAGGCACCGACGGCGGTGACGAGCCCGAGCGCCGGGCGGTCGTCGGACCGGCCGACCGCGAGCGCGGCGGCCAGGGCCGGCACGACGGCGGCGGAGATCTGCACGGCGCTCTGGTAGAGGCCGACGGCGGCCGGCCGGTCGACGGCCGCCAACCGGGAGGTGGCCTGGGTGTTCAGGGCCGCGAACGCCAGCACGAACCCGGCGCCGAGCAGCAGCATGGACGGCAGTACGTCCGCGACATAGCTCCTCGGCACCGGGTGTCGCAGGCAGAGGGCACCGCCCACGGCCGGGCCCAGCGAGCCCAGCGCGATCAGCCGGGCGGTGCCGTAGCGGGCGACGAGCCTGCGGGAGAGCAGGGCGGTGACGGCCAGGGGAGCACTCGCGGGCAGGAAGGCCAGCGCGGTGCGGAGCGGGGACCAGCCGAGGCCGTCCTGCAGTCGCGCCGTCAGGATCAGCAGCAGACCGAGGTTGACGCCGTTGAGCGCGGCGGCCCCGGCCATCGAGCGGACCAGCGTGCGGTTGCGCAGCAGCCGTCCCCGGATCAGCGGCCGGGGCGCGGCGCGCTCGATGACGACGAGCGCCGCTGCCAGCAGTACGGCCAGCCCCAGCGGACCCGCCGTCCGAACGTCGGACCAGCCGTGCCGCGGCACCGAGACAATGCCCTGGACCAGACAGAGCAGGGCTGCGGGCAGGGCCAGTGCCGCCTTGATGTCGAAGTGCCGTGGGACTTCCGGGGCCGACGGGTCACGGGGGATCAGGCGTACCGCGAAGGCGAGCAGGACGAGGACCACCGGCGCCGGGAAGACGAGGGTCCAGCGCCAGTTCACCGAGGTCAGCAGCCCCGACAGGAGCAGGCCCGCCGTGAAGCCCGCCCCGCCGAAGAGGGCGTACACCGACACGGCGCGGTCCCGGTCCCGGCCGGGCGGAAAGGCCGACGCGATGATCGCCAGGCCGGTGGGCGCGGTCAGGGCGGCGAAGAAGCCCTTCAGCACCCGGGTGGCCACCAGCACGGCGGGCTCGTCGGAAACCCCGGCGGCCAGCGACGCCGCGGCGAATCCGAGCAGGGCCCAGAGATACGCCCGGCGGCGGCCCAGCAGCTCCACCAGACGGCCGCCGAAGAGGGTGAGCCCGCCGAAACCGACGGCGAACCCGGTGATCAGCCACTGCGAACCGGTCAGCGGCAGGCCGAGGTCCCGACCTGCCGAGGGCAGCGCCACGACCATGGCCGACACCTCGACGGCGTCGATGAGCATGTTGCCGGCCAGGACCGCGAGCAGCCCCCACAGCCGGAGGTCCCAGCGCCCGGCCGCCGGGGGACCGAGGGCAGCCTGGGCGCCGGTCACGGGGTTCATCCGGACTCCTTTCGCGAGGGTGCGGGGCCGGCCGGCGAGGCGTCAGCCGAGGAGGGTGCCTCCGGTGGCGTCGAGGAACGCGCCGGTGACCCAGCGAGCGTCGTCGCTGGCCAGGAACGCCACCACGTCGGCCACGTCGTGCGGCTCGCCCACCCGGCCGAACGCCGACAGCCGGGCCATCTGCTCGACGGCCTCGGGGACGCCGAAGACGGGGCTGCCGTTGCGGGTGATGCCGGGTGCGACGCTGTTGATGGTGATGCCGCGCGGCGCGAGGTACTTCGCGAAATGCAGGGCCAGCTGCTCGACGGCGCCCTTCGTCATCGCGTACGCGATCTCCTCCGGGTTGGCGAAGTGCGTCAGCCCGGAGGAGATGTTGACGACGCGTCCGCCGTCGGTGAGATTCCGCAGGGCCCGCTGAATGGTGAAGAACGGTGCCTTCGCATTGACGGCGAACAGCCGGTCGAACTGCTCGGGCGTCGTCTCCTCGACCGGGACCCCGCCGCCCATGATCCCGGCGTTGTTGACCAGGATGTCCAGCTCGACGGAGCCGGTGCGCTCCTTGAGGCCCTGCTCCAGACCGAGGAAGAGCTCGTGGACGTCACCGGGCACCCCCAGCTCCGCCTGTACGGCGAAGGCCCGGCCGCCGTCCTTCTCGATCGCGGCGACGACGTCGTCCGCCGCCTGGCCCCCGCCGGAGCTGTGTACGGCGACGAGCGCGCCTTCGCCCGCCAGCCGTACGGCGATGGCCCGCCCGATGCCCCGGCTGGAACCGGTCACCAGCGCGGTCTTGCCCGCGAACCTGTCCATGTCTGCGTCTCTCCTGTGTGAGCTCGTGAGTGAAGAAGGGGTGGCACGCGGCGAGGACGGAGGCGTCGCCGGGGATACTCCCGGGGCCGGACCGAGGTGCGTCCGGCGTGGGACGGCGTGCGCGGTGTCCAGGGAGGCAGGCTCGCCGAACCAGCGCCGCAGCGCCGTGCGCAGGCCTGCCTCGTCCACGGCTCCGTCGTCCCGGTCGGCCCACATCACATAGCCGTCCGGCCGGACCAGTACCGACGTGTCCGGCTCCACCATCCCCGGCGCAGGCCCGTCGACGACCGTGTCCACCCGGTCGTTCCACGGAGCCAGAGCCCGCCGCAGCGCGGTCGCCCTGTGGGGCGGGCCGGTGCGGAGCCGCAGCAGGCCCCGGGCTCCGTGACCGCGCCGCCCGTGGGCGAGGCGGAGTCCGAGGGAGGCGTGGTGCTCGCCGGAGGTGTCCGTGGGGTAGCGGATGTCGAGGCCGGAGATCATCGCGGCCAGGTGTTCGCGGACCGGGGCGTGGCGTACGAGTTCGGCCAGGACCGCGCGCACCGGTTCGACCTCGGGGCCACCGAGCAGCAGCAGCGCCTGGGCCCTGATGTTGCCGAGGACTCGTGCTCCGACCGCGTGCCGTTCCGCGTGATAGGTGTCGAGCAGCCCGTCGGGGGCGCGCCCGGCCACTTCCAGCGCCAGCTTCCAGCCGAGGTTGACCGCGTCCTGGAGACCGAGGTTGACGGCCTGGCCGCCGATCGGCATCTGCTGGTGGGCCGCGTCACCGGCGAACAGCACCCGGCCCTTCCGGTAGCGGTCCAACTGGCGGGCGGCGTCTTCGAACGAGTTCACCCACAGGGGGCTCCCGTGCCCGATGTCCTCGCCGGTGACCCGCAGCCACGTGTCGCGGATCTCCGCGAAGTCCGGTGGCCCAGGCCGTCGTCCGGCGGCGCTGCCGAACTCGTGCACCATCACCCGGGTCACGCCCTGCGGGTTGCGGGCCGCGATCGCCAGGCCCCCGGGCAGCCGCTGGAACCGCCGCGCCGGGATGTCGATGCCGGCCACGTCCGCCCGGATCAGCTCCCGGCGTGCCTCCTCGCCGGGGAAGGCAACCCCCGTCAGCCGCCGTACGGTGCTGTGCTCGCCGTCGCAGCCGACGAGATACCGGCCGCGCACCCGGACCGTCGTCCCGCCGGGGGCGGACGCCTCGGCCTCCACATGGTCCCGCCGCACGGTCAGCGCGGTCACCTCGTGGCCGGGCCGCAGATCGGCACCCAGGGACAGCGCCCACTCCCGCAGGATCGCCTCGGTGCGGGTCTGCGGTACCTTCCACTGCCCGGGATACGGCCCGGGCAGCGTCAGGTCGAGGGGGATGCCGCCGAAGTGCCCCATGACGTCGTTCGGCAGGGAGCCGAACCGGTCCAGCAGACCGCGCTCGGCGAGGAGCTCCATCGTGCGGGCGTGCAGGGTGGACGCCCGGGACTCCGTGCCCGGCTGCGCCCGGCGCTCCAGCACGGCGACCCGGGCCCCGCCGAGCCGCAGCTCACCGGCGAGCAGCAGTCCGACCGGGCCCGCGCCGACGACGATGACGTCGCTGTCGAGGGCGGCCACGGTCAGCGCTTGCTCTCGGCGTAGTCCTTGGCGTGGCCGAGGGTGGCCCGGCTGTTGGCGCTCAGCGCTCCGTGCACATACGCCCGGGCGTCCGCGACGGTCGCCTCGGCGCCCAGGATGCCGGCGATGTTGGCCGTGTTGAGGACGACGGTGTGCTGGGAGGTGGCGGTGACTTCGCCGCCGGTCTCGGTGAACGTCCAGCAGCCGGTGTGCAGGGTCAGCAGCGCGGGCAGCGTGACCTGCTTGTAGGCGATCTTCTGATGCGGGAAGGCCACCCGGTACGACTTGGTGGTGTGCACCGAGCCGTCCTTCGCGCGGGTGTCCATCTCCAGGGTCTGCAGTCCGGGGCTGTCCTCGGCGAAGCGCACGGAAGCCACGTGCGGCAGCCGCTCCACCCACAGTCCCGCCTCGTTGACGAAGTCGAAGGCGTCCTTGGCGGCCCCCTCGATCCGCACGCTGTCCTCGAACGAGAAGGTCAAGTCGGCCGAGGCATGGGCCAGTTCCACGTTGGACTTGAGCGCGGCGAGCTCGGAGCGGGAGTTGCGGTCGACGGCCTCGTCGATCCACTTCAGGCCCTCGGGGTCGTCGTCGACGGCCCGGTAGTCGTGCAGCAGCCGGATCCGGCAGTCGCCGGCCGGGAGCGGCTCGATGATCCAGGTGCCGCCCATGGCCGCCACCGGGGGAGTGGAGACCTCCTGCCGGAAGCGGATGCGCAATCCCCCGGGGTCGAGGGTGCGGCGGGAAGTCCAGTTCTTGGCCGCGTCGTTCGCTGTCGCCCAGATCCGGATGCGCTCCTCGTCGCCCGTCCGCTCGACCACGTCGACATGGATGGTGGGCGGGAAGATCCGCGGCCAGTGCTCGACCTCGGCGATGAGACGGTAGACCTCGGCCGCGGGCGCCGCCACGGTGATCTCGTGCTCGACCTGACGGATCGTCATGATGCGTTCTCCTCTGGAGGGTTCAGAAGTTGCCGAGTCCGCCGCAGACGTTGAGGGCCTGGGCCGTGATGGAGGCGGCGGTGTCGGACGCCAAGTAGCCGACGAGACCGGCCACTTCCTCGGGGGTCGAGTACCGGCCGAGCGGGATCTTCGCGGTGAAGCGCTCCATGATCGCCTCCTCGCTGGTGTCGTACGCGTCCGCGTAGCCCTGGCGGACCCGCTGGGCCATGGGGGTCTCGACATAGCCGGGGCAGACGGCGTTGACCGTGATGCCGGTGGGCGCGAGCTCGTTGCCGAGCGCCTTGGTGAAGCCGACGACACCGTGTTTGGAGGCCGAGTAGGGCGCGCCGAGGACGACGCCCTGTTTCCCGGCCGTGGAGGCGACGTTGATGATCCGGCCCCGGTCCTTGCCTCGCATGCCGCCGGTGTTCAGCACGGCCCGCGTCACCCGGAAGACGCTGTTGAGGTTGGTGTCGATCACGTCGGCCCACAGTTCGTCGGCGATGTCGGCGGTGACCCCGCCGCCGCTGCGGCCCGCGTTGTTCACCAGCACGTCGACGGTGCCGTAACGCCGCACTCCGGCGCGCACGAACTCCTCGACGCCGTCCGGCGAGCGGACGTCGAGGGTCGTCCCGTCGACCTCGAGACCGTCCTCCCGCAGCTTCTTGACGGTGGACGCGACGTTCTCGGCGTTGCGGGCCCCGATGAAGACCCGGTGCCCCTGACCGGCCAGCAGCCGGGCGACGGCGAGGCCGATTCCGCTGGTGGCACCGGTGACGAGGGCGACCCTCTGGTCCTGGATGGGTGGTGTGTCCTTCGGCATGGCTGCTCCCGTGAGCGATGGGCGAGTTGGGCGAGGGGCGGTGTCGCTCAGGCCGCGGCGCCGTCCGCCAGGTGGGCGTTGACGGCGTCGAGCAGGAGGCGCGGGGTCGTCGCGTCGGCCAGGATGGTGTCGGAGAGGGTGATGCCGTACTCGCGCTCGATTCGGCTGCTGGTCTCCAGCAGCGCGAGGGACTCGTAGCCGAGCTGCTCGAACTGTGTGTCGAGGATGTCGCGATCGAGGTCCACGCTCTCGTCGGCGCCGGCGCCCTCCAGGAGGATCCGCTTGAGGTCGTCGATCGTGAACGGCTGAGTGTTCACCCTTCGCTCCTTCCGTTGTGTCGGGTTCAGTCGCTGAGAGAACTCCGCAGCACCGCCGCGGAGTTGAAGCCGCCGTACCCCCGCGCCAGCACCAGCGCGGTGCCTACCCGCGCCGGTCGGGCGGCGCCGGTGACCAGGTCGAGACCGAGGCTCGGATCGGGATCGACGTTGGTGGTGGGGGGAATCAGCCCGGACTCCATCGCCAGCAGCGCGGCGGCCAGGTCGAGCGGGGCCGCCCCGGAGTACAGGCGGCCGGTCATCGTCTTCGGCGCGGTGACGGGCACCCCGCCCGGTCCGAAGACCGCGCTGATCGCGTCGGCTTCGGCCCGGTCGAGCTCCGGCACCGCCGCCGCGTCGGCGAACACCACGTCGATGTCGCCGGGCGCGCAGCCGGCCTCGGCCAGGGCCAGCTCGATCGCCCTGCGCAGAGCGGGCTCACGTCCGCTGCCCGGCCGGGGGTCGAACGTGGCGCCGTACCCCGCGACCTCCCCGTACACCCGGGCCCCGCGCTCGCGCGCGTCCTCGGCCCGCTCCATGATCAGGATCGCACCGCCCTCACCGGCCACATGGCCCGCGGCCCGGGCGTCGAACGGCAGATAGGCGCGGTCGGGATCGTCCTGGGTGCTGAGACGCCCCCCGGCCAGTTGCGCCACCCAGCCCCAGGGACACACGGAGGCGTCGACGCTCCCGGAGACGATCATCCGGGTGCCCTTGCGGATCTGGCGGCGCGCGTGCGCGACCGCGTCGAGGCCGCCCGCCTGGTCGCTCACCAGGACACCGCTGGGTCCCTTCATCCCGTGCCGGATGGAGATCTGGCCGCTGTTGACGGCGTAGAACCAGGCGAAGGACTGGTACGCGCTGACATGCTGGCTGCCCCTGGCCCACAGCTTGCGCAGCTCGTTCTGGCCGAACTCGAAGCCGCCGGAGGAACTCGCCGTCACGACACCCATGTCGAAGGCCTCGGTGTCCTCCGGCTTGATGCCGGCGTCCGCCAGCGCCCAGTCGGCCGCGACCAGGGCGAGCCGGGTCATCCGGTCCGTCTGCGGCAGCAGCCGGCTCGGCAGGTGGTCCTCCGCCGCGAAACCCGGTACCTCACCGGCCAGCCGGGCCGGATAGGGCGACGCGTCGAACCGGGTGACCGGGCCGATACCGCCACGGCCGGCGCGCGTTGCTGCCCAGTACGCCTCCTTGCCCAGACCGTTGGGGGAGGCGATGCCCAGCCCGGTGATCACGACCGGAACCGTCATCGAACGCCCCCTTCGGCCCGCGTGAGCACCATCGCGCTCTGGAAGCCGCCGAAGCCGCTGCCGACGGTGAGGACCGTGTCCGTACGGTGCTCCCGCGCGGTCAGCGGCACGTAGTCCAGGTCGCACTCGGGATCGGGCGTGTGCAGATTGGCCGTGGGCGGCACGACGTTGTTCTCCATGGCGAGGGCGCAGGCGGCTATCTCGATGGAGCCGATCGCGCCCAGCGAATGCCCCACCATCGACTTGATGGAGCTGACCGGCGTGCGGTAGGCGTGGTCGCCGAGGCTCTTCTTGAAGGCGGCCGTCTCATGCCGGTCGTTCTGCTTGGTGCCGGAGCCGTGCGCGTTGATGTAGTCGACACGCTCGCCGTCGATCCGGGCTTCGTCCAGAGCCACCCGGATCGCCTCCGCCATCTCTGCCCCGTCCGGCCGCAGCCCGGTCATGTGGAAGGCGTTGCACCGGGAGGCGTACCCGGCGATCTCGGCGTAGACGTGTGCACCGCGCCGCCGGGCGCTCTGCAGCTCCTCCAGGACGAACACGGCGGAACCCTCACCCAGCACGAACCCGTTGCGGGTGCCGTCGAAGGGCCGTGACGCGCGCTCGGGCTCCTCGTCGCGCGGGGTGGTCGCCTTGATCGCGTCGAAGCACGCCATCGTGATCGGGGAGATCGGCGCGTCCGAGGAACCGGCGATCATCACGTCCGCCGACCCTTCACGCAGCAGCTCCACCGCATGTCCGACGGAGTCCAGGCCCGAGGTGCAGCCGGTCGACACCACCGTGCTCGGCCCCTGCGCGCCCACGCACCAGGCGACCTCGGCGGCGAAGGAACTGGGGACGAAGTAGTTGTACAGGTGCGGTACGGCGTACTCGTGGTCCACCAGGTCGAGCCGACCCCGGTCGCTGACCACGCAGTACTCCTGGTCGAGGCCCATGGTCGCGCCGACCGCGCTGCCGATGGTGACGCCGACCCGGTACGGGTCCAGGGCCGCGAGGTCGAGACCGCTGTCCGCGACCGCCTCCCGGGTGGCGACGACCGCGAGCTGGGCGGCCCGGTCCATCCGCCGGATCTCCTGCGGGGTCAGCCCGCTCGCCTCGGCGTCGAAGTCGATCTCCGCGGCGACCCGGGACCGGAACGGCGAGGGGTCGAAGAAGCTGATGCCCCGGGTCGCGGTCCTGCCCTCGCTGAGCAGACTCCAGAAGTCCTTCACACCGATGCCACCGGGCGCGACGACCCCGATGCCCGTGATGACCACCCTGCGCCCGGTCACGCGGAACCTTCCCAGTGGTAGAAGCGGGTGGCCATGGCGTCGGCGGGCGAGCGCCAGGTCGCGGGGTCGTACGCGTCGATGAACGGCTTGAGGTCCTCGCTGATCCCGATGAACCGCGGATCCGTCTTGGCCTCCTCGATCAGCCGCCCGCCGTTGTCCTGGTCGAAGTCCTGAAGGTGGAAGTACAGGCCGCGGTACGAGAACAGCTGACGGCGGCGGGTGCCCATCAGGTGGGGCATCTCCGTCTCGTCGAAGGCGCCGAACAGCCGGGCGACCTCGGCTCCGGCGCCGGGCTCCATCCGGGCGACGATCAAGGTGCTGTGCATGGTGTCTTCCTTCTTTCTCGGGATGTACGGCCCTTCTCGGGGCGCACGGCTCTAGCGCGCGGGTCCGAACCAGCGCTCCAGGGCCGTCGGAAGGTCGCTGTGGCTGCCGGGTGCGGCCCAGGCGACATGGCCGTCGGGGCGGACGAGGACGGCCGCCGTGCCGTTCAGGGAACCGTCGTCGGGCAGGGTTTTCGGCGCCGCGGTGACCACGTCCACCCGGTCCGTCCAGCCGGCGGCCCGGCGGCGCAGCACCGCGTTGTCGGCGAGGTCGAGCAGCACTCCGCGACCGCCGTGCAGTGCCTCGGTACTGCTGCCGGGACCGGTGCTGCCGGTGAGGTCCAGGTGCGGCATCCGGCGGCCGAGCAGCGGGTGGGCGCCGGCGGCGATGTCGTACCGGATCTCCAGACCGCTGACCATGGCGGCCAGATGGCGGCCGACCGGCTCGTACCGGATCAGCTCGGTGAACACGTCCCGCAGCGGCTGGACCTCGGCGCCGCTGAGGAACAGCAGGCCCTGCGCCCGGGTGTTCATCAACAGCCGCTGCCCGACCGGATGCCGCTCGTCGTGGTACGTGTCCAGGAGCGCCTCGCCCGTCCGGCCCAGGACCACGGCGGCCAGCTTCCAGCCGAGGTTGACCGCGTCCTGGATGCTGGTGTTCATCCCCTGTCCGCCGGCCGGCAGATGGATGTGCGCGGAGTCCCCGGCCAGCAGGACGCGACCCTGCCGGTAGCGGGTCACCTGCCGGGTGGCGTCCCCGAAGGAACTGACCCACACCGGCTCGCCGTGCGAGATGTCGTCGCCGGTCAGCCGCTTCCAGGCGGCCGCCACCTCGTCGTACGACGGCGGGACCTCGCGCCGTCGAGGCGGGGTGCCACGCTCGCACACGATCAGCCGGGTGATCCCGCCCGGCAGCGGGCCGACCATGACCATGCCTCCGGGCAGCGTCTCACCGATCATGCGCGGGGCCAAGTCCAGCCCCTTCACGTCGGCGAGGAACATCTCCATGGTCGCGGCGGTCCCGGGGAAGTCGAACCCGACGGACTTGCGCACCAGACTGCGTCCGCCGTCGCACCCCACGAGCCAGGGCGCGGTGAGCCGGTACGTCGCGTCGGGACCGCGCACCTCCGCTTCGACCCGGTCTCCGGTGTCCTTGACCGAGAGCAGTTCGTGGCCGCGCCGGATGTCGGCGCCCAGCTCGGTCACCCACTCCTCCAGCACGGTCTCGGTGTGTGACTGGGGGATGGTCTTGGCGGCCTGGTGCGCTCCGTCCAGGACGGCGAAGTCGACGGGCAGACCGCCGAAGTGTCCTTGGTCGCTGACCTCGATCTCACCGAACCGGGAGAGCAGCCCGCGCTGGTCGAACACCTCCATCGTGCGTGCGGTGAACCCCAGCCCCCGCGACTCCCCGGTCCGCCGGACGAGCTTCTCCAGTACCACGACGTCGACTCCGGCCAGCCGCAGCTCCCCGGCGAGCATCATTCCGGCCGGTCCGGCGCCGACCACGATGACTTGGGTGTCCATGTAGCCTCCATGAATTGTTCTGACCCTGACAAATCAATCCCGCCGCGAGGCACGGACGCAGGGTGGCGGGGAGTTGCGGCGGGTGTCAGTCCTTGATCTCGCAGATGGCGGCGCCGGAGCTGACGGAGGCGCCGAT
>NZ_JALDAY010000029.1 GCF_022698165.1 Streptomyces cylindrosporus
GCACCCCCGCACCTCGACGAGGCGCCCGCCGGACCGGAGCAGTCGGTCCAACGGGCGCCTCCTCTTTTCCAGGACCTGCTTTTCCTGGACCTACGCCGCCCCGCGCCCCTTCAGCGTCTCCACGACGTCGCCGCCGTGGTAGTACGTGCGCCCCGCACGACTGCGACGACGCCACCTGGACTCGCTCGCGTGGCGGTACACGCTGCCGGTCGAGACGCCCCAGAGGCGGGCGACGTCGGCCGCGCTCACCCAGCGCACAGGCTCCGCCTCCGCGGCGGCAGGACGCCCGGCGGCCGGGTCCGCCGCGCCCTGGGGTGTGGCCTCGGACACGGAACTCGCCGCGCGGGCCGTGCCGTTGAGGCGGCGTCCGAGCTGGAGCCACTCGTGGCCCAGCCAGAGATGGCCGGGGTCGCGGTCGCAGCGGATCACGGCCGGAAGCCGCGGCTGCTGCGGCCTGACCACGGCGGTCAGTGATCCCGTGCAGTCCGGCTCCACGCAGGCACCTATCGGAACCTGGGTGCGTACCTCGGGATCCACCACCCGGCGGGCGTGCCGTACCAGCCGGGCCACCTCGCCCGAGAACTCGCCCGCGGCGTCGTGCCCCGCGAGCCAGTCGAGGTGCCGGTCGAGGAACGCGGCCAGCGGGAGCACCGCCCGGCGCGGCGCGGTCACCCGGCGCTCCTTGACCACGGCGCCCGCCCAGGAGCCGAGCACGCCCAGGACCTCGGCCCGTACCTCGGCCGCCGCGGCGTTGAACGGCATGCCGGGCAGCGGGCCGCCGGACGTCCTGGGGCGGGCCGGGTCGCTGGTGCGGCCGTCGAGCCGTCGGCCGCAGGCCTCGTACAGTCCGGGCAGCCGGCCCAGTTCCACGGACAGCCGTTCGTGGCAGGCCCGGCACAGCCGGCCGCCCGCGGTCGCGAGGTGCCGGCGGTTCCCGGCCACCTGGCGGCCGGTGCAGCCTGCTCCCGCGCAGGCCCGGACCCCGGCCGCGCAGGCTCCTTCAGGTATCGACGCAATCCCCACTTGCTCCCCCATTCGTCGTTGTCCACCTGAGTGGGAAAGCTAGTTCGATGGGGATTCGGCGGGCAACCCGAATCAGTGACTCCTGTGCTGGGCCTGACCTTTTCCTGGGATCCGCACGCGGCTTTTCGTTCTCCTGACGTAGTTTCACGTTGGCCTGAATCGGAATCCATTGACTACGGCTCCGGAGGCGAAGAAGCTACTCAGTAATGTCGGAGGACTGGCTGAAAAGCGCCTGGTGAGGACGGACTTGACACTCCTCTGTACCTCGCCTGACGTTCCCCTGTATCTCCTGTGCTTCCGTTTGCGAAATACACAGAATCCTGAATCCGGAACTCTTGAGGGCGCCGTCGGAAGCGAAGAACATGGAATCTAACGTCGCTGAATTGTCGCCGATTCGCGCCGCCCGTATCTATTCCCTTTCGCCGATCCCGCGCGGATCAGTACCGGAAGAAGGCAGAACCATATGACCAAGATCGGAATCATCCTCGGCAGCACCCGCCCCGGCCGCCGGGGCCAGGCCGTCGCCGAGTGGGTGGCCAAGGTCGGTGCCGAGCAGGTCCCGGGTGCGGTCTTCGAGGTTCTCGACCTCGCGGACTTCAACCTTCCGATCCTCGACGAGCCGCAGCCGCCGGCGTTCGGCAAGTACAGCAAGGAGCACACGCAGAAGTGGGCCGAGGCCATCGACGGCTTCGACGGCTTCGTGTTCGTGACCCCCGAGTACAACCGCTCGGTCCCGGGCGTGCTGAAGAACGCGCTCGACTTCGTCTACAACGAGTGGAACAACAAGGCGGCCGGCTTCGTGGGCTACGGGCTGCAGGGCGGTGCCCGCGCCATCGAGCACCTGCGGCTGATCCTGTCCGAGCTGAAGGTGGCCACGGTCCGCTCCCAGGTCGGCCTGTCGCTGTTCGGTGACTTCACCATCACCAACCCGACGGAGCCCGGCGAGTTCACCCCCGGCGCCCACCAGGCGCAGACCCTCACCACCATGCTCGAAGAGACCGTCTCCTGGGCGCAGGCGCTGAAGCCGCTGCGCGAGGGCGCGTGACCCGGGTAGAGGCCGAACCCGCAGCACCTCAGGAGATCACCCCGGCGATCTGGCGACTCGCCGGGGTGATCGCTCTGGGCGCGTTCGCGGGCGGCCTGGACACCTCGCTCATCAACATCGCGCTGGAGACGATCCAGCGCGAGTTCCATGCCGGCATCGGCACCGCCCAGTGGGTCGCCAGTGGCTACCTGCTGGCGTTGGCCGTCTCGCTGCCGATCTGCGCCTGGCTCGGCCGCCGGGTCGGCGCCGCCCGGCTGTACCTGTGGGCGCTGGCCGCGTTCACGGTGATCTCCGCACTGTGCGGACTGGCCCCGAACATCGAGTCGTTGATCGTCCTGCGGGTGTTCCAGGGACTGACCGCCGGCCTGCTCGTCCCGACCGGCCAGACGATCCTCGGTCAGGCCGTGGGACCGGGCCGGCTCGGCCGCGTCATGGCCAGGCTCGGCATCGCGGTCACCCTGGCGCCGGCCCTGGGCCCCACGCTCGGCGGCCTGATGCTGCACTCGCTGTCCTGGCGCTGGCTGTTCCTGATCAACGTGCCGCTCGGCGTGATCGCCATCCTGCTGGGGCGGCGCTACCTGCCGCTCGCCAAGGGGGCGTCCACCACACCTCCGGACTGGATCGGCTACGGCTACATCGGCCTCGGCCTGCCGCTGGTCGTGTACGGGCTCACCAGCTGGGGCGAGTTGGGTTCCCCGGACGGGGCCAGGGTGCTGCTGCCGCTGGCGATCGGCGTCGCGGGACTGGCCGCCTTCGTCCGGCACGCCACCCGCCGCGCCCACCCGCTGCTGGACATGCGGCTCTTCCGCGACCCCGGCTATGTGGCGGCCTGCACGGGCTTCATGTTCAACGGGGCGCTGAGCTTCGGCAGCGCGCTGCTGTTCCCGCTCTACTTCCAGTTGCTGCACTCCGACGGCGTGGTGGCCACCGGACTCCAGATGCTTCCGCTGGGCCTGGGCACCGCGATCATGCTCCCGCTCGGCGGGCGGCTGACCGACAAGTACACCGGAGGCCCCGTCGCCGCGCTCGGCGCCGGCCTCACCACCCTGGTCACCGGCGCGTTCGCGCTGTCCGACCACCCGGGTGTGGTGTTCGTGCAGTTCCTGCTGTTCGGCCTCGGGATGGGAACCGGCCTCGCCACCACCCCGATGATGGTCGCCGCGTTCGGCATCGTCCCCCGGGACCGGCTGCCCGACGCCACCGCGCAGATCAACATCCTGGTCCGGATCGGCGGCGCCCTGGGCGCGGCCCTGTTCTCGGTGATCGTCGCCCGCGGCCTGTCCGAAGGGGCCGAGCACGCCTTCCACACCGCCCTGTGGTGGCAGTTCGGCACGGCCGTGGCCGCCCTGCTCGGCACCCTCGGGCTGTGGGCCGCGCTGCGTACCTCCGACGCCCCGCTGACCCCGGCACACCCCCACTCCGCAGGAAAGGCCTGACCATGGGTGAGACCGTTTACGACGTGGCCGTCCTCGGCTCGGGCATGGCCGGCGGCATGCTCGGGGCCGTGCTCGCCCGCAACGGCGTCAGCGTGCTGCTGATCGACGCGGGCGTCCATCCCCGGTTCGCCGTCGGCGAGTCGACGATTCCGTACACCTCCGTACTCACGAAGATCATCGCGGAGCGCTACTCGGTGCCGGAGCTGGCGCCGCTCGCCGGCCACCAGGGGATCATCGAGAAGGTCTCCCCGATGTGCGGCAAGAAGCAGAACTTCGGCTTCGTCTACCACCGGGAGGGGCACCCGCACGATCCCGAGCAGATCAACCAGATGGTGATCCCGGCCTGGCAGCGGACCGAGAGCCACCTGTTCCGCCAGGACGTCGACGCCTACCTGTTCCACCTCGCGGTCTCCTACGGCGTCGAGCCGCTCAGCGGCACCCGTATCCAGGACATCGACGTCGACCCGGCCGAGGGCGTCACGCTGCGCTCGGACAAGGGCGAGGAGTTCCGCGCCCGCTACCTCGTGGACGGCAGCGGCTTCCGCTCGCCGGTCGCCGACAAGTTCGGCCTGCGTGACGTGCCGACCAGGGCCCGCCACCACTCCCGCTCCATGTTCACCCACATGGTCGGGGTGACGCCCTTCGACGACGCCGAGGCCGCCCGGTCGCACCGGCACCGCAGCCCGTGGCACGAGGGCACGCTGCACCACGTCTTCGACGGCGGCTGGCTGTGGGTCATCCCGTTCGACAACGAGGAGGACTCGCTCAACCCGCTGTGCAGCGTCGGTCTGACGCTGGACGAGCGGGTCTTCCCGAAGACCGAACTCACCGCGCAGGAGGAGTTCGACGACTTCCTGCGCCGCTACCCGGAGATCGCCGAGCAGTTCCGGGGGGCCAAGGCGGTACGCCCCTGGGTCAGCACCGGACGGCTCCAGTACTCCGCCCACGACACCGTGGGCGAGCGCTTCTGCCTGACCTCGCACGCGGCCGGGTTCATCGACGCGCTGTACTCGCGCGGCCTGACCAACACGCTGGAGGTCGTCAACGCCCTCGCCTGGCGGCTGATAGCGGCGTCCAGGGACGGCGACTGGTCGACCGAGCGCTTCGCCTTCATCGACGAACTCCAGCAGGGCCTGTTCGACGTCCACGACGACGTCGTCTACAGCTCCTTCGTCGGCTTCCGGCACTACGACCTGTGGAACGCGGTGCTCCGCGTCTGGGAGTCGACCACCGTGCTGCCGACGGTGACCCTGGAGCAGGCCTACCGGCGGTTCCTGGACAGCCGCGACGACCAGGTCTTCCGCGACCTGGAGAAGCGGCGCCACCCGGGCCTGCCCGACCCCGTCGGCCAGGACATCCACGAACTGCTCACGTTCACCCGGGAGCTGTGCCAGGCCGTCGAGGCGGGCACCCTCGACCCGGCCGAGGCCGCGGACCGGGTCTTCGCCCGGATCGCCGGCTCGCCCTGCCTGCCCGAGCCCTTCGACCGGGGCAACCGGGACGACAAGTGCTTCGAGGCGACTCCCGAACTCGTCGAACTCGCCCAGAAGTGGGGCCGTACGACAGCGCCCGAACACATCGCCCAGATCTTCGGCTGAGGGCGCAGGAGGACGACTTAAGGAGTCTCGTGCCACCCATAGATCTGCTGTTGCTCGACATCGTCATCATCCTGGCCGCCGCCCGCTTCCTCGGGGCGGCGGCCGTCTTCTTGGGCCAGCCCAGGGTGATCGGCGAGATCGCGGCGGGGATCGCCCTCGGGCCGACCCTGCTCGGTCACCTGGCCGGCGACGCCGTCTTCCCCGCCTCCGTCATCACGCCGCTGAAGACACTGGCCGCCGTAGGCCTGGTGCTGTTCATGTTCGTGGTCGGCATGGAGCTGGACCACCGGCTCATCCAGGGCCGGGGCCGGGTCGTCACCGGGGTCGCGGCGGGCGCCACGCTGCTGCCGCTCGTGCTCGGCTGCGGCTTCGCGCTCTGGCTCGCTCCCCGGTACGCCGACGTCGGCACGCTGCCCTTCGTGCTCTTCTTCGGGGTGTCGGTGTCGGCCACCGCCTTCCCCGTGCTCGCCCGCATCCTCACCGACCGCGGTATGCAGCACACGCTGATCGGCGGGATCGCCCTCGCCGCTGCCGCGGTGATCGACGTCGTCGCCTACGCCCTGCTGGCCGTGGCGGTGGCCCTCGCCTCCGCCTCCGGCCACGAGTCCTGGCGGCTGCTGCTCGCCCCGGTGTACGTGCTGGTGATGTTCCGTCTGGTACGGCCGCTGCTGCGCCGCCTCGCCGACACCGCCGAGCCGCTGCCGTACCTGCTGATCGGCTTGTTCGCCTCGGCCTGGGCCGCCGAGTGGATGCAGATCCACTACATCTTCGGGGCGTTCCTGTTCGGCGCGGTCATGCCCCGCTCCGAGGCGTTCCTCGAACGGCTCAGGGAGCGCCTGGACCCGGCCGTCCAGCTGATGCTGCCGGTGTTCTTCGCGGTCACCGGGCTCACCGTCGACCTGACCGGGCTGCGCCTGGCCCAACTGGGCGTCCTCGGCGTGATCCTGGCGATCTCCGTCGTCGGCAAGGTCGGCGGCGGATACGCGGCGGCACGGCTGTCCGGCATCCCGCCCCGGGGCTCGGCGGTGGTGGCGTCCCTGGTCAACACCCGTGGTCTGACCGAGATCGTCATCCTCTCGGTGGGCCTGGAGCAGGGCCTGCTCGACGCCCGGCTCTACGCGCTGCTCCTCGTCATGGCCCTGGTCACCACGGCGATGACCGGGCCGCTGCTCAGCTGGAGCTACCCGGCCGACCGGCTGCGCGAGGACCTCGACGCGGCGGGCCGGGCCGGTGTGCGCACCCTTCGGTCCCCGAGCAAGGCCACGGTCCCGGACCCGGGACCTTCCGACGAACCTCTTGGAGACAACACCGATGGACGCTGACGTCATCGTCGTGGGAGCCGGTCCGGCCGGCCTGATGCTCGCCGGTGAGCTGCGGCTCGCCGGGGTCGACACCGTCGTCGTGGAACGCCTCCCGGAACGCACCGGGGAGTCGCGCGGGCTGGGCTTCACCGCCCGCACGATGGAGGTCTTCGACCAGCGGGGGCTGCTGTCCCGGTTCGGCGACATCACCACCAGCAACGTGGGCCACTTCGGCGGGCTGCCGGTCGACTTCGGTGTCCTGGAGGGCGCCCACCAGGCGGCCAAGAGCGTGCCCCAGTCGCAGACCGAGGCGGTGCTGGAAGCCTGGGTGCAGGAGCTCGGCGCGGATCTGCGCCGCGGCCACGAACTGGTCGGACTCACCAATGGCCCGGACGCCGTGGAGGTCGAGGTCAAGGGCCCCGACGGCACCGAGACGCTGCGCGCCCGCTACCTCGTCGGCTGCGACGGGGGCCGCAGCCTGGTCCGCAAGGCGGCGGGGTTCGACTTCCCCGGCACCGCGGCGACCCTGGAGATGTTCCTCGCCGACGTCAAGGGGCTGAACCTCGAACCGTCCATGATCGGGACGACGTACCCCGGCGGCATGGTCATGGTCGGCCCGCTGCCGGGGGACGTCACCCGGCTGATCCTGTGCGAGCGGGGCATCCCGCCGAAGCGCCGTACCAGCCCGCCCGGTTACGACGAGGTGGTCGAGGGCTGGAAGCGGGTCACCGGGCAGGACATCTCGCACGGTGAGCCGGTGTGGGTGAGCTCCTTCGGGGACGCCACCCGGCAGGCCACCGAGTACCGCCGCGGCCGGGTGTTCCTCGCCGGGGACGCCGCGCACATCCATCTGCCCGCCGGCGGCCAGGGGATGAACACCAGCATCCAGGACGCGGTCAACCTCGGCTGGAAGCTCGCGGCGGTGATCCGCGGCCGGGCCCCCGAGGCCCTGCTGGACACCTACCACGACGAGCGCCACCCGGTCGGCAAGCGGCTGCTGATGAACACCCAGGCCCAGGGCCTGCTGTTCCTCAGCGGCGCCGAGGTGCAGCCGCTGCGCGACGTACTGAACGAGCTGATCAGGTACGACGACGTCAGCAAGCACCTCGCCGCGATGGTCAGCGGCCTGGAGATCGGTTACGACGTCGGCGGCGGGCGCCATCCGCTGCTCGGCCGCCGGATGCCGCACCTGGAGCTGGTCGGCGACGGTTTCAAGACCAGCAGCACCGAGCTGCTGCACGGCGGCCGTGGCGTCCTGCTCGACCTGGCGGACAACGCGACGCTCAGGCGCCGGGCCACCGGCTGGGCCGACCGTGTCGACACGGTGACCGCCGAGCCGCACGCCGTCGCGGACACCAGCGCGCTCGCCGGCACCTCGGCCGTGCTGATCCGCCCCGACGGCTATGTCGCCTGGGCGGCGCCCGGCAGCCACGGCGACCTGCCGATGGCGCTGGAGCGCTGGTTCGGCCCCGCGCGCTGAGCACCACCCCGCCGTAAATCCGAGGAGCTTCCCGTATGCCGCCGCAGCCCGTCCTGCGCGAGGTCGAGCACGAGATCACCGTCTCCGCTCCCGCCGCCACCGTCTACCGCCTCATCGCCGAGGTGGACAACTGGCCGCGGATCTACCCACGGATCGTCCACGCCGAGCAGGTCCCGGAGGGCGGCGGGCGGGAACTCCTCCTCATCTGGGGCACCACCGCCGACGCGTCCTTCGAACACTGGACGGCCCTGCGCACCCTCGATCCGCAGCGGCTGCGGATCACCTTCCGGCCCACCGGATTCGGCCCGCCCCTCGCGTCGATGGACGGCGGCTGGGTCGTCGAGCCGCTGTCCCGGGCCGAGTCGAGGGTGCGGCTGCTGCACGCGTTCAGCCTCGTCGACGACGACCCGGGGGAGTTCGAGCGGATCGACAGCGCCGTCGACCGCAACTCCCGTACCGAACTCGCGGAACTGAAGAAGAGCGTCGAAGCGGCTTACCTGGCCGAGGAGTTCACGTTCTCGTTCGAGGACACCGCGCGGATCGCGGGCCGGGCCGAGGACGTCTACGACTTCGTCAACGAGGCCCCGCTGTGGGCCGAGCGCCTGCCGGGCGTCGAGGAGGTCCGGCTCGACGAGGACAAGCCCGGGCTCCAGCGGCTGGAGACGGTGACGCGGGCCCCGGACGGCTCGACCCACCGTGCCGTCTCCCACCGGGTCTGCCTGCCGCATCGCGGGATCCTCCACCGGCAGGTCACCCTGCCCGCGCTGCTGAGCCTGCACACCGGCTCCTGGACGTTCGAGACACCCGCGGACGACACCGGCGGCGTGGTCGCGTCGGCCCGGCACACCGTCGTGCTGAACACCGCGAACATCACCGCGGTCCTCGGCCCGGACGCGACCGTCGCCGACGCCCGCGCGCACGTCCGCGAGGCGATCGGCGCAAGCAGCCGGGCCGTGCTCGCCCAAGCCGGGCGGTACGCCGAACGCGGGCGCCGAGCCGGGCCGGCGGCCCGGACACCCCACCCACGATCTGGAAGAAGGACATGAACGGACTCACGGGCAAGACGGCGTTGGTGACGGGTTCGAGCCGGGGGATGGGCCGGGCGTCGGCCGTGCGGCTGGCGCGGGAGGGCGCGTTGGTGGCCGTCCACTACTCCAGCAGTAAGGAGGCGGCGCAGGAGGTCGTCGAGGAGATCGAGAAGGACGGCGGCCGTGCCTTTGCGGTACGGGCCGAACTCGGTGTCGCGGGTGATGTGCATGCGTTGTTCCTGGAGTTGGAGGAGGGGCTGCGGGAGCGCACCGGGTCGCCCGCGCTGGACATCCTGGTGAACAACGCCGGGGTGATGGGCGGCGTGAAACCGGAGGACACCACGCCGGAGACGTTCGACCGGATCATGGCGGTGAACGCGAAGGCGCCGTTCTTCCTGGTGCAGCGGGCGTTGAAGCACATGCGTGAC
>NZ_JALDAY010000003.1 GCF_022698165.1 Streptomyces cylindrosporus
CTACGACGCCCTCAAGGACAAGCAGCAGAACCAGGTCATCCGGCTGGAGCACGGGCGGCCCATCCGTTTCGGCGGCACCCGCGGCGTGGTCCGCGACCGGGCCACCGGCGATCTGAAGGTGGTCGACGTGACGGACGACAACGAGGCGGACATCGTGGTCCACGACGCCCACTCCCCCTCCCCCACCACCGCCTTCGCCCTCTCCCGCCTCGCCGACCCGCACACCCTGCACCACACCCCGATCGGCGTCTTCCGCGCCGTCGACCGGCCGGTCTACGACAGGCAGCTGGCCGACCAGCTCGACACCGCGATCGAACAGAACGGGAAGGGCGATCTGGCCGCCCTCCTCGCCGGCAACGACACCTGGACCGTGGGGAGTTCCTCATGACGTACGTCATCGCCCAGCCCTGCGTCGACATCAAGGACAAGGCCTGTGTCGACGAGTGCCCCGTGGACTGCATCTACGAGGGTCCGCGCAAGATGTACATCAACCCGGAGGAGTGCGTCGACTGCGGCGCCTGCGAGCCGGTCTGCCCGGTCGAGGCGATCTACTTCGAGGACGACGTCCCCGGGGAGTGGTCGGCCTTCCGGGTGGCAGAGACCGAGTTCTTCGCCGAGCTGGGCTCGCCGGGCGGGGCGAGCGGCCACGGTCCGGTGGACGAGGACCACCCCGTGGTCGCCGGGCAGCCCGTGTCCACCGGCTGAGCGGCCCCGATCGGCCTGAGTGTCTCCTGCGCTCCGCCGTGACCTGTGCTTACTGTCGGCACGTCAGTTTCCGCGGTGGGAAGGGAGACGGGACGTGCGTGTACGAGGGGTGCCCGCTGTCGTGGCCGCGCTGCTCGCCGCGCCGGCGGTGACCGTGCCCGCGCACGCGGCGCAGACGAAGGAGCCGCTCCCGCTGGAGCGGCTATTCGACAACACGGCCGTCAGCGACGACGCCCGCCCGGCCGACGCGGACTTCGACGGCTCCGGAGCCTCGCTGTCGGCGCAGGACCTGGCGGCCGCCGGCTGGACACCGGGACGGGAACTCACCGTCCAGGGGGCCCGGCTGACCTGGCCGCGCCGGCAGCCGGGCGAGCCGGACAACGTCCGGGCCGACGGACAGACCGTGCGCGTCGGCGGCCGCGGTGACGCCCTCGCCTTCCTGGTGGCCGGCACGAGCGGCACCGACGTCACCGGCACGGGCTCGGTGTCGTACAGGAACGGGAGTCGCTCGACGTACCGGATCACCGCGCCCGACTGGCGTACCGGCCCGCTCGCCACGAAGGCGGTCGCGCTGCCGCATGTCAACGAGCCGACCGGCCAACTCGCCGAGCGGACGCGGCTGTACGTCGTGACGGTGCCGCTGGTGGCGGAGCGCGAGGTCGCCTCGGTGCGGCTGCCGCGGGCGGCCGGGCTGCATGTGTTCGCGCTGGCGGTACGGGGCTCGGTCCGGGGGTGGAGCGGAAGCTGGGGCGTTTCGACGTCCGGTTTTCCGGCCGTCGGACCGTGGAGCGACCGGACGCTGCGGCTCGTGGTGCACACCTCGGTGGGCGGGCCGCGGGTGCGGCTGCGGTTCGACAACACCTTCGCCGCGGCGCCGGTGCGGATCGGAAGCGCGACGGTGGCGGTGCAGCGGGCGGGGGCGACACCGGTGGAGGCGCCGGTGCCGGTGTCCTTCGGGGGCGCGGGCGGTGCCGAGATCCCGGCGGGGGCGCAGGCGTTCAGCGATCCGCTGGACTTCGTGGTGCCCGCGGGCGCCAACCTGCTGGTCAGCTTCCATCTGCCGGAGCTCGTGACGGCGGCGCCCGTGCACCGGCTGGCCGTGCAGCGGTCGTATCTGAGCGAACCCGGCGACCACTCGGCGGACGACTCCGCAACGGCGTATCCGACGGTCCTGACGAACTGGCCGCTGCTGACAGGCGTGGACGTGACCGGCGGGCCGGGATCCGTGGTGGCGCTCGGGGACTCGATCACCGACGGCGACCGGTCGACGACGGACGCCAACCGGCGCTGGCCCGATGTGCTGGCCGCACGGCTGTCGGAGCAGGACCTGGTCCCGCGCTACGGGGTGCTGAACCAGGGGATCTCCGGCAACCGTGTCGTCTCCGACCGCTACCCCGGCAACGGGGTCTCGACGGACTCGGCCGGTGTGAGCGCCCTGCACCGGTTCGACCGGGACGTCCTCGCCCAGACTTCGGTCCGCAGCGTGATCGTCTTCGAGGGGATCAACGATCTGCTGGCGAAGGCCACCGGCGCACAAGTGACCGCCGGACTGCGGGAACTCGCGGACCGGGCGCACGCACGGGGGCTGCGCGTACTGGCGGCGACGATCCTGCCCTGCGGGGGCCGGACGGGCTGCACGGCCGACGTGGACGCCGAACGGACCGCCGTCAACGACTGGCTGCGGAGCACGGGCCGGTTCGACGGCGTCCTGGACTTCGACGCCGTGATCCGCGACCCCGCCCTGCCGACGCGCATGCTGCCCGCCTACGACAGCGGGGACCATCTCCATCCGGGGGACGCCGGGCTGGCCGCGCTCGCCCGGTCCGTCGACCTGAAGCTGCTGTAGGCGTCAGACGTCCAGGTCCACCACCACCGGCGCGTGGTCCGAGGCACCCTTGCCCTTGCGCTCCTCCCGGTCCACGTACGCGTCCGTGACGGCCTTGGTGAACGGCTCGTTGGCGTACACCAGGTCGATGCGCATACCGCGGTTCTTGGGGAAGGCGAGCTGGCGGTAGTCCCAGTACGTGTACGGGCGGTCGTACTTGAGGGGGCGCGGGACCACGTCGGACAGGCCGGCCTCGCGCAGCGCGGCCAGGGCGGCGCGCTCGGCCGGGGTGACATGGGTGAGGCCCTCGAAGGCGGCCACGTCGAAGACGTCCTCGTCCGTCGGCGCCACGTTGTAGTCACCGAGGACCGCGAAGGGGCGGCTGCCCTGCGCGTCACCGGCGACGGCTGCCTTGAGGGCCTCGAACCACTGGAGCTTGTAGGCGTAGTGGGGGTGGTCCACCTCACGGCCATTCGGCACGTACACCGACCAGACGCGGACCGGGCCGCAGGTCGCCGAGATGGCCCGGGGCTCCTCCGCGCCGTCGTAGCCGGGGTCGCCGGGCAGGCCCTTGACGACGTCCTCCAGGCCGAGCCGGGAGACGACCGCCACGCCGTTCCACCGCCCGGTCGCGTTCACCGCCGCCTCGTAGCCCGCCGCGCGCAGCTCGTCGTACGGGAACTGCTCCTCGGCGAGCTTGGCCTCCTGCAGGCACAGCACGTCGGTGCCGCTGCTCTCCAGCCAGGCCAGGAGCCTGGGCAGGCGGGCGGTGATCGAGTTCACGTTCCAGGTCGCGATGCGCATGCCTCACAACCTACCGGGCAGGACTGACAACGCCCTCGCCCCGCCCGGCCGACAGCTGGGGCAGGCGCTCAGACCTCGGCGGAGTCGCCCGGCGTGAGCCGCAGGTGCTCGGCGCCGCCCAGCGCGCCGATCTGGCGGTCGTAGATGGGGCGGGCGAGATCGGTGAGCAGGGCGTCGTGGATGTCGTACGCGCGTTGCGGCTTGACCTCGCGGACGTAGTCGATGACCTCGGAGATCTTGCTCCAGGGGGCCATGACGGGGAGCATCAGCGTCTCGACGGGGTGGTCGGGGACGGTGAGGGCGTCGCCGGGGTGGAAGAGCTTGCCGCCGTCGACGAGGTAGCCGACGTTGGTGATGCGCGGGATGTCCGGGTGGATGACGGCGTGCAGTTCGCCGTGGACCTGGACGTCGAAGCCGGCCGCGGTGAAGGTGTCGCCGTGGCCGACGGTATGCACACGGCCCGGGAAGGCGGCGGAGATCTGCTCCGCCACGGAGGCGAGGGTCCAGATCTCGGTGGCCGGGTCGGCCTCCATCGCCGCCCGCAGCCGCTCCTCGTTGAAGTGGTCGGGGTGCTCGTGCGTGACGAGGATCGCGTCCGCGCCGATCGCGGCGTCCTCCTCGCTGAACCCGCCCGGGTCCAGGACGAGCGTCCGCCCGTCCTTCTCGAGTCGTACGCACGAGTGGGACTTCTTCGTGAGCTTCATGACTCTCATCCTGCCGCGTCCCGCACGCTCCGGGACGACACCAGCCCGGTGCTCTCGCCACCAGCCTGAAGATCACTCCTCGCCGCGGGTGCGCGGGTCACTCCTCGGGAGTGGTTTCCTCCTTTATGACCTGCTGGGCCACCTTGAACGCGCTGTTCGCCGCCGGTACGCCGCAGTAGACGGCCGCCTGGAGCAGCACCTCCTTGATCTCGGCCGGGGTGAGGCCGTTGCGCAGGGCGGCGCGCACGTGGAAGGCGAGCTCCTCCAGGTGGCCGCCGGCGACCAGGGCGGTGAGCGTGACGCAGCTGCGCGAGCGGCGGTCGAGACCGGGCCGGTCCCAGATCTCGCCCCAGGCGTAGCGGGTGATGAACTCCTGGAAGTCCCCGGAGAACTCGTCGGCCTGCGCCAGCGCCCGGTCGACGTGGGCGTCGCCGAGCACCTCGCGGCGGACCTTGATGCCGGCGTCGTACGGATCGGGCCGCCCGTTCGTCCGCGGGGGCACCACGGCCGCGGGAGCGATCTCGGCGATCGGCACGGACTGCGGAGGCTGCTGGGGCGCGGCGGCGAGCACCGGCTTGACCGGCGCCGCGGGGATGGCGATCTGGCCGGTGGAGGACTCGACGTAGCCGGGCTGCCAGGCCGTGGAGAAGTGCCGTACCAGCAGGTCGGTGACGGCGGCGGGCTGCTCGACCGGCACCAGGTGGGAGGCGCCGGGGACGACGGCGAGCCGGGCGTCGGGGATCCCGGCGACCAGGGTGCGGGCCTCGGCGGGCCCGGTGACCTTGTCGTCCGAGCCGACCAGGACGAGCGTCGGCACACCCACGCTGCCGAGCTCGGCCCGCACGTCGAAGGTGGCCAGCGCCTCGCACGCGGCGATGTAGCAGCCGGGGTCGGTGGTGCGCACCATCTGCACGGCCCAGTCGGTGATCGCGGGCTGCGCGGCGGCGAAACCGGTGGTGAACCAGCGGTCCGGGGACGTACGGGCGATCGGGTCGAGCCCGTTGGTGCGCACTATCACTCCGCGCTGCCGGAACTCGTCCGCCGTTCCGAACCGGGGCGAGGCGGAGATCACCGCGAGCGAGGCGAGCCGCTCCGGGTGGCGCAGCGCGAGCTCGACGCCGATCGCGCCGCCGAGCGCACAGCCCGCGTAGCCGAAGCGCTGCACGCCGAGCGAGTCGAGGGTGACCAGGAGCCGGGCGACGAGGTCGCCGACGGAGGCCGCGGGGTAGGCGGGGGCTCCGCCGTGTCCCGGCAGGTCGAACCGGAACACGCGCCACTGCTTGATCAGCTCGGGCACCTGCCGGTCCCACATGTGCCAGGTGGTGCCGAGAGAGGGACCGAGGATGAGGACCGGGGCGTCTTCCGGGCCGTCGAAGCGGTACTGGAGGGCGGGGGTCGTCGTCTCACTCACCGCTCCACGCTAACCGCCGTTTCTGTCCCTTACGCCCAGTGGCCCCCAGTCCTCACACCTGACTCCCGTGGATCACCCGCGAACCCTCACACCGCCTTCACGGGATGTCGGAGGAACGGGTCGAAGCGGTGGCCTGGAGGAGGCGGGTCGGCAGCACACGCGGCCTCGCGGGGCATCGCGGGCGGGCTCAGAGGTCGTTCGGTGTGCCCAGGCCGGTGAGGGCGCCCACCGGGTCCAGGTCGGGGGTGCCGCGGGGCCACCAGTCCTCGTCGCCCGGTTCCGACTCGTAGGCGTACCACAGGCCGTCGCGGCCGAAGCGGAGTTGGACGTGTCCGCGGGGGTGGCTGAGGTGGTTGCGCCAGGGCCGGAACGCCGGCAGGTCGGCGGCCAGGAGCAGGGGTCGGGCCCGGTCGAAGCGTCCGGCCGGTGGATCCCAGGGCTCCTCCAGCACCGCGAGCCCTTCCAGCCCGCCCTGCCGCCACGCGGCGACCGCGCGCGCCAGCTCGGACGGGGTGCGCTGGGCGGCGGAGGCGAGCGAGGCGTAGAGCGCGCGGGTGCCGGCGGTGAGGCCGGAGCCGGGGCGGGCGGCGGCGAGCCGGACCGCGTCCTGCCACAGCGTCAGCTCGCCGACCGGGTCACGGCCGGTGGTGAGCAGGGCGTGCGCGCGGGCGGCGGCGTCGGTGGCGAGCTGGTCGAGCGCGAAGGGGTCGGGGCCGCCCGGTGCGGCCGGGTAGGCCGGGGGCTGCTCGGGGTGCGCGGGCGCGGGCAACGGTGGCGGCAGCGGTGGGAGTCGGCGGGCCGCGAGCGCTTCGGTGGCGCGTACGCCGGGCAGCGGGGCGGGTTCCCGCTCCTGTGCGGCGCGGGCCGCGCGGGCGGCGTTGAGCCGGGAGAGGGCGTCGAGCAGCTCGCGTTCACCTCGGCCGCGGAGCAGGAGCAGTACGAAGGGGTCGGCGTCGAGGAGCCTGGCCGTCTGGTAGCAGAGGGCGGCGGCGTGCTTGCAGGGGTGACCGCGGTCGGGGCAGCTGCAGTGCGGGTCGAGATCGCGCGGCCCCGGCAGCAGCGGCACCCCGCAGTCCGCGAGCGAGTGCGGCAACTCCCGGTCCAGCAGGGCGGCGATGTGTCCGGGGCGCTCCACGGCGACGTCCAGAAACCGCGCCCACTCGGCGTCGTCCAGCGTCCGCAGCCGGACCTGGACGCGGTAGGGGCGGGGCCGGCTGCCCTGCACATAGGCGAGCACGACGCCTGGGGTGACGGTGATGGCGTCCACGTGCCCCTGCTCGGCATAACTCCGCCCACGGGCCAGCCGCTTGGGGTCCAGGGCGCCTTGTTCGAGCGCGGCGATCCAGGCGTTGCCCCACCAGGTTTCGGCGAACCGGGGGGAGGTGTCGGGACCGGCGTCGCTGGAAGAAGCGCGGGGCGCGGGGGACGGGAACGCCGGGAAGGTACGGCGCAGTTCGCCGTCGCGCGAGGGGGCGGCCATGGAGTGCGGGACCCGCGGGAGGGGCGGGGGCGGGGTGGCGCCGGGTGTCGTCGCGTGCGGGTGTTCCGCGGAGGGTACGAGGGTTTCGACCTCGTCACTGGCGATCGGTGCGGTTCGATGCGAGGCCGCGCCCTGCTCCGAATCGGCGTTGCTGTCGCCGGCCCCCTCCCCCGGCTCCTCCGCCCCGGTCGGCATCCGAAACGCGTTCGCCAGCAACTCGCGCAGCTCAAGGGCTCGTCCACCGGTACCACGCCCCCGTGCACCGCCCACCGACGTCCGCCGAGCGGCCACACCCCGGCCCGCCCCACTCCCGCGCCCGGCACCCCTCACCACCGCCTCGTCGGCCCGAGCCCGCCGCGCCTCCCCACGCGCAGCACGCAACGCCTCCCGCGCCGCGTCCCCCGGCCGCGGCCCCACCGCATCAGGACCGGACCGCCCCGACCCGACGCCAGATGTCCGCCTCGATTCATGCCCACCAGAGTCACCACCGGCCCCACCCGACACCGCGACGCCACCACCCAGCTCATCGACGGCCCCAGCGCCCCGACCCGACCCGACCGCGGACCCACCCGGAGTCACAACATCCCCACCCAGCTCATCAACCGACCCCGCGAGCCGCCCTGAGTTCGCCGTGACCCCACCCGAGGCCACAACGTCCCCGCCCGGCTCATCGACCGCCCCCACGCCCCGCCCCAAGCCGACCGCGGACCCACCCGAAGTCACAACCTCCCCACCCAGCCCGTCGACTGCCCCCACGCCCCGCCCTGAGCCGACCGCGGACCCACCGGACGTCGCAACGTCCCCACCCAGCTCATCAACCAGCCCCACGCGCCGCCCGGAGTCGGCCGTGACCCCACCGGAGGCCACAACGTCCCCGCCAGGCTCATCGACCGTCCCCACGCGCCGCCCTGAGTCGACCGCGGACCCACCGGACGTGGCAACGTCCTCACCCAGCTCATCAGCCAACCCCACGCGCCGCCCCGAGTCGGCCTCGGACCCGCCAAAGGTCACGCTGTCCCCACCCGACTCATCGACCGCCCCCGTGCTCCGCCCCGAGCCGACCACCGACCCGCCGGAGACCTCGCCGTCGACCCTCTGCTCATCGGCAGGCCCGTGCGCGTCGCCCGCGGCAGAAGGCACCTCATCCGTACGACCCCCTCCGGACTCCCCCTCCTCCACGCCCCGTTCGCCGCGCTCCCCGTCAGCCGCGGCGCGCCTGGCGGACAGCGCCTGCCTCAGCGCGGCCCGAGCGGCGTCGGCCGGCCGCGCCCCGCGACGCCCAGGTTGCACAGCGCCCCGCTCCGACGCCGCGCCCTCCTCCAAAGGCGACCCCTGCCCAGTCTGAACGGAACCCTGCGTTGCTTGAGCCGACCCCTGACCAGTCTTAGCGGTCCCCTGCCTTTCCTGAGCCGCCCCCTGCCCCGCCTGAGCCGACCCCTGCCTCGCCTGAGCCACCCCCCGCCCTGCTTGAGCCGACCGCTGCCCCGCCTGAGCCGCCCCCCGCCCTGCCGAAGCCAGAGCCGCCCCCTGCCCTCCCGCAGCAGACCCCTCCCTCGCCGGAGCCCCCTCCGTCGGCGCAGACTCCGCGTCTCCGCCCGGTACCGGCTCCCGCCGCTGCCGTGCCTCCCGCAAAGCCCGCCGGGCCTCGTCCGCCGGGCCGCCTGTCATGTCGGCCTCCTCAGGGACACCAGGTCGGACAGCTCGCGGTCGGTCAGTTCCGTCAGGGCCGACTCGCCGCTGCCCAGGATCGCGTCGGCCAACGCCCGCTTGGATTCCAGCATTTCGGCGATGCGGTCCTCGACCGTGCCCTCGGTGATGAGGCGGTGGACCTGGACGGGCTGGGTCTGCCCGATGCGGTAGGCGCGGTCGGTGGCCTGTTCCTCCACCGCCGGGTTCCACCAGCGGTCGAAGTGGATGACGTGACCCGCGCGGGTGAGGTTCAGGCCGGTGCCGGCGGCCTTGAGGGACAGCACCAGGACCGGCGTCGCGCCGCTCTGGAAGCGGTCCACCATGCGCTCCCGCTCGGGGACCGGTGTGCCGCCGTGGAGGAGGTCGACCGGGACCGCTCGGGAGGTCAGATACGCGGTGATCAGACGGGCCATTCCGACGTACTGCGTGAAGACGAGCGCAGAGCCGTCCTCCGCCAGCAGGGTGTCCAACAGCTCGTCCAGGAGGGCGAGTTTGCCCGAGCGGGCGAGGGCGCGGGCGTCGGCCGCGGGCTCCTCCTTGAGGTACAGCGCGGGGTGGTCGCAGATCTGCTTCAGCGCGCCCAGCAGCTTCAGCACCAGCCCCCGGCGTGCGATCCCCTGCGCAGTCTCGATGGCGAGCATCGACTCCCGCACCACCGCCTCGTACAGCGCCGCCTGTTCCCGGGTGAGCGGCACGGGATGGTCCGTCTCGGTCTTGGGCGGCAGTTCGGGGACGATCCCCGGGTCGGACTTCTTGCGGCGCAGGAGGAAGGGCCGTACCAGGCGGGCCAGTCGCTGTACCGCCTCCTCGTCCTCGCCGTTCTCCACCGCGCGCGCGTGCCGCGCGCGGAAGGACTTCAGGGGGCCGAGGAGTCCCGGGGTGGTCCAGTCGAGCAGGGCCCACAGTTCGGAGAGGTTGTTCTCGACCGGGGTGCCGGTGAGGGCCACGCGCGCGGGGGACGGGATCGTGCGCAGGGCCTTCGCCGTCGCGGAGTACGGGTTCTTGACGTGCTGTGCCTCGTCCGCGACGACCATGCCCCAGCGCTGCTCGGCCAGTTGCGGTGCGGCCGTGCGCATCGTTCCGTACGTCGTCAGGACGAAGCCCGCGTCGAGGCCGTCGAGGGTGCGGTCCGGGCCGTGGAAGCGGCGGACGGGGACGCCGGGGGCGAAACGGGTGATCTCCCGCTGCCAGTTGCCCAGCAGGGAGGCCGGGCAGACCACCAGCGTCGGCTCGCCGCGGGCACGCTTGAGGTGGAGGGCGATGACCGTGATCGTCTTGCCGAGGCCCATGTCGTCGGCCAGGCAGCCGCCGAGGCCGAGGGTGGTCATGAGGTCCAGCCAGGCCAGGCCGCGGAGTTGGTAGTCGCGGAGGGTGGCGTGCAGGCCCGGGGGCGGGGCGGCCGGCTGCACTCCTGTCGTGAGGCGGTCGCGCAGGGCGGCCAGGGCGCCGACCGGCACCGCCTCGACCGTCTCGCCGTCCACCTCCGCGCTGCCGGTGAGGGCGACGGAGAGCGCGTCGACCGGGTCGAGCAGGCCCAGTTCGCGCTTGCGGGCCTTGCGGACGAGGGCGGGGTCGACCAGGACCCAGCTGTCCCGCAGCCTGACGACCGGCCGGTGGGCCTCGGCCAGCGCGTCCATCTCGGCCTCGCTGAGCGGGTCCCCGCCGAGCGCCAACTGCCAGCGGAACTGGAGCAGTTCCTCGCTCTCGAAGAAGCCGGTGCCGTCGGTCGCCGAGCCGGGCGCGGGCCGTACGATCGCCGCCGCGGAGAGGTCCTGGGCCAGGTCCCGTGGCCAGTGCACGGCGACCCCGGCCGCCGCGAGCCGGGTGGCGGCCACGCCGAGCAGTTCGCCCAGCTCCTCGTCGGACAGTGCCAGCACGTCGGGCACGTCCTGCTCGGCGAGCCGGTCGAGCGGTGCCCAGATCCGGGCCGCGCGCCGCACGGCGAGGGCCGCGTCCACCCGTGCGCGTGGCCCGAACACCGCGTCGGCCTGGCCCGCCCACAGGGCCGCCGCGTCGGCCACGAGCGTGGGGTCGGCGAGGCTGTGCACCTGGACGATGGCGGCGCCCGCCATGCGCATGCCCTCCTCGCCGTCGAACAGCTCGTAGGCCGACAGGTCGAGGCGCAGCGAGATGCGCACGCCCGCGTCCATGCCCGCGGCGACCTCCGCCGCCCAGTCGTGGGCGCCGGGCAGCCGCTGCGGTCGGCGGTCGGCGAAGGGCTTCCCGGAGGCGTGCGGCGCGGCCGGGGTGCGGGGCAGGGTGTCCGCGACCGCGTCCAGGAAGGCACGCATCAGCGCCTCCGGCTCGGGCAGCCGGAGCGGGCCCGGGCCGGGCAGCGGGACCGCGTGGCCCTCGTACGGCAGGGCGGCGGCGACCGCCCGGATGTGCGCGATGTCGTCCGGGTCGAGCGGGCCGGCCCGCCAGGCGTCGTGGCCGGCGGCGGTCAGGCCGGGCAGCAGGCGTCCGCGGGCGACGAGCCGCAGGGCGTGCAGCGCGGCCGCTCCCCAGCAGGCGGTGGCGGGGTGGGCGGCCGGGTCGCGCCGGGCCCGGACGAGCAGCGGCAGGGCCTCGCCGACCGGGAGGGTGAGCGCGGGGGCGGTCCTGCGTCGTACTCCCGCGCCGTGCGGTCGTACGACGGTGAGCTCGGTGTCCTCGGTCGGCAGCTGCCCGCCGTCGGGGTCCCAGAAGGCGAGGCGGCCGTCCCTGGGCAAGGGCGCGGGCAGGAAGACGGCCGCCAGCCGGACCGGGACGGAATCCCCCGCTCCACGCTCCCGCTCGGCCACCGCGGCCGTGCCTGTGCTCATACGACCTGTCACCTCCCACCCGTGTGTCGGATCAGACGTCTTCGACTGTACGGGCGGGGTCTGACAATCGGCCCCGGCGACGGCGCGCCGGGGCCCGCCTGTCACGGAACGGTGCGGGAGACGACGTAGAAGAACGGGTTGTTCGGGTCGGCGAGGCTGACGACCACGTCCTGCGTCGGCTTCGGGTTCTTCTGCTTGTGCACGAGGCCGTACCAGGGGCCGGGGCCGTCGAACTTCCAGCCGGTGATCTTCTGGTCGCGGGCGCTGATGGTGATGTCGCCCTTCTTCAGATCGGTGCGCCTCACGCCCATGTCGGCGAGGAAGACGTCGAGGTTCCGCAGGGGCGTCTGGAACTGGACGTAGAGGCGGCTGGTCTTCCAGTTGTTGGTCTCGTAAGAGGCGACCTTGCCCGAGGGGTGCGGCATCGGCACCTGGTAGAGGCGGCGCTGCACCTTCGACGGCCAGCCCTTGGTGAGGCCGGTCGCCGCGTACTTGGCCTCCTTGTCCTTGCCGCTGTCGCGGCTCTGGGCGGCGGAGATCACCAGATAGCCGGCCGGGACGCCGATGAGCAGCCCGATGATGAGCAAAGTGATGGCCCGGCGGCGGATCTTGTGACGGCGGTCCTCGGCCGGCTGCCGGGGTTCGTCCGGGGGTGCCGCCTGGCGCGGCAGCGATGCCGTCATGCGGTGTCCCGGGTGGAGCGGCGGCCCTCGGTGTAGCGCGCGTAGCGCTCGTAGCGCTCCACCCGGCGCCGGTTGGCGCGGCGGAAGCGGCGGGCGACCAGGCGGGCCAGGTCGGCGGCGCCCACCATGCCGGCCTCGGGGCCGAGCTGGGCGCGCACGATACGGGCCTCGGGGCGGTAGCCGCGGCCGGTGAGCTGGCGCTTGAACGCGTCGCGCGCGGGGGCGATCAGCAGGTCGTCGGCCGCGGACACCCCGCCGCCGATGACGAAGCAGGACGGGTCGAGGGCGGCGGCGAGGTTGGCGATGCCGACGCCGAGCCACTGGCCGATGTCCTGGAGCAGCTCGATGCACATCGCGTCGCCCTCGCGGGCCAGCTCCGTGATCATCGGACCGCTGATGTCGCCGATCTGCCCCTTGACGTGCTCGATGATCCCGTACGCCACCGGGGAGTCGGCCGCGGCCAGCTCCTTGGCCTCCCGGACCAGCGCGTTCCCGGAGCTGTACTGCTCCCAGCAGCCGCGGTTGCCGCACGGGCAGCGGTGGCCGCCGGGCACGACCTGCATATGGCCGAACTCGCCGGCGACGCCGTACTTGCCACGCTTGACCTGGCCGTCCTCCAGTATCGCGCCGCCGATGCCGGTGCCGAGCGTGATCATGACCAGGTGGTCCTCACCGCGTCCGGCGCCGAAGCGCCACTCGGCCCAGGCGGCGGCGTTGGCGTCGTTGTCGACCAGGACGGGCACGGCGAGGCGGCCGGCCAGGCGGTCGCGCAGCGGCTCGTTGCGCCAGGAGAGGTGGGGTGCGAACAGGACGCGGTTGCGGTCGGCGTCGACCCAGCCGGCCGCGCCGATGCCGACCGCGTGCACGTCGTGCCGGTCGGACAGGTCGAGGACCAGCTCGACGATGGTGTCCTCGACGACCTTGGGGCTCTTGGACTTGTCCGGCGTCTCCGTGCGGAGCTTCTCCAGGATGTTGCCGTCGGCGTCGACGACGCCGGCCATCACCTTGGTTCCGCCGATGTCGATGCCGACCGTGGGGACACGGGGGGCGGTCAGGTGTGACCGACGCTCCCGGGTGCCGACGGTTCGCAGTGCGGGCGCGCGGCGGGAGCCTATGGGGGCCGTGAAGTTGCCGTAGGTGCTCATCAAGGCCCGATTCTGCCGCACGCTCACGGTGAGTGCCGAGCCGGGGAGCAAAGCAGGGTATGCCTTGCGGCACACGACCGACTTTGTCGCGACATTACGACAATCGGGGTTCCGTCGTTCGGATCCTCATGTCCGTACGAGCAGCTGGAACTCGAAGGAGTACCGGGTCGGGCGGTACGTGTGCGTGCCGTACTCGACCGCTCTGCCCGTGTCGTCGAAGGTCACCCGCTGCATCGTGAGGAGCGGCGCGCCCTCCGGTTCGGCCAGCCGGTCGGCCTCCGCGGCCGTCGCACCGCGCGCGCCGATGGTCTGGCGGGCGCTGTGCAGGGTGATACCCGCCGAGCGCATCATGCGGTACAGGCCGGTGGCCTCCAGCTGGGCGGTGTCCAGGTCCAGGAGGCCCGGGGGGATGAAGTTGCAGAGGTACGCCATCGGCTCGCCGTGGGCCAGGCGCAGGCGTTCGACCCGGTGGACGTCGCCGTCCTCGGCCACGCCCAGGGCCGCGGCGACCTCCGCGGTGGCCGGGACGACCGTGTTGACCAGCACCTTCGTGGCGGGGCGCTGGCCGGCCGCCTCCAGGTCGTCGTAGAGGCTGGAGAGCTCCAGCGGGCGCTTGACCTGGCTGTGCACGACCTGCGTGCCGACGCCGCGGCGACGCACCAGGAGGCCCTTGTCGACCAGCGACTGGATGGCCTGGCGGACGGTGGGCCGGGACAGGCCGAGCCGTGCGGCGAGCTCGATCTCGTTGCCCAGCAGGCTGCCGGGCGTGAGCGCTCCGTGCTCGATCGCCGCCTCCAGCTGCTGCGACAGCTGGAAGTACAACGGCACGGGAGAGCTCCGGTCCACACTGAGCTCCAGCGACACGGTCGGGTCCACTTCTGGTTTCGGCACCCGCCGAGCGTAGCTCCACGAGTTGTTGACGGGAAGTTGTGTAGTTCGATTGTCCGGACATACGCATTGACAGCGCGCACACCGAACCCCCACTTTGTTTCCATGCGCATCGGGGTCATCGGTACGGGGCGGATCGGCACCATTCATGCGAACACGCTCAGTCGTAACCGCGAGGTGGGGTCCTTGATCCTCACGGACGCGGATCCGGCGCGGGCCCAGGAGCTCGCGAACCGGCTGGGCGAGACCGCGGCTCCGGGGGTGGACGAGATCTTCAGGTGGGGCGTCGACGCCGTGGTCATCACGACGGCGACGGCGGCCCACGCCGAACTGATCGGTCGGGCAGCGCGCTCGGGGCTCCCGGTGTTCTGCGAGAAGCCCATCGCCCTCGACCTGCCCGGCACACTGCAGGCGATCGCCGAGGTGGAGACCGCCGGGACGATTCTGCAGATGGGGTTCCAGCGCCGTTTCGACACCGGCTACACGGGTGCCCGGGAGGCGGTGCGCTCGGGGCGGCTGGGCCGGCTGCACACCGTGCGGGCGCTGACCTCCGACCAGGCCCCGCCCCCGCCGGCCTGGCTCCCGCTGTCCGGCGGGCTGTACCGGGACACGCTGATCCACGACTTCGACATGCTGCGCTGGGTGACGGGACACGAGGTCGTCGACGTGTTCGCGGCGGGGTCGGACGCCGGTCCCCCGATGTTCCGGGAGGCGGGCGACGTCGACACGGGCGCCGCGCTGCTGACCCTGGACGACGGCACGCTCGCGACGGCCACCGCGACGCGGATGAACGGCGCCGGCTACGACGTCCGCATGGAGCTGGCCGGGGAGCGCGACCAGATCGTCGTCGGCCTGGACGACCGTACGCCCATCGCGTCCACCGAGCCGACCGGGCCGCCGGCCGCCGACAAGCCCTGGTCGGGCTTCCTGGAGCGCTTCGGGCCCGCGTACGAGGCCGAGCTGGCGGCGTTTGTCGAGGTGGTGCTCGGACAGCGGGCCAACCCCTGCGACGGACGCGAGGCCCTGCAGGCGCTGCGGATCGCCGAGGCCTGCGAGGTCTCCAGACGGGAACGCAGACCCGTGGCGCTCATCGAGATTCCGGGCGGGGTCGAGTCGGCGTACCGGTGAGTCCGGTTCGGAGGTCCGGTCGGCGTTCCGGTGAGACCGGTTCGGGGGCGAGTCGGCGTTCCGGGTGAGCGTGTGCCGTCACCGTACGCGCGGGTGTCACCACCGCACCGGCAGGCTCCGCACCCCCCTCATCAGCATCCCCGGCAGCCACTCGCCGGGCGGGCCGTCCGGAGCCAGGCCCGGCGCCCGCTCCAGCAGGGTGCGTATCGCCGTACGCGCCTCCAGGCGGGCCAGGGGCGCGCCCAGGCAGTAGTGGATGCCGTGGCCGAAGGCGAGGTGGCCGCGGGTGTCGCGGTTCAGGTCGAAGCGGTCCGGGGCCGGGTAACGCAGAGCGTCGCGGTCGGCCGCGGTGAGGCCGATCATCACCGCGTCGCCGCGCACGATCTTCGTGCCGGCTATCTCCAGGGTCTCCGCGGCGAAACGGAACGTCGCGTTCTCCACCGGCCCCTCGTACCGCAGCGCCTCCTCCACCGCGGCGTCCACGAGGTTCATGTCGGCGCGCAGGGCGGCGAGTTGGTCCGGGTGGGTGAGCAGGGCGTGGACGGCGCCGGTGATGAGGTTGACCGTCGTCTCGTGGCCGGCGATCAGCAGCACGAAGGCCATGCCGCGCAGTTCGCCTGGGGAGAGCCGGTCGCCGTCCTCCGCGGTCGTGCGGATCAGGTCGCTCAGCAGGTCGCCGCTCGGGCCGGCGCAGCGCTTGTCCTCGATCAGCTCCGTGAGGTACTCGGCGAGCCGCACGAACGCCTCGTACTCGCTCCCTGAGTCCCTTGGCGCGACGGCCTCCGTGGACATCTGCCGGAACGCCGTGCGGTCGATCTCCGGCACGCCGAGCAGCTCGCAGATCACGGTGATCGGCAGCGGGTAGGCGAAGGACTCCACCAGGTCCGCGTGGCCGCGCGGCAGCATCGCGTCGAGCAGTTCGTCGGTGATCTGCTGGATCCTGGGGCGCAGTTCCTCCACCCGGCGCATGGTGAACGCGCGGGAGACCAGGGCGCGCAGGCGGGTGTGCTGGGGCGGGTCGGTGGTCAGCAGGTGATCGCCGATCAGCTCCTCGTCGAGGAAGTTCACGCCGATCCTGCTGCCGTCTTTGGCCAGCCGTGGGTCGGCGAGGGCGGCGCGTGCCTCCTCGTACCCGACGACGAGCCAGGTCTCGTACCGGCCCTCGGCCCGCTCGCCGGTGAATCCGGGCACCAGTACCCGGTGCACGGGCCCGAGTTCGCGCAGCCGCGCGTACACGGGATGCGGATCCGTGCGGAAGCCGTCGCCGAACTCCGCCAGGTCGATCAGTTCCGCCATGCTCCTGCCGCCCCTCCCCCGTCCCCCGTCCGGTTCTCCTCCCGGTGCACGGACAACGCTCGGGGCGGCCCGCTAGTGCCCGTTCGCCTCCGGTTCCTCCAGCAGTCCCGCGTCGTACGCCAACAGAGCGATCTGCACACGGTTGTTGAGGTCGAGCTTGGCCAGGATGCGGGAGACGTGGGTCTTGACGGTGGCGACGCTCATGAAGAGGCCGGTGGCGATCTCGGCGTTGGCGAGGCCGCGGCCGACCGCGACGGCGACCTCGCGCTCGCGGTCGTTGAGGGTGTCGATGCGTTCACGCGCGCGTGCCCGCCGGGTGTCGCCGGCGCTGCCGACTGCGTGTTCCATCAGCTGCCGGGTGACGGTGGGCGACAGCACGGGGTCGCCGGTCGCGACCCGGCGCACCGCGTCGACGATCTCGGCGGGCGGGGTGTCCTTGAGGACGAAGCCGGCCGCGCCCGCGCGCAGGGCGCGCAGCACCTGTTCGTCGGCGTGGAAGGTGGTGAGTACGACGACCTGCGGCGGGTCCTTGCGGGCCCGCAGCCGCTCCGTGGCCGTGAGCCCGTCCACCGACGGCATCCGGATGTCCATGAGGACGACGTCCGGGCGCGTGCGGTCGACGAGGGCCTCCACCTCGGCGCCGTCGGCGGCCTCGCCGACGATCTCGACGTCGTCCGCGCCGCCCATCATCAGGGACAGGCCGGCCCGCACCAGGGGATCGTCGTCGACGAGGAGCAGTCTGATCGCAGTCATGGGGTTACGTAATCACGGTTGCGGCAACGGGAGATGCCCCGTCGGCCACTCCAGGGCGTCCCGGCGGGCACGCGCGCGTGTTCGCCGCGCGAGTGCCGGTGGGCGGAAGCCGAGGCCCGCCTGTCGAGCACGCGCGCGTGCACCGCCCGCGAACGGGCGAACCCGAGCCGAGGCCGCCCCGCCGGGCACGCGCGCGTACTCGCCCGCCGTCGGACGCGTGAACAGGAGCCGGGGCCGGTCCCGTCGCGCACGCGCGCCCTCCCGCACTCGCCGCCCGCTGACGAGTGAGCACGAGCCGAGGCCGGTCCGTCGCGCACGCGCGTGCTCACCCCCACGGCAGCCGGGCGCGGACGAGGAAACCGCCGCCCGCCTCCGCGCCGTGCTCCAGCCGGCCCCCGGCCAGCGTGGCCCGCTCGGTCAGTCCGATCAGGCCCTGCCCGGAGCCGGGGACGGGCGTCACGTCCCCCTCGGGGGCCGGGTTGCGCACGGTCATGACAAGGCCGTCGCCGGGGCTGCCCTCGACGGTCACGGTGACCTCCGCGCCGGGTGCGTGCTTGCGGGCGTTGGTGAGGGCCTCCTGGGCGATGCGGTAGGCGGTGCGGCCGACGGAGGCGGGGACGGCGGCGGGATCGCTCACGCGGTTGACGAGGGTGACCTTCATGCCGGCCTCGCGGGACTCGGTGACCAGCGCGTCCAGGGCGGCGAGCGTCGGCTGGGGCCGGCCCGCGTCGTCCGGCTCGCCCGCCCGCAGTACGCCGATGATCTCCCGCAGGTCCTGCAGCGCCTCGTGCGCGCTCTCCCGGATGACCCCAGCCGCCCGCGCGACCTCCTCCCGGGGCGCGTCGGGCCGGAACTCCAGGGCGCCCGCGTGCACGCTGAGCAGGGTCAGCCGGTGGGCGAGGACGTCGTGCATCTCCCGGGCGATGGCCTCGCGGGCCAGCCGTTGCGCCTGCTCGGCGCGCAGCCGCGCCTCCGTCTCGGCACGCCGGGCCCGGTCCCGCAGGCTCACCATGAGCTGCCGCTTGGAGCGGACGAACATGCCGAAGACGACGACCGTGACGGCGAACAGCTCGGTGAACGCGACCGCCCCGGCGTACGGCAGGTCCGGGTCTGGGCGCATCCAGTAGAACAGCGGGATCAGGGCGAGCTGGGCGCCGCCGATCCAGGCGACGTACCGGAACGGCCGGTGCACGGCGAGGGTGAAGACGGCGATCATCGCGGCGCCGCCCGCCGTGTTCGACAGGAAGCCCACGGGGATCATGGCGACGGCGAGCCCGAGCGGCCAGCGGCGGCGCAGCCAGACCGCGGCGCAGGCCAGGGCGCCCAGCAGTTGGTCGAGGACGGCGAGGGAGTGCGGGGTGTGCGGGTCGTTGTTCAGGGTGTCGGCGGCGGCGAGGCCGATCGCCACGGCCAGCACGAAGCAGGTGAAGTCGACGATCCAGTCCCGCGCGGTGCGCCGGGGCCGTCCGGACCGGCCGGCGTCGGGGTCGATCTCGTGGAGCACGGCGGACGGGAACAGCCACCTGCGCCCCACGGTTCCCGGCCCGGCCGGCGTCGCCTCGTCATCGTTCACGGTCGACAAATCTACGCAGCACAGGGCCCGGGCACCTCTCCTCGCGCGGGATCCCCGACCAAAGTCGCGGCGCCTCAGACTTTCGGCGGCGGGCCCCGCGGGAAGCGGAACTTCCGTCGGACGCGCCTCGCCCCGCGGACGATGTGCGTGGGGGGTCCGCGGGGCGAGGGTCGTGCCATGAAGCGGTTGCTGGAGCTACTCGGTCTCCTTGCCCTGGTACAGGGTGTGCTGGGCCTGCTGCACGAGTTCACCCACTGGCATGTGGGCCTCGTCCAGCGGCTCGGCTTCCTCGACGGCTACGGGATCTACGCGAGCGTCGCCCTGCTGGTGCTGGCGTTCGCGCTGTTCGCCGCCGCGGAGAGCCGGAAGTCCGGCTGAACGCGGACCGGACTCCCGGCTGGTCGCGCCGTTCCTGGCCGGCCGTGCCACCGAGCGGGGGAAGTCGCTCAGCAGCCGAAGTCGATCAGGTCGAACGTGACGTAGTGGTCCGCGGTGTAGTAGTCCTCCTGGTACTCCTCACCGGTCACGATGCGACGGGCACCGCGCGTGGACGAACCGGGCGTCTTGACCGTGTACTCGTGGTAGTAGCCGGACGGCTGGGAGGGCAGGACGCCTTCCGAGTTGCGGAAGACGGTGCCGTCCTGCGAGTACGGGAAGGGGCCGCCCGAGTCGATCAGGTCGAGCGTGTCGTACGCCTGGGAGGGCAGGTCGCTGTAGCAGATGCTGCCGACAGCGGCGGACGCCGGAGTGGCTGCGACGGTGCCGCCCACGAGCAGGGCGGACAGAAGAGCGGCTGCGGCGCCGATGCGGGTGGCGCGTGGGGGGAATCTCATGCCCCACATGATGACGCGCGTAGACCGTGGCATGTCAATGACAACTCCGGAGATTTTCCCGGCAAGTCCGATGAGTTTTCCGGGAGTTAACGTGGGGCCGCGCGAGCGCACACGGCCCCCACGAGAGGTCCGTCAGGGGTTCTCCGGGAGCTCGTACGAGCCGTACTCGGGCCGCCCCGCCAGGTCGTACGTCTGGATGGAGACCCCGCCCGCGGTGACCCTGCCGCCGGTGTGGTGGAACCTGGTCGGTACGGCGCCCTCCGTGAAGAAGCGGCGGCCCGAGCCCAGCACCACCGGGAAGGTCGCCAGGTGGAGGGTGTCGACGAGGCCGAGCGCCAGCAGGGACTGCACCAGGGCGCCGCTGCCGTGCACCTGGAGCTCGCCGTCGGTGCGCTCCTTGAGGGCGGTGACCTCCTTGGCCAGGTCGCCGCTGATCACGGTGGTCGCGGACCACTCGGGGTCGGTGAGGGTGGACGAGGCCACGTACTTCGGCAGCGCGTTCAGCTGGGCGGCGATCCGGTTGGCCGGGTCGGTGATCTTCGGCCAGTACGAGGCGAAGATGTCGTACGTACGGCGGCCGAGGAGGAAGGCGGCGGGGTGTTCGAAGACCTCGGCGATGAACCGGCCGAAGTCCTCGTCGCCGTAGACGAAACTCCAGCCGCCGTGTTCGAAGCCGCCCCTGGTGTCCTCCTCGGGGCCGCCGGGGGCCTGGTAGACGCCGTCGAGGGTGACGAAGATCGTGGAGACGAGCTTGCCCATGATGGGTGCCTGCTTCCTGGTGCGGGGTCTGTTGTCATCACCTCAGACCGCGCGGGCCCCCGCAACTCATCGCTTCACCCGGCGTGGGTGGAGAACAGTCCTCCGGTCGGGCCCTGCTTGTCGCCGCCCTGGGCCTTCTTCAGGGCGTTGGCCAGGCTCTCGATGGTGAGGGACTGCAGGATCACCCGGCCGTTGCCCTCCAGGGTGGCCAGGGAGAGGCCCTCGCCGCCGAACACGGCGTTCATCATGCCCTGGCGGTTGAGGCCGCCGATGCGCTGGACGCCGTACTGGATGCCCTCCTCGAAGGCGACCACGCAGCCGGTGTCGACCTCGATGCGGCCGCCGAAGTCGGCCGGGTTCAGGTCGATGAAGTTGCCGGCGCCCGCGATGATCACCGTGCCGTGCCCGGTGAACTTCTCCAGGACGAAGCCCTCGCCGCCGCTCGTGCCGGTGCGGCCGCCCTGGAAGGCGATGCCGAAGTCGACGGTGGACTCGGCGGCGACGAAGGCGTCCTTCTCGGCGAACCACGCGCGCGTGCCGTCGAGTTCCAGGGCGCGCATCTCGCCAGGGAGCACGCCCGCGAACCCGACGGTGCCCTCGCCGCCCTGGGAGGTGAAGTACTGGAACGCCAGCGACTCGCCCGCGAGCATGCGCTGGCCGACCTGCATGGCGGTGCCCATGGCCTGGCGCAGCATGCCGCCCATGCCGCCGCCGCCCTGCTGCTGGCCGCCGTTGTTGCCGGACGGGCCGGAGAGGCGGGTCTCCATGGTCACGTTCGTGGTCTTGAAGAGGAACTTGCCCGCCTCGCAGTACACGGTCTGCCCGGGGCGCAGGTTGACGACCGCCATCTGCATGGCGTTGCCGACGATCTCTTGCTGAAGTGTCACGTGAGGAGAACGCCGGAGGTGGAGCAAAGAGTTCCGGCCGTACGACCTCGGTGTCCGTTCGCCGCCAGCGCCCTCGGGCGACGGCCGCTGGGATGGACCCATGACAACCACTTACGGATCTCTGAACGGCAAGGTGGCCCTGGTGACCGGCGGCAGCCGGGGCATCGGCGCGGCGACGGCGCTGCGGCTGGCCAGGGACGGCGCGGACGTCGCGCTCACCTATGTGAACGGCAAGGGGGCGGCCGAGGAGGTCGTACGGCGGATCGAGGCGCTGGGGCGCCGGGCGGTGGCCCTGCGGGCGGACTCCGCGGTCGCGGACGAGGCGGCGGGCGCGGTGGAGCGTACGGCTCGGGCGCTGGGCGGGCTGGACGTGCTGGTGAACAACGCGGGGGTGGGGGTGCTCGGGCCGGTGGGCGAGCTGTCCCTCGCCGATGTCGACCGGGTGCTGGCCGTGAATGTGCGCGGGGTGTTCCTGACCTCGCGGGCGGCGGCCTCCCGGATGGCGTCCGGGGGACGGATCATCACGATCGGCAGCTGTATGACGCAGCGGGTGCCGGGGCCCGGCGGGACGCTGTACGCGACCAGCAAGTCGGCGCTGATCGGCCTGACGAAGGCCCTCGCCAGGGAGCTGGGCGCGCGCGGGATCACGGCGAACATCGTGCATCCCGGACCGACGGACACGGACATGAATCCGGCGGACGGGCCGTACGCGGCGGATCAGGCGGCGATGACCGCGGTGGGCCGTTTCGGGACGGCCGAGGAGGTGGCGGCGACCGTCGCGTATCTGGCGGGGGCGGACTACGTGACGGGGGCAGAGTTCGCGGTGGACGGAGGCCACGCGGCGTGAGCACCACGTGGGGCGCACCGGAAGTGTCGGACCGGTGCGCCCCACGCGCGCGTGTCAGCCGCCCAGCTCCTGGTGCCGTGCCGCCAGCGTGCTCGCGCCCTGTTCCGTCAGGGAGCCGTACAGGCGCAGGCGGGAGATGCCGCCGTCGGGATAGATGTCCACGCGCGCGTGCGTGCCGATCGCCGGGGTCGGGAGGACGAAGCGGTGGTTGGTGTCGGGCTGGAGGCGGGTGCGCGGGAGGATCTCCGTCCAGTCGCCGCTCTCGCCGTCCTTCACCGACACCGACGCCCAGCCGGCGCTGTTGCCCTTGAGGTACGCCGTGTCGATCTCGAGCGCGCGGATCTGCGACTGGGCGGCGAGGCGGTAGCGGATCCAGTCGTTGCCCTGGTCGCGGCGGCGGCGCGTCTCCCAGCCGTCGTCCATCTTGCGGGAGCGGCCGGGCTGGATGGTGTTGGTCGCCGGCGAGTAGAAGAGGTTGGAGGCGTCCTCGACCTGGCCGCCGTTCTCCAGGGCGACGACGTCGAAGGTGCCGAGCGTCTCCAGCCACTTCGGGTCGGGGACCACCTCGCCGTAGACCCGCAGGCGCGCGATGCCGCCGTCGGGGTGCTGGTTGACGCGCAGGTGTGTGAAGCGCTGTTCGACGGAGACGGCGAAGCCGTTCGCCGCGTGGCCGCCGACCGGGGTGCGCGGGACGAGCGTCGTCCACTTCACGTCGTCGCCGAGGAGTTCCTCGGGGGACGGGGAGCCCGCGACCGACGTGCCCTCGACCGACACCGCCTGCGGGTAGTTGCCGCGGAAGTGGGCCGTGTCGACGACGATCCCGCGTACGACGCCCGGCGCGCCGAGCCGTACCAGCGCCCAGTCGTGGTCCTCGGCCGTGGGCCAGGGGTGCTCGGCGGAGGCACCGCGCCGCCGCCGGGTCTCCCAGCCGTCCATGATCTTGCCCTTGTGCCCGAAGTGCTCGGGGTCGAACTCGGCCCGCTCGGACACCAGCAGGTTCTCGCGCTGGGCGAAGAACTCGTCGTTGGCGGCGATGACTCCGGCGCCCAGCCGGCGGTCGGCCAGGTCGGCGTACTGGGTGAACGGGAAGTCGGCGGTGCGGTAGTCCGCGTAGGGGTCGCCGCCGCCGTAGGGGTTCGCGTCGCCGGTGAAGCTGGGTATCGCCGTCACGGTGATCAGGTCTGCCTTTCGAGGTCGATGGGTGGGATTCAGTCGGTCCGGGTGAGCAGTCGCCCCTTCGGCTCGGTGAACTCGCCGTCCGCGACGATCCGTTCGCCGCGCAGCCAGGTCGACCGCACGACGCCGTACAGGGTCTTGCCGGCGTACGCGGTGACGCGGTTGCGGTGCTGGAGGGCCGCCGGGTCGACGGTGAAGGTCTCGTCGGGCGCAAGGACCGCGAAGTCGGCGTCGCGGCCGGCCTCGATGGCGCCCTTGCGGTCGAGTCCGACCAGTTCGGAGGTCCGCGACGACATCCACCGCACCACGTCCTCCAGGCCGTGCCCCCGTCGGCGGGCCTCGGTCCAGACGGCCGCCAGGCTCAGCTGGAGGCCGGAGATGCCGCCCCAGGCAGTCGCGAAGTCGGCGGTCTTCAGGTCGGCCGTGGACGGGGAGTGGTCGGTGACCACGCAGTCGATCGTGCCGTCGGCCAGCGCCTGCCACAGCAGGTCCTGGTTGGCGGACTCGCGGATGGGCGGGCAGCACTTGAACTCGCTCGCGCCGTCCGGGACTTCCTCGGCGGTCAGGGTGAGGTAGTGCGGGCAGGTCTCGACGGTGAGCCGGACGCCGTCCGCCTTGGCCTGGGCGATCAGCGGCAGCGCGTCGGACGACGACAGGTGCAGCACGTGCACGCGCGCGTCGAGACGCTTCGCCTGGGCGATGAGCTGGGCGATCGCCGTGTCCTCGGCGTCGCGCGGGCGGGAGGCGAGGAAGTCGGCGTACTTGGGGCCGCCCTGCTGCGGGGCCGCCTCCAGGTGGTGCGGGTCCTCGGCGTGCACGATCAGCAGGCCGCCGAAGGAGGCGATCTCGGCCAGGGACCGGGCGAGCTGGTCCTGGTCCAGGTGCGGGAACTCGTCCACGCCGGACGGCGACAGGAACGCCTTGAAGCCGAAGACGCCGAACTCGTGCAGCGGGCGCAGGTCCTTGACGTTGTCGGGCAGGGCGCCGCCCCAGAAGCCGACGTCGATGTGCGCCTTGTCGGCGGCGACTTCCCGCTTCGTACGGAGGTTGTCGACCGTGGTGGTCGGCGGGAGGGAGTTGAGCGGCATGTCGACGAGGGTGGTGATGCCGCCGGCCGCCGCGGCGCGCGTGGCGGTCCAGAATCCCTCCCACTCGGTGCGGCCCGGGTCGTTCACGTGCACATGCGTGTCGACCAGGCCGGGCAGCAGGACGTCGTCGCCGAGGTCCTCCAGCCGGGCGCCCTCCGCGACGGGGGCGTCGTACGGCTGTACGGCCGTGATCCTGCCGTCGGCGACCTCGACCGAGGCCGCGCGCGTCCCCTCGGGCGTGATGACGCGCGTCGAGCGCAGCACCAGTTCTACGTCGGACACCCCGACCCCTCTCTCTGCCGCCGTTGCTTCCGAGACACGGGATTTACTTCCACGTAACGGAATTCAACGTTCTGTTGAAGGAGTCTTCACTCCCGCTTCCGCGTCGTCAAGGGCACACTTCTCCAGAGTGCTCCACACGCCTCCACTCTGGACGTTTCCACAAGGCGGAATTAGAATTCCGGCAAGCAGAACGTAGCTACGCACAACCGGGGAGTCAACCGACCGCCGGGTAGGCTTCTGCCCTTCCTGTCCGCCCCGAAAGGAACGCGCCGTGCCGACGTCCAGCGCCAGCACCACCGACCCCGTCAAGTCCGCCGGCGGCGGGGTCCAGTCCCTCGAGCGCGCCTTCGACCTGCTGGAGCGGATGGCCGACGCGGGCGGCGAGGTCGGCCTGAGCGAGCTCTCCGCGAGCAGCGGGCTGCCCCTGCCGACCATCCACCGCCTGATGCGCACGCTGGTGGCCTGCGGTTACGTCCGTCAGCAGCCGAACCGGCGGTACGCGCTCGGGCCGCGGCTGATCCGGCTCGGGGAGTCCTCCGCCCGGCTGCTGGGCACCTGGGCCCGGCCCTATCTGGCCCGGCTGGTCGAGGAGACCGGGGAGACCGCGAACATGGCGCTGCTGGACGGGGACGAGATCGTCTACGTGGCGCAGGTGCCGTCGAAGCACTCGATGCGGATGTTCACCGAGGTGGGCCGGCGCGTGCTGCCGCACTCGACCGGCGTGGGCAAGGCGCTGCTCGCGAACACCCCCGACGACGAGGTGCGGGCGCTGCTCTCCCGGACCGGGATGCCGGCCGCGACGGAGAAGACGATCACCACGCCGGACGGTTTCCTGGCGGCGTTGGAGGACGTGCGCCGGCAGGGGTACGCCGTGGACGACAACGAGCAGGAGATCGGGGTGCGCTGCCTCGCGGTCTCCGTGCCCGACTCCCCCACGGCGGCGGCGATCTCGATCTCCGGTCCGGCCGGCCGGGTCACCGAGGCCGCCACGGAGAAGATCGTGCCGGTGCTCCAGCAGGTGGCCGTCGAGCTCTCCGCGGCGCTGGCCAGCTCCGGCGGCTAGCGGCGCGCCTGTTAGGGTGCGCCGATGCCAACGGTCAAGCAGTTCCAGGTCACCTTCGACTGCGCGGACCCCGAGCGTGTCGCCCGCTTCTGGTGCGAGGTGCTGGGGTACGAGGCAACACCCCCGAAGGGCTTCGCCAGTTGGGCCGACTTCGATCTGACGCGGCCGCCCGAGGACCGGGGTTCGTGGTTCGCCTGCGTCGACCCCACGGGCGTGGGCCCGCGGCTGTTCTTCCAGCGGGTTCCCGAGAGCAAGGTCGTCAAGAACCGGGTGCATCTGTGCGTGCGGGTGGGCACCGGACTCGTCGGCGAGGAGCGCCTGGCCGCTCTGGAGGCCGAGTGCGCACGGCTGCTTCCGCTGGGCGCCGTACGCCAGCGGCTGCTGTACGACGGCACCGACTCGTGCATCGTGATGCAGGACGTCGAGGGCAACGAGTTCTGCATCGACTGAGCGCGCGGTGAGTGTCCGGTGAGTTGTCCGGCCCGCCGGCTCAGCCTCGCGGTGGCTCCCCGAACAGCTCCACCGCGCTGCGTACCTCCGACAGGCCCCGGGACAGGGCGCTCACCGAGCCGATCGCGCCCGCGATCAGCAGCAGGGAGCGGCGCAGGCGGGGGATCTCGGGGGCGCCGTCGATCGTCATCGCGGCCAGGGCGGCCAGTTCGTCCTCCGCGATGCCGCGGTCGGGGAACTCCGCGGGGTGCGCGGCCAGTTCACGGCGCAGGCGGGAGACCGCCGTGCGCAGTTCCGCCACTCTCGGGTCCTCGTCGCTGCCGGTCACTGGCCTCTGTCCCAAGCTCCGCAACACAGCTCTCCCCCTCGCACGCCGTCGTGCGCCCTCACTCGGTGCCCTGCTCCCGCGAAACAGTCCCGTGGCGTTGGTCGGGCGCCGGGGACGCGGGTCAGTAAACGCCACCCGATGCCGGGTGCGCCACAGTGCGGACCGAAATTCAGCCCCCTGAAACCGGGCACTCGCCTCCGCGTCAGGTAAGCAGGACCCATGACGCAGAACGAACAGCAGGTGGCCGGGTTGGTGCTCGCCGCGGGCGGTGGGCGGCGGCTCGGCGGGCGGCCCAAGGCGCTGCTGGAACACCGCGGCCGGCCGCTCGTCGAGTACGCCGTCGGCGTGCTGCGCGCGGCCGGCTGCGCCCGCGTCCATGTCGTCCTGGGGGCGCGCGCAGCCGACGTGAGGGAGCGGGCGCGGCTGGACGGGTGCGTGCTCGTGGAGAACCCGGAGTGGGAGGCGGGGATGGGGTCCTCGCTGCGGGCCGGGCTGGGTTCGCTCGCGGGGACGGGGGCCCGGGCCGCGCTGGTCTCGCTCGTCGACCAGCCGGGGGTCGGAGTGGCGGCCGTACGCCGGGTGCTCGCCGGCTTCGCGGACGAGTCCTCGCTCGTGTCCGCCGCCTACGACGGCGTTCGCGGGCATCCCGTGCTGTTCGGGGCCGCGCACTGGGACGGCATCGCCGCGAGCGCGACCGGGGACCGGGGGGCTCGGGCCTACCTCAAGGCGCATGCGGACGCGGTCGGGCTCGTCGAGTGCGGGGACGTGGCCGAGCCGTACGACATCGACACGGAGGCCGACCTGGTCCACCTTGAGTGAGCGTGGTGGCACTCAGCGCCACCTTGCCTCGACCCGGAGAATCTCGATATCAACAAACCATTGAACTTCCACAATGAGGAAACTAGTATCCACTGTTCAGAAGCGCCCTGCCGCTCCAGGGGCGCTTCCCGACGTACCCGGTTCGACTGGCACCCGGTGCCACCGCTGAAGGAAGTGACAGCTCATGTCCGCACCAGCGCCGTCCCCGCTGGCCATCGTCGACGCCGAGCCCCTGCCCCGGCAGGAGGAGGTCCTCACCGACGCGGCGCTCGCCTTCGTGGCCGAGCTGCACCGGCGGTTCACGCCCCGGCGTGACGAGCTCCTCGCCCGCCGCGCGGAGCGCCGCGCCGAGATCGCCCGCACCTCAACGCTCGACTTCCTTCCGGAGACGGCCGCGATCCGCGCCGACGACTCCTGGAAGGTGGCCCCCTCCCCCGCGGCCCTGAACGACCGCCGCGTCGAGATCACCGGCCCCACCGACCGCAAGATGACCATCAACGCCCTCAACTCCGGCGCAAAGGTCTGGCTCGCGGACTTCGAGGACGCCTCCGCGCCCACCTGGGAAAACGTGGTCCTCGGCCAGGTCAACCTGGCCGACGCGTACACCCGCAACATCGACTTCACGGACCCCGCCTCCGGCAAGTCGTACGCCCTCAAGGCCGATGCCGAACTCGCCACCGTCGTCATGCGGCCGCGCGGCTGGCACCTCGGCGAGCGGCACCTCGTCGACGCCGACGGCTCGCAAGTCCCCGGCGCCTTCGTCGACTTCGGGCTCTACTTCTTCCACAACGCCCAGCGGCTGCTCGACCTCGGCAAGGGCCCGTACTTCTACCTCCCGAAGACGGAGTCGCACCTCGAAGCCCGCCTGTGGAACGACGTGTTCGTCTTCGCGCAGGACTACGTCGGCATCCCGCAGGGCACCATCCGCGCCACCGTCCTGATCGAGACGATCACGGCGGCGTACGAGATGGAGGAGATCCTCTACGAACTCCGCGACCACGCCTCGGGGTTGAACGCCGGCCGCTGGGACTACCTGTTCTCCATCGTGAAGAACTTCCGTGACGGCGGCGCCAAGTTCGTGCTGCCGGACCGCAACGCCGTGACGATGACGGCCCCGTTCATGCGGGCGTACACCGAACTCCTCGTCCGTACCTGTCACAAGCGGGGCGCGCACGCGATCGGCGGCATGGCGGCCTTCATCCCCTCGCGCCGGGACGCCGAGGTCAACAAGGTGGCCTTCGAGAAGGTCCGCGCCGACAAGGACCGTGAGGCGAACGACGGTTTCGACGGCTCCTGGGTCGCCCACCCCGACCTGGTCCCGATCGCCATGGAGTCCTTCGACCGCGTCCTCGGCGACAAGCCGAACCAGAAGGACCGGCTGCGCGAGGACGTCCACGTCGAGGCGGCCGACCTGATCGCGATCGACTCGCTGGACGCGAAGCCGACGTACAACGGACTGGTCAACGCCGTTCAGGTGGGCATCCGTTACATCGAGGCCTGGCTGCGCGGGCTCGGCGCGGTCGCCATCTTCAACCTCATGGAGGACGCGGCGACCGCCGAGATCTCCCGCTCGCAGATCTGGCAGTGGATCAACGCGGGCGTCGAGTTCGAGAACGGCGAACTCGCCACCCCGGAGCTGGCCCGTAAGATCGCCGCCGAGGAACTCTCCGACATCCGGGCGGAGATCGGCGAGGAGGCCTTCGCGGCCGGCCACTGGCAGCAGGCCCACGACCTGCTCCTCCAGGTCTCCCTCGACGACGACTACGCGGACTTCCTCACACTGCCCGCGTACGAGCAGCTCAAGGGCTGACCTACTCCTGTGACGCCTTGTCCGAGTGGCCCAGGGACTTCCCCGGGGCCACTCGGTCGCGTACGGCCCGCTTCACGGCCGTCGGCTCCGGGAAGCCCTGTTCCCTGCGGTCCCAGACCACCTCGTCGTCGACCCGCACCACGAACACCCCGCCCGTGCCGGGCTTCAGCGACAGCTCGCCCAGCTCCGCCTCGAAGGTGGTGAGCAGCTCCTGCGCCAGCCAGGCCGCGCGGGGCAGCCAGCGGCACTGGGTGCAGTACTCGATCTGTACGACGGGACTCATCCGAGGTGCACCGACCAATCCTGTTCCGCGGCCGGTTTGCCGTGCAGGTCGGGGACCCGCTTCAGCCACTTCGGCCGGCCTTCCTGTGTGCGCGCCGCCCTGAGGGCTTCCTCGGCGGCGAGTTCCTCCCGGGTGGGGAAGTCGGTGGGCAGCCAGGCCGCGGAGGCCCGCACGCGCGCGTGGAGGTAGGTCACGTAGGCGTCCCGGGCCTCGTCGGGCGTCGCGAAGTCCGTCAGCCAGGCGTCGGGGACCTCCGCGACGATCCGCCGCAGCAGCTCCCGCGTGACCTTCGGCGCCAACTCCATGTCGGCCGCGCGGACATCGGGACCGTAGTGGCCGAGGGCGTGGTGCCGGAAGTCGTACGCCTTCTCCGGGTCCGCGCCGTCCCAGCGGTGGTGGAAGACGAGGGCCGCGCCGTGGTCGATCAGCCACAGCCGCGGGGGTGCGACGCCGAGCGTCGGCCAGACCATCAGGTTGGAGCTGTGGACCGTACGGTCCACATTGGTGGTCAGCGCGTCGAGCCAGACGATCCGGCCGGCCTCCAGGGGGTCCACCCGGAAGTGCTTCGCGAGCTCGGGGGTGAAGTCCCTGGCGCCCGGCAGGTGGTCCATGCCGAGGTTGACGCCGCCGCTCGCGGCATGCAGGTCGCGGACCTCCTGGTGCGGCTCGCTCTCGGCGATCGCCGGGTCGAAGTGGACCAGGACCAGCTCGGGGAAGCGCAGCCCCAGCGCACGCGCCAGCTCCCCCACGATCACCTCGGCGACCAGCGCCTTGCGCCCCTGCGCGGAGCCGGTGAACTTCACGACGTAGACGCCGAGGTCGTCGGCCTCGACGACCCCGGGGACGGACCCGCCGGAGTGGAGGGGAGCGACGTAGCGGGTCGCGGTGACCTCTCTCAACATGGGCGACTCCCACCGCTCCGGGCGTGAAGTAGACATAGTAACCAAAGCAGGATGACCCAAATTCCGCATCCTCATTACGAGCCTGGACGCTGTCCGCGCAACGGGAGGCTGCGCAACATATTCCAGCAGAGGCCAATTGCGTATACTCTTCTTCCTTGCGGGCCGGATGCTACACAGAGTGACCACATGATCTCGGCCTGCGGAGCCGCAGCATCTTGTCGCGAAGGAGCGGAGATGAGCGCACTGCCCCCGCAGTTACCGATCCCGCGGCCCGTCACGGGCTGACGAACATCTCAGGCGGCAGCGCAGCCGTGCTCCGAGCCGCTGCGCCGCCGATTCGCCGATCGCTGATCGCAGCGAGTGCCGGGCACTCGCCGACACTTCGGGAAGCAAACATGATTGAGTCGGTCAGACGCGTCTTCTCCTCCCCTCGGTCACGGGCATCGGCCACGCTGGTCTCGGCCGCGGTCCTGCTCGCCGGCTGCTCCGACAGCGGCGGTGGCTCCACGACCGCGAGCAGCACCGAGATACCCGCCGCGCTGGCGAGCGCGTTCCCGGGCAAGAAGGCCACGGGCACGCCGGTCAGGATCGGCCTGATCACCAACGAGGGCGGCGCCGCCACCAGCCAGCCCGAGAACAGGGAGGCCGCCGAAGCGGCCCGGCAGTACGCCAACGCCAACCTCGGCGGGATCGCGGGCCGGCCGATCACCTTCGTGATCTGCAAGACCAAGGAGGAGCCCGCGACCGCACGGGACTGCGCGAACCGGATGGTCGAGCAGAAGGTCGCCGCGGTCGTCCTGACGAGCAGCGGTCTGGGTGACTCCATGGTGCCGATCGTGACCAAGGCCGGAATTCCCTGGACCACGGCCGTGGGCGCCAGCAACTCCGAGGCCACCAGCGCCGACGCGTTCTCCTGGACGGGCGGTTTCGTGGCGAACATGACGGCGATGGCCTCGTACTCGAAGGAGCAGGGGTACAAGAAGGTCGCCGCGTTCGTGATCGACGTTCCGGCCGCGGTCAGCGGTATGCAGGCCATCGGCAAGCCGGTCTTCGCCAAGGCCGGCATCGACCTGCAGATCGTGACCATCGCCGCGGGCACGCCGGACGCGTCGCCCCAGGTGAGTGCCGCACTGGCGAAGAAGCCCGACGGCGTCGCCGTCATCGGCGAGTCGACCGTGTGCACCTCGGTGCTGCAGGCGATGGGCACACTCGGCGCCGGCATCCCGCGGGAGGTCGTCCAGTCGTGCGCGGCCCCCGAGGTCCTCGACGCCGTCGGCGCGACCATGGACGGCGCGCAGGTGTTCAGCGGGTTCGACACGGCCAGCGACGACTACGAGGCCCGGCTCTACCGCCAGGTGATGCAGCGGTACAGCCCCCACACCCCGACTCAGGGATACGCGGCGGTCGGGTACCAGGGAGTGCTCGGTCTGGTGCGCGCGCTGCACGGCCTGACCGGCGAGGTCACACCGAAGACGATCACCGCGGCCCTGCACGCGGCCAAGGACATCCCGTTGCCCGCCGGCCACGGCACCAAGTTCACGTGCGACTCCAAGGCGGTACCGGGGATGATCGCGCCCTGCTCGGCGAACGTGGTCACCGGCACGATGGCCGGCGGCAAGCTGGAGAAGGTGCGGGTCATCGATCCCAGTCCGTTGTTCTCGAAGTAGCTCGAAGTAGTCGGAGCAGCCGGAAGGAACGGTCTCGCCGATGAGCCAGTACATCGTGTTTCTGTTGCTGGGACTGGGAAATGGGGCGGTGTTCGGCGCGCTCGCGCTGGCGCTGACGCTGACCTACCGCAGTTCGGGAGTGGTCAACTTCGCGACCGGGGCGATCGCGCTGTACAGCGCGTACACCTACGCGTTCCTGCGCCAGGGTGAGTTGCTGGTGCCGATACCGGGCCTGCCGACCACGGTCGGGCTCGGCGGACCGCTCGGGCTCCTCCCGGCGATGGCGATCTCGCTGGTGCTCGCCGCCGTGCTGGGGACGGTGCTGTACGGGCTGGTCTTCCGGCAGCTGCGCTCGGCGCCTCCGGTGGCCAAGGCCGTCGCCTCGATCGGGGTGATGCTGGTGATCCAGGCCGTGCTCGCCGCGCGGGTGGGCACCGCGGCGGTGTCGGTCAGGGCCATCCTGCCGAACGACCCCGTCGACTGGGGCGGGACGCGCATCCCCGGCGACCGGCTGTGGTTCGCGGCCGTCATCGTCGTACTGACCGTCGCGCTGGCGCTGGTGTTCCGGCTGACCCGGTTCGGGCTGGCGGCCAGGGCGGCGGCGGAGTCGGAGAAGGGCGCGCTGGTCAGCGGACTGTCACCGGAGCGGATCGCCGTGGCGAACTGGGCGCTGAGCTCGGCGATCGCCGGCCTGTCCGGCATTCTGATCGCGCCGATCGTGCCCCTGGTGCCGATCTCGTACACCCTGTTCATCGTGCCGGCCCTCGCGGCGGCGCTGGTCGGCAACTTCACCGCGCTGGTCCCCGCGGTGGGAGCCGGCCTGGTGATCGGGATGCTTCAGTCGGAGTTGCAGTTCCTGCAGGGCAAGTGGTCCTGGCTGCCGCAGACCGGTGTGGCCCAACTGGTGCCGCTGGCCGTGATCCTGGCCTACCTGGTGGCCCGCGGCAGGCCCCTGCCCACCCGCGGGGCACTGATCCAGCAGGCGCTCGGCCGCGCGCCGCGGCCCGACCGCGTCCTGGTCCCGACGCTGGTGAGCACGGTCGCGGGTGTCGTCGTCCTCCTCGCCACCCGCGGGAGCATCCGTGCCGCGGTGATCACCTCGTTGACCCTGGCGGTGATCTCGCTGTCGCTGGTGGTCGTCACCGGATTCGCCGGCCAGATATCGCTCGCCCAGCTGACCCTGGCCGGAGTGGGCGCCTTCAGCCTCAGCAAACTGAGTTCGGGGTGGGGGATCCCCTTCCCGTTCGCCCCCCTGCTGGCGGCTGTGGCGGCCATGGTGATCGGCGTGGTGATCGGGCTTCCCGCCCTGCGGATCCGCGGACTGCCGGCCGCCGTGGTGACCGTCGCGCTGGCCGTGGCCCTTGAGGCCTTCTGGTTCCGCAACACCGAACTCAACGGCGGCCTGGACGGCTCGAAGATCCCGTCGCCGCACCTGTTCGGGATCGACCTCGGCATCGGCGCCGGCGAGGACTATCCGCGCATCCCGTTCGCCTTGCTGTGTCTGGCGGTGCTGCTGCTGGTCGGGCTGGGTGTGGCGTGGCTGCGCCGCAGCCGGCTCGGCGCGGCGATGCTGGCCGTGCGCGCCAACGAGAGGTCGGCCGCCGCAGCGGGCATCGACGTCGCCCGTACGAAGATCGTCGCCTTCGCGATCGGAGCGTTCATCGCCGGGCTCGGGGGTGCTCTGCTGGGCTACCAGCAGTCCGTCGCCGACGCCGAGATGTTCACCGCGATCGGCGGGCTCGGGCTGTTCGCCACCGCGTACCTGGCGGGCATCACCGCCCTGTCCGGCGGCATCCTGGCCGGGGTGATGGGGGCCGGGGCGCTGCTGCCCGTACTGCTGGACCGGGCCCTTTCCATGGGCGAGTGGTACGGCGTGGTCATGGGCATCGGCCTGGTGCTCACCGTGATCACGAACCCGGAGGGCCTCGTCGGACCGGCGCACGAGCTGATGGCCAGACTGCGACAGCGCCGCCGGCCCGCCGCCGACACCGCCGAAGACCAGGACTCCGAGGCGCTGACCGGCACGGCGCCGCCCGCCCGGGCACCGGTACCCGATCCGGGCGAGGTGGTGCTGTCGGTGCGCGATGTGTCCGTGCGCTACGGCGGTGTGGTGGCCGTCGACTCCGTCTCCTTCGACGTGCGCTCGGGTGAGATCGTCGGGGTGATCGGCCCGAACGGCGCCGGGAAGACCACGCTGCTCGACGCGATCAGCGGTTACAACCGCAGTACGGGAACGGTCGAGTTCGACGGGCGGCCGGTCTCGTCGCTGAAGCCGCATCAGCGGGGCCGGGCCGGACTCGGGCGCACGTTCCAGGGCATCGAGCTCTACGAGGACCTCAGCGTGGAGGAGAACGTACTGGTCGGCGAGGCCGCGGCCCGGCACGGCGGCGACCATGTCGGCAGCATGCAGGGGCCGGCGCTGCGGACCCGGCTCTTCGAGACCCTGCACCTGAGCCGGTACCGGTCCCAGCCGGCGCGTGAACTGTCCCAGGGCAGGCGGCAGTTGGTGTCGATCGCCCGTGCTCTCGCCGGACGCCCCCGGGTGCTGCTCCTCGACGAGCCGGCGGCCGGCCTGGACAGCTCCGAGAGCCGCTGGCTGGGCGACCGCTTGCGGGCCGTACGCGCAGACGGTGTGACTGTCCTGCTGATCGACCACGACATGGGGTTGGTGCTCGACGTGTGCGACCGGATCGTCGTACTGGACCTCGGAAAGGTGATAGCGGACGGAACTCCCGCCGAGATCAAGGCAGATCCGAGGGTCGCCACCGCCTATCTCGGCGCGGCCGGGGTCGAGGAGCGCGAGGTACGTGGGGAGGTCGTCCAGTGACCGGGCGGGAACTACTGACATGTGAGGGCGTGGACGCGGGCTACACCAAGGGGCGGCCCGTGGTGCGCGCCTTCGACCTGAGGCTGCTCGCCGGCGAGATCACCGTGCTGCTGGGGCCCAACGGCGCCGGGAAGACAACCCTGTTGTCGACACTGGCGGGCCTGCTGCCACGTCTGGGCGGGTCGGTCACCCTGGACGGGCGGCCGACGCACGCCGGGCGGGCGCGTGAGGTCGCGCGGCGGGGGCTGGTCCTCGTACCCGACGACCGGGCGCTGTTCACCCAGCTGACGGTGCGGGACAACCTGACGCTCGCCCGGCGGCGCCGGGGCGGCACCCTGGAGCAGGTGCTCGACTACTTCCCGGCGCTGGGCAAGCGGCTGAAGGTCGCGGCCGGCATGCTCTCCGGCGGGGAGCAGCAGATGCTCGCCCTGGGCCGTGCCATGATCCAGAACCCGCGGGTGCTGCTCATCGACGAACTCAGCATGGGGCTGGCGCCGGTGATCGTCGAGGAACTGCTGCCGATCGTCAGGCGGATCGCCGAGGACACCGGTACGGCGGTCGTGCTCGTCGAGCAGCATGTCCGGTTGGCCCTGGAGCTGGCGGACCGGGCGGTGGTCCTGGTGCACGGCGACACCCTTCTGAGCGGGTCCGCCGCGAGCCTCGTGGCCGACCCCGGGCTGCTGGAACGGGCGTATCTGGGCGAGCCGGTGGCGGAAACCGTTCCGTAGCGGCCGGCCGGGACGGACCGGCCGGCCTGCGGCGGCTCACCCCGCCAGCGGGTTCGGCAGCGGCAGGTAGCGGGCGGCGGCGCCGTCCGCGCCGGTCCAGCGCAGGAGCAGGTTCGTCTTGCCGGGGAGGGTCGGGGAGGTGAGCAGTCCGGCGATCTCCGGGAGGTCGTGGCGGGCGAAGGCGCGGCGCGCGGCGGGCCACGGGTCGAGGCCGGGGTGGCGCTCGGCGAGGGCCGCCGCGACCTCCGTGAGGTGGTTGACGACCAGGCAGTACACCAGCCGCTCCCACCCGGCCGCCCGCCCCACGTCCGCGAGCAGCTTCACGCCCTCCGCGTCCCGGAACAGCGCCTGCACGGGGGTGCCCTCGGGATCCACCGCGACCAGCGTGTTCTGCAGGTGTGCCTCGAGTACGACGCCGTGGTCGTCGAAGGCCGCGAGCGCAGGGGGTACGACGGCCCTCAGATACGCCTGCCACCAGGCGTCCGGCTCTCCAGCGGCGGCGAGCGGGCTGCCCTCGAAGCCCTCCACCAGGCCCGCGGCCAGCAGCGGGGTCGCGCCGGGCAGGAGGTGGCCGCGCAGTCCGTCGCGGACCAGGACGGCGAGTTCCTCGAAGGCGAAATCGGCGGTGCGGTAGCCGCGGTCGCTGAGCCAGGCGGCCGGTCCGGCGATCGACGCGAAGGCCTTCGTCACCGCCTTGTCCGTGCGGCGCAGTTTCCGCAGGTCGTGGCGCCACAGCCGGCGGATGTCGTTGGTGATGCGGACATCGAGGCTGAACTTCAGGAACAGGTCCGGCCCGGGCGCGTACAGCGTGCGGATCGCGGCCGTCGGCCACACCTCGAAGGACGTGGTGCCCAGCCGGATCAGCCGGCCGTCGGCGAAGGCGGCGTCGAGGTCAAGGAGGTCGAGCTGCCAGGGGTGGGCGGGCAGCAGCCGGTAGCCGGGCGGGGCCTCGCCGAGGGCGTCGAGCGCGGAGGTGTCGCCCTCCTCGACGACCGTGTCCGCGCGCACGCCGAGCAGCGTGAGCGGGAAACGGGCGTACGCCTCGGGCGCGTACGGCAGCCACCCGGCGACCGGGCCGCCGCCGCGCGCCTTGGGGGCGGGGTGGTAGGGGTGGCCGGTGATGAGGGACTGCTCGGAGCGCAGGTACGGGTCCTCGGGCGGCGTCGCCCGGGCGCGCGCGGCGAGGATCGCGGCCACCGCGTCACGGCTGTCGATCATCTCGGCGGGGAGCTCGTGGTTGGACAGGCCGGTGTGGCGGCGCAGTTCCTCGGCGACGAGTTTGACCAGCTCGGTGTGGCCGATGTGGTGCCAGCGGCCCGCCGCGTAGACCTCGGGGTCGCGGGGGCGCCGTCCACCGCGCACCCGCAGCAGCCGGTCCACGCCGGGCAGCCGGTACCTGCCGCGTCCGGCGGGCTCGGCGACCTCGCGCAGCAGACAGTTGAGCAGCGGTGCTGCCGCGTACGCGTCGGCGGCGTCGTCACCGGCCGGCGGGGGGATGAGTTCCACGCGATCCACTCGTTCTTCGATGTCCGTTCGGGCGGAGATGATCAGTATGTACGTCGTCACCTCCCGTTCGTGACGCCCTACTCGTACCCGAGGAGCCCGCCCGTGCACCGTCCCCACCCCGCGGAGGCCGAGGTCGCCGACGAGCTGGCCGCCGTACGCCCCGGCCTTCTGCCACGGTACGCGGCCGAGCTGCCGGGTGCCCGGGCCGCGGTGCTGACCCGGCTGTGGCGGGCGCTCGCGCACGAGCCGCTGCCGTGGATCGGCGGACGGGAGCCCGGCCGGGAGGGCCTCACGCTGCGCCTGCGCGACGGGCGGCGGCTGCACGGCCCGGCCGCGGACCCGTACGCGACCGCCGCGTACGTCACCGCCGTACGGCTCGGCGAGGTGTCGTGCGACCATCCGGCGCGGCTGATGACCGAGCTCGCCGTACCGCACGGCGAGGGCTTCGCGGCCGAACTCGGGCACAGCGTCGCCTCGTTGGCGCTGTCCCGGGCCGGGCAGGAGGACCGCCCGAAAGAGTGGCCCATGCGGGACTGGGAGTGGGAGCAGCGGGTGGTCGACGGGCACCCGTACCACCCGGGCTGCCGTTCCCGGCCCGGCTTCTCGGTGGCCGAGCAGCTCGCGTACGGGCCCGAGCACCGGCCGGTCGTGGAGCTCGGGTCGGTGCCGGTGCGGGCCGAGGAGTGCCTGGTGACCGGGGTGTGGCCGGAGGAACTGCGGGACGCGGGGCGGCTGTTGCTGCCGGTGCATCCGTGGCAGGCGAAGCATGTGCTGAAAGGGGCGATCGAGGCGGGGTTCACGGCGCACCCGCTCATGTCCCTGCGTACGCTCGCCGTGCCGGATGGGCCCCACGTCAAGACCGCGCTGAGCGCCCGGCTGACGTCCTCGGTCCGCGACATCTCGGCCTACTCGATCGGGCTCTCGGCGACCTTGTCGGCGTTCGCGGAGTCCCTCTCGGCCCGCTCGGACGGCCTGTTGCACGTCACGCGGACGCTGGGCGCGGCGACCGCCGGCTCCCCCGACCTGGCCGCCGTACTGCGGGAGTCGCCGCAGACGTACGCGGCGACCGAGCGCGGCGAACGAGTAGTGCCGGTGGCGGCGCTCTCGACCACCGAGCTGCCCGAATCCCCCGGCTGGCTCGCGGACTTCACCCGCCTCACCCTCACCGTCGGCCTGCGCCTGCTGGAACTCGGTGTGGCCCTCGAGGCGCACGGCCAGAACTTCCTGGTCGTCCTCTCGGACACGGGTGCCCCGCTGCGGCTGGTCTACCGCGACCTCGCGGACATCCGGGTCAGCCCGGTCCGGCTGGCCCGACACGGCGTCCCCGTCCCCGAGTTGACCGGCCGGATCGTCACGGACGACGTGCGGGCCCTGCGCCGCAAGCTGTTCGGGTCGCTGGTCGCGGGCGCGCTGGCCGGTACGGCGGGTTCGGCGCCCGCGCTGGGGGCGGCGCTGGAGACGGCCGTACGGGATCTGCCGCGCACCCCGGACCTGGTCGCGCTGCTCAAAGAACCGCTGCCCGCGAAGGCGTTGACGCTGATGCGGATGTCGCCAGGGACGCCCGGGGACCAGTGGACCGGCCTGCCCAACCCCCTGCGCTGAAGGGGGCCTGACCGCGCGTTTTGGAGCCCGGCGCCTGTGATCAATAAGATCCGCCGATGATCAGAACACAACGGCTGGCGGCAGGAGTGTGCGCTCTGCTCGCCGCCCTGGCGGCCGGGCTCGCGTTCCCGGCCGCGGCGAGCGCCGGCGAACCCACGGGCGACGCCACCCCGAAGGTCGACCTCGTGCTCGACGTCAGCGGGTCCATGCGGACCCGGGACATCGACGGCGGGACCCGGATGGCGGCGGCGAAGCAGGCGTTCAACGAGGTCCTCGACGCGACGCCCGAGGAGGTCCAGCTGGGCATCCGCACGCTGGGCGCCGACTACGCGGGCGACGACCAGAAGACGGGCTGCAAGGACACCGCGCAGCTCTACCCGGTCAGCACCTTGGACCGCACCGAGGCGAAGACCGCGGTGGCCACGCTCTCGCCGACCGGCTGGACCCCGATCGGACCGGCCCTGTTGAAGGCGGCCGACGACCTCGGCTCCGGCGAGGGTTCCAAGCGCATCGTCCTGATCACCGACGGCGAGGACACCTGCGCCCCGCTCGACCCGTGCGAGGTGGCCCGCGAGATCGCCGCGAAGGGCATCGGCACGACCATCGACACGCTCGGCCTGGTCCCCAGCACCAAGCTGAGCAAGCAGCTCAGCTGCATCGCCGAGGCGACCGGCGGCACGTACACCTCGGTCGAGCACACCGATGAACTCACCGACAAGGTCAACCAGTTGGTGGACCGGGCGGCCGATCCGGTGGTGACGCCGGTGGCCACCGAGGGCGCCGCGCAGTGCACCGACGCTCCGGTGCTCAAGTCCGGTCTGTACACCGACCGCGAGGAGTTCGGGCAGGAGCGCTGGTACCGCGTGGAGGTCCAGGCGGGCCAGGAACTGCGCGCCTCCGTCAGCGTGTCCGCCGATCGGGCCGTCGGCCCCGACTACGGCACGCTGCTGCGGGCCGTCACCCTGCATGGCCGGGAGATCGTGCGCGGCGAGGCCGCGGGGAACGGCCGAACGGACGTCATCTCCACGGGACTTCGGTACCCGAAGCCCGAACGGGACGACGACGACAGCGACAAACCGGCCGCGGAGACCGTGTGCCTCCAGGTGACCAACTCCTTCTCGCCGGCCGCCGGAGTGAAGACCACCCCAGGCCTCCCGCTGGAACTGACCGTCGACGTCGTGGACGGCCCCTCGCACTCCGCCGACGTGGCCTCCTTCGGCCTCGGACGCGGCTGGTGGCTGCTCGGCCTGCTGGTCCTGGTCGGGTTCCTCGCGGGCCTGCTCTGGGGCTGGGTGTCGCGCTGGCGGGTCGCGGTCTGGAGGACCAACTGATGCGGATCACAAGAGTGTTGGGCACTGCGGCACTGCTGTTCGGGCTGGCGGTCCCACCGGCCGCCGCCGACTCCTCGCCGTCCCCCTCGGCCTCCTCGGACGCCGGCGCGCCGACCTCGGCGGGCACGTCCTTCCGTACGGCGACCGAGTTCGAGCAGGGCCAGGACGCGACGGCGAGCGCCTCCACGGGCGACTACCTGTACTGGTCGTTCCCCGCGGACGCCGGCCAACGCCCCACCGTGAAGGCGACGGTGAAGCTCCCGGACTCGCACGCGGCCCAGACCTGGCAGGTCGACGTGTACGACGGCCTGCGTCGCCGCCAGGCCTGCCAGTACGGGGCGCAGACGCGCACGGCCGCGCAGGGTGCCTCGTCGGTGGAGCTGACGTGTGTGATGCGTACGGTGCGGGCCTGGTCGGAGCCGTGGGCCGACGACCCGCTGCCGGGGACGTACTACATCCGGCTGACCGCGGTGAACCTGACGACGGCCGACCTCGGCCAGCCCATCGACGCCTCGGTGCGGGTCGACTCCAAGGACATCGGCGGCTCGGCGGCGGTGGACGGCTCGCTGGCGCAGCCGCTGGTGCCGGGGATCGCGGCGACCTCCGACTCCGGGGACGGCGACGGGGATTCGGCCAAGGCGGCGGTGCTCTCCAGCCTCGAACCCGATGACGGCTGGGCCTCCGGCTGGTGGTCGGACCGGTGGGTGTGGACCGCGATCGGCGGTGCGCTGGCCGCGCTCGCGGGAGTGGGCGGCTACGCGCTGACGCGTGGCTCGGGACGGCCCCGGCGGATGCCGCCGGGCGCCTGACGGTACGTCAAAGGGCCCGCCGCTCTTCGGAGTCGGCGGGCCCTTCCCATGCCTGGCGGCTCATGGCTGGCGGCTCATGCCTGGCGTCTCATGCCTCGCGCAGCGCCTTGGCCGCCATACCGTCGCCCGTCACCGTGACCCGCCCGGCCCGCACGGCGTCGACCAGGCTCAACTCCCCGCGGCTGACGGCCTCGCACGTCGCCGCGTCCAGTACCAGCCGCGCGTCGGGCTCGCCGGGCGCGGGCCCGTCGCCGTACACGGGCCCCTTCTCGGTGCCGACGTGGAGATGGAACTCCCCTTCCTCCAGCCGGACTTCGACGAGACCTTCCCCCTGCCCCTCCGCGACGGCCTCCAGCGCGCGCAGCAGCGGCAGCGCGAACCAGTGCGCCCGTACGGCGTCCGTGGGCCGCCGCTCGCCCAGTTCGGCCCTCCCCCACGCGCTCAGCGCGGCCAGCACGGGCATCAACTCCCGTCCGCGGTCGGTCAGTTCGTAGACGTACGCGGCACCGGGCGGTGGCAGCCGGCGCCGGGTGCTCAGCCCGTCGCGCTCCATGTCCTTCAGCCGCGAGGCGAGTACGTCGGTGCTCACGCCCGGCAGGTCCGCGTGCAGGTCGGTGTAGCGGCGCGGTCCGGCCAGCAGCTCCCGGACGATCAGCAGGGTCCAGCGGTCGCCGACGAGGTCGAGGGCGCGGGCGGCGGAACAGTACTGGTCGTAGCTTCGGCGTGGTGACATGCGACGCAGTCTAGACATGTTGTTGGACTTTCCAAGCTCGCACTTGGTAAAACCAAGCAACACACGAAAGCGGAGGGGCGAGCGAGCATGGAGTTCCGGCAGTCGAACAAGCTCAGCGAGGTCTGCTACGAGATCCGCGGCCCGGTGATCGAGCACGCCAACGCGCTGGAGGAGGCGGGCCACAGCGTGCTGCGCCTGAACACCGGCAACCCCGCCCTCTTCGGCTTCGAGGCGCCCGAGGAGATCCTCCAGGACATGATCCGGATGCTCCCGCAGGCCCACGGCTACACGGACTCCCGCGGCATCCTCTCCGCCCGCCGGGCCGTCGCCCAGCGCTACCAGAACCTCGGCCTGGAGGTGGACGTCGACGACGTCTACCTCGGCAACGGCATCTCCGAGCTGATCTCGATGGCCGTACAGGCGCTCGTGGAGGACGGCGACGAGATCCTCATCCCCGCCCCCGACTTCCCGCTGTGGACGGCGGTGACGACGCTCGCCGGCGGCAAGGCGGTGCACTACCTCTGCGACGAACAGTCCGACTGGTACCCGGACTTGACCGACATGGAGTCGAAGATCACCGACCGCACCAAGGCGGTGGTCATCATCAACCCCAACAACCCGACCGGCGCGGTCTATCCGAAGGAGATCATCGAGGGCATCCTCGACCTCGCCCGCAGGCACGGCCTGATGGTCTTCGCCGACGAGATCTACGACCAGATCGTGTACGACGACGCCGTGCACCACTCGGTCGCGGCACTCGCCCCCGATCTGGTCGTCCTCACCTTCTGCGGCCTGTCGAAGACGTACCGGGTGGCCGGCTTCCGCTCGGGCTGGCTGGTGGTGACGGGCCCGAAGCAGCACGCGAAGAACTACCTGGAGGGCCTGACGATGCTGGCGTCCATGCGGCTGTGCGCCAACGCGCCCGCCCAGTACGCCATCCAGGCCGCGCTGGGCGGCCGCCAGTCCATCAACGACCTGACGGCTCCGGGCGGGCGACTGCACCAGCAGCGGACGGTGGCCTGGGAGAAGCTCAACGAGATCCCGGGTGTGTCGTGCGTGAAGCCCCGGGGCTCCCTCTACGCCTTCCCGCGTCTCGACCCCAAGGTCCACAGGATCCACGACGACGAGAAGTTCGTCCTGGACCTCCTCCTCCGCGAGAAGATCCAGGTGGTCCAGGGCACGGGCTTCAACTGGCCGACCCCTGACCACTTCCGCATCCTCACCCTTCCGCACGCGGAGGACCTGGAGGCGGCGATCGGCCGGATCGGGCGGTTCCTCGGCGGGTACCGCCAGTAGCGCGACCGGTAGAGCCGTCGGGCAGCGCCGTCGGGCGCGGGGTCCGCCGGGCTCCTAGCCTGGGAGGCATGGGTGATCTCTTCCTCGTGCGGCACGGTGAGACCGAGTGGTCGCGGTCCGGGCGGCACACCGGGTGGACGGACGTTCCGCTGACCGAGCGTGGGCGGGAGGAGGCGCGGCGGCTGGTGCCGCTCATCCGGTCGCACCGGATCGGGGCCGCGTTCGTCAGTCCGCTTCAGCGGGCGCGGGAGACCGCCGAGCTGATCGGGCTGCAGGACACGCGGGTCGACGTGGACCTGCGGGAGTGGGACTACGGCGGCTACGAGGGGATCACCACCGTCGAGATCCAGCGCACCCGGCCCGGATGGTTCCTGTTCACGGACGGGGTCGCGCCCGGGCCGCCGGAGCATCCCGGGGAGACGCCGGAGCAGGTCGGCGAGCGGGCGGACCGGATGCTCGCCAAGGTGGACGCGGCGTTCGCGAACACCGAGGGGTGCGTGGTGCTGGTGGCCCACGGGCATTTCCTGCGGGTGCTCACCGCCCGCCGGCTGGGCCTGCCGCCCTCGGACGGGGCGCTCTTCCAGCTGGCGACGGGGACAGTGTGCCGGCTGGGGACGGAGCACGGGCGGCCGGTGATCGCGGGGTGGAACGTGCGGCCGGGGGCATAGACCGGGCCCGCCCCGAGGCCGACTGTCAGACCCTCGTCGTACCTTCGAGGCAGGTGGGAGCAGGAGCCTCCCCCGTGCCGGAGGGAGTACGCCGTGACACGACCGCCGACCGCCGCCCAGCGGCGTGTCATCGACGCCGCCGATCCCGTCACCGGGCGGCTGAGGGGTACGGAGACGCAGCTCACGGCGCTGGTGAAGCGCGGGCTGGCCTTTCGACATCCACGACCACCGCACGACCACTTCCTGACACCGGCCGGGCACCGGATACGGGAGGGCGAGGAGCCGGGGGTGGGCGGTGCGGGGTTGGGAGCGATCGGTGGGGGGTCGGGTGGCGCCGTCGAGGGGCTGGGGGTGATCGGCGCGGGGTCGGGTGCGGGCGGTAGGGGGCCGGGTTCGGGCGGTGTTGGGCCGGGTCCGGGTGGGGCGGGGTCAGGTGCAGCCGAGGCGAGGTCAGGTGTGGGCGGTACGGGGCCGGGTGCGGGCGGTACGGGGCCGGATCCAGGCGGTGCGGGGCCAGGTCCTGGTCGTGTCGGAGGTGGCGGTGCCGGGGTGGGAGGTGGTGGCGCTTCGGGAGCGGTTGCCGGTGTGGGTGCCGCTGTCGGGGCCGGACGTGTCGGCGGGGCCGGGGCCGGGCGTGGCGGGGCCGGGGCCGGCGAGGCGAGTGGGGTGTTCGCTGCTCGGGTCGGTGGGGAGGAGAGTGCGCCGGTCCGTGCGTCCGCTCGGGTTCGTGAGGTGCACAGCGCCTGGCAGGGGTTGCTGGAGCTGCGCCGGATGACCAATCCCGACGCCGCCACCGGCCGGCCCTGCGGCTGGGAGCGTACGCATCTCGTGCAGGCCGCCGCGCTGGCGCTGGAGGCGGCGGGGCACGCACCGGAAACGGGGGACTCGCCCGGCTACCGGGTGCGCGCGACCCCGCAGCCGGACGCCGTCGCCGTGCACGTACCGGACGCGGAGGCGCTGCGGACCTGCGCGATCACTCTGGAGAGGGCGGGCTGGCAGGCCGGGGAGTACACCGAGCCGCGGACCAGGGTCCGGTATCTGCTGGCCTCGCCGCGCCGGGTGTAGAGGGCACGTGTCAGGATCGGACCGTCAACTGACGTGGTGCGAGAGGGGATTGTCGTGGCTGAGGCGTTTTCCGTCCCGGTGACCGTCCGCGGGTACGAGACGGACGTACAGGGACACCTCAACCAGAGCGTGTACATCAACTACGCGGAGCACGCCCGCTGGTCGATGCTCGAGGCGGCGGGCATAACCCAGACCGCGCTCATCGGCACCGGAGTGGGCCCGGTCGCCCTGGAGACGACCATCCGCTACCAGCGGGAACTGGTCGCCGGTGACGAGGTGGAGGTGACCTGCGGCTTCGAGTGGGGCGAGGGCAAGACGTTCCGAGTACAGCAGACGATCCGCAAGAAGGACGGCACCGTGGCGGCCGAGATCACCGCGGTGGGCGGCCTGATGGACCTCAAGGCGCGGCGCCTGGTCACCCGTCCCGGCGACGTCTTCAAGGAACTGGCCTCCGACCCAGGCCTGTTCGGGCTCTAGACACCCACACCGTCCGACGCCACAGGTCAGGTCGGCTCCGACTCCGACTCCGACTCCGGGTCCCGCTCGGCGTCGTAGTCTGCCCGCGCCTGTGCGATGTAGACCCTGTTGCGCTCGGCCCAGTCGGTCAGCCGCAGCAGGGTTTCGTGCAACTCGCGCGCCACCGGTGTCAGTTCGTACTCGACCTTCGGCGGGACGGTCGGGTGGACGGTGCGGGTGACCAGGCCGTCGCGCTCCAGGTTGCGCAGGGTGAGGGTCAGCATGCGGCGGCTGATGCCCTCGATGCTCCGCTCCAGCTCGGTGAAGCGGATGGGTCCGTGCGCGGCCGCCACCAGGATCTGCACACTCCATTTCCCGGAGACCCTGTCAAGAACCTCGCGGACCGGGCAGGCGTGCGCGTTCACCACCTGGGCGGTAACACCGGTGTTCCTCATGACGGCCCTCACCGAGTCATCGACACGAGCGTCACACCGGACGTACTCACCCTGGGCGTCCCTGGTCGTGCTGTGCGCGGGGACGCTGATGACGATCCTGGACGGCAACATCGTCACGGTCGCCATGCCGGCCATGCAGAACGACCTCGCCTTCTCGGCACCGGGGCTCGCGTGGGTGGTGAACGCGTATCTCATCCCGTTCGGCGGGCTGTTGCTGCTGGCCGGCCGGCTCGGCGATCTGCTGGGCCGCAAGGGGATGTTCACGGCCGGGCTGGCCGTCTTCACGGCGGCGTCCGTGCTGTGCGGGGTGGCCGACGGCCAGGGCATGCTGATCGCGGCGCGGGCCGTCCAGGGGGCTGGCGGGGCGATGACCTCGGCGGTGGTGCTCGGGATGCTGGTCGCATTGTTCCCCGAGCCCGGTGAACAGGCGCGTGCCATCGCGGTGTTCAGCGCGGTCGGCGCGGCGGGCGGAGCGCTCGGCACGTTCCTGGGCGGGGCCCTCACCCAGGCCCTGAGCTGGCACTGGATCTTCCTGATCAACCTGCCGATCGGCGCGGTCGCGCTGGTCGCGGCCGTGCGCGTGCTCGCCCCCGAGCCGGGCGCTGGTCTCGGCAAGGGCGCCGACTATCCGGGGGCGGCACTGGTCACGGGGGCGCTGATGCTGAGCGTGTACGTGATCGTCGGCTCCGGCGACCGCTCCCTCACGGCCACGCTCCTGCTCGCCGCCCTGGCTCTCGCCCTCCTCGCGTCCTTCACCCTCCGCCAGGCCCGCGCCGCCCGCCCGCTCCTCCGCCTGCGCCTGTTCCGCTCACGCCTGCTGAGCGGTGCCAACGCCGTCCAGATCCTGATGATCGCGACGATGTACGGCTTCCAGTTCATCGGCGCGCTCTACCTCCAACGCGTGCTGGGTTACGACGAGTTGCTCACCGGAACGGCGTTCCTGCCGGCGCCGGTCGCGATCGGGGTGCTGATGCTGGGGCTGTCGGCGCGGACCATCGGGCGGTTCGGCGCGTACCGGGTGCTGCTGGCCGGGCTGGTGCTCATCGTCGCCGGGATGGCGCTGCTGAGCCGGGCCCCTGCCGACGGTTCGTACGCCACCGACGTACTCCCGCCCCTCCTCCTGCTCGCCACCGGCTTCGCCGCGGCCATGCCGGCGCTGACCGGACTGGCGATGTCCGGCGCGCGGGAGGAGGACGCGGGGCTGGCGTCCGGGTTGTTCAACACGACGCAGGTGGTGGGAGGTTCGCTGGGCCTGGCGGTGTTGTCGGTGCTGGCGGCGAACCACACCGCCACCCTGCTCGCGGGAGGCGCCACGCTCGTGCAAGCGACGGCGGCAGGGTACCGCCTGGCGTTCGGGGTCGCGGCGGTGATCGCGGTGGCGGCGCTGGGTCTGGCGGCGGGGGTGCTGCGGCCACCACACCGCGCTCCCACCCCCTCCCCGCCCCTCAGGCGAACGCCCCCTTGTGGTCCTCCGCCCACTCCCGATACGTCCGCGCCGGCCTCCCCAGCACCTCCTCCACATCCCCGGTCACCACGTCGTTGCCGCCCTCGTGGATGAACCGTGCCGTCACCAGCAGGCCGTCCGCGTACGTCTCGTTCAGGCCGGACGCGAGGAGTTGTTCGCGGCGTTCCTCCGGGGTCAGGTCGTGCAGCGGGACCGGGCGGGCGAGGACCTCGGCGAGGACGGCGGCCTGTTCGTGGGCGCTGAGGGTCTCGGGGCCGGTCAGGGTGTACGTGCGGCCCGCGTGCCGTGGGTCGAGCAGCGCGGCCGTCGCCACGCCGGCCACGTCCCGCGGGTCCACCACCCCCTGCTTGCCCGCGCCCATCATGTTCGGCGCGGGGATCCCCTCCCGGACGGCCGCCGCCCAGCTCAGGGTGTTGGAGGCAAAGGCGGAGGGACGCAGGATCGTCCACTCCAGGCCGCTCGCCCGGACCGCCTCCTCGCCGTGCAGATGCCAGGTCCCGAACCGGCCGAGGCGCGGGTCGCCGGTGCCGATCGCCCCGAGTTTCACGATCCGCCGTACGCCCGCCGCCTTCGCCGCCTCGACCAGACCGCGGTCGTGCTCGGCGTCGTCCGGTCCGAACACGCCCACCAGGAAGGCGGCCTGCGCGCCGGCCATCGCCGCCGCCACCGAGGCCCGGTCGCGATGGTGGCCGGGCGCGGTCTCCACTCCCGGCGGCACCTGGGCCCCCGCCGGGTCCCGGGTCAGCGCGCGGACCTTCTCGCCGCGCGCCGCGAGCTGTCGTACGACTTCACTGCCGATGGTGCCCGTGGCACCGGTCACAAGGATCATGTCCACCACGGTGGGCGGCCGGGGCGCGGTAACTCTTGGAAATTCCGGCACGGTTCCGGGGCCCGGGCGGCCGTGCGGCGCGCTTACCGTGGAGGGGTGACGAACGCCGTGCTCCGCGAGACCCTGCCCACGCCCGAGGCGCTGCGCCCGTGGTTCGCCGGGGTCGGGTCCGTGTCGGTGGGCGATGTGCCGACCGAGCCGTTCGTGCATCTCCCGGAGGCCGCGACCAGGGTGGTCGTGCGCACTGGGGAGCACGGCAGCCGGAGCACGCTGGTCGTCGGCCCGCGGGCGAGGGCGTCGTACCACAGCGGTAAGCGCCGGGTGTCCTGCGTGGAGCTGCGGCTCGCACCCGGCAGCGTCCGCCCGCTGCTCGGTGTCCCGGCGGTGGAGCTGGTCGGCCGTGCGGTGCGGCTGGGGGACCTGCCGGGCGTGATGGCCCGCCGACTGGCCGACGAGTTGCGGTGGTTGGCGCCGGACGAGGCGTTGGAGCACCTGGCGGAGGTGCTTCCGGAGCGGCTCGGGGCCGCGGCGGACCGTTCGCGCACCGAGCTGGTGCGGGCGGGCGTCGACGCGCTGTCGGTCCGTACCGGCCGGCCCCCGGCCCAGGTCGCCGACGTGGCCCGTGAACTGGCCGTCAGCGAGCGGCAGTTGCGCAACCTGTTCGCCGAGGGCGTCGGCCTCTCCCCCAAGCACTACGCCCGTATCAACCGCGTCCGCACGGTACTGGACCACGCGGCCACCCGCCCCTGGGCGGAGCTCGCCGCCGCCACCGGCTACTACGACCAGTCCCACATGACGACCGACTTCCGCACCCTGATGGGCGTCCCGCCCCGCTCCTACTTCACCGGCCGCCTCCCGGAAGCGACCCCCTGCCAGTCCCTCCGCCGCGCCTGAACGTCGGGCCGGCCTCATGGGCCGGCCGGGGCCGGACGGGTCGGTACCGGTACCTGGTTGAAGCCGTAGTACAGGGCGATCAGGCCGTGCGCGGCCAGGGTGAGCGGGGCCGAGACGAAGGCCAGGCCCACCGTGACCGGGTAGGCCAGGGTGCCGAGGGCGAAGCGGGCGCGGGTCGCCCGGGCGGCGGGGACGTCGACCCGGTCGTCGAAGAGGTGGCCGGTGCGGGTCAGATGCCACCACAGGGCCTGGAAGGTCAGCGCCATCAGGACCATGACCAGGCTGTAGACCGCCGCCGCCACATGCGAGGCCGCGTCCTCGCGCAGGTACTCCGCGAGCATCGCCGTCGGCCAGGGCACCGCGGCCACCACCATCAGGACCAGCAGGTTCAGGAACATCAGCGTGCGGTCGACATGGGCGACGTAACTGAACAGCTGGTGGTGGTTGATCCACATGATGCCGATGACCAGGAAGCTCACCACATAGGCCGCGTAGGAGGGCCACTGCTGCCCCAACGCGTGCCACAGGCCGCCGTGTTCGCCGACCTCGGGGACCTTGATCTCCAGGATGAGCAGGGTGATGGCGATGGCGAACACACCGTCGCTGAAGGCCTCGACGCGGCCGGACTCGTTCATGGCAGACAGCCTGCCCCATCGCCGCACCCCGCGGGCGGTGGATCAGTGGGCGGCGGCGATCCGGTCGCCGGCCTCCATCGGGTGGGTCACGTCCTGGGCGTCGCGGTCCTTGCCGAGGTGGTTGAAGACCAGGTTCAGGACGACGGCCGCGACACAGCCCGTCGAGATGCCCGAGTCCAGGACGATCCGCGCGGTCTCGGGGAAGGCGTGGTAGAACTCCGGCGCGGTGATCGGGATGATGCCGACGGCCAGCGAGACGGCGACGATCAGGACGTTGTTGTCCTTGTCCAGGCCGGCCCGCACCAGGGTCTGGATGCCGCTCGCCGCGACGGAGCCGAAGAGGACCACGCCCGCGCCGCCGAGCACCGGGCGCGGTACGACGGCGATGAGCGAGGCGGCCATCGGGCACAGGCCCATCAGGACGAGGAAGCCGCCGCCGGTCGCGACGACGTACCGGCTGCGGATCCGTGTCATCGCGACCAGGCCGATGTTCTGCGCGAAGGCGCTGCACATGAAGCCGTTGAAGAGGGGGCTGAGGGCCGAGCCGAGGGTGTCGGCGCGCAGGCCGGCCGCGATGGTCCTCTCGTCCGCCGGTCGGTCGACGATCTCACCCAGCGCGAGCATGTCGGCCGTCGACTCGGTCATCGAGACCACCATCACCACGCACATCGACACGATCGCGGCGACCTGGAACTGCGGTGCGCCGAAGTGGAACGGCGTCGGGAAGCCGATCACGTCCGCGTCCGCGACCGGGCCGAAGTCCGTGGCGCCGAAGGGGATCGCGACCAGCGTGCCCGCGACCAGGCCGAGCAGCACGGCGATCTGCTTGACGAAGCCGCGGGTGAAGCGGCGCAGTGCCAGCACGATCAGGAGAGTCGCGCCCGCCAGTGCGAGGTTGGTCGTCGAACCGTAGTCGTGCGCGGCGGGGTTGGGGCCCTGGGCCCAGCCGAAGGCGACCGGCAGGAGCGAGACGCCGATGAGTGTGATCACCGTGCCGGTGACGACCGGCGGGAAGAAGCGGACCGCCTTGCTGAAGAAGGGGGCGGCCATGAAGCCGAGCAGGCCGGCCACGATGACCGCGCCGAAGATGACCGGCAGTGCGTCGGACTTGTCCTTGGTGGAGGCGACGACCGCGGTCATGGGGGCGACACCGGCGAAGGTGACGCCGTTGACGAAGGGCAGCCGGGCGCCGATCTTCCAGATGCCGAGCGTCTGGAGGAAGGTGGCGAGGCCCGCGGTGAACAGGCAGGCACCGGTGAGGAAGGTCAGCTCGGCGGCGGAGAGGCCGATGGCCGCCCCGACGATCAGGGGCGGGGCGACGACCCCCGCGTACATGGCGGCCACGTGCTGCAGGCCCGTGGTGGCCATCTTGAGCGCGGGGAGTTTCTCGTCAACGGGGTGGGCGGTCACGGCGGTTCCTCCGGGTCAGCTAACACGTCGGCTCTGACGTGGGTTTCTTGGAGGTGGTGCACGGTCGTGCGGGACCGAAGGCCTGAACTGGGCCGGGGACGGTGACCGTTCCGGTGCGCGCACGTCCATGCGCGCACCGGACACGGCCGCCGTGGGACCGCTGGGGTCCACGGCTACCGGTCGAGGGCCGTCCCCCTCGACCGGAGATCTTCAATTGCCGTACGTCACAAGGGTGTTCGGCGCTCAGCCCTGCGCGGCGATCCGCGCGAGCCGCTGGGCCTGCTCCCGTGTGGAGCGGGCGATCGTGTCCTCGTCGACGTGCAACAGGCGGCTGTCCTCGACGATCTGACGGCCGTTCACGAAGGAGGCGGTGACCGGGGCCGCCGCGCCGAAGACCAGCGCGGTGACCGGGTCGGCGATGGAGGCGTGGGCGAGGGTGTCCAGCTTCCACAGCACCAGGTCGGCCAGCTTGCCGGGCTCCAGGGAGCCGATCTCGCCTGCGCGGCCGAGGACTTGGGCGCCGCCGTAGGTGCCGAGGCGCAGCGCCTGGCGGGCGTTCAGGGCGGCTTCGCGGTGGGCGCCGAGGCGGTTGATGAGCAGGGCGTTGCGCAGCTCGGTGTGGAGTTCGCCGGACTCGTTGGAGGCGGTGCCGTCGACGCCGAGGCCGACCGGGACGCCGGCCGCGAGCATGTCGGGGACGCGGGCGATGCCGGCGGCCAGCCGGGCGTTCGACGAGGGACAGTGGGCGACACCCGTCTTCGTACGGGCGAAGGCTGCGATGTCGGAGTCGTTCATGTGGACGCAGTGCGCCATCCACACGTCCTCGCCGAGCCAGCCGGTGGACTCGAAGTAGTCGGTCGGGCCCATGCCGAACAGTTCCTTGCAGAACTGCTCCTCCTCGACGGTCTCCGAGCCGTGGGTGTGCAGGCGCACGCCGAGGCGGCGGGCCAACTCGGCGCCCTGGCGCAGGAGTTCGGTGGAGACGGAGAAGGGCGAGCAGGGCGCGACGGCGACCTGGGTCATGGCGTCGAAGGAGGCGTCGTGGTGCTCCTTGACGGTGGCCTCGGTGGCGGCGAGGGCGCCTTCGAGGGTCTCGACGGCGAAGTCCGGGGGCAGTCCGCCGTCCTTCTCGCTGCGGTCCATGGAGCCACGGGCGAGGGTGAAGCGGACGCCCATCTCGCGGGCGGCGCGGATGATCGAGCCGGACAGGTCGCCGGCGCCCTGCGGGAAGACGTAGTGGTGGTCCATCGCGGTGGTGACACCGCCGCGGGCCATCATGGCCAGCGAGCCCTGCGCGGCCGAGTACGTCATCTCCTCGTCGATGCGCGCCCACGTCGGGTACAGCGCGACCAGCCAGTTGAAGAGATTGTGGTCGGTGGCCAGACCCCGGGTGATCCACTGGTAGTAGTGGTGGTGGGTGTTGACCAGGCCGGGGGTGACCAGATGGCCGGATGCGTCGATACGGCGTACGACGTTCTCCAGGCCCTCGGGGGCCCTGCCCGCGCCGAGCGACTCGATGCGGTTGCCCGCGATGACGACATGACCGCTCGGGTACTCGGTGTCGTTCGCGTCGACGGTCGCGACGGCACAGTTCTCGATGACGATGCGCTGGGCTGCTGCCATGGTTCGTCCTTTGCGCTGTTGTGGAGTGGGCACGGCAGGACCCTGGAGATTTGAGTACCGCGGCCGGTTCCGGAGTCCCGGCCGCGGGTGCCGCAATGCAGTTGCTACAGGTTGGTCAGGTCCACCGGGATCCTCGGCTCGCAGCCGTCCCGGAGGATCGTCGCCTCGATCAGGCCGTAGGGCCGGTCGGCGGCGTAGTAGACCTCGTTGTCGTTCTTGAGGCCGAACGGCTCCAGGTCCACCAGGAAGTGGTGCTTGTTGGGCAGCGAGAAGCGGATCTCGTCGATCTCGCCGCGGTTGTTGATGACGCGCGAACCCATTTGGTAGAGGGTCTGCTGGAGCGAGAGCGAGTACGTCTCGGCGAAGGCCTGGAGCATGTGCTTCTTCACCTGCTCGTAGGACTTCTCCCAGTTGGGCATCTTCTGCTCGTCGTCGGTCCAGTTGAACCGCCAGCGAGCGGCGACCTGGGTGGCCAGGATGCGGTCGTACGCCTCCTGGAGCGTCGTGTACTTGTCCTTGACGTAGCCCCAGAACTCGGAGTTCGTCGAGTTCATCACGACGAGGTCCTTGAGGCCGGAGACGACCTCCCAGGACGAGCCGTCGTAGGTGATCTGGGTGAGGCGGGTCTCCTGGCCCTTGCGCACGAAGGAGTGCTTGACCTCGTCCGCGCCGATGAACTGCGAGTTGGCGTCGGAGGCCTCGATCCGCTCCCAGGCGTACTCCTCGATGCGGATCCGCGCGGTCTTGATCGGCTCCTGCGAGGTGACGAAGTGGCGGGCGAGATGGATGCCGAACTGCTCGGCCGACTCGATGCCGTGCTCCTTGGCGAAGGCGAACACCGTGTTCTTGGTGGTGTCGGTCGGCAGCACGTTGGCGTTGGAGCCGGAGTAGTGGACCTCGTCCATGTCGCCGCTCAGCGCCACGGACACGTTCAGGTCCTTGATGTGGTGGGTGGCGCCGTCCCGCGTGATCTTTACGACTCGGTTCTCGGCCTTGCCGTACTGGTTCTGTCCCAGAATCGTGGGCATTCGCTAGCTCCCTCGGTAAACGGAGTAGCCGAACGGGTTGAGCAGCAGCGGTACGTGGTAGTGCTCCCCGGGCTTCACGGCGAAGGTGATCGCCACCTCCGGGAAGAACACGGCCGCACCGCTGTCCCGATTCGCGGGGGCGTCCTGCTGCGCATCGGCTTGCTTCTTCTCGAAATACGGCTCCACGGCGAAGTCGAGCCGTACGTGTGTGGTCCCCTCCGGCAGCGCCGGCAGGTCCTTGCACCGCCCGTCCGCGTCGGTCGCCGAGCCGCCGAGCGTCCGCCAGTCGGCGTCCCGGCCGCTGCGGGCGGAGAGCTCGACGGCGACTGCCTCGGCGGGGCGGCCGATGCTGGTGTCGAGGATGTGCGTCGACACCGAGGCGGTGGTGCTGGTGCTCATGCTGGTCTCAGTCCTCTTCGACGAGTCGGGCGAGCCGGATGCGGTTGATCTTGCCCAGCTCGGTGCGGACGATCTCCCGTTCCTGTTCCGGCGAGTTGCCGATCCGCTCCTTGACCGCGTCGCGCATCTGCTCGCCGGTCCGGCCGGTGGCGCAGATGAGGAAGACATGGCCGAACCGCTCCTGGTAGGCCAGGTTCAGTTCGAGCATCTCCGCCTTGAGCTCGTCCGCGGCACCGGCCATGCCCGCCTGTTCCCGGGCGGAGGTCGGGTCGCCCTCCTTGGGGCGGCCGATCGGCGGATGCCCGGCCATGGCCTCGTCGAGGTCCGCGGTGGTCAGCTCGGCCATGGCGGCGTCGCTGGCGGCGAAGAGGTCGTCGGCGGTGGCGTACGGGCGGGCGGCCAGCAGTCGCTTCGCCCAGGTCGCGGAGGCGCACGCCTCGTGGAGGGCGGCGTAGGCCGCGTGCTCCTCCAGGGCGTTGAACCGGGCCAGACCGGGGGACGCGGAAGTCGAAGTCACGGGAGTCAGCTAACGCCCCCACGCAACATCGAGTCAACACTTTGTTGAAAATTCGGGGTAACAAACCCGACGGCGCTCAGCTGTCCTTCTCACGGTTGAGGTAGTTGTAGACCGTGAACCGGCTGACGCCGAGCGCGCCCGCGACGGTCTCCACGCCGTGCCGCACGGCGAAGGCGCCACGGGCCTCCAGTATCCGTACGACCTCCTGCTTGGCCTTGCGGTCCAGCTCGGCCAGCGGCTTGCCCTGCTTGCGCTCCATGGCGGCCAGGATGTGATCGAGCGAGTCCGCGAGCTGCGGCAGCCGTACGGCGACCGCGTCGACGCCCTCCCAGGAGAGCACGACGTCGTCGGGTCCGGCCTCGTCCGGCGGCAGCATCTCCCCGCCCATGGCGTCGACCAGCGGTTTCACGGCCGTGATGAACGGCTCGTCCCCGGTGCCGGTCACTCGGCGCCCTCCCCGATCACGTTGACCTGCAGCGAGATCCGGGTGGCGCCGGCCTCCAGGGACTTGCGCAGCAGGGCGTCCACGGCGGTCAGGACCGCGTCGGCACCGCCCTCCACCGTGTTGCCGAAGGGGCCGACGTCCACCGCGTCCAGCTCGGCCGCCTCGACGACCTCGCGGGCGACCACGGCGTGCGCGGGTGCCTCGTCCAGGTCGAAGGGCTCGGTCGTGAACTCCACTCTCAATCGCACGCGCTCAACCTAACGCCCTGGACACGTTTTCGGGTGGCCGCACCGGTTACGGCTTGGTCTTGCGCAGAAAGGCGCGCAGTCGCCGCTCCGGCCAGGTGTTGATCACGTCCTCCGCGGTGAGCCAGCCGCGCCGGGCGGTGGCGATGCCGTAGCGCATGTTGGCCAGGTGCGGGACGGCGTGCGCGTCGCTGTTGACGGCGAACCGCACGCCGTGCCGTCGGGCCCGCAGGATGTCCTCGTCGCGCAGGTCGAGGCGGTCGGGGTGGGCGTTGACCTCCAGGGCCGTGCCGGTGCGGGCGCAGGCGGCGAAGACCGCGTCGAGGTCGGCGTCGATGCCGGGCCGTCTGCCGATGAGCCGGGTGGTGGGGTGGCCGATGATGTTGACGTACGGGTTCTCGCAGGCCCGCACGAGCCGGCGGGTCAGCGCCTCGCGCCCCTGGTTGAAGTGCGAGTGCACGGAGGCCACGCACAGGTCGAACCCGGCGAGGAACTCGTCCGGCCAGTCCACCCGCCCGTCGGGCCCGATGTTCAGCTCGGTCCCGTGCAGCAGCCGCAGCCCGCCGCGCCGGCCCCGGGTGGGGTACGTGCCGTCCAGCTCGCGCACCCGGGCCCGCTGGGCCAGCATCCGTTCGTCGGTCATGCGCTGCATGGCGAGGTCGGGCGCGTGGTCGGTGATCGCGTAGTAGGCGTAGCCGCGCGCGGCGGCCGCCTCGGCCATCTCCTCCAGCGGGGCGAGCCCGTCGGTGAGGTCGGTGTGGGTGTGCAGGTCGCCCCGCAGGTCGGCCTCGGTGACGAGGTCGGGCAGTGCGCCGCGCAGCCCCGCCTCGATCTCCCCGCGGTCCTCGCGCAGGGCGGGCGGGATCCACGGCAGACCGAGCCGCTCGTACACCTCCTCCTCGGTCTCGGAGACGATCTTGTCGCCGCTCTCGACGTCGAAGAGCCCGTACTCGGAGAGCTTGAGCTTCTGGTGCACGGCCCGCTCGCGGGTGCGGATGTTGTGGACCTTGCTGCCCGTGAAGTACTGGAGGGCGGCGCCCCAGGAGTCCGTCGGTACGACGCGCAGGTCGACGTTGAGGCCCTTGCCGGTGCGCACGGACGTCTTCTTGTCGCCGGTGCCGATCACCTCGGTGACGTACGGCAGCTCGGTGAACGCCCGCATGATCGGCGCGGGTTTCCGTGACGCGACGAGGATGTCGATGTCGCCGATGGTCTCGCGGCCCCGGCGCAGCGAGCCGGCGTAGGTGCACCGCTCGCAGCCGGGCACCGCGGAGAGCGCGGCCACGATGTCCTCGGCGAGGCCGGTCGCGACGTCGAGCCGGACGCGTCCGCCGGAGGACCGGAGCAGTTCGATGCCGTGGAGGATGTTCTCCTCGGTCTTCGGGCCGAAGCCCTTGAGGTCGCGCAGGCGCTCCTCGTGGATGGCGTCGGCGAGTTCGTCGACGGAGGAGATGCCCAGCTCCTCGTAGACCGCCATGGCCTTCTTCGGGCCGAGGGTGGGGATGGCGGTGAGCCGGCGCACCCCGGCGGGGATCCTCGCCCGCAGTTCCTCGACGGCGGAGACGCTGCCGCTGTCGACGTACTCGCGGACCTTCTGGGCGATGGACTTCCCGACGTTCGGGATCTCCTGGAGGCCCTTGAGGTCGAGCGTGGAGACATCGGCGTGATGGCCGCCGACCGCGCGTGCGGCCTTCTCGTAGACGCGTGCCCTGAACGCGTCTCCGCCGGTGATCGAGATGAGGTCCGCGTACTCCTGGAGCAGCGCGGCGACCTCGTCGTTGGACCGGGCCACCACCTCAGAGTACTTGACAGGGCTCCCGGACCACAGGCAGTCTTCCGTTAAGCAGAAATGAACTTCCGCAATACGGAATCACTCGACACGGAAGGGAGCGCGGCGGCCCATGGGATTCGCAGACCAGCGCTTCAACGTCAACCTGTCGATCCTCTTCACGGAACTCCCGCTCCTGGAGCGCCCCGCGGCCGCCGCCGCGGCGGGCTTCACCGCGGTCGAGCTGTGGTGGCCCTGGGTCGACTCCCCCACCCCCGAGCAGTCCGAACTCGACGCCCTGAAGCAGGCGATCGAGGACGCGGGCGTCCGGCTCACGGGCCTCAACTTCTACGCCGGACAGCTGCCGGGCCCGGATCGCGGCGCCCTGTCCATCCCCGGCGAGGAGTCGGAGAGGTTCCGCGCCAACATCGACGTGGCCGCCGACTTCGCCGCCGCCCTCGGCTGCGGGGCGCTCAACGCCCTGTACGGCAACCGCGTCGAGGGCGTGGACCCGGCCGAGCAGGACGCCCTCGCGCTGGAGAACCTGGTCCTCGCGGCCCGGGCGGCCGACCGGATCGGCGCGATCCTGCTGATCGAGGCGCTGAACAAGCCGGAGTCCCCGCTGTACCCGCTGGTGAGCGCACCCGCCGCGGTCGGCATCGTCGACAAGGTCAACGACGCGACAGGGCTGGGCAACGCCCGCTTCCTCATGGACCTCTACCACCTGTCCATGAACGGCGAGGACCTGCCGTCGGTGATCGACGAGTACGCCGCGAAGACCGGCCATGTGCAGATCGCCGACAACCCGGGCCGCGGCGCGCCGGGCACGGGCTCGCTCCCGCTGGAGGAGCTCCTCGACCAGCTGAAGAAGGCCGGTTACGACGGCTGGGTGGGCCTGGAGTACAAGCCGGGCGACCGCCCGAGCTCCGAGACCTTCGCCTGGCTGTCCCGCTGACCACCCTGTATTGAGAGGCACCCCCGCATGAGCGACAACCTTCCCAAGATCGCCTGGATAGGCCTCGGCATCATGGGCTCCCCCATGTCCGAGAACCTGATCAAGGCGGGTTACGACGTCACCGGCTTCACCTTGGAGCAGGACAAGCTGGACCGCCTGGCCGCCGCCGGCGGCACGGTGGCCGGGTCGATCGCCGAGGCGGTGCAGGCCGCCGACGTGATCATCACGATGGTGCCCGCGTCGCCGCAGGTCGAGGCCATTTCGTACGGCCCCGACGGCATCCTGGAGAACGCCCGGCCCGGCGCCCTGCTGATCGACATGTCCTCGATCACCCCGCAGACCTCGGTGGACCTCGCGAAGGCCGCCGCGGACAAGGGCATCCGTGTGCTGGACGCCCCCGTGTCCGGCGGTGAGGCCGGTGCCATCGAGGCCGTGCTGTCCATCATGGTCGGCGGTGAGCAGGCCGACTTCGACGCCGCGCGGCCGATCCTGGAGGCCCTCGGCAAGACCATCGTGCTGTGCGGTCCGCACGGCTCCGGACAGACCGTGAAGGCCGCCAACCAGCTGATCGTCGCCGTGAACATCCAGGCGTGCGCCGAGGCCGTGGTCTTCCTGGAGAAGTCCGGCGTGGACCTGAAGGCGGCCCTGGACGTCCTCAACGGCGGCCTCGCGGGCTCCACCGTGCTGACCCGCAAGAAGGACAACTTCCTGCAGCGCGACTTCAAGCCGGGCTTCCGTATCGACCTGCACCACAAGGACATGGGCATCGTCACCGACGCCGCCCGCAACGTCGGCGCGGCGCTGCCGGTCGGCGCGGTCGTCGCCCAGCTGGTCGCGTCGCTGCGCGCCCAGGGCGACGGCGGCCTGGACCACTCCGCCCTGCTGCGGGCCGTGGAGCGCCTCTCCGGCGCCCAGGTCTGACGCAGCACCCGGACTTCCGGGCCGCGGCGGCGCTGACATCTGTCCTGTCGCGCCCAGGCGCCGCCGCGGCCCGGATACCCACGCCCACTCCTTCAACTAACCGTTCACGTCTGGAAGATCACCATGTCGAAGCGCGTGCTCACGACCGAGTCCGGCGCCCCGGTCGCCGACAACCAGAACTCAGCCTCCGCCGGCGTCGGCGGCCCGCTCCTCCTCCAGGACCAGCACCTCCTGGAGAAGCTCGCCCGCTTCAACCGCGAGCGCATCCCGGAGCGCGTGGTGCACGCCCGCGGCAGCGGTGCCTACGGCCACTTCGAGGTGACGGACGACGTCACCGGCTTCACGTACGCCGACTTCCTGAGCACGGTCGGCAAGCGCACCGAGGTGTTCCTGCGCTTCTCGACGGTGGCCGACTCGCTGGGCGGCGCCGACGCGGTCCGCGACCCGCGCGGTTTCGCGGTCAAGTTCTATACGGAGGAGGGCAATTACGACCTCGTCGGGAACAACACGCCGGTGTTCTTCATCAAGGACCCGATCAAGTTCCCGGACTTCATCCACTCGCAGAAGCGCGACCCCTTCACGGGCCGTCAGGAGCCGGACAACGTCTGGGACTTCTGGGCCCACTCCCCCGAGGCCACGCACCAGGTGACCTGGCTGATGGGCGACCGCGGCATCCCGGCGTCGTACCGCCACATGAACGGTTACGGCTCGCACACCTACCAGTGGACGAACGCCGAGGGCGAGGCCTTCTTCGTCAAGTACCACTTCAAGACCAACCAGGGCGTACGGTCCCTGTCGTCCGAGCAGGCCGCCGAGCTCGCGGGCAAGGACCCGAACTCGCACCAGACGGACCTGCTGCAGGCGATCGAGCGGGGCGTGCACCCGTCCTGGACGCTGTACGTGCAGATCATGCCCGCAGCGGAGGCGGCGGAGTACCGCTTCAACCCCTTCGACCTGACCAAGGTGTGGCCGCACAAGGACTACCCGCTGCGGCGGGTGGGCCGCCTCGTCCTCGACCGCAATCCGGACAACGTGTTCGCCGAGGTCGAGCAGGCCGCGTTCTCCCCCAACAACTTCGTGCCCGGCATCGGTCCTTCGCCGGACAAGATGCTCCAGGGCCGCCTGTTCGCCTACGCGGACGCCCACCGCTACCGCCTGGGCGTCAACCACACCCTGCTCGCGGTGAACGCCCCCAGGGCGACGACCGCGCAGAACTACGGCCGCGACGGCTTCATGGCGGTCAACTCCCAGGGCCGCGGGGCGAAGAACTACGAGCCGAACTCCTACGACGGCCCGGTCGAGACGGGTCGCGCGCTGTCGGCCCCGCTGGCGGTGACCGGCTGGACCGGCACCCACGAGGCCCCGCAGCACACCAAGGACGACGACTTCTTCCAGGCGGGCGAGCTGTATCGCCTGATGTCCGAGGACGAGAGGTCCCGTCTGGTCGCCAACATCGCCGGCGGCCTCTCCCAGGTCTCCCGCGACGACGTGATCGAGAAGAACCTGTCCCACTTCCACGCCGCCGACCCGGAGTACGGCAAGCGCGTGGAGGAGGCGGTCCACGCCCTGCGCGAGGACTGACCCAGACGGCCCGCGACCATCGAACGGCCCGGATGAGGGGTGGCCGGTCGGCGGTCGCGGGCGAGGCGAGGACCGCGGCGGTGTGCGAGCCAGTGCGGTGGTGAAGGGCCGGGCCCTCCTTCTTCGACCTGAGGGAAGGAGCGCCCGGTTCCGTCGCCGCCGCCGCGGTCCCGGCCATCACGGAAGACATCACCAGAAGGCCTCACCGGGGCGGAAGGCGCCGGATGCGGACGGTCCCGCATCCGGCGCCTTTCGGTGTGCACGGGGTGCGTCCACGCCGCTTCCGCAGGACGCTGATGGCATGGCACATCCAACCGAGCATCCGCACATCGTGGTGCACTCGCCGGCCCTGGACGGCTCCCGGCGGGTCACGGACGGCGACAGGACCCTGGGCGTCGCCACGCACGTCGACGACGTCGGCGAGATCCTGCGCCTGGCCGACCTGTACGTCACCGACGTCGAGGGCAGCGACCTCATCGAGTGGCAGGGCGGCGGCCCGGACGACTGGCCCGGCCTCTCCGAGCATCACGAGCAACCGTGACGGCGTACTACGCGCGTACACCTGGGGACGTAGGATGTCTACGCAATCCTCAAATCCAGCTCTGAATCTGATTCAAGAGGCTTCAACCGCCCCCGGGGGCGGGCACATTCTCGTCACACGGGGCCCGCCGACACGGGGGCGGCGGGCCCCGCCGCACGGCACACGGAAGAGGGGCGGCCCGTCGGCGGGCCGCCCCTCTTCGTCTGTCTCGCGTGTCAGACCTTCAGCGTCCTGATCGAGGTCGGCGCGTGGCCCGGCTCGGTCGCGAGCTCCTCGAACTCGACGACGTCGGAGATGTCGTTCGTCGTCGACATGGCGATGTTGGTGACGCGCTCCAGGATCGCCTCGACGACCACCGGCACCTGGTGCTCGGCGGCGAGCTTCTTCGCCTGCTCCAGGGCCGCGCCCAGCTCGTTCGGGTCGGTCACGCGGATCGCCTTGCAGCCGAGGCCCTCGGCGACCTTGACGTGGTCGACGCCGTAGACGCCCAGCTCGGGCGAGTTGATGTTCTCGAACTCCAGCTTGACCTGGAAGTCGATGTCGAACGCCCGCTGCGCCTGGCGGATGAGGCCCAGGTAGGCGTTGTTGACGAGGACATGGACGTACGGGATCTTGTGCTGCGCGCCGACGGCCAGTTCCTCGATCATGAACTGGAAGTCGTAGTCGCCGGACAGGGCGACGACCTGCGCCTCCGGGTCGGCCTTGGCGACGCCGAGCGCGGCCGGGACGGTCCAGCCGAGAGGGCCCGCCTGGCCGCAGTTGATCCAGTGGCGCGGCCTGAAGACGTGCAGCATCTGGGCTCCGGCGATCTGCGAGAGGCCGATGGTGGAGACGTACCGGGTCTCCGGGCCGAAGGCCTTGTTCATCTCCTCGTAGACGCGCTGCGGCTTGATCGGGATGTCGTCGAAGTGGGTACGGCGCTGGAGGGTCGCCTTCTTCTCCTGCGCCGCGGCGGCCCAGGCGCTGCGGTCGGGCAGGCGGCCCGCCGCCCTCAACTCCCTTGCCACCTCGACGAAGAGCTCCAGCGCGGCCTTCGCGTCGGAGGCGATGCCGTAGTCCGGGGCGAAGATCTTGCCGATCTGGGTGGGCTCGACGTCGACGTGCACGAAGGTGCGGCCGGCCGTGTAGACGTCCAGCTTGCCGGTGTGGCGGTTGGCCCAGCGGTTGCCGATGCCGAGGACGAAGTCGGACTCCAGGAAGGTCGCGTTGCCGTAGCGGTGCGAGGTCTGCAGGCCGACCATGCCGGCATTCAGTTCGTGGTCGTCGGGGATCAGGCCCCAGCCCATCAGGGTCGGGACGACCGGGGTGCCGGTCAACTCGGCGAACTCGACGAGGAGTTCGGCCGCGTCGGCGTTGATGACACCGCCGCCGGCGACGATCAGCGGGCGCTCGGACGCGTTCAGCATCCCGATCGCCTTCTCGATCTGGGCGCGGCTCGCGGCCGGCTTGTAGACCGGGAGCGGCTCGTACGTCTCCGGGTCGAACTCGATCTCGGTGAGCTGGACGTCGATCGGCAGGTCGATGAGGACGGGGCCGGGACGGCCGGAACGCATCAGGTGGAAGGCCTGCTGGAAGACGCCGGGGACCTGCGCGGCCTCCAGGACGGTGACCGCCATCTTCGTGACCGGCTTGGCGATCGAGGCGATGTCGACGGCCTGGAAGTCCTCCTTGTGGATCACGGCGGTCGGGGCCTGGCCCGTGATGCACAGCATCGGGATCGAGTCGCCGATGGCGGAGTACAGGCCCGTGATCATGTCGGTGCCGGCCGGGCCGGAGGTGCCGATGCAGACGCCGATGTTGCCGGCCCTGGTGCGGGTGTAGCCCTCGGCCATGTGCGAGGCGCCCTCGACATGGCGGGCGAGGGTGTGGTTGATGCCGCCGGAGGCCTTGAGCGCCGCGTAGAAGGGGTTGATCGCCGCGCCCGGCACACCGAACGCGTCGCCGACACCTTCGCGCTTGAGGATCTCAACTGCCGCGCGGGCAGCGGTCATACGTGCCATCGAGTACTCCTGCCTCGGCTGTCGGATTCGCACGCCCGTCGCGCCCCGCGGTGAGCTCTTCCGTCTTCGACTTCCGCAAAGTTTCCGTATCGTGGAAACTAATTTCTACTATCTGGAAGCAATGTAGGTGGGTGAGGGAAGGCCGTCAAGAGACGGACAAGCGGGGGTCGGCTGGAGGACGATGTGGGCCATGTCCGAGAGCGTCCCGGTGCGCTGTCCGGCCTGCCGGCGCGAGCACCTGTACTCGGCGCCGTCGTATCCGTGCGTGTGCGGGGCGCCGGTCGCCCCGTCGCTGGACCGGCACGGGACGGCGACGGCCGTCACCCATCCCGTCTGGGAAGAGGACTGGATCACCCTGCGCTGCACGACCTGTGGCCGCCGGGCCCAGTGGCCCCGCCCGGAGCTGGGCTGTCCGTGCGGCACGCTGCTGCGGGTGCCGCTGGCGGGCCCGCCCCGCGCTCCCGGCCCCCGGGGCCGGCGCCCCCGCTTCCAGCCCGTCACCATCCGTACCGCGCGGGACGCGGTCACGGCCGCCGCGCTGTATCTGCGCTGGCTCGGCTTCAAGGACATCCGGCGGGCCGACCAGCGGCCGCCGTCGGGCATCGGCCTCGCCGCGCGCGGACTGCTGGCCCAGGTCGACCCGACGGTCCGCCCGGCCTCGTCACGGGACGTGGAGTGCCTGTGGCTGACCGCCATGACGGAGTCGGCGACCTGTGTCTACTTCTCCCTCGCGGGCTACGCCACCGACGCCCGCGTCCGCGCCGACAGCCTCGGCGTCCCGTTGTTCGTCCTGGACCTCACGGGGACGCCGCAGCCGGTGAACGGCCTCGCCGACGAAATGGACGCGAAGGGCACGTAAGCGGCTGCGGGACAGTGGGGGCTGGTCGCGCCGTTCCCCGCGCCCCTTACGGGGCGCTGTACTTCTCCCGGAGTTCGATCTTCCGCACCTTCCCCGACACCGTCATCGGAAAGGCCTCCAGGACCTGCATCCGGCTCGGCACCTTGTAGTGCGCCAGCCGTCCCTCGCAGAACGACCGCACCTCCTCCAGCGTCGGCGGGTCGGCCGGGTCGCGCGGGATGACGCAGGCCAGGACCTCCTCGCCGTACTTCTCGTGGGGTACGCCGACCACCTGGACGTCCGCGATCTTCGGGTGGCCGTAGAGGAACTCCTCGATCTCGCGCGGATAGATGTTCTCGCCGCCCCGGATGATCATGTCCTTGATCCGGCCGACGATCTCGACGTAGCCGTCGTCGCGCATCATCGCGAGGTCGCCGGTGTGCATCCAGCGGCCGGGGTCGACGGCCTCGGCGGTCTTCTCGGGCTCGTTCCAGTAGCCGAGCATCACGCTGTAGCCGCGGGTGCACAACTCGCCCGCCTCACCGCGGGGTTGGGTCACGCCCGTCGCCGGGTCGACGACCTTCACCTCGATGTGCGGCAGGACCCGGCCGACCGTCCCGGTGCGGTGTTCCAGGTCGTCCTCCATGCGCGTCTGCAGCGAGACCGGGGACGTCTCCGTCATGCCGTAGCAGATGGACACCTGCTCCATGTGCATCTCGGCGACCACCCGCTTCATCACCTCGACCGGACAGGGCGAGCCCGCCATGATGCCCGTGCGGAGGGACGTGAGGTCGTACGTCGCGAAGTCGGGGAGGTTCAACTCCGCGATGAACATGGTCGGGACGCCGTACAGGGACGTGCACCGCTCCTGCTGGACCGCCTCCAGCGTGGCCTTCGGGTCGAAGGACGGGGCCGGGATGACCATGCAGGCGCCGTGCGAGGTGGCCGCCAGGTTGCCCATCACCATGCCGAAGCAGTGGTAGAAGGGGACCGGGATGCAGATCCGGTCCTGCTCGGTATAGGCGATCAACTCCCCTACGAAATACCCGTTGTTGAGGATGTTGTGGTGGGAAAGCGTGGCCCCCTTCGGGAAGCCGGTCGTGCCCGAGGTGTACTGGATGTTGATGGGGTCGTCGCAGGACAGCGGCTCGTACGTGGCCTCGGGTGCCGCGCGTCCCAGCAGCGCCGCCCAGCTCGGGTCGCCGATGTAGACGGTCTCCCTCAACTCCGGGCACCTGCCCCGCACTTCCTCGACCATCGCCCGGTAGTCGCTGGTCTTGTGGCTGAGGGAGGCGAAGAGCAGCGAGACCCCGGCCTGGTTCAGGACGTACTCGACCTCGTGGGTGCGGTAGGCCGGGTTGATGTTCACCATGATCGCGCCGATGCGCGCGGTCGCGTACTGGACCAGCACCCACTCCGGGCAGTTGACCGCCCAGATGCCGACCCGGTCCCCCTTGGCGACCCCGCTCGCGACCAGCGCCCGCGCCAACTCGTCGACGTCCGCACCGAATTGGGCGTACGTCCAGCGCCTCCCCGACGGCACGTCGACGAGCGCCTCGCGCTCCGGCCAGGTCGCGACGGCCCGGTCGAGGTTGGCCCCGATGGTGTCCCCGAGCAGGACGGTCCCGCTCGTCCCGTGGGTGTACGACAGTCCGGTCACCGGAAGTCCTCCTCGCGGTACTCGTCGGCCGAACCCGCGGCCGTGGCCTCGCGCAGCTCGATCCGGCGGATCTTGCCGGAGACGGTCTTGGGCAGCGCGCCGAACTCCAGCCGGCGGATGCGCTTGTACGGCGCCAGGATCTCGCGGGAGTGCTCGAACAGCACCTTCGCGGTGTCGGGGCCCGGCTGCCAGCCCTCGGCGAGCACGATGTACGCCTTGGGCACGGCCAGCCGCAGCTCGTCCGGCGCGGGCACGACAGCGGCCTCGGCCACCGCCTCGTGCTCCAGCAGGGCGCTCTCCAGCTCGAACGGGGAGATCTTGTAGTCGCTGGCCTTGAACACGTCGTCGGCCCGCCCGACGTACGTGATGTAGCCGTCCTCGTCCCGCGCGCCGATGTCGCCCGTGCGGTAGTAGCCGCCGGCCATCGCCTCCGCCGTACGGTCCGGGTCGCCGTGGTAGCCGGTCATCAGGCCGACCGGCCGTGCGGACAGGTCGAGTGCGATCTCGCCCTCGGCAGCGCCGGGCGCGCCCGTCACCGGGTCGAGGAGCTCGACCTTGTACCCGGGGCTGGGCCGCCCCATCGAGCCGGTCTTCAGCGCCTGGCCCGGGCTGTTGGCGACCTGCACGGCCGTCTCCGTCTGCCCGAAGCCGTCCCGGATCGTGACGCCCCAGGCCCGCCGCACCTGCTCGATGACCTCAGGGTTCAGCGGCTCCCCGGCCGCCACCGCCTCGCGCGGCCTGGCCCCCAGCTGGGTCAGGTCGGCCTGGATGAGCATCCGCCACACGGTCGGCGGCGCGCAGAACGTCGTAACCCCGGCACGGTCCATCTCGGCCATCAGCCGGCCCGCGTCGAAGCGCGTGTAGTTGTGGATGAAGACGGTCGCCTCCGCGTTCCACGGCGCGAAGAGGTTGGACCAGGCGTGCTTGGCCCAGCCGGGCGAGGAGATGTTGAGGTGCACGTCACCGGGCTTGAGACCGACCCAGTACATCGTCGCCAGATGGCCGATCGGGTACGAGGTGTGGGTGTGCTCGACCAGCTTGGGGCGGGCGGTGGTGCCCGAGGTGAAGTACAGCATCAGCGGGTCGTCGGCGAGGGTGGGGCCGTCGGGCAGGAACTCGGCGGGGGCGACGTACGCGTCCTCGTACGGCTCCCAGCCCTCCTCCGGCAGACCGCCCACGGAGATCCGGGTGTAGGCGCCGGGGACGTCGTCGAACTTCGCGGTGTCCCCGGCCCGTACGATCACGTGCTTCACGCGCCCCCGGTCGACCCGGTCGCGCAGGTCGGCGGGGCCGAGCAGTGGGGTGGCCGGGATGACCACGGCGCGCAGCTTCATCGCCGCGAGGGCCGTCTCCCACAGCTCGGCCTGGTTGCCGAGCATGACGAGGATGCGGTCCTCGGCCGCCACGCCCCGGTCGCGCAGCCAGTTGGCCACTCGGTCCGAGCGCTCGGCCATCTCGGCGAAGGAGACCCGGACCTCGCTGCCGTCCTCCTCGACGATGTGCAGGGCGGTCCGGTCGTTGCCGTCGGCGATGACGTCGAACCAGTCGAGCGCCCAGTTGAAGTGCTCGGGGCGCGGCCAGGCGAAACCCTCGTACGCCTTCGCGTAGTCCTCGCGGTGCTCCAGCAGGAAGTCCCGGGCCCTGCGGAAGTCCTCCGTCGCCGTCGTCATCGTGTGTCCTCCTCGTACCGGACCATTGCCGGGCGGCTCTCTGCCATCGTGTAATCCGTGATGCAGGTCTCACTACCCCCGAACGGGGGTGTGCGCTGCGGGGAAAGGGCGAGCAGGTGACAGCAGACGCGGCCGGGGCGGTCGAGATACGCAACGCACTGGTGCGCCTGCGGCGCGCGACGGGGCTCCCGGTGGCCTTCGGGGGCCTGGTGGAGCCGGGCCGGCAGCACGTGCGCATCAGCGAGCTCAACGGGAACACGACCCTCGCCCTGAGCGGCCTCCCGGTGACCTCCGGCAACGGCCTCGGCGGCCGGGCGGTGGCGCTCGCCCGCCCGTGCGCCGTGACGGACTACTCCTCGTCGCGGCAGATCAGCCACGAGTACGACGTCCCGGTCGCCACCGAGGGGCTGCGCTCGATCCTCGCGGTCCCGGTGGTGGTACGGCGACGGGTGCGCGGTGTCCTGTACGGCGCCCTGCGCACGGCCCAGCCGCTGGGCGACCGCACGCTGGACGCGGCGGTGGAGGCCGCCCGGGACGTGGAGCAGACGCTGGCCGTGCAGGACCGGGTGCGGGGACTGCTCGCGCAGACGCCCCGCAGCGAGGAGGCGGCCCGGGACCCCGCCGCGGGCGCCGCCTGGGAGCAGGTGCGCGAGGCCCACGCGGCGTTGCGGGCGCTGGCCCCGCGGATCGCCGACCCGGCGCTGCGGGCCGAGCTGCTGGACGCCTGCGAGCTGCTGACGCCGGGGGCCGCGCCCCTTGTCCCGCGCCCGGCCGGGGTCCGGCTGACCCCCCGTGAGCTGGACGTCCTGGCCTGTCTCGCGGCCGGCGCGACCAACGCCGGGGCCTCGGAGCGGCTGGGGCTGCGCCCGGAGACGGTGAAGAGCTATCTGCGCTCGGCGATGCGCAAGCTGGGCACCCACACCAGGGGCGAGACGGTCGCCGCGGCACGCCGGGCGGGGCTGCTCCCGTAGCTCCCGGCAACCGGTTGGGCGGCTCGCTATTCATGCGGCGGGGCTTTGAATTTCCGTGTGCTGCACCATTGTTATATCCCTCACCACCCCGTCCGTCCGAATTTCAAAGAGACATTGCCTAGAATTTGGTCCGGACACGACACACGGAGGGGAGCGGTGACCGTGCGCGGGGACTTCAAGGAGCCTGCCAGATGCCGCCCCGACCTGGTCATCGGCCGGGAGGAGCTGATCGGGGCCGCGCGTGAGCAGCTCGCGCGCGGCGGCAGTGTGCTGCTCCACGGCCCCGCCGGAATAGGAAAGTCGACCGTCCTGCGGGCATTGGCATCCGAATATGGGACACCCGCCCGCACCGTGTTGCGCTGCTCGGCGACCGAGTCCGAATCCCATCTCCCGTTCCTGGCCCTCGCCGACCTGCTCGGCCTGGTCCTCGACGAGGTCGCCGAGAAGCTGCCCGCGGCCCAGCGCACGGCCCTGGAGTCGGCGCTCACCGGACGCGAGTCCACCCTCCAGCGCGACGCCCTCGCCCTGCGCCTGGCCGTGCTGTCCACGCTGCGCGCACTCGCCGCCGAGGGGCCCGTCCTCGTGGTCGCCGACGACCTCCAGTGGCTCGACTCGGCCAGCGCCGAACTCCTCGGCTTCGCCGCCCGCCGCCTCGGCGACACCCCGGTGCAGCTGCTGTGCGCGGTGCGCACCGATGGCCAGGAGTACGACCGCCACCTACGCGCGTCACCCCCGGACACCCTCGCCGTACGGCTCGGCGCGTTCTCCCGCGCCCAGGTCTCCGCCCTGCTCGACCACCGCGGCTACACCGGTCTGCCCCGCTCCACGGTCCGCGACATCCACCGCACCAGCGCCGGCAACCCGCTCTTCGCCCTGGAGCTCGGCCGCGCCCTGGCCGAGAACCCGACCCCGCCGCGCCCCGGCGAGCCGCTGCCGGTGCCGACCTCGCTGCGCGCCCTCGTCCTCAACCGGCTGGAGATGCTTTCCGCCGAGGCCCGCCGCACCCTCCTGGTGGCCAGCGCCGGCGCCCGCCCCACGGTGGCCCTGCTGCACGCGGCCGGCCGGGAGAACGCCGAGGCCGAGACCGCCCAGGCGGCCGAGCTGGGCCTGCTGGCCACCGAGCCCGAGGGCCCCGCCGTACGCTTCGCGCACCCGCTGATCTCGGCCGCGCTGTACGCGGAGGCGCCCGCGCAGGAGCGCCGTGCCGTGCACGCCGCGCTGTCCACGGCGGCCTCCGACCCCATCGAGCGGGCCCGGCATCTGGCCCTGGCGACCACGGGCACCGACCCGGAGGCCGCGGCCCGGCTCGCCGAGGCCGCGGCGCTGGCCCGGGACCGCGGGGCCCCCTCGGTGGCCGCGTCGCTCGGTCTGCTCGCCGCCCGGCACACCCCGGCCGACCACGACCCGGCCGCCGACGAGCGCCGGCTGCAGGCCGCCGAGGACGCGATCACCGCGGGCGAGGTGGACCTCGCGCGGGACATCGCCCGCGAGGTGCTGACCCGGGCCACCGCGCCGGCCGACCGGGTGCGGGCCTGGATGGTGGTGATCGAGGCGGCCGGGCAGGCGCTCGGCGAGGTCGACACCGTCTACCCGCAGGTGCTCGCCGACGCCGGTGACGACCCGCGGCTGCTCGCCCTGGTCCACTACCAGCTGGCCTGGCGGGCCCTGGTCGTGGAGGGCGACTTCGCCGAGGGCCGCCAGGAGGCGGCGCACGCGGCGGAGCTCGCGGCCCGGGCCGGCGAGCGGCGCACCGAGCTGCTCGCGCTCTCGTTCCAGGCGCAGACCGAGATCCTGATGGGCCACCCCGACGGGCCCGCGACCATCAAGCGCGCCCTGAAGGAGCCTCAGCTCCCCGAGCTGGCGTGCCACCACAACGGCGCCGGCGCGGCCCGCTTCCGCTGGCTGATCATGAGCGACCAGCTGCCCGAGGCCCGCTCCACGGTCAGCGCGCTGCTGCGCGAGGCGCGGCGGCGCGGCATGGTCGAGAGCGAGGTGCACTTCGTGCGCCTGCTGGCCGAGACCGAGCTGCGCTCCGGGCACTGCGGGCGCGCCCTCGACCTGGCCCGGGAGTCCATGCGGCTGGCCCGCGACTCCGGGATCGGCGAGGTGCCCTCCGCCGTGCTCGCCTCGCTCGCCGAGGCCGCGGGCGGGGACGTGGACCGGGCGCTGGCGCTCGGCCGGGAGGCGGTGGAGCTGGCCGAGCAGGCCGGCGACCAGATGTACCTCTCGCGTGGGCTGACCGCGCTCGGGCACGCCCAGCTGGTCGCGCGGGACGCCGAGGGCGCGGTGCACTCGCTGCGCCGGGTACGGGAGTTGGAGCACGCCCTCGGCATCAACGACCCGGCGCGCGGCCGCTGGCACGGCGACCTCGCCGAGGCCCTGCTGCGGATCGGCGAGGTCGACGAGGCTCAGGAACTCGTCGCCGGGGCCCGGACGCACGCGCTGCGGCTCGGCCGGGAGAGCGTGCTGGCGGTTCTGGACCGGGCGGAGGCGCTGGTGCGGGCCGCGCGCGGGGAGCGGGACGCCGCGCTCGCCCAGCTGACGTCCGTTCAGGACCGGCTGGCCAAGCTGGGATACGGCCTGGAGGAGGCGCGGGCCGCGTTCGCGCTGGCCGCGCTGCGCGGCGGGCGGCCGGGGCCGACGTCGTACGACGAGGCGGCCCGGCTCTTCCGGCGCTGCCGTGCGCTGCCGTGGCTGCGGCAGGTGGAGGCGGCGGCGGCCGTGCACCCGGTGGAACCGAACGCGCCCTCCGACACGTCAGAGGGCTCGGACGGGCCGGCGGGTCTGGAGGGACTCGCCTCGATGGAGCGTCAGGTCGCCGCGCTCGTCATGGAGGGCGCGACCAACCGGGAGATCGCGGCACGACTGTTCATCAGCGTGAAGACGGTCGAGGCGACGCTCACACGGGTGTACCGCAAGCTCGGCATCCGCTCTCGGGTGGATATCGTCCGACTGGCGGCGGGGCGCCGTACGAAGTGAGCTTTGTCCGGGTTTACTGTGCGGCGACCGAGGGTTTTCCCTGCCCAACTCCCCTAGGGGGTTCCCTCATTGGGGTGAGGGCGCACCGGGTTCTAGCGTAAGGGCGTGCCGCTCGCCCGGGCATACGGGGGTCGGTCCCGCGACCCCCGTGCACCACCCCCCACACCCGTGCGACCCCCACCGGCAACCCCCACTGAGGAGACTCATGTTCGGGCTCAACCGCGCCAAGAAGACAGCCGCCGTCGTGGCGGCGACCGCTGCCGCCGCAGCAACGGCCCTGCTCAGCGCCCCCACCGCTGTGGCCGCCCCCCAGCCCATCGTCGGCGGTGCGACGACCACGACGACCGCGTACCCGTTCATGATGCAGATCACGGACGCCTCGCAGAACCAGTTCTGCGGCGGCACCCTCGTCTCGGCGACCAAGGTGGTGACGGCCGCGCACTGTATGGTCGGCGAGACCACCAGCAGCGTCAGAGTCGTCGGCGGGCGCACCTACCTGAACGGCACCAACGGCACGGTCAGCAAGGTCAGCAAGATCTGGATCAACCCGGACTACACGGACGCCACCAACGGCGACGACGTGGCCGTCCTGACCCTGTCGACGTCGATGTCGTACACCCCGGCCTCGTACGTCTCCTCCTCCCAGACCAGCGTGTACGCGGCCGGCACCACCGCCCGCATCCTCGGCTGGGGCACCACCTCGGAGAACGGCAGCTCCTCCAACCAGCTGCGGACCGCGACCGTCCCGATCGTGTCCGACTCCAGCTGCAAGAGCTCCTACGGTTCGGACTTCGTCCAGACCGACATGGTTTGCGCCGGATACACGTCCGGCGGCACAGACACCTGCCAGGGCGACAGCGGCGGTCCCCTGCTCATCGGGGGCGTCCTGGCAGGGATCACTTCTTGGGGCGAGGGCTGCGCGGAGGCCGGTTACCCGGGTGTCTACACCCGGCTGACCACCTTCTCCAGCCTGGTGACCGCGCAGGTCAACTCCTGAAGCCAGGGGGCGTTGCGGGCTACCACGAGCAGCCCGCAACGCCCCCTATCCATGTGGCTACTTGTCGGCGGTGAGCTTCCCCGCCGCGCCCCAGCTGTCCGCCGGGACCTCGTGGATCCACACCTGCACGGTCTCGGCCGGGATCCGGTAGGCGTCCACGAACGCGTCGGTGACCCGCTTGACGAGGTCCCGCTTGAGTTCGATGTCGCGGGGACCCTGCTGGACGGTGACGATCGGCATGACCGGACTCCCTTGAGTGTGCTGCTTGTTCGGTGGGTCCAGTCCATCGCGCCGGGCGTCCGTGACCAAGAAGCAGACCGCGACCGCAGCGATCAGCTCTCGTGATCGCCGCACGCCAGGAGCAGGGTGTCCAGATGCGGGGGCGGGGTGGCCGCGGACACGGCGAGGCCCGTGGAGAGGGCGAGGCCGGGCGCCCGGAACGGTACGAAGGCCACCCGGGGGCTGTTCAGGACCCGGGCGTGGGAGGCGTACACGACCGTCCACAGGGGCCGGGTGCCGATGGTGGCGAGGGTGTCCTGGAGGGAGCCGCTCGCCGGTCCCGGCGGTGGTTCGAAGCCCGCTTCCTGACAGGCGCCGATCACCAGGTCGACCAGGGCGGGATTGTTGCGGCGCTCGGTGAGGGAGAGGGGCAGCCCGGCCAGTTCCTCGACGCCGATCTCCGGGCGGGCGGCCAGCGGGTGGGTGGCCGGGAGGGCCGCCACCAGGGGGTCGGGCCACAGCGGCAGCACCCGTACGCCCGGCACCGGTTCGACGGCCCGTACGAACGCGGCGTCCAGCTCCCCGCTCGCGACCCGGGCGAGGCGGTCGGCGACCGGCAGCGAGAACAGCTCGACCGGCACGTCCGGCGCGCGGCGGGCGAACGCGGTGAGCAACCGGTCGAGGTGGGTGCCCAGGCCCGTGCTGGTGCCGATGCGCAGCCCCGGTGGCGGTGCCACGGCCGCCCGCGCCCGGTCCGCCGCGGCCAGCACGGCCCGCGCCTCGGGCAGCAGCCGCTGTCCCGCAGCCGTCATCCGCACCCGGCGCGGGGAACGGTCGAACAGCTCGGCGCCCAGCTCCCGTTCCAGCCGCTGTATCTGCATGCTCACCGCGGACTGCACGATGTGCAGCCGCTCGGCCGCCCGTCCGAAGTGCAGCTCCTCGGCCACCGTCACGAAATAGGTGAGCTGCCGCAGTTCCATGGGACCGACTCTAGAGGGAGGCGGCGGGCGGCTGTTTCAATGAGCGCCCGATGGGAGTTGATGAGACATGGTGTCCGCCGACCGTTTCCTCGCCTTCGCCGCGATGTCGCTGCTGGTGATCGTGATCCCGGGGCCGAGCGTGCTGTTCGTGATCGGCCGGGCGCTGGCACACGGGCGCCGGACCGCCGTGGCGACCGCGATCGGCAACGTCTTCGGCTCGTATCTGCTGGTGGTGGCGGTCGCGGTCGGGATCGGCTCGCTGGTGGAGCGCTCGGAGACCGTGTATCTGGCGGTGAAGCTGGCGGGCGCGGCCTACCTGGTCCACCTGGGCGTGCATGCCTTCCGGCACCGCAAGGAGCTGAAGGCCGCGACGATCAGCACCCGGCCCACTCATCCGGCGCGCGGTGACCTGCGGACCGTGCTGGACGGGGCCCTGGTGGGGGTCACCAACCCCAAGGGGGTCGTGTTCTTCGCGGCCGTTCTCCCCCAGTTCGTGGACCACTCGGCTGGTCACGTCCCCGCGCAGATGCTGGTCCTGGGCCTGATCCCGATCTCGATCGGCCTGGTCACGGACACCCTGTGGGGCCTGACCGCATCGGCGGCCCGCACCTGGTTCGCCCGCTCGGACCGGCGCCTGTCGATGATCGGCGGGGCGGGCGGGTTCGCGATGATCGGACTGGGCCTGACGGTGGCGGTCACCGGCCGGGCGGACTGAGGGTTACGGGATCACGGTCCCGAAGCGGATGTCGTACGGCGTCCCCGGGTGCATGGTGTCGAGCATCCGCCCGCCCTCCGTGACCAGGTCCGTCCGCTGTGCCTTGGTGAGCCTGCCGAAGGGCTGGACGACGAGGGCGTCCTCGGTCAGCTTCCACACACCGGCCAGGAAGCCGTCGACGAGGAACGTGGGGTGGGCGATGTTGCCGACCCAGCTGCGGCCCCAGTACTCGGGCGGTACGACGCGGGTGCGGTCGGCGTGAGAGAGCAGCAGGTTGTCGAACTCGGGGAGGAAACGGGGCGGGGCCGGGGTGTCGGCGTCGGGGCGCGGCGCGTCGGGGAGGTCGAAGAGCTCGACGCCGTTCTCGTCCCGGAAGGTCACCAGCCGGGGCCGCAGCCGCTCGAAGGCGTCCCGCAGCCGGGTCAGACCGGCCCAGGTCTGCATGTCCTTGACGGAGGCGGGGCCGAAGGCGGCGAGGTAGCGGAGGACGGTGGCGTCGGGGGACGGGGTGGGGGTGGGGGCCGAGGTGGGGCCGGGAGGCGGGGTGAGGCCGGGAGCCGGGGTCGGGCCGGGAGCCGAGGTGGGGCCGGGAGCCGGGGTCGGGTCGGGAGCCGAGCCGTGGTCGAGGGCCGGGGTTGGGGCGGGAGCCGAGCTGTGGTCGAGGGCCGGGGTTGGGGCGGCGAGTGTCGAGCGCGGGGTGCGCGGTGCGGAGGTGGTCGTGGGTGGGGCGGTCGGCTGATCTGTGCGGTCTCGGCCCAGCCAGTGTTCCGCGGTCGTCAGGGCGACCTGGCCGCTGCGGCCCCACAGTCCGCGCGGGGTGACCTGGACGAGCGGGAGCTTGCAGCGGGCGGCGATGGCGAGGGACTGCGGGTCGGCGTCCGGCCACTCGGCGAGGAGGGCCTCGCGGAGCTGCTTCATGGTGCGCGGCTCGGTCTCGACGAGTTCCCGGGCGAGGACGGCGAGCCGGTCGAGGTCGACGCCCTGGAGTCCCTTGCGGAAGTTGACGAGTTCGCGGTCGCGGGCGGGCTGGACCAGTGGGCGCAGCGTGCGGCAGTCGGCCGCGGTGTGGGTGTGGATGGTCGAGCGCATGGTGACGATGCGGACGACCTCGCGGTCGGCCATCAGCCGGGACAGCTGCTCGGGCTCAAAGCCGTCGAGGCGGGCGGCGAGCGCGTAGTACGGCGGCTTGACGTTCTGCGCCTGGAGGCCGAGGAGGTGCTCGACGGCGGCTGCGGCGGTGAGCGGCGACCGCTCCAGGAGCAGCTGGCGGGCGAGGGTGGCCCGGCCGAGGGCGCGGGTGCCGAGAACGGGGGCCGTGGCTGCGGTCGTCTTCGTCATGCTCAGCACGCTAACGGCACTTGCGGACACCCTCTGTCCGCAACTCTCACCGATTCCCGGCTCCCCGGGCCACCTCGGTGTCGTTTGCCCCGTAGATCCTTTACGGCGTTCGTGATGTCTGTGAGGGCTCCACTGTCCACGAAAGGCCCAGGTCAGGAGCACCACGGCCATCGTCTCGCACCGGCTCTGTGAGACACGTGTGAGACGGCGGCCGTGGGACGCGGCTCGTCCAGCATGCACGACGCGGCCCCGGATGGCGGAGGTTTCCGGTCCTCCCCCATCCGGGGCCGTCGCGCACAAACGCTATCTGGATTCGAACAAGTTTTCTAGCAGTCCGGGCATATACCCGGCGGTCGCGCCAAAGGTGACCCGCCCCACCAGAGGTTTCCGGTCCTCCGGCGGGACGGGCGTCTACGAGGCTGATTCCATGATCAAAAAAAGCCCCAAATCTGGTGCTGACTAATCGTTAAGCAGGTCAGAACGTTTGTCGAGTGCCAGCCAAAGATCAACCGACCTGGGTCCTCGACCGCCGTCGAGCTCTAGGCGACCGCATCACCGAGCTGCGCGTGGCCCGCAACCTCGTCCAGGACCAGGCCATCGAACTAACCGGCATCCCCCGCACGACCTACCAGCGGCTCGAACGCGGCCAGGCAGACGCGCGCTACAGCCACCTGCTCGCCATCGCCCGGGCCTTCGAGGTCGACGTCACCGAACTCGTCCGCTGAACGGCCGTCCCCGCGGGGGACGGAGACGGCCGCTCGCCCCGAAACCGGCCGGACATGGGTTACGGAGTGACGGCCTCGGGAGTTCACAGGCGCGTGCCGACCGCGATTCGGTCGTTGCCTGCCAGGCGCAGGATCGCGCGCTGCATGATGATCAGGCGCCGTTCGTCGAGCGACTCAACGGCCGTGAGCGAGACCTGGCCGATGCCTACCATCGAGAGCACGAGGCCGAGGAACGCTCGCTGCTGGTCATCGAGACCCAGTGTGTAGAGGCGCCCCATGAGGCGCTCCCACACGGCCGTCATCCGGCCGCCCTCCTTCACGACGAGAGCCCTGCGCACCCCGTCATGGGCGAGGAGGGTCTCCTCCTCGGCGAGGGCCTGCGCCGCGGCACGGTCGCGGTCGTTTTTCGCCGACGCGACGAGCAGCTCACCGAGCTGGGGGAGGTCGACCTCGTCTTCGGGGGCGCCTCTGGTCTGGGGGGTCGTCATCGTGTTGCCTCCGCGCGAGGTCGGTACCCGCCTGGCCCGACCGCGGCGGCGAGTACGGCTGGATCGGTGAGTCGCCCGGAGCCGTCGGGCCGGCACATCCACATTCGGGTGTCGAGATGCCAGCCGGTCGGCGGACAGTGCAGGGGCCAGCCAGGCGAATGCACCGTTACCTGCCGTACATCGGCGAGCTCCTCGGCGGCGTCGAGCGGTACGAGCCACCAGGCCTTGTCCAGCTCCGGGTCGACGAGAACGGGCCCGCGGTGCTCCTCGCGAATGCGGTTGAGCGCCTTCATCGAGGTGAGGAGGAGCGTCTCGGCGACGAGCCACACCTTGCCCGATGGAATCGGTGCGAGTGTCTCCGCGCTCCATGCCGTGCGGACGAGGGTCGGGTGCGCGGAGCAGTCGGCGAGCCACGCGTCCCCGGCCTCGTACACGGCAGTGAACCGCATCCTTGGGTGGGCCATGACCAGCACCGTAGGAAGCCCCGAGAATCAACACCCAGTCTGATTCGCGAATATTCGCTTCCGGCCCGTGCCGATGCGCGGTGATGCTCAGGCCAGGTCAGCGAAGTGAGCCCGCGCCCGGGAGATGAGGCGCCGCGCATGCGTGCCGTACACCGCGGCCGAGTCGAGGCTGTCCCACACCCGCCGGTACAGCGCCAGGCTGTCGGCGTCGTCGAGCCACAGCTCAGCGTGCCACTCCTCGACGATGACGAGGCGCTCGTCGTACACCCAGAACCCGTTGGCCGGGGGCACCGCCAGCTGCGCACCGAAGGGGACGATACCGAGGCGCACCGTGTCCAGTCCGATGACGCTTCCGAGGCGGTCCAGCTGCGCGGCGAGCACGTCCGGCGGCGCCATCCCGGCATGCAAGGCGGCCTCCCACAGCAGGATGTGGAACGTCCGGCCCGGCTGGTACAGCAGCTCCTGGCGGCGCACCCGGGCCCGTACAGCGTCCTCGACGTCCCGCGGAGACTGCTGGAGCTCGGCCATGCGGGAGAAGACGTGCCGGGCGTAGTCCGGCGTCTGGAGGATGCCGACGACCATCGCTCCCTGCCACACGCGGAAGTCCGCGGTCCGCTCGTACTCGATGGTCAGGACGTCCTGCACCGGGCGGTGGCCGGCGCGCAGCTGGCGGCGCCACGACCGCGTGTGGGTCTCCAAGCCCTGAAGGCGGGCGACGAGTTCGCCCGCGACCTCGACGTGGCCGGTGTGCTCGGCCCACGCCTTCAGGTCGTCGGGCGTGGCCGTCTGACGTCCGGTCTCCAGCTTGGACACCTTCGCTTGCGGCCACTCCAGCAGGGCCGCGAGTTCGCGCTGGGTCGCCTCGCCGCGCAGCTCGCGCAGTCGGCGGCCGAGGGCCTCGCGGCCTTGCTGAAAGTCGGTGGGCACACGGGCAAGTTACCCGCTCACACCTGGTCGTACGGCACCGCGTGGTGCCACGCGGCCTCGCGGGCCTGCGCGTAGCGGAGCACCTCGACGGGGTTCGTGATCAGCTCCACGCCGGTCATGACGTCGTCCTGGTCGAAGTGGAGCAGGGCGACGACGCGGGCGTCGAACAGCCAGAAGTCCTCTCGGGGCAGGCCGAGTTCGTCGGCGTTGCTGCGGGTCAGGACCCGGATGGTCTCGCCGACCGCGGTGTTCCGGCGGGCGTTGTCGAGGAGGTAACGCTGCCCCTCTGTCGGGGGCTCGTCGAGGATCCGTACGCGCTCGAACCGCTTGCCGGCCGCGGTCTGCTCGCGTCGGTTGGTGCACCAAGGGTCGTCGAGATCCCAGGTCACGGGCTCGCCCGCGGCGAACTGCCGGTAGGTGTCCGTGGCCTCGTCCTCGGCGTATCGGGTGCGGGTCTCCAGCCGCCAGGCGGAGTGCTTCAGTGTGGTGAACATGCCGCCGAACTCGGCGAAGCTGATGAACTGAGGCACGTGCACGGGCTCCCTGGGGCCGAAGTTTGCGAGCAGTTCCCGCGGGACGGTGACGGCGTCCTCGTCCGCGGTGAGGTTCTCCAGCTGGCCGAGCTCACCGGGGTCGGTGACGCGGTCGCCCTGCACGACGTAGCGGTCCGTGCCGGTGATCTCGTACAGGGTGGGGCATCCGTCGTTGCCACTGTTGGTGCCGACCTTCCACAGTCGCCTGGTCATGGCGGTCCCTTCGTGGGTCGGGTGATCTGTCCGCGCACCGTAGCGGCACGCCGGACGGATGCAACAGGGCGCCTTCGCACGACAAAAGGGCCCCCTCCCGCCCGAAGGCGAGAGGGGGCAAACCGATGCGTCAGCGGCCGGTGGCCTGCCAGATCGACACGACAAGCGCTCCCACGCCCGTCAACGCGGCGATCGCCGGCAGTGGCCACCTGTTCCGCTCGATCGCGTCCAGGCGCTTCTCGTGGTCGTCCAGCGTCTTGTCCGTCTGGTCGCCGCGCTGCACCAAGAGCGCCAGCTGGCCGTCGATCCGCGCGAAACCGGTCTCGACGGTGCCGCGCAGCCGCTCCAACTCCACGGCCACCGACGCCTCCGGCACCGTCACGAGCGGCTCGCCCGGACCAGGGAGGCGACGTCGTCCGTCGACTCGTACTTCGGCGGCTTCGCGTAGCCGAGTAGGAGCCCGGCAGCCGCGCGCACCCAGGCCGGACCGCCGAGCTTCTCGGAGGCCCGCTCAACGACCCGGAAGATCAGGTAGTAGATGGCCGCCACGGCAACCGTGATCCCCCCGGAGATCGTCGCTGAGTCGGCGACCAGGCCGAGCCCGGACAGGACCGTGATGGCCCACCCGGCGAGCAGCGGCACGACCGTACGGAGGAGGGAGGGCAGCAGCATGGGTTACTCCTTGACGTCGAAGCCGCGGCGCTTGCCGAGCTTGGTGAGCGAGGCCTTGCCGGGGATGCCGTCGGCGGCCTTCCCCGACCAGCCGCAGCGGCGCTGCCACGCGGCGTACGCCGTGCGGGTCAGCTCGCCGAAGTGGCCGTCGGCGTACTTCTTGTCGAGGAGGCCCTCGGTGACGAGCGCGGCCTCCACGGTCTTGGTCCCCGCGTAGGACACCGGGGTGCCGGCTTTCGGCGGGTCGGACTTGGCCGCGGCGATGAGCTTGGACAGGTCGATGACGGGCTTGTCCGAGCCGCTCGACGAACTGGTGCCTCCGGGCTGCGTCTTGAGCCGGGCGGCGACGTCGCGCCTGAACTTCGCCATGTCGAAGGACGGGTCGACCTTGCGGCGCGTCCCCTCCTTGTGGCCGATGACGCTGTTCGCGCTCCAGCCGTGCGCTCGGCAGAGCCCGGCGGCCCAACGCACTGCCGCCTCGTACTGCACGTCGGGGTACGGGTCCTTGCCGTTGCCCATGTTCTCGATCTCCAGGCCGTAGAAGTGCTGGTTGCCGTCGACCGGCTCGGCACTGTCGGGCCGGGGGTGCGTCGAGGACTCGGCAACCACTGCGTCGTACGCGTTCTTCGCGAAGGTTCCGGCGTGGTTGGCCCGCCCGGCGCTGAGCATCGTGGCCGTGCCGTCCTTGGCGAGGTGCGTGTGGCACAGCGGGCCGGGCAGGTCGCTGGTCCCCTCGTAGCAGAGGCCGAGCGAGCTACGGCCGGCGGTGTGGTGGATGACCACGCCGTTCATCGGCCCCCAGGGGCCCTTGTGGTTGCGGTTGTGGGTGCGCCAGTTCGTGTGCTCGACGACGTGTACGCCCTCGGCGCGCAGGACGGTGAGCAGCTGCTCGGCGGTCAGCGGGGCCGCCATCACACACGCTCCGGCCATGCCCAGTGGGACGGGCCGTCGCCGAGGGTTCGGGAGGTCGCCCAGTAGGTGTCGTTGCCGTCCAGGAACACCTGGAGGTTGGCGGTCGTCGTCTCCGGGTGGAAGATCCGGACGACCATGGCGGGGTAAACGTCGCCCTCGAAGGCGTGGTTGCCGACGTGTATCTGGGGGCCGAGTGCCTGGCTCGCCAGGGTGACGCCGGCGGCGTTGAGGTTGTGCGCATCGGCGCGGCGCTTGTTGATCGCGTCGGCGTCCTGCTGGCTGAGGGTGTAGTGGACGATGCGTCCGATCGTTGGCTTCAAGGGGCCCTCCAGGGCATGAAGAAAGCCCCGGCCGGGTGGCGCGGGGCGTACGGGTGAGCGGGCGTCAGGCGGTAGGCGTCATCGCCTCCGTGTACGCGTAGGTGCGCGAGGCCACACCCAGGTCGAAGTCCTCCGACCCATCGATCAAGTCGACGAGCTTCTGAACGATCGGGCCAACGGCCGGGTCGTCGGGGTTGTCGACCAGGACGGCGATGTTGAAGTCGACGGGATAGTCGCCAACGTGCGCCACACTGCGGGCGCTGACCCGCCACTCGCTCTGGGTCGGACCCTGCGGGCTTCCCAGGGGCATGCGGAACCTCCTACGTCGTGTTCCAGGCTGCCGTCACACGGATGTTCCGGCTGGTGGGGATGCTCAGGGTGGACGAGCGGAGCGTGATGGCACCGGTCGTACCGATCGTGCACTCGCCGTCCTCAGTGCCGTCACCCCATACAGCGTTGATCGTGTTCGGGGGCCGCCAACCAGTCGGCAGCGTGCACAGCGTCGTGTCCGGCAGGTTGCCGCTGACCAGGTTGATACCGGTGCCTGAGTAGAGCAGGTAGCAGTGCACGAACACCGACTTCCCCGACTTCGAGGCGTAGAAGTCGTTCACCGAGAAGTCGGTTGCAGCGACGAGACCGGTCGTGACGATCGTCGGGTCCAGGCCGTCGTTGAGCCGGTCGTCCGTGATCCGCATGCCGGGACGCCACAGGGTCACAGTCAGCCTCCCTTACAGAGCGACGATGGTGGGGCGGGCGAGCCGTACGTCCGCGCCCGCTGCCTGGGCCTTGACGATGGCGTTGCGGCTCCGGGCAACGGTGAAGATCTGCGGTGTGACGACGTCGTAGTTGTCGTACCTGACCTCGACGGTGGCCGCGTTGGTGTTGCCCGTGGGGCGGATGCTGCGCGTGCCGTACTGGTTCGCGGCGGTGATCGCGCTGTCGGTCGCCTCGATGTTCCACACGCCCGGCTCGAACGAGGACGACGCCAGCCAGGCCTTCGCCTTCAACGCGGTGCCCCTCCCCTGGAAGCGCACCCTGATGAAGGTCCCGGCAACGTGCGTGATCCCGGCGAGGGTGTACGTGCCCAGCTCGGTCTGGACGTCCGCGATGACCTTCCGCAGGGACAAGACGATCGTGTTCGACGTCGTGAACTGGAGCCGGGCCATGTACATGTTGGAGGCGTCCTGCATGCGCGCGGTCACCGCGCCGTACAAGCTCTCCGTGCCGGTCGCCAGGGCCGAGGTGGTGATGTCGCAGTAGATGTCGAAGTCGGCGTGCGGGGCCGTGACCGCGCTGCGGCGGGAGGTGTCCAGCGTGGACAGGATGTGCGACCCGTACCCGCTACCCACGTTGTAGTCGCTCGCCGATCCGCCGCCGACCTGGTTCCACGCCAGGCCAGCGTCCGACGTGCCCCAGCTGGAGGACACTGTCCGGCCGAAGGCGTCGTGCAACCAGCTCGCCTTCGCCTGGGTGATGCGGACAGCCCAGGCGAACCACGTCTGCGCCTGCGACGGGGTGCCCGCGTGCCGCGCACGCATACTCGCGCGCGAGGCAGTGGCTGGTGCGACCGCCGTGATTTTGAGGAACGTCCACTGCCCGGCCGGCACGGCGGTGCCTGCTGAGAAGCCGGTGCTGATGTAGCTGCCCCCGGCGGTAAACCAGTCTACTGACGGGTCCAGGGTCTGGCCCGAAGGGCTGTACACCCACATGCTCAGCACGTACGAGGCGCCGGGGATGATGCTGCCAACGGGTGTCAACGCGCATGTCGCGCCGCCCTCTGTGCTCGTGCCGTTCGGGGTGATGAACAGCGAGCCGCGGGCTTGCGGGTGCACGATCTCGGTCGACCAGCTGATACTGCCGTTCTGCGCTGACCAGCTGCTGGTGTCAGTGTCGAAGAAGGGGTTGCTGTTGACCAGGCGGCCGCCGGCGGCGACCCGTACCTCCTCCCCGCTGATCTTGAGGTCCCATGGGGAGTCGAACGGGTCGTTGGTCCACGGCAGGCCCGCCGTGGCGAGCACGTCCAGCGTGGTGGCCGTGCTGGTGGCCGCGGTGGCGAGTTGGCTGCCGCTGGTGTCCACCCACGCTCCAGCGGGCTTCTGCACGTCGCCCACCGTCCAGGGCGTTGCAGGTGTGCAGTTGAAGATGACGTCCCAGGCGTACTCGTCGATCGTCTCCTCGTAGCCCTGCACGATCAGCTCGATGTCGCCGGGCGGCAGCCATGCGGGCGGGTTCCTGATGATGATCTTGTCGCCGATATCGACGGCCAGGATCTGGTCTGCCAGGTCCGAGGCCCTGTGCAGCATGACGTGCACGCGCGGATAGCGCGGGCCCTCCACGGTGCCGAGGTGCAGCCGCCAGTAGGCGATCGGCTCGGCCTGGTCGTCGGTGGCCAGGTTGAGCGTGGTTGACGTGTCGTAGCCGGTCCCGATGCCGTTGGGCGGGGACTGGACGGACAGCCGTCCGTCGTCCAAGACGGCCTGCCCGGAGGCGCCGTCCTCGCGGCTCACGGTGACGTCGTTGGTGACTCCGTCGTCGTCCGGGGTGGGCTCCAGCGGGGGCGCCAGCCCGGGCGCGGTGTAGTCCAGGACGAGTTGCGCCGGCTGGTTGTACAGGGAGTTGCGGTCCCGGTAGCGCAGGAAGCCGCGGCCTCGCTCCTCGTACAGCATGCCGCCGTCAGCCTCCACGCACTCCCCGATCAGGTCGAGGACTGCGCGCGTCCGCTGGGGGCCCAGCGGTGTCTCCAGGGCGACGGCCCCGTTGACCCGGAGCGGGAGCGCCTCCTCGGTGGCCAGGCGGCGCAGGCGAGCGCCTGCTGTCTCGCCGGTCCAGCCGTTGAGTGCGTTGTCGAACGCGGCGGTGTCGTCGGACGGCCAGACGGAGATGTGCCCGATGGCCATGCCGTCGAGGTCGGCCGAGTAGCCGGCCGCGGGCGAGGCGACCGCGGTGGGGCGGCCGATCGTCCCCGCGAAGGAGGAGTTGATGGCGCTTGCGCTGCCGTCCAGTTTGACGAAACCGAGGTGCCAGTTGACGTTGCCGCCGTTCTGCACGGCGTTGAACTCCACCTTGATCCACTGGTTGTACAGGTCGGTGCCGGTGGCGACGTCCTGGGTGAAGATCGTGTTGCCGTCGTCGTCCTTGCCCAGCACGCGAGTGGTGTCGTTCTTGATCTGGATGGACCACTCCGTGACCGTGCCCGTGGACAGGATGCGCATGAAGGTACGCAGCGCCGTGTTCACGGAGTTCTGCCGGTACAGCCACTGCACACCCCACTCGGTGAGCGTGGAGGCCGGCGCGGGCACCCGGCCCATCATGATGCGGTCGACGCCCGTCGAGCTGCTCAGCACGGGCAGCGCCTCGGAGGAGGGAAGGCTGTCCTCCTGAGCCCACTGGACACCAGTCAGGGACAGCGACCGGACGCCGGCGATCGGAGAGGAGGCCTTCGTCGCTGACGAGCCCTCCTCCATCGGCCAGTACGCCAGCGGCGCGTACGAGGGGATGCGGCGGCGCAGCGCGCTCTTGAGCGGCTTGCCGCCACGGCCCAACCGGCGCAGCAGGCCGGCGGACTGGCCGTCCACCCACACGTCCTTGCCGGAGACGTGCCAGCGGGTGGGCAGCGCAGCCATCTCGTGATACAGGCGGACGCGCCGATCGGTGATCGACGCCGATCCCGCCAGCGACCACACGCGGCCCGCGCTGTCTGTGAAGCCGGTGGTCCCCACCGCCTGCACGGTGAAGTCGGGCGACGCGACGAGGGCGCCGTTGATGCCGTTGCGCACCTGCACGCTGTTGAACCGGCCCAGCGGCGGGGTGAAGTTGACGCCCGTAGCCTGTCCGATCCGCAGGGGCGTGGACGAGTTGAAGATGCTGGTGGTGCCCGCCTGCACCACCGTGTCCCCGAGCTGCTGCCAGGGGCCGGACATCGTCGGCGCGGTGTAGAAGGTGATCGTGCGGCCGCTCGCGCCGTTGTCGACGTCCATGGTGACGCGGACCGCCTGGCGGCCGTTGCTGGCGACCGGCGGCGGCGCTGTCGAGGACGCCGACAGCGCGTTGGAGCCGTCTGCCGACCACTCCCAGTACAACAGCCCGTCCCGCGTGCCCACGAACCACGACTTCGTGCCGGCCGAGAAGTCGAGCTTGCCGACCAGGTGCACGGTGTTGATGCTGGCCGTGTAGCCGGTCCAGTTGGCGAGCGTGGCGTCGAGGCGGACGTCGATGTCACCGGTGATGTCGAGGGCCGCGAGGTCCGGGGTGGTCGCGGCGTCGGTGAAGTTGCCGGTCAGGTCCAGGCCGGGTGTGCCCGCGCGTGCGGACACGCGGAAGGGCGTGTTGCGGTCGATCTGCCCGTAGTACGGCCCCACAGGGTTGTCGGGGCTGAACCGGCCGTCCTTGTTGTTGAGCTGGGGGCGGCAGTCGCCCGGGTCCGGGATGACCACGGGCGTACTGCTGCCCCGCGTGTGGCGCAGGTCGCCCCGCTTGAAGACGCGGTCGGTGATGTCCGTCCACACCCCTGCGAGGAGCATCTCGGCACGCGGTGAGAACGAGGCCATGCGCTACCTCCTCTTGCCTCTGCCGAAGGCGACCTGGACGTCGCCGCCGCCCTTGACGTCGACGGCGTGGCGGATGACCTCCGTGAGGAGGTCCTCGAATCGGCCTCCGCCGGAGCGGACCTCCCAGATGACACGACCGGTCCCTGCGGGAGCCGCGGACGCGCCGCCGCTGGTACCGGCGGCCATGCCGGGAAGCTGGCCGGTGAGGGCCTGCAACTGGTCGCGCACGGCCGGGGTTTGGTCGTCGAGGCCAGCCTGGAAGCCGGCGAGGACCAGACGGCCGGCGGGGCGGAGGATCTGCTTGTCGACGGACTCGGGGCCCTTCCAGTCCGTCAGGCTGGAGGTCAGGTCCCCGAGCAGGCCCTTGACGGATGGGATGTGGTCCTTGATGCCGTTGATGAGTCCGGTGATCAGGCTCCATCCGGCGTTGTAGAGGGTGCCGCCGAGGCCGGACAGCACGCTCTTTGCGCGGCCGGGAAGGCCCCCGATCGCGCTGACGGCGCTGGAGAGGCCCTTCCCGATGGCACTGCCCATGGACTTCAGGGCGGAGCTCGCCGTGCTGGCGATGCGCGGCCCGAGGCTGGACAGGACGGACACTGCGCGGCCCGGCAGACCTGCGAAGAAGCCCAAGATCGCGGTGATCATGTCGGGGACGATGCTGTGCCCGACGAGGGTGTCGTAGAGCCACTCGAAGAGCTTCACGATGCCGTTGACGAGCCACAGCACTGCGTCCATGGCGGGCTTGAAGGCCTGTTGCAGCCCCTGGAAGAACTTGATCAAGCCTTCGATGGCCGGGATCACGACGTTGGTGATGATCGCGGCCAGCCCGATAGCGAAGTCGGACGCGAGCGTGCCAACCAGCCTGATCAGTGGTTGCAGGGCGGGCAGCACGCCGACGAGGACCTGCGCTTGCATGTTGGCGAAGGCCTCGATCAGCGGGGACACCGCGACCAGGAGATCCGCGAAGCTCTGGCCGAGGGTGGCCAGGCTCGGCCCCAGCTCGACGAGGATGTCCGCGAAGAGCTGGAGGAAGAACACCAACCGGTCGGCGAAGATCTTCGCGATGGGCTCCAGGATGCCCGGGAGCACCGCCAGGACGGGCGACAGCGTGTCCTCGAGGATGCCCGCGACCTCCTCGACGACCGGCGCGAGCGCCCCGAAGGTCTCCTGAGCCACCCCCAGGAGCGGGGTGAGCGCAGGCAGGAGCGCCCCAACAAGATCACCGATCACGGGCAGAAGCGGTGCGACGGCTTCGACGAGGACACCGACCGCCTTCGCGGCCGCCACGAGAACGGGCCCGAGCGCGTCGATGATCGGAGACAGCGCGTCCCCGAGAGCCTGGATCAGGGTCTGCACCGGCGGCCCAAGTGCCGCCAGGACGGGACCGATCACGCCCAGGGCCTGACCGAGCAGCGGAGCGACGGTCTTCGCCAGGACCGCCATGGTGTCGAACAGGGCCTTCAGCCCGTTCTGGACCTCGGGCGTCGCGAACGCCTCGGCCAGCGCCCCGCTGACCTCCTTGAGGACCCCGAGGAGACCGCCGCCGGAGGCCTGCGCGGCGTTGAAGACGCTGCCCAGGATGCTGCCGACGTTCATGGCGACGTCGACGATCTCCCCGATCAGGTCGATCGCGTGCTCGATGGCGTCCTGGAGTTTGCCGCTCTCGAACGCGGCGCCGAGCCGGTCACCGATGTCCGCCGCAGCCGTCCCCGCCGCCGCAGTCAGCCGGTCGAAGGACGGCCCGGCCGCCGCCGCGAGCTGCCCGAAGGCCGTCACGGCGATGCCCGGGAGCCCCGACAGGTTGTGCAGGCCGGCGCTCGCCGAGGCCATGGCCTGCCCGAGGGTGCCGGACGTGGCCAGCTCCTTGGCCGACGCGAGCGCCCCCTGCGCCATGTCGTTGAGGGCGTCCGCCGAGTCCACCAGGCCCGCACGCAGGACCGGCAGCACGCTCTTGGCCGTCGACGTGAGGTCCGCGGCGAGGCCCTGGAACAGGTGCTGCTGCACGTCCAGGCGCAGCGCGTCCCACGCGGGCTTCAGCGCGAGCACCGCGTACACGAACTCCCGTGCCGCAGGGGCCAGCTTGGCCATCGCCTCGGCGAAGGGGTCGATGCCCCCGCCTCCGCCGCCCCCGCCGCCGGCGAGCGCCTGGTTGAGGGCCTCCTGGGCGCGCCGTACCTGCTCGATCCCGTCCGCTGCGGTCTTGGCCTGCTCGCGGCGGGCGTCGGCGAGGTCCCGCTCACGGTCGGCGACTTCGCGCTGCGTGTCCGCGATGCGCTGCTGCGCGTCGCGGACCGCGTCCGTGCCCTCGACACCGGCCTTGTTGGCCTTCTCCGTGTCTTCCTGGAGGCGCTTGGTCTGGGTCTGCGCCTCCTTGAGGCGCTGTACGGCGCTGTCGTAGGCGAGTTGGGCCCGTGCGACCTCTTCCGGGTCGCCCTCTGCCTGCGCCTCGGTCAGGGCCTTCTGGGCGTCCTCGACGTCGAGGATCGCGTCGCGCTGGTCCAACTGGGCGTCCGCCAGCTGGTTGTTCAGGTCCTCCAGATCCCTCGCGCCCTGCTTGCGGGCGTCGTTGAGCGCGAGCTGGGCCGCCCGCGCCTCCTTCTGCGCATCGCCGAGGGACCGCTCAGCGTCCTGGACCCTCCTCGCGGCCTGCGCGTTGGCCTCAGCCGCCTGCTTGACGGCGTCCTTGAGCGCCTGCTGTGCGGCCGCGGCACCGTTCGCCCCCGATGCCGCCCCGCCGGCAGCCGCTCCAGCCCCCTTGAAGGCGGCCCCGATCGCCTCGCCGATGCCCGACGTGCCGATCTTGAATGCGGCCGTGGCCTGCGCGAGCGACAGAATCGCCGTCGCGCCGACCGCCGCAGCCGGAGCGATGTTCGCGAGCGCCGCCGCGGCCGCGGCCGCCACGGGGACGATCGCGCCCACCCGCAGCGCCATGAGGCCGGCCTGCGAGGCGGCCGTCCCGATGACGCTTCCGAGGCTTCCGAGCCTGCGCAGGGACAGGCTGGCCCGGTCACCGTTGCGGCCGATGCCGTTGCCCAGTGCCTGCCCCATCCCGCGGGACTCGGAGGTGAACCGGCCGCGCATGTCGCGCAGGCGGCCGTCCCACGACCGCTGGAGCCCGCGCATGCGCAGTTCGGCGTCGGTGAGGCCGCGGCGCATGCCGGTGTCGTCCGTACGGATGTAGCCGACGAGCTCGCCGATGGTGAGGGCCACCCGAAGCACCCCCAGCCGCTGTTGAGTTGTGGTGGATCAGGAGTGCAGGGCCCTGCGGATCTGCTCGTCGTCGTCGACGATCGTGATCTCGTCGCCGGCGAGGCGACGCCACATCGACTGGGGCGACAAGCCTGCGATCAGCGCGTAAAAGCGGCGCCGAGTCAGGTTTGCGATCTCGTCCGGGTTGAGGCCGTACTCACGCTGGAAGTCCGCTTCGAGCGCCCACCACCACTGGCGGATGGCGCGCGTCGTGCGGCTCGGTTCGGCGTCGCTTTTCCCCCGCTCGCCCCCTCGCCGTTCTGGACGAGTTCGTACGCCTCGGCGAAGGTCATCTCGCGTCCGCTGGCGTGCGCGAGGCCCCAAGTGAGTACGGTCTGGAACTCCTTCAGCCCCATGCCGGCCTCGCGCCAGTGCTCCATGCAGTCCGTGCCGAAGATCAGCTTGACGAGTTCCTCGACGTCCTCAGACCTGGAGGAGTCCTGGAGCTCCTCGACGCGCCGCTCGACGATCAGCGGCATGTCGTTCGGCACCTGGACCTCGACGCCGCGGATGACCTCCGTACGGCCGGACGAGACCTCGGCCCAGAACGCGTCCCACGATTCCCCCACGGGGCTCTTGCGGGCCGTCACGGCTTGGCCACCGTGGACTCGGCCCCGGACCGGGTGAACGTGCACTCCCAGGACACCTTGTCGTTGTTGCCGCCGCCCTGGTCGCCGAGGGCGACGTGGGCGGTCCAGACGAGCCAGGTGGTGTCGTTCTTGTGGGAGAAGCGGACCCGGCCGAGGCTGTTCTCTCCGAGGCGCTCCGCCAGGGCCTCCACCTTGGCCTGGCCCGAGTCGCCGGCGCCGGTCGTGTCGTCCCGCAGCCGCAGTCCCTGAAGACCGAGGGTCTTGCCGATCTGCATCTTCTGGGACTCTTCCTGTCCCGCGGATGCGTAGGTCGTGGTGTCGGTGGTCTCCTCGCTGTGGCCCTTGGTGAAGGTGTTGAGGCCGCCGATCGTGATCCACGTGCCGGGCGACAGGAAGTCCTCGATCTGGAAGTCGACGTCGCGGGCGTTGTACTTCTGGAGCGCCATGATCTCCTCCGGGCATGACGAAATGCCCGCAGCGACCACCGCCCGGGCTGGATAAGGGAGTTGGGGTCAGACGCGGTGTTGGGTCACCGCGCGGATCTCCATGCGGAAGTTCGCGACGTGCTCGTGCCGGCCGAGCTCGTCGATACCGATGGAGGCTGCCGAGTTCTGGAGGGCGACGGACAGGATCAGCTGGGTGCCGTCCGGCAGCGTGAGCGGGCCGAGGCCGTGCAGCTCGTCGCGGATCGCCGCGCACCGCTGGCGGGACACCCGTGGGTCCTTGGTGCCGCGCACGCGGACCTGCACGCGCGGCTCGTCGTAGCCGAGGCGGCTATCCGGCTCGCGGCCGTCGTCGTAGATGGTCAGGGAGACCGCCTCGTCCGGCGTGGGCGGCATGGACTCCAGGAAGCAGTCACCGGCCGCCGACGCCGTCTGGTACGACACCAGCGCCTTGTCCTGGAGGTGGCGGGCGATGCCGTCGAGGAGGTCAGCCACGCAGCCACCTCCGCAGCGGCACCGCCATCAGTTGCAGCACGACGTCCCGCTCCCGGTTCATCGGGATCTCCAGGTACTTCGCGCTGCGGCCCGGCAAGTGCTTCCAGGTCAGTTCCTCGTGCTGCCGACGCGCGTACACGGTGTCGTACGACACCGCGCCGTTGAGTCCGTCGACGTCCACGCGGCCGGAGCGTTCGAGGGTGCCCTCCTCCAGCGGCACGATCTTCCTCGACTCGGCGAGGACGTGCTCCAGGCCGCGCCGCAGCCCTTCGCTCGCGAGGCGCTGGCCCCGTGTGGTCCACAGGCGGCGGCCCTCGAACCGGAAGCGGGTGTACTGGCTCATACGAGCTGCACCTCCAGGTGGTCGGGGAGCGGCAACCCGCCGCCGTCGCGCCGCAGTTGGTCGATGACCGTCGTCTGCCGGCCGCCGGGCAGCGTCACCCTGGACTCCGGCGGCGCGTCGACGGCGTCGAGGCGGCAGTAGACAGTGGCGCCGGAGGTGACCTCGCGGCCGTCCGGTGCGCGCACGAGCCGGTTCTTCTCCTCCAGGAAGCACCGCACCACCACGGGGTCGCCGTACAGCGGGCCGACCGCGGAATCCCCCTCGTACGGCTCCACGGTCACCTGGTGGCGCAGCCACATGCCGGGAAGTCTCACCAGGTGCACACCTCCCCGAGCCGGAAGATGTCCGGCGTCAGGTCCGGCGAGGACAGCGCATCCACCGCGGCCGGGGCGACTTCCCGCGCGGGTGACGCGTTCCCGGTCACGTTGGTGACCGACCGGGACAGCTGGGCCGAGCCGAGCGAGACACTGCCCCACCCGGCGCCGGCCGCGCCAGTGGTGTCGCCGGTCTCGTCGAACCACTCGGCCTGCGCGCACACGGCATCGGTGAAGGCCTGCTTCACCACGGTGTTCGCGGGGTAGCCGTCGGCGTCGACCTCGTACCGGCACAGCCGGAACACGTTGCTCTCCAGGAACCTGGAGGCCTTGGCGAGCAGCGCGTTGATGTCCGTGGGCGGGGTCTGCCCGGTGAAGCTCTGGTAGTCCGCCTGCGTGGCGTAGGTCCGGGCCACCGGGCACCCCCCTACGTCGCCGCGCCGAGGATCAGCACGTCGTAGGTCACCGATGTGCCGGCCGCGCTGTTGGTCACGGCCAACAGGTCGCCGGTGCCCGCGGTGACGACGGCGCCCGCGGCGGACGGGGCGACCCACATGAACATGCCGCCCGGTTGGACGACGATGCCGTCGCCCGCGGCGAGGAAGACGCCCGGAACACCGTTGGAGGCGGGCTGGGTGACCTGGCAGTTGTTCGTGTTCGCCGAGGCCGCGACGACGATGATCGCCTTGATGCGGGCGAAGGTGAGGGTCTGGCCGAACTTGTCGGCCAGGGTCCCCGCCAGGTCCAGGGTGTCGGTCGCGGATGCGGCCACGGTCCGTTGATCGTGGAAGATCAGGTTCGCCGCGCCCGCCCCCGCCCCGTCCGCGAAGGACAGCGACTTCAGGTACTCGACGACATCCTGCGGGACGGACAGATCGTCCGGCTTGGTCTGCGTAGCCGCCAGGGACAGCGACACCCGTGTGCGCGTCAGGGCCATCAGTCACCGCTCCCGTCCGCGAAGAGCTCGACAAGCTGATCGCGCGTCTTGCCCTCCGCCTCGGCCTGATCGGCGCCCTGGGCGACGGCGTAGGCCACCCAGTCCGCCTTGGACGCGGAACGGGCCGGAGGCTTCACGTCCTCCGGCCCGCTACCGCTCCCCTCACCACCGCCACCCTCAGGCGGGTCCTTCGGCGCCAGCTTGGCCGGCGCCTCGTCCTCGGCTCGGTGCCAGCCGCCCTCGCTGCGGGCGACCAGCTCTTCGAGCCGCTGCTCTTCCTCGCTGCCGGGCTCCGGCTGCACGCGCTCGGCGATGTGGTCGCCCGCGCCACGCTGGTAGATCGCCATGTCAGATCACCAGGCCCGTCTGCACGGCGTGCGCGCGCTCCAGCCCGTACTTCAGGCCGATCTCGCCGTACAGCTGGCGCTCGTCCGAGGCGCCGGTCTTGGCGAGCGGCTCGTCGAAGAACACGCCCTTGCCGGGGATGTTCAGGAAGACCGGCATCAGCTGCTCCAGGGACACCGCGGCGATGGTGTCCTGCGGCATGTGACGGTCCATCATCAGGTTCAGCGTGCCGAAGTCCGTGACGATGGTGGTCATGTTGACACCGCCGACGTTGCGGGAGGTCTCCCGGTACTGCCCGTAGGCCGAGGCGAACGCCTTGGTGATGGCCCGCTTCTGGACGCTGTTGGACAGCAGCGTCGCCGTCTCCTGCTCGCTGATGCCGCCGTTGTCGTAGGCGAGCTGGAGCATGTCGTTGACGTGGTCGGTGGTCAGCGCGGTCGCCCACGGCTTCGTGAAGGCGATGCCGGTCGCGGTGCCGACGGTGATCGCCGCGCCGCCGGACGTGCTGCTGATCTTGAAGTTGTTCGCGTCGGTCACCGTGACGACGTAGTAGATGCGGCCCGGCACCACGCCCGCCATCGCACCGATCGCCGTGAACACGATCTTGTTGCCGACGGACAGCCCGTGCGCGGTCGCGGTGATCGTGTCCGTCGCCGAGGTCGCGCCGGACACCGAAGTGCCCCTCGCGATGCGGTTCGTGGTGATCGCCTGGAGCAGGCCGCGGGTCTGCCGCGCGGTCGCGTTGGTGGTCGGGTTGACGTACGAGCCGTTGATGAAGCTCCAGTTCACGTCCAGGGCGACAGACTTCAGGGCCTGGGCGGTCTGCCAGTCCAGCTCGTTGGTGACCGCGTTCGACCCGTTCACGCTGTTGAAGGGCGCGGACTGCGGGGTCGCCATCTGCCCGACGGCGGCCTGCTTGGTGTACGAGACGGACACCTTCTCCTGGTGGATCTGGCACACGTTCCGCACGTTGCCGCGCACCCTCTCCTCGGCGGTCGGCGCGGTCGCGCCTTCCGTCTTGGTGCGCTGCGCCGGGTCGCGCAGGTCGTAGGTGGACCATTCGAACTCGGTCGACGTCGTCTGACCGCCGCCGGTGAGGCCGCCGATGGCCGACAGCAGCGGGGTGTCGTCGGGCGTGATCGCGAAGAGCTCGCCCGCGTAGTTGGGCAGGTTGAAGGTGGTGCCCATTCCGGTGATGCCGGCCATGGTGCCTCCTCAGGTCATGTGGTCTGTGCGGACTTGAGCCGCTTGAGTCGGAAGACCTCGGGGAAATTCCGGGCCTTCGTGGCGTCCTCGATCTGCTTGTCGATGGATGCGGCCTGGTCGCCGGAGCCGCCTCCGCCGCCCATGTCCCCGCCGGAGCGCCCGGCGCCCTTCGGGGCGAGCTTGGCGAGCTTCTTCACGGCGGCCGTGATGCCGTCGCTGTCGACCTTGCCGTCCTTGTCGACGAACCGTGCGGTGTCGATCAGTTCGGCTGCCTCGCCCAGGTCGACGCCGGCCTTCGAGGCGGCGGCTTCGAAGCGGGCGGCGGCGAGTTCCTTGCCGTGCTCGATGGCGGCGACCGTGCGGCCCCGCTTCTCGGCGTCGGCGACGGCCTTCTCCTGGTCACTCATCTGGGACGCCTTCAGAGCGGCGAGCTCGTCGACCGCATCCTTGTTGTCCTTGGCGCGCTTCTCCCACTGGCGGGCGAGTGCCTTCCAGTCGGGCTCGCTGCCCGACCCGGTACTGCCCTGGCCTCCGTCGGCGCCCTGCTGGCCGGAGCCCTGGCCGTCGTTGCCGCCAGCCGCGCCACCGTCGCCGGAGCCGCCCTGGCCTCCCTCACCGCCGCTGCTCGCGCCGGATCCGGAGCCGCCTGCGCCCTCGCCGTTGCCACCCGCGATGGCGTAGATCGGCGAGCCGTTGCGGCGGTAGCCGAGCACCTCCATGGCGTGGTGTGTGGCGAGCGGGTGTTTGAAAGGGACCTGCATGGTGTTCTCCCGTTTCGGGTTCGAGGGATCCGTGCGGATCACCTCAATTGCTGTGCCAGCCCCGAGCCGCTGTACAGCGGATTACCGTGAGGGCATGGCGACTTACGACGTCCCCGCAAGCGGGGAGTGCCGACGGTGTGGTGCTGGTCTGGTGCAGCGCGTGTTCGAGCAGCGCTCCTGGGGTGGGCCAAGCATCAAGAAGCCCCAGGGCTCCCCGCGTTGTCCTAACTGCACCGAGCAGGAGCTGACCCAGTTCAACCGGGAGCATCCCGCCGACTAGTGCGCGGCGCCGATCTGCTCGCGCTGCGGCTTGCGGCGCAGGTCCGGGTGCGCGGCCACGTGCCCGCGCATCTCCGCCTGCCACTTGCGGACGAAGGCGCCAGCGCGGCGACGTGCGGCCTCGTCCACCGCCGCGGCCTGGCGGCGCTTCCACGCCCGGATGTGCCGCTCGATCTCCCGCTGCCGTTGCGTGTCCTCGTACGTCGTACCCGGGGTCGCGTGGTGCGGAGGCCGCGTCGTCAGCCCGGGTAGGTACGCGGACAGCGAGTGCCGGCAGTTCGGGTGGAACAGGCCTGCTGCGCGCGCCTCGACGAGGGATCCGGCGACGTGCACGACGACCGTCGGCGCCGGGCCGCCGCGGCGTAGTAGTCCGCGGCGGGGTTGCGCGGGCGGGGCGACGTGCTCGGCGCGCACGGTGTGCGGGCCGGACGGCCCGGACAGGGCGAGGACTTCGCCCTCCCACGGTCGGCACAGGGGGCACTCCAGCGGAGCGTCCGACACGATGACCAGCCCCACGCCGATCTCGGCGAGGGCGTCGACGTGGCCTTCGACGGCGGCGCGGGCGGTGACCGAGCGGACGGCCATCTCGGCGTACGAAGCCATGTCCCACGACCGGCCCGACTGGTCGACGAACCCCGTGATGCCTCGCTGGGCGAACTGGTCCAGGGCGCGCTGCGCGGCCTGCCGGCGGGTCGTGGTGCCGAGCAGGACGTTGCCGGACGCGCGGGCGACCACGCGCCGGTAGGCGTCCATCACCGAGCGGGTGATCCGCGCGTACACGGGGCGCGTGTCCTGGGCCATGGACGCTGCCAGCCGGTCCACGGCGGGCGCGTTCGGCAGCGTCCTGCGGGCCACCAGCTCCCGGCCGATGTCGAGCGCCCCGAGCTCGGCGACCGCGGCCTGCCGGCCGCGGTTGTATGCCTCGATCAGCGCGCGGCGTACGGCGCCGTCGCTGTCCCGCTGGAGGGCCTCGGCCACGGTCTCGACGGCGGTCCGCAGGTTGCCGATCGCGGCGAGCTTGAGCTCCGCCCACCGGGGCGACTCGATGTCGGCCTCCAGCGCCTTGGCGAGGCGCTCCAGGAGCGCGGCCTCGGCATCCTCGTACAGGAGGGCGACCTCAGCCGCCAGATCCTCCGCCATCGCTGGGGAAACCGGCATCCGGCGCGCCCCCTTCGGCTCCGGTCAGCGTCGGGTCCGCGACCACGCGGCCTGACTCGCCGAGGATCGCGTCGACCTCGGCGGCGACCTGGTCCTTGTCCCAGTCGGGGTTGACCATCCGGACGAGCGTCTCCGTGGAGGCGGCCTCGGCGCGGCGGAGCAGCTCGGCCGTGGTCGCCAGCTCGGTCGGCCCCTCGCTGATCGAGTCCTGGAACTCAACCTTCGGCGGCTCCAGCTCCAGGCCCTGGACGCGGAACCGTTCGCCTGCCTCGACGGCCAGGAGCGCCGCGGTGATGTCCGCGATGGCCGGGCCCCAGTACAGGGCCTTGCGCCCGCGCGTGCTCATGCTGCGGCGCTCGCGGGCGCGGATCTCGGTCGCGGTGATGGCGGACCCGTCGCCGGTCTCCCCGAAGGTGCTGGCCGAGTAGCCGGCCTGTCGTACGGCTTGCTCGATCAGCTCGGCGCAGGTGTCGCGGTGCTCCTGGACGCGGATCTCGAACTGCACGACTTCCAGCGGGTTGGGGTCGCCCGGCCGCTGGAGCATGTTGAGTCCGCTGTAGACCCTGCGTTCCTCGCTCCACGATGCCCCTTGCCCGGGTCCCTGGGACTCCAGCATCGACTGGGGCACGACGATGCGGCCCTTGCCGTTCTGCACGTCCCGCATCCACGACGAGTAGGTCTCGTCGAGGGCGTCCATCAGGCCCTCGATGCCCTGGAAGTCGGACTGTCCCCAGTAGGCGGCCGTGGGGATGTGCCTCCAGGCGCGTGCGGGGCGGACGTTGGGCACGTACGCGGCGGTGAGGTGGTCCGGGGCGCCGGTGTCGAGGCCGCCTTCCGCGTCGACCATGGAGGCGAGCGGTGCCGTGGCGGGGTGGTCGTCGAGCGGCCGGACCGCGCCGAGGCTCGTCGTCGACCCCTCGTACAGGCCGTGGTAGATGCGCCCTTTCTCGTGCTTCTCCAGGTGCCGGAAGACCCGGTTGTCGGCGCGGCCCTCGGTCTCCAGCACGGTCCAGAAGGTGACCGCGACGAGCCGGCCGTACCGGAACTCGGGGACGGCGCGGTCGGCGGCCACGGTGTCGATCCATGGCCGGTCCGACACGTCCTCGTCCCAGACGACGCGCAGGTACGCGCCGCCGAGCGCGGCGCAGACCTCGCCGGCCTCCAGGAGGGTCGGCTGGAGGCCCTTCTCCATGAGGTCGTCGAGGGCCTGCTGGGTGGCGTCGCTGGCGCCCTCGGGGGCGACGAGCTTCGGAGGCTCGGAGAAGAGCAGCTCGGACGACGTACGGGCGATGTCCCCAGCGAGGGGGACATGGAGCTTGTCGCGCTTCTCGCCCTCGGGGGTGGGGTTGCCCCAGAACCAGCGGGCGAGGCGTCCGACGATGCCGCCGCGGTACTGGGCCGGCCGGTCGACGGCTTCGCGGTAGCCGCGGCCGGTGTAGCGGGCTTCGAGGCGGTCGGGCTCGCTGGAGTACCAGGCGTCCCAGTCGGCGAGGGCGTTCTGTACGCGGTCGTCGATCGGCGGCCACGGGGTGTCTGCGGTGGGCAGAGGCATTACGCGGCCACCTCCAGGAGCATCGGGATGTGCGGCCGCCACAGGGCCTCAGTCGTACGGACGCCGTACCGGAGCGCGTCGCAGGAGTGGTCGTTGACCTTGATGGGCTTGTCCTCGCCCTTCTCCGCGGCCTCGTCGTCCCAGGAGTAGCCCGGGATCTCCTCGATCAGGCCGACGGCGGACGGGTGGATTCGCAGACGGTCGCCCGCGAACAGCGAGGAGACCGTGCGGATGCCGTCCAGCACCGTGTTCTCGGCGGGGGTGACGCCGGAGACGCCGTCGCGGTGCAGCTGCTCGATGTACGAGGCGGCGGACGGGTCGACGACCGTCCACTCCGGCTGCACACCCAGGACGTTGGAGTGCGGGTGCGCGACTCCGGCGAGCCACTGCCGTCGGGCTGCCGAGTACTCGGCGTCGGTCTTCTTCCGCCGTTCGGCGCGCGAGTCCCAGCGGTACTCGGAGACGACGTAGAGCCGCTGGTCGACGCCCAGACCGATCAACAGGTCCGAGTACGGGTTGGTGGTGCCGTAGTCGATCGCGTCGCACAGCCACCGTTGGATGTGCGGAAGTTCGTCGACGACGTGCCGCTGCTCGTCGAAGGCCTCGTAGATGGCGCCCTCTGCCTGGACCCAGTGTCCGAGGATGTTCCGCCGGTAGAACAGGCCCACGTACGTGGACTTGAGGCTGGCGACGTACTCGGGGTCGAGGTACGGGTTGTCGTCGAGGGTGAAGTGCCAGGAGCGGAGGCGCGTCTCGGCCGGCCGCTTCAGGTAGTCGCGGCGGAACCAGTGCGCCGGGTTGTCGGGGTTGGTCGTCGTGAAGATCTTCGCGCCCTTGACCGAGCAGCGCGCGACCAGCTGGTCGAAGAAGGACTGCGGGAGGGTGGTCGCCTCGTCGACGTACGCGCCGGCACAGGTCATGCCGCGGACCTTGGGCTCGGCCTTCGCGTCGTTGGCGCCCATCACGTGCACGATCCGGCCCATGATGATCGCGATCGGCGCGCCGGGGTTGTAGTCGACCTGCTTGGCGAGCTTCCCGAAGATCTCCGGGTTGGTCAGCGGTGCGATGACGTTCCGGTACAGCGAGTCGCGGGTGCGCCCGACCATGACCAGCTCGCCACCAGTGGGGGCGTTCGCGACGAAGATGAGCCAGCGCAGCAGCGAGGCGATGGTCTTCCCTGAACGGACCGAGCCCTCCCAGGCGTTGATCCGCGAGTCGGCCTCCACGACGGAGATGATCTGCTTGCGGGACAGGGGCAGCGCATCAAGGAGACTCACCCTCCGCCTCCTCGCCGGTGCTGCCCTCCTCGGCGACGGCCTGGTCGTAGGCGGCCTTGAGGCCGACCATGAGCTGACCGAGCATCGAGCGGGCGTCCTCGGCGCCGGCGTCGTCCGCGGGCGGGACGAGCTTGAGGGACTTCTCCAGGGCGATCCCGGCCGCGGCCATGAGGTTCTTCTTGTCGCCGGCGGGCGGCTCGTCCACGTGGTGGTCGTTGTAGGTGTTGTCCTTGCCCCCGAAGTTGTAGATGGTCGCGGGCTCCCACATCTGCTGCGTGAGCCGGAGCGCGTCGAGGTGAAGGTCAACGGCGGTGTCGGCCCGGAGCGCGGCAAGTTGGGCGACGCGGTGCCGAGTGGCTTCCTCGGTCATCGACGCGTCGAACACGAGGCCTTCCTCGGCGCAGATGACGCTGACGGTGCGCTGGGCGCGGCCCGTGAGCCGGGCGATCTCGTTGCGGCCCTTGCCTTCGCCGTGGAGGCGGATGATCTCGGCTCGGTCCTCGACGGTGACCGGGGTCCACTGGTTGGGCATGGCCACCTCCGCCCGATTTGCATATCTACGCGCCAAGGATGCAGGGTGCGCCGCTATGAACCTTCACATCATGAGCGGGCCACACCAGGGCCAGACGCTCGAAGCGACCGCAGGGCCAACGGAGTTCCACCTCCCGCACCCCACCGAGCCGGGCATCCACTGCCGGTACTCCATCAACGACGGGGACGGTCCGATCAACGGGCTCCCCGACACCGTGCAGCTCCACTACGTGGGAGACATCGCCACGACCGCGTAGGCGTGCGAAGGCCCGGCCGCGCAGGGGCGCGAGCCGGGCCAGTCTCGGGGGCGAAGCTACTGCTGCGGCGGGTACTGCCCCGGGGGCTGCTGGTAGCCGTACGGCGGGGTGCCGGCGGGCGGGGCGTCGTACTGCGGTGGGGGCTGCTGGCCGTACTGCTGCGGGTAGGGCTGCTGCGGCGGGTAGCCGTACGCCTGCTGAGGCGGCGGCAGTTGCTGCTGTACGGGCATGTGCGTGACCTTCTTGCGGCCCATGGCGGCCGCGATCGGCCAGCCGGTGATAGCCCAGATGCCGCAGGTCAGGATCGTGAGGACCAGGTGCAGTCCGTGGTTCGCGCCACGTTTCTCGACGACGCGCTGTGTCGAGCCCATGCTCATCTCCCCCCAGGAGTCGCGTTGGAGGTCAGAATCGCATGGGACCTGGGCGGTTGGTGGGGAAACGGTGAAGGCCCACGCTTTGGTGGGCCTTCGGGGTGTCTGGGTCCGGGCACGCCGGACGTGAGGCCAGGATGCGACATGATCGTGCAGAGTGCAACTACGGGCGCAGTGGTCGTGGCCCATAGATCTCCCTGAGGCGCTTAGCGATCGCTTCCTGGGCCTCACCCAGACTGTGCTGAGCCTGCACTCCCGTCGAAGGGGCGTCAGCATGAGTAGCTGGGTCAATAGCCATGGCACCGGCGTCAATCTGCGCCTGCTGCACCTTCTCCCGGATGTCATCGTCAAGGACGAGTCGCGTCAAGCTGCTGAGCTCGCGGTTTGCTTCATTGAGCTCCCGACCAGGCGCGTCTACATCGCCGCCGGACGTACGGACTACACGGAACTTGAGGGCTGCCGTGTTTGCCTTTCTCAGGGCTGCGTAGACCTCTTCAAGATGAGTCAGTTCGAACGACTCCCTGCGGTCCAACCGTGCGTGCTCTCGCTCCAGTTGGCGGAGCCTCTCTTCACGCCGCAGCGCCGCTTCTTCGCGATGTTCATCGCTTCGCTGGTTCAGCCACGCGCCAAGGACCAACGTGATGACGGGCAGTACGGCGGTGATGGTCCATTTCCAGTCCACGCGCGGAGGCTACGTCGTCCGCCCGGATTCCGCGTGCAGGCGCTCAGTCGTCGTCCTCGGAGAGTGCGACCTCAACTTCCTTGATCTTTCCGCTCGTCGACAGCTCGGCTCGGACCGGGTTCGTCTTCGGCACACCAGCTCGGCGGGCGGCTTCGATGAAGTCGGCGAGCTCGTCCAAGGTCATGTCCTTGTCGTCGCCGCGGAACGTCAGGGAGGCAGGCATGGGCTCATGGTGGCGCACGAAGGCCCCGCCGCGGGAGGGGTTCGCGACAGGGCCGAGGTGTGAGGCGGGCTACTGGACGTGGTGGCTTGTGTTGTCCCTCGGGTCGTAGATGATCTTTCCGTCATTGCCGATGACCACGACACGCAACCCCTCCCCCGAGCCAGTTTCGGGATCGTTGTTGCTGTTGGTGTTGCCGCCTGACCTGCAACAACAACCGTCGCGGTGAGGGCCGCCAGCAACCGGGGAGGGGGCGGCCGGGATGTCCTCCCGGCGTACGGACGGCCCATTCCCCGCTCGTGTACGACCGGCCTTCCACGGAATGCCCTCGGCCGCCAGGAGCGCTTTCACGGCCTTGGTGTCGGGGAGCTTCAAGTCCTCGCGCAGCGCGGTGAGAAGGACGCCCTTGTCGTCGCCGACGAGGCGCCGCAGGGCCTCGCCGACGTCCGGCGCGGCAGGTTCCTCGGCGGGCTCGGCCGTCTCGCCGCGGCGCGCTGCGGACCAGGCCCGGATCTTCTGCCAGCCGACGGTGCCGAGGATCCCGACCACGACGTACGCGATCCACGGGAACGCGGCGATCAGGCCCCACAGTGCGAGACCGGCGACGACGGTGAGCACAAGGCGGGCGGCCTTCTCGGCCCTCTCCCCCGGCTCCTCGGCGTCGGCGGCCTCAGCGGTCGGCTCCTCGGGCTCGCTCTCTGCGGTGCTCATCCGAAGGCCTGCGCGAAGCCGGCGCCGATGAAGTTGGCGCCGGAGCCGAGCGGGATGGCTGCGACGCCGGCCACGCTGCCGGAGAGGGCGATGGCGATGCCCGCGAACGCGCCCGCGACGATCTTTCCCGTGGGGATCTTCTTCGCGAACTTGCACAGGGCGATCAAGACGACGGTCATGAGCAGGACGGTGACGTATCCGCCGTCGGTGAGGGCCAGCTGGCTGGCGCGGGTGACGTCGGGTGCGTTACCGCCGACGCCCCAGACCAATCCGACGTACCCGGCGACGTTCGCAGCCCAGAGGTTCAGCCACACGGCGAGGCCGAGGGCGGACGCGGAGCCGAAGGCGGCGAGCGCGGCAAGCATGCCGTACAGGAGGGCGAGCACGAACGGGACGAGGGCGGTCCAGCGTCGGTGCTCGGCGAACCACCAGCGGACGGCGAACCAGAGGATGACGGAGACGCCGGCGGTGACGCCTCCGAGGTTGATGGCCATGTACGGCATGGGTCAGTGGCTCCAGTCGGCCGCGGCGTAGGCCACGGCGAGGGTGATGAGGGCGACGGTGCACGCGGCCGGGCCGAGGTAGAGCAGCGGGGCGCGGCGAGGTGCGATGGCGAGCAGGCCGGCCGCGCTGAGGGCGGCGAGGACCGGCCAGAGGATCGCCTGGATCACTGCGAGTCCGGCCATGGCCCCTCCGGTCGTACCGCCGCCGCAGGCGCTGGCGCTTCGGTAGGACGTGGGGCTGTCTCGGTGCGCTCGGGCGTCGCACGGAGCCAGTACGCGGTAGGGACGGTCGACTGGGATGTGCCGCGCTCGGGCTCGTCACCAGGGTCATACCGTGTGATCCAGAAGCGCTCGATCGTCGGACGGACGCCGGACGGGACGTCGGTGTGATCCCACACCTTGCGGTAGGTGCCGGCCACGATTCGCATCGCGGACCGTACGGCGTCGGTGATCGTCATACCGGTGGAGAGCATCGTCTGGAGGTCGTAGTACAGCTGGGCGTCGACCTTGACGGAGATGGGCTTGCCGACGGGCGGCGGGGTGCTCATGGGGGCTCCAAGAGGCGTGGCCGGGCCCGCGTGGGGGATTTCGCGGGCCCGGCCGGTCGGTGATGGTCAGTCGTCCCAGTCGGTTTGGCGGTCGCCGAGTCGGTCGAGCTTGCGGTCGCGGTCCTCCCAGGCCTGGCCCTCGGCCGCGGCCTTGCCGACGCTGCGGTGGTGGCCTTGGCGGCGCTGGGTGCTGAGGTCGGTGGCCAGCTGCTGGTCGTTGCCCGGCCGGAGGCTGCGGGCGATGTCGCGGAGGCTCATCAGCTCGAACCTCCCGGGAGGACGCCCTCGCGGACGCCGGCGCCGCCCTGGGCCTGGTGCTCCTGGGTGGCGTACTGGCTGTGCTGGTAGTCGACGTGGGCTCGCGCGAGGAGCTGGGGCGCGGTGGCGTGCGCGTCCTCGACGACGGGGCTGGGCTGGTCAGGGGGCCGGTGGATACGCTCGGGCATGCCTGCCTCTTCGTGGTGTTGAAGGTGGGCGCCCCCGGCCCATATGGAGCGGCAACTCCGGGTCGGGGGCTCACTGTTGTGCAGCGCGTGCTGCTTGCCCATGACTGTAGGGGTCCCCTACAGTCCAGAGCAAGCGGCCCACCGGAATGAAAGGGCCGGGATGAGCGACGAGGAGGTGCGCCGCGTGTCGGACGCCCTGGATGCGGTCGAGCAGATCACTGATCGCGTGGAGCGAGTGCGCGCGAAGAGCCGGATCATGGCCGAGCAGGTGCGCCGGAACCCAGAGTGGTCCAAGGAGCGATCCGAGCTCATCCGCGAGCTCAACGCCGACGGCGAGGGCATGTCGTACCGGGAGATCGCGGACTACCTCAAGATCAAGCTCAGCACCGTCCAGGACGTGTTCCGCGGCTACAAAGGCTCGGGCACCACCCGGCCGAAGAAGGACCAGACCGAGCAGTAGACGACCGCACGCGAGCCCCCACCTCGACCAGGCGGGGGCTTGATGTTTGAATCGAACACATGCACGAGCTGCCCCCTGATCCGCCCCGCCTGCCAGCGATCCTGGCGTTCCTGGACAAGCAGCTCGCCGAGGAAGAGGCCGTGGTCATCTACCTGCGGCTCCAGGCGGACGCCGTACGCCGCGCCCTGGCAGTGGCCGAGGCTGGGCAGCCCGTGAAGGCCGGCACCCCGCAGCCTCGCCACGCGGCCGTGCGTCCGACCGCGCTGGGGCCTTCACCAACTCGCAGCGAGCGCGGCTCCACGGGGTTCATGATCGAGCAGCGGCGGACGCCGGACGGGCCGATCGAGGCCAAGGTACATATGGACGACTGCCAGATGACGGCCTACCTCACGCATCCGGTGAAGCCGCAGGAGGCACGGTTGGCCCTCACGGATGCCCAGCTCGACGCGTGCGCGTTCTGCCGCCCGGACACCGAGCTGGGCATCCTCGACTGAGCCCCCGCACCGCCGGGTGCGGGGGCTCGGCGCTGAACTGCCTAGCGAGTGCTGGCCCACCAAGCAGCGAGGCCACTCGCTGCGGCAACCCCGAGTCCATACGCGGCACCCCGGGTCGCGCTGAAGAGCGCCGTGTGCACTACGCGACGGATTGTCTTCTTACGGGTTTGAGCCCTGCCAGGAGGGCAATCGCAATTCAAGGTGGTTCACCTACCCTGCTCGGATCCATCTGGTTGAACCGCTGAAGGCCTCCCGGACTGCCGCCAAGCTGGTTTCGGGAGGCTCAGTGGCTCTCGGCTGATTGACTTGTGTCCTTCTGCCTGAACCTCATGCAGGTTTCCGGCTGATCCTTTTTGAACAACGCGGCGGGGTTGGGCTGTTCGGTCCAGATGTGCCCACAGGAGGTACAGCGAGCGATTGGTGAGACGCCAGCCCCTCCGTGCATCTCGATGCGGCCGCCGCACTCCGGGCAGGGGCGCGTGAGCGGGACAGTGCGCTCGCCGACGTCCAGGGCCTGCTCGACGCGCTCGGCTGCTCCCGCCGCCACGTTGGCGATCTGCCCCCGCTGCGCCTCGGAGAGCGGCCGGAAGGGGCCGTGCTGGTCGGTGACGCGGCAGTACAGCCACAGCGCGGCGTCGACGGCCGTACGGTCACCGACGAACTTCCAACGGCGCGGGTCCTTGGAGTCCCGGAGGGCGAGGAGTTCACGGCGGGTACGGTCGGCGGCCGGCCAGTGGGCGGGCGGGCCGGGCATCGGGGAGCGCTGCACGGCGGCCGCGGTGACGTCGGCGCAGTGGACCAGGGAGGCCTGGACGACGCGCATCGTCTCGTGGATGGTCAGCCGGATCGGGATGGGCCGCTCGCCGGGGGCGTCCGAGGCGCTGTCGGCCCGCTCCAGGATGCGATCGAGAAGGGCCTGCGAGCGCTCGTAGGCGACCTCTTCGGCGTCGCGCTGGTCCAGGGCGCGAAGGAAGTCGGACATGCGGCCGGCGGGGGGCCAGACGGGGGCGGTCTGGGCACCGAGGGCGTCTTGGAGGTCGGACCAGTGTCGCAGGACGGTGAGGAGGTGCTGGGGGGCGGTGGTCATCGTGCGCTCCGGGTGCTTGTGGGGCGTATGGTGATCTCCGCCTGGGGGCGCGCTGGTCTGGGGAGACGTTGAGCGCGCCCCTTCCGCATGCTCAGCGGCGGCGCGGTGGCCCGTATGGGGACTGTCAGGCGGGCCGGTCGGTGGGCTTGATGGGCTTGTAGTCCTCGTCGAGGAGTCCGGCCTCGCGCAGCCCGTCCATCGCCTCTTTCATCTGGGCGACGGCGGCGACGATGGCGGGCGCGACGAGTTCGGCCATCTTCCGGATCTCGGCGACGACGGTGACGATGCGTTCGAGCATCCGGTCGCGCTGCTCGTCCGTGATCTCGGGCATGGGTCAGTCCTCCGTGGTCCTGGTCAGTCGCGACAGTTGGGGCAGCGCTCGCCGTACGTGCAGCCGCAGGCGGACGTGCGGTGGGAGCGGAACGGGCGGTCGACGAGGAACGTGGTGGTGTCCTCGGCGCCGTGGTCGGGCTCGTTGATGACGGCGGTGCGCAGCTCGGCGAGGCGGGCGTCCCACCAGCGGGACATGGACGTGCCGAGCGGCGGCGGCCCGGCCTTCACCCACTGCTCGGCCAGGGAGCGCACGCGGGCGTTGGTGGCCTCGGCCCGCTCGGCGCGCTCGCGCAGAGTCGTCGTGCGGCGCTCCATCAGCCGCTTCGTCTCAGCGGTCACCGAGTCGGCCAGCTTGGCGCGCCTCACTGCCTTAGCGCGCTCGGCCTCGGACCGGTTGGAAGTGTCGTTCGCAACGCGGAGGAGTTCCTCGGTCTGCGCCAGGCGCTCGTACAGGTCGGTGAGTTGGTCGCTGGTGATCGTGTCGGCAGTCAGGCGGTCGGTCATGCGTTGCTCCGGTGCTGGTCGTTGGGGCAGGTCGGGTCGTGGTGGAAGCCGCAGGACGTCCACCAGGTCTCGCAGCAGGCAGCCGAGAGGACGCGGCGCACGGTCTCGTCGTCGTTCGCGTTGGCGCGGGCGTGTGCCCGGTTGTCGGCGTCGGCGCGGGCGAGGAGGTGGCGGTACTCGTCGAGGAGCCACGAGCCGTGGACGATCGCGAGGGCCGAGCCGATGGAGGCCGCGGTGAAGAAGGCGGTGTAGCCCCAGGCGTCGGCCTGGTAGCTGACGAGGGCGCAGCGGAGGAGGCCGAGGGCGAGGACGGTGTAGAGGGCTGCGAGGAAGTGGGTGGTGCGTCTCATCGGGTGCTCCGGCGGGCGTAGAGGGCGGCACGGATGGGGCCGCGGGCCCACGACGGGCCTGGGCTTCGGCGTGGGGCCAGCGCGATCAGTGGCGCAGCGGTCCACAGGACGACGAGGGCGACGAACCCGAGGACGGCGATCACTGCGGCTCCTCGGAGGCCTGCGGCCGGGACGCGCGCCAGGCGTCGAGGACGCGCTTCGGGAGCTGGCCGACGCGGGGGCAGTCGATGCCGTTCGCGTCGGCCCAGGCGCGGACCTCGCGGGTGTCGTAGTCGCGGACGTACGAGGTGGGCTTCCGCTTCGGCTTGGGCGCCAGCTCGGCTTCACGCGCGCGGAGTTCGGCGAGGCGCTTCTCCAGCTGCTCGGCCTCCGTGGTGATCGCGGTCAGCTCCTGGTCGGCGGCGTGGCGTTGGCGGAGGCCGGCCAACGTGGCGCGGGCACGGGCGGCTTGGTCCTGGATGTCGGGGTCGGGGTGGTTGTCGCCCCACTTGAGGAGTTGGCCGACTGGGAGGTTCTCGGGCTCGCGGAGGCGGACGTCGGCGGACGTCTTGAGCTGGACGTCGACGATCGGGGCCGGGGCGGTCGGGATGGGCTGGGACATGGGTGCGCTGGTCCTTTCGTCGGGCAGCTCGTCGGGGATTTGGAGGCGCCAGTGGCGTGCGGCCTCGGGGCCGCCCTGCTCGTCGATCTCGTCGAGGAGGCGGCGCAGGGCGGCGATGGTCACGGCTGCTCGTTGGCGATGCGGCGGAGTTTGTCCAGCGCGGACTGGTCGGCATCGGTGAAGCCGTCGCCGAGGGACATCTCCTCGGCGGCCTGGTCGAGGGCGAAGGTCAGGAAGCGGCGGTCGGCCTCGGTCAGTGCAGCGAGCTGCTCCTCGGCCCACACGATCCGCGTGGCCCCACCGTGGCCGTGGACGTGCTTGGCGTCGGCGAGGCGGTCCCAGTGGACGGTGGACGGGCGCTCGCCTATCCAGCGCAGCGATACCGTGCCGTCGGGCCAGAGGACGCCGTTGGCGACGCGGCCGGTGCCAGAGACACCGGAGACGTCGTGGTCGCGCTGGAGGTGGAACAGCCGCGGCTGGTCGGCAGGCTCCACGGCCGGCTGGTCGACCGGGCACGTCATCATCGAGTCGAGGAGCTCGGCTACCGCCACGGTCTCTTCGTCGGCGGTCAGGCGCTGAGCATGCAGGTCCAGGAGGCCAGCCGCACGACCAATCCCCTCCTGGTCTTCCGGGATCGCGGTGGACAGATCGGCGCGGAACCCGGCGGCGAGGACGTCGGCGTGGTGGGCGAGGAGCGCGGCGAGCTGGTCGCGGGTGAGGCTGAGACGGTCGATCATGATCGTTTCTCTCTGTGCGCGATGGCGGGCGGAACCGGATGAACGGCGGGTCAGGTGCTGCTGGTCTGGGTTTCGTGTGTGTCGTGTCGGCGGTCGGCGGCGCGGTAGCGGTAGACGGTGCGTTCGGTGACGCCGATGAGTCGGGCGATCTCGTCGGCGGGGGCGCCGGCGGCGGTGAGTTGTCGGGTGGCGGTGCGGCGTGCGGTGCGGCTGAGCCCGGTGTCGGGGAGGCGGTCGTGGACGACGGCGCGGATGTCGTCGGCGTCGGTGGTGCTCATGACGCGGTCCTGTCGGGTTCGGTGATGGGCTGGCAGTGGGCGTGGGTGGTGCGGCCGTAGCGCGGGAGCATGGGGTCGCCGCAGCGGGCGCAGAGGGTCCAGCCGGACGTCTGGGCGTTGGGGTGCTGGTTGTCGTGGAGGTCGCTGTCGGGAGTCCCTGGCGTCCCATCCACCTGAGGTTGATCAACAACCTCAGCCACCTCATGGAAAGACCCTTGGTTACTACCTGGGTTGTTCGGGGGTCGGTCCCCTGAACCATTCGGGGGTCGGTCCCCCGAACTCAATCGGGGGTCGGTCCCCTGAACTTCGTTTCGCGTACCGGCGGTAACTTCTGGGGTCGGTCCCTCGAACTCTGTGCCGGGAAGTTCAGGGGTCCGCCCCTCGAACTTGTCGGCCTCCTCGTCGGCCCACGGACCCGCCTTCAGAGCCGCCCCCTTCTTCGCCGCGCGCTCCTTCTTCGCCTCCTCGCGCAGCTGCTTCACGCCGTCGAGGTAGGCCACCGCGGCAGCCCAGTCCGGGCACGGAGCCATGGCGAGGGCGTACAGCGCGGGACGGCCCCGGCGGCGCTCCCCGAGGACCCTGACGACCCCCGCCCGGATCGCTGCCTCCAGGCGGTCGCGGACGTCCCGCTCGTCGGCGCCGGCGGCCTTCGCGAGGTCCTGGATCCGGATGGGCTTGCCGCTCCCGAAGCGGAGCTCGCCGGAGGCGTTGGCCATGGCGCGCAGGGCGTAGAGCAGTGTGAGCAGGCCGGGTTTGAGGGCCCTGGGCATCTCGCGTGCCCAACGCCAGGCCAGCGCGTTGCCGAAGGCGTTCGGCACGCTGCCTGGGGCGCGAGGGTCCTGCTCGGCGTTGCTCAACTGCCTCTGCTTTCCGTGATGTTGCGGAACCGATACGGCAAGATCCGTGCGAGGCGTCTACTCGCGGGCGCGCGCGTGCTTGAGGTCCGCGATCTGCCAGCGGCGGAGCAGCGTCCTGCGGCGGTGCGGGGTGAGCCGTACGGCGCGGTCGTAGACGCTGACGACGCGCGCGGCCAGGACTGTCCAGGAGGGGAAGTGGTCCTCCATGGACGGCTCCAGCTCGCCGACCGGCTGGATGACGTATAGGTCGCCGAGCGGGTACTTCGAGGCGTAGAAGCGGGCGTACTCGCGGTCGCTGGTCACGTACACGCGGTCGGTGCGTTCGGTGAGCGGGTCGACAACGCCGAGGCCCTCGACGACGGGCTGCTGTCCTGCGGCCTTGGCGGCACAGATCGCGCAGCCGTCGACGACGTTCGGCGCGTGCGGGGTGATCAGGTCGCCGGGCTTCAGGTCAGGTATGCCGCCGTGGAAGTAGCGCGTCATGCCCGCTCCCACTCGACGCTGCCGCGCTCGACGTAGCCGCTCGCGCGGCTGGTGCCGGTGCGCTCGCCGGTCTCTTCGTCGCGGTCGGCCAAGTAGTTGGCCCAGAACGAGACGCGGGCACGAGCAGCCGCGATGGAGCCGTACGGGCCCTCGTGCTTCGTGTCCTTGGTGCCGTCCCGGTTCGTGAACTCGATGACCGCGCGGTACACGGTGGCATCGGCGGCCATGCCGATTGAGCGGGCCATCAGCGGTCCGCCGATCCGGCGCGGGTGCGCATGCCGCCGCGGGGCCGGAGCGTGACGCCGGCCTCCAGGAGCAGGGTGTGCGTGGCACCGTACGAGCGGCCGATCTGTCGGCCGGTGGACTTGATCGAGCAGCCCGCGAGGTACAACTCGGCGGCGCGGCGGGCGACTTCCTCACGGCGTTCGCCTCTGAGGACGGCGCCCGGGGCGGGATCGGTCATGGTGTTCCTGTCTGGGGTCGATGCGGGTCCGGGAGCCCGCGCTGGGGGGCGCGGGCTCCCGGGGTGGCGGCCGCGGGCGTGGGGGCGCCCTGAGCGTGCGGCCGCGTGGTCAGGCGGGCTGTGTGGCGGTGACCTGTGCATAGAGGGCCACGCATGCCTCGCAGGGGCACGTCCTGACGGTCGGGCTGTCGCTCATGGAGGCGAGCCCGTCGCCGGGCTCGATGACCCGCTCCACAACGCGGCCCTTGCCGTCGAAGCTCGGGATCACCTCGGGCTCGGGAATGCTCCTGCTGCAGCCCCGCGAGCACCCTTTGCCGTAGTCGGCCGTGCAGCGGCCGAGGGTCTTCCCGGTGCCGTCCTGGGTGTGGTGGAGGTCGCTGTGCCCGCACTTGCAGCGGTGCCCGATGTAGGCCATCAGTTCTTTCCGATCTGGTAGGCGTCGGCCGCTTCGGCGGCCTGTTGAGCAAGGGCGCGTTCGGCGCAGAGCTTGTGCGCCGGCTTGTACTTCGAGTCGCGCATCTGGGTGGGCTCCTCGCAGTAGCGGCACGGCTTCGCGATCTGCGACCAGTGCGAGGAGTCCCGCCAGTCGAGGAGCGGCAGGACCAGGCCGTCGTCCTCGGGCTGCTCGGACGTCACGGCACAGCCGCCACGCGCCGGGCCGCGCGCCGGGCCGCGCGCCGGGCCGCGCGCCGGGCCGCCTGGCGCTCCCGTTGGACGGAGAGATGTGCGTCGTGCGCCTCCTGGCACGCCTGGTCGATCGGCTCGCCGTTGCGCACATGCCGGTCGTACGCCCCGCGCGTACCGCATGGAGCCAGCGGCTTCCCGCCGGTTCCCTTCTTGCCGCGCTGGCCCCGCGGGCGGCCGTTCACGAGTTCGCTGCGCTCGTCCTCGGTCAGTGCGCCGTACACGCCGTATCGCGAGTCGGTCTCGGCCTGGAGGGCCTCAGCGAGGCACTGCGAACGGACCTGGCACCTCCCGCAGATCGCCTTGGCCCGGGCGACTTTGGCCTTGTCCTGAGTGAAGAACAGGTTCAGGTCCTCGCCCCGGCAAGCGGCGTTCTCGGCCCAAGCGAGGCCGTTGGGCAGCGTGTCCGGGTGCTGGCGGAAGACCATCAGCGCTCCCCGTTGGTCGTCGGGATGGTGAAGTGGCCGGCCTCGCACCGATGGGTGTCGCCGGGATGCAGCACGACCGCGACGTCCCCGCCGCACGGCGGGCAGTAGCGGAAGGACTGCGGGGCGACCGCCCCGTGCGGCACGTCGACGAACGCGGGCAACTGTGGTCCGAGGAGGCTGTCGAGGGGGACCTCAATGCGCTCCGGGGCCGTGTTCGCGCGGCGGCCGCGGTGAGTGCCGGTCGGCGGCAGGACGCGATCGAGCAGCCGGTGGAGGGGGCTCATGCGCGGGCCTCCGATCCTTCGCGCAGAGCGCGCAGCTCGGCGGCCATGGCCTCGTTCGCGGCTTGGAGCGGCCGGAGTTGCTCGTCCAGGGCTCGGTGCGCCTGCTGGGCGAGGCCGAGTCGGTGGTGGAGGTCCGCCTCCCGGCGCCCCATCGCGATGGGGCCGGGGTCCTTGGCCTCCAGCTCCTTGCGCAGCCCGTCAACCTCGGTGGTGAGGCGGACGATCGAGCAACTCAGCTCTGCGGTGCCCTTGACCTCCGCCTCGTAACGGGCCTGGAGCGCGCGGTACGTACTGCGACGGACGAACATCACTCGTCACCGCCGTTGTGCAGCGCGACCGCGTGCTCCATGCCGGACCAGTTGTCGACGCCGGCAGCCTCCAGCGACGACAGCCACGCGTCCCGCTCACGCAGCTTCTTCAACTCGGCCGCCTCGCCCGACTCGACGGCCGCCGGCGATACGCCCGGCAGGGCCAGCGCGCCCGACTGCCACGCCTTCGCGACCGCCTCACGGCCCTCGGGCTTGAAGCGGAGCGAGTGGTTGCGTGAGCGGGTCGCCTTCACCTCGACGCCCGGCACGTCGTGCAGCTCGCCTGTCTCCTTGTCCACGACGCGGGCAACTCCGGCGGCCGTCATCTCGCCGAGCACCTTGTCGACGAACGCGGGCCGCACCTCGGCGACGAACCGTCGCTCGATCTCCCCGGGGAAGGCTTCCATCACCCACGACTGGAACGCCTCGGCGTCGGTGACCTTGGCCTCGGGCTTCGGGTCGGTGAGGGACAAAGTGGCGATCGACGTCCCGTCGGGCAGCTTGGCGACGATCTGCCGCGTACCTGTCTGCTCGTCGGCCTCGTCGAGTCCGCTCTGTGTCTGTGCTCGGATGGCCTTGAGCCGGTCGTTGACGACGTCGGCGAGGGCCTTCAGCGTGGCCTCTTCGAGGGCCAGTTCGCGGAGGTTGCTCATGCGGCGTTGCTCCCAGTCATGAGGTCACGGGCCTGCCGGAACTCGGCGACGGTTCCCTGCTCGATGGGGTGACCGAAGGCGGTCTGGAACTGCGCGGGCAGGCCTTCGGTGAAGTTGACGGCTCGGGCGGCCTCCCACATGGCGTCGAGGGCGCCCTGACGCTCGCCGGGCCCGGCCGTCGGCATGGCGCCCGGGCGCTGCTGCTGGGGCGGCGCTGCTGCGGTGGCCGTGTGCTGAGGCTCGGGCTCAGGTGGGGGCAACGCGCTGCCGGATGGCGTTGGTGCCGAGTCGGGCTCGGCCGCTCCCTCCGGCGTTTGCTCCGGACCGACGGGGGCGTCCTCGGATTCCTTCACGGGCTCACCCATGTACGCGAGCGACCGCATGACCACGGCGTTGCGCGAGCCGTCGTTGTACAGCGACAGTCCGAACTGGTCGCCCAGGTTGACCGCGCACCGCTTCAGGGCCTGGGACAGCGCGGTCTTCATCGCGAGGTCGTGCGCGTCGCCCACAGACGGCTGGTTGACCGCGTCGCCAGCGGCAGCGTCCTCGAACGTCGCGATGGTCTGTCCGGTGGTGGTCTTCACGGTGAGCCGGACCTGAGCCCGGTACACGATCGTCCACGCGGTGTAGGTCGGCCCGTACTCCTCGCCGGCCTTGTTCTTCTTCCGGTAGTTCGGGTTGCCGTGCTCATGCACCAGGTCCAGGGCCTGGGTCTCCACGGCGAAGCCCTCGAACCCGAAGATACGGATCAGCTGACGGCGCACGTCCCACGCTTCGAGGTGGGACATACCGCGGAGGTTGCGGACACGGTTGCCGTTGATCGGCTGGAGCAGGAACGAGACTTGCTGATCGGTCAGACGACCGGGTGCGGCGCTCAAGAGGTCGCTCCCTTCGCTCCGGCGACGCGGTGCCACTCCGCGAACTCGCGAGGGCTCATGCCGGGCTCGGAGCCGTCGACGGCGGTCTGCATGGCGGTGGCGGCGGTGTTGGCGAGGAGGGCGCGCACGAGAGCCTCGGTCCGGCACCGGTCGCCGGTCTCTTTCGCGCCGTCCTGGTCGTAGTCCGCGGCCACGGCGAGGAGTTCCTCGGCCTGTTCGTAGTGCTCGGGTCCGGTGGCCATCAGCGGCTGTCCTTCCGGGTGTTGAGGGTGTAGAAGCGGCGGTTTCCGTCGTGCAGCGTCAGGAATCCGGCGTGCGCGCGCTCGGAGAGGAACCGGCGGGCGTCGCCGCGGTACATGCCGCGGCCGTAGCGGGCGAGGTAGAGCCACACGACCCGCTGGGGCGACCACTCGCCGCTCCATGTGCGGATGGCGTGGTCGAGGACCTGGTCCCAGTCGTCCGGCCACTCGGGGGCCTTGCGCTTGGTCTCGGGAGTGGCGTCGCCGCTCTGCACGGTGCTCTTCTCCGCGAGGTCGCGCGGGGTCACGGTCGGGTCGCTCACGGGCGTACCTCCGGCATGTCCCGGCCGATCCGGTAGTCGTGGTGCAGCGGTGAGTCGTGCTGGTCCTCGACGGCCGCGCGCTGCCCGGCGAGGAGCTCGCGCAGCTTTCGCACCTGCGGAGTCGCGTCCTCGTCCGACGCGGGCCATCCGAAGTGCCCACCAGCGCCATCAGCCATGGCGTGGTCACCGTCGTGTCCGGCGGTGAGATCGCACCGGCGGCCGTAGGGGCTCTCGTTCCGGCAGAACCCCGCCGGAACGACGGCCCTGTTGGTCAGCGCGAACGCGATGGGGTCCTCGTCGACCGGGCGGTCCCTCACGGACAGCTGCTGCTCCAGCTCGGCGACCCGAGCGGTGGCACCACCCAAGTCCGACTCCAGGGCGGCGATCTGGTCGCACGCTTCCCGCAGCGACGCCCTCAGTCGCTCGGCCTCCTGCTCGGCGTCCTCGCGTCCGGCGCGGGCGTCGTCCCGCCGAAGGCGCGTGTCGTACAGGACGCTCCGCAGGCCGATGGCGATCTCGTACAGCGCCTGCTCCGTACCGCAGTTGAATCCACGCTGAGGGCGGTCGGCGTACTGCTCCAGCCGGGTCTCCGGCGTCGACTTCGGCCCGCTCGGCGCCCGGTCCGCGTCCGTGAGCCGGGCCAGCAGCTGCGCGTGCTCGGCGGCCGTCTCCGGTGACTGGAGCAGCTGCGCCGACTCCAGCGCGAACGCGGCCTGCGACGCCAGGTCGTACGACGGGCCGTGCAGCCACGCGGCCTCGATCACCTTCTTCGCCTTCAAGGCGAGCGGCGAGATCGTCATGCCGACACCGCCGCGTTCCCATCAGCGGTGAGCAGGGTCCACGCGACCACGCGCACGCCGTCGACGTTGTCCCGCGTGGCTTCGATGTAGACGGAATCGGCCCGGTCCTCCCGGGTCTCGGTCAGCATCTGGTCGTCCCGGAACTGCCTCAGCCCCGGCACGTCCATGTGGAAGTAGAAGCGCAGCACCGGGGCGTCCGGCGTCCACGGGTGCACGATGACGTCGAAGTTCGTGGGGAGCTTGGCCGTCTCGCTCAGGATCTGCTCGGCCAGTGACAGCGCCCTGAAGTAGTTCTGACGCTGGACGCTCACGCCGTTCTCGGCGGGAGCCTGGGTAACCTCTGTGGTCACGGTGACCTCTGCTTTCTTGGTGGTGGAGGCGCCGAGTCGTGGGGTCGCCGGGCCTGCAAGCGGGCGGCCCTTCGGCGCGTTTCGGGGGGAGGGATCAGGCGCCCAGCGGGCGGTCCCTGCGGCACTTCCGGCACTGCATCCGGTGCTTCGGATTCCGGTGCTCGCAGGTCGGACACACCCAGCCGAGGAGTCCTCGGATCCGAGCCCGCATCAGGCCGCTTCCAGCAGCCGGACCAGCGCCGCCGTGACGACGCGGTGCCGACCGTCGAGCGGCAGGACCTTCACGGGCGACTCGCCCCGCTTGATCAGGGCGTGCAGGTGGCTCTTGGAGATGCCGAGCGCGGTGGCGGCCTTCGGCACGCTGACCGTGGCCGGCCACCTGCGGACCTCATCGAGCGTGGGGACGTCTTCCTCGGCCATCAGACCGCACCTGCCTCTTCGTCTTCGTTCGGTTCCGGAGGCATCAGGTCGGCGATCTCGCACTGGAGGGCCTTGGACAGTCGCTTGAGGACTCGGGGCGAGGCTCCGCGATCTCCTCGTTCGAGCCACGTCACGTACGACGGATGGATCCCGGCCGCCATGGCCAGTTCCTTCTTGTTCAGGCCCGCCTCGATCCGCCGCCGTCTGAGGCGCTTCGGGTCTTGAGTGGGTGGTGACATGACTCAAGAGTAGATGAAAGTAGAAGACAGTCAAGCCACAAGTAGCGAGAAGTAGAAACCCGTTTGTGAAGGAGTTGTGCGGTGGGGTTCTCGGCTTGGGGGCAAGCGCCTACACCTGGGAGAGTTGACGGAAGTTGACGAAAGTCGACAAGAGTAGGAGGACGTAGTCATGGGCTCGCCCGAGCACGGCACCCCCCAGCCGCCGCCCGAGGCAGACCTCATCCGTCTGGCCCGACAGGCACGCGGCCTCAGCCCCGAAGAAGCCGCAGAGCAAACCCCCGTACGGATCAAGGGGTTCCGCTGGCGACAGATCGAGAAGGGCTTCAGAGGCAAGGTCGGCGAGTCCGACCGTGTAGCGGCGCCCGCCAGGACGCTGGCGCACATGGCCTACACGGTCGGCGTCACTCCCGACAGGCTCACGGAGGCCGGCCGCGACGACGCGGCGAACATCCTTCGCGAGATCCAGATCCAGAGGGCCGGCGCTGCAGCGAGCCTCCCGGATCCGCTCGCTCAACTGGGCGCCGAGCGGCAGCGCATCATCCTCGAAATGCTCCAGCAGCTTCCGGCGCGCGACCGCGGTCCCGCGTTGCGAAGGCTGGCGGAGCGTGTCGAGGCCGGCGCACTGGAGGACGCCGGGGCGGCAGTACTCCCCGTAGCCCATCCCGTACAGGAGAACCCTCCGCGCACGGGCTGAAAGTAACGTTTCGGCCACGAAACGTGTTTACTTGTGCACCCTGAGTCAACTTCTGTCGCATCGTGTGTACCCCGCACAGAAGCGCCGACCTGTGCGGAGACCGAGACCAACCGTGCACAGGGGAAGAGAATGATCTACGTCATTCTCGCGGCTGGGCTCAGCACCAACTTCATCATCGTTGCGCTGCTTTTCCGGCGGGAGAGGCAACTCTCCCGGCAGCTCAGTGACATGCGTGCCGAGCGCAACAGCGAATGGATACTGCACGCCCTCAAGGGCGTACCGGAGGAACCAAACCTCGCGGCCCCGGCCGCGGACGGAACAGGACTGGAGACTCAGCCTCAGCCCGTACGACGCAAGCGGCACTTGGGCCTCTACATCGGAGGCCTCAGCGGCATCGCCGCGGCCGTCACCGACACGACGCGCCATGCTTGGCGGACACACCGCCCCCAGCTGATCGCAAGTGCCGCCGCGGCCACCCTCGTCGTAGCAACCGCCATCGTCCTGATCATCGTTGAGCGACAGGCGGACGACGAGCAGCAGCCACCGTCCTCCGCACCGACGGTGACCTACACGGTGACCCGCTCCACCAGCTCCACACCAGCGCCAGCCCACCCGCCCGTCGCCAGCCCATCGGCGACCGCCGGACCGTCGGCCAGCGCCAGCCCCACGACGTTTCCGCCCGCCGGCGCCTTACCCACCTCGAACGGGGGTGCCTCGGGGCCACCCCTCGAAACCGAGCACCAGCCGCCCGGTACGGCATCATCGGGAGACGCCGAGCCGAGCCCGCCCCCCAGCAGCGCGCCTCCGCCATCGAACAGCGCCACCCCGTCCTCACCACCCTCCACCTCCCCAGCCCTGTGCCTCAGGCTCGCCGTGTTGCCGCTCCTGAACCTCGCGGTCTGCCTCGCGGGAGGTGGTTGACCCTCACCACCAGAGAGAAGGAGCCAGTGCCCGAGATCAAGAAGGTGATCCTAAAAGGCGGCAAGACCAGATACCGCACGGTGGTCGACATCGGCTACGAGCCGAAGAAGGACGCTTTCGGTAACCCGGTCGTCGACGAGGCGACCGGGAAACCGGTGCTGAAGCGCAAACAGCTGACGATCACCAAGGACAAGAAGACGGAGGTACAGGACGAACTAGACCGCATCCGCGGCCAGATGGTCACCGGCACATTCATCGCACCCAGCGATGTCACGGTCGCCGAGTGGATCGACACCTGGCTCGACCTCAAGGCGCGCGACGTCGAGGAGACCACGCTCGACACCTATCGGAAGCTGTTCATCCACACGCGCGAGAAGCTCGGCCACGTCCGGCTCCAGGCGCTCACCGAGGACGACGTCCAGGCTTTCATCGACAGCCTCATCGTCTCCGGGCGTCGTCGGGCAGGAAAGGCGGGGACCGGGCTCGCCGTGTCCACGGTGGATGCGATCCTGGCCCGGCTTAGGGAGTGCCTGTCGCGCGCGGTGGTGCGGAAGCTGATCGCAGCCAACCCCGCTCAGTTCGTCAAGATCTCCCACCAGGCGAAGAAGCGGGACCGCAAGGAGCGCCGGCGGGCGAAGCCGTGGAACGTGGCCGAGGTGCAGGCCTTCATCAGGGGCATCGAGGGCGACCGGCTCTACGCGCCGATGCTGCTCAGCCTGATGGGCCTGCGACCGGCCGAGGTGTGCGGCCTGCGGTGGTCGGATATCGACCTGAAGCTCGGCACCCTGGAGACCGCCAACACGCGCACGATGATCAGAAACCACACGGTGGTGGAGAAGGATACGAAGACGGAGGCGGGCGACCGGGCGCTGCCGCTGCCGACCAAGGGAGCTGAGGCCCTGAAGAAGTTCCGGGCGAGGCAGGCGGCCGAGAAGCTGGCGGCGGGCGAGGCCTACACGGATTCCGGCTATGTGATCGTGGATGCCCTCGGCGAGCCGCTCAACACACGGCAGCTGCGCGAGCACGCCTACCGGCTGATGAGCCAGCTCGGCATACGCAGAGTGCGCCTGTACGACGCCCGGCACTCGTGCCTCACCTACCTGGCGGTGTCCGGGGTGCCGGACGTGGTCCTCGCCCGGTGGGCAGGCCACACGAACGCGTCCTTCACCAAGGCCAAGTACGTCCACCCGGACGTGGAGGACCTGCGGCCGGCAGCGGCAGCGTGGGATTCCTTCCATAGCGCCGACTCGGATGGTGTGTGAGATTTTGTGAGAAGAGAGGGCATCTTGATCAGCCGATATGGCCTCTCACCTGGCCAAGTTCACCAGACCGTAGGATCCCCCGTATATCCTGCCCGGGATCACGCAGCCGCAGGTTCGACCCGGGAGGCAGCCGCATGTCCGAGCGACGCGCCCGTCCGGCCGCGAAGAGCGCCATGAGATCGGTCTGGCGCCGAGCCCTCACTCCCCCGCAGCCGCCCACGTCCGACACCGCCCCGAAGCCGGCCGAGCCGGCGTCCGCCGAGCCCGCCGAGGTGGCCAGCGTCGTGCAGGCCGCCCTGTACAGCGACGGCGTCCGCGTGTCCTCCCCGGCGACGCTCACGGAGACCTTCCGGGAGCTGCGCGAGACGCCGTCCGGCATGGCCTGGATCGGCCTCGCGCGACCCACCGAGAGCGAACTCCTCTCCCTGGCCGCCGAGTTCGACCTCCATCCGCTGGCGGTCGAGGACGCGATGGAGGCCCATCAGCGCCCGAAGCTGGAGCGTTACGGCGAGACGCTCTTCGTCGTCCTGCGCGCGGCCCGCTACCTGGACGCCCCGGAGGAGGTCGACTTCGGCGAGCTGCACGTGTTCGTCGGCCCCGACTTCGTGATCACGGTCCGGCACGGCGCGGCCCCCGACCTCTCCGCGGTCCGCCGCCGTATGGAGGAGACGCCGGAGCTGTTGAAGCTGGGCCCGGAGGCGGTGCTGTACGCGATCCTCGACGCGGTGGTCGACGGGTACGCGCCGGTGGTGGCCGGGGTCCAGAACGACATCGACGAGATCGAGACGGAGGTCTTCCGCGGCGACCCTGCGGTGTCCCGCCGTATCTACGAACTCTCCCGGGAAATGGTCGAGTTCCAGCGCGCGACCCGCCCCCTGGTCGGCATGCTGCACGGCCTGATCGCCGGTTTCTCCAAGTACGGCACGGACGAGGAACTCCAGCGCTACCTGCGCGACGTCGCCGACCACGTCACCCACACCAGCGAGCGCGTCGACGGCTTCCGGCAGGCCCTGACCGACATCCTCACGGTGAACGCGACCCTCGTCACGCAGCAACAGAACGCGGAGATGCGGGCGTTGGCGGAGGCGGGGTTCGAACAGAACGAGGAGATCAAGCGCATCTCGTCCTGGGCGGCGATCCTCTTCGCCCCGACGCTGGTCGGGACGATCTACGGCATGAACTTCGACCACATGCCGGAGCTGCACTGGCTGCTCGGCTACCCTTTCGCGGTACTCCTGATGGCCGCCATCTGCGGCAGCCTGTACATCATCTTCAAACGCAAGGACTGGCTCTGAGCGACGAGCAACTCGACTCCCTCCGCACGGTGTTGACGCGGAACGACGTGCTGATGGAGGTACTGACCCGGACCGCCGCGCTGGACCTGCCCGGCTGGTACGTGACGGCGGGGTGCCTCTTCCAGACGGTGTGGAACGTGGTCACCGGCCGGCCGCCGACCCACGGCATCAAGGACTACGACGTCTTCTACTTCGACGCCGGCGACCTGTCCTGGGAGGCGGAGGACGCGGTGATCAGGGCCGGGCGGGAGGTGTTCGCCGGGCTGGCGGCCGAGGTCGAGGTGCGCAACGAGGCGCGGGTTCACCTCTGGTACGAGGAGAAGTTCGGGGTGCCGTGCCCGCCGTACGAGTCGTGCGAGGCGGCGATCGACAGCTTCGTCGCGACGACCTGCTGTCTGGGTGTCCGTCTGGAGAGCGACGGCCGCTGGCGGGTGTACGCGCCGCACGGGCTGTCGGACGTGTTCAACCTCGTCGTCCGGCCCAATCCCGTGCTCGCGCCGCGGTCGGTGTACGAGGCGAAGACGGCGCGATGGCGACGGGAGTGGCCGGAGCTGACCGTGCTGGAGTGGCCGTCCGGCGCGGCGTGAACTCCCTGAACTCCGCCGCGCCGTCAGGGCGTTGGGATACCCGCAGGGCGGGCCGGGCGGCCGAAGCGGGCCGGGACTCCCGGTGAGTACAGGACGCTGACCGGGGCGCCGGAGGGGGCGGGGAGGCCGGCCGCTGCCACCAAGTCCTCGTCGCATTCGAGGAGTTCGGCCCGGTGCAGGGACCAGCGCGGGTGGGCGTTGGGGAGGTACAGGCGACGGCCGAAGAACATGCCGTGCATGCCCCAGCGGGCGGTGAGGAAGTGCTCCAACTCCGTTGGCCGCGCGACCCGTTCACCGACCTTCACGGCGATACGGCTGTGCGCGCCCCGTGGGCCGGGCCAGCGCCGCGAGCTCGTGTACGTGACCGTGTCGCCGTCGGTGCGCACGCTCATGCGGGACCACAGGTACGGCATCCCGAAGCCGAGCCGGCCCACGGCCACCGGGATCAGCCGCGAGGCGTCCAGTGACCGGAAGACCACGCCCCGCCGTCCCTGCTCGTCCACCGAGTACAGGCGCACGTTCGTCTCCGGGAAGGTCCCCAGGTAGGGCACGCCCGGCAGCCGCAGCCAGCCGACGCGGTGCATCCGGAAGGCGACCAGGCCGACGTAGGTGACGCCGTCCAGGGTGTCCGGGACCGTACCGGGCGGCAGCAGCCCGGCCACGTCGGCCGGGTCCGCGGCCCAGTGCAGGAACGCGAGGTCGAGCCAGGACTGGGTGAGCAGGGGGCGCGGGATGGCCGTGGGCGCGTCGGCGGTGATCGGCTCCGGGAACGACGGCGTGCTGTGCGGCGACATGGGTCACACGGTAGTCAACGCCCCGCCCCCGCAAGCCGTGCCAGTCTCGTCGTCGCCAGGCTCTTCGCCTCGGCCAGCGGCGTCGTGCCGTCCGTCCGGGCGCGGTCGAGGAGCAGGCGTACCGTGTCGCCGATGGCCAGGACCCGCCGTACGGCCTCCTCGCGACCGATCTGGTCGACCTCGCGGCCCAGGGTGTACACGACCCCGCCCGCGCTCGCGACGAAGTCGGGCACCCACACGATGCCTCGGCCGGCCAGCGCCTCGGCCACCGAGTCGTCCGTGAGCTGGTTGTTGGCCGGGCCCACGACGAGACGTACGTCGAGTTCCGCGACCGTCTCCGGGCCGAGCACTCCCCCGACCGCGGCCGGCACGAGGACGTCCGCCGCGGTGGCGGGGACCTCCTCCGGGGCGAGCCAGGTGAGGCCCGATCGCAGTGCCGCGGCCCGCTTCGACTCGTCCACGTCGGACACCAGCACCCGCGCCCCGTCCCCCGCCAGCCCCGCGGCGACGCGGCTGCCGACGGAGCCGTAACCGCTGACGATCACGGACCGGCCGGCGAAGGAGGCCGTGCCGAAGACGTGCTCGGCGCCGGCGCGGAGGGCGGCGAGGACGCCCGTGGCCGTCGGGGTGCCGGAGTCGCCCGTGCCGCCGTGCTCCTCGGGCAGGCAGAAGACGTACGGGGTCGAGCGGCGCACCACCGCCATGTCGTCCGGGGTCGTCCCGATGTCGGGCCCGGCGTAGTAGGTGCCTTCGTGGGAGGCGATGAGCTCGCCCAGGTCGGCCAGGGCCGCCGCGCGCAACTGCGGTGTGACGTCGGTGTGCCGGTCGAGGGCCACCACCGTCTTGCCGCCGCCGAAGTCCAGCCCGGACGCGGCGCACTTGTAGGTCATCGCCTCGGACAGCCGCAGCGCGTCCGCGAGGCCGTCACGCCAACTCCCGTACCGGCGCAGGCGGATGCCGCCGACCGCCGGGCCCAGCGCGCGGGAGTGGATCGCGATGATCAGGGGCAGCCCGGACCGGGAGCCGCGGTGGACGGTCACCTCTTCGTGTTCGAGTGTTTGCGTCATGGCCGGGAGGTTAGGCAGATGTTCAGGGGTACGACCGAGGTCCCGAACAAAATTCGGGACCGAGCGCGAGAGGTGATCGTGGACGAACTTGATACGGCGATCCTGCGCCATCTGCAGGAGGATGCACGGCAGCCCAACCGGGCCATCGCGGAGAAGGTCGGGATCGCGCCCTCCACCTGTCTGGAGCGCATCCGGCTGCTGCGGCGGCGCGGGGTGATCCGCGGGTACCGCGCCGAGGTGGCACTGCCCGCGCTGAACCGGGGGGTGCAGGCCATGGTGGCCGCCACGGTCCGGCCGCCGAGCCGGCAAGTGGTGGCGGACTTCGAGCAGTCGGTCTCCCGGCTGCCCGAAGTCCTGTCCGTCTACACGATGGCGGGCACCGACGACTTCCTGGTGCATGTCGCGGTCCAGGACATCGAGCATCTGCACGCCTTCCTGCTCGACCGGTTCACCAACCGCCGCGAGATCTTCAGCTTCCGCTCGATGATCATCTACCAGCACCTGACCAACCCGGTGCTGGAGCCGCTGCCGCCGGCCCGCGTCACACGCTGAGCGCCGCCCGGACCGTCTGCTCGGAGCCGGTCCCGCCCTCCCCGGAGGAGGTGACACGGCCGGCCTCCAGGACGTAGTAGCGGTCGGCCGCTCGCATCGCGAACCCGACGTGCTGCTCGACGAGGAGGACCGACAGTCCGCCGCGCCGGGCCAGCTCGAGGACGGTCTCCTCGATCTCGGCGACCACGGACGGCTGGATGCCCTCGGTCGGTTCGTCGAGCAGCAGCAGCCGCGGCCGGGTCACCAGGGCGCGGGCGATGGCGAGTTGCTGCCGCTGGCCGCCGCTGAGCAACCCGGCCCGGCGGCCGGAGAGTTCGCGCAGGACGGGGAAGAGGTCGAGCGCCTCGGCGGTCGCCTCCTTGCCGTCCGCCCGTCCGTCGGCGACGAGTTGGAGGTTCTCGGCGGTGGTCAGGTGCGGGAAGGACTGCTGGCCCTGCGGTACGTAGGCCATGCCGCGGGCGACCCGCTGGTGCGGGGCGAGCCGGGTGATGTCCTCGCCGTCCAGCAGGATCGTGCCGCCCTTGGGCCTGATCAGGCCCATGGCGGTGCGCAGCAGGGTGCTCTTCCCGGCGCCGTTGTGCCCGAGGACGGTGGCGACACCGTCCTTCGGCACGGACACGGTGACGCCGTGCAGGACGGGCGTACGGTCGTATCCGGCCCGCAGGTCGGTCAGTTCCAGCATCGGGCTCACGCCTCCTCGGGGACGGGGACGGCGGCGGGCTCGGCGGCCCGGCCGAGGTAGACCTCCTGCACCTTGGCGTCGGCCTGCACCTCGGCGACGGTGCCCTCGCTGAGGACCTTGCCGGCGTGCAGGACGCTGACGCTGCGGGCGTAGGAGCGCATGAAGTCCATGTCGTGCTCGATGACGACGACGGTGCGGTCCTCGGCGACGCGTCGCAGCAGTTCGCCGGTGGCCTCGCGCTCCTCGTGGCTCATCCCGGCCACCGGCTCGTCCAGCAGCAGGAGCCGGACGTCCTGCACGAGCAGCATGCCGATCTCCAGCCACTGCTTCTGCCCGTGCGCGAGGATCCCGGCCGGGCGGTCGCGCAGCCCGGTCAGGCCGGTGGTCTCCAGTGCCCTGCTCACCGGCTCCGGCACGGACCCCCGGCGCCGCAGCATGGTGAGCGGACCGCGGCCGGCGCCGGCCGCGATGTCGAGGTTCTGAAGGACCGTCAACTCCTCGAAGACCGTGGCGGTCTGGAAGGTTCGTCCGATCCCGAGCCGGGCGATCCGATGCACCGGCCTGCCGAGCAGCTCCTGCCCGGCGAACCGCACCGAACCGCTCGCCCTGACGAGACCGGTGACGGCGTCGACCAGGGTGGTCTTCCCGGCGCCGTTCGGCCCGATCAGGAACCGCAGGTCGCCGGGGCCGATGTCGAGGTCCACGCCGTCGACCGCGGTGAATCCGTCGAAGCTGACCCGCAGGTCGCGGACGGTGAGCCCCTCGCCGCTCATGCCGCCTCCCCCGCCATCACAACCACCTTTTCCTCCTTGGGAGTTGCCGGAGTACGACGCCTGCGCAGGACCGTCCCCAGCGAGGCGAGGCCGCCCGGCAGGAAGCCGACCGCCAGCACGAACAGCAGGCCCTGGAGGTACGTCCACGCGGCCGGGAACTCGTCGGACAGCGTGCTCTGCGCCCAGGCCACGGCGATCGCCCCGAGCACCGCGCCGACCAGCGAGGCCCGGCCGCCGACCGCGGCGCCGATCACGAAGCCGATGGACGGCACGATCCCGATCAGCGCCGGGGAGATGATTCCCACGGCGGGCACGAACAGCGCGCCCGCCAGTCCGGCCATGCCCGCGGCGACGACGTACGCGACGAGCTTGACGTTCGCCGGGTCGTAGCCGAGGAAGCGCACCCGCTCCTCCGAGTCCCGTACGGCGACCAGGAGTTCGCCGTAGCGGCTGACGAACAGCTGGCGGGCCAGGGCCATCAGCAGGAGCAGGACGGCGGCGATGACGAAGTACACCATCCGCTGGTTGACGGGGTCGTCCAGCGAGTAGCCGAAGAAGCCCTGGATGTCGGTGAGTCCGTTCGTGCCGCCCGTGGTGGCCTGCTGGCCGATCAGCCAGATGGACAGGGCGGCCGCGAGGGCCTGGCTGAGGATCGCGAAGTAGGCGCCCTTCACCCGGCGGCGGAAGACGAGGAAGCCGACCAGCGCGGCGACCGCCATCGGCAGCAGAACGGTCATGGCGAGCGCGAAGGCCGGGTTCGCGAACGGCTTCCACCACCAGGGCAGGGCGTCCGAAGTGCCGTACAGCTGCATGAAGTCGGGGATCTTCTCGCCGGTGTCGGCCGCGTCGGCGAGCTTGAGGTGCATGGCCATGGCGTAGCCGCCGAGGCCGAAGAAGACGCCCTGGCCGAGGACCATGAGGCCGCCGCGGCCCCAGGCGAGGCTGACGCCGACCGCGACGATGGCGTAGCAGAGGTACTTGGCGAGCAGGGAGAGGCGGAAGTCGGAGAGGGCGACGGGGGCGATGCCGAGGAGCAGGACCGCGCCGAGGAGGAAGGCGCCGGGGACGCGGAGGCGTTCGGTGATCGTCTTCATGCCAGGCTCCGGGTGCGCAGGGTGTACAGGCCCTGGGGCCGCCACTGGAGGAAGGCGACGATCGCCACGAGCACGCCGACCTTCGCGACGCTGACCGTCGTCGAGTACTCCAGGACCGACTGCAGGACGCCGAGCGCGAACGCCGTGATGACGGCGCCCCTCAGCTGTCCGATGCCGCCGACGACCACGACCAGGAAGGCGTCGACGATGTAGTTGGTGCCCATGGTCGGGCCGATCGGGCCGACCAGGGTGAGCGCGACGCCGGCCACGCCCGCGAGGCCCGAGCCGATGAAGAAAGTGACCCGGTCGACGCGGCCGGTCGCGATGCCGGAGACCTCGGCGAGGTCGCGGTTCTGCACGACGGCCCGGATCCGGCGGCCGAGCGGGGTGAACCGCAGGACGAGGGTGAGGCCGAGGACACACAGCAGGGCCAACCCCAGTATGAACAGACGGTTGTTGGCGAAGGTGACACCGCCGGCCGAGATGTTGCCGGTCAGCAGGTCGGGTGCGGCGGTCTGCACGTTCGGGGCGCCGAACACGTCCCGGGCCAGCTGCTGGAGCATCAGCGAGACGCCCCAGGTGACCAGCAGGGTGTCCAGCGGGCGGGTGTACAGGCGGCGGATGAGCAGCCATTCGAGCAGCGCTCCCATGGCTCCCGCGACCAGGAAGGCCAGCGGCAGGGCGACGAGCAACGAGAGGCCGGCGCTGCTGATGGACTTCTGCAGGACGTACGTCGTGTAGGCACCGGCCATGATGAACTCGCCGTGCGCCATGTTGATCACGCCCATCTGCCCGAAGGTGAGGGTCAGGCCGAGGGCGATGAGCAGCAGGACGGCACCGATGCTGATGCCGGTGAAGGACTGGTTGAGGACGACCGTCATGAAGCGGCTCCGAAAGGCTCCGGGTCGAGAGGGTGAGGAGGTGACGGAGGGTCAGGACAGGGCCGAGGCCCAGGAGTAGCCCTTCAGGTAGGGGTCCGGCTTGATCGGCTTGCCCGAGTTCCAGACCTCCTCGATGAGGCCGTCGGAGCCGACCTTGCCGATCCGGGCCGTCTTGTAGACGTGCTGGGAGGCGCCGTCGACGGTGACCGTGCCCTCGGGGGCGTCGAAGGTGATGCCGTCGCTCGCCGCCTTCACCTTGGCGACGTCGAAGGAGCCGGCCTTCTCGACCATCTCCTTCCACAGGTAGAGGGAGATGTAGGCGGCCTCCATCGGGTCGGAGGTCGGCTTGTCCTTGCCGTAGGCGGCCTGGTAGGCGGCGACGAACTTCTTGTTGGCCGCGCCCGGGGTGGTCTCGTAGTAGTTCCAGGCGGTCAACTGGCCTTCCAGGTACTGCGTTCCGATGCTCTTGACCTCCTCCTCGGCGATGGAGACGGAGAGCACCGGCAGGCTCTTGGCGGTGAGGCCCGCGGACTTGTACTCCTTGAAGAAGGCCACGTTGCTGTCGCCGTTGAGGGTGTTGAACACGGCGTCGGCGCCCGCGCCCTTCACCTTGTTGACGATCGTGCTGAACTCCGTCGAGCCGAGCGGCGCGTAGTCCTCGCCGACCACCTTCATGCCCTTGGCCTCCGCGTACGCCTTGATGATCTTGTTGGCGGTGCGCGGGAAGACGTAGTCGCTGCCGACGAGGTAGAGGCGGGTCAGGCCCTGCTTCTTGAGGTAGTCGAGGGCGGGCACGATCTGTTGGTTGGTGGTGGCGCCGATGTAGAAGATGTACGGCGACTCCTCCAGGCCCTCGTACTGCACCGGGTAGAACAGCAGCGACTTGTAGCGCTCGAAGACCGGCTTGACGGCCTTGCGGCTGGCGGAGGTCCAGCAGCCGAAGGTGGCCACGACCTTGTCGTCCTTGATCAGGGCCTCGGCCTTCTCGGCGAAGGTCGGCCAGTCGGAGGCGCCGTCCTGGCTGATGGGCTTGAGCTTCTTCCCCAGGACGCCGCCGGAGGCGTTGATCTCCTTCACGGCGAGCAACAGCGAGTTGTGGACGGTGACTTCGCTGATCGCCATGGTCCCGGAGAGCGAGTTCAGCAGACCCACCTTCACGGTGCTGCCGGAGGTGTCCGCCTTGGCGCCGGCGTCGGACGAGGTGCCGGAGCCGGTCTTGGCGCCGCACGCGGTGAGCGCCGCGGACGCGCCGAGGGCGGAGGCGCCGTACAGAAGACCGCGTCTGCTGATACTGAGCCCGGACATGCGAATACCTCCTTGCCCGAAGGCAGAGTGAAAAGGATCGTGAATTCGGGAGGGGAAATGCGGGCGCGCACTTGGGGGTTGAGCTGCGGAAGCGCGGTCCACAGACTGCGCCGGAGCTGTTTCCCCCGCGTTTCACCGCCATTGATGAACCGTTGCGATACTTTCTCCAGGAAGCATTTATTACGGCTCGGCGTGATCGCGGGTACGCTGGCGAACACCCCACCGTGGACCCGTTGTTGCGAGGAGTGCGATGGCGAACCGGCCCCAGGAACTGCTCCTGCTGCTCACCCGGGCCGAGCGCCTGTCCGCACGCCGGGTGGAGCAGGTGCTGGCGGAGTTCGACTGCTCGGTGGAGGAGTGGCGGGTGCTGGCGCTGCTCTCGGACGGCCAGGGGCACAACATGACGGCGATCGCCGACTGCGCCTTCCTGCCGCCGCCGAGCCTGACCAAGCTGGTGGACCGCCTGGTCGACCAGAACCTGGTCTACCGGCGCACGGATCCGGTCGACCGCCGCCGTATCCTCGCCCAACTCACCCCGCGCGGACGGGAGTTCTGGCAGCGGATCGATCGCCGGGTGCGCGCGGAGCTGGCACCGCTGCTCGACCCGGAGGACGGCGAGCAGCTGCGGGTTCTGCTGGAGCGGCTCGCCGGGACCCTGGACGGCGGGGGTGCGGTCACAACAGGTCGTACGGGGAACGGAGTTGGGCGAGCACGGTGAAGTCGAGGCCGTCCGCCTGGGCGAGGTAGATGCGCTGGCGGGCGTGCCGGCCGTCGAGGCCGATCAGTCCGCGCGGGCCTTCGTAGGAGACGTTCGCGGCGGCCGCGTCGATCGCGGACACGTCCAGCGTGCGGGCCCGTTCGACGAGCGCGGCGAGCAGCAGCACACCCTCGTAGCAGGACTCGCCGAGGCTGCCGGGTACGGGCGCGTCGGCGCCGTACCGGTCGGCGTAGCTGCCGTGGAAGTCCATGCTGTTGCGGTCGGCGAGCGAGGTGAAGAATCCGGCCGTGCTGAACAGGTCGGCGGTGGCCTCGGGGCCGCTGGCCAGCAGCATGTTCTCGTCCATGAGAGTGCTGAGCCGCAGACAGCGCTGGTCGAGGCCCGCGGCGGCGTAGGCGCGGTTGAAGCGGACGGCGTCGCTGCCGACCAGCAGCATGAGCACGGCGTCGGCGTCGGTGCGCTCGATACGGCGCATCACCTCGCCGAACTCCTCGGTACCCAGCGGGAGATAGGCCTCGCCGCAGACCCGGCCCCGGCACTCGCGGACGTAACGGCGGGCCGCGCGGGCGGTGCGCCGCGGCCACACGTAGTCGTTGCCGACGACGAACCAGCGCCGCACGCCCCGCGCCTCGGCCAGCAGCCGCATGGCAGGCAGGAGCTGCCAGGCCGGGGTCTCGCTGGTCAGGTAGACGCCCTCGGTGTTCTCGCCGCCCTCGTACAGGGCCGTGTAGACGTACGGCACCCGGTGCGCGATCCGCGGCGCGACCGCCTGCCGTACGGACGAGATGTGCCAGCCGGTGACGCCCTGCACCACTCCCGTCTCCACCAACGCCGCGACCTGCCCGGCGACTTCGGCAGGCGCCGCGCCGCCGTCGACCTCGACCAGCCGGAGCTCGCGCCCGAGCACCCCGCCCGCCCTGTTGACCTCCTCGGCGGCGAGGCGGGCGCAGGACTCGCAGGTGGGGCCGAAGATTCCGGCGGGCCCCCGCATCGGGTACACGAGCGCGACGTTCAGCGCCGAGTCGTCGGCCGTGAACCAGTCGGGGGCGGGCAGGCGGGGCGGCGGCCGGTGCATGGGCACATGATGGCAGGGGGCGGCGCGGTCGGACGGGGCGCGGCCGGGTCCGCGCCAGGGCTGGAATTCCATGATCCGGTGCGGGTGGCCGGCCCGCATATCCCCGGGAAAGAGCCGTTTGCGGTGCCCGTCCCACTGAACAGTGTGAAAATGAGACATGGCCGGATTCCGCGGCCGCCTGCGCTCCGCGCTGAGCGCACGCACGCCGGCCCGACAGGCCTTCGTGCTGCGGGCGGCGATCGTGGTGCTCCTGGTCGTCGCCGCGGTGGTCGCCGTGCTGCTGCAGGTGGGAGCCGACAGCGAGCGTGAGGCCCGCGACCGGTCCCTCGCGGTCGCCCAGACCCTCGCGAACGCGCCGGGCATCTCCGAGGCCCTGGCGCGCCCCGATCCGTCCGCCGCGCCGCACTCTGTCGTCGTGATGACCGAGGCGGCGGGCCCGTCGACGCGGGCCGGGGTGACCCTGGCGAGCGTGCGCGGCGCGATCGAGCACCGGCTGCCCGTGCTCGTCGTCTCGGCGCTCGCCGCCCTGGCCCTCGCCACCGCGGGAACGGCCCTGGTCAGCAGGCGGCTGCGGAACCAGACACGCGGACTGGAGCCCGCCGAGACGACTCGGATGTACGACCATCACGACGCGGTCCTGCACGCCGTGCGGGAGGGCGTGCTGATCCTCGACGGCGAGGGCCGGCTGGCGCTGGCCAACGACGAGGCGCGCCGGCTGCTGGGCCTGGGGCCGGACGCGGAGGGGCGGCCCGTCCTCGACCTGGGCATCACCCCTGACCTGGCGCGACTGTTCTCCTCGGGGCGCAACGCCACCGACGAGGTGCACCTGGCGCGCGGCCGGCTGCTCGCGGTCAGCCAGCGGGCCACCGACGTGGACGGCAGCCCGTCCGGCAGTGTCGCCACCCTGCGGGACACCACCGAGCTGGAGGCCCTCACCGGCCGGGCGGACGTGGCGCAGGAGCGGCTGAAGCTGCTCTACGACGCCGGCCTGGAGATCGGCACCCGGCTCGACGTGCGGCTGACCTGCCAGGAGCTGGCCGACTTCGCCGTGCCGCGGTTCGCGGACTTCGTCACCGTCGACCTGGCGGATCCGGTGCTGCGGGGCGAGGAGCCGTGGGAGGACGCCACGGACATGCGGCGGGTGGCGTTCCGCGGGGTGCGGGAGGGCAGCCCGTTCTACCCCGCCGGGCGGCTGATCCACTTCGTCCCGGCCACCCCGCAGGCCTCCGGCTACACGGCCGGCGAGAGCGTGCTGGAGGCGGACATGGGCGCCTACTCCGGCTGGCAGGCGCAGGACCCCGAACGGGCGCGCAGGCTCGTGGAGTTCGGGATCCACTCGATGATCGCGGTGCCGCTGCCGGCCCGCGGGGTCGTCATGGGCGTGGCCACCTTCTGGCGCGCCGACGAGCCCACGCCCTTCCAGCGCGAGGACGTCGCCCTCGCCGAGGAGCTGGTCGCCCGCGCCGCCGTCAGCATCGACAACGCCCGCCGCTACACCCGCGAGCACACCATGGCCGCCACCCTGCAACGCAGCCTGCTGCCGCGGGGGGTGCCCGAGCAGAGCGCCCTGGACGTGGCCTACCGCTACCTGCCCGCGCAGGCGGCGCAGGGCGGGGTCGGCGGGGACTGGTTCGACGTGATCCCGCTGCCCGGGGCGCGGGTGGCGCTGGTGGTCGGGGACGTCGTCGGGCACGGGCTGCACGCGGCGGCGACCATGGGCCGGCTGCGCACCGCCGTGCACAACTTCTCCTCCCTGGACCTGCCGCCCGACGAACTCCTTTGGCGGCTCGACGAGTTGGTCGCCCGCATCGACCAGGACGAGAGCGACGACGAGACGGCCGCGCCGGTCACCGGAGCCACCTGTCTGTACGCCGTCTACGACCCCGGCACCGGCCGGTGCGCCCTCTCCCGCGCCGGCCACCTCGAACCCGCCCTCGTCCACCCCGACGGCAGCGTGGAGTTCCCGGTGGTTCCCGGCGGGCCCCCGCTGGGCCTGGGCGGCAGCCTGCCCTTCGAGGCGACCGAGCTGCGGCTGCCCGAGGGCAGCGGGCTGGTGCTGTACACCGACGGGCTGGTCGAGGACCACGGCCGGGACATCGACGAGGGGCTCGAGCTGCTGCGCGGCGCGCTCGGACGCGGGAACCGCAGCCCCGAGGCGACCTGCCGGGCGGTGCTCGCGGCCCTGGTGCCCGAGCGGCCCCGCGACGACATCGCGCTGGTCGTGGCCCGCACCCGTCGGCTCGGCGCGGACCGCAGCGCGGTCTGGGACGTGCCGACCGATCCGTCCGAGGTAGGCCGGGTTCGTACGGCGGCCGCCCGCACGCTGGAGGAGTGGGGTCTCGCGGACGAGGCCTTCACCACCGAGCTGATCCTCAGCGAGCTGGTCACCAACGCCATCCGCCATGCGAACGGCCCGGTCCGGGTGCGTCTGATCCGTGACCGCACCCTGATCTGCGAGGTCTCCGACGGCAGCAGCACCGCCCCGCACCTGCGCCGCGCGGCAGGCACCGACGAGGGCGGCCGGGGGCTGTTCCTGGTCGCCCAGTTCGCCGAGCGCGGGTAGGGCGTCCGGTAGGCGCGGGCCTCACCACGTCAGATTCAGGGCCTGCGGAGAGCGGTGGATCAACGTCGGGCGCATGGTGACCGGGTGGTCCTCAGCCAGCCGCAGACCGGGCAGACGGCGGGTCAACTCCTGCAGGGTGAGGCGGAGTTGCTCGCGGGCCAGCTGAGAGCCGGGGCAGCCGTGCACGCCGAGACCGAAGGCGAGGTGACGTTCGGGGGTGCGGGTGATGTCGAAGTCGTCCGGGTGCGGGTGGCGGTCGGGGTCGCGGTTGGCGCCGCCGAAGGCGAGGAACAGGCTCGCGCCGGGCGGGAGTTCGGTGCCGGCCAGGGTGACCGGGCCGGTGGTGACGCGGCGGAAGCCCTGCAGGGCGCTGTCGTAGCGGGCGGCCTCCTCCACGGCCGCCGGTATCCGCTCCGGCTCGGCACACAGCAACTCCCACTGCCAGGGGTGCCGGAGCAGGTGCAGCACGGTCGTACCGATCAGCGCGGTGGTGGTCAGGTGCCCGGCGAGCAGCAGGTTCTGGAGGTGGGCGACGATTTCGTGCCGGTGCTCCAGGGTCAGTTCACCGTCACCGTCACCGACGACCGACCTGACCAGCTCGGTGCACAGGTCGTCGCGGGGCTCGGCGTGCCGCTCGCGCGCGTACCGCTCCAGGATGACCTGCATCGCGACCGCGTCCTCGGCCGCGGCGATCTGCTCCTGCTCCGGCAGCGGACGGAACAGCAGTTCCTCGGCGCGGTTTCCGCCGTGCACGACGGCGGGCACGTCGGCCGGATCGAGGCCGACGACGCGGCCGATGACCTCGCCGGGGAGCTTCCCAGCGTACGCCGACATCAGCTCGACCCGGCCGTCCTTCACGAAGCCGTCGACCAGGGCGGCGGCCCGCTCGGCGGCGTACGGCAGCACGGCGGCGACGCGCGCCGGCGACAGGCCGCGGACGATCGGCGCCCGTAACTGCTGGTGCCGGGCGCCGTCGGCGGTGACGACGACGGGCCGCCCGCCGAACCCGCCGCCGAGGACGGCGAGGGCGGCGGGCGCGGGCATGACGTCGGGGATCAGGGCGTTCGCCGAGGAGAACTCCCGCGGGCGGCGCAGGACTTCCCGTACGTCGGCGTCCCGGGCGACCAGCCAGGCGTCGAGTTCCGCGACGAACGTGAGCCCCTCGGCCTGCCGGGCGCGCTCGTAGTGCGGATACGGATCACGCTGCAACTCGTCGCGCCTGCCGAGCAGTTGACGGTCCACGGGTCACCCTCCGGCCGACGGCGGTGTGGTCGCGCTCATGGTGCCGTACGGGTGTGCGGTGCGGTAGGTGCCGGTGTCCTACCGGTCCCGTCAGAACACCACCGACCATCCCTCCTGGGCCGCCTGCTCCGCGGTGTACGAGACGCCGTGCACCTTCAGGCCCGCCGCGTCCAGGAGGGTGATCTCGCCGCCGCGGTTGCCCAGTTGGGCGCCGCCCGCGAGTGGCACGGTCAGGCAGGCGCCCGGGGCGAGCGGGCCGGCCGGAGTGACCGCGGAGGACTGGCCGATGCGGTCCACGATCCGCCAGCCGGTGAGGTCGACCGCGGACGGCGAGGCGTTGATCAGCGTGACCGTCTCCGCCTCGGGCGCCGGGCCGGGCGGGTTGACGAGCGCCGCGACGATACGGACCGACTGGGCGCCCGGTTCGGGCTTGCCGGGCTCGACGTTGTCGAGGGCGTGCCCGGTGGCGTCGTCGGTGTGCCAGGACTGGCTCTGGAAGGCGAGGAAGATGCCGACCCAGCGGCCGTCCGCGGGGAAGTGCAGCAGGATCCCGCCGTCCTGCCACACCCCGTCGTCCCCGTGGAACTTCGGGCTGTTGCCCTGGTTCATGTGGATGTCGTGCACGCCGTTGCCGGGCAGGAAGCCGAACACCTTGTCCTTGACGGTCGGTTCGGGCCCGAAGCGCTCGCCGAAAACGTACAGCCGGGCCTCCTGGTCCGCGACGGCACGGCGTACGTAGTGGTCGAGGACGTCGGCCAGGTCGTTGTCCGGCCCCGAGCGGTCCGGCGGCAGGGTGCGCAGCTTCGCCGGGTCGAAGAGGTTGCCGCGGACGAAGTCGAGGTTGGGTCCGCCGGGCCCGGGCGGCAGCGTGTTCCAGCCGCTCGGCAGGCCTTCGAGGCGGGCCGTGAGGGGGTGCCTGAAGTCCTCGTCGACCAGGTAGAGCAGCTCGGAGGGCCGCTCCTGGGAGAGGACGTTGACGGCGGCCCGGTAGTGCGTGCCGGCGTCGTCGGTGAGGTGGATCTGGTAGTGCGGTGTGTCCTTGGCGCCCTCGCGCCGGGTGTCGACCGCGCGCGTGATGAGCACGCCGTAGGCCTTGAGCGGCATGACGTCCAACTTCCCCCGGGGGCAGGCGGATTGCCCGCCCATGGAGGGAATCGTAATGGGATGACACTTATGTCACCCCAGTCTTGCGCCATTCCACCGGCACCGTCCTGTCTACGCCTTCCGCGTATGACATCGCTGGGCCAAGTGCGTGACGCCTCGGTGAACAGCCCTCTGAGCAGCCGGAATTCCCTACGATTCGTCACGTGGTCAACTTCCTCCTCGAACGCACGGTGCCGCTCCCCCTCCCCGAGGCCTGGCGCCGCCTCACGGAGTGGCCCCGCCACGGCGAGGTGGTCCCGCTCACCCGTGTCACGGTCTCCACTCCCCCGCCCGCCGGAGTGGGCACGCTCGTCGTGACCCGCTCGGGCCTCGGCCCGCTCTCCTTCGAGGACCCGATGGAGGTCACGGTGTGGCGGCCGCCGGCGGAGGACGAGCCCGGGCTGTGCCGGCTGGAGAAGCGCGGGCGGGTGGTGACGGGCTGGGCCGAGATCGAGGTACGGCCCGGGCCCGGGGGCCGCAGCCGGGTGGTCTGGCGGGAGGAACTGGCGGTGCGGTGGCTGCCGAGGCTCTTCGACCCGCTGCTGCGGAGTGCGGCGGTGTACGTGTTCGGGAGAGCGGCGAACCGGCTGCTCCGAATGCCCTGAGCGACACACAGGCCGGTTCACACCCCGGCACCCGGGCGCTCAGGCTCCGGCACCGGTGACGGCTCACGCCCCCAGCAACCGCCCCGCCTCCCCCACCACCACCGGCAGCACCGCCTCCGGGTCCTCCGCTCGGGCCAGCAGCATGCCGGCCTCGCACAGGGCGCCGAAGACGAGCTGGCAGCGGGCGGTGAGGGCGGTGTCCGGGGTGCCGCCGTCGGCGCGGACCGCGTCCTCCATCGCGGCGCGCAGGACGCGCAGCGCATAGCCGTACTCGATCTCGCGGACCTCCTCCCAGCCGAGGACGGACGGCCCGTCGAGCAGGACGATCCGCCGGAAGGCGGGGTCGAGGCAGTGCTCCAGGAAGGTGCGGGCGCCGGCCAGCAGCGCGGCGCGCGGGTCGGGTGCGGCGGCGCCGGCCTCGGCCAGGGCGTCGGCGAGGCGTTCCTGGTGCCGTACGAAGACCGCCCTGAACAGGGCCGTCTTGCCGGCCGGGAAGTGGTGGTACGCGGCACCCTTGGTGACCCCGGCCGCCGCCGCGACCGCGTCAAGGGACGCGGCCGCGTAGCCGTTGCGCCCGAACAACTCCTCCGCCGCCGCCACCAGTTGGGCGGTGGTGGTGCCGGAACGCTCGGCCTGGGTGCGCCGGACCATGTGGATCGTCAACTCCCTTGACAGGCATACCGGGGGTACGTAACTTAGCCGATCCGGTTGCATACCCTCGGTATGGAAGTGAGCCGAGCCATGACGGCACAGGCATCGCACCACGAGTCCCGGAACACACCTCTCTTCGCGGTCTACGGCGCCAACGGACACACCGGGCGTCTGGTCGCGACCGAACTCCTCGCCCGCGGCGGGGAGTTGATCCTCGCCGGCCGCAACGAGCGGGCGCTGCGCGCGCTCGCGGACGAGCTGGGCGGCGAGCGAGTCCGCGTCCACCCCGCGTCGGTCGACGACCGACCCGCGCTGCGCGCGCTCGCCGAGAGCGCGGACGTCATCGTCCACTGCGCGGGCCCGTTCACGAACACGGCCGAGCCGGTGGCCGGCGCGGCAGCCGAGACCGGCACGGCCTACGTCGACCACGCGATCGAGCCGCACCCGGTCAAGCACCTCTTCGACGACCTCCAGGCCACCGCCGAACGCACCGGCGCCGTCCTCATCCCCCAGATGAGCTTCTACGGCGGCCTCGGCGACCTCCTCGCCGCCGTCGCCGCCTCCGGCCTGCCCGACGTGGACAAGGTCACCGTCGGCTACGCGGTCACCGGCTGGCGGATGACCCAGGGGGCGGTGAACACGGCGAACCTGCTGATCGGCGAGATCGACCGGATCGGCTTCCGCGACGGCGCCCAGGTGATCGGGCCGGTGGAGATCCGCAACGCGGTCTTCCCCTTCCCGCCCCCGGTGGGCCCGCGCACGACGATCGTGCCGTTCCCCTCGGGCGAGGTCGTCACCATCCCCCGGCATGTCCCCGCCCGCACGGTCGAGGTCCAGCTCACCGCCTCGACGTTCGAGGAGGAGCAGATCTTCACCAGCGTCGACGCGAGCCCCGAGGATCGGGCCCGCACCGAGTTCACGGTCGCGGTCCAGGTGACGGCGGCCGGCGGGGGCGGGCGCAACGCGCACGTGCGCGGGCGGGACATCTGGCGGGCGGGCGCGGTGGCCTCGGTGGAGGCGGCAGTACGGCTCGCCCACGGCGAAGGGCCCGGAAAGTCGGGGGTGTTGAGCGCGGCCGAGGCGTTCCCGGCCCGGCCCTTCCTCGAACGGCTCGCGGAACTGGGCACGTTCACGGCCACGCTGCCGCCGGACTGAGGCGGCGTCAGGCCACCGATCCGATCCGCCGGGCCGGCAGTGACGTCGGGTCGTGGTGGATCGGCGTGTGCGCGCCGGTGAGCGAGACGCCGCTGCCGCCGCGCCGGGCCGCGACGATCTCCGAGGCGATCGACAGGGCCGTCTCCTCGGGCGTACGGGCGCCGAGGTCGAGGCCGATCGGGGAGCGCAGCCGGGCCAGCTCCAGCTCGGTGACGCCTACTTCGCGCAGGCGGTCGTTGCGCTCCAGGTGGGTGCGGCGGGAGCCCATCGCGCCGACGTAGGCGACGGGCAGGCGCAGCGCCAGCCGGAGCAGGGGGACGTCGAACTTGGCGTCGTGGGTGAGGACGCACAGGACGGTCCGGCCGTCGACCCGCGTGCGCTCCAGGTACTTGTGGGGCCACTCGACGACGATCTCGTCGGCCTCCGGGAAACGGGTCCGCGTGGCGAACACCGGGCGGGCGTCGCACACCGTCACGTGGTGGCCGAGGAACTTGCCGATCCTGACCAGCGCCGAGGCGAAGTCGATCGCGCCGAAGACGATCATCCGGGGCGGCGGGACGGAGGACTCGACCAGGACCGTGAGCGGTGCTCCGCAACGAGAGCCCTGCTCTCCGATCTCCAGGGTGCCGGTGCGGCCCGCGTCGAGGAAGGCGGAGGCCTCGGCGGCGACCGTGCGGTCCAGCTCCGGATGCGCGCCGAAGCCGCCCTCGTACGAGCCGTCGTACGAGCCCTCGGGGCTCACCAGCAGGGCGCGGCCGAGGAGTTCGGCCGGTCCCGAGACGATCCGCGCCACCGCCGCCGCCTCCCCACGAGCGGCGGCGGCGAGCGCGGACGCGAGCACCGGCCGGGCCGGATCCGCGGCCCGTAGCGGTGTGACGAGGATGTCGATGACGCCGCCGCAGGTCAGGCCGACGGCGAAGGCGTCCTCGTCGCTGTACCCGAAGCGCTCCAGGACGGTTTCGCCGTCCGCGAGGGCCTGCCGGCACAGCTCGTACACGGCGCCCTCCACGCAGCCGCCGGAGACCGAGCCGATCGCCGTGCCGTCGGCGTCCACCGCGAGGGCGGCGCCGGGCTGGCGGGGTGCGCTGCCGCCGACGGCCACCACGGTGGCGACGGCGAAGTCGCGTCCCTGCTCGACCCACCGGTTGAGCTCCTCGGCGATGTCCAGCATCTCTCGGTCTCCTTAACAGCGGTTGCGGGGAAGGTACTTGGGCGGGCGGCTAGTGCACGCCCAGCCAGCTCTCAATGGGATTGAGGGCGAAATAGACCAGGAAGATCACTGTCAGGCCCCACATGAAGGCACCGATCTCCCGGGCCTTGCCCTGGGCGAGCTTGATGGCGACGTAGGAGATGACCCCGGCCGCGACGCCCGCGGTGATCGAGTACGTGAACGGCATGATCACGACGGTGAGGAAGACCGGGATCGCGGTGGCGCGGTCGGCCCAGTCCACATGGCGGGCGTTCATCATCATCATGGCGCCGATGACCACCAGGGCCGCGGCGGCGACCTCGCCGGGGACGATCGCCGTCAGCGGGGTGAAGAAGAGGCAGGCCGCGAAGAACAGCCCGGTGACGACGGAGGAGAGGCCGGTACGGGCTCCCTCGCCGACTCCGGTCGCGGACTCGACGAACACGGTCTGGCCGGAGGCGCCTGCGACGCCGCCGATCGCGCCGCCCGCGCCGTCGATGAACAGCGCCTTGGACAGGCCCGGCATCCGGCCCTGCTCGTCGGCGAGCTTGGCCTCGGTGCCGACGCCGATGATGGTGGCCATGGCGTCGAAGAAGCCGGCGAGCACGAGCGTGAACACGATCATGCCGACCGTCATCGCGCCGACGTTGCCCCAGCCGCCGAACTCGACCTTGCCGAAGATCGAGAAGTCCGGCATGGAGACCGCGCTGCCGTGCAGCTCGGGAGCGCCGCTCGCCCACTGCTTCGGGTCGATGACACCGAGCGCGTTGAGGGCGACGGAGACCACGGTGCCGCCGACGATGCCGATGAGGATCGCGCCGGGGACGCCCCGCGCCTGGAGCATGAAGATGACCAGGAGCGTGGCGGCGAAGAGCAGCACCGGCCAGCCGGCGAGTTCACCGGTCGGGCCGAGGGTGACCGGGGTCGCCTTGCCCTGGTGCACGAAGCCCGCCTTCACCAGGCCGATCAGCGCGACGAACAGGCCGATACCCATGGTGATCGCGTGCTTGAGCGCGAGCGGGATCGCGTTCATGATCATCTCGCGCAGGCCGGTGACGACCAGCAGCATGATGACCACGCCGTACATCACGCACATGCCCATGGCCTGCGGCCAGGTCATCTGGGGCGCGACCTGCGACGAGAGCACACCGGAGACGGACAGGCCGGCGGCGAGCGCGAGGGGCACCTTGCCGAAGAAGCCCATGAGCAGGGTGGTGAAGGCCGCCGCGAACGCGGTCGCGGTGATGAGGGCCTTCTGCCCGAGCGTGTCCCCGGCCACGTCCTTGCCGGACAGGATCAGGGGGTTGAGCAGGAGGATGTACGCCATCGCCATGAAGGTGGTGACGCCGCCGCGCACCTCGCGCGCGACCGTGGACCCTCGCTGGGATATGTGGAAGTACCGGTCGAGCCACGAACGTCCGGCGGGGACACGGCTGCCCGTGCCCGCTTCCTCCGAGACGGTCTGCGGCTCCAGTGACTGCTGGGTCATGTGGGCCTACTCCCAAGGTTCAAAGGGGCACCCGCGAACTGCGAACCGCAGTGTGTGGTGCGGGATTTGGGATGGTGCTTCGGCCGCACGACCCGGGGGACGGCCCGAGACGAACGAACTGGCTGCTCCGGGCGGCACGTCGAAGTGTGACGTTCCCGTGCCGCCCGGAGGGTCTTGGTTACGCCTTGCCCGTGAGGTGCTCCGGGCGTACCGGCGTCCTGTTCAGCTCCAGGCCCGTCGCGTTGCGGATCGCCGCGAGGACAGCGGGAGTCGAGGACAGGGTCGGTGCCTCGCCGATGCCGCGCAGCCCGTACGGGGCGTGCTCGTCGGCGAGTTCGAGCACGTCGACCGGGATGATCGGCGTGTCGAGGATGGTCGGGAGCAGGTAGTCCGTGAAGGACGGGTTCCTGACCTTGGCGGTCTTGGGGTCGACGATGATCTCCTCCATCACCGCGATGCCCATGCCCTGGAGGGTGCCGCCCTGGATCTGGCCGAGGACGGAGAGCGGGTTGAGCGCCTTGCCGACGTCCTGGGCGCAGGCCAGCTCGATCACCTTGACCAGGCCGAGCTCGGTGTCGACCTCGACGACGGCGCGGTGCGCGGCGAAGGAGTACTGGACATGGCCGTTGCCCTGGCCGGTGCGCAGGTCGAAGGCCTCGGTCGGGCGGTGCCGCCACTCCCTCTCCAGCTCGACGACCTCGCCCTCCAGGACGTCCGCCAGGTCGGCGAGGACCTCGCCGCCGTCGGTGACGACCTTGCCGCCCTCCAGTAGCAGCTCGGCGGTGGCCCAGGCCGGGTGGTACGTGCCGAACTTGCGCCGGCCGATCTCCAGCACCTGCTCGCGGACGAGCTCGCAGGCGTTCTTCACGGCGCCACCGGTGACGTACGTCTGACGCGACGCGGACGTCGAACCGGCGCTGCCCACCTGGGTGTCGGCGGGGTGGATGGTGACCTGCGAGACGCCCAGCTCGGTGCGGGCGATCTGCGCGTGGACGGTGACACCGCCCTGGCCGACCTCCGCCATCGCGGTGTGCACGGTCGCGACGGCCTCGCCGCCGACGACCTCCATGCGCACCTTGGCGGTCGAGTAGTCGTCGAAGCCCTCGGAGAAGCCGACGTTCTTGATGCCGACCGCGTAGCCGATGCCACGTACGACGCCTTCGCCGTGGGTGGTGTTGGACAGACCGCCCGGCAGCTGCCGTACGTCCGCGCCCTCGCTGGACTCCCACTGGCGCTCCGGGGGGAGCGGCATCGACTTGACGCGGCGCAGGAGTTCGGCGACCGGGGCCGGCGAGTCGACCGGCTGCCCGGTCGGCATGATCGTGCCCTGCTCCATGGCGTTGAGCTGCCGGAACTCCACCGGGTCCATGCCCAGCTTCTTGGCCAGCTTGTCCATCTGCGCCTCGTAGGCGAAGCACGCCTGGACCGCGCCGAAGCCGCGCATCGCGCCGCAGGGCGGGTTGTTGGTGTAGAGGGCGATGGCCTCGATGTCGACGTCGTCGATGACGTACGGGCCGACGGAGAGCGAGGAGGCGTTGCCGACGACGGCCGGGGAGGCGGAGGCGTAGGCGCCGCCGTCCAGGACGATCCGGCACTTCATGTGCGTGAGCTTGCCGTCCTTCGTGGCCCCGTGCTCGTAGTACAGCTTCGCCGGGTGGCGGTGGACGTGTCCGAAGAAGGACTCGAAGCGGTTGTAGACGATCTTGACGGGCTTGCCCGTGCGCATCGCGAGCAGGCAGGCGTGGATCTGCATCGACAGGTCCTCGCGGCCGCCGAACGCGCCGCCGACGCCGGCCAGCGTCATCCGCACCTTCTCCTCGGGCAGGCCGAGGACGGGCGCGATCTGGCGCAGGTCGGAGTGGAGCCACTGGGTGGCGATGTAGAGGTGGACGCCGCCGTCCTCCTCCGGCACCGCGAGGCCGGACTCGGGGCCGAGGAAGGCCTGGTCCTGCATGCCGAAGGTGTACTCGCCCTCGACGATCACGTCGGCCCGCTTGCGGGCCTCCTCCACGTCGCCGCGGATGATCGGCTGGCGGTGCACGATGTTCGGGTGCGGGACGTGCCCGATGTGGTGGTCGTCGCGGCCCTCGTGGACGAGGATCGCGTCCGGCGCGGTCGCGGAGGCCTCGTCGGTGATGACGGGCAGCTCGCGGTACTCCACCTTGATCTTGGCGGCGGCGCGGCGCGCGGTCTCCGGGTGGTCGGCGGCGACGATGGCGACGGGCTCGCCGTGGTGGCGTACCTTGCCGTGCGCGAGGACCGGGGTGTCCTGGATCTCCAGGCCGTAGTTCTTCATCTCGGCCGGCAGGTCGTCGTACGTCATGACGGCGTAGACGCCCGCGGTCTTCAGCGCCTCGCTCGTGTCGATCGAGACGATCTCGGCGTGCGCGACGGTGGAGCGGAGGATCTGGCCCCAGAGCATGTCCTCGTGCCACATGTCGGACGAGTACGCGAACTCGCCGGTGACCTTGAGGGTGCCGTCCGGTCGGAGCGTGGACTCGCCGATGCCGCCCTTGGTCTGGGAACCCTGGGTGACCTTGGTGGGAGTGCCGATGGGAGCGCCGTTGCTGGGCATCGTCAGACCGCCTCTCCCTGCCGGGCGGCCGCGAGGCGGACCGCGTCCATGATCTTCTCGTAGCCCGTGCAGCGGCACAGGTTGCCCGACAGCGCCTCGCGGATGTCCGCGTCGGACGGGTTCGGGTTGCGCTCCAGCATCTCGTCGGCGGCGACCAGCAGGCCCGGGGTGCAGAAGCCGCACTGCACGGCACCGGCGTCGATGAACGCCTGCTGGATCGGGGCTAGTTCGGTGCCCTCGCCGGTCTGCGAGTCCTGGCCCTTGGCCGCCCACTGCTGCGCGTCGTTGAGCGACGTACCGCACGAGGAACCGCAGGACCGCTGCTTGGCGTACTCCGCGAGCCCCTCGACGGTCACGACCTCGCGGCCCTCGACCTGACCCGCGGCGACCAGGCACGAACACACCGGCACGCCGTCGAGGCGGACCGTGCAGGAGCCGCACTCGCCCTGCTCGCAGGCGTTCTTGGAGCCGGGCAGACCGAGCCGCTCGCGCAGCACGTACAGCAGGGACTCGCCCTCCCACACGTCGTCGGCTTCCTGCGGACGTCCGTTGACAGTGAAATTGACGCGCATCAGGCGACTCCCTCCGAGTGGGCGGCGGTGCCGCGGTACGACTCCCAGGTCCAGGTCAGCGTGCGGCGTGCCATGACGCCGACCGCGTGGCGGCGGTAGCTCGCGGTGCCCCGGACGTCGTCGATCGGGTTGCAGGCGGCGGAGCACAGGTCCGCGAACTGCTTGGCGACCGACGGGGTGATGATCTTTCCGTTGTCCCAGAAGCCGCCCTCTTCGAGCGCCGCGTTCAGGAACTCCTCCGCGGCCTTCGCCCGGACGGGCGTCGGGGCGGCCGAGCCGATGCCGGTGCGGACCGTGCGGGTCTCGGGGTGCAGCGCGAGGCCGAAGGCGCACACGGCGATGACCATGGCGTTGCGGGTGCCGACCTTCGAGTACTGCTGCGGGCCGTCGGCCTTCTTGATGTGGACGGCGCGGATCAGCTCGTCCGGCTGGAGCGCGTTGCGCTTGACGCCGGTGTAGAACTCGTCGATCGGGATCAGCCGGGTGCCGCGGGCCGCGGACTCCACCTCGACGTCGGCGCCGGCCGCGAGGAGGGCCGGGTGGGCGTCACCGGCGGGCGAGGCGGTGCCGAGGTTGCCGCCGACGCCGCCGCGGTTGCGGATCTGCGGGGAGGCGACCGTGTGCGAGGCGAGCGCGAGGCCCGGCAGCTCGGCACGGAGGTGCTCCATGATGCCGGTGTACGGGACGGAGGCCCCGAGCCGTACCGTGTCCTCGCCGGTCTCCCACTCGGTGAGGTCGCCGATCCGGTTCAGGTCGAGCAGGTACTCGGGCCGCCGGTGGTCGAAGTTGATCTCGACCATCACATCGGTGCCGCCCGCAATGGGCACAGCGGTGGGGTGCTCGGCCTTGGCGGCGAGCGCCTCCTCCCAGCTGGCGGGGCGAAGGAAGTCCATGACCGGCTCTCTTCTTCGTCTCGTGAGTGGCTCGTTCACGTGCTGTTCACGTCGAGTGGGCCCAGTACACAGCGCGGTACTCCACGCCTGTCAGTCACGGAAACCATGAAGGAGTTGGCTGGCCAGGGCGGGCATCTTGTAGATTCGTATGAACGGATGCCATCAGTAACCTCTCTGTCTTCCTGTAGAAACGCAGGAAACAGCCACATCCACCCTCCACCCCTCATCGTAGATTTCGAGACAAAGATCGGCGGCGACGAGATGCGGCTGCGCGCACTGCTGGACACCGATGCGCTGGGCCTCAGGCTGCTCGGCGGCGAGGACGAGCTGGACCGCACCGTACGCGGTGTGATGACCACCGACCTGCGCGACCCCAGCCGCTACCTCTCGGGCGGCGAACTGGTCCTCACGGGCCTCGCCTGGCGCCGGGACGCCGCCGACTCGGAGCCGTTCGTACGGATCCTGGTGCAGGCCGGCGTGGCCGCGCTGGCCGCCGGCGAGGCGGAGCTCGGGGACATCCCCGACGACCTGGTCCTCGCCTGCGCCCGGCACCGGCTGCCGCTGTTCGCGGTGCACGAGTCGGTGGCGTTCGCGACGATCACCGAGCATGTCGTACGGCAGGTCAGCGGCGAGCGGGCCGGGGACCTGGCGGCCGTGGTCGACCGGCACCGGCGGATGATGACCTCGGGCCCGGCGGGCGGCGGCCCGGACGTGGTCCTGGACCTGCTCGGCTCCGACCTGGACCTGCGGGCCTGGGTGCTCTCCCCCACCGGACGGCTCATCGCGGGCACCAAGGTCGCGGGCCCCGGGCTGCCCGCCGAGGTCTGCGCCACGCTCGCCGCCGAGCATCTCGCCGCCGCCCGCACGGGCCGGCGCGGACCGCACCGGGTGACGGTCGGCCCGGCGACGTTCAGCCTCTTCCCGATCCGCAGCAGCGGGCGCTCCACGCAGGCATCCCGGGACGTGCGCGAGACAGTGCTGTCGGACTGGCTGCTGGCCGTGGAGGCGGACGCGGGCGACTGGCCGGCCGAGCGGCTCGACCTGCTGCAGGGCGTCACCCAGCTGATCTCCGTCGAGCGGGACCGCCGGGACGCCGCGCGGACGGTCCGGCGGCGGCTCGCCCAGGAGGTCCTGGAGCTGGTCCAGACGGGCGCGGCGCCCGCCGAGATCGCGGCCCGGCTGCGGGTGGCCGCCCCGGTGCTGCTGCCCGGCCTGGGGGCCGCCCCGCACTGGCAGGTCGTCGTGGCCCGGGTGGACTGGGCGGGCGGGGACATCGAGGCGGGCCCGGTCGCGCAGTCGCTCCTGGAGGAGATCCTGGTCGACCCGCTGGCCACCGGCCCCGAGCCCTCGGACCGCATCGCCGTGGCCCACACCGGCGACGAGGCGATCGCCCTCGTACCGCTGCCGGCCGTCTCCACGGAGCACGACGGCTCCGAGGCGGGGATCCTCGCCGACGCGCTCCTGGAGGCCGTACGGGATCCGCTGTCGGCCGGGCTCGACGACGACGGGCAGGTCACGCTGGGCGTCAGCGCGGCCGTGCACTCGGCGGAGGGGCTGCGCGGGGCGCTGGAGGAGGCGCGGCACGCACGCCGGGTCGCCGCCGCGCGCCCAGGCCGGGTGTGCGCGGCGGGCCACCAGGAGCTGGCCTCGCACGTCCTGCTGCTGCCGTTCGTGCCGGACGACGTGCGGCGCGCCTTCACCGCCCGGCTGCTGGACCCGCTGCGGGACTACGACCGGCGCCACCGCGCCGAGTTGATCCCGACGCTGGAGGCCTTCCTCGACTGCGACGGCTCCTGGACGCGCTGTGCGACCCGGCTGCACCTGCACGTCAACACGCTGCGCTACCGCGTGGGGCGGATCGAGCAGTTGACGAGTCGTGACCTTTCCCGACTGGAGGACAAGCTCGATTTCTTCCTGGCGTTGCGGATGAGCTGAGCCCGCGGGGCCGTCGGGCCGGGTGGCACCAGGTGCCGTCCGGGTCCCACGACTTTGTGAAATCCTTCACCCACCCCCTTGGCCCGGCGCTGACATTCGTGCTGAGATGCGGCCACCACTCAAAGCTCGACGGCGCGCTCGGGGAGGGCAACGTGGCGCATTCCGCCATGTCTGGTTCCGGAACGACCGAAAGTGACGATCCCCTCCAGACCGCGGTATGGCGGCTGCGCTCGCGCGCCTGCTGGACCGACGCGGCGGCGCTGCTGGAGCCCGCCGACGCCGCGTCCGCGCTGCAACGGGCCTCGCTGCTGGTGGAGAAGTGCCTGTACACCGAGGGCGGGTGGGAGGAGGCCGAGGACGCGCTGCGGACCGCGGAGGCCCTCGCCCACACCGACGAGGAGCGCGGGGCGGCCGCTTGTGAACGCGGGCAGCTTGCGTACGCGGCGACCCTGCACTCCGTGCGCGACCGGGCCGACGAGGCGCGGGCCGCGCTGGGCCGGGCGGCGGCGCTGATCCCGCCGGGGGCGCCGGGCCGGGCCGTACTGGACTTCCGGCGCGGGCTGCTGGCGGAGAACCTGGCCCGCTCCCCGCAGGCCGCGCGGGCCGCGTACCGGCGGGCGCACGCCGGTGCCACGGCGCACTCGGATCCGCTGCTGCTCTCCTTCACCTGGCGCCATCTGGCCGGACTCGCCCTGCGGGACGGGGAGTTGGCGGAGGCCCGGCACGGCTTCGCCGAATCGCTGCGGATCCGCGAGGAGTTGGGCTACCTGGTCGGCACGGCGCCCGCCCTGGCCTCGCTGGCCGACGCGGAGGCCGAGCCGGAGGCGTCCCGCCTGCGCGAGGAGGCCCGGCGCCTGTTCCGGCTGCTGGGCGGTGTACCGACCTGGCTGGCACGGCAGTTGGCCCCGCCCGCGCCGGGTGCGGCGACGGCCTGAGGAGGCTCCTGGAGGGCGGCGCCCGGCTCAGAGGAACCTGAGAGGTTCCTGTGCGAGGCTGGCGCGCCCCACCCCCTTGGAGGAGTTACCGATGAGCCTCGTCAACGGCTTGCCCGCGCATGTCCTGTTGGTCCATTTCGTCGTCGTACTGGTGCCACTGACCTCGTTGGCGCTGGTGGTGGCGGCGCTGTGGCCGCGGGCCGCGCGGCGGATGGGCGTCGTGCTGCCCGCGCTGGCCCTGGTGACGCTGGCGAGCGTGCCGCTGACCACGAGCGCCGGTGAGTGGCTGGAGGAGCATGTGCCCGAGAACTCCCTCGTGCAGCGGCACGCCGAGCTCGGGGACGGGCTGCTGCCGTGGGCGCTGGGTCTGTTCGTGCTGGCGGCGGCCGTGTGGTGGACCGTGCGCCGGACGCCCGCGCCGGAGACCGGCAACCGCACGGCGGCCGTCGTGCGGATCGCGGCCGCGGTGCTGTCGGTCGTGGTCGCGGCGGGCGCCGTCGTCGACGTCTACCGGATCGGCGACTCCGGGGCGAAGGCGGCCTGGAAGGGCAACTACTCCAAGGCGGCGACGCGTTCGGGCGACGGGGACTGACCGGTCGCGAGGCCTCGGCTCAGCCGTTCTGGATCCGCGCCAGCAGGTGCTGGATCGAGCCCAGTATCGAGTCGCGCAGCGCGGTGTCCTTGGCGAGGACGACGACCACGGCGACCAGGACCAGGAACGAGACGAGGCCGCCGCCGCGGCCGCCCCGGTATGCCGTCGGGCTCGGTGCGGGCGGCGGGCGGTGGCCGTGGCGGATGGCATGGTCGACGGCCCGCTGGTGCGCCCGCATGGCCTGCTGATGAGCCTGCTGGTTGGCCTGCTGCGACTGCTGCTGGGCCTGCTGCGCGGCCTGCTGGGCGTAGAAGGACGGGTCGGGCATCGCTCTCACCTCCGGCGGCGGCACTTTCCGTGCCGTGTGCCGGGGGTCACGCCGGCCGACGGTCCGCGAGTTCCCCGCATCACGAACCGTCACAGGGAACCGACGATTCTGTGACGGCGGTCACGAGCTCAGGACGCGCCGCCGAAGTGCTCGCCCACCAGCGCCCGTACGGCGTCCAGGTCGCGGGCGGTCAACGCGTCCAGCAGGACGGTGTGCCGGGCCGCGTCCGCCATCAGCTCGGCTCGGCCGCGGGCGCTCGGTGCACCGCCCACCAGGGGCCACTGGGCGCGGCGGTGGAGGTCGTCGGCGATCTGCACCAGCTGTTCGTTGCCGGAGAGGGAGAGGACCGCGCGGTGGAAGGTGCGGTCGGACTCGGCGTAGGTCGCGCGGCAGCCGGACGCGGCGGCGCGGACCGTGGCCTCGGCGAGCGGGCGCAGTTCCGCCCAGCAATCCACCGGCACCGTGCGGGCCAGCCGGAGCACCACGGGGACCTCTATCAGCGCGCGCACCTCGGCCAGTTCGGCCAGTTCGCGGGTGCCGCGCTCGACGACGCGGAAGCCGCGGTTGGGGACGACCTCGACGGCGCCTTCGAGGGCCAGCTGCTGCATCGCCTCCCGGACGGGCGTCGCGGAGACCCCGAACCGCTCCCCCAGCGCCGGTGCCGAGTACACCTCGCCGGGCGTCAGCTCACCCGCGACCAGCGCGGTGCGCAGCGCGTCGAGTATCTGGCCGCGCACGGAGGCCCGCTGGACCAGTCGGGGCCGTGGGATCGGCTGTTCACTGTGGGTGTGCTCGCCGCGTGTGGCGTCGGCGGCGACCGCGCGCTCCCGGTCCATGTCCGCGGCCACCGGCTGCGGGGGCACCCGCGGGACACCGGTAGGCCGTGTTCGAGGAGTCCCCGTCTCCGCCGAGCCCTGTGCGCTCTGCCTCACGGGTCCTCCTCCGGACGTGTCGGTACTTGGGGCCATTGAGGCGGGTTGTTACTCGCCCGTCAAGCACCATAAGCGCACAAGCCGTCAGTTCAAAGGCGCACGATCTTGGGTAAGGTAAGGCTTACCTTCAGTCGACCTTTCCCTCGACCCGGATCGGCGGTCCCCGTATGTCCGTGCACATACCCGCGCCCCGCTCGGCCCTCACGGCGTCCTACAGCCGTCTGACCGAGGCCTTTCCGGGCCTGGAGATCACGGAGCTCGGCGCCGGGGAACCCGCGCCGCGAGACGGCGGCTGGGTGGCCGCCGACGCGCTCGCGGAGGGCGGGGCGGGCCTGGACGCGTTCCTCGCCTGGGACGAGGCACAGGTGCTGCGGGACTACGGACAACGCGCCCGCCCGGACGTCGTCGCAAGCTTCGGACTGCACCGGTACGCCTGGCCCGCCTGCCTGCTGATCACCGTGCCGTGGTTCCTGGAGCGCCGGGTGCCCCGCTTCCCCGCGAGCCACGTCTCGTACGACCGGACCGTGCCCGGCCTCTCCGTCGGCCGCCTGGCCGTGCGCCCGGCGGGCTTCGCCTGCCTGCCCGGCGACCCGGCCGCAGCGCTGCCCGGCGCCCGGGTGGTCGACGGCGAGGAGGCGCTGCGCGCCGAGGCGCGGGCCGCGGTCGCCGAGCATCTGGAGCCGGTGCTCGCCGGGTTCGGGCCGCGGATGCGGCGGCGCGGGCGGGCGTTGTGGGGCATGGCGACCGACGAGGTGGTGGAAGGCCTGTGGTACGTCGCCCATCTCCTCGGTGAACAGGAGCGGGCGATGCGGGAGTTGGAGCTGCTGCTGCCCGGCGCGACCCGGCCCTACGTGGGCTCGGCGGCCTTCCGCGAGCTGACCGGACCGGACGGCGAGTCGCTGCCCACCCGGGACCGGGCGAGCTGCTGCATGTTCTACACCCTGCGCCCCGAGGACACCTGCGCCACCTGCCCGCGCACCTGCGACGCGGACCGGGTGACCAAGCTGCTGGCCGCCACCGCCAGTTGAGGCACCCTCAGGCATGACCACGCCAGGGCGTCCCGTAAGATCGGCCGCGAAGGGACCGCCCTCTCGGTTACAGGTGATTCACAACTTTCTCACTTGCCGCAGGAACTTTCCGTGGAACCACCCGTACGGGTAGTCTTATTCGAACTCAACTCCCGCCCCTCAAGCGGTAGTTCGAGCAGAACGCCGCCCTGGGCATCCCCTTGCACTTCCTTGGCGGCCTCTTGCCCCGAAAACCCCTGAGGGCCGTTGGGATTGGGCCACTATGGCGGGCGTTACGCCCTATCCCAATGCAAGGGACCCCTAGATGAGACTGACCGACATATCGCTGAACTGGCTGCTTCCGGGCGCCGTACTGCTCCTGGGCATGCTGGCGGCGGTGGCGGTGCTCGCGCGCAGCAAGCGGTCCGGCGGGGAGCACGCGAAGGACGACTCGTGGGAGCGCAGCGAGGAGCGCCGCAGGCGCAAGGAGGCCATATACGGCACCGCCTCGTACGTCCTGCTGTTCTGCTGTGCGGCGGTGGCCGCCGCCCTCTCCTTCCACGGGCTGGTCGGCTTCGGCGAACAGAACCTCGGCCTCACCGACGGCTGGGAGTACCTCGTACCGTTCGGCCTGGACGGCGCGGCCATGTTCTGCTCCGTGCTCGCCGTTCGCGAGGCCTCCCACGGTGACGCGGCCCTCGGCTCCCGGATACTCGTGTGGACGTTCGCGGGCGCCGCGGCCTGGTTCAACTGGGTGCACGCGCCCAGGGGCATCGACCACGCGGGCGCACCGCAGTTCTTCTCCGGCATGTCGCTCTCGGCGGCCGTGCTGTTCGACCGCGCGCTGAAGCAGACCCGCCGGGCCGCCCTGCGTGAGCAGGGTCTGGTGCCGCGTCCGCTGCCGCAGATCCGTATCGTCCGCTGGCTGCGGGCGCCCCGCGAGACCTACAAGGCCTGGTCGCTCATGCTGCTCGAGAACGTGCGCAGCCTGGACGAGGCGGTCGACGAGGTGCGCGAGGACAAGCGGCAGAAGGAGCTGGAGCGCCTGCGCCGGCGCGAGGCGGACCGCCTGGAGCGGGCCCAGCTCAAGGCGATCAGCCGGGGCCACCGCGGGTTCATCGGCCGTGGCCGGCCCGAGCCGCAGGCCCTGGAGCGGGCGTCCGCCCCGGCCACCGCGGAGCCTGCCATATCCGCGGCGGAGCCGCTGCCCGTGCGCCAGCGCCCTTCGCTGCAGCCCGTCCGCAAAGGGGGCTCCGACTCGATGACGGTCGACCTGACCGCGGAGGACGACACAATGGCCCTCCCGCGTCTCGACTCCCTGGAGCGCAAGCTCAAGGACCTCGAGCAGCAGTTCGGCTAGGCACGGCCGACGACCGGCCGTGAAGCCGACCGGCCGCGCACGGGAAAGGGCGTGACCCACGGGTCACGCCCTTTCCCGTGCGTCCGCCCTCAGACGCCCGAGGCGTCCAGCTCGAACCACACCGCCTTCCCCACCCCGTGCGCCCGAACGCCCCAGGCGTCCGCGAGGGACTGCACCAGGACCAGGCCTCTGCCGTGCGTACCGTCGTCGGCGACCGGTACGCGCAGTCTGGGCCTTCGGGCCACGAAGTCCCGTACCTCCACCCTGAGTCCACGGGGTCCCACGGTCGCGGTCAGGACCGCGTCGTGGTCGGTGTGGACGAGTGCGTTGGTGACGAGCTCGCTGGTCAGCAGCTCCGCTATCTCCGACCGGCCGGGCCTGCCCCAGTGCCGGAGCAGCTCACGCAGCGCCCGGCGTGCCTCGGGCACCGCCTTCAGGTCCGCCCGCCCGAGTCTCTGCCGTAGTTGGGACGGCTGCTGCGCCTCGGCGCCGCCGTCGGCCTTCTCCTCCGCTGTCTTCGCCGAGGAGGCCCCGATCGCAACGGGACCGCCTCCTCGCGCCTGCCTCTTCATGACCCCCGCCCGCGTGCCGATGTCGGTTCCCCTCCTTGTCGAACACGTTCACGGGGATCCATGCCCCGTGGCTCACCGGCCAGTCATGTCGAATGGTCAACGACCAGGTGTTCGGCCACGGATGCGGGCCCCGGGGCCGGGTAGATGACACCCTGGACCGTGCCGTCCGAGCGCCGAGGGAGCCGCCGTGCACGACGACCGACTGCTGGTGGAAGCGCGGCTGGAACGGGCCATGAGCCAGTTCGTACGTCCCGCGCAGTACGGGGCGCGTGTGCCACTGGTCCTGTCCGTGTGGCATGTGCCGGGTGAGCCGGTGCCGGTGGACCAGGCGCTGCAGGCCGCGTACGAGCCGTTCACGACCGGCACGTCCTGGGGAAAGCCCTGGTCGACGAGTTGGTTCCGGTTGGCGGGGCGGGTCCCCGAGGAGTGGGCGGGCCGCCGGGTGGAGGCGGTGATCGACCCCGGCTTCACCGGCGACGGCCCCGGCTTCCAGGCCGAGGGACTCCTGTACGACGCCGCGGGCGTCCCCCTCAAGGGCGTTCACCCGCGCAACCGCCAGCTGACCGTGGGTGCTCCGGCGAGCGGAGGGGAACCGGTCCATCTGCTCCTGGAGGCGGCGGCCAATCCGGCCGTGCTGCACGGTTTCGCGCCTACGCGTCTGGGCGACGTGCTGACCGCCGGGGATCGCCCCGGCTACCGATTCCGCTCTGCCGACCTCGCCGTACTCGACGAAGAAGTGTGGCAACTGGTGCTGGACGTGGAGGTGTTGTCGGAGCTGATGCACGAGCTGCCGATGGACCGGCCGCGGCGGCACGAGGTGCTGCGCGCGCTGGAGGACATGCTCGACGCGCTGGACCTGCACGACGTCCACGCGACGGCTGGGCAGGCCCGGGCCGCGCTGGCGGAGGTCCTCGCCCGTCCGGCCTCGGCGAGCGCGCACCGGGTGTTCGCGACCGGACACGCGCACATCGACTCGGCCTGGCTGTGGCCGCTGCGCGAGACGGTCCGCAAGGCCTCCCGCACCTTCGCCAACGTCACCGCGCTCGCCGCCGACTACCCCGAGTTGGTGTTCTCCTGTTCGCAGGCGCAGCAGTACGCGTGGGTGAAGGAGCACCAGCCGCACATCTGGGAGCGGATCAGGAAGGCGGTACGGGACGGCAACTGGGCGCCGGTCGGGTCGATGTGGGTGGAGTCCGACGCCAACATGCCGGGCGGCGAGGCACTGGCCCGGCAACTGGTGCACGGCAAGCGGTTCTTCGCCGAGGAGCTCGGCGTGGAGACCGAGGAGGTGTGGCTGCCGGACTCCTTCGGCTACACGGCCGCCTTCCCGCAGCTCGCGAAACTGGCCGGAATCCGCTGGTTCCTGACCCAGAAACTGAGCTGGAACCAGTCGAACAAGATGCCTCACCACACCTTCTGGTGGGAGGGCATCGACGGCACCCGCGTCTTCACCCACTTCCCGCCCGTCGACACCTACAACTCCCAGCTCCACGGCCGCGAACTCGCCCACGCGGAGCGCAACTTCGCCGACAAGGGCCGGGCGACGGGCTCACTGGTGCCGTTCGGCTGGGGCGACGGGGGCGGCGGCCCGACCCGCGAGATGCTGGAGAAGGCCCGCCGGCTGCGCTCCCTGGAGGGCTCACCGACGGTCGAGGTGGTCAGGCCGTCCGTGTTCTTCGCGGCCGCCGAGGAGGAGTACGGCGGCCAGGCGCCCGTGTGGTCGGGCGAGCTGTACCTGGAGCTGCACAGGGCCACGTACACCACCCAGGCCAAGACCAAGCGGGGCAACCGGCGCTCGGAACACGCCCTGCGCGAGGCGGAGTTGTGGTGCGCGACGGCGGCAGTGCGCGATCCGTCGTACGCCTACCCGTACGAGGCGCTGGACCGGCTGTGGAAGACGGTGCTGCTGCACCAGTTCCACGACATCCTGCCCGGCTCGTCGATCGCCTGGGTGCACCGGGAGGCCCGGGAGACGTACGCGCGGGTGCTGGCGGAGGTGGAGGAGCTCACGGCGGGAGCGGTGGCGGCACTGGGATCCGGCGAGCCGGCCGTCCTCAACGCCTCGCCGTACCCGCGCACCGAAGTCGTCGGGGACGCTCTCGTGACCGTGCCGGGACTGGGCTCGACGGCCCTCGCGGGCGGCGCCTCGGAGACGGTCCGGACCCAACAGGACGGCGACTGCGTCCTGCTGGAGAACTCGCGGCTGCGCGTGACCGTCGACGCGCACGGCCTGCTCTCCTCCGTCCGGGACCTCGACGCCGACCGCGAGGTCCTGTGCGCCCCCGGCAACCTCCTCCAGCTCCACCCCGACCACCCCAACGCCTGGGACGCCTGGGACATCGACCGGCACTACCGGCGGCGGCACACGGACCTGACGGACGTGGAGTCGGTGGAGCTGGTGGAGGACGGGCCGCTCCGGGCGGCGGTGCGGGTGACGCGGGCCTTCGGCAGGTCCCGGATCACCCAGGAGATCCGGCTCGCGGCCGGCAGCCGGCGCGTCGACGTCGTCACGGACGTCGACTGGCAGGAGTCGGAGAAGGTGCTCAAGGCCGCCTTCCCCGTCGACGTGCACGCCGAACGCTCCACCGCCGAGATCCAGTTCGGGCATGTGCACCGTCCCACCCATGCCAACACCAGCTGGGACGCGGCCCGTTTCGAGATCTGCGCGCACCGCTGGCTGAGGGTCGCGGAGGAGGGGTACGGCGTCGCGGTCCTCAACGACTCGACGTACGGGCACGACGTGACCCGCACCCCGCACGAGGCCGGTCTCGGCACGACCGTACGCCTGACCCTGCTGCGCGCCCCGCACAGCCCGGACCCCGAGACGGACCTCGGCACGCACCGCTTCACCTACGCCCTGCTGCCCGGCGCGGACGTCGGGGACGCGGTCGCCGAGGGGCTCGCGCTCAACCTGCCGCTGCGGGTGGCCGCGGCACCGGTGGTCCGGCCACTGGTGCGGGTGGACCATCCGGGGGTGACCGTGGAGTCGGTGAAGCTGGCGGAGGACCGCAGCGGGGACGTGGTGGTACGGCTGTACGAGTCCCGGGGCGGACGGGCGCGGGGCCGGCTGACGCCGGGGTTCCCGGTGGCCCGGGCCGAGGTGACGGACCTGCTGGAACGGCCGCAGCGGGAAACCGACTTGGGCTTCGAGCTGCGGCCGTTCCAGATCCTCACGCTGCGGCTGCGACCTGAGTGACTACTTGGCGCCGACGCTCTTGTCCGCGATGCGGTAGATCTGGCGGCTGTCGCGCTTCATGTCGACGTACAGCTTGGTGCTGGTGTTCTTGCTCCAGGTGAGGGTGACGACGGCCTCGGTGCGCTTCGCGGTGCTGCCGTTGTCGGTGACCTTCCAGGCGAGCGGGACGTTCTGGGCGCGCAGGACGCCGTCGGCGTGCTCCCGGTCCTCCCAGGCGGCCAGCGCCTTCTGGTAGGCGGGCGTCAGGTAGTGGGCGCGCAGCGCGGTGCCGAGGTCGCCGCTGCCCTCGTCGGTCACCGCGTCGATGTAGGCGCCGTAGAAGTCGGCGATCCGGCTGACGTTGTCGGACGGCTTGCCGCTGACGCTGTGCGGGGTGCCGGCGGAGGCCGTGGCGGTGGCGCCGAGGCCGAGGGCGACGGCGAGGACGCCGGCGGTCAGGACGGTGCGGGTCTTGCTGCTCATGTGTGTTTCCCCGTTTTCGTTCTCGTTGTTCGGTCGCTGTGCTGGTCTGTGGTGCGAGCCGCCCTCCCCACCCCCGTGGCGGAGGGCGGCCCCGGTCGTGCGGTCAGTGGAGCTTGTTCACGGCCTTGACGGTGGTCTTCTCGAAGGCCTTCACCGGGGCGCCCTCGAGGTCGCCCATCTGACCCCAGTTCACGACGGTGACGGTGCGGCCGTCGCGGCCGACGGACAGCAGGCGGACGTCGCTCGCGCCGTAAGAGGTCTCGGTGTGGACGCCGTAGACGTGAGCGCCCTCCTCGACGACCAGCTTCCCGAAGTCCTTGCCCACGGCCTCGACGTCCGGGTCCTGCTGCTCGATCCGGGCCGGGCAGGACTTGATGTCCTTGTTCAGCCAGGAGGTCAGCTGCTTGGCCGACCGGGTGTCGGGCAGGACGACGGTGATCTGCCGGGCGCCCGTGTCCAGGTCGGTGCGGAAGTCGCGGTGCCAGGTGTACTCGTGTCCGGGCAGCGCCCGCAGGCAGGTGTCCCCGTCGACGTCGTCCGGGATGCCGCCGGTGACCTTGCCGGCCGTCCAGGACGAGGAGGGGTGCGGCGGGAGGTCCTTGGCCGCGAGGAAGCCGGGTGCCTTCTGTGCGGCGGCGGCCGGGCCGGCGAGCGCCACGGCCAGGCCGGTGACGGTGACGGCGAGGAGCGCGCCTGCTCCGGTGCGCTTGGGCATGGGTGTCCCCCGTTGGTGAGTGCATGGGTGTGGATGTCGTCCGACGCCGGTTGGTCGGTCCGGCCCTGGTCGGTGCGACACCAAGAGCATCGGCCGTCACCGCAGTCCGGCGCAACGACTGGCGCCCGTTCCGCGACCGTGGAACCATCCCATCCCATCTGACGTGCAGGTATATGAGTGCCTGGGATACGGGGTTCGGTGGACGACGGGGGGAACGGTGTCGGCTGGGGACGAGGTCGAGGAGTTCGCGGCGCTGCTGCGCCGGTTGAAGGACCGCACGGACCGGAGCTACGGCTCGCTGGCCCGGCGCGTCAACATGAACACCTCGACGCTGCACCGGTACTGCGCGGGCGAGGCGGTACCGCAGGACTTCGCCCCGGTGGAACGCCTGGCGGCCTTCTGCGAGGCGACCCCGGAGGAACGCCTCGAACTGCACCGGCTGTGGCTGCTGGCGGTGGCGGCTCGGCAGCGGGTGCGGGCGGGCCAGGGAGCCGTGGAGCCGGCGGGGCCTGAAACGGAGACGGAAGCCGAGGCGCGGACGAAGCCCGGGGCGGAGACGGAACCCGGGTCGGAGACCGAGGCGGCGGCCGGGCCGGGAACCGAGACGGCAGCCGGACCGGGAACCGAGACGGCAGCCGGACCGGAGACCGAAGTGGCGGCCGGGCCGGGGACCGAAGTGGTGGCCGAGGCAGGGACGGAAGTGGCGCCGCCGACGGGTCCGGTGGCGCGGGCGCCCTGGTACCGGCGCAGGCGGACGTTCCTCGGCGCGGCGGTGGCGACCGTGCTGCTGGTCACCCTGAGCAGCCTGTCCGCGCTGTCGGCGGACCGCTCCCCCGACGACTCGGCGCAGGCGCCCGGACACCCCCGTACCGCGACCGGCGCCTCGCACCACCGCCCCTCGGCCTCGGCCACCGGCCCCTCCCCCAGCTCCTCCTCGGCCGCCCCGTCCTCATCGGGGGCGCGGGACTCGGCGAGCCCCCGGCCGAAGGACGGCACCCCGGCCGCCGGGAAGAGCGACGCGCCCGTGGGCACCGGCGTGCCCCTCGCCTGGACCGCCGACTCGCAGGTCTGGGAGGGGGGCTGCATGCACGACTACGTCATCGACAAGTCGCCCGACCAGGTGCCCCCGCCGCCGGTGCCGCAGGACGCCGCGGCGTGGGCGGCGACGCAGGGAGCGGTGCACGGGCGGAAGACGATGGTGCAGATCTCGGTGCAGGGCAAGTCCTCCACCGCCGTCGTCCTGGAGGCCCTCCGGGTCCGCGTCGCCGGCCGGGGCACTCCGGTCAAGGGCACCACGTACGACATGGCGCAGGGCTGCGGCGGCGGCCTCGGCCCCCGCTACTTCGACGTGAACCTCGACATCGATCGCCCCATCGCCCGCGCGGTCCCGGGCGTCGACGCGAGCGGAGCCCACGTCCCCGCCGTGCAGTTCCCCTACCGCGTCTCCGCCCAGGACCCGGAGGTGCTGCTGGTCACCGCGACGACCGAGATGTACGACTGCGGCTGGTACCTGGAGCTCGACTGGTCCTCCCAGGGCCGCACGGGCACGGTCCGCATCGACGACCACGGCCGCCCGTTCCGCACCACCTCCATCAAGGGCCTGCCCCGCTACTGGTACGGCACGAACGGCCACGGCGTACGCCAGTGGGTGCCCGCGGACTCCTAGGGCCGGGGCATGTTGCGGAGGTTGGAGCGGGCCATCTGGAGCATGCGCCCGACTCCGCCGTCCAGCACGATCTTCGAGGCGGACAAGGCGAAGCCGGTCACCATCTCGGCGCTGATCTTCGGCGGGATGGACAGCGCGTTGGGGTCGGTGACGACGTCGACGAGGGCCGGGCCCTTGTGCTTGAACGCCGACTTCAGGGCGCCCGCGAGGTCCTTGGGCTTCTCGACCCGCACGCCGTGGGCGCCGCAGGCACGCGCGACGGCCGCGAAGTCGGGATTCTTGTTCGTCGTGCCGTAGGACGGCAGGCCCGCGACCAGCATCTCCAACTCGACCATGCCCAGGGAGGAGTTGTTGAAGAGGACGACCTTGACCGGCAGGCCGTACTGGACCAGCGTCAGGAAGTCGCCCATCAGCATGGAGAACCCGCCGTCCCCGGACATCGACACGACCTGACGGCCACGGTCGGTGAACTGGGCGCCGATCGCCATCGGCAGCGCGTTCGCCATCGACCCGTGCGAGAACGAACCGATCACGCGGCGGCGGCCGTTGGGGGTGATGTACCGCGCGGCCCACACGTTGCACATCCCGGTGTCGACCGTGAACACCGCGTCCTCGTCGGCGAGTTCGTCGAGGACGGAGGCCACATACTCGGGGTGGATCGGGACGTGCTTGTCGACCTTGCGGGTGTACGCCTTCACCACCCCCTCCAGCGCGTCCGCGTGCTTCTTGAGCATCCGGTCGAGGAAGCGCCTGTTCTGCTTGGGCCGCACCCGGGGCGTCAGACAGGGCAGGGTCTCCTTCACATCGCCCCAGACGGCGAGGTCGAGCTTGGAGCGGCGGCCCAAGTGCTCGGGCCTGACGTCGATCTGAGCGATCTTGACGTCGTCGGGGAGGAAGGCGTTGTACGGGAAGTCGGTGCCGAGCAGGATCAGCAGATCGCACTCGTGGGTGGCCTCGTAGGCGGCGCCGTAGCCGAGCAGACCGCTCATGCCGACGTCGTACGGGTTGTCGTACTGGATCCACTCCTTGCCCCGCAGGGCGTGTCCCACGGGCGACTTGACCTTCTCCGCGAACTCCATGACCTCGGCGTGCGCGCCCGCCGTGCCGCTGCCGCAGAAGAGGGTGATCTTCTCGGCCTCGTCGATCATCCGCACGAGCTTGTCGATCTCGGCGTCGCCGGGGCGGACGGTGGGGCGTGAGGTGACGAGGGCGGTCTCGGCGGCCTTGTCCGGGGCGGGCTGGTCGGCGATGTCGCCGGGCAGCGACACCACGCTCACCCCGCTCTGTCCGACGGCGTGCTGGATGGCGGTCTGCAGCAGCCGTGGCATCTGCTTCGGGTTGGAGATCAGCTCGCTGTAGTGGCTGCACTCGCGGAACAGCTGGTCGGGGTGGGTCTCCTGGAAGTAGCCCAGGCCGATCTCGCTGGAGGGAATGTGCGAGGCGAGGGCGAGGACCGGGGCCATGGAGCGGTGGGCGTCGTACAGGCCGTTGATGAGGTGCAGGTTGCCGGGGCCGCAGGAGCCGGCGCAGGCCGTCAGTTTGCCCGTGATCTGGGCCTCCGCCCCCGCGGCGAACGCGGCGGTCTCCTCGTGGCGGACGTGCACCCAGTCGATGGCGGCGTTTCTGCGGACGGCGTCGACGACCGGGTTGAGGCTGTCGCCGACGACGCCGTAGAGGCGCTTCACTCCGGCGCGGACGAGGATGTCGACGAACTGCTCGGCGACGTTCTGCTTGGCCATGGTGCACTCATGCCCTTCGGTCTCCGCGGATCCCTGTGGGTCCATGAATTCACACGCGGGGCCGTCACGCCTCCCAAACGGCGGCAGCCGTACGGTCGTCCGCGTATCCCTTGACCCGGACCTGGGTGTCGGCGAGGAACGCGGCGAGGCCGGGCGGACCGGAGTTCGACCACCGGCCGGTCAGATGGCGGCACAGGTCGGGTTCGCCGCGCAGCGGGTCCGCGAGGCCGCCGGTGCACATCAGGAGGGTGTCACCCGGGTGGGCCACCGAGGCGCGGAACCGGAAGGGTTCGCGGGGCGGCTCGGGGGCGGGCTCGTACGGGCTCGGCGGCGTCGGGATGCCGAGGTCCATGGTGAGGCGGTCGCCCTCGGGCGTCTCGGCGGGCAGCGAGCCGAAACCGACGACGGGAGCGCCGGTGACGTCGGTGACGCGCGGCTCGATGTCCTGCCAGGCGCCGTCCCGCAGCCGGAACAGACCGCCGGCGCCGACGCCGAAGAAGACGCGGGTACGGCACTCCGGATCGGCGGGCAGCAGCAGACAGCGCAGGGTCGCCGAGTACTCCTCGGGGTCGATGCCCTGTTCGGCGGCGCTGGCGCGGAGCTTGCCGAGGCTGCGGTCGGTGAGGCGGTGCAGGCCGGACTTGAGGTCGCCGCGCCGCGCCGCCCTGATGTCCTCGGCGAGCCGGGCGTGGCTGCGGCCGACGGCACGGCCGATCCAGTGGCAGGCCTCGGCGGCGGCGCGGTGGGCGCCCGGGGTGGCGCGGGCGCCGGTGGCCATCGCGACGAGGATCAGCGCGTGCTCGGCGGTGCCGAAGCGGGCGGTGAGGAGGGAGTCGCGGCGGGGTTCGCCCCGGTAGCGGGCGGAGTCGCCGCGGACGGAGACGGCACGGAGGGTGCAGGAGCCGTACTTGGCGCCGTCCAGCACGGTGTCGGCGACCAGGTCGTCGAGGTCGTCCGGGTCGGCGGGCGGGAGGGCGGTGGGTTCGGCGTCGTAGGTCGGGGGGCCGGAGCCCACGTAGTCGACGGGGGGCGGGGGGAGGGTGGGGAGGTCCAGGTGGGTGGCGGTCCGGACGGCGGGCGGGGGGCTGTCCGCGGTGACCTGTGTCGTGGGGGTGGCCGGTGCCGATGGGAGGGCGTCGTCGACCTGCGTTGCGGGGGTGGCCGCGCCGACCGGCGCCTGCGGGGTGCCGTCCCTCTTCGCGGTGGGCACCGTGGCCACCGGAGACTCCGTGGACACGCGGCCCGGTGACGGCTGGTCGGTGTTGCCGGGGCGTTGCGGTGGCACCGTCGTCCCGGTCGCGCCCTCGTTCGGCGGCGCCGCCTCCGGGTCGGCCCCGTTGCCCACCGTCCCCGCGGCCGAGGCGAAGCGGTCGTCGAGGGTGTCGGGTGCGGGCGTGGGGCCGGTGTCCTCGGTGGAGTCGTCGTACAGCTGTCCCCACCAGTCGTCCGAATGACCGGTGGGCGTTCCCCCCTGCTGGCTCATGCCCCTAATTGTCCACCGCACGGGCCGGATGAAAACGGGGCATCGGGAAAAACCGGCGCGGCACTCCCCGTCGAACGGCGTGTCGGGTGACCCGTCGAACGGCGGTACGCAGGAAGTCGCCGGGCGGTTCCACCCCCCACGGGAGAACCGCCCGGCGACGGCTGAGTGACCCGGGCCCGGATCACCTTCTGGAGCAACCGGACCACGACGGAAGACGACGGCGAAGTCCGGCCAGGGCCCGAGTGTGACCGGTCTTCTTAGCGATCAGCTGTGATTCCCGGTCCCACGCTCCCGCCCCAGGCGGGAGGCGGTTCACTGCGGTGGCGCCACCTTGGCAGAGTGACCGGTGGTACGGCGATGATGTTCCGCGGCGGGTTTGCGCCGTGGCTGGTTTCCGCCACGGGCCCCGCCGCTGGTCGGGGCCACGAGGGCCGGGTTCGGGGAGGGGCGAGGCCTGATGCTGGGAGTGCTGGGGCTGGACGAGAGGCACGAGTCGGCGTACCGGGCGCTGGTGTCCGTGGGCGCCGCCGACGTGCCCGATCTGGCCCGTCGGCTGATGCTCGGCGAGCACGACACGGAGCGCGCCCTGCGCCGGCTGGAGCGGCACGGCCTCGCGGCCCAGTCGCCGGCCCGGCCCGGGCGCTGGGTCGCGGCGCCGCCGGGCGTGGCGCTGGGCGCGCTGCTCACCCAGCAGCGGCACGAGCTGGAGAAGGCCGAACTGGCGGCGGCGCTGCTGGCGGAGGAGTACCGGGCGGCGGCGGCCGAGCCCGCCGTGCACGACCTCGTCGAGGTGGTGACGGGTGCCGCCGCCGTCTCCCAGCGTTTCCTCCAGCTCCAGCTCGGTGCGAGCGAGGAGGTGTGCGCGCTGGTCACCGGCCGGCCGACCGTTGTCACCGGCATGGAGAACGACGCCGAGGAGCGGGCCGCCGACCGCGGGGTCCGCTACCGGGTGGTGGTGGAGCGCTCGGTGCTCGACCTGCCGCACGGGATGACCGAGCTGTCCGCCGCGCTCGGCCGGGACGAGCAGGTGCGGGTGGTGGAGCGGGTACCGACCAAGCTGGTGGTGGCCGACCGTTCGCTCGCCCTGGTGCCGCTGACCTCGCGGACCGCGGAGCCCGCCGCGCTGGTGGTGCACGCGAGCGGCCTCCTGGAGCTGCTGTCGGGGCTGTTCGAGTCGGTGTGGCGGGACGCGCTGCCGCTGCGGATGGGCGCCGACGGGGTCACGGAGGAGGAGCCGGACGGGCCCGACGGCACGGACCTGGAGGTGCTGTCGCTGCTGCTGGCCGGGCTGACCGACGCGAGCGTGGCGAAACAGCTGGACCTGGGCCTGCGGACCGTACAGCGGCGCGTGAAGCACCTCATGGAGCTGACCGGCGTGACCACCCGCCTCCAGCTGGGCTGGCACGCGTACGAACGCGGCTGGGTGGCCCGCGACCGCGACCGCTGATCACCGGCCATTACTGACCTGCGCCGTCTCCCGGCCTCCGGCACTCTTGGCACATGGGAGTGTGGGACCTCCTGCTGGTCGGCCTGGTCCTCCTGCTCGGCCTGTGCGGAGTACTGGTGCCCGGAGTGCCGGGATCGTGGCTGGTGTGGGCCGCGGTTCTGTGGTGGGCGCTGAAGGACCCGCGGCCGGTCGCCTGGTGGGTCCTGGTCGGCGCCACCGTCGCGCTGTTCCTGTCCCAGGTGGTGCGCTGGGCGCTGCCGCCGCGCCGGCTGCGGGCGAGCGGTGCGACGCCCCGCATGGGGGTGTACGCCGGTCTCGGCGCCCTTCTCGGCTTCTTCCTCCTCCCCGTCCTGGGCGCGATCCCCGGCTTCATGGGCGGCATCTACCTCTGCGAACGCCTGCGACTGGGCCGGCCCGCGGAGGCTCGGGCGGCGCTGCGGACGGCGATGCGCTCGGGCGGGTCCAGCGTGCTGGCGGAGCTGTTCACCTGCCTGCTCATCGCGGGGGCGTGGCTGGGCGCGGTGATCTGGGGGTGACGTAGGTCCAGGGGCCTAGGACGGGAATCCGATGCGCCCGGCGGGGCGGGGTGCTTGGCTGGCGGGCATGAGCGAATTCAGTGAGGCCGAGCTCGCGTACCTGAAGTCGCAGCGGTTGGGGCGGCTGGCCACCGTCGACCCGCACGGGCAGCCGCAGGCGAACCCGGTCGGCTTCTTCCCGCAGGACGACGGCACGATCCTGATCGGTGGTCTGGCGATGGGCCGTACCAAGAAGTGGCGCAACCTCCAGAAGAACCCCAAGGTGGCTCTGGTCGTCGACGACGTGGTCAGCCTGCGCCCGTGGAGGGTGCGCGGCATCGACATCCGCGGGGAGGCCGAACTCCTCACCGGGCCGCACGAGTTGGGCCCGCAATTCAGCGAGGAGGTGATCCGCGTGCATCCGCGCCGGATCCACAGCTGGGGCCTGGAGGAGGAGTGACTCAGCCCTGGAGGACGCCCTCCAGGGTCAGCAGCCGCACCTTCCGCTCCAGACCGCCGGCGTACCCGGTCATGGAGCCGTTCGCGCCGATCACCCGGTGGCAGGGGCGGACGACGAGCAGCGGATTGGCGCCGATCGCGCCGCCCACGGCCCGTACGGCGGCCCGGGAGGCGCCGATCCGCGCGGCGATCTCGCCGTAGGTCACGGTCGCCCCGTACGGGACGGAGTCGAGGGCCGCCCACACCCGCTCCCGGAACGCGCTGCCGTCGGTGCTGAACTCCAGCCGGAAATCCCTGAGTTCACCGGCGAAGTAGGCGGCGAGCTGCTCCTCGGCGGCCCGGAACGGTCCGGTGTCCCGCCGCCAACCCGCCTCCACCGTCCGCCCGTTCTTCTGTCCGGGCACGGAGAGGGAGGTCAGCGCGCCGGTGGCGTCGGCGGTGAGGAGGAGGGGGCCGACGGGACTGTCGACGCGGGTCCACAGGGTGGTGGTCATGGCAGGTCAGTCCAACTCTCCTGCGGTGCGCAGGTGTTGCAGGGCGTACGAGCGCCAGGGGCGCCAGCTGTCGGGAACGTCCAGGTCGGGCGGGGCGACGTCAGGGTCGCCCAGGGCGCGGGTGCGGATGACGGCGACCGTGCCGGGATCCATGCCGGGCAGCGCCAGCAGCGCGGCCTCGGCGTCGTCGCGGTCGGCGCCCGGGTCGAGCCGCAGGGTGCCGTCGGCGAGCGCGGCGGTGAGCGCGCCCAGGGTGCCGTGGGGTTCGGCTTCGGCGAGGACGGCGGGCTCGGGGAAGAGGTGGGTGAGGCTGCCGCAGGGCGCGTCCAGCGCCTTGCCGTACCGCCGCACCAGCCGCTCGGCCTCCGCCGTACCCACCAGCGCCCGGACGGCGAGTTCCTCGGCGTCGGCGGCGCCGGGCGAGCGCAGCCCGGGCCGCTCGGCGACCAGCGGGGCGAGCCGTTCGTCGGCGCCGAGGCGCTCGTCGACGGCGTAGGGATCGGCGTCGAGGTCGAAGAGGCGGCGCAGCCGGCCGACGGCGGTGGTGAGGTCGCGGGGGTCGGTGAGATGCAGTCGGGCGTCGAGCCACCCGCCCGGATGGGCGCCGGACGCCGACTTCGCCGTGCCGGGGCGCTCGTCGACGGCGACGATGCCGGTGCCGTGCGGGAGGCGGAGGGTACGGCGGTACGTGCGCCGCCCGCGCTCCCCGCTCACTTCCTCGACGCCGGGCACGGCCTGGTCGGCGAGCAGGTCGAAGACGGCGACGGAGCGGTACGGGCCCCGGTGGGCGAGCCGCAGCGGGATCCCGGCGCTCGGGGCGGCCGCCCGCCGACCAGCCCGGCCGCCGTCCGGGGCGGCGGCCCGCAGCTCGGTCGGCGTGGAGGCGTACACCTCCCGGACGGTGTCGTTGAACTGGCGGACGCTGGCGAAGCCGGACGCGAACGCGATCTCCGTGATCGGCAGGTCGGTCGTCTGCACCAGCACCCGCGCGGTGTGCGCCCGCTGGGCCCGGGCGAGGGCGACGGGTCCGGCGCCGAGCTCGGCGGTGAGCTGGCGCTGGACCTGGCGGGCGCTGTACCCGAGCCGGGTGGCGAGACCGGCGACGCCCTCGCGGTCCACGACCCCGTCGCCGATGAGCCGCATGGCGCGGCCCACGACGTCGGCGCGGACGTTCCAGTCCGCGGAGCCGGGGGCCGCGTCGGGGCGGCAGCGGCGGCAGGCCCGGAAGCCGGAGCCCTGGGCGGCGGCGGCCGTCGGGAAGAAACGGACGTTGTGCCGCCGGGGTGTGACCGCCGGGCAGCTGGGCCGGCAGTAGATGCCGGTGGTCCGGACGGCGAAGAAGAACTCGCCGTCGAACCGGGCATCACGGCTGCGGACCGCTTCGTACCGGGTGTCTTCGTCCATCACGCCATCCAGTGTCCAACGGTACGGACCACCGGGCTGGCGGAAATCGGACGTGACGCTCGGCTACCGCAGGCGCCCCCGCTTCGCCTCCATCGCCGCCTTGCCCGCCGCGCCCTTCCGCTTCCAGTCCCGGCGCAGCTCCGCACGGACCCTGGCGTCGGTCTTGGCCACGATCCACTGGTTCTCCCGCACGAGCTTGCGGTAGCTGTCCAGGCGGCGGGCCGGCAGGTCGCCGGCGTCGACCGCGGCGAGCACCGCGCATCCCGGCTCGGCGGTGTGCGCGCAGTCGTGGAAGCGGCACCGCTCGGCCAGTTCCTCGATCTCGGAGAAGACCTGGCCGACGCCCGACTCGGCGTCCCACAGTCCGACGCCGCGCAGGCCGGGGGTGTCGATCAGGACGCCGCCGCCGGGGAGTGCGAGCAGGTTGCGGGTGGTCGTCGTGTGGCGGCCCTTGCCGTCGACGTCCCGCGCGGCCCGCACCTCCATGACGTCCTCGCCGAGGAGGGCGTTCGCGAGCGTGGACTTGCCCGCACCGGACTGGCCGAGCAGGACGGACGTACCGCCGGACACGAGGGCGACCAGGGCGTCGAGCCCGTGGCCGTCGACGGAGCTGACCGTCAGCACGGTGACCCCGGGTGCCGACAGCTCCACGTCCTGGACGAGGTGCGCTCGGGTGACCTCGTCCGGCACGAGGTCCGCCTTGGTCAGCACGACCAGCGGCTGGGCACCGGACTCCCAGGCCAGGGCCAGGAAGCGCTCGATGCGGCCGAGGTCGAGCTCGACGGCGAGGGAGACGGCGACGATCGCGTGGTCGACGTTGGCGGCGAGGATCTGCCCCTCGGACCGCTTGGAGGAGGTGGAGCGGACGAAGGCGGTACGGCGCGGCAGACACGTCCGTACGTAGCGCGGGTTGCCGCCGGGTTCGACGGCGACCCAGTCGCCGGTGCACACGACCCGCAGGGGGTCGTGCGGGGTGACGAACGCGGTGTCGGCCCGCACGATCCCGTCGGCGGTGACCACGTCGCACTGCCCGCGGTCGACCCGGATCACCCGGCCGGGCAGGAGTCCCTCATTGTCATGGGGGGCGAACGCGTCCGCCCATGCGTCGTCCCAGCCGTAGGGGGCGAGCGCGGAGAAAACGGATGGGGCAGCGGAGCTGGAAGTCAAGGGGAGACCCTTCGAAGGGCGGCCCCGGCAAGGGAGTTGAAGGTCAGCCGGTGGCCACGGAGGTGGACTTGATGATCTGGATGCGGACGTCACTCATCGCAAAGACAGCCATCGGTCGACACCTCCCGTTCCTCATCCAGGCAGCAGCGGTAGTTGATCCGCCGCACGAAGCGATGCCCACCATAGAGTGGTACGCACTTGCGTGCCACCGGTTTTCCATCCACGTCTAGGGGCTGTTTTAGAAGTGGATCAAGCTCTGCGATGATCACCGTGTGGGACATGGTGATCTGACGAATGAGCAAGGGTCAGGCTGGAGCCGTTGTTGCCGATTGGCATCAAGCCGGGACGGCCTCCGGTCTGGTCGAAGCGGCAGTTGATAGACGGCATACAGTGGCGGACGCGGACCGGGGCGCCATGGCGCAATGTCCCGGCGCGGTACGGCAAGTGGGAGACGGCCTATGGATTGTTCCGGCGCTGGCAGCGCGACGGTACTTGGGCTCGAATGGTGACGCTCCTCCAGGCCGAGGCTGACGCGATGGGCCTCATCACCTGGGATGTGAACATCGACTCCACCGTCTGTCGCGCCCATCAGCGTGCTGCCGGCGCGTCGAAAAGGGAGCTCTGGAAGGGAGCCGCCCGAAGGTCTGAAGGCCGAGCCGGCCAACCACACGTTGGGGCGGTCCCGGAACGGGTTGAGCACGAAGATTCACCTGGCCTGCGAGCAGCATCAACGTCCGTTTTTGCTCCTGATCACGCTCGGCCAGTGGGTGATTTCCCGCAGTTTCGAAGCAGTCTTGGCGGCGATCCGGGTACCCCGGCTCGGGCTGGGCCAGCCTCGCGTCCGCCCGGAGCGCGTGCGGGCCGACCAGCCCTACAGTTCTCGTGTCAACCGGACCTACCTGCGCGAACGAGGGATCAAGGCGACCATTCCCGTACCGGCTGACCAAGCTGGGGCACCGGAGGCGGCGCGGACCCACTGGCGGTCGGCCACCCCGCTCCGATCGTGAGGACTACAAAGCTCGGCACGCGGTCGAGTGCGGGATCAATCGGCTCAAGCGGCACCGGGCGGTAGCCACTCGCTACGACAAACTTACCGTCCGCTATGAGGCCACGGTCCTCATCGCCGTGCTCAACGAATGGCTGTGACACCAGTGCGGCCGTCCGGCATCATGAGTGCCATGGACACGCCGAGCGCCGACTGGATCACCATCGCGGCTTACGAAAACCTGCCGGGCCGTCTCCACCCGATGGCGGCCGCCCGCGCTTGACTGCGTGACCGCGGCATCGACTGGATGCCCTTCAGCCCAGACAAGATCCAGTGGGGTTTGGTCTGCGGCATCGGGCCTGATGGCCACTGGCACGGCTGGTTCGACATCCGCATCCATGCCAGTGCACTTCGACGGCTCGGACTTCATCCCGACCAGCCCACCGCCAATGTCACCGGCGCATCTTCACCTGGCTGGTGGCATGCCGCGGCAGAACGCAATGCTCACTAGCACCTCAGAACGTCAGTTCTCAAACAACCCCAAGGCGAGGACGAGACCGACTCGCCAAGAGGCCTGGCTTCCGCGCTTTCGCCCGTCGTCATCCGCAGGTCTTGACGACGACGATGTCGGTAACGTCCGTCAGCGGGATCACCGCTGGTTCGTGACGTCCTGGTTCCTTCAGGCGGAGCTTGCCGCCGTCCGCCGAATTCAGAGTTCCGCAGCCGATCCCACCTCGGTGACTGACCTTCAGATAGACGGGCTTGTCCCCACCGGAGTCGGTGGGGGCCCACCAGCTGACTACGACGCCCGCGAGCAGCAGGACCAACGCGACCGCGACCAGGTTCTGCGCGCGCCGCACTCTCGTGGCCGCGCCGGTGGCGAGCGCGACTTTGTACGCGGCGACCGAGCCGTACTCATCGTGTACAGCGCTCAGAGTGATGGCCCGGGGCCGGGTACCGGCCTGTGCCGCGAGTGCCTCCCACAGTCCGACGATCGCGGCGAGCAGACCGCCGACGACGAGCACGGTGACTGCCGCTCTCCATTCCGTGGACAGGGCACTGGTGGTGTCGCGTCCCTTGATCACGACACCCGCCGTGACCAGCGTGATGAAGGCGGAAAGCCCGTTTCGCCAGGTCTCCGCGCTGGACCGGACAGCGTCCAGGGATGCCGCCGACAGGGTGGCGAAGGCATCTCGCTCGGCGAGGTCGAAGGCCGAGGGCGCAGCGGCCGGCCTCCTCGGCCGGTATCGGGTCACAGCGTGTCCAGCGGCGTGGGCGGGACAGTCGGAGCGGCCGGATCGGCTCGGGTCACCAGCTCCACGCGGAAGCTGACCCCGCACCCGGTGACCCCTGCGGGCGCGCCAGTGTGTGCCAGGCCGCAACCGCATGTGACGTCCACGACGACCACAGGCGCGTTCAACGCCGCGGCTTCCGCACCGATACGACCGCGGATGGGGCTGAAGAGACCCACAGCGGTCAGCACCTGCCCGTCGTCCAACCGCCCCGCGCATCGCGGGCAGTTGCCCCACACCCGGGTGCTCAGAACGCCGTCGTTGACCTTCACCTCGGCGTGCAGAAGGTCCTGTTCGAGCAGGTCATAGGCGCGGTCTGTCCACTTGAAGTCCGGGGTGGACTCCCAGGGTTCGCTGGATCTGTGCTCCGGTGCCGGCACGCTCATGCTCGGTTCCTCTATCTCTTCACAGGACGGGTACGGTCGACGCGCCGGTAAAGTGGCTTGGTGCGCGACCTCCTCATCACAGCGCTAAAGCATCGCGTGGCGCAATTCAACGAACAGGGCGACATGGCCGGGCTGTTCGAGGCGACGGCGTCGACCGAGGCACGCGAACTCCGCGCCCTCATGGTCCAAAAGGGCTCTTCGGGTGAAGCAGTTCTCTCGCTGAAGGCTCTGGACACACTCGTCGAGTTCCATTTCACGCGGCATCGCGCCAGAGCGGGAACGAACGGATACGCCGACCTCGGCGCCGCGTTGAGACTCCTCACGCTCCGAGCCCAGGTGCGCCCGGAAGACATACCCCATGGGTTTCCGGCAGCCGTCACCGCCGCCAACAAGGCCGCGATGGAAGCTGGCGCCCGAGCTCAGCAGCTCATGGAGGAGTATCACCAGGCTAAGGACAGACGGGTTCTGGACGAGGCAGTGCACAACTACCGATGTGAGCTGGGCTTGTTGGTGGCCGCTGACGACGTACTCGCCCTTCCCATGGCCCACTTGTCCATGGCCCTGATGATGCGCTTCGACCTCGGGAAGAACCAGGCGGACCTGGACGAGGCAATCGAGCTGCGAGAGGCCTCGATCGCGTACACGGCCGAGGAGGATCCCGAGTGGTCCCGTCGTCTCACGCTGTTGTCCACCCTGCTGGCGATGCGTCACGAGCACGCGGGACAGCGGTCCGATCTCGAGCGTGCGGCGTCGGTGGGCAGGCAGGCGGTGCGTGCGACACCGGCCGACAGCCACGCACGCGCGCGTCGCCTCGCTCAGCTGGCGTTGATCCTGCACAACCTCTACGAGGTCACAGATTCCCTCACCCACCTTCAGGAGGCGGTCGAACATGCCCAAGAAGCGGTGGCGGCAGCGCGCCCGGACGACCCCGACCGGCTTCGTCACACGGTCGGTCTGGCGAAGCGATTGCGCGCCCGGCACGACCGGCTGCGTGACCCGTCCGATTTGGACACCCCTGTAGAGCTGCTGCGGTCACTGCTGTCCACAGCCTCCGAGGCACAGCTCCCCGAGATCCAGACCGAACTCGCGACGGCTCTGTACTTCCGGTATGAGCGCATCGGCGACCTCGAGGACCTGGACCAGGCGATCGTCCTCGAACGCCAGGCCGCGTCCGCGACCGCCGGATCGGAACACGCCAGGGGGCGACGGCTCATCAATCTCGCCGTCTCGTTGCGCGTCCGCCACGAACGGCTGGGATCCCCCGATGACCTGGAGGAGGCCATCCGGCTCGGGACAGAAGCCGTACCCGCGACAGGGGAAGACGCTTTCGCCCTGTCCAATCTTGGCCTGGCCTTCATGCTCCGGTACAAGCGCTCCTTCGAGGCGACCGACCTGGATCGGGCGATCCGCCTGGCGACCAGAGCGGTGGAGTCCTTCCCGGATGTCGCCCCCAGCACGGATCGGGCCATGGCCATAGCGCATCTCGCCGGAGCGCTGGGCGCACGGCTCCGACAGGACTTCGATCTTGCGGGCCTCGACGAGGTGATCAAGTGGGAGCGGGAGGCGGCGGCGACGGTGCCGCACAGCCATCCCGACTACGGCCGCTATCTTTCATCTCTCAGCCACGAGTTGCTCCGCCGCTTCCGGCACACCGAATCCCCCGACGATCTGGCGGAGGCGATGCGTGCCGCCGAACGGGCGGTGGCCGTCACGCCCCGCTCACATCCTTCCTACGCGACCCTCGTCGGCGGTCTGGCTCAGGCGCTCACCGCCAGCCCACACGCCTCCGCCGGGGACGTCGACCGTGCCGTGTCCCTGGCCCGCGACGCCGTGTCCGCCGCGCCGTCGGACGACGTCTTTCTGCCTAGGGTTTGGCGACGGCTCGGATACAGCCTGAACCGCCGCTACGAAGACCGCAAAGACCCTGTCGACCTGCGCGAAGCCATCCAGTGCTGGCAGCACGCCGTCGACCTGCCCACCGGCACTCCAGGGGACCGCATCCAGGCCTTCAGCGCCTGGGGTTCGGCCGCCGTCGAACTGGCCGACCACGCACTGGCCGCCGAGGGCTTCGGCGGCGCCTCGCTGTTGCTGCCCCAGCTGGCGTGGCACGGACTGCCCAGGCTGGCCCGCGAGACCCACCTGGCCGAATGGTCCGGACTCGCCCCCATCGCCGCGACGTGCCACATCTTGGCCGGCGACCCTGAACGCGCGGTGGAGATCCTCGAACAGGGACGGACGGTCATCCAGAACCAGTTGCTGCACATTCGCACCGACCTCTCCCACCTCACGGAGCGGGACCCGGAGCTGGCCGCCTCCTTGCTGCGGGTGCGGGAACAACTGGACGCACAGGGGTCCGTCACTCCCTCCGACCCGACAGAACTGCCCGGCGAGGGCCTGCTGTCCCCGCTGGGGCGGGAGCGGTTGGCCCAGGAGCGGGCCGCGCTCTGCCGTTCATGGGACGACCTGGTCGAACAGGCTCGTCAGCTGCACGGCTTCGAGCACTTCCTCGCGCCCATCCCCTATAGGGACCTCAGCAACGCGGCCGGGCAAGGGCCGGTCGTCGTCGTCAACGTGAGTGAGATGGCCTGCCACGCCCTGGTGATACGCGATGCCGCCACACCTGTCGAGGTTGTCGAGTTGCCCGAGGTCTCCCACGCCGATGTCAGGGAACAGGCACAGACATTTCTCAATGTGCTGATCGCCCGCGGCGATCCACACCGCCCCTTCCTCCGTCGGGAAGCCGATCGGCACGCCGTGTTCGACATCATGAACTGGCTGTGGGCGCGAATCGCCGAGCCGGTGCTGGACCGGCTCGGGTTCGACGGCGCCGGTGACGAAGCCCTGCCGCGCCTGTGGTGGTGCCCGACTGGTCTTCTCACGCTGCTGCCGTTGCATGCCGCTGGCCGGTATCCACGGCACCGCACTGCACCCGGCACGGAGCGATCGGAGACGTGCTCCGTACCGGCCCGGGTCGTCCCCTCGTACACCTCGACGCTCACAGCGCTTCGCCGCGCCCGGGAGAATGTTGTGAGCGACGGTGTTTTCGGCGGCATCCTGGCGGTCGGCATGCCGGAAACGCCCGGCAGACCCCCCTTACCCGGGGTGGACAAGGAGTTCGAGGCGCTGCGTGCTCGCTTTCCGCCGGGCACGGTGAGGCAACTGATCGGGAGCGAGGCGACACGTGAGGCCGTACGGCAGGCGCTGCACGAGAACGCCTGGGCGCACTTCGCCTGTCACGCCGGGCAGGACCTCATGGATCCCGCGCAGAGCGCCTTCACCCTCCATGACGCCCGGCTCACGGCCGCCGAGTTGCTGGAGCTTGACCTGCCGAATGCCGAGCTGGCCTACCTGTCGGCATGCGAGACGGCTGTCGGCGGGGTCAATCTGCCGGACGAGGTCATGAATCTGGCGTCGACCCTTCAGTTGGCCGGGTACCGGCACGTCGTCGCCACATTGTGGAGCATCGAGGACGGCACGGCAGCGGAAATGGCTGCCCGGGTCTATTCCGAGCTCACCCGCGCCGCCCGACCGAACTCCGCCGGTATCGCCCGCGCACTGCACTCCGCGGTCGCTGCACAGCGCGCACTCGACCCGACGGATCCACTGCGCTGGGCGGCGTATCTGCACGTCGGCCCCTGACTTCGGCCATGGAGGTCAGTCGGCCTCGGTGCAGCTTCGGCCGTTCAGGGTGATGTCGTACGGCGGGGAGTTCTTGCCCTTCCAGGAGGCGAGGAAGCCGAAGGAGAGGGTGGCGTCGGCGGCGACGGACTTGTTGTAGTCGGCGGCGGTGGCGGTGACGCGGGAGCCGTTCTGGGTGAAGCTCGCGTCCCACATCTGGGTCACCTGCTGGCCGTCCTTGAAGGACCACGCCACGTGCCAGCCGTCGACGGCGTCGGTGGGGGTGACGGAGACCGTCGCCTGGAAGCCGTCCGGCCACTGGCTGACCAGGTCGTACGAGTAGGTGCAGACGGCGGGTTCGCTGTCGTCGGGCGCCGGCGTGGCACTGGTGGCGGACGAGTGGGTGCCCTGGGGTTCCGGGTCGGGGTTCTCGTCGGCGCTGCGGGAGGCGGTGGCGGACGGGGTCGGGGACGCCGACGCCGAGGACGAGGACGAGCCGATGGACGACGCGACCGGGACGGACGGGCGGGGGGCCGCCACGGGGCTGCTGTCCGTCGGGCTGTCGCCGCCCACCGCATCGTCGTCCCCGCCGAACGGCATCATCGACACGGCCAGCGCGAGCAGCGAGACCAGGACGGCGGCGACGAGGAGGCCGTTGCGCACGACGCGGGCGCGACTGCCGGCGGCCCTCGGGTCACCGCCCTCGCCCGCCGGCAGTTCCGGGCGTCCGACGCCGAGGCGGACCTCGGCGGCCCGGCGGCGGCGCTCCAGGTAGGCGAGGCCGCCCCAGCCGATCACGCCGCCGGCCAGAGCCGCGGGCAGTCCGCCGCCGTGCGGGCGCAGACAGGCGGCGGCCTCGGCGCAGTCCACGCAGGTGGCGAGGTGGCGCGAGAGGTCGCCGGGGATGTCGGCGGCGGGCGAGCGGGTGACCGCGTCGAGCAGCCGGGCGTAGCTGCGGCACTGCGCGGCCATCGGCGTGTCGAGGTGGGCGCGATGGCTGCGGTCCCGGAACAGGCCGCGCACCTGGGCGAGTTCCTCGCCGAGGTCGGCCGGGTCGAGCCCGAGCTTGCGGGCGACGACGGACGGCGGCAGCGCCTCCACCTCGGCGAGCCACAGCAGCGTGGCGTCCGCCTCCTGCAGATCGCGCAGGGCGCGCAGCGCGAGCGGGCGCTGCAACGGCGGTCCGGTGTAGCGTGCGGCCTTCTCGGAGTGGAGCCACAGCCGCAGATCGGGGTCGAGGTCGTGCCCCTGTCCCGCGGTCTCCCAGGCCGCCGCCGTGGCGCGTACGGCGGTCAGCAGCAGAGGGATCATGGGGAGCCGGGGCGAGCGGCGGCCGGTGCTCCGGGCGTTGCCGGTCTCGGCGGCGCGGGCCTCGCGTATGCCGAGTGCGAACGCCTCCGTGGCAAGCTGGGTGGCCGCCGAGGCGCCGGCGGTGCACAGGTCGGCGTAGGAAAGCACCGCGTCCCAGCACTCGGAGAACAGCGCGGCCTCGGCGGCGTCCTTCGGGGTCGGCAGGTCGGGCATGGGTCTCCTGCATCCAGATACGAGGTCAACTCGCCTTATTGGCAACGGAGTTGTGGGGAACCTCGCGGCAGGGCCCGAGCCTTTCACGGTTTTCGCACAACTGACAAGCGCCCTATTCAAATTCGGTTACCGGCGGTCGCGCGACGGCGACCGCCGGTGGCCGCCGTCCTACCGGTCGGAGTGCACGACCGCCACGACCCGCCCGTGCGCGTCGAGGGCCTCGGTCCTGTACTCCCGCATCCACTCCTCGTTGCTCCGAGAGTTATACGGAAGGAACGCCACGAAGTATCGATCCCGGCCGACATTCATCGGCCCCTCGGTCCGGCCGCCGGCCCAGACGACCCGGGCCGCGACGGCGCCCTGGGGCACCCGGCCGTAGACGGCCACCCAGTCGGACAGGGCGTTCGTGTCCACCGCGGACCACAGCGCGCCCATTCCGTCGAAGGTCTCGCCGCCCCGGATGCACTCCGACCAGCCGCCGGACCGCGCCGGTTTCCCGTCCGGCGCCAGCACCCGCATGTAGTGGCACAGGCCCCCCGAGGGGTTGGGTGCCTCCCAGTACTGGATGGCCGTGCCGTCCGGCGCGGTCCCGGAGAAGAGCATCTCGGCCTTGTCGGAGTCCGGCGCCATCCCCTCCGAACCGGCGCCGTGCCCAGCCCTGTTGAGCCCCCAGTCCACGTCGCCCGGGATGACCCCGGTGGCCTGCGCGGCCAGTCCGCCGACGCCCAGGACGCCGATGACGGCGACGCCGATCACCCAGCGCCGGCGCGATGGCCGGTGGGAACGCGGGCGTCCCCTGCGCGCCCGCGGGTCCTCGGCCAGGATCCGCTCCAGCACCGCCGCGTCCGGGGCGGCCTCGCCGGCCACCGGGTCCGCCGGGCCCAGCAGCAGCCGTACCCGCTCCTCGGTCTGTGCGGTGTCCCCTCGCCCTCTCATGACCGTTCCCCCTTCGCTCCGGCCAGCTGCGGTTCGGCCGGCTCCTCCCGCCGGGCCAACTCCCGTTCCAGTCGCCGCCGTGCGCGGTGCAGCCGTACCGCGAAAGCGCGCGCCGAGCACCCCACGACCCGGGCCGCGGCGGCCGTGTCGAGGCCGTCCCAGCCGATGAGCCTCAGGGTCTCCTGGTCGCGCTGCGAGAGCGCGGCGAGCGCCGCCCGCACGTGCAGCGCCTCGACCACTCCCCCGGCATGGTCGGGTGCCGCGGCCGCCACGGGCGCCGTGCGCCCGAGGCGTACGGCCAGCCGGCCGCCGCGGCGCTCGCCGCGGGCCTGGTTGGCGAGGATGTTGCGCGCCACGGCGTACAGCCACGGCAGCGCCTCCTCCGCCTCCCGGGGCACTTTGTCGATACGGCGCCAGGCGACCAGGAAGGTCTCGGCCGCCGCGTCCTGCGCCGCATCCGGATCCGCCGCGCGGCGCCGGGCGAAGTTCAGCACCCGCCCGTAGTGCGCCGCGTAGAGCGCCCGTAATCTGTGCTCCGCGTCAGGTGTTCCGTCCTCCGGCACACCCGCCCCCTTCCGTCCGCCGTCCGCGATGACATCCCTCTATGTCCGGCGGCACGGCGGGAGTTACACCCTGCTCGGCTCTTCCTCGGCCGGAGTGTCCTGCGCCGGGAGGCTGTCCATGAAGGAGCTGACGGAGAAGACGGCGCGGCCGGGTCCGGGCTCGCCGTAGCCGGGGGGCGAGGAGAGGCCGAAGTCCTCCATGGTCTGGCGATAGGCCTGCAGGAGGCGGATGTGGTACTCCAGCGGCGCGCCCTGCGGGTTGGCCTTGCCGAGCGGGGTGGTGGGCTCGGGGCACCAGGTGGTGAAGCGGGGCGTGATGCCGTGCGACATGAAGAAGCGCAGGCCCTCGGTGGTGGACGCGATGGCCTCGTCGACGGTCTTGAAGCCGAAGGGCTCCGCCATCTCCACGCCCGCCACGAAGTTGGGGATGACGTTGCGCGCGCCGAAGACCTCGGCCGAGTCGAGGATCCGCCTGTGCCACTCGTCGCGGCCGACGTACCGCTCCTTGCCCGGGCAGTACATCTTGAACAGGTACTCGTCCCACACCTCGTAGTTGGGGTGGTAGATCTGCACGCCGTAGTCCTTGAACCGCTGCACGTCGTCCCGCGGCAGCGCCTGGGCGACGACCTTGCCGATCCAGCGGCCCGGGAAGCGCTCCTCGATGGCCTTGGCGTAGTGGCCGTAGAAGTCGGCCTCGTCCCGGCCGGAGACGGTCTTGGTGATCGCGCCGCCGGTGAGCGTGTAGGCGGTGGAGGCCTTCTGGGTGTCGTACCGGTCGATGATCTCCAGGGCTTCGAGGACCTCCTCGACGTCCTTCACACCCGTGTACGGACGCCCGGCCGCCTTGTGCTGGCGCCAGTTGTGGTTGATGTCGCAGTACTGGCACTCCTCCTTGGCGCCGAAGTACTGGCACACCCGGAAGACGGTCAGGTAGATCAGGTAGCCCCACTGGATGGTCGGGGCGACCTCCATGACGGACTTCCCGTTGCTGAGCTTGTGCCGGTAGTACTCCGGCATCGGCGGCACCCCGACGTCGGCGATGCGCCTGCCGTCGAGGTAGAGGCCGAGCATGCCCGAGTCGTCGGCGGCCACCCGGTAGGGCGAGGCGGGGTTCACCCGCACCGACACCACCGTACGCCGCAGGTCGTACGGGCCGCCGGTGAGGATGATCTCCTCCGGCGGGCGGCGCAGCGCGGCCTCGCCCAGCTCCGGCAGGGTGCCGTGGTCGAAGGAGAAGATGAAGTACGACTTCGGCTTCACCTCGCCGCTCTCGTTGTCGCTGAGGGCGGACGGGTCGAAGGCCACGCCACCTCGCAGCAGGTCCTCTTTGAAGACGGCTTCCCGCGGTACCTGCGGAAACCGCTCCATCAGATCCTCGACCAGCGCGGTACGGCTGCCCATCCCGATCTCTCCTCCCGGCTCAGGCTTCGACTCCTCACGGTATGCCTTCGCTCTGACATCAGCCGTGCCGGGTCCCCTCCCGGCGCGCGATGTGTCCCGGTACGGGGACATCCGAGGGCAGCGCCGGGTCCGGAACCGGGGCGCCCCACACCGAGGTCAGGGGCAGGGTCCCGGCCCAGAGCCCCAGTTCCGCGTCGGGTCCGTCGCCGTCGTCGGGGGCGCCGGTGCGGATCTTGACCGAGGCCTCTTCGAGGGAGAGCGCGAGGAGAGTGGTGGCGGCGAGTTCCTTGCGGCTGGGCCGGCGCGCGTACGTCCACTGCCCCGGCGTCGCGTGCTCGGTGAGCCGGCGCAGCCCGGCCAGCTTCTCCTCGGGGTCGGTGACCTTGCGGGCCTCGCCGTGGATCATCGCGCTGCGGTAGTTGACGCCGTGCTCGAAGACGGAGCGGGCGAGGACGAGCCCGTCGACGTGGGTGACGGTGACGCAGACCGGCGTACCGCCGGCGAGGCTGCGGCTGGCGACGGATCCGTGCAGGTAGAGCTGGTGCTCGTCCCGCCCGTAGACGGTCGGCACGACCATCGGCCGCCCCTCGACCACGACCCCCAGATGACAGACGAACCCGGCGTCGAGGATCGCGTCCAGATCGGCCCGGTCGAGGCTGCCCTGTTCGCGGAGGCGGCGGTGGCGCGTGCGGTCGGTGTCGGGGAGGGTGGCGGGCAGGGGTTCAGGGGTCATGAACCCGCAGGCTACAGACCCCGCGGGTCACTGACTCCGCGGCTCAGGCCTCCCGCTCCAGCGCCGCCGGATCCACGGGGTGGGCGAGATGCCCGCCGTTCAGCAGCCGCGCCGCCTCCTCCGCGACCGTCATGCCGAGGCGGGAGAGTTCGTTTCCCTGGGAGCCCGCCAGGTGCGGGGTGACGAAGGCGTTCGGGAGGTCGTAGAGGGGGGAGTCCGCGCGGTGTTGATCAGGGTCGCCCCGTCGGGCATCAGGGCGAGTTCCCGACGGCCGACGAGGTGGTGGGTCTCGGGGGTCTCGGGCGCGTGGACCGTGACGATGTCCGAGGTGCGCAGCAGTTCGTCCAGCGCCAGCAGCGGTACGCCGAGTGCGGCCGCCCGGGACTCGGAGACGTACGGGTCGGTGAGGCTCACGCGCAGGTCGAAGGGGGCCAGCAGCTCGATGACGCGCCGGCCGATGCGGGAGGCGCCGATCACTCCGACGCGGCGGCCGTGGTTGCCGATGCCGGGGACGACACCCCAGCCGGGGTGGGCCCGCCCGGTGCGCAGGCGTTCGCGGGCGCCGAGGACGTCCTTCCCGGCCAGCAGGATCATCGCGAGGGTGTACTCGGCCACCGGGACCGCGTTGGCGGCGGCGGCCGAGGAGACCACGATGCCGCGCCGCCAGACCTCGGGCGTGACGAAGCCCTTGACCGAGCCCGCCGAGTGCAGCACCGCGCGCAGCTCCGGCGCCGCGTCGAGGGCGGCCGCGTCCAGGCGGGGGCAGCCCCAGCCGGTGACCAGGATCTCGGTGCGGGCGAGAATCTCCCTGGCCTCGGGTGTCGTGAAATCCTCGGCCACCAGGACGGGGTCGATGTCCACGGACTCCCGCAGCCGCGCCAGCACCTCCGGCGGGAACACCTGCGGAAGGTTCTCGGCGGTCAGGGCGAACAGCGCCCGGGGACGCTCGGGCAACGAAGTGGCCTTCCCGGTCAGCAGTATGGGGACAGCAGTATGCGCACACACTCCGCGGAGGGACGGCAGGGATGACGGACACGGTCACCAACTGGGCAGGCAACATCACCTACACCGCCAAGGAGCTCCAGCGCCCGCACTCGCTCGACGCGCTCAGCAGCCTGGTGGCCGGCAGCGCGGCCGTGCGGGTGCTGGGCAGCGGGCACTCCTTCAACGAGATCGCCGAGCCGGGCCCGGAGGGTGTGCTGCTGTCGATCGCCGGACTGCCGCCGGTGATCGACGTCGACACGACGGCCCGTACGGTACGGGTCTCGGGCGGCGTCCGGTACGCGGAACTGGCGCGTGTCGTGCACGCGCACGGGCTCGCGCTGCCCAACATGGCGTCCCTGCCGCACATTTCGGTGGCCGGCTCGGTGGCGACCGGCACCCACGGCTCGGGCATCACCAACGGCCCGCTCGCGTCGGCGGTGCGCGAGGTGGAAATCGTCACAGCCGACGGGTCGACGGTGGTCATCAGGCGCGGCGACGACCGGTTCGACGGTGCCGTGACCTCGCTGGGCGCCCTGGGTGTCGTAACGGCTCTGAGTCTGGATCTGGAGCCGGCCTTCGAGGTCGAGCAGCACGTGTTCACCGAACTGCCCCTGGAAGGACTGGACTTGGCGGGGTACGAGACGATCGCCGGGGCGGCCTACAGCGTGAGCCTGTTCACCGACTGGCGGGAGCCGGGGTTCCGGCAGGTGTGGCTCAAGCGGCGGACGGACCAGCCGCTGCCGGACTTCCCGTGGGCCGCGCCCGCGGCCGAGAAGCTGCACCCGGTGCCGGGGATGCCCGCCGAGAACTGCACCGAGCAGTTCGGGGTGCCCGGGCCCTGGCACGAGCGGCTGCCGCACTTCCGGGCGGAGTTCACGCCGAGCAGCGGGGACGAGCTGCAGTCGGAGTACCTGCTGCCGAGATCCGCCGCCGTGGCCGCGCTGACCGCGCTGGACGGCATCCGGGGGACCGTCGCGCCGGTGCTGCAGACCTGCGAGGTGCGCACGGTGGCCGCCGATCCGCAGTGGCTCAGCCCGGCGCACGGGCGGGACTCCGTGGCGCTGCACTTCACCTGGATCGCCGACACGGCGTCCGTGCTGCCGGTGGTGCGGCAGGTGGAGGAGGCGCTGGACGGGTTCGAGCCGCGGCCGCACTGGGGCAAGGTGTACACGGTGCCGGCGCCGGTCGTCCGTGGCCGCTACCCACGGCTCGACGACTTCCGTACGCTGGCCGGGTCGCTTGATCCACAGCGGAAGTTCGCCAACGCCTTCGTGCGGGACGTGCTGGACGCCTGACTTTATAAAGCCCCTTTCCTAACCCCTTGTCGAAAGTCCCCGGGAGCCCATAGCCTTACGCCGCGCCGGTGCCGACGTGCCCGGTCGGCCTGAGAGCTGAAGGGACGGGCCCGGTGAAGCGCACCTCACGTGACATCCGCACCGCGAACCGCTACGAGGTGCTGCGCCAGATCATCGCCGAGTCTCCCACCTCCCGGCAGGAGCTGGCGGCCGCCACCGGGCTCAGCCTCGCCACGGTCGCCACCCTCGTCGGCGAGCTGCTCGACCTGCGGATGATCACGGAGGTCGGCTTCGAGGACTCGGCGGGCGGCCGTCCGCGGGGTCTCGTGGCCGTCAACGCGTCGGGGGGCGCGTTGATCGGCGTCGACATCGCGGAGACGTACGTCCATGTCGAGCTGTTCGACCTCGCGCTGAACGTGCTCGCCCGCGCCGACGAGGACATGCGCCCCGGCGAGAGCCTGCCCGAGCAGGTGGTCAGCCATGTGGCCGCCGCCGTGGGCTCCGTGGTCGCGCAGGCCGGGATCGAGGGCGCGCGGGTGCTGGGCGTCGGGGTGAGCGTGCCGGGTCAGGTGAACCGCGACACCGGCATCTCGGAGTACGCGCCCAACTGGGACTGGCACGACGTGCCCCTGCTCGACCTGCTCTCCGAGGTCATCGCCTACCCCCTCTACCTGGACAACCCGCTGCGCGCCGGAGCGGTCGCCGAGATGTGGTTCGGGGCGGCGCGCGGGCGCGGGGACGCGGTCGTGGTCAACCTCGGCACCGGTGTCGGCGCCGGGCTCGCGCTCGGCGGCGGACTGTACAGAGGCGTGAGCAACAGCGCCGGCGAGTGGGGGCACACGACGCTCGTCCTGGACGGACGGCTGTGCCGCTGCGGCAACCACGGCTGCGTGGAGGCGTATGTCGGCGCGCCCGGAATCATGCTGAATCTGCGGGAGTTGAGCCCGCAGAGCCCGCTGCTCCACCCCGAGGACCAGACCGCGACCATCGACGCGCTGGCCCGTGGCGTGAGTGCGGGCGACCCCGTGGCCGTCAAGGTCGTGCGGGAGACGGCCCGTTACGTCGGCGCCGGCATCGCCAACCTGGTCAACGTCCTCAACCCAGAGATCGTCGTGCTCAGCAGCTGGGTCGCCCGCAGTCTGGGTGAGCCGCTGCTGCACGAGGTGCGCGAGGCCGTCGGACGGCACGCGCTGCCGCGGCCGATGGCCGCCACCCGGATCGTCCTCTCCCCCATCCCCACCGACCCGGCGTGCCTGGGCGCGGCGACGTTCGCGCTGGAGGGCGCGCTTCAGTCGGTGGGGCAGAGGAAGGCACCGTCCGCGAAACGCGCCGCCCCCGCGAGGGCCGGCCGTACCGCACCACCCTCATAAGGAGCCGTACCGCACCACCTTCACGACGACGGAAGGGATGCACGTGCCTCACCCCCACCGCAGCAGATCCCTCCTGCTGAGGGCCGCAGCCGCGCTGGCCGTCACAGGGCCCCTGATATCCGCCCCGACCGCCTCGGCCGCCACCCCCACGGCGGCCGAGGTCTCCCCGCACGCCGCGCAGACCATCGACGACATCGGCGCGTCCGGCGCCTGGTGGGTCAACGACCTGCAGTACTTCAAGCCCGAGGTCCAGGCCCGGGTGGCTCGACTGCTCTTCTCCAAGCAGGGGTTGGCGCTCAGCTCCTACCGCTACAACATCGGCGGTGGCGGCGCCGCGGTCACCACCCCCGCCCGCGCCGCCGAGGACTTCCTGAGGCCCGACGGCTCGTACGACTGGAGCGCGGACAAGGGCGGGCAGACCTTCCTCAAGGCCGCGGCCCGCTACGGCGTCAAGGACCTGATCGGCTTCGTCAACAGCGCGCCTGCGCAGTGGACGACCAACGGGCAGTCCTGCGGCGGCCAGTTGAAGCCGGAGAACGAGGGCGACTACGCGAAATACGTCGCCGACGTCACCGACCACTTCGCGCGCCAGGGCGTGCAGCTGGACTACATCAGCCCCTTCAACGAGCCGGACAACGACTTCGGTTCGTGCGGCCAGGAGGGCATGAAGGTCACGGTCGACCAACGCGACGACATCGTGCGGGCGTTGGGAGTCGAGCAGCGGGCCCGCAAGCAGAAGACGTCGATCATCGCCGACGAGTCGAGCCAGACCACCCAGTTCGTCTCCGAACTCCCGCAGTGGATCTCGCAGCCGGACACCCAGCAGTACGTCTCGGCCCTGGCGCACCACACGTACAACAACCCGAACGACGGCCAACTCGCCAATGTCTACGAGACGTCGAGGACCGTCGGCCAGAAGTCCTGGGCCACCGAGATCTGCTGCTTCGGCAAGGGCTCGACCGGCTGGAACCAGGAGTACGACCCGACCATCGACAACGCCCTGCTGATGTCGAGGATCATCTACAAGGACTTCGCGAGCGCCCACGACTCGGCGTTCCAGTGGTGGGTGGCGCTCGCGAGCGGCTACGGCACCGACCCGTACGCGAGGAACGACACCGGCTGGAACGACGGCCTGATCTACTACGACCCCGACTACGCGACGAACGGCAACCAGGCGCTGTACTTCACCAAGCGGTACTACGCGCTCGGCCAGTACAGCAGGTTCGTCCGGCCGGGCTCGGTCGCGCACGACGTGACGGGCGCGCCGGACGGCGTCGAGGTGTCCTCGTACGACAAGGACGGCACGTGGGTGGTAGTGGTCAACAACCACAACTCCACGGACACCCCGCTGAGTCTGCACTTCAACAGCAAGACACCGGTACGGGCCACGCAGGCCGTCCGGACCTCGGCCACCGAGGACTGGGCGCGCGTCGCCAAGCCGTCGGTGAGCGGCGGGACGGCCACGGCGACCCTCGCGGCCCGCTCCGTGACGACGTACGTCTTCGACCAGAAGGGCCACGGGAGTACGGCGGTCACGGGCGCGCTGGCCGGGAAGCAGTCCGGCAAGTGCCTCACCGCGGGCGCCTCCGGCGCGGCGATCAGCACCTGCACCGGCGGCGACGAGCAGTCCTGGTCGTACGACGCCAAGGGTGCCCTGAAGGGCGTGAACGGCTATCTCACGGCCGGGAGTTCAGGGCTGACCACGACCGCCGACTTCACCGGTGACGCCTCGCAGCGGTGGCTGCTGAACGCCAACGGGCAGATCCTCAGCGAGGCGTCGGGCAAGTGCCTCGACGTCAGCGGCCAGGCGACCGCCGACGGCAGCAAGGTGATCCTCTACAGCTGCAACGGCGGCGCCAACGAGGCGTGGGCCAGGCAGTGACCCCGTAGGAACACCCCTGTGACCGAGGGCCGTCGGCACCCCTGACCCGGCGGCCCTCAACTCCCTTGCCCCACCCCTTTGTTCGTCATTCCGAACCGGATTTAACGCTTCGAACAGACTTCGTCCAACCCCTTGCCGAAGCCTTAGCCGAAGGTTAACGTCCCGCACCGCAGAGCAATTCGAGCCACGTAGCGCTGAAGCCGTGGAGCCGCAGCCGCAATCGAGACAAGGACGTCAGCATGTCGGCATTGAGCAACAGCAACTTCTCCCGCCGATCGCTCTTCCGGGCGGCCGCGGGCATGGCCGCCGCGGGCACGCTGGCGGCGTGTGGGAGCAACAACGGGCGGGGGGGCGGGTCCGGTTCGGGCAAGCAGCTCACCCAGATGTTCCACGCATACGGCGAGGCCGGAACCGAGCAGGCGATCAAGCGCTACGCCGCCGCGTACAAGGACGCGAACGTCACCACGCAGTGGATCACCAGCAGCGACTACGAGAGCAAGCTGTTCGCGACGCTGCTGACCAAGAGCGCACCGGACCTGTTCGAGTTCCACCCGCAGATCCAGTTGGTCAAGAGCGGGCAGGTGGCGGACCTGAGCGACCTCATCGACCCGGTCAAGAGCGACTTCAACCCGGCCGACATCAAGTCGCACACGGTCGACGGGAAGATATACGGCGTCCGGATGATCGACGACCCGCAGTTCTTCTTCTACCGGCCCTCACTCCTGGAGAAGGCCGGCGTCAAGGTCCCGGAGACCCTGGACGAGCTGATCGAGGCTGCCGCCAAGCTGACCACCGGGAAGGTCAAGGGCCTGTACATCGGCAACGACCTGCACGCGGTCATCAACCCGATGATCTGGTCCGCGGGCGCCGACACTCTCAACGACAAGAACGAGATCGCCTACCACACGCCCGGCGTCGTCGAGGGCATCAAGAAGATGCGCAAGCTGTTCACCAGCGGCGACCTTCTGCTGGACGCCCCCACCGACTACTGGGACCCCTCTTCGCTCAGTCAGGGACTGTGTGCCATCCAGTTCTGCGGCATGTGGGCGATGCCCCAGTTCCAGAAGGCGCTCGGCGACGACATCGGCATCTTCCCCTTCCCGAAGACCATCGACTCCGGCAAGCAGTCGGTCTACAACGGCGGCTGGTCGATGTTCGTCAACGCCAAGGGCAGCAATGTCGACGCAGCCAAGGAGTACGTGAAGTGGTTGTGGATCGACCAGAAGAAGTACCAGGAGGACTGGGCGACTTCGTACGGCTTCCACATCCCGCCCCGGGCCTCGATCGCCGCGTCCGCCACCAAGCTCAAGTCGGGTCTGCCGGCCGAGGGCGTCAAGCTCTTCAACGAGTTCGGCCACTTCGACAACATCGGCTGGACGCAGGCGATGATCACCGCGCTGGAGGACGTCTTCGCCGACTCCGTCCGCAAGGGCGGTGACCCGGAGGCGGCGCTCGACAAGGCCGACAAGGCGGTCAACCGCGAGCTCAAGAAGCTCTTCGGATAGGCCCCCGGACGGACCTGGACATGTCGACGACCACGACGCGCGACCTCGCGAGCCCCGCCCCGGCCAAGGCCTCCTCGGCCAAGCCGCGGCGGGGTCTGCGGGGCAACAGCACCTTCAACTTCTGGCTCTTCACCGGCCCGTTCCTCATCGGGCTGATGATCTTCGTCTACGTTCCCATCGGCTGGAGCATCTGGCTCAGCTTCTTCGACGCCCGCTTCACCGTCACGCCGGACAAGTTCATCGGCTTCGACAACTACAAGTACATGCTGACGAACGACGACTTCATCGGTTCGCTCGGCACCTTCACCGTCTTCGCCGCGTTCATCGTGCCCACCACCTGGGCGACCTCGCTGGGCCTCGCCCTGCTGGTGAACCGGCTGCGCTTCATGCGGGCGTTCTTCCGGTCGGTCTTCTTCCTGCCGACCGCCGTGTCCTATGTCGCCGCGGCACTGATCTGGAAGATGTCCATCTTCAGCGGAGTCCGCTTCGGCCTGATGAACACGGTCATCGGTTGGTTCGGCGTCGACAACATCGCCTGGCTCGCCGACCCCAGTCCGCCCTGGTACTGGTTCGTCATCGTGACGCTGCGCATCTGGATCCAGTCCGGCTTCTACATGATCCTTTTCCTGGCGGCACTGCAGAACATCCCCGCCGAGCTGTACGAGGCCGCCGCCATCGACGGTGCCAAGCCGGGCTGGCAGACGTTCCGGTACATCACCCTGCCGCAGCTGCGGGCCACCTCGACCGCGGTGATCCTGCTTCTGATCATCGCCGCGTATCAGGCCTTCGACGAGTTCTTCAACCTGCTGGCCAAGACGACATGGGGGCGACCGCCTCTCGTCGAGCTCTACTACAAGGCCCTCGGCACGGAACAGGACTACGGCGCCGGCAGCGCGGGCGCGGTCATCCTGACCCTGCTCATCGTCATCGTCACCCTGTTCCAGGGCAAGATCATGGGCTTCGGAAGGGGGGACGAGTCCAAGTGACCACCACCACGCCCGGCATCCGCAAGACCAAGCCCCGTCGCGCCAAGCGCGGCGGAGTGATGGGCAACACCGGTCTCTACATCGCCACCGGTGTGGCCGCCCTCCTCTTCCTCGTGCCGTTCTACATCCTGGTGCGCAACGCCCTCTCCACCGACGCCAAGATCACCGGAGAGAACTGGGAGCTGTTCCCCACCGACATCCAGTGGAGCAACATCACGGACGTGTTCAACGATCCGTCGGTGGACTTCGCCCGGTCGCTGTGGAACTCCACAGTCGTCGCCGTTCTGCACACCGTCGGCATCCTGTTCATCTGCTCCCTGGCCGGCTACGGCCTGGCCCGCATCCCGTACAAGCACGCCAACAAGATCTTCTACCTCGTGCTGGGCACCCTGATGGTCCCGACCGCCGTCACCTTCGTGCCCAGCTTCGTGCTGGTCTCGTCGCTCGGCTGGGTGGACACCTACCGCGGGCTCATCATTCCGGCCCTCTTCAGTGGTTTCACCTGCTTCCTGTTCCGGCAGTACTTCCTGGGGTTCCCGAAGGAACTGGAGGAGGCGGCGCGCGTGGACGGGCTCGGCTACTGGGGTGCGTACTGGCGTGTCGTGGTGCCGAACTCTCTGAACTTCTTCGCCGCGATGGCGACCATCACGTTCCTCAACGGCTGGAACTCCTTCCTGTGGCCGTTGGTCATCGGCCAGGACCCGAGCTCGTGGACCGTGCAGGTCGCGCTCTCTTCGTACATGACCAACCAGACCGTCGTCTTCCACCAGATCTTCATGGCCACCGCCATCTCCATCCTCCCCCTGGTCTTCGTGTTCCTCTTCCTCCAGCGCTGGCTGGTGCAGGGAATCGCGCAGACTGGCATCAAGGGCTGACGCCCTTCCCGTAGGCCTGCCACTCACGACCTGGAGACCGATGTCTTTCCGCACGACCACGGCCATCGACTACGTCGAGGACGTATCGCCCGGCAGCGGGGCCCTCCCGCCCCGCGCCTGGTACGCGGCCTCCGACGCCACGTCACTCTCACTCAACGGCAGCTGGCGACTGCGCGTGTCGCCGACCGCCGACGCCGAGGACGACTCGTTCGCCGAGCCGGGCTTCGACGCCGGGAACTGGGCCGAGGTCACGGTCCCCGGCCACTGGGTCCTCCAGGGCGAGGGCGCGTTCGGCCTGCCCATCTACACCAACCACCTCTACCCCTTCCCGGTCGACCCGCCGCACGTCCCGACGGAGAACCCGACCGGCGACCACATCCGCGTCTTCGACCTGCCCGAGGACTGGCCCTCGGACGGCGGCGCCGTCATCCGCTTCGACGGCGTCGAGTCCTGCGCCCGCGTCTGGCTCAACGGCACGGACATCGGCGAGTTCAAGGGCTCCCGCCTGCCGCACGAGTTCGCGGTCGGGCACCTGCTGAAGCCGGCCGGCAACGTCCTCGCCGTCCGGGTGCACCAGTGGTCCGCCGGCTCCTACCTGGAGGACCAGGACCAGTGGTGGCTCCCGGGCATCTTCCGTGACGTGACCCTGCTGCACCGGCCGGCCGGCAGCGCGCTCGACTTCTTCGTGCACGCCTCCTACGACCACCGCACGGGCGAGGGCACCCTGCGCGTCGACTCCGACGTCGACGGGCGGGTGTCCGTGCCCGCCCTGGACATCGATGTCGAGACCGGGGAAACGGTTACGGTACGCGTCGATCCGTGGACCGCCGAGACTCCGAAGCTGTACGACGGTGTCCTGGTCACCGAGGGCGAGCGGGTGCCGTTGCGCATCGGTTTCCGGACCGTCGTACTCGAGGACGGGCTCATCAAGGTCAACGGGAAGCCACTGCTCTTCAAGGGCGTCAACCGCCACGAATGGCACCCGGAGAAGGGCCGCGCCCTCGACCTGGAGACCATGCGCGAGGACGTGCTGCTGATGAAGCGGCACAACCTCAACGCCGTGCGCACCTCGCACTACCCGCCGCACCCGGCCTTCCTCGACCTGTGCGACGAGTACGGGCTGTGGGTCATCGACGAGTGCGACCTGGAGACCCACGGTTTCACCGAGCAGGCCTGGCGGGACAACCCCGTCGACGACGACCGCTGGACCCCGGCCCTTCTCGACCGCGCCGCGCGCATGGTCGAGCGGGACAAGAACCACCCGTCGGTGGTCGTCTGGTCGCTGGGCAACGAGGCCGGCACCGGCCGCGGGCTGACCGCGATGGCCGAGTGGATCCACGGCCGCGACTCCTCGCGCCTCGTGCACTACGAGGGCGACTGGAACTGCCGTGACACGGACGTCTATTCGCGGATGTACGCCAATCACGGCGAGGTCGAGCAGATCGGCAAGGAGCTGGACGGGGGCACCCACAAGCGGCGTGAACTCCCCTTCATCCTCTGCGAGTACGGGCACGCGATGGGCAACGGCCCGGGCGGCATCGCCGACTACCAGGAGCTGTTCGAGAAGTACGAGCGGCTGCAGGGCGGCTTCATCTGGGAGTGGATCGACCACGGCGTCACCCACCCCGAGCTGGGCTATGCCTACGGCGGCGACTTCGGCGAGGAGCTGCACGACGGGAACTTCGTCTGCGACGGCCTGATCTTCCCGGACCGGACCCCGTCACCGGGCCTGCTGGAGTTCAAGAAGGTCATCGAGCCGGTCTCCTTCGAGGGCGCCGACGGCACCGTGCGGGTCACCAACAAGCAGGACTTCGCCGGTCTGTCCGCATTCGCCTTCGAGTGGTCCTACCAAGTGGACGGCGAGAGCGTCGAGTCGGGCTCCCTGTCCGTGCCCGCGCTCGCGCCGGGCGAGTCGGCGGACGTGAAGCTGCCCGAGCCGCCCGCTCAGTCGCCGGCCGGTGCGGAGACGCAGTGGACGGTACGGGCGCTACTCGCGGCCGACACCGACTGGGCGCCGCAGGGCCACGAGGTCGCGTGGGGTGAAGTGCCGGTTGCGGCAAGGTCGTTGCCGTCCGTCGCCGCGACCGACGGGCCCGTGGCGGGCGACGGCGTGATCACGCTCGGTCCGGCCTCCTTCGACGCCCGTACCGGGGCACTGAAGACGATCGGCGGCGTCGAGGTGAGCGGGCTGCGCCTGGACGTGTGGCGGGCGACCACCGACAACGACGAGGGCGCCGAGTGGCTGACCGGCGTCCGCTGCGCCGAGCAGTGGCGCAAGTACGGGCTGCACCGCATGCGGCACCGGCTGGCCTCGGTGGAACTCGACGACGACGCGCTGACCGTGCGGACCCGGGTCGCCCCGGCCGCCTGGGAGTTCGGTCTCGCCACGGTGTACCGCTGGACCTCGGACGGCAGCCGGCTCAGGCTGACCGTGTCCGTGGGCCCGGAGGGCGAGTGGCCGGTGCCGCTGCCGCGCCTCGGCGTGCGGTTCGGGCTCACCCGCGCCGACGCCGTGAAGTGGTACGGCGGCGGTCCCGGCGAGGGCTACCCCGACACCAAGGCGGCCTCCAGGGTGGGCCGTTGGGAGTCGACGGTGGACGGCCTCCAGACGCCGTACCTCCGTCCGCAGGAGAACGGCGCCCGCGCGGACGTCCGCTGGGCCGAGCTCGGCGGGCTGCGCATCGAGGGCGACCCGGAGTTCTTCCTGACCGCCCGGCGCTGGACGACCGAGCAGCTCGACGCCGCCACCCACCTCACCGACCTGACACCGGGCGAGACGGTGTGGGTGAACCTCGACCACGCGCTGCACGGCATCGGCACCGGATCCTGCGGCCCGGGCGTGCTCCCGCCGTACCAACTGCACGCCGGGCCCGCCGAGTTCTCCTTCGTGTTCTCGGAAATCCCGGAAAACTCGGAAATCGTGGACGTCAGTTGAGTGACATGGTCCTGAGGGCCCCCGCGGCCGACCGGCTCTTCAGCCGGTCGGCCGCGGTCGCGTCCTGCGTCGGTTTCGTCCTGATCGGCATGCTCCAGGCGCTCTACGGCCCCGCGGTGCCGGGCCTGCGCGCGGAGTTCGGCCTGTCCCCGTCGGGCGCGGGCCTCGGCCTGAGCCTGCACTTCACGGGTGGTGTCGCGGGCGTGCTCGCCTTCAACGCCATCCACTCCCGAATAAGCAACCGGGCGCTGCTGGCGGCGAGTTACGCGCTGATGGCGCTCGGCGGCGCGGGCTTCGCACTCGCGCCGAACTGGCCGCTCGCGCTGGCCGCAGCCTTCCTGGCCGGCCTCGGCTTCGGCGGCATCGACTACGGCCTCAACCAGCTGTTCGCGGCGGGCTTCGGCGACCGCTCGACGGCCATGCTGAACGTCCTCAACGCCCACTTCGGCATCGGCGCGGTGCTCGGCCCGGCGGTGGTGGCCTGGCTGGGCCCGGACGAGTACGCGTACGCCTTCGGGGCCTGTGCGGCGCTGGCGGCGGCGCTGGTGGTCCTGGGCTCAAGCGGCGTACGGACCAAGCCCGTCGAGGATCCGCCGGAGAAGGCGACCGGCTCCTTGGGCCTCCCCCGCATCCTCGTCGGCTTCCTCGTCCTGTACATCCTGAACGTCGGCGTGGAAGCGGGTGTGGGCGGCTGGGAGCCCACCCATCTGGAGACCGTCGGCTACACCGCGACCGTGGCCGCCTCTGCGACCTCCGTGTACTGGCTGATGATGACGGCGGGGCGTTTCCTCGTCGTACCGATCACTCTGAAGTACTCCCCCGAGCGCATCCTGACGATCTGCGCGGCCGGCATGACCGTGTGTCTGCTGCTGGCACGTGTAAAAGGAGTGGCGCCGGTGGCGTACGCCGGTGTTGGGTTGTTCATCGCGCCGGTCTTCCCGACCGGACTGCCCTGGCTGAACAGGGCGCTTCCCCAGGCGAGGCGCGCCGGTGCCTGGGTCATCGCCGCGTCGATGGTCGGCGGAGTGGCGGCTCCCCCACTGCTGGGGGTGGGCATCGAGGCCTCGGGCATCCACGCGGTCCCCTGGCTGCTCACCGCGCTCTCCGCCGCCTCGCTCGCGGCGACCGTCTGGTTGATACGACTCACCCGGAGGTATGTCGGTTGATCGGCAGCATCGAGGTCCGCGGTCTGTCGCGCACCTTTCACACCACGGTCCGCCGTCCCGGTTTCGCCGGTGCGCTGCGTTCCCTCGTCAACCCGGAGCGGTCGGTCAAGCACGCCGTCTCCGACATCAGCTTCGACGTGGCGTCGGGTGAACTCCTCGCCCTGCTGGGCCCGAACGGCGCAGGCAAGTCCACCACCATCAAGATGCTCACCGGCATCCTCACGCCGACCTCGGGCGAGGCCCGGGTGGCGGGCGTGGTGCCGTACCAGGACCGGGAGCGCAACGCCCGTAACATCGGCGCGGTGTTCGGGCAGCGCACCCAGCTGTGGTGGGACCTGCCGGTGCGGGAGTCGTTCGCGATCCTGCGGGACATCTACGAGGTGCCCAAGGCCGAACACGCGGCCAGGCTGCGGGAGTTCGACGAGATCCTCGAACTGTCCGCGTTCTGGGACACCCGCGTCCGCCATCTCTCCCTCGGCCAGCGGGTGCGCTGCGACCTGGCCGCCGCGCTGCTGCACGACCCGCCGGTCGTCTTCCTCGACGAGCCGACCATCGGCATGGACGTCGTGGTCAAGGAACAGGTGCGGGAGTTCCTGAGGCACCAGGTCGAACAGCGCGGCCGTACCGTCCTGTTGACCACCCACGACATGACCGAGGTCGAGCGGCTCGCCGAGCGGGTCGTGCTCATCAACCACGGCCGGCTGGTGCTCGACGGCACGCTCGACGAGATCCGCCGCAAGTACGGCTCGACCTGGCAGGTACGCGCGACGCTCGCCGACGCGCACACCGCCGTCGTACCGCCGCCGCCGGGGATCGCGCTGCTGCGGCAGGACGGGCCGCAGGTGGTGTTCGGGCCGGACGGGTCCGGGGCGCCGACGGTCCACCAGGCGTTGAAGGCGGTCATCGAGCGGTACGAGGTGACGGGCGTCGCCATCGACGAGGCCGACCTGGAGGACGTGATGCGGGCCGCCTACGTCCACGCCGGTCCGGCCGCCGAAGGGGTCTGAGATGGCGGTCCTGCACGCCTGGCGCGCCGCCCGTGTCACCCCGCTCGGCGAACTGCACGCCCCGCCGCGGATGACGGCCGTCCTGATCCGGCTGACCGTCCAGGTGGTGCTGGTCGCGTCGCTGTGGAGCGGTCTGTACGCGCATTCCGGTCCGACGGCCGGCCTGAGCCGCGAGCAGGCGATCACCTACGCGGTGCTGGCCGTACTCGCCTCCCGGCTGCGGGAGTTGGACCAGTACGCGGGCCGGGACAGCGTGCTGCAGCACATGCACTTCGGCACCATCGTCTACTGGTACCTGCGCCCGCTGCCGCCCGCCCGCTACCACGCGCTGCGCGCGCTCGGCGAGCAGGTGTACGGGGCCGCGTGGGCGCTCGCGGGATACGCGGTGTGCCTCGCGGTCGGGGTGGTGGAGCCGCCCAAGTCGGCTGCCGTGGCAGGGGTGTTCCTCGTCAGTCTGCTGCTCGGCCAGCTGATCCTCTACTTCATCATGCTGCTGATCGACCAGTGGTGTTTCTGGATGCTGCGCAACAACTCCGCCGTGCTGATCCTGATCTTCGCGCAGAACCTGCTGTCCGGGGTGTACGCGCCGCTGTGGTTCTTCCCCGACTGGTTCCGCACGATGAGCGGCTTCCTGCCCTTCCAGGCGACGCTCAGCGTGCCGCTGTCGCTGTACATCGGCCGGATCCGACTGGCCGACGCAGGCGGGCAGTTGGCGATCCAGGCGGGGTGGGTCGTCGTGCTCTTCCTCGTCACCCGGTTCCTGTGGCGGCGCGCCGCCCGCCGTGTCGTCTCCCAGGGAGGCTGAGGCCTGTGAACGCCGTCCGGATCGCCTGGCGCATCACGCGTCTCAACATCCGTGCCCAGATGGAGTACCGGGTCGAGTTCCTGCTGAACATCGCGATCGGCGCGATCTGGCAGGTTTCGGTGATCGTGTTCGCGACCGTGCTGCTGGCCCGGTTCACCGGCATGGGCGGCTGGGACAGCTCCGACGTGCTGCTGATCCCGGCGACGCGCATGCTCGCGCACGGCCTGTTCGTGCTGTTCCTGGGCCGGCTGCACGGGGTGGGCCGGTTCATCCAGGAAGGCATCATCGACATCTACCTGGTGCGGCCCCTGCCGGTCCACCGCCAGGTGCAGCTGCAGTACTTCCCCACCAACGCGATCGGCGACCTCACCGTGGCCGCGGGCCTGATGGCGGGCGCGCTGAGCCGCAGCCAACTCGACTGGAACGCGGGCCGGATCACCTACCTCCTCGCCTGCCTCCTCGGCGGCATGCTCCTGGAGGCCGCCCTGTTCACGACCGTCGCCTGCGCCTCGCTCCGCTTCCCGGCGGCCGACTACTGGGGCCGCTGGCTGGAGGAGCTCCTCGGCACCTTCGGCAGCTACCCACTCAACGTCCTGCCCAAGGCGGTGGGCGGCCTCCTCACCTTCGGCCTCCCCCTCGCGTTCGTCGCCTACTTCCCGGCCGCGGTCCTCACCGGCCACGGCCACGACACGGGCGTCCCGTACTGGCTGGCGGCGGCCTCCCCACTGGTCGGACTGCTCGCCTACGCGGCGGCACGACTGCTGTGGCGCTGGAGCCTCGACCACTACACGGGGGTGAACGGATGACGGCCCACACGGCCGCATCCGCCGACTTACGCACCCGCCTCGCGGTCCGCCTGGTGTTCGTCGTCCTCGGCGGCACCCAGGGCGGCTGGATGGCCCGGATCCCGGCGATCCGGGACCAGGTCGGGGTGGACACGGCCCGCTGGGGACTGCTGAGCAGCTCCTCGGCGGCCGGGGACGTCGTGGCGATCGTCCTGATCACGGTTCTGATCGGCCGGGTCAGCAGCCGCCCACTGGCCCTCGCGGGCTCGGCAGTCGTCCTTCTCAACGCGCCGGTGCTCGCCGGGGCCGGGTCCGTCCCGGCCCTGGTGCTGGGCCTGACGGTGTGGGGAGCCGGGGCGACCTTCCTCGCCACGCCCGTCAACGCGCTCGCGGTGGCGGCGGAGCGTGCCCAGGGCCGCCCCCTGATGTCCGGCTTCCACGCCTGCTACAGCGTCGGCGTACTGGCGGGCGGCGCGCTGGGCACACTCGCGGCGGCCACGGGCGTCTCACCGGGCGTCCAGATGGCGGCGAGCAGCGGTGTCCTCGGCGCACTGCTCCTGTTCCTGGGCGCCGGGCTGCCGGAGGAGGCGCCGGTCGCCAAGGAGCAACGACGGCCGGTACGACACCGGTTCACACCCCAGTTGGTCCTGCTGGGCGGCATCGCCTTCCTGGGCGCCTTCGTCGAAGGGGCCGCGTCCCAGTGGAGTTCGGTGTACGTGGCCGACTACCTGGACGAGGGCGCGGCGCTCGGCGCGGCGACCTACACGAGCTTCTCGGTGGCGATCCTGGCCTGCCGCCTCCTGGGCGACCGCTTGGTGGCCCGCCTGGGCCGCAGGGGCTTCCTGCGCGTCTCCCTCCTCACCGTCGCGACGGGCGTCGCCGTAACCGTCGTACACCCCACACTCTGGTCGGCCCTCGCCGGTTTCGTCATCACGGGCCTGGGCATCGCCTGCGTACTCCCGGCGGCCATAGCCCTGGCCGGCCGCCAACCGACGGTCCCACCCGGCGAGGCCGTCTCGGTCATCACGATCGGCCAGTGGCCGGGCTTCCTGCTGGCGGGGCCGGCGGTGGGGGTGCTCGCGGGGGCGACGAGCTTGCGGACGGCACTCGCGGCGCTGGTGGTGGCGGGGGCTGCGGGTGCTGTGCTGGCTCGGTGGGTGGTGGTGCCGGGCGGGAGCTGAGTCAGGAAGTGCGGCCCGATCGCCGTATCGGCGTGAACAGCGCCACGACCGCGATCAGTACGCAGCAGCCGCCCACGACCAGACCCACCGGTGCTGTGCCCCGTCGCTCCGCCGCCCAGGTCAGGGTCGCCGCGCCGATGGGGGCCGCCGAGTACTGGAGGGTCCAGAAGGCGGAGGTGACTCGGCCGAGGAGGGGCTCGGGGGTTGTTTCCTGGCGTAGGGACATGGAGCAGGTGCCCGCGATGCCCACGCAGGCCAGGAAGGTCGCGCTCAGGGCGGCTACGACAGGGATGTCGTGGGTCCAGCCGAGGCCCGCGAAGGCCAGCCCGCTCACCGCGACCGCCGCGGGCCAGGTGCGGCCGAAGCCGAGACGGCGGCGGATGCGGGCGACCAGGAGCGAGCCGGCGATCGTGCCGAGCGCGCCGCACGCCATGACCGTGCCGACCGTGCCGTCGTCGTGGCCGAGGTCGTGCTTGAGGTGGTAGATGACCAGGTCGGTCAGGCCGAGGGTGAGGAAGCTGAAGGCGAAGAGGAGGGCGGTGAGGGAGCGCAGGATCGGATGGGCGTAGAGGAAGGAGACGCCCGTGCGGAGGTCCTGGCCGAGGGTGGTGCGGCGTCCGGTTTCGTCGGCTTCGTCGGCTTCGTCGGCCGGGCGGGGGCGGAAGCGGACCAGGAACATGCAGGCCGCCGAGACGGCGAAGCTCGCCGCGTCCACGCCGACGGCCGTGGCCGGGCCCGCCGCCGCGGCCATCAACCCGGCGCACGCCGGGCCGAGTACACCGGCCGCGGCGGCGGTCGCGTTCAGCCGCCCGTTGGCCTCGGTCAGCTGCTCGGTGCCGACCAGGCCGCGGACGACGGTGACATACCCGACGGCGAAGAGCATGCCGACGGCCTCGCAGAGCGGAAGCACGACGTACAGCAGCCAGATCCGCGGGCCGAACAGCCACACCAGCGGGATCACGCCGTACAGCACCATCCGGCCCAGATCACAGGCGATGAGGAGGCGGCGCCGGTCGGCCCGGTCGACCAGCGCGCCAGCGAAGACCGCGGCGAGCACGGAGGCCGCCCCGCCGACCGCCGTCAGCAGGCCCATGCGGGCGAGTGAGCCGGTCGCCTGGAGGACGAGGAGGGGCAGGGCGATCAGGGCGAAGGAGTCACCGAGGACGGAGAGGGTCTGGGCCGTCCAGAAGATGCCGAAGTCCCGTTGCCGCCAGAGGGGTTGGTGGGCGTCGGGTGGGGTGGGGGCACGGGTGCGTTCGCCGGGATCGCCGTGCTGTCGCGCCTCATGTGTCACGTGGTCCCCTCGTGCCGGTGTCGTTCCACCAGGATGGTTCGGTACGGGGCTCCGGTCACGCGGTTGTCGACTCGGGCCCGGCAGCCGACGAGCGTCGGCTTCACGCGTCCACCAGCAGTTCGGCCGCCGTCCGTATGCGGGGTATCGACGACGGCAGCAGCCACAGCACCGACAGCGCACCGCCGACTCCCGCTACGACGAAGGTCGTTCGGAGGCCGACCGTTTCCGCGAGTACTCCCCCGATCACGGCCCCGAGCGGGCGTATGCCGTAGTTGACCGTGCTGTAGGCGCCGGTGACGCGGGCGCGCAGGGCGTCCGGAGTGACCGCGGTCTGCAGGGAGTTGAGGTTGACGTCGAAGAGCATGACACCGAGGCCGATGAGGAACTGCGCCCCGCCCAGGATGCCGACGCGTGCCCAGACCGGGCCGCCCGCCAGGGCCACGGCGGCGAAGGGTGCGGGGAAGAGCACGGCGCCGATCACGACACAGCGGCCCGAGCCGATGCTCCGGGCGAGCCACGGGGCGGTCAGTGCGCCGAGGAGGGAGCCGGTGGCGCCCACTCCGAGGGTCAAACCGATACGCCGGGCGGGAGTTGGAGGATCCGGTCGGCGAACAGCACCACGAGGCCGGTGCCCGTGAGGAGCGTGAAGAAGTTGAGGGTCGTCGTACAGGCGAGGCCCGCACGCAGCACCGGTTCACGCAGAACGAAGGCAAGTCCCTCACGGGCGCCGCGCAGCAACGGCTCTTTCCGGAGGCCGTGTTGGGCGGCGAGCGGCGCCGCGTCCAGACGCACCCCGCGAAGCAGCAGTGCCGACGCGAGGAAGGACAGCGCGTCCGCGACGACCGCGACCGGCGCCGTCAGAACCTGTACCAGTCCGCCGCCCAGCGCCGGACCGGCCACGAACGACGCCGAACGGGCCGTGCCGAACTTGCTGTTGGCCTCGACGTACGCCGAACTCGGCACCAGCCGCGCGAAGAAGGGCGACCAGGCGCACCCGGCCAGCACACCGGCGAAGCCGACGCCGAGTGTCACGGCGTACAGCTGGCCGAGGGTGAGTGTGCCGCAGAGGTAGGCGACGGGGACGGTCAGGAGCACGGCCGCCCGGACGACGTCCGTGGCGATCAACAGCCGCCGTTTGTCAGGGCGTTGGTCCACCCACACACCCAACACGGTCGCGAGCAGGTTCGGCGCCCAGGCGAGCGCTGTCAGCCAGGCCACCTGCCCGGCCGAGGCGTGCAGCACCCCTACGGCGACCAACGGCACGGCCACCTCGGAGACGCGGTCCCCGAACTGCGAGACGGCACTGCCGGCCCAGCAGCGGACGAAGCGAGGGTCGCGCCACAGCGACGCCGGTGACCTTCGCGGCCGCCTCACGCGCCGGCGTCCGAACCGTGGGCCGCGCAGCCGTCGGCATTCGAACCATCCGCGAGAGAACCGTCCGCGCCCGGACCATCCGCGCCAGAACCGCCCGCGCCAGAACTGTCCGCCTCCGGCTCATCCGCCGCCTCGGGCAACAGATACCGCAGCACCCGTACATCCCGCGCACCGTGCGGCCGTTGCTCCGCCGCGCGTGTCACATACGGCGCGAGCACGGCCTCCATCGCGTCCTCGATCCGGGCGAGTTCCTCGGCCGAGACCACGATCCGGGTGTTGGCCAGCATGGCGACCCGGCGCCACCGCGGCTCAAGGACCGGCTCGACCTCGGTCGCCCACCGCTCGGGGACCTCCGCGACCTGGGCGAACATCTCCCAGAACAGCGCCCGCGCGGCCGACACCCCGTCCTCGTCCTCCGGCATCTCGAACCGGAACCCGCGGCCCACTGCCTCCCACCGCCGCTCCCGCCGATCCGCCGAGCCCTCTGCATCCCGGACCAGACCGAAACCCGCGAGGTGCCGCAGATGCCAGCTGGCGACGGACGGGGTGGCGCCGACGTGCGGGGAGAGCTGGGTCGCGGTGGCCGGGCCGTACCGCTGCAGCCGTTCCAGGATGGCGAGCCGCACGGGGTGAGCGAGGGCGCGCATGGCCTTGGGGTCGGTGATCTCGACATCGCCGAGGTGGTTACGGCGGTTACGAGGGCTGGAGTCGCCGGAATCCATGTTGTGAGAGTGTCCTCTCACAACGTATGAGAGTCAACTCTCACATCTGCACGGACGAGACGGAGAAGACGGACGAATTGGCGAGGCAGACCTCGCCAGGATCCGGCTCACTCCAAGGCAGGCAACTCCGCCAGCCCCGTCCCCCGCATGATCCGCTCGACGGTCTCGCTCAGCCCGCTGTCCGCACCGATCACGCTCTCCACCCCACCGGGCAGCAGGTCCAACGGCCGGTACCAGTCCCGCAGTTCGGCCTCCCCGAATTCCTTCGCGATGGGCTTGGTGGCGTGACGGGCGAGGGTCTCCTCGAAGGGGACGTCCAGGTAGTAGTGGTACGACGGTCCGCGGTGCTCGGCACGCAGGCGGGCGAGCATCTCTCCGTAGCGATCGGCGTACAGGACACCCTCGATCACCACGTGATAGCCGGCGTCCAGCGCGTACCGGGCGACCGTGTCGATCAGGCCGATGTTCGCCGCGCCCGGGCGGTCGCGTTCCCGCAGCACGACCCGGCGCAGATTGTCCTGCCCGACGAGAGCCAACCCTCGGCCGAACTGGTCCCGTATACCCGCCGCGACCGACGATTTCCCGGAGGCGCTGTTGCCGCGCAGGACGATCAGTCTGGTCTCTTCGCTGCCCACCATCACCCCACCAAAATATCGGTCGCCTTCGACAACCTAGGTGAGTTAGCTTTTTTCCTAGGGTTCCTAGGAAAAAAGGGAAAGCCGAGGTCGTCCTCATGGTCAGAGCCGGGCTCACGGCCGAGCGGATCACCGCTGCCGCCGCCGATCTCGCCGACGAGGTCGGCTTCGAGAACGTCACGCTGTCCGCGCTGGCCCGCCACTTCGGCGTCAAGGACGCGAGTCTGTACTCCCACATCAGGAACCTCCAGGATCTGCGGACCCGGATGGCGTTCCTGGCCGGCGGCGAGATGATCGACCGGATCGCCGCCGCGGTCGCGGGGCGGGCCGGCAAGGACGCGCTGGCCGCATTCGCGGGCGCCTACCGGGAGTTCGCCCTGAAGCGGCCGGGGCGGTACGCCGCCACCCAGATCCGTATCGACCAGTCCCTCGTCGCCACCTCCCCCGCGCTGCGCCGCACGGCCGAGATCACCTACGGCATGCTCCGCGCCTACGGCCTCGAAGAGCCCGATCTCACCGACGCCGTACGCCTGTTGCGCAGCACCTTCCACGGCTACTGCGCCCTGGAGGCGAGCGGCGGCTTCGGCGCCCCGCGCGATGTGCGGCGGTCCTGGGACAAGGCGATCGACGCCCTGCACATCACACTCCGACACTGGCCACGGGAAGGACAGCAGGACCATGACCACGACTGAACTCCATTACGACGTACGGGACGTACGGGGCGAGGGGCCCGTACTCCTCGTCGTCCCTGGTGGCGCCGGGCACCCCATGGGGCTGGACCCGATGATCGACGCCCTGACCGACCGGTTCACCGTCGTGACGTACGACCCGCTCGGCCTCGCCCACGGGCGGCTGGGCGAGCCCGTGGACGACCAGCGGGTCGAGGCGTGGAGCGACGGGGCGTGGCGCGTGCTCGAAGAGGTGCTGCCCGAGGGGGAGTCGGCCTGTGTCCTCGGCACCAGCGCCGGCGGCGTCGCCGTACTCGATCTGCTCGCCCGGTATCCGGAACGGCTGCGGCACGTCGTCGTGCACGAGCCGCCGTGCGTGGGGGTGCTGCCGGACGGGGATCGGCAGCAGGCCATGTTCCTTGAGGTGTACGACACTTATCGCGCCGCAGGTCCTCAGGCGGCGGGCGCGCGCATGGGCGCCGGGCTGGCGGAGCGGGAGCCGGTGGGGCCGCTGGACGGCCAACCCCTCACCCGGGAGGAGGAGTTGGCCAACCCCATGGCCATCTTCCTGGCCCACGTCCTGCGTCCGTTCACCTCGTACGTCCCGGATGTAGAGGCGCTGAGCGGCTCCTCCGCCCGGCTCACGCTCGCCGCGGGTGCCGACTCCCGTGGTCAACTCCTCCACCGCACCGCCGAGTTCCTCGCGGAACGCACCGGAAGCAGTTTCACGGAGCTTCCGGGCGGGCACATCGGTGCTCTCGAACATCCCGTGGCGTTCGCGCAGCGGCTCGTGGAGACGCTGGTTCCGGTCGCCGGCCCACCCGCCTCGTCGACCACTTAGACTGGAATCTTCGCGTAGGTCACGTGCCGCCCAGGGGGAGGGAGCGCGTCTTGTCTCAACAGCAGCTGGGACGCGGTCCCTTGAGAACCGGCGACGACGGCACGCCGGTGCCCGCCCGGCCGAGCGAGACCGCGCGTTTCGTCGGCTGGCTGGGGAGCCTCGGCTGCGCGGCGGCCGGATACGCCGTCTTCCAGTTCCTGTTCGGCGTGCTGCCCGACTCCCTCGGCGGGACGGCGGCCAGGTATGTGATCTCGGGCCTGAGCGGGATCGGGACGGGCGTCGCGGCCTGGCTGGCGGCGGCGCTGGTCCGCGCCCGGGCAGCGGCGGCGGCCGGGGCGCCCGCGAGCGGCACGACCACGCCCGTCGCCGTGGTGCAGCCCGCGCCCGGCCCGCTACCCCGGGTCCTGTCCGACGCGTACGACACCCTGCTCGCCGCGATGGCGGTGGTCGACGACCCCGACCGCGGCCTGCTCACCGGCTGGCCGCACGCGCTCGGCGAGAGCGCCCCGGCCCGCCCCACCTCCGTCGGCACGGCGTACGGCCTGCACATCATGCTCGACTTCGGCATGCCCGACGGCCGCGTGCGCACCGGCGACCTGGTGGACACCCTGTGGCGGCTGCGGCTGCCGACCGGGGGCTGGTCGGCCCGTTCGCAGGGCTCCGAGGCGCGGCCCGAGGTCACGGCGCTGGTGCTGGGCGCGCTGGCCCGCGCAGGGGTGCCCCGGGACCGGCTTGCCCAGGACGTGGACCGCTGCACGACCGGCTTCACGCCCCGACTCGACCTCGCCGGACGGGAGTCGACGCATGTCGTGACGACGGTGATGCGGGGCCTGCTGCGCGCCGCGCCCGATCACGACGTACTGCCGCTGCTGCGCGAGGCGTTGGTGGAGGGCGCGATCAACGACCGGGGACGGAACCGTCTGCACTGCTGGGGCTACCGCCTCGAATCGCCGCACGGGCTGCCCTCCGCGCTGCACACCGCGCAGGCGGTGGTGGCCCTCGACCGGTGTGCGCGGGTGCTGGACGAGCCGGAGCCCGAGGAGGTGCGCACCGCCCGGGAGGACGGCGTCCGCTGGCTGCTGGCCTGTCCGGCCACGCTCCACCACCGCTGCCCGGACCTGCGCAACCTGCGCGAGGAGGTGCGGCGCCCGCGCACGGACGACTCCTCCCGCCACGAGATCCTGAACGTACGGCACTTCACCGCATCCTGGCTGGTCCGCGCCCTGATGTCGCCCACCGCGCAGGCGGTCGTGGCGCAGGACGGGTCGGCCGAGGCGTGGCGGGAGCGGCTGGACGGGGCGGCGGCCGCGGTGTGGGCCGGGCAGACGGACGGTGTGTGGTCCTGGTGGAGCGCCGACAGCAATGAGCTGCGGTATCCCATGTGGATGACCTATCAAGGTCTTTCGGCGCTGCGCGCCCATGCCGTATGGATGTATCGGCCAGGGCAGTGAACGCGTGTGCCGGGAAGCGGCGTTGGAGGATGAGTGCATGGGTGGTCGGCAGGTTCTCGCGGCACGGCAGCTGCTGACCGGAAGGCTGGACGGTGCACCGCCCGAGTACGAGCTGGTCGCCGCGGCCCGCTCCGTCGTCGCCGAACTGGGCTCCCCCGACCGCCTGTTGGAGCTGATCGCCGAACTCGCCTCCGGCGAGGGCGATCCCGAGGGCTGCGCCCGGCTGTCGTACCGCCATGTCCTCGGCTTCGACAAGCTGCTGCTGATCGACGGCGGACCGCGGCACATGCTCCGCGCCCACCTGTGGCACCCCGGCGCCGCGACCATCGGCAAGGAGGACATCCACAACCACCGCTCCCCGCTGGCCTCTTACGTGGTCCGCGGGCGGCTGGGGATGGAGTTGTACGACGTCGCGGGCGGCGGTGACGGGGAGTCGTACGGCGCCTCGGGCGGCGACGCCGGGGAGTCGCACGGCGCCGCGGACGGCGACACCGGTATCACGGCGGCGCGTTACGAGGAGTCCCTGGATGCCGGTTCGGCGGACTGGCTGCTCGAACCGGCCGGTCCGGCACGGCTGCGGCTGACGCATGTCGGCCAGTACGCGGCGGGCAGCGCCTACGCGCTTCCGGCACACACCCTGCACCGCGCCTGGTGCGACACGGTCGAGCCGACGGTGACGCTGTTCCTGGAGACGGGCAGCGAACGGCGGCCGCACACCGACGTGTTCACGGCGGCGGGCCCGCATCCGGGAACGGTGGCGAAGGTGCCGCTGACGGTGGAGGAGTACCTGGGCGCGCTGAACGGCCTTGCGGAGCTGCTCAGAAGCTCGTGAAGGCCTGCTCGACGATGTCGAGGTTGTACTCGTCGATGTCGACCGTGGTCAGCTCGGAGCGCCGGAGCCAGGCGTGGGCCTGGTCGGGCCTGGGCAGGGTGATCCGGCCGCTGAGGGGCCTGACCAGGAAGTTCTCCTGCCAGTTCTTGATCTCGTGGCCGCGGTACTCGCTGAGGAAGGAAGACTCGCCGACCTTGCGGACGATCTCGCCGAGCAGCCCGGTCTCTTCCTTCAGTTCGCGCAGCGCGCCGTCCGGGGCGCTCTCGTCGCCTTCGAGCTTGCCGCAGGGAACACCCCAGACCCGGGGCAGGAACTTCTCGCTCTCACTGCGGCGGACCAGCAGCACCCGGCCCTCGCCGTCCATCACGACGGCGGCGGCCAGTCGCCGGTCGCCGGGGAAGTCCATGTCGGTGTCCATGTACGGTCCCTCGGTCGCTCGCCGGAGATGAGTCCAAAGGGTCTGATACCCACGAAAGGGTCCAGCCTACCAAGGACCTGCCGTACGGCGCTGTGACCCGCGTCGCCCCACTGCTCCTCGGGCGCCCGGCAACCTTCGCCCGACCGGCGACGACCAGGGGACATGACATCAGCAAGACGCACGACGGCTCACCGCCGGGTCCGGGCCGCCCGTAAGCCCGTCGTCGCCGGACTCGCCGCGACCGCCGCGCTCGTCGGCGCCTGGTACGCCACGGCGGGCGCCGCGACGAGCACCGCCGCGCCTCTCACGATCACGACGACCTCGGTGAGCCTGTCTGCCAAGTTCCCCTATCTGTCGACCGGTTACAACAACATGCGCGAGTGGACCCGGACGTCGACCGCGGTCGCCCCGAACGGCTCGCTGCGCGTGGCCTGGCCGGCGTCCGACGGCATCCACGTCACCCCGCTGACCGCCGCCGGGAAGCGCTCGGGCGCGGACACCGTCGTCAGGGGCGCCGAGGAGGTCGGCGGCCTGGTCGCGCACAACGACGGCTTCGCGCTGCTGACGCGGGTCGCGGACACCAACAAGTGGCACGACACCGCGGCGGCGATCATCCGCTACACCAACGGCAAGCAGACCTTCCGCACCAAGCTGACGAGCACCGCCACCCACGACACGTCCCCGGTCCTGGACGGCCAGCTCACCTGGAACGGCAGCAAGTACGGCGCGTACTTCGTCGTGCACGGCGCGGGCGGTTTCGCCGACGGGCACTACGGCGACAAGTTGTCGTACGTCAGCGCCAAGGGCGGGAAGCTGAGCGGCGGTTGGAGCTGGGGTTGCAGCCACAACGAGGGCATCGCCCTGCACGCCGAGAAGACCGGCGCCTTCGCGTCCGTGTGCTTCGACGACTGGCGCTCGGGCCTGTTCGTGTCGACGGGCATCGCCGCCCCGGACGACGCGCCGGTGGTGCAGCGCGAGCAGTGCTGGGCGGGCTACTGCGGCGGTACGTTCCCCGGCCGTACCGGCGATCTGGTCAGGTCCGCCGGCGGCCGTTACGCGACCGCGTTCGCCTCCCGCGGCGCGGCCTCGGCGAAGAAGAACCCGGACGACTCCTCCGGCCGCGGCTGGACGGTCACCCCGAGGACCGGCACCCACCAGGTGGCGGTCGCCTTCATGAAGAACCGCAACTCCGGCCCCGGCAAGGCGATTTACCTCACCTCCGCCGAGGGCACGGAGAACGTCGACGTGCACCTGGCGCCGTACGGCAAGAACCGGCTCCTGCTGTCCTGGGAGTCCCTGAAGAACGCCAAGTGCAAGGCGGGCACCTGCACCGGCGCCTTCACGGGCACGCACCTGCGGCTCATCGACTGGAACGGCAAGTTCCAGAGCGCGGACAAGGTGGTCCAGGCGCGCATCACGGGCGACGTCGCGGTGTCCGCCGACGGGACCCTGACCTGGGCGTACGTCCCGGTCACACCGTCGTACGCGACCGCGCTCAACGGGGCTTCGCCGACGTCGAAGACACTGCGGATCGCGCGCCTGACGCCGTGAGGTCAGCCCCCTGGGGGCGCCTCTCCCGATCAGGCCGGTCATGAGGCGCGGCGCTTCATGACCGAGCCGAGCGGGGTCCGGTGCGTGCCGCCACGAGGCGGAGGAGGACGTGCCATCGGCCGCTGCCACGGCGGCACCGCGATGAGGCCACCGCGCGAGCGAGAGCGAGCGCGGCGGAGCGGCGCCGACGGGGCACAGCCCACCCCCTCCTCCGCGAGCACGCACCGGCCCCGCGGCCCAGCGGCCTTGAGGCGCGGCTCAGCCCACCTGCCCGGCCATACGCCGCACGAAGTGTTCGGGGCGCCCACGGGCTCCTCGCCTTCGCCGCACGCCACGCCAACCGGGGCGGCAGCACGTACTCGACCCGCCAACTCCCCGACGACTCCGCGTACTTGTCTCTCCCCCACACCGCGATACGCAGGAGCCCACGCCCCTACTCGCCGGATCCAACCCCCAGAACCCGCACCCCGGCTCCACCACCGAAGACGACCCGCGCCTCACTCCCGTCACTCCAGCGCACCGCCAACTCCCCCACCCCGACGGCCCGTACGCCCACGAGCTCCCCCAGCGGCACGGCATCCGCCTCCCCGGTAAGCCGCGCCAGTGCCACGAACAGGGTGTCCCCGTCGCCTGTCACCCCCGTGAGCGCGTCCGACAACCCCACCACCGGCACCAACTCGGCCCGCACCACACCGCCCGCATCGCCCGCCACGGACCACCCGGTCACCCGCACCGCCGTCCCCGGCACCGCCCCGGCCACCAGATAGGCCCGCACCTCCACGGCTCCGCGCGCCAGCACCACGCTCGTCACCCGGGCGTCCCCACCGGCGGTGTGCCGCGAGGCGACCCACCCCTCCCCTGCCCCCAACGGCTCGATGCCCGCCCGGCTCGGATCACCCCCGACGATCACACTGTTGTCGTACGACGACGAGGGCCCCGTGACCGTCGAATACGCCAGCCGCGTGTAGTACGGGTCGTAACGGGCGTCCTCGCTCCCGTGGTTGTGGAGGCGTACGATCCCGTCCGAACTCGTCGAGTGCAGCAGCCAGTTGGGCGGTGCGAGGGACGTCACCGCGTCCGCGCGCTCCGTCGGGCCCGGCTCCTCCGGTGTCGTCCACACCGGGTGGTCCGGTGGCAGGAGCAGGCCCAGGAAGGCCTTGCTCGCCCAGTACGGGGACGCCGGGCCCGAATAGCCTTGCAGTACGGCCGGGTCGGGGCCGTGCCAGCCGAGGGTGAGGAGGCCCTGGGGGTTCACCGCGCCCCGGTCCAGGAAGTACTTCAGGGCGCCGGACGCCAGCCGTCGCGTCTGGCCCGGCGGCAGCGGTGTGCGGTCGGTGAGGGCGCCCAGCCACAGGGGGGCCGTCGTCGCGAAGCGGTACGTCAGGGAGCGGCCCTGGTGCATCGGGGCGCCGTCGGCGCCGAACAGGCGGGCGTAGTCCTGAAGGTGGCGGGAGAGGCGGCCGCCGTACAGGTCCAGGAGGCGGTCGTCGTCGGCCAGCCACGCGTGCAGGACCGGGTAGAGGTGCATCGCCCAGCCGTTGTAGTAGTCGAACTTCCGGCCGTCGCCGTCCGTGTACCAGCCCTCGCCGAGGTACCAGTCCTCGATCCGCTCGAGCCCGCGCTCGATCGCCTTGCGGGACGCCTCCGTCTCGTAACCGATTTCTTCGAGGAATCCGCCGACCGTGACCGGGAAGAGTTCCCAGTTGCAGGGCCAGGGCTCGGCGGTCAGCGCGTCGCCGAGCCAGGCCGCCGCCCGCTGTCGTACGCCTTCGTCCAGGCGGTCCCAGAGGAGGGGGCGGGTCAGGCGCAGGGCGAGGGCGATGGACGCCGCCTCGACCAGGGGCTGGCTGCGGTCCTCGATGCGCGGCCAGACGCCCGAGACGCCGGCCGCGAGGCCGTCGGCGTAGCGCTGGAGGGCGGTCTCGTCGCGGCGGAAGGCCGCCAGGAGGAGCGTACGGGCGTAACCCTCCAGGCCGTCCGACAGGTGGCCGGACCAGCTCTCGCGGTCGCCCGGAAAGTGGTAGAGAGCGCCTCCACGCGCCGCGTACGGCTCCACCGCGGCGAGCAGGGCGTCGGCCGCCGCCTCCCAGTGGGCCCGGGTGTAGCCGGTGTACGGGCTGAGGGCACGGTCGGCGGGCGGCAGGTGCATCGGTGCCCTTTCAGGACGTACGGCAGCGAACGGACAGTGGGCGGGACCTGGGGCGCCCCGGTTCCGGTCGAGACGCCCCAGGGGCTCAATCCGCCCGCACCTGGCTCCTGGGTACCAGATGCTGGGCGAGAAGTCCGTCGCGGACAAGACCCGCGTACACAGTCGCTCCATGGACGGAGGTGTGGGTGTTGTCCTTCTTCTCGTTGTAGAGGTAGATCGCCTTGGAGCCCTCGACCCCCAGGGACTCCACCAACGCCTTCGTCCTCGCCGTGAGGTCGATCAGCGGCACGTCCTCGGCCGCGGCGACCGAGCGGATCACCGCGGGATGGTCCACGCCGAGGCCGTTGACCAGCAGCGCGGTGTTGTTGTTCAGGGTGCCGTCGGAGTTGAACCAGCGCCGCACGATGGGGGTCACCAGCACCGGACGTCCGCCTTTCTCCCGTACACCTGCCACCAGTGTCTCCAAATTGCCGCGATACGTCGCCTCGTCGGTGGTCTTGTCATTGTGGGCGAGCTGGATCAGCACCAGGTCACCGGGGCGGATCAGCGGCTGAACGGTGGCCCAGAGCTGCGGATTCTGCAGATATGTCACCGTACTCTCTCCGGAATCCGCGTAGTTGGCCACCGACATGCCTTTGCGGAGGTACTGCGGCAGCTGCTGGCCCCAGCCGGAGTACGGGTCGCCGGGCTGGTCGCAGACGGTGGAGTCGCCGACCAGGAAGATCTGGCGGACATGCCGGGCGGCGGCCGGGGTGACACGGATGTCGGCCAGTGCGGGGGCGGAGCCGCCAAGTGCCAGGTCCAGGCCGGGAGTTCCGTCCGGGCCGGTCGGTTCGCCCTCCGGCGTGCGGACGTTCACCGTGAAGCTGCGGACGACCCGCTCACCGGCCGGGACCGATGTCTCGGGAAGCAGGGCGCGCCTGGTCTCGCCGCTGATGCTCGTGCTGGAGCCGGCCTCGCCGCCGAGCAGGACCCGCACGTCGTACGTTCCGGGCGGCACGTCGAAGTGGCAGGCAGTGGCGGTGCAGTTCTCGATGCCGAGCGGCCGCCGCCGGTCGTGGGCCTGGGCGGCGGGGGCAGCGGTCAGGCAGGTGCCGAGGACGACCGCCACGAGCGCGGCGACGCACACTGGGTTGAAACGTCTCACTCGGGGCTCCTTCGTCGTGGCGACATGGCCTGGCGGGGACCGTACAGCCATCGGCAAGCGCTTTCTAGCCTCTTGACCGGTTTCACAAGAATGCCAACTCCATGAAGGCGAAAGGCCTTTCGCGAAATCGATTCAACTGTCACTCTCACAGACACCCGCAACCCCGCCCCACCGGAGGAGGCACCCCCATGTCCGGATCCACCGGGAGACCGCTCGGACGCCGCACCTTCGTCCTCGGCGCCTCGGCCGCCGCCGGCACCGCCGCCCTCGCCGGTCCGCTGGCCGGCACCGCCTCGGCGGCAGGCTTCGGCTGGAGCGACGACGGCTCGAACTACGTCGTCGACACCGGCGCGAGCCTCGTCTTCAAGGTCAGCAAGACCAACGGCGACCTGACCTCACTGGTCTACAAGGGCACCGAGTACCAGGGCTACGGCGGCAAGAACTCGCACGTCGAATCCGGCCTGGGCACCTCGACGGTGACGATCGGTCAGTCCGGGTCGACGATCCTGATCTCGGTCACGTACGGCACGCTCAAGCACTACTACGCGGCCCGCAGCGGCGAGAACAACGTCTATCTGTGGACCAACAAGGCCGACGACTCGGTCAGCGCGACCCGCTACATCGTGCGCGTCAAGGCGGGCCTGTTCCTCAACGACGAGCCCGATTCCTACACTTACGCGCCCACCACCATCGAGGCCTCGGACGTCTTCGCGAAGTCCGACGGCCAGACCCGCTCCAAGCACTACTCGAAGAAGCGGGTCATCGACTACGACTACATCGGCTGGACCACGGGGAGCGTGGGCCTGTACGTCGTCCGCTCCAACCACGAGAAGGCCTCCGGCGGGCCCTTCTACCGCTCCCTGCTGCGCCACCAGAGCGCCGACGGCGGTGGGTTGTACGAGATCCTGTACTACGGCGAGAACCAGACGGAGTCCCAGCGCTTCGGCCTCCAGGGCCCGTACGTCATCGCCTTCACGGACGGCGGGGCGCCCTCCTCCTCGCTGTACCACGCCAACATCAGTACGTCCTGGGCGGATTCGCTCGGCATCTCGGGGTACGTCGCCGCGAGCGGGCGGGGCCGGGTCGCCGGGGTCGGCATCAGCGGGCGTGACACGGCCTACCCGTACACGGTCGGGCTCGCCAACTCGGCGGCGCAGTACTGGGGTTCGGCGCGGGCCTCGGACGGCTACTTCTCGATCCCGGGCGTGCTGCCGGGGACGTACACGCTGACCGTCTTCAAGGACGAACTCGCCGTCTACACAAGCTCGGTGACGGTCACTGCGGGCGCCACGACCACCCTCAACACCATCGCGATCCCGTCCTCGAACGACCCGAGCAACGCGAGCGCGATCTGGCGGATCGGCAACTGGACGGGCTCGCCGAGCGGGTTCAAGAACGCGGACCTGATGACGTACGCGCATCCCTCGGACGTGCGGGCCGCGTCCTGGACCGGGAACGTCGTTGTCGGCAGCGGCACCGAGACGTCCGCCTTCCCCTGCTATCTGTGGAAGGACGTCAACAGCGGCATCATCGTGTACTTCAAGCTGACCGCCGCCCAGGCCGCAGCCGCGCACACCCTGCGCATCGGCGTGACGACGGCCTACGCCAACGGCCGGCCGCAGGTCGTCGTCAACGACACCTGGACCTCCGCGGTCCCCTCGCCGCCCACCCAGCCGAGCACCCGGTCGCTGACCGTGGGCTCCTACCGGGGCAACAACTACACGTTCACCTACAGCGTGCCGGCCTCCGCCTGGCTGACGGACACCAGCGCCTACAACACGCTGAAGATCTACGTGGCGAGCGGCTCGGGGACGACCTCCTTCCTGAGCGCGGGCACGGCGGTCGACGCGATCGATCTGCTCGCCTGAGGGCGGCAACCTCCGTGCGGGGAGCGGCGACCAGAGGGCATGACTGAACCGAACGCACATCGCCGCTCCCCCTCCCGGCGCCTCGCCGTGGCCGTGGCGACGGGCAGCGCTGCCGCCCTCGGGCTGGCCGCGGTGCCGCTGGTGAGCCCGGCGCGGGCCGCCACCGTCATCACCGTCGCCAAGGACGGTTCGGGCCGGTACACCACCGTGCAGGCCGCCGTGAACGCGGCGGCGGCCGGCGACACGATCTCCGTCGGGAAGGGGACGTACGCCGAGATCGTCAACGTGCCCGTGAGCAAGACCGGGTTGACCATCCAGGGCGCCACCGGCAACGCCGAGGACGTCGTCATCTCCTATGACCGGGCGGCCGGTTACACCGACGCGAACGGCAACAAGTACGGGACACTGGGCAGTTCGGTCGCCACGTTCTCGGCGAGCGGTCTCACCGTCAGCGGGATCACCGTGCAGAACACCTTCGACAAGGCGGCGCACCCCGACATCACGGACACACAGGCCGTCGCGGTCACCGCGCAGGGCGACCGGCAGACCTTCACCAACGACCGCTTCATCAGCCGTCAGGACACGGTCCTCAACTGGTCGCCGTCCTCGACCGGGCAGTACCGGCAGTACTTCTACTCGTCCTTCGTCTCCGGGGACGTGGACTTCATCTTCGGCAACGCCACGGCCGTCTACGACCGGGTCAACATCCAGCTGCGCAACTCCGGCGCCACGGCGGGCGGTCTCAACGGCTTCCTGTCGGCGCCCAACACCAGCTCCGCCAAGACGTACGGCATCCTGATCACCGGCAGTTCGGTGACCAGCTCGGCGGCGGCCGACACGTACTACCTGGGCCGACCGTGGCATCCGACCTCGGACGCGGTCGGCCAACTGGTCATCCGGCAGACCTCGTTGCCCGCCGCCGTGAAGGTCGCCGGGCCCTGGACGGACATGAGCGGCTACTCCTGGAAGAACGCCCGTTTCTTCGAGTACCGGAACACGGGCGCGGGCGCCACCGTGAACTCCAACCGTCCGCAGCTCACCGACTCGCAGGCCGCGAACTACACGGCCCAGAAGTACCTGGCGGGCACGGACGGCTGGAACCCGGTCCGCTAGCAGGAGACGACGGCGGTCAACTGCCGCGCGTCCACTGCTGGTTGGTGCCGCCGTTGCAGGTGTACGTGATGATCGCGGCGGAGTTGGCGGTGGACGCGCCGGACACGTCCAGGCACTCGCCGGTGGCGCGGGCCTTGACCAGGACGTAGCTGCCGGAGGTGGTCAGGCTCCACTGCTGGGTGGTGGCGCCGGTGCAGTTCTCCTGGGTGACGTTGGTGTCGTTCTCCTGGAGGCAGAGCGAGCTGCCGCGGCCCATCAGCTCGTAGTAACCGGTTCCGAGGTCCTTGAACCACCACTTCTGGTTGGTGCCGCTGTTGCAGGTGTACTGGCTGATCGCGACGCCCTGCCACAGGGACTGGTTCGGCACGTCCGCGCACTTGCCGCTGTTGCGCGAGACCAGGGTGTTGTACGTGGCGCTCGTGCCGCTGATCGTGCCGGCGGCCGTGTCGACGGTGACCTCGGGGTACCAGGACATCGACATGGAGGTGGAGGTCGGGAAGGTCAGCGGCAGCCAGACATAGCGGGAGTCGTTGACCGTGCCGCCGAAGGAGTTGCCCCAGCGGTCGCCCATGTAGAGGTACGAGGTGCCCGAGGTGCCGGTGATCGGGAGGACGTACGCTGTCTGGGAGTTGTAGGCCGTGGAGTCGCCGACGTTGGTCCAGGACGTCCAGGGACCGGAGAGGCTGGTGGCGGTCGCGTACTGCTGCTGGTTGGCGCTCCAGCCGGTCGCGCCCGAGGTCAGCATGAAGTAGACGCTGCCCCGCTTGAACAGCGCCGGTGCCTCGCGGTGGCCGCCCGCCCAGGGGTTGGCGACCAGGCTGTCGATCGCGGTGTAGTCGGAGGTCAGCCGGTAGATGTGCAGGTCGTAGTTCTCGTTGGCGGCGGAGACCATGTAAGCGGTTCCGTCGGTGTCCACGTAGGTCGTGATGTCCCGGGACATGTACTGGCCGAGCGGCTGGAAGCTGCCCTGGTAGGTGTAGTTGCCGTCGACGGTGTCCGAGACGGCGACGGCCGCGCGGGCCTCGCTGTAGTCGACGCCGTTCTCCTTGTGCATCCACATCACGAACTTGCCGGTGGAAGCGTTGTAGATGACTTTCGGGCGCTCGATGTAGGCGGTGCCCAGCTCGGAGGCGGAGGACTGGGTCAGGACGTGGTTCCGGAACTCCCAGTTCTTCAGGTCGGTGGAACGGTAGGCGTCCACGTACTTGAAGGTGTTGTCGGAGTTGCGGTCCTCGCCGAACCAGTAGTAGTACGAGCCGACCTTGATGACCCCGCCGCCGTGGGCGTGCACGGCGTTGCCCGACGTGTCGGTGAACTGGGTGCCGTTGGTGACGGTGTAGGCCGCCGCCTGGGCCGGGCCCGCGGTCGCGAGGGCGCCGAACAGGCCCAGACAGAGGGCGAGCAGAACCGCGTACGCACGTCTCATCTCACGCACTCTCCTTCGCGGAGTCGGCCGTCGTGGCGGTGGCCGTGTCGGCAACGGGGACGCCGAAGTCCGGGGTGCCGTCCTGGTTCCAGCCGAGCTTCTGGACCCGGGTGTGGCGGTTGGGGTCGTTCAGGGGGTCGCCGGTGATCTCCTTGTACTGGCGGGCGTGGTAGACGAGGACGTCGCTGCGGCCGTCTTCGGCGACCGTGAAGCAGTTGTGGCCGGGGCCGTACTGTTTCGTGGTGTCGTTGCTGGTGAAGACCGGGGTCGGGGACTTGGACCAGTTCGCGGGGTCCATGAGGTCGGCGTCCGCGTCGGCGGTCAGCAGGCCCATGCAGTAGTGGTGGTCGGTGGCCGAGGCCGAGTAGGACAGGAAGAGGCGGCCGTTGCGGGCGAGGACCGCGGGGCCCTCGTTGACCTTGTAGCCGACGCACTCCCAGTCGTACTCCGGTGTGGACAGGCGGACTTGAGGGCCCGTCAGGGTCCAGGGGTTCGCCATCCTCGAGAGCCACAGGGCGGTGTTGTTGTCCATGCCGGGCTCGTGCTGGGCCCAGACGAGGTAGCGGTTGCCGCGATGGCTGAAGGTGGTGGCGTCCAGGGAGAAGGTCTCCCAGGCGGTCTTCACCTGTCCCTTCTCCACCCAAGTCCCCTCAAGAGGATTGGAGTTGGCGTTCTCCAGCACCCACATGCGGATGTCCCACACGCTCTCGGCCGGCGCGGAGGCGAAGTAGACGTACCACTTGCCGCCGATGCGATGGATCTCCGGCGCCCAGATGTGCGCGCCCATGACGCCGGTGGCGTGCTTGGTCCAGATCACCGACTCGGCTGCGGTGGCAAGGCCGCCCAGGGTGCGGGAGCGGCGCAGGACGATGCGGTCGTACTCGGGGACGGTGGCGGTGAAGTAGTAGTGGCCGTCGGCGTGCCGGTGGATGAAGGGGTCGGCGCGCTGCCGGACGAGCGGGTTCACGAACGGGGGCGCCTTCGGCGCGGCGGCCGCGGCGGCGGCTGTGGTGGGGGTGACTGCCAGGGCGCCCGCGGCCAGGGCGCCTTTCAGCAGCAGTCGTCGGTGGGGGATCTCGGGGGCGCGGCTCATGCGCACTGCCTCTCGGATGGGGGTCCTGAGAGCGATGTTCGATATTGAGAACATCTGTTGTAATTGCGAACAGCCGAAAGGTAAGGCTGGGGAACGAGGAGGTCAACGGGTCGCGCGTGAGAAAAGAAGGCGCTTTCTCCAACCTCGGATTTTCTGTTATCGGGCACTCGCCCGGCCCGTCTCCACCTGCGTGCACAGCCATAGCCACAAGACAGCAGCCGCCGCCGGAGCCCTCGCGGCGGTCGCCGCCCTGCTCGTAACCGCTTCCCCCGCGGCGGCGGCCGGCGCCCGTGACGTCACCGCGGACGTCCTCGCAGACCGGGACGTCACGCTGACCGGCGACACGGTGGTCACCGTGCCGGCCGGGACGACGACGTACGACGGTGTCTTCCGCGGCGAGGGCACGCTCACCGTGCGCGGGAGCGGGACGCTGGTCCTCACCAGGGACAGCGACTTCACGCTGCCCGGGGCGCGGCAGCGGCAGGTGGTGAGGACGCAGGGCGGCAACCACCCGTACACCACGGTCACCAACCCCGACCCGCCCGCGATCACGGTCGCGCGCGGGGCGACGCTGCAGTACGGCACGGGCGGCGGCACCGGGCTGATCGGACACTTCCCGTACGACACCCCCGGCTACCGGTTGAATCAGCTCAACGTCCGGGTCGACGGCACCCTGCGCCTCTCGCTCACCCGCACCTTCAACATCGGCACGATCAGCGGCTCGGGCCTTGTCACCCAGCCGCGCAACATGTGGGGCACCCTCGACCTGGCCGGCACGCACCCCTTCTCCAGCGTCATCGACAACGGCACCGGTATGGCGGTCGGCCGCCCCGAGTACCCGGTGGCGCTGCCGAACGCGCGCGCGATCCTCAACCAGGGCTCCTGGATCATCGACACGCCGCTGTACCAGACGATCACCCTGCGGCAGAACTTCTACCAGCGCGAGTACGGCAGCGACGTCAACGTCCATACCCGGCCGGGCAGCAAGGTCGTGCTCACCGGGCAGTACAGCTACAGCGACCGGGGCGGTGACACGAACCCCTCACTCAGCGACCCGGACCTCAACTGGCGTTCCGTACCGCACCAGTTGAACAAGCGGGGCACCAACATCGAGGGCGCGGACGTGCAGTGGGGCGACGGCACGACGCACAACATCTTCATGCCGGGCACGAAGGAAACCGTCTACATCAACCTGCACGAGGCGAGCGGCCGCCGCTCGAAACTGACCTTCGACTACGACGGTCCCGTCACCCTCGGCGCCCCCATCGGGGGCGGCCGCTACCACGACACACTGGCCGCGCCCGGCGCCGGGGACGTGGTGATCGCGGGGACGCGCGGTAACGACGTGACCTTCGCGGCGAAGCAGTACTACGACGGTTCGACGACCGTGGAGAAGGGCGCGGTGCTGCGGCTCGGGCTCGGATCGGGCGCGAGCGGCGACGGCTCGCTGATGACGGGATCGGAGCGCCGCCGGGTGGTGAACGACGGCACGCTGGTCGTGCGGAACACCTCGACAGCCGTGTCCCTGTCCCGGATCAGCGGCTCGGGGTCGCTCGTCCAGGCGGGTGCCGCCACGACGACGCTGACCGGGAGCGCGGTGTCGTACACGGGGACCACGACCGTGAAGAAGGGCACGCTGGCACTGCGTGGCGGAGCAACTCTCGTACACAGCAAGGGGATTCGGCTCACCTCGGCCGGGTCGCGGCTGGACGCGGGGACGGGCGGGCTGCGGGTGACGGGCGGGCTGAGCGGCAAGGGCACGGTGAAGGGTTCCGTGACCAACGAGGGCGTGGTCACGGGCGGGGTGCGGGTGTCCGGTGACTACGCGCAGACCGCGGACGGTGAACTGGTCCTGCGGGAACGGCCGTTGAGGGTGAGCGGGGCCGTACGGCTGGCCGGCGGCCTCGACCTCGCGGCGGCGGGGGGTGCGTCCGCCCGCGAGATCACCGTCCTCGACCACAGCGGCCGGGCACGGACGACGGGCGCGTTCGAGGGCCTCAAGGAGGGCGCCAGGGTGAAGCTCGCCGACACGGTCTACCGGATCAGCTACAAGGGCGGCGACGGAAACGACGTCGTCCTCACGGCGACGACCGCGGACAGTTCACCGGCGGCGGATCGTCCTCGTACGGCATCCGGTGCGGCCGCCGCGGCCGACCCGCGCACCGCCAACACCGCGAGCGGCGGCCTGGGTTGGTGGCCGTACGTGCTCGCGGTGGGGCTGCTGATCGGGCTGGTGGTGCCGGCCGTGACGCGGGGACGAGGTCACGGCCGACACAAAGGCGGACGGCACGCGGCGCAGGGCTGACGAGTTCGTCAGGCGGCCGTCTCCTTCTGGCGTCCCCGCAGCCAGACGTACACCGGGATCCCCGCGAACAGGAACAGCGCGCCCTGGTAGACGGCCGCGTATCCGGCGCCCGCGATCAGCCAGAAGGAGAAGGCGAAGGAGAGCGCGGCGACCGTCAGGTCGCGGGCCAGGCCGGCCGGGCGGACCCGCTCCGGGGTGCCCTGGACCAGCCAGAACAGCTGCGCCGCGGCCGACAGGAGGTAGGGGACGCAGCCGGTGAAGGTCGTGATCAGGACGAGGACGCGAAAGGTGGTGTCCGGGCCCGCCGTGTAGTTGAGGGCGATCAGAAGCGTGCCGAGGACGGCGACCGCCCACACGCCGAAGGCGGGCACGCCGCCCTTGCCGACCTTGGAAAAGGGTTTCGGGAACAGTCCGTCGCGGGCGGCGGCGTACGGCATCTGCGCGGCCATGAGGATCCAGCCGTTGAGGCAGCCGGTGATCGAGGCGACGGCGACCAGGGCGATGGCGGTGCCGCCCCAGGAGCCGCCGGTGATCGCGTTCACGGCGTCGGCGAACGGGGCGCCGGAGTTCACCAGCCGGTCGTGCGGGACCAGGCCGAAGACGGCGACCGTGCCGAGGATGTAGACCACGGCGGAGGCCAGCGTGCCGAGGACGCTCGCGCGGCCGACGGTACGCTCCGGGTCCTCCACCTCACCGGCGCTGACCGCCGCGGACTCGACGCCGAGGAAGCTGTAGAGGAGCAGGGCGGCCGCGGCGGCGACGGCACCCGGCGTGCTCTGGCCGGAGGCGTTGAAGGGGCCGAAGTTGTCGGCGTCGACGAAGAACAGGCCGATGGTGGCGACCAGCAGCAACGGCACGAACTTCAGCACGGTGGACACGAGTTGGACCGCGCCGACCCAGCGGGTGCCCGCGAAGTTCGCGGCGGCCGGCAGCCACAGCGCGGCGAGGGCGACGAGGCCTTCGAGAGCGTGGTTGCCGTGCAGGGGGATCAGGACGTCGACGTAACCGACGACCGCGACGGCGAGCGCGGCGATGCTGACCCAGCACATCGTCCAGTACGACCAGGCCGACAGGAATCCCGCGAAGGGGCCGAAGGCGTCGCGGGGGTAGACGTACAGGCCGCCGGTGACGGGACTGCGGCGGGCGAGCTTGCCGAAGAGCAGGGCGAGCAGCACGGCGGCGACCGACAGGACGACGAAGGCGACCAGGCTGACGGTCCCGTAGGGGGCGACGGCGGCGGGCAGCGCGAAGATGCCGCCGCCGATGATGTTTCCCGTCACCAGGGCGGTGGCGGCGGCGAGGCCGAAGGTGCGGCGGCGGGGAGCGGCGGCGCCGGCCAGGGCCGGCTCGGGTGCGGGGGCCTCGGTGGGGCTGGGGGCAGTCATGGTGGTTCCTGTGCGGAGGGGTGGAGAAGGGGAGGGCCGTGATCGTAACCCCGCGTCCCATATGCTGGGCGACCTGTTCATCACTTGGACACACTCGGCCGTCCGGCGCGGCTTCGATTAGCGTCATGTCATGACCAGCAACGCCTCGGGAACCGCTTCCTCCCTCGCATCGGCCCTCGCCGCCGGCACCGTCGTGCTCGACGGCGGTATGTCCAACCAGCTCGCGGCCGCCGGGCACGACCTGAGCGACGAGCTATGGTCGGCCCGGCTGCTCATGGAGTCGCCCGAGGCGATCACCGAGGCGCACCTCGCGTACTTCGAGGCGGGCGCGGACGTGGCGATCACCGCGAGCTATCAGGCCACGTTCGAGGGCTTCGCCAAGCGGGGCGTGGGCCACGATCGCGCTGCTGAACTCCTGTCGCTGAGCGTGGAGTTGGCTCGCGAGGCGGCCCGGCGGGCGCAGGCGGGTGGCGTGACGAGGCCGCTGTGGGTGGCCGCGTCGGTGGGGCCGTACGGGGCGATGCTCGCGGACGGGTCCGAGTACCGGGGGCGGTACGGGCTGAGCGTCGCCGAGCTGGAGGCTTTTCACCGGCCTCGGATCGAGGTGCTGGCCGCGGCCCGGCCCGATGTGCTGGCGCTGGAGACCGTGCCGGACGCGGACGAGGCCGCGGCGCTGTTGCGGGCGGTGCGGGGGGTGGGGGTGCCGGCCTGGCTGTCGTACAGCATCGCGGGAGATCGGACGCGGGCGGGGCAGCCGCTGGAGGAGGCGTTCGCCCTGGCCTCGGAGGTGGACGAGGTGATCGCGGTGGGGGTGAACTGCTGTGCGCCCGAGGACGTCGACGGGGCGGTCGCCGTTGCCGCGCGGGTCACTGGGAAGTCTGTGGTCGTCTATCCCAACAGTGGGGAGACGTGGGATGCGGAGGCTCGGGCTTGGCGGGGGCGGTCGTCCTTTGCCGCGGACGAGGTTGTGGGGTGGCGGGATGGTGGGGCTCGGTTGATCGGGGGGTGCTGCCGGGTGGGGCCCGGGGCGATCTCGGGGATCGCCGGGGCTTTGAGTGGCGGGGTGTGAGGGTTCGCCCTTTCGCCGTGGGGGGACTGACAGATCGCGGCTGCGGGGCTCGTTGTGGTTGCTCGCGCCCACGCGGCGGAGCCGCAAAGTGACACTGGCCCGCGCCCCTTTGGGGCGCTAATCTCGCCCGTTGGAAACCGGTTGCCGGGGTGTTTCCACTGGTGTCTGCGGGCGGGGGTTGGATGACTCGGAAGAGCGAAGTCGCTGGTCGTAGCACCATTCGGGATGTCGCGGCTCGGGCCGGGGTTTCCGCGTCGACCGTTTCCCGGGTGCTGGGTGGGGTGTATCCGGTCAGTGCCTCGACCCGTGCGCGCGTCATGCGGGCCGTGCGCGAGATGGACTACGTCGCCGATGCCCGGGCCAAGGCCGTCGCGGGGGTCGCGACGCCCGCCCTGGCCTTTGTGCTGGAGGACATCACCGGGCCCTCGTTCGCGCACATGGCCCACGGGGTGGAGCGGGAGGCCACTCGGCTCGGGCATCTGTGCCTGGTGTGCAGCACCGAGGGGGACGTCCGGCACGAGCTGGAGTTCGTCGAGATGATGCGGGCCCAGCGGGCGGCCGCCGTGATCCTCGTGGGGGGTGCCGCGGACACTCCCGAGTACCGCGAGCGGACCCGCCGTATGGCCGAGTCGCTCGCGTCGGCCGGTTCCCGGCTGGTGCTGTGCGGGCGACCGCCGCTCGGGCCCGGGGCGCCCGTCACCGTCATCGAGTACGACAACGAGGGCGGCGCCTACGCCCTGGTCGCCCACGTCCTCGCGCAGGGCCACCGGCGCGTCCTCTTCCTCGGCGGAAAGCCCGACCACACCACGGCGCAGGGGCGTGAACGCGGTTACCTCGCCGCGCACCGGGCGCGTGGTCTCGAACCCGACCCCACCCTGCTGCTGCACGGCGACTTCACCCGTGACTCCGGGCACCGTCTGACGCGTGAAGCGCTCGGCGCGGGGCTGGAGTTCACGGCCGTCGTCGCAGCCACCGACATGGTCGCGGCGGGCGCGCTGACCGCCCTGCACGAGGCCGGTCTGGACGTGCCGGGCGATGTTTCGCTGGCCGGTTACGACGACATTCCCTTCGCCCGCGACCTCCACCCCGCCCTCACCACGGTCCACGTCCCGTACGAGGAACTGGGCCGCCTCGCCGTCCGCACCGCGCTGGGGCGCACCCCGCAGACCCCGGACGAGCATCTGCTCCTGGGCACGCATGTCGTCGTACGGGACTCGGTGGCGGAGGTACAGGAGGAGGAGCAGTAGCGGGGCTTGTCGTCGCCGCGGTGAAGGAGTGGCGGGGCCCGTCCTCAATCGCGGCGGACCGATCCCGGCAGGCGCAACCGCCGTACCACGGAACGCAGTTCGGCACCGCGCGCGAGTGGGCCCGCGGGTTGGATCGACGCCGGGGTGGGCTGCGGGGGCTTGGCGGTGTCCGCGGTCCACAGGGCCAGTTCCGCGTCGCGCGGGCCGTGCGCGACGCGCGGCTCGCCCGCGTCGAAGATCCGCACGGGGTGCGTCGCGTCCCAGCGCTGCCAGCCGGGGTCGCCCTCCGTAGCGAACCGCACCCACGCCCCGTGCATCGCGTCGGCCAGTTCGTGCGGGGCGCCCTCGCCGGCGAGTTTGCGGGACTCCGGTGCGTCGCCGCTGTCGAAGACGAAGCCGAGTTCCAGGGCGTGGCAGGAGCCGAGGCCGGGGAGGCCGGAGGGCCAAGCGAACTCGTAGACGTACGAGGTGTCGGCGCGGGCGTCGGCCAGGCGGTGGAGCGGGAGGCGCAGGAGGTGGTCGGTGACCATCTGGCCGACGAGTTCGGCGGTGCCGGCCTCCGGGTGGAGGGCGCGGTAGCCGCGGGGTACCTCGGTGCCGCAGCGGCAGCGCGCCATCGCGCCGGCGACGGCGACCGGGCCGAGGCGGTCGACGCGTTCCAGGAGGCCGCCGGGCACGAGCCAGAGGCGGTACTCCTCGCTGGTCCAGCCCAGCATCAGGTCGACGCCCTTGGCCGCGTCGCCCTCGACGAGGGCCTCCAGCGGGTCGCGCGGGACGAGGTCGCCGTCGACGACGATGCCGAAGGAGGGGCCGCCGAGGACGGGGCTGCTGAGGCGGCCGACGTCGGCCTGGGTGCGCAGCAGCAGCTCGCGGTCGACTTCGGCGAAGGCCGCGGCGGTGGCGGGGATCTTCAGCCGGGTGGCCATACGGCGCACCATCCGCCGTACCTTGTCCCGCTCGAACGCCTCGGGCGGCCCGCTCTGCAGGACCGCCCGCCGTACCAGCCCCTGCGCCTGCGGGGCGGCGAGCAGGGCGCCGATGCTGATCGCCCCCGCCGACTGGCCGGCCAGGGTGACGCGGTCCGGGTCGCCGCCGAAGGCCGGGATCGACTCGCGCACCCAGCGCAGGGCGGCGAGCTGGTCGCGCAGGCCGGGGTTGGCGGGGGCGTCCGGGAAAAGGCCGTAACCCTCCACGCCCAGGCGGTAGTTGACTGATACGAGGATCACGCCGTCGCGGGCGAAGGCCGATCCGTCGTACACGGGGACGGCGCTGGACCCCCTGGTCAGGGCGCCGCCGTGGAACCACACCAGGACCGGGAGCCGGGCCGCGGGGCCGGGCTCCGGCGTCCACACGTTCAGATTGAGGCAGTCGTCGCCGGGGATGACCGGGTCGGACAGGTACTTCTCGAAGGCTTCGGAGTACGGCGGTTTCGGCGGCGTCGGCCCGAAGGCGCCGGCGTCGCGCACCCCGTCCCAGGGCTCGGGCGGCACGGGCGGCCGGAAGCGGCGGGGGCCGAAGGGGGGCGCCGCGTACGGGATGCCCCGGAACACCGCGATCCCCTGTTCGTACCGGCCGCGCACGGCTCCGTACGGCGTGCTCACCACGGGGTCCGCCTGGACTGCTGTCGTCATACGCCCACCAGCCTCCTCACCGCGCTCGTGCACCGGTAACAACAGAGCACCACAGGTCGCCCCGGTATTCCGGTGCAGAGCGCGATTCGGCCGCCGGTCGACGTAGTCGACTACTCTCAGTAACCGATTACGTGGCGTTACTTCGCGTACATCAGCGTGCCGAAGCCGAGCTGGTCGTAGCCACCGCTGGTGGAGCCGTAGTCCCCGCCGCCGCCCTCCGGGGCGACGAGGTCGTAGTACATGGCGGAGATGTACTTGTCGTCGAGGTACAGACGGCGGTTGTAGTGGAAGTGGAGCATCGCCCACACGGGCCGGACCTGGCCGCGGGAACCGGAGCTGATCACCGTCTGGGAGGACTGGGCGCAGTTCTGCCCGGTACCCCAGGTGTAGGTGGTGTACGGGACGTCCTGGCCGAGGTTGTACTTGGCGACGTACTGGGCGGCCTTCATGAAGCGGCGGTCGTCGTACGAGTACAGGTCGTCGCCCTGGTTCCAGGCCATCTCGCAGATCGCGCCCATCTGGCCCATGCCCATGACGGTGTGTCCCTGGTCGCGGCCGGACTCCTGCCACTGGCCGAGGGCGTAGCCGTCCGAGTCGGTGTAGAGGTACGGCACCGCGTGCTCGATGGAACCGTTTCCGGCGCCCGACTTGAAGTAGGTGACGGCTTGGTCGTACTTGGCGGCGTCGTCGGTGAGGATCCCGATGGCCATGATCGAGGCCATGTTGCACAGGTCCCAGTTGGCCCAGTAGTTGGTGATGCAGGCGTCGTTGTGGTTGGTCAGGAAGCTGTTGTTGAGCGGGTAGAAGACGCCCACCATCATGTCCTGGAAGGCTGCGAGGTCGAATCCGCTGTAGCCGCGCATGAGTTCGGCGGCCTGGCAGAACTCCCAGCCGTAGATGCCGGCCGCGAGGAACCGGTCGGCGTTGCCGGTGAGGGTGGTCAGGGTGGACGACCACGCGTTGAGGATCTTCACGGCGGTGTCGCCGTTGGCGGCGGTGCCGCCGACCTTCCAGCGCAGGGCGTTCTGGTAGGCGGCGGCGATGTCGTTGTAGAGGATGCCGTAGTTCTCGCCCGTGCCGCCGCGGATGACGGTGGCCTGCGGGTTGGGCGTCCAGGTGGACTGCGAGTGGGAGTTGGCGGTCAGCTTGTTCCAGCCGGAGAGCCAGGGGTCGGTGCCCGCGGCGACCCTGACCTTGGCGCGGTTGATGTCGCCGGCGTTGTGGAGCATGCCGGGGTGGGTGAAGGTCGCGGGCGCGGCGTCGGCGGTGCTGCCCGCCAGTGCCGCCGCGGACCCGCCGAGGGCGAGTGCGGCGCCGAGCCCGCCGGCGGTCCTGAGCAGACCGCGGCGGCTCAACTCGCCTGTTTCGGCGGGCTGGTGGGGGGATGTGCGGCTCATGGATGCGACTCCAATCCGTGGGGGGATCAGTCGGGGTTGATGCTCACCTCGTCGAACTCGGTGGTGCCGAGGGCCAGGGGGTTGCGCGAGCAGACCACGAGGCCCACGTAGTAGGGGGCGTCACCGAAGCCGGGGATCTCGCCCGCGGCGAGGTCGGTCCAGGTGGCGCCGTCATCGGTGGAGACGGCTGCGGCGAAGGCGGTCCCGGTGCGCTTCAGCCGCAGCAGCAGGGGCAGTTGGACGGTCGCCGTGCCGGAGAAGGCGGAGGCTCCGGCGACCGTAGTGCGCAGCATCAGCTGTGCGCTGGTCCCGCCGGTCACGATCGCTCCGGCGGCCTGGTCGAAGGGCGACAGCGACTTGGCCATCAGCAGTCCGACCCGGTCGGCGGTGGCTCCCGTGCGGGAGACGAGCCGGGCGGTGACCGTGCGGTCGCCGGTGACGGGCTGCCGTACGAACTGCCCTGTCATTCCCTGGTTGTTGACGGTCAGGTCGACACCCGCGCCCCGCACGGTGAAGGTCCCGCCGTCGTACGAGGTGCTGCCCGGCGTGCGGATCGCGACCACGCCGAGCGTCCCGTAGGCGCGGTCGTCGAGGATCACGTCGCCGAGGTCGCCGTAGGTCCAGGGCGCGGGTGGTGGTGTGCCGACGGTGAGGGCGAGGGTGGCGGTGCCGTCCCCGGCCGCGTTGCCCGCGGTGGTGGTGACGGTGAACTCGCCTGTCTCGCGCGGGATTCCGGAGATCAGGCCGGTGCGCCTGTCGAGGCGCAGGCCGGCGGGGAGGCCGTCGGCGGTGAAGCGGACGGGTTCGTGCGTGGCGCGCAGGAGGTGCCGGAAGGGGACTCCCTTGTTCGCGAAGGCCGTTGCGGTGGAGGTGAGTTGGGGCGCGGTCGGCGTCGGCATCCGCGCGGCCACGGAGTCCGAGAGCGGGCCGCGCCCGCCGCTGTTCGTCTTGGCCACCGCGTAGTGGTACGTCGTCCCGGGCGTGCCCGTGGCGTCCGCGTACCGAACCCTGGTGCCGAAGCCGACGGCGCCGATGCCGGTGGCGATGGTGTGGAAAGGCTCGCCTGCACCCTCGGCTCGCAGGACCTTGAAGCGGGCCGAGGGGTCGGGGTCGGTCCAGGTCAGCTCGACGGCGTCGGCGCCGGTGGTCGCGGTGAGGCCGGTGGCGGCAGCGGCGGGGCCCGGCCCGGACCACACCTCCCCCGCGGCCGACGTCACGGTGACGTTGTCGAAGGCGCCGGTGCCGGTCTCGGCGTACTCCTCGTCGACGCCGAGGCACGAGGTGAGGACCAGGCCCGCATGCGCGGTGTGTCCCAACTCGACCTCGGTGGAGCCGACTTCGGTCCACCGGATGCCGTCCGGTGAGATCGCGCCCGTGCAGCGGCGGCCCTTCCGGGTCACGCGGACCCAGTACGGCGCCCGCAGCCGGTAGCCGTCGCCCGCGCCCTCGACGTACGGGGCTTCCAGCGGGGTCGCCGACTCGGGGAGGGCGCCGAGACTGGAGATCGGGAAGGAGGCGTTCACGGTGATCGCGTCCTGCTGGGAGGGCGGGACCGGTGTGCTGCCGGCGTTCGAGACGTCCGCCCCGGCCGACGCCCGCACGCTCCAGACCCCGCTCCAGGTGTGCAGCGGGAGCCCCTGGATCAGCATGGCGGCGTGCGCCGCGTCCGCGTCGAGCGAGTCGCGCAGGGTGACGCCGATCTTGGAGTACTGCGAGCTGAGCGGCCACACGATCCGCGCGGTGACCGTGCCGTCGCCGCGGAGCGGCAGGTGGGCGAGGCGGTAGGTGTCGGCGGTGCCGCTCGCCTCCAGCACGAAGCGTTCACCGTCGAAGGCGGCGGATCCCGGAATCCTCACGTCGCCGAGGTCCTGGGTGGACCAGGGGGCGGGGAGGCCGCAGGTGGCGGAGGCCCGGCTCGAATCTCCGCTGCTGCCCTGGGAGTTGGTGGCGGAGACCGTGTAGTGGTACGTCCGGCCCGGGTGTGCGTCATGGTCGGTGTACGTCGGCTCGTCGAGACCGTGGACGATCTCCTCGTACGGGCCCTCGGGCTTGGCGGCCCGGCGAACGGTGTACGTGCTCGCCCAGGCGGACGGCAGCCAACTCAGCTTGACCGTATCGGAGTTGCCGACTGCCGTGACGCCGGCCGGGGCGGTGGGCACGGTCGGCGCTGGGGGCTCGGTGCCCGCGTAGGTGAAGGTGCCCCAGCTGGGCAGGTCGTCGTTGCTGCCCTCGACGACGCGGGCGCCGCCGGTGCCGCGGAAGACGGCGGCCTTGGTGTAGGGGGCATCGAGGCCGCGGACGCCGACGTAGTGGGCGTAGGCCATCTCGTAGACGGGCGGCAGGGTGCCGCGGCCGATCGCGGAAACCGTTTTCTTGATGTACTTGCCGGTGCGATCGAGGTCGGGGGTGAAGGGGACGTCGCCGCCGAGGTTGTAGCGGGCGGCGTACTCGAAGTTGGCGAGGATGCGGTTGTCGTCGAAGGCCCACAGGTCGACGCCCTGGTTCCAGGCGACCTGGGCGATGTCGCCGGTGAGGCCGACGGCGAGCTGTTCGTGGCCCTGGTCGCGGCCGGCCTCCTGGCCCTGGCCGGCGACGGTGACGACGCGGTGCGGGACACTGCCGTTGCCCGCGCCGGCCGCGGCGAAGCGCAGAGCATCCTCGAAGAGGACCGGCTCCTCGCAGAACACGCCGATGGCGAGGATGGTCTGAAGGGCCGTCAGGTCCCAGTTGCCGTTGGCGTAGAGCATGTAGCCGGACACGGCCGGATACCAGACGTCCAGGAAGGAACGCCCGCAGCGGGCGATGTCGGCCTCCGCCCAGCCGTCGTACCCGGTGTGCCGGAGCAGCTCGGCCGCGTTGACGAACTTGAAGGCCTGGAGCCCGGCGCCGAGCGGGCCGTCGGCGCCGGTGACCATGGTCAGCGAGGCCGACCAGGCGTTCAGGATGTCGCGGGCCTTGTCGGCGTTGGCGCGGTTGCCGGTGACGGCCCACATGAGGGCGTTCTGGTAGGCGGCGGCCGAATCCGCGACGGCCTGGTTCCGGAAGTTGGCGGGGCCGCGGCCCCAGGAGGTGATCTGTCCGGTGTTCTGGATCGTGTACGTCGACTGCGAGCGGGCGTGGGCGGCGAACGCCAAGTAGCCGTCGTAGACAGGTGATTGCTTCGCCGCGACCGCCGCCTTCATACGGGCGAGGTCGGCGTCGGTGTGGAGGATGCCGGGGTGGGTGAAGGCCCTGCTACCGGTGTCGTTCTGGGTCTCGGCGGCCTGTGCGGCGCCGGGGGCGAGCAGTCCGCTCGCGCCCGCCGCCAGCAGCAGGCCCGCCGTACCGCCGAGGAAGCCGCGGCGGCTGGGAGCGGGAGTGGTCATGACGCGGCGGCCGCCTCGGCCTCGGCGGTCGTGATGAACTTCAGGTTCGTCACGTGCTCGTTGTAGAACCACTGGATGGCGTCGGTGGTGTAGTACCAGCTGGGCTTCTTCATCGAGTCCGCGATCACGACGCCGTTGATCACCAGGTTCTCGAAGGTGACGTTCTTGATCGCGTGGTCCGCGTCGTAGCCGAGGAACAGTGACGGGTTGGCGTGGGTGCCCGTGTAGCTGAGGTTCTTGACGTAAACGTCTTCGATACCGCGGCCGACCGAGGTGTTGTACTTGGTGTTGTACGTGACCTTCATGTAGATGACCTGGCCCCAGCGGAAGTCCTCGATCCGTACGTCCTCGATGTGGACGTTCTTGATGAGGTTGCCGTCCCCTGGGTTGAGGGCGATGCAGCCCTGGTAGTTCATCTGGGGCTCGCGGTGGTCGAGGACGTCGATGTTCCTGATGACCAGGTTCTCCAGCGTCTCGGGGGCGTCGGTGTTTCCGTGTGTGCCGACGTTGATCGGGTGGGCGACGTCGGCCCACAGGGTGCAGTTCTGGATGGTGATGTCGCGGGTGTCGCCGTAGTAGTCCCAGCGGTGGCAGTAGATCGCGAAGCAGTCGTCGGAGTTGCGCATGAAACAGCCGTCGAAGACGATCCCGGTGGAGGAGAAGACGTCGAAACCGTCTCCATTGCCCTTCGAGCTGAAGGCACGGGCCTTCTTGACGTGGATGTTCTCGCTCATGCCGAACGTGCCCGCGTAGCCGTTCGGGTTCATGATGATGACGTCCTCGACGCGGATGTTCCTGCTGCCCTCGCAGAGGATCCCGCCGGGACCGGCGTTCAGCATGCCCCGTCCCTTGAGCGCCGCCTTCTCCACGTTCTTGAAGAAGACCTGCGCCTGCAGCACGGCCCCGCCCGCGAGGTAGACCGTCTTGCCGCTCGGGACGGTGAGGACGTTGCCCGTGACGGTGTGCACGCCGGGGCCGAAATAGATGACGTCCGGGTCGTCGGCGCTGCACGCGTGGCGCTCGACATGGTTGGTGATGATGTGCAGGCAGTCGAAGATCTCGTCGTTGATCTGGACGACGAGGTCCTTGGGCTCGTCGAGGGTGAACACCAGGGTGTCGCCGCCGAGTTCGGGCTTGATGCCGTACGAGTCCGGTCTCACCCGGGCCTTGGTGGTGCCGCCCTTGAGGTAGGTCACCTCGATCTCGACAGAGCCCTGGAAGTCGAAGTACACCATCGAGGAGTTGTAGACCTTGCCGGAGCCGGTGGTCGGGTTGATCTCCTCCAGCTGCGGCCGGTAGATGTCCAGGGTCTGCCAGTCCCCGTCCGGAGCGGTGCGCACCCGTACCTTGAAGCTGGTGTTGGTCGGCATGGTGGACGGCCGGGGATAAGTGACCAGCTTCGGCGCGGAGTTGGTGTCGTCCGCGTGGGCGGCGGTGGCGGTCAGGCCGCCAGAGAGGCCGGCGGCGAGCACGGTGGCGCCGGCGGCCTGCAGGGCGGTTCGGCGCGACAAGGGCGTGTTCATGGATGACTCCTTTTTGAATGGCTCCTTCGCCTACGCGGCGCTCCAGCCGGTGTCGAGAGCGCGACCGTGCTCAGCCCTTCGGGCCTCCGCGCGCTCACGCTCTCGACACCGACGCGCCCCTTCGGCTCAGTCGCGGTGCAACAGGTCGGTAGGGAGGGCTACTTGAGGCCGGACGTCGACATGCCGGCGACGAAGCCGCGCTGGGCGACGAGGAAGACGAGGAGGATCGGGACGACGTACATGACCGAGGCGGCGGCCTGCAGGTTGGTGACCGGCGTGCCGGCCGAGGTGACGTACGTCGACGTCACCGCGACCGCGAGGGTGGTGCGGTCGGTGGACAGCAGCAGCTGCGGGGCGATGTAGTCGCCCCAGGTCCAGGTGAAGGCGATGACGAAGCTCGCGGAGAGGACGGGCCAGGACTGCGGCAGGAAGATCCGCCAGAAGATCCCCGTGTAGCCGCAGCCGTCGACGATCGCCGCCTCCTCCAGCTCGCGCGGCAGCGCGGCGAAGAACTGCCGGAAGAGGAAGACCAGATAAGGGGCGGAGGACAGCCCCCACAGCACCCACGGCCAGTACGTGTCGGCCATGCCGAGCTTGGCGAAGATCAGGTAGGTCGGCAGCAGCGTGATCATCTGCGGGAGCATCATCGAGCCGAGCAGAATGCCGAACAGGGCCTTCCTGCCGGGGGCTTCGAGGCGGGCGAAGCCGAAGCCGACCCAGGCCGAGCTCAGGGTGACGAGGGTGGCGTAGATCAGGGCGATGACCAGGGAGTTGCGGGCGTAGCCGAGGAAGTCGACGAGGTTGAAGGCGTCGGCGAAGTTGTGCCACTGGACGTGGGCGGGCAGCCAGTGCACGGGGGAGGCCGCGAGTTCGGCGGGGGTCTTCAGGCCGGAGAGGACCAGCCAGCCGAAGGGGCCCAGGAAGAGTCCCGTGATCACGACGAGGACCGTGTAGAGGACGAGGCGGTTCACCCGCACTCGGGGCGCGGACCCGGCGATCGGGCTGGTGGGAGGTGGGTCGGTGACGGTCGGGCTGGCGACGGTCGGACTGGTGGTGGTCACTTCTTCGCCTCCGGATCGACGTTGTAGAACACCACGCCGGACGTGGCCCGGAAGATCAGCCCGGTCACGACGAGGATCAGGACGAAGAGCACCCACAGCAGCGCGGAGGCGTAGCCGTAGCGGCCGAACGCGAAGTACTCCGCGAACACGTGCATCATGTAGAGGTGGTTGGACTGCGGAAGCGCGGTGATTCCGGCCGGGGTCGGATCGGGCGCCAGCAGCAGCGGCATGATGGTCTGCACCGACGCGATGACACCGGTCACGGTCTGGAAGAGCAGCACCGGCGACAGCAGCGGCACGGTGACGCTCCGGAAACTCCGCCACGCGCTCGCGCCGTCGATGCGGGCCGCCTCCAGCAGCTCCCGGGGAACGTCCTGGAGCCCGGCCAGCGAGATGATCATGATGTTCCCCGCCGTCCAGAGCACCGTCATGATGAGCACGTAGCGGGCGTACGGATCGGCGAGCCAGCCCAGCGCGTCGATGCCGAACAGGTTCAACACCCCGTTGGCGGCACCGGAGTTCTGGTCGAAGACCTGCTTGAACGCGATGCCCGCGCCCACCGGCGGCACCACGGCCGGCAGATAGAGCAGGGTGCGGAACAGCCCGCGCGCCTTGATCGGCCGGTTGACGAGCACGGCGAGCCCGAGCCCCGCGACGATGGACAGCGGCACCGAGGTGATCGCGAACAGGCCCGTACGGCCCAGGGAGTGCCAGGTCTGCGAGTCGGCGAACAGCTCCCGGTAGTTGCCGAACCCGACGTAGTGCCACCTGGGCGAGATCCCGTCGAAGGTGGTGAAGCTCAGCCACAGCGCGTACGCCATCGGCGCGATGGTCAGCAGCACGAACCCGGCGATCCAGGGCGAGGCGAACAGGTAGAACGCCCGGTGCCTGCGCGTGGCGATCGACGTCGGCGGCCGGGTCCCGGACCTGCCCGCGGCCTGGGTGGAGCCTCGCCGGCCCGCGACGGAGGAGATCTGATCGACCGTCATCCCACCTGCTCCTTACCGCGCTTGAGCTGATCGTTCATGGCCGAGTTCAGGCGCCGTGCGAGGATGTCGACGGACATCTCGCCGTTCATGGCGGCGGGTGCGATCTGGTTGAAGAGGCCCAGGAGCGAGTCGGCGGTGGCGTAGGGCGTGAAGGCGATCACCGAGTAGTGCTTCAGCTCGGCCTCCTGCACCTTCAACACCCGTTTCTGATAGCTCTCCTGAGCGGGCATCAGCGGCCGTAACGACTTCAGTGTCGGGATGCCCCAGCCCCCGGAGGCCCGCGCCTTGGCCGGTGCCTCGCCGAAGAACCACTCGAAGACCCGCCAGGCGGCGTCCTTGTTGTGGGACTTGCTGGGAATCCAGAAGCCGGTGCCGGCCTGGCACGGACTGATCCGCTTGCCGCCCTGGAAGACCGGAGCGGGGGCCAGCCGGGCCAGCGGCGCCAGTTTCTTGTCGGCGTTGATCAGACCGCCCAGCCAGTAGCCCGAGTTGGACATGGCCAGCCGGTTGGCCTGGAAGGTGGGGCCGTCCCAGGCGTTGGGGTCGGGCTGGACGATGCTGGGGCCGACCTTGGTCCGGCAGTACTCGATGTACCAGCCGAGCGCCTTGCGGGCCTCCGGACTGGTGAAGTCGACCCTGGAGAAGTCGTCGGTGAAGAGGCTGCCGCCGGCCGAAACGGTCAGGCCGGCCAGCATGTCGATCGTGGACACACCGTTGTAGCTGCCGCCGAAGACGGTGGTCTGCCCCTTCCTGCGCCGGGTGAGCCGCTTGGCCGTGTCCAGCCATTCCTCGTACGTGACCGGCTCCAGCTCGGGCGGATAGTCGACGCCCGCCTGGTCGAACAGCGCGGTGTTGTACCAGAACATGGAGTCCTGCGAGAAGTCCTTCGCCATGCCGTACCGGGGGCCCTTGCCCTGGCTGCGGCCGTCGTAACGCCACAGGTCGTTGACCGGATCCAGGTCGTCCACCCGCAGAACCGAGCTCTTCGCGAAGTACGGGTCCAGGTCCTCCATCACCCCCCGGGCCGCGTAGTACGGGGCGTCCACGGCACCGATGCCGCGCACCAGGTCGGGCGGGTTGCCGTTGGTCATCATCGCGATCAGCTTGCTGGTGCTGAACAGCACGGTCCTGATCTTGACGCCGATGTCCTTCTGGGCCTGCTTGATCAGCTCCGGCGAGAGATCTTCGGCCGTGGCCATGACCGTGACGGTCTCGCCGGGACCGCTCACCCCGTTCGACACCTGCATGGCGCAGCCGCTCAGTGACGCCGCGCCGGTCGCGGCACCGGCTGCCGAGAGGGCGAGAAACCGGCGGCGGCTCAACGGAGCACCGGCCTGGGTGCGCATGAACTACCCACTCTCTTCGCTGGGGTGGATGCGGCGTGCGAATGTTTCGGGAACCGGTTGCTACCGGCGGTGCAGGGAGCTTCCGTCCGAGGGCATTGCACGTCAAGGGGCCCGGCGAACTTTCGAAAACAGTGGTTCGGCCGAGCGAAGGGGGTTGAAGTGGCTACCGCGCTGGTCAGTGCGGCAACCGGTTGTCAAAGCCGCCACTCCCCGGGCCGACCCTCACCAGGAGCCCCGGTAAGCGATTTCGCCCGGAGAGTCACCAGCAGGGCTGCAGAAGGGGTCCAGGAGAGCCCGAAGGACTCGCAGCTCCACCCGACTCCGCCCTCCACCTACCGATTGACCGCCGCTTCAACGCAGATCTACGGTAGAAGGCGCTTTCAGAAACTGTTTCTACTCCCTGTCACCAGCGCCACAGGAGAGCCATGCCCAACCCCCACGACCAACCCCATCCGCACCCGCACCCCCACCCGCACTCCCATCCCCACCCGGCCGCCCCCCGTCACCCCCCGCGTGCCGTGTTCGCGATGGACCCCGTGCACCTGCCCCTCCTCTTCCCTCCGCCCCTCATGGCGCGGCTGAAGCAGGCGTCCGACCTCGACCCGGCGCTGGTGGTACGGGACTTCACCGCTCCGGAGGCCGCGCAGGCCCTGGCCGCCGCCGAGGTACTGATCACCGGCTGGGGCTGCCCCCGCCTGGACGCCGGGGTCCTCTCCGCCGCCCCGCGCCTCCGCACCGTCCTGCACGCCGCCGGCTCGGTCCGGGCGCTGGTCGGCGAGGCCCTGTGGGAGCACGGCGTCACCGTCTCCAGCGCGGTGACGGGCAACGCGCTGCCGGTCGCCGAGTACACGCTCGCGATGATCCTGCTGACCGGCAAGGACGCCTTCACCCACCGGGAACGCTTCCGCGTCACCCACACCTACCCCTCCCCCGCCGAGACCTCGGCCACGGGCAACGTGGGCCGTCGCGTCGGCGTGATCGGAGCCTCCCGGGTGGGCCGCCGCCTCCTGGACCTGCTGCGCCCCTTCGACTTCACGGTCCTCCTGCACGATCCGTACGTGAGTCCCACCGAGGCGGCGGCCATGGGCGCCGAGCTGGTCCCCCTGGACGACCTGCTCGGGCACAGCGACATCGTGACCCTGCACGCCCCCGACATCCCCGAGACCTACCGCATGCTCGACGCGCCCCGCCTGGCCCTCATCCGGGACGGAGCCGTGCTGATCAACACGTCACGCGGCGCCCTGATCGACCCGGAGGCACTCACCGACGAGCTGGTCTCGGGCCGCCTGCACGCGGTCCTGGACGTGACGGAACCCGAGCCCCTCCCCGCCGACTCCCCCCTCTACCGCCTCCCCAACGTCTTCCTCACCCCCCACATCGCGGGCTCCCTGGGCACCGAACTGGAACGCCTGGGCCGCATAGTCGCCGACGAGCTGGAACGGCTGGCGTCGGCTCTCCCACTGCGGCACGAGGTACGGCAGGCGGACATGACCCGTGTGGCATGACGGCATGGACGGCAGGCACGGCAGCGTTATCCACAGCCCAGGCCTGCGGGAAACAATCTGGGATACGGTTCCCCCACTCTCCAACCCCGCCCGATGAAGGAGCCCCCGGTGAGTCAGCGCAAGACGTCCGGCGACCCCGCCCGCGCCACCATCCGCGACGTCGCGGAGCGCGCGGGCGTCTCCGTGGCCAGCGTCTCGCGCGTCCTGTCCGGGAACTACCCGGTGTCGGAGGACCTGCGCCGCCGGGTGATGAAGGTGGTCCGGGACCTGGACTACGTCACCAACGCCCACGCCCGTTCCCTGGCCGGCGGCGGTACGCCCACGGTCGCGATCCTCATCAACAACATCACCGGCGCGGCGTTCGCCCATGTGGCGAAGGGCGTGGAGGGTGCGGCGACCCTCCGCGGCTGGCTGTCACTGGTCGGCACGACCGGCGACGACCCGGAGCGTGAGCTGGCCCTGGTCAACCTCATGCGCCAGCAGGGCGTGGCAGCCGTCGTCCTGCTCGGCGGCGCCTACGACTACGACGAGTACCAGCTCCGCATGGCCCGCTTCGCCCGCTCCCTCGACGCCGCGGGCTCCCACCTCGTCCTGGTCGGCCGCCCGCCGCTGGAGGGCGACGTCCCCGCCACGACCGTCGACTACGACAACGAGGGCGGCGCCTACGCCATGGCCAGCCACCTCCTGTCGGCCGGCCACCGCAGGGTGCTGATCCTGCCCGGCCCGGCCGAACTCACCACGGCGCAGGGCAGGTTGAAGGGCGCCCGGCGGGCGTTCGAGTCGTACGGCGTGCCCTTCGATCCGGGCCTGGTCCGGTACGGCCCGTACGACGACGAGCACGGCTACGCGGCCGTCGAGACCGCCCTGCACGACACTCCGGACTTCACGGCCGTCCTCGCCGGGACGGACGTCGTGGCGGCCGGCGCGATGCAGGCGCTGCGGGCCGCGGGACTGCGCGTGCCCGACGACGTCTCCATCGTCGGCTACGACGACATCCCGCTCGCGTCCCAGCTCACGCCCCAACTCACCACCGTGCACGTGCCGTACGAGGAGATGGGCCGGGTGGCGCTGCGTGCGGTGGCCGACCGGCGCGAGGGCGGCGCGGGCCGCCGCAAGGGCGCCGACGGCGACCATCTGATCCTCGGCACCCATGTGGTCGTACGCAACTCGGTTCAGCCCCCGCCGAGGGGCTGACCGCCGCCCCCCTCGCGCCCCTAGCCCTCCGCGTCGAGAGATGTGTGCATTCGTTTCGTAACCGTTTTCCCCTCCTCACCAGCGCATTTCCACGCGTGACGTAATTATTTCCGGCATACCCCTTGCCCAAGCCGAGCAGAACCGCCTACGTTCACGGCAACCGCTTACTACACCTTCCGCTTGGCCGGGTCTCCGCGACCGCGAGCCGACCGGTCGTCCGGCCGCCGTTTCCGGCCGTCGCCTCCGAGCCGCCGTCCTTTCGTTCTGAGAACGCCCGATCCCCGAAGGAACAGGGTCAGATGAACTTCACCAGCCCCCGGAGAAGGTTCGCCCAAGCCGCCGTCGCCGGTCTCGCGCTGACGGGTCTGCTCACCGCCTGCGGCGGTTCGGACTCGGGTGACGGCGCCAAGTCCTCCGGCCCGGTCACCCTCCCCTTCTGGGGCTGGGCCAACGGCCAGGAGGCGGTCGTGAAGGCGTTCAACGCCTCGCACAAGGACGTCAAGCTGAAGTACACCAAGGTCACCGACCAGTTGACGATGCAGAAGCAGCTGACCAACGCGGTCAAGGCGGGCAACGCGCCGTGCCTCGTGCAGAACACCGCCGAGTACGTGACGAGTTGGGTCTCGCAGGGCGCGCTCGCCGACATCAGCCAGTACGTCGACGGAAGCAAGGACAAGTTCAACCCGGGTTCGTGGGCGAGCGCGCAGGTGCAGGGCAAGAGCTACGGCGTGCCCACCAGTTCGGCCCCCAACTTCACGATCTACCGCACCGACATCTTCACCAAGTACGGCATCAAGCCCCCCACCACCTGGGACGAGTTCATAGCCGCCGGCAAGGTGCTCAAGAAGCACGGCGTCAAGATCACCAACTACGCCGGTGAGGACCCCAGCACCCTGGAGGTGCTCGCCATGCAGGCCGGCGCCCACTGGTACACGATCGACGGCAACTCCTGGAAGGTGGACTTCCAGGACGCGGGCACCCTCAAGGCCGCCAAGGTGATCCAGGAGATCATCGACAACGACCTCAACTCCAAGCTGTCGTTCGCGGACTACGCCGCCGTGCAGCGCAACTACGACAACGGCGGCACCGCGACCCGGCAGATCTCCACCTGGCAGATGGCCGGCATGGTGCAGAACTTCACCAAGTCCTTCGGCAAGTGGGCGCTGTCGCCCTGGCCGACGTTCCAGGGCGAGGCGGCGAAGACCCCGGCAGGCACCAACCTGACCGGCAGCGTGACCCTGGTGACCAAGCAGTGCAAGAACATCCAGCAGGCCGCCGAGGCCGCCCTGTGGATGTCCACGGACACCGGCGCGGTCAAGACGATGGCGAGCCCGACCACCGGCAACGGCGTGATGCCGGCCCTCAAGGACAGCGACTCGTACGTCGCGGACGCGATCTCCGACAAGCTGCTCGGCAAGAACTACCAGCCGGCCCAGAAGATCGTCACCGACAGCCTGAGCACGGTCACCACCGACTGGACCTTCGGTCCGGACTGGACGGCCATGTTCACGGAGATGCAGGCCGGTTGGGCCAAGGTCGTCAACAAGCAGGAGAAGGTGACCGACCTGCTGGCGCACATGCAGGAGTGGACGGTCAAGGACCTGAAGTCCCGCGGCATCAGCGTCGAGGGCTAGAGGCCGGGGACGAGAAACGATGACGCGCTCACTGCGCTGGAAGGGCGCCGCCTTCACGGTGCCCTTCCAGCTCGGCTTCGTCTTCCTGTACCTGCTTCCGATCGGGTACGCGGTCTACCAGTCCCTCTACCGTGAGCAGCAGTCCGGCCTCGGGCTCGGCGGCTCCACGGAGAGGTTCTCCGGGCTGGAAAACTACCAACAGGGCCTGACCGACTCGGCGTTCATGGGCTCGGTGCTCCGGGTGGTGCTGTTCGCGTGCGTGCAGATCCCGGTGATGCTGCTCATCAGCCTCGCACTGGCCCTGTTCCTGGACGCGCTCACCTCGAAGGTCGCGGGCCGTTTCCGCATCCTCCTCCTGGTGCCGTACATGATCCCCGGCGTGGTCGCCGCGCTCGTCTGGATCAACCTGTACAGCCCGGACGTCGGCCCGCTGACCCCGCTCGGCAAGGTCTTCGGCCTGGACTGGAACTTCTTCGCGCCGTCCATGGTGTGGCCGTCCATCGGCAACCTGCTCACCTGGCACGGGGTCGGCTACAACATGGTGATCATCTACTCGGCGCTCCAGGGCGTCCCGCGCGAGCTGTTCGAGGCGGCGCGGCTCGACGGCGCGTCCGAGCGGCGGATCGCGCTCAGCATCAAGATCCCTTACGTGCGCGGCGCGTTGGTCCTCACCGGCATGCTGTCGATCATCCAGATGCTGCAGATCTTCAACGAGCCCGCGCTGTTCAGGAACATCACCCCGCAGACGGTCAGCGACAGCTTCACCCCGATCATGATCATCTACAACCAGGCGTTCAACGCCGGCAACTACCACTACGCCGCGGCCCTTTCGGTGCTGCTCGCGCTGATCCTCGGCGTCGCCTCCTTCCTCTTCTACCGGCTGACCTCGAGGGAGGCCGACTGATGACGCTCACCGAAGAACGCGCCAAGCCGCACACGGTACGGCGTCTGACCCGCCCCGACCCGGCCGGCCGCACCCGCGGCGGCCAGCGCTTCCTGCTGGTCGGCCTGACCTTGGCAAGCGTTTACAGCCTGTTTCCCGTCTGGTGGCTGATCGTCGCCTCGACCAAGGACCGCACGGGGCTGTACCAGTCGAACGGCCTGTGGTTCTCCGGCTGGCACCTCTGGGACAACCTGCACCAGTTGTTCACCTACGAGGACGGCATCTTCCTGCGCTGGACCGCGAACTCCTTCCTGTACGCCGGAGTCGGGTCCCTCGGCGGCACGCTGCTCGCCCTCGCAACCGGTTACGGCCTCGCCCGCTTCCAATTCCCGGGCCGCAACCTGGTGTTCGCGTGCGTGGTGGGCTCGTTCCTGATCCCGATCGCCCTGCTCACGCTCCCCCTCTATCTGCTGTTCTCGGAGATCGGCCTGGTCGACACGCCCTGGGCGATGCTGATCCCCTGCCTGATCAACCCGTTCAGCGTCTACCTCGCGAAGGTCTACACCGAGGCGACGATCCCGTACGAGCTTCTCGAGGCCGCCCGGATCGACGGCGCCGGCGAACTGCGCATCTTCTTCAGCATCGTGCTGCGGATGATGACGACGGGCGGCGCGACGGTCTTCCTCCTCGCCTTCGTCAACACCTGGAACGCGTTCTTCCTCCCGCTCACCGTGCTGCGCGGCGAGGAGAACTGGACCCTCAACCTGGGGTTGTACAACTGGTCCGGAAAACGCCTGGAATCCGGTGTCGACCTGACCAGCCTCGTCCTGACCGGCGCACTGCTCTCCATCGTCCCGATGGCGATCATGATGGTCGCCATGCGCCGCTACTGGCGCACCGGCGTCACGCTCGGGGCCCTCAAGTGACGCTGCTGCACAACCCCGTCATCCGTGGCTTCGCCCCCGACCCCTCGATGGTCCGGGTGGGCGACTGCTACTACGTGGCGACCAGTTCCTTCGAGTGGTTCCCGACGATCCCGATCCACCGCTCCCGCGACCTCGCGCACTGGGAGTACGCGGGCCATGTCGAGGGCGCGGCCCCCGGCGGCTCGCTGGCCGGGGTCCCCGACTCGGGCGGCATCTGGGCACCCTCGCTGAGCTGGGACGGCGAGCGGTTCTGGGTGGTGTACGCGATCGTGCGGTCGGTCGGGACGCCGTACTTCGACACGGACGTGTACGGCAGTACGGCCACCGACGTGAGCGGCCGGTGGACAACCCCGCGCCGCATCCCGAGCCACGGCTTCGACCCCTCCCTCTTCCACGACGACGGCCGGCTCTGGCTGCTCAACCTCCAGAACGACCACCGCCCAGGCGGCAGCCGTTTCGCGGGGATCGTCCTGACCGAACTGGACCCCGGGACCCTCGCGCCCGTCGGTGGCACCCACCTCCTCCTCCAGCACGAACAGCTCGTCGAGGGGCCGAAGTTGCTACGCAGGGACGGCTGGTACTACCTGGTGCTGGCGGAGGGTGGAACCGGTTTCGAGCACGGTGTACGGGTCGCCCGCAGCCGCGCGCTCACCGGCCCGTACGAGCTCGACGACCGCCCGCTGCTGACCTCACGGGACGATCCGTCACTGCCGCTGCAGAAGGCCGGACACGGCGAGCTGGTCCAAACCCCCTCCGGGCACTGGGTGTTGAGCCACCTCGCGGCCCGCCCGCTGCACACCCCGGCCGGACCGCGCTGCACCCTCGGCCGGGAGACCGCGATCCAGCCGGTCGCCTGGGACACGGACGGGTGGCCCCGGCTGGCGCACGGCGGGCATCATCCCGCGGTCGAGGTCGACGTACCGACTCCACCGGCGCACAGCGCAGTTGCGCCATCAGCCGTCCCCGTCGAGCCGTCGGGCCGGCCGTGGTGCACCCTCCGTGCGGCCCCCGACCCGTCCTGGGCCGACACCACCAGCCGTCCCGGCTGGATCCGGCTGCGCGGCCGGCACGGGCCCGAGTCGCGGTGGGCGCACAGTCTCCTGGCCCGGCGGATCACCGAGCACCGTGCGGAGGCGGAGGTCACCATGGAGGCCGCACCCCGCACGTTCACCCAGGCCGCCGGGCTGGTCCTCTGGTACGACACCGAGGTGTATCTGAGCCTCGACGTGACGTGGGCGGAGCCGGAGGGGGAAGGGCAGCACGGCCAGCAGTGGCAGGATCCCCGGGCCGGGCGCACCGTGCTCAGCCTGACGGAGCGCGACGAGGACGGCATCCGGCAGGCGGCGCTGGTCGAGATCGGGACCGACGCCCCGCTCACCCTGGGCGCGACGATCGACGGCGCCGAGGCGCGTTTCTGGTACGTACGGGACGGGGTGCGTACGCCGGTCGGCCCGCCCCTCGACTTCGCGCGGCTGTCCGACGACCACGGCTCCAGGCTGCGCTTCACCGGGGCGATGGCGGGCATCCACGCCGTGGACCTCGTCGGTGCCGAACTCATCGCCGACTTCACGGGGTTCCGGCTGACCTGCCGCTGACGATCACGAGGGTCGGCTCACCAACGACAGCCACCGTGTTCGAAGTTTCGAAAGTCCCGGGCCGATCGAGCCTGCGAAGTCCGACCTCTTCCCGGCGCCCTGCGGTGAACCTAGGGTAGGAAGCGCTTACTGTTTCTGTGTTGGTCGAAACTGTTTCTGTGCTGGTCGAAACTTTCGACGGCCCTCGGGCGGGCCGGAGAGGTGGTTTTGATGGTTCGTACCGGGAGTGCCAGCGTGGCCGCCGGTCCGACGCTGGCCGTAGTGGCCCGTGAGGCCGGGGTGTCGGTGCCGACCGCGTCGAAGGTGGTCAACGGCCGCGAGGACGTGGCGCCGGAGACGCGCCGCCGGGTGACCGAGGCGCTGGACCGGCTCGGCTATGTCCGCAGACCCCGGTTCGACGCGGCGAAGGTGCCCGGTCTGGTGGACTTGGTGGTGCATTCGCTCGACAGCTCCTGGTCGGGGGCGGTGCTGCACGGGGTGGAGGCGGCGGCGCACGACGCGGGTCTGGAGGTCGTGGTCTCGGCCGGGCTGAACCGGACGCGGGGTGCGCGGCCGGAGCGGGGCTGGCTGGACAAGCTGATCGCGCGGGGCTCGTCGGGGGTGCTGTTCAACCTGGCCGAGCTGACGCCTTCGCAGCACGGCTGGCTGGACCAGCACCGCATCCCGTACGTCCTGATCGACCCGGTGCTGGAGCCGCCGCCGGGGGTGGTGTCGGTCGGCGCGGCGAACTGGCAGGGCGGGGTGACGGCCACCGAGCATCTGCTCTCGCTGGGTCATGAGCGGATCGCGGTGATCGCGGGTCATCAGCGCAAGATGTGCAGCAGTGCGCGGGTGGCCGGCTACCGCTCGGCACTCGCGTCGGCGGGCGTCCGCCACCGTGGCGAATACGTCCGGCACGCCGGTTTCGACGAGTCCGTGGCCCGCCGCCGGATGCTGGACCTGCTCGACCTGCGCGAGCCGCCGACGGCGGTGTTCGTGTGCTCGGACCGGATGACGCTGGGCGTCTACGAGGCGCTGGCCGAGCGGGGGTTGAGGATCCCGGACGACATCAGCGTCGTCGGCTTCGACGACCTCCCGGAGTCCCGCTGGATCACACCGGCCCTCACCACGGTCCGCCAGCCCCTCTCGGAGATGGCGGCGACAGCCCTCCACCTCCTGGTCCGCATGATGGACGGCGACCGCCCGGAGGGCACCCGCACGGAACTCTCCACCCGCCTGGTGGAACGCGCGAGCACGGCCCGCCCGCGTGTCTAGGGTGGACGGTGCGGGTGGGGAGTACACGATCCGCTACGGCTGGAACGGGCCCGCGACACGCGGCATGGCGACCATGGCGCTGGTCCTGCTGGCGAGTCTCGTCCCGGGCGCCATACCCCCGGCCGAAAGCTGGGTCAGGGTCCTCTTATGGCTCGTCGCCGGGCCGATCTTCCTGGTGATGGCCGTGCAGCTCTCCTTCCACCACCCCGCCCTGCTGATCGGGCCGAACGGCATCACCCTGGGTTTTCCGCTGTTCCTGCGCAGGCGACGGTTCCTGCCCTGGTCGGCGATCTCCGCCATGGGCCTCGACCGGGGCAGGTTGGGGAAGACCGTGCTCTCGATCGTGTGGTTCGAGTCGGCGTCCGCACCCGCGCCGGCCGTGGCGGAGGCGGACCTCACCAACTGCCGGGTGGACCTCGCCCGTTTCAGGGGAATGGTCGACGAGTACGCCCCGGACGTCCGCCTCTTCGTAGAGCTCGGCTAACTGCCGGTCCGGGCCGCCCAGTTGATCCCGCCGAGCAGGTGGCCCCGGAAGTCCGGGTCCTCGTAGGCCTCCACCGCGTGGCCGAGGGCGGTGTAGAAGACCCTGCCCTCGCCCTGTTCGCGACACCAGACCAGGGGGTGGTCGGCACCCATGCCGCCGCCCTCGTACGACGTCTCGTCGGCCGTGGCCAGCACGCGCGCCGAGCCACGGGAGTTGGTGCGGAAGTCGTACCACTCGTCGGTGAACTCCCAGACGGCGGGCAGGTGTCGGGTGGCGGGGTGGGTGTGGTCCTCGATGACGGCCTTGCCCGGCTGGTACTCGGGGTGCCGGGCGAAGCGGGCGCCCAGCAGCTCCCCGTAGTACGGCCACTCGTACTCGGTGCAGGCGGCGGCGTGCACCCCTACGAAACCGCCGCCCGCCGCCATGTATCCGGCGAGCCGCTCCCGTCCCGCCGGGGTGAGCACCTCCCCGCTGGTGGAGAGGAAGACGACGGCGGCGTACGCGTCGAGGGGTCCTTCGAGGTCTCCCGGGTCCTCGCTGTGGTCCACGGCGAAGTCCCCGAGGGTGCGCACGGCGTCGACCGCGGCGGGGATGGAGTCGTGGCGGTAGCCGGTGGTACGGGTGTAGACAAGAAGTCGGTGAGCCATGGCCCGAGCCTATGCCGGGAGGGGCGCTCGGCCGGTGCCGCGCACCACCCAACAGGACCGTTTGTTGGGCTGTTTCCGCCCCCTCTCCACACCCCCGGCCGCGACAATGCGTGCATGGACGATGACTGGCGGCAACAGATCGACGCGCTCCACGAGGAGTTGGTCCACCGGGACGACCCCGCCGCCTGGGTGCGGGAGGCCGACGCCGTGGAGGGGGCGCTGCGGTATCCCGAATTCGCGCTGCGGGGGCCCGTGTTCGGGGTCGCCGTACAGGATCCGGCGGCCGGGCCGCAGTGGCGGCTGCTGAAGCCGGTGACCGACGGGATGCCGCAGACGGCACGGGACGGGCTGCAGTCGCATCTGTTCTTCACCGCGAAGGACGACACGGACGACCGGGCCGTACGGCGTGAACTGCTCGCCGCCGTCGACGTGCTGACGCGTGAGCCGGTGAACGAGGTCACGGCGTGCGGGGTGCGCTACCGCGTGGTGCGCGGGGACGAGTTCGCGCGGGGCGGCGCGGACGGGCTGGAGCCGCCCCGGCCCACGGACCCGGAGCCGGTCGAGCGGACGTGGGGGCGCGGGACACGGGACACCAAGTCCCAGGACCCCGGGTTCGTCCTCGATCCGGGGCGCGCGGACGGTCCGGCGGCGGGCGCGCTGAAGCTGGGCCTTCAGGACTTCGCGTACACGGGTGCCCGGTTCCCGGCGGACGTGCGCGCCGACTCCGAGCGCGCGGTCGACACGCACCCCGGGCTCGTGCTGCTGCCCACGGGGTTCGGTGTCGTCGAGCGCGGCGAGGGCGGTGGCTGGCGACCGCGTGGCACCCTGATGAACACCCCGCACGACGCCCGGCGACTGCTCCACGACGGCCTGGCCGAGATATGGGCGCTGCTGTACCGGCTCGACGACGCCACCAAGGCTCGGTACGCGAAGGCCGCCGAGGAGTTCCGGGCGCTCGACCGGGCCGACGAGTTCCGCGTCGACGACCGGCTGTTCCGGATCTGCCGGGTGGAGCGGATGCTGCGGATGGGGCCGGACGGTCCGGAGCCGCCGCGGCCTTCGGACGTCGACGAGTACGGGCCGATGAAGATGCACCCGACCATGGACGAGGACGGCAACCTCACCCACGACGACTGACACGGCCGGCCCCACCTTCCGTACAGGTGTTCCATCCCAGTGGCGGCGGCGCGTAGCCTCGGCGGGGATGAACGCCATTCCCGCACATCTGGACCACCTGGTCCTCGCGACCCCGGATCTGGCGGCGACGGTCGCCGACTTCACCCGGCGCACCGGCGTGACGCCCGCGCCCGGCGGTGCGCATGTCGGGCGCGGTACCCGCAACTTCCTTGTGTCGCTGGGTGGTTCCAGCTACCTGGAGATCATCGGCCCGGACCCGGAACAGTCGGAGCCCGCGGGCCCGCGACCGTTCGCGGTCGACGAGCTGGCCGCCGCACGGACGGTGACCTGGGCGATCAGCCCGCCGGACCTCGACCGGGCGGTCGCCGACGCCCGGGCGCGGGGCTACGACCCGGGCGACGTACGCCCGATGAGCCGTCGCCGGCCCGACGGCACGCTGCTGGAGTGGCGGCTGACCGACGGGGACACCCAGCACCCTTCCGGTCTGGTGCCGTTCCTGATCGACTGGGGCTCGGCCGTCCACCCGAGCGCCTCTGGGCTGCCGGAGACTCCGCTGCTGGAGCTGTCCGCGAGCGCCCCCGAACCGGACGAGATCCGTCCGCTGCTTGCGGCCGTGGGCACCGAACTCGCCCTGTCCGAGGGCCTGACGGGGCTCACGTTCACGGTGCGAACCCCCCGCGGACCTGTGACGTTCGACTGAGCGCAGACTCACGGGCGTACGGTGGACGGGTTCTCGGACCGCCGGGGTGACGCCGGTCCCGGCCGGCACGTACCGAATCGCGAGGTGTCGAACGCGCCCGCCACCCTCTAGGATTCGAGCAGACGTTCCGGTTCCTCTTCGTGAAGTACATGGAACCGGCGGGCTCGCGTCGGCGAGCACTTCTTCCGGCCCCCGGTCCCGGGCGCGGAGTGACCACCGAACCGCTGGGGAAGCCGGAGTCCGCACATCCCGCGAACGATTCGCGGACCCCGCTCCCCCGTCCTCCGGCCCCTCGTCAGGGGCGAACTCCCGCACGCCCCCGGTGCCGTGAGGACGATCCCGCGCGGGGCCCTCGCGCCCTGGGAAGACGCGAGTGCCGCGCGCAGGCGGCCGCCGTCCGCGCCGACACAAGGCGGCGGCCGCCTCCATGCCTCCCGCCCAGCGCCGTCCCCGTGTCCCGACCGGCCGACCTTACGGCTCCCGTGTCCCAACCGGCCAACCTTCCGGGCTCCCGCGTCCCGACCGGCCCACCTTCCGGTCTCCCGTGCCCCGACCGGCCCACCTTCCGGTCTCCCGTGCCCCAACCGGCCAACCTTCCGGGCTCCCGCGTCCCGACCGGCCCACCTTCCGGCCCCTTGGTCCCCAGCCGGCCCACCTTCCGGGCTCCCGCGCCCCAACCGGCCCACCTTCCGGGCCCCTTGGTCCCCAGCCGGCCTCGGCGGAAGTCCCTGCCCGTCGGCACCCTGCGCGCTAGCGTGAGCCCGTGCGTCGTGAGGCCGCCACCCGGCCCCATGAGCCCGCCAACCCCACCCTCCCCTCCGGGTGTGTGCCCAGACCACGCCCATCGCCGCGGACGCGGGACCGGCTGAACGGCTGTCCTGTCATGCCAACCACCGAACGCGAGGCCGGCATCGCCGAGGCAGTGAGCGATCTCGCCCGGCACGCCGTCGACTTCGACGCGCCGCAACTGCTGCAGGACCTCACCACCCACACACTGGCGCTGCTGCCCCCGCAGTGCGCCGGTGTCACGCTCCTGGACGACGACGGCCGAGTCGCCTACACCATCGCCTCCGACGAACTCTCCCGCCAACTCGAGTCACACCAGGCCGAGTTGGGCGAGGGCCCCGGCCCGGACAGCGTCGGCCGCGAGGAGCCGCTCGGTCCCGTCGCGCTCCGTGCGACCGGCCCCGACTCGCTGCGCTGGCCCCGCTTCGGCCCGCGGGCCCGTGCACTGGGCGTGATCTCCGTGGCGGCCGTACCCCTTCGGGTGTCCGACCACGCGCTGGGCGCGCTCGACCTGTTCTCCACCCGGCCGCCCCTGCCGTCCGCCCTGGACCTGAGCGTCGCCCGGTCGCTCGCCACCGTCGCGGCCTCCTCGCTGCTGCTCGAGAGGCGACTGAAGGGCCAGCAGGTGGTGGTGGGACAGCTCCGGCAGGCGCTGGAGAGCCGCGTGGTGATCGAGCAGGCCAAGGGCATCCTGGCCGAGCGGCTGCAGATCTCCGTGGACGAGGCCTTCAGGCGGCTACGCGCCCACGCCCGCTCCCAGGGCCGGCGGCTCACCGTGCTGGCCGCCGAGATCGCCGAGGGCGCCGGCCCGGGCGAACTCGACCCTTCCCCCTGATCGACCCTCCCCCCCCCCGGCGGCCCCCGCCCTGTCCGATTCCTTCAAGACCACCCACCACTCCCCTGCCTACGGTGGCGGCATGACTCCACGATTCGCCGTGATCGGCCTGGTCGCCTCCGACCTGGCCGCCTCGCTCGCCTTCTACCGCCGCCTCGGCCTCGTCTTCCCCGAGGGCGCCGAGGACCAGCCGCACGTCGAGGCCGAACTGCCCGGCGGACTCACCCTCGCCCTCGACACCGAGGCAACCGTCCGCTCCTTCCACGCCGGCTGGCAGCCGCCGACGGCAGGCGGCAGGATCGCGCTCGCCTTCAAGTGCGCGTCACCGACCGAGGTCGACGCCGTGTACGAGGATCTGGTCGGCGCCGGCCACCACGGCGAGCTCAAGCCGTGGGACGCCTTCTGGGGCATGCGGTACGCGGTCGTCCACGACCCGGACGGCAACGGCGTCGACCTGTTCGCGCAGCTACCCCAGTAGCCGCCCGAGCGGCAGCCCCGCCAACTCCTTGACGTCCCGCGCCAGATGGGCCTGATCGGCGAACCCGGCAAGCACCGCGGTCTCGGCGTACGACACCCCGCCCCGAGCCAGCGCGAGGGCCCGCTGCAACCGCAGCACCCGGGCCAGCGTCTTGGGCCCGTAGCCGAAGGCGGCCAGACAGCGGCGGTGCAACTGCCGGGCGCCGAGCCCGAGTTCGTCGGCGACGGCGGCGACGGGCCGCCCCGAGTCGAGGGCCGGCACGAGGTGTCGTAGCAGAGGATCCGGTGGTGCGGTGTCGGCCGCGCGGCTCAACGCCAGCTCCTCCAGGCTGCGTTCGGGATCACCGGCCGCGTTCACGCGCGCGGTGAGCCGCCGGACGTCCGAGGCGGGCCACAGGTCGGCGAGTTCAACCCGGCGGTCCCGCAACTCGCAGGCGGGCACGCCGAGGAGTGCGGGCGCGGTACCGGGACGGAACCGCACGCCGACCCACACACCGCCCGAGCCCTGGGCGACGTACGCACGAGTGTCGGGCCCGGCGACGAGCAACCGCCCGTCGTGCCACAGCAGGTCCATGCACCCGTCGGGCAGCACCCGCCCGCCGCCGGCCTCGGCCGGGGCGTTCCGCCAGACGACCGCACCGCTCAACCGGGCCGGCCGTTCCGTGTACATCTAACCCGTCCTCACCCGATGCTCCTGCGGACTCACCCCGTACACCCTCTTGAACGCGCTCGACAAGGCGAACGCACTGCCGTACCCCACCCTGCGCGCGATCGCCTCCAACGTGTCGTCGGAGCCGCGCAGGCGATCCGCGGCCAGGGCGAGCCGCCACCCCGTCAGATACGTCATCACCGGCTCCCCCACCAGCTCCGTGAACCGCCGGGCCAGCGCCGCGCGGGACACCCCCGCCTTCGCCGCGAGCGAGGCCACCGTCCACGGGTGCGCCGGATCGTCCTGGACCAGCCGCAGCACCCGCCCCACCACCGGATCCGCCATCGCCCGGTACCAGGTGGGCGGCTCGGCTTCCGGCCGCGAGAACCAGGCCCGCAGCGCGGCGATGACCAGCAGGTCGAGAAGCCGGTCCAGGACGACCTCCTGACCGGGCTCGTCCCGTACGACCTCCTCCATCAGCAGCGGCGTGAGCGGGCAGGCCCACACGTCGGCGGTGAGCGTCAGCAGCGGCGGCAGGGCATCCAGCAGCCGCCCGCTGATCTCGCCCTGCATCAGGTACGTGCCGATCAGCATCACCGTGGCACCGCTCGGGCTGTCGCCCCAGGTGCGCACCCCCAGGTCCATGGAGCCCTTGAGGGACCGCCCGTCGGGGTAGACGCACTCCGCGCCCGGCAGGATCAGCACCTGCGGGGCCGTACCGGGGTCGTCACCGCAGGTGTACGGGTCCGGGCCGCGCGCGATCGCGAGGTCGCCGGCGCGCAGCGGCACCGGCTCTCCGCTCTCCGGCGTGATCCAGGACTCGCCGCGCACCATGAGCATGACGGTCAGCGGGGCCCGGTCCTCGACGCGTACCGCCCAGGGCGGGTCGAAGCACGCACGGATCATGAAGGCGCCACGCGCGCGTGGACCCTCCAGAAGGCCTGCAAGGGCGTCCATGCGACCAGCGTAGACGCGGGCGCATGGGAATGAGCCGTTCAGCGATGGTCCCTTGGGGAGCACGGCAGTTGACTGACACGCATGACAGGGAACACGCGGAACACGACGGTTGTGGTGACCGGGGCGACCGGTCGTACGGGGCGGCGGGTGGCCCAGGCGGCGCAGGCCGCCGGGCTGACGGTGCGGCCGGCCTCGCGGGCACAGGGGTTCGACTGGGCGGAGCGGTCGACATGGGCGCCGGTGCTGCGGGGAGCGGACGCGGCGTATCTCGCCTACCACTCGGACATCGGCACGCCGGACGCGGCCCGGGCGATCGGGCTGCTCGCGCACGAGGCGGTCTCCTTGGGCGTACGACGGCTGGTGCTGCTGTCGTCGCGGGGCGAGGAGCGGGCGCGGCCGGCCGAGGAGGCGCTGCGCGAGTCGGGGGCGGAGTGGACGGTCGTACGGGCCGCCTGGTTCGCGCAGAACTTCAGCGAGGGGCCGCTGGTGGAGGGGTTCCGGCTGAGCGGGGAGCTGGTGTTCCCGGGCGGTGAGGCGCGCGAGCCGTTCATCGACGTGCGGGACATCGGGGACGTGGTGGCGGGGGTGCTGACCGCGGGCGACCGGTACGTGGGGCAGGCGGTCGCCGTCTCGGGGCCGCGGCTGCTGACCTGGGCCGAGGCGGTCGCGGAGATCGCGAAGGCGACGGGGCGGGAACTGACGTACACGGCCGTGCCGGCGCGTGCGTACGGGGAGAACCTGATCGGGTTCGGGGTGCCGCCCGAGGAGGTCGAGTTCCTGGTCGAGCTGTTCGAGTCGCTGCTCGACGGGCGGAACGCGTATCTCTCGGACGGTGTGCGGCAAGTGCTGGGACGCGAGCCGCGCGACTTCACGGAGTTCGCGCGGGAGGCGGCGGCCGCGGGGACCTGGAAGGTCTGAGGGGATCCGCTCGCAAGAACTCGCAGGAGCTCGCGGAAGCTCCCAGGCGCTCGCAGAAACTCCCAGGCGCTCGCAGAAGCTGTCAGGCGCTTCAGGAGCTCTCAGGAGCTCTAGGAGCTCTCCGGCTTGTGCGGCGGGTGTGTGCTCTTCACATGGGTGCGCAGGCGTGAGGTGACGTCCTCCGGCGGTAGGAAGCGCGACCAGCGCTCGGGGAACTCCGAGGGCATGTCGGGGTCGCCCGGGTCGGTGTCCTGGCCCGCGGCCGTGCGGGCCACGTGCTCGGCCAGCTGCGCCTCGCGCACCCGCTCGTTGGCGGCGCGGGCCGCGGCCGTGGCGGCGGCCGGCCACACCCGGTCGATCGCCGCGTTGACCGCGGCCCCGACGAGCACGGCGAACGCGGACACGCCGATCCACAGGAGCACGGCGACGGCGGCGGCGAGCGAGCCGTAGATGGTGGCGCCCTCGATGGTGTTGGTGATGTAGATGCGCAGCAGGAAGCTGCCGAGCACCCACATGGCCAGCGCGACCAGGGCGCCGGGCACGTCCTCGATCCAGGGCGAGCGCACCGGCACGGACACGTGGTAGAGCGTCGTCAGGAAGACGACGGACAGGATGATCACCACGGGCCAGTACAGGACCTGCACCAGCGTCTCCGACCAGGGCACGATCCGTACCACGGCGTCCGGCCCCGCGACCATCAGCGGCAGCGCGATCGAGCCGATCAGCAGGGCCACCACGAACAGCAGGAACGACATCACCCGGGTCTTGACGATCCCGCGCACGCCGTCGAGGCCGTACATCACGGTGATGGTGTCGATGAAGACGTTCACGGCACGGGAGCCCGACCACAGGGCGAACACGAAGCCGATCGAGATGACGTCGGGGCGGCCGCCCTTGACCACGTCGTGCAGGATCGGCTGGGCGATCTCGGTGACGCCCTTGTCGGACAGCACGGTGCGGGAGGCGTCCAGGATGTTGCTCTGGAGGCTGCTGATGGTGTCGGTGCCGGTCCAGTCGTCGACGTAGCCGAGCAGGCCGATCAGGCTGAGCAGCAGCGGCGGCACGGACAGCAGCGTGAAGAACGCGGCCTCGGCGGCGAGGCCCAGGATGCGGTACTCCATGCAGGAGTTGACGGTGTCCTTGAGCAGCAGCCAGGCGGTCCTGCGCTTCGAGACGTTCCGGTAGAGGGCACGCGCTCGATGGAGGCGGCCTGCGGACCGCTGCGGGGATTCACTTGCCTGCTGCACGACCTAAAGGTATCCGCCGCGCCTGAGTGCACTCATCCCCCGCCCGGACGGCACGTCCCATTTTTCTGTCATGTCCGCGTTGGCCGGATTGTTCTACAACCCATTTCGCCGCCTTTGTAAACGGCACACGTCGGGGCCCTGATCACGCATTCCGGGAGATCCGGAAATCGCCAATGCCTGAAACGCCCTTGAACCGTTCATGAACTTTCCGAAAGAATTCGGACTGCATTCCTGCGTCCGCCGAGAACGGCTCAGGCGCAGATGACACGGGGGACTTCAGGGGACCACTCCCACAACTCTCGCTCATTTCCGCACCATTTCGAATACCCGCGTGAACAGCGAGCGGGATTCGACCGTATTCCACTCGGGGGAATTCTTATGCCTGCTCCGCACCCGTTGACGCATACGCCGTCACAGGCCCACCGAGGCGGCGCGGGTTCACCTGCGCCACGCATCGCGGGAGTGGACGCGGTCCGCGGACTCGCGCTGCTCGGAATGTTCTCCGTCCATGTGTACGGCGCCTTCGCGGCCGACGGCTCGCCCACGCCGGCCTGGGTCCTCGCGGGCGGCCGGTCGGCGGCCGTGTTCGCGGTGACGGCCGGGCTGGGGCTGGCGTTCACCACGGGCGGGCGCCGGCCGGTGACCGACCGCGGCGCCTACGCGGCCGTGACGGCCCGGGCCCTGCTCATCGGGCTCACGGGGCTGCTGCTCGGCTACGCCTCGAACGCGGCCGACCTGGACGTGGACGTGATCCTGGCGTTCTACGCCCTGCTCTTCCTGCTCGCCCTCCCCCTGCTGCGGCTGCGCCCGGCCACCCTGACCGGGCTGGCCCTGCTCTTCGCCGTCGCGGGCCCCGTCGCCCTGCACCTGCTGCACGGCGCGCTGCCCGAGCCGCCCTTCGACGGCGACCCGACCCTCACCGACCTGTTCACCCACCCCCTCGGCGTGCTGTCCGACCTGCTCGTGCACGGCGACTACCCCGTGCTCGCCTGGATGGCGTACCTGTGCGCCGGACTCGCCGTGGGCCGCCTGGATCTCACCTCGAAGCGGGTCGCGCGGCGGCTGCTCACGGGCGGTCTCGCGGTCGCGGCCGGGGCCTGGCTCGTCGCCACCCTGCTGCTGCGGGAGTTCGGCGGGCTGTGGCATCTGTGGCGGGCGGAGTTCTCGGACACACCGTGGCGGGAGGCGCGAGGCGAGGTGCTGTGGGACACCCCGGACGGCTCGACCTGGTGGTCGCTGCTGTCCCGGGCACCGCACTCGACCTCGCCGTTCGACATGCTCCAGACCCTCGGCTCGGCCGCCGCGCTGCTCGGCGCCGTCCTGCTGCTGACCCGCCTCACGCCCGCCCGGCGGGCCCTCGCCCCGCTCGCGGCGGCGGGCAGCATGCCCCTGACCCTCTACTGCGCCCACGTCCTGGTCCTCGCCACGGGCGCCCTCGGCATCTGGCCCGACCTCCTCTACGGCGTGCTCGTCGCCGGCTCGCTGCTCTTCGCCGTCTGCTGGCGACGAATGGTGAGCCGGGGGCCGCTGGAAATTCCTGTGGCGGCCGGGGCGAAATTCGCGCGCCGGGCCGCGGAATGTCCGCGCGGTGCAACAACCGGGCGATCACCGCAACCGGACAAGCCACATAAGTCGTAAAGCCTGTAAAACCCGTAAGGAGCGCACGTGGTGGGAAAAATCGACACCGGCACGGAAAATGTCCTGGCCGAGGTTCTGGCCGGTGTGGTCAAGGTGGAGAACATACCGGTCGACAGTCATTTCTTCGACGATCTCGGCGCCAACTCCCTGGTGATGGCCCACTTCTGCGCCCGGGTCAGGAAACGCCCGGACCTGCCCTCGGTCTCGATGAAGGACGTCTACGGCAACCCGACGATCCGGTCCCTCGCGGCCGCCCTGGACACCGCACCGGCCCCGGCACCGGCACCCGCCGAGCCGCCGGCCCCGGCGCCCGAGCCCGGCAGCACCCCGCGCCATCTGCTCTGCGGCGCGCTGCAGTTCCTGGTCTTCGCGGCCTACTGCGCGCTCGCCGGGATCGTCATGGGCCGGGGCTACGAGTGGATCTCCGCGGTGGACGGGGTCGTCGACGTCTATGTGCGGTCGCTGGTCTTCGGCGCGGCGGTGTTCGCGGGCGCCTGCGTGCTCCCGGTCGCCGCCAAGTGGCTGCTGGTCGGCCGCTGGAAGGAGACCGAGTTCCCCGTCTGGAGCCTCGCCTACTTCCGCTTCTGGACCGTCAAGGCGCTGCTGCACGCCAACCCGCTGCTGCTGTTCGCCGGCAGCCCGCTGTACGTGCTGTACCTGCGGGCCCTCGGCGCGAGGATCGGCAAGGGCGTCACGATCCTGTCGCACTCGGTGCCGGTCTGCACCGACCTGCTGACCGTCGGCGCCGGCTCGGTGATCCGCAAGGACTCCTACTTCCTGTGCTACCAGGCGCACGCGGGCCGCATCCGCACCGGCCGCGTGACGCTCGGCCGGGACGTGTACGTCGGTGAGAAGACCGTCCTCGACATCGGCACGACGATGGGCGACGGCTCGCAACTGGGCCACTCCTCCGCGCTGTACGGCGGCGCGTCGGTCCCCGCCGGCGAGCGCGTCCACGGCTCCCCCGCCGTGCGCACGGACGTCGACTACGTCCGCATCCCGCCGGCCCGCGTCTCCACGCTGCGCCGGGCCGTGTACGGCCTCGGGGGGCTGCTGCAGATGCTGGTCGTGTACGTGCCCGTCGCGGTCGGCGGAACCTACCTGCTGCTGACGGTGGTCCCCGCCCTCGACAACCTCCTCGACCCGACCGCACAGGACCTGGGCTCGGCCGCCTTCTACGGCGAGGCCCTCGGCTTCTCGCTGGCCGCCTACGCGGGCTTCGTGGTCCTCGGCCTCGCCGCCGTGTCCCTGCTGCCGCGCCTGCTGAGCCCGCTGCTGCGCCCGGACCGGGTCTACCCGCTCTACGGGCTGCACTACTCGGTGCAGCGCGCGGTCGCCCGGATCAGCAACGTCAAGTTCTTCAAGTGGCTGTGCGGGGACAGCTCGTACATCGTCCACTACCTCCGGTCGATCGGCTACGACCTCTCGCACGTCGAGCAGACCGGCTCCAACTTCGGCACCGAGGTGCAGCACGAGACTCCGCTCCTGGTGAGCGTGGGCAGCGGCACGATGGTCGCCGACGGTCTTTCGATCGTGAACGCCGACTTCTCCGGCACGTCCTTCCGGGTCTCCCGGGCGACGATCGGCGCGCACAGCTTCCTGGGCAACAACATCGCCTACCCCAGCGGCGGGCGCACCGGCGAGAACGTCCTGCTGGCGACCAAGGTGATGGTCCCGCTGGACGGGGAGGTGCGTGAGGGCGTGGGCCTGCTGGGCTCGCCCGCCTTCGAGATCCCGCGCTCGGTGGAGCGCGACAGCCGCTTCGACCACCTGCGCGAGGGCGACGAACTGCGCGACCGGCTGGCCCGGAAGAACCGTTACAACCTGCGCTCGATGGGCCTGTTCCTGTTCGTGCGCTGGCTGCACTGGTTCGCGCTGAGCGTGCTCGGCTTCGCCGCCTTCGACCTGTACGGCGCCCACGGCACCGTCGGCGGTCTGCTGATCGGCGCGTCCCTGGTCGTGGGCCTGGTGTTCTCCACCGGCTACTACGTGCTGGTGGAGCGGCTGATCACCCGCTTCCGGCCGCTCCGGCCGCGGCTCGTGTCGATCTACGACCCGCACTTCTGGTGGGTGGAGCGCCTGTGGAAGGTGCCCGACAACCACCTCGTGGTGTTCAACGGGACGCCGTTCAAGAGCTTCGTGTGGCGGCTGCTCGGTGTGCGGATGGGGCGCCGGGTCTTCGACGACGGCTGCTACATCACCGACCGCACGCTGGCCGCGATCGGCGACGACTGCACGCTCGCCGCGCACACCAAGGTGCAGGCCCACTCGCAGGAGGACGGCACCTTCAAGTCCGACCACATCCGCATCGGCGCCGGCTGCACGCTCGGCACCGGATCACTGGTGCACTACGGCGTCTCGATGGGCGACGGCGCCGTGCTCGCGCCCGACTCCTTCCTGATGAAGGGCGAGGAGATGCCGCCCGGGTCGCACTGGGGAGGCAACCCGGCGGTCGCACCGCGGCACGGCTGACAGCAAGAGAAGCACAACAGGGGGAAATGATGGAAACGATCCCGCGGTGGACGCTCACTCCGACACCGGGCGTCGCCGACTGCGAACTGCCGCTGCCCGAGGGCGTGTCGAAGGAGCCGTCCGCCCTCGCCGCCGCGCACACCAAGGTGCTGGCCGCGCTGACCGGCGGCCCCGCGGCGGCCGCCCGCCTGGAGGACACCGGGCTGCACGTCGCCTTCACCGACCACGGCACGCTGCGGCTGCACTACCGCACCGACCTGCTGGACGCCGACGCCGCGGCCCGCATCGCCGGCTACCACCTCACCGCGCTCACCGACCCGGACCGCGCGACCCTGCTCTCCGAGGAGGAACTCCGGCTCCAGCTGGACGACCTGGCGGGCCCCGAGCGGGAGCTGCCGGACCGTCGGGTGCACGAGCTGTTCGAGGAGCGGGTGCTGCTGCACCCGGACGCGGTGGCCGCCGTGTCCGAGGCGGGGCAGTGGACGTACGCGGAGCTCAACTCCCGCGCGAACCGCATCGGTCGGGCGCTGCTCGCCCGGGGACTGCGCCGCGAGGGCGTGGTCGCCGTGGTGATGGAACGCGACCTCGACTGGCTGGCGGCGGTGCTCGGCGTCCTCAAGGCGGGCGGTGTCTATCTGCCCGTCGAGCCGCACTTCCCGGCCGACCGGATCGCCCGCACCCTGGAGCGCGCCGAGTGCCGGCTGGTGCTCACCGAGCGCGGCAGCGACCAGCACGTGGGCGGCGCGGTCCGCAAGGTGTTCGCGGACACCGCGTACGCCGAGGGCCACGCCGACCACGACCTGCGGCTGCCGGTCTGGCCCGACCAGCTCGCGTACATCTACTTCACCTCCGGCTCCACCGGTGAGCCCAAGGGCGCGATGTGCGAGCACGCCGGTTTCCTCAACCACGTCCTCGCGAAGATCTCCGACCTGGGCGTCGGCGCCGGGCGGACGGTCGCGCAGACGGCGCCCCAGTGCTTCGACATCTCGCTGTGGCAGCTGGTGTCGGCGCTGGTCGTGGGCGGGCGGACGCTGATCGTGGGGCAGGAGACGATCCTGGACGTACCGCGGTTCGTGGACACGATCGTGCGGGGCCGGGTGAACGTGCTTCAGGTCGTCCCGTCGTATCTGGAGGCCGTGCTCGCCGAGTTGGGGCAGCGACCGCGCGAACTGCCCGACCTGCGCTGTGTGTCGGTGACCGGCGAGGCGGTCAAGAAGGAGCTGGTGCAGCGCTGGTTCACCGCCCAGCCCGGCATCCGGCTCGTCAACGCCTATGGCCTGACGGAGACTTCGGACGACACCAACCACGAGGTCATGGACCGCGCGCCGGACGGCGACCGGGTGCCGCTGGGGCGGCCGATCGCGAACGTCCGGGTGTACGTCGTCGACGAGGACCTGGTGCCCGTACCGCTGGGCGCCACCGGCGAGATCGTCTTCTCCGGCGTCTGTGTCGGCCGTGGTTACGTCAACGACCCCGAGCGGACCAAGGCGGCCTTCACCGACGACCCGTACCGGCCCGGCGAGCGGCTGTACCGCAGCGGCGACCACGGGCGCTGGCTGCCGGACGGGAAGCTGGAGTTCCTCGGCCGGCGCGACAGCCAGGTCAAGGTACGCGGTTTCCGGGTGGAGATCGGCGAGATCGAGAACGCGCTGCTGCGGGTGGACGGGGTGCGCGACGGCGCGGTCGTCGTCGTCCGCGGGGCGCAGCTGGTGGCGTTCTGCACCGGGCCCGAGCCGGTGGCCGCCGAGGCGGTGCGGGAGCGGCTGGCCGCCTCGCTGCCCGCCTACATGGTTCCGGCCGTCGTGCACTGGCGCCAGGCGCTGCCGCTGACCGCCAACGGCAAGACCGACCGCAAGGCGCTCACCGCGCTCGCGCAGGAGCTCGACTCCCACGCGTCCGGTGCGCCGGACACGCCCGCCGAACGGCGCATGGCCGCCGCCTGGGCCGAGGTGCTCGGCGTTCCGGCGGACCGCATCGGCCGGCTGGACCACTTCTTCGACCGCGGCGGCACCTCGCTGTCCGCGGTGAAGCTCGCGATCGCCCTGGACCGGGCGATCACGCTCAAGGACGTCACCCGCCATCCGGTCCTCGCCGAACTGGCGGGGCTGCTCGACCAGCACAGCTGAAAGGAACCCGCACGATGTCGCACTCCCCGACCCTTCTACCGGACGTGGAACCGGCCCCGGGCCGGCCACCTCTCCTGCACGCGAAGTCGGCCGACGACCCGGTGAGCTGGGCCGCCGAGCACCGCGCCGCGCTGCGGGCCGCGGTCGCCGAGCACGGCAGCCTGCTGGTCCGCGGGCTGACCCTGACCGGACCGGCCGCCACGGAGGCCGTGTTCCGGCAGCTGACCGAAGGCCTGATGGCCGACCGGGAGCCCTTCGCTCCCCGCCGCTCCTACGCGGACGGCGTGTACTCCTCCTCCAAGTGGCCGCCCAACCAGCAGATGTGCATGCACCACGAGCTGAGCTACTCCCTGGACTTCCCGGGGCTGCTGCTCTTCGCGTGCCTGGTGGCGCCGGAGGCGGGCGGCGCGACCGCCGTCGCCGACGGGCCGACCGTGCTGGAGGCGCTGCCCGCCGCGCTGGTGGAGCGGTTCGAGCGGGAGGGCTGGCTGCTGACCCGGACGTACAACGACGAGATCGGCGCCTCGGTCGGCGAGGCCTTCGGCACCGAGGACCGGACGGCGGTCGAGCGCTACTGCCGTGCCCACGCGATCGAATACGCCTGGCAGGACGACGGCTCGCTGAAAACCCGGCAGCACCGCAGCGCGGTGGTCCGCCACCCGGTGACCGGGCGGCGCTGCTGGTTCAACCAGATCGCCTTCCTGAACGAGTGGACGATGGACCCCGAGGTGCGCGAGTACCTGGTCGACGTGTACGGCCCCGACGGGCTGCCCTTCAACACCCGTTTCGGCAACGGCGATCCGCTGGACGAGGGCATCGTCGCCGCGATCAACGAGGTGTACGAGGCGCACACCCTGCGCGAGCCGTGGCGGGCCGGCGATCTGCTGCTCGTCGACAACGTCCGTACGGCGCACAGCCGCGAGCCCTTCGAGGGGCCGCGCGAGGTGCTGGCCGCGCTGGGGGATCCCGTACGACTGACCGACTGCGCACCGACCGTCGAGGTGAGGACCGCATGACCGCAGCACCCGCACCGTCCTTCTCGGTCGTCTCCGGTGAGCAGGTCGTCGAGGCCCTGCGGGGCCGGGAGCCGGAGATCGGCGAGCTCGTGGAGGCCGTGTACCGGCTGCACGGGCAGGGCGAGTCGGTGAACCCGCCCTCGTACTTCCTGCGTTTCCCGGACCGGCCGAGCTCCCGGATCATCGCGCTGCCCGCCTCGCTGGGCGGGCCGCTGCGGGTGGACGGCCTGAAGTGGATCTCCAGTTTCCCGGAGAACACCAGGTCGGGCCTGCCGCGCGCCTCCGCGGTGCTGATCCTCAACGACCCGGAAACCGGTTACCCGTACGCCTGTCTGGAGAGTTCGGTGATCAGCGCGACGCGCACGGCGTCCTCGGCGGCCCTCGCGGCCGACCGGCTGAGCCGCACGCGGACACGACCGGCCCGGGTCGGGTTCATCGGCACGGGTCTGATCGCCCGTTACATCCACACGCATCTCACGGCCACCGGCTGGGAGTTCGAGGAGACGGGGGTGCACGACCTGTCGGCGCCGAGCGCCGCCGGCTTCAGCTCCTATCTGGAGCGGACGGGCGCCGGGGGCAAGATCACCGTGCACGACAGCCCCGAATCCCTGGTCCAGGCAAGCGACTTGATCGTGTTCGCCACGGTCGCGTCCGAGCCGTACATCCACGACCCGTCTTGGTTCGCGCACCATCCGCTCGTCCTGCACGTCTCGCTGCGCGACCTGGCCCCGGAGATCCTGCTGGCGTCCGCGAACTACGTGGACGACGTCGAGCACTGCCTCAAGGCGCAGACCTCGCCGCACCTGGCCGAACAGCTCACCGGCGGGCGGGAGTTCCTCGACGGCACGCTCGACGACGTACTGACCGGGCGGTCCACCGTCCCGGCCGACCGGACGGTGGTGTTCTCACCGTTCGGACTGGGGGTGCTCGACCTCGCGGTCGGCAGGTTCGTCCACGACGAAGTGGCCCGCAGGGGAGGGTTGCATGTCGTCGACGGGTTCTTCCACGAGCTGCGCCGGTACGGCTGACCGGCCGGGCTTCGTGACGCATGAGGAGGGGGGCAGCATGCCCGTCATTTCCGATCCCGTTCAATTCAACGAGAACGAGCTCTACGTCGACCTGCGGGCCGCGCTGGGGCTGCCGCTGTACCTGAAGTGCGAGGGCTTCAACTTCGCCGGCTCGATCAAGCTCAAGGCGGCCACCGAGATGGTGGACGCCGCCGAGCGCGACGGCCTGCTGCGGCCGGGCTCCGTACTGGTCGAGTCCTCGTCCGGCAATCTCGGCGTGGCGCTGAGCGTGCTCGCGGCGAGCCGGGGATACCGGTTTCTGTGCGTGACCGACGCGCGCTGCAACCAGCCGACGATACGGCTGATGGAGGCCCTGGGCAGCCAGGTGCACGTCATCCAGGAGCCGGACGTGCGCGGCGGCTTTCTGGGGGCGCGGATGGCGTACGTGGCCGCGCTGTGCGCGTCCGACGACAGATACGTCTGGCTCAACCAGTACACCAACCAGGGGAACTGGAAGGCCCACTACCGCACGACCGCGCCCGCGATCGCCCGCCGCTTCCCGGACCTGGACGTGCTGTTCGTCGGCGCGGGCACGACCGGGACCCTGATGGGCTGCGCCCGCTGGTTCTGGCAGTGGCGGCGCCGGGTGCGGATCGTGGCCGTCGACAGCGTCGGCTCGGTGAGCTTCGGCCAGGCGCCGGGCCGGCGGCTGATCCCGGGCCTCGGCACCAGCGTCCCGCCGGCCCTGCTGGACGAGTCCTACGTGGACGAGCTGATCCGCGTGGACGAGACGGACGCGGTGCTGGCCTGCCGACGGCTGGCGGCACGGGGGTTCCTGTTCGGGGGGTCCACGGGGACCGTGGTCAGCGGTGCGGGTCAGTGGCTCGCGGACCACGGGCGAGCGGGGCTGGTGTCGGTGGCGATCGCTCCGGATCTCGGGGAGCGGTATCTGGACACGGTGTACCGGGAGGGGTGGCCGGCGGACGTGACGGAGTCCGAGCCGGCGATGGCTCGCTCGGCCTGACGCCCCGTCTCCAGGGGGCTCCGCCCCCTGGACCCCCGATCGGCCCTGAACGGGCCTCGTCCTCAAACTCCCCCAAAGGGGGCACCCCCAGACGGGCTGGCTGTGCTGTACGTTCGCGACATGGCAGGCAGCACCCACACCGTGTCGAACCAGGCCCCGCCCCTGGTCGGCTACGACGTCTACACCGCCGACCGGGTCCTCACCTCCGCCGTCGACCGCCATCTCCCCCCACCCGTCCTCGACGAGGCGCACGGCGAGCTCGCCGCCCTGGGCCGGGCCTCCGGGTCCGCCCAGGTGCAGGAGTGGGGGGTCCAGGCCAACGAGCACCCGCCCCGGCTTCGCACCCACGACCGCTACGGCCACCGCGTCGACGAGGTCGACTTCCACCCCGCCTGGCACCGCCTGCTCGGCAAGGGCGTCGCCGCGGGCCTCACCGCCGCCTGGAACCGCCCCGGCGGCCATGTCCGCAGAGCGGCCGCGTTCCTGGTCTGGACCCAGGTGGAGGCCGGCAACCTCTGCCCGCTGTCGATGACCCACGCCGCCGTCCCCGCGCTGCGCACCGACCCCGCCCTCGCCGAGGAGTGGGAGCCGCGGCTGACCTCCATGATCTACGACCGTGAACTGCGGCCCGCACATCTCAAGCCGAGCGCCCTGTTCGGGATGGGCATGACGGAGAAGCAGGGCGGCAGCGACGTCCGCGCCAACACCACGGCCGCGACCCCGCTCGCCGAGGCCGGCACGTACACGCTGACCGGCCACAAGTGGTTTTGCTCGGCCCCCATGTCGGACGGTTTCCTGGTGCTCGCGCAGGCCGAGGCGGGACTCACCTGCTTCCTCGTCCCGCGCGTCCTGGCGGACGGCTCGCGCAACCCCTTCCTCCTCCAGCGACTCAAGGACAAGCTCGGCAACCGTTCGAACGCCTCCGCGGAGGTCGAGTTCGCCGGCACCTGGGCCCGGCGGGTCGGCGAGGAGGGCCGCGGGGTGCGCACCATCATCGACATGGTGGCGGCGACCCGGCTGGACTGCGTGCTGGGCTCGGCGGGTCTGATGCGGCAGGCGGTCGCCCAGGCCGTGCACCACTGCACGCACCGGGAGGCGTTCGGCGCGAAGCTCGTCGACAAGCCGCTGATGCGCAACGTGCTGGCCGACCTCGCGCTGGAGTCGGAGGCGGCGACCACCCTCGCGCTGCGGCTCGCGGCCGCCTACGACGACGGCGGCGAGCAGGAGCGGGCGCTGCTGCGGATCGCCGTACCGGCCGCCAAGTACTGGGTGACCAAGCGCTGTACGCCGGTCACGGTCGAGGCCGCGGAGTGCCTGGGCGGCAACGGGTACGTCGAGGAGTCGGGGCTGCCCCGGCTGGTGCGCGAGTCGCCGCTCAACTCGGTCTGGGAGGGCGCCGGGAACGTCCAGGCCCTCGACGTCCTGCGGGTGCTCCAGCGCGAGCCGGGGGCCCTCGACGCCTATCTGCGGGAGGTCGGCAGGGCGCGCGGCGCCGACCACCGGCTGGACGGCGCGATCAAGGGCCTGCTGACCGAACTGGCCGATCTGGAGGGCATCGAGGCCCGCGCCCGGCGTCTTACGGAGCGGCTGGCGCTGGTGCTCCAGGGTTCGCTCCTGGTCAGGTTCGCGCCACCCGAGGTCGCCGACGCCTTCTGCGCGGCGCGGCTGGGCGGCGACGGGGGTGCGGCCTTCGGCACCCTGCCGCACACCCTCGACCTGGCCTCGGTCGTGGAGCGCGCCCGGCCGGTCTGACCTGCGGACACGAAAGAGCGGGGGTGGTGCTGCGCCGACACGGCACCACCCCCGCCCACTGGCCCGTTCGAGGCCGCGAACGCCGCTCGGGACGGCGTCGCTCAATATTCAAACAAGCCGGGAGCGTTCACCAGGGTTGCAAGGGGTTGCAACTTGCTGCTGTCTGTGGCCGGACCATGCCCGTGCGTCAGCGACGGAAGGCACTATGAGACGGACAGTCAGGACAGACTCCGGCTCCCGTGTCCGAAACACGACGGGAAACGGTTGTCACGAGCCTTTCTCCCGGGAGGACCAGTGGCGCTCTCGCCGACGGACGTCGCCCAGTTCGCCGTGGTCGACACGGCACGCGCGGCGCGAGTACTGAGCGAGGTCCGGTCGGCCGCCCTCTCCGGGCAGCGCGCCCCGATCGCGCCGCGCCCGGTGATCGAGCAGTCCTGGGACCGGATGCTGCGCAGCGGCATCGATCCCGAGCACGACCGCCGCTCCGGGCTGCTGGCCCCCGACGAGGTGCGCCGGCGCCGGGAGAGCACCGAGCTGCGGCACGTCATGCCGGTGCTGCGCGAGGGGCTGCTGTCGGTCGCGGACGTCGCCCACCACATCATGGTGGTCGCCGACGAGGACGGCCGGGTGCTGTGGCGGGAGGGCAGTCCGGCGGTGCTGCGCCGGGCCGACGGGCTGGGCTTCGAACTCGGCGCGGACTGGAGCGAGGACGTCGTCGGGACCAACGGCGTCGGTACACCGGCGGTGGTGCGCCGACCCGTGCAGGTCTTCGCCTCCGAGCACTTCGTCCGCTCGCAGACCACCTGGACCTGCACCGGCGCCCCCATCACGGACCCCCGGGACGGCCGGCTGCTCGGCGTGGTGGACGTCAGCGGGCCGCTGGAGACGATGCATCCGGCGACGCTCGCCTGGGTCGACTCGGTGGCCAAGCTCGCCGAGGCCCGGCTGCGCGAGCTGCATCTGGCCTCGCTGGAGCGGCTGCGCGCGGTGGCCGCCCCGGTGCTGTCGAGGCTGGGCGGCCGGGCGCTGGCGGTGGACCGGGACGGCTGGACGGCCGCGGTGACCGGAATGCCGTACACGAACCGGATGTCCCTGCCCAAGTCCCTGTCGGCGGGCCGCCGGTGGCTGGCGCCGCTCGGGCCGTGCTCGGTGGAGCCGCTGGGCGAGGGCTGGCTGATCCGCGCCTCGGACCAACCGGCGCCGCGGGTCGACACCCGGGTCGTGCTCGACCTGAGCCGGCCGCGGCGCTGGTCGGTGACGGCGACCGGATACGCGGGCTCCTGGAGCCACGAACTGAGTCCGCGGCACGCCGAGTTGCTGTACCTGCTGGCCCTGCACCGGGACGGACGCAGTGCGGCGGGGCTGGCCGAGGACGTGTTCGGGGACCCGGGCCGTACGGTCACCGTGCGCGCCGAGATGTCCCGAATACGGCGCTATCTCGGGGGGTTGCTGGAACACCGGCCCTACCGTTTCGCCGAGCACGCGGAGGTCGAGGTGCTTCTGCCGGCCGACCCGCACGACCTGCTGCCGCACGCCCGGAGTGTGTCCACCCCGTCTCTCCGAGTGACATCACCGGGCAAAGACACGTCATCTTCCGCATAATTGCAAGGTCTTCGTCCCCGTACCCGCCGGACTGCCGTAGCATCCCTCTTCGGGCCACCCCACCTGCTCCTTTGGTCAACACACGGACCAATGAACGCAGTTGGCTCGCCTCGGGAGGACCTATGAAGCAGCGTGGCAGGCACCGTCGGCAGAAGCGGGGCAAAGCGCTGCGCGCTTTCCTCGCCGGGACGGCCCTCGCGCTCACCGCGGCCGCCACCATGATCAGCGCCTCGCAGGCCACGGTGAGCAAGGCCGACGCGGGCGTGAAGGAGCTCGCCGGGTCCGCCGCCGGGTTCCGGCTGCAGGAGCGGCTGGTCCCGCAGGCCACGCTCGACCGGCTGTCCGCCTCCATGGGCAAGCCGGTCGGTGTGCGGGCCGTGCTCGACGACGCCGACCGCTCGCTGCGGGTCCCGGCCGACTGCACGGGCGCGGACCGCTCGGCGCTGCCCGTGGTCCCGGTCGCCACGCGCGCGTACTGCTGGGACGCCGCCGACACCCGCGGCTGGCGGGCCGGCGCGGTCACCACCTCCGGGGACGCCGACGACGACGGCCACTGGGGCGAGCAGCGGGTGATCCTCGCCGGCTGGACCCACGACACCGGCAAGGCGGGCCGCACCGGCGTCGCCCGGATCGCGTTCGTGAACGCCGACGTTCCCGCCCACCTCACCTACACCTGGGCACTGCTCACCGTCCCGGTCGACGGCGGCCGCGACTACCGCGGTCTCCCCTCCGCCGTCTCCGGCCTGGTCTGGTACCAGGGCAAGCTGCTGGTCACCACGGCCGACGGCCTCTACGTCTACGACCTGCACCGCATCCAGCGGGCCACCGTGGACAGCGGCCGGGTCGGCAAGGTGCGCGGCGGCTGGTCGGCGTACGGCGCCCGGTACGTGCTGCCGGCCGTGGGCTCGTACCAGCTCGCCGGAAAGACTCCGCGTCCGGCGGCGATCTCGCTGGACCGCAGCACCGCGCCCGACAGCCTGGTGGCGAGCGAGCGGGTGGCCGCGGACAGCGACCGGCACACCCGGCTGTGGCGCTACGCCTTCAGCAGCGACCCGGCCCGCGCCGGCCTGCTGGCCACCGACGCGGCCGGGCGGGCGGTCGCGACGCAGGCGTACGAGACGAAGACCACCGGCGTCAGCGGTGTCCTGTCGTACGGCGGGAACTGGTATCTGGACCGCGCGTCCGAGACCCGGGACGGCCGCGGCACCCTCTGGCGGCAGAGCTCGCGCGAGGCGCAGGCCACCGAGTGCGGCTCCGACGAGTCGAACCAGTGCTGGAGCGGCCGCGGGGGCTCCCTGTCCTACTGGGAGGAGACCGGCGAGGTCTGGTCCCAGTCCGGCCGGATGCTCTACGCGCTGCCGCTGAGCTCGGTCGACCGGGCTCTCGACGACCAGGGCTAGCTCCGGGCCCGGACCCCGATCGACAGATCTCCGGCGCGGATGATTCCCTGGCGGGCATGACGAACATCCCCGTGACCACCTGGTCCCTGGAGCAGACCGCCCCGACCGACGTCCTTCCGGCCGCCGCGCCCGACGGGGACGTGCGGATCGTCCGCTCCGAGGTGCCCTCCCCCGAGTTCAGCCGTTTCCTGTACGCGTCCGTCGGCGGCGACATCCGCTGGATCGACCGGCTGGGCTGGTCGTACGGGCGGTGGCAGGAGCATCTGGCGCGGCCGGGTGTGGAGACGTGGGTGGCGTACGACCGGGGCACGCCCGCCGGATACGTGGAGCTGGAGCCGCAGGACGACGGGGTCGTGGAGATCGTCTACTTCGGGCTGATCCCGGCCTTCCGGGGCCGCCGGATCGGCGGACACCTGCTGTCGTACGGTGCCGCCCGCGCCTGGGACCTCGCCGGGCGCTGGCCGGGGCTGGCCACGACCAAGCGGGTCTGGCTGCACACCTGCAGCCTGGACGGGGAGCACGCGATGGACAACTACCTGCGCCGCGGCTTCAAGCTCTTCGACACCAAGGTCGAGGAGCAGGCGGAGGTGGCCGCGCCCGGTCCCTGGCCCGGCGCATAGCCGGTCTGACCTGCGCGGACAAGACCGCGCGCACGGCATGTGATCGACGACACCCTTGTCTCGCCCTTCGAGACAAGGGTGTCCGCATGGCGGACGAAGCTGGACTGTGTCCAGATTGCCGTGACACGCTTCCGTCATGTCTGGAACTGGAATTGCCTTGGTGAGTCGGCGGCACGTCGACCTCGGCCGCATGTCCAGCGCCATCTGTCCGGCGAGCTGAGAGCCACAGCAAAGCCCGACATCTTCCGACATTCCTCTCATCCCGCGCAACGACGCGCACGTATGCCCATGCGCCCGAACGCGCAGGTCAGAGCCGAATTTCCGCCTGTCCCGAAGGACGTAACCACCATGGCCGCCACCCCGCAGAACCCTGCCGCCGCGACTCCCCGCCGCAAGGTGAGCCGTCACCGCGGTGAGGGCCAGTGGGCGATGGGGCACTACACCCCGCTCAACGGCAACGAGCAGTTCAAGAAGGACGACGACGGTCTCAATGTGCGGACACGCATTGAGACGATCTACTCGAAGCGGGGCTTCGACTCGATCGACCCCAACGACCTGCGCGGCCGTATGCGCTGGTGGGGCCTCTACACCCAGCGCAAGCCCGGGATCGACGGCGGCAAGACCGCGATCCTGGAGCCGGAGGAGCTGGACGACAAGTACTTCATGCTGCGGGTGCGGATCGACGGCGGACGCCTCACCACCCGGCAGCTGCGGGTGATCGGCGAGATCTCCCAGGAGTTCGCGCGCGGCAGCGCGGACATCACCGACCGGCAGAACATCCAGCTGCACTGGATCCGCATCGAGGACGTCCCGGAGATCTGGGAGCGCCTGGAGGCGGTCGGCCTGTCCACCACCGAGGCCTGCGGCGACTGCCCGCGTGTCGTCATCGGCTCGCCGGTCGCCGGCATCGCCGAGGACGAGATCATCGACGGCACCTGGGCGATCGACGAGATCCACGAGCGGTACATCGGCAGCAAGGAGTTCTCCAACCTGCCGCGCAAGTTCAAGACGGCGATCTCCGGCTCCCCGCTGCTCGACGTGGTCCACGAGATCAACGACGTCGCCTTCGTCGGCGTCGAGCACCCCGAGCACGGCCCCGGCTTCGACCTGTGGGTCGGCGGCGGCCTGTCCACCAACCCGAAGATCGGCGTCCGGCTGGGCGCCTGGGTGCCGCTGGAGGAGGTCCCGGACGTCTGGGCGGGCGTGGTCGGCATCTTCCGCGACTACGGCTACCGGCGCCTGCGCACCCGCGCCCGCCTGAAGTTCCTGGTCGCGGACTGGGGCCCGGAGAAGTTCCGCCAGATCCTCCAGGACGAGTACCTCAAGCGCACGCTGGTCGACGGCCCCGCGCCCGCCGAGCCCACCGACCGCTGGCGCGACCACGTCGGTGTGCACCGCCAGAAGGACGGCCGCTTCTACGTCGGTTTCGCGCCCCGCGTCGGCCGTGTCGACGGCGCCACCCTCACGAAGATCGCCGAGGTCGCGGAGGCGCACGGCTCGGGCCGGGTGCGTACCACGGTCGAGCAGAAGATGATCGTCCTCGATGTCGAGGAGGCGCAGGTCGAGCCGCTGGTCGAGGCCCTGGAGGCGCTGGACCTGACGGCCAAGCCCTCCCCGTTCCGGCGCGGCACCATGGCCTGCACCGGCATCGAGTACTGCAAGCTCGCCATCGTCGAGACCAAGGCGCGCGGCTCCCAGCTGATCGACGAACTGGAGCGCCGCATCCCGGACTTCGACGAGCCGATCACCATCAACCTCAATGGCTGCCCGAACGCCTGCGCCCGTATCCAGGTCGCGGACATCGGTCTCAAGGGCCAGCTGGTCCTCAACGACCAGGGCGAGCAGGTCGAGGGCTACCAGGTGCACCTGGGCGGCGCGCTGGGCCTGGAGGCCGGGTTCGGCCGCAAGGTCCGTGGCCTGAAGGTGACCTCCGAGGAGCTGCCCGACTACGTCGAGCGGGTCCTGAAGCGGTTCCAGGCCGAGCGCGAGGAGGGCGAGCGGTTCGCCGCCTGGGCCTCCCGCGCCTCCGAGGAGGCCCTCTCGTGAGCGAGCGGGCCGCCCCCTTCTACTGCCCCTACTGCGGCGACGAGGACCTCCGCCCGTCCGAGGAAGGTCACGGCGCGTGGGAATGCGCGGCGTGCAACCGGGCCTTCCAGTTGAAGTTCCTCGGGCTGCTCGCCCGGGGCCTTCAGCACTCCGAAGCAGGGGGAGACAAGACATGACCGCGGTGAAGGAAGAACGTACGACCGAGGATCTCAAGGCGCTCGCCGAGCAGGCGGGACGCGACCTGGAGGACGCCTCCGCCCTGGAGATCCTCCAGTGGGCGGCCGACACCTTCGGCAAGCGCTTCTGCGTGACCTCGTCCATGGAGGACGCGGTGGTCGCCCACCTCGCCTCCCGGGCCATGCCCGGCGTGGACGTGGTGTTCCTCGACACCGGCTACCACTTCGAGGAGACCATCGGCACCCGCGACGCGGTCGAGGCCGTGATGGACGTCAACGTCATCACGCTCACCCCGCGCCAGACGGTCGCCGAGCAGGACGCGGAGTACGGCCCCAAGCTGCACGACCGCGACCCCGACCTGTGCTGCAGGCTGCGCAAGGTCGAGCCGCTGGAGCGGGGCCTCGCGGGCTACCTGGCCTGGGCGACCGGTCTGCGCCGCGACGAGTCCCCGACCCGGGCGAACACCCCGGTCGTCGGCTGGGATGAGAAGCGGCAGAAGGTCAAGATCTCGCCGATCGCCCGCTGGACCCAGGACGACGTGGACGCGTACGTCGCCGAACACGGCGTACTGACGAACCCCCTGCTGATGGACGGCTACGCGTCCGTCGGCTGCGCCCCCTGCACCCGCCGGGTGCTGGCGGGCGAGGACGCGCGCGCCGGCCGCTGGGCGGGCCGCGCGAAGACCGAGTGCGGGCTGCACGGATGACGACGATTCAGGAGACACACGTGACGACCGGAGCCACCGTCTGGCTCACGGGTCTGCCGAGTGCCGGCAAGACCACCATCGCGTACGAGCTGGCCGGCCGGCTGCGCGAGGAGGGCCACCTCGTCGAGGTGCTCGACGGCGACGAGATCCGCGAGTTCATCTCGGCGGGCCTCGGCTTCAGCCGCGAGGACCGGCACACCAACGTGCAGCGCATCGGCTTCCTCGCCGAGCTGCTCGCCCGCAACGGCGTCAAGGCGCTCGTCCCGGTGATCGCGCCCTACGCCGACAGCCGCGAGGCGGTGCGCAAGCGCCACCAGGAGAGCGGGGCGCCCTACATCGAGGTGCACGTGGCCACGCCGGTCGACGTGTGCTCCGTACGCGACGTGAAGGGTCTGTACGCCAAGCAGGCGGCGGGCGAGCTGACCGGGCTCACCGGGGTGGACGACCCCTACGAGGAGCCCGAGTCGCCCGACCTGCGCATCGAGTCGCAGCACCAGACCGTCCAGGAGTCCGCGGCCGCGGTCCACGCGCTGCTCACCGAAAGGGGACTGGCATGACGACCGTTGCCACCGTGGCGGAGGGGACGGCCTCGCCGTACGCCCTCTCCCATCTGGACGCGCTGGAGTCCGAGGCCGTCCACATCTTCCGTGAGGTGGCGGGCGAGTTCGAGCGGCCGGTGATCCTTTTCTCCGGCGGCAAGGACTCCATCGTCATGCTGCACCTGGCGCTGAAGGCCTTCGCCCCCGCGGCGGTCCCCTTCTCGCTGCTGCACGTGGACACCGGGCACAACTTCCCCGAGGTCATCGAGTACCGCGACCGCACGGTCGAGAAGCACGGGCTGCGGCTGCACGTCGCGTCGGTGCAGGACTACATCGACCGGGGTGTGCTCAAGGAGCGTCCGGACGGGACCCGTAACCCGCTCCAGACGCTGCCGCTGACCGAGAAGATCCAGAGCGAGCGCTTCGACGCCGTCTTCGGCGGCGGGCGGCGCGACGAGGAGAAGGCCCGCGCCAAGGAACGGGTGTTCTCGCTGCGGGACGAGTTCTCGCAGTGGGACCCGCGCCGGCAGCGGCCCGAGCTGTGGAACCTCTACAACGGACGGCACGCACCCGGCGAGCACGTCCGCGTCTTCCCGCTCTCCAACTGGACCGAGCTGGACGTGTGGCAGTACATCGCCCGCGAGGGCATCGAGCTGCCCGAGATCTACTTCGCGCACGAGCGGGACGTGTTCCTGCGCAGCAACATGTGGCTGACCGCCGGTGAGTGGGGCGGCCCGAAGGACGGGGAGACCGTCGAGAGGCGGCTCATCCGCTACCGCACGGTCGGCGACATGTCCTGCACGGGCGCCGTCGATTCGGACGCGGTGACCCTGGAGCAGGTGATCGCCGAGATCGCCGCGTCCCGGCTGACCGAGCGCGGTGCGACCCGCGCCGACGACAAGCTCTCCGAGGCCGCGATGGAAGACCGTAAGCGCGAGGGGTACTTCTAAGCATGAGCACGACCACGGAACTCACCGAGACGACCCTGCTGCGGTTCGCCACCGCCGGTTCCGTCGACGACGGCAAGTCCACCCTCGTCGGCCGCCTGCTCCACGACTCCAAGTCGGTCCTCGCCGACCAGCTGGAGGCCGTCGAGCACGCCTCCCGCAACCGCGGCCAGGAGGCACCCGACCTGGCGCTGCTGACGGACGGCCTGCGCGCCGAACGCGAGCAGGGCATCACCATCGACGTGGCCTACCGCTACTTCGCCACCGCCAAGCGCCGGTTCATCCTCGCCGACACCCCCGGCCATGTGCAGTACACCCGCAACATGGTGACGGGTGCCTCCACGGCCGAGCTGACGGTGATCCTGGTCGACGCCCGCAACGGCGTCGTCGAGCAGACCCGCCGCCACGCCGCCATCGCCGCTCTCCTGCGCGTCCCGCACGTGGTCCTCGCCGTCAACAAGATGGACCTCGTCGACTACCAGGAGTCCGTCTTCGCCGCGATCGCCGAGGAGTTCACGGCGTACGCGCTGGAGCTGGGCGTCCCGGAGATCACCGCGATCCCGATCTCGGCTCTGGCCGGCGACAACGTCGTGGACCCGTCCGCGAACATGGACTGGTACGGCGGTCCGACCTTCCTGGAGCACCTGGAGACGGTCCCGGTCACCCACGACCTGAGCCACTGCCACGCGCGCCTGCCCGTGCAGTACGTGATCCGCCCGCAGACCGCCGAGCACCCCGACTACCGGGGTTACGCCGGTCAGATCGCCGCGGGTTCCTTCCACGTCGGCGAGGCGGTCACCGTTCTGCCGTCCGGCCGGGCGACGAAGATCTCCGGCATCGACCTGCTCGGCGAGCCGGTCGAGGCCGCCTGGACCACCCAGTCGGTGACGATCCTCCTGGAGGACGACATCGACATCTCGCGCGGCGACCTGATCGTGCCCAGCAAGGACGCCCCGCCGACCACGCAGGACATCGAGGCGACGGTCTGCCATGTCGCCGACGCCGCGCTGACCGTCGGCCACCGGGTGCTGCTCAAGCACGGCACCCGCACGGTCAAGGCGATCGTCAAGGACATCCCGTCCCGGCTCACGCTCGACGACCTGTCCCTGCACCCGCACCCGGGACAGCTCGTCGCCAACGACATCGGCCGCGTGAAGATCCGCACCGCGGAGCCGCTGCCGGTGGACTCCTACGCCGACTCGCGTCGCACGGGCTCGTTCATCCTGATCGACCCCAGCGACGGCACCACGCTCACCGCGGGCATGGTCGGCGAGTCGTTCGCGTCCCCCGAGCCCGTCAAGGACGAGGCCGAGGACGACGGGTGGGACTTCTGACGTGAACTCCCTCGACTACTACTCCACGTTCGCCAAGGAGGGCGGCCGCGTCGGCAGCGGCGACCTCGGCAGCGGGCAGGGCGGAGTGGCGCGATGTGTGCGCTGACGTACGCGCACCGCTTGCGCGCCCTCACCCCCCACCGCCGTAGACGCAGACCTGCCGACCTCCCGGCCACGACCTGAGAGACCGTGACCGCCGGGCCTCCGAGAGGAACACCTCCCGTGCCTGCTACATCCGCTCGTCGCCGTATCTTCGCGGTCATAGCCGCGCTCCCTCTGCTCACCCTCGCCGCCTGCGGTTACGGGTCCAAGTCCACGACGGACAACGCCAAGGAGAAGGTCGCCGCCGGGTCGTCGAAGATCGACGGACTCGACTCCGTCAAGATCGGCTACTTCGGCAACCTGACCCACGGCACGGCGCTCGTCGCCCGTCAGCAGGGCCTGTTCCAGAAGCAGCTGGGCGCCACCAAGGCGGACTACCAGATCTTCAACGCCGGTCCCTCGGAGATCGAGGCCCTCAACTCGGGCTCCATCGACATCGGCTGGATCGGCCCCTCCCCTGCGATCAACGGTTACGTCAAGTCCAACGGCAAGGGCCTGAAGATCATCAGCGGCTCGGCCTCGGGCGGCGTGAAGCTCGTGGTCAACCCCAAGAAGATCAAGTCCCTCAAGGACGTCAAGGGCAAGAAGATCGCGACCCCGCAGCTCGGCAACACGCAGGACGTTGCGTTCCTCAACTGGATCGCCGACCAGGGCTGGAAGGTCGACGCGAACACCGGCAAGGGCGATGTGTCGGTGGTCCGCACCGACAACAAGATCACCCCGGACGCCTACAAGTCCGGTGCCATCGACGGCGCCTGGGTGCCGGAGCCGACCGCGTCCAAGCTGGTCGCCGAGGGCGGCAAGGTGCTGCTCGACGAGGCGACGCTGTGGCCGGACAAGAAGTTCGTGATCACGAACATCATCGTGCGGGCGGCCTTCCTCAAGGAGCACCCGAAGGCGGTCGAGGCCGTGCTGAAGGCCTCCGTCGAGGCCAACAAGTGGATCAACGCCAACCCCGACAAGGCGAAGGCGGTGGCGAACAAGCAGCTCGAGGCGGACTCGGGCAAGGCGCTCCCGGCGAACGTCCTCGACCCGGCCTGGAAGTCGATCCAGTTCACCGACGACCCGCTGGCCTCCACCCTCAACACCGAGGCGGAGCACGCGGTCAAGGCCGGTCTGCTGGAGAAGCCCGACCTGAAGGGCATCTACGACCTCACGCTCCTCAACAAGGTCCTCAAGGCCGAGGGCGAGAGCACGGTCGACGACGCCGGTCTCGGCAGCAGCTGACAAGTCCCGATGAGTTCCCAGGAGGTGACGACCATGGCCACGACCACGACGCTCGCCAAGGCCGAGGAGTCGGTGGAGTACGCCGCTCGCCTTGAGCACGTCTCGAAGTCCTTCGCAGGACCGGGCGGGCAGCAGCTCGTCCTGGACGACATCAGCCTCGATGTCGCGCCCGGCGAGTTCGTCACCCTCCTGGGGGCCTCGGGGTGCGGCAAGTCCACGCTGCTGAACCTGGTGGCGGGCCTGGACAAGCCGACCGTCGGATCGATCGCGACGGACGGCCGCCCGGCCCTGATGTTCCAGGAGCACGCTCTCTTCCCGTGGCTGACCGCGGGCAAGAACATCGAACTCGCCCTCAAGCTGAGGGGAGTCGTGAAGAACGAACGGCGCGACAAGGCCGAGCATCTGCTCGAACTCGTCCGCCTGAAGGGCGCGTACGGCAAGCGCGTCCACGAACTGTCGGGCGGTATGCGCCAGCGTGTGGCGCTGGCGCGGGCGCTCGCCCAGGAGAGCAACCTGCTACTGATGGACGAGCCGTTCGCGGCCCTCGACGCCATCACGCGGGACGTGCTGCACGACGAGCTGACCCGGATCTGGGCCGAGACCGGCGTCTCCGTCCTCTTCGTCACGCACAACGTGCGCGAGGCGGTGCGGCTCGCCCAGCGCGTCATCCTGCTGTCGTCCCGCCCGGGCCGGATCGCACGCGAGTGGACGGTGGGGATCCCGCAGCCGCGGCGCATCGAGGACGCGCCCGTCGCCGAACTGTCCCTCGAGATCACCGATGTACTGCGTGGGGAGATCCGCCGTCATGGCCAGCACTGAGACCACGCCGGCCCAGGACGCCGGATCCGTCGAGGCCGGCCTCGACGCGCTGGAGACCACGGCCACCGGCCGTACGCCCTTCAGCCAGACCTTCAAGAACAAGATCCTGCCGCCCATCATCGCCATCGCCGTCGTGCTGGTGGCCTGGAGCCTGCTCTACCCGGTCGTCGACGACCCGTCGAAGCTGCCCTCCCCCGGGGACGTGTGGGGCGAGGTCGAGGACCAGTGGCTCAAGGGAACCCTGCTCGACTACATCTGGGGCAGCGTCTCCCGGGGTCTGCTGGGCTTCCTGCTCGCGCTGGCCATCGGTACGCCGCTGGGCCTGCTGGTGGCGCGGGTGAAGTTCGTGCGCGCGGCGTTCGGCCCGATCCTCTCCGGTCTGCAGTCGCTGCCCTCGGTCGCGTGGGTCGCCCCGGCGGTGATCTGGCTGGGTCTGAACAACTCGGTGATGTTCACCGTCATCCTGCTCGGCGCGGTCCCCTCGATCGCCAACGGTCTGGTGTCGGGCGTCGACCAGGTGCCCCCGCTGTTCCTGCGCGCGGGCCGCACGCTCGGCGCGACGGGACTGCGCGGCACCTGGCACATCGTGATGCCGGCGGCGCTACCCGGTTACGTGGCCGGCCTCAAGCAGGGCTGGGCGTTCTCCTGGCGCTCGCTGATGGCCGCCGAGATCATCGCCCAGTCCCCCGACATGGGCATGGGCCTGGGCCAACTGCTGGAGGTGGGCCGCACCAACAGCAGCATGGCGACGGTCTTCCTCGCCATCCTCCTGATCCTGTTCGTCGGCATCGCCATCGACCTCCTCATCTTCAGCCCGCTGGAGCGCTGGGTGCTGCGCAGCCGCGGCCTGCTGGTGAAGAGCTGAGCCCATGCGCCATTCGAAGCCGGTACTCCTGGTCATCGCCCACGGCAGCCGCGACCCGCGGCACGCCGCGACGGTGCACGCCCTCGTCCGCCGGGTGCGCTCGCTGCGCCCGGACGTACGGGTGGAGACCGGCTTCCTGGACTTCAACATCCCGTCCGTGCAAGGGGTGTTGGAGTCCCTGGCGGCGGAGGGCGTACGTGAAGTCGTGGCCCTGCCCCTCCTGTTGACCCGCGCGTTCCACGCGAAGGCGGACATCCCGGCGGTCCTGCGCGACGCCCCGCCCCAGCTGCGCATCCGCCAGGCGGAGGTGCTCGGCCCGTCGCCGCTCCTGCTGTCCGCGCTCGAACGCCGTCTGTACGAGGCCGGGTTGACGCCCGCCGACAAGTCCTCGACCGGGGTCGTGCTGGCCTCGGCGGGGTCCACCGACCCGGAGGCGATCGCAGTGATCGCAGAAATCGCGCGGGAGTGGCGGCACACCGGTTGGTGCGCCGTGCGACCTGCGTTCGCCTCCGCATCCCTCCCCCGCACCGAGGACGCGGTACGCAAACTGCGCGCCCTGGGCTGCGCGAAGGTCGCGGTGGCCCCGTACGTCCTGGCCCCCGGCTTCCTCCCGGACCGCATCGCGCGGGGCGCGGCGGAGGCGGACGTGCTCGCCGACGTACTCGGCCCGGCGCCGGAGGTGGCGCGGGTGCTGCTGGAGCGGTACGACGCGGCCCGCACGCCCGAACTGGCCGCGGTCAGCGCCTAGTCAGTCGAGCAGGGCCGTCAGGTAGTCCTCCAGGCGCCGGGTGAGCAGCTCCGGCGTCAGATCGGTCCGCCCCAACTCCCGCCACGGCACGGCGACCTTCTCCGCGTCCGGCGCGTAGGCCAGGGCGTCGAGCATGCGCCAGTACAGGTGGGCCTTCGGGTCCTCGTCGAGGGTGCCGCCGGCCGCGCGGTAGTGGTCGGCGAAGCGCAGGCCCGCGGGCACGCCGTACAGCAGGGTGAGCGCGGTCGAGCAGTGGGAGACGTCCAGGTCGGCCGGTCCCCAGGAGGTCTCCACCCAGTCGACCACGCCCGTGACGGCCAGATCCGCTCCCTCACCCGTGAAGAGAACGTTTCCCGGATGGAAGTCACGGTGCAGGAAACAAGGCCGGTACGGCGGCGGAGGCTGCCGGATCACGTCCACGGCCCGCCGCCACAGCTCCGGCCGCGCGGTGCCCTCCGGTACCCGCACCCGCTCGGCATCGGTCCATGCCTGGTACGTGCGCGGCCGGTCCGCCTCCGCCACCCGCAGCCCGTGAATCGCGGCCAACTGCCGGGCCAGCAGCACACTTCTGCGCTCGACGTTCCTCTCGTCCACCCGCACGGCGCCCGGCAGCAGCGACATCACCAGCGAGGGATGGTCGCAGTGCTCCCCGGTCGCGTCCACGGCGTGCAGCCGGGCGGCCGGCACGTCCGTGTCCGCGAGCAGCCGCAGGATGTCCGCCTCACGGCCGAGCAGCCCGGCCGCGGCCCTCAGATAGAAGGGCCGGACGAAGGAGCGCAGCACCAGGGTGTACGGCTGTCCCGAGGCGCCCTCGATGTCCAGCCGCCGCATCCGCGAGGTCCAGCCGCCGCGCAGGGCGGTGACGTCGCGGATGCGGTCGCCGGGGTGCAGGGTCTTCTCCACCCAGAGGCGGGTCCTGGACCAGTCCTCCTCAGTCATGGCTCCTGAGCCTACTGATCGACGTCCGGCTCAGGCGGCCGGGGTCTTCGCCGTGACCGTCGCCGCCGGTCCGGTGCCTGCCGCCGTCACCGCGGCGACCGTCACCGTGTAGGACGTGCCCGGCTTCAGGCCGCCGAGCACCCGGAACATGCCCTTGGCGGAGGGCTGGGTGACCAGGGCGTCCCGGCCGGTGACGTCGATCGGGTCGCGGCCGTCGGAGACGGTCACCCGGTAGCCGACGACCTTCGCGTCGCCGGTCGCGGTGGGCGGGGTCCAGGCGAGGGTGGCCGCCGTGACCGCCGTACGCAGCTTGGGACTTGTGGGCGCGCCCGGCAGGACGCTCGCCGCGGCGGGCGTCAGCGGGAGGGAGGCCAGGGACTCGGCGCTGCTGCCGTGCGCGTTGCTCGCGGTGACCGTCACGGTGAACGGCCCGCCGGTCGTGGGCAGTCCGCCGATCCTGACCAGTGCTATCCGCTCGAACTCGGCCGCCGGCACGCCCTGTTGGCCGACCTGTCGGCCCGTCGCGTCGTACGCCCGTGCCGTGTACGAGGTCACCGGTGAACCGCCGTCCGCGAAGGTGGGGTTGAAGGTGACGTACAGGGCGTCCGCGCCGGCCGTGCTGGTGCCGACGCGGGAGGGCGCCTCGGGGGCGGCCGCCGCTCCGAGACCGCGATCCAGGAGCCCCTTGTAGGCAGGCTCAAGTCCCGCATTGGCGACGACCTCTGGCGGTACGTCGGACAGCGCGGTCATGATCTTGTTGCCGGTGGTCACCAGCCCCTTGTTGTCGCCGTCGGCCGTGCCCTCCTCCCACCAGTTGTCCTTGACGAGCGTCGGGTCGTTGTTGCCGAGGTCGTCGCGGTAGTCGGTGTGGCGGGAGGCGACGTTGGCGTAGGAAGCGTTGTAGAGGACGTTTCCGTCGACCGTCTCGTAGGTGCAGCCGTTGTCGGTGTAGACGTTCTTGCCGAGGCCCCACTGGTCGTGGATGACGTTTCCGGTGACTTTCTCGCCGTCGGCCAGGGATGTGCCGGTCAACCCCTGGGTGTAGATGCCGCCGCCGTCGTCGAGCATCTGCATGTAGTCGAAGATCAGGTTGTCGCGTACGGCGTTGTCGTGGCTCGGGTTCGGGGTGGCCGCGTCGCCGATCTTGTCGGGCCAGCCGCCCCAGCCCATGGAGATCGCGGAGTAGCCGACGTGGTCGATCTGGTTGTGGGCGATGGTGTTGTGCTGGGTGTAGCCGTTGAGGACGGCGACACCGCCGTGGTACTCGCGGGGCAGGCCGTAGAGGTGGTTGTTCGTCACCTGGACGCCGGAGGCCGGCGTCTGTCCGTCCACTCCTCCAATCTCCAGACCGTTGCCGGAGATGTCGGTGAAGATGCTGCCGCGCACGGACGAGTCCTTGCTTCCGGCGCCCAACTCCAGTCCGGAGGCGCCGAGATGGGCGAAGACGTCGTCGGTGAATTCGATGCGCTGCCCGTACGCGAAGGACAGGTTGCCAGGCATCTTCGTCCAGGACGCGAAGGGGCAGGTGCCGCCCTCGACGTACTGGCACAGGCCCTGGGTGGCCCAGCCCTTGTCGCCGGTGATGGTGTAGCCGGCCTGGATCTCGGAGAAGCCCTCGGGCCGGGAGGGCGTCAGCCAGGTCGCGTAGCTGAACCGGATGCCGCGGAAGGCGATGTCGTGCACGGGCGCGTCCGCCGTGCCCCGCCCTTCGACGAGCTTCTCGGCCGCCGCGGCCTCGACATCGGCGCGGGCGAGGTCCTCGCCCTTGCGGGGCAGGTAGTAGACCTTGTGCGCGTGGCTGTCGAGGTACCACTCACCGGGCTGGTCGAGGAGTTCGTAAGCGTTCTCGATGTACGTCGCCCTCCCGCTGTTCGTGAGATGTCCCGGGCCGACCATGCTGACCGTGCGGCCGGGGATGTCGGGGAACTCGACCCGCTTGTTGGAGTTGTCCCAGCAGGGCTGGACCATGGTGATCGTGGTGCCCTCGGCGGAGGCGATGCGACAGCGCGGCTCGGTCCACTGGCCGAGCCCGTTGCGCTCGATGTTCCACAGGGCCTCGCCGCTGGTGTAGACGAACTCGGCGTCGGAGGGGTGCTTCCAGTGGGCGATGGTGTCCGAGGAGGCGGTGTAACCGGTGGCCGTCTGGGTCAGGGCCACCGGCACGGCCCCGCGCGCTCGCTGGGCGCGCACTCCGTCGACGTACAACTGCCGTGTGTCGGTGAGCCCTTGGGGCGCCGGCGCGGACCACAGTCCCTTGCGGCCCGGCACCTGGTGCCAGCCGACGACCTGGCGGCCGCCGCTGACGGTGGTGGTGCCGGTGCCCTGCCAGATCACCCGGTGGCCGTTCGTGCCGGAGTCGCGGGCGTCCAGCGTGAGCGGGCCCGACTGGCGGTAGGTGCCGGAGGCGAGGTGGACGGTGAGGTCGGACGTCAGGTCGGCGGCGCGGGCGCGGACCAGGTCGCGGGCGCGTTGCAGGGTGCGGACGGGATGTCGTGCGCTGCCGTCGGCGTGGTCGTCGCCGGCGGGTGAGACGTAGAGGTCGGAGCTCGCTGCCTGGGCGGGGGCCGCGAGGCCCGGGACGCCGAGGGCCAGCACAGCGGTGACGAGGGTGACGAGGGCGCCTCTTCGGTGCGTGGGCATGTACCCCTCCCGTGGGATCAGCCTGTACCCAACGCCGGGAAAGGTAGGAGCACTTGGGTGCCTCAGTCAATGAACGGGACAGAAATGGCCACCCTTCACCTACCGCTTTACCAGATTCATCGGATCAGTCGAAGCGGAGTGATCCGGTGCGGGTGCGCTTGAGCTCGAAGAAGTCGGGGTCCTTCGCCAGCACCCGGAAGCTGTCGAAGAGTTCGGCCGCGCGGGCACCTCGGGGGATCGCCCGGAACACGGGCCCGAACCACACCGTTCCGTCGACATGGATGGTGGGCGTACCCACATAGCCGCCGGAGTCGGGCTCGGCCCCGGCCTGGTGGCTGCGGCGTACGGCCTCGTCGTGGCCCGGGTCGTGCGCGGCGCCGGCGAGGTCGGCGGGCAGTCCTAGCTCCTCCAGGGACTCGGCGATCACGGCGTCGAAGTCCTCGGCCCGGCGCTCGTGGATCCGCGTGCCGAAAGCGGTGTACAGCTCGCGCAGCACCTTCTCCCCGTGCCGCTCGGCGGCGGCCACCGCGACCCGTACCGGGCCGATCGACTTGTCGACCAACTCTCGGTACCAGTCGGGGAGTTCGTTGCCCGTGTTGTGCAGGTACAGGCTCATCGCGTGGAAGCGGAGGTCGAGCGGGCGTTCGCGCTCGACCTCCAGCATCCATCGGGAGGTGATCCAGGCGAAGGGGCAGGCGGGGTCGAACCAGAAGTCGACCCGGGTGGGTGCGGTGTCCGTCATGCCCTCGACGCTAGTCACCGGATGGGACAGTATCCCGGCCCAATCGACAGTTGTTTCACTGGCCCAATTTCGGGTCCCGTCCGCTGGCGGCGAGGGCGCGGTCGAAGACGGGCGCGTCCTGCTCCACCGGTACCGCGTCGGCGAAGCCGTCGTACTGGCGGTAGAGGTCGCCGTGTTCCTCGACCACGGCGAGGACGAAGCGGGCCGCGTCGTCCGAGACGCGGAACTCCTGGCCGGTGGCGGTGGCGACGTCCCAGCCGTGGACGGCCATCTCCTTGATGACCATGGAGGCGATCTGGACGGCCGGCATCTTCGCCATGCCGAGGTCGACCTCGCCCTCCCACACCGCCGGGTCGGCCCAGGCCGCGACGGCGCGGTCGAGCTGGGCGGCGTAGGCGTCGGGCCAGCCGGGGTCGGCGGTGAAGTCGCGGGCGGTCAGCTCCTCGGGGAGCTGTTTGCGCAGGGCGCGGTGCTCCAGGCCGTGGGAGGTGTAGAGGACCCAGTGGTTGACCAGGGCACGGACGTCCCAGTCGGGGCAGTGGGTGGGCTCGCCGAGCCGGTCCGCGGGGACACCGCGTGCCACCCGGGCCGCCTCGGCGGCGCATTCGGTCATGTACGCGTGCAGGTGCTTCGGGTCGTCGTACGTCATGCGCCCCACGCTAGGAAGGACGCGCTCAGGACTCTGGAACAAACGCGACAGCCTCGTCGGCCAGCCGCACCAGCTCCTCGATCGGCATCGATCCGGCCTCGCGGCGCTCGCGCGCGAAGGTGCCCGCGAGCCGCTGGAGGAGCTCGTTGATCGGGGTCGGTACGCCGTGCAGGCGGCCGAGGAGGACGATCTCGCCGTTGAGGTGGTCGGACTCGACGCTGCCGGTGCCCCGGCTCAGGGACTGCCAGGTGGAGCCGCCGGCGCGCGGGGCGCCGGCGAGGGGCACCAAGTCGACCTTGTGGCCGCGCTGGGCCTGCTGCTCGGCGACGCTCGCGTACGGGATCCCGGCGGCGGCCAGCACGGCCTCCCCCTCGGCCCGCACGCGTGCGCGCAGCGAGGCCCGGCTGTCCTGGCCGCCGTCCTCGCCGCACAGCGCCTGGAGGGTGTTGCTGAGGTTGGTGAGCAGCTTGGCGTACTGCCAGCGGGTCACGTCCGGCACGACCGGCGCCTCGAGGAACCCGGTCTTCTCCAGGTCGGCGGCGACCCTGCGGGCGGTCTCGTCGGTGCCGTGCGGATAGCGGCCGAGGTGGAGCATGCCGGTGAGCGGGGCGCCGCCGGCGGAGACGTGGCCGGGTTCGAGGTAGGTGGCGGGCAGCCAGACGCAGACGCCGTACACGTGCCGGAAGACGCGCAGGGCCAGGCGCTGGCCCTCGACGCCGTTCTGTGCGCAGAACAGGGGCAGCCGTTCGGCCGCGCTGCCGCCGCCGGCCACGGGCGCCGGGCCCCAGGTCTGCAGGGCGGCGACGGTGTCCTGTGTCTTGACGGCGAGGACGAGCACGTCGTCCCCTCTCAACTCCCCCAGCTCGCCGGGCCCTTCGACGGCCGGCAGCCGGTACTCGTGATCCCCGTCCGGCACCTTCAGCCGCAGCCCGCCCTCCCGCAGCGCCGCGAGCTGCGCTCCCCGCGCGACCAGAACGACCTCGTGCCCGGCTCCCGCGAGACGCCCGCCGACGGCACCGCCGACGGCTCCCGCTCCGATGATGATGTAGCGCATGGGACGAGCCTCGCACACCCCCGGCGGGTCACGCCGCCGTGAGCTCCACCAGCTTCACGACGGTGTTCCAGTTGCGGCTCGTGGCGATCAGCCCTTTGTTGATACGGGGTTTGGCGAGGTGGACGGCGAGCTGGGAGCGGCCGAGGCCGTCCGGCGCGTACAGGTACAGGGCGCGGTCGCCGAGCCGGAACTCCTCGGGCAGGTAGGCCCCTTGGTCGATCTCGGCGAAACGGGCCGCGTCGACCGGCGCGGAGAAGTAGATGACGTGCAGCTGCTTGGCCTCCAGCTCGGCCGCCGGGAAGGGGCACGCCTCGACGACCGCCGCGAGGTAGGCGTGGTCGCGCACGATGACGTCGACCGAGAACCCGAAGTGCTTCTGGATCGCCTGAGCGAGCTCGGCGGCCAACGACTCCTCGTCACCGTGATCGCTGGCGAACACGGCCTGGCCGCTCTGCAGATAGCTGCGCACGCCCTCGTGTCCGAGGCCCTCCATCAGCTGCCGCAGGTCGGCCATCGGGAGCTTCTTCTTGCCGCCCACGTTGATCCCGCGCAGCAGCGCCGCATACGTCGTCGTCATGGCGCACACCCTAAGACGGCCGTCGTGCCCCGTGGGGGTGGGCACGACGGCCGGGTCCGCGTGGGCGGGCTGCGCGAAACTCTGGCCGATGGGCCCGCCCGGATCAACACCTGCACGCAGCTGTGACTTGTTCAACAAGGTTTCGTAACACCAAAGCCGGAGCGATACGGAAGGACCGGACACCCTGATCATTACTTCCGAGTAGCCCGGACGGACGCAAATAGATGTAAGGGGCCTTGGTCCTCCCCAGCGGTGAGACGCCCGGGTCCGAGGGGATGAGTTCGGCCCGTGCCACTTCACCGGGGAGCACGACGAGACGGCCTTATCGCGCCCATACCTTCGAAGCGAAAGGTGGCGGCAGGGGGCTGCCACCGCTCACGAGGGGGCAAGCCCGTCATGGGGAACGGAGATTCGCGGGTGCGGGGCATAGCCGCGCGGGCCGGCGGCTGGAGCGCCCGGCACCGATGGGCTGCCGTCGGCATCTGGGTACTGTTCGTCGTCCTGGCCATGGGCGCCGGCTCGGCCGCGGGCCGGGTCGACGTCAAGGAAAGCGACCAGCTGAAGGGCGAGACGCACACCGCCGCCAAGATCATCGAGGACGCCGGGATCGAGGAGCCCGCCAGCGAGACGGTCCTGGTCCAGGCGAAGGACGGTCGGCTCAAGGCCACGGACGCCGAGTTCAAGGCCGCGGTGGCCTCGGTCGTGAAGGCCGTCGACGCCACCGGCAAGGTCACGGACGTGAAGTCGCCGTACGACGCGGCCTCCCCGACGATCTCGAAGGACGGGCGCAGCGCGCTGGTGCAGTTCGACATGCGCGGCGACTCGGACACCGCGGGCGACCGCGTGGAGCCCGTGCTGAAGGCCGTCGCCGGTGTGCAGAAGGACCACGAGACGCTGCGGGTCGAGGAGATCGGCGGCGCCAGCATGATGAAGACGTTCGACGACGCGTTCGGCGACGACTTCCAGAAGGCGGAGCTGTCCGCGGTGCCGGTGGCCCTCGGCATTCTGCTGATCGCCTTCGGCGCGCTGGTCGCGGCGCTGCTGCCGGTGGCTCTGGCGATCACCGCGATCATGGCGACGATGGGCCTGATGGGTGTCGTCAGCCACATCATGCCGATGAGCGACACCGCCAACTCCGTGATGCTGCTGGTCGGTCTGGCCGTCGGTGTCGACTACTGCCTGTTCTACCTGCGCCGTGAGCGCGAGGAGCGCGCCGCGGGCCGGGACGCACAGACGGCTCTGCGGGTCGCGGCCGCGACCAGTGGCCGCGCGATCATCGTCTCCGGTGTCACGGTGTGCGTGGCGATGGCGGGCATGCTGTTCACCGGTCTCGCCGAGTTCGAGGCGATGGGCCTGGCCTCCCTGATGGTCGTGGCGGTCGCCATGGTCGGCTCGGTGACGGTCCTGCCCGCGCTGCTCTCGCTGTTGGGCGAGCGGGTCGAGAAGGGCCGGATCCCCTTCCTGCGCAAGGCGATGGAGCGCCGGGCCGCCCGCACGGGCGGGGAGAGCCGCTTCTGGACCGCCGTGCTGCGCGGGGTGCTCGCGAGGCCCCTCGTCTCCGTCCTCGTCGCGGCCGGTGCGCTGCTCGCCGTCGCGGCGCCCGCGCTCGGCATGAAGACGCAGAACCTCACGCTGGACCAGGAGTTCGGCGACTCGCTGCCGATCGTGCAGACGTACAACCGCGTCAACGACGCCTTCCCCGGCGGCTCCGAGCCGGCCGAGGTGGTCGTCAAGGCGAAGGACATCAACGCCCCCGAGGTGAAGTCCGCGCTCGCCGACTTCAAGGCCAGGGCGATCAGTTCGGGTGCCTCGCGCGGCCCGGTCGAGATCAAGCTGCACGACGCGCAGAACATCGCGTACGTGTACGTCCCGCTGGTCGGCGGCTCCGACCTGGACAAGGCGGGCGCCAGCCTGGAGAAGCTGCGCGACGAGGTGCGGCCCGCGACTCTCGGCAAGGTGGACGGCGTTCAGGCGCCGATCACCGGGCAGGTCGCCGGCTCGCACGACTTCAACGACCAGCTCGGCGGCGCGGTCGTCCCGGTCTTCGCGTTCGTCGTGGTCTTCGCCTTCGCGCTGATGCTCCTCTCGTTCCGTTCGCTGACGGTGGCGATCACGTCGATCCTGCTCAACCTGCTGTCGGTGGGCGCTGCTTACGGCATCCTCGTCGCCGTCTTCCAGCACGGCTGGGGAGCGTCCCTGGTGGGCGCGGAGGGCGTCGGCGCGATCATCACCTGGCTGCCGCTGTTCCTGTTCGTGATCCTGTTCGGCCTGTCGATGGACTACCACGTGTTCGTGGTCTCGCGGATCCGCGAGGCGCGGCTGCGCGGCCGTTCCACGCGGGACGCGATCCAGCACGGCGTGGTCACCACGGCCGGTGTCGTCACCAGCGCGGCGGTCATCATGGTCGCGGTGTTCGCGATCTTCGGGACGCTGTCCATGCAGTCCATGAAGCAGATGGGCGTGGGCCTTGCGGCCGCCGTGCTCATCGACGCGACGATCATCCGGGGCGTGCTGCTCCCGGCGGTCATGGCGCTGCTCGGCGAGCGCAACTGGTACCTGCCGAAGTGGCTGAACCGGCTGCCCGACCTCACGCATGACGAGTCGCCGGAGCTCATCACGCACGAGCAGCCGTACGAGGACGAGCGCCTGAGGGTCTGACAACCCCCTTGTGCTGAGGGCCCGTTGGTCACCGGGGAACCAACGGGCCCTCTCTCATGCCCGGCGACGGGGCAGTTCGGCCTCGATGAGCTCAACTGCCCTTCGCGTCCCGCCCTCCTGTGCCATCCCCGCCTGAATCTCCTTGAGCCGTCGGACCACTTCGGGATCGTCGACGAGCGCGAGAGCCGTCGAGCGCAGGGCCTCGGCGGTGGCCTCCTCGGTGGCGAGCCGGCGCGCCACTCCGAGCGACTCCAGCATGTCCGCGTTGCCGAACTGGTCCACGGCCTGCGGTACGGCGATCATCGGCGTGCCGGTCGCCAGCCCCTCCTGGCTGCCGCCCGCCCCGGCATGCGTGACGAACAGATCGGCCTGCCGCAGGATCGCCAACTGCGGTACCCAGGAACGCACTTCGACATTCGACGGCACGTCCCCGAGCCGGGCCGGATCCACCTGCCCACCGATCTGCAGGACGAGGTGCCAGCCCGGGAGCCCGCCGAAGGCACGCACGCACTCCCGGTAGAAGCCGGGCCGGTCGGTGAAGGCCGAGCCCAGCGACACCAGCACCACCTTCTCGACGCCGTCCGGCCGCCGACACTCGCCCTGCACCGACCGATCGCCCTGGCAGGCGCCGACGAAGGTGTACGTCGACTCGTCGACCCGGTCGGCATGGGGCTGCAGCACCCTGGGGATCAGCACGAGCGAGCGGTCGGGGCGGCCGACGAAGGCGTCGGGGTGCAGGGTGATCCCGTTCTCCTCCAACCAGGCCTGGAACCGGGCGTAGTACGCCTGCCCGCGCGCGGTGTTCTTCGGCTCCGCCCACATCGGCTCGGCGACCTCCTCCTCGTAGCCCTCCCAGGCCACGAGGTTCGGCGAGAGCGAGATCGCGGGCACGCCCCAGCGGTGGGCGAGGACGCGGGCGGGGTAGGCCGTGATGTCGTGCAGCACGAGATCCGGTACGTCGCCTTCGTACGCCTCGGCCAGCTGCGGCAACGCCTGGATCGCGTCGGCCAGGAACAGCTCGACGTGGTCGAGGAGTTCGGTCCCCCAGGCCCCGGGGTCGGCGCCCGGCTCCGGCAGCGTGGAGTTCCAGGGTTTCGGCTCGGCACCGGTCTCGGCGACCTTCTCCGCGAACAGCGGCGGGATGGCGTAGGTCACCCGGTGACCACGGGCGACGAGTTCACGGATCACCTCCAGGCTGGGGTTCACATGGCCGTGGGCGGCGATGGAGAACATGGCGATGTGGGCGCGACGGGTCATGTGATGGAGGCTAGGCGAGACGATACGTCTCGTCCAATCAATTGGCGGGTACGGCGATGGGGGCGCCCCGCCGGTCACGAACTCAGCGCCTCGTACAGCCGCAGCCAGCGCCCCGGCGGCACCTCGCCCACGAGCACCCGCGGCTCCAGGCCCGCCGCCCGGAACGCGGCGTCCACCCGGCGCCTCGGGTGGGCCTGGCGGAGTGAGGCGTGCAGGCTGCCGCCGACGCCGGAGAAGCCGAGTTCCACGAGGTGCCGCCAGCCCTCGTACGCGCCGGGTGCGAGCAGTGGGGTGCGGCGCCGCTCGATCCGGACGATCCCGGCGTCCACGCGGGGTACCGGTGTGAACCGGGTCCGGGCCACCCGGCCGGCCAGCCGCCACTCGTACCGGGGCCAGCTGCGGACCGTGACCAGGGTCCAACTTCCGTAGTCCCCGGTGCGTTTGCGCGCGTATTCGAGCTGGGTGAGCAGGGTGGCGTCGGTGAGGGCGGGTGCGCGCAGGCACCAGTCGACGATGGCGGCGGTACGGGAGAACGGCACGTTCCCGGCGACGGCGAAGGGCGTGTGCGGTGGGCGCACCGCGAGGAAGTCCCCGTCGACGACGTGCACTTGGGAGGTGTCGGCGAACCGGGTGCGCAGTCCGGGGACGAGCCGTGGGTCGATCTCGTACGCGCGCAGCTCCCGGCAGCGCGGGGCGAGTTGTTCGGTCAACGCGCCTTTTCCTGCGCCCACTTCGAGCAGGAGGGGGACTTGGCTGCCGTTCGGGACGGCGATTCGGGCGAGGTGGGCGGCGGTGGCGCGGTCGGCGAGGAAGTTCTGCGAGAGCGCGCGGGTGGTGTGCGTGGGGCGGGCCATGGCCTGCGTCCTTGTCTTCCGTGGAGAGGGAGAGGGCAGCGCGGGCCCTGACCGGAAGACAGGAAGGGAAGCGTCGTCGAAGAAGAGGACGCGGCGTGCGGCGGACCGCCGGTTGATCAGCGGGCGTCGGCCTCCGTGCCGGTCAGGGCTCCGGGGCCGCGGCGCATCCGGTTGGAGTGCGCGGTGCCCCGGCCAAGACCGGTGTCGGTGATCGCGTTGCAAGCTGCCACGGACGGCACGCTAGGCGGGCGGGATCGCGCCGGGCAACGGATTTTCCGGCGCCCGGCTCAGCGCTGGTAGCGGGCCAGCACCAGGTTGCCGTCCTTCTCCAGGCGTCCGCGCAGTTCGGCGAGGCCGATCGCGCCGCTGTAGTACTCCTGAAAGGCCGGGGTCGCCACCTTGTCCTTCCACTCGGGGTAGCCGCGCACGGACTGTGCCGGTGCCGAGCTGAGGTGGGTCGCGAGGGCGGTGCCGGTCGCCCAGCCGTCCTTTGCCGTGTGCAGGGCGGGGTCCTTGAGGGCCTCGGTGCCGGTCGGCAGCATCCAGTCCCCCAGGGCCAGCCGCACCATGTTCTTCGGCCGCAGCAGGAAGTCGACGAACTCGGCGGCCTCCTTCTTGTGCGGGCTGTCCTCGTCGATGGACAGGGTCTGCGGGCTGACGCCCTGGGTGAGGCCGTCGGCGCCGGCGGGCGCGGGCAGCACCTGCCACTGGAAGCCCTTGGGTGCCTGCTGGACGATCTGCTGGCGGTAGGAGAAGCCGAGCGGCACCATCGCGTACTTCCCGCCGAAGAAACCGGGCAGCGTGTCCGAGCCGCCGCTGCCCAGGGTGGTGGGCGAGGCGCTGTGATCGATGTTCGCCTGGTCGTGGACGGTGCGCGGCACGACCTGGTCGGCCGCCTCGAAGCGGACCGTCACCTTGCCGTCGGCGCCCCGGTGGAACAGCGTGCCGCCGGTCGACAGGGAGAGGTTGAGGGTCGCGGAGACGGGCTCCTTGAGCGGCCAGGCGACGCCGTACCTGCCGTTGCCGCTGAGCTGACGCGTGACGGCTCTGAACTCCGGCCAGCTCCAGGGGTGTTCGAGCGTCGGGATGCGTACGCCCGCCTTCTTCAGCCACTTCGCGTTGGCGACGATCACCCGCGGCTCCTGGAGGAAGGGCACGCCGTAGATGCCGTCGCCGAAGGTGGTCGTCTCCCAGCTCCGCTGCGGGATACCGGACTTGAGCCGCGCGGGCAGCAGGTCGGTCAGGTCGGCGAGATAGCCGCCGTACGCGAAGTCCGCGAGGTCGTCGGAGGCGTCATGGATGATGTCGGGTGCCTCGCCACCCTCGAAGGAGGTGAGCAGCTGATCGTGGACGCTGTCCCAACTGCCCTGCACGTACTCGACCTTGACGCCGGGATGACCGGCGTTCCACTCCTTCACCAGTTCCTTGTTGGCCGCCACCGACTCCTCCTGCCAGGCCAGGGACTGGAAGCGGAGGACGATCCGGCCGTTCGCGGTGCCGCTCTCGCCGCTCGTGCAGCCTGCCAGCAGGGCAAGGGCCAGGGTGAGCAGGAAGAGCGTTCTGGCGCGCATCAGTTCTTCACCGCCCCGGTGAGCATGCCGCCGGTGATCCGCCGCTGGATGACCGCGAAGACGACGAGGGAGGGCAGGGTCGCGAGGAAGGCGGCCGCGGCCAGCGGGCCCAGGTCCGCGACGCCCTCCGCGCCGATGAAGTGGGTGAGCACGACCGGGAGGGTCTGTTTCTCGGCGGTCTTGAGCAGGACCAGCGCGAAGAAGAACTCGTTCCACGCGGTGACGAACGCAAACAGTCCCGTCGCCGTGATCCCCGGCGCGAGCAGCGGTGCCACCACCGACACCAGCGTGCGCAGCCGCCCGGCCCCGTCGACCGCCGCCGCCTCCTCGACCTCGGCCGGCACCGCTCTGACGTATCCGACGAGCATCCACAGCGCGAAGGGCAGCGCCCACACCACGTAGACCAGCGTCAGCCCGAACAGCGAGTCGATCAGCCGGAGGTTCTTCAGCACCAGGAACAGCGGGATGATCACCAGGACCAGCGGGAAGGCCTGGCTGACCACCACCCAGCCGGTGGCGGCCCGCGTGAGCGGGGTGCGTCGGCGGGCGATGACGTAGGCGAGCGGGGTCGCGATCAGTACGGCGATGACGGCGGCGCCGGCCGCGGCCAGCAGGGAGTTGAGCGCCGCGTGCAGCAGGGGCTGTTCGTCGAAGGCCTGCCGGAAGTTGTCGAGGGTCGGGTGCCGGGGGATCCAGGTGGGATGCAGACTGCCCAGCTCGCGCGGGGACTTGAACGCGGTGGACAGCAGCCACAGGAGCGGGAAGGCGAGGAAGACGAGATACGCGAGCAGGGCCGCGTACTGGCCGATACGGGTGCCGGTCCTGGTCCTCATGTGTCGTCGCCTCCCCGCAGGCGGCCCGCCAGGAAGAGCGCGAGCAGCACGGAGATCACGGCGACCATCACGCAGCCCATGGCCGCCGCGTACCCGAACTGCCCGTAGCGGAAGGCCTCTTCGTAGGCGAACAGCATCGGCAGGCGGGTGCGTCCGCCGGGCCCCCCGCCCGTGAGCACGTAGACGAGAGCGAAGGAGTTGAAGTTCCAGATGAGGTTGAGCGCGGTGATGGCCAGGGCGACCGGTCTGAGCGCCGGCCAGGTGACCGTGCGGAAGCGGCGCCAGGCACCGGCTCCGTCGACGGCGGCGGCCTCGTGCAGTTCGCGCGGGGTGTTCTGGAGTCCGGCGAGCAGGGCGACCGTGGTCTGCGGCAGGCCGGCCCAGACGCCGACGACGATCACCGCGGGCAGCGCGCTGCCCAGTCCGCTGAGCCAGTCCCGGCCGTCGCCGAGGCCGAGGTCGCGCAGGGTCTCGTTGAGGACGCCGGCGTCCGGGTTGTAGACGAGCCGCCACATGATGCCGACGACGACCTCGGGCATCGCCCACGGGACGATCGCCAGGGCGCGGGCCAGCCAGCGCAGCTTCAGGTCCTCGTCGAGCAGCAGGGCGAGGCCGAGCGCGAGGAGGAACTGCGGCACGGTCACGCCGACCGCCCAGACCAGGCCGATCCGGAACGACTCCCAGAACAGCGTGTCGTGCAGCAGGTCCTGGAAGTTGAGCCCGCCGATCCACCGGGTGGCCTGGGTGCGGCCCGACTGGGAGTCGGTGAAGGCCAGCAGGATCCCGTACAGGAGGGGGCCGACGCTGAGCACGAGGATGGGGATCAGCGCGGGCAGCACCAGGAACCAGGCCCCGCGGTCGGCGAGCGGCCCCTCCCCGGCGGCGCGCGGCGCGCTCCGCGCCGGCCGCCTCGTCGCGCTCGCCAGGGTCACGTGATCGGCTCCTTCGCACGCTCGTGACGGGGTGGTTCGTGACGTGGGGTCCGGTCGGCCTCCGTCATGGTCGTGAAGGTGATCCGCCCCGTCAAGGCACCGCGCACACGGTCCGACCTGTGCGAATGCGAGACTTGGCGCGGGATGGCGGAATCTCGACGCCGTCCGCCGGTGGGCGGACGCGGATCTGGGAGGCAGGCGATGGACGAGGCACGGGCGCGGGACGTACTGGCCGCGGCGGGGGTGCTGCCCGGTCCGGCCCGGGACGCGCGGCTCCTCGCCCTGGGCGAGAACGCGGTGTTCGCCGCGGGTGGCCTGGTCGTCAAGGTGGGCCGCGACGCCGAACTCCTGGACCGGGCGCGCCGCGAACTGGACATCGCGCTCTGGCTGGCCGAGGAGGGCGTGCCCGCGGTGCGGGCGGCGGAGCCGAAGCCGCTGCTGGTCGAGGGACATCCGGTGACCGTGTGGCACCGGATGCCCGATCCCGTACGCCCCGCTGAGCCACGGGATTTGGCCGAACTGCTGCGGGTCGTCCACGCCCTCCCGACGCCGTCTTTCGGCCTGCCGCCGCGTGAGCTGCTGGGCGGCGTGGAGCGATGGCTGCGCCTGGCCGGTGACGCGATCGACGCCGCGGACGCGGAGTATCTGCGGGAGCGGCGGGACGGCTTCGCGGCGGCCGCGGCCGCCCTGACACCGCACCTTCCGCCGGGCCCCATCCACGGCGACGCGCTGCCCCGCAATGTGCACGTCGGTCCGGACGGACCCGTCCTGGTCGACCTGGAGACCTTCTCGGCGGACCTGCGCGAGCACGACCTGGTGGTGATGGCTCTGTCCCGGGACCGGTACGGGCTGCCCGCGGCGGCCTATGACGGATTCGTCGAGGCGTACGGCTGGGACGTCCGGGAGTGGGAGGGGTGTTCCGTGCTGCGGGGCGCCCGGGAGACGGCCAGCTGCGCGTGGGTGGCGCAGCACGCGCCGTCGAACCCCAGGGCGCTGGCCGAGTTCGAGCGGCGGGTGGCGTCCCTGCGGGCCGGGGACGAGACCGTGCGCTGGAACTCCTTCTGAGGGCCTACGTACTGCCTGAGGGCCCACCTACTACCTGAGGGTCTACGTACTGCCGGTCTCGCCGTTCTGAACCGACTGTGCCGCCCGGCGGAGTTCCGCGAGGACCGTGCGGACCGCTGACCTGGCGGTCCGCTCCGGGCGGTACAGGGCGTCGATGTGGCGTCTGGCGCGCACTCCGCTCAGGGGCCGCAGGACCAGGTCCGGGTGCGGGCGTACTGTCCAGCGGGGCATCAGGGCGAGGCCGCCGCCCGCCGCCACCGCCTCGGCGACCACCGCGAACTCGTTGATGCGGTGGGCGAGATGGAGGCGCCGTCCGGCCGCCGCCGCGATCGCCTCGATCGTCGCCAGGACCGGGAAGCCGTCGTGCACGGTGATCCAGGGCTGGTCGGCGACGTCGCGTGGGGTCACCCGGCGTCTGGCGGCCAGGGGGTGATCGGCGGGCATCGCCACGTCCAGGGGTTCGCGCAGGAGCGTGGTCGCGGTCACCGTGTCCGGCCAGGGCGGGGTGTGGTCGAGGCGGTGGGCGAGGACCAGGTCGTACTCGCGGGTGAGGCGGGGGAAGTCCTCCTGGGCCACGTCCTCGTCGGCGAGCCTCGGGACCGGGGCGCCCGGGCCGCCGAGCGCGCGCAGGAGGAGGGGGAAGAACGTGGCGGCCGCGCTGTGGAAGGCCGCCACCGAGACCTCCCCTTCCGGTCGGTCCAGGAACTCCCCTACGGTGTGCCGGGCCCGTGCCAGTGCCGTCTCCACCTCGATCGCCGCGCCCGCCAGCGCCTGCCCGGCGTCCGTGAGCACCAGCCGCCGCCCCCGGCGCTCGGTGAGCGGCACCGGGATCGACCGCTGCAGCAGCCTCAGCTGCTGGGAGATCGCCGAGGGGGTGACCAGGAGCGCCTCGGCGACCGCCGTGACGCTGCCCAGCTCACCGAGCTCCCGCAGGATCCGCAGCTGCCGTTCGTCCATGCCCCGAGTGTAGGAGTCGATGTAGGGCCGCTACATGATTGCTTAAGAAAGTGGTACTGGGCTTCAAGGACGGCTCCGGTGCACCGTGGGCGGGTGACCGACGTTCGCCGTACCGATGCGGTACTCCTCCTCGTCGCCGTCGTCTGGGGTTCGAGCTATCTGTCCGCCCAGACGGCGACTTCCGCGCTCCCCGTCCTGCTGGTGCTGTTCGCCCGCTACGCCCTGTCCGCGCTCGCCTGCCTCGGCCTGATCGCCGGCCGCCGCGGGGCGCGACGCTGGACCCGGGACGAGCTGCGGGCCGGGCTTCCCCTGGGGGTGACGCAGGCCGCGGTCCTGGTCGTGGAGACCTACGGCGTCGCCCACACCAGTGCCGCCAACGCGGGGCTGATCATCAGCCTCACCATCGTGCTCACCCCGCTCCTCGACCGCTCGCACGGCGGACCGCCGCCGCTCTTCTTCACCGCGGCCGCCCTGTGCGTCCTGGGCGTCGGCCTGCTGATGTCCGGCAACGGATTCCACGCCCCGCGCCTCGGCGACCTCCTGATGCTCGGTGCCGCGGTGGTGCGGGCGGTCCATGTCGCGCTCGTGGGACGCCTCACCGCAGGACGCGCGATCCGTCCGCTGCACCTGACGACCGTGCAGACGCTCGTCGGCACGGCCCTCTTCCTGCCGGTTGCCGTGGGCGGCCTGCCGACGCTCGCCCGCGCCGGTACGGCGACCTGGACGCAGCTGCTCTATCTCGCCCTGTTCTGCAGCGTGTTCGCCTTCCTGGCGCAGACGTGGGCGGTGCAGCGCACCTCCGCCAGCCGGGCGAGCCTGCTGCTGGGCACGGAGCCGGTATGGGCCCTCGCCGTGGGCGTCGCGTTCGGCGGCGAGCACCTCACCGCGCTCACCGCGCTGGGCGCGGCGCTGACGGTGGCCGGCACCTACTGGGGCCAGTCCGTGGAGCGCGCCCATCGCACCGCCGCCCCGCACGAGACCGCCGTTCGAGCACATGGACCCCACAGCGACGTCCAGGCACCCGGAGAGGACATCCGATGCCCGAGCACGACACCTACGAGTGTCTGATCTCCCTGCTCGACTCCTCCTCCGTCGACCACGAGCTGATCGACCACGCCCCCGAGGACGCCACCGAGGCCATCCGCGCGCTGCGGGGCCACCCCGTGTCCGAGGCGGCCGAGCGCCTGGCCCGTGCGGTGCCCGGCACCGTGCTCCCCTTCGGCTTCGACCCCGAGCTCGAACGCGTCGCGAGTGCCGTTGCCCCTGTGCGACCGCCGGCCGGACGCCGTGCTCAGACCGGCTCGTCCGTCAGCTCCCGCAAGGGCCAGGTGCCGTCCACCACCGCCGTCGCGTCGCCCTTGCGGCGCAGGAAGTTCTGGAAGTCCGCCGCCCATTCCGCGTACCACTCGATCTGCTTGTGGTGCAGCTCGGCCGGGCCGAGGGCCGCGATCTTGGGGTGGCGCTCGGCTATCGCGCAGGCCAGGCCGGCCGCGGCGAGGGCGTCGGCCGTCGCGTCGTGGGCGGACTCCAGTGGGACGCCGTACTCCGTGCAGACCGCTTCGAGGTTCCGCTTGCCACGGCGGTAGCGGTCCACCCAGCGGTCGATGGTGTACGGGTCGACGACCGGGGCGGGGTCGAGGCCGCCCAGCCGGTCGCGCAGCGACGGCAGGCCGTACCGGCGCAGTTCGGCGGCGAGCAGGCTCAGGTCGAAGGCCGCGTTGTAGGCGACGACCGGCACGCCCGTCTTCCAGTACGACACGAGGACGTCCGCGATGGCGTCGGCCACCTGGTCCGCCGGGCGGCCCTCCGCGGCCGCGCGTTCGTTGCTGATCCCGTGCACCGCCACCGCGTCCGCCGGGATCTCCACGCCCGGATCCGCCAGCCATTCCCGGCGCCCCATCGGCTGTCCGGCCCTGAACTCGATCACGGCCCCCGTGACGATGCGCGCCTCGCGCGGATCGGTACCGGTCGTCTCCAGGTCGAAGCCGATCAGCAGCTCCCGGTGCCAGCCCATGGGCGGCCCCCCTTCTTGGTGGTGCTTTCCCCCAGTGGTCTCCACCTTCCCATGTGCCACTGACAATCAGAGGACCGCATTCCGCTTACGGCCCCGGACAGTTCAGGACACGGGACGCGAATCCGCCCAGGACGTCTCGAACTCCTCGCGGTATGTCGGGAAGAGCCCGCTGTCGACTCCCTTGTCCATGTCGTCCGACTTGACCACCCGGCTTCCGTTGCGCAGCACGAGGACCGGTGCCTCCATGCCGCGGGACCTGCGCAGATAGGACTGCACGACGGCGATGCCGTCCGCGCCGTCGCCGTCCACGAGGTAGGCGGTGAAGCGCGGTGTCTCGTCGTAGACCTGGATCTGGAAGGCGCCCGGGTCGCGCAGCCGGGCCCGCACCCGGCGCATGTGCAGGATGTTCATCTCGACCGCGCGGCTCAACTCGCCGCGTTTCATGCCCAGTTCGCGCTCGCGCCGCTTGACCGCGCTGGAGGCCGGGTTGAGGAACAGCAGCCGCACCCGGCAGCCGGCCTCGGCCAGGCGCACCAGGCGGCGGCCGGAGAAGTTCTGCACAAGGAGGTTGAGGCCGATGCCGACGGCGTCCAGACGGCGGGCGCCGGCGAAGATGTCCTCGGCGGGGAACTGGCGCAGCAGCCGCACCCGGTCGGGGTGTACGGCGACCACGTCCGCGTACCGGTCGCCGACCAGGTCCTCCACCGCGTCCACGGGCAGCCGGCGCGCGGAGGGCACGTCCCCGCCCGCCCCGAGCACCTCCAGGAGCTTGGCCGCGGCCCGCTCGGCCTGGCCCAGGACTGCCTCGGACAGTGCCCGGTTGCGGGAGACGACGTTGCGGGTCACCTCCAGCTCGTCCAGGGCGAGTTCGACGTCGCGGCGGTCGTCGACGTACGGCTCGAAGCACGGCCAGTGCTGCACCATCAGCTCGCGCAGCTGAGGCAGGGTGAGGAAGCTGAGGACGTTGTCGTCGGCCGGGTCGAGCAAGTAGCCCTTGCGGCGGCTGACTTCGCGTACCGCGACCGCCCGCTGCACCCACTCCTGGCCGGCCGGTCCGGCGGCCGCTATCACCCACTCGTCCCCGTGGACGGGTTCGTAGATGGGGCGCAGAACAGCGGCCACGACCGCGCGCATCCGCTGTTCCACGAGGTTCAGCCAGATGTAGGCCCGTCCCGCTCGCTGTGCGCGCGTACGCACTTCGCGCCAGGCGTCGGCGTCCCAGTCCAGCTCCGGCCCGATGGAACTCGTCTCCATGGGCCTGGCCAGGGACACCGTGCCGGGCGGGACGTCTGCGGAGTTCCCCTCGTGACCCTCGTCACCAGGGGGCAACTCCAGCCCTCCCGACCCCACCCGAGCACCGCCTTCCGCTCCCCCGAGCTCTCCCCGTGCCAACGATCAAGGAAGGGTACTCCGGGAGCGGTCGGCGGTGCAGCCGGATGGACAGGGTCGTTTCTCAACTACGCGGTCGCCAGTGGCCGTTCTGCCAGGAGAGCTCGTCCGGAGTGAGCGGATTCATAGCCGTGACGTCCCTGGGGGCGATGGAGAAGCCCTGCCAGTGGACTGGCATGGGCTGCTGGTCCTCGTCCCGGGCGATGTGGTGGAAGCCCACGTTCATCCAGACGATCGGGTGGGTGAGGGTCTGCCCGTTCACCCACTTGTCGACGGACTTGCCCGCCCCGGCGGGGCAGTTGCCCGGGTTGTTGCTGGCGAACTGCTCGCACTTGTTGTACTCGGTGAAGTACACGTCGTGCTTGGTGAAGCTGCGGCCCGGGTACCTCGTGGTCGCGCCGGGGACTATCTCGTACGAGCGCGCGTGCCCGTCCTTGTTCTTGCCGGTCGCGCTGACCATCCGCCACCAGCGGTACGTCTTGGCGTCGCCCGCGAGTTCCTTGGTGACCTTGGTGCGGGTGGTCTTGTTGGTCGGCGCCTGCTGGCCCTGGGCGGGCGCGGTGACGGCCGAGTCGTACTGCTCGACCTTCCCCTTGGAGGAGCCGTCCAGGCCGAAGTCCAGGCGCCAGAAGACGTTGTGGCTGTGGCTGGTGGCGTAGGCGCTGGCGTTCTTGCCGATGGGCCAGCCGCGGCCGTCCCCGGCGTCGTAGTCGTCCCAGGAGAGGCTGCCGGTGGCGCCGACGTTCATGTTGATCGTGCCGTCGTCCTGGAAGCGCCACTCGGTCATGTACTCGTACCAGCCGACCTGGTTGACCGTGTAGACGAGCAGATCCTTGCCCTGCGCCTGGTAGACCTTGTTCGCCGTGTCGCCCTGCATGCGGTACGCGTGCCCGCGCGAGCGCGTGGTGGTGCACAGGCCGTTGACGTTCGGATGGTCCGGGTCCCAGGAGTCCGGCACCTTGACGGACTTGATGGTGCCGCCGGGACACTCGCCCGGCGCCAGGTTGACCAGGCCCTGGGCGAATCCGAACCCCGTCAGGTCGTCGTACTCGACGCTGCCGTCGTCGTAGGGGACGTCGATCTGGGCCAGCCGGGCGCTGTTGAGGACCTTGATCGGCGCGGCCTCGCCCTTGGGCTGGTAGGAGACGTCGTCGAGGACGAGTCCGGCCTTGCTGTCGTAGCGCCAGCACATCCGCCAGGTCGTGCCGCTGGAGAGCTTCTGCTCGATCTTGTAGTTGGCGCTGCACTCGGCCGCGGCGGCGGTGGCGGTCTTCGGCTGGGCGGCGGCCGGTCCGGCCCCGGTGGTCGCGCCGGCGGCCAGCGCGGCCACCGAGAGGCCGACGGCCGCACGCGTGCGTGCACGACTCGTTCTGGTGGTGGGCATGAAAAGGTGACTCCCTTACCGGAGGAGCAGGTTGGAAAAGTGAACGGGCGAACGGCTCAGCCGCGCTTGAGCTGTGCGACCTTGCGGGCGCTCAGGTCGATCACGATCGACCGGGCGTCGATCCAGGGGCCGTTCTTCACCTTCGGGAACAGCCGCACGCAGCGGTGCTCGCCGCACTTGTCGAGGACGGCCGGCTGGGAGCCGGGAGTGGCCCGGTACACCGCGCCGTTGAACAGCAGCTGGTCCGGCGAGGTGAGTTCCTTGCCGGTGGCGTCCTTGTAGTCGGCCTTCAGGCCGGCGCCGAGCGGGTCCGCGATGAGCAGCGCGGCGGCCTCGGCGTTCTCGGCCCGGCTGAGCGGCGGCTGCACGCCGTGCTGGACGCCGGTGTCCTCGACCTTGCCGGTGTCGAGGTTGACGGTCTTGGTGACGAAGGTGTCGTTCTTGTAGTCGTAGAACGTCACGTCGGCCCGCCGCGGCGGGTTCGGGTCGTCCGTCTCGTCGTTCTCCGGGTCGGCGAGATCGACGGACAGGCGCTGCGGGCCGCGCTTGCCGTCCACGTTCTCGGCGGAGTTGAGCAGCTGCCGGTTGGCTGCGAGCTGCGCGGCCCGGTTCATCTCGTCGTCGGTGAGCGGGTCACCGCCCTTGCCTTTGTCGCCCTCCGCGGGCGCCTGCTCGACGACGCCCGCCGGTACGGCCCCGTCCTGCCGCGCGGCCTGCGTACCCGCCTTGCCGCCGCCCGTTTCGTCGGCCCCCGCCGTCCCCGGCAGGGTGATCCCGACCATCACGGCGGTCCCGGCCACCGCGATGGCCGCACCGGCCACCACCTTGCCCAGATGGCGGTGCACTATCTTGCGCACATCTTCCCCCTACTCCCCCTCTGGTCACGGGAGTACGTGTTTGCCCCACTGGTTTCGGCATACCGCGTATGCACTGGTCGCTCGGTAAGAGGGACGTAAGTCATAGGTGGTTCCATCACTTTCGGGGAGACTCGGGGCGAAGGCGCCCCCGAGGGCGTGCTCCAGCTGAAAGAGTCGTGTCCATGCAGGTCTGGCCTGGCGAGGCGTATCCGCTCGGTGCCACGTACGACGGCGCCGGCACCAATTTCGCGGTCTTCACGGAGGCCGCGGACCGAGTAGAGCTGTGTCTGCTGCACGACGACGGCTCGGAGACGGCGGTGGAACTGCGCGAGAGCGACGCGTTCGTACGGCACGCGTACGTGCCCGGAATCATGCCGGGACAGCGCTACGGCTTCCGGGTGCACGGCCCGTACGACCCCGGTCGCGGTCAGCGCTGCAACTCGGCGAAGCTGCTGCTCGACCCGTACGCGCGTGCGATCAGCGGTTCGATCCGCTGGGGCGAGGAGGTGTACGGCTACCACTTCGACGCGCCCGACAAGCGCAACGACCTGGACTCGGCGCCGCACACCATGACGTCGGTCGTGGTCAACCCGTACTTCGACTGGGGCGACGACCGGCGGCCGCGGCGCGGCTACCACGAGACGGTGATCTACGAGGCCCATGTGAAGGGCCTCACGATGCAGCACCCGGGGCTGCCGGAGGAGCTGCGTGGCACCTATGCGGCGCTCGCGCATCCCACGATCATCGAGCACCTGGTCGAGCTGGGCGTGACGACGCTGGAGCTGATGCCGGTCCACCAGTTCGTCAACGACCACCGGCTGGTCGACATGGGCCTGAACAACTACTGGGGCTACAACACGATCGGCTTCTTCGCCCCGCACAACGCGTACGCCTCCTGGGGCGACCGCGGCCAGCAGGTGCTGGAGTTCAAGTCGGCGGTGCGGGCGCTGCACGAGGCCGGCATCGAGGTCATCCTGGACGTCGTCTACAACCACACGGCCGAGGGCAACCACCTGGGCCCGACGCTGTCGTTCAAGGGCATCGACAACGCGCAGTACTACCGCCTCACCGAGGACCCGCGCTACTACATGGACACCACGGGCACCGGCAACTCCCTGCTGATGCGCTCCCCGCACGTCCTGCAGCTGATCATGGACTCGCTGCGCTACTGGGTCACCGAGATGCACGTGGACGGCTTCCGCTTCGACCTCGCGGCGACCCTGGCCCGCCAGTTCCACGAGGTGGACCGGCTGTCGTCGTTCTTCGACCTGGTGCAGCAGGACCCGGTGGTCTCCCAGGTGAAGCTGATCGCCGAGCCCTGGGACGTCGGCGAGGGCGGCTACCAGGTGGGCAACTTCCCGCCGCTGTGGACCGAGTGGAACGGCAAGTACCGGGACACCGTGCGGGACATGTGGCGCGGCGAGCAGCGCGCGCTCGCGGAGTTCGCGTCCCGGCTGACCGGCTCCTCGGACCTCTACCAGGACGACGGCCGCCGCCCGCTCGCCTCGATCAACTTCGTGACCTGTCACGACGGCTTCACCCTGCACGACCTGGTCTCCTACAACGACAAGCACAACCAGGCCAACGGCGAGGACAACCGGGACGGCGAGAGCCACAACCGGTCCTGGAACTGCGGGGCGGAGGGCGAGACCGACGACCCGGCCGTGCTGGAGCTGCGGGCCCGCCAGATGCGCAACTTCGTCGCCACGCTGATGCTCTCCCAGGGCGTGCCGATGATCAGCCACGGCGACGAGTTCGCGCGCACCCAGCGCGGCAACAACAACGCGTACTGCCAGGACAACGAGCTCGCCTGGGTGAAGTGGCCGGCCACCGAGGAGGAGGACGAGGGCGGGCTGCCGGCCTTCACGCGCGCGATGGTGTGGCTGCGCAAGGACCACCCGGTCTTCCGCCGCCGGCGCTTCTTCCACGGACGGCCCGTGGAGGGCACGCACGACGAGCTGTCGGACATCGCGTGGTTCACCCCGGAGGGCCGCGAGATGACCCAGCGGGACTGGGACTCGGCGCCGGCCTCCGCGCTGACCGTCTTCCTCAACGGCAACGCGATCTCCGAGCCGGGCTCCCGTGGCGAGCGGATCACCGACGACTCGTTCCTGCTGATGTTCAACGCGTCCCCGAAGACCCTGGAATTCGTGGTCCCGGTCAACCACGGCCGCCAGTGGCAGGTGGTCGTCGACACCTCCCGCGCGGAGGGGGTCCCCCCGGACACGGGCCCGAAGGTGGCGGCGGGCGACCGGCTGACCCTGGTGGACCGCAGCCTGACGGTGCTGCAGCGCCCCGTCTAGGCGGGCCTGCCTGCTCCCCGCGCGGGTGCACTTGCGCGTGCACCCGTGCGGGGGACGATGACACGAAGGACGGCAGGACGGGTACGTAGGTCTGCATGACACCTGAGCGATTCGAGCCCGTGGTGCCCACGGCCACGTACCGGCTGCAGCTGCAGCCCGAGTTCCCGTTCGCCGCCGCCGCGGCCGCCGTGCCGTACCTGGCCTCGCTCGGCGTCTCGCACCTGCACCTGTCCCCCGTACTGGAGTCCGTGCCGGGTTCGACGCACGGCTACGACGTCGTGGACCACGCGCGCGTACGCGAGGAGCTGGGCGGCGAGGAGGGGCTGCGCGCGCTGGCGGGCACCGCACGCGAGCACGGTCTCGGCCTCGTGGTCGACATCGTGCCGAACCACATGGCGATGTCCCCGCGCCACAACCACGCCCTGTGGGAGGTGCTGCGGGAGGGCCCGAAATCGCCGTACGCGCGCTGGTTCGACATCGACTGGGAGGCGCAGGGCGGCCAGGTGCTGCTGCCGGTGCTCGGCGGGCCGCTCGGCTCGGTCCTCGGGGACCTTCGGGTCGACGACGGCACACTGCGCTACTTCGACCACGCCTTCCCGCTGCGCGAGGGCACCGAGGAACTGCCGCTGCCGCAGCTCCTGGACGCGCAGTGGTACCGCCCGGTGTGGTGGCGGCTGGCCCGCACCGAGCTCAACTACCGGCGCTTCTTCAGCATTTCGGAGCTCATCGGGGTGCGGGTCGAGGACCCCGAGGTGTTCGAGGCCACCCACGCGAAGATCCTTCGGCTGCTGCACGAGGGCGTGGTCGACGGACTGCGCGTCGACCATCCCGACGGGCTCGCCGACCCCGACGGCTATCTGCGGCGGCTGCACGAGGCGACCGGCGGCCGCTGGACGGTCGTGGAGAAGATCCTGGCGGACGGCGAGCCCCTGCCCGCGTCCTGGCCGGTCGCGGGGACCACCGGTTACGACGCCCTGCGGCACGTGGACGGGCTCTTCACCGACCCGGCGGGGTTCGGGGAACTCCTCGGCCGGTACCGGCGGTTCGCGGCCCCGCAGACGGACCGGGGCGGCGACTGGGCGGCGACGGTACGGCGGGCGGCGTACAAGGTGCTCACGCACGAGCTGGCGGCCGAGGTGGACCGGCTGACCCGGGTGGCGAGCAGGCTGTGCACGACGGCGCCCGACCCCGCGCTGCGCGACCGCGCCCCCTGGGCGCTGCGCACGGCGCTTCAGGAGCTGCTCGTCCGTATGGAGGTCTACCGGCCCTACGCCTCCGGTGACGCCTCGGCCGTGGTGACCGAGGAGGCCGCGGCCGAGGCCCGGCTCGCGTTCGTCGTCCCGGAGGAGGCCGGTGCGGTCGACGTGGTGCGGAACCTGGTGCTGGGGCGGGCCGGCGACGGGCCCGAGCACCGGGAGTTCCGGACGAGGTTCGCGCAGACCTCGTCCGCGCTGCGCGCCAAGTCCGTCGAGGACACGGCGTTCTACCGCTATGTGCCGATGCTGTCGGCGACCGAGGTGGGCGGCGACCCGGGAAGCCCGGCCGTCTCCCCGGAGGACTTCCACGCCTACTGCGCGCGCGTGCAGCGCGACTGGCCGGCGAGCGGGACCGTCGTGTCGACGCACGACACCAAGCGCAGTGCCGACGTACGGGCGGCCCTGGCCGTGCTCACCGAGTGCCCGGGCCGCTGGGCGGACCTCCTGGCCGACGTGACGCGTGACGGCGACGGCGTGCCGGACCCACAGCTCGCGTGGGCGGCCTGGCAGACGGTGTTCGGGCTCGGCGCGGCGGACGCGGAACGCGTCCAGGGCGCCTTGCTGAAGCACGTCCGCGAGGCGGGGCTGTTCACCAGCTGGACCGAGCAGGAGCCCGCCTACGAGGAGGCCGTCGCCGCGTTCGTGGCGGCGGGGCCGTGCGGGGCGCAGGGCGAGCAGGTCGTCGCCCTGCGCAGGGCGCTGGAGCCGCACATCCGGGCCAATGTGCTCGGTACGGCCCTGGTCCATCTGACGATGCCGGGCGTGCCGGACGTCTACCAGGGCACGGAGGCCGAGTACCTGGCCCTGGTCGACCCGGACAACCGGCGCCCGGTGCCGTTCCCGCCCGAGGACCCCGGTGACAAGGGCGCCCTGACGGCGGCGGCGCTGCGGCTGCGCGCGCGGCGGCCCGGCGTCTTCGGGGACGCGGCGACGTACGCGCCCCTGGCCGCCGAGGGCCCTGCCGCGGCGCACTGCGTGGCGTTCGCGCGTTCCGGTGAGGTCGTCACGGCGGTGACGCGGCTGTCGCTGCGGCTGGCGGAGGCGGGCGGCTGGCGGGACACGCGGTTGCCTCTGCCGCCGGGGCGGTGGGCCGACGTGCTCTCCCCGGAGCGGGAGTTCACGGGGCACGCACGCGTGGAGGAGCTTTTCGAGCGGCTGCCGGTGGCGCTGCTGGAGCGGGTCGACGCAGGCTGAGGGAGGCCAGGGCTTCCGTCACGCACGGCTGTCACCGACGGCTGTCGCGGGCGTGCCCGGCTTCGGCCACACCTCCCGCAGGAGCTCCACGAAGGCCTCCGCGGCGCCGGTCGGCGGCACGCGCGCGAAGACGGTCATCTCGCGCGTCCAGGACGGCTCGTGGGACAGGACGGCGCAGTCCTCGCCGACCGCTCCGCGCACGATGTGCGAAGGCGCGACGCACACGCCGACTCCGGCGGCGGCCATGCGTACGGCCGTCGAGGTGTGCTCGGTCCACACGGCGGTGCGGGGCCGGAAGCCGGCGCGTCCGCAGGCCCGGTCGAGGAAGCGCTCGCCGTGGACGACGGGTTCCATGGCGCAGCGGATCCAGGCGCGGTCCGCGAGCTCGGGCAGGGTCACCGTCGTACGGCCCGCGAAACGGTCGTCGAAGGGCACCACCAGGACCGCCTCCTCCTCGCCGACGGGGACGACGGTGCCGGGCCATTCGGCGGGGGCGGGGCCGACGGCGAGGTCCGCCGTGCCGCGCTCGACCTCCTCCTCCAGGGCCTGGGTCGTCGCGTACTCGTGCAGGTGCAGCAGCACCTGGGGGTGGGCCGCGCGCCAGCGGGCGAAGACGTCGGGGAGGACACCGACCGCGACGGAGTGCACGGCGGCCACATGCAGTTCGCCGCCCTCGGCACCGGCGGCGGCGCGGGCCGCGCGGCGGGCCTGGGCGGCGCTGCGGACCGCGCGTTCGGCGTGCGGGCGGAAGGCGCGGCCCATCGGTGTCAGGCGCACACCGCGCGGCATGCGCTCCAGGAGTGCGCCGCCCACCGAGCGCTCCAGGGCCTTGATCTGGTGCGAGAGGGCGGGCTGGGTGACGTGCAGGGCCTCCGCCGCGCGTGTGAAGGACGCCTCGTCGACGACCGCCAGGAAGTACTCCATCTGCCGCAGACTCATCGCCGCCGCCCCCGCTCCTCGACACCCCGACCCATGAACATCCTGCATCGGTTCCACAAGAACATTGCCTTGGACTCATGGCAAGGGTGGGCGGAGGGTGGAGACATGGCCGACACAAAGGACTTGAGCAGCGCGGACGTCATCGTCGTCGGGGGCGGCACCGGCGGCTACAGCACCGCCCTGCGCGCCGCCGCGCTCGGACTCGACGTCGTGCTCGTCGAACGCGACAAGATCGGCGGGACCTGTCTGCACCGCGGCTGTATCCCGAGCAAGGCGATGCTGCACGCCGCCGAACTCGTCGACGGCATCGCCGAGGCACGCGAGCGCTGGGGCGTGAAGGCGAGCCTGGACGCCGTCGACTGGCCCGCCCTGGTCGCCACCCGCGACGACATCGTGGCCCGCAACCACCGGGGCGTGGAGGCCCATCTCGCCCACGCCGGCGTGCGGGTGGTGCGGGGCAGCGCCCGGCTGACGGGACAGCGCACGGTGCATGTCGAGGGCGCGCGGGATGAGCGCACGCCCCGCGCGCACAACCTCACCGCGCGCCGTGGGATCGTCCTCGCCACCGGCTCACGGCCGCGCACGCTCCCCGGGCTCGAACCGGACGGCCGGCGCGTGGTGACGAGCGACGACGCACTTTTCGCGGACGCGCTCCCGGCGTCCGTGCTGGTGCTCGGCGGAGGTGCGATCGGCGTGGAGTACGCCTCGTTCCACCGGTCCATGGGCGCGGAGGTCACGCTTGTGGAGGCGGCCGAGCGGATCGTGCCGCTGGAGGACGCCGATGTGAGCCGGCACCTGACGCGCGGGCTCAAGAAGCGCGGGGTCGACGTGCAGGCGGGCGCCCGGCTGCTGGACACCGAGCTGTTCGACGACGGCGTACGCGCGCGCGTGCGCACCGCTCGCGGCGAGACCCGCACGGTCGAGGCGGAGCGGCTCCTGGTGGCGGTCGGGCGGGCCCCGGTCACCGACGGCCTCGGCCTGGCCGCCGCGGGCCTGGCGACGGACGCGCGCGGCTTCGTCGTACCGGCGGACTGGTCGCGGCTGGAGACGGCGGTGCCCGGAATCCATGTCGTCGGTGACCTGCTGCCGCCGCCGTCGCTCGGCCTCGCGCACGCGTCGTTCGCGGAAGGACTGCTGGTCGCGGAGACCCTGGCGGGCGTGCCGTCCGTGCCGGTGGACTACGCGGCCGTGCCGCGCGTCACGTACTCGTCGCCGCAGACCGCGTCCGTGGGGCTGAGCGAGGCGGAGGCACGCGCGCGTGGGCACGAGGTGGACGTCGACACCATGCCGTTGACCGCCGTGGCGAAGGGGATGGTGCACGGGCAGGGCGGGATGGTGAAGGTCGTCGCGGAGGCGGGTGGCGGGCAGGTGCTCGGCGTGCATCTGGTGGGCCCGCACGTGTCCGAGATGATCGCCGAGAGCCAGCTGATCGTCGGCTGGGACGCCCACGCCTCGGACGTGGCCCGGCACGTCCACCCGCACCCCACGCTCTCGGAGGCCGTCGGCGAGGCCTTCCTGACGCTCGCCGGACGCGGGCTGCACCAGCAGTGAGCCGGGCCCGCGCCCCCGCCCCCGCGGAGCCCGCGCCCCCCGCTGGCCGCAATGGCCGTTCCGGCTGGCGGTAAATGCATCTGGGCGCCCCCTGGAGGCTCCCCCAGGGTGACCTTGACAGCCACCGGAGACCGTGGGGTACTGCGGATTGCGAAGCCGCCGGGCGGACGTGACGGGGGTGAGTCTCCTGCCGCAGCTGCGCTACCCCACCGTGAGCCAACTCGTCGCATCGGCAAGGGCGTTGGCCGCCCAAAGGCCCGCCCTGTGCACCCTGCGGCAAGTGGGCGTCTCCCGGGCCGGCAGGCCCCTGCACCTGCTGTCCGTGGGCCGTGCCGGGCGCGCCGTCCTGGTCGTGGCCGGCGCCCACGCCAACGAGCCCACGGGCGGTTCCACTCTCCTCGCGCTGGCCGAACGGGTGCTGCACGAAAGGGAGTTGCGCGGCGACACCTCCTGGCACTTCCTGCTGTGCGCGGACCCCGACGGGGCCAGCCTGCACGTCACTCCGGCGCCGCGCTCACTGCTCGACTACCACCTGGGCTTCTTCCGGCCCGCCGCCGAGGAACAGCCCGAGTGGTCGCCGTCGGTGCTGCCGCCCGACCGGCTGCCGCCCGAGACACTGGCGCTGACCAGGGTCATCGACGAGCTGCGCCCCTATCTCCAGGTGACCCTGCACGGGACCGATCTGGGCGGCAGCTGGGTGCAGTTGACCAAGGACATACCGGGTTTGGCCGAGCCGTTCGCCAAGTCCGCGGCGGAGCTGCACATCCCGGTGGAGACGGGCGCCTCGGACGCGGCGGGCTGGTCGGCGTCCGGGCCCGGCGTCCATGTGATGCCCTCGCCCGGCGCGGGCGCCGCCTATCCGAGCATGCCGGACGACGCCCGGCAGAGCACCTGGTACCGCACCCACCTCTACGGCGGCCTGACCGCGGTGGTGGAGGTGCCGATGTGGGCGAGCGACCTGGTCGACGACCCGGCCCCGCACCCCGCGCCCGCCGCGGCGATCCGGCGGCTGGCGCGCCGGCTGCTGCGGGACGGGCTCGAGGTCGAGCGGGTGCTGCGCGACGCCCAGCCGCGCCTCGAGGGCGTCGAGGGGCCGCTGCTGCGGGCCGCGCAGTGGGCGCTGGACCTGGTTCCGGGGCTCGCGGCGGACTGGATGCACACGCCGCCGGCCGACAACACGATGGCGTACGTCGGCAGCGTGGACGCGTTCGGGCGGCGGCTGCCGCTGCGGGCGGCGGCGATGCTGCTGCGGGTCCTGCAGGAGACCGACGACCGCGCGGCGCCGCGCCTGGAGCGGCTCGTGGCGGCCTGGAGCAACGCCTTCGCGGAGCGCTTCCGGGCCCGCTGGGTGCCACTGGAGCACCAGGTCGAACATCAGTCCCGTACCGTCGTCCTGGCGGCACGGCACGCGCGCGACCGGGCGGCCTGAGCCGCCGCCGTCCTCTCGTGTGGGTCAGCCGTCGAGCGCGAACACCGATCCGGTACGTGCGGCCAGCACGCAGGCGTTGGGGTACGTCTGGCCGTAGTCGACCTTCCGGCCGCTCCACTCCCCGCGCGCGTGGACGGTCACCGGGGCGTAGATCATCGGGCAGAAGCCGCTCCTCGGCGGGAGTGCGTCGATGTCGCCGTCCACCGCCGCCAGCTCGGCACACGCCTCGGCCGCGTGCGCGTGGCCCTGGGGCGGGTCGCACAGCAGCAGGGTGCCGCGGGTGTCGCTGGAGCGGGCGTCGCCCTTGGTGACGGTGAGGTAGAGCCAGTTGCCGGGGAAGTGGTCCCGGGCCGTCGCCTGCGCCGGTGCGGCGCCTGCCAGGAGGACGGCGGCGGCGAGCAGGCCGCCCCGTACCGCTTTCGCCGTGGTGCTGATCGTCATTCCAGATGCATCGGCACGGCGGCCTGCGAACCCCACCCCGACTCACCCGAACGAGAGCACGCGGGCGCGTGCCGGGCGGCGAGTTCGAACGCGGCCAGCACCACCCGTGACTGGTACTCCACCTGGCGCGCGACCGGGATCCAGCGCGCCCCGCAGCCGTCGCGGTAGTCGGCGCACCACAGCTCGACGAGCCGGTCGAGGTCCGGCAGCACGCCGGCCGGGTCGCGTCCGGCGGCCGTGACGAGCTGGTGCAGCAGTCCGGCCGTGCGCAGGGCGAGGCGCCGTCCGGCGATGCGCAGGGCGGCGAGGTGGGCGGTGCTCATCGGCGGCAGCGGGCGCGCCCCGTCGGCGACGTCGGGGTCCCATGCGTCGGCGAGCCCTGGGCAGACCAGTAAATAGTCGTCCACCGGGGCGAGCAGGCGTTCCGCGTCCGGAACGCCCGCGACATGCGGGCGGATCCGCGCCAGCAGCACCTCCAGGAGGCGCGCGTCGCGGCGCAGCGTGTGGCTGACGGTGCGCAGCACGGCGGCCGCGTCGGCGGGCGGTGAGCCGTCCGCCACGGCGGCCACGCCCCACATCGGCGCCTCCACGACCGCGGTCACCGTGCCGTACCGGTGCGGGTGGTACCAGGTCGACTCGACGGCGGCCTCGGTGATGGCCGCGGCCAGGTCGCCGAGGCGGGGCGGCGGGATGCGGTAGACGGCGGGCCCGAGGCTGGGCCAGTAGAGGGTGTCGTACGGGCCGAGTTCGCGGGGTATGCCGAGGCGGGCCGCGGTGTGGGCGACGCGCTGGGCGAGGCCGGGCAGGTCGTGGGTGAGCTCGACGAAGCCGCCGCCGACGTCGACGCCGTGCAGGGAGCACTGCAGGAAGGGCCGCAGCTCCTCCTGGAGCTCCAGCAGGGTGCGGGTCTCCGGGAGTACGGCGCGGTCGGCGCCGTCGGGCAGCCACTCGGGCTGTTCCAGGAAGCCGGGGCGGAAGAAGTTCCGGAAGTACCGGCCGAGGGTGTACGGGCCGTGCAGCCAGCCCTCGTTGCGGCGCAGCCCGTCGGGGTCGAGGGAGAGCAGCAGGTTCCAGGTGGCGTCGGCGCCCTCGGTGAACCGCGGGTCGGCCAGGGCGCGTTCGGCCAGGCGCAGCACGGTGGCGCCGCCGACGGGTTCGTTGGCGTGCGGGCCGGCGACGACGAGGGCCTGACGGCTGCCGTGACCGACGGAAAGCAGCCACAGGGGAGTTCCGCCGCGGGAGGTCCCCACGCGGCGCAGACGGGCGTCCCCGGGACGCCGTGCGACGAGTGCTGCCGCCCGCGCGCCGAGTTCGTCGACGGTCGGGTAGCGCAGGAGGGGCGGCAGGGCACACCTCCACAATGCGGTGCCGTCGGTTCACCTGACGTACATGGCGTACGCACAGTCAGTCACGACTTGGGTGGTACGTCAACACCGCGGTTGAGAAAGGGATTTGAGCCATCGCACCAGGTCAACAGCCTGTCATGTTCAGGCCAAAGCTAAGGTGTGACTCAGTCGCCGTTCAGTCGGCGGCGAGCCGGAAGGACATCCGCCCGAAGCCGACCTGGTCGCCCTCGCGCACCACGGCGGCGCCGATGACCCGCCGTCCGTTCACCGTCGTGCCGTTGGTCGAGCCCAGGTCGCGCAGCACCCACATGCCGCCCTGGCGGCTCAGTTCGGCGTGCACCCGGGACACGGTCTCGTGCGTGAGGCGCAGGCCGTTGGCCGGATCGCGTCCGATGCGCAGGGAGTGGCCGCCCGCCGGATGCGGCAGCAGCAGCTTGGGCAGGCGCTCGGCCTGCCAGGCCCGGCGCAGCCGCACGGTGAAGCCGGAGACCGCCTCGACGGTGCCGAAGACGGCGCGCGCGAAGCGGCTCTCCTGGGGCAGGTCCGCGGTGAGCGCGACGAGTTCGTCGGAGCGGCGGGCGGCGAGGGCCAGTTCCATCCGGCGGATGAACGTGTCGTGCGAGAGCCTTCCCATGGCGACGCCGTCACGGAGCACCTTCAGCGCCTTGTCGCGCTCCACGTCGGACAGCCGCGCGGGGTACGTGTTGGACTCGAAGGACGACGTCACGTTGGTGATTGTCGGTCAGTGAACCCCGGGTGTCCAGAAAACGAGAAAACGCCCGCCACGCGCGCGTACCTGACGACACCGGCCGCAAACGGGGTGATTCACAGGCGGATTGATCGCGTTTCGAGGACGATGGACGGGCTACATCACGGTGAGCAGACGAAGGGGACCGTCCGTGCAGTTCGAGGTGTGGGCACCGCAGGCCGGCCGGGTGACGTTGCAGTGCGACGGCACCACGCGCGCGTTGGAACGCGATCCGGAGCGGGAGGGTTGGTGGCGGACGGAGGCCGAGGCGCGGGACGGCTCGCGGTACGGCTTCGCGGTCGACGACGGGCCCGTGCTGCCCGATCCCCGCTCGCGCCGCCAGCCGGACGGCCCGGACGGGCTGAGCGCGGTCGTCGACCACGGACGGTACGCGTGGCGCGCCGAGTGGGCCGGGCGGGCGCTGCCGGGCGCGGTGCTGTACGAGCTGCACGTGGGCACGTACACGCGCGAGGGCACCCTGGACGCGGCCGCCGAGCGGCTCGGGCATCTCGTGGAACTGGGCGTCACGCACGTCGAGTTGATGCCGCTGTGCCCGTTCCCCGGGCGGCACGGCTGGGGGTACGAGGGTGTCTCCCTGTGGGCCGTGCACGAGCCGTACGGCGGACCCGAGGGGCTGAAACGGTTCGTCGACCGGGCGCACGAACTCGGGCTCGGCGTGGTCCTGGACGTCGTGCACAACCATCTGGGGCCGTCGGGGAACTACCTGCCCGTGTTCGGGCCGTACTTCACGGACACGCACCACACGCCGTGGGGTTCCGCGGTGAACCTGGACGCGCCGGGGTCGGACGAGGTGCGGGCCTATCTGCTGGGCAGTGCGCTCGCCTGGCTGCGGGACTACCGGGTCGACGGGCTGCGGCTGGACGCGGTGCACGCGCTCGCGGACACGCGCGCGTGCCACTTCCTGGAGGAGCTGTCGACGGCCGTGGACGCCCTCGCGGCCGAGACGGGCCGGCCGCTGTTCCTGATCGCCGAGTCCGACCTGAACGACCCGCGGCTCATCACGCCCCGCGAGGGGGGCGGGCTCGGGCTGCACGCGCAGTGGAACGACGACTTCCACCACGCCCTGCACACCGCGCTGACCGGCGAGTCCCAGGGCTACTACGCCGACTTCGGGCGCGCTCCGATGGCCGCGGTCGCCAAGACGCTCACCCGCGGGTACTTCCACGACGGTACGTACTCCAGCTTCCGGGGCCGCCACCACGGGCGCCCCCTGGACAGCACGCGCGTGGCCGCGCACCGGCTGCTCGGCTACAGCCAGACCCACGACCAGATCGGCAACCGCGCCCAGGGGGACCGGCTTTCGGCGACCCTCTCCCCCGGCCTGCTGGCCTGTGCGGCCGCGCTGACCCTCACGGCGCCCTTCACGCCGATGCTCTTCATGGGCGAGGAGTGGGCGGCGGGCACGCCCTGGCAGTTCTTCACCGACCACACCGATCCGGAGCTGGCCGAGGCCGTACGGCGGGGCAGGCGGCGGGAGTTCGCGGCGCACGGGTGGGCGGAGGAGGACGTGCCCGACCCGCAGGACCCGGCGACCCGTGACCGTTCCTGCCTCGACTGGACCGAGCCGGAGAACGAGCCCCACGCGCGCGTGCTCGCCTGGTACCGCCGCCTCGTCGCACTGCGCCACGAACAGGCCGACCTCACGGATCCCGACCTCGCCGACACCAAGGTGGCCTACGACGAACAGGAACGCTGGCTGGCCTTCCGCCGCGGAGACGTCCGAGTGGCCGTCAACCTCGCGAAGTCCCCGGCAGCGATCCCCCTGGGCCCACGCCACGCGCGCGTACTGGCCGCGTGGGAGCCGGTGGAGGCCCCGGGGGCGGACGGGGTGCTGCATGTGCCGGGGGAGTCGGCGGTGGTGCTGTTGCAGGGGTGAGGGCGTCGGGGCGGCGGGGCGGGCGCGCCCCCTACAGCTCCTCGTCCGCCTCCTCGTCCCGCAGTTCCGTCACCCTCTCCAGCAGGATCGCCTCCCAGGCGCGGCGGAGTCGCAGCCTCAGGAGAGGCAGCGGGTCGGTGTTTCCGTCCTCCAGGCGGGCCGCCAGGCGGATCAGCGTGTCGCAGCGGGCCAGCCACAGGCCGCGGAGGCAGGGGCGGGCGCCGTAGCCGGCGAGGGTGGCGGCGCGGACGGCCGCCGGGGAGCCGACGGCGGTCGCGAGGCCCGCGATGTCCTCGGCGGGGTCGCCGACGACCGCGTGGGTCCAGTCGAGGACGCCGCGCACCCGCCCGTCGGCGCTGACGACGAGGTGCTCGCCCGTGAGGTCGTGGTGGACCAGGACGGCCGTGCCGGGCTGGGCCGCGAGCTGGACGGCGGCCGGCAGGGTGAGCTGCTGCAGGCGGGCCGCGTCGAACTCGTCGGCCGCGGCCAGGCGCCCGGCGGCGCGTTCGGCGGCCCGCCGCAGCGCCTCCAGGGAGCGCGGGGCGACACGCGGCACGCCGAGCGTCTCGGCCTGCCGCGCGGGCACCTCCCGCAGCCCCGTGAGCAGCCCGGCGAGGTCGGCCTCGCCGACCGCGGACACGTCGTGCTCCTCCGCCGAGCCGCCCGGCACCCTGGTGTCGAGCGTGTACGTCAGCCCGGGCGCCCACTCGCCGTGCGCCACGCCGGTCGGCACGGCGACCGGGAGGTGCGGGCGCACCAGGTCCCGCAGGCGCAGTTCGCGGCGCTGCCGGACCGCGGCCTCCCGGTCGGGGGCGAGGCGCAGCACATGGCGGGCGCCGACCCACCAGGTGGAGTGCTCGCCGCCCTCGGCGACGGGCCGCACCTCGGGCCCGGCGGCGCCTCCCGCACCGTCCTTGAGCAGGGAACTGACCAGCCGGCGGACGGTGTCCGCGGTGGGTGTCGGTGCCTGGGTCATGGTCGCGCCGTCGTCACTCGGGGGTGTTGGGGCTCCTGGTGGCTGCTTCAGTCCACTATGACCATCTCGCGGTCGGTGTTGTTGAGCCGGCGCCCGCCGTCCGCGGTGACGGTGACGATGTCCTCGATGCGCACACCGAACCGCCCGGGCAGATAGACGCCGGGTTCGACCGAGAAGCACATGCCGGGCACGAGGGGCTGCTGTTCGCCCTCGATCATGTACGGCGGTTCGTGCGTGGTGACGCCGATGCCGTGCCCGGTGCGGTGGATGAAGTACTCGCCGTACCCGGCGTCGTCGATGACCGCGCGGGCGGCCCGGTCGACTTCCTGGCAGGCGACGCCGGGCCGCACCGCCCGGAAACCGGCCTCCTGGGCCTCGCGCACCAGGTCGTGCACGCGGCGCTCCTCGTCGGTGGGTTCGCCGACGTGGACGGTGCGGGAGGTGTCGGAGCCGTAGCCGTCCTTGAGGCCGCCGAAGTCGAGGACGACCATGTCGCCGCGTTCGATGACGCGGTCGCCGACCTCGTGGTGCGGGTTGGCGCCGTTCGGTCCCGAGGCGACGATGGTGAAGTCGACCTGGGAGTGCCCGAACTTCCGCAGCAGGTCGGCGAGGTCCGCGCCGACCGCGGACTCCTTGCGGCCCGCGAAGGGAACCTTCCGGATCTCCTCGAACGTTGCGTCAGCGGCCGCTCCCGCGGCCGCCATGAGATCGAGTTCCGCCGCGTCCTTGACCGCGCGCAGCATCGGCAGGGCCTCGGTGAGGGAGGCGTACGAGGTGCCGGGCAGCGCCCGCTGCAGGCCCAGGAGGTGCATCGCCCAGGCGTTGTCGCTGATGCCGAAGCGGCCGCTGACGTCGAGGAGGGCGGCGGTCGCGGCGTAGGGGTCCTTGCCGTCGGTCCAGTCGCGCAGGTTCAGGGCGGGCGCGCCGGCCGCCTCGGCCGCGTCGGGGGCCTCCAGGGTGGGCACGACGAGGACGGGGGCGCGTCCCTGGGCCAGGACCAGCAGGGTGAGCCGTTCGGTGGCCGCGGTGGGCGCGTAGCCGGTCAGCCACACCAGGTCCGGGCCGGGTGCCACGAGGAGCCCGGCGAGCCCCGCGTCGGCGGCGGCACGCGCCGCGCGGTCCATACGGGCCCGGTAGTCGTCGGCGGTGAAGGGCGCGAGCGTGCTGCCGGTCATCCGGGCCTCCCTGAGCGGGTGAAAGGACCACAAGGGACTACGGGCAGCATCCTGCCCGTACAGCGGGGGCGGCGCGACCGGTCTGCGCGTCTTGGCGGTGCTCCGGCGGTCACGAGCGTCGGCTCTCCAGGCCTCAGCCCTCGAGGGCCAGGCGCACCCCGAGCAGGAGCAGTACGCCTCCGGAGACCTGTTCCAGGCGCCGGCGCACCCCGGCGCGGGACAGCACGGCCCGCATCCGGCCGACGAACCACACGTACAGGCCGTAGTAGCCGACCTCGTAGACCGCCCAGAGCGCGGCGAGTCCGACCATGGCCGGCAGATGCGGGGCGCCCTCGGGTACGAACTGCGGCAGGAAGGACATCGCGAAGACGGCCGCCTTGGGGTTGGCGAGGTTGAGCAGCAGACCGCCGCGGTAGGCGGCCCAGCCGCTCTTCCCGCCGGCCTCCCAGCCGTCCGTGGCGTCCTTGCTGCGCCGGGCCCGGCGCAGCGCCTGGACGCCGAAGCCGACGAGGACGACCGCGCCGACGACCCGCATCACGTCGTACGCCACTTCGGAGGCCGCGAGCAGCGCGGTCAGGCCGAGGGCGGCGACGACGCCCCAGACGAACACGCCGGTCTCGTTGCCGAGCACGGTGAGGAAACCGGAGCGCCTGCTGTGCAGCGACTGCTTGATGATCAGCACGGTGCTGGGCCCGGGCGAGGCGGCGATCAGCGTACAGGCGCCGAGGAAGGCGAGAAGGGTGCTCAGCATGGGCTCATCGTGGCCGGTACGGCCGGACCGGACCAGTGGTTTTCACGGGTGGACGTGTTTGCTCAGGTGACGAAGCCGGGTACGACCGTCAACTGCTGGTAGCCGCCGCTTCGGTGACGGACCGTCAGGGTGATCTCGGTGCCGGGGCGGGTGTCGGCGACGGCTCGGGCGAGGTCCGCGGCCGAGTCGATCCGGGTCCGGTCGTAGGCGAGGAGTACGTCGCCGCGGACCAGGCCGGCCGTGTAGCCCGGGCCCGGGACGTGCACGCCGACGATCAGGGCGCCGGCCTTGTCGGCGTCCACGGCCTCCAGGCCGAGGGTCGCCATGGGGGGCGCCGGGGACGTGGACGGGAACGGGGACGGTGTCGCGGTGGGCGGCGGCGCCGAAGGACCGGGGTGGGCCCGGGCCTCGCGCTGCAGGTCGGCGAGTTTGCTCATGCCGATGACCGTGGCGCCGACCGTGCCGATGCCGATCCCGGACAGCACCAGGACCGTTCCGACGAACAGGCCGAAGAGCGCGGCCCGCAGCCGTCGGGCCCGTCGGCGCGCGGCATGCGGGCGCCGGGCCGGGACGCTGGGCCGGGTGCGGCCGGGGTCCTGGCCCGGCATCGGCTTGGGACGCAACGCTGTCTGTTCCATGGATCGCCTCCGGCTGGATCGCTACCCGGGGCGCCGGCGCACGACGAGCCACGAACGAGTGAGACTGACCGGCGGTCAAGTACGGAAGCCGTGCGTCTCCCGCGGCGGCGCGCGAGGTCAGGCGCGTGCGCCCAGCGCCTTTGCCAGCGCCGCGGGCGCTCCGCGGAGTGAGCCGGTGCACACCAGTTCCGTGCGGTGTACGACCCGTGGGTGCGTGAGCGGGACGGCGACCGTGCCCGGCACTCCGGTGGCCGCGGACCGCGGCAGCAGGGCGAGGCCGCGGCCCGCGGCGGCCAGGGCTGTGAGGGTGCGGACGTCGGTGCCCTCGTATCGCAGGGCGGGGCGGAAGCCGTGGCCGCCGTTCGCAGCGCGCAGCTGGGGCAGCGGGAGTCCCGCGTCCGGGGCGTCGAGCCAGCGGGCGTCGGCGAGGTCGCCGAGGCGCAGTCCCGGGCGCCGGGCCAGCGGGTGCGAGGCGGGCAGGAGCACGCACACCGGCTCCTCCCCCACGCCGTGCGTGGTCAGCGGCGCCACGTCGGGCAGGCGCAGCGGGTCGCTGGGCGCGGCCAGGCCGTCGACCAGGCCGAGGTCCGCGGTGCCGGTGGCGACGGTGGCCGGGATGTCGTCGCGGGGCAGGACGCGCAAGGTGACGCCGGCCGCGGGGAGGGCGGCGACGGCCTCGGGGGTGAGCGCGGTGGGGGCGGCGGCGAGCGTCAGGCCGTGTTCGGGGGCGGATGCCATCCGTACGACGTCCGCGCGGGCCGCGTCGAGGCGCAGCAGCAGCGGGCCCGCGTGTTCGAGCAGTCGATCACCGGCCGCGGTCGGGGCGACCGGGCGGCGGGTGAGGAGGGGCGCGCCCAGGTCCTGTTCGAGGGCCGCGATGTGCTGGGACACCGCCGACTGGGTGTAGCCGAGCTCGCGGGCGGCCTCGGAGAAGGAGGCGAGGCGGGCGACGGTGACGTAGGTGCGCAGGAGGTGCGGGTCCATGCCCACCAGGGTGCCATCAGGCGGGCTTATCGAGAGTGCAGAAATCATCGTTGGACGCGATGCGGGGGCGGTGCCCAGGATGAGGACATGCCGAACAACGCAGCCCGTATCGCGAAGATCGCCCTGGTCGGGGACCGCTCCCCCAACGTCGTGGCGCACACGCGCATCCCGCTTCTGCTCGACGCCCTCGCCGAACGCGAGCGGCTGGTCCTCGACTCCTACTGGATCCCGTCCGAGGACGCGGAGGAGGTGGGCGCGGTGCACGGGTTCGACGCCGTGTGGGTGGTGCCCGGCAGCCCGTACCGCAGCCAGGCGGGCGTGCTGTCGGCCGTCCGCACCGCACGTGAGGACGGCATCCCGTTCCTCGGCACCTGCGGCGGGTTCCAGCACGCCATGCTGGAGTTCGCCCGCAACGTGTGCGGGCTGACCCGGGTGGCGCACGCGGAGAGCGACCCGGACGCCGAGGACCTGCTGATCGAGCCGCTGGCCTGCTCACTCGTCGGCCACGAGGGCGTGGTCGCGCTCGAAGCGGACTCGCTGGCCCAGTCCGTGATCGGTTCGGAGCGCACGGTGGAGCGCTACTTCTGCAAGTACGGCCCCTCCCGTCATCTCGACACGCTGCGCGCGCACGGGATGCGCTTCTCCGGCCTCGACGAGGACGGCAACGTCCGCATGGCCGAACTCCCCGGCCATCCCTTCTTCCTGGCCTCCCTCTTCCAGCCGGAGCTGGCGGGCGACGGCTCACGCCCGCACCCGATGGTCCGGGCGCTTGCGCGAGCCGCCGTGGAGCACGCGGCGCGTGCGGAGACTCAGCCGGTGTGACCCTCCCCGTGGCTGCCGTGCGCCCCGCCGTGGTCGAACCTCAGCGCCTCCTCGGGCATCACGACGAAGGGCCGCATCATGCCCATGTCCTCGTGTTCGAGGAGGTGGCAGTGGTACATGAACCGGCCGTACGCGCCGTCGAACCTGCCCATGACGCGCAGGATCTGACCGCCGGGCACCCGGAACACGTCCTTGTACCCGAGTTCGTTGGGCGCCAGCGGGAGCTGGGTGCCCGCGTCGAAGGCGATCGGCGTGTGAGTGCCGCCGACCGCCGGGTCGAAGCCCGAGACGTCGTAGGCGTCCCGGCCCAGCAGCTGGAAGTCGGCCAGGTGGATGTGCATCGGGTGGACGATCGGCGCGAGGTTGAGGAAGCTCCACTGCTCGTAGGAGCCCTCGGCGATGGTGAAGCCCAGGCCGTCGTTGAACGTCCTGGAGGTGCGCCGGTACGTCTTCGTCGTGCCGTCGGCTCCCTTGAGCTGGATGACGCCGTCCGCGGGGACCTGGATGTCACCGGGGTCGGTGACCTCGGTCATCTCCCAGATCTCCGGGTGGCCGCCGGCCCCCTTGGTGGCGGGCGGGGTGAGCACGATCAGGCGGTGGCCGTGCGGGATGTCGTGCGTGAGCCGGCGGAAGGAGCCGGAGAGCACCTCGGGCAGCTCGAAGGTGTCCGTCCCCGCGCAGTCGCCGACGCGGAACTCCAGGACGGCCGGGTAGCGTACGTCACCCGCCGGGTCGGGCACGCCCGCGGGCTGGTTGCGGCCCTTGTTGACCAGGCGGAGCTTCCTGCCCGCGAGGCCCCGGAAGTCGACGAGGAGGTCGAAGCGCTCGGCCGGGGCGGCAGTGAGTGTCGGCAGCGCGGCGTCGAAGTCGACCGGGACCGGGCGGGGCAGCAGCCCGCCGTCGCTGCCGATCTGGTGGACGACGCCCGGCACCGGGTTGTCCTCCTCGTCGACCAGGACGAGGTTGTAGATGCGCGCGTTGGACGCGTTGACCAGCCGGAAGCGGTACCAGGCCGCGTCCACTTCGGCGTACGGCCAGATGCGGCCGTTGACCGTGGTGTACGGGCCGGTGAACGGGAGGGTGACCGGCTTGCCGGTCTCCGGGTTCTGCTGCTGGACGATCACCGTCTTGTGCAGCAGCCGGCCGTTGAGGCGGCCGTCCTCGTCGGTGTCCAGGTTGCGGTCGGCGAGCAGCAGCGGGATCTCCCGCTCCCCGCCGGGGAGCCCGAGGGCGTCCTCCTCGTCGTCACGGACGAGGTAGGTGCCGTACAGGCCCGTGTGCACGTTCCACCGCGTGATGTTCATGGCGTGGTCGTGGTACCACCACTGCACCGCCTGGTGCTCGTTCGGGTACTCCGAGAGCTGGGCGTCACCGTATCCGACCGCGTTGTCCGCCCAGCCGTCGTTGCCGCCGCCCGTCTGGGCGCCGTGCAGGTGGGTCACCGACCAGGCGGGCAGGGCGGCGACGTCCTTGTTCGGCTCGGCGCCGCCGCGGCCGGGCTCGGTGTTCGGCGGTGCGGAGCCCGGCGCGCCGAGCGGCACCTCCACCGAAGTGACCGGGTACTCGCCGCCCTTGGGGATCCGGTTGGTCCAGGCGATCCGGACGCGCTGCCCCCGGCGCACCTCGATGGTCGGGCCCGGCACCTGGCCGTCGTAACCCCACATCAGGGTCGGCGGGAGCTGCGGGTGCAGCCGGATCCAGGTCGGGCGCAGGGCGATCTCCGTCTCGCGCAGGACGTCCCCGGAGCCGGGCCGCAGTACCGGCGGGACGGGCAACCGCGCCACGTACGGCGCCAGTTCGTCCGGAGCCGGTGCCGCGTCCCCCGTACCGCCCTCGGTGATCCTCTCGATGATGTCGGTCAAGATCGAACACCCCCGTGTGTTCTGTGGTCTTGTTCCCTCACCTCACAGGACTCGTGGCGCATCGCCGAAGTTCCGGGAATGCCCTGTTCCGCCCGAAAGGGTGAAAGATTCCGGACATCATGGAACGGGTACCGCGGGCGGCTGATCGGGGACGAAGGCGTGGGTGCGGCGGGACAGGTAGTCCGACTTGTATCGGTCGACCGTCCGGTGCCAGTTGAGGATGCCCGCCATCCAGTTCTGGAGGTCCTTCACATAGTTCCGCATGATCTCGCGTGCCTCGTCCGAGAGGTCGAAGTCGTCGTGGACGACGGGCAGTTCGTTCTCCGCGACGTGCTGGAACTGCTGCATGCGCTGGGTCATGAGGTCGTGCACGACGGAGAGGGCGGTCGGGTAGTCCACGCCGAAGAAGTTCTGCACGACCAGGATCGCGTTGTGGATCTCGCCCTCGTACTCGATCTCCTTCTGGTACGAGAAGACGTCGTTGACCAGGCACGCGTAGTCGATCGCGGCGTTCTCCAGGGAGCGGACCGGGCCGCTGCGGTAGACCTCGGGCGGTACGGCGGGGCCGTGGCCCATGCGGCACAGGCTGAGGGTGAGGTCGGAGCCGAAGGTGGCGCGGCGCATCTCCAGATAGTCGACGGGGTCGGGGATGCGGTTCTGCAGCTGGTTGGACAGCTCCCACACCCAGCTCTCGGTCATCACGTTCACCGAGTCCTTGAGCGTGCGCCGTTCGTCCGGGGTCATCGCCGCCGTGGTCCGTGCCCAGAGGTCGATCAGGCCGCGCTCCATGCCGTTGGCCGGTGCGACGGTCGCCTCGCCGTCGACGGGCATGCAGTCGGCCAGGCGCTGTGTGGTCAGGCGGGCGGCGGCCAGGTCGCGGCGGTTGCCGAAGACGAGCGGGTAGTAGTCGTCGCCGTAGGTGCCCCAGGCGAGCCACTGGGCGCTGAGGTCGAGGGCCTCGGGGGTGGCGTCCGGGTCGAGGCCCGCCGAGCAGAGCGCGAGGTCGCACGCGGCGAGCTTGTCCTCGTCCCAGACGCCCTCCTGGAGCATGCCCATGGCGTGCATCCAGGCGGTGAGCCGGGGCCGCGCGGCCTCCAGATGGGGGCTCAGCTCCACCTCGAAGGGCATGTGGAAGTCGGGCAGCACGGACGGGCCGACCTTCTGGAAGGGCACGTGCGTGTACGCGCGCAGGCGCTCGGCGCCGGCCGCCGCGAGCAGCGCGCCGACGTCGGCGGCGGAGGTGCCGGGGCCGGTCAGGCCGTGCCAGGGACGCGCGGTACGCGCGCGTGCGTTCATGTACCTGCTGGAGCGCATGTGCCATTCGTGGCCGCCGGACTGCCAGTCCTGAAGGCCCCGCGTGTAGTTGGCGACGGCGGCGGCCTCGGGCGGGGTGAGACCTTTCTCCAGGGCGAGTGCGGGCACTTCGGTGAGCGCGGTGTGCTCGAACTGGTGCAGGCGTGAGGTCAGGATGTCGTTGACGGTGTCGGCGGCCTCCTGGGTGGTGCAGTCGAAGAAGGTCTCCAGGACGAGCACGCCGTTGCTGTTCTCGCCCTCGTCCTCGACCTCGCGCTGGTAGGAGAACAGGTCGTTGCGCAGGTGGACGGCGTCCGAGAAGGTCTCCATCAGCACCCTGAGCGGCCTCGACCCCGCGACGGACGCGGGGACTTCGGCGGTCGCGTACTCCACGAGCCCCGCCGACCAGGGCGCTCCGCCGACCTTGCGGCGCATCTCGATGTACTCGACGGGGTTGGCGATCCGGCCCTCGTTGATGTTGGACAGCTCCCACAGGGACTCGTTGAGCAGGTGCTCGGTCGCCACGGCGAAACGGCGGCGCCAGTCGGCGGACATCGACGGCACCGTGCGCGTCCACAGGTCGGCGAGTCCGGCCTCGACGGGGTTCTCGGGCTCGGGCATCGGGGTCGACAGGTCCATCGGCATGAACAGGGGCAGCCGGTCCAGGTAGGCCTTGCCGCCCGCGCGGTCCTGGCTGCGCTTGAAGGTCTCCAGGAAGTGGTCGTCGAAGAAGAAGACCCACACGTACCAGTCGGTGATCAGCGAGAGCGCGGGGCCGTCGCAGTCGGGATGGGTGTAGGCGCAGAGCAGTCCGTAGTCGTGCGCGTCGAGGTCGGACTGCTCCCAGATCCCGGATCCCTCCAGCATGCCCATCTCGCGCGCCCACGCGGTCGAGTGGGCGCGGGCCTCGTCGACATGCGGGTTCAGCCGCGCGGGGTACGGCATGTAGAAGTGCGGGAGTTCGAAGGGCTGCTGCGTCATGGCCCGGGCTCTACCCAGGGCCCCGGAAGGGCATCCGCGGGGCGGGACATGATCACACCATCGCGTGAATCGAGGGTGAATCCGGGAGTTCTGACGGGCCCTTGTGGCGTTCATCTCTACGCGCGCAGACTACGGGAGTTCACGTGTCCCCAAGTCCTCGGACATCTCGTCCGTCTCGCAGGAACCGGAGCCCCGATGAACCACCACACCAGAAGCCTCTCCCGCCGTACCGCACTCGCCTCGCTCGCCGGGGCGGCGCTGGCCGGCACCGCGGCCCTGCCCGCGGCGGCGGCCGAACGGCACGGCCGCAGCGTCCGGTTCGCCACCTTCAACGCCTCGCTGAACCGTTCGACCCAGGGCGCCCTCGTCACGGACCTGTCCACGCCGGACAACCAGCAGGCGAAGAACGTCGCGGAGACCATCCAGCGGGTCGACCCCGACGTGCTGCTGATCAACGAGTTCGACTACGACGACCAGGGCGCCGCGGTCCGCCTGTTCCTGAAGAACTACCTCGCCGTCGGACAGAGCGGTGCCCGTCCGATCCACTTCCCGCACCACTTCACGGCACCGGTGAACACCGGAGTGCCCTCGGGCGTGGACTTCGACGGCAAGAACGGCGTGGTGACGACGCCCGGTTCGGACGCGTACGCGCAGGACTGCTTCGGCTACGGCTTCTTCCCCGGGCAGTACGGCCTGGTGGTGCTCTCCAAGTTCCCGCTCGCCGCACGGGCGGTGCGCACGTTCCAGAACTTCCTGTGGAAGGACATGCCGGGGAACGTGATCCCGCCCGGCTACTACACCGACGCGGCACTCGCGGTCTTCCGTCTGTCCTCCAAGAGCCACTGGGACGTGCCGGTGCGCATCGGCCGCGAGACGGTGCACTTCCTGGTGTCGCACCCGACGCCGCCCACCTTCGACGGCACCGAGGACCGCAACGGCCGGCGCAACCACGACGAGATCCGCCTCTGGGCCGACTACATCGGCGGCCGGCACCGCAGCGCCTACCTGTATGACGACAAGGGCATGCGGGGCGGACTCCACCCCGGCGAGCGGTTCGTCATCGCGGGCGACCAGAACGCGGACCCGCTGGACGGCGACAGCTACGACCACGCCATCCGGCAGCTCCTCGAACACCCCGCGGTGCGCCTGCCGGCCACCCCGCCGGCCAGCGCGGGCGGCGTGGAGGCGGCGCGGGTGCAGGGCGGCGCGAACATCGGCCAGAAGGGCGACCCCGCCTACGACACGGGCGACTTCAGCGACACCGCGCCGGGCAACCTCCGCGTCGACCACATCATCCCGTCCAAGGGCCTGGTCCCCGGGGCGAACGGCGTCTTCTGGCCGACGTCCGACGACCCGCTGTACCGCCTCGTGGGCGACGGCAGGACCGTGGTGACCTCGGACCACCGGATGGTGTGGCAGGACATATGGGTGAATTGATCAACCCGTCGGGTATCCCTGAGCCCCTCGCACCGCCCGCCCCACCTCCGCCCTGAGCTCGACGAACTCCGGCAGGCCCCGGGTGCCTATCTGGTCGCGCTTTCCCGGGAGTTGGACCGGGAGGTCGAGGACGACACGGGAGCCCGGGCCCGGCGAGAGGACGACGACGCGGTCGCCGACGTACACGCTCTCGTCGATGTCGTGGGTGACGAAGACGATGGTCGCGCCGTCGGTGCGGTGGACCTCCAGGAGGAGGTCCTCCAGGTCCTCGCGGGTCTGGGCGTCCAGGGAGCCGAAGGGTTCGTCCATCAGCAGCAGCGAGGGGCGGCAGACCAGGGCGCGGGCGATGGCGACGCGCTGCTGCATGCCGCCGGACAGCTGCCAGGGGTGGCGGCAGCCGGCGCCGTCGAGGCCGACGCGCTCCAGGATGCGTTCGGCCTCGGCGCGGCGCTCGGCCCTCGCGAGTCCGCGGCGGCGCAGCGGCAGGGCGACGTTGTCGCGGACGGTGAGCCAGGGGAAGAGGGAGCGGCCGTAGTCCTGGAAGACGACGGCGAGTTGGTCGGGCACGCCGGTGACCGGGGTGCCGTCGACGGTGACCGTGCCCTCGCTCGCGGGCTGCAGTCCGGCGACGGTGCGCAGGAGGGTGGACTTGCCGCAGCCGGACGGGCCGACGACGCACAGGAGTTGGCCGTCGGGGACGGTGAGGTCGATGCCGTGCAGGACGAGGTGGTCGCCGTAGCGCTGGCCTAGGGCGTCGAGGCGGAGGGTCACGGTGTCGTCCTTCCCCGTCCGATGAGGCGTCTTTCGACCGCCAGGAGGGCGGTGTTGAGCAGGTGGCCGAGGACGCCGAGCAGGAGCAGGGCCGCCCAGACGGTGAGCAGGTCGGAGCGGGACTGGGCGTCGGTGAGGGTGAAGCCGATGCCGTCGGCGGTGCCGGGCAGGAGTTCCGAGAACACCATGAGGATGAGGGAGAGCGACAGGCTCAGGCGGAGGCCGGCGAAGATGCGGGGCAGGGCGGAGGGGAGCAGCAGGAAGCGGAGCCGTTCCAGGGGGCCGAGGCGGAGGACGGCGGCGACGTCGATGCGGAGGGGGTCGGTGTTGCGTACGCCTTCCGCGGTGTTGATGAGCACCGGCCATACGGCGCTGAAGGCGATCGACGTGATCTGCATGGGCGTACCGAAGTCGAGGACGACGACGAGGACGGGCACGAGTGCCGGGGGCGGTACGGCCCGGGCGAACTGGAGCACCGGGTTGCACACGGCGTACGCCCACCGTGACCGCCCGACGACGACGCCGGCCGCGATCCCGCCGAGGGCGGCGATCCCGAACCCGGCCGCCATGCGCCCGAGGCTCGGCAGCACGTCCTCGAAGGCGGCCGAGGTGAGGAACAGGTGCCGGACGGGGCCGGAGAACCACAGCTCGTAGGCGCGGTGGGCGATACGGCTCGGGGGCGGGAAGTAGACGCTGCCGTGGGCGTCGGCCGCCAACTGCCAGGCGGCTAGGGCGAGTAGGAGGACCAGAAGGCGGAGGAGGAGGTGGGAGGGGTGCGCGTCGCGGGCGGAGGTTGCCGACGGGGCGGATCGGTCGGGGCGGTGGGACGAGAGGGCCGACCTTGCGGGTGTCGGGGTGCGGGCGTCATCCGGTGCCCTGCTGTCCTTCTGCCCCTCGCTCACGCCCCGCTCCCCCGTCGCTCCGGTGTCCAGGGGAACAACCGTCGTTCGCACCACACCAGTACGCCGTTGATGACCAACCCCAGCGCGCCCGCCCACACCACTCCCGCGAGGACGTCGCGGGTGCCGTCGGTGGCCAGGCTCGCCTGGGCCATGAAGATGCCGAGGCCCTCGCCGAAGCCGGAGAGGAGTTCCGTGGCGACCGCGAGGATGAGGGCGATCGCGGCCGAGATGCGGATGCCGGCCGCGATGAAGGGCGCCGTGGCGGGGAGTTCGACGCGGAGGAGGACGGACGGCCGGCCGAAGCCGAAGGCTCGCAGCGTGTCCTTGGCCAGCGGGTCCGTCTCGCCGAGGCCGTAGATCGTGTTGAAGAGGACGGGCCAGACGGAGGCGTACGTGATCAGCGCGACCTCGGTCTCGGTGCCGGTGCCGAGGAGCAGCGAGACAAGGGGGATCAGCGCGACGGAGGGCAGCGGCCGCAGGAACTCGACGATCACACGGACGGCGGAGTCGACGACCGGCAGGCTGCCGAGGAGCAGACCGACGGGCACGGCGATGACGACGGCGAGCCCCAGCCCCAGCGCCCAGGCCCACAGGGTGGCCCCGACCCCGTCCAGGAAGGACCGGTCGCCCGCCAACTCCGCGGCGCGGGCGAGGACTTCGGAGGCGGGCGGCAGGTAGCTGCGCCGGACGAGCCCGGCCCGCCCGACGATCTCGCAGACCCCGAAGGCCAGTACGACGCCGAGCAGGCCGAGCCCGTACTCCTGACGTCGTCGAAGCCGCGTCGGCCGCCCGGGCCGGTTCACGCCCTCGCGCCGCACCGGCCGTCCCCGCGAGGTCCGCCGCCGCTCCCGGGCCAACCCCGCCGCCTCACTTGACCAGCAGGGTCGCCGGATCGATCGACGACTTCAACAGTCCCTGGTCCTCCATGAGTCGGGTCAGCCGCCGCAACTGTGCCGCGTCCGTCGACGTCGGATAGGCGGGCAGACCGATCGTCTGCGCCTGCTCCGCCGTCACCTTGGTGTACTTGGGGAGTTCGTCCCGTACGGCCGAGGGCTCCGTGGCCGCGATCTTCGACGCCGCCTCGATGGCGCGCCGGAACGCCGCCGCCGCCTCCGGATGGTCCGTGGCGAACTTCTTCGTGGTGACGTACCCGCTGATGGGCAGCGACTGGACCGGCGCCGACCCGCCGTCCATCAGCACCTTCGCCTTCAACTCCCCCTGGATCGCGCTGTCGAACGGCTCCACCGCGTGCACCGCGTCGACCTGTCCCCGCTCCAGCGCGGGCCCCATCTGCGGGAAGGCGATCTGCCGGTAGACGGGCCGGCCGACGCCCTGCTTGTCGAGGATCGCGTTGAGGGTGAGGGACTGGATGTTGTTGAGGATGTTGACGGCGACCTTCTTGCCCGCGAGATCGGCGACCGTCTTGACCTTCGAGTCCTCGGGGACCAGTACGTCCATCATGTGCGGTGCGGTCCGCACCCCCTCGGCGAGGATGCGCAGGTCGAGCGTGCCCTTCTCGTCGGCCTGCAGGAAGGTCACGTAGTTCGCGCTCGCGATCACGTCGACCTGCCCCTTGGACAGCGCGGGCAGCGCCTGGATGCTCTGCTGGACGGGCTGAATCGTGACGTCCAGGCCCTCCTTCTCGAACAGCCCGCGGTCCCGCGCGATGTACAGGGCCGCGGAGTCCGTCAGCGGCAGCGCGGCCACCTTGAGCTTCGTCCTCCCGTTGCCCGCGGAGTTCGAGGAGCCCCCGCCGTCCTCGCCGCACGCGGCGAGGAGCAGTGTCAGGGCGGCCAGGACGACCGCCGGTTTTCCGATTCCCGGCCGCAATCGACGTAACGCCATGCGGGCATGACTACCAGCATTTTGTCATGATCACCACAGGCTGACCGGCCGGGACCTCAGTCTTTGGAGAAATACGAAAGGATCTCCTCCGCCGTCCACGCGAGCCCGTCGGCGACCGCCTCCGCGGCCAGCGGAAGCCACAGCGAGCACACCGAGAGCCCCGCGTCGGCCAGCGCACCCAGCTCGTCCCGTACGCTCTCGGCGCTCGCCCCCGGCCCGCCCAGCGGCCGCCCCGGCCCCTGTACGGCGGCTTCGAAGCCCGGCGGTACGAGGAAGGCGCCCGCCGTCAGCCTCAGCGTCCCCGGATCGCGGCCCGCCGCCTCCCCGAGCACCCCGAGCCTCTCCCGTACGGCCGTGAGCCCGGCGGCGTCGAGGCCGGAGCCGTGCCAGGCGTCGCCGTACCGCAGTGCCCGGCGCAGGGCCGCGTCGCTCTGCCCGCCGATCCACAGCGGCGGCCCGCCCTCGGTGCGCGGCCGCACCCCGAGCCGTACCGCCCCTTCGTCCCGCCACAACTCCCGTACCGCGGCGAGCTGTTCGTCGAGCCTTCGACCGCGCCCCGCGAACGGGACACCGACGGCCTCGAACTCCGTCGCGTCCCATCCGGTGCCGATCCCGAGCGTGAAGCGGCCGCCGGAGAGGCGGTCGAGGGTGGCGGCCTGGTGGGCGACGAGGAGCGGGTTGTACAGCGGCAGTACGAGCACGCTGGTCAGCAGCCCGATGCGCTCGGTCGCCCCGGCCACGGCGGCCAGCGTCACCAGCGGGTCCGGGGTCACGCCCGTGTCGCCCGCCACCGCGTGGCCGCTGACGAAGACGTGGTCGAAGCCCAGCGCCTCGGCGGTGCGGGCGGTTTCCAGGATGCCGTCGACCTCGTCCTCGCGGGCGGGCCACAGGCGGTGCGGTGCCACTCCGATGCGCAGCATGTCGCGCGGTTCCCTTCGTCCGGCGGTGCCGAATCCGACACGGTGGCCAACACTCGCCCGCCGCCGCGCGTTCCCTTGTCCGGGCCGGGGCGCCGGGTCACCGTGGTCGCATGAACGTACGCGAGGCTCCGCCCGTCCCGGACGTCTTCGATCCGCGGCGGTACGCCGCCCGGGTGCCGCACGACTCGTACCGCGTCCTGCGCGACCACCATCCGGTGGCCTGGCAGGAGGAGCCGGAGGTGCTGGGCTGGCCGGCCGGGCCCGGGTTCTGGGCGGTGACCCGGCACGCGGACGTCGTGCAGGTGCTGAAGGACTCGGCGACGTACTCCTCGTGTCTCGGCGCGACCCAGATCCGCGATCCCGACCCCGACGACCTGCCGTTCATCCGGCGCATGATGCTCAATCAGGATCCGCCGGAGCACGGCCGGTTGAGGCGGCTGGTCAGCCGGGCGTTCACGCCCGGGCGCGTCGACCGGTTCACCGTGCTCGCCCGGGAGCGGGCCAGGACGCTGCTCGCCGAGGCCCTGCGAGCGGCCTGTGCCGGTGACGGCACCGTCGATCTCGTCGCCGCCGTCACCGACGACTACGCCCTGCTCAATCTCGCCGACCTGCTGGGTGTCCCGGACGGCGATCGCGGTCTGCTGCTGCACTGGACCCGGCGGGTCATCGGCTACCAGGACCCGGACGAGTCCGGGCCGTCCGTCCTCGACGCCGCGGGCAGACCGGTCAACCCCCGCTCCCCCACCGCCCTTCGGGACATGTTCGGCTACGCCCAGCAGTTGGCCGCGCACAAGCGCCGCCACCCGGCCGACGACGTGATGACCACTCTCGCCCAGGATCCCGAACTCACCGACGCGGAACTGGAGATGTTCTTCTTCCTGCTCACCGTCGCGGGCAACGACACCGTGCGCAGTGCCGCTCCGGGCGGCCTGCTCGCTCTGGCGGAACACCCGGAGGCGTACGAGCTGCTGCACTCAGGGAGGGCCGAACTCCCCTCTGCTGTCGACGAGTTGCTCCGCTGGCACCCGCCCGTCCTCAGCTTCCGGCGCACCGCCGCCAAGGACACCGAGCTCGCCGGCCGGCGCATCCGGGCCGGGGACAAGGTGGTCGTCTTCCACGCCTCGGCCAACCGTGACGAACGCGTCTTCGCCGACCCGGACCGCCTCGACCTCTCCCGCACGCCGAACCCGCACGTCTCCTTCGGGGACGGACCGCATGTCTGCCTGGGCGCGCACTTCGCGCGGTTGCAGTTGCGGGTGTTGTACGCGGAGGTGCTCCGGGCGTTCCCGGAGCTGCGGACGGCGGGTCCGGCCGGGCGGCTCGTGTCGAACTTCATCAACGGGATCAAGTCGCTGCCGGTGCAGGTGGATTGAGTGGGTTGAGGGGTCCCGGGCAGCTACGGCCGCACCTGGATCAACGCGTGCGTGCCGCCCGTACGCCAGCGCTGACCCTCGGCCGCCACCAGCGCGGCCTCCGTCTCCGTGTCCAGGCCTGTGATCACGTCGGACTTCAGGGTGCGCAGGGCGGCCACCGGGCCGGGGAAGTGGGCGGTGACGTCCGCGAAGGGTGTGGTCGGGGGCCAGAGGCGATCGCCCACCAGGCGGCGGTAGTTGAGGTCGCCCTTCACGATGGTGAGCGTGGCCGTGGCGAGTTCCGCACGCAGGTCCGTGGGGAGGTGCGCGAAGGGCAGGGGTGCGGCGGCGAAGGGGTGGGCGCGGATCGTGAGGCGGCCGTCGGTCGCCGCCGACCAGAGCGTGCGGCCGTACGAGGCCGCGGCGCCCGGGGCCGAGACGAGCCGGCGCAGGGCGTCGACCACGTCGGCCGTCGTGGCGTCGGAGACGTAGTAGGGGTACGGCTTGACGTGCAGGACAGCCCGTTCGACGTGCCCGTGGTCCAGGAGGTGGGCGACGAGGAGCAGGTCGGGGACGAGTTCGCGGCCGGCGTTGTCGGCGACGAGGTGGAGGGTGCCGGCGCCGGCGGGCGGGAGCAGGGACCAGAGGGTGTCGCTGTCGTCGGCGACCAGGCCGGGGGCGGCCTCCTTGCTGTCGGCGCTCGCGTCGGAGAGACGGAAGCCGAGGTCGGCGCGGTTGCCCCAGAGGGAGCCGTGCAGCAGGGCGCGGGCCCGGTCGGCGGCGGGCAGGTCGGTGAGGTCGTCGAGGGCGGCGAGTTCCGCGTCGGTCTCGGGGGCGTCCAGTTCGGCGAGTTTGAAGGGGCGGAACGGGTCGATGCCCTGCCAGGGGCCGGGGGTGAAGTAGCCGACGGCGTCGAGGAGCCGGCGGTAGAACCAGGACTCCGACCAGAGCCAGGGGATGTCGTACCAGGAGCGCCCGGTGTACTCGGCGAGGCCCCACTCGGCCCATAGGTCCCGGTCGTGCGCGTCGGCGGGGAGCGGTTCGATCGTGCCCTTGGTGCAGTTCGCGAGCAACGCGTCGAGCGCGCCGTGCCGGTCGGGGCCGTACGGGAAGGCCTCCCGCACCTGCCGGATGATCGCGGGATGCCGCTCGGCGAGGACACCGCGCGGAAAGGAACCCGGTTCGTTGCCGAGGATCACGGGCGCGGTCGGGGTGTGGGGCATGGGGCTCACGGTATCGCGGGGGCCCGCCGATCCTGATCTCCGCCGGATCGGGGGGTGCCGACCGCCCCTGCTCTTCACCGGACCGCGGGCGCCGGCCGCTCCTGAACTCCGGCGCATCGCGAACGCCGCCAATCCCGATCCCCCGCCCATCACGGACAGCGTCCGCCGCTCCTGAACCCCGGCCTATCGCGGCACCGGCCACTCCCGATCCCCGCCAATCACGGCACCGGCCAATCCCGATCCCCGCCTATCACGGGCGGCGTCCGATCCCAATCTCCGGCGCATCGCGGGTCCTCCGCTCCTGAACTCCGGCGCATCGCGAACGCCGCCAGTCCCGATCCCCACCCACCACGGGCGCCAGGCGATCCCGATCCCCCGCGGAGCGCGATTCCGCCACTCCTGAACTCTGGCGCATCCCAGGCGCCGCCAATCGCGATCCCCGCCCACCACGGGCGCCAGCCAATTCCAATCCCCCCACCTATCCCGGGCGCCAGCCAATCCCACTCCCCCGCCTACCGCAGGTCCCCCGCTCCTGAACTCCCGCGCACCCCGGGCGCCGCCAATCCCGACCTCCCACCCACCGCAGGCGTCAGCCGCTCCTGAACCCCAGCCCATCGCGCGCACCGGCCGATCCCGATCCCCCGCCCGTCGCGGCCACCCGTCGGCCCCCGGCCCCCGCGCCCCGCGCTTCAGACCGTTCTGATCTCCCGCTCCAGGTGGGCGGCCAGGTTGAGGTAGCGGGCGCGGCGGGTTACCGGGACCAGGCCGCGGATCATGACGTGCCACATCTCGGCGACACGGCGGGGCTGACGGGCTACGGGCTCCAGGGTGCGGCCGACGACGCGGGTGCCGACGAACCAGCTGACGAGGGCGTGTGCGGTGGCCTCTATGTCGATGTCCGGGTGGACGTCGGACTCCTTGACGGCGCCGTGCAGTTTGCGGATGGCAATGTCCCGCCACTCGGTGAAGGGGTGGGCGAGCGGGGGCCGCACCTCCACCGGGCCGGTGGCGAGGCGGAGTCCGGCCCGCTGGATCGGGCCCTCGACGGAGAGTCGGGAGATGCCGAAGGTGAGCCGCATCAGCGTTTCGAGGGAGGAGTAGCCGCGGGCGTCCAGCTCGCTCGCCACCTCGCGCGAGGCGCGGGACTGGAGTTCCATGATGGCGTGCGCCAGATCCTCCTTCGCCGCGAAGTGGAAGTAGAGCGCACCCTTGGTGACCTGGGCGTGCTCGACGATGTCACTCAGGCTGGTCGATTCGTAGCCGTGACGGTCGAACAGGTCTGCTGCGGCTGTGATGATCGTCGCGCGGGTCTGCTCGGCCCGTAACTGCCTCGCCATCGACTGGACTCTCCTGGGACCGGAACCGAACACTCGTAGGAAGGAATTGAACCCCCCTGGACTGGAAAGAACGACCGCTGCCGCCGACTTCTCACTCCCCGTACACGATATCTCACCGTCCGGCGGTGCCGAGGGTGACCGTCGAAAACGCCCAAGGCCCTTGTGGCAGAAGGGACTTGGGCGTCGTCGCCGAGGGGGCCGCTCGGCTGCGGCCGGAAGCAAACAGGACGCTCGGTATTCATCCGCCGCCGAGCCCGGGAACGGTGGGTGACCGAGGACACGTGTAACCCTCCCTCCACCCGCGAGCGCAATTGGCAGACCAGTCAGCGGCGTTGATCCGTACCCGTGTGCGTTAGCGTACGAGGCAACCGATGGGCTTTCAATGCGACGTGGGGGACAGCGCCCGCGTCCCGCGCGGCGGGGACGTCGAGTGTCACGTGGTGAACGCGCGGGGCCCGTTCTCCGTACTGCACGGGAGCACCCCGTAACCCCGTCGGCCGAGGAGGCCTCCGGATGTCCCGGAAGACCGCGCACCGCACCGCCCTGGCGGCCGCCCTCGTCACCCCGTTCCTGCTGCCGCTGTGGGCGGCGGGCACCGCGCAGGCGCACGGCGCGCCGACGGATCCGGTCAGCCGGGCGTACGCCTGCTCCCCCGACGGCGGCGCGAACGCGAAGACGGCGGCCTGCAAGGCGGCGGTCGCCGCGAACGGCCAGCCCTTCACCTTCTGGGACAACGTGCGGGTGGCGGACGTCAACGGCCGGGACCGGCAGACGATTCCGGACGGGAAGCTGTGCAGCGGCGGCCTGCCCGCCTACCAGGGCCTCGACCTCGCCCGCGCCGACTGGCCGGCGACGAACCTGACCCCGGGCGCCACGCTGACCATGAAGTACGCCTCGACGATCCCGCACACCGGCACGTTCAAGCTGTATCTCACCAAGCCGGGCTACGACCCGACGAAGCCGCTGACCTGGTCCGAGCTGCCGGCGCAGCCCTTCGCGTCGGTCAAGGACCCGGCGCTGACGAACGGCGCGTACCGCATCACCGCGAAGCTTCCGTCGGACCGGACGGGACGCCAGGTGCTCTACACGATCTGGCAGAACAGCAGCACGACGGACACGTACTACTCCTGCTCGGACGTGGTGTTCCCGGGTGGTGGCAAGGAGGGTGGCGCCGAGCCGTCCGCGTCGGCCGCGGCGGGCAAGGAGAGGACCGCGAGCGGCACCCCCTCCCCGACGGCCGAGAAGAGCCGCGCCCAGGCCTCGCCCGCACAGCAGAAGTCGGCGGAGGCGACCGCGGCGCCGTCGAACCCCGACAGCACTCCGGTCGCCTCCACCGAGAGCGCCGGCTCGGGTCCGTCGGCGCCGTTACTGGCGGGCGGCGCCGCCGCCGTGCTGGTGCTCACCGGCGGCGCCGCCCTGGCTCTGCGACTGCGTCGACACTGATCGGATCGACGCCGAACCACGCTTCTACGAGGGTCAGTTGACGTAGACCGTCGCGCCGTTGTCGGTCACCGGGGCGTACTTGGCGGTGAAGTACCCCGCGCTGAAGCAGAGCGACGAGCCGGACGTCTTGGTGAACGCCTGGTTGGTGAAGTTGATGCTGGCGTCGTCGTTGCTGGTCGTGCCGGTCAGGCTGGCGGCCTGGTAGACGCAGGTGATGCTGCCCAGCAGGGTGGTCAGCTTGACCGTGGTCTGGATGGTGGAGCCGCTCGCCGGGGTGACCGTGAGGGTGCCGTCGGAGGCCACGGTGGTGGTGTACGGCAGGTTGTCGACCGTGATGCTGCTGACGCCGAGGACACCGACGACGTTGCTGGTGCAGCTGCTGCTGTCGAAGGTCTGCGCGCCGACCGACTCGGTGGCCGTACCCGGCGCCGCGGGGTTGTCGGTGACCGTCGCGGTGAACGTCGAGGACGTGCACTTCACGCCACTGGTGCCGGTCGCGCTGGAGTACAGGGTGGCGCTGGTGCCGCTGGCCAGCGGGGCGGTCAGGACGTCGCCGACCGCGACCGCGGTGCCGCCGACCGAACCGGTGGTCAGGACCGGGGTGTCGGCAGCCGAGGCGGGGACGGCGGCGGGGATGGAGAGGGCGGCGACGGCGCCGACCAGGGTGAGGAGGGTGCGAGTGCGCATGCGTGAGTACCTCTTTCGAAGTGGGGGGTCTGAGGGTCGGTGGAACGAGAGGGCCACAGAGGGCGCGTGGACGCCGAGGGGCGTCCGCCGTTGCCGGCCCGTGACGCCTTCTCCGTACGCCACGGGCCGGCGACGACGACCCGCCGGTGACCGGCCGCAGACCCGTGGGGGGAGCCGTCGGCAGGCCGGGCGGGGCAGGCGGCCCGGCGCGGACCAGGGGGGAAGTGCCCGTGCCGGGCCGTGGAGGGTGTGTGAACGAACGGCGATGCGCCCGCGTTGGACTACAGCGGTCCGGGAGACGCGAACGGTGCCGCGTGGCTTGATCCGGCGCCACGGATCGGGGGAAAGCCAGGGGCAGTTCTAGACCTGAGTGTCCGTCAACGTCAAGGCATCGAAAGGGAGTTGACGATCGTTCAAGAGCCCCGCTCGCTCCCGCCTCGGCGTTCGCGGCACAGCCGGTACACAATCAACATCCTTTTTTCACAACTCCCTTGACCCATAAAAGTAACCACGGGTAACTTCCCCCACGGCTACTGCTGAGTACGGAGAAAGCCCTTGCGTCCGCCGGGAGTCGTGAGGTGTCCGTACCGCCGCAGTTCCGCTGTCCGCGCCAGGACAACGTGCCGCTGATGCCCAACCCGCACTGACTATGCACATGGGAGCAGAAATGGCCTCGTCCGCCGACCAGACCCAAGGGAACCCGGAAAGCGGTTCCTCAGCCGACCCCGCCAGAGCCGGGCGGGTCCGGCTTCGCCGTGCCGCGGTGATGGCGGTGCCCGCCGTCGCCGTCGCCGCCGGCCTCGCGATCATGACCGCCGAGGGAGCGCTGGGCGTCTCCTTCTCGATCTCCGGAATGCCCTTCACGGTCACCGCGAAGTCGCTCGACGGCACCGGATTCGAGCAGTTCGGCGGGCTCGACAGCATGATCGACAACAGCCCGAACCAGGGCGACACCGGCGGCCAGGTGCTGATCGTCACCTCCGCCATCAAGAGCGCCACGCTGGACAGCCTCTGCCAGAGCGTGGACCTCGGCGGCACCAACCTGCTCATCAAGGCGGGCAGCGGCTCGTCGAAGGTGCAGGCGACCGATCTGACCACCGACTCGACCGAGTTGTCCGGTGACGCCTCGTTCAACAACATCGAGATCGGCAACGACGCGAGCACGCTCACCAAGGCGGGCGTCAAGGGTCCGAAGGGCGTCTTCAGCCAGCAGGCCGACACGGTGCACATCGACAACCTGCGGCAGACCAACTACGCAACCACAGCTGGGGTGTTCAAGCTTCCGGGCCTGAAACTCAGCTTCAGCGACTCGGGTTGCTGATGTCGGGCTCCCCGAAGCAAGGCGTGCGGCCCGCCTTCCACGACTGGCGGGCCGCTCGGCCGTTCTGGGGCGGGCTGCTGCTCACCCTCGGCGGGGCGGAGATCCTGCTCACCGAGAAGGCCTCGCTCAAGGTGATCATGCACATCGGCATGCAGGGCCTGGCTGGCTATCTGCTGCCGGGAGTGATGGTGCTGTGCGGACTGCTGACACTGTTCAGCCCCGGGCAGCGGCTCTTCTACTCGATCATCGGCATCTGCGCCTCCCTCGGCTCCTGGGTCACCTCCAACCTCGGCGGCTTCTTCATCGGCCTGCTCCTCGGAGCGGTCGGCAGCTGCATGATCTTCGGCTGGCTTCCCGACCAGGAGCCGCGCGTGAGCCGGAGACAGCGGAAGAAGGCGGCACGGATGGAGACGGCGGAGTCGGCGGAGACGGCGGGGGCGTCGGAGACAGCGGAGGCCGCTGGTTCCGACGGGGCCGCCGCGGGGACGGCGGAGGCCGTTCAGCTGTAGGCCGGTTCGGCTGATTCGGCCGGGCGCGTTGGTTGTGTGCTTCGGGCCGGCCCGCTGGGGTTCGTGCGCCGCTTCGCGCGGGCCGCGGATCCGGCGGGCCGGCCGAACGCCGTTGTGCCGTACGCCCGTTACCGCCGTCGTCGCTCGTACCACGCCCTGGCCGCGAGCAGGGCGAGGGCGTACAGGCCGAGGACGACGGTGAGCAGGAGGTGGTACGCGGCGGGCAGGGTCGTCATGCCCAGGGCCGCGCCCAGCGGGGTCGGCGGCAGCAGCAGGCCGACGGTGGCGAGGGCGGCGGCCGCCCAGCCGAGCGGGCCCGGCGCACGGCCCTCGGCGAGGCTGCGGCCGGTGCGCAGGAGCAGCATCACCAGGGCCTGGGTGAGCAGGTTCTCGGTGAACCAGGCGGAGTGGAAGACAGACTGGTCGTCCACGGCGTCCGGGCCGCGCGGGGAGAGCGCGAGGACGCCGAAGGTGGCGAGGTCTGCGACGGCGTTGAGCACACCGAACCCGGTGATGAACCTGAGGAACGCCCGGGGGCGCAGTCCCGCGGGGCGGCGCAGTGCCGCCGGGCCGGGGTGGTCGTAGGCGAAGGCGAGCTGGGCCGCGTCGAAGCAGAGGTTCTGCACGAGGACCTGGGCCGGGAGCATCGGCAGGAAGGGCAGCAGCAGGCCCGCCAGGAGCATGGCGAGGACGTTGCCGAGGTTGGACGACAGGGTCACGCGCAGATACGAGGCGATGTTGCCGCTGCTGTGACGGCCGGCGGTGACGGCATGCCCGATCGCGGTGAGGTCCTTGGCGGCGAGCACGACGTCGGCACTCTCCCGGGCGGCGTCCACGGCCCCGCGCGGCGCGATCCCGACGTCGGCGGCCCGCAGCGCGGGCACGTCGTTGACGCCGTCCCCGAGAAACCCGACGGTGTGCCCGGCACCCCGCAACCGGGCGACGACACGGGCCTTGTCCTCGGGCGTACAGCGGGCCACGACGACGGTCCCGCCCAGGGGCGCGGCGCCAAGGCCCCGGCCGGCCTCCGCACGGCTGTTCGCGTTGGCCTCCGCGCCCCGGCCCCCTCCGCCTCTCGCGTGGCCACCCGCAGGGGGCTCCACGCCGCAGCCTTCACGGACCTCCGCGTGCACACCTTCACAGGCCTGCACGTGCCGCCCCCCACGGACCTCCGCGTGCACACCTTCACAGGCCTGCACGTGCCGCCCCCCACGGACCTCCGCGTGCCCGCCCGTCGCCGCTCCCGGTCCGTCCTGCTCCGCTCCCGCGAAGAGGTCCGCCGCGGTCCGTACCTCCCCCGGCTCCACCCCCAGGTCGCGGCAGGCGCGGGCCGCCGTCGTCGGGTGGTCGCCCGTGAGGATCTTCACCGTGATGCCGAGTGCGGCGAGGGTGCGCAGGGCCTCGGTGGCCGTGGGGGCGGGGGCGTCGTGGAAGGCGATCAGGCCGCGGAAGGTGAGGCCGGATTCATCGGCGGGCGCGTGGTCGCGGGGGCGGGCAGGGCGTTCGGCGGTGGCGAGGGCGAGGAGCCGTACACCGGTCTCGGCCTCGCGCGCGGCCAGCGCGAGCAGGCGAGCCCGTTCCGCCGGCTCCGGCCGGCACTGTTCCAGTACGTCCTCCACGGCACCCTTGACGATCACGGTGTGCGTGCCGAGGCCGGGGCCCCGGACCACCGCGGTGGCGAGGCGCCGTACCGGGTCGAAGGGCGCCGCGCCCACGCCGTCGTACTCCTCCCCGACCGCTCCCGCCGCCTCCAGCAGTGCCTCGTCGAGGGCGTCCGGGGCGGGCAGTTCGGCGAGCTGGAGAGTCCACCAGGCGCCGACGGCGGCCCAGCGCAGCACGTCCGGGTCGTCGTGGCCGGCGGCGTCGAGGGAACGTACGACCACCGGACGGTCCTCGGTGAGGGTGCCGGTCTTGTCCACGCACAGGACGTCGACCGCGCCGAGGTCGTGGAGGGCGGGCAGCCGTTTGACGATCACGTCGTGCTCGCGGGCGAGCCGGGCGGCGCCGCGGGCCAGACAGCTGGTGACGATCACCGGCAGCATCTCGGGCGTCAGCCCGACGGCCACCGCGACGGCGAACGGCAGGGTCTCCAGCCCCCGCCCGCGCAACGCGGCACCGGCCATCAGCACGAGCGGCGGCGTCAGCAGCATGAACCGGATCAGCACCCAGGAGATCCCGTGCACGGAATCGTCGAAGGCGCTGGAACCGGCGGTGCGTGGCGACGCGATGCCCGCGGCCGGTCTCCGGAGCCGGTGGCGCGAGCGCCCCGCCGTCGCCTGCGGATGTCCGTACGCCGCCGCCAGTCGCGTCCGCGCACCTGTTTCCAGTACGACCGCGGTGGCGCTGCCGGTCGCGACGCCGCTGCCCTGGAAGCAGAGGTGGGGCTCGGTGAAGGGGCCCTCGGCGCGGGGGGCGGGCAGGTCGGGGGTGTCCGTGGCGGTCTTGGGGACCGGCGCCGTCTCCCCGGTCAGCGCGGCCTGGTGGACGGTGAGGCCGCGGGCGCGCAGCAGCCGTACGTCCGCGGGGACCAGGTCGCCCGGCCCGAGCCTGATCACGTCGCCCGGCACCAGTTCGGCGACGGGGATCTCGCGGGGCGTCTGTCCCCTCTCCCCGCGCCGCAGCACCGTGGCCGTGCCGGCGACGAGGGAGCGCAGTGCCGCCATGGAACGGTCGGCCCGGTGCTCCCCGCTCGCCCGCAGCACACAACTGACCGCGACCAGCGCGAGGATCACCGCGGCGGTGCCCCAGGACGCGACGGCGGCCGAGACCAGGCCGAGGCAGAACAGCACGGCGGTGAAGGGGTCGCGCAGTCCGCGCACGCTGCGCCGGGCCCAGGAGGGCGTACGCAGTTCGGGGATGACGTTCTCGCCGGCCTCAGCGAGCCGGGCCGCGGCCTCGGCGTCGGTCAGCCCGCGCAGGCCCGTGTCGAGCCGGCGCAGCACCTGAAGGTGGGTGCCGGAGCCGGGCTCAGAGGCCACGGAGGCGGGGCGAGGGGATGGCGTCGGCATGGTCGGAGAGCCGGCCCACCATGAGCCGTACGACGTCCACGACGGCCGCCTGGTCGTCGGGGTCGACGAAGTACACCTGCCGGCGGCCCTCGCGGCGGGCGCGGACCAGGCCGGCCAGTTTCAGCTTGGTCAGGTGCTGGCTGACGGCGGGCAGCGCGCCGCCGACCCGTTCGGCGAGGCCGGTGACGTCGCTCTCGCCCTGGGCCAGCGCCCAGACGATGTGCAGCCGGGCGGGGGAGGCGAGCAGCCCGAAGGCCGCGGCCGCGCGGTCGAGCACGTCGGCGGAGGGATCCTCGAAGCCACTGCCGGCTGCCGCCACGGTTGTCGCCCTCCTTGTCCGGAATGCCCTCTCGCGCACTCGGCGCACGCCGTCCTGCGGGCCGCACCAGTCTAGAGGGGGCGGGAGAGGAGGAACCGCTCCGCGAGGGGGAGCGCTGCGGGCAGGAAGGCACGGACCGGGAAGCGGGCACGGACGAGGAGAGCGGGGCGAGCTCGCCTCGGGCCTGGAGACGCGAGGATGGGCGCCTGCTCGGCGTCTCCGCGACGGTCGCGTCCGGCAGGTTCATGCGGCCTGCCATCGACGTCATCCAACTCTCTCCGATTAGAAGGGAGTTGAGGATGGGATGGGAGATGCATGGAGAGAGACATCGACACCGGTACGGCGCACGCCGCGCGGATCTACGACTACATCCTCGGCGGCAAGGACCACTACCCCGCCGATCGGGAGGCGGGCGACGCGATGTGCCGGGAGTGGCCCGCGCTGCCCGTGCACATGCGGGCCAACCGCGACTGGATGCACCGCGCCGTGCGGTGGCTGGCGGAGGAGGCGGGGATGCGGCAGTTCCTCGACATCGGCTCCGGGATCCCGACCTCGCCGAACATCCACGAGATAGCGCAGGCGGCGGCGCCCGCGTCGCGGGTCGTGTACGTCGACAACGACCCGCTCGTCCTCACGCTCTCCGAGGGGCTGCTGAACAGCACCCCGGAGGGCAGGACGGCGTACGCCGAGGCCGACATGCGTGATCCGGCGGCCATCCTGGACTCCCCCGCCTTCCGCGACACCCTCGACCTCGGCGAGCCGGTCGCGCTGACCGTCATCGCGATCGTCCACTTCCTGCTCGACGAGCACGACGCCGTCGGCATCGTCCGCCGGCTGCTCGAACCGCTCCCGTCGGGCAGCCACCTGGCGATGTCCATCGGCACGGCGGACTTCGCGCCCGAGGAGGTCGGCCGGGTCGCCCGCGAGTACGCGGCCCGCGACATGCCGATGCGGCTGCGCACCTTCGCGGAGGCCGAGGAGTTCTTCACGGGCCTCGATCTCGTCGAGCCGGGCATCGTGCAGGTCCACAAGTGGCATCCGGACGGCAGCGGGACGGAAGCCGTCCGCGACGAGGACATCGCGATGTACGGGGCCGTGGCGCGCAAACCGTGAAGCCGGGGAGCGGGGAAGCCAGGGAGCCGGGGAGCCGTAAGTCTTCTTGTCGACTTCCGGCACGTCCTGCTGATCGGAATCATCACGATGCGGGAGCAGTAACTCACTTAAAGTGGCTACCTCACTTGACTACCGGCGGTCACACGCGATTGGCTCCGGCCAGCGAGAGTCACCCGGACGGCGTACGGTGCGTCGGACGGCGTCCGGAGGGCTCGACCGCGTCGTTCCGCCAGCTCGGCCGCACAGCGAGGTGCCGCACCCTCATGAACACTCCTCCCCCACCTGCCGCCCCCCGCAGACCGGTTCGCACCGCGGCCCTGGCCGTGGCCGGTGTGCTGCTCGTGGCGGCCTGTTCCGCGTCCGGCGGGAACTCGGACACCACCACGGACTCCGTCGGCAAGGCGAGCGGGGCCCGGTACCGGATCACGATGGTCACGCACGGCGCGAAGGGCGACGCCTTCTGGGACCTGGTGCGCAAGGGCGCCGAGGCGGCCGCCGCCAAGGACGGCGTGGCGCTGACGTACGCCAGCGACTCGGACGGGGCCGGTCAGGCGGAGCTCGTGCGGGACGCCGTACGCGACAAGGTCGACGGGATCGCGGTGACCCTCGCGAAACCGCAGGCCATGCAGGGGCCGATCGCGCAGGCGAAGGCGGCCGGCATACCCGTGGTCGGGCTCAACTCCGGGATCGAGTCCTGGCAGCCCGAGGGGCTGCTGGAGTACTTCGGCCAGGACGAGAGCGTCGCCGGGCAGGCGGTCGGCGACAAACTGGACGAACTCAAGGCCAAGCACGCCGTGTGCGTGATCCACGAGCGCGGCAACGTCGCCCTGGAGGCGCGCTGCGCGGGCGTGAAGAAGACCTTCGGCGGGCAGACCGAGAACCTGTACGTGGAGGGCACCGACGCGGACGCGACCACCGCCGCGATCACGGCCCGGCTGCGGCAGGATCCGACGATCGACGAAGTGGTCACCAACGGCGCGCAGTTCGCGCTGATCGCCGTCAAGTCGGTGAAGGCGTCCGGCAGCAGCGCCAAGGTCGCGACCTTCGACCTCAACAAGGACCTGGTCAAGGCGGTGCAGAGCGGCGCGGTGCAGTTCGCGGTCGATCAACAGCCGTACCTTCAGGGCTATCTGGCGGTGGACGGATTGTGGCTGTACCGGACGAACGGAAACATCAGCGGCGGCGGGGTGTCCCCCGTGCTCACCGGGCCGGCCTTCGTGACGAAGACCAACGTGGCCGCGGTCGCGAAGTTCGCGGCGGGCGGTACCCGCTGAGCGCGCGGCGGGCGACAGTTCGTCCATCACTGTCGCGAAAGATTCGATGACCCGTGGCACGTGCGGTCACTTGTACGGATAGCATCCTGTGCACCCCTTCTCTCCCCGCTCACGGCCACCCCCGTTCCCCCTCTCCACTCAGCTGATCGCCTCCTAGGACGACGATGTCTCCACGGACACGTGCCCGGCGCCGTCTCGGCTCCATCCGTCTCTCACTGATCCTGCTGGCGCTGGTTCCCAGCGTCACCCTCGCCGCCATGTGGGGTGTGACGACGACGCAGATCTTCGCCGAGGGGCTGCGGCTGCGCTCGCAGACCGAGCTGAGCCGGTCGACCGGTGCGATGGGCACGGACGCCACGCTCGCGCTGCAGCGGGAGCGCAGTCTGTCGGCGGCCTGGCTGGCCCACGACCAGCGCGGCTCCAGGGCCGCGCTGGACGCGCAGCGCAAGGAGACGGACAAGGCGGTCGCCAAGCTGGTCGGGCAGTCCGACGCGATCGACAAGGCGCCCTCGCGGATCTCGGACCGGCTGTACTCGGTGCTCGGCTCGGTCGGCAGCCTGGAGTACTACCGCGGTCAGGTGGACGACCCGACCAACATCAGCGCGGCGCAGGCACTGGGCCAGTACAGCTCGATCATCGACGACCAGATCCACGCCTTCGAGGAGCTGTCCCAGGTCGACGACGGCGACCTCACCTCGCAGGCCGGCCCGCTGGTCGCCCTGGAGCACGCGGCCGAGCTGGTCGCGCAGGAGGACACCCAGCTCACCCTGGCGTGGCCGGCGGGACAGTTGAGCGCGAAGGACTGGACGGCGTTCTCCCAGCTGGTCGCCACCCGGCGCTGGCTGGTCGAGGACCAGATCGAGCCCTCGCTGCAGGGCAGCGCCAAGACACAGACCGAGCGGATCCTGCAGAGCCCCGAGTGGCAGAGCGTCCAGGACGTCGAGGACCGGGTGCTCGCGGCCCGGCCGGCCGGCAGCGGCGGGAAGGTCGCGCTGCCCGATCTGCGCAAGCAGTGGGCGACCGCCTTCGCACAGGTCGGCGACGAGTACGGGCGGATGATCCAGGACCAGACCTCGGACCTGCTCGACCGCAGCGCCGACAAGGCGCACAGCCTGCTGATCACCGCGGCCTCGCTGAGCGCGGGCGGCCTGATCGCGCTGCTGCTGTGCGTGGGGATGTCCTGGCGGATCACCCGCTCGCTGTCCCGGCGGCTGCGCGGGCTGCGCGAGGCCACGCTCAGCCTGGCCGAGGAGCGGCTGCCGGACGTGGTCGCCCGCCTCGACCGGGGCGAGAAGGTGGACGCGGACCTCGCGACCCCGCCCCTCGACTACGGCCGCGACGAACTCGGCCAGGTGGCAAGGGCGTTCAACAAGGCGCAGCGCACCGCCGTGCACACCGCGGTCGAACTCGCCGACACCCGGCGGGGTTTCCAGAAGGTCATCCTGGGCATCGCCCGGCAGAGCCAGAACCTGGTCAACCTCCAGCTCACCAAGCTGGACGCGCTGGAGCGCGAGCACACCGACCCGGACGTCCTCAAGGGCCTGTACGAACTGGACTCCACGGCCAGCCAGTTGCGCCGGTACGAGGAGAACCTGGTCATCATCAGCGGTGAGCAGCCGCGGCGCAGCTGGCAGGAGCCGGTCGCGCTGATCGACATCCTGCGCAGCGCGGTCGGCGAGGTCGCCGAGTACAAGCGCGTGGAGGTCAACACCCACGAGGACGTGTACCTGGCGCCGCCCGCGGTGGCCGACGTGATCCATCTGCTGGCCGAGCTGATCGACAACGCGACCGCCTACTCGCCCTCGCCGGCCCCGGTGTCGGTGCGGGCCGCGATGGTCGCCCGGGGGCTGGCCGTGGAGATCGAGGACCGCGGGCTCGGCATGACGGAGGAGGACTACGCGGCCTTCAACGCCCAGTTGGCGGTGGAGCCGCAGTTCGACGTGGTGGCGCTCGCCGACGACCTGCGTCTGGGCATGTTCGTCATCGCCCGTCTGGCGACCCGGCACGGCATCACGGTGACGCTGCGCCCGTCGCCGTACGGCGGAACCTCGGCGATCGTGCTGCTGCCGCACGACATCGTCGTACGGGATCTCCCGGACCTGCCCGGCGACACCGCCCAGGCGCCACCGCGGGAGCCCGCCCCGCCGCGGCCGGCCGACGAGCCCGCGCTCTCGGCGCTCGCGGCCCGGCTGCGGGAATCGCTCGACGAGGGCGGACAGGGCCGCGCGGAGGAATCCAGACGGACGGGCCGCCACGCGGCGGGACGTACGCGGGGACTCGCCCCGCTGCCGCGCCGGGTCCCCCAGTCCAGCCTCGCCGCCGAACTCCTCGAAGGCCCGCCGGGGAGCGGGCAGAACGGTTACGACGACGGTTTCACCGCCGAGCGCGCCGCCTCCTCGCTGGGCGGGTTCCAGCGCGGCACGCTCCGGGCGCGTGACGAGGAGGCCCGACAGCAGTACGACCAGGAGGAAGCATCCGCACCGGACGACCCGGGCGCCCGGCATCCCGCCCCCGGCACGGACGTCCCCGCCACAGGCACCACAGTCCCCTCGCCCCCGCCCGCCGACCGCTGACGAAGGACACCGCCATGACACGCCCCATCCCAGCCACTCATACCGCGCTGGATCAACTACTGACCGGACTGGTGGACCGGGTCGCCGAGGTGAACCACGCCGTGGTGCTCTCCGAGGACGGCCTGGTGGTGAGCAAGTCCACCGGGTTCCTGCGCGACGACGCGGAGCGGCTGGCCGCCACCGCGTCCGGGCTGATGAGCCTCAGCAAGGGGGTGAGCATGGACTTCCGCGGCGGTCCGGTGCGCCAGGCGCTGATCGAGATGGCCCACAGCTATCTGATCCTCACCTCCGCGGGGCCCGGCGCCCATCTGGTCGTGCTGACCAGCCAGGGCGCCGACGTGGGTGTGGTGGCGTACCAGATGAACATGCTGGTGAAGAAGATCGGCGAGCACCTGAGCGCGGCGCCACGAGCCGGCATCGGCCCCACCGTCGATTCCGGCGCGTGAGGTGGGCGGAGGCGACACGGCAGGCCGTCTCGTACGGCCGTTCGCACTGACCGGCGGACGGACCCGGCCGAGCCGCGCCGACTTCACGCTCATCACGACGGTTACCGCGGTGGACCCGCCGCCGACCTGGGCCACCCGACCTCAGCCGGAGCACCAGCGCATCCTGCGCCGGTGTGCCGAGCCGATCGCCGTCGCGGAACTCGCCGCACTGCTCGACCTGCCGGTGAGCGTGGTCGTGATCATGCTCTGCGATCTGCTGGAAGCGGGCCGGATCACGCTCCGTCCGCCCCACCCGGTGTCCCGGAACCAGGACATGAACCTGTTGCAGAAAGTGAGGGACGGCCTTGGCCGACTCTGACACCATCACCCGGTCGGCGCCCGACACGGTCAAGATCCTCATCGCCGGCGGTTTCGGCGTGGGGAAGACCACCATGGTCGGCTCGGTGAGCGAGATCGCGCCGCTGCGCACCGAGGAACGGCTGACCTCGGCCGGCCTCGGCGTCGACGACCTGGAGGGCATCGAGGAGAAGAAGGCCACCACGGTGGCCCTGGACTTCGGCCGGATCACCATCGGCGAGGACCTGGTCCTGTATCTCTTCGGCACCCCGGGCCAGCAGCGGTTCTGGTTCATGTGGAACGACCTCGCCCTGGGCGCCCTGGGCGCGGTCGTCCTCATCGATGTCCGGCGTCCGGAGACCAGCTTCGCGGCGATCGACTTCTTCGAACGCCGGGACATCCCCTTCGTCGTCGCCGTGAACGGCTTCTACGGCGAACACCCCTACCCGCCCGAGGAGATCCGCGACGCGCTGGCCCTGCCGGAACACGTCCAGGTCCTGCTGTGCGACGCCCGCGAGCGCGGCTCGTGCCGGGACGTGCTGATCGCCCTGCTCGACCAGTTGATCGCCTCCGCCGTGCAGTCCGACGGGGGCGGCAGGCTCACTCCCGGGGGCCCGTGAGGGGCCGGTCCGACGGCGCGACGATCCGTGCCGTCAGGTCCGGGTCCGGCATGTCCGGGTCGAAGGGGAACATGGGGCGGCGGATGCGGTGGTGGCCGAGCCTGGTGAGGTCCTGGTCGACGCCGCCCGGGGTGAGCGCCATCTTCCAGTCGGCGGCCATCGCGAAGAGCTCGGGTTCGAGATAGCCGATCTTGACGATCACGACGTCGGCCTGACGGGGACTCAGGTCGAGGTCGGTGAAGTCGTGTTCGTGGTGGTACGGCTTGCGCAGCCGGGTCAGGATCACGTGCACGGAGCCGACCCGCAGGACGGCCTCGGTCTCGGCGTCGCGGTCGCCGTGCCGGATCGCGTGGACGACGCCGGTGAGGGTGAGCGGGCCTGCGTGCCGGTCGTCCACCTCGGCGCCCGCGGTGACGGTGACGGTCGCTCCGACGCCGGCCGCGACGGCGGCGTCGACGGCCGCGGGGCCGGGCAGGGAGGCGTAGATGACGGTGGGGCCGTCCTCGTCCTTGAACTCCGGGCGGGCCAGGACCTGTTGGAGTCCCCAGGTGACGTCTCCCGCGCCGCCCGCGGTCGGATTGTCGCCGGTGTCGCTGACGAAGTAGGGGCGGGCGGTGGAGGCCAGCGCCGCGTCGAGGCAGTCGTCCAGGGTGCCGGTCGGGGCGACGAAGGCGAAGTCGCGGCGGGCCGCCCAGAAGCGGTTCGCGAGCCGTTCGGCGCCCGTGGTCACGGCCTCCCGGGAAGGTCCCGTCACGACGACCGCGGCACGGTTGCGCGGTTCGTCCGCCCACGCGTAGCCGACCCAGATCGCCGCGTCGGTCACGCCCTCGGTGGCCTCCACCTCGTCCACTGCGGCGTACACGCTCTTCGCCGGTTCGATGCGGGTGGAGGTCTGCTCCCCGGCGAGCAGCACCGGCACCGGGATCCAGGCCTTGACCGGGCGGGGGGCGCCGGTGGTGAGGAGGTCGACGAGGTTGCGGGCGGCTCGCTCCTTGGTGTCCATGGCGTCCTCGTGCGGGGCCATGCGGTAGCAGGTGATCAGGTCGCTCTGGTGGACGAGTTCGCGGGAGACGTTGCCGTGCAGGTCCATGGAGGTGGACACGAGCGGGTCCGGTCCGATCACTTCCCTTATACGGGCGAGGAGTTCGGCCTCCGCGTCGTCCAGGCCCTCCACGGTCATCGCGCCGTGGATGTCGTACCAGAGTCCGTCGATACGGCCCAACCGGCCGAGTCTGTCGAGGAGTTCGGCGGTGAGTTCGGCGTACGCGGCCGCGGTGACCGTGCCGCCGGGGAGGGCCTTGCCGACGAGCGCTCCGCGCCAGTGGGCCGAGTCGTGCAACTCGGTGCCGGGGGCGAGGAACTGGTAGCGGGACAGGATCTCGTCGCCGCGGAGGGGGTGGAAGGCGGGGGCTTCGGTGCGGGCCGGGGAGAAGGTGGAGGACTCGATGCCGAGGCCTGCGATGGCGATCACGGGATGCTGTGGTGTCAGGTCTGTCATCGGGTCCTCGCTTGGTCCATGACCTTCTCCAGTGCTTCTGTGAGCGCTCGTTGCAACGCGAACTGGCCTGCCCCCACCAGGCCCGCGTCGGCGCCGAGGCTGGTGCGTTCGATCACCAGGTGCTTGGTCACCAAGGGGTGGCAGCCCTCGTACAGCTGGCTGCGTACCGCCGCCACGAAGGGTTCGAGGGTGGAGAGGATGCCGCCCAGGTAGACGGCGTCGGGGTTGAAGAAATTGACGTTGGCCGCCAGGACCTGGCCGAGGTAGCGGCCCGCCTGGCGGACGGCTCGGGTGGCCTCGGGGTCGGCGTCCGTGGCGAGGCGTACGACGTCCTCGGTGGACGTCACCTCCAGGCCGCGCTCGCGCAGGATGCGGACCAGGGCCGCGCCCGAGGCGACCGTCTCCAGGCAGCCCGTGTTGCCGCAGGAGCAGGGCGTGTCGTGGCCGGCCTCGACCCTGACGTGGGTGATCTCGCCGGCTGCTCCGGTGCCGCCGCGGTAGAGGCGGCCGTCGGCGATGACGCCCGCGCCGATGCCGGAACCCGCCTTCACCATGATGGACTGACGCTGCTCGGGGGGCCGGACGCTGTGCTCGCCGACGGCCATGCAGTTGGCGTCGTTCTCGATGGCCACCGGGACCGAGAAGCGCTCCTCCATCCAGGCGCGGACGGGGAATCTGTTCCAGCCCGGCATGCGGGCGGGCAGCGTCACCAGGCCCGGTTCGACGTCGACGGGTCCGGGCAGGCACAGGCCCACTCCGCGCAGCAGTCGGCGGCCGTGCCGGTCGGCGAGCTCCGCGAGGGTCTCGGCCAGTCCGGGCAGCGCCGCCTCGGGGCCGTCGGCGGTCGGGAACGGGACCGTGGAGACGTCGGTGAGTCCGCCGCCGGGGAGCACGACACCGACGTGGGCGTGCCGGCCGCCGAGTTCGGCCGCGACCGCGAAGCCGTCGCTGCCGCCGAGGCGCAGCACCTTGCGCGGCCGTCCGCCCGCCGAGGACACCGTGCCCTCCTCGGCGACCAGTCCGTGCTCCAGCAGCTGGCTCACGGTGAGCGAGATCGTCGAGGGCGCGGCACCGAGCAGCCCGGCGATCTCCGTGCGCGTCGTGGCCTGCCCGGAGGCGAGGAGTTCGAGGACGCGCTCGGCCAGCGAGGAGACGCCCGCGCCGTTCTTCCGGCGCGGCGGACTTTTTTCAGTCATGAACGAAGTAACTTCCGTCGGCGGCGTTCGGGACGACGAGCGTACGACCCGTAGACCACCTCTGCGCTTTTTTCAGAACAGCAGAAACAGGCTTTTTACAGCGACGCGTCTGTTTCTTCGAACAATCGGGTCGTTGACTATCCTCACCCCGCTTCCACTCCCCCTTTCTTCGAGGTGAGCCATGTCCCCTGCCCGCACGAGACTTCTCGCCGGTGCCGTCGTCTGTGCGGGCACCCTGGTGCTCGCCGGCTGCTCCGGGTCGAGCGGTACGTCGTCCGCGTCCAAGGACTCAATCAACTACGCGCTGCCCGCGAACTTCACGCCGAACTGGATCCTGCCGATCGGCACGGCCGCGCACCTGAACACCAACAACATCTCCATCGCGAACACGCTGTGGGAGCCGCTCATCGCGTACGACGGCTCGACCGGCAAGATCGCCTGGAACAAGGCCGGTTCGATCGCCGCGGCCGCGGACTTCGCCGCCGACAACAAGAGCGTGAAGATCACCCTGGGCGACCGGCACTGGAGCGACGGGAAGCCGATCACCTCGAAGGACGTCGAGTTCTGGTTCGACCTCATCAAGGCGAACAAGGCGCAGTGGGCCGGCTACAACCCGGGCAAGGCGCCGGACAACTGGACGTCCTTCAAGGCCGACGACGACACCCACTTCACGATCACCTTCGACAAGGCCTACAGCCCCCAGTGGATGCTGGCCAACGAGCTGAGCCTCATCAACCCGCTCCCCCAGCACGTCTGGGACAAGGGCACCCCGAAGGCGACCTGGACCTACCTCAACAACGCGGCCAAGAACATCGGGGGTTACGCCACCAACCCCCTGTGGAAGACCATCTCCGGCCCGTACCGGGTGAAGTCCTTCTCCACGGCCGGCAAGGTCGTCCTGACCGCCAACAAGAAGTACGACGGCGGCGAGAAGCCGGGCATCCCCACGGTGAACCTCCTCCCCTTCACCACGGCGGACGCGGAGAAGAACGCGCTGCGGTCGGGCACGGTCGACTACGGCTACATCGAGGCGACCGACCTCGACCAGAAGGACAGCTTCACCGCGCGCGGCTACGAGGTGAAGCCCTGGTCGGGCTGGGCGATCACCTACATGCCGTACAACTTCAACAATCCGGCGATGGGCGCGGTGTTCAAGCAGCTGTACGCGCGGCAGGCGGTGCAGCGGTCGATCGACCAGACGACTCTCGCGAAGGTCGTCTTCAACGGGACCGCGGTGCCCGGCTACGGCCCGGTCCCGCAGGCCCAGAGCTCCGACTTCCTCTCGTCGACGCAGAAGGACAACCCGTACCCGTTCTCGACCTCGGCCGCCAAGTCCCTGCTGACGAGCCATGGTTGGGCCGAGCAGGGAGGGGTGATGACGTGCACGGACTCCGCGAAGTGCGGTGAAGGGGTCGCCAAGGGGACGAAGTTCGAGATGACCGTGCTGTCGCAGTCCGGCTCGACGGTCACCGACAACATGATGAGCGCGATCCAGTCCTCGCTCGCGAAGACCGGCATCAAGTTCTCCATCAAGACCGCGCCGGTCAACTCGGTCCTGTCGCAGACCCCGCAGTGCACGGCGAGCCAGTCGATCTGCAAGTGGCAGCTGTCCTTCTTCGGCACGGCGGGCAGCTGGTACTTCAACGCCTTCCCGACCGGTGACTCCCTCTTCCAGACCAAGGGCGGCTCGAACTTCGGCAACTACTCCGACCCGGCCGTCGACAAGCTCATCACCGCGTCCACGACGTCGAGTTCGAACCAGGCGGTCCAGGAGTACAGCGCGGCCCTCGCCAAGGACCTGCCGGTGATCTGGCTGCCGGAGCCCGACTACCAGATCTCCGTGATGAAGAACGGCCTGGGCGGCTTCTCCCAGGACTCGCTCGCCAACTTCCACCCCGCGCAGTGGAAGTGGACCAGCTGAGGCATGGAGACTCTCGCCTACCTCGCCCGGCGGACGGCCCAGGCGCTCGTGGTGATCCTCATCGTCACGGTCGTGGTCTTCTGCCTGCTGCACGCGCTGCCCGGGGGTCCCGCACGCGGGATCCTCGGCCCGCAGGCGACGGCCCAGCAGATCGCCGCCTTCGACCACGACCAGGGGCTGGACCGGCCGCTGCCCGTCCAGTACGTCTACTACCTGCGCACCCTGCTCCACGGTGACCTCGGGACCTCGTACACCCTGAACGAGGCGGTCTCCCAGCTCGTCGGGCAACGGCTGCCGAAGACCCTGGTGTTGACGGTCCTGTCGGCCGTCGTCGGGCTGCTGCTGGCCGTCCCGCTGGGGATGTGGCAGGCGGTGCGGCGCAACAAGCCCGCGGACTACGTGATCACGACCCTGAGCTTCGTCGCGTACTCGACCCCGGTGTACTTCCTGGGGCTGATCCTGGTGCTGGTCTTCACCCAGGAACTGAACTGGTTCCCCTCGCAGGCGCCCCAAGGGGACACGCCGGCCCAGGTGTTCGCGGATCCGGTGGCGCTGGTCCTGCCGGTCGTCACGGGGGCGGCCTCCATGGTCGCCGTGTTCAGCCGGTACATGCGGGCCGCGACCCTGGAGAACCTGTCCGAGGACTACGTCCGCACCGCTCGGGCGGGCGGCTCCCGGCAGGGGGCGATCCTCTTCCGGCACGTCTTCCGCAACTCGCTGACGCCGGTGATCGCGATGCTCGGCTACTACGTGCCGGTGCTGTTCGGCGGTGCGCTGGTCGTCGAGCAGCTCTTCAACTACCCGGGGATGGGGCTGCTGTTCTGGAGCGCCGCGCAGTCGTCCGACTATCCGGTGCTGCTGGGCTGCGTGCTGGTCATCTCCGTCGCGACGGTCGTGGGCACGCTGCTCGCCGACGTCGTCCAGCGGATCGTCGATCCACGAGTGAAGGCGGGGCGCGCATGACTGCCGTACTGCAGACCGCGCCCGTCGAGGCCGTCCCCAACTACCGGGTGTCCCTGCGGAAGTTCACCCGCAACAAGCTCGCGGTCGCCGGTCTCGCGGTGGTCCTGCTGTTCCTTCTGTTCTGCTTCGTCGGGCCGCTCCTCCATTCCACCGACCAGACCCACACCGACCTCGGCCAGGTCAACCTCGCCCCCGGCGGCGCCCATTGGCTCGGCACCGACGCCGTGGGGCACGACGAGCTCGGGCGGCTCATGTACGGCGGGAAGGTCTCGTTGCTCGTCGGGCTCGCGGCCGGGATCCTCGCGACGGTCATCGGGACCTTGTGGGGTGCGGCCGCGGGATACGCGGGCGGCTGGGTCGACGCGGTGATGATGCGGGTCGTGGACGCCGGGATCGCCATCCCCGCGCTGTTCATCCTGCTGGTGGTGTCCGCGATCACGACCCCGGACACGGCCGGGTTGATCCTGGTGCTCGGGCTGGTGTCGTGGCTGGTGCCGTCCCGGCTGGTGCGGGCCGAGACGCTGACACTGAAGAGCCGGGACTACGTACTGACCCTGCGCGCGACCGGCGGCACCCACACGCGGGCGATCACCCGGCACATCCTGCCCAACTCGGTGTCCACGATCGTCGTCGCGGCCACCTTCCAGGTCGCCGACGCGATCCTGCTCGTGGCGTACGTGTCGTATCTGGGCCTGGGTGTGCAGCCGCCGAAGACCGACTGGGGCGGGATGCTGTCGGCCGGTCTGACGGCGGCGTACTCCGGCCGATGGTGGCTGATCGTGCCGCCGGGGTTGGCGATCATTCTGGTGGTGTGCGCGTTCAACGCGATCGGGGACGGGTTGCGGGACGCCTTTGACGTGAGGGGGCGCGGGTGAGTGGGGAGCGGGAGAGGGTGTTGGAGGTCGAGGATCTGCAGGTCAGGTTCGCTACGGACACCGGCGAGGTCCCTGCGGTATGTGACATATCACTGCACGTGCATACAAGTGAGACCCTCGCCCTGGTGGGCGAGTCCGGCTCCGGCAAGTCCACCGTCGCCCTGGCCGCCATGGGTCTGCTCCCCGGCAACGCCCGCGCGAGCGGCCGGGTCACCGTCGACGGCACCCAGGTCGTCGGCGCCGGCGAGGCCGAGCTGGCCCGGCTGCGCGGCCGTACCGCGTCGATGGTGTTCCAGGAGCCGGCCACCGCGCTCGACCCGCTCACCCGGGTCGGCGCACAGATCGCCGAGGTCATACGCAACCACCGCCCCCTCGGCCGGGCCGAGGCCGCCCGTGAGGCGATCGAGCTTCTGCGCCGCGTCGGCATCCCCGAGCCCGAGCAGCGGGCGAGGGCCTTCCCCTTCCAGCTCTCCGGCGGGCAGCGGCAGCGTGTCGTCATCGCCATGGCGATCGCCAACTCGCCGGGGCTGCTGATCGCGGACGAGCCGACGACCGCGCTGGATGTGACCGTCCAGGCCGAAATCCTCGATCTGCTACGGGGGTTGGCCGCCGACTCGGGCACGGGCGTGCTGCTCGTCACCCACAACATGGGCGTGGTCGCCGACTTCGCCGACCGGGTGGCCGTGATGCTGAACGGCGAGATCGTGGAGACCGGACCGGTCGAGGAGGTGCTGCTGCGGCCCCGGCACGAGTACACGCGGAAGCTGCTGGCGGCGGTGCCGAGGCTGGTGTTCCAGGGCGAGGACCCGGCGCCCAGGCAGGACGCTCCGGTGGTGGAACTCCGGGACGTGCGGGTGCGGTTCGGGAGGGGCCCGCGCGCTGTACGGGCGCTCGACGGAGTGAGCCTCGACGTGCGCCCCGGCGAGACCGTCGGCCTCGTGGGCGAGTCCGGATCCGGCAAGTCGACGGCGGCCCGGGTCGCCCTGGGCCTGATCCCGCCGGACTCGGGAACGGTGTCGCTCTTCGGCACCGACCTGGCGCGTTCCCGGGGCCGGCGGCGGCGTGCCCTGCTGTCGGGTGTGGGCGTGGTGCTCCAGGACCCGGTCGCCTCGCTCGACGCGCGCATGAGCGTGGCCGAGTGTGTCGCCGAACCGCTGCGGATGCACCGGCGCGGGATGTCGGCTGCCGAGCGGCGGGCCAGGGTGGCCGAGGTGCTCGAACTGGTGCGGCTGCCGAAGGAGTTGATGGCGCGTGGCCCGCGTGAACTGTCCGGCGGTCAGCGGCAGCGGGTCAGCCTCGCCCGCGCCCTGGTGCTCGAACCACGGCTGCTCGTCGCCGACGAGCCGACGAGCGCGCTGGACGTCAGTGTGCAGCGCACGGTCCTGGAGGTGATCGCCGAGTTGCAGCGCGAGCTGGGCTTCGGCTGTCTGTTCGTCTCCCACGACCTGGCCGTGGTGCAGCAGTTCGCGCACCGGGTCGTCGTGATGCGGGCCGGGTGCGTCGAGGAGCAGGGGCCGACCATGTCCACCCTGCTGCGCCCGCGGAGCGAGTACACCCGGCGGCTCATCGCGGCCGTGCCTGTGCCGGATCCGGTGGTGCAGCGGCGGCGGCGTGCCGGGGTCACCGTATGACGGCCCTCGTCGTGGGCGTCGACATCGGCGGTACGACCACCCAAGTGGTGCTCTGCGCGGGTGACTTGACGGTCGCCGACCGGCTGGAGGTGCCGACCCCGGCGGCCGAGGGCGGGGCGGCGATGGTGGGCGCCGCGCTGGACGCCGTACGACTGCTGCTGGACCGTACGCCCGGGCGGCTGCTCGGGGTGGGGGTCGGGGCGGCGGGGGTGGTGGACGCGCGGGCCGGGCGGGTGCTGGTGGCGAGCGACTCGTTCCGGGGCTGGGCCGGGTTCGGGGTGACGGCGGAGGTGGAACGGGCGCTGGGGGTACCGGCGTTCCTGGACAATGACGTCAACGCGTTCCTGCGCGGTGAGGCGATGGCCGGTGCGGTGGCGGGCGAGCCGGATGTGCTCGGGATGACGCTGGGCACCGGGGTCGGTGGGGCGCTGTGGCTGAATGGCGCCCTTTACGACGGGCCGCACGGTGCCGCGGGCGAGATCGGGCATGTGCCCGGCTTCGGTGAGCTGCCGTGCACCTGTGGCGGGCGCGGGCATCTGGAGACGCTGGCCTCCGGCCGCGCGCTCGCCGCCCGTTACGGCGAGCGGACCGGCCGGGCGGTGTCCGCGCGGGAGGTCGCCGAGGCGGCCGGCCGGGGTGACGCGGACGCGGTGGCGGTGTACGAGGCGGCGGGCGCGGGGGTGGCCCGGGCGATCCTGGTCACGGCGGGGCTGCTGGATGTCACGACGTTCGTGATCGGCGGGGGTGTCAGCCGGTCCTGGGCGCTGATAGAGCCGGTGATCCGGCGGACGCTGGCCGCCGAACCGCCGGTGAGCGGACACCCGCTGCGGGTGCTGCCGGCCGGGCTCGGCGGGGACGCGGTGGCGGTGGGGGCGGCGGCGCGGGTGCGGGCGGAGCTTGATCCACACAGGGCCACCAAAGGCAACGGCAAGGTGAACGAAGAGAACCAGCCAAGCCCGACCGTGTGATTGACGCGCACTCGTCACATCTCTACCTTCTGATCGACTTACCGAACTTCGTTCGATATATCGAATCTCGGTCATCGGGCATCCCCCGCACGCCCCTGGAGAGCACATGAACGCCACACCGGACCACCCCCTCCCCCGCACCTCCCGCCGCTCCTTCCTCGGCATGGCCGCGACCGTCCCGCTGGCCGCCACCGGCGCGCTGGCGCTCGGCGCCGCAGCGGCCAGGGCCGCCACCAACTCGGCGTACGTCATGTGCTACTTCACCGAGTCGCCGGACATGCTCGCCGCCAACTACGGCCTGCACCTGGCCGTCAGCATCGACGGGCTCCAGTGGACCCCGCTCAACCAGAACGACCCGGTCGCCACCCCGACCGAGGGCTCGCTGGGTCTGCGCGACCCCTTCATCCTGCGCAAGCAGGACGGCACGTTCGTGGTGCTCGCCACCGACCTGAACGGCACCGACTGGACGTACGTCAGCCAGTACATCCACGTCTGGGACTCCACCGACCTGCGCAGCTTCACCGGCTACCGGCGGATGAAGGTGCACAGCATGGACACCCACGCCTGGGCGCCCGAGGCGTACTGGGACGCGGGCCGCGGGCAGTACGGCGTGATCTACTCGGCCGTGAACTCCAGCGGCCACAACGTCATCATGGTGAACTACACCAGCGACTTCGTGACCGCCTCCGACCCGCAGGTCTTCTTCGACCCGGGCTACGACGTCATCGACGGTGACCTGGCCGTGGGCGTGAACGGGGTCAACTACCTCTACTTCAAGAAGAACTCGACCCTGGTCGGCGCGAAGTCCGCCTCCCTCGACCCCGGCAGCTTCACCGAGTTCAGCACCGCGGTCTCGCACAACGGCACCGAGGCGCCGACGCTGGTCAAGTCCCTGACGTCGAGCTCCACCTGGTACCTGTGGGGCGACACCTGGTCGCCCAACGGCGTCTTCTACGCCTGGCAGACCAACAGCCTGGCGGCCGGCACCTGGACGGCCCTCGACCAGAAGATCTACACCCAGCCGCTCAACTCCAAGCACTGCGGCATCCAGCCGATCACGTCCACCGAGTACAACAACCTGGTCGCCAAGTGGGGCACACCCGCCTGGAACCGGCTCAAGTCCTACAACTACCCGGCGCGTTACGTCCGGCACAGCAACTACGTGGGCCGGATCGACGAGTACGCCTTCGACCCGTACACCGACTCGATGTGGAAGCTGGTGCCCGGTCTCGCGGACAGCGGCGGGGTGTCCTTCCAGTCGGTCAACTACCCGACCCGCTACCTGCGGCACTACAACTACGCGCTGCAGCTCGACGTGAACGACGGCACCTCGACGTTCGCCGCGGACGCCACGTTCTACCGGACGGCGGGCCTCGCCGACTCCTCGTGGTCGTCGTTCCGCTCGTACAACTACCCGACGCGGTACATCCGCCACTCGAACTACGTCCTGCGCATCGACCCGATCTCCACCAGCACCGAGCAGCAGGACGCGACCTTCTACGTCGGCTACTGAGCACAGCCGGGCGCGGGCGCCCCCTCGTGGAAGGGGCCGCCCGCGCCGGTGGGTCCGGGGCCTCGGGTCAGCTGACCAGGCCGACCGACTTCAGCCAGGCCTTCGCGACGTCCAGCGGGTCCTTGTTGTCGAGCTGAACCTGGGAGTCGAGGTCGAGCAGGGCCTTGGTGTCGAGCTTGGCGGAGACCGCGTTCAGCGCGGCGACGCCGTCCGAGGACAGGCCGCTCTTGTAGACGAGGGGCTGCACGTTCTCGAAGCCGAAGAGGTTCTTCGGGTCCTGGAGGACGACGTGCTTCTCCTTGGTGATCGTCGGGTCCGTGGTGAAGAGGTCCGCGGCCTGCACCGTGTTCTTCTTCAGCGCCGCCTGGGTCAGCGGACCGCCCGCGTCCAGCGCCTTGAAGCCCTTGAACTCCAGGCCGTACACCGACTTCAGGCCCACCAGTCCCTGCTGCCGGGTCTGGAACTCCGGCGAGGCGCCGATGGTCAGGTCCTTCGCGATGTCCTTGAGGTCCGCGATGGAGGACTCGGAGGTCAGCTTGTACTTGTCGGCGGTGGCCTTGTTGACCGTCACCGAGTCCTTGTCCTGCGCGGAGGCAGGGTCGAGGAGCGTCAGCTTCGAGTCCAGCTTGGCCTCGATCGCCGCCGTGGTGGCCTCGACCGTCTTCGGCGCGGCCTTCGGGTCGAGGTAGGCGAGAAGCGCGCCGTTGTACTCCGGCAGCACCGTGATGGAGCCGTTCTTCAGCAGGCCGTAGGTGGTCTCGCGGCTGCCGATGTTCGGCTTGTAGGTGACCTTGACTCCCTTGGCCTTGAGTGCCTCGCCGTAGATGTCGGCGATCAGGATGCTCTCGGCGAAGTTGTTGGAGCCGACGACGACGGTCTTGCCGTCGGACTTCCCGCCGCCCTGCAGCGGGTCGGAGGAGTTGCTGTCGTCGTTGGAGGAACCACATCCCGCCAGCAGGGCCGTGGTCGCGGCGAGCGCGACGGCCGTCGCGGAGTAGCTCTTGATGGACCTGCTGCGTGGGGCGTTGGAGTTCACGATTCCCGTTCCGGACTCGGGGGATTGATGAGAAGGAAGCTCTGGAACTGATCCAATCCAGCCTGTTCTCACTCAGTCAAGAGCAGCCTGGTCACCAATTGGCCTCAATGCGTGATCAGTTGTGAATGCAGCGTGAACGGACCGCGGACGATCCGGCGGCGCTTTGTAACGGATTCTTGACGTAGGGCGACGCCCTTGATCGTTCCATGAGGCGGTAGTCTCACCGCAGTTGGCGTCGGTAACAGCGGTGCGCGGGGGTCGCTTCGGTGCCATCGAGCACCGTTTTCCACGATATCTTCATCGATCAGATTCGGTCATGCGTGTCGTCACAGTCGTCGCGCGCGATGAGATCCCCTGTGTGAGATCCCCTGTGAAGGAGGCCCGGTGTCCACGAAAGAGGTGGACGCGACCGCCCGGCCCGCCCCGCCGTCGCCACGGCGCGGCATCCGCGGGTTCGCCGACCGGTGGACGTTCAGGCGCAAACTCAACCTCCTGGTCGGCGTACCGCTGACCGTTGTGGCCGCACTGCTCGCCTATCTCATCGTCGACCAGGTCGGTCAGTCACAGGACGCGAAGTCGGCGGCCGACCTGGTGCGCAACAGCGAACAGGTCGCCACGCTCGTCAACAAGGTGGAGAGCGAGCACCAGCTGGCGATCCTGCTCTCCGTGCGCTACGAGGCGGGCGGCCAGGGCACCGAGTCCACGCTCGCCGCCTACCGCAGGGCGCAGCAGGCCGTGGACACGCAGATCACGCGGGTGCGCGACGCCTTCGGCGACGAGCTGCCGGACAGCGAGGCGCAGGCGCTCAAGGAGGTCGAGGGCCTCACCAGCCTGCGCGGCACCGTCGAGCAGAGCTATCTGCCCGCGAGCAACATCGACCCCGCGTACGACAACGCTGCCAGGACCCTGATCGACGGCCTGGGCCTGGACCGCAACGCGGAACTCGCCGCCACCTTCACCGGCAACCTCCTCGACTCGCTGCTGCGCGCCGACGCCGCGCACGGCTCCTTCGAGACCGGCGTGTTCTCCGCGACGACCGGTGACACCAACGCGCTGATCGAGTTCACGACCGCCGTCGGCGCGTACGAGCTCTACGAGAACCAGGCCCAGCGCTTCGGCCGGTTCGCCAGCGAGAAGCAGGCCGACCAGCTCACCGGCATCGAGCACACGGCCGCCATGCGGGAGATCTCCGAGGCGTACGCCGAGCTCCAGGTCGCCCCCAGCACCCTGCAGGCCGAGACGCCGGCCGACATCAAGGCGGCCTTCCGGGACGCGCTGGGCGACTACCCGGCCTATCCGCAGCAGGCGGCGAGCCGACTGAAGATCACGTCCTCGCTCATCGACCAGATCGCCGACCGCGCCGACGCCTCCTCCAGCGACGCCGCCTGGCGGGCCGGGCTGCTGCTGAACATCGGTCTGCTCGGCTTCGCGCTCTGGATCGCCTTCTCGATCATCGTGCGCCGCTCGGTGGTCCGGCCCGTCATGGCCCTCACCGGCGCGGCCCAGGAGGTCGCCGACGTGGCCGGGCGCGAGCTGGCCCGGGTGGCCGACGACGACGCCGAGGACGACAGCCCGCCGAAGCTGCGGGAGATGCCGGTCACCGCGAACGACGAGATCGGCGCGCTGGCCGAGGTGTTCAACCGGGTGCAGACCACCGCGATCGCGCTGCTGGAACGGCAGGTGCTCAGCCGGCGCAACGTGGCCGAGATGTTCGGCAACGTCGGTCGCCGCGTCAGCAATCTGACGACGCGTCAGCTCGCGCTCATCGACGCGGTGGAGCGCGGCGAGACCGACCCGGCGCTGCTCGAACGCCTCTACTCCATCGACCACATCGCGGTCCGTCTGCGCCGCAACGCCGACAGCCTGATGCTGCTCGCCGGCATCCGCGAGACGGTCCTGGACTCCGGGCCCACGGCGCTCACCAACGTCGTACGGGCCGCGCTGGGCCAGATCGAGGGGTTCCAGCGGGTGCAGCTGCACGCGCGGACCGAGGTCATGGTCGAGCCCGACATCATCGGCGACCTGACCCTGATGGTGGCCGAACTCCTGGAGAACGCCGTGTCGTTCTCGCCGGTGGGCAGCCCCGTCGAGGTGTACGTGAAGGACTCCTCCGGCGAGGACTCCCCGGCCGGCGCGACGATCGTGATCGCCGACCACGGCCTCGGCATGGGCGCGGAGCGGCTGGCCGAGGAGAACGCGCGCCTCATCCGCCGCGAGCGCCTGGACGTCGTACCGACGAAGGTGCTCGGCCTGTTCGTGGTCGGCACGCTGGCCCGCCGCTGGGATGTCGCGGTCACCCTGTCCCGCACACCGGGCGGCGGCGTGACGGCGGAGGTGACGGTCCCGTCGGCACTGCTGCTGACGATGAGTCCGGTGGGGGTTGCCGCCGGCGGTTCGACGGGGGCACAGGCGCTCGGCGGTGCTACGGGTGCACAGGCGGTCGGCGGTGCTACGGGTCCGCGGGTCTCCGGTGGTTCTACGGGTTCGCGGGTCTCCGGTGGTTCCGTGGGCGCCCAGGCCTCCGGTGGTTCGGCGGCGGCTGACCAGGCCTCCGGCGGTCCGGTGGCCGCTGACCGGGCCTCCGGCGGTCCGGTGGCCGCTGACCGGGCCTCCGGTGGTTCGGTGGCGGCTGATCGGGCCTCCGGTGGTTCGGTGGGGGCAGCCCGGGTTTCCGGCGGAGCGACCGTGCCCTCCTGGGCCGAACGTGGCGACGACGCACCGGCCGGCGTGTCCGGTCCCCGGCCCTCGTCCGCCGTCGAGGAGAACACCGGCTTGGCGCACGGCACCACGGCCGACGGCCGGCCGAGCCCGCTGCCGCGCCGCGTGCCACGCCGGGAGACGGACGCGGAGGCCGCGGCGGACGCGGTCACCGCTTCGGCGGCCCCCGGGGCGGACCCGGACGCGACCCCGGCCGCCGCGTCCGGTCACGAGACGGCTCCGTTCATCCCCCAGGCCCGTACCGAAGAAGCCGGTGTGACCCACGCCCGGTCCGGTGATTCAACCCCCGGACGAGTCGGCGGGCTTGCTGAGCCGGTATCGTCTTTCGAGGTCAGGGCCGGTGGGACAGTGCCGTCCGGCTCGTCCCCGACCGGAGCCGCGCCGCCCCCCGGCGACGGCTCCGCACGCCCGCTGCGCCGCCGGGTCCGCGGTGCCACCCTGCGCACCACCGTCGACGCCGCCCAGCAGGCGGCCCGGCAGGTCGCACGGCCCGCCGACGCGGCCGCCGTCCGGGACGCGCTCGACGAGTTCGAGGCGGCCGTCGCCCGGGCCAACCGCGACAGCCGCGCCGCGGCCGACGACGCCCCCGGCGCCGGCCGGCCCGGCGACCGCCCCACCCCCGACCCGCAGGACCAGAACCACCTCCCGGAAGGAGCCGAGCAGTGAGTACGTCGACAGGTGACACTCCCCCCTCGGGAGCCACCACGCCGGCCGAACTGCAGGCCGCGGCAGCCGATTTCACCTGGCTGCTGAACCGTTTCGCGACCGAGACCGCCGGCGTCGTCGACGCCATCGCGGTGTCCTCCGACGGACTGCTCATCGCCGTGTCCGAGCTGCGCGAGCACGCCGACTCCGAACGGCTGGCCGCGATCGTCTCCGGCATCACCAGCCTGGCCGCCGGCGCGTCCGGCAACTACGGCCTGGGCGGCCTCAACAAGGTCATCATCGACCTGGAGGGCGGCCATGTCCTGGTCTCCGCCATCGGCAGCGGCGCCGTGCTCGGCGTGGTCACCGACAAGGAGGCCAAGCTGGGCAACATCGCCTACGAGATGACGCTGTTCGCCAACCGGGCCGGCACCGCGCTCAGCCCCCAGCTCGTGCTCGCGCTGAAGAACAGCGTCGGCTCCCCGACGGCCCTCTGACCGAGGCGGGCGACACGTCATGGCGGACGGCTCCCCACCCGAGGACGGCCCGGAACCGGTGGGGCCCGCCTCCGCCGTACGGCCGTTCCTGGTCACCGCCGGCCGGGTGGCGCCCACCGCGGCCGGCCGGCCGGTGCCCGTCGAGACCCAGGTGGTGGCCACCGCCGAGGGTCTCGCCGTGCTCGACGGGCTCTCCTTCGAGCAGCACGACATCGTCGCCGCCTGCCGGCAGCCGCAGTCCATCGCGGAGCTCGCGGCCAGGCTGCGGCTGCATCTGAACGTCGTACGGGTCCTCGCCGAGGACCTGCGCGCCGCCGGGCATCTGGCGGTGCACGTCCCCGACTCCGGCGTCACGCACGACGCCACCGTCCTGCGCAGGGTCATCGACGCCCTGCGTGCCATACCCGACTCCCGAGGGGTACTCCGTGACTCCGACTGAACCGGCCGCCACCTTCGCGGCCGCTCCGGTGGCCGCCGTGCGACCGCCGCTGCCGGTCAAAATGGTGATCGCGGGCGGCTTCGGCGTGGGCAAGACCACCGCCGTGGGCTCCATCTCCGAGATCGAGCCGCTGACCACGGAGGCCGCGATCACCGAGGTCGCGGCCGGTGTGGACGACCTCAGCCACACTCCGCGCAAGACCACGACCACGGTGGCGATGGACTTCGGGTGCATCACCATCGACCCGACGCTGAAGCTGTATCTGTTCGGCACGCCCGGGCAGGAGCGGTTCGGGTTCATGTGGGACGACATCGTCGAGGGCGCGGTGGGCGGTCTCGTCATCGTCGACACGCGGCGGCTGGACGACTGTTATGCCGCCGTGGACTACTTCGAGCATCGGCAGATTCCGTTCGCCGTGGCCGTCAACGCGTTCGACGGGAAGGTCGAGCACACGTTGGAGGAGGTTCGGTGGGCGCTTGATGTCGCCGAGCGGGTGCCGGTGATCGTGTTCGACGCGCGGGAGCGGGGGTCTGTGCGGGACGCTCTGCTGGTTGTGCTGGAGCTTGCGTTGGCACGCAGCCAAGGATGAGATCAAAGCCCCCATCGGTCCGTGTTCGACTGACGGCCGGTGGGGGCTTGTCGCGCCCGCGCGGCGGTAGCCGCAAATCGAATGCAGCCCCGCGCCCCTAAAGGGCGCCTCTACGCACTCCCGGTGACACAGTGAAGCGGGCCACCAGCCAGAAGAACCCCAGCGTTATGAGAGCCAGGACGGCCACCAGCGTCGCTCCGCCCACCACCTTCTCGTAGTTGCGCTGGTAGAGGCCGTCGACGATGTATCTTCCCAGGCCGCCCAGGGAGACGTACGCGGCGATCGTCGCCGTCGAGACGATCTGGATCGCCGCCGAGCGGAGGCCGCTGAGGATCAGGGGGAGGGCCACCGGGAGTTCGACCTGGAAGAGGACTCGGGACTCGGTCATGCCCATGCCTCGGGCCGCGTCCACCGGGGACGGGTCGACGGAACGTACCGCCTCGTAGGTGGTGACCAGGATCGGCGGGACGGCCAGGACCACCAGCGGGATCATCACCGGGGTCAGGCCGAGGCCCAGGAGGACGAACATCAGGACCAGGAGGCCGAAGCTGGGGAGGGCGCGGCCCGCCGTGGCGACGAAGGCCACGCTGTTGCCGCCGCGGCCGGTGTGACCGGTGATCAGGCCGGCCGGCAGGCCGATGACGGCGGCGATGGCGAGGGCGGTCAGGGAGTACTGGATGTGCTCGCGCAGGCGGGTGGGGATGCCGTCGTAGCCGTGCCAGTGGGCGTTGTCGCTGAAGAAGGCGTTGATGAAGTGGAGGACGTTCATCGGGCGGCGTCCTCCAGGGCGATCTGCATCGGTTCGGGTTCGTCGACGGGGCGGGGCCTGCGGTTGCCGCGCGGCATCCAGGGGGTCACCAGTACGCGGACCAGGACCAGCAGGGCGTCGGCGAGGATGGCCAGGACCGCGGTGCCGATGACCGAGAGCCAGACCAGGCGGGGCTGGTGGTAGATCATGCCGTCGTTGAGGAGGTTGCCGAGGCCGCCCTGGTTGCCGATCAGCATGCCGACGCTGACCAGGGAGATGCTGGAGACCGTGGCGACCCGGAGGCCGGCGATGATCGCGGGCGCGGCGATCGGCAACTGGACCTGGAAGTAACGGCGTACGGGCCCCAGGCCCATCGCGGTGGCGGCGTCGAGGGTCTCCTGGGGGACCGAGCGGACGCCGTCGACGATGGCCGGGACGAAGACCACCAGGCTGTAGACGCCCAGCGGGATCATCACGGTCAGGTCGGTCTGGCCGGTGTAGTCGATGAGGACGACGAAGAAGGCCAGGGAGGGGATGGCGTAGAGGATCGTCGTCACCCAGAGGACCGGTGGGTACAACCAGCGCAGCAGTACGCACAGTTGGGCGATCGGCAGGGCCACCACGAGTCCGCCCACGACCGGGATCAGGGCGAGCCGCAGATGCAGGCCGACCAGGCCCCAGTACGTGTTCTGCAGGTCGCTCGGTATGTCGAAGAGGCCGTTCATCCGGCGACCTTCTCGTCGCTGCGGCCCTCGGCGTGCGCGGCGCGGATGGCCTCGCCGATGGTCTGCTGCGAGACCACGCCGGTCACCCGGCCGTCGGCGCCGACCGCGACGGCCCAGCCGGTCGGCGAGAGCACGGCGCCGTCGAGCGCGGCGCGCAGCGACTCCTTGCCGTGCTCGAAGGGCCGCCCGTAGGGCAGGAGCCGGGCCGGGTCGACGGCCCCGGCGGTGAGGCGCGCGGGCTCGCTCCAGCCGAGGGGCTTGCCGTTCACATCGGTCACGAGGAGGTAGGGCACGTCCTTGGAGGTGCGGGCGGCGATCTGCTCGGCGGTGGCGTCGGCGGCCACGATCGGGGTGGTGAGCAGGTCGAGGCCGGCCGAGGAGAAGAAGGACAGCCGCCGGATGCCGCGGTCGGCGCCGAGGAAGTCCTCCACGAAGGCGTCGGCCGGGTCGGACAGCAGCTCGGCGGGCGGGGCGAACTGGGCGAGGTGGCCGCCGGTGCGCATCACGGCGACCATCGTGCCGATCTTCACGGCCTCGTCGATGTCGTGCGTGACGAAGACGATGGTCTTGCCCAACTCGTCCTGGATGCGCAGGAGTTCGTCCTGCAGTCCCTTGCGTACGACCGGGTCGACGGCGGAGAAGGGCTCGTCCATCAGCAGCACCGGCGGGTCCGCGGCGAGCGCGCGGGCGACGCCGACGCGCTGTTGCTGGCCGCCGGAGAGCTGGTACGGGTAGCGCTTGGCGAGCGAGCCGTCGAGACCGACGCGCTCCATCAGCTCCCGGGCCCGGGCGCGGGCCTTGGTCTTGTCCCAGCCGAGCAGCCGGGGCACGGTGGCGATGTTGTCGATGATCGTGCGGTGCTGGAAGAGACCGGCGTTCTGGATGACGTAACCCATGGACCGCCGCAGGGTGTTGACCGGCTGCTGCGTGATGTCCTTGCCGTCGATGGTGATCGTGCCCTCGCTCGGCTCGATCATCCGGTTGATCATCCGCAGGGTCGTCGTCTTGCCGCAGCCCGAGGGACCGACGAACACGGTGATCGAACGGTCGGGTATCTCCAGGGAGAGGTTGTCGACCGCCACCGTGCCGTCCGGGTACCGCTTGGTGACTGAATCTATCCGTATCAAAGCGCCGAATACCCTTCGGGTCTGGACCGTTGGTGGCTGAGTCTAGACCTCTTTTGTTTCACCACTTCTTCCAGTGCATGGCTGGATTCAAGCGCCCGGACGAAGGGTCCCCCGGGCCCCGGCCTGGGGATCCGTCCTCAGTCTCCTGTGGCCGTCCTGTGAGTCCGCTGATTCTCACCGGCCCCTCAGAAGCCGCTCAGGGATCCCACAGCGACGGACCCGATGGTCATGTCATGAGCGAAACGAACGCGGGAGGCGTCCGGCGCAGGTCGGTCGAGGTCGTGGTGCCGGTCCACAACGAGGCGCACGTCCTCGCCGACAGCGTCGGCCGTCTCCACGCATACCTCGAAGAGTCCTTCCCGTTCCCGTTCCGGATCACCGTCGCCGACAACGCGAGCACCGACGGCACCTGGGCGGAGGCGACGGACCTGACCCTGCGGCTCCCCCACGTGCACGCCGTGCACCTGGCGGCCAAGGGCCGGGGCCGTGCCCTCAAGCAGGTGTGGTCCGAGTCCACCGCGGACGTCGTCGCCTACATGGACGTCGACCTCTCCACCGGTCTGGAGGGCTTCCTCCCGCTGGTCGCGCCGCTGCTGTCCGGGCACAGCGACCTCGCCGTCGGCACCCGGCTGCACCGCCAGTCGGACGTCGTGCGCGGTCCGAAGCGGGAGTTCATCTCCCGCTCCTACAACCTGCTCCTCAAGGCCGGCCTGGGCGCCCGCTTCTCCGACGCGCAGTGCGGCTTCAAGGCCGTCCGCACGGACGTCTTCCGGGCGCTCGCCCCGCACATCGAGGACACCGCCTGGTTCTTCGACACCGAACTCCTGGTCCTCGCCCAGCGCAACAGGCTCCGCATCCACGAGGTGCCCGTCGACTGGACCGACGACCCCGACAGCCGCGTCGACATCGTCCGCACCGCCCTCGACGACCTCAAGGGCATGCGCCGGATGCTGCGCGGCACCCTCACCGGCCGTACCCGCATCGCCGTACCCCGCCGGACCAGCACACCGCAGGTGCCGGCCGCCCGGACCACCCACGCATCCCTGCCCGTTGGGGCGAACGACTCTCACCTCCTGGAGCACGCGTCATGACGACCCTCGCCCCGCCGCCCGCGCCGCCCGCCCAGGAGGGCAGGCACCGGGCCACGCCCCCGCCCGCGACCCGGATGAGAAGGCTGTTCACCGGCGCCCCCGAGGACCCCCGCTGGGCCCGCCCGGCCCTGTGGGCGATCCTCGTCCTGGCCACCGCCCTGTACGCCTGGAACCTCTCCTCCATCACCGGCAACACCTTCTACAACGCGGCCGTCTACTCCGGCACCAAGAGCTGGAAGGCGTTCTTCTTCGGCGCCCTGGACTCCGGCAGCTTCATCACCGTCGACAAACCCCCGTTCGCCCTGTGGGTGATGGGCCTGTCGGCCCGCGTGTTCGGCTATGGCACCTGGCAGTTGATGCTGCCGATGGTGGCCGTGGGCACGGGCTCGGTGGCCCTGCTGTACCGGCTGGTCAAGCGGGACTTCGGGGTCGTGGCGGGCACGATCGCCGCGCTCACGCTGACCCTCACGCCGATCACCGTCGCCATCAACCGCGACACCAACCCGGACCCGATCCTCGTCTTCCTGATGCTGCTCGGCGCCGCCGCGCTGCTGAAGGCCGTGCGCACCGGACGGCTGATGCCGCTGGTGTGGTCCGGCGTCGCGATCGGCTTCGCGTTCAACACCAAGATGATGCAGGCGTACGTCGTCCTGCCCGCGTTCTTCCTGGTCTACCTGTGGGCGGCGAACGCCTCCCTCGGCCGCCGCATCCGCAACCTGGCCGTCGGCACGGTGGCGTTGATCGCCTCCAGCGCCTGGTGGATGGTGGTCGTCGACCTGATCCCGGCCTCCTCCCGCCCCTACATCGGCGGCTCGACCGACAACACGGTGTGGGACCTGGTCATCGGCTACAACGGCTTCGGCCGGATCTTCGGTGCGAGCTCCTCGGTGGGCTCGCAGGGCAACGGCGCCAGTTTCGGCGGCAGTTCGGGCTTCTACCGGATGTTCAACGAGATCATGGGCGGCCAGATCTCCTGGCTGATCCCCTTCGCGGCCATCGCCCTGATCGGCGGCCTCGTCCTGCGCGGCCGGGCACCCCGCACGGACGCCAAGCGCGCGGCCCTCATGCTCTGGGGCGGCTGGTTCGTCCTGCACTACCTGACCTTCTCCCTCGCCGAGGGCACCTTCCACCCCTACTACGTCACCGCCATGGCCCCGGGCATCGCGGCACTGGCCGGTGCGGGCGGGGTCATGCTGTACCGCGCCTTCAAGGAGGGGCCGGTCGCGAAGTGGGGCTGGGTGCTGCCGGGTGCGATCGCGGTCAGCGCGGTCTGGGCGGTCGTCCTGCTCCAGCGGGTCTCCGGTTCCGGGACGCTCTACACGGTCGCGGAGATCGTGGTCGGCGTCGCGGGTGCGGCGGCCGTCCTCGGTCTGCTCGCCGGCCGGTTCATGAAGCGGCAGAAGCTGATCGGCTTCGCTGCGCTGGCGGCGATCGTGGCGCTGCTCGCCGGGCCGGCGGCCTACTCGGCCTCGGCGGCGACGACCGCGAGCACCAACGGTACGAACCCGACGGCCGGGCCCAGCACGGGTGGCGGCATGGGCGGCGGTGGCGGCATGGGCGGCGGCCCCAGCGGCAGCAAGAGCGGCAGCGCGCCGACCGGCGACGCCCCGAGCGGCAACGCGCCGAGCGGGTCCGGCAGCTCGGGGCAGCCGCCGACCGGCAGCGGCTCCAACTCCTCGTCGAGCAGCGGCTCTTCGTCCTCGTCCTCGTCGAGCACCGGCTCCTCGTCCTCCTCCTCGTCGAAGGCCGAGGGCGGCCAGATGGGTGGCGGGGGCATGGGCGGTGACGTCAGCTCCGCGATGATCACGTACCTCAAGAAGCACCAGGACGGCGCCACCTGGCTGGTCGCGGTGGCCACCGACCAGACCGCGTCCTCGATCATCCTGGAGTCCGGCCAGCCGGTCATCTCCATGGGCGGCTGGTCCGGAAGCGACAACGCGATGACCCTGGCCAAGCTGAAGAGCCTGGTGAAGTCGGGCAAGCTGCACTACATCGTGGTCAGCAGCAACGGCGGCCAGTCCACCAACTCCGAGATCTCGACCTGGGTCAAGAAGCACGGCACGGCCGTGAGCGCCTACAGCGGCCTCTACCGCCTGGACGCCTCCGACGTCAGCTGACCCCCATCCACCACCCCCCTCGGGCGGGCCGCCGGACTCCCCTGCCGGCGGCCCGCCCTTCTTCGGTTTCACCGCATCCCCGCCCTTCGGTTTCACCGCACCCGCCTCTTCGGTTTCACCGCACCCCCGCCCCTGAAACCGCCGTGAAGCCACCCTGAATCCGGCCCCCGGCACGCTCTGCGGCATGAACCCGACGCACCCGGACCACCTCACGACACCGGCCATCGAGGCGACCGGCCTCCGCAAGGCATACGGCGACAAGCTCGTCCTCGACGGCATCGACCTGCGCGTCCCCCGAGGCACGGTCTTCTCTCTCCTCGGCCCGAACGGCGCCGGCAAGACCACCACCGTCCAGATCCTCTCCACCCTGATCCGCGCCGACGCCGGCACCGCCCGCGTCACCGGGCACGACCTGGCCGCCGACCCGCGGTCCGTGCGGGCCGCGATCGGTGTCACCGGCCAGTTCTCGGCCGTGGACAACCTGATCACCGGCGAGGAGAACATGGCGCTGATGGCGGACCTGCACCACCTGGACCGCGCCGAAGGCCGCCGAGTCATCGCCGGACTCCTCGAACGCTTCGACCTCGTGGACGCGGCCGGGAAGCCCGCCTCCTCCTACTCCGGCGGCATGCGGCGGCGCCTCGACATCGCGATGACGCTGATCGGCTCCCCCGAGGTAATCTTCCTCGACGAGCCGACGACCGGTCTCGACCCGCGCTCCCGGCACGCCGTGTGGCAGATCGTCCGCGAACTGGTCGCCGACGGGGTCACGGTCTTCCTCACCACCCAGTACCTGGAGGAGGCCGACCAACTCGCCGACCGCATCGCGGTGCTGAACGGCGGCCGGATCGTCGCCGAGGGCACCCCGGACGAGCTCAAGCGCCTCGTCCCCGGCGGCCATGTCCGGCTCCGCTTCCTCGACCCGGCCGAACTCGCCCGCGCCGCACAGGTGTTGGGCGTCGGACAGCGGGACGACGAGGCGCTCACCCTCCAGGTCCCGGGCGACGGCAGCGTCCACACCCTGCGCGCCCTGCTGGACGCCCTCGACAACGCCTCGGTGAGCGTCGACTCCCTCACCGTCCACACCCCCGACCTCGACGACGTCTTCTTCGCGGTCACCGGCCGCCCCGAGCACGAGAAGGTGCGGACCCGATGACCACGACCGCCGTCCCCGACCTCCACCTGCGCGACTCCCGCACCATGCTGCGCCGCAACCTCCTGCACGCCCGCCGCTACCCCTCCATGACCCTCCAGGTCGCGCTCATCCCCGTCTTCCTCCTGCTCCTGTTCGTGTACGTCTTCGGCTCCGCGCTCGGCGCCGGAATCGGCCAGGGCGGCGACCGCACCGCGTACCTGGCCTACCTCGTGCCCGGCATCCTCCTGATGACCGCCGGCGCCGGATCCATCCCGACGGCGGTAGCCGTGTGCACGGACATGACCGAGGGCATCGTGGCCCGCTTCCGCACGATGGCGATCTCCCGGGCGTCGATCCTGGTCGGCCATGTGGTCGGCAGCGTCATCCAGACGGTCGTCAACCTGGTCCTGGTCACCGCGGTGGCCCTCGCCATCGGCTTCCGGCCGAACGCGAACCCCCTGGAGTGGCTGGCCGCCTGCGGACTTCTGCTCCTCTTCGTCCTCGGACTGACCTGGCTCGCGGTCGCTCTGGGCCTGATCAGCAAGACACCCGAGGGCGCGAGCAACGCCCCGCTGCCGATCTCCTTCCTGCTGCCCTTCGTCAGCAGCACCTTCGTACCGGTCGACTCGATGCCGTCCTGGATCCGCTGGTTCGCCGAGTACCAGCCCTTCACCGCGGTCATCGAGACCGTGCGCGGACTGCTCACCGGCACCGGCATCGGCCACAACGGCTGGCTCGCGGTGGCCTGGAGCCTGGCGATCGTGATCCTCGGCTTCGTCTGGTCGCTGCGCCTCTTCGACCGCGACACCCACTGAACAGACCATTCCCAGAAGGGCAGTTGCCATGAACGACGCCGTGCACCTCACCCCCGAGCTCGTCGAGAACCCCACCGGCGCCTACACCGGCCTGCGCTCCCGCCCCGGCCTCGCGCATGTCGTCCTGCCGGGCCTCGACACCCCCGTTCGGCTGATCACCCGCCACGAGGACGTGAAGGAGGCGCTCACCGAACCCCGCCTGGTCCGCGACCGCTCGACGGTCCCCGACTCCGAAATGCCGGATCCGCAGGCCGAGTTGCTGGCCCAGGGCCTCGGCGGCATCCCGCCCGAGTACGCCCGGTACCTCACCGGACACCTGGCGCTCTTCGACGGCGCCGAGCACACCCGCCGCCGTAACCCCCTCACCCGGGCCTTCACCGCCCGCCGGGTCGCGGCCCTGCGCCCCTTCGTGGAGAAGACGGCGCAGGCCCTGATCGAGTCCCTCGCCGGGCGCGAACAGGCCGATCTCCTGGGCGAGTTCGCGTACCCGCTCTGCACCGCCGTCATCTGCGCGCTGGTCGGCGTGGACGCGGCCGACCAGGACCGGGTCTGCGGCTGGATCCGGGACTTCGCGTACGGCGACGGCAGCCGCGCCCTCGAAGGGCTGGGCGGGATCGTCGAGTTCACGTTGGACCTGGTCGCCCGGCGCCGCGGCGAACCGGCCGACGACCTGGTGTCGGCGCTGCTCGCGGACGGCGGCATGACGGACGACGAGATCGTCACCGTCTTCTTCCTGCTGATCAACACCGGCATCACCCCGCCGGCCCTCTTCCTCGCCCACGCGGTCCTGGCCCTCCTCGACCACCCCGACCAGCTGGAGCGCCTGCGCGCCGAGCCGGAACTGCTCGGCCGCGCCGTCCCCGAGCTCCTCCGTCACGTCACCCTCGTCCGCATGGGCGCCACCCTCTACGCCACCGAGGACTTCGCGTTCGCGGGGACACGGCTGAAGAAGGGCGAGGCGGTGACGGTCGCCCTGTTCGCCGCGGACCACGACCCGGCGGCGTACGACACTCCCGAACGCCTCGACGTGACCAGGGAGTTCGGCCGCGGCGACGGCCACCTGGCCTTCGGGCACGGCCCGCACTACTGCATCGGCGCGGCGCTCGGCCGCCTGGTGACGGGCGTCGTCTTCGAGGAGCTTCTGGTACGGCGGCCGGCGGCACCCGTCCTGGCGGTGGACCGGGCCGACGTGGCGTTCGGGCACTGGCCCGGCGACGGCTTCCACCTGCTGGGCCTGCCGGTCAGGCTGTGACCGCGGTGCGGGCCGCGGCCCGCAGCCCCTCCCCGTCCAGGGCGGCGTACGTGGCCACCGCGTCCTCGTAGGCCGCCTTGTCGGCGTTCTCGGCGGCCTCGCGGGCGCGGGCCGAGGACATCGTCGGCTGGAAGTTGCGCAGGGCGCGGAAGCGTTCGGCGAGGACGGTCAGCCGGGCCCCGCGAGCGCCGTCGCCGTCGGCCAGGGCGACCGCGCCGAGGGCAAGGAGGAGCGCGCCGCAGACCGGGAGGTCGAGGGTGGCGTGGTGCGGGGCGCTCGGCCGGTTCAGCAGGGCGGTGAGGCGGCCGGGCAGCGCGGCGGCCAGCGGCGCCACCAGGTCCGTGCGGCCGTGCCGGGCGTGTGCGGTCAGGGCGACCGACTGGAGCTCCAGCACCCAGCCGTCCATGAGGAGTTGGTCGCCCTGGGGCGCGGGGCGGTGCTCCAGGCGCTCCAGCGCCCGGCGCCACAGGCCCAGCCCCGTCTCGACGTCTCCGCGCGCGAGGGCCATCTCGGCGCGGGCGCCCAGGTCGGGGGTGAAGGCGTCGGAGGCGGTGCCCTCCGGCTGGTTGCGCAGGGCCTCCTCCAACCAGTGCTCGGCGGCGTCGAGTTCACCGGTCTGGAGATGGGCGAGCATGAGACCCCAGCGCATGCCGATGGTGTCGTTCCACTCGCCGAGGCTCTCCAGGGCGTCCAGCGCGCCCAGCATGTGCGGCAGGGCCTCGCCGCCGCGCTCGGTCTGCAGGCACAGCTCGGCGAGGCGGGAGGCCGGCCAGATCCGCAGCACCGGGATGTCCGAGCCCGCGAGCGCGTCGGCCATCCGGCGGGCGGCGGCGAGGGCGAGGTCGGGCCGGTCCTCGCCCTCCCACACATAGGTGGCCACGCAGTTGGCGATGCCCGCGAGCAGCGGCTGCCCGCTGTCGCACAGGCGGGCCAGCGCGTCGTGGTCCGCGAGCACCTCCGGCACGGCGCCCAGTACCGCCGCCAGGGCCCGCACCAGTGTGTCCGGCTGCGCGGGCGGCAGCCGGCGCAGGGCGACCAGGGGGCGGAGGGCGCCCGGTCCGACGCCGAGGAACAGGCTCGCGGTCAGCAGGGCGGCGGCGGTGCGGGCCGGTTCGACGTACTCGGGGGCGGGCCGGTAGTGGGACAGGGGCCGGGCGGTGTCCTCGGTGAGGCCGATCATGCGGGGGTAGTTGGTCTCGGTGGTCCACAGGGCGCCGAGTACGGCGGTGACCGCGGCGACGGTGTCGAGGTCGTCCCGGGCGAGCGCGAGCCGCAGCGCGTGGACGAGGTTGTCCTGCTCGGCGCGGATCAGCTGCCAGGACGCGAGGGGGTCGGTGCCGAAGGGGGCGTCGTGGTGCGCGGCCCCGAACTGCCGTGCCCAGCACAGGAATCGACCGGTGACGGCCGGCTCCCGGTGCACGGCGGCGAACTCACGGACCGTCTCCAGCATGCGGAAGCGGGCGCCGTAGGCCGTGTCGGCGACCTTCAGCAGGGACTGGTCGACAAGGTCCTCCAGGATCTCCAGGGCATTGTCGACGAGTTGCTCCGCGGCCTCCGCGGTGAACCCGGCCGGGAAGACGGACAGGGTGGCCAGAGCGGAACGGGCCCGCGCGTCGAGGAGGTTCCAGCTCCAGTCGACGACGGCGTGCAGGGTGCGGTGCCGCTGCGGGGCGTCCCGGGAGCCGCCCCGCAGCAGCGCGAACCGGTCCTCCAGACGGCGGGCGATCTCGGCGACGGACATCACCCGCACCCGGGCCGCGGCGAGTTCCACGGCCAGCGGCAGCCCGTCGAGGCGACGGCACAGGGCGGCCACGGTGTCGGCGGGCAGGTCGAGGCCCGGGCGGGCGGCGCGGGCGCGCTGCTCGAACAGCTCGACGGTGGTGGCGGGATCCAGCTCGGGCAGCGGATGGACGGCCTCGGAGGACAGACCGAGCGGGGCCCGGCTGGTGGTGAGGATCCGCAGGTCCCGGGTCCTGGACACCAGGGCCTGCACCAGGTCGGCGACGCCGCGCACCACCTGCTCGCAGTTGTCCAGCACGAGCAGCGCGGATCCGGAGCCGAGGGCGCCGACGATGCCCGCGACCGGATCGGTGCCGGCGGCGTCCAGCGCGGAGGCGACCTCGGCGGCGACGTCGGCGTCGGCGCGGACCCCGGCGAGCGGCACCAGGTGGACGACCCGCTGCTCGGCGTCCCGGGCGACGGCGCTCGCGAGGCGGGTCTTGCCGAGGCCGCCGGGGCCGACGACCGAGGTGACGCGGGCGCTGTGCAGCAGCCGCGTCACGGCCGCCACGTCGGCGTCCCGGCCGAGCAGCGGGTTGGGCTCGTGCGGCACCCCGCGCCGGACCAACGGGGCCTCGCCGCGCAGGAGTTCCTGGTGCAGCTCCTGAAGCGCGGGGGCGGGATCGGCGCCGAGTTCGTCGCGCAGGCGACGGCGGTGGGTCTCGTACGTGGTGAGAGCGACGGCAGGTGTCTGACAGCGCATCAACTCCAGGAGGAGTTCGTCGTCGTGGGGCTGGGACGCGGCCAAGTCGGCGAGCGGGCCCACGGCTTGGTCGCGGCGACCGGTGCGGGCGAGGGCGAGCGCGCGGAGGCGGGTCAACGTCCGGCGCGTGCCGGCGCGTTCGGCGCGCAACTCGCCCACGGGATCGCCGAGTACGGCTTCCTCACCGGCCGCGGCGCCCTCCCACAGCGCGAGCCCCTCCTCCGCCTCGGCGAGGGTGCCCGCGTGATCGCCGGCCCGCGCCTTCTCGGTGGCCGCGGCGGCGAAGAGCAGCACGGCGGAGGCGTCGACCTGGTCCTCGCGCAGGCCGAGCCGGTAACCGGCGGGGGTGCTGACGATGACGTCGGCGCCGAGCTGCTTACGGGCCCGCGAGACGAGGATCTGCAACGCCTTGCCGGGATTCTCGGGCCGCTCGTCCACCCACAACCCGTCGACCAGTCGCCCCACCCCGCAGCCGGCCCGCAACTCCCCGCCCAGCAACGCGAGCAGCCCCCGCAGCCGGGGCGCGGTGATCTCCTGCCCCCGGTACGCGACGGACGACAGCAGCGTCAGCTCGATGGTCACCGGGTCAGGGTAGTCAGGGCGACGGATCAGGCGGCCGTCGAGGGCTCGCCCGCCGTGGGGAACCCCTCCGTCCGCAGCACCCGCCGCTCCGCGTCCACCGCGAACACCTCGCAACCGTCCAGCGAGGCCGCCCACTCGACCCCTTCGGCGCCCATCGCGAAGGCGGCCGTGGCGACCGAGTCGGCCTCGGTCAGGGTGGGGGCCACGACCGTCAGGCTGAGCAGTCCGGTCGCAGGGCGCCCGGTACGGCCGTCGATGATGTGGTCGCCGCGCTCGTAGCGGGCGGAGGTGGCGACCGCGCCGTCGGTGAGCGCGAGGACGGTGCACAGCTGGTCGGCGTGTTCGGGGTGCCGTACGCCCACCCGCCAGGGCCCGCCGGAGGCGACCACGTCACCGCCGGCGTTCAGCACGAACCGGCGCGCGCCGGCCGCCCGCAGCAGTTCCGCGGCCCGCTGCACGGACCAGCCCTTGACCACCGCGCACGGGTCGAGCCCGCGCCCCGGCAGCCGTACGTCGAACGCGCCGCCCGTGGCGACCCGGTAGTGCTCGCACAGGCCGAGCACCTCGGCGAGGTCCGCGCTCACCCCGGACTCGGAGAGCTCGCCCCGGTCCAGGCGGGAGACCTCGCTGTCCGGCCTGAACGGGCTGAACCGCTCGTCGACCTCCCGCAGCCAGCCGAAGACCGCGTCCGCGGCGCTCCCGGGGACGTCCTCGTCGTCGACGCGCAGCGAGACCGGGAAACCCATGACGTGTTCGACTCGGCGCATGCTCAGCCCTTCGCGTCGATCGCGGCCTGGAGGGACTCCTTGTAGCCGTCGCTGGTGATGGTGGCACCGGAGACGGTGTCGATGTCCGCGCTCTGCGCCTTCAGCGTCTCCGAGACCAGCACCGGGACGGCAGCCGTCGTCTGCGGATGATTCGGCTGCTGGAGCATCTTCACAGCCGAGATCTTGTCGCCGTCGAAGGTCAACTGGACCTGGACCGGGCCCTTCTCGGTGTTGACCGTGGAGCCCGACACGGTCTGCGACGCGCCGGCCGGTGAAGGTGATGCCGTGTCGTTTCCGTCGATCGCCGCCTGCAGGGACTTCTTGTAGGCCTCGCTGGTGATCGTCGCACCGGAGACGGTGTCGATGTCCGCGCTCTGCGCCTTCAGCGTCTCCGAGACCAGCACCGGGACGGCAGCCGTCGTCTGCGGATGATTCGGCTGCTGGAGCATCTTCACAGCCGAGATCTTGTCGCCGTCGAAGGTCACCTGGACCTGGACCGGGCCCTTCTCGGTGTTGATGGTCGTGCCCTTGACGACCGTGCCCGAGGAGGTGGAGGCGGACGGCGTGGAGGCGCTGGGCGTCGTCGTGGACGTCGTACCGCCGACGGACGGTTCGTAGCGCCAGACCGGGACCAGGCCCGCGATGCTGAGGACGACGACGGGTATGGCTCGCTTCACGATGTCTTTCCCGTTCCTCTCAGCCGGCCAGGCTGAAGCGCTCGAAGTGGGTCTGCTGCTTGGGCACGCCCAGGTCGGCGAGGGTGCGCAGCACCGCATTCATCATCGGGGGCGGTCCGCACAGGAAGACGTCCCGGTCGGCGATGTCCGGCACCAGCCGGATCAGTTCGCGCGGGGCCAGCTTGTCGGGGACCGGCGGCCCGGTGACCAGGTGCAGTTCGGCGCCCTTGGCCACGGCCAGCTCGCGCAGCTCGTCGTAGAGGACGGCGTCGCGTTCGCCGGCCACGCGGTAGATGACCACCGCGTGCCCCTCGATGTCCTCCAGGAGGGCGCGGATCGGGGTGACGCCGACGCCGCCCGCGATGAGCAGGGACTCCGGCTTGGTGCGGTGCAGGGTGGTGAAGGCGCCGTAGGGGCCCTCGGCGAAGACGCGCGTGCCGACCTTCACATGGCGCAGGGCGGCGCTGCCCTCGCCGGCCGCCTTGGCGGTGAGCCGGAGGCCGCGGCCGTCGGGGGCGGCGGAGAGGGAGAAGGGGTTGGCCTGCCACCAGCGGTCGGCGGTCAGGAAGCGCCACAGGAAGAACTGGCCGGCCCGCGCGGGCAGCTTGTCGAGGTCCTTGCCGGTGATGTGGATCGAGACGACGTTGTCGGACTCGGGCACGACGGCGGAGACGCGGAACTGGTGGCGGGTGTTGCGCCACAGCGGCAGGACCAGGCGGCCCAGGACGACCGCGCCGAGGGCGACGGCCCACACGCCGTACCAGTACGCCTTGGCGGCGGACGAGGAGGTGAACGTCGTACCGACCGCGACCTGGTGCGTGAAGGCGAGGACGACCGCCACGTACGTGTACAGGTGGATGAAGTGCCAGGTCTCGTAGGCGAGGCGGCGGCGGGCGTAGCGGGCGGAGACGGCGCCGACCACGAGGATGATGCCGAACGCCACGATCGCGCGCAGCACGCCCTCCGTGGTCTCGGCGAGGTCGACGAGCTCGCTGACCGGGCCGACGCCCGCGCCGTCGGCGTAGCCGAAGGTGATGAAGACGGCGTGCCCGAGCAGGGTCCACAGCAGCGCGAAGCCGGTCCAGCGGTGCCAGGAGGTCAGCCGGTCCATGCCGATGCGGCGGTCCAGCCAGGGCAGCCGGGCCACCAGCACCAGCTGGAAGGCCATGACGAGGGCGCCGTACAGGCCGAGGAGGCGGCCGATGACGATCAGGGCGTTCGAGGCGGCGAAGCCCGGCTGGGCGAAGAAGTAGGCGACCACGGCCGCGTTCGCGGCCAGCACGGCGTACAGGCCCGTGCGGGCCACCACCCTGGGGCGTATCGCCGTGGGGGGCGCAGGGGGTGATTGGACGGTCGTCACGGGACGGCAGCTCCTTGATCGGGTCCTGGGTAACCGAGCTTCGCCGGTGGGAGCTGTCGAGAACCTGTCGGACTACTTACAACTCATTATCGATGTCCTTGCTGTGAGCCCGGCCACCTGGCCGTGGCCGCGGCGTGCAGCACTATGGGCGGGTGGAAAAAGTACGCCTCCTGGTCGTGGACGACGACCCGCCGATCGCCGATCTCGTCGCGACCGTCGCCCGCTACGAGGGCTGGGACGCAGTCACCGCGAACTCCGGTGAGGAGGCGCTCCGGCTGGCCGGGGAGTTCCACCCGGACATCGTGGTGCTCGACCTGATGCTCCCGGACGTGGACGGCTTCGGCGTGCTGGACCGGCTGCGGCGCTCGGGGACGATGGTGCCGGTGGTGTTCCTGACCGCGCGGGACGGGGTGGCCGACCGGGTGGCGGGGCTGACCCGGGGCGGCGACGACTACCTGGTCAAGCCGTTCGCGGTGGAGGAGCTGATGGCCCGGCTGCGGACGGTGCTGCGGCGCAGCGCGGGACCGGGTTTCCAGCGCTCGGTGCTGCGGGTCGGGGACCTGACGATGGACGAGGACACGCGGGAGGTCCGCCGCGGCGACAAGCTCCTCACCCTCACCCCCACCGAGTACGAGGTGCTGCGCTTCCTGATGCGCAAGTCGCCGACCGTGATGACCAAGGCGCAGATCCTCGACCATGTCTGGGAGTACGGCTTCGGGGGCCGCTCGAACGTCGTGGAGCTGGTCGTCAGCCGGCTGCGCCGCAAGCTGGACGACACGGGTGAGCCGCTGATCCAGACGGTACGGGGCTTCGGTTACGTCATCCGGCAGGCGGCGGAGTGATCGGGCGGCTGCGGCGGGCGTACCGCGGTATGCGGCTGGGCACCCGGCTGGCCCTCGGCCTGGGCGCGCTGGCGCTGGTGGTGTTCGCCGTGGTCGGCACGGCCCTGACGACGTACATGCGCGACTACCTGTCGGCGCAGCTCGACGACCAGCTGGGGCTCGCCCAGGTCGCCCAGTCCAAGTCCATCGCGGAGAACGGCACGCTCCAGGGCAAGAAGTACTACCGCTGGTACTACGCGGTGTACGACGTGTCGGGCGGTACGGCGGTGCTGCGCAAGCCCGAGGAGAGCGGCGACCTGCCCGAGGACATCGCCCCGCTCACCTCCCTGGCGAAGGCGCAGGCGGCCAGGGACACCGAGATGCTGCGTACCGCGCACATCGCCGGCGAGGGCGAGTACCGGCTGCGGGCCTGCGAGGTGGAGCCCGGCGTGGTGCTGGTCAGCGGCGCCCCGACGGACGCCATCGACGACACGGTACGACAGCTGATCACGGTCCAGGTCGTCGCGTTCGGGCTGGCCCTGCTCGCGCTGGTGGTGTTCGGCCGGCGGATGCTGCGCCGCGGCCTGAACCCGCTGAGCGACATGACGCACACCGCGCACGGCATCGCCTCGCACGACCTGACCGAGTCGGCGGCCCGGCTGCCGCTGCGCGCCGACGAGCGGGGCGGCGGCCCGGAGGTCGAGGAGCTGCGCACCGCCTTCAACACGATGCTGGAGCACATCGACCGCTCCCTCGCGGTCCGCGCGGAGGCCGAGCAGCGGCTGCGGCGCTTCGTCGCGGACGCCTCGCACGAGCTCCGTACCCCTTTGATGTCGGTACGGGGCTACGCGGACCTCTTCCAGTACGCCGCCGCCAACGCCCCCGAGGAACGCGACAGGCACCTGGCCCGGCTGCGGGCCGAGGCCGCGCGGATGGGCGTGCTCCTGGACGACCTGCTGCTGCTGGCCCGCCTGGACGCGGCGGAGGTGGAGACACCTTTGCGGCTGCAGGACGCGGACCTGGTGGAGCTGGCCGGAGAGGCGGCCGCGGCCTTCCGCGCGAGCCACCCGGACCGCCCGCTGACGGTGACCTCCGGCCCGGCCGCCCTCAAGCTGCGGCTGGACCCGCACCGCATCCGCCAGGTCCTGGACAACCTGCTGACCAACGCGGCCGTGCACACCCCGGCCGGAACACCGGTGTCCCTGACGGTCGCCGAGGAGGGGTCCGCGGCGGTGGTCCGCGTCGAGGACTCCGGCCCGGGCATTCCGCCCGCCGACCGCGAGCGGGTCTTCGACCGCTTCTACCGCGTCGACAAGGCCCGCAGCCGGGACCGGGGCGGCAGCGGGCTGGGGCTGGCCGTGGCCGGCTCCCTGGTCCACGCGCACGGGGGGACGATCGAGCTGAGCAGCGAGCCGGGGGCGACGGTGTTCACGGTGACGCTGCCGGTGTCGGCGGCGGGGTGAGTGCTCGTCGCGGGCCAGTGCTATGTCACATACCACTGCGGTGCTATGTGACATAGCACTGAGGCCCGCCCCACCTCACGGCAGCGGCTGTTCCGTCCAGATCACCTTGCCCTCGGCCGTGTACCGGGTCCCCCACCGCTCCGTCAGCTGCGCGACCAGGAACAGGCCGCGGCCACCCTCGTCCTCGTTGCGGGCGCGGCGCAGCCGGGGTGAGGTGCCGGAGCCGTCGGAGACCTCGCAGATCAGGGCGCGGTCGCGGAGCAGGCGGAGCTGGACGGGGCCGGTGGCGTGGCGGATGGCGTTGGTGACGAGTTCGCTGGCGACCAGTTCGGTGGTGAAGGCGAGGTCGTCCAGGTGCCACGCGGCGAGCTGTTCGGTGACCAGGGTGCGGGCGCGGGAGACGACCGCCGGGTCGCTGGGCAGGTCCCACTGGGCGACCTGGTCCGGGCCGAGGACGTGGGTGCGGGCGACGAGCAGTGCCACGTCGTCGGCCGGGCGGGCGGGCAGCAGCGCGTCGAGGACGGCCTCGCAGGTGTCCTCGGGGGCCCGGCCGGGAACGGCGAGCACGGTCCGGAGCTGGTCGAGGCCGGCGTCGATGTCGCGCACCCGGTCCTCGACCAACCCGTCGGTGTAGAGCACGAGTTGGCTGCCTTCGGCGAGCTCCAGCTCGACCGTCTCGAAGGGCATGCCGCCGAGGCCGAGCGGCGGTCCGGAGGGCAGGTCGACGAACTCGACGCTGCCGTCGGGGTGGACGACCGCGGGCAGGGGGTGCCCGGCGCGGGTGAGGGTGCAGCGCCGGGACACCGGATCGTAGACGGCGTAGAGGCAGGTCGCGCCGACTATGCCGGAGTCGGCCTGGTCGCTGTCCACTTCCCAGCCCTCGCCCCGGTCGAGCCGTCCGACCAGGTCGTCGAGGTGGGTGAGGAGGTCGTCCGGGGGCAGGTCGAGGGAGCAGAAGTTGTGCACGGCGGTGCGCAGCCGGCCCATGGTGGCGGCGGCGTGCAGGCCGTGTCCGACGACGTCCCCGACGACGAGGGCGACCCGCGCGCCGGACAGCGGGATCACGTCGAACCAGTCGCCGCCGACGCCGGCCTGGGCGGGCAGGTAGCGGTAGGCGGCCTCGACGGCGTTCTGCTCGGGCCGCCCCTTGGGCAGCAGGCTGCGCTGCAGGGCGAGGGCGGTGTTGTGCTCGCGGGTGTAGCGGCGGGCGTTGTCGATGCAGATCGCGGCGCGGCTGACCAGCTCCTGGGCGAGGGAGAGGTCGTCGTCCTCGAAGGGGGCGGGCTTCTGCGAGCGGTAGAAGCTGACCACGCCGAGCGTGGCGCCACGGGCCCGCAGCGGCACGGTGATCAGCGAGTGGACCCCGGCGTCGAGGGTCCGCTCCAGCCGTGCCGGGTCCTGCGCCCGCCACCCGGCGGCCTCGGCCAGCACCGGCTCCAGGACGGACCGCCGACTTTCCAGCGCGCGCGCCTGGGGCGTGGTCGCCACGTACTGCACGGTGTCGCCGACTCCCCACAGATGCGACTCCTCGTGTACGGCGCCCAACGCGACCCGGCGCAGCGGGGTGTCCGCCCCGAGCGGTCCGGGTTCCTCCCCGCGCAGCACGGCGTCCGGCAGGTCCACGGCCACGAAGTCCGCGAACCGGCCGACGCTGACCTCGGTCAACTCCTCGGCGGTACGCGCCACATCGAGCGTGGTCCCGATCCGTACGCCGGCCTCGTGCAGCAGCTCCAGCCGCCGCCGTGCCAGCACGGCGAGCCGCCCGACCCCGGGTTCCCCGACGAGCAGCAGCCGGCTCTCGTCGCCGCCGAGGACGTCGCCGACGGTTTCGGGCGGCTGGGGCCCGGGTGCCGGCGACTGTACGACGGCTCGTACGACGACGGGCACGGAGGTGGCGACAGGGCGCACCGGGAAGGGCGGTGCGAGGGGTGCGGCGGGCTTGGTCCCGCCCAACAGCCCGGCGTCGGCTGCCGATTGCGCCACCCCGAGTCCCCGCACCCGCGGCCCGCCGAGGATCCGTGCCTCGACGGCGACCCCCAACTCGCCTGCCGCGCCCATGACCTGACGCCGCAACAGGGTCGCCACCCGGCCGCCGGTCAGGGCGACCTCGTCGAGTGTCTGGGTCGGGGAGGCGATCAACTCCTCGGCCCGCTCGCGCAGTACGGCCAGGTCGATGCGGCCGAGTTCGCCGCTCTCGCGCCCGTCGGGCTGGTGCCGGTCGGCGGGCTCGCGTCCGGCCCGCCGGTACGCGGCGAGCAGCGCCCGTTCCCGGTCCGTGGCCTGTTCCAGGAGCCGGGCCTCGATGCGGTGGGCGGCCTCGCGGACGAGGCGGACCATGGCGGGGTCGCCGTCGTCGCGCAGGCAGGTCAGGTCGAGCACCGCCTCGATACGGCCGCTGAGCGGATGCCGTACCGGCGCGCCCGCGCAGGCGAAGGGCTGCAGGCAGTCGGCGAAGTGCTCGCGCCCGACGACGTACACGGGCCCGCGTTCGGCGAGCGCGGTGCCCACCCCGTTGGTGCCGACGACCGTCTCGGACGCGTCGAACCCGGGCGCGAAGCTCACCGCGTCGAGCCGGTCGAGGAGCCGCGTGTCCGCGCCGAGCCGCCGGATCATCCGCCCCCGCGCGTCGCACAGCGCGATCGCCATGCCCACCTCGGACAGCGATACGGCCAGGTCCCGCAGCACCGGATCGGCGGCACTCAGGAAGCCGTCGTCGAGCGTGAGGTCGGGGGCGTAGGGGACCAGCAGCTGATTGGGCCGCAGACCGGCCGTACGGCACCGCTTCCAGGACTCCAGGACCGAGCCCCGGACGTCCGACTCGACCCGCGAACCGGCGAGGAAACGCTCATGGGCATCGACGAGTCCGCCGATGTCGTCCCAGGCGACGGACAACACGATCACTTCCCTCACCTGGAGCCGGCCCGGTCGCACGCCGCCACTCGACTCGTCACCGGCGGAGCTCCAAGCTTTCTCACCCTAGACCCGGCGTGACCCACACCACAACATCGAACACTTGCGGGTCGCCGGCCTTCTCGATCCCCGTTCGACGCCCGGCTCCCGGGCCTTCCCAAAGATCGCCGCGGGGATTTATGTTACCGGTAACATTCGAGTCCCTCGGCCGTCCGGAGAAGCCCGATGCACCGACCGCACCATCTGCGTGTCCCCGCCCCCTCCGCACCACCGCTCACCGGTCACCTCCCCTTCGCCGACGCCCCCGGCGTTCCCGACCCGATCGAGGTGACCAGCCGCTGGCTGACCCGCGGCGGGCGCCCCTGGTTCCCGGTCTCGGGCGAGTTCCACTACTCCCGCCACCCGGCCGGCGCATGGGAGGAGGAGCTGCTGAAGATGAAGGCGGCCGGGGTGACGGCAGTGGCGAGCTATGTGATCTGGATCCACCACGAGGAGACCGAGGGCCGTATCCGCTTCGACGGCGACCTCGACCTGCGCCGCTTCGCCGAGCTCTGCGCCCGCCACGGCCTGGACTTCATCCCCCGCATCGGCCCCTGGTCGCACGCGGAGGTACGGGGCGGCGGCCTGCCCGACTGGCTCCTCGCCCGCGACTGCACGCCCCGCACAGACGACCCCGCCTACCTAGCCCCCGTCCGCACCTGGTTCACGGCGATCGCCGGACAGCTCGCCGGCCTCGACCGCGCCCACGGCGGCCCGATCGTCGCCATCCAGATCGAGAACGAGCTCTACGACCAGCCCGGCCACCTCCTCACCCTGAAGCGCATGGCACAGGAGGCGGGGCTCAGCGCACCCCTGTGGACGTCGACGGCATGGGGCGGTGTCCGGCTCCCGCCCGACGAACTGCTCCCGCTCTACGGCGGCTACACCGAGACGTTCTGGACCGAGGCGGACGGCGGCTGGCCCGACACCTGCCGCAAGCACTTCTTCTTCACCCACCAGCGCGACGACGAGGGCATCGGCGCGGATCTGCGCCCCACCACGGTGCGCGGCGGCGAGCCGGACGCCTTCGCGGACCGATTCCCGTGGGCCACCTGTGAGTTGGGCGGCGGCATGGCGGTCGCCTACCACCGGCGGCCGCGGGTGGAGGCCGCCGACATCGGGGCGCTCGGGCTGACGAAGATCGGTTGCGGCTCGGTGTGGCAGGGCTTCTACATGTTCCACGGCGGCACGAATCCGCTCGGTGAGCTGACGACCCTCCAGGAGTCGCACGCCACGGGCTACCCGAACGACCTGCCCGTCCTGACGTACGACTTCCAGGCGCCGCTCGGCGAGCACGGCCAGTACCGGCCCTCGTACCACGAACTCCGGCTCCAGCACCTGCTGTTGGCGGAGTACGGGCATCTGATCGCCCCCATGGAGTCCGTGCTCCCCGAGCTCCGTCCGGACGGGCAGCACGACCGGGACACCCTGCGCTGGGCCGTGCGGTCCGACGGCGACTCGGGCTTCCTGTTCGTCAACAACCACCAGCCGCACGAGCCGCTGCCGGACCATCCACAGACGTCCTTCACCGTGGAACTGCCAGGTGCGGGCGGGGCGTTGAGCCTGCCGAGCTCTCCTGTCACCGTCCCTTCCGGCGCGTACTTCTGCTGGCCGCTGCGGCTCGACGTGGCGGGGCTGCGGCTGGAGTGGGCGACCGCGCAGCCCGTGTGCACGGTCGATGCGGACGGCCGTGCGGTGCTGGTGCTGGCCGCGACGGACGGCATCCCCGCGGAACTCGCCCTGGACGCGGGCACGTTGACGTCGGTCGCCGTGCCGTCCGGGGAGGTCTCGGAGGCCGATGGGCGGGTGCTGGTCCGGGGCTTGCGGGCCGGTACGGATGCGCTGGTCGAGGTGGAGACGGCGGGCGGCGGGCGGGTCGGCCTGCTGGTGCTGGACGCGGGGAGCGCGCGCACGCTGTATCGGGGGGAGGCCTGGGGGGCCGAGCGGCTCGTGCTGTGCGGGGACGGGGTCGTGTTCGACCGCGAGGAGGTACGGGTGCACAGCCGTGCCGCGCGGCCGTCGTTCGCCGTATTCCCCGCTCCGGGGCGGGAGTTGGCGGGTGCGGTGCGGGCCGGGGCGGACGGGGTGTTCGCCCGGTACGTGACCGACGGCGGCGAGGCTCTCCGCGAAGTCCCCGCCGCGTCCGTGACGCTCGCACGGGCCGCCGGTGCGGCGCCCGCGACGGTCACGGGGGTGCTGGGCCGGGCGAGTGCGCCGGCCGACAAGTACTTCGACACGGTGGCGGCGGAGTACCGGGTGGAGGTGCCGGAAGGGCTGCCGGACGGGGCGATTCTGCGGGTGCGGTGGACGGGGGACGTGGCTCGGGCGTACGCGGGGGACGCGCTGGTCGCGGATCAGTTCTATTCGGGGCGGGTGTGGGACATCGGCGCGGGGCGACTGCCCGCGGGCACGCTCCGGTTGTGCGTGCTGCCGCTCGCGGCCGACGCGCCGGTGTATGTGCCGGAGGGCGCGCGCGAGGCCGCGGGGGTGGCGGCCGTTCTGGGCATCGAGTGGGTCGTGGCGCGGAGTTGGGCGGTCCGATGAGGACGGCGTACATGCCGAGGGCACGACCGCCGCGACATGGCATGTTCATGTTTGGTTCATGTGATCAACGCTTCTGCCGTCGATCCTCCCCCTCATGAGACGTAGGAAGACCGTCAGACTGACCCTGCCCATGCTGTTCGCGGCCCTCATGCTCACCGTGGCGGGCTCGATGTCCAGCGCGTACGCGGCGACCGACTGGGTGTACAAGAACGCCTACGAGGGCAACTGCCTCACCGGCTCCACCACGACCAGCAACGTCTGGTCGGGCCCCTGCGACCAGTCGCCGGGCACCTACTGGAACTGGGGCAGTTCGTGGACCGACTACCCCAGCGGGATCACCTACCGCCAGCTGAAGAGCTGGTACACCGGCAAGTGCCTCACCACGGACGCCAAGACCTCCACGAACGCCGTGTGGCTGAGCACCTGCGACAGCGGCCTCAACGCCGGGCAGTTGTGGAACGGCGACTACAACGAGCTCACCAACTACAGCGAGGGGTACGACCTGCGCACCTCGGCCAACGGTGACGCCGTCTACACCACCCCCTGGGGCCAGTCCGGCATCGAGCTCGCACGGTGGACCTGGAACGGCACCCACAACTGACCGCCGACCCGCGGCCAGGACCTCCTGGCCGCAGCTCGTCCGTCGGTTCCGGCCTATGCTGTGGCCCGCCCCACCAGCATGACCCGCCACCCTAGGAACCGTCACCATGACCCCGAGCCCCGCCGACGAGCCCGCCCCCAGAGCCCGTCGGCGTCGGAACTTCGCGGGAGCCCGGCCCGTGATGGACGACGTGGCCCGGCTGGCCGGGGTGTCGAAGCAGACCGTTTCCCGGGTGCTCAACGATCACCCCTCCGTACGGCCCGAGACCCGCGAGGCGGTCACCGCCGCCATGCGGTCCCTTGGGTACCGGCCCAGCCGCAGTGCGCGTTCGCTGGCCAGCGGGCGGACCCGGATGCTCGGGGTCATCTCCTTCGACGCCGCCCGCTACGGGCCCGCCTCCGTGCTGACCGCGATCAACACGGCCGCCCAGGACGCCGGTTACCTGGTCAGTTCCATCGCCCTGGACACCGCCGAGCAGGACACGGTCGTACGGGCGGTGGACCGGCTGTCCGCCGAGGGGGCCGACGGCGTGATCGCGATCGCGCCGCAGCGGTGGGTGGGGCGGGCGCTGGCGGACGCCCGCCTCGGCACTCCGCTGGTGGTGCTGGAGAACGACGTCGAGGGCGGCCCGTCCGTCGTCACCGCCGATTCGCGCACCGGCGCCCGCCTGGCCACCGGGCATCTGCTAGGCCTCGGTCACCGCACCGTGCACCACATCGCGGGACCGGCCGGCTGGACCTCCGCCGACCAGCGGCTGGCGAGCTGGCGGGAGACCCTGACGGGAGTCGGCGCCGAGGTACCGGAACCCCTCCTCGGCGACTGGAGCGCGGGCTCCGGTTACGAACTCGGCCGCGCTCTGGCCCGCCGCCCGGACGTCACGGCGGTGTTCGCCTCCAACGACCAGATGGCGCTCGGCGTGCTGCACGCCTTCCACGAGGCCGGCCGTTCGGTGCCGGAGGAGGTCAGCGTCGTCGGCTACGACGACATTCCCGAGGCGGCCCATCTGCTGCCGCCGCTGACCACCGTACGGACGGACTTCGCCGAGATCGGAGCCCGCTCGCTGCGGCTCCTCCTCAACCTCGTCGAGGGCCACGACGAGCCGGCACCGGTCGAGCCGCTGGTACCGGTGGAGCTGGTGGTCAGGCGCAGCAGCGGCCCCGCGCCCCATTGACGGCCGAGGCCGTCGACCCCAGGACCGACCCCGCTAACTGGCCGTCCGCCGAATCCGCCCGGCGTACCGCTTCTCCAGTTCCAGGTTGCCCTCGAAGCCGCCCGGCACGTTCGCGGAGACATAGACCGGCGGGCGCTCCCCGGCGTCGAGCAGCAGCCTCGACGCCTCGGCCACCACCATCTGCACCAGCATCACCCCGGTCAGCGTGGACAGCGCGCACACCGCACCCCCACCCGGCAGTTCGAGCAGCGCGTCCCCGCGCGGTGCGCGGTTGTCCAGCACCACGTCCGCGAGATCCGCGAGCTTCTTCCCGCTCTCGTGCCCGGCCGGCACCGCCCGCGTATGGGCGACCGAGGTGATCGCCAGCACCCGGTGCCCGCGCTCCTTCGCCCGCAGCGCCGTCTCCACGACGACGCTGTTCACCCCGGAGTTGGAGATGATCACGAAGAGGTCCTGGGGGCGCGGCTCGGCGAGGTCGTAGATGCGCCCGGCCACCCCCGCCTTGCGTTCGAGGAGCGGGTCGTCGAGGACGCTCGGGTCGTCACCGCCGTAGAGGACGAGGTCGGCGATGCTGAGCCGGTTGGTCGGCACCAAGCCGCCCGCGCGGCCCGCGAGTTCGAGGACGATGGCCTGGGAGTGGCCCGTGCCGAAGGCCTGGATCACGCCGTCGGCGCGGACGCAGTCCGCGATCAGCCCGGCGGCCCGCGCCACCGCGTCCCGCGCGGACTCGGTGATGTCCTCAAGGACGGCCAGGCCCTCGCGCGCGAAACCCTCGGCGCTCACAGACGAGACGGACACACGACACTCCCCACTGGTGGATTGAACCACCCCATATGACTCCCTACGTGAATCAATAAATCACAGGCTCGACGCGGCGAGCAATGAGTGAACATCGCTCGTGTTCGTGGTCCTGGTATTCAAACCGCACCCGGAAGGGTGGCTGGTACCTTCTCTTCATGCCCTCGACGGACGTCACCACACTGATCCGGACCGAGCTGCCGCGGCTGGCCGGCTCGCTGCGGAAGGTCGGCGAGCTGATCCTGGAGGATCCGGCCGCCGTCACCCACTGCTCGGCCGCCGAGCTGGGCCGCCGCACCGGCACCTCGCAGGCGACGGTGACCCGCTTCTGCCGGGCCATCGGCCTCGACTCCTACCAGCATCTGCTGATCGAGCTGGCCCAGGAGCGCGGCCGCGGCGAGGTCTCCGACTGGGGCTCCGCCGAGATCGGCCCCGACATCTCGCCGGACGACAGTCTGGAGCGGGTCGTGCAGGTCGTCGGCAGCGCCGACCTGCGCGCGATCCAGCAGACCATCGACCGGATCGACCTGGACGCGCTGGAGCGTGCGGCGCAGGCGCTGGCCAAGGCCCGCCGGATCGACGTGTACGGCGTCGGCGGCAGCGGCGCGGTCGCGCAGGAGACCGAGACCCGGCTGTTCCGGATCGGCTGCCAGGTGCGCGGCTGGACCGAGGTGCACGGCGCGGCCACCTCCGCGGCGCTGCTCACCCCGGCCGACGTCGCGATCGGCATCTCGCACTCCGGCGCCACCCGCGAGACCCTCGAACCCTTCGAGATGGCCAGGGAGCGGGGCGCCACCACCATCGCCATCACCACGGACCCGCGCTCCCCGCTGGCCAGGGCCGCCGACATCCGGCTGATCTCCGCCACCTCGGAGACCAGCTTCCGCACCGGCAGCATCGGCGGCCGCCACTCCGTCCTGATGATCGTGGACTGCCTGTACGTCCGGGTCGGCCAGGTCGCCTACCAGCGCGCCAGCGCCTCGCTCGCGCTGACCGACCACATCACCCCGCAGCACGCCGTGAAGGGCCGCCGGGCGAGGTGATCTCGGCCGGGTTTGCATGGATGAACCACCGAGGAAACGTGAAGATGGTTGATTGAACCATCCAGGCGATGCCAGGATGGGCCTCCGCCGAGCATCCTCGTAGGAGACCCATGCGCGTCATCTCTGCCGAGTCGACCGAGCTCTTCGTCAGGGCCGTCGAGCGTCCGCTCCAGGTGGTGGCCGCCGGCATCGAGCACCTCCCCGGCCGCACGGTCCTGCTGACCGTCGAGGGCCCGGGGGTCACCGGCGACACGGTCGCCACCACCGGCGACGACGGCACGGTGCACGCCGAGATACCCGTGACCGTGGACGGCCTCGCCCCCGGCGACGTCCGCGAGGTCACGCTCACCGCGGTCGACGGGTCCCAAGTCGCCCGGCACACCCTAGACTTCACGGCCGCCGAGCCCGGCTGGACCATGTTCATGGTCAGCCACTTCCACTACGACCCCGTCTGGTGGAACACCCAGGGCGCCTACACCGAGACCTGGGACGTCGCCGACGACCCGGCGAGCACCGGCCTGCCGGCCCGCACCTTCGACTCGCGCGGCCAGTCCGGGATGAGCCTGGTCCGCGCCCACTGCGACCTGGCCCGGCGGGACCCGGCCTACACCTTCGTGCTCGCCGAGGTCGACTACCTCAAGCCGTACTGGGACGCCTTCCCCGAGGAGCGCGCCTTCCTGCGCGAGCTGATGCGCACCGGCCGCGTCGAGATCATGGGCGGCACCTACAACGAGCCCAACACCAACCTCACCGGCGCCGAGGCGACCGTACGCAACGCGCTGTACGGCGACGGGTTCCAGCGCGGGATCATGGGCGGATCCCCGGAGACCGCCTGGCAGTTGGACGCGTTCGGGCACGACCCGCAGTTCCCGGGACTGATGGCGGACGCGGGGGTCACCTCCAGTTCGTGGGCGCGCGGTCCGTTCCACCAGTGGGGCCCGACCCTCTCGGTCTTCGGCGAGGAGCCGCGTGACCCCGGGCGCATGCAGTTCCCGGCCGAGTTCAGCTGGATCGCCCCCTCCGGGCGCGGCCTGCTGACGGCCTACATGGTCAACCACTACGGCGCCGGCTGGGCGATCGACAACGCGCCCACCCTCCCCGAGGCCGAGGCCGCCGCCCTCAAGCTCTTCAAGGGCCTGAAGAAGGTGGCCCTCACCCGCAACGTCCTTCTCCCGGTCGGCGGCGACTACGCGCCCCCGTGCCGCTGGGTGATGGACATCCACCGGGACTGGAACGCCCGTTACGTCTGGCCGCGCTTCATCAGCGCCGTCCCGCGGGACTTCTTCGCCGCCGTGCGCGGCCAGTTGGAATCCGAGGGCCGCAAGGCCTCCCCGCAGACACGGGACATGAACCCGGTCTACACCGGCAAGGACGTCTCCTACATCGACACCAAGCAGGCCCAGCGGTACGGCGAGACGCTCCTCGCCGACGCCGAGGCCTGGGCGACCCTCGCCTCTCTGGTCACCGGCCAGCCCTACCCGGACGCGGCCCTCGACAAGGCCTGGCGGCAACTGGTCTACGGCGCCCACCACGACGCCATCACCGGCTCCGAGTCCGACCAGGTCTACATCGACCTGCTGACCGGCTGGCGCGAACTCCACGACCTCGCCCGCACCGTCCACGCCGACGCCACCCAGGCCCTCGCCGACCACGTCACCCCGGGCGACGGCCCCGACCTGGTCGTCTTCAACTCCGCGACCTGGCAGCGCGGGGACGTCCTGACCGTCGACGACCCGGGCCTCGCACCCGCCGGACTCCCGGCCGTCCGCGAGAACGGCCGACTCCACGTCGTCGTACCGGAGTTGCCCGGCATGGGCCTCAAGGCCCTCCCCCTCACCGAGGGCCCGGCCCCCGCGTGGGCGCCCGGCGAGGGCCTGACCGTCCGCAACGAGTTCTACGAGGTGACGGTCGACCCGGCGCGCGGCGGCGGCGTCAGCAGCCTGCGCGCGCTCGCCGAGGGCGGCCGGGAGCTGCTGCGCCCCGGCGACATCGGCAACGAGCTGGTCGTACAGGAGGAGTACCCGAGACACCCGCGCTTCGGCGAGGGCCCCTGGCATCTCACCCCGACCGGCACCACGGCCGCCCGCAGCCGTGACGTGCGGGCGGACATCGATGTCGAGCACTCCCCGGCCGGCTCCCGCATCACGGTCCGCGCCGACCTCGGCCTTTTCCGCTACACCCAACGCCTCACCCTGTGGACCGGCGTCCCCCGCGTCGACGCGACGACCACGATCGACGGCTACGACGGCGCGGACCGCCTGATCCGGGTCCGCTGGCCCTCCGACGTGCGGGGCGGGCTGCCGGTGCACGAGGTGGCGGACGCGGTCATCGGGCGCGGGTTCGGGTTCGTGGACGTGGACAGCGAGCGGTTCCCGTGGACGCTCGACAACCCGGCCAACACGTGGTTCAGCCTCGGCTCGACAGCACGGGTCGAACTGCGGGACGACACAGGCGAGTTGATCGGACAGCGCTCCATCGGGGTCGCCGAACTCGTCCACCCCTCCTGGGACGAGGCGGGCGAACTCGGCACCCCGCTCGCCGCGGCCCTCGTCCGCAGCGGCGTCACGGCCACCTCGACCATCGCGGGCGGCCCGCGCTACGGCGACCTGGAGGTCGACTCCAACCTCCCCGACATCCGCATCGCCGTCGGCGGCCCGGACCGCAACTCCGTCGTCGCCGAGGCGCTGGGCATGGACCCGGCCGCGGGGCGCGAACTCCAACGCCAACTGGCCGAGGTGGGCGTGGCCGCCGTGTGGGTGGCGCCACGCGCCGGGCTGCGCGAGGAGTGGGTGCCCGGGGCCGATCTGCGCGACCTGGAGCGGCTGCCGCTGCTGGTGGTCGCGGGCGCCGACGCCGAGGGCGACGCGAAGGCGGTCGACGCGCTGATCGCGGACCTGGACGACGCGGTCGTACGGGCCACGGCGGCGGGCGGCGGCGAGGCCCTCCCGCCGGGCGACGCGTGGGACGGCCGAGGCTTCGCCGTCCTCAATCGGGGCACCCCGGGCTGCGTGGTCACCGCGTCCGGCGACCTCTACATGTCCCTGATGCGCTCCTGCACCGGCTGGCCGTCCGGCATCTGGGTCGACCCACCGCGCCGCACGACCCCCGACGGCTCGGCGTTCCAGCTCCAGCGCTGGTCCCACACCTTCGAGTACGCGGTGGTGGCCGGCGAGGGCGACTGGCGGGCCCAACAACTCCCCCGCCTGGGCCACGAGTTCAACCACCCCCTGACCGCGCGCATCCGAGGCACCGCCGAAGGCGCGTCCCTCCCCCGCGAGTTGCCCCTGCTCACGCTCGAACCCGCGGGCGAGGTCCTCCTCGACGCCCTCAAGCCGACCGGCTCCCCGCTCGCCCGCGGAAGCGTGGCGGCAGCCGACCCCGGCCGCGGGGTCGTCGTACGCATGCACGAGGTGAACGGCCGTCCGGTACGGGCGCGCGTGCGCGGCCCGAAGGAGTGGCTGCGCGGCGCCCGGGCGGACGTCCTGGAAACCCCCGGCGAGGCCCTGGCACCGGACGCCCGGGGCGCGCTGGAGGTCGGCCTGACCGGCTTCGAGGTGGCGACGATCCTGGCCACCCCACCCGAGTCCAGGAGACCCGAGTACGACCAGGGAGTGGCCGCCCACGAGCCCGCCCAGCCGGTCCACACCCGCTACTGGCTGCACAACTCGGGCCCCGCCCCACGCGGCAACATGCCGGTCGCCGTGTACGTCTCACCGACGGCACTGACGGCCTCCGGCGGCCCGGTCACCGCGACGGTCCGGGTCTCCTCGGAACTGACCGACGCCCCGGTCTCGGGCACGGTGACGATCGAGCCCCCGCCCGGCTGGACACCCACCCCCGCCGAACTCCCGTACACCCTCCCCCCGAACGGCTTCACCCTCGCCGAAATCACGGTCACCCCACCGCCCGACCCGGCCCCCGGCCGCCACTGGCTGTCGGCACGGCTGTCGTACGAGGGCCAGACCTTCGAGGATGTGGTGGCCCTGAACGTCCCAGGCGATCCGCCGGGCCCAACTCTCGTGACTGCTCTGGGAGTCGACCAGATCACCGTCCACCGAGGCGAACGAGCCCGGATCCCGGTGACCCTGACCAACACCACCCGCGGCCCCATCAACGGCACCCTGTGGGCGGTTTCCTCCTGGGGCACATGGGCGGGCGTGACCCCCGCCTGCCAGGGCTTCACGGCCCCCGCGGACACCACCCTGGACTGCTTCATCGAGGTGGACGCCAACGCCGTACCCCCGGGCGCGTACTGGCTCATGGCAAAAACGGCCTGGAACGGCCAGGTCGCCTACACAAGGGCCATAGAACTGGAGGTGACCCCATGACGGACCCGGCAGCCGTAGTGCAGGGCAACCCCATCCCCAAAGAACGCGTCGAAGCCTTTCTGAGGAACGTGCCAGCAGTGCCGCCCAGGGGCGCGGGGAACTGCGCGACAAGCCCCCACACACCCGCACCCGCCAATCAACCGGTCGAGGCACATCAATCGGCGTCCAAATCCCGCGCAGACAGACAACGCCGCCGCTGGGCAACCCAGGTGGTCGTAGCCGACGAACTCGCAAGACGCGCCTGCGCAGACCGAGCCCTCCCACCCCCACCGGAGGTATCCCCCACCCACCTCCTCACCATCGCCGAAACAGACGTCGCAGACCTCGGCAGCATCGTCGCCGCCACGCTCGCCCACTCCTCCGCCGCCCGCCTCCTGCTCGCCCGGCTGGAGGCGGAACAGGACGTGCCGGAGACGGCCGTTCGGGACTACTACGAGCGCAACCGGGACCGTTACCTCACCCCGGCCGCCCTACGCCGCGGCATCGACCCCTTCGCCCGCCCGGCCCCCACGGATTTCCTGCCGTACGAACAGGCCCGCGAGGCCATCGCGCACGAACTCCGCCGCGCCGCCGCCCACCGCGCCTTCCTCGACTGGTTCGACCAGGCCCGCACCGATGTGGTGTACGCAGCCGGACACGAACACCCCGGCGACCCTTCGCACCCGGACCACGAACACCGCCACTGATCACGGGCGGAACCTAAACGCAACACGGCAACCCATTGACCTCCGATGAATTCTGGTCCACCTTTTCATCAATCGGAGTCGAAGTTGGTTGATTGAACCAGCCCTTCGGCTGGTCCCAGGAGGGTGGACATGCGCGCTGGAAGACTGACCGCATCCGTGGCGGGGATCATCGCCCTGACCCTGACGGCCGCAGGCTGCGGCCTGTCGGGCGGATCCGACGGCGGGGACGCCACCGCCGGTGGCTGCAAGGTCGACAAGGGCAACGTCGGCTCCGGGAAGCTGACGGGTGACGTCAAGGGCCAGATCACCTTCCAGACGACGAACCTGAAGAAAGACTTCGGCGACTTCTTCAACGGCGTCATCAAGGACTTCGAGAAGGCCCACCCCGGCGCCAAGGTCAAGTGGATCGACGACCCCGGCGACAACACCTTCACCTCCCGGACCGTCGCCGACGCCCAGGCCTGTACGTTGCCGGACGTCATCAACCTCAACGCCCCGACGGCGACCGCCCTCACCAAGGCCGGCTACCTGCTGGACCTCGGCACCAAGGACCCGGACGCGGCCAAGCCCTTCGTGCCGTCGTTCTGGAAGTCCGGCACCTTCAAGGACGCCGAGGGCACGTCGATCCACACCGTGCTGCCCTGGTACACCGGCGGTGTGCTCATCACGTACAACAAGGACCTGCTGTCGAAGGCCGGCGTCGACACCACGAAGTCGCCGACGAGCATCTTCGGTCTCTTCGCGGACTACGAGAAGGTCGCCAAAGCGGCCAAGGGCAAGTACTACGCGACGATGGCCAACCCGATCTGGCGGATCCCGGCCGACTGGGACCAGATGAACATCAAGACGCTCTCCTCCGACGGCAAGTCGGCCGTCTTCGCGAATGATCCGAGGACTGTGCAGTGGGTCGCCTGGATGGCGAAGCTGTACAAGGAGGGCGCGATGCCGAAGGACTCGCTGTCCTCCAGCAACGACCCGTCCACGCTCTACAGCCAGGGCAAGGTGGCGTACGGCTCGACGAACCCGAGCTTCGTGCGGTTCGTGAAGCAGAACAGCCCCTCCGTCTACGCGAAGACGGGCGTCGGCCAGCAGCCCTACGACGCGCTCGGCAAGGCCTCCGCCGGCGCCCCGCAGTACATCTCGGTCGCCGCGACCAGCAAGCACGCGCCGGTCGCGCTCTCCTTCGCGGAGTTCCTCACCGACGCCGAGAACCAGACGGCCTGGTGCAAGGACCCGGACGTGGTGATCTTCCCGACGACGACCGAGTCGCTGAACGACCCGTTCTTCCAGGACGTCACCGGCAGCGATCCCTTCTCCCAGGCCCGCAAGCTCGTCGCCGACCAGCTCAAGACGGCCTCCACCAACCAGACCAACCTCTCCCCCGCGGTGCAGAACGCGATCGTGTCCCAGGTGCAGCTGGCGATGCAGGGCAAGAAGAGCGCGGAGCAGGCCGTGAAGGACGCCCAGGAGAAGGCCAACGAGCTGCTGAAGCAGGCGGGTTGATGGTGGCGACCCAGACCGCCGAGCCCGTGTCCGTGCCCGGTGCGGGGCGCACTGCCGCCGCACCGGGCCCGGCCCCGTCCCGGATCCGCCGCTTCGCCCGGGCCGTGCTGCCCGGCCCCGCGCCGGGCGCCAACGGCGCGGCGCTGTACCGCCGTTGGTGGCTGCCGTGGCTGTGGACCGCCCCCGCGATCGTGTGCGCGGTGGTCTTCGGCGTGTTCCCCTTCTTCAACACCGTTCTGCTGTCCTTCACCGACGCCAAGCCGCTCGGCGGCGCGGCGAGCTTCGTCGGTCTGGACAACTACACCCGCATGGTGGACGACTCGGACTTCTGGCTGGCGACCCGCAACAGCGTCCTGTACGCGATCGTCGTCGTCCCGCTGATGGTCCTGCTGCCGCTGATGCTGGCGGTGCTGGTCGAGAAGAACCTCCCCGGCATCGGCTTCTTCCGCTCGGCCTTCTACACCCCCGTCCTCGCCTCCAGCGTGGTCGTGGGCCTGAGCTGGCAGTGGCTGCTCGCGGACGACGGTCTGGTCAACACCTGGCTGCGGAAAGCCCACTTGATCAGATCCGCCATCCCCTTTCTGTCCGACTCCTGGCTGATCCTGTTCTGCGCGATGGGCCTGACCCTGTGGAAGGGCCTCGGCTGGTACATGGTCTTCTACCTGGCCGCGCTAGGGAACGTGCCCAAGGAACTGCACGAGGCCGCCTCCATGGACGGCGCGGGCGCGGTCCGCCGCTTCTGGCACATCACCATGCCGGGCGTACGGCAGGCGATGATGCTCGTCGGCACGCTCACCGGCATCGGCTCCCTGCGCGTCTTCACCGAGATCTACATGCTGGGCAGCTCCACCGGCGGCCCCGGCGGCGCCGACCGTACCCTGCCGTTCTACATCCGGGACGTCGGCCTGGACCCGATCACCGGCAACGCCGGTTACGGCTCGGCGGTCAGCGTCGCCCTGTTCGCACTGACCCTGGGCCTCACCCTGCTGGCGCAGCGCCTGACGAAGGAGGACGAGGCATGACGACCGCCGTCGAGAAGCCCCGGCGCCTGATGCCGCGCTGGCGGGACTACGGCCGCCCGCGCGAACTCGTCGTCCGCTACCTGCTGTTGCTCCTCGTCCTCGGCATCACGGTGGGCCCGCTGCTCTGGCAGCTGCTGGCCTCGCTGAAGGGCACCGGCGAGGACGTCTTCGGCGCGAACGCGACGCTCCTGCCGCACGACCCGACGCTGCGCGCCTACCGCCAGGTCTTCGACCAGGTCCCGGTGGCCACGTACATCCGCAACAGCATGATCGTGGTGATCCTGTCCATCACCAGCCAGCTGGTCTTCTCCACCACGGCCGGCTACATGCTGTCCAAGCCCGGTTGGAAGGGCCGCAAGGCGGTCTGGGTGGTCCTGGTCGCGTCCATGATGTTCCCGTTCGAGTCGATCATGGTCTCGCTGTTCCTGAGCATCCGCGACCTGGGCCTGGTCGACAGCCTGGCGGGCGTCTGGCTGCCGGGCTTCGTGGGCGCGATCAACGTCCTGCTGATGCGCGGCGCGTTCCTCGCGGTCCCCCGCGAGATCGAGGACTCGGCGATGCTGGACGGCGCGAACGAGTGGCAGCGCTTCCGCCACCTCTATCTCCCCTCCGCGTGGGGCGCGATCATGGTGGTGGTCATCAACACCTTCATCAGCGCCTGGGACGACTTCCTGTGGCCCCTGATCGTGCTGCGCTCGGAGAGCCACATGACACTGACCCTGGGCCTGTCCCGGCTCCAGAGCTCGTCGTTCGGCTACGACCAGCGGGTGGTCATGGCCGGCTCGGTCATCTCGATCATCCCGGTCCTCGTGCTGTTCGTCATCACCCAGCGCTGGTTCTACCGGGGCGTCTCGTCGGGAGCCGTCAAGCTCTGACGGGCAGCGGCAGGGGTACGGCGGTGAGCGCGGCCCGCGAGGATCCGGCGACCCTGATCTCCGCGCCGCGGGTCCCGGCGAGTTCCACGTCGAGCCGCAGGGTGACGGTGCGGGTCTCGCCGGGCGCCAGCTCGACACCCTCGAACGCGCACAGTTCGAGGGTGCGCGGCCATACGTCCGTGACGAGCCGCCGCAGATAGACCTGCACGACCGAACGACCGTGCCGGGAGCCGGTGTTGGTGACGTCGACGGTGACGCGACGCCCGTCGGTACGGGGAGCCCCGTACTCGAAACCGGTGTACGTCAGCCCCTCCCCGAACCCGAACAGCGGCTCGGCGCTCTCGTCGACGTAACCGCCGTACTCGGTGTCCTTGTGGTTGTAGTGGACGGGGAGTTGGCCGACGGACCGCGGAACCGAGACCGGCAGCCGGCCGCGCGGCTCGGCGAGCCCGAGCAGCACCTCGGCGATGGCGTCGCCGCCCCAGGGTCCCGGGTACCAGGCGGTGAGGAGCGCGTGCGCCGAGTCGGGCACGACGTGCGGGCGCCCCTGGATGAGTACGACCGCGGTCGGCGTGCCGGTCGCGACGACGGCGTCCATCAGCGCGTGCTGCGCCCGCCCGAGCCCGAGCCCGGCGAGATCGGCGCCCTCACCGCAGGTCATGTGCGAAACGGCGCCGATCGCGGCCCCGTTGGCGGCGAAGTCCGTCTCCGGTGTACGGGCGCTGCTGCCGCCCAGCACCAGCACGGCCAGGTCGGAGGCGGCGGCCGCGGCGACGGCCTCCGGGACGCCGGAGAGGTCGTCGCCGGTGAGGGCGCAGCCGCGGGCGTACCGGATGTCGGTACCGGCCGGGGCGAGCCGGCGCAGCCCTTCGAGGACGGTACTGCCGGTGCCGGGGCGCTGCGGGGCCGTGTAGTCGCCTGACTGGTGCGCGGTGGTGGCGGCTTGAGGACCGAGGACGGCGATACGGGAGACGGTGGGCGGGACGGGGAGGACCAGGCCGCGGTTGCGGAGGAGGGTGACGGCGGCGCGGGCGAGGTCGGCACTGAGGGCACGGCCATGCTCGCAGGAAGGCAACTCGCTTGTTCTGTAGGGCCGTTCGAAGAGCCCCAGCCGGAACTTGAGGTTAAGCACCCGCCCGACGGCGGCGTCGAGAACAGCCTCCTGGACGATCCCTCTCTCGACGGCCTCCTCCAGGTGTGTGAAGCCCTCGTCCCAAAGGCTCAGATCCACACCGGAGTTGAGGGCGAGGGCACCGGCGGAGAGTTTGTCGCCGGTGATGCGGGCGAGCCGGTCGACGGCCAGCCCGTCGGCCATGACGAGCCCCTCAAATCCCCACTCTTCCCTGAGGAGTTCGGTGAGGAGCGCGCGATTTCCCGCGCAGGGCAGGCCGTCGACCTCGTTGTAGGCGGCCATGACGGCGGCGGCGCCGGCGCGTGTCCCGGCGCGGGCGGCGGGGAGATGTATCTCGCGCAGCTCCCTCCAACCGAGCTCGGACTCGGCGGAGTTGCGGCCGCCGACGGTGGCGCCCTGGCCGGCGAAGTGCTTGAGGACGACAGGGGCCTTGTCGGGGGCGAAGTAGTCGGCGGGAGTGCCCTGCATGCCGCGGACGAGTGCTTCCGTCAGCCTGGCCGCGAGGTGCGGGTCCTCGCCGAAGCACTCCTCGGTACGGCCCCAGCGGGGGTCGCGGGCGATGTCGAGGGCGGAGACGAGGGCGACGTGGCCGCCGCGGGCGCGGAGTTCGGCGGCGGCGTGGGCGGCGGCACGTTCGTACAGGGCGGGGTCCCAGGTGGCGCCGACGGCGAGGTTGACGGGGAGGACGGTGCCGTCGAGGGCCATGTGGCCGTGCGGGACCTCTTCGACGAACAGGGCGGGAATGCCGAGCCGGCTGCGCTCGACGACATGCCGCTGGACCAGCTCGGCGAGGGCGGCGCTGTCGTGGGCGCCGGGCCCGTTGGTGTGGTCGACGCCGGACCAGGCGTCGGCGCGCATGAGCCCGTAGAGGGCGCCGAGGCCTTCGAAGCGGTCGGTCTCCGCACGGAGGGCGTCGGTGAGTTCGTAACCGCCGTCCGGGGTACGGCGGTAGGCGTCCCAGCCGTACATGCGCTGGTTGAGCTGACCGACCTTCTCCCGGAGGGTCATACGGGAGAGGAGGTCGGCGACGCGGGTGGCGAGGGGGGCGGTGGGGTCGCGATAGAGCGGCGGATCCTGGGCAACGACTTCGGCGCGAGCGGCCGCGGGTTCCGGGGTCGGCATGCGGCCGGTCCTCTCGTGGGCGTGGGTGAGTGACGGTCAGACGAGAAGGCGGGCCAGGGACACCGCGCCGATGCATCCGTCGGCCACCCAGTCGAGGGTGAGTCCGAGGGGTTGGAGGCGGGCGGCGAGGGGTCCGGTCAGAGGCCCGTCGGGCCCGAGGAGCCCCCCGGTCGCGACGACACGCTCACCGGACCGCGGCTCCAACGCCCGTACGGCCACCGCGAGATGATCAGCGGCCCGCTCAAGAATCGCCCCGGCGACGACGTCCTCCCCCTGGGCGGCCTCGGCCACCAACGGAGCAAACCGAGCAAGCCCAATCGGCACGTCCGCCATAACGACGGGAAGCAGATACCGCCGATACGCCTCCCGCCGCTCCCGAGACCATCCGGAGGCAACGGGCCCACGGCACGACGCCCCACGCGCCCCGGAAACCATGGCGCCACCACCCGCCGATTCCCCCACCCCAGACGCAGACACGCCGCCCGAAGAACCACCCACCCCCGAGGCAGCACCCAAGCCATCCGCCGGGTCACCCGCCCCGGAGACGGCGGGGCCATGGTCCGACGCTTCACCCGCCCCGAGGGCAGACCCCCTGCCCGACGAACCCCCCGCCCCGGAGGCGGCGGAGCCGTCGGCCGACGCTTCACCCGCCCCGGACGCAGACGACCCGCCCGACGAACCACCCACCCCCGAGGCGGCAGACGTGCCATCCGCCGGGTCACCCGCCCCGGAGGCAGCGGAGCCACGGTCCGACGCCCCCCGCGCCCCGGACGCAGACACCCCACCCGACGAACCACCCACCCCGGAGGCAGACCCCCCGCCCCGCGAACCCCCCACCCCCGACGCGGCGGAGCCGTCGGCCGACGCTTCGCCCGCCCCGGAACCGGCGTGCGACTCGTCGTGCTGCGGGTTGGTGGGTGGCAGGACCTCCTCCGGTAGGGCCAGTGCTCTCCCCACCGTCTCCGCCAGAAGCGTCGGTCCTCCCCTCCCGTCGGCCATCCGCAGCGCGGCCCGTACCGCCTCGCGGCCGATCCAGAACCCGCTGCCGTCGTCGCCGAGGAGCCAGCCGTCGCCGTCGACCGTGGTCGTCGCGCGCCGGTCGGCGATCCGCATCGCCACCGCCCCCGTACCGGCGACCAGGGCGAGCCCGTCGGCCGGGGCGCCGGGCGCCGAGGCGAAGGCGGCCTCGATGTCGCTGCTGACCCCGAGCGCGCCGGTGGGGATGCCGAGTTGTCGCAGCGCGGCCCTGAGCGCGGTCAGGGCATTGAGCCGCCCCGGCTCGTCCTCGGACGCGCCGTTGGCCCCCGCGAACCCCCCGGCCACGGCGACCACCCTCCCCCGCACACCCTCCGGCACCGCTCGCCCGACCGCCTCGACAAGGTTCGCGGTGAGCCGGTCCCGCGGCACGGTGAGCGCGTTGCCCGGCCCACCGGCCCCCTCCCCCACCACACGCCCGTCCGCCGCAGCGGCGAGCACGGCCCGAGTCCGAGTCCCACCGGCGTCGATCCCGACAACCAGCGCGCTCCCGCCCTCGGCCCCCGGCAGGGCCTGACCCTCACCGAAACCTTGGTTCAAATCGCTATTCATTACCGACCATGGTGGTTGATACATTCAGCGAGGACAAGCCCCGTTCCGAGCACTGACCCCGCCCCGGCCCGAGGAGGATCCCATTCCCACGCTCCGCTTCGGCGTCAACTACACGCCCCGCCGCGGCTGGTTCCACTCCTGGCACGACTTCGACGCGGACCACGCCCGCGAGGACCTCGCCCAGATAGCCGCCCTCGGCCTGGACCACGTCCGCGTCTTCCACCTCTGGCCGCTGCTCCAGCCGAACCGCACCTTCGTCCGCCCCGCCGCCGTCGCCCAGCTGGCACACCTCGTCGACCTCGCCGCCAAGGCCGGTCTCGACGTGATGGTGGACGGCGTCCAGGGCCACCTGTCGAGCTTCGACTTCTACCCGGAGTGGACCCGCGGCTGGCACCACCGCAACGTCTTCACCGACCCGGAGACCGTCGAGGCCCAGGCCCACCTCCTGCGCACGCTCGCGCACGCCCTCGCCGACCGCCCGAACCTCCTCGGCCTCCAGCTCGGCAACGAACTCAACAACCTCGTCGAGCACAACCCGGTGACGGCGGCGGAGGTGGACCACTACCTGGACACGCTGCTGGCCGCCGCCCGGCAGGGGCTGCGGCCCGGACAGCTGGCCACCCACTCCGCGTACGACGCCGCCTGGTACGGCGACGACCACCCGTTCACCCCCGAGGCCTCGGCCCGCAAGGGCGACGTCACGACCGTCCACCCGTGGGTGTTCTCCGCGAACTGCGCCGGCCGCTACGGCCCCGCCTCCCCCGAGGTCCTGCACCTCGCCGAGTACGGCACGGAGCTCGCGAAGGCCTACGCCGACGACCCGGCCCGTCCGGTGTGGGTGCAGGAGACCGGCGCTCCCGAGCCGCACATCCCGGCGGCCGACGCCCCGCGCTTCGCCCGCGCCACCGTCCTCAACGCGGCCGACTGCGCGGGCCTTTGGGGCGTGACCTGGTGGTGCTCCCACGACGTGGACCGCTCCCTGGCCGACTACCCGGAACTGGAGTACACCCTGGGCCTGTTCGACTCCGCGGGCCGCCCCAAGCCGATCGCCGAGACCCTCGCGGAGACGGTCGCCAACCTCCGCGCGAAGCCCCCGGCCCCCCAACCCCGCCCCACCGCCCTGGTGTTGGACTGCACCCCGGCCACCCGCTCCGCCTCCGGCCCCGGCGGCGCGTACTTCGAGGAGTGGATGCGGCTGCGCAAGCAGGGCGAACGCCCGGCGGTCGTCCTCGCCGAACGGGCGGACGACGCCGGGTACTTGGCGGCCCGGGGCATCGAGACGACCGTACGACTGCCTTGATGTGACGATCAGACGCCGGTCAGCACCTCGGCCACGGCGCGCAGGTTGGCCCGGCCGCGGCCGAACGAGCACAGGTCGCCGCCCTCCGGCAGCCCGGTGTCCACGCGTACCGCGTCCGGGCGCCGGGCCAGCAGGTCGTCGCGCAGACGGGCCTGCCAGGGGTGCAGCCCGGCGTCGCAAGTGGCCACGACCAGCGGCGAGTCGGCGGCGATGCGCAGGACGCCGTCGACGAGGGCGGCGGGGTCGGCCGGTTCGCCGCTCACCGCCGTACCGGCCGCGGTGGGGTCGACGGAGCGCAGCTCGGTCAGCAGGTCCTCGCCGCCCCAGTTCAGGGCGGGGTGCGGGGGCGGGAAGAGGTCGACGACCTGGGCGCCGCGCACCGGGCGCGGCAGGGACCGGCCGCGTACCGCCCGCCGGGCCGCCTCCAGTCCGGCCCCGGCGTCCCAGGCGGCGACGGGACCCGCGGTCGGCGTCGCGTACCGCTCGGCGAGCCGCCGCACCCGCCCCGCCGCCTCCCACACCCGCTCCTGCGACAGCCGGCCGGAGACCAGGGCGTCGAGGACCGCGTCGCGGCAGGCGAGCGTGACCTCCAGGTCCGGTACGGCGACGATGACCTGGTCCGCTCCGGCGGCGAGCGCGATGCGCGCGCCGGCCGCCTCGCCGTAACGGTTCGCGATCGCCTTCATCTCCAGGGCGTCGCTGACCAGAACGCCGTCGAAGCCGAGGTCGAGGCGGAGCAGGTCGCCGAGGATGCGGCGGCTGAGGGTGGCGGGGCGGTTGGCGTCGAGCGCCGGGTAGACGACGTGCGCGCTCATCAGCATCGGCACTCCGGCGGCGACGGCCGCGCGGAACGGTTCGAGGTCGACGCCCAGTCGGTCGTACGGCCGCGGGTCGACCGCCAGGTCGTGGTGGCTGTCGGTCTCGGTGCCGCCGTGGCCGGGGAAGTGCTTGGCGCAGGAGGCGATGCCGCGGGCCTCGGTCGCCCCGATCCAGGCGCGCAGATGGCGGGCGGCGAGCCCGGGGTCGGCGCCGAAGGAGCGGGTGCGGACGATCGGGTTGTCCGGGCGGTGCTGGAGGTCGGCGACGGGGGCGTACGAGGCGGTGATGCCGAGCGTCGCGAGGTGACCGGCGAGCGCGTCGGCGCAGCGGGCGGTCAGGTTCGGGTCGTCGGCGACGCCGAGGGCGTAGGAGCCGGGGACCTCGGGGGCGCCGGCGGCGACCAGGTGGCCGATGCCGCCGCCCTCGTTGTCGATGGCGACGAGCAGGTCGGGGCGGATCGCGCGCAGCGCGTCGGTCAGCTCGCGGACCTGCTCGGCGTCGCGCACGTTCCGGGTGAACAGGATGACCCCGCCGAGGCCGCGGTCGATGAGCCGCTTGAGGGTGTCGGGGAAGGTCGTGGTGCCTTCGAAACCGGCGACCAGACAGCGGTGGACCGCCTCGTCCAGGTCGGAGGAGAGGGAGGCCGGGGCCGGAGCCGGGCCGACGGGCGGGTGCACGGAGGTCACTCTCGGATTGTTCTGGTTTGTTCAGCCGTACGTCAACCCTGATATGGATGATTGATTCATCGGGTCGGCGGGCAGATAGGCAGTGACGTCGTCCAGCCGCCCGCGCCGCTTAGGTTTCCGGACACCAACGCGTCACACCGGGAGGGAACGGTTCCGCCGTCCCCTCCAGCCTCGCCCCGTACCCGCCGCGCCCGCGCACCGCACCGCAGCACCGCCCGGACGTGCCGTGAAAGGACGACGTGCGCCGTGTCCCTCCTCCCCGTAGACGACGCCCCCGGCCCGCTCACCCCGGCGATCCCCGCTCTCCCCGTACCGGCCGTCCCCGCGATGGCCACTCCGGCCGTTCCCGCCGTGGCCGCCCCGGCCGTCTCCCCCGGCCGCCCCCAGCTTCCCTTCCGGCTCCCCTTTCGGCTGCCTCCCACCGCCCGTCTCGCGCTCCGCCGCACTCTGGTGCTGCTGCCCGTCCTCCTGCTCGGGATCTGGGCGGCAGTCGACTGGCGGACGGTGTACGACGGCACCGCGCGGCTCGGCTCGGCCGATCCCGGGTGGATGCTGGCCGCGCTCTTCTTCACCTGTCTGACCTGGCTGTCCGCCGCGTGCGTACGGCAGGGCGCGCTGCCCGAGCGGCTGCCGACGGGGCTGCTGATCGCCTCGCAGTTCGCCGCGGGCGCGGCCAACCACGTGCTGCCGGCGAGCCTCGGCGCCCACGCCGTCACGCTGCGCTTCCTCCGGGGCCGGGGCATCCCGCTCGCCCGGGCCACCGCCTCGCTCGCCCTGTACTCCCTGGTGCGGCCGATCGCGAAGACCCTGGTGCTCCTCACGTTCCTGCTGGTCTCCCCGGAGCTCCTGCACCTCGACGAGCTCGTCCCGGACACCCGGACGCTGATCCTGGTCGCGGGAGGCGCGTCGGCCGGTCTCGCCACGACCCTCGTGCTGGTGACGGCCGTACCCCCGCTGCGCCGTCCCGTCCTGGCCGGGGCCCGCGCCGCCCTGACCGACGTACGACTGCTGCACACCCGCCCGTCCCGAGTCCTCGCCCTGTGGGGCGGCGCGGCAGCGGCACCGGTACTCCAGGCGACGGTGATCTACTGCGTCGGCGCGGCTCTCGGCCTCACGCTGAGCTGGGCGCAGGTGACGTTCGCGTTCCTGGCGGCGAGCACGGCGGTGGGCGCGGTGCCCGCGCCGGGCGGCATCGGGCCCGTGGACGCGGCGACGGTCTTCACGCTGGCAGCCCTGGGCGCTCCCGTGGAACTCGCGGCGACGGCCATCGTCGGCTACCGCGTCCTGACGGTGTGGCTGCCCCTGCTGCCGGGAGCGCTGGTGCTGTCGACGCTCGTTCAGCGAAAGGTGCTGTGAGGGGGCGGGCGACGCGGATAACCTCCTTGACAGGTGACGAGTCGTCCTGCGTAAGTCCCCGGCCGAACCCCCGCCGGCCCGCACCTGACCGGACCCCGGAGCGACGGCGGGCGCGACAGCCGTCCCACGCCGGGGACACCCGCCCTGCCCCGCCCTTGGCACCTCCTGCCCACGCGTTCGGCGCACCGGCGCGACGGTTCTTGCACCCGAATCGAGTCACCTGTCAAGATGGTGATGTGAATCTTGACCATGTATTCGTCTGCGGGCACCCGGCCCTCGACTTCGCGGCCACCCTCCGAGCCCGCCGCTCGACCCGGTTCGAGATGTTCGTGACGCCGGAGCGGCTGAATGCCTGGTACCTGGAGTCCGGGCTGGTGGACACGATCACCCCGGGCAAGGAGGACGACGTACGCGAGGCGACGACCCTGCGCGAGGCGTTGTACCGGCTCGTCACCGACCGACGGCTCGGCGAGGAGCCCGACCGGGAGGCGCTCGCCGTGCTGAACGCCGCGGCGCGCAAGACGCCTGTGACGCCCCAGCTGACCCTGACGGGCCGGCACACCGAGGCGACCCCCGAGCAGGCGCTGGCGACCGTCGCCCGGCAGGCGGTGGAGCTGCTCAGCGGCCCGGACGTCCCCCTGCTGAAGGAGTGCGGCAACCCCGAGTGCACCCGGGTCTACATCGACCGCTCCCGGGGCATGCGCCGCCAGTGGTGCGGCATGGAGTCCTGCGGCAACAAGATCAAGGCCGCGGCATACCGGGCCCGCAAGAAGACGGCCCCGGCCGCGGCCGCACGCTGACCGGCACATCCATCACCACGACCGCTCACACGGTGATCGTCTTGTACTCGGTGTAGGTCCCGAGTCCGACCGCGCCGTACTCGCGCCCGATACCGCTCGCCTTGAAGCCGCCGAACGGGCCGTCGAAGGCGACGGAGGCACCGTTGACGGTGACCGTTCCGGTGCGGACGCGGCGGGCGACCGCCAGGGCGTGCTCCTCGTCGGAGGACCAGACACCGCCGGAGAGGCCGTACTCGGAGTCGTTGGCGATACGGACCGCGTCGTCCTCGTCGTCGTAGGCGATGACCACCAGGACCGGGCCGAAGATCTCCTCCTGCGCGATCCGCATGGAGTTGTCGACGTCGGCGAAGACGGTGGGCGTGACGTAGTTCCCCTTCTCCAGCCCCTCCGGCACCTGCGGGCCGCCGGTGACCAGGCGGGCGCCCTCCTTGATGCCGAGCCGGATGTAGTCGCGCACCCGCTCCTGCTGGTCGGGGCGGATCATCGGGCCGACGAAGGTGTCGGGGTCGCTCGGGTCGCCGACCTTCAGCGACTCCACCAGCGTCTTGAGCCCGCTCACGACCTCCTCGTAGCGGCTGCGCGGGGCCAGGATCCTGGTCTGGGCGATGCAGGACTCGCCGTTGTTGAGCAGCGAGCCGAACCTCAGCCCCGCGACGGCCTTCTCGATGTCGGCGTCGGGCAGGATGATCGCGGCGGACTTGCCGCCCAACTCCAGGCTCACCCCGCTTGAGTTGCTCACCGGCGATCGAGGCGATACGGCGGCCGGCCCGCGTCGAGCCGGTGAAGGCGATCTTGTCGACGTCCCGGTGCGAGACCAGGTACTCGCTGGTCCCGCGGTCCGCCGGCAGGACGCTGACCACCCCCTCGGGCAGGTCCAGCCACTCCAGCAGCTCGGCCAGGAAACCCATGCTCAGCGAGTTCTCCGGGGACACCTTCAGGACCACGGAGTTGCCCGCGAGCAGCGCGGGGATGATCTTCGCGGTGGCCGCGGAGTAGGGCGAGTTCCACGGGATCACGGCGGCCACGACGCCGATCGCCTCGCGGCGCACCACGCTGCGGACCGGGGACGCGGGGTCGGAGGGCGCGAGCGTCTCCTCCCAGCCGAACTCCTCGGCCGCCTTGAGGTAGGCGTTGGCCTGCCGGGTCAGTCCGGGCTGTCCGGCGCGGGTGAACCAGCCGGCCGAGCCGTTCTCCAGCGAGATCAACTCCGCGATCCGCTCGGCGTTCTGCTCGCGCAGGGCGTTGAACTGCCTGAGTACGGCGATCCGTTCGGCGGGCGGGGTGAGACGCCACTCGCCCGCCTCGAAGGACGCCCGCGCCGCGGCGACCGCGCGGTCCACGTCCGCCGGCTGCGCCTGCGCGGCGCGGCCGATCACCGACCGGTCGTGCGGCGAGGCGATGTCGAGCAGCCCGGGACTGCTCGGCTCGACCCAGGAACCCCCGATGAAAAGCCGGTCGTAGGTAACCATGTGCGCCCCTTCTCCGCTTAACTGTCACTCCAATGTAGCACTTACGCCTTACATCACTGGCTTGACAGGTGACACATGACGGAGGATTCGGATGATCGACAAAGGCGGGTGTCCTGGACATCGGTTACGCCGAGGCCGGCCCCGCCCACGCCGACCAGGGCTACCGTTGCGACCGCTACGAGAAGCCACTGGCGGCCCAGCCGCCGATCGGCGTTCCCACCATCACCCTCGACCCGGCGCTGGCCCCCTTCACGCCGGCCGGCGATCGCCGGCGTCGGTCACAACCTGCCGCAGGAGGCACCCGCCGGCTTCGCCCGGGCGGTGGTCGACGCCGACCACCTCTGGCCGTCAGCCGGGACGGACAGCGAAGCGGCCGGGAAAGGGATCCCCTTCCCGGCCGCCGACCGCTTCCGTGCCGGTTTTCTCAGGCCTCGGTGCGCCTGGGCAGGCGCCAGTTGGGGCGCGGGAAGTGGCAGGTGTAGCCGTTCGGGTAGCGCTGGAGATAGTCCTGGTGCTCCGGCTCGGCCTCCCAGAACGGGCCCGCCGGCACCACCTCGGTCACGACCGGTCCCGGCCACAGCCCGGACGCGTCGACGTCGGCGATGGTGTCCTCGGCGATGCTGCGCTGCTTGTCGTCGAAGTAGAAGATGGCCGAGCGGTAGCTGGCGCCGATGTCGTTGCCCTGGCGGTTGCGTGTGCTCGGGTCGTGGATCTGGAAGAAGTACTCCAGGATCGTCCGGTAGTCGGTGACCGCGGGGTCGAAGACGATCTCGATCGCCTCCGCGTGGTTCCCGTGGTCGCGATAGGTGGCGTTGGGCTTGCTGTCGTCGCCGCTGTAGCCCACCCGGGTGCGCACCACCCCGGGCAGCGCCCGGATCAGCTCCTGCATGCCCCAGAAGCAGCCACCCGCCAGCAGCGCCTTCTCCTCGGCGTCACTCATGGCACCTCCCTTTCCGTCCATGTCCGCGTGTCCACGCAGGCTCCAGCCTCGCACGTCGGCCGTGAAACCGAGTCTACCAGCGTCACCATCTTGACAGGTGACGGTCTCGGGCCTGCGCACCCGGCCACTAGGCTGGGTGCGGTGAGAGCCGACGCCGCGCGCAATCTGGAAGCCGTCCTGACCACCGGCGCGCGCATGCTGGCCGCCGACCCCGCCGCCACCATCGCGAGCATCGCCGCCGAGGCGGGCGTGGACCGGCGTACCGTCTACCGCCGTTTCTCCTCCCGCGAGGAACTCCTCGCCGCCATCTACGAGTCCCGGCTCACTGCCATCGAGCACGCCATCGAGGACGCGCGACTGCGCGAGGCACCCGTCGCCGTGGCCCTGCACCGCTACGTCGAGAACATCATCGCCGTCAACCGCACCTGGCCCGTCGACCTCGCCCGCATGCTGGCCGACGAGAGCGTCCGCGCCCGCCGCGACGCGTCCGTCCGCGAGGTCGACGCCTTCCTCGACCGCGCCACCGAGGAAGGCCTGCTGCGCCGCGGCCTCCCGGCGGGCTGGGTGAGCGCCCTGCTGCCCCAGCTCATGCACCTCGTCTCCCGCCAACTGCCCGAACTGAGCCCCGGCCGGGCGGCGGACGTGGTCGTCGACACCCTGCTCAACGGCGTCGGGCCTTCCTCGACGAGCAAGTCCGATCTCCGGTCAGTGGTCACGCGCGATCAGTGACCGGGGGGTCGGCGCGTTGGCTGCGTCGCCGTGCCGGATCGCGGCGGCCATCGCGAGGACGCGTTGGCGAGGCGGACGGCGACGCCCGTCTTCGACCGGGAGGGCCGGATCCCGGGCCGGGTTGCGGCAGGCGGTCGGACTCGACGACTCCAGGGTCTCGCGCTCGATTCGCCGCGTGGAGGACGCCGGCCTGGTCACCCCGGGCCGCGCCGAGCACGGCCGACGGGCGTTCGCGCACGGAGTGGCTCCGGGCGGCCACGGCTCAGTGGCCGTCGCGGACGACCAGGGGCTTGCGCAGGCCCGCGGCCAGCGCGGCGGGTGCGTCGTCGTAGCCGACGATGTCGGAGAAGACGGGTGCCGGGTCGACCTTCCCGGCGGCCAGCAGGTCGAGCACGTCCGGGATGCTGGGCAGGACGTCCGGGCGTCCGGTGGAGAAGGTGACGCCGTTCATGTACATCGGGAACAGGGGCAGGGCCACGTCCGCGAAGTAGATGCCGACGCTGTGGCAGTGTCCGGACGGGCCGGTCGCGGCGAGCGCGGCGCGCAGGCCCGCCGGGCGCCCGGAGGCGTCGACGGTCACCCGGAAGTCCCGTGCCCGGGGCGGCTCTTCGAGGATCTCGGCGCCGAGGCCACGGGCGAGTTCGACGGCGGCGGGTTCGTAGGGGTCGACGTAGACGACGGCAGCGGCGCCGAGCGCCTTCGCGAAGGCCACCGCGTACACCCCGATGGAGCCGGTCCCGCCCATCACCAGCACCTCGGCGCCGGGGGCCGCGCGCAGCCCGGAGGCCACGGACCGGTAGGCGTCGGTGAGGTTGTCACTGGCTGACGCGGCCGCGCGGGCGCTGACCCCGGTCGGCAGCGGGACCAGGGCGTGGTCGGCCCACGGGACACGCACGGCGTCCGAGAACAGGCCGCCGAAGTCGCCGCCGAGCGGCAGGCCGTACATGGCGTGGCGCGGCACGCGCTCACAGTTCGCGGTACGGCCGTCCGCGCACGCGGCACACGTCCCGCAGCAGATGTGCCAGGGCACGACGACGAGTTGGCCGGGGTGCAGCCCGCGGACGCCGTCGCCTACCTCCAGCACCTCCGCGACGGCCTCGTGGCCCAGCGCGAACGGGCCCTCGAAGGGTGTGAGCCCCGCGATGACCGCCCGGTCGAGATCGCAGGTGGTCGACGCCACCGGCCGTACGATCGCGTCGCCGTCCTCCCGCAACTCCGGTGCGGGGACCTCGACATGGCGCAGGGTGCCGGGTTTCACGAACTCCAGCCGTCGAATCACGGTCGCGCCTCCAGGTAAGTCGCTCGTCATCGTGCCCGGCAAAGATAGCAACGCATATTGACTATCTTCTAGACTATCTGCATGGTGATGGTCCATCGATCGGAAGGGAGCCGCCTTGTCCTTCAGTTCCGGTTCCACACCCCCAGAACGCTTCACCCGGCGACTGGGGCAACTGGTGGACATCGAGACGCCGTCGGGCTGGGACCGAGGGCTGAACGACACCTACGACCTGCTCGAAGCCTGGGCGGGCACCGCGCTGGGCCGCCCCGAACGGATCGTCTCCGGCGGGGTGCCGCACCTGTACTGGCGCGGCGCGGATCCCGCCGTACCGAAGAGCAACCGCGTCCTCCTGCTCGGGCACGCCGACACGGTGTGGCCGCTCGGCACCCTGGCGGAGAACCCGTTCGCCGTGGCGGGAACGCGCGCGACCGGCCCCGGGGTCTTCGACATGAAGGCGGGCCTCGTCCTCGCCTTCGAGGCACTCGCACAGGCGGGGGACGTCGCCCACGTCAGCATGATCGTGACCGGCGACGAGGAGCAGGGGTCGACCACCTCGCGCGCCCTCGTCGAGAAGGCGGCCGGGGCCTGCGGCGCGGTCCTGGTGCTGGAACCCGGCGAGGGCGGCGCGCTCAAGACCGCTCGCAAGGGGGTGGCGCAGTACCGCCTCGGGGTCAACGGCCGGGCGGCGCACGCCGGCCTCGAACCGCACAACGGTGTCAACGCGCTGATCGAGCTGGCCCACCAGGTGCTGACGATCAGTGAGCTCGCCGACCTCGACCGGGGGACCACCGTCACGCCCACGGTGGGCAAGGCGGGCACGACCACCAACACCGTTCCGGAGCAGGCGTTCGTGGACGTCGACGTGCGGGCCTGGGAGCAGGCGGAACTGGAACGGGTGGAACGGGAGCTACGGGCGCTGCGCCCACGGGAGCCCGGCGCCGAACTCGCCTTCCAGGGCAGCGTCAACCGCGGCCCGCTGGAACGCGGGATGTCCGTCGGCCTGCTGCGCTCCGCCCGGGTGGTCGCCGAGCGGCTGGGGCTCGCCCCGGTCGCCGAGACCGGCGTCGGCGGCGGCTCGGACGGCAACATCACCGCGAGTCTGGGGGTGCCGACCCTGGACGGCCTGGGCCCGGACGGCGGTGGCGCACACGCCCGCCACGAGTGGGTGGACCTCACCTCCGTCCGGGACCGTGCGTCACTCGTCGCCGGTCTCCTGGCCGACCGGGCACCCTGACGTGGGGGCCCCGGTCACGCCTCCGTCGACCTGTCCCGGACGCGCGCCTCCACCGAGTCCAGCAGCATGTCGATCGCGTTGTCGAAGATCCTGGGATCGCCGATCGCCGTCAGCGGCGCCGTCAGGCCTGCGATCCGCGGGTAGGTGTCCGCCGGAAGGCGGCGGTACTCCAGCTCCCAGGCCAGGGTGTCCCGGTCACGGGAGTCGGGGTCGAGCGCCTGGAGCCCGGCCTCCATCGCGGACAGCGAGCGGATGACGTTCCCGAAGACCCGGACGAACATCACCGCCTCCTCGTCGTCGAGGCCGGCCCGGTGCAGGCAGTCGAGGGCGAACTCGACGTTCGCGAACTCGGTCGGCCGGCGCGTCGTCCGCGCTGCCATCTGCCAGGCGAACACCGGATACCGCAGGTAGTGCTCGTGGATGTACCGGGCCTGGGTGCGCAGGTCCTCGCGCCAGGAGTCGGTGGCCTTCAGCTGTCCGCCGTAGGACCGCGCCCGCAGGTCGTCGATGAGCTCCAGGATCAGCTCGTCCTTGTCGCGGAAGTGGCGGTACAGCGAGGTCGGGTGGGCGTGCAGCTCCTTGGCCAGGGCCTGGAAGGTGAACCCCTCCAGACCGTCCCGGGAGGCGACCTTCTCCGCCGCGTCCAGGATCACCCGCCGGCTGAGCGTGTCCCGCGCCAGCCGCCGCCGTCCCCCGGTCCCGCTCGCCGCAGCCGCCTTGCCCTCGCCCGCGCGCGCACCACTCATGCTCTTCCCTTCCCTCGGCTTCCGGGCCGCCGTCGCGACCCTATCGCCTGCGTCGAAACGTTATCCACACACCTAGGCAATGCAAACGCATAGTTACTAGCCTATCTCCATTGCTAAGTCTTGTGCGGCTCCCTACGATGAGCCCACGGCTTCGCCACGGAAGGTTTCCAGCCATGCCTCAACCGCTCACAGCGACCGTTCAGGGCCGGTTCCCGGCCAGACTTCCGGCGGCCGGCGCACTCCTCACCGCACTGACGCTGACCGCCACCGCATGCACCTCAGGGGCTGCCACCCCGCAGTCGGACACCGGCACGAACGTGCCGGTCAGGCAGGGTGGCAGCCTTGTCATCGGAGCCGAGCAGGAGCCCGACTGCGCCGACTGGATCGGCACCTGCGGCGCCTCGATCTGGGGCACGTACATGATGCAGACGGAGACGATCCCGCAGGTCTTCGACGTCCGCCTCAAGGGCGGGAACTGGACACCGGTCCCCTCGGACCTGATGGCGTCTGAGCCGACCACGAAAACGGTCGGCAAGCAGCAGCAGATCACCTACCGGCTCAACCCGAAGGCCGTCTGGTCCGACGGAAAGCCGATCACCTCCGCGGACCTGAAGTACACCGCCCTCCAGGTCCGCGACGGCAAGGCGATCTTCGACAAGAGCGGCTACGACCGCATCACGTCGATCGCCACCCCCGACGCCGCCACCGCAGTCGTCACCCTCAAGTCCCCGTACGGCAACTGGAAGCAGCTCTTCGGCGCCGGCTACGGCGTACTGCCCTCCCACCTCCTCCAGGGCAAGGACCGCGACGCCGTCATGAAGGACGGCTACACCTTCAGCGGCGGCCCTTGGAAGATCGCGTCCTGGAAGAAGGGGGTCTCCGTCACCCTCGTCCCCAACGACCGCTACTGGGGCCCCAAACCGCACCTGGACAAGGTCACCTTCCAGTTCGCCTCGGACACCTCGGCGGCCGTCCAGGCCTTCGCCGGCGGAACCTTCGACGCCCTCTACCCCACCCCGCAGCTCACCACGGTCGCCCAGATCAAGACGCTGGGCGGCGCGGCCCGCATGCAGGTGCAGTCGCAGACGGGCAACCTCCAGGCCCTGTGGCTCAACAACGCCAGGTTCCCCTTCGACTCGGCCGCCGTGCGCAAGGCCTTCGCCTACTCGGTCGACCGCGAGGCCATCGTCAAGCGCCTGTTCGGCTCCTACGGCGTCACCGCTCCCGCACAGAGCTTCCAGTCGCCGCTGGTCTCCCGTTACGCGTCCACGGACTTCTCCGTCTACAAGCCCGACGCGGCCAAGACTGCGCAGCTGATGACGGCGGACGGGTGGGCGAAGAACGGGAGCGGCTACTGGGCGAAGAACGGCAAGGAGGCCGCGTTCACCGTCACCTCCCTCGCCGGCAACCAGAGCCGCGAGCTGACCGAGCAGATACTCCAGGCCCAGCTCGCCAAGGCCGGGTTCCGGGTGACGATCAAGAACTCCACGCCCGCGGACATCTTCGGCAAGCTCGCCCCGGCAGGTGACTTCCAGGTGGGCCTGTGGAACCTCACCGACTCCTTCCCCAACCCGACCCTGTCCGCGACCTTCGACAGCACGGCCATCCCGAGCGCCGCCAACGGCCAGTCCGGCATCAACTTCATGCGCATCCGCATCCCGGGCCTGGACCCGGTCCTGGACCGCGTGGACACCGAACTGGACGACTCCGCCAGGGTCGCGGACTCGCGCAGGGCGGAGAAGCTCATCGCCGACGCCGTCCCCTCCCTCCCGCTGGCCGCCGTCCCGAACATCCTGGTCACCGGCGCGCGCGTCGGCGGACCCCTCTCCATCAACCCGGTGGAAGGTCCCTGGTGGAACCTCGAGGAATGGGGCCTGACGAAGTGACACCGGTCCGCTCACCCCACAGGGGCCTGCCATGACCCGATACGCCCTGCGCCGCCTGCTGGCCTCCGTGCCCGTGGTCGTCGTCGCCTCGTTCATCCTGTTCTGGGCGGTGCGGGCGACCTTCGACCCGCTGGCGAAACTGCGCCAGTCGGTCGACCCCACGGCCCTGCACCGGGAGACGGTCCGCCTCGGGCTCGACCGGAGCCTGCCCGAGCAGTACCTGCTGTGGGTCAAGGGCTTCCTGCGGGGCGACTGGGGAACCAGCACCCGTACCGGCGGAGCCGTGCTGCCGATGGTCGGCGACGCCCTCGGCACCACGCTCCAGCTGATCCTGTGGGGCGTCGCCCTCGCCGTCGTCCTGGCGCTGGCGATCGGCCTGTACTCGGCGGCCCGCCAGTACACCGCGGGCGACCACCTCCTGACGGGCCTGTCCTATCTCGGTGTCGCCATGCCGGCGTTCTGGTTCGGCCTGGTCCTCATCCAGGTGCTCGCCGTCTGGCCCAAGCAGCAGTTCGGCCTTGCGGATCCCCCGTTCTACTTCGTGGGCCTGCACTCCGTCGGCCACAGCGGACTCGACCTGGACTACCTGCGCCACCTGGTGCTGCCCGTGGCCACGCTCACCGTCGGACTCGTCGCCTCCTGGTCCCGGTTCGGCCGGGCCACCCTCCTGGAGGCCCTGTCCAGCGACTACGTCCGCACCGCACGCGCCAAGGGCGTCCCCCGCCGCCGCATCCTGCTGCGGCACGCCCTGCGCAACGCGCTCGCGCCGTTCGTCACCGTCGTCGCCATGGACGCGGCCGCCCTGGTCGGCGGGCTGGTGGTGACCGAGCAGATCTACTCGATCCCCGGCATGGGCAAGCTGTTCCTCGCCTCCCTGGAGACCGGGGACGTGTTCGTCCTGCTGCCCTGGATGTTCGTCGTGGCCGTCGCCGTCATCCTCTTCAACCTGCTGGCCGACCTGTCCTACGCCCTCCTCGACCCCCGGGTGGCCCTGCGATGACCCAGCCCACCGTCCTCCCGGCGCCCCCGCCGCCCGTGTCCGAGCCGTCCGGCGACCCACGGACCTCCCGTGTCGTCCTGTCCCGCTTCCTGCGCCACCGGCTCGCGGTCGCCTCGCTGGTCGTGCTGGTCCTGCTGGCGGTCTGCTGCTTCGGCGCCGCCTGGATCGCGCCCTACCCGCGCAACGCGCAGAACCTCCTGGCGGCCTCCCAGCCACCGTCCGGCACCCACTGGCTGGGCACCGACTCCCTCGGCCGCGACTACCTCAGCGAGATGCTCTACGCGGGACAGCTCTCCCTGGCGATCGGCCTGGGCGTGGCCCTGCTGGCCACCCTGGTGGGGACCGCGGCCGGCGCGGTGGCCGGGTATCTCGGCGGCTGGCCCGACGAGGTGATCATGCGGGTGGCCGACCTGTTCCTGATCGTGCCGCCGGTCGCCGTCCTCGCGGTGTCCCTGCAAGGGCTCGGCCCGTCACCACTGACCATCGTCGTGGTGTTGAGCAGCCTGGGCTGGACCCTGATCGCCCGGGTCGTGCGGGCCCGGGTGATCCAGCTGCGCCACCAGGAGTTCGTGGAGGCGGCCCGGGTCATCGGCGCCTCCGGCCCGCGGATCGTCGTACGGCATCTGCTGCCCAACCTGACCGGCCTGATCGTGGTCAACGTGTCCCTGTCGGTGGCCACGGCGATCATCCTCGAATCCACCGTCAGCTTCCTCGGCTACGGCGTCCAGCCGCCCAAGTCGAGCTGGGGCAACATGCTCACCCAGGCCGCCGGGCTGATCGGCACCTCACAGTCCTATCTCCTGTACGTCCCCGGCCTGGCGATCCTCGTCACCGTGCTCGCCGTGAACTTCCTCGGCGACGGCCTGCGCGACGCGCTCGACCCCCAAGGCAGGCAGTGATGCACGACGCCAATCAAGAAAGCGCGCTGCTGTCGGTCCGCGACCTGAGCGTCACCTATCGCACCGACGCCGGTCCCGTGGCCGCCCTCGACCGGCTCTCCTTCGACCTGCACGCCGGGGAGACCCTGAGCATCGTCGGCGAGTCGGGCTCCGGGAAGAGCGCCGCCTCGCTTGCGGTGATGGGGCTGCTGCCGCGCAACGCCGTGGCGGAGGGCTCGGTGCGGTTGGGCGGCCGGGAACTGCTGAACCTGTCCGACCGGGAGCTGCGTGCCGTACGCGGCCGGCGCATCGCCATGGTCTTCCAGGACGCGCTGGCCGCGCTGAACCCGATGATGACGGTGGGCGCCCAGCTCGCCGAGGCGGTGAGCGTGCACGACCCGTCCGTCTCCCGCGCCGCCCTGCGGGAGAGGGCGGTCGAACTGCTCGACGTGGTCGGCATTCCCGACCCCCGCACCCGGGCCGGCCAGTACCCGCACGAGCTGTCGGGCGGCATGCGCCAGCGCGTGATGATCGCCACCGGTATCGCCAACGAACCGGACGTCCTCATCGCCGACGAGCCGACCACCGCCCTCGACGTGACCGTGCAGGCCCAGGTCCTCGACGTCCTGGCACGCGTCCAGGACCGTACGAGGTCCGCGATCCTGCTGATCACCCACGACCTCGGCGTGGTGGCCGGCCTCGCCGACCGCGTCCTGGTCCTGTACTGCGGGCGGAAGATGGAGGAGGCCCCGGTGGAGCCCCTCTTCTACGAACCGGCCCACCCCTACACGCGCGGCCTGCTCGCCGCGCTGCCGAGGATCGACCGCAGCCCCCGGCGGCTCACCCAGATCGCCGGGCAGCCGCCCTCCCCCACCGAGCGGCCCCCGGGCTGCCCCTTCCGGAACCGCTGCCCGCACGCCGACGAACGGTGCGCCGAAAGCCCCCGGCCGGTCCCGCTCGGCGCGGGCCACACCGCGGCCTGCGTGCGGGCGCAGGAGATCGCGAGCGTGACGCCATGACAGCACCGGCACTGACCGTCGAGGGGCTGGTGGCCGAGTACACCACCGGCCGACGCGGCCGGCGCGCGCAGACCGTGCGGGCCGTCTCCGGCGTGGACCTCGTCATCCCGCGCGGCACCACCCTGGGCCTGGTCGGCGAGACCGGCTGCGGCAAGAGCACCCTGGGCCGCTGCCTGGTCCGACTGACCGACCCGGCCGTCGGCCGGATCATGCTGTTCGACACGGACGTGACGGCGGCCGGGCGACGGGAGCTGGCAGCCGTACGCCGTCGGATCCAGTTCGTGTTCCAGGACCCGTACGCCTCCCTCAACCCGCGGCTCACCGTGCACGCGGCGCTCGCCGAACCGCTGCGGATCCACGGTCTGCACCGGGGCCGGGAGAACGAGCGGGTGCGGGAACTCCTCGAGCTGGTCGGCCTGGACCCGGCCCACGCCCACCGTCATCCGCACCAGTTCTCCGGCGGCCAGCGGCAGCGCGTCGGCATCGCCCGCGCCCTCGCGGTCGAACCGGAGGTGCTGGTCCTCGACGAACCGGTCAGCGCGCTGGACGTCAGCGTGCAGGCCGGGGTGATCAACCTGCTGGAGGACCTCCAGCAGGAGCTGGGCCTCACCTATCTGTTCGTCGCCCACGACCTGTCGGTGGTCCGGCAGATCAGCGACCAGGTCGCGGTGATGTACCTCGGGCGGATCGTCGAACAGGGACCCGTGGACACGCTGTTCACCCAGCCCCGCCATCCCTACACCCAGGCCCTGCTGTCGGCCGTGCCCATCCCCGACCCGCGCCTCCAGCGGGCCCGCCGGCGGATCGTCCTTGACGGCGACCTGCCCAGCCCGCTGGCCCCGCCGTCCGGCTGCCGGTTCCGCACCCGCTGCTGGAAGGCGCGGGACGTGTGCGCCGAGACCGCGCCCGTCCTCGCCGAGCAGGGTGACGGCCGGTCGGCCGCCTGCCACTTCCCCGACGCCCCGCCCCCGGCGCCCCAGGGCGAACCCAAGGAGGTCACCACACCATGACGACCAACTGGCAGCGGTTCTTCACCGCCGACCGCCCCCTCGCGGTCCGGCGCGGGCGCGGTCCCGGCGACCGGTCCCTGATCGTCGTGGAGAGCGAGGACGGACCCCGGCTGTCACTGTGGGACGCCGGGAGCGGGACGGTCCGGCCGCTGGGCGGACTGACCTCGGGCGACCTGGCGCAGGCGGTGCTCTCCCACGACGGCGAACACATTCTGGCTCTGCACGACGACAACGGGTCCGAGGTCGGCCATCTGCACACCACAGGCCTGGACGGCGGCGACAGCCGCGACCTCACCCCGGACCTGCCGCCCTACACCCTGCGCGGCATCGACGTCGCGGGGCGGGCGGACCGGGCCGTGATCACTTGTGCGGCGGAGGACGGTTTCAGTCTGTGGCTGCTCAGCACCGATGGTTCCGCGGACCCGGAGCCGCTGTTCCGGTCGCCGCACGAGGCATGGAACGGCCTCGTCTCGGCCGACGGCACCCGCGCCTGCGTCGACACCACCGACCACAATCCGGGCATCCGCAGATTCGCGGTCACCGTCGTCGACACCGCCACCGGCCAGGTGCTCGACCGCCTGACCGACGGTCCCGAGGCGCCCGTGCGCGGTGTGCGGTTCTCCCCCGTCCCGGGCGACGACCGGATCCTGGTCGCCACCGAACGCACCGGGTTCGCGCGCCCCTGCGTCTGGCATCCCACGCGCGGTACCCGCATCGACGTCGAGGCACCGCACGTACGGGGCGACCTGGTTCCGCTGGACTGGTCCGAGGACGCCACCCGGATCCTGGCCGTGCACGTGGACGGCGGGATCCACCGGGTCATGGAGGCCGACCTGGAGTCGGGCGCGCTTCGGCTGCTCGACCATCCGCCGGGCGCCTACTTCGAGCCGGACGTGGCGGACACGCTGTGCCACCAGTGGGCCTCGCACTACGGCCCCGGACGCACCTTGCGCCTCCTGCACCAGCGCTTCGACTCACCGCTGCGCGTACTGCACGCCGACGGCCCGGACTCGGCACCGGTACCCCAGCTCTTCCCGCAGCTCGACCTTGACGGCGTGCGGTGCACGTCGACCGCGGTCCGCTCGGCGGACGGCACGCACGTCCAGCTGTGGTGGGCCCGGCCGCGCCACGCCAAGGGGCCCGTCCCCCTGGTCCTGCAACTGCACGGCGGCCCCAACCTGGTGACGGTCGACCGGTACGACCCCGCAGCCCAGGCCTGGCTGGACAACGGCGTGGCCTACGCCGCGCTGAACTACCGCGGCTCGGTCACCTTCGGGCGGCGCTTCCGCGAGGGGTTCATGCCGGCGATCGGCGACCGGGAACTGGAGGACATCGAGGCCGCGGTCCACCGGCTGGTCGCCGACGGCGTCGCCGACCCCGACAAGGTCTTCGTCACGGGCGCCTCGTACGGCGGTTTCCTGTCGCTGCTGTCCATGGGACGGCTGCCCGGACTGTTCGCCGGCGCGCTGGCGCACGTGCCGATGGCGGACTGGCTGGCCGGGTACGAGGACATGAACCCGGCGCTGCGCGCGGCCTGGTCGTCGTTCTTCCGCGCGAAGCCGGAGGACGGGCTGGAACGCTTCGTGCGGGCGTCGCCCATCACCTACGTGGCCGATGTCGTCGCGCCGGTGTGGATCAACCAGGGCACGCACGACACCCGTACGGCGCCCAAACAGGTGCGCCTGTACGAGGAGGCGCTGCGCGCGGCCGGCGGGGATGTGGTCGTCGACTGGTACAGCGGCGGCCACGAGACGACCGGGCGGGCCAAGGCGCTGGCCGAGCAGTCCCGGATGCTCGACCTGGTCCATGCCGCCCTGCGCCAACGCCCTTGGAGTCAGGGCCCGTTGTGAGCCGCGAGGAAGGACCGGAGGTGGCCGAGGGTCTCCTCCGGTGCCTCCTCGGGGACGTAGTGGTCACAGGGCAGGGCCGCGCCCCGGACGTCGTCGGCGTACTCGGACCAGACGGCCGGTACGTCGTAGTGGCGGCCGACGAAGCTGTGCTCGCCCCAGAGCGCCAGCAGCGGCTGGGTGAGCCGGTGTCCGGCCGCCGCGTCCTCCTCGTCGTGGACCAGGTCGATGGAGCCCGCCGCGCGGTAGTCCTCGCAGGAGGCGTGGATCGCCGCCGGGTCGGAGAAGCAGCGCACGTACTCGGCCTGGGCGTCCGGGGCGAACGGGGTGCCGCCGTGGTGCCGGGCGCCCATGCGGGCCCGGATCCAGAACTCCGGGTCGCCGCCGATCAGGCGCTCGGGGATGCCGTTGCCCGCGGTCAGGAAGAACCAGTGGTAGTAGCCGCGCCCGAAGTCGGCGTCGGCGTGCAGGTAGGCGTGCCGGGTCGGCACGATGTCCAGGACCGCCAGCGCAGAGACCGCGCGCGGATGGTCGAGCGCCAGCCGGTGGGCGACCCGGCCGCCCCGGTCGTGCCCGACCACCGCGAACCGCTCGAAGCCCAGCTGCCGCATGACCAGCAGCTGGTCGTGGGCCATGGCCCGCTTGGCGTACGGGGTGTGGCCGGCGTCCGACGGCGGCTTGTCGCTGTCGCCGTAGCCGCGCAGGTCGGTGAGGACCACCGTGTGCGTCTCGGCCAGGCGCGGTGCCACCAGGTGCCAGATGGCGTGGGTCTGGGGGTAGCCGTGCAGCAGCAGGACCGGCGGCCCCTGCCCGGCCGCTCGTACGTTGATGCGGACGCCGTCCGCGTCGACGGTGGACCGGGCGAACGAGGCGGGCAGCAGACTCTTCATGGTCCGATCCCAGCAGGGCCCGGGCGGGCCCGTCCAAGACCCGTGGCCGACCATGCATATAGGAGCGGCCTATCGGAGGATGAGGGAAGGCGGTGCCATGGACGTCCGGCAGCTGGAGTACTTCCTCGCGGTGGTCGACCACGGCGGCTTCAACCGGGCGGCGACCGCGCTCTACCTCTCCCAGCCCTCGCTCTCCCAGGCGATCCGGGCCCTGGAGCGGGACCTGGGCAGCGACCTGTTCCACCGCATCGGCCGCCGGGTCGTCCTCACCGCGGCCGGTACGGCGCTCATCGAGCCTGCCCGGGCCGCCGTCCGGGGTCTGGAGCTGGCGCGGGCGAGCGTGGAGTCGGTGGACGGGCTGCGTACCGGCCGGGTGGAGATCGCGGCCATGCCGTCCCAGGCCGTCGCCCCGCTCACCGGGATGATCAGCCGCTTCCACCGGGCCCATCCGGGGGTGTCGGTGACCGTACGGGCCGCCTTCACCTCCCGGGACGTGACCGACATGGTGCGAACGGGCGTGACGGAACTGGGGCTGCTGGCCTCCCCGGACACGCCCCCGGAGCCGGAGGTCCGCACCCACCCCCTCCCGGAGCAGCGGTTCGTGCTGCTGGCTCCCCCGGACGGTCCCTTCGCCCCCGACACGACCGTGGTGGACCGGAAGGACCTGTCCGGACAACGGCTGATCGTCGGGCAGCAGGGCACCGGCATGCGCCGGTACGTGGACGACCTGATCGCCGAGGGGGTGGCGGTGACCCTCGCGGTCGAGACCGAGCACCGGGTGGCGATCCTCCCGCTGGTCCTGGCGGGCGCGGGCCTCGCGGTCGTCACCGACGCCTGGCGGGAGCTGGCCCGGCAGGCGGGTGTCCGGGTCCTGGACCTGGAGCCGCGTACGAGCCTGCGGGTGACGCTGGTGAGCCGGCACGGCGCGACGACCCCGGCGGCCGAGGCGTTCCTGCGCACGGCGCTGACGGAGGATCCGGCAGCGCCCCCTTCATAGGCACTGCCTATAAGGCACATGGGCAGCCGGTCTTGGACGCGCGGTACGCACCGTTGCTGCAATCCCTCCCATGAAGGAACACCGCATCGCCCTGATCCCCGGAGACGGCATCGGCACCGAGGTCGTCCCCGCGGCCTGCCGGGTGCTCGACGCCGTCGCCGCCCGCCACGGCATCGCCCTCGCCTACGACACCTTCGACTGGTCCTGCGAGCGCTATCTCGCCGAGGGCGCGATGATGCCGGCCGACGGCCTCGACCTGATCCGCGGGCACGACGCGATCCTGCTAGGCGCGGTCGGCTACCCCGGGGTCCCGGACCATGTCTCGCTGTGGGGCCTGCTGATCCCCATCCGGCGCGGCTTCCAGCAGTACGTGAACCTGCGCCCGATCCGCGTCTTCGAGGGCGTGCCCAGCCCGCTGCGCGAGGCCCGGCCGGGCGACGTGGACTTCGTCGTCGTACGGGAGAACGTCGAGGGCGAGTACGGCGAGATCGGCGGGCGGCTGTACCGCGGCCTACCGGAGGAGACGGCCGTGCAGGAGGCGGTGTTCACCCGCAAGGGCGTGACCCGGGTCGTGGACCACGCGTTCGAGCTGGCCGCCGGCCGGTCAGGACGGCTGACCTCGGCGACGAAGTCCAACGGGATCGTGCACACGATGCCCTTCTGGGACGAACTCGTCGCCGAGCGCGGCGCCCTGCACCCGGGCGTGACGTGGGACCAGGAGCACATCGACGCGCTGGCCGCGAAGTTCGTGCTCGACCCGGGCCGCTTCGACGTCGTCGTCGCCTCCAACCTGTTCGGCGACATCCTCAGCGACCTCGCGGCGGCGATCGCCGGCAGCATCGGCATCGCCCCCGCCGCCAACCTCAACCCCGAACGGGACTTCCCCTCCATGTTCGAGCCCGTGCACGGCTCGGCCCCCGACATCGCCGGGCGCGGCATGGCCAACCCGCTCGGCGCGATCTGGTCCGCCGCGATGATGCTGGACCACCTCGGCCACCCCGAGGCGGCCGGCGCCGTCACGGACGCGATCGGCACCCTCCTGTCCACGACCCGGCTGCGCACCCCGGACCTCGGCGGCACGGCGACGACGGCCGAGTTCACGGCCGGCCTGATCGACCTGCTGTGACCGGGCCACGGCTACCGCGCCGGCGGCCCGAGGGGAGATCCCTCCACACGGTTCACACAGTGCGGAAGTTGAACGTGTGATCATCCACACCCGCTCCACGATTGCGCCGCCGGCCGCGGCACGGCAGAGTGTTCCAACCGCCGGGGCCCGCAAGCGAGTTGCCTGCACCACTCACTGCACGGCCCTTCGGACGAACCGGAAGGAAAGCGCGTGAGCCCGATATCCGTGCGGGGTCTGGCGGCGGCCTCCGCCACCGCGGTGACCGCCGTCGGCAGCGTCGTCGGCGTGGCCTCCAGCAGCACGGCACAGCCCCATGACGCCGAGGCGACGGCGGCCGACATCACGCTCCTCGCGGACATTCCCGCGGGCCGGCAGGCCCAGGTGCAGACCGCGTCGCTGACGCGGCAGGCCGACGCACAGGCCGTCCAGGCGGACGCGAGCGCGCGCAAGGACGCGGAGGAGGCCGCCCGCAAGGCCGCCGCGAGGACCGCGACGCAGAAGAAGGAAGCGGCCGAGAAGGCGAAGCAGGAGGCAGAGGCCAAGTCCGCCCAGGGCTCCTCGGGTTCCGCACCGGTCTCGCTCCAGCCGTCGTACACCACCGCGCAGATCAAGGCGATGGCCGCGTCGATCGTGCCGGCCGGCCAGTTCCAGTGCTTCAGCAACATCGTGGAACGCGAGTCCGGCTGGAACTACCTGGCCGTCAACCCCTCCTCCGGCGCCTACGGCCTCGTCCAGGCGCTCCCCGGCTCGAAGATGTCCTCGGTCGGCGCCGACTGGCAGACCAACCCGGCCACCCAGATCAAGTGGGGCCTCAACTACATGAACAGCGCCTACGGAAGCCCCTGCGGAGCCTGGTCCTTCTGGCAGACGCACCACGCGTACTGAGGCCCCGCGATCAGCCCTCGTCCTCCGTCAGCCGCAGCGAGATGCTGTTGATGCAGTACCGCTGGTCCGTCGGCGTCGGATAGCCCTCGCCCTCGAAGACATGCCCGAGGTGCGACCCGCACCGGGCGCACCGCACCTCGGTGCGCACCATGCCGTGGGAGCGGTCCTCGATCAGCTCCACCGCGTCGCTGTCCTTGGGGTCGTAGAAGGATGGCCAGCCGCAGTGGGACTCGAACTTCGTGGTGGAGGTGAAGAGTTCGGCACCGCAGGCGCGACAGGAGTAGACGCCCTTGGTCTTGGTGTCGGTGTACTCACCGGTGAAGGCGGGCTCCGTCGCGGCCTGCCGCAGCACCGCGTACTCGGCCGGCGTCAGCTCCGCACGCCACTGCTCGTCCGGCTTCTCGACGTCGTACGACATGAAGCTCAGCCCCTTTACTTCGCGAGACGGTCCAGGATGCGCGGGCCGAGGTCCGTGACGTCGCCCGCGCCCATGGTGAGAACGAGATCACCGGCCTTCGCCATTCCCGCCACCACGTCCGGCACCTCCGCCTTGCCGTGGACCGCCGTCACGTCCGCGCCGGCGGCCCGCGCCGCCTCGATGATCAGCTCGCTCGTGACGCCCGGGATCGGGTCCTCGCGGGCCGGGTAGATGTCGAGGACGACCGAGGCGTCCGCGAGGGCCAGGGCCTGGCCCATCTCCTTGCCGAGTTCCTGCGTGCGCGAGAACAGGTGCGGCTGGAAGACGACGAGGATGCGCGAGTCGCCCGCCGCCGCGCGCATCGCCTCCAGGTCGGCCGTCATCTCGGTCGGGTGGTGGGCGTAGGAGTCGATGACCTGGACGCCGGCCGCCTCGCCCTTCAGCTGGAGGCGCCGCTTCACCCCGGTGTACGCGGCCAGCGCCGGCGCCAGCTCCGCGGCCGGGACGCCCAGCGCGACGCCCGCGGCGAGGGCGGCGACCGCGTTGTGCGCGTAGTGGCGGCCGGGCACGGAGACCGTGAAGGTGAGCTCCGTGCCGTCCAGCAGGACGGTGACCTCGCTCTTGAGGCCCTGCGGGACGACGGACAGGACGCGCACGTCGGCGTCCGCGGCTTCGCCGTACGACACCGTCCGCACCGAGCCGGCCAGGCGCCGGGTCAGTTCGCGCGCGCCCTCGTGGTCGGCGGAGATCACCAGCGTGCCGCCGGGCACGATCTTCCCGGCGAACGTCTCGAAGGACTCGTAGATCGCGTCCATGGACGCGTAGTTGGCGTGGTGGTCGAGCTCGACGTTGAGGACGATCGCGACCTCGGGCGCGTACTTGTGGAAGCTGCGGTCCGACTCGTCCGCCTCGGCGACGAAGATCTCGCCCTCGCCGTGCAGCGCGTTGGAACCGGGCACGTCCAGGTCGCCGCCGATCGCGTACGACGGGTTCAGCCCGAGCTCGGACAGCGACACCGCCAGCATCGAGGTCGTCGTCGTCTTGCCGTGCGTGCCGGCGACGGCGATCGGCCGCAGGCCGTCCATCAGCGCGGCCAGCGCGTCCGACCGGTGCACCACCGGGACGCCCAGCTCGGCCGCGCGCGCCAGCTCCGGGTTGTCCTGGCGGATCGCCGACGACACAACGACACAGCTCGCGTCGTCGGCGAGGTGCTCCGCCGCGTGCCCGATGTGCACGGTGGCGCCCAGCGCGCGCAGTGCCGCCGCGGTCTCGGACTCCTTGGCGTCACTCCCGGCGACCTTCGCACCGCGCTGGGCGAGGATCTTGGCGATCCCGGACATCCCGGCCCCGCCGATGCCGATGAAGTGCGGTCGGTCCATGGCGGGGGGAAGGCCGGGTGCCATGTATGTCTCCCTGTGCGTGGTGCGACGGCGTACGTTCAGCGGCCCAGCCTATTGCCTACGCCTTGCTGTGCGAGAACAGCTTCAGCACCGGCACCCCGACCTTGTGCCGAGCCCGCGAGGCCCAGTCCCGGTGGAAGAACTCCTCCACGTAATGGGGATCCGTCAGCACGATCACCTCGTCCGCGCCGATCTCCTCCACCAGCGCCTTGAGCGCGTCCAGCGGATGATCCTCGATCAGTCTCCCCTCGGCCTCGTGGCCCGCCGCGCGCAGCGCCTGCAACGACACCTCCAGCGCCCGCTCCCCGAAGTCCTTCGCCGCCTCACCCTCGGGAACCTCCCGCTCCCGGGCCGCCTCGTCGAGTTCTCCGAGCGCGACGTCGTCGATGGCCCGCAGCAGGCGGTCGGCCTGGTCGCCGCGCGGCTGGAGGAGTACGTGGAAGGACACCCCCTCGTCGCCGTGCAGGGTGGTGACGAAGTCCACGTCTGCGGACGTCAGGGCCTTCTCGATCATCAATACGCTTGTGAACACCGGGCGCCCCTTCTGCGGAAACCATCCTGCCCCGTCACGTCACGGGGACTGCGAGATTCAGTGTGCCCGCCGCGAGCTAAGCGGAACTGTAGATTCCGCCGACTCAGGGACCGGCGGGACCGCTGAACGAATTTCAAGTGCGCTGGTAGCGGCTGAAGAGGAAGCCCTCCTCCTCCAGCAGGGACACCAGTGCGAACCGTTGCGGAACCGGAACCGACGGCCCGCCCGCGATGCGCTGCGCGTCGCCCGCGGTGAGCATCGGCGCCACGGTGAGACAGAGCTCGTCGAGCACCCCGGCGGCGACCATCTGGCCCAGCAGCCGGGGCCCGCCCTCGGTCAGCAGCCGGGTGTGCCCGAGCTCGCCGAGGGCCTGCACGGCACGTACGGGATCCACGCCCATCCCGTCGCCGGCGATCACCACGCGGGCGCCCGACTTCTCGGCGGCGGCCAGCCGGTCGGGGGCCGCCGCGGCGCCGGTGAGGATCAGCGTGGGGACGACCGGCGAGGTGAAGAGCGGAAGCGCGAAGTCCAGGTCCAGGCTCGCCGTGACCACCGCGATCGCCGGCGCCTGCGCCTGTCCGGCCGCCTCCCGCGCGGGCTGGAACTCCGCACGCGCGCGTGCCGGCCGGTAACCCTCCTGGCGTACCGTTTCCGCACCGACGATCACGACGTCCGCCAGAGCCCGCAGGGTGCCGAAGATCCGCATGTCGGTCGCGTTGGAGATGGGCTGCGACTTCCCGTCGTGCTGCGCGGCCCCGTCCAGCGTGGACACCATGTTCCCGCGCAGCCAGGGCACCGGCCGCCCGCCCGCGGTCGGCTCGGGATAGGCGTACGCGGCAGCGAGCTCACCCAGGCTCCACTCGCGGTCGGCCTGAAGCACCGCTCCGGGCCCCTCGTCACCGCCCCCCTCCCCGGAGGGGCTCGGCACTGTCTGGTCGGTCACAGGGAACAGGCGTCGCATGTCGTGCAGTGTTCCACGACGCTTAGCATGGGTAACCGTGTCGTCCTCGCCTTCCGCTCCCGGCCTCAGTCCGATAGCCGACGCGGCCCCGCTGTCGCTGTGCGCCCGTGCCCCGCATGTCCCCGCGGACCGGCTGGTCGCCGAGATGGTGCCGCCGCCGCGCTTCGACTCGGTGCGCTTCAGCACGTACATCCCGGACCCGAACCAGCCCAGCCAGACCGAGGCCGTACGGGTCCTGGAGGGCTTCGCGGGCGGCCTCGGCGGGGCGCACTCCGTCGGTGGCGGCAAGCGCGGCTTCTTCGGGTTCGGCAAGGCGAAGGCACCGAAGACGCCGGCCGGCCCGCGCGGTGTCTACCTCGACGGCGGGTACGGCGTCGGCAAGACCCACCTGCTCGCCTCCCTGTGGCACGCCACACCGGCCGAGCCCGCGCTCAAGGCCTTCGGCACCTTCGTCGAGCTGACCAACCTCGTCGGCGCCCTCGGCTTCCAGCAGACGGTGCAGACCCTCTCCGGTCACCGGCTGCTCTGCATCGACGAGTTCGAGCTCGACGACCCCGGCGACACCGTCCTCGTCTCGACGCTGCTCGGCCGGCTGGTCGACGCGGGCGTCGCCCTGGCGGCCACCTCCAACACGCTGCCCGGCAAGCTCGGCGAGGGCCGTTTCGCGGCCGCCGACTTCCTGCGCGAGATCCAGGGCCTGTCCGCCCACTTCCGCCCCCTGCGCATCGACGGCGAGGACTACCGCCACCGCGGCCTGCCCAAGGCGCCGGAGCCGTTCACCGACGAGCAGGTGACCAGGGCGGCGTACGCCACCGAGGGCGCCTCGCTCGACGCCTTCCCGCTCCTCCTCGACCACCTCTCCAAGGTGCACCCCAGCCGCTACGGCGCCCTGACGGACGGCCTGAAGGCGGTCTGCCTCACCGACGTGCAGCCGGTGCCCGACCAGTCGACGGCCCTGCGCCTGGTCGTCCTCGCGGACCGGCTCTACGACCGTGAAGTCCCGGTCCTGGCCTCGGGGTCGGCCTTCGACGAGCTCTTCGGCGAGGAGATGCTGAACGGCGGCTACCGCAAGAAGTACTTCCGCGCGATATCCCGGCTCACCGCGCTCGCACGGGACGGCGAGAAGCTCCTCGGCACCGACTAGGACACCAGCCGGAACACCGACTGGATCGCGCCAACCCACCAGCGCATTTCAGGCTCTCTTCAACCCGAAACGCTAAGTTAACCCTGCAAACAACTTTGCAGGGTTAACGTGTTTCTTGACCAGCGATTGACCATCCCTTGGTCGGCACGAGAAGCGCGGACGGCATGAAGGGGGGCGCATGTTCCGAGGTACGACGACCCGGACCGCCGTTTCCCTCCTGGCCGCCGTCCTGCTCGCCCTCCAACTCTTCGCGCCGACCGCCTCCTTCGCAGCCGCGCACACATCCCGTCATGCCGTGGCCAAGGACCTGCCCGGAACCAAACCATCCGGCAAGGCCCTGCGTGACGAGTCGGCCACACACCGCGACTGCGGCCACTCCGGGGACCCGACCGGGCCCCTGCGCACCCGCGACCGGCACGCGACCCCCGGTTTCACCTTCGACGAACCCGAGCGCCAACTCCTCGCGCAGGACCCGGCGTCCGTCCACGAACCGGTCGCGCCCAGCGCCCTTCATCTGTCGAGACCCTCGACAGCGCACTCTCCGGCGGCACTTCAGGTCTTCCGCTGCTGAGAGAGCCGAGCAGAACAGAGCAGTTCACCCACCCTGTCCTGCCCACACCGACGCGCCCCCCACGGCGCGCCAGGAGGAGTCACCACATCATGCAGCCCCTCATCGACAACGCCCGTACGTTCGGACAGCGCCCTGAGGAGTTCGCCAAACTCGCCGAAGGCCAGTCCCCGCAGGTGCTGTTCATCACCTGCTCCGACTCCAGGGTCGTACCGGCCCTGATCACCGGCGCCCGCCCGGGCGAGCTCTTCGAGCTGCGCACCGCGGGCAACATCGTCCCGCCGTACGCCTCGCAGCACCCCACCAGCGAGGCGGCCACCATCGAGTACGCCGTGGAGGTCCTCGGCGTGCGCGACATCGTGGTCTGCGGACACTCCCACTGCGGCGCCGTCGGCGCCCTGGTGCGCGGCGACGACCTGACCGCCGTACCCGCCGTGCGCGACTGGCTGGCGAACGCCACGCCGCGCCCGGCCGGCACCGTCGAGGACCCCACCGTGGCCGAGGGCGTGCAGAACCACGTCCTGGCGCAGGTGCTGCGCCTGCGGTCGTACCCCTTCATCGACAAGAAGCTGACGGACGGTCAACTCACCCTGCACGCCTGGTACTACGAGGTGCACACCGGCAGGGTGCACGCCCACCGCGCCGAGACCGACGCGTTCGAGGGCCTGTGATCGGGATGATGACCGTGATGTCGAGGAACCCTCATCTGCGGCAGGACTTCGCCGCCTCCCTGGTCGTCTTCCTGGTCGCGCTCCCGCTGTGCGTGGGCGTGGCCGTCGCCTCCGGTGTCCCGGCCGAACTGGGCCTGGTCACCGGGATCGTGGGCGGCATCGTCACCGGGCTGATGCGCGGCAGCAGCCTGCAGGTCTCCGGGCCGGCGGCCGGTCTGACCGTGCTGGTCTTCGAGGCCGTCAGGGAGTTCGGACTCCCGGCCCTCGGCGTGATCGTGCTGGCCACCGGGGTGCTCCAGATCCTCATGGGCGTCCTGAAGCTGGGCCGCTGGTTCCGGGCCATCTCCGTCTCGGTGGTCGAGGGCATGCTGGCCGGCATCGGCCTCGTACTGATCGCCGGACAGCTCTACTCGATGGCCGACGCGAAGGCCCCGGCCTCGGGGCTGGACAAGATAGCCCAGCTGCCCGGCGCGCTGTTCGACGCGTTCGGGAAGACGGACGCGCTGGCCTCACTCGGGCTCGGCGCGGGCACCATCGCCGTACTCGTGCTGTGGAAGCGGACGCCGAAGCAGCTGCGCACCGTCCCCGGGCCGCTCGCGGCCGTGGCCCTGGCGACCCTCACCGCGCTGCTGTTCTCCCTCCCGGTCGCCACCGTCGAGGTCAAGGGCCTGCTGAGCTCCGTCCAGCCGCCCCCGCTGGGCGCCTTCGCGGATCTCGCGAGCGTGGGCCTGCTCGGCACGATCGTCGCGTTCACGCTGATCGCGTCCGCCGAGTCCCTGTTCAGCGCGGCGGCCGTGGACCGGCTGCACGACGGCCCGCGCACCGAGTACGACAGGGAGCTGGTCGCGCAGGGCGCGGGCAACGCGCTGTGCGGTGTGCTCGGCGCGCTGCCGATGACCGCCGTGATCGTGCGCAGCGCGGCGAACGTGCAGGCGGGCGCGCGGACGAAGGCGTCCCGGGTCATGCACGGCGTGTGGCTGCTGCTCTTCGCGGCCCTGCTGCCGGGCGTCCTCGCCTACATCCCGATCCCGGCCCTCGCGGGTGTCCTCGTCTACTCCGGCGCCAAGCTGATCCCCGTACGCGGGATCGTGTCGCTGTGGCGCGAGCACCGCGGCGAGGCGCTGATCCTGGTCGTCACGGCCGTGTCGATCGTCGCGGTCAGCATGTTCGAGGGCGTGCTCATCGGACTGGCCCTCGCGGTCGCGAAGACCGCGTGGGAGGCCTCGCACATCAGGCTGGAGGTCATCGACAAGGGCGCGGGCCCGGTCCAGGCGTACCTGGCGGGCAACGCGACCTTCCTGCGGCTGCCGAAGATCCTCGACAGCCTGGAGGCACTGCCCCAGGACCGCCCGGTGGAGCTGGACCTCTCCGGCCTGCACCACCTCGACCACGCCTGCCGCACCGCCCTGGAGAACTGGGCCGAGCGGCACAGCGCGGTCGGCACCGAGCCGGTGCGGCTGACCGCCGCGTAGACAGCCGGACGCCTTGTCGGCCGGTCCCGGGTTCCGTCGTGGCCCGGGACCGGCCGACGGGCATATCGTTGCAGGAGCAGACATATCGGGCCCCTCCCCGAGGAGGTCGTGATGCTCCCTGAGCTGTTGACGGCGGCCGTGGCGGCCGCATCCGCCGGGGTCGTCTACGCCGCCGCGGCGGCGCGGGTGGTGAAGCAGTACGAGCGCGGGGTGGTCTTCCGGCTCGGGCGGCTCGCCGGGGAGGTGCGGGGACCCGGGTTCACGATGGTCGTTCCGTTCATGGACCGGCTGAGCAAGGTCAACATGCAGATCGTCACGCTGCCGGTCCCGGCCCAGGAGGGCATCACCCGGGACAACGTGACCGTGCGCGTGGACGCCGTCGTCTACTTCAAGGTGGTCGACGCGGCGGCGGCGCTGATCAACGTCGAGGACTACAAGTTCGCCGTCTCCCAGATGGCGCAGACGTCCCTGCGGTCGATCATCGGCAAGAGCGACCTCGACGACCTGCTCTCCAACCGGGAGAAGCTGAACCAGGGCCTGGAGCTGATGATCGACAGCCCGGCCATCGGCTGGGGCGTGCAGATCGACCGGGTGGAGATCAAGGACGTCTCGCTGCCGGACACGATGAAGCGCTCGATGGCCCGGCAGGCGGAGGCCGACCGTGAGCGCCGCGCCCGCATCATCAACGCCGACGCCGAACTACAGGCCTCCAAGAAGCTCGCCGAGGCGGCGAAGGAGATGTCCGAGCAGCCGGCCGCCCTCCAACTGCGCCTGCTGCAGACGGTCGTCGCGGTGGCCGCCGAGAAGAACTCGACGCTGGTCCTCCCCTTCCCCGTGGAGCTGCTGCGTTTCCTGGAAAGGGCGCAGGAGCACCCGCAGGACCACCGCCCGTAGCGCTAGCGTTCCCCCATGGACCGCAGGCTCCTGACCCTGGCCGCGGCGGCCGCCGCTCTCGGACTCGCCGCGGGATGCGGAGACGACGGCGGTGGCGGTACGTCCGTCCCGGCGCCCTCCGCCACCCGGCGGCTCACCGTGTCGAGCCCCGCCTTCACCGAGGGCGGCACGATCCCGCGCCGCTACACCTGCGACGGCGAGGACGTCTCCCCTCCCCTGACCGTCACCGGCGTCCCCGCCGCCACGACCACCCTCGCCGTCCTCCTCCAGGACCCCGACGCCCCGCACGGCACCTTCACCCACTGGCTGCTCTGGAACGCCGACCCGCACCAGACGCGCTGGCCGGCCGGACAACCACCCCAGGGCGCGACCGAGGGCCGCAACGGCTTCAAGAAGACGGGTTACGGCGGCCCCTGCCCGCCCAAGGGCAGCGAGCCCCACCACTACGTCCTCTCGGTCTACGCCGCCGACCGCACCCTCGACCTGCCCTCGACCGCCTCAGCCGACGACGTCAAGCGGGCACTGACCGGCCACACCCTGGCCTCGGGCACCCTGACGGGCCGTTACGGCCGCTGATCCGCAGGACTGGCGACCGCCGCCCGCGCGGCGCAGGATCGAGGCACAGCGCGTTCGAAGGAGTGGCCCGTGGCAGAGCAGGGCAGGACCCGTCTCCGGAAACTGCTGAGGGTGCCGGCCGGCAAGGCCGTCGACCTGGCCGCCCACGACCCGAGATCGACGCCCGGCGGCCCGAAGGACAAGAAGGCGGGTCTGGCCGCCGTCGCCGACATGGGCGAGCACCTCGCCGACCTGCAGGAACGCCTCTGGGCGTCGAGCACCAAGGGTGACCGCCGCCGGATCCTGCTGATCCTTCAGGGCATGGACACCAGCGGCAAGGGCGGCACGGTCAAGCACGTCATCGGCCTGCTCAACCCGTCCGGCTGCCGCATCAAAGCCTTCAAGGCGCCCACACCCGAGGAACGCGAACACCACTTCCTCTGGCGCGTCGAACGGGAACTCCCCCACCCCGGCGAACTGGGCATCTTCGACCGCTCCCACTACGAGGACGTCCTCGTGGGCCGCGTACGCGCACTCGCCCCGCCGGAGGAGATCGAGCAGCGCTACACCGACATCAACCGCTTCGAACAACGCCTGGTCGACGACCGGGTGACCGTCGTCAAGTGCTTCCTGCACATCTCGTACGAGGAGCAGCGCCGCCGCCTCCTGCGCCGCCTCGACCGCCCCGACAAGCACTGGAAGTTCAGCCCCGGCGACATCGACGACCGCGCGCTGTGGCCGTCGTACCAACAGGCCTACGAGATCGCCATGACCCGCTGCTCCACCCCGCACGCCCCCTGGCACCTGATCCCGGCCGACCGCAAGTGGTACCGCAACTGGGCGGTGGGCCACCTCCTCCTGGAACACCTGCAGGCCCTCGACCCGCAGTACCCGAAGCCGGATTTCGACGTGGAGGAGTGCCGCAAACGGCTGCTGGAAGAGGACTGAGGCGCGCCGGTCCCCATTTCGCCTGATTTACCCACTTATCTTCATGCGGTGATCATTCGAGTACGACAAGCAGCCGCCGTCTGCGCGCTCGGCGCCGCGCTCACCGCCTGCGGTGCCCCAGCCGCGCCCCACGCCGCTCGTCCAGCCCCCTCCGCGACCTCCGCCGTCCCGTCCGCGCCGCCGACCCTCGCGCCGGGGCCGGCCGGTGTCACGCCCGTCTTCAAGAACGGGCCCCGCACGCTCGGCAAGGTGGTCGCGTTGACCTTCGACGCCGACATGACCGCGGATCAGGGGGCCCGGGCGGCGGCCGGTGAGCGGTTCGACAATCCGCGGCTCATCGCGGACCTGCGGGCGTTGAAGGTGCCGGCGACCGTGTTCATGACCGGGCGGTGGGCCGAGGAGTACCCGGTGCAGGCCCGGTCCATCGGGCGCGACCCTCTCTTCGAGGTCGCCAACCACTCCTACAGCCACTACGCCTTCACCAGTGACTGCTACGGCCTCCCGACCGTCTCCGCGGACCGGATGCGGGCCGACGTCGAGCGGGCGTACGCCGCCTTCCGCAAGGCGGGGGTGCCGGACGCGATGCCGTACTTCCGTTTCCCCGGCGGCTGTTACGACCGTGCGGCGCTCAAGGCCCTGACCCCGACCGGTGTCACCGCCGTGCAGTGGGACGTGGTGAGCGGGGACGCGTTCGCGACCGACGCCGACGCGGTGGCCCGGCAGGTGCTGGACGGGGTGCGGCCGGGGTCGGTCGTGGTCATGCACTGCACCCGCAGCGCGGCCCCGGCGACCGAGCGGGCCGTGCGGACGATCGTGCCGGAGCTGCGGAAGCAGGGGTACCGGTTCGTGAAGGTGTCCGAGCTGATCGGCGACGCAAGGGCCCGCCGCTGACCGCCGTACGCTGGAGACATGAGCGACGACAGCTACTGCACGATCGGCGACGCCACCACGCCGCCCAGGGCGGACGGCCCGCCGTACGCCGAGTGCGTGCTGTGCCGGGAGCCGACGGAGTACCCGGAGTCGTACAAGGGCATCACCCTGTGCCCGGTCTGCGAGTGGCAGGAGGCACAGCGCACCGCCTGCTCGGGGTGAGCGGCCCGCACTTTAAGGTTGGCCGGTGTGAGCCCTACGCCGACCAGTGACAGTCCCTTCCGGTCCGAGCCGACCGCCCGCGACGAAGCGCCCCAGTTCGTGTTGCCGCTCGTCGTCCGTATCGAGAAGGCGGATCCGCCCGCCCGTACGGACGCTCTCGAGACCGCCGCCCGCGCCGTGCTCGTGATGCTCAGCGATGAGCGGTCCGTGGGGGACGGGGAATGGGCGCAGGTCATGCGGGACTGGCAGGACGCCCGGATCCGGAAGGTCGTGCGGCGGGCCCGGGGGGCCGAGTGGCGGCGGGCCGAGGGGCTGGCCGGGATCACGGTGACCGGGAAGGCGGCCGAGGTACGGGTGTTCCCGCCCGTGCCGCTCGACGGCTGGCCGAAGGACCTGGCGAAGCTCCAGGTGTCCGGGACCGACCTCGACGACCCGGAGCCCCCGGTGGAGGCGGCCCCGGGCGTGCCCGTGCTGTGGCTGAACCCCGAGCTCGACATGTCGGCCGGCAAGGCGATGGCGCAGGCCGGGCACGGCGCCCAACTGGCCTGGTGGGAACTGTCGGACGAGGAGCGCGCGGCCTGGCGCGACGCCGGTTTCCCGCTCGCCGTACGGAACGCCGATCCGGAGCGCTGGCCCGAACTGACCACGAGCGGGCTGCCGTTGGTCCGGGACGCGGGGTTCACGGAGATCGCGCCCGGGTCCTGCACCGTGGTGGCGGACCACCCCGCGTTGCACCGCCGGGGCTGAACCGCGCTCAGCGGCGCAAGGCCGCGAGGGGCTCGGTCCGGGCCGCCCGCATTGCGGGGTACAGGCCCGCGAGCAGGCCGGTGACGGTGCCGAGGAGCGGGGCCGGGAGCACGGCCGCGGGCTGGAGCACGGCCGTCCAGTCGCGGATCACCGCCGTGCACAGCACCGTGGCGACACCCAGGGAGGTGCCGATCAGGCCGCCGAGGGTGCCCAGGGCCGTGGACTCGGTGAGGAACTGGGCGGTGATGTGGCGGGGCCGCGCGCCCAGGGCGCGTCGCAGTCCGATCTCGGCCGTCCGCTCGAGGACAGCGACCAGTGTCGTGTTGGCGATACGCCGCAGCGCCAACGCCTGGCCCCGCAAGCCGAACTCGGCTTCGTCGCCTGCTCCGGCGCCCACACCTGGCAGGTCGACGGGAGTGTCGACACCAGCTACTGGCAGAGCGGTGACATCGCGTCCGGCGATGGCGAGTTCCGGGAGATACCCCAGGTGGACTCGGGTGTCCTCACCAAGGACACGACCCTGGTGACGCTCACCATCGGCGGCAACAACTACGGCGCGTTCGTCAACGCCGTGACGGACTGCGCGGGCCTCGGGGACTGCGCGGGCAGCGACTTCCTCAGCAAGTACGAGGCGCTGATCGACAAGACCAAGGAGGACATCGGCGACACGCTCCGGGCCGTCGCCCAGCAGGCCGAACGCCAAGATCCTCCTGGCCGGCTATCCGGAGATCCTCAGCCGCACGGTCAAGTGCACGGGCTCCTGGTACATCGACGGGGACGAGGCCGCCACGCTGGCGACCCTCGCCAACTACATGGACGCCGCGCAGAAGTCCAAGGTGGACGAGTTGCACGCCGCGGGCTACGACGTGTCCTACGCCGATCCGGTCTCGGCGTTCGTCGGCCACGGCGGCTGCGACAGCGACGAATGGATCAACAAGATCGTGCTCGGGCCCAACGGCGACGGGGACTTCCACGAGGGGGACCCGCACGCCGTGTGCATCGCCATCGCGGGCGTCGGCCAGACCTGTCTGAGCCGCGAGGCCTTCCATCCGAACAACGCGGGCACCACCGGATACGAGCACGTGGTGGAGGCCGCCTTGACCTCCATCGGCTATACGGGAACATGACCGCGTGACCTCCCCCACGCGGCAGGCGCCGCGCCGTGGCAGCGGGCCGGCCGGGTTCCTCGCCCGGTCCGCCGGCTGCCTCGGCGCGGCCGTACTGCTCTGCGTGCTGGTGGCCGCAGGCCTGCTGGTCTGGTTCTTCCAGACCGTGCACGACAGCGGGCGGGAGAGGGAGCACGACGCCCGGGCCGATGTCACCGCCGCGGCCGAGCGGCTCAGGACCCGGCTCCAGGCAGCCGACGCCGACGGCACCCTGACGGACCGGGAGATCACCGACGTACTGCACCCCCGAAGCCCCCGCTCCGTCGCCCGCACCGCGACCGGGACCACCGTCGTGATCCAGGTCGCGGCGTCCGACTGGGCCCAGTGCTACGCGTACACAGCGACCCGCACCGGCACCGTCACCAGCCGGCCGCTCGGCACCTGCCCGTCGCCTTCACCCGTACCGTAGGACGACGCGGGACAGCCCGGGTGCGCCGGGCGGGTCGCCAGCGGCTTCCGCTTCGTCGACTACGTCGTGCACGCCTGGGACGTCGCCGCCACGCTCGGGCCGACGAGGACGTGATGGCCGTACGACTTTGCCAGCCTTTTAGTTCTTTACCGTTTGTTTGAACAACGCCGGACCTCAGCTCGTACCTCCTGTCGCCGACGCCGGCCAAGCACCATTCCAGGAGGCAGCTTTGAGCAACAGGCGGGTCAACGGTACGACTTTCCTCATCGCGGCCATCGTCGCCACCATCGGCGCCCTCGCGTTCCCCGTGTGGTCGTACGCCGACCGGTCGGGCACCGGGCAGGCGAACGTGGCCGCGGGGACCGTGAACACCCAGTGGGGTCCGCTGACCGCGGCCGACCGTGATCTGATCGTGCGCGTCCGGCTGGCGGGGCTGTGGGAGCTGCCGGCCGGCCAGCAGGCGATCCAGCGGGCGCCCAGCGCGGCGATCAAGGAGGCCGGCGACCATCTCATCGTCGGCCACACCGACCTCGACAAGCGGGTCCGGATCGTCGCCGCCCAGCTCGGCGTCGAGCTGCCCAACCAGCCGAACGAGCAGCAGCAGGGCTGGCTGCAGGAGATGAGCGCGGCGAGCGGCGCGGAGTACGAGTACAAGTTCGTGAACCTGCTGCGGGCCGCGCACGGCAAGATCTTCCCGGCCATCGGCACCGTCCGGAACACCACCCGCAACACCCTCGTACGGCAGCTGGCCTCGGACGCCAACCAGACCGTGCTCGACCACATCACGATCCTGGAGAAGACCGGCCGGGTCGACTTCGACGCCATCGCCAACGACGCCGTCGCGGGTACGACCGCCAGCCCCACCGGCCCGGCGGCGCCGGTCCCCGGCCAGGTCGCGCCCTCGGCGCCGGCCGCGGAGGCCGACGATGACGTGAAGACCACCTCCCGGCCCTCGCCGGGCGCGCCGGGCACGGTCAACACGAACCGGCCGGATCCGGAGGACACCGCGGGCGTCCTGCGGTAGGGCCGCCGGGGTGCCTCGGGGCCGGATCCGAACCTCAAATGTTCCTCTGAAGGTGCAAGCGGCGGGGTTCGGGTCCGGCCGCCGGGGCCATACCCCCGTCACGTCCGGGGAGACGGACGGGACGGGTGGTTGCGGGGGAAGCCGAGGAGGGGGCGGGCCATGGAGCGACTGGGTACGGGCATCGGGTGGCGGCCGGAGATCGCCGACGCCGTGGAGCGCATGCCGGGCATCGACTGGGTCGAGGCCGTGGCCGAGAACGTCTGCCCCGGCCACCTCCCCGAGTCGCTCCGGCGCCTGCGGGCCCGCGGGGTGACCGTGATCCCGCACGGCGTCTCGCTCGGACTCGGCGGCGCGGACCGGCCCGACGCGGAACGGCTCGCCGCGCTGGCCGAGCGGGCGCAGGCCCTCGGGGCGCCGCTGGTCACCGAGCACATCGCGTTCGTCCGGGCGGGCGGCGCGCTGACCGCGTCCCCGCTCCTGGAGGCCGGGCACCTGCTGCCCGTGCCGCGCACCCCGGACGCCCTCGACGTCCTGTGCGAGAACGTGCGGACAGCGCAGGACGCGCTGCCGGTGCCGCTCGCCGTCGAGAACATCGCCGCGCTGATCTCCTGGCCGGGCGAGGAGATGACCGAGGGGCAGTTCCTGTACGAGCTGGTCGAGCGGACCGGCGTACGGCTCCTCATCGACGTGGCCAACCTGCACACCAACCACGTCAACCGCGGCGAGGACCCGGCCAAGGCGCTGGCCGAGCTCCCCCTGGAGGCCATCGCCTACGTCCATGTCGCGGGCGGCTTCGCACGGGACGGCGTCTGGCACGACAGCCACGCCCACCCGGTCCCGCCCGAGGTCCTGGACATCCTGACCGACCTCGCGTCCAGGGTGTCACCGCCCGGGGTGCTGCTGGAGCGGGACGAGAACTTCCCCGAACCGGCCGTGCTGGAAGGGGAGTTGGCGGCGATACGAGGGGCCGTGGAGCAGGGGCGGGGGGTGCGGGTCGGTCGCGGTACGGGGGACGTCGTCGCGCGGGGGCCCGCCGCGGAAGCGCCGCGGACCGGCGAGCCGCCCACCGGGCCGGCCCGTCAGCGGCTCGCCCTCGCGCAGGCCGCCCTGCTGTCCGCGCTCGTGGCCGGGACGCCGGTGCCCGAGGGGTTCGACCGGGTGCGGCTCGGGGTGCAGGCGCGGGCGCTCGCCGGGAAGCGGGCCGACGTGGTGGGGAAGGTCGCGCCCGAGCTGCCGCGGATCCTCGGCGAGGGCTACCGGGCGGCATTCGTCGCGTACGCCCACGGGCACCCGATGACCGGCGGCTACCGGCGGGACGCGCTGTCCTTCGCCGAGCATCTGCTGGTCTCCGGGCGACTGGCGGACGGGCCCGCGCGAGAGGCCGTACGCGAGTGGTGGCTGGAGCGGTCCGGGCCGGCGCCGAGGTCGCCGCGGACCGGAGGGCGTGTGGTGCGGGCGGCGCGGAAGGTGCTGCTGCACCGCTGACGGTAGGTGTCCACCGCACGGAAATGTGCGCGGGGTAACACTTCCCGTCCGTCCCTGCCCGACAGTCGCCCCCACACCTCCCGGTAACATGCCAATCCCGCACTCACATCAGACGAGCGTGCGGTGCCATGAGCAGGAGGCACCATGCGACCCCGACCGCCTCTCAGGGGCCGAGGCATCATCAGTGGCACCGGGATCATCATCACGGGCCTCGCAGCGACCCTCTTGGCGCTGATCTTCCCGATCTGGTCGTACGCCGACCGGTCGGGCACCGGCGTGGACGTGCTCAACGCCCAGACCGTGGCGACGAACTACGGACCGCTGTCCGCCCTGGACCGCGACTTCATCACCAAGGTCCGGCTGGCCGGCCTGTGGGAGCTGCCCGCGGGCCAGGAGGCCGAGCAGAAGGGCACCACCGAGGCCGTACGGACGGCGGGGCGGCACCTCGTCGAGGGACACACCTTCCTCGACCAGCGCGTCCGGGACGTCGCGGCCAAGCTGAGCCTCGAACTGCCCAACGAGCCCAACGCCCAGCAACGCCAGTGGCTCGCCACCCTGAACACGGCGCAGGGCGTGGACTACGACCGGCAGTTCGCCAACATCCTGCGCCTCGCGCACGGCAAGGTCTTCTCCGTCGTCGCCCAGGTCCGCGCGACCACCCGCAACTCCCTGGTGCGCTCCCTCGCCGACGACGCCAACACGACCGTCCTGGACCACATCAAGGTCCTGGAGGCCACGGGGTACGTCGACTGGGACGCGCTGGCGCGGAACATGGCCTCGGCGAGCACTCCCCCCCTCACCAACTCCCCGGCCCCGCCCGGCCCGACGGCCTACCCGACCCCGGCCGTCCCGGTCACCCCCTCGGCGACCGACACCTACACGCTCCCGCCGGCCACCACCAGCCCGCCGCCGCAACAGCCGTAGCGCCCGCTTCCGGACAAGCGGAACGTCACGTACCCGCAACGCTCCGTCCGGATTGTGAACAGGGCATGGCGGTTCCGCAGGCCTTTGGCATAGAAACGCGGCATGTTCTGGGTTCTGCTCCTGCTGCTGGCCTGGGCCGTCGCCGGCACGGCGTGTACGCGGCTGTGTCTGGCCGCCGTACGCGCGGCCGCCGTCGACGCGGACACCCAGGGTCACGATCTGACGCTCTACGAGGCGGCTTTCCTGTCCGGCGGGCCCGGCCGGGTGGCCGATCTGACCATGGTCTCCATGGCCCGGCAACGACGGCTGCTGCTCGCCCACACCGGCTGGGCGACCGTGGTCGATCCGCGGGCCCGGGACGACATCGAGCGGTCCGTCATCGGGGCCATCGGGCCGGAGGGGCAGAGCCGTATCGCCCCGGTCCGGGCCGCCGCGGCCTCCGCCGACGCCGTGGGCAGCCTCGGAGACCGGCTGGTCAGCGCGGGTCTGGCCGTGCCCGACGGGCGGGGCGGCATAGCCTCGGGCATCCGCCAGGTGCAGGTCGCCGCGCTGGCCGTGGTGGCGCTGGGCGCGGCCGCGCTGCTGCTGCCGGCCCAGTCGACCATGCCGCGCGGCCTGATGGCCCTGTGGTTCGCGCTGCCGCTGGCCCTGACGCTGAGCTGTCTCGCCATAGCCCGTATCGAGGTCCACCCCTACTCCCGATGGGCGTCTCCGGCCGGACAGCGGCTCCTGGGCACCCTCGCGCGCCACACGGCGGGCGGCGACGACCGTACGTACCTCACGACCGTCGCCGTACGGGGCGTACGGGCGATCGGCGAACCGGATCTGCGCGCCGCCCTCACCCACCGCGACCAGTCGTAGGGGGCGTTTTCCGGTCGGCGTGAACCGCACGCCGGGGGCGCACAGGGGTCATTGACGCCGACACCGCCGGGGCGGTGCTTGCCTTCACCGACAGCCGAACGAAACATCCCTTTTGTCGCCGCCGTGCACCGAAGGGACACGCCATGAGAGCAGCCGCGCTCTACTCGGCCGCCGGATCCTTGCTCCTGACCACTCTCGCCGCGGCGCCGGCCGGCGGCGCGTCCGTCGTACCGGACACGGCCGCGGTCCAGGGCACCGCGGTGGCCGCCGCACGGGCCCGGGCCGCCGGTATCGACTTCGGCAACTGCGCCGAGGCGCAGGACATGCCGGGGAGTCTGCAGTGCGGCACGGTGTCCGTGCCGCTCGACTACGCGGATCCGGGCGGCAGGCAGATCAAGCTGACGGTCAGCCGGGTCCGGGCCACACACACCGACCCGCACAACAGCAAGCGCCGGGTGCCGCGGCAGGGCGCGCTGGTCTTCAACCCGGGCGGGCCGGGCGGCGACGGCCTGTACTTCCCGCTGGTCGGTCTGCTGCCGGAGTGGAAGCGCATCGGTGCGGCGTACGACCTGGTCGGCTACTCCCCGCGCGGTGTCGGCCGCTCGGCGCCGCTGTCCTGCCAGGACCCCAAGCACTTCTTCAAGGCGCCCTCGCAGTCGCCGACGTACCCGTCGGAGTCGTACAAGAAGGAGCGCGTCGCGCAGGCGAAGGCGTACGCGCGCGGGTGCGCGAAGCGGGCGGGCGGTGCGCTGCGGCACTACAACTCGCTCAACAACGCGCGCGACCTGGACGTGCTGCGGGCGGCGCTGGGCGAGGACCGGCTCACCTTCATGGGGGCCTCCTACGGCACCTACTTCGGGGCGCTGTACGCGACGCTGTTCCCCTCCCACGTGCGGCGGATGGTGTTCGACTCGGCGGTGAACCCGGATCCGGAGCGGGTCTGGTACCGCAACAACCTCGACCAGTCGGCCGCGTTCGAGGGGCGCTGGACGGACTTCCGTGAGTGGATCGCCAAGCACGACGACGTGTACGGGCTGGGGCGGACCGCCGACTCGGTGCAGCGCAGCTACGAGCGAGCGAGCGCGCAGCTGGCGGCGGAACCGGCCGGGGGCAAGGTGGGGCCCGCGCAGCTGCAGGGGGCGTTTCTGACGGCCGGGTACTTCGACGACTACTGGCCGCACCGGGCGCAGGCGCTGTCGGAGTACCTCAAGGGCGATCCGAAGCAGCTGATCGCGCAGGCGGCTCCGGTGGCGGGGGCGGCGGCCGAGGCGGAGAACTCCAACGCGGTGTACACGGCCGTCGAGTGCAACGACGCTCCCTGGCCGACGGACTTCCGCGTCTGGGACCGGGACAACACGCGGCTCGCGCGGGTGGCGCCGTTCGAGACGTGGGACAACGTGTGGATGAACCTGCCGTGCGCGTACTGGCCGGTGCCCCGGCAGGAGCCGGTGGATGTGCGGACCGGGCCGGGTGAGCTGCCGCCGACGATGATCCTCGCCGCCGAGCGGGACGCGGCCGCGCCTTATGAGGGGGCGCTGGAGCTGCACCGGCGGTTGTCGGGGTCGGTGCTGGTGACAGAGCGGGACGCGGGGACGCACGGGATCGCGGGCGGGCCGAACCGGTGCGTCAACGGCTACCTGGACGCGTACCTGTTGGAAGGGCGGACGCCGGTACGGCGCGCGGCCTGCGCACCGCACCGGGAGCCCCAGCCCGCTCGTTGATCAGGCAAGGCCCGCCACAAGCTCCGCGAGGTCCTTGCGGCGGCCCGTGTAGAACGGGACCTCCTCGCGGACGTGCATACGGGCCTCCGAGGCGCGCAGGTGGCGCATGAGGTCGACGATGCGGTACAGCTCGTCGGCCTCGAAGGCGAGGATCCACTCGTAGTCGCCGAGCGAGAAGGACGCGACGGTGTTGGCGCGGACGTCGGGGTAGCCGCGGGCCATCTTGCCGTGGTCGGCGAGCATGCGGCGGCGGTCCTCGTCGGGCAGCAGGTACCAGTCGTAGGAGCGCACGAAGGGGTACACGCTCACGTAGTTGCGCGGCGTCTCGTCGGCGAGGAACGCGGGGATGTGCGACCGGTTGAACTCGGCGGGGCGGTGCAGCGCCATGTTCGACCAGACCGGCTCCAGGGCGCGGCCCAGCTTCGTGCGGCGGAAGAGGTTGTACGCCTCCTGCAGCTGGTCGCTGGTCTCCGCGTGCCACCAGATCATGAGGTCGGCGTCGGCGCGCAGCCCGGACACGTCGTACGTGCCGCGGATCGTCACGTCCTTGGCGGCGAGCTGGTCGAAGAGCTCCTGGACCTCGTCGGCGTAGCCCGCGCGGTCCTCGGGCAGCACGTCCTTCAGCTTGAAGACCGACCACAGGGTGTAGCGGATGACCTCGTTGAGGTCCTTGGCCAGCTTGCCCTTGTTCGGGATCCGGGCGGCCTCGGTGGTGGGGGCGTCGTCACTCATGTCCCTCATTCTCCCGCTCCGCCGTGCAGGCTCTGCACCGGGTTGGCGGTGAGCTCCCGCAAGGCTCTGAGGTCGCCGTCGAGCTGGTCGACCGCCGCGTACGCGCTCGCGATGCAGGCGGGGATGCCGACGCCGTCGTACTGCGCGCCGCACACCGCGAGGCCCGGGAGCTTGGCGACGTGTTCGCGGATGCGGGCCACGCGCGCGTGGTGGCCGACGGGGTACTGGGGCAGGCCGTCGGTCCAGCGGGTGACGCGGGTGGCGACCGGCGTGGCGTCGAGGCCGGTGGCCTCGCGCAGGTCGTGGCGGGAGACGTCCACCAGGTCGGCGTCCTCGCGGCCGAGGATCTCCGTCTCGCCGTACCGGCCGACCGAGGTGCGCAGGACCAGCAGGTCGGGGTTCTCGTCGGCGATCCAGCCCCACTTCTGCGAGGCGAACGTCGAGGCCTTGATGGTGCGCCCGTCGACCGGCGGTACGAGGAAGCCGCTGCCCTCGGGGAGGGCGGTGTCGGCGCGGCGGTAGGCGAGGGTGATCAGGGCCATGGAGGCGTACTCGACGCCGGCGAGCTCGGTGGCGGCGGCGGGGGCCTCGGCGCGCAGGAGGGTGGCGGCGACGGGGGCGGGGACGGCGAGGACGACGGCGTCTGCGTGCAGCACGCGGTCGGCGGTGACGACGCGCCAACCGGTCGCGGCCTCGCGGCGCAGCTCCGTCACGGGTGCCCCGGTGACGATCTCGCCGCCCGCCGCCCGCACCGCCTCGGCGACCGCGAGGGGCAGGGTGCCGACGCCGCCCTCGATGCCCATGAACACCGGGCCCGTCTGGTGGGCCGCGGCCGCCTTCGCCTGGATCTCGCGGACGGCCTGGGTCAGGGAGTCGTGCGTCTTCGCCGCCTGGTACAGCTGCGGGACCGCCGAGCGCATCGAGATGCGGTACGCGTCGCCCGCGTACACGCCGCCCAGCAGGGGTTCCACCAGGCGGTCGACGACCTCCCGGCCGAGGCGCTCGGCCACGTACTCCCCGACGGCCACGTCGTCGCCGACCTCCGTGCGGGGCAGGTCGGCGTCGCGCTCGATGCGGGCGAGGCCCTCGTCCGAGAGGACGCCGGAGAGGGCGGCGGCGGTGCCGGGGACGCCCATGACGTGGCCCTTGGGCATGGGGCGCAGGGCTCCGCGGGTCCAGATCGAGGCCGTCGCCGTGGCCGGCGGCTGGAGGCGGTCGGTGAGGCCCACCTCGCGCGCGAGAGCGACCGCTTCCGGTCTGCGGGCCAGCATCGACTCGGCGCCGAGGTCCACCCGCGCACCCGCGATCTCGCCCGGCAGCAGCTTGCCGCCGACGCGGTCCGACGCCTCCAGCACGGTCACCCGCGCGCCCCGCGCCAGCAGCCGGTGAGCGGCGGCCAGCCCCGCGATGCCGGCCCCGATGACGACGACCTGGCCCGCACCCGTACGACTCTGAACTTCGCGCATGTCCCCAGCCTCTCAGACCCCACTGACAGCCCGTCCCCGCCCCGGTGTCCTGCACGAGTCCCGACCGTGACCGCATCGGGACCGGCCCTGCCCAACGTCCGTGCCGCGCCCGGCGTCGAAGAAGCGTCAGTCGTCAAGACCCTCGGGGGTACGCCCACATGCGCGCACGACGTTCCGTACGACCTGTCCACGCCCTGACCGGGCTGCTGCTGGCCACGGCGCTCGCCCTGACCGGATGCAGCAGCGGCGCGAACGACAGCGGCTCCGGCGGCAAGGCCGCGGACGGCGCCGCCGCCCAGAGCGACGCCAAGGGGGCCGCCCCCGGCGGCGCGAAGGAGGCGAACGGCGCGGAGGCGACCCGCGCGCCGAACCTCACGGTGAGTCACATCATCCGCACCGCGTCCCTGACCGTGCAGGTCAAGGACGTGCCGAAGGCCCTGGACGAGGCCCGCACCACCACCGAGAACGCGGGCGGTTACGTCGGAAACGAGACCACCAGCCGGGACGACGAGGGCCGCGAGCACACGCGCGTGGTGCTGCGTGTGCCGGTCGAGAAGTACGACGAGGTTCTCGCCGGCCTCCAGGGCGCGGGCAAGCTCCTGGAGCGCACCGCGAAGGCCCAGGACGTCACCGACCAGGTCGTCGACGTGGACAGCCGCGTCAGGTCGCAGCGGGCCAGCGTGGCCCGGGTCCGCGAGCTGATGGACCGGGCGACCAAGCTGAGCGACGTCGTGGAGCTGGAGGGCGAGTTGAGCAGCCGGGAGGCCGACCTGGAGGCACTGCTCGCCCAGCAGGCGTCCCTGAAGGACCGCACCAGCCTGGCCACCATCACGTTGTCCCTGTCCGAGGCGCCGGTGAAGAAGGCGGCGGCGAAGGACGAGGACCCCGGCTTCCTGGACGCGCTGTCCGGCGGCTGGAACGCGTTCGTGACGATGCTGCGCTGGCTGGCGGTGGCCTTCGGCGCGGTGCTGCCGTTCGCCGCGGTGGCCGCCGTGCTCGTGCTGGCGTGGCTGCGGCTGGTTCGGCCCCGGGTACGAACCACCACCCCCGAGGAGAACCGCGGGCAGGACTGAAATGCCCTGCCCCCGTAGCGTGTTCGCATGAGCATGAGCGCTGCGAGGGAACGACTGGTCGTGATCGGCGGCGACGCCGCGGGGATGTCCGCGGCGTCGCAGGCACGCCGCCTGAAGGGCCCGGACGAGCTGGAGATCGTGGCCTTCGAGCGCGGCCACTTCACCTCGTACTCCGCGTGCGGCATCCCGTACTGGGTGGGCGGTGACGTCGAGGAGCGGGACCGGCTGATCGCCCGTACGCCCGAGGAGCACCGCGCGCGGGACATCGACCTGCGGATGCGTACGGAGGTCACCGAGATCGACGTGGCGAACGGGCGGGTACGCGCGCGTGACGTCGATTCCGGGGAGGAGTCCTGGACGTCGTACGACAAACTCGTGATCGCGACCGGCGCCCGCCCGATCCGCCCGGACATGCCGGGCGCGGACGCCCCCGGGGTGCACGGGGTGCAGACGCTCGACGACGGGCAGGCGCTGCTGGACTCGCTCGCACGCACGCGTGGCCGTCGCGCGGTGGTCGTCGGGGCCGGGTACATCGGCGTGGAGATGGCCGAGGCGATGATCAACCGGGGCTACGAGGTGACCGTCGTCAACCGGGGCAGCGAGCCGATGTCGACCCTCGATCCGGACATGGGCCGCCTGGTGCACGACGCCATGCAGGGCATGGGCATCGCCATGGTCAACGACGCCGAGGTCACCAAGATCCTCACCGGCGAGGACGGCCGGGTGCGGGCGGTGGCCACGGAGGCCGCCGAGTACCCGGCGGACGTGGTGGTGCTGGGCATCGGCGTGCGCCCCGAGACGGCGCTGGCGAAGGCCGCGGGGCTGCCGCTGGGGGCTCACGGCGGGCTGCTCACCGACCTCGCCATGCGGGTGCGCGGGTACGAGAACATCTGGGCCGGCGGGGACTGCGTGGAGGTCCTGGACCTGGTGTCGGGCCAGGAGCGGCACATCGCGCTGGGCACCCACGCCAACAAGCACGGGCAGGTCATCGGCGCGAACGCCGGGGGCGACTACGCGACCTTCCCCGGTGTGGTCGGCACCGCCGTCTCCAAGGTCTGCGACCTGGAGATCGCCCGCACCGGCCTGCGCGAGAAGGACGCGCGCAGGGCCGGGCTGCAGTACGTGACGGTCACCATCGAGTCGACCAGCCGGGCGGGCTACTACCCGAACGCCGCCCCCATGACGGTGAAGATGCTCGCCGAGCGCCGCACGGGGCGGCTGCTAGGCGTGCAGATCGTGGGCCGGGAGGGCGCGGGCAAGCGGGTCGACATCGCGGCGGTGGCCCTCACGGCCGGGATGACGGTGGAGCAGATGACGGCCCTGGACCTGGGCTACGCCCCGCCGTTCAGCCCGGTCTGGGACCCCGTACTGGTGGCCGCCCGCAAGGCCACCGCGAAGGTACGCGCCTCCTGATGGGCCTGCCGGCTACGCCGAGCCGTTGATGCGCTCGATGGCCTGGCGGGCCTGCTCGGCCGGCGGCCGCGGCGGCAGCGAGGAGACGGAGGCCGTGGTCGTCACGGCCACCGGCTGCTCCCCGGCCGGCTTGGCGTGCGCGGCCGCGGGCCGCGTGGACCTGAGACGGTTGCTCACCGCCTCGTCGAGGGTCACCGGCCGCTGCATCTGCGAGGCCAGCCGGCCGGCCTCCTGGCCCAGCCTGGCCACGTCCTCCCAGGGCAGTTGGATCACCAGGGCCAGCTCGGCCTCGCCGTTCGGCAGGGCCTGGACCGGCAGCGGAGGAGTAACTCGGTCGTTCATCGCCTGTTCCTCACGTCGTCCCCGCGACCCGCCTTCCCCGCGCCGCGGGCGGTTGCCGAGTCATACGCACGCGCGCGTGCCCGCGTTCACTCAGGTTCGCCCCGCTCATCGCGGGCACTAATCCCTTGTGGTCATCCCCGTCCATGACGTGAACCCGGTGCGCCGCACCCCCTGGGTGACGTACGCGCTGATCGCCGCGAACGTGTACGTCTTCCTGGCCACGCCCGGCATAGCGGGCTCGGTGGCCGGCGGCAGCGACCTGGCGCAGCTGTGCCATCTGCAGGCGTTCCTGGACCACTACGCGGCGGTGCCGCGGGAGCTGATCCACCACCAGATGCCGCGCATGGTCCCCACGGGGGACGTGGGCAGAGGCGCCGGCGGCGCGCTCGGCTGCGTGGTGGCCCCGCCGGGCTACGACAAGTCGCCCGCCCTGTCGGTCTTCACCGCGATGTTCCTGCACGGCAGTTGGCTGCACCTGCTGGGCAACATGCTGTTCCTGCTGATCTTCGGCAACAACGTCGAGGACCGCATGGGGCATGTGCGGTACCTGCTCTTCTACGTCGTCTGCGGCTATGCGGCGGGATACGGCTTCGCGCTGCTCAACGCCGACTCGTCCGACCCGCTGATCGGCGCCTCGGGCGCCATCGCGGGCGTGCTGGGCGCCTATCTGGTGCTGTATCCGAAGGCCAGGGTCTGGGTCCTCGTCCCGTTCCTGATCTTCCTGCCGCTCCGGCTGCCGGCCTGGCTGGTGCTGGGCTTCTGGTTCGTGCTGCAGGCGGTCTACTCGTCCGGCGAGGGCGTCTCCGACGCCGGGACGGTGGCGTACGCCGCCCATGTGGTGGGCTTCCTGGCCGGGATGCTGCTCGCCTGGCCGCTCAAGCCGGGCACTCCCCCGCCGCCGGAACCGCGCGGCCTGCTGTTCGGCAGGCGGGCACGGCCCCGGCACACCTGGTGAGTCAGCGGGCGGTGCGCGTGTGGACGTACTCCACGAGGCGGGTCAGGGCGTCCGGGTCGGTGGACGGCATGACGCCGTGGCCGAGGTTGAAGACGTGGCCCTCCAGGCCCGCGGCGGCTTCCAGCACCTCGTCGGTCTTGGCCTCGACGGCCTCCGTGGTGGCGAACAGGACCGTCGGGTCGAGGTTGCCCTGCAGCGCCTTGCCGGGGCCGACGCGGCGGGCGGCCTCGTCCAGCGGGACCCGCCAGTCGACGCCGACGACGTCCGCGCCGGCCTCGCCCATGAGCTTCAGCAGCTCGCCGCATCCGACACCGAAGTGGATGCGCGGCACGCCGTAACCGGCGACGGCCTCCAGGACCTTCGCGGAGGCGGGCATCACCGAGCGCCGGTAGTCGGCGGGGGCGAGGGCGCCGACCCAGGAGTCGAAGAGCTGGATCGCGGAGGCGCCGGCCTCGATCTGCACCTTGAGGAAGGCGGCCGTGATGTCGGCGAGCCGGTCGAGCAGGTCGGCCCAGAGCTCCGGGTCGCCGTACATCATCGCCTTGGCGTTCTCGTACGTGCGCGACGGACCGCCCTCGACGAGGTAACTCGCGAGGGTGAAAGGCGCGCCGGCGAAGCCGATGAGCGGGGTGGCGCCGAGTTCGCGGGTGAGCAGGCCGATGGCCTCGGTGACGTACGAGACGTCGTCGGGGGTCAGGTCACGCAGTCGGGCCAGGTCGGCGCGGGTGCGGATCGGCTTCTCGACGACCGGGCCGACGCCGGGCCTGATGTCGAGGTCGATGCCGATCGCCTTGAGCGGGACGACGATGTCGCTGAAGTAGACCGCGGCGTCGACGCCGTGCCGGCGGACCGGCTGGAGGGTGATCTCCGCGGCCAGTTCGGGCCGCATGCAGGACTCCAGCATCGGGATGCCCTCGCGGACCTTGCGGTACTCCGGGAGTGAGCGCCCGGCCTGGCGCATGAACCACACCGGCGTGTGCGGCACGGGCTCGCGTCGGCAGGCCCTGAGAAAGGCGGAGTCGTAGGTCGCGGACTGCTGCGGGGTGTCGTTGGCGCTCACGGGGCAAGTCTTGCACGACGGTGGAGTTCGCCCCGCCGCGCGTGGGGGTTCGCGCACAGCCGGGTGTCTTGCCCTGCACGAAGGCCCGGTTCCCCTTAATCTTCCCCGCATGGCTGCGGCTCAGGGACGACTGTCGGACGGCGCTGACGGAATGGACGACACCAAGGAGGGGGACCGGGATGGGAGCGGTACGGCTCCGCCGGCCTTCCTGGCCGCGGTGCAGGCGCTGCGTGGCAGCCGGCTGAGGCCGCAGATCGAGATCGAGTCGACGCGGGCGCCCCAGCGGCTCGCGCCGTTCGCGTACGCGCTGGAGGCCACCGTCGTCGACGGTGACCAGGACCTGGCCGACGGCCGGCTGGTGCTGCTGCACGACCCGGACGGGCACGAGGCCTGGCGGGGCGCCTTCCGGCTGGTGACGCTGGTGCGTGCCGAGCTGGAGCCGGAGATGGCGGCGGACCCGCTGCTGCCGGAGGTGTGCTGGTCCTGGCTGACCGGGGCGCTGAGCGCGCGCGGACTGTCGTACGGCGAACCGAGCGGGACCGTCACGCGGGCGAGCTCGCACTACTTCGGCGGGCTCGCGGAGCGCCCGGCGGCCTCGCAGATCGAGATCCGGGCCTCCTGGACGCCCCGGGAGGGCCTGGGCGGGGTGCCGGACACGGCGGCCCACCTGGCCTCCTGGTGCGATCTGCTGGCCCAGGTCGCGGGGCTGCCGCCGGCCGCACCGGGCGACGCGTCCGTGGTGACGCTGCCGCAGCGCCGCGATCCCCAGTCCCGCTGACGTCCATGACGTCGATGTGAGTCACGGCGGCCGTCGTCCGGCCGCCGTTTTTGTCATCGTTTTGTCGATACGGCCACTTTCAATCATGAACCGGCCCTCGAACGAACCGATTCGTTCACCGAACGATCGACCACGTGTCCGAATTGCACAGATTTCCACTCACTAAATCGTGATCTTTCACTAAAGGGCTCCGGGTTTGGTGCCGAAGACGACTGTGACCTTCAAAGCCGTCCCGCACCCCAGGAGGCCTGGTGTCAGTTCTTCTCGAGCAGCCCGCAAGCCTGGTCGCCTACCGTCCCAACAAGCCGACCGCCATGGTGGTCGTGGCCGACCCCCGAGTCCGCTCCACCGTCACCCGCCACCTGTGGGCCCTCGGTGTACGCGACGTCATCGAGGCGTCGTCCATCGCCGAGGCCCGTCCCCGCATCGGCAACCCGCGCGACATCTGCGTCGCCGACGTCCACCTGCCCGACGGCTCCGGCCTCACCATCCTGTCGGAGACCCGCGCGGCGGGCTGGCCCAACGGCCTGGCCCTGTCCGCGGCCGACGACATCGGCGCCGTGCGCAACGCCCTCGCGGGCGGCGTCAAGGGCTACGTCGTCACCGGCACCCGCACCAACGTCGGGCTCCCCACCCGGCCCGGTGCGGCCCCCATCGGCGCGGCCGGCGCCCGTATGCACCGCCGCCCCCCGGGTGCCCCGAGCCACCCGGGCGGCTACCGCGAGCTGTCCGGCCGCGAGGTCGAGGTGCTGCGGCTGGTCGCGGAGGGCCAGTCGAACAAGGCGATCGGCGTCTCGATGGGCCTGTCCGCGCTGACCGTCAAGAGCCACCTCGCCCGTATCGCCCGCAAGCTCGGCACGGGCGACCGCGCCGGGATGGTCGCGGTGGCCCTGCGGACCGGCATCATCCACTGACACCGCGGATCCACCGATACCGGCGGTTCCACCGATACCGGCAGCTCACCGGCCCCGGTGGTTCAATCCCGCACAATTCACGGACGTGAATCGGATCGCCCGCCGACCCCCTGTCCGTACCCCACCTGTCGTGAACCGGATGTTTCACCGACCTGACTGGTTTACGACCCTCAGGCGCCCGTCGACGGAACGTTACGTCGGCGGGCGCTGTCCATACACGGATACCCTTGACAGGTGACCGACGCCCAAGAGACCGCAGCAGACAGCTCACTGCGAACCACCGGAGGCGCCCCTCCGGAAGACGGCGGAACTTCTGTTACGGGGGCGCCGGATCCGGATGCGGCCGCGGAGCCCGTCCCTTTGCTCGAACCGCGTGAGGGCATTCCGCCCGTGATCGCGGACGCCGAGTCGCTCGCCGAGGTGATCGCCGCGTTCGCGGCCGGTTCCGGGCCCGTCGCCGTCGATGCCGAACGGGCCTCCGGCTACCGGTACGGCCAGCGCGCCTACCTCGTCCAGCTGCGCCGCGAGGGCGCCGGGAGCGCGCTGATCGATCCCGTCGCCTGTCCTGATCTGTCCGGGCTCGGCGAGGCGCTGTCCGGCGTCGAGTGGGTGCTGCACGCGGCCACCCAGGACCTGCCCTGTCTGCGCGAGATAGGCATGGTGCCGACGCGGCTGTTCGACACGGAGCTCGCGGGGCGGCTCGCCGGGTTCCCGCGGGTCGGCCTCGGCGCGATGGTCGAGGGCGTCCTGGGCTACGTACTCGAAAAGGGACACTCCGCCGTCGACTGGTCGACCCGGCCGCTGCCGGAGCCGTGGCTGCGGTACGCGGCGCTGGACGTGGAACTGCTGGTCGACCTGCGGGACGCGCTGGAGAAGGAGCTGGACCGGCAGGGGAAGCTGGAGTGGGCGCGGCAGGAGTTCGACGCGATCGCGGCCGCGCCGCCGGCCGAGCCGCGCAAGGATCCCTGGCGCCGGACGTCCGGGATGCACAAGGTGCGGCGGCGCCGGCAGCTGGCCGTGGTGCGGGAGCTGTGGCAGACGCGGGACCGCATCGCGCAGCGGCGGGACGTGTCGCCGGGGAAGGTGCTCAGTGACGCGGCGATCGTCGAGGCGGCGCTCGCCGTGCCGGCCAATGTGCACGCCCTCGCGGCGCTGAACGGGTTCGGGCATCGGATGGGGCGGCGGCAGCTGGAGCAGTGGCAGGCCGCCGTCGACCGGGCCAAGGCCCTGACGGACGCGCAGTTGCCCGCGCCGGGGCAGCCGGTGACGGGGCCTCCGCCGCCGCGGGCCTGGGCCGACAAGGATCCGGCGGCCGCGGCTCGGCTGTCCGCGGCCCGGGCCGGGGTCTCGGCGCTGGCCGAGCGGCTGAACATGCCCCAGGAGAACCTGATCACCCCGGACACCGTGCGGCGGGTCTGCTGGGAGCCGCCGAAGGTCGTGGACGCCGAGTCGGTGGGGGCTGCGCTGGCGGGGTACGGGGCGCGGCCCTGGCAGGTCGAGCAGGTGACGCCGGTGCTGGTGGCCGCGCTGTCCGCCTAGCCACCGCCGAGGATCCCCGCCTCACCTGGTCGCACCTCGTGTGAAACCGTTGTAGATGTACCTCTGCAGGCACAGGAAGACGATCAGTGTCGGCAGGATGACGAGGATCGCTCCTGCCGAGATCGTCTCCCAGTGGGCGCCGAACGGGCCCTTGAAGCGGAACAGGGACGTCGAGATCACGCCAAGATCCTGGTTCGGCATGTAGAGGAACGGGATGTAGAAGTCGTTGTAGACGGCGATGCCCTTCACGATGACCACCGTTGCGATGGCGGGCTTGAGCAGCGGGAAGATGATCTTGCGGTAGATCGTGAAGGCGTTGGCGCCGTCCAGGCGGGCCGCCTCGTCCAGTGAGGTCGGGATGGACCGGACGAACTGCAGGAAGATGTAGATCGAGACGATGTCCGTGCCCATGTAGAGGGCGATCGGGGCCCAGCGGGTGTCGAAGAGGCCGAAGCTGGTGACGATCTGGAAGGTCGCCACCTGGGTCGTCACTCCGGGGACCAGCGCCGCTGTCAGGAACAGGGCCACCACCAGCTTCTTGAAGCGGAACGTGAAGCGGTCTATCGCGTACGCGGTCATCGAGCCGATCAGGACCGTGCCGGCGACCGAGACCACCAGGATGAAGGCCGTGTTGCCGAAGGCCGAGAGCATCCGGCCGTCCTGGAACGCGGTGACGTAGTTGTGGAAGTTCAGCGGGTCGTGCGGGAGAGTGAGCGCCCCCGTGTCGTTCGAGGTCTCCTGCTCCGTCTTGAGCGAGGTCAGGAAGACGACGAGGAGCGGGAGGACGACCACCACGCTCGCCGTGACCAGGGACAGGTAGAGCAGGGTGCGGGCCAGCGCTCGGCGGGTCATACGAGGTCCACCTTCTCGTCGGGGACCAGCCGGCGCTGGATCCACGTCACCAGGAGGATGATCAGCAGGAGTACGACGGCGGCCGCGGAGGCCAGGCCCGTCTTGTTGAACTGGAAGGCCAGCTTCACCGTCTGGATCACGAAGGTCTCGGTGCCGGTCGCCCCGCCGGTCATGATGTACGGGATGTCGAAGGCCGAGAGGGATCCGGAGACGGAGAGGATCACCGTCAGGGTCAGGACCGGTTTGATGCCCGGCGCGATGATGTGCCGGAACTGGTGCCAGCGGTTCGCGCCGTCCAGCTCGGCCGCCTCGTACAGCTCCCCCGGGATCGACTGGATCGCGCCCAGGAACAAGACGAAGTTCAGGCCCAGGTAGCGCCAGACCGAGACGCCCGCGAGGGAGATGTTCGCGGAGACCGGGGTGCCCAGCCAGGCGTGGTCCGAGTGGTGGCCGAAGAGGGCGAGGACCGAGTCGAGGGTGCCGCCGTCCTGGAAGAAGTAGAGGAACACGAAGCCGATCGCGACCCCGTTGATCAGGTACGGGAAGAACAGCAGGCCCTTGAAGAAGTTCCGGAAGCGGACGTCGAAGCTGAGGACCGTCGCGAAGTAGAGGGCCGCGATGATCTGGACGACGGACGCCGCCAGGTAGTAGCCGCTGACCCAGAAGACCTCGAACAGGTCGGGGCGGGTGAAGAGTTCGGTGTAGTTGCCGACGCCCGTGTAGTGCAGCTCGGGGCTGACGCCGTCCCAGTCGGTGAAGCTGTACGCCAGCATGTTGGCGATCGGCGCGTAGGTGAAGGTGATCAGGAAGGCGAGCGGGGCCAGGAGGAAGAGCCAGGGGGTGAGGCCCCGCCACACGCGCGCACGGCGTGGGGCGGGGGCCGGGGTGGGGACGGCGGTCTTCACCCGCTCCGAAGTGGCCTTCGGTACGGCCGACTTGTGGGTGGTGTCCGTCATCAGGACCCCACGGTCTTCCGCGCCTCGGTCCACTTCCTGCCGAGGCCGGCGAGGAAGTCGTCCAGGCTGCCCTTGCGGGCGCCGCGCGCGAGGTCGACCAGGTCCTGGCGGTAGTCGGGCTTGTTGATGCCGACCTCGGACTGGTCGTCGATGGCCTTCACCTGGGCGCCCTTGGTGTCGTCGAGCTCGATGAACTTCACGCCCTCGTCCTCGTACGGCTTCAGTACGTCGGGCAGCGCGGCGTTCTTGAGCGGGGAGATCGCCAGGTTGTCCTTGTCGTAGCCGGACTTGTCGGTGAACCAGTCGATCCAGGCGCGGGCCGCCTCCTTGTGCCGCGAGTGGACGTTGACGGCCTGGTTGTAGTCGGGGCCGACGACCGCGCAGAACCTGCCGTCCACCTGGGCCGGGAAGGGCATGAAGCCGATGTCGTCGGGGCTCACCCCGGCCTTCCTCGCGGCGTCCTGGAACTGGACGATCGCCCAGGTGCCGAGCCACTGCGTGGCGATCTTCCCCTTCGCCAACCGGGGCTTGGAGAGCTCCCAGTTGGTGGTCGTCGGGTCCTTCTCGGCCAGGCCCTCGTGGACGATGTCGTACAGCAGGGTGTCGCCGACGCGCAGGTCGCTGCCCTTCGCCCAGGGGTCACCCTCGGCGAGCTTGGTGGTGGCCCCGGTGTCGCAGCTGGGCGAGCCGTTGACGAAGGTCCACGAGGTCAGCGGCCACTGGGCGGCGAAGTTGGTGTAGTACGGCGTCGCGTCCGTCCTGGACTTGATCGCCTTGAGGTCGGTGAGGAACTCGGCCGGTGTGGTGGGCCACTTGGTGACGCCGGCCTCCCGCCAGACCTTCTTGTTGTAGACGAAGCCGGGGCTCACGCCGATCGGGCTCTGGCCGTAGACCTTGCCGTCGACCGTGGTGAAGTCGGTGAAGCGGTACTTCTCGCTGCGCCCCGCCTGGGTGCCGAGGGACGCGAAGAAGCGAGGGTAGTCGCTCTTCTTCACCACCCCCGGGATCAGCAGGACGTCGCCGTAGTTCTCCGTGTTCATCCGGATCTTGACCTCGGCCTCGTAGTTCGTGAGGGCCTCGAACTCGACCTTGACCTTCGGATACGTCTTGTTGAACTCGGCGGCGTACTTCTTCATCGTGCCGTCCTGCACGAGGTCGGTGCGCTGGGTGAGGACCTTGATGGTTCCGGACACCTTTGACGGATCGTCAGGGGCCTTGGCCTCCGCGCCCTTCGACGTGCCTCCGGTGCCGGTGCAGGCCGTGAGGACGAGAGCGGCTCCGGCGGCGAGGGCGAGGACTGTACGGCGGGACATGTGCATCAACTCCGTTCATGGTTCACGTTCATGGGACGGACGAGCACGAGCGGGTTGGCTGGTTCGGTACTCTGACAACGTTTTCTTAACCGGTAAAGTCCCTATTCCGCCAAGGCTGCCGAAAGTTTTCCGAGCACTGGACTCAAACGGTTTAGTTCGACGGTTTGGTTCGACGGTTTAGGGAGTGTGCATGCTGGAGGCGACACCGCTCACCGAGGGATGGGTTCTGCGGCACGAAGGGAAGCTGCTTCCGGCCGCCGTGCCGGGCTGTGTGCACACCGACCTGCTCGCGGCGGGGGTGATCCCGGACCCTTTCCTCGGACGCGACGAAGCCGAGGTCGCGTGGGTGGGGCGGCGCGAGTGGACGTACGAGACCGAGCTGCGCGCCGGGTCCGGGCACGAGCAGACCGACCTGGTCTTCGACGGGCTGGACACCGCCGCCGAGGTCATGGTCGACGGTCGGCTCCTGGGCCGGACGAGGAACATGCACCGGTCCTACCGCTTCGACGTGACCGGGATGTCGGGGCTGCTCTCGGTGCGGTTCGTGTCCGCGTACGCCGAGGCGGAGGCCGTGCGCGGGCGGGTCGGCGAGCGGCCGGCCGCCTATGCCGAGCCGTACCAGTACATCCGAAAGATGGCCTGCTCGTTCGGCTGGGACTGGGGGCCGACGCTGGTGACGGCCGGTATCTGGCGGCCGGTGCGGCTGGAGCACTGGTCGACTGCCCGGATCGCCCGGGTGCGGCCGCTGGTGACCGTCGAAGACGGCCTGGGTGTGGTCGAGTTGCACGTCGAGGTCGAGCGGAGCCGGGTCGAGGCGCCGCTGGCCGTCGAGGCCACGGTCGGCGGGGTGCGGGCGCACGCCGACATCGACGGGAGTGCGGGGGTCGTACGGATCCAGGTGCCGGACGTGCGCTTGTGGTGGCCGCGCGGGTACGGCGAACAGCCTTTGTACGATGTCGAGTTGACGTTGCTGGGCGGTGGCGGGGCGCTGGACGTGTGGCGGCGGCGGGTCGGGTTCAGGACCGCCCGACTGGACACCTCGGCCGATGCGCACGGCACCGGGTTCACCCTGGTCGTCAACGGCGAGCGGCTCTTCGCGCGCGGGGTCAACTGGATCCCGGACGACGTGTTCCCCTCGCGCGTCACGCGTGAGCGCTACCGGGAGCGGCTCGGGCAGGCGGCCGACGCGAACGTGGATCTGGTGCGGGTGTGGGGCGGCGGGATCTACGAGAGCGAGGACTTCTACGACGCCTGCGACGAACTGGGGCTGCTGGTCTGGCAGGACTTTCCCTTCGCCTGCGCCGCGTACCCGGAGGAGCAGCCGCTGCGCGGGGAGGTGGAGGCGGAGGCGCGGGAGAACGTCGTACGGCTGATGCCGCATCCCTCGCTGGTGCTGTGGAACGGCAACAACGAGAACCTGTGGGGGTTCCGGGACTGGGGCTGGGAGGAGCGGCTCGCCGGGGACTCCTGGGGCGAGGGGTACTACCTGGGCCTACTGCCGCGGGTGGTGGCCGAGTCGGATCCGACGCGGGTGTACACGGCGGGCAGTCCGTGGTCCGGCTCGTGGGAGCGGCATCCGAACGATCCGGCGCACGGTACGCACCACTCCTGGGAGGTGTGGAACCGGGCGGATTACGCGGATTACCGGCTCGAAGTGCCGCGGTTCGTGGCGGAGTTCGGGTGGCAGGCGCCGCCCGCGTACGCCACGCTGCGGCGGGCGCTGCCGGGTGAGGAGCTCGCCGCGGACTCCCCCGGCATGCTGCACCACCAGAAGGCGGACGACGGCAACGGGAAGCTGCGGCGGGGGCTGGAGCGGCATTTCGCCTTCCCCGAGGGGGACTTCGACCGCTGGCACTATCTGACGCAGGTGAACCAGGCGCGTGCCGTCGCCGCCGGGATCGAGCACTGGCGGTCCAACTGGCCGGTGTGCGCGGGGACGGTCGTGTGGCAGCTCAACGACTGCTGGCCGGTGACGAGTTGGGCGGCGGTCGACGGGGACGGCCGGGCGAAGCCGCTGTACCACGAGCTGCGGCGACTGTACGCGGACCGGCTGCTGACGGCTCAAGTGCGGGGGCGGGAGCGGGGGCTGGTGTTGGCGGTCGTCAACCAGGCGGCGGAGGCCTGGGCGGGGGTGGTCCGGCTGCGACGGATGTCGGTGGACGGCGGGGTGATCGGCGAGGCCGAGGTGGACTTCCGGGCGGGACGACGGGCCGTCGTCGATGTGGAGGTACCGCCGGAGCTGACGCCGGTGGGGCCGAAGGAGTTCCTGGTGGCGGACACCGATGGGCTGAGGGCCCTGTACTTCCCCTCCCCCGATCGCGAAATCCCCTACCCCCGCCCCGAGTTCGACGTCTCCGTGGCTCCCGGCGCCGTGACCGTGACGGCCCGCACCCTCGTACGGGATCTGCTGCTTCAGGCGGACCGGCTCGGCCCGGACGCGCGGGCCGACCGGGGGCTGGTGACCCTGTTGCCCGGTGAGCGGGTGACCATCGGGGTGAGCGGGTGGGAGACTCCCGATCCCGGCACCGCCCGATCCGCCCTGTACTGCCTGGAGAGCGGCCGATGACCACCTCCCGCGTCACCATCAAGGACGTCGCCGCGCGCGCCGGTGTGTCCAAGGGTGCCGTGTCGCTCGCCTTCAACCACAAGCCGGGTCTCTCGGAGGCGACCCGGGACCGGATCTTCGAGGCGGCGCGGGAGCTGGGCTGGGCGCCGAACCTCACCGCGCGGACACTGGCCGGGTCGCGGGTGGACGTGGTGGGGCTCGCGATCTGCCGGCCGGCCCGGCTGCTGGGCCTGGAGCCCTTCTACATGGAGTTCGTCTCGGGCGTGGAGAGCGTGCTGATCGAGCGGAACTGCTCGCTGCTGCTGCGGCTCGTGCGGAACGTGGAGGAGGAGGTCGGGCTGCAGGAGACGTGGTGGCGGGGACGGCAGATCGGCGGGTCGATCCTGGTCGACTTCCGGGCCGACGACCCCCGCGTGGGCGCCGTCGAGCGGCTGGGGATGCCGGTGGTCGCCGTCGGGCACCCCTCGCTGACCGGCTCGCTCACCTCCGTGTGGACCGACGACGCGACGGCCGTACGGGAAGCCGTGCGGTATCTCGCGGCGCTCGGGCACCGGCGGATCGCCCGGGTGGGGGGCGCCGCCGCGCTCGGGCACACGGCGATGCGGACCGCCGCGTTCGACGAGGCGGCGCGCACCCTGGAGCTGGCCGGGGCCTGGCAGGTGACCACGGACTACTCCGGCGAGGCGGGGGCGCGGGCCACCCGGTCGCTGCTCAGCGCGGCCCCCGCGGACCGGCCGACGGCGATCGTCTACGACAACGACATCATGGCGGTGGCCGGTCTCTCGGTGGCCGCCGAGATGGGGCTGAGCGTGCCGGCGGACGTCTCGCTGCTGGCCTGGGACGACTCCCAGCTGTGCCGGCTGACGCATCCGACGCTGTCCGCCATGAGCCATGACGTGCACGGATTCGGCGCGGACGCGGCGCGGACGCTGTTCGGGGCGATCACGGGAGACGGGCCGGGATCGCATCCCGTACCCACTCCGGTTCTCACTCCGCGCGGCTCGACGGCCCCGCCGCGGATGTGACCTTCGCCGCTCCCGCCGTCAGGGGTGTGCAGTTACGTTACCCGTAAGTAGCATGGGGCTGAGCGCGCGCTCAGCGCGGCCGCAGCAGTGCAGATCCCGCATCTGGAGGAGAGCCATCGTGCCTCGTACCGTCAGGGACGTCGTCTTCGTCGACGGCGTCCGCACCCCGTTCGGCAAGGCGGGCCCGAAGGGTATCTACCACGAGACCCGGGCCGACGACCTCGTGGTGAAGGCGATCCGGGAGCTGCTGCGCCGCAACCCCGGTCTCGACCCGAAGAAGATCGACGAGGTCGCCATCGCCGCGACCACGCAGATCGGCGACCAGGGCCTGACCATCGGCCGTACCGCCGGCATCCTGGCCGGTCTGCCGCAGTCCGTCCCCGGCTACTCCATCGACCGCATGTGCGCCGGCGCCCTGACCGCCGTCACCACGGTCGCCGGTTCCGTGGCCTTCGGCGCGTACGACATCGCCATCGCCGGCGGTGTCGAGCACATGGGCCGGCACCCCATGGGTGAGGGCGTGGACCCGAACCCGCGCTTCGTGAGCGAGAAGCTGGTCGACGAGTCCGCCCTGTTCATGGGCATGACCGCGGAGAACCTGCACGACCGCTACCCGCACATCACCAAGCTGCGCGCCGACGAGTACGCCGTGCGCTCCCAGGAGAAGGCCGCCAAGGCGTACGCCAACGGCAAGATCCAGGCCGACCTCGTGCCGATCTCGGTGCGCCGCACCAACCCGGAGGCCGGTGAGACCGGCTGGGGCCTGGTGACCGCCGACGAGCCGATGCGCCCGGGTACGACGCTGGAGAACCTCTCCGGCCTCAAGACGCCGTTCCGCGTCCACGGCCGGGTCACCGCGGGCAACGCGGCCGGTCTGAACGACGGCGCCACCGCCTCGCTGATCGCCTCCGAGGACTTCGCCCGCGAGAACAACCTCCCGGTGAAGATGCGTCTGGTCTCCTACTCCTTCGCGGGTGTCGAGCCGGAGGTCATGGGCTACGGCCCGATCCCGGCCACCGAGAAGGCCCTCGCCCAGGCCGGCCTGTCCATCGAGGACATCGGCCTGTTCGAGATCAACGAGGCGTTCGCCGTCCAGGTCCTGGCCTTCCTCGACCACTACGGCATCGCGGACGACGACGAGCGCGTCAACCAGTACGGCGGCGCGATCGCCTTCGGCCACCCGCTGGCCTCCTCCGGCGTGCGCCTGATGACGCAGCTGGCCCGCCAGTTCGAGGAGCAGCCGCACGTCCGCTACGGCCTGACCACCATGTGCGTCGGCTTCGGCATGGGCGCGACGGTCATCTGGGAGAACCCGCACTTCGACGGAGGCGACAAGTGAGCACCACCGAACTCCTGAAGGGCGCGGCCGAACTGTTCCCCGACGAGGTCGTGACGTCCGCGCACGTACGCCACCTCGACCTGCCGTTCGGCGCCGGGCGCTTCGCGCTCATCACCCTCGACAACGGCTTCGACCACACCAAGCCGACCACCTTCGGCCCGGCCTCGCTGGCGAACCTCAACACCGCCATCGACCAGGTCGAGAAGGAGGCCGCGGCCGGCGAGATCGTCGGCGTCGGCATCACCGGCAAGCCGTTCATCTTCGCGGTCGGCGCCGACCTCAAGGGCGTCGAGCTCCTCAAGGAGCACAAGGACGCGCTCGCCATCGGCAAGGGCGGCCACGAGGTCTTCAAGCGCCTGTCGGGCCTCGCCGTGCCGACCTTCGCCTACTACAACGGCGCCGCGATGGGCGGTGGCGTCGAGGTCGGTCTGCACTGCGAGTACCGCACGGTCAGCAAGGCGCTCCCGGCCTTCTCCCTCCCCGAGGTCTTCCTCGGCCTGGTCCCCGGCTGGGGCGGCTGCACGCTCCTGCCGAACCTGATCGGTGCCGACAAGGCCGTCTCGGTGATCATCGAGAACAGCCTCAACCAGAACAAGCAGCTCAAGGGGCAGCAGGTCTTCGACCTGGGCATCGCCGACGCCATCTTCGAGGGCGCCGACTTCCTGGAGCAGTCGCTGATCTGGACCGCGAACGTCCTCAAGGGCGAGATCGAGGTCGAGCGCCCGGTGATCGACCGCGGTGAGGCCTGGGACCAGGCCGTCGCCAAGGGCCGCTTCATCGCGGACTCCAAGGTGCACGGCGCCGCTCCGGCCGCCTACCGCGCCCTGGACATCATCGCCGCCGCCAAGAACGGCGACCTGCAGCAGGGCTACGACGCCGAGGACAAGGCGCTCGCCGACCTGATCATGGGCGGCGAACTGCGCGCCGGCATCTACGCGTTCAACCTGGTGCAGAAGCGCGGCAAGCGTCCCGCGGGCGCCCCGGACAAGAACCTGGCGCGTCCGGTCACCAAGGTCGGCGTCGTCGGCGCGGGCCTGATGGCCTCGCAGCTCGCGCTGCTCTTCCTGCGCCGCCTGGAGGTGCCGGTCGTGCTGACCGACATCGACCAGGAGCGCGTCGACAAGGGTGTGGGCTACGTCCACGCGGAGATCGAGAAGCTGCTCGGCAAGGGCCGTATCAACCAGGACAAGGCGAACCGCCTCAAGGCCCTGGTCACCGGTGTGCTGGACAAGGCGGAGGGCTTCTCCGACGCCGACTTCATCATCGAGGCCGTGTTCGAGGAGATCGGCGTCAAGCAGCAGGTGTTCGCGGAGGTCGAGGCGGTCGCCCCGGCGCACGCGATCCTGGCGACGAACACCTCGTCCCTGTCCGTCACGGAAATGGCGTCGAAGCTGAAGAACCCCGAGCGGGTCGTGGGCTTCCACTTCTTCAACCCGGTCGCGATCCTGCCGCTCCTCGAGATCGTCCGCGGCGAGCAGACCGACGACGCCTCGCTGGCGACCGCTTTCGCGGTGGCCAAGAAGCTGAAGAAGACCGCGGTTCTGGTGAAGGACGCCCCGGCGTTCGTCGTCAACCGCATCCTCACCCGCTTCATGGGCGAGATCCAGAACGTCATCGACGAGGGCACGCCGGTCGAGGTCGCGGAGAAGGCGGTGGAGCCCCTGGGCCTGCCGATGTCCCCGCTGGTCCTGCTGGAACTGGTCGGTCCCGCGATCGGCCTGCACGTCTCGGAGACCCTCAACCGGGCCTTCCCGGACCGCTTCACGGTCTCCCCGAACCTCGCGGCCGTCGTCAAGGCGGGCAAGCGCGGCTTCTACGTGTACGACAGCGGGAAGCCGGAGCTGGACCCGGAGGTCGCCGCGCTGCTGAAGCAGGGCGACACCGTCCTCACCGAGGAGCAGGTCCGTGACCGCGTCCTGGACGCCGTCGCCCAGGAGATCGGGCTCATGCTCGACGAGGGCGTCGTCGCCGAGGCCCAGGACATCGACCTCTGCCTGATCACGGGCGCCGGCTGGCCCTTCCACCTGGGCGGCATCACGCCGTACCTGGACCGTGAGGGTGTCTCCGAGCGCGTGAACGGCAAGAAGTTCCTGGCTCCGGGGCTGGCGTCGGTTCCGGCGTAAGTGCCCTTCGTACGGCCGTGAAGAGGGCCTCCGCTTTCGGGCGGAGGCCCTCCTTCGTTTCGGCACCGGCGGCATCCCGACAGGGCGCGCCTCACACCTCGCGCCACGCCTCCAGTGCCAGGACCGGCTCGTCCTTGCGTCGGGTGAGGAGGAGTCGGGCGGTTGACGGGGACAGGGTCGCGGCCACCACCCGGTCGTCCTCGTCCACCGCCAGGGAGACCGCCGCGTCGGCCGGGAGGCCGGGGCCCGACTCGGTCCACCAGGCGCCCGCGGACTCCTGTTCGGTGGGGTACGCGGCGAAGGCGACCCGGCCGCTCGCCGAGCGCTGGGCGAGCAACGTGCAGTCGTGGCCGTCGAGTTCGCAACGGACGGCGCTGACCGGGCCGGGCCCCGCGGAGGGCAGCAGGGTGACCGGCTTGGCGCCGGGCCGCCAGACGCACAGGTCGCCCGAGTCGTCGGTGTAGAAGAGCGTGGTGGCGTCCGGCGAGGTCGCGAGGGCGTACAGCGTGTCCGGGCGTACGGGGGCCTCCATCGCCTCCTCCAGCACGGGCTGTGCGCCCGCCTCCTGCTGGCGCCAGTACAGGATCCCGCCGGGCACGGCCGCGTACACCTCCACGCGTCCCGACTCACCCGTCACCGCCGCCAACTCCCCTTCCACGTCACGCCCCTTGAGGTCACGCCAGGGCGTCCAGCCGCCCTTCTCCTTCTGCGCGACCATGCTCACTCCGCCGCCCTTGTTGCGTACGAAGACATGGACACGGCCCTCGGCGTCGACCGCGAGGGCAGGCGGGCCGGTGAGGTCGCCCTTCTTGTCGGGGTGCCCGATCGGGGCCCAGTCGAGGGCGGCGAGGTGGGAGCGAAAGTGGACCGAGTGGACGAGGCCGGACTCGCCGGAGACGGTGGGGCGCCAGGCGACCAGATGGCCGTACCCGTCGCCGCCCTGCCCGACCGCGACGGAGGCGCGCAGTTTCTGTTCGCCGCCGATCCTGCGCGGGGCCGACCAGGGACCGCCGGACGCGCGTTCCGCACGGCACAGGACGGCGTCGTCCGACAGCAGGTAGACACTGAGCCGGCCGTCACGCCCGCGGAGAAGCCAGTCGCCGTTCACCAGTTCACTCTAAGCGGGGCGGATCGGGCGCGGCGGGCGGGGGCCGGGGTGATCGGGCGGTCCGGTGGGCGTTCACGGGGGTGCAGGGGGCAGGCTGGTGGTCAGCAACCACCGCATCGCAAGCGACAAGGAAGCCGACCTCATGACCGACAAGCTCACCGTGAGCGTCCTCGGCACGGGCATCATGGGCGCCGCCATGGCCCGTAACCTCGCCCGCGCCGGACACACCGTCCGCGCCTGGAACCGCACCCGCGCCAAGGCCGAACCGCTCGCCGCCGACGGCGCCCACGTCACCGACACCCCCGCCGAGGCCGTCCAGGGCGCCGACGTCGTCCTGACCGTCCTGTACGACGGCCCCGCCGCCCTCGACGTCATGCGCGAGGCCGCCGCCGCGCTGCGCCCCGGCGCCGCCTGGGTGCAGTCCACCACCGCCGGCATCGAGGCGGTCCCCGAGCTGGCCGCGTTCGCCGAGGAGCACGGGCTGCTCTTCTACGACGCCCCCGTGCTGGGCACCCGCCAGCCCGCGGAGGCCGGGCAGTTGACGGTGCTGGCCGCCGGTCCTGCCGAAGGGCGGGCGACGGTGGAGCCGGTGTTCGACGCGGTCGGCGCACGGACGCTGTGGACCGGCGAGGACGGGGCCGCGGCGAGTGCGACGCGGCTGAAGCTCGTCGCCAACAGCTGGGTGCTCGCCGCGACCGCCGCGACCGGGGAGGTCCTGGCGCTGTCCAAGGCCCTCGACGTCGACCCGCAGAACTTCTTCGACCTCATCGCGGGCGGCCCGCTCGACATGGGCTACCTGAAGGCCAAGGCGGCCCTGATCCTCGACGACCGGCTCTCCCCGGCGTCCTTCGCGGTGACCACGGCCGCCAAGGACGCCCGTCTGATCGTCGAGGCCGCGCGCGAGAACGGCGTACGGCTGGACGTGGCGGAGGCGAGCGCGGAGCGCCTGGAGCGGGCCGCCGCGCAGGGGCACGGGGACGAGGACATGGCCGCCGCGTACTTCGCGAGCTTCGAGGAGAAGACGGCCGACTGAGGCGAGCGACAGGGGCAGGGGGCCGACTGTGCGAACCTTTTCCGCATGAGTGAGAGCGACCCCCTGCTCGTGATCGTCGACGGTGCCAACGTCGTCGGGTCGGTGCCCGACGGCTGGTGGCGGGATCGGCGGGGGGCCGCGGAGCGGCTTCGCGACCGGCTGGCCGCGGACGGGCTGCCGGGGCACCCCGGGCCCGTGGAGATCGTGCTCGTGGTCGAGGGCGCGGCGCGCGGGGTGGAATCGGTGCCCGGCGTGCGGGTGGAGTCGGCGCCGGGCAGCGGGGACGATCACATGGTCGAGCTGGTGGCGGGCGCGGCGGGCCGGTCCGTCCTCGTGGTGACCGCGGACCGTGAACTCCGGCGCCGGGTCACGGAGTTGGGCGCGGAGGTCACCGGGCCGCGGTCGGTCCGGCCCGCCTAGTCGACTGTCGGCTGTCGGCTGTCGGCTACTGGGCGTCACGGCCCGGGGGCTCGAGGACCTCGCCCGCGCGGGTCGCCTCGCCGCGGGCGAGGCGGCTGTGGGTGCGGCCGTAGAAGAAGTACACGACGAAGCCGATGGCCATCCAGATGGCGAAGCGGAGCCAGGTCTCGGCGGGGAGGTTCAGCATCAGCCAGAGGGAGGCCAGCACCGAGAGGATCGGCAGGGCCGGCACCCACGGCGTGCGGAAGGAACGCTCCAGGTCGGGGCGGGTGTTGCGCAGGATGATGACGCTGATCGCGACGACGATGAAGGCGAAGAGCGTGCCGATGTTCACCAGTTCGGCGAGTTCGCTGAGGCTGGTGAAGCCGGCGACGATCGCGATGACCACGCCGAGGAGGATCGTCGGGCGGTACGGGGTGCGGAACTTCGGGTGGGTGTGGGAGAAGAAGCGGGGCAGCAGGCCGTCCCGGCTCATCGCGAAGAACACCCGGGACTGGCCCAGGAGGAGGATCATGCAGACGGTGGTCAGGCCGACCGCCGCGCCGAAGCTGATCAGGCCCGCGAACCACGGGTGCCCGGTGGCCTTGAACGCGTCGGCGAGCGGGGCGTCCACGGACAGCCTGCTGTACTTCTGCATGCCGGTCACCACGATCGACACGGCGACGTACAGCGTGGTGCAGATGATCAGCGAGCCGATGATGCCGCGCGGCACGTCCCGCTGCGGGTTGCGGGTCTCCTCGGCGGCGGTGGCCACGACGTCGAAGCCGATGAAGGCGAAGAAGACGACGGAGGCGGCGGTGAAGATGCCCATGACGCCGAAGTTGGAGGGCGCCCAGCCGAACATCAGCTGGATCAGCGGGGCCTTGAGGCTGCTGCCCGCCTCCACGGCCTGCGACTTGGGGATGAACGGCTTGTAGTTGTCGCCCTCGATGAAGAAGGCGCCCGCGATGATGACGACGAGGACGACGGCCACCTTGATGGCGACGACGACCGAGGTGACCCGCGCGGAGAGCTTCATGCCGACGACGAGGATCGCGGTGAGCACCAGCACCAGGGCGGCGGCGAGGATGTCGAAGCCGAAGCCGGAGGCGCCGTCCCGGCCGCTGAGCGCCTCGGGCAGGTGCCAGCCTGCGTTGTCGAGCAGCGAGTGGATGTAGCCGGACCAGCCGACGGCGACCACCGCCGTGCCCAGCGCCAGCTCCAGGACCAGGTCCCAGCCGATGATCCAGGCGGGGAGCTCGCCGAGGGAGGCGTAGGAGAAGGTGTACGCGGAGCCGGCGACCGGGACGGTGGAGGCGAACTCGGCGTAGCACAGGGCGGCGAGCGCGCAGACCACGCCCGCGACGACGAAGGACAGGGAGACGGCGGGTCCGGCGGTGTTCTTCGCCGCCGTGCCGGTCAGTACGAAGATGCCGGTGCCGATGATGACACCGACGCCGAAGACCGTCAGATCCAGTGCGGACAGGGATTTTCGGAGCGCGTGCTCGGGCTCCTCGGTGTCCTGGATGGACTGCTCGATGTTCTTCGTCCTGAAGAGTGTGCTGCTCACGGGCGTACCTCCCACGCTGTGTCGTCCTCGACATGATCGAGAGGGGGCGTACTGCGTATGCCCCGGCGCGAGGGGATTCACGCGAAAGGACCCCTTTCACCACCGCGGTGGGTGGTGAAAGGGGTCCTTTCGGCGGTGTTCAGTCCCGGGCGGGCTCGATCTCGGCGGCGGCGCGGTCGAACCGGCCGTCCAGCTTGGAGACCAGCCCGGTCACCTGGCGGGCGATGTCGGGGGCGGTGAGCCCGATCTCCGCCATGACCTCGGCGCGCGAGGCGTGGTCGAGGAAGCGCGGCGGGATGCCGAAGTCGCGCAGCGGTACGTCCACGCCCGCGTCGCGCAGGGCCTGGGCGATCGCCGAACCGACGCCGCCGACGCGGGAGTTGTCCTCGACGGTGACGACCACCCGGTGCCGCTCCGCGAGGGGGGCCATGGCCTCGTCGACCGGCTTGACCCAGCGCGGGTCGACGACGGTGGTGGAGATGCCCTGCTGGTCGAGGAGCCCGGCGATCTCCAGGCACATCGGGGCGAGGGCGCCGACGGAGACGAGGAGCACGTCCGGGGTGTCGGTGCCGGGCTCGCGCAGTACGTCCATGCCGCCGACGCGGCCCACGGCGGGTACGGCGGGGCCGACGGCGCCCTTGGAGAAGCGGACGACGGTCGGCGCGTCCTCGACCTGGACGGCCTCGCGGAGCTGGGCGCGGACCTGGTCGGCGTCGCGCGGGGCGGCGAGGCGCAGGCCGGGGACGACCTGGAGGATCGACATGTCCCACATGCCGTTGTGGGAGGCGCCGTCGGTGCCGGTGACGCCGGCCCGGTCGAGGACGAAGGTGACGCCGCACTTGTGCAGGGCGACGTCCATCAGGACCTGGTCGAAGGCGCGGTTGAGGAAGGTGGCGTAGACGGCGAAGACGGGGTGCAGGCCGCCGGTGGCCAGGCCCGCGGCGGAGACGGCGCCGTGCTGCTCGGCGATGCCGACGTCGTAGATCCGCTCGGGGAAGGCGTCGGCGAACTTCTTCAGGCCGACCGGCTGGAGCATCGCGGCCGTGATGGCGACGATGTCCTCGCGCTCCTTGCCGAGCTGGACCATCTCGTCGCCGAAGACGGAGGTCCAGTCGGCGCCGGAGGCCTTGATGGGCAGGCCGGTGTCCGGGTGGATGGGGCCGATGCCGTGGAAGCGGTCGGCCTCGTCCTGGAGGGCGGGCTGGTAGCCGCGGCCCTTCTCGGTGAGGCAGTGCACGATGACGGGCCCGCCGAAGCGCTTGGCGCGGGCCAGCGCCGACTCCAGGGCCTCGATGTCGTGGCCGTCGATCGGGCCGACGTACTTCAGGCCGAGGTCCTCGAACATGCCCTGCGGGGCGATGAAGTCCTTGAGGCCCTTCTTGGCGCCGTGGAGGGTCTCGTAGAGGGGCTTGCCGACGACCGGGGTGCGCTCCAGGAGGTCCTTGCCGCGGGCCAGGAAGCGCTCGTAGCCGTCGGTGGTGCGCAGGGTCGCCAGGTGGTTCGCCAGGCCGCCGATGGTGGGCGCGTACGAGCGCTCGTTGTCGTTGACGACGATGACGAGGGGGCGGTCGCCGTCGGCGATGTTGTTCAGCGCCTCCCAGGCCATGCCGCCGGTCAGGGCGCCGTCACCGATCACGGCGACCACGTGGTCGTCGCGTTTCAGGATCTGGTTGGCCTTCGCGAGGCCGTCGGCCCAGCCGAGGACCGTGGAGGCGTGGCTGTTCTCGATGACGTCGTGCTCGGACTCGGCCTGCGAGGGGTAGCCGGACAGGCCGCCCTTCATCTTCAGCCTGGAGAAGTCCTGGCGGCCGGTGAGCAGCTTGTGCACGTAGGACTGGTGGCCGGTGTCCCACAGCACCTTGTCCTTCGGGGAGTCGAAGACGCGGTGCAGGGCGATGGTCAGCTCGACCACACCGAGGTTCGGGCCGAGGTGGCCGCCGGTCTTGGAGACGGCGTCGACGAGGAAGGTCCGGATCTCCTCCGCCAGCTGGTCCAGCTGCTCAGGGCTGAGCCGGTCCAGATCGCGCGGTCCCCTGATGCGGGTCAGCAGCGGCACCCGTGCCTCCTTGCGTAAAAGCTGATCGAGCTGTTGCCGGGCTTGTCGAGTCTAATGTTCCGCCTTTGCGGACGGCGCCCGGGCGGTGGGGGATACGTCACGCGATCGGCTGTACCCAAGATCGGCCCTGCCTATGACATGACTGTGCCCGGCACCGCCGTTGGTGCCGGGCACAGTGTTCCGCGGGCCGTTACGCGCGTCCGGCCGTCTTCTGGGTCTTGCGGGTGATGGAGTCGATGACCACGGTGGTCAGCAGCACCGCCGCGGTGATCATGTACTTCACCGGCTCGGCGATGGACTCCAGCTGGAGGCCGTACTGGATGGACACGATCACCAGGACACCCAGTAGGGCGTTCCAGGTGCGGCCGCGGCCACCGAACAGCGAGGTGCCGCCGATGACGGCCGCGGCGATCGCGTTCATCAGCAGGTCGCCGGTGCCGGCGCTCTGGTTGGCGGAGGCGATCTTCGAGGCCAGGAACAGACCGCCGATCGCCGCGAAGCCGCCGGAGATCGCGAAGACCGAGATCCGGACCGCGGTGACGTTGATGCCCGCACGGCGCGAGGCCTCGACGCTGCCGCCGAGCGCGAAGATCTTGCGGCCGTAGGAGGTACGGCGGAGCAGGAAGTCCGTGCCGATCAGGAAGACCAGGAAGATCACCGTGGCCAGCGGCAGGCCCTTGTACTGGTTGTACATCGCGGCCGCCGCGAAGGAGACCACGGCCAGCAGCACCGTACGCAGGATCGTGTCGCTCAGCGGCCGGGACGGGACGCCCGCGGCCTCACGGCGCTTGTTGCCGAGGAACGAGCTGATGAAGAACACCGCGACGACGACGACCGCGAGGCCGTAGGCGACGGCCACGTCCGCGAAGAAGTACGTGGTCAGCTTGCCGATCAGGCCGTCGCTGTCGAGGTTGATCGTGCCGTTCTCGCCGAGCACCTTGAGCATGAAGCCGAGCCAGAACAGCAGACCGGCCAGGGTCACGGCGAAGGCGGGGGCGCCGAGCACCGCGAAGAAGAAGCCGTGGGCCGCGCCGATGGCCGCACCGGCGGCGATCGCGACGAGCACGGCCGCCCACTCGGGCCAGCCCTGGTTGACCGCGAGAACGGCCGCCAGGGCGCTTGCCGCGCCGCTGACCGAGCCGACCGACAGGTCGATCTCGCCGAGCAGCAGCACGAAGACGATGCCGACGGAGATCATGCCCGTGCCGACCATCGTGACGGTGATGTCGCTCAGGTTCTGCGCGGACAGGAAGTTGGAGTTCAGCGACTGGAAGATCACGCAGATGGCGATCAGGCCGATGATGACCGGCAGGGAGCCCAGCTCACCGGTCTTCATCTTGCGCTTGAACTCGCCGATGTAGCCCGTCAGGCCCTGCTCGCGGACGAGGAGGCGCGGGTCGACCGCGGTCACCGCGGCAGCGGCGGCCTCGGGGTTCTCGACGGCGTGCTCGTCCTGCGGCGTCGCGGAGGTCTTGTCGATGCTCACTTGGAAACCTCCCCGTTCGTGCTGGTCGTGCGGGCCGCACGGCGGGTGACCGCGTTGTCGGTGGCGCCGGTGATGGCGGAGATGATCTCCTCCTGCGAGGTCGTCTTGACCTCGAAGACGCCGTTGTTCTGGCCCAGGCGCAGCACTGCGACCTTGTCGGCCACGGCCTTCACGTCGGCCATGTTGTGGCTGATGAGGATGACCGCGTGGCCGCGCTCGCGCAGCCGCTCGACCAGGTCGAGGACCTGCGCGGTCTGCTCGACGCCGAGGGCGGCGGTGGGCTCGTCGAGGATGACCAGCTTGGGCTCGCCGAGCATGGAGCGGGCGATGGCCACGGTCTGGCGCTGACCGCCGGAGAGCGAGGCGATCGGGATGCGCACGCTGGGGATGCGGATGGACAGCGTCCGCAGGAGTTCCTGGGAGCGGCGCTCCATCTCGACCTCGTCGAGGACGCCCCACTTCCGCAGTTCGCGGCCGAGGAACAGGTTGCCGACGACGTCGATGTTGTCGCACAGCGCGAGGTCCTGGTAGACGGTCGCGATGCCCAGGGCCTGGGCGTCGTGCGGCCGGTTGATCTGGACGGCCTTGCCGTCCCATTCGATGACGCCCTCATCGATGGGGTGCACGCCGGCGATCGTCTTGACCAGCGTGGACTTTCCGGCGCCGTTGTCGCCCACCAGGGCGACCACTTCACCGGCGTGGACCTCAAGCTCTACGTCGGTGAGCGCCTGAACGGCACCGAACCGCTTGGAGACCCCGCGCAACGCCAGCACGGGCGTAGCGGACACGTGAACCATCTCCTTCGCCGCCTGACCCGGCGGAAGGTAGTGCAGAAAAAGAATCGGGGGAGTTTCCGTCCGGCGCCCCGCAGCTAGCTTGCGGGGCTGTTTGATGCGCGGGGCGCCGGAGGAGCCTTCGGAGCGAGCGTCCCGTAGGGGAATTCAAGGGCGAATTCCCCTACCTGGGAAGGGACGCGTCGCTGCTTACTTGATGCCGAGCTTGTCGCAGGCCGCCTTGTAGGCGGAGGTGCAGATGTCGGCGGCGGTGTAGACGCCGTCCTTGATGACGGTGTCGTTGATGTTGTCCTTGGTCAGGGACTGGACCGGGACCAGGACGGACGGGACGTCGGTGGCGGAGCCGCTGGAGACCTTGTCCTTGGCGACGGAGTCCAGGCTCTGGCCCTTGGCGAGCGCCACGGCCATCTCGGCGGCGGCGTCGGCCTCGGGGGCGTACGGCTTGTAGACGCTCATGTACTGCGTACCGGCGACGATGCGCTGCACACCCGCGAGCTCGGCGTCCTGGCCGGTGACCGGGACGGAGATGCCGGCCGCCTTGAGGGCGGTGATGATACCGCCGGCCATGCCGTCGTTGGCGGAGTAGACGCCCGCGATGTTCTTGGCGCCGACCGCGGAGATCGCGGCCTCCATCTCGGAGTTGGCGTTGTCCGGCGACCACTCCTTGGTGTCGTACTCCTTGGCGATGGTGACCTTGCCGTCGAGGACGGAGTGCGCGCCCTTCTTGAACTGGGCGGCGTTCGGGTCGGTCACCGAGCCGTTGATCATGACGATCTTGGAGGACTTGGTGGCCTTCGAGCCCAGGGCGGTCAGCAGGGCCTCACCCTGCGTCTTGCCGACCTCCTCGTTGTCGAAGGAGGTGTAGGCGCTGATCGGGCCCTCGGCGAGGCGGTCGTAGGCGACGACCTTGATGCCGGCGTCCTTGGCCTTCTGGACCGAGTTCTGGATGGCCTTGGCGTCCACGGCGTCCAGGATGAGCACGTCCACCTTGTTGGTGATCATCGTGTCGACCTGCTGGGCCTGGAGGCTGGCGTCCTGGCGAGCGTTGTTGTACTGGATCGTCGCCTTGTTGTTCGTCAGTTCCTTGATCTTCTTCTCGATCAGCGGACGGTCGAACTTCTCGTAGCGCGCGGTCTTGTTCTCCGGCAGGAGCAGACCGACCTTGATGTTGTCGCCCTTCGCGCCGGAGCTCGAGGACTCGGCCTTGTCGCCGGACTCCTTCGCGGAGCCACAGGCGGCGAGGGAAACAGCCATCGCACCAGCGGCAACGGCGAACGCGGCACGACGCATACGCGTGTTCACTTCAGAAACCTCCCTGACGAGGCCGCGACGTTGCGGCCGAGGTGGCTGGAAGTCAACTCGGCCACACGTGCGACGTCAAGAAGTAAATCCTTAACGAGATGGCAACGGTGCCATCCGTTCTCTAAGTGAAGGCAGGGGTGGCGGTAGCCAGCGTGCCGTCCAAAAGGGTCGAATCGCCCATCTCGCTCAGCGCGAGAGCGAGCGCTCCGAGCACCTCAGCACGGCCCCCAAGTGCCCCCGGGAGAACGGAGAGTTGACGCGCCGCGCTGGGGATGGCGTAGCGGCCGACGGACTCCCTGATCGGCCCGAGCACCAGCTCACCGGCCTCGGCGAGATCACCGCCCAGGACCACCCGGCTCGGGTTCAGCAGATTGCAGAGATTGGCCACTCCACTGCCGATGTGTCGGCCGACGTCGGCGATCACCCGACGACAGCCCGGGTCTCCGTCCCTGGCCAGCCGCACGACGCCTTCCATCGTCAGATCGGTGCCATGGCTGGACTGGAGGAGCGGAAGCACATAGCGCGCCGCCGCGAAGGTCTCCAGGCAGCCCCGGTTTCCACAGCGGCAGACGGGGCCGGATTCATCAAGAGTAATATGACCGATTTCTCCCGCTGTGCCACCCGGGCCGCGGTAGATCTTCCCGTCGATCACCAGGCCGGCGCCGACACCGCTGGCCACCTTGATGTAAGCAAGATCACGGACGCCTCTGCCGCTGCCCCACACCAGCTCACCGAGGGCGCCGAGGTTGGCGTCGTTGTCCACGTGCACCGGCACGCCGAGCCGCCCCCGCAGCTCCTCGGCGGGCTTGGTGCCGGTCCAGCCGGGCAGGATCGCGGTCGAGCCGAGGGTGCCGGACTCCACGTCGATCGGGCCCGGTACGCCCAGGCCCACTCCGGCGATCTTGGCCCGGTCGACGCCCGTTGCGCTGATCAGGCGATTGACCAGCTCCTCCGCCCGGTCGAAGCCCTGGGTCGAGGAGGAGTCCACGTCCATCGGCTCGGACTCCTCGGCCAGCACCTGGTGGGCGAGGTTGCCGACCGCGACGCGCAGGTGCGTGTGCCCGAAGTCGACGCCGATGACGATGCCCGCGTCGCCGCTGAGCGAGACGCTGCGCGCCCTGCGGCCGCCCGCCGACGTGGGCGTGACCTCGACCGTTCCGCCGTCCTTGAGCTCGCGGACGATGTTGGAGACCGTCGCCGCGGACAGCCCCGTGGTCCTCGCGATCTCCGCCTGCGTGAGTGACCCGGCCAGCCGGACGGCCCGTACGACCCGCTCCAGGTTGGCTCGGTGCAGTGACGACTGCGACCCCGGAGTCTCCACGACGACCTCCTGCGCACGGGACCGCATCGGTGAGGCCCCGTCTATGTCCAACTAGTGAACTCTAAGCTGAGCCGTTCGGGTTGCCTCCCGTCAAGAGGTTGAACCGGATCCGGGTCCTTGGACACACGGTCGTACATACGTACGCGCCGCTCCCCGGACTCGGGAGCGGCGCGTGCGCGGCCGGTTGCGGAGCGCCGCCGGGGCGGCTCGTCGGCTACTCTCCGTTCACTTCAGCGTCGCCGAGGTCAGGCCCGCCTGCACCTGGCGCTGGAAGGACAGGTACACCACCAGCATCGGGATCATCGCGATGGTCACGCCGGCGAAGAGGACGGGCAGGTCGGAGGCGTAGCCCTGCTGCTGTTGCAGCTGGATGAGGCCCTGGGTGAGGACGTACCGCTCGGGGTCGGAGCCGCTCTGCGGCTGCATCAGGACCGTGGGCAGGATGAACTGGTTCCACTGGCCCAGCGTGTTGAAGATCCCGACGCTGATCAGGCCCGGCTTCGCCATCGGCAGCATCACCTGGAAGAAGGTCCGGGTGTGCGAGGCGCCGTCCAGGACCGCCGCCTCGAAGACCGCCGTGGGCAGGGTCCGGAAGAAGGCGTGCATGAAGAAGACCGTGAACGGCATCGAGTAGGCGATGTAGACCAGGATCAGGCCCTGATAGGTGTTCAGCATGTCCAGCCGCTTGACCATGAAGAACAGCGGGACGAGGGCGAGGAACACCGGGAACATCGCGCCGGCGACGAAGAAGTAGTACAGCAGCCGGTTGCCCCAGAACTGGTAGCGGGCCAGCACGTAGGCGGCCATCGAGCCGAACAGCATCGTCAGCGGCACCGAGAACACCAGCACGATCACGGTGTTCAGGAAGTAGTCGCCGATGCCCTTGTTCCAGGCGCGGTGGAAGACGTCGAAGGTCCAGTTCTGGGGCCACCCGAAGGCGGAGCCGCCGATCTGCGCGTCGGTCTTGAAGGAGCTGATCACCAGCCACAGCAGCGGCAGCACGATCAGCAGGGCCCACAGGGCGAGGAAGCCGTGCGAGAAGACGTTCAGTACGACGCCCTCGCCGCGCTTGTCTCCGGGGCGGGGCGACGCCTTGGCGACGCTGGGCTGGGGCGGAATGGTGCCGCCCTGGGCGGCGGTCTCCTTGAGGGGTGCGCTCATCGTCGTATCTCCCGCTCAGAACTCGACGCGGTCGCGGCGGGTGGCACGCAGCATGACCACGGACAGGACCAGGGTGAGCAGCAGCATGACGACGCCCATGGCGCAGGCGTATCCGCTCTTGCCGAAGTACTGGAAGTTGCGCATCATCACCGTCGACATGACGTCGCTGTGGTGGTCGGGGCCGCCGCCGTACGCGCCCATGTTCGCGGTCATCGAGGAGACCAGGACGAACATGTCCATCGCGACGATGCCGAGATACACCCAGGCGGTCTGCACGGTGTCCCACAGCAGCGGCAGGGTGATGCGGAAGAAGGACTGGTTGCGGCCGGCGCCGTCGATGAGGGCGGCCTCGTAGATGTCCCTCGGGATGGACTGCATGGCGGCCGAGAACAGCACCAGGTAGAAGCCGACGCCGTGCCAGACCACGGCGGCCAGCAGCGCCCACAGCACCAGGTTCGGCTCGTTCAGCCATTCCACGGGGTTGTTGGCGTCGACCAGGTGCAGTTTGATCAGGAACCCGTTCAGCAGACCGCCGCCGTCGCTGCGGTAGACCGCGTTGAACAGCACCGCGACAATCGCCAGGGACAGCACCTGCGGAAAGAAGTAGATGATTTTGTAGAACTTCGATCCGGCGACGCCCGACACTCCGCCGGCTTTGCTGCGCCCGCCCGCGTTCACCATGAAAGCGAAGAACAGCGCGAGCAGGATGGTGATCACCGGGATGAAGATCAGGAACAGGATGTTGTGCCAGATGGCCTGCATGAAGACGTCGTCGTGGAACAGCGCCTTGTAGTTGTCCAGGCCGACGAACTTGAAGGTCTGCGACTGTCCCTTCCAGTCGGTCAGGGAATAGCCGAACGTCTGGATGTACGGCCAGATCACGAAGATCAGATAGAGCGCCACGGGAACGAAGAGAAATCCCGCGACGAACCTGTACTGCCCTTTGCGCATTGGCGTTTCCTGCCCCTGGGGTCCTTCCCCGGGCCGGAGCGCTCCGGCCCGGGGATCGGCGTTGCGGTCAGTCCCGGTGGTTCTTCTTGGAGGCCGGGTCCTTGGCCTGCTTGTCGACCGCGGCCTGGCACCGCTTCAGCCACTCCTTCGGCTGGATGCGCTTGGACATCAGCTCGTTGGACGCGGCCTCGATGGCGGCACCCATCTCGCTGTACCACTCGGTGTAGAGGTAACGGAAGGTGTTGTCACCGGCCGCCTTGGACGCCTCGACCGTGGACTGCGTGCCGGGCCGCAGCTTGACGCTGGCGTCGACGCCGTCCTTGAGGATGGTGAGGGAGTTGGCCTCCTTGGCGAACAGCGTCGACCACTCCTTGGAGAGCATGCTGCGCATGAACTCCTTGGCCGCGGGCAGGTTCTTGGCCTTCGCCGGGATGATGAAGGGCTCGCCGGAGCCGGCCCGGATCGCCTCGAAGGGCAGCTTGCTGTCCGGCAGCAGCGGCATCGGCATGAACTTCATGTCGAAGTCCGACGGCGTCTGCTTGAGCTGCTCGTTCTCCAGCCAGGAACCGCAGGTGATGAAGGCGGCCTTGTACTGGTTCCAGCGGGTCTGCGACTCGGTGTGGGTGAGGCCGTTGGTGCCCGGCATGAGCAGGCCCTTCTCCACCACCTCGTAGATCGCCTCGACGCCGGCCTGCGCCGCGTCGGAGCCGACGAACGCCTTGGGGTCGAGGTTGTCGATCGCCTTCATGGCGTCCAGACCGCCGGTCTTGGCGATCAGGTCCATGATGGCGACGTTGATGTAGTACGGGTACTTGCCCTGGTGGGCGAGACCGCCGATGCCCTCCTTCTTCGCGGCCTGACAGACCTTGATGAAGTCGGCCCAGGTCTTGGGCTCCTCCCAGCCCTTCTCCTTGAAGAGCTTGCCGGAGTACCACAGGCCCCACACCGTGTAGATGTAGTTGAGGGCGACGGTCTTGCCCTCCTGCATGCCCGCGTCGAGCGTGCCCGGGATGATCAGGTCGCGGACCTTCTTGCTCGGGTCGTCGATCGCCGGGGCGTCGAGGACCGAGGACAGGTCCAGCAGCTGGCCGTTCTTGTACAGGACGTCGATCTTGATCTGCTGGGCGCCGGAGTCGTCGACGATGTCCGGCGGGTTGCCCGCGTTGAAGCGGGGCTGGAGCTTGCCGGTGATCTCCTGGGTGCCGGTGTGGGTGGAAGTTACGTTCCACTTCTTCTGGAAGCTGGCCTCCCACGCCTTGGCGTAGTCGTCGCCGTATCCGCCCTTGAAGACGACGACGTCGAGCTTGCTGTTCTTCTCAACGCCGAAGGGGTTCGACTTGGAGGTCTTGCCCTGGTCGTTGTTGCCGGAGTTGTCGTCTCCGCCACCACTGGCACACGCCGACAGGAAACTCATCGTGGGTACGGCGATCAGGCCGAGTGCGGCCGAACGCTTGATCAGATCGCGGCGGCCGACGCCCCCGATGCCGTCGTTCTCGGCGGAAGTGGATCCCATGCTCAAGTCCTCGCCTTCTCCAGGACTCAGGCGGTGAACCGGATCCTCCCCGGCACCGCGGTCAGGTCAAGCAGGGTCGTGCAGGAAGTGCGAATCATGCCGTACAGATCGTGTGAATCGCCGACAGGTATAGTCCACTTCCCGCCAACGGAGCAAGATCGAATGCAAGGTTGGTCGTCGGTCTTTTCCGAGTTGAGACCTCGCGGAAATATGAGCGGCCTGTGCACCGCTTGCCGGAAAAATTCGCGACATAGGCCCCGAATGCCACACTCAACACCCTTGACATCACTGACCACTTGACCCACTACTGGTCTCTGCGCCTCGTAGTTGACAACGTTGTCCGAATGAGCTGCAGGGAGGGTCTGGGCCAATGCGACACAGAGCTCGGCACAGATGGGGTCCGGCGGTCGTGCTCACGGCCGCCTTTGTCATGGCGGTGGGGACACAGGGGGCGGCGGTCGCCCTGCCGGAGGCCGCGGCCGGGGCCGACGAGCAGTTCTCGTCCTCGTTCGAGTCGGGTGACCCGGCGCCGGACTGGCTGAACACGGTCGACACGTCAGCCGACGGCGGCAAGCGGGCCTCCGGCGTCGACGGCGGCTACAGCAGCGGCATCCCGGGCAATGTGAACGACCACATCACCGATCTGCGGGCGAGCAGCGAGAACACGGGCGGCGGCGAGGTGAAGGAGAACCTCGTCGACGGCGAGGCCGGCACCAAGTGGCTGACCTTCGAGCCCACCGGCTGGGTCGAGTTCGACCTCGACAAGCCGCTGAAGATCGTGACGTACGCGATCACGTCCGCGAACGACTTCGAGGAGCGCGACCCCAAGGACTGGACCCTGCAGGGCTCCACCGACGGCAAGGACTGGAAGACCGTCGACACCCGCTCCGGGCAGACCTTCTCCGAGCGGTTCCAGACGAAGTCGTACGACCTCGCCGAGCCCGCCGAGTACCAGCACTTCCGCCTCGACGTGACGAAGAACAACGGCGCCTCGGACATCCTTCAGATCGCCGACGTGCAGTTCTCCACGGGCGGCAGCGGCGGCCCGGTCCCGCAGGACATGCTCTCGCTGGTCGACCACGGCCCGAGCGGCTCGCCGACGGCGAAGGCGGCGGCCGGGTTCACCGGAAAGCGTGCCCTGCGTTACGCCGGCCGGCACACCGCCGACGGGCGGGCGTACTCGTACAACAAGGTCTTCGACGTGAACGTGGCCGTCGGCCGCGACACTCAGCTGTCGTACCGGATCTATCCGCAGATGGCGGACGGCGACCGGGACTACGACGCCACGAACGTGTCGGTGGACCTGGCCTTCACGGACGGCACCTACCTCAGCGACCTGGGCGCGACCGACCAGCACGGGTTCGGGCTGTCGCCGCAGGAACAGGGGGCCGCGAAGATCCTCTACGTCAACCAGTGGAACAACGTCCTGTCGCGGATCGGCTCGGTCGCGGCCGGCAAGACCGTCGACCGGATCCTGGTGGCGTACGACTCCCCGAAGGGGCCGGCGAAGTTCCGGGGCTGGCTGGACGACATCGCGATCAGGCCCGTCGCTCCCGAGAAGCCGAAGGCGCATCTGTCGGACTACGCGTTGACCACCCGCGGCACCAACTCCAGCGGCAGCTTCTCGCGCGGCAACAACTTCCCCGCGACCGCCGTGCCACACGGCTTCAACTTCTGGACGCCGGTCACCAACGCGAATTCGCTGGACTGGCTGTACGAGTACGCGCGGGCGAACAACGACGACAACCTGCCGACGATCCAGGCGTTCAGCGCGAGTCATGAGCCGAGCCCGTGGATGGGCGACCGGCAGACCTTCCAGGTGATGCCGTCCGTCGCGTCGGGCACCCCGGACACCGGCCGCGAGGCCCGTGAGCTGGCCTTCCGGCACGAGAACGAGACGGCGCGGCCGTACTACTACGGCGTGACGTTCGAGAACGGCCTGAAGGCCGAGATGGCCCCGACCGACCACGCGGCCTCGCTGCGCTTCACCTACCCGGGCGACGACGCGAGCGTCGTCTTCGACAACGTGACCGAGCAGGCGGGCCTCACGCTCGACAAGGAGAACGGGATCGTCACCGGCTACTCGGACGTGAAGTCCGGGCAGTCGGCCGGTGCCACCCGGCTCTTCGTGTACGGCGTCTTCGACAAGAAGGCGACCGACGGCTCGTCCAGCGGGGTGAAGGGATATCTCCGCTTCGACGCGGGCTCCGACCACACCGTGACCCTGCGCCTGGCGACCTCCCTCATCAGCGTCGACCAGGCCAAGGACAACCTCCGCCAGGAGATCCCGGACGGCACGTCCTTCGACACGGTGAAGAAGCAGGCCCAGCGCACCTGGGACAGGCTGCTCGGCAAGGTCGAGGTCGAGGGCGCCACGCCGGACCAGCTGACCACGCTGTACTCCAGCATGTACCGGCTGTACCTGTACCCCAACTCCGGCTTCGAGAAGGTCGGTTCGAAGTACCAGTACGCCTCGCCGTTCTCGCCGATGCCGGGCCCGGACACCCCGACCCACACCGGCGCGAAGATCGTCGACGGCAAGGTGTACGTCAACAACGGCTTCTGGGACACCTATCGGACCACCTGGCCGGCGTACTCCTTCCTGACGCCCTCTCAGGCGGGCGAGATGGTCGACGGGTTCGTGCAGCAGTACAAGGACGGCGGCTGGACCTCGCGCTGGTCCTCCCCCGGCTACGCGGACCTGATGACCGGCACCTCCTCGGACGTGGCGTTCGCGGACGCGTACGTCAAGGGCGTGAAGTTCGACGCGAAGGCGGCGTACGACGCGGCCCTGAAGAACGCGACGGTCGTGCCGCCGGCCTCGGGCGTGGGCCGCAAGGGCATGAGCACCTCCCCCTTCCTCGGCTACACGAGCGACGACACGCACGAGGGCCTGTCGTGGGCGATGGAGGGCTACGTCAACGACTACGGCATCGCGAAGATGGGCCAGGCCCTCTACAACAAGACGGGCGAGAAGCACTACAAGGAGGAGTCCGAGTACTTCCTCAACCGCGCCCAGGACTACGTCAACCTCTTCGACTCCAAGGCCGGGTTCTTCCAGGGCAAGGACGCCAAGGGCGACTGGCGCGTGGACTCCGCCACGTACGACCCGCGCGTGTGGGGTTACGACTACACGGAGACCAACGGCTGGGGCTACGCCTTCACGGCCCCGCAGGACAGCCGCGGTCTCGCCAACCTGTACGGCGGCCGCAAAGCTCTCGGTGACAAGCTCGACGAGTACTTCGCGACCCCGGAGACGGCGTCCCCGGACCTGAAGGGCTCCTACTCCGGTGTCATCCACGAGATGACCGAGGCGCGGGACGTCCGGATGGGCATGTACGGGCACTCCAACCAGGTCGCCCACCACGTCAACTACATGTACGACGCGGCCGGCGAGCCCTGGAAGGCGCAGAAGAACGTCCGCGAGGTGCTCTCCCGCCTCTACACCGGCAGCGAGATCGGGCAGGGCTACCACGGGGACGAGGACAACGGCGAGCAGTCGGCCTGGTACCTCTTCTCGGCGCTCGGCTTCTACCCCCTGGTGATGGGCAGCGGCGAGTACGCCATCGGCTCCCCGCTGTTCAAGAAGGCGACGGTCCATCTGGAGAACGGCCAGGACCTGGTCGTCAGGGCGCCGAAGAACAGCACGAAGAACGTCTATGTGCAGGGCCTGAAGGTCAACGGCCGTACCTGGACGTCGACTTCGCTGCCTCACTCGCTCCTGGAGAAGGGCGGGGTGCTCGACTTCGACATGGGTTCGAAGCCGTCCGCGTGGGGTTCCGGCAAGAACGCGGCGCCGGTCTCCATCACCCAGGACGACAAGGTGCCGACGCCGCGTGCGGACGTGCTCAAGGGTGACGGGCCGCTGTTCGACAACACCTCGGCGACGGACGCGACCGTGACCTCGGTGGACCTGCCGGTGTCCGGTCCGGTCAAGGGCCTCCAGTACACGGTGACTTCGTCGACGGACCACACGAAGGCGCCGACCGGCTGGACGCTCCAGGGCTCGGACGACGGGACCAAGTGGAAGACGCTGGACCGGCGGTCCGGCGAGTCCTTCACATGGGACAGGCAGACACGGGCGTTCACCGTGGGGTCTCCGGGTACGTACGGGAAGTACCGTCTCGTGCTCTCCGGTGAGGCGGTGGTGTCGGAGGTCGAACTGCTCGCCTGAGCAGCCGAGTTGGAGGATCCCGTGCCGCATCCCGTGCCCGTCCTGCCCGAGGGTGTCGACCCGGCCTGGCTGCCGTCCGCGGCCTTCCGGCCGCTCGGCAGCCGGCGGACCCTGATCCGCGGATCGGGCCCACTGGTGGAGACGGTGCACGGGGAAGTGGCCGAGGCCTGCGCAAGGTTCGGGGGCCGCGTCGACCGCGACGCGGCCCCCGAGCCGTACGACCTGGTGCTGGAGCTGACCGGCGACGACTCGTCGGAGGCTTTCGGCTACGAACGCGTCGACGGGCGTACGACGGTCACGGCGACCGGGCAGCGGGGGCTGCTGTACGGCTTCTTCCACGTCGTGCGGCTCGGGGAGGAGGCGTTCGGCGGGGATTGCCAACGGGTGCTCCATGAACCGGCGTTGGGCCTGCGCATGGTGAACCACTGGGACAACGTGGCCGTGCACCCGGTCATGGGGCAGGTGGAGCGCGGGTACGCCGGCGGGTCGCTGTTCTGGGCCGACGGTCGGGCCCGCGGGGAGTTCGAGCGGGTACGGGCGTACGGCAGGCTGCTCGCGGCCTGCGGGGTCAACGCCGTGTCCGTCAACAACGTCAACGTGCACGAGACCGAGGCACGGCTGCTCACCGACCGGATCGGTGAAGTGGCCGACATCGCCGGGGCGTTCAGGCCGTACGGGATCCGCACGCACCTGTCGGTCACCTTCGCCGCGCCGATCGTGCTCGACGGGCTGGAGACGGCCGATCCGCTCGACGAGCGGGTGCGCGAATGGTGGGCCGGGGCGACCGCTCGGGTGTACGAGGCGATACCGGACTTCGGCGGGTTCGTGGTGAAGGCCGACTCGGAGGGGCAGCCGGGGCCGTTCGCGTACGGGCGCACGCATGCGGACGGCGCGAACATGCTGGCCGCGGCCCTGGAGCCGCACGGGGGCACGGTCCACTGGCGGGCCTTCGTCTACGACCACCGGCAGGACTGGCGGGACCGGACGACGGACCGGGCACGGGCCGCGTACGACCACTTCCTGCCGCTGGACGGGGCGTTCGCGGCGAACGCGGTGCTTCAGGTGAAGCACGGGCCGATGGACTTCCAGGTGCGGGAGCCGGTGTCGCCGTTGATCAGTGCTATGTCACATAGCACTCTCGCCGTGGAGCTCCAGGCCACGCAGGAGTACACCGGACAGCAACGCCATGTCTGCTGGCTGGGACCCATGTGGAGCGAGGTGCTCCGGTTCGCCGCGGATCAGGAGGGCCCGGCCTTCGAGGAACTGGTGGCCGTGTCCAACGTCGGGGACGACCCGTTCTGGACCGGGCACCCCCTCGCCCAGGCCAACCTCTACACCTTCGGGCGGCTCGCCTGGCAGCCGGACGCCGATCCGGTCGTGATCCTCGACGAGTGGATCGGGCTGACCTTCGGGGCGGGGCCGGCGGCGGGGCTGCACGCGGTCCTGGACGGTTCGTGGCGGACGTACGAGAAGTACACCGCGCCACTCGGGGTCGGGTTCATGGTGCAGCCGGGGCACCACTACGGGCCGAGCGTGGACGGGTACGAGTACAGCCCGTGGGGCACGTACCACTTCGCCGACCGGGACGGAATCGGCGTCGACCGGAGTGTGGCGAGCGGGACCGGATACGCGGGGCAGTACGCGAAGCCGTGGGCCGAGATCTACGAGTCGCCGGACACCTGCCCGGACGAGCTGCTGCTGTTCTTCCACCATGTGCCGTACGGGCATGTGCTGAAGAGCGGGAAGACCGTGATCCAGCACATCTACGACACGCACTTCGAGGGCGTCGCGGAGGTGGAGGAGGCCGCGCGGGTGTGGGAGTCGCTGGCGGGGCTGGTGACGCCGGCGCGCCACCAGCGGGTGACGGAGCTCTTCGTGGAGCAGCTCCGGTGCGCTCGCGAGTGGCGCGATCAGATCAACAGCTACTTCCTGCGGAAGTCCGGGGTGCCGGACGAGCGGGGGCGGGTCATCTACTGACGGCGTTCCTGAAGCCGCAGGACGGCCACGCCCAGCGGGTCGAGGGTGAGCGGGTCGCCCGCTTCCGTCTCCTTGCCGGTGAGGAGGTCCGTGGCAGTGGCGTGGGCCGTCAAGTGGGCAGGTTTCCCGGCGTGGTTGAGGAGGAAGAGGAGGCGGGTGCCGTCGGGGGCGACTCGGGTCGCGGTCTCGACGGTGGGGTGGCCGGCGTACGGGCCGAGCAGGCCGTGGCGGTCCAGTACCCGGCGCACCACCTGGTCCACGCCCGGCTGGTCGAGGGCCGTGGCCACGTACCAGCCCTCGCCCTCGCCGAAGGCATGCCGGGTGACGGCCGGAGTCCCCGCGTAGAAGTCGTCGCCGTAGGTGGCGACCGGCTCGGCGCCCTGCGGCAGCACGATCTCGAACACGAGCCGCGCCTGCGCGCCGAGTTCGGGGATGTGCTGGACGAACTCCGGTGCGCGCGCGTCCCATTCGTCGACGCGGACGCCCGTCAGCGGGGCGAGCGGGCCGGGAACGTCGGTGAGGAAGGCGCGGTCGTGTTCGTCGACGCGGCCGGAGAGGAAGGTGGTCAGGACGGTGCCGCCGCGGTCGGCGACGGCTTCGAGGCGGGTGGCGAGGTCGCCCTTGACCATGTGCAGGACGGGGGCGAGTACGACGTCGTACGCGGTGAGGTCGGCGGTCTGCGGGATCACGTCCACGTCGGCGCCGGCCTCGCGGGCGGCGCGGTAGTAGGCGTGGACGACCTCCTGGTACTTGACCAGCCGGGAAGGGCCGTCGGAGATCTCCAGGGCCCACCAGCTGTCCCAGTCGAAGAGCACGGCGGTGCGGGCGGGGGTGCGGGCGCCGAGCGTCGCGTCCCCGAGGGCCGCCAACTCCGCTCCCAGATGGGCGACTTCGCGGAAGACACGGGTGTCGTCGCGGCCCGCGTGTCCGATGACCGCGCCGTGGTACTTCTCGCAGGCGCCGCGTGAGGCGCGCATCTGGAAGTACAGGGCCGCGTCGGCGCCGTGGGCGACGGCCTGGAAGGTGGCCAGCCTCAACTCCCCCGGCCTGCGCAAGGGGTTGACGTCACGGCAGGCCGTGGTCGACGGGGTCTGCTCCATCAGCCAGAAAGGGGCGCCGCCCTTCAGCCCTCGCATCAGGTCGTGGGCCAGGGCGGGCCAGGTGGGCGGGGCGTCGAGGGGCGGGTAGCTGTCCCAGGAGGCGAAGTCGAGGTGGGGTGCCCAGCGGTGGTAGTCGAGGGGGCGAAACATGCCCATGAAGTTGGTGGTGACGGGCGTGTCCGTGTCGTACCGGCGGATCGCCTCCTTCTCGGCCAGGAAGCAGCCGAGCAGGGCGTCGGTGGTGAAGCGGAAGTAGTCGAGGGTGTGTCCCTGGAAGGCCGTGTGGTCGGGTCCGCGCCAGTGCTCGGTGAGGGCGTTCGGAGGCTCGATCTGGTCCCAGTCGGTGTAGCGGTGCGACCAGAAGGCGGTCCACCAGGCGTCGTTGAGGGCATCGAGGGTGACGTACTTCCGGCGCAGCCAGTCCCGGAACGCCTCGGCGCACAGCTCGCAGTAACAGGCGCCGCCGTACTCGTTGTTGATGTGCCAGGCGAGCAACGCCGGGTGCTGTGCGTACCGTTCGGCGAGGTGTGCGGCGATCGCGGTGGAGAGGCGGCGGTACGCGGGTGAGCTGGGGCAGAAGTTGTGGCGCTGGCCGTAGCGGTGCCGGCGGCCCTCGAAGTCGGTGCGGTTGACCTCGGGATACTGGTGGGCGAGCCAGGGCGGGAGGGCGGCGGTGCCGGTGGCGAGGCAGACGCGCCGGTTCTCGGCGGCGGCACGGTCGAGGATGCGGTCGAGGAGGGTGAAGTCGTAGGTGTCCTCGGCGGGTTGGGTGAGGGACCAGGTGAAGACGCCGACGGTGAGGGTGTCGATGCCGGCCCGCGTGAACAGCCGGTGGTCCTCGTCCCAGACGTCCTGCGGCCACTGCTCGGGGTTGTAGTCGCCGCCGTACGGGATCTTGGGGGTCCGCGGGGTCATGCGGTGAAGTCCTCCTGGGTCTCGGCGATCACCGGACGGCTGCCGTGCAGCAGGGAGAGCAGCAGCGGGGCGGCCAGCAGGGCGGGCAGCGCCTCCGTGCGCAGGGCGGTGAGCCCGGCGGCCAGCACGAGCAGCGAGGCCGCGGCGAGGGTGGCCCGGCCGTGCCGGAAGAGGAAGTACGCGGCGAGGCGGGCGGTGTCACGGGCGCGGAAGGTGAAGAGCGACGTGAGGACCAGCGCGTGGGCGCCCCAGAGGAGAGAGGCGAGGCCGATGACCGCCAGCAGCAGCGCCCACCAGCCGGGCAGACCGGTCGCGGAGAAGTGGGTGAGCGTGAACCCGATGACGGTGAGCCAGGCCAGCAGAGGCGCCCAAATCTTCAGCACCGGGGCCGCGTTGAGGCGCCAGCCGCGGAGGTAGGCGCGGGACGGGTGGAGGTCGGTGAGGTCGGCGGTGCGGTGGTGGAGGGCGTAGAGCGCGGCGGAGAGGGCCGGGCCGAGGGGGAGCAGGCATACGGCGGCGAGGGGGAGGTTGGACGGGTCGGGGCCCAGGAGGAGCAGGGCGACCAGGCCGGGAGAGGCGGCGACGAGGAGGAGTGCCTCGACGGTGAGGAGGGTGTGGACGAGGGCGGCGGCGCGGGAGAGGGGGCCTGCTCCGAAGCCGATGGACGGTGTTCTCATGTCGGCCGACCGCCCAACAGCCTCTGCTCGTCCGCCCATTCAGGCGCCTCTTCCACCACCGCACTGACTTCGACGAGCGTCACCTCATGCCTGGCCAGCGTCAGGTCCAGTGCGACCCGCCCGTCCTCGACCGGCAGGCGCCCGTGCCGTCGGGCCGGTTCCGCCGCCTCGTGCAGTACGTCGAGCTGGTGCGGGCGTGGGGAGCGCGGGCTGCCCATCCGCTGCCAGGCCGTACGCGCGTTGCCGTGCTCCTCGTCCACGGTCGACCGGCGTACGAAGGCCTCCCCCGCGCGCATCGGCACCGACAGCCGTACGACATGCCGGTCCGGCCCCGGCGTCGCACCGCTCGCGTCGACCGGCGCCCAGGCCAGCACGGTCACCCGGCCGTCCGGATGCCGTGTCACCAGATGGTCGTCGCCGCGTGCCAGCAGCTCATCCCCCATCCCGGCCAGGAACGCGTACAGGTGGTACGTCGGCTTCTTCACCTGCCGATGGGTGAGCAGCCCGAAGCCGCCGTGGAAGAGCGAGGTCGGCACCCCCGCCTCCTCGAACATGTCGCTGAAGGTCCAGTAGGAGAAGGAGTCGGCGTGGTCGCCGCCGGCCGCCAGCACGGGAGCGAGGTAGGCGGCGTGGAAGGCCGTGTCGTGGATGGGGTTGTCGGGGCGGTAGGAGGAGTTGAACTCCGTTATGTGTAGCGGGAGTTCGGCCAGAGGCGTGCCCTTGATGCGTTCCCTCGGTGACGCGAACTGGGTCAGCAGGTCCGTCGCCGGGGCCAGCGTCTGGTGGACGCCGAAGGGGACGTGCTGGGCCGGGCCCGAGCTGTACGCGTGCTTGGACACGAAGTCGACCGGCACGTCACGCCGGTCGACGAACTCGGCGAAGCGGTCCAGCCACTCGTCCGCGCCGGGCGAGATCGCCGGCCCGCCGACCTGGAGCTCCGAGTCCACCTCCTTCACGGCGTGCGCGGTCACCTCGTACAGCCGGTGGTACGCCTGCTCGTCCGCGTCCTGCCAGAAGTCGCGGAGGTTGGGCTCGTTCCACACCTCGATCGGCCAGGTGCGCACCTCGTCGAGGCCGTAGCGGTCGACGAGGTGGGAGACGGTGGCCCGCACCAGCTCGGCCCACTCCTTGTGCGAGCGTGGTGGTGTGACGTTGCCGCGCCACCAGAACACGGTCTGATCGCCGGAGGCCAACTCGCCGGGCATGAAGCCGAGTTCGAGGAAGGGCCGGATGCCGAGTGCCAGGTAGGCGTCGAGCACCTGGTCGACGTAGGTGAAGGAGTGTCGCACCCGCCGCTCGCCCTGCCACTCGTACGGCCGGTACACGCCCATGCCGTCGCTCAGCAGCCCGTGTCCGCGGATGTACCGGAACCCGATCTCGCGTTGCAGCAGGGCGAGGGAGTCCTGGTAGTCGCGGCGCAGGGCGAGTTCGACACGGCCGGTGCCCACGCAGTGGCGCCAGGCGTCGGGGAAGCGGCTCGGGAAGCGGCTCCCCTCCCGCCCGGGACTCACCCGTTCTCCTTCTGGAAGCGCTCGTAGGCCTTGTTGTGCAGGTCGACGAGTTGCTGCATGTTCTTCGCCTTCAACTCGGCGATGTGCTGGTCCCATTCGGACATCGGGCGCTTGCCGAGGACGAACTGGAGGGTGTTCTGGATGGCGGCGTCCTTCAGCGGGGTGTCCCAGAGGGTCGCCTGTTCCTGTTCGGAGGACTGGAGCGGGTGGGCGGGGTCGACGGGCAGTTCCTTGCGCTGGGACATGGCGTCCTGGAACTTCTTCTCGTCCGGGCCGAAGTTGGAGGAGACCAGCTCCCAGCTGCCGCCGTAGGTGAAGACGCCGTTGAAGAAGCCGTAGTCCTTCTGGAGGTCCTTCGGGGCGTCGGGGTCGGAGCCCATGAGGGAGATCCCGGGCTTCAGCGTGTACTTGCCGCCGGACTCGGTGTAAGTGACGCCTTCCACGCCCCACTTGCAGAACTTCTGGCCGTCGTCCGAGTACCAGAGCCAGTCCACGAACTGCATCATCGCGACGAAGTCGGAGCTCTTGAGGGCCTTGCTGGAGACCATGACGCCGTTCTCCAGCCGGATGCCGCTCAGCAGCACCGGGCCCGCGGGGCCGAGCGGCACCGGGACCATCTCGATGGTCGCGCCCTTGACCTGCTTGTTCAGGTTGTAGCGGTAGTTCTGCACCAGCTCCTGCGGGTTGGCGCTGATGACGTACGACTTCTCGGCGAGCAGCTTCTGCACGGCCTGGTCGTCCTGCTGGGTGAAGCTCTCGGGGTCGAGGAGCTTCTCCGCGACGAGCCCGCGCAGGTACTCGATCATCTGCCGGTAGGCGTCCTGGGTGGCCGTGAAGACGAACTTCTTCGCCCGGGTGTCGAAGCTGAGGTTGTCGTAGGCCCAGCCGGCCTTCACGCCGTACGCCTGGCCGAGGTACTGGAACAACGCCCCGCACGGGAAGGGGGTGTTGGTGCTCCAGCGGTCGGTCCAGGGGTACTTGCCCGGGTACTCCTGCTTGAGCGCCGTGAGGACGTCGTGCACCTCGTCCCAGGTGGTCGGCAGGCTCAGCCCGTGCTTGTCGAGGACGTCGGTGCGCAAGGACAGCGAGTAGCCGGACTTGGGCTTCTCGTGCAGGCCGGGCAGCAGGTAGTACTTGCCGTCGGACTGGCGGATGGAGTCGAGCTCGGGTTCGAGCTTCCATCTGCGCACCTTGTCCTGGAAGTTGGGCATCAGGTGCACGTAGTCGCTGACCGGCAGGATCGCCCCGGAGGAGACGAAGGCGACCTCGGAGGGGTGGTACGTCTTCGGGATCAGGAAGGGGGCGTCGCCCGCGCCGATGAGGACGCTGCGCTTCTTCTCGTAGTCTGCGAGGGGCACGTCGACGGGCTTGATGGTCACGCCGGTGCGCTTGGTGACCTCCTTCCAGAACAGCCAGCCGGACTTGAGCGGGTAGACCGGGTTGTCGTTGTGGAGCATGGAGAAGGACAGCGCTTTGGTCGCCTTGAACTGCTGTCCTGCGCGGTAGTGCTTCATCGCGCCGTTCTGCTTCTTGGAGAGGTCCTTGGAATCCCCTCCCCCGTCGCCGCTGCCGCAGCCGGTGAGGGTGGCGAGACCGATGAAGCCGGCGGCGGCCAGGATCTGACGCCGCGACAGCTCTCCTGCGTTCTTCACGGGAACTCCCTTGTTCCGTAGGTGAGTTGCTGGCGAGTTGCTGGGATCAGCCCTTGACCGCGCCGAGCATCACGCCCGAGACGAAGTAGCGCTGGACGAACGGGTACACGCAGAGGATCGGCAGCGCGGTGAGCACGATGGCGACGGACTGGATGGTCGCCCCGACCTGGCTGAGCTGCTCGGTGGTGGCGCCCGCGTTGCCGCCGCCGGTGGCGCCCGCGATGAGGTTGCGCAGATAGACCGTGACCGGCATCAGATCGCTGCTGTCCATGTACAGGAAGGCGCTGAACCAGGAGTTCCAGAAGGACACCGAGTAGAAGAGCACCATTGTCGCCACGACCGCCTTGGACAGCGGCAGCACGATCCTGAGCAGGATGCCGTAGGTGCTCAGCCCGTCGATCTGCGCGGCCTCCTCCAGCTCGGTCGGCAGGCTCTCGAAGAAGGCCTTCATCACCAGCAGGTTGAAGACGCTGATGGCGTTCGGGAGGGCGATCGCCCACACGGTGTTCTTCAGGCCGAGGCTGGTGACGAGGACGTAGTTGGGGATCAGCCCGCCGGTGAAGAACATGGTGAAGACGGCGACGCCGACGAGTGCGGTGCGGCCCTTGAGGTGCTTCTTCGACAGGACGTAGGCGTAACAGGCCGTCAGAAACATGGCCACGGCGGTCGATACGACGGTGTAGAAGACGGTGTTGCCGTAGTTCCGCCAGAACATCGAGTCGTGGAAGACGATGTCGTACGTGGTGAGGCTGAACCCCTTGGGCCACAGGGTCACTTCACCGGCCCGCACCTGTCGTTCCCCGCTGAAGGACCGCGCCACGATGTTGACGAACGGGTACAGCGTCACCAGCACGACGAGGGTGAGGACGACCCCGTTGACGCCCTGGAAGACCCGGTAGGAGCGGCTCGGCCTCACCACAGGCTGGTCCCCACCGTGCGGCGCGAGAGCTGGTTGGCGGAGGTGATCAGGACCAGGCCGATGATCGCCTCGAACAGCCCGATGGCGGCGGCGTAACTGAAGCTGTTGGACTCGACACCCGCTCGGTACACGTAAGTTGATATGACGTCAGCCGTTGGATAGGTCAGCGGGTTGTACAGCAGCAGTACCTTCTCGAAGCCGACGGCCATGAAGGTGCCGACGTTGAGGATCAGCAGCGTGATCATGGTGGGCCGGATGCCGGGCAGGGTGACGTGCCAGATCTGCTGCCAGCGGTTGGCGCCGTCGATGCGCGCGGCCTCGTACAGGTCCTCGTCGATGGTGGTGAGCGCGGCGAGGTAGAGGATCGTGCCCCAGCCCGCGGTCTGCCAGATCTCCGAGCCGACGTAGATCGTGCGGAACCACTCGGGTTCCTGGATGAAGCGGATCGGGTCGTGCCCGAACCAGCCGAGGGCGTGGTTGACCGGGCCGTCGGTGGCGAGCATCTGCAGGGTGAGTCCGGCGACGATCACGATCGACAGGAAGTGCGGGAGGTACGACACCGACTGCACGAACCGCTTGAGCGAGCGCCGGCGCACCTCGTTGAGCAGCAGGGCGAGCACGATCGGGATCGGGAAGCAGAAGACGAGGGTGAGCCCGCCGAGCCACAGGGTGTTGCGGAACACCTGCCAGAAGGTGGGGTCGGTGAGGAACATCCGCACATAGCGCAGGCCCACCCACTCCTCGCCGAACATCGAGCCACCCGGCTCGAAGCGGCGGAAGGCGATCACGTTGCCGATCATCGGCAGATAGCGGAAGACCAGGAAGAACAGCAGCGGCAGCACGGCCAGCGAGTACAGCTGCCAGTCCCTGCGCCGGCCGCTCCGCCGGGCCGGACGGCCGGTGGTCTTCGGCGGGTCCTGAGTCCCGGGCGGAGAGGCCGTCTTGATGGTGGTGCTCATGCTCGGTCCTCCCGTGGGGCGGAGAAGTGGCCGAAACTTTCGAGCGCTTACCGGTAACTTCGCGGCAACTTAGAGGTAGGAAGAAAGCGCTGTCAATGGGTCGCGCAGGAGATACCTGAGACCTGAGTGGGGTAGAACCGGGAGACCAAGTCCCGGCCCACTCCGCAAGTTTCACTGTTTCGACCGACTCATGCGAGGTGTCCTGTGCCCGCCTTCGACCTGCCGATCAGGGAGCTCGAGCAGTACCGCCCGGACGTCCAGGAGCCCCCGGATTTCGACGAGTTCTGGCGCGACACGCTCAAGGAGGCGGCGCAGGCGGAGGTGTTGGCGGCGGCGACCCCGGTGCGGACCGGGCTGCGGCTGACCGACACCTGGGACGTGACCTTCCGCGGCTTCGCCAAAGACCCGGTGCGCGCCTGGTACAGCAGGCCCGCCGGGGTGCGCGACCCGCTCCCCGCGGTCGTCGAGTACGCCGGTTACGGCCGCGGGCGCGGGCTTCCGCACGAGCGGCTGACCTGGGTGAACGCCGGGTACGCGCATCTGCTGATGGACAACCGCGGCCAGGGCGACCAGTACGGCAACGGCGGGGCGACCCCCGACCCGCACGCCTCGGCGCCGGGCGGACCGGGCCCCGCGGTACGGGGCCTGCCGAACCCGCGCGACTACCACTTCCGGCGGCTGATCACGGACGCGGTGCGCGCGGTGACGGCGGTGCGCGCGCTGCCGGGTGTGGACGGAGAGCGCGTCGCCGCCGTCGGCAACAGCCAGGGCGGCGGACTCGCCCTGGCCGTCGCGGGGTTGGTGCCGGACCTGGCGGCGGCCCTGATCACCGCACCCTTCCTCTGCGGGATCCGGCGGGCCCTGGACCTCACGGACGCGAGCCCGTACGGCGAGATCAGCGCGTATCTCGCGGTGCACCGGGGCGAGGAGGAGGCCGCCTACCGCACGCTGTCGTACGTGGAGGGCATCTCCTTCGCGCGGCGCGCCGCCGCCCCGGCCCATTTCGGGGTGGGCCTGCGGGACACCGTGTGCCCGCCGAGCGGGGCGTACGCGGCCTGCAACCGCTATGCGGAACTGAGCGGCGTGGACCCCCGCAAGGAGATCCACGCCTATCCCTTCAACGGCCACGAGGGCGGCGACGCGGTGCATGTGCGCCGCCAACTCGACTGGCTGGCCGAGGTGTTGGAGCTCAGCCCGTCGCGAGGGTGAACACGTGCAGGTCCGTGTTCCGCGGCAGCTCCACGCTGGCGATCGTCCTGCCGTCCGGTGCCGCGAAGGGCTTGGTGGCGAAGACGTACGTGGCCACCGGGTCCTTGTCCGCCCCGGCGACGTTCCGGTACGCGGTCCTGGCGACGACCTCGTTGCCGTACTGGACGGTGCCGCCGCCCCCGCCGACGGTCCAGTCGGTGAAGGAGAGGTCGATCGTGTCGGTGCTGCCGTCGGTGTAGGTGACGGTGGCCTTGGTCTGCTGGTTGCCGTTGACCGCGCTGCCGATGAAGGACAACTTGCTTGCGGGAGTGGCCAGTTGGATGGTCTGTCCGTCGGCCGAGGCGTTGTCGGGGCGGGCGCTCGGCGAGTCGGGCCAGCTGAAGCCCAGTCCGTCGACCGTCCCCTGGCCGCCCGGGGTGAGACCGGCGGCGGCGAGGGCCTGGCGGGAGTAGCTCCAGCCGCCGCCGTCGTAGTCCGCCTCGTCGTGCTCGCCCTGGTCGTCGGAGACGCCGGTGTTGTTGTAGGCGGCGAGAAGGGTGCCGGGGGCGGCGACGGTGAGGGCGACGGGCTGCTCGTAGGAGGTGTCGCCGGAGGTCACCGTGACCTTGGCGTCGTAGAACCCCTGCTCGGCGTCCTTGCCCGCGCCGAGTGTGATCTCCTGCGAGCCGTCGACGACCGTTCCCTCGGCGGGAGTCGCGGTGACACCGCCTGGCGTCTCGACCTTGAAGCGGACCTCGGGGCCGGTGCCGCCGCTCATCGACAGCGCGCGGATGCCGACCTTCGTGCTCGCGCCCGGCTCGATCGTCGCGGTGGTCGGCCCGACACCGATCTGGTACGGCTGCTCGCCCTGGCGGAAGGACGGCGGGGCGTCGGCGGGGTCGCTGCCCCAGGCCTTGTCGGGCGTGCCGGAGAGCGTGTAGTCGAGTCGGCCGCCGTCCCGCACGAGGGACGCCGGGAGCCAAGGGCGCTCGCTGGTACGGCCGTTGACCTTCAGGGAGGTGATGTACGGGGCGTCGGCGGCGGCGCCGCTCGCATGGATGGAGATGTCGTTGCCGTCCGGACGGTCGATCTCGACGCGCGGGAACAGCGGTGAGGCGAGGGCGAGTTCGGCTCGGGACGGCACCTGCGGATACATGCCGAGCGCGGAGAAGACGTACCAGGAGGACATCGCGCCGAGGTCGTCGTTGCCGGGAATGCCACCGGGCTGCGTGGACCACAGCTGCTTCATCGCGGCCCGTACGGTCTCCTGCGCCTTGTACGGGGCGCCCGCGTAGTCGTACAGGTAGGGCACGTTGATCGAGGGCTCGTTGTCCAGCTCCGACTTGTCACCGCCGCTGCCGGTGAAGGCCCAGCCGCCGTCGGCGTCGTGGAAGAAGGAGTCGAGGCGGGCGAGCGCCTTGTCGGTGCCGCCCATCGCGGCGAACAGTCCGGCGGGGTTGTGCTGGACCATCCAGGTGTACTGGGCGGCCGTACCCTCGACGAACCCGTTGCCCGTGGCCGGGGTGAAGCCGGTGACCCAGCTGCCGTCGGCCTTGCGGTTGGCGATGTATCCGCCGGTCGGGTCGGCGGCGATGTTGAAGTTGTTCTGCCACCACTGGGCACGCTTGGCGAAGGCGGCTGCCGTCTCCTTCTCCCCTGCCGCGGTGGCGAGTTGGGAGAGGGAGAAGTCGGCGCCGGACATCTCCAGGGTCTCGGCCGCGCCGCCCCAGGCGTTGGAGACGGACGGCATGTAGTGGAGCTTCAAGTACTTGTCGAGGGAGGGTCGTTGGCCGACCGAGAGCACGGGCTTGCCGGCGGCGGACAGGTCCTGCGCGGTGGGTACGGTGGCCGCCTCGACGAGCGAGTCCAGTGCGCCGTGCAGATCGAAGTCCGTGCCGCCGAAGGCGCGGATGCCGGCCAGCGCGGTCGGCGAGGGGTCGCCGTTCATGACGTGGGTGCCGCTCGCGCCGTGCAGCCAGCGGTCCCAGATGCCGCCGTTCTGCCGGGCGAGTTCGTACAGGGACTGGGCGATGTCGGACCCGGTGCGCGGGTTGAGCAGCGTCAGCAGCTGCACCTGGTCCCGGTAGACGTCCCAGCCGGAGAAGGTCCCGTACTGGGCCTGGTGGCCGCGCGCGACCGAGTGCACCTTGCCGTCGCTGCCGCGGTATCTGCGGTCGACGTCGCTGATGACGTTGGGGTGCAGGAGGGAGTGGTACAGCGCGGTGTAGAAGGTGGTGCGCTCGGCGTCGGTGCCGCCGCCGACGCGGATGGCGCGGAGCCGGTCGCGCCAGGCCCGGCCGGCGGCCTCCCGAACGGCGTCGAAGGAGCGGGACGACGGGTTCTCGGCCGCGAGATTGGCGGCGGCGCCGGCCTGACTGACGTACGAGATACCGACCTTGACGTTGACCGGCCCGTCGCCGGGCGCGAACTCGACGTATCCGCCCGCGCCCTTGCCTGCGACGGGACGCCCGCCGTTGGAGAAGCCACCGGTACCGCCGGAGGCTTCCCGCGAGCCGGGGGTCAGCCTGTCGTCCTGCCAGGTGCCGGTGGACTTGAAGGCGCGATCGAAGCGGGCGGTGAAGTAGACGGTGTAGTAGGCGCGTTGGCCCTCCGGGTCCAGGTATCCGCAGAAGTCACCGGACGTGACGGACCCTGACACAGTCCGCGTCGCGGGATCGATGGTGACGGTCGAATCGGCCGAGCCCACCTCGGAGTTGGCGGTGCGGATGAGGAGGGAGGCGGGCTTGTCGGCCGGGTAGGTGAAGCGGGCGGAGCCGGTACGGGGTGTCGCGGTGAGATCCGCGGTCACGCCGGACGCGAGGCCGACCTTGTAGTGGCCGGGCTCGGCGGTCTCGTCGGCGTGGCTGAAGTCGGAGGCGTAGACGGCGTCCTTGGTGTCGCTCGCGGGCGAGGAGGTGACCTCACCGGCGTACGGGAAGAACGGGATGTCACCGCTGCCGCCCGCGCAGCCGGTGCCGGACATGTGGGTGAGGCTGAAGCCGCGGATGCGGGTGGCGTCGTGCAGGTAACCGCCGGGCGCGGCGGTGCGGGTGGCGTCGCCTCTGGTGTTCTCCGGGCTCCAGGAGAGCATGCCGAACGGGGTCACGGCGCCCGGGAAGACATTGCCGCCGTTCTTGGTGCCGATGAGCGGGTCGACGTACGACGTCGGGTCCTTGACCAGCTCGGGGGGTGCGGACGTCGCCGCGAGGGCGGGGGTGGCGCCGCCGACCGCGAGCGCGGCGGCGAGCAGCAGGGACGTAGGACGGAAACGCATGACGCGGCCCCTCCTCCTTCGGACGGGTCGCGCACCACAGGTCGCACAAGCCGCAGGGACAGTAGCGTGTGCCAGCGGTACCACGGAAGGGTGCGTACGGGGTGGTGGCGCGCGGGGCCAACTGGATTGACATCGTTGTCCCTTGACGCGGTAGAGTAATGTGTAGACCAATTCGACAACGTTGTCGCACCACAGCGTCACCACAAGCCCGCACCACCCGGACAGGTACTCCCCCGGCCTGCCCGGCTCGCGGACCCGGTGGACTGCACACCACCACCGGGTCCGCCCTGAGCGGCGGTCAGCGGTCAGCCGACCTGGCAGGGCAGGGTCGTTGCCGTATCACCGCCGTCGCCCGAGACGACGTATCCGAACGTCGTGCTCTGCCCCGGGCTCAGCGAGCCGTTCCAGTCGGCGTTGTGGACCATGACGTCCTGGCCGTTGTAGGTGGGGTTGCCGTTCCAGAGGCTGTTGACCTTCTGGCCGGCGGGCAGGGTCCAGTCGACCATCCAGCCGAGCATCGGGACGTCGCCGGTGTTGGTGACGGTCACCTCGGACTGGTAGCCGCCGGTCCAACTGCCCGTGGTCCTACGGGTGGCGGAGCAGGTGCCCGGCACGGGGTCGGTCGGGTTGCCCGGGTCGTGAATCCCTGTCACTTCACCGTTGCCGCCGTCGAACACGACGTCGGAGCAGGAGTAGAAGGTCTCCGCGCTGTCCGAGCGCTGCCAGACCATGTAGATGATGTGCCGCCCCGACTTGCCGGCCGGAAGCTTGCCGGTCCAGGAGTAGTTGGCCTCGACCGTGCCCGGGGTGCCGTTGAGCGGCGGGTGGTCGACGGTGAGGAACGGGGTGTCCTCCATGTCGTCCCAGGTGAGGGTCTTGGTCGGGTCGAAGCCGTCCTTGGTGATGTAGACGTAGAACCAACCCGGGTGCGCGGCCCAGGCGTTGTAGGAGAAGTCGACGGTCGCGCCCGAGGTGAGGTGGGTCAACGGCCAGTCGTCGCGGGGGAGGTTGAAGCCGGTGAAGTTGGGGTTGCCGCCGCTGCAGAGTTCTCCGTCGGGGACGAAGCCGCGGGTGCGGCCGGCGCCGTCGGAGCGCAGCACGGAGAACCAGTTGTAGAACGGCGTTGTGCCGCTGACCTGTTGGGCCGCCTTGCAGGCGGGGTTGACGGGTTTGATCTCGCCGGTGTCGGTCAGCGCGTCCTGCCAGCAGAGGAACGTGCGGCTGCCGGGTTTCATCGGGGTGCCGTGGGCCTCCGCCCTGCCGCCCGCCGTGACGACGAGGGCGAAGGCGGGGATGGTGGCGAGGAGGGAGACCAGGACGAGGAAGAGGGTTCTGGTGCTTAATCGGCGCGCCGGTCGGCGCGTGCATGTCAGGACCATGACAGATGGGTTTCCTTCGGTACGGCCGTGCGGATGCGGATGCGGATGCAGATGCGGGTTCGGTTCAGGTTCGGCTTCGGGTGTGCGGATGTGGGGCGAGGTGGGAGCGCCGTGAAGGGGCGGCGGGTTCCGGTCCGCCGCCCCATATGGGAGCGCTCCCACCCTGCCTTCTGCGGAAGGTAGCGGCATGAGGGGCACTTGTAAACTTGTTGCACACGATCACGAGGCGTAATGGCGTTCGCGGGAGCTGTGATGGCCACACCCCAGCAGGGACGGGCCACCGAGGACACCTGGATGTTCCCGCCGACCGAAGGCTGGTCCTTCGACCAGGTCAAGCACCTTGAGCTGCCCTTCGACTGGGAACTCGTGGACGGAGTGATCGCGGCCCGTGGGCAGACCAACGTCTGGCACAACGAGGTACGGGACGGCATCGCCGGCGCGCTCAAGGCTGCCCGGACCCAGCCCTATCGGGTCTTGAACGAGCAGTGCGTCATCGTGGACGACAGGAACGTCGCCAAACCCGACGTCATGGTCGTGGAAGTGGTCTCCCCCGGCTCCCGCCGAGCCGACCGCGTCAGCAAGCCGGCGCTCTTCGCCGGAGCCAAGGTCCCGTGCTACTGGCGCGTGGAACTCGACCGAGACGGCAAGCTCGCCGTGCACGAGTACTGGCTCAATGCCGACACACACTCGTACATCCCCGCTCCGATGCACCCGGTGCATCACGACAAGCTCGTCACCGAGGTTCCGTTCCCTGTCGAGATCGACCTCGACGCGCTCCTCGAATTCTGATCCGTCTCAGCGTGCCCGGCGGGCCGGGTACGTCGCCTGAAAAGCCAGCCTCCGCTCCGCGTCGTCGCCGATGGTCGTGAGCAGGTCGTCGAAGGCCAGGAACTCCTCCCACGCCGTCCGTCCACTCGCCGTCGCGAGCCGTGCGACCACCAGGTCCTCCAGTTCCTGGACCCGTTTGCCCTTCCAGATCTTGTCGGCGACGGACACGAGCAGGTCTTCGAGGCCGTTGTCCGGGCGGGTCCACTCGGCGTGGGTGGCGGCGAAGCGGGCCAGCTCCGGGGCGATGCCGCGGGCCAGCAACAGGTCGCGGCCGGCGGGCTCATGGGCTGAACCGGGGCCGGAGAGCTCGGTGACGTGGACCGCCTTGCCGATGTCGTGCGTGGCGGCACCGAACAGCACGGCGTCGTGGTCGAGTTGGAGTGACGGGTGCTCGCGGGTCATCCAGTCCAGCAGCTGATACGCCACGTCGTGGACCAGTCGGAGGTGGGCCGCGAGGCGGGTGGGGCGTCCAAGTCGCGGAGGAGGCCTACGACTTGGGCGGGGAGGGGGCAAAGGGGTGGGTCGCCGGGGTCGTGGAGGGCGTGGTGGAGGGGGGCGGGGGTCGTCACGGGGTCAGGGTAGGCGGGTGAGGGGCTGGTCGGCCGGGGGCGACCTGGGTGACGCCGGACTCGCCCTCGGCTTCAACCTTGGCCTTGACCTTGACCTTGACCTTGGCCTCGGCTTCGGCTTCGACCTCGGGCTCGGGCTCGGGCTCGACTTCAGCCTCGACCTCGGCTTCGACCTTGGCCTCGGCTTGGACTTGGACCTCGGCTTCGACCTGACCTCGGCTTCAACCTCGACCCCGGCCTGGACTTGGACTGGGACTTGGACCTCGGCTTCGGCTTCGGCTGGGCCACTCTCGCCTCGACGCCGACCCGGGCTCGCAGACTCGCTCACCTCGACAACGACCGGTCACCCACCTCGCCCCCGGCAGCGGCCCCGGCCCCGACACACAGACCCGCCCACCTCGCCGTCGCCCCGGGCTCGCAGACTCGCCCACCTCGGCATCCGCCGGGTCACCCACCTCGCCCTCGCACCGGACACGCATACCCGCCCCCTCAGCAACGACCGGCATTCACTCACCTCAGTCTCACCAGGGAGGGGCCACTCCCTCGCCCCCCACCTGTCCCCAGCAGCACGGTCACCGCTCCCTCCCGCAGGAGAACCTGCCCGGCGGCAGCCATGCGGGCCTCGGCTGGCTGCTGGACCGGACCGGAGACATCGGGGGGCACGAGGGGCACCTCCCCGGCGCCTCCGCCTCGCTGGGCCTGCGTTCCCGTGGGACCGGTCAACGGCCGCGTCCTGCGCGCCCTCGACTGAGCGGATACGGGATCCGGTCCCCGACACCCTCCTGGGGCCGGCCTCGCTTTCGTCGCTCAGAGAATGGCAGCCCTGGGCGGCGGCGTCTCCACCATCGTGTTCCTGTGCGGCGGCGCCGGGCCGTCCTGCGCCGCGGGCAGTTCCACGGTGAACTCCGTACGCCCCGGTTCGCTCCGTACGTCGATCCGCCCGCCGTGTGCGCCGACGATCGCCGCCACGATCGCCAGCCCCAGCCCCGATCCGCCCTCGCTGCCCGCCGCCCGGGCCCGGGAGATGTCCGCCCGGGTGAACCGCTCGAACACCCTCGGCAGCAACTCCCCCGGGATGCCCGGCCCGTCGTCCCGTACCCGGACCACGCACCGCTCCGCGGTCGTCTCCACCTCCGCCACCACCGTCGTGCCGGGGGGCGTGTGCATGCGCGCGTTGGCCAACAGGTTGGCCACCACCTGGTGGAGGCGCGACTCGTCGCCGGTGACCAGCGCGGGGGCCGTGTCGAGGTTGAGGGCAAGGTGCCATTCGTGGCCGCCGCCCGCCGCCCGGGCGTCCCAGACCGCCTCGGCGACCACCGCCGCGAGGTCGACCTCGCCGGAGTTCAGCGGGCGGCCCTCGTCCAGCCGGGCCAACAGCAGCAGGTCCTCCACCAGGCCCGTCATACGGGCCGACTCCGCCGAGACGCGGCGCCAGGCCAGGACCGGTTCGATGCGGTCGGTGCCGCGGTTCATGAGTTCCGCGTAGCCCGCGATCGAGGCGAGCGGGGTGCGCAGTTCGTGGCTCGCGTCCGCCAGGAAGCGGCGCATGCGTTCCTCGCTGTGGCGCATCTGCTCCTCGCTGCGCTGGCGTTCCGCGAGCGCGGACTCCACGTGGTCGATCATCCGGTTCAGCGCGGCACCCACCTGCCCGGCCTCGCTGCCCGGGTCGGTGTCCCGCGCGGGGACGCGGGTGAGGGCGGTGACCTCGCCGCGGTCCAGCGGGGCCCGGGAGACCTCGACCGCGGTGGCGGCGACCCGGCCGAGGGGGCGCAGCTGCCGTCGTATCACCACGGCGCAGACGACACCCGCGATCGTCAGGCCGGCCAGTGCCACGCCCGCCTCCACCATGACCAGGCCGCTGATCATGTGCTGGACGTCGTCCATCGGGAGGCCGGTCAGGACCCGGATGCCGTTGGAGTCGAGGGCGGTGACACGGTAGGTGCCGAGGCCGGGGACGGTGACCGTGTGCTTGGACCCGTCGGCCGCGATGCCGTTGAGGGGGGCGCGCTGGGCGGTGGTCAGGTTCTGCGGCGGGGCGTCCTGGCTGACGACCGCGGCGGAGACGATCGAGCCGTCCTCGTCGAGGCGGGCGGCGAGCAGACCGACGGGCTGGCCGGTCTCCATGAGGAAGGACAGGCCGGCCGTGTCGTCCGGGTGGATGCCGGCTCCGCCCAGGCTGCGCTGGCCCGCGTTGGCGACCCTGCCGTCCAGGTCGCCCATCAGATAGGCGCGTTGGACCATCGCCGTGGTGCCGGCCATCGCCGCGCAGACGACGGCGAGCGTGACGCCGATGAAGAGCAACAGGCGGGTGCGCAGGGAGCGTCCGCCCGTCCGGGGGCTCATCTGCCCTCCCCCGTCGGTCTGATGGCGTAGCCCATGCCGCGCACGGTGTGGATCATCGGCGCCCGGCCGCGGTCGATCTTCCGGCGCAGGCTGGAGATGTAGACCTCGACGAGGTTGCCGCCGCCGTCGAAGGAGCTGGACCAGACGTGGTCGAGGATCTGGGCCTTGCTCAGCACCTGGCGCGGGTGGTGCAGGAGCAGGCTGAGCAGGTCGAACTCCTTGGCCGTGAGCTGGATCGGCGTACCGGCGCGGTGCACCTCGCGGGTCTCCTCGGTCAGTACGAGGTCGCCGAGGACGTGTACGGACTCCTCGGCCCGCCGCTGCTCGGTGCCGGCCCGGCGCAGCAGGCCGCGCAGCCGTAGCACGACCTCCTCCAGGGAGAAGGGCTTGGTGACGTAGTCGTCGGCGCCGTTGTCGAGGCCTTCGATGCGGTGTTCGAGGGCGTCGCGGGCGGTGAGCATGAGAACCGGCAGCTTCGGGTTCTCGTACCGCAGTCGGCGCAGTACCTGGATGCCGTCCAGGTCGGGCAGCATGCCGTCGAGCACGACCGCGTGCGGGGCGCAGCCGCGGGCGATCCGCAGCGCGCTGTGGCCGTCGGCGGCCGGGTAGGGCCGCCAGCCGGCCTCGGTGACGGCGACGGAGAGCAGCTCGGTGAGCGCGGGCTCGTCGTCGACGATGAGCACGCGGACTCGATCGCCGCGGGACACGGAGGTGCCAGACATGTCTCGATACTGTCCCGGTCCGCTGGGGGAATGCTGTGTTCCACCTGAGGATGGGTGATGACCTGGCGTTTTCCGGTACGGACGCGGACTCGGGCACGACGAGGGCCGCGCCACCGGCGAACCGGGAAACGGGCAGGCGAAGACACGATGGCCTCACAGGCGCAAGTCGGCCGGATCGTCGCCGTCCTGCGCCGGGCAGGCTCTCAGTCCAGTGCATGGTCCGGGAACCAGCGCCGCCTGCTGCACCCGCTGCCACCGCCGATCACCGAACCGGACGCCATCGCCCAACTCGACACACGGCGACGCGACGGCCTCGGCGGCATCCCGCACGAGTACCAACATGCGGCGTGCCCGGCATGGATGGGGTTTCCGGCAAGCGCGCGGTTGGCCATCCCCGCGACGGAGCGGCGTGGTGCCTCTGGCCGGCCGTCCCGACAGCACTGGGATCGAGGGTCACCGGCCTCGGCATCCCACTCCGCCGGTACACCCTCGATCCCGCCCGGACCGTCCATCCGATCCGCGCCCATGTCGGCGATGCCGCCCTGCCCGGGCCCGGCCGATGGCACACGCGCGTTCCCCGCTCGCAGTGACGCGCAACGTGCGGTCACTGACCACAGCCGCCGTCGCTTCGGCCGGGCACGAGGGTCAGCGGAGGAAAGCGGCGACGGCCCTGGCGATGCCCGCCTCGTCGAGGCCGTGTGCGATGTCGTGGTCCTCGGGGCTGCCGTAGGCGTGGAGTTCGGTGTCGCGGCTGACGCCCAGGGCCAGCAGGCGGTGCGGGACGTGGACGAGGGTTCGGTCGACATGGTGGGCGGAGGTGCCGGCCAGGTAGGGCTCGACGAGAACGACGTCAGGGTGGTCGGCGGCGAGGACGGCGGTGCGCAGAGCGATCTCGTCGAAGGGACGGACGGTCGAGGCGTAGAGCACCGTCACGTCGCGGTGGGCGGTGGCGCGCAGCACGGTGTCGAGCGTCGGGCCGACAGCGAGGACGGTGCCCGCCCTGCCTTGCCGGATGGTCCGAAACCCGCCAGTGGGATGGGCCTGGTGGTTCACGCGTGCGGAGAGGCGGATGTAGACGCAGTCGTCGCCGCGCAGCGCGTCGAGCAGTACCTGACGTGCCTCATCTGGATGTCCCGGGACGTGGATGGTCCAGCCCGGCAGGGTTTCGAAGAGAGCCACGTCCTCGGGCGCGAAGTGGGTGCGGCCCTGTTCGGTGATGTCGTAGGAGGCGCCGTAGCCGACCAGGACCGCCGCAGCCCCCTGATGGCCGAGGAGTTTGATCTGTTCGTACGGGCGCTGGGTGAGGAAGGAGGCGATGGTGTGGACGACGGGACGCAGTCCGGTCAACGCCATCCCGCACGCGGTGCCGATCATGAGTTGCTCACGGATGCCGACGTTGACGACCCGGCCGGGGTGGCGGGCCGCCGCGTCGGCGAACTCCGGGGTGGAGATGTCGGCCAGGACGACCGCGAGGCGGGGATCGGTGTCCATCTCCTGCGTCACGGTGTCGGTGAACGCGAAGAGCATGTCCGGGTAGAAGCGCCGGCCCGCCGTGTCGAGTTGCGTGATCGAGGTGGTCATGGCTGCCTGGCCCTTCAGGAGGTGGGGGTGATCCTTGCAACGACGGCCAGCGGCCGACCGGGGTGCTCGGTGGTCAGGGCGGTGTGCAGCGCGGCGTGATCGTGGCCGTCGACGTTCCGGGTCTGCCACCCCTCGACGGCGAAGCGCTGGTCGATGCCGCCGGGCCAGCCGTGGGTGGCGGTGGAGTTGTCGATGACGACGGCGGTGATCTGGTCCAGGCCGAGCCTCCCCGCCAAGGCGATGGCCTCGTGATTGCTGCCCTCGTCGAGTTCGCCGTCGCCCAGGAGGACGACGACTCGCGGCCGGGTGCGGTCCTGCGCGCGTAAGCCGAGCACGGACCCCACCGCGATCGGCAGCCCGTGGCCCAGTGAACCGGCCGACATCTCAACGCCGGGTACCAGCGTCCGGTCCGGTTCGTGGCCGAGGGGCGAGCCGAAGCGGGCCCAGCCGTCCAGCAGCCCGGGCTCGATGAAGCCCTTGGCCGCGAGGACGGCGTAGTACGCCATGGGGCCGTGTCCCTTCGACAGCAGGAACCTGTCCCGGTCCGGACTGTCCACGGTCGCCGGGGACACATTCAGCACCTGGTCGTACAGGACCCACAGGACATCGAGGGTGGAGGAGGACGACGATTCGTGCCGCTCGTCGCCGGACAGCCGCGCGATGAGGCCGGACAGGGCCTCGTAGGCCAGACCTTCGGAAGTCTTCATGGCCCGGATTCTGCACTCGAAAGCATCGACGGGAACCTCCTCTTACTGGAATCACACCGGGAAACTCATAAACCGCAAGAAAGCACTTACCAATATTTACCCGGTGTGCCGAATGAACCTTGAGCGGGTGGATATGTTAGGGCCTGTAAGTTGCTCGGAAGGAGGATGAGTGAGCAGTACAGGCAGCTTTTCCGTCCATCTCATAGCGGGTCCCACCGGCACCGGAAAGAGCCGGGTGGCCACGGATCTGGCCAGGCGTACAGGGGCGACCGTCGTCGTCGCGGATCGCCTGCAGTGCTTCGCGGAGATCGCCACCACCAGCGCCAGGGCCGGGGCGGACGTGCCCGGCGTACGGCGTGTCTGGTTGTGCGACCGGGCGGTGGCCGATGGCGACTACCCCGCAGCGGAGGCGGTGAACGCGCTGGTGGGCCATGTCCAGCAGATCCACGCCAGCGGTGTGCCGGTCATCGTGGAAGGCGGCTCGATCTCTCTGCTGACGCTCCTGGCCGATCGTCTTCACGACCTTCCGTGGACCGTGACCCCGACGGTTCTGACCCGCCCGGCCGACCCGGGCCAGTACCTGAGCGACCTGACCGCCAGGGCGGCCGAAATGCTCCGGCCCGCCTCTCCGCAGCCGAGTCTCCTTCGCGAACTATCAACATTATGGAAAGACCCCGCAAACCGCTGGTTCGCGGCATCGGTCAATGGTTTCGAGGCAGCACTCGAATGGTCCGCGAAGCACTCACTGAGTCCAGAATCGGCCACGGCCAAAAATATTCCCTGCCGACTCATGGATGAGCTGTCCCGCATGATTGCGGAACGGCATGCCGAACACGGAGCAGATCAGGAAAAGGCGTTCCGGCATATGTTCTCGCGGCCGGTTTCCGGAGCTGCCCCGGTGCGTGCGGCATGACCGTGCTGGATTCCCTCGTCTCTCGCTTCGACGACCTCCTGCTCACGGATCCCACCGCCCTGGCCGAGGCCGCCACGGACTTCGGCCGTCTCGTGGTCCGTCCACCGCTCGGTGTCCTGAGGCCGAGGTGTACAGCGGATGTGGTGGAAGCGCTGGCGTACGCCGGCCCGCGGCGCATCCCCGTAGCCGTACACGGCGGCGGCCACTCGTTGTACGGGCAGGGCCAGGCGCCCGGCGGAATCGTCATCGACATGAACACGATGAACACGGTCGTGGCCGTGGAACAGGACCGAGCGGTCGTCGAAGCCGGCGCGTCATGGCGGGACGTACTGGCCGCCACCCTGCCGTACGGCCTCACTCCCCCCGTTCTCACCGACTATCTGGGCGCCAGCGTGGGAGGAGTGCTGTGCGCCGGCGGTCTCGGTGGCGGCAGCCACCGCCACGGACTCGTGGCCGACTCCGTCCTGGAACTCGAGGTCGTCACGGGAACCGGCGAGCATCTCACCTGTTCGCCACGACGGCACCGCCGGCTCTTCCACGCCGTCCTGGCCGGGCTGGGCCAGTGTGCCGTCATCGTCCGAACGACTCTGCGTCTCGTGCCCGCGCCCGAGCTGGTGCGACGCCACTGCCTCTACTACACCGACCTGGACAGCTATCTCGCGGATCAGCGCCGCCTCGCCCTGCATGGGCAGGTGCTGCATCTGGAGGGACAGGCCCGGCCGTCGGGCGGGCCGGACTGGCGCTACATGATGGAGGCCGTCGTCCCCCACACCGAGGCCGGACCGGCGGACGCCGGGGACTTCCCCGACAGCCTCCGACACGACCGGGACGCCCAGGAGATCACCGATCTGACGTACGCCGAGTTCACCGACCGTGTCGCACGCGAGGAAGCGATGCTCCGGGTCACCGGCGAGTGGTCACGCCCCCACCCCTGGCTGAACCTGCTGCTGCCCGAGCAAACGGTGCCGGCCTTCGTACGTCGACTCCTCGCCGACGACGACTTCCGCGACCTGCGCACCAACGGACTCGTACTGCTCTACCCCCTCGTCGCGGACCGGCTGCGAGCCCCCCTGCTGCGCAAGCCGCCCGGTCAACTGCTCTATCTCTTCGCCCTGTTGCGTACCGCGCCGGCCGACAACCCCCGGAAGGCCGCACAGATGGTGGCCGCCAACCGCCGTGCCTACCAGCAGGCCCGTACCGTCGGCGCGGTCGCCTACCCCATCAACGCCCTGCCGATGACACCCGACGACTGGCAGGCGCACTACGGGCCACTGTGGGATTCTCTGGTCCGGGCCAAGAGCCTTCACGATCCACACGGCATCCTGACGACGGGGCACGGCCTGTGGACATAAGCAGCGTGACGGTCTTCTGCGGAGCATCGCGCGGCCACCGTGACACACATCTGAGTGCTGCCGCCGAACTGGGACAAGCCCTGGCCCGCGCCGGTATCCGCATCGTCTACGGTGGTGCCGCCATCGGCCTGATGGGAGCGGTCGCCGACGCCGCGCTGAAGGCGGGCGGCACTGTGGTCGGCGTGCTGCCCGAGAGCCTGGTACCGCACGAGATCGCCCACCTGGAGCTCAGCGAACTGCACATCGTCCCCGACCTGCACCGGCGCAAGGCCCTCATGGCCGAACTCGGCGATGCCTTCGTCGCCCTGCCCGGCGGCCTCGGCACAGCCGAGGAACTGTTCGAGGCACTGACCTGGTCACAGCTCGGTCTGCACGACAAGCCCTGCTTCGTCCTCGACAATGACGGCTACTACCGGCACCTCCTGACCTTCCTGGAACACGCCGTACGGGAAGGGTTCCTCACCGATACGGACACCGAGCGAATCATCGTCCGTCCCCACGTGCGTCAGATCGTCGAGCAACTGCTCGCCACGCGGACGTCAGCGGTACCCGGCATCACGCGTGGCGTGGGACAGTCCCGGGGCGCGTCGCCACCCTGAGTGTCGAGAGCCACGGCGAACCGCGCGTCGATGACCGCCGGCCTCCAGCACTACAGGGGAGTTTCGTGCGAGCGAGCGCCCTGCCCCGTGCGCGAGATGCAGGGGCAGGGCGCTCGTTCACATCAGGTCAAGAAGCGACAAGCTGGCGAAGCACGTACTGCATGATGCCGCCGTTGCGGTAGTAGTCGGCCTCACCGGGGGTGTCGATGCGGACGACCGCGTCGAACTCGACGCCCGTGTCGGTGGTGACCTTGACCGTGCTCGGGGTGGTGCCCTCGTTCAGCTCGGTCACGCCGGTGATGGAGAAGGTCTCCTCGCCGGTCAGGCCGAGGGAGTCGGCGTTCTGGCCGGCCGGGAACTGCAGCGGCAGGACGCCCATGCCGATGAGGTTCGAGCGGTGGATGCGCTCGTACGACTCGGTGATGACGGCCTTGACGCCGAGGAGCGCGGTGCCCTTGGCGGCCCAGTCGCGGGACGAGCCGGAGCCGTACTCCTTGCCGCCCAGGATGACCAGCGGGATGCCGGCGGCCTGGTAGTTCTGCGAGGCGTCGTAGATGAAGGAGACCGGGCCGCCCTCCTGCGTGAAGTCGCGGGTGTAGCCGCCCTCGGTGCCCGGCGCGATCTGGTTGCGCAGGCGGATGTTGGCGAACGTGCCGCGGATCATGACCTCGTGGTTGCCGCGGCGGGAGCCGTAGCTGTTGAAGTCGCGGCGCTCGACGCCGTGCTCCGTGAGGTACTTGCCGGCCGGGGTGTCGGCCTTGATCGCACCGGCCGGGGAGATGTGGTCGGTGGTGACCGAGTCGCCCAGCTTGGCGAGGACACGGGCGCCCGTGATGTCGGAGACCGGGGTGGTCTCCATCGTCATGCCCTCGAAGTACGGGGGCTTGCGGACGTACGTCGACTCCGGGTCCCACTCGAAGGTGTCGCCGGTCGGGATCGACAGGGCCTGCCACTGGGCGTCGCCCGCGAAGACGTCCTGGTAGGACTTGGAGAACATGTCCTCGCCGATGGCGTTCGCCACGACGTCGTTGACCTCGGCCTCGGAGGGCCAGATGTCGGCCAGGAAGACCGGCTTGCCCTCCTGGTCCACGCCCAGCGCGTCGCGCGTGATGTCCACCTTCATGGAGCCCGCGATGGCGTAGGCGACGACCAGCGGCGGGGAGGCCAGGTAGTTCATCTTGACGTCGGGGTTGATCCGGCCCTCGAAGTTACGGTTGCCGGAGAGCACCGAGGTCACGGCCAGGTCGTGGTCGTTGACGGCCTTGGAGACCTCCTCCGGCAGCGGGCCGGAGTTGCCGATGCAGGTGGTGCAGCCGTAGCCGACGAGGTTGAAGCCGACCTTGTCGAGGTAGGGGGTGAGCCCCGCCTTGTCGAAGTAGTCGGTGACGACCTTCGAGCCGGGCGCCAGGGTGGTCTTGACCCAGGGCTTGCGCGTCAGGCCCTTCTCCACGGCCTTCTTCGCGACGAGCGCGGCGGCGACCATGACGTACGGGTTGGAGGTGTTGGTGCAGGAGGTGATGGCCGCGACCGTCACCGCACCGTGGTCGATCTCGTACGTCGAACCGTCGGGGGCGGTCACGGTGACCGGGTTGGACGGGGCGCCGTTCGGGGCGACGGCCGGGGCGTCGGAGGCCGGGAAGGACTCCTGGCCGGCCTCGTCGACGACGTCGACGTAGTTGCGGACGTCCAGCTTGAACTGCTCGGCGGCGTTCGCGAGGACGATACGGTCCTGCGGGCGCTTCGGGCCGGCGATGGAGGGGACGACCGTGGAGAGGTCCAGCTCCAGCTTCTCGGAGAAGTCGGGCTCGGCGGCCGGGTCCAGCCAGAGGCCCTGCTCCTTGGCGTAGGCCTCGACGAGCGCCAGCTGCTGCTCGCTGCGGCCGGTCAGCTTCAGGTAGTTGATGGTCTCGGCGTCGATCGGGAAGATCGCGGCGGTGGAGCCGAACTCCGGCGACATGTTGCCGATGGTGGCGCGGTTCGCGAGGGAGGTGGCGGCGACGCCCTCGCCGTAGAACTCGACGAACTTGCCGACCACGCCGTGCTTGCGCAGCATCTCGGTGATGGTGAGCACGAGGTCGGTGGCGGTGGTGCCGGGGGTGAGCTCGCCGGTCAGCTTGAAGCCGACGACGCGCGGGATGAGCATCGAGACCGGCTGGCCGAGCATCGCGGCCTCGGCCTCGATGCCGCCGACGCCCCAGCCCAGCACACCGAGGCCGTTGACCATGGTGGTGTGCGAGTCGGTGCCGACGAGGGTGTCGGGGTAGGCCTGGCCGTTGCGGACCATGACGGTCCGGGCGAGGTGCTCGATGTTGACCTGGTGGACGATGCCGGTGCCCGGGGGGACGACCTTGAAGTCGTCGAAGGCGGTCTGGCCCCAGCGCAGGAACTGGTAGCGCTCCTTGTTGCGGCCGTACTCCAGGTCGACGTTCTGCTTGAAGGCGTCGTTGGTGCCGAACTTGTCGGCGATGACGGAGTGGTCGATGACCATCTCGGCCGGGGAGAGCGGGTTGACCTTCGCCGGGTCGCCGCCGAGGGCCTTGACGGCCTCACGCATGGTGGCGAGGTCGACGACACAGGGCACGCCGGTGAAGTCCTGCATGATCACGCGGGCGGGCGTGAACTGGATCTCCTGCGACGGCTGGGCCTGCGAGTCCCAGTTGCCGAGAGCGCGGATGTGGTCGGCGGTGATGTTCGCGCCGTCCTCGGTACGGAGCAGGTTCTCCAGCAGCACCTTCAGGCTGTACGGAAGGCGAGCCGAGCCTTCCACCTTGTCCAGCCGGAAGATCTCGTACGACTCGTCGCCCACCTGCAGCGTGCTGCGGGCGTCGAAGCTGTTCGCCGACACGACAGTCTCCTTCATTGATGTGCGCGTACTCACCACGATCCTGCCGCCCCGGCATCTTGGCCGATCCGCTAAGGTAAGGCTAAGTTAGGTAACCCTTACCGGGTGGCGGCGTGCGGTGCTCCTCGGCAGATATCTCGATGTCGAGATAACTCTAGTACACGGGGCCGGGATGGTCATGCCCGGACTCTCTTTGTGACGTCTTCCACGAACGGGGTATCCGAGCGGGAAACCAGTACCTCTCGGAAGGAGGCTCGATGCCCCTCACGTTCCGCAAGAGTTTCCGGATCCTTCCCGGAGTGCGACTGAACATCAATCGGCACTCCTGGTCCATCACCACCGGCGGCCGACACGGGCCGCGACACACCCACAGCAGTTCCGGACGTCGTACGACATCGATGGATTTGCCCGGACCCTTCGGGTGGCGTCGGACCCGTACGGAACGGCGGCGTTGACGGACCGTCACCCGAACGGCCCCCTTGAGATGCCCCATCTCATATCTGAGATAGCCTCAACCCCATGGCAGACGATTACCTCGTACGCATCGGCAAGCTCATCCGTGACGCCCGGCAACACCGCGGCTGGACACAGGCGCAGCTCGCGGAGGCGCTCGGCACCAGTCAGAGCGCTGTCAACCGCATCGAGCGCGGCAACCAAAACATCAGCCTTGAGATGATCGCTCGAATCGGTGAAGCGCTGGAGAGTGAGATCGTCTCTCTGGGCTATGCGGGACCGATGCATCTGCGTGTCGTGGGCGGCCGTCGGCTGTCCGGGGCCATCGACGTCAAGACCAGCAAGAACGCGTGTGTGGCACTGCTGTGCGCGTCCCTGCTCAACAAGGGGCGGACCGTACTGCGCCGGGTGGCGCGCATCGAGGAGGTCTACCGGCTCCTGGAGGTACTCAACTCCATCGGTGTGCGCACCCGGTGGGTCAACGAGGGCGTGGACCTGGAGATCGTGCCGCCGGCCGAGCTCGACATGGGCGCCATCGACGCCGACGCGGCCGTCCGCACCCGCTCCATCATCATGTTCCTGGGCCCGCTGCTGCACCGTATGGACCGCTTCAAGCTGCCGTACGCCGGCGGCTGCGACCTCGGCACCAGGACCATCGAGCCGCACATGATCGCCCTGCGGCGCTTCGGCCTCGACATCGCGGCGACCGAGGGGCAGTACCACGCCCAGGTCGACCGGGGCGTCCGGCCCGACCGTCCGATCGTGCTGACCGAGCGCGGGGACACCGTCACCGAGAACGCGCTGCTGGCCGCCGCCCGCCACGACGGCGTCACCGTCATCCGCAACGCGTCCTCCAACTACATGGTCCAGGACCTGTGCTTCTTCCTGGAGGCGCTCGGCGTCCGGGTCGAGGGCATCGGCACCACGACCCTCACCGTGCACGGTGTCCCGGACATCGACGCCGACGTGGACTACTCCCCCTCCGAGGACCCGGTCGAGGCGATGAGCCTGCTGGCCGCCGCGGTCGTCACGGAGTCGGAGCTGACCGTGCGCCGGGTGCCGATCGAGTTCCTGGAGATCGAGCTCGCGGTCCTGGAGGAGATGGGCCTGGACCACGACCGCACACCCGAGTACTTCGCGGACAACGGCCGCACCCGCCTGGTGGACCTGACCGTCCGCCCCTCCAAGCTCGAAGCCCCGATCGACAAGATCCACCCCATGCCCTTCCCGGGCCTGAACATCGACAACGTCCCGTTCTTCGCGGCGATCGCGGCGGTCGCACAGGGCAAGACCCTCATCCACGACTGGGTCTACGACAACCGCGCCATCTACCTCACGGACCTCAACCGCCTCGGCGGACGGCTGCAGTTGCTGGACCCGCACCGGGTCCTGGTCGAGGGCCCGACCCGCTGGCGCGCCGCGGAGATGATGTGCCCGCCCGCCCTGCGCCCCGCCGTGGTGGTCCTGCTGGCGATGATGGCGGCCGAGGGCACGTCGGTGCTGCGCAACGTGTACGTCATCAACCGGGGTTACGAGGACCTCGCCGAGCGCCTCAACACGATCGGGGCGCAGATCGAGATCTTCCGGGACATCTGAGCAGCCGTCCGCTGTCTCGTGGACTTCGGCCGGGGTTCCCGAGATGCGGCTCTTGGCGAACTCGCCGCCCTCAGGTCCCAGGGCGTCGGGCGGCTTCCCCTCCCGTCCGCGCAGGCCGTCAGTGATCCGGTTCGCGGCTTGCGAGGTGGAATTCGAACGGTACCGTTCCCGCGTCGAGTGCCGTGACCCCGCCGTCCACCGTGAGGACCGCGCCGTTGACGAAGGACGCGGCGGGCGACAGCAGCCAGGCGATCGCCTCGGCGACCTCGGCCGGATCGCCGGGACGCCCCGCGGGCACCAGCCTCGTGGCCTCCGTGTACGCCTCCTCGACCCCACCGGCCAGTCCCGACTCCTCGACGAACCGGCCCATACGGCGGTCGGCCATCTCGGTGCGCACCCAGCCGGGGCAGACGGTGTTGGCCCGCAACCCCTGGCTCCCGTAGTCGACGGCCAGCGAGCGGCACAGCTGGAGCAGCGCGGCCTTCGAGGTCGCGTACGCGGCGTTGCCCTTGCCGTTGCGCAGTGCCGAGACGGAGGCGACCGCGACAACCGAACCGCGGGTCCTCAAGAGGTGCGGGAGAGCCGCGCGCAACAGCAGGAAGGGGCTGGTCAGGTTGGTGCGCATCACCAGTTCCCACGTCTCGTCCGAGAGGTCTCCCACCGCGCCGCCGCGTCCGATGCCCGCGTTGAGGACCAGTCCGTCGAGCCTGCCGTACCGGGAGACCGTGGTCTCGACGAGTTCATGGACGGCCGTCGGGTCCGTGAGATCGGCGGGGTGAGCCAGGGCGCCGGTCTCCTCCGCCACCTGCCGCAGCGGCTCGGGGCGCCGCCCGCCGATGACGACCCGGCACCCCTCGGCACACAGCGACCGCGCGGTCGCGGCGCCGATGCCGCTGCCGCCACCGGTGACAACGACAACTCGCTCGTCAGCCATGTCCGTCGGGACTCCTCGTCGACCGGGTGAAAGGCCCGAGTGATCCTACACTCCCCAGCACCCCCTGAATAAGAATCCTGGAAGCGCATTTGCTACCGTCCTCGTGTGCGGTTGACGAAGTTCACCGACCTGGCGCTGCGTGCCGTGATGCGTCTGGCGGTCTCCGAGCGGGACGAGTCCCTGACCACCCGGGAGGTGGCCGAGGCGATGGACGTGCCCGCCACCCACATGGCGAAGGCGATCACGCGCCTGCAACACCTGGGCGTACTGGAGGCCCGGCGGGGGCGCGGCGGCGGGCTGGAGCTGACCGAGCTCGGGCGGCGTGCGTCGGTCGGCTGGCTGGTACGGGAGTTGGAGGGCGAGGGCGAGGTCGTCGCGTGCGACGGCGAGACCCCGTGTCCCCTGCGCGCGGCCTGCCGGCTGCGGCGAGCGCTGCGCGACGCGCAGGAGGCCTTCTACGCCGCCCTCGATCCGCTGACCGTCACCGATCTCGTCACCTCCCCCACCGGTCCCGTCCTCGTCGGTCTGACCGGCCGCCGCCCCGAGTAACCACAGCCACGCCCTTCTCCGGGCGCCGATCACCATGGCTTTAAATACGCAGATCACTTACCACTTAAGGAGTCACCATGCTGTCCGAGCAGTCCGCGCCCGTCGTCCGCGCCACCCTGCCCGTCGTCGGCGCCGCCATCGGCGAGATCGCCGAGGTGTTCTACGGCCGGCTCTTCGCCGACCGGCCCGAGCTCCTGCGCGATCTGTTCAACCGCGGGAACCAGGCCAACGGCGAGCAGCAGAAGGCCCTCGCGGGCTCCGTCGCGGCCTTCGCGGGGATGCTGGTCGAGCACCCCGGGGCCCGGCCGGACGCGATGCTCTCGCGGATCGCCCACAAGCACGCCTCGCTCGGCATCACCTCCGACCAGTACAAACTCGTCCACCGGCATCTCTTCGCGGCGATCGGCGAGGTCCTCGGCGACGCGGTCACGCCCGGGGTGGCCGCCGCCTGGGACGAGGTGTACTGGCTGATGGCCAACGCCCTGATCGCCCTGGAGGCCCGGCTCTACCAGGAGTCCGGCCTCGCGGAGGGCGCGGTCTGGCGGGAGCTGGTCGTCGCCGAGCGGCACGAGGAGACCCCGGACGCGGTCTCCTTCGTGCTGCGCCGGTCCGACGGCGCGCCCGTGGGAGCGTTCCGGCCGGGGCAGTACGTCGGGGTCCGGGCCGAACTCCCCGACGGCGCCCGGCAGATACGGCAGTACAGCCTCTCCGGCGCGCCGGGGGATCCGTACTGGCGCATCACCGTGAAGCGCGTCCGGGGCGGCGCCGGTCCGGACGGCGAGGTGTCCTCCTGGCTGCACGAGCGCGCCCGGCCCGGCGATGTCCTCACCGTCTCCGCGCCGTTCGGCGACCTCGTCCTGCCGGAGGGCGACGGGCCGTTGCTGCTGGCGTCCGCCGGGATCGGCGTCACCCCGATGCTGTCGATGCTGCACCGGCTGGCCGCCACCGGCTCGACCCGTCCCGTCGTCGTGCTGCACGCCGACCGCACCCCGGCCGATCACCCCCACCGCGAGGAGCAGCGCCGGCTCGTCGAGGCGCTTCCGAACGCCCGACTGCACCTCTGGTACGAGGAGTTGGGCGGGGGCACAGCCGAAGCCGCCGTCGGCCGGGCCGACGCCGCCTCGCTCGAACTGCCGGACGGGCTCACCGCGTACCTCTGCGGACCGCTGCCCTTCATGCGCGCCGTACGCGGCGACCTGATCCACCACCACGGACTGCCCGCGCACGCCGTCCACTACGAGGTCTTCGGCCCCGACCTCTGGCTCGGCGGAGAGTAGACCGGAGCGGGACGGACGAGACGGAGAGGAGCACGCATGAACACCACGTCCGCGGGCGTCGCCACCGCGGTCACCTTCCTGTGGCTCGGGATGGTGCTGGCGATCTCCTTCCTGGAGGCCCCGCTGAAGTTCCGGGCCCCTGGGGTGACCGTGCCCATCGGGCTCGGCATCGGCCGTGTCGTCTTCCGGGCGCTGAACCGAGTCGAGGCGGTGCTCGCCCTCGCGCTGATCGTCGCGGTGGCGGTCGGCGGCCCGCCCTTGTCCGTGTCCCTGACGGCGGCAACCGCCCTGCTGCTGCTCGCCGTTCAGCTGCTGCTGATCCGGCCCGCGCTCAACCGCCGTTCCGACCGCGTCCTCGCCGGCGAGAGCCTGCCGCGCTCCCGGGCCCACCACTACTACGTGGCAACCGAGACCGCGAAGGTCCTCGACCTGCTCGCGCTGGGCCTCCTCCTGATCCTGCGCTAGCCCTCGGCGGCGAGCGCCGTGCGCAGGGTCGTGGCCATCAGGTCGATGGCTTCCCTGCCCGCCGCCACCGGGCCCGCGTGGGTGAAGTAGTGGTCGACGCCCTCGAAGACCCGGTGGGTGACCGGGACTCCGGCGGCCTCCAGGGCCTTGGCGTAGGCGTCGCCCTCGTCGCGCAGGCGGTCGTTCTCGGCGGTGATGACGAGGGCGGGCGGGAGTCCGGCGAGGTCGTCGGCCAGACCGGGCGATACGAGGGGATGGGCCCGGTCGGCGGGGTCGGGGACGTAGGCGGCGGTGAACGTCCGCATCAGCTGCGGGGTGAGGAGCGGCTTGGCGACGAGGGAACGCTTCGTCGCCGGGTCGGCGAGCTGGTCGAGCGGGGCCGAGTCGATGATCTGGAGGCGGGGCGAGAAGGCGCCGCTCTCCCGGGCCAGGCGGCAGACCGCGGCGGTGAGGTTGGCTCCGGCGCTGTGTCCGCCGACGGCGAGCCGGGAGCCGTCCCAGTCGTGGGCGGCGCCGTTGCGGGCGACCCAGGCCGTGACGTCGTAGGCCTGGGTGACGGGTACGGGGTACTGGTGCTGCGGCGCGACGGCGTAGTCGACGTTGATCACCACGCAGCCGGCCTCGGCGGCTATGTAGCGGCAGATGTGGTCGTCCTGCTCGGGGCGGGCCACCACGAAACCGCCTCCGTGGAAGTTGACGTACACCGGTGCGGGTGTCTCGGCGGTGGCCGGCGGGCGGTAGACGGTGCAGGTCACCGGGCCCGCGCCGGTCTCGACCCGGAGGGGCTCGGTGCGCTTGGGGACGTCGGTGAACCGCAGGTCCTTGTGGACGCGGGAGATCACGCGGCCGAGCAGCAGCTGGATCGCTCTGGCCTTGGTCCCGGGGCTGATTGGCATGGCTCGCTCACCCATCGATACAAAGTTAAAGTATCAGGTTTCCTGATGATGGAGTCCTGATGATGGGGGCTCGGTCCTCATTGCGCAATGGGTGCCGTCAGCAGGGTCAGGTGGGCGAGGTCGCCGGGTGGTGGCGTGGTCACCGACCAGAGGGGGGCCGGGGAGCCGTCGGCGACCGCGGCCGGGGCGTCGGTCAGGTTCATGCGTTCGCGCAGGCGGCCGTAGAAGTCCATCGGGCCGAGGCGGACCGCGCGCAGCCGGCGCGGGGCCGCGTACACGCCGATCCAGTCCCCCGGGTCGAGCACGCCCCGCAGCTGGCCGTCGATGCTGACCGCGGCCGACCCGGAGCATTCGAGGACCCGCAGCGCGATGGGCTCGTCCGGGGCCGTGACGACCGAACGGTTGAAGGTCATGTGCGGGGCGACCGGCGTGAAGACGAGGGCCTCCGCGCGCGGCGAGACCACCGGGCCGCCGGCCGCGAAGCTGTAGGCCGTCGAGCCGGTCGGCGTGGCCACCAGCAGCGCGTCCGCGGAGTACGACGCCAGGAGCCGGCCGGAGACGTAGACGCCGACCGAGACCTGGCGGTCCCGGGCCAGCTTCTCCAGGACGACGTCGTTGAGCGCCGTGACGTTGAGGGGGATGCCCCAGTCGGCGTCGACCTCGCAGTCGGGGCGCACCTGGGGCGGCGGCAGCAGCGGGCCGCGCCCGTACTTCGCCCAGGCCTCCAGTTCCTCCGGCACTTCGAGGCGGCGCGAGGCGCGCAGGGTCAGCAGCATGCGGCTGTCGATGCTCAGCCGGTCCTCGCGCACCGCGTCCAGCGCCGAGCGCACGGCCGCCGCGGGCACCTCGGTCAGGAAGCCGACCCGCCCCAGGTCGATGCCGAGCACGAGCGCGTCGTCCGCCGCGGCCAGCCGGGCGCCGCGCAGGAAGGTGCCGTCACCGCCCAGCGTCACCACGAGGTCGGGATCGCCCGCGGCCTCGACCTCCTCCTGGGAGTTGCGGCGCCCGTGGTCGTGCCACACGTCGATGTCGGTGCACCGCACCGCGTGTTCCGCGCACCATTCGCGGACGGTACGGGCCGCCGCCACCGCCTCGCTGCGCCCGCCGTGCACGACCAGGCCGAGCCGGTTCACCGTCATCGCTGCTCCAAGGGGTCGCGGTCACCAGCTCGTGGCGACAGACCGAAAGCCGACATGGCCATCATCGGCGCACCCGCCCGGCACACCCACCCGAAACCCGGCATCCCGCCGCTCCTTTTTGTTCTACAGAACCTTGACGCACTTCATGTTTCCTGTAGACCATCGAGTATCGGCACCAGCGCGAGGAGGCGCTCGGCATGGTGGAGGTTTCCTTCGACCGGAGCCCGGAGTCGTACCGGCACTGGCGGCTGCGCACGGACGGGCCGGTCGCCTGGCTGGAGCTGGACGTCGACGAGCGCGGCGGACTGGTGCCGGGGTACGAGCTGAAGCTGAACTCGTACGACCTCGGCGTGGACATCGAGCTCTACGACGCCGTCCAGCGGCTGCGCTTCGAGCATCCCGAGGTGCGGGCCGTGGTGGTGACCAGCGCCAAGGAGAAGGTGTTCTGCGCGGGCGCCAACATCCGGATGCTCGCGGCCTCCCCGCACGAGTGGAAGGTGAACTTCTGCAAGTTCACCAACGAGACCCGCAACGGCATGGAGGACGCCTCCGAGCACTCGGGGCTGACCTTCATCGCCGCGGTCAACGGCTCCTGCGCGGGCGGCGGTTACGAACTCGCGCTGGCCTGCGACCGGATCCTGCTCATCGACGACAACTCCTCGTCGGTGGCGCTCCCGGAGGTGCCGCTGCTCGGCGTGCTGCCCGGCACCGGCGGTCTCACCCGGCTCACGGACAAGCGCCGGGTGCGCAAGGACCTGGCCGACGTCTTCGCGACCCGTAGTGACGGGGTACGGGGCAAGACGGCCGTCGACTGGCGGCTGGTGGACGAGGTCGTGCCGCGCCGGGACTTCCGGGCGGTCGTCGAGCAGCGGGCGCGGGAGGCGGCGGCGCGCGATCCGCGTCCGGCGGATGTCCGAGGCGTCCAACTCACGTCGCTGGAACGGGAGATCACCGAGGAAGGGATCTCCTACCGGTATGTGCGGGCCGAGTACGACCGGCCGCTCGGGCTCGTGCGCATCACCGTACGAGGACCGGGCGGCGAGGACGGCTGGCTGCTCTCGCTCACCCGTGAACTCGACGACCTGATCCTGAGGTTGCGGACGAACGAGCCGGAGCTCGGCACCTGGGTGCTGCGCACCGAGGGCGACCCGGCGCTCGTACTCGCCCAGGAGCGGGAGCTGTTGCGGGCCAAGGACGACGACTGGCTCGCCAACGAGGTCTTGCACTACTACAAGCGGACCCTGAAACGGCTCGACGTCACCAGCCGGAGTCTCGTCGCGCTGATCGAGCCGGGGAGCTGCTTCGCCGGGCTGCTGCTGGAGTTGGCGCTCGCCTGCGATGTGCAGTACATGCTGGACGGGCCGCCCGTCGAGGATCCGGACAGTGACGAGCGGGCGCAACTCGCCCTGTCCGAGGCCAACTTCGGGCTCCTCCCGATGGGCAACGGGCTCTCCCGGCTCCAGTCCCGTTTCTACGGCCACCAGGACCACCTCGACTGGCTGCGCCGCGAGGCCGGGCAGCCCGTGGGAGCGGCCCGGGCGCGTGAACTCGGGCTCGTCACGGACGCGCCCGACGACCTCGACTGGGAGGACGAGATCCGTCTCGTCCTGGAGAACCGGGCCGCGCTCAGTCCCGACGCGCTGACCGGGATGGAGGCCAACCACCGCTTCGTCGGGCCGGAGACCATGGAGACCAAGATCTTCGGCCGTCTGAGCGCCTGGCAGAACTGGATCTTCGTACGGCCCAACGCCTCGGGTCCGGAAGGCGCGTTGCGCCGTTACGGGACCGGGCAACGGGCCGTCTACGACCGGAAGCGAGTGTGACCCGATGCCCACGGCCATCGACTACGACGCCAGGATCCCCAACAACGTCGGCCTCGCCGACGACCGCCGCCTGCAGCGCGCGCTGGAGGGCTGGCAGCCCAAGTTCCTCGGCTGGTGGGGGGAGATGGGCCCCTCTCTGGAGAACCACGGAGTCTATCTGCGCACCGCCGTGTCCGTCGGCCGGGACGGCTGGGCCCACTTCGACCACGTCAACGTGCCCGACTACCGCTGGGGCATCTTCCTCGCCGAGCCCACCCCCGACCGCCGGGTCGCCTTCGGCGAGCACCAGGGCGAGCCGGTCTGGCAGCAGGTGCCCGGCGAGTACCGCGCCGACCTGCAACGGCTGATCGTGATCCAGGGCGACACCGAGCCGGCCTCGGTGGAGCAGCAGCGGCTGCTCGGGCTGAGCGCGCCCAGCCTGTACGACCTGCGCAACCTCTTCCAGGTCAACGTCGAGGAGGGCAGGCACCTGTGGGCGATGGTGTACCTCCTGCACGCCTACTTCGGCCGGGAGGGCCGCGAGGAGGCCGAGGCGCTGCTGTACCGCAACTCCGGCAGCCCCGACTCGCCGCGCATCCTGGGCGCGTTCAACGAGGAGACCGCCGACTGGCTGGCCTTCTACATGTTCACGTACTTCACCGACCGGGACGGCAAGTACCAGCTCGGCTCGCTCAAGGAGAGCGCCTTCGACCCGCTGTCGCGGACCTGCACCTTCATGCTGAAGGAGGAGGCGCACCACATGATGGTCGGCACGACGGGTGTCGACCGGGTGGTGACCCGCAGCGCCCAACTCGTGCGCGAGCACGACACCTTGGACATCGCCGCGTGCGGTGGCATCCCCCTCGACATCATCCAGAAGTACATCAACTTCCACTACACGGTCTCCCTGGACCTGTTCGGCAGCGAGACCTCCACCAACGCGGCCAACTACTACACCGCGGGCCTCAAGGGCCGCTGGCAGGAGGAGCGGCGCGAGGACGACCACCAACTCACCGAGGACGGCGTGCGGTTGGACCGGCCCGGCGCGGACGGCGGCTGGGCCGTCGACGAGGTGCCCGCGCTGCTCGCCCTCAACCTGGACCTGCGCGACGAGTACATCGCCGACTGCCGGACCGGCGTCAAGCGCTGGAACCGCATCCTCGAAGAGCACGGCATCGACTTCCGCCTGCGGCTCCCGCACCCCGGCTTCAACCGCCAGGTCGGCCTCGCCGCCGGCCACCGCGTCACCCCCGACGGCACGATCGTCGACGAGGAGACCTGGGAGGCGAGCCGGCGCCACTGGCTGCCGACGCCCGAAGACCTGGCGTTCGTACGGTCGTTGATGCAGCCGGTGTACGAGCGCGGGAAGATCGCGAGCTGGGTCGCGCCGCCGGTCAACGGAATCAACGGCAAACCGTTCGACTACGAGTACGTCCGACTGGTGTGAGGCGGCGCTGATGCCCGAGCTGTTCAACGCGGCGGACTGGCTGGTCGACCGGCAGGTGAGAGCGGGCGCCGGCGCCCGCACGGCCGTCGTCACGCCCACCCGGTCGCTGACCTATGAGGAGCTGTCCGGCGAGGTCCGCCGGGTGGCCGCCGGGCTGCGCGCCCTGGGCGTACGGCCCGAGGAGCGGGTCCTGTTCTGCATGGCGGACGACGTCGAGCTGTTCACCGGCATCCTGGCCGCCTTCCGCATCGGCGCGGTGGCCGTGCCCGCCTCGACCATGCTCACCGGGGCGGAACTGGGCGGGCTGGTGGCGGACTGCCGTGGCAGAGTGGTGCTGGGCTCGGCCGAGTTCGCGCCCGCGGTACGGGCCGCCGTCCGGGAGGCGCCCGAGGTCGAACACGTGCTCCTGGGCGACGAATGGCGGCGGCTGCTCGACGCCGGCACGGACCCGGAGCCGTATCCCACCTGGCCGGACTCCCCCGCCCTGTGGCTCTACACCTCCGGCACCACGGGCACTCCCAAGGCGGCCATGCACCGGCACGCCGACATCAGGTTCGTGGCCGAGAACTACGGACAGCGGGTGCTCGGCATCGGCCCGGATGACCGCTGTCTGTCCGTCGCCAAGCTGTTCTTCGCGTACGGCCTCGGGAACTCGATGTTCTTCCCTCTCTCCGTCGGCGGCACGGCGCTGCTGGAGCCCGCGCGGCCCTCCCCCGCGCTGTTCGCCAAGCGCGCGGCCACCGACCGGGCCACCGTGCTGTTCGGCGTGCCCGGCTTCCTCGGGGCACTGCTCGCGGGCCTCGACGTCCCCGACGACGCCTTCGCGAGCGTGCGGGTCGGGGTCTCGGCCGGTGAGGCGCTGCCCGCGCGGATCTACCAGGGGATGCTGGAGCGGTACGGCGTGGAGGTGCTCGACGGGATCGGGTCGACCGAGATGCTGCACATCTTCATGTCCAACCGGCGGGGCGGGGTGCATCCGGGTTCGTCCGGCGAACCTGTTCCGGGGTACGCCGTGGAGCTGCGGGACGCGGACGGGCAGGTGGTCGGGGGCGCGGGTGTGCCCGGCGAGCTGTATGTGCGCGGGGAGTCGGCCGCCGTCGGGTACTGGTGCCGGGCGCAGACGAGCCGGCAGGTGTTCCTCGGGGACTGGGTGCGCACGGGTGACACGTACGTCCGTAACGCGGACGGCACGTACACCTGCATGGGCCGCACCAACGACCTGCTCAAGGCGGGCGGCATCTGGGTCTCGCCGGCCGAGGTCGAGGAGCGGCTGCTGGCGCACCCGGACGTGGCCGAGGTGGCGGTGGTCGGGGCGCGGGACGCGGACGGGCTCGACAAGCCGGTGGCGTGCGTGGTGCCGAGGGCCGGGCGCGAGGTCGACGCGGAGGCGCTGGTGGCCTGGTGCCGGGAGGGGCTGGCCGCGTTCAAACGGCCGCGCGCGGTCGTCGGGCTGAGCGAGCTGCCGCGGACGCCGACGGGGAAGATCCGGCGTAACGTGCTCAGGGAGATGGTCCGCTCCGAGGAGGCGCCGTGATCGACGGCGAGACCGTGGTGGACGCGCACGTCCATGTGCCGCGGCTGTCCACGCTGAAGCCCGCCTGGTTCGAGTGGGCGCGGGTCTTCGGGCGCGGGCAGCCGTGGCGGGACGCGTACGACGAGGACGGCGACCCGGTGCCCGAACGCCTCGACGCGTTGCTCGACGCGCAGGGCGTGGACCGTGCGCTGCTGTTCTGCGAGTACAGCCCGCGGGCCACCGGCATCCAGCCGATCGAGGACCTGCTGCCGATCGTCGAGCACAACCCGGTCCGCTTCCGGCTGGTCGCCAACGTCAACCCGCATCTGCACCACCCGCTCGCGGCGGAGGCCGAACGCCAGCTGGACCTGGGCGCCGTGGCCGTCAAACTCCACCCCGTGCACGGCGGTTTCGACCCGGCCGACAAGGAGCTGTACCCGCTGTTCGGGCTCTGCGCCGAGCGCGGGGTGCCGGTGATCGTGCACTCGGGGACGTCCAGCTTCCCGGGCTCGCGGGCGCGGTTCGGGGATCCGCAGTTGATGCTGGACGCGGTGGAGGACTTCCCGGACGTCCAGTTCGTCTTCGCGCACGGCGGGCGGGGCTGGTGGTACGACACCGCCGCGTTCCTGGCACTCGCCAGGTCGAACGTCTGGCTGGACCTGGCCGGACTGCCCCCGCACAAACTGCCCGAGTACTACGCCCGCTTCGACCTGGCCCGCCTGGCGACCCGCTGGATCTTCGGCACGGACTGGCCGGGAGTGCCGGGCACGGACAAGAACGTACGGGCGATACGGGAGTTGGGGCTACCGACGGAGACACTGCGGGGCGTTCTGTCGGGGAACGCGGGCAAGGTTTTTCCGGGGTTGGACGTGTAGGCGATCGGCGGGGGCGACTCGGGCGGGTGGCGTGGGCGTCTGAGGCGGGTGGCGCGGGCGTCCGGGGCTGTCGGCGCGGGCGACTCGGGCAGCCGTTGCGGGCATCCGTGGCAGCCGGTTGGGCGTACTGCGCGGCCCACCGAATGCAAGGCGGTCGGCGTGGGCGCCTGGGCGGTCGGCGTGGGCGGCTGGCAGCCGGCGTGGACGTCTGGACGATCGGCGCGGACGCCCGGGGGCAGGCGGCGCGGGCGACTCGGGCAGCCCGGCTGGGCGCCCTGCGCGGCCCACCGAGTGCCTGGGTGGTCGGCGGGCGCCTAGGCGGTCGGCGTGGGTGCCTGGGCGGTCAGTTTCTCCCAGTGGCGCTCCGCCGCGGTGGTCCACTGCGCGTGCTTGGCGTGGAACAGGGCCGTCGCCTTCGCGCCGCTCCAGCCCGGGGGAAGCAGCTTGGGTGGGAGGCGGGGGTCGAGGAAGGGGAAGCGGCGCCACTCGTGGACCAGCAGGGTCAGGGCGTGCAGTGCGGCGTCGCCGTCGGCCGGGTGCAGGCCGGTGAACTCGTCGATGAAGGCCTCGTACCGCGCCTCCACCTCGGTGAGGTCCCAGGCGCGGGCCACCATGGCCGCCTCGCTGCCGAGGGCGCCGTAGTTCGCGGTGAACGACATGGCGCCGTCGGCCAGTTGGAGCTCCTTGAGGACGGCGAGCGCCTCGGCCTCGCGGTCGGCGTGGGGGGTGATCCAGACGCCGGGCTCCGGGGAGCCGAAGCCGGCCCAGCTGAGCCGGGTGCGTACCCGGTGGCGCAGGTCGCGCTTGGTCTCCGGGACCGAGACGAGGACGACCAGCCACGTGCCGTCCCAGGTGCGCTCGCCGCTGCCGTAGTCGTAGATGCGCTGCGCGCCTTCGGTGAGCAACCGCCGCCCCGGCGGAGTGAGCGCCCAGCGCACCCGGCGGCCGACCCGCTCCGACGCGAGCCAGCCCTCGGCGGCGGTGCGGGCGAGCGCCTGCCGCGCCGACTTCTCCTCCACGCCGAACAGCGCGAGCGACTCGACCAGCGCCGATGTCCACACCGGGCGGCCACGCGGCAGGACGTACTCGCCGAGCACGGTCATCAGCAGGGACCGCGCGCTGGTGTCCCCGACCTCCCGGCGCCGGCTGACCACCGGCCGCGGGGACGCGTTCTTCGCCATGCCCGCCCACTCCCCTCGCCGCAGAACCTGGCCTCCGCGGACCTACTGACACAATATCTTGTCGGAACGCGACATATCAGTAGAGTGTCAGTCCGTGCGCGTCAGGTCCGCGCGCGTCACGTCCACGTACGTCAGGTCCGCGTGCGAGGGAAGCGGGCCGGGCCCGAGCGGTCAGCCCTCGGTCAGCGTGACGTCCTGGCGCTCGGCGGCGTGGAAGCGGGGCAGCGGCAGGCCACCCTGCGGGTGCAGCTCCATGATCGTGGCCTCGACGTCCGCGGCGCCGGGCCGCAGGCTCTTCGCGGAGGGCGTGCCGGTGTTCTCCCAGCGGTGCTCGGCGCCGTCGCACACGGCGCGCGTGCCGCCGATGCCCTGGCGGATGGTCGGTTCGCTCTGGCTCACGGACGAACTGACGAAGACCGGGCCCGTGCTGCCGAGGCAGCGGTAGGTGCCGGAGAGGGTGACCGTGCCGTCGGGGCCGATGGTGCCGGTCGGGTCGACGGTCACCGTCTCGTACGGGTCCGCGGCGGCGGGCGCGGCCGGGGCGGCGGCCAGCAGGAGCAGCGCGGCGGCGGTGAGGACCGGACGCAGGGGACGCAGGGGACGCCGGGGACGCAGGGAATGCAGGGACATGGGAAGACCTCCTGGGGAGTAGGGGCTTCCACTGGTACCGGGCACACGGGCCCGGGGCCGTGACCGTCACCCCTTCGGTGGCGAGTCCGCATCGACGGTCGTGGAACCGTCCGGGTGTTGTCCGCGTGTTGTCACGCTTCTCCTCGGGCCGTTCCGATGAGTTCGCACCGGGAGCATGGTCTACCTATCGGGACCCGGACGGACGGATCCCGACCTACGTGGAGGTGCGCCATGTGTTCCCACCAGCCTTCGTGCCCTTCCTCCGACGCCCGTGTCCCGCACATCGTGGCGGCCCACCCCGAGCAGGGGTGGAGCCTGCTGTGCGACGGCGCGATCGTCTTCGACGACAGCGGTGAGCTGACGGCCGACGGCCGGATCGTCGCGCCGCACCGGCTGCCGGTCGAGCGCCTGACCATCGCGGCCTGACCGGCTCCAGGGCTGTTCCAGGGCTGTTCCAGGGCTGCTCTAGGGCAGCACCGCGAAACCGTCCAGCTCCACCAACGCCTGGTCGTCCCACAGACGTACGACTTCGACGACCGCCATCGCCGGATAGTCCCGGCCCGCCAACTCCCGCCAGATGCGGCCGAGTTCGGGCGCGTGGGCGCGATAGGCGGCGACGTCCGTGGCATAGACGGTGATCCGGGCGAGGTCGGCGGGGGTGCCCCCGCAGGCGCTCAGCGCGGCCAGCAGATTGCCGAGAGACTTCTCGAACTGCTCGGCCAGGGTGTCGCCGACCACCTTTCCGTCGGTGTCCAGAGCGGTCTGGCCGGCCAGGAAGACGACGCGGGTGCCGGTGGCGACGACCGCGTGGGAGAAGCCCGTGGGCGGGGAGAGTTCGGGCGGGTTGACGCGCTCGGTGCTCATCGGCCGGCCTCCAGGTTCGCGTACAACTCCTTGGCGATGATGCCGCGTTGGACCTCGCTCGCCCCCTCGTAGATACGCGGGGCGCGCACCTCGCGATAGAGGTGTTCGAGGAGATGCCCCCGGCGCAGGGCGCGCGCACCGTGCAACTGCACGGCGGCATCCACGACTTGCTGCGCGGTCTCGGTCGCGAGCAGCTTCGCCATCGCCGCGCGCTTGGGGACGTCCGAGGCGCCTTCGTCGTACGCCGTCGCCGCCGCGTAGACCATGAGGCGGGCCGCGTCGGTGCGCAGGGCGAGCTCGGCGACCTGGTGGGCGACGGCCTGCAGGTCCTTCAACTTGCCTCCGAACGCGTCCCGTTGGGCAGTGTGGGCGAGGGTCGCGTCCAGCGCCGCCTGCGCCATGCCGACCGCGAAGGCGCCGACGCTGGGCCGGAAGAGGTTGAGCGTCCCCATCGCCACCCGGAAGCCCCGGTCCACCTCACCGAGCACGTCGTCCGCGGTGACGGGCACGGCATCGAAGCCGAGGGCGCCGATGGGGTGCGGCGAGAGCATGTCGAGTGGGGTGCCGGTGAGGCCGGGCCGGTCGGCGGGGACGAGGAAGGCGGTGACCCCACGGGCACCGGCGCCCGGGGTGGTGCGGGCGAAGACGGTATAGAAGTCGGCTTCGGGGGCGTTGGAGATCCAGCACTTCTCACCGGTGAGCCGCCAGCGGGCGGGGCCATCGGGGGTAGCGGTAAGGGGGGCGGCGGAGGGGCGGGCGTCAAGGGGCGTGGTGGGTTCGGTGCTGGGAAGGGGCGCCTCCGGGGCCGCCCGCAGGGTCAGCGCCGCCGCGTCCGAGCCCGCCCCCGGCTCGCTCAGGGCGAACGCCGCCACCGCCGTGCCGTCCGTGACCCCGGGCAGCCAGCGCTCCCGCTGGGCCGGGGTGCCGTGCGCGTGCACCGGGTGTGCGCCGAGGCCCTGGAGCGCGAGGGCCGTCTCCGCCTCCGTGCAGCCGTACGCCAGGGACTCCCGCATGAGACAGAGGTCGAGGGCGCCGGAGGTGAACAGCCGCTCCAGGAGGCCGAGCCGGCCGAGCTCGGCGACGAGCGGGCGGTTGACGTGACCCTCCTCGCCCTTCTCGGCAAGCGGGCGCAGCCGCTCCGCGGCCACCGCGCGCAGCTCGCCGCACCAGGCGATCTGTTCCGGTTCGAGTGAGAATGCGGGCATCGCCGGTCCCCTCTCCGCCGCGTCTCCCCCGACGGTATCGCGCACCGTTGACTGTCGTCACCAACACGATACGCTCATCCACGAGCCCACCACCCCGCCCATAAGGCAAGGGGGCGCATCGTCATGAACGTCTCGGCCCACGTCGACACCTTCGCGCGCGACCACCTCCCGCCGCCCGAGGACTGGCCGGAGCTGCGCTTCGAGCTGCCGGAGCTCCAGTACCCCGATCGGCTGAACTGCGCCGCCGAGCTGCTGACCGGCCAGGACCCCGATCGGCCGGTGTTCCACACACCCACGGGGCCGTCCTGGACGTACGGCGAACTGCGGGCCCGGGTGGACCGGCTCGCGCACATCCTCACCGAGGACCTGGGCGTGGTCCCGGGAAACCGGGTCCTGCTGCGCGGGCCGACGACGCCGTGGCTGGCGGCCTGCTGGCTGGCGGTGCTGAAGGCGGGGGGTGTGGCGGTGACGGTGCTGGCGCAGCAGCGGCCGCACGAACTGGCAGTGATATGTGACATAGCACTGATCCGCCACGCCCTCTGCGACATCCGTTCCGTCGACGACCTCGCCAAGGCCGAGATCCCCGGCCTGCGCATAGCGACCTACGGCGGCGACGCCCCCGACGACCTCCTGCACCGCCCGGCGCCCGACACCCCGTACCCCGCCGTGGACACCGCGGCCGACGACGTGGCGCTGATCGCGTTCACCTCGGGCACCACCGGTCACCCGAAGGGGTGCATACATTTCCACCGGGATGTGCTCGCGATAGCCGACACCTTCTCGAAGCATGTGCTGCAACCACAGGCGGACGACGTCTTCACGGGCAGCCCGCCCCTCGGCTTCACCTTCGGCCTCGGCGGGCTCGTGGTCTTCCCGATGCGGGCCGGAGCGAGCGCGCTGCTGCTCGAACAGGCCCACCCCAAGCAGCTGTTGGCGGCCGTCGCCGAGCACCGCGTCTCCGTCGTCCTCACCGCGCCGACCGCCTACCGCGCGATGCTCGACGAGTTGGACGCGTACGACATCTCCTCGCTCCGCCGCTGTGTCTCCGCCGGCGAGAACCTGCCCGCCGCCACCTGGCGGGCCTGGCAGGAGCGCACCGGTCTGCGCATCATCAACGGCATCGGCGCCACCGAGCTGCTGCACATCTTCATCTCGGCGGCGGACGAGCACATACGACCGGGGACGACCGGGGTTCCCGTACCGGGGTGGCACGCGCGCGTGCAGGACGCGGGCGGGGAGCCGGTGGCGGACGGGGAGCCGGGGCTGCTGGCCGTGCGCGGGCCCGTCGGCTGCCGTTATCTCGCCGATCCGCGCCAGCACGAGTACGTCCGCGGCGGCTGGAACATCACCGGTGACACCTATGTCCGGGAGCCCGACGGGTACTTCCGTTACGTCGCCCGCGCCGACGACATGATCATCTCGGCCGGGTACAACATCGCCGGACCGGAGGTCGAGGACGCGTTGCTGCGCCACCCGGACGTGGTCGAGGCGGCGGTCGTGGGGCGGCCCGACGAGGCCCGGGGACATGTGGTCGTCGCCCATGTGGTGCTCAAGGAGGGTGCCGTACGGGACGCCGAGGCGCTGCGCGGCTTCGTCAAGTCCGAACTGGCGCCCTACAAATGCCCGCGCGAGATCGTCTTCCTGGACGCGCTGCCACGCACCGCGACCGGAAAGCTTCAGCGATTCAAACTACGCACCGATGGTGACCAGCAGTGATGCCGACGACCTAAGATGATCAACGTGTCCGACCAGCATGCACCACGGTCTCTCATCGTCACGCTCTACGGCGCCTACGGCCGCTATGTCCCGGGTCCGGTACCGGTCGCGGAACTGATCCGGCTCCTTGCCGCGGTCGGCGTGGACGCCCCCTCCGTGCGCTCCTCGGTGTCCCGTCTCAAACGCCGTGGCCTGCTGCTGCCGGCCCGCACGGCCGAGGGCGCCGCCGGGTACGAGTTGTCGCAGGACGCGCGCCAGTTGCTCGTCGACGGCGACCGGCGCATCTACGCCGGCACACCGCCCGAGAACGAGGGCTGGGTGCTCGCCGTGTTCTCGGTGCCGGAGTCGGAGCGGCAGAAACGTCATGTGCTGCGCTCGCGCCTCGCCGGGCTCGGCTTCGGCACGGCGGCGCCGGGCGTGTGGATCGCGCCGGCCCGGCTGTACGAGGAGACCCGGCACACCCTGCGCAGGCTGCACCTGGATCCGTACGTCGACCTGTTCCGCGGTGAGCACCTCGGCTTCGCCGCGACCGTCGAGGCGGTCGCCCGCTGGTGGGACCTGGCGGCGATCGCCAAGGAGCACGAGGCGTTCCTGGACCGGCACGGGCCGGTGCTGCACGCCTGGGAGCAGCGGGACGACACCCCGCCCGAGGAGGCGTACCGCGACTACCTCCTCGCCCTCGACTCCTGGCGCCACCTCCCCTACACCGACCCCGGGCTGCCGGCCCGGCTGCTCCCCGAGGACTGGCCGGGGGTACGCTCGGCGGCCGTCTTCCGGGGGCTGCACGGGCGCCTGCGGGACGCCGGGGCACTCTTCGCCGGATGTGATCTCTCACACTTCACAGGTCCCTAATGGAACCCTCAGCCTCCTCAGTCCCTCTTCTCAGGTTTCTTACCTAGCGTGCACCGAGTCGTAAGCCGGGTAAGAAAGAGGACTGTTGCGGATGACCACCACGGCAAGGGCTCAGGGAGCCACGGTCTGGTTGACCGGGCTGCCGAGTGCGGGCAAGACGACGATCGCCAGACTGCTCGGCGATCGGCTCAAGGCCGAGGGGCATCGTGTGGAGGTCCTCGACGGGGACGAGATACGCCGCTTCCTCTCGGCGGGGCTCGGCTTCTCGCGCGAGGACCGCAACACGAACGTGCAGCGCATCGGCCTGGTCTCCGAGGTCCTCGCGCGCAACGGCGTGCTGTCCGTCGTCCCGGTCATCGCGCCGTACGCCGACAGCCGCGAGGCGGTCCGCAAGCGGCACGACGCCAGCTCGACGCCGTACATCGAGGTACATGTCGCGACCCCCGTCGAGGTGTGCAGCGAGCGTGACGTGAAGGGGCTGTACGCCCGCCAGGCCGCGGGTCAGCTCAGCGGGCTGACCGGGGTCGACGACCCGTACGAGCCGCCGGTCGACCCGGATGTCGTGCTGCCGACGCAGGATCAGTCGCCGCAGGAGTCGGCCGACGCCGTGTACGCGGTGCTGGCGGAGCGGGGGCTGGTGTGAGCGGGTTCAGCCTCTCCCATCTGGACGCGCTGGAGTCCGAGGCCGTCCACATCTTCCGTGAGGTGGCGGGCGAGTTCGAGCGGCCGGTGATCCTTTTCTCCGGCGGCAAGGACTCCATCGTCATGCTGCACCTGGCACTGAAGGCCTTCGCACCGGCCGCGATTCCCTTCACGCTGCTGCACGTCGACACCGGGCACAACTTCCCCGAGGTGCTCGACTACCGGGACCGTGTGGTCGCCGCACATGGGCTGCGCCTCCATGTGGCCTCCGTACAGGACTACATCGACCGCGGTGTGCTGCGCGAACGTCCGGACGGGACGCGCAACCCGCTCCAGACCCTCCCGTTGACCGAGAAGATCCAGAGCGAGCGCTTCGACGCCGTCTTCGGCGGCGGGCGGCGCGACGAGGAGAAGGCCCGCGCCAAGGAACGGGTGTTCAGCCTCCGCGACGAGTTCTCGCAGTGGGACCCGCGCCGGCAGCGGCCCGAGCTGTGGAACCTCTACAACGGGCGGCACGCGCCCGGCGAGCACGTCCGCGTCTTCCCGCTCTCCAACTGGACCGAGCTGGACGTGTGGCAGTACATCGCCCGCGAGCGGATCGAACTGCCCGAGATCTACTACGCCCACCACCGCGAGGTCTTCCAGCGGGGCGGCATGTGGCTGACCGCCGGTGAGTGGGGCGGGCCGAAGGACGGGGAGACCGTCGAGAAGCGGCGGGTGCGCTACCGCACGGTCGGCGACATGTCCTGCACCGGTGCCGTCGACTCCGACGCCGACACCATCGAGAAGGTGATCGCCGAGATCGCCGCCTCCCGGCTCACCGAGCGCGGCGCCACCCGCGCCGACGACAAGCTCTCCGAGGCCGCGATGGAAGACCGCAAGCGCGAAGGGTATTTCTAGTCATGACCGGCACGACCATCGACACGCTGCGGTTCGCCACCGCGGGCTCCGTCGACGACGGCAAGTCCACCCTCGTCGGCCGCCTGCTGCACGACTCCAAGTCGGTCCTCGCCGACCAGCTGGAGGCCGTCGAGCACGCCTCCCGCAACCGCGGCCAGGAGGCCCCCGACCTGGCGCTGCTGACGGACGGCCTGCGCGCCGAGCGCGAACAGGGCATCACCATCGACGTGGCCTACCGCTACTTCGCCACGCCCAAGCGCCGGTTCATCCTCGCCGACACCCCCGGGCACGTGCAGTACACGCGGAACATGGTCACCGGCGCGTCGACCGCCGAGCTCGCGATCGTCCTGGTCGACGCGCGCAACGGCGTGGTCGAGCAGACCCGCCGCCATGCCGCCGTGGCCGGTCTGCTGCGCGTCCCGCACGTGGTCCTCGCCGTCAACAAGATGGACCTGGTCGGCTACGAGGAGCAGGTCTTCGAGCACATCGTCGAGGACTTCGCGGGCCTCGCCGCCGAGTTGAAGCTGCCCGGCTTCACGCCGATCCCGGTCTCGGCGCTCGTCGGCGACAACGTCGTGGACCGCTCGGCGCGCATGGACTGGTACGCCGGTCCGGCGCTGCTGGAGTTCCTGGAGAACGTGCCCGTCGGCACCGGGGCGGACGCGGAAGCCCCGGCCCGCTTTCCCGTGCAGTACGTCATCCGGCACGGCGAAGTCCGTTACTACGCGGGGCAGTTGGTCTCCGGCGAGCTGCGGGTCGGCGACCGGGTCGTCGTGCACCCGTCCGGCGAGACCAGTGAGATCACCGGCATCGACGCGCTCGGTGTCCCGCAGGAGACGGCACACGCGCCGCAGTCGATCAGTGTGCGCCTCGCCGACCAGCGGGACATCTCGCGCGGCGACATGATCACGGCGGGGACGGGCTCGCCGATGCTGACGCAGGACGTCCGGGCGGCCGTGTGCCACCTGGCCGACCGCCCGCTGCGGGTCGGCGACCGGGTGCTGCTCCGGCACACCACCCGGACCGTGAAGGCGATCGTCAAGGACCTCGGCGGAGCGGCCGAGTTGACCGCGAACGACCTGGGCCGCGTCACCGTGCGCACCGCCGAGCCCCTCGCGCTGGACGACTACGCGGTCTCCCGCCGCACCGGCGCGTTCATCCTGATCGACCCGGCGGACGGCGCGACGCTGACCGCGGGGATGGTCGAGCTGTCGTAACTCCCCCTTGGGTCTGGTGCCCTCAAGTCCCCAGTGTCAGGCGGGGCTTGGGGGCGTCCATGCGTCCCGTCCGGGGGCGGCGGCTGCCCGCGCGGTACGGGTCTGGCCAGACGACGCCCGGGCCGTCGTAACCCTGCTCGGCGGCCGCGTGCAGGGTCCAGTGCGGGTCGTAGAGGTGGGGGCGGGCGAGGGCGCACAGGTCCGTACGCCCGGCCAGGATCAGGGAGTTGACGTCGTCCCAGGAGGAGATCGCGCCGACCGCGATCACGGGGACGCCGACGGTGTGCCGGATGCGGTCCGCGTACGGCGTCTGGTACGAGCGCCCGAACTCCGGCTGCTCCTCGGCCACGACCTGCCCGGTCGACACGTCGATCGCGTCGGCGCCGTGCGCGGCGAAGGCGCGGGCGATCCGCACCGCGTCCTCGGCGGAGTTGCCGCCCTCGGCCCAGTCGGTGGCGGAGATGCGGACGGTCATGGGCCGTTCCTCGGGCCAGACGCCCCGGACGGCGTCGAAGACCTCCAGCGGGAAGCGGAGTCGTTTCTCCGGGGAGCCGCCGTAGGCGTCGGTGCGGTGGTTGGTGAGCGGGGAGAGGAAGCCGGAGAGCAAGTAGCCGTGCGCGCAGTGGAGTTCGAGCAGATCGAAGCCGGCGCGGGCGGCACGCCAGGCCGCGGAGGTGAACTGCTCGCGGATGTCGGTGAGTTGGGCGCGGGTCAGCTCGCGCGGGGTCTGACTGCCGGGCTTGTACGGCAGCGCGGAGGCGGCCACGAGGGGCCAGTTGCCGTCGGGGAGCGGTTCGTCCATGCCCTCCCACATCAGCTTCGTGGAGCCCTTGCGACCGGAGTGGCCGAGTTGCACGCCGATCGCGGTGCCGGGCGACTGCGCGTGCACGAAGTCGGTGATCCGCTTCCAGGACTCGGCCTGCCGGCCGGTGTAGAGGCCGGTGCAGCCGGGGGTGATCCGGCCCTCCTCGCTCACGCACACCATCTCGGTCATGACGAGTCCGGCGCCGCCGAGCGCGCGCGCTCCCAGGTGGACGAGGTGGAAGTCGCCGGGGACGCCGTCGACCGCCGAGTACATGTCCATCGGTGAGACGACGACCCGGTTGCGCAGGGTGAGGCCGCGCAGCCGGAACGGCGTGAACATCGGGGGTGTGCCGGGCGGGCAGCCGAACTCGCGCTCCACGGCGCCGGTGAAGTCGGCGTCGCGCAGGCGGAGGTTGTCGTGGGTGACGCGGCGGCTGCGGGTGAGGAGGTTGAAGGCGAACTGGCGGGGCGGCTGGTCGAGGTAGAGGCCGAGGTTCTCGAACCACTCCAGGCTGGCCCGGGCGGCCCGCTGGGTGGAGGCGACGACAGGCCTGCGCTCCTCCTCGTACGCGGCGAGCGCCTTGTCCAGGGAGGGCTGTTCCCGCATGCAGGCGGCGAGCGCGAGGGCGTCCTCGACGGCGAGTTTGGTGCCGGAGCCGATGGAGAAGTGGGCGGTGTGGGCGGCGTCGCCGAGCAGGACGATGTTGCCGTGGGACCAGTGTTCGTTCGTGACCGTGCGGAAGGTGGTCCACGCCGACTTGTTGGAGCGCAGGGGGCGGCCGCCGAGCGCTTCCGCGAAGATCTTGGCGCAGCGCTCGACGGACTCGGTCTCGTCGGCGTCCTCGAAGCCGGCCACGCGCCATACGTCCTCGTGCATCTCGACGATCACGGTGGAGGCGTCGGGGGCATAGGGGTAGCCGTGCAGTTGCATCACGCCATGTTCGGTCTCGGCGATCTCGAAGCGGAAGGCGTCGAAGGCGAAGTCGGCGGCGAGCCAGATGTAGCGGCAATGGTGGCTGGTCAGGTGCGGGCGGAAGGCCTGGGCGTAGGCCTCGCGGGTGCTGCTGCGGACTCCGTCGGCGGCGATGACCAGGTCGTACGTCTCGGCGAGCCACTCGGGGTACGGGGCCTCGGAGCGGAAGCGGAGGTCCACGCCGAGGTCTCGGCAGCGGGTGTGGAGGATCTCCAGGAGGCGTTTGCGGCCGAGGGCGGCGAATCCGTGGCCGCCGGAGGTGTGTCGGGTGCCGCGGTGGACGATGTCTATGTCGTCCCAGCGGACGAAGTGCTTCTGCATCGCCTCGAAGACGGTGCGGTCGGCGTGTTCTATGCCGCCGAGGGTTTCGTCGGAGAGGACGACTCCGAAGCCGAAGGTGTCGTCGGGGGCGTTGCGTTCCCAGACGGTGACTTCGCGGGACGGGTCGAGGCGTTTGAGGAGGGCGGCGGCGTAGAGCCCACCGGGACCACCACCGATGATCGCGACACGCATCGTGACCTCACCTCCCCTGCCACTTCGGCGGCCTCTTCTCGGTGAACGCCGCGTGGAACTCCGCGTAGTCGTCCCCGTTCATCAGCAGCGCCTGTGTCGAGGCGTCCAGTTCCACCGCCGCCGCCAGCGGCATGTCCAGTTCCGCGGTCAGTAGTGCCTTTGTCTGGGCGTACGCCAGTGCTGGGCCCTCGGCCAGGCGGCGGGCCAGTGCCGACGCCGCCTCGTCGGACCGGCCCTCGTCCGTCAGTTCGCTGATCAGGCCGATTCGCTCGGCCTCCGGGGCTCGGACCGGTTCGCCCAGCATCAGCAGGCGGGTCGCGTGGCCCAGGCCGACCACGCGAGGGAGCAGGTATGCCGCTCCCATGTCGCCGCCCGACAGGCCGACCCTGGTGAAGAGGAAGGCGAAGCGGGCCGTGGGGTCGGCCACGCGGAAGTCCGCCGCCAGGGCCAGGACCGCTCCCGCGCCCGCCGCGACCCCGTGCACCGCCGCGATCACCGGGAACGGGCACTCCCGTATCGCCCTGACCGTCTGGCCGGTCATGCGGTTGAAGTCGAGGAGCTGGGCCGTGTCCATGGACAGGGTGGCGCCGATGATCTCGTCGACGTCGCCGCCGGAGCAGAAGCCGCGGCCCTCGCCGGCCAGGACCAGGGCCCGTACCGAGCGCTCCCGGGACAGCTCGGCGAGCAGGTCGCGCAGGTCGGCGTAGGCGCCGAAGGTGAGGGCGTTGAGCTTGTCGGGGCGGGCGAGGGTGACCGTCGCGACGCCGTCGGCGAGGTCGACGCGCAGGTGCTCCCAGCGCTCGGTGCGGGCGGCGGAGCCGGTGAAGGGACTCATGACGTGCGGCCTCCTCGGACGGTGGCGCGGACACGTTTCGAAGTTATCACCTATTCGTGACTGTCGTCAGGATGGCGATACAAGTCAGTCGGCGGAGGTCATTGTCACCGGTCGTCAATAACGCGGTAACAACGGGAGCTGTCGCGCGAGGCAAGCCGTTCCTACGGGTATGCCGCCCGGCAACGGGGCCGAAGGTCCCGCGCGGTGCCCGCCGGACGCCTCTGCCGGTGGCGCCGTACCATTCATAAGGTTGAAAGCAGGACAGCCTGCTCATGAACGGACCCGCCTTGCAAGAACGCCCCGCCTCCTCCGCCTCCTGGCGCATCGCGCTGCCGCACTCCGCCGCGGCCGTGCCCGTGGCCCGTGCGCTGGTGCGCACGGCGCTGGCCGAGCTGGAGCACGGGGCGGACAGCGACACCGCGGAACTGCTCACGGCGGAGCTGGTCGCCAACGCCGTGGAACACACCGCCGGCGAGTCGCCGATAGAGCTCGTCGTCGAGCTGCTGCCCACCGGCTGCCAGGTCGAGGTGCACGACCCGGACCCGGCACCGCCCGGCAATCTCACCCGCCCCGACGGCCAGGCGCCCGACCCGTGGCAGGAGCACGGGCGCGGTCTGCTGCTGATCCGCGCACTCAGCTCGTCGTGCGGGCACCGCCCGACCGAGTCCGGCAAGGCCGTGTGGTTCCGGCTGCCGGTCGTACCGCCGCAGTGGAATCCCGCGTGAGCCGGATGTGATCAGGCGAGGGTCGCGACCAGCACCGCCTTGATGGTGTGCATACGATTCTCGGCCTCGTCGAAGACCACGGAGTGCTCGGACTCGAACACCTCGTCCGTGACCTCCAGCTCGGTCAGCCCATGGCGCTCGTGGATCTCCCGGCCGACGTCGGTGCCCAGGTCGTGGAAGGCCGGCAGGCAGTGCAGGAACTTCACGTCGGGGTTGCCGGTGGCGCGCAGGACGTCCATGGTCACGGCGTACGGGCCGAGCAGCCCTATGCGCTCGTCCCAGACCTCCTTGGGCTCGCCCATCGACACCCATACGTCGGTGGCGATGAAGTCGGCGCCGCGGACGCCCTCCTTCACGTCCTCGGTGAGCGTGACGGTGGCGCCGGAGGCGGCGGCGAGCTGCTGGGCCAGCTCCACGATCGTGCCGTCCGGCCACAGCAGCCGGGGCGCGACGATCCGGACGTCCATACCGAGCAGGGCGCCGGTGACCAGGTAGGAGTTGCCCATGTTGTAGCGGGCGTCGCCGAGGTAGGCGAAGGCCGTCCCGGCCGGTTCCTTGTCGCTGTGCTCGGTCATGGTGAGCACGTCGGCCAGCATCTGGGTGGGGTGCCACTCGTCGGTCAGCCCGTTGTAGACGGGGACCCCGGCGTGCGCGGCCAGCTCCTCGACGACGCCCTGGCCGTGCCCGCGGTACTCGATCCCGTCGTACATCCGCCCCAGCACGCGCGCGGTGTCCTTCACGGACTCCTTGTGCCCGATCTGCGAGCCGGACGGGTCGAGATACGTTGTCGAAGCGCCCTGGTCGGCGGCGGCGACCTCGAACGCGCAGCGCGTGCGCGTCGAGGTCTTCTCGAAGATCAGCGCGATGTTCTTGCCGGTCAGGTACCGCGTCTCGGTCCCGGCCTTCTTGGCGGCCTTCAGCTCGGCGGCCAGCTCGACCAGGCCGAGGAACTCCTCCCTCGTGAAGTCGAGCTCCTTGAGGAAGTGACGGCCGACGAGGGCGGTCGGGACTGTCGCCATGGGGGCACTCCAGGACTACGGGAACATCTACCCTGAAACTCTATACGACGATCCGCATTTCTATACAGCCCCCCGTTCGACCGGGCAACTCATGCAGCGCGGTCCGCCCCTTCCCCGCCCCAGCTCGCTGCCCGGGATCTCGATGACCTCGATGCCCTGCTTGCGCAGATGGGTGTTGGTGGTGGAGTTGCGCTCGTAGGCGACGACGACGCCCGGTTCGACGGCCAGTACGTTGCAGCCGTCGTCCCACTGCTCGCGCTCGGCCGCGTGCACGTCCTGCGTCGCGGTCAGCACCCGGATCTCGCTCAGCCCGAGGGCGGCGGCGATCGCACGGTGCATGTGCTCGGGCGGGTGGTCGGTGACCTTGAGTTCCTTGTCGCCGACGCCCGGTTCGATGGTGTACGAGCGAAGCATGCCGAGGCCCGCGTACTGGGTGAAGGTGTCGCCGTCGACCATGGTCATCACGGTGTCGAGGTGCATGAAGGCGCGCCGCTTGGGCATGTCGAGCGCCACGATCGTCCGCGCGGAGCCCGCCTCGAAGAGCTTGTGCGCGAGCATCTCGACGGCCTGCGGGGTGGTCCGCTCGCTCATCCCGATCAGGACGGCGCCGTTGCCGATGACCAGGACGTCCCCGCCCTCGATGGTGGACGGGTAGTCGGCCTGCCCCTCGGACCAGATGCGGAAGGTCTCGTCACGGAAGAGGGGGTGGTGCCGGTAGATCGCCTCGAAGTGCACCGTCTCGCGCTGCCGGGCCGGCCAGCGCATGGCGTTGATGGAGACGCCGTCGTAGATCCAGGCGGAGGTGTCCCGGGTGAAGAGGTGGTTCGGCAGCGGGCCGAGCAGGAATTCGTCGAGGTCCATGACGTGGAAGCGCACGGAGGTGGGCTCCGGGTGGGCGTCCAGGAACTCGCGCTTGGTCATACCGCCGACGAGCGCCTCGGCCAGCTGTGGCGCGGGCAGCGTCTCGAACGCTGCCCTGAGGTGGTCGGTGGCGAGGACGCCGTACTCCTTCTCGTCGAAGACACGGTCCAGTACGAGGGTGCGGGCCGCCGGGATCGCCAAGGCCTCCGTGAGCAGGTCGCCGAAGAGGTGGACGCTGACACCGCGGTCGCGCAGGACGTCCGCGAAGCCGTCGTGCTCGGCGCGCGCCCGGCGCACCCACAGCACGTCGTCGAAGAGCAGGGCGTCCTTGTTGCTCGGGGTGAGCCTTTTGAGCTCCAGATCCGGCCGGTGCAGGATGACGCGGCGCAGCCGCCCGGCCTCGGAGTCGACATGGAATGCCATGCCTCCATCCTGACCACCGGGCGGCTTCTTGACCCGCCGATCGGCAGTTTCTTCGATTTCCCGTTCTCGTCCCCTTGACGATAATCGGGTGCGGCGATTATCGTCGAGGAGACGAGAACGAGGGGGTCCGATGGCCGACATCACCCGGCGCCTGGGCTGGCGCCATCTGCGCGGGGCACCGACCGCGCACATCCGGCACCACAGAGGCGGCAAGCTGCTGCACGACGGACCGGGGCTCAGCTTCTGGTTCCGCGCGCTGACCGCCGCACTGTCCGAAGTGCCGGTCGACGACCGCGAGTTGGCGATGACCTTCCATGCCCGTACGTCCGACTTCCAGGACGTGGCGGTGCAGGCGACGGTGACGTATCGGATCAGCGACCCGGCGCTCGCCGCGGCCCGGCTGGACTTCTCGGTCGACCCGGACACGGGCGTGTGGCGCGGCACGCCGCTGGAACAGCTCGGCACGCTGCTGACGGAGACTGCTCAGCAGCATGCGCTGGACGTCCTCGCCCGTACGTCGCTGTCGGCGGCGCTGGTGGACGGGGTGGCGGCGGTGCGGGAGCGGGTCGCGACGGGGCTGGGAGCGGAGCCGCGGCTGCCGGCGACCGGCATCGAGGTGGTCGCGGTGCGCGTGGTCGCGCTGCGGCCGGAGCCCGAGGTGGAGCGGGCGTTGCGCACTCCGGCGCGCGAGCAGATCCAGCAGGAGGCCGACCGGGCGACGTACGAGCGGCGTGCGGTGGCGGTCGAGCGGGAGCGCGCGATCGCCGAGAACGAGCTCGCGAGCCAGATCGAACTGGCCCGCCGCGAGGAGCAGTTGGTGGAGCAGCGCGGCACGAACACCCGCCGCGAGGCCGAGGAGCACGCGGCGGCGGACGCGGTACGGGCGCAGGCGGAGGCGGCCCGCACGGTGAAGCTCGCGGAGGCGGAGGCCGAGCGGTCCGTGCGGCTGGCGGACGCGGAGGCGCGGCGGACCGAGCGGCTCACGGAGGCCGAGGCGGCTCGCACGGTCAGGCTCGCCGAGGCCGAGGCCGCGCGGTCGGTACGGCTGGCCCGGGCCGAGGCCGAGGGCACACGCGAGGCCGGCGAGGCCCGGGCGCAGGCCCAGGCGGCCTGGCTCCGGGTGCACGGCGAGGTGGACGTCGCGACCCTGCACGCCCTCACCGGCACGCGACTCGCGGAGAACCTGCCGAACATCGACAGCGTGACGATCTCCCCGGACGTACTGACGGGCCTGCTGGCGAGGCTGGGCGACGGGGGGCGGGCGTGAGCGGGGCGAGCGGGTGGCCGGCTGACGGGGGCAGGCGGTGAGCGTGGCGAGCGGGCGACTGGCTGACGACGGGCGGGCAGTGAGCGTGGCGAGCCCGCGTCCGCCCCACAGGCAGCAGGCAGTGAGCGGGGCGAGCGCGCATCTGACTGACGGCGGGCGGGCAGTGAGCGTGGCGAGCCCGCGGCCGGCCCACAGGCAGCAGGCAGTGAGCGGGGCGAGCGCGCATCTGACTGACGGGGGGCAGGCAGTGAGCGTGGCGAGCCCGCGGCCGGCCCACAGGCAGCAGGCAGTGAGCGGGGCGAGCTCGCGGCCGGCTGAGGGTTCGCGTCTTCCGTCGAAGGCCGGCGGCATCTCCGAGGCGGCGCCGTGAGCCTCGCGCCGCGTGTCGTTCTGGTCCACCGCACCACCGAGTACGAGGAGTTGGTGGCCCATCACGGCACCCACGGGCAGGCCGCCTTCTTCCTCTCCACCCGGGGCCGGGACATCGAGGAGGTGGCCGAGCGGCACCGCCGTACCCGACGCGCGCTCGCGGAGGTCACGGCGGCGATCCCGCTGACCTGGCGTCAGACCCGGGTCGAGCGGGCCGACTTGGACCGGTTCCTGTTCGCGCCGGAGGACGTCGTGGTCGTGGTCGGCCAGGACGGGCTGGTGGCGAACGTGGCCAAGTACCTGTCCGGGCAGCCCGTGTTGGGCATCGACTCCGACCCCGGTCGCAACCCCGGCGTACTGGTACGGCACCGCCCACGGGACGCCGCCGCACTGCTCACATCCACCAGCCGGTCGGTCGACGAACTCACCATGGTCGAGGCCGTCGCCGACGACACCCAGCGCATCCTCGCGCTGAACGAGATCTACCTGGGCGCCGCCGGACACCAGACGGCCAGGTACCGCCTGGGCCTCGAGAACGACGGGGGTGTCGTCGAGGCCCAGGCTTCGTCCGGGGTGCTGGTGGGGACCGGGACCGGGGCGACGGGTTGGATCAGGTCGGTCTGGCAGGAGCGGGGCGGCACACTGCCACTCCCCCGCCCCACCGACGACCGCCTGCTGTGGTTCGTACGCGAGGCATGGCCGTCCCCGGCGACCGGCACGACCCTGGTGTCCGGCGAGCTCTCCGCCTCCGCGAGCCTCCAACTCACCGTCGAGTCCGAGCGGTTGATCGCCTTCGGGGACGGGATGGAAGGGGATGCGCTGGAGTTGACCTGGGGGCAGTCGGTGCGGGTCGGAGTGGCGGAGAGGTCACTGCGGCTGGTCGGCTAGCGAAGCCGACCAGCCGCCCTTCCTCGGCTCACAACCGCGGGTCCACCGGCTCCGACTCCAGTGCCAGCACCCCGAACACCGCCTCGTGCACCCGCCACAGCGGCTCGCCCTCCGCCAGCCGGTCCAGGGCCTCCAGGCCCAGGGCGTACTCGCGGATCGCCAGAGACCGCTTGTGGTTGAGGAAGCGGTTGCGCAGCCGGGCGAGGTTGTCGGGGCGCGTGTACTCGGGACCGTAGATGATCCGCAGGTACTCGCGCCCACGGCACTTGATCCCGGGCTGCACCAGCCGCCCTTCCTTGCTCCTCACCAGCGCGCCCAAGGGCTTCACGACCATGCCCTCCCCGCCGCGCCCGGTCATCTCCAGCCACCAGTCGACCCCCGCCCGCACCGACTCCGGGTCACCGGTGTCGACGTACAGCCGTCGGGTGGTCTGCAGCAGACCGCTGCCGTCGTGCTCCACCAGCCGGTCGAGCAGGGCGAGTTGCTCGTCGTGCGGCAGCGCGGCCAGGCTGCGGCCCTGGACGGCGAGGATCTGGAACGGCGCCAGGCGTACGCCCTCCAGGCCCTCGGTCGTCCAGCAGTAGCGGCGGTACGCGTCCGTGAACGCGGCCGCGTTCGAGGCGCGTTCACGCTGGCGGGCCAGCAGGTCGGTCACCTCGACGCCCCGCGCGGCGGCACCCTCCAGCGCGGCGAGCGCGCCCGGGAACACCGCGCCCGACGCGGCGCCGACGGCCGCGTACTGCGAGCGCAGCAGTCCGGACGCCTTCAGCGACCACGGCATCAGCTCGGCGTCCAACAGGAGCCAGTCCGTCTCGAGTTCGGCCCAGAGGCCGGCCTCGTCCACCGAGGCCCGTATCCGGCCGAGGATCTCCTCCGTCGCCGACTCGTCGTCGAAGAACGGGCGTCCGGTGCGGGTGTACAGCGAGCCGGTCGGCCCGTCGACCCCGAACCGCTTCCGCGCCGCCTCCGCGTCCCGGCACACCAGTGCCACCGCCCGCGAGCCCATGTGCTTCTCCTCGCACACGACCCGCTCCACCCCGTCCGCCGCGTACTGCGCGAAGGCCTCGGCCGGGTGCTCCAGGTAGCCCTCCACCTGCGAGGTCGCCGTCGGTGCCATGGTCGGCGGGAGGTACGGCAGCAGGCGCGGGTCGATCGCGAAGCGGCTCATGACCTCCAGGGCCGCGGCCGCGTTCTCCTCGCGGACCGAGACCCGGCCCTGGTGCCGGGTCTCGACGACCCGTCGCCCGTGCACGTCGTTCAGGTCGAGCGGCCGGCCGTCGTGCCCGCCGGGCGCCTCGGTCAGCAGCGGACGCGACGGCTCGTACCAGACCCGCTCGGCCGGTACGTCGACCAGCTCCCGCTCCGGCCAGCGCAGCGCGGTGAGCTTGCCGCCGAACACGGCACCGGTGTCCAGGCAGATGGTGTTGTTGAGCCAGGTGGCCTCGGGGACGGGCGTGTGGCCGTAGACGACCGCCGCCCGGCCGCGGTAGTCCTCGGCCCACGGGTAGCGCACCGGCAGCCCGAACTCGTCGGTCTCGCCGGTCGTGTCGCCGTACAGGGCGTGCGAGCGGACCCGGCCGGAGGTGCGGCCGTGGTACTTCTCGGGCAGGCCGGCGTGGCAGACCACCAGCCGGCCGCCGTCGAGGACGTAGTGGCTGACGAGCCCGTCGATGAACTCCCGTACCTCGGCGAGGAATTCCTCGCTCTGCCCGTCCATCTGCTCGATGGTCTCGGCAAGGCCGTGGGTGTGCTGGACCTTGCGGCCCTTCAGATAACGGCCGTACTTGTTCTCGTGGTTGCCCGGCACGCACAGCGCGTTGCCCGACTTGACCATCGACATCACACGGCGCAGCACACCGGGGCTGTCCGGGCCGCGGTCGACCAGGTCACCGACGAAGACGGCGGTGCGTCCCTCCGGGTGGACGCCGTCGGTGTAGCCCAACTTGCCCAGCAGCGACTCCAGTTCGGCGGCGCAGCCGTGGATGTCGCCGACGATGTCGAAGGGGCCGGTGAGGTGGGTCAGGTCGTTGAAGCGCTTCTCGGTGACGACGGTGGCGTTCTCGATGTCCTCCACGCCCCGCAGGACGTGCACCTTGCGGAAGCCCTCGCGCTCCAAGTGGCGCAGGGAGCGGCGGAGTTCGCGGATGTGCCGCTTGATGACCCGGACGGGCATGTCGGCCCGGTCGGTGCGGCCCGCGTTGCGCTGGGCGCACACCTCCTCCGGCACGTCGAGGACGATGGCGATGGGCAGCACGTCGTACTGCTTGGCCAGGTCGATCAGCTGGCGCCGGGCCTCCGGCTGCACGCTGGTCGCGTCCACGACCGTACGGCGGCCCGCGGCGAGCCGCTTGCCGGCGATGTAGTGGAGCACGTCGAAGGCGTCCTTCGTCGCGCTCTGGTCGTTCTCGTCGTCGGAGACCAGGCCGCGGCAGAAGTCCGAGGAGATGACCTCGGTGGGCTTGAAGTGGCGGCGGGCGAAGGTGGACTTGCCCGAGCCGGAGGCCCCGACGAGGACGACGAGGGAGAGGTCGGTGACGGGCAGGACCCGTCCCCGGGTCTGGGTCTCGGTCATGCGGCCTTCGCCTCCTTCTCCGTGCGTACGGTGAACACAGCCATCTGGGTGGGCGGACCCACCTCCGGGTCGTCGAGCCCGATCGGTACGAACTCCACGTCGTACCCGTGCCGTTCGGCCACCGCCCCCGCCCAGGCGCGGAACTCCTCCCGCGTCCACTCGAACCGGTGGTCGCCGTGCCGGACATGCCCGGCCGGGAGGGATTCCCAGCGGACGTTGTACTCGACGTTCGGGGTCGTCACGAGGACGCTGCGCGGACGGGCGGAGCCGAACACCGCGTACTCCAGGGCGGGCAGCCGGGGCAGGTCGAGGTGCTCGATGACCTCGCTCAGCACGGCGGCGTCGTAACCCTTGAGGCGGTTGTCGGTGTACGCGAGCGAGCTCTGGAAGAGCTTGACGCGGGAGGCCTGCCGCTCGCCCATGCGGTCCAGCTTCAGGCGCCGGGAGGCGATGGTGAGGGCGCGCATCGAGACGTCGACGCCGACGATCTCGGTGTACCGCACGTCCTTGAGCAGTGCCTGCACCAACTGGCCCTGTCCGCACCCCAGGTCGAGGACGCGGGTGGCGCCGGACGCCTGGAGTGCGGCGAGGATCGCGTCCCGGCGCTGCACGGCGAGCGGGGTCGGCTTCTCCTCCGTCTCGGTCTCCGACCCGACGGCGTTGTCGATGTCCTCGACCTCGCTGTCGTCGGCCTCGGCGAGCCGCACCAGTTCGAGGCGCTCCATCGCCTGCCGGGTCAGCGACCAGCGGCGGGAGAGGTAGCGGCTCGTGATCAGCTTCTGCTCGGGGTGTTCGGGCAGCCAGCCCTCGCCGGCCCGCAGCAGCTTGTCCACCTCGTCCGAGGCAACCCAGTAGTGCTTGGCGTCGTCGAGGACCGGGAGCAGGACGTACAGATGGCGCAGGGCCTCGGCGAGGGTGAGCCGTTCGGATTCCAGGACGAGCCGCACATAGCGCGAGTCGCCCCACTCCGGGAACCGGGTGTCCAGCGGCACCGGCTCCACGTCGACCGCCCAGCCGAGCGGTTCGAAGAGCCGTCGTACGAGGTCCGGGCCGCCGCGGGCGGGCAGCGCGGGCACCTCGATGCGCAGCGGCAGCGGCTCGGCGGCGCGCTCCGGGCGGGCGCCGCACACGCCTCGCATCGCGCTGGAGAAGACGCTGCTCAGCGCGACGGCGAGCAGCGAGGACGCGGCGTACGGGCGGTCGTTGACGTACTGCGCGAGCGCCGCGTCGGGCGCCCCGCCGCGTCCCTTGCCCTTGCCCTTCCTGACCAGCGCCACCGCATCGACCTCCAGCAGCAGCGCCGCCGTGCAGCGCTGAGGCTCCGCCTCGGGGTAGAGGACGTGCGCCGTGCCGTAGGAGGTGGAGAACGCCTGCGCCTTGTCGGGGTGCTTGTGGAGCAGGTAGCCGAGGTCGGTCGCCGGGCGTTCGGCCGTGCCGGTGGTGGTGAGGGTCAGGAACATGGTGAGGCAGCCTCGATATGCCGTCTGTACTGCGGATATGCGCCGTTTCGGGTTCGGCGGCGTCCGCTCAACGTACAGGGGATGGCTGGAGGGCACTCAGCATTTTCCGGGCGGCCGGCTCACTTCCTCCGCTCGAAGATCCACTCCCGGATGCCGTCGATGGTGTAGGCGGCCCGCCAGGTGCAGATGTGGTTGTCGACGCTGCTCTCCTCCAGTCCGGGCCAGACCACGGTCCCCTTCTTCAGGGCGACGAAGTTGACCGCGGTGTCCTTGGCCCGCAACTCGGAGGTGAGGGGCGCGAATTCGGCCGGGGTCAGCTGGCCGTCCCACACGGCCCGGCTGACCTTGGCGCCCGCCTTCTCCAGGGTGTCCATGATCCCGGTCATGCCCGGGTAGGCGGTCTCGTCGCCCTGCGAGACCACGGCCCAGATGTTCTGCTTGGCCAGCGGCTTGACGGCGTCGAGGTCCGACCACTGGCCGGCCACCAGGAAGGACGCGGCGAACAGGTCGGGGTAGGTGAAGTCGAGGGCGATCGAGGTCATGGCGCCGCCGGACTGGCCGGTGGTGTAGAGGCGGTTCTTGTCGACGCTGTACTTCGAGGTCACCGAGTCGACGAGACCCTTGATGGTCTTCAGCGCGGTGGCGTTCCCGTCGCTGCCCTCGTCCGACTCGCCGGTGAACTGCGGGGCGAGTACGAAGCAGGGGTTGCGCTCCTGCGAGAGCGGGTCGGCCCAGACCACGGCGCCGAGGCCGTGGGTCAGCGTGATGAGGGGGTTCGTGCTGACGGTGCCCGCGTCGTGCATGAACAGGACCAGGGGGTACGACTTGGTCTTGTCGTAGTCCTTGGGGATGAAGAGGTTGTAGGTCAGGGAGTTGCCGGTCGCGGAGTCCGTGTACTTCAGGCCCTGCTGGAAGTCGTCGACGATCAGGTTGAGGACCTTGCTGGTCCTCACGGCCGTGCCGGTCGCCGCGTAGCTGGTGCCGCCGGTCGTCTTCACCGTGCCGACCTGGGTCACCTGGGCCACCGCCTTCTTCAGGGTGGCCCCGGACGACATGCCTCCGCCCTTGCGTCCGCCGGACGGCGGCCCCGAGGGCGCGGCGCTCGTGGAAGGCGCGGCGCTCATGGAGGCCGACGGCTGCTTCGAGGGCCGGCCCGCCGAGGACGACCCGCCGGCGAAGCTGTCCGTGTAGACCCGGGCCGCCTCGTCGGCGGGCGAGAGCTCGATGACGACGTAGGCCCCGTCGGTGCCGTGACCGGCCTTGGCGGCCGTCGTGTTGGTGTAGACGTTCGTCACGGTCCTGTCCTTCACCTTGAAGGCGGACAGCGACACGCTCGACCGGTCGATCTCCTTGTCGTACTTCAGGGCCACGGCGGTGAGCTTCTGGCCGTCGCCGAAGACCTCCGTGATGGCGGTCGCCCCGGTGATGTGCCCGGCCGACGTGGCCACGGTCGTGGTGGCGGCGGTGTCCTCCGCCGCGCTGCCCGAGGAACAGCCGGCGACGGCGGGTACGGCGGCCGTCGCGACGATTCCGGCGAGCACGCTCCTGCGCTTCACGGTTCGTTGTCTCCTTGGATCAAGGCTGGATCAAGTTTCTGCGATGGTTTGCTCATGCAATGCGCAAGCGGGAGCATCCCGTGCGGAAAGGAGCGTGGCTACCAGGCGCGCTGAGCCGCGTAGTACCGCCGGAAGAAGGCCACCTTTTCGGCGTCGGCGAGTTCCATCCGGCCGAACCGGTCGCCGACCTCCATGGTCGCGGGGCGGTGCGGATCGTTGGCGGGCCAGTGCGCGAGGCCGCGGCCGTTGGGGTCGCCGTGCTCGACGAAGTTCACGACGTACGCCGAGAGGGTCTTGGCGATCTCACGGTCGGCGGCGGTCCAGGCCTTGTCGGTGGCGTAGAGGCTGTCGAAGACGTAGACGATCTCCGAGGTGTGGTACGCGCCCTGACTGCTCGCGCCGGGCGGCACATGCTCCCACCAGTACGTGTACACCGGGGTGTTGGCGTGCCGGGCGAACTCCGTGCCCCACAGGTGCACCGAGACGCGCCCGCTGTCCCGCGCACTGGCGTTGGTCTGCTCGTCCGCCTCGGCGTCGGTGGTGGCGGGGTAGAGGGCGAGGAACTCCTCGGCCAGGTCGCCGTACTTGGTCCCGGCCATGGCCCGGAACTTGGCGACGGTGGTGTCGGTGCCGGGCGAGGCGCCGTTCTCGTCCTTGTTTCCGCCGGTCAGCACGGGTACGGCATTCTGCAGGCCGCGCGCGAGGGTCTCCTCGTAGGTGCGCGCCAGGACGTAGCCGTCCAGGACGGGGCGGAAGGAGGGCGGGTTGCCGAGCGTGGGCGCGGTGACCGTCGTGTCCTTGGTGTCGGAGCCGTCGAGTACCTCGGTGGCCGACAGGGCGCGCAGTTCGGCGAGCGTGGTGGCGCTCTTGCCCTTGGCCCAGGTGGTGCCCGCGCTCTCGGCGGCTTCCTTGGTGCGGTACGAGGTGGGCAGCGCGGCGATCTCCGGGTCGTGCGGGTCGCGCACCCCGCTCTCCATGATCGCGCCGTGGAACAGGCCTGTGGCGAGTGGGGAGTTGAGCAGCACGTTGACCGATCCGGCGCCGGCCGACTAGCCGGCGATGGTGACCCGGCCGGGGTCGCCGCCGAACTCGCCGATGTTGCGCCGCACCCACTTCAGGGCGGCGATCTGGTCGAGGAGCCCGTAGTTGCCGGAGACGCCGTGCGCGTCCTCGGCGCTCAGCTCGGGGTGGGCGAGGAAACCGAACGGCCCCGTACGGTAGTTGAAGGTCACGACGACCAGGCCCTGGCTCGCCAGAGCGGAGCCGTCGAAGGTCGGGTCGGCGCCCGAGCCGCTGCTGAAGCCGCCTCCGTAGATCCACACGAAGACCGGGCGGCGCTCGTCCGAACTGCGCGCAGCGGTCCACACGTTGAGGTTGAGACAGTTCTCGCTCTGTGTCATCGAGGCCGCGGCGCCGGCACCCTGGCCGGAACTCTGCGGGCAGATGTCACCGAAGGTGTCCGCCTTCAGCACCCCGCTCCAGGGCTCGGCCGGCTGCGGCGGGCGCCAGCGCAGCGCTCCCGCGGTCGACCTGGCGAAGGGGATGCCCTTGAAGACGGTGACCCCGGTGAGCGCGGCGGCGACCCCGGAGACCCTGCCGGTCCCGGTGCGCACGGGCCCGGTCAGCGCGGCGGGCGACTTCCCGTCGGCGGCGTACGCGCTCGTACTGCCGGCCAGCGTCACCGCGGCGGCGGCCGCCAGCGAACGGCCGAGGAAGAGGCGTCGGCCCAGAGCGGGGCCGGAGGCCGAGTGGGGGGAGTTCTCGGTGTTCATTTGTGCAATGCTGGGGCGTTGCAAATGTGATTGTCAACGATCCTGTCGACGCTGGTAGCTGATTCACAGGCCCCTCAGAGGCCTGCTTTACGGGGCCATGAATCAGGGTGAAAACCGGTCACGATCGTCAACAATTTCGTTGACGAACCTTGCGGTCCCGATCGCCGCGGGGCTACGTTCCTCGCCGTACCGCCCCCTGTGAAGCCGCAGTCGACAAGGGAGTCCGAGCATGCGCATGCTCTCCAGATGGTGTCGGTGGACGCCGACCGCCTTCATGGCCACTCTGGCCGCAGCCCTCGCGCTCGTGACCGGCGTGAGCATCACTCTCGCCAACGCGACGACCGGCGGCGGTGAGACGTCCGCCTCGACGACGGCCACGACCGTGAGCAGCACGGCCTCCGGCATCGCGCCCGCCATGTCCTGCTCCGGTGTCGCCCAGCTGGACCTGGCGAGCGCCGTGCCCGGCGTGCCCTTCGAGATCACCTCCGCCACCGAGCTGGCCGCGGGCAGCAACACGCTCGGCAACTGGGCCGCCTGTGATGTGAAGGGCGTGATCGCCCCGCAGATCCACTTCGAGATCAAGCTGCCCGAGACCGGCTGGCAGGCCAACTACCTCCAGGTCGGCTGCGGCGGCCTGTGCGGCAACACCAACGTGACCAGCGCCCCCGCCTCCACCGGCTGTGTCCCGCTGACGTCCGGCGCCTTCGCCGTGGCCTCCAGCGACGAGGGCCACTACCAGGGCGGCGGACTCTTCTCCACCGACCCGACGCTGCGCGCCGACTTCGGCTACAAGTCCGACCACCTGCTGGTGCAGGCGGCCAAGGCCGTCATCGAGAAGTACTACGGCCAGGCGGCCACCCACTCCTACTTCGACGGCTGCTCGCAGGGCGGCCACCAGGCCCTGACCGAGGCCCAGCGCTACCCGACCGACTTCGACGGCATCATCGCCGGCGCCCCGGCCAACAACTTCACCGCGCTGAACACCTTCTCGCACGCCTGGACCGCCCAGTCCGTCTACCTGAACGGCGGCCCGGCGACCATCACCAACGCCGACCTCGCGGACCTGCACAAGGCCGTCCTCAAGGGCTGCGGCGCGCCCGCCGACGGGATCATCGCCGACCCGCTGAGCTGCACCTGGGACCCGGGCACCATCCAGTGCAAGGCCGGCCAGACCTCGACGTCCGACGACTACTGCCTGACCGCCGACCAGGTCACCACCCTGCGCCGCATCTACGCGGGCCCGACCGACGAGCACGGCAAGCTGCTCTACCCGGGCTACCAGCTGCGCGGCTCCGAGCTGAACTGGGCCGGCATCATCACCCCGGCCACGGCCACCGCCAACTCCGGTGACATCAGCTTCGTCCGCGAGACCCTGCGCTACCAGATCTTCGACAGCCCGCAGCCGGCGCTGACGTACAAGGACATCAAGTTCACGGCGGCCTACTACAAGAAGGTCATGAGCCTGGGCGAGGGCATGTACGACGCCACCGACCCCGACCTCACGGCGTTCAAGAAGGCCGGCGGCAAGCTGATCCTCTGGCACGGTCTGGGCGACCAGCACATCCCGGCCGTCGGAACGATGGCCTACTACAAGGCGGTTGAGAAGGTCATGGGCGGCGAGGCGGCCACCAAGAGCTTCGCCCGGCTGTTCCTGCTCCCCGGCGTCGCGCACTGCGGCGGCGGCCAGGGCCCGGACACCTTCGACGCGCTGACCGCGATCACCGACTGGGTCACGAAGGGCACGGCCCCGGACAGCCTGACGACCAAGTCGGTCGACAGCAGCGGCAACACGACCGCGACCCGCCCGGTCTACCCCTTCCCGTACTACGCCAAGAACACCACGGGCGGCTCCTCCTCCGACGCGAGCAGCTACACCCCCGTCAAGTCCACCGCCGAGGCGAACCTGAAGCTCGACTGGCTCGGTTCCTTCCGCTCCGGCTACGAGACGGTCGGCAACTGGGTCGGCGGCAAGTGGGTGGTGAGCAAGGGCAAGAACTGAGCAACCCGCTCCAAAGCGCGGCGGCCTCCCGGCAGTTCAGCTCCGGGAGGTCGCCGCTCGGCGCGCCCCGGAAGGGTTACGACAGCTGCGACTGCACCTGCGCGGAGATCAGCTCCAGGTGGTCCAGGTCGGACAGGTCCAGGATCTGGAGGTAGAGGCGTTCGGAGCCGATCCCGGCGTAGCGGCCGATCTTGTCGACGACCTCGGCCGGGGTGCCGGCGAGGCCGTTGGCCCTGAGCTCGTCGGGCTCGCGGCCGATCGCGGCGGCGCGGCGGGCGACCTCCTGGTCGTCCTTGCCGACGCAGACGACGAGGGCGTTGGAGTAGGTGAGGCTGTCGGCCCCGCGGCCGGCTTCCTCGGCGGCGGCGCGGACGCGGGCGAACTGCCGCTCGCTGTCCTCGATCGAGGCGAACGGGATGTTGAACTCGTCGGCGTAACGGGCGGCGAGCCGCGGGGTGCGGGTCGCGCCGTGGCCGCCGATGAGGACGGGGATCTTCTCCTGGGCCGGCTTGGGCAGCGCGGGCGAGTCGGTGAGGTCGTAGTACGTGCCGTGGAAGTCGAAGGTGTCGCCGGTCTTGGTCTCCCACAGGCCGGTGACGATCGCCAGCTGCTCCTCCAGGCGGGCGAACTTCTCCTTCGGGAAGGGGATGCCGTACGCCGTGTGCTCCTCCTCGAACCAGCCCGCGCCGAGGCCGAGTTCGACCCGGCCGCCGGACATCGCGTCGACCTGGGCGACCTGGATGGCGAGGACGCCGGGGAGACGGAAGGTGGCGGCGGTCATGAGCGTGCCCAGGCGGATGCGCTTCGTCTCGCGGGCCAGGCCGGCGAGGGTGATCCAGGCGTCGGTGGGGCCGGGGAGGCCGTCGCCGGAGCCCATCCGCAGATAGTGGTCGGAGCGGAAGAAGGCGTCGAAGCCCAGGTCTTCGGTGGCCTTCGCCACGGCGAGCAAGGTGTCGTAGGAGGCCCCCTGCTGGGGCTCGGTGAAGATGCGAAGATCCATGCGTCCATCCTGCACGGCCCGGTGCCGGTCAACCCCACCGGTCCCCCCGGGCACTCCCGTCCCCGGTCGGGTGAAATCGCGTCAACGCGGTGTGCGGGGCGCTTCGCCTGAGTGACCCAGCTCGCCGGTGATCGTTGGCTCGGGCGGAGCCGGACCGCCCGGCGCCCGTCACCGGCCGGTTCGTCGCCGGGGCGTCACCCGCAACGGCCTCGCAGTCGTCGGGGCCGGGGGCCGAGGAGGCCGTCATGACCGAAGAATCCACCGTGCCGCAGCAGGGCGGAGGCGGCCGGCCGAAGGGCTTGCTGCAGCAGATGGAGGAGCTGATGGCGGCCCTGAACGCGGACCTCTCCGCCCTGGACGCGGACCTCCAGTCGGCGGGCCGCACGGCCGAGGAGAGCGAGGCGTAAGCGCTCCGCCGGAGCAGTGGCCGGCATTCGGCCGGGGCGCCGTCCCGACCGGTCGCGCCCGCACGGCGGAAGCCGCGTGTCGATACGGCCCCGCGCCCCATCAGGGCTGTGGCGCGTGCTGTCGGCGTGCCGGGCGGAAGTCCGGTGCGGCGAGAGTGCGTGCCGGGCGTCGCGACGCCGCGGGGATCCATCAGAAACCCCCTAACCCGCCTCCCGTTCCGGCAGGGCCTCCTCGCGGTCCGCCAGTTTGCGGAGCATGTCGCGGACCCGGTCCCTGGACTCGTCCGCGGCGTCGATGGCCTCCATGCACTGCCAGTACGTGCCCTCGTCGTCCGCCGCGCAGGCGAGGCCCACCAGGGCGATGCCGACCTCGCCGAGCAGGCCGCCGAGGCCGAGGAGGGCCTGGCGGGCGTCGCCCAGGTCGGTGAGCTGGGCCGCGCGCAGGTCCTCGGGGGCGAGGCGCGGGGTGTCCAGGACACCGCAGCCGCGGCCCGCCAGCTCCGTCAACCCCAGTGCCTCGCCCCGCAGTTCGGGCGGTCCGGCGACCGCGAGGCGGCTGCCTATCGCCTGCGCCAGGGCCTGTGCCTGCCACACCTCGGTCATGATCTCCGGCGCCCCGCCGCCACCCGCGAGGGCACGCCTGCTCGTCACGATGAGCCGCACCGCGTCCATGCGCTGCCCCCGTCTTCCCGACGCGCTGCCCACGCGTCCGCCCGACGAACTCCGTTGTCCACTACCCAGAGTGAGTGCCTGCGGGACGAAAAGCCAGAGGAAGACGGAAATCTGTGGACAACGAATCGATTTCAGGCGGGATTTCGACTCCGGAGAGTGAAAACGGATCGTACGACTCCTTACGGCGCGGGGAACCGCCGCTCGTTCCGGTCGATCTTCGCGTCCAGCGCGGCGAGCGGGTCGATGTCCAGCACCTCGCACAGCTGGAGCAAGTAGGCGAGCACGTCCGCCACTTCGTCGGTCACGCGGTGGGCCGTGTCGGGGTCGGCCATCACCCGCGCCGACTCCTCTGGCGTCAGCCACTGGAAGATCTCGACCAGTTCGGAGGCCTCCACGCTGAGCGCGGCGACCAGGTTCTTCGGGGTGTGGTACGGCTGCCAGTTGCGGGCGGCGGCGAAGTCGGCCAGCCTGCGCTGGAGTCGGGGCACGTCGAGGGGCTGGGGCTGGGGATCGGTCACGGGTCCAGGTGTACCACTGTGATCCCGTCGGTCCCGGCGGCCCAGGAGGCGTCGCCCACCGTGCCGACGAGGCGGATGTGGCCGCGGGCGCCCATCCGCGCGGCCAGCCGGAGGAGCCCGCGGCGCTGTGCCGGGTCGAGGGAGCGGTCGAAGGCGTCGGCGAGGACGGTGAGTGTCTGCATCGCCTCGGGGACCTCGCCGGCCGCGTCCACGTCCAGCACGCCGGGGCCGGTCAGCAGGACCAGGGCGAGGGCGACGTAACGCAGCTCGCCGTCGCCCAGCCGCCCGAAGGCCGTCCGCAGGCCGTCGCCCCGGTCGAGCAGCCCCTGCACGGTGCCGTCGCCGAGCGGTTCGGCGAGTACGTCGGTCACCGGGCCGAAGCAGCCGGCGCGGACCGCGGCGACGAACTGGGCGTGTCTGCGGCCGCATTCGGCGCGGGTGCGCCACAGGACGTCGGCGAGGTTGTCGCAGCCGGGCAGCAGACGGCCGGAGGCGGTCGGCACGGCGGTGCGCATCCAGTCGGGGCGCGGGTCGCAGGCGAAGACGGAGCGCAGGGCGACGACGGTCTGTTCGGCGGCGGCGAGCACCTGGCGCTGTCCGTCGGTCTTCCCGGCCACGCGCAGGGGGAGCAGGGCGGTGCCGAGGCGGTCGTCGGGGAGCGGGGCGCGGGTGACGGCCGCGGAGCCCGCGGTGTGCCAGGCGGCCTGCACGGTCGGGCGGGAGGGGTCACGCAGGGCGGTCTCCAGGAGCACGAGTCCGCCGGAGGTCAACCGCTCGCCGACGATGCGGAGTTCGGGCTCGGCCTGTACGGCGACGTCGAGCCGGACCGGCCCCTCGGGCCCGTCGGTCGTGCAGCCGATCCGGAACCCGCGGCGCCGCTGCCCGTCGGGGCGGGCCCGGTCGGGCACACAGGCACCGGGATCGAGGAACACCTCCCCGACGGCGGCCCCACCGCCCAGCCGGGCCAGCGCCTCGTAGGCCCGCAGGGCGGTCGTCTTCCCACTCCCACTGGGCCCGGCGAACAGCGTCACGGGCCCGAGCGGGAACCCGGCCCCCCGGTGCCCGGCGAAGGCGGAGAGCCGTAACTCTGTGATGCGGGGACGGCTGGGGTGGGTGCGCTCCTGAAAGGAACCGGCATCGGACCGCGCGAGCGGCACGCGGGGGTCGGGCGGAGAAGGCCGATCGGGCGGCACCCGTGGGTCGGGGGCGGACGACACCCCGCCACGACGGCGGGCCTGCGGAACACGCCCGCCCGCCACAGACTGCTCACCGGCGCCGGCGCGAGCGGGCCGCTCACCGATGCCGTCGCGAGCAGGCTGCTCACCGGCGGCGGTGCGAGCAGGCCGCTCACCGATGCCGACGGAAGCAGACGGATCACCGGCGGCGGCGCGAGCAGGCTGCTCACCGGCGCCAGCGGAAGCAGACGGATCACCGGCGGCGGCGCGAGCAGGCCGCTCACCGGCGCCAGCGCGAGCGGGCTGCTCACCGGCGCCGGCGCGAGCGGGCTGCTCACCGATGCCGACGAGCGCCGACTGCTCACCGATGCCGGCGCAAGCAGGCTGCTCACCGGCGCCAGCGCGAGCAGGCTGCTCACCGGTGGCGGCGGAAGCCGACGGATCACCCGGGCCGGCGAGCGCCGGCTGCTCGCCGGCGGTGACGGGCGGCGGCGGTGCGCAGGTGGTGGCGGGGCGGGGCGGGTCTTCGGTGTCCGCCTCGCGTGACGTACTCGCACTCGGCTCCGACGACCCGCGGGTCTCCGGTTCCCGGGACGTGAATGACGCGACCATGTCCGGACCGTAAGCCCGGGTGGGGAGGCGAACCGTTCCGGCAGGTTCCGCTTCCTACGATCGGGGGATGCGGGCCAGGGGTCAGCCGCCGGAGACGCCCGCGCTCTCCATCAGGCCCGTGACCTCGGTGCCGGACGGGGTGAGGAGGAACACGTTCCGGTCGACGCGGTGCATGCCGCTCGCCAGGCCGAAGACGACACCCGTGCTGAAGTCGAGGACCCGCTTGGCGACATCGCCCTCGGCGCCGCTGAGGTCGAGCAGCACAGGTATGCCGGCCATCAGGGTCTCGGCGACCTCGCGGGCGTCGGCGAAGACGTTGACCCGCAGGACCACGAAACGGCGCCGGGCCTCCGTCTCCACGTCGGGACGTGCGCGATGGTCCACCGCGGACGGCCAGGCGTCCCGGCCCCGCAGCGGCACGACCTGGGCGAGCCCCTCCCACTGTTCATCGGTGACGTCGTAGCTGTTCACCGGCTCCCCCCGACCTGACTCGCCATCAATACCTGCACCGGCCAATTCTTACGCCAAGTCACCCGTTCGGCCCAACAGCGACACGGTCGGCCACCATCACGGGGAGCACTTCGAGCCACGCATTCCAGGTCTTACCGGGCTCACACCGGACTCTTCACCTCCGTCTGCGCCCCGCTCACCGGGCCCGGTTAGCGTCCCTGACGTGCACTTGGCAGAAACCCCGCTGGTGACACCCGGCCGGCGGACACAGTCGGCGGTGTCCGCCGCTCCGGAACCCCCCGCCCAGTGGCACCGCGTGCTCACGCTGCTGGCCGACATCAGCCTCTTCATCGGCACCCGCTCGGTGTGGACGCAGGCCGCCAGCCACCGCCTCGTCGTGGCCGGTGTGATCTCGCTGTGCTACGCCTCGATCCTGGTGTGCGGCGTGCTCGCGCTGGTCGTCCGCCGGGCCAGGTCCCTCGCGCGGCTCGACCTGGTCGTCCTGGTCACCGCCGTGACGCTCGCGCTGTGCACCTGGGTCATGAACCACGGCGGCTCCGACGAGGCGCTGCTGACCACCCAGGCCGCCCGGGAGCTGGTGGCGGGCCACGCCGTCTACGGGCACCCCTGGCCCTGGCTGTTCACCAAGGGCGTCGCCCTCACCCCGACCGTCACCGGCGGCTACGACTTCACGTACGGCTATCCCCCGCTCGCCCCGCTGCTGACCGCGCCGCTGCTGTGGCTGGGCCACGGCGGCGCCCCGGCGACGGCGGTGAGCACGGGCGCGCTGGTCGTCGGCACGGTGCTGCTGTGGCGGATGCTGCCGGTGCAGTGGCGCTCGGCGGCGACCATGGTCTGCCTCGGCTTCGGCTTCCTGCCCACGTACGGCCGCCTCGGCTACCCGGCGATCACCGCGCTGGCCCTGCTGATCCCGGTGGTGGTGCGCTGGCCGCGGATCGGCCGGGGCGGCCGGCTCGGCGCGGCCGGGCTGGCACGGGCCGCCTGCCTGGGGGCGGCCTGCGCGGCGCAGCAACTGCCGTGGTTCCTGGCGCCGTTCCTGCTGGCCGGGATCTACGCGGTGCGCCGGGGCGAACTCGGCGGGCGGGCGGCGGCGCTGGTGGTGGCGCGGATCGTCGGCGTCGCGGCCACCGTGTGGCTGCTGATCAACACCTACTTCGTGGTCAGCGAGCCGGGCACCTGGATCACCGGTATCGCGCTGCCGCTGACGCAGGGCGCGACGCTGCACGGGCAGGGCCTGGGCGACATCTCGCTGTACTTCACCAACGGCAGCGACCGGCTCGACTGGTACTCGCACGCGAGCCTGCTGCTGGCCGCGGGCCTGCTCGCGCTGCTGGTGCTGTTCGTGCGCCGGCTGGGCCCCGCGGCGACCGTCCTGCCGTGGTGCGCCTTCTATCTGGCGACCCGGTCCCAGGACGGCTACTACCTGATGATGACGCCGCTGTGGCTGGCGGCCGCGATCACCGCTCCCGCGGCGGAGTTCGCGGGCGCCTGGCAGCCGCGCCCGCGTCCCCTGGCCGGCCCGCACCGCCGTACCGCACTCGTCGTGGCGTCGGCGCTCCTGGTGACGCCGGCGCTGGTGAGCGCGGCGGTGGCGGCGACCGGTTCGCCGCCGCTGAAGATGCGGGTGACGGCGGTACGACGGGTCTCCGCGTACGTCGTCTCAGGGCTGACCCTGCGGGTCACCAACGTCGACGGCACGGCCCTGACCCCGCACTTCATGCTCACCTCGAACCAGGGCTCCAGCATGTACTGGTCGCTGGTCCGAGGCCCGGCCACGATCCCCGCGCACACCACCGTGCGGATCGAGATCAGGCCGGCCCACGGGCGGATCGCCCTGCCGACCAAGCCGAGCACCCGGCTGCGGCTGCGGGCCTTCACGGCGGCGCCGCAGACGCTGTCCAGCGCGTATGTGCACATCACGCCGGGCACCGGCGCCGGGGCGGGGCCGGCGGGCTGAGAGCCGGTGTCGCATCCCTGTCGGGTCAGGCCGCCGAGCGCACGAAGCGGAGGGTCGCGGCGACCGTGGTGAGACCGCGGATCATGCCCATCTGGTTCCAGCCCAGGCCGAACTCGGCGCGGTCCACGGTGAACTCCGTGTCCAGGGTGAGCGCGTCCGCGTCCGCGCCGGTCAGGCGGGCGCTGAGGGACTGCGGGCGGCTGATGCCGTGGACGGTCAGCTGACCGTTCACCTGCACGGTGTCGCCGCGCAGTTCGGCGGAGCGCACGGCGAAGGTGATCTCCGGGTGGTTCGCGGCGTCGAAGAAGTCGGCGCTGCGCAGGTGCTCGTCGCGCTTGGCGTTCTTGGTGTCCAGGGAGGCGGCGTCCAGGGTCAGGGTGCCGGTGGCGGTTCCGTCGGGGCGGACCTCGCCGTGTCCGGTGACGACACCGAAGGTGCCCTTGACGGTGACCAGGCCCCACATCGTCTTGTGGCGCAGGGCGACGGTGGAGGCGGCGGCGTCGAGCTGCCAGACACCGGTTTCGACGGCGACGGTCATGATCTTCTCCAGTGAGCGGGGGACCCTGTGAGCGGGGGGCCCGGTGAACAGGTGCTTCAAATTTGGATGACTGTCACGCTAGCCCATTATCCAAATCTGGACAACCATCTCGTGCAAAATTGGACTACAGGTAGACTCGAAGGCATGGCCGACCCCGAGGAGCACCGCACCGACCTGCCCGAATGCCCGTCCGCGCAGGGTGGCGGGCTGCTGCCCAAGGAGCTGCGGGCGTGGATGGTGATGCTGGCGGCCATGGGGGCGGTCGAGCAGGAGCTGCGGTCCGTCGTGAAGGAGCGGCTGGACGTCTCGCACGACGAGTTCCTGATCCTGTGCCTGCTCGCCGAGCAGCCGAGGTCGGGCGTGCGGATGACGCGGATCGCCGAGCTCCTCGGCCGCCCGAAGACCCGGCTGACGTACCAGATCGCCTGTCTCCAGCACGCCGGGCTCGTCACCCGCAAGTCGGTCTGCGGGGACAAGCGCGGCATCGAGGTCGCCCTCACCGACAAGGCCCGGCGCCTCCTGGAGGAGGCCTCCGGCACCCTCGCCTCGACGGTGACCCGGGCCCTGTCCCACGTCATGGGCCCGGACCAGCACGAGGCGATGTGCGGCCTGCTGCCGGAACTCGCCGGGGAGACCGAGGAGTCGGGCGACCGGGGCTAGGGCCTGTCCGGCGGATCAGGGCACGGAATGGGGACGGTGACTCATCGGCGCCGGTGAGCGGGGCTTGGTGCTCCCCCACTGCCTTAAGGGCGTGGGAGGTACCCCCAAGCTGCAAGGCGGAGGAGACGTGGACATCAGCCGCTGCCGCGGCGGGCGACGCGGTGGGGGCACCTCCCGGCCGAAGGCTGGGGGACGTCGGCGACCGACGACAACGCGGCTGGGGGTGCCCCCTCTGGGGGAGCGCGTGCCAAGCCCCGCGTCCGCGGCCTGATCCGCCGGACAGGCCCTAGGTCAGCCGGACCTGGGTGGCGAGAGTGGCGCGGGCCCGGGAGACGCGGGAGCGGAGTGTGCCCTCGGGGCAGCCGCTGAGGGCGGCGGCCTCCGCGTAGGGCAGGCCGAGGAGTTGGGTGAGGACGAAGGCCTCGCGGCGTTCGTCCGGCAGGGCGGCGAGCAGGTCCAGCAGGGCGATGCCGTCGTCGAAGCCCGGCAGATGGCGCGGCTGGGCGTGCTCGACGGCTGCCTGCCAGTCCGGCTGGTCCGACAGGCGCGGTCTGGCGGAGGTGTGCCGGTAGCCGTCGACGACCGCGCGGCGGGCGATGGACAGCAGCCAGGAGCGGGCCGAGGAACGGCCCTCGAACCGGTGCAGGCTGCCGAGCGCCCGCAGGAACGTGTCCTGCGCGAGGTCGTCCACGGCCTGCGGATCGGCGCACAGATGGGCGACGTAACGCCGGACGTCTCGGTGCAGGGCGCGCACAAAGAGGTCGACGGCGTCGGGGTCGCCTGCGCGGCCGGCGAGCGCCCAGGCGGTTGTCGACTCGTCGAGCGGGTGTGCGGTGCGGCTCTTGCCGCCGGTTCGGGAGGCGCGGCTTCGGCTGCCGCGTTCCGGGTTCTCGCAGCTTTCCGGGCTCTCGCACCTTTTCGAGCTGTCGTCGGTTTCCGGGCTGTCGCCGCTTTTCGGGCGCGGCGGATTCAGGGCAGGGGTGATCACCAGTGGTCCTTCTCGGGTGCGCTGAGTGGGAACGGGCCGGCTGTCGTCAGGCGACAGCGGTCCCCACGGGCGGGCCCCGACTGGTGATCGCGTGGACGAGGAGGAGCAGGCGCGGCTCGCGGTCCGAGGCGCGGCGGCGCGGACGCGGGCGCGGGCGGTGCGGTGGGACCGGCAGGGCGAGCAGCAGCCGCAGCGGCGCCGCCAGCCATCCTGCGACCGCCCTGAGGATGCGGAACGCGGCCCGCTCGCCGTAGGCCAGCCACAGGCCGCACAGCAGCGCGGCCAGCAGGTGGGCGGCGAGCATGCCCAGGGAGGCGGTGCCGTCAGCCGTGTGGCCGAGGTGCACGGAACCGCCCATGGGCATCGATCCCATGTCCCCCATGTCCCTCATGGACTGCATGGAATCCACGCCACTCATGTCCATGGAGGACATCGAGGAACTGGAGGAACTGGAGGTACTGGAACCCATCGAGCCCATGCCATGCCCGTCGGCGTTCGCGCTCGTCGACTGCGCGAGCGCGAACGCCGTGTGGAGGGCCGTCTGGGCGGCGAGGACGACGGTCACGATCAGCGCGCGGCCGCGTTCCCGGCCCGCCAGGCACCAGCCCGCGGCGCCGGTCCCGGCCGCGCCGGCGGCCAGCGCCCAGCTCGGCACGTGGGCGCCGGACATCATGACGTGCCCCAGGGCGGCGAGCAGCACACAGACGGCCGCGAAGACCGCGGCCCGTACCGTGCGCGAACACCACCCTGCTGTCATGGCGCCTCATCCTCGCATCCGGATCCACGCCGTCGGCCGGGAGTACGGAGAACGCACAGGCACCACACTCAACTCACAGCCCGTGATCCAGGACACGAGGACTTGGAAACGCACTCGCTACTCGGGCCGCGTCCCGCTGTTACGGCCGCGTGCGAGGGCGAACCCGGCCGCCGCGAGCCCGAGGACGCCGACGACGAGTCCGGCGATGCCGAGCGAGCGGGCGGTGGAGTCGCTGCTGTCGGAGGCGGCGGCGGACGCGGTGGTCTTCGCGGGGGACGCGGAGGCCGCCGGGGCCGCCGCGTCCTCGTCCGCGCCCTTGGCGGTGAGCTTGAGGACCGGCGCCGGGTTCTCCGGCTCCTCGTCGCCCGAGGCCGCCTCCTCGATCCAGCGGACGGTCTTGCCGTCGGAGTACGTCTGCAGGGTCTTGAAGGTCAGCTGGTCGGTGTCGTCGGGCAGTTGCCCGAACGCCACGTTGAAGTCCTCGAACTGCCCGGCCCCGATCTTCCCTCCGGTCCAGGTGATCTCGGACACGGCGTCGGTGATGGTGCCGTCGTCGGTCTTGACGGGCGTCTTGAGCTTCGTGTTGGTGACCTTGGCGGTCCAGCCGTCCTGCGGGGAGACGAGGACGCCCAGGACCGGGTGGTCGGTGGGCAGGAAGACCTGCACCTTGGTGGTGGAGGCGGTGTCCTCCTCGTTGGGGACGCGGAAGGTGAGGACGCCGTCGGTGGCGCCCTTGGCGTAGCTCTCGGGGTGGACGGTGACGTGCGCGGAGGCGATGCCGGCCGCGGCGAGGACTCCGCCGGCGGCCAGGGCGGTGACGGTTCCGGCGCGGCGCAGGGCGATGCGTGCTGAGGACATGGGTGAGCGAATCTCCGTACGGAAAAGGTGTGTTGGGGTCAGATCGGGTACGGAGTCACGAGCGGCGGCCCCCGTCGCTGCACGGCGTGCCGCAGCAGGAGGCGGCGCAGCGGCCGGGGAGCGAAGGCATTCAGTCGTACGACGTCCAGGGCGGCCGGAGCGGCCTGCGCCCCGCCGGTCACCTGCCACCACGCGGCGAGGCCCGGCACCAGGGCGGCGGTCCGGCGCAGCAGCGACCACAGGGCGGCCTCGCCGCGCCGCAGCCACCAGGTCAGCAGGACCGCAGCCGCGACATGGGCGAGCGTGGCGTGCGGGGTCAGGGCGTGGGTGTGGGCGTGGCCGGCCATCCGCATGGCGTGCGTGGAGGTCATGCCGTTCATCGCGGCCATGGCGTGCATGGAGGCCATGCCGTGCGGGCAGGCGGCGCCGAAGGCGAAGTGCAGCGCGCCCTGGGCGGTGAGCGTGCCGGTGCCGATGGCGGCCAGCGAGCGCTCCCGGGCGCCGAGGAGGTACGCGGCACCGAACACCGGTACGCAGCCGGCGGCCTGTACCCACACGGGCGGGGCCATTCCGGTGGCCAGGGCGTGTCCGCCGGCGGCGAGCAGCACGCACAGCGCGGCGAACACCGCCGCGCGCAGCCCTCGTACCGGAGCGGACGCCGTCATGGCGCCCGATCCTGCCATGCGGCGGGGCGGGGTCGCCGTGCGGATCCCGAAGCACACAGGTGGACACTGGAGATCCACAGCACGACGAGCCGAGGCGGTGACGGTATGGCGGCCGGTCTGCGCATCCGTGTCGAGGGGTTCGACCTGCCCGGCCGCAGCTGCGGGTCCGGCGGGGGCGCGGCGTCGTACACGAACGTCCATGTGGCCGTGCAGCGCCGCGACCGGCCGGCCGAGCTGCTGGGTCCGCAGCCCGGCGACGCCGGTTCGGTCAGCTGGACGCTGGAGTGCACGGCCGTCCCTTCTCCGACCGGTACGGACGTCAAGGGGCCCTGGGTGCAGGGGCGTCCGGGGAGCCGGTTCGTCTATCTGTCCTGGGGTACGGTCGACGGCTCCGGCGCGTTCACCATGTTCCGCCGGGCCAAGCTGATGCTCGACGCGGTGCCACCGGAGGTCCTCGACGCGGCTGTGCGCGAGGGCATGCTGACCGGACGGCTCGGCCTGACGGACAGGCACGGATCTCCGCTGTGCGCGCGGGTCGTACCACCGCGGATCGAGTGGGCGGCGGGGAGGGGGTTGGCCCGCCGGAGGGGGGCGAGCGCCGGCCGGATGTGACACCTGGAGGGATGCGAGCGCCGGAGGAATGTGAGAGTCGGAGGGATGTGACCGCCGGAGGAATGTGACCGCCCCGCGGAGGCGACCGCGGCACGGAAACGACCGCCGGCGGAAGCGACCGGCGCACGCAAACCACCTCCCCGCGCAAGCCACCCCCGCACCCAAACCACCACCCCGCGCAGTCCCCGTCCGGCGCAAGCGACCGCCGCCCGCAAGCCACCGCCCCGCGGAAGCCACCCCCGCACACAAACCACCTCCCCGCGCAGTCCCCTCGGCCAGAAGCGACCGCCGCCGCGAGCCACCTCCGCACGCAAACCACCACCCCGCGCAAACCACCACCCCGAGCAGTCCCCGTCGGGCGCACGCGACCGCCGCGCGCAAGCCACCTCCCCGCGGTAGTGCCCAGCGCCCGCAAACCACCACCCCGCACAAGCCACCACCCCGCACAGTGCCCGTCCGGCGAAAGCGACCGCCGCACGCAGTGCCCTTCAGGCGGCAGCGGCCCTCGGGTGCGGTGTCCTTCGGGTGGATGTGGCCGTCGGGTGCAAGTGGTCGTCGCGGGGTGCGTAGCATGTGCGGCGTGACAGCGCGCGCACAGCAACCCACCGCGCCGCCGCCCTCCGTGCGGTGGCGCGCGGTGTTGGTGCTCGGGCTGCTGGTCGGGCTGTTGGGCATGCACGGGCTGGCTCCCGGCGGCGGCATGGCGGAGCACTCCGCGCCCCGGCACCTGACCGTGACGGCCGCCGCGCACGACGCCTGCGGTGGCGACGGCTGCGGCAGTGGTCACCTGCACCACGCCGACCAGACCTGTACGTCGGCCGCCGTGAGCGGTGGGCCGACGCTGCCCGCGCCGGTTCCCGACCCGGTCGCGGTCGCCGTACCGGACGACACGCCATGCCCGTACGCGGGTGGCGCCCCGGACGGCGCCCGTGCGCCGCCGGACCTCGCCGAACTCCAACTCCTGCGGATCTAGAGGCACTTCGCACACCATGTCCCGCTCCGGCGGCGGCGCGGTGTGCCCCGGCACGCCCAGATCCCTTTCGCACAGCAGGAGTTCCAGCATGCGCAGTTCCCGTACGTCCCTGATCCGCCGTACCGCCGTGGCGGTCGCCGCCGTCACGGCCGCCCTCGCTCTCGCCGCCTGCGGCAACGACAGCGGCAGCGGCGGCAGCGGGCACGAGGGGCACGGTTCCTCGGCGTCCGCGTCGAGCACCGGCGACCACAACGGCCAGGACGTGTCCTTCGCGCAGGGCATGATCCCGCACCACCAGCAGGCCCTGGAGATGGCGCGGCTCGCCGCCGGGCGGGCCAGGTCCGCCCAGGTCAAGGATCTCGCCGCGCGCATCGAGAAGGCGCAGGACCCGGAGATCCGGACGATGTCCGGCTGGCTGAAGACCTGGGGCGAGGAGGTGCCCTCGGCGATGCCCGGCATGGACCACTCGGCGGACTCCGGGATGACCGGAATGATGGACACCAAGGACATGACGGCGCTGGAGAAGGCGTCCGGGGCCGAGTTCGACACCATGTTCCTGACCATGATGATCGAGCACCACAAGGGTGCGGTGGAGATGGCCGAGGCGGAGAAGAGCAAGGGCTCGTACGGCCCGGCCACCTCCCTGGCCGACGACATCGTCACCGCGCAGACCGCCGAGATCACGGAGATGAACAAGCTCCTCGGCAAGAGCTGACCCCAGGACCCAGGAAGGGCCGGCACCCACGCCGGCCCCTCCCCGGCCCCTCCCGAGCTTCCTCCCGGACTCCTTCCCGGACTCCCTCCCGAACTTCCTCCCGAACTTCCTCACGAACCGACGAGGCGATCATGCGTGATCAGGAACAGCCCGACGAGGGCTCCGTCGCCGACGCCCAGCGCGCCCACTGGCAGTCGACCTACACCGAGCACCCGCGCATGTACGGCACCGATCCCTCCGAGCCCGCCCGGTACGCGGCCGGTGCCTTCCGCGCGGCGGGCGCCCGCACGGTCCTCGAACTCGGCGCCGGGCACGGCCGGGACGCGCTGTTTTTCGCCCGCGAGGGCTTCGCCGTGCACGCGACCGACTTCAGCGCCACCGCTCTCGACCAACTCACCGCGGCCGCAAAGGAGTCGGGCCTCGGCGAGCGCGTGACCACGACGGTCCACGACGTACGCGAACCGCTGCCGTTGCCCGACGGCTCGGTCGATGCCGTGTTCGCGCACATGCTGCTGTGCATGGCGCTGTCCACCCGGGAGATCCGTGCGGCGGTGGACGAGATCGGCCGCGTGCTGCGCCCCGGCGGGCTGCTCGTGTACACCGTCCGCCACACCGGCGACGCCCACTTCGGCGCGGGGATCTCCCACGGCGACAACATCTACGAACACGGCGGTTTCGCCGTCCACTTCTTCGACGCGGACCTGATCCACGCCCTGGCCAAGGGCTGGCACATGCACGGCGTGCACGCCTTCGAGGAGGGTGAACTGCCGCGCAGGCTCTGGCGGATCACCCAGGCCAGGTAGGAGGGAGGGAGGGAGCGGGTCAGCGCTTGACGGAGTACGAGTGGGCGCCGGTGCCGGCCAGGCGGCCGCCGTCGACGATCAGGTACTCGTCGCGGATCGGGCGGCCCGCGAGCCAGGACTCCAGGATCTCGCGGGTGCCGGCCGCGTAGCGGGCCTGCGCGGAGAGGGAGGAGCCGGAGATGTGCGGGGTCATGCCGTGGTGCGGCATGGTCCGCCAGGGGTGGTCGGCGGGGGCGGGCTGCGGGAACCAGACGTCCCCGGCGTACCCGGCCAACTGCCCGCTCCTCAGGGCGCGTTCGACGGCGTCCCGGTCGGCGATCCGGGCCCGCGCGGTGTTGATGAGATAGGCGCCGCGCTTCATCGTGCCGATCAGTTCGTCGCCGAAGAGGCCCTCGGTCTCGGGGTGCAGCGGCGCGTTGACGGTGACGACGTCGCAGTGCGGCACCATGTCGGCGGCGGTGGCGTGGAAGGTGAGCCCCAGCTCGCGCTCGGTCTCCTCGGGCAGCCGGTGCCGGTCGGTGTAGTGCAGCTTCACGTCGAAGGGTGCGAGGCGGCGCAGCACCGCCAGCCCGATCCGTCCGGCGGCGACCGTGCCGACGTGCATGCCTTCGAGGTCGTACGACCGTGCCACGCAGTCCGCGATGTTCCAGCCGCCGTCGAGGACGACCTGGTGCGAGGGCAGGTAGTTGCGCACGAGGGACAGCGTCATCATGACGACGTGCTCGGCGACGCTGATGCTGTTGGAGTACGTCACCTCGGCGACGGTCACTCCGTGCGCGACGGCCGCGTCCAGGTCGACGTGGTCGGAGCCGATGCCGGCGGTGATGGCGAGTTTGAGGTTCTTCGCGGCGGCGATCCGCTCGGGCGTCAGATACGCCGGCCAGAACGGCTGCGAGATCACGACGTCCGCGTCGGCCAGCTCACGGTCGAAGGCGGATCCGGCGCCGTCCTTGTCGGAGGTGACGACCAGGGTGTGGCCGGCCTTCTCCAGGAAGGAGCGCAGGCCGAGTTCGCCGGAGACGCTGCCCAGCAGCCGGCCCGGGGTGAAGTCGACCGCCTCGGGGGTGGGGGTGGTCTGGCCGCCGGGGTAGTGGTCGATCGCGGGGAGGTCGTCGCGGGCGTACGTGGTCGGATAGCCGTCGGTCGGGTCGTCGTACAGGACGCAGAGCACCTTGGCCATGTCGCGGCTCCTCAACTGGCGTTGCGGGAAGGTGCCGTTCACGATCCTCGCCGCCGAATGCCCTGGTCAAAGCGTTCTTTGTTATGTCGGCATAGAGCGCGGCTATCAGCTCTCCTTCAGATAGGTCCGCAGCAGCTCGTCCAGCGCGTCCCGGACGCCCGCCTCCCTCGCGACCTTCAACAGCGCCTCGGCCAGCACGGACCGGGGTTCGCCGGCGGCGACGACGAGACCGACGCGCGGGCCGTGCGCCGGTCCCTCCAGCGGTACGACCCGCATGCCGTCCGGGACGCCGAACATGTGCAGCCAGGCGTGTGAGATCACGCTGGACCAGCGGCCGCCGGGGAGGTGGGCGTAGAGCCCGGCGACGCTGTCCGACTCGATCGCGGGCGCGGCGGTGGCGCCGTCGGCGGCGAAGCACTCGTCGATGATGCGGCGGTTGCGCATACGGGGGTTGAGCAGGCACAGCGGGAGGGCGGCGGCCTGGGACCAGCGGGCGCGGGCGGCGCCGGTGAGCGGGCCGTGGACCGGGGTGAGCAGGACGTACCGCTCCTCGTAGAGCGGGAGGCGGTGCACCTGGCGCAGGGTGTCGTCGTCGAGGTAGGTCATCGCCGCGTCGAGCTCGAACTCCGTGAGCCCGTGGGTGATCTCGGCGGACGACAGGGACTCCATGGCGACGCCGGCGCGCGGGTGGTGTTCGCAGAAGGGGGTGGTGAGGAGGGAGGCGACGGGTAGGGCGGTCGGTACGACGCCGAGCCTCAGGGTGCCGGTGAGGCCGCCGCGCAGGGCCGACAACTCCTGTCGCAGGGCGTCCCGTTCGGCGAGGATGCGATGCGCCCACGCCAGCACGACCTCGCCCTCGGGGGTCAGTCCCTCGTACCGTCTGCCCCGTCGCACGATCGGCACGTCCAGTTCGTGTTCCAGACGGCGGATCGCCGCGGACAGGGACGGCTGGGAGACGTAGCAGGCGGCCGCGGCGCGGGCGAAGTGGCGTTCGCGGGCGAGGGCGACGAGGTATTCGAGCTGGCGCAGCAGCATGCGGCCTCCGCGAGGCTATCCGGCCGGGGTGACGGTCTCCGTGCGGCACAGCAGCGCGGCCCACAGGTCGAGGCGGTCGCGCAGGCTGGACAGGTCTCGGCCGGTGAAGTGCTCGATGCGGCCGATGCGGTAGTGGACGGTGTTGACGTGCAGATGCAGGGCCTCGGCGGTACGCGCCCAGGAGCCGTCGTGGCCGAGGAAGGTCTCCAGGGTCTCCAGCAGGACGGCGGTGGAGGAGGTGCGGGGCTGGAGCAGCGGGCCGAGCACGGTGTGACTGTAGGCAGCGCGCACCTCGGCGGGTATGCCGGTGAGCAGCGTCGAGCGCCCGTTGAGCGCGGAGGCGTCGCCGAGGGCGGAGCTGTGGGGGCTGGTGGTGCGGACGGAGGCGAGCGCGTAACGGGCTTCCGCGAGCGCCGAGTCGAGAGCACCGGCGGACACACCACGAAACCCACCCACCCGAACACCGACACGACTGCCCCCGAACGCCGCGTTCCGCCCGCCGGTTCAGCCCCGCCGGCGCCGTCCGCCAGTCCGACACCGATGTCGTACGCCACGACACAGCGCCTTCGCCTCCACCGGCACGGTCGTCGCGGGCAAGGCGACCCTGCGCGCCTCCCGCGCCCTCGCCGACCAGCTCCTCGACTTCGCCGCCGCCCAGCTGCGGGTGGTGCGCGCCGAGTGCCGGCTCGGGGAGGAGGCGGTGCTGCATCCGGGCGGGCGGCTGCCGCTGAAGGAGCTGTACGAGGCGGGGCGGGCCGTGGGGATGGAGTTCGCGGCCGACGGGCACTTCGGCGGCACCCCGCGCTCGGTCGCCTTCAACGCGCAGTGGTTCCGGCTGGCCGTGGACCCGGACACCGGTGAGATCCGGATCCTGCGCAGTGTGCACGCGGCGGACGCGGGCGAGGTGATGAACCCGATGCAGTGCAGGGGGCAGGTGGAGGGCGGGGTCGCGCAGGCGCTCGGGGCGACGCTCTTCGAGAACGTCCGCGTCGACGCGCGGGGCGAGGTCGAGACGGCGGCGTTCCGCCGCTACCGGCTTCCGCAGTACGCGGACGTGCCGCGCACCGAGGTCCACTTCATGGAGACGGCGGACGCGGTCGGCCCGCTGGGCGCCAAGTCGATGAGCGAGAGCCCCTTCACCCCGGTCGCCCCGGCCTTCGCCAACGCCCTGCGGGACGCGACGGGCGTGCGCTTCACCCAGCTGCCGCTGACCCGGGACCGGGTGTGGCCGGCCCTCAGGGACGCGGATACCGTCCGTCCACCCGTATCGCCCGGATCCCGCTGATGTAGCGGGCCCCGCACCGGTCCTGGGGCAGCACCAGCTGGGGGCCGGCGCGGTCCAGCGGGGTGTCGTCGACGGCGGTCGCGAGCAGCACCGGCGCGTCGGCGAAGTCGGGGTCGATCTCGGCCCAGGAGAGCAGCGCGTGGTGGCCGTCCGTGCCGCTGACGGCGATCAGGAAGCGCAGCCGGTCCTTGCGGCGGACGGGGTCGAAGCCGGGGCCCGCGGCCGACAGCACGTCGTACAGCCGTGGCCCGGTGAAGCGGTGGTGCTGGGTGCCGCTGGTGCGGCACTCGAAGGCGACCTTCACCCGGTGCTGCGGCCAGCCGAGCAGATCGGGCACGGTCAGCCGGGCCGGGCGGGCGAGATCACCGGTCAGGGCGAGCTCGGCGACGGGCTGCGTCAGGGTCTGGCTCACGGGCTACCACCTCCCGCAAGACGGTACCCGGACGGCGACACCGGACAAACGCAGCTGCACCCCCAAAACAGGGCTCGGCCGAGCTTGTGCACAGCAACAAGCCACGATCACATCGCATCTGCGCCTAGCGCACCAGCGCCGTGAGGACCTCCGCGCAGATCGCCATGGCGGTCTCCTCGGGCGTACGGGCCCCGATGTCCAGGCCGATCGGCCCGTGGATCCGCCCGAGGTGCTCCTCGCCGAGGCCCGCCTCGACGAGTCCGGCCGCCCGGCGCTCCTGGGTGTGCCGGGAGCCGAGCGCGCCGACGTACGGGATCCCGGAGCTCAGCGCGGTGTGGAGGGTCGGCACGTCGACGTCGGGTTCATGGCTCAGCATGACCAGACAGGCGGCGGCCGGACGCTCGGCGAGCAGCTTGCCCGCGTCCTCGGCGGTCGCGGTGACCGTGGCCTGCCAGCGCAGCAACCCGGCCTGGGCGACGAGGAGTTCGGCCAGTTCTCCGCCGCCCACGATGACGAGGTGGGGGATCGCGGGGCAGGTCTCGATGAGGACGAGCCCGGCGTCGGTGGCGTGCACCTCGCGCCCGGCGCGCCGGCGGCCGAGCAGTTCCCGGGCCTGGGCGGCGGCCTGCGGCGGCACGTCCGGCCCGTCGGTGCTCCCGCCGGGCGTCACGACGGTACTGACGGCATGCGTACGCCGCTCGTCGAGCCGGGTGATCAGCGCGACGTCGGCCCCGGCGGCGAGCAGCTCCCACCAGCGGGCGGGCACGGCGGGCAGCGGCTGGAGCAGGATCTCGGCCTGTCCCCCGCAGGTCAGCCCCGCGTCCCGTACGCCCTGGTCGTGCACGGCGACGGCGCACACCCGGGCGGTGTGCCCGGCGGCGAGCCCGGCGCCCTCGGCGGCCAGCTGCCGGTCGAAGGCGCCGCGGTAGAGCGTGCCGTGACAGTTCCCGTCGGCGTCGATCAGCAGCGCGTCCCCGGGGCGCCAGGCCCCGAAGCCCCGCTCGGTGACGGGCCGCGCGAGCACCGCCGTACGTCCCTGGGCCGCCCACTGCCGTGCCGTCCTCGCCAGTTCACGCATGGATTCAGCGTAGTCCGCAGGTCAGTAGACGTCCCTGACGTATTTCTTCTCGGCCGACAGCTGTTTCACGTACGCCGCCGCCCCCGCCGCGTCCATCCCCCCGTGCACCATGGCGATGTCCCGCAGTGCCTGGTCGACGTCCTTCGCCATCCGGGAGGCGTCGCCGCAGACGTAGAAGTGCGCGCCGTCCCGGAGCCAGGACCACAGCTGCGGCCCGTGCTCGCGCATCCGGTCCTGTACGTAGACCTTCGCGCGCTGGTCGCGGGAGAACGCGGTGTCGAGGCGGTCGAGGGTGCCGTCGGCGAGGAAGCCGGTGAGCTCCTCCTCGTAGTAGAAGTCCGTGGCCCGGTGCTGTTCGCCGAAGAACAGCCAGTTGGGGCCCCGGTGGCCGAGTGCGCGCCGCTGTTCGAGGAAGCCGATGAAGGGGGCGACGCCCGTGCCGGGGCCGACCATCACCATCGGGGTGGCCGGGTCGGCGGGCGGGCGGAAGTGGGCGGAGCGCTGGACGTGGACGGGGACCGGGGTGTCCGGCTCGGCGTCGGCCAGGAACGGGGAGCAGACGCCCTGGCGGGCCCGGCCGGCGAGGTTCTCGTAGCGGACGACGGAGACGGTGAGCGAGACCAGGTGGGGGTCGGTCAGCGGGCTCGACGATATGGAGTACAGCCGCGGCTGGAGGCGGCCGAGCACCTCCGCCCACTCGCGCGCCTCGGCCCGTACCCCGTGCTCGGCGACGACGTCCACAGCTTGCCGGCCCCATGACCACCGCGCCAGCCCGTCCTTGTTGTCGGGGCGCATGAGCTTCTTCAACTCCCGTGGGTCACGGGCCCGTTCGGTGACGAAGCGAAGGAGGCCCGGGGTGATGCGGGTGATGTCGAGGTGGCGCAACAGGGCTTCGTGGAGGGGGAGTTCACCGACGCCGCTCACCTCGACCGGGCTGTCCGGGGCGAGGCCGGTGACACTCAGCCACTCCTCCACCAGGGCACGGGAGTTGAGCGGCCGGACGCCCAGCGCGTCGCCCGCCTCGTACAGCAGCGGCGTCTCGCTGTCGCGGGTGTCGAAGGTGAACCGACGCACCTCCTTGCCGGCACCGGGGAGGCTGAGGAGACGGTTGCCGGTGAGACGGGCGAGGACGGGGGCGGGTTTCCTGGAGCGGGGGGCGGGGGTCGGAGCAGCGCCGGGGGCCGGAGCGGCGGCGGGGGCCGACGCGACGGGCGGCGCGAGGGCGGGGCTCCCTTCCCCGGCAGGCGCAAGGCCACCCACCGCACCGGCACGCTCGTCGCCCACGCCCGCGAGCCCGCCCGGCACACCGGCAAGCCCCGCAGCACCCGCGATCCCGCCCGGCGCACCCGCCAGCCCTCCTGGCGGCCCCGCGAGTCCCACAGCGCCCGCATTCCCTTCCGGCGCACCCGCGAGCCCCGCAGCACCCGCGATCCCGCCCGGCGCACCCGCCAGCCCTCCTGGCGGCCCCGCGAGTCCCACAGCGCCCGCATTCCCTTCCGGCGCACCCGCGAGCCCCGCAGCGCCCGCCAGCCCTCCTGCCGCTCCCACGGGACCCACAGCCCCCGCGTCCCCTTCCCCTGCACCCGCCGGCCCGACAGCCCCCGCGCCCCCTTCCGCCGTGCCGGACAGCGCTGTCAGTACCCGGTCCAGCCAGCCGTGGGCCGCGTCCTCGTAGTCCGGTTCGCAGTCGGTGCGCGGTGCCAGCCGCAGGCCGCCGAGTTCGTCGAGGCGCTGGTCGAGGCGGCGGCCGTGGCCGCAGAAGTCGTCGTACGACGAGTCGCCGAACGCCAGGACGGCGTAGCGTCGGCCCTCCATGCGGGGCCCGTCGGGGGCGGCGAGGGTCTCCCAGAAGCCGGAGCCGTTGTCGGGGGCGTCGCCGTCGCCGAAGGTGCTGGTGATCAGGAGCAGGTCGGCGCGGGGCGGCAGCGCCGCGGGGTCGGCCTCGTCCATGCCGAGCAGGGACGGGGCGTGCCCGAGGGCCTTGAGCCGCTCGGCGGTCGCGGCGGCGAAGTCCTCGGCGTTGCCGGTCTGCGAGGCCCAGAGGACGACCACCTCACGGCCCACCACGACGGCTCCGGTGGACGGCGTGGGCAGTGCTGCCGGGGTCGCCGTCCTGGAGTACATCCCGGCGAGTACGCCGTTCACCCACAGGGCGTGCTCGGGGCTGAAGGGCGCGTCGGGCGGGAGGACGGGCACGCCGGAGACGCCGGAGGGGATGCCGGCGAGGAAGCCGACCAGGTACTGGCGTTCCTGAGCGGTCAGCACCGGCGGCGGGGCGGGTTCGAGCCCGAACACACCTTCGGCGGAGGTGGCTGCGACGGGCACGAGTTCCCCGGTCGCCTCAACCGTCCGCTCCGCGACCGGAGTTCGTACCGTCACCGGCGTCGACACCTTGGTCAGCGACACCGCGCAGACCTTCAACTCGGGCTGGAAGGACAGCGGGTCGACCGCGTCGCTGGTCACCGCGTTGACGCTGAGGTACTCGCCGAACAGGTCGTTCCAGTGGAAGGGCGCGAAGCAACTCCCCTGCCGTACACGGTCGGTGACCACCGCGGGCAGCACGGCCCGCCCGCGCCGGGAGGCGACCTCCACCGAGTCGCCGTCGGTGACGCCGAGTTCGGCCGCGTCCCGCGGGTGCAGCTCCACGAATGGCCCGGGGTTGAGCTTGTTGAGCTTGGGCACCTTCGCCGTCTTGGTGAGGGTGTGCCACTGGTGCTGGAGGCGCCCGGTGTTGAGGACGAACGGGTAGTCGTCGTCCGGCATCTCGGCCGCGGGCAGGTGCGGGCGGGCGAAGAAGGCGGCGCGTCCGCTCGCCGTCGGGAAGGTCGGGGTGCCGTCGTCACCGACGTACCGGATCGGATTGCGGTCGGGCCCGTCCGCGCTCGGCGCCGGCCACTGCACCGGTGTCTCGCGCAGCCGCTCGTACGTCACCCCGCGCAGGTCCCAGCCCGTCCTCGGGTTCCAGGCCCGCTTGATCTCCTCGAAGATCTCCTCGGCGCTGTCGTACGAGAAGCCGTCCTCGTACCCCATCTCGCGGGCGACGGCGGCGATGATCCGCCAGTCGGCCATGGCCTCGCCGGGCGGGTCGGCGGCGGGGCGGGCGAGGGTGAGGTTGCGTTCGCTGTTGATGAGGACGCCCTCGGTCTCGGTCCACAGGGCGGCGGGCAGCACGACGTCGGCGTAGGCGTTGGTCTCGGTGTCGGCGAAGACGTCCTGGGTGACGACGAACTCGGCGGCCTCCAGGCCCTCGATGACCGTCTTGCGGTTGCCGACGGAGGCGACGGGGTTGGTGCAGATGATCCAGCAGGCCTTGATCGCGCCGTCGGCCATCTTCCGGAACATCTCGACGGTGCCCTTGCCGACGCCGTCGGCGCGGATCGCGCCCGCTTCCAGTCCCCACAGCTTTTCGACGAACTCCCGCTCCTCGGGGACGAGGACGGAGCGCTGGCCGGGGAGCCCGGGGCCCATGTAGCCCATCTCCCGGCCGCCCATGGCGTTGGGCTGTCCGGTGAGGGAGAAGGGCCCGCTGCCCGGCCGGCAGATGGCGCCGGTCGCGAGATGCAGGTTCACCAGGGCGTTGGTGTTCCAGGTGCCGTGCGTGGACTGGTTGAGGCCCATCGTCCAGCAGCTGGTCCACTCCCCCGCCTCGCCGATCAGCCGGGCCGCCTCGCGGATGTCGTCCTCGGGGATGCCGGTGATCTCGGCGACGGTGGCGGGCGGGTAGTCGGCGAGGAACGCGGGCATCTCGTCCCAGCCGTCGGTGTGGCGGGCGATGAACTCGGGGTCGGTGTGCCCGTTCTCGTACAGCAGGTGCAACAGCCCGTTGAGGAGGGCGAGATCGGTGCCCGGCTCGATCTGGAGGAACAGGTCGGCCTTCTCGGCGGTGGCGCTGCGGCGCGGGTCGACGACGATGAGCTTGGCGCCGGCCGACTTCACCCGGTCCATCATCCGCAGGAAAAGAATCGGGTGGCAGTCGGCCATGTTGGAGCCGATGACGAAGAAGAGGTCGGCCTTGTCGAGATCCTGGTACGAGCCGGGCGGCCCGTCGGCGCCGAGGGACAGTTTGTAGCCGGTTCCCGCGCTGGCCATGCACAGCCGTGAGTTGGACTCGATCTGATTGGTCCGGACGAATCCCTTGGCGAGTTTGTTCGCCAGGTACTGCGCCTCCAGGCTCATCTGTCCGGAGACGTAGAGGGCGACGGCGTCGGGCCCGTGCTCGTCGATGATCGCGCGCAGCCGCCCGGCCGTCTCCGTGATCGCCGCGCCGACGCCGGACGGCACCGGCTCCTCGCCGCGCTCGGGCCGGACCAGGGCGGTGGTCAGCCGGCCGGGTGCGGCGAGCATGTCGGCGGTGGTCGCGCCCTTGGTGCACAGCCGGCCGAAGTTCGCCGGGTGCTCCTTGTCGCCGGAGGCCTTCAGGACCGTACGGCGGCCGTCGGGGCCCATGCCGACGTCGAGGACGAGACCGCAGCCCACCCCGCAGTAGGAGCAGACCGTGCGCACCTTCGTGACCGTCGTCGTGTCGGCGTTCCGCGAGTCCGGCGCGGCCACGGGCACCCCTGCCTCTCCTGCTCGTTCCGTGCGGGTGGATCTTCACCGACGGTACGAAATGCCCATTACACGGGTGTCTCCTGAGTCCGTCGTCAGGGGTTACACGTGACGCACAGGGGCCCGAGGGGCGGTGTGAGAGGTCCGCATATGCATTCACGCGGATTCCGTGAAGAAAGAAATGCCGTGCGCGTTCGAATTCACGTTCCCTGCTCTTTCTTCACGGAATGCAATGCGCGGATTGGGGCGGGGAGGTCCGTTCTCACAGCGCACCCCCAGCCGAAAATGAGGCAATGAAACGGCCGATTAACTGACGCGTAGCGGACGGGAATCGTCACGTCGGTGCACTCCTGGTCACCGCCGTTTCACGCACAGCGTCAGGAGGGACCATGTCCTTCTTCGCCAGGGCGTCCTGGCCAGGAGACCATCGCGACGAGATCGTGGCGGGCGCGCTCGTCGCCGCCGTGGTCGTCGTCCTCGGATACGCCTCGGGGATCGGAGCCCCGGCACCCACGACCGTCACCACGACCTCACCCCCGGCATCCGGGGCCTCGCCGACACCCCACCGGCCCACGTCCCGCTCCGAGACCGGCCCGCCCGACACCACCGCCGGGACCTCGGGCGGCGGCTACTGGGCAGGCGGCGGTGCCGCCGGAATCCCCGTGGCCGACAGCACGCCGTCCACGGGCGGCAGCGGCGGCCACGATCACGGCGCCGGCCCTACGACCGCCCCCGCACCCTCACCCTCGTCCTCATCCTCCCCCGCGCCGACCCCCACCCCCTCCCCCACCGCCACGGACAGCTGCGACGAGGGCGAAGTCCGGCTCGTGAAGCCCCTGTTGAACGGTCTGGCCACCCCGGTGACGGGCCTCCTCGACAGCCTGCTCGCACCGACCCCCTCCCCGTCCCCCTCGAAGTCGCCGGACTCCCTCTCCTCCCTGTGCGTCGGCGTGGCCGCCTCGCCCTCGCTCCTCTCGGAGGTGCTGCCGTGAGACGCCGTACGCGCTCGCTCCTCACCGTCCTGCTGACCGCCCTCGCCGCCCTGCTGCTCGCCGCGCCGGCCGCGTCGGCCCATACGGAGCTGGAGTCCTCCGCCCCGGCCGACGGCACCCGGCTCGCGCGCACCCCGGCCGCCGTGCGGCTCACCTTCAGCGAGCCGGTGGAGCTCGACGACGTCCATGTCACCGTGGGCGGCAGGCAGTTGGCCGTCTCCCGCAGCGGTGGGGGCGGCCGGGCCGTCGAGGTCACCGTCCCGAAGACGTCCGGGCGGAGCGACCTCACCCTAACTTGGCAGGTACTTGACATGGAGGACGGGCATCCGACCTCCGGGACGCTCTCCTTCCGCCTCACCGCGAAGGCCGCGCCCGCTGCCGCCGCCCCGGCGGCCCCGGAACCCTCCGAGACCGTGCGTACCGTCTGGGCCGCCGTCCGCTGGGCCGGCTACCTCGCTCTCGCCGTGTACGTCGGCGGCCTGGCCTTCCTCGCGCTGCTGTGGCCGCAGGGCGCGCTGGACCGCAGTACCCGCCGCGTCCTCACCCTCTCGTGGGCCACCGGACTCGCGGCGAGCCTGCTCGCGCCGGGGCTCCAGGAGGCGTACGGGACGCTCGGCTCGCTCGGCGCGGTGTTCCGACGGGCCGCCTACGCCGACCTGTTGGGCACCCAGGTCGGTGTCGTGGCCGCCTGCCGGGTGCTGATGTGGGTGCTCGCCGCGATCGTCCTGGCCGCCGTCCTGCAGGGCGGGGACCGGACCGCGCGCTCGCCCGGCTGGCGGGTCGGCGCGCTGGCCGTGGCCCTCGGGCTGCTCCGTACGACGAGCATGACCGGGCACAACTCCGAGGGCACGCACCCCGGTTGGGGCGCGGTGGCCGACGTGGTCCATCTGCTCGGCGTCTCGCTGTGGCTCGGCGGTCTGGCACTGCTGCTGACCGGGGTGCTGCCCCGGCGCCGGCCCGCGGAGCTGAAGGCCGTGGTGTCCGGCTACTCCACGCTGGCCGGGGTGTCGGTGGCCGCGATCGTGGCCGCCGGGGCGGTGCTGACCTGGCAGGTCGTGGGCTCCTTCGGCGCGCTGCTGCACACCGGTTACGGCCGCCTCCTGCTGCTCAAACTCGCCGTGCTGGCCCTGGTGCTGCTGCTCGCGCAGCGCAGCCGGGGCTGGGTGCGGACACGGCTCGACATCGCCGTACTGCTGCGCGGCGACCGCCTCACCGTACGGCCCTTCGTCCACTCGGTCGCGGCCGAGACGGGGCTCGTCCTCGTCGTACTGGCCGCCACGAGTCTGCTGGTCACGTCCGCTCCCGGCCGCTGACCGGCACCCGTCCCACCCCCTCGCCGTACCGGCGAATCTCACAAGGGAGACGCACCACCATGCACACAGAGGAAACCACCGCACCCCCGGCCGGCCACCGGCGCTCCCGGGTGGGCAACCGGGCGCTGCTGGCCACCGGTCTGGGCGCCGGTCTCGCGGCCGTCGCCTGTCTCGGTCTGCTCCAGGCGTCCACCGGCGCCGCGGCCCCGCAGACCGCCCAACCGGCCGCCGCGGCCCAGTCGATGGCGGACATGGACCAGACGGCCACGGACGCCGCGGCGGCCGACTACACCATCGAGATCAAGGACATGGCCTTCGCGCAGCCGAAGCTGACGGTGAAGGTCGGCCAGACCGTGAAGTGGGTCAACGAGGACTCCGCTCCGCACACGGTCACCACCACCAGCGGCCCGGCGAAGTTCGACTCGGGGACGCTGGAGAAGGGCGACAGCTGGTCGTACACCTTCACCAAGGCCGGTACGTACGACTACTACTGCGCGGTCCACCCGGACATGACGGCATCGGTCACCGTGGTCGCCGACGACAGCGGGGGCAGCAGCACCGGCGGTTCGAGCGGCGGCTCCACGGGCGGCTCGACCGGCGGGTCGACGGGCGGCTCCACCGGCGGCACCACGGGCGGCACCACCGGGGGCTCCGACTCCGGTGGCAGCAGCGGCGGTTCGAGCAGCGGGGGCAGCAGCTCCGGCGGCACGAGCGGTGGCGGCGACGGCGGCGGCGAGCAGTGCGTCAGCGTCCAGCAGGTGCTGCTGCCGATCCTCCAGCACATCGACAAGGCGCACCTGGAGGAGTCCCCGGGCCAGCAGGTCCAGGACGCGCTGAAGCTCGACAGCTACATCAAGATGCACACCGTCTGGCTGGAGTCGATCCTCACTCCCGCGGTCAACGGCGTGGGCAGCGTCTCCGACGACACGCTGAGCGTGCTGCTCCAGCACATCAACTCGGCGCACCTGGAGGAGTCGCTGGGCCAGCAGGTCGCGGACATCCTCGACCCGGACGCCTACGTGAAGATGCACACCGTCTGGGCCGAGCACCTGCTCGCCCCGACCGAGGAGTACATCACCAACTCCTGCTGATCCCCCGGCAGGACGCGACGGGCCGGCCGAGTCGCAGTCGGCCGGCCCGCCGCCGCTCCATTCTCCCCGCCCGTCACTCCGCCCGAACCACCGAGGTGCCGAGATGACCACCGAGACCCTCCCCACCGTCCCCCTGCCGCCGCCCCGCCCGGGCCCGGACTGGCTGCCCGACCCCGGCACCTACACCGCAGTCCCGGACCGTTGCATCGCCGAACTGACCGCTCGTTTCGGCCCGTTGACCACGCTGCGGCGCCGGCTCACCGCGCTGGACGCGACCCTCACCGTGGCGCACGACTCCGACGACTGCGTGCTGAGCCTGGAGCTGGCCGGCCGGCCGCTCGGCGGCCGGGTGCTCAGCTTCGTCAGCACCAGCCTCACGCCCACGGACGAGGCCACCCGGCTGCACGTCCCCGGCGAACTCGCCCTGGCCGCGGACCCGGTGCCGGGCGTCTTCGGCTTCCGCGTCGTCGAGCGGACCGCCGGCCGGCTGCTGGTCCTCGGCATGCTCGGCCTGCCGTACCGCCGGCTGCGCGCGACCGGCCTCACCCTGCCCCGCATCCGCCCCGCAGACCGCATCCGGCTGCTCGTCGCCGCGGAGTTCGCATGCCCCGCCTGACCTCCCTGCTCGCCGCGCTCTTCCTCGCGGGCACCGCCCTGGTCCTGCCCGCCGCACCGGCGCGGGCGGCCACCACCCACCAAGTCGCCATGTCCGGTTACGCGTTCGCGCCCCGGAGCCTGACCGTCACCGCCGGGGACACCGTCACCTGGACCAACCAGGACCAGGCACCCCACGACGTGAAGACCACGTCCGGCCCGGCCGCCGTCCACTCGCCGATGCTGAGCAAGGGCGGCAGCTGGAGCCACACCTTCACGACGCCGGGGACGTACGGCTACGTCTGCACGGTGCATCCGAACATGACGGCGCAGCTGGTGGTGCTGCCCGCTCCCACCCCGACCGCGCACAGCCACCCGGCGACCTCGGCCCCCACGCCCGCGCCCACCCGGCGCTCCGCCGCCGCTGCCATGCCCTCCATGGACATGACCCACTCGCCCCACGCGTCCCGGTCCGCCCATGCCGACCACAGCGCCGACGCCGCCGCGCAGGCCTCCGAGACCCCGTCCGCCGCCGCCTCCGCGTCGACGCAGTCCGCCCCGGACCTCCAGAACGCCGCCTCCACCACCCGTCCCCTCGACCCCCTGCTCCTCCTCACCGGCGTGGTCGCGGGCGTCTCGGTCCTGTGCCTGCTCCTGGTGGGCTCCCGGGCGTCCGCCGCCCGGAGCGAAAGCCCCGGAGGTGACTGACGTCACACCTGGATCGGAGTCACCGAGAGAAACAGCGGCATCCCGGCGCCCACGGTCACCCGTGGGCGCCTGCGCGTGCCCCGGGAACACCGCGCGTCCCACCGGTCACCCCCACGACACCAGACTTGTACTGTTCGTTTTCTTGAACCATTCGTGTTTGTGCGGGTAGGTTGGCGTCATGACTTCACCCCAGCCCCCGTCCACCGCCGATGAGCTGCGCGGTGCCGGCCTGCGGGTGACTGCCGCCCGCGTCGCCCTGCTCGAGACCGTTCGCCAGGGTGACCACCTGGGCGTCGAGGCGATCGCCTCCGGCGTGCGCGAGCGCGTGGGCCACATATCGCTGCAGGCCGTGTACGAGGCACTCCACGCCCTCACCACGGCCGGCCTGGTCCGCCGCATCGAGCCGCCCGGCAGCCCCGCCCGGTTCGAGGGCAGGGTCGGGGACAACCACCACCACCTCGTCTGCCGGTCGTGCGGCGCCGTCTTCGACGTCGACTGCGCGGTCGGTCACGCCCCCTGTCTCACCGCTTCGGACGACCGAGGCTTCGCGATCGACGAGGCCGAGGTCATCTACTGGGGCCTGTGCCCCGACTGTTCCACCGCACGCACGGCCTGAGCACCAACCCCCCGGAAGGATTCCCATGTCTGAGAACAACGCCGCAGAGGCCAAGTGCCCGGTAGCGCACGACGGGCGAGCCCTGCACCCCACCCAGGGCGGCGGCAACCGCCAGTGGTGGCCGGAGCGCCTCAACCTGAAGATCCTCGCCAAGAACCCGGCCGTGGCGAACCCCCTCGGTGAGGACTTCGACTACGCCGCGGCCTTCAGCAGCCTGGACCTGGCGGCCGTGAAACAGGACATCGCCGAGGTGCTGACCGACTCCAAGGACTGGTGGCCGGCCGACTTCGGCAACTACGGCCCGCTGATGATCCGCATGGCCTGGCACAGCGCGGGCACCTACCGCATCAGCGACGGCCGCGGCGGTGCCGGCGCCGGCCAGCAGCGCTTCGCGCCGCTGAACAGCTGGCCGGACAACGGCAACCTGGACAAGGCCCGCCGTCTGCTGTGGCCGGTCAAGAAGAAGTACGGCAAGAGCCTGTCCTGGGCCGACCTGATGATCCTCACCGGCAACGTCGCGCTGGAGCAGATGGGCTTCACCACCTTCGGCTTCGGCGGCGGCCGCGAGGACGTCTGGGAGTCGGAGGAGGACGTCTACTGGGGCCCGGAGACGGTGTGGCTGGACGACCAGCGCTACACCGGCGACCGTGACCTGGAGAGCCCGCTCGGCGCCGTCCAGATGGGTCTCATCTACGTCAACCCGGAGGGCCCGAACGGCAACCCGGACCCGATCGCCGCGGCCCGCGACATCCGTGAGACCTTCCGCCGGATGGCGATGAACGACGAGGAGACCGTCGCCCTCATCGCCGGTGGCCACACCTTCGGCAAGACGCACGGCGCCGGCCCCGCGGAGAACGTCGGCCCCGAGCCGGAGGCCGCCCCGATCGAGGCGCAGGGCCTGGGCTGGGCGTCCACCTACGGCTCCGGCAAGGGCGGCGACGCGATCACCTCCGGCCTGGAGGTCACCTGGACCGCCACGCCGACCCAGTGGAGCAACGGCTTCTTCAGGAACCTCTTCGAGTACGAGTACGAGCTGACGACGAGCCCGGCCGGTGCCCACCAGTGGGTGGCGAAGAACGCCGAGGCGATCATCCCCGACGCGCACGACCCGTCGAAGAAGAAGCTCCCGACGATGCTCACGACGGACCTCTCGCTGAAGTTCGACCCGATCTACGCCGAGATCTCGCGCCGCTTCTACGAGAACCCCGACCAGTTCGCGGACGCCTTCGCCCGCGCCTGGTACAAGCTGACCCACCGCGACATGGGCCCGAAGTCGCTGTACCTCGGCCCGGAGGTCCCGGAGGAGACCCTGCTGTGGCAGGACCCGCTGCCGGAGGCGGAGGGCGAGCCGATCGACGCCGCCGACGTGGCGGCGCTGAAGGCGAAGCTGCTCGACTCGGGTCTCACGGTCTCCCAGCTGGTCTCCACCGCCTGGGCGTCGGCGTCCACCTTCCGCAACAGCGACAAGCGCGGCGGTGCCAACGGCGCCCGCATCCGCCTCCAGCCGCAGGCCGGCTGGGAGGTCAACCAGCCCGACGAGCTGGCGCAGGTCCTGCGCGTCCTGGAGGGCGTCCAGGCGGAGTTCAACACGGGCGCCAAGAAGGTCTCCCTGGCCGACCTGATCGTCCTCGGCGGTGCCGCGGGCGTGGAGAAGGCCGCCAAGGACGCCGGTTTCGACGTCGAGGTGCCGTTCACCCCGGGTCGTGTGGACGCCACGGACGAGCACACCGACGCGGAGTCCTTCGCCGCGCTCGAGCCCACCGCGGACGGCTTCCGCAACTACCAGGGCAAGGGCAACCGCCTGCCGGCCGAGTACCTGCTGCTCGACAGGGCGAACCTGCTCGGCCTGAGCGCCCCCGAGATGACCGTCCTCGTCGGCGGTCTGCGGGTCCTGGGCACCAACTACCAGAACACGCAGCACGGCGTCTTCACCGAGACCCCGGGCAAGCTGACGAACGACTTCTTCGTCAACCTGCTCGACCTGGGCACGACGTGGAAGTCGGTCTCCGAGGACCAGACGGTCTTCGAGGGCCGTGACGACGCGACCGGCGAGGTCAAGTGGACCGGCACCCGTGCCGACCTCGTCTTCGGCTCGAACTCCGAGCTGCGCGCCCTGGCCGAGGTCTACGCCTCGGACGACGCGAAGGAGAAGTTCGTGAACGACTTCGTCGCCGCCTGGGTGAAGGTGTCGAACGCGGACCGCTTCGACATCGCCTGATCCCGTCCGGTCATACGGCGTCCGGGCCACCCCGCAGGGGGCGGCCCGGACGCCGCTTTTTCCGGCCGTACGTGCTCCGCCAACGCGCAAGGTGCCGGGCGTCGCCCTGCCCGGAGCCGTTCACGCCCATGAGCGAGGGCAGCGAGGCACCGCTGTTCCACAGCCCCAGCAGATCGCGGTTGAGCGCGATGATGCCGTTCCTGAGTACGACGTCCATGGCCTGCCCGCTGAACCGGGTCGTCGTCACGAACACCGCGACATCGGCCCCGAAGTGCACCTTCGAACCGAGCAGGTCCCGCACCTCCCGGCTGGCGACGACGGCGCTCGGCGCGTACCGCTTGCACTGCACGACCATGCTCCGCCCGTCCGGCAACCGCCCGACCACGTCGGCCCCCTGGTCCCCGGACCCCCCGACGCGGCGCACTCCCCCGCACCCGTCCCGCCTGCACAGCGCGGCCACCAGGTCCTCGAACTCCGTGCCGGTCATGCCGTCCACCTCGGCCAGGGTCCGATGCCCCGCGGCCACCGCGTCCTGCCGCCGCCACGCCCGGTCCCGGCCGCGCACCAGCCGGTCGGTGCGCCACAGCCACCAGCCGAGCGCGCCCGCGGCGGCCAGGGCGGCGAGTACGACGACGTACACCCAGATCCGCGACCAGAACACGGCGAGCGCCAGCAGGCCGAGCAGCAGCCCGCCACCGGAGGGGACCGCCCGCCCGCGCCCCCGTGCCCGCTTCTTCCGGCGTCTCCGTGCCCTGCGCTGCGCAGCCATCCGCACCCCCGGTCCGATCCCCTGCCTCGCAGTGTGGACACCGCCCGGACGGGCTGAAAGGGCGCACATCGGCCATGACGGCCGAAGGTGTCATTGCGTCCGGCCTGCCGGGGTACCCGGTGGCCCGTCCGGACAGGGAAACGCGGCAGCCCGGAGGCCGACCCATGAGTGAGCGCGTCCACGAATCGAACCTCGACAGCCTGGTCGGGGCCCTGCGGGCCGAGACCGACGCCGAGGTCCGCTTCGATCCCGGCAGCCGGGGCGCCTACTCCACCGACGGCTCCAACTACCGGCAGGTCCCGCTCGGCGTGGTCGTCCCCCGCACCGTCGAGGCCGGCGCGCACGCCGTGCAGGTGTGCGCCCGCTTCGACGTGCCGGTGCTCTCCCGCGGCGGCGGCACCAGCCTCGCCGGGCAGACGACGAACGCGGCCGTGGTGATCGACTGGAGCAAGTACTGCCACGCCCTGGTCTCCGTGGACCCCGCCGCCCGCACCTGTGTGGTGGAGCCCGGCATCGTCCTGGACGAACTCGACCGGAGGCTCGCCGACCACCGTCTGAAGTTCGGCCCGAAGCCCTCGACGCACAGCCACTGCGCGCTCGGCGGCATGATCGGCAACAACTCGTGCGGGGCCTCCGCGCAGGCGTACGGGAAGACGGTCGACAACGTGCGCCGGCTGGAGGTGCTGACCTACGACGGGCTGCGGATGTGGGTGGGGCCCACCTCGAAGGCCGAGCGGGCCCGGATCGCCGCCGAGGGCGGGCGGCGGGCCGAGGTGTACGACGGTCTGGACCGGATCGTCGACGAGTACCTGGCGGACATCCGGCGCGGCTACCCGAAGATCCCGCGCCGGGTCTCCGGCTACAACCTCGACTCGCTGCTGCCGGAGAACGGCCTCGACGTGGCCAGGGCCCTGGTCGGCAGCGAGGGCACCCTGGTGACCGTCCTGCACGCCGAGCTGGACCTGGTCCCGGTGCCGCCGTACGAGTCGCTGCTGGTGCTCGGGTACGACGACATCTGCCGGGCCGCCGACGACGTACCCCACCTGCTGGAGCACTGCTCCCCCGGTCAACTGGAGGCCCTGGACGGGCGGATGGCGCAGCTGATGCGCGAGGAGCACGCCTACCTCGACTCGCTGGACGCGCTGCCCGAGGGGGACAGCTGGCTGCTGGTGCAGTTCATCGGGGACAGCCGGGACGACGTCGACGGACAGGCGCACGCCCTGCTGAAGGCGATCGGCCGGTCCGAGAAGGACGCCTCCGTCGCCTTCTCCGACGATCCGCGGCGCGAGCAGAAGATGCTCAAGGCCCGGGAGGCCGGGCTCGGGGTGACCGCGCGCCCGCCGGACGACCGGGAGACCTGGGAGGGCTGGGAGGACTCGGCCGTACCGCCGGAGCGGCTCGGCGACTATCTGCGGGACCTGAAGCGGCTGTTCGAGGAGTTCGACTACAACCACCCTTCGCTGTACGGGCACTTCGGGCAGGGGTGTGTGCACACCCGGATTCCGTTCGGGATGAGGACCGCGCAGGGCGTGGCGGACTTCCGGCGGTTCCTGGAGCGGGCCGCCGACCTCGTCGCCTCCTACGGGGGCTCGCTCTCCGGTGAGCACGGGGACGGGCAGGCGCGGGGCGAGCTGCTGACCCGGATGTTCGGCGAGCGGCTGGTGGCCGCCTTCGGGGAGTTCAAGGCCCTGTTCGATCCGGGCAACCGGATGAACCCCGGCAAGGTCGTCGACCCCCGACCGGTCGACGGACAGCTGCGCTTGGGGCCCGCCTGGCGGCCTGCGGCCGAGGAGACCCACTTCGGCTATCCGGAGGACGACCACTCCTTCACCCAGGCGGTGCTGCGCTGTGTCGGCATCGGCAACTGCCGTTCCCACCAGGGCGGGGTGATGTGCCCCTCGTACCGGGTCACGAAGGAGGAGGAGCACTCGACGCGGGGCCGGTCCCGGCTGCTGTTCGAGATGCTCGGCGGGCACGCCGACTCGACGGTGACCGACGGCTGGCGCTCGACCGAGGTGCGCGACGCCCTCGATCTCTGCCTGGCCTGCAAGGGCTGCAAGTCGGACTGTCCGACGGGTGTGGACATGGCCACGTACAAGGCGGAGTTCCTCGCCCACCACTACGAACGCCGGCTGCGTCCCGCCGCCCACTACTCGATGGGCTGGCTGCCCCTGTGGTCCCAACTCGCCACCCACGTACCGGCCTTGGCGAACAGCGCGCTGCACGCCCCGCTCCTCGGCCGGGCGGGCAAGCGGCTCGCCGGAGTGGACGAGGCACGGCAGGCCCCGGTGTTCGCCGGGCGGTCCTTCGTACGGTGGTGGCGGGCCCGCGGCGACGAGCGGCCGGACCCGGCCGACCCGTCGACGGTGGTCCTCTGGCCGGACACCTTCAGCAACTTCTTCCACCCGTCGGTTGCGATGTCGGCGGTACGGGTCCTGGAGGACGCCGGGTTCCGGGTCGCCGTGCCGACCAGGCCCGTGTGCTGCGGGCTGACCTGGATCTCCACCGGTCAACTGGACGTCGCCAAGCGGGTGTTGCGGCGCACCTTCGACGTCCTGCGGCCCTATCTGGACGCGGGCACGCCCGTCGTCGGCCTGGAGCCGTCCTGCACGGCCGTGTTCCGCGCCGACGCGCCCGAGCTGCTGCCGGACGACCAGGACGCGGGGCGGCTGGCCGGGCAGATGCGCACCTTCGCGGAGCAGCTCGTGCGGCACGCGCCCGAGGGGTGGCGGCCGCCGGAGCTGGGGCGCTCGGCGACCGTGCAGACCCACTGCCACCAGCACGCCGTCATGAAGTCCGACGCCGACCACGAACTCATGCGCCGCGCCCATCTGGACGCCGACGTCCTGGACGAGGGCTGCTGCGGGCTGGCCGGCAACTTCGGATTCGAGCGGGGCCACCACGAAGTCTCGCTGGCCGTCGGGGAGTTGGGCGTCCTGCCCGCCGTCCGCGCCGCCGCCCCCGACGCCCTGCTGCTGGCCGACGGGTTCAGCTGCCGCACCCAGATCGACCAGGGCGGCACCGGGCGGCACGCCCTGCACCTGGCCGAGGCGCTCGCCCTCGGCCTGGAGGGCCCGCTGCCGGGCGAGCGGCCGGAGCGCCTGGCCGACCGGCCCGAACGCCCCTCGCGCACGGCCCGCTGGGCCACCACCGCGCTTGCCGCGACCGCCGCGGCGGCGGGCGGCCGGGAGGCCGTGCGGCGGCTGCGCCGCCCGTGAAATCACTCCAACCGCACATGACTTGACGCCACTCGACGTCACTTGACGAAGGGAACCGACCATGTCGACGAAGGTCTCCGACTACATCCTCCAGCGGCTGCGCGAATGGGACGTGGACCATGTCTTCGCCTATCCGGGAGACGGCATCAACGGCCTCCTGGCGGCCTGGGGACGGGCGGACAACAAGCCGCGGTTCGTGCAGTCCCGCCACGAGGAGATGTCCGCCTTCGAAGCCGTCGGCTACGCCAAGTTCTCCGGCCGCGTCGGCGTCTGCGCCGCGACCTCGGGGCCCGGCGCGATCCATCTCCTCAACGGCCTGTACGACGCCAAGCTCGACCATGTGCCGGTGGTGGCGATCGTGGGGCAGACCAACCGCAGTGCGATGGGCGGCTCCTACCAGCAGGAGGTCGACCTGGTCAGCCTGTACAAGGACGTGGCCTCGGACTTCTGCGAGATGGTCACCGTGCCCGAGCAGCTGCCGAACGTGCTCGACCGGGCGCTGCGCACCGCCGTCGCGCGCCGCTCGGTGACGGCCGTGATCGTCCCGGCCGACGTGCAGGAACTCGACTACTCGCCGCCCGAGCACGCCTTCAAGATGGTGCCCTCCAGCCTCGGCATGTCGCACTACGCGCCCGTGCCCGACGACGAGGACCTGCAGAAGGCCGCCGATCTGCTCAACTCCGGTGGCAAGACGGCCATCTTGATCGGCCAGGGCGCGCGCGGGGCCCGCACCGAGGTCACCCAGGTCGCCGAGCGGCTGGGCGCCGGTGTCGCGAAGGCGCTGCTCGGCAAGGACGCCCTGGACGACGAGCTGCCGTATGTCACCGGCGCCATCGGGCTGCTCGGCACCCGGCCGTCGTACGAGATGATGCGGGACTGCGACACGCTGCTCGTCATCGGATCCTCCTTCCCCTACACGCAGTTCCTGCCGCAGTTCGGCAAGGCGCGGGCCGTGCAGATCGACATCGATCCGCACATGGTCGGGCTGCGCTATCCCTTCGAGGTCAACCTCGTCGGGGACGCGGCCCGGACGCTGCGCCGGCTGCTGCCGCTCCTCGACCAGATGGAGGACTCGGCCTGGCGCAAGAAGATCGAGGACAACGTCGCCCACTGGTGGGAGGTCATGGACCGGCGGGCCGCGGTCGAGGCCGATCCGATCAACCCGGAGCTGGTCGCCCACGCCCTGAACGACCTGCTCCCGGAGAACGTGATCCTGGCCGCCGACTCCGGGTCGGCCGCCAACTGGTACGCGCGGCACCTGAAGCTGCGGGGCGCGATGCGCGGTTCGCTGTCGGGGACCCTCGCGACGATGGGGCCGGGTGTGCCGTACGCCATCGGCGCCAAGTTCGCGCACGGGGACCGGCCGGCCATCGCGCTGGTCGGGGACGGCGCCATGCAGATGAACGGCATGGCCGAGCTGATCACGATCGCCAAGTACTGGCAGGACTGGGCGGATCCGCGGCTGATCGTCGCCGTCTTCAACAACCGGGACCTCAACCAGGTCACCTGGGAGATGCGGGCGATGTCCGGCGCCCCGCAGTTCCTGCCCTCGCAGTCGATCCCCGATGTCGCCTACGCCGACTTCGCCCGCTCCATCGGCCTGACCGGCATCCGGATCGAGAAGCCGGACGAGGTGGCCGGCGCCTGGCGGACGGCGCTGGCCGCGGACCGCCCGTGCGTCCTCGACTTCGTCACCGACCCCGCCGTACCCCCCATCCCGCCGCACGCCACCCTCGACCAGATCGAGGCGGCGGCCGCCGCGGTCCTCAAGGGCGACAGCGACCGCGCGGGCATGGTCCGCCAGGGCTTCAAGGCGAAGGTCCAGGAATTCCTCCCGCACCGGCACCGGGAGGAGTAGCGGCGGTCCTCCGGGTTCAACCGTTCGGTTGAACCCGGGTTCCGTCCTGTGGCTGTCGCTCGATCCGTACGGACGACGCGGTACCCCTCTCCGCCGGGCCAGACTGACGAACGCCCATGGCGCCCGGGCCGTACGTCACCCCCCCCCAGCAGAGAGGTCTCCGCAGCGTGTCCAGCTTCCCCAGCAGACGACGTGTCCTCACCACCGGGGCGGGCGCCGCCCTCGGTCTCGGCGTGGCCACCGCCAACGCCTCCGCCGCCCCGGCCGTCGCACAGCACTCCCCCGGCCCCGAGGAGACCCGCACCCTCGACGAGCTCTACCGGGCCGCGCTGAAGGAAGGCGGCAAGCTCGTCGTCTACGCCGGCGGCGACACCCCCACCCAGCAGGACGGCACCAAGGCCGCTTTCAAGGCCCGCTTCCCCGACATCGACCTGACCGTGGTCGTGGACTACAGCAAGTACCACGACGTCCGCGTGGACAACCAGTTCGCCACCGGCACCCTCGTCCCCGACGTCGTACAGCTGCAGACCCTTCAGGACTTCGTCCGCTGGAAGCAGCAGGGGAGGCTGCTGCACTACAGGCCGGCTGGGTTCTCGAAGCTGTACGACCGGTTCAGGGATCCGCAGGGGGCGTGGGTCGCCGTGGCGGTGATCGCGTTCAGCTTCATGTACGGCCCCGCGGCGGTCGGTCCGGACGCCCCCGCCACGCCGCTCGACCTGGTGGACCCGAGGTGGAAGGGGCGGATCGCCTCGTCGTACCCGCACGACGACGACGCCGTGCTGTACCTCTACTCCCTGTTCGCCCGGACGTACGGCTGGAGTTGGGTCGCCAAGCTCGCCGCGCAGGACGTGCGGTTCGCGCGCGGCAGCAACTCGCCCGGTGACGCCGTGCGCGCCGGGGAGCGGGCGATCGGCGTCGGCGGTGCGGGCAGCCTGGTCGCCCCGTCCTCGTCGCCCGTGCGGTTCGTGGTGCCCGAGAGGCATCCGTTCATGGCGTGGGGCCAGCGCGCCGCGATCCTGAAGCAGGCCGCGAACCCGACGGCCGCGAAGCTGTACCTCAACTGGCAGCTGTCCACGGCCACCCAGCAGAACGCCTTCAACGGCTGGTCGGTACGGACCGACGTCACCCCGGCCGGCGGTCTGAAGCCGATCTGGGAGTACCCCGACGCCCATCTCGACGGCTTCCCGGAGTTCATGGCCGACCGGGCCGGGGTGGAGCGCTGGAAGCAGACCTTCGCCCTGTACTTCGGCGAGGTGAAGGGCGACCCCACGCCCGGCTGGCCGGGACTGCGCCCGGGGGCCTGACGTGCCGCGGGGTCCCGGCCGCCCCCACTCCCGCGCCGGCGGCCGGGACCCCGCTCCTCACATCGCCCATACAGCCGACGGATAGACTCGGCCGCCCCGACGGATCGTCTCTCCAGGGGGTTTGCCGTGTCCGACCCGGGCCCCGCCCACCCGTCACCGCCGGTCCCCGGCAGCCGGTTCGCTCCCCGCCACCTGGCGCACCTGGTGTTCTTCCTCGTCGTCGGCGCCGCCCTGGTCCGGCTCGCGAGGCTGAACATCGCGCTGTGCTGGGACATCGTGACCGTCAGCACGCTGCTCGCCGCGACCTACGCGGCGGGCCTGCTGCTGTGGCGCCGGCTGGGCGCGCTCGCCCGGCACGCCTGGGTGGCGGCCCTGATCGTGCTGTGGGCCTACCTCGCGGCCCTGACTCCCCCGTCCCTGACCGGTGCCTACGTGTGGTGCGCGGTGCCGCTGGCCTGCGCGGCCCTGCGGGCGCTCGGACGCCGGGCGGCGCTGGTCGCGACGGGTGCCGTCACCCTCGTACTGATCTCCCAACTCACCAGGAGCGCGGGCGGGTTCGACCCGGAGCTGGTGCTGATCCCGGTGGCGGCGGTGTGGGGCACGGTGGCGCTGTACGGGGCGCAGCAGCGGGTCGCGGCCGAGCGGCAACGGCTGGTGGACGAGTTGCGCGGCACCCGTGAGGTGCTGGCCCGGGAGCAGCGGCGGGCCGGGGTGCTGGGCGAGCGCGAGCGCATCGCCCGGGACCTGCACGACACGCTCGCGCAGGAACTCTCCGGCAGCCTGATGCTGCTCCAGGCCGCCGAACGGGACTGGGAGGAGCGGCTGGACGTGGCGCGCACCCGGGTGCGGGCGGTCGCCGACGGTCTGGACGTGAGCCTCGCGGAGACCCGGCGGATGATCCGGGACCTCACCCCTTCCGCGGTCGCCGAGGAGGGGCTGGAGGGCGCCCTCGAACTGCTCTGCCTGCGGGCGCGGGAGGAGGGCGCGGCGCCGGACGTACGCTTCCGCTCGACCGGGGTCCACCGCCCCGACCTGGACGAACAGGCGGCGCTCACTCTGTTCCGGGTGGCGCAGGGCACCCTCGCCAACGTCCGCGAGCACGCCCGCGCGACCAGCCTCCTCGTCACGCTCCGCCAGGGCCCCGACCGGGTCGAGCTGGAGGTGCGCGACGACGGCATCGGCTTCGACCTCACCGCCTGCCCGACCCCGTCCGGCCGCGGCTTCGGCCTTCCGGCGGCACGGGCGCGGCTTCGGGAGTACGGCGGTGAGCTGACCGTCGACAGCGCCCCGAGCCGGGGCACCCGCGTCCGGGCCACGGTCCCCGCCCGCGCCCGGACCGGCGTACTGACGCTCCCGAGCCGGACGGCGGCGGCCCGTTGACCCCGCCCCCGCTCCGCCTCCTGATCGCCGACGACCACGCCGTCGTACGGGCGGGGCTGCGCGCCCTGCTGGAGGGCGAACCGGATCTCGACGTGATCGCGGAGGCGGGCGATCCCGCGGAGGCCGTCCGGCTCACGCTGTCGCTGGCACCGGACGTGGTGCTGATGGACCTGCGCTTCGAGAACGCGGGCCGGGGCACCGCCGTCCCCGACGGCGTCGAGGCGGTCCGCGCGCTCGCAGCGCGGGCCCCGGCGGTGCCCGTCGTCATGCTGACCAGTTATTCCGGACGCGCCGATGTCGTACGGGCGTTGGAGGCGGGCGCCCGCGGTTACGTCCTCAAGGCCGGCCCGCCCGAGGACCTCTTCCGGGCCGTACGCGGCGCGGCGGCGGGCGGGTTGGGGCTCGCGCCCGGGATCGTCGGCGGCCTGGTCGGCCAAGTGGCCGCGCCCGCGCCGGAGTTGACGGCCCGCGAGCGGGAGGTCGTCCGCCTGATGGCGGACGGCCACAGCAACCGCGCCATCGCGGAGTCCCTGTACCTGAGCGAGGCGACGGTCAAGACCCACCTGGTGCGCATCTACCGGAAGCTCGGCGTGGACAACAGGGCGGCGGCGGTGTCGGAGGCGGTGCGGCGGGGGTTGCTGGAGCTGACGTAGGGCCGGCCGGCGGCGGGTGGTGTCGGCGCGTCAGGCCACGGCGAGGCGGTTCACCAACAGCCGCACCCGCTGCTCGGCGTACTCCGGCGGCAGCCGGCCCGCTCGGGTCAGGGTCGCGATCCCGTGCAGGGACGCCCAGAACAGCTCGGTGAACAGTCCCGGGTCGACGCCGTCCCCGGCGACCTCGCCGAGGCTCTCCAGGAGTGCGGCGAAGGCGTCCTTCAGTGGCTCCGGGGTGTCCTCCCGCGCGTACGCCAGGCCGCCGTCGAGCTGGAACAGGGCGTCGTAGACCGCCGGGTTGCGCTCGGCGAAGTCGAGATACGCGCGGGCGAGCGCGGCGACCCGCTCGCGCGGCCCCGCCACGGCGGCGGTCGCGGCCCGCACCGCCGCGGCCATCTCGGTGGCGCCTTCGAGGGCGACGGCACCGATGATCTCCCGTTTGCCGCGGAAGTGGCTGTAGAGGACGGGCTGGCTGTACTCGATGCGCTCGGCGAGCCGCCGCGTCGTGACCGCGTCCCAGCCCTGCTGCTCGGCGAGTTCGCGGGCCGTCGCCACGATGAGGCGCTCACGCTCGGCCCGTTCGCGCCGCTTGCGTTCCTGTACCGACATGACACGGATCCTAGCACCGCTAGACAAGCGAGCGACAGCAGGTCTAGCGTTGCCTCATCGCCTAGCAACGCTAGCCAAACGGAGGGATCGTCATGCTCAACGCACTCGGGGTCGTCACCACCGTCGTCGTCGGCCTGATGGTGGGGGTGGAGTTCTCCGTCGCCTTCATCATGAACCGGATCCTGGACGCGCTTCCCGAGGACAGCGGCCAGCTCGGCCACGCGCACGGCGGCCGGATGCTCGGCGCGCTGATGCCGTTCTGGTACATCGGCTCCCTCGTCCTCAGCGCGATCTGGGCCATGGCCGGATGGCCCCACGACGGCGCCGGACTGGTCGCCACCGCCGCCGGACTGCTGATCGTCAGCGTGGTCATGTCGATACTGCTGCTCGTCCCGATCAACAACCGGAACAGGACCTGGACCCCCGAGAACCGCCCGGCGGACTGGAAGGACCAGCTCAACCGCTGGAACCGCTACCACTACGTCCGCGTGGCCGTCATCATCGCCGCCTTCACCCTGCTGGTCACCGCCCTGTCCTGACGCCCGCGGCGGCAACACCGCCGCCGAAGGGGGAGGTAGGACCAGGCCTCGGCGGCCGGGCCGCGGTGTCGTCAGCCTCGGCCGCCCAGCATGATCTTCCACACCCGCGTCGCCACCTGGAGACTGAGCCGGGTGTCCACGTCCGCGAGGTCGCGCCCGCCGATCTCGCGGATGCGCTGGAGCCGGTAGCGCAGGGTGCTGCGGTGGACGGTCAGGGCGGCGGCGGTCTCGTCGTAGTTGCCGCCGCAGTCGAAGTACCGCGAGAGCGTCTCCACCATCTGCGTGCCGTGCTGTTCGTCGTAGTCGATGAGCGTGCCGAGCCATTCCCCCACGAACGCCTCGAGTTCGCGGCGGTCGCTCCCGGGTCCGAGGATCCGGTACAGCCCGAGGTCGTCGAAGAACGTCGCCCCGTCCCGCTCGCGCGACTGCCGCCGCACTTCCAGCGCGCGCAGCGCCTCCTGATAGCGGCGCGGAATGCTTGCGGGGGACTCGCAGCGGCGGCTCACCCCGATCGCCCCGTCGCGCGTCCCGAGCTCGCGGGACAGCGCCGCGTGCAGGGCGTCGCCGTTCGGTTTCACCTCGGCCAGCAGCACCACCCGGCCGCCGCGACGCGTCACCAGGGCCCGGACGCCCACCGTCGCCGCCGCTCGTTCGACGGCCTGGGTGAAGGAGTCGTCCGCCGTCCTGCCCCACCAGTTCACCACGATGACGTGGTGCGCCCGGTGCAGATCGTGCCCGACCGCCTCGGATCTGGCGTAGGCGCTCGCCTCGTCCGTGCCTTCCAGCAGGTCCTCGAGCAGCTGGCGGCGCAGCCGCAGCTCCACTTCGGCGAGACCGCGCACATGAGCCAGCTCCAGGGCGAGCGACCGCACGGCGTGCTCCAGGGCGAACAGGGTGCGCTCGTCCGCCGTCCCGTCCGGGTCCACGACGGCGAGCACGCCGAGGACCTCGCCGCGGGGACGGGCCAGAGCGATCAGCCGGTCCTTGATCCTGACCGGCCCGGGGCCGAGGGCCACCTGCCTCAGCACCTCCTGCCGACGCTCCGCCGGTGGTGCCGGGGAGTCACCGGGCCGGCCCGGACCGGCCCAGGACCGGAGGTTCCCGAACCGGTCCTCGGCGACCGCGGCCAGACCCGTGAGCTCGTACAGGGCGTGGGTGATGGCGTCCTCGCCGCCGCCCCCGGCGGCGACCTCGGCGAGTGTCTCGTGGACGATCCGCTGGTGCCGCATCTCGGACCGGAGTGAGTCGAGCCGCTGGACCGCGGTGGCGTGCTCCTCCCGCAGCCGGCTCAGCTCCAGGGCGTCGTGCTGCTGCCGGTGCCCCGCGGCCGCGAGGGACAGCGCCGCGGAGGTGAGCCGTATCAGCCTGCCGATCAGGAGGTCGTCCTGCTCACTGGGCCGCTGCCGGGACGAGACCACGAGGTAACCGAGCAGGCGGCCGAACCCGCGCAGCCCGAACGCCCAGCCCCACAGCCGCGTGGGGACGGCGACCGGACCGTCGGCCTCGGCCAGCTCCCGCACCCGCCGGTCGACGGCCTCGCCCCCGGCGGAGTCGCGGGAGGGGACCCGGACGATCCCGTCGCCGGACAGGAGATAGCCCGCCTCCAGGCGGAACGGGGCGAGGGCGCCGACCTGGGCCATGGCCATGCGGAGAATCTCGCTGCCGTCCGTGCTGCGGAACAGAAGGTCACAGAGCGCAAGCAGCCCGTGCGGATCCGAGTCCCCGGGCGGCTGACGGGCCTCCTGCTGCTCGCGATGAAACAACGCCTGCTTCCTACGGCCGGCCATACGACCACTCCGTTCTCACCGGCGTCGGAGACGCGGTCGAGCAAGCGCCGTGTACCCCGCCGACGCCGGTCCATCCGGCAGGGGCCCGTCCCGGCTGTCTCGTCCTCGCAGACCGACCGGACGAGCCGCGTTTCGACCTGCCAGGAGCAGGCACGACGCCCTTCCGGGTCGCCAGTCTGGGTCCACGGGACCACTGGGCGAACCCTCCGGTTGAGAGGGGGCCGTCGTCGGCCAGGACGTGCAGCTGGTCGAGCAGGTGAGACCGAACCCGCGGAAGGAGTTCCCCATGGCCAAGGCAGTCGGAATCGACCTCGGCACCACGAACTCGGTGATCGCCGCCTGGGAGGGCGGTGAGCCGTCGGTCGTGCCCAACAGCGAGGGAAACCGCACGACTCCGTCCGTGGTCGCCTTCACCGACACCGGTGAGCGCCTGGTGGGTCAGCTCGCCCGGCGCCAGGCGATCCTCAACCCCAAGGGCACCATCTACTCGGCCAAGCGCTTCATCGGCCGGCGCTTCGACGAGATCTCCGAGGAGGCCAAGGCGGTCGGATACGACGTCGTCGAGGGCGACGGCGGCGCCGCCCGCTTCAAGGTGCGCGACAAGCTCTACGCACCCGAGGAGATCAGCGCACAGGTACTGCGCAAGCTGGCCGACGACGCCTCCAAGCAGCTGGGCGAAAAGGTCACGGAGGCCGTCATCACCGTGCCCGCCTACTTCAACGACGCCCAGCGCACCGCCACCAGGGACGCCGGCCGGATCGCCGGCCTGGAGGTACTGCGGATCATCAACGAGCCGACCGCGGCCGCCCTCGCCTACGGCATGGACAAGAAGGAGCACGAGACGGTGCTCGTCTTCGACCTGGGCGGCGGCACCTTCGACGTGAGCATCCTGGACGTCGGCGACGGCGTGGTCGAGGTGCGGTCCACCGCCGGGGACAGCCATCTGGGCGGCGACGACTTCGACCGCCGTCTGGTGGACCACCTCGCGGACGGCTTCCAGAAGGACAACGGCATCGACCTGCGCAAGGATCCGCAGGCTCTGCAGCGCCTGTTCGAGGCTGCCGAGAAGGCCAAGACCGAGCTCAGTTCGGTGACGCAGACGCAGGTCAGCCTGCCGTTCATCACGGCTGACGCGTCCGGGCCGAAGCATCTGACCCAGACGATCATGCGGTCCACGTTCGAGCAGATCACCGGCGATCTTGTCGAGCGCTGCCTCGGCCCGGTCAAGCAGGCCATGGGCGACGCGAAAGTCGGCGAGAACGACATCGACGAGGTCATCCTCGTCGGCGGTTCCACCCGTATCCCCGCCGTCCAGGCACTGGTGCGGCGGCTGACCGGCGGCAAGGACCCGAACATGAGCGTCAACCCCGACGAGGTCGTGGCCATGGGCGCCGCGATCCAGGCGGGGGTACTCAAGGGCGAGGTCAAGGACGTCCTGCTGCTGGACGTGACACCGCTGTCACTCGGAGTGGAGACGCGTGGCGGTGTCATGACGAAGATCATCGAACGGAACACCACGATCCCGGTGCGCCGTACCGAGACCTTCAGCACGGCCACCGACAACCAGCCCGCCGTGGATGTCGTCGTCCTCCAGGGCGAGCGCGAACTCGCCGCCGACAACCGGGTCCTGGGCCGCTTCCAGCTCACCGACATCCGCCAGGCCCCGCGCGGCGAGCCGCAGATCGAGGTCACCTTCGACATCGACGCCAACGGCATCCTCAACGTCACCGCCCGGGACCGGGACACCGGCAAGGAGCAGGGCATCACCATCAGCGAGAGCTCCAACCTCGACCGCGGCGAGGTCGAGCGCATGGTCGAGGAGGCCGAGCGCAACCGGAACCAGGACCAGGCGCTGCGCGAGGCGGTCGACGCCCGCAACGAGCTGGACGCGATCGCCTACCAGGTCGAGAAGCGACTGGGCGAGCTGGGCGATTCCGCGCCCGCGCACGAGAAGGCCCGCGCCGAGATGCTGGTGGCCGAGGCCCGCGACGCGGTCAAGAACGAGGCCGGTGTCGACAAGGTCCGGCCGCTGACCTCGGAGCTCCAGCAGGTCTTCGCGGGCCTGGCGGCGCACCGGGCCGGAGCGTCGGCGGGCGGCCCGTCGGACGCCGGATCGCCGGACGGTGCCGGGCCGGACGGATCCGCGCCGGGCGGCGCCGGGGGCGACGACGACGTGATCGACGCCGAGTTCGACAAGGGCTGAGGTGCCGGCCATGCCCACCCACCCCCAGGCACCCGACCCGCCGCCGGAAGGCGCCGTACAGCCGCCGCGCGGGGACCTGTCCCCGCCCGGACCGCCGGCCGAGGAGGCCGCACCGGGCCCGGACGCGGCCACCGCCGGCCCCGCCGCGGCCGACGACGAGTACGCGGCCGCGCTGAAGGACCTGGAGGACCGCTGGCGCCGCGCCCTGGCCGACCTCGACAACCTCCGCAAACGCCATGCCAGGGAGCTGGAGCGGGAACGCGCGGCCGAACGGGCGCGCACAGCGGCGGCGTTCCTTCAGGTCGTCGACAACCTCGAACTCGCCCTGAGCCACGCGGCCGCCGACCCGGGAGCGATCGTCGAGGGCGTCCGGGCCGTGCGTGACCAGGCCGTGGACGTCCTCGAACGCCTCGGCTACCCGCGCGACGACGCTACAGGTGTGGCCTTCGACCCCACCCGGCACGAGGTCGTCGGCGTCGTCCAGGACCCCGGCGCCGAACCGAACACCGTGGTCCAGGTCGTCCGCCCCGGCTACGGGGCGGACGGGCGGCAGCTGCGGCCGGCCGCCGTGACCGTGGCGAAGCGGGAGTGAGCGGCGATGGCACGCGACTTCTACGAGGTCCTCGGCGTCGGACGGGGCGCCGACCGGGACGAGATCCAGCGGGCCTACCGCACCCTGGCCCGCAAGTACCACCCCGACGTCAACAAGGATCCGGCGGCGGAGGACCGGTTCAAGGAGATCAACGAGGCGTTCAGTGTGCTGTCCGACCCCGAACAGCGAGCCCGCTACGACCGGTTCGGCGAGGACTTCCGGAAGGTCCCCGAGGACTGGGAGGAGCGGGTCGGTGCAGGCGCCGGAGGCGGAGGCTTCCGCTGGTCCTCCGGGACGGGTGGTCCGCGCGTCCGGTACGGCACCACCGGTTTCGGCGACGAAGGCGCCGAGGGTTTCGGGGGTGCCGAAGGCGTCGGGGGCGTCGACTTCGAGGACCTGTTCGGCTCGCTCTTCGGCGGTGCCGGGCGGATGCGCGTCCCCGGAGCCGACCAGGAGGCCGAACTGCCGCTCACCGTCGAGGAGGCGTACCGCGGCGGCCGCCGGACGGTCACCCTCGCCGGTCCCGGCGGGCAGCGGCGCTACGACGTCGACGTGCCGCCCGGGGTCACGGACGGGCAGCGCATCCGGCTCGCGGGCGAGGGCGGCCGCGGCAATGGCGACGCCCCCGCCGGAGACCTGTATCTGCGGGTGCGGATCCGGCCGCACCCCCAGTTCCGACTCGACGGCCGGGACGTCCACGTGCAGCTTCCGGTCACCCCCTGGGAGGCCGCGCTGGGCGCGACCGTGCCGGTGCCGACCCCGAGCGGCGCCACCGCCAAGGTGACCGTGCCCGCGGGATCCTCCAGCGGCCGGCGGCTCCGGCTGCGCGGCGAGGGCATGCCGGCCCCCCGGGGCGCGGGCGGCGATCTGTACGCCGAGCTCCGGATCATGGTGCCGCCCCAACTCGGCGACCGGGAGCGCGAGTTGTTCGAGGAACTCGCCGCCGTCTCCTCGTTCGACCCCAGGAGGACCCGATGAGCGACCGACCGGCAAGGACTCGCCGGGCGCCGGAGCGGACGGCCCCGGTGGCAGCGCGCGGGCCGTACGCGATCGTGCCCGTGCCCAGGCTCTCCCTGGACACCGTGGCCCGCCGCTCGGGCCTCCATCCCGATCTGATCCGCCGGTTCGTGGCCCTCGGGCTGGTGGACGCCGACCGCGACGCCTCCGGACGGCTGGCGTTCGCCCCCACGGCACCGGCCGACCTGGCCCGCATCCAGCGGCTGCGTACCGGACTGTGCCTCAACTACGCGTCCCTCGGCCTGGTGCTCGACCTGCTCGACCGCATCAGCCTGCTCGAAGCCGCGCTGCGCCGCGCCGGAACGAGGAGTGATCCACCACCATGGACATGAACCGCCTGACCCAGAAGTCCCAGGAAGCCCTGCAGGAGGCGCAGACCCTTGCCATCAGCATGGGGCAGACCGAAGTCGACGGCGAACACCTGCTGCTGGCGCTCCTCGACCAGGAGGACGGCCTGGTCCCGCGGCTGCTGCAGCAGGCGGGCACCGAGCCGAAGGAGGTCCGCGCGGCCGTACGCGAGGACCTGTCCCGTCGGCCCAGGGTGACCGGTCCCGGCGCGGCCCCCGGCCAGGTCTTCGTCACCCAGCGGCTGGCCCGGCTGCTGGACGCCGCCGAGCGGGAGGCCAAACGCCTCAAGGACGAGTACGTGTCGGTGGAGCACCTGCTGCTCGCCCTGGCCGAGGAGGGGTCGGCGACCGCGGCGGGGCGCCTGCTCAAGGAGCACGGTGTGACCCGTGAGTCGTTCCTGGGCGCGCTGACCCGGATACGCGGCAACCAGCGCGTCACCTCCGCCAACCCCGAAGTGGCGTACGAGGCCCTGGAGAAGTACGGCCGCGACCTGGTCGCCGAGGCCCGGCAGGGCAAGCTCGACCCGGTCATCGGCCGGGACGCCGAGATCCGCCGTGTCACCCAGATCCTCAGCCGCAAGTCGAAGAACAACCCCGTCCTCATCGGCGACCCGGGTGTCGGCAAGACCGCCATCGTCGAGGGCCTCGCCCAGCGCATCGTGCGCGGCGACGTACCCGAAGGGCTGCGCGAGAAGACGGTGTTCGCCCTCGACATGGGCTCGCTGGTGGCCGGCGCCAAGTACCGCGGCGAGTTCGAGGAACGCCTCAAGGCCGTCCTCGCCGAGGTCAAGGCCGGCGAGGGACGGATCCTGCTCTTCGTCGACGAACTGCACACCGTCGTCGGGGCGGGCGCCGCCGAGGGCGCCGTGGACGCGGGCAACATGCTCAAGCCGATGCTGGCGCGCGGCGAGCTGCACATGATCGGCGCGACCACGCTGGACGAGTACCGGCAGCACATCGAGAAGGACGCCGCGCTCGAACGCCGCTTCCAGCAGGTGCTGGTCGACGAGCCCAGCGTGGAGGACACCATCTCGATCCTGCGCGGCCTGCGCGAGCGCCTGGAGGTCTTCCACGGCGTCAAGATCCAGGACACGGCGCTGGTCGCGGCGGCGACCCTGTCGCACCGGTACATCACCGACCGCTTCCTGCCCGACAAGGCCATCGACCTCGTCGACGAGGCGTGCGCCCGGCTGCGTACCGAGATCGACTCCATGCCCGCGGAACTGGACGAGATCACCCGGCGCGTGACCCGCCTTGAGATCGAGGAGGCGGCGCTGTCCAAGGAGACCGACGCGGCCAGCCGGGCCCGACTGGAGGAACTGCGCAAGGAGTTGGCGGATCTGCGGGCCGAGGCCGACGCCAAGCACGCCCAGTGGGAGGCCGAACGCCAGGGCATCCGCCGGGTGCAGGACCTGCGCCAGGAACTGGAACAGGTCCGCTTCGAGGCGGAGGAGGCCGAGCGGGCCTACGACCTCAACCGGGCCGCCGAGCTCCGCTACGGCCGCCTCCAGGACCTGGAGCGCCGACTGGCCGCGGAGGAGGAGCAGTTGACGGCCAAGCAGGGCCAGAACCGGCTGCTGCGGGAGGTCGTCACCGAGGAGGAGATCGCCGAGATCGTGGCCGCGTGGACCGGCATCCCCGTCGCCCGCCTCCAGGAGGGCGAGCGGGAGAAGCTGCTGCGCCTGGACGAGATCCTGCGCGAGCGGGTCATCGGCCAGGACGAGGCGGTCAAGCTGGTGGCGGACGCCGTCATCCGGGCCCGCTCCGGCATCCGCGACCCGCGCCGGCCCATCGGCTCGTTCATCTTCCTCGGCCCCACCGGCGTCGGAAAGACCGAGCTGGCCAAGACCCTCGCCCGGGCCCTGTTCGACTCCGAGGACAACATGGTCCGCCTCGACATGAGCGAGTACCAGGAGCGGCACACCGTCAGCCGGCTGATGGGGGCGCCGCCCGGATACGTCGGCTACGAGGAGGGCGGCCAGCTCACCGAGGCCGTACGCCGCAAGCCGTACTCGGTCGTGCTGTTCGACGAGGTCGAGAAGGCGCACACCGACGTCTTCAACACCCTGCTGCAGATCCTCGACGACGGCCGTATCACCGACGCCCAGGGCCGCACCGTCGACTTCCGCAACACCGTGATCATCATGACGTCCAACATCGGCTCCCAGCACCTCCTCGACGGCGCGACAGCCGAGGGCGAGATCAAGCCGGACGCGCGGGCGCTGGTGATGGGCGAGCTGCGCGGCCACTTCCGGCCGGAGTTCCTCAACCGGGTCGACGACATCGTGCTGTTCAAGCCCCTGGGCGAGGCCCAGATCGAGCGGATCGTGGAGCTGCAGTTCGACGAGCTGCGCCGCCGGCTCGCCGAGCGCCGTATCACCGTCGAACTCACCGACGCCGCCCGGGAGTTCATCGCCCACCAGGGCTACGACCCGGTCTACGGGGCGCGCCCGCTGCGCCGCTACATCTCCCACGAGGTCGAAACGCTCGTCGGCCGGGCCCTGCTGCGCGGCGACGTCCAGGACGGCGCCACCGTCCGGGTCGACGCCCGGCAGCACGAGCTCGTCGTCACCTACGACCGCCCCGAGGGCGCCGAGGAGGCGAGGGCGGCATGACCACCCGGCACGCGACGACCGTCACCTGTCCGCACTGCGGCCGCGCCAACCGCGTGCCCCCGGCCGCCGAGGGAAGGCCCAGGTGCGGCAACTGCAAACAGCCCCTGCCCTGGATCGTGGACGCGGGCGACGACGACTTCGCCGAGGTCGTCGAGAAGGCCACGGTGCCCGTCGTGGTCGACCTGTGGGCGACCTGGTGCGGCCCCTGCCGCATGGTCAGCCCGGCGCTGGAGCAGGTCGCCGGCGAGCTCGCGGGCCGCATCAAGCTGGCCAAGGTCGACATCGACAAGAACCCGCAGCTGGCACGGCGGTTCGAAGTCCAGGCCGTACCGACACTGCTGGTCCTCGACCAGGGAAGGACCATCGCCCGGCAGGCGGGAGCCGCGCCCGCACCCGCCCTGCGCCAGTGGGTCGAACAGTCGCTCGCCGGCCGGCAGCCGGCTCCCGGAGGTTGAATCCCGATGACCGTACGTACCGACCCCCACCTCGCCCTGGTACGCCCCGTCGGGCCGCGCGCCCTCGGCTGCGAGGAATGCCTGCGGCTCGGCTCCCCGTGGGTCCACCTCAGGCTCTGCCTGACCTGCGGACACGTCGGCTGCTGCGACTCCTCACCGCATCGGCACGCGCGCCGTCACGCCGCCGCCGAGGGCCACCCGATCGTGGCGTCGATGGAGCCCGGCGAGGACTGGCGGTGGTGCTTCGTGCACGAGGCGTTCGTGTGATGCCCGGGAACGAGGACCCGGAGGCCGTCCCGTTCGAGACCCCGGACATCTACGGCGCCTACCCCCGGCTGTCGGACGACCAGATCGCCCACCTGGCAGAACACGGCGACCGGCGTCGTACGCACCCGGGCGACGTGCTGATCCGCGAGGGCGAGCGGTGCGAGACGTTCTTCGTCGTCCTCGCCGGTTCCGTCGCGGTCGTCGAGGACCACGGCACACCCGACGAACACGTCCTCCGTGTCCACGGCCCCGGCCGCTTCCTCGGCGAACTCGGCCTGCTGCACGGGCAGGTGGCCTTCTACACCGCCGTCGCCAGGGAACCGGGAGAAGTCCTCGCCCTCTCCGTGGACCAGCTGCGCCGCCTGGTCACCCGGGACCCCGCCCTGGGCGATCTCGTGCTGCGCGCCTGCCTGGGCCGCCGTGCCCTGCTCGTCGGGCAGGGAGCCGGATTCCGCATCATCGGTTCGCGCTACTCCCCCGACACCCGGCGGCTGCGCGAGTTCGCCGCCCGGAACCGGCTGCCCCATCGCTGGGTCGACCTGGAGACGGACGAGGAGGCCGAGGCGCTGCTGCGTCGCTTCGGCGTCCGGCCGGAGGAAACCCCCCTCGTCATCTGGCGCGACACCACCCTGCTGCGCAATCCCGGCAACGCCGAACTCGCCCGGCTGATCGGCCTGCCCCAGCTGCCGCCGTCGAACGGCCGCGGCGATCTCCTCGTCGTCGGCTCCGGGCCGGCCGGCCTCGCCGCCGCGGTGCACGCCGCCTCCGAGGGCCTGGGCACCACCGTCGTGGAAGCGATCGCCACCGGCGGCCAGGCGGGGACGTCGTCCCGCATCGACAACTGCTTCGGCTTCCCCTCCGGCATCTCCGGCGCCGAACTCACCGAACGCGGAGTGCTCCAGGCGACCAAGTTCGGCGCCGGGATCAGCGTCCCCGCGGAGGCCACGCGCCTCGAACCGCGCGACGGCCACTACGCCGTGAGCTTCGCCGACGGCAGCGAGATCACCGCCCGCACCGTCGTCCTGGCCACCGGCGCCCGTTACCGCCGCCTCGGCATTTCCGGCATCGAACACCTGGAGGGGACGAGCATCCACTACTCGGCGACCGTGTACGAGGCCCAGCAGTGCCGCACCGACCCCGTCGCCGTCGTCGGCGGTGGCAACTCCGCGGGCCAGGCCGCGCTCTTCCTCGCCGGGTACGCGCCCAAGGTCTACCTCCTGGTGCGCGGGGCGGACCTCGGCACCCACATGTCCCGCTACCTGATCGACCAGGTCGAACGGCACCCGCGGGTGGAAACGCTGCTGCACACCGAAGTCACCGAGGTCACCGGCGCACAGGTCCTGGAGACGGTCGACGTGACGGACAACCGTACGGGGCACCACCGCCGCCTCGACGTCCGGGCCCTGTTCGTCTTCACCGGCGCCGCCCCCAACACGGACTGGCTGTCCGGCACCCTCGCGCTCGACGACCGCGGCTTCGTACTCACCGGAGCCGAGGCCCAGGCCTGCTCGGTCCCCGGGCTGTGGGAGAGCCAGGACCGCGACTGCCTGACCCTGGAGACCACCCTGCCCGGCGTCTTCGCGGCCGGCGACGTCCGCAGCGGCTCGGTGAAACGGGTGGCGTCGGCGGTGGGCGAAGGCGCGATGGCCCTCCACTTCGTACACCGGCACCTGGGGCACGCATGACGAACCTCGGAACATCGAGATCAACGAACGCAGCGAGAGCAGCGGCTGAGGCTCCGCGTATCCCGCCCGGGCAACGGAGGGAAGCGAAGGCAACCATGAAATACGACGAGTTCCTCGCCCGGGTACGGGAGCGCGGGGAGTACTCCCATCAGGACGAAGCAGCCAAGGTCACCGAGGAGGTCCTGAGTGTGCTGGCGGGCCGGATCAGCCCCGGCGAGGTCGACGACCTCGCCTCGCAGCTGCCCGGCCCGCTGGGGCAGGTCCTGGCCGGCGCCAAACGACAGCAGGCCGAGAGCTACGGGATCGAGGAGTTCTACCGACGGGTCGCGGAGCGCACCGGCGCCCGGCCGCGCACCGCCCCGTGGGACGCCGCCGCCGTGCTGACCACCCTCGCCGACGCCGTCTCCGGCGGCGAGCTCAACCAGGTCATCAGCCAGCTCCCTTCCAGCTACGCCGTCCCGTTCGGCAAGGCCGACCTTGCCGACTGAGCCATAGCACCCCCGCGACAGCCTGTGCCATGCCGTCGTCGTTCACGCAAGCAGTGGTGGACCATGAGGTGAGCCGTCCTCAAACGGCCCAGAGGCGCAGGAGGTTGCGGTATGCAGCAGTCACCCCGCCGGAGTCAGGATCCGCTGATCTTCCGGACGACGGACGTGGACGAGGCCCGGGAAGTCATCGGAGAACGCTTCTACGCCAACTTCATCGACGTACTCGGCGGCAACACCAAGTTCACCGCCCGGTACGACATCGCCGCGCTCGGCCCGCTCACACTCGGACGAATCGGCTTCGGCACGGAAGTGCGCATACGGTTCGGGGAACTGGGCTCCTACCACGTGGACATCCCCCTGGGCGGCCGCATGGCCTGGCGCCAGGGAATGCACACCAGGGCGGTGGCGACGACCGCCAGCGCCGCCGTCTTCCAGCCGTACGGCGACACGACCCTGGACCGCGTGAGCACCGACTGCCCCCTGCTGGCCGTGAAGATCAACCCCAAGGCCCTCAACCGTCAGCTCGAGTGCCTTCTCGGCCGACCGCTGCGCACCCCCGTCGTCCTCGCGCCCGAACTCGACATCACGCACGGCGCCGGCCTGAGCTGGGTACGAATGGTCCGCGCGGCGTTCGACGAGATACAGGCCGGCGGGCTGCCCACCCTGCCGATGGTCGCCCGCCCGCTCCAGGAAGCCCTGCTGAACGGGCTCCTCCTCGCCACCGACCACCGCTACCGCGACGAGCTCGACCGATCCGGCCCCGCGCTGCGCCCCGGCCCCGTCAAGCGGGCCGTCGAGGCCATGCACAGCATGCCGCAACACCCCTTCACCGTGGGAGAGTTGGCCACGCTCGCCGGGGTGAGCACACGGCGACTCCAAGAAGCCTTCCAGCAGTACGTCGGCATGGCCCCGCTCGCCTACCTCACCGACATCCGCCTCACCCGCGCCCACGACGAGCTGCGCCGCGGCGGATCGGGCGAAGTGAACGTGAGCGCGGTCGCCCATCGTTGGGGCTTCGGCCACCTGGGCCGCTTCGCGGCCCGCTACCGGGCGCGCTTCGGCGAGTTGCCCTCGCAGACACTGCGCTCCGGGTGAGTGCGGCTGACGCCGTCGTTCCGCGCTGAGTGGACAGCGACCGCGCACGGTGGATCGTGCGTGACGACCACCGCGTCCTGGAGTTCCGGGTGGACCGCGAACCCCAGCAGCCAAGACGGGCGACAGCTCGTCGATCAGCGCCCTCACGGACGGCAGGGGCCCCCGGTACGAGCACTGGGGATGGGCGAACCGGTCCCGGCCGGCATGGTGTCCACACCCGCGGACGCCCGGGCGCCGTCGGTGCGGAAGAAGCGTGCGGTGGTCACCAGGGCCAGGGCAAGTGCGGCGGGTATCGCGTAGGCGATGCGGAAGTGGCCCGTCGCTCCCAGGCCCCCGCTCGCGCCGGCTCCGACGAGGACGCCGACGTAGTTGAAGACGTTGAGCCGGGCCAGCACGGTCTCCGGGGCGCCGGGTCGCAGCCGCCCGGCGGCGGCGACGCACAGCGGGGTGAGGGCGGCGACTCCGAGGCCGGCACACCCTGCCGCGACGACGGCGTACGGCCAGCTCCGGGCCGCTGCCAGGGCGCCCAGGGCGGCGGCCGCGAGCAGGGCGGCGGCACGCACCACCGCCACCGGCCCGACCCGGCGGACCAGGTGGTCGGCGCCCGCCCTGCCGGTCACCGTGCCCGCCTGGTAGGCCGCGTACGCGAGCGGCGCGGCCGCCAGGGACGCGGCGAGGGTCTGGTGAAGGTAGACGGTCGACCACGCGGAGACGGTGGAGTCGACGACGTAGGCGACGAGAAGGACGACACCGAAGGGGACGAGCCGCGCCCAGACCCGTCGGCCCAGGATCTCCTGGGCCGGTGCCGGCCCCTCGCCGTGCGGCGCGACAAGGCCTTGTGTCCGGACGGTCAGGGCCAGGACGGCCACGACCGCGGCGTGCGCGGTGAGGACGTACTGGACCGGCCAGCCCAGCCGGGAGACGCCCGCCGTCAGCAGCGCCGCCGCCACGCCCGCGGCGCTCCAGGCGGCGTAGAAGGAGGAGAGGATGCTGCGTCCGTAGTGGCGTTCGACGGTGGCCGCGCGGGTGTTGACGGACACGTCGATGGCGCCGAGCGCCAGCCCGAACAGGACGTAGGCGGCCGAGGCGGCGACCCTGCCGGGTGCCCAGGCCACGGCGAGCAGGGCCGCGGCCGCGGTCAGCACCGCCGCACGCATGACGGTGACGGGACCCGAGCGGCGTACGGCGGCCAGCCCCGCGAAGCTGCCGGTGCCCGCGGCCAGCGTCAGGGCGATCGTGAGCGCGGTCATCGCCAGGGACGACAGCCCCAGACGGCTCTCCACGGCGGGCACGGTGGTGGACACGGCGGCCACGGCCGCGCCCTGGGCGGCGAACACGGTGGCCGTGCCCCGGCGGGCTCCCGCGAGCGGGCCGCCCCGCACGGGCAGAGGGGGAGCCGTCGCTCCGACGGATGCGGTCATGGGGGCCTCTTCCTGTCACGGACCGTGGGCGGCCGGGGCGCGCGAATTGGAGCAACCGTAGGAATCCGGACGCACGCGGCGGAGGACGCCGACGGCCACACGGGGGACCCTGGCGGCCAGCGGCGCACGGCCCCGGCGCTGCCCCGGGAGACCGGCTCACCAGCGCTGCGGTCACCGGCCCGGGCCGCGCCGGGCCGGTCAGTTGCCTGGCCGCTGGAGCCCCCTTTGTGGCCGCACGGGCCAGTCCGCGGGCGCTTGCCCGCTGCCTAAGTTCCTCCCACGCCGAAACGTGGCGACGAGAGGAGGTGGACTCGTGAAGGAGTCCGAATTCGACACCTGTGTCATCGGTGCGGGTCCCGCGGGGCTGGCAGTGGCACGGGCACTCGGTGAGCGGCGGCTTCCGTACACGCACATCGAGCGGCACACGGGTCCGGGTGGTCTGTGGGACATCGACAACCCGGGCAGCCCGATGTACGAGTCGGCGCATTTCATCTCCAGCAGGACCCTCTCGGGGTTCGGCGGGTGGCCGATGCCCGACCACTTCGCCGACTACCCCTCGCGACGGCAGGTCCTGTCGTACCTGACGTCCTTCGCCGACGCGTACGGGCTGACGGAGCGGATCGAGTTCGGGACCGCCGTCCGTGACGTGGCGAAGAACCCGGACGGCACCTGGACGGTCACCCGTGCCGACGGACGGACCAGCCGGCACGGGCAGGTCGTGGTCTGCACCGGCTCGCAGTGGCACCCCAACATCCCCGAGATCCCGGGTGACTTCAGCGGCGAGATCCGGCACACGGTCGGCTACCGCAGCAGCGACGAACTGCGCGGCAAGCGGGTCCTGGTGGTGGGCGCGGGCAACTCCGGCTGCGACATCGCCTGCGACGCGGCCCGCGCCGCCGACCACGCGGAGATCAGCATGCGCCGCGGCTACTGGTTCATCCCGAAGCACCTGTTCGGCAGGCCCGTGGACACCCTCGAAGGCGTCGGCCCGCGGATGCCGAAGTGGCTGGAGCAGAGGCTGTTCGGCGCGCTCCTGCGGATCGTCAACGGCGATCCGCGCCGCCTCGGCCTGCAGAAGCCGGACCACAAGCTCTTCGAGACCCATCCCACGGTCAACTCGATGCTCCTGCACCACCTGCAGCACGGCGACATCACCGCCCGGCCCGGCATCGTGCGCGCCGAGGGCCGTACCGTCCACTTCACCGACGGCAGCAGCAACGACTTCGACCTGATCCTGCTGGCGACCGGCTACGTCCACAAAGTGCCCGTCGCCCAGCGCTACTTCGGGGACGAACAGCACCCCGACCTGTACCTGTCGTCCTTCTCCCGCGAGCACGAGGGACTGTTCGGCGTCGGCTTCATCGAGACCAACTCCGGCGCCTACCAACTCTTCGACGCCCAGGCCCAGTTGATCGCCGGCTTCGTCCAGGACACGCGCCGGGACCCGCCGAACGCGGAGCGGTTCGCCCGCATGATCCGGGACGACCGCCCCGACCTGACCGGCGGCCTGAGGTTCGTGGACTCCCCGCGCCACACGGGATACGTCGACAGCGCCGCGTACACCAAGTACCTCACCAAGGTCGCCGCCGCCATGGGCTGGCCCACCGAGGGACGGCCGCCGGCGGTACCGGCCGTGCGCAGCAGGGAGACGGTGGCATGAGCGGGTACGACTGCACCGGCAAGGTGATGCTGGTGACCGGCGGCGCGGGCGGCATCGGCAGCGCGCTGTGCCGGCGGTTCGCGATCGGCGGCGCCGTGTGCGTCGTCGTCGACATCGACGGTGAGCGCGCGAAGCGGGTCGCGGACACCCTCCCCGGCACCGGCCACCTGGGCCTCGGCTGCGACCTGCTGGACCGGGCAGGGGTGGCGGACCTCTTCGAACAAGTGGCCTCCGCCTTCGGCCGCCTGGACGTGCTGGTCAACAACGTCGGCATGACCAGCACCGAGCGGTTCGACGTACGCGCGGTGGAGACCATCGAGCGGGAGATCGACCTGAACATGATCTCCCCGCTGGTGGCCACCCGGCTCGCCATTCCCCTGCTGAGGGCCGCGGCCGACCCCCGCGTCATCACCACCGTGTCGCTCGCCGGCGTCTTCCCGCAGGGGGAGACCCCCATCTACGCGGCGTCGAAGTTCGGGCTGCGCGGCGCGATGCTGTCCATCGCCCTCGACCTGGAGGGCAAGGGCATCCGCGTCGGCTCGGTCCTGCCCTCGGCGACCGACACCGCGATGCTGCGCGAGGAGGCCGTCAGCGGCGGCAACTCCCTGCAGTTCCAGGACCCGCCGCAGCAGCCGTCCGACGTCGTCGCGGCGGTGGTGAGCCTGCTGGATCGGCCGCGCCTGGAGGCGTATCCACGCGTCGGCGAATCGCTCCTGGTCCGCTTCTCCATGCTCGTGCCGAACCTCCTCCCCCGGCTCCTCCCGCTCTTCCGCAGACGCGGCGAGCGCGGCCTGGCCCGGTACCTGGAGGACCTGCGCCGCAGAGGACTGGCCCGGCAGGTCGACGGCCGCTGGGAACTCGTGAAGGAGGCATGACCGTGACCACCGGTACGAACACGGACGACCGCCTGCTCAGGGTCGTCAACCCGGCCACCGGGGAGACCCTCGACACCCTGCCCGCCGCCGGCGCGGCCGAGGTGGACGCCGCCGTGGACGAGGCCCAGCGCACCTTCGACGGCGGTGTCTGGTCGGCCCGGCCGCCCCGGGAGCGGGCGGCGGTGCTGCTGCGCCTCGCCGAGCTGATGGAACGCGACGCCGAGATCCTGGCCCGCCTGGACTGCGAGGACGCCGGCAAGCCGATCACGGAGTGCCGTACCGGCGACGTGCCCGGCGCGATCGAGTCGATCCGCTGGTTCGCGGAGGCGGCCGACAAGGTCTTCGGCCGCATCGCGCCCACCGGCCACGACCACCTGGGCCTGATGAGCCGGGAACCCGTCGGAGTGGTCGCCGCCGTCCTCCCCTGGAACTACCCGTTCGCCATGGCCGCCTGGAAGATCGGCCCCGCCCTGGCCGCGGGCAACAGCCTGCTGCTCAAGCCCGCCGAGGCGACCCCGCGCTCGGCCCTGCACGTGGCACGGCTGGCGACGGAGGCCGGGCTGCCGGACGGCACGCTCACCGTCCTGCCCGGTTACGGCACGGAGGCCGGCCGGGCACTCGCCCGCCACCCCGGTATCGGCGCGCTCTCGTTCACGGGCTCGACGGCGACCGGACGGCGGATCCTGGCCGATGCCGCGGAGACCAACTTCAAGCGGGTCTCCCTGGAGATGGGCGGCAAGAGCCCCCAGGTCCTGATGCCGGACGCGCTCGGCTTCGGCGTCGAGCTCATCGACGACATGATCGACGCCGCCTTCCTGACGATGGGCCAGAACTGCACGGCCGGCTCCCGGATCCTGGTCCACGAGGACATCGCCGCCGAGGTCGTCGCACGGTTCACGGCCGCCGCCGGGGCCCTGGTCATCGGTGACCCCGCCAAGCCGGAGACCCGTACGGGACCGCTGATCAGCCGGGCGGCGCGGGACCGGGTCGCCCGTGCCGTGGACGAGGCGGTGGCCGCCGGAGCCGTGGCGCACACCGCCGGCCTGCCGGCGGACCTGCACCCGTACGGGGCCTACTACCCGCCCACGGTCGTCGTCGGCGCCCCCGAGGGCAGCGGCGTCCTCACCGAGGAACTGTTCGGCCCCGTGGTCACCGTCCAGACCTTCGCCTCCGAGCAGGAGGCGATCCGGACGGCGAACGCCACCCCTTACGGCCTCGCCGCCTCCCTGTGGACCCACGACCTCGACACCGCCTTCCGGCTCGCCCGCGGCATCCAGGCCGGAGTGGTCTCCGTCAACGCCTACAGCGAGGGCGACATCACCGCCCCCTTCGGAGGCTGGAAGCAGTCCGGGTTCGGCGGCGCGGAGCGGTCCACCGACGCCTTCGCCCAGTGGACCAGGGAGAAGACGGTGTGGATCCGCACCCGCTAGCAGGGCCGGACCCGGACGCACCTGCCTAAAGTGGTCGCGAGTACGGCCCTGGAGAGACCCCATGCCCGAGCCACCCCGTCCGGAGAACGGCACCACCCGCAGCACCTCGGCGACGATCTCCCCGAACATCCTGCGCTACCTCACCCGAATCACCGGAGAGTACGGCGTCGACCTGCGACCCGAGCTGACACAAGTGGGCCTCACCGAGACCCTGATGGGATCGGCGGCCCTGCGCGTCTCCTACCGCCAGGGCAGCACCGTCATCCGGCGCGCCGTCGAACTCACCGGGGACGAGAATCTGGGCCTGCGGGTAGGAGCCGCACAGCACCTCACCGCCTGGGGCCTCCTCGGCTTCGCCATGCTCGCCAGTGACACCCTCCAGGCCGCCATCGAGGCGGGGGTGCGCTTCCAGAACGTGTCCGGGGCCATGACCGTCTGGTCGGCCGGCCGGGAGGACTCCGCCTACGTGGTCCGGGCCGACCTCCCGGATCCGATGATCGACCCGAACGTCGCCGTCTTCCTCGTCGAGGAGGCGTTCTCCAGCGTCGTCACCCTGGCCCGTCTCGCCGCGGGCGCCGACCTCGCACCGCAGGAGGTCCACTTCGCCTTCCCCGCCCCGCGTGACGTCCAGCCGTTCCGCGACCTCTTCCGCTGCCCCCTGCACTTCGGCGCCTCCGGCAACCGGCTGGTGGTTCCCCAGACATGGATCAGCCGCCCCATGCCGGGCCGCGACCCGGTCACCTGCGCCTCGACCCTGGAACTGCTCGAAGCACAGATGGCCTCGCGCCGCCGCCAGCAGGACCTCCTGGAGGTACTGGAGATCTCCGTCGCGCAGAGCCTCCCGGTCGTCCCCTCCTTCTCCGAACAGGCCCGCAGACACGCGTCGAGCGAACGCACCCTGCGCCGCCGCCTGGCCGACTGCGGCACCTCCTACGAGGCGATCGTGGAGGGCGTCCGCCGCGAACGCGTCGAACAACTCCTGCACCGCCCCCGCCTCACCCTCCGCGAGGTGGCCCGCCAGGCCGGCTTCTCCGACGAACGCGCCCTGCGCCGCGCGGTCCGCCGCTGGCACGGCATGGCACCCCTGCAACTGCGCGAGGGCATCCTCTCCGCAGACGGCGGGACCGGCACCCCCGGCACCTCACCGGAGATGACGTAAGCCTGCCCTTTCGGCCGCAGGTCAGCTCACAGCCCCTTCGAGACGGGCTCCAGAATCGCCACGCACTCCACATGATGCGTCATCGGAAACAGATCGAACGCCCGAAGCGTCCGCACCCGGTACCCGCCATCCCGGAAGTACCCCAGATCCCGCGCCAACGCGGCCGGATCGCACGCCACGTAAGCGATCCGGCGTGCTCCCAGCGACGACAGATGCTCCACCGTCTTCCGCCCCGCCCCCGCCCGCGGCGGATCCAGGACGATCAGGTCGACCTCGGTGATGCCCGTGCGCGGCAGGACCGTCTCCACCTTGCCCTGCTCGATGCGGACGCGGTCGAAGTCGGCCAGGTTGTGCCGGGCGTCCTCGACCGCCCGCTTGCCGGACTCGATGCCGAGGACCGCGCCCTTGTCGCCGAGCCGGTCGGCGAGGGCGCCGGCGAACAGGCCCACACCGCAGTACAGGTCGAGCGCCATCTCGCCCTTGCGCGGCAGCAGGCCCTGCATCACGGCCTTGACCAGGGTGTCCGCCGCCATCGGATGGACCTGCCAGAAGCCGCCGCTGCCCACGCGGTGCGTACGGCCGTCGGCCCGCTCGCGGACGAACGCGCGGCCGTGGACGCGGTGGATGCCGCCGTCCTTCTCCTCGACCCGCATCACGGAGACCGGCTTGTCCAGTTCGACCAGCGGGAGCCGGGCGCCCGGCCGCGGCTCCAGGATCACCATGCGGTCCTGGGACCCGGTCGCGGCGATCGCCTCCACCGACGCCATCCCGGACCAGTCCCGCTGCTCGATGCCCAGCTCGCTCACGCCCGGCGCGGCGATCATGCAGTGCTCGATCGGCTCGACCTCGTGCGAACGGTGCCGGCGCAATCCGGCCCGCCCGGACTCGGCGTCCACCGCGTACTGCACGCGCGTCCGCCACTGCGGCACCTCGCCCGCCGGCAGCTTGTCGCCCTCGGCCGGCATCACCGTGCCGTCCCAGCCGGCCTCCTCGGGCGTCAGCCCGGCCAGCCGCCGCAGTTGCTCGGCGATCACCTCACCCTTGAGCCGCCGCTGCGCCCCCGGCTTGGCGTGCTGCCAGTCGCAGCCGCCGCAGCGGCCCGGACCGGCGTAGGGGCAGGGCGCCTCGATGCGGTCCTTGGACGCCGACAGGACCCGCACCGCGTCCGCGCGCAGGAAACGGGCCCCTTCCTCGCCCTCCGTCACCCGGGCCACGACCCGCTCACCGGGCAGCGCGTGCCGGACGAAGAGCACCTGGCCCCCGGCGATACGGGCGATGCAGTGGCCGCCGTGCGCGACGGACTCGACCTCGACCTCGTACTCCTCCCCCACCAGCGATTTCTTCGGTTCTGCCTGCATGGTGGGGTGACTCCAGAGTCGAGAGAGAACAACGGCCGGACAACAGCCCACCAGTCTACGTGGGTGTCGTCCGGCCGCCGACCAGCGCGCGTCAGCCCTTGCCGCTGCCCGAAGAACCGGACGAACCCGCCGGGGAACCAGACGAACCCGCCGTGCCCGAAGGCTCCTTGGGCCGCCCCTGCACCGCCGGACCGCGCCGCACCGAACCCGGCGCGTTCCACTCCTGCCGCTTGCGGGCCCGGTTCCTCGCGGCCTCGGAGGACTCCAGCTGGTAGGGCACGGACGTCACCATGACACCGGGCGTGAACAGCAGCCGGCCCTTCAGCCGCAGGGCGCTCTGGTTGTGCAGCAGATGCTCGTACCAGTGGCCGACCACGTACTCGGGGATGATCACGGACACCGCGTCCCGCGGCGACTCCTTCCGCAGCCCCTTCACGTACTCGATGATCGGCCGCGTGATCTCGCGGTAGGGCGAGTCGAGGACCTTCAGCGGTACGTCGATCCCGCGCCGCTCCCACTCCTCGCGCAGCGCCTTGGTCTCCGCCGGGTCGACGTTGACGGTGAGCGCCTCCAGCGAGTCCGAGCGCATCAGCTTGGCGTACGCGAGCGCGCGGAGCGTGGGGCGGTGGATCTTGGAGATCAGCACGACCGAGTGCACCCGGGAGGGCCGTACGCTGTCGTCGCTCGGGCCCTCGGGGGCCGCGATCTCGGAGGCCACACGGTCGTAGTGCTTACGGATGGCCGTCATCGTCGCGTAGAAGATGCACATGCCGAGCAGGGCCACCCAGGCGCCGTGCGTGAACTTGGTGACCAGGACGACGACCAGGACCAGGCCGGTGAAGAAGGCGCCGAAGGTGTTGATCGCGCGCGAGCGCACCATGTGGCGGCGCTTGGCGGGGTCCTTCTCGGTGGCCAGGTGGCGGTTCCAGTGCCGGACCATGCCGGTCTGGCTGAGCGTGAAGGACACGAACACGCCGACGATGTACAGCTGGATCAGCCGGGTGGAGTCGGCGCCGTAGATCACGGTCAGCAGGGTGGCCGCGCCGGCCAGGAGCACGATGCCGTTGGAGAACGCCAGGCGGTCGCCGCGGGTGTGCAGCTGGCGGGGCAGGTAGCGGTCCTGGGCGAGGATCGAGCCGAGCACCGGGAAGCCGTTGTACGCGGTGTTCGCGGCCAGGAACAGCACCAGCGCGGTGGCCGCCGCGAGGACCACGAAGAAGAAGCTGCCCTTGCCGAAGACGGCCTCGGCGACCTGGGTGATCACCGGGTTCTGCACGTAGTCGGCGCCGACGCCGATGCCGTTCTTGAGCAGGTCGGTGGCCGGGTTCTCGGCCATGCGGACCTTGGTCGTCAGGGCGAGCACGATGATGCCGCAGAACATCGTGACGGCGAGCAGGCCCATCGCGGCGAGGGTGGTCGCCGCGTTCTTCGACTTGGGCTTGCGGAAAGCCGGGACGCCGTTCGAGATCGCCTCGACACCGGTCAGCGCCGCACAGCCGGAGGAGAAGGCGCGCAGCATCAGGAAGACGAGCGCGAAGCCCGCGAGGCCCTGGTGCTCGGCCTTGATCGTGTACTGGGCCGTCGGCGCGCGCATGGTGTCGTCGAGCACCAGCCCGCGGAAGGCACCCCACGCGATCATGATGAAGACGCCGCCGACGAAGACGTACGTCGGAATCGCGAAGAGCTTGCCGGACTCCTTGACGCCGCGCAGGTTCATCAGCGTCAGCAGCACGATCACCGCGACCGCGCAGAGCACCTTGTGCTCGACCACGAACGGCACCGCCGAGCCGAGGTTCTCGATGCCGGAGGCGATCGAGACGGCGACGGTGAGGACGTAGTCGACCAGCAGGGCGCTGGCGACGGTGAGGCCGGCCTTGGCGCCGAGGTTGGTCGTCGCCACCTCGTAGTCGCCGCCACCGCTGGGGTAGGCATGCACGTTCTGCCGGTACGAGGCGACCACGGTGAACATCAGCACGACCACCGCGAGGGCGATCCAGGGGCTGTAGTGGTACGCCGACACGCCCGCGATGGACAGGACCAGCAGCACCTCTCCCGGGGCGTAGGCCACGGAGGACAGCGGGTCGGAGGCGAAGACGGGGAGGGCGATGCGCTTCGGCAGGAGCGTTTCGCCCAGCCGGTCACTGCGCAGTGCGCGCCCGATCAAGATCCGTTTGGGCACGTCGGTCAGTTTGGACACAACAGAGCATCGTAGGCGTTCGAACGGGTGCCCAACCACCCGCCACCCTCGATCTGCTCTCCGAGTGAAATCAGAGGTCCCCCCGGCTGCGGATTCCGCAGCTCGGCGCACCCGCATGTCTATATGACAAACACCGCCCGAATTCCCGGCCGTCGCCGCCCCCTGGAGGCCCCATGCACGCCACCGCCGAACTGATCGGCGCCGCCGCGACCCTCGTCGGCCTCGGAATCCTGACACTTGTGAGCATCCGCAGCATCAGCCGTCGCTGAGAACTCCCTGTGCACGGCAACCGTGCACAGGGGTGCCGACGTCCTACCGCGCGTGTGTAGCTTGGGCGTCGGTCTGAGACCCTGATCTGAGCAGTAGTTTTCGGTCATTCGGAAGGACGGTCGTGCACATCGTCATCATGGGCTGCGGAAGAGTGGGTTCCGCTCTGGCCCAGACACTGGAGCAACAGGGGCACACGGTCGCGGTGATCGACCAGGACCCCACCGCCTTCCGTCGGCTCGGCCCCGGGTTCGGTGGCCGTCGCGTGACCGGCGTCGGCTTCGACCAGGACACCCTGCGCGAGGCCGGCATCGAGGAGGCCGGCGCCTTCGCCGCCGTCTCCAGCGGTGACAACTCCAACATCATCTCGGCCCGGGTGGCCCGCGAGATGTTCGGCGTGGAGAACGTCGCGGCCCGCATCTACGACCCGCGCCGTGCCGAGGTGTACCAGCGCCTGGGCATCCCCACCGTCGCGACGGTCCGCTGGACGGCCGACCAGATGCTGCGCAGGCTGCTCCCCTCGGGCGCCGAGCCCCTGTGGCGCGACCCCACCGGCGGCGTCCAGCTCGCGGAGGTGCACACCTCCCCGGCCTGGGTCGGCCACAAGATCAGCAAGCTGCAGGAGGAGACGGGCGTCCGCGTGGCGTTCCTCACGCGGCTCGGCGAGGCGATCCTGCCCAGCTCGCAGACGGTGCTGCAGGAGGGCGACCTGGTGCACGTGATGATGCGCACCGACGAGGTCGACAAGGTCGAGGCGTCCTTCGCCAAGGGTCCCGAAGAGGAGGGCGGTCACTGATGAGGGTCGCCATTGCCGGTGCCGGCGCGGTCGGCCGCTCGATCGCGGGCGAGCTGCTGGAGAACGGCCACGAGGTCCTGCTCGTCGACAAGGCGCCGACCGCCATCTCGGTCGAGCGCGTCCCCCAGGCGGAGTGGCTGCTCGCCGACGCCTGCGAGATCACGAGCCTCGACGAGGCGGCGCTCCAGCGCTGCAACGTCGTCATCGCGGCGACCGGAGACGACAAGGTCAACCTGGTCGTCTCCCTCCTCGCGAAGACGGAGTACGGCGTCCCGCGCGTCGTCGCCCGGGTCAACAACCCGAAGAACGAGTGGCTCTTCAACGAGTCCTGGGGCGTCGACGTGGCCGTCTCCACCCCCCGCCTGATGTCGGCGCTGGTCGAGGAAGCGGTCTCGGTCGGCGACCTGGTCCGCCTGCTCCGCTTCAGCCACGGCGACGCGAACCTCGTCGAGCTGACCCTCCCGGAGGAGTCGGCCCTGGCCGGCACCCAGGTCGGCGACGTGGAGTGGCCCGAGGACACGTCCCTGGTCACCATCATCCGCGGCACCCGGGTCCTGACCCCGACCCGCGACGACTCCCTGGAGCCGGGCGACGAGCTCCTGTTCGTGGCCGCCCAGGCCAGGGAGGAACAGCTGGAGGACCTGCTGTCGGTGCGCCGCGAGGACGCGGCGGGTTAGGCGTTCCGGTCACGACGACGAGGGGCGCCCCGCGAGTGCGGGGCGCCCCTCGTCGTCGTACCGCTGACTAGGCCTCTCGACGGTGCCGGCCGCCGGCCGCCTCACTCTGCTCGGCGCGCTCGGCCGCCAGCTCCGCCTTGCGCTGCTTCTCGGCCTGTTCCTCCGCCTCCATCTCCGCGAAGACGTCGATCGGCGCGGGCGCCTTCGCGAGGAAGACCCAGGTCAGCCAGACCGCCAGCAGGAAGGGCGGGATCTTCAGGGCGATCAGGACCCAGCCGAGCTGCGCGGTGTTCGCCCACCAGTACAGGGGGAAGAGGATCGCGCACTTGGCGAGGAGGATGAGGCCCCAGGCCCAGCTCGCCTTGGCGTACGCCTTCTTGCGGCCGGGGTTGCGGGTGCGCCAGGAGAGGTTCTCCTTGAAGACCGGGCCGAGGATCAGGCCGATCAGGGGCACGCCCGCGAGGGTCGTGACGATGTACGCCACCGCCAGGCCCAGCGTGTAGAGCATGCCGGGGAGGTAGAAGTCCTTGGCGTTGCCCGTCATCATCGCGAAGACGACACCGAAGGCGACGCCGAAGACACCGCTGAAGGCGTGCTTGACGGTGTCCCGCATGGCCAGCCGGACCACCACGAGCAGCAGGGACACGGCGAGGGCGGCGATCGCCGACCAGTGCAGGTCCTTGTTGATCGTGAAGATCGTGACGAAGAGCAGGCCGGGCAGCACCGTCTCGACCATGCCCCGCACGCCGCCGAACGCCTCGAACAGGGCGGCCTCGGTCACCGCCCGGGCATCGTCGGCAGACGTGTCCTCTGTCGGCTTGTCGAGCGACGTCACCGGCTACTCCCGTCCGAGGGGTCTCAGTTCGTATTTCGGGTTGAACAGCACCCGGCGGCCCCGGCTCATCGAGATCCGGCCCGATGCGATCAGTCTGCGCCCCGGTTCTATCCCCACGATGGAGCGCCGGCCGAGCCACACCACGTCCAGCGCGGCGGAGCCGTCGAACAGCTCGGCCTCCAGGGCCGGGACGCCCGCCCGCGGCCGCAGGGTGACCGTGCGCAAGGTACCAGTAACCGTGACGACCTGTCGGTCGTGGCAGTCGCCGATACGCACGCAGCCCGTGGTCTCGGCGTCCTCCCGCAGCTCCTCCGACTCCAGGTCCTCCTGCGACGAGGAGAGCCGGTCGAGCATGCGCCTGAACCGGCCCACCGACTTTTCGGAACGAGGAACAGCACTCATATCTGAAGCGTACCGGGGTGCACTGACACCTTCGTACCCGCGGGCCTACCGCTCGAACCGGTACCCCATACCCGGCTCCGTGATGAAGTGCTTCGGGTGCGACGGGTCCGCCTCCAGCTTCCTTCTCAGCTGGGCCATGTACACCCGCAGGTAGTTGGTCTCCGTCCCGTAGGACGGCCCCCACACCTCCTGGAGCAGCTGCCTCTGGCTCACCAGCCGGCCCGTGTTGCGGACTAGCACCTCCAGCAGATGCCACTCCGTGGGCGTCAGCCGTACGTCCCGGCCGCCCCGGTTGACCTTCTTCGCGGCCAGGTCGACGGTGAACTCCCCGGTGTCCACGACCGTCACCTCGCCGTCCCCGGCCCCGACCGGCTCGGCACGCCGGACCGCGGCCCGCAGCCGGGCCAGCAGCTCGTCCATGCCGAAGGGCTTGGTGACGTAGTCGTCGGCGCCCGCGTCCAGCGCCTCGACCTTCTCGTCGGAGGTGTGCCGGGCGGACAGTACGAGGATCGGCACCCGGGTCCAGCCGCGCAGGCCCCGGATCACCTCGACGCCGTCCATGTCGGGCAGGCCGAGGTCGAGGACGACCACGTCGGGGTGGCGGGCGGCGGCGAGCTGGAGCGCGGTGGTGCCGTCGTGGGCCGCGTCGACCTCGTACTTGCGCGCCTTGAGGTTGATCACGAGGGCGCGCACGATCTGCGGCTCGTCGTCGATGACCAGCACGCGGGTCATGTGACCTGCCTTTCGGGTTCCGCCGGTTCGGCGCCGTCGTCGTGGAGTTCCGCGCGCCATCCTTCCGCGCGCAGGGTGAGCACCATGGTGAGGCCTCCGCCGGGCGTGTCCTCGGCGTTGAGCGTGCCGCCCATGGCCTCGGCGAAGCCCCGGGCGACCGCGAGGCCGAGACCCACGCCGGCGCCGCGCGGGGCGTCGCCGTAGCGCTGGAAGGGGGCGAAGATGCGCTCCTTGGCCTCGTCGGGGACGCCGGGGCCGCGGTCGACGACCCGCACCTCGACGCGGTCGGCGATGGCGCTGGCGGCCACCAGGACGGGTTTCCCGGCCGGGCTGTACTTGACGGCGTTCTCGACCAGGTTGGCCACCGACCGCTCCAGCAGCCCGGGGTCGACGGCGACCATGGGCAGCGTCTCGGGGATCTCCAGCTCGACGCTGTCCTCGAGCACCCCGACCAGCGCCATCGGCACCACCTCGTCGAGGTCGGCCTCGCGGATCAGCGGGGTGACCGTCCCGGTCTGCAGCCGGGACATGTCGAGGAGGTTGCCCACCAGGTGGTCGAGCCGGTCGGCGCCCTCCTCTATGCCCTCCAGAAGCTCGGCCTGGTCCTCCTCGGACCACGCCACGTCGTCCGACCGCAGGGACGAAACGGCCGCCTTGATCCCGGCGAGCGGAGTACGCAGATCATGCGATACGGCGGCCAGCAGCGCCGTGCGGATCCGGTTGCCCTCGGCGAGCGCCCGCGCCTGGTCGGCCTCCTCCTGGAGGCGCCGGCGGTCCAGTACGACGGCGGCCTGGGCGGCGAACGCGGCCAGCACCCGGCGGTCCTCCGCGGGCAGCACCCGGCCGGTCAGCGCAAGGGCCATGTGGTCGCCGACCGGGACGTCCACGTCGGCGTCCTCGGGCCGCTCGACCGCCGTACCGGGCCCGGCGCGGCCCGCGCAGGTCCACGGGTCGTGGTCGCTCGCCCGCTCCAGCAGGGCCGCCGACTCCATGCCGAAGGTCTCGCGGACCCGTTCCAGCAGTTCCTGAAGGCCGGTCTCGCCGCGCAGCACGTTCCCGGCGAGGAAGGACAGGATCTCCGACTCGGCGCGCAGCCGGGCCGCCTGGTGGGTGCGGCGGGCGGCGAGGTCGACGACCGATGCCACCGAGACGCCGACGCCGACGAAGATCACGATGGCGACGATGTTCTTGGGGTCGGCGATGGTCCAGCGGTGCAGGGGCGGTGTGTAGAAGTAGTTCAGCAGCAGGGAGCCCACCGCGGCCGAGGCGAGCGCGGGCAGCAGTCCGCCGAGCAGCGCCGCCGCGACCGTCACCGCCAGGAACAGCAGCATGTCGTTGGCGAGGCCGAGGTCGACGGTGCTGAGCAGCACCGCCATGAGGGCCGGTCCGCCGACGCCGACCAGCCAGCCCCAGATGATCCGGGACCGGCCGAGCCGCGCGCCCCGGGCCACCGGCAGCCCGCGCCCCTTGCCGGCCTCGGCGTGGGTGATCAGGTGGACGTCGAGGTCGGGCCCCGAGTCCCGGGCCACGCTCGCTCCGACGCCCGGTCCGAACACGTACTGCCAGCTCTTGCGCCGGGAGACGCCGAGCACGATCTGGGTGGCGTTGACGCCGCGCGCGAAGGCGAGCAGCGCGGCCGGTATGTCGTCGCCGACGACGTGGTGGAAGGTGCCGCCGAGGTCCTCGACGAGCGTGCGCTGGACGGCGAGTTCCTTCGGGGAGGCCGAGGTCAGCCCGTCGCTGCTGGCTATGTAGACGGCGAGCACCTCGCCGCCGGCGCCCTTCTCGGCGAGCCGCGCGGCCCGGCGGATCAGGGTGCGTCCCTCGGGGCCGCCGGTGAGCCCGACCACGATCCGCTCCCGCGAGCCCCAGATCCTGGAGACCCGGTGCTCGCTGCGGTACTGCTGGAGGTACTCGTCGACCCGGTCGGCCACCCACAGCAGCGCCAGCTCGCGCAGGGCGGTGAGGTTGCCGGGGCGGAAGTAGTTGGAGAGGGCCGCGTCGACCTTGTCGGGCTGGTAGATGTTCCCGTGCGCCATACGGCGTCGGAGCGCCTCCGGCGACATGTCGACAAGCTCGATCTGGTCGGCCCGCCGCACCACCTCGTCCGGCACGGTCTCGCGCTGCCGCACACCGGTGATCGACTCCACGACGTCGCCCAGCGATTCGAGGTGCTGGATGTTGACGGTCGAGACGACGTCGATGCCGGCCGCGAGCAGCTCCTCCACGTCCTGCCAGCGCTTGGTGTTCCGGGAGCCGGGGATGTTGGTGTGGGCGAGCTCGTCCACCAGGGCGACGGCGGGGGCACGGCGCAGCACGGCGTCCACGTCCATCTCGGCGAAGACGGCCCCGCGGTACTCCAGCTCCCTGCGCGGGACCTCTTCGAGGCCGTGCAGCATCACCTCGGTGCGCGGCCGGCCGTGGTGCTCCACGAAGGCGACCACGCAGTCGGTGCCCCGCTCCACACGCCGGTGCGCCTCGGAGAGCATGGCGTACGTCTTGCCGACGCCCGGTGCCGCACCGAGGTAGATCCGAAGCTTGCCGCGTCCCATGACCCCTATTTTCTTCCGGTTCACCGCTGCGCACGCAGCGTCGACCTTACGGCCAATGATCCGGACAAAGGGGGCGAGGGCCGGGGTAAGCGACGTTTTTGACGTATCCCTGACGGGCCTGGCCGGTCAGTGCTCGACGATCTCCCCGTCGCTCAGCTCCAGCACGCGGTCGGCCAGGTCGAGGAGGGTCGCGTCGTGGGTGGCGACGAGGGCGGTGACCCGCTCGCTGTGGACGACGGCACGCAGCAGCTCCATCACGGCGTGCCCGGTCTCGGCGTCCAGCTGGCCGGTCGGCTCGTCGGCGACCAGGAGCGCGGGGCTGTTGGCGAGGGCACGCGCGATGGCGACGCGCTGCTGCTGGCCGCCGGACAGCTCCCCGGGCCGCTGCCTCGCGTGGTCGGCGAGCCCGACGAGGGCCAGCAGCAGTTCGACCCGTTCCTCGCGTTCCCGCACGTCCGCCTTGCGCAGCCGCATCGGGACGCCGACGTTCTCGGCGGCGGTGAGGATCGGGATCAGCCCGAAGGACTGGAAGACGAACCCGATCCGGTCCCGGCGCAGCGCGAGCAGCCCGTCCTCGCCGAGCCCGGACAGCTCCTGCCCGTCGACGCTCACCCGCCCCCGGTCCGGTACGTCGAGTCCGCCGACGATGTTGAGGAGCGTGGTCTTGCCCGATCCCGACCGCCCTTTGAGGGCGACGAGTTCGCCGCGCGGCACCTCGAAGGAGACGCCGCGCAGCGCGTGCACGGCGGCCGCTCCATGACCGTACGACTTGTGGATGTTCTCGACGCGCACCATGGTCTCGGTGACCACCTGGCTGCTCATGTCGCCTCCCCCGTCGACCGGGCGCCAGTATCGCCGTCCGGCGCCCGGTCGATCAACGGTTCAGCTGGGGTTGTCGCCGTGGGTGAGGGTCTCCCAGGCCACGAAGAGGTTGTTGCTGCCGGCCGGGCGCTGCTGTTCGGTCAGCGTCTGGGTGTTGGTCATCGCGATGCCGAGGCGGTTGTGCAGGGCGTTGTAGCCGACCTCGGTGACCGGCCCGAGCCCCAGAGTGAGCGAGCCGCCGCACAGCCAGCTCGGGACGGCCGCGCCGAGCTGGTACTTGGACTGGAAGCCGAGCGCCTGCCGCAGCCGCTCGCCGACGTCGGTGCCGTACAGGTCCTGGCCCTGGATCCGGCTGGTCTCGGCGATGTGCGAGATCGCGGAGATGCCGTAACCCGTGTGGGTGAAGTCGCGGCAGGTCTCCTGGGTGAGCCCGGTGACGAAGGTGGACTGCCCCTGCCAGTAGCTGACGATCTTCGCCTTGGTGTCGAGGTTCTGGCTCGGCACGGTCTTGGGCAGGTCGCCGTCCGTGGACAGGTAGACGTACGCGGCCGCGCGCGTGCGGAACTTCGCCATGGCCTTGTCGTACGAGGTCTTGTCCTCCAGGAAGACGGAGATGCCGACGGCGGCCTCCATCATCGACAGCTCCCAGTTCCCGTTGGAGTTGGAGCCGTTGATGACCTCGGGGAGGTAGACGTCCCGGAGCATGGTCGCGAAGCGGGCGGAGTTCGTCCAGGTGCCGGTGTAGGTGTACTTGATGATCTCGGCGGCCTTGGGCCAGGAGGAGCCGGCCCAGCCGGTCTGCAGGGGCGCGTTGCTGTTGGTGTGCTCCTTGATGACGGCGGACCAGGCGTCCATGAGCTGGATCGCCTTCTGCGCGTAGCGGTCGTCGCGGGTGATGTACCAGGCGAGGGCGTCGGTGTACGCGGCTATCGCGTCCTCGCGCTCGTCGGTGCAGCCGTAGTTGGGGTTCGAGTACGAGCCGCACTCGACCGTCGCGCGCGGCTTCGGCGTGCGGTTCAGGTCGGCGTACTTGCTGGCCAGCATCTGGTCGAAGGCGCCCTTCCAGGGCTGGGCGCCGGCGTTCACCTTGGTGCGGGCGAAGTCCAACTGCGCCCGGGAGACGGTGACTCCGGGGTGGACGAAGGTGCTGGGGGCGGCGTCGGCGTGCCGGGCGGCAGGCCAGGCGATCATGCCCACGACAAGGGCGGAGGCGGTTGCGAACAGTGCGGTCCGGCGCATGGTGGGGGGCCATCCGTTCTCGTATGTGAACGACAAGTCCCTCTGTGAACAGAGGCGTTGAGCCGAGACCGTAGGTACAGACCAATGCGCCGTCAAGGGTGCGCGCACGAGAAAGGGCCGCACCCGCCAGGGGTACGGCCCTCTTCGCTACGGCTGTCTAGCGGACCTCGGTGATCTCCGGTCCGCGCTGGAGCTGCCCCATGCCGCCGGAGAAGCGCGAGCCCTCCTCCTGCTGGACGCCCTCGGGGACCATCTGGGCGTCGTTCGGCAGCTTGAGGACGATCGGGTCGCGGGGCGCCATCGGGCCCTCGCCGCGGACCACGACGGTGTCCCGGAAGATCTGCTCCAGGAGGCCGGCCGCCTGCGGCTGCACGGCGCCCTGGCCCGAGATCACACCGCGCAGGAACCAGCGCGGGCCGTCCACACCGACGAACCGCACGACCTGGAAGCCGCCCGTGCCGTCCGGCAGCTGCACCGGCACCTGGGCGCGCAGCTCCCAGCCGAGCGGGCCCTCGACCTCGTCGACGATGCCACCCTGCTGGGTGATGCCGGAGCCGATCTCCTCGCGCACCTCGCCCCAGATGCCCTCGCGCTTGGGAGCGGCGAAGGCCTGCAGCTGGATGGCGCTGTCGCGCAGTACGACGGTCGCCGCGACGATCGCGTCACCCGCGACCTCGACCCGCAGCTCCATGCCGTCGACGCCGGGCACGAAGAGTCCGCCCAGGTCCACACGGCCCTCGGCGGGGTCGCGCACCTCGGACTCGTCCCAGGGCCCGTCGGGCCGGGGTTCGGGTTCGAGCCGCACACGCTCGCGCTCGACCTCTTCTTCGTCCGCCTCAGTGTCGACACTGTCGACGACCTGCTCGGCCTCGCCGGCCGCGTCCTCGGCGGCACCCTTCTTGTTGCGACGTCCGAACACGTCACTGTCCTTCCCGGTCGGATACGACCGAAGCGTATCGATTCCCACCCGTAGGGCCGCCCATGGCGGCCTCACCGTTCGTGCTGCCCGTCCCGGCCACCGCCGCATGCCCTCCGGTGGACCCGAAGCCCCCTTCGGCCCGCGCCGAGCCGGGAAGCTCCGCGACCTCCCGGAAGCGGACCCTCTCGACCTGCTGGACGACCAGCTGGGCGATCCGGTCGAAGCGCTCGAACCGCACGGCCTCGCGCGGGTCGAGATTCACCACGATCACCTTGATCTCCCCACGGTACCCGGCATCAACCGTCCCCGGGGCATTCACGAGGGCGACACCGCAGCGGGCGGCGAGACCGGACCGGGGGTGCACGAAGGCCGCGTACCCCTCCGGGAGGGCGATCGACACCCCGGTGGGCAGCACGACCCGCTCCCCGGGCGCCAGTTCGCACCCCTCGGTGGTGCGCAGATCGGCTCCCGCGTCACCGGGGTGCTCGTACGACGGAAGCGGTACGTCCGGGTCGACGCGCCGGATCAGCACGTTCAGGGGATCACGGCTCACGGGTTCACCTCGAAGGCGCGGGCGCGCCTTTGCTGGTCGGGGTCGCTCATGGCGGCGCGGATCTCCTCCGGGCGGCCGTTGTCGATGAAGTGGTCGACCTTCACCTCGATGAACAGCGCGTCCGCGCGGACGGCGACCGGGCCCTCGGGACCGTCGAGCCGACCGGTGGCGGTCGAGTAGATCTTGCGGCCGGCCACCGCGGTGACCTCGGCCGTCAGGTAGAGGGTGGTGCCGACCGGCACCGGTCGCACGAAGTCCGTCTCCAGGCGGCCCGTCACGGCGATGGTCCGCAGCAGCCAGTTCAGGGAGCCGAGGGTCTCGTCCAGCGCGCTCGCCAGCACCCCGCCGTGGGCGAGGCCGGGCGCGCCCTGGTGGGCGGGCTGCACGGTGAACTCCGCGGCGATGGTGACGCCTTCGCCGGCCCGCGCCTGAAGGTGCAGCCCGTGGGGCTGCTCGCCACCGCACCCGAAACACTGTTCGTAGTGCGCCCCGAGAAGCTCACCGGGCGCGGGAGCGTCGGGGTGCCGCACGGGTTTCACCGCGTCGGCGGGAGGCTTCAGAGCTGCGGAAGTACCACTCACAGCCGCAGACCTTACCCGCGCGTCCGCCATATCCGGACACCGTGCCAAGCTTGGCTCCATGCAGCTCTCCGCCACCCCGTACGAAGAACGCCTCACCGCCCCCCGCTCGTGGTGGCTGATCTCCTTCCTGGTCGGCGTCTCCTTCGCCCTGATCCTGCTGCCCTTCGGCACCCTGCCGCTGCTCGGCGGACTGGTCGGCGGCACGGCGGCGTCGGCGGTCGTGGCGAGCTCGTACGGCTCGGTCCGCATCCGGATCGTGGGCGGCTCGCTGATCGCCGGCGAGGCGAAGATCCCGGTGACGGCGCTCGGGGAGGCGGAGGTGCTGGACGCGGAGGAGGCGCGCGCCTGGCGCACGTACAAGGCGGACACGCGCGCGTTCCTGCTGCTGCGCGCGTACATCCCCGGCGCGCTGAAGGTGGAGGTCACCGATCCGGAGGACCCGACGCCGTACCTGTACCTGTCGACGCGGGAGCCGGAGCGGCTGGCCGAGGCGCTGAAGGCGGCCCGTCAGGCGGCGGTGTAGGGCCCGCTCAGCGGCCCAGTTCCCTGGTGATGTCCCCGAGCTCCAGCGGCTCGGCGGGGGCCTCCAGGGCGGGCAGCTCGGGCAGCGCGTCCCAGGGCACCTGGATCTTGCGCAGGTCCTTGCGGATGCGCTCGGCGAGCCTCTTGGTGTCGCGGCGGTTCATGGCCGCACCCACGGCTGCGCCCACCAGGAAGGGCATCAGATTGGGCAGGTCGCGCACCATGCGCTTCATGATCTGCTGGCGCAGCTGCTGTTTCATCTGGCTGTTGAGCGCGCCGCCCACGGTCGACGGCTTCGTCACGTCGACCCCGCGCTCGCCCGACCAGGAGTTCAGGTAGGCGGTGCTGCGTTCCTTGAGGTTGCCGGGCGGCCGTACGCCGTAGACCTCGTGCAGCTCGGCGATGAGCTTCAGCTCGATCGCGGCCACGCCGGTGATCTCGGCGGCGATCTCCGTCGGCATGGCGGGCGGCACGGGCAGCATCGCCGCCGCTCCGACCCCCGCTCCGACGGTCGAGGTCGCGACGGCGGCGCCCGCCACGAGCTTGTCGGCGAGTTGTTCGGGCCCGAGGCCCGGGAACTGCCTGCGGAGCGTCGCGAGGTCGCGTACGGGGATCCGCGGGGCGTTCTCGATGATCCGGTCGGCGAGGTACGCCAGGCCCGCTCGGGCCCGGCTGCCGCCCTTGCGGACGCCTTCTGCGGCCTTCTCCCGGATCACCGCGGCCCGCCGTTTCGCGACGGGCGCGGGTTTCTGCTCTTCCGGCGCCGGGAGGTCAGCCCGGTCGGTCGCCGGTTCGAGCGAGGCCGATCCGGTGGATCCGGTGGTGCCGGATGTCGTACCGGACGAGCCCCGCTCGTCGTCACGCGTGCCGTGGGGGCCTTGCTGCTGCCCCTGGTCCGCTCCCGGCAGGAGGAAGCGGCGCTTCCGAGGTGGGGTCGAGCCAGTCACGGCCGACCCGTCCTCAGTCGCAGTCGCGGCAGATCGGCTGACCGTTCTTCTCCCGGGCCAGCTGGCTGCGGTGGTGCACCAGGAAGCAGCTCATGCAGGTGAACTCGTCCTGCTGCTTGGGCAGCACCCGGACGGCCAGCTCCTCGTTCGAGAGGTCGGCTCCGGGCAGTTCGAGGCCCTCTGCGGCCTCGAACTCGTCGACGTCGACCGCCGAGGTCGACTTGTCGTTCCTCCGGGCCTTCAGCTCTTCAAGGCTGTCGGAGTCGACGTCGTCGTCGGTCTTGCGTGGGGTGTCGTAATCCGTTGCCATTTCGCTCTCCCCCTCTGGGTGTCTGCGGGTGTCTCCAGCGCACGTAACGCGTGAGAGGCCGGACTTGTGCCCGCCTCGAGGCGGAGATTTTGCCTCACATCAAGGTCTGTTACTCAATCGACACCCAATCGGACCCCTCAAGAGTGATCGGCTTGGATGGCGAACGGGACCGTACACGGTCCCCATGCCGCACTTCAAAGGCGTCTCAACCTGTACTTCCCGTGATCAAGACACCCGAAAACCCGGATTTTCCCGGCTTTACGACGCCCGACATGATCACGGAGAGTAGATGGCCGGAAATTCGCCCATGTGATCGATCACACACGGGGTACCCGCCTCCACGCCCGGAAAATTCCGCGCAAAGCGAACAACCCCGAGTGCCGACGATGCCATCTCAGATGGGCAGTGTGACACGCATCACCAGCCCGCCCCCCTCTCGCGGCTGCGCCGAAATGTGTCCGCCATGGGCCCGCGCCACCGACCGGACGATGGAAAGCCCCAGGCCGACACCCTTGTCACTGCCCGTCCGCTCGGTACGCAGCCGCCGGAAGGGCTCGAACAGGTTGTCAATCTCGTACGCGGGTACCACGGGGCCGGTGTTCGACACGACCAGGACCGCCTGGCCGTGCTGGACCTCGGTGGTGACCTCGACCCAGCCGCCCTCGGAGACGTTGTACCGCACCGCGTTCTGTACGAGGTTCAGCGCGATGCGCTCCAGCAGCACGCCGTTGCCCTGGACCACCGCGGGCTTCTGCTCGCCGCGGATCACCACGCCCTTGGCCTGTGCCTCCGCGTTCACCTGGTCGACGGCCTGCTGGGCGACCTCGGCGAGGTCGACCGGTTTGCGCTCGACGATCTGGTTGTCGCTGCGGGCGAGCAGCAGCAGGCCCTCCACGAGCTGCTCACTGCGCTCGTTCGTCGCCAGCAGCGTCTTGCCGAGCTGCTGAAGCTCCACCGGCGCGTTCGGGTCGGAGAGGTGGACCTCCAGCAGCGTGCGGTTGATCGCGAGCGGGGTCCTCAGTTCGTGCGAGGCGTTGCCCACGAAGCGCTGCTGGGCGGTGAAGGCGCGCTGGAGGCGCTCCAGCATGTCGTCGAAGGTGTCCGCGAGCTCCTTCAGCTCGTCGTCCGGGCCGTCCAGCTCGATCCGGCGGGACAGGTCCGAGCCGGCCACCGCGCGGGCGGTGCGGGTGATCCGGCCCAGCGGCGACAGCACCCGGCCGGCCATCGCGTAGCCGAAGGCGAAGGCGATCACCGCGAGGCCCAGCAGGGCCAGCAGGGAGCGGCTGAGCAGGTCGTCCAGGGCGTGCTGGCGCTGGACCGCCTCACAGGAGTTGAGGATCGAGTTGAACTCGTCGTTGTTGCCCGCCTGGTTGAGCTTGGGGCAGGTGGGGCTGCTGATGCCGAGGTTGGTGCCGGACACCGAGAACGTCTGGCCGCTGCCCTCGTGCAGGGCCTGGGCGGCCAGCAGGTAGATGATCGACAGCAGCAGGATCCCGGCGATCAGGAACATCCCGCCGTACAGCAGCGTGAGCCGTATGCGGATGGTCGGGCGCAGCCAGGGGAACGGCGGTTCGGGCTTGCGGGGGTCCCAGGTGGGTTTCGGGGGTGCCGTGGGGAGAGCGGGTGTGGCGGCCATCGGTGATCAGATCCGGTATCCCGAGCCGGGGACGGTGACGATGACGGGCGGCTCGCCCAGCTTGCGGCGCAGGGTCATGACGGTCACGCGCACGACGTTGGTGAACGGGTCGGTGTTCTCGTCCCAGGCCTTCTCCAGGAGCTGCTCCGCGGAGACGACGGCGCCCTCGGAGCGCATCAGCACCTCCAGGACGGCGAACTCCTTGGGGGCGAGCTGGACCTCCTTGCCGTCGCGGAAGACCTCGCGGCGGTTGGGGTCGAGCTTGATGCCGGCGCGCTCCAGGACCGGCGGCAGGGGCACGCTGGTGCGCCGGCCGAGGGCACGCACGCGTGCGATGAGCTCGCTGAACGCGAAGGGCTTGGGGAGGTAGTCGTCGGCGCCGATCTCCAGGCCCTCGACCCGGTCGCTGACGTCGCCGGAGGCCGTGAGCATCAGTACGCGCGTGGGCATGCCGAGCTCGACGATCTTGCGGCAGACGTCGTCGCCGTGGACCAGGGGGAGGTCGCGGTCCAGGACGACCACGTCGTAGTCGTTGACGCCGATGCGTTCGAGGGCGGCCGCACCGTCGTACACGACGTCGACGGCCATGGCCTCCCGGCGCAGTCCGGTGGCCACCGCATCGGCGAGCAGCTGCTCGTCCTCGACGACGAGTACGCGCACGTGACTGTCCTTCCTGCTTCATGAGTGTGTGCCTCCATCCTGCCCTTTTCGGCCATAAGTCGGCTGTAAGGCGGGGGGAGGAGCAGGGAAGGCCGCGGTTGTCTCAACATGAAGAACAGGTGTGAGGTCCGGGAATGCGAGATTTTCTCGTCGGGTTGAGGTTTCCGTGGAAGGAAGCGCGGGGAGGACGGTTCATACCCCGCGATCACGCTCTGCTAGTGCCGCAGCACCATGCGGCACGGCGCAATCCGCTTTCCGCAGAGTGGGCGTGGGTGTCCGGCACCGTCGCCGCCCGGCGCGGACTGTGCCGGGCACCTGATGGAGACGTGATCGCCCCTTCCGAACGGCACACCCCCGTGCCACCGACCCACGACCCAGGACGAGGGGGCGCAGCATGGACGCATTCACCGCAGGACTTCTGCAGCGCATAAGGACGACCGAGTCCGACCTGACGCGGGCTCGCGACGAGGGCGACGACTTCCTCGTCGAGGTGGAACAGGCCGAGCTCGACGACCTGCGCCGCCTTGCCGCCGAGCACGGTGTGGAGGTCGGCGCATAGCGTCTGATCGGCTTTGAGCAGGACAGCGGGCCCCCGGCGAATCCAGCGCCGGGGGCCCGCTGTCCTGTGCGAGGGGTTTTCAGTCGTGCCAGGCGCCGAAGTCCTCCAGGAGGCGCTGGAGGGGCTCGAAGACGCCCGGGGTGGCCGCGACCGTCAGGTCACGGGAGGGACGCTCTCCGGGGCGGCCACCGGTCAGGGCGCCCGCCTCCCGGGCGATCAGGTCGCCCGCGCCGTAGTCCCACGCGTTCAGACCGCGCTCGTAGTAGCCGTCCAGGCGGCCGGCGGCCACATCGCAGAGGTCGACCGCGGCCGAGCCGCCGCGGCGGATGTCGCGCAGCAGCGGGATCAGCCGGTGGGCCACCTCGGCCTGGTGGGCGCGGACCTCGGTGACGTAGTTGAAGCCCGTGGAGACCAGGGCCTGTTCCAGGGGCGGGGCCGGGCGGCAGGTGAGTTCCCGCTCGCCCTGCCAGGCACCGCCGCCGCGCACCGCGTGGTACGTCTCGCCGCGCATCGGGGCCGCCACGACCCCGACGACCGTCTCGCCGTCCTGTTCCGCCGCGATGGAGACGGCCCAGGTCGGCAGGCCGTAGAGGTAGTTGACCGTGCCGTCCAGCGGGTCGATCACCCAGCGGATGCCGCTCGTGCCCTCCGTGTCGGCGCCCTCCTCGCCGAGGAAGCCGTCGTGCGGGCGGTGGGTGGAGATCAGGTCCGTGATCAGTTTCTCCGCCGCGATGTCCATCTCGGTCACCACGTCGATGGGGCTCGACTTGGTGGCGGCCACCGCGAGGTCGGCCGGGCGGCCGTCCCTGAGGAGGTCTCCGGCGCGCCGGGCGGCCTCCTGGGCCAGTTCCAGCAGTTCCTGGTGGAGGGGGTCGGTCACGGGGCTCCTCACGCGTAGGGGCTGTCGGCGCCGGCCGCGGCGGGGTGGGGGGCGCGGGCCGGGCAGCAGCCGACCGGGCAGAGGTTGTGGCTCGCGCCGAGGGCGCCCAGGGCGCAGGGGGTGACCTCCTGGCCGCGCTCGACGGCCGCGCGCTCCACGACCAGGTCGCGGACGGCCGCGGCGAAGCGCGGGTCGGCGCCCACGGTGGCCGAGCGGCGCATCGGCAGGCCCAGCTCCTGCGCCTTCGCCTTCGCCTCCGTGTCGAGGTCGTAGAGGACCTCCATGTGGTCGGAGACGAAGCCGATGGGGGCGACGACGACCGCGGGGGCGCCGACGCCGTGCAGCTCCTCCAGGTGGTCGCAGATGTCCGGCTCCAGCCACGGGATGTGCGGGGCGCCCGAGCGGGACTGGTAGACGAGCCGCCAGGGGTGGTCCACGCCGGTGCGCTCGCGGACCGCGTCGGCGATCAGCTGCGCCACGTCCAGGTGCTGCTCCACGTACGCGCCGCCCTCGCCGTGGCCCTCGACCGGGCCGGAGCTGTCCGCCGAGGCGGTGGGGATCGAGTGGGTCGAGAACGCGATGTGGGCGCCGTCCCGGACCTCCTCGGGGAGGTCGGCCAGGGACTGCAGGACGCCGTCGATCATGGGCTCCAGGAAGCCCTCGTGGTTGAAGTAGTGGCGGAGCTTGTCGACCTTGGGGAGCTCCAGGCCCTCGGCCTCCAGGGCGGCGAGCGAGTCGGCGAGGTTCTCGCGGTACTGGCGGCAGCCCGAGTACGAGGCGTAGGCGCTGGTGGCGAGGACCAGGATGCGACGGCGGCCGTCGGCGGTCATCTCGCGCAGGGTGTCGGTCAGGTAGGGCGCCCAGTTCCGGTTGCCCCAGTAGACCGGCAGGTCCAGGCCGTGGTCCGCGAAGTCCTTGCGCAGGGCGTCCAGCAGGGCGCGGTTCTGGTCGTTGATGGGGCTGACCCCGCCGAACAGGAAGTAGTGCTGACCGACTTCCTTCAGGCGTTCCTTGGGGATGCCTCGCCCACGCGTCACGTTCTCCAGGAACGGGACCACGTCGTCCGGGCCCTCGGGGCCGCCGAAGGAGAGCAGGAGCAGGGCGTCGTAGGGGGTGGCATCGAGCGCGTCTGACATGGGTCGATCCTGCCACCCGCCACTGACAGCCGGGAAACGGCGGGGGGCCGGTGAGGGGGCAGCTGTCTCAACAGCGGTTTCCCCGGTGCATTAGGGTGACCTAACTCGTAAGCTGTATCGACGGTCTTCGCGCCTTACCGGGCCGCCGCACACCCCGTACGCCCCTCTCTGCCGTTCTCTGACCGGAGCCCGCCGTGCCCAGCCCCTACCGCGCCCTGTTCGCCGCCCCCGGCTCCAAGGGCTTCTCCGCCGCGGGGTTCCTCGGCCGGATGCCGCTGTCGATGATGGGCATCGGCGTGGTCACGATGATCTCCCAGATCAGCGGGCGGTACGGGCTCGCGGGCGCCCTGTCGGCCACCATCGCGCTGGCCGCCGCGGCGATCGGGCCGCAGATCTCCCGGCTGGTGGACCAGCACGGTCAGCGCCGGGTGCTGCGCCCGGCCACCCTGGTCGCACTCGCCTCGGCGGCCGGGCTGCTGTGCGCCGCGCGCTTCGGGTGGCCGGACTGGCTGCTGTTCGTGTGCGCGGCCGGCATCGGCGCCGTGCCCAGCCTCGGCGCGATGATCCGCGCCCGGTGGGCCGCCCTGTACCGGGGCACCCCGCAGCTGCACACCGCGTACTCCTTCGAGTCGGTGGTCGACGAGGTGTGCTTCATCTTCGGGCCGATCATCTCCATCGGGCTGTCCACGGCCTGGTTCCCGGAGGCCGGGCCGCTGCTGGCCGCCTGCTTCCTCGCCGTCGGCGTCTTCTGGCTGACCGCCCAGCGGGCCACCGAGCCGGCACCGCACCCGCGCGACCACCGGGGCGGAAGAAGCGCGCTGCGCGCGCGTGGCCTGCAGGTCCTGGTGGCCACCTTCGTGGCGACCGGCGCGATCTTCGGCGCGGTGGACGTGGTGACCGTGGCCTTCGCCGACGAGCGCGGCCACAAGGGGGCCGCGAGCGTGGTCCTGGCGCTGTACGCGGCGGGTTCCTGTGTGGCGGGAGTCGTCTTCGGGCTGCTGCGGTTCACAGGGGCACCACAGCGCCGCTGGCTGCTGGGCATATGCGCGATGGCCGTGAGTATGATCCCCCTCCTACTGGTCGGAAACTTGCCGTTTCTGGCCGTGGCGCTCTTCGTCTCGGGCCTGTCCATCGCACCCACGATGATCACGACGATGTCCCTGATCGAGGAGCACGTACCACGCGCGCAGTTGACCGAGGGCATGACCTGGATCAGCACCGGGCTCGCGGTCGGCGTGGCGCTCGGCTCCTCGGTGGCCGGCTGGGTCATCGACGCGGCCGGGGCGCGGGCCGGGTACGGGGTTCCGGCCGTGGCCGGGGCCGTCGCGGTCGCGGTCGGTTTCCTGGGGTACCGCCGGCTCGACAGGCCGGCTCCGCGTCGGGGAGGCACCGTTGAGCAGCACGACGAGCGCGAAGAACGGCACGTGGCGTAACTGGGGCGGGAACGTCTCGGCCCGTCCCGCGCGGGAGGTCGAGCCGGCCTCCGTGGAGGAACTGGCCGCGGCCGTACGCAAGGCCGCCGAGGACGGGCTGACCGTGAAGGCGGTCGGCACCGGGCACTCCTTCACGTCCATCGCCGCGACGGACGGTGTGTTGATCCGCCCTCAACTGTTGACCGGTATCCGCAAGATTGATCGCGATGCCATGACGGTCACGGTGGAGGCCGGCACCCCGCTCAAGAGACTCAACATGGCCCTGGCCCGCGAGGGTCTGTCGCTGACCAACATGGGCGACATCATGGAGCAGACGGTCTCCGGCGCCACCAGCACGGGCACGCACGGCACCGGGCGCGAGTCCGCCTCCATCGCCGCCCAGATCCGCGCCCTGGAGCTGGTCACCGCCGACGGGTCGGTGCTCTCCTGCTCCGAGAAGGAGAACGCGGACGTCTTCGCGGCGGCCCGGATCGGCCTGGGCGCGCTCGGCATCGTCACCGCGATCACCTTCGCCGTGGAGCCGGTCTTCCTGCTCACGGCCCGCGAGGAGCCGATGCCCTTCGACAAGGTGCTCGCCGACTTCGACGAACTGTGGGCCGAGAACGAGCACTTCGAGTTCTACTGGTTCCCGCACACCGGCTCCACCAACACCAAGCGCAACAACCGCAGCGCGGGCCCGGAGAAGCCGGTGAGCCGGGTCGCCGGCTGGTTCGAGGACGAGTTCCTCTCCAACGGCGTCTTCCAGGTGGCCCAGTGGGTCGGCCGCGCGGCCCCGGCGACGGTCCCGACGATCGCCCGGGTCTCCAGCAGGGCCCTCTCCGCACGCACCTACACCGACATCCCGTACAAGGTCTTCACCTCTCCGCGCCGGGTGCGGTTCGTGGAGATGGAGTACGCCGTCCCACGCGAGGCGCTGACCGGGGTGCTGCGCGAACTGAAGGCGATGGTCGACCGCTCCGACCTCAGGGTGAGCTTCCCGGTCGAGGTGCGCACGGCTCCCGCGGACGACATCACGCTGTCCACCGCGTCCGGCCGCGACAGCGCGTACGTCGCCGTCCACATGTTCAAGGGCACGCCGTACCAGGCGTACTTCACCGCCGCCGAGCGCATCTTCACCGCGCACGAGGGCCGCCCGCACTGGGGCAAGGTGCACACCCGCGACGCCGAGTACTTCGCCGGGGTCTACCCGCGCTTCGGGGAGTTCACGGCACTGCGGGACCGCCTCGACCCGGAACGCCGGTTCCAGAACGACTACTTGCGGAGGGTCCTGGGGTCGTAGCCGAGGCCCCGGGCGAGGGAAACCATTAGTTCCGTTTCTGGTGATTCCGTGAAGTACGCCACGTTCAAGATCCCGGAAAGCCCGTAACGAGCGGTCGGGCGGCCCCCGTTGCCAGAAGTTGAGGGTCGAGCCAATCCACGCACGTGGTCCAAATGGAGTACTGTTGCGAGCCCTGGGTCCGGTCTCCCGCCAGGGCGTCCGCGGCTGAAGGACCGCCGGGAGGGGGCTAGTTGCACAGGGTGACGGAGTTGGTCACTTAGCGTTGCGAATAGGTAACCGTGCCATAACGGCGATCCAGGGCCCTGGCCCGACACGCCGGGCAACTCGGCAAGGTTGTGGCAGGCTGCACCCGGGCAGGCCACACTCGACTAGCGGAAGCAGCGACGCACGTGACGTCGGCAGGCACCACCCGGGAGGTCCCCATGCCCGAACTGCGTGTCGTGGCCGTCTCGAATGACGGCACACGGCTGGTGCTCAAGGCTGCCGACTCAACGGAGTACACCCTTCCGATCGACGAGCGGCTCCGTGCCGCCGTCCGCGGTGACCGGCCCCGTCTCGGCCAGATCGAGATCGAGGTCGAGAGCCATCTCCGTCCCCGCGACATCCAGGCGCGTATACGCGCCGGTGCCTCCGCGGAAGAAGTCGCGCAGCTCGCAGGAATCCCGGTCGACCGCGTACGCCGCTTCGAGGGCCCCGTCCTCGCCGAGCGCGCGTTCATGGCCGAGCGGGCCCGCAAGACCCCGGTCCGCCGCCCCGGCGAGAACGCGGCCGGTCCGCAGCTCGGCGAGGCCGTCCAGGAGCGGCTGCTGCTGCGCGGTGCCGAGAAGGACACCGTGCAGTGGGACTCCTGGCGCCGCGACGACGGCACCTGGGAGGTCCTGCTGGTCTACCGGGTCGCGGGCGAACCGCACTCGGCGAGCTGGACGTACGACCCGCCCCGGCGGCTCGTGCAGGCCGTCGACGAGGAGGCGCGCTCGCTGATCGGCGAGTCCGAGGAACTCGCCGCTCCGGAGCCCAGCTTCCCCTTCGTCCCGCGCATCGCACGGCTGCCGCGCGACCGCCCACTGGACGGCGCGCTGCACCGGCCGAGCCTGCCCGCGCAGTCGACCGAGCCCGCCGAGGAGAGCACGGCGGGCGAACGGGACTCGCTGACCAGCCTGTTGGAGGCGGTACCGAGCTTCCGCGGCGACCTGGTGGTGCCGGAGCGCCCCTCCGAGACACCGCCTCCGCCGCCGGAGGAGCCGGTCGCCAAACCCGAGGCGGAGGAGCCCCCGGCGCCCGCGGCCTCGGCCGGCTCCGCCTACGCGGACGTCCTGATGCCCCGCTCGGTGGGCAGCCACCGCGACCGGCTCGTCGGCGCCACCGACCGCCAGGCCGAGGCCGACGGCGTCCGCCCCGGCCGCCGCGCGGCCGTCCCGAGCTGGGACGAGATCGTGTTCGGGACGCGCCGCAAGAAGCAGGAGTAGCCGGTCGTACGGCGGTTGACGCGAAGGTACGAGGTGTAAGGGAAGGTACGAGGTGTAAGGGGCCGCGCCCATGGAGACGCGGCCCTTACACATGCCCCTTGCACATGGCCTGCTCGGCCTACTGGGGCTCGGGCCCGACGGCGACCGGCCGCGACAGATCCGAGGACCACTCGGACCACGAGCCGACGTACAGCGCCGCGTCGATCCCGGCGACCGCCAGCGCCAGCACCTCGTGCGCCCCCGAGACGCCCGAGCCGCAGTACACGCCGACGTCCGAACCACCGGCCGCGCCAAGGGACTTGAAGCGCTCGGCCAGTTCCTCGGCGGGCCGGAAGCGGCCGTCGACGCCCACGTTCTCGTTCGTCGGCGCCGACACCGCACCCGGGATGTGCCCGCCGACCCGGTCGATCGGCTCCACGTCCCCGCGGTACCGCTCACCCGCCCGCGCGTCGAACAACACGCCGGAACGGGCCAGCGCCGCCGCGCCGTCGGCGTCCAACAGCCCCTCGCCGCCCGGAACCGGCGCGAAATCGCCCTCCGCCGGCGCCGGCGCGGACGTCTCGAGCGCCCCCTCCCAGGTCGGCAACCCGCCGTCGAGGACCCGCACGTCCGGGTGACCCGTCCAGCGCAGCAGCCACCACGCGCGGGCCGCCGCCCAGCCCTGTCCGCCGTCGTACACGACGACCGGCTTCCCGGCCGAGACGCCCGCCCGGCGCATCGCGGCGCCGAAGACCGCGAGGTCCGGCAGCGGGTGCCGGCCGCGCTCGCCGGGCGCGGAGGCGAGCTCCGAGTCCAGGTCGACGTAGACGGCACCCGGGATGTGCCCGGCGGCGTACTGCGCGCGGCCGTCGAAGGGCGGCTCGCCGGCCGCCTTGGCCACGCTGAGCTGCCAGCGGACGTCGAGCAGTACTGGCGGGTTGGATCCGGCCAGGTCGCTCGCGAGTTCGGAAGCGGAGATGATGGCGTTCATGGCCACCATCCTTGCGCACGGGGTGGCCGCATCGTCCATGTCCGGCTACTCTGCTCGGCCGGACAGGCCCGATCACGAGGCGTACGGACTCGGGCACATGCTGTACAGCCGATGGACATACGTCGGCCATCGCACGGAAACGGACGGTAAACCGCACACCGGGCATTCTGCGGGCACGTGGCCCCGAGCCCGCGGCGCGCCCGGAGCGCGCGGCGGGACGGGTGGTGCGAGCATCGGCACGGACATCCGGAGAGCGGACGCGACACGGCCACCGCGAGGGGTCGAGGGAGAGTGACGATGACCGAGGCACGGGGGTCGGCCGGCCCGAACGGCGAGACGCACGCCCGGCGCACACCCGGCACGCCCTGCTGGGTGAGCCTGATGGTGCACGGGCTGGCCGCCACCGAGGAGTTCTACGGCGCGCTGTTCGGCTGGGAGTTCGAGCCGGGTCCGCAGCAGCTCGGGCCGTATGTGCGGGCCCTGCTCGACGGCTACGAGGTGGCGGGCATCGGCCAGCTCCCGGCGGACCGGCATCTGCCCGTCGCCTGGACGCCGTATCTCGCCTCGGACGACGTGGACCTGACCGCGGAGACGGTGCGGCTGTGCGGCGGCACGATCGGGGTGGGCCCCCTGGACGCGGCCGAGGCCGGCCGGCTGGCCATCGGCTCCGACCCCTCGGGCGCGGTCTTCGGCATCTGGCAGGCGGCGGCCCACCTCGGCACCGGCATCACGGGCGTGCCGGGCACACCCGCCTGGAACGAGCTGCTGACCTTCGAGTCGGCGAGCGTGGCCAAGTTCTACGAAACGGTCTTCGGCTACGAGGAGGAGCCGGTCGTCTCCGCCGACTCCGACTACGTCGCCCTCCACGTCGACTCCCACCCGGTGGCCGGCATCCACGGCGTGGGTCACGCCCTCCCCCGCGACCGGGGCCCGCACTGGATGACGTACTTCGAGGTGGCCGACGCGGACGCCGCGGTGGCCCACCTGACCGAGCTCGGCGGCCACGTGCTGAAGCCCCCGAGGGACACCGCCCACGGCAGGGTCGCGACGGTGGCCGACCCGGAGGGCGCCCGCTTCTCCCTGACCCAGAACCCGCGCTGAGCCCGGGCGCACGGGCTCGGTCTCAGGCCGACGAAACCGGCAGCACGTCCGGGGACAGGGCGGCCGCTCGGGCCGTCGCCGCCGTCATTCGGCGGCTGTGATGGCGGCGGCAGAGGACCTCGTAGCCGATCGCGTCCGGCTGGTCGACGTCGCCCACCACCACCTGGGCACCCTCGACCACCATCGCGCCGCCGATCGTGCGGGCGTTGTGGGTGGCGCGGGCGCCGCACCAGCACAGGGCCTCCACCTGGAGGACCTCGACGCGGTCGGCGAGTTCGACCAGGCGCTGGGAGCCGGGGAAGAGCTTGGAGCGGAAGTCCGTGGTGATGCCGAAGGCGTAGGCGTCCAGGCCCAGGTCGTCGACCACGCGGGCCAGTTGGTCGATCTGCTCCGGCGCCAGGAACTGTGCCTCGTCGGCGATCACGTAGTCCGCCCGGCCGCCCTGGGAGAGGTGGTCGACGATGTACGCGTACAGATCCTGGTCGTCCTCGACCTCCACCGCGTCCCTGACCAGGCCCAGCCGGGACGAGAGCTTTCCCTCGCCCGCCCGGTCGTCGCGCGTGAAGATCATGCCCACCAGGCCCCGCGCCGAGCGGTTGTGCTCTATCTGGAGAGCCAGCGTGGACTTCCCGCAGTCCATCGTTCCGGAGAAGAACACCAGCTCGGGCATGGGAAGTTGAGCACCTTTCGGTGGAGTGGTCGGTCGTGCGGCTTCAGGAGCGTACTTCGAGCAGCGGGATCAGCTGTTCGGCAGGGGTCATCGAACCGTGGTTGCCGACCATCGCCGACTCCTTCGGCTCCCGCTCGGACGCGATGATCAGCACGTCGTCCCGCGCGGCCGCGACGACGTCGCCGATCCGGGCGTACACCCGCTCGTCGACGTGCGGCCCGAACCAGCCCGCCGCGATCGCCTCGTCCCGCGACGCCACCCAGAACTGCTCGCCGAGCACCTCGCGCCAGCAGGTGAGGACGTCGTTCTCGGCGCCGGGGACGGCGTACACGTGCCGCGCCCGGCCCTCGCCGCCCAGCAGGGCGACCCCGGCGCGCAGCTCCCAGTCCTCGTCGAAGTCGATGCGGTGCTGCTCGTCGAACGGGACGTCGATCATGCCGTGGTCGGCGGTGACGTACAGCGCGGTGCGCGGCGGCAGTTGCTCGGCGAGGCGCTGGACCAGCCGGTCGACGTGCATGAGCTGGCCGCGCCAGGTGTCCGACTCGACGCCGTAGCGGTGTCCGGCGCCGTCCAGCTCGGCGTAGTACGTGTAGACCAAGGAACGGTCTCCGGCGGCCAGTTGCTCGGCCGCGACGTCCATGCGGTCCTCGCCGGACAGCCGCCCGAGGAACGTTCCGCCACTGAGCGCGACCTTGGTGAGCGGGGTGTTCTCGAAGTGCGGCGAGGACACCTGGGCCGCGTGCACACCGGCGGCGTGGGCGAGTTGGAAGACGGTCGGATACGGCTGCCAGGCGCGCGGCGAGGTCCAGGGCTGCCAGCGGAGCTGGTTCATCAGCTCGCCGGTCTCCGGGTTGCGCGCGGTGTAGCCGGGCAGGCCGTGCGCGCCCGGCGGCAGGCCGGTGCCGACGGAGGCCAGGGAGGTCGCGGTGGTCGCCGGGTAGCCGCTGGTCAGCGGGCGGCCGGTGGAGCCGCGCGAGCTGCCGAGCAGCGAGGTCATGAAGGGCGCCTCGTCCGGGTACGCCTTCAGCTGCTCCCAGCCGAGCCCGTCGATCAGGAACACGCAGTTCCGGTCGGCGGGGGTCAGCTCGGTGATCGCGGCGGTCGTGTCCGGTACGCCCATGCCGGCGGCCAGCGTGGGCAGCAGATCGGCGAGGGAGCCGCTGCCGTACTCGGGCAGGGGCGCGGAGTCGACGGAGAGGGGTTGCGGCTCAGCGTCCCAGGGAGCGTGAACCATCAGCGGGTGGTGTCCGCGGTCGCCTCGGAGAGCGACTGGGCGAAGGCGAGGGCCTGGCGGACCGTTTCCGGGCCGTCCCCGGCCTCGCTGACGCGCAGGCTGAGGTCGTCCGCCGTGGAGCTGCCCGTGTAGCCGTGGTCCGCCTCGCAGTTGGGATCGCCGCAGGCGGCGGGCTCCAGGTCGATGCGGGAGACGGCGCCCCAGCCGATGGTCAGCACGACCTCGCGGGGCAGGGTGCCCGGCTGGTACTGCTCGGGGTTGGCGACCACCCGGCTGAGCACGACCGAAGAGATCCGGCCGATCTTGACCGACTCCGTCGAGGTCGTCGCGTACGGCGTCGGGGAGGTGCTGTCGGCAGCCTGCTCGTCGGTGTGGCTGACGATGAAGCGGTTGCCGGTGAGGACGAGCACGGTCACGTGCCGCCGCACCTCGTTCTGGTCGAACGTCGTCTCCTGGTGGACCAGGTACGACCGGATGGGCTCGCCGCCCACGGCGGCCTCCACCGCCTCGGCCACGAGGGCCGGGTAGTAGCCGCTGCGCTCGATCGCCGCACGCAGCCCCTGGGTCGTCGTACTGGTCTTGGCCATGGCGTCCATCCTACGGGGGTGCACCGACTGCGAGGCACCGGTCAGGGCTGTCTCCGGGCACGTCTCAGTAGACGGGAAGGGTGCGCGGGCCGAGGTCGTCGCGCGCGGGCGGGGGCGCCAGGCGGACGGAGGCGCCGAGAACGCTCAGGCCACGGGGGGCGACGACGACCGGCTCCAGGGTCACCGCGACGACCTCCGGGTGGTCGTCGACCAGCCGGGACACCCGCAGCAGCAGTTCCTCCAGGGCAGGCGTGTCGACCGGGGTCGAGCCGCGCCAGCCGAACAGGAGCGGTGCCGTCCGGATCGACCGGATCAGCGAGGTGGCGTCCCGGTCGGTGACCGGGATCAGCCGGTGCGCCATGTCGCCGAGCAGCTGCGAGGCCGCTCCGGCCAGCCCGAACGACAGCACGGCCCCGGCCGCCGGGTCGATGACGGCCCGTATCACCGTGTCGACCCCGCGCGGCGCCATCCCCTGCACCACCGGGCGCAGCTCCTCCGGCTTTCCGAACAGCCCGGTCAACTCGGCGTACGCCCGCCGCAGTTGCTCCTCGTCCGCGAGGTCCAGGCGTACGCCGCCCAGGTCGGCGCGGTGTCTGAGGTGCGGGGCGGTGGCCTTGAGGGCGACCGGGTAGCCGATGTCGTCCGCCGCCCGTACGGCGTCCTCCGCGGTGAAGGCGGGGACGGCCCTGCGGACGGCGATCCCGTACCGCCCGAGCAGCTCGCAGGTCTCCTCGGTGCCGAGGGTGAGGCCCTGCCCGCGTGTGAGCATGCCGGCGATCTGCTCGGCGGCGCCCTTCTCGTCGATGTCCGCGTCGATGGACTCGGGCACCTTGCCCGGCTCGGCCGCTTCGCGCCGCCACTGGGCGTACTTCACGGCCTCGCCGAGGGCGCGGACGGCGCGCTCGGCGGCGGGGTAGGCGGGGATGAGGCGGGGGGCGGTGGCGGGGGTCTCGGCCGGTGCCTGGGGCGGGGCCGGGGAGGCCGACGGCGGGGGGAGCTGCTGCGAGGGGCGGAGCCGGCGGGCGCCGGAGGCCTTGGCCTCGGCCTGCGGTGCGGTGCCGGCGGCGGCCGAGAGGGCCTCCGCGAGCCCGCCGAGCTCCACGTGCACGACGAGCACGGGCTTGCCGGGGACCTGCTCGGCGGCGGAGCGCAGCGCCTCGGCCAGCTCGGCGTCCGCGACGGAGGCCTCGCCGATCGCCGGGATCGCGGTGACGACCACGGCGTCGCACGAGTCGTCGCCGAGGGCCCGCAGCAGGGCCGCGTGGAAGTCGCCCGCGGTGGCCCCGGTGGTCAGGTCCAGCGGCTGCTGCGGCCTGAGCCCCTCGGAGAGGCAGGCGTCGTACGTCAGCAGCCCCAGCGACTCGGAGTTGCCGAGGATCGCCACGCGCGGGCCGGCCGGCAGCGGCTGCCGGGCCAGCAGCAGGCCCGCGTCGACGAGTTCGGTGATGGTGTCGACGCGGATGACGCCGGCCTGCCTCAGCAGCGCGGACACCGTGGCGTGCGGCAGCCGCGTGGCCCGTACGGCATGTCCCTGCGGCGCGGAGCCGGCGCCCTGGACGACGACCAGGGGCTTGGCGGCCGCGGTGCGCCGGGCGAGGCGGGTGAACTTGCGCGGGTTGCCGATGGACTCCAGGTACATCAGGACGACATCGGTGTCGGGGTCGTCGTACCAGTACTGGATGACGTCGTTGCCGGACACGTCGGCGCGGTTGCCGGACGACACGAAGGTGGAGACGCCGGTGACCCCGGTGACGCCGCCGCCACGCCGGTGCAGCCGGGACAGCAGCGCGATGCCGATGGCGCCGGACTGGGCGAACAGGCCGATGCGGCCGGGGCGCGGCATCTCGGGGGCGAGGGAGGCGTTGAGCCGTACGTCCGCCGAGGTGTTGATGACCCCGAAGGCGTTCGGCCCGATGATCCGCATGCCGTACGTGCGCGCGTGCCGTACGAGTTCGCGCTGGCGCTCGCGGCCCTCGGGCCCGCTCTCGGCGTACCCGGCGGAGACGACGACCAGCCCCTGCACGCCGTGCTCGCCGCACTCGGTGACGACCTCGGGCACGTGCTCGGCGGGCACGGCGACGACCGCGAGGTCCACATGCCCGCCGATGTCCCGGACGGAGCGGTGGGCGGGGATGCCGTCGAGCTCCTTGAGGTCTTCGGGGAAGGCCTTGTTGACGGCGTACAGCTCGCCCGTGAACCCGGCGTCCCTGATGTTGTCGAGGATGCTGCGGCCCACGCCCCCGGCCGTGCGTCCGGCGCCGATCACGGCGACCGAGCCGGGCACGAGCAGCCGCCGTACGGACCGCGCCTCGGCGCGCTGCTCACGCGCGCGCTGGACGGCGAGCGAGCGGTCGGTGGGTTCGAGGTCGAACTCCAGCCGTACGACGCCGTCCTCGAAGCTGCGCTTCTGGGTGTAGCCGGCGTCCGTGAACACCTTGATCATCTTGGTGTTGGCCGGCAGCACCTCGGCGGCGAAGCGGCGGATGCCGCGCTCGCGTGCGACGGCGCCGATGTGTTCGAGGAGGGCGGAGGCGACGCCGCGGCCCTGGTGCGCGTCCTGGACGAGGAAGGCGACCTCGGCCTCGTCGGCGGGGGCGGACGCGGGCGTGCCGTCGGCACCAATGCGGTCATAGCGTACGGTGGCGATGAACTCGCCGCCGACCGTGGCCGCGAGTCCCACCCGGTCCACAAAGTCGTGGTGCGTGAAGCGGTGGACGTCCTTTGCGGACAGACGCGGGTAGGGCGCGAAGAAGCGGTAGTACTTCGACTCGTCCGACACCTGCTCGTAGAAGCTGACCAGGCGCTCCGCGTCATCGACGGTGATGGGGCGGATGCGCGCGGTGCCGCCGTCGCGCAGCACCACGTCGGCTTCCCAGTGGGCGGGGTACTCGTGCCGGTCCGACGAGGTCTGCATGGGCCCCAGAGTACGGCTCGCGTCCGACAACGGCGCGAGGCAGTCTGTGGAGAACGACAGCAGAAGACGGACAGGACGGAAGTCGGGCCGAGGCCGCGGTCCGACGCCGCCGATCCGGACGGACGAAGGTCCGTTCCGGGCTTGCTTCACGTGTGGGAAACTGGTCTAGACAACCCTGAACACCGAAGGGCAGCATCACATGGCTGAGCGCCGCGTCAACGTCGGCTGGGCCGAGGGCCTCCACGCCCGCCCCGCTTCCATCTTCGTCCGGGCCGCCACGGCCGCAGGCATCCCGGTGACGATCGCCAAGGCCGACGGCAACCCCGTCAACGCGGCCTCCATGCTGGCCGTCCTGGGCCTGGGCGCCCAGGGTGGCGAGGAGATCGTCCTCGCCTCCGACGCCGAGGGTGCGGACGCCGCCCTCGACCGTCTGGCCAAGCTGGTCTCCGAGGGTCTCGAGGAGCTTCCCGAGACCGTCTGATCACGGCATCGCAGAAGGGCTCGTCCGAATTACCGGGCGAGCCCTTCGCATTTCCCGCGCCGGCACCGCGGAATTCCGCTCGGGGGCAGCATGAATAAACCCCCGCGAATTCTCACTTCTTTGTATACGGCGCCCGTGTTAATGCCGCAGGCTCGGCATGTTTACGGGATGTTGCGAGTTCCTCACACGCTCGGCGCCGGAGCCGAACCGCAGCCGGTGGGCCGCGCTGGAACGCTCGGTGTGCAGGGTCGTGACGGCACGCGCGCGTTCGCTGTCGCCGCGGGCCACCGCGTCGACGATCGCGCCGTGCTCCGCCCAGGACTCCACGGGGTTGGCGGGGGCGTCCACGGCGTACATCCAGGCGATCTTGTGCCGCAGCTGGGTCAGCATCGAGGTCAGCGCGGGGCTGGCGGAGGCCTGGGCGAGCGTCTCGTGGAACCAGCCGCCCAGGGAGCGCAGATCCTCGCTGTTGCCCCTCCTGGCCCGCTCCTGGCCCAGTCTGACCAGGCCGCGCAGGACCTTGAGATGGGCCTCGGTACGCCGCTGGGCGGCCCGGGAGGCGCCGAGCGGCTCCAGGAGCATGCGCATCTCCAGCAGGTCGGCGGCCTCCTGCTCGTTCGGTTCGGCCACGCACGCGCCCGCGTGCCGGCGCGTCACCACGAAGCCCTCGGCCTCCAGGGTGCGCAGGGCCTCGCGGACGGGGACGCGCGAGACGCCGTAGCGGCGGGCCAGGAGTTCCTCGGTGAGGCGGCTCCCGCGCTCGTAGACACCGGCGACGATGTCGTCTCTGATCGCCGTGCATACCGAGTGCGCCGGAATACGCATGACCGACCTCCGTCTTAATCCCCGTGAAACGTCGCCGATTGACGTGTGTTCCGTGACTCTATTGCAATCGGCCGGAATTTCCGACGGGGGGCCGGAATCCAGGGATATTTTTTGGACAGCGAGGGGACGGAAACGACGAAACCCCGGCTCGTGGAGCCGGGGTTCCGGAAGATCTCGCGGTCCGTCGTCAGACGTTCACGCCGTGCGAGCGCAGATAGGCGACCGGATCGATGTCCGAGCCGTAGTCGGGGGTCGTACGGGCCTCGAAGTGCAGGTGCGGTCCGGTGACGTTGCCGGTCGCGCCGGAGAGGCCGATCTGCTGGCCCGGGGTGACCTTCTGCCCCACCGAGACGCCGATGGACGACAGGTGGCCGTACTGGGTGTACGTGCCGTCGCTCATCTTGATCACGATGTTGTTGCCGTAGGAGCCGCCCCACCCGGCCTCGACGACCGTGCCGGAGCCGACCGCGTGCACGGACGTACCGCTGGCCGCGTGGAAGTCGATGCCCGTGTGGCTGCCGGAGGACCACAGCGAACTGCTGGCCTTGTAGCCCGTGGAGACATAGGAGTTGGCGATCGGCGCGACGAAGGTGTTGAGGCGCTTGCGCTCGGCCGCGCGGGCGGCGCGCTCCTTGGCCTCGCGCTCCGCCTTGGCCTTGGCGGCGGCCTTCTTGCGCGCGGCTTCGGCGGCGGCCTTCTTGCGGGCGGCCTCCTCGGCGGCCTGCTTCTGCGCGTCGGCCTGGGCGTCGATCTTGTCGGCTATGGAGTCGCCGATGGCGATGACGGGGTTGAGGCCGGTCTGCTCGACCGTGCTCTCGACCGAGTTCTCCGCGGCGAGCGCGGGAGCCGCGAGGGTGCCGATGACACCGGTGGTGGCGAGGGCGGCGACGCCGGCCGCCTGGACGGTGGAGCGCTTGAGCTTGCCGGGACGGCGGTGCTTCCCGGTGGCGCACATGAACGCCATGTACTGGCTGATCCTTTCCTTCCTTCTCGCCTACCGGGTTAGCTGACGGGTTCGGAGCAGGAAGGTCTCCTACGGACCCCCTCGCTGCACGCGCGGGCGTCCGATTCACCCCAGGGACTGCGATGGGTCCCCGGCTCCCCTGGCTCGCGCCGTACGGGGACTCGGCGATGACTGTCCGGTGCCGCGGACGCGGCGCGGTGCCTGACGGACAGCCCGGACGACGCTAAGCGGGCCGACTTTCAATCCCCAAACGGATCACGGTGTTTGTAGCGCATCCCACAGGGCAGACAGGCAACTCTCCTTCGATTCCGCACCAATTCGGACATAGGAGGGCCCTGGTGACGCATCAGTCACCAGGGCCTCTCCAGGCGCGCGTGCCGCTACTCGGCGGACACCACGGTCACTTCTCCGATGCCGAGGGCCTCCACGGGCGCCTTGATCTGCGCCGCGTCGCCGACGAGGACGGTCACCAGACGGTCCACCGGGAAGGCGCTCACGGCCGCCGCGGTGGCCTCCACGGTGCCGGTCGCGGCCAGCTGCCGGTACAGCGTCGCCTGGTAGTCGTCGGGCAGGTGCTGCTCGACCTGGTCGGCCAGCGTGCTCGCGACGGCCGCCGCGGTCTCGTACTTCAGCGGCGCGACTCCGACGAGGTTCTGCACGGCGACGTCCCGCTCGGCGTCGGTGAGGCCGCCCTCGGCGAGGGTGCGCAGCACCTTCCAGAGGTCGTCCAGCGCCGGGCCGGTGTTCGGGGTGTCGACGGAGCCGCTGATGGCGAGCATCGAGGCGCCCGTGCCGTCCGGGGCGGAGCGCAGCACCTGGCCGAACGCCCGCACACCGTAGGTGTAGCCCTTCTCCTCGCGCAGGACGCGGTCCAGGCGGGAGGTGAGGGTGCCGCCGAGGCAGTACGTGCCGAGGACCTGCGCGGGCCACACGCGGTCGTGCCGGTCGGCGCCGACGCGGCCGATGAGCAGCTGCGTCTGGACGGCGCCGGGACGGTCGACGATGATCACGCGGCCGGTGTCGTCGGCGGTGACCGGCGGCACCGGGCGGGGCTCGGCGGTGGAGCCGGTCCAGGCGCCCAGGGTCTCGCCGAGCAGCGCGTCCAGGTCGATGCCCGTGAGGTCGCCGACGACCACCGCGGTGGCGGTGGCGGGCCGGACATGGCGGTCGTAGAAGGCGCGTACGGCCGCCGCGTCGATCTTCTCGACGGTCTCCTCGGTGCCCTGGCGCGGGCGCGACATGCGCGAGGTCGCCGGGAACAGCTGCCGGGAGAGCTCCTTGGCGGCCCGGCGGGAGGGGTTGGCCAGCTCGTGCGGGATCTCGTCGAGGCGGTTGCGGACCAGCCGCTCGACCTCGCTGTCGGCGAACGCGGGCGCCCTGAGGGCGTCGGCGAGCAGACCGAGCGCCTTGGCCAGGCGGGAGGCCGGGACCTCCAGGCTGAGGCGGACGCCGGGGTGGTCGGCGTGCGCGTCGAGGGTCGCGCCGCAGCGCTCCAGCTCGGCGGCGAACTCCTCCGCGGAGTGCTTGTCGGTGCCCTCGGAGAAGGCGCGCGCCATGATCGTGGCGACACCTTCGTAGTCGGCCGGCTCGGCCTCCAGGGGCGCGTCCAGGAGCACCTCGACGGCGACGACCTGCTGGCCGGGGCGGTGGCAGCGCAGGACCGTCAGGCCGTTGCCGAGCGCCCCGCGCGTGGGCGCCGGGAACGCCCACGGCTTGGCCTCGCCCGCCTGGGGCTGCGGGTGGAACTGCATCGTGGCGAGCTCGGTCACTTGGCCGCCTCCTCGTTCTCGTCGCCGGCTTCGACCGTGGCCTCGGCCTCGGGGTCTTCGGGGGGATCCGCGTCCTCGGCGGCCTCCGGGGAGACGGGCTCGTAGACGAGCACCGCGCGGTTGTCGGGCCGCAGGCGGGCCTTGGCGACCTCCTGGACCTCCTCCGGCGTCACCTCGAGGACGCGCTGCACGGCGGTCAGGGCGAGCTGCGGATCGCCGAACAGGACGGCGAACCGGCACAGTTCGTCGGCGCGGCCCGCGACCGTGCCGAGCCGGTCGAGCCACTCGCGCTCCAACTGGGCCTGGGCGCGCTCCATTTCCTCGGCCGTGGGGCCCTCTTCGGCGAACCGGGCGAGCTCCTCGTCGATGGCGGCCTCGATGACCGGCACCTCGACGTCACCGGAGGTCTTCACGTCCAGCCAGCCCAGCGAGGGCGCGCCGGCCAGGCGCAACAGGCCGAAGCCGGCCGCGACGGCCGTACGGTCGCGCCGGACCAGGCGGTTGTAGAGGCGGGAGGACTCGCCGCCGCCGAGGACGGTGAGCGCCAGGTCGGCCGCGTCGCACGCGCGCGTGCCGTCGTGCGGGAGCCGGTAGGCGGCCATCAACGCGCGCGCGGGGACCTCCTCCTCGACGACCTCGCGCAGCTGCTCGCCGATGGTGTCCGGGAGCGAGCCGTCGCGGGGCGCGGGCTTGCCGTCGTGCGAGGCGATGGAGCCGAAGTACTTCTCCACCCAGGCCAGGGTCTGCTCCGGGTCGATGTCGCCGACCACCGACAGGACGGCGTTGTTCGGCGCGTAGTAGGTGCGGAAGAACGCGCGCGCGTCCTCCAGGGTCGCCGCGTCCAGATCGGCCATCGAGCCGATCGGGGTGTGGTGGTAGGGGTGGCCCTCCGGGTAGGCGAGGGCGGTGAGCTTCTCGAACGCGGTGCCGTACGGGACGTTGTCGTAACGCTGCCTGCGCTCGTTCTTCACGACGTCCCGCTGGTTCTCCATGGACTCGTCGTCCAGGGCGGCCAGCAGGGAGCCCATGCGGTCGGCCTCCAGCCAGAGGGCGAGCTCCAGCTGGTGGGCGGGCATGGTCTCGAAGTAGTTGGTGCGCTCGAAGCTGGTGGTGCCGTTGAGCGAGCCGCCGGCGCCCTGCACCAGCTCGAAGTGGCCGTTGCCCTTGACCTGGCCGGAGCCCTGGAACATCAGGTGCTCGAAGAGGTGAGCAAGGCCGGTACGTCCCTTGACTTCGTGCCGCGAGCCGACGTCGTACCAGAGGCACACCGCCGCGACCGGGGTCAGGTGGTCCTCGGAGAGCACCACGCGCAGCCCGTTGGCCAGGCGGTGCTCGGTCGCTGTCAGGCCCCCGGTGCCTGCCTGGTCTGTGGCCGTGTGAGCCATGGGCATGTACGTCCCTTCGCCTCGCGGATGCGGTGGTTGAAACCGCTGTTTTCCTGCCGGTCCTGCCACTGTATGCAAGCGTGCGGACCGTCGGCGAAGTTCCCGCGGGACGTACGCCCACAGCGGATCGCGTAGCCTGCGGGCACGCTGGACGGGAGGGCTCACGCCCGGTCCTCGTCCGTGTTGTCAGTGCCGCGGTCCACAATGGTTCGCGTCAGATCCCGTTCACGCTTCAGCAAGTAGTGAGCCGAAGGGGCGCGTCCCGAAGGCGAGCGACCAGAAAAGAGGAGCCGGCAGCGATGGCCCGCCGCAGCACGAAGACCCCGCCGCCCGACGACTCGTTCGAGGAGCGCATCCTCGACATCGACGTCGTCGACGAGATGCAGGGCTCCTTCCTCGAGTACGCGTACTCGGTCATCTACTCCCGCGCCCTGCCCGACGCCCGCGACGGCCTCAAGCCGGTGCACCGGCGCATCGTCTACCAGATGAACGAGATGGGCCTGCGCCCCGAGCGCGGCTATGTGAAGTGCGCGCGCGTGGTCGGCGAGGTCATGGGTAAGTTGCACCCCCATGGCGACGCGTCGATCTACGACGCCCTGGTGCGCATGGCCCAGCCCTTCTCGATGCGTGTCCCGCTGGTGGACGGCCACGGCAACTTCGGTTCGCTGGGCAACGACGACCCGCCCGCCGCCATGCGGTACACCGAGTGCCGCCAGGCCCAGGCGACCAGCCTGATGACGGAGTCGATCGACGAGGACACGGTCGACTTCGCGCCCAACTACGACGGCCAGGAGCAGGAGCCGGTCGCCCTCCCGGCCGCCTTCCCGAACCTGCTGGTGAACGGCTCGTCGGGCATCGCGGTCGGCATGGCGACCAACATGCCCCCGCACAACCTCGGCGAGGTCATCGCGGCCGCCCGCCATCTGATCCGCTATCCGAACGCGGATCTGGAAACGCTGATGAAGTACGTCCCCGGCCCCGACCTGCCCACCGGCGGCCGTATCGTCGGACTCTCCGGCATCCGGGACGCGTACGAGACGGGCCGCGGCACCTTCAAGATGCGCGCCACGGTCGAGATCGAGACCGTCACCGCCCGCCGCAAGGGCCTGGTCGTCACCGAGCTGCCCTTCACGGTCGGCCCGGAGAAGGTCATCGCCAAGATCAAGGACCTGGTCGGTTCGAAGAAGATCCAGGGCATCGCCGACGTCAAGGACCTCACCGACCGCGAGCACGGCCTGCGCCTGGTCATCGAGATCAAGAACGGCTTCGTGCCGGAGGCCGTCCTGGAGCAGCTGTACAAGCTGACGCCGATGGAGGAGTCCTTCGGCATCAACAACGTCGCGCTGGTGGACGGCCAGCCGCTCACCCTCGGCCTCAAGGAGCTCCTGGAGGTCTACCTCGACCACCGCTTCGAGGTCGTGCGGCGCCGCAGCGAGTTCCGCCGCACCAAACGCCGCGACCGCCTGCACCTGGTGGAGGGCCTGCTGACCGCCCTCGTCGACATCGACGAGGTCATCCGTCTGATCCGCTCCAGCGAGAACAGCGCGCAGGCGAAGGAGCGCCTGATGGAGCGCTTCTCCCTGTCGGAGATCCAGACCCAGTACATCCTCGACACCCCGCTGCGCCGTCTCACCAAGTACGACCGCATCGAGCTGGAGTCGGAGAAGGAGAAGCTCAACGCGGAGATCGCCGAGCTGACCCGGATCCTGGACTCGGACACCGAGCTGCGCAAGCTGGTCTCGACCGAACTGGCCGCGGTGGCCAAGAAGTTCGGCACCGAGCGGCGCACGGTCCTGCTGGAGGCGTCCGGCGCCCCGGCGGCCGCCGTACCGCTGCAGGTCGCGGACGACCCGTGCCGGGTGCTGCTGTCCTCGACGGGCCTGCTGGCGCGTACGTCGAACGGCGAGCCCTTCCCGGAGGACGCCGACGCCCGGCGCGTGAAGCACGACGTGATCGTCTCGGCGGTCCCGGCGACGGCGCGCGGCGAGATCGGCGCCGTGACGTCGTCCGGCCGCCTCCTGCGGATCAACGTCGTCGACCTCCCGCAGCTCCCGGAGACGGCGTCGGCACCGAACCTGTCCGGCGGAGCACCCATCTCCGAGTTCCTCTCCCTGGAGGACGACGAGACGGTGGTCTGCCTGACCACCCTCGACGAGTCCTCCCCCGGCCTCGCGCTCGGCACCGAGCAGGGCGTGGTCAAGCGTGTGGTGCCCGACTACCCGTCCAACAAGGAGGAGTTGGAGGTCATCACGCTCAAGGAGGGCGACCGGATCGTCGGCGCGGTCGAGCTGAGCACCGGCGAGGAGGACCTGGTCTTCATCACGGACGACGCGCAGCTGCTGCGCTACCAGGCCTCGCAGGTGCGCCCGCAGGGACGCCCGGCGGGCGGCATGGCCGGCATCAAGCTCACGGACGGCGCGAAGGTCATCTCCTTCACGGCGGTGGACCCGGCGGCCGACGCTGTCGTGTTCACGGTCGCGGGCTCGCGCGGCACGCTCGACGACTCGGTCCAGACGACGGCCAAGCTGACCCCGTTCGACCAGTACCCGCGCAAGGGCCGGGCCACCGGCGGCGTCCGCTGCCAGCGGTTCCTCAAGGGCGAGGACTGCCTCTCCCTGGCCTGGGCGGGCACGGTCCCGGCGAAGGCGGCGCAGAAGAACGGCACCCCGGCCGACCTCCCCGAGATCGACCCGCGCCGCGACGGCTCGGGCGTGTCGCTGCCGAAGACGGTGGCGGTGGTGGCGGGTCCGGTCTAGGCCGACGGGTCCTCGACCTCGACGTCATCCGGCTCCCGTACGTAGCGCAGGACGCCCCACATGCCGTGCTCGTCGGCGGTGTGCGGGGCGTCGCTCCTGCACGCCTCCAGCTCCTTGCCGAGGGCGGCGGAATCGATGCCGGAGCCGATGAGGACGAGCTGAGTGAGCCGCGGGTCGCCGGCCGTCCAGGCCTCCGGGTAGAACCGCAGGAAGCGGCCCACGGCATGCACGGCGTAACGGTTCCGGGCGTCGTACGCGCCGAAGTCGACGCATCCCTTGATCCGGTAGAGCCCCTCGGGACGGCTGTCGAGGAAGGCCATCAGGCGACGCGGGTCCATGGGCACGTCGGAGCTGAAGGACAGGCTGTCGTACGCGCTGTGCAGATGGGCCGCGTGTCCGTCCGCGGTGTGATCATGGCCGTCGGCGATGTGATCGTGCAGGTCGTCGAAGGAGAGCTGCCCGATGCGCTCCTCGGCGGGCCGGCAGTCGAAGAGGAACTCGGGGTCGATACGTCCGTAGGTGGCGGGTACGACAGCGGCACGGTCGACAAGGGACCGCACAACCCCGAGAACCGCCTCCCCACCCCCGGCCCGGTCCACCTTGTTGACGACGACGAGGTCGGCGAGGGCGAGATGGCGGTCGATCCCGGGATGCTTCGCGCGCGTGTCGTCGAACTCTGCGGCGTCGACGACCTCGACGAGACCGCCGTAGACGATGTCCGGCTGCTCGCTGGCCAGCACCATCCGCACGAGCTCTTCAGGCTCCGCAAGGCCACTCGCCTCGATGACGATCACGTCGATGCCGACGTCGGGCCGGGCGAGCTTGTCGAGATAGACGTCGAGTTCGCTGACGTCGACGGCGCAGCACAGGCATCCGTTGCCGAGGGAGACGGTGGAGTCGCCGAGCGCCCCGGCCACCGCCATCGCATCGATCTCGATGGCACCGAAGTCGTTGACGATGGCGCCGATACGGCTGCCGCCGCTGCGGTGGAGGAGGTGGTTGAGGAGCGTGGTCTTGCCGGAACCGAGGAATCCGGCGAGGACGACGACCGGGATCTGCCGACGGCTGTGGCTCGGCTGGCTCAACGTGCGACCTCTTCCGCGCTTCCTTGTGCGCCGGATCGCGGCTGCGGCGCACGTACGAGATTTGAATGCCGAACCAGGATACGAGCCGGAATAATCACTGCGAAGTGAACGATTGTTAGCAGCACTTGCGGGGCAGACGTTGGGCAAGGCGCCGGAGTGTGCGACCCTCGCTTCCCTCCGTGCGCCTCCTCTCCGCCTCCCCGCCGATCAGAGCCGCTCGGCACCCTGGGAGACGGCAAGCGCCGCCCACCGCTCGCCGGTCCCCATCAGTCGACCCGCACCCCGACGACCGGCGGACGGCCGCCTGATCGGGGGTAGTTGACATGGCCACACGGAAGAACGCCGCGGGGAGGCTCGGCTTCGCCGCGGCCAGCCTGCTGCTCGCCACCACCGGGATGGCCCTGGCCGCAGGCCGACGGCGCATCGAGGCGGAACGGCTGCAGACGAAGCGGCTGGAACTGGAGGAGCGGGCGGCCCGGCGCAGGGCCCTGGCGCACCAGCAGCGCATGCACTGGGAGTTGCTGTCCAGGGCGATCGACGATCCGTCGCTGGCCGCGGTGATCGACACCTACGACTCGAGAATCCCGGAGGCGAAACGGCGGCAGTACCTCTACGCCAACGCCTGGTACATCAACCTCTACCACCTCTATCGGGCGGGCATCCTCGACCAGGAGCAGTTCTACGGGCATGCTCGCGAGCTGTTCCAGAACCCTTTGATGCGCGAGTACTGGCAAGCCTCCAAGGGGCAGCGCGCGACGCTGAAGGCGGTGTCCGACGAGGCACGGCTCGGACGCATGGTCGACAGGCTCATCAAGGAACTCGACGAGGCCGACACGGACGAGTGGTGGGTGGTGGGCGACCCGCCGTCCGATTGATCTTCCGGAGCCAGGGCACACCGGTCAACTCAGGGGCACCAGCAGCGTGGTTCGGGTGACTTTCGTCGATGCAGACGCACGTGCATCAGCAATCCCAGTAACGTGCTGCCCACCACTCTGCCCAGATCGTGTGTAAGGACCGGTACCCCTTGAAGATCGTGCGCCGCATCGGTGTGCCTCCAAGTGCCCGTGGCAGTGCCTCAGGAGCGAACTGCCCGGACGTCTTCGAACTGAGCGACGGAAACTTCGCCGTCATCGGCACCGAGGCCACCGAGGCGCTGGAGCGTGAGCTTCCTTCGGACGCCTCCCGAGCCGACTACGAACGCATTGTCGTCGTGAGCCGGGAGACCCTGATCCGCGCCAAGGCGGACATCCCCGACGCCTGACCTCTCCCACGGGCACGTCTCCACCCCAGCTCCGTCCCGTCCCAGCCCCCCGGCCGCACGCGACAACGCTCCGCGCCGGGCACCTGCCGCGAGCAGCTCGGCACCCCGTCTCTGCTCGACCACCACCGATGAGGCCTGGCGCCAGAACGGCACCAGGCCACACGCGTTCCTCAGGCCGGCACCGCCACCGGCGCCCCCGGCCCCACATACCGCGCCACCGGCCTGATGATCTTCCGGTCCTCCGCCTGTTCCAAAATGTTCGCGCTCCAGCCCACCACCCGCGCCGCCGCGAAGGTCGGCGTGAACATCTCGCGTGGCAGGCCGCAGAGTTCCATGACGACGCCCGCGTAGAACTCGACGTTCGTGTGCAGTTCCCGGCCGGGTTTCAGTTCCGCCAGGATCGCCTCCACCTGGCGCTCGACCTCCACCGCGAACGCCACTCGCGGACCGCCGAAGCTCTCGGCCACCTCACGGAGCATGCGCGAGCGGGGGTCCTCCGTACGGTAGACGGCGTGACCGAAGCCCATGATCCGGTCACCGGACAGGACCCGCTCGCGGATCCATGCGTCAATGCGGTCCGGCGTGCCGATCGCGTCCAGCGTGTCCAGCGCCCGGCTCGGCGCACCCCCGTGCAGCGGCCCGGACAGCGCCCCCACGGCCCCGACGAGACACGCGGCCACGTCCGCCCCGGTCGACGCGATCACCCGCGCCGTGAAGGTTGATGCATTGAAGCCGTGATCAATGGTTGAGATCAGGTACTGCTCGACCGCCCGCGCCTGTCGCGCGCCCGGCTCCGAACCGGTCAGCATGTAGAGGTAGTTGGCCGCATAGGAGAGGTCGTCGCGGGGTTCGACCGGGTCGAGGCCCTGATCCAGCCGGTGCAGCGCCATGAGCAGGGTCGGTACGGCCGCGGCCGCCACGAGGGTGTCCCGGCGACGCTCGTCCGCGTCGATGTCGTACACCGGCCGGAAACCCTTGGCCGCGCCGAGCAGCGAGAGCGCGGTGCGCATGCCGGCCAGCGGGCCGGAACCTCCGCTCGCCGCCGCGATCGCGGGCAGCGCCGCCCGCACCTCGTCGGGCAGCCGCCGCAGCGCGGCCGTCTCGGCGGCGAACGCCGACCGCTGTGCCGCGTCCGGCAGTTCGCCGTGGACCAGGAGATGCCAGACGTCCTCGAAGCCGCGGGTCTGCGCGAGTTCGACGGCCGAGTACTGGCGATAGTGGTAGAAGCCTTCGAGCCCCCGGACGTCGCCTATCTCCGTGTCGGTGACGACGACACCCGCGAGCCCCCGCGGTACGTCGACGGTGGCGGCTGCTGACCTGTTGACGGACATGATTCCTCCCTGGACTTGATTCGACTGTCCATGCTTGACTCATCCCCTGTCAATATTGATTTGATCAATGCATTCAATCCATACGTCGTGATGCCGATACGGTGACCCCATGCGCGATCAAGAGCCCTCCCCCGGTCCCGCCGAGCAACGGCTGACCACCAAGGAAGCCGCCGAACTGCTGGGCGTGAAACCCGAGACCGTGTACGCGTACGTGAGCCGCGGTCAGCTCAGCAGCCGGCGCGTGCCCGGCGGCCGGGGCAGCACCTTCGACGCCGACGAGGTCGCCGCGCTCGCTCGGCGCAACAGGCGGGAGAGCAGCGGCAGTCCGGCGTCGGGCGGTGAGCTGTCCGTCCGGACCCGCATCACCCTCATCGAGCAGGACCGGTACTACTTCCGGGGAGTCGACGCCACCGAGCTGGCCACGCGGCACTCGTACGAAGAGGTCGCCGAGTGGCTGTGGACCGGCACACTCCACCCCGGCGTCACCTTCACCGCACCGAAGTCCTCGGTCACCGTGGCCCGCCACGCGGTCGACGCGCTGCCCGAACACGCCGGCCCCACCGACCGGTTGCGGGTCGCGGCGATCGCCGCCGCGGTGGCGGACCCGCTGCGCTTCGACCTCTCCGAGGACGCCGTGCTCGGCACCGCGCGCATCCTCATCCCCTCCCTCGTCGCCGCCCTCCCGGCCCGCGGCGGCCGCCGCGACGAGGGCCCGCTCGCCCACCGGCTGTGGGCGCGGCTGAGCGGACAGGAACCCGACGAGGCCTCACTGCGCGTCCTGGACACCGCCCTCGCCCTCCTGGTCGACCACGACCTGGCCGCCTCGACCCTCGCCGTACGCGTCGCAGCGTCGGCCCGCGCGCACGCCTACGCGGCCGTCTCCGCCGGACTCGGCGTGCTCGAAGGCCCATTGCACGGAGCCGCCAGCAGCCACGCCCACCGGCTGCTGCTCGACGTCCTCGACCAGGGCGACGCGGCTCCCCCGATCGCGGAGGAACTGCGCGCGGGCCGCCGTATTCCGGGACTCGGCCACCGGCTCTACCAGGGCGAGGATCCACGCGCGCGTGTCCTGTTCCGCCTCCTGGAGGAGCTCCCCCACGCGGCCCCCGCCCTGGCCGCGGCCCGCGACATCGTGGCCACCACGGCCCGCCACACCCCGCTGCACGCCAACGTCGACCTGGCCCTCGCCGTGTTCACCGCGTCCAGCGGCATGCCGTCCTCTGCGGGCGAGACGATCTTCGCCGTGGCCCGTACGGCCGGGTGGATCGCGCACGCCCTGGAGGAGTACGGCGAACGCCCGCTGCGCATGCGCCCGAGCGGACACTACGTAGGCCCGAAGCCGCCTCAGCCCCTGCCGGAGTAGGACACGGCCCGGCCAGGAAGTCACCACGGGGCAAGTCAGGTTAGGCTCACCTCTGTGAGTACGTGCTCAACCGCGTCCCGGGATCTCGAAGAGCCCCTTGCGGGAACCGCGGCCACCGCGCGGACCTGGCTGCTGCTGGAGCAGTCCGGTCCCTGGGGCGCCAAGGCGCTCACGTCGAGCCACCTCGATCCGGCACTCGGCCGCGCCCTGGAGGCTGCCGCGAAGGGCACGGGCGTCCGCATCGCGCTCATCCGCCGCCCCGGACGGCACGCCGACTGCGGCACGCCCGCCATCCGGCAGGTCTACGCGGCCCACACCGTGCCCGGCGCGGTGTGGCTGCACTCCGCCACGACCCGCGATCCGAGGGAGCTGCTCGACCTTGACTTCGCCGCGCTCGGCCGGGGCGAGCACCAGAGCTTCGACGCGGTGCTCGCCGCGCGGCCGCACGCGGGCGATCCGCTCGCGCTCGTGTGCACCAACGGCAAGCGGGACCGCTGCTGCGCCCTGCTGGGCCGCCCGCTCGCGGCCGAACTCGCCGCGTCCGGCGTGGAAGGCGTCTGGGAGGTCACCCATCTGGGTGGTCATCGCTTCTCGCCCACGCTGCTCGTCCTGCCCTACGGCTACGCGTACGGCCGCGCCGAGGCGCACGCCGTCAAGGACGTCCTGCACGGCGTCCAGGAGGGGCGGGTCGTCGTGGAGGGCTGCCGTGGCAGTTCCGCCTGGGAGCGTCCGGGCCAGGCGGCCGAGCTCGCGGTGCGCTCGCACGCGCGCGTGTACGCCGCGGACGCGCTGAGTGTCGTACGGACGGACGGTGCGGCCCCCCGCTGGGAGGTGACCGTCACGCACGCGGACGGGCGCCGCTGGCGGGTCGTCGTGGCCCAGGGCGCGTCCGCGCCGCCCCGCCCGGAGAGCTGCGGCACGTCGATCCTGGGCGCGCCGACCCGCATGGACGTCGTGGAGGTTCGCGAGTTGATCAGGACGACCGCGCTCGCGAGTTGACCCGGCTGATCAACACAACGGCCTGCAAGCCTCAGCATTGATCAAGAGATCCAGGCCCTCGATCAAGAGATCCATGCCACACCCCCTACGGCTGTTCCGGCACGCCCACGTACCGTCGTGGGTATGAGCCCCACTCCCCCCGCACGCCGCCTGCGCCTCGGTATGCCGAAGCGGGTGTTCTCGCAGGTGCTGCTGATGCAGGTGGCGATCGCCGCGGGAGTCGCGGTGCTCGCGACCGGCCTCTTCCTCGCACCGCTCAGCCAGCAGCTGGACGACCAGGCGATGCGCCGCGCACTGTCGATCGCGGAGACCACCGCACAGGAGGCGCAGATCGCCGAGGAGCTCCAGACCACCCCGCCGACGCCGGACGGACCGCTGCAGAAGGCGGCGGAACGGATCCGCAAGGCCACCCACGCCCGGTACGTCGTGATCATGGACTGGCGGGGCGTGCGCTGGTCGCACACCGACACCTCGCAGATCGGCGGCATCGTCTCGACGAACCCCGGCGAGGCCCTGGCCGGCAACGAGGTCATGGCGATCGACAACGGCACCCTGGGCCGCACGGCCCGCGGCAAGGTGCCCCTGTACGACACCGAGCACCGGATCGTCGGCGCGGTCTCTGTCGGCATCGCCTACGACAGTGTGCGGGCCCGGCTGCTCAGCGCGATCCCGGGCCTGCTCGCGTACGCCGGCGGCGCCCTGGCCGTCGGCGCGCTCGCCGCCTGGCTGGTCTCCCGGCGGGTGCAGCGGCAGACCCGCGACCTGGCCTTCTCCGACATCTCGGCGCTGCTCGCGGAGCGCGAGGCGATGCTGCACGGCATCCGGGAGGGCGTCGTCGCCCTGGACCGCGCGGGCCGGGTACGACTCCTCAACGACGAGGCGCACCGCCTGCTGGGCATCGACGAGGAGGCCGTCGGCCGCTCCCCCGACGAGGCGCTCGGCGAAGGGCGTACGGCCGACATACTGGCCGGCCGGGTGACCGGCACGGACCTGCTCACCGTGCGCGGCCAGCGCGTCCTGGTCGCCAACCGCATGCCCACCGACGACGGCGGTGCCGTCGCCACCCTGCGCGACCGCACCGAGCTGGAGCAGCTCGGCCGGGAACTCGACTCCACGCGCGGGCTGATCGACGCCCTGCGCGCCCAGGACCACGAGCACGCCAACCGCATGCACACACTGCTCGGGCTGCTCGAACTGGAGATGTACGACGACGCCGTGGACTTCGTCGGAGAGGTGGTCGGCGACCACCGGGCCACCTCGGAACAGGTCACCGAGAAGATCCAGGACCCGCTGCTCGCCGCCCTGCTGGTCGGCAAGGCGACCGTCGCCGCCGAGCGCGGCGTCGCCCTGTGGATCTCGGACCGGACCCGGCTGCCGGACCGGCTGATCGACGCCAGGGGGGTCGTCACGGTCGTCGGCAACCTGGTCGACAACGCGCTCGACGCGGTCGCGGGCACTCCGCACGCGCGCGTGGAGGTCGAGTTGCGCGCCGAGGGACGTACCGCCGTCCTCAGGGTGCGCGACACCGGGCCGGGAATCCCGCCGGAACAGCGGGAGTTGATCTTCACCGAGGGATGGTCCACCAAGGAGCCGCCCGCCCACCGCAAGCGCGGCATCGGGCTCTCCATGGTGCGCAGGCTCGCGGAACGGCAGGGCGGCAGCGCGACCGTGGGCGAGGCGCACGGCGGCGGCGCGGAGTTCACCGTCGTACTGCCCGAGGCCCTGGACGACCCGGCGCCGGAACCCGCGCTGAGCGCTCCTGTGGACACGCCCGTCAAGGAGGAGTCGCGATGATCGAGGTCCTGGTCGTGGACGACGACACCAGGGTCGCGCAGGTCAACGCCGCCTACGTCGAGAAGGTGCCGGGCTTCCACGTCGCCGGCGAGGCGCACAGCGCGGCCGAGGCGCTGCGTCAGCTGGAGGCGCTGCCCCGGCTGGACCTGGTCCTGATGGACCACTACCTGCCCGACGAGACCGGTCTGGCGGTCGTCCAGGAGATGCGCCGGCGCGGCCACCAGACCGACGTGATCATGGTGACGGCGGCCCGGGACGTGTCGACCGTGCAGGCCGCCATGCGGCACGGGGCGCTGCAGTACCTGGTGAAGCCGTTCGCGTTCGCGGGACTGCGCAGCAAGCTGGAGGCGTACGCGGCGCTGCGCCGCACGCTGGACGGCGGCGGCGAGGCGGAGCAGGCCGAGGTGGACCGCATCTTCGGCGCGCTGTCCACGCCTTCGGAGCCGGGGCTGCCCAAGGGACACTCCCCCTCCACCGCGGAGCTCGTGCGCCAGTCCCTGATGAGCGCCGAAGGCCCGCTGTCCGCCCAGGAGATCGCCGACCGGACGGGAGTGAGCCGGCAGACCGCGCAGCGCTATCTGAAGCTCCTGGAGCGCACGGGCCGGGCCCGGCTCACGCTGAAATACGGCGACGCGGGCCGCCCTGAACACCGTTACGTGTGGGCGACCCGCGCCTGAGGGCACGGCCGTTGGGGGCGGGGGAAGGGGCCGTGCCCCCTCATGGATACGTAATCAGTGCGCGACCTTCTCCACGAACTCGGTAGTGAACGTCTTGCTCAGGTCCACCTTGGCGTTCTTGATGTTGGGGTTGAACGCCTTGAGCACCTTCTCAACAGTTGCGGGCCCCTCGGCGGGCATCACGCCGTCCTTGGTGAACATCGGCAGCGAGCTCTGGATCGCCGCGGCGTAGAGGACCTTGTTGCCTTGGGAGTAGTCGGCGGGCATCTTGTCGGCGATCTCGGTCGAGCTGTGGGTGGACATCCACTTGAGCGTCTTGACGAATGCATTGGCCAACTTCTGGACGGTGTCCTTGTGACCGTTGACCCAGTCCGTCTGCATGTACAGGCTTGACGACGGGTACGGGCCGCCGAGCGCCTCCTGGGAGCCCTCGGGCGTCCGCATGTCCAGCAGGACCTTGCCCGCCTTCTTGTCGAGGATCGTGGCGACGGTCGGGTCGGTCGTCATACCGCCGTCGATCGCGCCCTTCTGCAGCGCCGAGATGAAGGTCGGTCCCGCGCCGACGGCGACCGGCGTGAACTCGCTGACCTTCACACCGTTCTTGACGGCGAGGTACTTGGTGAGGAAGTCCGTCGACGAGCCGAGGCCGGTGATGCCGAGCTTCTTGCCCTTGAAGTCCTTCGGCGACTTGATGTCGCCCTCGGCCTTGGTGGAGACGATCTCGACCTCGCCGGGCGCCTGCGAGAACTGCACGACGGACTCCACGGACTTGCCCTTGGTCTGCAGGTCGAGGGTGTGGTCGTAGAAGCCGACGGCCCCCTGGACCTGCCCGGAGACCAGCGCGGTCTCGGCCTGGACGCCGGCCGGCTCGCTCAGCAGCTCCACGTCGAGGCCCTCGGCGTCGAAGTAGCCCAGGCGCTGGGCGAGCATCGCGGGCAGGTAGATCACCTTGTCCAGGCCACCGACCATGATCTTGACCTTCGTACCCTTGCCGTCGCCCTTGCTCGTGGAGGCGGTGCTGGCCGCGTCGTTGGCGCAGGCGGTGAGGGAGGAGAGGGCGAGCAGGCCGGCGGCGGCCAGGGTGGTGTATCTGGCGGACTTGCGCATGAGGGTTCACGTCCTTGTGAGAGGGCGGTGCGGGAGGAAGGGGGGTGGCTTCAGGGGGCGTCGAGGGCGTTCAGCTGTCGGAGCCCGCCGGCTTCCACCGGAAGATGCGGCGCTCGGCGAAGGTCAGCAGCCCCTCGGCGGCGAGCGCGACGACGGCGAGGATGACCATCGCGGCGTACACACCGGCCGTGTTGAAGGTGCCCTGCGACTGCGAGATGAGCAGGCCGACGCCCTTGGTCGCGCCGATGTACTCGCCGACGATGGCGCCGATGAGGGCGAAGCCGAAGCTGACGTGCAGGCTGGTGAAGATCCACGAGGTCGCTGAGGGGATGACCACCTGGAGCGTCACCCTGCGGTTGCTCGCACCCAGGATCCGGGCGTTGGCGACGAGGTTGCGGTCGACCTCACGAGCGCCCTGGAAGGCGTTGAAGAAGACCGGGAAGAAGACCAGGACGACGGCGGAGGCGACCTTGGAGGCCGGGCCGAGTCCGAACCAGATCATGAAGATCGGGGCGAGGACGATCCTGGGTATTGAGTTGAGCACCTTGATGTATGGACCAAGGACATCGGCGAGGAAGGTGATCCGCCCGAGGACGATGCCGAACACGACACCGGCGAGCACACCCAGGACCCAGCCGAGCAGCGCCTCGTACAGCGTGTACCAGATCTGCTCGCCCAGAGAGCCGATGGCCGTCCCGTGCATCACCCAGGTGGAAATCTGGTCCCAGATCTTCGAGGGCATCGAGAAGTTGAACGGATCGATGACCTTGGTCCGGGCGAACGCCTCCCACAGGCCCAGGACGGCGACCAGGAGGAGTACGCGGGTGGCCGTGACGACGATCTTGCGTCGGCGGGCGGCACGCGCGCGTGACTGGGCGCGGTCCGGTGCCTTGACCGTGTCGACGACCGGTGTGCTGAGGACGTCAGGCGACATTGGCGGCACCCCTCTCGCGGGTGATGCGGACCTCTTCGCCGAGCGACTCCCAGATCTCGCGGTAGATCTCGATGAACCGCGGCTCCAGACGCACCGACTCGACCTTGCGGGGCCGCGGCAGGTCGATGTCGAAGACCTGCTTGACGGTGGCCGGCCCCGCGGTCATCACGACGACCTTGTCGGCCAGGGCGATGGACTCCTCCAGGTCGTGGGTGACGAAGACGACGGAGGCGCCCGTGCCCGACCACAGCTCCAGCAGTTCGTCCGACATCAGCGCCCTGGTCTGCACGTCGAGCGCCGAGAAGGGCTCGTCCATCAGCAGGATCTCGGGGTCGTTGACGAAGGTCGCGGCGAGCGCGACGCGCTTGCGCTGGCCGCCGGAGAGCTGGTGCGGGTAGCGGTCCTCGAAGGCGGCGAGCCCGACCCGGGCCAGCCATTCGCGGGCCTTCTGCTTCGCCTCCGCCTTGGGCACGCCGCGGAAGCGGGGGCCCGCCATGACGTTGGACAGGACGGTGCGCCAGGGGAAGGTGGCGTCCTGCTGGAAGACGAAACCGACCTTGTCGCCGACGCCGTTCACCGGCTCCCCCGCGACCAGAACCTCGCCCTCGGTGGGCTCCTCCAACCCGCTGACCAGCGTCAACGTGGTCGACTTACCGCAGCCCGTGGGACCGACGACCGCCACGAACTCCCCACGCCCGACCGTGAGATCAAGTTCCCTGACTGCCGTGTGCAGACCCCCCGACGGGGTCCTGAAGATCTTGCTCGCGCCCCGCAGCTGAATGGCGGGGCTGGTGTCTGCGCTCATGGCCGGGGACGGTAGATGTGGCCCGAGCCACAGCAGCAGCCTTGTGAGCACATGCCGTTCTTTTGCTTGCAACAGCCTGTTGTGCTCTTTTTGCTCGCGCTACAACAGCGGAGCCGAAACACGGGCTTAACGCTCGCCAGGCCTTGACAGAAAGAGGCCCGATGATTGACGTCCTGGTCGTGGACGACGATTTCCGCGTCGCCGAGATCAACGCCAAGTACGTGGGAAAGGTTCCCGGCTTCCGGGTCGCCGCCCGCGCGCACAGCGCTGCCCAGGCCCTGGCCAGCGTCCAGCGCGGAACCATCGACCTGGTCCTGCTCGACCACTACCTGCCCGACCAGACGGGCCTCGAACTCGTCCATCGCATGCGGGAACAGGGCCACGGCACCGACGTCATCATGATCACCGCGGCCAGCGACGTGACCACCGTGCAGGCCGCCATGCGCCTGGGCGCGCTGCACTACCTGGTCAAGCCGTTCACCTTCGCCGCCCTGCGCACCCGCCTCGACTCCTACGCCGCCCTGCGCCGCACCGTCGACCGCGTCGGCGGCCGCGGGATCGCCGGCCAGGAGCAGGTCGACCGGATCTTCGGCGCGCTGCGCACCAGCCCGGCGCCGTCGTCCCCCGGCCTCCCCAGCGGCCACTCGGAGCCGACGAGCGACCTCATCTGCCGCGTCCTGCACCACGCCGACCACCCGCTCTCGGCCCACGAGGTCGCCGCCGAGACAGGCCTGAGCCGCTCCACGGCCCAGCGCTACCTCCGCAACCTCGAACAGGCCGGCCGCCTCCGCCTCTCCCTCAAATACGGCGACACGGGCCGCCCGGAGCACCTGTACGCATGGGTGGCCCCGTAACCCGACGACTTCGATTCATGCGTTACGGCGGTGAAGGGGCCGTCATTTCCTGCGGTACGACGACGAGGGCGCCCGGCGGCTACACGGCCCCGGCCCCCGTCAGCGACCGCACCTCGGTCTCCGCGTGCTTGGCCTCGTCCGGGACCTCGGCGGAGGTGACCGTGCCGAGCCAGCCCGCGAGGAAACCGAGCGGGATCGACACCAGGCCGGGGTTCTGGAGCGGGAAGTACTGGAAGTCGACACCGGGGAAGAGGGATTCGGGGCTGCCCGACACCACCGGCGACAGCACCACGAGCCCGAGCGCGGGGACGAGCCCGCCGTATACGGCCCACACCGCGCCGCGGGTGGTGAAGCCGCGCCAGAACAGCGAGTACATCAGCACCGGGAGGTTCGCGGAGGCGGCGACCGCGAAGGCGAGGCCCACCAGGAAGGCGACGTTGAGGTCGCGGGCCAGCAGGCCGAGGCCGATGGCAACCACGCCGATGCCGACGGAGGCGACGCGCGCGACAGCCACCTCGCTGCGCGGCTCGGTCCGCCGGCGTCGCAGGGACGCGTACAGGTCGTGGGCCACGGACGCCGAGGAGGCGAGCGTGATCCCGGCAACCACCGCGAGGATCGTTGCGAAGGCGACGGCGGCCACGATGGCGAAGAGAACCGTTCCTCCGGTGGAATCCGCACCGCCGCCCAGATCGAGCGCCAGCAGCGGAACCGCCGTGTTCCCGGCCGCGTTCGACCCGCGTACCGCCTCGGGCCCCACGATCGCGGCGGCGCCGAAGCCGAGGATGATCGTCATCAGATAAAAGCCGCCGATGAGCCCGATCGACCAGAGCACCGAACGCCGGGCCGCCCGGGCGGTGGGCACGGTGTAGAAGCGGGACAGGATGTGCGGCAGCCCAGCCGTGCCCAGCACCAGCGCGAGCCCCAGGCTGATGAAGTCGAAGCGGGCGGTCCAGCTCCCGCCGTACTTCAGTCCCGGAGCCAGGAAGGCGTCGCCGTGGCCACTGCGCTCGGCCGCCGTGAGCAGCAGTCGGTCGACGTCGCCGTGGAAGCGCAGCACGACGAGGACCGTGAGCGCGATCGTGCCGCCGAGCAGCAGAACCGCCTTGACGATCTGGATCCAGGTGGTGGCCCGCATCCCTCCCAACGACACATAGATCACCATGAGCGCGCCGACGCCGATCACGGTCCACGCCTGCGCGGCCTCGCTCGTCCGCCCGAGCAGCAGCGCGACCAGGCTGCCCGCCCCGACCATTTGCGCCACCAAATACAGAACGGACACGGTGACCGAGGAAGTTCCCGCCGCGATCCGCACCGGCCGCTCGCTCATCCGCGCCGCCACCACGTCGGCGAGGGTGAACCGCCCGCAGTTGCGGACCAGTTCGGCGACCAGGAACAGCACCAGGAGCCAGGCCACCAGGAAGCCGACCACGTAGAGCAGGCCGTCGTAGCCGAACAGCGCGATGAGTCCGGTGACGCCCAGGAAGGAGGCGGCGGACATGTAGTCGCCCGCGATGGCAAAACCATTCTCCAGAGGTGAGAAGAGCCGCCCGCCGGCGTAGAACTCCTCCGCCGAGCCGTGCCGGTTGCGGCTGACCCAGGTCGTGATCGCCAGCGTGACGGCGACGAACGCGCTGAACAGGAGTAGCGCCAGCGTCTGATGATGGCCCGTCACAGCGCACCGCCCCGGACCGAGCGCGTCAGTTCCTGGGTGTCCCAGCGCAGTTCGAGCGCGGCCCGGTCCCTGCGCAGCCGTGCGTGCCGGGCGTAGGCCCAGGCGAGCAGGAACGTCGTGAGGAACTGTCCGAGCCCGGCGAGCATCGCCACGTTCAGGGCGCCCGCCACCGGCCGTGCCATCAGCCCCGGCGCGGTCGTGGCAGTCACCACGTACCCCACGTACCACGTGAGGAAGACGGCGACTCCCGGCACCACGAACCTCCGGTAGCGGCTGCGCACTTCCTGGAACGCCGCGCTCCGCTGCACCTCCAGATAGACGTCGGCCGCGGCGACCCCTCGCTCCTCGCCCGCCTGTTGCGCCGGCACCGGCGCGGGCACGCCGGAACCGTCCGACTCGCCCCAGCCGGAGGCGAGTGCGTCGTACCACGGGTCGTCGTACCTCATGCCCCCGGGCGCCTCGGCACGGGCCTGGTCTTGACCCTCGCGGATCTCGGCCGGACTCTCGGCGCCACCCCCGCCTCCGCGGGGACGACCATTGCTTGACTGCATGCCCAAGGATGGACAGAACGGGAAGATCCCCGACTTCTCTTCCCCGCGCTCTTCACCCCATCAGGTGATTCAACCCACCGGTGGCCGCGCGATCCCCTTCGCGTACGCGTAACGCACCGCCTGGGCGCGGTCCTTGAGTCCCGTCTTGGTGAACATGTTGTTGATGTGCGTCTTCACCGTCGCCGTGGACACATGCAGCTTGCGGCCGATCTCCGTGTTGCTGAGCCCCTCGGCGATCAGCACCAGGACCTCGATCTCCCGCGCGGTGAGGCCGTCGGGCGGCTCGGCCGGGGCGACCGGCCGCGGTTCGGGCTCCGACAGCCGCTCCAGCAGCCGCCGTTGGATGCTGGGCGACAGCCCCGCGTCCCCGGACAGCACGCTCTGCACGGCCCGTACGATCTCGTCCCCTCCCGCGTCCTTGGTGAGGTAGCCCCGCGCTCCTGCCCGCAGCGCCGGGAACAGCGACTCGTCGTCCGCGAAGGTCGTCAGCACCACGACCTGGGTCCCGGAGTGCTCGGCCCTGATGCGCCGGGTCGCCTCGACGCCGTCGCATCTGGGCATGCGCAGGTCCATCAGCACCACGTCCGGGGCGAGTTCGGCAACGAGCTGCACCGCCTCCTCCCCGTCCCCCGCGGCGCCGACGACCTCGATCCCGGGCAGGAGGCCGAGCAGCATCACGATGCCCTCCCGGACGACGGTCTGGTCGTCCGCGACGACGACCCGCGCGGGCCGCGTCTCAGTCTCAGCCCCTTCCGTCATACGGGCACCTTCAGCGTCACCGCGAACCCCTCCTCGTCCGGCCCTGCGTCCAGCGAACCGCCCAGCAGCTCGGCACGCTCCCGCATGCCCAGCAGACCGTACCCGGCGCCCGCCTCGCTCAGCTCGCCCGGCGGACCGCCCGAGTCCCGTACGGCCAGCGTCACTTGATGGTCGTCGTAGTCCAGCCGCACCCGCACCTTGGCTCCCGGCGCATGCTTGCGCACGTTCGTCAGGGCTTCCTGGGCGACCCTGCGCACGGCCTGCGAGGCCTCCGCGGGCAGCGGCTTGCGCTCACCCGTAATGGTGACCTCGGCACCGGAGGTCGTACCGACGAGCTGCGACAGGAAGTCCTCCAGCGGGGTCAGCTCGCCGCGCAGCGCGGAGAGCGCCTGCCGGGTCTCGTCGAGGCCGTCCCGGGCCATGCCGCGTGCCGCCACCACCCGCTCCAGGATCTGCTCCCGGTCCGCGCCCCGCTCGATCAGCAGGCGGGCCGCCTCCAGGTGCACGAGCTGTGCCGAGAGGCTGTGCGCCAGCACGTCGTGGATCTCGCGCGCGATCCGGGCCCGCTCGGCGAGTGCCGCCGACTCCGCCTCGGCGGCCCGGGCGGCCCGCTCCTGCGCGAGCAGTTGCTGCGCGGTGCCGCGGGCCTCCGCGTCGAGGCGCAGGGTGTACCCGGCGAGCCCCAGCCCGGCTGTCGTCACCGCGGTGGTCAGCCACACGTCGTTGTTCATCGCGGCGAAAGCGGCGAGGGCGACCGACATGACGGGCACGGCGGCGGCGAGCGGCAGCCGCTCCAGGGCACCGACGGCACAGCCGCACCAGATGACGAGAGCCGCCGTCGTGAACCCGCCGGCCTCGCCCGCGACCGCGATCCCCATGAGCACGGCGATGAGGGCGATCGACGGCAGGAGCCGGTGCGCGAGCGTGGTACGCCAGAACGCCCAGGCTGCGAGGGAGGCGAGCAGGACACCCGCGACGGCCGCGACCGCGCCCCATCCGTGGACATGGGTGCTGTTGTAGGCGCCCCACAGGAGCATGCCGATCACCAGCAGCCGCACGACCCAGCCCAGCAGCCGCCGAGACCGTGAGATTCCGTCGCGGCTCAGCGCCTCCCGGGAGGGCCAGCGTGTCCATGAAGTCTCCGTCACACACGCTCCTTCCGCGCGAACCGGGCCGTGTGGTCACCGTACGTCCTGGCCGCGGGGGCCGCCGGTGCAACGGACTGGGCCCGCCACACCAGGATCCCGCCGCGAACCAGCAGGGTGGCTGCGAGGGCGAGGAGCAGGGCGGAGCTGTCCTGGTGCACGCCGAGGGCGGCGCCGAGCGCGAAGAGGCCGACGCGCAGGGCGATGCCGATGATCCAGACGGTCACGCTCGCCTTGCTGCTCTTGCTCCATACGCTGCCGTCCGGCTCGGCCCATATGCGGGTGGTCCAGGCCCAGCCGGCTCCCGTGGCGAGGCCGATGAGCAGTTCCACGGCCAGCAGGGCCACCGACTCGGTGCGGTGGTGGGCGTCGACGACTCCGGGTTGGCGCAGCGCTACCACGGCGAGGACGACGGGGATGAGCCACCAGCGCTTCGAGGTGCCTATCTGCTGGGCGCGGAACTGTCGCACGATCACCAGGACCACGACGGCCGCGATCATCAGCGCGTTGGCGAGCCCGGACATCTGAGCCTCCGTGTGCGAAGAAGGGAGTCGCGGCAGCGAGCGCTGCCGACGCCTTCGACGCTACGGAAATCCGCAGGTCGGCAGATCGGAGCAGGGGTGGATCGTGGGTGGATCCGCAAACGGCCGTCGGCTCCACCCACGGGTGGAGCCGACGGAAACCGGTCTCGTCCGGCGAGGCCGCCGGTCGGCTCGGTTCGGGCCGAGCCACCCCAACCTGAGCCCTCGGCGCCCCCGAGCCCGGCGCAGCCGCTACGCGTCGATGCGCGACCTGTCCAGCGTCGCCGCCGAGCTGGAGATGAACTCCTTGCGGGGTGCCACGTCGTTGCCCATCAGCAGGTCGAAGACCGTCTCCGCGGAGTCGAGGTCGGAGAGGTTGATCCGGCGCAGGGTGCGGTGGCGCGGGTCCATCGTCGTCTCGGCCAGCTGGTCGGCGTCCATCTCGCCCAGACCCTTGTAGCGCTGGATGGCGTCCTTGTACCGGATGCCCTTGCTCTCGAACTCGAGCAGCTTGTCGCGCAGTTCGCGGTCCGAGTACGTGTAGACGTACTTGTCCTGGCCCTTCTTCGGCTGGACGAGTTCGATGCGGTGCAGCGGAGGCACCGCGGCGAAGACCCGGCCGGCCTCGACCATCGGCCGCATGTAGCGGTGGAAGAGCGTCAGCAGCAGAGTCCGGATGTGCGAGCCGTCGACGTCGGCGTCGGTCATCATGATGATCTTGCCGTAGCGGGCCGCGTCGATGTCGAAGGTCCGGCCCGAGCCCGCTCCTATGACCTGGATGATCGCGCCGCACTCGGCGTTCTTCAGCATGTCGGTCACGGACGACTTCTGGACGTTGAGGATCTTGCCGCGGATCGGCAGCAGCGCCTGGAACTCGGAGTTGCGCGCCAGCTTGGCGGTGCCGAGCGCGGAGTCGCCCTCGACGATGAACAGCTCGCTGCGGTCCACGTCGTCGCTGCGGCAGTCGGCGAGCTTGGCCGGCAGCGAGGAGGACTCCAGGGCCGTCTTCCGGCGCTGGGCGTCCTTGTGCTGGCGGGCGGCGATACGCGTGCGTGCCGCCGCGACGGCCTTCTCCATGACGACCCGGGCCTGGGCGGCCGCGTCCCGCTTGGTGGAGGTCAGGAACGCCTTGAGCTCCTTGGAGATCACCGTGTTCACGATGCGGCGGGCCGCCGAGGTGCCGAGGACCTCCTTGGTCTGGCCCTCGAACTGCGGCTCGGCCAGGCGGACGGTGACGACCGCCGTGAGGCCCTCCAGGGCGTCGTCCTTGACGATGTCGTCCTCGGCGACGCGCAGCAGCTTCTTGGCACGCAGCACCTCGTTCAGCGTGCTGGTCACCGCTGTCTCGAAGCCCGCGACGTGGGTGCCGCCCTTGGGGGTGGCGATGATGTTCACGAACGACTTCAGGGTCGTGTCGTACCCGGTGCCCCACCGCATCGCGACGTCGACGTCGAGCTCGCGGGTGACCTGGGTGGGCGTCATCTGCCCGTGCTCGTCCAGGACCGGGACCGTCTCCTTGAAGGTGCCCTGGCCGGAGAAGCGGAGGACGTCGTTGACCGGCTTGTCGCCGGCCAGGTACTCGCAGAACTCGCTGATGCCGCCGTCGAAGCGGAAGGACTCCTCGCCCTTGCTGCCGCCCTCGCCGAGGCCGAACTCGTCGCGGACGACGATGGTCAGGCCGGGCACCAGGAAAGCGGTCTGGCGGGCGCGCTGGTGGAGGTTGTCCAGGGAGAGCTTGGCGTCCTTGAGGAAGATCTGGCGGTCGGCCCAGTAACGCACGCGCGTGCCGGTGCGGGTCCTGGGGATCTTCTTGGCCTTGCGCAGGCCGCTGGTGGCCTCGAACTTGGCGTCCGGGCCGGTCGCGGAGAAGGCGCCCGGCACACCGCGCCGGAAGCTGATGGCGTGCGTGTGGCCGCCACGGTCCACCTCGACGTCCAGCCGGGCCGACAGGGCGTTCACCACCGAGGCGCCCACGCCGTGCAGACCGCCGGAAGCGGCGTAGGAGCCGCCGCCGAACTTGCCGCCGGCGTGCAGCTTGGTCATGACGACCTCGACGCCGGACAGGCCGGTCTTCGGCTCGACGTCGACCGGGATGCCCCGGCCGTTGTCCCGCACCTCCACCGACCCGTCGTCGTGGAGGATCACCTCGATGTGGTCGCAGTAGCCACCGAGGGCCTCGTCGACGGAGTTGTCGATGATCTCCCACAGGCAGTGCATCAGACCGCGGCTGTCGGTCGACCCGATGTACATGCCCGGGCGCTTGCGCACGGCCTCGAGCCCCTCGAGGACGAGCAGGTGCCGCGCGGTGTAGTTGGAACCGTCCCGCTCTGCTCCTGCCAGCAGCGCTGTGGACGACACGGACGTTTCGGCGGTCACGCGGTTCGCTCCTCGCTGAATTTCAGATGGGGCCCTTCTGGGTAAGGGCGCGGCTTCGGTTGCCGTGAAGAGGGTACCGAGGCCTGGTAGAGCCGTTGTCACGCCACCCTCGTCTGAACTCAGGGTAGTCCAGAGTCGCATGAGTGTTCGATCCCTCGATGGAGTGAAGTACATATCACGTTCCCTTCCAGGCATGAACCATTTAGGCTCCGGGCACGTCCTCATGAACAAACCGGCAAGCCAGCCGGGAGGACGGACACTGACAGCCAGCGCGAACCCGTACAACACAAAGACACGCAATACGGCACATTCGCCGCCAACCGGCAACAGACAGCCGGCCTCGAAAAAATCTTTCGAGGAAAAGCCCCGGGCGGGAACGTTTTGGGGCTGGTTGGATGTTGACCCTGGTACGACAGCTCGTCGAGCTAGAGAAGAGGCGACGTGACTACTGTTCTGACCCCCGCGAGCCCGCTGACGGCCGCCGATCGCTGCGACCGCTGCGGCGCACAGGCATACGTGCGCGTTGTACTGCTCAGCGGCGGCGAACTGCTCTTCTGCGCCCACCACGGTCGCAAGTTCGAGCCGGAACTCAAGAAGATCGCCGCTGAGATACAGGACGAGACGGAGCGGCTGACGACCGTTCCTGCCACCGCCTCCGAAGAAGAGCGCTGACACCTCGCATCCACGACGAGCCAGCTCCGGCACAGGCCGGTTACGGGCGGCGCGGCCCCTGCTTCAGGGACCGCGCCGCCCGCTCTCGTAGCCGTGGAGGCGCTCAGACCCCGCCTGCGGCCCTCTCCGGGCCGCCGGCCGCACCGCCCCCGCCCAGTGCCCGTACGACCTCGGACACGCGCGTGTAGACGCCTGGACTGCCCGCCCGGCCGCAGCCGCTCCCCCACGACACCAGCCCGATCAGCTTCCCCTGGGCGACGAGGGGCCCGCCGCTGTCCCCCTGGCAGGCGTCCCGCCCGCCCTCCGGCTCCCCAGCGCACAGCATGCTCCGGGCCACATAGGTGCCGTCCGAGCTCCCCGGGTACGCCTGCTCGCACTGGGCGTCGGGCATGACGTGCACGCTTGCCGCGCGCAGACCGCGCGCGTAGTCGCCGCCGCCCGTGACATCCCCCCAGCCATAGACCATGGCGCTCGTACCGGGCTCGTAGGCGGGATCACCGGCGGCCGCCATCGCGACGACCCAACTCTGCGGCAGCGGCTCGGCGAGAGTGAGTACGGCGAAGTCCCCGGAGTTGCTGAGGCTGTCGTAGCCCGGATTCACCCGGACGCTCCGGACCCGGATCTCCCTGCCCTGGTCCGAGAGCAGGTCCGTACGGCCCACGATGGCCTTCAGGTCCCGTACCCGGTTCGGAGGTGCCCCCAGGACGTCCTCGCCCATGCAGTGGGCCGCCGTGAGCACTGTCGTACGGCCGACGGCCACGCCACCGCAGAACTGCCCCGCGCGCGTACCCCCGAACCGGTCACGGCTGGACAGCGCGACCGTCCAGGGGCTCCCGGAGATGTCGGCAGGGAAGCCGCCGACGACGACGCCCGCGGGCGCCGGGGCGGCGGACAGCAGCGGTATGGCGGTCGCCGCGGCCGCCAGGACCAGCGGCCGGGTCAGGGTCCGCACAAGAGAACGGCGCATGCACGCTCCTCACTCTGGGATGATCACAGGACACCCAGAGTGATCCAGTCGGCCGCACCCCGCACCCGCGCACCTGCGCGACAAGGCCCGGTTCCCCGCGGGGAACCGGGCCTTGGACGTCGTACGACCGCGACCTAGTCGAGGTAGTCGCGCAGCACCTGCGAACGCGACGGGTGGCGCAGCTTCGACATGGTCTTGGACTCGATCTGGCGGATGCGCTCGCGCGTGACGCCGTACACCTTGCCGATCTCGTCGAGGGTCTTCGGCTGACCGTCGGTGAGACCGAAGCGCATGGAGACGACGCCCGCCTCGCGCTCGGACAGGGTGTCCAGGACGGAGTGCAGCTGCTCCTGCAGGAGCGTGAAGCTGACCGCGTCGGCCGGGACGACGGCCTCGGAGTCCTCGATGAGGTCACCGAACTCGCTGTCGCCGTCCTCGCCCAGCGGGGTGTGCAGGGAGATGGGCTCACGGCCGTACTTCTGGACCTCGATGACCTTCTCCGGGGTCATGTCGAGTTCCTTGGCCAGCTCCTCCGGGGTGGGCTCGCGGCCCAGGTCCTGGAGCATCTGGCGCTGCACGCGCGCGAGCTTGTTGATGACCTCGACCATGTGCACCGGGATACGGATGGTGCGGGCCTGGTCGGCCATGGCGCGGGTGATCGCCTGACGGATCCACCAGGTGGCGTACGTGGAGAACTTGTAGCCCTTGGTGTAGTCGAACTTCTCGACCGCACGGATCAGACCGAGGTTGCCCTCCTGGATGAGGTCCAGGAAGAGCATGCCGCGGCCGGTGTAACGCTTGGCCAGCGAGACCACCAGACGGAGGTTGGCCTCCAGGAGGTGGTTCTTGGCGCGGCGGCCGTCCTCGGCGATGATCTCCAGCTCGCGCTTGAGCTTGGGGGCCAGCTTGTCGGCGTTGGCCAGCTTGTCCTCGGCGAACAGGCCCGCCTCGATGCGCTTGGCGAGCTCGACCTCCTGCTCGGCGTTGAGGAGGGGGACCTTGCCGATCTGCTTGAGGTAGTCCTTGACCGGGTCGGCGGTGGCACCCGCGGCGGCGACCTGCTGGGCCGGCGCGTCGTCCTCGTCCTCGTCGGACAGCACGAAGCCCGCGCTCTCGGCACCCTCGGGCTCGTCGCCGCCCTTGGGGGTGTCCTCGAGCACCTCCTCCTCGATGACCTCGGCGTCGTCCTTCTTGGCGCTGGTCTTCTTCGCCGCCGTCTTCTTGGCGACGGTCTTCTTCGCGGCCGCCGCCGTCGTCTTCTTGGCGGCCGTCTTCTTGGCAACTGCCTTTGGGGCGTCGTCCTCGACCGGCGGGTCGGCAGCGGGCGCCGCCGGGGTCGCGGTGGCGGTGGCCTTCTTCGCGGTCACCGTCTTCGCCGCGACCGTCTTGGTGGCGGTGCGCTTGGCCGGACTCTTCGCTGCGACGCTCTTTCGGGTGCGCTTGGGCTCCGCGGCACTGACCATCAGCGTCACACCCTCTTCCTCGAGGATCTGGTTGAGGCTGCGCAGTACGTTCTTCCACTGAGTGGCCGGAATCTGGTCAGCTTCGAAGGCCCGACGCACATCGTCGCCGGCGATCTGCCCCTCGGCCTTTCCCCGCTCGATGAGAGCCATGACAGAGACGGACTCGGCGATCTCCGGCGGGAGCGTACGGGATGTGCTGGCCGACACGAACAACCTCTCGGAACGTTGGAAAACGGCTTCCGGCCCCGTCCGGGACGGACAGGAGCCGACCGCCGGCTTTGAGGATCGGGCCGACGGCGCGGGCGGGGGCCGGGAAGATGCACAGCGCCGTGAACGGCGTCCGTATTCCCTCCTCGGCTGTCACCTCTTAGGTCATCGCGCTGTTCCCACGAGCGTTACGCCCAATCTGCGTGGCCCGAGTCACACCCCGTAAGCGCTCAAAAACGGTCAGACAGGGGCAGAGAAGGCCACCAACACCTCCTACCCAGGGCTCGCGCCCGGAACACACGGCCCGTCGCACCGTCGGACCCCGCAGGACGGCGGAGATCCTGCGGGGTCCGACGGGAGACGGTTCGCCGGCCAGGCGATGCCACAGGAGGGGGAGACATACCCGGCCGCGCCACCCGCGGTGCGCGCGCTCAGTGCTCGCGCGGCGCCGGCACCACGCGCTCCACCTCGGGGTGGACGGTGAGCAGTTGGCGCATGGCCGTCTCGGCGCCCGTGCCGTCGCCGGCCGCGAGGGCGTCGACGATCCGGCCGTGGTACGTGAGCGAGGTCTCGTTGGGCCGGTCACAGCCGGTGACGGGGCCGCCGGAGACCTGGAGCGCGGCCGACACGATCCCGGAGAGGTGCTCCAGCATGCGGTTGCCGGCGACCTGGATGAGCAGCGAGTGGAACTCGGCGTCGGCGCGGGAGAAGGTGAGCGCGTCACCCTGCCCCATCGCGTGACCCATGATCTCCACCATGTCGGCGAGGCGCTGCTGGACGTCCTCGCGCCCGTGCCCGGCGGCGAGGCGGGCGGCGAGCGGTTCGATCGTCCAGCGCAGCTCGCTCAGCTCGCGGCGCTGGTCGTCGCGCTGCGGCCCGAAGGCGCGCCATTCGATGATGTCCGGGTCGAGCAGGTTCCAGTCGCTGACGGGACGCACGCGCGTGCCGACGTTCGGCCGGGCGCTCACCAGGCCCTTGGCCTCCAGGACGCGGAGCGACTCGCGGACTACGGTGCGGGAGACCTCGAAACGCTGGCCGATCTCCTCGGGCACCAGCGGGCGGTCCGCGCCCAGGTCGCCGGAGACGATCATCTGGCCCAGCTGCTGGACGAGTTGGCCGTGCAGCCCGCGCCCGCGGCTGCCCGCGGCGCGGCGGCCCACGCGGCCCAGCTCCGGGTCCGCGCTCTCCCAGGCAGGGACTCCGACGCGGTCGGCGACGGGGGCCTCCGCGTAGGGGTAGCGGTCGAGTTCGCCCGGGCCGGCGAGACCGGAGTCTGCGGAGCGGGCGGCGGTCATCATGGTGTGCGCAAGGGTACTCACGGATCCTTTGTCGGCGTCGCTCCCAACTCCCTTGAGGTCTTTGGTGAAAAGCACACGAAAGGGTGATCGCTCACTCCGTCGCAATTGACGCCTTATCGGAAAGAAATGGGCTTTCCCCGGGGAGTTGTGCGCAGGGTGGGGCGAACGGACACGGACGGTCGTCATCGGACCCTGCCGCGCAGGGTCGTGAGCAGATACGCGCAGAGCAGAGCGGTCAGCGACAACGTCAGCGCGCCGCCCACGGGTTGGGCGAGCACACGTACCGCCGCGGAAAGATAGCGCTCTCCCCCGAAGGGCCACTGCAGCAGGAGCGTCTCGCGCAGCCGCATCGGAAGACCGGCCGCGGTCCGCACGGACGATCCCTCCAAGGCCTTCTGTACGAGCGGAACGACGAGCACCGGTACGGCGACGACGGCCGCCAGCCCCGCCGTGGTGGACCGGAAGACGCCGGCCGCCAGCACGCCGGCCCAGGCACAGCCGACGACGAGCCCGATCCAACTCGCGCTCAGCGAAAGCCAGTCGGCGGGAACCTGCGCGAGCTCCCGTCCGTATACGAGATAGAGCACTTCGGCGTCGCAGCCGACCGTGAGGAAGGCCAGCGTCAGCGCGGTGGCCGCGGCGACGAGGAGCTTCGCGACGAGCAGCCCCAGCCGCCGGGGCACGGTGCCGCGATCCGCCGCCAGCGCGGGGTGGCGGAACTCGTCACCGAAGGCCAGCGCCCCGAGCAGCCCCGCCCCCAGGGCAGCCGGGGGCAACGGCACCTCCCGCGGCCAGGCCACCAGCAGGCGCGACTGCGGGGTGTGTCCGATCCGTGCCAGGAGTACGGCGGTGAGCGCGGACACGAGCAGCACGGCGGCGGCGGTGAGGAACCCGGTCCCGATGCCGGTGGCGCGGCGGATCTCGTAGCGCAGGGGGCGGAGGGGGCTGGGGGCGGGGCGGACGGAGATGGGGGGTGGGAGGGGGGAGAGGGGAGCGCGGGGGTCGAGGGGACGGGGGGTGCTGTGGAGGTGCCGGTGGTCGGGCGAGTGCGGGTGCGCGGGGTTGGCGGGATCGGCAGCCTGGGAAGCGTCGGCCGACGGGGCGTGGCGTGGTGCGCCGGGATGGGGTCCGCCGGCGTCGGTGGGGGGCCTGTCGGCGGGGGTGGTGTGCGCGTCGGGGGCGGTGGCGGGCAGGCCGGTGGCGGCGGCGGGCGCGCCGGTGGGGGTGGCAGGCGCGCTGGTGGTAGTGGCGGGCACATCGGTGGGGGTGGCAGCCGCGTCGGTGGCGGTGGCAGGCACGCCCATGGCGGTGGCAGGCGCACCGGTGGCGGTAGCAGGCGCGTCGGCGGGGCTGGTGTACGCGTCGGCGGTACGTGATGCGGCCGGCGACCAGGAGCCCTCGGTCGCGTCCGGCACGGCCGGCGGCGTCGCCCCCGCTCCGGGTCCCATGTCTCCGATCTCGTCCGCCAGTTGGTGTACGAGGATGCCGTGGCGGAACGCCGTTTCGCCGACGTCGGCGCAGGTGCTGCCGTACACGGAGAGGCGGTTGCCGCCTTCGCGGACGATCTCGACGGAGCGTTGCGCGGTGCGGGCCTCCTTGGTGAGGAGGGCGGCGAGCCGTGCGGCGTGCGGGCTGCGAACGGCGACGCGGGGGCGCAGCCGGGTGCGGGCGAACTCGGCGACGTCCTGGTCGGCGACGAGTCTGCCCTGCTCCAGCGTGATCACACGGTCGGCGTTGCGTGCGGCCTCCTTGGGGTCGGCCGTGGTGAGCAGGACCGTGCCGCCCTGGGCGGCATGGGCGCGCAGCATGCCGTACAGCCAGCCGGTCTCGCGGGTGGAGAGGCCGTCGGCGGGTTCGTCGAGGACGAGCGTGTGGGGGTCGGACAGCAGGGCGCAGGCGAGCCCGAGGCGGCGGTCCATGCCGCGCGAGAGAGTGCCGAGGCGTTCGTCGCGCAGGCTCACCAGGCCGACCACTTCGAGGACTTCGTCGGCGCGCCGGACCGGAACCCCCGCGGCCGCGCAGAGCATGCGGAGGTGGCCGCGTACGGTACGGGCCGGGTGCCCCGGTACGTCGCCCAGGAGCACGCCCACTTCGCGCGAGGGGTGGGCGATGCGGTGCAGGGGGCGGCCCCTGAAGTAGGTGATGCCACGGCCCTGTTGGAGTTCGAGCATGAGTCTGAGCACCGTCGTCCTGCCGGCGCCCGGCGCACCGAGCAGCGCGGTGACGCGGCCCGCGCGCGCCTCGAAGGAGACGTCGTCGACGGCGGGCGGAAGGTCCTTGCGGGGGTTGCTGGTCAGTCCGAAGGCCTGGATCACCCGCAGCAAGATAGCGCGCTATGTCCGCTTTTTGGGCATACTGGCGCTCGCTCCACGCGTGCGGCCGTCACACCTCGGGGCGCAGCATCGGGGGGTTGAGCAGCGTCGCGCCGCCCGCGCGGAACAACTGGGCGGGCCGACCGCCTTGGCGCGTCGTCGTACCGCCGGTGGGCACCAGGAAGCCGGGCGTGCCGGTCACCTTGCGGTGGAAGTTGCGCGGGTCGAGCGCCACGCCCCAGACCGCTTCGTAGACCCGCCGCAGCTCGCCCACGGTGAACTCGGTGGGGCAGAACGCCGTGGCCAGCGACGAGTACTCGATCTTCGAGCGGGCGCGCTCCACCCCGTCGGAGAGGATCTGTGCGTGGTCGAAGGCGAGCGGTGCCACCGGTTCGCCGTCACGGCCGTAACCACCCTGCTGCAGCAGTTCCTCGACGGGTGCCCAGCGTGCGTTGCTGGCGTCGCCGCCGGCCCGGGGCGCGGGCAGGTCGGGGGCGAGCGCCAGGTGGGCGACGCTCACCACGCGCATCCGGGGATCCCGCTTGGGATCCCCGTAGGTGGCGAGCTGCTCCAGATGGGCACCGTTGTCCTGAGCCGGTACGGCGGGGTCGTGCGCGCGCAGCCCGGTCTCCTCGGCCAGCTCTCGCGCCGCCGCCTGCGCCAGGTCCTCGTCGGCCCGTACGAATCCGCCGGGAAGCGCCCAGCGCCCCTGGAACGGTGGTTCGCCCCTGCGCACCGCGAGCGCGCACAGCGCATGGCGGCGCACGGTCAGCACGACCAGGTCCACGGTGACGGCAAAGGGCGGAAAGGCTGACGGGTCGTAGGGCATGCGGCGATCATAGTCGTCTGCCTGACGATAAACACTCCCTTCGTCGGCCGCTTCGGTGACTGATCCAATTCGCTCGGATATGCGTCTCGCCTTCCCCTCCGGGTCGCCCCCCGATGGCACGTCCTCCGAGGTCACCCGCCCAGTTGGAGCCCGTCGCCCGCCTCCTCGACCATGGCGAGGCCGAGTCTGCTGACCCGTACGGAGAAGGGGGCACCGGCGACACGCAGTCCCGTCAGGACCGTCTCGCCCAGGGGTGCGCTGTGCACGGGGCGCAGCGTGACAGTCCCGCCCGGGGCGTCGGGGCGGATGCCCGCGAGAGTGATCGGCAGCAGCACTCCCGCGGCCGCCGCCGTGGCAGCGGGGCGGCAGGACGCCGGGTGCGGGAGGGGGGCGCCTCCCCCGGTGCGCTGCTCCCCCGCGTACATCTCGGGCAGCCGGTGGTCGAAGGCCTCGGCCGCCGCTAGCACGCCGCGCAGCAGCGAGTTGGCCTCCTTCTCGTATCCGGCGGCTGCCAGCCCCGCGACGGCCACAGCCGTCTCGTGGACCCGGACGGCGCCGCTGCGGTGGCCGAACGGGTTGTATCCGGCTTCCTTCGCGCCCAGTCCGCGCAGCCCCCAGCCCGAGTCCATGGCCGGGCCGCCGAGCAGTCGTGCGAGCTGCTCGGTCTGCACCTTGTCGAGCAGGCCGGCGGCCAGTTCGCCCCTGCCCAGCAGACCGGTGTCGAGGAGGTGGCCGGCGGCCGCGCCCAGTTGCGGCACCTGGCTCCCGTCCGGGGCAAGGGCGGCCGCCGGTCTGCCTCCGCCGAGGTCGTCGATCCAGAAGTCGTCCCGGAAGGCCGTCCGCAGCGCCTGCGCCCACTGGCGCAGGTCGGCGCCGCCGGGTCTGCCGCAGGCATCGAGCAGGTCGGCGCCGAGAAGCGCGGCGCGGTGTGCGTGTGCCTGTGTCTCACAGCGGACCGGACCGCCGGGGTGGGGATCGCGCAGGTAGGTGCCGTCGCCGACGGTCGCCCGCAGCCAGGTCAGGCAGCGCTCGGCCGTCGGCAGCAGTTCCTCCGTCTCCTGCTCGGCGAGGCCCCAGCGGCGGGCCTCCGCCAGGAGCGCGGGGAAGAGCAGGGTGGCCTCGGTGCCGGTGCAGCCCGGCGGCAGGTGGATGCCCGCGTCGCGCCGTGGACCTGGGATCATGCCGAACTGCGGCCCGGATGCCAGGAGTTGGGTGCGGGCGAGGGTACGCAGCGTGCCCGCGGCGAGCCGGGTGCCGAGGGCCAGCGTCATACGGGCCGCGGCGAGGGCTTCGGCCGGGGCGAGGCCGCAGCGCCAGGGCGCCCCGGCTGCGAGGTGCAGGTCGGACGGGTGCGCGGGGTCGCGCATCAGGAGGGCCTGGAGGTCCTCGACGCTCGTGCGCAGGAGCGACTCGATCCGCGGATCATCGCCGGACGCGCGTGCGGCGGCGAGCGGGCTCGTCGCAGCGCGGCCCGCGGCCCGGGCGGGTCCGGCCCCGTCCGGCCGTACGCGTAACTCCACGGTCCTGCTGCCACCGGGCGCGAGCTCCAACTCCCAGCGCAGCAGTCCTGCGGAGGCCAGCGCGTCGGCGGGCGGCGGATCCGCCGTGACCCAGGAGTTGCCGGTGGCGCAGGACCAGCGCAGGCCCGAGTCGTGGACGCTGGCGGGCAGTTCGGGGCCTGCCGTGCCCGAGGCGATGGCGCCCAGGTCGGCCAGGTCCGTGCCGAGGGCGACCTCGACCGGGATCCGCAGCGGGCGCAGTGCCGAGTTGTGCAGGGTGATGCGCTCCGTACCGTCCGCGTGCCGGATGCGCTCGACCATGACGTCCGGGTCCGGGCCGGAGTGCGGGGAGACACGCAGGGTGCCCACGAAGCGGGCGCGGTCGGCCGCGGTCATCCGGGCTTGCACGGGGGTGGGTTCACGCCCGGCCACCCGGACCTGGCAACGGGACAGGACGCGCCGACCCGCGCGATAGAACCCCTCCAGCCCCTGACCGGTCATCTGCCCCTGCTCCGTGGAGATGGCGAGGCCGGGAAGCGCGAGGCAGATCATGGCGGTGTGGGTGGACGGCAGCTCGGCCGGCCGACGGGAGGGCGTGGGAACTCCTCGGGTTTGAGAGGGAGTTCCCGAGGGCGGGAAGGCGGGTGGGCGGCGGGGCGGGCCTGAGGGCGGGAGCGGGGGCGGGGGCGGGGGTGCAGACCGGTTCATGCCCGGGGAAGTGGGCGCCGGCCGTGCTGGATCCGTCGGTCCAGCGGGCGTGAAGCGGTGGCCCCCCGCGGGCTGGGCTGCGGATGGATTGCGACCGTTGGACGGATCCTGGTGGTCGGACAGATCGCGGCCGAGCGCACCGAGTGGCTCGCGCATACCAACAGGGCTCGCGGGCGTCGGCAGGTCCGCGCCCGCCTGGGGGAACGGCTTGAACCGGGCGTCGCGCGTGCGGTCGTCGGCGGCGTAGGGCGGGGTCGGCTGATGCATGCGGTGGCTTCTTCTGCGCTCTGTGCACCTCGGGCGTGTGTGGCACCGGGTGTGGGATCCGGACGGACGTGGGCTGTGCGGCGGCACAGCCCATCCAGGCGCTCCGCCACTCAGGTGAACGCGGCGAGACTCTCCCGGGTCACGCTCACGATCGGCAGACCCGACCGAATGGCGGTGGCGCAACGGGTCACTCTCGGCGGCCTTTCGCCGCCGCTCACTCGTCGCCCCACAATCAACGTCGATTCGCAGACAAATTTCAGTGTTCTCCCGGCCATTGCTCACGCGTCCCCCTCGGCGCCGTCGCTTCCGGGGTTCGTGCCCGCGGGACGGCTGCCCTGGCGGTGCGCAGGCCCGTTCCCGCCTGCACGCGAGCGCGTGGCTGGTTTCCGCGTGGGGCCAGGACGGGTGCCGTCGGTCGTCGACCTCCGCGAACGAGCCACTCCTGCGGCGCTGCCCCGCCCATCTGCGCCCACTGGGCGACTCCGGGTACCGGCCGCGACACCGTCCCCCCTCGTTGCGCGAGGCCGACCGCTGGCCGCACGGCCGTCCGCCCTCACTGCGCGAGACCGGCTACCGGCCTCCCCATCATCCGCCCTGGTCGCGCGAGTCCGACTCCCGCCCGCGCCACCGGAACGAGTACGGCGCCGTGGCCGGGAAACCTCCTCCTCCGACGCAGGCGACGCAGGAAGGCCGGCGCGAGCCTCAGCAGCCTCTGATGCCGCCCGCGCCTCCAAAGGCACCCCGGTCATGTCACCCGTCTCCGGTGCCGAAGCCGCCCCCATGTCCTTGGCTCCCTCCGCGTCCTCCCCTTGCGCCGGCCCCGCCTCGGCGCCCGGCTCCCCGCCCCTGGGCCGCCGGCCCAACCCCCTTTCGCGATCCCGCCGTTCCGCCCGCAAGCAGCGCCGGATCGACTCCGGATCCAGGCTCTCGTTGCAGGCCTGATGCAGCAGTCGGGCGAACAGATAGCCGGGGTCGGCGCCCAGTGCCATGGCCAGCGCCTCCCTCGCCTCCAACTCGTCGCCCCCGGACCAGGCGACCCAGCCGGCGAGGGTCAGCGGCGCCGCGGCGTGCTCGCCGTACGGCCCGACGCAACGGCGGGCAAGTGCGCGCCAGAGGCGCAGTGCGGGGGCGGCCTCCTCGCCCTCCATCCACTCGGCCGCGCGGTCGCGCGTGGACCGGTCCTGCAGACCGAGAATCAACGTCGCCGCTTCGTCGTGCCCGAGCAGTTCGTCGTCGCGGAGGTCCGCCATGAGCGTGCCGGACACCGCAGGGGCTTCCGCCAGGCGATGCCGGATCCGCTCGGCCAGCTCCAGCGTCTCCTCGGCCACGTCCGCGCGGCTGGCGCCGTCGAGAATCCGGGGCACCAGCGCCATGCTCGCGGTGTCCAGGGCGAGCTCCTGCTCCAGTGCCGCCGCGGTTTCCCAGGGCTGCAGCCTTGCCCGGAGCTCGCGCAGCGTTCCCCGTACCTGCAGGCCGGCATAGGTGGCCGCGGCGGCCAGCACGGAGGTGCCGGGCAGGCCCATGGGGACGCCTTCGGACGGGCAGCAGGTCTCGTTCACGCAGCAGTACGACCAGAAGCGGCCGTCCGAGATGCACAGTGCCTCGATCACCGGGACGTCCAGCTGACCGCATTCGACGCGCAGTTTCTGGGCCAGCGGGCGCAGGCGTTCCATGACCTGCCGACCCGTCTCCCCCTTCGCGGGCTCCTGGCAGAGGTAGGCGACGATCTGTTCGGGGCGAGTTCCTCTGCGCTCGCTGCCCGTCACCAGCCCGTGCGCCAACTGCCGCGCCGCGGACGGCCAGTCGTCCGCGCTGGTCGGAATACCGAGGCGGGCACGGCCGCCGAACCTGCCCCGGCCGTCCCTGTCGTGCAGGGCGACCAGGACGATGCTGTCCTCGGGGCGGTAACCGAGCAGATACGGGAGCGCGTCGGCCAGTTCGGCAGGAGTGCGCAGCGTGACCTGGTGCTCGGGGCCGTGGCTGTCGTAGGCGGCGCAGTCGACCGGGGCCGGGCGGACCGCGTGTCCGTCCTCGCGGGGCTCGTGCCCGTCGTGTCCGGCAGCCTTGCCGTTTTCGGGGGATCCAGTGGTTTCGCCGTGATTCGTCATGCGCCGACGATCTCGCGGATCATGAAATTCCGCTTTGCCCTGTGGATAAGTCCGACCAGGGACACGTCAATGCCGGAACGGGACGGGCCGAACCCGATCTCTCCGAAACAGGCCCGCGAGGTCTGGCCCACTCCCCCTCCCCACGGAACCTGGCTCCCGCCCCCGAAATCCGCCACCCCTCCCCGGAAACCCCCGCAGGCTCCCTCGGAAACTCCGGCGGACCCTGCTTCAAACTCCCGCGGGCTCCGCCGGAAAGTCGGACAGGTTCCCCCTTCGACCCCGGCCCTGCCCCTTCGGAAACACCGGCATCTGCGCCACTCCCACCCCGCCCCGGTCCGGATTGTCAGTGCCGTCCTGTTGGATGGGACGCATGGAGCACACCAGCAACGCGGAACTCCGGGCGGCCGCCGACGCGGTCCTGGCCCGCCTCGTCGGGGACGCCACCGGCGCGGCCCGGCTGCGCGAGGACCAGTGGCGGGCGATCGAGGCACTGGTCGCCGACAGACGCCGCGCGCTCGTCGTGCAGCGCACGGGGTGGGGCAAGTCCGCGGTGTACTTCGTGGCGACGTCGCTGCTGCGGGCCCGCGGCAGCGGTCCGACGGTGATCGTCTCCCCGCTGCTCGCCCTGATGCGCAACCAGGTCGAGGCCGCGGCCCGGGCCGGCATCCACGCGCGGACGATCAACTCGGCCAACACCGAGGAATGGGAGACCGTCCAGGCCGAGATCGCGGCCGGCGAGGTCGACGTCCTGCTGGTCAGCCCGGAGCGGCTCAACAATCCGGACTTCCGCGACCAGGTACTGCCCAAGCTGGCCTCCGCCACCGGGCTCCTCGTGGTGGACGAGGCGCACTGCATCTCCGACTGGGGACACGACTTCCGCCCGGACTACCGCCGACTGCGCACCATGCTCGCCGACCTCCCGCCCGGCGTACCGGTGCTCGCGACCACCGCGACCGCCAACGCGCGCGTGACCGCCGATGTCGCGGAGCAGCTCGGCACCGGGGGCGCGTCGGACGCGCTGGTGCTGCGCGGCCCGCTGGACCGGGAGAGCCTGAGCCTGGGCGTGCTGCGGCTGCCGGATGCCGCGCACCGCATGGCCTGGCTCGCCGACCATCTGGACGAGCTGCCGGGCTCCGGGATCATCTACACGCTCACGGTGGCCGCCGCCGAGGAGGTCACCGCCTTCCTGCGCCAACGCGGCCACACGGTCGCCTCGTACACCGGCAGGACGGAGAACGCGGACCGGCAGCAGGCCGAGGACGACCTCCTCGCGAACAGGGTGAAGGCCCTGGTCGCCACCTCCGCGCTGGGCATGGGCTTCGACAAGCCGGACCTCGGCTTCGTGGTGCACCTCGGCTCGCCGTCCTCACCGATCGCCTACTACCAGCAGGTGGGCCGTGCCGGACGCGGCGTCGAGCACGCCGAAGTGCTGCTGCTGCCCGGCCGGGAGGACGAGGCGATCTGGGAGTACTTCGCATCGCTCGCCTTCCCGCCGGAGGAACTGGTGCGCCGCACACTCGACGTCCTCGCGCGCGCGGACCGCCCCGTGTCGCTGCCCGCGCTGGAACCCCTGGTCGAGCTGCGCCGCTCCCGCCTGGAGACCATGCTCAAGGTGCTCGACGTGGACGGGGCGGTGCAGCGGGTCAAGGGCGGCTGGATCGCGACCGGCCGGCCGTGGACGTACGAGTCGGAGCGGTACGAGTGGGTCGCGCGGCAGCGCAAGGCCGAACAGCAGGCGATGCGCGAGTACGCCTCGACGACGGACTGCCGGATGGAGTTCCTGCAGCGCCAGCTGGACGACGAGGGTGCCAAGCCGTGCGGGCGCTGCGACAACTGCGCGGGGGCGCGCTTCACCGCGGACACGTCCACGGCCGCGCTGGACGCGGCTCGCGTCGATCTCGGCCGGGCGGGTGTCGAGGTGGAGCCGCGCCGGATGTGGCCGACCGGGCTGCCGTCGATCGGCGTCGACCTCAAGGGCCGCATCCCGGCCGGTGAACAGGCGGCGCCCGGGCGGGCGTTGGGCCGGCTGTCGGACATCGGCTGGGGCAACCGGCTGCGGCCCATGCTCACGCCCCAGGCCCCGGACGCGCCCGTGCCGGACGATGTGGCGAAGGCCGTGGTCGGTGTGCTCGTCGACTGGGCCAAGGGGCCCGGCGGCTGGGCATCGGGAGAGGCCGCTGTCCTCGCCCGTCCTGTGGGTGTCGTCACCGTCGCCTCGCGCACCCGGCCCCAACTGATCGACTCGCTGGGCGCGCGGATCGCGGAAGTCGGCAGGCTGCCGCTGCTCGGCTCCGTGGAGTACGCGGCCGACGCGCCCCACGTCTCCCGCAGCAACAGCGCGCAGCGCCTCAAGGCTCTGGACGGCACCCTGACCGTGCCCCCGGCGCTCGCCTCCGCCCTCGCGGACGCCGCAGGCCCCGTCCTGCTCGTCGACGACTACACCGAGACGGGCTGGACGCTCGCGGTCGCGGCCCGCGCGCTCCGGCGGGCCGGCGCGAAGGAGGTGCTGCCTCTCGTCCTGGCCGTCCAGGGCTGATCGCCGGCCCTCGGGCAGGGACCTCGGCCACATCCTTCCGCCGAGTCGGGCGACGCTCCTCTGGACCAGCTGTGCCCCAACGGTGTACGAACGCGAGGTGAACGGTCACCTCACGCGTCGCGGCAGTAAGCCCGGGGTAGGGATATAAACCGCGTACCGCCAGATTCCGGTCAGTGGCCCCAATTGCTCGTTGCCGCATCCAAGTTCGACAGCAAGAATTGAACTCCGCTCCCCGCACGGCTCGTCCGTGGTCCGGTAGGGCTCTGCTGCGGTGTGCGCTCCCCCGAATCCGACCTCGCCCGCAGTGTGGGCGCGTAGCCGAAGGGAGGACCGTGACCTTCGCATTCGCTCCGTCCTCCGCGGCATCCACGTCGACGTCTGCCGACCTGTCCGCCGCTTCCGCCAACCCGCTCGTCCGCATGCTCGAACCGGCGGAGTGGGCCGCCGCCGGCATCCCCCTGCTGCGCAACCCACGGGAGGTCGTCAGCGGACTGCACTCCCGGCACCGCCCTCGGCCGGCGACCGCGATCGTGGCGGTCCTGGACCCGGACGAACGGCTGCGCGCCAGCGCCTCGTTCACCCGCCGCCCGGCTCCGGCGGACGGCTGGATGTTCCGGAACGCGCTGCTCGCCCAGCTGCGCCGGGTCATCCCGCACGACCTGCGGCTGCGCACCCCGGTACGCACCGCGGTGCTGCTCTACTGCCGCGAGGGGGACGCGCGTTGGACGGAGGAGGACGGCGCATGGATGTGGGGTCTGCGTGACGCCTGCACGCTGCACGGACTGCGCTGCGGGGCCTACATAACGCTGACCCGGGACGGCTGGCAGGTCCTCGGCGAGGGCCGTGGCGGTCGCCGCCCGAGCGCCGACTCGTCGCCGGAACCGTTCGGCATGTCAGAGGCCCCGCCTCCGCTGCCGCGTACCGGCGGTGCCGCCTCGGAGGTTCTGCGCCGCGCGGCAGCCCGCTGAGCCGACCGGGCCGTACGGCAGGTTCCCGCCGTATGCCGGCACAGCACCTGGGACGAAGACCCGCGCGTACGACGGACACCGTGTCCGCGCGCGGGCACTCCCGCGGACCAAGGCGGACGACCCGTGTCACGCGCCCTCGGCGGCCACCCCGGCCGTCATCCGAGCATGCCGAAGCGTCCGCCGTGCCGATGCCGCAACAAGCGGCGTCGTCCTCGCTCCGGGGTCCCCGTGGACGTCCCGGAGCGGTCTCAGACGCCCGCGCCCAGAACCGAGTTGATCTGCTGCGGGTCGCCGCAGACGATCAGCAGGGCGCCGGCCCGGGCGTGGGCCAGCGGCAGGGCGGTGGCGGCGGCAGTGTCGGGACCACCGTTGACGGCGACCACGACCACGGGGCGCGAGCCGGCGCGAGAGGCGACGGCGGCGTCGGCGTAGAAGACGTCGTCGCCGACGTCGTGCTGGGCCCAGTAGGAGGCTTCGCCGAAGGACAGTTCGTGGGCGGCCCACGGGTGCTGTTCGCCGGTGGTGATGACGAGCACGTCGCCGGGGGCGCGTCCCGAGTCCAGCAGCAGGTCCACGGCCTCCTCGGCGGCGTCGAGCGCGCCTTCGAGCGAGGCCGGGATCAGCTGGATCTGCGGGGTCGCCGGAGCCGCGACGGGGGCAGCGGCGGCTACCGGACCCGAGGGTCCGGGCTTGGCGGCCACGTCACGCGACGTACGTTGCACCGGCGGAGTGGGCCGGAGCGGACCGGGGCGGCCGGGTCGCGGCGGGGCCGCGGGGCGGGGGCCGGGTACGGGGCGAGGGGTCGGCGCGGTGCGGCCACTGGCCGGAGTGGCGCGGGGACCCTGGGCACTCTCGTGAATCTGAGGCTCCTCGGGAATGAGAGGCATGAGCTGATATTTATCAAACGTTGGTACGGCTCGCGTCGGGGGGTGGCACATGAGTGCGAGCGGAATCGTCAGAAGTCGAAGCCGAGCTGTCCCTCGATCTCCGGAACGCTTCCGTCCGCCCAACTGCGGGCCTTCTTGAGGTGCCGCCACTGGGGCAGCGCATCAAGATACGCCCACGACAACCGGTGGTACGGGGTGGGGCCCCGCTCCTCCAGCGCGGCCTTGTGCACGGGAGACGGATACCCGGCATTGTCCGCAAAACCGAAGTCTGCATGGTCGATACCCAGTTCGGCCATCATTTTGTCGCGCTGAACCTTGGCGATCACCGAAGCCGCCGCGACCGCCACACAGGACCGGTCACCCTTGATCACCGTACGGACCTTCCAGGGCGTCCCGAGATAGTCGTGCTTCCCGTCGAGGATCACCGCGTCGGGCCGGACGGGCAGCGCCTCCAGGGCTCGGACCGCGGCGAGCCGCAGGGCGGCCGTCATGCCCTGTTCGTCGATCTCCTCGTGGGAAGCGTGACCGAGGGCGTACGAGGTCACCCACTTCTGCAACTCCTCGGCAAGCACGGTGCGCCGCTTGACGGTGAGCAACTTGGAGTCGGTGAGGCCTTCGGGGGGCCGGCGCAGTCCGGTGACCGCCGCGCAGACGGTGACAGGTCCGGCCCAGGCACCCCGCCCCACCTCGTCGACACCGGCAATGATCTTCGCTCCGGTCGTTGCGCGAAGGGAGCGCTCGACGGTGTGAGTAGGTGGTTCGTACGGCATGGCGCCCTTAGCGTACGCCTCGGGGATCATCCGGCGACACCCCGGTTTCCGCGCGCCGCGTCAGAACCCTCCCGAACCCCTTTCAGTCGCCGTCGGGCCGCAGGAGCGGAACCATCAACTGGTCGATCATCTCCTCGATGTCGCGATCCCCCCATTCGCTTCCGCGCATCTTCGAGCGGTACATCATCATGGCCGGAATGGCATCGAAGACATAGCTGTTCGCCGCGTCGGCCCGCACCTCGTTCCGCTCTATTCCGCGGGCGATGACCTCACGGAGCAACTCGATCGTCGGCTCTACGATCCCGTCGAAGATGACGCTGTGGAAACGCTCGGCCTGGATCGGATCGCACTCGTGAATCACAGCGCGGACCGCGAACCCGGGGCGCGAGAACATCGCGTCGCGCGCCTGCCTGCACAGCGCAAGCAGATCCTCGCGCACACTGCCGAGGTCGGGGGCCTCCGCGAAGCTCGGCAGTCCGGCCTGCAGGGCGTCCGCGACGAGATCCTCCTTGGACGGCCAGCGGCGGTAGACCGCGGCCTTTCCGGTCTGGGCGCCGGCGGCGACGCCCTCCATGGTGAGGCCGTTCCAGCCGACCGTACTGAGTTGTTCCAGGGCGGCATCGAGGATCGCGCGTTCGAGCACGGCGCCGCGCCGACGGAGGGAGGCCGCCTGAGCGGGGGCGGCCGTCCAGCGCGAGGTAACCATCTGAGTGTCTCCAGCGGGCATGGGGGAGCGGAGTTTTCGGGGATGTGGAGCGCCGCGCGGCGGCAACGGGGGACCCGCCGTACGACACCAATTTAAGTGAACGCTTGCGTTCACTATCGGGGACTCACTACCTTTGACGCGACAGTGAACGGGATCGTTCACTAACGCGTTCGTGGGGGACCCATAGTGACAACCTCTCAATTGATCAAGGACCAGAAGCCAGGTGCGGCTCGCCGGCAAGGGCATCCCGGCATCGCGCTCGCGGTCATCGCGGCCTGCCAACTCATGGTGGTACTCGACGCGACGATTGTGAACATCGCGCTCCCGCACATTCAAGACGCGCTCAAGTTCAGCACGACCGACCTCACCTGGGTCGTCAGCGCCTACACACTCACCTTCGGCGGCCTGCTGCTTCTGGGCGGCCGGGCCGGTGACATCCTCGGCCGCCGCCGGGTCTTCATGACCGGCATCCTGCTGTTCACCTTCGCCTCCCTGCTCGGCGGACTCGCCCAGGAACCCTGGCAGTTGCTGGCCGCGCGCGTGCTGCAGGGCATGGGTGGCGCGATCGCGTCGCCCACGTCGCTGGCGTTGATCACCACGACCTTCCCCGAGGGCCCGGAACGCAACCGGGCCTTCGGCGTCTTCGCCGCGGTCTCCGCGGGCGGCGGTGCGATCGGCCTGCTCGCGGGCGGCATGCTCACCGAGTGGCTCGACTGGCGCTGGGTGCTCTTCGTGAACGTACCGATCGGCGTGGTGATCGCCCTGCTCACGCCGCTCTACATCAGCGAGTCCGAGCGGCACACCGGCCGCTTCGACATCGTGGGCGCGGTGACCTCGACAGCGGGTATGGCGGCCCTCGTCTACGGCTTCATCCGGGCCGCGGACGAGGGCTGGCGGGACAGCCTCACCATCGGCTCCTTCGCGGCGGCCGTCGTCCTGCTGGTGGCCTTCGCGCTCGTCGAGTCCCGGGCCAAGGAACCGATCACGCCGCTGCGGATGTTCGCCGACCGCAACCGCTCGGGCACGTACGTGATCATGCTGAGCCTGGCCGCGGCGATGTTCGGCATGTTCTTCTACATCGTGCTCTTCGTGCAGAACGTGCTGGGGTACAGCCCGATCCAGGCCGGCCTCGCCTTCCTGCCGGTGACGGTTGTGATCGCGCTCGGCGCCGGGCTCTCCCAGCGGTTCCTGCCGGTCCTTGGACCCAAGCCCTTCATGGTCACGGGTTCGGCGCTCGCGGTGGTCGGCCTGGCCTGGCAGACGCTCATCAGCTCCGACAGCTCGTACGCGGGCGGGGTGCTCGGACCGATGCTGGTGTTCGGCTTCGGCATGGGCCTCAACTTCGTGACCCTGACGGTGACCGCGGTCTCCGGTGTCGCCCAGCACGAGGCGGGCGCGGCCTCCGGACTGCTCAACGCCATGCAGCAGGTGGGTGGTTCGCTCGGCCTGTCCATCCTGACCACGGTGTTCGGCTCGGCCAGCAAGGACGAGGCGCAGAAGCAGCTGCCGAAGTTCCTCGCCGACGGTTCGGCGGAGCAGAAGGCGGAGTTCGCCAAGACGCACCAGCTGCCCGGCGCCTGGGGGCACGAGGTGCTGGCCCAGGGCATCTCGATGGGCTTCGTCGCGGCGGCTGCCATGGCCGTGCTCGCCCTCGGTACGGCCTGGTTGGTGATCCGGGTCCGCAAGAGCGACCTGGAGGCGCTCGCCGGCACGGCGGGCCCGGCGGTGGGCTGATCCGCCCGGGTCCGCGAGGGACCGCGGGTGGCCGGACCGAGTCCAGGGGACCGACGGCGAGGACGTCGGCCCGGCCATCCGCACACTCAGGGCTCGCCAAAGCGAAATGAACCGCATGACCACCCCCACCTCTCACGTGCCGTCCGTAGCCATCGACACGTACGGAACACGAGCCGACACCACGACAACGCACGTCCGATCACGCAGAGTTCCCACTCGACACGGAGAGTTTTGAAACGGCCGTCCCTTCATGGCCCCTCCCCGGCAGCTGTGCCTTCACAGCCCCCGCCAGCGGCCGGGGGATTGACCAGCCTCCCGGGCGACAGGGCTTCACCGCCCCTCCCCCGCTCCTCCCCGCGCCAGGGCGCTCAGGAAGGCGTCACCCGGACATCCGGCACCCACTTCGGCAGCGCCTCCGTCCGGGCCACCCACTCCGCCGGCGGCGTCCCCGCCTTCCCGGCGGCGATCACCCCGCCCACGATGGCGCAGGTGGTGTCGACGTCGCCGCCGACCTGAGCGGTCGTCCAGAACGCCCGCTCGTAGTCGCCGAGCGACCGCGCCGCCGACCACAGCGCGAAGGGCACCGTGTCGTGCGCCGACGTACGCCGTCCACAGCCCAGCACGGCCGCCACGGTGCCCGCGTCGCCGTAGTCGAGCATGTCCCGGGCACGGCGCAGTCCGGCGCCGACGGCGCTCTTCGGCACGAGCGCGACGACCTCGTCGAGCAACGCCCCGGGGCTCGGCGGACCGTCCGGCGAGGCGACGAGGGCGGCGGCGGCCGCGACGGCCATGGCGCCGACGACGGCCTCGCGGTGCTGGTGGGTGGGGTAGGCGGAGATCTCCGCCTGGTGGGTCGCCTGGGCCGGATCGTCCGCGTACCAGGCGCCCAGCGGGGCGACCCGCATGGCCGCGCCATTTCCCCAGGACCCCTGCCCGTTGAAGAGCGCGGCAGCCAGCTCGCGCCAGTCGCCGCCCTCCCGGACCAGTCGCAGCAGACGGTTGACCGCGGGGCTGTACCCCCGGTCGAAGTCGTGGTGCTCGGCGAAGGAGTGCGCCAGCGCGTCCTGGTCGATGCGGTGGTGGGCGGCGAGGACGGCGACCACGGAGCAGGCCATCTCCGTGTCGTCGGTCCACTGCCAGGGGCCGGACGGCAGCTCGCGACGCTTCAGCAGCGGGTGGTTCCCCGGCACGAAGAACTGCGAGCCCAGCGCGTCCCCCACGGCCAGCCCGCGCAGGCTCGCCAGGGCGCGGTCCAGGCGCCCGCCGGGTGACAGGTCAAAGGTCATCGCTCCGCCGCTCTATCCAGTGATCCCGTACGGCTCCGGATCCCGCCAGCGTTCGAAAGGCCGGTCCAGCGCATACCTGCCGTCGTCCCCGAGAACGAGCATCCGCATCTCCGCGTTCCCCGGGTTCGACAGCGACTCGAACTCCGCGACCGTCCAGTGGAACCAGCGCATGCAGAACAGGCGCATCGCCAGACCATGGGTCACCAGCAGCACGTTCGGCGGGTGGTCTGGGGCCTCGAAACTGCGGAACAGGCTCTCCAGGAAGCCGCCGACGCGGTCGTAGACGTCGGCGCCGGACTCGCCCTGGGCGAAGCGGTAGAAGAAGTGGCCGTACGCGTCCCGGTAGGCCTTCTGCAGGCGTACGTCGTCGCGGTCCTGCCAGTTGCCCCAGTCCTGCTCCCGGAGCCTGGGTTCCTCGCGCACCCGTATGAGGTCGGGGTCGAGGTGGAAGGCCCGGAGGGTCTCGTGCGTGCGGCGGTACGGGGACACGTACACGCTGACACGCTCGCGGCCGAACACCTCGCGCAGCCGTTTGCCGGTCTCCTCGGCCTGCTGCCAGCCGCGGTCGGTCAGTGCGAGGGCGTGGTCGGGTTCACGCTCGTACACGGTGTCATCAACATTGCCCGTTGACTCTCCGTGCCGGACAAGGACGATGCGCCGTGGTCGTGCCATGCCAAAACCCTAGATCGAGTGACGGCCGATCGAGCACTCGTACGGGCTCCATACGGCGTAGGTCACACGGTTTTCGCACCACAGGCCACATGAGAGTGCACGATTAGCGGGTCCAGTTTCCAAACTAACTGACGGTTTCCAAACTGACCGACGGCTTTCAAACTGACCGACGGTGTTCAAACCGACCCGTCAGACCGTCCAGGTCGGTTCCAACTCCACGATGTCACCCGTGAGGGCCGCCACGTCGGCCTCGATCTGCGCGCGCAGGGCGAGCCGCTCCACGCGCTCCGTGCGGTACTTGCCGTGTTCGGCCGCCGATCGCCACATCGACAGCACCAGGAACTCGTGTCCGGGCGCCTCGCCGAACAGACCGCGGATCATGCCGGGCGAGCCGGCCATCGCGGGGTTCCAGACCTTCTCCTGCATCAGGGTGAAGTGCTCCGCGCGCTCCTCGTGGACACGGCACAGGGCGACCCGCAGCAGGTCGGCGTCGGTGAACCGGGGCTCGAAGCCCGTCTTCACGTCGAAGCGGTAGTCGAAGAGCTTGACCTGGGAGTCCTTGAAGGTGCCCGCCTGGGACGCGGCGAGCCGGTCATGGGAACGGGCCATGAAGGAGTCGTAAAAGGCGCGGCTCTCCCAGAAGGCGAAGATGTGCGCCACTCCGGGTCGCCCCCGGCTCCAGCCACCACCTTGTCCCCGAAACCCCGGCTCCCCCAGAAGCCCCGCCCACTTTCGCTGCCCCCGCTCGAAGCCGCGGCGGTCCACCACGGTGCAGCGAATCCACTTGACCAGCACCGCGCCATGGTAAGGCCACGGAGCGTGGCGCCGGTCACGCTCCGGCGGACATCACCGGCGCACGGCCACGCGCGCGCGTGGCAGGATGGACAACGAGCCTTGTCTGTCCAGCAGTTCGGGCCACGAGGGGCACACGGGGAACGGGGAAGGGGAAGTCTGGTGAACGCCCTCAGCAAGGGGATCCGGAAAGCGGAGGTCGCACTGAAGTGGGACCCGAGTCCGACAGGACAGCCACCCACCGATCTGGACATCGTCGCCGCCACCTATGCCTCGAGCGATCCCTACGGCGATCCCGCCTATGTGGTGCACTTCGACAGCCGCTCCCCCGACGGCACCATCTATCTCAACCGTGACAGCAAGGACGGCAAGGGCTTCGGCTGGGACGAGGTCATGACCCTGGAGCTCGACCGGCTCAGCGACCGGTACGCGCGCGTGGTGGTCGGAGTCGTCATCCAGCAGCGCGAGGCACACCGGACCTTCGTCAGCGTGATCAACCCCGGTCTGCGTATCCGCGAGGGCTACACCGTGCTCGCCGAGGACGACTTCGGGGACGTCCTGGGAGCCGCTGCGGCGACCGTCGGGGAGTTCGTGCGCGACGAGTCCGGTACGTGGACCTTCAGGGCCGGAATACACGGCTTCGAGGACGATCCTGCGACCTTCACGCGGGTCATGGGCCGGGCACACCAGCCCTGACAGCCGCTCAGCCGGCGGTCCAGCCCGGGACCTCCGGCAGCACCTCCTCGGCGACGCGGAACAGCGCCGCGTCGTCGGGCGTCACGTCGTCCTGACGCCAGATGGAGACCTCGAAGAACCCGCCGCCGTCCTTGGCGTCCCGCGCGACCACCAGGCTGCGCGCGATGCCACCAGGACCGGTGTCGACCTTGCCACCGCCCAGGTTGAGGCTGAGGGCGATGGTCCGGTCCGAGTAGAGGACCGCGGGATGCCCGAGGACGGTCCGCGTCTGCGCGCCGCCGCCCAGGAAGGCCGCCATGTCGGAGACCGGTACGTCGTCGTCGGACACCGAGAGCTTCAGGGAGTACGTGTCCAGGTCGACGTTGCCCTCGGGTGCGGGCGTCTTGCTGCCGTCGGCCGAGGTGATCGTGGCGTCACTGCCGTAGGCGGTCCGCGCGAACTCGTCCGGCGTGCCGAGCAGCGTGGGCAGGTCCGGGCGGTTCAGCGCGGTGCACAGCTGCACTCCCGATATGTGCTTCGCCCCCTGCTTACTGTCCGACTTCTCGCACACGGCCGGCTTACGGTCCTCGGCCTGTTGCAGAAAGCTTCCGCCCAGCGCCCATACGAGCGCCGCTAGGCCGCCGACGACCACGACCGCGGCGACCGCCTGCGACGCCGGGCTCCAGCCCTTCTCCGGTTCCGGAACAGCCTCGGTCATGTCCCCCGCCCCCTGTTGTGCTGTGCGCTTGCTGTGCCCCGGGGAGCCTAGTGGGTGATCGTTTCGCGGAGGAAATGAAATTGTCCCGTGCATGCAGAAGGCCCCCGAGGCGGCAGCCGAAAACGCCGAGGGCGGTGGCGCTCCCGTGGGAACGCCACCGCCCTGACCGGTTGATTCACGCCCTGCGGGCGCTCCGGGTCAGCTGCAACCGCTGGTCGAGCCGCAGCCCTCGCAGATGTAGCAGGAACCGGCCCGCTGCATCTTCGTACCGCAGGAGAAGCACAGCGGGGCGTCGGCCTGGATGCCCAGCTGCATCTCCACCAGCTCGGCGCTGGTGTGGGCCTGCTTCGGGGCGGGCTTGGCCGCCTCGACCTCGGCACGCGGCGTGGCGACGGCCTTCAGCTCCTGGGCGCGCGGCGCCGACTGGGCCAGGCCCTCGACGTCCACCTCGTCCTCGGAGGGCTCGTACGAGCCGGTCTCCAGGTGACGCTGACGCTCCTCGGCGGAGTGGATGCCGAGCGCGGAACGCGTCTCGAAGGGCAGGAAGTCGAGCGCCAGGCGGCGGAAGATGTAGTCGACGATCGACTGCGCCATCCGCACGTCCGGGTCGTCCGTCATGCCCGCCGGCTCGAAGCGCATGTTGGTGAACTTCGAGACGTACGTCTCCAGCGGCACGCCGTACTGGAGGCCGACCGAGACCGCGATCGAGAAGGCGTCCATCATGCCCGCGAGGGTGGAGCCCTGCTTGGACATCTTCAGGAAGACCTCGCCGAGACCGTCGTCCGGGTAGGAGTTGGCGGTCATGTAGCCCTCGGCGCCGCCGACCGTGAAGGACGTCGTGATGCCGGGACGGCCCTTGGGGAGGCGCTTGCGGACCGGGCGATACTCGATGACCTTCTCGACCGCCTCGCGGATGGTCGCCTCGGCCTTCTCCGTGACCTCGGCCTTCTCCTTCTCCTTGGTCTTGGCGGAGAGGGGCTGGCCGACCTTGCAGTTGTCGCGGTAGATGGCGAGCGCCTTGACGCCCATCTTCCAGGCCTCGAAGTAGATCTCCTCGACCTCCTCGACGGTCGCCGACTCCGGCATGTTGACCGTCTTGGACAGGGCGCCGGAGATCCACGGCTGGATCGCGGCCATCATGCGGACGTGGCCCATCGCGGAGATGGAGCGCTCGCCCATGGCGCAGTCGAAGACCTCGTAGTGCTCGTGCTTGAGGCCGGGGGCGTCGACGACATTGCCGTGCTCGGCGATGTGGGCGACGATCGCCTCGATCTGCTCCTCCTGGTAGCCCAGGCGGCGCAGGGCCTGCGGGACCGTGCCGTTGACGATCTGCATCGAGCCGCCGCCGACCAGCTTCTTGAACTTGACCAGGGCGAGGTCGGGCTCGAGGCCGGTGGTGTCGCAGGACATCGCGAGACCGATGGTGCCGGTCGGGGCGATGACGGACGCCTGGGCGTTACGGAAACCGTTCTTCTCGCCGAGGCGGAGCACGTCCTGCCAGGCCTCGGTCGCGGCGGCCCAGATCGGCGTGTCCAGGTCGTCCATGCGGACGGCCTTGGTGTTCTCGTCCGAGTGCTGCTTCATGACGCGGTTGTGGGCGCTCGCGTTGCGCGCGTAGCCGTCGTACGGGCCGACGACCGCGGCGAGTTCGGCGGAGCGCTTGTACGACGTACCCGTCATCAGGGAGGTGATGGCGCCGGCGAGGGCGCGGCCGCCGTCGGAGTCGTAGGCGTGGCCGGTCGCCATCAGCAGGGCGCCGAGGTTGGCGTAGCCGATGCCGAGCTGGCGGAACGCGCGCGTGTTCTCGCCGATCTTCTGCGTCGGGAAGTCCGCGAAGCAGATGGAGATGTCCATCGCGGTGATGACGAGCTCGACGACCTTCGCGAAGCGCTCGACCTCGAAGGACTGGTTGCCCTTGCCGTCGTCCTTCAGGAACTTCATCAGGTTCAGCGAGGCGAGGTTGCAGGACGTGTTGTCCAGGTGCATGTACTCGCTGCAGGGGTTCGAGCCGTTGATACGGCCGGACTCCGGGCAGGTGTGCCAGTGGTTGATGGTGTCGTCGTACTGGATGCCCGGGTCGGCGCAGGCCCACGCGGCCTCGGCCATCTTGCGGAACAGCGCCTTGGCGTCGACCTCTTCGATGACCTCGCCGGTCATCCGGGCGCGCAGACCGAACTTGCCGCCCTGCTCGACCGCCTTCATGAACTCGTCGTTCACACGGACCGAGTTGTTGGCGTTCTGGTACTGGACGGAGGTGATGTCCTCGCCGCCCAGGTCCATGTCGAAGCCCGCGTCACGCAGGGCGCGGATCTTCTCCTCCTCCTTCACCTTGGTCTCGATGAAGTCCTCGATGTCGGGGTGGTCGACGTCCAGGATGACCATCTTGGCGGCGCGGCGGGTGGCGCCACCGGACTTGATGGTGCCGGCGGAGGCGTCGGCGCCGCGCATGAAGGAGACCGGACCGGAGGCGTTGCCACCGGAGGACAGGAGCTCCTTGGAGGAGCGGATCCGGGAGAGGTTCAGGCCGGCGCCGGAGCCGCCCTTGAAGATCATGCCCTCTTCCTTGTACCAGTCGAGGATCGACTCCATGGAGTCGTCGACGGCAAGGATGAAGCAGGCGGAGACCTGCTGGGGCTGCGGGGTGCCCACGTTGAACCAGACGGGGCTGTTGAAGCTGAAGATCTGGTGCAGGAGGGCGTACGCCAGCTCGTGCTCGAAGATCTCGGCGTCGGCGGGCGAGGCGAAGTACTTGTGGTCCTCGCCGGCCTTCCGGTACGTCTTCACGATGCGGTCGATCAGCTGCTTGAGGCCGGTCTCGCGCTGGGGGGTGCCGACGGCGCCCCGGAAGTACTTGCTGGTGACGATGTTGACCGCGTTCACCGACCAGAAGTCGGGGAACTCGACGCCGCGCTGCTCGAAGTTGACCGAGCCGTCGCGCCAGTTGGTCATGACGACGTCACGGCGCTCCCACTGGACCTCGTCGTACGGGTGCACGCCGGGGGTGGTGTGGATGCGCTCGATACGCAGGCCCTTGTTCGCTGCCGCCTTGGTGCCCTTGGCGCGGGAACTCCGTGCCGGACCGCTCGCCGTCTCTGTCATGCCGCCTCCCTGTACGGGCTAAAACGCCCTGAAGTGCCACGATGTTCCCGAGGCACGGTGTTCTGTCTTGTGTCGGAGGCACCCTCACGCTGCCCCCGACAGGTCTTCGGATCGCCGCCGTACGGCCGGATCCGGGCTCTCCGCCCGGTCTCCGACCCGCCGATCAGTCGGCGGCGTGCGCGGGTTCGGGGACCTGGACGGCCTCTCCGGACCCCGCGTCGTCTTCCTGGCTCCCCACGACAGCGTCCGGGCGGTCTTCGTCGTCCGCGGCGGCGCGTCGCGTCTCCTCCCTGAGTTCCGCGATCGCGGCCTCGAAGTCCTCGAGCGAGTCGAACGCCCGGTAGACGGAGGCGAATCGCAGATACGCGACGAGGTCGAGCTCCTGCAACGGGCCGAGTATGGCCAGCCCCACGTCGTGGGTGGTCAGCTCGGCGCTTCCGGTGGCCCGCACCGCCTCCTCGACCCGCTGGCCGAGTTGGGCGAGTGCGTCCTCGGTGACAGGCCGCCCCTGGCATGCCTTGCGCACGCCATTGATGACCTTGGTACGACTGAAAGGCTCGGTGACTCCGGACCGCTTGACCACCATGAGCGAACACGTCTCCACGGTCGTGAAACGACGGGAGCAGTCCGGACACTGGCGGCGCCTGCGGATCGACGTGCCGTCGTCGGTCGTACGACTGTCGACGACGCGGCTGTCGGGGTGCCTGCAGAAGGGGCAGTGCATGAACTCCCAACCCTCCTCACAGCAGACTCAATAGCCTCGTTGAGCCCCACGGACCCCTCGAAGCAGCCCCAAGCATAGGCGATGGCCAGGGGTCCGGAGACCCGGGGGACCACAACTTCTGGGCTGCTGCTGCAATCCAAGCACTACATGTAGGGATTGGCCCATAGAGACACGCCGTACGCGTGCGTAGCGCGCGTATTGGCATGTGCCACGCGACCGCGAGGGCGCACGGAACGCGCACACGCACAGCCGTACCGTTACGGCACATGCGGAGATACCGTGGGTGCCGCAAGGAGGGGGCGTGCGACTCCAGCGCAGATGGAGGCCGGTTCCCGGTTGACGGGATGCCGGATGGCAGACTGGGGCGACAACCCACGAGGTCAGCACCCCGGCGGTGAAGAGTACAACAATGGGCCCTTTTGTCCGCCAGGTGCCGCGTTAGCCATACACCCAGACACGTGATCAAGTCAGGCGATCCACGGTTTTTCACTCGAACGTGTGTTTGGCGCAACCTTTCGAAAGCAACTACCGTTGTCCAGCAGGGAGACCATCGAGAGGGGCCGACGTGACCACCACCGCAGACAGTGCCACCATCACTGCCCAGGACCGCTCCCAGGGCCGACTCGAGCCGGTGCATGCGATGAACGAAGCCGTGAATCCGGAGGGGCACAAGCGCTCCCTGCCGGGCCGACCTCCAGGCATCCGGGCGGACAGCTCCGGACTGACCGACCGGCAGCGCCGGGTGATCGAGGTCATCCGGGACTCGGTGCAGCGGCGCGGCTACCCGCCGTCGATGCGGGAGATCGGCCAGGCGGTCGGCCTGTCCAGCACCTCCTCGGTCGCGCACCAGCTGATGGCACTGGAGCGCAAGGGCTTCCTGCGCCGCGACCCGCACCGCCCGCGCGCGTACGAGGTGCGCGGCTCCGACCAGGGCGCCACCGTGCAGCCCACCGACACCGCCGGCAAGCCCGCCGCGTCGTACGTCCCGCTGGTCGGCCGGATCGCCGCCGGTGGCCCGATCCTCGCCGAGGAGTCGGTCGAGGACGTCTTCCCCCTCCCCCGGCAACTGGTCGGTGACGGCGAGCTGTTCGTCCTGAAGGTCGTCGGCGACTCCATGATCGAGGCCGCGATCTGCGACGGCGACTGGGTCACCGTCCGCCGCCAGCCCGTCGCCGAGAACGGCGACATCGTCGCCGCGATGCTCGACGGCGAGGCCACCGTCAAGCGCTTCAAGCGCGAGGACGGCCACGTCTGGCTCCTGCCGCACAACGCGGCCTACGAGCCGATCCCGGGCGACGACGCGACGATCCTCGGCAAGGTGGTGGCCGTACTGCGGCGCGTGTGACGGCTGCGGCCGGGCGGTTCCTCGTGGGTACCGCCCCATGACCGGGCCCCGGGACCCCTGCGCCGGTTCCGGGGCCCTGTGCTGTCCGGACCCCGCTGCCGGCCGGTCCGGGATCGGGGGTTAGCCTGTCGCGGCGCCGCGACAGGCTAACCCCCGATCATTCGGCCTCTGCCTCCGCCTCCGCCGCTTCGGCGCTCTCCACCGCGGCCGCCGCTTCCGCGGCCTTCGCCGCCGCGTCGATCGCCGCGAGCGACTTCCGGACCTGGTTACGGTCCGTGGTGTACCAGAAGTCCGGCAGCGACGCCTTCAGATAGCTGCCGTACCGCGCCGTCGCCAGCCGCTGATCCAGTACGGCGACCACACCGCGGTCCCCCGACGCCCTTACGAGGCGGCCGGCGCCCTGGGCCATGAGGAGCGCGGCGTGCGTGGCGGCGACCGCCATGAAGCCGTTGCCCCCCGCGTCCTCAACCGCCTTCTGGCGGGCGCTCATCAGCGGGTCGTCGGGACGCGGGAACGGGATCTTGTCCATGACCACCAGCTGGCAGCTAGCGCCGGGGACGTCGACGCCCTGCCAGAGCGACAGCGTGCCGAACAGGCAGGTCCTCGGGTCGGCCGCGAAGTTCTTGATCAGTTCGCCGAGGGTCTCCTCGCCCTGCAGCAGGATCGGGAACTCCGGGATACGGGTGCGCAGTTCCTCGGCGGCCAGCTGGGCGCCCCGCATGGACGAGAAGAGGCCGAGCGTACGGCCGCCGGCCGCCTGGATCAGCTCCGTCAGCTCGTCCAGCATGTCCGCGCGGTCGCCGTCCCGCGCGGGGCGCGACAGGTGCTTGGCGACGTACAGGATGCCCTGCTTGGGGTAGTCGAAGGGCGAGCCCACGTCGACGCCCTTCCAACTCGGGAGGTCCTCGCCCTCCGTGCCCTCGGGCGCGAGGCCCAGTGAGGCACCCACGCCGTTGAAGTCGCCGCCGAGCTTGAGTGTCGCGGAGGTCAGGACGACCGAGCGGTCGGCGAAGAGCTTCTCCCTCAGGAGACCCGACACCGACATGGGGGCGACCCGCAGGGAGGCTCCGAAGCGGTCGTGCCGTTCGTACCAGACGACGTCCCACTCGGAGCCGTTGGTGACCCGCTCCGCCACGTCGTGCACCGACTCCACCGACGCCAGCGCCTGCTTGCGCACCGCGTCCTCGTCCTGGACGGACTTGTCGCGGGTCGCGCCGATCGCGGAGATCACCGTACGGCAGGCGTCGCGCAGTGCCATGAGCGCGTAGCCGAGGTCCTCCGGGATCTCCTCCAATCGGCCTGGCAGGGCCAGTTCCATGAGCCGCTCGAAGCCCTCGGCGGCAGTCTGGAGCTGGTCGGCGGCCTTCTCGTTGACCAGCTTCGCGGCGCGACGCACCGCTCGGTTTACCTGGCCGGGGGTGAGCTCGCCGGTGGCGACGCCCGTCACCCTCGAGACCAGCTCGTGCGCCTCGTCGACGATCAGCACCTCGTGCTGCGGCAGGACCGGGGCGCCCTCGATGGCGTCGATCGCGAGCAGCGCGTGGTTGGTGACGACGACCTCGGCCAGCTTGGCCCGCTCGCGGGCCATCTCCGCGAAGCATTCGGCGCCGTACGCGCACTTCGACGCGCCCAGGCACTCGCGGGACGAGACCGACACCTGGGCCCAGGCACGGTCGGAGACGCCGGGAGTCAGGTCGTCGCGGTCGCCCGACTCGGTGTCGTCCGACCAGTCCCGCAGGCGCAGCAGGTCCTGGCCGAGTTTGCTGGTGGGTGCGGCCGCCTCGAACTGGTCGAAGAGGCCCTCCTCCTCGTCCTGCGGAACGCCCTCGTGGAGGCGGTGCAGGCACAGGTAGTTCGATCTCCCCTTGAGCATCGCGAACTCCGGGCGGCGGCGCAGCAGCGGATGCAGGGCATCGACCGTGCGCGGCAGGTCGCGCTCGACGAGCTGACGCTGCAGGGCGAGCGTGGCGGTCGCCACGACCACACGCTCCCCGTGCGCGAGCGCGGGCACGAGGTAGCCCAACGACTTACCGGTGCCGGTGCCAGCCTGGACCAGCAGATGGGAGCCGCCGTCGATCGCCTCCGCGACGGCTTCGGCCATGGTCACCTGGCCGGGGCGCTCCGTGCCGCCGACAGCAGTGACGGCAGCATGCAGGAGTTCGGGGAGTGAGGGCTTCGTCATAGGGCGACCACCCTACGACCCGGCACTGACAAACGGGTGATCAAGGCGGGGGCGAGGGGTGGGATCAAGATCGGGTGTTCCTTGGTCGGGGTGGGGGTGAGCGGGGATTGGCGTGGTCGGCTCGGGCCCGGGCCCGGCCGCGGTCGGCTCGGGCCCGGTCGGTGCCGGGACCGCCCGGGTCGCTTCGGGGTTGGTTCGGGGTCGCGGCGTGGCGGGCGGAAATCGGGTCGGTGGGAGTGGGAACCGGGTCGGCGCGAGCGGTGTACCAAAAGTGATGACGCGGTGGCATGGCGTCACAACAGATCGCGCAGGGACCGGTCTCGGACCATGAGGGCGGCTCGCTTGGCGGGCAGGTCGACCTCGGCCGAGAACCGGAAGCCGGCGCTCAGGAAGGCGGCGATGGAGGGGGTGTTGCGAAGGTCCGGTTCCGCGATGACGCGTGCGCAGGCAGGACGTTTGTCGAGCGCGAGGTCGGCGACAGCCCGCAGCAGCGTGCTGCCCAGGCCTCGCCCACGGTCGGCGACGGATCCGATCAGGAGGTGGATACCGGTGTCATGAGGTCGAGCGGGATAGTGGCGGGCCAGTGGGTCGAGGTCCGCCCGGTAGATCTCCCAGTAGCTCATCGGCGTGCCCTCCAGCACACCGAGGCACGGAACGCTGCGTCCGTCCCCGGCGAGCTGGGCCCGCAGGTGCCCCTCGGTCACGGTCTGGGAACCGGCCAGCTCCCAGAATTCCGCGACGGCGGGGTCGTTCATCCAGCGGGTGATCAGGGGCAGGTCCCGGTCGATGTGTACGGGGGTGAGATGGAACTCGCCGATGGTGGTGATGACGGGCCCCCAGCCGGAGACGTGGTCGAGAAGGCCGTCGTCGGCAGCGGCGAGGGCGTTGGCATCCGAGAAGGCGCTGGAATCGGAGAAGGCACTGGACTCGGAGAAGGCGTCGGCATCGGGCGGAGCCTGACGAGCCTGGCCTTCACTCCGGCTCCGGCCCCCGTCGCCTTCGGCCTCCTGCGCGAAGAGGGCGATCAGCTCGTCGGGCAGACGCAGGTCCAGCGTGTCCTCGCTGTCCGTGCCCGCGCCGGTGTCGCTCGCGGCGGTACGGAGGCCTGTCTCGGCGCCGATGCCGGTGCTGGGGGTGGGCGCGGCGGCTGCGTCTGCGCCGGCGTCGGTGGAAGGCACGACGACGCTCCTCTCAGAAGACGGGGTGGGGCATGTTCCTCAGGAATGAAGGGAGTTGGTGCTCAGGGATGAAGCAGGCGGTGTTCGAAGACGAGGCGGATGGTGCTCAGGGACGGACAGACAGTGGTCAGGGACAGGGCAGGTGGTGCTCAGCGATGAGGCAGACGGGCGATGGTCGGCGGGGTTGTCAGAGCTGGAGGGGGTTGGCGATGGTGACGTAGACGGACTGGGTGTCGACCGGGCCGACGAGTTCGTCGAGGCCGTTCAGCCGGGTCAGCAAGTTGGCCTTGCAGCGCAGGACGGGTGAGTCGAGCAGGTGCGCCGGTAGTGAGGTACGCAGGCGGGCGGGGCCGGAGGCGACGTCGCCGAGGAAGCGGCGGAAGGCGGCGAGCAGCAGCCGTTCGTCGGCCAGCCGTTGCGAGCCGAACGCACCGATGAGGCCGAGAACGTTGTTGATCGCGAGGTAGTACGCGAAGCGCTCGTCGGTGACCTCGTCGGAGACGAAGGTGTCGCTGTGCTCGCCGATGCCGGGCAGCCGGGCGTCGAGTTCCGTGCGGCGGGACTCGCGGAAGTAGTAGCCCTGGTTGTCGCGGTAGCGGCCGCCCATGGGCCAGCCGTCGGCGTCCAGTAGAAGCAGCGTGTTCTGCTGGTGGGCCTCCAGCGCGATACCCGCTTCGGCGTCCAGCCACAGCACGGGCCGGACGATGTGCTCCAGGTAGCGCAGGAACCACTCGGCAGCGACCGCACCACAAGGGCGGCCGGTCCGGGCGGCGAGGCGAGTGACGACTGCGGCGAGCCGCGAGCGCCCGGCTCCGGGGGTCGGCTCCGTCCGGCGGCCCGAGGCCGAGGTGCCCGCATCGGTACGGCGGTCCGAAGCCGACGAGGTGCCGGCCTGGGCCTGCGGTCGGGGCGAGACGAGTCCGGCAATGCAGGAGACATCGTCCTCGGGGCCGAAGGGGTTGTGGCGGATCATCAGGTCGACTCCGGGCACGGGTTCGCCGTCCGGTGTGTCGACGGCGAGCCAGGCAGGGTCACGGACGATGTCGAACCCCGGGTGCGCGGCCTGCCACTGCTGGGAGAGACCGGTGCGCAGCAGGCGGTGGACCTCGACGCCTCGGTGCAGTTCCTTGCGGAGGTTTTCGCGATGGGAGTTGGTGATGCGCAGGCCCAGGGACAGCTTGAGCATCGCGGGGGAGCCGGTTCGGTGGACGGTGCGTACGGAGGAGGTGGGGTGCCACGGAGAGCCGTGGGGGCCGAGGTCACGGAGCAGTCCGGCGTCGAAGAGGGGCGCGGTCTCGGTGCGCCGGCGGATGTCGCGCATCTGCCAGGGGTGAAGCGGGAGGGCCGCGTAGCCGTCGGGAAGGGCGAGCGGCCCGTCGTCCGCTTCGGCGAGCTGTGCGGTGATTCGGGGTCCGGGGACCTGACGGCCGCGCTCGGTCCAGGCGGAGTCGGTGGCGAGGAGGGAGGGGGCGACAGCCAGCCAGTGCAGGGGGAAGGAGCCTCGCAACTCGGGTGAGTACAGCTGCCCTTCGGCTTCGGAGAGTCCTTCTCGGCTCTTCGGGGTGGGGTGCAGCGGGTGGCCGAGCAGGAGTGCCTGTTCGGCGGCGAGGAAGCGGTCGGGGCCGTCGGCGGGGCGCTCGCGCCGCTCGCGGATGAAGGTGCCGGTACGGCGAAGGGAGTCGGCGACGCGGGCGACCAGGTCGGTGGCGGGTGTGAGGGGCGTGGATGGCGACGGCGTGAGAGGCGTGGACGGTGACGGCGTGAGGGGCGTGGACGGCGGCGGGGTGTCCGTCATTCCCTCGGCAGGTGTGGTCGCGCGGTCGGCCGGCTCGCCCCTGGGCAGCGTCTCCCGCGCCAGCAGTGCGGCGACGGTGACCGCGTCGGCCGGTGGGGATTGCGCGGGCGCGTTGGCGAGGTGCGGGAGGCCGAAGCGGTGCCATCCCGTCGGGGACCAGTAGTGGACAGGGACGAGCAGGGCCGTACCGCTGGAAGGGAGGGGGATGCGGAGCATGCCGTCGCTCGGGGCACCGAGGCCGGTCTCACGGACCCAGCAGCGCAACAGGTTCTCGACGGCGGCGGCCTCGGCGGCGACGTTCGGGTCTGGGTGCGTGAGGAGGTCGGGGGCGGTGCGGCGCAAATACTCGGTGCCGGAAGGGGTGTGCTGCTCGGCGCTTCGCTCCTGCACCGGCACCCTGCGCTGATCCGGGACCCTCTCCTCCGCAGATGCCCGGTCGGAACGCGGTGCGTCGGCGAGGGCTCGGTCTGCGGCGTCCACGGAGCTGTCGGATGCGGGGGTGGTGTTCACGGTGGTCCTCGGCGGTGGTTCTGGATCCTGCGGTGACGAACCTGGAGGTTCGGTCGGACGGCGGCGGTACGGGCGCCGACAGCGACCCGGCGTACGCCTTCGTGTGCGTCAGTCGTGGTGCTGAGTCACGTACTCGGCACGGTGGGAATCCCGTCGATGCCCGGGATCGGGCACGTGGGGTCGGCTTCGGCGGGGGCGTCGGTCGACGTAAGCGCGCGCCGCCGTCTCCACCGCGTCGGCCAGGCGGTCGAGCACTGCCGTCGCCTGTTCGTCGGTGATCGTCAGGGGAGGGAGGAGGCGTACGACGCTGGTGTCACGGCCCCCCAGTTCGACGATCAGGCCGCGGCGCAGGCACTCCCGTTGGACGGCGGCGGCCAGTTCGGGATCGGCCGGGTGCGGGGCACGAGCGGTGGCGGGCGGTGCGTCCGCCTCGCTCGGTTCGCCGTCTGGTGGGCCGGCGCCGACGATTCGGGCGGGCGCGGGGGCCGGGGCCGTTTCGGTGTCCACCAATTCCAACCCGAGCATCAGTCCCCGTCCCCGCACGTCGCCGATGCACGGCAACTCCCTCGCCAGCTGCCGGAGTTGGGCCAACATGCGGGAGCCGAGGGTCGCCGCCCGTTCGGCCAGGCGGTTCTCACGGACGTAGGAGAGGGTCGCCGTGCCCGCGGCCATGGCGAGTTGGTTGCCTCGGAACGTGCCCGCGTGGGCGCCGGGTTCCCAGACGTCGAGGTCGTCGCGGTAGACCACCACCGCGAGCGGGAGGCTGCCGCCGATGGCCTTGGAGAGGACCATCACGTCCGGGGTGATGCCGCTGTGCTCCACGGCCCAGAAGGCGCCGGTGCGGCCGACGCCCGTCTGGACCTCGTCGGCGATGAGGGGGATGGAACGGGCAGCCGTGATCTCCCGCATCCGCCGCATCCAGACGTCCGGCGCGGGGATCACTCCGCCCTCTCCCTGCACGGGTTCGAGGATCATCCCCGCGGGGTGCGGCACGCCCGACTTGGGATCGTCGAGGACGGACTCGGTCCAGCGGGCGGCGAGTTCGGCGCCGCGCGGGCCGCCGACGCCGAAGGGGCAGCGGTAGTCCTGCGGATAGGGCAGGCGGGCGACCCGTACGTCCGTGGCGTCGCCGGACGCGGCCAGGGCTCCGGCCGTCATGCCGTGGTAGGCGCCGGTGAAGGCCAGGAGGCCGGTGCGTCCCGTCGCGGCCCGTACCAGTTTCAACGCGGCCTCCACCGCATCGGTTCCCGCCGGTCCGCAGAACTGCACGCGCGCGTGGTCGGCGAGTCCGGACGGCAGGGTGTGGAACAGCTCGGTGATGAAGGCGTCCTTGACGGGTGTCGCCAGGTCGAGGACGTGCAGGGGAGCACCGCTGTCCAGGACCTTGCGGATCGCCTCCAGGACGACGGGGTGGTTGTGGCCGAGGGCGAGCGTTCCGGCGCCGGAGAGGCAGTCGAGGTAGCGGCGGCCGTCGGCGCCCTCGATGGTCAGTCCGCGCGCTCGCACCGGGACGATCGGCAGGGCACGCGCGTAGGTGCGCGCCGCCGACTCGCGCGCCTTCTGGCGTCGCAGGATCCCCTCGTGCGCGCCCCGCGCCACCACGGGCACCCCGCCGACGGCCGAACCGCCCGCCACCTCACCAACGGCCGGTCCCCCACCGCCGCACCCGTCGGACCCGAAGCCCCCGTCGAGCCCCTCGCCTCCCACCGCTCCCCCGGACGCACTCCCCCCACACGCAGACTCGGTCACGGCTCCCCGTCCTTCCGCCCACACAGGCACAGGGGACCGCCCACGGACAGCAGAGCCCCCACCGCTACCAACCGCGCTCCGCCGACCGGGTTACGGGTTGCTTCAAGATCCTTGCCGTGACGGAACCGTTGCCGTTCCGTCGGGAGTCCCCCACAGCGAGCGCATAGTGTGTGATGCCGTTCCAGGGAAGGCCCAGTTCGTTCACCTCAGGGGGAGTTCAGACCATGCGATCCACACGGCCGTCGTTCCACGTCCGGCGAGACAGGGGTGGGCGCCGCAGAATCTCCCCCGTACTGACCGCCGTTGCCCTCGCCTCCGTGCTCGCCCTCACCGCCACCGCCTGCGGGTCCGGCGACGACAAGGCGGACGGCCAGGCCTCCGCCTCCGCGGCCGACACAGGCAGCGGTGACGGCAAGATCAAGATTCCGGACGACATCAAGAACCGGCTCAAAGAGCACGGGATCGACATCGACAAGTGGAAGCACGGCGCCTGGAAGAACTGGGACAAGGACGACTGGCTGCGCGAGGCCGACGAGTTCATCAACCCGATCATCAAGGGCCTGTGGGACCCGGACCGGATGCGGGACGCCAACGATCCCGACAAGGGCGTCGACGACAACGACCTCTCCGGTGACCAGGGCGTGACCGACCCGGAGCCGGCACCGGTGGACGCGAAGGCCGTGGCGGCTACGTACCACGCCAACGCGGCGACGGCCGGCAAGGTGTTCTTCGACTCCCCCGAGGGCACGATGGTCTGCTCGGCGACGGTCGTGGAGGACCCCGCACATCCGGGCAAGTCCAACCTCGTGTGGACGGCCGGGCATTGTGTGCACGCCGGCAAGAACGGCGGCTGGTACCGCAACATCGCGTTCGTGCCGTCGTACAACAACTCCGGGAAGAGCGCAGGGCAGTTGCAGAACGCCTCTAGGGACGAGGTCGCTCCGTACGGTGTCTGGTGGGGTGACTGGGCGCAGACCTCCCAGCAGTGGATCGAGCAGGGCGGCGAGACGGGCGGTGACGGTGCCTCGTACGACTACGCCGTCATCCATGTGACGCCGGAGAAGGGCGGCAACGGCAAGTCACTGGAGGAGACGGTCGGTTCGGCACTGCCTGTCGATTTCAACGCGCCTGCCGTGCCGAAGGTTCCCAGCATCACCGCCACCGGCTACCCTGCCGCCAAGCCCTTCGACGGCCAGTTGCTCTACCAGTGCACGGACCGGCCGGGACGGCTGTCGATCAACGCCTCGGACCCGACGATGTACCGCATCGGCTGCACCATGACCGGCGGCTCGTCCGGCGGCGGCTGGGTCGCGGCGGGCTCGGACGGGAAGCCGGCGCTGGTGTCCAACACCTCGATCGGCCCGGTGTCCTCGGGCTGGCTGGCCGGTCCACGGCTCGGCGACGTGGCCAAGGGCGTGTACGACTCGGTGAGCAAGAAGTTCGCCGGTCAGTGACCGGCCGCTGACCACAGGCGGGGGCGGGCGCCGCGCGGAGATCTTCGGCGCCCCGTTCCTGCTCGCCCTCAACTCCCCTGGCACCGTGGGGTGTCGCGGACGAGGAGGCTCCGTGCGGACCCGCCCTCAGGACGGCAAGGACCGCGCGCCGCTCGGGCGCGCCGCACTCGCCGCCACCGCTCTCGTCACCGCCCTGGCGCTGACCGCCTGACCGCCACCGCGGGTGCGACGTCTCGGACGACAGCGCGGGCGACAAGCCAGGCGCCACCGCCTCCCGGACCACCGGCACCAGCACCAGCACCAGCACCAGCGACTTCACGCTCCCCTCGGACATCGCGAGCTGGCTCAAGGAGCACGGCATCGATGTCGACAAGTGGACGAAGGGCGGCTGGAAGGACTGGGACCGCGACAAGTGGCTCAGCGCGGCCGAGGACTTCGTCAACCCGTCATCGAGGGCCTGTGGAAGCCGGACCGGATGCAGTCCGCGAAGGAGGCCGACAAGACCGTCACCACGCAGGACGCGGCCGCCGACCTGGGCGTCAGCGATCCCGAGCCGACGCCGGTCAGGGCCACGCCCGAGAAGACCCCGTACCACGACTCCGCGGCCCCCGTCGGCAAGGTGTGCTTCGACTCCCCGAGGGCTCGATGGTCTGCTCGGGCACGGTCGTCAAGGATGTCAACCACCCGGGTAGGTCCAACCTCGTGTGGACGGCCGGTCACTGCGTGCACGCCGACCGGGGCGACGGCTGGTACCGCAACATCGCCTTCGTGCCGGCCTACAACGACCTCGGCAAGTCCGAGTCGGAGCTGAGCAGCGCAAACTCCTCGGAGGTCGCGCCCTTCGGCACCTGGTGGGCGGACTGGGTGTCCGAACCAGTGGATCCAGGGCAGCTCCGAGACGGGCGGCGCCGGCGCCCTGGACGTCGACTTCTCCGCGCCGTCCGCGACCGGGATCGCCAGGATGGGCGCCTGGGGCTACCCGGCGGCGCCGCCGTACAACGGTCTGGAGATGTTCAAGTGCATCGACCGGCCGGGGCGGCTCTCGCTCGGCGCGTCCCTGCCGACGATGTACCGCATCGGCTGCACCATGACCGGCGGCACGTCCGGCGGCGGCTGGTTTCTCGTGGTCAACGGCAGGACCGAGCTGGTCTCGAACACCTCGATCGGCCCGGTGACCCGCACCTGGCTCGCCGGCCCGCAACTGGGCGCCACGGCCGAGGAGATCTACCAGAACATGAGCAGGACGTACGGCGGCAGGTGACGGCGGCATGCCGAAGGCCCGCTCCCCGCGGCAGGCGGGGAGCGGGCCTTCGGCATGTCGTACGGCGGCTCAGGCCACCGGCGCCGGCACGTACGGCGCGAGGTCCGCCGCCAGCTCCTCGTGCACCCGCACCTTGAGCAGCGTGCCCTCCGGGGTGTGCTCCTCGGAGATCACCTCGCCCTCGTCGTGCGCACGCGCGACCAGCTTGCCGTGCGTGTACGGCACCAGCGCCTCGATCTCGACGGACGGCCGCGGCAGTTCGTTGTCGATCAGTGCGAGCAGTTCCGTGATGCCCTGGCCGGTGCGCGCCGAGACGGCGATCGAACGCTTCTCGATGCGCATCAGCCGCTGGAGCGTCAGCGGGTCCGCCGCGTCCGCCTTGTTGATCACGACGATCTCGGGTACGTCGGTGGCGCCGACGTCCCTGATCACCTCGCGTACGGCGGCCAGCTGCTCCTCCGGGTTCGGATGCGAGCCGTCCACCACGTGCAGGATCAGGTCGGACTCGCCGACCTCCTCCATGGTGGAGCGGAACGCCTCGACCAGGTGGTGCGGGAGGTGCCGCACAAAGCCGACCGTGTCGGCCAGGGTGTACAGGCGGCCGCTCGGGGTCTCGGCCCGGCGGACGGTCGGGTCCAGGGTCGCGAACAGGGCGTTCTCGACCAGGACGCCGGCGCCCGTGAGCCGGTTGAGCAGGGAGGACTTGCCCGCATTGGTGTAGCCCGCGATGGCGACGGACGGCACCTTGTGGCGCTTGCGCTCCTGGCGCTTGATCTCGCGGCCGGTCTTCATCTCCGCGATCTCCCGGCGCATCTTCGCCATCTTCTCGCGGATCCGACGCCGGTCGGTCTCGATCTTGGTCTCACCGGGACCACGGGTGGCGAGGCCGCCGCCCTTGCCGCCGCCCATCTGACGGGACAGCGACTGACCCCAGCCGCGCAGCCTCGGCAGCATGTACTGCATCTGCGCGAGCGCGACCTGCGCCTTGCCCTCCCGGGACTTGGCGTGCTGGGCGAAGATGTCGAGGATCAGGGCCGTACGGTCGATGACCTTGACCTTGACGACGTCTTCGAGGTGGATGAGCTGGCCCGGGCTGAGCTCACCGTCGCAGATCACGGTGTCGGCGCCGGTCTCCAGGACGATGTCCCGCAGTTCGTACGCCTTGCCGGAGCCGATGTAGGTGGCCGCGTCGGGCTTGTCGCGACGCTGGATCACGCCGTCGAGCACGAGCGCACCGGCGGTCTCCGCGAGGGCGGCGAGCTCCGCGAGGGAGTTCTCCGCGTCCTGCACGGTCCCCGTGGTCCAGACGCCGACGAGGACGACCCGCTCCAGGCGGAGCTGGCGGTACTCGACCTCGGTGACGTCCTCGAGCTCGGTGGAAAGGCCGGCCACGCGGCGCAGAGCCGCGCGCTCGGAGCGGTCGAACTGGTCGCCGTCCCGCTCTCCGTCGATCTCGTGGCTCCAGGCGACGTCCTCTTCCATCAGGGCATCGGCCCGAAGACCTTCGGCGTATGAGTGCGCGAAGCGCTGCGTGTCCTGGGAAGGGGATGAAGAGGAGGTCATTGGGTCCTTACGTCGATGGGGATTCCGAAACGGCGGTCATGAAGCACAACGCACGAGTACCCCGGGAGATTCCCGTGTCCCGTGCCGCGCCGACCTGAAGATGGTCGCACGGTACGGCCCGTCTCGTCACCGCCTTATTTCACGGCCTTCCTGCCCGGATCGGCCGACTTCCAGTCGGGGTGGCCGGGCATCGGCGGGGTCTTCTCGCCGTACAGCCACGCCTTGAAGAAGCCGCTCAGGTCGCGTCCGGAGATCTCCGAGGCGAGGTGCTCGAAGTCCGCGGTCGTGGCCGTGCCGTCGCGATGCATGTTCACCCACGCGCGTTCCAGGCGCTCGAAGTGCTCGCGGCCGATCTCCTGGCGCAGGGCGTAGAGGGCGAGGGCGGCGCCGTCGTAGACGTTCGGCCGGAAGATGCTGATCTTCTGGCCTGGCGCGGGGGCCTTGGGAGCGGCGGGGGGTCCCCCGGCCGCCCGCCACCGGTCGGAGGCGTCGTACGCGGCCTTCATCCGCGTCTCCATGGGGTGGCCGCCCTTCTCCTGCGCGTAGAGCTCCTCGTACCAGGTGGCGTGTCCTTCGTTGAGCCACAGGTCGGACCAGGTGCGGGGGCTGACGCTGTCGCCGAACCACTGGTGGGACAGCTCGTGCACCATGATCGACTCGACGTACCACTTGGGGTAGGCGGGCTGGGTGAACAGCTCTCTCTCGAAGAGAGAGAGCGTCTGTGTCTCGAGTTCGAATCCGGTGGAGGCCTCCGCCATGAGCAGGCCGTACGTCTCGAAGGGGTACGCGCCGACCTTGCTCTCCATCCAGGCGATCTGGTCGGGGGTCTTGGCGAGCCACGGTTCGAGCACCTTGCGGTCCTTGGTGGGCACGACGTCGCGCACGGGCAGGCCGTGGGGGCCCTCGCGGTGCAGCACGCTGGAACGGCCGATGGAGACCTGGGCGAGCTCGGTGGCCATGGGGTGCTGGGTGCGGTACGTCCATGTCGTCGACCTGCCGACCCGGTCGACGCCGGTGGGCAGACCGTTCGCGACGGCGGTGTAGCCGTTGGGCGCCTTGATCCTGATCGTGAACATCGCCTTGTCGGACGGATGGTCGTTGCACGGGAAGACCAGGTGCGCGGCATCGGCCTGGTTGGCCATAGCGAGGCCGTCCGCGGTGCGCACCCAGCCGCCGTCCTGTCCCTCGGCCGACACGGGGTCGCTGGTGTGCCGCACGGTGATCCGCGTCCAGCTGCCCTCCGGCAACGGGTCCTCGGGTGTCACCACCAGGTCCTCACCGGCACTGGTGTACGAGGCGGGCTCCCCGTCGACCTCGACCGACTCGACCTTGCCGTGCGCGAAGTCGAGGTTGATGCGGTCCAGGTCGGCCGTGGTCCAGGCGTCGATCGTGGTGACCGCCTGGAGGGGCTTGCTGTTGCTCCCGGGATAGGTGAAGGAGAGGTCGTACGACGCCACGTCGTACCCGGGGTTGCCGAGGTACGGGAAGAGGCGGTCGCCGACGCCCAGGGGGGCCGCCGGGGCGCTCGCGGCGAGGAGGCAGACGGAGACGGCGGAGGCGAGCAGCGCGGTGGCCTTGAGCCGACGGGGGCGCCCGGCGCCAGCGCCGATACGGGGAGCCGGGGCCGGGATGCGGGAGCCCGCGATGCCGGGAGTGATGCGAGGGGTGAGCAGCATGCATCACGGCTATCAGCGCACGCGCGCGTGAAGACGACGACGCGCGATCGGCCCACTCGAACGGGTAGGTCGGGCGGGGCGCGTGGGTCAGGGGGCACGCGGGCGCGTAGCGATTCGTGCGGGCGCGGGATGGTCCGGCGGGCGCGTGTTATGCCACTCGCGCGGGCGTGAAACGCGTTCAGCCGGCGGGGGGGCGTGCCGCTCGCGCGGGCGCGAAATAGGTCCAGCCGGCGTGCGGTACGCCACTCACGCGGGCGCGAAACGGGTTCAACCAGCGCGTGACACACCGCTCACGCGGGCGCGAATCGACAGCCACCGGCGTGCGCGTGCCGCTTCACTCGGGCGTGACCCCAGGTACGCCAGCGCGCGCTCGCCGCTTCGCGCGGGCGCGAGCCATACGGCACCGGCGCACTCCAAGCTGCTCACGCGGGCGCGCAATACACCCCGTCGGCGCGCCCCAGCCGTACACGCCCGGCGCGTACCGCGCGCCGCGCGCCCCGTATCACCCCCGCGCGCCTTACGACACCCCGCGCCCACAAAACGTCCCACGCCCACGCTCCTCCCCGCAGCCCGCACGCCCCTCCCCCACCTCACGCGCCCCACTTCACGACTTCACGCGCCCCACGCACTCACCCCGCCGGTTCACGCTCCACCGCGCGCACCCCGCCGTCCACGCCCCACCGCACGCACCCCACCGCACCCCGCCGTCCACGCCCCGCAGTTCACAACCGCCGTTCACAACCCACCCCTCACGCCCCAGGCGTCTGCGCCCGGCTAACGTCGTACACCCCCGGCACATTGCGCATCGCACGCATCAGGGCGGGCAGGTGGCTGGCGTCCGGGAGTTGGACCGTGTAGGTGTGGCGGACGCGTTGCTGGGTCGGGGGCTCGACCGTCGCGGAGACGATCTCGGCGCCTTCCACGGCCATGGCCTCCGTGAGGTCCGCCAGCAGGTGGGGGCGGACGAACGATTCGGCGAGCAGGGTGACCCGGCACTCGGTGGTGTCCCCCCAGCGCACGCCGACCTCCGCGCGCCCCCCGTTCTTCATACGCCCCACCGCGGCGCACTCGACCCGGTGCACGGTGACCACACCACCGCGGACGGCGAAGCCGGTCACCTCGTCGGGCGGCACGGGCGTGCAACAGCCGGCGAGGCGTACGGTCGCGCCGGGCTGGTCGACGGTGACGGCGGGGGTGGCCGGGCGCGGGGTGGTGATCGGAGTCTCCGGGCTGGGCCGGAACGGAGCGGACGGCGAGGACTCGTCGGGCGCGGGCGGGAACGCGTCCGCTGCGGGGCGCCCGGTGATCGCCTCTTCGAGCGCCTCCGGCCCCGCCGCAACCGGCTGGCCGCCGCCCGCAGGCTGCCGTTCTTGCGCGCCCAAGGTCCGCCCGCGCTCCAGCGCGCCCCCACGCACGCCCTCGCGCGCTGCCGGCTCCCGCACGCCCTCCCCGTCGCCGTCCTGCGTATCGGCGTGCGTGGGATGGGCCGTCAGCCACCGCTGGATGGCAATGCGGGCCGCGGCAGTGTGGGCGTGCTCCAGCCACTCCCTGGAGGGCTCGGAGGCGGGGTCCTGGCCCATGAGGAGCTGGACCGTGTCACCGTCCCGCAGAACCGTGCTCAGCGTCGCCAGGCGGCCGTTGACGCGGGCGCCGATGCACGCGTGCGCGTCCTCGCCGTACTGCGCGTACGCGGCGTCGACGCACGTGGCGCCCTCGGGCAGGCCGAGCGTGCCGCCGTCGGGGCGGAAGACGGTGATCTCGCGGTCCTGGGCGAGGTCCTCGCGGAGGGTGGACCAGAAGGTGTCGGGGTCGGGCGCGCCCTCCTGCCAGTCGAGCAGACGGGAGAGCCAGCCGGGCTTGGTGGGGTCGACGCGCTCGCCGTCGGCCGGGTCGTCGGCCGCGGGGGCGTACGGGTTGCCGAGGGCGATGACGCCGGCCTCGGCGACCTTGTGCATCTGGTGCGTGCGGATGAGGACTTCGGCGACCTGGCCGTCCTCGCGGGCGACCGCGGTGTGCAGCGACTGGTACAGGTTGAACTTCGGTACGGCGATGAAGTCCTTGAACTCCGAGACGACCGGCGTCATACAGGTGTGCAGTTCGCCGAGGACGCCGTAACAGTCCGCGTCCTCGTTCACCAGCACCAGCAGGCGGCCGAAGTCGGCGCCGCGTAGTTCGCCGCGCTTGCGGGCCACGCGGTGGACGGAGACGAAGTGCCGTGGCCGGATGACCACTTCGGCCTGGATGTCGGCGCCCCGCAGATGCCCGCGCACCTCGTCGGCGATCTCGGCGAGCGGGTCGTCCGCGCGGGAGGCGTTGTCGACGATCAACTCGCGCGTGTGCTCGTACTCCTCGGGGTGGAGGATCGCGAAGACCAGGTCCTCCAGCTCGGTCTTGAGCGCCTGGACGCCGAGCCGTTCGGCGAGCGGGATGAGGACGTCCCGGGTGACCTTGGCGATGCGCGCCTGCTTCTCGGGGCGCATGACGCCGAGGGTGCGCATGTTGTGCAGCCGGTCGGCGAGTTTGATCGACATCACGCGTACGTCGCTGCCGGTGGCCTTGAGCATCTTGCGGAAGGTCTCGGGCTCGGCCGCGGCGCCGTAGTCGACCTTCTCCAACTTGGTGACGCCGTCGACGAGATACCGGACCTCCTCGCCGAACTGCTCGCGCACCTGATCGAGGGTCACATCGGTGTCCTCGACGGTGTCGTGGAGCAGAGAGGCCGTCAGGGTCGTTGTCTCGGCGCCGAGTTCGGCGAGGATCAGGGTCACGGCGAGGGGATGCGTGATGTACGGCTCACCGCTCTTGCGCATCTGGCCGCGGTGCGAGGACTCGGCCAGGACGTAGGCGCGGCGCAGGGGTTCGAGGTCGGCCTGGGGATGGTGGGCGCGATGGGCGTCGACGACATGGCCGATGGCGTCGGGCAGCCGGTCGCGGGTGGCGGGGCCGAGCAGGGCGGCTCGCCCGAGACGGCGCAGGTCGATCCGGGCCCGCCAGCGCGCCGCCGGGCCTGTCACCGGACCTGGGGTCGCGGGATTAGTGGCCTCCGCACTCATGGGCACCTCCGGCTGCTGGACCGGCGGACGGGGTGCCCCAGGGCGGACACGGCTCAGGGGGCGGCAACGGTCCCCCGTCCGGGCCGGTGCTTGATGCTACCGAGCCCATCACGTGCGTCCGACCGCCTCTCGCCGAGCGTGAAACGGATCACCCATTCGAGCGAAGGTTTGTAGGTTTACGGTTTCGCGCCACGTGACATGACAGTGGCCGTGGTTTCGAACCCAGGGCCGAGACCCCGGTAGTTGACGCCTGCACCATCAAGCACACGCGCCTGCGATCCCCAGCCGCGACCCCGCTCAGCGGGCGACGCTTTCCAGCCACTCGGCGTCGATCTCACCCTCGGCGACGATCACCGCGGGGCCGGTCATCTCGATCTCGCCGTCGGGATCTTCGGTGATCAGCAGGGTGCCGCCGGGCAGGTCGACCGTGTACGTCACCGGCGTTCCGGTGGCGGCCGGGTCGAGGCCGTCGCGGCGGGCGGTGGCCACGGCGACCGCGCACGCGCCCGTGCCGCACGAGCGGGTCTCGCCGGCGCCGCGCTCGTACACACGCAGGGCGACGTGCCGGGGGCCGCGGTCGACCACGAACTCGACGTTCACGCCGTCCGGGTAGGCGGAGGCGGGGCTGAAGGGCGGGGCCGCGTACAGGTCGCCCGCGTGCGCCAGGTCGTCCACGAAGGCGACGGCGTGCGGGTTGCCCATGTTCACGTTCAGCGCGGGCCAGCTGCGCTCGCCGACGCTCACCGTGACGTCGCCTTCGGGCAGCCGTGCCGTGCCCATGCCGACGGTGACGTCGCCCTCCTTGGCGATGTGCACGGTCTTCACGCCCCCGCGCGTGGCCACGGCGAGGTCGCCCTCGGTGGCGTGACCGGCGCGCTGGAGGTAGCGCGCGAACACGCGCACGCCGTTGCCGCACATCTCCGCGATCGAGCCGTCGCCGTTGCGGTAGTCCATGAACCACTCCGCCTCGGGCGCCATGTGCGCGGCCTCCGGGTGGGCGGCCGACTTCACGACGTGGAGCAGGCCGTCACCGCCGATGCCCGCCCGGCGGTCGCACAGGGCGGCGACGGCGGCCGGGGACAGGTCGATGGCGTTCTCGGGGTCCGGGACGATGACGAAGTCGTTCTCGGTCCCGTGGCCCTTGAGGAAGGCGATGCGGGTCATTCCTCGATGGTAGATGACCGACCCCGCGCCCCTGAGAGGCAAGAGCGGCTGACAGGCAGGAACGGCCTCAGCGCAGCCTGGCCACGCGCCACACCGCCAGCACGACCACCGCGGCCACTACGACGACGTACGCCAGGACGACCCGCCAGTCCGGCCTGCACCCGGAACCCCTCTGGGGCAGCCCGGGCCACGTGTAACCCACCCGGCGCGCGGCCATCATTCCCCAGCCCGCCGCGCAGGAGCAGATCAGGAGGCCCAGCATGGCGATGACCGCGCCGCTGTCGCCGAAGTCGAAGGCGAGCGGGAAGGCGAACATCAGGGAGCCGACCGCGGCCAGGGCGACGATGGGGGCGAGCTGCCAGATGCGCAGTCGGCGCTGCGGGCGCAGCTCGACCTCGACCTCGGGCCCGCTCGCGAACATCTCCTCAGGCTCGGGACCGTCCTCGGTCACCCCGCCCTGCGTGTCGTCGGGCCCGTCGGGGCTCAGACGGTCGTCGTCCTGCTCCGATTCACCGCTCTCGGCAGTGAGGGGCTCGGTGCCTTGTGCGGTGTCGCGAGGGCCGGCCTCCATCGCCACGCGCCCTCCCAACTAGGACTCCACTTGGTCGATCGAAGCACGATGATGGCACGGCGCCGGAGGGCCGGATGACGGCCTGAGCGTCCCGATGCCATGACGTGATCAGGCTGTAACCGGTCGTTCCACCAACGCCAGCGCGAGGTGCGGAAGTTCTGTGAGATCCGCCGCAGCCCCACTCAGCCAGTGCACCCGGGGATCGCGCCTGAACCATGAATCCTGGCGGCGCGCGAAGCGCTTGGTGGCGCGTACGGTCTCGGCGCGCGCCTCTTCGAGCGTGCACTCGCCGGAGAGCGCCGCGAGCACCTGCTGGTAGCCCAGCGCACGCGAGGCCGTGACCCCCTCGCGCAGGCCCCGCGCCTCCAGCGCGCGCACCTCGTCCACGAGCCCCGCGTCCCACATCCGGTCGACCCGGCGCGCGATGCGCTCGTCGAGCTCGGGGCGGGCCACGTCGACGCCGATCTGGACGGTGTCGTAGACCGAGTCGTGGCCGGGGAGGTTGGCGGTGAAGGGCTTGCCGGTGATCTCGATCACTTCGAGGGCCCGGACGATACGGCGGCCGTTGCTGGGCAGGATCGCGGTCGCGGCCTCGGGGTCCGCGGCGGCCAGGCGGGCGTGCAGGGCGCCGGAGCCGCGCAGCGTGAGTTCCTCCTCCAGGCGGGCCCTGACCTCGGGGTCCGTGCCGGGGAACTCCAGGTTGTCGACGGCCCCGCGGACGTAGAGCCCGGAGCCGCCGACCAGGACCGGCCAGCGGCCCTCGGCCAGCAGGGCGTCGATGCGCTCCCGGGCGAGCCGCTGGTACTCGGCGACGGACGCCGTGACCGTGACGTCCCAGATGTCCAGGAGGTGGTGCGGGACGCCGCCGCGCTCCTCGGGCGTCAGCTTGGCGGTGCCGATGTCCATCCCTCGGTAGAGCTGCATGGAGTCGGCGTTGACGACCTCGCCGCCCAGCCGCTGGGCGAGGAAGACGCCCAGATCGGACTTTCCGGCCGCGGTCGGTCCGACGACGGCGATGACTCGGGGGGCGGGGGGTGCGCTGCTCACCGCACCAGTCTCGCAAACCCCGGAGCCTCTCCTCGAACGAGTTACGTGACGGGGCGTGAGCGGGGTCGTTGCCCGTTGCGAGGTTCGCGCCGCCGGTTTTCGGGAGGCGGCGACCCGGTCGACGCAAATGGGCGCACCGGACGACGCGGGATTTCGCCCGCACGAGTAACGTATGGAGTGGATATGGGCGTTTTGGCACGACTTCTCCGGAGGTCGAAGGCTACGGAGGAGGCGTCAACCGCCGAGGAGCGGGCCGGCACACCGACGGCCGAGCCCGTGGCGGAGGAGGCGGCAGAGGCGAAGGGGTCGGCCGCGGCCGAGGGCAGCACCGCCGAGGAGCGGACCGAGGCCGAGACGGCGGCGGACGAGGCCGCCGGGACCGTGTCCGGCGACGGCGTCGAGATCCCCAAGCAGCAGTCCGCCGAGGAGGCGGCCGACAGCGAGGCCGGCGAGGGCGCCCGCACATGACCGCGCCGTGCGCGGGTACCCCCGGGAGCTGAGCGGGCCCGGGCTACAGGAAGGTGGACCATGGGTCTCCTGAACAATTTGAAGGCCAAGCTCTCCCCGGCCAAGGACAAGGTCTCCGGCCTCGCGCAGCAGCACGGGGACAAGATCTCGCACGGTCTGGACAGGGCCGCGAAGGTCGTGGACGAGAAGACCAAGGGCAAGTACAGCGACAAGATCCAGACCGGGACCGGCAAGGCCAAGGGAGCCATGGACCGGCTCGCGCACAAGAGCGGCACGGACACGGGCGGCGGCACGGTGCCGCCGGACACTCCGACGCCGCCGGCTTCCTGAGCGGCAACGGCACGGCACATCGACGGACGGCCGCGGAGCACCGCCTCCCGGCCGTCCGCCGTTTTTTCCGCTTTTCCGCGCCCGCGCGGGCGCGAGTGGTTCTCCGGGCGGTACGAAGGGGTCGTGTCTCCGGGCGGTACGAGGGGGTCGTGCGCGTCGGCCCTACGACCAGGTCGCGACCACGTACCCGACCCCGTACGGCGCGTCCTCGTACAGCAGCGCGCCGGCCAGGTCCGCGCCCTCCGCCGCGCCCGCGAGGACCTGCCAGGGGGCCCGGCCCGAGGCCTTCAGCTGGTACGCCAGCTCGGTGTCCAGCGCCTTGAGGGCCGCCACGTCCGCCGTCCCCAGCGCACGCGCGACCTCCGCGTCGAAGGGTGCCGCGCGCTCGTCGAGGTAGCCGGGGGCCTTGAGCGTGCGGCAGGCGCTGGCGTCGCCCATCACCAGCAGCGCCACCCGCTCGGCCCGGGCGGCGATTTCCCTTCCGACTTCAATACACCGCTCGGCGGCGAGAGGTTCCCCCACGCCGAGTCCCTCGATCGGGGCGTCGGACCAGCCGGTGCGCTCCAGCAGCCACGCGGCGACGGCGAGGGACGGCGGAAGCTCGCGCCCGGACGCCGGGCCCTCCCCCGGGCCCAGCCGTACGTCCAGGTCCACGCCGAAGCCGCGGAAGGAGCCCCGCGTGCCCTGCGGATGCGTGCCGCGGCCGCTCTGCTCGGCGGGGCCGAGCACCACGAGCAGGTCGGGGCGGGCGGCGGCAAGCACGCCGAGCGCGTCCGTACAGGCGGCATGCGCGGCGTCCAGCTCGCGCGCGGCGCCCGCGGCGACCGCGGGCACGAGCAGGGGTGGGCAGGGGCAGACGGCGGCGGCGACAAGCATGATCGGCAGCCTACTTCCCGGCGTGCCCGCGTTGAGGCCCGTCTGGTTCCACGCCCACGGCCAGGGCTCCGGACGGGTGCTCCAGGCCGGTCCGGCGAGGCGGTGGATCACCCGGTACGTGGTCGTCGCGCCCTCGATGCGCGCGTCGTACGCGTCCCCGTAGAGGCGGGCGCGGGCCCCGTCGAGGGCGCCCAGGGCGTTCAGTGTGCGGGGCGCCCCGGGAGTTCAGTGTGCGGGGCGCCCCGGGCGCTCAGTGCGCCGCGCAGCCTCCCGTCGCCGCCGGCAGCGGCTCCGGTACGCCGATCTTCGGCAGGCCCAGCATGACGCCCGCCGGCTTCGCGGCCTCCGCCGCGTTGCGCTTCTCCCAGGCGTCGCCCGCGCGCGTGCGGCGCACGTCGAGGGCCGGACCCTCCGCGAGGAGGTGGTGCGGGGCAGCGTAGGTGATCTCGACCGTGACGACGTCGCCGGGGCGGACCTCCTCGTCGGGCTTGGTGAAGTGGACCAGGCGGTTGTCGGGGGCGCGGCCGGAGAGGCGGTGGGTGGCGCCGTCCTTGCGGCCCTCGCCCTCGGCGACCATCAGCTCCAGGGTGCGGCCGACCTGCTTCTTGTTCTCCTCCCAGGAGATCTCCTCCTGAAGGGCGACAAGACGCTCGTAACGCGCCTGGACGACCTCCTTGGGGATCTGGTTCTCCATGGTGGCGGCCGGGGTTCCGGGGCGCTTGGAGTACTGGAAGGTGAAGGCCTGGGCGAAGCGGGCCTCGCGGACCACGTGCAGGGTCTGCTCGAAGTCCTCCTCGGTCTCGCCGGGGAAGCCCACGATGATGTCGGTGGTGATCGCGGCGTGCGGGATGGCGGCGCGGACCTTCTCGATGATCCCGAGGTAGCGCTCCTGCCGGTACGAGCGGCGCATCGCCTTCAGGACCGTGTCCGAACCGGACTGCAGGGGCATGTGCAGCTGCGGCATCACGTTCGGCGTCTCCGCCATCGCCGCGATCACGTCGTCCGTGAAGTCGCGCGGGTGCGGGGAGGTGAAGCGGACGCGCTCCAGGCCCTCGATCGTGCCGCAGGCCCGCAGCAGCTTGCTGAAGGCCTCGCGGTCGCCGATGTCGGAGCCGTACGCGTTGACGTTCTGCCCGAGCAGGGTGATCTCGGAGACGCCCTCGGCGACCAGGGCCTCGATCTCGGCCAGGATGTCGCCGGTGCGGCGGTCCTTCTCCTTGCCGCGCAGGGCCGGGACGATGCAGAACGTGCAGGTGTTGTTGCAGCCGACGGAGATCGACACCCACGCGGCGTACGCGCTCTCGCGGCGGGTCGGCAGGGTGGACGGGAACGCCTCCAGCGACTCGGCGATCTCGACCTGCGCCTCCTCCTGCACGCGCGCGCGTTCCAGCAGCACCGGGAGCTTGCCGATGTTGTGCGTGCCGAAGACGACGTCCACCCAGGGCGCCTTCTTCACGATGGTGTCGCGGTCCTTCTGCGCGAGGCAGCCGCCGACCGCGATCTGCATGCCCGGCCGCGAGGCCTTGCGGGGCGCGAGGCGGCCGAGGTTGCCGTACAGCCGGTTGTCGGCGTTCTCCCGCACCGCGCAGGTGTTGAAGACCACGACGTCGGCGTCGCCGTCGGAGCCCTCGGGGGCGCGCACGTAACCGGCGTCCTCCAGCAGTCCGGACAATCGCTCGGAGTCGTGGACGTTCATCTGGCACCCGTAAGTGCGCACTTCGTAGGTCTTGGGTGACTGAACGTCCACTGCCGGGCTCCGGTCGCTGCTGCTGGTCATGCGTCAAGGGTAGGCGGTCCCACCGACACCCCCTCCCCCGCGGCCGCCAGGGGTCTCAGGGTTCGATCAGACCGGCACGGATCGCGTAGCGGGTGAGCTCCAGGCGGTCGCGCATGCCGAGCTTGTGGAGCAGGTTGGCGCGGTGGCGCTCGACCGTCTTCGCGCTGATGAAGAGCAGGTCGGCGATCTCCTTGGAGGTGTGGCCCTCGGCCACCAGCTTGAGGATCTCCTCCTCGCGCTCGGTGACCGCCCGGGCCGGCAGGTCGTCGCCCCGGCGCAGCCGCTCCAGATACGAGCGCACCAGGGCGCGCTCGGCGCCCGGATACACGAAGGGCTCGTCGCGCATCGCCGCCCGGCACGCCTCCACCAGGTCGCGGTCGGCGACCGACTTGAGGACATAACCGCTGGCCCCGGCCTTCAGGGCCTCGAAGAAGTACTGCTCGTTGTCGTACATGGTCAGCACCAGCGTGCGCAGGCCGGGCAGCCGCCGGGAAAGTTCGCGGGCCGCTTGGAGGCCGGTCTGGCGGGGCATGGCGATGTCCAGGACGGCGAGATCGACTTCACGCGCGCGTGCCAGCTCGACCGCCTCCGCGCCGTCCCCGGCCTCGGCGACGACCGTGAGGTCCGGTTCGCCGTCCAGGATGAGGCGGACCCCGCGGCGTACGAGCGCGTGGTCGTCGGCGAGAAGGATGCGGATCACTGCCGTGCCCCCGCGGCTAGCGGTACGCGCAGGCGTACGTCCGTGCCGTCCTCGGGGCCCGGCAGCAGCGAGAGCTCGGCTCCGACCAGCAGGGCCCGTTCGCGCATCCCCCGTATCCCGGCGCCCTCCGGGGCCGTACCGAGGCCCCTGCCGTTGTCCCTGACGAGGAGTTCGACGCCGCCGGCGACCCGGGCGAGGCTGATCTCCGCGCGGTCTGCGCCCGCGTGGCGGGCCGTGTTGGTGAGGCCCTCCTGGGCGACGCGGTAGACCACCAGTTCCGACTCCTCGGTCAGCGGGGGCAGATCGCCCGGGACGTGGTGCCGTACCGTCAGCCCGCGCGTGGTGAACTCGGCCGCCAGCGAACGCACCGCGCTGGCCAGGCCGAGCTCCTCCAGTACGCCGGGGCGCAGCCGGCGCGCGATGCGGCGGATCTCGTCGAGACCGGCCCGGGTGGCCTCCTGGGCCTGGGTGACCTCTTCGCGCAGCTCGTCGGGGGCGCGGTCGGCGACGCGCTTGAGCTGGAGCAGGACCGCGGTCAGGGTCTGGCCGACCTCGTCGTGCAACTCCCGCGCGATGCGGCGCCGTTCACGCTCCTGCGCGGACAGCGCCCGGGCCGCTCCGGCAGTGCGTTCGCTTTCCAAACGGTCGAGCATCGTGTTGTACGTCGTGATCAGCTCGGCCGCCTCCGCGGGGCCGGCGACGACCGCGCGGGCGCCGGGGCGCAGCAGGTCGGCCGTGGTCATGGCGCTGCCTAGGCGGCGCAGCGGGGCGAGTCCGACGCGCAGCACGACCGCGTTGCCGGCCAGGAGCGCGGCGAGGCCCGCGACGACGACCAGGGCCTCGGCGGGCAGCACGGGCGTGGAGACGGTGACCGGGCCGAGCAGCAGGGCGGCGGCCAGCACCAGGCCGAAGGCGTTGAGGGAGAAGATCCGCCAGAACAGCGACACGGTTCTCCTCCCCATCCTCTTCTCCTTCGCGGCCTGGGCTTTCGCCACCGCTTCGGTCACCCTCTCCGTCCGCTCCCGGCCGCGTATATCCGTGCTGTCACCCATGTCGCCACCGTACGGGCGGATGGCAGCATGCGTTGCGGCCGAGGGTGATCACGGCCCACCAACGGAACAAAGGGGAGAAACGTGTCTGCGCCACGTCTGAGGGCGACACCGCTGCCGGGCATCGGAGTCCAGTACGACCTGGTGACCCGGGACGGGCGCCAGCTGTCCGTGGTGGCGCACCGGGACGGCGCCCGCACGGTGAACGTGTACCGCGCCGACGACCCCGACTCCTGCGCCCAGTCGCTGCGGCTGACCGGCTCCGAGGCGGGCGCGCTGATCGACGCGCTGAAGCCGTCCCACCACAGCGCGAGCCTGCTCTACGCCTCCGACCTGGGACTGGTCGCCGAGCGGATCGAGGTGGCCGCCGCCTCGCGCTTCAACGGCCGGGTGCTCGGCGAGACCCGGATGCGCACCGAGACCGGCGCCTCCGTGGTGGCGGTGCTGCGCCGGGCGGAGGCGATTCCGTCCCCGGCGCCCGACTTCCGGCTGGCGGGCGGCGACATCCTGATCGTCGTCGGCACGCGCGAGGGCGTCGACGCCGCCGCGGCGATACTCGGGCGGGAGTGAATTCGTGCACTCCGCGGTCCTGTTGATCGAGTTCGGTTCCATCCTCCTCGGCCTCGGCCTGCTCGGCCGGTTCGCCGGGCGCTTCCGGCTGTCGCCGATCCCGCTCTATCTGCTCGCCGGGCTGGCCTTCGGCGAGGGCGGGCTGCTGCCGCTCGGGGCGAGCGAGGAGTTCGTCTCCATCGGTGCCGAGATCGGCGTCATCCTGCTGCTGCTGATGCTCGGCCTGGAGTACACCGCAGGGGACCTGGTCACCAACCTCAAGGCGCACTACCCCTCCGGACTGGTCGACTGCGCGCTCAACGCCCTGCCGGGCGCCTTGGCGGCGCTGCTGCTGGGCTGGGGTCCGGTGGCGGCCGTGGTGCTGGCGGGCGTCACCTGGATCTCGTCGTCCGGCGTCATCGCGAAGGTCCTCGGCGACCTGGGCCGGGTCGGCAACCGGGAGACGCCGGTGATCCTCAGCGTGCTGGTCCTGGAGGACCTGGCGATGGCGGTGTACCTGCCGATCGTGACCGCGCTGGTGGCCGGGGCCGGGCTGCTGGCGGGGAGCGTGACGCTGGCGGTGGCGCTGGGCGCGGCCGGACTGGTCCTGTTCGTGGCCGTCCGCTACGGGCGCGTCATCTCGCGGTTCGTCTCCAACGACGACCCGGAGAAGCTGCTGCTCGTCGTGCTGGGCCTGACGATCCTGGTCGCGGGCGTCGCGCAGCAGCTCCAGGTGTCGGCCGCGGTCGGCGCGTTCCTGGTCGGCATCGCGCTGTCCGGCGAGGTCGCGGAGGGCGCGCACACCCTGTTGAGCCCGCTGCGCGATCTCTTCGCCGCGGTGTTCTTCGTCTTCTTCGGGCTGCACACCGACCCGGCGAGCATCCCGCCGGTACTGCTGCCCGCCCTCGCGCTGGCGGTGGTCACGGCCGTCACGAAGATCGCCACGGGCTACTGGGCGGCGCGCCGGGCCGGCATCTCCGTGAAGGGCCGCTGGCGCGCGGGCGGGGCGCTGGTGGCGCGCGGCGAGTTCTCGATCGTCATCGCGGGACTGGCGGTGAGCGCCGGCATCGAACCGTCGCTCGGGCCGCTGGCCACGGCGTACGTCCTCATCCTGGTCGTCCTCGGCCCGCTCACGGCGCGCTACACGGAGCCGCTGGCCCGCTGGTTCGCGGAGCGGCGCGAGCCACGGGCGAGTACGTCACCGGAGGCGGCGAAGGCGGGGGCGCCGGTCGGGGACTGACACTGAGAGTGGCTCAGGTCACATCGAGATGTGGGCGGACTATGAAGTTCCGGTGGGTGAGTACTGGCATGCTCATGCACAGTTACCCGCCGGTAGGACTCGCGGGTACTTCCCTGTCACCCCCCACCCTCAGGACCGACCTTGCGCAGACGCAAGCGGCTTTCGCATGCCCTCATGCCTGCTCTGGCCATCGCCGCACTCTTCCTCGCCGCGGGCTGCTCGTCCCCTCCGCCGCAGGCCACCGACCACACCACCGGCCGAGCGAGCGCCAAGGCCCGCGACGCCGACACGAGCACCACCCCGGACAGCTCACGGGCCGTCGCGGCCGCCCCAGCCGGAGCAGCCACGGCCGCCGCCCACCCGGGAAGCGGTGCCGGCGCCCGGGCGGCCCACAGCACGACGCTCAGCGTCCGCTCGTACGACAGCAAGACCCGACGCGCCGTCATCTCCCCCAAGAAGGCGCCGAGTTCGTCGCCCTCCCCCGGCGCCGACCCCACCCCGGACCCCGCCGCCGTCGGTGACGTGATCGCCAGTGCCCCGGCGCCCGGCGCCCCGCACGGCCTGCTGGCCAGGGTCACCGAGGTGCTCGGCGAGACCCGCGAGGGCACGGAGGTGCAGACCGAGCCCGCCGCCCTCGACTCCGTGCTCGGCGACAGCACGGCGAAGGGCGCCGTGCCGGTCGACCCCGCCGCCTTCGACGTCGACAAGCTGCTGCCGGACGTGAGCGTCTCCTGGTCGAAGACCGGTGACGTCCATGTGGGCCCGGAGGGGGCCGCTGTGCCGCTCGGCAGTCTGCGGCTGGACGTCAAGGCCGAGGTGCCGACCACGGCCGGCACGCCCGTGTCGGCCAAGGCCTCCGTATCCGGTTATGTGCAGGTCGCCCCGCAGGTCGACTTCAGGTACGGCGGTGAGGGCGCCGGAGCCTCGCCCGCCTCCGCCTACCTGGGCGTCTCCGGCGACTGGACCTCGGGCTGGTCCCTGAAGGGCCGCGCCGCCGCCTCCACCGGCACCCCGGTCCGCATCCCGTTCGCCAAACTGCACGCCGACCCCGTGCTGCAGGTCGGCCCGGTGCCCGTCGTCGTCAACCTCGACCTGACCTGCTACTTCCAGATCAGCGGCGACGGGAGCGTCACGGTCGACGTCGCGCAGGACGTCAAGGGCGGCTTCAAGGCGGGCGGCACCTTCGGCCCGGCCCAGGGCTGGACGCCGGTGAGCTCGTCGGACATGACGAGCACCCCGGTCCGTACGTCCCTGACGACCGCCGGGAACGTCAAGGCGGCCCTCGGCGCGGAGGCCTCCGTCGGTCTGTACGGCGCGGTGGGCGTCGTCGCCGACCTCGCCCCGTACATCCGCGGCGAGGCCTCGGCCGGCTTCCCGGCCGCCACCGCGACCTGGGCGGTCTACGGCGGCGTCGACCTCACCGGCACGCTCCGCCTCCAGCTGTCGGTCTTCGGCACTCCGGTGTTGCGACGGGACGTCCCGCTGGGCGCGTTGCACCGCGAGTGGAAGCTGGCGGGCAGGCCGTAGGGCTCATGCGCCGCCGGGGACCCAGCCCTGGCGGCGCAGCACCCCCGACACGTCCGGCGCCTCGTAGTGCTCCCCCTTGAGCACCTTGCCGTCCTCGCGGCGGGCGACGGTGCCGTCGGGGCCCAGCTTGGTCATGTTCGAGCGGTGGATCTCCGCGATGACGGCGTCGAGGTCTATGCCGTGGACCAGGGCCGTGCCGTACGCCACGTAGACCACGTCGGCCAGTTCGTGCGCGAGCCGGTCGAGCGGGCCGGTGACGGAGACCTCGGCGACCTCCGCGGCCTCCTCGGCGAGCAGCTCACCGCGGTGGGCGGCCAGCCGGGGCGAGACCTCGGTGGGGGTGGTGCGGGCGTCGAGCCCGAAGGCAAGGTGGAACTGACGGACCAGGTCGGCGGGCGATGAGCTCATACGGCGACTGTATCGATCACCACTGACAGTCCCGTCCCCGTTCCTGTGACGCCTGCCCTGGTCAGCACCGCGTCCCGGCTGGCAGGATCGCCCGCATGTCCAGTGTGTTCGCCCGGATCGGCAGGCGCCGGGCCCTGCAGGGCGCGGCCGCCGGTCTCGTCGTTCTCGGGCTGCTCGTGTGGTGGCTGCTGCCGCTGGGCGAGGCTCCGCCGAGCGGGACGATCCGCTTCAGCACGGGGACGAAGGCCGGGGTGTACCAGGACTACGGCGAGCGGCTGCGCAAGGCGTTCCGCAAGGACATGCCCGACCTGTCGGTCAAGCTGCTGACCAGCGACGGTTCGCAGGAGAACGTCAAGCGCCTGGCGACCGACGGGACCGACTTCACGATCGCCGCCGCGGACGCGGTGGAGACGTACGAGCTCGCCGCGAACCATCCGGGCGCCGACCGGCTGCGCGGTGTCGCGCGACTCTACGACGACTACCTGCAGCTGATCGTCCCGCGCGACTCGGACATCAAGTCGGTCGCGGACCTGCGGGGCAAGCGGGTGGCGATAGGGCCGGTGCGCTCCGGTGTGCGGCTGATGGCCGAGCGGGTGCTGAAGGCAGCCGGAATCGACGCGCAGAAGGACATCACTCCCAGGGCCGACGGCATCGACGTCGGGCCTGGACATCTCAAAGAGGGCAAGATCGACGCCTTCTTCTGGTCGGGCGGGCTGCCGACGGAGGGCATCCAGAACCTCGCGGACTCCTTCACCTTCCGGTTCGTGCCGATCGGCGCCGATCTCGTCGCCAAGCTGCACGCCCAGGGCGGGGCAACCCGCTACTACCGGGCGACCAACATGCCGGAGTCGGCCTACCCCAGCATCCAGAACGGCGTCGCCGTGCCCACCATCGCGGTGGCCAACCTCCTGATGACCCGCACGGACATCGACCCCCGGCTCACCGAGTGGGTGACCCGTGCCGTGATCAAGAGCCGCGACGAGATCGGCGCCCACGTCCACTCCGCCCAGCTCGTCGACCTGCGCACCGCGATCTACACCGACCCGCTGGCCCTGCACGAGGGCGCTCGGCGCTACTACCGCTCCGTCAAGCCGTAGGAGACGGCGCTACGGCGCCGGCGACCTCGGCACCGACACCGTCACCGTCAGCCCGTGCGGCTCGTGATGACCGTACGAGATGGAACCGCCGCCCGCGGCGAGCAGGGTGCGGGTGATGGACAGGCCCAGGCCGGAGCCCTTGATGTTCTGGTGGCGGCCGCTGCGCCAGAAACGGTCGCCGACGCGGGCGAGTTCCTCGTCGGTGAGGCCGGGGCCGTTGTCGCTCACCACGACCGTCGAGGTGGCGCCGTCGGCCGCCACCGTGACCCGCACGCACTCGTCCTTCGGCGTGAACTTGACCGCGTTGTCGATCACCGCGTCCAGGGCGCTGGAGAGGGTGACCGGGTCGGCCCAGGCGGTGGTCGGCGGGCAGTCGCCCAGCAGCCGTACGCCCTTGGCCTCGGCGGTCGGCGTCCAGGCGGCCACGCGCTCGGCGGTCAGCGCGCCGATGTCGGTGATCCTGAGGTCGGCCTCGGTGTGCTCGGCCAGGGCCAGGTCGAGCAGGTCGTCCAGGACCTCGGCGAGGCGCTTGCCCTCGGTGCGGACCGATGCGATCTCCTCATTGTCCTCCGGCAGTTCGAGCGCGAGCAGTTCGATGCGCAGCAGCAGCGCCGACAGGGGGTTGCGCAGCTGGTGCGAGGCGTCGGCGACGAAGGCGCGCTGCTGCTCCAGCACGTCCTCGACGTTGTCCGCCATCTCGTTGAACGCCCGGGCCAGCCGTCTGAGTTCCGGCGGCCCGCCCGCGGCCGCGACCCGGGACTTCAGCCGCCCGCTGGCGATGGCGTGCGTGGTCGCGTCGAGGACCCGTACGGGCCTGAGCACCCAGCCGGTGAGCCGGAGCGCGGCGCCGACGGCGAGCAGCATCGCGGCGATCTCGCCGAGGCCGACGATCAGCCAGCCGTGCAGGATCCGTGAACGCATGGGCCCGGTGGGCGAGTCGGTGACGACGACGGCGACGACGTCGCCGTCCCGGATCACCGGCGAGGCGACGACGAGGCGGTTGCGCTGCCAGGGCCACACCTGCTTGGGGTCGTGGCTGCGGCGGCTGAGCTTCGCCTCGTCGAACGCCTCGCGCACCTCGCCCGAGCTCGGCAGGAAGAAGGTCGACGGCGCCTTGGCCATGGGGATGTCGGTACGGCAGAACACTCCCGCGCGGATGCCGTAGACGCCGTAGTAGCTGGTGAGTTCGCTGCTGAGGGTCTCCAGGCGTTCGTCGGTGGAGGTGCGCGTGGAGCTGCAGGCGTCGGTGACGAACTGGGCGAGGGCCGCGAAGCGCGCCGTGTCGTCGATCCGGTCGACGACGACCTTCTGCTGCTGGGCCGCCGCGACGCTCACGGCGAGGGGGATGCCGAGGGCGAGCAGCACGGCCGCCATCAGGACGATCAGCAGCGGGAGGAGTCGGGTACGCACCCGTGCACGCTACGAGGCGGGGGCGACGAGCCGGTAGCCGACGCCGCGTACGGTCTCGATCAGGGCCGGCATGCGCAGCTTGGCGCGCAGGGACGCGACGTGCACCTCCAGGGTGCGTCCGGTCCCTTCCCAGCTGGTGCGCCACACCTCGCTGATGATCTGCTCACGCCGGAAGACGACCCCGGGTCGCTGCGCGAGCAGGGCGAGCAGATCGAACTCCTTGCGGGTCAGTTGGATTACCGAACCGTCCACGGTGACCTGCCGGGTGGGCAGTTCGATGAGCACGGGGCCGAGCCGCAGCGAGCTGTCCTCGCCGTGCGCGGCGTCCTCGTGGACGGTGCGCCGGCTGACGGCGTGGATCCGGGCGAGCAGTTCCCCGGTGTCGTACGGCTTCACCACGTAGTCGTCGGCGCCGAGGTTGAGGCCGTGGATGCGGGAGCGGACGTCGGAGCGCGCGGTGACCATGATCACCGGGGTGCTGGTGCGCTTGCGGATCTTGCCGCAGACCTCGTAGCCGTCCTGGTCGGGCAGGCCCAGGTCGAGCAGGACGACACCGAAGCCGTCGCCCTCGGGGACGAGCGCCTGGAGTGCCTCCTCGCCGCTGCGCGCGTGCGTGACGTCGAAGCCGTGACGTGCCAGAACCGCCGAGAGAGCGGCGGCGACATGGTTGTCGTCCTCGACGAGCAGCAGTCTCATCCGGGCTCCCTTCGGTTCATCGGCCGTACGATCGGCGTCGGTGGAAACGCGTCCACGCGCGCGTGTGCATCATGGCAGTCACGCTGATGGACGAGGACGCAGTCAAGCGGGTTCCGGCCGCGCGTCGCTACCGTTATGCGGCCGATACGCGGCCCGCTCGCAAGTGCTACGACACGTGTCCGATTGCTATCGGATCGTGATGCTCAGATCTCCCTCAGATGTAATGACGCTGGTCGCGGGCGCTCACTACTGTCCTCCGAAACCGAGGAGGACGGAGCCCGATAGCGATGACCGAAGTATCGGTGGCCAAGGAAGACGCGGTACCCGAGGCCGGAGAACTGGTCGTCCTGAAGAGCGTCAACAAGCACTTCGGCGCGTTGCACGTACTCCAGGACATCGACCTGACGATCGCGCGCGGCGAGGTCGTCGTGGTCATCGGGCCCTCCGGGTCCGGCAAGTCCACCCTGTGCCGCACCATCAACCGCCTGGAGACCGTCGACTCCGGCACGATCGCGATCGACGGCAGGCCGCTGCCCCAGGAGGGCAAGGAGCTGGCGCGGCTGCGGGCGGACGTCGGGATGGTCTTCCAGTCCTTCAACCTCTTCGCGCACAAGACCGTGCTCGAGAACGTGATGCTGGGGCAGATCAAGGTCCGCAAGGCCGACAGGAAGCAGGCCGAGGAGAAGGCGCGTGCCCTGCTCGACCGGGTCGGCGTGGCCACGCAGGCCGACAAGTACCCAGCACAGCTCTCCGGCGGCCAGCAGCAGCGCGTCGCCATCGCGCGCGCCCTGGCCATGGATCCCAAGGTCATGCTCTTCGACGAGCCGACGTCGGCCCTCGACCCGGAGATGATCAACGAGGTCCTGGAGGTCATGCAGCAGCTCGCCCGGGACGGCATGACCATGATCGTCGTCACTCATGAGATGGGCTTCGCACGATCGGCTGCGAACCGCGTGGTGTTCATGGCGGACGGCCGGATCGTCGAAGAGGCCGCGCCGGACCAGTTCTTCAGCAACCCGCGCAGCGACCGTGCCAAGGACTTCCTGTCGAAGATCCTGCACCACTGACGATCCGCCCAGCCCCCACCACCGACGGCCCTCGTCTCTTCACCAGCCAAAGGATGTCCAACATGAAGCTCCGCAAGGTCACCGCCGCCTCGGCCGCCGTGCTCGCCCTCGCCGTGGCCGCCACGGCGTGCGGGTCCAGCGACAACGACAAGGACAGCGGTTCCTCCTCCGGCGGCGGCAAGAAGATCACCGTCGGCATCAAGTTCGACCAGCCCGGCATCGGCCAGAAGACGCCGAACGGCTACTCCGGCTTCGACGTCGACGTCGCCACCTATGTCGCCAAGAAGCTCGGCTACAGCGCGGACCAGATCGAGTGGAAGGAGTCGAAGAGCGCCGACCGCGAGACCATGCTGCAGCGCGGTGACGTCGACTTCATCGCCGCCTCGTACTCGATCACCCCGGAGCGCCAGCAGAAGGTCGACTTCGCCGGCCCGTACCTGCTGGCCCACCAGGACGTGCTGATCCGCGCGAACGACAACTCCATCAAGTCGCCGTCGGACCTCAACAGCAAGAAGCTGTGCTCGGTGACCGGTTCGACCTCGGCGCAGAACGTCAAGGACAAGCTGGCGCCCAAGGCCCAGCTGCAGCAGTACCCGACGTACTCGGCGTGTCTGACCGGTGTGCAGAACGGCGCCATCGACGCGCTCACCACGGACGACTCGATCCTCGCCGGCTACGCCTCGCAGACCCAGTACAAGGGCAAGTTCAAGCTCGGCGGCTTCAAGATGACCAACGAGAACTACGGCATCGGCGTCAAGAAGGGCAGCGACCTCAAGGCGAAGATCAACACCGCCCTGGAGGCGATGGTCTCGGACGGTTCGTGGCAGAAGGCCGTGGACAAGAACTTCGGTCCGGCCGGCTACAAGAACGAGCCCGCGCCGAAGATCGGCGACATCAAGAGCTGAGGCAACGCCTGACCGGTGCGCCGCCTCCCGGGCGGCGCACCGGGGGCATCCCTACACGCGGAAGCGCGGGAGATCGTGTTCGACTTTCTTGAAGGTTACGACGTACTGGGGGCCTTCTGGACGACGGTGCAGCTGACGCTGCTCGCCGCCGTCGGCTCCCTGGTCTGGGGCACGCTGCTGGCCGCCATGCGGGTCGGCCCGGTGCCACTGATGCGCGGTTTCGGAACCGTCTACGTGAACATCGTGCGGAACATTCCGCTCACCGTGATCATCCTGTTCACGTCACTGGGCCTCAACAACACCCTGGGCATCAGCCTCGGCTCGTCGGTCATCGACACGATCAACTTCCGGCTCGCCGTGCTCGGCCTGGTCGCCTACACCTCGGCGTTCGTGTGCGAGGCGCTGCGCTCGGGCATCAACACGGTGCCGGTCGGACAGGCGGAGGCGGCGCGCGCGATCGGCCTCAGCTTCTCCCAGGTACTGCGCCTCGTGGTCCTGCCACAGGCGTTCCGTTCGTCCGTCGGCCCGCTGACGAACGTACTGATCGCCCTCACCAAGAACACCACGGTGGCCGCCGCCATCGGTGTCGCCGAGGCGGCGACCCTCATGAAGACGATGGTCGAGAACGAGGCCCAGCTCATCCCCATCTCCGCGGTCTTCGCCCTGGGCTTCGTGATCCTGACGCTGCCGACCGGCCTGATCCTCGGCTGGGTGGGCAAGAAGGTGGCGGTGAAGCGATGAGTTCCCTTCTCTACGACGCCCAGGGGCCCCGCGCCAAGCGGCGCAACGTCCTCTTCACGGCCGTCTTCGTGGCCGCCCTCGCGGCGCTGGTGTGGTGGGTGTACACCAGCCTCGACGACAAGGGCCAGCTGGAGTGGAGCCTCTGGAAGCCGTTCTTCACCGGCACCGAGGCCTGGTCCACGTACATCTGGCCGGGTCTGCAGAACACGCTGAAGGCCGCGGCGCTGGCCATGGTCATCGCGCTGCCGCTCGGCGCGGTCCTCGGCATCGCGCGGCTCTCCGACCACGTCTGGATCCGGGTCCCGGCCTCGGTCGTCGTCGAGTTCTTCCGGGCCATCCCCGTGCTGGTCCTGATGATCTTCGGTGTCGCCCTGTACGCGAAGTACACGAACATCAGCTCGGACGACCGCCCGCTGTACGCCGTCGTCACCGGCCTCGTGCTCTACAACGCGGCCGTCCTCGCGGAGATCGTCCGGGCCGGCATCCTGGCCCTGCCGAAGGGTCAGGCCGAGGCCGCGGTGGCGATCGGTCTGCGCAAGAACCAGGTCATGCGGCTCGTCCTGCTGCCGCAGTCGGTCACCGCGATGCTCCCGGCCATCGTCAGCCAGCTCGTCGTGATCGTGAAGGACACCGCCCTGGGCGGCGCGGTCCTCACCTTCCCCGAGCTGCTCTCGTCGGCGAACACGATGATCGGCTACTACGGCAACACCATCGCCAGCTTCACGGTGGTCGCCGTGATCTTCATCGCCGTCAACTTCTCGCTCACCAGCTTCGCGAGCTGGCTGGAGGGCCGGCTGCGCCGCGGCAAGAAGTCGACCGGCGCGGTGCTGGGCGCCGACGCGGTCGCCGAACTGGCCGCTCCGGGCGACCACGAGGACCTGCAGAAGGCGAACTGACGGCAGATCAGAAAAGACGACCGGCCCCCGGAGGCAGTGGCATGATCGCCACTGCCTCCGTCACTTGACGCAAGCACCGGCAATGGGTTGCATACGTTCTGTGATCGTGCACCCTGCTCCAACTTCCTGTTCACATGCGTCCGTCAGGACACCGTCGCGGGCAGGGGGCGCCGCGCCGTGGACCCGGTGATCATCGTCGGAGCGGGGCCCGTGGGGCTCACGCTCGCCCTGTCGCTGGCGCGTCAGGAGGTCCCCTCCGTCGTGCTCGACGAGGGTCCCGGCAAGGACGAACCGCGCCCGGCGCGCACGGTCGTGCTGCGCGAGGACACCGCCGATCTGATGGCCCGGCTGACGGGTCTGGACGTGGAGCAGGCCGGTACGCGCTGGGCCGGATGGCGGTCGTTGCGGCGCAAGCAGGTGATGCGCGAGGTCACCTTCGACGACGCCGCCGAGCCCGCTCCCCTGCACATCGCCCAGCACGTCCTGACCGGCGCCCTGCGCGAGGCGCTGGCCGGCGAGCGGCTCGCCAAGGTCGCCGTCGACAGCCGCGTCGACACCATCGAGCAGGAGCCCTCCGGCGTCACCGCCCACACCCGCGGCCCCAAGGGAACGTGGTGGCGCGGAAGTTACCTGGCCGGCTGCGACGGCCCGCGCTCCACGGTCCGCAAACTGCAGGACATCCGCTTCCCCGGCCGTACGGCGGTCGAGCGACACGCCGTGGCGGCGCTGCGCGCGGAACTTCCGTGGGACGGTCAGGCGTTGCTCCATCGGATGCCGCCGTGGCGGAAGTCCGGACCTTCGGCCGGGGAGGTCACCGGACGCCCGCTCCCGGACGGGGTGTGGCGCCTCGACTGGCTGCTGCCGCCGGGCAAGGACCTGGTCACACCCGAGCTGCTCCTTGCCCGCATCCGGGAGACCCTGTCCGGCTGGACCGGGGGCTCCACACCGTCGTACGAACTCCTCGACACCGGAGTCCACACGGTCCACCACCGACTCGCCCGCCGGTGGCGGTCCGGCCGGGTCTTCCTCGCCGGGGACGCGGCGCACCTGCTCGGCGTGCTCGGTACGCAGGGGCTGGACGAGGGGCTGCGGGACGCCGACAACCTCGCCTGGAAGCTGGCGCTGGCCTGGCACCACGGGCCGCACGAGGCGCTGCTCGACAGCTACCAGGCGGAGCGGCGCGGCGCGGTCTCCGCGCGGCTGCGCGCCGCCGACCAGGTGCTGCCGCTGCTGCGCGGCGGCGGAGGGCTGCGCGCGTACGTGCCCGGGGCGAGCCGGGGCCATGACGCGCTGCTCGCGGACGGTCACCTGGGGCGCGGGGCGCTCGGCGGGCCGACGGCGTACGCCGCCTCGCCGCTCGCGCCCCGGCACCTCGAGGGCGAGGTGCCGGTGGACACGGCGCCGGGCGCGCCGATCGCCGACGTGCGGGTGACCGCGGAGGACGGCTCCGTCGTACGACTGCGCGACCGCCTGGGCCGAGGCGCGCTGCTGGTCGTGCTGGTCGCCCCGGGCACGGGCGTGTGGGACCGCAAGCACTGGGTGACGGCGGGCGTCATGCCCCGCCTGGCGGCCGCGGTGGCGGCACTGCCGCACCCCGCGGAACTCCTGGTCGCCGAGAGCTACCCGGGTGCGGCGGCCCACACGGTCCTCCTGGCCCGCCCGGACGGCCACCTGGTGGCGGCGCTGGGCGGTGTACGACCGGCGGACCTGTACTCGGCGGCGGAGGCGGCGCTGGGCGGGCCGGCGAGGGCGGAGAGTGGGGCGGGGGCGCGGTAGCGGCGGGGCCGGAGCGCGCCGATGCCGAGCGGCGCGTGGACGTCGTCGTACCGCTGCATGCCGTACTCACCGTCACTGTGTGGTCCACATAGTGACGGTGAGTTGACCGGTCCCGGCCTCCATGGTGTACTCCGGATCGTGACCGACACCTGTGTGCGCCTGTGGCGGAGGGTCCATATGGACCTCGTCCGCTATGCGGGCTGCGTGTGTCGTCCGTCCTGCTGAATTCGCATCCCCCTTTCCAGCGCGCCGCCCTTCGCTGCCGCGCGCCCTCCGCGAACGCCCATCAGGACGGTGCCACGTGTCTGTCTCCCCCTCTGCCTCTGCTCCCGCCCCCGCGCCCACGACCGCTTCCGCGCCGCCGACGCAGGCGGAACTTCTCGACTTCGTACGACGTACCGCCGCCGACGCCGAACTCATCGCCTCGCTCCCGCTGGACCCGGAGGGCCGCACATGGGTTCGCCTGGAGGGCCCCGGCGGCAGCGAGGCCTGGCTGATCGGCTGGCCGCCCGGTACGGGCACCGGCTGGCACGACCACGCCGAGTCCGTCGGCGCCTTCGTCACGGCCGCCGGTGAGCTGAAGGAGTACTCGCTCGCCGCCCGGCTGCCCGCCGACGGCTGGAAGACCCTCGAACTCACGGACGGGGTGGACCGGGAGCGCCGGCTGCCGGCCGGCAAGGGCCGTGCCTTCGGCCGCCACCATGTCCACGAGGTCCTGAACGAGTCGACCGACGAACACGCGGTGTCGGTCCACGCGTACTACCCGCCGCTGCCGCAGATCCGCCGCTACAGCCGGGTGGGACAGGTGCTGCGGCTGGAGCAGGTGGAGCGGCCGGAGGACTGGCAGTGAGCGGGGCGGGACCAGAGCGCGGCCGGGTGGGTGACGTGGGTGAACGGCCCGTCGGTATCGACGAGTTGCTGGAGCGGGTGCGCGCGGGGTACGCGCGCGTCGAGCCGAAGGAGGCCTACGAAGCCGCCCTCGCCGGGGAGGCCTTGCTGGTGGACATCCGGTACGCGGCCCTGCGCGAACGGGACGGCCTGATCCCCGGCGCCCTCGTCGTCGAGCGCAACGAACTGGAGTGGCGGCTCGATCCGCGGGGCAGCCATCGCGCGGCCGAGGCCACGAGCCATGACCTGCGCATCGTGGTGATCTGCAACGAGGGTTACGCGTCGAGCCTCGCGGCTGCCTCGCTCCACCAGTTGGGACTGCACCGGGCCACCGACCTGGTCGGCGGTTTTCAGGCGTGGAAGGCAGCGGGGCTCCCGCTCCTGCCGGAGGCCCCGGCTCAGTAGCCGTCGGCCTGGCAGTACAGCGGGGCGGTGTCCGCGTTGGCCTTGGTGATCAGCTCGGCCGGTGTCTTCGCGATCTTCTCCGCCTTACGGCCGCGCAGCAGATCGATGGCGTTCGTCACCGCCAACTCACCGGTGTCCGCGGCCGAGTTGGAGACGGTGGCCGAGAAACGGCCGTCCTTGAGGGCGGCCAGGCCCTCGTCCGTGCCGTTGACGGTCACGATCTTCACGTCCTTGGCGCCGGCCGCGTCGAAGGCCTTGCGTACGGAGAAGGCCATCTCCTCGTTGGCGACGAACGCGTAGTCCAGGTCGGGGTGGGCCTCGATCATGTTCGCGGCGACGGTGCGTGCCTTGGCGGGGTCGAACATGCCGGGCTGGTTCGCCACGACCTGTGCGTTGCCGGGCAGCGCGGTGGTGAATCCGCCGACCAGCAGGTCGGAGGCGGCGCCGGGGGCACCGGCGACGACACCGACCTGTACGTGCCTGCCCGCCGCGTCCTTCTGGATCCAGCCGGCGTCCAGCCGCCCCACCTTCTTCAGGTCGACGACGACCGCCCCCAGGATGTGGGAGGTGTCGTCCGGTGCGACCGAGGTGAAGAAGATCGGGATGCCCGCGCTGCGAGCCTTGGCGACGTCCGCCTTCAGCGCCTGCGCGTTGACCGTCTGCACGATCAGCGCGTCGACCTTGCGGGCGATCATGTCCTCGATGTTGGACAGCTCGGTCGCGGCGTCCTGACGGGATTCGGCCGTACGGATCCGCGCGAAATTGCTGTGCCCCACATCTTCGACGGCCTTCTGCAGACAGGTGTGGAACTCGGTGGTGCCGCCGTTGACGAACCCGATGGTGATGGTGCCCTGGACCGTCGCCCCTTTGTCGTCGTCGGCGGCCATCAACCCGCAGCCGCTCAGCAGGAGGGCCATGGTGGTGGCCATTGCGGAGGCAGCGGCCAGGGGATGGGCCGGTCTCCCGATCCGCGGCCTTCGGGACGCCGTTCTTCGGGGCTGGGCGGAGTCGGACACGGCAGGGAGCCTTTCGGCGTGCGGAAGGGCGAGGGCGGGAGCGGAGAGGAGCGGGGAGGCATGGAGAGGCATGGGGAGGAGCGGCGGGGCATGAATGCGGTCGCAGCCGGCCGGTGCGTGGCTGCGCGGCGCGGGCCCGCAGTGGGCCGGGCGGCTCCGCGACGGCAGCAGACAGTACCCACGACCGGGGCGGGCTCACCCTTCCGGGAACGCAAAGTAAGGATGCGCATCCAGGAAGGCTCCACCGACGCGAAAGGCTTTAACGTCGGCACACCCGAGCGCCCCGGCGCCTCAGCCTCCTCGCCGGCAAAACCCCGCCGACCGGCAAAGCCCCGCCTACCCGCGAAGCCCCGCCAACCGCCAACGCCTCGCCGATCGGCAACGCCTCACCTGAGCCACTCCGGCTGACAACAGTCGGCCCTGGCCGTGCGCCAACTCACGCCGGCGCCGGCTCATACGCCGCCCTGAAGGCCGCCGACGCACCCGCCGGCTCAGAGCCAGCCGTTTCCGATAGCCCGCGAGCCCGCAGCGCAGCGCCTCCGGTAGCCCGCGAGCCCAGCCCGCAGCGCGTCGACTCCGAAAACCCGCGAGTTCGCAGCGCGCCGGCTCCGACGGCCCACCAGTTCCGGAAATCCTTCGCTCCCGGCGCTCATTGCCTCAGAGAACCGGCGTGCGCCCCTATGGACCCCCGGGATCCGGACCCGTCGCCCCGACGCCCCGCCGCCCTCCGGCGGATCATCCCCAGCCGCCCCCAGCCTCCCGCCTCAGCCCCCTCGTCCCGCCGGGGTCGCCCCGGCCTCCCCAAGGCCCCTGCCTCAGACCCCCTCGTCCCCAAGAAACTCCGTGTCCTCGCCCTCCTCCTCCAGCGCCTGCCGAACCACTCGCAGGGCCATGCCCTCGGGGTAGCCCTTGCGCGCCAGCATCCCCGCGAGGCGGCGCAGTCGCTTGTCCCGGTCGAGGCCCCGCGTGGCACGCAGCTTGCGGGCGACGAGTTCGCGTGCCGTCTGTTCCTCCTGCTCGGAGTCCAGCTGGGAGACGGCCGCGTCGATCAGCGTCGAGTCGACCCCCTTGGTCCGCAACTCCTGCGCGAGCGCCCGCCGGGCGAGCCCCCGGCCATGGTGCCGGGACTCCACCCAGGCGTCCGCGAAGGCGCTGTCGTTGATCAGCCCGACCTCCTCGAACCGGGACAGCACCTCCTCCGCGGCGTCGTCCGGGATCTCCCGCTTGCGCAGGGCGTCGGCCAGTTGCTTGCGCGTCCGCGGGGTCCCGGTGAGCAGGCGCAGACAGATCGCCCGCGCCCGCTCGACCGGGTCCCCCGGAGGCTCCTCCTGCTCGGCCCTCGACGAGGAGGAGAAGCCCCCGTCTTCGTCGGCGGCCTCTCCACGACGCCGCTGCCGCCCCCGCCGGGAGCCGCCCGCGCCATGGAAACCACCGTCACGCCCCGCGCCACCGCGCCGACGCGAACCTCGCCCCCGCGAACCGGAGTCGTCCCCCGCGTCGCCGTCAGGCCACTCCCCGCCAACGGCCGCCCCGTCCTCGGACCACCGACCGCGCGAGCCCCCCGCGCCGTACGCCCCGGAGCGGTCGTATCCCCCGTCCGCGCCGTGCCCCGCGGCCCCGTGCGCATCGCCGTCCGACCCGGCAGATCCCCCGTCGCCCACCCCGTCCCGCTCCCGCGGAACGTCCGGGTAGGCGTACTCGGCCCAGTCGGTTCGTCGTGTCACGGATCAGCTCTTGGCAGCCGGAGCCTTGGCCTTCGCCGCCTTGGCAGCCGCCGGAGCCGGCACCTTCGCGGCGTCGTCCGCGGGAGCGGTGACGGCCGCGGCGTCGGCACCGGGCTCCGCGGTCGGCTCCTCGGGCCGCACGCCCACGCCCAGCTTCTCCTTGATCTTCTTCTCGATCTCGTTGGCCAGGTCGGGGTTGTCCTTCAGGAAGTTGCGCGCGTTCTCCTTGCCCTGACCCAGCTGGTCGCCCTCGTACGTGTACCAGGCGCCGGCCTTGCGGACGAAGCCGTGCTCCACGCCCATGTCGATCAGGCCGCCCTCGCGGCTGATGCCCTGGCCGTAGAGGATGTCGAACTCGGCCTGCTTGAAGGGCGGCGCGACCTTGTTCTTGACGACCTTCACGCGGGTGCGGTTGCCGACCGCCTCCGTGCCGTCCTTCAGGGTCTCGATGCGGCGGATGTCGATACGCACCGAGGCGTAGAACTTCAGCGCCCGGCCACCGGTCGTGGTCTCCGGGGAGCCGAACATCACGCCGATCTTCTCGCGCAGCTGGTTGATGAAGATCGCCGTGGTCTTGGACTGGTTGAGCGCACTGGTGATCTTCCGCAGCGCCTGGCTCATCAGACGGGCCTGCAGACCGACGTGGCTGTCACCCATCTCGCCCTCGATCTCCGCGCGCGGGACGAGCGCGGCGACGGAGTCGATGACGATGAGGTCGAGGGCGCCGGAGCGGACCAGCATGTCCACGATCTCCAGGGCCTGCTCGCCGTTGTCCGGCTGGGAGAGGATCAGGTTGTCGATGTCGACGCCGAGCTTGCGCGCGTACTCGGGGTCGAGGGCGTGCTCCGCGTCCACGAAGGCGACCTGGCCGCCGGCCTTCTGCGCGTTCGCCACCGCGTGCAGGGTCAGGGTCGTCTTACCGGACGACTCAGGGCCGTAGATCTCGACGACGCGGCCGCGCGGCAGGCCGCCGACGCCGAGCGCCACGTCGAGCGCGGTCGACCCGGTCGGGATGACCTCGATGGGCTCCTTCGACCGCTCGCCCATGCGCATGACCGCGCCCTTGCCGAATTGCCGTTCAATCTGTGCGAGTGCGGCATCGAGGGCCTTCTCGCGGTCGGTTCCTGCCATGGGTTCCACCCGATTTGCTTGAGTCGATCGCTTCACGTCAAAGACGCTAACGCCTGCCACTGACAATGCGCCCCGACGCCCGTCCGGCCTGTGGATAACTCGGGTACTTCTCCGTCAAAAACCTGCCGAATCACCCATGGAGAGCCTCGCCGGAGCCTCCATAAGAATGGATGTTCGATTTTCGTGTCAAGCGCACCACGCGGCACTCCCGAGACTATGTCGGCGCTCCGACAGCCGGGCTGCTTCCGGTGGCGTACGGCGGGTGTCTTCGTCCGGACGACGACTTGAGCGGCCGCTCTCGCGAGCCTGTTGGGCATGCAGATCGAGAAGAGCGGCCGGGCGAGCAGCCGGGACAACAGCGGGGCACCGGTCCCGGTGACCTGGTGGGCCGAGGCCCGCCCGGTGGAGCGCCTCTGTCACGCGACCGGCCTCCTCCTGATCCTGTCCGGCCTCGCGCACCTGGTGGTGTTCGCCGTCGACGGCGGCCCCTGGGACGGCCCCGTGTCGTGGCGCAAACCCGTGACGTTCGGGCTGTCCTTCGGGGCGACGCTGATCGCCATCACCTGGGTGACGTCGTATCTGCGCGTCGGCCCGCGCCTGCGCACCGTGCTGCTCGCCGTATTCGCCGCCGACTGTGTGGTGGAGGTCGGCGGCATCACCCTTCAGGCGTGGCGCCGGGTGCCCTCGCACCTCGACATGGAGACGCCCTTCGACACCGGGGTGTCGATGACGCTGGCGGTGGGCGGCGGTGTCCTGGTGGTGCTGCTCACCGTGTTCGCACTGGCCTCGTTCCGGAATCCGCCCGCGGGCCCGGCCGGCATGTCACTCGCGGTGCGCTCCGGGTTCGCGATCCTGCTCGTCGCGCTCGCCTCCGGCGCCGCGATGATCGCGCGCGGTGTCGTGCTCGCCCGCACCGGTCACCAGGAGGCGGCGTACCACTCGACGGCCCCGCTCAAGCCGCTGCACGGCGTCAGCCTGCACGCGGTCCTGGTGCTGCCCGCACTGGCCTGGCTGCTGTCCCGCACGCCCTGGAGCGAGGCCGTCCGGCGGCGGATCGTGGCGGCGGCGACCACCTGCTATGTGGTGGCCGTCATCGGCGCCGGGGTGTGGGCGGTGCTCACGTATTGAACCGGCCGCCCGTGTCGCGCCGGTCCGTGTCCTGTCGGCCTGCCCGCCCCCGCCGCGGTACCGGTACCGGCCCTTCCCGCGCCGTACCGACCCTCCCCGCGCCGTACCGACTCGCCCCGCCGCCGTATCGAATCGCACGCCTCAGGAGGAGGAGCCTTCTCCGCCCGAGGGGCCTTCCTTGTCCGAGGGGCCTTCCCCGTCAGAGGAGGAGCCTCCCCCACCCGAGCGGCTCTCCCCGGGCTCCCCCGCATCGACCGGTGCCGTATCGCCCGGTGCCGCCCCGGGCCGTCGTTCCCACAGCCGTCTCGCGCGCGTGACGAGGCCGGGCCCCGTCCCCCGCCCCCGGTGTCCGTGCACACGGGGGTCGTCGGTGACCGCGTACCGCTTCACGTACGCCCCCAGGAACGCCTGGAGCGTGGCGACCGCCGGGATGGCGATCAGTGCGCCGACGGCGCCCAGGAGCGCGGTGCCGGCGATGACCGAGCCGAAGGCGACAGCGGGGTGGATGTCGACGGTCTTCGCGGTCAGCTTGGGTTGCAGCATGTAGTTCTCGAACTGCTGGTAGACCACGACGAAGATCAGCACCCACAGCGCGTACCAGGGATCGACGGTGAACGCGATCAGCATCGGCAGCGCGCCCGCGAGATACGTGCCGATCGTCGGGATGAACTGCGAGACCAGCCCCACCCAGACGCCGAGCACGGGCGCGTAGGGCACGCCCAGGATCTGCAGCAGGATGTAGTGCGCTATGCCGGAGATGAGCGCCATCAGACCGCGGGAGTAGAGGTAACCGCCGGTCTTGTTGACGGCGATCTCCCATGCGCGCAGCACCTCGGCCTGTCGCGCGGGCGGCAGCACGGAGCAGAGCGCACGGCGCAGCCGCGGGCCGTCGGCGGCGAAGTAGAACGAGAACAGCGCGATGGTCAGCAGCTGGAAGAGGCCACCGAGGACCTGGGCGGACACGTCCAGGACGCCCGTGGCGCTGTGCTGCACGTAGTTGCGCAGCCAGTCGGACTTGAGCAGGCCCTCCTGGACGTCCACCCGCTTCAGATCCGTGTTGAAGTGCGTGTTGATCCAGTTGATGACGGAGTCGAGGTAGTCCGGGAAATCCTCCACGATCTTGACGATCTGGCCCGCGAGCATGGAGCCGAGCAGGGTGACGAAGCCCGCCGCCACGATCATCACGGCGAGGAAGACGAGACCGGTGGCCAGGCCCCGGCGCATGCCGCGCGCGGCCATCCAGCTCACCGCGGGCTCGACGGCGAGGGCCAGGAAGAACGCGATGAGGATGTTGATCAGCAGGCCGGTCAGCTGGTGGAAGGCCCAGGTGCCCAGCTGGAAGGCGGCGTAGAGCGCGAGCACCAGCACCACGGCACGCGGCAGCCAGCGCGGCATGCCGCCGCCCGACGCGGCGGCGCCGTCGGCCGGGGGCCGGTCGGGCGGCGTCGTGCCGAACGGAGATGCCTGCCGGGTCGTCTCCCCGGTCTCGTCAGTGGGTGCCACGGATCAAGTCTCGCGTACGGGTCTGACATTCAGCTGTCGTCCTGCGATCTTCCCGGCGGATCAGCGCTTCTCCCCCGGAACGTTCATGACCGTGCACACCACGCGCCACACGTCCTTGGCCTCCCAGCCCGCGTCCAGCGCCTCGTGCACCGTGTGCCCGCCGAGCTCCGTCATCACGTGATCGCGCGCGAAGGTGTCGGCGTATCCCGGACCGAAGTGATCCGCCATCCGCTCCCAGAAGACCGTCAACCGCATGACTCCAGTATCCCGCCCCTGAGGGTGGGCCTGAGCCAGGACCGCTTGCCGAGACCGCTTTCCGCCCTACGGTCTGTCGCATGTCCGAAACAGGAGCTTCCCCACTCCCCGCCACGCCCCCGGCGCGCTCCCCGCTCTTCCGCGCCGAGCACTTCGTCTGGCTCACCGCGCGCGTGCTGGAACAGCGCCTCTTCGCGCATCACTTCCTGAACGGGAGCGCGGACCCGGTGGAGACCGCGCTGGACGCCTACCGCAACGAGGACGGTGGGTACGGCCACGCCCTTGAGCCCGATCTGCGCGGCCCGGTGAGCCAGCCCCTGCACACCGGGCACGCACTGCGCGTCCTGGACGCCATCGGGCGCTGCGGGGGACAGCGCGTGGAACGCGTGTGCCGCTACCTGACCTCGGCCTCCACGGCGGACGGCGCGCTGCCGGCGATCAGTCCCAGCCAGCGCGGTTACCCGGCGGCCCCGTTCATCCCCGTCGTGGACGACCCGCCGAGCGAACTGTTGGCCACCGGTCCGGTGGTGGGCCTGCTGCACCGCAACGAGGTGTGGCACGCCTGGCTGTTCCGGGCCACGGACTTCTGCTGGCAGGCGATCGAGTCCCTGGAGAAGTCCCACCCCTACGAGATCGAGGCCGCCGTGGCCTTCCTGGATTCCGCGCCCGACCGCCCGCGCGCGGAGGCGGCCGCGGACCGTCTGGGCCGTCTGGTGCGCGGACACCGGCTGGCCGCGCTGGACCCGGACGACCTCGCGAGCTACCCGGTCGCAGCCGGCTACGCCCCGGGCGAGCACCATTTCCCGCACGACTATGCGAAGACCCCGAGTTCGCTGGCACGCGCGTGGTTCACGGACGACGAGATGACGCGCTCGCTGGACCACCTGGCAGCCTCGCAGCGCGAGGACGGCGGCTGGCCGATCCGGTGGCGCCAGTGGGCACCGGGCACGGCCCTGGAAGCGCGCCCCAAGGTGACGATCGAGGCGCTGCGCACCCTGAGGGCGCACGGCCGCCCCATCGGCTGAGCCGTACGCCCGGCCCACCGGTCACCCGCCCATGGCCCGTACTCCCGCGGTCACCACCACGGCCGCCGCCACGACGAGCAGAAAGGGCGCGCGCAACACCAGTACGACAGCGGCCGCGGCCACCCCCGCCAGCCGTGCATCGACCACCAGGGCGCGCCCGTCGGCAAAGGTCTGCTGTGCCGTGAGCGCCGCGAGAAGGGCCACCGGCAGCAGGGCGGCCAGCCGCCGGACGAGGGGCTTCTCAAGAGCTCCTGCGGGCACGAGCAGCCCGGCGAGCTTGACGGCGTAGCAGCCGAGAGCGGTCGCACCGATCGCGATCCAGGTGTTCAACGGTCTTCCTCTTGTGCGTCGTTACGTAGTGCGTCGTTACGAGGCGCCTGCCTGCGGCGGCCCTCCAGGAAAAGGACGGCGGGCGCGGCGAGCGCGGCCACCAGCACGGGCACACCGGCAGGCAGTACGGGCAGCAGGCCCAGCCCCAGGACCACGGCGAGACCGGCGACGGCCCGCTCGACGGGGGTCTTCAGCATCGGCGCGAGCAGCGCCAGAAAGACAGCCGGCCCTGCGGCGTCCAGCCCCCACGCGTCCGTGTCCCCGATGGCCTTGGCACCCAGGGCACCGAGCAGCGTGGTGAGGTTCCACAGCACGTACAGACTCAGCCCGGTGACCCCGAATCCGATCCGCGCACTGCGCCGTGAGGGCTGCGCCAACGTCACCGCGGTCGTCTCGTCGATGACCCACTGGGCCGCGAACGGCCGCAGCACGCGCGGGAGGGCCAGTACCTGCGAAAGCCGCAGCCCGTAGAAGGCGTTGCGCACCCCCAGGAAGAACGCCCCGGCAGCCGCCGTGAGCGGATTCCCCCCGGCCGCGAGCGCCCCCACCAGCGCGAACTGGGACGCCCCGGTGAACACCAGCAGACTGAGCGCGCAGCTCTGCAACAGCGAGAGCCCGCTGCCGGCCGAGGTCACCCCGAAGGCGAATCCGGAGAGTCCCACGGCGACACCGACTCCGAGGGCGTCCCGTACGACGGCGGAGTCCGCCTTCTCTCCGTCGGCACCTATGTCTGCGACTGCTGTCTGTTCTGCCACGGATCGGACGGTAGGAGCAGGCCCCGCCGCTCGTCTTGTACGTTCTTGCGCTCCCGCTGATAAGCCCCCGGCGGGACGCCCACGATCCGGGCGAAATGCCGGTTGAGGTGTGGCTGATCGGTGAACCCGACCGCCACGGCCGCCTCGGCGGGCGACGTACCGCCGTCCAGCAACCGCAGCGCCCGTCGCACCCGGGCGTCCGTCAGCCAGGCGTGCGGGGGCATGCCGTAGGCGTCCCGGAAGGCCCGCAGCAACGAGAACGCGCTGACCCCGAGATCGGCCGCGAGCCGTTCCAGGGTCGGCGGCTCGACCATCCGCTCCTCCAGCACGGCACGCGCGCGTGCGGCGACCTTGGCACCGGCCGTCCGCACCTCCCGGCGCGCCGGCGACCCGCCGTTCAGTCGCAGCAGCCGGGTCACGGCGACGCGCAGCAGTGTGTCGGCGGCCAGCGCGTTGCCCTCGTCGGCGGCGCGCAGCACCTGATGCACCAGCTCCACGCTGTACGGGTCGTCGAGCACCGGGCTGACGAACCCGGGCGTTCCTCGAATGGTCGTGGTCTCGGCGGCGATCTCCGCCACCAGCTCGGGCGACGGATAGACAGCGCCGTACCGCCACCCCTCGGGCACGCCGGCCCGCCCGGTGTGCGGGGTGTCGGGATTGACCAGGGCCAGCGTCCCGGCTCCCGCGTACTGATCGGCCCCGCGATGGTGAAAGACCTCCACCCCCTGGGCGATCGCGGCGATCACGAAGTGCTCGTGCGTATGCCGCACGAACGCCTTGCGCACATACCGGGCCCGCAGCAGATCGACGCCGGGCAGCTCGGCGTACCGCCAGTGCCGTGCCACTTCCCTACCGGAACCCGCCATAACCCCATTCTCCGCCACACCCCGCCCGCTCCGCGCCCACCCGCAGCCGCCGTCGCAGCGAACCCGCAGGTCAGGGCCATTGTCAGTGGCGAGGTGCAGGATGGACACATGGTCAGTTCCGCACACCGGGCCCTAGCCGGCTTCTCCCCCGCCACCCGCGGCTGGTTCACGGGCGCGTTCGACGCCCCCACCGCCGCCCAGGCCGGCGCGTGGAATGCCATCAACCAGGGCTCGGACGTGCTGGTCGTGGCCCCCACCGGCTCCGGCAAGACCCTCGCCGCGTTCCTCGCCGCCCTGGACCAACTGGCCTCCACCCCACCCCCCGCCGACCCGAGGAAACGCTGCCGAGTCCTCTACGTCTCCCCGCTCAAGGCCCTGGCGGTGGACGTGGAGCGCAACCTCCGCAGCCCCCTCACCGGCATCCGCCAGGAGTCCGTCCGCCTGGGCCTGCCCGAACCCGAGGTCAAGGTGGGCATCCGCTCCGGCGACACCCCCGCGGCAGAGCGCCGAGCCCTCTCCACCCGGCCCCCGGACATCCTGATCACCACCCCCGAGTCCCTGTTCCTGATGCTGACGTCGGCGACCCGCGACGCCCTCACCGGCATCGAGACCGTGATCCTGGACGAGGTGCACGCGGTGGCCGGCACCAAGCGCGGCGCCCACCTCGCCCTCTCCCTGGAGCGCCTGGACGAGCTCCTGCCCAAGCCGGCCCGCCGCATCGGCCTCTCCGCGACCGTCCGCCCGGTGGACGAGGTCGCCCGATATCTGTCCCCGCGCCGCAAGGTGGAGATCGTCCAGCCGAAGTCGGGCAAGGAGTTCGACCTCTCGGTGGTCGTCCCGGTCGAGGACCTGGGCGAACTGGTCGGCTCCCCGGTGGCCGACGGCTCGGAGGGCACGGAGCGCCCCTCCATCTGGCCGCACGTCGAGGAGCGCATCACCGACCTCGTCCAGTCCCACCGCTCCACGATCGTGTTCGCCAACTCCCGCCGCCTCGCGGAGCGCCTCTGCAACCGCCTCAACGAGATCGCCTACGAGCGGGCGACCGGCGAACCCCTGGACGAGAACCACGCCCCGGCGGAACTCATGGGCGGTTCCGGGGCCGCCCAGGGCGCACCCCCGGTCATCGCCCGCGCCCACCACGGCTCGGTCTCCAAGGAGCAGCGGGCCCTGGTCGAGGAAGACCTCAAAGCGGGCCGCCTCCCGGCCGTGGTCGCCACATCCAGCCTCGAACTGGGCATCGACATGGGCGCCGTCGACCTCGTCGTCCAGGTCGAGTCACCCCCCTCCGTGGCCTCCGGCCTCCAGCGCGTGGGCCGCGCAGGCCACCAGGTCGGCGCGGTCTCCACCGGAGTCGTCTTCCCCAAGTACCGCGGCGACCTGGTCCAGGCAGCGGTCGTCACCGAGCGCATGCGCACCGGCTCCATCGAGTCCCTGAAGGTCCCGGCGAACCCCCTGGACGTCCTGGCCCAGCAGCTCGTCGCCATGACGGCCCTGGACACCTGGCAGGTCGACGACCTCCTGACCACGGTCCGCCGCGCGGCTCCCTTCGCGTCACTGCCCGAGTCCGCCTTCACGGCGGTTCTGGACATGCTCGCGGGCCGCTACCCCTCGGACGCCTTCGCCGAGCTGCGCCCCCGGGTCGTCTGGGACCGCGTGGCCGGCACCGTCACCGGCCGCCCCGGCGCCCAGCGCCTCGCCGTCACCTCCGGCGGCACCATCCCCGACCGCGGCCTCTTCGGGGTCTTCCTGGCCGGCTCCGACCCGAAGAAGGGCGGCGGCCGGGTCGGCGAACTGGACGAGGAGATGGTCTACGAGTCCCGGGTGGGCGACGTCTTCACCCTCGGCACCAGCTCCTGGCGCATCGAGGACATCACGCGCGACCGCGTCCTGGTCTCCCCCGCGCCGGGCGTGCCCGGCCGGCTCCCCTTCTGGAAGGGCGACCAGCTGGGCCGCCCCCTCGAACTGGGCCGCGCGGTGGGCCAGTTCCTGCGCGAGGTCGGCTCCCTGCCCAAGGAGGACGCCCGTCTGCGCCTCCTGGCGGCGGGTCTGGACGCCTGGGCGGCGGACAACGTCCTCTCCTACCTGGACGAGCAGCGCGAGGCCTGCGGCCACATCCCCGACGACCGCACCATCGTCGTGGAGCGCTTCCGCGACGAACTCGGCGACTGGCGGGTGGTCGTCCACTCCCCCTTCGGCGCCCAGGTGCACGCCCCGTGGGCCCTGGCCCTCGGCGCCAAGCTCTCCGAGCGCTACGGCATGGACGCCCAGGTCATGCACGCCGACGACGGCATCGTCCTGCGCCTGCCCGACGCCGACCTGATGGGCCTCGACCTCCTCGACCAGGAACCGGCGAAGATCGGCACGGAGTACGACGCCGAGCAGGCACCCGTCGGCGCCGCGGACGTCGTCTTCGACAAGGGCGAGGTCGACCAGGTCGTCACCGACCAGGTCGGCGGCTCGGCCCTGTTCGCGTCCCGCTTCCGCGAGTGCGCCGCACGCGCGCTGCTGCTGCCGCGCCGCAACCCCGGCAAGCGCACCCCGCTGTGGCAGCAGCGCCAGCGCGCCGCCCAACTGCTTCAGGTGGCCAGCGAGTTCGGCTCCTTCCCGATCGTCCTGGAGGCGGTCCGCGAGTGCCTCCAGGACGTCTTCGACGTCCCCGGCCTGGTCGAGCTGATGGGCGACCTGGACTCCCGCAAGGTGCGCCTGGTCGAGGTCACCACCCCCGAGCCCTCCCCCTTCGCGCGTTCCCTCCTCTTCGGTTACGTCGCCCAGTTCCTGTACGAGGGCGACTCGCCGCTCGCCGAACGCCGCGCCGCCGCCCTCTCCCTCGACTCACGGCTGCTGGCCGAGTTGCTCGGGCAGGCGGAGCTGCGGGAGCTGCTCGACGCCGAGGTGCTGACCGAGCTGGAGCGGGAGCTCCAATGGCTCACCGAGGACCGGCGCGTGAAGGACGCCGAGGGCGTCGCCGACGTACTCCGGCTGCTCGGCCCGCTCACGGACGCTGAGTTGGCCGAGCGGGGCGCCGAGCCGCAGTGGGCCCAGGAGCTGGCCCGCGCCCGCAGGGTGATCCGGGTCCGTGTCGCCGGCGCCGAGCACTGGGCGGCGATCGAGGACGCGGGCCGCCTGCGCGACGCGCTCGGCACCGCGCTCCCGGTGGGCGTCCCGGAGGCCTTCACGGAGCCGGTCAAGGACCCCCTCGGCGACCTCCTCGCACGCTACGCCCGCACCCACGGCCCCTTCACATCGGCCACGGCGGCGGCCCGCTTCGGCCTGGGCGTCGCGGTCACGGAGGGCGCGCTGCAGCGCCTCGCCGGCAACGGCCGTGTCGTACAAGGGGAGTTCCATCCGGCGGGCATCGGCCAGGAGTGGTGCGACGCGGCGGTGCTACGACGCCTGCGCCGCCGTTCCCTGGCCGCGCTGCGGCACGAGCTGGAGCCGGTGGCACCGGCCGCGCTCGCCCAGTTCCTGCCGCAGTGGCAGCACATCGGCAAGGGACACGGGCTGCGCGGCATCGACGGACTGGTGCGTGCGATCGAGCAGTTGCAGGGCGCGTCCGTGCCCGCGTCGGCCCTGGAGAAGCTGGTGCTGCCGTCCCGCGTCGCGAACTACACGCCCGCGATGCTCGACGAGCTCACCGCCGCCGGAGAGGTCGTCTGGGCCGGGGCCGGTTCGCTTCCCGGCAAGGACGGCTGGGTCTCCGTGTACCTGGCGGACGCGGCCCCCCTGCTGCTGCCCCCGCCGCACCCCCTGGAGCTGACGGCGCTCCACCAGTCGGTCCTGGACGTGCTCTCCGGCGGCTACGGCCTGTTCTTCCGCCAGATCGCCGACCAGGTCCGCGCGACCACGCACCCGGACGTCACCGATCCCCAACTGGCCGACGCCGTCTGGGACCTGGCCTGGTCCGGCCGTCTCACGAACGACACGCTGGCACCCATGCGCTCCCTGCTGGGCTCGGGCCGCACCGCGGGCTCCACGGCCCATCGCGCCAAGCGCGCGGTCCCGAGGGGCCGTTACGGCTCGCTCACGGCCGCCGCCCGGCCGGCCTCCCGCAGCGGCCCGCCGACCGTCGCAGGCCGCTGGTCGCTCCTCCCCGCGCACGAGGCCGACCCCACCGTGCGCGCGCACGCCCTCGCCCGCACCCTTCTCGACCGGCACGGCGTGGTCACCCGGGGCGCCGTCGCCGCGGAGGGCGTGGAGGGCGGCTTCTCGGCGACGTACCGCATCCTGTCCGTCTTCGAGGAGAGCGGTCAGGCCCGGCGCGGCTATGTGGTGGAGGGGCTCGGCGCGGCCCAGTTCGCGATGGACGGCGCGGTGGACCGGCTGCGCGCGGTGTCCAACGCCCGCGAGCGCGGCGAGTCACTGCCACAACCCCCGACCGACGGCACCCCGCCCACCCCCTTCGGCTCGCCCCACGCCTTCACCGCCCCCGGCGACGGCACACCCGGCACCGACACCCCCCACGGCCACACCCCCCACGGCTCCGACCTCCTCGGCACCTTCGACTGGACCGACCCCTTCGGCCCCGACGGCGCCACCACCGATGGCACCACCCCCGACGACCACCGCACCCAAGGCGACCGCACCCACCCGGCCGAGCCCGACTTCGACATCACCGGCTTCGACGACGACTTCGCCTTCCCGCCCGCCCCGGCCTCACGGGACGAGTACGTCTCCCCGCGCGACTTCACCTCGCCCGGCGCAGGCGGCCCCCGAGGCGCCTCCGGCTCCGCGTCCGGTCCCTACGGCTCGCCCAACTCCCCGTACGGCTCCAGCTCCCCCTACGGCGGTTACTCCGCCCACGGCTCCGCCTTCCCCAACCGCCGCCGCCCGGCCCCCGACTCCCGAGCCGTGGTCCTGGCCGCCGCGGACCCGGCGAACGCGTACGGCGCGGCCCTCCCCTGGCCGGAGCCCCCGACCGGTGCGGGCCACAAGCCGGGCAGAAAGGCCGGCTCGCTGGTCGTCCTGGTCGACGGCGAGCTGACGCTCTACATGGAGCGAGGCGGCAAGACCCTGCTGGCCTGGCCCGCCGACCCGGACGCCGAACCCACCGCCGACCCGCGCCTGCCGGCAGCCGCCGACGCCCTCGCAGCGGCCGCCCGAGCGGGTTCCCTCGGCACGGTCACGGTGGAACGCGTCAACGGCACCGCGGCCCTGACCTCCCCCATCGGCACCCTCCTGGAAGGAGCGGGCTTCATCGCGACCCCTCGCGGCCTGCGACTACGGGCATGAACGGCCCCGATCTCCCCCGGCCGACAACACCTCCCACGGCACCGAGCACCTCCCGACCGCCGGCGGCCCGCGCCGCCCACCCGTGCCACCCTTGACCCATGCCCGAAGGAGACACGGTCTGGCAGACCGCGCGGCGGCTGCACGAGGCCCTCGCGGGCAAGGTGCTGACCCGCAGCGACTTCCGGGTCCCCAAGTACGCCACGGCCGACCTGACCGGCCGCACCGTCCTGGACGTCACCCCGCGCGGCAAGCACCTCCTGACCCGCGTCGAAGGCGGCCTGACCCTCCACTCGCACCTGAAGATGGACGGCTCCTGGAAGATCTTCGAGAACGGCCGGCGCTGGACCGGCGGTCCCGCCCACCAGATCCGTGTGATCCTCGGCAACGCGGACCGCACGGCGGTCGGCTACCGCCTGCCCGTCCTCGACCTCATCCGCACGGCCGACGAAGCACGCGCCGTCGGCCACCTGGGCCCCGACCTCCTGGGCCCGGACTGGAACCCGGAGCTGGCCCTCGCCAACCTCCTGGCCGACCCTGCCCGCCCCCTCGGCGAGGCCCTGCTCGACCAGCGCAACCTCGCCGGCATCGGCAACATCTACAAGAGCGAGCTCTGCTTCCTCCTCGGCGCCACCCCCTGGCTCCCCGTCGGCGCCCTGCCCGCCGACCGCGCCGCCAAGCTGCCGGCACTCGCCAAGAAGCTCCTGGAGGCCAACCGCGAGCGCCCGGTCCGCAGCACGACGGGCCGCCGCGGCCAGGACCTCTTCGTGTACGGCCGCGCACCCCGCCCCTGCCTCCGCTGCCACACCTCGGTCCGTGTGGCCGACCAGGGCGACGGCTCCCGCGAGCGCCCCACGTACTGGTGCCCCAACTGCCAGACAGGCCCGGCCCCGAGCGCGGCCCGCCCCCGGGCGGCTCAACGCCGTACGACTAATTGACGACCCGTCAGAAACCCTCGTACCGTCCCCTCATGACGGTCCAGGCGTACGACCTCACCGGACGCACCGCATTCGTCACCGGCGCGGCGGGCGGCATCGGCCGCGCCTCCGCCGTGCTCCTCGCCCAGGCCGGTGCCACGGTCCACTGCGCCGACCGCGACGCCCAGGGCCTGCACGAGACGGCGACCCTGATCAAGGACGCCGGCGGCACGGCCCGTACCCACCATCTCGACGTCACCGACCGCGAGCAGCTCCGGCAGGCCGTCGCCTCCTGCGCGCGCCTGGACGTGATGGCCGCGATCGCCGGGATCATGCACAGCAGCCCCGTCCTGGAGACCCGCGACGAGGACCTCGACCGGGTCCTGGACGTCAACTTCAAGGGCGTGCTGTACGCCTGCCAGGAGGCGGCCCGCGCGATGCTCGCCGGGAGCGTCCGCGGCAGCATCGTCACCATGGCCTCCGGCGCCATCGACACCGGCCGCCCCGGCCTGCTGTGCTACGGCGTGGCCAAGGCGGCCGTCGTCCAGCTGACGAAGACCCTGGCGAGCGAGGTCGGCCGGCACGGGATCCGCGTGAACGCGGTGGCGCCCGGCTGGACCCGCACGCCGATGACGAACCACCACGAGGCCGAGGAGCAGGCGCGGACCGAGGCGCTCATGGCGCGGATGTCACCGCTGGGCCGGGTCGGCGAGCCGGAGGACGTCGCCCACGCGGTGCTCTATCTGGCGAGCGACGCCTCGGCGTTCACGACGGGCCAGATCCTGCGTCCGAACGGCGGAGTGGCGATGCCGTGGTGACCCGGGCGGCCCGCCAGGCCGCCCGCCACCGCCCCGCGCCGACGGCTCCCGCGGCCCGCGCCTTGGGCACGCAGTGCACCGGCAGCAGGCTCAGCCCCCACCCTCCGGCGGCGACGGCCCCCTCCAGCACCCCGGCGCCGGGCACGAAGGCGAGCCGCAGCACGGCCCACCACCACAGCGCCCCGAGCCCCAGGACCACCCCCCGGCGGACTATCGGCCGTGCCATTCACCCACCACCTCCAGCCCGACGCCCGGGCCTGTCCGGCGGATCATGCCGTGGAAGCGGGGCGTGGCACGCCCGTCCGCCGGACAGACCGTAGGCCGCCTCGATCGCCCGCGGGCAGGGCGCACCGACGGCACACGGGCGCACCCCGCGACTCGGCACCGGGTGCGGGTCAGCCGTTCTCCGCCTGGAACATCCAGTGGTGCTTCTCCAGGTCCGCCGTGATCCCGATGAAGATGTCCTGGCTGACGGGATCCGCGTCCGCGGTCGCCGCGACCCGGTCCCGCATCCGTCCGATCACCGCGCCCAGCGCGTCGACCAGCGTTCTCACCGCGTCCGCGTCCTTGATCCAGCCGTCGGGCACCGCCCCGATGCCGCTGCCGGAGGCCACCGTCGAGGCGCGGCCGTCGGGCGGCACGCCCAGCGCCGACGCCCGCTCGGCCACCGTGTCGGAGTGGGTGCGCGCGCTGTCCACGACCTCGTCGAGCTGAAGATGCACGGAGCGGAAGCGCGGCCCGACCACGTTCCAGTGGACCTGTTTCGCGACGAGGGAGAGGTCGACCAGGTCGACGAGCGCGCCCTGCAGCGCCTCGGCCACGGTCTTCAGGTCCGCGTCGGACAGCGGGCTCTTCACGACGTACATCCGTATGCTCCGATCCCTGTGCACGGCCCCGAGTCGGCCTCTCCACGATGCACGAAAGGTCTCGCCGCCGCCTCCCCAGGAGGCTCCAGGGCTCCAGGACGCACGAAGGCCCCGGCCGGCACCCCTCCGGTCTCCCGGAGAGGCCCCCGGCCGGGGCCTCGCGCACTTCTCAGCGCATCGTCGATCTTCTCAGCGCATCGTCGGTTTCATGCGCACGCCGGCGTGAACGTCACGCGGCGACCACGTCCACCGCCTCGGCGGGCGCCTTGATGGTCACCCGTTCCGGTGGCACACCGGTCACCGAAACGGAACCCAGCATCGGACGAACCGGGGCCGGTGTGGTGGCCGCAGCAGACTGGGCCAGCTCGGCGAGGGCGAGCTCGTCGCTCACTTCTCGCATGAGCTCGGACATCCGTACGTCCAGCGCGTCGCAGATCGCGGAGAGCAGTTCGGAGGAAGCCTCCTTCTGCCCCCGCTCCACCTCGGATAGATAGCCGAGTGAAACTCGGGCGGACGAGGAGACTTCGCGCAGAGTACGGCCCTGGCGCTGGCGCTGCCGACGCAGCACGTCACCCAGCAGGCGACGGAGCAGAATCATCGGTGGCTCCCTCCTCGGACCGCGTAGCCGCATCCTTCACGCCCCACCGTACCGCCTCGCGCCGCGGCCGTGCGGGGAGCGATGTCGTGTTCACTCAGGGCTGCAAACATCAAAACCCCCCGTTCTGTTCCGTATCCTGTGCCCGCTCATTCCCGGTGTGTTCGCTCGCAAGCTCCGTCAGGAGCAGTGCGAGTACGCTCCGTACACTCTCCATACGAATTTCCGCGCGGTCGCCGTTCAACCGCAGGGCAGTGACTTTTCCGCCACCGGCGGAACCGGAATCCGCTCCGGCCGGCCCGTCGACGGCCACGAAAACCGTCCCCACGGGCTTTCCGTCCTGCGGTTCGGGACCCGCCACACCGGTCGTCGCGATGCCCCAGTCGGCGCCGAGCGCCTTGCGCACTCCGGCCGCCATCTGGGCCGCGACCTGCGGATCCACGGCTCCGTGCTCGGCCAGCAGGGTGGCGTCGACACCCAGCAGCTCGTGCTTCAGCTCGGTGGCATAGGCCGTCACCGAACCACGGAAGGCCTTGGAGGCCCCGGGGACCGCTGTGATTTCCGCCGCAACCAGCCCGCCGGTCAGCGACTCGGCGACCGCGAGGGTCCCGCCCTTCACTGTCAGTAGTCGCACCACGTCGGCGGCAGGGGAACTCACGCTTCCGTCTCCTCCAACGCGGCCTTGCGCTCGGCGATTCCCTGCCTGCGCAGCACAATGGCCTGTCTCACATAGTCAAGCCCGGTCACGACGGTCAGGACGACCGCCGCTGCCATCACCCAGAACCTCAGGGTGGCCAGCCATCCCGTCAGTGCCAGGACGTACATCCCGACGGCCACGCCCTGGGTGAGGGTCTTGAGCTTGCCGCCGCGGCTCGCCGGGATGACGCCGTACCGGATGACAAGAAAACGCAGGAGCGTGATCCCCAGTTCCCGGCCGAGGATGACGATCGTCACCCACCACGGCAGGTCGCCGAGGGCGGAGAGACAGATCAGCGCCGCGCCCATGATCGCCTTGTCGGCGATGGGGTCGGCGATCTTCCCGAAGTCGGTGACGAGGTTGTAGGTGCGCGCCAGATGGCCGTCGAACAGGTCGGTGATCATGGCGATGGCGAAGGCCGCCCAGGCGAGCGAACGCCAGGCCGGGTCGTATCCGCCGTCGGCCAGCATCAGCGCGACGAAGCCGGGCACGAGGACGAGCCGGAGCATGGTCAGCAGATTGGCGACGTTCCACACGCTGGCCTGGTTGACGGCCGCGGCGGCCAGCTTCCCGCCCCGTGGGGACCGCGCCCCGCCCTGACCGTCGGAGGTGGCCGGGCCGACCGGCGAGGATTCCGCCTTGGAGGAGCCGTTCGCCGCCGATGCCGGCACTCCGGTCATCTGCCCGCCTCCTCACTACACGCGAGCGAGCCCTGCAGCGGCTCGGCCACCAGGTCGACACCTTCCGTACCGACCACCTTGGCCTCGACGATACGGCCGACGCTCAGGCCTTCGCCGCTCGTGAGCAGCACCTGGCCGTCGGTCTCGGGCGCCTGGTGCGCCCCGCGGCCGTACACGCCCTCCTCGTCGACGGTCTCGACCAGCACGTGCACGGTCTCGCCCAGGCGCTCCTCGGCGCGCTGCGAGACGAGTTCCTCGGCGAGCCGGGAGACGCGGGCCAGCCGCTCGGCGACCACGTCCTCGTCCAGCTTGTTGTCGTACGTCGCGGCCTCGGTGCCGTCCTCGTCGGAGTAGCCGAAGACGCCGATGGCGTCCAGCCGCGCGCCGTTCAGAAACCGCTCCAGCTCGGCCAGGTCGGCCTCGCTCTCACCGGGGAAGCCCACGATGAAGTTGGAGCGCACGCCCGCCTGGGGGGCCTTGCTCCGGATGGTGTCGAGCAGTTCCAGGAAGCGGTCGGTGTCGCCGAAGCGGCGCATCGCGCGCAGCACGTCCGGGGCGGAGTGCTGGAAGGAGAGGTCGAAGTACGGGGCGATCTTCGGCGTCGAGGTCAGTACGTCGACGAGGCCGGGGCGCATCTCGGCCGGCTGGAGATAGCTGACGCGCACCCGCTCGATGCCGTCGACCTCGGCGAGCTCGGGCAGCAGCGACTCCAGCAGGCGGATGTCGCCGAGGTCCTTGCCGTAGGAGGTGTTGTTCTCGGAGACCAGCATGATCTCCTTGACGCCCTGCTCGGCCAGCCAGCGCGTCTCGTTCAGTACGTCGCTGGGGCGGCGGGAGATGAAGGAGCCGCGGAAGGACGGGATGGCGCAGAAGGAGCAGCGCCGGTCGCAGCCGGAGGCGAGCTTGACCGAGGCGACGGGCGCGCCGTCGAGGCGGCGGCGCAGGGGCGCTCGGGGGCCCGAGGCGGGCGCGAGGCCGTCCGGGAGGTCCACCGGCGCGTGCCCGGGCAGGGCGACCTCGGCGGCGGACTCCTGGCGCTCGGCGGGGCTGATCGGCAGCAGCTTGCGCCGGTCGCGCGGGGTGTGGGCGGCGTGGATGCCGCCGTTCAGGATGGTCTGCAGGCGGTCCGAGATGTTCGCGTAGTCGTCGAAGCCGAGCACGCCGTCGGCCTCGGGGAGGGCCTCTGCGAGCTCCTTGCCGTACCGCTCGGCCATGCAGCCCACCGCCACGACGGCCTGGGTTCTGCCGTGCCCCTTGAGGTCGTTGGCCTCCAGGAGGGCGTCGACGGAGTCCTTCTTGGCGGCGTCGACGAAGCCGCAGGTGTTGACGACGGCGACGTCCGCGTCCTCGGCGTCCTCGACGAGCTGCCAGCCGTCCGCCTCCAAACGGCCTGCGAGCTCCTCCGAGTCCACCTCGTTACGGGCGCAGCCAAGGGTGACAAGTGCGACGGTACGGCGTTCAGGCATGGGCTCAAGACTACTTTGTCTCACTGACACCCCACGTCGACGGGGCTGGCGATCATCGCCGGCCCCGTGGGAACGCGCTTCGGACTCAGCCGACCTGAGGGTCGCCCTTCGTATACGTCAGGCGCTCCACCGCGCCCGGCTGGAAGTCGTCCTCGATCTTCTTGCCGTTGACGTAGAGCTGGATGGCGCCCGCGTCGCCGAGGACGAGGTTGATCTTCTCGTTGTCCTGGAAGGTCTTGGAGTCGCCCTGCTTGAGCAGTCCGTCGAAGAGCAGCCGGCCGTTGTGGTCCTTGGCGGAGATCCAGCTGCGTCCGTCGGTGGCGCTGACCTGGACCGTCACCTTGTCCTGCGGCGCGGCCGCGATGGCGCTGTCGGAGGGATCGGACTTCGGGGTCTCGGAGGTGCTCTTCTTGGGCGTCGGCGAGGCGGACTTGCTCGGCGTGGCCGTGGAGCCCTCGGCCACCTGGTTCTTGGCACCGTCGTCCCCGCCCTTGAAGGCGGTGAATCCGACGAAGCCGACCACGGCGACGATCGCGGCGACCATCGCGGCGGTCCAGTTGGGCCCGCGCCGCTCGGGCCGGATGCGTTCGGCCTCGAAGAGGGGTGCGGCCGGGGTGGGTGCGGGGCGGCCGCCGTGATCGGCGTCGTACTGCGCGAGCAGCGGGGCCGGATCGAGGTGTACGGCCTTGGCCAGGGTCCGGATGTGACCCCGTGCGTAGACGTCCCCGCCGCAGGGGGCGAAGTCGTCCGCCTCGATGGCGTGCACGATGGCGATGCGGACCCGGGTGGCGTTGGTGACGTCGTCGACGGTCAGCCCGGCGTCGATCCGCGCCTGTTTCAGGGCACGGCCGACGGAGAGGCCGGTTGCCTCACGGTCGTCTTCGAACGGACGCTCGTCTTCAGGGGAGTTGCCGATGGACACGGGGGCGCCTTTCGAGCGTTTAAGCCACCTGTGCTGGAGGTTCAGTCTATGGGGGGTGCGAAAGGGTGGGGCAACCGGACGGTCGAGCTTGTTAGCCCATCGGTATGGCCGGACACGCCGATGGTCGGGTACGCGTTTGTCGCTTCCCTCAACTTGACGTACGCGGAAGGGAAACGGTTGCTCAATGATCCCTTACGGGTGAGTCACGATCGAACACCGGTGGCCGCACCCGCTCCGGGCTTCTCTCAAGCCTCCCCGCGGATGAGCGCGAGCACTCCGTCCAGCTCGTCAGGCTTCACAAGAACGTCACGCGCCTTCGAACCCTCGCTCGGGCCGACGATGTTCCTGGACTCCATGAGGTCCATGAGGCGGCCGGCCTTCGCGAAGCCGACGCGGAGCTTGCGCTGGAGCATGGAGGTCGAGCCGAACTGGGTGGAGACGACCAGCTCGGCCGCCTGGCACAGCAGGTCGAGGTCGTCGCCGATCTCCTCGTCGATCTCCTTCTTCTGCTTGGTGCCCACGGTGACGTCGTCCCGGAAGACGGGCGCCATCTGGTCCTTGCAGTGCTGGACGATCGCCGCGACCTCGTCCTCGGTCACGAAGGCGCCCTGCATACGGGTCGGCTTGTTGGCCCCCATCGGCAGGAACAGCCCGTCGCCCTTGCCGATGAGCTTCTCGGCGCCGGGCTGGTCGAGGATGACGCGCGAGTCCGCGAGCGACGAGGTGGCGAAGGCGAGCCGGGAGGGCACGTTCGCCTTGATCAGGCCGGTGACGACGTCCACGGACGGCCGCTGCGTGGCGAGCACCAGGTGGATGCCGGCCGCGCGCGCGAGCTGCGTGATGCGCACGATCGCGTCCTCGACGTCGCGCGGGGCGACCATCATCAGGTCGGCGAGCTCGTCGACGATCACCAGCAGGTACGGGTATGGCTGGAGCTCCCGCTCGCTGCCCTCGGGCAGCTTCACCTTGCCGTTGCGAATGGCCTCGTTGAAGTCGTCGATGTGCCGGAAGCCGTACGCCGCCAGGTCGTCGTACCGCAGGTCCATCTCCCGTACGACCCACTGCAGCGCCTCGGCGGCCCGCTTCGGGTTGGTGATGATCGGTGTGATCAGGTGCGGGATGCCCTCGTACGCGGTCAGCTCCACGCGCTTGGGGTCGACGAGGACCATCCGCACGTCCTCGGGAGTCGCGCGGACCATGATTGACGTAATGAGGCAGTTAATGCACGACGATTTACCGGAACCGGTGGCTCCGGCGACCAGGACGTGCGGCATCTTCGCGAGGTTGGCCATGACGTAGCCGCCCTCGACATCCTTGCCGAGCGCGACCAGCATCGGGTGCTCGTCCTCGGCCGCCGCCGCGAGACGGAGCACGTCGCCGAGGTTGACCATCTCGCGGTCGGTGTTCGGGATCTCGATGCCGACCGCGGACTTGCCGGGGATCGGGCTGATGATCCGTACGTCCGGGCTGGCGACGGCGTACGCGATGTTCTTGGCCAGCGCGGTGATCCGCTCGACCTTCACGGCGGGGCCGAGCTCGACCTCGTAGCGGGTGACCGTCGGCCCGCGCGTGAAGCCGGTGACGGCGGCGTCGACCTTGAACTCGGTGAAGACGTTCGTCAGCGAGGCCACCACGGCGTCGTTGGCCGCGCTGCGTGCCTTGCCGGGCCCGCCGCGTTCCAGGAGGTCGAGCGAGGGCAGCGCGTACGTGATGTCGCCGGACAGCTGGAGCTGCTCCGCGCGCGGGGGCAGATCGCTCGGCGCCTCGGGGGCGGGCTTGGTGAGGTCGGCGACCTCGACCTTCAGCTTCTCCTGCTTGGGCCGCGCGGCCGGGACGGGCGTCGGGGTGGGCGTGGTCTCCTCGCGGTCCCCGACGCTCACGCCCTGGGTGAGGTCGGCGACGATCGGCGAGGGCGGCATGCCGTGCAGGACGGCACCGTCGAGCGCGGCAGCGGCGGCCGCCGCGACGTCCACGGCGTCCATGGGGCGCGCCATGTCCGGCTGCGGCACCGCGGAGCGCCTGGGGCGCCCACGGCGCTTGGAGAGGGCCTCCTGCTCCGCGCCGTCGGGGTCGTACGCCTCGGGGGCGGCGGAACGCCTGCGCGTGCGCGCGGGCAGCGCCTCGCGCCACTGCTCGTCGTAGCGCTCGTCGTCCTCGCTGTACTCGTCGTACTCGTCGTCCCGGGGATGGACGATGCCGAGCTTCACGCCGAGCAGCCGCAGCCGCTGCGGGATGGCGTTGACCGGGGTCGCGGTGACGACGAGCAGCCCGAAGATCGTCAGCAGCACGAGCAGCGGTACGGCGAGGACGTCGCCCATGGTGTACGTCAGCGGGGTCGCCGCGCCCCAGCCGATGAGGCCGCCGGCGTCCCTTATGGCCTGCATGCCGTCGCTGCGGGCGGGCGCGCCGCACGCGATGTGGACCTGGCCGAGCACGCCGATGACGAGCGCCGAGAGGCCGATCACGATCCGGCCGTTGGCCTCGGGCTTCTCCGGGTGCCGGATGAACCGTACGGCGATGACCGCGAGCAGTATCGGCACCAGCAGGTCGAGACGGCCGAAGGAGCCGGTCACCAGGATCTCGACCAGGTCGCCGACGGGGCCGCGCAGGTCGGCCCAGGTGCCCGCGGCGACGATCAGCGCGATGCCGAGGAGGAGCAGGGCGATGCCGTCCTTGCGGTGGGCGGGGTCGAGGTTCTTCGCGCCGTTCCCTATGCCGCGGAACACCGCGCCCACGGCGTGCGCCAGGCCCAGCCAGAGGGCGCGTACGAGCTTGACGATGCCGCCGGTCGGGCTGGGGGCCGGCTTCGGCGGAGGCGCGGACTTCTTGGCCGCGGCTTTCCTGGCGGGCGCCTTCTTGGCCGGGGCCTTTTTCGCAGCGGCCTTCTTCGCCGGAGCCGCCGCCTTCTTCGCGGGCTGCTTCTTGGCAGCGGAGGGACGTGAGGCCATAGGTGTGAGATTACCGGTGGAGACGACGACGGACACGTGTGCCCACTGCTTCACCCGTTCGTGTCGCCCTTGGGTGAACGTGGAACTGACGCTTCCTCAACCGCAACTGTGCCGCGCGTGAACGTCAGTTCTGCGAGGACACCGACGACGTGCTCCCGGCGCCCGGTTCCAGCGCGTCCAGCGCCCGCCGCAGCCCGGTGAGTTTGCGTTCGAGATGGGCCGCGGTGGCGACCGCCGCCGCGTCGGCCGACTCGTCGTCCAGCTGCTTGGACAGCGCCTCGGCCTGCTCCTCGACCGCCGCGAGGCGCGCCGACAGCTCGGCCAGCAGACTCGCCGGCTCCTTGGTCTCGCCGACCGCCGCCTTGCCGCCGCCCTCCAACTGGAGCCGCAGCAGCGCCGCCTGCTCGCGCAGCTGGCAGTTCTTCATGTACAGCTCGACGAAGACCGAGACCTTCGCGCGCAGCACCCACGGGTCGAACGGCTTGGAGATGTAGTCCACCGCGCCCGCCGCATAGCCCCGGAAGGTGTGGTGCGGGCCGTGGTTGATCGCGGTGAGGAAGATGATCGGGATGTCCCGGGTCCGCTCGCGCCGCTTGATGTGCGCGGCGGTCTCGAAACCGTCCATGCCCGGCATCTGGACGTCCAGCAGAATGACCGCGAAGTCGTCCGTGAGCAGTGCCTTGAGCGCTTCCTCCCCGGACGATGCCCGCACCAGTGTCTGATCGAGCGCGGAGAGGATGGCCTCCAGCGCGAGCAGATTCTCCGGCCGGTCATCGACCAGGAGGATCTTGGCCTTCTGCACCATGGCCCGCCCTCCTCGCCCCGGATGTGCACCGGGCGCCGCCCCTGGGGACGACTCCCTTTCGCCGCCCGTCCTTGTGCCGGTCATCGTAGCCGCACCCCGCCTGTCGCCACACCCTGTCACCGCGATGTCACTGTGCACGTAGCAGAAACGGACCGGGAGACCAGAAGGTTCCCCGAATCCCGTACTTCTACACGGCATCGGCCACACTGAGTCAGCAACTCCGCGTGAACATCGATGATTCCCGTCACTCGCCCCGCATCCACTGCTCCATCACCGCCAGCAGGTGATCGGGGTCCACGGGCTTGGTCACGTAGTCGGAGGCGCCCGACTCGATCGCCTTCTCCCGGTCGCCCTTCATCGCCTTCGCGGTCAGGGCGATGATCGGCAGGCCCGCGAACTGCGGCATCCGGCGGATCGCCGTCGTCGTCGCGTATCCGTCCATCTCGGGCATCATGATGTCCATCAGGACGACCGCCACGTCGTCGTGCTGCTCCAGCACCTCGATGCCCTCACGGCCGTTCTCGGCGTACAGCACCGACAGCCCGTGCTGCTCCAGCACGCTGGTCAGCGCGAACACGTTACGGATGTCGTCGTCGACGATCAGCACCTTCTGCCCGCCGAAGCGGATGCCCCGGTGCACCTCCGGCGCCGCGGGCTGCTCGGTGGCCGACCACTGCTCCGGCGACCCGGCGCGCTCGGCGTCGAGGCCGTTCCTGCGGCGGCGCCTGAAGAGCGCGGCGGCGCCGTTCTGGGTCTCCCGGTACGACTTCACCTCCGCCGGCGTCTCGACCTCCGCCTCGGGCAGCTGGGACAGCTCGACGGCGGCCACCAGGTCGCTGGCCCCGAGGGCGGCCACGGGCTGCTGGTAGCCCTGCGGAGGCAGTTCGCTGGGATGCAGCGGCAGGTACAGCGTGAACGTGGAGCCACGTCCCGGCTCGCTCTGCGCGTGGATCTCACCGCCGAGCAGCTGGGCGATCTCCCGCGAGATCGACAGCCCGAGGCCCGTACCGCCGTACTTGCGGCTGGTCGTGCCGTCGGCCTGCTTGAACGCCTCGAAGATCACCCGCATCTTGCTGGCCGCGATCCCGATGCCGGTGTCGGTCACCGAGAACGCGATCAGGGCCGCGTCCGGATCGGTGAGCGAACCGGTCTCCAGCAGCTGTTCCTTGATCGCCGTCGGCACGTCCGCGCCGGCCGGCCGGATCACCAGCTCGACCGAGCCGGAGTCGGTGAACTTCACCGCGTTGGACAGCAGGTTGCGCAGCACCTGAAGGAGGCGCTGCTCGTCGGTGTGCAGCGTGGCCGGGAGCTCCGGGGAGACCCGTACGGACAGGTCCAGGCCCTTCTCCGCGGTCAGCGGGCGGAAGGTGGCCTCCACGTAGTCGACGAGCTGGACGAGCGCGATGCGCGTCGGGGAGACGTCCATCTTGCCCGCCTCGACCTTGGACAGGTCGAGGATGTCGTTGATCAGCTGGAGCAGGTCGGAGCCCGCGCCGTGGATGGTCTCGGCGAACTCGACCTGCTTCGGGGTGAGGTTGGCGTCCGCGTTGTCGGCGAGCAGCTTGGCCAGGATCAGCAGCGAGTTGAGCGGCGTACGCAGCTCGTGCGACATGTTGGCGAGGAACTCGCTCTTGTAGCGCATCGACACGGCGAGCTGCTCGGCACGCTCCTCCAGGACCTGCCGCGCCTCCTCGATCTCGGTGTTCTTGACCTCGATGTCACGGTTCTGCTGGGCCAGCAGCTCGGCCTTCTCCTCCAGTTCCGCGTTGGACGCCTGGAGGGCCTTCTGCCGGTTCTCCAACTCGGCCGAGCGCTCACGGAGTTGCTCGGTCAGCTCCTGCGACTGCTTCAGCAGCTGCTCCGTCTTGGTGTTGACGGAGATCGTGTTGACGCTGGTCGCGATCATCTCCGCGATCTGGTTGAGGAAGTCCTTCTGGATCTGCGTGAAGGGCGTGAAGGAGGCCAGCTCGATGACACCGAGCACCTTGCCCTCGAACAGCACCGGGAGGACGATCACCTGCGCGGGCGGCGCCTCGCCGAGCCCGGAGGAGATCTTCAGGTAGCCGCTGGGCGCGTTCTCCACCAGGATCGTGCGCTTCTCCTCGGCGGCCGTCCCGATCAGCGCCTCGCCCGGCCGGAAGGACGTCGGCATGGAGCCCATCGAGTAGCCGTACGACCCGAGCATGCGCAGCTCGTACGCGTCCTCGCTCTCGGCGCTGAGGTCCTTGCCGTCGACCAGCGGCATCGCCACGAAGAACGCGCCGTGCTGCGCGGAGACCACCGGCGTCAGCTCGCTCATGATCAGCGAAGCCACGTCCTGGAGGTCGCGGCGGCCCTGCATCAGCGCGGAGATGCGGGCGAGGTTGCCCTTGAGCCAGTCCTGCTCCTTGTTGGCGATCGTGGTGTCCCGCAGGTTGGCGATCATCTTGTTGATGTAGTCCTGCAGTTCCTGGATCTCGCCGGACGCGTCGACGTCGATCTTCAGGTTCAGGTCACCACGGGTCACCGCGGTGGCCACGCGCGCGATGGCGCGCACCTGCCGGGTAAGGTTTCCTGCCATTTCGTTCACGGACTCGGTGAGGTCGCGCCAGGTGCCGTCGACGTCACGCACGCGTGCCTGACCGCCGAGCGCACCCTCCGTACCCACCTCGCGGGCGACTCGGGTGACCTCCTCGGCGAACGACGACAGCTGGTCGACCATCGTGTTGATCGTCGTCTTGAGTTCGAGGATCTCGCCGCGGGCGTCGATGTCGATCTTCTTGGTCAGGTCGCCCTTGGCGATGGCCGTGGTGACCATGGCGATGTTGCGGACCTGGCCGGTCAGGTTGGACGCCATCTGGTTCACGGACTCGGTGAGGTCCTTCCACGTACCGGCCACACCGGGTACGTGCGCCTGGCCGCCGAGGATGCCGTCCGTGCCCACCTCGCGGGCCACCTTGGTGACCTGGTCGGCGAACGAACTCAGCGTCTTCACCATGGTGTTGAAGGTGTCGGCGAGCTGCGCGACCTCGCCGCGCGCCTCGATCGTCACCGTCCGGGTCAGGTCGCCGTTGGCGACCGCGTTGGCGACCTGGGAGATGTTGCGCACCTGCATGGTCAGGTTCTTGGCCATCAGGTTCACATTGCCGCTGAGGTCCTTCCAGATGCCCGTGACCCCGGGCACGTGCGCCTGGCCGCCCAGGATGCCCTCGGTGCCCACCTCACGGGCCACCCGGGTCACCTGCTCGGCGAAGCTGGACAGCTGGTCGACCATCGTGTTGACGGTCGTGACGAGTTCGAGGATCTCGCCCTTCGCGTCGACGGTGATCTTCTTGGACAGGTCGCCCTTGGCGACGGCGGTCGTGACCTCGGCGATGTTGCGCACCTGGATGGTCAGGTTGTTCGCCATGAAGTTCACGGACTGGGTGAGGTCCTTCCAGGTGCCGGAGACACCCTGCACCTCGGCCTGGCCGCCGAGCTGGCCCTCCGTACCCACCTCACGGGCCACGCGCGTGACCTCTTCGGCGAACGACGACAGCTGGTCGACCATCGTGTTCAGGGTGTTCTTCAGCTCCAGGATCTCGCCGCGCGCGTCCACGGTGATCTTCTGGGACAGGTCACCCCGGGCCACCGCGGTGGCCACCTGGGCGATGTTGCGCACCTGGGCAGTAAGGTTTCCTGCCATTCCGTTCACGGAGTCGGTCAGGTCCCGCCACACACCGGCCACGCCGGGCACCTGTGCCTGACCGCCGAGGCGGCCCTCCGTGCCCACCTCGCGGGCCACCCGGGTCACCTGGTCGGCGAAGCCGGAGAGCTGGTCGACCATCGTGTTGATGGTGTTCTTCAGCTCCAGGATCTCGCCGCGCGCGTCGACGTCGATCTTCTGGGAGAGGTCTCCCTGGGCCACCGCGGTGGTCACCTGGGCGATCTGCCGCACCTGCGAGGTCAGGTTGCCGGCCATGAAGTTGACGGAGTCGGTGAGCTCCTTCCAGGTGCCGGAGACCCCCGGCACGACCGCCTGGCCGCCCAGCCGGCCCTCCGTGCCCACGTCCCGGGCCATCCGGGTCACCTGGTCGGCGAAGGCGGACAGCTGGTCCACCATCGTGTTCACGGTGTTCTTCAGCTGGAGCATCTCGCCGGAGACGTCCACGGTGACCTTCTGCGACAGGTCGCCGTTGGCCACCGCCGTCGTCACCTGGGCGATGTTGCGCACCTGTCCGGTGAGGTTGCGGAACGCCGTGTTGACGGAGTCCGTCAGGTCCTTCCAGGTGCCGGCCGCCCCGGGCACCTGCGCCTGGCCGCCGAGCTCACCCTCGACACCGACCTCGCGGGCCACGCGCGTGACCTCGGAACCGAACGACTGCAGCTGGTCCACCATCCCGTTGACGGTGTTCTTCAGCTCCAGCATCTCGCCGGCCACGTCGACGGTGACCTTCTGCGACATGTCGCCGTTGGCCACGGCCGTCGTGACGGCCGCGATGTCCCTCACCTGAATGGTCAGGTTCCGGAACACGGTGTTGACGGAGTCTGTCAGGTCCTTCCAGGTGCCGGCGGCACCCGGCACGTTCGCCTGCCCGCCCAGCTGGCCCGCGGCACCGACCTCGTTGGCCACGCGGGTGACCTCGTCCGCGAAGATCCGCAGCGTCTCGGTCATCTGGTTGATCGTGTCCGCCAGCTGCGCGACCTCGCCGCGCGCCGACACGGTCACCTTCTGCGACAGGTCACCGTTGGCCACCGCCGTCGTCACCTGGGCGATCCCGCGCACCTGGGCAGTAAGGTTTCCTGCCATCAGGTTCACCGAATCGGTGAGGTCCTTCCACACACCGGCCACGCCAGGCACCTGCGCCTGACCGCCGAGCTCACCCTCAGTGCCCACCTCACGGGCGACTCGCGTCACCTCGGAGGAGAACGACGACAGCTGGTCCACCATCGTGTTGACGGTGTTCTTCAGCTCCAGCATCTCGCCGGCCACGTGCACGGTGACCTTGCGGGACAGGTCGCCCTTGGCCACAGCAGTGGTCACCAGCGCGATGTCCCGCACCTGCGCGGTCAGCCGGTACGCCATGGTGTTGACGGAGTCCGTGAGGTCCTTCCACGAACCCGACATGCCACGCACGCGTGCCTGGCCGCCCAGCTTGCCCTCGGTACCCACCTCGCTGGCCACCCGCGTGACCTCGTCGGTGAACGTCGACAGCTGATCGACAAGGTTGTTTACAGTCCGCCCGACCTTGAGGAACTCCCCGCGCAGCGGGTGCCCGGTCCCGTCGGGCGCCTGCGTCCGCAGCTCCATCCGCGGCGAGAGGTCGCCCTCGGCCACCGCGGACAGCACCCGTCCGACCTCGGAGACGGGCCGTACGAGGTCGTCCACGAGCGCATTGGAGGCCTCGACCGCGGCGGCCCAGGAACCCTCGTAGGCGCCCGTCTCCAGCCGCTCCGTGAGCTTGCCCTCGCGGCCAACCATCCGCCGCACCCGCGACAGCTCACCCGTCAGGTGCAGATTGCGGTCGGCCACCTCGTTGAAGACCGCGGCGATCTCGGACATCACGCCGTCGCCGGACACCGTGAGCCGCTTGCGGAAGTTTCCGTCGCGCATCGCGACGAGAGCCGCCAGCAGCCGGTTCAGGGACGCCGTGTCCACCGCGGTGGTCCCGCCGCGCGGTTTGCGTTGGTTGCTCAGGGACTGTCCGCCTTTCGCGCGCGTTTTAGTGCCCCGCGTCGCTGCGCCAGACTCCACTGTGTCCCTCCCGCAGGGGTCGACCGTTACTGCTGTGCTCCGGTACTACCGTTCGACGTACCAGTTACTGCTGCGTATTTCTGCCGGATATACCAGGCCGCACCACCGGCTGCTGCCCGCTGCATAGGGAAGTCACTCGGCCTGTCCGGACCTTCACAAGAAGCTTGCCCAGTGTTTCACCCTGCCTGAACCCGGCCATAACAGTTCGGCAGCTTCGCACATCGTCCGCACACCCTCTGGGCGGAAACACTGCAGACCGGCATCCGCACGGACGGCGAAGGTAAGTAACCTTGCATGCGGCTGTCCAGCCGCGCCGGTCCGTCCGGCCTGGGCGGTGGCACGAGAACGAGCGGGCATCGGAGGGGCGGCCGCACAACATGACCACCGGACTGATCCCGGGGGGACAGCCCCCGGACCCCCGGCCGACGGGCGGCCTGCCGCATCAGCGGCACGAGCCGGTCGGCCACGGAGTCCTGCACGCCGACAACCGGACGAGGAGTTCAGTGATCACCGCGCGCGCGGCCGCCAGCTTCGAGCCCGTCGGGCGATCGGTAGCGACCGCCCGCTCCTTCGTCCGCGACACGCTCCAGGGCTGGGGTTTCGCCGACATCGTCGACGACGCCGTCGTTCTCACCAGCGAGCTGGTGACCAACGCCGTGGTGCACGCGGGCACCGCCGCCGACGTCCTGTGCCTGCGCAGCGACGAGGGCGTACGCATCGAGGTCGCCGACCGGTATCCGGAGCGCGAGATCCCCCTCCAGGGCCATCCCTCCACCATGGGCAGCCCCGACCGCGAGGGCGGCCGCGGACTCCAGCTGTGCGCCGCGCTGGCCGGCCGCTGGGGCGTCGAGTACACGCCCACGCACAAGCAGGTCTGGTTCCAACTCGACCTCCCCGAGCGCGCGGTGGGCACCCGCGCCGCCGGCCCGTCCCTCCCGGCCGACCTGCTCCCCCTCGCCGACGGCAGAGTGCGCGTCGCGGTCGTCCAGATCGACCGCACCGGCTCCATCAGCTCGTGGAACGAGGACGCGGAGGAACTCTTCGGCTACCCCGCCGAACAAGTGATCGGAAAGCCTCTTACCGATCTCGCCGCCTGGCCGCACACCCCGGGCACCAGCACCGGCATCGCGGAGGCGCTCCAACTCTCCCGCTGGGAGGGCAGTTACGGCATAAGGGGCGCCAACGGCCGCGTCACCCCGGTGTACGCCTCCCACCTCCGGGTGCGCGACACGGGCGGTGAGCCCTCCACGGTCTGCCTCCTCGTCCGGGACCACGAACGGGCCGTCCTGCAGACCCCGTTGCGCATGCCGGCCTCCGACACCGGCAGCTCCTCCGAGGGCCAGAGCACGGACCCCTTCGAGGTGTTCATCGGCTCCCCCGCCCCGGACGACCTCGACGGCCTCCTGCAGCGCACGGTCGAGCGGGCCCGCGACATGCTCGACGCCGACTCGGCGTTCCTGCTCCTCGCGACCGACGACGAGACGGAGTTGGAGGTCCGCGCCTCCACGGGCCTGCCCTCCGCCCGCCAGCGCTTCGCGCGCGTGCCCGTCGAGGCCGGCCCCGGCCGCTACGGCTCGGCCCGTATGCCCGCCGTCCACGACGACCTGACGGCCGTACCGGGCGCCGTACCGCTCCTGAGCGGCACGGGCATGCGCTCGGTCGTCACGGTCCCCCTGAAGGTCGAGGGCCGCCTCACCGGCTCCCTGGGCGTCGCGGCCGAGTCGCCCGGCAGATACTCCAACGAAGAGGCCCTGCGCCTCCAATTCGCCGCCGACCGCATCGCGTTGGCCGTCGAGTCGGCCCGCCTCGGCGAACTGGAACGCCTGCGCCGCGGCTCCCTCAGCTTCCTGGTCGAGGCCTCCGACCTCCTCGCCGGCACCCTGGACCGCGACCAGACGCTGGCCCTGATGGCCCAGATGACGGTCCCCACCCTCGCCACCTGGTGCGCGGTCTACACGATCGCCGACCAGGCCTCCGAGCCGTACCTCTCGTACGTCCTGCACGAGGACGAGGAACTCATCGACGGCATCAAGTCGTTGCTCTCGAAGGTGCCCCCGCCGGACCCGGTGCCCACCCCCGGCGCCCGCGTCTGGTCCGCCCCCGGCGAGGTCGCCCACCAGGCGGCCCTGCGCAGCTCCATGCGCAGCCTCGGCCTGGCCGGCGGCCCGACCCACCAGGTCGCCTCCGGCATCGGCCCCACGCTCGCCACGGCGTCCGCGGTGGGCGGCGAGACCGTCGTCCTCCCCCTGGTCGCCCGCAACCGCGTCATCGGCATGCTCACCCTCGGCAAGCCCACCGACGAACACTTCCGCCAGGAAATCCTCGAACTGGCCGAGGACTTGAGCCGCCGGGCCGCCCTGGCCCTCGACAACGCCCGCCTGTACTCGGAGCGCACGGCCATCAGCCAGTCCCTCCAGCGCAGCCTCCTGCCACCCGAGCTCCCCGAGATCGGCGGCGTCGAGGTCGAGGTCATCTACCGCGCGGCCGGCGAGGGCAACGAGGTCGGCGGCGACTTCTACGACCTCTTCCCGATCAGCGACGGCGCCTACGGCTTCGCCATCGGAGACGTCTGCGGTACGGGCCCCAACGCGGCGGCGGTCACGGGCCTCGCCCGGCACGCGCTGCGCCTCCTGGCCCGCGAGGGCCTGTCCGGCCCCGCGGTCCTGGAGCGACTGAACTCGGCCATTCTCGACGAGGGCGCCCGCAGCCGCTTCCTGACCCTCCTGTACGGCGAACTGCGCCCCCAGGACGACGGCAGCGCGGAACTGAAGGTGGTCTGCGCCGGCCACCCCCTCCCGCTCCGACTGCGCCAGGACGGCACGGTCGAGCCCGCGGCCGAACCCCAGCCGCTGCTCGGCGTGATGGACGACCTGGAGCTCTACGAGCAGACGGTCACGCTCGACCCCGGCGACGTCCTCCTGTGCGTCACGGACGGCGTCACGGAGCGCCGCGAGGGCACGCGCATGCTGGGCGACGACGGCCTCACCGACGTCCTCACGACCTGCACGGGCCTCACGGCGGGCGCGGTCGCGGCCCGCATCATGCGCGCGGTGGAACGCTTCGCGTCGGACGCCCCGTCCGACGACATGGCGATCCTGGCGATGCGCGTCCCGGGCCTCCACAAGGACTGAAGGGACTGGGAAGAGTTACGGGTACGAGAAAGGCCCCGCCCAATTGGGCGGGGCCTTTTGGCTGGAGCCCCCTAACGGAATCGAACCGTTGACCTTCTCCTTACCATGGAGACGCTCTGCCGACTGAGCTAAGGGGGCCTGTCGCCTTTTCGAGGTTTCCCTCGCGGCAACGGAATAGATCATACCCCGAACGGACGCCTGCTCCCAACCACGCTCAGAAAGCGGGCTGAAGCAGTCCGCCCAGCGCATTGCAGGCGCCCACGATGCGCTGCATGTCCCGCTTCGTCAACGCGGCGTCGACAGGCAGAGCCAGCGTTTCGTCAGCGGCCCGCTCGGTCTCCGGCAACGAAACACACCGCCGGAACTCCGGCAGCCGGTGCACAGGAGTCTTCACCGGCACCCGGCACTCAACTCCCCGGGCCCGCACGGCGCGTGCGAAGGCATCGCGATCGGGCCGCCCGTTCCCAGGCACCCGCACGACGTACTGCTGATAGGTGTGCCCGTCACCGCCGTCGGGCGTCCGTACGCCCCTGAGCTTGGCGTCCAGATAGGCCGCCCGCTCCCGACGCTGAGCGATCTCGTCGTACGGCGCCTCGGACTCCCCCTGTTCCAGCACCAGCAGCCCGTGCCGCTGCCCGACGCCGTGCATCCGCGCGATGTCCGCGGGCCGACCGAAAAGGTGCACGACAACCACAGCCGCCGTACGCGGAGTTACGGCCGCCTCGACAGCGGACGCGTCAAGGCAGTACGTCACCGGGTCTATGTCGGCGAACACCGGCAGCGCCCCGGCCATGGCAACGGCCTCGGCCACCTCGACGTTCCCGAACGCCGGCACGACCACCTCGTCACCGAGTCCGACGCCGGCGGCCCTGAGCATTGCAGCAGTACCCATGCTTCGGATCGTTGTTGCGCAACGTGAACTTCAAGTGACGCAGAACAAAAAAGGGTTGGTCCCGGAACAGAAGTTCCGGGACCAACCCTGAATAATT
>NZ_JALDAY010000030.1 GCF_022698165.1 Streptomyces cylindrosporus
GGCGATCGCGTCCCGGTTCGCCTCCAGCAGCGCCCGGAACCTGAACAGGATCGAGGTCCGCTTCGCCAGCGAGGTCCTGCCCCAGGTCACATACGCGTCCTTGGCGGCCTGCACCGCCGCGTCCACCTCCTCGACCGAGGCGAAGGGGACCTGCTTCTCCTGGTGACCCGTGGCGGGGTCGGTGACGGCGCCGTAGCGCTCGGACGAACCCTCTCTGGGCTTGCCGTCGATCCAGTGGTGGAGGTGCTTCATCGTGTGCGGGTTTCCTTTCAGGGCCGGACTCGGACGCGGACGGGGCGACCTTCGCTATTTCTGTGGCCAATGCATCAAAATGCCGTTCAATCGAGGCCCCGGGCATCCCGTCATTTCAGGTGTAGAGGTCGGCCGTAACCAGCGTCAAAGCAATTGTTCTGACATCTTTCCCTGATGGATAAATGATGTCATTACAAGCGTTGACCCCGGGGTGGGGTGAGGGTTCCATCTCCGTCATAGGCAACAGCCGTGTTAACGGCATGTGATCCGCAGCGCTCGCTCGGTCAGCCTCCAACCCTCTCTCCGCCGCACAGTGAGGTGCCGAAGATGGACCGCTTGTCCCACTCCCGTTCCCGCAGAATCGTGCCCGTCGTCGCCGCGATGGCGGCGGCCACCCTGTTCGCCGCGGGCTGCTCCAGCAGCTCCGGCGGCAAGAAGGCCGACGACGCGGGGAGCGGAGTCTCGGCCGGCAAGGCCACCACTCCCCGCATGACGGTCGCCATGATCACGCACGCCGCGCCCGGTGACACCTTCTGGGACATCGTGCGCAAGGGCGCCCAGGCCGCCGCCGCCAAGGACAACATCAAGCTCGTCTACTCCTCCGACCCCAACGCGGGCAACCAGGCCAACCTGGTGCAGAACGCGATCGACCAGAAGGTCGACGGGATCGCCCTCACCCTCGCCAAGCCGGACGCCCTGAAGAGCGTCGTCGCCAAGGCCAGGCAGGCCGGCATACCCGTCGACGGTTTCAACTCCGGTGTGAGCGACTGGACGAAGCTGGGCCTGCAGGAGTTCTTCGGGCAGGACGAGACGGTGGCCGGTGAGGCGTTCGGTAAGAAGCTCAACGAGGTCGGCGCCAAGCACACGGTCTGTGTCATCCAGGAGCAGGGCAACATCGGCCTCACCCAGCGGTGTGCCGGACTGAAGAAGACCTTCTCCGGCAAGACCGACATCCTCTATGTCAACGGCACCGACATGCCGTCCGTGAAGTCGACGATCACCGCCAAGCTCCAGCAGGACAGTTCGATCGACTTCGTGGCGACCCTCGCCGCCCCGGTCGCGCTCACCGCCGCGCAGTCGGTGTCCGAGTCGGGCAGCAAGGCCAAGCTCGCCACGTTCGACCTCAACAAGGACGCGGTCGCGGCCATCAAGTCCGGCACGATCCAGTGGGCCATCGACCAGCAGCCCTACCTGCAGGGCTACCTGTCCGTCGACGCCCTGTGGCTCTACAAGACGAACGGAAACTACAGCGGCGGCGGTTCGCAGGCCGTGCTGACCGGCCCGGCCATTGTCGACAAGTCCAACATCGACAAGGTCGCCGCGTTCGCCGCGAAGGGCACCCGGTGATGACCATGACCCAGACCACGGCTCCGGCGGCGGGCTCCCCGTCGCCGGCTCCGCCGGCCCGTGAGAAGGACGGCCGTACATCTGAACGGCCGCTCGCCGTACGCCTGTTGGCCCGCCCCGAAGTGGGCGTCTTCCTCGGCGCCGCGGCGGTCTACGTCTTCTTCCTGATCGCCGCGCCGCCGGTGCGCGACGGCTCCTCGATGGCGAACATCCTCTACCAGTCGTCCACCATCGGGATCATGGCGCTGCCGGTCGCACTGCTGATGATCGGCGGTGAGTTCGACCTGTCGGCCGGTGTCGCGGTGATCACCTCCGCGCTGACCGCGAGCATGCTCAGCTACCAGCTCACCATGAACGTCTGGGTCGGCGTGATCGTCGCCCTGCTCGTGTCCTTGGGGATCGGGTTCTTCAACGGCTGGCTGGTCGTCAGGACCGGGCTGCCGAGCTTCCTGATCACGCTCGGCAGCTTCCTGATCCTCCAGGGCGTGAACCTCGCGGTGACCAAGCTGGTCACCGGCAACGTGGCCACCGACGACATCAGCGACATGGACGGCTTCAGCCAGGCGCAGAAGGTCTTCGCCTCCAGCTTCGACGTCGGCGGGGTCCAGGTGAAGATCACCGTCGTCTGGTGGCTGGTCTTCGCCGCCATCGCCACCTGGGTGCTGCTGCGCACCAAGTACGGCAACTGGACCTTCGCGGTCGGCGGCAACAAGGACAGCGCCCGCGCGGTCGGTGTGCCGGTGACCTTCAGCAAGATCTCGCTGTTCATGCTGGTCGGCTTCGGCGCCTGGTTCATCGGCATGCACCAGCTGTTCTCCTTCAACACCGTGCAGTCCGGCGAGGGCGTCGGCCAGGAGCTGATCTACATCTCCGCCGCGGTCATCGGCGGCTGCCTCCTGACCGGTGGCGCCGGCTCGGCGATCGGCCCGGTCTTCGGCGCCTTCATGTTCGGCATGGTCCAGCAGGGCATCGTCTACGCGGGCTGGAACCCCGACTGGTTCAAGGCCTTCCTCGGCGTCATGCTCCTCGGCGCCGTCCTCATCAATCTGTGGGTCCAGCGCACAGCGACCCGGAGGTGACGTACATGACGACCACTCAAGAAACGTCGGCCGTCGTCGAGTTGAAGGCCGCAGGCAAGGCGTACGGCAACATCCGTGCCCTGCACGGGGTCAGCCTGAAGGTGTTCCCCAGCCAGGTCACCTGCGTGCTGGGCGACAACGGCGCCGGCAAGTCCACCCTGATCAAGATCATCTCGGGGCTGCACCAGCACACCGAGGGCGAGTTCCTCGTCGACGGCACCCCGGTGCGCTTCTCCACCCCGCGCGACGCGCTGGACAAGGGCATCGCGACGGTCTACCAGGACCTCGCGGTCGTCCCGCTGATGCCGGTGTGGCGCAACTTCTTCCTTGGCTCCGAGATGACCAAGGGCCCCTGGCCGATCCGCCGTCTCGACATCGAGAAGATGAAGCAGACCGCCGACGAAGAGCTCCGCAACATGGGCATCGTCCTGGACGACCTCGACCAGCCCATCGGCACGCTGTCCGGCGGTCAGCGCCAGTGCGTGGCCATCGCCCGCGCGGTGTACTTCGGCGCCCGGGTCCTGATCCTGGACGAGCCGACCGCCGCCCTCGGCGTCAAGCAGTCCGGGGTCGTGCTGAAGTACATCGCCGCCGCCCGCGACCGCGGCCTGGGCGTCATCTTCATCACCCACAACCCGCACCACGCCTACATGGTCGGCGACCACTTCAGCGTGCTGCGCCTGGGCACCATGGAGCTGTCCGCC
>NZ_JALDAY010000031.1 GCF_022698165.1 Streptomyces cylindrosporus
GCAACACCAAGGCCCCTCCTCCGACACGGCCGACATCCGCGTCTGCGGCGGCACCCTCACGATCGGTCCTCTCGGCACGTCCTTCCCTGGGTGACGGCGTTCGCGGGCGGCGGTACCGGCCGGGGCGGACGCGGACTGCGTCCCCCCGGCCGCGGGCCGTCCCGTAAGGGGGCTGCCCGCCCCGGTGCCCGCGGTGCCGGCCTTCGCACCTGTCCACACCGCTGCCCACCCGCCTGTCCACACCGCTGCCCGCCCGGCCCTGTCGCGGCGGACCGGGGCTGACAGGCAGGAGAGGCCACCGTCGTCCGCTCGGGCCGGCACGCCGGGAAACCGCTCCCCTCGTCGTCCCCCTGGCCGAAACCCCCGCTCCGCCGGGGGCCGAGCCGGGCCCGCTCGTCCCCGGGCGGTGGGCATCACCCACCTCCGGCAGTCACCGGCGCCCGCCCCTATATACAGGCAAGGCTGTACAGCTCACCCTGTACAAGTTACGGTAGGTGGTATGCCCACCGATTCCGTCGCCAGCGGCACCCCCGGCTCGCCGCCCCGCCTCTCGCCCGCCGCCGTCCAGGCGTCCCGTGAGGTCAGGGTCGTCATCAGCCGCCTGCGCCGCCGCATCCTCGGGGCCTCCGAGGCCGAGGACCTCACACTCGGGCAGTCCACCGCACTCGCTCGCATCGCCCGCGAGACCGAGACGCCCGCGACAGCGGCCGGGGTCACGACCAGCGTGCTCGCCGCCGCCGAAGGCGTCCGGCACCAGTCGATGACCGCGACCGTCGCCGCGCTCGCCGCGCGCGGCCTCGTCGTCCGCACCCCGGACCCCGAGGACGGCCGCAGGCTGCTGATCACCCTCACGCCCGAGGGCCGCCGCCGTGTCCACGAGGGCCGCCAGGCCCGTGCCGAATGGCTCGCGACGCGGCTCCAGGAGGAGTGCACGCAGGAGGAGCTTCAGGCGGTCATCGCCGCCATGTCCGTACTGGAGCGGCTGACACATGACTGAGCCCGCCACGGCGGCCGGGACGAGCGACAAGAATCCCCAGGCCCAACAGCCCCGATTCAACCGGCGGTTGCTGCCGCCGATGATGCTCGGCTCGGTCCTCAACCCGATCAACTCGACGATCATCTCGGTCGCGCTCATTCCCATCGGTGACGCGCTCGGCGCGCCCCCGTCGAAGACCGCGTGGCTCGTCTCGGCGCTCTACCTCGCGACCTCGCTCGGGCAGCCCGTCGTCGGACGGCTCATCGACATCTTCGGGCCGCGCAGGCTCTTCCTCATCAGCACGGGCATAGTCGGCCTCGCCGGCGTCCTCGGCACCCTGGCACCCAACCTCGGCGTCCTCATCGCGGCCCGCGTCCTCCTCGGTTTCGGCACGTGCGGCGGCTATCCGGCCGCGATGGCGCTCGTACGGAGCGAGGCGAAGCGGACCGGGCGCGACAGCCCTGGCGGCGTGCTCACCGCGCTCGCCGTCGCCAACCAGACCATCGCCGTCATCGGCCCGCTCCTCGGCGGCCTCCTCATCGCGGTCGGCGGCTGGCGCGCGACGTTCGCGCTGAACATCCCGCTCGCCGTCGCGGCGGTGGCGCTCGGCTGGTGGCGACTGCCCAAGTCGGGCGGTAGGGGCGAGAGCCCGCAGCGCGGCCGGGTCGCCGCCCAGCTCGACCTGCCCGGCATGGCGCTCTTTGCGGTCACCCTCACCTCGCTGCTGCTGTTCCTCATGAACCTGCACCCGCGGGACTGGTACCTGCTCGTCATCACGCTCCTCGCCGGAAGCGCCTTCGCGCTCCGGGAGTCGCGCGCCGCCACGCCGTTCATCGACCTCCGCGTGCTCGCCGGCAACACGCCGCTGCTCGCCACGTACGGGCGCGCCCTCGTCGCGTACGTCGTCGCGTACTCCTTCCTCTACGGCTTCAGCCAGTGGACCGAGAAGGGGTACGGGCTCTCGCCGTTCCGCGCCGGGCTCGTGCAGATCCCCATGTTCCTTCTCGCCATCGGCGTCTCGATCTGGTCCGGGCGCCGCAAGGGCGTACGGAGCAAGCTCCTCGTCGGCGCGCTCGGGCAGATCGCCGCGTGCCTGATCCTGCTCACGCTCTCCGGCTCCAGCCCGCTGTGGGGCCTGCTCCTCGTCGCCCTCGTCTTCGGCGTCCCGCAGGGGCTCAACAACCTCGCCCTCCAGAACTCCGTCTACTTCCAGGCCGATCCGGAGCGCACCGCGTCCTCCGCCGGGCTCCTGCGCACCTTCGCCTACCTCGGCTCGATGGTCGCCTCGTCCGCGAGCGCCGCCTCCTTCGGAAAGCGCGCCGACACGAGCGGCATGCACGAACTGTCGTGGATCATGCTCGGCGCCGGTGCGGTGTTCCTCGTCATGACCCTCTTCGACCGCTCCCTCGGCCGGATCGGCACGTCGGACTGACTCCCCCTCCCACCCTGATCTCCCGCAAGTGAAAGGCACCCTCATGTCTCGCACCGCCCTGCTCCTCATGGACTTCCAGAACGCCCACGCCACCCGCGTGGACTCCACCGCGCTCGCCCAGGCCGCCGCCGCCCTGAAGGCCGCGCGGGAGAAGGGAGTCCTCGTCCTCCACGTCGCCCTCCGCCTGCGCGCCGGGCACGTCGACGCGCACCCGAACAACGCAGTGTTCGGCACTCTCCCGCACGACCGCTTCGTACCGGGCGACCCGGACGCCGAGATCCACCCGGACGTGGCCCCCGCGCCCGACGAGGTCGTCCTGTACAAGAACCGCGTCAGCGCCTTCGCGGGCACCAACCTCGACCAGATCCTCCGCGCCCAGGGCATCGACCACCTCGCCCTCGCGGGCATCGCGACCGGCGGCATCGTGCTCTCCACGGCGCTCCAGGCGTTCGACCTGGACTACCGGCTCACGACACTCTCGGACGCGTGCGCCGACCCGAGCCCGGCGCTGCACGACGTCCTGATGAAGGACCTCCTCGCGAAGCGGGGCGAGGTCGCGACGGTGGCGGAGTGGACGGCGACGCTCTAGAAGGGCGCGCCCCGGGGTACGGATCCCCGCCGCCGAGGCGGTCCTCAGGTTCTAGCGATCATCGCAACACCCGAGCT
>NZ_JALDAY010000032.1 GCF_022698165.1 Streptomyces cylindrosporus
GGGTGGTTGGTCGTTGTTTGAGAACTGCACAGTGGACGCGAGCATCTGTGGCCAAGTTTTTAAGGGCGCACGGTGGATGCCTTGGCACCAGGAACCGATGAAGGACGTGGGAGGCCACGATAGTCCCCGGGGAGTCGTCAACCAGGCTTTGATCCGGGGGTTTCCGAATGGGGAAACCCGGCAGTCGTCATGGGCTGTCACCCACATCTGAACACATAGGGTGTGTGGAGGGAACGCGGGGAAGTGAAACATCTCAGTACCCGCAGGAAGAGAAAACAACCGTGATTCCGGGAGTAGTGGCGAGCGAAACCGGATGAGGCCAAACCGTATGCGTGTGAGACCCGGCAGGGGTTGCGTATGCGGGGTTGTGGGATCTCTCTTGACCAGTCTGCCGGCTGGTCGGCGAGTCAGAAACCGTTGATGTAGGCGAAGGACATGCGAAAGGTCCGGCGTAGAGGGTAAGACCCCCGTAGTCGAAACGTCAGCGGCTTGCTTGAGAGACACCCAAGTAGCACGGGGCCCGAGAAATCCCGTGTGAATCTGGCGGGACCACCCGCTAAGCCTAAATATTCCCTGGTGACCGATAGCGGATAGTACCGTGAGGGAATGGTGAAAAGTACCCCGGGAGGGGAGTGAAATAGTACCTGAAACCGTGTGCCTACAAGCCGTGGGAGCGTCGGACATCAGCTTGCTGGTGTCTCGTGACTGCGTGCCTTTTGAAGAATGAGCCTGCGAGTTTGCGGTGTGTTGCGAGGTTAACCCGGGTGGGGTAGCCGTAGCGAAAGCGAGTCCGAACAGGGCGATGGAGTAGCACGCTCAAGACCCGAAGCGGAGTGATCTAGCCATGGGCAGGTTGAAGCGGAGGTAAGACTTCGTGGAGGACCGAACCCACCAGGGTTGAAAACCTGGGGGATGACCTGTGGTTAGGGGTGAAAGGCCAATCAAACTCCGTGATAGCTGGTTCTCCCCGAAATGCATTTAGGTGCAGCGTCGTGTGTTTCTTGCCGGAGGTAGAGCACTGGATAGGCGATGGGCCCTACCGGGTTACTGACCTTAGCCAAACTCCGAATGCCGGTAAGTGAGAGCGCGGCAGTGAGACTGTGGGGGATAAGCTCCATGGTCGAGAGGGAAACAGCCCAGAGCATCGACTAAGGCCCCTAAGCGTACGCTAAGTGGGAAAGGATGTGGAGTCGCAGAGACAACCAGGAGGTTGGCTTAGAAGCAGCCACCCTTGAAAGAGTGCGTAATAGCTCACTGGTCTAGTGATTCCGCGCCGACAATGTAGCGGGGCTCAAGCGTACCGCCGAAGTCGTGTCATTCATACAACAGGGCCAACGCCTGTATGGATGGGTAGGGGAGCGTCGTCTGCCGGGTGAAGCAGCCGCGTAAGCGAGTTGTGGACGGTTGACGAGTGAGAATGCAGGCATGAGTAGCGATTCACACGTGAGAAACGTGTGCGCCGATTGACTAAGGGTTCCTGGGTCAAGCTGATCTGCCCAGGGTAAGTCGGGACCTAAGGCGAGGCCGACAGGCGTAGTCGATGGATAACCGGTTGATATTCCGGTACCCGCTGTGAAGCGTCAAACATCGA
>NZ_JALDAY010000034.1 GCF_022698165.1 Streptomyces cylindrosporus
AACACAGTGGACGCGAGCAACTGAGGACAAGCCCTCGGCCTATTAGTACCGGTCACCTCCACACCTCACGGTGCTTCCAGATCCGGCCTATCAACCCAGTCGTCTACTGGGAGCCTTACCCCATCAAGTGGGTGGGAGTCCTCATCTCGAAGCAGGCTTCCCGCTTAGATGCTTTCAGCGGTTATCCCTCCCGAACGTAGCCAACCAGCCATGCCCTTGGCAGAACAACTGGCACACCAGAGGTTCGTCCGTCCCGGTCCTCTCGTACTAGGGACAGCCCTTCTCAAGACTCCTACGCGCACAGCGGATAGGGACCGAACTGTCTCACGACGTTCTAAACCCAGCTCGCGTACCGCTTTAATGGGCGAACAGCCCAACCCTTGGGACCGACTCCAGCCCCAGGATGCGACGAGCCGACATCGAGGTGCCAAACCATCCCGTCGATATGGACTCTTGGGGAAGATCAGCCTGTTATCCCCGGGGTACCTTTTATCCGTTGAGCGACGGCGCTTCCACAAGCCACCGCCGGATCACTAGTCCCGACTTTCGTCCCTGCTCGACCCGTCGGTCTCACAGTCAAGCTCCCTTGTGCACTTACACTCAACACCTGATTGCCAACCAGGCTGAGGGAACCTTTGGGCGCCTCCGTTACCCTTTAGGAGGCAACCGCCCCAGTTAAACTACCCATCAGACACTGTCCCTGATCCGGATCACGGACCCAGGTTAGACATCCAGCACGACCAGACTGGTATTTCAACGACGACTCCACCCGAACTGGCGTCCGAGCTTCACAGTCTCCCAGCTATCCTACACAAGCCGAACCGAACACCAATATCAAACTGTAGTAAAGGTCCCGGGGTCTTTCCGTCCTGCTGCGCGAAACGAGCATCTTTACTCGTAGTGCAATTTCACCGGGCCTATGGTTGAGACAGTCGAGAAGTCGTTACGCCATTCGTGCAGGTCGGAACTTACCCGACAAGGAATTTCGCTACCTTAGGATGGTTATAGTTACCACCGCCGTTTACTGGCGCTTAAGTTCTCAGCTTCGCACGCCCGAAAGCGCACTAACCGGTCCCCTTAACGTTCCAGCACCGGGCAGGCGTCAGTCCGTATACATCGCCTTACGGCTTCGCACGGACCTGTGTTTTTAGTAAACAGTCGCTTCTCGCTGGTCTCTGCGGCCACCCCCAGCTCACACTGCAAGAGTGATCACCAGGTGTGGCCCCCCTTCTCCCGAAGTTACGGGGGCATTTTGCCGAGTTCCTTAACCATAGTTCACCCGAACGCCTCGGTATTCTCTACCTGACCACCTGAGTCGGTTTAGGGTACGGGCCGCCATGAAACTCGCTAGAGGCTTTTCTCGACAGCATAGGATCATCCACTTCACCACAATCGGCTCGGCATCAGGTCTCA
>NZ_JALDAY010000035.1 GCF_022698165.1 Streptomyces cylindrosporus
AGATGATCTGGCCGCCGGCCGCGTGCTCGTAGAACTCGCCGACCGTGATGATGCCCTGGACCTGCTCGACCAGGTCGTCCTTGTCGAGTTCGAAGAGGTCGACGGAGGCCTTGCAGGCGTAGATGCCCGCGCCGGTGTCCGCGATCATCTCGATGAACTCGGGGATCGGCGGGATGTCGAGCTTGTCCATCTTGCGTTCCATGTAGCGGGTGACCAGGTCGGGGACGCCCGGCATGCCGCCCAGCAGGGTCGGCAGGTGCAGGCCGGGGTTGCCGACGGTGGCCAGCTTGATGTGCTCCCAGCGCTTCTTCGTGATGGCGTCCAGGCCGAAGAAGGTGAAGAACAGGTCGGCCTCGATGCCCTCGGCGCGGGCGCCGTTGGCCATGATCAGGGCGGGGTAGATCCCTTCCAGGGATCCCTTGGAGACGATGATCGAGGCCTTCTCGATCGTGGCGGTGCCGGACATGGCGGCTCACGCTCCTCAGATGCAGCCGCGCGGCTTGGGAATCCCGGCGATCCTCGCGGCCGTCTTCGCCGGACCTCTGGGGAAGAGCTGGTACAGCTCCTTGACGCTCACACCGGAGGTCTTGCCCAGCACACGGACGGTGGGGCCGGTGCCCTTGGCCGCGTACTGCTCGCGCATGAAGCGGATGACGGTCCAGTGCCGGTCGGTCAGCGTGTCGATGCCGGCCTCCTGGGCGAGTTGCTCGGCCATCGGCTCGCTCCAGCGGGCCGGGTCGGTGAAGAAGCCCTCGTCGTCGACGGGGACGGCGGTGCCGGCGTAGGTGGCGGTGGGCATGGCTGTTCTCCTCCCTCAGGCCTCGGCAGGGTGCTTGCCGTGCTCGGGCATCGCCGAGCCGATCCCGGGCAGCTCCCGGCCGGGCAGCAGGCTGTGCCAGTACAGCCACTCGAAGGCGAGCTTGCCGAGATGGGCGGCGTGCGACTCCTTCAGCAGCGGCAGGCCGACCGGGCCCGGGAAGTGACCGGGCAGCGGCTCGGTGTCGTAGTTGAAGTCGATCAGCAACGCCTTGTGGAAGCCGGTCTCCACGAAGCAGTTGGTGTGCCCGTCGAAGGAGGCGTCCAGCGCCTGTCCCGCCAGGAAGCGGCCGATGTTGTGCACCAGCACCTCGCCTTCGAAGTGCGCCACGGAGCCCGCCTTCGACGCCGGCAGGCCCGCCGCGTCCCCGATCGCGAACACCTCGGGCCGCTGCGGGTGTTGCAGCGTATGCGGGTCGACGGGCACGAAGCCGAGTTCGTCGCCGAGCCCTTCGGAGCGGCCCACGTACTCCGCGCCGCCGTGCAGCGGCACCACCGCCGCCAGGTCGAAGGGCACCTCGCGCCCGTCGTACGACACCAGCCGCCCGCCTTCGCCGTCGACCTCGCCCAGCGTGAACTC
>NZ_JALDAY010000036.1 GCF_022698165.1 Streptomyces cylindrosporus
GAGCTGATCACCGCCGAGCACGGCAAGGTGCACTCCGACGCGCTGGGCGAGGTCGCCCGCGGCCTGGAGATCGTCGACCTGGCCTGCGGGATCACCGTGCAGCTCAAGGGCGAGCTGTCCACCGAGGTCGCCTCGCGCGTGGACGTCTCCTCCATCCGCCAGCCGCTGGGCGTGGTCGCGGGCATCACCCCGTTCAACTTCCCGGCCATGGTCCCGATGTGGATGTTCCCGATCGCCATCGCGACCGGCAACACCTTCGTCCTCAAGCCGTCCGAGAAGGACCCCTCCGCCTCCCTCAAGCTCGCCGAGCTGCTCGCGGAGGCCGGCCTGCCCGACGGCGTCTTCAACGTCGTGCACGGCGACAAGGTGGCCGTCGACCGCCTGCTGGAGCACCCGGACGTCAAGGCCGTCTCCTTCGTCGGCTCCACCCCCATCGCCCGCTACATCCACACCACCGCCTCCGCGAACCACAAGCGGGTGCAGGCGCTGGGTGGCGCCAAGAACCACATGCTGGTGCTGCCGGACGCCGACCTGGACGCCGCCGCCGACGCCGCCGTGTCCGCCGCCTACGGCTCCGCCGGCGAGCGCTGCATGGCCATCTCCGCGGTCGTCGCGGTCGGCTCCATCGGCGACCAGCTGGTGGCGAAGATCCGCGAACGCGCCGAGAAGATCAAGATCGGCCCGGGCAACGACCCCGCCTCCGAGATGGGCCCGCTGATCACCAAGGTGCACCGCGACAAGGTGGCCTCCTACGTGGAGGGCGCGGCGGCCGAGGGCTGCGAGGTCGTCCTCGACGGCACCGGCTACACGGTGGAGGGCTTCGAGGACGGCCACTGGATCGGCATCTCGCTCCTCGACAAGGTCCCCACCACCGCCAGGGCCTACCAGGACGAGATCTTCGGCCCGGTCCTGTGCGTGCTGCGCGTGGACACCTACGAGGAGGGCGTGGCGCTGATCAACAGCTCGCCGTTCGGCAACGGCACCGCGATCTTCACCCGGGACGGCGGCGCCGCCCGCCGCTTCCAGCTGGAGATCGAGGCCGGCATGGTCGGCGTGAACGTGCCCATCCCGGTCCCCGTCGGCTACCACTCCTTCGGCGGCTGGAAGGACTCCCTCTTCGGCGACCACCACATCTACGGCAACGACGGCACCCACTTCTACACCCGCGGCAAGGTCGTCACCACCCGCTGGCCCGACCCCGCCGACGCCCCCACCGGCGTCGACCTCGGGTTCCCCCGCAACCACTGA
>NZ_JALDAY010000037.1 GCF_022698165.1 Streptomyces cylindrosporus
CTCGGCGGCGAGGGCCTTGACGGTGCCGGCCTTGTGGGCGTTGAGCGGCTGTTCCATCTTCATCGCTTCCAGGACGACGACCAGGTCGCCTTCCTTGACTTCCTGGCCCTCCTCGACGGCGACCTTGACGATGGTGCCCTGCATCGGGGAGGCCAGCGTGTCGCCGGAGGCGGCCGGGCCGGACTTCTTGGCGGCGCGGCGTTTGGGGCGGGCGCCGGCGGCCAGGCCGGTGCGGGCCAGCGACATGCCCAGGCTGGAGGGCAGGGAGACCTCCAGGCGCTTGCCGCCGACCTCGACCACCACCGTCTCGCGGCCGGGTTCCTCGTCCGCCTCGGTGTCGGCGGGGGCGGTGAAGGGCTTGATGTCATTGACGAACTCGGTCTCGATCCACCGGGTGTGGACCGTGAACGGGTCCTCGCTGCCGGTGAGTTCGGGGGCGAAGGCGGGGTCGGTGACCACCTTGCGGTGGAACGGGATCGCCGTCGCCATGCCCTCGACCTGGAACTCCTCCAACGCCCGCGAGGCCCGCTCCAGCGCTTCCTTGCGGGTGCGGCCGGTCACGATCAGCTTGGCCAGCAGGGAGTCCCAGGCCGGGCCGATCACGGAGCCGGACTCCACGCCCGCGTCCAGCCGCACACCCGGCCCGGCGGGCGGGGCGAAGAGGGTGACGGTGCCGGGGGCCGGGAGGAAGCCGCGGCCGGGGTCCTCGCCGTTGATGCGGAACTCGAAGGAGTGACCGCGCAGTGCGGGATCGCCGTAGCCCAGCTCCTCGCCGTCGGCGATGCGGAACATCTCCCGCACCAGGTCGAGGCCGGCGACCTCCTCGGTGACCGGGTGCTCCACCTGCAGGCGGGTGTTGACCTCCAGGAAGGAGATCGTGCCATCCGCACCGACCAGGAACTCAACCGTGCCCGCGCCGACATAACCCGCCTCGCGCAGAATC
>NZ_JALDAY010000038.1 GCF_022698165.1 Streptomyces cylindrosporus
GCCTTGGAGGCCGAGTACAGCTGCTCGACCTGCGCCTCGGACAGGAAGGGGGCGGGGGCCTCCTCGACCAGTTTCTGGTGGCGGCGCTGCAGCGAGCAGTCCCGCGTCGATACGACGACCACGTTGCCGTGGGTGTCGGCCAGGCACTGGGTCTCCACGTGCCGGGGCTTGTCGAGGTAGCGCTCCACGAAGCACTCGCCGCGCCCGAACGCGGCCACCGCCTCCCGCACCGCCGACTCGTACAGCTCGGGGACCTCTTCCAGGGTGCGGGCGACCTTCAGGCCACGCCCGCCGCCGCCGAACGCCGCCTTGATCGCGATCGGCAGGCCGTGGGTCTCGGCGAAGGCGACGACCTCGTCGGCGCCGCTCACGGGGTCGGGGGTGCCGGCCACGAGGGGGGCGCCGGCGCGCTGGGCGATGTGGCGGGCGGCGACCTTGTCGCCGAGGTCGCGGATGGCCTGCGGGGGCGGGCCGATCCAGATCAGGCCGGCGTCCAGGACGGCCTGGGCGAAGTCGGCGTTCTCCGACAGGAAGCCGTAGCCGGGGTGGACGGCGTCCGCGCCCGCCTCCCGCGCCGCGTTCAGGATCTTGTCGATGACCAGGTAGCTGGTGGCCGGGGTGTCACCGCCCAGGGCGAACGCCTCATCCGCGGCGCGGACATGCAGAGCGTCCCGGTCCGGATCCGCGTAGACGGCCACGCTCGCGATGCCGGCGTCCCGACAGGCACGGGCCACGCGGACAGCGATTTCGCCACGGTTGGCGATGAGCACCTTGCGCA
>NZ_JALDAY010000039.1 GCF_022698165.1 Streptomyces cylindrosporus
TTCCTTGACTTCCTGGCCCTCCTCGACGGCGACCTTGACGATGGTGCCCTGCATCGGGGAGGCCAGGGTGTCGCCGGAGGCGGCCGGGCCGGACTTCTTGGCGGCGCGGCGTTTGGGGCGGGCGCCGGCGGCCAGCCCGGTGCGGGCCAGCGACATGCCCAGGCTGGAGGGCAGGGAGACCTCCAGGCGCTTGCCGCCGACCTCGACCACGACCGTCTCGCGGCCGGGTTCCTCGTCGGTGTCGGTGTCGGTGGGGGCGGTGAAGGGCTTGATGTCGCCCGCGAACTCGGTCTCGATCCACCGGGTGTGGATGGTGAACGGGTCGGCGGAGCCGGTGAGTTCGGGGGCGAAGGCGGGGTCGGTGACCACCTTGCGGTGGAAGGGGATCGCCGTGGCCATGCCCTCGACGGTGAACTCCTCCAGCGCCCGGGAGGCCCGCTCGAGGGCTTCCTTGCGGGTGCGGCCGGTGACGATCAGCTTGGCGAGCAGGGAGTCCCAGGCCGGGCCGATCACGGAGCCGGACTCCACGCCGGCGTCCAGGCGCACGCCCGGCCCGGCGGGCGGGGCGAAGAGGGTGACCGTGCCGGGGGCCGGGAGGAAGCCGCGGCCGGGGTCCTCGCCGTTGATGCGGAACTCGAAGGAGTGACCGCGCAGCTCGGGATCGCCGTAGCCCAGCTCC
>NZ_JALDAY010000004.1 GCF_022698165.1 Streptomyces cylindrosporus
AAATTGTGCGAAAGGCCCACACCAGAAATGGTGTGGGCCTTTTTGCGTTTCCGGCTACTGTGAGGCGCATGAACTACGTCATCCGCTCCATACGGCCCGACGAGTGGCCCGCCGCCAAGGCGCTTCGGCTCCTCGCGCTCCAGGACCCCGTGGCACACCTCGCGTTCCTGGAGACGTACGACGACGCCTTGGGACGGCCGGACTCCTTCTGGAAGGAACGGGCCGAGGGGGCCGCGAAGGGCGCCACCGGGGCGCAGCAGATCATTGCCGAGGGGCCGGACGGGGAGTGGGTCGGGACCTTGACCGTGCTGATCGAGGAGGCCGGCACGGAGGACTGGGCCGGGCTCCCCGTCGAGCGGAAGCAGGGGCATGTCGTCGGCGTGTTCGTGCGGGAGGAGTACCGGGGGATCGGGCTGACGGAGGTGCTCTTCGACGCCGGTCTGGAATGGGCCTGGGGGCAGGGGGTCGAGCGGGTCCGGCTCATCGTGCACGAGGACAACGCCAGGGCCCGACGGTTCTACGGCAAGGCGGGATTCGTGGCCACCGGCGTCGTCGTACCCCTTGGTGAGGGCACCAAGGAGCGGGAGCTGGAGATGGCCGTCGAGCGGGAGCGGGCTTAGAAGGTCTTGGAGGGTCACACCGGCAACTCGTCGTGCGGCCAGCGGGCGCGGCCCTGTTCCCTGGAGCGGAGCAGGGCCAGGGTCGGCAGGCCCCGGTCCGCTCCGGTGGCCAGCAGCTCCGGGAGCTGGGGAAGCGGAGCCACCGCGGCGACGTCGTCCAGGACGAGCGTCAGTGGTGGGTCGAGGCGACCGGCGGATGACCGTTCGGCCATGCGGCGGCCACGCTCGACCACGCTGGAGACGAGGGCCGTCAGGAGAGGCATCGCGCCTGGATTGGTCCTGGGGTCCTCGATGGACTCCCCCACTACATAAAGCGTGCCCCCTTCGTCGACGAAGGAATCCAAGGCGAGTGCATCGGTTCGGTTGGGTGTGCACGCCTCTCGGATGTTGACCGTGAAGAGGGAGGACAGGGCTCGGCTCGTCAACTCCTGGGCCATGTCCCGGCGTTCGGGGTGCGCGGTGAGCGCGGCCTCCAACTCGCCCGCGGAGCCGGCGGCGGCCTTCGGGTTCGTACGGAGGACGCGGACCGCGTCCTGGATCTGGGTGCCCTGCGACCAGCGGTGGACATGGCGGATGGTGCGGCCGTCCACCGCGGCGGCGTGCAGGTAGCAGCGCAGGAGCGTTTCCGCTGTGGCCGACAGGGCCTGGTCGAGCTTGGCCGTGGGGCGGATGGGGGCCAGGAGCGCGGTGGCTCTGGAGGTCGCCGTCTGTTTGTCCTCGCAGCCCGCCGTGGGGGACCAGTGGAGGCGGGCCGGGGTGTCGCAGCGGTGGGCGGGGTCGTAGAGGTGGACCGGGCCCAGTTTGGCGCGGGCGTCCTTCGTGTCCGACCAGACGGCCGGGTTCGAGGTGACGACGAGGGTGGGGCCCTCCGCGTCACGTACGGCCTGCGTCGCGGTTTCCTGGCGGCTTGCGGGTGGGGCGTAGTGGACCAGGCCGGTCGTCGACGGCGACAGGGGGTGGCCGGTGTCCGTGGGGTGCGGGGGCGGCGGTGCGGGTTCCGCCCGTGGCACCGGGACCTCGTGGACGCCGTAACCCTCGGTCGGTTGTTGGGGTGTTGGCTGCTGCTGGGGGAGTGGTTCCGGGTGGGGGAGGGGCTCTGTCGCCGCCGCTGTGGCCCGTTCGATGGCCGCCGTGCGCTCCAGTCGTCGGCGTGCCCGGCCCGCCCGCCATCGTGCTGTCGTGCCCATCACGAACACGGTCAGCACGAACAGGACCATCAGCTGGCCGATGAACAGGCCCCAGAACAGGCCGTAGCCGGAGAGCTGGGCCTTGGGGGTGGCCGGCCAGGCGCCCGTGATGTCGTGCGGCTTGCCGATGAGGTGGCGCATGGCCAGGGGGGTGCGGGTGAAGGAGACCGCTTCCGGCCAGGAACCCTTCGAGAACAGGCCCGCCAGGCCCGTCGCCGACCAGACCAGCAGCGTCATGCCGAGGAGGAAGGCGAGTATGCCGACCAGCAGCCCGTCGGGGATGCCGCCCTCGCCCTCCCGGCGGTCGCGCCGCCGGTCGTCCGGTCTCACCACGTCCGCCTCCCGCTACGCCACCGTCGATTCGGAGGAACCGTCGTAGTCGCTCAGGTGCTGCTCCACGAACGCCGCCGCACGCTCCTCCGCCTCCAGCTCGGCGGCGCGCAGGGCGTCGTCGGCCAGGTCGCGGTCGGCGGACGACTCGGTCATCGCGCGGTCGGTGAAGACCAGTGGGCGTTCCGTCTCCGTGATCAGGTGCTTGACCACCTGGACGTTGCCGTTGACGTCCCACACGGCGATGCCGGGCGTCAGGGTCGGGATGATCTCGACGGCCCAGCGCGGGAGGCCGAGCACCCGCCCCGTGGACCGGGCCTCGTCCGCCTTCTGGGCGTAGATCGTCCGCGTCGACGCCATCTTCAGGATCGCCGCGGCCTCCTTCGCCGCCGCGCCGTCCACCACGTCGGACAGGTGGTGGACGACCGCCACGAAGGACAGGCCGAGCCGTCGGCCGAACTTCAGCAGCCGCTGGAACAGCTGGGCCACGAAGGGGCTGTTGATGATGTGCCAGGCCTCCTCGACCAGGAAGATGCGCTTCTTCCGGTCGGGGCGGATCCAGGTGTGCTCCAGCCACACACCGACGATCGCCATCAGGATCGGCATGGCGATGGAGTTGCGGTCGATGTGGGACAGGTCGAAGACGATCAGGGGCGCGTCGAGGTCGATGCCGACCGTCGTCGGGCCGTCGAACATGCCGCGCAGGTCGCCGTCGACCAGGCGGTCGAGCACCAGCGCGACATCAAGTCCCCACGCCCGTACGTCCTCTATGTCGACGTTCATCGCCTCGGCCGACTCCGGCTCGGGGTGCCGTAGTTGCTCGACGATGTCGGTGAGGATCGGCTGGCGTTCGACGATCGTCTCGTTGACGTAGGCGTGCGCGACCTTCAGCGCGAAGCCCGAGCGCTCGTCGAGGCCGTGCCCCATGGCGACTTCGATGATGGTGCGCAGCAGCGCGAGCTGGCCGGTGGTCGTGATCGCCGGGTCGAGGGGGTTGAGGCGGATCCCGTGGTCCAGGGCGGCCATGGGGTCCAGGCGGATGGGGGTTATCCCCAACTCCTCCGCGATGAGGTTCCATTCGCCGACGCCGTCCTCGCCCTGGGCGTCCAGGACGACCACTTGGCGGTCGCGGAAGCGCAACTGCCGTAGGACGTACGTCTTCTCCAGCGCCGACTTGCCGTTTCCGGACTCGCCGAGGACCAGCCAGTGGGGGGCGGGGAGCTGCTGGCCGTAGAGCTGGAAGGGGTCGTAGATGTAGCCCTTGCCGGAGTACACCTCGCGGCCGATGATCACGCCCGAGTCGCCCAACCCCGGTGCCGCCGTGGGGAGGTAGACGGCCTGGGCCTGGCCCGTCGAGGTGCGTACCGGCAGGCGGGTCGTCTCGACCTTCCCGAAGAGGAAGGACGTGAAGGCGTCGGTGAGGACGGACAGCGGATCCCGCATCGGCGAATCAGCCCCTACCTTCGGATTCCGGTGGCGAACGGCAGCGTGTTCACGAAGGCGCGGTGGTGCTCGCGGTCGCACCACTCCAGCTTCAGGTACGACTTTCCGGCCGACGCCCGGATGGTCCGCTTGTCGCGGGCCAGGGCCTCGGGGGAGCGGGAGGAGACCGTGATGTAGCCGACGAGGTTGACGCCCGCGGCGCCGCTCGCGAGGTCCTCGCCGCGCTGGTCGAGGCGGTTGTGGGCGGCGATGTCGCGGGGGTCGACCGTGCGGTTCATCTTGGCGGCGCGGGACGCCTCCGCCTCGTCGTTCGTCTTCTCGGTCAGCATGCGCTCGATGGCGACCTCGGTGGGTTCGAGGTCCATCGTGACGGCGACCGTGCGGATGACGTCCGGGGTGTGGACGAGCAGCGGGGCGAGGAAGTTGACGCCGACGGGCGTCATCGGCCACTCCTTCACCCAGGCGGTGGCGTGGCACCAGGGCGCGCGGGTGGAGGACTCCCGGGTCTTCGCCTGGAGGAACGTCGGTTCCATGGCGTCGAGTTCGGCCGGCCAGGCGTTGCGCTTGGTCATCGCCTGGATGTGGTCGATCGGGTGGTCGGGGTCGTACATGGAGTGGATGAGGGAGGCGAGACGGCCCTGGCCGAGCGGCTGTCGTACGCGGATGTCGGCCTCCTGGAGGCGCGAGCAGATGTCGGTCAGCTCGCGGGCCATGACGACCGCGAGACCGGCGTCCCGGTCCACCTTCCGGCCGGCCTGCGGCCGCGCCGCGCGGGCCATCGCCTGGGCCTCGGCGGCGAGTTCGCGCGTGTAGTGCATGCAGGCGACGAGATAGGCGCGGTGCTGCTCGCTGCTGGTGGACACCATCGACTGCAGTTGGTCGTACGAGGTCTGCAGCCACGGCAGGGCCTTGTCGTCGCCGCGCAGGGCGACGTCCTTGGCGTGGGCGTCCGGGTCGGCCGGGAGGGTGCGGGCGAGCATCTGGAGGCGGGTGACGAAGCCGTCCCCGTTGGCGACGTGCTTGAGCAGGGTGCCGAAGCGGTCGACGAGGGCTTCCTGGTCCTCGGAGTCGCGCAGGCCGACGCCGGGGCCCTCGATCTCGATGGCGGCGGTCACCATGCGGCGGTCGGCGTGCAGCAGTACGGCGATCTCGTCGGGGCCGAAGGGCGCGGCGAGCCAGGTGATGCGGCCGATGCCGGGCGGCGGGCCGACCTCGACCTCGCGGCCGTCGAGGCGGGTGCCGGCCTCCATGACGCCGGACCGGTACAGGGTGCCCTGCTTGAGGGTGCGCTTGTAACTGCGGTTGATCTCGAACCACTTGTAGAAGGTCCGGTGCTTGTACGGCACGTAGACCGCCATCAGCGCCAGCAGGGGGAAGCCCATCAGCAGCACGATGCGCAGGGAGAGGACGGGGACCAGGAGCCCGCACATCATGCCGAGGAACGCGCCGCCGATGATGAGCGCGATCTCGCCGGATTCACGATTCCGGCCGACGATCGCGTTCGGCCGGGCGCGGCCGATGAGATATGTACGGCGGGGCGTGACCGGATGGGACAGGTGGGACTCGGTCGTCAACGCCCTTCACCTCCCGTGCGGTTGGTACTGCTGTTGCGGGTGTTGCCGGCGTGCGGGGTGTTCACCGGGCTTGCGGAACGGGGTGCGGGTGCGGCGGAGGGGACAGATCCGCCGCCACCACCGTTCGGGGTCCGGGTGCTGTGGGCGGCGACGCCGCCGGAGACCGGGTTGCTCGGGCGGGCGCCGCCGTTGGAGGACGACTGGCCGCCGCCTCCGTTGTCGTTGGCGCGGGCGCTGTGGGTCTTGATGCCCTGGGCGACCATGGTCGCGGGGGAGCTGATGACTGCGGCGGCCTTGCTCTCGGCGCCCTGCATGATGCGGTTGTTGCGGCCGCTGGCGATCTCGTCGCCGAAGCCGGGGACGAAGCGGTAGATCATCGCGCTGGCGAAGATGGCGAGCAGGATGATGGCGAGGCCGGAGACGACGGCGGAGAAGGAGTCCGGGCCGTTCTCGGAGCTGAGCGCGCCGGCGAGGCCCAGGACGATCACGATGATCGGCTTCACGAGGATGACGGCGATCATGATGCCGGCCCAGCGGCGGACGTGGCTCCAGAGGTTCTTGTCGACGAGGCCGGCGTAGACGACGGTGCCGAGGAGGGCGCCGACGTAGAGGAGGGCGGCGCGGATGACGAGCTCCAGCCACAGGACGCCGGCGGCGAGGATGCTGACCAGCGACACGACGATCAGCATGATGGGGCCGCCGCCGATGTCGGTGCCCTTGTCGAGGGCGCCGGAGAAGTTGCCGAAGAAGGTGTCCGTCTGGTCGCCGGTGGCTTTCGCGAGGACGTCGGTGACGCCGTCCGCCGCCGATACGACGGTGTAGAGGATCAGCGGCGTGAAGGCGGACGCGAGCACGGTCAGCCAGAGGAACCCGACGGCTTCGGAGATGGCGGTGGTGAGGGGGACGCCTCGTACTGCTCGCTTGGCGACGGCGAGGAGCCAGAGGAGGAGCGTGAGGATGGTGGAGGCGGCGAAGACGACGGCGTACTGCTGCAGGAACTTCTGATTGGTGAAGTCGACGTTGGCGGTCTCTTTGACGGCGTCACTGAGCTTGCCGATGGTCCAGGACGCGGCGTCGGCACAGCCCTTGGCGAGGGAGGAGAGGGGGTCGAGGGTGGACGTGAGGCTGGGGGTGTCGGTACCCGTGGTGCCCTTGTCGCCGCTGCCGCGTTCGCAGTACTTCTTGGCCGGACCGACGATGAGGTCGCATTTGTCGGTCGAAGCGGATGGCGACGGGGAAGGAGAGGGGGCTGCGGCGGCGCGGGTGGCCAGCAGTACGACCGTGGTTTGTACTGCCGTGAGGGTGGCGGCGACCTTGAATACGCGGCGCGGGCTACCGGGCATAGGTGAAGCCTCCGTACTCCTCGACGGCTTTGGCCATGTCGTCGGCGCTGGACGCCTTGTCGTCCCCGGGGACGGGCGCGGGGCCGTCCTTCTGCGAGAAGCTGTCGACCTTCCAGTCGCCGTTTGCCCAGCGCAGCTGGAGCGTCATGGTGAACCAGTCGCTGGTGACCGGGTTGGTCGACTTCTCACCGGCGGTGCCGTACAGCCCGGTGCACCAGACCTCCACGGTCGCCGTGCTGTCCGAGTAGCTGGTGGTTTTCGTGCCGACCGGTACCGTGCGCGAGATGTAGGTGCTGCCCGACGCCGCGTTGCCGTTCTCGTCGAGGCCGATCTTGCTCAGGAAGTCCTTGGAGTACGCGTTGTCGAGCTGCTGCTGAAGCGCGGCCTGCTTGTCGGAGACGAAGACCTGCTGCACGATCTCGGTCCGCCGGGCAGGTTTGAGAATGTCGGCCGAAACCAGCACCGTCGCATAGTTCGTCGCCGCGCTCTGCGCCCCCTGCTGGTCATGCGCGAACCCCGTCGGAATGCCTCCCGCCTTCGACTGGACCGGCTTTGTGCCGGTTGCCGCTGTCGTTGAGGTTTCCGGCTTGTTTGCGCTTCCTGCCGCCGAGGAGGGCGAGTTGTCGTCTCCGCGGTTCGCGAAGGCGATCGCGGCGATCAGGAGGACCACCACGCCCACCACCGTGACCAGGCTGCGGGAGGACGAGCGGCCGGGGCGGCGGGCGCCGCCGTAGACGTCGCCGCCGCTCTCCGGCAGCCGTGTCCGGGTCTGGCCCGTGCCGCCGTAACCGCCGGAGGCCTCGTGGTCGTCTCCGAGACTCATGCCGCGTACGCCCTCTCCACCTCGTGGACACAGACATACGACGGTAGCCGTGCTGGAGTCCGCGCGGGCGCGGTGTGGTGACTCGACATCAGGGAAACGCAACCTCAGCCGGTGAGCACGACGGGCGGGTGGGGTAGAGGGTGGGGGTGGGGTGAGGGGACGTCGGGTCAGACCGCCATGCCGTACACGATGGTGAAGAGCGTGCCCAGGGAGCCGATGATGAAGACCCCGGTGAGGCCGGCGATGATGAGGCCCTTGCCCTGTTCCGCGCTGAAGGTGTCGCGGAGCGCGGTCGCGCCGATGCGCTGCTTGGCGGCGCCCCACACCGCGATGCCGAGGCAGAGCAGGATGGCCACCGCCATCACGACCTCGATCATCACCTTGGCCTCGTTGCCCAGGCTGCCGAAGGGGCCCCAGTCCGGAGCGATCCCGCCGATGATGGTGTTGATGTCTCCCTTGTCGGCCGCAAAGAGCATGTAAGTCACCGCCCCTGGTGGGTAGTTCCGGTTCGCGTTCGCGTTCGTGTCCTCTGCGTCGGTGCAGAGGGCAGGCTCATTGTCGCCGACAATGCCGTCGTCGTATGTCGACTTGACGTCATTGATTGGCGGGTTTCGTACGAATAGCACGTACGGTCACTCTGTGTATCACGGCAGGTCACGCCGGGCAATGAGGCCTGAGCGGAACCTGTCGTGTGGTTCCGTCGTTGACCCCTTCTACGACCTGGGCCGATTCTGGCGGCCGGCCGGGTGAGGGGTCGAGACGATGTTCTCACGGTCGACGGGGGGAAATGGCCTGCGGGCCCCGGCAGCTGCCGGGGCCCGCAGGCCATGTGAGGCTGTGTCAGTTGGCGAACGCCGTGATGCCTTCCGGGGTGCCCCAGCCCGTCGGGCCGTCGTAGCCGGTCTCGGCGGTGCAGAAGTACGCGGTCGAGCAGGAGCCGTTGTAGCCGCTCGTCACGTCGTTGAGGGACGAGGTGCCCGCGTAGTCGTAGGGGTACTGCGCCGGGTAGGTGCCGCTGGCCGGGGTGCCCGCGAGGGCGTAGACGCCGGCGATGATCGGGGCGGAGACGCTGGTGCCGCCGAAGGTGTACCAGCCGGCGGTGACGCCGTAGGAGTCGTAGACCGAGACGCCGGTGGCGGGGTCGGCGACCGCGGAGACGTCGGACTCCATGCGCTTGGTGCAGCCGGTGTCGGTCTGCCAGCTCGGCTTGGCGTCGTAGGAGGAGCAGCCGGAGCCGGTGCCCTCGGAGCTGGAGGTGCGCCAGACGGACTCGGTCCAGCCTCGGGTGGTGGAGGACGTGGAGAGCTTGGTGCCGCCCACGGCCGTCACGTACTGGGAGGTCGCCGGGTACTCCGCGCCGTAGCCGCTGTCGCCGGCGGAGACGGTGATCGCGACGCCCGCGTGCTTGTAGTACGAGGTGTCGTACGACGTCTGCGAGGAGGTCTCGGAGCCGCCGTAGCTGTTGGAGACGAACTTGGCGCCGAGGGCGACGGCCTCGTTCTCGGCGGTGCCGAGGTTGGCGTAGGAGGCGCTGGTGGCCTCGACCAGCAGGATGTTGCAGTTCGGGCAGATCGCGGAGGCCATGTCGAGGTCGAGGGAGATCTCCTCGGACCAGCCGGCGTCGGAGGAGGGCAGGGAGGTGGTGGAGCCGGTCTGGGAGACCTTCTTGAAGCAGCCGTTGGCCGTGGTGCAGGCCGACAGGCCGTAGTACGAGCGGTACGTCGCGAGGTCCGACTCGGCGTTCGGGTCGTTGTACGCGTCGACGATCGCGATGGTCTCGCCGGAGCCGTTGGAGGCGGCGGCGGAGGTCAGGCCGTAGGCGGACCGGAGGTTGGTCGGGCTGTAGCCGGAGGGCGTCGAGGCGTCGGCGGCCTTCGGGGTGATGCCGGTCTTCTTGGCCTGCATCTTCTGGAAGGCGGTGAGACCGCCGGTGACCCGGTAGGACTTGCAGGTGAGGTCGCCCGCGTGCTTGGGGGTGGCACAGGGGGTCGAGACGTACGTGACCTTCGTGGACGCGGTGGCGGCCGCGTCGGCCTGGACCGCGGTGCCGAGGCCGGCGAACACCAGCGCGGCGGTGGCGGCGAGGGCCGAGCCGACCCGGCGCCAACCGCGCTGCGTCGAAGGTCTGTTGGGGGGAGTGGAACGCATCGTGCAGCCTCCTGATGTTCCTGATGGGGTGGAACAGGGGCAGTGCGGGTGCGATGCCGTCGGTACGGGTTCCCCGGCGGCGGGCGGCGGCCCGCGATGACCATCGCTTGTTGAGTACGCGACAACAAGAGGCTTACGGAATTCTGACTTCCGGCTTACTGAACGTGGTTCAGTCCTTTACTCAACCCACAGGAGACTCAAGGGAGTTGCATGGATTGGCGGGGCTGCGGACCGGCTAGCGCGTGCTGCACTTGGGGTAGGCCGCGCCCTCGGTGCACAGGGCGTAGGCGCTGCTGCTGACGTCGACCTCCTTCTCGTCGCCGCCCTTCGTGCGGACGTTCAGCTCGTACTCGGTGTGGCAAGTGCGGGTCTTCTTCGTGCCCTTGCGCTTCGTCTTGCACTCGTGGTCCGTGTCCTTGCTGACGACCGTGCCGGTGACGGGCTTCGACTTGCTACACCCGGCCAGCGGCGCGGTGAGTGCGGCGACGGTGAGCAGGACGGCGAGCGTGCGCTTCATGGTGGTTCCCCCGGTGCGTCGTCTGTTGGGCGGCGTCCCGCGGACGATACCGGCAACGGAAAGACGGGCCGCGGCCGGCTGCCGTGACCCGTCTTCCTTTCCTTTTTCCTTTCCGCGCCGCCGAGGAGTCCCCACGTACTCCTCACATCGGCGGCTTCCCCGTGACCCGACGGGGAGGTCGTGCTTCCGGCCGAGGGTCAGCCGGTGAAGGCGTCCAGGCCCTCCGGGGTGCCCCAGCCGGTCGGACCGTCGTAACCGGACTCCGCGGTGCAGAAGTACGCGGTCGAGCAGGAGCCGTTGTTGCCGCTGGTCACGTCGTTGAGCGCGGACGTGCCGGCCGCGTTGTACGGGTACTGGGCCGGGTAGTCGCTGCTGCCCGGGGTGCCCGCGAGGGCGTAGACCGAGGCGATGATCGGGGACGAGGCGCTGGTGCCGCCGTAGGTGTTCCAGCCGGTGCCGTCGGAGCCGTAGGAGTCGTAGACCGAGACGCCGGTGGCCGGGTCGGCGACCGCGGAGACGTCGGCGATCATGCGCTTGGTGCAACCGGTGTCGGTCTGCCAGGACGGCTTCGCGTCGTACGAGGAGCAGCCGGAGCCGGTGCCCTCCGTCGAGCTGGTCTTCCACACGCTCTCGGTCCAGCCGCGGCTGTTGGAGGAAGTGGAGAGCTTGGTGCCGCCGACGGCGGTGACGTACCGGGAGGCGGCCGGGTACTCGGCGCCGTAGCCCTCGTCGCCCGCGCTCGCGGTGATGGCGACGCCCGCGTGCTTGTAGTACGAGGTGTCGTACGTCGTGTCGGAGGAGGACTCGGAGCCGCCGTAGCTGTTGGAGACGAACTTGGCGCCGAGCTTGACGGCCTCGTTCACCGCGGTGCCCAGGTTGGCGTCGGACGCCGACTTGGCCTCGACCAGGAGGATGTTGCAGTTCGGGCAGGTCGCGCTGACCATGTCGAGGTCGAGCGAGATCTCACCGGCCCAGCCGCTGTCGGCGGAGGGGAGGGAGGTCGTGGAGCCCGTCTGGGAGACCTTGCTGAAGCAGCCGTTGTCCGTGGTGCAGGCGGAGAGACCGTAGTAGTCGCGGTAGGTCGCCAGGTCCTCCTCGGCGTTCGGGTCGTCGTACGCGTCGACGATCGCGACGGTCTCGCCGGAGCCGTTGGCGGAGGCGGCGTCTGCCAGGCCGTACGCCGACTGGATGTCACTCGGGCCGTAGCCGGTCGGGGAGTCCGAGGCGGCGTTCGGCTTGATGGTCTTGGGGGTCACGCCCTTGAGCGCGGCCTGCTTCTCCATGAAGGCGGTGGTGCCGCCGGTGACCCGGAGGGCGTTGCACGCGGCGAACCCCTTCTTCGGGGTCGCGGCACAGGACTTCTCGTACCGCACGTGCGCCTTGGCGACCTGCGCGGCGATCGTCCGGGCGCTCACCTTGGGGGAGGCGGCCGTGGTGGCGGCGTCCGCGTGCACGGCGGTGCCGAGGCCGGCGAAGACGAGCGCGGCGGTGGCCGTGGCGGCCGAGCCGATGCGGCGCCATCTGCCGGATATGTGGGGGGAGTTGGGGGTGTCCGTACGCAACGTACAGCCTCCTGTGAGTGGTTGACAGAGGCCTGCGGGTGGGGGGACCACCGGTGAGGTTCCCGGTGGGGGCGGCGGCCCGCACCGACCTTCGCTTGTTGAGTACGCGACAAACAAGAGCGTTTCGGAATCCTGACTTCCGCATTACTGAAGGGGGTTGGGGGTTTGTGGATCAATGGCGGTGGGATGGCTGGGGGATGGGTGCGGCTTGACTCGGGGCACAGGGTTCGCACAGGTTGACGCGCGTTGAGTGAGGGGCGGGAGGGGCTGTTCGCGGGCTATTCGCGGGCTATTCGCCGGGTGTCAGGACGATCCGTCGGCCGGGGGTGGTGGCTGCGGTCCAGGCCTGCTCGACCTTCGAGAGGGGGACGGCGACGGGGTCGACCGCGAACGCCCCCGAGGTGATCCGCTCGGCCAGGGGCGGGAGTTCGGCGAGGATGCCAGCGGTGCTGACCGAGCCCTGGCCGCTGCCCATGAGCTGGAGGTTCGCGGCGCGCAGGTACTGGGAGGGGAGGGTGAGCTCCAGGCCCGCCATCGAGCCGATCTGGATCCAGGCGAGGGGCCGCGCGCGGTCGGTGCGGGCGGTGAGGAGGGCGGGGAGGGCGCGCTCGGTGACCGGGCCCCAGAGGTAGTCGAGGACGACGTCGGCGTCGGGGGCGGTGGTGGCGGCGAGGCGTTCGGCCGCCTGTGCCGGGTCGCCCTGTAGGGAGACCGTCTCGTCGGCGCCCAACTCCGGGAGCAGGGCGAGGCGTTCGGGGTCGCGGCCGGCCGCCACGACGTGTCCGGCGCCGAGGTGCCTGGCTATCTGTACGGCGAGCCGGCCGGCGCTGCCGGTGGCGCCGAGCACGAGGACGCGGGCGCCGGGGGCGAGGGTGACGCGGCGGCGCAGGGCGACCCAGGAGGACATCGCCGGGTTCATCGCGGCGGCCAGGGCGGTCACGCCGTCCGGGTCGGTGTCCGCGGGGAGGGTGACGGCGCGGCGGCGGTCGACGACGGCCTGCTCGGCCATGGTGCCGTGGTCGTCCGGGGCGACGAAGTAGAGCAGCTCGCCGTCGGGGGTGCGGCCGACGCCGTCGATGCCCGGGACGAGGGGGAGGGTGCCGTCTGAGGTGTAGTGCGTGCCGTCGGCGGCGGAGCGGACGCGGGGGTGGAGGGCGGCGGCCAGGACGTCGACGAGGACCTCGTGCGCGCCGTGCGGGGTGGGGGTGTCGGTGGTGTCGTAGCGGGGCGGGGTGTCGAAGGAGTGGACGACGGCTGCGTGCATGGGGGGTCTCCCGGGCGTCGATGGTAGGTCGGTAGTTTGTGTCACGTACTACTTGGTCGTGCGACCGCGACGGCTGACTTGGTTTGCGATGCGTACTACTGCGAAGGTAGTTTGTGTCACGTACCAGGTCAAGAGGTTTGTGTCACAAACCAAATGCTCCGGAGGAGGCCCGCATGACCGCCGGTGACAGAAGCGACGTCGAGGAGAGCACCGTGGACGCGCTGGTCCAGCTGTCGTTCCTGGTGCAGGGCGTGCTGGGGCGGGTCGCCGCCGAGCACGACCTCTCCCTCGTCCAGGTCCGCCTCCTCGCCATCCTGCGCGACCGCCGGCCCGGCATGCTCGAACTCGCCCGCCACCTCGGGCTGGACAAGTCCTCCATGACCGGGCTCGTGGGGCGCGCGGAGAAGCGGGGGCTGGTACGGCGGATTCCGTCACCGGTCGACGGCCGGGGCGTGCTCGTCACCCTCACACCGGCCGGGCGGGAGCTCGCGGAGCGGGGCGAGGCGGAGATGGACGAGCGGATCGGCATGCTGACCGCGTCACTGACGGCCGCCGAACATGTGCAGCTGCGGGGGTTGGCGGCGAAGTTGCTGCATGGGGTGGCGGGTGGCTGAGGCCGGGTGGGGCGGGCGTTGGGGTCCGCTGGCGCGGGGGTTGATCGGGTCGTTGTGGTCTGTCGGCGCCGGGGGCGTGTTGTCGCTGTGGTCCGGCGGTGTGGGGCCCGCGCCGCCGCTGCCCGCTGTCGCTACGCGGCCCCGCTCTCCAGTCGTCGCTTCAGGTTTCGGTAGCTGATCGGGGCGCCCTTCGCGGCCTGGCGGCGGACCAGGGGGAGGAGGGCGACGCCGATGCCCTGCGGGGCGAAGTCGAGGGCGAAGGTGATGCGGGAGGCGGTGCCGTCGGCGAGGGGTTCGAGTGTCATGTCCATCGACGGGCGCAGGGGGCCGTCCAGGCCGCGGGCGGACCAGTGGACCGGCGGACGGGAATCAGTGACCTCCTGGGTGAAGGTGCGCTCCTTCGGGCCGATACGACGGGTCGTGGTGAACGTACGGCCGTCGCTCGCCGCCCGTGCGCTCACCACGTCGCCCTGCCACTCGGCGAAGTGGGCCGGGTCCGTGACGTAGGCGAAGACCTCGGCGGGCGGGCGGGAGATTTCGATGCTGGAGACGAGGGGTGCCATGGTGTGCCCTCCTCAGGATGTGTGGGCTTGGCTGTCCTGCTTCCTTGACGGACTGGGGCTGTCGTCTGTGACACGCATCGCCGCCGCCACCCGCTCGGGCTCCTCGCAGGCCAGCAGGTCGAGGAGCAGCCCGCGTACGAGGGCGAGGGCGCGGGTGGCGCGGGCCTCGGCCACGGCGGGCGGGGTGCCGGGCGGCTGGGCCCGCACCAGCAGGTCGAGCCACTCCCGCGCCGCCTCACCGGCGAAACCGGCCCAGGGGCCGGGGTCACGGGTCAGGGACAGCAGGAACGCCTCGTAGGTCAGCCGCACCATGGGCCGCTGGGCCGGGGAGGAGAGGAAGTCCCAGAGCCGGTCGGTCAGGGCTTCGAGACCGCTGTCGTCGCCCTTGTCCTCCAGCACCTCGGCCATCATGCGCACCTGCTCGTGCCGCGCTCGGGCCAGCAGCTCTCTGACCAGGGCGTCCTTGCTGCCGAAGAGGTAGAGCAGGACGCGGGGGCTGGTGCCCGTGGCGGCGGCCAGGGGGCGGAGGGAGAGGCCGGTCAGGCCGTGGTCGAGCAGGTAGGCGTAGCAGGCGTCGAGGAGTTCGGTGCGGCGGGGTGACGGTGTCGGGGGCACGGGGTTACGGTAACTGAAACGAGTGTTTCAGTGGAGGTGGCACTGCGGATGGGCGGCCACATGGACTTCGGACTCGACGGGCGTACGGCGCTGGTGACCGGCTCGGTGCGGGGGCTGGGCCTGGAGATGGCGCGCGGGCTGGCACGGGCCGGTGCGCGGGTGGTCCTCAACGGGCGGGATCCGGCGACGCTGGCGCAGGCCGCCGGGAAGCTGCGCGAGGAAGGGCTCGACGTCGGCACGGCGGCCTTCGACGTCACCGAGCGGGAGGCGGCCCGCGAGGCCGTGACCGGGCTCGGGGACATCGACGTACTCGTCAACAACGTGGGCCACCGGGACCGGCGTGGCATGGCGGAGATGACGCCGGACCAGCTGGCCCGGCTCCTCGACGTGCATCTGACCTCGGCGTACGCGATGGCGCGGACGGTCGCGCAGGGTCTGGCCGCGCGGGGCGTGCCGGGCCGGATCGTCAACGTCTCCTCGGTCATGGGCAGCCTCGGCCGGGCCGGTGACGTCGCGTACTCGGCGGCGAAGGCGGGCCTCGACGGGCTGACGCGGGCGCTGGCGGCGGACCTGGGGCCGAGCGGGACGACGGTGAACTCGGTCGCGCCGGGGACGTTCGCGACCGAGGTCAACGCGGAGCTGGCGGACGACCCGGAGTGGACGCGGTGGCTGCGCAGCCGTACGGCGCTGGGGCGTTGGGGCCGGCCGGAGGAGGTCGCCGGGCTCGTGGTGTTCCTGGCGAGCGACGCGGCGTCCTTCATCACGGGGCAGACGATCGCGGTGGACGGGGGGATGACGACGACGTTCTGAAGGCCGGCCGGCGACACCCTGCGATCGGCTCAGAGACTGCCCGGGCGGACCAGGCCGGTCCTCTTGACGCCGGTCAGGATGGGCGTGACCTCCAGGGTGGTGATGTGGTCGAGGGCGCCGATCGTGTCGCTGAGGAAGTGGTAGAGCGCGTTGAGGTCCCTCGCCGCGACGGCCACGAGCAGGTTGGCGGAGCCGGTGGTGGCGGAAGCGAAGCGGACCTGCGGGTGGCGGCTGAGCCGTTGCCCGGTCTCCTCCAGTCCGCCCGGTGCGACGGTGATCCACAGCAGGGCCTCGGCCCGGATGCCCAACCGGGCCAGGTCGACCTCGGTCGCGAGCCGGAGTACCTGACCGTTCACCAGTGCCTCCACCCGGCGCCGGGCGGTGAGGGCGGTGGTGTCGGCGCGGCGCGCGAGCTCGGTGTAGGAGGCGCGGCCGTCCTCGACCAGCGCGGTGATCAGCTGGTGGTCGAGGGGCTGGAGGACGGGGCGGGTGGGTGCCGCGGCCATGTCCGGTCGCAGGCTGGTGAGTTCGGCCTCCGTCAGCAGGCCGCCACTCCAGTCGAAGGCGGCCGGGAAGACCCGTAGCAGGACGTGCGAGGTCCAGGACCGGACCGCGGGAGTGGCGGGCAGGTCGCGCAGCAGCAGGTTGTTGCGGGCGTCCGGTCCGTCCAGGAACAGGATGGTGCAGATTTCGTCGCCGCCGCCGAGGACGTCGACCCAGATGGTGTCGGGGCGGCGGGCGAGGGTGGCGGCGATGACGCCGATCCGGGTGGGCTCACAGCGGATGCGCAGGGCCAGGGGGCTCAGCGTGGGGAAGTGCAGGGGGTTGCGTACGGCCGTGGCCCGCAGTGTGCCGTCGCCGAACAACGGTGCCGCCCGGCGGACGACGGTGCGCTCCGAGATGTCGAGGACGCGGCCGACGGTGCGCCAGGAAGCGCGCGGGGCGGCCAGCATCGCGGCGGCGATCCGGCTGTCGGTTTCATTCAGCTGTTGGCGCACGTCGAACCGCCCTCCTCTGCACCACCTCTACATCACCCGAATTTGGCGCATGATCTGCATTTCGTGGCATGTCAGTGGCGTGTTTACCGCGTTTCCGATCCATAAATGGCGGCGAATCGTCGAACGACTTCTACAACAGTCTCGTCAGCGACACCACCGAAACGCTGCGAGCTGAGGGAGAAGACGATGACCGACCCCGGAGCCGATCTGCTGATCCGTGCCGGCGCGGTGCACACCCTGGTGCCCGGCCAGGTCGCGCAGCGGGCCCTGGCGGTGCGCGGTGACCGGATCGCCGCCGTGTCCGCCGACCCGCACGGCCTCGACCACCTGGTCACCGGGCGGACCCGGGTCCACGACCTGCCCGGCTCCACCGTGCTGCCCGCCTTCGACGACACCCACACCCACCTGGTCTTCGCCGCCCTCGGCGCCCACGACGTCCCCGTCCACCGGGCCCGCACCATCCCCGAGTTCCTCGACCTGATCCGGCAGCGGGCCGCGGTCACCCCCGAGGGCGAGTGGATCCGCACCACCACCAACTGGCAGGAACTCAACCTCGCCGAGCGCCGCATGCCGACCGCGGCCGAACTCGACACGGCCACCGACCGGCACCCCGTCCTGGTCAAGCGCGGCGGCCACAACGACGTCGTCAACAGCCACGCGCTGCGCCTCGCGGGCATCACCGAGGACACCCCCGCACCGCCCGGCGGCACCATCGGCCGCAGCGGCGACGGCAGGCTGGACGGCCGGCTGATCGACAACGCCCTGCACCTGGTGGAGCACCTGGTCCCGGCCCCCGACCGGGCCCGGCGCATCGAGGGCCTGCGGATCGCCTCCCGCGACTACGCCGCCACCGGCATCGGCACCGTGCGGGACTGCGCGGTCACCCCCGAGGACTACCGGGTGCTCCTGGCCGCCCGCGAGGCAGGCGCGCTCGGCACCAGGGTGCGCGCGCTGATCTCGGCGCTCGGACTGACCAGCGCGACCCAGGTCGAGGACCTCCTGGACACCATGGAGGAGTGGCGCGACGGCTCCGACCCGTATCTGTCGGTGTGGGGCGTGAAGTTCGGCCTCGACGGCGGCCTGGAGGCCGGCGCCACCGAGGAGCCGTACGCCTGTGACCACTCCTTCTCCGGGATGCTGATCTGGGAGCCGGACGCCCTGGTCGAGGCGGTCGAAGCGGTGGTCCGGCGCGGCTGGCGGGTCGGCACCCACGCCTACGGCGACCGTGCCGTCCGTACCCTCCTCGACGTCTACGAGCGGGTCCTGGAGCGCAACCCCGGCCTGCCCGCCGGCACGCTGGTGATGGAGCACGGCGGCCTGGCCGGCCCCGAGCAGCGCGCCCGTGCCGTCGCGTTGGGCATCCCGGTCACCATCCAGCAGCCGCTGCTGCACGACACCGCCGAGGTGGAGGAGGGCTTCTGGGGCCCGGAGCGGGTCGCCCGTCTCTTCCCGGCCCGCGGCTGGATCGACCTGGGCGCCCAGGTCAGCGCGGGGTCCGACTTCCCCGTCGGCCAGTTCGGCGCGATGCGTTCGGTGTACGGCATGACGACCAGGCAGACCGTCATCGGCGTCAAGGGCCCCGAACACGCCATCACCTACGACGAGGCTCTCACCCTGCACACCACCCAGGCGGCCCGGCTCACGGGCGAGTCCCACCTGCGCGGCATGCTGACCCCGGGCCGGTGGGCCGACTTCACGATCTGGGACCAGGACCCCGCGGACTGCCTCGGCGAAGCCCTGCGTGACCTCCATCCCACCCGCACCTTCGTGGGCGGTCGCCCGGTCGCGCCCACCGGAGCGCGGTAGGCGGGGAGGGAGACGCACCGGGCCGACGGTGGTCGAGTGGCTGCTCAGGGCAGGAGGTACGGGGGGCGGTGTACGGGGTCGCACAGTACGGTGGATTCGACACCGAGCGGGACGTCGGACCTCCCGGCGACCCCGTTGACGCAGTCGGCGAGGTGGAGGGACGGAGGCAGCGAGCCATGTCCGTGTCGCCCGAGGTTGCCGAGAAGGCCGGGACCGCGACCCGTCCGGAGCCGCAGAAGGGGTCTCTCACGGAGAGATCTCATTGATACCCCGGCCGTTCTCTCACCTTCGTCGGACACAGTGGCCTCCGATGAAGCGCACCCCACGCACCCCACGCATCCGCGGAGGCGTCTCCAGCCCCCTCTGTGCGGCCGTCGTCCTGCTCGTGCCGGCCCTCACCTCCGCCTCCCTCGCGTCCGCCGACGACGGGCCCGGGCCCTTCGGAGTGACCGCCGTCGCCGCCGCGGACAGACAGACGGCCCGGATCGGCGCCCTCTTCGGCGCCGACCGGGCCGACAAGCTGGCCGGCGGGCACTTCTGCACCGCCTCCGTCGTGCACAGCCCCAACCGGAACCTCATCGTCACCGCGGCGCACTGCCTGGACGGGGACGACGCCGGGGACCTCGTCTTCGTGCCGGGGTACCGGGACGGGAAGGCGCCGTACGGGGTGTGGAACGTCAAGCGGCGGTTCCTGCCCGACGGGTGGTCCAAGGCGCAGGACGAGGACAGCGACGTCGCGTTCGCCGTGCTCGGCGAGGAGAAGGCGGAGGGCACGGAGAAGGGGATCGAGGACGTCGTCGGGGGCAACCGGTTCGTCACCGGCACGGCCACCGGGGCCACCGCCGTCACCGTCACCGGGTACCCCAACTCCCGTGAGGTGCCGGTCAGTTGCACCAACAAACCGACTACGCACAGCCCTACCCAGCAGCGCATCGACTGCCCCGACCTCAGCGGCGGGACCAGCGGCAGCCCCTGGGTGAACGGGGACGAGCAGGTCGTGGGGGTCCTCGGCGGGCACGAACAGGGCGGGAACACCGACGACATCTCGTACAGCGTGGTGCTGGGCACCGAGGCGGCCGAGCTTTACAAGGATGCCGCTGCTGATCCCTGACCTGTTTTCGCTCCTGTGTGATCACCCCGGAACACAGCCCCCGCGCCTACACTGACCTGGGCTATGGACTGCTGGGCGGCGAGGGGCGGTTGACGGTGCGTAAGGCGTGGGTCATCGCCGGGGTCGCCGTCGGCTCGGCTCTGTCCTTCGTGATGCTGCTCGTGGTGGGCGTCTACGTCGTCGCCGGGAACCTCGTCAACGGGGTCGGCGGCGGGACCAAGGCGCTCGCCAAGGGGTCGGTGCCCGCCGCCTATTCGGCCATCGTGCAGAAGTGGGGCAACCTCTGCTCCGCCATCAACCCCGCGCTGCTCGCCGCCCAGTTGTACCAGGAGAGCGGTTTCAACCCGAACGCGAAGAGCGCGGCGGCCGCGGAGGGGATAGCGCAGTTCATCCCGGGGACCTGGGCCACGCACGGGATCGACGGGAACGGCGACGGTGTCAAGAACGTCTGGGACCCGCAGGACGCCATCCCGTCCGCCGCGTCGTACGACTGCAAACTCGCCTCGTACGTGAAGGACGTACCCGGGAACCTGACCGAAAACATGCTCGCCTCGTACAACGCCGGGGCCTACGCGGTGATCAAGTACGGGGGCGTGCCGCCGTACTCGGAGACCCGGAACTACGTCAAGACCATCACGACGCTGGAGGAGAGCTTCGCGGCGCCCGTCACGCGGGTCGATCCCAGCAAGCAGGCGGCCGGAGCGATCTACTACGCGCAGAGGAAGCTCGGCACGCCCTATCTGTGGGGCGGGAACGGGACGGCCGCGGACAACGGGCGTTTCGACTGCTCGGGGCTGACGAAGGCGGCGTACGAGAGTGTCGGGGTGACGCTTCCGCGCGTCGCGAACGATCAGTACAACGCCGGTCCGCACCCCAAGCGGGACGAGCTGCTGCCCGGCGATCTCGTGTTCTTCTCGGACGACCTCACCGACTCCCGGGCCATCCGGCATGTGGGGATTTACGTCGGTGGCGGATACATGATCGACGCGCCCCGGACGGGGGCCGTGATCCGGTTCGACCCGATCGACACCCCGGATTACTTCGGTGCGACCCGGGTCACCGAAGATGGCGCGAAAGCGTTGCCCACGACGGTGTGAGCCGAGTGTGAACCCACCCCCTGAGCTGGGGGAACGGGTCTCTCTTCGATAACGTCTGCGTGATCATTCGGTGGAGTGTGGAACGTATCAACCGGGGCCGTGCGTTCCTGTTGTCGTAGTCAGCGACGATGTGATCTACGACGTGATCTACAACCACGGGGGTGGGTAGGCGGGCGTGCGCGAGCGCGTCCGGGAGCAGACGACGAAGGGGCCGCAGCACCATGGCTGGACTCGCCGAATCCGGGTCGAACCCCGACGTCGACCTGCTCTATGACATCAACGGTCTGGCCAAGGACGCCCCGCACTGGTTCGACCGGATCATGGAGTACGTCGGGGAGTACGGGATCGTGCTCGCCCTGGTGCTGCTCGTGGTGTGGTGCTGGTGGTCCGTGCGCAGGCGGGGCGGCGAGGAGGCGGCCTCCTCGGTCGCCGCGCTGGTGTGGGCGCCGCTCGCCGCCGGGATCGCCGTGCTGGTGAACGTGCCGATAAGGGGATTCGTGGAGCGGCCCCGGCCCTTCCTCGACCACCAGGGGCTCGACGTCCTGATCTCCGGGAAGACCGACTACTCCTTCGTCAGCGACCACGCGACGATCGCCATGGCCCTCGGGGTCGGACTGTTCGTCGCCAACCGGAAGTTCGGGATCGCCGGGATCGGGCTGGCACTGCTCGAAGGGTTCTGCCGGGTGTACATGGGCGTGCACTACCCGACGGACGTGGTCGGGGGGTTCGCGCTCGGCACGGCGGTCGCGCTGCTGCTGTCGCCGCTGGCCATGGCGCTGCTGACTCCGTTGATGAAGGCGGTCGAGAAGTCGCCGCGGGGTGGGTGGTTCGTACGGGCGCGAGGACGGGCCGGGGTAGGGCAGGACGCGCTGATCCCGGGGGCGCGGACCGAGGCGGTGGGGGCGGAGGAGCGGGATCTCGCCGCGTAGCGGTCTGCCGAGAGCCGTCTGCGGCTGCGTCGTGGCTGGTCGCGCCCACGCGGCGGAGCCGCATATCAATACAGCCCCGCGCCCCTTTGGGGCGCTACAGCGACTGTGGGTATATGAAGAAGCGGTTCGGGTCGTACTGCTTCTTCACCGTTGCCAGACGGGCCGCCGCGTCCCCGTAGTACGCCTTGCGCCAGTTCGTCAGGGTCGGGTCCGTGTAGTTCTGGTAGGCCGCTCCGGAGGCGTACGGCTTCATCGCGTCGTGAGCCTTCGTCAGCCAGGACTGGGCCGTCGTGCCCGCCGAGCCCGCGTGCCAGGACACTATGTACTGGGCCAGCATGCGTGAGCGGCGGTGGACGAAGGCCGTTGCCGTGGGGGAGACGCGGTTGACCGCGCCGCCGAGGGCCGTGAGGGCGATGCTGCCGGCGCCGCCCTGGACCGAGGCGATGTGCGAGAGCAGGGTCTGGACGCCCGCCGTCGAGATCGAGCGGTCGAAGAAGTCCGAGCGGGCCGCGTAGGTCTCCCGGCCCAGCGAGCCCTGGGGGTTGCGGCCCGGCGTGGAGCCCGGCAGGTGGCACTGCGCGGCGGTCGGGAAGGACGAGCAGCCCGCGTACGCCTCCATCGCGCCCTCGTACGTGTGCCGCTTCAGCGTGACGCTGCGGGCCGGCGCGCCGACCTGGTCGGCCAGGCGGTCGAGCGCGTTCTGCAACTCCCCGTACGTGCCGAGCGAGAACGCGGCGACCGAGACGCTGGGCGAACCGCCGTTCTCCAGATGGCAGGAGGACCAGATCTCGTCCGGCTGGTCGGGACCCCACTCCTGCCACGCCTTCACCACCGCGGCCGCCTTGGACCACGGCCAGGTGACGTACGCGGAGACGGCCTGCGGGGCCGGGTGGGTCTTGAAGTGCAGCTCGGTCACCACGCCGAAGTTGCCGTTGCCCGCGCCGCGCAGCGCCCAGAACAGGTCCTTGTTGGTCGTGGAGTTCGCGGTGATCTCCTTGCCGTCGGCCGTGATCAGCGTGGCCTGGGTGAGGCTGTCGCAGGTCAGTCCGTACGCCCGGGAGACCACGCCGTGGCCGCCGCCGAGGACCAGGCCGGAGACGCCGACCGTGGGGCAGGAACCGGCCGGGATCGTCACGCCCTTCGCGGTCAGCCCGCGGTAGACGTCGATCAGCTTGGCGCCGGCGCCGACGACGGCCTGGCCACCGCTCACCCGGATCTGGTTCAGCCTGGAGACGTCGAGGATCAGCTTGCCGTTCCCGGAGGACCAGCCGGCGTACGAGTGGCCGCCGTTGCGGATCGCGACCTGGATACGGTGGGCGCGGGCGTAGGCGAGGGTCGTACGGATGTCGTCGGCGTGCGCGACATAGGCGACCGCCGCCGGCTTCAGCCCGTCGAAGCGGGTGTTGTAGAGCTGGTGGGCCGTCGTCCACTTCCCGTCACCCGGACGCACGAGGGTGCCGTCGAGGTCGTGGGCGAGGGCGGTCCAGTTCGCGGGGGCGGCCGCGGCGGACTGGGACCGGATCGACGTACCGGAGGTTCCTGAGGATGACGAGGAGCTGGTGTCCGCGTCCGCCGAACCGCCCTTGCACGCGGCCGTCGCGACCGCGGCCATGGCGGCCGCGCCGCCGCCTATGAACGTACGCCGTTCCATGCTCTGCCTCCCGATGGCTCTCGGGGAACGAGACGGCACGCCGACCCCACGGGTTCCAGGGCCAGTGTCACTCCTGTGTCACCGTATGTCTGGAACCGCTATGTGCCCTGCCCGTAAGCGTTCCGTGACCTAACCACAACGTCTGCAGGGGTTCACCTTCCGTTCATTTGCGCCAGTCGGCGCCTTCACCTGATCTGCCTAATTTCGGCCTTACCGATGTGGGTCGTCCTTCGACAGAGGTGCGTCCCGCGTCGACAGACTTCGCAACCCCGCACGCCGCCGATTCAGGACGGCGGCTCCTGGAAGGAACTCTTTCAAGTGAAGCTTCAGCGCATGAATCGGCGGGCCATCGCCCTCGGTGCTCTCGCCGCGTCGAGCGCCCTGGTCCTCACGGCGTGCGGCTCGGACGACAACGGCGACAGCAGCGGCAGCTCCAGCAGCGCCTCGGCCTCCACCCAGGCCGGCTCGATCAAGTGCAACGACGCCAAGGGCCAGCTGCTCGCCGACGGCTCGTCCGCGCAGAAGAACGCGATCGACGCGTGGGTCGCGCAGTTCTCCAAGGCCTGTGGCGTCCAGATCAACTACAAGGCCTCCGGCTCCGGTGCCGGTGTCACCTCCTTCAACCAGGGCCAGCTCGCCTTCGCCGGCTCCGACTCGGCGCTGAAGCCCGAAGAGGTCACCGCCTCCAAGAAGGTCTGCACCGGCGGCCAGGGCATCGACCTCCCGATGGTCGGTGGCCCGATCGCCGTCGCCTACAACCTCTCCGGCGTGGACAACCTGGTCCTGGACGCCCCCACCCTGGCGAAGATCTTCGACAGCAAGATCACCAAGTGGAACGACGCCGCGATCAAGAAGCTGAACCCCGACGCGAAGCTTCCCGACCTGAAGATCCAGGCGTTCCACCGCTCGGACGAGTCCGGCACCACGGACAACTTCACCAAGTACCTGATCGCCGCCACCCCCGACAACTGGAAGTACGAGGGCGGTAAGGCGTGGCAGGCCAAGGGTGGCCAGGCCGCCGCCCAGTCCGCGGGTGTCGCCGCCGGTGTCAAGCAGACCAACGGCGCCATCGGCTACATGGAGCTCTCCTACGTCGCCGACGGCATGAAGGCCGTCTCGATCGACACGGGCGCCAGCGCCCCGGTCGCCCCGAGCAGCGACTCCGCCACCAAGGCCATCGCCGACGCCAAGGTCATCGGCACCGGCAAGGACCTGTCGCTCCAGCTGAACTACACGACCAAGGCCGACGGCGCCTACCCGATCACCCTGGTCACCTACGAGATCGCCTGCGACAAGGGCAACAAGGCGGACACCCTGCCCGCCACCAAGGCGTTCCTGACGTACATCGCCTCCGAGGACGGCCAGGGCCTCCTCAACGGTCTGAAGTACGCCCCGATGCCCGCCGACATCATCGCCAAGGTCCGCACCACCATCGACGGCCTTAGCTGATCTGAGAGTGCGGTCCGGTCCCGGGCCTCGTCCCGGGACCGGACCGCACCGTCCGGTGCACCGCCGCCACGAGCCGTACCGAGACGTACGGCTTCGCAGAACCGCATCATGGATGTGGTTCCGCAGACCGGAGAACCCGATGGACATAACGACGCAGAACACCGAAGACACACCACCCCCCGCCCCGCAGCCGACCGAGGCCGAGCAGAAGCGCAACGCCCGCGGCGCCACCCGACCCGGAGACCGGATCTTCCTCGGTCTCTCCCGTGGGTCGGGCATCTTCCTGTTGGTGATCATGGCCGCGATCGCGGTCTTCCTCACCTACCGTGCGTCCCTCGCCATCAGCAAGGACCACGGGAACTTCCTCACCACCTTCGAGTGGAACACCAACATCCAGCCGCCGACCTTCGGCATCGCGGTGCTGGCCTACGGCACGATCATCTCCTCGATCATCGCCATGGTCCTCGCGGTCCCGATCGCGGTGGCCATCGCGCTGTTCCTCACCCACTACGCGCCGCGCCAGCTGCGCGGTCCGATCGCCTACGTGATCGACCTGCTGGCCGCCGTGCCGTCGATCGTCTACGGCCTGTGGGGCGCGCTGATACTGGTTCCGCACCTCACCGGCCTCTTCGGCTGGCTGAACGACTACTTCAGCTGGACCGGCGTCCTCTCCTGGGACGAGGGCCCGCCGCGCTCGATGCTCACCGTCGGCATCCTGCTCGCGATCATGATCCTGCCGATCATCACCAACGTGAGCCGCGAGGTCTTCCGCCAGGTCCCGCAGATGCACGAGGAAGCGGCGCTGGCGCTCGGCGCCACCCGCTGGGAGGTCATCCGCATGGCCGTCCTCCCCTTCGGCCGCTCCGGTGTCATCTCCGCCTCGATGCTCGGCCTCGGCCGCGCGCTCGGCGAGACCATGGCCGTCGCGACCGTGCTCTCCCCCGACTTCCTGATCCACGCCAGCCTGCTCAACGGCGGCGGCGGCACCTTCGCCCAGAACATCGCCAGCAAGTTCAGCGAGGCCGACGAGTTCGGCCGTGACGCGCTCATCGCCTCCGGTCTGGTCCTGTTCGTCATCACCCTGCTCGTCAACGGCGCGGCCCGGCTCATCATCGCCCGTCGTGCGGAGTACTCGGGGGCCAACGCATGAGCAACGCCACCATCGCCGACAAGCGCCCCGGCGCCCTGCACGGCGCCCGTCTGCCGAAGTGGTCGCCGTGGGCGATCGCCGCCGGCTCCCTGCTCGTGGCCGTCGGCATCGGCGCGGGCGCCGGGCTCGACAGCAAGGTCCAGTGGGGCCTGATCGCCGCGCTGCTCTTCCTCTTCGCCACGTACGGCATCGCCGCTTACGTCGAGGGACGCCGGCAGGCCAAGGACCGCATCGCGACCGGCCTGGTCTGGGTCGCCTTCCTGGTCGCCCTGGTACCGCTGGTCTCCCTGGTGTGGACGACCATCTCGCGCGGTGTGAAGGTCCTGGACGTCTACTTCCTGACCCACTCGATGGGTGTCGTCCCCGACTCCCAGCCGGGCGGTGGCATCTACCACGCCATCATCGGCAGCCTGGAGCAGGTCGGCCTCGCCACGATCATCGCGGCGCCGGTCGGCATCCTCACCGCCGTGTACCTGGTGGAGTACGGCCGCGGGAAGCTCGCCCGCGCGGTGACCTTCTTCGTCGACGTCATGACGGGTATCCCGTCGATCGTCGCGGGTCTGTTCATCCTGTCGCTGATGCTGATCTTCGACATGGAGCCGTTCGGCTTCGCCGGTTCGATGGCCCTGGCCATCCTGATGATGCCGGTCGTCGTCCGCTCCACCGAGGAGATGCTCAAGCTCGTCCCGAACGAGCTGCGCGAGGCGTCCCTGGCGCTGGGCGTGCCGAAGTGGCGCACGATCCTCAAGGTGGTCCTGCCGACCTCCATCGGCGGCATCACGACCGGTGTCATGCTGGCGGTCGCCCGTATCGCCGGTGAGACCGCGCCCGTCCTGCTGTTGGTGTTCGGCAACCGGTTCATCAACAACAACCCGTTCGAGGGTGCGCAGCAGTCGCTGCCGCTGTACATCTATCAGCAGTACGCGCAGAGCGCCGGCGCGAACGCGGCGTACGACCGCGCCTGGGCGGCGTCGCTCACGCTGATCGCCTTCGTGATGATCCTCAACCTGGTGGCCCGCGGCATCGCCCGCTGGAAGGCCCCCAAGTCCGGTCGCTAAAGCGTCAATGTGCGGCTACCGCCGCGTGGGGCCAGACAGCGACCCCACCAGACTTTTGGAAGTGAAGTAGTAATGGCCAAGCGAATCGACGTCAGCGGCCTCAGCGCCTACTACGGCTCGTTCAGGGCCATCGAGGACATCTCGATGACCATCGAGCCCCGTACCGTCACGGCCTTCATCGGCCCGTCCGGCTGCGGCAAGTCCACGTTCCTGCGCACCCTGAACCGGATGCACGAGGTGACGTCGGGCGGCCGGGTCGAGGGCAAGGTCATGCTCGACGACGAGAACCTGTACGGCGCCGGGGTCGACCCGGTGGCCGTGCGGCGCGAGATCGGCATGGTCTTCCAGCGGCCGAACCCGTTCCCGACGATGTCGGTGTACGAGAACGTGGTCGCCGGTCTCAAGCTCAACGGCAAGTTCAAGAAGAGCGAGCTCGACGACACGGTCGAGAAGTCGCTCAAGGGCGCGAACCTCTGGAACGAGGTCAAGGACCGCCTGAACAAGCCGGGCTCGGGTCTGTCCGGTGGTCAGCAGCAGCGGCTGTGCATCGCCCGGGCGATCGCGGTCGAGCCGAAGGTGCTGCTCATGGACGAGCCCTGCTCGGCCCTGGACCCGATCTCCACCCTCGCAATCGAGGACCTGATCGGTGAGCTCAAGGAGCGCTTCACGATCGTCATCGTGACGCACAACATGCAGCAGGCGGCGCGTGTCTCCGACCGCACGGCGTTCTTCAACCTGGCCGCCGTCGGACAGCCCGGCAAGCTGATCGAGATCGACGACACGGAACGCATCTTCTCCAACCCGTCGGTCCAGGCCACGGAGGACTACATCTCCGGCCGCTTCGGCTAGGCCGTGACGAACCCCTCGCGGTGCTGCATGGCGGTGCCACCGCGAGGACGATGAAGGGCCCGCCCCTGGCTCCCGGGGGCGGGCCCGTCGTCGTATGCCTGCGGCTGTGCGGGGGTACACGCCCCCAGCCCCCCGATCGGCCCTGAAGGGGCCTCGTCCTCAAACGCCGGACGGGCTGGGTGGTGCCGGGCGGGGGCGTGTGGGGCCGCCCTCAGTGGGTGGGTGGGGGATCGGGATGGCGTTTGCTCGTCCTCGAACGCCCCCGGGGCGGGCTGGGTGGTGCCGGGCAGGAGCGTGTGGGGTCGCTCTCGGCGGGGGGGGGGGGGGATGGGGATGGCAGTCGCTCGTCCTCGAATGTCCCCGGACGGGCTGAGTGGGGGCGGGGGATCGGGGCGGCAGTTGCTCGTCCCCGAACGCCCCCGTACGTGCTCCGATGTCCTGAGCAGTTACAGGAACGCCAGGTTCACCAGGCCGAAGGCTCCCGCTGCTACCAGCGCCGCCGCCGGCATCGTGATGAACCAGCCCAGGACGATGTTCTTGGCCACGCCCCAGCGGACCGCGTTCACGCGCTTCGTCGCGCCTACGCCCATGATGGCCGAGGTGATCACGTGGGTCGTGGAGATGGGGGCCTTGAAGAGGTAGGCCGTGACGAACATGATCGACGCGCCGGTTGTTTCCGCCGCGAAGCCCTGGGGCGGGTCCAGCTCGATGATCTTGCGGCCCAGCGTGCGCATGATGCGCCAGCCGCCCGCATACGTGCCCAGGGACAGCATCAGCGCGCAGACGATCTTCACCCAGACCGGGATCGGGTCGCCGTACGTCTCATGGCCGGAAATCACCAGTGCCATGACGACGATGCCCATCGTCTTCTGGGCGTCCTGGAGGCCGTGGCCGAGCGCCATGCCCGCCGCGGAGACGGTCTGCGCGATACGGAAGCCGCGCTTGGCCTTGTGCGGGTTGGAGCGGCGGAAGAGCCACATGATGGCCGTCATCACCAGGTAGCCGACGATCAGGCCGACGAAGGGCGAGACGAACATCGGGATGACGACCTTCTCCAGCACCCCGTGCCACAGGACGTCGGAGCCGCCCGCCAGCGCCGCGCCGACCAGGCCGCCGAACAGGGCGTGGGAGGACGAGGAGGGCAGGCCGAAGTACCAGGTGACGAGGTTCCAGACGATCGCGCCGGTCAGCGCCGCGAAGAGGATGCCCATCCCGTGCGAACCCGACGGGGTCTCGATCAGCCCCTCGCTGACGGTCTTGGCGACCTCGTTGCCGAGAAAGGCACCGGCGAGGTTCATCACCGCGGCCATGGCCAGGGCCGCTCGCGGCGTGAGCGCCCGCGTGGAGACCGACGTCGCGATCGCGTTCGCCGAGTCGTGGAAGCCGTTGGTGTACGTGAAGAAGAGCGCGACCGCGATGGTCACGACCAGGGCGAAGGTGTCCATCGACGCCTCAGGACTCCTTGACGGCGATGGTCTCCACCGTGTTCGCCACGTGCTCGAAGGCGTCCGCCGCTTCCTCCAGGACGTCCACGATCTGCTTCAGCTTCAGCACCTCGATGGCGTCGTACTTGCCGTTGAAGAGGTGGGCGAGAAGCTTGCGGTGGATCTGGTCGGCCTGGTTCTCGAGGCGGTTGACCTCGATCCAGTACTCGGTGAGGTTGTCCATCGTGCGGAGGTTCGGCATGGCCTCCGCCGTGAGCTCCGCCGCCCTCGCCAGGACCTCGATCTGCTGCTCGACGCCCTTGGGCAGCTCCTCGACGTTGTAGAGGACGACCAGGTCGACGGCCTCCTCCATGAAGTCCATGATGTCGTCGAGGGAGGACGCGAGGGAGTAGATGTCCTCGCGGTCGAAGGGCGTGATGAAGGAGGAGTTCAGCTGGTGGAAGATCGCGTGCGTGGCGTCGTCACCTGCGTGTTCAGCGGCCCGCATACGCTCTGCGATCTCGGCCCGGGCGGAGGCGTCCGCCCCGAGCAGTTCCATCAGGAGTTTCGAGCCCGTGACGATGTTGTCCGCGGATGCGGCGAACATGTCGTAGAAGCTCGTCTCCCTGGGGGTCAGACGAAAGCGCACAAGGGGTCCTCGGATTGCATCGGTTTCGGTCAGGCTGATGCTAAGTGCATCATCCGGCCACGGCTAATGGGCCGTCGTCCAGTGTCGCCCATCAGGCAGAGTGCTCAGCACGGGGGCGGTACGGGGCTCGGGTTCCGGCCTTGGCCAAAGGCCCTATACCCAGCAAAGTTCGATACCATATACCCACCTGGGGTATATGTCCCCTTGAGTTGCGGGAGGACGCGATGACGACGACCGAGGCCGGCGCCACGGCGCCCTCCGGAACCACCACGCACGGCTACCACAAACAGAAGGACGAGCACCTCAAGCGGCTGCGCCGGATCGAGGGCCAGATCCGCGGCCTGCAGCGGATGGTCGACGAGGACGTCTACTGCATCGACATACTCACCCAGGTGTCCGCCTCCACCAAGGCCCTGCAGTCCTTCGCGCTGCAGCTGCTGGAGGAGCACCTGCGGCACTGCGTCGCGGACGCGGCGGTCAAGGGCGGTGACGAGATCGACGCGAAGGTCGAGGAGGCGACGAAGGCGATCGGACGCCTGCTGCGCACCTGACCCGGGCCCGGATCCGAAGGGGGGCCTCCGGCTAGTCGCCGGAGGCCTCACGCTCTTCGGCCACTTTCAGCACCTCGTCGATGCTCGCAAGGCTGAGCCGCTCCTCGGCGGCCGAGGCCGCGATGATCAGCTCTCCGCACAGTTCGATCTCGGCGAGGGCCACGTGGTCCTGAACTGCCGTACCGCCGACCGGAGCCACGTGCGTCACCTCATCTCTGCCGTCACCGACTTCCTAGAGTAGGGAGCGGCCTACACACCGCGCATGGCACGGACGGGCTAGTTCTTGACGCCCGTCACGCCCACTTGCTATTCCGCGATCTTCCCCGCGTAGATGTCCTTCGAGGCCGGGAGACGTACGTCGACGGGGGTCCCGAAGTCGTACAGCAAGGTCGTCGAGTAGACCACGACCGTGCCTTTCTGCCGCCCGTTGACGAAGCTGAACTCGTGCCGGACCTTGCGGACACGGCCCTGCTCGTCGAGGTACGCGTCGAACGGCACCGACCTCCTGGCGAACCCTTTCACCACCGCCGCGGGCAGCTCCGTCGTCCCGCGGTAGTGCCGCACCGGCACCCCCGCCAGCCGCGTCTTCCCGAGATACGTCGCCGTACGCGTCCCGCGCAGCAGCCCGGCCGCGGCGAACGGGTCGGTGGCGCCGCCGGTCACCAGGTTCCCGTCGGCGAGGCCGGCCGTGTCCACCCGGACCCACTTGTCGGCGGGCACTCCGGCGCCCCGGTTCTTCATGAACAGGGCGCCGGGCGCGAGGAGTTCGGTGATCGGGCGGTGCTCGGCGGTACCGGTCGGATCCTGCGGCAACCGCACCCACAACCGGCCGAGCTGCCGCCGGTAGTCGTACACGCCCTGGCCGCGGATGGTGACGCGGGTGCCGCCGGTTGCCATCTCCATCGAGGTCGTCGCCTTCGAGCTGCCCGCGTCGACCAGGGTGCCGGGCGCCCGGTGCAGCACCTGCACGGCGTCGGAGCCGCGGGAGTCCTCGGCGGCAGCGCCACCGGAACATCCGGCCGCGCCGAGACAGACGGCGATCCCCGCGGCGACCGCCCCGCCCACCCTGTGCTGCCGCTCCGCCATCGCCTGCCTACCCCCAGCCGGTACGTCCGTCACGGGCCCCCTGTCGTTCCGCTTAACGACGGGTAGGAGGGGCCGTCACGCGCATACGAGGCCTTTACTCGGGCTCGGTAACGTTGTCAGCGTGGCTCAGGAGGAACACCGCACGATGACGGTCGAACAAGGGCGGTTCTGCTTCGCCCGGTGCAGTTGCGGGTGGCGGGGACCGGCGCGCAGAGCCCGGAGCCAGGCCCGGACGGACGCCCAGGTGCACCTGACCACCCCTCAGGCGTGACGCAGTGCCGTCAGCAGTTCGTCGACGAGCGTGCGGTCGCGGTGCTGGGTCAGGCGGCTGCGGGCCGCGGCGGGGGAGAGCCACAGGATGCGGTCCACCTCCGTGCTGGGCGTGAAGCCGCCGGAGATCGCCTCGGCGGCCCAGTAACGCACCTGTTTGGGACGGCCGTTGGCGAAGTACCGCACCGAGGACAGCTCGACGCCGGGCTCCGCCGTGTAACCCGTCTCCTCCGCGACCTCGCGCAGGGCGGCCGCGAGCGGCTCCTCGGCGCGCTTCAGCTTGCCCTTGGGATGGGACCAGTCGTCGTACTTCGGCCTGTGGACCAGGCAGACCTCCAGCTCGCCGTCCACGGGGGAGCGGCGCCAGAGGATGCAGCCGGCCGCCTGGATGAGGGTGTGGTTGCCTTCCGGGGTCGCCGTCACGTACTCACCACCTGTTTCTGCCAGCACTGCTGGAACGCGAACCGCGCCGCCTCCACCTCGTGGCGCTGATCAGCGTGGAGTACCCCGAGCGCGTAGGCGGTGGCCGGCGCGATACGGGGGGTCCGGGCCGCCGAGGCCGCGGCCGCCGCCGCCTCCGACGCGTCACGGTGGCGGTCCAGGGCCTGGCCCGCGGTGAGGAGGCGGACGTCCACGGGAACGTTCTCGCCGTGGAGGGCCTCGCGGGCGTAGCGGTGCAGGCGGAGGAGGAGGCGGACCTGGTGCCAGGGAGCGTCCTGGGGGTGCGGGGCCGGGTCGGGGGAGAGGCCGTGGATGAGGGCCTCGGCGTTGTAGGGGTGGCCGGCGGTGACGAGGGGGAGGGCGGCGATGGCGTCCGTGAGGCGTTCCTCGGCCGCGGCTGCCAGGGGGTGGAGGTTCGTGGTGGCGGCGGTGGGGGTGAGGGGGACCTCGCTGGCCAGGACGGCGACCTTGTCCGCGACGGCGTGAAAGCGGGAGGAGCCGAGGGCCTGGAGGGCGGTGCTGTGGGCCCGGGTGCGGGCGAGGGTGAGCTGACGTTCGAGGAGGGCGCCTGCTTTTGCCGCGCCGACGGTGAGATTGCCGCGGTCCGCAGTGGGGGCGGGGTTTGGGGGCCCGGCGTGGGACGGTGCCGCTTTCAGTGGGACGGGTGCCGCCCCAGCGGCACGACTGCCCGCAGCTACGTCGGCGGGAGTGCCCACAGCTGCGCTGGTCTGAGCAGGGAAGACCGCGGCTCCTGACAAGCGGTGCAGCGCCAGCAACAGCCGCTCCAGACGGGCCGCGTACGCGTGCTCCATCGTCAACGTGCCCGACAGCCAGGCCAGTTCCGGGCGCAGGCTCTCCGACCAGTCGGTCTCCAGCAGCGGCCGGTACGTGTGCAGGCTGCCGCTGATGCGGCGGACCGAGCGGCGCAGGGCGCGGGCCGCGTCGACGGATTCGTCCGTGCCGTTCGCGGCCGCACCGGACTCGCGGTGCAGCCGCAGGGCGCGGAGGAACTCCGTGGCCTGGGCCCGCAGGTAGCCCGCGAGGGCGTCCCCGGTGGGGGCGGGCCCGGCCGTGGGGTCCGTCGGGTCAAGGTGTTGCTGTGCCACGCCGGCGCCTCCGGGCGTCTATGAGCATCTCCTGGATATTCCGCAGGGGTTGGCCGTCCGCGTCGATGGCGTGCCGGATCCACTCGCCGTCCGGGCCGAGGTGCCAGGAGGAGGTGGTGTCGGACATGCCGGTCTCCAACAGCCGGTTCAGGGCTGCGCGGTGGGCCGGGTCGGTAACCCTGACCAGGGCCTCGATACGGCGGTCGAGGTTGCGGTGCATCATGTCGGCGCTGCCGATCCACACCTCGGGTTCGCCGCCGTTGCCGAAGGCGAAGACCCGGGAGTGTTCCAGGAAGCGGCCGAGGATCGAGCGGACCCGGATGTTCTCCGACAGGCCGGTCACGCCGGGGCGGATCGCGCAGATGCCGCGCACCCAGACGTCGACCGGCACGCCGGCCTGGGACGCGCGGTAGAGCGCGTCGATGAGGGCCTCGTCGACCATCGAGTTGACCTTGATGCGGATGAACGCGGGACGCCCGGCACGGTGGTGCTGGGCCTCCTTGTTGATCCGCGCGATCAGGCCGTCCCGCAGGGATTTCGGGGCGACCAGGAGGCGGCGGTACGTCTCCCGGCGAGAGTAGCCGGAGAGGCGGTTGAACAGGTCGGACAGGTCGGCGCCCACCTGGGGGTCGGCGGTGAGCAGGCCGAGGTCTTCGTACAGGCGTGCCGTCTTCGGGTGGTAGTTGCCGGTGCCGACGTGGCTGTAACGCCGTAGCGTGTCGCCCTCCTGACGGACCACCAGGGACAGCTTGCAGTGGGTCTTCAGGCCGACCAGGCCGTAGACGACATGGCAGCCCGCCTCCTCCAGCTTGCGCGCCCACTTGATGTTGGCGTGCTCGTCGAAGCGTGCCTTGATCTCGACCAGGACGAGCACCTGCTTGCCGGACTCGGCGGCGTCGATGAGCGCGTCGACTATCGGGGAATCGCCCGAAGTCCGGTACAGGGTCTGCTTGATGGCGAGGACGTCCGGGTCGTTCGCCGCCTGCTCCAGGAAGGCCTGGACGGAGGTGGAGAAGGAGTCGTACGGGTGGTGCAGCAGGACGTCCCGGGTGCGCAGGGCGGCGAAGATGTCCGGCGCGGACGCCGACTCGACCTCGGCCAGGTCGCGGTGGACGCCCGCGATGAACTTGCGGTACTTCAGCTCGGGCCGGTCGATGGAGGCGATCCGGAAGAGGCCGGTGAGGTCCAGCGGACCCGGCAGCGGGTACACCTCGGCCTCGGAGATCTTCAGCTCGCGGACCAGGAGGTCGAGGACCTCGCGGTCGATGGACTCCTCCACCTCCAGGCGCACCGGCGGTCCGAAGCGGCGCCGCATGAGCTCCTTCTCCAGGGCCTGGAGCAGGTTCTCGGCGTCGTCCTCCTCGACCTCCAGGTCCTCGTTGCGGGTGAGGCGGAAGGCGTGGTGCTCCAGGACCTCCATGCCCGGGAACAGCTCCTCCAGGTGCGCGGCGATGACGTCCTCGATGGGCACGTAACGGCCGGGGGAGCTCTCCAGGAAGCGGGACAGCAGCGGCGGGACCTTGACGCGGGCGAAGTGCCGGTGGCCGGTGACCGGGTTGCGTACCACCACGGCCAGGTTCAGGGAGAGGCCGGAGATGTACGGGAAGGGGTGCGCCGGGTCGACCGCGAGGGGGGTCAGGACCGGGAAGATCTGGTGCCGGAAGAGCGTGAAGAGGCGCGCCTGCTCCTTCTCCGTCAGCTCGCTCCAGCGGACCAGGTGGATGCCCTCCTCCGCGAGCGCGGGGGCGACGTCCTCGTGGTAGCAGGCGGCGTGCCGGGCCATCAGCTCGCGGGAGCGGGCCCAGATCATCTCCAGCACCTCGCGCGGCTGGAGGCCGGACGCCGAACGGGTGGCGACCCCGGTGGCGATACGGCGCTTCAGACCGGCCACCCGGACCATGAAGAACTCGTCCAGGTTGCTGGCGAAGATCGCGAGGAAGTTGGCCCGTTCGAGCAGCGGGGTGTTCGGGTCCTCGGCGAGTTCGAGGACGCGCTCGTTGAACGCGAGCCAGCTGCGCTCCCGGTCCAGGAACCGGCCCTGCGGCAGCTGTACCCCGTCGACCTGGGACTCCTCGTAGGCATCGAGGTCGGCGTCGATGTCGGGTTCCAGGTCGGAGACCGCGGCGGCCACCGTGTGCGGGCGGTGCGCGGCTATGGAGCCCACGGAGGGCTGCGGGTGCTGGACCTGTGCCTGGGCGTTTGGCTGACTCATGGACCCATTCTTCCGCGCCAACGGCGTCACGGGCGCGTCGGAGGCGGCGGGCGGGAGAGCGGCCACGGTGTGGAGGGCGTCCCCGTTCCCCGCGGTCCCCTCGGAGGGCGGCGAAGGCTCTGGCACGGAGGGCGTCATTGGCCGAGCGTCGCAAGCCCGTCTGAACCGTTGGTTACGGCGACATGGCGTGCGGGATATCGGGGAGCGGCTCCCGGGCGTCTACGCCGGCCGGACCGGCGTAACACCTGGCTGGGAGCCGCCCCCGAGGGTACGTACGTCCGTCCCCCCGTGGAAAGGACGTACGCGGATCGGGTGCGTCACACGGTGCGGCGGGGGAGCAGGCGGAAGGCGATCAGGGTCGCGAGGGCGGCGACGGCGAGGACGATGCCGGTCTCCACGAGGTGCATGGGCCAGAAGTGGGACTGCGGGTGGTAGGTGACGTAATAGCCGTCGGCGCCATGTCCCTTGGTCAGCTGCCAGAGGCCGTTCTGGAGGTCGAAGCGGGTCGCCGAGGTCCGGGTCAGCGTGGGCCAGAAGGAGCCGCGGTGGCGCTCCAGGACGAAGTTGAGGAGCCACATCGCGGCGAGGGAGATGCCGAGGGCGGGCAGGGTGCGGCGGATCAGGAGCGCGGTGAGCGTGCCGACCGCGAGGGCGCACAGCCCGTACGCCACCGTCGCCGGACCGCGGGCCACGAAGACGTCGGCGAAGGTCCAGTCGTCGCCCATCAGGTCCCGGTGGGCGCTCCAGCCCCAGCGGAACGCCAGCACCAGCGCCGTCCCGCCGAGGGTGAGCAGCAGCGCGGGCAGGGCCAGCTTGGCGGTCAGCCAGCGGACGGGGGTGACGCCCTGCGTCCACGCCAGCTTCGCCGTACCCGACTCCAGCTCCCGGCCGATCAGCGCGGCGCCCGCCCAGGCGGCGACCGCGAGGAAGCTGTAGCAGACGAGGGTGCCGATGTAGCCGGTCCGCTCGCTGTAGTTCAGCGCGGTGAGGATGTTGCAGGTCTCGTGGTGCTCGCAGTAGGCCATCTCCCGCTCGCCCCGGTCTGCGGTGACCGTGTTCAGCCAGACCAGCCAGCCGATCACGGCGGCGACGAACGTGCCCCAGACGATCAGTGCCGTTCGGTGCAGCCGCAGAACCGTGCGGGGCAGTCCGGGCAGGGCGAATGTGGTCATACGGCGGCCTCCTCGCGGTGGCGGGCCGTGGCGGTCCGGCGGGTGAGCAGGCGGAAGGCGAGCAGGGTCAGCAGCGCGGCGAGGGCGAGCAGGAGCCCGGCCTCCATCAGGTGCAGCGGCCAGAAGTGGGAGCGGGGGTGGTAGTCGTTGTAGATGCCGACGGCGTCGAGCTTCGTGTACACGTCCTCGCACCTCCCGTTGCAGACCGGCACCGGGATGTGCCGGCCGGTGGAGGTGACGAGGCCGTAGTCGACGTGGAGGCCGTCGACGGCGAAGCCGCTGTCCAGGTCGCCCGTCGTGGTGACGGCCGGCCACAGGTACGGCAGCGCCGACAAGGTGGCGAACCACAGGGCGGCCATCGCGGCCAGAGCGACGCCCAGCGCGGCGAGCGCCCGGCGCACGACCAGGCCCGCGAGGGCCCCGACGACCAGACCGGCGAGGGCGAGACCGACCAGACCGGGGCCGTTGACGGCGAAGGTGAGGGTGTCATACCAGGACTTGCTGGTGTCGATGCGGCCCTCGCCCGCCGACCACATCAGATGGTGCAGCAGGACCAGGAGCCCGGTGCCGACGGCGACCAGGGCGGCCGGCAGGGCCAGCTTGGCGGCGAGCCAGCGGGCCGGGGTCACGCCCTGGGTCCAGGTCAGCTCGGCGGTGCCGTTCTCCAGTTCGCCGCCGGTCAGCGCACCGCCCGCCCAGGCGGCGACCAGGAACGGGAGCAGGAACATGGCCAGCGTGGTGACGTCGTAGACCTTCTTGTAGCGCAGGATCGCGTCCTGGTCGTACGAGCAGCGCGGGTGGTCGCCGCACGCGTTCCACTGCCGCCAGCCCTCGGCGGCGGCGTCCGTCAGCGGGCCCCACAGCCACAGCAGCGCCGCGGCCAGTACGAGGACCAGTCCCGTGAACACGTACAGGGCCGGGCGGTGCAGGCGCAGCAGCCAGCGGGACAGGCGGGGGGACGGGGCGCGGAGCGCGGCGGGGGCGGCCAGGGCGGTCATATCGCGGCCTTCTCGTGCTCGGCCGGGGTGGTGCCCGGGGCCTGGGGGTTGCGCAGGTAGGACAGGACGAGCTCCTCCAGGGAGGGTGTGCTCGTGCGCAGGCTCTCGGGGAGTGGGCCGGACGGCCGGACCAGGGCGGTCAGCTGGCGGCCCGTGGTGCGGGCCTCGACGACCGTGTGCGGGTCGAGGGAGGTCTCCGCGAGGCCGGACACGCGCACGTGCGCGGCGAGGAGGTCGTCGATCTCGCCGGACAGCCGCACCCGGCCGCCGCCGATGAGGAGGAGGTGGTCGCAGGAGCCCTCCAGCTCGGCGACCACGTGCGAGGACATCACGATCGTGGTGCCGTGCTGGGCGGCCTGCGCCATCAGCACGCCCATCAGCTCGTGCCGGGCCAGCGGGTCCAGGTCGGCCATCGGCTCGTCCAGGAGCAGCAGTTCGGGCCGCTTGGCGAGGGCCAGGGCGAGCGCCACGCGGGTGCGCTGGCCGCCGGAGAGGGAGCGGACGCGGGCGGCCGGGTCGAGGCCGCCGTCGGCCACGATCCGCTCGCCGGTCGCCGCGTCCCAGCGGCCGGGGTTCAGATCGGCGCCCATGCGCAGGGTCTCGGCGACGGTCAGCTGCGGGTACAGCGGCTTGTCCTGGGCGACGTAGCCCACGCGGGTGCGGGCCGAGGCCGGGTCGGTGCCGAGGACGGTGACCGTGCCCTCGGTCGGGACCAGCAGGCCGGCGGCGAGGGCGAGGAGCGTGGACTTGCCGGCGCCGTTCGGGCCGACGACCGCGCAGACGCGGCCCGCGGCGAGCTTGAACGTGCAGTCGCGCAGCGCCCAGGCCGGCGCCTTCCAACGGGCGCCGAAGCGCCTGCCCACGGCGGTCGCCTCCAGGGCGAGGCCGGCGGTGTCGGTCATGAAACGTCCCCCAGGCTGTGCTTGTCGGTGAAGTGCTTCTCGAGTACGGCGGTGAAGAGCGCCGCCACGTCCTCCCGGTCCAGGCCGGCCTCGCGGGCCTTCGACGCCCACGCGTCCAGTTCCCCGTGCAGGGGCGACTCGGCCGGAGTGGCGGTGCCCAGTGAGCGGCGTACGAAGGTGCCGAGGCCGCGGCGGGCCTCCACCAGGCCCTCGCGTTCCAGCTCGCGGTAGGCCTTCAGGACGGTGTTCGGGTTTATCGCGGTGGCCTCGACCACCTCGCGCGCGGTGGGCAGCTTGTCTCCCGGCTCCAGGAGGCCCAGCCGGAGGGCCTGCTTGGTCTGCTGGACGATCTGGACGTAGGTGGCGACGCCGGAGCGCCGGTCGATGCGGTACTCGACCACCCGTACAACCACCCTTTCACTAATTGAGTAGTGAAAGGGTGGTTGAAGGGGTCTGAAAAAGTCAAGCGAGATCGCGTGAACCGATCCGCCGTGCCCATCCGATGAGGGGACGTGAGCGAAACGAGAAGCGACGGGGAGCTGCTGCGGTCCGCCGCGGACGGGGACCGGCGCGCCTGCGAGGAGCTGTACCGGCGGTACGCGCCGTGGCTGACCGCCCGGTTGCGCGGCCGGTGCGCCGACGCGGGGATCGTCGACGACGTCGTACAGGAGACGTTCCTGGCGATCTGGCGGGGCAAGGCCCGCTACCGCGAGGACGGTGACGTGGCCGGGTGGCTGTGGCGGATCGGGTCGCGGCGGCTGGTCGACGCGGTGCGCGGCGACGGGGCGCGGGGGCGGCTGCGGCAGGCGCTGGCGCGGCTGCGGCACCGGGACGAGGCGTCCGCGGAGGAGCGCGTGCTCGCGGGGGTGGAGCACGGGGACCTCGCGGGCGCCCTGGTCCGGCTCTCGCCGGAGCTGAGGGCGGTCCTCCAGGCGACGGTCATCGACGGGCTGACCACCCGCGAGGCGGCCGTCCTGCTGGGGATTCCGCCGGGGACGGTCAAGACACGGGCGATGCGGGCCCGCAAGCAGCTGAGGGAGGCGCTGGCATGACGTGGCATGTGGAAGCCGAGGATCTACGGGCCTACGCCCAGGGCGAGTTGGCGGCCCCGATGCTCTGGTCGGCAGACACGCATCTGGTCGCGTGCGCCGAGTGCCGCGGGGTGCTCGCCTCCGTGAGCGATCCCGTCTCCCTCGACGCCGGCTGGGAGCGGCTCGACGCCGAACTCGACGCTCCCCGGCCGGGGTTGTTCGAGCGGACGCTGGTGCGGGTCGGGGTCGCCGATCACGTCGCGCGGCTGCTCGCGGCGACGCCCGTGCTGCGCCGCTCCTGGCTGGGCTCGGTCGTCGCGGTCCTCGTGATGTCCGTCGCGGCCGCCCACTCGGCCCGCAACTCCGCGTCGCCGACCCTGTTCCTGGCCCTCGCGCCGCTGCTCCCGCTCGCCGGGGTCGCGCTGTCGTACGGGCCCGCGCTGGACTCGACGTACGAGATGGCGGTGGTCGCCCCGGTGCACGGGTTCCGGCTGCTGATGATCCGTACCGTCGCCGTCCTCGCCGCCGTGCTCGGCCTCAGCGGGCTCGCGACGCTCGCGCTGCCCGGCTACGGCCTCGGCGCCCTGGCCTGGCTGCTGCCCGCGCTCGCGCTCACCTCGACCGGGCTCGCGCTGTCCGCCCGGCTCGGCCCGGTGCTCGCGCCGTCGCTGGTCGGCGGGGGGTGGGTCGCGGTGCTGCTGGCGGCGAAGGCCGCCGACGCCGGCCCCGGCTCCACGCTCGCGCCGTTCACCGCGGCCGGCCAGGGGGTGGCGGCGGCGGTCGCCGTGCTCGCGGGCGGCCTGCTGTTTCTCGTACGGGACCGATTCGACCGCTTTCGGGGGAGCGCCGCATGACCGCCGTCGCGCCTTCTTTGTCCGACCGCTTCTGGGGGAGTACCGAATGACCACCACCGTTTCCGCCTCCGGGCTGAGTCTGCGCTACGGCGCGACCCGCGCCCTCGACGACGTGTCGCTGCGGCTGACACCGGGCGTCACGGGCCTGCTCGGCCCCAACGGCGCCGGAAAGACGACCCTGTTGCGGGTGCTGGCCACCGCCGTGCCCGCCGACGGCGGAGCCTTCACCGTGCTCGGCCAGGACCCGGGCACGGCGGCCGGCCGGCAGGAGGTGCGGCGGCGGCTCGGCTATCTGCCCCAAACCCCCGGTTTCCACCCGGACTTCACGGCCTTCGAGTTCGTCGACTACGTGGCGATCCTCAAGGAACTGACCGACCGGGGCGCCCGCCACCGCGAGGTGCGGCGCGTGCTCGACCAGGTCGACCTCTCCGAGGTGCGCGGCAAGCGCATCAGGAAGCTGTCCGGCGGTATGCGGCAGCGAGTCGCGCTGGCCGCCGCGCTGGTCGGCGACCCCGGGTTCCTGGTCCTGGACGAGCCGACGGTCGGCCTCGACCCCGAACAGCGCATGCGCTTCCGGGAGTTGATCGCGCAGGCGGGTGAGGGCCGGACCGTCCTCCTGTCCACCCACCAGACCGAGGACGTGGCGATGCTCTGCCACCGCGTGCTCGTGATGGCGGGCGGCGCCATCCGCTTCGACGGCACCCCCGCCGAGCTGACCGCACGGGCCGCGGGCCGCGTCTGGAACAGCACCGGACGCGACCCCGGCGCGAAGGCCGGCTGGCGCACCGGCACCGGCTCCTTCCGCAACGTCGGCAACCCGCCCGAGGGCGCGGACCTCGCCGAACCCACCCTGGAGGACGGCTACTTGCTCACCCTCGACGACGCGGGCGTGCGCGCGGGGGTGGCGGCATGAGCGCGGTGCTGGAAGAAGCGCCCGTGACGGAGCGGACGGCGCACTCCGGCGGGGCCACGTCGGCGACGCTCGACCTGGCGTTGTTCGAGGCGCGGCGACTGCTGACCCGCATACCGATGCTGCTCGCCTTCGCGGCGTACGTCGCCTGGATCGTGTGGCGCACCCCGAAGTTCGAGGACGGCTTCCCCGCCCTGCAGAACGCCGACCGCGCCACCCAGAGCGGCCCGCTGCTGGTCGGCCTCGCGGTGATGCTGTGCGCCAACCACGCGGTGCTGCGCTCGCAACGGCACGACACGGAACGGCACTTCGGGGTCCTGGTGCTCACGCCCGGACGGCGTACGGCGGCGCATGTGCTGTCCGTCGTACCGGCCGTGCTGCTCGTCGCGGTGGGCGTGGCGGGGCAGTTCGGGTGGGAGGCGCTGCGGCCGGGCGCCGTCGGGACCGGTTCGGTGGCCGAACTGCTCGTGGGACCGCTGCTCGTGCTGCTGTTCGGGGCGGTCGGGGTGCTGCTGGCGCGGCTGATCCCGTCCGGGTTCGCGGTGCCGATGGCGATCGTGCTGTTCTTCTTCCTCTTCTTCGCCGGGGCGGTCCCCACGGGGACCGGCGAGCGGGGCACGCGCTGGCTGGCGCCGGTGGTGGGCGAGATGAGCAGCGGCGCCATCCCGTCCGACCTGATGGACCGCCCGGCGGCCTGGCACGCGCTGTACCTGCTCGGGCTCGGCCTGACGGTGGGGCTGCTCGCGGTGGTCGCCGGGGGCGGTCGCGGCTGGGCGCTCAAGGGCGCGGTGGCGGCGGCGCTGGCACTGGCGGTCACGGGCGGGGTGGCGCAGACCTCGGGGCTTCCGGCGAAGACGGTCGTGGCGCGGGCGGCGGCCACCAACAACCCGGAGAAGCAGCAGACTTGCGTGAACCGGGACGGCTCCACGTACTGCTCCTTCCCGGAATGGCAGCCGCGGACGGCCACCTGGGCTTCCGTCGTGCGGCACGTCCAGTCCCTGGCCGGCGGCAGGGCGCACACCCAGCCGGTCCTCGTCCGGCAGCGGATCTACGCCACGGACGGCCTCTACTCCGACGGCGCGATCGACCCTTCGGCCAACCCCTACCAGGTCACGGTCGGCACGGGGTGGGGCGGCAACCGCGTCCCCGAGTTCTCGGCGGCGGTCTCCTCGGTGCTGGTCGCGGGCAGCGAGAAGGCGACGGGCGGGATGTGCGACGGCCGCATGGTCACCGCGATGTGGCTCGCCCTGTCCTGGCAGCCCGACCCGATGCGATCCCTGCGCGACGTCCGCCTGGACGACAGCGTGACGGGCTCGGCGATCGTCCTGTCCCCGACCGACCCGCTCCAGATGACGGCGGGCCAGACGGACGTCGTACGCGAACTGCTCGCGAAGCCGCAGCAGTCCGTTGCCGCGAAGGTGAAGGCCCACTGGGCCGAGCTGACGGCACCCAAGGTGACGAGCGCGCGGGTGGCGGAGCTGCTCGGGGTTGCGGCGCCGAAGGAGGCGGACAAGTGCGACTGAGGGGGGAACGCGGGGCCGGTGAAGTGCGGAGCCTGGTACGGGAGTTGACGCTTCCGGTCCTGCGCACCCTGCCTTGGCGGGCGCTCGCTGCGGGTGGCGGGCTCGGGCTGGGGCTCGCGGGGTTGCTGCGGCTGTACGGCGACTCGCTCGCCGGCTGGTCCGCGTTGACCCTGCTGCGCACCGCCGCCCTCGCCCATGCCCTGGGCCTGGCCTTCCTCCTCGACGACCCGGCCCGCCACACCACCGCGGCGGTACCGACCCGGCGCCCCCTGCGCACGCTGCTCCGGGTCGCGCTGGTCACCCCGGTCACCGTGCTCTGGTGGACGGCGGTCGTCCTGCTGATCCCGTCCGACCTCCGCCCTCCGGTCGGCCCCGTCACCCTGGAGGCCGGCGCGGCCTGCGCCCTGGCGCTCGCCGCGGGAGCCCTCGCGATCCGCCTGACGGACGAACCCCGCCCGGGCCCCTCGGTGGCGGCGGCCCTGCTCTTCACGGCCGTGGTCGGCCCCCTGTCGCTCCCGGCCCGCTGGGCACTGCTCGTCTTCCCACAGGACAAGAGGTGGGAGGCGTCGCACGAACGGTGGGGGATGGTGCTGGCGGCGACCGTTGTGGTGTGGGTGGCGTGTCTGGGGGAGCCGGTGCGGCGGCGGAGGCTGTTCCGCCGTCGCACCGGCTCATATGTCCCAAGTGGTCACTGAACGATCGTGATCCGGTTCGCCACCGGCGGTGCGATCGGCGCGGATGCCGACGAGTTCGCCGTCAGGTACTCCACCAGCGCGGCCAGGTCGTCGCCGCCGACCAGGTCGTTCGTGCCCTGGCCCAGGGTCGTGAAGCCGTCGCCGCCGCCCGCGAGGAAGCTGTTCGTCGCGACGCGGTAGGTGGCGGCCGGGTCGATCGCCGTGCCGTTCAGCTTGATGGAGTCCGTCACCACGCGGTCCGCGCCGGACTTCGTCAGGTCCAGCGTGTAGGAGAGGTTCGCCGACGGCTGGAGGATCTTCGGGGAGGCGGCGTTGGTGCCGCTCACCTGCTCCCTCAGCACCTGGATGAGCTGTGCGCCGGTGAAGTCCTGGAGGTTGACCGTGTTGGAGAACGGCTGGACCGTGAAGCCCTCGGCGTACGTCACCACACCGTCGCCCTCGCTCCCCTTCGCCGCGTAGGTCAGACCCGCCCGCACCCCGCCCGGGTTCATCAGCGCGAGGTCGGTCTCCGCGTCCAGCTCCCTGCCGTACGCCAGTTGCGCGTCGGCGATGAGGTCGCCCATCGGCGACTCCGTGCCGGTGTTGGAGACGTCCGCCGAGATGTGGCCGATCGCGCGGTTGCCGATCGGGGCGGCGAGGGTGTTCCACTTGGCGATCAGCTCGGTCAGGTCCGGCGCCTTGGCGACGGTCCGGGTCACCACGTGGTTCGCCGATTTCACCGACGTACGGGCGATGTCACCCGTCCAACGGTCGTACGTGAGGGTCGTGTCGGTGTAGAGGCGGCCGAAGGAGGCGGCCGAGGTGACCATGCGCGGCTTGCCCGCCGGGTCCGGGATCGTGCAGACGTACGCCGCGTGCGTGTGGCCGGTGACCAGCGCGTCGACCGACGGCGAGATGTTCTTCGCGATGTCCACGATCGGGCCGGAGATGCCGCTGCCCGCGCTCCCGGAGTCGCAGTCGTAGTTGTACGAGCCGGAGGCCGGCAGCCCGCCCTCGTGGATGAGGGCCACGATCGACTTCACGCCCTGCGCCTGGAGCACGCGCGCGTACTTGTTGATCGTCTCGACCTCGTCCTTGAACTTCAGGCCCTTGACGCCCTCGGCGGACACCACACCCGGGGTGTCCTCCAGCGTCACGCCGATGAAGCCGACCTTGACGTCCTTCTTCTTCCAGACCCAGTACGGCTTGAGGATCGGCCTGTTCGTCTTCTCGTCGAGGACGTTCGCGGCGAGGTAGGGGAAGTCGGCGCCCTCGAACTCCTCGTCCGTGTAGCAGCCGTCGGTCGGGTGGCAGCCGCCGTTCTGCAGGCGGGCCAGCTCCCTCGCGCCCTCGTCGAACTCGTGGTTGCCGACGCTCGTGACGTCCAGGTCCAGCTTGTTCAGCGCCTCGATGGTGGGCTCGTCGTGGAAGAGACCCGAGATCAGCGGGGAGGCGCCGACCATGTCGCCGCCCGCCGCGGTGATGGAGTACGCCTTGCCCTTGCGGGCCTCACGCAGATGCGTCGCGAGGTACTCGACACCACCGGCGTCGATCGTCTTCGTCGTACCGTCCGCCTGAAGCTCGGTGACCCGGCCCGACGAACCCGACGGGGGTTCGAGGTTGCCGTGCAGGTCGTTGAAGGAGAGCAGCTGGACGTCCTGGTAGCGGCTCGGGAGATGACCGCCGCCCTTGCTCTCGTGCGCGTCGGCCGGCAGCGCGGCCGCGAGGGCACCGGCGGTGGCGAGCGCGGCGGCCGCGGCCAGCAGTCGGTAGGCCCGTCTGCGGCGCGGGTACGGCTGTGTGGTGGCTGGCATACGCCCCCCTGTGGGTCGGCAGCCCCGCTGTGGGTCTGCTGAGTGTCATGGCCCCGTCCGGCGGCAGCCTAGGGTCAACGCGCGTAGCGCGACAGGGGGTTCTTGGTTACATCCTGGTTTCCCTTTGCCCTCCGCTTTGCCTTTACGTCCGGTTCGCCACCCGCCCCCACTTTGACGGCCGACGCCTTTACCCTCGTACGCATGACCAGCGACGACACCGCAAACGCGGGCCGGACCCGCTCCATCGAGACCCACTCCGCGCTCTCCCCCGGGCAGACCGAGGCCGTGCTCGCCCTGCTGGCGGAGGCCGCCAAGAACGACGGCCGGCAGGCGGTGTCCGAGCAGGGCCGGCTGCAACTGCGCGACGGCGAGCGCGAGGGCGTCTCCCATCTGCTGCTCACGGTCGGCGAGGAACTCGTCGGCTACGCGCAGCTGGAGGACACCGACCCCGTGGAGGCGCCGGCCGCCGAACTGGTCGTGCACCCCGCGCACCGCGGGCACGGGCACGGGCGGGCGCTGGGCTCGGCCCTGCTCGCCGCGTCCGGCAAGCGGCTGCGGGTGTGGGCGCACGGCGGCCACTCCGCCGCCCGGCATCTCGCGCAGGTCCTCGGGCTCACCCTCTTCCGTGAACTGCGCCAGATGCGGCGGCCGTTGGAGGGGCTGAACCTGTCCGAGCCGGTGCTGCCGCTGGACGTGACCGTGCGGACCTTCGTGCCCGGCCAGGACGACGCGGCCTGGCTCGCGGTGAACGCGGCGGCCTTCGCCCACCATCCCGAGCAGGGCTCGCTGACCCAGCGGGACCTCGACGCCCGCATGGCCGAGCCCTGGTTCGACCCGGCCGGCTTCTTCCTCGCCTTCCGCGGCGACGAACTCGTCGGCTTCCACTGGACGAAGGTGCACGCGGAAGAGCGGCTGGGCGAGGTGTACGTGCTGGGAGTGCGGCCCGGCGAGCAGGGCGGGGGGCTCGGCAAGGCGCTCACCACGATCGGGCTGCGGCACCTGGAGGCGCAGGGGCTGCCGACGGCGATGCTCTACGTCGACGCCGACAACAAGGCGGCGGTGTCCGTGTACGAGCGGCTCGGCTTCACCACGTACGAGACGGACCTGATGTACCGCACGGAGACGTGACGCCCCTCCCCGCCCGCAGACGGCCGCCGGTCACAGACCGGCGGCCGTTCCCTTTTCCCGCGTAAATTCTGTGTGAGCGCGGTTCCAGTTCCGGGGTTTGTGTAGCAGTTTAAATTCAGAGGCAACCCACATCGATCCTTATTGACGTCTAAGGCAATTCGGCTTTTCCGGCTTCGGAAATGCCGTAGTGTTTTCCATGTCGAAAGCGAACGGCGCGGACGACACCGAAACGAAGGAGAGCACGATGAGCTTCCACAAGATCGCCCCGGTCAAGAAGACCCACAAGCCCGCCCCGGCCCCCAAGAAGAAGCCGGTCAAGAAGGCCGCCCCGGCCCCGAAGCGCCGCCCGGTCGGCCACAAGTAAGTCACTCGTAAAGAAGAAGAACGTAAAGAAACCAGGGAGGGAAACATCATGAGCTTCCACAAGATCGTCCCCGTCAAGAAGACCCGCAAGCCCGCTCCCGCGCCCAAGAAGCCCGCTCCGAAGAAGCCGGCCCCGAAGCGGCGCCCGGTCGAGCACAAGCACTGACGCAGAATTTACCCACGTAAATCACAGGCAATTGCAGCAGATCGGTAGAAGGACTGTTGCAGAACAGTAGCGAGGGACACAGACATGAGCTTCAAGAAGATCGCCCCGGTCAAGAAGAACGACTGCAAGAAGGCCGCGCCCGCCGCGAAGCGCGCCGCCAAGCCCGCGCCGAAGAAGGCCCCGAAGCGCCGCCCCGTCGGCCACCAGGGCTGAGCCGTCCCGTGAGGCGGGGTCACCGGTTAGCGAGCGAGCTCGCGCCGGTGGCCCCGCCTCGGCCATGCCGTGGCCACCGTGCCCCCGAAGGGAGTTGATCATGAGAGAGGTCCGCGAGGCCTTCCGCCGCTTCTGGCCGCTGACCCGCGGTGACCGCAAGTGGCTGGCGGCGATCGTCGCGTGCGTGGTGGTGTCCGCGCTCGCCGAGACCGCCTCGATCCTGCTGTTCGCCGAGCTCACCGACAACGCCCTGAAGGCCGGTTCGATCACCGCGTTCTGGGGTCCGGCCGGCGCCTGGCTGGGCGTGGCCGCGCTCGGCGCGCTCGTCGGCTACTTCGGCAACTCGCTCGCCACCTGGACCGCGGAGAGATTCGTCCTGCGGCTGCGGGCGAAGGTCTTCCGGCACGTCCAGGACCTGCCCCCGCACTTCTTCCAGAAGCACCGCCAGGGCGACCTGGTGGAGCGGCTGACCGGTGACGTCGAGGCCATCGAGCAGATGGTCGTCTCCGGCGTGGTCGGCACCGTCTCCGCCGCCTTCTCGGCGGTCTTCTACTCCGCCGCCGCCCTCTACCTCCGCTGGGACCTGGCCCTGGCCACCTTCGTCCTGGCCCCCCTCTTCCTCCTGGCCGCGCGCCGCTTCTCCGGCCGTATCCGCACGGCCTCGCAGGACGAGCGGGTCGCCGACGGCGCGATCACCTCCGTGGTCGAGGAGTCGCTCGGCAACATCGTGCTGACGCAGGCGTACAACCGCCGCGCGGACGAGGAGAAGCGCCTCGACCGCGAGGCACGCGCCTGGATGCGGGCGAGCGTGCGCGGCGCACGGCTGAGCGAGATGTACGAGCAGTTCGTCGAGGTCGTCGAGACGCTGTGCGTGCTCGCGGTGATCGGCCTCGGGGTGTGGGAGATCTCCGCCGACCGCATGACGCTGGGCCAACTGCTCGCCTTCGCCGCGTTCATCGGCTACCTCTACCCGCCGGTCCGCAGCCTCGGCCAGCTCGGCCTCACCCTCACCGCGGCGACGGCGGGCGCCCAGCGCCTCAACGAGATCCTGGACTCGGAGCCGGCCGTTACCGACCCCGCCGAACCGGTCGCCCCCTGGCCCGCGCGCGGCTGGGTCGCCTTCCACGACGTCTCCTTCCGCTACCCGGAGTCCCGCCGCGCCTCCCTGCGCGACGTGAGCTTCACCGCGAGCCCCGGCGAGCTGGTGATCGTCACCGGCTCCAGCGGCGCCGGCAAGTCCACCCTCTCCAAGCTCCTCACCCGCTTCTACGACCCCGCGCAGGGCACCATCACCCTGGACGGCGTCCCGCTCACCGACGTGTCACTGGAGTTCCTGCGCGAGAACGTCGCGCTGCTCCCGCAGGAGACCCTCATCCTCAACGGCACCATCCGCGAGAACATCGCCTGCGGCCGCCCCGGCGCGAGCGACGAGGAGATCGAGCGGGCGGCACAGGAGGCGGCGGCGCACAACTTCATCACCGCACTGCCCGAGGGTTACGACACCCACATCGCGCCCGGCACGGCCGCGCTGTCCGGCGGCCAGCTCCAGCGGGTCGCCATCGCCCGCGCGATGCTGCGCGCGGCACCGGTCCTCGTCCTGGACGAGCCGACCGCCGGCCTCGACGCGGTGGCCGCCCGCCAGGTGGTGGCGCCGCTGCGGAAGCTGATGGCGGGCCGTACGACGATCATGATCACGCACGATCTGAGCCTCGCGCCGGACGCGGACCGGATCCTGGTCGTGCACCGCGGGCGCCTGGTCGAGTCGGGCACCCACAAGGAACTGCTCGCCAAGCAGGGCGCCTACGCGGCGCTCGCCGAGCCGCTGCCGGACGCGGTGGCGGACGTACCGCCGACGGTGGACGAGACGATGATCCTCAGGTGGTAGCCCTGAGGGTGTAGCCGAGTCCCCGTACGGTCTGGATGAGCCGCGGTTCGCCGCGGCTCTCCGTTTTGCGCCGCAGGTACATGACGTACACGTCGAGGGTGTTGGAGGTCGGCTCGAAGTCGAAGCCCCACACGTCCTTGAGGATCTGCCCGCGGCTGAGCACCTTGCCCGCGTGCCGCATCAGGTACTCCAGCAGGGCGTACTCGGTCCTGGTGAGGTCGAGGGGGCGGTCGGCGCGGGTGACGGTGCGGGTGCGCGGGTCCAGGGCGAGGTCCTGGAAGCGGAGCCGGTGGTCGGGGACGGGCTCGGTCGGCTGCCGGGGGACACGGCGCAGCAACGCCCTTACCCGCGCGAGGAGTTCCTCGGCGGCGAAGGGCTTCATGAGATACCCGTCCGCGCCGTTGTCGAGGGCGACGATCCGGTCGCCCACGGCATCCCGCCCGGTGATCATCAGGATCGGCACGGTGGACCCGGAGGCCCGGATCCGCCGGGTGGCGGCCAGCCCGTCGAGGCCGGGCATGGTGACGTCCATCAGCACGAGATCGGGCGCCCCCTCGGGCACGCCGAGCAGGTCGAGGGCGGTACGCCCGTCCCCGGCGAGCAGGGTGTCGTACCCCTCGAACCGGAGCAGCCGCCCGATCCCCTCCCGCACGGCCTCGTCGTCGTCGGCCAGCAGAACCGTTGTCTTCCGAGCCATCTGAACAAGGTGTGACGAGGTGCTGTGCTGGAGCTGGCAGCGACTTATGGCTGAGCTGGGACCAGCGACTTCCAGCGCCGCTCCAGCAGGGCACCCAGCAGGGCGAAGGAGGCCAGCGGCACGCACACGAACAGCAGGAACGGGTGTTCGGGGCGGCCGACGATGACTTCCCAGGTGTCGACTGCCGACGTGATGAGAAGCACCAACGCCGCGCCGAGGGCGGCCCGGATCCACGCCTTGCGGCGGGCGGCCCGCCGCAGGATCAGGGTCTCGACCTGCGGGAGCCGTTCCCAGCCGAGGCTGCGGCCGGGGTCGGCGGCCAGGCAGAGGTCGGACACCTCGGCGTACGGGTCGTCGAGCTGCCGGTCGTCGATGTGGGGGAGGAGGAAGCGGCGGCCGTCGAAGTCGTGGAGGTATGCGACCCATTGGGGACTGGTCCGGCTCGAACCCCGCCCCGCGGGCTCGACCCGGATGTCGTACACCTGCTGCCAGGTCCAGGAGCGCGACCGTACGGCCCACTGGACGGTGATGCCCTCGCGCGTGACCCGGGTGTAGGCCCGGTACTGCGTCAGGACGAGATGCGCGGCGGCCACCGCCAGCGCCGCCACGGTCATCCACGAGAACCACCTGTCGCGGTCCTCGCCGGAGCCGTCGACCTGGAGCAGGGCGTTGCAGCACACCAGCCCCAACAGCCCTACGACCAGCCCCGGCGGCCTGCGCCGTCTCCGGTACACCCGCTCGATCCCGTCGGCGTCCCCGCCCATACGCCCTCCCCCTGTTGTTCGAGGCCGATGGTAGGGCGGGGAGCTGTGAAGGTCAGGACGCGGACGGCGTCCAGTCGCCCAGCCAGTCGGCGACCTCCTGGTCCGCGGCCTGGGCGTCGGTCAGCTGCGGGCGGTCGCCGCTCGCCGCGCCCGAACCGGCGCCGGTGTTCTTGTACTCGGCGAACCGGTCGTCCTTCCAGGAGAAGCCGCCCATGTCCGACCAGGGGGTGGACCTGATCGCGGCGCTCAGCGTGGAGTTGCGGACCGTGGTCTGCGGGTCGACGGTCGTGCTGCCGCCGGGGTGCCAGCTGCGCCCGAGGTAGAAGGAGGCCGCGGAGACGTCGCCGTTGACCGTCGACCTGTTGATCAGGATGCCCTTGCGGTCCGCGGCGGTCGACGGGGCGGTGACATAGCCGGCCGACGTGCCGTCCCAGCGCTTCTTCAGCGTGATGACGGACTTGTCCACGACGGCCGTCGCCCGCCCGAAGATGAAGTCGACGTTGCCGGTGATGTAGGAGTTGGCGATGTACACCCGGCCGAGCTTGTCCGCGGCCGCGGTCTCCATCTCCAGGGTGTCCTGGTCGCCGTTGACGATGACCCCGTCGAGGAAGATCCGGTCCGCCTGCGTCAGCAGTGCCACGGCCTGATTGGCGATGTCCTGGTGCGTGGCCTCGTCGAAGTCGTTGGTGACGGTCAGGTTGCGCAGCTGGGAGTCGTCGGACTGTACGGAGACCGTGGCGCTGCCGGGAGTGCCGTAGGTCGACCCGTCGGGCTTCTTCGTCCCCGCCGCGTTGTTGTAGACGATCACCGTGTCCTTACGGCTGCTGCCCGCCCCCTGGATGGTGACGTGCGGCTTGTTCGCCGGGATCTTGACGACCTCGCGGTACGTGCCCGGCTTGACCGAGATGACCACCCGGGAGGGGTTGTTGACCGGCACGGCGTCCACGGCGGCCTGCACCGTCTTGTACTGCCCGGACCCGTCCTGGGCGACGGTGAGCGTGGTGGCGGCAGCGGAGGTGGTCGTGGCGGTCGTACCGATGGAAGTACGGGGCCCGGCGCCGGACTTGAGAAGAGCCGGCACGTCGGCGGCCTTGTCGAGGGTGTACGGGTAGTAGCTCCTCGGATCCCAGGCGGCCCCGCTGCCCCCGCTCTCGTTCCGCCCGCTGGTCCCGGAGAAGACGTTCCCCTTCTGCACGAGCGTGGCCGTACTGTCCCTGATCACGGGGTTGTTGACGCCCTGGAAGTACGAGTTCTCCAGCAGCATGTTGGTCTTGCCGCGGGAGTAGTTGCCGTACGACGACGTGATGTCGGTGCCCGGGTCGTCCTCCAGGTAGTTGTTGTACAGGTGGGCGTGGGCGACGTTGTCGGTGGACGGGTTGCGCTGCTCGGTCTCGCGGATCCAGTTGTGGTGGATCGTGATGTCCGAAGTCACGTTGTCGGTCCAGCCGATGCCGAACGCCTTGTTCTCCTGGCTGAGCCTGTTCCAGGACACTGTCAGGTACGTGGTGTCCTTGCGGCTGTCGATGAGCCCGTCGGCCATGTGCCGGATGTCGTTGTGGTCGATCCAGACGTGGTGGGCGCCGTCCATCTGGATGCCGTCGTAGTCGTGCTCCTTGTCGTTCCAGGTGCCCTGGTAGGCGTCCCGGATCGTCAGGTTCCGGATGATCACGTTGTGGACGCCCTCGCCGAGGAAGAACCCGCCGGCGACGATCTGCCCGGAGGTCCCGGACCCCACGATCGTCTTGTCGCTCTGGACCTTGATCTCTTTCCCGACCGGATCCATGGTGATGGTCGCCGCCACGACGATGACGTACGGCTCGGAGGCGGTGGCGTACTTCTCCAGATCGGCGAGGGTCTTCACGGTGACCGTCTTGCCGTCCCGTCCCCCGTAAGTCCCGTTCTGCCCGAGGGCGTTGACGGAGGCGAAGCCGTCGGCGGTGGCGGTGGCCCAGGCCGGCGCGGTCGCGGCGGAGGCCCTGGACTGCGAGCCCGGCAGCAGTCCGTAGGCGGCGGCCGAGGCGGCCGTCAGGGCGACGGGGATGGCGATCGCGAGGGCGGTACGACGCCGTCTGTGCTGGGCCATGGGGGGTGCATCCATTCCGTGCGGGTGACAGGGACCGGTGAGGGGTCGTCACCGCGCACGGAAAGGTTGCCGGGGTCGCCCGGGGTTTCTCAGCAGCCCGTCGTCCAGGTGTGGGAGGCGCCCTGGTCGTTGGCGGCGGCGTTGTAGCCGACCTCCTGGCCCGGGGCCAGGCAGAGGGTGACGTGGCCCAGCAGCTCGCGGGCGGAGTAGACCTGCACGTGGTCCTTCACACCCGGGCCGGAGATGCCGTGGTTCGCCCAGGACGAGTCGTGCCAGGCCATGTCCCCCTCCCACCAGCGGTCGTCGCCGCTGTGCTCGATCTTCAGCCCGGTGAAGTTCGCGTCCGTCCAGACGCAGAAGTTGCCGCTGCCGCAGGGCACGGCCTGCGCGGCGGCGGAGGTGGCGAGCACGGCGCCGGCGGCGAGAAGGGTGGCGGTGAGCAGGGCGGTGAGACGCTTCACGGTCGGGTGCTTTCTGTCGATGGCTGATCGGTGTGGTTCAGGAGTGCGGAAGCCTCGCGGACGGCGTGGGCGCGCAGCCGCCGATAGTCGGCGAGTTCGGCGCGGTGCCGGGCGCGGACCCGGTCGAGGGTGAGGTGGGCCCGGGCGGCCTCGGCGCGCAGGTTGTCGACGATCACCGACGCGCGGAACCAGCGCCGCTGGTCGCCGTAGAGCCGCTGGTTGGCGGCGGCGAGACAGCCGTCGGTGTGGGCGCGTACGACGTACCCGGTGGGCAGGGTGAGGGACAGCTCGGCCGGCCCGGCCCCGAACAGCGCGTCGGCGACCCGCTGTTGCCGGGCTTCGGACGCCGGGCCCTGTCCCGGGCGCGGCGGGGTGAGCCCCTGGCGGGTGAGGCAGCCGTCGGTGAGGAGCTGGGTGGCGGCCTTGATGAGGTCGTCGGGGGAGGGCCGGGCCGGAGGGGACGATGGACTGGTGCCGGCACAGGCGGTGAGGAGGACCCCACCGGTCAGCAGCGCGAGGGCGCGTGCGAGGGTGCGCGCGAGGAGCATCGGCGGATCAGCCCTGCTCGCACCCCATGGTCGTATCGCTGACCCCGTCGAACTTCGTGGCCCAGGCGGTCCAGTCGTTGTCGTAGTCGTCCGGTCGGATCTCCCGGTACAGACAGCTGCCACCGCCCTGGTAGCTGATCGCGTAGACGCTGACGGCGGCGTGCGAGTCGAAGGAGTACGCGTGCCGCTTCACCCGGGAGTCGGCCTCCCGGTAACCGGGCGGTGTGTACGCCCAGGCGCCGCCCGCACCCATCTGCCCGGGCTCGGGCCAGAAGTACACCTGTCCCGGCGGTACGGCGGCGGGGCGGGCGGCGGCGGGCGCGGCGGTGGGCACAAGGGCCGCGAACACGGCGGCGGCGACGAGGAGTTGACGCATGTGGAGGATCCCGGGGAGGTGATGAGGCGAGCTGGCCAAGATCACCATCCCCAGCGGTTGCACGGGTATGCCCCGTTTCACCCGTTCGGCGGCGTCACGGGCTTTCCGGCGGTGGGGTCGGGGCCCCCGGCAGGCGCACGGTCGCCATCGTGCCGCCTCCGTCCGCGCGGGCGAGTGAGACCTCGCCGCCGGCCTGCTCCACCGTGCGGGCCACGATCGACAGGCCGAGGCCCGAGCCCGGCAGGGCGCGGGCGCTGGGGGAGCGCCAGAAGCGGTCGAAGACGTGGGGGAGTTCGTCGGCGGGGATGCCGGGGCCGTGGTCGCGGACGGTGAGCGTGCCGTGGTCGAGCTGGACCTCGATCGTGCCGCCCTCCGGGCTGAACTTCACCGCGTTGTCGAGGATGTTGACGATCGCCCGCTCCAGTGCGGAGGGCTCCGCCCGTACGTACCAGGGCTGGAGGTCGGCGGTGATCGTCAGCTCGGGGCCGCGGAGCCGGGCGCGGCGCAGGGCCGCCTCGACGGTGTCCTGGAGCGACACGACCTGCACCCGCTCGCCCCGCTGGCCCTCCGACCTCGACAGCTCCTGCAAGTCGCCGATGAGAGAGGCCAGTTCGGTCATCTGGGCCTTCACCGAGGCGAGAAGCGCCTTGCGGTCGGCCGGGGGGATGGGGCGGCCGGTCTCCTCGCTGCGGGTGAGGAGTTCGATGTTGGTACGGAGGGAGGTGAGCGGAGTGCGCAGCTCGTGCCCGGCGTCGGCGATGAGCTGCTGCTGGAGCTCGCGGGAGCTGGCGAGCGAGGAGGTCATCGAGTTGAAGGACCGGGAGAGCCGCGCGATCTCGTCCTCGGCGTCGTCCTCGACGGGGATGCGGATGCCGAGGTCCTCCGTCCGGGCCACGTGCTCCACGGCCTCGGTGAGCTTGTCGACGGGGCGGAGACCGGCACGGGCCACGAAGAGCCCGGCGGCACCGGCGCCGAGGACTCCGATGCCGGAGACGAGGAGCAGGATCAGGGCGAGGTCGTTGAGGGTGGACTGGGTGCCCTTCAGGGACACGGCGACGATCAGGGCACCGTTGGAGCTGACCTGGGTGATGGGGTCGGTGATGGTCAGCGGGATGGTCAGCACACGCAGGGCGTTGCCGTCCTCGTCCGAGCCGTTGTGGAACACCGCCCGGGCATCGGTGGTGTTCGCCTTCTTGATCACCGTCTTGTCGGCCTGCGAGACCTTGATCTTGCCCACCGAGTTGGGGAAGAGGCAGACCGTCCCGTTCGCCTTGACCACCTGCGAGTAGCTGTTGCGGAAGCCACCGTTGGTGGACTGCTGCGGGGTCTGCAGACAGTCGACGACCACCTGCCGGAGGTCGTTGTCCGGCCCTCGCATGCCGATGGCCTTCTTGAGGTCGTTGTCCGTCTGGTCGTACAGCTTCCCCTGCACGATGAACCAGCAGGTGACCGAGACGGCCGCGACCGCGAAGGCCACCGCTGCGGCCACCAGCAACGCCAGCCGCGACCTGATCGGCAGGGTCTGGAAGCGGCGCAGAAGCCTGGGCTTCCTCACTCCGCGCCGCCCTGGCGGAGCACGTACCCGACTCCCCGCACCGTGTGCACCAGTCGCGGCTCGCCGCCCGCCTCCGTCTTGCGGCGGAGGTACATGACGTACACGTCCAGCGAGTTCGACGACGGCTCGAAGTCGAAGCCCCAGACCGCCTTCAGGATCTGCTCGCGCGTGAGGACCTGGCGCGGGTGCGCCATGAACATCTCCAGGAGCGTGAACTCCGTGCGGGTCAGCTCCACCGGCCGCCCGTCCCGCGTCACCTCACGCGTGGCGAGGTCCATGCGGAGGTCCGCGAAGGTCAGCGCCTCGTCCTCCTCGGCGCCCGCGACGGCCGCCGCCGCGTAGGAGCTGCGCCGCAGCAACGCACGTACACGCGCGAAGAGTTCGTCGAGTTCGAAGGGCTTGACCAGGTAGTCGTCGGCCCCGGCGTCCAGGCCCGTCACCCGGTCCCCGACCGTGTCCCGCGCCGTCAGCATCAGGATCGGCGTCGTCGTGCCCGCACCCCGCATGCGGCGCGCCGCGGTCAGGCCGTCCATGCGCGGCATCTGGATGTCGAGGACGACCAGGTCGGGACGGTAGGCCGTGGCCTTTTCGAGCGCGTCGGCGCCGTCCACCGCGACCTCGGTGTCGTACCCCTCGAAGGCGAGGCTGCGCTGAAGTGCTTCGCGCACGGCCGGCTCGTCGTCGACGATCAGGATGCGCTGGGGTTCACGGTCGCCATCGGCGGGGCTCATGGGCGTGGATTCCTCGGGTGCGGTGGGACGACATGGGGCCGGCACTGCTGCTGACGGCTTTCAGCCTCGCATGTTTCCCGGCGGGCGCGTAAAGGCGGAGCGCGGAAAGCGGCTCAGCCGCGGGCGGCTGCCGTACGGCGGCGGCCACGCGCCGCACTCGCCCGGCGCCCGGCGCCCAGGGCGGGCGCGACCTCGGGGGCCCGGGCCGCCGGTGCGTGCAGTTCGTACGCCACTTCGAGGGCCAGCGCGAAGCCGGCCGGGTCGGTGCCGGTGACGGTGTGCGAAACCTGCTTGATCATGACGTACTCCCTGCTCGTGAAGGGGGGATTCAGCTGTCGGTGCCGCCGGCCCGCAGCGTGGCCAGATCGGACTTGACGGTGTTGATCGGGATGGCGAAGCCGAGGCCGACGCTGCCGGCGTCCGAGGAGGAGCCGGACGAGGACGAACTGGCCGAGTACATCGCGGAGTTGATGCCGATGATGTCGCCGGAGGCGTCGATCAGCGCGCCGCCGGAGTTGCCGGGGTTGAGCGAGGCGTCCGTCTGGATCGCCTTGTAGGTCGTCGTCGACGAACCCGTGTCGCCGTTGAACTGCTGGCCGCCGAAGGAGAACGGCCACTGGCCGTTGCCGCCCTGGCCCTGGCTCTGGCTCTGGCCCTCGTCGGTCGCGACGGTCACGTCACGGTTGAGGGCGGAGACGATGCCGCTGGTGACGGTGCCGCTCAGGCCCTCGGGGGAGCCGATCGCCACGACCGTGTCGCCGACCTGGACGCCGTCGGAGTCGCCGAGGGTGGCCTTCGTCAGGCCGGAGGCGTTCTCCAGCTTGATCAGGGCGAGGTCCTTCTTGCTGTCGGTGCCGACCACCTTCGCGGTGTACGACTTGCCGTTGTTGGTCGTCACCTTGATCGACGAGGCGCCGGAGATGACGTGGTTGTTGGTGATGATCTCGCCGTCGCTGGTGATGATCACGCCGGAGCCGGTGGACTCGCCGGAGTTGGAGGTGGCGCTGATCTCGACGACGCTCGGGCTCACGGCCGCGGCGATGGTGGCGACGTCGCCCTTCTTGCTGGACGGCACCACGCTGGTGGTCGTGGAGCTGGTGGCGACGGTGTCGCTGCCGGTCAGCTCCTGGAAGGCGTAGGCGGTGCCGCCGCCGACGGCCGCGGCGACTATCGCGACGGCGGCCAGCAGGGCGAAGGGACCCCGGGCGCGCTTCTTCGCGGCCGGCGCGGTGCCGGGCGCGGGCTCGGCCGGTACGGCGGTCAGCACGGCCGTACCGCCGCCGCTGCCGTCCCCGCCGCTGCCCTCCGCGGTGAAGCCGGCGGGCGCCGCGGCGTGTGCGGCCTGGGCGGGCCACACCGTGGTGCCGGGCTCTACGGTGACCGGCTCCACGGGCTGCGGGTGCGGCGCGGGGTGCTGCTGCGCGGGCTGGTGCGCGGGCGGCGGCGGCCACTCCGGGTTCACGGGCGAGGAGTGCTGCTGGGCGCCCTGGTAAGGGTTCTCGTACTGCTCGTACTCGCCGTCGCGGCGGAAGCTCTCGGTCATGTCACAGAGCTTGTCGCGCGACCATGAGAGCTTCCTGAGTGCCCGCTGAGAAGCCCGCCAGAACCTCGTATGCCCGATATAAAGGCCGTACTGGCAGCTGAGCGGGGTCTCTCAGACAGGCCTCATGGAGTCACTCGCACCCGCACGAGCGCCGCACGACCAGCCGCGACGGGAACGTCTTCAGGCGCTCCCGGCGCGAGCCCGCCACCCGCAGCCCGTCGTCCAGTACGAGGTCCACCGCCGCCCGCGCCATCGCGCTGCGGTCGGACGCGATCGTCGTCAGGGGCGGGTCCGTGAGGGCCGCCTCCTTGATGTCGTCGAAGCCCGCCACCGCCAGCTCGCCCGGCACGTCGATGCGCAGCTCGCGGGCCGCGCGCAGGACACCGATCGCCTGGTCGTCGGTGGAGCAGAAGATCGCCGGCGGCCGCCGCGGCCCGGCGAGCAGCTCCAGCGCTATCCGGTACGCGTCGTAGCGGTTGTACGGCGCCTCGAACAGCCGCCCCTCGGTGGGCCGGCCGGCCTCCTCCATCGCGCGCCGCCAGCCCTCGACGTGGTCGGAGACGGGGTCGCCGACGGCGGGCGTCTCGGCCGTACCGCCCATACAGGCGACGTACTCGTAGCCGTGCTCCAGGAGGTGGCGCACGGCGAGCTGCGCGCCCCCGAGGTCGTCCGTGACGACGGCGACGTCGTCGATGGCCTCGGGCCGCTCGTGCAGCAGCACCACCCGGGCGTCCCAGGCGTCTATCTCGGCGGCCGCCTGGTCGTTCAGGGCGTGCGAGACGAGGATGAGCCCGGAGACCCGCATGCCCAGGAACGCGCGCAGGTAGTGGACCTCGCGCTCGGCGACGTAGTCGGTGTTGCCGACCAGGACCATTTTCCCGCGCTCGGACGCGGCCTGTTCGACCGCGTGCGCCATCTCGCCGAAGAAGGGCTGGCGGGCGTCCGGGATGATCAGGCCTATGAGATCCGTGCGCCGGGACGCCATCGCCTGGGCGACCCGGTCGGGCCGGTACCCCAGCTCCTTGATCGCGGCGAGTACCCGCTCGCGCGTTGCCGGGGCGACCGGCCGGGGTCCGTTGTTGATGACATAGCTGACGACGGCGGTCGAAGTCCCCGCCAGCCGCGCCACATCATCCCGAGTCACCTTGGCCACGCGCGGAGTCTACGCGGATATACCCGCTCCGGGCAGGGCGAGCGGAAGCTTCCGGGGGTACCTCGTATGCGGAAGCAATGCCCTGCCCGGGGGCCCGCTATGCCTCCGCCGGTACCTCGGCCGCGTCCAGGGCCACCGTCTCGTCCGCATCCTCCGCCTTTGCCCGGTCGGCCTTGGCCTTCGCCTCGTCGGAGACGCGGTCGGCCTTCTCGGGCGTAACGAATCGATAACCGACGTTGCGGACGGTGCCGATCAGCGACTCGTGCTCGGGGCCGAGCTTGGCGCGCAGGCGCCGTACGTGCACGTCGACCGTCCGGGTGCCGCCGAAGTAGTCGTAGCCCCAGACCTCCTGGAGCAGCTGGGCGCGGGTGAAGACGCGGCCCGGGTGCTGGGCGAGGTACTTCAGGAGCTCGAACTCCTTGAAGGTGAGGTCGAGGACCCGGCCCTTCAGCTTCGCGCTGTACGTCGCCTCGTCGACCGACAGGTCGCCGTTGCGGATCTCCATCGGGGAGTCGTCGTTGACGATCTGCTGGCGGCCCATGGCCAGCCGCAGCCGGGCCTCGACCTCTGCGGGACCGGCGGTGTCGAGGAGCACGTCGTCGATGCCCCAGTCGGCGGTGACGGCGGCGAGGCCGCCCTCGGTGACGACCAGGATGAGCGGACAGCCGGGGCCGGTGGAGCGCAGCAGCTGGCACAGGCTGCGGACCTGCGGGAGGTCACGGCGGCCGTCGATGAGGATGACGTCGGCACCCGGGGTGTCGACGAGAGCCGGGCCTTCCGCCGGTGCCACGCGCACGTTGTGCAGCAGCAGGCCGAGGGCCGGCAGCACCTCCGTCGACGGCTGGAGGGCATTGGTCAGGAGCAGCAGAGAACTCATACGTCTGGTTCCTCCTCGGTCCCTGCGAGGACGTGTGTGGTGCATCACCTGCTCTGCGATCCCGAAAAGCCCCGTACACCGGCGGTCACCTGGAGTTTCCCGCTTCGTATACAACGCTTCCGAAAGCACAAAAGGACCCGGGGGCTACGCTGCCCGAGTCCTCTGCCCAGCAGAATAGCCCACATGAGCACTACTCCGGCAGGTCATGTGGCGCGATCCACCGTTCGTCCGAACTTCGAGACGAGCAGACGCACACCTTTACGGACGTTTCTACACACGGACGACGGCGTGACGATCGATTCCGTATACGACCCGTCGAGGGCCGTATACGACGTCTCCGCGCAGCCTGCCGGACACCTCGCGTTCGTCGTGGCGCACGGCTTCACCGGTGACGTGGACAAGCCGCACGTGCGCCGGGTGATCGACGCGTTCGCGCAGTACGGAGCCGTGGTCAGCTTCTCCTTCCGCGGGCACGGCGCGTCCGGCGGACTCTCCACGGTCGGCGACAAGGAAGTGCTCGACCTGGCCGCCGCGGTGCGCTGGGCCCGGGAGCTCGGGCACACGCGCGTGGCCACCGTCGGCTTCTCCATGGGCGGCTCCGTGGTGCTGCGGCACGCCGCTCTGTACCGGTCGGGGCAGGAGGGGCGCACGGAAGCGTCCTCGGACGCGGTGGTTTCGGTGAGTGCACCGGCTCGCTGGTACTACCGGGGTACGGCCCCTATGCGGAAGCTCCACTGGCTGGTAACCCGCCCCGAGGGCCGCCTGGTGGGCCGCTACGGATTCCGTACGAGGATCACGCACCGCGAGTGGGACCCGGTCCCGCTCTCCCCCGTGGAGGCGGTACCGCACATCGCGCCCACCCCCCTCCTGATCGTGCACGGCGACCGCGACGGCTACTTCCCGGTGGACCACCCCAGGTCCCTGCACGAGGCGTCCGACGGCCACGCCGACCTGTGGATGGAACCCATGGGCCACGCCGAACACGCGGCCGACGACGAGCTCCTCGGCCGGATCGGGGACTGGGCTGTCGGCGCGGCGGGCTAGCGTCTCGGATCAGCCAAGCTGTCCACGCGGGACATGACGTCTGGCGCAGGTTCTGCCCATCTGGGTGGGGAAGCGTGGGCGTGCAGATGGAATCCCGCGCCCAGTGCTGCTCCCCGCGGCCGGTGACCGCCGGTGGGTGTGCTGATCGCCTTCACGCCCTGGTGCCGGTGGGCTGCACGGGGCAGCCGGGTCCGGTCCGTTGGTGCGTGTCCCTCCGGACGCTTGCCGACAGGACCGCAAGGCCGTGTCGGGGAGGGTGCCCTGCGTCGCCTGGGCGCGGGGCGTGAGGTGTGAGGCCAGGTGGAGCCCGTCTTCGACCGGTCCTTCCGGCTGGTCTTCGGGGAGATGACGGCCTTGGCTTCGAGTTTGTCGACCACTGAGCGGATCAGCATGCCGCCGCTCCTTCGGTCGATGACGGTTTTGGCCTGATGAGTAAGGCCGCGCGCGGCAATACGGCGCCAGGCGCCGTCGTCCCGATCGCCCTGCCAGGAACACGACTGGTTGGGGCACAGGGCCCACTTCCAGCCGGAGACGGTCGGTCTGTCCGGGGCTTTGCGGTGTCGTAGGGGAGTAAGACACTGCGGACACAGTCGCGATGTGTCACGGGCGGGCACGGTCACCACGGCGATGCCGACTTCGGCGGCCAGGTGCCGAGTCCGATCGACGATTTGCCCGCGCACCTGCTGGGACAGCCGCGTATTCATGGTGTGGCCCATCCCCTTGGCTTCCAGCGAGCGCAGGTCTTCGAGGTAGATCACGCTTGCTCCAGCCGCAATGGCCTGATCAACGGCCCAACGGGCAGCGGTCCGGGCAAGGGCGTCGTTGAGGTTCGATCTGCGGTCGGACAGGTGCCGGATCTCGCTGCGCAGGAGCTCGTGCTTCGCTGCCAGCCGCTCGTCGCAGTGGCCGCCGAGCAGCCGTACGTACTGTTCGGCCTTCGTGTGCAGACGCTCTGACAACCGCCGGAGACGATGCTGTTTGGCCAGCACCCCAGCGGCCCGGAACTGCGCTCCCGATCCGAGCGTTGTGATACGCCCGTCCTCATGGAGCTTGCCGGCCCCTGCGGACAGGAGCGTGTTCAGGCCCCAATCCACGCCGAGAGCGGTTGTGTGCCCGGTGCGCTGGGCTTTCAAGACAGAGTGTGTGTATGCGACGTCTGCCCGTACCTGTCCGCCCATGATGCGGAGGGTGGGTAGGTGGAGCACCGCACCTGCCGGTACGGTCGGCGGCAGGGACAGCCGACAGGCCACCCACGTCCAGTCCTGGTAGCCGGCCGGATCGGGGCGGGTGGGTAGCTGTAGCCTCAGCAGCGCCCGTGTCGCTTCGGTTTCTGAGCGCTCGACCATGGCCTGTTGTCCGTCGCACGCGGCAAGCAGCAGAGTCCGTGGGACCTTGGGGATGCCCTCCAGTTCGTACACATCGGCCGGCAGGCGACCGTTGATCTTGAGGAACTTGACCACCTGCTGGGTACGGCCCTTGATGATGCTGGATGGCAGATACTCGCCCCCCGGCACAGCGTCCCGCACCTGCTGCCACTCGACCGGGGTGCGTTTGGCCGGATCGTCCGGCCACGTGGCCAGTACCCCTGCGGCCAGGTCAGCACGCCACTTCACCGACCGCAGGGCGCGGCCTGCCTGCTCCTGGGCCATGCGCACGATCCGATCGTTGACCTTCACCGCATCCGGTGCAGCGGTGGTCCAGCCCAGGCGGCGCAGCGCCATCCATGCGTTCGACGGCAGTTTCTGTCCGCCCGCATCCACCCCGCCGGCCAGTACATCAACGTCACCTGCGTTCCAGTGCTCGACCAGTAGCTGGCAGACCATGCCCGCCACCAGCTCGGCGCACCATCCCACCCGCTCGGTGAGCACGGCCCGCGGCAGGATCTCGCCGGTCTTCTCGTCCACGGCTGTACGTACCGGCACGCGTGCGGACGCGACGCGAGAGGTCTCGCCCTCGGCGAGTCGCAGCTTCCGGCTCACATGCACCCCCTCGCGTCCGCGATGCTGTCATCCGATTAACGACGCCTTCGTTGAGAGGTCACGCATTCGACGGCTGTATCCGTGTGCGAATCTGGTGTCGGTGCCGGACACGCAGCATGACGGCGGCGGATGACCTACCGTTATCCGATTCCCGAGGACATGTGTGAGCCTGGCCGTGTTCATCACCACTGATTTGAGGAAGCGGATGCCAAAGGTCACGGTGCGCTACTGGGCCGCCGCGAAGGCCGCGGCCGGGGTCGCCGAGGAGCCGTATGACGCGGCCACCCTCGCCGAGGCGCTGGACGCGGTGCGCGAGCGACACCCCGGGGAACTGGCGCGCGTGCTGCGGCGATGCTCGTTCCTCGTCGACGGTGACCCCGTGGGCACCCGCGGACATGAGACGGTACGGCTGGCCGACGGCGGCACGGTCGAGGTGCTCCCGCCGTTCGCAGGAGGGTGACGATGACGGATCAGCCGTACCAGAACGAGTATCCGCAGGGATACGACCCACGGTGGCAGCAGGCGCCGCAGGGGTACGACGACCCGTATGCCGCGCAGCAGTACACGCAGCAGTGGCAGGGGCAGACCTGGGAGACGCAGTACCAGGCGCCGGTCACGACGGCTGCGGAGACGGGATACCTCCCGCCGCAGTACGGGAACCAGGACCCTTCCTGGAACCAGCAGGTGCAGCAGCAGGAGCCGCTCCAGGCCCCCGCCCCCGCCTCCGCCCCCGCTCCGGCCCCCGTCCCCGAGGAATCCCCGGCGACCTCCGGCTACGGCCCCGCCACCCTCTCCGGCAACGCCCGCATCACCGACGCCCAGCGGGCCCGCCTCGAAGGGCGTTCCCCGATCATCGAGCCCGGCATGCAGCCCGCCGGCCTCACGGCTCTTCTCGGCCTCCTGCTGTCCGGTACGGCGGCGGTCGGCTCGTACGCCCTCCTCGTACCGCTCGTCGTCCTCCAGGCCGTCACCGCGGCGGGCTGGTTCCGGCTGAACGGCATGTGGCCCGCCCGGCAGGGCATCGCGCTGGCGTTCCTGGGCGCGCTGGTCGCGGACGTCGCGCTGCTCGCGGCCGGGCGGGAGAACGGCCCGGCGGCGATCCTCGGCACGCTGGGCGTCTGGGTCCTGCTCTCCCTGGTCCTGCAGCTGCGTTCCCACGCCGACCCGGACACCCGCATGTACGGCCTGATGGCGACGGTCGCCTCGGCGGCGCTGGCCATCGTCGCGGCGGGTTACCTCGCCGCCGACCCGGACGCGGTGTCCGTGGGCGCGGCGGCGGTCGCGGTGGCCGTCCTGGCCCGCGCCCTCCCGCTGCCCACGCCGGCCTCGGTGGTCGTCTCCGTCCTCGCGGCGGCGGGCGCGGGCATCGCGGTCGGCGGGATGACGGGTCTGGGCGCGAAGGGTGCGCTACTGGGCGCGGGCGCGGCGGTGTGCGCCCTGATCGGGCACCGGGTCGCGAGCTACGACTATCCGTCGAGGTTCGTCCACTTCACGGCGGGTGTGGCGCTGCCACTGGCGGCGGCAGCACCGGCGGTCTATGTGATGGGGCGCGCGCTCAGCGGGTGATGCCTTCGAGGGCGGGGATGTCGGCGGCCTCCCGGGCCCCCTCCGGCTCTGTCACAGGTGATCGACAATTTTCCGGCTCCCCTTGCCCCGGGGGTTAGTGTCGCCGTCGACGGCCAACCCGTCCGTCGGTCGAAACGCCGCTCCGCCTACCGCCGCTCCGGGGGGAATCACCGCATGCGCGCCCTGCGAATACTTCTGATCGTCGTCGTGATCCTGGGCGGCCTGTTCGTGATCGCCGACCGCGTGGCCGTGCACTTCGCCGAGAACGAGGCGGCCGACAAGGTGCGCAGCACCGAGGGGCTGGACGCCACCCCGGACGTCTCGATCAAGGGCTTCCCCTTCCTCACCCAGGTCGCCTCCGGTGAACTGGACGACGTCGTGGTCGACATCAAGGACTACGAGGCCGACACCGGCACCGCCGGCAAGACCATCCGCATCGACGACCTGCACGCCGACATGAAGGACGTCACCTTCAGCGGCGACTACAGCTCCGCCACCGCGCAGACCGCCACCGGCACCGCGCTGGTCTCCTACGACGAGCTGCTGAAGAACGCGGCGACGGAGCCCGTCGACATCGGCCTCGGTTACACCGGCAAGGTCGTCGGTCTCGGCGACGGCGGCAACGGCAAGATCAAGGTCACCCTCGAGGTCAACGGACCCGCTGTCGACAACCAGAGGGTGAACGTCCTCAGCGCGGTCACCGTCAAGAACAACACCGTCCAGGTGCACGCCGACAACCTCCCCAAGCTCCCCGGGATCAGCCTCGTCGAGGACCGCTTCCGCCAGGCCTCCGACTTCGGCCAGGCCATCGACCAGCTCCCCGGCGGCATCAAGCTGGACTCGGTGAAGGCCGCGGCGGATGGTGTGGAGATCGCGGTGAAGGGTTCGAACGTCAAGCTGGCGGGGTAGGGCAGTCCGAAGGGCGAGACGGTGATGTCCGTACCAGAGGTGTGACGGCGGCTACACGGGCCGCGAACCCCTGCGGGAGCGGCCTTCCCGGTTGATTCATCCCGCATTCCGGACGATCGCATCTCACAATACGACACACCGGTGACATGCCCGCGTTTCCGTCCCTAAGCTCAACGCTATGAAGCGACAGGCGGTTCTCACGAAGCGGCGGGCAGTAGACCTGTGCCGCGTCGCCGCCATGCTCTGTCGCGCCTTCTGAGCGGACGGCACCGACCTCCGCATTCCCAGCTGCCCTGTCACGGGCACCCGTGCGCCCCGAACTGCCCCGGAGGAGAAAGAGCATGAGCCGCAGCGACGTCCTCGTAGACGCCGACTGGGTCCAGGAGAACCTGGACAACCCCGAGATCGCGATCGTGGAGGTGGACGAGGACACGTCCGCCTACGAGAAGAACCACATCAAGAACGCGATCCGTATCGACTGGACCAAGGACCTGCAGGACCCGGTCCGCCGTGACTTCATCGACCAGGAGGGCTTCGAGAAGCTTCTGTCGTCGAAGGGCATCGCCAACGACACCCTGGTGATCCTCTACGGCGGCAACAACAACTGGTTCGCCTCGTACGCCTACTGGTACTTCAAGCTCTACGGCCACGAGAACGTCAAGCTTCTCGACGGCGGCCGCAAGAAGTGGGAGCTGGACGCCCGCGAGCTGGTCGAGGAGGTGCCCGAGCGCCCGACGACCGACTACAAGGCCAAGCCGCAGGACACCTCCATCCGCGCCTTCCGCGACGACGTCGTGGCGGCCATCGGCTCGCAGAACCTCGTCGACGTCCGTTCCCCCGACGAGTTCTCCGGCAAGCTGCTCGCTCCCGCGCACCTGCCGCAGGAGCAGTCGCAGCGTCCGGGTCACGTCCCGTCCGCGCGCAACATCCCGTGGTCGAAGAACGCCAACGACGACGGCACCTTCAAGTCGGACGAGGAGCTCAAGGAGCTCTACGCCGAGGAGCAGGTGGACCTCGCCAAGGACACGATCGCCTACTGCCGCATCGGTGAGCGCTCGGCCCTGACCTGGTTCGTCCTGCACGAGCTGCTCGGTGTCGAGAACGTCAAGAACTACGACGGCTCCTGGACCGAGTACGGCAGCCTCGTCGGCGTCCCGATCGAGCTCGGCGCCAACAAGTAAGCCCCGAAAACCTCTCAACCCGACCGGCCTTCCTTCCGGTCAGACCCCTCTGAATCTGGAGAAAGACATGTGTGGAGCGAAGGCCGGCGGCCCGGACGCCTCGACGATCAAGCCCGGTGAGACGACCATCCAGGGCCAGGTGACGAAGGACGGCGAGCCCGTCGTCGGTTACGTCCGTCTCCTGGACTCGACCGGTGAGTTCACCGCGGAGGTCCCCACCTCCGCCACGGGCCAGTTCCGCTTCTACGCGGCCGAGGGCACCTGGACCGTCCGCGCGCTGGTTCCCGGCGCCACCGCCGACCGCACGGTCGTCGCCCAGCAGGGCGGCCTGGCCGAGGTCGCGATCGCGGTCTGAGGGCTGAACGCCGCAGGGGCCGTACTCACTCGGAGTACGGCCCTTCGGCATGCCCGGGCCTACTCTGGAGGCATGCTGGCACGGCGGCGTCGCGTGTATTTCGCCATGATGGGGACCTGCATCGGTCTCTTCGTCCTGGCCTGGGGAGTCGTACGCATCTGGTCGATCCCGGCGGCCGTGGCCATGTGCGTGGTCGCCATGGTCATCCCACCCGTCGCCGCGATGGTCGCGAACCGGCGCGGGCCGGACGACCGCTGGTGGGACGACCCCTCCGGCGACCCGAAGTCCGACGAGTGGTGGGACGAGCTGGACGGCAAGAAGCGCCGACAGTAGGCGGCCCGGCCGCCGCCCGGCTACCCCCGGTGTTTCACGGGGAGGTGCAGGAGGTCGCTGCCCAGGATCATGCGGCCGTTGTAGCCGGCGCTGCTCGCGCTGGCGCGCAGGAGGCGGCGCCAGGTGGTGTCGGGGACGGTGGCCGGGTCGCCGGGGCCGAGGTGGGTGGCGACGAGGGTGCCGACATTGGCCGCGGCGGCGATGGCGCCGAGTTTCGCGACGTCGGTGTGGGTGGCCAGGATGTGGTCGACGAGGGCCTGGGGGAGGCCGAGGCCGAGCAGTCCGTCGGGGTAGACGGCCTCGTGGACGAGGACGTCGGCGTCCTGGGCGAGGGTGATGATGTTGGGGGTGGGGGCGGTGTCGCCGGAGAAGACGACGCTGCCGTGGTCGGTGTCGAAGCGGTAGGCGTAGGCCGGGTACACGGCGCCGTGCGGGACGAGGATGGCGGTGACCTTGACGTTGTCGTCCTCCATGACCGTGAACGGCTGCATGGCGGGCGCGGTGTTCGTCGCGGAGGCGCCGGTGGCGTCCGGGGGCAGGACGTCGTGGACGGTCAGGAGGGTGGCCGGGTCGATGCCGGCGTGCTCGGTCATGAAGAAGGTGGGGGATGCGGCGTAGGCCTGGCCGGCCAGCTTCGTCATCTCGACGGTGCCGGGGACGGTGCCGGGGGCGCCGGTCACGGTGGAGGCGATCCCTGCGGAGCCGGGGCCGTAGACGGAAACCGTCGTCTGGAAGCCCTGGGTGCCGGCCGCGCCGGCGGCCAGCAGCGGGAAGGCGTAGTAGTCGACGATGTGGTCGGCGTGCAGGTGGGTGAGGAAGATGCCGGTCAGGGAGGGCAGGGACAGGCCTGCGCGCATGTACTGGGTGACGGCTCCGCGGCCGCAGTCGATGACGTAGGTCTTGCCGTTCACCACCAGCGCGGAGGAGATGCCGTACCGGTCGGCCAGGGGTGGCGGTCCGGCGTTGGTGCCGAGCAGGACCAGGCTCAGGTCCGCGTCGGCGGCGTCGGTGGTGTCGGAGGCGGTCGCGGCCGAGGCCGGTGAAGCCCCGATCAGCGGGGCGACGGCCAGGGCCGAGGCCGTCACCGCGCCCAACAGGGTTCGGCGGGTGGGGTGTTCGGTCTCGTCGGCGCTGCACATGCGTGGACGGCTCCTCTGCGGTGCGCAGGATGTGATGAGGATGCGAAGGGAGTCGGCGGCACACGTTAGCGTCCGAAGCTAAATCGTTCTAGGGGGCAATCGTTCAAAGTTCGCCTCCGGCGGCTCTGCCGGTTGTAGGCTGACCCGCGGTGGCCGCTAAATCGATTTGCGGAGCATATTTACATAATCTCCGCAAGCGGTAACATCTCGCCCCGTCGAGCGGACCCTAACGGTCCGTCATTCCGAGCATGCTGGGGACATCCGTGGCAGTGCATGCACGCGCGTCGAAGAAGCAGAGCCGTACGGACAGTGGGGGAAGGCGTCAACTATCGCTGCGCACAGCCCTGTTGGTGCTGGCGCTGGTGCCCTGCGTGGCTCTCGTGGCCCTGTGGTCGACGACCTCCGTGCAGCTGTACAGCGACTGGCGGACACAGAAGGACCGCAGTGACTCGGCACAGCAGTCCTCGGTCAAGGTCGCCCAGGCCTGGTACAACCTCCAGGAGGAACGGCGGCTCAGCGGCGCGGCGTTGGCCGACCCCGACGCGTACCGCACCCAGCTGGCGGCCCAGCGCGACCGTACCGACGCGGCGGTGAAGCCGGTCCTGGCGCTCCCCAGCAGCGGCTGGGACGGCCCCGCCGACCTCGACCGCGACGTCTCCAATGTGATCAAGAGCCTCGGGAAGCTGGAGAGTTACCGCGAGGCCGTCGACCGCCGGAGCTCCACCCAGCAGCAGACCTACGACGACTACACCGCTCTCACCTCCGCCGACCTCAAGCTCTTCTCCACCATGAGCTACCTCGGCATGGCCGACATCGACTACCGCATCCGGCCCGCCAACGACGCCATCTGGGGCATGGAGATGGTCGCGCGCGAGAACGCGATCGTCAGCCGCGCCGGTGCGACGGGACGCCTGTCGGCCGACGAACGCGGCCAGTTGGCCGAGCTGGTGGGATCGCAGCGGTTCATCTACGAGGCCAAGGTGCTGCCCAACATGCCCGCCGTGCAGGTGGCCATGTACGAGAAGCTGATGTCGGGCAGCGCCTGGAAGCAGAAGACGGCGAGCGAACAGACCGTACTGCGCGGATCGTCGTCCGCCGACGGAGCCGTCTCCGCCGCGCTCGCCAAGAAGTGGAGCGGCGGCATGAGCCAGATCGCCCCCCAGCTCCAGAAGTTCAACCAGGCCTACTGGGTCACCATCAACGCCTCCATCGCGGACGAACTGGACTCGATGCAGACGAAGTTGATCGTCACCAGCGCCCTGGACGCGGTGGCCGTCGTCCTGGTCGTCGTGATCAGCCTGCTGCTCACCCGGATGCTGCGGCGGCGGATCTTCGCCCTGCGCCAGGCGGCGCTGGACCTGCAGACCCGGATGCCGGACGTGGTCGAGCGGATGCGGCGGGGCGAGGCGGTCGACCCCGACGCCGAGCTGCCGCCGATCCAGCACGGCGACGACGAGCTGGGCCAGTTGGGGCAGGCCCTCAACCTCGCCCGGCACAGCGCCCTGGACACCACGGTGACCCAGATCGGCCAGTTCCGCGGCTTCGAGAAGCTGCTCCAGCGCATCGCCCGCCGTACGCAGCTGCTGATCGGGCTCCAGATGAAGAAGCTCAACGAACTGGAGCGCCGGCACGAGGACCCCGAGGTCCTGGAGGGCCTGTTCGACCTCGACCACCTGACGGCCCGGCTGCGGCGGTACGAGGAGAACCTGGTGATCCTCGGCGGCGGCCAGCCGCAGCGCAAGTGGCGCAAGCCGGTGCTGATGGTGGACGTGCTGCGCTCGGCGCAGAGCGAGGTCCAGGACTACCGGCGGGTCCAGATCGAGGTGGAGGGCGAGGTCTGGCTGACGGAACGCGCCGTCGGTCTGGTCGTCCATGTGCTGGCCGAGCTGATGGAGAACGCGGTGGCGTTCTCGAAGCCGCCGACCCCCGTGGAGGTCTACGCGTCCCGGGTGGGGCGCGGGCTCGCCGTGGAGATCGAGGACCGCGGCATGGGCATGTCACCCGGGGAGTACGCGGAGGCGAACCGGCTGATGGCCGACCCGCCCCGGATGGACGTGCTGTCGCGGGCCGAGGACGTCCGGCTGGGCCTGTACGTGGTGGCGCGGCTGGCTCAGAGCCTCGGTCTCCAGGTGGAGCTGCGGCCCTCGTCGTTCGGCGGCACCAGGGTGGTCGTCCTCATCCCCGAGGAACTCGTCCTCGAGGACGCCGTGGCCGAGCGGACCCCCGAGCCCGTCGGCGCCATGGCCGGCTCGGCCGCCTCCTCGGACCGGGTGCCGCCGATGCCGCGGACCGCGCCCACGGCGCATGTCGGCGCGTTCGACCTGCCCCCGGCCCCGGGCTCCGGCCCGCGCCGGGCTTCCGGGGGGACCCCGGGCGGCGTACGGCGCATGCCCGAGCGGCCCAGGACGGCTCCGGCTCCCCGTCCCGCCGACGCGCCGGAGCCCCGCCTGCCCAGCACCGAGCCGCTGCCCAAGCGGGTGCGCATGGCCAGCCTCGTCGACGAGCTGCGCGACCCGGACGGCGACACTAGGCCCACTCCGGCACCGGAGCGGCCGGCGGCCCGCGCGGGAGGCGCGGCCCGCTCGGGCGCGACGATCGGGGCCTTCCAGCGCCAGTCCAGGATGGCCCGGCAGGGAGCCTTCACCGCCCACACGGCCGTGGCCGACCGGGGCATCACCACCGACCGAGCCGGCACGGCGGATCACCGCGCCGGAGAGCAGGATCGCCCCGAGGTCCTGCCGCACCGCAGACGGACCACGACGGAAGACTGACCATGACACAGCGAACGACCGCCACGCATCAGGACCTCGACTGGTTGCTGGATGGCCTGGTCGAACAGGTCCCCGGCACACAGCACGCGATCGTGCTGTCGGACGACGGGCTGGTGGTGAGTCAGTCCCGTTCCATCGCCCGCCGGGACGCCGAGCGCCTGGCCGCGGTGGCCACCGGCCAGCAGAGCCTGGCCCGCGGCGCCGGGAAGCTGTTCAACGGCGGTCCCGTGCAGCAGGTCATCGTCGAGATGGCCGACCTGTGGCTGTTCATCTCCGCCGCGGGCGCCGGCACCCACCTCGCGGTCGTGGCCTCCCAGGACGTCGAGGCCGAGGTGCTGGCCGTGGCCATGCACACCCTCATGCAGCAGGTGGGCCGCCGGCTCGGCACCGAGGCCCGGGTCGCCTCGGTGAGCCTTGAGGGCGGTGTACGTGAGTGAACCACTGGATGGACGACCTGGAGGCGGACGCGGGTGACCCGGAGGAACTGTCCGTCCGGCCCTACACCCTCACCCAGGGGCGGACGGCACCGGCCCGCGACGACCTCACCCTGATCACCATCGTCAAGACCGTGGACCCGCCACCGGGCCGGTCCGCCCTGCGCGGTCTGCAGCCCGAGCACCACGTGATCCTCAGACAGTGCCGCGGCTCGGCGGCGGTGGCGGAGATCTCCGCCGGGCTGAACCTCCCGGTGTCGGTGACGAAGATCCTCATCGACGACCTGGTCGCCCGCGGCCAGGTCACCACCCGGCCGCCGATCGCCATGGCGGCGGGCAACGAATCGGACATGAACCTTCTACGAGCGGTGAGAGATGGTCTTCGCAGACTCTGAGCCGGCCGCCGGCGGGGTGCACGTGAGCACACCACCCGCGGCCGTCAAGATCCTTGTGGCAGGCGGCTTCGGCGTGGGCAAGACGACCCTGGTCGGAGCGGTCAGCGAGGTGACACCGCTGCACACGGAGGAGTACCTGACCGTCGCGAGCGAAGGCGTCGACGACGTGGGCGGGGTGGAGGAGAAGACGACCACCACCGTGGCCATGGACTTCGGCCGCATCACCGTCAACCCCCAGCTGGTCGTCTACCTCTTCGGCACCCCGGGCCAGGAACGCTTCTGGTTCATGTGGAACGACCTGGTCCACGGCGCCCTCGGCGCGGTCGTCCTGGCCGACACCCGGCGGCTGGAGAGCAGCTTCGCGTCCATCGACTTCTTCGAGAGCCGCGGCATCCCCTTCGTCATCGGGGTCAACTGCTTCCACGGCCAGGTCGACCGGGGCGAGCAGGAGGTCCGCGACGCCCTCACCCTCGGTCCCGAAGTCCCCCTGGTGATGGGCGACATGAGAAGCAAAGAAGTCGGCCGCGACCTGCTCCTGGCGCTCGTCGAGCACCTGATCACGACCTTGTCGACGGCCTGACCCGGTCGACGGCCTAGTAGACAAGCGCCTGGGTGTCCTCGGCGAGGGCCTCCTGTACGAAGACCTGCGCGCCGGCGATCCGTACGCCCTCGATGACGTCCTTCTCCGTGATGTCCCGGCGGGCGGCGCACTGCGTGCACAGGGTGAGGCGGCCGGCGGCGAGGACCGAGTCGATCAGGTCGGGCAGCGGCGCCGCGTGCGGCAGCTCGAACTCGGCCGCCCGGCCCGGCAGCGCGAACCACGCCGACTCGCCGGTCAGCCAGAGGGAGACGTCCACGCCGCTCGCCACGGCCACCGCCGCGACCGTGAACGCCTGCGAGCAGCGCTCGGGGGCGTCGGCCCCCGCCGTCACCTTGATCACCAGCTTCTTCGCCATGGCCGAATCGTAATCAACTCCCTTACAACTTCGTGCGTTGGCCATGGGTCTCCTGTGCGCGCATACGGAATGCGCGCTTCACGTTTGTGGGGGGACGTCTTGGAAGTACCCGAAGAAGGAGCTGAAGCACCGGTTGTGCCGGTTGTGCCGGTTGGTACGGCCCGGCGCCGTGGCCGTACCGCTCTGCTGATCGCCGGTGCCGCCGTGCTCGGCGTGGTCGCCGGTACCTGCACCGGCTATCTCGTCCAGGCCGACCGCGAGCCGACGAAGCTGCCCTCGCTGTCCCAGCCGGTGCTCGCACAGGCCGGGGGCGACGGGCCCGAGCCCCTGTCCGCGGCCCAGGACCGCCGGGTCAAGACCGACGGGGACCTGCGCAAGCTGCTGCTGAAGAAGCCTGCCGGTGCGAAGGACGCCGACTATCTGATGGGCGACGACGGCTGGATGGACCTGGCCGCCTACGCCGAGACCTACGACCACCCGCAGTCGGTCTTCGGCGACCTCGTCTCCGAGGAGTTCCGCCGGGCGGCCGTCACCGGCTGGACGGTGGGCAGCACGTACGGCGTGGAGATCCGGCTGGTCCAGTACCGGCAGCAGGAGCGCCTGGAGGCCTCCGACACCGTCGACGACCAGCAGTACTGGCGGCAGTCCGAGAACGGCGCCCGCAGCTGGCCGATCCCGGGCACCGGGAAGGGCATGGTGTACGTCGACTCCCGGCCCGAGACCAAGGCGGGCTATCTGCCGCAGTACAACGCGGAGGCGGCTGCCTGGCGCGGTGACATCGCCCTGGAGATCTTCGTCTGGGACAGCAAGCCGGTCCCGCAGAAGAAGATCATGGACCTGGCAAAGCGGCAGATGGAGCGGCTGTGAGCGAGAACCAGAACCAGCCGGTCGGCGAGGTCGGGCCGGTCGAGCTCGTCGCGTCCGCCGGCGCGCCGGAAGCACCCGCCGAGAAGCCCGTCCGGCGGGGCCGGATCGTCGCCGTCGCCGGTTCCGCGCTGTTCGCCGTGGCCCTCGTCGTGGGCGTCGGATACACCGTCGTGACCGTGAACGGCGCCGACCGGGACGCCGGGGCGCCGGTGTGGCACCTCCCCAAGGAGGACGCCGAGAAGGCGAAGGCGGCCTCCGCGAAGGGGCTGTCGGGGATGCTCGTGCCGTTCGGCGAGGACGGCTGGAGCCGGGGGCCGGACATCGCGCAGTACGGGTCCGACGCCGAGCTCAGCGGCGCCGAGGCCACGGCGCTGCGCAAGGAGTCGCTGAGCGGGCTGCCGCGCACGCAGCGCAAGCAGCTGGAGAAGCAGATCGACAAGCAGCGGCTGGAGGGTGTGGCGATGCGCAGCTACGTCAGCACCGACCAGAGCTCGCCGATCTACACCGACACGGCCTCGATCGTCAGCATCGAGCTGACGCGGATGGACAACAGGGCGGCCGTCCGCAACATCTCGGAGGCCCAGAACGAGTTCCTCGACGTGCTGGGCATTTTCCGTGCCGGCCCGAAGATCAAGGGTCACAAGGACGCCGGCTGCTTCCTGGCGCCGGCCGACAAGAAGGAGAAGCTCGACGAGATGTACTGCTCGGCCCATGTGGGCGACGTCCTGGTCACGGTCACCGCGAGCAGCGTCAAGCCGATGCAGACGAAGAGCGTGGCGGCGCTGGTGAAGCAACAGCTCGACCGCATCGCCGAGCCGGGGGAGGCGGTATGACCGAGCAGCAGCAGGCCGGAGGGCCGGAGCAGACCGAGACGCCTCAGCCGGACGTGGTGCCGGAGCAGGTCGAGGAGTCCCGGCCGGTCGTCCTGGAGCAGACCGAGACGCCTCAGCCTCCGGTGACCCCGGAGCGGACCGAGGTCCCGCCGGTGCCGGACGCGGCTCCTGCCGTGGTGCCGGGCGCGGTTCCCGTCGTGGCGGCGGATGCCCTGTCCCTCGTATCGCCGGATGTCCCGCCCCTCGTACCCCCTGCTCCTCCGAAGAATGACCGGCGGGTGTTGCGAGCCGTGTTGCGGTGGACCGCTGCCGTCGTCGTGTTCGCGGCGGTCGGGGCGGGGACGGCGTACGGGATCACGGGGATGGAGCGGACGGACGTACCCGGTCTCCAGACGGAGTCGGACGGGCGGTGGGACTACCCCACGCTCACCAAGCCGCCGCTGCCCTCCGGCAGCCCGGGGCCGTTCGCCGAGGAGAACAAGGCCGGTTCCCACTACGCCGATCTGCGTGCCCTGGTGCTGCCCGCGCCCAAGGGGGCGAGTGAGGACAAGGCGCTGCGCGGCAGCGACGGGTGGCTGCCGACGAAGGACTTCCTCGCGCAGTTCACCGGCAAGGAGCGCGTCGACGCGCTGCGGCAGAACCTCAAGGACAACGGCCTGCGGCACATCGCGGCCCGCGGCTGGACGACGGCGGACGGCACCCGTACGCGCGTCTACCTGCTGCAGTTCGACACGGCGGCCGTCGTCGACGAGCTCTTCTCCGGCGACGTCGCCCCGTACAGCAGCCCGGGATACTCCCTGCGCGGCGCCGGTGACTTCGCGGCCGACCAGGACTTCCCCTCCGCGGCCCGGGTCGAGAAGATCCCGTACTCGGTGTACGCGGAGTCGAAGCCGTACGGCAGTGAGCAGGTCCGGCAAGCCTATCTGTCGGCCGGTGACGTCCTCGCCATGGTCGTCCAGTCCCGGAAGGGCGCCGCGAAGGCGGTCCCCTTCCAGCAGACGGTGATCCTGCAGAGCCAGCTGCTGAGCTGAGCCCGGCAGGGGAGACCTCGCACGGAAGCACCTCACACGGAGGGCCCGGTCCCGGCCGCGTAAGCTGGGGCCCGGCCCTGTGTACGTACAGCACCTCCGCTCGACAAGGAGCACCCCGTGGAGATCTTCTTCGAAACCCTGCTGGTCCTGGTCTGCGTCGGCGTGCTCGCCTTCGCCGGGCTGACCGTGAAGAAGCTGTACCAGGGCCAGCGCTGACCCCCGTCTAGGAATCGCCCCTCATGATCGAGATCCCGTCCGACCTCCACAAGGACCTCGTCCCGCTCGTCTTCCTGCTCGGCAACTGGGCCGGCGCGGGCGTGCACGACTTCCCCGGCGCCGAGAAGTGCAACTTCGGCCAGGAGGTCAGCTTCACCCACGACGGCCGTGACTTCCTGGAGTACCACTCCCACACCTGGGTGCTGGACAACGACGGGAACAAGGTCCGGCCCCTGGAGACCGAGTCCGGCTTCTGGCGCGTCGACGCCGACCGCAAGGTCGAGGTGACGATGGTCCGCAACGACGGTGTCGTCGAGGTCTGGTACGGCGAGCTGGCCGACAAGAAGCCGCAGATCGACCTGGTCACGGACGCGGTGGCCCGCACGGCCGCCTCGGGCCCCTACACCGGCGGCAAGCGCCTCTACGGCTACGTCAACAGCGACCTCATGTGGGTCGGCGAGAAGCAGACCCCCGAGGTCGAGCTGCGCCCCTACATGTCGGCCCACCTGAAGAAGGTCGTCACCCCGGAGGACGTCGAACGCTGGGCGAAGGCCCTCCCCGACGACATGCCCGACGACGGCATCGCGTTTTTCAAGTAGGCCTAGACTCGTCGGTGTGGTGAGCACCGACTGGAAGAGTGATCTGCGGCAGCGCGGCTACCGGCTGACCCCGCAGCGGCAACTTGTGCTCGAAGCCGTCGACACCCTTGAGCACGCGACCCCCGACGACATCCTCACGGAAGTGAAGAAGACGGCGTCGGGGGTCAACATCTCCACGGTGTACCGGACCCTGGAGCTCCTGGAGGAGCTCGGGCTGGTCAGCCATGCGCACCTGGGGCACGGGGCGCCGACGTACCACCTCGCCGACCGCCACCACCACATCCACCTGGTCTGCCGCGACTGCCAGAACGTGATCGAGGCCGACGTGTCGGTGGCCGCCGACTTCACGGCCAAGCTGCGCCGCGAGTTCGGCTTCGAGACCGACATGAAGCACTTCGCGATCTTCGGTCGCTGCCAGGACTGCTCCGGCAAGCTCAAGAGTTCAACTACCGAGTCGTAGGCTTGGGGATTATGAAGAGCCCTCTGCTGTCCCTGCCCGGCGCCGTCCCCGCCGAGGGCGTGGACGAAGGCGTAGCCGCCCACTACGGCGACCTGTTCCGCGAACAGCGTGCGCTCGCCGACGGCACCGGTTTCGTCGACCTGTCCCATCGGGGGGTCGTGACGGTCACCGGTGACGACCGGCTCAGCTGGCTGCACCTGCTGCTCACCCAGCACGTCAGCGACCTCCCGGCCGGGCAGGCCACCGAAGCCCTGATCCTCTCCGCGCACGGCCACATCGAGCACGCGCTCTACCTCGTGGACGACGGCGAGACGGTCTGGGCCCACGTCGAACCCGGCACCCAGGCCGAGCTGATCGCGTACCTGGAGTCGATGAAGTTCTTCTACCGGGTCGAAGTCGCCGACCGCACCGCCGAGTTCGCGGTCGTGCACCTGCCGGCCGGTTCGATCGCCGAGGTGCCGGAGGGTGTCGTCGTACGGGAGACGTCGTACGGCCGTGATCTCTTCCTGCCGCGCGCGGACCTGGAGGCGTACGCCGAGAAGGCGGGCCCGGCGGCCGGGATCCTGGCGTACGAGGCGCTGCGGGTGGAGCAGCACCGCCCCCGCCTCGGCTTCGAGACCGACCACCGCACCATCCCGCACGAGCTGGGCTGGATCGGCAGCGCGGTGCATCTGCAGAAGGGCTGCTACCGCGGTCAGGAGACCGTCGCCCGCGTCCAGAACCTGGGCAAGCCTCCGCGCCGGCTCGTCTTCCTGCACCTGGACGGCAGCGAGGTGCACCTGCCGCCCGCCGGCGCGGAGATCCGGCTCGCGGACGAGGGGCCCGAGGGGCGGAAGATCGGATTCGTCACGACGTCGGTACGGCATCACGAGCTGGGGCCGGTGGCGCTGGCGCTGGTCAAGCGGAACGTGCCGGTGGACGCCCGGCTGACGGCCGGGGACACGGCGGCGGCGCAGGAACCGGTCGTCGAGCCGTAGGGACGGTCAGCTGTTCGAGCAGTTCTCGCCGCCGCCGGTGAGCGTCACCCACACCGCGGCAGCGTGGGCCGTGTCGGTGCCCGGCGGGAACCGCGGGCTGACGAAACCCGCCACGTCGGCGCCGATCTTCGCCGGGACCAGCTGGACGCCGGTGTAGGTCGTGGCGCCCAGGAGGTAGTCGGAGACGGAGTCCGGGACGAGCGCCACGGTGATCCGGAACCGGGTCCCGCGCTGTGCCGGGAAGTCCCCGATCTGCGGACAGGCGTGCCATGCGGCCTCGCCGGACTTGCCGGTGTCCTGGTCGACGCTCGCCCGCTGCAGCAGGTACAGCGAGGTCTCGGCCTGCTTCTGGCCGATCAGCCAGAGGGTGTGGTGCGGCGGGATCACCGCCACCCCGTAGAACTTCTGGTGGTTGAGGACCGCGGCCGCTTCCTGCGGATAGGTGATCCGGACGGAGCCGGTCCGCGGTGCCGCCGCCTTCGCCGTGGCGGAGACCGACGGCGGTGCGGTGGCGTGGCCCTCGTCGCCGGCCCGGCCGTGGCCGGTGAGAGCCGTGATCAGCGTGGCCAGTCCGGTCAGTCCGCCCAGCGCGGTGATCAGACCCGCCAGCACGATGCCGCGCGGGACGCCCGGCCCGCCGGACGGAGTTCCCCCGTGGCCCCCGGAGCGTCCGTCCTGGTCGCCGTCCGGATCGGTGATGTGCGTGCTCATGCCTGCCCTGGCTCTCCCCGTGTGTGCCGGTGCCGGGAGCGCCCCGCCCCCCGTGCGGGGCGCTCCCTGGCAACCAGGGTGAGTCCGGCCGGGAAACACAGGGCGCGATATGCCGTTGACAACCCATAATTTGGCAACGGGCGGCAACCGGTCGGACACGGGGAGCAAGTGTTCGAGCTGTGGGTTGGCGAGGTGCCCGGGGGAGGGCGGCAATGACGCCGGAAGAGGAGTTCGCCGAAGCCCTGCGGATCCGCAGAAGGGCCGCCGGACTGTCGCTGGGCGACCTGGCACGGCTCGTCAACTACAGCAAGAGCTATCTCAGCCGGGTGGAGAACGGCACCCGCGCACCAGGCCCCGCGCTGGCCCGGGAATGCGACACGGCCCTGCACGCCGAGGGCGAGCTGATCGCCCTCCTGCCCGCCCGGCCCGAGCCGCCCGCCCGCCCCGAGCGGCGCCGGGGTCCGGCCAGGCCCGACCCGGGCCCGCCGGCCGGCACCGGCCACCGTACCGAGTTCGCCCAGCTGATCCGGCGCGGCGACACCCGCCATCTGCTCGGCGACATGTACGAGGCCGGCCGGCTCTACATGGCGGCGTACCAGGCCGCCGAGGGCGACGACCTCGCCCGTGCCCACGCCGTCGTCCGCTGCGCGCGCCGCTGGTCGGACCCGGGCCAGGTCGACCGGGACCTCATCGCCATGATCGACGAGAGCCTCAAGACCCTGGGGGGCCGCGACGACCCGCCCGCGGTGGAGCTGCGGCTGCGCCTGACCGCGCACCGCGCCAAGAAGCTGACCATGGGCGTCGGTGACGACACCGCGGTCCCCGGAGCGGAGCCCGGCACCAGCGTGCACCGGGCCCGCGGGGTGCTGCGGGAACTGCGCGAACGGCTGCCCGGCGTCGGCGCCGACACCCACTGCGAGGTGCTGACCGAATGCCGGTGGGCCCTGTACGACTTCGCCCCGGCCGCCGAACTGCTCGCGCTGTCGGCCGAACTCCGCGACGTCGCCACTCGCTCCCGCTCCAGCTACTTCATGGGTGAGGCCCTGGTCGCCCTCGCCATCGACCAGTTACGGGTGGGCCGGGTGCCCGCCGCGGACGCGACCGTCCGGCGCCACGGCGAACACGCCGCCCACCGGCACAGCACCCTGGCCCACTGGCAGCAGCACACGCTGGACGCCCTGATGAACCTGTGGCGCGGGGACTTCGCCGCCGCCGAGGAGTGGATCTACGGCGAGTCCCGGGCGCTCGCCGACCGCATGGAGAGTGAGCAGTCGGTGCCCGCCGACACGCTCAGCCAGACCTGCCTGGGCCAGGCCTACTGGCTCAGGTACGAACAGGGCCGGATGGCTGAGCTGTTCGCCTCCCCGCTGATGTCCGGCGTACGGCGCCGGGACTACTTCCCGGTGTGGCGGGCCGGCGTCGCCCTCGCCCTGTGCGAGACCGGCCGGCACGACCAGGCCGCGGACCAGGTGCTGGCCTTCGCCGCCGACACCGACGGCTTCACCGGCTTCCCGCCGAGCGGCTGGGCCCTGCCCACCGCCGCCGTACTGGCCCAGGCGTGCGCCGAGCTCGCGCTGCGGGGCGTACGCCGGACCGAACTCCTGCCGTACGTCCCGCCGTTGCGCGCCCTGCTCGACGCGCACCCCGGCGAACTCGTGCTGGCCTGCTGGCCCACCGTCCTGCTGGGACCGGCCGCGCGCTTCAGCGGGCTGCTCGCGCTGGTCGCGGGGGAGCCGGAGACCGCGCTCGGGCATCTGCGCCGCGCGGTACGGCTGGCGCAGCACTCGCCCCCGCAGATGGCCCGCCTGCGCCTCGACGAGGCCCGCGCCCGGCTGCGGACAAACGCGCCCGCGCTGCGGGCCGGCGCCCATGACCTGGTGCGCACCGCGCTCGGGACGGCCGAGGAACTCGGCATGGCCGGTGTGGCACGGGACTGCCGGGAACTGCTGCTCACATCTCCAACAGAACGGTGAAAGGGCCGTCGTTCGTCAGGGACACCCGCATCCGGGCGCCGAAGCGGCCCGTCGCCACCGTCGCGCCCAGCGCGCGGAGCTGTGCCACGACCTCCTCGACCAGGGGCTCGGCGACGTCGCCGGGTGCGGCGGCGTTCCAGGTAGGGCGGCGGCCCTTGCGGGCGTCGCCGTACAGGGTGAACTGGCTGATCACGAGGAGCGGGGCGTCGATGTCGCTGCACGACTTCTCGTCGTGCAGCATGCGGATCGACCAGAGTTTCCGGGCGAGCCCGGCCGCCTTCTCCTTCGTGTCCTCGTGGGTGACCCCGACCAGGACGCACAGCCCCTCGCCGGTGATCTCCCCGACCGTCTCGCCGTCCACGACGACGCTCGCGCCGTCCACCCTCTGCACCACTGCTCGCATACGACCATCATGCCGGGCCGTCCGGGGGAGACCGCACGGGGCTTCTTAATGATCCTTAACCCCCCATCTGGGGCCGATCGGGGGCACTCGGTCACATAGCGGCCACTTGGGGTGGCACGATGCTTCCACAAGCCGGTCGAGGGGACGGTAGAGGCACATGAGCACACCGAGTACCGGGCAGCCGCCCGTCTCTTTGACGCGTACGCCCGTGCAGCGCACCGGGGGTCCGGACGGTGGCGGCCCCTGGCTGCCCGCCGATCCGCCCGAGCCCGACCTGACCCTGCTGAGCCTGCCCGAACTGCGCACCCTGCGCCGGGACGCCCAGCGCGACGAGGCCGACCTCAGCTATGTGCGGCGGCTGCTCCAGGGCCGTATCGACATCCTGCGCGCGGAACTGGCGCGCAGGTCGCCCGCGGGGGCGGCGTCCGTCGTGGAGCGGCTCCCGGAGATCCTCACGGACGCACCGGCCCGGCACCGCTCCTCGGCCCGGCACGTCACGCTGGGCACCCCGCACAACGAGGAGTACCGACGGCTGGCCACCGACATGCTCGCCGAGGTCGAACTCTCCGACCTGGCCGCCCGCACCGACCTGGAACTCAACACCGCGATGGGGCGGCTGGTCCGCTACGAGCAGCAGGTCTCCCGAAGACGGCAGCGACTGCAGCGTACGACGGACGACTGCAGCGCGGAGATCGCACGGAGGTACCGGGAGGGCGAGGCGCAGGTGGACGATCTGCTGACGTGAGGTGAGGGTGGGGCGGGGGAAATCCGCGCGACACCCCTCCGCCCGCCGCCTACCGTGATCCCATGAGCCGAGCCGCCGATGACACAGACGTCCGTCCGATCACCGAGGCCGAATTCCCCGAGTGGCTGCGTGCCGTCAAGGTCGGGTTCCTGCGGGAACCCGCCGTCCCGCAGGCCGAACTCGACGCCCGACAGGGCCAGTTCGAGGACAACCGCTTCCTCGGCGCCTTCGACGGAGCCCGCTGCGTGGCGACCTTCCGCTCCTTCGCGCAGGAGGTCACCGCTCCCGGCGGCACCCTGGTCCCCGCCAACGCGGTATCCGCGGTCACCGTCACCGCCACCCACCGCCGCCGCGGCCTGCTCACCCGCATGATGGGCCAGGACCTCGCGGCGGCGAAGGAGCGCGGCGACGTCGTGGCCACGCTGAACGCGGCCGAGTACCCGATCTACGGCCGCTACGGCTTCGGCGACGCCACCACCACGGCCGAGTGGACGGTCGACGTCCCGCGGGCCGGCCTCGACCGCCGCTGGTCCGGCCCGGACGACGGCGCCCGCATCGACCTGGTGGACGCCGACGAGGCCGGCAAGCTCGGCCCCGAACTGCACGACCGGTTCCGCCGCGCGACCCCCGGCGCGGTCAGCCGCACCGACTGGCGCTGGCAGCTCGACACCGGCGCGCTGCGCGTCGACCCGAAGTGGACCGAGCCGTTCTACGCCGTCTACCGCGCGGCGGACGGCACGGTCGAGGGGCTCGCCGTGTACGAGGTGGACGACACCTGGGGCGACGCCAAGCAGCCGCTGGACACGGCGACGGTCCGGGACCTGTTCACGACCACCCCGGCCGCGGAACACGCCCTGTGGCGCTACCTCTGCTCCATCGACTGGGTCACCCAGGTCAAGACCGGCCCACGCGCCCCCGACGACCTCCTCCCGCACCTCCTGCCGGACCCGAGGGCGGCCAGGATCACCACGCAGGCGGACTGGCTGTGGGTGCGGATCCTGGATGTCGTACGGGCTCTGCAGGCGCGTTCGTACGAGGGGACCGGCGACCTCGTCCTGGAGGTCACCGACCGGGCCGGGTTCACGGGCGGCCGCTACCGGCTGGAGGCGTCGCCGGCGGGCGCGTCCTGCACGCCGACGCGCGAGGCCGCCGAACTCACCCTGGACATCGCGGACTTGGCACGGCTGTGGCTGGGCGACGAGTCGGCCGTACGGCTGGCGGCGCTCGGGCTGGTGCGGGAAGAACAAGCGGGCGCCGGCCGAAAGGCCGACGCCCTGCTGCGTACGTCCAGGCGCCCTTGGTGCCCGGACATGTTCTGAAGCCCCTTTCTCCCGGGGACGGTTGACGCTCATCCGTAGCTAGCTATGCAGTTGTGACTGTGCTGTTGAGTTGCTGTTGAGTTGTGGCAGTGCCGTTGGAGCTCTTCGGTTGTCGGTGTTCAGTTGTGGCTGTGCAGACTGACCGGGCTCCCGGCTCCCCTCCGGAAGGGAGCCCGGCCAGCCGGACTCGGTGTCAGCCCGCCTGGGCGAGCAACATGACGAGAATGAGTGCTCCCGCACCGCTGATCAGGCCGTTCTTGGCCTTGAGTCCGATGGAGAACACGACGCAGGCGATCACGAGGGCGAGAACGAGGGCGACGGGTGGCATTTCGATCCCTCCAAGTTTGACCATGTTGCTCAAGTTGGCGACCAACTCAACTCTACTTATCTCCGCTTGGAAGCGTCTTATAACCACCTTCCCTGGAACTGCCCAAAGATGGCGGGAAGTTGTAGTGTTTGGTCGTGGACCCGAAACACGCCTCCGTCAATGGACGGACGAGGTCACAGCGGCCACAGCGGTCACATGAAGAGGTGGCCGACGAGCTGCGCGCGCGTATCAGGTCGGGTGCGCTCCGACCGGGTCAGCGCATGCCCACGCAGGCCAGGCTGGCCGTCGAGTTCGGCGTCGAGCGCGGCGCCGTACGCCAGGCACTGCGCATCCTGCAGTCCGAGCACCTGCTGACCAACGTGTCGAAGGGTGCGCCCGCCACCGTCGCGCCCGACCTGGACCTGAGCAGGGCGCTTTCCGGTCCCGGGGCCCCGCCGCTGCCGACGATGGTGGCACTGGCCCCCCGCATAGAGGCCGCCTTCGCCGACACCCACGTCGAGATAGACGCCCTCTGCCTGACCTCGATCTCCCTCAACCTCGCGCTGGGCGTGCCGTTGCGCCAGATCCACGCCGGACGGCTGAAACCGGCCAAGGTCGACGTCCGGATCCTGCTGCCGAGCGACGACATCGACCTGGCGTTCCCGACGCCGGTGGACCCGGCGGACGACGGCCGGCTGCAGCGCCGCTGGCTGACCAACCGCAACGCGCAGGGCCGGGTGCTCAAGCACAACCTGCTGGCGCTGCGGGCCACTCATGGCATCGATGTCCGGGTCACCTTCCGCGCCCTGCCGTTCACCCCGCCCGTGAAGCTGTACCTGCTCAACGGCACGGAGGCGCTCTTCGCGTACTACACGCTCTCCCGCCGTGAGGAGGAGGTCGACGACGAGCAGCTGCAGATGTACGACGCGGAGGGCACGCAGTCCATGCTCTTCGCCTTCGAGCAGGGCGCCGACCTGCGGGACACGACGTTCGTGGAGCAGTCGCATCTGTGGTTCAACGCGCTGTGGGAGACGATCAGTTCGGAGCTGGTGCTCACGGACTGATCGTCTCCCACAGCGTTACTGCTGTTACTGCTGCCTTGCTGACCTGGGCGTTTACGCTCATAGAGCGGGTCCGGCGACCAGCAGGGCGAGGACGACGGCTCCCATGGAGCTGATGGTGGGGTTCTTCGCCTTGAGGCCTACGGTGAGCAGCAGCAGCCCGATGATCCCGGTGACGCCGTACTTCACCTGGATGGACTGCTCGATGCCGACGACGAAGACGGCGGAGAGGAGGGCGAGGACGGGCACGGTGTTTCCCCCTTCGGTGCTTCGCGGGCGGGGCGGTGGGGACGAGTTGGAATTGAGGAGGCAAAACTTCCGCCAACTGGGCTAAGTTGGTAACCAACTCCGTCTAAGTTATCCCCACTTGGTACCACCTTATAAACAAGTCACAAACAACTCCCCGTAGATGGATCCGAGTTGTAGCGTTTGGTCGTGACCCAGGAGAACGTGGCAGTGAACGGCAGCAGAAGGCTCTCGCCCCAGGAGATCGCCGACATCCTGCGGGAACGCATCCGCGTCGGCGACCTCAAGGCGGGGGACCGCCTGCCCACCCAGGCCGAACTTGCCGACGAGTTCGGCGTGGAGCGCGGCACCGTCCGCCAGGCCCTGCGCGCGCTCCAGGAGGACGGCCTGCTGACCAACGTGAGCAAGGGCAGCCCGCCGAGGATCGCGGAGCCGGCCCCGGTCTCCGGTGAACCGCAGCCGACGATGGTGGCATTGGCCCCACGCCTGGCGGAGGCCTTCTCGGCCCCGCACGTGCGCGTGGACGCGGCCTGCCTGACCGCGGAGACCCTGATGCTGGCGCTCGGCGAGCCGCTGCGCCGTATCCACGCGGGCGAGATACGCCCGGAGTCGATCGACGTACGCATCCTCCTGCCGTCCCGGGAGATCACCCTCGCCTTCCCGGTCCCGATCGAGGGCCGCAGCGACGACGACCCGGTCCACCAGCGCTGGCTGGCCCAGCGCAACGCGCAGGGGCAGGTGCTCAAGCACAACCTCCAGGCGTTGCGGTCGACGCATGGGATCGACGTCCGGGTCTCTTTCCGTGCGCTGCCCTTCACACCACCCATCAAGCTCTACTTGCTCAACGGGACAGAGGCACTGATCGCCTACTACGTGATCACCGAACGGGAAGAGGAGTGGGACAGCGAAACGCTGGAGATGTACGACACCTTGGGCGGCAAGTCGCTCCTCTTCTCCTTCGAACAGCGGGCCGGTCAACGGGACGGCGCCTTCGTCGAGCAATCCCAGAAGTGGTTCGACGCCCTCTGGGAAACCATCACGACGGACCTGACACTCTCCTAGTGACTAGTGATACGAGGCAGAGTGATACGCCGCAGACTGATCCGGTGACAGCAGAGACTGGAAACCTGCGAGAACTGATCACCAACGCCCGCTTCGTACTGTTCGACTTCGACGGCCCGATCTGCCGACTGTTCGCCGGGCACACGGCGGAGAGGGTGGCGAAGGAACTCGTCGACTGGCTGGCCCGGCAAGGCCTGCGCGGGCTGCTCACCGAGGAGGAGCGGAGCCACCCCGACCCCATGGTGGTCCTCTATGCCGTGAACAGGCGCCATCCGAACAGCGACCTGGTGGCGGAGCTGGAGGAGAGACTCACCCAGCAGGAGCTCAAGGCGGTCACGTCCGCGATGCCGACGGCGTACGCGGATCCGCTGATACGCACGTGGTCCGCCGTGGGAAGCCGACTTGCCATTGCCACCAACAACTCACCTCGCACGGTGACGGGTTACCTCTTCCAACGAGGCCTGGCCGACTGCTTCACGCCCCACGTCTACGGCCGCACCAACGAACTGAACCTCCTCAAGCCCAACCCGCACACCCTCAACCGGGCCCTGAACGCGATGGGCGCGGCCCCCTCGGCTGCCCTGATGATCGGCGACGCACCCACGGACTACCGGGCCGCGGAGGAGGCCGGAATCCCGTTCCTGGGCTACGCGCGTAACGAGTACAAGGCGAAGCAACTGCGGGACGCGGGCGCGCTGCATGTCGTCGGGTCGCTGTTGCCGGTGTTGCGGGTGTTGCGGGATCAGGACTGAGTCATCGTGCCGAGCATGATGAACGCGGCGCCGATGCCGGCGCATGTCGCGCTGCGTGCCCTGATCCCGACGCCTATGAGGAGGAGCCCCAGCACCGCCGAGGCTCCGTAGCGTGTCTGCAGCGCCTGGTTGAGCATCAGCGTCAGCAGCGAACTCACCAATTGGATGACCAGCATAGCTCCCACCCCTGTCCACTTCCGAAGACCGATCAACTCCCGGTCCAATTGGACTGATTGCCTTGGATTGGTTGTGCCCTGACTGCTAGATCAGCTAACAGCCTGCCCAACTTGACTTGAATTGGTTTGCTCCGGGTGCAAGAGAGGTACCGTCGCGGTGTGGGCGCGGAACGTGGTGACGGCGTGGGCAGGGGGTCACTCCTCTTGGGGACGTTGCGCGCCCGGATCGCCGACGGGAAGTACCCGGTGGGCTCGCATCTGCCCACGCAGCGGGCGCTCGCGAACGAGTTCGGCGTGTCCCGTGAGACGGTGCAGAAGGTGCTGGCCGAACTGAAGAGCGAAGGGTGGGTCGAGTCCCGCCAGGGCAGCGGCACATGGGTCGTGGAGCCGCCGATACATTCGCTGATCCAGCCGCCGTCGGCGCCGCGACTGCGGGCGGCGCTCGGGCCTTTCGTCGCCCGCGCCTTCGCCCAGCCGGCGGTTCGCCTCGATGTCTTCACGCTCACCTCTGAGAGTCTCGACGCGCACATCCGGCTCCAGGCTGAGCGGATTCGCCTGGGGGAAATCAGTCCCGAGCACATCCAGCTACGGATACTGCTGCCCGCCGACTCGGTCGACCTGCCGTATCCCAGGGCCCACAAGTCGGCCGGGAGTCAGTTCGACACGGCGGAGATCGATCGCCGACTCCAGAGCCGGCTGCGCGACATCACGCGACGGCACACGTCTTCGCTGCGCGCCGCGCTGCGGGATCTGGAGACGGAAGGGCTGGTGCCGTCCGTCGAGGTGGAGGTTCGGCAGATAACCCTGGCTCCGCCGTTCAAGCTCTACATGCTGCGGGACGTCGAGGCGCTCTTCGGCCCGTACCAAGTGGTCAAGCGCTCGATCCTGCTGGAGGATGACACGGAGATCGACGCCCTGGACGTCCTGGGTCTCGGTTCGACTCTCACCAGGCACGTCAACGACCCGGGCGATCCGAACGCCACCGGATCTGTGTTCATGGAGAGCTGGCAGGCCTGGTACGACTCGTGGTGGGAGCTCCTTGGTGCGGCGTCCTGAAATCCGCCGTTGACGCGAAGGAATTCCGAAAGGGCAACACTGACGTCCGGTCACTACATGCTCAAGTGCGGCTCTGTTCCGTGATGTTGGACTCAAGGCGTCCGTCGAGCCACTAGGCTGTGCCCCATCTCTATTTTCGTGCATGGAAATTAGAGAACGTGCAAAACTATTCAGGAGTGCCCCTTGGGTGGTCCACCTATGCCCGGCGTCGGGCCTTGGGCGTACGACGACTTCGTGCGCTACGCCAGGGCCATGGGGGAGTTCGGCCGGGGGCATCACAACCTCAACTACATGGTTCGGCCACTCACGGAGGAGCAGCGGCAGCTCATCGGCTGTGCGGACGGGGAACTGGTCACGGTGCGTGAGCGGATCCGCTCTGCGCTGTCCGTGGTCATCAGAACCTGGCAGGACGAAGCGGAGATCCTCGGCGCTGTCCGGCGGTTTCTGCCGCATGTCCCGCAATGCCTCGTCCAGAGCCGGGATGTGACCATCCTGAGCTATGTGCAGGGCGTGCCGCTGTCCAGCGTCTGCCCGAACGGCAAACCGGTGGACTCACATCTGATCTACGCCCTGGTCGGGCTGCTCGGCGACATGACGCAGGTCGGCAGAAAGGATCTGCCACCTCTACCGCAGTCCTGGCCCCGGTCCAGCCGTGACAGCCGCGCCTTCCTGCGTGCCCTCGCGTACGCGGCAGAGGAACAGATCAGGCAGCGCAACTGGCCGGGCTTCGGCGGCCTCTTCGCCATGCTGGGTATCCCCGAAGACGCCATGGTGCGGTTCGCCGAGCGCGTGCCGTCGATGATCAGCCGCCCGTTCAATCTGCTCCACACGGATCTGCACCGTGACAATGTGATCGTTTCGTACAACGGCGATCCGCCGCTGATCTGCGTCGACTGGGAGCTCGCAAGTTACGGGGACCCCCTGCACGACCTCGCCACCCACCTGGTGCGGATGCAGTATCCGGACCACCAGTGGTGGGAGGTGATAGAGGCGTGGCGCGACCGCATGGGAGAGCGGCGTCTCAAAGCGGTCAATGGTCTCGACCGGGACCTGAAGCACTACGTCGCCTTCGAGCGCGCCCAGTCCGTCTATCCGGACGTGATGCGTGCCGCGACCTCGCTCGGCGACTCCTATGACCAGCGGGATCTGGACGCGGCGACTCGCACGGTGCACCGAGCCCTGCTGGCCGCCGAGGAGCCCCTTCGGCTCAAGAGCGTGCCGGACGAGAAGGCGATCGAACGCATCCTCTTCCGCTGGAACGTGTCCCACGGCAAGAGGCACAGCCGGGACCGGGCTGTGTCGTCGATCTCGTGGACGCGTGACAAGCGGGTCCCCGAGCACCCTCAGTTTCCCTCGTCCGCGGTACAGGAGGCGCTGTTCGAAGAAGGCGCGGCCTCGGCGGACCGGGTGTTCAAGGGGACTATGCACCTGAGTACGGCCGTGACGGTGAGGGGATATCCGGAGCCGGTCATGGTGCGGCGCAAGGTGGGGTCGGCAAGTCCCCTGGAGCGGCGGTTCCTCAACGAGCACGCGGTGCTCAGGGCCATCGAGGCGTCGGGCGTGAAGGTGCGCGCGCCAAAGGTGCTCGCGCTAGGCACCAGTGAGCTCGGAGACCAGTTCACCATCCACTCCTACGAGGGGCCCAATGGGCAGATCCGCCACCCGGACCATCCGGCCGACGGTCTGCTGCCGTACGAGGCGGACGACCTCGTCGACCAACTCCGCGCGCTGACGCACGTGAACTACGAGAACCTCGACCCGTCCTTCTCGTACTCGGACTTCTATGTGCACCTGCGCGACGAGCTGATCCGTATGGTTGCCGAACTTCCCAAGCAGACGTCCGACGTGGCCCGTGAACTCGGCCTGCCCAGCGCCGTCCGGCTCGGCGAGATCCTCGAGCGGCACCTGCTGACTCCGCGTCGTCCCGTTCTCCTGCACGGAGACCTCAACCCATGGAACTTGGTGCGCCGTGAGGACGGCAGCGGCCTGACCCTCATCGACTGGGAGATGGCGATGGTGGGCGACCCGCTCTACGATCTGGTCCGCCACATGCATCTGACGCCGACGTTGCCGGACATCCGCGGGCGCCTGTTCACCCGGTGGTCCACCCTTCTGCCGGAGGACTGCACGAAGGGCTGGCAGCAGGACTGGCGGGTGTACCGCTGGATCGAGACCGTCCGCTCGGCCTATGTCGATCTCGACCGCATGGTGACCGGCGACAGCCTGGAAGCCCCCAACGTCCGGCGGGCGGTGGAGAGATACGCCATGACGCTGACCGCAGCCACCGCGACCCTGGGCCTCAAGGCGAAGTCGACGGCGAACCCCTACCTCGCACGCGCGTTGCCGCACGGAGACGATGGAGGAGTGCTGGCGTCCAGCTACCCCGACAGCCTGTGACTCGGCCACCTGGGATGAGCATTTTGACGACCTGTGGAGGCTTGTGCAGATGCTCAAGCCTCCAGCACCACCTTCCCCACCAACCCCCGCCCCTCCACAGCCACATGCGCCTCCCCCGCCCGCTCCAGCGGAAACACCTCCCCCACCACCGTCCGCAACCGCCCCCCGGCCGCCTCCCCCAGCGCATACGTGGTCAGCCGCCCAAGTTCCGCCGGCCCGAACTGCACATCCCCGATCCCGAACATCTTGATCCCGCGCTCGGCCGCCTCCTCCCCGTCGGTCAGGGCGAACCCCCGGACGGCGCCCCGTGCGCGGAGAACCTTCCCCCATCCGCAGTCAGCCCGAAGGCCACCCCGCCCAATTGGCCGCCAACCCCGTCCAGAACCACATCCGCCGCGCCCCCAAGGGCCTCCCGAGCCCCCTCAGCCCAGCCCCCGTCCGTCACATCCACCGCCGCCGACGCCCCCAACTCCCGTACCAGCGCCACCTTTTCCGGCCCCCGTGCGGCCCCCACCACCCGCGCTCCCCGCGACCGGGCCAATTGGACCAGTAGCGTGCCCATGCCCCCGGACGCGCCGAGGATCAGGACGCGGTCGTCGGCCGAGACCGCCGTCAGTTCGATCAGCCCCGCCGCCGTCACCCCGTCATGCACCAGCGCTGCCGCCGTCAGCAGGTCCAGCCCCTCCGGTACGGGCGTCAAAGACGAGACCGCCGCCACCGCCCGCGACGCATAGCTTCCCTGGACGAAGGACACCACCCGGCGCCCCAGCCACGACTCCGGCACCTCGGGGCCGACCGCGCCGACCGTTCCGGAGACCCCGCCGCCCGGGACGTACGGCGGCGTCACCGGGAAGTACTCCCGCCCCCACCCCGACCGCACCTGCGCCTCCACGAAGATCGTGTCGGCGTACGCGACCTCGATCAGCACCTCTCCCCGCCCCGGCACCGGGTCCGGGAGCTCCACCGGTACCAGGACCTCCGGTCCGCCAAACCTCGTCACCTGCGCTGCTCGCATCACAACTCCCAGTCGTCAGAGCCGAGCCATCTCCCCGCAGTCTTCGACCTCAAGCAGACTTGAGGTCAAGGCGACTGGTTACGCTCGCCGCATGAGTGGGAGCCGGATGGGTGGGAGCCGTATGAGTGAGGAAGGCGGGACCGGGCTGCGGGAGCGCAAGCGGCAGCGGATGTATCAGGACCTCTCCGACATCGCCGTCCGGCTGTTCCTGGAGAAGGGGTTCGACGCCGTGTCGGTCGCCGAGATCGCCGCCGCGGCCGAGATCTCCAAGCCGACCCTCTTCCGTTACTTCCCGGCCAAGGAGGACCTCGTCCTCCACCGCATCGCCGATCACGAGACGGAGGCCGCCCGGGTCGCGGCCGAGGGGCCGTCCCCGCTCGCCGCACTGCGCCGGCACTTCCTCGACGGGCTGGAGCGCTGCGAGCCCGTCACCGGGCTCAATGACCACCCGGATGTCCTCGCCTTTCACCGTCTCCTCTACGGCACCCCGTCCCTCGTCGCCCGCGCCGCCGCCTTCCTCGAACGTTCCGAGGACGCGCTCGCCGACGCCCTCGGCGGTGACCTCGACGCGCGGCTCGCCGCCGGGCAGATCATCGCCGTACGACGGATCCTCGCGATGGAGAACTGGCGGCGGATCGCCGGAGGGGAACGGGTCGCGGACGTGCGGGCGGACGCCGTGGCCGCCGCCGAGCGGGCCTTCGGGCAGTTGGCGCGGGGGCTGCCGCATCTCGCCTGAGACTCAGTAAATTATTTAACTCGGTCACGCTTTTCGGGTATCCTCCTCCTATGACGTCGGTCGAACCTGTCCTGAACCTGAAAGCCTCCCTCCGCCGCGAGCGCGCCCACCACGACCGTTGCCGCACCGCCCTCGCCGCCATGGTCGACGGAGCCCAGGAACACGTCTTCACCGGCGAGGACGTCTCCGCCTCCGGTGCCGACGCCGAAGTGCTCGGCTACCAGTTGCGCAGCAAGGCGAAGGAGATGAGGGAACTGCCGGAGGGGCCGCTGTTCTTCGGCCGCCTGGACTTCACCCGGGAAGAAGCGGGCGAACACGCCGGGCAGAGTTACCACATCGGGCGGCTGCGGATCAGCGAGCAGCCCGCCGCCCCTCCGCTCGTCGTCGACTGGCGGGCCCCCGTCTCCCGCGCCTTCTACCAGGCCGGAGCCCATGATCCGCAGGGCGTGGCCGTGCGTCGGCGTTTCGGCTGGGCGGCCGGTAGCCGGGGTGACTCCGCCGACCTCACGGGGCTGGAGGACGAGCATCTGGGCCGCGGGGAGTCGCAGGTCAGCGACATCGTCGCGCGGGAGATCGAACGGCCCCGGGTCGGGCCGATGCGCGACATCGCCGCGACCATCCAGCCCGAGCAGGACGATCTCGTACGAGGGGATCTCGCGCGGTCGGTGTGCGTGCAGGGGGCGCCTGGGACCGGGAAGACCGCGGTCGGGCTGCACCGGGCCGCGTACCTGCTGTACACCCACCCGGCGCGCATCCGGCGCGGGGGGTTGCTCATCCTCGGTCCCAACCGCACCTTCCTCTCGTACATCTCGCAGGTTCTTCCCGCCCTCGGCGAGACCGGCGTACGGCAGCCGACGCTGGAGGAGGAGATCGCCCGGCATCCGGTCAAGGGGGTCGACGGTGAGCGGACCGCCGTCGTGAAGCACGACGCCCGGATGGCGGAGGTGTTGCGCCGGGCGCTGTATGCGCGTGTGAACAGTGACTGGAGCAACTCCCTTTCGGTCGCGGACGGTTCGTATCAGTGGCGGGTGCCGGCGGGCGAACTCGTGCGGATCGTCGAGGACGTCCGCGCCGAGGAACCGCCGTACGGCATCGGGCGGGAACGGGTGCGGATGCGTGTCGTGCGGGCCGTGCAGTTGCAGGCCGAGCGGCGGGCGGGGCCGCAGTCGGCGGCCTGGGTGCAGAAGGTCTCGCGGGCGAGGGCGGTGAAGGAGTACGTGGACGCGGTCTGGCCGCGGGTGCGGCCGGAGGAGGTTCTCGCTCAACTCCTCATGGACGGGGCGGTGTTGGGGGCGGTGGCCGAGGGGCTGCTGGACGCGGACGAGCAGGCCGCGCTGCTCTGGAGGAAGCCGCCGCGGTCGTGGAAGTCGGCCCGCTGGTCGGCCGCCGATCTGGTTCTCCTCGACGAGGTCGCCGGGCTCGTCGAACACCCGGAGGGGTACGGCCATCTAGTCGTCGACGAGGCGCAGGACCTCTCCCCGATGGAGTGCCGGGCCATCGCCCGCCGGGCGCCCTTCGGATCGCTCACCGTCCTCGGCGACCTGGCGCAGGGGACGACTCCCTGGGCCTCCCGCTCCTGGGACACCACCCTGCGCCACCTGGGCAAACCCGACGCGACCGTCGTACCGCTGACCACGGGCTTCCGGGTCCCGGAGGCCGTCGTAACCCTCGCCAACCGGCTCCTGGAACGGCTCGACGTCGACGTACCGGCGGGCCGATCACTGCGCAAGGACGGGGAGTTGAGGGTGCGGGAGGCGAGGGAGGGTGGCTTGGGTGGTGCGGTCGTCGACGCCGTGCGGGACGCGCTCGGGCGGGAGGGGTCCGTGGGGGTCGTCGCGGCGGACCGGGAGGTGGAGGGGGTGCGGGCGGTGCTCGACGCGGCCGGGATCGCGACGGCCGGGCCGGACGAACTGGGCGCCCGGGTGACCCTCGTACCGGCGACTCTCGTCAAGGGACTCGAGTACGACCATGTCGTCGCCGTCGAGCCGGCGGCGATCGCGGAGGCGGAGCCGCGGGGGCTGCATCGGCTGTACGTGGTGCTGACCCGGGCGGTTTCGCGGCTGGAGGTGGTGCACGGGCGGCCGTTGCCGTTCTAGCGTGCCGTTCTGGCGGCGGGCAACGGCCGCCCGAAGGTCACCCGTCCGTGTCGAGGAGCGGGATCAACTGCTCTTCCTCGTACGTGAGATGGGCCTCCAGTTCGCGTGTCAGCCGCTCCACCTCGGTGCGGGCGGCGGCGGGGTCGGACCCGTCGGCGGTCACGGCTCGGCGCAGGGCCGTGACGAGGTCGGCGATCCGCTCGTGTTCCTCACGCAGGCGGGCGAGGACCGGGGCGGTGGACGGGTGGTCGTTCTCCAGGTGCGGGAAGAGGATCGTGTCCTCGCCGGTGTGGTGGTTGTGCAGGCCCTGGCAGAAGGTCAGGCAGTTGACGCGGAGTTGAGCGCCGAGGGTCGTGCCGCCTTCGGTCGTCGCCATCTCCTTCCGGATCAGGGCGAGTTCGCGGCGGAAGACGTCGTGGACGACCTTGATCGCCTCGCCGGGCGAGGAGGCGTTGATGTTCGGGGGGCCGGGGTTGGGGAGCGTGTGAAGTGCGACCACGGGGATCAGACGGTCCGTCTTCTCCTGGTACGCCGCCCAGCCCGTGTCGGTCTCCACGGCCCGCGCCCACGCCTGGTCCCGTTCCGCGCCCTCCAGGACGACGGCGAGCGCCTCGTACGTGAACGTGCCGCTCTCGACGGTGACTTGGGGGTGGGCCAGGAGGTTGCGGTACCAGTCGGGGTGCTGGTCCGCGCCGCCCGCCGAGGCGATGACCAGGACACGGTCACCGCCGTCGGGGAAGTAGCCGACGGGGGTGGTGTGCCGGGTGCCGGTGCGGGCGCCGGTGGTGGTGAGGAGGAGCAGCCGGGCGCCCTCGAAGTAGCCGCCCACGCGCCCGTGGTTGGCGCGGAACTCGTCGATGACCTGCTGATTGAAGGGGTTGGGCATTCGTGTCTCTTCTTCTCTTTCTCCGTGGTTGATGTTTGAGGCGTCAACGCGGTACGGAGAAAGAGGCGGGCCCCTGGCCCGCCGCGGCCTCACTCAGAGGCCGGGCACCCGATTCGCTCACGGCACAAGGCCGACCCGGCAGTCATGGGACGGAACGGTAGCTTCGTGTTCATGACTGACGCCAGTGAATTCCAGGCCGTGCCCACCACCACCCTCGCCGATCTCCTCGGCCGCGAGCAGGTCATGGACATCGGCATCCGCCCGCTGTGGGGACCGGCGGAACGGGTGGCCGGACCGGCCTTCACCGTGCGTTGCCCGCCCGGCGACAACCTGATGCTCCACGCCGCCATCCACCGCGCCGCGCCCGGCTCGGTCGTGGTCGCGGAGTCGGGCGACCTGGACTGGGCGCTGGCGGGCGGCAACGTGTGCGCGGTGGCCCAGCGGCGCGGCGTGGCCGGCTTCGTCCTGGACGGCCTGATCCGCGACCTCGCCGAGGTACGCGAGATGCGCTTCCCGGTGTTCGCCCGGGGCGTCATCCCGATCCCCGGCGCCAAGGCGGCGGTGGCGCCGCTGGGGGAGCCGGTGACATGCGGGGGCGTACGGGTCGAGGCGGGCGACGTCGTGGTCGCGGACGAGGAGGGCGTGGTCGTCGTACCGGCCGCCCGTCGTGACGAGGTACTGACCGCGGCACGCGCCAAGCTGGCCAAGGAGGCCGCGGAGTCACTGGACGAGTGGGAGGAGGCGCACCGGGCGCGGATCGACAAGATCCTGGCGGAGCGGGGGTTCGAGGGCTGATGCTGGTGCCCGCTGCTCCTCTTCCTTAGCCCAGCCGCGTCGACCCCGGGCTGGGGCCGCGGTTCATCGCGCTGGGCTGCGAACTGGTGTGGGCCACGACCTGGCTGGACGACGCGAACCTGTGCCTGGCGCCCTGGCTCGGTCTGCCGCAACTCCCGCTCGTGGACTGGCCGGACGAGGAGGACGTGTCCGCGCCGCTGCACTGGAAGACGCGGCCGTTGGTGGACTGGGCGGCCGGGCGCGAGTTCGTGTGGGTCGACGACGAGATCACGGACGCGGACTGTGCGTGGGTGGCCGCACACCATCCGGCCCCGGCCCTGCTGCACCGCGTGGACCCTGAACACGGCCTGACGGACGCGGACTTCGCCGTGCTGGAGGCGTGGATCAGAGGGCGTCGAGCCAGGCCGTGAGGCGGTTGCCCTCGCGGGTCATGATGTCGGGGTCGCGCAGGGCGTTGGCCAGGAGGGACATGCCCTGGTAGGCGCCGACGAGGGCCAGGGCGAGGCCGTCGGGGTCGGGCAGCTCCAGCTCGCGGAACTGGCCTTCCACCCAGTCGAGGAGCGTACGCAGGAGCTTGCCGGCCTCCGCGTCCAGGCCGCCGTCCGGGGTGCGTTTGCCGAGCTCGGCGGCGAGGGTGCCGGTGGGGCAGCCGTAGCGGGCGGCGAGCTCACGCTGGTCGACCCAGCCGCGGACGAGCGCCTTGAGGCGTTCGCGGGGGTCGGGGAGGCGGTCCAACTCGGCGGTGATGCGCTCCAGTTGGCCGCCGTGCTCGGCCAGGGCCGCAGCCACCAGGTCGTCCTTCGTCTTGAAGTAGTAGTAGACGTTCCCGGTCGGTACGTCGGCGGCACGGGCGATGTCGGCGATGGTGGTCCGCTCGACGCCCTGACGGTGGACGACTTCGGCGGCGGCGGCCATCAGGCTGCGCCGCTTGGCTCCGGCTCTCTTGGTCCTCGTATTTGGTGAGGCATTCGGTGAGTCAGTCACCTGACTAACTATAGGCGGCGGACTGGCGGCGGGCTGTGCTAGCGTCGCGACCGAAGAGTTAGTCAGCCGACTAACTCACTAGCTTGCTCATGGCTGGGGGATCACCATGTTCGTAGTCACCGGTGCCACGGGGAACGTCGGTCAGACGCTCGTACGACTGCTCGTGGAAGCGGGGGAGGAAGTGACCGCCGTCGCCCGGCGGGTCACGGAGGCCGATGTTCCGGCGGGGGTGCGGGCGGTCGCCGCCGATCTCGGGAACCCGGACAGCCTGCGGCCCGCGCTGCAGGGGGCGCGGGCCGTGTTCCTGCTGGTCGCGGGGGAGGATCCGGAGGGGCTGGTCGGGGTGGCGAAGGAGGCGGGGGTCGGGCGGCTGGTGCTGCTGTCCAGCCAGGGGGCGGGGACGCGGCCGGAGGTCTACCGGCAGGCGGTCGAGTTCGAGGCGGCCGTACGAGGGTCGGGTCTGGAGTGGACCGTCCTGCGTTCCGGCGGACTGGATTCGAACGCCTTCGCGTGGGCCGAGCCGGTCCGCCTCCACCGCACCGCCGCGGCGCCCTTCGGGGACGTCGGCCTGCCCATCGTCGACCCCGACGACGTGGCGGCTGTCGGGGCGGCGGTGCTGAGGGAGCCGGGGCACGCCGGGGCGACGTACACCCTGACGGGCCCCGCGCCGACGACGCCGCGGGAGCGGGCGGCGGCGTTGGCCGAGGCGCTGGGGGAGCGGGTCGACTTCGTCGAGCAGACCCGCGAGGAGGCGCACGCGCAGATGTCCCGCTTCATGCCGCTGCCGGTGGTGGAGGGCACGCTGGCGCTGCTGGGGGCGCCGACGGAGGAGGAACGGGCCGTGAGTCCTGATGTGGAGCGGGTGTTGGGGCGGGGTGCTCGGGGGTTCGGGGAGTGGGTGGGGCGGAATGTGGGGGCGTTTCGGTGAGGGCTCGGCGGGTCGGCGGGGGCCGGCCGTAAGGGCCCAGGCGCGCATGTCTCCCGCCGGTCTCCCGCTGACCTGGCTGCTCAGCTTTTGACGGCCTCGGCGATGCGCAAGGCGGCCTCGGCCGGGGTGAGTTGGGTGGTGTCGACGACCTCCGCCTCGTCGTGCAGCCAGGTGCGGGAGGCCTCGGCGTAGGGCTTCAGGTATTGGAGGCGGAAGGGGGAGTCGGGGCCGATGACGGTGTCGGCGGCGATACGGGCCCGGAGGGTGGCCTGGTCGGCGTGGAGGACGAAGTGACGTACCGGGATGGCGTGTTGGGCGAGGCCCGTGCTGATCTCGCGCCAGTACTGCTCGACCAGGACGGTCATGGGGACCACCAGTGTGCCGCCGGTGAATTCGAGTACGCGGCGGGCTGTTTCGACGACGAGTTGCCGCCATGGTGGCCAGTGCTGGAAGTTGTCGGCCCCTGGGCCCGGCAGTCCCGGTTTGATGTCCATGAGCGTCTCGCCGACCTTCTCGGCGTCGAACACCCTTGAGTCCGGGAGCAGTTGCTGTACGAGGGGGCTGGTCGTGGACTTGCCCGCGCCGTGGGTGCCGTTGATCCATACGATCATGGGGGCGACGTTAGCGCGCGGAAGGAGCCAGGACGCAGAACTCGTGGCCTTCCGGATCCGACAGGCACGTCCACGGGACCTCGCCCTGGCCGACGTCGAGGTCCGTGGCGCCGAGGGACCGCAGGCGGGCCACCTCCGTCGCCTGGTCGTCGCCGGGGTACGGCAGGAGGTCGAGGTGGACGCGGTCCGGCACCGTCTTCGCGTCGGTCGTGCGGAGGAATTCGAGGTACGGGCCTGTATGGCTCGCGGAGCGCAACCGGGCGTACTCGTCGGTGACTTCGTGCAGTATCCAGTCCAGCGCCTCGCCCCAGAACCGGGCCATGGCCCGCGGATCCGCGCAGTCGACCACGACGGCGGCGATCGGCCCTGTGTCCCGGTAGATCTCCCGGGGCTCCAGCACGCAGAACTCGTTGCCCTCGGGGTCGGCGAGCACCGTCCACGGCACCTGGCCGCCCTGCCCCACGTCGGCGGGAGTCGCGCCGAGAGCTGTCAGGCGCGCGACCAACTCCGTGTGGTGGGCCGTGGAGGTGGTGGCGAGGTCAAGATGCGTACGGTTCTTGGTCGTTGACTTGGGTTCGGGGACGGGTACGACGTCGACGCCGACGAACACCGGGTCCGGCCAGACCAGGCCGCCGACGGGGCCGACGTACCTGGTCTGGCCGGAGCCGTACGCACTCCACCCGAGCGCCTCCGCCCAGAACCGGCCGACGGCCGCGGCGTCCAGCGCCTTGATGTTCACCATCACGGGTCGCAGTGCCATGCGGGCGATCCTAGACACCTGCTCGGACCGCTCGGCCCCGGCCGAGCGTCGAGGCTGCGTGCTCCGGGCGACCACTGCGAGCACAGCACTGGGCCGGGCGCCCGGCGGACCAAGGCGTGGGAGGGGGTGCTGTTGCTGGGTGACGCCGACACGGTGGCCGCCGCACGCGAGTGGCGCTGGGCGGTGCTCCAACTGGAACGGGCGGCACGCGGCGTCGCCGACGACGACTTCGACTGGGTGGCCGCGGTGAGGCGCGCCGACGAGGGCCGGGATCGCTTCTACACCGCTGCCAGAGCCGGCCTGACCGTGGGCAGCGGCGATGTGGCTCAGGCGCGCTGGCTCATCGATCGACAGATGAACTCGTGATTCCGGTGAACTCATGAGCCCGGGCCACGGAAGAGGGTCAGGGGTGCGCGGTCCGGAACGCGTGATACCGGCCGAAGGCTTCGTGGCTGTCGGGGGTGAAACGCCACGCCAGCAGGGCCGACCGCAGCTCCGGCTCCGTGAGCCAGCCGTGCCAGGCGACCTCGTCAGGATCGGGGACCACGGCATCCGGTACTACGGCATCCGGTACTACGGCATCTGGCACCACTGCTTCGTGCACGCCGAGCCAGTGAGGACTCAGACCGCTGCGGTTGAGGAACGTGAACAGCAAGCGCGGCCGTACCCGAATGCCCAGCTCTTCGGCCAACTCCCGCGCCGCGGCCTGTTCGTAGGACTCGCCCACCTGCACGGCGCCACCGACCACGACCTCGTAGAACCGGGGAAAGCGCGACAGTTGCTCCGAGCGCCTGTGGACGAGGATCCGCTCACCCTCGTCACGACACACCGTCACGGCGACCCGGTGCAGCCAACCCTCCCGGATGGCCTGTCGGCGGCTGACCGCCACCCCCAGCACGCGATCTTGATCGTCGACACGCTCCACCAGTTCATCCACGACGCACACCCTGGCAGAGCCCACCGACAATGCCGTTTCCCGGACGGAACCCGCGTTCCGGAGGACCCTAGACGACCGCCGGCAGGACAGTCAGCGTTCCTGTGGCTGTGTCGATCGTCGCCTGGGTGCCGAGGGGGATCGTCGGGGGGTGGGCGCCGTGCCCGGCGGGGAGCCCGCCCAGCACCGGAACACCGAGTGCGGACAGTCGGTCGCGCAGGACGTCGCGGATGCCCCATCCACCCAGCGTGGGATCGTCGGCATCGCGCTCGAAGCCGATGAACTGGCCGAGGGCGATGCCGCGCAGACCATCGAGCGCTCGGGAACGGATGAGCTGGGTCAGCGCGCGGTCGACCTCGCCCAGCCCGGTTCCTCGCTGGTGTTCGAGGAAGAGGATCGCTCCCTGGAGGCTGGGCAGGCCTGCTCCGGTCTCCGTGCGGATCGCGTCGAGGTTGCCGCCCATCAGGACGCCCGTCGCCGTGCCCTCCACTATGACGGGCGCGGTGGCCTCGGACGGGTCGCGGTGGAGGGTGACAGGGTCGGTGGTCATCAGCGCGCGGCGCAGGGACTCCGCGGAGGCGGGTCCGGCGTAGGTGTCGTCGCGTTTGGCGAAGGGACCGTGGAGTGTGGCCAGGCGGCATCGTGACCACAGGGCGAGGTGAAGGTGGGTGATGTCGCTGAAGCCGACGACCGGCTTCGGGTCACGGCTGAGGGCGTCGGTGTCGAGGGCGTCGACGATGCGGTAGGTGCCCTTGCCGCCCTTGGCGGCGATCACGGCGCGGACGCCCGGATCGCGGAACGCCGCGTTCAGGTCGAAGACGCGGTCCTCGTCGCGGCCGGCCATGTAGCCCCACTGATCGAAGACGTGTGCGCCCAGCTCGGCCTGAAGACCCCAGGAGGTGAGCAGGTCGACACCCCGGGCGACTTCCTCCCGACTCGGCGGACAGGCAGGAGAGACGATCCGCACCCGATCTCCGGGCCGCAAGCGCGGCGCCCTCAACGACTGCGGATTCCGGTGGTCATCCATCCGGCGATTCTGCGGGGCCGAGCCAGCAGCCGTGCAAAGTGTGTGTGAGAGGGTGGCGTGGCGCACTATTGCAAGCGGGTGCTTGCAATAGTTAGCGGGGGTGGTGCACAGTGGAGGCATGGCATCGCTCAACGTCGGCAATCTCGGTGAGTATCTGCGTGAGCAGCGGCGCACGGCGCAGCTGTCGCTCAGGCAGCTCGCCGACGCCGCCGGGGTGTCCAATCCGTATCTGAGCCAGATCGAGCGCGGGCTGCGCAAGCCGAGCGCGGAGGTGTTGCAGCAGGTCGCCAAGGCGCTGCGGATCTCCGCCGAGACGCTGTACGTCCGCGCCGGCATCCTCGACGCCGAGCGGGACCGGGACGAGGTGGAGACGCGCGCCGTCATCCTCGCCGATCCCACGCTGAACGAGCGGCAGAAGCAGGTGCTGCTCCAGATCTACGAGTCGTTCCGCAAGGAGAACGGCTTCGGGATCGACACGGCAGTCGATGCGGTGGTCGAGGCCACGGTCGATACGGCGGTCGATACGGAGAGGGGTCCGGACGACGGCGTCCGCGTCCCCCGCGTTGTCGACACCGGCGAAGCGGTTGGCGTCACCGACGCCGACCCGTCCGGCGACGGGGCTACGGAGGCCCAGCCGGGTGACACCGGTGGCACCGGTCACATCGGCGACGCCCCTGGGCGCCGTACCCGCAAGACCCGCACGGCCGGCGGGCGCAAGTCCGCCGCGCGCCGCACCCGCACGTCCGACGGCAGCGACGCCGAACCGCACGACCCGCAGCAGCCCACCGGTTGAGCAGGCCGCACCGGCTGCCCGCGGGAACCAAAACCCTCAGCTGAAAGCGATCCGGGAGGACCATCACCATGGCCATCACCGACGACCTCCGCAAGACCCTCAGCGACCCGACGCCGCTCTACTTCGCCGCCGGCACCGCAGACCTGGCCTTCCAGCAGGCCAAGAAGGTGCCCGGCCTCGTGGAGCAGCTGCGCGCCGAGGCCCCGGCCCGTATCGAGGCCGTCCGCAACACCGACCCGAAGGCCTACCAGGAGAAGGCCCAGGCCCGCGCCAAGGAGGCCGGCGCCAAGGTCAAGGAGACGCAGGAGACCCTGCAGACCAAGGTCACCGAGTTCATCGCCAACATCGACGGCGACCTCAAGAAGCTCGGCGCCACCATCGACGCCGACCTGAAGAAGTTCGGCGAGTCCGCCCAGGACTTCGCGCTGCGCGGGGTCGGCGTCGCCGCCGAGTACGCCGTCAAGGCCCGTGAGACCTACGAGAAGGTCGCCGAGCACGGCGAGCAGGCCGTGAAGACCTGGCGCGGCGAGGCCGCCGAGGAGATCGAGGAACTGGCCGTCGCCGTCGAGCCGAAGGCCGAGCCGGTCGAGGTCAAGGACGAGCCCGCCAAGCCCGCCGAGGCCAAGGCCGCCCCCGCCCCGGCGAAGAAGACGGCCCCCGCCAAGAAGGCGCCGGCCCGCAAGCCCGCCGCGAAGAAGACCACGCCGCCCGCCAAGTGACACGAACGGGTGATGGGGGACGGGCCGGGCACTCTCACGGTGCCCGGCCCGTTCTCGGTGTAGCGGGTCTGCTCGAACGGGTACGGTGACCGCGTAATGACAAGCCGAGTCTGGTGGTGGACGTTGTGCTGATGCAGGGGTTCGCAGGGTTCATGTGGCTGCTGAGCATCGCCCTGATCCTTTTCAGCGGCTTCGCACTGATCGACGCCGCGACGCGCCGCGAGGACGGCTACCGCGCGACCGGCAAGCAGAGCAAGCCGTTCTGGCTGATCATCCTCGGCCTGGCCTTCGTGGTGAACCTGATCTTCAACATCCTGTCGTTCCTGCCGATCATCGGCCTGGTCGCCACCATCGTGTACATGGTGGACGTCCGCCCCGCACTCAGAGCCCTCCCGGGCGGCGGCCGCAACAACAGGCGGGGTTCGAGCAGCGACGGCCCTTACGGCCCGTACAACGGCGGCCGCTGACTCAAAGAGCGACGTCGAGGTGAGCGCCCCTTCAGGGGCGCGGGGAACTGCGCGACCAGCCCCCACGGACCCGCAGTCGGCACACGACCGATCCACCAACGGCGAGTCTCCGCTCAGGCCCCCCGATCCAACAGCAATACCGCCACGTCGTCCGTCAGCTCGCCCCCATTGAGCTCCCGCACCTCATTGACTGCGGCCCGCAGCAACCCTTCCCCGCTCAGCCCCTCCGACAGCAGACGCCGGACGATTTCCACCATCCCGTCCTGCCCCAGCCGCTCCATCCCCGCCCCGACCCGCCCCTCGATCAGCCCGTCGGTATAGAGCATCAGGCTCCACTCCCGCCCCAGCTCCACCTGCATCCGAGGCCACCGAGCCCCGGGCAGCAGCCCCAGCGCGGGCCCGTTGTTGTCGTACGGCAGCAGCTTCGCCGGACGCCCCGGCCGGGCGATCAACGGCGACGGATGCCCGGCGAGGCACAACCCCGCCCGACGCCCGTCCGGCGCGATGTCCACCGTGCACAGCGTCGCGAAGATCTCGTCGTCGGCCCGCTCATGCTCCAGCACCTGCTGCAAGGTCCCGAGAAGCTCGTCCCCGCACAGACCCGCCAGCGTCAGCGCCCGCCACGCGATCCGCAGCTCGACACCCAGCGCGGCCTCGTCCGGCCCGTGCCCGCACACGTCGCCGATCATGGCGTGCACGGTCCCGTCCGGCGTCCGTACGACGTCGTAGAAGTCCCCGCCGAGCAGCGCCCGCGACCGCCCCGGCCGGTACCGCGCGGCGAACCGCAGCGGCGACCCGTCCAGCAGCGGCGTGGGCAGCAGCCCGCGCTCCAGGCGCCGGTTCTCCTGCGCCCGCACCCGGCCCTCGGCGAGCCGCCGCTCCGCCGTGTCGGAACGTTTCCGCTCCACGGCGTAACGGATCGCCCGGCTCAGCAGCCGCCCGTCCAGTTCGTCCCGGAAGAGATAGTCCTGCGCGCCCACGCGCACCGCCTCCGCGCCGCGCTCGGCGTCACCTGAGGGGGCGAGGGCGAGCACGGCGTGCCGGGGCGCGAGCTCCAGCACGTGCTTGAGCACGGCGAGCTCGTCCCCGTCGGCGGCCGCCCGCCCCGGCGCCGGCAGCGCGAGGTCGAGCAGGATGCAGTGGACGTCGTCGGTCAGCAGCCGCTCCGCCTCGGTGAGGTTGCGCGCGGTGCGCACGCGGATCGGCCGGCCGGCCGAGTCGTGCAGTTCGGGTACGACCGTGGAGCCGCCGGGATCGTCCTCGATCAGCAGCAGCGTCAGCTGGGTGGGGGCGGCGTTGGTGTCGACCGTGGCTTCCTTGCTCGGGGCCGCTTCCTTGGAGGTGCCGCCTCGGTGCGCGGCGGGCGCCTGACCGCTCTCCGCGGCCGGGACTGCTCTCTGCCGCGGTATGGGTGCGGGCATCGTCTTGAGTTCCTTCCCTCCCCCCGAGGGCGCGGCGGAGCGAGGGTCTCGATCCACCGACGGGGACCATAGCGGTTGTCGGCGGGCGAACGGAATGGTGTGAGCCACGTCGCCCGCACACCGGCCACTGTCATATGCCGCGTTCCGTACCGCAGTTGGACAGGGTGCCCCACCAGCGGGGATGACGAAGGTCACGTCCACTGGGGGTTTGGGAGCGGGCGGACGTGTGCTGGGTCACGTGGTCGCGGTCACGAACTCGGGGCGCCCGAGGCGGAAGGCCCACGAGCTCCGGACACCCGGAGCCCGAACACCCGGAGACCGAACGCTCACGCGTCCGGTCGTACCACCCCGAGGATCGGCATCGAGCCCGCGCCCACGATCGACACCGTGCGCCCCGGCCGCGGGGCGTTCACCATCGCGCCGTCGCCGATGTACATCCCGACATGGCTCGCGTCGTCGAAGTAGATGATGAGGTCGCCGGGGCGCATGTCCTTGATGTCGATGTGCTTGAGCTGCTTCCACTGCTCCTGCGAGGTGCGCGGGATCGGCCGGCCGGCGCTCGCCCAGGCCTGTGAGGTCAGCCCCGAGCAGTCGTACGAGTCGGGCCCCTCGGCGCCCCAGACGTACGGCTTTCCTATCTGCTTGGTCGCGAACTCGACCGCCTTCTTGCCCTGCGCGGAGGCCTTGCCCTTGATCTCGTCGAGGATCCCGGAGTCGAGCCAGGCGGTCTGCGCCTTGAAGGCGGCCTCCTCCTCCAGCTCGGCCAGGCGCGCCTTCTCCTCCGCCTCCAGCTGGGACTCCAGCTTCTCGGCCGCCGCGATCTGCTTCTTGATCTTCTTGCGGGCGGCGTCCTTCGCCTTGCGGTTGGCCTCCAGCTGCTTCCACTGCTCGGCGGCGTCCGCGGCGTACTGCTTCAAGTCCTGCTGGGTCTGGGTCATTTCGGCGATCAGGCCCTTGGTCGCGCGCTCGCCCTGCATGACCCGCCCCGCCCCGTCGAGGAACTCCTGCGGGTCGTCGCTGAGCAGCAGCTGTGCCTCGTCGGGCAGTCCGCCGGTGCGGTACTGGGCGGCGGCCGCGGCGCCCGCGCGCTTCTTCAGCTCGTCCAGCTTCCGCTGGCCCTTGACGATCTCCTTGGCCAGCCCGACGATCGCCGCGGACTGCTGCTTGGCGCGCTCCTCGGCCGCGTTGTACGAGTCGGTGGCGACCGCCGCGTCGTGATACAGCTTGTCCAGTTTGTCGCGTACGGCCTCAAGGTCCTTGTTGGACACGGGAGTCGACGACGCGGAGGCCGAGGGGGTCGGGTCCGGGCTCGCGAAGGCAGTGCCCGGCGCGGCCAGCACCGTGATCGCGCAGACCACCGTCACGGCCGTCGCGACCAGTCCGCGCTTGCCCGTGCCCATACGGCTCCCCCAACCTGATTTACCGTCAGTAACTTACGGACGCCTGGGGGATCGTGCCACGCCGACGCGCAAAACGACAGAGCCAGTCGGAATTCGGACTTCCCCCCTCGCCGTCGTCGTAAGCCGCCGAAAGACGATCTCCCCGCCTTTGTGACGAACGACTCACGGAGATCGTTCCCCGCAGGTCAGGGCGTAGGAGCCCGGTCAGCTCCGGGGCTCCAACGCCTCCCAGGCCACGGTGACTTCGCCCTGCCGCCAGCGCACCGGCCCGTCCGTCACCGGCCAGTCGGCCGTCAGCTCGCGCACCGCCCGCTGCCAGCGCTGGCGGGCGCCGTAGGAGGCGTAGGGCGCGGCGGCGGCCCAGGCGCGGTCGAAGTCGCGGAGGAAGGCGTGCACCGGTTCGCCGGGGACGTTGCGGTGGATGAGGGCCTTCGGCAGGCGCTCGGCGAGGTCGGAGGGGCGGTCCAGCGAGCCGAGCCGGGTCGCGAAGGTGACCGTGCGCGGACCCTCCGGGCCGAGCGCGACCCACACGTGCCGGCGCCCGATCTCGTCGCAGGTGCCCTCGACCAGCAGGCCGCCCGGCGCGAGCCGCGCGCACAGCCGCTGCCAGACACCGGCGACCTCCGGTTCGTCGTACTGGCGCAGGACGTTGGCCGCGCGGATCAGCAACGGCCGTCCGGGGAGCGGGATCTCGAAGCCGCCGTGCCGGAAGGCGAGCCCGTCGCGCTCGTACGGCTGTGCGGCCGCGACCCTCGCCGGGTCGATCTCGATGCCGACCACGCGCGCGTGCGGAGCGACGGTGCGCAGCCGCTGGAGCAGCTCCACGGCGGTCCAGGGGGCGGCGCCGTAGCCGAGGTCGACGGCCACGGGGTCGGCGGCGCGGCGCAGTTCGGCGCCGTGCGCGGCCGCGATCCAGCGGTCCATGCGGCGCAGCCGGTTGGGGTTGGTGGTCCCGCGCGTGACCGTGCCCACGGGGCGGTGGGCGGCGCGGGATGTCATGTGTACGAGGGTAAGCGGGCGGCCGTGGCCGCCACGCACCTCACCCGGCGGCCGCTACGCACACCACCCTCGAACGGTTGAGCGACCCTCGGTAATGTCTCGGCAAAAATCATCCCGCCCGGAATGGGAACCCGTCCCTCCGCTGTTGCACCCCCTGGAGGGCGCCCCACACCCTCCCTCAGGCATGCCCGCTGCAAGGAGGACCGCCACGTGAGCCAGTACGTCAGCAGGCTCGGTCGGCGCTCCCAGGCCGCACCCCACCGGCTGCGCCTGCCGCACCGCCGCCCGCGCCGCGTCGCCATGCTCTCCGTGCACACCTCACCGCTCCACCAGCCGGGCACCGGCGACGCGGGCGGCATGAACGTCTACATCGTCGAGCTCGCCCAGCGCCTCGCCGCGATCAACATCGAGGTCGAGATCTTCACCCGCGCGACCACGGCCGCCCTGCCGCCGAAGGTCGAGATGGCCCCCGGCGTCCTGGTCCGCCACGTCGACGCCGGCCCCTACGAGGGCCTCGCCAAGGAGGACCTCCCCGCCCAGCTCTGCGCCTTCACCCACGGCGTGATGCAGGCCTGGGCCGGCCACCGCCCCGGCTACTACGACCTGGTCCACTCGCACTACTGGCTCTCCGGCCACGTCGGCTGGCTCGCCGCCCAGCGCTGGGGCGCCCCGCTCGTGCACGCCATGCACACCATGGCCAAGGTCAAGAACGCCAACCTCGCCGACGGCGACACCCCCGAGCCGGCCGCCCGCGTCATCGGCGAGACCCAGATCGTCGCCGCCGCCGACCGCCTCATCGCGAACACCTCCGAAGAGGCCGACGAGCTCGTACGGCACTACAGCGCCGACCCCGGCAAGGTCGCCGTCGTCCACCCGGGCGTCAACCTCGACCGCTTCCGCCCGGCCGACGGCCGCGCCGCCGCCCGCGCCCGCCTCGACCTCCCGCAGGACGCGCTGATCCCCCTCTTCGCGGGCCGCATCCAGCCCCTCAAGGCCCCGGACGTCCTGCTGCGCGCGGTCGCCGTCCTCCTCGACGAGCGCCCCGAGCTGCGCTCGCGGATGGTCGTCCCAATCGTCGGCGGCCCCAGCGGCAGCGGTCTCGCCAAGCCCGAGGGCCTGCAGAAGCTCGCGGCCCGCCTCGGCATCGCGGACGTGGTCCGCTTCCGCCCGCCGGTCGATCAGGACCAGCTCGCCGACTGGTTCCGGGCCGCCTCCGTGCTGGTCATGCCGTCCTACAGCGAGTCCTTCGGCCTGGTCGCCATAGAGGCGCAGGCGGCCGGTACGCCGGTGCTCGCGGCCTCGGTGGGCGGGCTGCCGGTCGCCGTGCGCGACGGACGGACCGGTTTCCTCGTACGAGGTCACGATCCCGCCGAGTACGCGCGCGTGCTGCGCGCCTTCGGCGACGACCCGCACCTCACGGACCGCCTCGGCGAGGCCGCCGCCCGGCACGCGCAGTCCTTCGGCTGGGACACCGCGGCCGCCGCGACGGCGGACGTCTACACGGCCGCGATGCAGTCGTACCGGCGTCGCGTACGCTCCCACCATGGCTGATGTGCAGAAGGTCATCGAGGGGGTTCTGAAGGACGCCGAGCTGGAGTGGGAGAGCCCCGCACCCGGCAACTACGTCGTCCAGCTCCCCGGCACCCGCAAGCTGAAGACGACCCTCTCCCTCCTCGTCGGCCGCCACTCCCTCTCCCTCAACGCCTTCGTCATCCGCCACCCCGACGAGAACGAGCCGGGCGTGCACCGCTGGCTCCTGGAGCGCAACCTCAAGCTGTACGGGGTGAGTTACGCCGTCGACCGGCTCGGCGACGTCTACGTCACCGGCAGGCTCCCGCTCTCCGCCGTCACCCCCGACGAGATCGACCGCCTCCTCGGCCAGGTCCTGGAGGCGGCGGACGGCGCCTTCAACACCCTCCTGGAGCTGGGCTTCGCCTCGGCGATCCGCAAGGAGTACGAGTGGCGGATCGCGCGCGGCGAGTCGACGCGGAACCTCGAAGCGTTCACGCACCTGACCCAGCGTTCTGCTGACTGACGTCTTCCCTCCCCATGGTGGTCGTGGCATGCTCACGGCCAACGCACATCTGAACGTCGTTCACATCCATGAAGAGCGGCATGGAAGGGCGTACGGACATGGGTACTGCGCATCTCACCAGACGGGCCCTGCTCGGCGGAGCCACGGCCGTGGCCCTCGGCGCGACGACCGGCACGGCACGGGCCGCCTCCACCGAAGTCCCGCAGCTGTGGCACGAGTTCACCCGCACCCCCTTCACCCACCCGCAGATCCCGTACGTCGGCCGCGCCGGCTGCCGCGGCGGAGCCCGCCGCTTCCCGCGCCGTCCCGTCGTCGCCGACGTGCGCGCGTACGGAGCCGTGGCCGACGGCGTCACGGACTGCGCCCCCGCGATCAACCGTGCCGTCGCCGCCGCCGGAAGGGCCGGCGGCGGCACGGTCTCCATCCCGCCCGGCACCTTCCGCATCGACGGCCTGATCCAGGTCGGGTACGACAACGTGGTGCTGCGCGGCGCGGGCAGCGGTCGTACGACCCTGTACGCGACGAAGAACCTCACCGAGCTCATCGGCGTGTACGGCTCCCGTTACGGCGGCACCAAGTCCGCGTGGTCCTGGGCGGGCGGCCTGATCTGGCTTGCGCCGAAGGCGCGTTGGGACTCCCTGGTCGCGGCGATCAGGGCGCAGGCGTGGCCGTTCGAGGGCTGGACGGGCAACAAGCGGGACGAGTGGGAGCCGCTGACGCCGGTCGAGCCGGCACGGCAGGGGGACTGGACGGTCGAGGTCGCCGACCCCTCCCGCCTGCACCCCGGCTCCCTGGTCCTGCTCCGCATCTCGGACGACCCGGCCCACACCCTCCTTCAGCACATGTCGGGCGGCGGCCCGGGCCCGGCGGCGTACTACTGGACCGACAAGACCAAGCTGCTGTCGTACGTCCCCTACGAATGGCCGGTGCGCATAGCACGGGTGCGCGGCCGCACGGTCGTACTGGAACGCCCGCTGCCACTGGACCTGCGCCCGGAGTGGAATCCCCAACTGACCACACACGTACGTGAATTGACGGGCGCCGGGGTGGAGGGCCTGACCCTGGAGGTGATGGAGACCCCTCAGTCCCCGCACCTCCTCGACAAGGGCTACAACGGGGTCGCGCTCCAGTGCGCGTACGACTGCTGGGTGGACGACGTCACGGTCCGCAACGTCGACAACGGCTTCGGCCTGGTCGCCGCCTCCTCCTGCACCCTGCGCCGCACACGCGTCGGCGGCCGGGGCGAACACCACCCGTACTTCTGCCGCGAGGGCTCGCACGACAACCTCATCGAGGACTTCACGATCGAGGAACGCACGGTCCCGGCGCCCTCCGACACCCAGCTCCACGGCATCAACGTCGAGGGCCTGTCCTCCTACAACGTCTGGTCGCGCGGCTCGATGGCGATGGGCACCTTCGACTCCCACCGCGGCCTGCCCTTCGCCAACGTCCGCACCGACATCACGGTGGACAACAACGGCCGCCACGGCGGCGACGCCAACGCCGGCCCCCTCTTCGGCGCCCGCTTCACCCACTGGAACGTCCGCGTCACCAACGGCCGCGCGGGCCTGATGAAGATCGACGGCCTGGCTCCGTACTCCGCGACGGTGGCGGTGAACGAGGTCACGGACTTCGACCAGATCGACGTCCCGGACTTCACGGGGGATCTGCACTCCCGCCTGGAGCTGTACCCGACTACGGGTGTAGTACGGCCGCGGAACCTGTACGAGGCCCAGCGGGAGTTGTGACTCAGGGCCGACGCAGGACGTCGTAACCGACGAAGTCGAACATGCGCTGCCCGGGCACGAGCGGCCGGGGCCGCACGCCGAACCGGTGGGCCCCGACGGCCTGCTTGACGGCGGGCTCGGACAACCACAGCCGCTCGAAACCGCGTTCCTCCAGCCAGGAGCACACCTGCGGCACCAGGTCAGGGTCCTTCCTGTTGCGCGTCCAGACGACCGTGCCGCCCGTGCGGCACAGCCGGGTGCACTGGTCGAGGAGGCGTTCGACGTCGGCGTCGGTGATGTTGCCGAGCACACCGCAGATCAGGACCAGGTCGGCGGGGGCGAGTTCGGCGTAGTGGTCGGTCGACGACGCGTCCCCGGCGACGACTTCGATGCCCGGCAGGCCGGCGGCCTCCGCGGCGCGGCGGGCCTCTGCCACGTTCCGCTCGTCCAGCTCGACCAGCCGGGCGCGCACGTCGTGCCGCCGTGGGTGCTCGGTGAGCGCTCCGATCAGGTCGTGGCCCTGGCCCGCGCAGATGCTGATGGCCGTGAGCGGGCCCGGCGGCGCGGTGTCGAGGGCGTCGCGGACGCGGTTCTGGACGGCCGCGAGGCGCTGTAGGAGGGGGGAGTCCGCTCGGGTGTACGTGTCGTGCCACGCGTGCCAGTCCATGGCCGGACCCTATGGGGTGGGGTCATCGCGGCGCCGCCGCTTTTCGCCCGCGTACCGGCCCGGCGTCACCCCCACCAACTTCCGGAAGTGGCGCGTGAGATGGGACTGGTCGAAGAAGCCCGTCGCCGAGGCGACCTCGGTCGGCGGGAGGCCGTCCAGGAGGAGGCGGCGGGCGCGGTCGACGCGGCGGGAGTTGAGGTACTGGTGCGGGGCGATGCCGTACGCCGTGCTGAACGCCCGTACCAGATGGGCCGGATGGGCGTGGACGAGGGCCGCGGCCTGGTCGAGGGTGAGGCCGTCGGTGATGCGCTCGTCGAGGAGTTCGCGGAGGCGGCGGGCGAGGGCGGGGTCCGGGCGGGTGGGGCCCGGGGTCGGGCGCGGGCGGAGAAGGGTGCTCAGACGGTCGGAGATCAGCGTGAGCCTGCTCTCCGCCTCCAGCTCGTCGCCGGCGTGCGCGAGCGCCGTGTGCAGCTGGGCGACCCGGCGCCGGAGCACGGGGTCGCGCAGGTCGGGGCCGTCGACCGCGGGGCCGATCAGGTCCTCGGCGAGACGGGTGCCGTCGAGGTAGACGACCCGCTTGCGGAAGCCGTGCGGCGTGGCGGGCGAGCCGTTGTGCGGGATGTGCGGCGGCAGCAGGGTGACCGTGTCGTGCGGGGTGCCGTGCTCGTGCCGGTCGAGGTCGTACCGTACGGCCCCGTCGTCCACGATCAGCAGCGTCCACGCCTCGTGCACGTGCATCGGATAGGCGTACTCCGTGAAGTGCGCGTGGAAGACCTCCACGACACCGGGGATCCGGGGGCGCCAGGCGGAGACCTCCTGCTGGGGACGCTGACCGGCCATGCAAAGAACGTACAAGACCGGCCCGTACGACGCCCGCCAGTCTCGGAGTATGAACGACACACCCGATGCACCCGACGCCCCCGACGCACCCGTCCGTTTCGACACCAAGATCGCCGTGCTGCTGCGCGAGGACCTGGAGCCCTGGCAGCGCCTGAACGTCACCGCGTTCCTGGTCAGCGGCCTGGGCAGCCAGGTCCCCGAGGTGATCGGGGAGCCCTACGAGGACGCGGACGGCGTCCGGTACCTGCCGATGTTCCGGCAGCCGGTGCTGGTCTTCGAGGGCACGAAGGAGACGCTGACCGCGGCCCACGCGCGCGTGCTCTCCCGTTCCCTCCCGCGCGCGGTGTTCACCTCCGACCTGTTCGCGACGGGCAACGACCGCGACAACCGGGCGGCCGTACGGGCCGTCGGCACGGGCGAGCTGGACCTGGTGGGCATCGCCCTCTACGGGCCGAAGAACGCCGTGGACAAGGCGATCAAGGGGGCGCGGATGCACCCGTGACGGTGTCCGCCCCCGAATCTGCACAGTCAATGCGCAACCGTGCGACGGGCGGGTTCCGTTGGTGCGGAGTTGTCCCGTTCGCGTCCACCCTGGCAACAGCTGTACGCCCGCTGTGCGGCGCCGCGTGTAGAGAACCCGGCACCAACTCGTGTGCACGCCACCACGCTTCGGTCGCCGACCCGCCCAACTGCCCTGTCCCGCACGGATCCGGACTGGCTGCCCGGCACGCCGCGTGGTTTGATCCTGCGCACCGCGGCCCGCCGTCTGTCCCCCCACTCAGCGCGGCCGCCTCCCCCATGTGAAACACCGCGCGAAGGGCAGTTTCGTCATGAACTCCGCTCCCCAGCTCCACACCGTCGAGATCTCCGACGCCGAGCTCGACACCGTCGCCGGCGGCGTTAGCCCCTCGGCCACCGTCACCGCCGGCTCGACGGCCCTCAGCAGCGACGCCCTCCTGGCCGAGGTCGACTCGGTCAAGGCCACGGCCCTGGGCGCCCTCGGCGGCACGCTCGGCGTCCTGCCGCACGAGGTCGGCGTGCACGTCAGCATCTGATTCCGGCCGTAGCCAGGGCAGCGGGCCCCTTGCCGAAGGAGAAGTTCGGCAAGGGGCCCGTCGCCGTATTTCAACCCGTCCCCGTAGTGCAAGTGGTCCGCTCGGTCAGCCCGTGGCCATCTCGGCCCTGGCTGCCGGTACGGCCTGTTCCGCGGCCGGCTCCTCGTCCGGCAGCCGGCGCATCAGGACCCCGTACCCCACCGCCGCGACCGTCCCGACCGCCGCGCAGGTCCCCCACAGCCACTCCGCGCCGAACCGGTCGATGACGAAGCCGGACATCAGCGGCGCGACCAGGGCGGCGACGGACCAGGAGAGCGTGTACATGCCCTGGTAGCGGCCGCGCCCGTGCACGGGGGAGAGGCGGACGACGAGGCCGGTCTGGGTCGGCGCGTTGATCATCTCGCCCAGGGTCCAGACGCAGACGGTCAGCGCGAAGACGCCGACCGACCCGGCGAAGGCGGTGAGCCCGAAGCCGTATCCCGCGAGGAGCGCCGAGACGACCAGCAGCCGCCGCGGGTCCCGGTGCTCGATGAAGCGCGTGACGGGGATCTGCAGTGCGACGATCAGTACGCCGTTCACGGCGATCGCCATGCCGTAGTCGGCCGGTGTGAACCCGGCGTCGCCCATCGCGACCGGCAGTCCGACCGCGCCCTGCTGGAAGACGAGGGCGATGAGGAAGGACAGGCCGACGACGCTCATGTAGCGCCCGTCGCGCAGCACGGTCCCGAGCCCGACCCGGTGATCCGCCGCCTTCTCGACGGCCGTGCGCTGCGGCCTTGACTCGGGCAGCTTCAGGAACACGACCAGCGCGCACACGGCGGTCATGCCGGCCTCGATCAGGAAGCCGGCGAGGTAGCTGTACTCGGCGATGAAGCCGGCGCCCGCCGAGGAGACGGCGAAGCCGAGGTTGATGGCCCAGTAGTTGAGCGAGAACGCCCGCACCCGGTCCTCGGGCCGCACGATGTCGGCCATCATCGCCTGCACGGCGGGCCGGGAGGCGTTCGAGGCCATGCCGACCAGGAACGCGACCGCGGCGATGGCGACCGGATCCCGCACGAAGCCGAGCAGCGCGACGGAGGCGGCGGTGGAGGACTGGGCGATGACGAGGGTGGGCCGCCGCCCGAGCCGGTCGGTCATCACACCCGCGCCGATGGACGAGACCACGCCCCCGAGGCCGTACAGGGAGGCGACGAGCCCGGCGTAGGAGGCGGAGTAGCCGCGGTCGAGGGTCAGATACAGCGCCATGAAGGTGGCGACGAAGGCGCCGAGGCGGTTGACGAGGGTGCTGGTCCACAGCCACCAGAAGGCCCGGGGCAGCCCGGATACGGTCTCGCGGGCGGCGCGTCTGAGACTGGCTGTGGACATGGAGGACCCCCGGACGGCTCGGCTGGTGTAAGTGGCAGGCGCGGCAAGCGTGACTTACGACGAACTTACGAAGACGGGGTCGTCCCTGGCCACTGAATTAACAGATGCCGTCAATCGTCCGGCTGCTGGGCTGGCCCGCCACGGGGGCGAATGCGTGGATTACGCTCTGACCCATGGCCGACGCACCGTACAAGCTGATCCTCCTCCGCCACGGCGAGAGCGAGTGGAACGCGAAGAACCTGTTCACCGGTTGGGTGGACGTGAACCTGAACGAGAAGGGCGAGAAGGAGGCAGTCCGCGGTGGCGAGCTCCTGAAGGACGCCGACCTTCTCCCCGACGTGGTCCACACGTCCCTCCAGAAGCGCGCGATCCGCACGGCGCAGCTGTCGCTGGAGGCCGCGGACCGCCACTGGATCCCGGTCCACCGCTCGTGGCGCCTGAACGAGCGCCACTACGGCGCCCTGCAGGGCAAGGACAAGGCGCAGACCCTCGCGGAGTTCGGCGAGGAGCAGTTCATGCTGTGGCGGCGCTCGTACGACACCCCGCCCCCGCAGCTCGAGGACGGCACGGAGTTCTCCCAGTCCGCCGACCCCCGCTACGCCTCCATCCCCCCGGAGCTGCGCCCCCGCACGGAGTGCCTGAAGGACGTCGTCGTCCGCATGCTCCCGTACTGGTACGACGGCATCGTCCCCGACCTCCTGGCCGGCCGCACGGTCCTGGTCGCGGCCCACGGCAACAGCCTCCGCGCCCTGGTCAAGCACCTGGACGGCATCTCGGACGCGGACATCGCGGGCCTGAACATCCCGACGGGCATCCCGCTGTACTACGAACTGGACGCGGACTTCAAGCCGCTGACCCCGGGCGGCCGTTACCTGGACCCGGAGGCGGCCGCGGCGGCGATCGAGGCGGTCAAGAACCAGGGCAAGAAGAAGTAGGGTTTGTGATCATGCCTCCCACCTGCGTATACGGCGCGGATGGGAGGCATTTTCGTGCCCTGGAACCTCCCTGGAACCTCAGCCCGACCGATCTTGGGGCCGGAGTGCCTTGCCGAGCGCCTTCCTTCGTCTTGGGCATCCACGGCGACTACGACGGCGCGCCCCTCCCTCTCGTCGCCTGCTCAGAGTGACCATGGGAGAAGGCGTATCGGGCCCCCGCCTATAGGCGCCCGCCGATCCGTCCGAAAGGAACGATCCCCGTGGAAGATGCGGCGCCCGACTCCTCGCCGCCGGTCGGTTGGTTCCACATCGACCTACAAGTGCGCACTCTGGCGTGGATGCCGTTCTGGTGGTTCAACACCCTGTCCTGGACGATCGTGGACGGAAACGGCTACATCGTCGAATACGGCTGGGGTCGCAAGAAGTCTGTCTACGCGGATGCCAACGCAGCCCTGAGACGTGCGTATGCCGGAGGTTTGAACTGGCCGTCCTCGACCTGACCGAACGCGGCTGCGTGGGAGGGTGTCGGAGTCGCGCACGGTGCTCGCCTTCGACGGCGGCCGACGCGCGAGCGGAGCGAGCGCCACGGGATGCGCGGCCGTAAGCCGCTCCTCATTGGGTTTGTTGCGGCACGGCGGCGGAAGGATGCCGACATGCCCAAGCCGAAGAGCTTCACAGTGTGGTTGAAGACCCATGCCGACCAGCAGAACGCCATCGGGGATCTCGCTCGGGACGTCTCCGCTGACCCAGACTGGCCCTCACGCAAGGGACGGCAGGGCCAACTTGACTACCTTGAAGACTGCGGCGCCATTGATCGGGCCATCGAGACGCTCGAACGCGCCTGGACTCAGTACGAGGCGTACCGGGCAGCCCAGAGCGATGCCTGAGTCGTCGGGAGAAAGCCTCGGGCGATAGCAGCGCGGGCCGCCCTCTCGGGAGCCCGCATCGGGCCGGTTCGGGGGGTGTGACGATCGGCCGCTATCTGCTAACGCCCTGGTCACCTGCGATTTTGGTCGCTATCAGGGTCGCTATCGTTAGCAACCCTCGCCGCTAGCGATAGCGGCTCAAATGTAAGGGATGCCTGCTAGCGGAGCCGCTAACGTTAGCGGGCCTAACGACTCGCGGTGGCGGCTCGGCCGCCGCGCACAAGCAAGAGGAGCACGCCGTGCGCGGGTGCTCCTCTTGCTTGTGCGCGGCGGGCAGCCCGGTAGGGGGCAACAGCGTGGACGCAGGGGAGCCGCGTCTCAGCACAAAACCTCAGGGTGTGCGGACGACGGATCCGGAGACGAACCACTGCACCAGGGCTGCGGCGAGGTGGACTCCGGCTCGGGCGGCCTCCAGGGTCTCGGGCACGGTCGCGGTTTGGGCGCCGTGACGTGAGGTCTGTCCCTCCCACAGTGCCCGCATCATGGCCTCCGCCGGGACGATCGAATCACCGGTCGGGGAGGGGATTGCCGCGCTGAACTTGTGCCGGGCGTTCTTGATCTCGCCCAGCATGGTGCCGAGGGTGGCTTTGGCGTGGTTGGGCTGGATGACGGCGTGTGCCGCGCACTCCACCGCCTTGATCGCCTCGCTGTACGCGCGCACCGGGTCCGGGCCACGCCCGTAGGCTGCCTGCCAGGCTTCTCTGAGATGGTCGGCGGCCGACCCAGCATTAGACCCAGTCGCAGCGTCAGCGATCGTCTGGTGGACCGCGTCACGCACGGCTGGCGTTACCCGCTCCTCCAGCCCATCACCGGCCTGGTTGACCCGGTATGCCGATCCGGCGTCGTCGAGGATGCTGCTGAGCCCGTCAACCTTCCACCCCTCCAGGTCCGGGAGGCGCAGAATCTCGTCCACCACGTCCAGCAACTGGGTGCCAACCGCCTCCCTAAGCGACCGGAGGTAAGCCGAGTCGTAATGGGAATGCACGCTTTGGTCGGCAGAGATGCGCAGCCGCAGGCAGATGGCACGAGCCTCACTCTCCTGCGCATACCCCTGGTAGCGGAGTGAGTCGTTGACCCAGGTCTGGAGCGGCGTGAGAAGGTGCCGGGGGACGTCCTCAAAGGGGCCGTCGTGTTCGGGCGCTTCGGATAGCCCGACACGGACGGAGAAGCGCGGGCGGGAGCCGGTCGTCATGTCGAAGACGGTAGCGGCACACGGTCGGAAACCTCGCCCTGTTATCCCGAGCCGATGCCCTTCAGGCAGACACATGAGGGGCGGAGAGGCGGATAGCCTCATCGGCCGCAGATCATGAGCGAGCCAGGGCCCGGAACCTGTCTGGAACCTCCGAGGTCAACAAGCAACGACAGACAACAACCACCAACAACCAATCGACCGCAGGTCAGTTGAAGTATCCGCCCCGCTGATCAGCGCCAAAATACGGGCGGTCGAAACCCAGGGCAAGAAGAAGTAGGTTTCCTGACAACGCCCCTGACCTGCGCACAATGGCGCGTGGTCGGGGGCGTTCTCACGGCCGTGCTGCGCCGTACGGCGCGCCCGCGTCCCGCACGCCGAACCACTGCTCGGCGCCGAACTCCTCGAAGCGTTCCACCTCGGTGAACCCGAGCCCGGCCGCGAGGCGCATCGAGCGGGTGTTGGCGGACTGGGTGCAGAGGACCACCGGCTCGGCGGGGGCGGTCTCGGCGAACCACTCCAGTACGGCCGCGCACGCCTCGGCGGCGTACCCGTGCCCCCACGCCCGAGGCAGGAGCATGTAACCCAGCTCGGCCTCCCCGCCACCCGGCCGGACATGCCCCGGACGCGCCGCGTCGCGCCGGTCGATGCTCACCGTGCCGATCATCGCCCCGCCGAGATCGATCACGAACACGCCGGGCCGCCGCCCCGGCACCTCGGGCACGACCCGCTCAAGCTCGTCGCGCGACCTGGACCCCCCGAGATAGACCCCCACCTCCACCGAGGCGAACAACTCGATGTACGCCGCCCGGTCCCACGCCTCGGACTCCCGGAGCACAAGCCGTTCCGTCTTGATCGGCGCGGGCGGCCAGGCGACGGGACCGAGTTCACTCATGGCAGGCAACTTAGCGGGCGGCGGTGAGGATGATCTGATCAGACGCGGGATGCCGACTACGGCAGGAAGACCCACGTCTCTCAACCTCCCCTCGGTGCAGGCGGAGCACCGCGAAGCCGGCCAGGCCGTACAGCTTTGCCCGGATGGCACCGCCGTACAGCGCTCCCGAAATGGCGAGGCAGAGCATCAGGATCTGGAGCAGGGCCAGCGCCCCCTCCATCATTCCCGCATGATCCCACCACCACCGGGTGTCAGGGCGTAGGAGTTCTGAATTCCGGAAAGTCGGTCAATTTTGTGGTGGGGGACGGCGTCGACAGGGGGTGGTGCGGGGTGTAAGCCAGGAGGCAGTCCATATTCTTGGGGGAGGATTCTTCATGCGGTATGTGTGTTCGTTCGTTCCCGCTCATGTGTTGGATCACATTGCGCAGGTCCACGCGCGCGAAGGACTCGATCCGACCGATGCCCAACGGTCCGCCGTCGTGTCCGAGCAATTCCGCAGGGCCCGGCTCCAGGCCCCCGTGCTCGCACCCAACTCGCCCGCCCCGCCAGAGATTCACGAGCTGCGGGAAGGCCTGGTCGCGGGGATACAGATCCCCAAGCCCGCCACCGCAGGCGTCGTCGTATACGACGATCTCAACCAGTGGAAGTACAACGTCAAGGCCGTCCGCGGCGAGGGCGACCCCGCCGTCCCGGGGCAGAACGCCAACGACGCCTACGATCACATGCACAGGGTGCTGGCGTACTACCGGGAAAAGCTCGGACGTAATTCCCTCGACAATTCAGGGCTGAACGTCATCGCCAACGTAAATTACGGCGTCGGCTTCGACAACGCGTTCTTCGACCCGGCAGCCCTCCTCATGGTTTTCGGCAACGGCAGCAATGTCGTCTTCCGCGACCTCACCGCCGACATCGACGTCGCCGCCCACGAACTCACCCACGGCGTCACCCAGTTCACCAGCGCCCTGAACTACACGAACGACCAGAGCGGCGCCCTCAACGAGTCGTTCAGCGACATGCTCGGCTCGGCGATCGACGCCTGGGTCAACGGCAAGGACGCCGACACCCACGACTGGCTCATCGGCGACGACATCATGGCCCCGAAGCTGACCGGCGAGGCCCTGCGCAACATGGCCGAGCCCGGCACCGCGTACGACAACCCCGTCATGGGGCGCGACCCGCAGCCACGCGACATGAGCGGCTACTTCCAGCCCGCGGACCCGCACCTGATGTCCGGCATCACCAACCGCTGGTTCTATCTCGTCTGCCGCGAGATCGGCATCGACGAGGGCACGCTGATCATGTACCAGACACTGCAGAACCTCTGGCCCACGGCCAAGTTCAAGGACGCGGCGTCGGTCGCCGCGGCACAGGCCTCGATCCTCGCCACCAACAAGAAGGTCTCCCGCGAGGCCCCCCAGGTGGTACGCGCCGCGGCCCGGCAGCAGGGCATCTGGTGACAACAGCCGACAGCCCCCCGCCCGCCGAGGGTGGGTGGGGGGCTGCTCGGCGTCAGACCATCAGACCGTCATGCCGTCTCATGCCGTCATACCGTCAGCGGCACCGGCACGACCTCGTCCGCCCGATGCCCCGCCCGCTCGTGAATGCGCTGCACCGCCTCGGCCGACGGTGCCTCGGAGAGGCAGTAGACCGTGCCGGACTCCGGGTCCGCCCAGGCCTTCTCGAAGTGCACGCCCTCGTCCTTCTCTATGGCCAGGTCGGCCTGGTGCGCCTCCCGCAGCTGGTCGGCCGTGATGCCCTTCATCCCGTGGTGCACGTCCATGAACTGAGCCATGACCCGCACCTCCTTTCCACCTAGCCCTTTCCCCCTCCATGCTGCGCCCCTCCACCGACCGCGGCGAGCGCTACCGTGACCTGGCGATCACGGGGAGGGGACGTAGATGCGTCGGATGCGACGGGCGGTCGGCGGTACGGCCGTCGTCGGGGTGCTGCTCGTGGGCGGTTGGTGGATCGCGTACGGCGACCAGGGGCATCCGTTCGGCGACGAGCGGGCCTGCGCGGGAAGCGACGTACCGCTGCGGCAGGCGCTCGACGGCGTGCGGCTCGGGCTTCCGGCCGACGCCGAGGACGTGCACTACGTCACGCACTCGTCCGCGCCCGAGGGCGATGTCCGGGTGGCGGTGGCCTTCCGCAGCACCCGGCGGGCGATGCAGTCGTATCTGAGCGAGAACCGGATCGTGACGAAGGACCTCGACGCCCTGGACGACGGACGCTTCGAGAACGGGGACGTCGGCGCGGACCCGAAGACGCTGGGGCTGTGCGGGGGAGTGCCGGTGATCCTGGGGCCCGCCGCCGACATCGAGAAGAAGGTGGACCTCGGCGGCGCCGAGGAGTACGTCGACATCGCCCTGCAGCTCTCCGACGACTTCCCGGGCAGCATCCGTACCCCGACGAACGTCCTGATCACCGTACGGAACGCACCCCTCCGGGGCTGAGCCCGGCAGCGGAGGGCCCCGGCAGCGAAGGGCCCCGGTGCACTGTGGCACCAGGGCCCTTCACTCACGTATGCGATCACTCAGGTATGCGATCAGCCGCACTGACACGGATTGCCCGACTGGCACCCGCAGCCGCAGCCCGAGCCGCAGCCGCACGCGCCGAAGAGCGGGAGGCTCTTGATCTCGGCGGGCTGGTCCGTCTCGCGCTCCTGCGTCGGGTCGGGCGTGGTGGGGGCTTCGGCCATGGGTCCTCCTGGAGGCTGGTGCCTTTCGAGGTGGTGCCTTCGCCCATTGCATGCCCGCCCGGCTGGGCGCATCAACGGCGCACAGAGGCGATTGAGCGCCCCCGCTGAAGGCCTTACGCCCCCTCGGCGCCCGTCGTCGGCGCGATCTCCGGCTGGACGTCGGGCTGCAGGTCGTCCGCGTGCTCACCCGTCACCAGGAACACCACGCGCTTGGCGACCGCCACCGCGTGGTCGGCGAACCGCTCGTAGTAACGGCCGAGCAGCGTGACGTCCACCGCCGTCTCGATGCCGTGCTTCCAGCGGTCGTCGATGAGGTGCTGGAACAGGGTGCGGTGCAGCAGGTCCATCTCGTCGTCGTCCTGCTCCAGCTGGAGCGCGAGGTCGACGTCCTTGGTGATGATGCACTCCGCGGCCTTCGCCATCAGGCGCTGCGCGAGCTGGCCCATCTCCAGGATGGTGGCGTGCAGGTCGCGGGGGACCGCCGTGCCCGGGAAGCGCAGCCGCGCCAGCTTCGCCACGTGCTGGGCGAGGTCGCCGGAGCGCTCCAGGTCGGCGGACATCCGCAGCGAGGTGACGACGATACGGAGGTCGGTCGCCACCGGCTGCTGGCGCGCCAGCAGCGCTATGGCGCGGGCCTCCAGGTCGTGGTGGAGCTCGTCGATCTTCTGGTCGGCCTCGATGACGTTCTCGGCCAGCTTCAGGTCGGCGTCGAGGATGGCCGTCGTGGCGCGCCCGATCGCCGACCCGACCAGCCGGGCCATCTCCACCAGGCTGTCGCCGATCGAGTCAAGTTCCTCGTGGTACGCGTCCCGCATCTTCGGTTCCCTCTCGTACGTGTTCATCGGGGGCTGCCGGGGCCGGTGCCCGCCGTGAAAACAGGCGCTTCGCACCCCACGCTCCCACGATCCGGCCGGAACGCGTCGGTTTCCGTCACCCCAAATGAACCATCACTGGCTCCTAGGTGAACTCTGGGCGACGAGTGTTCGAGCTCGCACCTCGACGGCTGTGGGGATGTCGTACCCCCTGCTTAACCTGTTTGCATGGACGTGAACGCGGCGGTCGCCGCAGCGGCAGCGATCGCCGGGGTGCTCACCGGTGTCATCGCCATGCTGGCGTTCCGCTGGAGCGAGCGGGAGCAGAAGCGCCCGACCCGCACCTCTCTGCACACGGACCCGGTGCTTCCGCCGGGCGTGGACACCGTTCTGTCCGTGCTCCGGTCCTCGGCCGTCGTCCTCGACGAGGCCGACGCGGTCGTCAAGGCCAGCTCCGCGGCGTACGCCCTGGGCCTGGTCCGGGGCGGCCGCCTCTCGGTCGAGCCGATGCTGCAGATGGCCCGGGACACCCGGCGGGACGGAGAGATACGCCAGGTCGAGCTGGATCTGCCCAGGCGCGGGACCGGGCGGGGCGAGGCCCTCGCCGTGTCCGCGCGCGTGGCGCCGCTCGGCTCCCGGCTGGTGCTGCTCCTGGTGGAGGACCTGACGGAGGCCAGGCGGATCGAGGCGGTGCGGCGCGACTTCGTCGCGAACGTCAGCCATGAGCTGAAGACCCCCGTCGGCGCGCTCTCCCTGCTCTCCGAGGCCGTCATGGACGCCTCCGACGACCCGGAGGCCGTCGAGCGCTTCGCCGGGCGCATGCAGATAGAGGCGACCCGGCTCACCAATCTGGTGCAGGAGCTCATCGACCTCTCCCGGGTGCAGAACGACGACCCGCTGGAGGACGCCGAGCCGGTCCGGGTGGACGAGCTGGTCGCCGAGGCCATCGACCGCTGCCGTCACCAGGCCGGCACCAAGCAGATCACCATGGCCGCCGGCGGCACCGCCGACCTGCACGTCTGGGGGAACCGCGGCCAGCTGGCCGCCGCCCTCGGCAACCTGGTCGAGAACGCCGTCAACTACTCGCCGGCCCGCACTCGGGTCGGCATAGCCGCCCGCCGGGTGACCGCGCCCGGCGGAGACCTGATCGAGGTCGCCGTGACCGACCAGGGCATCGGCATCTCCGAGAAGGACAAGGAGCGCGTCTTCGAGCGCTTCTACCGCGTGGACCCCGCCCGCTCCCGTGCCACCGGTGGTACGGGCCTGGGGCTCGCGATCGTCAAGCACGTGGCCGCCTCGCACGGCGGGGAGGTCACGGTGTGGAGCGCGGAAGGCCAGGGCTCCACGTTCACCCTGAGGCTGCCGGAGGCGGGTGCGGCCCGCGACCGCGCCCAGCAGCACCCCGACCTCGACGACCTCGACGACGAGGCCGGCGAACCCACCCCCGATTCATCCCCGTACGAACCGCTTCCCGCCCCGGAGGTCCTTCCGTGACCCGAGTGCTCGTCGTCGAGGACGAGGAGTCCTTCTCCGACGCCCTGTCCTACATGCTCCGCAAGGAGGGCTTCGAGGTCGCCGTGGCGACCACGGGCCCCGACGGACTCGACGAGTTCGAGCGCAACGGCGCCGACCTCGTCCTCCTCGACCTGATGCTGCCGGGCCTGCCCGGCACGGAGGTCTGCCGCCAGCTGCGCGGCCGTTCCAACGTCCCGGTCATCATGGTGACCGCCAAGGACAGCGAGATCGACAAGGTCGTCGGCCTGGAAATAGGAGCCGATGACTACGTCACCAAGCCCTTCTCGTCCCGTGAGCTGGTCGCCCGTATCCGGGCCGTCCTGCGCCGCCGCGGCGAGCCCGAGGAGGTCACCCCGGCCGCCCTGGAGGCCGGCCCGGTCCGGATGGACGTGGACCGCCATGTGGTCACGGTCTCCGGCTCCAAGGTCGACCTGCCCCTCAAGGAGTTCGACCTGCTCGAGATGCTGCTGCGCAACGCGGGCCGGGTACTGACCCGTATGCAGCTCATCGACCGGGTCTGGGGCGCCGACTACGTGGGCGACACCAAGACCCTCGACGTCCACGTCAAGCGCCTGCGCGCCAAGATCGAGCCGGACCCGGGCGCGCCGCGGTACCTGGTGACGGTGCGCGGCCTGGGGTACAAGTTCGAGCCGTAGACCGAACAGCCCGTAGCTGTGCCGAAGGGCGGGACCTCGTCGTGAGGTCCCGCCCTTCGGCGTGTGTCACTGGTTCGTCGTCGCGCTCTCGGAGGCCGAGCTGGTGGGCGTGGCCGAGGTGGACGCCGAGTTGCTCGGGTTCGGGGAGCCCGTAGCGCCGCTCTTGCCCGGCTTCGGGGTGGTGGAGGGGGTGGCCGTCGGGATCTCGCTCGGGCCCCACTTCTCGAAGTAGCTGTCGGCCGGCACCACGAAGGCGCGCAGGCTCACGTCACCGGTCTTGCTGAAGGTGAAGGTGACCTGGCGGACGCTGCCGTCCTGGACCGCCTCCCGACCGTTGGGCAGCACCGCGCTGGCGTTGCCCTTGCCGCCGATCACCACGGAACCGTGCGCCGGGACGACCAGCTTGCCGTTGCCCTTGGCCGGCTTGACCTCGGCGGTCTCGCTGACGTTGGGGAGGGTGATGGAGTCGACGGTCTGCGCGGTGGCGCCGTTGTTGAAGAGGGTCGCCGAGATCACGGCCGGACCGGTCGCCTCACGGTCGGGCTGGGTGATGATCAGGGCGTTCTGCACCTTGATGTCGCCGACCGTGACGGCCGCGTTGTCGGGCTTGACCTGCAGCGTCTGAGCGTCGCTGCCGGCGGCGCACGCGGCGAGCGAGGCGATCGAGAACGCGATGGCGGCGGCGGCGAGTGCGCCGCGTCGAAGGCTGCTGCTCACGGCGGCGGCAACTCCTTGACTCGAGCGTGGCGACTCATAAAGCCGCCCTAAGTGTCTGTCAGCGGCCTTAGGTTACCGAGCCGTTCCCGCGGCACCGCACCCGACCCTCCCCCGTGGCCCCGGCTTCCCTCAGCAGGGGGGTGGACCGGGCACCCGTCTGGCATTCGCCTCCGGCCATGCGGGCGCTCCACGCCCGCATGGCTGCCGCGGAGCCAGGAAATGCGAACAAGTGTGCCGGTGATCACTGGTTGGGGTGGTGGTCGCGTGATCGGGGTACGGGTGTGCGGCTGTCGCACGTACGGTCCCGTCGCGAGGTGTCGGCAGGCTGCGGATTTTCGGTCCGGGGGGCGTGGAAGAGGTGAGGGTGTGGCGCGGGGGGGGCGACGGAGGATGCCGGGCATGCCCGGTGGACGTTCCGGCTGCGGGTGTCGTCGACCGCACGCGCCGCGCTGATGGCGGAGTGGGACCGGTGCCGGTGGGTGTGGAACGAGAGTGTGGCCAAGTCCCGGCAGGTCCACGCGCAGAACAGGACCCGGCCTGACGGCGCTGACAAGCAGACGTGCGGTCCGGCACAGCTGGACCGGATGCTGACCGAGGCCCGCGCCCGCACCCCGTGGCTGCGGGCGGGCAGCTCGGTGCCGCAGCAGCAGGTCATCCGGGACTTCGGCAAATCCCGGGCGAAGGCGCTCAAGGACATCAAGGAACGTCTGCCGCAGCGGCAGCGGGCCGGGATGCCGGGCTGGAAGACCAAGCGCGAGGCGCTGGCGAGCCTGAACTACACGAAGCGCGGGTTCCGTCTGCAAGACGGCCGTCTGCACCTGGCCGGGGGCATCGTCGTGACGCCGGTGTGGTCCCGTGAGTTGCCTGCCGAGCCCTCCTCGGTGCGCGTGTATCAGGACGGCTTGGGGCGCTGGAATGCGAGTTTCGTGGTCCCGGCCGGGGTACAGCCGCTGCCTGAGACCGGCCGGGTGATCGGTGTGGACTGGGGCGTGAAGGAGATCGCTACCACCACGTCCGACGCCCACGACCTGCCGCATCCGCAGCACGGGAAGAAGGCCCAGGCCCGGCTGGGTCGGTACGACCGGATGATGGCCCGCCGCAAGCCGAAGAAGGGCCAGGCCGCTTCGAACGGCTACCGCCAGGCGAAGCAGGGCCGGGCGAAGATCTACGCGAAGATTGCCCGGCAGTGCCAGGACACGGCCCGCAAGTGGGCCAAGAAAGTGGTCCGCGACCACGATGCGCTGGCGGTGGAGGACTTCGATCCTCGGTTCCTCGCCAAGTCGTCGATGGCCCGCAAGGCCGCCGACGCGGCCATCGGCGCCACCAAGCAGGCGCTGCTGGAGATGGCCCGCAAACACGGCCGGATCGCACACCTGGTGCACCCGGCCCACACCACCATGGACTGCGCACGGTGCGGAGCGAGAACCAAGCACGCCCTGCCGCTGTCGACACGCACCTATACGTGCACCGCGTGCGGAACCGTCTCCCCCAGAGACAAAAACTCCGCCCGCGTCATGCTCCACCGGGCTGGTCTCAACCCGGCCGGCGCCGACGGCACAAGACCCCCGGGAGCGCCGCTCCCGGAGGCTGCCTGAGCCAGGAATCCCCCTCATCCATGAGGGGGAGGATTCAAATAAGTCCTTCGCGCATGACGGACGGGGCAGCGCCGCGCAAATTTTCCGTGAAGGAATGCGCGGCCCTTCCGGAAAAGGATCATCCGGCCACCCGGCCGGCCGTCGGTGATCAATTCCGGATTCGGCGCGGAAGTCACTCGGGGCACCGAACGGAGTAGCGGAAGTCGCACACCTGGAACCAGACATATGTGGACGTTCGTCCAGTTGGAGGGGGCTCCGGATGTGTGTAACGTGCGCGTTTCACCTCCCCCGGACAGCCGCTCCGACCTGCGAATACCTTCCTCCACTGGGTGTGCGAAGCACGTTCGTGTTGCTGTTGTCAAGCCCCGAGATATGCCCTGACCTGCGAAAACGCCATTCAGGAACCGCCGTTTCCGTGTTACCCTGGATAGCCACGGAAGGGGTACCTGTCACATGACGTTCAAGGTTGGCGACACCGTGGTCTATCCCCATCACGGGGCCGCGCTGATCGAGGCCATCGAAACTCGCCAGATCAAAGGCGTGGACAAGACCTACTTGGTGCTGAAGGTCGCCCAGGGTGACCTGACGGTACGTGTGCCAGCGGACAATGCGGAGTTCGTCGGCGTGCGTGATGTGGTCGGTCAGGACGGGCTGGACCGGGTCTTCGAGGTGCTGCGCGCGCCGTACGCCGAGGAGCCCACGAACTGGTCCCGTCGATACAAGGCAAACCTGGAGAAGCTCGCCTCCGGCGATGTCATCAAGGTCGCGGAAGTCGTGCGTGACCTGTGGCGTCGTGAGCGCGAGCGCGGACTCTCCGCCGGTGAGAAGCGGATGCTCGCCAAGGCCCGCCAGATCCTGGTGAGCGAGCTCGCCCTCGCGGAGAACACGAACGAGGACAAGGCCGAGGCCCTGCTCGACGAGGTTCTCGCGTCCTGAACCACTGAAGCAGGCACCCGCCCGCTCAGCACTCAGTACATCGAAATGCCGCGGTGCCCGATGACATCTCCACTGTCGCCGGGCGCTGCGGCATGTTCGTACGCGGAACACTCGTACTCGAACCCCGTACGTACGCGATCTCTCGGGGAAACCCCCGATACTTGGCGTGCCGGGCCCGGGCAGCTGGCGCGACCGGCGTCACGGAAGGGTCCGGTCGGGGCGTCGCGCCCGGCACTTCCCAGGCCATACCCAAGTAGGCCGAGCACACAAACCTGACAGGAACCGATGTCTGACGATTCGCGCCCTTCGCCTGCGGGAACCCGCACCGCGGCCGTGATCCCGGCCGCCGGACGGGGCGTACGGCTTGGTCCGGGCGCCCCCAAGGCGCTTCGTGCGCTGGGCGGTACCCCCATGCTCATCCACGCGGTGCGCGCGATGGCCGCGTCCCGCGCCGTCTCCCTGGTCGTCGTCGTGGCCCCGCCCGACGGCGCCCCCGAGGTCAAGTCGCTCCTCGACGCGCACGCGCTGCCCGACCGCACGGACTTCCTGGTCGTGCCCGGCGGCGAGACCCGCCAGGAGTCCGTGAAGCTCGGCCTCGACGCGCTGCCGCCCGACTACGACATCGTGCTGGTCCACGACGCCGCCCGGCCGCTGGTGCCGGTGGACACCGTGGACGCGGTGATCGAGGCGGTACGGGAGGGCGCGCCGGCCGTGGTGCCCGCGCTGCCGCTCGCCGACACGGTGAAGGAGGTCGAGCCCGCGTCGGCCCCCGGCGAGCCGGAACCCGTCGTCGCCACCCCGGTCCGCGCCCGCCTCCGCGCCGTCCAGACCCCGCAGGGCTTCGACCGGGCCACGCTGGTCCGGGCCCACGAGGAGGTCACCGAGGACGTCACGGACGACGCGAGCATGGTCGAGAAGCTGGGAAAGACGGTTCTCCTGGTCCCCGGCCACGAGGAGGCCTTCAAGGTCACCCGCCCGCTGGACCTGGTCCTCGCGGAGGCGGTCCTGGCCCGCAGGAGGCTAAACGATGGCTTCTGAGGCATCTGATGTCCGGCTGCCGCCGGGTGGCCTGCTTCCCCAGGTCGGCATCGGCACCGACATCCACGCCTTCGAGGAGGGCCGCGAGCTGTGGTGCGCGGGCCTGAAGTGGGAGGGGGAGGGGCCCGGTCTCGCCGGACACTCCGACGCGGACGTGGTCGCGCACGCCGCCTGCAACGCCCTCTTCTCCGCCGCCGGGCTGGGTGACCTGGGCCAACACTTCGGCACGGGCCGCCCCGAGTGGTCCGGCGCGTCCGGCGTCACGCTCCTCACCGAGGCCGCGCGCATCGTCCGCGACGCCGGCTTCCGGATCGGGAACATCGCCGTACAGGTCGTAGGACCGCGCCCGAAGATCGGCAAGCGGCGCGACGAGGCCCAGAAGCTCCTCTCCGAGGCCGCGGGCGCACCGGTGTCGGTGTCGGGGGCGACGACGGACGGCCTCGGCTTCCCGGGACGCGGGGAGGGACTGATGGCGGTGGCGACGGCGTTGGTGGTGCGCGCGGGCTGAACGAAGGGACTGCTCCACGCACCCCCTCCGGCCCACTACCCTAGGTCTCGTGACTATTCGCCTGTACGACACCAACGCCCGGCAGATCCGTGACTTCGTCCCGCTCACAGCGGGCTGTGTCTCGATCTACCTCTGTGGTGCCACCGTGCAGGCGGCCCCGCACATCGGGCACATCCGGTCGGGGCTCAACTTCGACATCATGCGCCGGTGGTTCGAGTACCGCGGCTACGACGTGACCTTCATCAGGAACGTCACCGACATCGACGACAAGATCATCGCCAAGGCCCAGGAGCAGGGCCGCCCGTGGTGGTCGATCGGGTACGAGAACGAGCGGGCGTTCAACGACGGCTACACCGCCCTCGGCTGCCTGCCCCCGACCTACGAGCCGCGTGCCACCGGGCACGTGACCGAGATGGTCGAGATGATGCAGGGCCTCATCGAGCGCGGTCACGCCTACGAGGCGGACGGCAACGTCTACTTCGACGTGCGCTCCTTCCCGGGCTACCTGGAGCTGTCCCGGCAGGACCTCGACAAGCTGCTGCCCGCCGGCGACGGCGAGGCCGGCAAGCGGGACCCGCGCGACTTCGCCCTGTGGAAGTCCGCCAAGCCGGGCGAGCCGACCTGGGCGACCCCGTGGGGCCGCGGCCGACCCGGCTGGCACCTGGAGTGCTCGGCGATGGCCCACAAGTACCTGGGCTCCGCCTTCGACATCCACGGCGGCGGCCTCGACCTGATCTTCCCGCACCACGAGAACGAGATCGCCCAGGCCAAGGCCTTCGGCGACGAGTTCGCGCGGTACTGGGTGCACAACGCCTGGGTGACCATGGCCGGCGACAAGATGTCGAAGTCGCTCGGCAACAGTGTGCTGGTGAGCGAGATGGTGAAGGCGTGGCGGCCCATCGTGCTGCGCTACTACCTCGGCACCCCGCACTACCGCTCGATGATCGAGTACAGCGAGGAGGCCCTGCGCGAGGCCGAGTCGGCGTTCGCCCGCATCGAGGGCTTCGTGCAGCGCGTCGTCGAGAAGGCCGGCGTGGTCGAGCCCTCCGCCGAGGTGCCGCCCGCGTTCGCCGAGGCGATGGACGACGACCTGGGCGTCCCGCAGGCGCTCGCGATCGTGCACACCACGGTCCGCCAGGGCAACAGCGCCCTCGCCGCCGACGACAAGGAAGCCGCCGTCGCCCGTCTCGCCGAGGTCCGGGCCATGCTCGGCGTCCTCGGTCTGGACCCGCTCGACCCGCACTGGGCCGGCGAGGCCGAGAAGGGCGAGGACCTGCACGGCGTGGTCGACAGCCTCGTACGGCTCGTCCTCGACCAGCGCGAGGCCGCCCGCGGCCGCAAGGACTGGGCCACCGCGGACGCCATCCGCGACCAGCTCAACCAGTCCGGGCTCGCCATCGAGGACGGCCCCCAGGGTCCGCGCTGGAGCCTCGGCCCGCGCTGAGCCCGGTCGCCGAACGGAAGATCGATTGTGCCGTCCGGGCCTCCGGGCGGCACACTTCATAGACGTAACCACGCACGCTTCACGACAGACGGGTAGGTCATGGCCACCAACAACCGCCGCATGTCCGGCAAGAAGGGCGCGCAGGTCGGCAGTGGCGGCCAGCGGCGCAAGGGCCTGGAGGGCAAGGGTCCGACCCCGCCCGCCGAGATGCGCAAGGGCCACAAGAAGAACCGCGTGGCCAACGCCAAGGCGAAGCAGACGGTACGGCGCCCCGCGCCCCGCGGCCGCGGCGGCAAGTCCTCCTCCGAGCTGGTCGTCGGCCGCAACCCGGTGGTCGAGGCGCTGCGCGAGGGCGTACCGGCCTCCACCCTCTACGTCCAGCAGTTCATCGACAACGACGAGCGCGTGCGCGAGGCCCTCCAGCTCGCCGCCGAGCGCGGCGGGATCAACCTCATGGAGGCCCCCCGCCCCGAGCTCGACCGCATGACGAACGGCCTCAACCACCAGGGCCTGGTCCTCCAGGTCCCGCCGTACGAGTACGCCCACCCCGAGGACCTGGCGAACGCCGCCTACGACGACGGCGAGGACCCCCTCATCGTCGCCCTCGACGGCGTGACCGACCCGCGCAACCTCGGTGCCGTCGTGCGGTCCGTCTCCGCGTTCGGCGGCCACGGCGTGGTCGTGCCCGAGCGGCGCGCGGCCGGCATGACCGCGGGCGCCTGGAAGACGTCCGCCGGCACGGCGGCCCGCACGCCGGTCGCCCGCGCCACCAACCTCACCCGCGCGCTGGAGTCGTACAAGAAGGCGGGCATCGTGGTCGTCGGCCTCGCCGCCGACGGCGAGCACGAGATCGGCGAACTGGAGGCCCTGGACGGCCCGGTCGTCATCGTGGTCGGCAGCGAGGGCAAGGGCCTGTCCCGACTGGTCGGCGAGACCTGCGACTTCCGCGTCCGCATCCCGATGCCGGGCGGCGCCGAGTCGCTCAACGCGGGTGTGGCGGCGGGGATCGTGCTGTACGAGGCGGCTCGCCGACGAGCTTGAGGAGCTCGCCGCGCCGCATCGGCGATCGGCACAGGCCAGGTGGAGCCCGCCGGTCGGAGGCCGGCGCAGCCGTCCGAAGCGCGAAGCTGCGAGGGCGGCAGAAAGGAGGGGTCGAGGCGGCTCGCCGGCGCGGCTGAACACGCGTGCCCATCCTCACTCGTACGGGTCAATCTGGGCGTCACGGACAAGCTTGACGGGGTCCGGACACATCCGGCAGGTCAAAGCAGTGTCTTAAACACACGTCACTCGGTTAGATGAGTGTGGACACCAGAACACCCCGCACACCCACGGGGGGCCGCTCGCCGGGATTCAACCCCGGATTCGGTTCCGGATTCGACTCCGGGCTCGACGACGCCCCCGCGCTGAGCATGGTGAAGGTGCCGAGCGATCCGGCGCAGGTCATCGTGAATCATGCGAGCTTCCGCGTGCAGCTCGGCGCGTCGACGCGCGCCCAGTCCCCGCGGATCGCTCGGCACCTGCCCGCCACCGAGGACACCGCCCGGATGCCCGCCGCGGGCGCGGCCCGGCGCCGGCCCGTCGTGTGGAGCGGCAAGTCCGCGCCCGACGACACCGGCGCCCACCGCCTGCTCCAGGCCGTGCGCGGCGGCAGCGTCCGGCACGGCGAGGACCCGTCCGCCGACGCCGGAGCCACCCAGGTCATCCCGCGCGTCGAGGTCGGCGGCAGCAGCTACGACGAGATCTACGACGAGCTGGAGGCGACCGTCGAGACCCCCGTCGTCGGCGCCCAGCGCCGCCACGACGACACGGCCGGCACCCGCCTCCTCCCCGACATGCGCACCGTCGGCAGCGCCTACGACGAGGAACAGGCCTACGGCGGCGAGCAGTTCGAGGACTTCGACCCGCACGGGACGGACCCGGACGACCGCACCGCCAGGCGCCACGGCGACGACCCGGCCCGGCACGCGTACTACCCCGGCCGCCGTATGAACCTCGGCGTCGTCCTCCTCCCGCTGCGCATCTTCCTCGGCTTCATCTCCATCTACGCCGGCATGGGCAAGCTCTGCGACCCCGTCTACTTCGACGGCGGCAAGCGCGGCTCCATGGTGAAGTGGCTCAACACCCTGCACCCCTGGGAAGTCGCCGAGCCACTGCGCCAGTTCGCGCTGCACCACCCCGTCGGCTCCGGCCTCGTCATCGCCTTCGCCCAGGTCGTCGTCGGCGTCCTCACGGTCCTCGGCTGCTGGCAGCGGGTGGCCGCCGTCTTCGGCGCGCTGCTCTCCGCCGCGCTCATCGTCACCGTCAGCTGGAAGACCGTCCCCGCCTACGACGCCCCCGACATCATCTACCTGGCCGCCTGGTCCCCGCTGATCATCGCCGGTGCCCCCGTCTACTCCGTCGACGGCCGCCTCGCGGGCAGCGCCTGGCGGCGCCTGGGACCGCGCGCCGACATCTGGGAGCTGCGCCGTTACGTACTGCGCCGCGGCGCCCTGATCACGGCCATCGTCACCGGCCTCACCCTGCTCATCGGCTCGCTCCTCGGCGGCGCCGTCCGGGACGCGGACCGCGTGGTCGTCCCCGGGCCCGGCGAGGCCCCGCGCAACGAACTCCCCGGCTCCCCGCTCCCGCAGGAGCCCGGCAAGCGGCACAAGCAGTCGCCGTCCGCCGCGAACTCGCCCACCCAGGGCGCCACGGCCGGCTCCTCGCCGTCCGGCGCGGCGACGACACCGGGCGCGGCCACCGCGACCGGCGGGGCGCCCAGCCAGACGCAGGGCAGCGCGGGCCGTACGCCGCCCCAGCAGTCCTCCCCGACCGGCGGCGCCCCCACCACCACCGCGGGCCCCACGTCGGGCGGCTCCACGTCCGGCGGCTCGACATCCGGCACCGGCTCCGGAGGCTCCTCCTCCGGCCAACCGGGCCTGGTGGGCGGCCTGTTGGGGTAGCCGAGCCGGTGGGCAGCATCCTGGGCAAGCCCACCGGCTGAGAGAGACCCGGCCCATACGAAGGGGTCCCGTACAGATGGATGTACGGGACCCCTTCGTCGTACGGGAAAGGTCTTCGGAGCCGGAGAGGGTGTCGGATTCGGAGAGTCTCTCAGCGGCCCAGAGCCGCCAGTTCCTTCGCGGCCTCCGTCAGGTCCTTCGCCGTGTCGATCGCCCGCCAGTACGCCCCCTGCGGCAGCGGGAAGCCCGCCAGGCGCCGCTCTCGGGCCAGGTGCGGGAACGTGGTCCGCTCGTGGTCCCCGCGCTCCGGGAGGAGCTCGGCGAACTCGGGGGAGAAGACGTACACACCGGCGTTGATCTCGAACGTCGACGGCGGTGACTCGATGAAGTCGGTGATGTGCCCGAAGCCGTCCGTCTGCACGGCGCCCCAGGGGATCCGCGGCCGGGCGAGGGCCAGCGTCGCCACCGCGTCCCGCTCCGTGTGGAAGTCGGCCATGTCCCGCAGGGAGAAGCGGGTCCAGATGTCGCCGTTGGTGGCGTACCAGGGCTTGTCGGGGTGGGGCAGATGCTCGGCCGCGTACCGCAGGCCGCCACCGCGGCCCAGCGGCTCGGTCTCCACGACCGTCGTCACCCGCACCGGCAGATCCGCCGACTTCAGCCAGTCCTGCAGCACCTCGGCGAGATGCCCGCAGCTGACCACGACGTCCGTCACGCCCTCTTCGGCCAGCCAGACGAGCTGATGGCCGATGATCGGCGTCCCCGTACCGGGGATCTCGACCATCGGCTTGGGCCGGTCGTCGGTGTACGGGCGCAGCCGCGAGCCCTGGCCTCCGGCCAGGACGACGGCTTGAACGGGGCGGGATGCGGCGTTCGGATCGGTCATGACCGAACTGTACGGCGCGTCCTGTGCGCCACCGAACCCGGCAACCGATCCTTAACCAGCCGTTACCCTCCTCCGAACCCGGTCCGGAGGAGGGCCGGCGGGTGCCCTCAGCTGTGCGCCGCGGCGACGCCGGAGGCGAAGGCCGTGTCGCAGACGGGGCGGGCGTACGACTGTGCCTTGGACGGCCCGTACACGCGGACCGCGGCGCGGCCCAGGGCGCGGGCGATGGAGGCGCAGTGCCCGGCGAGCGACGGCCGCTCCGTGACGGCCTGCTGGAGGTGCGTGAGGACGACGCCCGGGTCGTCCTCCTGGAGCTCGGCCAGCAGCTGGTCGCGCAGCACGTCCTGCGGTGCGCGGTGGACCGCCGCGGCGCCCTTGGCGTCGTCGATCGCGTCGGAGGCGGTGAGCACCGAGCCGGACGGGTTCCCCGTCCAGTTGACCCGGGTGACCGCGAGGGTCCCGGAGAGCACCAGGACGACGGGCAGGACAAGGGCGAGCGTGCGGCCGATCCGGCGGGCGGGGCCCCGGCCGCGTCGCGTCTGTTGGTTAGTGGAGTGCTTCACGCGAGTGAGGGTAGCGCCCGGTAATGATTTGGCGACATTTAGTCACCGGTTCGGGGGATGAAGTGGTGCCGCTTTTTGGGTAGCGCGTTGACGTACGGTGCTCGAAATGACCGGTCTGCCGGGGTATTTGTCGACAACGAGAAGGGCCCCGCAGCGCTCTGCGGGGCCCTCTTCGTCAACCTGGGTGAATTACCCGGGATTGTGGTGTCCGTCGGTGACGCCGTCAGTCGGTGAGGCGCTCGCCCGTGGAGGTCGAGAACACGTGGGTCTCGCCCGGCCGCGGCACGACGTGCAGCGTGGAGCCCTTCTCCGGGACGCGGCGGCCCTCGACACGGACGACCAGGTCCTTGGTGGTGCCGCCGACCTCGGCGGTGCCGTAGACGTAGCCGTCGGCGCCGAGCTCCTCGACGACGTTCACGGAGACGGCGAGACCGGCCGGCTTGTCCTCGGTGTCCTTGGACAGGGCGTTCGCGGCGCCGCCGTTCTCCTCGACGATGTCGAAGTGCTCCGGGCGGACACCGACGGTCACCGTGGTGTCACCCTTGTCGGCGGCGGCCTTCAGGGCGTCGCGGTTGACCGGGACGACGCTGTTGCCGAACTTCACACCGCCGTCGGTGATCGGGACCTCGACCAGGTTCATGGCGGGGGAGCCGATGAAGCCGGCGACGAAGAGGTTGGCGGGGCGGTCGTACATGTTGCGGGGGCTGTCGACCTGCTGGAGCAGACCGTCCTTGAGCACGGCGACCCGGTCGCCCATCGTCATGGCCTCGACCTGGTCGTGGGTGACGTAGACGGTGGTGATGCCGAGGCGGCGCTGCAGCGAGGCGATCTGCGTACGGGTGGAGACGCGGAGCTTGGCGTCGAGGTTCGACAGCGGCTCGTCCATGAGGAAGACCTGGGGCTCACGGACGATGGCGCGACCCATGGCCACGCGCTGGCGCTGACCACCGGAGAGGGCCTTCGGCTTGCGGTCCAGGTACTCGGTGAGGTCGAGGATCTTCGCGGCCTCCTCGACCTTCTTGCGGATCTCCGCCTTGTTGACGCCGGCGATCTTGAGCGCGAAGCCCATGTTGTCGGCGACGGTCATGTGCGGGTACAGCGCGTAGTTCTGGAACACCATGGCGATGTCCCGGTCCTTCGGGGGGAGGTGCGTGACGTCGCGCTCACCGATGCGGATGGCGCCGGCGTTGACGTCCTCGAGCCCCGCGAGCATCCGGAGCGAGGTGGACTTGCCGCAGCCGGACGGGCCGACCAGAACGAGGAACTCTCCGTCCTCGATCTCGATCTCCAGCGAGTCGACGGCGGGCTTCTCGGAACCCGGGTAGATCCGGGTCGCCTTGTCGAACGAGACAGTGGCCATGGTGATGGGCCCCCTTCTACCGGCAGGAACGTGCCGGACGATCCGTTGTAGGAAGGTGGTTGGTGTAGTCCACATGAGCGAACTGGGTCAGGACGGTACCTGGCGTTTCCCGGTCTGTCAGTACCTGTGGGCATGTGAACTTCGCGGAAATTTTCGACAGGGGCCCGTCGGGACCTGGGTACACTGCACGGGCGCGTAGCTCACACCACGCGCAGGCCTCCTTAGCTCAGCTGGCCAGAGCAACGCACTTGTAATGCGTAGGTCGTCGGTTCGAATCCGACAGGGGGCTCAGCTAGAGGGCAGGTCAGGAGGCGTTTCGCCCCCGGTCTGCCCTTCTTCTTCGCCCTCCTGCGTGAGCGATGCGTGAGCGGACGTGTCAGAGACCGGCCTCCGGGCACGAGGGACTGCCGCCGCCGACCGCTCCGCCAGATCCTCCTCGTACTCCTCGAACAACTCCATGTACGTGTCGCTGGTCAGGCTGATCGAAGCGTGCCGCAGCTTCGCCTTCGCGTCATGGATGTCACCGCCGCCGGCCTTCACCAGGGCCGCCGCCCCGTGGCGCAAGTCCCGCAAGTTGATCGGCGGCAGATCCGCCTCGGCGACGATCTCCCGGAACGCGTCGCTGACCATCTCCGGGTGCAGCCACGTCCCGTCTTCCTGCACGAAGATCTTCCCGGTGTCCGTCCACGGCAGCCGCGCCTCCATCCGCGCGGCCCGCTCCGCTATCTGCCGCTCGCGGTGCGCACGCAGGACCGCCACGGTCTCCCGGTCCAGCTTCACAGCGGCCGCCGACCCGTCCGTCTTCGGGTCCGTCTCGATCGGCGTCCACCCGTCCGTCACGATCTCCTTCGCCACGGCGATCGTGCGGGCCTCCCAGTCGACGTTCGTCCAGTCCTGGCCCACCCCCTCGCCGCGGCGCAGCCCGTGATGCGCGATCAAGTGGTAGAAGGCGTACAACCGGTGCCCCTCGGCCGCGTCGAGGAACTGCCCGAGCTGCTGCGGCGACCACACCATCACCGGGCCCGGCCTCTGCCCGGTCTCCCGCCAGCGAGCCACCCGTTCCGCCGTCCACAGCATCCCCTTCGGCCGCTTCGCCGACCCGATGTCGACGTGGGCCGCCGGGTTGAAGGTGATGTACTGGCGGCCGATCGCGAAGTTCAGCGCGGTCCGCAGCGCGCGGCGGATGTCGTGCTTCGTCGACTGCCCGGTGATCCGGCGGAACGGTGGCATCTCCGCGAGCTTCGCCTTCTCCTCGGCCAGCCGCTCAGCTTCGGCGGCCGGCGGCCGGGACCGCTTACCCCAGGTGGCCCGCGCGACCTGCTCGCGCCGTGCCTCGTTCTCCGCCCGAATGACCTCGTTGCGGTCGTCGATCCCGTCGAAGAAGGCCTGCACGTGCCCGACGCTGAGACGGTCGAGGCGGTGGTGTCCGAGGCCGTCGCGCAGGTGGTAGTTGACCCGCGACCTGTACCCGTTGACGGTCGTCGCCCGCCGGGACTTGGACTTGGCCTCCAGCCACTCGTCCAGCAGGTCGGACACGGTCATCACGTCGGTGAGTTTCTGCCCGCTGCGGAACCGGCGGCGCGTCTCCTCCAGGCTCGGCAGGGACGCCTTCTTATTCTTCGACACCTCCTCCAGGAGATCACCGATCCGGACCTGCCCCTCAGCGTCGTCGCTGTCGGGGAGGTCGAGGAGGGCGCGGACCTTGTCGAGGTCGCCCTGGGCGTCCTTGGCGGTGTCGTAGCCGGAGCGAGAGAACGAGCGTCGGCTCCCGTCCTCACGCGGCGGCAGCTCCTGCCGTACCGCCCACACCCCATGCCGCCGGCTGGACAGCTGCGGGCACGACTTGTTCAGCGCCTTGCCGTCGGCGTCGCGGCAGTAGCAACGGCGGTACGTCGAACCCTTCATCAACCATCATCCTCACTTGGGTCGGATGGTTCTTTCTCGAAGTGCCGGGTCAGTTCTTCTACGGTGATTGGGGGATTGTTGCTCAACTTTTGTCGCCACTGCGGCCCATATACCCGGTTGAATTCCGCTTGCCGGTTAATGGAGATTCTAGTCAAGTAGTTAAGCTCCGCCTGCGCTTCGTCGTGATGTGCCTGAGCCCGCGTCGCCTCGGCCATGGCGGCGGCTGCCCTAGCTTCTGCGGCTTCCAGTGCGAACCGGGCTTCTGTCTCAGCACGCCGAGCGTCATGAAGGTTCGCCGCGAGTCCGTCTCGGCGGCGCTGGACCGCTTTCACTCGGGTGAGTAGATTCTCTATGTCCATCGTTTCGGGATTTGCTTCTGGGTCCGCTTCGGCCTTATCGATTGCGGCAGCCAGCATTTCAGAAACAGACGACCTGAGCGCTTTGGCGATGAGGTCGGCTTCTTGTAGGCGCAGCGCCCTTTGCCCTGACTCGATCTTCGCGATCGTCTGTTGGTAGAGACTCCCGCCAAGCTCTCCCACCCGGTCCGCAAGCTCAGCCTGGGATAGCCCCTGCGCTACCCGCAGGCGCTTCATCTGCCGCACGAAGATGTCCTCGGCCATGTGGCCGGCGCCGACCAGCTCGTCGTCATCCAACGCAATCAACGTCCTTCATGCAGAACACGCTACATCCTGATGTTGTTGTTGCGATACACCGCCACCGGGTACATACTCATGGTGTTCAACGCCAACACCGTGAGGGGGTTGAGCGGTGTCAGAGCTGCTCGCTTCTGAGGCGAATGGGTACCTGACCACGAAGGATGTGGCAGCCAGGTACCGCACAGCGCCCAGCACAGTCCGCTACTGGCGGCACATCGGGTACGGCCCCAAGGGCATCAAGGTCGGGCGCCGCATCCTCTACGCACCTGCCGAGATCCAGCGCTTTGAGAAGGAGCTCGCCGAAGGTTCAGCCAGGGAATCGGCATGACCGCCCCGGCATTGACCATCGCCGAGATCCTCGGCCACGAGTCGGCCCTGACCGACTTGCCCACCTTCGGGCGGATGACAGGGCAGGCCGAGTCCACGATCTATCAGCTGGCCGCACAGGGGCGTCTGCCCATGGAGGTCATCCGCCTGGGCCGTAAGCGCTACGTGCGCACGGTCGACGTCTGGAATTTCCTCGGGCTCGTCCCGCAGGAGACCGGCACCGCTTTCGGGGTCCAGCCGGAAGCGCCCGCCGGAAACGACGAGGCGACCCGGGGTCCAGCCGGGTCGCCTCTGTCGAGCAAATCCGCCACTACCAGCAAGTAAGAAACGGAACAGCTCATGACCCACAGTGCCACGACGGCAACGGCGCCGTCGACCCACGAATCTGCCGGCACCCCGCGCACCTGGTCCTTCACCAGCAGCGTGACCGGCGAACAGGTGGCCATCACCTGCATGCCCGGCTGCACCATCGACCACACCCGGGACGCCGAGACGCCCTCGCACCCCGTAGACATCTACTGCTGGATCGGCGAGAGCGACGATGTCACGCTGCCGATCGACACCACGGGGACCCCCGAAGAGTTCCGCGTGCTCAGCAGCCGCATCGAGGTCCACCCGTTCGCCAGGGCTCTCTCGCACCGTCTCCCGTTCGCCGTCGTCGAGGTCGTCGACGAGCACTGGATCGGCGGCCTCGACCCCGACGGCCTCGAGATGGTCATCAACACGCTCGCCGAGCGGCTGGACGCTCTGCGCCGCACGCACGCCGACCTGGTCCGTGCCCGCGCGGACTACGCCGCCGAACAGGTCCTCAGTGCCCTCCGCCAAAACAAGGCCGAGGTGACGGCATGACGACCTACGACACCACCGTGTGCGTCTACGGATGCGGCCCCGCGGCCGCCGTGGTGACGGGCGGAGCAGGTGCCCGCTACGGCCTGTGCGCCGACTGCAAGGCCTGGCACGACAGGCAACAGTTGGCGGCTCCGCACATCGCGACGATGGAGCACTTCCGTTCCCAGATGCGGGCCATCGGCCAGGCGACGCCCACCGTCGAGAAGTTCGTCGACGACATGGTGCTACTGCTCGGCGTCACTCACGACCCGATGCGCTGCATGAACATCATCCTCGCGGCCCTCGGCGGCGCCACCGCGGAGCAGCTGCTCGCCATGCCGGCCGGAGCGACGTCGTGAAAACGTGCACCGCCACCGCGACGGCCAGGGGTGCACAGCTCGTGGGCACCCCCGGCCGCCCGGCCCGCCCGGCCGGGTACTGGGAGCGCGTCGACGCGATCGTCAACCAGGCTCCCCCGCTCGACGACTACCAGCGGGCCGTGATCAGGACCGCCTTCTGCGCCCCCACGATCAAGGAGGCGGCGTGAGCGAGCCGATCCGCATTGCCATCTCCGAATCCCAGGGCCCCATCCCCGGCGGCACAGTCGAGTCGACGGGCGGCAACATCCTTGAGACCGTCGGCTGGGGCAGCACCTGCCCCGGCTGCGAGAAGGTCCCGGCCGCCGGAGAGAAGATCACCAAGATCTTCTACGTGTGGTGGCACGCCACCTGCGGCGCCGCCTACCTCCGCTCGACCGCCGCCGACGAGGCCTGGCTCGCCCTCGCCCACCAGCTGGAGCGCGCCCCGTCCCGGTTCAACAACGCCGAAACGAAGGCGATCATCCGCAACCTGCTGCGCCTCGTGGGCGCGGCAACCACGGTCCCCGACTCCCCGGACGGCCGGCGCATCCAAGGTGACACCGCCATCGCGCGCGCCCTGCCCGCCGATGACGAGACGCAGTTCGCGAACGTGGTTGACGCCTTCCACCACTCCGACCTGTACGCGGCATTCCTCCAGGTCGAGCAGCGCTACCCCGGCGAACTGCCGGTCGTGGCCGGCGTACGGATGTGGGGCCTCCTCGACGGCGAGCAGCAGGCCCGGTACACGAACGAGATCCTCGGCGCCTACGTCGAGCTCGTCCGCATCCAGCGCGCGGAAGATCGCGAGGAGGGGCTATGACCGAGCGCGGCCCTGGCCAGTGGCCGGTCGATGAGCCCGTCGACCTCGACGGCGTTCTTGAGGTCGTGGATCTGCCGCACCAGGTCCTCGATGACCTGTATGTACGCCGCTCCGAAGAGCGAGCCCTGCACGAGATGGTCATGGACTCCATCCGGCACGACCTTCAGCAGCAGCCCAGCCCGCTCACGGTCGTCACGGCGGCCCGCAACTGGTGCACACGCATCACCGCGGCCGCCGAGGAGATCGCCCGCGCGAAGCGAAGTACCGCATGAGCCGCTGGCCGGGCGCCGCCATCCCCCCGCCGCGCCCGGCCAGCACCTCCGCGAACTTCTGATCCAGCTCGTAGAAGAGAGCACGTTCGTGACCGTCGGCCTCCGAATCCCCGCCAAACTCCCGGCCGCCGCCGAGGTCTACGCCGAGGCGGGCATTAAGGTGTTTCGCGTCCGCCGGAACAAGACCCCCTACGCCAACTGCCCGCGCTGCGACCGGCAGTCCAGCCTGTACGTCAAGCACCGGCCCGAGGACTGCCAGTGCGGCGTGCCCACCTGTCACGGCTTCTGGGCCGCCAGCACAGACCTGGACCTCGTCCGCCGCTGGTGGCGCGAGGAACCCGACGCCAACATCGGCGCCCCCTGCAAACTCAACGGCTGGGCCGTCGTCGACGTCGACCCGCGCAACGGCGGCAAGGAGTCGTACCAGGCCCTGGAACAGCGCGTCGGAGTTCTGCCCGGCACCACCATGCAGCTCACCGGCGGCGGCGGCCTGCACATGCTGTACCGCTCCCCCGACTTCGACCTGCCCGGCCTCGGCGGACCCGGCATCGACTTCAAGCACAACGGCTACATCCTGCTCGCCCCGTCGGGGCACTCCTCCGGCGGCCGCTACCAGTGGGCGGGGGACGGCTCGTACATCGCGCCCAGCGTCGCCTGGCCCGAGGCGCTCCTGCCGCGCAAGCAGCGCCGTCAGTTGCTGCCGCCGCCACGCGCCACGCCCCGGCACCGATTTCCCCTCCAGGAGCGGCGCCAGCAGCGGCCCGGCGGGGGCCGGATGTGGACCGTCGCTGACCTCGTCCAGCACGTCATGGACTCACACGAGGGCAACCGCAACAACGCCTTCTTCTTCGCCGCATGCCGCGCGCACGAGCTCGCCGAGCAGAACCTCATCGACCTCGCCGAGGCCGAGATGGGTCTGCTGTCCGCGGCGTCCGCCATGGGGCTCACCGACTCCGAGACCCGCGCCTCGTTCGACAGCGCATCCACCCGCCCCAGCGACCGGGGGTGGGTGGCGTGACGACCGACTTCGACCAGGCCATGGACGCCTACTTCGGCCCGGACGGCGAGGAGCCGCCCGTCGACTGGCAGGACGTCGACGCGGCGCCTGCCGCCGAGAAGGAGCCGGCGCCGCGCACGTGGGCGGCCCAAGACCTGACGTCGGTCCTCGACGGCAGCTACCGGCCGCCGCAGCCCACCGTGGGCCGCCGTGACGACGGCGTCGGCCTGTTCTACCCGGGACGGATGAACAGCGTCGCCAGCGAGTCCGAGGCGGGCAAGACGTGGCTCGCGCTCATCGCCTGCCTGCAGGAGATCAACGACGGCCATCACGTCCTGTACCTCGACTTCGAGGACGATGCGGGCGGCGTCGTCGGCCGGCTGCTGTGCCTCGGCGCCCGCCCGGACGACGTCCTGGAGCGCTTCCACTACGTCCGCCCGGAGAACAGCCCCAGCGACATCGACCTGCTCGACCTGGCGATGGTGCTGGAGTACAGCCCGACGCTCGCCATCGTCGACGGCGTCACCGAGGGCATGAGCCTCTTCGGCCTGGAGCTCAAGGACAACACCGACGTCGCCAAGTTCGGTCGCCAGTTGCTGCGCCCGCTCATGAACTCCGGGGCCGCCGTCGTCACCCTCGACCACGTCGTCAAGTCCAGCGAGAACCGCGGCCGGTACAGCATCGGCGGCGTCCACAAGCTCAACGGCCTCAACGGCGTGATGTACATGCTGGAGAACCGGCGCCCCTTCGGCATCGGCGTCACCGGCAAGTCCACCATCCGCGTCGCCAAGGACCGGCCCGGCCAGATCCGCAAGAACGGCCTGTCGCACTCCAGCGGGATGCACTGGTACGCCGACCTCGTCGTCAAGTCCGAGTCCGCCGAGTTCGCCGAGGCCCACCTGTACGCGCCCATCCAGCGTGACGAGGAGGACCGGGAGGCGGACGAGGAGCTGCGGCGTCTCAACGCCCTCAAGCGCAAGGTGCTGGACGCCCTGGCTGGCGCGCGGGAGCCGCTCACCGGCAAGGGCATCGAGGACCGCGTGAGCGGGCGCGCAGTGGACGTCCGCCAGGCCGTCGCCGCCCTGGTCGACGAGGGGCGGATCAACACCGAGCGAGGCGCTCGCGGAGCCACGCTTCACAGCCTGCCGACCGCAGGAACAGAAGCGGACAACCCACCCGAACCGGAGGCCGCTTGACCTCGTCCCGGGCATGGGACGAGGTCGATTGTCCGAATCCGTCCACCTTTGACTATCGCTCGTGATCCACACCCCCCGTAAATGACCTCGTCCGACCTCGTCCGACCTCGTCCCGGACGAGGTGGCGTGACCTCGTCCCTCGTCCCACTCCTTTAGGTGGGACGAGGACGAGGTCACCCAACGGCCCCACGAGAGAGCAAGCCGCCGGGACGAGGTCACACCACCAGCCACAGGAGGCGCCCCATGCCCGAGTACATCCCAGCCGCACCCGGCTGGTACGTCGCCGAGTACATCGACGGCGAGATCGACCTCGACCCCGTCCTCGCATGGAAGCCCGCCGTCACCAGCGGCGGCGAGGACACCCTCTTGCCCGTCGTCGACGGCGGCAGCTACTGCCTGCCCCTCGTGCTCGACGAGGCCTCGTTCAAGAGCTACGCCCGCCACGTCGTTTACCGGCCCAACCACGACCCCGGCGCATCGACCGCAGCCCTCAACCTCACCACTTCGAAGGAGACCCACTGATGTCCGGAGAGACCGTCATCACCGTCGTCGGCAACCTCGTCGACGACCCCGAACTCCGCTTCACCCCGGCCGGCGCCGCCGTCGCCAAGTTCCGCATCGCCTCCACCCCACGCCGCTTCAACCGGACCACCAACGAGTGGGAGGACGGCGAGAGCCTGTTCCTGACTTGCTCGGTGTGGCGCCAGGCCGCCGAGAACGTCGCTGAATCCCTCGCCCGCGGCACGCGCGTCATCGTCCAGGGCCGCCTCAAGCAGCGCAGCTACGAGGACGGCCAGGGCGTCAAGCGCACCGTGTACGAGCTCGACGTCGACGAGGTCGGACCCACCCTCGCCCGGGCCACCGCCAAGATCACCAAGAATCCGGCGGGCGGCGGACAGCCCTCCCAGCGGAAGGGCAGTGACGACCCGTGGGCCGGCGCCAAGCCCGCCAACGGTCAGACGCAGGGCGGCGGATGGGGTGGCGGCCAGCAGCAGCCCGCCGCCCAGGGCGCCGGCTACTCCGACGAGCCCCCGTTCTGATCAAGGAGATCGACGTGACCTCGAACGAACTCTTGATGCTCGCCGTAGGCCTCACCCTCGGCATGCATCTGATGAACGCCATGCACGCCTACTGGGGTTGGCGCGACGATCGCCGGTCCGCCGCCCGGACCCGCGCCGACATGAAGCGCTCGGCGGGCGACCGCTACCTCCACAGCCTCCGCATCTACCAGCTGCAGCACCGGAGCCGGGTATGAGCGCCTCCTGCGGCCTGTGCGAACGCGAGATCCCAGACAGCTACTTGTGCCCGGGGTGCACGCTCGGCACCGCCAAACGCCTCGACCGCGCGCCGCAGCTGTACGAGGCCCTCGCCGCCTTCCTCCACCCCAGCGGCCGCCGCCCCGAACTCGGCCGGTCCCGGCCCGCCGAGGCACCCCTGCCGATCGCCGAGCCCGCATTCAACCTCCGCGGGCCCGGCGGCATCGTCGGCGTCCTCGAAGACTGGCGCTCCGCCATGCAGGCCGATCGCGGCTGGGGCGAGCCCGCCATCGCAGGCAACACCGAGCGACGCATCACCGTCGCCGCCCGAGCCCTGTCCATGAACCTCGACTGGATCGCCGCCAGTTGGCCGATGGCCGGCGCGTTCGCCGAGGAAATCCGCGACCTCGAACGCGACGTCGCATCCATCGTCAACCCGCCCGTCCCGTCGCTGCGGCTCGGCAACTGCCCGGCCGTGTACGAGGACGGCACGGTGTGCGGCGCCGTCCTGCGCGTCCCGCACGGCACCACCAAGGTCGAGTGCCGGTGGTGCAACACCGTGTACCCGCCCGAGTCGTGGCTCGCCCTCGCGTCCGGCGCCTGGACGGACCAGGACGCGGGCAACGCGCCACAGACGCAGGCGAGTTGAACGCGCTGATTCCATAACAGACCTGTACGAACCGCCAGATCCTATGGCAAGCTCTAATCTGTACTCACAAATGAAGACGGGCCCCGCCGGTGCTACCAACACCGAACGAGGCCCTGACCGCCACCCCTGACACAACCAGGAGGACGGCTATGGCTCACTCTGCCATGCCCGACGACCACCGCACGGCGCAGGTCAAAGTGCTCGTCACGAAGAGCCTGAAGATCGACGAACCGGACTGGTGTGTCGGCCACGCCGGCGACCGCGCCGAGTTCAAGGTCGACATCACCCACTACGGGCCCGAGCACTCCATCGAGATCAACGGCATCACCACCTGCCGCGCCATGCTCGCCCAGTCGCCCTACTCCGAGACCTCCAGCCCGGCCCCGGTCCTGTACGTCGAAGACGGCGACATCACCGGCTCGTACACCCCCGACGAGGTCGAGCAACTCGCCGACGCCCTCACCGAGACCGCCACCCGGCTCCGCACCCTCGGCCGCAACCTCGCCGAGATCCTCGACGGAGGCACCGCGTGAGCAACCTCAACCAGGTCGGCACCTGGGTACGCAGAGGCTCGCTCGCCGCCGGCATCGCCTTCACGGCCACCGCCGAGTACGAACTCGCCCGCCGCCTCGGCGCCAAGCCCCCGATCGCGGTCATGCTGCCGCTCGCCCTCGACTGCTACGTGATCGCAGCCCTGCGCTGGTTCCGCGCGTTCGACATCTTCCTGAGCCTCACGCTCATGGGTGCCGCGCAGGTCGCCGCTCACGCGCTGGAGGCGGGTGTCCTCAAGGTCAGCCTCAACCTCGTCACCGTCGTCTCGCTCCTCGTCCCCATCAGCCTCTGGCGGACGCATGCGCTCGCCAGGCAGACGCCACGGGCCGCCACCCGGCCCGCCACCGTCCCGCCCGTCCAACCGCCGTCCAGTGGTCTTCCCGAGAAGACGAGTGGGGGCGCCGAGGTCACCCTCGACCGCATGACCGAGCAGGACGCCACCGAGACGCCCGAACTCCCGCCCGGGACGGGCCAGGACGTCGAGGGCGCGCCGCGTCTTCTCACGTCCCGGGACGTCGCCGACCGGTTCGGCGTCGACCCCTCCACCGTCCGCAGCTGGGTCGCCAGCGGGACGCTCGAAGTCCACGAGAAGACGCCCCGAGGGCACAACCTCTTCCACCCCGACAAGCTCCCCCAGGAGGCCCGCTCGTGAGGTACATCGCCCTCGGCGCACTGCTCGGCCTCCTCCTCGTCCTCTGCCCCGAACTGCTGCTCACCGCGGCCGCCAACCCCCTCGTCATCGCATTCGCCCTCGGCTTCGCCCTCCGGCCAGCCATCACCCGCAAGTTCCACAGGTGGGCGACATGAGCGACGCCCTCCAGAAAGCCGAGGCCGCCGCGAAAGAAGCCGCGACGGACACCGCCGCCGTACAAGTCGCCCTCGCCGCCGTCGAACTCGCCAAGCTCGCCGGCCAGCAGCCCGCCCACACCTGCCAGCACCACGCCCCACAGCCGGAGTTCAACGCGAAGAAGTGGTGGACCATCGGCGCTCTCGTCACCGTCGGCGGCTGCGTGGCCTGCGCTCTCGCGCTCGCCTTCGCCCTGGCCGCCACCGCCATCGCCGTCGGCGGCACCTGCGCAACCGCCTGCCTGCTCGTCCTGCGCTCCATATGGCGCGACGTCCGCGGAGGCCACCGATGAGCGACACCGTCAACCTCACCAAGGACGCCACCCCTCAAGCCCAGGACACCACGGAGGCGTCACGCCCCACCCAGGACGCGACACCGTCCAGCCGTCTCGCCAGGATCCGCCGCATCATCGTCGAAGCCCGCCAGAACCCCGCCTACAGGACCGCCGTCCGGCACGGCTCCTACATCTGGGGCGGCGCCCGCATCCTCTCCCGCCGCGCGTGGGAGGCCCGCACCACGGCCATGCACCACCGGATGATGCGCATCGCCGAGGCCGCGGGCAACGAAGAGATGGTGACCAAGTGGGAACAGCGGGCCTACGCCTACCGGTTCGCCCGCCACAAGCGGCGCATGGACCTCCTCCAGCTGGCCCTCAACCTGCCCAAAGCCATCTTCAACGCGGTCGCCGGCGCGGCCGGCGTGCTGCTGTTCCTGGGCGTCCTGCTGGCCTGGCACAACCACGACGTCGCCGACATCCTCGCGCCGCTCAACGCCGTGGTCCGGCTGGTGTGGTGGCTCGGCTTCCTCGCCTCCGTCATCTGGGACCCGCTGCTGTACGCCCTGCCATTCGTCGCCCTGGCCGGAGCGTGGGCAGTCGGCCACAACCAGCGCACCGCACCCGGCTGGGCCTTGCCCGACGACGGCGACGAGCGGGACGTCGTACCCGACGAGAACGCCATCATGCGCGCCCTGGGCAAGCTCGGCATCGCCCCGCTCAACGCGGCCCTCAAGGAAGGCTGGAAGGCCCGCTGGGTGCAGCCATCCACCCGCTCCGGGAACGGCTGGCACGCCCAACTGCAGCTCCCCGAAGGCGTGCCCGTCGAGATGATCGCCGACAAGAAGCACGTGCTCGCGCACAACCTGATGCGCAAGCCCATCGAGGTGTGGCCGACCGAACCACGCGACCAGGCCGGCGTCCTCGACCTGTGGGTCGCCGACCCCGGCGTCCTCACCAAGCCCGTACCGCCCTGGCCGCTCCTGACAGAGGGCACGACCGACTTCTTCAAGGGCGTGCCCGTCGCCCTCAACGCCCGCGGCGACCAGGTCATCGGCCGCCTGATGGCCGCCAACTACTTGGTCGCCGGAATCATGGGATCGGGCAAGTCGTCGCTGGTCATCGCCCTGCTCCTCGGCGCGATGCTCGACCCGCTCGTCGAGATCGACGTGCACGTCCTCGCCTACAACTCCGACTACGACCCGATGCGGCCCCGCCTGCGGAGCCTGGTCAAGGGCGACGACGACGAGCACGTGGTCGCGGCCATGGACACCCTGCGCGCCCTCGCCGGCGAGGTGTCCCGCCGCGGGCAGGAACTGGAACGCCTGGGCACGGACACCAAGGTCACTCGCGAGATGGCGGAACGCGACCCGTCGATGCGGCCCCGGATCGTCGTGTTCGACGAGGTCCACGAGCTGTTCACCCACAAGGAACACGGCAAGGAGGCCAAGGAGCTGGCGCTGAAGGTCACCAAGAAGGCCAGGAAGACGGCCATCATGCTGCTGTGGATCACCCCGGACGCGGATGCGGCGAGCCTCCCGCGCGGGATCTCCAAGACCGTCTCCCACCGGGTGGCGTTCGCGATCAACGACCACCAGGGCAACGACGCGATCCTCGGCACCGGCATGCACAAGAACGGCTACTCGGCGACCACTCTCGTCGCAGGTGAAGACGTCGGCACCGCCATGGCCGCGGGCTTCGGAAAGACGCCCGGACTGATCCGCTCGTACTTCGTGCGGAAAGAGGCAGGCATCGACGAGATCTCGCCGGTCGTCGCGCGGGCGATGCAGATGTACGAGGGAGGCCCGGCGGACGCCCCCGCCTTCACCCCCGTCGACCATCTCGCCGACATCGCCAAGGTGCTCGGGCACGAGCCACGGATGCTCACGCAGGACGTACTTCGCGGCCTCCAGGACCTCAACGCGGCCGAGTACGGCAGCTGGTCATTCCGGGACCTCAAGCGCGTCCTGGACGAGGCCGGCCACGGCGACTACAAGACCGGCGGCAAGATGCACGTCGCCCTCGACCGCATCCTTGACGCCATCACAGCCCGCGACGAAGACGATCCCGACGACGAGGGAGGCGCCGAAGACTGAGGGAGTTCTCCCTACCCGCCTCCCTGCCCTGCCTCCCTGTACATGACCTGCAGAAATGGCCAGTCAGGGAGGCAAGGGAGGCATGTTGCGACCGAGCCGGACTCGGCCGCAAACGGGGTGTCCGCCTCCCCTTCGCCGCCTCCCTCCCTGCCGCATCATGGGCCCATGGAGTCGCACATGATCCGGCCCGGCCACCTCACCGCGCACCAGACCGCCCAGCAGCTCGGCATCGGCCTCGACGGCGTCCGCCAACTCGTCCGACGCGGCCGCCTGAAGCGCTCCGGCGGCACGCCCCGGCAACCCTGGTACGCCTGGCGGGACGTCGCCGAGCTGCAGGCCGAACGACGCACCCGCAACGCCGCTTGACCGCAGGTCACAGCGAGTGTCACGATCTCGGTGAACAGCTGTGCCCTCAATCGGCACCACAGACGCACGACGAAGCCCCGGCTCGGTCCCCCCGGCCGGGGCTTCGTCGTGCCCAGGGGGTGACCGTGGCCACCGAGCGAGACGAACTCACCAGCTACGACTACCGGCAGACACGCGCCCGCATCCTCGCCGCCTCCGACGTCTGCATCGTCTGCGGCCACGGAGCCTCCGACGCCGTCGACCACATCCACCCCGCCAGCAAGGGCGGCGCCCGCCGCGACCCCGACAACCTCGCACCCATCCACGGCGTGGCCGGATGTCTGGTGTGCCTGCGCAAGTGCAACTCGGAGAAGGGCAACCGGCCGCTCGCCGAGGTCGTGCAGCTGCACACCAGCGTCGACTGGTTCGCCGGCCCGTAGGAAGGGACGGTGCAGATGGCGCGCGACCCTGCACGGTTTGCCCGCCTGCTCCGCACATGGTGGACGCGAGGCCAAATCACGCACACCGCACGACATCCGCAACGCCCTGACCTGCACAAACGTGCAACTCCCGGAGCGGGCCCAGACCAGGGGCGCGACCCGGACTGGGTCGATCTGCACGCCACCCCCAGACTCATCGGCACCACATGGCTCTGACCTGCGACGATGCAGGCGACTGCGTAAACGTGCAGGTCAGAGGCTTGCGACTCCCGCGCGCGGCGCACGGTTTGATGAGTGCACCAGCACATGCCCGGGCGGCCGCCAAATCGACGCCTCGGCGCGGCAATCACAACGCTCTGACCAGGCACGATGCGCAACACGCGAGCCTGCCTCAGAACGGGACAAACATGCAGGTCAGAGGCTTGCAAGCTCGATCAATCCGAGTTGATCAGATCGATCCGGCCGGGATCTCCGGGCGATCTTTAGGGAAGATCCACTTCTCAACCCCGCGCCCAGCTTTCATTTTTCTCCCCCCGGCCCGATGGCGTCCGGATGATCATGGAAGGGGGCCGGCATGGGGCCCGTGGAGAAGGCCGTCCGGGACGACGTCGAGCAGCTCGGTGACCTCGTCGGCATCGAGCCGTCCCTGTCCGAGATGGCGTACTCGCTGGCCAAGCGGATCGACGCTGCGTCGACCGGCCAGTGCGACACGTGCGGGGAGGCCGTGGCCGTCGAGGACAAGCTCCTCCCTCAGTTGAACCGCGAGCTCCGTCAGACGCTCGCCCAGCTCCTGGAGGGACGGGCGCCCGACGATGACGACGACCTCGGAGACCTGGGCTCCACCGACTGAGTTCGCCGAGGACCTGTACGAGCGGTACGGGCTGACCTGCCCGCCGCGCTGGGGGACGCCCCGTCATCCGGGCCGGCCGTCGCTCGGGCCGAAGCTGTGGAAGGTCATGGCCAAGCTCGGCGCCCCGCCGATGCCGTGGCAGAAGTACGTGTCCGATGTCGCCCTGGAGATCGACCCGGAGACCGGGCTGTTCGCGCACCGTGAGGTGGGCCTGTCCGTCTCCCGGCAGCAGGGCAAGACGGAGCTGTGCCTCGGCGCCCAGGTGCACCGTGCGCTCGCCTGGCAGCGGCAGAACATCGTGTACGCCGCGCAGACCCGGGGCATGGCCCGGCAGCGGTGGGAAGACGAGTTCTGGGAGAAGATCAGCGGCTCGGACCTGGCGAAGCTGGCCCGCATCCGGAAGTCGAACGGCAACGAGGCCATCCTGTGGGGCCGCACGCGCTCCAAGATGGGCATCACCGCGAACACGGAGAAGGCCGGCCACGGGCCGCCACTCGACCTCGGGTTCATCGACGAGGCGTTCGCGCACGAGGACGACCGGCTGGAGCAGGCGTTCAGCCCGGCCATGCTGACCCGGGCCATGGCTCAGCTGTGGTGGGCGTCCGCGGGCGGCACCACGAAGTCGGTGTGGCTGAACAAGAAGCGGGAGAACGGCCGCGCGCTGATCGAAGCCCTGTGGGCTGCGCTCGCCGAGGACGCTGCCGCCGTCCGGCCGCGGGCGGCGTACTTCGAGTGGTTCGCCCCGGAGGACATGGACCGCTCGGACCCGGCGACGTGGCGGGCGACGCTGCCCGCGCTGGGGCACACGGTGACCGAGGCCATCATCCAGGCCGAGCTGGAGAAGATGGACCCGGCCGAGTTCGACCGGGCCTACCTGAACCGGACGCGGAAGCCGACCCCGCCCACGGACCCGAACGTGCCCAAGGGCAAGTGGCCGGGCCTGGTCGACAAGGGCAGCAAGCCGGTGGCGTCCAGCGTCGCCCTGGCGCTCGACGTGTCGCAGGACCGCAAGCACGCGTCCATCGCCGCGGCCTCGTTGCGGCCGGACGGCACGGTGCACCTTGAGGTCGTCGCCCGCCGTGCCGGTACGGACTGGGTGGTGCCCGCCATGGTCCGGCTGCACAAGCTGTGGAAGCCGGTGGCCGTCGCCGTCGCCTCCGCGGGCGCACCGGCGGGCTCGCTCATCGACGACCTGACCGCCGCGGGCATCGACGTGCCCAAGGACAAGGAGCACCCGGAGCGCGGCGACCTGGCCGTGATGCGCTCCGGCGACATCACCGAGGCGTGCGGGCAGATGGCCGACGCCATGAACCAGGGCACGGTCGTCCACCTCGACCAGGTGCCGCTCACGGCCGCGGTGAACGGCGCACGGACGCGCCGCAACGGCGACGCCTGGACGCTCGACCGCACCAGTTCGCTGACCGAGATCAGCCCGCTGTGTGCCGTCACCTTCGCCCGCTGGGCGCTGCTCATCCGGGGCCCGCAGGTCGAAGAGGACTACGACATCGGCGACTCGTTCGCGTAGGGAGGCACGGCATGGGCGTCTGGGACAGGATGCGACGCGCCTTCACCCAGCGGGACGCGAACATCGTCACTGCCGAGGATCTGCTGGCGCTGGCCCGCGGGGAACGCACCGGCGGCAAGGGCGTGCACGTCACCAACGACTCGGCGCTGCGGCAGTCCGCGGTGTGGGCGTGCCTGCGGCTGCGGGCCGACCTGGTGTCCACGTTCCCGATCGACGTGTACCGCCGCGTGCAGGGCCTGCAGGTGGAGGTGCCGAAGCCTCCCGTCCTGGTGACCCCGGGCGGCAGCGAGGTCGGTATCAAGGAGTGGATGTACTCCACCGAGTTCGACCTGGACCGGGCGGGCAACTGCTTCGGGATCATCACCGAACGGTCTGGGGTGATCGGCCCGGACGGGCGGGGCCTGCCCGGGCGCATCGACCTGGTGGAGTTGGGCACCGTGACCGTCCGCGCGACCGGGTCACAGATCACGAAGTTCAAGATCGGGGGCAAGGACTACGACCCGTGGGACGTGTGGCACGAGAAGCAGTACACCGTCGCCGGTCTGCCGCTCGGCCTGTCCCCCGTGGCCTACGCCGCCTGGTCGATCGAAGAGTCCCTGAACGCCCAGCAGTTCGCCCGGGACTGGTTCGGCGCCGGCATCGTGCCCTCGGGCACGCTGAAGAACACGAACAAGACGGTCGACAAGCGGCAGGCCCGGGAGGTCAAGGACGGGTTCCGGGCGGCCGTCTCGAACGGTGACCTGTTCGTCCATGGCGTCGACTGGGAGTACAAGCCCATCCAGGCTGTGAACCAGCAGGCCCAGTTCATCGAGGCGCAGCAGTACAGCAATGCGGACATCGCCCGGTTCTTCGGCTGCCCGGGCGACCTCATCGACGCGGCTGTCTCGGGCAGCAGCGTCACCTACGCCAACATCGGTCAGCGCAACCTGCAGTTCCTCATCATGCATCTGGGGCCGGCCGTGGGCCGCCGCGAGGACACGTTCAGCCGGAAGCTCGTCTCGGGCCCGCGCTACGTGAAGCTCAACACGGACGCGCTGCTGCGCATGGACCCGCAGACGCGGGCCTCGACGATCGCCTCGCAGATCAACAGCCGGACGTTGGCGCCGTCCGAAGCGCGCGCCCTTGAGGACCGGGCGCCCTTCACCGAGGACCAGCTCGCCGAGTTCGACCGCCTCTTCGGCTCGCGCTCCGTCCCCGCGCAACCCACGACCGCCGTACCGGGAGCATCGTCATGACCATCACGCTCGCCGCGGCCGCGGCGGAACGAGCCCACAACGTCCGCCAGCGCGGCGACCGCCCGTCGCAGAGGCGCTGTGCGGAGCAGGCCAACGCCCGCGCCACGGTGCGCGCCACCCTGTCCGGCGTCCAGGTCCGCGACTCCGCGGACGGCGGGACGCTGGAGTTCCTCGGGCACGCCTCGGTGTACGAGCAGGCCTACGAGATGTGGGACATGTTCGGCCCGTACACGGAGATCGTCTCCGAGGGTGCGGGCACCGACTCGCTCGCTCGCGCCGACCTCGACGTGCCCCTCGTGCTCGGGCACGACCAGCTGCGCCGTATGGCCCGCACGACGACCGGCACGCTGATCCTGGGCGAGGACGCGACCGGCCTGTCCGTGCGCGCGCCCGCGCTGGATCCGAGCGACTACGACGTGGCGTACATCGCCCCGAAGCTGCGGTCGGGCCTCATCGACGAGATGTCGTTCGCGTTCCGTATCGAGTCGGGCCAGTGGTCCCCGGACTACACCGAGTACCGGATCAACCGGTACGACATCCACCGCGGCGACGTCGCGATCGTCGGCTACGGCGCCAACCCGTACACCGGGGCGAGCCTGCGCCAGCCCGCGGCCGCGCCGACGAGCAGCAGGGCCCGCGCGCTCCTTGAGATCGCACTCGCCCGCTGACCCCTGATCTTCCCGCCGTCCGGCGGGAGTTACTGCCCTGCGCTTCTGCGCGCACGAGCCCACCCGGCGCCATGCCTCGGGTGGCCGTCTGACCTGGACACGGGGCGCCTGTCACCACGACCAAGGAGGACGAGCCATGACGCTCGCCGAACTGATCGCCCAGGCGCGCACCGCGCTGGACACGGCGATCGGCAACCGCCAGAGGGAGCAGGACGCGCTGGTCGCGCTCCGCTCCGACGAGAACCTGACCGAGGAAGCCGTGCGCGAGCAGGTCGAGCGCCGCGACGCCGCGGACGCCGAGGTCACCCGCCGCCAGGGCGCCCTCGACGAGCTGCTCGCCGAGGAGGCCCGCGAGGCGGAGATCGCCGCGCTGCAGGCGCGCAACACCCCGGGCGCCCCTCCGGCTCTGCCGCCGTATGACCAGCGGCACCGCGTCGGGCAGGAAGAGCGCACCTACCGGCCCGACCAGGACCGGCGCGGCTCCAACTTCGAGCGGGACGTGGCGGCCGCGTTCCTCGGCGACTACGAGGCCCGCGACCGGCTCGCCCGGCACATGGCCGAGGAGCGCGCCGAGCGCGGCGACCAGCTGGTGCGTGCGGCCGGTACGGGCGCGTTCGCGGGCCTGGTCGTGCCGCAGTACCTGACCGACCTGTACGCCCCGGCTGCGGCCGCCCGGCGCCCGTTCGCGGACGCGTGCCGCCCGCACGACCTGCCCGCGCAGGGCATGACGGTCAACCTGTCCCGCATCACCACGTCGACGTCCACGGCGCTGCAGGCGGCGGAGAACACCGCGGTGTCCGAGACCAACATCGACGACACGCTGATGACGATCAACGTGCAGACCAACGCGGGCCAGCAGACGCTGTCCCGGCAGGCCATCGAGCGCGGCGCCGGCGTCGAGCCGGTCGTCCTCGACGACCTGTTCCGCCGCTACGCGACGACGCTGGACTCCACGCTGCTCAACCAGGCCACCAACGGTCTGACCAACGTGGCCACTTCGGTCGCCTACACGGACGCCACGCCCACCGTGGCGGAGCTGTACCCGAAGGTTCTGGAAGGCCTGTCGGGCGTCGAGGCCGCGCTGCTGGACATGGCGTCCGGCGACAACCTCGCGGTCATGCACTCCCGGCGCTGGTACTGGATGCAGAACGCCCTGTCGTCCACGTGGCCGCTGGTCAGCCAGCCGGGCATCGCCGCACAGATGGGCATGACCAACCTCGGCACGACCTACGGCAGCGGAGTGCGCGGCGTCCTGCCCAACGGCACTCCGGTCATCGTCGACAACAACGTCGGCACGACTCTCGGCGCGGGCACCGAGGACGAGATCTACCTCGTGGACCGCAACGAGTGCCACCTGTGGGAGGACCCCAGCGCCCCGATGTACATCCGGGCGGAGCAGCCGGCCGCGGCCAGCCTCGGCGTGCTGATGGTCGTCTACGGCTACTTCGCGTACACCCACGCCCGCTACACGCAGGCCCGCAAGATCGCCGGTACGGGCCTCATCGCGCCGACCTTCACCGGCGTCTGATCCATTCCGCGAGGGCCCGCCACGACTCCGGCGGGCCCTCGCGGTCCACCCATAACCCCGGGAGCGAGCGATGACGGACGCACCCCAGACGGAAGACTCGATGGTCGCCGCGCTGCTGCGCGAGCGCGAGGGCTACGTGACCCGCGGCATGGACGACCGTGTCGCCCAGGTCGACGAACAGCTGAAGCTGCGCGGCGTCGAGCCGCCGAAGGACGACAAGCCCGCCAAGTCGGCGGACCGGTCGACGCCGCCCAAGGGCCGCAGGGCACGAGGCACGGAGACCACCTGACATGGCCGAGTACGCCACCCTCGCCGACCTCAAGTCGCAGATGGGCATCGAGGCCGACGACACCACCCGGGACGCCCTGCTCACCAAGGCCCTCAAGTCGGCGTCCCGCGGCATCGACCGGGCCACCGGCCGCCGCTTCTGGCTGGACGCCTCCGCCACGGTGCGCACCTACCGGCTGGAGGACCGCGTCGTCTGCGAGCGCGATGGTGACGTACTCCTGGTCGACGACATCGGCGACGTCACCGGCATGGTGGTGGAGAGCGGGACCACCGGGGGCGGCACCTTCACCGCCCTCACCGGCTACGAGACGACCCCCGACAACGCCCTGGCCGACGGCTACGCCATCACCGGCCTGCTCAAGCCTCACGGCGTCTGGGGCACGTCCAGCACCCGCATCCGGATCACCGCCAAGTTCGGTTGGCCCGCCGTCCCGGACGACATCGCGCAGGCCTGCCTCATCCAGGCCTCCCGCCTCTACAAGCGCAAGGACTCCCCCGAGGGCATCATCGGCTCCGCCGAGTGGGGCGTGCGCAACCTGTCCCGTCGGGACCCCGACGTGTGGGCGCTCATCGAGCCGTACACCCTTCCAGGCTTCGCGTAGGGGGCGCCATGCAGATCTCCGCTATCCGCGATGCCATCGCGGACGCCGCCCGCACGGTCGTCCTGCCCACCGGGGTGGGGAAGTTGACGTCCACCGGATACGTCCCGGACTCGGTCGTCGCCCCCTGCTTCTATGTGGGTGAGGTCGAGATCACCTTCGACCGGGCGCATGGCCGCGGCATGGACGAGCTGATGTTCACCTGCCGCGCCTACGCCAGCCGATCGGACGACCGGGCCGCCCAGCGCATCCTCGACGCGATGTTGTCCGGGGCGGGCCCTGCTTCGCTCAAGGCCGCGATCGAGGCGGCCCGCGGCGGCCCCGGCGAGTACGCCCTGGGCGGCCTGGCCGACGACATCCACCTGCAACGCGTGCAGGGCTACCGCTGGTTCGACCACGCCGGAGCCACGTACCTCGGCGCGGAGCTGGTCCTCAAGGTCATCGGAAGTGGGAGCACCTGATGAGACTGCGCATCCTGCAAGGTGCCCCCGAGGGCGCCCTGTTGTGCGGCGAGCCGTGGCCCGCCGAGGGAGACGAGATCGACCTGCCGACCGCGCAGGCCGCCCACCTCGTCGCCTCCGGCGTCGCCGAAGAGGTCACCGCCAAGCGGACACGCAAGGCCCGCAGGGGAGGCGACGATGAGTAAGACCGTCCTGACCAACGTGCGGTGCTTCGCCGTCGGCGCCGACCTCACCGGCAACTCCAACAAGATCGAACTGTCCTCCGAGGTGGAGGCCAAGGAGTCCACCAACTACGGCTCGCAGGGCTGGAAGGAGTTCGTCGGCGGCATCGCCTCGGCGGAGCTGTCCGGCGAGGGACAGTGGGAGGCCTCCGACGCCAGCAAGGTCGACGACGCGAGCTGGAGCCAGCTGGGCGGCGTCGGCCCCTGGTCGGTCAGCGCCAACAACGACGCGAGCGTGGGCAGCCTCGCCTACCTCATGTCGGCGCTCCGCTCGGACTACAAGCTGTTCGGCGAGGTCGGCGAGGTCGCCCCCTGGTCCGGTACGGCGAAGTCGGCATGGCCGCTGGTGCGCGGCCAGTTCGCCCACCCGCCCGGCACCGCCCGCACCGCCACCGGCACGGGCACCGGCCTCAACCTCGGCGCCGTCGCTGCGAACAAGCGGATGTACGCCTCGCTGCACGTGCTGTCCGTGGCCGGCACCAGCACGCCGACCATCACCGCGCGCGTCGAGTCCTCGGTCGACAACACGTTCGCGAGCCCTACCACCCGCCTGACGTTCACCGCGGCCACCGCGGTCGGCGGGCAGATCATGCGCACCGCGGGCACGGCCATCACGGATACGTGGTGGCGCGTGGCATGGACGATCTCCGGCACCACGCCGTCGTTCCTGTTCGCCGCCGCCCTCGGCATCCAGTAACGCCTCTCACCCCGGCCCGCTCCCGGGCCCTCCGTCATGCCCTGAAAGGGGGCCCGCCGTGCCCAAGATGGTCCTGCTCGCCGAGTACCTGTCCATCAACGCCAACGTCCTGAACACCTTCACGCGCAAGGCCGAGCTCACCGTCGAGGTCGAGGACAAGGACGTCACCAACTACGCCAGCCTCGGCTGGAAGGAAGTCATCGGCGGTCTCAAGTCCGCTGAGCTCGGCTGCGAGTTCCTCCAGGACTTCGCCACCACCCAGCTGGACGCCATCATGTGGCCCCTGCTCGGGACGGTCGTGCCGTTCGAGGTGCGCGCCGACCAGGCCGCGGTCGGCGTCTCCAACCCGAAGTACACCGGCAACATCCTGATCAACGGCTGGAACCCGCTGACGGGGTCGGTCGGCGACGAGGCGACCGTGTCGCTCGGCTTCCCGACGTCGGGGGCCGTAACCCGAGCGACGTCCTGATGGCCAGCGGAGGCCCGCCGTTCGCCCTGGGCGTGGAGACCCACACCGGCCTCGCCGCGCTGGTGCGCGCCATCCGCGCCGAGGAGGACGGCAAGGCGCTCCGTAAGGAGCTGGCGGCCAACATGCGTGACGCTCTGCGTCCCGGAGCCGAGCAGGCCAAGGGCTCGATCATGGGCATGGTCTCGGTGCACGGGGCGACGCCCGCCCTGCGCACGTCGATCGCCAAGAAGATCAGGCCGGAAGTGAAGCTCGGCGGACGCTGGTCCGGGGCCCGCGTGAAGGCCTTCAAGACCAAGAACATCCGCGGCTTCCCCAACGCCCCGAAGCGCACCAACCGCGCCTCCGGCTGGCGCCACCCCGTGTACGGCAACCGCGAGGTATGGGTGAGCCAGCGCGGCAAGCTCGAATGGTTCGACCGGGCGTTCCGCGGGCGCGAGGGGATCTACAAGGAGGCCGTCGAGGCGGCCATGGAAGACATGGCCCGGCGCATCGCCAACCGGGCCGGCTGAGGGGGACACCCATGTATCTCGTCTACCAGCCCGAGGGCAGTGAAGAGCCGCAGCGCTGGAAGTACCTGCCCAAGAAGCTCATGAGCGTGGAGCGGGAGCTGCTGGAGAAGCTCACCAGCCGGAACTTCTCCGAGTTCACGGTCGACGTGCAGAAGGGCAACAGCCGCTGCCGGCGCGCCCTGCTGTACGTCTACCTGAAGCGGCAGCACCCCACCCTGAAGTTCGACGACGTCGACTTCGCCTGGGACGAGCTCACCCTGGAGCACTCCAAGGGCGAACTGCAGCTGATGCGCGAGCAACTCACCGAGGACTCCGTCCCGCCCGGCCAGCTGGACGCGGTGCGCGCCAAGTTCGACGAGGAGATCGCGGCGGCCTTCGAGGACCCGGAGGAGGAGGGAAAAGCCCAGCTGCCGATCGCCGGCTGAAGCGACTCGGCGACGCCGCCCACCTGCTCGGCATCCGGCCCTGGGAGTGGGACCTGATGACCGCGGAGCAGGAAGACCAGGCCCTGGACTGGCTCGACGCCTACATCGAGGCGCAGAAGAAGGCCAACGAGAAGCTGAAGTCGGGGCGCTGACTGCCCGCTACCCAGGAGGGAGGCGGGCCGGTGAGCGACACCTCCCTCGTGTTCAACCTGGTCGCCCGCGAGCAGGTCACCGAGACCCTCGGCAAGGTCAAGGAGAAGTTCGACGCGGCCGCCACCGGCATCGCCGCCGGGGTCGCCGGCGCCCTCGGCGTCGGGGTCGCGGCGTCCATGGACATGTCGGCGGCCAACGCCAAGCTCGCCGCGCAGCTCGGCATCGGACCGGCCGAGGCGGCGAAGCTGTCCAAGGTCTCCGCGGACGTCTACGCCAACAACTGGGGCGAGTCCACCGAGCAGGTCAACGAGGCCATCAAGGGCGTCTACCAGAACATCGGGGACGTCTCGAAGGTGAAGGGCGGCCTGGAGGGCGTCACGTCCAAGGCGCTGGCCCTGGCGAGCACCTTCGACCAGGAGGTCGGGCCGACGACCGCCGCGGTCGGGCAGATGCTCAAGACCGGGCTGGCGAAGAACGCCGACGAGGCGTTCGACATCCTCACCCGCGGCTTCCAGACCGGCGCCAACAAGGCCGATGACTTGTTGGACACCGTGAACGAGTACGGGACCCAGTGGCGCAAGTTCGGCCTGGACGGGCAGACCGCCATGGGGCTGCTCTCGCAGGGCCTGAAGGCCGGCGCGCGGGATGCCGACGTGGTCGCGGACGCCATCAAGGAGTTCTCGATCCGGGCGATCGACGGCTCGACGACCACGGCGCAGGGCTTTCAGGCCATCGGCCTGGACGCGCAGACCATGGCCGAACGCATCGGCAAGGGCGGCAAGGGCGCCACCCAGGCCCTCGACGAGACCCTCGACCGGCTGCGCGGCATCAAGGACCCGGTCAAGCAGGCCCAGGTGGCGACCCAGCTCTTCGGCACGCAGGCCGAGGACTTGGGCGCCGCGCTCTACAGCCTCGACCCGTCGAGCGCGGTCGACGCCCTGGGCAAAGTCGGCGGGGCCGCGGACAAGATGTCCAAGACCGTCAGCGACAGCCCGTCGGCCGCCCTGGAGACCTTCAAGCGGCAGGCCACCGTCAAGCTCGCCGAGGTCGGCGGCACCTTCGTGTCGTTCGCCATGGACAACAAGGGCGCCTTCGAACCCCTCATCGGGATCCTCGGCGGGGTCGCCGCCGCCGTCCTCGCGGTCTCGGTCGCCCAGAAGATCTACGCCACGTACACGGCGATCGCCTCCGCCGCGCAGACCATCTGGAACGCGGAGATCTGGGCGTCCACGGCGGCCCTGCTCGCCAACCCGATGACGTGGATCGTGCTCGCCATCATCGCCCTGGTCGCCGCCATCGTCCTCATCGCCACGAAGACCACCTGGTTCCAGACCATCTGGTCCGCCGTGTGGGGCGCCATCCAGACTGCGTTCGACGCGACCGTGAAGGGGATCTCGATCGCGCTGGGCTGGTTCGCCGGCCTGCCCAAGATGTTCGCCGGCTGGTTCGGGGAGGCCAAGGACTTCGCGATCCGCAAGCTCACCGAGCTCGTCATGTGGCAGTTCACCCTGCCCGCGAAGATCTGGAACGCCCTGTCCGGGCTGGGCACCATGCTGTACAACCTCGCCTCCGGCGCCTTCCAGTCCATGAAGAACGCGGCCATCTCCAAGGCCGCCTCGTTCGTGAAATGGACAGCTGGCCTGCCCGGCAGCCTGGTCGGGGCGCTCGGCTCGCAGAGCTACCGCTTCTACAACATGGGCCTCGACTTCGTGAAGGGCCTGTGGAACGGCATCTCCGCGATGGGCGGCTGGCTGTGGTCGAAGGTGTCCAACTTCGCCAAGGACCACATCGTCAACCCGGTCCAGGACTTCCTGCACATCGGCTCACCGTCCAAGCTCGCCGCGGACGAGATCGGCCACTGGATCCCGGCCGGCGTCGCCATGGGCATCGACAACAACGCCAAGGTCGTCGACACCGCCATGCGCGGCCTGGTCGACCCGGCCGCCTACCGGCCCAACCCGCAAGCCACGTCCGCCCTGGCGCCGATCGCGGGCGCCGCCGCCGGCGCACAGGCCACTCAGGTCCGCCTCGTGATGGAACTGGTCGGCGGATCGCGGGCGTTCCGCGAGTTCTTCCAGGAGTCCGTCCGCGTCAGCGCGGGCGGCGACGTCGTCAAGTTCGCCGGGGGGTGACATGCCGAACCTGCCGCCGCCGGTATGGGCGGAGCTGTTCTACTCGAACGCCTGGAACACGATCACCGACGACGTCCGGGTCGCCACGTCGGCGGTGACGATCACCCGCGGTCTGTCGTCGGAGTCGGCCTCGGATGCCGAACCCACCACGTGCGCGTGCGACTTGGACAGCCGCGACGACCGCTACGGCCCGCGCAACCCCACCTCCCCGCTGTACGGGCTGATCGGGCGCAACACCCCGATGCGGCTCGGCTACACGGCGGGCTCGCCGTGGGCTGCCCTGGCGGGGGGCCTGGGCGGCACGGACGCCATCGAGACCCCGGAGGCGGCCGCGCTGCACGTCACCGGCGACTTCGACCTGCGCATCGACATCGCCCTGGACGACTACACCGAAGACCAGATGCTGGCCTGCCGGTACTACACCACCGGCAACAACCGGTGCTGGGCCCTGGAGATCATCGACGGGCTGCTGGAGTTCATGTGGTCGCCGGACGGGACGCTCGCCAGCCGTCTCGACGTCACCTCCACCGAGACCCTCAAGGCGTACAACGGGCAGCGCCTGGCGGTGCGCGTCACTCTCGACGTCAACAACGGTGCCGGCGGCCACGAGGTCCGCTTCTACACCGGCCGCACCGTGAACGACACCGAGTGGAACCTGCTCGGCGACCCGGTGGCCGGGAGCGCGTCCATCACGTCCATCTACGCGGGCACCAGCGCCCCGCTGGAGTTCGGCTGCGGCACCGAGTTCAACCAGACCCCGGCTGGCGGCACCTTGAACACCTTGCGCGGCAAGGCCTACGCGCTGCGGCTGCTCAACGGCATCGCCGGAACCGCGGTCGTGGCCATGGCCGTGTCGGCGGCCGCCGTGGGCGGCACCTCGTTCGTCGACTCCACCGGCCTGACGTGGACCAAGCAGGGCGCCGCCGCCTTCACCAACAAGCACATCCGCATGTCCGGGGAGGTACCCGCCTGGCCGCCGACGCGGGACCTGTCGCTCAAGGACAACTACGTCAGCGTCACCCCGGCCGGTGTGCTGCGGCGTATGGACGCGGGCAACAAGCCCACCGACTCCGCGCTGCTGCGCTACATCAAGGCCCACGACCCGATCGAGTGCTGGCCGCTGACCGACGGCAAGCAGACCAACGCCCAGGGCGGCGCCAGCCTGCTCGGCGGCAGCGACATGACCTACCAGCTCACGCTCGGCACCGTGAACCCGGAGTGGCAGGGCGGCAAGCTCGCCGACTGGCTCGAAGACGTCATCACCTTCAAGGCCGAGACCGCCGGCATCATCAAGGGGCGGGTGCCGAACAGCACCTCGGCGGCGGCCGCCTGGTCGGTCGACGTCTTCCTGGCTGGGGGCGGGCAGGGTGCGGCCGGAACGTTGGAGATCAACGATCGGGGGGCGTACACGGACGCCGACAACCGGATCCGCTTCCAGGTGTCCATGGACGCCTACACCGACTCGATCAGCGTCTACCGCGGCTCCCTCGGGGAGACCTCGTCGTCGTCCTCGCTGATCGCGTCCATCTCCTCGGCGGGCATCTTCAACGACGGCCTGCCCCACCACATCCGGCTCACCGTGGACCCGGGCGCCACCGACAGCACCTTCGCGGTCTACCTCGATGGTGTCTCCCGCGCGTCGGGCACCGTGTCCGGCATCGTCGTCAAGGCCGTCCGCGACGTCGCGGTGAGCTGGTCCCTGGTCTCCGGCGGCGGCGTCGGCACCGCGGACCAGCAGCTGGGGTTCGTCACCTACTGGGACGGCACCGGCCCGACCGCGGCGCAGATGTACAACGCGTACACCGGCTTCCAGGGAGAGAAGGCGGGCGACCGCATCGTCCGGCTGGCCGCCGAGTCCGGCTACACGGCGTCGGTGGCCGGCGAGTCCACCTTCCAGCGCCGCCTGGGCATCCAGGGATCGAAGAAGCTGCTCGCCCTCATGAACGAGGCCTCAGCCACCAACTTCGGCTACCTGCTCGACGCCCGGGATAGGGCCGAGGTCATCCACCGCGGGCAGTCCACGCTGTGGAACCAGCCGCCCGGGCTCACCCTCGACTTCTCCGCGGGCCTGATCTCGCCGCCGTTCAAGCCGGTCGACGACGACAAGCTCACCGAGAACGACGTGAGCGTGCAGCGCGAGTTCGGATCGGTGCCCGCCCGGGTCGTGCAGGAGTCCGGCGACCTGAACGTCCAGGATCCCGAGGACGGCGGCGTGGGCCGCTACGACCAGGCCTACACCTACAGCCTTCAGACGGACGCCCAGGCCTGGCAAGTCGCCGGGATGCGCGTCCACCTCGGCACCTACGCCGGCGTGCGCTACACCCGCATCACCCTCAACCTCGCCAACACCCGCGTGTACGCGCTGATCGACGACATCCTGCGCCTGGACGTCGGCGACAAGATCCGCCTCACCACCCTGCCCGCCGACCACGGGCCGGACGCCGTCGACGTCCTGATCGCCGGGTACACCGAGAGTGCGGGTCCGGACGCCTGGACCATCACCTTCAACTGCGTGCCCGGCGAGCCCTGGACCGCGGCCGTGACCGACTCAGCCACCTACGGGCGCGCGGACACCGGCGGATGCCGGCTCGCCGAGGCCCTGGACACCACGGAGACCGGCGTCGACGTCTTCACCACGGGCCTCTCCCTGTGGGTCGACTCGCCGACCTACCCCAGCGACTTCCCCTTCGACGTGCGCACGGGAGGGGAGGTGATGCGGGTGACCGCCTGCGACAGCGCAGTGCGGGACACCTTCACCCGGTCGGTCACCGACGGCTGGGGCACCCCCACCGTGGGCGGCGCCTGGACCAACAGCAGCGGCTCGGCGACCGACTACGACGTCACCGGCAGCGCCGGAACCCACACCCTCACCAACGTGGACGTGGCCCGCGTCTCCACCACGGGCACGTCCGGGACCGACCATGACGTGCGGGTCGACATCGCCACCGGGGCCCTGGCCACCGGTGGCCCGCAGTACTGCTCCGTCGTCGCCCGGCACACCGACGTCAACAACATGTACTTCGCCCAGATCGAGTTCGGAACCTCGGCGGCCGTCACCCTGACGCTGCGCAAGCGGGTGGCCGGCACCGAGACGACGCTGGCCACACTCGCCTCGGGGTCGACCGGGCTCACGCACGTGGCGGGCACATTCTTTCGCATCCGCCTCCAGGCCATCGGCAGCACGATCCGGATGAAGGCCTGGCTGGCCACCGACCCCGAACCGGTCGCCTGGACGCTGAGCGCCACCGACTCGGCGCTGACGAGCGGCAGCAACGTGGGCGTCAGGTCCGTGCGCCAGAACGCGAACACGAACGCCAACCTGGTCGTGTCCTTCGACAACTTCGTGCTGCTCAACCCGCAGACCTTCACCGTGACGCGAAGCCTCAACGGCGTCGTCAAGTCCCATCCCAGCGGCCAGGACATCCGCCTGGCCAACCCCGTCTACGCAGGCCTGTAGGAGGCGACGATGACCGTGTGGCTCGCCGGCATGCGGGTGACCGCCGACCGCCTCAACGACTACACGCCGTCCGCGGAGACGACCTCGGGGCTGGTGGCGGCCACCAACTTCACCGTCAACAGCTTCTTCGCCAGCCGCTCGCCCGGCGGGTCCGTGCTGGTGCACTGCTACCTCAACTACACGGGCGCGGGGATCACGGCCACCAGCGGCAACATCAGCGACACCACCCTGTGCACGCTGCCCTCCGGCTGGTTCCCGCCCACCGTCATCAACGCGGTCTGGGGCGATGGCAGCGAGGACGGCGAGTGCACGATCGGCACCACCGGGGCCGTCACCCTGCGCTCCGCGACCGCCACCATCCCCACCGGCCGCAACATCCGCATGACCGCGTCCTGGAACGCAGAGCCGTAACCCGCCGACAAGGAGAGAGCCCATGGCCCTCGGTACTCCGCAAGGCCCGACCGCGAGCCAGTGGAAGGTGACCGCGCAGAGCGTCGCCACAGTCGCCGACTACCCGGTCACCTTCCAGGTCGAGGCGACGACCGACAACCCGGACGCGGCCGGCATGGCCGACATCGTCCAGGCGTTCGTCGACCTCATCGCCCAGTCGACCGGCTTCAAGGTGGTCTCCGCGAGCCGCGCCTACTCCTACGCGGAGCAGATCACCCCCACCGCGTAGCCGTCCCCGCCACCGCCCCGTGCCGTCTGGCCGGGGCGTTCTTCACGCCCAGAAAGAGGCTCCATGGCCACACCGATGACGCCCGCCCAGTGGCGGGCCGCCCTCCGCGCCGAGGGCGTGCGCCTCGTCGAGTACGACGGCTGGACGACCCGCGGCCGCGACGCCGCCACCGGCAAGACGTTCGGCCCCGTACACGGCTCGCTCAACCACCACACGGCCGGCACCAGTTCCCTCAAGGCCGTGGCCACCGGCGGCCGCCCGGACCTGCCCGCGCCGCTCGCGCACGCGCACCTGGCCAAGACCGGCACGCTCACGCTCGTCTCCTGCCACCGCGCCAACCATGCGGGCCTGGCCGCGAAGAACGTCGTCGACGCGATCGTCGCCGAGAAGACGCTGCCCAAGCCCAGCAAGGGGGTCACGGTCGACGGCAACGACTGCCTGTACGGCATCGAGGTCGAGAACCTCGGCAACCTCAAGGACACCTACACCCGGGCCCAGTACGACGCCCTGGTCCGCTACAACGCGGCGATCTGCCGCCACCACGGCTGGGGCGCGGGCAGCGTGGCCGGCCACCTGGAGACCAGCGTGGAGGGCAAGGTCGACCCGCGCGGCCCCGTCGAGGGCTACGGCAGCCGCGGCCGCTTCACCTTCACCATGGACCAGCTGCGGGCTGACGTCGCCGAGCGCCTCAAGCACGCCGCCTCCTGGTCGCCCGGCACCACCACGTACACCGTCGCCAAGGGCGACACCCTGTGGTCCATCGCTGCCAGCAAGCTCGGCGACGGCAACCGCTGGAAGGACATCGCCGACCTCAACGGCCTCAAGGACGCCGACGAGATCACGCCCGGCCAGAAGCTCAAGCTCCCCGCAAAGTGAGGACCGCCGTGAAGATCTCCAAGGTGTGGAAGGCGGTTGTCGCGGGTGTAGCCGCCGGCGCCGCCGCTGCAGGGACCGCCGTGCAGGACGGCACGGTGACGACCGCCGAGGCCGTGACGATCGTGCTCGCGATCATCGGTGCCTACGGCGTGACGTGGCGCGTCCCCAACCGGCAGACCCCGTCGGGGTCCTGGCCCTGCCTCATGAGCGCGGCCTGGAGGTGGCATGGACGGCGCCCTCGTCGCGGCTCTCGGCGTGATCGGCAGCGCCGCCGTGACCGGGGCGGTCGCCATGTACGGCTCCAAGGTCGCGGGGCGAGCCCAACGGGAGGGCAACGCGGTGACCGGCTTCAACTCGCTCACGGACCAGCTCCAGGAGGAACGCAAGGAGCTCAAGGCCGAGGTGGCCGCGCTCAAGTTGGAGCTCGCCGCCGAGAAGGCCGAGTCGGCACGACTACGGCTCCTCGTGCAGGCCCAGGGAGGGACACCATGACGCGCACCGACCGTGTGCTCGCCCAACGGTGGAAGCCCCTCGCGCTGCTCGCGTTCCTGCTCGCCCTCACCGGGGCCGTGATGCTCGTCTATGTGCGCGTCCAGGCCGAAGCATCACGCGCCGACCAGCTGGCGGCCGAGGCCGACCTACGCGGCGAGGCCGTTTCCACGCTCGCCTCCGACGTGCGCGTACTCCGCGCCCAGATCCAATCCAAGGGCGGCACCCCGGCCGCGCCGGATCCGACCAAGGCCGTCAAGGATCTGCCCGACCGGGCGGCCGTTCCCGTCCAGATCCCCGGCCCGCCCGGACCCAAGGGCGACAAGGGCGACCCGGGCAAGGCGGCCCCGACCATCACCCCGTCGCCGGGCGCCTCGGGCGCACCTGGCGCCACCGGTCCCCAGGGCCCACAGGGCGAGCCAGGGGCTGACTCCACCGTCCCGGGGCCGCAGGGCCCGCAGGGCGAGAAGGGCGACACCGGCGAGCGCGGCCCGGCGGGACCGGCGTGTCCGGACGGGTACAGCCTGCAGGCGCCGTCGTGGGATCCGGACGCGCTCGTCTGCCGCCGGGACAGCGCGCCCTCGGACGGCGGCGGCAGCACGCCCAGCCCGCTCGCGGCTGGCCTCGACCCCCGCCGCGAGTACGAGAACTGAGACGCCCCCAACCTCGTCAATGGCGAGGTTGGGGGCGTTTCGTCATGCCCGGGGGTCGGCGCTGGTGCCCACCCTTCAGTCGTCGAGGTCGATGCGGAAGTCGACGATGGTGGTGTCGCCGCGGCGCACGATCGGGTGGGCGACCTCGACGACGCGGCCGGTGTCCGCGATGTGCTTGCGGGTGTACCGCAGGACCGGGACGCCTGCGCCGATGCGGAGCGTCGCCGCCTCCAGCTCGGTGGGCATGGCTGCGGTGAACGACTCCGTGATCTGGGTGACGCGGATGCCGAGCGTCGCCAGCTGGGCGCGAGTGCCGCCCGGCCACGGCTCGTTGATGGGATCGGCGACGGGCGTGCCCTGGACGTCCGACCAGCGCACGTAGCTCGTGGACATCTGGGTCGGCTGGTCGTTGTCGTAGAACACGAAGTGCCGGGCAAGGAGTCGCTCGCCGACCTCGCACTCGAACAGGGCGGCCAGCTCCGAGCTGGCCTGGACGCGTTCGAACCGCTTGTCGAGCCGGTACTCCGACCAGCCGATGCCCTGATCGCGGGTGTACGGGGTCGACTTGGCGCCGGGTGTCGTGCGGTAGCGGTCGGCTGCCAGGCGGTGGATCGCCGGCCGGGGGCGGACGCGGGTACCGGCGCGTGCGCGGCTCTCGATGAGGCCTTCGTTGGTGAGGAGCCGGAGCGCGTTGCGGATGGTGGTCGGGGAGACGCCGCCGTACTCGGCTTCGAGGGCGGGGATGGTGGGGATCTGGTCGCCGGGTCCGAACTCGCCGGAGGAGATGCGGCGCCGCAGGTCGGCTGCGATGCGCAGGTACTCAGGCTGTGCCACGGCGGCACCCCCATTCCGAGTGATCAGGTCAATCTGAGTACACATACTCTCCCGTCCCACTTGACCAGCGCCAATCCCGACGACATTGTGAGTACAGATAAGCATTACCTGTACTCAGATAACCACTGTCTCCGGGGGACAGCCATGCCCGAGTCGGGTCATACGTGGCAAAAGGCATTCAAGGGTGAGCCCGTAGAGGCGGCCCACGTCCGCCTGTGGACCACCGGCCGCGTGAAGCACCCCGACGCCCCGCTCATCGCGCACGAGCTGTTCGTCGCCATCCTCAAGTCGGGCGCCCCGGTCGTCGACATGACCCTCTCGACGGCCGGCCCGCGGCTCCGCATCACGGCCCAGGGTCCCGAACCGCTGCCCGTCATCTACAGCCACGGCCCCGGATGGGCGCTCATCAGCGGCCTGTCCCACCTGTCCGGGCTCACCACCGACGAGTGCGGACTGTGGGCACAGCTGGGCGGCAAGCGGTGAGCCCCGAGCCGCCGCCCGTCCAGGAACTGGGCAAAGCCCAGTACGACGGCTGGGCGTGCTGCTGGTGCGGAAAGTCGCTGCTCGACTGCGGCGGCACCAGCGCCGGCATCTCGCGCGGGAGCGTCGGGGCGGTCGTCCTCGACATCGAGGTGTTCGCCTGCCCGAGCTGCGCTGTCGCTCCGGAGACTCCCCGGAAGGACCACTGATGTACGAAGGCATCCGCATCTGCTGCCGCTGCCAGCTCGGCATCCTGCCCGGCGAGCCCTACGACGAGGTCAGCCACGACCGGCCGACCAACCCGCCGCTGATCCTGTTCGTCCACAGGGGCAGCACCTGCAAGCAGCAGCCCCGCCAGGAGACCCCCGTCCGTTCCTGTACCCCGTGAGCACCTAGGGACGGACGGGCCCAACGCGGCCCCGGTCAGCTGACGCCCCCGTCGCTGGCCGGGGCCGCTCCATGTCTGCTCGTTGTGGTGCGTGGGGGAGTGCGGGACAATGGAAGAGGCCCAGTTCAGGGCGCGTGCTGGACGGGCAGTCTGCGTGAGCGGTGCGTGAACGGAGGTCCCATCGGGCGCCGGAATTGCTGGAGTCGATCGGAGCGAGAGAGCCGACCGACCAGGCAGTTTCAGAGTAGTCAGAGTGTGCCGGAGCCCCCCATTGAGAAACCCCGGCACTTGTAATGCGTAGGTCGTCGGTTCGAATCCGACAGGGGGCTCCTTCAGGCCCGGGTCGGAGCTATTCCGACCTGGGCTTTCTTGCTTCCCGGTACAGGGCTCGGGTGAGTGGTGGGCGAGTGAGGATCTCCGGGTCGTCCACGAACTGGTCGATCGCGCCGGTGGGCGGCAGATCCTTGATTGCCGGGTCGGAGATGCGGGCGGTCAGGGCGGCGGCGAATCGTTCCGGCCGGGCGTCCTGGGCGACGCGGTCGGTGAGGTCCAGCTGGTTGTGCAGGTCCGCTGTCGCCTCGTACGCCTGCGAGAGGTGCTTCTCGCGGCTGCGCCGGTCCGTGGCCGTGACGGCGGCGGTCAGGACCGGGGCGAGGTGGTGGCCGGTGGTGGTGCGGGCGAAGGCCGTGCCGAGCCATTTGCCGTACGGCGGGTAGCGGCGGTCCATGAGGAGGCCCAGCCGCATCAGGTCCCGGGCCACGCGGGCGGCGGCGACCGCGGAGCCGAGCTCGTCGCCGGTCTCGCCGCAGTGGGTGACGTACGGCGCTTCGCGGGCGACGCGGCGCCACTGGCAGGCCAGGACGTGCAGCCAGATGTCGTGGGGGTACCAGCGCAGGGCCGAGCGGAGCGGCGCGAGTTCGCCCAGGCCGTCGTGGAAGACGGCGCCCGCGGTGACCTCGGCGAGGAGCTGGGTCGGGGTGGCCAGCCAGTCGGTGGGGCCGATGTCCCCGGGCGCGGACGGGTCGAAGCCGAGGGTGGCGACGAACCACGGCGTGATGTGGGTGACCTCGACGCCGTCGCGGGCGGGGTGGCCGTGGAAGGTCCTCGGGAGGTGTGCGGCGAGGACGTGTCTGATGCGGCCCGCGTGGCGGTGGACGTCGTGGCGGCGCAGGAAGAGCTGGAGGCGGGGTCTCCAGGACGGGCCGGCCGAGTGCGGGGTGTCGTAGCCGAGGACGTCGGAGCCGCTGCCGAGGCGGGCCGCGGAGTGGGGGACACCGGGGGCCGCCTCTTCGAGTAACGGGCGTACGACGTCGGTGTATAAGCGGCGGGAGAGTTCGAGGCCGGGGAGGAAAGGGGGCGGGCCGGCGGGCATATTCGTGGAGCTCATGCCTGGGGCCGTGCCCATTCCGTGATGGGTCATGCCCGGTTCCTTCACGCTGTTACACAGGCCGTCCCAGCCGCGCCAGGACCTCGTCCGTCAGCCGGTAGACCGTCCACTCGTCCTGCGGCCGGGCGCCCAGGGACTCGTAGAAGGCGATGGACGGGGCGTTCCAGTCGAGTACGGACCACTCCAGGCGCTGGTAGCCGCGCTCCACGCAGATGCGGGCGAGTTCGGTGAGCAGGGCCTTGCCGTGGCCGGTGCCGCGGGCGGTGGGGCGGACGTAGAGGTCCTCCAGGTAGATGCCGTGGACTCCGCGCCAGGTGGAGAAGTTGAGGAACCAGAGCGCGAAGCCGACTGGGTCGCCGGTGGTGTCGTCGGCGGCGATGTGGGCGTAAACGGCGGGGTGCTCGCCGAAGAGCGCGTCGCGCAACTGCGCCTCCGTGGCCCTGGCCTCGTGCGGGACCTTCTCGTAGTCGGCGAGTTCGCGGATCAGGGCGCGGATGACGGGGATGTCGGCGGGGGTCGCGGTGCGGATCATGCGGTCACGTTAGGGCCTGACAGTCTGCGGGCGATCTCCAGGACCTCGGGGAGCGGGGTGCCGTGCTCCTCCAGCTGCCACACCGAGTTCTGCAGGACCCTGCCCAGCGTCCAGGCGCGGGCCCGGTGCCGGTCCAGCCCCAGGGTGTCCGTCATGGCGTCGAACCGCCACCGCACCTCCTCCGCCTCGAAGCGGTTCCACAGCGCCGGGAACAGGTCGAAGCCGGGATCGCCCGCGAGCGGCTTGGGGTCGATGGCGAGCCAGGGGGCGCGGTCGGCGCCGAGGACGTTGTCGAAGTGCAGGTCCCAGTGCAGGAGGCGGTCGCCGGGCTCGTCGGCGACCTCCCGTACCGCCGCCGCACAGTCCGCGAGCAGCCGGCGTACGGCGGGGTCGGGGACGCCGGGCAGCGCCGCCGAAGTCCGCTCCAGCAGCCGTGCCGCGATGTCGCCGAGCCGGCGCAGCCCCGCCGGTGCCGGGGTCGCCGTCAGCCGGGCCAGCAGGCGGGCGACGACCAGCGTGGCCTCGCGGGAGTCCGGCAGATCCGTCAACGCCCGCCCCGGATCGAGCCGTTCGAGCAGCATGGTGCCGGTGGCGGCGTCGGCCCGCAGCAGCCGGACCGCCCCGTCGCCGTGCCAGGCGCGCAGCGCGAGGGGCTCACCGACTGTCTCCTCGTCGACGTCCTGGAGCTTGAGCACGGCCCGTGTCCCGTCGGCCCGCAGCACGGGCAGCACCAGCGCGCACCGCCCGTACATCGACGGCCCGTCGAGCCGTAGCTCCCAGCGCTCCAGGAACCGCTCGCCGCGCTCGGCCAGCGAGGCGACCAAGGCCCGCCCGGCCTCCCCGTCGTACCGCTCGTGCTGGGCGATCAGCTCGTCCGGGATGTCGATCACCTTCGGGACGATACTTGCGTGCGTGAATCGCCTCATGCGAATTTTCCGGGACCTCGGCGAGAAGGTGTGGGCATATGTCCGCAGCGCCCCCGGCACATACGTCTGGCTGGCGATCCTGTTCGTCACCACGGTCGCCCTGCACCACATGTCGCCGGAGTTCGAGGAGCAGTTCCTGCGGCAGCGGTCGACCAATATCCGGGAACTGTCGGACTGCCCGGTGCGGGTGCTGGTGCAGAGCGCGATGTGGATCGACGGTGGCCACTGGCTGCCGTACGCCTTCCTCTACACCGTTTTCCACGCGCAGGCCGAGCGCTGGCTGGGGACCTTGCGGTGGCTGATGGTGTGCGTGGCCGCGCATGTGCTCGCGACGCTGATCAGCGAGGGCGCGCTGCTGAAGGCGATCAAGGACGGGATGGCGCCGCACTCCGCGGTCAACACCCTGGACATCGGCGTGAGTTACGCGCTGGCCGGGGTGATCGCCGTACTCGTGTACCGGATCGCCTCGCCCTGGCGGTATCCGTATCTGGCGGTCGTGCTTTTCGTGTACGGCGTTCCGCTCACCTCCACTCCCACATTCACCGATCTCGGGCATTTCGTCTCCGTACTGATCGGGCTCGCGTGTTATCCGCTGGTCAGAGGGCGCGGAAAAGCATGGAATCCGAAGGAGACAGTGGCCGCCCTGAGGGGTTAGTTTTCCGGCCATGAGCAGCTCGGGCAGCAGGCCGGTCGTCAATGGCGGCATCTCCTACTGGTACGCGGACGACGGCTTCCCGGCGGTGCGGGAACCGCTCGACGGGGACGCGGCGGCGGACGTCGTGATCGTCGGCGGCGGGTACACGGGGCTGTGGACCGCGTACTACCTGAAGAAGGCCGCGCCCTTCCTGCGGATCACCGTGCTGGAGCAGAAGTTCTGCGGGTACGGCGCCTCCGGGCGCAACGGCGGCTGGCTCTACAACGGGATCGCCGGGCGGGACCGGTACGCGAAGCTGCACGGCCAGGAGGCCGCCGTACGGCTTCAGCAGGCGATGAACGACACCGTGGACGAGGTCGTCCGGGCCGCCGCCGAGGAGGGCATCGAGGCCGACATCCACAAGGGCGGGGTGCTCGAAGTCGCCACCACGCCCGCGCAGTTGGCGCGGCTGAGGGAGTTCCACGCGCACGAGGTGTCGTACGGCGAGAAGGACCGGGTGCTGTACGGCGCCCGGGAGACCGCCGAGCGCATCCGGGTGGCCGGCGCGGTCGGCTCGACCTGGACCCCGCACGGGGCGCGGCTGCACCCGGTGAAGCTGGTCAAGGGGCTCGCGGCCGTGGTCGAGGGGCTCGGGGTGACCATCCACGAGTCGACGCCGGTGACGGAGATCCGGCCCAAGCACGCCGTCACGCCGTACGGGACCGTCCGCGCGCCCTATGTCCTGCGCTGCACGGAGGGCTTCACCGCCGCCCTCAAGGGGCAGAAGCGCACCTGGCTGCCGATGAACTCCTCGATGGTCGTGACCGAGCCGCTCACCGACGAGCAGTGGGCGTCGGTCGGCTGGGACGGGCGGGAGGCGCTCGGGGACATGGCGCACGCGTACATGTACGCGCAGCGGACCGCCGACGGGCGGATCGCGCTGGGCGGGCGCGGGGTGCCGTACCGCTTCGGGTCGCGGACCGACAACGACGGGCGGACGCAGGCCGAGACGGTCGAGGCGCTGCGCGAGATCCTCGTCCGCTTCTTCCCGCCGCTGGCCGGGGTCGGCATCGAGCACGCCTGGTCGGGGGTGCTCGGCGTGCCGCGCGACTGGTGCGCGACGGTGACCCTGGACCGCTCGACGGGCCTGGGCTGGGCGGGCGGTTACGTCGGCTCGGGCGTCGCCACCACCAACCTCGCCGCGCGCACCCTGCGCGACCTGGTGCAACTCGACTCCGGGCAGGCGGCGGCGACCGAGCTGACCGAACTGCCGTGGGTCGGGCACAAGGTGCGCAAGTGGGAGCCGGAGCCCTTCCGCTGGCTGGGCGTGCACGGCATGTACGCCACCTACCGGGCCGCCGACGAGCGGGAACGGCTCACGCACAGCACCGGGTCGTCGAGGCTGGCGCGGGTGGCGGACCGGGTGGCCGGGCGGCACTGACGAATCTTTACCGGCTGATTGCGCTCACAGGAACCTCCAAGAACCACTTTTCCCCCGAAGCTGTTGGCCAGTTCATGCCATCGCTCCCAGGGGAGGGCATTCCATGGCAGCCAATGCCTGGCGAAGAAGACGGATATGGGCGGTACTGGCCACCACGGCCGCGCTGGGCCTGACAGTGACGCAGGCCCAGGCGTCGTCCGGCGGCACAAGCCCCTTCGGGGTGCGGGAACTTCGCGAACAGGCCCTTCTGCATCAGCAGCAGAAGGGCCTGTCGGCTTTCGCGGAGGCGGGGGACGACGATGACGACGGCGGCGAGGCCCAGGAGGAGGCCGAGCAGGCCGACCAGTACGCCGAGGCACGCACCTCGCCGGGGATCGTGGCGCCGGGCGCGTACGGGGCGGCGTACGACGAACTGACCGGTCTGCCGCACACCAAGGGCAGTTGGAGCGACCTGACCCGGCTGCCGTACGACTCCGACGACCCCCGCTACCGCGACATCAACTCCAACTCCAGCGGCGGTGCCGGCAAGGTGACCGGCCGGGTCACCGGGCTCGCGGCCGACAACCACGGCTATGTGTACGCCGGTTCGGCCAACGGCGGCGTCTTCCGCTCGCGCACCGGCGGCGGCCACTGGACCAACATCTCCGACGGGCTGCCCGCCCTGTCCACCGGCGACCTGCAACTCGACGGCCGCGGACGGCTCTGGTACGCCACCGGCGAGGCCAACACCAGCGCGACCTCCTTCCTCGGCACGGGCGTCTACGTCCTCGACGACCCGCGGCACGGCAGCTTCTCCCAGCGCGACCGGGTCGGCGGCGACGAGCTCGAATCGACGTCGATCAACGCGCTGCGGTTCGCCGGGGACAAGGTGTGGGCGGCGACCACCGAGGGCGTGTGGAGCCACTCCACGAAGACCCTGAAGGGTCACTGGAAGCTGGAGTTCGCGCCCAACCCCGACTATCTGCCGGGTGGTTCGCTGGCGAGCGACCCGAACGCCCCGTACAAGAACATCACCAGCGACATCGCGGTCGACCCGAAGGACCCGGGCAAGGTCGTGCTCGCCGTCGGCTGGCGCGGCGGGGACACCTACAACGGCTTCTACGCCAAGTCCGGCGGGACCTGGCAGCGGCTGGCCGGACTCGGTGACCTGCCGAGCAACGCCGAGGACGTCGGCAACGTGACCTTCGCGCGCAGCGCGGACGGCTCGCGGTACTACGCGATCGACCAGTCCCCGGAGCAGACGGCCGAGAACCCGGACAGCGGACTCGAAGGCATCTTCGTCTCCAAGTCCGGCTCACCGACCGGCCCTTGGACGCGCATCGCGACGTACCAGCAGCTGCGCGACTCGGGCTCGGCGCTCACCGGCGCCGGATACCAGCCGGGCATCCAGGCCTGGTACAACCAGTTCCTCACCGTCGACCCGAAGAACCCGGACCATGTGTACGCCGGTCTGGAGGAGGTCTTCGAGACCAAGGACGGCGGCAAGTCCTGGTCCGTGCCCGGGCCTTACTGGAACTTCGGCTTCCCGTGCTGGTCGATCGACCCGAGCAAGCAGACGGGTGACTGCCACCAGACGGTCCACGCCGACCAGCACTCGGTCGCCATCGGCAGCGACGGCGGCGCGCCGTACGTCGTCGTCGGCGACGACGGCGGCGCCTTCCGGCGCCCGCTGAACGGCAGCGCCGACGCCTCCGGCCACGCGACCGACTGGACGTCCCTCAACGACGGCACGATGGACGCGCTGCAGTACTACTCCGTGGGCGTCGGCCGCGACGGGCGCGGACTGGCCGTCACCGGCGGCCTCCAGGACAACGGGCAGTCCGAACTCCGGCCCGACGACCGCGTGATGGGCTCCAACTTCGGCGGCGACGGCGGCGACACGATCACCGACCCGGCCAACGGATGCAACATCGCGCAGGAGTACGTCTACCTGGCGGTGTCCGTCACCAACAACTGCGCGGTGAACGACGGCAGTTGGATCACCGACCCGTCGAAGGCGACCACGTACTCGGTCGCCCCGCCCGACAACGCGACCGGCGAGGCGCGCTTCATCGCCCCGCTCAACGCCGACATCAAGGACCCGAAGGTCTGGGTCGCGGGCGGCCGGCACGTGTGGATCAACACCAAGGGCTACGCGATCCGCAGCGGAACCGAGTGGTTCGGGGCGTACGACCTCGGCGCGGGCCACACGGCGACGGCGGTCGCGTCCTCCGGCGGCAAGGTGTACGCCGCCTGGTGCGGGCCCTGCAACAACCAGGGCTTCACTCGGGGCATCGCGGTCGGCAACGCGGACGGCACCGGCTGGCACCAGCTGAACCTGCCGGCCGACGGCACGGTCCCCAACCGGTACCTCTCCGGGCTGGCGATCGACCCGTCCGACTCCGACCATGTTCTGCTGGCCGTCAACGGCTTCTCGCGGAAGTGGACGGAGGGGCCCGGAGCGGGAGTCGGGCACCTGTTCGAGACGCGGGACGGCGGGGTGACCTGGAAGGACATCTCCGGGAACCTGCCGGATGTGCCTGCCGACTCGGTGGTGCTGCTGAAGGGCGGCACGGTTGCGCTGGGGACGGACCTGGGGGTGCTGGTGCGGACGCCGGGTTCGAAGGGGTGGAAGGTGGCGGGTGGGAATCTGCCCACCACTGCGGTTCTTCAGCTTCGTACCGGGCCTGACGGTCGGTTGTACGCGGCTACGCATGGGCGCGGGATCTGGGCGATCGATGTGCGGAGTCTGAGGTAGCGATCTGTTGTGACAGCCGCGACGGCGCCGTGATTGGGTGCGGCGCCGTCGTGGCTGTTCGCGCAGTTCCCCGCGCCCCTATCGGGGCGCGTTATGCCACTGCCTCTGACATCGGCGCCTCGGTCGGGGCGTGCTTGGGCGGCTTTGCCGTCACCAGGAGGCCCGCTACCAAGCCCCCCAGCAGCATGATTCCCGCCGCGCACCAGATGGCCACCGTGTAGCCGTGGACGACCCCCTCCTTGGCGATCAGGGCCCGCTGGGCCGGGTTGTGGAGGTGGGCCGTGATGTAGGTGGCGCTGCTCGTCGTGGCGATCGTGTTGAGGAGTGCCGTACCTATCGAACCGCCCACCTGCTGCGAGGTGTTGACCGTCGCCGAGGTCACCCCGGAGTCCTGCGGGGCCACGCCCGCGGTCGCCGTCGCGAAGACCGGCATGAAGGTGAGGCCCATGCCGAGGCCCATCAGGAGCAGGGCGGGCAGGATCTCGGTCGCGTAGGACGAGTCGACCGTCATCTGCGTGAGGATCACCATGCCGCCCGCGGCGAGGATCATGCCGGGGACCATGAGGAAGCGCGGCGGGACGCGGTTCATGAGGCGGGCGGAGATCTGCGTCGAGCCGGTGATGATCGCCGCGGTGAGCGGCAGGAAGGCAAGCCCCGTCTTCACCGGCGAGTACGCCAGGACCACCTGCAAGTAGTAGGTCATGAACAGGAACAGGCCGAACATGCCGATCGTGGCGAGCGCCATCGTCAGGAAGCACCCCGCGCGGTTGCGGTCCTTGACGATGTGGAGGGGGAGCAGGGGCATGGGCGCCCGGTTCTGCCACCACACGAAGGCCGCGAGGAGTACGACACCGCCGCCGAGCAGCGCCAGCACCAGCGGGTCGCTCCAGCCGCGCGGCTCGGCCTCGCTGAAGCCGTACACGATCGCGACCAGCCCGCCGCAGCCCAGCAGCACACCCGGCACGTCGAGGCGCGCGCCCTCGTGGCCGGGCCGGTCGTGCAGCAGCGCGAACGCGCCGGCGACCGCGACGACCGCGATCGGGATGTTGACGTACAGGCACCAGCGCCAGTCGAGGTACTCCGTGAGCAGGCCGCCGACGATGAAGCCGATCGCGGAACCGCTGCCCGCCAGGGCGCCGTAGATGCCGAAGGCCTTCCCGCGCTCCTTGGGATCCGTGAAGGTCGTCGTCAGCAGGGACAGCGCGGAGGGCGCGAGTACGGCGGCGAAGGCGCCCTGCAGGGCGCGGGCGCCGAAGAGCATCCCCGGGCCGGTGGCCGCGCCGCCGAGTGCGGAGGCGGCGGCGAAGCCGATCAGGCCGAAGATGAACGTCCGCTTGCGGCCCACCAAGTCGGCGATACGCCCGCCGAGCAGCAGCAGTCCGCCGAAGGCGAGCGTGTAGGCGGTGATCACCCACTGCCGGTTGCCGTCGGACATCCCCAGGTCGCTCTGCGCGGACGGCAGCGCGATGTTCACGATCGTCGCGTCCAGGACGACCATGAGCTGCGCGAGCGCGATGACCACCAGGCCCCACCAGCGACGGGGATCGGCGTCCGGGGGGCCACCCGCCGAGCGCGGGGACCCACCTGCGGGGGATTCACCTGTTGGGGTGACGCTCACCCGCTCAGAAGACCATGAATCGGTACGTATCGCATCTGGGAGCGACTTACGGCCACCTTGGCTGTTCATGGCTCCAGCACCACCTTTCCGGTCGTTCCGCGCGTCTCCAGCGCGCGGTGCGCTGCCGCCGCCTCGGCCAGCGGGAATCGCTGCACCGCCGGGGCCAGCCGGCCCGCGGCGGCCTCGGCGAGGGCGCGCAGTTCCAGGGTTCGTACGGGATCGGGCCCGCCGGCCTTCCGCATCATCACGGGGCCCAGGACCTGCTCCGACACCCCGTCGACGAGATACGGCTCACCGCCGCCGATCCCCTCGGCGGACCAGCCGAAGACGATGTGCCTGCCGCCGGGCCCGAGCAGGCCGACGGCCTCGCGGGCGGCGTCACCGCCGACGCCGTCGAGGACGACGGTCGCGGGCCGCCCGCCGAGGAAGGCCCGGACCTTGCCCGGCCAGTCGGGGTCGTTGTAGTCGACGGCGAGATCGGCGCCGTTCGCCTCCACGCGGGCCGTCTTCTCCGGCCCGCCGGCGAGACCGACGACGACGGCCCCGGAGTTCTTCGCGTACTGCACGAGCAGCGTCCCGATCCCGCCCGCGGCCGCGGGGATCACGGCCACGGCACCGGGGCCGAGCTCGGCGAACTGCACGATCCCCATCGCCGTACGCCCCGTCCCGATCATCGCGACCGCCTCGGCGAAGTCGAGGTTCTCCGGGATCTCGTGCACCCGTTCGACATCGGTGACGGCCAGCTCGGCGTACCCGCCCGGCGCGAAGCCGAGATGCGCGACCACGCGCTTGCCGAGCCACAGCGCGGCGACGCCGTCGCCGAGCGACTCGACGACACCGGCGACCTCACGGCCGGGGATCGTGGGCAGCACGCCCGGGGCGGGCAACGGCCCCTGCGCCCCCTCCCGCAGGGCGGTGTCCAGCAGATGCACGCCCGCGGCCTCGACGGCGATACGGACCTGGCCGGGGCCCGGCGCCGGGTCCTCGACCTCCTCGTAACGCAAATTCTCGGCCGGACCGAAAGCGTGCAGTCGGATGGCGTGCATGGCGGGCTCCCTGGGCGTTGTCAGTTCAGACTTCCGACTCTTCAACCTCAAGCGCGCTTCAGGTCAAGCTGTCGTCGGCCGAGCGCCAGCGACACCGCGGCGAGGGCGCTGTTGAAGGACACCTCGGAGAGCACACCGGGGGCGGCGACCTGGTCGCCGGCCAGGTAGACACCGTCGCCGCGGTCGACGGCCGGCCGGTCGCGCCAACTGGTGCCGGGGAGGTCGACGGCGCCGGTACGGCCGTTCGCGAGGGCCTCGCGCCGCCAGGTGACGCGCTCGCGCCAGCCGTCGAAGGCGAGGTCGAGGAGGTGCTCGGCGCGGGCGCGGCCGTCGGCCTTCGTCTCGTGCGGAGCGATGGGGATCTGCCCCTGGATCAGCTGCTCATCGGCGGGCGCGAGCGACCGGTCCTGGGCGGTGAACCGCTCGATCCAGCCCGGCGAGTCGAGGTCGGAGACGGCGAAGGCGTCGCCGCGGCGGGTGCGTACGGCGAGGTCGACGAGGACGGTACGCCCGCCGGTCCAGGTCAGCGAGTCGTCCTTGAGCAGCCGCCGGGCCGCGTCGAGCGAGGTCGCGACGACGACGGGGGTGTCGGTGGGGAGGACGTCGACGCGGGACAAGGTCTCCATCCGCACCCCCAGATTCCAGGCCCGCGCGGCCATCCGGTCGATGAGGCTCGCCCAGCCGCCGCGCGGGTAGTGGGCCTCGGGCGGGAGCTTGGTGGCGCGGCGGAGGCGTTCCTGCACGAAGGCGGCGGAGAGGGCACCGGGGTCGTGGTGGAAGAGGGCGACGGCGGAGTAATTGGCGGCGGCACGAGCGCCCTCCTCGCCGGCGACACCGGTGGCCCAGGACAGGTAGTCGAGGTCGACGGGGGCCTGCGGCAGCCCGGGCCGGAGCAGCTTGAGCATGGCGAAGGGCGGGGTACGGCGCAGCGCACCGTGGTGCCGGAGCCGCAGCCGGGCTGCCTCCAGGGGAGGGATCGGGGCGAGCGGCGGGATGAGGTCGCGCTGCTTGAGCCAGGTCCAGTGGGCGCCGCCGCGGTAGAGGGCGTGCGGACCGTCGTTCGTCCGGTACGGCCCCTCGGCGGTCCGTGCCCGCCCGCCGAGGGTGTGGTGGGCTTCGTACACGGTCACCTTGACGCCCGCCTCGGCGGCGGTGATCGCCGCGGTGAGCCCGGCGAATCCGCCGCCGATGACGGTGATGCGGTGCATGACTGACGTCTCCCTCGGAGGCTCGGGGTCTGGTCTGGGGGTCTGGTCGCCTTTGCATGCATAGGACGGTTCGGGCGGCCGGAATGTGACATGGGGGGTGTTTTGGCTGGTCAGGCGGATTGTCAGTGGTGGGGTGCAGGATGGGAGGCGTGGGGCGACGAGCGGGAGGTGCGGTGGGACGGGCTGTGGGTTCGGGTGGCGCGGGTCAGGCGAGTGGTGCGGTTGGTTCCGCCGGTGGCGTGCGTGGGGGTGCGGGCCGCGGTCAGGATTCCGGTGGTGGTTCGGGCGGTCCCGGTCGTACGGTGGTGAAGGCGGCGCAGCGCCCGCAGGTGCGGTTGCCTCCGCTGGAGCCCTTCCGGGGCGGGGCGTTGGAGCCGGACGGGGACTACGACGGGCTGGACTTCCGGGAGTTCGACTTCGCCGGGCACGACGGCGGGGGCGCCCGGTTCATGGACTGCGCGCTGACGGGGTGCGCGGTGGACGAGACGCGGCTGCGGCACGCTCGCGTCCTGGACTCGGTGCTGACGGGACTGCGGGGCGTCGGCACGGATCTGGCGGACGCCACGCTGCGGGACGTCGAGCTGGTCGACGCCCGGCTGGGCGGGGTGCAGGCGCACGGTGCCGTGCTGGAGCGGGTGGTCGTGCGGGGCGGCAAGATCGACTACCTGAACCTGCGCACGGCCAGGCTCAGGGACGTCGTGTTCGAGGGATGCGTGCTGGTGGAGCCGGACTTCGGGGGCGCGAAGCTGGAGCGGGTGCAGTTCGTGGACTGCGTGCTGAAGGGCGCCGACCTCACGGCGGCGACCCTGAAGGACGTGGACCTGCGGGACGCGGCCGAGCTGGTCGTCGCACGGGGCGTGGACCGGCTCGCGGGGGCGGTGATCAGTTCCGTGCAACTGATGGATCTGGCGCCGGTACTGGCGGCGGAGATGGGGATTCGGGTGGAGGGATGACGGGTGGGGAGCTTTTACGGAAACGTCCTGGTGGCACGGCCGCTGGACGAGGTGGTGACGCTGCTCGCGGCCGCGGGCGGGCCGGCGGGGGCGGCCGACAGCGCGGTACGGGGGTACGCGCTGCCGGTCGGCCCCGGCCACACGGTGATCTACCCGGACCCGGAGACGGACGCGACGGCACTGGCGGGCCCGCTGAGCCGCCTGCTGGAGGCGCCCGCGCTGGGCACGTACGTCTACGACTCGGACGTACTGCTGATGACGGTGTACGCGGAGGGTGAGCCGACGCACCACTACGACTCGTGTCCGGGGTACTTCGACGCGGCGGAAGGCGACTTGGGCGACTCCGAGGACCGGGAGTCCCCCGTCCCGGTCGGCGCCGACCCGGACGCCTTCGTGCCGCTGGCCTTCGGCCCGGTGGACCGGCCGGCGCTGCGGGCGGTCCTGCTGGGCATACCGCTGGACCCGGGGGACGGCGAGAACGGCCGCTATGTGTTCGCCAACACCCAGCACTACGACGCGATGACGTGTCTGGGCCTGAACGCGTGCCGGCTGAGCACGGGGTACCACTACCTGTCGCTCGGGGGCCTCCCGCACGAGACGTCGGCGGAGGAACTGGTGCTGCTGGGCGGACGGATGTGGCCGGCGGAGGAGTCGGCGGGGCGGGGGTAGGTGCGGTGGGGGCAGGCGCGGTGGGGATGGGCGCGGTGGGGATGGCGCGGCGCCCTCGTCCGGTGGCTCAGCGGTGACTGAGGGGTGACTCGGACCCCGAAGGCCCCACCACTCAGGGCGAGTTGAGTAGTCGTACTCAGGCCCGGTGATCTACGGGCCGCGAGGATCGGTGGTGCCGGCGCGGACGAGCGTGTCGGCTGAGGCAGCCGCCCGATCCCCTACGGAGGGTCCGTCATGTCGTCCCGTCGCCGCATCGCCGCCCTGTCCGTCGCCGCCGGTGCCGTCGTCCTCGGCGGGGCCGGAGCCTTCGCCATCGCCCAGGCCGGTGAGCAGGAACCGACCCTCGCGCACAGCGCCGCCCGCTACACCGCGCCCACCGGCGGCCACGACGGCTCGCTGGCCTTCACCACCGAGGTCACGGCGTCCTCGGGGGTCAGGAGCCTGAAGGTGCTGGCGTGGCCGGCCGCGGACTCGCAGCTCGGCAAGAAGCCGCCGACGGCGAAGGAGCTGGCCGCCGTGGAGTCCGCCACGTGCGAGGCGGCCGCCGCCGACACCGCGCGCTGCACCTACACGACCCCGGTCTCGACGGCCGACGCCGCCGCGTCCCCGCACGGCACCTGGCACATCGCGGTCCTGGCCACGGCGAGGAACGGGACGACGACGCTGGACACGAGGGCGGCGGACTTCGAGATCGGCTAGGGACTGTCCGGGACCGGCATGAGGGGCTGCATGGACGGATCGGTCTTCCCGGTGCTAGGCGATCCTCGGGAAGCGGGCCTGCAGGGTCCAGATCGCCGGGTTCTCGGCGAGGTCCTCGTGCATGTCGGTGAGGTCGGCGAGGAGGTCGTGCAGGAAGTCCCGGGCCTCGCGGCGGAGTTCGGCGTGGGCGAAGGTCAGCGGGGGTTCCTCGGCCGGCATCCAGTCGGCCTCGATGTCGACCCAGCCGAAGCGGCGCTCGAAGAGCATGCGGTCGGTGGACTCGGTGAAGTCGAGCTCGGCGCGCTGGGGCCGGGCGGCCCGGGACCCCGCCGGGTCCCGGTCGATCCGCTCCACGATGTCGCACAGCGCCCATGCGAAGTCGAGCACCGGCACCCATCCCCAGGCTGTGGACAGTTCCCGGTCCGCCTTGGTGTCGGCGAGGTAGACGTCCCCGCAGAACAGGTCGTGCCGCAGGGCGTGGACGTCCGCGCGCCGGTAGTCCGTCTGCGGCGGGTCCGGGAAGCGGTTGGAGAGGGCGTAGCCGATGTCGAGCACGTACGAGATGGTGTCACGCCGCCTTAGGATCACTGGCGTGTCCCGTTCTGCGCCGGTTGTCCCCACCGCCCTCCTCGCCCTCACCCTCACCGCATGCTCGGCCGGCGTGAACGGCACCCCCGGCGGCTCCGGCGTCCACGACCCGTACTTCCCGAAGGCGGGCAACGGCGGGTACGACGTCACGCACTACGACCTCGAGCTCACCTATGACCGAGACACCCATGGCCGGGACGGGGACCACGGCGATCACCTCGCGGGCACCGCCACCCTCACCGCCCGCGCCACCAAGGACCTCACCGCGTTCGACCTCGACCTCAAGGGACTGGACGTCCAGGACGTCACGGTCGAGGGCAAGCGTGCCCGCTGGAACCGCGCCGGCCAGGAACTGACGATCCGCCCCCACGACGACCTCACCGACGGCGAGACCTTCCGCGTCACCGTCCGCTACTCCGGCACCCCGCAGACGCTCACCGACGCCGACGGCTCCCACGAGGGCTGGCTGCCGACCGCCGACGGCGCGCTGGCGCTGGGCGAACCGATCGGCTCGATGACGTGGTTCCCGTCCGACAACCACCCCTCCGACAAGGCGACGTACGACATCGAGGTCACCGTGCCGAAGGGCCTCCAGGCGGTGTCCAACGGCGAGTTGACGAGCGAGACGGCGACGACCGGCGGCCGTACGACCTACTCCTGGCACACGGCGGAGCCCATGGCGACCTACCTCGCCACGATCGCCGTCGGCCACTACGACATCACCCGCTCCACGATCGGCAAGAACCGCCTCCCGGCGTACGTCGCGGTCGACCCGACCGAGGCGAAGGCGAGCCAGAAGGTGTTGGCGAAGCTGCCCGAGATCATGGAGTGGGAGGAGTACAACTTCGGCCCGTACCCCTTCTCCTCCACGGGAGCGATCGTCGACCGGGGCGGGGACGCCGAGTACGCCCTCGAAACCCAGAACCGCCCGGTTTTCCCCGGCGCCCCCGACACCGAGACCCTCGTCCACGAGCTCGCGCACCAGTGGTACGGCGACTCGGTCACGCCGAAGACCTGGCGGGACATGTGGCTCAACGAGGGCTTCGCGACGTACGCGGAGTGGCTGTGGGACGAGGACCACGGCGGCGACACGGCCCAGGAGACCTTCGACGCGCTCTACAAGGGCGACTACTACGACGACCCCGCCGACGACAAGGCGATCTGGGCCTTCCCGCCGGCCCGCCCGAGCAGCGCGGCACACATCTCCGACAGCCCGGTCTACGACCGCGGCGCGATGGTCCTCCACAAGATCCGCGAGACGGTCGGCGACGACACGTTCTACGACATCATCCAGGGCTGGGCGAGGACCCACCGCCACGGCAACGCGGACACCGCCGGCTTCACGGCGTACGTGGAGAAGAAGGCCCCGGACAAGAACTTCGACGAGATCTGGAAGGACTGGCTGTACGGCGACGGCAAGCCGGACCACGCGTAATCCGGCTCAGCCGGCAGCCGGGTCACACGGTTCCTTACGGCGGTTCCTCACGGCAGTTCCTTACGGCAGTGCCTTGCGCAGCACCGAGCACGGCCGGCCAAGGCCGCGGTCGCGTCGGTGGTCGATCGCCTCGTACCCGAGGGCGGTCCAGAAGGCGAGCCCCTTGGGGTTGTTGTCGAGAACGGCCAGCCGTACGGCACCTCGCCCTGCCGCCCGGAACCGTTCCTCGACCGCCTCCGCGAGCCGCCGCCCGAACCCCTGCCCGTGCGCCCCCGCGTCCACCATCAACAACCCGATCCACGGATCCGGATCGGCCGGGTCGGGATGCCGGGCCAGCGTGATCGCGATCCCCACCACCCGCCCCTCGCTCCGCGCCAGCAACACCTCCGCGCCCGGATTCACGAACTCGTCCGCGAGCGCCGCGGCGACCTGCTCCGGACGGATGTCGTACGGGTCCGGGAAGTCGCCGCTGATGGCGTGGAACTCGTGGTTGGAGGCGTAGAGGGCGGTGAGTTCGGTGAGCAACTCGCCCGGGAGGGCGCCGTCCGTCGGCCTGAGCTGTTCGAGAAGCATGGCGGGACCATATCCGCCGGTGTGAGGGAGGCCGGGTGCGCTGGGTAGATTTCCCCGGGAAGCAACCACATCTGGGGACGGAAGCCGATGACCACGCAGCCACCGCCGTACGGCAGCCAGCCGCCGTACGGCCAACAGCCGCCACCGATGCCGGCGTCACCGCCCCCACCACCACCCGCGACGGCCCCGCCGGCCCCGCCGGGCTTCGGCCCACCTCCACCCCAGTACGCCTACGCCCCACCCCAACAACCATCCACTGGCCCGGAGTTCATGGCGGTGGACGCCCACAACTCGATCGTCGTGGACATGGAAGGCGTCGCCTTCGAGGACCATGGCGCGTCGGCCGACTTCCCGTGGCCGGAGATCCGCAGCGTCCACTACAAGGCAAGCCCGAACGGCAAGTCCCTGATGATGGCGGTGGTCCTCCCGGACGGCCGCTTCTACGAGTGCGTGGTGGAGGCCAAGCCGAGGGCACAACTGGGGGAGTGGTTCGGGCAGTTGGCGGCTGTGCTGGGCTATTACCGGCCGATGGGCTGACGAAGCGGGGCTCGGAGATCATCCGTTCGGCAGTCGCGGCAGTGGCCGGGGTGGGGCGCGCGGTAGGCGCGGTCGCAGCCGTTGCAGTTCTGGAGTGGGTGGCGGGTGGTCGGCGGCTCCGAAGGCGGGCGGAACAGGGGGAGTGGTGGCAGGCGGTCGGTCAGGCGGTGGGCCAGGAGGGCGGCCGGGCGGCACAGGGGCTCGGCCGGGAGGTCCGCGGTCAGGGATTCGCGTACGGCTGTGGGTGTTACGTCCCGTTCCAGCCAGGCGGCGACGCCGGGGGCCAGGTGGGCCGCGTCGCGCTCGCTGAGCAGCAGGCGTCGGTCGTGGCGGTGGAGGTCAGCGAGGAGGTCCGTGGCCTGCCGGATGAGGGCGGGGGCGGGGTACGACGGGCGCGGTACTGGTGGGAGGGCCCGAGGTGGGGACTTCTTCGGCCGGGCGGGCTTGCTGGTGGAGTGGCGTGCGTGGTCGTCCCTGCTGCGGCCCGGCTGGTTGCAGGAGATCGTGCGGGTGACGATGCGGCCTCCGTGGATGCGTTCGCGTTCGCGGCGGAGGTAGCCGTGGGTTTCGAGTTCGCGCAGGGCGGCGGCGATGCGGTCACGGCCTTCGGGGAAGCGGTCGGCCAGGGTTTTGATGTCGACGCGGACGCCCTGGGGGAGGGACTGGATGTAGACGGCCAGTCCGATGGCGAGGCCGGAGAGTGAGGGGTGTTGGGCGAGGTGGTTGCCGATGATCGTGAATCGGGTGGTGTGGCGGGTGTGGTCGTGGATGAGACCGCCCGCGTGAGGGTGGTTTTCGCCCGGGATACGGGACTGGGCGCGCGAGGGCGCGCTAGGGTTTTGGGTGTCCATCGGGAAGGGCTGTCTTCCTAGGTGGTCAGGCCCTCGCATTGGGATGCCAGTCCCGGCGAGGGCCGTCGTATGTCTGCGGTTGTGTTGCGGCGAGCGTAGAGCAAGCAACCGGGCCGAAATCCAGCTGAGTTGGTGATGTTCACTCGCGCGGGTGAGCGTCGTGCGCCGGCCTGACCAGCGGATCGGCGGATCGGCGGAGGGAGGGGGTGGGCTTGGTTGGGGTCCTTTCATCCATTCGTTCCTTGGGAAAGACCGCCCGCCTCACCGCAGCGCGGCCCCACCGGAGCACAGGCCCCCGCACTCCGGTCGAGACGGACCTCGGCCCACACCGTCTTGCGCGGCGGCGCGCCCGCCGAGACCCCCCACTTGTCGGCGAGCGCGTCCACGAGCAGCAGCCCCCGCCCCGACTCGGCGTCGGCGGCCGGGTGTTGGACGACGCGAGGAACACGGTCACCCCGCGTGTCCGTCACCTCGATCCGCAGGGTGTCCCCGACGACGTACAGCAACAGCCCGAAATCCCGCCCGGGCACCCGCCCGTGCGTGGCCGCGTTCGCCGCGAGCTCGGCGACGATGTGCGCGGCCGGGTCCAATGGCACGCCCCAGTCCCGCAGTTGCTCGGTCGCGAGCAGACGGGCGAGGCGGGCTCCGCGTGGCGTGGGGGAGAGGCGCGCGCTGTAGTTCCGTACAGGGGCGGCGATTTCTTGATTCACGTCACTCAGCGTGGCGACGTACGCCTACCTTGAACAGTGACGACGCCGTTGCGTACGGTCACTGTCCGGACGTTGTCCGGTGGTGTCGAGCTGGTCCGGAGCCGCCGTACGGGTAGGGCCGTCGTGATGCGTTGGTACGGCGGAGGGGTGCGGGATGTCGGTGGAGGCGGACGCGGTACGGCTCAGGACCGAGGCGGACGAGCCGGGTTGGGAGGTGGACCCGGACGACGAGTGGGGCGTCGCGGTGATCGCCACGGTGGGGCGGCAGTTGAAGCTACGGCGGGAGGCGGCGGGGATGCGGGCGCCGGAGTTCGGGGCGGCGGTCGGGTACGGCGAGGACATGGTCTACAAGATCGAGGGCGGGAAGCGGATCCCTCGGCAGGAGTATCTGGACAGGGCCGACGAGGTGTTGGGGGCCGAGGGGCTCATCTCGGCCATGTGGGAGGACGTCAAGAAGGTCCGGTATCCGAAGAAGGTGCGGGCGCTGGCGAAAATGGAGGCCAAGGCGGTCGAGATCGGGGTGTACGAGTGCAGCAACATCCACGGGCTGCTCCAGACACCCGAGTACGCGCGCGCCTTGCTGGAGTCATGGCAACCCGCCTATTCGCAGGAGGACCTGGAACGGGCGCTGGCCGCACGCATCGCCCGGCAGACCATCTTCGAACGGTCGCCCGCGCCTTCCCTGGGCTTCGTGCTGGAAGAGGCGACGCTGCACCGCAACGTCGGAGGCACAATGGTTCGGCGACAGCAGTTCGAACGTCTGCTGGAGGTGGGGCGGTTGCCTGGTGTCACGCTTCAGGTGATGCCGATGGACAGCTTGCCGCATCCCGGCATGAGCGGCAGGGTCGAGTTGCTGAAGTTCGAGGACGGCACGGCTGTCGGGCGCGCCGACGGCGCCTTCAACGGCCGCCCGGTCTCGGATCCGAGGGAGCTGCGCATCCTTGAGCTGCGGTATGGCACCATCCGGGCCGAGGCTCTTCGGCCGAGGGAGTCGCTGGCCCTCATCGAGCAACTGCTGGGAGAAACATGATCCGCAAGTCCACCGCCGGTGACGCCTCCGAACTGGCGTGGTTCAAGAGCAGCTACAGCAGTGGCCCCGACGGAGACTCCTGCGTCGAGATCGCGATAGCCCCCCACACGATCCACATCCGCGACTCCAAGCACACCGAAGCCGGCCCCCGCCTCACCGTCACCCCCACCGCCTGGACGGCTTTCCTCCCGTACACCTCGGCGGATTGAGTTGGCGAAGCCGAATCTGGTCAGGATCCCGGGAGACAAGGACTCCCTTGCCGAAGGGATTCTCCGGAGAACGGAAGGCGGCATCGATCAGGGGCTCCTCGCGTCTCTGACTGATGGTGACCGTCGCGCACTGGGACGCTACGGCGTCAGGATGGCGTCCGTCGCGCTCCGGCACAGCTCTTCAGCCGAGCTGGAGACGGCGCTGTTGGCATACGGGATGAGCGGGGCTGGGCAAGAGGACGCCCGCGACATGATGGTCGGGATGAGTCTTCATCATGTGGTGGCCCAGTTGATCGGATTGCATCCGGGGCCGCTCTTCATCCAGATTGCGGATCGGCTCCCTGGCGGTGCCGCGGCAAACGCCATGAGGCAGTTCGCAGTTCGGGAAGACGTGAGTCTGACGGCGTTCGGGTGGAAGCTGGTCGATACGCCGGACGGCCCTGACTTCTGTCCGGTCTGAGACATGAACGACATCCAGGCACGCACTAGGGCGATCCTCGACCAATACGAAAGGGACGGGGCCCTTTCCGCTCAGAGCGTGGACTTGGCGATGTTCGGGGTCTGGGATCAGGTGACGCCGGGGGCGCTCATCCTGGGTGCCGCTGCGCTCATCGATACCGAGGACCCCACGCTTGCCCAGGAGGCCGACCGCACCGGTGGAGAGGTGTTGGCCGCGTTCATGCGCGGCGGACTTGAGGGCCTCGCCCTCACGGATCAAGGCGCGGAGTTCGGCTGGGACGATGTGGTGGCCCTGGTCCAGGCGTACCTGCGCCGCTCTGGCACGCCTCCCGATGCCCTGGACCGGCTGCTGACCGAGGCCGAATCCCTGTGGACTGAGATCGTGCAGTCCGGCGAGGTGACCCGGCCACGTGTCAGGAACGGCGAGTTCGGCCCATGGGACGCAACCGAGGACCCCTTGCCTCCGGGTACGGAGCGGATCGACTACGGCGTCCTGAAAGTGCCGCAGCTCGTTGGCGCCGAAATGCGTCCGTTGCGCGAGGGCGGTCGTCAGGTCGGGGTGATCGTCGGCTTCGCCGGCCACGACCTGTGGTTGCAGGTCTTTCGCGCGCCCCAGGGACCGGTCTGGGACGACGTACGTCCGCGGCTTGAAGGGGCGGTGCTGGCGAGAGGCGGCACAGTGACCGCCGACCAGAGCACCCTTGGCGCGGAGCTACGTGCGCGGATACCTGTCACGCACGATGACGGGCACCAGGAACTGTTGCCCACCCGGTTTCTTGGCTGCGACGGTCCGGGCTGGCTGCTGCGCGGTCTCTTCCGCGGACCGGACGCGCTGGCAGAGGTGGTGGACCCGCGGGCCCATCATCTCTTCACGCAGACCGTCGTCGCCCTTCCTCCTGCCGCTCAGGACGACGGCGAGGAAGGCACCGCGGTGGAGGTGACTGTGGCGGAGGTGACTGTCGCGGAGGGCTGAACGCCGGTTCCGTCGGAACACCGTCCGGTATCGGACGCCGAAGCCCCCGGTTGTGCAGCACAACCGAGGGCTTCCGCTCAGCTCAGCGCAGCGCGTGTCAGACGTTCACGCCGAAGTCCTGGGCGATGCCCACCAGGCCCGACGCGTAGCCCTGGCCGACCGCGCGGAACTTCCACTCCGCGCCGTTGCGGTAGAGCTCGCCGAAGACCATCGCCGTCTCCGTCGCCGCGTCCTCGGAGAGGTCGTAGCGGGCGATCTCCGCGCCGCCCGCCTGGTTGACGATGCGGATGTAGGCGTTGCGGACCTGGCCGAAGTTCTGCGAGCGGTTCTCCGCGTCGTAGATCGAGACCGGGAAGACGATCTTGTCGATGTCGGCCGGGAGGGCCGCCAGGTTGACGTTGATCGCCTCGTCGTCGCCCGCGCCCTCGCCCGTGCGGTTGTCGCCGGTGTGGACGATCGAGTTGTCCGGGGTGTTCTTGTTGTTGAAGAAGACGAAGTGGGCGTCCGAGTAGACCTTGCCCTGACCGTTCACCGCGATCGCCGAGGCGTCGAGGTCGAAGTCCGTGCCGGTGGTGGTGCGGACGTCCCAGCCCAGGCCCACGGTGACGGCGGTCAGGCCCGGAGCCTCCTTGGTGAGCGAGACGTTGCCACCCTTGGACAGGCTTACAGCCATGGTTGGGAGTCCTTTCCCTCGTTTGCGTACGGCGGTGCAGCCGGTACGGGTCGTACGGGCATGAAGCTACAGCTACCCGTATGAACGCCGAGAGGGGTACCGAAGGTTCCAGCTCTCTTTACTTTCTTTACCGAACAGTGGGTGAACGCCCGGAGGGCCCGGAGGGTAGCGATATTGGGGTGACGTGTGCCGGTCAGGCGGGTCACCATGGACGACATGTCCGGTCCCTACCTCATCCGCGGCTCCGTCTCCCTCCCCGAGGCCGAGCTCATGTGGCGTTTCTCGCGGTCCTCGGGGCCGGGCGGGCAGCACGTCAACACCAGCGACTCCCAGGTGGAGCTCCGCTTCGACCTGGCGAAGACCGAGGCGCTGCCCGAGGTGTGGAAGGCGCGGGCGCTGGAGCGGCTGGCGGGGCGGCTCGTCGACGGCGGGGTGGTCGTCGTACGGGCGTCCGAGCACCGGTCCCAGTGGCGCAACCGCGAGACCGCCGCCGTGCGCCTCGCGGCGCTGCTCGCCGAGGCCAGCGCGCCGCCGCCGAAGCCGCGCCGGCCCACTCGGATTCCGCGGGGGATCAACGAGCGGCGGCTGCGGGAGAAGAAGCAGCGGTCCGACACCAAGCGGGGGCGGTCGGGGCGGGACTGGGGATAAGCCCCGGGCCGGCCCAGGGCCAGGTGTCGTAGAACGTCCGTGTCGTAGAACGTCCTTTGTCACATCGGGTGCGTCCGATCCGTCATGTCGGCGACGGCGGATTGGTACCCGAGGAGCTGTGACAATGAATGAGAACGCATTTCCCGGTCGAGAGGGATCGGATCGAGAAGGGGCCGAAAAGGAATTCCTTGCGCGGCGATTTGAATCCCACCGGTCTCATCTGCGGGCCGTCGCCTACCGAATGCTCGGTTCGTCCGCCGAGGCCGACGACGCCGTGCAGGAGGCGTGGTTCCGGCTGAGCCGGAGTGACACGCGGGAGGTGGAGAACCTCGGCGGGTGGCTCACGACCGTGGTCGGGCGGGTGTGCCTGGACATGCTGCGGTCGCGGAAGTCGCGGGCGGAGCTGCCGCTGGAGCCGATGGAGACGCACGCGCGCGTGGCGGGCGCGGGCGCCCCCGGCGCCGATCCCGAGCAGGACGCGCTGCTCGCCGACTCGGTCGGGGTGGCGCTGCTCGTCGTACTGGAGACGCTGTCGCCGCCGGAGCGGCTCGCGTTCGTGCTGCACGATCTGTTCGCGGTGCCGTACGAGGAGGTCGGGGACATCGTGGGGCGCAGTCCGGTGGCGGCGCGGCAGTTGGCCAGCCGGGCGCGGCGGCGGGTGCAGGGGGCCGAGGTGCACGATGCCGATCTGGTGCGGCAGCGGGAGGTCGTGGACGCCTTCCTCGCGGCCGCGCGGGAGGGCGACTTCGACGCCCTGGTCGAACTGCTGGACCCGGATGTCGTCGCGCGTACCGAGGTCGGCGTGACCACGGGCGCGGCTGCGGTCGCCAAGGGAGCGTCGAGTTTCCGCCACTTCGCGGCGGTGGCCCGCCCGGCCCTGGTCAACGGCCACACCGCCCTCGCCGTCTTCATCGAGAACCGCCTGGACCGGACGCTGACCTTCACGTTCGTACGAAACCGCATCGCCGTCATCGACATCGTCACGGACGCCGCGCGGGTCGCGGAACTCGATGTCAGCCTGGTCGATGCCGGTTAGCGCAGGTCCAGTACGCCGACCGTCTGGCCGCCGCTGGTCTCCCCGGTCGTACGGAAACCGAGGCCCAGGTAGAAGCCCTCGGGGCCGTCCGGGCCGGGGTGCCATGTGACATAGCACTGCTCGCCGCCCCGGCGGCGGATCTCGGCCGCCACCGACTCCACGGCGAACCGGCCGTACCCGCGCCCCTGCTCCTCCGCGGCGATGTTCAGCCGCCACAGGCCGGACCGGAAGAGGCTGCCGTCGCCCCGCCAGTCGATGTCCAGGAAGGCCATCAGGAAGCCGACGGGACGGTCGCCGTCGAGGATCAGGCGAGGCCAGGCGACGCCTGGGTGGACGTATGCCTCGGCGAGGGACTGCATGACGGGGGAGACGGCGACTTCCTGCTTCGGGCGCACCTTAATGCTGGTGGTGGCCTCGAAGTTCCCGGGTGTGATCTCTTCGAGGCGGAGTACGGGATTCGAGGTCACTCGGGGACCGTATGCCGGACGATCACCGTCGGCCATGGAATTACTGGGCCGCCTCAACCCAACTGCCGATACCGCCCCCGAAAATAAGCCAGCGGCCCCCCGTCCGCGCTAGGTACGTCCGCTGTCAGGACGTGGCCGATCACCAGGGTGTGGTCGCCGGCGATCACCCGTTGCTCGGTGCGGCACTCCAGGGTGGCCAGGGCGCCGCCCACCAGGGGGGCGCCGGTCGCCTTGCCGCGGACGTACGGGATGTCCTCGAACAGCAGGCGGTCGCTGATGCGGCCCTTCATCGCGAAGCGGCCCGCGATGTGGCGTTGGCTTTCGGACAGGACCGAGACCGCCCACAGGGGCTGTTCGTCGAGGAGGTCGTCCATGCGGGAGCCGTTGCGGAGGCTGACCAGGACCAGGGGAGGGTCCAGGGAGACGGACATGAAGGCCGTCGCCGTCATGCCGACGTCCTCGCCGGCCGGCGCCGACGCGTCGTCGGGGTCCAGCGGCGGCTCCTGCGCGGTCACCAGGACCACGCCCGCGGCCAGCCGGGACATGGCGGCGCGGAACTCGTCGTTGCTCACACCGACAGCATGCCCGGAGGCGGGCGCGGGAATGATCGGGGCCGTGGTGGAGGGAGTGTTCAGCACGCCGGAAACGCTAATCTCCGGGGCGGGCCGACCGCATCGGGCCCTCGGCCGAGGCCGGACCTAGGACCATCGACGGACCCCGTCCACGGACCCCGTCCACGGAGCCGTCGACGGACCGGCCGCCGGGTTTACCGGATATCCACAAAGTTCGCGTCCAGGAATCGCACAGGAACTGCGCAGGAACAGCTCGGTAAGAACGCAGAAACCCCACTCAATTGTTCATCTTTCGCTGTGACTTGAGTCACAAGAGGGACTAATTGTTGACCCTGTGTACCGGGTGGGCAGCGCGCTGTGATTCAGTGGCGGGGAAGCTGCCAGAACGATACGCCGATGAGAACCCTTGATTCGCTGCGAGGTCTCGGGGGGAGGGCGAGCATGGAGACCGAGTCGGAGCCGTACGTCCGTCTTGCGACCCTGCGGCAATTGCACCAGGTCATGGCCGACATGAACACGGCACGAAGCCTGGCGGACACCCTGCAGACCGTCGCCGACGGCGTGGTCAACGGGCTCGGTTACGAGCTGGCGTGCGTCAACCTCGTACGTCCGGACGGAGATCTCGTCGTCGCCGCCTTCGCCGGGAACCCCGCCGCGGAGGCCCTGATCACCGGCCGCGTCGGCTCCCGCGACTCCTGGGAGCGCCGGCTGACCATGGGTGAGCACTGGGGCGACCTGGTCTTCATACCGCACACCGAGGGCTGGATCCTCGACGACGACGACGTACCGCAGTGGTACACCGACGGACCCGCGCCCCGCTTCGAGGACGAGTGGCACCCGTCCGACCGGCTGTTCGCCCCGATGTACACACCCGCCTCGCCCGGCGGCACCTGCGGCGAGCTGATCGGCGTCCTGTCCGTGGACCGGCCGCGCAACGGCCGCCGGCCGGGCGCATGGGGACGCGAAGCGCTCCAGATGTACGCCTTCCAGGCCGCGATCGCGATCAGCAACGCGCGTCTACGTGCCAACATGCAGCGCGCACTGGTCAGGCTCGAAAGGGAGCAGCAGGCGCTCAGGGCCAGCGAGGAGAGCTTCCGGCAGGCCTTCGAGTACGCCCCCTCCGGCATGGCCATCGCCGAGATGGGCGGCGACCAGCACGGCCGGATCCTGCGCACGAACGACGCGCTGTGCCGGCTGCTGGGCCGGCCCGCCTCCGCGATGCGCCGCTACTCCTTCTCCGACCTGGTCCACCCCGAGGACATCGGCACCCTGCTGCGGACATCGGCGGAGGGCGGCCGCGCCGAGCTGAGACTCGGGCGCCGCGACGGTACGTACGTCTGGGTCTCCCTGCGCAACAGCGTGGTCGCGGACGCGGCCGACGGCCCCCGCTTCCTGCTCACCCACGTCGAGGACATAGAGGACCGCAAGCGCCGCGAGCAGCAGCTCGCCCACCGCGCCTCCCACGACTCCCTCACCGGCCTGCCGAACTCCGCCGAACTGCGCACCCGCCTCTCCTCCCGGCTGTGCACCCGGCCCGCCCACCCCGGCGCCCTGGAGTCCCTGGACGCGGCCTCCTTCGGCCACCCCGCCTACGACGCCAACGGGCACGGCTTCGACTTCCGCCCGGGCGGGGTCGAGGTCTACGACGGCTTCGACCACCATGTGCACACCACCGCGCCGGACAGCGAGCGCGACGACGGCACCAAGGGGCTCGCGGTGCTCTTCTGCGACCTCGACGGCTTCAAGTCGATCAACGACCGGTTCGGGCACAACGCGGGCGACGCGGTGCTCATCGAGGTCGCCCGCAGGCTCTCCCGCGCGGTGCGCGACGGCGACACGGTCGCCCGGCTCGGCGGCGACGAGTTCGTGATCCTCGCCGACGGGCTCGGCCGGGCCGACGCGGCGGACCTCGCCGTACGACTGCGCAACGAGATCATCCAGCCGATTCGCGCCGAGGGGCGGGCCGTGCGGGTCGGGGCCAGCTTCGGCATCGGGTGGGCGCACTGCGGCATGACCGCGGACGAAGTGTTGAAGTCGGCGGACGAGCGGATGTACGTAGAGAAACGATCTCGTCCCAAACAGCACAGACGGGCCGGTTGATCCCCAGGTCAGGGGCCGGGTCGGTGGGGCGATGCGATCCGAGTCACCCGTTTGGGGGGCGGTGAGCGGGTAGGCTCGCCATTCTGACCCCAGGTATCGCACCGACCCGCACCCGCTAGGAGTACCAAGGGATGACGTCCGGCAACAACGGCGCCAGCACGCCCGAGGACGACGACCCGTTCGGCTACCTCTACGCCGATGGGCAGGCCAACGGCGCCCAGCCGCCCTCCGGCGGTTACGGCTACCCGAACTCCGTCAACCGCGTGCGTTCGGTCGGCCAGCGGCAGTACGGGCAGCCGGCTGCCCCGGCCCCCCAGGCCCAGCAGACCGCGGCCTACGGCCAGGTGCCTCAGCAGCAGGGCGCGTACAACCAGCCGAACGCCCACTACGCGGCCCCGGAGACCTTCCCCGGCGGCGGCGCCCCCACGGCCCCGCAGCAGCCCGCGTACGGCGGCGGTGGCGGCGGCCGGCGCGGCCCCAACACCAAGGGTCTGCTCATCGGCGCGATCGCGGTGGTCGCCGCGGTGGTCATCGGCATCGGCGTCGCGATGATGGGCGGCGACGGCTCGGACGACAACGCGGGCGGGGGCAGTTCCCCGTCGGCGTCCACCTCCCAGAGCGCCTCGCCGAGCCAGTCGGCGAGCAGCAGCGCGGCGGCGGAGCTGCCGAAGACGGACGCGAAGGACCTCCAGCTGGGCGGCGGCGCGACGGTCGCCTCGGACGTCGAGGGCGCCCAGGCGGACGGCGGCAGCTATGTGGGCAACCTCAACAACGAGGGCGCGTCGGTCACCTGGACCATCGACGACCTCCCCGAGGGCGGCGCGTACACGCTGTTCGCGCGCTACAGCACGGCGGGCGACGACCAGTCGATGTCGCTGGTCATCAACGGCGACACGTTCGGCTCGAAGATGAAGCTGAGCAACTTCGCGCACGCCAAGGACGGCGACTTCGCCAAGGGCTGGACGACGACGTACTCGTACCCGACCCTCAAGAAGGGCTCGAACACGATCACCCTGACCTGCCAGTCCGGCGACAAGTGCAACATCCTGCTGGACCAGCTGTACCTGAAGAAGGGCCAGGTCACCGGCTAGGGACCGGTGGTCACGCGGCGGTGACCTCCCCGGTCACCGCCACGCGCCCCACCAGTTCCTCGTACGCCTCGCGGTCGAACTCGCCCGCCGCCGGGGCCAGTACGGTCGCCGCCGAGAGGGCCACCGCGCGGGACAGGCGGTCGGGCCAGGGGAGTTGTTCCACCAGGGCCGAGAGGAGGCCCGCGACTGCCGAGTCTCCGGCGCCTGTCGGGTTGCCGTGCAGACGGGCCGGTGGGGTCGCGCGCCAGCGGCCCTCGGGGGTGGTGGCCAGCAGGCCCTCCGTGCCGAGGGAGGCGACCACCGCGCGGGCGCCGCGGCGGCGGGCGTCCTGGGTGGCGCGCAACGGCTCGTGGGAGCCAGTGAGTTCGGCCAGCTCCTCGGTGTTCGGCTTGATCAGGTCCGGGCGGGCGGCCACGCCCCGGCGGAGGGGTTCCCCGCTCGTGTCGAGGAGTACGGGCACCCCGGCCGCCTTCGCCAGCCGCACCAGGCCCGCGTACGCGCCCACCGGCACCCCCGGCGGCAGACTGCCGCACAGGGCCACCGCCGCCATCGACGGCAGCAGATCCTCGTACGCCTCCTGGAAGGCGGACCACTCGGCCGAGGTGATCGTGGGGCCCGGTTCGTTCAGCTGGGTGGTGTCGCCTGTCTGTTCGTCCACGACGGCGATTGTGCGCCGGGTCGCGGCCGATACGGGGACCAGCGCGTCCACCACCCCGGGGACGGCCGTGAGCTGGTCCTGGACGATACGGCCGGTCGCGCCGCCGGTGAACCCGGTGACCGTCACCTCGTGGCCGAGCGCCGCCAGCACGCGCGCCACGTTCAGGCCCTTGCCGCCGGGGCGTTCGGTCACCTGCGTGACGCGGTGCGAGGTGTGCGGCTTCAGGGCCGGGACGCGGTGCGTGATGTCGAGAGCGGTGTTCAGCGTCACCGTGAGGATCACCTGGGCCGACCTCCCCCGACGACGAATGCGGTACGCCCGCCGGACAGGCGGCGGCCGTCCCATTCTCCCAGGACAACCTCCGCCCCAACAGCCGGACACATCACCCCAGTTGGGGATCGACCACCCATTCACCGCGGCGCATCACGCCCTTGAGGGCGAATTGATGGTCAAGAAGTACCAGGTCGGCGTCCTTGCCCGGCTCCAGCGAGCCGATCCGGTCGTACCGGCCGAGCAGGCGCGCCGGGTTGGCGGAGATCGCCTCCACGACGTCCTCCACGGGCAGCCGGTCCACGGTCACTGCCCGCTGGAAGGCGCGGTCCAGGGTGAGCGTCGACCCGGCGATCGACCCGCCCTCGACGAGCCGCGCCACGCCTTCGCTGACCTCGACCTCCAGCGGACCGAGCATGTAACGCCCGTCGCCGAAACCGGCCGCGTCCATCGCGTCCGTGATGAAGGCGACCCGGCCCGCGCGGGCGTGGTGGAACGCCAGCTGGAGGGAGGCCGGGTGCAGATGCGTGCCGTCGTTGATGAGCTCGACCGTGATCCGCTCGTCCTCCAGGAGCGCGGCGATCGGGCCGGGGGTGCGGTGGCCGAGGGCGGGCATGGCGTTGAACAGGTGCGTGGCCACGGTGGCACCGGCGTCGATCGCCTCGACCGTCTGCTCGTACGTCGCGTCGGTGTGGCCGACCGCCGCGATGACGCCGTGTTCGGCGAGCAGCCGTACGGAGTCGATGCCGCCCGGCAGTTCGGTGGCGAGGGTGACCATCGCGGCCCGGCCGCGCGCCGCGTCGATCAGCTTGCGGACCTCGGCGGGGTCGGGGTCGCGCAGCAGCTCCTCGGAGTGCGCGCCCTTGCGGCACGGGGAGATGAAGGGGCCCTCGAAGTGGATGCCGGCGATGTCGCCCTGCTCGGCGAGCTCGCTGAGCAGGCCCGCGCGCTGGGCGAGGAAGTCCATGTCGCCGGTGACGGTGGAGGCGACGAGGGTGGTGGTGCCGTGCAGGCGGTGGGTGTGGATGCCGGTGAGGACGTCGTCGACGGTGCCGGAGGTGAAGGAGGCTCCGCCGCCGCCGTGGTTGTGGATGTCGACGAAGCCGGGCACCAGCCAGTGTCCGGTTACGTCGATGACCTGGGCGTTCTCCGGAGCGGAACCGGCGATTCGGGGGCCGTCGACGATGACTCGGCCGCCTTGGACGGTTCCTGTGGGGAGTACGACCGTGGCGCCGGACAGCACCAGGGGGGTTCCGGCCGCTGCGGGCTGCGGGTGCGTTGTGGCTGGTTGCGCAGTTCCCCGCGCCCCTAGGTCGGCTGCCATCAGGGGGTTACCTCCGTACGGTTGGTGGTGGTCAGGAGATCCCAGGCCAGTAGCCCGGCACCCAGACAGCCCGCCGTGTCTCCCAGTGCCGCGGGGACGATGGTCGGCAGTTTCTGGAAAGTGATCCGGCGTCGCACGGCCTCCCGTAGCGGTGTGAACAAGGTTTCCCCCGCCTCCGCCAGGCCGCCACCGATGATGAGGGTGCGTGGGTCCAGCAGGGTGAGGGCGGTGACCAGGCCGTCGGCCAGGGCGTCCACCGCCTGCTGCCAGACCCGGACGGCGTTCGGGTCGTCGGACGCGACGGCCTTCGCGCAGTCGGCCGCGTCCGCCTCGGGGTCCCCGGAGGCCGCCGCCCACGCCTCGCTCACGGCCGCCGCGGAGGCGTACCGCTCTAGGCAGCCGACCTGCCCGCACGGACAGGGGCTGCCCCCCGGCCGTACGACGATGTGCCCGATCTCGCCCGCGAAGCCGTGCGCGCCGGACTCGACGCGGCCGTTGATGCCGATCGCGCCCGCGATGCCCGTGCCGAGCGGCACGAAGAGGAAACGGTCGGCACCCTTGCCCGCGCCGATCCGGCCCTCCGCCAGTCCACCCGTGCGGACGTCGTGGCCGAGGGCGACGGGTACGCCGAGGCGGCCGGCGAGCAGGTCGCGCAGGGGTACGTCGCGCCAGCCCAGGTTGGCCGAGTAGGCGGCGACGCCGCGCTCCTCGTCGACGATGCCGGGGACGGCGACGCCGGCCGCGGCCGCGGGCTCGCCGAAGCGGTCGAGGCCGTACGCGCGCAGTTCCGCGGCGAAGTCGAGGATCGACTCGACGACCGCCTCCGGCCCGCGCTCGCGGCCGGTCGCGCGGCGGGCCTGGTGCAGCAGCTCGCCGTCCGGACCGACCAGCGCGGCCTTCATCCCGGTGCCGCCCACATCGAGGGCGATGACATGTCTCACGGGGGTAGTGTGGCCCGCCGACCCGCGAGAGGTCTAGTCCACTTACGTGGTGTAGACCTTATGGCGTCCACATATTGAACGGCGAGACAGTTGGGACGTGGCGTAGTGCGGCGGCGCAGGACGGGAACGGTCGCGGTGATGTCCGCGCTGGGGATGACGGCGGCCCTCGGCGGCTGCGGTGTCACCGGCGGCTCCGGGGACGTCACGCTGAGACTGGTCGCGGCGGACTACGGCGACTCCGGCGCCAACACCTCCCAGAAGTACTGGGACAAGCTGGTGAAGGAGTACGAGAGCGCGCACCCCGGCGTGAAGGTCGAGGTCACCGTCTACTCGTGGACCGACGTCGACCGCAAGGTCAAGGAGATGGTCGACGCCGGCAAGGCGCCGGACATGGCGCAGATCGGTGCGTACGCCGACTACGCGGCCAAGGACCTGCTCTACTCGGCCGACGACCTGCTCTCCATCAGCACCCAGGCCGACTTCGCCTCCCAGCTGGCCACCGCGGGGCAGGTGAAGGGCATCCAGTACGGCATGCCGTTCGCGGCCTCCACCCGGCTGCTCTTCTACAACAAGACCCTCTTCAAGCAGGCCGGGCTCAGCGCGCCGACCACCTGGAAGCAGCTCGCCGCCGACGCCGAGGCGCTGAAGGCACAGGGCGTGAAGTACCCGTACGCGCTGCCGCTCGGGCCCGAGGAGGCGCAGGCCGAGACGATGCAGTGGCTGCTGAGCGGCGGGGGCGGCTACACCGACACCGTCGGCACGTACGGCATCGACTCCGCGCAGAACGTCGACACCTTCACCTGGCTCAAGGACGACCTGGTCGACAAGGGCCTGACCGGACCCGTCGCCCCCGGCAAGCTCAACCGCGCCGCGGCCTTCGCCGCCTTCGCGAGCGGTGACGTCGGCATGCTCAACGGGCACCCCTCGCTGATGAAGATCGCCGCGAAGAAGGGCGTCAAGTACGGCATGGTGCCGATGCCCGGCGTCGACGGCGCGACCAAGAACTCCATGGGCGTCGCCGACTGGATGATGGCCTTCAAGAAGAACGGCCACGCCGAGCAGGTCGGCAAGTTCCTCGACTTCGTCTACTCCGACAAGAACGTCCTCGACTTCTCCCGCGAGTACGACCTCCTTCCGGTCACCAACTCGGCTTCCCAGACCATGAGTTCGGCCGAGCAGGACGCCGACCTCAAGCCGTTCCTGGACGAGCTGCCGCAGTCCGAGCTGCCGCCGGTGGACAAGACCTCGTGGGCGGCGGTGAGCGCGGCGGTGAAGAAGCGGATAGGCCAGGCGGTGGCCGCGAACGGCAGCCCGGCGGCGACGCTCGCGCAACTGCAGTCCACGGCGTCCATGGCGGAGAGCGCGGAGTAGCCTCCCGCCGGCCGGGGTGACTGTCAGTGGCGGGCGCTACGGTTCGTGACATGGAAGAGGAGCAGCAGCTGGGGGAGCGGGAGCGGGCCGTGCTCGCGCTGGAGCGCCGGGGGTTCTCGGGGCCGGGCGCGAAGGAGCGGGCGATACGGGAGGAGCTGGGGCTGGCTCCGGTCCGCTACTACCAGTTGCTCAACGCCCTGCTGGACGACGAGCGGGCGCTGGCCCACGACCCGGTGACGGTGAACAGGCTGAGAAGGGTGCGGGAGCAGCGCAGGGGTGACCGTTAGGGTCGCCGTATGGGCACCCATGACACGGACACGGACCCCCTGCCGACGCCCGCCACCCGGGCCGGCCGCGACGGACTCGACGCGATCCTGGCGAACCCCGGCAGGTCGGTGATCGCCCTCGACTTCGACGGCACCCTCGCCCCGATCGTGGCGGACCCCGAGCAGGCCCGCGCCCACCCGGACGCGGTCCCCGCGCTGGCGCGGCTCGCCCCGAAGGTGGCCTCGGTCGCCGTGGTGACCGGCCGCCCGGCGGACGTCGCCGTCCGGCACGGGGGCTTCGCGGGCGTGCCCGGCCTGGAGCACCTCACCGTGCTCGGGCACTACGGCGCGGAGCGCTGGGACGCGGTCAGCGGCGAGGTCACGGCTCCCCCGCCGCACCCCGGCGTCGCCGCCGTCCGCGCCGAACTCCCCGGGTTCCTGGACCGGGCCGGGGCCTGGCGGGGCACGTGGATCGAGGAGAAGGGCCGCGCGGTGGCCGTCCACACGCGCCGCGCCACCGACCCGCAGGCCGCCTTCGAGGCCCTGCGCGCCCCCCTCACCGACCTCGCCACCCGCCACGGCCTGATCGTCGAACCGGGCCGCCTGGTCCTGGAACTGCGCCCACCCGGCATGGACAAGGGCGTCGCCCTCCTGGACCACGTCCGCGAGACCGCCGCGACGGCGGTCCTCTACGCCGGCGACGACCTGGGCGACCTCCCGGCGTTCGCGGCGGTGGAGAAGCTGCGCTCGGACGGGGTGCCGGGAGTACTGGTGTGCAGCGGCAGCGACGAGGTGACCGAGCTGAGGGAGCGGGCGGACCTGGTGGTGGAGGGGCCGGAGGGGGTGGTGGGGCTGCTGCGGGCACTGGCGAACCGGCTCGGCTAGGGCAGCCGGTCTGCTTCGGGGCGGCTCAGCCCCGCCGCAGCGCCTCCAGCTGCTCGAGGAACCACTGCGCCGGGGGCAACGCCGTAGCCGCGGCAGCAAGCCGCTTCGTGCGCTCGGCCCGTTCCTCCACCGGCATGGTGAGCGCCTCGTGCAGGGCGCGCGCCGTGCCGGTCACGTCGTACGGGTTCACCACGATCGCGTCCTTGCCCAGCTCCTGGAACGCCCCGGCCTCCCGCGACAGCACCAGCGCGCAGCCCTCGTCGGACACCACCGGCACCTCCTTCGCGACCAGGTTCATGCCGTCCCGGATGGGGTTCACCAGCGCCACGTCGGCCAGCCGGTAGGCCGCCAGCGAGCGGGCGAAGTCGTCCTTGACGTGCAGTACGACCGGAGTCCAACCCGCCGTCCCGTACCGTGAGTTGATCTCCTCCGTCAGCCGCCGCACCTCGGTCGTGTAGTCCCGGTAGACGGCGAGGTCCTGCCGGGAGGGGTAGGCGAAGGCCACGTGCACGACCCGCTCGCGCCACTCCGGGTGGTCGTCGAGCAGCTGCCGGTACGCCAGCAGCCCGCGCACGATGTTCTTCGACAGCTCCGTCCGGTCCACCCGGACGATGGTCTTCCGCCCCGCGCCGATCTCCTCCCGCAGCGCCGCCAGCCGCTCCTCGACGTCCGCCTCGTGCGAGCGCGCGTGCAGGAACTCAGCGTCGGCGCCCAGCCCGTGGACGCCGATCAGCGTCTCGCGGCCGGTCCGGCGGCCGTCGCGCAGATGCTCGATGGTCCTGGGGGCGCCCGAGGGCCATGTGGAGACCCAGCGGTCGACGTCGACGCCGTCCGCGCACTTCTGGAACGCCGTCGCCCACCGCCAGGTCAGAAACGCCACCCGGTCCGCCCCGAGCATGCCCTCCATCAACCGCACCTGGATGTCGTCCGGCAGCATCCGGAAGTAGTCCTCCGGCGCCCACGGCGTGTGCGAGAAGTGCCCGATCCGCAGGTCCGGCCGCAGCTCCCGCAGCATCCCCGGCACCAAGCACAGGTGATAGTCCTGTACGAGGACCGCCGAGCCCTCGGCCGCCTCCTCCGCCAGCGCCTGCGCGAACGCCCGGTTGTAGGTCTCGTACGACTCCCACTGCCGCCGGAACTCCGCGTCGAACACCGGCTCCAGCGGCGTCTGGTACAGCATGTGGTGGACGAACCAGAGGACCGAGTTCGCGATGCCGTTGTACGCGTCCGCGTGCACGTCGGCCGGGATGTCCAGCATCCGCACGCCGGCCTCGCCCTCGCCGCGCCGCACCGCCTCGCGGTCGCCGTCGGACAGCGCCGAGCACACCCACAGCGCGCCCGCGTCCGGACCGATCGCGGACAGACCGGAGACCAGCCCGCCGCCGCCGCGCCTGGCGGCCAGCGAGCCGTCCTCCCGCACCTCGTACGAGACCGGTCCGCGATTGGACGCGACCAGCACCTGATGAGCAGCACCGTGCGTGGAAGCCATACGCCTCAACCTAGCCCGGCCCGGAAAAGCTCAAACGTATGGCCGGTTTCCGGTGGCGGCCCGTATACGGACCGCTCCGTGCCGTTACGCGACCTTGCGGTCCGCGTACTCCGCGATCTCCACCATCGGCGGCCGTTCCTCCGTGTCCACCGAATAGGTGCGTGGCTCGAAGCCGTCCTCGCCCCGCTCGAACTGGATGATCGAGGGGCGGATCAGGTGGCCGCGGGCCAGCCGCAGCTGGGCGGTGCGGTAGATCGCCGCCGCCATGCGGCCGAGCGCCTGGCCGTCCTGGTGCCGGTGCTTGCGGACGCCGACGTCGACCTGGGCGAGCGCGTCGAGGCCGACGAGGTGCAGGGCGTCGACCAGCATGCCGAGCTCAACGCCGTAGCCGACGGGGAACGGGAGCTGTTCGAGGAGGGAGCGGCGGGCCGCGTACTCGCCGCCGAGCGGCTGCACGAAACCGGCCAGTTGCGGCCAGTGCATGTTGAGCAGTGGGCGGGCCATCAGCTCGGTGACCCGGCCGCCCTGGCCCGCCGCGCCCGCGAGCGGACGGTCGTACATGCCCTTGACCAGGTCGATCCCGAGGTCGGTGAGCAGCGGACCGACGATTCCGGACACGAAGTCGGACGAGAAGTCCTTCAGGTCGGCGTCGATGAAGCAGACGATGTCCCCGTCGGTGACCAGCAGCGAGCGCCACAGCACCTCGCCCTTGCCGGGGACCGTCGGGATGCGCGGCAGGATCTCGTCGCGGTGGACGACCCGCGCACCGGCCGCCTCGGCGACCTCGGAGGTACGGTCGGTGGATCCGGAGTCGACGACGACGATCTCGTCGACGAGCGGGACCTGCTGCATGAGGTCGTGGCGGATGATCGCGACGATGTCGCCGACGGTCTCCTCCTCGTTGAGCGCGGGCAGCACGACGGAGACCGTCTGGCCCGAGCGGTGCTTGGCGGCGAGGATCTGGTGCAGCGGACGGTCGGTGACGGACCAGGAGCGGGTGCTCAGCCAGCGCTCGACTTCTTCCAGCACGTAGGCGGCTCCTCACTTGTGTCTCGCGGTTCGGACGACTATCTCAACTGTCCTGGCCTTCGGTTACAGTCTTGAACAACGTCGATGACCATCGCATGTCCGAGGTCGTTGAACGTACAACCGAATACCGCTCATCCAGAGGGGCAGAGGGATACGGCCCGATGAAGCCCCGGCAACCCTCCAGCCGGTCTTTCCACGTCGTCGTGGTGAGGCTCCCGGCTAGGGAAGGTGCCAAATCCGTCTCACGGCGAGATGCGTCGTGAGGAAGATGAGGAGAAAGGGCCTCGCCTCACATGGCTGCGCAGACAGTTGCAAGCACCACGAACCCCACCGTCGACCTCGGTCCCGCCGCGGCGCTCTCCTGCCGCGAGTGCGGTCACCGTGTACCGCTCGGTCCGGTTTTCGCCTGCGAGGAGTGTTTCGGCCCGCTGGAGATCGCGTACGACTTCTCGGCCTACGACACCGAGGAGCTCCGCAAGCGGATCGAGGCGGGACCCGCGAACATCTGGCGTTACGCGCCGCTGCTGCCCGTTCCGGCCGACGTGGCCGACAAGCCGAACATCAACCCCGGCTGGACCAAGCTCGTCAAGGCCGACAACCTCGCGCGCGAGCTGGGCGTCGAGGCCGGCAAGCTCTTCGTGAAGGACGACTCCGGCAACCCGACGCACTCCTTCAAGGACCGCGTCGTCGCCCAGGCCATCGAGGCCGCGCGCGCCTTCGACTTCACCACCCTCTCCTGCTCCTCCACCGGCAACCTCGCCGGTGCGGTGGGTGCCGCGGCGGCCCGCGCCGGCTTCCGCTCCTGCGTCTTCATCCCGCACGACCTGGAGCAGGGCAAGGTCGTCATGGCCGCGGTCTACGGCGGCGAACTCGTCGGCATCGAGGGCAACTACGACGACGTGAACCGTTTCTGCTCCGAGCTGATCGGCGACCCGGCCGGCGAGGGCTGGGGCTTCGTCAACGTCAACCTGCGGCCGTACTACGCGGAGGGGTCCAAGACCCTGGCGTACGAGATCTGCGAGCAGCTGGGCTGGAAGCTGCCCGACCAGCTGGTGGTGCCGATCGCCTCCGGCTCGCAGCTCACGAAGATCGACAAGGGGCTGCAGGAGCTGATCAAGCTCGGGCTCGTCGAGGACAAGCCGTACAAGATCTTCGGTGCGCAGGCCGAGGGGTGCAGCCCGGTTTCCGTCGCGTACAAGGCGGGGCACGATGTCGTACGGCCGCAGAAGCCGAACACGATCGCCAAGTCGCTCGCCATCGGCAACCCTGCGGACGGGCCGTACGTGCTGGACATCGCGCGCCGTACCGGCGGTGCGGTGGAGGACGTGAACGACGAGCAGATCGTCGACGCGATTCGGCTGCTCGCCAGGACCGAGGGGATCTTCGCGGAGACCGCGGGTGGGGTGACCGTCGGGGTCACGCGCAAGCTGATCGAGAACGGCGTACTCGACCCGGCCCTCACCACGGTCGTGCTCAACACGGGCGACGGCCTCAAGACCCTCGACGCGGTGGCCGGTACGGGGCTTACCGCGACGATTCGGCCCAACCTTGATTCGTTCCGCGAGGCTGGACTCGCATAACCGTCGTTCGTCTGCGGGCCGGTGGGGGCTGGTCGCGCAGTTCCCCGCGCCCCTGATGGGGCGCTGTAGCTGACCGGAGGTCATGAGAATGAGCGTCAACGTCCGCATCCCCACCATCCTGCGCACCTACACCGGCGGGCAGGCCGAGGTGAGCGCCGAGGGTGCGACCCTTGGTGAGGTCATCGCCGACCTGGAGAAGAACCACACCGGCATCGCCGCCCGGGTGCTCGACGATCAGGGCAAGTTGCGGCGGTTCGTCAACGTGTATGTGAACGACGACGATGTGCGGTTCGAGCAGGGGCTGGAGACGGCGACCCCGGACGGTGCGGGCGTCTCGATCATCCCGGCCGTCGCCGGAGGCTGATTATTACCGTCGGTAACGGCGGTCACCAAGAGTTCACCGAATTGCCCCCTCCGTGAGAGAAGCGGAGGGGGCAATTCTGCATGGTTGAGCACGGTACAGTTGGGGAACCTGCTGCTTCCCGCATGCCGGACGCATATGAGTACCGGCTCCGGATGCGACAAGAAGCAGCCAAAGTGTGCAGGTCTTTTGCGGCTTATGTTCCTTTTATGGGGCCCGACTTGCCCTGAATTCAGGCGAATTCTCACTACATTCCGGACCGGTTCCGTCCAGAATTCTCGTCCGATTGACCTGTTGCAGACGGCAGTTGGACAGATACATTCAGCCGCGGTCGACGCGTTCCGGCGCACGCCCCCAAACCGTGGGGGGTGAGGTCTGACCCGGATCCGCGAAGTGCGGATCTGTGCAAGGGCCAGTAATAGGGGAGTTAGGCATGGCTCAGGGCACCGTCAAGTGGTTCAACGCGGAGAAGGGGTACGGCTTCATCGCGGTCGACGGTGGTGCGGATGTTTTCGTCCACTACAGCGCCATCCAGATGGACGGGTACCGCACCCTGGAAGAGGGCCAGCGGGTCGATTTCGAGATCTCGCAGGGTCAGAAGGGGCCGCAGGCGGACATGGTCCGTCTGGCGACCAGCTGAAGCACGCGCCGGGCAGTAACAGCGTCGTTCTTCGTTCTTCTTCGGAGGGCTCGTATCCCATGGGGAGTCATGGGTTACGAGCCCTTCGGCATGCCCGGGGCACGCGTCGGGGCCCGTGCGGGGCCTGCCGGGAGCCCGTGCGGGGTCTGGCCGGTCCCCGAGAGGCGCTTGCACTCGACCATGCCGAGTGCTAATCATTGGCGTTAGCACTCTGAAGGTGAGAGTGACAAAGAAGGACCGGGTCGGTGAGGCCCGCAGGCCGGGTGGGGCAAGGAACCCATGGGTCGGCGAGCCGTCCGTCGCGGGCGCGGGCGCGGTCCGAAGGAATCACCCCCAGTCCTGGAGGGACCACTTCACATGGCCAAGATCATCGCGTTCGACGAGGAGGCGCGGCGCGGCCTCGAGCGCGGCATGAACCAGCTCGCGGACGCCGTGAAGGTGACGCTCGGCCCCAAGGGCCGCAACGTCGTCCTCGAGAAGAAGTGGGGCGCCCCCACGATCACCAACGATGGTGTCTCCATCGCCAAGGAGATCGAGCTCGAGGACCCGTACGAGAAGATCGGCGCCGAGCTGGTCAAGGAAGTCGCCAAGAAGACGGACGACGTCGCCGGTGACGGTACGACCACCGCGACCGTTCTCGCCCAGGCGCTCGTCAAGGAAGGCCTGCGCAACGTAGCCGCCGGCGCCAACCCGATGGCCCTCAAGCGCGGTATCGAGAAGGCCGTCGAGGCCGTCTCCGGTGCCCTCCTCGAGCAGGCCAAGGATGTCGAGACCAAGGAGCAGATCGCTTCCACGGCCTCCATCTCCGCCGCCGACACCCAGATCGGCGAGCTCATCGCCGAGGCCATGGACAAGGTCGGCAAGGAAGGCGTCATCACCGTCGAGGAGTCCCAGACCTTCGGTCTGGAGCTGGAGCTCACCGAGGGTATGCGCTTCGACAAGGGCTACATCTCGGCGTACTTCGCCACCGACATGGAGCGTATGGAGGCCGTCCTCGACGACCCGTACATCCTGATCGCCAACTCCAAGATCTCCTCGGTCAAGGACCTGCTCCCGCTCCTGGAGAAGGTCATGCAGTCGGGCAAGCCGCTGCTGATCATCGCCGAGGACGTCGAGGGCGAGGCCCTGTCGACCCTGGTCGTCAACAAGATCCGCGGCACCTTCAAGTCCGTCGCGGTCAAGGCCCCGGGCTTCGGCGACCGCCGCAAGGCGATGCTGAACGACATCGCCATCCTCACCGGCGGCGAGGTCATCTCCGAGGAGGTCGGTCTCAAGCTGGAGAACACCTCCCTGGACCTGCTGGGCAAGGCCCGCAAGGTCGTCATCACCAAGGACGAGACCACCATCGTCGACGGTTCCGGCTCCTCCGAGCAGGTCGCGGGCCGCGTGAACCAGATCCGCGCCGAGATCGAGAACAGCGACTCGGACTACGACCGCGAGAAGCTCCAGGAGCGCCTGGCGAAGCTCGCCGGTGGTGTCGCCGTCATCAAGGCCGGTGCCGCGACCGAGGTCGAGCTCAAGGAGCGCAAGCACCGCATCGAGGACGCCGTGCGCAATGCCAAGGCGGCCGTCGAGGAGGGCATCGTCGCCGGTGGTGGCGTGGCCCTGCTGCAGGCCTCCCAGGTCTTCGAGAAGCTGGAGCTGGAGGGTGACGAGGCGACCGGCGCGCAGGCCGTGAAGCTCGCCCTTGAGGCCCCGCTGAAGCAGATCGCCGTCAACGCCGGCCTCGAGGGCGGCGTCGTGGTGGAGAAGGTCCGCAACCTCACCCCGGGTCACGGCCTCAACGCCGCGACCGGTGAGTACGTCGACCTGGTCAAGGAAGGCATCATCGACCCGGCGAAGGTCACGCGTTCCGCTCTGCAGAACGCCGCCTCCATCGCCGCGCTCTTCCTCACCACCGAGGCCGTCATCGCCGACAAGCCGGAGAAGGCCGCCGCGCCCGCCGGTGGCGGCATGCCGGGCGGTGACATGGACTTCTGATCGGCCGCCGGCTGATCCGGGTTCCTACCGAGGGCGGCACTCCCTGGAGACAGGGGTGCCGCCCTCGGGCGTGTTCGAGGTCATAGGAGGATTGCTTAAGCGGGTGCAACAATGCGTATGCACATACCAGCCGGTTAACGCAGCCCCGCACGAGGAGCCCACCCACGTGACCACCACCACCTCCCGCGCCGCCGAGGTCCTCTCCCGGCCGACGACGATCAACGGCCTCACCGTCCCGAACCGGATAGTGATGGCGCCGATGACCCGCATGTTCTCCCCGGGCGGCGTTCCCGGCGAGGACGTTCGCTCGTACTACGCGCGCCGTGCCGCCGCCGGTGTCGGGCTGATCGTCACCGAGGGGACGTACGTCGGCCACGAGTCGGCGGGCAACAGCGACCGCGTACCGCGCTTCCACGGTGAGGAGCAGCTCGCGGGCTGGGCCAAGGTCGCCGAGGACGTGCACGCGGCCGGCGGCACGATCGTCCCGCAGCTGTGGCACATCGGCATGGTGCGCGAGCAGGGACAGGCGCCGTACGCCGACGCCCCCGCCGTCGGCCCCTCCGGTCTGGTGACCGCGGGCGCCGAGCCGACCGGCAAGGCGATGACGCAGAAGGACGTGGACGACGTCATCGGCGCGTTCGCCGAGGCCGCTGCCGCCGCGGAGCGCATCGGCTTCGACGGCGTGGAGCTGCACGGCGCCCACGGCTACCTCCTCGACCAGTTCCTGTGGGCGGGCACGAACCGTCGTACGGACGCCTACGGCGGTGACGCCGTCGCCCGTGCCACGTTCGCGGCCGAGATCGTCGCGGCGGTCCGGGAGGCGGTGTCGGCCGAGTTCCCGATCATCTTCCGTTACTCGCAGTGGAAGCAGCAGGACTACGGCGCGCGGCTCGCCGAGACCCCGGAGGAGCTGGAGGCGATCCTCACGCCGCTGGCCGCCGCGGGTGTCGACGCGTTCCATGCGTCTACGCGGCGGTACTGGCTGCCGGAGTTCGACGGTTCGGATCTGAACCTCGCCGGGTGGACGAAGAAGCTCATGGGCAAGCCGGTCATCACCGTCGGCTCGGTCGGTCTCGACGGGGACTTCCTCAAGGGGTTCCAGGGTGAAGGGGCGCCGGTCAAGGGCATCGACAACCTTCTCGACCGGTTGGAGGCCGAGGAGTTCGACATGGTCGCGGTCGGGCGGGCGCTGCTCCAGGATCCGGAGTGGGCGGCGAAGGTTCTTGCGGGGCGGGTGGATGAGCTGGCGCCGTACGACGCGGGGTCGCTGCGCTCGCTGAGCTGATTCGGTGCCGGTGTGGGTGGGGGTGCGCGTCCCTGGGGGCTGCGCCCCCAGACCCCCCATCGGCCTTCGGCCTCGTCCTCAAACGCCGGACGGGCTGGAGGGGCTGGTCGGGGCTGAAAAAGTGGCCGGAGGTAAGAATGACTGCATGACTTCCGTCCGTGTCGCCGGTGCCGCCGATGTCGAGTCCATCGTCTCCACCTTCAACTCCGCCTTCTTCCACGATCCCGTCTGGGGTTCCGCCTTTCCCGACGAGGCGCGGCGGGGTGCTCAGGCGGCTGTCATGTGGCGGGCCTACGTCACCTCCGCCCTCCGCTATCCCTGGACCCTTGTCACCCCGAACGTCGAAGCCGCCGCCATCTGGATTCCGCCGGGCGGTGTCGAGCTGACGGAGGAGGAAGTGGGGCGGCTGGAGCGGGAGTTGGCCGAGGTGACTGATGAGCGGACCGCTCGGGCGATCATGGAGATCGGGGAGCGGTTCGAGGAAGCGCATCCCGCTGAGCCGTTCTTCTACCTCACCATCCTCGGGACGCACGCCGACCACCGCGGCAAGGGGCTCGGCATGGGGCTCGTCGCCGAGAGTCTCGCCCGTATCGACGAACTCGGCGCCCCCGCCTACCTGGAGTCCACCAACCCGGCCAACCTCAAGCGCTACGAGAGCGTCGGCTTCCGGGTGCGCGAGGAGATCACCATCGCCGGCGGGAAGGTCGTCACGACAATGTGGCGGCCCGGAGGCGTCAACTAGGGCTAGCGTTCGGTGGTATGCGGATCCTGCATCTGTCGGACACCCACGTCGAACGAACCGACGCCCCCAACCGGCACGGCGTCAACGCCACCGAATCCCTCCGTCTGATCCTCGCCGAACTCCGCCACCAGCGTGGCGTGGACGCGGTCGTCGTCACCGGGGACATCGCCAACGACGGGGCGGTGGAGGCGTATTCGGCCGTGAAGGAGCTGGTGGGCGAGTTCGCGCGGCGGCTGGACGCGCCCGTCTTCTACACCACCGGCAATCATGATGAGCGCGAGGCCTTCGGCAAGGTGCTGGGGAGTGGGCACCTGACGGGTGACGGTGGTGAGCGGGGCGACGTCCTCGTCCACGAATCCTCGGGCGGGGAACGGGCCGCCGTGAGTGTGGTGGACGGGTGGCGGGTCGTCACGCTGGACTCGCTCGTGCCGGGGCGGATCCACGGGTGGATCGGGGAGGAGCAACTGGACTGGCTGCGGGGGGTGTTGGACGTGCCCGCCGAGCGCGGCACGCTTCTCGCCTTTCACCATCCGCCCGTCAGCCTCGACATCTCCGCCACCCAGCCGGTCTTCGGGCTGCGCAATCCCGAGGCCCTGGCGGCGGCGATCCGCGGGAGCGACGTACGGGTGATCCTCACCGGGCACTACCACCTCCAGCTCTTCGGGATGCTGGAGTCCGTGCCGGTGTGGGTCACCCCCGGCATCGTCAACCGCATCGACCTCACCACCGCCCCCGGCACCGAGCGGGCCGTGCGCGGGGCCTCGGCCTCGCTCGTGGAGCTCGGCGGGGTGGCGGGGCCGATGTTCCACACCTTCCACGCCCGTGACCCGCGCGCCCACGAGACGGTCTACGAGCTGGACGAGGAACGGACGCGGGCGCTGCTGGAGCAGTACGACGCCTCTTCACCGCCGATTGGTTGACTTACGCAAGCTCTTTGCGTTTGGGTGGGGGTGAGCAGCGTTGCCCGCCCCCCACCAGTGAGGAGTCGACGATGACGACAGCCGAGGGTCCGGTCGTACGCACCGAGGCCGGTGCCGTGCGGGGACGGGAGGAGGGCGGGCTGACGGTCTTCCGCGGCATCCCGTTCGCCGAGCCGCCGGTGGGGGAGGCCCGGTTCCAGGCGCCGCGGCACGCGCGGGCGTGGGACGGGGTCCGGGAGGCGTACGAGTTCGGGCCGCCGCCCCCGCAGGAGGCGGCCTTCCAGGGGCGTACGGGCGAGATCCCGGGGCCCATGGGCGACGACTGGCTGACCGTGAACGTCTGGACCCCGGCGGCGGACCCGTCGGCCCGCCGGCCGGTGATGGTGTGGATCTACGGCGGCGCCTACAAGATGGGGCACGCCGGCAGCCCTGGCTACGACGCCCAGCACATCGCCCGGGACGGCGACGTGGTGGTCGTGACCTTCAACCACCGGGTCGGGATAGAGGGCTTCGCGCGGATCGACGGGGCGCCCGCCAACCGGGGGCTGCTGGACCAGGTCGCCGCGCTGGAGTGGGTACGGGACAACATCGCGGCGTTCGGCGGCGACCCCGCGCAGGTCACGGTCTTCGGGGAGTCGGCGGGCGCGGGCGGCGTGGCCTCGCTGCTGGCGATGCCGAGCGCGCGCGGGCTGTTCCGGCGGGCCGTCGCCCAGAGCGTGCCGGGCACCTTCTTCTCCGACGAGCTGGCCCGGGACGTGGCGGCCGAGATCGCCAAGGAGGTGGGCCTGCCGCCCACGGCCGCCGCGCTGTCCGCCGTTGATCCGCGCCAACTCACCTCCGCGGGTGAGCAGTTGAGCGAGAAGATGCGGCAGTACGAGGACCGGTGGGGGCAGTTGGCGCCGACGGTCACGCCCTTCTCTCCCGTCGTCGACGGCGAGGTGCTGCCGACGACGCCCTGGCAGGCGCTGGCGGCGGGCGCGGGCCGGGACGTGGAGCTGCTGGCCGGGCACAACCGCGACGAGTGGCGGCTGTTCGTCGTCATGGGCGGGCAGTTCGGCAAGATCACCGAGGAGCAGGCGGCAGGGGCGCTGCGGACCTTCGGGCCCGGTCCGGAGGGGGAGCGGGCCTACCGTGCCGCCTTCCCGGAGGCCGGGCCGGGGGAGCTGTACGAACGCGTCCAGACGGACTGGCTGTTCGGCATGCCGAGCCTGCGGCTGGCCGAGGCGCAGGTGGCGGGCGGCGGACGGGCCCACGTCTACGAACTGACCTGGCCGGCGCCGGGTGCCGGGGGCGTGCTCGGCGCGTGCCACGGGCTGGACATCCCGCTGCTGTTCGGCACGTACGAGGCGGACCTCGGGAACCTGCTGTTCATGGGCAGCGGGGTGCCGGACCAGGCGCGGGAGCTGTCGGCCCGTTTCCGCTCGGCGTGGACGGCGTTCGCGCGCACGGGCGAGCCGGGCTGGCCGGCGTACGACCTCGACGAGCGTCTGGTGCAGGTCCTGGACGTGAAGCCGGAGGTGCGGCCGTATCCGGAGGAGGCGTCGCGGCGCCTGTGGGAGACGTACGACTTCGAGCCGCTGCCGCTGCTGAGGCCCGCCGGGTAGCCGGCATCCCCGGGTGGCCGGCATCCGCCGGGTAGCCGGCTAGAGGTTGCCCAGCGGCTCGATGTCGACCTTCACCGGGGTGCCCCACACCCGGAGCACCTCGTAGTCGGTGAACTCGTGCACGAGCCGGTACGCCATCGCGGCGCGCGGGCCGCGGCGCTGGGCGGCGAGGTAGAGCTCGGCCTCGCGGCGGTCCCGTCTCGGGGTGCCGCACAGCTGCCACTCCTGGCCGTTCCACAGCTCCGGCAGCCAGCGCTGCTGGGGCTGTGGGCGGTCGCCGCGGACGCCGTAGCGGGAGGGGGCGGACTCGGCGGGGGCGTGGGGGAGCGGGCCGCCGTTGAACTCGTTGCGGCGGGCGGCGCGGCGGCGGGTCTCGCAGAGCAGACAGAGGTCGGGCGCGCTCTCGTCGACCGGGCCGTTCGGGTGTTCGGCGCAACGGGTGGCGGGCGCGGCGGCCGTGACGCTCTCCTCCAGCAGGTCGAGGGCGCGGCGCAGATCGGCCCTGACCTCGTGGAGCCTGGTGTCAGGGGTGTCGGCGGTGAGAGCCTCGCCGTGCTCGCCGAGGAGGCGGAGGGCACGGCCCAGGGCGGTCAGCTGGGCGTGGTTCATGGTGCCAGTCTGCGTGTTCGTCGCACTTTTCGGGACGCTCCTCACGTGGTCCAGTAGTCGCGGTCGGGCAGTTCGACCCAGTGGTCCGGGGGGCCGAGGACCGCTCGGGGGTCGGTCGGGCGCAGGCCGGCGTGGGCCAGGCAGTAGGCCACGGCGTGGTGGCAGTAGACGTAGGAGAAGAGGACTTCGGCCGGGCTGTCGCCCGCGTCCGGGCCGCCGCCGGGGTGCAGGTCCCAGCCCTCGCAGACGCCGTCGCGGTGGATGCTGCCCTGGTTGCCGCTCTTGGGGTTGGCGTACAGGCCGTAGGAGGCGGTGCCCGCGGAGAGGCGGGTGTGTATGCCGGGCATCGAGGGGCCGTATCCCCAGGGCTGGGTGAGGACACAGCCGCCAGGCACGGTCGTCACGCCGACGAACCGCAGGGTCTCGTCCATGTCATGTTCGAACGGGTCCGCGACCACGGAGGCCATCAGCTCCTCGTCCGCCGGGGTCGCTTCGAGCCGCCGTATGGCCTCCTCGGCGTCGATACCGGCGACGCAGGCGAGCCCGAGGCCGTCGTAGTAGAAGTCCCCGAGAGCCGCGACGAGCCGCCGCGCCTCCGCCACGACGGCGAGTTCGGCGTCCGTCAGCGCGGGTCGGCCCTCGGGGGATTCCTTCAGGAGCGAGGTGAACAGGTCCGGTTCCGGGCCGGCGAGGCTCAGTCGGGCCGGTGTCCAGCCCCCGTGGCCGGTCCATTCCGGGTCGGCTCCGGCGGCGGCCAGTGCTCGCGCGTTGTCCGTGCGGCCTGCGACCACCGCGTCCCACAGCGCCGTGGTCCCGCCCTCCAGCGCGTCCACGTCCGCCACGCGCCTGGCCAGCTCCGCGACGACCTCGGGGGAGCCGAAGAGTGCGGCGCGGTGCAGCGGCCGGGAACCGCCGACGCCGAACCTCTCCGGATCGGCCCCGGCGTCGAGCCGCCGCCGAACGTCCTCGTGGTCCTGCCACCCCCGGTAGTCCATGCCGCCCCACCCACCGGCATCCCGCCCCACCATCCCGTGCCCCCTCCAGCCCGTGGATCTCCGTACCCACACCATCGCAGACCCCACTGACAACGGCCGGAGGGGTGCGGGCTGCACACTGAGCCGATGAAGATCCTCACCCCCCGGGTCCTGGACGCCCTCGCCCGCTTCAACTCCGCCCACCCCTGGGACCACAACGCCCACTACCACCCGTGGCTGCTACGGCAGTTGCCCCACCGCTTCGGCCGCGCCCTGGACGTCGGCTGCGGAACCGGCGATCTGGCGCGGCTGCTCGCCGGGCGGGCCGAGGAGACGTACGGGATCGATGCGGATCCGGAAATCATCGCTCGCGCGAAGGAGTTGAGCGGCGGCGACACACGTGTGAGCTTCAGCGTCGCGGACGCGCCCGACGGCATTCCGGACGGCCGGGACCGTCTCGCCCCGATGGCACGCTCGTCGTCGGGCTGGCGAGGGACGAGAGTGCCGTTGCGCGGTTGCTCGGGTATGTGCGCTACACGCTTGTCTGGCGTGAATGAGGTGCTCGGTTTCGGGGGTACGACGGGTTCCGGGGACGGGAGGAGCGGTGGTCACAGCGGGGCGATCTCCACCCTGCCGGTGAACCGGCCGCCCACCTGGGCGGCGAGCCAGTGGACGCGGGGGAGTTGGTCGCCGTTGCGGTCCCGGGCGTGGACGTACACCGTGTGGTCCTGCGACGGCTCCTCCTGGTAGATGTCGCGGGAGTTCACCGCCAGGGTGAGGTACGCCCATTTCTGCGAGATCGCCTCCAGGCCCGCCTCCGGCACCGCGGGCCAGCCGTCCAGATCCCAGCGGACGGCCGCCGGATCCGGACCCAGCGCGGCGATGAAGGGCTCGGCGCGGTCGAGTGGACGGCACCAGTCGTACACCCGGATCGGCAGACAGCCCGCGGGATCGTCGCCCGCCTCCGACGAACCGTGCTCCTTGCCGGCCGACGCCCACCACACGAGGTCGGGCAGTACGTCACGCACCTGTGCCAGTACGGCCGGCGAGCTGATCACGCCCTCGAAGTCGACCTCCGCCTGCGAGACGTCCGCGAGGCCCAGCAGAGTGCGCACCGCGCGTATCGCTTCGGACAGGTCGGCGGTGGTGAGGACGGCGGCCGCAGCAGAGTTACTCATCCCGGAAAGATACGGTCACCCGCGTGAACCCGTGACTCCGCTCCACCTTCGCCACATGCAGCGAGTACCGCTCGTACCACTCGGCCCGGCCGCGCTCCTGCGCCGCCCGGTGCTCGGCGTCGGTCCGCCACCGGGTGAGGGCGTCGGCGTAACCTGGGGACGTCCTTCACCGGCTCCGCCAGGAGGCCCCCACGGGAACGGCGGGCGTTGCCGAGTGGCGTCGCGCGTCCGCCTCTATCTCGATCTTCATCCGCGGGTCGGCGAGGCCGCACACGAGCATCGTGGCGGCCGGGCGGACATCGCCGAAGGCACGGCGCAGGACCGGCCAGCAGGGTTCGAATTCCTCGCGGTCGGGGAGCAGGTAGCGCACGCGCACCACGTCCGCGAAGGTGCAGCCCGCCTCGGCCAGCGCGGCCCCGATGTTGCGCAGGCACTGCTCGGCCTGCTCCACGACATCGTCGGAGATCGTCATGGTGGTGTAGTCGAATCCGGTCGTCCCGGACACGTGCACCCGGTCGCCGTCGACCACGGCACGGGCATAGCCGATCTGCTCCTCGAAGGCCGAGCCGCCGAGCACCGCACGTCGTCGCTCTGTCATGCGCCGACGCTAGAAGAGCGGCATCGATACGTCTAATACTTCCCTACGCATGATCTGATATCTCCAGACGTATGGATCGCCCCGAACTTCCCCTGCCGCAGCTGCACGCCTTCGTCGTACTCGCTGAGGAACTCCACTTCGGCCACGCGGCCGCCCGCCTCGGCATCGCCCAGCCGCCGCTGAGCCAGCAGATCCGCCGCCTGGAGGAGAAGGTCGGCCACGCGCTGTTCACCCGCGCTCCGGGGCAGGTCGCCCTGACCCCGGCGGGCCGCGAACTGCTGCCCGCCGCCCGGCGCGCACTCAGCGGCCTCGCGGACGGTCTGGCCGCGGCCCGGGCCGTCGGCAGCGGCAGCGCCGGCCGCCTGCGGATCGGCTTCGCCGCCTCCGTCGCCCTGACGGTCCTGCCCGGCCTGCTGCGCACCTTCCGTGAGCGGTTCCCCGGCGTGCACCTGGACATCCACGAGATGACCACCGCTCCGCAGCTCGTCGCCCTGCACGACCGGACCATCGACATCGGCCTCCTGCGCGAACCCCCCGCCGACGAGCCGGAGCTCGGCTTCAGGACGGTACTCACCGAGCCGTTCGTGGCCGTGCTGCCGTCCGCCCACCCGCTGGCCGCCGGACGGAGCGTCCAGCTGGCTCGGTTGGCGGACGCGCCCTTCGTGCTGCTGCCCCGCAGGGTCGGCCCGTCACTGCACGACCAGATCACCGGCCTGTGCACCGCGGCAGGGTTCACACCGCGGGTGGTCCAGCACGCGGTCGAGTGGCAGACCGTCTGCGCTCTCGTGGAGACCGGCCTCGGCGTTTCCCTGGCCCCGGCGAGCATCAGACGGATCCGCCTCAAGGGCGTGGCCTTCCGCAGGATCGACCCCGGCACCGCCCGCACCCGAGTGGCCGTCGCCTGGCGGAAGAACGACCAAGACCCCCTCGTCGCCCACCTGTTGGCGACGCTCAACCAGGCCCCACCGTCCACGCCTTAGCCGACGGGAGCGTCACGTACGGCCCCCCGGCCCCCCCCGGGCCCTCCCGGACCCTCAGCCCGCCCCCGCCAGCGCCGCCCGCAAGTGCCCCCCGGACTCTGCCAGCAGTCGGGCCGCCGTTGGGCCGTCGATGTTGGCCAGGATGGTGAGGATCGCGTTCTTGACCTCGCCGTCCGTGGCCGCCAGGGCTTGTTCGATCTCCTCGTCCGACGCCCCGGTGGCGAGCGCGACGATGCGGCGTGAGCGGGCCCGCAGCTTCTCGTTCGAGGCGCGTACGTCGACCATCAGGTTCCCGTACGTCTTGCCCAGCCGGATCATCGTGATCGTCGAGAGCATGTTGAGGACGAGTTTCTGGGCCGTGCCCGCCTTGAGGCGGGTGGAGCCGGTGAGCAGCTCCGGGCCGACCACGATCTCGATGCCGTGATCGGCCGCCGCCGCCAGCGCGCTGTCCGCGTTGCAGGCGAGCCCGATCGTCAACGCGCCCACCCGGCGGGCGTGTTCGACGGCGGCGATGGCGTACGGAGTGCGACCGGAGGCGGAGATGCCGACGACCGTGTCGGTGGGCGTGAGGCTCAGCGCGTCCAGGTCCGCCCGCGCGAACTCCGCCGAGTCCTCGGCCCCTTCGACGGACGTCACCATGGCCGGCGGACCGCCCGCGATGAGCCCGACGACCTGCGAGGGGTCGGTGTTGAAGGTCGGCGGGCACTCCGACGCGTCCAGGACGCCGAGCCGCCCCGCCGTACCCGCCCCGGCGTAGACCAGCCGGCCACCCCGGGCCATCCGCTCGGCCACCGCGTCGATGGCGGCGGCGATCTCGGGGAGGCGTTCGGCGACGGCGGCCGGCACGGTGGCGTCCTCGCCGTTCATGAGCCGCGCGATCTCCGGCGTGGACAGTTGGTCGATGTCGGCGAGTTCCGGCCGGAAGGCCTCGGTGGTCAGCGATTCCAACTCGGCGCGCAGATCACGGGGGTTGGAGGTGGAGGTCATGGCGGGCGGCTCTCTCGGTCGTGCGGTCCGGTGTGCGTTCGTTCTTGCCCTCGTGTAGTGCGGTCGGGTGTCAGTCCCTACCTGCGATGCCGATGCGCCAGCGCCTCGTACGACGCGGCGAGCGCCGGTGCCGCCGTTTCGTACGTCTTCTGCGCCACCCCCACGAACAGGCAGTCCACGACGAGGAGTTGACTCGTACGGGAGGACATCGCCGCCGGCCTCAGCTCGCTCTCCCGCGCGGTCGACGTCGTCAGCACGTGGTCGGCGTACTGGGCGACCGCTCCGTCCGGCCGCCCGGTGATCGCGACGGTCGTCGCCCCGTGCTCGAAGGCCACCCGCAACGGCTCGATGACGTCCCCGGTCGACCCGGAGTGCGTGATCGCGATGGCGACGTCCCCCGCCCGCAGCTGCACCGCGTTCGTGACGGCGAGATGCGGATCGCTGTGCGCCTGGGCTATCAGCCCTATCCGCAGCAGCTTCTGCGTGAGGTCCTGCGCGACGAGCCCCGACGCGCCCACCCCGTACACGTCGATGCGCCGGGCCACCGCCGCCGCTGCGACGGCCGCCCCCAACTGCACGGTGTCGAGCCCGGCCGCCGTGTCCGCGAGGGTCTGCTGCTCGTCGTACGCGAGCTTCGCCACCACATCGGCGATCGGATCGTCGACCGCGATGTCGGTGGTGATGGCCGGCGCCCGCCCCGACTGCTGCTGCGCCGCGAGACCCGCGAGGGCGAGCCGCAGGTCACGGTAGCCCGGGTAGCCGAGCAGCCGGGCCGTGCGTACGACCGTCGCCTCGCTGGTGCCGGTGAGTTCGGCGAGTCCGGTGACCGTGAGGGCCGCGCAGCCCGCCGGGTCGCCCGCGACGGCCTCGGCGACGCGCTGCATGGAGCGGGTCATGGAGGGCGCGAGGGTACGCACCTTGGCGGCGAGCGCGGCGGGGGCGGGCGGCGCACCGGCCCGGCCGGCCTGCGGACCGCCCGGGAGGGCGAAAATTTCCTTCACGTCCTGGGTCACGTATGAAAGATATTTTCGGCTCGGTGTCCCGGTCAAGAGTGCGCACAATGGGGGCATGGACCCCTCCGGCACCCCCATCAGCCCCCTGGAGCAGGCGTTGCACGCGGCACGCGCCCTCGTGCTCGCCGATCTGGCCGCGGGCGAGGTCGCCGCGGCGGACGTGGTGTCGATGGTCGAGGAGTCCGTCGTGCAGCGGCGCTGGTGGGTGGAGCAGTGGCCGGAGGGCGCGCCCTATGTGGCCGGGCTGGTCGCCCAGGACGTCCAGGACGCGCTCCTGGAGACGTACGGCCGCTGGCCGGTGTGCCCGGTCTGCGGCTCCGGCGACCCGCACGCCCTCGATGTGGAGCCCGAGCTGGGCCCCGACCCGCACTGGGTCTGCCACAAGGCGGGCGTGCAGGTCGCGGCGGTGGGCGCGCTGGGCTCGGTACTGTCGTGACCGTGTACATCGACCCGCCGAACTGGCCGGGCCACGGACGCATGTGGTCCCACCTCATCAGCGATGTCTCGTACGACGAACTCCGGCTGTTCGCCGACGACCTGGGCGTCCCGCGCCGGGCCTTCGAGCGCGACCACTACGACATCCCCGCGCACCGGTACGCGGACGCGGTGGCCGCCGGGGCGGTGGAGGTCAGCAGCCGGGAGGTCGTACGGCTGCTGACGGGCGCGGGGCTGCGCCGGCCGAAGGGGCGGCCGGTGTCCTGAGCGTCCGGCCGGTCAGCCCGTGGAGCTCGTGAAGACGGGGTCGACCGTGTGCCACCAGTCGGTCAGCGCCGCCGGGTCGTTGCCGTCCACCTCGAAGAGCGCGGGCCGGTCGTAGTACGTGCAGAAAATGGTGTACTGCCCGGCGCCGGCCCAGTAGCAGGCCATGTCGCCGGCCGGGGTCGAGGTGTCGTTCTCGTGCCAGGTGCCGCGCGCGTTCTGGGTGGTGTCGCAGTTCCCCTCGGCGAGCCGCGCCGTGTAACGCAGGTACACCTCCTGGACCTCGCTCTTGGAGGGGTACGTCGCGATCTTCGCCTTGGTCGTGCCGCCCAGGGTGCTGACGGTGCAGCGCAGCGCGGCGGTCGCGTCCGGCGCCGTCCAGTGCTCGCAGCTCTCGCGCTGCCACTGGCTGCTGTTGAGCGAGTCCCGCAGCGAGCGCTCGGCGGAGGTCAGCCCGTCGTCGGCGGAGTCGACACTTTCGGACGGGCCGACGGTGGTCGCCGTACCCCCCGTAACCCCCGTATCGCCTGAACCGGCCGTACTGTCACCGGAGTTGCCGCCGGAGCTGCCCCCCGAAGTCCCGCCCGCCGAAGTCCCGCCCCCCGACTGCGAGGCCTGGACGAACAGCCCGATCAGGGCCAGCGCGGTGCTCAGTACCACCCCGATGATGGTCCAGCGCACGCTCCGGCGGGCCAGCAGATGGTCCGGGTCCGGTTGCGGCGGTCCGGGCATGCCGGGTGGGTCGTACTGACTCATGGCGCTCCCCCGATTTCCCGGTCCCGGATTTCCCGGATTTCCCCGACTCCCCTGATTCCGTACCGGAATTATCCGGACACCGGACGGTCCGGGGGAGGAAAAGGGACGGGTATGGGCCCCGGGTACGCCAGGCGCGGTCAGCGGCGCAGCTCGTAGGCGTACCCCTCCTCGTCCACCCCCGCCCGCCGGAACCCGGCGCGGGTGACGACCGCCTGGGAGGGGAGGTTGTCCGGGTCGATGGTCGCGAAGAGGGAGCTGACGTCGTCCCGGGCGAACGCCCAGTCGGCCAGGGCCCGTAGCGCCTCCGTCGCGTAACCCTGCCCACGCGCGCCCTCGACGAGGTCGTAACCGATCTCGACCCGCCCCTCCTCGTCCGGCACCCCGTGGAACCCCATGCCGCCGATCGCCTGTCCGTCCTCCCGCCGTACGAGGGTGAAGACGCCGAACTCCGGCCGGTGGACGCCCCCTTCGTACGCCTTGGCCATGAAGCCGGCGGCGTCCCGCGTGCCCTCGAAGGGGCCGCCCTCGATCCACGCGAAGCCCCCGTCGCCGCCCACGGCCAGGTCGCGGGCCGCGGCGGGCGTGAGCCCCTGCAGGGTGAGGCGTTCGGCCTCGACGACGAGGTTGTTCTTCCACCGCCACTCGGTGACCGGGGCACGCCCCGGCAGCTCGCCGCGGCCGGTGGCCCACAGCAGGGTGCGCCAGTGGTCGGGCCCTGGCTGGACCTCCGGGAAGATCCGGGTGAGGACGAACTCCGGGAGTACGGACGGGGGTTCGTACGGCAGCCCGAGTCCGGCCGTGATGTCGTACGTGTGCAGCAGCACCTCGGCGACGCCCATCGCGGCGAAGCCCTCGCGGTTCGCGCTGCGGAAGGGGTACGGGTGGAAGGCCCGCGCCTCGCGCGGCGCGGTGCGCACGGCGGCCGCGAGCAGGGCGCCGGTCGCCTCGATGACGTGCAGCAGCCCGGAGTTGTCGGTGCCGTCGTCGAGCCTGAGCTCGAAGGGGACGTAGTCGTCCTGGGCCCGTCCGGCCAGATTGGCGGCGTACGCGACGAGATCGTCGGCGATGTGCACCGCCGTGGCGTGCACGGACCACTCCAGCCCGGCCGCGTTCACCTCGGTCCAGTCCCGCTCCACCGCAGGCCGCAGCGCCGCCACACACCCGGCGACGGCGTCCGTCACATATTCCCCGCCCATGTTTCGCATGAGCCGCAGGCTAGGCCGATCCCGCATGTCAGGGCGACAGCATTTCCAGCTCGGCGCCGATGTTGTACCGGGCCGTCGCCTCCCACTTCTCCGTCCCGTACGGCGTCCTGAACAGCCGTGGCAGGTCCAACAGTTGGCGCAGGATCGCCGAACGGCCCTCGCGGAAGGCGCCGTTGGGGACGAAGTGGTACTCCTCGCGGACGGCGGCCGTGTAGGCGGCGTACGCGGAGGGGGCGGCGGCGAGGATCGCGAGGTCGGCGTCGCACAGGACGGCGCCGTTCGCGTCGCCGGGCTCGGGGGCGTGCGTGACGGTGAGCCGGACCAGCCGGGCCACCTCGGCGGTCTTCCCCTCCGGCACCCCCGCCTCGGGAAGGGCGCGCTCGGCGAGGCGGGCGGAGCGCTCCTCGTTCTCGGACCGGTCCGGGAGGTAGACCGCGTCGTGGAACCAGGCCGCCAGCCGCACCAGGTCCGCGTCGTCCGCGTACTCCTCCAGTACGTCGATGTGCTCCAGGACCGCCGTGAGGTGCGTGAGCGTGTGGTAGTGCCGCTGAGGCTCCTGCCAGCGGGCGAGGAGGTTCTCGGCGTACGGGGCGGGGGCGGGGCCGGCGGAAGGGGACCGGGCGCCCTCCAGGGCACGGGTCCAGCGGTAGCGCAGGGCGTCGAGATCGGCCATGCCCGCATTCTCCCGCCGATCACCCGGAGCGTCCTAGCGTGGGCCCATGACAACTGCCGAGGTACGCGACCCCGAACTCCCCGGACGGATCCTCACCGGCGAGCGCGACGCGCTGATCCCCCTCCTCCGCTCCCGCCCGGACGCCGATTTCGCCCTGCCGACGGCCGCGTGTCCGGGCTGGACGGTGCGGGACGTGCTGGCCCACTGTTCGTCCGCGCTGATGCGGGTCGTGGAGAGCCGTTACGAGAAGGGCGTGTTCTCGCCCGAGTGCAACGACCGGGACATCGCCGAGCGGGCCGAGTGGACGAACCAGCAGGTCGTCGACGAACTCGAACGCGGGATGACCGAGGCCGGCCCGGTGATCGCCAAGGCGGGCGGGGTGCTGGACATGGTCGCGCTGGGGGAGTGGGTGCACGCGGGCGACGTACGGGACGTATGGGGCGAACCGGGCGCGTACGCGGGCGCCGGTCTCCCCGACGCCCTCACCCTCCTCGCCCGCGTCACCCGCGAGAAGGCGCACGTACCGCTGCACGCCGACCTGGACGACGTGGACGAGCCCCTGCGCCTGGGCGACCCGGTGGCCGGGCGGACGCCGGCGCGTTTCATCGGCGGGGCGGCGACGCTCGTACGGCTGTACTCGGGCCGTCCGGTGGAGGGGGCGGACTTCGAGCTGGCCGGGGTGGAGGCGGAGGAGCTGAACCTCTTCGGCTGAACCTCTTTGGCTGAACTTCATCGGCTGAACCCCTCGGCTGATCTTCCCTCGATGTTCCACCCAGGGGCGTCGTCGTGTCGGCGGCCGTACCGGCGTAGTCTGTGAATTGGACTAGACCTGTACTGTGCCCATCGAGCCGATGAGATGAATGGGGTCCCATGAGCAAGCGTGCAGTCCTGGAGGTGATCGCTCTCGACGCCGAGGACGCGATCGCCGCCCAGGCCGGAGGCGCGGACCGCCTCGAACTGGTCACCGACATGGCGGCCGACGGCCTCACCCCGCCGACCGAGACCTTCACAGCGATCCGCGCCGCCGTCGACATCTCCCTGAGGGTGATGCTGCGCCTGCAGGACGGCTTCGCGGCCGGGGACCCGGGCCGGGTGGTACGGGCGGCGAGGGAACTGCGGGAGGCGGGGGCCGAGGAGTTCGTCCTCGGCTTCCTGGACGCGGACGGGGGCGTCGACCTGGCGGCGGTGGAGCGGGTGGTGGCGGAACTGGACGGCTGCCGCTGGACCTTCCACCGCGCCATCGACCACACCACCGACCGAGACGCCCTGCGCAAACAACTGGACGGCCTCCCGGGCCTGGACGCCTACCTGACGGCAGGCTCGGCGGCGGGAGTGGACGAGGGCCTGCCGACGCTGCTGAGGGAGGCGGCGAGGAGTGGGGAGCCGGGTTACGAGCCCCAGATCATGGTGGGCGGAGGCCTGAGACTGGAGCACGTGCCACAACTGAGGGCGGCGGGCGTCGGGGCTTTCCACATCGGCGGTGCAGCCAGGCCGGAAGGCTGGGGCCGACCGGTGTCGGCAGAGGCGGTGAGCATCTGGCGCCGGGTCGTGGACCAACCTTCTTGGGGGCGCGGGGAACTGCGCGACCAGCCCCCACCCACCCGCACTCACAACTGAGCCGGCAAAGCCCCCGCATGCGTCACGATCAACCCCGAGACCGCCCGGGTCAACGCCACATACAACCGCCGCAACCCCGTCCGCTCATCCGGCTCCCCGTCCACCACGGCCTGCGGCTCGTCCAGCACCACATAGTCGTACTCAAGCCCCTTGGCGAGCGAGGCCGGCACCAGCGTCAGCCGAGTCTCGGCCGTGGTCTCCTCACCGGGTGCCAGATAGCCGAGGCCCGCCGAAGCCAGCGCCTCCGCCAGTACCGGCACCCGCGCGTCCGCGGCGATCAGCCCCGTGGACCCCTCCCGCCGCAGCAACTCCTCGCACGCGGCCACGACTTCCCCCGCACTGCCGACCTCCCGCCGCTCGAAGAAGCCCGGATTCTCCCGGACCGACGCGACCGGCGTGAGGCCGGGCGCGATGTGCGGCAGCAGCCGGGAGGCGTACGCGATGACGTCCGTCGGCACGCGGAAACCGGCCGTCAGTTCCTCGATCACCCCGTCCGCCTTGCCGAGATGGGCCAGCGCCTCTTCCCAACTCCGCGTAGCCCAGGGCGTGGTGCCCTGCGCGAGGTCGCCGAGGACGGTCGCCGAGCCGGTCGAGCAGCGGCGGCCGACCGCCCGGTACTGCATGGGCGAGAGGTCCTGCGCCTCGTCCAGCACCACATGCCCGAGTGAGTGCGTGCGCTGCACGATGTCCGTCGCCTCGTCGATCAACACCGCGTCGGCAGCGGACCACTTGGCGGACTTCACCGACCGCACGGGCTTCGTCCACAGGATCGTCTTCTGCTCGTCCTCGTCGAGCAGCCCCTCCGCCTGTACGGCGAGGAAGTCGGCGTCGGTGAGCAGCCGCAGGACGAGTTTCGCCGGGTCGACCGGCGGCCAGACCTCCTTCACGGCCGCCTTCACCGCCGCGTTGCGGGCCACCGCGTCCTGCACCCGGTCGTCCGGCGCCTCCCCGGCCCGCTCCATCTGCACCAGCACGGCGTGCGCGATGCGCTGCGGCAGGGCCTCGCGGGCGGCGCCGTAACGGATGTCGCGGGCGAGCAACTCCCGCACGATGTCCTCGAGTTCGTACGCAGGAACCCGCCACCGCCGTGACCCGCGCACGACGACCACCGGCTCGGTCGGCATGGTCACGTGCGAGTACACGGCCCGGCGCAGCACCTCCGCCATCCTCGCGTCGCCCTTGATGACCGCGGCCGCCGCGTCGTCGCTCCCGCGCACCTCCGCCCCGGCCGCCACCAGGTCGTCCACCGTCGCCTGCTGCACGGCCAACTCGCCCAGCGCGGGCAGCACTTGCTCGATGTAGTGCAGGAAGGACCGGTTCGGCCCGATGACGAGGGTGCCGGTGCGGGCGAGCCGCTCCCGGTGCGCGTACAGCAGATACGCCACCCGGTGCAGGCCGACGGCGGTCTTCCCGGTCCCCGGCCCTCCCTGCACGCACACCGTCCCGCCGAGCCCGGACCGCACGATCTCGTCCTGCTCGGGCTGGATGGTGGCCACGATGTCGCGCATGGGGCCCACACGCGGGCGCTCGATCTCCTGCTGGAGCAGCTTGCTGGTGCGGGCCGCCTCGGCCGGGTCGGAGAGGTGCTCGTCCTCGTACGCCGTGATCTCGCCGCGGGTGTATCCGAAGCGGCGGCGCAGGGCGATGTCCATCGGGTCCTTCTTGGACGCCCGGTAGAACGGCTGCGAGACCGGCGCGCGCCAGTCGATGACCATCGGGTCGCCGTCCTGGTCGTGCACGTGCCGGCGCCCGATGTAGAAGCGTTCGCCGTCCGCGCCTTCCGCCTGGTCGGCGCCGGGTGCGTGCAGGTAGTCGAGGCGGCCGAAGAACAGCGGGGTGTCGCTCAGGTCGGCCAGCGCCTTGATGCGCTCGTCGATCTGGCGCTCCAGGATCTGGGCGTTGACCCAGTTCGCGGTCACGTCGCTGATGTCGAGGGACTCGACGTCCTCCCGCATGGCGCGCAGGGCGGCTCGGGACTCGGCGAGGTGGGAGCGTTCCCGGTGGAGCGGGCCGAGGGGGTCGTCGACGGGCGTGGACAAGGGGGTGCCTCCGAAGGTGCTGCGGGCCTGGGCTGCGATGTGCCGGCCGGTTTCCGTCCGGTCGGCGGCACTCCGGGAAGGGAGGCGGGCAAGAGCGGAGAGTCTAGGTCAGGCGCCCGGCGGGAGGCCAACGAATTAACGCCCGGCGTCCGTCCCTCTCCGTCCGTCCCCTAGGGGATGGCCCCTGCGTCCGGTGTAGGAGGCTCCACCCACAGGGTGTACCCAAGGACCACAGGAAGAGTGGACCTTGGGCCGATGCCATCCTTATGCCTCGAAAGCCACCATGGAGACATGAGTGCAGCGACCATAACCCCAGCCCCCGGTCGCCCGTCCGGCGCGACCCCCGTCTCCGGCGCCCACGCGGCCCACCGGATAGGCAATGCCCTGCGCGCGGTCCGCGTCTTCGCGGGCGCGGCGTTCGACGTCGTCATACTCGGCGAGTACGGCGAGGAAGCGGGCGTACGCAGGAAGTGACCTGAGTACGTGTGCTCGGCGACGATCTCAGCCCTCTGCCAGCAGCTCGTCCGCGTCCACGATCCGGTAGGCGTACCCCTGCTCCGCCAGGAAGCGCTGGCGGTGGGCCGCGAAGTCCTGGTCGATCGTGTCGCGGGCGACGACCGAGTAGAAGTGGGCCTGGTGGCCGTCGGCCTTGGGGCGCAGGACACGGCCTAGGCGCTGGGCCTCCTCCTGGCGGGAGCCGAAGGTGCCCGACACCTGGATCGCGACCGTCGCCTCGGGCAGGTCGATGGAGAAGTTCGCGACCTTGGAGACGACCAGGACGCTGATCTCGCCCTCGCGGAACGCGTCGAAGAGCTTCTCGCGCTGCGCGTTCGACGTCTCGCCCTTGATCACCGGCGCGTCCAAGTGCTCGCCCAGCTCGTCGAGTTGATCGATGTACTGGCCGATCACGAGGATCTGCTGGCCCGCGAAGCGGCGGACGATCGCCTCCGTGACCTTGCGCTTGGTGTCGGTCGTCGCGCAGAAGCGGTACTTCTCCTCCTGCTCGGCCGTCGCGTACGCGAGCCGCTCGGAGTCGGTGAGATTGACCCGTACCTCCACGCAGTCCGCCGGCGCGATGTACCCCTGCGCCTCGATCTCCTTCCACGGAGCGTCGAACCGCTTCGGGCCGATGAGCGAGAACACGTCCGACTCGCGGCCGTCCTCCCGCACGAGCGTCGCCGTCAGGCCCAGCCGCCGCCGTGCCTGAAGGTCCGCCGTGAACTTGAACACCGGCGCCGGCAGCAGGTGCACCTCGTCGTAGACGATCAGCCCCCAGTCGCGGGAGTCGAAGAGCTCGAGGTGCGGGTAGACACCCTTCCGCTTCGTCGTCAGCACCTGGTACGTCGCGATGGTGACCGGCCGGATCTCCTTGCGCGTACCGCTGTACTCACCGATCTCGTCCTCGGTCAGCGAGGTCCGCTTCACCAGCTCGTGCTTCCACTGCCGGGCCGAGACGGTGTTGGTGACGAGGATGAGGGTCGTCGACTTCGCCTGGGCCATGGAACCGGCGCCGACCAGCGTCTTGCCCGCCCCGCACGGCAGCACGACCACACCGCTCCCGCCGTGCCAGAAGTTCTCCACCGCCTGCTTCTGGTACGGCCGCAGGGCCCACCCGTCCTCGTTCAGCTCGATGGGGTGCGCCTCGCCGTCCACGTACCCGGCGAGGTCCTCGGCCGGCCAGCCCAGCTTGAGCAGCGTCTGCTTGATCTGCCCGCGCTCGGAGGGGTGCACGGCGACGGTGTCGGGGTCGATCCGGGCGCCGACCAGCGGGGCGATCCGCTTCGAGCGCAGCACCTCCTCCAGCACCGGCCGGTCCGTGGTCGTCAGCACCAGCCCGTGCGTCGGGTGCTTGCTGAGCGTCAGCCGCCCGTACCGGTCCATCGTCTCGGCGACGTCGACGAGCAGCGCGTGGGGCACCGGATAGCGGCTGTACTGCACCAGCGCGTCCACGACCTGCTCGGCGTCGTGCCCGGCCGCCCGCGCGTTCCACAGGCCGAGCGGCGTCACCCGGTAGGTGTGGATGTGCTCGGGCGCCCGCTCCAGCTCCGCGAACGCGGCGATGGCCCGACGGCACTCGTCGGCCTGCTCGTGGTCGACCTCCAGGAGCAGCGTCTTGTCGGACTGGACGATCAGCGGACCATTCACCCGGGGCACCCTTTCCGTACGGCCGTTCTCACCGGCCAAACGTCCAGTGTGCCCCACCCCCGGAAAAACGGGGGACGATCACGGGCGATGCTCGTCCAGCTCGGCCAGCCGGCGCAGGTGCGGCCCGTACTCCGGGTCGGCGAGCGCGGCGGCGAACTGGGCCGTGAGGTAGGCGAGCGGGTTGCCGGTGTCGTACCAGCGGCCCTGGATGACCTGGCCGTAGACCGCCTTGGTGGCTGCGTAGGCGTTGATGGCGTCGGTGAGGTAGATCTCGCCGGTGCGGTGCTCGTACCAGGCCTTGGTCTGCTTGCGGAGCTCCTCGACGATGCCCGGGGTGATCACGTACCCGCCGATGGCCGCGTAGGCGGAGGGCGCGTCCTGCGGCTTCGGCTTCTCGACGAGGCCGGTGATGCGCAGCAGCCCGTCCCCGAGGTCCTCCTTCACGCGCGGGACGCCGTAGCGCTGGGAGTCGGCCGGGTCCATCGGGAGCAGGGCGAGCACCGGGCAGCTGGTCGCCTCGTAGGCGCGGATGAGCTGCTGGGCGCGGGGTACCTCGGCGACGAACACGTCATCGGGCCACAGGACGAGGATCGGCTCGTCGCCGACATTGCGGGCGGCGTTCAGGACCGGGGTGCCGTTTCCGTACGGGCCGTGCTGGTCGAGGTAGGTGATGTGGCCGAGGCGGGAGAGCTCGCCGACCTCCTCGACGGCGTCCGCGTACGCGGTCTTGCCGTCGGCCCGCAGCTGGGCGACGAGCCCCGGATTCGGCCGGAAATGCTCCTGGATGAGCCCCTTCCCGCCGGACACCACGATCGTGATGTCGGTGATGCCGGACGCCACCAGCTCCCGCACGGTGTGCTCCACGACGGGCTTGTCGCCGACCGGCAGCATCTCCTTCGGGATGGCCTTCGTCAGCGGCAGCAGGCGGGAGCCCAGCCCCGCGGCGGGGATGACTGCGCGGCGGATCGTCGTGGCCATGGGGCCCCTTTCGTCGAAAAGCCGGTCTCGGTTCCGGTCCCGTTCAGGAAACGCTGCCCGCGAGCCCGGACCGGAAGCCCCGGGTGAACAGTTCCGGACGCGGGGGTGGAGCTGTGGCGAAAGGGCCGCCGGCCGGCCGGTTCATGTTTCGTCCGCCAGCTCCGCCACCCCCGTCACGCGGTGCAGGGGATACGTCCGTACCTCGTCCGCCGTGTGGTCGTACGCCGTGACGAAGCCGCCCTCGACGCGGATCGGGGCGATGACGCGCTGGCTGGCGGCGCCCTCGGCGTTGACGTAGCCGATCCACAGGGCCTCGCCGGTGAGGACGGCGGCCTGCATGGTGGCGAGGGTCTCGGCGGAGCTGGTGCGGGGGAGGGCGCCGGTGGGGGCGGTGGCCGACGGGGGCTGTTTGCGCGGGGTGGTGGAGGCGAGGTCGCCGGCCCGGATGGCGCGGATCGCGGCCGTCAGGAGCGTGGCGTCGGGGGTGGGCGGGCCGTCCGGGACGGGTTCCGGGGCGGCGCGCGGCGGGGTGCGGTGGGCGTCGGGGCGGGTGATCACGACGTCGCCGTCGGCGGACTCGGCGGCCGGCGCGAAGCCCATCGCGCGCAGGCCGTCCAGGAGGGTGGCGGGGTCGGCCTGGGTGGCCAGCACGGTGGGCGCGAGGCGGCGCAGCCGCAGGGAGGCGGCCCGCTTGTCGGCCATGATCTCGTTCAGCAGGGCGTCGTCGTCGCACCGCACGTACGCCGAGGCGGCGCCCACTCGCAGATGTCCGTGCTTACGGGCCACGTCGTCGATCAGGTACGCGAGCGGTTGCGGGACCGGCGTACGGGAGTGCGCGGCGAGGAAGGCGTGCAGGTCGGAGGCGGTACGGCCGGCGTCGAGGGCGCGCCGTACCGACCCGGGCGTGAACCGGTAGACGGTCGCCCCGCCCTTCGACTCCACGTCCGCCAGCACGTCCAGCATGTCGGCGAGCGGCCGCTGGAGCGGGCCGGGGGCCACCGCGGTGAGGTCGGCCTGGAGGAGGACGTGGTCGAGCGGCTCGGGGAGCAGCGGCGCGAGCAGCCGGGCCGCGGCCGCGGAGGCGACGGCCTGCTCGGGGGGAGACAACGGCTCCACGACGACCGGGGTGTGATGCACGGGGAGCTTGTCACCGGGGCCGTTGTCATCGACTCGGGGCCGGCTCGGCCCGGCGGTGGCGGTCCCGCTCTCCGCTGCCTCTCTGCCCCCGCCCTTCTTCGCGGCCCCTGTCGGCGCCGGCGCTCCCAGCAGTGCCCGTCCGTGGCCCGACAGGGCGCCTCGGCCCGTCACGCCCAGGAGTTCCGCCTCTGTCAGGGTCCAGCGGGCCAGGCGGGCGCGCAGGTCGTCGTCCTGTTGGGGGCCGCGCAGGGGGCGTTCCCAGCGCAGGCGGTCCAGGACCGAGTCCGGTGACGGGGCGGCGCCCTCCGGGAGGCCGGCGAGGAGCGTCAGCACCCGGTGCCGTACCTCCGGGGCCGCCGAACGGTCCAGGCCCGGCCCGAGCGCAGACAGTGCGCGGTCCTTCGCGTCCCGGCCGCCGACCAGTCCAGGCGTCCGGGTCGCCGTCAGCCAGGTCTGGGCGAGCCGGGCCCAGCGCTGTGCGGCGGGCTGCTCCAGCCACTCGTCGTAGGCCGGGGTCGCCGCGTAACGTTCGTCGGCCTCGCCGTCGGAGGCCAACAGGCCCGCCGCGTAGGCGAGTTCGACCCAGAACGCGGCGACCGGCTCGGACACGTCCAGGGCGACGGCCGTGCGCTTGAGGTCGCGCACGCTCAGCCCGCCCGCGCGCAGCACCGCAGGCCCGCCCTCGTCCCAGTCCTTCAGCAGCTCCTCCACGGTCGCCAGCGCGGTGTACGCCTGCCCGGCCGCCGTCGCGTCCACAACCTGTGGACGGTGCACGGCCGTCGGCTCTGGCGCGGGCGGCAGCGGCTCCGTGGTGCGGTGGGCACGGCCGCCGCGCAGGTGCAGGGCCACTTCGCGGGGGAGTACGACCGTGCCGGGCGCCGTCGGCAGGAGGAGGCCGCGGTCGAGGAGGTGGCGCAGGTGGGCGGCCGGCTCGGCGGTGACCTGGCCGTACGGCGGACCCCACACCAGCCGCTCCAGCACCTCCCGGGACTGCGCGGGGGCCTCGGCGAGCAGCGCGGCCATCCTCCCGCGGTCGTTGAAGAGGCCGGTCAGCGCGGCGACGGCCGAGACGGAGTCGTGGGTCGAGGCGAGCCCGGCGGTGACGACGATCTCCTGGATACGGCCCGGAGACATCCCCGCGGTGGCCTCCTGGACGGTGGGCCCGAGCCCGGTCGGGGACGGATGCTGCGGCGAAGGGGCGAGCAGCTCGCGCGCCGTCCGCACCAGCCGCAGCCGGTCCTCGCCGCCCCACACCAGGGCCTGTTCGCGCAGGGTGGCGACGGCGCGGGGGAGCGCCGCGGTGACCTTCGGGTCGCCCTCGTCGCCGGTCATCAGGCCCAGCAGTTCGTCGTACGACGCCGGGTCCGACGCCACGGCCAGCGCTTCCGCCGTCTGCAGCGCGAAACGGTCCAGCCGCTCCAGTGCCCGGACGACCGACGCGCGGGTGCCGGCCCGGGTGGCCAGCTGGGTGAGGTCGGACGGGACGGGGGTGATGAGGTCGGGGCGGGCACGGAGCAGCGCGGCGAGGGAGGCGTCGTCCCTGAGCCGGAGCGCCTCTGCGAGGGAACGTGGGCCGGGGGTGCTCATCTGACCCACGTTAGCGGTTACGACCCCCCAGAGCCGACGCCCCTGGGAGCTCCGCCCCCAGCCCCCCGTCCGGCCTGAACGGCCTCGTCCTCAATCGCCGGACGGGCTGAGAGGCGGCTGGGCGGGGCGTGCGGGTGCGGCCAGTCCTCGCGGTGAGCCGGCCTGGCGGAGAGCCGCCCTGCGGTGAGCCCCCTGGCGGGGAGCCGCCCTGCGGAGAGCCCACCCCTGCGAAGAGCCGCCCCTCCGGAGAGGCGTGCTTCGGAGAGGCGCCTCCTAGGGTGGGTGGGGGATGGGGATGGCAATCGCTCGTCCTCAATCGCCGGACGGGCTGAGAGGTGGCCGGGCGGGGCGTGCGGGTGCGGCCAGTCCTCGCGGAGAGCCCCCTCGCGGAGAGCCCCCTGACAGAGAGCCGCCCTGCGAATAGCCCACCCCTGCGGAGAGCCGCCCCTCCGGAGAGCCGTCCCCGAGAGGGACCGCGAAGGACCGCGAAGGGCCGCGAAGGGCCGCGAAGGACCGCGAAGGGCCGTGAAGGGCCGGCCCCGGCAAACGCCGCGTTGCCTGGATGGCCCCTGCATGAATTTCATCGGGAGGAATGCGGCAGCCCTGGCAACCCTCCGCTTCCACTCGTCACCCTGGGTTCCCACCCCCAACCCCACCTCAGCCACCCCCTCTCCCTCCCCCTCAACCACTCTATGAATCAAGGGGATTCGCGGTGAGCCTCTTCGGTGTCGAGCTTGACTTCAACAACGTCGTCGCGATCGTCAGCGTGACGATCCCCGTGCTGGCGTTCGTGTGGGAGTTCGTCGTCATCCGGCGCAAGCGGCTCGGCTACCGCTTCCAGATGGACGTCCTCGCCACCGACTCGACCCACGCCCCGAGCGCCGCCGTACTGTCCCAACTCCAGGGCAGGAACGGGCTGCTGAACGAGCCGTCCTTCGTGCTGGTGCGGGTCGAGAACGCCGGCTGGCGGCCGATCGAGGCCAGTGACTATCTGGCCCCTCCCACCAGCGACACCGGCATCCACGTCCTGTTCAAGGACCGCAGGGTCGTCGGCATGGCGGTCACCGAGCTCAGCCACCCCGTACTGGGCCCCTTCTTCGTCACCGTGCACGGAGACGTCGCCCAGGAGACCCCCGGCTTCGGGATGGGCGCGCAGAACGGTGCCGGCCTCATCCGGCTGCCCAGGGTGACACTGAACCCGGGCGCCCACTACAAGGTGCTGGCGGTACTGGAACGCAGCTCCGGCATCCCCAACACCCCTTTCCCCGCACCGGAGTTCCAGGCCGACCTGATCGGCGGCGAGGGCCCGCCCTTCGCCTGGAGCCGCTGGTTCGCCCGGCTCAAGCCCGCCCGCACCGAGGCCCACACCTTCGCCTCCCGCCCGGCACTGGCCTTCATCGGCCTGCTCGCCGTCGCCGTACTCCTCCAGGCGGGCCTCACCCTCTTCTGGCCCGCCAGACCCGCCCCGCTGGACTGCGTCGGCGGCACCCTGCGCCTGCAGGGCTCCACCGCCTTCGCGCCCGCGGTCACCGAGGCCGCGAAGGAGTACGCGCGGCTGTGCGAGGCCAAGGGCGCGAAGGTCGTGGCCGACGAGGGGTCCTTCCAGGGCAGCGGGGAAGGCATCGCCGCGCTGGAGAAGGCCGGCGCGGATGCCGGGATCTCCGGGACCGAGGGGCTCGGCGACCGCGTCTCCTTCACCGACGGGCCCGCCGACGGCAGCCACCCCCAGGTGCTTCCCCGCCCGATCGCCTACTCCCTGTTCACCCTCGTCGTGAACCAGGACGCCAAGGTCCGCAGCCTCACCCTCCAGCAGATCCGCGACATCTACGCCCTGAAGATCACCAACTGGTCGGACGTCGGCGGCGCAGACCTCCCCATCCACCTCGTCGACCGCCACCGCGGCTCCGGCACCCGGGGCGCCCTGGAACAGCGTGTCCTCAAGGGCCGTTCCGTCCCCGAGGCCGGTGTCGACGACTGCGCCCAGCTCGACCGGAACAAACCCGGCGTCTGCGAGGTCGACAGCACCGGCACGCTGCTGGAACGCACGGCCTCCATCCCCGGCGCCCTCGGCTACAGCGAGGCCGGCAGCGTCACCACCGGCGGCCTCGTCAAGCTCCGCATCGACGACATGCCGCCCACCCTGGAGGGCGTCGAGGACGGCACCTACCCGTACTGGCAGACCGAGTACGCCTACACCTACGGCGAACCGCCCGCCGACTCCATCGCCGCCGCCTTCCTGCGCTACCTCACCGACCAGGGCGGCAAGGACATCCTGCGCGAGTACGGCAACCGCCCCTGCTCCGAGACCGAATACCCGCTGGTGTGCACGCCGACGTGAGCCGACACCTGCGCTACCGTCGTCCCGACGGGGTATCCAACGCAGCCGCCCCGGAGGGGACTTCGTGGGGATCGAGAGCGACAAGGTCGTCTACGAGTATCTGAGCGCCGTCGGGGACGTCGCGCAGCAGCGCCAGCTGCCGTCGGCCTCCCGCATGCGCCTCGTCTCCGAGCTGCGCGGCGAGATCGAGCGCCGCCGCGCCAAGGCCACCGTCGACAGCCCCGCCGCCGTCCGCCGGATCATCTCCCGGCTCGGCAGCCCCGACGAGGTCGTCAAGGCGGCCGGAGGCAGCGCGGCCCCGGTGGCCCCCGCCACCCCGGCCCATGTGCCGGTCCAGCGCGACGACGAGCCCTACGACGAGCCCAACGACGGCAAGCGCCTGCCCAGGAGCCTGCGTCGCGTCGTACCGCGTCCGCGCCCGGCGAAGCCCGAGCCACACGCACCACCCTCCGACGTCCCCTCCCCGCCGCACCTGGCGAGCGCCGCCGAGCTCGGCGGCAGTGCCACCCACCCCGACTGGTGGCGGGTGGACAACACCCGGTTCGAGGACAGCCTGCCCACCGGGTTCGTCGGGGGAGTGGAGATCCCCGACCTGCTCAAGCCCCCGAGGCCGAAGGAGGAGGAGCCGCAGCCCGCGCCCGCCGTCGAGAAGGCCGAAGCGGAGGCGGAGGTCGTCGAGGACGCGCCCGCGCCCCGCCGCCGCCTCTCCCTCCCGGCCGGCGGCTGGAGCAACCCCCTCCTGCTGCTCGCCGCCGGGCTGCTGGTCGTCGGCGCGATCCTCGGGAACTGGTTCGCCCTGCTGCTCGGCTGGCTCATCGCCTACGCCTCCCGCCGCCTGACGCAGAACGAGTCCAAGTGGGCGGTCATCGGGATGCCGGGCATCGCCGTCGCGGCCGGACTGGTCTGGCTGTGGGGCCGCAACGACGGCCGCTGGGGCGACCCCATCGCCCAGGGCCACATGAACGACGCCATCGCCCAGACCTGGCCGTGGGTGGTGCGGGGCGCGGCCGTGCTGTCGGCCCTGTTCGTCGTATGGCGGTCACAGCGCCGGATGTAGGTGGCGCGGATGCAGGTGTACGTCACACCTGGCGGACGCCTGGCCGTCGTACGGACTGGGCACAATGGCCGATATGGCCTCCACCACCGCACCCGCCCCCCTCACCGTCGGCTTCGACCTCGACATGACCCTCATCGACTCCCGGCCCGGCATCCACGCCTGCTACCGGGCGCTGTCCGAGCGGACGGGGACGTACATCGACGCCGACCTGGCGGTCACCCGGCTCGGGCCGCCGCTCGCCGAGGAGCTGATCAACTGGTTCCCGGAGAGCGAGATCGCGGCCATGAGCGATCTGTACCGGTCGATGTACCCGAGCATCGCGATCGCCGCGACACCCGCCATGGCCGGCGCCCGGGAGGCGATCGACGCGGTGCGGGCGGCCGGGGGACGGGCCGTCGTCGTGACCGCGAAGTACGAGCCGAACGCCAAGCTGCACCTGGAGCACCTCGGCATCCGGCCCGACGAGGTCGTCGGCGACCTGTGGGCCGAGCAGAAGGCGGAGGCGCTGCGCGAGCACGGGGCCGGGGTGTACGTCGGCGACCACGTCGGGGACGTGCGCGGGGCGCGCAAGGCCGACGCGCTGTCGGTGGCCGTGGCGACCGGGCCGTGCAGCACCGAGGAGCTGGCGTCGGCCGGGGCGGACGTCGTCCTCGGGGACCTCACGGAGTTCCCGGGCTGGCTCGACGGCTACCGGCCCGCTCGCGCCTGACGGCGGCCGGCGGCAATGGACCGGAGCACTCCGGCACCGGCGATCAGGAAGCCGACTCCCATGAGCATGCTCAGTCCGAACATGTATGTCGGAAATGGCTTCGCGTGGAGGAACAGCGGAGCCACTGTGACGAGTGTGGCCAGCGCGCCGAGGAAGAACACGATGGCACCGGCACGGATCAGTCGGTCACCGGGCGCGGCGGAATTCGTTTGGGTTTTGTCACGCACCGGACCAGGGTAGTTCCCAGCGCGAAGGAACAACCCGGCGACGTCTTGTCACCGGCCTGAAGACCATTAGCCTTGGTACCGGCGGGTCCGTGACGACCCGCCCAAGTGCTATCAAGAGCCGTTCCACAGCCGTTTCCAGAAGCAGTTTTCCGACGAGTACGAGGACGAGGACAGACGTGCCTACCGGCAAGGTCAAGTGGTTCAACAGCGAGAAGGGCTTCGGCTTTCTCTCCCGCGACGACGGCGGTGACGTCTTCGTCCATTCCTCGGTCCTCCCCGCCGGAGTAGACACACTCAAGCCGGGACAGCGAGTGGAGTTCGGGGTCGTCGCCGGTCAGCGAGGTGACCAGGCGCTCTCGGTGAGCATTCTCGACCCGACGCCCTCGGTCGCGGCCGCGACCCGTAAGAAGCCCGACGAACTGGCTTCCATCGTCCAGGATCTGACGACCCTGCTCGAGAACATCACGCCGATGCTGGAGCGGGGCCGCTACCCCGAGAAGGCCGCCGGCAAGAAGATCGCCGGCCTGCTGCGCGCGGTCGCCGACCAGCTCGACGTGTAGCCGTCCGAAGCGACCGACGTGAGCGACATACGCACCGAGCACGAAGGCGGGGCCACGGTCTCCGGGGCCCCGTCCGCCGAACTCCTGGAACGGATCCGCAGGCAGCGCAGGCACACCCTGGAACTGCTCACGGTGTCCGCGGTCGGTCTCGTCCCCTGGACGATCCTGCTCTGGTTCACGCTGCCGAGCGGCTACACGGTCCGCCAGTGGCGCACGGCCTGGGTCGGCTTCGACGTCCTGCTGGTGTTCGCGATGGCCTGCACCGCGGTGCTGGGCTGGCGCCGACACCGCGCGGTAGCGGTCTCGGCGGCCGCGACGGCGGCCCTCCTGATCTGCGACGCGTGGTTCGACGTCTCCCTGGCCCTGGGCACCGACGGGGTCTGGATGTCGGCGGCCATGGCGGTGTGCGTCGAACTCCCCCTGGCCTGGTTCCTCATCCACAAGGTGCTGGGGATGCTGTCGCTGGCGCACTGGCCGCCCCGCACTCCTTTGGCCGACGGCGACGAGAGCGCCCCGTAAGGGGCGCGGGGAACTGCGCGACCAGCCACGACGGCGCCGCAGCGAAAGCGTCAGGGAAACGCCAGCGCATCCGGTCCAAGGGCCGGAACCAACCCCTCCGCCGCAGCCCGCGTCAACAGTTCCCGTACCGCCGCATAACCGTCCTCGCCGAGGTCGGCCGTGAACTCGTTGACGTACAGCCCGATGTGCTGGTCCGCGACCGTCGGGTCCATCTCCTGGGCGTGCTCCATGACGTACGCCCGAGAAGCCTCGGGATCGTCCCAGGCGGCGCGTACGGACGTCCGGATCGCGTCGGCCAGCCCCGTCAGCGCATCCGCTCCCAACGACCGCTTCGCGATGATCGCGCCCAGCGGAATCGGCAGCCCGGTCGTCCCCTCCCAGTGCTCGCCCATGTCCGCGAGCTTGTGCAGCCCGTAGTTCTGGTACGTGAACCGCGCCTCGTGGATCACCAGCCCCGCGTCGACCTTCCCGTCCCGCACGGCCGGCATGATCTCGTGGAACGGCAGTACGACGATCTCGCCGACCCCACCCGGCAGGGTGTCCGCCGCCCACAGCCGGAACAGCAGGTACGCCGTCGACTTCTCGCTCGGCACCGCGACGGTACGGCCCGTGAGGTCGGCCCCCGCCTCCCGCGTCAGCACCAGCGGCCCGCACCCCCGCCCCAGCGCCCCGCCGCACGGCAGCAGCGCGTACTCGCCGAGGACGTACGGCAGCACGGCGTACGACACCTTCAGTACGTCGAACTCGCCGCGCTCGGCCATGCCGTTGGTGATGTCGATGTCCGCGAAGGTCACGTCGAGCGCGGGGGCGCCGGGGACGCGGCCGTGGGCGAGGGCGTCGAAGACGAAGGTGTCGTTCGGGCAGGGGGAGTACGCGATCTGCAACGGGCGCTCAGAGGTCATGCTCTTTCCAACTCTCCAGGACGGGCGCGAGCTTCCCGAACCCCTCGGTCAGGGCCGCGAGCGCGTCGCCGATGCGCCAGGCGGCGCGGTCGCGCGGGCCGACGGGGTTGGAGACGGCGCGGATCTCCAGCACGGGGACGCCGTGCAGCGCGGCGGCCTCGGCGACTCCGAACCCCTCCATGGCCTCGGCCAGCGCGGTGGGGTGGCGGTGCCGCAGTCCGGCGGCCCGTTCGGCGGTCCCGGTCACCGTGGAGACGGTGAGTACGGCTCCGGCGCGGGCGCCCGTGGCGCGCACGAGCTCCCGTACGAGTGAATTCGGTGGACGGTGGGTGACGGTCCCGAAGCCCAGCTCGGTGACGGGCAGGAAACCGTCGGCGGTCTCGGCGCCCAGGTCGGCGACGGTGATCTCGTCGGCGACGACCAGGGAGCCGACGGGCGCGTCCGGCTGGAAGCCGCCCGCGATGCCGGCGGAGACGACGAGGTCGTACGGAGCGCGGGTGAGGGCCGTTGCGGTGGCGGCGGCCGCGAGGGCGGGGCCGACGCCGGCCGCGATGACGTCACCGGTGGTGAACGACCGTGCCACCGCGTCCCGTTCGGCGGGGACCGCGGTGGCCACGAGGACACGTACCGAAGACGTGATCAGTCGTCCTTCTTGAGCTTGAACGACCACAGGCCCGTCACGCCCGTGCCGCTCTTCTTGCCGTCGCCGGCCTTGATGGAGACCAGGGTCGAGTTGCCGGTGGCGCCGTACTGCTGGTTGAAGAAGACGCTGCCCGGGATGGTGCGGTACGTCTTGTCGCTGTCCTCGGTGAGCGGCTGACCGTTCATCAGGATCGTCCACCGCTTGTCGGCGATGTCCGGGTCGACGCCGAAGCGGACCGTGTCGTCGGGGTCGACCTTGATGGACTGGATGTCCTTGTCCTTCAGGCACGTCGCGAGGGCTGCGGTCTGCAGGTTCTTGCCCTCACCACCGCACGTGGCCTCCTCGCTGACCGAGGAGCGGCCGACCGTGATCGTCGAGCGGGGCGTCGGCTTGTCGCAGGCCGAGAGGACGAGCAGTCCGGCGGAAACGGCGCCGGCGACGGCGACGGCGCGGCGGCGTCGCACAACGGCGTAGACACTTGCGGCTCCGCCGCGTGGCATCGAGGTCATGGACGAAGGCTATAGGGCGGCCCTGACGCGCTCCTTACGTGGGGTGCGGCGTGGCTGTGTGTTACGCCACGCGGGGCTTCACCGGGCCCCCGCGCCGGGCCGAGCTCAGCAGCCCCCTGGTCGTCAGGACCCAGCCGAGGGCGAGGACCGCGGCGGCCAGGCACAGCCCCGCCGTGCCGTTCAGCGGCATCACGATGCCGATCGCGCCGCCCAGCACCCAGGCCATCTGGAGCATGGTCTCGGAGCGGGCGAAGGCCGAGGTGCGGACCAGTTCCGGCACGTCCCGCTGGATCAGCGCGTCCAGGGACAGCTTGGCCAGCGCCAGGCAGAAACCGGTCGTCGCGGTGAGACACGCCACCAGGAACGCGCCGAAGAAGATCGCGGCGACGATCGCCGCGCCCAGCACCACCGCGAGGACGGTCACGATGATGATCTCCGGCGCCCGCTGCCGCAGCCACGCCCCGACCGCCGTGCCGAGCGCGTTGCCCGCGCCCGCCGAGACGGCCACCAGGCCCAGGGAGACCGCCGCGCTCTCGCCGGTCAGCGGGTGCTCGCGCAGCAGGAAGGCGAGGAAGAAGGTGAGGAAGCCGGACAGCCAGCGCAGGGCGGCGTTCGCGCCGAGCGCGTGGGTGACACCGATGCCGACGGTCCGCAGACCGGGGCGTTTGACCGGCTTGAGGTGCGGGCCGTGCAGGTGCTCCTCGTCGGCCGCGAGGAGCGCCACGTCCTCGTCCTTGGCCGAGTCGACCTTCGGCGGCAGCGTGAAGGACAGGAACGTACCGGCGATGTAGATCACGAAGGCGCCGTACAGCGGCCAGCGCGGGCCGATCGCCTGCAGGCCCGCCCCGATCGGCGCGGCGACACCGGTGGCGAGGAGACCGCCGAGGGTGACCCGCGAGTTGGCCTTCACGAGGGAGAAGCGGGGCGGCAGCAGGCGGGGCATGACGGCGCTTCTGATCACGCCGTACGCCTTCGACGCGACCAGCACGCCCAGCGCGGCCGGATACAGCTCCAGGCTGCCGCTGGCGACGGCGCCGGAGAGGATCAGCGCGAGCATGGCGCGGGCGAGCATGGAACCGGCCATCGCGGCGCGGCGGCCGTGCGGGAGTCGGTCGAGGAGCGGGCCGATCACCGGGGCGAGGACGGTGAACGGGGCCATGGTGATGGCGAGGTAGAGGGCGACGCGGCCGCGCGCCTCGTCCGTCGGCACGGCGAAGAAGACGGTGGAGGCGAGCGCGACGGTGATCATCACGTCGCCCGCGCCGTTCACCGCGTGCAGTTCGATCAGCTTGCCGAGACCGGACTCACCGGCTCCGTGCGCGTGCGTGGCCTTGCGGATCCCGCGCGCCGTGCCGGTCACCGGGAAGTGCAGGGCACGCCCGACGGCGCGGACGGACCCGCCGAACCGGCCCGAACCGCCACCACGACTGCTGCCCTTGATCCCACCGACCCCGGTGGCTCCTTGGGGCGTCCTTGCGGCTGCCACTCCGTCATAGTGCCCCGAGAAAGCTGTGTGTAGTGCGGTTACCGCGCGTATGAACGCGTATGAAGCGCCCATGGGGCTATGAACCATCACGTCGGTGTAGGCCGGAGGGTCGCGAGAAGGTAGCGTGCGTAGCGCGTCGTGGCGAACGTTCTCGGCCGCGCGCCTCTCGGACATCCCGCAGAATGGATGCATGAGGTGCGCCCGAGCGCGATCGGGCACGGACGTCGACGCGGCCCCCTGGTCCGCTCCGTCCAGGCCCACCGCCTTCAGGCCGGCGCACCCGAGTGACGGCGTAGGAGAGAAGCGATACCTGTGAGCGCAGCGACAACGCGAAGCCGCACCACCGACCGCCTGTGTGCCGAGGCCGTCGACCTCGCCCGCGCCGCAGCCGAGGAGGCCGCCGCGCCCGGCGTCGTCGGCGAGCACGCCGGGCTGGTCTCCGAGGGAGACCGTGTCGTCACGCACTTCTTCGAGTGCAAGGAGCTCGGGTACCGCGGCTGGCGGTGGGCGGTCACCGTGGCCCGCGCCTCCCGCGCCAAGATCGTCACCCTCGACGAGGTCGTCCTGCTGCCCGGCCCGGACGCCCTCCTCGCGCCCGAGTGGGTCCCGTGGAGCGAACGCCTCCGCCCCGGCGACATGGGCCCCGGCGACCTCCTGCCCACCGACGCCGAGGACCTGCGCCTGGAGCCGGGCTACTCCGGCGACGACGAGCCGATGCCCTCCTCGCCGGTCTCCGAGGAGATGGCCGAGCTGGTGGAGGCGGAGGACGCGGAGGTCACCGCCGGCACCCCCGCGAACCTTCCGGTCACCCCCGCCCGCGGCTCCATCACCTCGGTCGCCGAGGAACTGGGCATGCGCCGCGCCCGGGTCCTGTCCCGCTACGGCCTGCACATCGCCGCGGACCGCTGGGACGAGGCGTACGGCGCGAAGACCCCCATGGCCCAGGCGGCCCCCGCGACCTGCGTCAGCTGCGGCTTCCTCCAGCCGATCGGCGGCTCCCTCGGCCAGGCCTTCGGCGTCTGCGCCAACGAGTTCTCCCCGGCGGACGGCCGGGTGGTCTCCCTCTCCTACGGCTGCGGCGGCCACTCCGAGGCCGCGGTCATGCCGAAGCCGCCGGTCCCGGCCCCGCCGGTGATCGACGAGACCAAGGTCGACCCCTTCCCGCTGCGCCCGTCCGCGGACTCGGGCTCGGTGCCGGCGGTGGCGGACGAGGACGCGGCGGAGCTGGGGCACTCGTAGCCGTCCGGCGTCCGCGGACGGCCCGTGGCGCTCTCCTCCCGCGCGCGGCGGTACCTTCGTGCTCACGCCGATGAGGAGAGTGAACGTGAGCAAGTTCGTGCGGCCCGCAGCCGAAGGTGCGGATCCCTTCGGCACCGCCCGTCTCAGGCGTGGTGTGCTGGATGCCTGGGCCACCAGCCCCGCCCGTTTCCGTGAGGACGCCAACGCCGAGGAGGATCTCGTCCTCGGCGGGTACCGGGACCGGCTCGTCGTCGAACTCGCGCAGAACGCCGCCGACGCCGCCGCCCGGGCGGGCGTGCCGGGGCGGCTGCGCCTCACCCTCCGCGACGGCGTCCTCGTCGCCGCCAACACCGGTGCCCCGCTGGACGCGGCCGGTGTCGAGTCGCTCGCCACGCTGCGGGCCTCCGCCAAGCGGGACGCCGGGGACCGGGACGGGGCCGTGGGGCGGTTCGGCGTCGGGTTCGCGGCCGTGCTCGCCGTGACCGACGAACCCGCGGTCGTCGGCCGGCACGGCGGTGTGCGGTGGTCCCTCGCCGAGGCGCGGGAGCTCGCCGCCGACACCGCGCGGCACAGCCCCGGGCTCGGCGACGAGATCCGGCGGCGGGACGGTCATGTGCCGCTGCTGCGGCTGCCGTTCGCCGCGGAGGGCTCCGCCCCGGACCCGTACGACACCGTCGTGATCCTGCCGCTGCGCGACACCGCCGCCACCGATCTCGCCGAGCGGCTCCTCGACGCCGTCGACGACGCGCTGCTCCTCGCCCTGCCGGGCCTGGAGGAGGTCGTGGTCGAGACCGGCACCGTGCGCACCCTGCGCCGCGGCGCCGACGGCCCCTACACGGTCGTGGAGGACTCCCGGACCGGCACGACCCGCTGGCGCACCGCCGCCGCGCACGGCCCGCTCACCCCGGACCTGCTCGCCGACCGCCCGGTCGAGGAGCGCCTCCGCCCGCACTGGTCCGTCACCTGGGCGGTACCGGCCGACGCCGACGGCAGCCCCGCCCGGCCCGCCACCAGCCCCTTCGTCCACGCCCCGACCCCGAGTGACGAGCCCCTCGGCGTACCGGCGCTGCTCATCGCCTCCTTCCCGCTGGACACCACCCGCCGCCACGCCGCCCCCGGCCCCCTCACCGACTTCCTCGTCCAGCGCGCGGCGGACGCCTACGCCGAACTCCTCGGCACCTGGCGCCCGGTGACCGAGGGCATCATCACCCTGGTCCCGGGCCCCCTGGGCAAGGGCGAACTGGACGGCGCACTGCGAGCGGCGATCCTAGAACGCCTCCCGAGGACAGAGTTCCTGCCACCGGCGGCGGAGACCGCGGCGGCCGCGGAAGCCGAAGGGGCCGCCGGACCGAGAGAGACCCCGTCGGCCGGGTCCGCCTGGTCCGGCGAGCCGACCGGGTCCGTCGCGGGCGCCAGGGCGGCCGGCTCCGCCGAGTTCGCCGACGCGCACGCGTCCGATCTCGACCTCCCCGAGTCCCTCCGCCCCCGAGACGCCGAGATCGTCGAGGGTGCCGGGGCCGAGACCGTTCGGGTGCTCGCCGAAGTGCTGCCCACTCTCCTGCCCGCCGGTCTCGAACGCCGGGCCGAGCTGCGGACCCTGGGCGTCGCCCGCGTTCCCCTCACCGACGCCGTCGACCGGCTCGCGGGGCTGGAGAAGGAGCCCGGCTGGTGGCGGCGGCTCTACGACAGCCTCGCCGGGGTCGATCCGGACCGGCTCACCGGGCTGCCCGTGCCGCTCGCCGACGGGCGGACCACCATCGGGCCCCGGCAGGTGCTGCTGCCCACCGCGGACGCGGCCCGCATCGACCCCGAGGTGCTCGCCCGCCTCGGCCTCAAGGTCGCCCACCCGGACGCCGCCCACCCCCTCCTGGAGAAGCTCGGCGCGCTGCCCGCCACGCCCCGCGCGGTCCTCACCACCCCGCAGGTCCGGGCCGCCGTCGCCGCCTCCCTCGACGACGAGGGCGGGCTGGACTGGGAGCAGGATGCCCCGGACGCCGAGGAACTGGCCGACACCGTCCTCGCGCTCGTACGGGACGCGGGCCTGGAGCCCGGGGACGAGCCGTGGCTCGGCGCCCTCGCCCTCCCCGACGAGGAGGGGGAGTTGGCGCCCGCAGGTGAACTCGTCCTTCCCGGCAGCCCCTTCCACAGCGTGATGCGCGAGGGTGAACTCGCCACCGTCGACGCCGAGTTGGCCGACAAGTGGGGCGAGCAGCCGCTGGCCGCCTGCGGGGTCCTCGCGAACTTCGCGCTCGTGCGGGCCACCGACGTCGTCCTCGACCCGGACGAACTGGAGCCCCGGGAAGGGGACTTCGCGGAGCCGGACGACGCCGGGCTGCTCGACGCCGTCGACGTCTGGAGCGAGGACGTCCTCGACCGGTTCCCCGACTCGCCGGTACCGCCCGTCGCCACCGAGCTGATCGCCGTACGGGATCTGGACCTCGTCGACGACGACAAGTGGCCGCAGGCCCTCGCGCTGCTCGCCCGGCCGCCGCTGAGGGACGCGCTCACCCAGCCGGTCCGGATCCTGCTGCCCGACGGCACCCATGAAGTCGTACGGCCCTACACCGCATGGTGGCTGCGCGGGCACCCGGTGATCGACGGGCGGCGCCCCGCCGGTCTGCTGGCCTCCGGCGGCGACCCGCTGCTGCGCGGCCTGTACGACGAGGCCGACGCGACCGGGTTCGACGACGAGCAGGTGCTGCGGGCGCTGGGGGTGCGGACCTCGGTCGCGGCGCTCCTCGACGAGCCGGGCGGCGCCGCCGAGCTGCTGGACCGGCTCGCCGACCCCGAGCGGCCGGTGAGCGGGGCCCAACTGCACGCCCTCTACGGGGCGTTGGCCGACCTGGACCCCGAGCAGGTGACACTGCCGGACGAGCTGCGGGCCGTCGTGGACGGGCGGGTGGAGGTCGTGGACGCGGCGGACGCCGTGGTCGTGGACTCGCCGGACCTGCTGCCCTTCACCGAGGGTGTGCCGCTGCTGCCGGTGCGGCCGGCGCGCGCGGCCGAGCTGGCGGAGCTGTTCCAGGTGCGGCGGCTGAGCGAGTCGGTGACCGGCGAGGTGGACTCCGAGGGCGCCGAGCACGACGTACCGGACCCGGTACGGGTGCTGCTGGGGCCGCGGACCCCCGCCACGTACGTCGAACACGAGGAACTCCTCGTCGACGGCGTGGAGTTGGACTGGCGGCTGACCGGCGACGGCGTCCTGCACGCGGCCACCCTCGAAGGCGTCGCCGCGGGGCTCGCCTGGGCGGCCGGGCAGTGGCCGCGGCGATTCGAGGTCGCGGCGCTGCTGGAGGACCCCTCGCGGACCGAGGAGCTCGCGCGGGACCGCTGGTTCGACTGACCGGACGGACCGCCCTTCACAGGGCGGTCCTTGATCTCAAAATCTCCCGCACAAATTGTTCACCCTCGTACAACCATTCCCCCGCGTCACGGATCTGATCACGTGAGCCAACAGGCTCACTGGTCACTTCCTTACGGGGATCACATGCGTATGCGCACCACCGTGGCCGCCGTCACCGGCGCCCTGGCCCTCTCCGCCCTCGTCGCGCCCGCGGCTCTCGCCGCCGACGGCCCGAAGGCTCCCGCGGGTGTCGCCGCCTCCAACAAGGCCGCCCACTCCGCCGCCGGCAAGACCGCGTTCAGCACCGCGGACGTCACCGGCACGCCGTACGCCCTGAACGCCACCTTCTCCAACGTGAAGGTCAACAAGGGCAAGAACATCGTCGTGGGCACCACCAACGTCGTGAAGGTGCCGGTCTCCTTCACGCTGACCCACGGCGTCGAGGTCAACATCCACGCGGACGACTTCGTCTCCGCCGTCGAGCTCTACCGCGGCGCCTCCTTCGACGACGAGGAGTGGTGGATCGACAGCGACCCGGCGAAGTGCACCGACACCTCGGACACCGTCGCCACCTGCACCGCCTCCGTCGCGGTCGACCCGTTCACCCTGCTGAACGAGGACGCGGGCGCCTGGAAGGCCGCCGCCTTCGCCGTCGCCTGGAACGGCCAGCTCCCGGACGACCCGGACCTGGACCTGAGCAAGGTCGGCGTCGCCGTCAAGGACAAGGTCGCCGCCTACAACCTCCAGCGCCTGTCCAAGCTGACCGTCAACGCCGCGCCGGAGCCGGTCAAGAAGGGCAAGACCGTCACGGTCACCGGCAAGCTCTCCCGCGCCAACTGGGAGACCACCAAGTACGCGGGCTACGCGAACCAGTCGGTGAAGCTGCAGTTCCGCAAGAAGGGCTCCAGCACCTACACCACGCTGAAGACCATCAAGACGAGCTCCACCGGCACCCTGAAGACGACGACCAAGGCCACGGTCGACGGCTACTACCGCTTCTCCTTCGCGGGCACCTCGACCACCCCGGCCGTCAGCGCCGCGGGTGACTACGTCGACGTGAAGTAAGCGGCAACCAACCGCGAGTGACGGCGGCTTCCGGGCGGGGACCCCGGAAGCCGCCGTTTCTCCGTGGATGGCAAGGGCTTCGCAATCCACGGTAAAAATCCCCGGACCCCGTACAACTCCCCACACCGGTCACGGATCTCATCCCGTGAGCCAACAGGCTCCACATTCACTTTTCTCCACTTGGGGAACACATGCGCATACGTGCCACTGTGGCCGCCGTCTCCGGCGCCCTGGCCATCTCCGCCTTCGCCCTGCCGGCCGCGCAGGCAGCGGACTCGACGTCCTCGTACCAGGCGGAAGCCGCGAAGATCCTCGCCGCACACTCCGGCAGGACCGCGTTCAGCACGGCCGACACCACCGCCGCGGACCTCGGCGTCACCTTCTCGGACCTGAAGATCGCCAAGGCGATCAAGGTCGGCGTCAGCGGCCACTACTCCACCACGGTCACCTACACGCTGACCCACGGTGCGAACTACGACCCCACGTCGGACGACTTCGACAGCGGCCCGGTCATCTACAAGGGCTCGATCACCGCCCCGACGAACATGCTCGGCGGCGAGGCGCCCGCCACCTGCACGGTCACCTCCGACACCACCGCCAGCTGCTCGGGCAAGATCGACATCTATCCGGCCGAGGGCGACCTGCTCAACTCCGAAGCGGGCAAGTGGTCGGCCGGCGCGCTCGCGCTGCAGTACAGCACCAACGACTACTCCCTGCAGGGGGGCCTCGGCACCACCCTCGTCCAGCGCTTCTCCAAGCTGACGGTGAACGCCTCGCCGGAGCCGGTGAAGAAGGGCAAGACCATCACGGTCACCGGCACGCTCACGCGCGCCAACTGGGAGGACAACAAGTACCACGGCTACACCAACCAGCCGGTGAAGCTCCAGTTCCGCAAGAAGGGCTCCACCACCTACACCACCCTCAAGGGCATCTACTCGAACTCGACGGGCGCCCTGAAGACGACGACCAAGGCCACGGTCGACGGCTACTACCGCTTCTCCTTCGCGGGCACCACGACGACCCCGGCGGTCAGCGCGACGGGCGACTACGTAGACGTGCAGTAAGAACCGCGCCCCAAAGGGGCGCGGGGAACTGCGCGACCGGCCACGATGATGCCGCAGACGAACGACGACACGTCTCGGCACATCCAGCGGAGCGTTACGCAGGAAAGCGGCGGTCGACCCACTTCCACAGCAGTTCCAGGGCGACCGCCGCCACCGCCGCGATGCCCACCGCGACCCACGGCATCGTCACCCCGACCAGCTTCAGCGCGAAGAAGTGCTGGAGCCACGGGACGAAGAGCACGAACAGGAACGCCACGCCCATCGAGGCCACCAGGGCGATCCGCCACCAGGTGTAGGGGCGGGCGATGATCGCCAGCACCCACATCGAGATCAGGAAGAGCGTGAGCGTCGCCGCGCTGGTCTCCGCGTCCAACGAGCCCTCACCGACGTAGTAGTGACGGGCGATCAGATACGTCACGAAGGTCGCGACCGCCGCCACCACCCCGCCCGGGATCGAGTACCGCATCACCCGCCGTACGAAGTGGGGTTGGGCCCGTTCCTTGTTGGGCGCGAGGGCCAGGAAGAAGGCCGGGACGCCGATCGTCAGGGTGGACAGCAGCGTCAAGTGCCGTGGCAGGAACGGGTATTCCACCTGCCAGCACACCACCAGCACCGCCAGCAGCACCGAGTACACCGTCTTCACCAGGAACAGCGTCGCCACCCGCGTGATGTTCCCGATGACCCGGCGCCCCTCGGCGACCACGTCGGGCAGCGTCGCGAAGCTGTTGTTCAGCAGCACGATCTGCGCGACCGCCCGCGTGGCCTCCGACCCCGACCCCATCGAGACGCCGATGTCCGCGTCCTTCAGGGCCAGTACGTCGTTCACCCCGTCCCCGGTCATCGCGACGTTGTGCCCGCGTGACTGCAAGGCGCCCACCATGTCCCGCTTCTGCTGCGGGGTGACCCGCCCGAACACCGTGCCCTCGTCGAGGGACTTCGCCATCTCCTCCTGGTCGGAGGGCAGCCGGCGGGCATCGACGGTGGTGCCGCTCAGCCCCAGCTTCGCGGCCACCGCGCCCACCGACACCGCGTTGTCCCCGGAGATCACCTTGGCCTTGACGTCCTGCTCGGCGAAGTAGCGCAGGGTGTCCGCCGCGTCGGGCCGAAGCCGCTGTTCGAGTACGACGAGAGCGGTCGGCCGGGCCTCCCGCGCGGGCTCGGGATCGTCCAGCTCACGGCCCGCGCGGGCCAGCAGCAGCACCCGCAGCCCCTGCTCGTTGAGGCGTGCGGTCTCCGCGAGGGCCGGGTCGCCGTCACCCAGCAACACGTCCGGCGCTCCCAGCAGCCACGTACTGCTCTCGCCGTTGCCCTCGCTGAAGGTGGCGCCGCTGTACTTGCGGGCGGAGGAGAAGGGCAGCGACTCGGTGCAGCGCCAGTCCTCGACGTCCGGGTAGGCGTCGATGATCGCCTGGAGGGAGGCGTTCGGGCGCGGGTCGGACTCGCCGAGGGCGCCGAGCACCTTGCGTACGTACGACTCGTCGGCGCCCTGCAAGGGCCGCAGCTCGGTGACGTCCATGCCGCCCTCGGTGAGGGTGCCGGTCTTGTCGAGGCAGACGGTGTCGATGCGGGCGAGGCCCTCGATGGCGGGGAGTTCCTGCACGAGGCACTGTTTCCGGCCAAGTCGGATCACGCCTATCGCGAAGGCGACGGAGGTGAGCAGCACCAGCCCCTCCGGGACCATCGGCACGATCCCGCCGACCGTCCGCGCGACCGAGTCCTTGAACCCGTGCTCCTTGACGAAGAGTTGGCTGATGACCAGGCCGATCGCGGTCGGGATCATCATCCACGTCACGTACTTGAGGATCGTGGAGATACCGGTGCGCAGTTCAGAGTGGACGAGGGTGAAGCGTGAGGCCTCCTCGGCCAGTTGGGCGGCGTACGCCTCCCGGCCCACCCTGGTCGCCTGGAACGCGCCGCCGCCGGCCACCACGAAGCTGCCCGACATCACCTGGTCCCCGGGCCGCTTGACGACCGGGTCGGCCTCGCCGGTGAGCAGCGACTCGTCGATCTCCAGGCCGTCGGCCTCGACGCACACCCCGTCGACCACGGCCTTGTCGCCGGGCCCGATCTCGATGAGGTCGTCCAGCACGATCTCCGAGGTGCTGACCTGGGCGGCGATCCCGTCCCGCCGTACCGTCGGCTTCGCCTCGCCGATCACGGCCAGCGAGTCGAGGGTCTTCTTCGCCCGCCACTCCTGGATGATCCCGATGCCGGTGTTGGCGATGATCACGTACCCGAACAGGCTGTCCTGGAACGGCGCGACGAACAGCATGATCAGCCAGAGCACACCGATGATCGCGTTGAACCGGGTGAAGACGTTCGCCCGGACGATCTCCGCCATCGACCGGCTGCTGCGCAGGGGAACGTCGTTGACCTGCCCCCGGGCCACCCGCTCGGCCACCTCGGCCGCGGTCAGTCCGCGCGCCGCCACGGAGGCGGTCACAGGGTGCGCAGGGTCGAGCTCGGCGCCCGCGTCGATGTGCGTCATGCATTCGACGGTACGTGCGGATTTGCGGCTTCACCCGCCGAGTGGGCGGAAGATCCGACCTGGGGAGGAGCAGGCTCGTGCAGCGGTAGTACGGCCTACTCGGCCGACTCCGCCTCCGGTGCCGCCGCCCGCTTGATCGCCGCGTCGCGCCGCCGGACGAAGTAGACGCCGTACAGCCCGAGGACTCCGCCGGCCAGACACGTCCACAGCCACCACAGGTGACCGTGGTCGTCGTACCAGCCGTAGAAGGGCAGCTGCACCAGGAAGAGGACGAACCAGAGGATGGTGCCGCCGGTGATGGTCGCGACCACGGGGCCCTCCAGGGGCTCCGGCGCCTCGTGCTGCGGTGTCCACTTCGCCATGGAAGACAGCTTACGAGGCGATCACATCTACGCGCGGAGATGGTCACCAGCGATCTCATATGTTCATACTGAAACCGTTTGCGTCTGTCCACTTCTGCTCGTAGGAACATCCAATGCACACCGCCCTAGACCGCTACTTCAAGATCTCCGAGCGGGGCTCGACCCTGCCCCGCGAGATCCGGGGCGGCTTCGCCACCTTCTTCGCGATGGCCTACATCATCGTGCTGAACCCGATCATCCTCGGCAGCGCGAAGGACATGTACGGGCACCACCTGGACAACGGGCAGCTGGTCACGGCGACCGCCGTCACGGCCGCCTTCACCACCCTCCTCATGGGCGTCGTCGGCAACGTCCCGATCGCCCTCGCCGCCGGCCTCGGCGTGAACTCGGTCGTCGCGCTCCAGCTCGCCCCCCGGATGTCCTGGCCGGACGCGATGGGCATGGTCGTGCTCGCGGGCTTCATCGTGATGCTCCTGGTCGCCACCGGCCTGCGCGAGCGCGTCATGAACGCCGTGCCGTTCGGCCTGCGCAAGGCGATCTCCATCGGTATCGGCCTGTTCATCATGCTGATCGGGCTCGTCGACTCCGGCTTCGTCTCCCGCATCCCGGACGCCGCCCAGACCACCGTCCCGCTCCAGCTCGGCGGCGACGGTCACCTCAACGGCTGGCCGGTCCTGGTCTTCGTCCTCGGCGCGCTGCTCACCCTCGCGCTCCTCGTCCGCAAGGTCTCCGGCGCGATCCTGATCTCGATCGTCACCATGACCGTCCTCGCGATGATCATCGACGCGGTCGCCACGGTGCCGTCCTGGGGCCTGACCACCCCGAAGTGGCCCGGCAACCCGGTCGCCACCCCCGACTTCGGCCTGATCGGCAAGGTCAGCCTGTTCGGCGGCTTCGACAAGGTCGGCGTGCTGACCGGCATCCTCTTCGTCTTCACGGTCCTGCTGTCGTGCTTCTTCGACGCGATGGGCACGATCATGGGCGTCTCCGACGAGGCGAAGCTGACCAACGCCAAGGGCGAGATGCCCGGCATCAACAAGGTCCTGTTCGTGGACGGCCTCGCGGTCGCCGCCGGCGGCGCCAGCTCCTCCTCGGCCACCACCGCCTTCGTGGAGTCCACGGCCGGCGTCGGCGAGGGCGCCCGTACCGGATTCGCGAACGTCGTCACCGGCGGGCTCTTCGCGATCGCCCTGTTCCTGACCCCCGTCGCCACCATGGTCCCGTCCCAGGCGGCCACCCCGGCGCTGCTCGCGGTCGGCTTCCTGATCCTGTCCAACTCCGTCAGGGAGATCGACTGGGCGGACTACACGATCGCCATCCCCGCCTTCATCACTATGGTGATGATGCCCTTCACCTACTCCATCACCAACGGCATCGGCATGGGCTTCATCACCTTCGTGGTGCTGCGCCTGGCCGCCGGACGGGGCCGGGAGATCCCGGTGCCGATGTACGTCGTCGCGGCGGTGTTCGGCTTCTACTACCTGATGCCGGCGCTGGGTCTGACCTGAGTCCGGCCTGAGTCCGGCCTGACCGGTCAGGTAACCCCGTAGAACTTCTCCGTCTCCTCGACGGCGGTCTGGAACCGCTCGTCGAAGTCGTCTCGAATGAGCGTCCGGACCACATAGTCCTGGACGCTCATTCCCCTTTTCGAGGCGTGGTCCCGGAGCCGGTCGAGCAGCTCCCCGTCTATCCGCAGGCTGAGCACTTCGGTCCCCATGGAGTCGAGGGTCGCTGGCGGGGTTCCGGTGATGTTCACTTTCTGCTGTCGACTCACTCGTACGGGTGAACATGCGGTTTGAGTGTCCGGAGTCACGGGAATCCCGGCGCGCCCCAGCTTGTTTAGAGAGAGTAATGAGTTACCCTAAAGAGATGCCGGACCTCACCCATGGCGACGACGCTGCCGCCGTGAACTCGCTTCGCTCAGCCGTCATGCGGCTGTCCCGTCGGCTCAAGCACCAGCGTGTCGACGAGTCGCTCAGCCCCACCGAGATGTCGGTGCTGGGCACCCTGTCCACCTGGGGCCCGTGCACGCCGGGCGAGCTCGCCCGCAAGGAGCATGTGCAGCCGCCGTCGATGACCCGCATCGTCGCGCTGCTGGAGGCCAAGGGGCTGGTCCGCCTGGAGCCGCACCCCGAGGACCGGCGCCAGAAGGTCGTCACCAAGACCGAGCAGGCCGAGGCCATGCTCGAGGAGAGCCGCGCCAAGCGGAACGCGTTCCTGGCCAACCTGGTCGAGGGCCTGGACGAGGACGAGTGGGCGAAACTGCGCGCCGCCGCCCCCGTGCTGGAGAAGCTCGCACATCTGTAAGCCACTTCGAGGAGGCGAACCCTTTTGAGTACGGGACCCGGAGCAGACTCCGCCCCCGCACCGGCACCTACTACCCCTGTCTCTCCCCCCGACCGCCGCAGGTCCTCGATGTTCAGCTCGCTGAAGGTCCGCAACTACCGGCTCTTCTTCGTCGGCCAGGTCGTCTCCAACATCGGCACCTGGATGCAGCGCATCGCCCAGGACTGGCTGGTCCTCAGCCTCACCGGCTCCGCGACCGCCGTCGGCGTCACGACGGCCCTGCAGTTCCTGCCGATGCTGCTCTTCGGCCTGTACGGCGGTGTCCTGGTCGACCGGCTGCCCAAGCGCCGCGCCCTGCTGTTCACCCAGTCCGCGATGGGCGTCGCCGGCATCGTGCTGGCCCTGCTCACCCTGACCGGCCATGTCCAGGTCTGGCACGTCTACCTCGCCGCCTTCGCCGTCGGCCTCGCGACCGTCGTCGACAATCCGGCCCGGCAGTCCTTCGTCTCCGAGATGGTCGGCCCGGACCAGCTGCAGAACGCGGTCAGCCTGAACTCCGCCAACTTCCAGTCCGCCCGCCTGGTCGGCCCGGCCGTCGCCGGCCTGATGATCACCGGCGTCGGCACCGGCTACGCCTTCCTCTTCAACGGCCTGTCCTTCGTCGCCCCGATCGCGGGCCTGCTGCTGATGCGCGCGCGTGAGCTGTACGTCGTCGAGCGCGCCCCGCGCGGCAAGGGCCAGCTGCGGGAGGGCCTCCACTACGTCGCCGGACGCCCCGACCTGATCTGGACCATCGTCCTGGTCGGCTTCATCGGCACCTTCGGCTTCAACTTCCCGGTCTACCTCTCGGCCTTCGCGGACGACGTCTTCCACGCGGGCGCCGGCTCCTACAGCGCGTTCAACACGCTGATGGCGGTCGGCTCCCTGGTCGGCGCCCTGCTCGCCGCCCGTCGCGGCACAGCGAGGATGCGGGTGATGATCGGGGCCGCGGCGGCCTTCGGCACGCTGGAACTCGTCGCCGCCACCGCCCCCTCCCTCTGGCTCTTCGCCCTGCTCATGGTCCCGATCGGCATGTTCGGCATGACGATCAACGTCACCGCCAACACCAGCATCCAGATGGGCACCGACCCCGCCATGCGCGGCCGGGTGATGGCCCTCTACATGATGGTGTTCCTCGGCGGCTCACCGGTCGGCGCACCCATCGCGGGCTGGATCACGGACGCGTACGGCGTCCGCGCGGGCCTCGCGGTCGGCGGCGCGATCGCGGCCACGGCGGCGGTCCTCATCGGCCTGGTGCTGGCCCGCGTGGGCGGCCTGCGGCTGTCGGTCGGCTGGAACGGCGGCCACCCGCACGTCCGGTTCGTGCCGCGGGAGCGGCGGGAGGAGCTGACGGCGGCGGCGTGAGGCGGGACTACAGGCGCTGTTCCAGCACCTGCCCCGGCCAGTCGCCCGTGCCGACGAAGGTCTCCGTACGCGTGAAGCCGTTGCTCTCGTAGTAGCGCACGAGCTTGCCGTCGCCGCCCGCGTAGCAGTCCACCCGCAGCAGCGATATGCCCGAGCGCCGGGTCTCATCGGCCGCGCGTGCGAGGAGGGCGGCGCCGATGCCGTGGCCCTTGAGGCGGCGGTCGGAGGCCAGCAGGTGGACGTAGCGCTCGGGTTCCTCGGCGGGCGGGATGCCGGGGCCGGGGCCGTCGGTGAGGGTCAGGGTGCCGGCCGGGACGCCGTCGTACTCCGCGAGGAAGGCGGTGCCCTGGCCGACGTAGCGCTCCACCATGGCCACCGCCCGCGGGTTGCGCGACCACGGCTCGCTGCCCCACTGCCCGGTCCGCCCCTGCGCGACCAGCCACTCCACCGCGCCGTCGAACAGGCCGAGTATCACGGGGATGTCGTCCGGCTCGCCTTCTCTGATGCTGATCTCCATGCCCTCATGGTGGCAGGCTGATGCCCATGAGACTCTTCGCCGCCGTGCTGCCGCCCGAGGACGTCGCCGGTGAACTGGCCGCGGAGGTGGCCGAGTTGAAGCGGCTGCCCGGCGCGGAGGCGCTGCGCTGGACCGGCCGCCCCGGCTGGCACTTCACGCTGGCCTTCTACGGCGAGGTCGACGACGACGTCGTACCGGAACTGTCGGCGAGACTGGCGCGGACCGCGCGCCGCACCGAACCCTTCGCGCTCGCGCTGCGCGGCGGGGGACAGTTCGGGCACGGGCGGGCGCTGTGGGCGGGGGCGGAAGGGGAGCTGCGCACGCTGCGGCTGCTCGCGGACCGGGCGGAGGCCGCCGCGCGGAAGGCGGGCGTGGAGATGGGGGAGCACCGGCGCTACAAGCCCCACCTCACGGTGGCCCGCAGCCGGGAGGCGATCGACGTACGGCCCTACCTGGACGCCCTCGCGGGCTTCGCCGGCCGCACCTGGACGGTGGACGAGCTGGTGCTGGTGCGCAGCAGCCTGCCGACGTCCGGGGTGCCGGGGGAGCAGCCGCGGTACGAGGCGGTCGCCCGCTGGGCGCTCGGCGGGGCCGGTTAGGCTCGGGTACGTGGACCCGAAGACCCGGAACCGGATCATGGCCGGTGTGCTCGTGCTGTTGTTCGTCGTGGTGGCGTTGGCGGCGGCGCTCGGAAAGTAGCCGGACACCGCCGCCGTGACGGCCGTTCCTACCAGGCGAAGGCCTCCGGAGACGGCCCCGGACCCGGGAAGATCTCGTCGAGGCCGGTCAGGAGCTCCTCGCTCAGCTCCAGCTCCACCGCCCGCAGCGCCGACTCCAGCTGCTCGGCCGTGCGCGGGCCGACGATCGGGCCGGTGACTCCCGGCCGCGTGAGCAGCCAGGCCAGAGCGGCCTCGCCGGGCTCCACCCCGTGCTTGTCCAGCAGGTCCTCGTAGGCCTGGATCTGCGCGCGGGTGGTGGGGTCGGCGAGGGTGTCGGCGGCCCGTCCGGAGGCGCGTCGGCCGCCCTGGACCTCCTTCTTGATGACCCCGCCGAGCAGCCCGCCGTGCAGCGGCGACCAGGGGATGACCCCGAGGCCGTACTCCTGCGCGGCCGGGATCACCTCCATCTCCGCGCGCCGCTCGGCGAGGTTGTACAGGCACTGCTCGCTGACCAGTCCGATCGTCCCGCCGCGGCGGGCGGCGATCTCGTTGGCCTGGACGATCTTGTAGCCGGGGAAGTTGCTGGACCCCACGTAGAGGATCTTCCCCTGCTGCACCAGTACGTCGATCGCCTGCCAGATCTCCTCGAAGGGAGTGCTGCGGTCGACGTGATGGAACTGGTAGAGGTCGATGTAGTCGGTCCGCAGCCGCTTCAGGCTGGCGTCCACGGCCCGCCGGATGTTGAGGGCGGAGAGCTTGTCGTGGTTGGGCCAGGCCTCGCCGTCGGCGGCCATGTTGCCGTACACCTTGGTGGCGAGGACGACCTTGTCGCGGCGGCCCTCGCCCTTCGCGAACCAGTTGCCGATGATCTCTTCGGTACGGCCCTTGTTCTCGCCCCAGCCGTACACGTTCGCGGTGTCGAAGAAGTTGATGCCGGCGTCCAGCGCCGCGTCCATGATCGCGTGACTGTCGGCCTCGTCGGTCTGCGGTCCGAAGTTCATCGTCCCGAGGACCAGTCGGCCGACCTTGAGTCCCGTGCGTCCGAGCTGCGTGTACTTCATGGTTCACAAGCCAACGGCGTGGAGTGCGCTCTAGGCAAGGTCAGGAGTACAGCGCGGCGAACACGGCCCGGACGCGGGCGCCGTCCGGCGACTGCCAGGCGCCCGCGACATGGCCGGTCGCGGCCTCGGGGCGGGCGTCGGGGGCGGTGGGGTCGAGGACGCGGTGGATGCGGAGGGTGGTGCCGTCCGGGGCGGGGAATGTGGTGCCGTGCCGGTCGTCGGTGATCTGGACCGGGTGGGACGCGGCACCGAGACCGGGGCCGGTGTACGAGCGGGCCACCTCGTGATCCGGGGTGTCGGTGATGCTCTGGGCCATGGCCTGGGCGCGGCCCTCGATCAGCGCGAGGAGTTCGGTGCGGAGGACCGGGTCGTGGGTGCCGTCGTAGGCCCAACGCGGGCCCAGCACACCGTGCTCCATGGTGCCGACGAGGGCGTGCTCGGCGCCGGGGAGAGGGGCGCCGCGGTAGGTGAGGGGCACGTGGTAGGCGACGGGTGCGGGGCCGGAGGTGTCGACGGCCACCATGAACTCGACCCCGACCTCGCCCTCCGGATCGTCCAGCCGAAACCCGCCGGCCTTGGCCAACTCCGGTGTGCCGCCGCCGACATACCAGGGCCGGGTGGGCAGCCAGGTGGTGAGGAGTTCGAGCTTGGTGGGCTTGACGGTGGTGTGGTGGATGATCGCCATGGGGCGATTCTGTCAGTCAGTCGCGGGGGAACTCGTCGGTCTTGAGGGTGAGACCGAGGTGGGTGGTGGTCATGTCGAGGTCCGAGCCGAAGGCGATGGAGAATTCAGCGATGTACTCGCCGTCCTTGGGCTGGGTGTAGAGGTGGCACTTGCCCTGGTAGGGGTCGGCGATGAGGTAGACGGGGACCTCGGCGAGCGCGTAGGCGTCCTTCTTGGGGCCGTAGTCGTTGGCGGCCGTGTTCTTGGAGATGACCTCCGCGACGAACTCCACGTCCTGGTAGCGCCAGCGTCCTTTGTCGTCCCTCACCGAACGGTCGGCCACGGCTGCCACGTCACAGGCGAAGCCGTTGAGATGCCCGGGGAAGTCGATCCGCACGTCCGAGGCCAGTCGGGTGCGCGGATACTTGGCCCGCAGCTGCTCCAGGATGTCGAAGACGATCTGGAAATGGGTGTGCCGCTGCGGTGACATGAAGATGTTTCCCCCGACGATCTCGACCTTCGTTCCCTCGGGGATGGGCATCTTCTCGAGCCACTCGAACATGACATCCAGAGTGAGCTCGCCGCTCGCTTCGGCCATCTCGATCCTGTCTTCAACGACGGTCACCGTGGCGCTCCTCCCCGGCCGCCCACGAACAGGTGCAGCCGCGCAGTACAACGATACGCACGGTGACCACGTCACGGGGTCGGGTCACCCCTCATACGGCTCCCCCAGATCCCACCCCTGGTGCATCGCGTCCGCGAAGGCCGCCGCGATCCGGTGCTCGCCGCTCGCGTTCGGGTGCGTGCCGTCGTACGTGTCGAGATTGATGTCGTACGAGGGCGGCGGCGACGCCAGAAGCAGGGGCGAGCGGGGCTCGTCCAGGTCGGCGACCGTCTTCGCCAGGAGTTCGTTGAAGCGGGTGACCTGGGCGGCGAAGGGGGCGTCCGTCGTGGCGCGGACGTTCGGGATCACGGGGAGGACCGCCATGCGGATGCGCGGGTTGGCCGAGCGGGCCTCCGCCACGAAGCGGTGGACGTTCTCGGCGGTCTGGTCCGCGTTCGTGTAGAAGCCGAGGTCGATCAGGCCGAGGGAGACGAGGAGGACGTCGGCGCGGCAGGACCGTACCGCCTCCGCGATCAGCGGTGCCATGTGCTGCCAGCCCTCGCCCCAGCCGGCCAGATGGGCGCGCGGGAAGTCGGGGTCGGCGTACTCGTACGAGGTCGGCGCCCCCGCCGCCTTGTCGTACAGCGTCTCGCGCGGGCCGACCAGCGCGAACGGGCCGCCGTACGTGTCCCGCAGGTGCTGCCACATGCGATAGCGCCAGGTGTGTTCGCCCGCGCTCCCGATCGTCATGGAGTCACCGACCGGCATGAACCTAAGCATCCGCTCATGATGGACGATCGGCGGGGGATCAATGGGGCGGGTGAGGTGTGAAGCCTGACACCTTGCTGACAGTCCGGGATGGCAGGCTTGGGGCATGCGCCGACCGTTCGCTCTCCTCGCCGGGATCCTGCTCGTGGGCGCCTTCGCGCTGCCCGCCGCCTCCGCCTCCGCCGCCGACGACGGCAAGGGGGACCAGGGGTTCACCATCAAGGACCCGCGGATCACCGAGTCCAGCGGTCTCACCGCCTCGCACCTCCACCCGGGCATCTACTGGACCCACAACGACCAGGACACGGGCAAGGGCGTCCACCTCTACGCCGTCGACAGCGGCACCGGGAAGACGGTCGCGACGATCACCCTCACCGGGGTGGGCACGCAGCGCGACGTCGAGGCCGTCGCCATGGGCCCCGGCAACCAGATCTACGTCGGTGACATCGGCGACAACGACGGCGTGACCTGGCCGTACGTCTGGATCTACAAGTTCCCCGAGCCGAAGGTCCTCAAGGACCAGTCGATCCGGGCCACCCAGTACGTCGTGAAGTACACCGACGGCTCCCGCGACGCCGAGTCGCTCCTCGTCCACCCCAAGACCGGCCGCGTCTACATCATCGACAAGCACGAGGACGGCGGCCATCTCTACGAGGGCCCGGCGACCCTCTCCTCCACCGGCACCAACGTCTTCAAGCCGGTCAAGCCCATCGACCTGTGGGCCACGGACGCCGCGTTCTCGCCGAACGGCGAACGGATCGTCGTACGGGGGTACTTGGGCGGTATCTGGTACGACTGGAACGGCGGCGACCTCAAGCGCGGCGGCCGTTTCGACGTGCCCCTCGGACAGGGCGAGTCCGTCTCCTACTCCGCCGACGGTACGAAGATCCTGCTCGGGATGGAGGGCGCGAACAGCGAGGTGCAGGCACAGGACGCCCCCGGCGGCGCCGCGGGCACCGGCTCCGACTCGCCCTCGTCCAGCGGGAGTTCGGGCGCGTCGGGGGACAACGGCACCGGCCCGGACGGAAAACTCAAGGTCGGCGCCCTCGCCGTCGCGGTCGTGGTGGCGGTGCTGTTCGGCTTCCGGCGGCTGACCCGGCGTAACTAGCGGGCCCGGCGGGGGCTTTGACCGGCATTCGGTCCGGTCTCCTCCCGTCCTGCTCTGTCCTAGCTGTTGACGTGTTCATGGTGGCTGGCTTCCATGGGAGGTGCCGGGTTGTGGGAGCGCTCCCACTCGTTCCGGGCCCGCGCCTCCCGAACTCCCGAGAGGAAGCAGCGACATGTTCCGCAGCCTGCGAAGAGCGCTGTGCGCCGGTGCGGCGGCGCTCCTGCTGCCGTTGGCCGGTGCCGGGGTCCGTCCGGCGGACGCGGCCGAGGCACCCGGTGCCGGGTACTGGCACACCAGCGGCCGGCAGATCCTGGACGCGGCCGGGCAGCCGGTCCGGATCGCCGGCATCAACTGGTTCGGCTTCGAGACGAGCAACTACGTGGTCCACGGGCTCTGGTCCCGCGACTACAAGTCCATGATCGACCAGATGAGGTCGCTGGGCTACAACACCATCCGCCTCCCCTACAGCGACGACATCTTCAAGTCCTCCACCGTCCCCAACAGCATCGACTTCAGCAGCGGCAAGAACGCCGACCTGCAGGGCCTCAACTCCCTTCAGGTGATGGACAAGCTGGTCGCCTACGCCGGTCAGGACGGCCTCAAGGTCATCCTCGACCGGCACCGGCCCGACGCGGGCGGGCAGTCGGCGCTCTGGTACACGGCGGCGGTCCCCGAGTCGACCTGGATCACCGACCTGAAGGCACTGGCGGCCCGTTACAAGGGCCAGGACACCGTCGTCGGCATCGATCTGCACAACGAGCCGCACGATCCGGCCTGTTGGGGCTGCGGGGACACGGCGACGGACTGGCGGCTGGCGGCTCAGCGGGCCGGCAACGCCGTGCTCGGGGTCAACCCCGATCTGCTGATCTTCGTCGAGGGCGTGCAGACGTACAACGGCGTGTCCGGGTGGTGGGGCGGCAACCTGATGGGCGTGGCCCAGTACCCGGTGCAGCTCGACGTCGCGGGCCGGGTCGTGTACTCCGCCCACGACTACGCCACCAGCGTGGCCCAGCAGCCGTGGTTCAGCGATCCCTCCTTCCCGGACAACATGCCGGGGGTCTGGGACAAGTACTGGGGCTACATCTTCAAGCAGAACATCGCGCCGGTGTGGGTGGGCGAGTTCGGTACGACGCTCGCGTCGGCCGTCGACCAGAAGTGGCTTGCGGCGCTGGTGAGTTACCTGCGGCCGACGTCGGCGTACGGGGCCGACTCCTTCCACTGGACGTTCTGGTCGTGGAACCCCAACTCCGGTGACACGGGCGGGATCCTGAAGGACGACTGGCAGACCGTGGACACGGTGAAGGACGGCTACCTGGCGAGCGTGAAGGCGCCGTTGTTCCCGGGCACGGGCGGTGGAAGCGGCGGCGGCTCCCCGGGGTCGGCCGCGTGCAGCGCCGCCTACACCGTCAGCAGCGACTGGGGCAGCGGGTTCAACGCGGAGGTGAAGGTCACCAACACCGGTACGGCTGCGATCTCGTCCTGGAAGGTGACCTGGACGTGGAGCGGCGCCCAGCAGGTCACCAACATGTGGAACGCCTCGTACACCCAGAGCGGCGCCACGGTGACGGCGGTGAACGCCGCGCACAACGGGAGTGTGCCGGTGGGCGGTTCGGTGAGCTTCGGGTTCGGGGGCGCGCCCGGGGGCGGGGGTGTGCCGACGGTCAGTTGCGCACCGGCATGATGCCGTGCAGCTTGGGGGCGTTGAGCAGGCTGACGCCGGTGTAGCGGAGGCTCTTGGCGAAGAACAGGGGAGCGGCGATGAGCGCGAGGGCGATCGCGATGATGCTGATGGGGAACAGGACCGGTGACGACTGGCCCTCGGGCAGCGTCTTGCCGCCTTCGTGGACGGCGTAACCGAAGGCCACGACGAGGACGAGCACGCACAATGCGGCCAGAGCCCGCAGGACGGTGGTGGTCCTGCGGGTACCGGCCTCGTCCCGGACCTCGGCCAGGACGGCGGCTTCGCACGCCGAGCAGGTCAGTTGCACGGTGTGCTTGCCTGATGCCGGCCGGCGCACCCGGTACCGGGTGTCCCGCCAGGTGATGCTGCGGGTCTTGGTCAGCACGCCGGTCGTGTTGTCGCTGAGGATGTGACGCACCGCGACCTGCACGGTGCCGGGTATCGGTCTGTTCATGCCACAGCCGTACCCAGCGCACAGGGCCCTGTCACCGACAGGGCCCTGCAACAAGCTGCACGACTACGTGAACAACTACGTGGACAACTATGCAGGTTGGCCAGGGAGTTACAGCTTCTCGATCACGTAGTCAATGCACTTCGTCAGCGCGTCGATGTCCTCCGGGTCGATCGCCGGGAACATGGCGACGCGGAGCTGGTTGCGGCCGAGCTTGCGGTAGGGCTCGGTGTCGACGATGCCGTTGGCGCGCAGGACCTTGGCGACGGCGGCCGCGTCGACCTCGTCGGTGAAGTCGATCGTGCCGATGACCTGCGAGCGCTTCGCCGGGTCCGCGACGAACGGGTTGGCGAACTTCACGTCCTCGGCCCAGCCGTACAGCGTGCGCGAGGAGGTCGCCGTGCGGCGGACCGCCCAGTCCAGGCCGCCCTGGCCGTTGATCCACTCCAGCTGCTGGTTCAGCAGGAAGAGGGTGGCGAGCGCCGGGGTGTTGTACGTCTGGTTCTTGCGGGAGTTGTCGATCGCCGTGGGGAGCGAGAAGAACTCCGGAATGTGGCGGCCGGACGCGTGGATGCGCTCGGCGCGCTCGATCGCGGCCGGGGAGAAGACGCCGATCCACAGGCCGCCGTCGGAGGCGAAGGACTTCTGCGGGGCGAAGTAGTAGACGTCCGTCTCGCTGACGTCCACCGGCAGGCCGCCGGCGCCGGAGGTGGCGTCGACCAGAACCAGCGCGCCCTCGTCGGCACCGGCCACGCGCTTGATCGGCATGGCGACGCCGGTCGAGGTCTCGTTGTGCGTGAAGGCGTAGACGTCGACGCCCGCCTCGGCGACCGGCTCGGGGTGCGTGCCGGGGTCGGTGGTGATGACGTCGGGCTCCGCCAGCCAGGGGGCGAGCTTCGCGGCCTTGGCGAACTTCGAGCTGAACTCGCCGAAGCTGAGGTGCTGCGACTTGTTCTCGATCAGGCCGTGCGTCGCGATGTCCCAGAACGCGGTCGACCCGCCGTTGCCGAGGACGACCTCGTACCCCTCGGGCAGCTGGAACAGCTCGGAGATGCCCTCGCGCACCTGGCCGACCAGGTTCTTGACCGGGGCCTGGCGGTGGGAGGTACCGAGCAGGGACGCACCGGTGGCGGCGAGCGCGTCCAGCGCTTCCGTCCGCACCTTGGAGGGGCCCGCGCCGAAACGTCCGTCGGCGGGCTTGATGTCAGCGGGAATCTGGATCTCAGCCACGGGGGGAGCGTAGCCGGTGGAGGAAACGTGGGCGAAACGTCGTCCGTCGGGTGAGACGCTCCGTGGACGACCTTGCCCCTTGCCTCCTTGCTCCCGCCTGCTCGCCCCCCGCCTCCTGGAGTTCTACGCCGTCAGCCGCACCGGCAACTCGAACAGGTCGTTCTGGGTCACCACCGGCTTGTTGCGGAGTTCCGTCGCCGGGACCGCCAGGTCGAGGCCCGGGAAGCGCTCGTACAGAGCCGGGAGGGCTACCGACGCCTCCAGGCGGGAGAGGGCGGCGCCGGGGCAGACGTGGGGGCCGTGGCCGAAGGAGATGTGGCGGTTCGGGGAGGTGCGGGTGATGTCGAAGTCGCCGGCGGTGGGGCCGTGGGCCCGCTCGTCGCGGCCGATCGCGGCGTACGACACGATCAGCGCGTCGCCCGCCGGGAGGATCCGGTCGCCGACCGGGACGTCCTCCGTCGCGAAGCGGATCAGGACGTGCGAGGTGGGGGTGGAGTGGCGGAGGGTCTCCTCGATCACCGAGGACCAGTCCGCCTTTCCGGCGAGGACCAGGGCGCGCTGCTCGGGGTGGCGCGACAGCTGGACCACCGCGTTGACGATGAGGGAGATCGTCGTCTCGTGGCCCGCCGCGACCATCAGCTGGAGGGTGGAGACGATCTCCTCGTCGGTGAGGTGGTCACCGTCCTCGGACGCAAGGATCAGGGCCGAGGTCAGGTCGTCGCCGGGGTCGGCCCGCTTCGCGGCGACCGTCGCCGCCATGATGCCCGCGAGCTCGGTGAGCGTGGCGACGACCTCGGCGGGCGGCGTCTGCGTCGAGAAGAACTTCTCGAACAGCTCCTTGAGGCGCGGGAGTTGCGACTCGTCGATGCCCATGAGGTCGGCGATGACGTACATGGGGAGGGGGTAGGCGAAGGCCGCCTTCAGGTCGACGACGGGACCCGGGGTCCCGGCCAGATCGTCCAGGCCAGCCAGGTCGTCCAGGCCGGTCAGTTCGGCGAGGTCGTCCAGGAGGTCTTCGGTCAGCTCCGCGATCCTCTCCCGCATCCGCTCCACTCGCCGCGGCGTCAGCGCCTGCGCGACCAGCGCGCGCATCCGGCGGTGGTCGGCGCCGTCCACGGTGAGCATGGAACGCCCGGGGTTGGCGAGCCCGATCAGCGGCCAGTCCGGCGGGATCTCACCGCGCCGCCAGGCACCCCAGACGTTGATGTCCTTCACGAGACGAGGGTCGGTGAGCAGCTGCTTCGCCTCGGCGTGGTGCGTGACCGCCCAGACGGGGACCCCGCCCGGGAGTTCGACGGCGGCCAGCGGTCCCGCGGCGCGCAGTCGCGCGCTCTCGCCGTCGAGATCGGTGACGAAGGGATCCAGGGCGATACGGGTGTCGCGGGTGTCGCGGGTGTCGCGAGTGTTTTGGGTGTCTTGGGCGTCTTGGGTATTTCGGGTGTTCCGGGTGTCTTCCATGCCGGTGGTCATGGGGAAGCGCCTCCAAGGGCCGGGGTCGTCGGAGTGCCGGGGGTGTCGTCGGGTCAGAGCGCCGGGACCGGGGTGAAGCGGACGGGCAGGCGGGTCAGGCCTCTGAGCCAGGGGGAGGGACGGCGGCTCAGGGATTCGGGCGGGACGGCCAGGTCGATGTCGGGGAGACGGTCCAGTACGACCTCGATGCCCGTGCGCGCGATGACCTCGGCGACCTCCTGCGCGGGGAACGGACACCGGTGCTCCCCGTGCCCGAAGGAGAAGTGCGCGCTGTTGCCGCCGGTGAGCGCGGAGCCGTCCGTACGGACCTGGGGGTCGGAGTTGGCGCCCTGGAGGCCGAGCAGGAGCAGGTCGCCGGCGCGGATCCGCCGGCCGCCGAGCTGCGTGTCCCGGGAGGCCCAGCGGCCGGCGACGTTCTGCGTGGGCGTGTCCTCCCACAGCACCTCGTTCATGGCGTCCGCGACGCTGTTGCGGCCGCCGAACAGCGAGGCCGCGAACCGCTCGTCGGTGAGCATCAGCCGCAGCGAGTTGCCGATCCAGTCGGCCGTCGGCTGATGGCCGGCCGCCATCATCACCATCAAATCCTGGGCGATCTCCTCGTCGGTGAACCCGCCGCGGTTCGCGAGCATCCGCGACACCACGTCGTCCGCGGGCACGGCCCGCCGCTCGCTCAGCAACCGCGCCATGGACGCGGCCACATGGCCCTGCCCCGCGATCGCCCGCTCCCGCCCGTCGATCATGTCGTTGAGCGCGCTCACCAGCCCCGGCCCCTGCTCGTCCGGGAACCCGAACAGCCGCGCCAGCACCCGCACCGGCAGCAGCATCGCGTAGTCGGCGACGAGGTCGGTCACGCCGTTCGCGCAGATCCCGTCGATCAGCTCGTCCGCGAACTTCTCGGCGTACGTGCGCAGTTCGGAGGGGTTAACTGCCTCCAGCGCGTCGCTGATCATCGCGGCGCGCTCCCGGTGGCGCTCGCCGACCGTGTAGAGGATCGAGGGCTGCCGGCGGCCGATCATCGGCAGCAGCGGCCAGTCGGCGGGGATGCGCTCCCACTGGTTCCACAGCTCCGAGTCCCGGCTGAACAGCACGGGGTCACCGGTGACTTGGTGCAGTTCGCGGTAGCCGAGCACGAGCCAGGCCGGTACGTTCCCGTCCAGCAGGACCGGCGTCACGGCACCGTGCTCGCGCCGCATCTCCCGGTACAGCTCGGCCGGTTCGGCCTGGAACCTGGGTCCGCCGAGCGGCACGGGGGCGGGGGCGGGGACGGGCGCGGGGACGGGCGCGGTCACAGGGTGAACTCCTCACGGCTGGGTTCAGAGGTTGCGGAGTGCAAGGAGCACCTGTTCCAGGACGTCGGGGTCGATGACGGCTGCCTTGCGCGGATGGCGTGCGCTGACCCGGCCCGCCGCGAGGAGGTCGGAGAGCAGGATCTTGGTGATGCTGACGGGCAGTTTCAGCACTGCGGCCAACTCGACGACTGCGGTGGGTCGTTGGGCGAGCCGGAGGATCGTCGCGTGCTCCGACTGCATGCCGGTGCTCGGATCGCACTCGGCGACCACGAGCGTCATCAGGTCGAAGGGGTTGTCCGGGGCGGAGCGGGCGCGGCCACCGGTGAGGGTGTAGAGGCGGTCGGGTGAGTCGTCCCTGCCGGGGCGGCTCATGACGTCCGGGGCCGCGCGGTCAGGTGGAGGCCGAGTTGCTCGACGAGTTCGGTCATGTTGTGGCCGACGAGACCGGCGTCGGCGTCTTCGTCGGTCACGACGGCGAGATGGGCGCCGTCGCCTGCCTCCACGATGAACAGGACGCCGCCGTAGAACTCGGCCATGGCCGACCGCACACCCCCGCTCCCGTCCCCGAACTCCATGGACGCGCCGTGCGACAGCGACTGGATGCCGGCGGCGATCGCGGCGAGCTGATCGGCCTGGTCGACGGTGAGTTCGGGCGTCCGGCACAGCTTCAGCCCGTCCCGGGACAACACGAGCGCGTGCCGCGCCCCCGGAGTGCGCTCCAACAATCCCTCGATGAGCCAGGTGAGCTTCTCGTCGGCGGTGGACGTGCCGGTCATGAGGTTGTGGGGCCTTCCTGGTGGGAGGGGATGGGGGCGGCTGGTTCGGGGGCTTCGGGCGTACGGTTGCGGGTTTCGGCGGCTTCGGGGGTGTCGGGCGTACGCCCACGCGTCTCGGTCGCTTCGGAGGCGTCCGGCGCATGGCCGCGAGTCTCGATGCCATGCGCTGTGTGTACGTCGATGTCGTGGGCGTTGGTGTCCGGTGTGGGTGGGGCCTGGTCGGAGAGGGAACTGCGCACGGCCCGACGGAAACTGCTGAAGCGGGCGGCGCGGGCGAGGGGGTCGTCGAGGGAGATGCGGGCGGATTCGGGGGCGGAGGGATCGGCATCGCGGAGACCCCAGGACCTGCCGGAACCACCGGAGCTGTCGGGGCCACCAGTGCTGCTGCTTGGGTCGCCGAAGCCGTCGAAACCCTCGGCACGCGCACGCGTGCGTCCACGTTCCCGGTCGAACTCGGCAGCACGCGCGCGTGCCCGCTCCCGCTCCCTCTCGGCCTCCGCGAGGGCCCGCCCGCGACGCCGCTTGGGCAGCGCTACGGGGAGCACCTCGCCAAGGGAAGCGGCACCGCGATCAGAGGACTCGTGCGTCCCCACGGCATCGGGCCCGCCGCCACTCCGCTGCTCGCCGTCGGCCACATGCGCGTGCCCGTCGTACGACACACGCGCGTGCCGGTTGGGAGAGCCCGGCGCGTGTCCGTTGTGCGGCCCCGATGCGAGACCGTCGGCGGATCCTGGGGCGTGCCCGTCGGCGGCCCCTGGCGCGTGCCCGTCGTACAACACACGCGCGTGCCCATCGGCCGACCCCTGCGCATGCGCGTTGGCGACCCCCCGCGCACGCCCGTCGGCAGACCCCGCCCCCGGTTCGTCCCCCGACACCCACGGCTTCCCGTCGGCCGGCATCCGAGGTGTCCCGTCGGTCGGGTTCCGCGTCTGCCCGTCACTCAGAAGCGGTAACTCGCCGCTCCCCGACCCTTCTTGGCCGCCGTCGGCACCCGCCTTCAGGCTTCCGTCGGCACCTGCCCTCAGGCTTCCGTCGACGCCCTCCTTCAGGCTTCCGTCGACACCCACCCCCAGGCTTCCCTCGACACCCACCCCCAGGCTTCCGTCAGCGGTCGCCGCCAGCCTCCTGTCGGCACCCGCACCCAGCCTTCCGCCAGCCATTCCCCCCGGCCTCTCGCCAGGCGTACTCTCCGGCCTCTCGCCAGCCGTGCTCCCCGGCCCTCCGCCAGCCGTACTCCCCGGCCTCTCGCCAGCCCTACTCCCCGGCCCTCCGCCAGCCGTACTCCCCGGCCTCCCGCCAGCCGCACCCCCCGGCCCCCCACCAGCCGTAGCCACCCGCCCGTTCACCCCCACCCCCACCCCCACCCCCACCCGCGCCAGCGTCAACTCCTCCCGTGGCCCGTTCCCGTTCGCGTACTGCTCGGGTACGAGGATGTCCTGCGGGATCAGCATCAGCACGCCCGTGCCCCCGCGGGCCGACGGGCGGTAGGAGACCTTCAGGCCGTACTTGCGGGACAGTCGGCCCACCACCGCCAGGCCGAGGCGCGTGCCCGTGAGGCCGCCGAGGTCCGTCTCGTCGCCGGAGACCGCGCGTTCGGCGCGGCGGAGCTGGACGTCGCCCATCACCAGGCCGCTGTCCTCGACGGACACGATGACCCCGGCCGGCACCTCCTCGACGTAGACATGCACCTCCGCAGTCGGCGGCGAGAAGTTGGCCGCGTTGTCGAGGAGTTCCGCCAGCGCGTGCATCACGCCCTCCGCGGCGTGCCCCGCGACCGCGGCCTCGCTCGCGGAGTGCACCCGCACCCGCCGATATCCGCTGATCCGCCCCATCGCACCGCGCAGGATCGACTCCATGCCGATCGGCCGGGCCCAGCGCCGCCCCGAACGCGCCCCCGCCAGCACCGCCACGGAGTCCGCGAGCCGCCCCGCCTGCGCCGTACGGTGGTCGAGATGGAGCAGGTCGGCAAGGACGTCCTCGTCGTCGTGCCGCTCCTCCATCGCGCGCAGGTCGGCGAGCATCCCGGTGGCCAAGGCCTGCATCCGCCCGGCCGCGTTGGCGGTCGCCGAGATCGCCGTGGCCCGCTCCTGGTCGGCCCGCCGCGCCCGCTCGGCCAGCCGCCCGTTCTCCGCGGCGAGCCGCGCCCGCTCCTCGCTGAACTCGGCGCTCAGCACGGCCCGTTCATGCGCGAGCTCGGCGGCGAGCCGCCCCCGCTCGCGCGTCAGCTCCTCGGTCAGCCGCGCCCGCTCCCGGTCGAACTCCGCGCTCTGCCGGATGCGGTCCTGCAGCAGCCGCCCGGTGTCCGCGGTCACGGCCTCCAGCCGGCGCCGGGTGATCCGCGCCGACACGACCGCGCGCGTGGCCACGGTGACGGCCACGCACAGCAGCAGCGCGCCGATGCCCGCGCCGAGACCGAGCGCGACACGCTGCGACCTCGGCGCCAGCGCGACCGCACCGGCGACCGCGAGCGCGGCGAGGACGGCGGTGAGCAGGGGCACGGGCGCGAGGCTGCGGAGGCTGGGTCGTTCGCCGGGCAGGGTGGGGGCGGTCATGAATCGGGTCCTCGGTCGGAGTCCGCGGTCGGTCCGCGGTCGGGTCCTAGGTGGTTCGATCGTGCCGGTTGTGTTGCCGTGCGAGAAGCGACACCTGATGCTCAACTGCCGGTCACTATATGGGAGTTCGTGATCGAATTGGGCAGGTTCCGAATGCGTTCACAGTTTCCGCCGCCCCATGCGCATCGTCACTGTCAGTGGCGGGATGCATGCTGGGAGCATGACGGATCTGGAGCGGGAGCTGCGGAGGGTCGTCCGGGGTGAGGTCGGTTTCGGCGTCACCGACCGGGCGCTGGTCACCATGGACGCGTCGAACTACCGGCGGGTCCCGCTGGGAGTCGTGGCCCCCCGCGACACCGAGGACGTGGCGGCCGTACTGGCGGTGTGCCGCGAGCACGCCGTGCCGGTCGTGGCGCGCGGCGGCGGCACGTCGATCGCCGGCCAGGCCACCGGCACCGGCGTCGTCCTGGACTTCACCCGCCACATGAACCGCCTGGTCTCCCTCGACCCGGCCGCCCGCACCGCCGTGGTCCAGCCCGGCCTGGTGCTGGACCGCCTCCAGGAGGCCGCCGCCCCGCACGGCCTGCGCTTCGGCCCCGACCCCTCCACGCACAGCCGCTGCACGCTCGGCGGCATGATCGGCAACAACTCCTGCGGCTCCCACTCGGTCGCCTGGGGGACCACGGCGGACAGCGTGATCGAGCTGGAGGTGCTCACCGCGCGCGGGCAGCGCCTACGCCCCGGCCAGGGTTGGCAAGGCGCCCCGGACGGCCTCCGGGCCTTGGTGGACGGGGACTTGGCCCGCCTGCGCACCGGCTTCCCGGACCTGCCCCGCCGTATCTCCGGCTATGCCCTGGACGCCCTGCTCCCCGAGAAGGGCACCGACGTGGCCCGCTCCTTCTGCGGCAGCGAGGGCACGCTGGGCGTGCTGACCGAAGCGGTCGTACGACTGGTCGAGTCGCCCCGCGCGCGTGCGCTCGCCGTGCTCGGGTACGCCGACGAGAGCGCGGCGGCCGAGGCGGCGGCGGGCCTGCTGCCGTACGGCCCGCTCACGGTGGAGGGCATGGCGGCGGACCTGGTCCCGCCGGCCGAGGCGACCGGACTGCCCCGCGGCGGGGCCTGGCTCTTCGTGGAGACGGGCGGCGACACCCCGGACGAGGCACGCGCGCGTGCGGAGACGATCGCCCGTGCCGCCGACGTCGTCGACTCCCTGATCGTCACCGACCCCGCCGACCAGCGGGCACTGTGGCGTGTCCGGGAGGACGCGAGCGGTACGGCGACACGCATGCCGGACGGCAGCGAGGCCTGGCCGGGCTGGGAGGACTGCGCGGTGCCGCCGCCCCGACTGGGCGCGTATCTACGGGACTTCCGCGCGCTGCTGACCAGCCACCAGCTACGAGGCACGCCGTACGGCCACTTCGGGGACGGCTGCATCCACGTCCGTATCGACTTCGACCTGCTCACCGAGCCGGGCATCGCCCGCTTCCGCCGCTTCTCGGAGGAACTGGCCGAGGTGGTCGTGGCCCACGGCGGCTCGCTCTCCGGCGAACACGGGGACGGACAGGCCAGGGCCGAACTGCTGCCGAAGATGTACGGCACGGACATGGTCGCCCTCTTCGAGCGCGCGAAGGCCGTCTGGGACCCGGACGACCTCCTCAACCCCGGCATGCTGGTCCACCCGTCCCCCCTGGACGCGAACCTCCGCTTCTCGGTCCTGCCCGGCAAGCCGGTCGACGTGGCCTTCGGCTACCCGTCCGACGGCGGTGACTTCTCGGCGGCGGTCCGGCGGTGTGTCGGCGTCGCCAAATGCCGTACGACATCGGCCCCCGGGGCATCCGTCATGTGCCCGTCCTTCCGGGCGACCGGCGAGGAGGAGCACTCCACGCGCGGGCGTGCCCGGCTGCTGCACGAGATGCTCGCGGGCGAGGTGGTCACCGACGGCTGGCGTTCGACGGAGGTACGGGACGCGCTGGACCTGTGCCTGTCCTGCAAGGGCTGCCGTACCGACTGCCCGGTCGGGGTCGACATGGCCACGTACAAGGCGGAGTTCCTGCACCACCACTACGAGGGCCGCCGCCGCCCGGCCGCGCACTACAGCATGGGCCGACTGCCGGTATGGCTGAACTGGGTGGCCCGCACCCGCACGGCACGGCTGGTCAACGCGCTCGCCTCGATCGGCCCGTTGGCGGCGCTCGCGAAACGGATCGGGGGGATCGCGCCCGAGCGGGACATCCCGCGGGTGGCGGAGGAGAGGTTCACGCAGTGGTACGGCCGCTGGGCGAGAGAGCGGATGCTGCGGATGATCCGGGAGAGGGGGCTGGAGTTCGAGGAGACCGAAGAAGAGGAGACCGAGGAGGAAGTGGAAGCCGAGGCCGAAGCCGAAGCCCAAGCCGAGGCCGAGGTCGAAGATGAGAATGACGATGACGATGATGACGATGAAGGCCTGCCCAAGCACGTCTTCATCTGGCCGGACACCTTCACCGAGCACCTCTCCCCGGAGGTGGGCAAGGCGGCCGTGCGCGTGCTGGACGCGGCCGGACTCGTGCCGGTCCCGTTGCCGACGCTGCCCAGGCGGGTGAAGGAAGTACGGGAGGATGACGGCAGCACGTCGTTCACGCCCAGCCTCCGGCCGGCCCGCCGCCACCGGGTCTGCTGCGGCCTGACGTACATCTCGACCGGCCAACTCGACCGCGCCCGGGAGGTGTTGAAGCGGACGCTGGACCAGTTCGGAGTGCTGCTCGACCCGGATCTGGCCGAAGCGGCGACCCTCCCCTTCGTCGTCCTGGAACCGAGTTGCGCGGCGGCCCTCCGCACCGACCTCCCCGAACTCCTTCACGACGACCCGCGCGCGGCCCGCCTGGCGGCCTCGGTCATGACCTTCGCGGAGGCCCTGGAGCGCCTGGCCCCCGACTGGACCCCACCCGCCCTGAACCGCCCGATCACCGGCCAGACCCACTGCCACCAGCACGCGGTCCTGGGCGACGCCCCTGACCGCCGTCTGCGCGAGGCGGCAGGCCTGACCGGCGACCTGGCGGGCGGCTGCTGCGGTCTGGCAGGCAACTTCGGCTTCGAAAAAGGCCACTTCGAGGTGTCGAAGACCTGCGCGGAGGACCAACTGCTCCCGGCGGTGCGAGAAGCCCCGGCAGGCACAACAGTCCTGGCCGACGGCTTCTCCTGCCGCACCCAACTGCGACAACTGGCCGGTGTCCGGGGCAGACACCTGGCGGAGGTACTGGCGGACGGGCTGGAGGAAGGACCGGGGGACGGCCGTTCATAAGGTTGCTCTCAGGTTCATAAGGGGACTCTCAGGTTCGGCGCCCTCTCTCAGGATTCACCTAGGTATTCACAGCGCTTGTTTGCCGTTCTCTCGTCGACTTTGCTGTCCCTTGAGTTCCGCGCCGTGTAGGTTCTTCGATGTCGGGTTCCGGACGCGGAATTCAGCGAATGGCATCACAAGAACAGCGCGAAACAAGGAGTCGGAAATGAGCCTCAAGAAGCTCGCCCCGCTGCCCCCGAAGCCCAAGAACAAGCAGCTGCCGCCCCCGCCCCCGCCGAAGCCCAAGAAGAAGCACCACCCGAAGCCGGCGCCCAAGCCGCTGCCCGGCCAGGACAGCTGAACCAGCTGATCCGGCTGATTCATACTTGAAGAAAGGGGTCGATGGTGCACCGTCGGCCCCCTTTCCGATTTCCGGGGGAAAGGGAGGGGAATGCGAAATGAGCAGGAATTATGAAGACGATGAGGAGGTTGAATACGAGGAAGAAGACTTCACCCCCACCATTCCCGCCCGCACAGCCTTCCGTCGTTTCTGGCCGCTGACCAGAGGCCTGCGTCGCTGGCTGATCCTCGTCTGGCTGTGCACGGTCGTCGCCGCGCTCGCCGAGACCGAGGCCATCCTCGTCTTCAGCGACCTCACGGACAACGCCCTGCAGAAGGGGTCCCTGGCCGCGTTCTGGGGCCCGGCAGTGAAGTGGCTGGGCGTCGCCGTCCTCGGCGCGATCGTCGCGTACGCCGGCAACTCGCTGGCCGCGTGGATCACCGAACGCTTCGTCATGCGACTGCGCGAGCATGTCTTCGACCACGTGCAGCAGTTGCCCCCGCACTTCTTCCAACGCCACCGCCAGGGCGACCTGTTGTCCCGCTTGACCAGTGACGTCGACGCGATCGAGACGATGGTCGTGTCGGGACTGGTCGGTGCGGCCTCGGCAGCCTTCTCCGCCCTCTTCTACGCGGCCGCCGCCTTCTGGCTGCGCTGGGACCTCGCCGCCGCCACCTTCGTCCTCGCCCCTCTCTTCTGGCTCGCGGCCCGCCGTTTCTCCGGCTCCATCAAGGACGTCTCCCGCGAGGGCCGCGTCGCCGACGGCGCGATCACCTCCGTCGTCGAGGAGTCCCTCGGCAACATCGTGCTGACCCAGGCGTACGACCGCCGGGACGCCGAACGCCGGCGGCTGCACGAGGAGGCGACCGCCTGGTTCCGCGCCTCCGTCCGCTCCACCCGCCTCAACGAGGCGTACGAGCAGCTCGTGGCCGTCATCGAGACGGTCTGCGTCCTCGCGGTCATCGGCATCGGCGCCTGGGAGATCTCCACCGGCCGCATGACCCTCGGCCAGCTCCTCGCCTTCGCCGCCTTCCTCGGCTACCTCTACCCGCCGGTCCGCGGCCTCGCCCAGCTGGGCCTCACGGTCACCGCGGCGACCGCGGGCGCCGAGCGCCTCATCGAGATCCTGGACGTCGAACCGTCCGTCACCGACCCCCGCCACGGCACCGAGACCGGCCGCCCCGACGGCACGGTCGAACTGCGCGGCGTCACCTTCGCCTACCCCGGCGCCGACACCACGGCCCTCCAGAACCTCTCCTTCACGGTCAACCCCGGCGAGCTGGTGATCGTCACCGGCCCGAGCGGCGCCGGCAAGTCCACCGTCTCCAAGCTCCTCCTCCGCTTCTACGACCCCGACGCGGGCGAGGTCTTCCTCGACGGCGTCCCCCTGCGCGACTTCCCCCTCGCCCGCCTGCGCGAGTACGTCACCCTGCTCCCGCAGGAGACCCTCGTCCTGCACGACACCGTCCGCGCCAACATCGCCTGCGGCCGCCCCGGCGCCAGCGACCAGGCCATCGAGGAGGCGGCGCGGGCGGCCGACGCGCACGACTTCATCGTGCGACTGCCCGAGGGTTACGACACCCGGGTCGACCCCAACTCCGCCCGCCTGTCCGGCGGTCAGCTCCAGCGCCTCGCCATCGCCCGCGCGATCCTGCGCGACGCCCCCGTCCTCGTCCTCGACGAACCGACCACCGGCCTCGACGCGATGGCCGCCCGCCGGGTCGTGAAACCCCTGCGCCGCCTGATGACCGGCCGCACGACCATCATGATCACCCACGACCTCAACCTCGCCCCCGACGCCGACCGCATCCTGGTCGTCGACCGCGGCCGGATCGTGGAGACGGGCCGCCACGAGGAACTGCTCGCGAGGGGTGGGGCGTACGCCCGGCTGCACCGCTCGCAGAACAGCGCGGTGATGGACACGGGCGAGCTGCGGATGCCGCTGTTCGTGGAACAGCCGGCGCCGCAGCCGGTTTACGCGTACGAGGGGTACGAGTCGTACGGGGCCGGCCAGACACCGTCGTACACCTACGAGGCGTACCAGCAGTACGGCCACGACGGCCACGATCAGTACGCCTATGCCCAGCAGGCCCCCGCACCGGTGACGACCGTCCCCACCACCCTTCCCGACGGCCGCCCCCTCTTCCGTGACGAGGAGCCCTGGCCCGGCATCTGAGGCGTCTCACACTCCAGGACAGTTGCATAACGGGTTTACGTGCCTGACCCAGGTCATTACCCTGGACTCGACAGTGCACCACGATGAACGAGCCCCGAGTACCTGGACCGCCCGTGACCACGCCCGGCACCACCACCCCATCCGTAGCGACGCATGCCCACGCCGCCCCCGGCCCCCGCACCTCCCTCGGCCCGGTCGGCCTGGTGCTGGCGGGCGGTGTCTCGGTGCAGTTCGGCGCGGCGCTCGCGGTGAACCTGATGCCGCGGGCCGGCGCGCTGGGCGTCGTGACCCTGCGCCTCGCCGCGGCGGCCGTGGTGCTGCTCCTGTTCTGCCGCCCGCGCCTGCGCGGCCACTCGCGTTCCGACTGGGGCACGGTGATCGCCTTCGGTGTGACCATGGGCGCGATGAACGGGCTGTTCTACCAGTCGGTCGCCCGTATCCCGCTCGGCGCGGCCGTCACCCTCGAAGTCCTCGGCCCGCTCGCGCTCTCGGTCCTCGCCTCCCGCCGCCTGGTCAACGTCGTGTGGGCCGGGCTCGCCCTGGCCGGCGTCTTCCTGCTCGGCGGCGGTGGCTTCGGTGACCTCGACCTCGTCGGGGCCGCGTTCGCGCTGAGTGCGGGGGCGATGTGGGCGGCGTACATCGTCTTCAGCGCGCGTACGGGCCGCCGCTTCCCGCAGGCCGACGGACTGGCCCTCGCCATGGCGGTCGGGGCGCTGCTGATGCTCCCGCTGGGCATCGCGGAATCCGGTACGAAGCTCACCGACCCGACCACGATCGCCCTCGGCTCGGCGGTGGCGGTGATGTCCTCGGTCCTGCCCTACACCCTCGAACTCCTCGCCCTGCGCCGCCTGCCCGCGTCCACCTTCGCGATCATGATGAGCCTGGAACCGGCCCTCGCGGCCACGGCCGGCTTCCTCATCCTGGGCCAGTCCCTCAGCCTGGTGCAGGCGGCGGCGATTGCCCTGGTCATCGCGGCGAGCATGGGCGCGGTGCGGACACAGGTGGGCCGGGGCAAGGCCGGTACGCCTCCGGCCCCGGTGACACCGGTGACACCGGTAGCGCCGGAGGCCTGACGGCCGGGGTGGGTCCGGCCCGCCTCAGCCGGCGACCTTCTCCCACACCGACACGTGCTGCCGGCTCTCGCCGGTGAAGGGCTCCCGGGTCCACCCGTCCCACCGCTCGCGCAGCCGCATCCCGGCCAGCCGGGCCATGAGGTCGAGCTCCGAGGGCCATACGTACCGGAAGGGCATGGCGAAATACGACCCATTCCCGTCCCCGTCGACCCTCACGTGATGCGAGCTCATCGACTGAGTCGCCAGGTCGTCGTACAGGTCGAACCCCAGCCGCCCGTCACCGACCCGGAACGGCACGGCGTTCTGCCCGGGCGGCAGGCGTCGCAGATCGGGGACACCGACCTCGACGACGAAGTGTCCGCCGGGCTCCAGATGCGCGGCGACATTGCGGAAGCACTCGACCTGGGCGTCCTGCGAGGTCAGATTCGTGATCGTGTTGAAGACGAGATAGGCCAGGGAGAATCCCCCTTCGACCTCGATTTTGGTCGTGCTGAAGTCCCCGATGGTCACGCCGATCGCGTCCCCGCCCGGTTTGGCCCGCATCCGCTCCACCATCGCGCGGGACAACTCGATGCCGTGCACCTCGACGCCCCGCTCGGCCAACGGCAACGCGATACGCCCGGTCCCGATCCCCAGTTCGAGGGCCCGCCCGCCCCCGGCCAACTCTTCCAGCACATCCACGGCCGGCCCGACCACACCCGACGCGAACATGTCCGCGGTCGACTCGTCGTACCCCGCGGCAACCGACTCTCCGAAGTAACCGTCGTCATCAAGCACCGGGTGACGGTACTTCGGGGGTGGCGGGGGGCGCGCGGGATTTTCCGGGCACGACCGTGACTCCGTGGGGCAAGAGTCGGGCTCATGAGCGTGCAGCACACCGAGCCGTCGGCCGACGGGCCGCTGATCCCGTGCCCGGAGCGCACTCCCGGGGCACTGCGAGCTGCGTGTGCCGTCGTGGCTCCGCAGCTCCTGGCCGTCTACGACCAGGCCAAGGACCAGGCTCTCGCGGAAGCGGTCGAGCACGGTTCACTCGCTCCGGTCCATGCCTACTTGGCCCACTGGGCGGCCCTGCTGGAGATCGAGCGCTATCCGGAGACGGCGAGGGCGTACCACAGGGCCGAGTACCTGGCGCAGGTCGCGACCGTGCCCGAAGAGGCACGAGAGCACTTGGCCCACGCCGCGGCCATCTACCGGGACGCGGCACGGGCGGTACACGCGGCGTGACCTGGCACTGGGAGTACGTGCCCGACGAGGAGACCGTGGCGGCGGGTGCGGACCGCTGAGGCACCTCACCTACACGGAGCGGCCTGGCGGAGTGCGGACGAGGGAGCCAAGCATGCGTTCGTGGCGGGCGGCTTCTTCGTCTGGTCAGCATCTGGCAAGTGACGCCGGATCCGCTCCCCTGACCCACCTCAGGCGAGGTTGTTCCCCGCCGAGGCCAGAACGAAGGCGGAGAAGGCGCCGGGGGAGAGGGTGAGCACACCGGCCGTCGGGTTCTTGGAGTCGCGGACGGCTATGTGGGGGGTGAGGTCGGCGACCTCGATGCATTCACCTCCGGTGTCGCCGCTGTACGACGACTTGAGCCAGGCGGCGGAGCCGAGGGGGGCACACTCGACGCATTCGCCTCCGGTGCCCCCGCTGTACGAAGACTTACGCCACCGCGCTCCGATCAGGTGCTGGCTGTTCTGCATACCGTTCCTCCCGTACGCGGGCGATCAGCGCTGCCGAGTCCTCAAGGGAGAGGGCCGCGGCCTGCAGATGATCGTAACGATGCGAACAGTCCATGACGACGTCCGGGTTGGCGGTCATGTACCCCTTGTCGTAGTTCTCGGAGTACGTGATGTCGGGGTCGTCGTTGAAGCGCAGGATGGTGAACGAGCCAGCCGTAGCCGGGTGTTGGCCGACTCCGAGGGGCAACACCTGCACGCGGAGCTCCCGCCGGTTGTAGAGGCTCAACAGGTGGGTGAGCTGCTGCCGCATGACCTCCCGGCCTCCGAACGGCCTGTGTAGCACCACCTCGTCCAGGATCACCCATGTCAACGGCGGCTTCTCCCTGTTGAAGATGCGCTGCCTGTCCATTCGTGCGGCAACCTGATCGTCGAGATTGTCCGCCCAGCCCGCTTCCAGTACCGCTCGCGCATACTCCGGTGTCTGGAGCAGGCCGTACACCACCTGGGTCTGGAACGTGGCGATATTCGTCGCGCGTGCCTCCAGCTCCGCAAACGGCTGGAACCAGCTCGGCAACTGGCTCCGCAGAACCAGTCCGACGAGCCTCGAAAACGTGCCGTCCGTCCCCAGTGCCACATCCACGCGCTCCGAGAACTCCCGCTGTGGCACCTTCGTCGCCGTCTCGATCTGCCCGATCAGCGACCCCGTGCAGAACACCACCTTGCCCAGCCCCCGCTGAGTGAACCCCGAGGTCTCTCTCGCTCGCCGCAACTCATTGCCGTAGTAATCCAACGGCGACGCACTCGGATCAAGCTCACGAATGTGCATGCAGACCACCTCCCATCACCGACGGTAGCCGATCAACTGCACAGAGATCTGACAATTGTGGAGAGAGATACCGCCGGTCAGGCCACCGCCTGCCCCACGAGCGTGTCGTCGATCCGCTTCACCCGTGGCGTCAGGGGCACGAGCAGGGCGCCCGCCGCGCACAGCCCGGAAATGAGCCACAGCCCGTTGGTGAAGCCGGAGTCGAGATAGAACTGGGTGCCCTGCACCACCGTGCCGTTCCTGGCCATGACCACGAACAACAGCTGGACGAAGACGCCTTGGGCGACCCCCTGGATCAGGAACTGCGTGCCGTTGGCGAGGGCCTGTTCCTCCGGGGCCACGGTCCCGATGATCATGATCGGCGTGATGGCCATCACCAGCCCCACGCCGGGACCGACGATCAGACCCCAGATCGCGAACTGGGCCGCGGTCTCGTGGATTTGGGAACCCAGACCGAAGCCCACGGCGGTGAGGACGCTGCCGAGGCCCAGCAGGACGCGCGTGTCGATCTTCCGCGCGAGCGCTCCGGCCGCGGTGGCCATCAGGATGGTGGTCAGGCTCATCGGAGCGAGGACCAGGGCGTTCTTTGTCGCCGACCAGCCCAGACCGCCGGAGACGTGCGGGATCTTCGGCATGAGCGCGAGGAGTTGGGTGAGCAGGCCGGAGGCCAGGATCGCTCCCGAGGCCACGGCTGTGGCCAGCAGGACGGTCCACACCGGGCGCCGGGCCAGTATCGACAGGGGGAGGAGCGGGTGTGCGACGCGGCTCTCCACGACCAGGAAGACGATCAGCGCGAGCAGTCCAAGTCCCAGGTAGGAGAGGAGTTTTGCGCTGGTCCAGCCCCAGGCGGTGCCCTCGCCGATGCCGTAGACGATCGCGGTGAGGCCGCCGCCCAGCAGGAGCCCGCCGAGCCAGTCCATGCGGGTGCGTTCCTGGCGTACGGGGCTCTCCGGCACGAAGGCGAGCACCAGCGCCAGACACACCACCGTGGAGATCACCATGAACCACAGCGCGCCTCGGAAGCCGTGGTTGTCGATGACCCACCCCGACAGGAACGGCCCGCCGAGACCGACGAGGCCGACACTGCCGCCGAGGAACCCGCTGGCGGGTCCGACCAGCCGGCGGGGGAACACGTCGCGGGCCATCGAGTAGGCCAGCGGCGCGGCGGGGCCGTAGATCCCGGCGACGCTCCGGCCGATGAGGAGGGTCTCGTAGTTGGTCGCGAGCGCGGCGAGCAGGTCGCCGGCCAGGCCGAACACGGCGATGACGACCATGACCCGCTTCTTGCCGTACATCGCGGCGGCCTTCATGACGAAGGGCGTGGCGAAGGTTCCGACGAGCGCGGTGCTGAGGGTGAACCAGGCGATCTGGGTGGTGTGGAAGTGGATCGCGATCAGCGACTGGGAGTTGCCGGACAGCATGCTGACGATCGGCATCAGCGCGACCGCCCAGAGGAGGGAGAGGATGACGAGCGCATGGCGCACGCCGAGGCCGCTCCCCTCCTCGGTCGCCGGTGGCGCGGTGGTCTTCGTCTGGGACATGTGGGGGGTCTCTTCCGTGTGAAGTGTCGTGCCCATGACAAGATCAGGTGGAGCGGTAAAGCGCTTCCATAGAAAACACCCGGCATTGCGATGGTCGCAAGACGGGAATTGTTACGACTGGGAAAAACGGGAGCGGGGTCTCTTCCGGTTGGAGTGATCTGGAGTGATCTTGCATTTGACCTGCGGCTTTGCTGATTTCGGGTGATCTGTTATTGCGCATTAGGGGAAGTCGATGTGCCCTAAGTCACTCGCCTCGACGGGACTTGTACCTTCCGGTCTATTCCAATTTCTTCCGGCTTCGGGGGAAGAAAAATGCAAGCACGCTTGCTTGTTTCCGGTCGCGCTGCCATGCTCGCCCCATGGCAGACCCGACGCCCGTGATCGACGATCTCCGCGTGGAGGGCGAGGAACTCGACGCCCTCGTGGCCGAGTTGAGCCCGGAGCAGTGGGCGCTCCCCACCCCCGCGGCCGGCTGGACCGTCGCCCACCAGATCGCGCACCTCGCCTGGACGGACCACCACGCCGTACTCGCCATGACCGATCAGAACTCCTTCTCCCGCGAGGTGGAGAAGGCGCTCGCCCAGCCCGGCGACTTCGTCGACAACGGCGCCGAGGAAGGCGTGGCCAAGCCCCCGGAACAGCTGCTCGCGGACTGGCGCGCCGGGCGCACGGCCCTCCTCGACGCACTCCGCGCCGCCCCCGACGGCGCCCGTTTCCCCTGGTACGGCCCGCCCATGGCGACCGCCTCCATGGCCACCGCCCGCCTGATGGAGACCTGGGCCCACGGCGGCGACGTCGCGGACGCGCTCGGCGTCACCCGTACCCCCACCGACCGCCTCCGCCACATCGTCCGGCTCGGCGTCCGCACCCGCGACTTCGCCTTCGGAGTGCACGGGCTGGCGACACCCTTCGAGGAGTTCCGGGTCGAACTGACCGCGCCGTCCGGGGAGTTGTGGGTGTACGGGCCCGAGGACGCCGACGACCGCGTGACCGGCCCCGCCCTCGACTTCTGCCTCCTCGTCACCCAGCGCGCCCACCGCTCCGACCTCGCCCTCGAAACCGTCGGCGCCGGCGCGGACCGCTGGCTGGACATCGCCCAGGCCTTCGCCGGACCCCCCGGCGCCGGACGCGCGCCCAAGGGGGGTGCCGCGTGACCCTCCGCACCCTCCGTATCGGCAACTCGTCCGGCTTCTACGGCGACCGTTTCGACGCCATGCGCGAGATGCTCACCGGCGGTGAACTGGACGTCCTGACCGGCGACTACCTCGCCGAGCTGACCATGCTGATCCTCGGCCGGGACCGGCTCAAGGACCCCGGCGCCGGGTACGCCCGCACGTTCCTGCGGCAGTTGGAGGAGTGCCTCGGGCTCGCCCACGAGCGGTCCGTGAAGATCGTGACGAATGCCGGTGGGCTCAATCCAGCCGGACTGGCGGATGCCGTACGGCAGTTGGCCGACCGGCTGGGGATTCCGGTCCGCGTCGCCCACGTCGAAGGCGATGACCTCAAGGACCGGCACCCCGACAGCCTCGCCGCCCACGCCTACCTCGGCGGGTTCGGGATCGCCGAGTGCCTCAAGGGTGGCGCGGACGTCGTCGTGACCGGCCGGGTGACCGACGCGGCGCTGGTCACCGGGCCCGCCGCGGCCCACTTCGGCTGGCGGCCCACGGACCACGACCGGCTCGCCGGGGCCGTCGTCGCCGGGCATGTGCTGGAGTGCGGGACACAGGCCACCGGCGGCAACTACGCGTTCTTCGACGAGGGTTCACACGACGTCCGACGGCCCGGCTTCCCCCTCGCCGAGCTGCACGAGGACGGCAGCTGCGTCATCACCAAACACCCCGGCAGCGGTGGTTTCGTCGACGTCGGCACGGTGACCGCGCAGCTGTTGTACGAGACCGGGGGCGCCCGGTACGCCGGACCCGACGTCACCGCCCGGCTGGACACCGTACGGCTCACCAAGGACGGGCCGGACCGGGTGCGCATCGAAGGGGTGCGCGGCGAGGCTCCGCCGCCCACCCTCAAGGTCGGCCTCAACCGCCTCGGCGGCTTCCGCAACGAGGTCGTCTTCGTCCTCACCGGCCTCGGCATCGAGGCCAAGGCCGAACTCGTTAAGGGGCAGTTGGCGGAGGCCCTCGGCAAGGTCGCCGAGGCCCGGTGGGAGCTCGTCCGCACCGACCGGCCCGACGCCGACACCGAGGAGACCGCGAGCGCCCTGCTCCGCCTGGTCGTACGGGATCCCCGGCAGGAGGCCGTGGGGCGGGTGCTGAGCGGCGCGGCGATCGAACTCGCCCTCGCCAGCTACCCGGGCTTCCACGTCCTCGCCCCACCCGGAAAGGGCTCCCCCTATGGGGTCTTCGAGGATGTGTACGTCCCCTATGGCGCCGTCGACCATGTGGCCGTCCTCCACGACGGCCGCCGGATCCCTGTGGCGCCGCCCCAGGACACCCTCGTACTCGAAGACCTGACGGAACCACCGGCTCCGGCGCCCCTGCCGGACGGGCCCGTCCGCCGCGCCCCCCTCGGGCTCCTCGCCGGTGCCCGCAGCGGCGACAAGGGCGGGAACGCCAACGTCGGGGTGTGGGTGCGTACGGACGAGGAGTGGCGCTGGCTGGCGCACACCCTCACCGTCGACCGGTTCCGTGAACTCCTGCCGGAGACACGTGACTTGGCGGTCAGCCGGCACGTCCTGCCGAACCTGCGCGCGCTCAACTTCGTCGTCGAGGGCATCCTCGGCGCGGGCGTCGCCGCGCAGCACCGTTTCGATCCGCAGGCCAAGGCGCTCGGCGAATGGCTGCGCTCCCGCCACCTGGACATCCCGGAGGCCCTCCTGTGACGGTCATCAACTCGGGCCTGGACACGGCCGGTCCGGACTACCGGGCCAACCGTGAGGCCATGCTCGGCAAGCTCGCCGACCTGGACGCCGAGCACGCCAAGGCGCTCGCGGGGGGCGGTGAGAAGTACGTCCAACGGCACCGGAAGCGCGGGAAGCTGCTCGCACGCGAGCGCATCGAGCTGCTCCTCGACCCGGACACGCCCTTCCTCGAACTGTCGCCGCTCGCCGCCTGGGGGAGCGAGTACACGGTCGGTGCCTCGCTGGTCACCGGCATCGGGGTCGTCGAGGGCGTGGAGTGCCTGATCACCGCCAATGACCCGACCGTGCGCGGTGGCGCCAGCAATCCTTGGTCGCTGAAGAAGGCTCTGCGGGCCAACGACATCGCGCTCGCCAACCGCCTTCCCTGCATCAGCCTGGTGGAGTCGGGCGGCGCCGATCTGCCGTCCCAGAAGGAGATCTTCATCCCCGGGGGTGCCATCTTCCGGGATCTGACGCGGCTTTCGGCCGCCGGCATCCCGACCGTCGCCGTCGTCTTCGGGAACTCCACCGCCGGCGGCGCGTACATCCCCGGCATGTCCGACCACGTGATCATGGTCAAGGAGCGCGCGAAGGTCTTCCTCGGCGGTCCGCCGCTGGTGAAGATGGCGACCGGCGAGGAGAGCGACGACGAGTCGCTGGGCGGCGCCGAGATGCACGCGCGCGTGTCGGGGCTCGCCGACTACTTCGCCGTGGACGAGCGGGACGCGCTGCGGCAGGCGCGCAGGGTGGTGGCCCGGCTCAACCACCGCAAGGCGTACGCCGATCCGGGCCTCGCCGAGCCGCCCAAGTACGCGGCCGAGGAGCTGCTGGGCATCGTCCCGGGGGATCTCAAGACCCCCTTCGATCCGCGCGAGGTGATCGCCCGGATCGTCGACGCCTCGGACTTCGACGAGTTCAAGCCCCTGTACGGCAGCAGCCTCGCCACCGGCTGGGCCTCGCTGCACGGCTACCCGGTCGGCATCCTCGCCAACGCCCGAGGCGTGCTCTTCTCCGAGGAGTCGCAGAAAGCCGCCCAGTTCATCCAGCTCGCCAACCAGCGCGACATCCCGCTGCTCTTCCTGCACAACACCACCGGCTACATGGTCGGCAAGGAGTACGAGCAGGGCGGCATCATCAAGCACGGCGCGATGATGATCAACGCGGTCAGCAACAGCAGGGTCCCGCACCTGTCCGTCCTCATGGGCGCCTCCTACGGCGCCGGGCACTACGGCATGTGCGGGCGGGCGTACGACCCGCGCTTCCTGTTCGCCTGGCCCAGCGCCAAGTCGGCCGTCATGGGCCCGCAGCAGCTCGCCGGCGTGCTCTCGATCGTCGCCCGCCAGTCGGCCGCCGCCAAGGGACAGCCGTACGACGAAGAGGGTGACGCGGCGCTGCGCGCCATGGTGGAGCAGCAGATCGAGTCCGAGTCGCTGCCGATGTTCCTGTCCGGGCGGCTGTACGACGACGGCGTCATCGACCCGCGCGACACCCGCACCGTTCTCGGCCTGTGCCTGTCCGCCATCCACACGGCGCCGTACGAGGGTGCGCGCGGCGGCTTCGGCGTCTTCCGGATGTGAGGAAACCTTCCAGTGATCACTTCAGTCCTCGTCGCCAACCGGGGCGAGATCGCCTGCCGGATCTTCCGCACCTGCCGTGAGTTGGGAATCCGGACGGTCGCGGTGCACTCGGACGCCGACGAGAACGCGCTCCACGCGCGCGTGGCCGACACCGCCGTACGGCTGCCGGGCGCGGCGCCCGCGGAGACGTATCTCCGCGCCGACCTGGTGGTGAAGGCGGCCGTGAGCGCCGGCGCGGACGCCGTGCACCCCGGCTACGGCTTCCTCTCCGAGAACGCCGACTTCGCGCGCGCCGTCATCGACGCCGGACTGGTGTGGATCGGGCCGCCGCCGGAGGCGATCGAGGCGATGGCGTCCAAGACGCGCGCCAAGGAGCTCATGGGGATCGCGCCCCTGGGGGAGGTGACCGACTCCGACCTTCCGGTGCTGGTGAAGGCGGCCGCGGGCGGTGGGGGGCGCGGGATGCTGATCGTGCGCCGCCTTGAGGAGCTGGGCGCCGCACTGGAGGGCGCGCGCGCCGAGGCCGCGAGCGCCTTCGGGGACGGGGAGGTGTTCGTCGAGCCGTACGTGGAGGGCGGCCGGCACGTCGAGGTGCAGGTGCTCGCGGACGCGCACGGCACGGTGTGGGCGCTGGGCACGCGCGACTGCTCCCTCCAGCGTCGCCACCAGAAGGTGATCGAGGAGGCGCCGGCGCCCGGTCTCTCCGAGGGGCTCGTGGAGGAGCTGTGCGCGCTGGCCGTGCGCGCCGCGCACGCCGTCTCGTACGTCGGCGCGGGCACCGTCGAGTTCCTCGTCGCGCCGGGCGGCAGGGCGCACTTCCTGGAGATGAACACCCGCCTCCAGGTCGAACACCCCGTGACGGAGGCGGTGTTCGGCATCGACCTGGTGGCGGAGCAGATCCGCGTCGCCGAGGGACACGCACTGGAGGAACGCCCGCCACGCGCGCGTGGCCACGCCGTCGAGGCCCGCCTGTACGCCGAGGACCCGGCGGCCGAGTGGGCCCCGCAGACCGGCACCCTGCACCGGCTGACCGTCCCCGGCGTCCGCCTGGACACGGGCTACGAGGGCGGAGACGAGATCGGCGTCCACTACGACCCGATGCTCGCGAAGGCGATCGCGCACGCCCCCACGCGCGCGGAGGCGCTGCGCAAGCTCGCGGGAGCCCTGGAACGGGCGACGGTCCACGGCCCGGCCACCAACCGCGACCTCCTCGTCCGCTCCCTGCGGCACGCGGAGTTCACGGCCGGCCGCATGGACACCGGCTTCTACGACCGCCACCTCGCCGCGCTGACCACGCCCACCCCGGACCCGCTCGCGCCCCTGGCCGCCGCCCTCTCCGAGGCCCCGGGCCGCTCCCGCTTCGGCGGCTTCCGCAACCTGCCCTCCCAGCCGCAGACCAGGCGCTACGCGATGGCGGGCGAGGAACACGAGGTCCACTACCGCCACACGCGCGCGGGCGGCCTGGAGGCGGACGGGGTGCGGGTCGTGCACGCCGGCGCGGATCTCGTCGTACTCGAAGTGGACGGCGTACAGCGGAAGTTCGAGGTGGCGCGGTACGGCGGCGACGAGGTGTACGTGAACGCGACGGCCCTGAAGGCACTGCCCCGCTTCCCGGACCCGGCCGCACAGCACGCCCCGGGCTCCCTCCTGGCCCCGATGCCCGGAACGGTCGTGAAGGTGGCCGATGGTCTGGCCGTAGGAGCCGCCGTGAAGGCCGGAGAGCCCCTCCTCTGGCTGGAGGCGATGAAGATGCAGCACAGGATCACTGCGCCGGCCACAGGCACGCTCACGGCCCTGCACGCCGTGCTCGGCAAGCAGGTCGAGGTCAACGCATTGCTGGCCGTAGTCGAGGTTTCCCAGGAGGATCAGTGAGCGCCACGTTGGAAACGGACGAGCACAAGGCCCTGCGATCGGCCGTCGCCGCCCTCGGCAAACGCCACGGCCGCGACTTCGACCGCGAGGCGCTCTGGGCCGAGGCGGCCAAACTCGGCTACCTCGGCGTCAACCTCCCCGAGCAGTACGGAGGAGGAGGCGGCGGTATCTCCGAACTCTCCATCGTCCTGGAGGAGTTGGGCGCCGCCGGCTGCCCCCTCCTCATGATGGTCGTCTCCCCGGCCATCTGCGGCACGGTGATCGCCCGCTTCGGCACGGACGCCCAGAAGCGGGAGTGGCTGCCCGCCCTCGCCGACGGCTCCCGCACCATGGCCTTCGGCATCACCGAACCCGACGCCGGCTCCAACAGCCACCGCATCACCACCACCGCCCGCAAGGACGGCACCGACTGGCTGCTCACCGGCCGCAAGGTCTTCATCTCCGGCGTGGACATAGCCGACGCCACCCTCATCGTCGGCCGCACCGAGGACGCCCGCACCGGCCGCCTCAAGCCCTGCCTGTTCATCGTCCCGCGCGACGCCGAAGGCTTCTCGCGGCGGCAGATCGACATGGAACTGCAGGCCGCGGAGAAGCAGTTCGAGCTGACCCTGGACGACGTACGGCTGCCCGCGGACGCGCTCGTCGGGGACGAGGACGCAGGCCTCCTCCAGCTGTTCGCCGGACTCAACCCCGAGCGCATCATGACGGCCGCCTTCGCGATCGGCATGGGCCGTTACGCCCTCGCCCAGGCGATCACCTACGCCCGTGACCGGACCGTCTGGAACGCCCCCATCGGCGCCCACCAGGCCGTCGCCCACCCCCTCGCACAGGCGCACATCGACCTCGAACTCGCCCGCCTGATGATGCAGAAGGCGGCGGCGCTGTACGACGCCGGGGACGACGTCGGCGCGGGTGAGGCCGCGAACATGGCGAAGTACGCGGCGGGCGAGGCGTGCGTGAAGGCCGTCGACCAGGCCGTGCACACCCTCGGCGGCAACGGCCTCACCCGCGAGTTCGGGCTCGCCAGGTTGATAACGGCCGCGCGCGTGGCTCGTATTGCTCCGGTGAGCCGGGAGATGATTCTCAACTACGTCTCCCACCAGACCCTGGGCCTGCCCAAGTCGTACTAGGCCGTGGCCGTGAAGGCCCCGTCGCCGCCTTGGAGGAACCATGTTCCGCAGCGAGTACGCAGACGTTCCGCCCGTAGAACTCCCCATCCACGAGGCGGTCCTCGGCCGGGCCGCCGAGTACGGTGACCGGCCCGCCCTGATCGACGGGACCGACGGCACCACACTCTCGTACGAACAACTCGACCGTTTCCACCGGCGGATCGCCGCCGCGCTCGCCGAGGCAGGCGTCCGCAAGGGCGATGTGCTCGCCCTGCACAGCCCGAACACGATCGCCTTCCCCACGGCGTTCTACGCGGCCACGCGCGCGGGGGCGTCCGTCACGACCGTGCACCCGCTCGCGACCGCCGAGGAGTTCGGCAAGCAGCTGCGGGACTCGGCGGCGCGCTGGATCGTCACCGTGTCGCCGCTCCTTGAGACCGCCCGCCGGGCCGCCGAGATCGCGGGCGGCGTCGAGGAGATCTTCGTCTGCGACAGCGCGCCGGGGCACCGGTCGCTGATCGACATGCTGGCCTCCGCCGCGCCCGAACCGGCCGTCGACATCGACCCGGTGGAAGACGTGGCCGCGCTGCCGTACTCCTCCGGGACGACCGGCATCCCCAAGGGCGTGATGCTCACGCACCGGCAGATCGCCACCAACCTCGCCCAGCTCGCGCCGATCATGCCGGCCAACCCCGGCGACCGGATCCTCGCCGTGCTGCCCTTCTTCCACATCTACGGCCTCACGGCCCTGATGAACGCACCGCTCAGGCAGGGCGCCACGGTCGTCGTGCTGCCGCGCTTCGAGCTGGAGACCTTCCTCGCGGCCATCCAGAACCACCGCATCACCGGCCTGTTCGTGGCCCCGCCGATCGTCCTGGCCCTCGCCAAGCACCCGCTGGTCGCCCAGTACGACCTGTCGTCCCTGACGCACATCGTCAGCGCCGCCGCCCCGCTGGACGCGAAGCTCGCCGCCGCCTGCTCCGAGCGGCTCGGCCTGCCGCCCGTCGGCCAGGCCTACGGCATGACCGAACTCTCGCCCGGCACCCACGTCGTCCCCCTCGACGCCATGAGCGAGGCCCCGCCCGGCACCGTCGGCAAGCTCATCGCAGGCACCGAGATGCGGATCGTCTCCCTCGACGACCCCGACAAGGACCTCGGCGTCGACGAGTCCGGCGAGATCGTCATCCGCGGACCCCAGGTCATGAAGGGCTACCTCGGCCGCCCCGACGCCACCGCGCAGATGATCGACCCCGACGGCTGGCTGCACACCGGCGACGTCGGCCATGTCGACGCCGACGGCTGGCTGTTCGTCGTCGACCGGGTCAAGGAGCTCATCAAGTACAAGGGCTTCCAGGTCGCCCCCGCGGAGCTGGAGGCACTGCTCCTCACCCACCCGGGCATCGCCGACGCGGCCGTCATCGGCGTCTACAACGAGGACAACAACGAGGTCCCGCACGCGTACGTGGTCCGCCAGCCGACCGCGACCGACCTCTCCGAGGGGGAGGTCATGATGTACGTCGCCGAGCGCGTCGCCCCCTACAAGCGCGTCCGCCGGGTCACCTTCATCGACGGCGTCCCCCGGGCCGCCTCCGGCAAGATCCTGCGCCGGGAACTCAGGGAGCGGACGTGACGTTGATCGGACGGGCACGCGCGCGTGGAGTCGAGACCCTGAGCCTCGACTCCCCGGCCAACCGCAACGCGCTCTCGGCCGCCCTGGTGGGCGAACTCGCCGACGCGCTCGCGGACTGCGCCAAGGACGGGGACGTACGCGCGATCGTCCTCACCCACACCGGCAACACCTTCTGCGCGGGCGCCGACCTGCGCGACCCGCCGCCCCCGGACGGCCTGGTCCAACTCCTGCGCCAGATCGTGGAGTTGCCCAAGCCGGTCGTCGCCCGGGTCACCGGACACGTCCGCGCGGGCGGCCTCGGCCTGCTGGCCGCCTGCGACATCGCCGCCGCGTCGACCGCGGCCACCTTCGCCTTCACGGAGGTACGGATCGGAGTCGCCCCCACCGTCATCTCCCTCCCGCTCCTCCCGCGCACCGACCCGCGCGCCCTCGCCCGCTACTACCTCACCGGCGAGCGCTTCGACGCCCCCGAGGCCGCCCGCATCGGGCTGCTCACCGCGGCCGGGGACGACGTGGACGCCGTACTCGAACCGGTCCTGGACGGGCTGCGGCGGTCCGCACCCGAGGGGCTGGCGGAGACGAAAGCGCTGCTCACGGCTAGGGTGCTGGAGTCATTCGACCGGGACGCGGCCCACCTCACCGCGCTCTCGGCCCGGCTGTTCGCCTCCCCGCGGGCCCGCGAGGGGATGACGGCCTTCCTGGAACGACGGGATCCACCATGGGTGCTGTGACCACGGACGCCGACGACGAACGCGTCGAGCGCCTCCCCAAGCAGGACCGCAGCCGGGCCACCCGGCAGCGGCTCCTGGAAGCCGCCGTGGCCTGCCTCGCCGAACGCGGCTGGGCGGGCTCCACGGTCTCCGTCGTCGCCGAACGCGCCGGCGTCTCCCGCGGCGCCGCCCAGCACCACTTCCCGACCCGCGAGGACCTCTTCACGGCCGCCGTCGAGTACGTGGCCGAGGAACGCTCCACGGCCATCCGCGAGCTGTTCCCGCAGGGCACGGCGGCGGCCGACCGTCCGGCGGTGATCTCCGCCCTCGTCGACCTCTACACCGGCCCCCTGTTCCGTGCCGCCCTGCACCTGTGGGTGGCCGCCTCCAACGAGGAACAGCTGCGCCCGCGGGTCACCGAGCTGGAGGCCCGGGTGGGCCGCGAGACGCACCGGATCGCGGTCGAGCTGCTGGCCGCGGACGAGTCCCGGCCGGGCGTACGGGAGACCGTGCAGGGCCTGCTCGACATGGCCCGGGGCCTGGGCCTCGCGAACCTCCTGACCGACGACACGGGCCGCCGGGACCGGGTCATCGCCCAGTGGTCGGAGATCCTCGACCGGGAGATCAGGGGCTGAGCCGCTCCACCCGCCAGCCGCCGTCCGGTTCCGCCACGTACCGGAGGCGGTCGTGGAGGCGGTTCTCGCGGCCCTGCCAGAACTCGACCGTCTGCGGCGCCACCCGGAAGCCGCCCCAGTTCGGCGGCACCGGGACCTGCTCGCCCTCAGGATAGCGGGACTCCAACTCGGCGTACGAGGCGTCGAGTTCGGCGCGCGAGGGGATCACGCTGGACTGGGCGCTGGCCCACGCGCCGAGCTGCGAGCCGTGCGGGCGGGTGCGGAAGTACGCGGCGGTCTCGTCACGGCCGGTACGGCGGGCGACGCCGGTGACGATGACCTGGCGGGCCATCGGATGCCACGGGAAGAGCAGCGAGACATACGGGTTCTCCGCCAGCTCGCGCGCCTTGCGGGAGTCGTAGTTGGTGTAGAAGACGAAGCCCTGCTCGTCGAACTGCTTCAGCAGCACCGTGCGCGCGCTGGGGCGGCCCTCGGCGTCCGCCGTCGACACGACCATGGCGTTCGGCTCGAAGAGATGGGCCTCGGTCGCGGCCTGCTCGAACCAGTGCGCGAACTGCGCCACCGGAGTGGCGGCCAGCTCGGACTCGGCGAGGCCTTCGGCCCGGTACTGCTTGCGCATCGCGGCGGGATCGAGGGGGACGGCGTCTCGGTCGGTCACGCGGTCATCTTGCCGTACACACACCGATGCCACGCGAGGTATACCGCACATCCATGGCACTGAGTGCCGCCAAGTCTCCCCAAGAGTGGCACTCGGGGATATCGTGCTGATGCCGTTCCGGTTGAGTGACCAGCCGTACGGGGCATCACCAGGGTGGCCGCCCAGGACCGCGAGTCGCACGACCGACCGGGGATCCGGAGGCGGAGCCGCCGCTTCTGTCGCAAGCACCTGTCGTACACATCACGAGGAGCCGCCTGATGTCCGACTTCGTACCCGGACTCGAGGGAGTCGTCGCGTTCGAGACGGAGATCGCCGAACCGGACAAGGAGGGCGGCGCCCTTCGGTACCGGGGCGTCGACATCGAGGACCTGGTCGGTCACGTCTCGTTCGGCAACGTCTGGGGGCTGCTGGTCGACGGCGCCTTCAACCCCGGCCTGCCGCCCGCCGAGCCGTTCCCGATCCCCGTGCACTCCGGTGACATCCGGGTGGACGTCCAGTCGGCGCTGGCCATGCTCGCGCCGGTGTGGGGCCTGAAACCCCTGCTGGACATCGACGCCGAGCAGGCCCGCGAGGACCTGGCGCGGGCCGCCGTCATGGCGCTCTCGTACGTCGCCCAGTCCGCGCGCGGGCAGGGCCGGCCGATGGTCCCCCAGCGCGAGATCGACAAGGCGCAGTCCGTGGTCGAGCGGTTCATGATCCGCTGGCGGGGCGAGCCGGACCCGAGGCACGTGGCGGCCGTCGACGCGTACTGGACGTCGGCCGCCGAGCACGGCATGAACGCGTCGACGTTCACGGCACGGGTGATCGCGTCCACGGGCGCGGACGTGGCCGCGGCACTCTCCGGCGCCGTGGGAGCCATGTCCGGTCCGCTCCACGGCGGCGCCCCCTCCCGGGTCCTCGGCATGATCGAGGAGATCGAGCGGACCGGGGACGCCGAGGCGTACGTCAAGCAGGCCCTCGACAAGGGCGAGCGCCTGATGGGCTTCGGCCACCGGGTGTACCGCGCCGAGGACCCACGCGCGCGCGTGCTGCGCCGCACCGCCCGCGAACTGGGCGCCCCTCGCTTCGAGGTGGCGGAGGCACTGGAGAAGGCGGCACTGGCCGAGCTCCACGCGCGCCGTCCCGACCGGGTGCTTGCCACGAACGTCGAGTTCTGGGCGGCGATCGTGCTGGACTTCGCGGAGGTACCGGCGCACATGTTCACGTCGATGTTCACGTGCGCGCGTACGGCGGGGTGGTCGGCCCACATCCTGGAGCAGAAGCGGACGGGGCGACTGGTGCGACCGTCGGCGCGGTACGTGGGGCCGGGGGTGCGGGCTCCGCAGGACATCGAGGGGTACGAGGGCATCGCCCACTGAGGAGTCGGAAGCCCACTGAGGAGTGGGGCATGCAGACGACCCGCGAGCTCTGGTCCCTCCGCCTGCGCGGAGGAGCCGGCCGGACGTACCGGCGAGCTCGCGGGTCGGGTGACTGCCTGGGATTGGGCCGGCTGCACGTTTCTCTCGCGTGCTGGTCCGGCACCGCACTCGGTGTGGTGACGGGCCGCTAGCCCGCAGTCACCTCACGCGTCCGGTATTCACACATCTGCCGAACCACCTCCCTTCTCGTGTAGCCCACACCCTAAGAACGCCGCGACGCACGATCAACCACTTTTTTCCGAGAGGAAGACCCCGGCCAACCGCGGCAGCCGCCGACGCATCTCGGACGGGTCGTCGAAGTCGAAGTCCTCACCCATGTCGGAGGCGGCGAAACTGGGATCCGGACGCTCGGCCGCGTACCCCTTCCAGGCCTCGTAGAAGCCCTCCACGCTGCCCGCCACGACCTCGAAGGCCCCGGCGGCGCAGTAGTTGACCTCCTCGAAGAAGAGGGCACGCTCGTCGAGGCCGTCGCCTGCGGCGAGGACCGCGGGATGCTCGGCGAGGCTGTCGGGTGCGGCGGCGGCACGCTCGTACCACTCGCGGCCCTGGGCGATCAGCCCGGCGCGGAAGTCCATGAAACTGTCGTCGGAGCAGCCGCCTCCGATGAGGTAGGCGGCGGCCCAGACGTCCCAGCGGTACAGGGCTTCGCGCAGTTCGTCGAAGCATTCCTGGTATTCGAGGATCTCCCGGCGGGTGCGGCGGGAGAGCAACTCGACGAGTGCCTGGTCGAAGGGGCGGTCGGGTGTGGTGTGGTTGCGGGCCGTCTCGACGAGGTGCCAGAAGTCGTCCGTGGTCATGGCGGAGACTGTGGCAGCAGGGTCTGACAACGAGGGGGCGGTGTGGCCGCGATCAGGTTCGAGCAGGTGGTCGGGGAGCGGATGGTTGAGGAGTGGCGGCATGTGCACAACGTCGTCGTTCCGCCTGCTGCCATGTCCGTCGGGGCCGCGCGGGAGCGGGTCGGGCGGAATCGGCTGGAGAACGTGTATCTGGGGGATGTGCTCGTGGGGTGTTCGACCGTGCGGCCGCCCCAGGGGGTGGGCGGGGTGGCCACCGTCATCGCGCGCGTGCTGCCCGAGTACCGGCGGCGCGGGATCGGGGCGGCGACGTACGAGCGGGCGCTCGCGCACGCGCGTGTGCTTGGCGCCGAGGGGATCGAGACCTGTGTGCTGGCCGCCAATGACGACGGGCTGCGGTTCGCCGAGCGGGTCGGGTTCGTCGAGGTCGAGCGGTATGTGCTCGACGGTGAGAATGATCTGTGGGTTGATCTTCGCCTGGGGTAGGGCTGATTGTGGGACGTGAGGCAGGTTGCAACGATTCCCTCAACTTGTGGGAACTCGGTGTGTGCTGCGTCACGTTCGAGTTAGATGATTGCGAGTGAGCGAACCGACGCGCCGTGCGTGCGGACGCGGCTTGGCAGGGGGTCCAGGTGAGTGCTTCCCGGCGTAGTGGGACCACCGATGAGCTGGGGCCCGACGAGCCCGAGCGGGCCGGCCCCGTGGGCCCCGACGGCTCCGATCTGCTCGCCGCGCTCCTCGACGGGATGGACGCGGCCCTGTGCGCCTTCGACGCCGACGGAGTCGTAACCCATTGGAACCGTGAGGCCGAGCGGATCCTCGGCTGGACCGCGGCCGAGGCGGTGGGGCGGCACGGGTTCGCGGGATGGGCCGTGCGGGAGGCCGACGCCGAGGAGGTCGAGGGGCGGCTGATGGCCGCCATGCAGGCCCCCGGCCGCCAGGTGCACGAGTTCGCGCTGCTGACCAAGGACGGCGGACGGGTGCTCGTGCGCACGCAGTCCGCGGCGGTACGAGGGCCCGACGGCAAGCCCGCCGGGCTGTACTGCGCCTTCAGCGAGGTGCACGCGCAGATCGACCTGGAGCGGTCGATCGCGCTGAGCGAGGCCCTGTTCGAGGACGCCAGCTGGGGTGTCGTGCTCGTGGACGCCGATCTCCGGCCCGCCGTCGTGAACGCGCACGCGGCCCGCTCGCTGGGCATCGGCCGTACGTCCGCACTCGGACGGCCGCTGGGGGAACTGCTCTCCCAGGGCGTGGAGGAACTGGAGAGCGCCCTCACCCACGTCCTCGCCGAGGGCGCGCCGCCGGCTCCCGCGGAGATCTGGGTGAGCGTGCGGACGCCGGACGGCGAGCAGCGGCGCTGCTGGCGGTGCGGGTTCGTACGGCTGGCGTCACCGCTCGCGGAGGAACCGGTTCCGCTCGGGGTCGGCTGGCTGTTCCAGGACGTCACCGAGGGCAAGCAGGCGGAGCAGGAGGCCTCGCTGCTGCGGTTCCGGGCGAACCAGCTGCACCGAGCCGCGCGGGCGGCGGGTGAGTGCGAGGACCCACGCGAGGCGGCGACGGTCCATCTGGACTTCGCGCTGGCCGGGTTCGCCGATCACGCGCTGATCGACCGGGTGGCGGGAGGCGCGGCGCCCGTGGACGGGGAGGCCGAGGGGCCCGTGCGGCTGGTGCGGGTCGCGGCCACGCCCTCGGGCGCGCCGGGACCGAGCCTGCTGGCCGGGCAGGCCGGGCTGCCCGTGCGGTACGGGCAGGGGCACCCGGCCCTGCAGTGCGTGGAACGGGCCGGGTCCGTGCGGGCCAGCGTCGGGGCGGTGGCGGCGGAACAGGCCCGGGAGTGGGCGTTGGCCCGGCAGTGGCCGGGGGACGCGGTACACGCGCTGTGCGCGGTGCTGCGGAGCCGGGGGCGGACGCTGGGGGTGGTGACCTTCCTGCGTGGGGGCGGGCGCAGCCAGTTCGAGCGGGCCGATGCGGTGTACGCGGAGGACGTGGCCGTTCGGATCGCCGCGGCGTTGGATCTGGCGGGGGTTGTGGGGCGGGAGTAGTCACGCCGGTCCAGGGCAGCTGCGCCGGTCCAGGGCAGCTGCGCCGGTCCAGCGGTGCTGTTCAGTGCTGGTAGAAGATCCGGTCGCCGTACTCCTCGAACACCCTGCCGTTCCACTCGTGGCCGCCGTCCACGTTCCCGGAGCGCAGGAGCGGGGGCTCGATGCCGCGGTCCGACAGGGCTCCCGCCGCCGTTGCCATGACCGACTGGAGAATCGCGCTCGTCACCACCGTCGACGCCGGGGCGAAGGGGGCCGGGATCGGGGGCAGGGTCAGGGTCGCGTCGCCGATGGGGATCTTGGAGTCCAGGACGATGTCGCAGTGGTCCTTCAGGTAGGTGCCCGAGCTGTGGCGGGAACGGGTCTCCGTCGCGTACGCGACCGATGTGACGCCGATGACCTTCACGCCCAGGGCGCGGGCGTGCATCGCCATCTCGACCGGGAGCGCGTTGCGGCCCGAGAGGGAGATGATGACCAGGGCGTCGCCCGCGCGCAGCGGCGAGGTGTCCAGGACCGCGCTCGCGAGCCCGTCGACGCGCTCCAGGGCGGAGCCCAGCGTGGCCGGCATCACGTCGACGCCCACGGCCCCCGGTACCGCCAGCAGGTTCATCAGGGCGAGCCCGCCCGCCCGGTAGACGACGTCCTGCGCGGCGAGCGAGGAGTGCCCGGCGCCGAAGGCGAAGAGCCGGCCCCCGTCGGCGACCGTGTCGGCGAGCAGCGTGCCCGCCGCGGCGATGGCCTCACCCTCCTCGTCGCGCACCCGCTCCAGGAGATCGATCGCGGCGTCGAAGAACTGGTCGGCCAGTTTGCCGTCGCTCATGCGGGTCCTTCCGGGTGGGGTCACGGGTCACGGGAGCCATGGGTCGTCAGTGGTCGTCGGTGGGTCGTCATCGGGTCGTCATGAGGCTGTGTCGCGGATCACCGTGCGGTCTGGACCAGTGCGGTGTCAATACGGCCGCCGGACCAGGCGCCCGCAACCGCACGAATACGGGCGGCTACTCCCGAGTACCCGCCCGTAACCCCGTGGTTTCAACGGCGCGGCACGGTTGTCAGTGGTATGCGTCAGAATTGAATCCAGGGCCAGCGCACGCGCCGGGAAGCTGTTCGCGCTTCCGGCAGATCTCATCGAGGGGCACGTATGTCCGGACTGATCGACACCACGGAGATGTATCTCCGCACCATCCTCGAGCTTGAGGAGGAAGGTGTGGTCCCCATGCGCGCCCGGATCGCCGAGCGGCTCGACCAGAGCGGGCCGACCGTGAGCCAGACGGTGGCGCGGATGGAGCGGGACGGACTGGTCTCCGTGGCCACCGACCGGCACCTGGAGCTGACGGACGAGGGCCGCCGCCTCGCCACGCGCGTGATGCGCAAGCACCGCCTCGCCGAGTGTCTGCTCGTCGACGTGATCGGCCTGGAGTGGGAGCAGGTGCACGCCGAGGCCTGCCGCTGGGAGCACGTGATGAGCGAGGCCGTGGAGCGGCGCGTGCTGGAGCTGCTGCGCCACCCGACCGAGTCGCCGTACGGCAACCCGATCCCGGGCCTGGAGGAGCTGGGCGAGAAGGACGGCGCCGACCCGTTCCTGGACGAGGGCATGGTGTCGCTCGCGGACCTCGACCCGGGCGCCGACGGCAAGACGGTCGTGGTGCGCCGTATCGGCGAGCCGATCCAGACGGACGCGCAGCTGATGTACACGCTGCGCCGCGCGGGCGTGCAGCCCGGCTCGGTGGTGAGCGTGACGGAGTCGGCGGGCGGTGTGCTGGTCGGCAGCGGCGGCGAGGCGGCCGAGCTGGAGGCGGACGTCGCCTCCCATGTGTTCGTCGCCAAGCGCTGAGCAACCGGGGTTGCTCGGCGGTCCCTTGACGTCGAGATTTTATGTGCCGAATTCGGAGCGCTCGGACGGTTCGCGTGCGAGGCTGGCGCGTGAGGCATATGACCTGAGGGGGCGGGAGGATGTGCCGCAGACGTGTGGATGGCCCCGGCGCCGAGTGGCGCCGGGGCCGGTCCTCCCCTGTGCTGACCCGGAGCCCCGAGCTCCCAGGGTCATCCCCCTCGGACCGTTTTCCCCGAGCGGTCCGCCTCCCGCTGAAGATCTCCCCTCGGCAGCGGCGATCATTCCTTGAGTGCGGTCACTCGAACGAGGGGTGTTGCTCACGGAAACGGCATTTTCGAATACCCATTCGATAGTCTGCGGGTGACGGGAGACGCGGAAGGTGCGCTTCAGGAGTGAGTGCGCGAGACGTGGAACCCACACGGCGGAAGGCAGCTGCACGGCACGGCAGGAAACGGTTCACAGGACCGGCCGGCTCGAAGCGGGAGCGAGCCGGTCCGAGCGGAGCTAGGGGGGTTGCCAGGACCATGGCGCGACGCATCGACGTGACCGGGGCGGGCGGGGTACGCCTCGCGGCCTGGGAGTTCGGCGACCCTCCCAAGACCGACCCCGCGGGGACCCGGGACCAGGCCGGGCCGCCCGGCGGGCACGAGTGCGGACCCGGCGTGCTCTTACTGCACGGCCTGATGGGCCGCGCCTCGCACTGGGCGTCCACCGCCCGCTGGCTGTCCGAGCGGCATCGCGCGGTCGCACTCGACCAGCGCGGGCACGGACAGAGCGAGAAGCCCCCTCAGGCCGCGTTCACCCGGGAGGCCTACGTCGAGGACGCGGAGGCCGCGCTGGAACAGCTGGGGCTCTCCCCGGCCGTCCTCATCGGACACGCGATGGGCGCGCTGACCGCGTGGCAGCTCGCCGCGAAACGGCCCGACCTGGTGCGGGGCGTGATCATCTGCGACATGCGGGCGTCGGCGCTGGGCGCGGCCTCGCAGCGGGAGTGGCAGGACTGGTTCAAGGCCTGGCCCGTTCCCTTCGCCACGCTCGCCGACGTACGGAAGTGGTTCGGCGAGGACGATCCGTGGGTGGAGCGGCCGAATCCGGCGCGGGGGGAGTTCTACGCCGAGGTGATGCACGAGTGTCCCGACGGGTGGCGGCCGGTGTTCGATCCGGCGCAGATGCTTCAGTCGCGGGAGACGTGGGTGTACGACGCGCACTGGGAGGAGTTGGCCCAGGTGCAGTGTCCGGCGCTGGTGGTGCGGGGGCTGGACGGGGAGTTGGGGCGGGCGGAGGCGCAGGAGATGGTGCGGGTCCTTCCCAGGGGGGAGTACGCGGAAGTGGCTGATGCGGGGCATCTTGTGCACTATGACCAGCCGGCGGCCTGGCGGGAGGCTGTCGAGCCGTTTCTTGATTCTGTGCTGGCGGTTTGAGGGGCCTAATGGGGGTGGGGTTGCGGTCTTGTGGCGGCTGCGGGTGGTTCGTGGTTGCTCGCGCAGTTCCCCGCGCCCCTTTCGGGGCGCTTCTCCTCGGGTCTGTCATACGGCAGCCGTCAGCCCTTGCTCACCGCCGTCAGGATTTCTGGGAGGCGGGACGCTGTCCGTGGGGCGGCCAGGTGTAGGCCCGTCAGGGTGATGGCGGTGCCGTAGGCGGCGCCCGCGGGCAGGAGCAGCCAGCCCCAGTCGTCGCCGTTCTTCGCGACGTTCGCCCAGATCGTCGCCGCGATGACCGGGGCCGTCAGTAGGGCCGCCGAGACCATGCCGCCGAAGATGGAGATCCAGGCCAGGCCCGTCTGGCCGGGGGCGACGTTCTTGTAGCCCTCCTGGGGGATGGAGTACGGGAAGCGGGCCGAGGTCCATGCGCCGGTCGCCAGCATCGCGCCGAGGAGGGCGAAGGAGAGGCCGAGGGCCTCGGGGAGGCGGGGCCAGTCGCCGAGCATCGCCGTGGTCAGGACCGTGACGAGGGTGGCGTACGGGAGGGTGATCACCAGCAACGCCAGTGCCCGGCCGCGTAGTTCGACGTACGCGTCCCGCGCCGAGGAGATGGTCGTCGCGACCATCCAGAACGCGGACGTGTCCTGCCCGAACTGGTTGTACATCTGGATGCCGAGCATCCCGGCGGCGAAGCACGCGAAGTAGATCGAGCCGGTGCCCTGGAGCGCGTTGAAGACCGGCACGATCAGGCCGATCGCGAGTGAGGTGACCCAGGCCGCCTTGGTCTTGGGGTCGCGCCAGACGTAACGCAGGCTGCGCTCCATGACCGTGCCCGTGCGGCCGGCGGGCAGCAGGCGGGCGAGGCCGCCGGAGGTGCCGGGGTCGCGGGCGGGCTGGTCGGTGGCCGACTGGAGGGTCGAGCCGTCCGGTGACGTCATCAACTTCGTGAGATGCCGGGCCCATACGGCGATCAGCGCCACCAACGCGCCCGCGCTCAGCGCCAGTTGGAGCACCGCGACGCCGTACGACCCCTCGCTCGCCGAGTCCACCGCGCCGATCGCCGACGCCGGCGGCACCCACCTCAGCACGTCCCCGGCCGGTTCGAGCTGCGACAGCCCGCTCGAACCGAGGCGCTGCGCCCCGAAGTTGACCAGTTGCGCCCCGATCGCGATCACCAGCCCGCTCAGCACCGCGAGATCGCGGCCCTTGCGGCTGGTCAGCAGCCGGATATTGGCGGCGGCGACGGCCCGCGCGAGGGCCACGCACACCAGCAGCGCGAGCACGACGCCGACGACGGCGACGGCGTACGCGGCACCGCCGTGCGCCACCGTGATCACCGAGCCGGTCAGCAGGAGCAGCGTGAACAGCGGGCCGATGCCCACCAGCGAGGCCGCCAGCAGGGCCCGTACGAGAGGCCGGGGCCGCAGCGGCAGCATCACCAGCCGGGTCGGGTCGAGGGTCTCGTCGCCGCCGGGGAAGAACAGCGGCATCACCGCCCAGCCGAGCGCCAGCACGGCGACCAGCAGCACGACGACGGCCTCGGCGTGCGCGTGACCGCGCAGCGCGATCAGGCCGAGCAGTTGCAGCGCGCCGAAGAGCAGCACGACGACGGCCGAGACGACGTAGGCGGCCCGCCGCCCGCCCGACTGCCGCAGCCCGTTCCTGAGCAGGGAAAGCTTCAGTCGTACGACGACGGAGGTGATGTCGGCGGGCGTGGCGCCGTCGGTGGTCATCGCGCCCCGCCGCCCAGCCAGTCGAGATCCGAACCGGCGTCGCGCCCGCCCGCGCCGACGAGTTCGAGGAAGGCCCGTTGCAGGGTGGGCGCCTGGCCGCGGACCTCGGCGAGCGTGCCCTGGGCGCGGATGCGGCCGGCGGCCATCACGGCGACCCAGTCGCACAGGGACTCGACGAGTTCCATCACATGGGAGGAGAAGACGACGGTGGCGCCGGAGGCCGTGTAGCGCTCCAGGACGCCCCGGATGGTCTGCGCGGAGACGGGGTCGACGCCCTCGAACGGCTCGTCCAGGAACAGCACTTCGGGGTTGTGCAGCAGCGCCGCCGCGAGCCCGATCTTCTTCCGCATGCCGGTCGAGTAGTCGACGACGAGCTTGTGCTGGGCGCCGGCCAGGTCGAGCACGTCGAGCAGCTGCGTGGCCCGCCGCTCGACCTCCGCGCCCGGCAGTCCCCGCAACCGCCCGCTGTAGCCGAGCAGTTCACGTCCCGACAGCCGCTCGAACAGCCGCAGCCCTTCGGGCAACACCCCGATCCGCGCCTTCACGGCCACCGGATCCCGCCACACGTCATGCCCGACGACCTCGACAGTGCCATGATCCGGCCGCAGCAACCCGGTGACCATGGAGAGGGTGGTGGTCTTCCCGGCCCCGTTGGGACCGACGAGCCCAATAAATTTCCCGGCGGGCAATTCGAGATCGATCCCGGCAACAGCAACCTGCTGCCCAAACCGCTTCCAAAGCCCACGCACACTCACAGCCGACGTCATGCATGCCAACCTAAAAGGGGCGCGGGGAACTGCGCGACCAGCCACACACAACCCGCACCCGCCAACGGCGAACGCGAGCCACCCCAATAGGCGCTACCGATCCCGCCCGCACGCATAAGCAAGCGGCGAGATCAACTCCTCCGAATCCGGCAGCCACCGGTTCGCCGGAGTGGGCCGACGCGCCCACTGAACAGCACCGCGAGATCCATACCGGGTAGGCGGCGCAGCCACGTAGCTGCCCTCACCCAGCGCGGCGAGGTCGAGCGACGACGGCGCCCATCCGAGTTTCCTGACGAGCTCGGGAAGCTTCACAGCGGCGCCGGGGAGCACGAAGAACCGCATGCGCCGATCCGGGGACAGCGTCACCGGCCCGAGTGTCAGCTCCATCCGCTCCATACGTGCAAGCGCCAGGAACCCCGCGGTCTCAGGGACGTCGATCGCATCGAACGTACGCCCCGTCGGCAGCAGAATCGAAGCCGTCGGCTGCTTCTGCCACATCCGGCGGGCCACCGTCGCACTGCCCGTGGCCTGCGTCGCCCAGTCCTCCCGCGCCGGATGCGCCCCCGGCGCACCGCACGCCGCGTCGCCGCAGGAGCAGCGCTGCACCCCGTCGACGGCTTCCAGCCAGGTCCCCGGGAACACGTCCCAGTGGCGCTCCTCGGCATAGCGCACGGCGGTCTCCAGCAGCGATTCCCCGCGCTGCTTCGGAATCTGAGCGGCTTCGGTACCCGCGATCGTCTCTTCCACGCCCAACACAACTCCCGCATCCACCTCGGGTTACGGGGGTCCAGGCCCTGCCGTCAATCTCCCATCTGCCGCGCGGCGTCTGGCACGCGCTCCCCCACTGCCTCAAGGGCGTGGGGGGACCCCCAGCGGCGTTGTCGTCACTCGCCATGGCTCCGCCATGACTCCCTCCTCCGCCTTGCAGCTGCACGCACCAGACGCCGCGCGGCCCGCCCTTCGGGCGGACGACGGGAGATTGACGGCAGGGCCTGCGCGCGGGGGAGGGGCATCGTTTCCGTTGCTGGGGCGCATGGGTGCACGGGTGGGGGCGCAGAGGAGGAACCCCGGGGTGAGCAGGGTAGCCAGGAGTGGGGGCGGCAACAGCCTTTACCCCGGCAATCCGCGCAAGCCTCGCATTTTCGGTATGTCCGCGGGGCATTGATCTTCAAGGCCGGATCTTTTCGCTTCAGGGGTTGTTCCCAGGGGGTACGCCATGGCCGCAAGGCCTCTCGTCGCGCGGCAGCCGAACGAACGGCTGCAGGCGCTCATCCAGGAGGCGGGGTGCTCGAACGCCGGGCTCGCCCGCCGGGTCAACATGTGCGGTGCCGAGCACGGCCTCGACCTGCGCTACGACAAGACGTCCGTGGCCCGTTGGCTGCGCGGACAGCAGCCGCGGGGCCGGGCGCCCGCGATCATCGCGGAGGCGCTGGGCCGCAAGCTCGGCCGTACGGTCACGATCGACGAGATCGGCATGGCCAACGGCAAGAACCTCGCGTCCGGCGTCGGCCTCCAGTTCTCGCCGACCGTACTGGGGGCCATCGAGCAGGTCTGCGAGCTGTGGCGCAGTGACGTGGGCCGCCGGGACTTCCTGTCCGGCTCCTCCGTCGCCGCGTCCGCGCTCGTCGAGCCGAGCCGCGACTGGCTGATCTCCTCGCCGGACTCCCAGGTGGCGCGCTCGGCGGGCCCACGCGTCGGACAGTCCGACGTGGCGGCCGTGAAGGCGATGACCCAGGCGCTCGTCGACCTCGACCACCAGTACGGCAGCGGGCACGTACGCCCGGTCGTCGTGCACTACCTCAACAGCGTCGTCTCGGGGCTGCTGGCGGGCTCGTACCGGGAGGCCGTCGGCCGTGACCTCTTCGCGGCCGTCGCCCGACTCACCGAACTCGCCGGGTACATGGCCGTCGACACCGGCCAACCGGGCCTGGCCCAGCGCTACTACATCCAGGCACTCCGGCTCGCCCAGGCCGCGGGCGACCGCGGGTACGGCGGTTACGTGCTGGCCGCGTCCATGAGCCATCTCGCCGCGCAGCTCGGAAACCCGCGGGAGATCGCCCAGTTGGCGCGGGCGGCGCAGGAAGGGGCGCGGGGGCGCGTGACACCGCGCGCGGAGGCCATGTTCTACGCGGCGGAGGCGCGCGGGCACGCGTTGATGGGCGACGCGCGCGCGGCTCAGGTGGCGTCCGGGCGGGCCGTCACGGCGCTGGAGGGTGCCGACGCGGCCTCCGGCGACGACCCGGCGTGGATCTCGCACTTCGACGAGGCCTATCTGGCCGACGAGTTGGCGCACTGCCACCGCGACCTCGGGCAGGCCGAGGCGGGCGCACGACGCGCGGAGGAGGCGCTGGTGAAGCTCCCCGAGTCCAAGGCCCGCCGACGGGCGATCGGTTACGTGCTCCTCGCCACCGCGCAGGTGCAGCAGCGCGAGATCGAACAGGCCTGCAACACCGGGCTGAAGGCCGTGGAGCTCCTGGAGTCCCTGCGCTCCAACCGGGGCGCCGACTACCTGGAGGACTTCCAGCAGCGGCTGGAGCCGTACCGGGAAGAGCCTGTGGTACGGGAGTTCGGAGCGCGGTTGGAGTTGCAGGCGGCGGCGTGAGGGCGGGCGACCGGCCGGGCCGTGGATGCGTGGAGGAGGTGGACATATACAGCGCGGTGTAGAGCGGCGCTGTTACTGCTGTCACAGGAAGGGAGGTTGCGGCCTGAGCTGCGTGGCACCCGGCTCGGGGGACCCGGTAGCGTGAGCCGACGATTCACAAGGTCCCCCATTAGTAGGAGTCCCGGTGACGCAGAGTGGACAGGGCGAGGAGCCCTCGCAGCGCCAGGCGCGCGAAGGCATCGTGCTGCCCTCCGACGGCGGCGAACCTTTGCTGCCGGGCATGCTGGGCGCCCGGCCCGCGGGCCCGTACGGCGCCTCGCCCTCCGGCCCCGGCCCCTACGGCGGCGGCTCCTACCCCGCCCCCCAGCCCGGCCCGCAGGCCCCGGCCTCGGCCCCGCCCGGCGGTCAGTCCTGGGGAAACGCGTGGGGCCCGGACCAGCAGCAGACCCCACCCCAGCAGCAGGACCAGACCTGGCCGACCGCTCCGGCCCAGCAGTGGGGCACGGACGCGACGCAGAACCAGCACAGTCATCAGAGCCATCAGAGCCACCAGAGCCACCAGAGCCACCAGAGCCACCAGAGCCACCAGAGCCAGTGGGGCGCCCCGGTGCCTGACGCGATCCCGTCCCAGCCGCTGCCCCAGGAGACCCCGCAGACGCCGTACGGCGCGCCGCTTCCGCCCGCGCAGCACGGTGCCCCGGGCGGCATGCCGCTGCCTCCGGCCGACGAAGGTGCCACGCAGTACATCCCGCCCGTACCCGCCGCCCCCGGCAGTGAAGGGGCCACGCAGTTCCTGCCGCCCGTTGCTCCGGCCGTGGACGAAGGGGCGACCCAGTTCATTCCGCCGGTCGGGCCCGGGGCCCTGCCGCCCGAGGCCGGGCCGCAGCCGTCGCCCGACGCCACGCAGTTCCTCGGGCACACGCCCCATGGTGGAGCCCAGGCCGGACCCGGACCGTTGCCTCCCGTCGCCGATCCGGACTCCCAGGCCACCCAGTACATCGCGCCGGTGACCGACGGGGCGCGGCAGACGCCCGCCGAGTTCGACAACCTGTTCCGCAGCGGGCCCGGCGGCGGGAGCCCCGCCGGAGCCACTCAGCAGCTCCCGCGGTTCGAGCAGCCCCCGGCGCAGCACCAGTCGGCGTACGGGCAGCCGGGGCCCTCCTACGGCCGGCCCCAGCCCGCCTACTTCCCGCCCGGCGGCCACGACGGCCATGACGGCCACGACGACGGGCGGGGCGGGCGCGGTGGCCGCGGCCGTTCGAAGGTGCCGCTCATCGCCGCCGTCGGGATCGGCATCGTCGTCCTCGGCGTCGGCGCCGGGGCGATGCTCAGCGGCGGTGGTGGTGGCGACGGGCAGGACAAGAACCAGACCGTGTCCGCCACCGCTCCGGCCAGTGACGGGTCCGCATCGCCGTCCGCCGACCCGGCCGAGCAGCAGGCCGTCGCCCTGGACAAGCTGCTCGCGCAGAGCGGGGACAGCCGCGCCTCGGTGATCGCCGCGGTCGCGAACGTCAAGGGGTGCAGGAACCTGGACACGGCCGCCTCAGACCTGCGCGCCGCGGCCAAGCAGCGCACCCAGCTGGTCAGCAGCCTGGCCGGCCTCGCCGTGGACAAGCTCCCGGACCACGCCGCCCTGACCACCGCCCTCACCCAGGCCTGGCAGGCCTCCGCGGCGGCCGACAACCACTACGCGGCCTGGGCCGACCAGGTGGGCGGCAACAAGAAGGGCTGCAAGAAGGGCCAGGCCCGCTCCACCGGCCAGACCCAGGCCGGCAACCGCGCGAGCGGCACGGCGAGCCAGCAGAAGGTCAAGGCCGCCCAGCTGTGGAACACGATCGCGAAGACGTACGGCCTGACCCAGCGCCAGCCGACCCAGCTGTGACCCGGGCGGTGCGGGTGCGGCCGTGACCGCGCCCGCACCCGCTGATCAGTCGACCTCGGCGCCCTGCAGCGTCTTCGTCACGTCCACGAAACCCTTGTCGACCGCCACCAACTGCCCCTGCCGTACGGCCTGGAGGGTCACGTCGGCGTTGACTATGCGGGACAGGCCGATGCTGGCGAGCGGGCCCTGGCCGCCCCACCGCAGGGTCGGGGTGAGTCCGCCGGTGGTGATCTTCAGGCCGTCGTCGAGCTTGCGCCGTATCGCGTCGGAGGTGACGGCCTCGCCGTCCAGCGACTCGACGACCTTCTTGAACACGGTGTAGGCGATCCAGGTCGTCTGCACGCCGGCGTCCGCGGGGTCGATGCGGTTGTCGCCGAAGGCCTGCTCGCTGATCACCTTCTTCATCGGGTCCCAGCGCGCGTCGGTCGAGGCCGGGTACCAGCCGGTGATGTACGAGCCCTCGTACGGCCCCCTCGCCCCGCCGGTCTCGTTGATCGCCGTCTGGTCGACGCTGTCGAGCGTGGCCGCGGTCTTCACCGCGGGGTAGTCCTCGCGCTCGCGCTGGAAGGAGTCCATGAAGGTGCTGGTGCGGTCCCCGAGCGCGGGGATCACGCACCCCTTCTTCACCGGGTCGCTCGTGGCGGCGGTGAGCGCCTTCTGCGAGGGCCCCTCGTACTCGGTGGTGTCGTCCGCCGCGCGCTGGTCGACCGAGTCGGCGTGCCCGCCCGCCTTCAGGCCGGAGTCGAGCATGGGCGGCAGCTCGTCGCCCGCGATGGTGTCGGGCCGTATCAGCGTCACCGGGCCGCAGCCCGCGGCGAGTTCCTTGCCGAGGCCGGCCAGCAGCGTGGGCTGGCCGCCGTTGACGGGGTAGGACAGCGGGCTGGTGAACTCGGCGGTGGTGACGCCGTAGCCGCCTATGTAGGGGATGCCGGCGCCCTCCAGGTCGGGGAGGTAGGAGTCGCCGTACTGGCTGTAGGAGCCGACGACCGCGACGACGTTGCGCTTGACGGCGATCCGGGCGCACTTCGCGGCGGCCACGCTGTCGTTGTGGTCGTTGCAGGTCAGCACCTTCAGCTTGCGGCCGTCGATGCCGCCGTGGGCGTTGACCCAGCGGGCGTACGCCTGCGCGAAGGCGGGCATGCCGGGCTTGTTGGTGGCGCTGGTGTTCTGCGGGGCCCAGGTCATCACCGTGATCGAGTCGTCCCCGGAACCCCCCGTGGTACCGGGGACGACCCCGCATCCGGCGGCGAGTGAGGCACACGCGGCCAGCGCCACCGCCGCGAGGACGGTGGATCTGACGGGCCGGGTGTGCGTGGGGAGGAAGGTGCTGCGGTCGAGTCGCCTGCCGGTCATGGGTCGACACGCTTCCGCCACATCCGGAACCCGGGGATGACCCATGGTTATTGATCGGTGACGTGCAGGTGAATTACGGGGGTCGGTGAGGCGCCGGAAAGGAAGAACGTACGATCTATCACCGTGCAAGGCTCGGAGAACTCTTCCCGTCGTGGCCGTCGCTCCTCCACCATGGGCGGCATGCCACTGAACGACATGCCGTGGTGGCGCTGGCGCAGCAATGTGCGCTCCGCGCTGCACATGCTCTCCGACCCGGCGTTCCAGAGAGACGTCTGGCTGGCCGGGGTCGACGGGTACGGGGACGTCACCGACGCCGTGTACCGCCTCGTCGAGGACACCTGGCTGGACAACTGGTCCGCCGAGAAGTACGTCGGCACGATCTTCCGCGACTCCCAGGAGGCGGCGCTCGTCGACACCGCGGTGCTGCGGGTGCTGCGGATCATGCACCAGGTCGGGCCGGACGCGCCCGTCTCCGCGTACCTGGAGCACCAGGGGTGGCCGGAGGCGGTACGGGCGGCGCGGGACGCGCACGTGCGGATGGCGATGGCCGACGGGGACGACCCGGACGCGCCACCGCGCACGCTGGAGATCCTGCGGATCATGACGCGGTCCGCGTAACGGACGGCTGTCCCTGGTCCGGGACGGATATGGGACCCTGTCCCGCATGAACGAGCAGTCCGCCCAGTCCGCGCAGTACGTCCTCACGCTCTCCTGCCCCGACAAGCAGGGCATTGTGCACGCCGTGTCGAGCTACCTCTTCATGACCGGCTGCAACATCGAGGACAGCCAGCAGTTCGGCGACCACGACACGGGTCTGTTCTTCATGCGGGTCCACTTCTCGGCGGAGTCGCCGGTGACCGTGGACAAGCTGCGGGCCAGCTTCGCGGCGATCGGTGACTCGTTCCACATGGACTGGCAGATCAACCGGGCCGAGGACAAGATGCGGATCGTCCTCATGGTCAGCAAGTTCGGCCACTGCCTGAACGACCTCCTCTTCCGCGCGCGGATCGGGGCGCTGCCGGTGGAGATCGCGGCGGTGGTCTCCAACCACACCGACTTCGCCGAGCTCGTGGGCTCGTACGACATCCCCTTCCACCACATTCCGGTGACGAAGGACACGAAGGCCGACGCGGAGGCGCGGCTGCTGGAGCTGGTCCGCGAGAACGACGTGGAGCTGGTGGTGCTGGCCCGCTACATGCAGGTCCTCTCCGACGACCTGTGCAAGCAGCTGAGCGGCCGGATCATCAACATCCACCACTCCTTCCTGCCGAGCTTCAAGGGTGCGAAGCCGTATCACCAGGCGCATACGCGGGGCGTGAAGCTGATCGGGGCGACGGCGCACTATGTGACCGCCGACCTCGACGAGGGGCCGATCATCGAGCAGGAGGTCGAGCGGGTGGGCCACGACGTCACGCCGGACCAGCTGGTGGCGATCGGGCGGGACGTGGAGTGCCAGGCGCTGGCGCGGGCGGTGAAGTGGCATGCCGAGCGGAGGATTCTGCTCAACGGGCGGCGGACGGTTGTGTTCGCCTAGGAGTTCGGGTTCGTAGGTTTCCGGGCGGCTGCGGGTGGTTCGTGGTTGCTCGCGCAGTTCCCCGCGCCCCTAAAAAAGACGGGGCTGCGCCCCGCTTTTAGGGGCGACACCCGCAGCCGCCGACGCTCCGCGACCAGCCCCTACATCCGGCTCAACGACGCCGCCGCGAACAGCACATCCCTGATCGCACCCCGGTCACCCACCTGACCCGCCGCCGCCTCCTCCGGCGGCACATGGCCCGCGGCCAGCCTGCAGAACTCCACGCCGTCCAGCGCGACGTGCGCCACCTCGAACTCCGTCGAGCCCACCGCCGCCGGTGAGTCCAGCGGGATCAGCCACTCGCCGCCGCCGGAACCCTCGATCTCCAGCCGCAGGCTCCGCCCCGGCTCGCCGGCCACGGCAAGGTGCCTTTCCCGGCCCGGCGAAGCCAGCCCGCTCTGCCGGCGCCGAGCCAGCACCGCGGGAAGCGTGCGGGCCGCCAGGTCGATCATGCGGTGCAGGTGGCGCGGGGAGGGCGGCTCGTACGGGTAGTCCACCGCCTCGGCGATGTCCTCCGCGTGCACCCAGCACTCGAAGGCCCGGTCCAGCATCGCGTCGTGCAGCGGCAGTTCGAAGTCGCCGTACGGGACGGCCAGGCGCGCGGAGCCGGAGCCGCTGGTGAAGGACACCGTGCGGACCAGGTCGTGGGTCTGCTCGCGCCACGGCGCGCGGACCGCGCGGGTCGGCGGGAAGTACGACGTGCGCCAGTACGCCTCCGTGCGGGCCGCCGGTGTGGGGCGTTCGGCGGGCACGTCGCCCAGCGGGTCGTCGAGGCCGAGGGCGAGGGCGACCAGGCCGTCGACGGTGAGGAGGTGGGCGATGACGCCGGCGACGGTCGTACGGCGGCTGGTGGGGCCGTCGTCCTCGAACCAGCGCAGACGTACGGGGGCGTGCCACTCGGCGTCGCCTATGTCCTGCAGCAGGGCGTCCAGGCGGGCGGTCTCGGCGTCGTACGGCGCGGCCCACTCCGGCACGGGGATGCGGGGCGGGCGCCGGTCGAGGCAGCGCTCCAGGACGCGGGTCCGCAGGGCGGGGTCCAGATCGAGGCTCTCCGGCGGATGCAACAGCCCGACGGCATCCCGCAACCGCAAAGCCTCGTCGGCACAGGCCCCGCACTCACCGAGGTGCTCCTCGACGGCAAGAGTCTCCTCGCCGGAACACGCGGCCAGGGCCCAGGCCCCGAGCAAGGCTTTCAGAACCCGATGCTCCAGGACCAACGCCCCGGACGCGGACGCTTCGGGGGCCTCCGGCTGGGCAGGCGTCGGCAGCGGACCGTCGCCGTCCTCCAAGGACGCTCGTGGCATCGGTATGCGCGGCGGCTGGTCGGGGTCCCGGCCGGCACCGCCCTCCGGCCCACCGGCACCGCCCTCCGGTCCACCGGCACCGGCACCCTGCCCACCGGCCATGCCCGGAACGCCGTACCCCTCCTCCTCGTACGGCCCGAACCCCGTCACACCGCACCGCCGTATCCGGGCGGGGCGCCGGTGTCGTGGGCCGTGGCCAGGAGCTGGAGGCCCAGGCGGAGGCGGCGGCGGGCCTCGTCCTCCGTGACGCCCAGGTCGGCCGCGGTCTGGCGGTAGTCGCGGCGCTGGAAGTAGGCCAGTTCCAGGGCCGAGCGCAGAGGGGACGGCATGGACGTGACGATGTAGTCGGCCCGCGCGGCGACGGACGCGCGGCGGACCTTGCGTTCCAGCTCCTCCGTGGACGCGCCCGCGGCCAGCGCCGCCGTCTCCGTCGCGCGCAGGCGCTGGACCGCGAGGCGGTGGGTCAGCGTGGCCACCCAGGAGCGCAGCGGGCCCTCCTTGGGGTCGTACGTCTCGGGGTGCTCCCAGACGTGGGCGAAGACGTCGCGCGTGATGCCGTCCGCCGCGCGCTCGTCGCCCAGGACACGGTGGGCAAGGCCGTGGACCAGCGAGGCGAAGCGGTCGTAGAGCTCGCCCAGGGCGGCTGCCTCACCGCGTGCCAGCCGCTGCTGCATCTTGCGGTCCCAGCGAGGCGGTGCGTCCTTCTTCGCCATGCGACCCCCTCACCCGTGCCCGTACCTGTGCCCGTGCCTCTGCCAAGCCTGCGTCCAACCGTCTCCCCGAATGTAGTCGGCACATCCGACAACGCACGCCCCTTTCTCGCAACGCGCGCCCCCGGCAGAACCGCAGGTGATAGGGGATCTCCGCAGTGGACCTCCGCCTATCAGGTTTCAGATTCGATCGAACAGGATCGAAGTCGATTAAAACAAGCCTCTTTCGATCGGTTTCCGTTTCTCGCCTTGTGTTTCAGGGAACGGCCGCTGGGCAGCCGCGCTGCAAGGAAGCGTAGGGACGACTTCCGTTTGCGGGGGTTCCGGCGAGCGAAGGGCATGGTGGTGGCGTTCTATGTGACCGGCGGCGAGCAGGGTGACTGGACCGTGCTCCAAGTGTCGGGCGAGCTGGATCTGGTGACTTCCCCGGTGCTGCGTCAGCGGGTGCACGACGCGGTGGCCGACGGCCGCCACAGCCTCGTCCTCGACCTCTCCGAGGTCTTCTTCTGCGACTCCAGCGGCGTCGGCGTACTCATCGCCTCCCGCCGGCTGATCCGCTCCTGCCAGGGCAGCCTGCGCCTGATACTCCCCGCGCAGGGCGCGGTCGACGGCTCGCACGTCAACCGGGTCCTCGGCGCCCTCGGCGTCCGCCGCCTCTTCGACGTGTACGGCGACGTGGAGGAAGCCGTCACCGAGGACGCCGGACCGCTCTCCGCGTAACGCCCCGGGGCCCTCTGCATCACCGTTGTCGCAAAATTCCCCCGGTCTTGGCACAAGCGTCGCTTTGGCGCGCCCGCGGGGGCCACCGCGTCGTACGCTCCGTCGGGACACACACCAACTCCACCAGTTCCACCTCCGACGTGACGTAAGGCGGCCCGAAAGACATGGTCAGCAGCGAGTACGAGCGCAGGATCGCCGCCCGGTTCGCCACCTTCGACCAGGACGGCAACGGCTACATCGACCGCGAGGACTTCAGCGGGGCGGCCAAGGCGCTGCTCGCCGAGTTCGGTGTCGCGGCCCGGTCCGACAAGGGGCAGGCGCTGTACGCCGGTGCCGAGGCGTTCTGGCAGGGCATGGCCGGGATAGCGGACCGCGACGGCGACCAGCGGATCACCCGCGAGGAGTTCGTCACCGGCGCGGTCAAGCGGCTGCGCGACAACCCCGACCGGTTCGCCGAGATCGCCCGCCCCTTCCTGCACGCGGCCCTCGACCTCGCCGACACCGACGGCGACGGAGCGGCCACCGTCGCCGACACCGCGCGCGTGCTGCGCATCCTGGGCGTGGCCCGGGAGGCCGCCGACTTCGCCGCCGCCGCGCTGGACGCCGACGGCGACGGCAGGGTGCAGGAGGCGGAGATCGTGCCCGCGTTCGCCCGCTACTTCACGGTCCCTGAGTAGGGCTCTGAGGAGAGCCCTGCGCGTAGCGTTCGCGCAGCTTGTACTTGAGTATCTTCCGGAGCGTGTCGTTGCGTGGAAGGGCGTCCACCACCTCCAGCTGCTCCGGCAGCTTGTGCACCGACAGCCCTTCCGCGCGCAGATACGCGGTCACGACGTCCAGGGTCAGCCTGTAGGCCCCCGGCGGCTGTTCCGGCGGTTGTTCCACCACCGCGCACACCCGCTCCCCGCGCTCCGCGTCCGGCAGCCCGATCACGGCGACGTCCCCGACCGCGGGGTGCGCGGCCAGCAGGTCCTCTATCTCCTTCGCCGAGATGTTCTCGCCCTTGCGGATGATCACGTCCTTGAGCCGCCCGGTGAGGACGAGATGCCCGGACGGGGTGAGGTGCCCCAGGTCGCCGGTGTGCAGGAAGCCCTCCTCGTCGAAGGCCTCCGCCGTCTGCGCCGGGTCCAGATAGCCCTGGCACACCGCCTCGCCGCGCAGCCGCACCTCCCCGTCCGCCGCGATCCGTATCTCCATCCCCTCCGGCGGCCGTCCCTCGGTCGTCGCGAGGTTCTCCGCCGTGTCGTCCGGCGCCCCCATGGTGATCATCGGCACCTCGGTCATCCCGTACCCGTGCGTGAGCTGCACGCCCATCTCGCGCACCACGGCGTGGTACACCTCCGGCGGCTTCGGCGCCCCGCCGCCCGCCAGCAGCCGCAGCGAGGGGATGACCTTCTCGCCCGGCTGCTTGCGCTGCTCGGCCAGGAACATCGAGTAGAACGCCGTCGAGCCGCCCGCCACCGTCACCCCGTGCCTGCGGTACTCCGCCAGCGCGTCCGGCAGCGCGAACTGCTCGAACATCACCGCCGGGAAGCCGTACAGCAGCAGCATCACGGTGTAGTCGGGGCCGGCTATGTGGGCGTACGGGAAGGCCATCGAGCCCACGTCGTCCGCCGACAGGCGCAGTGCGTGGGCGAGGCACGAGCCGCCCGCGATCAGTGAACGGTCCGTGTGGAGAACGCCCTTGGGGTCGGAGGTCGTGCCCGAGGTCCAGTAGATCCAGCGCACCGAGGTGCCCTCGGCGGGCGGCGGGGGCAGTACGGCGGGATCGCCGTCGGGCAGCCGGTCGTACGCCTCGAAGACCCCCTTCGCGCCGAGCCGTCGCGCCATCCCGGTGTGGTCGAAGCCCCGCCACTCGCCGGGCACGGCGAAGTACTCGGCCCTCGACTCCCGTAGCGCGAAGCCGACTTCGCGGTCCCGGTAGAAGGGGATGACCGGAGTCTGTACGGCGCCCAGGCGGGCCAGCGCGAAGGAGAGCAGGGCCGTCTCGATGCGGGTGGGCAGCTGCCAGGCGACCACCGTGCCGGGGCGTACGCCCATGTCGTACAGGCCGGCCGCGACCCGCTCGGCACGTGTGCGCAGGGCGCCGAAGGTGAGGGTGCGGTCGCCCTGGAGGAGGACCGGGCGGTCGGGGGTGAGGCCGGCGCGGCGGGCGACCAGTTCCCAGAGGGTGCGGGCGGAACTCAGGGAGTGCGGGGTCTCGTTCACGTATGCCCCCTGCTTGGCTGACGACTCGTCAGGTGACATGCTATCTGACACACCATCAGATACGTACTGTTCGGCGGAGGGGACCATGACGAGCGAACTGCCCCGCATCATCAGCGTCGACGACCACGTGATCGAGCCCGCGCACCTCTTCGACACCTGGCTGCCGGAGAAGTACCGCGACCGGGGCCCGCAGCCGCTGACCGCCGGGATCGGTGAACTCGCCTACGTCGCGGGCAAGTACCAGATCACGATGGACCCGGACGGCCCGCCGACGGACTGGTGGATCTACGAGGACCTGAAGTTCCCGTACAAGCGCAACATCGCCGCCGTCGGCTTCGACCGCGACGAGATGACCCTGGAGGGGATCACCAGGGAGCAGATGCGGAAGGGATGCTGGGACCCCAAGGCGCGGCTGGAGGACATGGACCTCAACCATGTCGAGGCCAGCCTCTGCTTCCCGTCCTTCCCCCGCTTCTGCGGGCAGACCTTCGCCGAGGCGCACGACAAGGAGGTCGCGCTGGCCTGTGTGCGCGCCTACAACGACTGGATGGTCGAGGAGTGGTGCGGTGACAGCGGCGGCCGGCTGATCCCGCTGTGCCTGATCCCGCTGTGGGACGTGGAGTTGGCGGTCGCCGAGATCCGGCGCAACGCGGCGCGCGGGGTGCGCGCGGTGACGTTCTCCGAGATCCCCACCTATCTCGGGCTGCCGTCCATCCACTCCGGCTACTGGGACCCGTTCTTCGCGATCTGCCAGGAGACCGGCACGGTCATCAACATGCACATCGGCTCGTCCTCGCAGATGCCGGCCGCCTCCCCGGACGCACCGCCCGCCGTACAGGCCTCGCTGAGCTTCAACAACGCCATGGCCTCGATGATGGACTTCCTCTTCAGCGGCGTCCTGGTGAAGTTCCCGACGCTCAAACTCGCCTACTCCGAAGGGCAGATGGGCTGGGTCCCGTACGCCCTGGAGCGCGCCGACGACGTCTGGGAGGAACACCGCGCGTGGGGCGGGGTGCGGGACCTCGTGCCCGAACCGCCGTCGACGTACTACTACCGGCAGATGTTCTGCTGCTTCTTCCGGGACAAGCACGGGGTCGCCTCGCTGGACGTGGTGGGCCGGGACAACGCCACCTTCGAGACGGACTACCCGCACGTCGACTCGACCTTCCCGCACACCAAGGAGGTCGCCCTCGACCATGTGAAGGGGCTCGACGACGAGACGGTCTACAAACTGATGCGGGGCAACGCGATCCGCATGCTGGATCTGGACCTCGACCGGTAATGGACCTGTCGTACACGCCCGAGGAGGAGGAGTTCCGGGCGCGGCTGAGGGAGTGGCTCGGCAAGGCGCTGCCCGCCCTGCCGCCGAAGCCGTCCCCGGACGACTGGCCCGCGCGCCGGGCCTACGACATGGGCTGGCAGCGGATGCTGTACGACGCCGGGTACGCCGACGTCCACTGGGACGCGTCACCGACGGTCCGGCTGATCTTCCTGGAGGAGACCGAGAAGGCGGGCGCGCCCTATGTGGGCGCCGGGTTCGTCGGGCTGCTGCATGCCGGGCCGACGATCGCGGCGGAGGGGACGGCCGAGCAGCGGGCGCGGTGGCTGCCGCCGATCCTGCGCGGGGAGGAGGTCTGGTGCCAGGGGTTCAGTGAACCGGACGCCGGGTCCGACCTCGCGTCACTGCGCACGCGCGCGTGGCGGGACGGGGACGAGTACGTGGTGCGGGGGTCGAAGATATGGACCTCGCATGCCGAAGTCGCCGACTGGTGCGAGCTGTTGGTGCGAACGGATGCGGCTGCGCCGAAGCACCGGGGGATCAGCTGGCTCGCGATGCCCATGTCCGCGGCGGGGGTCACCGTACGGCCGCTGCGGACCCTTGCGGGGTCTGCCGAGTTCGCCGAGGTGTTCCTCGACGACGTGCGGGTGCCGGTCGGGAATCGGGTGGGGGACGAGAACGACGGCTGGCGCGTGACGATGGTGACGCTGTCCTTCGAGCGCGGTACGGCCTTCGTGGGCGAGGTGGTGGCCTGCCATCGCGTCCTGCGTGAACTCGCCGCCGAGGCGCGGAGGAACGGCCGCTGGGACGATGCCGGGGTGCGGCGGCGGCTGGGCCGGTTGAACGCCGAGTTCCGGGCGCTGTGGCGGTTGACGCAGTGGAACGTCAGCGAGGCGGAGGCCTCCGGCGGGGTGCCGGGGGTGGGGGGTTCGGTCTTCAAGTTGCGGTACTCGCATGCGCGGCAGGAGCTGTATGACGCCGCGGCCGAGGTGCTGGGGGCGGATGCGCTTGACCTCGACCGCGCGTGGGTGCTCGATCGGCTGTCCTCGCTGTCGTACACCATCGCCGCCGGGACCTCGCAGATTCAGCAGAACATCGTGGCTGAGCGGATTCTTGGGCTGCCGAAGGGGAGGGGGTGAGTTGTGCGGTTTCAACTGACGGAGGAGCAGGGGGAGTTGCGCGATGCCGTGCGGGGTGTGATTGGTCGTTTGGCGGCTGACGGTTCGTCGTGGCTGGTCGCGCAGTTCCCCGCGCCCCTGGAGGGCGTTGGCCCTGAGCCTTGTTTGGATCGGACCGTGTGGCGGGCTCTTGGGGAGCTTGGGTTTTTCTCCATGCGGTTGTCCGAAGGCGACGGTGGGGCTGGACTTGGGCTTCCCGAAGCCGTGTTGGCCTTTGAGGAGGCCGGGCGGGGGCTTGTGCCTGGGCCGCTTGTTGCCACGCATCTTGCTGCCGGGGTTGTGCCGGGGGCTGCCGAAGGGGATGTCGTCGTCGCCGCTGCTGATGGGCGGATCGTGGAGTGGATGGACGAGGCCGATGTCGTGCGGAAGGGGGCCGAGGGGGCCGTAGCCCTGAAGTCCTTGGATCCGCTCACGCCTCTGCATCGGGTGCCGGCGCCCGCTCCGGTCGATCCCCTCGCCGTGCTGCTCACCTCCGCCGAGCAGCTCGGGACTGCCTCTCGGGCTTGTGAGCTCGCCGTGCAACACGCTCGGACCCGGGAGCAGTTCGGGCAGCCGATCGGGGGGTTCCAGGCCGTCAAGCATCTGTGTGCGCAGATCCTGGAGCGGGTGGAGGTGGCTCGGGCCGCCGTGTATGCCGCCGCCGTCACCGGGGAGCGGGGTGACATCGCCGCTGCCCGGCTGCTCGCCGACGACGCCGCCGTGCGGGGGGCCCGGGACTGTCTTCAGGTGCATGGCGGGATGGGCTTCACCTGGGAGAGCGAGGTGCATCTGCTGCTGAAGCGCGCCTGGGTGCGGGCGCAGCGTGGCGGTGGCGGCACGGAGAGTGAGGAGCTGCTCGCCGCTGAGCTGGTCGGCTAGGGATCGGCTGGGGAGATGTCGCGGATTGTGGCATACCGGAATTACGGAGCGTTGATATCGGGTTGTGTCCTACGTGTGACCCGTCACGTCCTGGAGTCGGTGCCCCGCTCCGGTACCTTCTGTGGGATGCGAGTGGAACTGACCTGTTCGACTCCCCGCGTAGAGCGTCGCACAGTATGCCGCACGGGTACTCCTTCGCGCTGGAATATGCCCGAAGCGCTTGTTGGGGTGACTGTACGTCAACCATGCTGTCTCGTAAGGGATTCACGTTCCGTGACCCTTGCTCTGGCCATTGTTCTGGCCATGCAGAAAATGGCTACGATCGTGGCCCTCGCTGTGGCGCGTCCGTGGCGCGAGGTCATGTGTCCGCCGGTTCGGATGGTGTGAGCGGTGCAGGTGCTTCAGGTGCAGCTGGAAGTCCGGCCCGACCCCGCTGAGGTGGGGCGAGCCCGGAGGTGGGCCCGTTCGCGCCTGGCCGGGTCCGGCATAGAGGTCGACGAGCCACTCGCCGAGACGTTGATCCTGCTCGTCTCCGAACTGGTCACCAACGCCGTGGTGCACACCGGCTGTCCGGCCGTGCTGCGGCTGTCCCTGCCCGGCGTCGCGGCCGAGACGGCCACCGTCCGCCTGGAGGTGGCCGACGCCAGCTCCCGGGCGCCCGTGCCGCGCTGTGTGGACGGCGACGCGACCGGCGGGCGCGGACTCGCCCTCGTGGACGGGCTCGCCGACCGCTGGGGCTGGAGCCCCGAGGGCGCCGGCAAGCGCATCTGGTGCGAACTGGACCGCTGTGATGGCGACGCGGAGGGCGCCGCCGCCTACACGGGTGGCGTCAGCGCGTACGAGGGGCTGGCCTTCGAGGCCGTGTGACCGTCACGTCCGGGGCACGGTTGCAGAAACCACTGCCACGCCGCGTCCGGTGAGAGGCGGTGCGCCGGGGGTGTGCTTCTGTGCGCGCCTGCGGCAAATAGGGCGTAAGTAATAAATCCTCGTACGGGTGTTGACGCATCGTGTCCGTTTGATCACGCTTGTGGTCAGCGATTCGCCGCGAGGGGACGGCGAGGGTTTCGGTGACGGAAACCCTCGGCGAGTGTGGGTCGTGATTCGGCGTCGGCTTCTCACCGGGCCCGGAGGAGTCGGGGCGGGTGCGCCGAGGTCGGTCGGCGGCGCGTGGTGCCGTGTTCGGGGCGGGCGCCGCGCCGCCGGTCGACGAGTTGGGGGAGTTGCCCCCTAGAGAACGGCCACCGGGGCCACCGGGGTTCCCGTTGCGCCGACGAACGGCTCGGGCATCGCGGACAGCAGGAACGCGTACCGGCCGGTTTCTCCACAGGCTGTGGACAACTCCTCCAGGTTCCAGTTCTGGCCCTGCAGCATCCCCATCTCCACCAGGTCGAGGGCGTGCACGGGCAGCCACAGGTCCTCGATCTCGGGCGGGAAGATCTCGAAGGTGAGGGTGTCGTTCGCGACGGCGGCCACGTCCCGCGCGTGGAACCACTCCGGGGTGCGGACCGAGAGACCGGGCGACGGATAGCCGTAACCCTCCTTGTTCCCGGCGAGATACACCTGGACCTGCCCGGTCCGTACGAGCACGATGTCGCCGGCACGCACGCGTGTGCCCGCGAGCTCCTCGGCGGCCTCCAGGTCCTCCGGGGTGACCGCGTGCGAGCCGTCGAGGCGGTCCTTGTGCAGGGCGCGGGCCACGTCCAGCAGGACACCGCGCGAGACGACGTGGCGCGGCTTGTCGATGCCGCTGAACTCGGCGCCGCCGTGCGCGGTGACGGTGGCGGTGGGGCGGCCGTTGTAGAGCCTGCCCGAATGCGAGGCGTGGGCGAGCGCGTCCCAGTGGGTGCCCGCCTGCAGGCCCATGGTCACGGCGTCGTCGCTGCACGCGACGGTGCCGGGGCCGAAGAGCTCCTGGTTGATCTGCACCATCGCGTGCAGGGGGTTGACGCGGCCCGGGATCATCCCCGTCTGCACGCCGTCCTGCTTCAGCGGGAGGGCGAGCGGGACGCGGCGGCCGGTGCGGACGGTGGCGGCCGCCTCGCGGACCACCTCGTCGGTGATCAGGTTGAGGGTGCCGATCTCGTCGTCGGCTCCCCAACGCCCCCAGTTGTTCACGCGCTTGGCGATCTCGTGGAATTCGGCGGGCAGCGACATCGGCCCTCCCCGGGGCTTGTCTCCTGGCATCTGACGGGTCATAAAATCTAACGGTCCGTCAGAAACCGCGGGAAGGGGCCGGGCGTGGGGAACTTCTTGGCAGGCAAGGTCGTCGCCGTGACCGGTGCCGGACGCGGGATCGGGCGCGCGGTCGCGCTCGGCGCGGCGGCCGAGGGGGCCAAGGTCGTCGTCAACGACTACGGCGTCTCGATCGACGGGGCGTCGCCGACGAGCGAGGTCGCCGAAGGCGTCGTCAAGGAGATCGAGGCGGCCGGCGGGGACGCGGTGGCGGTGGCCGACGACGTGTCCACGATGGCGGGCGGGGCGCGGGTCGTGGAGACGGCGGTGTCGTCGTACGGGCGGCTGGACGGTGTGGTGTGCGTCGCCGGGATCCTGCGCGAGCGGATGCTGTTCAACATGTCCGAGGAGGAGTGGGACCCGGTGGTCGCCACTCATCTGAAGGGGACCTTCACGGTCTTCCGGGCGGCCTCGGCGGTCATGCGGAAGCAGCGGGCCGGGACCCTGATCGGGTTCACCAGCGGGAACCACCAGGGGTCCGTCTCGCAGGCCAACTACAGCGCCGCGAAGGGAGGGATCATCTCGCTGGTGCGCAGCGCCGCGCTGGGCCTGAACAAGTACGGGGTGAGCGCCAACGCGGTGGCGCCGGTCGCGCGGACCCGGATGTCGGCCAACGTGCCCATGGAGCTGGCGGAGATCGGGGAGCCGGAGGACGTGGCCGCCCTGGTCGTCTATCTGCTGTCCGACCAGGCCAGGGAGCAGGGGATCACCGGGCAGGTCTACACGATCGCCGGTCCCAAGCTGGCGGTCTGGGCGCAGCCCCGGGAGCTGCGGGCGGCGTACGCCGAGGGCTCCTGGACACCGGAACGGATCGCGGAGTTCCTGCCGGGGTCGGTGGGCGTGGATCCGATGCCGATGCTCGAACGGCTGGCGGCCATGGAGCGGGCCGCGAAGGAAGGGGCCCGGCCCAACGCCCGATAGAGCCGCCCGACAGGGGAGATCCGCTAGATCCGCCGACAGAGGAGATCCGCGTGGACTTCGCATTTGCCTCCGGGGACGAGGAGTTCCGGCTGGAGGCCCGGGAGTGGCTCGCCGAGCACGTGGGGCCGGACCGGGACCGTCGTACCTGGGAACGGACTCTCGGAAAGGCCGGGTGGATCGGGCTCGGCTGGCCCGAGGCCGGTTACGGGAACCGTGTCGCGAGCCTCACCCGGCAGGTCGTCTGGGCCGAGGAGTACGCCCGCTCGGGAGCGCCCGCGCGGTCCGGGCACATCGGCGAGAACCTCCTGGCGCCCACGCTTCTCGCCCATGGCAGCGAGGAGCAGAAGGCGCGGTTCCTTCCGCCGGTCGCCGGGGGCGAGGAATTGTGGTGCCAGGGGTACAGCGAGCCGGACGCCGGTTCCGACCTCGCCGGTGTGCGCACCACGGCCGTACGGGAGGGAGCGCACTACCGGATCAGCGGGCAGAAGATCTGGACCTCGCTCGCCCATGAGGCCGACTGGTGCTTCGTGTTGGCCCGTACGGAACCGGGCTCGCGGCGGCACCACGGGCTCAGCTTCCTGCTCGTCCCGATGGACCAGCCGGGGAGCGTCGAGGTCCGGCCCATCCGGCAGCTGACCGGGACCAGCGACTTCAACGAGGTCTTCTTCGACGGGGCACGCGCGCGCGTGGAGCACGTCGTGGGCGGCGAGGGGGCCGGGTGGCAGGTCGCCATGAGCCTGCTCGGGTTCGAGCGCGGGGTGTCCACCCTCGCCCAACAGGTCGGATTCGCGAAGGAGTTGGGGGAGGTCGTGCGGGCGGCCCTCGGCTCCGGCGCCGTGGCGGACCCCGTCGTGCGGGAGCGACTCGTGCGGCAGTGGGCCGAATTGCGGGTCATGCGGTGGAACGCCCTGCGGACGCTGGGGAGTTCGGGGGACGCGGGCGCGCCCAGCGTCGCCAAACTCCTGTGGGGCGGCTGGCATCAGCGGCTCGGGGAGCTGGCGATGCAGGTGCGGGGCGCCGTGGCGAGCGTCGGCCCCGGGGAGTGGTCGGCCTCCGTGTCGTACGAACTCGACTCCCTCCAGCACCTGTTCCTCTTCTCGCGGGCCGACACCATCTACGGGGGCTCGGACCAGGTTCAGCGCACGATCATCGCCGAGCGTGTGCTCGGCCTGCCCAGGGAGCCCAAGGGGGTCGTCTGATGCGCGGTGTGGTGTACGACGGGAAGCGGGTCGAGGTCGTCGAGGACCTGGACGTACGGGACCCGGGGCCCGGGGAGGTGCTGGTCGCGATCTCGGCGGCCGGGCTGTGCCACAGCGACCTGGCCGTGGTGGACGGGACCATACCCTTCCCCGTGCCCGTGGTGCTGGGGCATGAGGGCGCCGGGGTGGTGGAGGCCGTCGGCGCCGGGGTCACGCATGTCTCGCCCGGCGACCACGTGTCGCTGTCCACCCTCGCCAACTGCGGGACCTGCGCCGACTGCGACCGGGGGCGGCCGACCATGTGCCGCAAGGCGATCGGGCGGCCGGGGCAGCCCTTCACACAGGCCGGGCGGCCCGTTCACCAGTTCGCCTCCAACTCCGCGTTCGCGGAACGGACCGTGGTGAAGGCCGTGCAGGCGATACGGATCCCCAAGGACATCCCGATGCCCTCCGCGGCCCTCATCGGGTGCGGGGTGCTGACGGGGGTCGGTGCCGTGCTCAACCGGGCGCGGGTGGATCGAGGCGACTCCGTACTGGTCATCGGGACCGGCGGGATCGGGCTCAACGTCCTTCAGGGGGCGCGGATCGCGGGGGCCTCGCGGATCGTCGCCGTGGACGCGAACCCGGGGAAGGAGGCGGTGGCCCGGCAGTTCGGGGCGACCGACTTCCTCGCGTCGACGGACGGGGTGCGGGACCTGCTGCCCACGGGGGTGGACCACGCCTTCGAGTGCGTCGGGCGGGTGGAACTGGTCCGGCAGGCCGTCGACCTGCTGGACCGGCACGGGCAGGCCGTCCTCCTCGGCACGGCACCCGCGACCGCCGAGGCCTCCTTCCTCGTCTCCTCTATGTTCCTGGACAAGTCGATCCTCGGCTGCCGCTACGGCTCCTCACGACCGCAGCGGGACATACCGCTGTACGCCGAGCTCTACCGTCAAGGACGGCTGCTGCTGGACGAGTTGGTGACCGAGACGTACCCGGTGGAGGACTTCGAGAAGGCGGTGGGGGACGCGGAGGCGGGGCGGGTGGCCAGGGGTGTGCTGACGTTCTGATTGTCAGTGGCGGCGCTTAACGTCGATCCCATGACCTACCGAGACGTCGCCTCCAAGCAGGTCCTCGTCTGGGCCTGCACCTCCGTCGGCGCCCGCATGCCGGTGGCCATGGCTCCGCTGGCCCTGGTCTTCCTGGTGCGCGAACGCCCCGGGGGGTATGCGCTGGGCGCCGTACTCGCCGCGGTCTACGTGATCGGCGAGATCATCGGCGCCCCGGCCCTCGGCATGCGCCTGCGCCCCGACCGGGCCCGTTCCCAGCTCGCCGCGGGCCTCGCCGCCGGGGCCGCCGGTTTCACGGGCCTCGGGGCGCTGCCCGACGCGCACCCCGTCGTCCTCGGCGCGTTCGCGTGCGTGGCCGGGGGCGGACCGGCCGCGTCGGCGGGCGCGTTACGGGCGCTGCTCACCGACCTGGTCCCGGAACGAGCGGTGGCGCAGGCGCTGTCCACCGAGTCGATCCTGGTCTCGGGCATCTGGGCGGTCTCTCCGGCCGCCGTCACCGGCCTCGCCCTCGGTGTCGCACCGCGCGTGCCGCTGCTGCTCGCGGCGGTCCTGCTGGCGTCCGCGGTCATGGGCCTCAGACTGCTGCCGGCCCGCTGGCACACGCCCGGCGCGGAGCAGCCGGGCCAGTCACCGATACGGCTGCTGGCCGGCGCCTGGCCGTTGTTCGTCACGGGCGCGGCGGGCCTCGCCCTGCTGGGCCTCGCGGAACTCGTCCTGCCCGCCCTGCTGGAGCAGCGCGGCATCGGCGTCGGCTGGTCCGGGCCGATGCTGACGGGGCTCGCGGTGGGCGGTGGGCTCGGCGCGTTCCTCTACGGGCTGCGCGCCTGGCCGGGGCTGCTGCGCACCCGAAGTCTCGTGCTGATGTGCGCGATGACGGCGTGCGTGACGCTGGTCGCGCTGATACCGGCGCCGGCCGGGATCGCCGCCGCGCTGGTCGTGGGCGGGATGCTGCAGTCGGGCGTGCTGCTCGTGCGCAACCTGTCGCTGCGCGAGGCCCTGCCGCCGAGCCTGCTGCCCGCGGGCTACTCCGTCATGTACGCGGCCGCGGGCGCCGGTTACGCCGCCACCGGCTCCCTCGCCGGGACCCTGCTGAGGGTGACGGCACCGTCCACGGCGATCCTGGCCGGGGTGGTCCTCACCCTGCTGCTGACGGCGGTCGGCTGGTGGGGCGAGGCGCGGCGGTCAGCGCAGGGCGCCGGCGTCGTCGTAACCCTTGGGGCCGCCGGCGGAGCGGAAGGTGCGGCGGTATGCGGTGGGGGTGACCCCGAGGGCGGACTGTAGGTGCTGGCGCATCGACTGGGCCGTGCCGAAGCCGGCGTCCCGGGCCACCTGGTCGACGGACAGGTCGCTGGACTCCAGGAGGTGCCGGGCCCGTTCGACGCGCTGCTGGGTGAGCCACTGGCCGGGGCTGACGCCGACCTCCTCGCGGAAGCGGCGCGTGAAGGTCCGTACCGACATGGACTCCTGTGCGGCCATGTCGCGCAGCTGGATCGGCTCGTGCAGGCGGCCGAGGGCCCACGCGCGGGCGCCGGTCGTGGTCGCCACCTGCGGCTCGGGCACCGGGCGTTCGATGTACTGCGCCTGGCCGCCGTCGCGGTGCGGCGGTACGACGGTGCGGCGGGCGACCTCGTTGGCGACCGCCGCGCCGTGGTCGCGGCGCACCATGTGCAGGCACAGGTCGATGCCGGCGGCGACACCGGCCGAGGTGAGGACGTCGCCGTCGTCGATGAACAGGACGTTCGGGTCGACGTCGATCTTCGGGAAGAGGGCCTGGAGTTGGTCGGTCTCCGCCCAGTGGGTCGTCGCGGGGCGGCCGTCGAGATAGCCGGCGGCGGCGAGGACGAAGACGCCGGTGCAGATGGAGGCGAGCCGGGTGCCGGGGCGGATGTGGGCGAGCGCGGCGGCCAGATCGGGGGTGAGGACACCTTCCTCGAACACCGGGCCGAGCTCGTACGAGGCGGGGACGATCACGGTGTCGGCGGTGGCCAGCAGCTCCGGGCCGTGCTCGACCGTGATGGAGAAGTCGGCGTCGGTCCGCACCGGGCCCGGTGGGCGGATCGAGCAGGTCAGGACCTCGTACAGCCGACGCCCCAGGGCGTCCTTCGGGCGCCCGAAGATGCGGTGCGGAATGCCCAGCTCGAAGGGGAGCAGGCCGTCCATGGCGAGGACGACGACGCGGTGCGGGCGGAACTCCGGGCCACCTGGCTCACTGGTCATGGCCCGATCCTAACGAATGCTGTCCTTCGGGCCAGTGGTTGTGAAGAATTCCGGCCAGCATGCTCTATGTCGTGACCCAGACAACCGAACCCGCAGCGGCCGTAACGGACACCCCGACCCCTGGCAGACACCGCATCCACCGAGCCTGGTTCGTCGCCGCCGTCACCTTCGTGACGATCATCGGCGCGGCCGCCTTCCGTTCGCTCCCTGGACTGCTCATCGACCCGCTGCACGAGGACTTCGGCTGGTCGCGCGGCACGATCGGCGCCGCCGTCTCCATCAACCTCGCCCTGTACGGCCTCACCGCCCCCTTCGCTGCGGCGCTCATGGACCGCTTCGGCATCCGCCGGGTGGTGGCCGTGGCGCTGACCGTGATCGCGCTCGGCTCCGGGCTGACCGTGTGGATGACGGCCGCCTGGCAGCTGCTGCTGTGCTGGGGCCTGCTGGTGGGCCTCGGCACCGGCTCGATGGCGCTGGCGTTCGCGGCGACGGTCACCAACCGCTGGTTCACCGAGCGGCGCGGCCTGGTGACGGGCATCCTCACCGCCGCGTCCGCCTCCGGCCAGCTGATCTTCCTGCCCGTGCTGTCCTGGATCGTCGACAAGCACGACTGGAGACCGGCGGCCGTCACGGTGGCCCTCGCCGCCCTCGCGGTCGTCCCCTTCGTCTGGCTGCTGCTGCGCGACCACCCGGCGGACGTGGGCCTGAAGCCGTACGGCGCGAAGGAGTTCGTACCGAAGCCGCCGCCCGCGACCGGCGCCGCCCGCCGCACCCTCAAGGTCCTGGGCACGGCCTCCCGCACCGGCACGTTCTGGCTGCTGGCCGGCACCTTCGCGATCTGCGGTGCCTCCACCAACGGCCTGATCCAGACCCACTTCGTGCCCGCCGCCCACGACCACGGCATGCCCATCCAGGCGGCGGCCTCGCTGCTCGCGGTGATCGGTGTCTTCGACGTGGTCGGCACGATCGCCTCCGGCTGGTTCACCGACCGCTTCGAGCCGCGCCGCCTGCTGGCGGTGTACTACGCCCTGCGCGGCGTCTCGCTCCTGTTCCTCCCGATGCTGCTGGCCCCGGCCGTGCACCCTCCGATGCTCTTCTTCATCGTCTTCTACGGCCTCGACTGGGTCGCCACCGTCCCGCCCACCGTCGCCCTGTGCCGCGAGCAGTACGGCGAGGACAGCGCGATCGTCTTCGGCTGGGTCCTCGCCTCCCACCAGGTCGGCGCGGCCCTGGTCGCCTTCCTCGGGGGTGTGGCTCGGGATGCCTTCGGCTCGTACGACATGGTCTGGTACCTGTCCGGCGCGCTGTGCGCGGTGGCGGCGCTGATGGCGCTGGTGATCCGGCGGGGGCCGGTGGCTCCGGTGCCGGTGGCGGCCTGAGCGCGGGGGCTCAGCTCGCGCGGTCGAGGGGTTCGAATCCGACGGCCGGCTGCCACATATCCGTGGCCTGCGCGAGCTGACCTGTGTCATACCCAGTGCTTCGCGTCGCTCGCGCACGGCGTGCCCCAGCTCGAAGCGGATCCGCGCGGCGTCGTACGCCTCCCGGGCTTTCGGTGAGGCTTCGTCGGAGGGCTCACCTTTGAGCGGCACATACCGAGGAAGGACGGAACCGTCTACCGGCGGCCCGGGTCCATGACGCTGAATGTCGACGAGATCCTGGGAGAGGGTTGATGGGCCGATCATTCCTGGACGGACTGGCCGCTGAGATGTCCCGCCGGGACGCCCTGGAGCAGGAGCGGGTCTTCCGGGAGCTGCGCGAACGTGATCTGTCTCCGATCGAATCGATCTACACGAGAACTGGCAGCGGATCCAGTCCGGCCTGGAGGAATGAGTCGCTTGAGCGTTCGGCGAGAAGCTGCTGTACGGCTACGACACCCTGGCCAAGGGGCACTTGGACTCGACGACCCGCTCCGTGGGCGGCACTCGGTTTGCCGTCGGACGACGCGCTGATGACCTCGGGCGCGGGCGAGCATGCCGAGCGCACCGCAACCGGGCTCAGGACGGCTCCTTGCCGGCGTCGGAGCGGTTGCCGCGGGGTCACGCGGTGGTGCCGCGGGCCGGGCTCGGGGTGGCGGCGTCGTGGTCCTTGTGGAGTGGCGTGTTCGGCAGCAGCAGGGTGAATACGACGCCGGCGGCGGTGATGGCGGTGGCCCACCAGAACGTGGTGGCGTAGGCGTTGGCCAGTGCAGCGGGGGTGCGTTCGGCCGAGGCGGTGATGTGCTGGGCGAGGATGACGGCCATCAGCGCGGCACCCAGTGTGCCGCCCACCCTGGAGAAGATCTGCAGGACGCTGCTGGCGTGCCCTGCCGCGGCCGGCGGCAGATTGCGGTAGCCGGCCGCCATCGCGGGCATCATGGTGGCGCCGAAGCCCAGCCCCCGGACGGTAAGCGCTGGGGCCAGCAGCCAGTACGAGGTGCTGGCCGTGATCTGGGTCAGTACAAGGGTGCTCGCCGTGACCAGGATGCTGCCGACCAGCACCACGCGGCGGGGCCCGTAGGCGTCGGTGAGTCTGCCGGCGATGGGCATGGCCATGGCAGTACCGAGCCCCTGCGGAGCGAGCAGCAGTCCCGCTGTCAGCGCGCTTTCCGCACGCACCTGTTGGTAGTACAGCGGCAGCAACAGCATCACCCCGAAGATCGTGAGACCGAGGACCAGCGCCACCACGCTCGCGCCGGCGAAGGCCCGATCCCGGAAATACCCAAGGGGAATCAACGCCCGCTCCCCGCGCCCCCGCGCATGCAGCACGAACAGCGCCAGCAGCACCACCGCGGCCGGCATCGTCGACCACACCACGGGGTGGGCGAAGCTGCCAGCGTCGCCGGCCCGCGACAGACCGTAGACCAGCAGGGCCAGCCCCGGGCCCAGCAGCGCCAGACCGCCGAAGTCGAACGCCTGCCGCCCGGAAGCCGGTGCGTCGGCGGGCAGCAGCCTGGCACTGAGTACCACGGACAGCACCCCCACCGGCACGTTGATCAGGAAGATCCAGTGCCAGGGCAGAGTGTCCACCAGGACACCGCCCAGCACGGGCCCCAGGATCGGGGCCAACAGCGCGGGCACACCGACCACGGTCATGACCCGCCCCATCCGCTCGGGTCCGGCGGCTCGCGCCAGGATTGTCTGCGCGACCGGCATCAGCAGCGCACCGGCCGCGCCCTGCACGACCCGGAACGCGATCAGACTGCCCGCGTCCCACGCGAGCGCACACAGCCCGGACGCGAGCGTGAACAGCGCTGTCGAGGTGACGAACAGCCGCTTGGCGCCGAACCGGTGGGCCAGCCATCCGGTGGTCGGGATCACCACGGCCAAAGCCAGCAGATAGCCGGTGACGACCCACTGGACCACCGACAAGCCGGCGTCCAACTCACTGCCCAGCGTGCGCACCGCGACGTTGACGATCGTGGTATCCAGCATGCTCATGAAGATCCCCAGCACCAGGACCAGCCCCAGGCGGACCAGCTGTGGATCAAGTCGCTCTCTCGGCGATGCTCCGGTAGCCATGACGTCGACGCTAGGCTGCTAGGTGGGGCATATGTGTAACACTTAAGAGGTGAGTCCGTTCGCCTCCCAGCCCCGCCGCCGTGGCCCCCGCAGCGACGCACAACGCAACGACGCACACATCCTGCGCACCGCCGCCCGGGCGCTCGCGGAGAACCCACACGCCACCATTCAGCACATCGCCGACGAAGCAGGCGTAGCACGGGTGACCATCTACCGCCGCTACCCCAATCGTGACGCCATTCGCCGCGCCATCTTCCACACCGCCGCCGCCGAAGCCCACTTGGTCATCACCGACGCACTCGACCACGACCTCGACGCACTGACCGCGCTGCGTAAGCTCATCGCCGAAATGGCCGCGATCATCCAGCGATACCCCGTGCTCTCCGTCGCCACCGACTGGCAGCCCCTGCCCGGCGACGCACACCGCCCCTCCCCGCCGCCGACGTCACGACGCATGCACCAAGCCGTCTTCGACCTCGTCAAACAGGGCCAGAAAGAAGGCGTTCTGCGCGCCGACCTGCCACCGGAGCTCCTCCCGCAGGCCATCACCGGCACCCTGCACATCGTCACCCGGTTCGCCCGCAGCCTTCGCGCCGACCCCGCCCAACTCGGCACCCAGGTCGCCGACCTCCTCTTGAACGGATTCGCCGCCAATACACGGCAACCTGCCGAGAACGGACAGTGCGGTTGAGACGTCAGACATCTCGATCAACAGCTCGGGGGCCTTGCTCGTTGCGTTTCGTCGGCCGTCACCTGATCGCTGGCCAACTCGAAGAAGCTCAATGCTCGCCGCACCGACGCCGACGACCAGCACGAGACAACCGCGGTGTCAGCGGCGGGACATGTAGAGGTCGAGGGCCTTGTGCAGCATCTTGTTGAGCGGGAAGTCCCACTCGCCGAGGTACTCGACGGCCTCGCCGCCGGTTCCGACCTTGAACCGCAGCAGTCCCAGCAGGTGGTTGCTCTCCTCCAGGGTGTCGGTGATGCCGCGGAAGTCGTAGACACCCGCGCCGAGTGCGTGGGCGTCGCTCATCATCCGCCACTGGATCGCGTTGTTCGGCTGGACCTCGCGCTTGCGGCTGGTGGAGGCTCCGTAGGAGTACCAGACGTGTTCGCCGACCATCAGCATCGTGGCCGCCGCGAGCACCTCACCCTCGTGGTGGGCTAGGTAGAGACGCATGCGGTCACCGTCCTCGGCCCTCAGCGCGGTCCACATCCGCTGGAAGTAGGCCTGCGGGCGGGGGATGAACCGGTCCCGCTCGGCGGTCTCCACGTAGAGGTCGTAGAAGGCGGGCAGGTCCTCGTATCCGCCCTGGACGACCTTGACGCCGGCCTTCTCCGCCTTCTTGATGTTGCGGCGCCACTGCTGGTTCAGGCCCCGTTGGATCTCCTCCAAGGACCGCCCCGCGAAAGGTACTTGGAAGACATAGCGCGGCTGGCCCGCGGCGAAGCCGTCCTCGTCGCCGGGCTCGGTCTGCTGCCAGCCCATCCGGCGCAGCCGGTCGGCGACGTCGAAGGCCATCGGCTCGTGCACGGTGGCCTCCACGTCCCGCAGCCGCCCGGCCTGCGGGTCGGCGATCGCTGCCTTGACCGCTTCGGCACTCCAGCGGCGGGCCACCACGGGCGGCCCCATCTTCACCGAGAACGCTCCCTGTTCCTTCAAGTACGCGAGCATCGGCTCAAGCCACCGCTGAAGATCCGGCGCGGCCCAGTCGATGACCGGTCCCTCGGGCAGGTAGGCGAGGTACCGCTTCAGCTTCGGCAACGGCCGCAGCAGCACCAGCCCCACGCCGACGAGACGATCGCTCTCGTCGAACCAGCCCAGGCTCTCCGCCCGCCAGTCCGGCTTCACGTCGCCCCACGAGGGAACCTGCATGTGACTCACCGAGGGCCGGGCCCGGACGAAGGCCAGATGATCCTCACGGGTGATCGCCTTCAGACGAAAGCTCATGCGCAGTGCTCCTTTGTTCGACGCGCAAGCCTACTGAGGCGTATGGCACGTCCAGGTCCTTCGTGCACACGCTGTCGTCGTGCACGAAGCAGTGCGCAGACCGCCCGGCGACATGCTCGGTCGCGCTCACCGTGGGTGTCGCGAAGGTTCGACTCGTCGATAGCCTGCGTTGCCATGATGCGGGCTTGGATCCTGCCGACGCTGCTTGTGCTCGGTGGCTCAGCCGTCGCCACTGGACAGGTCTTCAAGGGGAGCCCCGGCACAGCCGCAGCACTCCTGCTGGTGTTCCTGGCGCTCGCCGGTGTGAACTCGGTGGGAGCCGCAGCAGTGAGAGCAGCCAACGACGGCAACGAGACCGTGCCGACCGTCGTCGTGGCGGGCCGGCCACACACCAACCCCGATCCCGAATGGGTACGCGAACAGCTCTCCCAATCCGTGTGATCGACCTGTGACGGGATGCCGCCACGCCGTCGGCAGGGGAGTGAGGGCCGTCGCCCGGCGCCGCTCTCGCTCTCCGCGGCGATGACGTCCACGTACGGAAAAAAAGGGGGCAGGTTCGGGATTCGGGAGAAGGACCGCGGCAGGCGGACGACTCAGGAGGCGGACGGCTCGATCTCCCCCGCGAAGACGATGACCTGGTCGATGAGGCTCCGTCGCAGATGGACGACGTCCGTTCCCGCCAGCCGGGGGCCACCATCCGGCGTGGTGAAGACCCACTGGTACCGGGCCCACTCGCCAGGCATGTCCACAGCTGAGCAGCGCACCATCGTGCCGGTCCCCGCCGGGTGGCGCCGGATGTCCAGCACGAACCGTTCGACCGCCGCGATTCCCTCGCTGCGACCCAATGGTCCCCAGAAGACGACGTCCGAGGTCAGGGCCTGGGAGAGCAGGGCAGTCACATAGCTGTCGTCCGAGGCGTTGAACGCGGAGATGAACGTGTCGATCGCGGAGCGTGCCGTCTCTTCCTGCATGCCCCAGTAATACCAGCCGTTACGTGCGCGCTCGTCCCGCGAGCCGCCTTCCGATCATCGGCGACCATCCCGGTCAGAGCACTGGCGCCGTCGAGAGTCAGCCGCCGTCCAGCCGGCCGAACCGCCCCCGATGGAACAACAGCGGCGTCCTGTCCTCGTCGCCCGCCCCCAGCGCGTCCACCCGCCCCACCACGATCAGGTGATCCCCGCCGGTGTGCACCGCGTGGATCGTGCAGTCGATCCACGCGAGCGTGCCGGTCAGTCGCGGTGAGCCCGAGACCGGGGCCGCGTCGTACCTCACGCCCGCGAACTTGTCCGCGCCGCGCACCGCGAAGGCACGGCACAACTCGCCCTGGTGGGCGGCGAGGACGTTGACGCAGAAGGCGCCCGCACGGGCGATGCGCGGCCAGGTCGTCGACGTACGGCCGACCATGAACGCGACCAGGGGTGGGTCGAGGGAGAGTGAGGAGAAGGACTGGCAGGCGAAACCGGCAGGGGCGCTCTCGCCGTCGGCGGCGGTGATGACCGTGACGCCGGTCGCGAAGTTTCCGAGGACGCGGCGGAACTCGGTCGGGTCGACGGGGGCGCGTTCGTCCTCGCCGACGCAGCGCAACTCCGGGCGCGGCAGTGGTTCCACCGGGGTCGGGGCCCTCGCCGACCTGAGGTAGCGAACGGCGGCTGCGGCCGCCCCTGCGTGTCCCATCACGTCAACCATTGAAGCTGACGGTGCGTCAGATGGGAAGGGGCGGGGAGGCATCGTCGCGCCGACGGGCGAGATGGACGGTGACGTCGGCGGCCATCTCGACGCTGCCAGGCAGAACCCGCATGATCCGGTCGAATATCCGCTCCCGCTCGGGGGACGGAATCTCGTCGCTGTCCAGGGAAGGTGCCCGTGCCGCACGAACGGCCGCCTCCACGGTCGGGTCGGCCGGACCGGACGGCCCGCGTATGCCATCACCATGTCGAACAGTGCGGGGGGGGAGGAGGAGGTACGGCGCTTGCAGCCCAGGCTCGCCGGCCGGAGTCCCGTATTGCGCAGGGCCACGGCCAGGGGGTACGTCAGTCGTCTCCGGCGCCGGCAGCGCTGCGCCGAACACTCAGCGGCCCTTGAACTCGGCGCTCCTGCGCTCCACGAAACTCCGTACGCCTTCCTGCGCGTCCGTCGTCGTCATGTTGATCTCCTGGGCGGCGGCCTCGGCGGCGAACGCCGTCGCGCGGTCGGTGTCCAGGGAAGCGTTGACCAGCTGTTTCGTCAGCGCCAGGGCTCGGGTGGGGCCCGACGCCAGGCGGGCCGCCCACTCGTGCGCCGTCTTCGCCAACTCCCCGTCCGGCACGACCCGGTTGACCAGGCCGAGACGTTCGGCGTCGGTCGCGGAGAGCGCGTCGCCGAAGAACATCAGCTCCTTCGCGCGCTGTGGGCCGATCAGGCGGGGGAGGAGATACGCCCCTCCGCCGTCGGGGACCAGGGCCCGGCGCGCGAACACCTCGATGAACCTCGCCGATTCCGCGGCCAGTACGAGGTCGCAGGCGAGCGCCAGGTGCGCGCCGAGGCCCGCCGCTGTGCCGTTCACCGCCGCGATCACCGGCTTCTCGCAGTCCAGGACCGCGGCGGTCAGGCGTTGCGCACCGAGCCGGAGCATCCGGGCCACGTCCCCGGCGACCCGCTCCCCGGAGGCCGGGCTGCTCCCGGACCCGCTTCCCGCCTCGCCCCCGGAACCGCCCCTCGCCCCGCCCCCGGACCCGCTCCCCGCCCCACCCCGCAAATCCGCCCCCGCGCAAAACCCCCGCCCAGCCCCCGTGAGGACCACCGCACGCACCTCCGGATCGGCGGAAGCGTCCCCCAACAGCCGTATCAGCAGCTCCCGTTGGTCGGGCGTGATGGCGTTGAGGGTCTCGGGGCGGTTGAGGGTGAGGTGCATGACCTGGCCGTCCAGCCTGTGCAGCAGCTCGGTCATCGGCACACCGCCAGCGCGTCCAGCGCCACCGCGCCCTGCCCCCTGGGCAGCACCATCAGCGGGTTGATGTCCAACTCCGCCAGCTCGTCGCCGAGTTCCATCGCCATGCGCTGGACCCGCAGGACCACCTCGACCAGCGCGTCCACGTCGGCCGGCGGCCGGCCCCGCACCCCGTCCAGCAGCGCTCGCCCGCGCAGGTCCCCGAGCATGGCGTGGGCCTGGTCCTCGCTGAAGGGCGGTACGCGTACGGTGACGTCGTGCAGGACTTCGACGAGGACTCCGCCGAGTCCGACCGTCACCGTCGGGCCGAACAGGTCGTCGTGCGTGACGCCGACGACCATCTCCACGCCCCGCTCGACCATCTGGCAGACGAGGACCCCGTCCAGGGTGACGCCCTCGTAGCGCGCGATGTCGGTCAACTCCCGGTAGGCGTCCCTGACTTGGCTCGCCGACGTCAGGCCGATCCTCACCAGGCCCAGCTCGGTCTTGTGGGCGATCTGCGCGCCGGACGCCTTCATCACCACCGGGTAGCCGACCAGGCCCGCCGCCCGTACGGCGGCCGCCGCGCTGGTGACCAGTTGCTCGCGCGGGACCCGGATGCCGTATGCCCTGAGCAGTTGTTTCGCGGCGTGTTCGCTCAGCTGCTGGCCGGGGCGCATCAGGGCCTGTGCCTTGCGGAAGGAGGGCGAGGTGGTGCGCGGGGCCTCGTCGAAGGGGGAGCGGTAGTGGGCGGTGAAGCGGTGGTGGTCGAGGTAGGCGCGGACCGCGGTGATGCAGTTGGCGACCGTGCGGAAGGTCGCGACGCGGGAGGAGCCCAACAGGACCTCGCGGTACGCCGGTTCGGTGCCGACCGGCGAGCCCCAGACCACGCAGACCAGCTTGTCCGTCCGCTCGGCCGCGTCCACCAGGTCCCGGACGAGACGGTCGGAGAGGGGCGGGAAGGGGCCCGTGATCGGGCAGATCAGCACGCCCACGGACGGGTCGGCGAGGATCGCGTCGATGATCTTCCGGCCGCGCTCGTCGCCGACCGGGTGTCCGCCGTTGTCCACGGGGTTGGCGACGCTCAGGTACTCGGGTATCCACTGGTGCAGTTCGGCCTGCCGAGCCTCCGACAGGACCGGCAGCCGTAGCCCCGCCTCCGTCGCCAGGTCCGCGAAGTGCGCTCCCGTGCCGCCCGAGATCGAGTAGACGACCACCCCGTCCGCGCGCGGCGGCCTCGCGCGCGCCAACAGGGCCGCGGTGTCCTGGAGTTCGTCGAGACCGTCCACCCGGATCACGCCGAACTGCCGCATCGCCGCGTCCACCACCGTGTCCGCGCCGGTCAGCTTCCCGGTGTGGGAGGCGGCCGTGCGCGCGCCGGTCTCGGTGCGGCCCACCTTCACCGCGACCACCGGCACCTTGCGGCGGGCGGCGCGGTCGGCGGCGAGCAGGAAGGCGCGGCCGTCCTTGAGGCCCTCGACGTAGCAGGCGATGGCGCCGACCTCGGGCCGCTCGGCGAAGTAGGACAGGAAGTCGGCGGTCTCCAGGTCGGCCTCGTTGCCGGTCGGTGCCCAGTGGGAGAGGCGGATGCCGAGTTCCTGGAGGGCGAAGACCGGGCGGCCCTGGTGGCCGGACTGGGTGATCAGCGCGATCGCCGGTCCGTCGAGGTCGTCCCGGAACCGCTCGAAGGCGTTGAGGTTGGTGTTGGGCCCCAGCAGCCGTATACCGGAGCGGGCGACCGCGGCGGCCAGGCGCTCCTGCGCGAGCGCGCCCTCCGCGCCGGTCTCCGCGAACCCGGAGGCGAAGACGACCGCGAACTTGGCCTTGGCCTCGGCGAGTTCCTCGATCACGGGGAGTGGGTCGGCGACGAGGAGTACGGCGAGGTCGACCTGCTCGGGCAGGTCGGCGACGGAGGGCGCGCAGGGGATGCCGAAGACGGACGGGCGGGTGGGGTGGACGGGGTGCAGCCGGGCGCCGACGCGCTCGGCCCAGGCCACCAGCTGGCGGGTGATGCCGGTGTTCGGCCGGCCCTCGGCGTCCGAGGCGCCGACGACGGCGACGGACTCGGGGCGGAAGAACCGGTCCAGATCGGGGACGTCGGCGTACAGCGGCCGGCCGCCGACGTCGAGGTCGTCGACCTCGGCGGGCCTGCCGTGCACGGCCGGACCGGGTTGCTCGCCGCAGGCGATCACCCGGGCCCGGCGGGAGTCGGTGGTGAGGGTGCCGTGGGTTGATCCAAGCATCGGTCCGCCCGCTCCTGTGTGACAGCACAATTAACTGACGTGGTGTCAGATTAGGCGAACTGACACAGTGTCAGGAACCGCTGTGCACACAAAGTTGGTGAACCGGCAACCGGACCGGCCGACTCAGAGGCTCGCCAGGACCTCCTTCGCGGCCCGCTCGCCCGAACGCACCGCTCCGTCCATGAAGCCGTTCCAGTACGTGGAGGTCTCGGTGCCGGCCCAGAAGATGCCGCCGACCGGCTTGCGCAGGGCGGCGCCGTACTCGGTCAGGACGCCGGGCGGGGCGTAGGCGACCGGGCCGCCGCGCGAGAAGCCCTCGTTGTCCCAGCGCTGGAGCACGAAGGAGGTCGGCGAAGCGGCCTTGGAGCCGAAGTAGTTGACGTAGTCCTTGAGGACGGCCGCCTTCACCTCGTCGACGCTCGACGCGTCGTAGGCGCGCATCTCGTCGGCCTCGATGAAGCCCATCAGGGCGCCGTAGGAGGCGTCCGGCGGGGAGTTGTCGAAGGTCGAGCGGACCACGCCGGAGTCGCTGACCGCCTGGCCGTTGAGGCCGTCGGCACGCCAGAACGGGGTGCTGTAGACGGCGATCGCCTTGCCGATCGAGCCCATGGGCATCCGCTGGCTCAGCTGGTCCCGGGCGGCCGGAAGGAGCGGGTCGAAGGAGATGCGGGCGGCCAGCGGCGGGGGTACGGCGACCACGACCCGCTTGGCCGTGACGGTGATGCCGTCGGCCGTGACGACGTACTTGCCGCCGGACTGCACCACCGAGCGCACCGGCGCGCTCAGCACCACCTTGTCGCCGAGCGTGGCGGCCAGCTTGATCGGCACCTGCTGGGAGCCGCCGACGAAGCGGGACTCCTGGGCGCCGTTCGCGGTGTCGGTGAGGCGCTCCAGGGTGCCGACGTTGGACTCGTTGCCGGCGGCGGCGATGTAGAACAGCACGTAGAGCAGGGAGAGTTCGCGGGGCTGCGCCGAGAAGATCGACGTACAGGCCAGGTCCAGCAGGAACTTGGCGGACGGGATGACCGCGTTGGCGTTCAGCCAGGTCTCGAAGGTCTGCTTGTCCCATTCGGCGGCCTTGGCCGCGTTCCAGGGAGCGTCGACCGGCACCGTCTTGGCCATGTCGTCCAGCTCGGCCTGCACGATCGCGGCGTTGGCGAGCCCGGCCGCGTCGACCGGCGGGACCGAGCCGAGGAGGCCGTCGGTGGCGTAGGGGGTGCGGGTGCCGTCCTTGTAGAGGAGGTTCTTGCCGGTGTTGTACGTCGTGAAGGTGGCCACGCCGAGCGAGTCCGCGAGGGCCTTGATGCGGTCCTGGGTGGGGCCGATGAACTCGCCGCCGCCTTCGGTGACACCGCCGTTGGCCAGCGCCAGGTTGACCACCCGGCCGCCGACGCGGTCGCGGGCCTCCAGGACGGCCACGGACTTGCCGCCGGCCACGAGGTCGCGGGCCGTCGTCAGTCCGGCGAGCCCGCCGCCGATGACCGCGACGTCCACGTCGCGGGTGGAGGCGGCGGACGCCGTTCCCGCGGCGGTGCCGGTGAGCGTGACGGCGCCCGCGGCAGCGGCGGCACCGCCGAGCAGGGAGCGCCGGGAGAGCTGTCTTTCACTTGCCACGTGCATCCTCCGTCGTGGAGAGAGTGTGGAGCAGAAAGGTGAGCAGGATTCACATTCTGGCCCCGGAGGAGGGCAGGGTTCAACGCTCCCGTCACATCTGACACATGTGTAACGGGAGTGCTGATGAAGGGAGTTGATGACTTCTACGTCGGACGGGCAGCCGGAAGCCAGACGGGCAGCCGAAAGTCAGACGGGCAGCCGCGACAGCGCGTCGCCGCCGTTCCTCTCGACCGCCTTCGCGATCTTCTCGGCGTCCATCGCGACCTCGCGGAGCGTGCCGCTGATGGGTGTGGTGTAGCCGGTGAAGTGCAGGCCGGGGGCGTCCTGCGGGGCGCGGGCGCCGTGCGCGAGGGGCCGGCCCTGCGCGTCCAGCACGCCGAGATGACCGACGAGACCTTCCAGCGCGCGGACGTATCCGGTGGCGGCGACCACGGCCTCCGGAGAGATCCGGGTGCCGTCGGCGAGCACCACCTTGCCGTCCTCGAACCCGTCGACGGCGGCCACCACTTCCACCCGCCCCTTGCGCACCGCGTCGATGAGCCCGACGTCCTGCACCGGGATCGCGCCCGCCTTGGCGCGGGTGTAGAGGCCGGTGTCCGGGCGGGGCAGCCCCTGCGCCGACAGGTCCGGCACGCTGAGCTTCGCCATCGGCCGGGCGAGCCGGTCGACCACGCCGACCGGCAGCCGTCGTACCAGCACGCCCGTGTACTGGGCGGCCCACCCGGCGGTCGAGCGGCGCACGATGTGCGGGGCAGTGCGTACGGACAGCCGTACCCGCGAGGCGCCGCCCTCCAGCAGGTCCACGGCGATCTCGGCACCCGTGTTGCCGACGCCGATGACCAGGACGTCCCGGCCGGCGTACGGCTCGGCGTTGCGGTAGTCGGCGGCGTGCGTGAAGTCGCCGGTCCAGCCGTCGAGGCCGGGCCACTCGGGCACGTACGGCGTGTGGTTGTAGCCGGTGGCGATCACCACCGCGGCACCGGTCAGCTCGCGTCCGCCGGTGGCGTGCAGCAGCCAGCCGGTGCCGTCCGGGGTGCGCTCGACCTTCGACACCTCCACGCCGGTGACGATCTCCAGCTCGTGCACCTCGGCGTACTTCTCCAGGTACCGCACCACGTCGTCCCGGGCCACCCAGCGCCCGAACCGGCGCGGCATCGGCAGCCCCGGGAGGGCGGAGAGCCGCCGGGTGGTGTGCAGGTGCAGCCGGTCGTAGTGCCGGCGCCAGGCCGCGCCCACCTTGTCCGACTTCTCCAGGACCACCGCCCGTATGCCCCGCGCCCGCAGCGCGTACGCGACGGAGAGCCCGCCGGGTCCGCCGCCGACGACGTAGACGGGCCGGCCCGAAGGGCTCGTGGACGGAGTGGAGTCGCTCATGTGCGCGAGCGTAATCACGCACTCCGTTGATGGGTCTCGGTCAAGAGGGGAATTGGTTTCGGATTGATCACGCGTGTAGGAGGAGTGGGTGGGGCTTGTGACGTAGGCCACCTGGTTGTGTCCGTACGGCGCAAGCCCCGCCCCGGTCCTTCCCGCGGCGGCTAGGCCTTCTTCGGGCCCTTGTAACCGGTCACCTTGGCGATCCAGGTGATGAAGTCGCCCGGGTCGGTGTTGGCGCCGTGGCCCTGGTCCCAGTAGTAGAGGTGGTTCACGTCGTCGCCGAGGCCGCTCACGGCGGCGGCCAGGTTCGCCGAGATGACGTGCGAGGTGTCCGTGTCGCTGGTGCCGAGGCGGATCCACCAGTGCTTGGAGCGCTTGCCGTTGACCTTCTCCACCAGGTGGTACATCGGGTTCATCAGGTGCAGCTTCTCGGGGATGTCGCTCGCGACGCGCTTGGTGCTGAGCCCGGTGCTGTCGTTCTTGGCGCCGTACGCCGTGAAGTGGCGGGCCTCCGTCGTGCCCGCGCCGAACTCGTTGTTCTCGCCGGCCGACAGGTCGAAGGCGTCGAAGGCCGGGGTGGTCTTCTTGCGGGCGCCGACATGGGTGAGGAAGTCGGCCCAGGTGAAGGAGGCCTTGCCGCCGGACCAGGTGATGAAGGTGTTCTTGGCGAGGTAGGTCTCGCGCTCCGAGTCCGACAGGGCGGCCAGGTACGTGGTCGCCGAGGGCTCCAGGTACTGCTTGAGCAGGTAGTCGTCGTAGTTGCGGGCGGTCAGCGTGCCGAAGCCGGAGCCCTTGAGGCCGCGCAGCCGCAGCTTCGCCTGGTACTCGGCGAACTGGGCCTGCAGCGCCTTCGACACCGTCTGGTCGACGACCTTGCCGGTGGACTGGGTGACGTTGGTGCCCCAGTTCCATTCGTAGGCGCCGTCGGCGTGCTCCAGGTCGGTGATCGGGCACCAGGCGCCGGTCGCGAAGATCGCGTCGGAGGCGTCGGCGGCGCCGATCTCCTTGAGGTACTTGTCGTAGATCGGGCTGTCGCCGGAGGCGCCGAGCAGCGAGGACAGCGCACCGCCCGCGCTGGTGCCGGCCGAGACGATCCGGTCGACGTTGCCCGGGATCCGGCCCTTGTTGGCCTTCACGTACCGCACGGCCGCCTTGAGGTCGACGATCGCGGCGGGCGCGGTGCCGTAGTACTCGCCGTCCGAGTTCTTGAGGGTACGGCCGCGGGCGCCGGGCTCGACGACGACGTAACCGGCGGCGAGCGCGAGGAGCTGGTTGGAGGCGGTGGCGCCGCCGGTGGCGTTGGTGTTGCCGTTCGCGTTGGAGGCGGAGGCGCTGGGCGCGGCGCTGCCGCTGGGGGCACCACTGGGGGCACCGCTCGGGGCGCCGCCACCGCCGGTCATGCCGCCGGCGCCGATGCCGGTGGCGTCCGCCACGGAGGACGGCATGTAGCCGCCGACGGAGTTCGCGAACAGGATCGGGGCGTTGCTCGCGTCAACGGCCTTGCCGTCGATCTCGACCGGAACGCTCACGACGAGCGACTGGTAGGCCTCGTCCACGGGCTTGGCGACGTAGGTGATCGCCTTCCAGAAGTGGTACGTGACGCTGTGCTCGTCGCCGGCGGTGTCGGTGACGGTGGTCGTCAGCTTCTCGTAGCCGTCCGGGTCGAAGACCAGGGAGTTCGAGGAGTTCGAGGAGGACGAGGAAGACGAGGAAGAGGAGGAGTCGTTCGACGCCTGGGCGCTGAGGGCGATGCCCCCGACGGCGGCGGCGCCGGCTGCGGCACCGATGCCGATCACGACGTTCCTGCGCTTGACTGCCCTGTGCTTCACGGTTTCGACTCCCTCGACGGCTGGGCTTGCGTCTGCGAAGTTAGCGTTGCTGACGACAAAATTGCCAACAATCCGTGGTCATTCGTAGGCGATGCACAGCTTCATGGTGGATGCACAGATTCCCCAAAGGGGTCTTCAGGTCCCAGGCTCGCACCGCTTCCCGGAACCCGCCATCTGACGTACCGTCAGATTCATGGACTCGATCTGGCTCAGTGGCGCTGAGTGGCTGGCCGTGCTGCGCATAGGCCTCGGGCTGTGGTGGCTGGAGAGCTGGCGGCACAAGGACCGCAAGGCGTGGTTCGAGCGGGGCACCGGGATCGCGTGGGCGGCCGGCATCGCCGCCAAGCACCGCTGGAACGCGGTCCGCTCCGGCTTCGAGGTCATGGTCGCGCCGCGCCCGCGGACGATGGCGTACGTCGTCGTCTACGCGGAGCTGGCGGTGGGCCTCGGCCTGGTCACCGGCTTCCTCACCCCGATCGCCCTGGTCGGCGGCCTGCTCCTCAACGTCCTCTACTTCACCCTCATGATCCACGAGGTGGCCGAGCAGGGGCAGAACTCGATGATGGCGCTGATGTCGGTGGTGGGGCTGTTCGGCATGTCGTGGCAGGTGTGGTCGCTGGACAGCGCGCTGGGGCTGTTCTGATGGGCGGCGCGGCGCGGTTCGACGTACCGGAGACCGACACGTTCACGCGGACGTACTGGGACGCGGCGGCGGAGGGCCGTCTGCTGGTGCGCCGGTGCGGGGTCTGCGGCCGGGCGCACCACTATCCGCGGGAGTTCTGCCCGCGCTGCTGGAGTGAGGACGTCACCTGGGAGCGGGCGAGCGGCCGGGCGACGCTGTATACGTGGTCGGTGGTCCACCGCAACGACCTGCCGCCGTTCGGGGAGCGGGTGCCGTACGTGGCGGCCGTGGTGGACCTGGCGGAGGGGCCGCGGATGATGACGGAGATCGTCGGGTGCGCGGAGGGGGAGCTGCGGGCGGGGATGGAGCTGGAGGTCGTCTTCCGGGACGGGGTGGCGGTGTTCGGGCCGCGATTCACGCCGCGCGGGAGAGCCGTACAGGCTTGAATGCTGTCATGGCCACAGTCGACGAGCACCACCTCACCTCCCCCTTCCCCGAACTCCAGGGCCGCGGACTCCGGTTGCGCCCCTGGGACGCCGACTCCGAGGCGGACGTGGGTGTTTGGCTGCGTGGGCTCACCGACCCGGAGTTCATGCGGTGGAACACGCCGATCAGGTCGGTCACGGACCTGGGGAGCGCGCGGGAGTCGTTGCGGGCGAAGGAGTCGGGCATGGCCGACGGGTCCTCGGCCTCGTACTGCATCACCGAGGCGGCGACCGGGACGCCGCTCGGGCACATCGGCGTCAACTCCATCCACCTCGTCCTGAGCCACGCCCGGATCGGCTACTGGGTGCTGCCGGAGGCCCGCGGCCGGGGTGTCGCCACCCGCGCCCTCGCGCTCGCCGCCCACTGGGCCCTGACCGACCTCGGCCTGAACCGCGTGGAACTCGACCACGCCGTCGGCCACGAGGCCTCGTGCCGGATCGCCGAGCGGTGCGGGTTCCGGTACGAGGGGACGCTGCGGGGCGCGATGTTCGAGGCGGGACGGCGGGACGCGTTCCGGGACATGCATCTGCACGGGCGGCTGGCGGGGGATCCGGAGCCGGAGGGGCTGTGAGAGGCGTCGGCTTCGGTGCGAAGGGAGTCGGCTTCGGCGTCCTCTTCGGAGGCCTGACCGCAGTCGTGTCCGTTACCGCGATCGGGAGGGCATGGGCTGCATGCGACGTCGGCAGCGGTACGGCGGCCAACGGCATGACCCTGCTGCTGCTCGCCCCGCTCATCTGGATCGCCGCCGCGGTTCCGTGGGTCGTCCTGCACACCACCCTCGGAAGACGTCACCGAGGGGCCGCGCTTGCCGCAGGGCTCGTCCTCACCCTGTGGCTCACTTGGTTCCTCGTGACCTGGCTGGGCATGCCGGACTCCTACCCCGCTCCCTCCTGCCCGGGCAACGTCCCACCCTGGTGGCCGGGCTTCATCCCCGCATGACCGCGGGCGCCGTAATTCGGAGGCGGAAACCGCACCGCGCGCGGGATCATGCGGCATGCGCCCCGATGACTGGTACCTCACCCACGACCTGGACGCCTTTCTCACCCGCGCCCGGGACTTCCTCCACTCCCGACCCGCCCTGCACACCGTCCTCTTGACGGTCACCGAGTCGCTGCGGACGCGCGGGATGCAGGTGTACGGCGATGAGGCGGCGCCCTATTTCGGGGTGCTGGAGCGGGACGGCGAGGTACGGGCCGCATACTTCCGCACCCCTCCCCACCCCCTGGTCGTCACGCCCCTCACCCCCGAGGAGGCCCACTCCCTCGCCGTCCACCTGGCCGGCCACGGCCACCCCCTGCCGGGCGTCAACGGCGAGCACGCCACGGTCGCGGCACTCGCCGAGGCCTGGCAACGCCACACGGGGGCGCCGGCGACCCTGCACGCACGCCACCGGCTGTACCGGCTCGGCGAGTTGACCGAACCGGGCCCCGTGCCGGAGGGCCGGCCGAGGGTCGCGGGACCCGCCGACCGGGCCCAACTCGCCCGCTGGTACGACGAGTTCGCGCACGCCGTCGGCGAGGCACGGGCGTCCCAGGACGCCGAGGAATGGGCCGACGCCCGTATCGCCTACGGCGGCGTCACCCTCTGGGAGGCCCCCGACGGCACCCCGCTCTCCATGGCCGGCGTCACCCCGCAGGTCGCCGGCCAGATCCGCGTCGCCCCCGTCTACACCCCGTCCCACCTCCGCGCCCGCGGCTACGCCGGCGCGGTCACGGCCGAGGTCAGCCGGGCGGCGCGAGCGGCGGGAGCCGCCGAGGTGCTCCTGTTCACCGACCTGGCGAACCCCACCAGCAACGCCCTCTACCAGCGGATCGGCTACCGGCCGGTGGCGGACTTCGCGGTGTACGAGTTCGGGGACGGCGCCGGTTCCTAGGCCCTGTCGGCGCTACTCCGCTTCCGCGCGGTCGGGCTCGGCGCGGGCACAGGACGCGAGGCGGTCGGCGAGTGCGCTGACGAGGTCGCGCAGTTCGGCGGGGCGCTCGATGACGAACGGCCGGTCGAGGGAGGCGAGGAGCGGCGGCAGCCAGTCGAGCCGCTCCGCCCGAAGCCCGACGCGCAGCCAGCCCTCGGCCGCCCGGTCCTCGCCCGCCACGGGCGCGTACTCCTCCAGGCTCGCGACGCTCGCGGGAAGACGGGCACGGATCTGCTCGACCGTCCCTCGGATCCGCAGGGTCACCTCGTGCTCGTACTCGACCGCGGCGAAGGCCGACAGCAGGCGCTGCGCCGGATCAGGCCCCTCGGGCGCTTCGAACGAGCCGGGCAGGGGCCGTGCGGCCGCGATGCGATCGAGCCGGAAGGTCCGGTCCTCGCCGATCCCGGCGTCCTGGCCGGTGACGTACCAGCGGCCCGCGTGGGCGACGACCCCGTACGCGTGCAGCGTGCGTTCACTGCGCCGGCCGTCACGATCGGTGTAACGGACCGAGAGCGGCCGGCGGTGGCGCACCGCGTCGGCGACGGTGAGCAGGACCTCGGCGTCCGGGGTGTCGAACTCGCCGGGCCGGTCCGTGAAGGCGAGGGCGTCCAGGAGCGTGTCGAGCCGACGGGCCACGCGCTGGGGCAGTACCCGCCGGATCTTCGCCGACGCCGTCTCGCTCGCCGTGCGCTCCGCCGTCGTCAGCCCCGCCCGGCGCCCGGCGACCAGGCCGAGCAGCACGGCCAGCGCCTCGTCGTCGCTGAGCATGAGCGGGGGCAGGCGGTAGCCGGGGGCGAGGCGGTACCCGCCGTAGCGTCCGCGTACCGATTCCACCGGCACGTCCAGTTCGACCAGCTGGTCCACGTACCGCCGCACGGTGCGCCCCTCGACGCCGAGCCGGTCGGCGAGTTCGGCCACCGTCCGGGTGCCGCCCGACTGCAGCAGCTCCAGGAGGGTCAGCACGCGGCCGGTGGGTCGAGGCATGCCGGCAGCCTAACGCGAATACAGGACCGATTCTGTCCCCTATTTCTCCTAGCCTGCGAAGTGAAGAGAACGCCGCCACCGGCCCCGACCGGCCCCTGACCGGCCCCCCCGACCGGCCCCCGACCAAGGAGATCTCCATGGACTTCGTCTCGATCCGCATCATCACCGGTGACGTGCCGCGCCTCGTCGAGTTCTACGAGCGGGCCACCGGGGCGCGGGCCGCCTGGGCCACCGAGGACTTCGCCGAACTCAGGATCGGGGCCGCCACCCTCGCGATCGGCGGCACCCGCACCGTCCCGCTCTTCGCTCCCGGCTCCGCCCGCCCGGCCGCCAACCACAGCGTGATCACCGAGTTCCTCGTCGACGACGTGGACCGCGTGCACCAGAACCTGACGGGCTTCGTCACCGACTTCGTCAACGAGCCCACCACGATGCCCTGGGGCAACCGCTCACTCCTCTTCCGCGACCCCGACGGAAACCTGGTCAACTTCTTCACACCCGTCACCCCGGCGGCCGTGGAGAAGTTCGCGCGCCGCTGATGCCTTACGGCCAGAGGAGCTCCCTGGCCCACCCGCCGTCCACCCGCCCGTACTTCAGCCGTACGTGCCGTCGCCGCTCGTCCCCCTGGAAGAACTCCACCTCGTCCGGGCGGAGGCGGTACAGGGTCCAGGTCGGGACCGGGGCGTCCGGTTCCCGTCGGGCGCGGTCCCAGGCCGCCTGGGATTCCTCGGCCAGTTCCTCCAGTGAGCCCAGGACCTGGCTCTGGCGGCCGGTGAGGGCCGCGGCGAGGGCGCCGGTCGAGCGGGCGTGCAGGTCGGACCGGGAGTCGGTGGAGGGGGCCGTGGTGACCGGGCCGCGGAGGCGGACCTGGCGGCCGAGCGCCGGCCAGTAGAAGGCCAGGGCGGCGTACGGGCGGGCCGCCAGGTGGGTGCCCTTGCGGCTCGTCGCGTGGGTCGCGAAGGACCAGCCCTCCTCGTCCGCGCCGTGCAGCATCACGATCCGTACGTCCGGGTTGCCGTCGGCGTCCGAGGTCGCCAGGGACATCGTGTGCGGCTCGCGCTGGCCCGCCGCCACCGCCTCCGCGAGCCAGGCCGAGAAGAGGGGGAGGGGTTCGGCGGGGGCCGCCGCCGGATCGAAGGGCGGCAGGCTGGTCACCTCCGGGTCCCACACCCGCAGTGACCTCAGCAGTTCGTGCAGATCCGTTCCCATGCCCCGATTGTCCCGTGCGGCACGGCTCGATCCGAGCTCAGACCGTCCCCAGGTCCGACGACAGCCACCGCTCCGGGCGCATGCGGACGACCACCTGCTCACCGTGGTTCTTCCAGGCGAAGTCCACGTACTCGTCCACCTTCTCGGCGGGGAGGTACCGCGCCGAGATCTCCCTCAGCTGCTCGATCGTCGCCGGCTCGGACCCGATCACCGGCCCCTCCACCGAGACGTACCGGATCGTCGGCTCCAGCCGGTCCGCCAGCAGCGTGAACCGTCCCGCCGCCCGGATCAGCCGGTCCTTGCGCGAGTCCCGCACGATCAGGATCCACACCGTCCCGTCGTCCTCGTACTGGTACCAGATCGGCACGCTGACGGGCGCCCGCCCCTCACCCCCGTCCACCGAGAACGCGGCGACATGCGGCTCGGCCAGGAACTCTGCACGCTCTTCACGGGCCAGTGCCATACGGCTCTCCTCCGGTGGCTGTGGCTGTGGCTGTGGCCGGCTGGTCGGTGCGCTGCGGGTCGGGAGGGGTTCAGTCGAAGCCTACGTCCGGTACGACCTCCGTCGCGTTCACGGTTCGCGGCGCGGCGGTCGTCAGTCCCGGCCCAGCACCACCGTCCCGGACGAGCAGAACCACCCGCCCGTCCCCGACGCCACTCCCAGCCGCGGCAACTCGCCGTCCCGTGCCCGCACTTGGCGGTCGCCCGCCTCGCCCCGCAGCTGCCGTACCGCCTCCACCAGCAGGAACAGCCCCCGCATCCCGGGGTGCTGGGCCGACAGGCCGCCCCCGTCCGTGTTCACCGGCAGTTCCCCGCCCTCCACCCTGAGCCGGCCCTTCTCCACGAACGCGCCGCCCTCGCCCTTCCCGCAGAACCCGAGGTCCTCCAGGGTCACCAGGGTCATGTAGGTGAAGGCGTCGTAGAGCTGGGCGAAGTCCATCTCGTCCGGGGTCACACCCGCCCGCTCGAAGGCCAGGCGGCCGCTCACCGCCGCCGGGGACACCGTGAAGTCCTCCCACTCGGACATCGCCGCGTGCGAGACGTGCTCCCCGGTGCCTAGGACCCAGACGGGGGCGGTACGGCAGTCCCGTACCAGTTCCTCGGCCGCCAGCAGGACCGCCGCGCCGCCGTCCGAGCGGATGCAGCAGTGCAGCTTGGTGAACGGGTCCGCGATCATCGGGCCGGACAGGACCTCGTCCACCGTGATCGGGGCGCGGAACACGGCGTCCGGGTTCAGGGCCGCGTTCGCGCGTGCCTGGACCGCGACCTCCGCCAACTGCTCGATCGTCGTGCCGTGTTCGATCATGTGGCGGCGGGCCGCCATCGCGTACTTGGCGATGAGGGTGTGGCCGTACGGGACCTCGAACTGGAGGGGGCCGCGGGCGCCGAAGGAGAGGTTCCCGGTGCGGCGGCCCGCCTTGATGTCGGCGCGGGCCGTCGAGCCGTACACCAGGAGGACCGCGTTCGCGTGGCCCGCGGCTATCGCGTCCGCCGCGTGCGCCGCCATGACCTCCCAGGTCGAGCCGCCCACCGACGTGGAGTCGACCCAGGTGGGGCGCAGGCCCAGGTACTCGGCGACCTCGACCGGGGCCAGTGTGCCCAGGCCCGCCGAGGCGAAGCCGTCCACCACCGCACGGTCCAGGCCCGCGTCCGCCAGCGCGCGGCGGGCCGCCTGGGCGTGCAGGGTGTACGGCGTCGCGTCGTCCACCCGGCCGCAGTCGGACAGGGCCGCGCCCACCACGGCGACTTTCCGGATCCCGGTGGCCATGACCCCTCGCTTCCCTCTGGGCATATCGCTTCGGCGCTCCTAATATGACGGACCGTCAGATCGGGAGGGAAGAGTCATGGACGCAGGCTTCACCGCCGAACAGGACGAGATCCGCCGTACGCTGCGCGAACTCCTGCACCGGCGCTGCGGACCCGAGGAACTCCGCGCCGCCCTCGACACGCCCGACGGCCACGACCCCGCCCTCTGGACCGCCCTCGCCGAGCAGCTCGGCCTGCCCGGGCTCGCCCTTCCCGAGGCGTACGGCGGTGTGGGCTGCTCGGTCACCGAACTCGCCCTGGCGGGAGAGGAGTTGGGGCGGGCGCTCGCGCCGGTGCCGCTGCTCGCCACCGCCGTCCTCGCCGGACCGGTCGTCCGCGCCCTCGGCACCGAGGCCCAGTGCGCCGCGCTGCTGCCCCGGCTCGCCTCCGGCGCCCTCACCGCCGCCCTCGCCGTACCCGGCACCGCGCTGGCCACCGCCCTCGCGCTGACCGGCGGCAACGGCGGGGAGTGGGCGGGCGGCGGGCGCGCGGGAGGCGTGCAGGCCCGGCGGGCGGGGGAGGGGTGGCGGCTGTACGGGGAGGTCGGGCAGGTGCTCGACGGGCACAGCGCGGAGCTCCTGGTGGTCGCCGCGCATGCCGGTGGGTTCGCGCGCTCACGGACCCTGTTCTTCCTCGTGCCCGGCGACGCGGCGGGGCTCGTACGGGCGCGGCAGACCGCCCTCGACGCGACCCGGCCGCAGGGGCGCCTCCAACTGCGCGACGTGGAGGCCGAGTTGCTGGGCGGCGAGGACGGGCGCGGGGTCCTCGGCGCCCTTCGTGCCGTCGGCGACTCGGCCGCCGCCGTGCTCGCCTGCGAGGCCGTCGGCGCCGCCGACCGGGCGCTGGAGCGGACCGTGGAGTACGTGAAGCAGCGGGAACAGTTCGGGCGGGCGATCGGGTCGTTCCAGGCGGTCAAGCACCGGCTGGCCGACGTGTACGTACAGCTCCAGGCGGCCCGCTCGGCGGCGTACTACGCGGCCTGGGCGGCCGGGCACGGCGAGAGCGCGGGCGGGCTCGCGCTCGCGCAGGCCCTGGAGGCGCTGCGGTGCGCCGCCGCCGAGGGGATCCAGCTGCACGGGGGCATCGGCTTCACCTGGGAGCACGACGCCCATCTCTACTTCAAGCGCGCCGCCGGCGACGAGCTGCTGTTCGGGCCGGTGCACCGGCTGCGGGCGCACGCCGCGGACGCGGCGCGACTGTTCGAGGGCCGGGAGGTGTCGGTGTGATCGGCGAACGGGTTGTGCAGCGGGTGTCCTCGACCAGGGGCTTCGCCAAGGTGGCCCCGCATGTCATCCCGGCCCTGGACCGCGCCGTCCACCGGCTCACCCGGGGGAAGGTGCTGGTCAGTGCCCAGATGCTGCCGGGCGTGATCCTCACGGCCAAGGGGGCCCGCAGCGGGGTGCCGCGCCGGACGCCGCTGGCGTGCATGCCCGAGGAGGGCGGGCGCGAGTGGATCCTCATCGGGTCCAACTTCGGCCGTACGGACCACCCCGCCTGGACCCACAACCTCCTCGCCCATCCGGACGCCGAGATCAGCTGGAAGGGCACGGACATCCCGGTGCGCGCCCGGCTGCTGGAGGGGGAGGAGCGGGCGGCGGTGTGGAAGAAGCTGCTGGTGTTCTGGCCGCCGTACGCCACCTATCAGGCGCGGGTCGAGCGGGAGATACGGGTCTTCCGGATCACCCGGACCTCATAGGGCCGCGCCGCCCGTGCGAACTCCCGTGCGGAGAGCGGCAGGCGGTGGTCCACCGAGGTGGACCACCGCCTGCCAGACAGGACTTGAGCCGGAGGGCGCGGACCTACTTCGCCGGCTTCTTTCCGGTCACGCCCAGGTGCACCAACAGCGCCAGGTTCGGCTTGAGTTCGGCCTGCTTGACGCCCCAGGTCTGGAAGCCCTTCTGGTGCGAGGCGACGGCCGCGAGCATCGCGACCAGCGAACCGGCGACCGCCGCCGGGTTCACGTCCTTGTCGACCTTGCCCTTGGACTGCAGTTCCCTGATCGAGTCGGTGAGGGAGTTGTTCACCGAGTTCAGGATCTTCATGCGGATCTTGTAGAACCGCTTGTCGCCCTCGGCCGCGCCGAGGTCGACGACCCTGAGGATCGCGTCGTTCTTGCGCCAGAACTCCAGGAAACCGTCCACGAGTTCCTGGGCCGTGGCCCAGCCGGCCTTGCCGACCCACGACCGGCCCTCCAGCAGCGCGGTCAACTGACCGCCCTCCGTGGCCATTTGCTCGGCGATCTCCAGGACGGCGCCCTCGACGTCCGGGAAGTACTGGTAGAAGGTCGCGGGCGAAGTACCCGCTTTCCGGGCGACATCGATGACTTTGACGTCCCGGTAAGGGGAGGAGCTGAGCATCTCGCTGAGGCAGTCGAGCAGCTTCTGCCGGGTCGCCTGCCCACGCCGGCCGGCCACGCGGCCGTCGACGGTACGCACTTGTCCTGTCATGCCGTCAGCTTACCGAGGGGTGATCGGAGCGCGATTCGGCCGACTGCAAATGGGGTGCACGAGCACCGCGGGGCGGGTGTGCTGGTCCTGCGCGGTGCGCGAGGCGCCGTTATTTTTGCCGCATGGCCGAAAACAGGGCATCCACGTACGGAGAGGGCGTCCCCTGCTGGGTGGACGCGCAGCTTCCCGACGTCGAGGCGGGCAGGCGGTTCTACGGTGAGCTCTTCGGGTGGACCTTCGAGGAGCAGCGCTACGGCGGCTCCGTCTGGGCGCTGCGCGAGGGCGAGCCGGTCGCCGCGCTCGCGCACAAGACGGACGGCCGTATGCCCACCGTCTGGACGGTGTACTTCGCGACACCGGACGTGGAGGCCCTCGCGGACCGGGTCTGGGCGGCCGGCGGACAGGTCGTCACCGCGCCGCTGCCGGTGGGCGACCTGGGCACGACAGCGCTGGTCACCGACCCGGAGGGGGCCGTCTTCGGCCTCTGGGAGCCGGGCAGCCACCCCGGCTTCGGCAGGCGGCACGAGCCCGGCGCCTTCGCCTGGGCCGAGCTGTACGCGCGGGACACCGAGGCCGCGAACGACTTCTACGGCGGTCTCTTCCACGACGCCTTGTTCGGGCCGGACGCGAAGCCCGATTTCGGCCGGGCGGCCGTCTCGGAGGTGTTTCCGGCCGAAATGCCGCCCCACTTCCTGGTCCACTTCCAGGTCGAGGACTGTGAATCCGTCCTCGGGACGGTGAACCGGCTCGGCGGCCGGGTACAGGCACCACCATTCGAGACGTCTTACGGAAAGGTGGCGGTCGTCACCGACAATCAGGGGGCGTCGTTCGCGGTACTGGAGCGGCTCGACGGGTGAATCGGCGGGTGAATCGTCCCGGTTTGGCGTGAGACACCCCGTTTCGGACCCGGGTTCGCAACCAGTGCCCGGGACAGGAAGAATCAGGGTGCGCGCCGCCAGGGGTGGTGCGGTGGTGAGACGCTGCACGGGGTCGCGTACATATGTGGGTGACGGGGCCCGTACGGGGAGGTGGCAGGCAAGTGGTGGATCAGCTGACGCAGCACGATCCGCGGCGGATCGGGCCGTTCGAGGTGCTGGGACGGCTGGGTGCCGGCGGCATGGGGCTGGTCTATCTCGCGCGCTCGGCGTCCGGCCGGCGCGTGGCGATCAAGACGGTCCGCACGGAGCTCGCCGAGGACCAGCTCTTCCGCGTCCGCTTCACCCGCGAGGTGGAGGCGGCCCGCGCGGTCTCCGGGTTCTACACGGCCGCCGTGGTGGACGCCGATCCCCGTGCCGCCGTGCCGTGGCTGGCCACCGCGTACGTCCCCGCGCCCTCGCTCGAGGAGATAGTGAACGAGTGCGGGCCGCTCCCGGCCCAGGCGGTGCGCTGGCTGGCGGCGGGTGTCGCCGAGGCGCTCCAGTCCATCCACGGCGCCGGACTGGTCCACCGCGACCTCAAGCCCTCGAACGTCCTCGTCGTGGAGGACGGCCCCCGGGTCATCGACTTCGGCATCGCGTCCGGCGTTTCGAACACCCGTCTGACCATGACGAACGTGGCGGTCGGCACCCCCGCCTACATGTCCCCGGAACAGGCCAAGGACTCGCGGTCCGTCACCGGCGCCTCGGACGTCTTCTCGCTCGGCTCGATGCTGGTCTTCGCGGCCACCGGCCACCCGCCCTTCCACGGCGCCAACCCGGTGGAGACGGTCTTCATGCTGCTGCGCGAGGGCCCGGACCTGGAGGGCCTGCCGAACGAGCTGCGCCCGCTGATCGAGTCCCTCATGCAGATGGAGGCGACGAACCGCCCGAACCCGGCCGACCTCCAGGCCCAGCTCGCCCCGCACCTCTTCGGCTCCGGTTCCGACGACAGCGGTACGGCCTCGGCCTGGCTGCCCGAGCGCGCGGTGAGCCTGATCGAGGCGCGGCGCAACGGCCGCCCGGCGGCCAAGCCCGGCCAGCAGGGCGGCGCCCGCAGCGGAGGCGGCCGCCAGGCCCCGGTCCCGCCGCCCCCGCCCTCGTACGACCCCGCGGTCCCCTCGCCCGTCCCCGTGGGCGCCCCCGACACCGGCCCGGTCCGGCTGGCCGGCGCCCAGGTGCCGATCGGCCCCGGCCCCCGCGTCTCCGACGTCCGCGCGGCGGCCGTGAAGGCGCCCCCGCCGGAGGCCGCCCTGGCCGCCTCCTGGGCCAAGCCCCGCCCCGGCGTCAACGGCGCCGATCCTGCCGTCGGCCCTGTCGTACCTGCGGCCCCTCCCGCGCCCCCGGAGACGGCCGCCGGCTGGCGTCCCTGGCGTTTCCGCATGTCGAACGACGTGTGGGGCACCCCGTCGGTCGCCGGGGACCTCGTTTACGTCACCTCCTTCGAGGTGCACGCGCTCGACGTCGCGACCGGCCGCCGACGCTTCAAGACCCGTGACGTCGCCTGGTCGATGGCGGTCTCGGACGGCCGTATCCACGCCTCCGACGGGCCGACCCTCTTCGCCCTCGACTGCCGGGAGGGCGCCGACCTGTGGCGGCTGTCCACCGACGCCTGGGTCTACTCCCTGCACGCCGACCGCGGCACCGTCGTCACCGGCACCCGCGGCGGCGGCGTCCAGGCCTGGGAGGCCTCGAACGGCCAGAAGCTGTGGGAGCTGTCCGGCGCCCAGACCGACTTCGAGTCGCCCGAGGCCGGGCCGTCGGTGCACGAGGGTACGGTCTACGTCTGGCAGGACGCCCGGCTGCGGGCCCTCGACGCCCGTACGGCCGAGGAGCGCTGGTCGTACCCGATCGGCGACGCGGCCTCCTGCGGCGGCGTCCCGGTACGGCTGACGCACGCGCCGGACGGCTGTGTCTACGTCTCCGCCGGCACCCGCGTCCTCGCCCTGGACGTGGCGAGCGGTCATGTGAAGTGGCACTTCGAGGCCCCGGCGGTCTTCCTCTCCCCGCCGACCTTCGCGCCCGGCCCGGCCGTCACCGGCGGCGGCATCTACCTCGCCGACTACCTCGGCACGGTGTACGCCCTCGACGCCGCCGACGGCCGCGACCGCTGGCGCATCGCCACCGAGTCCCGCTCCTCGATCGACCCGGTCCTGGTGGCCGCGGGGCACGTGCACGTCGGCAGCGGCAAGGGCCTCTACACGCTGGACGCGGTCACCGGCACGCCCAAGTGGCGCTTCCAGGCGGGCGGCGACATCGTGGGCGCCCCGGCGGTCGCGGAGGGCCGTATCCACTTCGGCTCCACGGACCACCTGCTCTACACCCTGAAGGCCGACGACGGCCGGCTGCGCTGGAAGCTCGCGACCGGCGGCGAGATCACCGGGTCGCCGGTCGTCAGGGACGGGGTGGTGTACGCGTGCAGCAAGGACCGCTGCGTGTACGCGCTGGACGCGGAGAAGGGCACGGGCACGGCCCGTACCGCCTGAACGATCGGGTGACGGCCGTCGTACCAAGCGCACGGAAGGGTGTGGACGGCGGCCGTCCCACCTAGACGCTACGTCAGCGCGTGCGATATGTCCTGTTCCGTTCGGCGAACAGCTCCGCCTGCCGTTCGTCCGGGAGGTTGCCGAGCGAGATGAGGTGCGGGGCCTGCGCGTACCCGGCGGCGAGCGCGGCCTCCCGGGCGGACCACAGGGCGCGGACGGTGCCCTGGACGCCCTCCGGCGGGTAGTCGGCGATGACGGACGCGCATGCGGTCGCCGCCGCCAACTCCGCACCGGGTTCCGTCAGTTCGGAGACCAGCCCGATCTCGTACGCCCGCCGCGCGCCAAGGCGTTCGGCGGTACCCATGAGCATCGTCCGGGCGACCTCCCCGTGCGGCATCCGCTGCCCCATCAGCACCGACTCGTAGGCGCTGACCATGCCGTAGGTGGTGTGCGGGTCGAAGAAGGTCGCGGTGGGGCCGGCGATCAGGAAGTCGCACTCGCCGAGCAGGTAGAAGGCACCGCCGCAGGCCATGCCCCGGACGGCGGCGATGACGGGTTTCCAGAGGTCGTTGGACTTCGGCCCGATGCGCAGGAGCGGATCGTCGATCATGTACGGCGATCCCGGCTGCGGGACCACCGAGTCCCGGTCCAGGCCCGTACAGAAGGCCCGCTCGCCCGCGCCGGTGAGGACGACGGCCCGGGTGTCCGCGTCGAAACGCAACTCCCGCCACACCTCGGCCAGTTCGGCGGCCATGGCGAGGTCGACGGCGTTCAGGCGCTCCGGCCGGTTCAGGGTCACCACGGTGACGCCGGTGTCCTTGTCACCCGACACGAGCAGGGTGTTCACGCCGACACCCACTGCGGCAGCCCGCCCGCGAACACGACCCGCACCTTCGCCCCGATCCGGATCCGCTCCACCGCCACCGAGTCGAGTCGCGCCCCCGCCTCGGCGACCAGATTGCCGACCAGACGGATCCGCGGGGCCTCCTCCAGCTCGACGACGATCACGTTGTACGGGGCCTGTGCCGCGTAGTCGGGCAGCAGCGGCGGGTGCGGGACGACGTACGACCAGACGCGCCCGCGCCCCGAGACGGGCCGCCACTCGGCCGCGAAGGACTGGCAGTGCGGGCAGCAGGGGCGGGGCGGGAAGCGGAGCTCGCCGCAGTCCGCGCAGGCCTGCACGCGCAGTTCGCCCTCGGCCGCGTACCGCCAGAAGGGGGCGCCGTCGGTGTCCTTGACCGGGTCCAGCATGTCAACTCCTGTTGGTCAGCAGCAGCGCGGAGGTCGGAACGCCCTCGCCGGCGGTCACGAGGCAGGTGCCGGCGTCCGGGACCTGTGCGGTGCTGGTGCCCCGCAGCTGCCGTACGCCTTCGTTGATGAGGTTGAACCCGTGGACGTAGGCCTCGCTCAGCCCCCCGCCGCCGGTGTTGATCGGCAGCCGGCCGCCGGTCTCCAGGGCGCCCTGCTCGGTGAAGGCGCCGCCCTCGCCGCGGCCGCAGAAGCCGTAGCCCTCCAGGGAGAGCGGGATCAGCGCGGTGAACGCGTCGTAGATCTGGGCGACATCGACGTCCTGGGGTGTGAAGTCGGCGTGTTTCCACAGGTGTCGGGCCGCGGTCCAGGCGGGGCCGGTGAGCGGGTCGTCGTTCCAGTAGTTGACCATGCCGTGGTGCTGGGCGGGCAGGCCCTGGGCGGCGGAGTGGACGTACACGGGCCGCCGCCGGCAGTCGCGCGCCCGCTCCCTGCCGACCACCACGCACGCCAACGCCCCGTCCGTCTCGAGGCAGTTGTCGAAGAGGCAGAGGGGCTCGCTGATCCAGCGGGAGGTCATGTACATCTCGCGGGTCAGCGGGCGCTCGTACATGATCGCGGCGGGGTTCTGGTTGGCGCGGTTGCGGCAGGCGAGGGCGACGTTGAAGAGATGGTCGCGGGTCGCGCCGTACTCGTGCATGTAGCGGCGCGTCAGCATGGCTATCTCGTCGGCGGGGCGGAGCAGGCCGAAGGGGCGGGTCCACTGGGCCGGGGTGGGGAGTTGGACGGTCGTGTTCTTCCAGGGGCGCGGTCCGCTGCCGCGCTTGCGCGACCGCCAGGCGACGCCGACGGTGGCCTGGCCGGCGGCTATCGCGGCGGCCAGGTGGGCGACCGTGGCGCACGAACCGCCGCCGCCGTAGCCGACCTTGCTGAAGAAGGTCAGGTCCCCGAAGCCGACCGCCTTCGCCAGCTCGACCTCGTCCGTCTCCTCCATCGTGTACGAGGCGAGGGCGTCGACCTCGCCGGGGGCGATCCCGGCGTCGTCGAGGGCGGCTAACACCGCCCGGCAGGCGAGGGTTCTCTCGTCGTCTTCGAGGTTCTTGGCGAAGGGTGTCTGACCGATGCCCACGATCGCCGTCGCGTCCTTGAAGGTCACGCTGCACGCACCTCCGCACACTGTGAGGCCTGCTGACAGCCCGTCAGGCTACAGCTAATCTGACGGGTAGTCAGCTAATGGGTCGCTGGTTCCTTGTGCGGGGAGGGCCGATGGTGGAGTGGCGGAGCATTCCGGAGCTGGTCCGCTGGTCGGCGCGGCGGTACGCGTCGACCGAGGCGGTGGTGGAGGGCCGTACCCGGATCTCGTACGGCGAACTGGGCGACCGGGTGGAGCGCGCGGCGGCGGCCTGTGTCGCCGCCGGGGTCGAACCGGGCGACCGGGTGGGCATCTGGGCGCCCAACTCCCTGGACTGGATCGTCTCGGCGCTCGGGGCGGTGTCGGCGGGCGCGGTGCTGGTGCCGCTCAACACCCGCTTCAAGGGCGGCGAGGCGGTGGACGTGCTGCGGCGGAGCGGGGCGCGGCTGCTGTTCGTGACCGGGACGTTCCTCGGCACCTCGTACGTGGCCTCGCTGCGGCGGGCGCTCGCGGAGGGGGGCGGGGTGCCCGGGCTGGAGCAGGTGGTGGTGCTGTCGGACGACGCGCCGGCCGACTTCCGGACGTGGAAGGACTTCCTGGCGGCCGGGGACGGCGTCGGGGCGGCCGAAGTCCACGCGCGTTCAGCTCAGTTGGACGGCTCGATGCCCTCGGACATCGTGTTCACGTCCGGCACGACAGGACGCTCCAAGGGCGTGGTGATCACGCATGCCCAGTCGCTCAGGGCGTACGAGATCTGGTGCGACCTGGCGGGACTGCGGCAGGGCGACCGCTACCTGATCGTCAACCCCTTCTTCCACACGTTCGGCTACAAGGCCGGGGTGCTGGCCTGTCTCATGCGGGGCGCGACGATGATTCCCCAGCCGGTGTTCGGCGTCGACACCGTCCTGGCCAACATCGCGGCGGAACGGGTGTCCGTGCTGCCGGGTCCGCCGACCCTCCACCAGTCCCTGCTGGACCATCCGGCGCGGGACGCCCACGACCTGTCCGCCCTCCGGCTCGTGGTGACCGGCGCCGCGGTGGTGCCGCTCCAGCTGGTGGAGCGGCTGCGCGGCGAACTGGGCGTGGAGACCGTCCTGACGGCGTACGGCCTCTCGGAGGCCAGCGGCATCGTGACGATGTGCCGGCGCGGCGACGACCCGAAGGTGATCGCCGCGACGTCCGGGCGGGCCATACCCGGCACGGAGGTGCGGGTCGCGGCCCCGGCCGGGCAGCCCGGCGAGGTCCTGGTGCGCGGCTTCAACGTGATGCGCGGCTACTACGAGGACGCGGCGGCCACGGCCGAGGCGCTGACCGAGGACGGCTGGCTGCACACCGGTGACGTCGGCGTCCTGGACGCGGCCGGGAACCTCCGGATCACCGACCGGATCAAGGACATGTTCATCGTCGGCGGCTTCAACGCCTACCCGGCGGAGATAGAGCAACTCCTCGGCGTCCACCCGGACGTGGCCGACGTCGCCGTGATCGGCGTACCGGACCCGCGGCTCGGCGAGGTCGGGAAGGCCTATGTGGTGCGGCGGGCGGCGTCGGTGCTCACGGCGGACGACCTGATCGCCTGGGCCCGGCGCGAGATGGCCAACTACAAGGTGCCCAGGGAGGTGGAGTTCGTGCCGGAGCTGCCGCGCAACGCGAGCGGGAAGGTGGTCAAGGGAGAGCTGCGCGGCCGTGGTTGACCGCGGACACGCCTCGGCCGCGGCGGCTCCCCCTCGGTGCCGCCGCGGCCGTCCCCGTGTGGGAAAAAAGCCTGATCAGGCCTTCTCGTCGGTCGCGTGCAGGTTGTCCGGCGTGACCGTGGCGGTGCCGCTGTCCGCCTTGAGCGGGTTCACCCCGGTGAGCGGCTCGCTGGTCGCGTGCAGGTTGTCCGGGCTGACCTCGGTGCCGTCCTCGACGTCCGTGGCGTGCAGGTTGTCCGTGGTGTTCTCGTCGCTCATGACGACTGCCTCCCCGTTCGGGTTCCTTGATGTGGCCGCCGGCCCGGCGACTCCCCCGAGGGCCGCCGGGCCGGCTTCGTGACCGCTCACCGTAGTGCAACGGCCCAGGTCGACCCGTCTGCCCCCCGACGCGACGGAACGACAGGACCAGAGTGCCGGGTGGCGATAAACGAACGATGAACGCCCTACTTGGTCCTCGACCGCCGGTACTCCTCGACCACCAGGTCGGTCAGCTCGGCCACCGACGTCTGAGACGTGCGCTTGTCGAAGGTGATCTCACCGTGCTGAAGCAGGTTGACCCGGTCGCAGACCTCGAAGACCTGGGCGTAGTTGTGGGCGATGATGATGACGGAGACCTCGCCGCGGGCCTTGAGGTCGTTGACCAGGTCGAGGATGAGTGCGCCTTCCTTGGCGCCCATCGCGGCCAGGGGCTCGTCGAGAAGGAGCACCTTGGCCTCGGAGTAGACCGAGCGGGCCACGGCGATGGCCTGGCGCTGGCCGCCGGAGAGCTTGGCGACCTCGACGTCGACCGAGGGGATGTTCACCCCCATCTCGTCCAGGTGCTCCTGGGCGAGCTTGCGCATCGCGCGGTTGTGCAGCAGCCGGGTGGGCCGGATCATCTCCCGGTTCAGGAACATGTTGTGGTAGACCGTCAGCTCGTTCACCAGGGCCAGGTCCTGGTACACCGCGTCGATGCCGAGCGAGCGGGCATGGTCGACCGACTTGAGCGTCACCTCCTCGCCGTTCAGGAGGATGCGGCCGGCGTCGGGCCGGTGGAACCCGCAGAGGATCTTCAACAGGGTCGACTTGCCGGCACCGTTGTCGCCGACCAGGGCGAGCACCTCACCCTTGTCCAGGCGCAGGTTCACGTCCCGCAGCGCCGTGACCGCGCCGAAGCCCTTGGCCACGTGCTCCACGGAGAGCGCGGGTGCCGCTGGCGGCTCGGTCGGCTCGCTCATCGGCGGCCCGCCCTTCGCAGTCTGGCCAGGTACACGTTGAGCACCATGGAGAGGATGATCGCCGCGCCGAGGATGATGTTGAACGGGTTGGCGTTGATGCCGATGAGGTTGAACCCGTTGCGCAGCTCCGCGAGGACGAGCGCGCCGAGCAGCGCGCCGACGACCGTGCCCGAGCCGCCGGCCAGCGCCGTACCGCCGATGACCGCGGCGGAGACGGCGGTGAACATCGGGGACGCGCCGTCCGCACCCGCGGAGGTCGGGTCGATCGAGTCCACGCGGAAGGCCTCCAGGATGCCGGCGAAGGCCCCGAGGGCGCTGGTGGCCATGAAGTTGCCGAACTTGATGCGGCCGGTCCTGATGCCGGCCTCGCTCGCGCCGAGCGGGTTGCCGCCGGTGGCGATCGTGTGCAGGCCCCAGCGCGAGCGGGTGAGCAGCACGTGGAAGTACGCGACGATGATCAGGCACCAGATCAGTTCCGACCAGTCCGCCTGCCCGAACCAGCCGCGCACCCCGTGCGCCGCCTCCGGGATCTGCGCCGGGTAGGCGTGCGACGTGGTCAGCATGATGCCGAGGATGAGGAAGAGCATGCCGAGCGTGGCGACGAACGACGGCACCTTGAGCACGACCACCACGAAGCCGTTGACGAGACCGATGACGGCGCCGGCCAGTACCGAGCCGATGATCGCGACGATCGGGTACGTGCCGTAGTAGTCGATCATGTAGTGCATCAGGAACGGCGACAGGGCGAAGACGGCGCCCACCGACAGATCGATCTCGCCGCTCACCAGCAGCAGCACCATGCCCGCCGCGATGATCGCGTACGGCGCCGTCTGCTGGGAGAGGTTGACGAGGTTGCTGCGGGCCAGGAAGTCCGAGTTGTTGGACCAGAAGTACAGCAGCAGGGCCACCGCGACGATGAAGATGGTGGCCTCGCGGCGGATGACGAACGCCTCGAAGGCCAGGCGCAGCGGGCCGCTCCGCCGCACCGGCGGGGTGCCGGCCGTGGTGGTCGTCCCGCCGGTCGTGTCCTGCACGGTCCGCTCGCTCATGCGTGTGCGATGGGGCCGGAGCGCTTGACCAACTGCTGCTTCGTGCTGGAGCCCTCGTACCGGGTCTTGGTCTGGAGATAGGGGTCGACGTTGTCCTTGGTCACGAAGAGCAGGCCGGTGTCGGTGACGCTCGGGATGACCAGTCCGCCGGAGAGCTTGTACAGCCACAGGTAGAGCACGCTCAGGAAGCCCTGCAGATAGGGCTGTTGGTCGATGGTGAAGTCGAGGTCCCCCGCCTTGATCGCGGTGAGGGTGTTCGGGTTCAGGTCGAAGCCGCCCGCGACCACGCCCTTCTGCTTGAGGCCGTACTTCTTCACGACCTTGCCGACGCTCTCCGTCGAGCCCGCGTCGACCGCGAATATGCCCTTGAGGTCCTTGTGCCCGCTGACGTACGCGTCGATGGTCGACAGCTCCTGGGGCAGTTCCGCGCCGCTGGCGACCGACTTGAAGTCGATCGACTTGCCGGACGCCTTGATCGCGTCGGTGGCCCCGTCGATGCGCGGCTGGATGTTGAGCGCGCCCGGGGTGGCGATGAACCCCACCGCCTGTCCGCCGGAGGGCATCAGGGAGGCGATACGGCGGCCCAGCTCGACCCCGGACTGGTAGAGGTCCTGCCCGACGTAACAGAGCCGGCTCGTCCCCGGATCCCCCTTCGCCCCGTCCGCGTTGTACGAGAGGGTCGGGATCCCGGCGTCGAGGGCCTTGCCGACGGGCGACGTGAAGGCGTTCTTGTCGACGACCGCTATGGCGATGCCGTCGGCCTTCGCGGAGATGGCCGAACTCATGGCGCTGACCATTTCCGGGACGCTCGAGTCCTTCGAGCCGGTCCACTGGAACGAGGCGTTCAGCAGCGCGCAGGCGTCCGCCGCGCCGTACTGGGTCGGAGTGAAGAACGGGTTCGTCGTGACGTGGTTGACGAACACGAACTTCCACTTCGGCGTCTTCGGGAAGTCGCCGACACCGCCGCCCGACTTGTCGCTGTCGCTCTTGTTGTCGGCCGAGCAGGCGGACAGCAAGGCCGCCGCGGCGGCCGAGGCGCTCACCACTCCGACGCCGCTCAGCAGCCGCCGCCTGGCCAGCCCGTTCAGGCCGAGCGTGTCGACGGCTTCTTCCACCTGCGGATCGATCTTCTTCATGACCACTCCGGCGCGCTCGGCCCATGATGCACGGTATTTCGAACGACGTTCGGCACGTTTGGTGGGGCTGAACGTAGAACTGGCCTGATATGTCGTCAAGGCCCTGAGCGGGCTACGGTTTCGCCAACATTTGTCCGGGACCGGCCTCGGCCTCGGGATAGTGGCGGCGGAGCAGGGAAAGGCCGATCGCCGCCCGCCGTACGCGCTCGCGTGCGGTCGCGACGGCCATGTCGGTGAGGTGTGCTCCGGAGGGATACAGCGATGGCGCGTTCCGTACCGTGAACTTGAGGTGGACGGGGGCCGCCACGCGTACGAGGGCCGGGATCTCGTAGTAGCGGACCACGCCGCCGAAGTCGTCGGCGCCCTCCACGTAGACGTCCAGGGGTGCGTCGACCGCGCTGCGGATCGCCGCGATCTGGGCGAGGGTGAGATCGATCGGCAGGTTGATCGTGGTGACCCCGAGGTCCTCAAGTACTCGCGCTGCCGCGGGATTGGCAGTCGGCATCGATATCGACGCCTTGATCTCCAGGTCCGGCGGCAGGTCGCCGGACCGCCGCATACGGCCGAGGACCCACAGCTGGCCGATGTCGGCCACCAGCACGCTGCGCACGCCGAGGTCGCAGCCCCGGATGACGTCCTCGACCCCGTACGCCAGCTGGTCGGCGCCGCGCAGCACCGCCGCCGCGCCGCCGCCCGCGGCCGACGTGGCCTGGACGCCGATGTCCCAGCCGCCGCGTGGGCCCACGAAGAGGCAGACCTCCACCCCGCGTTCGCGGCCGAGCGCCACCATCTGCTCGATCTCCGGGTCGGTGAGGAGCATCATGCCGCTGCCCTGGCTGATGCGATGGATCCGGATCCCGTGCCGATCGGCCTCGTCCATGACCGCCTGGAACGGGCCCGGGCCCTCGACCGACGGGATCTCCACCCGGTACTGCGCGCCGTCCGGGAAGCGCTTGTCCGAGTCGGGCAGTTCCCCGAGGTCCCGATCCGGCAGCCCGAGCGCGGACAGCGACCGCCGTGACCTTTCCATGCCGTCCATCCGGAACCTTCTTCCGGTCGATATCTCGAACTTTGTTCGGATTCGCTGTGCTTGGACGGTAGGCAGGCGATGACGGCTCGTCAACGGCCCGCGGAGGCGCTGCGGGGCGGGGCTTCGCGGTGCGTCGTCCGGCTCCGCCGCGATGGGGGTCCCCCCCGCGCGAGCGCAGCCGAGCGTGGGGGAGCGACCAGCCACGATGGCGCCGCAGCCGATCGGCGACTCATCACGGCACTTCCAGCGGAGCGCTCAGGCCAGCGTCAGCGGCGTCAGCAGTGGTCGTACCGTCTCCGCCTCCGGGGCGTCCAGGGACTCGAACAGTTCCAGGGCCTCGCGCCAGCAGACCTGGGCGCGGCCCGGCTGGCCGATGCCGCTCAGGCCGTGGCCGAGGGTGACGAGGACCCCTGCCCGGCGCCAGTCGCCGCCGATGCCCCGGAGCACGGTCAGGGCGCTCTCGGCGTTGGCCGCGGCCTGCGCCGGGCGCCCGGCGGCCAGGTCGACCTCCGCGAGCCGGAACAGGGACATGCCCTCCCAGAGCCGTTGGCGGCTGTCCCGGAAGACGGTCAGGGCCTCCTGGAGGCGGTCGGCGGCCTCGGGCAGCTCACCGTGCTCGGTGAGCGCGAGGCCCAGCGCGTAGCGGCCGTTGGCGCCCTTGAGGGCGTGCCCCATGGCGTCGTACATCTCCATGCCCTGGCGGGCCAGCGACACCGCGCTGTCGGTGCGGCCGGTGGCCAGGTGGATCCGGGAGAGGTTGCACAGCACGGCCGCCTCGCCCGCCCGGTCGTCGCAGGCGCGGAAGCCCTCGATGGCGCGGTTGATGTGGGTCTCGCCGTCCTCGTGGCGGCTCTGGTAGAGCGCGATCACGCCGAGGATGTTCGACGCCCAGCACCCGGCCAGCGGATCCGGCGCGGCGCCGATCAGCTCGTGGGCCAGGGCCGCCTCCTCGTCCGCCAGGTCGAAGCGGCCGGTCACACTGTGCGCGTACCCCAGCGTGATCAGCGCCCGCGCCTCCGCCCGGGCGTCCCCGGCCTCCCGCGCGGCCTCGCGCAGGGCCGAGGCGACTCCTTCGTACGCCTTGGAGTTGGTGCCGGACTCCGCGAGGTCCACGGCGGCCCACAGCAGGTCGACCGCGCGCCGCAGCGAGCCGGAGCCCGCGGACTGGCGCACGCAGGCCAGCAGGCAGACCGCCTCCGAGTACAGCCAGTCCTGCGCCTGGTGCCGGTCGGCGAAGACCAGCCCGGGGTGTTCGGGGGCGGCCAGGTGGTCGACCAGCCGGTCGCCGGGCCGCTCGATCAGGTACACCCCGGCCGCGGTGGCCAGGTAGAAGTCCAGGAGGCGGGACATGGCCGCGTCGCGCTCGCTCGGCGGCCACTCGTCCCGCTCGGCGCAGGCACGCGCGTAGAGCCGTACGAGATCGTGGTAGCGGTAGCGGCCCGGAGCCGCGGATTCCAGCAGCGAGGTGTCGACGAGGGCCTCCAGCAGGTCCTCGGTCTCCTCCACCGGGAGGTCCAGCACCGCCGCGGCCGCCGCGAGCGAGATGTCCGGCCCGTCGGCGAGGCCGAGGAGCCGGAACGCCCGTGCCTGGGCGGGCTCCAGCGCGCCGTAGCCGAGCTCGAAGGTGGCCTTGACCGCGAGGTCGCCGGCCTGGAGTTCGTCGAGGCGGCGCCGCTCGTCGGCGAGCTTGGCGGCGAGGACGGAGACCGTCCAGGTGCGGCGGGCCGCCAGCCGGGACGCCGCGATCCTTATCGCCAGCGGCAGGAAACCGCAGGCCGCGACCACGTCCAGGGCAGCCTCCCGCTCGGCCGCCACCCGCTCCTCGCCCACGATCTTGGTGAACAGCGACAGCGCCTCGTCCGGGGACATCACGTCCAGGTCCACGAGATGCGCGCCCGCGAGGTCGACCATCCGCACCCGGGACGTGACCAGCGCCGCGCAGCCCTCCGTGCCGGGCAGCAGCGGTCGTACCTGCGCCGCGTCCCGGGCGTTGTCCAGCAGCACCAGGACCCGGCGGCCGTCGAGCACCGACCGGTACAGCGCCGCGCGCTCCTCCAGCGAGTCCGGGATCGCCGAGTCGGCCGTGCCGAGAGCGCGCAGGAAGGAGCCGAGGACCGTCTCCGGCTCCGCCGAGCGGGCGCCGGCGCCCTGCAGGTCGACGTACAGCTGCCCGTCCGGGAAGGCGGTCCGGGCCTGGTGGGCGACGTGCACCGCGAGGGTCGTCTTGCCGACGCCGCCGATGCCCGCGACCGCGGACACCGCCATCACCCGGCCCTCGGCGGTGGCCAGCACCTCGCCGAGTTCCTTGACGAAGGCGGCGCGGCCGGTGAAGTCCGGGACGGTGGCGGGGAGTTGGGCCGGGCGGACGGGGGCGGGGGCCGGCGCGGCCTGCGGGGCGGACGGCTCGGCGAGGCCCGGGTCGGCCTGGAGGATGCGCTGCTGGAGCTCGCGCAGGCCGGGGCGGGGGTCGACGCCCAGTTCGTCGGCGAGCAGGCGGCGGGTGTCGGCGTACACCGCGAGCGCCTCCGCCTGCCGGCCGCTGCGGTACAGCGCCAGCATCAGCAGCTCCCGCAGCCGCTCGCGCAGCGGATGGGCCGCGGTCAGCGCGGTGAGCTCGGCGACCGCCTCCGCGTGGCAGCCCTGCTCCAGGTCCATGTCGAGGCGGGATTCGAGGAGTTGGAGCCGCCACTCCTCCAGGCGCACCCGCTGTGCCTCCGCGTACGGCCCGGGTACGCCGGCCAGCGTCTCGCCGTCCCACAGGTGCAGCGCGCGGTCCAGCACCTCGCGGGCGTGGCACAGGTCCCCGGCGCCGCGCGCCTTCTCCGCCTCGGCCGCCAGGTCCTGCGCCACCGCCAGGTCGAAGGCGCCCTCGGCGAGGCCGCGCACCGCGTACCCGCCGGACTCGCTCACCAGGACCCCGGGGTCGAGCACCTTGCGCAGCCGGGAGGCGTACGTGCGCACCGCGGCCAGCGCCTGCGAGGGCGGCTCCTCGCCCCACAGGGCGTCGATCAGCTCGGCGGCGGTCGCCGTACGGCCCTCGCGCAGCAGCAGGGCCGCGAGCAGGGCGCGCTGCTGCGGGGAACCGGTGCTGAGCTGCTCCTCGCCGCGCCGGGCGCGCACGGGCCCGAGCACGGCGAAGCGCACGGCCTCCGGCCCAGCGGAGGGCGCGGGCTGCCTCTGCTGCGGCACCCGCGGAACCTCGGGACCCCGCGGCACACGGTCGACCATCGCCGTCCCCCTAGAAACTTTGAGCAACCCCGACAGTTTGCCTTGTACACGCCGGATGCGTCAGCTGTGGAGGGCACGGTCACAGTCAGCCGCGTGGGATATCACAAAGCCCTCACGCGCCCTTCGCACAGATACGGACACGGCCGACCACGGAGCCGACCTCGGAGCCGACCGCGGAGTCGCCCCACGCACCCGTCCCTGTCGGCATAGCTGACGGACCGTCAGATCGGCGCTACCGTGGCCGCCATGGACACCGAAGCGACGTTTCCGCTGATCATCTCCGTCGACGACCACACCGTGGAGCCCGCCGATGTCTGGCAGAGCCGGCTCCCGAAGAAGTACCTGGACGTCGGCCCCCGAATAGTCCGCGCCCCGCTGAAGGAGATGACCTTCCTCGGCGGCCGCTTCCGCCCGGTCATGGGCGAACCCGGCGACGACGGCCCGCTCGGCGACTGGTGGGTCTACGAGGAACTGAGGCGCCCCCTCACCCGCCTCGACACCGCCGTCGGCTACAGCAGGGACGAGATCAAGCTCGAAGTCATCACGTACGAGCAGATGCGACCGGGTTCCTACGACGTCCCGCAGCGCCTCGCCGACATGGACGTCAACCACGTCCAGTCCGCCGTCTGCTTCCCGACCTTCCCGCGCTTCTGCGGCCAGACCTTCACCGAGGCCCAGGACCACGAACTCGGCCTGCTCTGCGTCCAGGCCTACAACGACTGGATGGTGGAGGAGTGGTGCGGCCCGCAGGCCCGGGGCCGCCTCATCCCGCTCACCCTCATCCCGCTCTGGGACGCCGAACTCGCCGCCGCCGAGGTCCGCCGCAACGCCGCCCGGGGCGTGCGCGCCGTCGCCTTCTCCGAGATACCCCCCTACCTCGGCCTCCCGTCCGTCCACGGCGACGACTGGGACCCGCTCTTCAGGGCCTGCGACGAGACCGGCACGGTCATCGCGATGCACATCGGCTCCAGCAGCCGTATGCCCTCGACCTCCAAGGACGCCCCGCCCGCGGTCGGTTCGACGATCACCTTCGCCAACTGCTGCTTCTCGATGGTCGACTGGCTGATGAGCGGCAAGTTCGAACGCTTCCCGAACCTCAAGGTCATGTACGCCGAGGGCCAGATCGGCTGGATCCCGTACATCCTCGAACGCGCCGACGTGGTCTGGGAGGAGAACCGCGGCTGGGGCGGAGTCGCCGACAAGGTCCACCGCCCGCCGTCCGAACTCTTCGCCGAGCACGTCTACGGCTGCTTCTTCGACGACGCGTTCGGGCTCCGCAACCTCGACGCGATCGGCGTCGCCAACGTCCTCTACGAGACCGACTATCCCCACTCCGACTCGACCTGGCCGAAGTCGAGGGAGGTCGGGGAGGCGCAGATGGGGCATCTGGACGCGGACGTGGTGGAGCGGATCGTCCGGGGCAACGCCATCGAGCTGCTGGGGCTCACCCCCGAGGGCCTGTGGAGCCGTACGTGAGGTACGGCATCCAACTCCCCGTCCAGTCCCAGAGCACCATCTACGCCGAGCCCTGGGAGGCCGACGCGGGCCCCGCCGACCTGGTGGGGATCGCCCGCGCCGCCGAGAGCGCCGGCTTCGACTACATCGCCGGCTGCGACCACGTGGCCGTCCCGCGCCGCCTCGCCGCCGCGATGAGCACGGTCTGGTACGACCCCGTCGCCACCCTCGCCTTCCTGGCGGGCGTGACGGAGCGGGTCCGGCTGCTGAGCCACGTGGCGGTGATCGGGCTGCGGCACCCCCTCCTCACCGCCAAGCAGTACGCCACCCTCGACCACCTCAGCGGGGGCCGCCTGGTCCTCGGGGTGGGGGCCGGGCACGTGCGGGAGGAGTTCGAGGTGCTGGGCGTCGACTTCGAGCACCGGGGTGCCGTGCTCGACGAGTCGATCGACGCGCTGCGGGCCGCCCTGGGCCCCGACGAGTACCCCGAACACCACGGCAAGCTCTACGACTTCGAGGGGCTGGGCCAGCGGCCGAGGCCGGCGCAGGAGCGGGTGCCGGTGTGGGTGGGCGGCTCCTCGCCCGCCGCGGTACGCCGGGCCGCCCTCAAGGCGGACGGCTGGCTGCCGCAGGGGGACCCGAGGGACCGCCTGCCCGCCCAGATGGACCGGATACGGCGGCTGCGCGAAGAGGCAGACGTCGAGGGGCCGTTCGTGATGGGAGCCATCACCGAGCCGCTGTACGTCGGCACACCCGGCTGGGACGTCGGCCGCCGCACGCTCACCGGCTCCCCGGCCGCGCTCGCCGAGTCCCTGCGCGCCTACCCGGCGATGGGCGTGGACCAGATCCAGGTGCGGTTCCGCTGCCGCAGCCGCACCGAACTCACCGACCAGATGGCGGCCTTCGGCGCCGAAGTGGCCCCCCACCTCTAAGGAGTTACGGCATGGGCAAGCTGGACGGACGCGTCGTGATCGTCACCGGGGCGGCGCGTGGACAGGGGGAGCAGGAGGCCCGGCTGTTCAGGGCGGAAGGGGCCGAGGTCGTCGTCGCGGACGTGCTCGACGAGCAGGGCGAGGCCCTCGCCCGGGAGATCGGCGGCCGCTACCTCCACCTGGACGTGGGCGAGGAGGACGCCTGGCGCTCGGCCGTGAGCACCGTCAAGAACGCGTACGGCCGGATAGACGGGCTGGTCAACAACGCCGGCATCCTGCGCTTCAACTCCCTGGTGGACACGCCCCTCGACGAGTTCATGCAGGTCGTACGGGTCAACCAGGTCGGCTGCTTCCTCGGCATCAGGACGGTCGCGCCGGTGATGGAGGACGGCGGCACGATCGTGAACACCGCGTCCTACACGGCCGTGACCGGCATGGCGGCGGTCGGCACCTACGCCGCCACCAAGCACGCCATCCTCGGCCTCACCCGCGTCGCCGCGCTGGAGCTGGCCCACCGCCGCATCCGCGTCAACGCCATGTGCCCCGGCGCCATCGACACCGCGATGTCCAACCCGGCCCAGCTGGACGCGGAGGCGGACGCGGAGGAGACCGGCCGGGCCCTGCACGAGCTGTACCGCAAGCTCGTGCCGCTGGGGCGGATCGGGGCGCCGGAAGAGGTGGCGAAGCTCGCGCTCTTCCTGACGTCGGACGACTCCTCGTACATCACCGGGCAGCCCTTCGTGATCGACGGCGGGTGGCTGGCAGGGGTGAGCATCATCTGACGGGGCGTCAACTATTGACGTTTCTGACGGCACGTCAGAAAGTCGTAGGACTCGAAGACTCAAAGACTCAAAGACTCAGACACTCAGAACTCACCTGGACTTGGGACGGTGACCCGCCTTGGAATTCGGGCTCTTTGTACAGGGATACGTGGGCAAACGCGCCGAGACCGACCCGCTGGCCGAGCACAAGGCGCTGATGGAGGAGACCGAGTACGTCATCCAGGCGGACAAGTCCGGCTTCAAGTACGCCTGGGCGTCCGAGCACCACTTCCTGGAGGAGTACTCGCACCTGTCCGCCAACGACGTGTTCCTCGGCTACCTGGCGCACGCGACGGACCGCATCCACCTCGGCTCCGGGATCTTCAACCCCCTCGCCCAGGTCAACCACCCGGTGAAGGTGGCCGAGAAGGTCGCCATGATGGACCACCTCAGCGAGGGGCGCTTCGAGTTCGGGTCCGGCCGCGGCGCCGGCTCGCACGAGATCCTCGGCTTCCTCCCCGGGATCACCGACATGAACTACACGAAGGAGATCTGGGAGGAGACGATCGCCGAGTTCCCGAAGATGTGGATGCAGGACGAGTACGTCGGCTTCCAGGGCAAGCACTGGCAGCTGCCGCCGCGCAAGGTCCTGCCGAAGCCGTACGGGAAGTCGCACCCGGCGATGTGGTACGCGGCCGGTTCGCCGCCGTCGTACGCGATGGCCGCCCGCAAGGGCCTCGGCGTGCTCGGCTTCAGCATCCAGAAGGTCTCCGACATGGAGTGGGTGCTGGAGCAGTACAAGACGGCGATCGTGAACGCCGAGCCGGTCGGGGAGTTCGTCAACGACAACGTGATGGTGACGACGACGGCGATCTGCGCGCCGACGCACGCGGAGGCGATAGAGATCGCGGTGCACGGTGGGCTGCACTATCTGCCCTCGCTGGTGTTCAGGTACCACGACACCTTCCCGCGGCCCGAGGGCTTCCCGGTCTGGCCGGAGACGCTGCCGGAGTACACGCCGGAGTTCGTCGAACTGCTCGTCGAGGAAGAGCTGTTGATCTGCGGCGACCCGGACGAGGTGCTCACCCAGTGCAAGCGGTGGGAGCAGGCGGGGGCGGACCAGCTGAGCTTCGGGCTGCCGGTGGGGGTGCCGAAGGAGGAGACGCTGCAGACGATCCGGCTGATCGGGGAGCACGTGATCCCGAAGATCGACACGGATCCGGTGCATCGGACTACGCGGTTCCGGGGGGCTGTCTGAGGTCGTACGGCGGCTGCGGGCGGGTGGGGGCTGGTCGCGCAGTTCCCCGCGCCCCTGGGTGGGCATGGCCAACGCAGTTCAAGGAGGCACCGCATGCTTGATCACGTCATCAAGGGCGCCACCGTCGTCGACGGGACCGGTGCGCCCGCTTTCACCGCAGACGTCGGTATCCGTGACGGTCGTATCGCCGTCATCGGGACCGTCACCGAGGAGGCCCGGACGTCCGAGGACGCCTCCGGGCTCGTCCTCGCCCCCGGGTTCGTCGACCCGCACACCCACTACGACGCCCAGCTGTTCTGGGACCCGTACGCGACCCCGTCCCTGAACCACGGGGTGACGACGGTCGCCGCCGGCAACTGCGGTTTCACGCTCGCCCCGCTCAATCCCGCCCGCCCCGAGGACGCCGACTACACCCGCCGGATGATGTCCAAGGTCGAGGGCATGTCGCTGGTGGCGCTGGAGGAGGGGGCGCCGTGGAGCTGGAGCTCCTTCGGGGAGTACCTGGACGCTCTCGACGGGCGGATCGCGGTCAACGCCGGTTTCATGGTGGGGCATTGCGCGCTGCGGCGGTACGTGATGGGGCCCGATGCGGTGGGTGGCCAGCCCACCGAGGACCAACTGGCGGCGATCGTACGGCTGTTGCACGAAGCGATGGACGCGGGCGCGTGGGGGTTCTCGACGACCCAGTCCCGTACCCACTCCGACGGCGACGGGCAGCCGGTCGCCTCCCGGCACGCCAAACCCGCCGAACTGCTCGCTCTCTCGCGGGCCGTCGGTGAGCACGAGGGCACGCAGATCGAGGCCATCGTCGCGGGCTGCCTGGACCAGTTCAGCGACGAGGAGATCGAGCTGTTCGCGGAGATGAGCGCGGCGGCCGGGCGCCCCCTGAACTGGAACGTGCTGACCATCGACGCCTCCGTGCCCGAACGCGTGCCGCGGCAGCTGCTGGCGAGCGAGCAGGCGCGCAAGGCGGGCGGCCGGGTCGTCGCGCTGACCATGCCGATCCTCACGCCGATGAACATGTCCCTGGGCACGTTCTGCGCGCTGAACCTGATCCCGGGCTGGGGCCCGATCCTGGGCCTGCCGGTCCCGGAGCGGATCGCCCGCCTGCGGGACCCTGACGTGCGTGCGGAAATGCTGGAGCGGGCCAACTCCAAGGAGGCGGGCGTCTTCCGGCGGCTCGCGAACTTCGGGCGGTACGTCATAGGCGACACGTACAGCGAGGCGAACGCCGGGCTGAGCGGCAGGGTCGTCGGGGACATCGCGAAGGAGCGCGGCCAGGACCCCTTCCACGCGCTGGTCGAGATCTGCGCGGCCGACGAGCTGCGTACGGTCCTGTGGCCCATGCCGACCGACAACGACCCCGCGTCCTGGGCCCTGCGGGCCGAGACCTGGCAGCACGAGGACGTGCTGCTCGGCGGGTCGGACGCCGGGGCCCACCTGGACCGCATGTGCGGGGCGCCGTACACCACCCGCTTCCTCGGCGACTGCCTGCGGCGCCGGAAGCTGGTCGGACTGGAGCAGGCGGTGAAGATGCTGACCGACGACCCGGCGCGGCTCTTCGGGCTGCGGGAGCGGGGCCGGGTGGCGGAGGGCTTCCATGCGGACCTCGTGCTCTTCGACCCGGAACGGATCGACGCGGGCCCGGCCACCCTGGTGCACGACCTGCCGGGCGACAGCCCACGCCTGGACGCCAAGGCGATCGGGATACGAGCCGTGTGGGTCAACGGCGTCGAGGCGATCCGTGACGACGCGGTGAGCGGGGCGGTGCCGGGACGGGTGCTGCGGTCGGGGAGGGATACGAGGACGGTGAGTACGAGGTGAGGAGGGCCGTGGACGGGACGGTGCCGCGGCTCCGGCAGGAGATGAGGGTCGTGCGCGGGGCGGTGCCGGGGCCCGGGCGGGAGTCCAGCTCGGCCGCACCGGAGCCGGCGCCGTACGGCGGCCGGGCCGCGATTGCGGCGAGCACGCGGTGAGCGGCGCCGGGGCGGGTGCTGCGGTCGGGGAGGGATACGAGGACGGTGAGTACGCGGTGAGGGAGGCCGTGGGCGGGGTGGTGCCGCGGCTGCGACGGGAGACGAGGGCCGTGCGCGGGGCGGTCCCGCGGCTCAGGCGGGAGACGAGGGTCGTGCGCGGGGCGGTGCCGGGGTCCGGGTGGGGGTCGAGCTCGGCCGTGCCGGGGCGGTGCCGTGCGGCGGGGGCGGGCCGCGACTGCGGCGGGCGCGCGGTGAGCGGTGCCGGGCTGGGGAAGCCGTTGCGGTTCGGGTCGGGATGCGGTGGCGGTGGGTGTCGGGTGAGTGAAGTCGGCGGCGGGCGGCGGTTGTTCGTCGGGGTGAGTGGGTCGAGCGGCTGGGGGCGGATGCGGTGGCGGTGAGTGCCAGGTGAGTGAAGTCGGCGCCGAGCAGCGGCTGTTCGTCGGGGGTGAGTGGGTCGAGCCGGACGGGGGCCGGTACGCCGTCGTCGATCCGGCCACCGAGGAGACCATCGGGTGGGCTCCGGAGGCCTCGCGGGATCAGGTGCTCGCGGCTTGTGCCGCGGCCCGCGAGGCCTTCGGGCCGTGGTCGAGGACGGCGCCGGAGGAGCGCGCGGCGATCCTGGGGCGCGCCGCAGAGGTCATCGGCAGCCGTTTCGCGCCGTACGCGGAACTGGCGCAGGCGGAGACGGGCGCCACGACGGGGACGGCGCGGGCGATGCAGGTCGGCGTCGGCATGGCCCGCTTCCGCCGGTACGCGCGCGTGGAGCCCGCCGAGTGGGCGATCCCTCCGCAGATCAACGAGGCGGGCCCGATGGGGAAGGCCGGTGTGATGGGCGCGCTGGCGATACGGCAGCCCGTCGGCGTCGTCACCTGCATCACGTCGTACAACAACCCGTGGGCGAACCCGGCCGGCAAGATCGCCCCCGCCCTCGCGATGGGCAACACCGTGGTCGTGAAGCCCGCCCCGCAGGACCCGCTGTCCGTCTACCGGATGGCCGAGGCGCTGGAGGCGGCGGGCGTGCCGCCGGGTGTCGTGAACGTGGTGTCCGGGCAGTCGGTGGCGGTCGGCGAGGCGGCGGTGGAGTCGGCCGACGTCGACATGGTGAGCTTCACCGGCTCCACGGCCGTGGGGCAGCGCATCGGCGAGGTGTGCGGGCGCGCCATGAAACGGCAGCTGATGGAACTCGGCGGCAAGGGCGCCGCGGTCGTCTTCGACGACGCGGACATCGGCTCGGCGGTGGCCGGCATCGGCACCACCTTCTCCTTCTACAGCGGCCAGATCTGCACGGCCCCGACGCGAGTGCTGGCGCAGCGGGGCGTGTACGACCGGCTCGTCGAGCAACTGGCCGGATACGCGGGCAGGTTGAAGATCGGCGACCCCCGGGACCCGGCGACGGTGGTGGGCCCGGTGATCTCCTCCGCCCACCGCGAGCGCGTGGAGTCGTACGTCGAACTGGGCCGCAAGGAAGGTGCGGTGGTGGTGACGGGCGGCGAGCGTCCGGCCTCCTGCGACCGCGGCTTCTTCGTCGCCCCCACCCTCCTCGCGGACTGCACGAACGACATGCGGGTGGCCCGGGAGGAGATCTTCGGCCCGGTGGTCGTGGTCGTCCCCTTCGACGAGGAGGACGAGGGCGTCGCCCTGGCCAACGACAGCGAGTACGGGCTCATCGACTACGTCTGGTCGGGCGACGTGGCCAGGGCCTTCCGGGTGGCCCGGCGGCTACGGGCGGGCGGCGTCGGCGTCAACACCGTCGGGCGGAACATGGAGGCGCCGTTCGGCGGGTTCAAGAAGAGCGGGGTGGGACGGGACGTGGGGTCGTACGCGCTGCACGCGTACGGGGAGGTGCAGGCGATCGTCTGGCCGGGCTGAGGGGCGTCGAGACGAACAGTTCGCTAACTACACCTAGAACAAGGTGACTTGACCGTAGAGTTCCTCCGCAAATCAATCAGAACCCTTCCGGAGAACTCCCTTGAAGTACGCCAAGCGCCTTGCCCTGACCGCCACTACCCTCGCCGCCGCGACCGCCTTCCTGGGGACGACCGCCGGCAACGCCGCCCCCGCCGACACCGCCCCCAAGCCCGTGAAGGCCCCCGCCGCGCTCAAGGTGCCCGACGGCAACAAGCTGACCGCCGTCTACGCCGCCCGGGGCGTGCAGACCTACACCTGCACCGACGGAGCCTGGAAGCTCCTGGAGCCCGCCGCCACCCTGTCGGACAAGAGAGGCCGCGCGGTCGCCCTGCACTCCCGCGGCCCCGTCTGGGTCTCCACGGTCGACGGCAGCGCGGTGAACGCCACGGCGATCGCCAGCTCCCCGAGGACCGACGCCGTCCCCGAGCTCCTGCTCCAGGCCACCGCCACCCGCGGCGCGGGCGTCTTCGCCGGCGTCTCCTACATACAGCGCCTCAACACGACGGGCGGCGTCGCCCCGGCCGGCGCCTGCACCGGAACGGACCAGACGAGCGTGGCGTACAGCGCGACGTACGCCTTCTACAAGCCGGCGAAGTGACGCGCCCGCCCAGGGCCACCGCCGTACAGCCGTGCGGCCCCGGTGAGACCCTCGGTCCATGGAGACCAAGGTGTACGTCGACGGCGGTGAGCTCTGGGCGGACGACACGGGCGGGGAGGGGACCCCGGTGGTGCTGCTGCACCCCGGCGTCGCCGACTCCCGGGTCTGGGATCCGATCGCCCCGGCGCTCGTCGACCGGTACCGGGTGATCCGTTACGACGCCCGTGGCTACGGCCGCTCACCCGCACCCACCACCACGTACTCCCTCGCCGCCGACCTGCGGGCCGTGCTGGACCACTTCGGCGTCCGGCGCGCGGTGCTGGTCGGCTCCAGCATGGGCGGGGGCACCGCGATCAACTTCGCCCTGGACGAGCCGGACCGGGTCGCGGGACTCGCCCTCCTGGTCCCCGGCATCACGGGCTACCCGGACCTGGAGTCGCCCGAACTGACGGCCCGTATCGGCGAGTTGGCGCGGGCGGGGGACATGGACGGGCTGGTGGACCTCTCCCTGTCGTCCTGGGGCACGGCGGGCACCCCTCCCGACACCGAGGCCGCCGAGCTGGTACGGGCGGCCGTCCCGGCCTGGTTCACGACGTACGGCCACCAGGCCGAGGACCCGCCCGCCTTCCCCCGGCTCGGCGAACTGGCCATGCCCTGCACGCTGTTGCTGGGCGAGCAGGACATGCCCCGGACCGTCCGCTGCAACGAGGCGATGGCCGCGGCGATCCCGGACTGCGTCCTCGTACGCCGCCCGGACTGCGACCATCTGCCGACGCTGCGGGCTCCGGAGGCGGTACGGGAGCTGGTGCTGGACCTGTGCGCGAGGGCGACCGGCTGACGCGATTACATCTCCCCCCGCCGCGCTTGCGGTCGAGCACACTCCAAGTCCTAGAGTGACGACGCTTCCCGAGCCCGACCGCCACGGAGTACGGAGAACCGGTATGCGCTATCGCGTCCTCGGCAGGACCGGCATCGAGGTCAGCACCCACTGCCTCGGCACGATGATGTTCGGCGCCGCCGGAAACCCCGACCACGAGGACGGCGTACGGGTCATCCACGCCGCGCTCGACGCGGGGATCAACTTCGTGGACACCGCCGACATGTACTCGAAGGGCGAGAGCGAGGAGATCGTCGGCAAGGCGCTCAAGGGCCGGCGCGACGACGTCGTACTCGCCACGAAGGTGCACTTCCCGATGGGCGAGGGCCGCAACCGCAGCGGGAACTCCCGGCGTTGGATCGTCCGGGCGGTCGAGGACAGCCTGCGGCGCCTGGACACGGACTGGATCGACCTCTACCAGGTGCACCGCCCCGACCACACCACCGACATCGAGGAGACGCTGTCCGTCCTCACCGACCTGGTGCGGGCGGGCAAGATCCGGACGTTCGGCTGCTCCACGTTCCCGGCCGAGGACCTGGTGGAGGCCCACCATGTGGCGGAGCGGCGCGGGCTGATGCGGATGCGCACCGAGCAGCCGCCGTACTCCCTCCTCGCCCGCGGCATCGAACGCGCCGTACTGCCCACCGCCGAGCGCCTGGGCATGGGCGTGCTGACCTGGTCCCCGCTGGCCTCGGGTTTCCTCTCCGGCGCCTACCGCGAGGGCCGCCCGGTCGACCTCACCACCGGCCGCGCGAAACTCACCCCGCACCGCTTCGACCCGGCGGTCCCGGGGAACCCGGCGAAGTTCGCGGCGGTGGAGCAACTCGTAGCGCTGGCGGACGACTTGGGCTGCACGCTCCCCGAACTGGCCGTCGCCTTCCCGCTGGTGCACCCGGCCGTCACCTCGGTGATCATCGGCCCGCGCACGATGGACCAGCTGACCTCCCTGCTGGCCGGGGCGGACCTGGTGCTCGACGACGCCGCACTCGACCGCATCGACGAGATCGTGCCACCGGGCACCGACCTGTACCGGGCCGACGGCGTCTGGCAGCCGCGACCCCTCACGGAGCCGGCACTGCGGAGGCGGCCGGCCGGCTCCTAACGGGACCCCGGGGCGTCCAGATCCACGCGCACAGTCAGCAGTGCCGCGCCTATGGCCCGTACGGCCACGCTGTTCAGTGACCGAAGCGCGCGCAGGCGGGCGATCGGGTCGTCGTCGGGCAGCAGATGCGCGGTCCCGGCGTACCAGCGACCGCGGATCCGCACCCGTACCCGCGGATCGGCCTTGATGTTGCGCACGTACTGCGACCGGTCCCCGAACTCCGACACCAGCCAGAACGCGTCGCCGACCCGGCGCCCGCCCACCGGCGTACGCCTCGGCTGCCCGGAGACACGACCCGTGGTCTCCAGCAGCGTCTGGGTGGGCAGCCGGCGCATCACGGCGTTGAGGCGCCGCTGGAAGGCGGTGACGGTCAGGTACTTGTCCTCGGCGCTGCGGGGCATGATTTCCGGTTCTCCTGTCTCGTGGCGGTGCTGATGCTCTTCAATGTTCCTCACGGGGACCAGAACGAGCGATGGAACCTCGAACGGATTCTCCGTGACGGTTCCCCGGTGAGGAACGGTGGGCCCCATGCGCGTGGTGACCTGGAACCTGTGGTGGCGCTTCGGCCCGTGGGCGGAGCGCCAGAAGGCGATCCTCGCGGTCCTGCGGGAGCTGCGCCCGGACGTCGTGGGCCTGCAGGAGGTGTGGGCGGCGGGCGGCGGCAACCTCGCGGGCTGGCTGGCCGGCGAACTGGGCCTGCACTGGACATGGGCCGCGTCCGACGCCTCGGAGCGCTGGCAGCGGCGGATCGGTGAGCCGGGCGTCGAGATCGGCAACGCGGTGCTGAGCCGGTGGCCGGTGGTGGAGCGGGAGGTGCTACGACTCCCGGCCCCGGCGGAGGTGAACGACGGCCGGCTGGCACTGTACGCCCGCCTGGACGCTCCGCGATCCCAAGTCCCCTTCTTCACCGCCCACTTGACGTCCCAGCCGCACGCCTCCGCGATCCGCCGCGACCAGGTCACGGCCCTGGCCCACTTCGTCGCCGAGCACCGCACGGGCACCGACTTCCCACCGGTCGTGGTCGGCGACTTCAACGCCCCACCGGACTCGGACGAGGTCCGCCTGTTCGGCGGCACGCGAACGGCACCGGTGGTGCCGGGCCAGTCCTTCTTCGACGCGTGGGACTACGCGGACGCGACGGCCGCGTCCGCGACATGGGACCCCGCGAACCCGTACGTCCACCCGGGCCTCGGCCCCGCCGCCCGCATCGACTACATCCACGTGGGCGGCCCGGCGGGGCCGGAGGGGATCGGGACGGTACGGGGGGTCCGGCGGGCCGGGGACGGGCCGGTGGGCGGGGTGTGGGCGTCGGATCATGCGGCGGTGGTGGCGGAGCTGACCGGGGGCGGCGAGGACGCCAGCGGGGTGCCGGCCTTCAGCACGTGAAGAAGGGCGGTGAAGGCGGCGGGGGTCGTGGTCAGGACGGGCTGAGGCGGGCCGGGGCGGTCGGTGAGGTGAACGGCGCCCGGGGCCACGGATATGTGAACGCAGGCCTCACCTTCTTGGCAGTACGACGACTTCTGCCAACGACGCGTGGACATACTGGCTCCTTCACAGACTCTGGGCGATGGCGTGGATGAGATCCCGGGACTTCTCGGGACTGAGCGCGGCGGCTTCGACGACGTCCAGGAGGCGCCGGTACTTCTCCAGGTGGGCCTCGGCGTCGAGCAGTACGGGACCGTGGAACTGGTCCAGCTGCACGGTGTCCAACTCCGGCACCGGGCCGCGCAGGTAGTTGATGGACTGCCCTGATCCCGGGAACGCCCCGACGTCGAAGGGAAGCACCCGCAGGGAGATGTGGTCCCGTTCGCTCATCTCGATCAGGTGCGTCAGCTGCGCACGGGCCACTCCTCGGCCGCCCACCCGCATGTGCAGGGCGGCCTCGTGGATGACGGTGCTGTACGGATTCGGGTGCGCGCGGAACACCACGTCCTGGCGTTTGATGCGGTGCGAGACGCGGTGCTCCACCTCCGGTGGGGTCGGCGCCGGAATCGCCTGGCTGAAGATCTCCCGGGCGTGCTCGGCGGTCTGGAGCATGCCCGGGATGTGCGAGGTGAACGCGGTACGGATGGCCGTCGCGTGGTGCTCCAGCTCGGCGAGGGTGAGCAGCCCCGACGGAAGCACTTCGCGGTAGGCGTCCCACCACCAGCCGCGCGTCTTCTCGGCGGCCATGTCCGCGAGGGCGTCGACGTAGGGCTGGTTCGTACACGAGTAGATGTGCGCCATCGCCCGGACGCGCTCGGGGCTCACCCCGAACCTGGCCGACTCGACGTTGCTGAGTTGACCCGAGCTGCTGCCGAGCAGCTGCGCGGCCTCGGTGGACGTCAGACCGGCTCGCTCCCGGAGTTTGCGCAGCTCGGTGGCGAGCCGTACGCGTCGGGCCGTTGGCGCGGGTCTTGGGGTCATGCGACGTCTCCTAGCGGGCGTACAGCGAGCTCGTCACCCACACGAGGGAAGTATCGCTGAGAACCTTCGAAACCACGCAAAGCAGCTTTGCGGGGCCCCTATCTTCATTCCTGGGCGTGTCGCCGCCTGGAAGCGCACCGTGGGCCACCACGACAAAGACACCAGGCACCCGTCGCACCCGTCGTACCCGTCGCACCCACCCAACTCCCCTCAGTGACCGGAGACTTCCGATGGCCACCGTATCCCCGTCCTGGAACTACACCCTGCACCTTCCCCGCGATCCACGAGCGCCGGGCGTCGCACGAGCCACCCTGAGACTGATCCTCGCGGCCCACGAACTCCCGGACCTGACCCCCACGGCAGAACTCCTGGCGACGGAACTCCTCACGAACTCCCACCGCCACACGCACGGCCAATACGCCCTCCGCCTCCTCTCGTCGGAACCGGGCCGCGTCCGAGTGGCGGTCTGGGACACGGACCCTCGAGTCCCACCCGGCTTCACGAACGCGGCGGCCCCGGAACCCTCGCCGGACGCGGAACACGGCCGCGGCCTGCCACTGGTCCGGGCGTACGCGGATGCCCTGGGCGTATCGGTACTCCGTGAATGGGGCGCGTCGAAGGGCGGGAAGCTGTTGTGGGCGGAGTGCGGGGGCGGGGTGGGAGCTTGGTGACCAGGGCCATACTGGGGGGTGGAGCGATGCCGCTGCCTGGGAGCTGCAGAAGGAGCCGCCCGGCGGCGTCACCGTCGAGCCGGACGCCCCCGGCCTCGGACGCTCGCGTGGTGGCCTGACCACCAAGGTGCACCTGGCCGTCGAACAGGGCCAGAAGCCCATGTCCGTCGTGATCACGGCCGGGCAGGCCGCGCAACCGGACCGATCGCGTGCCCGCCGACAAGGCGTACGTCTCCCGGAAGAACCGCGCTTACCTGCGCCGGCGGGGGATCCGCTGCACCACCCCTGAGACGCGGCTCGCGCGGCGGCCGGCCACCGAAGTTCGACCCGCAGGACTGCAAAGCTCTGCACGGAGTCGAGTGCGGCAGCGGCTCAAGAGATACCTGCCGTGGCCACGAGGTACGACAAGTTCGCGGTCCGCTACGAGGCGACCGTCCTCGTCGCGGCCATCAACGAGTGGCTGTGAGCAGCATCTTCTCGATTGGCCTGGCGGCCTTTCAACGGCTCTCTGCCTCGAATGCCTGGGCGACGGCCAGGCTGTCCTCGTAGACATGGTGTCGGGTGACACGTCCGGTGGGCCGGGCGGTCTGTCGGATCTCGCCGAGCACGACCGCGTCGCTTCCATCGATAAGGATGCGCTCGACCTCGGTCGCCACACACTCCGGTACGTGGTACTCGGCCAACTCGCGATAGTGGGCGGCCGCGTCAGCCCGGGTGGATCGGTGACGGATCCACGGCGTAGCCGTACGACCGTGCTCGGTCTCCGGCCAATCGAGCCTCCAATCGCCCTGCTGGGCATACAGTTCCGCGATGCGCTCGGGGCCGCCCTCGCGGATTCTGCGCAGCAACTCCTCAACCACACTGCGCGTGTTCGTAGATGCGTCCATGGACATGGCTGACCTCTCCGTCCTGGTCCGCGTCCTCCGACGCGAAGAGATCACCAAACCTGCCAGCGCAGGCACGCCGAGACGATTGCCTCTGAAGTAAGGCAAGCGCCTCACCAAGATCCACATTCGATGCACGCCCTAGTCGGACTCATGGTTCGACTTGTAGCGCGCGGGAAAGTCGGCATGGTCCAGGTAGGGGAGGGCAAAGTCGAGCAGGTCTGCGCACGGCCAGGGATCGCCGTCGAACTGGCAGTCGTCACGGTCGTCCCAGGGCCGCTCCGGGTCGCCTTCGGCCGGACTGAGCGTGTGCCTGTCGAGCACGCGTCGCTTGGCCTCGACCTCGCGCAGCACGCGGACAGGGTCGTGCAGGGCCACGTGCCGCGCGATCGCGGGATGGAATCCGCTCAGGTCCGGATGGCCGACCCCATCGCAGCGCCGGGCCACGTCGGCGTCCTCGTCCAGGCGCGCGCGGAGGAAGGCCACGAGGTCGTTGTCCATGACGGCATCCTCGACGAACGGCCCCTGCATCAGCACGCACTTTTACGACCGCTGCCCTCGGCGGGGCCTGCCCCTCATGTCATCATCCGCACGTGCTGAAGATCCCCGGATACGAAGACGGCCCCCTGGTCCAGGGCACCGCTTACCTCGACGATCCGCTGTTCTGGCCAGTCCACCTCGGCACCTGCCTCCGTGGCGAGAACGCACAGCGAGCCGCGTTCGGCGCTGACTGGGATACGGCCATGGAGCTGTACCGCGTGCTGTCCTCCGAGCGTGAATGGCCGGTGTTCAGTGTGCCCCTGTCGTCCGGACACACCATCCATGTCGTCTACCGCAACATCGAGGGCGACCACGGGGTGGACTACCTGATCCATCACCCTGCGTGGTCCGCGGCGGAAACCCTTGCCGTGGATGACGGTCATTTCATGGGACCCGGCATGGCCTGGCCGGAGTTGCTGTCCACGGCGCGGCAGCCGGCCAAGGAGGGCGTGGACGACGCCGACGCCCGGCTCTTGCTGCTCTTCCCGACACTCGGCGATGCACAGCTTCCCGACGACGCGGCCATTCCTGTCGCTACCGCGCTCGCAGCTCTCACCCTGATCGAAGAGACTGCCGAAGTGGCGGGCATGCTCCTGGAGAACCAGGGCCAGTGGTCACCCGCTCACTGGCGTATGACAGACGGCGTCCGCATCAACGACGGTGGCCACTCGTACCGAAACCCCGGCAACGCCTTCGCTCTGTCCGGGAGCCGCCTTTCGGAAATCAGCTATGCGCTGAGTGTGACCGGGTGACTGACGACGAGGTTGTCGAGGCGGTGCGGGCCGTGGCCCAGGCGGGGACATTGCCGCCGCCCGCGACGCCGGAGGCCGTCGCCGCGGCGGAGGACGTCATCGGGTTCCCGTTGCCTTCTCTCTTGCGGCGCCTGTACGTCGAAGTCGCCAATGGAGGATTCGGTCCGAACGAAGGGATCCTGGGGGTGAGCGGCGGGTCCGCGCAGGGCCACTTCGCGGACATCGCCGAGCTGTACCAGGACGGCCCGGATCCGTCCGGCCGCATCCCAGCCGGCCTGGTGTTGATCTACGACTGGGGCTGCGCCATCTGGTCGCTGATCGACTTCCGCGATCCCGCGGGCCCCATGTGGTGCAGCCACGAAGGCGAGTGCCGGCCCCAGGGTATGACCCTCGCGGAATGGCTGACGGGCACGCTGGCAGGAACCGTGACGGTGGAAGCAGTGCTGGAGGGCCGCCGGCACAGACGCTGAGGCGATGTCGTAGGGCGCGGCTAAGTTGCCCGCATGACTTACAAGGATCCGCTCGTGCCGGTGCTCACCGGCCTGATCGTCGACGTCGTGTGGTGGCTGGAGAGCTGTGAGGACGAGGAAGTCGATCCCGACTCCGCGGTGAAGATGATGGAAAGCGTGGGCGGGGTGCTTCTGCAGCTGCCCTCGCATCAAAGCCGACGATTTTTGGAGGTGCTCGCGGACCTGGCCAAGGCGGAGCAGGAGCCCGCGCGGCGCGAGTTCCTGGAGTCCTTCCCCTTTGCGATCGGGCTGGTTGAGGAACAGAGGGACTGAAGTCGATGTCTCAGAGCTCGTGAGCACGGCCGCGGAACTCGTCCAGAAACTCGAAGAACATCTCCATGGCGGGCCTGCCGGCTTGCTCCGCCTCGCGTTCGATCTCCGTTGCCCAGCCGAGGGAGGACTGGCGGCCCAGTCGTTGGCACAGCCACTGGGAGAAGGGCCTGTGGGAGCCGGGGTTCCAGAAGTCGAACGGCTCCGCGATGTCGTGGATGCCCAGGGCGACGCGGTAGCCGGTGAGCATGGAGTCCAGGTGCTGCAAGGAGTTGTGGCGGACCCACATGTTCGGACGGAGTCGTACTTCCTCCAGGAAGTCGTACACATCCGCGAGTTCGCCGAGTTGCCTGGGTCTGCGCCTGGTTCCGTCCGCCTCCGCCATGCGAACACGCTAGCCGCAACCGCCGCCGTCGAGCAGTACGGCAAGCTCCCTCAAGTCGTTCGCGACCATGACCTGAGAGAGGCGTCCGGCGATGGCTACGACGTCCGGCCAGGCAGCTGCCTGGAGGTACTCCGAGTCGGTGTCGCCCGGCGCTTCGGCGGCAGCCGCGTTCAGCGCGGCACCGAGTTCCCTCATGAGGGCCACCTCCTCGGCGGTTCGAAGACTCACGCCGAGATACCGCTCAGGCTCGTCGGCGTCGCAGAAGTCGTCGAAGAGCGTGTGAAAGACATGGTCCAGGTTCTCGAACGCCGTGGGGTCAAGCCATACGTCCCGCTGCCACGGCGGATTGGCCAGAGCCAGGACGGCGGGTACGACATGGACGCGATGATTGGCCATCAGCCGTCGGTCGTTTTCGCTCACGCCTTCGGATGGGCCGGTGGGGATCGGGATCGGGATCGGGCCTTTCGTCTGGAGGGCGGCGCGTAGTGCTTCAAGTTCCGTGTGGGGGAAGGGGCGGCCCCACCGGGATGCGTAACCGTCCTCGCCTAGCTCATGGGCGACCTTGTCGAACGCGCGAAGCGCGGCCCTCACGACGGACTTGATCGCATGGCGGCTGGACCACAGGACGACAGCTGAACTGTCCGGCGTACGGCAGGTGTTGGCCCTCAGCAGGTCGATCTCGACGTCAGTGCCTTCGCGGCGGAAGAGCCACCGGTAGACCTCCGGCTCGCCCTCGAACTCGGCCCGTGCCTCGGTGTCCGTCAGTGCGATTCTGGCGATCGCTTGCAGGAATTGTTCCGGGCCGCTGGTCACGTATGACGCGAGGGCCTCCGCCTCACCGCTGTGATCGGCCACTTTGCAAAGCGCCCAGCCATGATGGTGCAACGTCCAAGTGATGGTGAGCTGACTCACGGCACCCCTTCGTCAGCCGATCCAGCGCGCGGCGGCCTCGTACGTGCCGGCCGGCGTGCTGTTGAACGCGATCGCCGCATCGGGTGCGTGGCGGCGGACCAGGTTGACCACCTGCTCCAGGAGTTCGGCCTGGTCGTCCGAGTGCCGCAGGCCCCCGCCGATGACGACGCACTCCCACGGATGGGACCGCAGCGCGTTGCCGACGAGCGTCTCCACGTCGTCACTGCCGTCCAGACCGATCAGGCAGGTCACGACCCCGACGCCGTGTTCGGCGAACTCGGCCAGACCCGCCTCGATCCCCTTGGCCACGGGCTCGGGATCCCACGGCCCGGGCACCCGGTACGGGTCGAGTCCGATGACGAGGACACGGGGAGGAGGAGTAGTGGCGTCCATGGTTGGACGATAGGCGCCTCACGTCCCGCGGTCAGCCCTCCCGCGGTCAGCCCTCCCGCGGTCAGCCCTCCCGCCACCAGCCCTCCCGCGGTCAGCCCTCCCGCGGTCAGCCGCCCCGCCGCCAGCGACCCAGGAAGATCGGGTTCGTGAACGCCGCCATCGCCCCCGGCACGGGACCCGCCGCCGTCTCATGCCGCACCTCCGCCCGCACATACGCCGCGTACGCCGCAGTCGTCCGCCACTCCACCACCCCCGCCCCCGTCACCGGCAGCACATCGCTCGTCAGCAGCACACCCTGGTCCGTGATCAGACGGGCCGTGCAGCGCGGAGCGCCCGTCACCTCCAGGCGGACCGTCACCTCGCTGTCGGCGGACACCTCCAACCGCCCGCCGATCCCCGCGAGTTCGCCCCGTCCACTGGCCGTCGCCGTGAAGGACAGGCTCACGTTCTGCGACTCCGCGACGTACGAGCGGCCCGCCCGGATGCCTTCCTGGATCGCCTCGCGGGTCAAGTCGTCGGCCAGGACGACCGTCTGGGGCAGGCCCACGACGTCCGGGTCCCGGTGCGCGTCGCTGTTGCCCATCGCCGGAAGCCACCCGCGGCTGTCTCCGACCGCCGCCACCAGCGTGTTGTCCCACTCCGCCAGCGTCACCTCGTCGTCCGGCGTCCACGGCCCGTTCCACACCTCCACCGCGTCCGCCGCCCCGAACTCGAACCCGAACCCGAACCCGAACTTCCATCCGCAGCCGACGCAGGTGGCGTGCGGATGGGCGGGGACCACGAGACCACCGGCCTGGCGGATCTGGCGGGCGTAGTGGCCGAAGCGGTTGTCGCGTGCCCGGTAGCGCCAGTCCACGAAGGTGCCGGGGTCCGTGCCGAGCGCCACCACGTGTCCGTTCCGCGTCGTCACCTCCTCGCCCAGCAGGATCAGCAGGTCCTCGCCCGCCTCCGTCGCCCAATGGGCGTGGGACGCATACGTGTTGTGGTCCGACGTGTTGATGAAGTCCAGGCCCGCCGCACGCGCCAGGGCCGCGATCTCCGCCGGGGTGCGGCGGCCGTCCGAGTACCAGGAGTGGAGGTGGCAGTCGCCCCGGTACCACGCCCGGCCCCGCCCCTTCGCGCGCGACGGCGGGTACGTCGTTGTCGGCGTCGGCGTCGGCGTCTCGCCGGGCTCCCCGTACGTCAGCGTGATCGTGAGCTCGTACGACAGTCCCTGCGGCGCCACCGTGTACGGCCCGAGGGCCACATGCCAGGTCCCCTCCCGCACCGGGCCCGGCACATACCCCGGCGTCGCCTTGTCCGCCCGTACGAAGAACTCCGTCCTGGCCCCGCCCGACCAGCCCCGGAAGCCCCGGCCGCCCAGGTCCGTGCCGCGTTCGTCGAAGATGCCGATGTCCAGGGCGTTGCCCTGCGCGCCGGCCGGGACGGACGGCCGGTCGTAGGTGTAGGCGACCCTGATCTCCCGTACGCCGGAGGGGACTTCCACCGGCACGTACACATAGTCGGGCGACCCTGCGGGCAGAGTGCCGCGCACCGTCCGCGTCTCCTGCCCCTGCTCCTGACCGTCCGCACCGTCCGCCGCCGCGAAGCTCACGTTTCCCAAGGTAAGCCGCGGTGGCCCCGCCACACCCCCTCAATCCTGGTGTGAATGCGATGCCGACTGGTCGGTATGGACATATCCACCCCCGGCCGGTACAGATGGGACATGCGAATCGCCGTCACGATCTTCCTCACCGACGAGACCATCACCCCCGTCCGGCTCGCCCGTGAGCTGGAGCAGCGGGGGTTCGCCGGGCTGTACCTCCCCGAGCACACGCACATCCCGGTGGAGCGGACCACCCCGTACCCGGCGGGTGGCGAACTGCCGCCCGAGTACGGCCGTACCCTCGACCCCTTCGTCGCGCTCGGCCAGGCCGCCGCCGTCACCGAGCGGCTCGGCCTCGGCACCGGCATCACGCTCGTCGCCCAGCACGACCCGATCGGCCTCGCCAAGCAGATCGCGACCCTGGACCATCTGAGCGGCGGCCGCTTCACCCTCGGCCTCGGCTTCGGCTGGAACGTGGAAGAGGCCGCCGATCACGGGGTCGAGTGGCGGACCAGGCGCGAGCTGGTACGGGACCGGATGGCGCTCATGCGGGCGCTGTGGAGTGAGGAACCGGTCGGGTACGAGGGGGAGTTCGGGAGCGTGCGGGCCTCCTCCGCCTATCCCAAGCCCGTGCAGAAGCCGCGCGGACCGGTGATCGGGCCGCGCACCCTCGTCGGCGGGGCCGCCGGGCCCAAGCTCTTCGCCCACATCAGCGAGTACGCCGACGGGTGGATGCCGATCGGCGGGCGCGGCCTCACCGAGTCGCTGCCGGTGCTGCGCGCCGCCTGGGCCGACGCGGGACGGGACCCGGAGGCACTGCAGATCGTCCCGTACGCCGTCTTCCCGACCCCCGGCAAGCTCGCGCACTACGCCGACCTGGGCATCGAGGAGGTCGTGGTCCAGCTGCCGCCGGCGGGGGAGGCGGAGGTGCTGCGGGTGCTGGACGAGTACGGGGCCCTGCTGGGGCTGGCCCCTGGGCACTGATCAGCTCGACCGTATGCTCGAAGGATGACGACTTCCGCGACCTCCGGAACCGGCTCCTCCGACGCCCCCCGCGGCACCGGCCCCACCGAGAACTCCATGCGTCGCGCCCTCAAACGCGCCCGTGACGGCGTCGCCCTCGACGTCTCCGAGGCCGCCGTCCTCCTCCAGGCCCGCGGCGAGGCACTCACCGACCTCGCCGCCTCCGCCGCCCGGGTGCGCGACGCCGGCCTCGAACAGTCGGGCCGCCCCGGCGTCATCACGTACTCGAAGAGCGTCTTCATCCCCCTCACCCGGCTGTGCCGGGACAAGTGCCACTACTGCACCTTCGTCACCGTCCCCGGCAAGCTCCGCCGCGCGGGCCACGGGATGTTCATGTCCCCGGACGAGGTCCTCGACATCGCCCGCAAGGGCGCCGCCCTCGGCTGCAAGGAAGCCCTCATCACCCTCGGCGACAAGCCGGAGGAGCGCTGGCCGGAGGCGCGGGAGTGGCTCGACGCGCATGGTTACGACGACACGATCGCGTACGTCCGCGCCATCTCCATCCGGATCCTGGAGGAGACGGGCCTGCTGCCCCACCTCAACCCCGGGGTCATGTCCTGGACCGACTTCCAGCGGCTCAAGCCCGTCGCCCCGAGCATGGGCATGATGCTGGAGACGACCGCGACCCGCCTCTGGTCCGAGCCCGGCGGCCCCCACTACGGCTCCCCGGACAAGGAGCCCGCCGTACGCCTCCGCGTCCTCGAAGACGCAGGCCGCTCCTCCGTCCCCTTCACCTCCGGCCTCCTCATAGGCATCGGCGAGACGTACGAGGAGCGCGCCGAGTCGCTCTTCGCGCTCCGGAAGGTCTCCCGCGCCTACCACGGCATCCAGGAACTGATCATCCAGAACTTCCGCGCCAAGCCGGACACGGCCATGCGCGGCATGCCGGACGCCGAGCTGGACGAACTGGTCGCCGCCGTGGCCGTCGCCCGGCACATCATGGGCCCCGCCGCCAACATCCAGGCGCCGCCCAACCTCGTCGCCGGCGAGTACGAGCGGCTGATCGGCGCCGGCATCGACGACTGGGGCGGGGTCTCCCCGCTGACCATCGACCACGTCAACCCCGAGCGCCCCTGGCCGCAGATCGAGGAGCTCACCGAGCGTTCCGCGGCGGCCGGGTTCGAGCTGCGGGAACGCCTGTGCGTGTACCCGGAGTTCGTGCGGCGCGGCGAGCCCTGGCTGGACCCGCGGCTGCGTCCGCACGTACGGGCGCTGGTGGACGAGGAGACCGGGCTCGCTCGGCCCGACGCGCCCGTCGAGGGGCATCCGTGGCAGGAACCCGACGAGGTCTTCGTCGCCTCCGGGCGCACGGACCTGCACTCCTCCATCGACACCGAGGGCCGTACGTCCGACCGGCGCGACGACTTCGACGAGGTGTACGGCGACTGGGCCGAGCTGCGCGAGGCCGCCGCCCCCGGCATGGCCCCCGAGCGGATCGACACCGACGTACGGGCGGCCCTCGCGACCGCGGCCGACGACCCGACGAAGCTGACGGACGCCGAGGCGCTGGCCCTCCTCCACGCGGACGGCCCCGCACTCGACGCGCTGACGCGCATCGCCGACGACGTGCGCAGGGCGGCCGTCGGCGACGAGGTGACGTACATCGTCACCCGGAACATCAACTTCACCAACGTCTGCTACACCGGCTGCCGCTTCTGCGCCTTCGCGCAGCGCCGCACCGACGCGGACGCCTACACACTCTCCCTCGACCAGGTGGCGGACCGCGCCCAGCAGGCGTGGGACGTGGGCGCGGTCGAGGTGTGCATGCAGGGCGGGATCCACCCCGACCTCCCCGGCACGGCGTACTTCGACATCGCGAAGGCGGTGAAGGAGAAGGTCCCCGGCATGCACGTACACGCCTTCTCGCCCATGGAGGTCGTCAACGGCGCGACCCGCACCGGCCTGTCGATCCGGGAGTGGCTGATCGCCGCCAAGGAGGCCGGCCTGGACTCCATTCCCGGCACCGCCGCCGAGATCCTCGACGACGAGGTCCGCTGGGTCCTCACCAAGGGCAAGCTGCCGACGGCGACCTGGATCGAGGTGATCACGACGGCGCACGAGGTCGGCATCCCGTCGACCTCGACGATGATGTACGGCCATGTCGACCAGCCCCGGCACTGGCTCGGCCATCTGCGCACCCTGGCCCGCATCCAGCAGCGGACCGGCGGGATCACCGAGTTCGTGACCCTGCCCTTCATCCACACCAACGCGCCGGTGTATCTGGCGGGGATCGCCCGGCCCGGCCCGTCCACCCGGGACAACCGCGCGGTGACGGCGATGGCGAGGCTCCTCCTGCACCCGTACATCCCGAACATCCAGACCAGCTGGGTGAAGCTGGGCACGGAGGGCGCGGCGGAGATGCTCCGCTCCGGTGCGAACGACCTCGGCGGGACCCTGATGGAGGAGACGATCTCCCGGATGGCGGGCTCCTCCTACGGCTCGTACAAGTCGGTCAAGGACCTGATCGCGGTGGCGGACGCGGCCGGGCGGCCGGCCCGCCCGCGCACCACCCTGTACGGGGAGGTCCCGGAGGAACGGCAGCGCGCGGCCCGGGCCTCGGACGGGCATCTGCCGGAGCTTCTGCCCGTGCTGGAGTGAGTACGATGATCGGACCCCCGTCCGCCGGGGATCCTTAGCTGAGGAGATGCGTGCCGTGCCAGCCCCGAAGGTCTGGGTGACCGGTCTCACGGTGGGAGCGATCGCCGCTGTCGCCGTCCTGGCCGTGCAGGCCGACAAGGGAACGAAGCCGCACGCGGTCGCGGCCGCGCCGAGCTCGTCGGCGTCCGCGCACTCGACGCCGACGAAGCCGAAGGCGCCCGCCGCGGTGCCGGACGGCTCCGGCACCGGCCGCCGTATCGTCTACTCGCTCGGGCAGAAGACGGTCTGGCTGGTCGACGCGAGCGACGCGGCCCGGCGCACCTTCGCGGTGTGGCCGGGGACGGTGAGCCCGGACCCGGGCACGTACAGCGTCGGCACCCGCACCGAGGGCCCCATCACCGGCTCGGACGGGGTGAAGATCGAGCACGTCGTCTACTTCTCCACCGCCTCCGGCGTCAACATCGCCTTCTCCAACGCGGTCGACGGCTCCTCACCGCCGCCCGCCTCCGGCACCCGCACCGGCGGCATCCGCATGAAGACGGCGGACGGCTCGGCCCTGTGGACGTTCGGGACGGCGGGCACGAAGGTCGCGGTGGTGGAGTGATGGACCGCGAGCTCACCGTCGCCACCGAACTCGCCGAGTGGGCCTCGCAGCGCATCCGCCGCCCGCGCGACACCGACGAGGTGCGGGAGAAGGCCACGCCCGCCGACATCGTCACGGACACGGACGAGGCCGTGGAGTCGTACGTACGGGAGGTGCTGCGGCGCGAGTTCCCGGAGTACGGCATCGAGGGCGAGGAGTACGGCGTCCACGAGGGCGCGGCCGGCGCCCCGCACTGGGTGATCGACCCGGTGGACGGTACGACGAACTACGCGCACGGCATCGGCTGGTGCTCGTTCTCGCTGGGCCTCGCGACTCCCGAGGGCAAGCCCCTGCTGGGCGTGGTGGCCGACCCGTGGCGCGGGGAGATCTTCAGCGCGGTCAAGGGCGGCGGAGCGCACCTCAACGGCCGCCCGATCCAGGCGGCGGCCCATTCCTCCCTCACCGGCCACACGTTCCTGACCGAGTGGGCCGCCCACGCCCACTGGCCCGGCATGGACGACCTGCTGCGCGAACTCGCCGCCCGCCACTGCACGGTACGGGTCATGGGCTCCACGGCCCTGTCCCTGGTCCAGGTCGCGGCCGGCCGGGCGACGGCCGCGGCGATCGGCGAGTTCCACCCGGTGGACGCGCTACCGCCACTCCTCATCGCGACGGAGGCGGGAGCGGTGGCGATCCCCGAACTCCCGCCGTACGACACGCCGTTGCTGCTGGTCGCACCCGGTGTGGCGGAGGAAGCGACGGCCCTGTGGCAAAAGACGGTCGTGCGCTAGTCGCTAGTCACCCGCCGACTCGCCCCGCCCGAACGGCAATTGCACCACCAGCAGCGCGACCCCGGCGAACACGAACACCCTGAGCGCGGCGTCCAGCCCGTTCCAGGTCTTCGACTGCCACATAGAGAACCACTCACCACCGATCGCGATGAACCCGGCACCGAACAGCAGCAGAAGCATCAGCAGCCCGTACGTCGACACGCTGCGGGCACGGGCGACATCACGCCGGATCCACAGCCAGGTGCCGTAGATCAGCACGAGGGCGGCGAGGGTCTCCCAGACGATGATGAGGACGTAAGCCGTGTTCTGCAGGCCCTTGTTGGTGATGGCCCGCCACATCAGGTCGTCGTCCTTGAACGTGGTGTCCATGGCCAGGACGTGCTGCACGAACGCCTGGTTGGTCCCGAAGTCGGTGATGTTGCCGAAGGCTACGAGGGCGATGTAGAGCGCGACGCTTGCGGTGAGGAGGGCGGCGGTGATGGTCAGGGGGTTTCGGGGGGTGGTGGTCATGACAGTCATCTTGCCTGGAATGACCTTGGGGGCTGAGTGAATTCGGCCAGACCGGGATGGAACTCGGCCAGGGGGCCGGGGAGTTATTCGGTGTCCTTCGGATGCCGGGTGGACGCGTAGACGAGGTGGACCGTTCGGCGCGCTTCGTCGACGAGGTAACGTACGCGACCGCCGGCCGTCACCTCGTACTCCCACTGGGGATACTCCCGGCCACCGAGGTTTCCGGTGGCCAGGCGGCCGCGCAGCCGGTGCTGGCGGTCGGGATCGGCTTGGGACAGAGGGTCGCCCCGCAGGGCCTCGAAGCAGCGCCGTGTGTTCCCTGGCGCTTCTGCGCCCAGTTCGCCCCACCCCTTGGCTGCCTCGTTCGTCGCGAACCGCAGACGCCATTCGCCGCTCACCGGCGGTGGGGCGACGTCGTCGCCCCGCTTCGGACTCACGGTGCGGCCACCTCGCCATGGTCCTCGTCCGGCAGTCGGCGTGTGAGCTGTGCGGTGAGGTCGGGGTCGGCGAGAACGCGTGCCGTCGCGCGCCACTCGACCACGACCCGGTGCAGATTGGCGTGGACATCCAACTGGGACGCGTCGTAGGTGGCATCGATGAGCTCGGCCACGAACTCCTTCAGCTCGTCAGCCGACAGATGACGGACCCACGGGAAGACGGACGGGAGGGCGCGCGCTATGGCTCGCTCGCCGGCATCGCTGCGGACAAGGGCGGCGAGCAGGCGGGCCGTGATGTCCGCGGTCTCCTCTCGCTGACGGTCGTGACGGGCCGTCGTCAGGTAGAGGTCCTCACCGTCCCGGCGCGTGATGTGCACACGCTGGGCGCGGTCCAGCGTTTCGGCGACACGCTTCGAGTTCTTGGAGAGCTCGGAGAAGGCGACCGTGGGAGTGGACATGGCTCGACAGTACTTCGGAACGTATTCCGAAGTCAATCGTTGAGGGCTGTCAAGGCGCCACGGCCTCTGCCAGACTTCACGCGGACGGGCTACGGGGGTGGTGCGGATGAGGTCGACGGGGCTTTCGGTACAGGAGCTGATCGCGCGGCGCAGGCGGGCCGGTTTCGTCGGCCGAGGGGCGGAGCGGGCCGCCTTCCGGGGCAATTTCGATGTGCCGCCGACCGACGAACGGCACCGGTTCATGTTTCATGTACACGGGAACGCCGGCGTCGGAAAAACCTTCCTGGTAAGGGAGTTGGAACAGATCGCCCGTGAGAAGGGCGCGCTCACGGCGTACGTCGACGAGAGCGTGGGCAGCGTGCCGGAGGCAATGGCGGCGATCAGTCGCCAATTCGCCGGTCAGGGACGGCGTTTCAAGGAACTGGACCGTCTCCTGACCACATACCGCGAACGGCGGCACGAGGCGGAGGCTGCCACCGTCGTCGTACCGCAACCGGAAGGCCCATCGGCCGGAAGCCTGGCGGCGGCGCGGGCGGGCTTGGTGGGACTCGGCATGCTGCCGGGGGTCGGCGCCTTCGCGGGAGCCCTCGACGCGGCCCAACTCGCCCAGGGCGCCGATCGATTGCGCGCCGGCCTCAGCGCGCGCTTCCGCAATCAGGAGGACGCGCAGCTGGTGCTCTCCCCGGAACGGGTGCTCACCCCGGCGTTGCTCGCCGAATTGTCCGAGGCCGCGTGCTCGGCACCGTGGATCGTCCTGTTCTTCGACACGTACGAGCGCACCGGGCCCTTCCTCGACAGTTGGCTGCACGAGACCATGACCACGGATCGGCACGGCGCTTTGCCTGCCGCTGTCGTCATCGTGACCGCCGGTCAGCACTCGTTGGACACCACCCGCTGGGGCGGCTTCGCCGATTTCATCACCGACCTGCCCCTTGGGCCGTTCTCGGAGGCCGAGGCGCGGGGACTGCTCGCGGGCAAGGGGGTGGTGGCCGAGCCGGTCGTCGAGGAGGTGCTCCGGCTCACGGGTGGGCTGCCTGTGCTGGTCTCGACCTTGGCCGGGCAGCGCCCCACCGACCCGGACGACATCGGCGATCCCAGCGCCACGGCTGTTGAGCGATTTCTGAAATGGGAGCACGACCCGGTACGCCGCGCGGCGGCATTGGCCTGTGCGCTGCCCCGACGCCTGGACATGGATGTGTTCCGGGCGGCAGCGGACTGTTCGGATGACGAAACGGCCGCATTGTTCGGTTGGTTACGCGGGTTGCCGTTCGTGGACGACCGCGATGAATGGCTGCGCTACCACGATCTGGTGCGCGAACCGATGCTCAGGTTGCAGCGGCGTCGCTTCCGGAGGGGCTGGACCGAGCGGCACGAGAGGCTGGCGGATGTCTTCGGGCGTCGGCGTGCGGAAGCGACGCGGGATCTGCGCAGCTACGAGGAGTGGGAGAGCGAGCAGTGGCGTGAGCTGCGCTTGGAGGAGACTTATCACCTGTTGTGCGCGCACCCGCACGCCGCGCTCGCCGAAGCGCTGCGAGCCCTGGTCGAGGTCTGCGGGACGGATGAGGCGGCCGGTCGCCAATGGGCACGGACACTGGAGGAAGCCGGCGATGCCACGGCGACCCCGGCCCTGCGCGAATGGGGGCGAAGCCTGGGTGAGGCGCTCGCGGACGACGCGTCCGGATTGACCAAGGCGATGGATCTGCTGCTTGCCCGTCCGGGCCTGGACAGCGGCGGTCGAGCTCTGGCGCACACGCTGCGAGGGGCGGAATTGCGAAGCGGTGGAAAATACGCGCAGGCCCTGGCCGAGTACGACCGGGCGATCGAGCTCGATTCCGATTGCGCCCCGGCTCACCACGGCCGTGGCCTCACCCAGCGCAGTCTCGGCGACTTCTCGGCAGCGCTGGCGGCCTTCGACCGAGCGGACGAGCTGGTCCCCGGCAAGAAGGAGATCATTGCGGCGCGCGGAGAGACGTATCGGCAGGCGGAGCGTTGGGCAGAAGCCATAGCCGACCTCGACCGTTGCGTCACGCTTGATCCGACCGATGCGTATCCCGTGGCCTGCAGAGCGGTGTGCCGGCATGCCCTCGAACAGTACGACGAAGCGCTGGCCGACTTCGACCGCGCGCTGAGCCTGGACGAGGGCTACGTGTGGGTGTTTGTGCGCAGGGCTCGCCTGTACCGGGCCAGAGCGGAGTGGGACGAGGCGTTCGCCGACCTGGACCGGGCGGTTGCCCTGGCCCCCGACTCCGCCTGGGTCGCGTCCGAACGCGGTGACGCTTACCGGCTGGCAGGCCGCTTCGAGGAGGCGGTCACCGAACTCGGCCGGGCTGTCGCTCTCGATGCCGATTACGACTCTGCCCTGGCAAGCCGTGGAGAGGCTCTCCACAGGCTGGGCCGGAACGAGGAGGCGCTTGCCGACCTCGGTCGTGCGGTCGAACTCGACCCGGACTATGCGTGGGCGTTGGTCATGAGAGCCCGGGTGAGGAAGGAACTGGACGACGAAGCAGGCATGTTCGAGGACCTGCACCGAGCGGTGGAGGCAGATCCGGAGGTCGATTGGACCGCAGGCGAGCTCGCGGAGGCGTACCGGCTCGCGGGTCGCTACGACGAGGCGGTCGTCTTCTTTCGCCGCTCGTTGGAACAGGACCCGGGGTACGGCAGCTCGCTGGCCAGGTTGGGAGCGACTCACTTCGCACGGGGGGACTACGCGGAGGCTCTCCGCTGCCTGAACCGCGCGTTGGAGGTGCACCCGGACTACGGGTGGGCGCTGAGCCAGCGGGCGCAAGTGAGTCTGGCAACCGGGCGGGTCGAGAAGGCCCTCGACGACTGGGACCGGCGGCTCGCCCTGGGCGGGGATGACGACACGGCCCGCTACATGGCCATCGAGACACTGATCCTGGCCGAGCGGTGGCAGGAAGCGCGGGCCAGGCTGGCCGACGCGGACGGATCGGCTGTCACGGGCGCCGACCTCGACGACCTGCGCGTCGACTGCCTCCGGCACACCGGGCAGTGGGAGGAGGCCCGGCAACTCGCCGAGCGGATCCGTGCGGACAACGCGGTGGCGGGCACATATCAGCTTGCGATGATCGCTTCCCAGTGCCGGGGACGGGAGGACGCCGAGCCCCTGTGGCACGAGCTGGCGCACCTTCTGGACACGAGTGAACCGGATGAGGAGGCTCGGAAGTTCGTTCGCTGCGTAATCGACTGGGGCCTCGCCGACTGGGCCGCCGCCGACAGGGACCTCGCCAGAGCCCTGACGACGGAGTGCGCCTGGGACGACCTGGCGTTGCTCGCCGATGCTCTCACCGGCCTGCGCGATGGTCCCGGCGCCGACCGGGAGCGTCTCACGGCGTACCTCGCGACAGTCACCTTGGCCCGCGACGCCGTGAAAGGGCGTTATACGGAGTGAGCCGCGAAGTCCACGAACTCGCTCCAGGAAGCGCCTGCGAAGGCGAGTTGGGCGCGGTGGGCGTCCTTGGAGTCGCGGACGTGGACGGTGAGGGTCCGGTCGGCGGGGGATATGGCGACCTCGACGCACTCGGGGCCGTCATTGCTGCTGTAGCTGCTCTTGAACCACTCCAGGGTGGAGGTCATGTCTCTTCTTCTCCCAGGACTTTCTCGATGAAGGCCAGCGACTCGCGTGGTGTCAGGGCCTGCGACCGGATCATTCCATAGCGCATCTCCAGGATCTGAACGTCCCGGGGATCGCTGATCAGGCGGCTGTGGAGTTGTCCCTCCGAGTGCCCGAGCGTCTTGCCGTCCCGGAGTTTCAGTAGCTGGAGTGACCCGCCCATACCCGCGTGGTCCTCACAGCTCGTGGGCATCACCTGGATCCTGACGTGCCTTAAAGTGCCGATCTCCAACAGGTGTTCGAGCTGGTGTCGCAGCACCATTCTGCCCCCGAGGGGCCGCCGTAGCGTCACCTCTTCCTGGACGAAGGTGAGCAGCGGGGAGGGAAGCCGATCGAAGACGCGCTGTCGTGCCATGCGCGCGGAGACCTGGCGATCGATCTCGTCCTCGGAGTAAGCGGGTTGCCGGATCGCGAACAATGCCCGTGCGTACTCCGGGGTCTGGAGCAGGCCGTGCATGTTGTGGTTGGCGTAGGCCCCGAGTTCGACGGCCTCGTCCTCCAGCTTCGCCAAGTCCCGCACATTCTTGGGGTAGCGGGCCTTTTCCACGTCCTCCTTCATCGCCGCGATCCTGCCGCCCGCGCCCAGCACTTCATCCGCCTGATCGAGGAAGTCGGGCTTCGGACTCCGCCGCCCCCGCTCCACCGACGACACCATCTCCCCGCCGTACCCGATCGCCACCCCCAGCTCCGGCTGGGTCAGCCCGGCGGCCTCGCGCCACATCTTGATCTGCCGCCCGACCGTCCTGAGTACAGCCGCCGCTTCCTCGTCCTCCACCCGTTCCACCCTCCTCACGGACGAGCCGTACGGCTCCGCCCCGCACCCGGACAGTCCCGCTCCGTACCGGAGTCACTCCTGTTCAGAGTAGGTACGGGCGGCCACGCTGGGTGACGTGAATCAGAAAACCGTCCCCCAAGTCACCGCCCCGACGCACTACTTCACGGTTCTCCTGGCCGCCAATCGAAGAGGTGCTCGACGGGCGCGCGAGCACACCGAGCGGCAACTCGCGGCCTGGGGCGTGTGCTTCGAAGCCGCCGCGCAGATCGTCGCCGAGCTGGCGTCCAACGCCGTGCTCCACGGACGCGTCCCCGGCCGGGACTTCCGGCTGCGGCTCAAGGTCCACGCCGATCGCGGCATCCTCCGTGTCGAGGTGACCGATGCTCGGGGCGACCGGATCCCGCAGATCCACGACCCGGTGGGCGACGAGGCCGAATCCGGCCGGGGGCTGCGCATCATCGACGCGTACGCGGACCGCTGGGGCGTGGAGGAGGCCCCGGCGGGCGGGAAGACGGTCTGGGCGGAGCTGGCACCGGATCGTGGGACACGGGACCCGGTGACTGTCTCAGACCTTGATGACGGTGATACGAGAGCCGCACAGGGCGGTCAGATCCTCGGGGTCTGAGCTGAGAATCGTTGTCGGACCGGTGGCGGCGAGGGCGGTGGCGCCGAGCATGGCGTCGACGGCGTGTTTGTGGCCGTGAAGGCCGGCGTCGGCGAGGAGGGCGGCGGCGTGGCGGGCGATGGGTTCGGTGACCGGTTCGATGACGAGGCGGGAGAGGGTCCATTCCAGGGCCGGGCGGTTGATCCGGGGGTGGACCACTTCCACGAGGGTGGCCGCGGAAGTGATCACCCGCAGGTCGTCGGCGCGAGCGAGGGCGAGCCAGCCGGTGACGGTGCGGTCGCGAAGGACGGCCTTGGCCAACCCTTCGCTGTCGAGGACCAGAGTGCCGCCGGGGGTAGCGGGGGAGGGGCGGGTCACGTGGCGTTCGCCCCGCCTTGCGTCTGCTGTCGGCGGGCCTGCTGGAGCTGGTCGCGCAGGGCTTGGACCTCTTCGTCGGTGACGGGCCCGTGTTCGGCCTCGGCGACCTGGATGAGCTCGTTGAGATTGTCCCGCTCGATCTGGCGCGCGACGGCGGCGGCGACATAGGCAGACAGGCCCGACGGGCCGCTGCGGGCCTTGGCGGCTTCGGCGATGTCGCGGGGCATGGTGATCGAGTACTTGCCGGTAGGGCCACTCATGCTACCAATCCTACCTCTGATCCTACCCCGCATAACACTTCGCCCCTTAAACCGACCGTTCCCGTTCGATTACAGTGCTGAACTGTCGTGCGTCGCTCGGTGCCATTGGGGAGGTCTTGGTGAGTGTGACTACCGGGGCCGTCTGGGGTCGGGTGGAGCAGCAGGATTTTCGGAGTCGGGTGCGCGGGACCCTGCTCGGGGCCGCCGTCGGGGACGCGCTCGGGGCGCCCGTCGACGGGATGGATCTTGAGGGGATCCGGGAGAACTACGGCGCGGAGGGACTCGTCGACCTCGGGGTGGCGTACGGGCGGCGCGGTGCCGTCACGCATCTCACCCAGCTGACCCTGTTCACCGTCGACGGGCTGATACGGGCCCAGGTACGGCGGGACACCGGCGCCTGGCATCCGCCCACCGACCTGCACCGTGCCTACCTGCGCTGGGCGGCCACCCAGCGGGACTGGGGGCCCGACGAGCGCCGCAAGGACGACGGCTGGCTCGCGCGCGAGGAGTGGCTGTACGCCCGCCGGGACCCGGCGCGTTCGCTGCTGCTCGGGCTCGGCGACGAGACCATGGGGACGCTCGACGTGCCCAAGAACGCCGGCGAGGTCGGGCCCGAGGCGACGGCCCGTTCCGCGCCCTTCGGGCTGCTCGTGGGGTGGGAGCCGCAACTCGTCGTGCAGTTGGCGGTGGAGTGCGCGGCCCAGACCCACGGGCACCCCATGGCCTACCTCGCGGCCGGCGCGTACGCCGTGATCGTGCATGGTCTCGCGCGCGGCGAGACCCTCGACGGGGCGGTCCAGCGGGCGCTGGCGCTGCTGGCCGCGCGCCCGGGGCACCAGTCGGTGTCGGACGCGCTGCAGCACGCGCTGGGCGCCGTACGGCAGGGCATGCCCACACCGCTGCGGGTCGCCGAGCTGGCCGGGGACGGCACGGCGGAGGGCGTGCTGGCGGCGGCCGTGTACTGCTCGCTGGTGGGGGAGGACGTACGGCACGGTCTGTGTCTGGCCGTCAATCAGGACGGTCCGTCGGGGGCCACCGCCGCGCTGACCGGCGGGCTGCTCGGGGCGCTGCACGGGGAGACCGCGCTGCCGCCGGCCTGGCTCGCCGAGCTGGAGGGGCGGCCGACGGTGCTGGAGCTGGCCGACGACTTCGCCATGGAGATGACGCAGGGGCCCGCGCTGCACGGGCCGGCGGGTTCGGCGCCGGGGTGGCTGGCCCGGTATCCGCGGGGAGGATGACGGCATACGCGGCTGGGCGGCCCCGGCTGATGATGCCGGTGGCCGCCCAGTCCCGTACCCGGTGATCCGTCAGTCCTTCACCGGGGTCCTGCCCACCACGTCCTCCACCTCGCCCGCCGGAGTCGGCAGGGCGACCGCCGCGCTGTCGTCGTCGTCCGTGTTGATCCGCTCGATGACCGCGAGCCGCTCCGGGGTGTCCTCCGGCTTCAGGTAGCCGACCAGGATGTAGAGGACCAGGGAGACGGCGAGCGGGATCGAGACCTGGTACTGGAGCGGGACGCCGCCGTCGACGTTCCAGTTGATGGGGTAGTTGACCAGCCAGAAGGCCAGCAGACCCATCGACCAGCTGGTCAGCGCCGCCGTCGGGCCGGAGCGGCGGAAGGGGCGCAGCAGGCCCAGCATCATCGGGATGGCGATCGGGCCCATGAGACCGGCCACCCACTTGATGACGACGGTGATGATGTCCTTGAAGGTGGGGGAGTTGACCTGCGTCGCCACCGCCATGGACAGGCCGAGGAAGACAACCGTGGTGACGCGGGCCGCGATCAGGCCGGAGCGCTGGGTCCACTCACGGGCACGCTTGGAGAACACCGGCGCCGCGTCGCGGGTGAAGACCGCCGCGATGGCGTTGGCGTCGGAGGAGCACATGGCCATCGTGTGGGAGAAGAAGCCGACGATGACCAGGCCCAACAGGCCGTGCGGCAGCAGCTGTTCGGTCATCAGGCCGTAGGAGTCGGAGCCGTCCGGCTTCTGGGCGTGGACCAGGAGCGGTGACATCCACATGGGGAAGAAGAGGATCACCGGCCAGACCAGCCACAGCGCCGCGGACAGGCGTGCCGAGCGTTCGGCGGCCCGCGGGCTGGTCGTGGCCATGTAGCGCTGGGCCTGGTTGAGCATGCCGCCGTTGTACTCGAAGAGCTTGATGAAGAGGAACGCGAGCAGGAAGACCGTGCCGTACGGGCCCACCAGCGGCTTGCCGTGGCCGTGCAGGGCCGGCTCGTCCCAGGCGCCGAAGAAGCCGATGCCCTTGTCGTTCAGCTTCAGTACGACCGCCACGAACATCGAGATGCCGGCCAGCAACTGGATGACGAACTGGCCGAGTTCGGTCAGCGCGTCCGCCCACAGGCCGCCGATCGTGCAGTAGACGGCCGTGATGGCGCCGGTGATGAGGATGCCCTGGTTGAGCGTGACGCCGGTGAAGACCGACAACAGGGTGGCGATCGCCGCCCACTTCGCGCCCACGTCGACGATCTTCAGCAGCATGCCGGACCAGGCCAGCGCCTGCTGGGTCTTCAGGTCGTACCGGTTCTTCAGGTACTCCAGCGGCGAGGCCACATGGAGCCGGGAGCGCAGCCGGTTGATGCGCGGCGCGAACAGCTTCGAGCCGATGGCGATGCCCAGCGCGATGGGGAAGGACCAGGTGACGAAGGACGTCACGCCGTACGTGTAGGCGATGCCCGCGTAACCCGTGAACATCACCGCGCTGTAGCCCGACATGTGGTGCGAGATGCCGGACAGCCACCACGGCATCTTGCCGCCGGCCGTGAAGAAGTCGCTGACGTCGTCGACGCGCTTGTGCGACCACACGCCGATCGCGACCATGACGCCGAAATAGCCGATGAGCACGGCCCAGTCGAGACCGTTCATGTACGCCTCCCAGGGGTCGACCCGGCGCTCATCGTGTGGGTTGCCGCGTGAGCACGACAAGTGAGCGTAGGGTCAAGGGGAGGTAAAAGTATTCGAGTTGATGTATCCCGTTCACCTATATGAACTCATCGCATCAGCTCCCCCGCGTTGACCAGCAAGGACTGTCCCGTGATCGCCCGCGCCCGGTCCGACGCCAGGAACACCGCCGCGTCGGCCACGTCCCCGTCCGTGGCGAGCTCCGGCAGCGCCATCCGGTCGGTCAGCCGCTTCAGCACCTCCGGCTCCGGCACGCCCTCCGTGTGCGCCGTGAACTGCACGTACGCCTCCACCGGCGGCCCCCACATCCAGCCCGGCAGCACGGTGTTCACCCGGATCCGGTACGGGCCCAACTCCCGCGCCAGCGAGTACATCGCGCTCGTCAGCGCCCCCTTGGAGGCCGCGTACGCCGCCTGCCGCACCTGCGAGGGCGCGGCCACCGCCGACTGCGTCCCGATGAACACCACCGACCCGCCCCCGGCCTCCTTCAGCGCCGACAGACACGCCCGCGTCATCCGCAGCGAGCCCAGCAGGTTCACGTCGATCACCGACTGCCAGGTCGCGAAGTCCGCGTCCTCCAGGCCGCCGAAGTAGCTGTCCCAGGCGGCCACATGGACCACGGCGTCGATCCGCCCGAACCGTTCTCGGGCGAGCCCGGCCAGCGCCTCGCACTGGCCCTCGTCCGTGATGTCCGTCGACCGGTACGCCGTGTGCGTCCCGTCCGGATCGATCTCGCCGGCGCTCTTGGCGAGGTTCGCCTCCGTGCGCGCGCCCAGCACCGCGTTCCCGCCGTCCCGGACGACCGCCGCGGCGACCTGGTGACCGAGCCCGGCGCCGACTCCCGACACGACGACGGTCTTGCCCGTGAGCAGTGACATCCGAGCCTCCGGGGGTATGGCCAATTATCTGACGGGGCGTCAGAGTATGGGCGACCGGCGGAGGACGGAAGGGGAGCGACGTGAGCGAGGAAACCCGCAGTGACGTGTACGCCGAGCTGGCCGCCGTGGGGCCCTACGGGGTGCGGCCGGGCCATGCCCTGATCACCATGGTCGAACCGCACCCGGGCCACGAGTACGCGTACAACCGCTGGTACGAGGACGACCACTACTACGCCGGCGCGATGGCCATGCCCTGGATGTACGCCGGGCGCCGCTGGGTCGCCACCCGCGATCTCCAACTCCTGCGCTATCCGGAGAAGTCGGCGATCGCCCAGCCCGTCACCGCCGGGTGCTACATCTCGACGTACTGGATCACCGACGGCCGCTACGACGACCACATGCGCTGGACCGTCGCCATCAACAAGCGGCTCAACCGGGACGCGCGGGTCTACCAGGACCGTACGCACGTCTTCACGGCCTTCCAGGACCACGAGGCGACGGTCTACCGGGACGGCGCCGCCGGGCCCCGCGACTTCCACGCCCTCGACCACCCCTATGCCGGGCTGGTGGTGGAGGTGATCGACGCGGAATCGGCGGAGCAGCGCGCGGAGTTGCTGGAGTGGCTGCGGGGGCGGCACCTGCCCAAGCGGGTTGCCGGGTCGCCCGCGGCCATGGTGACCGTGTTCCGGCCGACGCCGCTGCCCGGCGACCGGATGACGTACGTGAAGCAGGTGGAGGGCGTGGACACCCGGCTGACGCTGCTGTGGTTCCTGGAGGCGGATCCGCGGGAGTGCTGGGAGGGGTACTTCACGGACCTGGCGGCGCCGGTGGCGGAGGCGGGCCTGGGGAGGGTGGAGCTGGTGGCGCCGTTCGTCCCGACCGTGCCCGGGACGGACAGGTACGTCGACCGGTTGCGGTAGGGCATGGCCGAGCCCCCTCGGCAAGGACGGCGAGCTGGTCGAGAGGGCTCTTCCTGTGCTGCTTGTGAAGTTGTGTTTGTTGTCGGTGAAGTGGACAGAGGATCAGGAAAGACCCTCCCCTTACGCCTTGACCGAGGCGACGAAGGCGTTCCACGCGTCGGCGGGGAAGGCGAGGACCGGGCCGTCGGTGACCTTGGAGTCCTGGACGGACAGGTCCTCACCGGCCGGCGACTTGACCTCGACGCAGGCTCCGTTGCCGGTGGAGTACGAGGACTTGGTCCAGGTTTCCGTGGCGCCCTGACGAATTGCCATTTTTGCTCCGTAGTGCCAGAAGACGAGTTGCTGATTTGCGCCAACCTTTGGTGTGTGGTGGCGTGATCGACGCTACTCGCCAACCTCCGTGTACGAAGCGACTATTCACTCGACTGGATGGCATATTCCAGGTGGGTCTTCCACTACGGCCCCGGGAAGGTGTACCTTACGGCGCTTCAGCGGGCGTACTCCTTCGCGATGTCCGCGATGAACTGCCGTGACTGGTCCGGATTGAGGGCCTGGGCCCGCAGGTGCTCGTACATCACGCTGTACTTCTGCACGTCGTTGGCCTTCTCCAGGTACAGGTCGCTGGTGACACCCTCGATGTAGACGACGCTGGAGTCGGCCGCGTCCGGGAACTCCAGGATCGCGTACTGGCCGTTGAGGCCCGGGTGGGCGCCCATCTCGAACGGGATGACCTGCACGGTGACGTGCGGCAGCTGGGACTGCTCGACGAGGTGCTCCAGCTGGTCCCGCATCAGGGACTTGTTCCCCACAACCCGCTTGAGGGCCGCCTCGTCCATCACGGTCCACAGGCGGAGCGGGTTCTCCGGGGCGGTGATTCGTTCCTGCCGGCGCAGCCGCACCTGCACGCGCTTCTCGACATCGGCGGCGGCCGTCTCCGGCAACGCGCCCGCGATGAGCGCCTCGGCGTACTGCCGGGTCTGCAACAGACCGGGCACGACCTGGGGATCGTAGACCCGCAGACTCGCGGCGTCCGTCTCCAGGCCGATGTAGACGCTGTAGGGGATGTCGCCGAAGGAATGCCACCACCCCTGCTGCCGCGAGTCCTTGGCCATCTGCATCAGCGAGTCGACGATCCGGTGGTCCTCGACCTCGTACACCCCGCACAGATCCCGGACGTCGCGCTGGCTGATGCTGCGCCGCCCGTTCTCCAGCCGGCTGATCTTCGACTGCGACACCAGCAGCCGCTCGGCGACCTCTTCGGCCGTCATGCCCTTGAGCTCACGGAGCCGGCGCAGCTCCTGGCCCAGCCGGCGGCGCCGGACGGTGGGATTGACATTGGACGCCACGGGACGTGCACCTCCGGCTGCGGACCTCTGGTTACCACTTTGCGTATCTGCTGTTGAGCAGACTGCCACCAAGGTGCTTACTACCGCTGGGAAACTGTGGATATGCGCTGGATACGCACCAGTTCGCGATCCTGGCGTGATCTGCGGGGCGTTCGCGCCGGAAATGCGGCCGCGCGGGGCAGCGGGACCGTTTCGCCTTCCGCGGCTGCGGACGACGTACGGACTCACTGCCCCGCGCGGCCAGCGGCTCCCGTACCGGGTATCGGGGACTGCTGTCGTCGTGGGACTGCGGCTCAGTGGGCCACGACGCGCGCCATGGAACCGCGGCGCGGCTGCATCGGAACACCACGAGCGGGTTCCGGTGCGGGTCGGGTCGGTCCGGCGGCGGCCTGACGGCCGGCCGGGGCCGGGCTGCGGCGCGGCTGGGCCGCCACGCCGTTCTGGACGTCCATCACGGCGTGCGCGACGAGACCGCCCATGGGGTCGTGCCTGATCAGATCCCGCAACCGGGAACGAGAGGACCGTCCTTCGTTCCCCGGATACAGGTGCTTGCCGAGGCCGACAGCGTGTGCCAGGGCGGCGAGCGCCGCGGTCCGTGGGTCCGGCGGTACGCCGGTCCGGATCGCGGAATCCAGCCGGGCCCTGATCTCCCGGCTGATGGCGGTGTCCGTCGCCTGGTAACGAGTCGTCGGCAGCACCCCGCACATCTGACCGGCCACGGCATGCACCATGCCGCACCGCTCCAGATGCGAGAGGTAGGTCTGGCGCAGCCCAAGGCGCGGCCCGCCAATCCAGTTCACTGCCCGCACGGGAGCGCCGCGCCTACGCAGCAACTCCAACGCGCAGTCCAACGTTGGATCTCCAGTCGGCCGTGGGGCTACCACGGCGATACGATCCCCGTCTGGGGCTATCCGTCCGGCCAGCGCCAGCTCCACTAGCTGTGCTCCGGCCAGACCGAGGTCGAGCGACTGCGGCTGTGCAGTGGTACCCGTGGCCGGGTCCAGTGCCAGCAGCAGAAGCTCCTCCGGAAGTGTTCTGCGGCTCCTGCCCATCCATGCCTCCCCGCGTGGATGAAAGACAGGGTGACCCCTCTCACATTGGTCTGTCGAGGGTGCGTGACCTGTTTGTGAGGGAACCGGTAGGTATGTCGTTCTCGTCTACCGCAGGGGTTAAGCCCGCACACAGGACACTGGTACATGGTTCGGACAGCGCGTCGAAGCGGTGTGGAGCGGTGTGGAGCGGTGTACCGGGCGGCTTGTCTCACGGATTCACGGATTCACGGTTCACGGATTCACGGATCACGGGTTCACAGTTCGGTTGACGGGTTCGGCAGCGGCATGCGGGGCATGCGGCGGCACATGGAGGAGGCATCGGTGGCGGGCGAGTCCCCCGACAGGTCGAAGAAGCGCGAGTCGTCGGCAGAACCGACGTCGGGGAGCGCGGGTCCGGTTCCGGAGGCGAGGACGGAGGATGCCGCCACCCGGGATCCCCGCCTGGCGGTGGCGAGGGAGGGGGAGCCGGGCGCGGGGGCTTCGCCGTCGGCCGCGCGTGGTGGTGTGGACACGGCGACGCGGGTGTTCTCGGTACGGGATCTGGTGACCGGGGATGCGGAGGGGACCGGGGGAGCTTCCGGGGGTGATGCCGGGGGCTTCGGGGGTCGTTCGGGGGGTGATACCGGGGACTCTGGGGCCGGTTCGGAGGCTGGTGCGGGGGACTCCGGGGGCCGTTTGGACGCTGACGCCGGGGACTTCGAGGGCCGTTCGGACACTGGTGCCGGGGACTTCGAGGGCCGTTCGGGCGCTGACGCCGGGGACTCCGAGGAGGGTGCGGGTGTCGGTGCGGGGGACTCCGAGGGGGTTACTGGTGTCGGCGCCGAGGATTCCGAGGGGGTTTCGGGATCCGGTGCCGGGGACTCGGAGGATTTGGACGGTTCCGAGGGCGGCGCTGCGGATGGCGGTGACGTTTCCTCGGTGAGGACGACTACGGCCGACGGTGATGAGGTGACTGACGGCGAGCGGGGCGGGGCCTCGGGCGGCAACGCTGACGGCTTGGGTGACGCGCGGCTGAGGGCGGCTGTGGCGGCTTGGGTGCGGTCGGGGGACACCGAGGGCGCCAAGGACGCCACGGGTGGCGCTGAGGGCGGGGAGACGGCCCGGGAGGCTGCCGAGGAGGCCGCTGAGACGCCTGTGGCGGACGCCGACGAGACGTCGGGCGAGCCGGAGGCTGAGGTTCCGCTGGAGGGCGAGTCGGGGAGCAGCGGCTCTGCCGACGAGGACGGAGCGGACGGCGCGGCTGCCACCGAGGGTGCGACTGACGCCGGGGCCGGTGACGGCACGGCTGCCGGGAAGACCGAGGACGCCGAGCCCGGGGCGGATGCCGACGCGGACGAGGCGTCCGGGAGGGTTACGGCGGGCACGGCGGCGGAAGACGCTGCGGATGCGGATGCCGAAGGCGCCGCGGACGAATCCGCCCCGGCGGATGGCGATGCCGCAGGTGCTACGGGGGCCAGCGAGGGCGTCGGCCCCGTGCTCGCGGACGGCGATGCCGCAGGTGCTGCGAATGGCGGCGAGCGGGTCGCCCCCGCGCCGACGGAAGACGCTGCGGATGCGGATGGCGGAGGTGCCGCGGACGAATCCGCCCCCGCCGATCGCGTCCCCGCCCTGGCGGATGGCGATGCCGTACGTGCTGCGGATGGCGGCGAGTCCGTCAGCCCCGCGCCCTCGGACGGCGAAGTCGCAGGTGGCGCCGACGACGGCGAGCCCGACACCGACATCCCTGCGGGCGTCGACACAGCGAGCCCCGAGGCCGCGCAGGCCGATGTGGCGCGCACGGAGACTGCTGCCGGGACCGAGTCGGCTGCCGCCGAGCCAACTGACGCCGAGCGAGTCGCCGACGAGCCTGCTGATGCGAGGCCGGCCGGTGCCCCGCCCGCTGCCGACTCGGCCCCCGAGGCCGACGCCATCCCCGAAGACGCCATCCTCGAAGATTCCACCTCTGGAGACTCCACCTCTGGAGATCCCACCTCGGAAGACTCCGCCCTCCAGGGCTCTGCCCTCCAGGACTCCGCCCCCCAGCACCCCGCCCCCGAAGACGCCACGCCCGAAGACGCCACCCCCGCCAAACCCACACCCACCACCCCCGCCAAACCCACACCCACATCCGCACCCGCACCCGCCGACGGCGACTCCGCCCCACAAGGGCCACCCGCACCCGACGACGAAAGTGGCACGGGTGGGGCGGGTGGGCGCGGCAAAGGCGTTGATCAGCCGACCGCCGTGTTCAAGCGGCCCAAGCCCCAGGTCGATCAGCCGACCACCATGTTGAAGCTCGGGGACATCAAGGCGGACCCCGAGCGCACCAGCAAGTTCGTCGCGCTGAAGCCCCTCGACGACCCGGCGACCAAGAAGCCCCGGCCCGCCCCGGCGGAGGCGACGGCGCCGGTTCCCCAGGTCGGCCCGGAGCGGACCACACAGCAGCCGCTCCCCCCGAAGCCCCCGCTCGACCTCCTGGCCGAGCTCACGAACACCCCGCCGCCACCCCAGACCCCGGTCCGCACCATCGTCCGCCGCGTGAAGATCTGGACCCCGCTGGTCCTCCTCCTCGCCGTCGTCTTTGCGATCGTGCAGGCCGTCCGCCCCCTGCCCACCCCCACCCTCGCCCTCACCGCCGAGGACTCGTACACCTTCGAGGGGACCAAGGCCGCCCTTCCGTGGCCCAGCGAGGGGCAGGGGCGCCTCGACGTCAACGGCATCGGCACCATGGGGACCTTCGGCAAGCAGACCCCCGTCGCGATCGGCTCCGTGGCGAAGGCCATGACCGCGTACATCGTCCTCAAGGACCACCCCCTCAAGTCCGGCCAGGACGGCCCGAAGATCACGGTCGACGCGCTCGCCGAGAAGGAGGCCGGGTACTACAAGGACGGCGAGTCCACCCTGACCACCGTCAAGGAAGGCGACGTGCTCACCGAGAAGGAAGCGCTCTCGGCGATCATGATCCCGTCGGCCAACAACATCGCCCGCCTGCTGGCGCGCTGGGACGCCGGTACCGAGGCCGCGTTCATCAAGAAGATGAACGACACCGCCAAGGACCTCGGGATGACGGGGACGACGTACACCGACGCCTCGGGCCTCAAGGAGACCACCGTCTCCACCGCCTCCGACCAGGTGAAACTCGGCAACGAGCTGGTGAAGATCCCCGCCCTGACGGACATCACCAAGCTCCCCACCTGGGTCGACCCGTCCGGCAAGAAGTGGGACAACTACAACCGCCTCGTCCCGTACAACGGCGCCATCGGCATCAAGACGGGCACGACCACGAAGGCCGGCGGCAACCTCCTCTTCGCCGCCACCAAGGAGGTCGGCGGCGAGACCGTCACCGTCGTCGGCGCGATCCTCGGCCAGCACACCGCGCCGATCATCGACACCGTCAACGCGGTCAGCAAGACGGCGATGCTGGCGGCCCAGGACGCCCTGAAGTCGGCGAAGATCCTGAAGAAGGGCACGGTCGTCGGGTACGTGGACGACAAGCTCGGCGGCCACACCCCGATCGTGGTCACCAAGGACGTCGCCGCGGTCGGCTGGTCCGGCCTCAAGGTGAAGCTGTCCTTCGACGGCGACGACGTACCGCACACCGCGAAGGCCGGCACCCAGGTCGGCACGCTCACCGTCGGCGACGGCAGCAACGGCGCGGTCAAGGTCCCGGTGGCGTTGCGGCAGGACCTGGCCGAGCCCGGGTTCACGGCCAAGCTGACGCGCCTCGGCTGACCCCCGTAACACCTACCCGTCGCACCCCGTCCACGGGCCCACCTGGGAGCTCGTGGGCGGGGTGCGTGCTAGCGTCACGAAACGGGGCAGGTGCCGCTCGCGGGGCGCGGCCGGGGCACCCGAAAGGGACGTGGCTGTCAACGGACGGCCAATGGGACGCGTCCCAGAAGAGAAGAACAGGACACCCACGGGGAGTGCCTTCAGGTGGCCACTGCGGAGCCGACACGCGCCGACGACGCCGATCCGGGCCCGGGAACCGGCCCGCGAATACGCGTGCCCGTACCGCGTGAGCCGGCCCCGGTCGCCGCGGACCGGTCGCCCCGGGCGACGCGCGCCTTCCACGCCCTACGGGAGCGTCTCCTGCGCCACCCGGTGCTCTCCCTCACCGCCCTCTCGGGCGTCCTCCACATCGTCTGGTTCTTCACGTTCGCGAACAGTGGCGGCGACCTCGCGGCCCAGGACGCCTGGGCCGAGTTCGTCGGCCGGCACCCCGACTCCGCGTACAACCTCGCCTGGTACGGCGGCATGCACCCGGTGTCGTACAGCATCGTGTCGCCGTACCTGATGTCCGTCCTGGGTGTCCGTACGACGATGATGCTGGCCGGGACGGTCTCGGCCGGGCTGCTGACGATGATCCTGCTGCGCAGCAAGTCCGTGAAGAACCCGCTGTGGGCCTCGCTCGCGGGCGTCTTCGCCTTCCTCTGCAACGCGGCCTCGGGACGTGTGACCTTCGGGCTCGGCACGGTGTTCGCGCTGGGCGCGGTGGCCGTGGTGTTCTGCTGGCCGCACCCGTTGCGGTACAAGCGGTGGGCGAAGGCCGCGTGCGCGGCCCCCCTCGCCGCCCTCGCCACCATGGCCTCGCCGGTCGCGGGCCTGTTCGTGGGGCTGGTCGCCGTGGCGCTGTTCCTGCAGAAGCGCCGCCCCGGCGCCTGGGCGCTCGGTATCGCCCCGGCCGCGGTCGTCGCGCTGTCGGCCTGGCTGTTCCCCTTCGCGGGCACCCAGCCGATGCGCTTCGCCTCGGTGATCCTGCCCTTCGTGTACGCGGTCCTGATCTTCGCGCTCGTCCCCAAGGAGTGGACGACGGTCCGCCTGACCTCCGCGGTGTACGGCCTCGCGGTGGTCGGCGTGTGGATCGTCAGCTCGCAGATCGGCTCCAACATCACCCGCCTGGCCATGCTGTTCGCCGGGGTCGTGCTGGTCGCGGCGCTGCCCTTCCAGGTCCGCCGCTCGCGCCGCTGGTGGCTGACCGTGGTGGCGATCGCCGGGTTCACCTTCTGGATCGGCTTCAAGTCGGTCGACGACGTCGTCCACACGACGCCCACCGCGTCCTGGGCGCGCGAGCTCGCGCCGCTGGTCAACCAGCTCCAGAAGGTCGGCGCCGCCAAGGGCCGCGTCGAGGTCGTGCCGGCCGCCTCCCACCGCGAGGCCTCCGCCCTCGCCCCCTACGTCAACCTGGCCCGCGGCTGGAACCGCCAGGCCGACATGGAACGCAACCCCCTCTTCTACGACGACACCCTCAACTCGGCGAACTACCACGAGTGGCTCCAGCGCTGGGCCGTGCACTTCGTCGTGCTGCCCAAGGACGAGCCGGACGGCGACGGCGGCGAGCGGGAGCGGGAACTCGTCCAGCGCGGGATGCCGTATCTGAAGCAGATCTGGGGCGACGCCAACTGGCAGCTGTTCCAGGTCACCGACCCGGCGCCGCTCGCCGAGCCGAACGCCGTCGTCGACCGCGCCGAGCAGGGCGAGATGACGATGGAGGTCGAGAAGGCCGGACGCGTCCTCATCCGGATCCCGTACTCGCCGTGGCTGAGCATCGTCGACGCCGAGGGCAAGAAGCTCAAGCCGCCCCAGGAGACCCAGGCCTCCAAGCACCGGGCCGACGGCGAGCCGAAGTCGTACGACAACGTCAACGGCTGCCTGATGGAGACGGAGAAGGACGCGAACGGCGACAGGTGGACCATGCTGATCGCCCCGAAGCCGGGCACGTACCGCCTGGCCGCGCCCTACACGCTGCCACGCGGCACCCCGTGCCCGGACGAGCTCAAGAAATGAGCGTCTACTTGTACAAGAAATGAGCGTCTACTTGTACTTGACCGGGAACGCCACGTCGCACACCTCGTCCTCCGGGCCCGCCGCGTCCCAGTCCGCGAAGTAGACCTCCCGGCAGGGGCCGGCCATCTCCAGGCCCTCCTGGGCCATCCAGTGCTCGACCGCCTCGAAGGCGGCGATGATCTGGGGGTGCGCCACCTGTGCCTTGGTGATGCGGGTGTAGGCGAGGCGCTGGGCCGGTTCCACCCGCACCTTCGTCTCCCGGGGCCGCCCGTGCGCCTCGGCCCAGGCCCGCGCCGCGGCCTCGTCCGCCACCGGCACGCAGGACTCGGCGGGACCGTCGCTCTCCATCGACACCTCGGCGTGGTAGACGACGTACGGCGCCGCCGTCACCCCGCCGCACTCCCGGGCCGCCTTCTCCAGCCGCCCCAGCGAACCGCCGATCCACGTCGGCAGCTCGTCCGCGAGTGTGTGCCTGGTCTCGGTGATGACCACGCGCTCCGGCACGTCCACCGTCTCGACCACGAACTTCCCGTACATCTCGGAGCTCCTCCCCGACAGTCGTCCACGGAGGTACTCGGCGAGCGTCCGCTGCCCCGCGACGCGTGTCTCGACGTCCGCCCAGAACGCGTCGAGCAGCCCGGCCGCCCGCTCCCCGTCCGCCTCGACCACCTCGGCGATCCTGGCGAGCGGCATGTCCAACTGGCGCAGCAGCGCCACCAGCCGGGCGCGTTCCACCTGGCCGGCGCGGTAGTAGCGGTAGCCGCTGGCCTCGTCGACCCGGTCCGGGGCCAGCAGGCCGAGGCGGTCGTACAGCCGCAGCGCCTTGGCCGAGAGCCGGGCCCGGGCCGCGAACGCGCCGATCGTGAGCAGTTCGTCGTCCACGACAGCCATCCTCCGTCACCGGGCGGATCCGTTCCGCCCGGCGACGAGGAGACTCGTCCCTGCCCCAGGGGCAAGGTCAAACAGCCAGCTGTGCCTCCACGGCCGCCACGACCTCCGGCGCCTCCGGCTCGGTCTGCGGGGAGAAGCGGGCGACGACCTTGCCGTCACGGCCGATCAGGAACTTCTCGAAGTTCCAGCGGATGTCGCCGGTGTGGCCCTCGGCGTCGGCGAAGCCGGTGAGGCGGTCGTAGAGGGGGTGGCGGCCCTCGCCGTTCACCTCGACCTTCTCGGTCAGCGGGAAGGTCACGCCGTACGTCGCCGAGCAGAACTCGGCGATCTCCTCGGCGCTGCCCGGCTCCTGCCCCATGAACTGGTTGCAGGGCACGCCGAGGACGGTGAAGCCCTGCTCGGCGTAGCGCTCGTGGAGGCGCTCAAGGCCGGTGTACTGCGGGGTCAGCCCGCACTTGGAGGCCACGTTCACGATGAGGACGGCCTTGCCCGCGTACTGGGACAGGTCCGCCGAACCACCCTGGAGGGCACCGATCTCCACGTCGAGCGGAGCGGCACCGTTGCTGTCTGCAGTCGTCATAAGCGGATGCTAACTCCGCTTGGTGACGGACCGGTTCGGGGGGCTTGGTGAGTGGGACGGGGGCGTGGCCGCCTCCACGAGCACCTCTCCCGCGGCCGTCCGCGTGTACAGCACCGAGCGGCCCGCCCGCCGGCGTTCCACCAGCCCCGCGTCCAGCAGCACCCTCAGATGGCGGCCGACCGAGCCGAGGCCCTGGCCGGTCACCGCGACCAGCTGGCTCGTGCTCAGGGGCGAGGCGAGCAGGACGAGCACCGCGGCCCGCGCGGGGCCGAGCAGCGCGGCCAGGCTCGCGGGGGCGGGCCGGGCGGCGGGGTCGGCGAGCGCGCCCGCGCAGGCGTACACGATGGCGTAACGCGCGGGCTCCTCCCAGGACACCCAGCCCGCCTTGGGCGTCACCGGCACGAAGACCAGTTCGGCGCCGGAGATCTCGCGCGGCGGGTACTCGTGCAGGTTCACCTGGAGCCGGTTCTCGCCGAGCCACCTGGTCCGCCCCGGCCGCAGCCCGTCCAGCACGGCCGCCCAGCCTCCCTGCCCGAACCGCGCGGTACGGGCCACGACATCGGCCTCCAGGACGCGCCGGCGCCGCTCCCAGGTCGGTCGTACGGCCGTCTCCCAGACGTGCTCCAGGAGCGCCGCCGCCCGCTCGGGCAGGTCGTCGCGGTGGAGCTCGGCCGGGAGCGGGGTGCCGGGGCGGTGGTCGGTGGCGAGGGAGACGGCGAGCTGGGTGCGGGCCTCGGCCGCGGGGACCGCCCGGACGCGGGCGACGCCCGCCTCGAAGGACTCGCCGTCGCGGGGCGGGGGCGTGAGGAAGTCCGCGTTCCAGTTCCGGGCGAGCCCGGCTCGGACCAGGTGCGCGGTCACGGGGTCGGCGGCCAGCAGCGCGCGGTAGCCGGGCAGGTGCTCGCGCAGCCAGGCCCGCTCACCGGGGTGCGTGCCGCTGCCGACGTGCAGCAACTGCAGACAGGCGAAGGTCTCGGCGAGCGGGGAGATCACGAACCTGCTGCTCGCGAGGGTGTCCGCGTTCAACTGCCACCAGCCCATGCGAACGCCCCCTCTTCCGTGCCCCACCTTTCGCCGTCACGCGAAACATTACTGGCCGTCGGCGGTCCGCCCGAGACTCCACCGCATGCGCAGCTACCAGGACCTCTTCCGCACCCCGGAGTTCACGCCCCTCTTCCTCTCCTCCGCCCTTCAGGGCGCCGGGCAGACCGTCGGCGGCCTCGCCATCGGCACCCTCGTGTACGCGGCGACCGACTCGCCGCTGCTGTCGGCGGTGAGCATGTTCACCCCGCAGCTGGCCCAGGTGCTCGGCGCGACGACCCTGCTCTCGGCCGCCGACCGGATCCCGCCGCGCGCCGCGCTGGCGGGCATCGCGCTCGCGTACGGGCTGGGCACGGCCGTACTCGCGCTGCCCGGTCTCCCGGTCCGGGCGGTCTTCCCGGTGATCCTGCTGCTCGGTCTGATCGCCTCGCTCGGCGGCGGGGTGCGGTGGGGGCTCCTCAACGAGATCCTGGCCAAGGACGGCTATCTGCTGGGGCGTTCGGTGTTCAACATGATGAGCGGGCTCATGCAGGTCGTCGGGTTCGCCACGGGCGGTGTCCTGGTCGCCGTCCTCTCCCCGCGCACCGCGCTGCTGCTGTCCGCGTTGCTGTATCTGCTGGCGGCCCTGGGCGCGCGCCTCGGCCTGGCCGCCCGTCCGCCGCGCGTGAGCGGCCGTCCGTCGGTCGCGGCGACCTGGCGCACCAACGCCCTCCTGTGGTCGTCCCGCCCCCGCCGGCTCACCTACCTCGGCCTGTGGCTCCCCAACGGTCTCGTCGTCGGCTGCGAATCGCTGTTCGTGTCGTACGACCCCGGGTCCGCGGGCACGCTCTTCGCGGCGGCGGCACTGGGCATGCTGGTCGGGGACGTGACCGTCGGACGGCTGGTCCCGCCCGCGCTGCGGCCCCGGCTGGCCACGCCCCTGCTGCTGCTTCTCGCCGGGCCGTACCTGTTCTTCGCCCTGCACCCGGCGACTCCCGTGGCCGCGGTCGCCGCCGCCCTCGCCTCCGTCGGCTTCGGCGCGAGCCTGGTGCAGCAGGAGCGCCTGATGGCCCTCACCCCGGACGAGCTGTCCGGGCACGCCCTGGGGCTGCACTCCTCCGGCATGCTGACCATGCAGGGAGTGGCGGCGGCACTGGCGGGCTCGGTCGCCCAACTCACCTCGCCCGCAACGGCGATGACGGTCATGGCGGGCGCGTCGGCAGTGGTGACGGTGACGCTGGCGGCGGCGGGGAGGCGGTCGCGCGTGCCGGAGCCGCAGCCGGCGTGACGAGCCGCGTTCCGCGGTCTTTCGCCGCCCCTCCCGGCCCGGAAGGATGACGGGATGCGTGTCGTGGTCGTGGGCGCGGGGTTCGGCGGGATCGCGGCCGCCGCCGAACTGCTGCGGAACGGAATGGACGACGTGACCCTGCTGGAGGCCGCCCCGGAACCCGGCGGCACCTGGTTCCACAACCGCTACCCGGGCGCCGCCTGCGACGTCCCGAGCCACCTCTACTCGTACTCCTTCGCCCAACGCGCCTCCTGGACCCGCCTGTTCTCGCACCGCGACGAGATCCTGCGGTACGCCCGGGAGACCGCGGACGCGCTCGGGATCACCCCGCGGATCGTGACGGACACGCTGGTGACCTCCTGCGTCTGGGACGACACGGACCGGACCTGGACGGTACGGAGCCGTCGGGCCGGGGTGGCGGAGGAGCGGGTCGCGGACGCCGTGGTGCTGGCGACCGGGCAGTTGGACAAGCCGGCCTTCGCCGCGGTGGAGGGAATGGAGGACTTCCGCGGGCACGGTTTCCACTCGGCGCGCTGGGACGAGGGATACGACCTGCGGGGAAAGCGGGTCGCCGTCATCGGGACGGGTGCCAGCGCGGCCCAGCTGGTGCCGGAGATCGCCCCGGTGGTGGGGCACCTGACGGTGTTCCAGCGGACCGGGAACTGGTTCCTGCCGCGCCGGGACCGCCCGATGCCGGCCGCACTGGACCGTGTCCTGCGCCGGCCCTGGGCGCGCCGGGCATGGCGGCAACTGATCTACCACGCCCTGGAGTTGATCACCCTCTGTGTACGTCACCCACGTACGGCAGGCCGTGTGGGCGCGCTCGTCTCCGGTGCCCACATGCGCCGTCAGCTGCCCGACCCGGAGCTGCGGCGGAAGGTCTGGCCCGACTACCCCTTCGGCTGCAAGAGGGTGCTGCTCAGCTCCGACTTCCTGCCCTCGCTGCGGCGGCCGGACGTCGAGCTGGTGACGGAGCGGATCGTCCGGATGACGGCCGAGGGGCCGCTGACCGAGGACGGGCGGGTGCACGAGGTCGACTGCGTGATCCACGCGACCGGATTCCGTACCAACGTCTTCATGCTCCCGATGGAGGTGCGCGGAACGGGCGGGGTGTCCATCGCGGACGCGTGGGCGGACGGCCCCCGGGCCCATCTCGGGATCATGGTGTCCGGGTTTCCCTCGCTGTTCCTGATGTACGGGCCGAACACGAACACCTCCGGCGGGTCGATCCTGTTCTTCCTGGAGGCGCAGGCCGCCTATGTCCGGCGGGCCCTGGAGCTGGCCCGGCGCAGTGGGGCGGTGGCGCTGGACGTGCGGCCGGAGGTGGAGGAGACGGGGCTGGAGGCGGTGCGGGCGCGGTTCGCGGGGACGGCCTGGCAGGCGTGCTCGTCCTGGTACCGCACCCGGGACGGCCGAAATGTCGCCAACTGGCCGGGATACATGGGGGAGTACGCGCGGCGCACCCGGCGTCCGCTCCCCGCGGAGTTCACTTTCCTCCAGGCCCGGTGATCGGCTCCCCGCCCCGTGTTGAGGGGAGGGCCGCGGGGGCGGAGACTGGAAGGGTGCGCGGTGCGGGAGAGAGGCCGGGGCCATGGGCGAGTACGTGAAACTTCCCGGAGTCGAGACCTGGTACGAGACCGACGGGGCCGAGGGCGCCGAGCCGCTGCTTCTGCTGCACGGCGGAATGTGCACCAACGAGACCTGGGCGGCCCAGCGGCCCGACCTCGCGGCGGCATACCGGCTCTTCCTGCCGGAGCGCCGCGCGCACGGCCGTACGCATGACGTCGAGGGGCCGCTGAGCTACCTGGACATGGCCGACGACACCGTCGACTTCATCGAGGCGGTCGTGGGCGGCCCGGCCCACCTCGTGGGCTGGAGCGACGGCGGAATCGTCGCGCTGCTGGTCGCGCTGGCCCGCCCCGAGCTGGTGCGCAAGGTCGTCGCGATCGGCGCCAACTTCCGCCCCGCGCCGGAGATCTCGTCCGGCCCGAACATGCTGGACGAACTGGACCCGGACGAGCCGGGACTGGCACCCCTGCGCGACATGTACCAGGCGGTGACCCCGGACGGCGCCGACCACTGGCCGGTCGTCGTCGGCAAGCTGAAGGACATGTTCACCCGCGAGCCGAACCTCACACCGGACGACCTGGCCCGGATCACCGCCCCCACCCTGATCCTCGCCGGCGACGACGACATGATGACCCTGGAGCACACGGCGACCCTGTACCGCTCGATCCCGAACGCCCAGCTCGCCATCGTCCCGAACACCTCCCACGCGGCCCCCCTGGAGAAGCCGGCCGAGGTCAACCGCATCATCCTGGACTTCCTCACGAACGAACCGGCTCCGACGATGCTGCCGGTGCTGCGGGCGTCGTCCGCGGCCGGTTGACCGGAAGTTCATCAAGGGTGCAGCGCCTCCCGCGACGGTTGCCGGAGCGACCGGGATCGGGAGGACGAGTGACGGAAGCGGAGTTGGTGGCGGCCGCGCTGGGCGCGGGGCCACCGGACGGGCTGAGGGACACCCGGCAGGGTCTCGTACGGGACCTGTACGTCGCCCTGCGGGAGTCCGTGCGATGGCGGCTGACGGGCGACGGCGGACACGGCCGGCGCGTGTTGGACGCGCACGAGGTGGATCCGGACGTCTGGCGGGAGCGGCTGATCGAGGTGCTGGCCGGGTCCGGTGTGGAGAAGGACGCGGAGATCCTGGCAGCGGCGCGGATTCTCCTGGGAGCCGGGCGGCGGGCCGGCCGGCTGGCGCTGGACGCGCGCGGGGCTCCGGGCGGGGGCCGGTAGGAAATGCCGGTCAGGTGGTGCGGCCGCGGCCGCGGCCGGTGCGGGTGTCGCGGGCGTCCTGGACCGCCTGGAACTGGGCGGCCGCCTCGCGGACGTAGCCGGCGGACAGGTACGCCTGGCCCAGGCGGCCGCGGATGTCCATCTCCAGCCAGTCGTAGCCGGGGAAGGTGAGGGGGGACAGCAGCCGGAGTTGGAGGAGCGCCTGCTGGTGGAAGGCGATGGCCGCGCTCGGCTCGCCTCCCGCGCCCAGCTCCGCCGTGCCCAGCCGGGTCAGGCTGCGGGCGCACAGGAAGATGTCCCCGCCCTCCTCGACGAGCCCCACCGCCTGTCGCAGGAGGGCTTTGGCCTCGCCGTACTGTTCGAGGCGGAGGTGGATGTCGGCCGCGCAGCTCAGGACCCTGCCCAGCATGCGCGGGCGACCGCCCGTGGCGGCCGGAGGGCGGGCCGCCGTGAAGCAGTCGAGCGCCTCCTGGTTCTGCCGCTGGTACTGGTGGGCGAGGCCCTGGATGACCAGTGCCATGGCCGCGATCCAGTCGTCGCCCACCTGGCCGGCGAGCTTCAGGGCCGCGGAGACATGGGTGATCGCCTGCTCGCTCTCGCCCACGCTCAGGGCGACGGAGCCGAGACCGGCGAGGGCCCTGGCCTCCTCGCCCTTGTCGGCCAGGCTTCGGCCGGCGTCCAGCGCCCGGGCGAACATGGCACGGGAATGGCGGTACCGGCGTTCGTACACCGCCGTGTAGCCCAGACAGGACGGCACCGCGGCCGTCATGCGCCGGTCGGCGGCCTCATGGGTGTGGGCGAGCGCGATCTCCAGCGCCGTCCGTGACTCGTGATAGCGGAACTGCCGTACGAGGTAGTCGCACAGCCCCTCCGCGATCCAGCACGCGTAGTCGGGCTCCCCGTGGGCCACCGCGTATCCGACCACGTCGACCAGCTCGCCGCCGGCCGCGTTCAGCCAGGCCTCCGCGTCCCGCCAGTCCGGGAAGGGGGTGTCCGTGGGCCACGGGCCGGTGGGGAAACCGGCCGGGCCCCAGTCGCTGGCCGTCCGCGCGGCGTCGAGGAACAGCCCAAGGGCTGCCCTGCGGGCCTCGGCCGCCTCCGCCGGATCCTCCTCGGCCATCCGCCGCGCATGCACCCGTACCAGGTCGTGCAACCGGTACCGTCCCGGCCTGTGCTCCTGCACCAGGCTCGTGTCGACGAGGGCCTCCAGCACCGCCTCGGTCTTCCGCACGGGCCAGCCCAGCATCGTGGCGGGCGTCAGCGCGTCGAACTCGACCGTCGGCGCCAGCCCCACCGCCCGGAAGCCCTGCTGCTGTTCCGGTGTCAGCTGGTCGTACGACATCCGGAACGCCGCCTCCACGCTGCGGTCCCCGACGCTCAGCTCGCCGAGCCGGTGCTCGTCGCCCGTCATACGGCCCACCAGGTACGACACGGTCCAGGCGCGGCGGTTCTGCAGCCGGGAGCCGGCGATGCGCAGGGCCAGCGGGAGGCCGTCGCACAGGCCGACCAGTTCGTGTGTCGCCTCCGGTTCGCGGTCCGCCCGGTCCTCGCCGACGATGTGCCGGAGGAGGGACACCGCGTCGCCGCCGGGCAGCGGCTCCAGGGTGATGCGGCGGTCGGCGTCCAGGTCGGCGAGCCGACGCCGGGCGGCCACCAGCACCCGGCTGCCCGCCCCGGCCGGCAGCAGCGGACGTATCTGGTCGGCGTCCAGGGCGTCGTCCAGGACCAGCAGGAGCCGCAGCGGACTCGTCGCCGCGCGCCAGGCCGCGGTGAGCTCCTCCAGGTCGCTCGGCAGCTCGCCGTGCGCCGTGTCGAGCGAGCGCAGCAGGCGTTGCAGGGCCTGTTCCGGCGACTGGCGGCGCCGGGTGCTGTGCGCCCGCAGGTCGACGAAGAGGCAGCCGTCCGGGTAGTCGGCGCTCAGCTCCCGGGCCGCCCGGACCACGAGCGCGGTCTTGCCGACGCCGGCCGTGCCGTCCACGGTCATGACGGACACGGCACCTGGAGTGGAGGGGGCGGTCAGTACGCCCAGTTCGGTCTCACGGCCCACCAACTTTCCCGCGTCTCCCGGGAGTTCGTTGAGGGTACGGCGGCGGGGGCGGGCCGGTGCCGGGCCCAGGAGGCGTTCGTCGTCCCGGCGCAGGACCGCCCCGTGCACGCGGCGGAGTTCCTCGCCGGGGGCGATGCCGAGTTCCTCGCGGAGGAGCCCGTACATGTCCTGGTAGACCTTCAGGGCCTCCGCCTGGCGGCCGGCGCCGTACAGGGCGCGCATGCGCAGGGCGACGACCGATTCGTCGTACGGGTCGGACACCGGCATCGCGGCCAGCTCGTCCAGGGCTTCGGCGTGGCGGCCGAGCCGGATCAGGCAGTCGAGGCGGTCCAGGTGGAGGCCGCGCAGGCGGTCCAGGAGCCGTTGGCGTTCGGCGTCGGCGAAAGGGCCGGACAGGCCGGCCAGGGGTTCGCCGCGGAACAGGGTGAGCGCGGCGGTGAACTGGTCGGCCGCGGTGGCCGGTTCACCGGCGGCCAGCGTGCGTCGCGCTTCGTCGGCGCGCTCGGTCAGGTCCGCGGTGTCGAGGCGGACGGCGTCGGCCTCGAAGCTGTACCAGCCCTTGCCGCTGCGGATCACCGACTCGGTGTGCGGGGTGCCGGGCGGGTCCAGGGCACGGCGCAGGGAGTTGACGTGCGTCGGCAGTACCTTGTGGCCGCCGGCCGGTGGGTCCTCGCCCCAGATCCGGTCGAGCAGCTGGTCGTGGCTCAACTCGACACCGGGGCGCAGCGCGAGGGCGGTGAGGACGGCCTGGCGTTTCACCGGGCCGAGGTCCAGTGGGGTGCCCGTCCGCCAGGCCCGGACCGGGCCGAGTACCTCGATCCGGAGCCATGGCGAAGTTCCCCCGTCCACTTCTGACCTTCCGTCGCCCGCGTCACCCGAACTCACCGGCATTGCAACCGCTTTCGCGGTCGTTGGCAAGTCGCCTGCGGGGTACGGTCGTTCAGGCCACGACCGTGAACAGCCCCGACTTCTCGCCGAGCCTGGACAGGGAGATCTTGCCGGGGATGCCGTTGGCGTCCGTGCCGGTGTAGCCGAGGTGGTGCTGCCACTTGGCGTACGCGGCGACCGTGGTGGTGCCGAAGGAGCCGTCGCCCGCGTAGGTCTTGGCGAGGTAGCCGAGCTTGACCAGGGCCGCCTCGGTGAGGTTGGTGCCCGCCATGTAGCTGACGTGGCCCTGCTTGGCGCCGGGGTCGTTCTTCGCGGCGGCGACCAGGCGGGACAGGTCCACGCGGGGCTTGGACGCCTTGGTGGGCTTGGTCGGCTTGCTCGGCTTGGTGGGCGCGGGGCTCGTCTTCGTCGCCGAGGCCGCGAGCTGCTTCTTCACGTCGGCCCGGAAGTCGTCCATGTCGAAGCTGGGGTCCACCTTGCCGGGCTGGACCTCCTTGTGCCCGGCGACCGACTTCTCGGACCAGCCGTGGGCCCGGCAGATGGCCGCCGCCCAGAGGACGGCCTGGTGGTACTGGGCGTCGGGGTAGGGGTCCTTGCCGTTGCCCAGGTTCTCGATCTCCAGCCCGTACAGGCAGTCGTTGCCGTCCGCGTTGGCCTGGTTGTCGTGCGGGAGCGGCGCGTGCTCCTCGCGCAGGGCGTTGAGGACGTCCAGGTCGACCGCGCCCGCGTGGTTGGCGCGGCCGTTGCCGATGGTCCACAGGCCGTCGGTCTTGCCGAGCCATGCGTGGCAGAGCGGGCCGGGGAGGTCGGATCTGCCCTTGTAGCAGAGCTCCTTGTCGCCGTGGCCCGCCGTGTGGTGGATCAGTACGCCGATCACGGGGCCGAAGCTCTTGCCGGTCGCCGCGTCGCGGTTGTGGGTGGTCCAGCCGGTGTGCTCGTGGACGGTGAGGCCCTCGGCCTTCAGCGCCGCGAGCATCTGCGCGGCGGTCAGTGGTGTGGCCATGACTGCGGTCCTTTCGGGCGGATCCGGCAACGTAACCGGGAATCCTGTGAAGGGAGTTGACGCCTGGGGCCGCGTGCGGGGCGGCAACCGCCTTCGTACCGGTTGAAGGGCGTACAAGTCACGCGACGCGCTGATGTTCCGCCGTACTCAGGAACTCGGCGTCTCCCACGGCCACTTGGCGTCACGGCGGCCCGACTCCAGGAGAGGGATCAGCCGGAAGGCCGCGTCACTGAGGCCGCCGAACGTGTGCCGGTGCGGGCCGGGCGCGACATGGCCCCTGGAGTAGCCGGCCAGGTTCCAGGTGTAGACGGGTGTGTCCTGCGGGACGACGGCGAACGGATCGTGTTGGCCCGACCAGTGCGCCTGTTCGTCCGTTACGACGACCACGCGGTCGTGGCCGTCGTAGTGCCGGGCGACCGCCCCGGCCGTGTCGGTGCCGCCGAGGTCGTGGAAGCGGGTCAGCACGCGCAGCACGGACTCGTCCGGAGTCCAGCGCACGGGCAGGCTGTCGGTGCCGAACTCGACCAGGTCGGCCTGCTCGGCGCGCATCGCGAGCGCCGTGCCGAAGATCGCCGCCGAGTCGGCGCGGTTGAGCTGCGTCCTGGCGGTGGGCAGGTCGAACATCGAGCCCGAGCGGTCGACGAGGACGAGCGTGCGGCCGTCCAGCCGCGGCACGTTGGAGAGGGAGTGCGCGAGGGCCGCCTCCAGGGGCCGCTCCCAGCGGCCGGAGGGCGCGTTGCGGTGGGCGGCGAGGTAGCGGAAGGGGAACTGGCGGGAGCGGCGCACCTCGGCCGGGTCCGAGATCCGCCGGGCGACTTCGGCCGCCGCCCGGTCGCCGACGCCCGCGAGATCGAAGTTGCGGAGGTTCCGTACCAGCGCCATGGCGCCCATCGCCGGGATCACAGCCTCCCACACCGCCGCGTCCAACGGCCCCTGCAGCCAGCCCGCCAGCGCCTCCCAGGTCACCCCGGCCGCCTCCAGACGCTCGGCGCCGCCGGGTGCCGTCACCAGCGCGTACCGCTCCTCGACCGGTACGGCCATGAGCGCGTGGTGCACGGCGAGCAGCGCCTCCCCGGCCGGCGGGACCGCACGGTCGGGTCGGTGCCGCCGGTCGAGCGCGTACTGGAACAGCGGTCCCTGCCAAGGGCGTTGCGGGTCCGGCGCGGGATGGGTGAGCTCGATGACGTCACCGAAGCGGAAGCGGTGCGAGGCGGTGTCGTACTTGAGCAGCGCGCGTCCGGTGTAGAGCCGCCGCACGGCGTCCGCGACCCCGCGCTTGAGGGGCTGCGGGAGGGCACGGCCGTAACGCCCGGTCCAGTACGCGAGCAACTCGCCGGGTTCGTCCGGGCGTTGGAGCACGGCGTCTACGGCCTGGCGGGCGAAACCGACGCGCCCGGCCTCGCGGCGGGCCCGCACGAACTCGGCCGCGCCGACGACCGACGCCGACCGCATGTGCGCCTCGGTGCGCAGCCAGCGCAGCAGCCCCAGGGTCCATTCCGGTTCGCTCACGGCGAGTTCGTGGACCAGCCGCGTGAAGCGCTCGTCACGGGAGAGCGCGCTCTCGTAGAAGCTGCGCTGACCGACCATGTTGGCCATGGCCAGGAGAAAGAGCTCGGCCCTGGGTTCGCGGACGTATCCGCGGCCGCCTTCGTGGTTGAGAACGACGTGCTTGTACGAAGTCGCTCCGCCGACGGCCAGGCCCGGTATCTCGGCCTGGATCTCGGTCCTGGCCTCGGACTTGGTCCGCCCGCGGTTGAAGCGGGTCATGCAGTAGGTCCCCCTGAAGCAGGCGCGCCTTCCGAGATCAAGAGTGGGCACCGGTGTTGTCTCGACAGGAAGTAACCGGGGCGCGGCGCATCGGAAGGCGTCGGGGAAGGACGCTACTCGGGGGGCCACAGGGACGCATCCGAATTGATCCGCTGGTTGATCCGCTAGCTCTTCTGCAGGGTTCGGGTCACGCCCGCGATGACCGCAGTGGTGAGTATCCAGCCGAACGCGATGAGGACGTACGACAGCGTCTGGAGGGAGGCGTCGGTCCAGTACCAGTTGGTGCGCTGGCCCAGGCCGCCGATGGGGATCAGCAGGTCGAGGGTGTAGACGAGCGGCTGGAAGGGAGCCCCCTCGCCCTTCTCCGCGCGCGTCGGGGAGTTGGCGCCGAAGACCGCCGTGCCCAGCAGGGTCAGCACGAGCAGCCAGACGCCGGCCAGCCAGGGGCGGTAGCCGTAGCCGACCGTGGTGTCCAGCAGGTGGCCCCAGACGCGGGCCGGGAGGGAGAGGGAGCTGCGGCGGTGGCGCTGTTTGGTGAGGAGTACGCGGCGGGCTTCGTCGTCGTGGCCCGCCTTGCGGTACCAGCTCGCCAACTGCTCGTACGGCTGCGGGCTGTAGCCGGGGCTGCGGCGGATCCACGCCAGCCGGTGGGCCGTCGAGTCCGGCCGCGCCACCGCCTCCCGGCGCTCCCCGGCCTCCGTCACCTTGATGGAGCCGTAGACGAAGCCGTCCAGCTCCACCACTTCCGGCCAGCTCTGCTCGCTGTCGTGCAGCTGCGACACCTGCGCGCCGCGCAGATCCACCGTGCCGGAGGGCGGGCGGGCGAGGGTGAGGTCGAAGTCGACGGCCTGCATGAGCGTGCAGAGCAGGGCGGGGCCGGTGCCGTCGGGCGGCCCGTTCAGTACGGCTCCCTCGAAGGTGACGTTGTCCGAGACGCGGGTGCCGCGCAGGCGTACGGTGCCGTTCGCGGTGAAGCCCCGGGAGAGGTCGAGCGTCGAAGCCACGGCGCTGTCGAGGGCGAGGGCGACACCGCGCGGGCCGGGACGCTCCAGCCGCGCCTCCCGCATGAACAGCCCGCCCGACAACTGGGCGCCGAGCAGCCGGACTTCACCGTGCACGACCATCCGGCTGCAGAAGACCCCGCCGTCCGCGACCAGCCCACCGCCCGACAGGGCCCACCCCTCGGGCGCGCTGAGCACGGCGCGGTTGAGGATCACCCCGCCGGTCACGTGCGCGTGGGTGAGGGACAGGGCGCTGATCTCGCGGTGGAAGGCGGAGACGGGCATGGTCTCCACGGTCGAGCCGAGCAGGTCCAGGCGCCCCTCGATCCGGGTCGACCCGGCTTCCAGGCCGGGGATGCGGCTGCCGGTGATGGCGACGGTACGGGTCTCGGCTCCGAAGAGGTTGACGCCCTCGTCGAACCAGCAGTCCTCGAACCACACCGGGTGCCCGATCTGCGCGCCGCCGAGATTGAGCGTGCCGGATATCCGGGCGCCGACGAGCCCGATGGAGGCGACGGCACCGGCGCCCTCCACACCCCGCGCGCCGAGCAGCAGGGCGGCGATCACCTCGGCCCGCACGGTCCGCCCGGGCCCCCAGTCCCCACCCCCGGCGACCCGGTCGCCCGCTTCGCTCCCCACCCGCAGATCCACGCGCCGCCCTTCGGGGAACGCGTTCCACAACTCCCGCTCGAGTGAGGTCAGTTCGTCGTACGACAGCACGACGGCAGCCTACTGACAGCGGCCGGCGGAGCTGGTGGTGACGGCCGGTTGGGGGACCGGCCGTCGTGGAGCGTGGCGGATGCGGGGGTACGGCGTTACGGGACTGGAGCGCTACGGCACTACGGCGCTAGGGCGCTGTGGCGCTAGGGCGCTACGGCACTAGGGCGCTACGGCGCGTCCCGTCGTCGGTGAGATCTGGCCGGCGCACAGGCCGCGGGCGGCGAGGCCCTGGGCGATGCGCGGGATCGCCGCGAGGGTGTTGGCCGCCCAGTCGTGCATGAGGATGACCTGGCCGTTCGTGAGCCGTCCGGCGGCGGCCACGATCGCGTCCGTACTGGCGCCGTTCCAGTCCTGCGAGTCGACGTCCCAGATGATCTGGGTCAGACCGTACTTGGCGGCCACCGCCTTCACGGTCGCGTTGGTCTCGCCGTACGGCGGCCGGAACAGCCTGGGCGTACCGCCGCCCGCGGCCGCGACGGCCGACTGGGTCCGGGAGAGCTCCGAGTCGATCTGCGCCTGGCTGAGCTGGGTCAGGTGCGGGTGGGTGTAGCTGTGGTTGCCGACCCACATACCGGCGGTGACCTGGGCCTTGACCTGCGCCGGGTAGGCGGCGGCGTACTGGCCCTCGTTGAACATGGTGGCCCGCAGCCCGTTCTGCTTCAGGGCGTTGAGGAGGGCCGGGGTGTTGCCGGAGGGCCCGTCGTCGAAGGTGAGTCCGACGTAGCCGTTACAGGCGGCGGCGTGGGCCGGGGTGGAGTGGAGGGCGAGGGTGCCGGTGACGGCGAGTGCCAGGCCGGCGAGGGCGGCGGGCAGCGGTCGTAACGAATGGCGGCGGGCGCTGTTCATGCCGACACCGTGATGTTGGAGCTGCCGCTGCTCTGGTAACCCTCGGTCGCGAGGATCATGTAGTACTTGAAGCTGCCGAGGGGCATCCCGGCGCGGGCCCAGGCGTCGAAGTGGTTGCCGGTGGTGATGGTGCCGCCGGTGCGCTTCGACTGGCGCACGCTCCAGTACTGGTTGAAGGTCTTGGTGCCCTCGACGGACGGCGCGTTGTAACGCGTCGTCAGGTAGATGTCGTAGGTGCCGCCGTCGCTGGTGACGGTGCCCTTGTACGTACCCGTGGGGCGGTAGGTGCCCCAGTTGTCGACTATGTAGTACTCGACGAGCGGGCTGGACGTCCAGCCGTACAGGGACAGATAGCCGTTGCCGGAGGGGCTGAAGCTGCCCGAGTAGGTGACGTTCCGGCGCGCTCCGGTGCTCCAGCCCTTTCCGCAGACGAAGTTGCCGGTGTTCTTCCAGCTGGTGCTGTAGTTGCCGCCGGAGCCCAGGGTCATGGAGACCGTGCCCTGCGCGTCCGTCCAGAACGAGTAGTAGAAGCCGTTGTTCGTGCCGGTCTGGTTCGTGGTGACGACGGTGGCGGCGCGCGCGGTGCCGGGCAGGGCCAGCGCGGCACCGGTACCGAGCAGCAGCGCGCAGGCGCCCCTGCGGGTCAGGTCCGGGATCGTGCGAGGGTCCGTGTGAGGGGTCATGTGCGGGTGCCTCCTCATGGTCCGAGGTCGGGTTTTGGTCCGACAGTGTTGGCCTGTCCCGGTCAAGCGTCAATAGTTTCGGCAGTTGTTACGAAACATTCGGAGGCTTTCGGGGCCAGCTGGGCGACTTCTGGCCATTTCTCGGGACCCTTCCATGCGATTGATTCGGCACCTCAGGATTTCGAATGTTTCGTAATCCTTCCGGTGAAGGCTCGTGACCAGCCAGATGTCACAACTCCCGCAGAAATCAGCACTGTTGTGGTGCGTGCGATGCGCGGGCGGTACCCGAGTACGCCATCCGGAAGGGGAACGAGCGGCATGGATCCTGTGATCGTGGGAGCGGTGGTGACTGTGACCGTGAGCGTCGTCAACGGCATAGTGAAGATCGCCCAACGGCGTGTGAGCGCCGATGTGGAGATAGCCCGTATCACCGCTCGGCACATCCGACCAGCCGCGACCCGCCGGAGCGGGGGTGGCCGCGGTGGAGAAGGCGCTCAGCACTGACCTCGGCACCGACCTCGGCACTGATGTCGTCACCGACGTAGGCCTCGCCGATCGCGTCGAGACCGGTACGGCACCGCTGCCCGGTATCGAACTCGCCGAGGCGCTCCACCACGAGCAGTACCCCGCGCTGGTCAGGTTCCTGCTGCTGCACGGGGCGTCCTGGGCGGAGGCGCAGGACGCCGCGCAGGACGCCTTCACGCAGATGTGCGCTCCCGGGCTGTCGTTGACCCATCCGCGGGCCTGGTTGCGCAGGGTCGCCTGGCGGTCATGGGTGAGCCAGCAGGTGAAACCCGAGGAGGCCTGCGCCGAGATGCCCGAACCCGAGCCCGGCCTGCGCTGGCAGACCCCGGCCCACGCGGCCGAACTCGGCGAGGAGGAACGCCGGGTGATCGCCCTGCTGCTCCGGCTGCCCGCCAAGCAGCGTGCCGCGATGGCCTGGCACCTCGACGGCTTCACCACCGAGGAGAGCGCCCGCGCCATGGGCACCACACAGGCCGCCGTACGCCAGAACCTGACCCGGGCCCGAGCGGCCCTGCGGGCGGGCATGGGACTGGAGGGCCGCTTCGACCACGAGAGGAGGACGACGTGACGGACCGCGACCCGCGTTCCCCCGAGGCGGGTGCCGGCAGGGACGACGGCCTGTTCGACGGCCTGGACGGCGGCCTGTTCGACGGCCTGGACGCGCTGCTGGCGAGGGCGCACGAGCGGCTGGGCACCGCCGTCACCGACCGGATCACGGCGCAGGGCGGGCCCCCCGAACTGCGCTCCCCGGACCTGGCACTGGACCGTCTGCTGGCCGCCGCCCACCGGTCCGTCGGAACCGCCGTGACCCGGCGCCGCTCCCGCGAGACCCGGGCCGCCCTGGACCGGCGCGACCTGGCGCTCGAAGCCCGCCTGGCCCAGCGGGGCCCGCTCTCCGGGCGACCCTCGCCGGTGCGGGTGAAATACCGTCAGCAGGCGCTGCGCCTCGCCCACCGCTACTGGCCCACCGATCTGGCCCAGGGCATGCGGGCCGCCGTCCACACCGTGCAGAGCCTGAGCGAACTCCTGGAGGACAGCACGCAGTCCGCCGCCCGCGTGGAGTCGGTGGTGGACCAACTGCGGGAGCAGCTACGCCAGTTGTCCCGGCTGCCCAAGCCGCACCGCTCCCCGGTGACGCTCACCGGGCTCGACTACCTCGTGGCCGTGGAGTCCACCCTCGCCGGGCCCGCCGACCGGCTTCTGCAGGACCTGCACCGCGTCCAGCAGCTGCTCGACGAGGTGCTGGGCCCGGCGATAGCCACCCTCGGCACGTCACCGCCCGGCTATCTGTACGGCGTCGACGCCGTGGCGCAGGACCTGATCGACGACCTGACCCAGGGGTGCGATCAGGCCGACGCCCTGGCCAGGGCGGTCGCCGAGGTGGAACGGGCCAGCACGGACTTCGTCGGGGCCGACCTCAGCAGCGCCAGACTGGACGGTGTGCTGCTCGAAGGCATCCTGTGGGACGCGACGACCGCGTGGCCGGGGGAGTGGGAGACCCTGGTCCGCCGCGCCTCGCTGCCGTCCGGCGAGGACGTGGGCATCCTCGTCGTCGCCGCCGAGCCGTGCGACCACGCGATCCACGCCGAGGCGTGACCGACGGTGAGGCGGTTGACGTGCTCGGCGAGGAGGAAAGCGGTGGCCTCCAGACGGCCTCGGAGCGGACGCTCTTGGGCATCACGGGAGCACTCCTCGAGCCGAGGGGCGGCCGGAAAAGGCTCAGCGCGTCCAACCCGGCAGGGTGGGCGCGCTGGTCACAGATGGTGCCCCCGGCAGGATTCGAACCTGCGACACCCGCTTTAGGAGAGCGGTGCTCTATCCCCTGAGCTACGAAGGCGGGACGGGCAGGCCCGGAGGTCTGCGTCGCCGCGGACAGTGTAGCGGGTGGCGGTTCTGCGGGGCGCTCGCGCTAACTCGCTCGTACGCGTACCCGTAAGCGAGGCACGTACGCGGTTGCGGGGCATTGTCATGCATGTGAGACTCGATCTCATAAACGTGTACGTGCATCACGGGCAGCTGAGGAGCGGGGCATGAGGGGACTGAAGGGCAAGCGCATCGTCGTCGCGGGCGGCGCCACCGGGATCGGGGCGGCGGCGGTCGAGCGGCTGGTCGAGGAGGGTGCCTCGGTCGTCGTCGGTGACATCAACGTCGCGGGCGCGGAGGCCACCGCCAAGCGGGCGTCGGAGGACGGGGGCGTGGCGGTACCGGTCGCCTTCGATCTGTCCGACGAGGGGTCCATCCAGGCGCTGATCGACCGGGCCGTGTCCGAACTGGGCGGTGTCGACGGGCTGTTCAACGTCGGCGCCGACGTGTCCGACGCCAATCTCGGCCGTGACCTGGACCTGCTGGAGATGGACCTGGGCGTGTGGGAGCGCACGCTGGGGGTGAACCTGGTGGGCTACGCCCTCGCCGCCAAGGCGGCCATCCCGCACATCCTCGCCGCGGGCGGCGGCGCGATCGTCAACACGTCCTCGGGCGCGGGCTGGAGCGGGGCGCGGGTGCGGCCCGCGTACTCGGCGTCGAAGGCGGGTGTCAACGCGCTGACCCGGCACATCGCCACCCGCTGGGGCAAGGAGGGCATCCGCTGCAACGGACTGGCGCCCGGCCTGGTCATGGGTGAGACCCAGATCCGGCAGGCCGACAAGGAGATGCAGGCCCAGGCCATCGCCGCGGCCCTCAGCCCGCGCCTGGGCAGGACCTCCGACGTCGCCGGGATGGCGGCCTTCCTCTTCTCCGACGACGGTGAGTGGATCAACGGTCAGGTCTGGTCGGTCTGCGGCGGTATGCATCTGCGCGGCTGAGCCGTACGGAGAAAGGTGATGTCCGTGAAGTCGTTCCTCTCCTGGACGGTCCTGACCGTTCTGTTCCTGGCCGGGCTCTCCGCCACGCTGGCACCCGGCGCTGTGCTCGGCGGTCTCGAAGGCACGCAGAAGACCGCGGCCACCATCGGCGCGGCGGTTCTCTCGCTCGTGGCCGGCGTCACCCTGTTCCGGCGGGAACCCCTGAAGTCGTTCCTCGGTTCGCGCCCGGTGCTGTGGTTCCTGTTCCTGTTCAACCTCGCCGTGGCCGTGATCGCCCCCTTCGCCATCGGAGGCTCCAAGGGGACGGGTCTGGCGATCGGCATGGGAGTGGTCTCGCTGGGAGCGGGTGCCGGTCTGCTCCAGTCGAGAGGGAAGCCGCGTACCGAGCGGGCCTGACGGGCGAGCAGGGGCCGACCGCGGGGCCGGAGCACTCCGGCCCCGTTCTGCGGATGGTGTAGGGGGCTACACCGTCGGCTCGGGAGCGTGCTCCCTCGTGGCGCCGGGCGGGCGACGGAATCGTGGAGGACAGAGATCCGAGACAGAGATCCCGAGACAGAGATCCCGAGCGGTCGGCGGCCTCGTGTCGAGCCACCGCAACGCCGGCCCCGAGAACCAGTCAACGAGAGAAAGCGAAGCCCCCCATGGCCACGATGAAGTCCCTCCGGACCGGCGGTGTCGACAAGGTCGAGGTGGTGGACGTGGAACGGCCCGTCCCGGGCCCGCGCGACGCACTGGTACGCATCCGCGCCTGCGGTATCTGCGGAACCGACGTCAGTTTCCTGCGCGCGGGCGGGATGCCCGCCCGCGCGCACCTGGGCGGGGAGGTCGTCCCCGTGCCCCTGGGGCACGAACCGGCCGGTGAGATCGCCGAGGTCGGCGCCGAGGTCGAGGGACTGAAGGCCGGGGACCGGGTCGTGATCGACCCGACCGGCCACCCCTCCGGCCTCATCGGCTGCGGCGGCACGCAGGGCGCCATGAGCGAGTACGTGCTCATCGAGAACGCCGAGATCGGGCAGAACGTCGCGGTCCTCCCCGGCCATCTGCCCTTCGCCGTGGCCGCGTTGAACGAGCCGATGGCCGTGGCCCGGCACGCCGTCAACCGCTCCGAGGCGGGACCCGGCGACAAGGTGGTCGTCTTCGGCGCCGGGCCCATCGGTCTGGGCGTGGCGATCTGGCTGAAGCTGCGCGGGGTCCGGCACGTCGTCGTCGCGGACGTCATCCCCTCCCGGCTGGCGAAGGCGCTGGCCGTGGGCGCTGACGCGGTCGTCAACTCGGCCGAGGAGGACGTCACCGCCCGGCTGACCGAACTGCACGGCCAGGCCGCCAACGCACTGGGCCAGCCCCGCCCCGGCACCGACGTCTACATCGACGCCGCCGGTGCTCCGGCCGTCTTCAACACCGTGATCGCGAACGCCAAATGGCACGCCAAGCTGGTCATGGTCGCCGTACAGAAGAAGGGCGCCGACATCGACCTCGGCGGCGTGCTGCGCAGTGAGCTGACCCTCGTCGCCTCGCAGGGCTATCCCACCGAGATCTTCGAGGTCACCCCCGAACTCGCCGAGCACCACGAGCGGTTCGAGAAGCTGATCAGCCACCGCGTCCCGTTCGAGGACGCCCAGCACGCTTACCAGCTGGCGCTCGCCCCGGGAGTCGCCGAGAAGGTCGTCGTCACCTTCGACGACTAGAGCTTGCCCGGCCGATGGCACCGACCGGCCGGCCGGACCACACCACATGGGCCGTGAACCGCCTGCCGATCGCCTCCAGTGCCCCGTTCGTGGTCGATCTCCCCACCACGTCCTTCTCGCCACCACGTCGTTCTCGTCAGTGCGTCGGGTTCGGCTCGATGCCGAGGATGGCGGTCGGGGTCGACAGGTCGGCGTAGCGGCCCAGCAGGGCCAGGAGGCCGCCCGGCTCGTCCACCGGCCCACCGGCCGCGCTCCCCGGGGACACCGCCCACTCGAACGCCGGGACCATGTCGTCGGTGCTGCGGAACCACTCCACGCCGAAGCCGTCCGGCACGCCCCCGCCGAAACCGGTGGACTCGGTCGCGGCCACGGTGAGTTCGTCGTCGCACTGCAGAGCCACGTAGCCGACACGCGTCGGGTGGTGCGCCGCGACCACCGGGCCGACGTTCCGCTCCCAGCTCTCGATGAACTCGTCGTGCGAGAGGTGGGGGCGGCGCACGAGCGGGTGGAGGTACTTGAAGCGGGTGCGGCGGTCGTCGAAGAGCTTCTCCCGCGCGACGGCGACCATCGACGCCTCGGTCGCCACCAGCGGGGCGAGACGCTCGACGAACGCGGCCAGGGCCTTGACCGCCGTGGCCCGGTCGGGCCGCTCCGCGAGCACCACCTCGGCCGCCACGTCGTAGTCCGACTCCGGGATCCCCTCGTGCGGCCCCCGCTCCCCGGGACCGGCGACGTGTCCCACGACGACCTCGGTGGCGGTCGCCCGGAGTGCGTCGCCCAGCTCCGCGATCTCGCCGCGGACCCGCTCCACGAGCGTGGCGGCCGCTGCCCGGTCCCGTGCGCGCAGCAGTGCCACGATCCGCCAGTCACGGGTGGCCGGAATCGCTGCGGAACCCTCCGTAGTCGCCGCGGAACCCTCCATCTGCTTCCTCCGCCTTCGTCGCGTCGCACCAGTGCGCACGAGGTTAGGAAGCGGGGCGACGGACCCGTACGACTCCATCTCGTTCAGCGGGACGCCCGACCGGCGTGCTCACCCCTCGCGCAACGCCGCGAACGCCGCGTCCAGCAGGTCGTCGAGCCCGGCGTTGCCGTCGGATCGTGCCCACTGGGCGACCGCGATGTTCATGCACTCGACCGCGGCGGCGGCGCGGACCAGGGCGGGCAGCGGCGGCGCCTCGGACGCGGACCCGCCCGCCCGCGCGGCCAGGGCGCGGGCCAGGGCGTCACGCCAGACGACCTGCTTCTCGCGGCGGCCGGCCGTGAGCGCGGGTGTGTTCTCGACCAGCCGGGCCAGCGGCAGGAACTCGCGCTGGGCCCGGCGGAAGGGTTCGAGGGTCGTGGACATGGCGTGCTGCAACGCCGTCCAGTCGTCCTGGTCCGCGGGGCAGGCCAGCAGGGCCTGTTCCGCGAGCTCGTCCTGCGCGTCGAAGGAGCTGAGGATCGCGTCCTCCTTGGAGGTGAAGTAGCGCAGGAACGTACTGCGTGACACTCCCGCCGCCGCGGACACCTCGTTGACGGTGACCCGGTCGAAGCCCTCCCGGCGGAAGAGGTCGAACGCGACCTCGGCGAGCCGGGCCCGTACGGCGGCCCGCGCGATGTCCCGCGTGCTCGGCCCTGAAGTCTTCGACGACGTGTGTGCTGCTTCACTCATTCAGCAATTGTACTCATACGCGCAATCGACTCATGAGCACGGATGCGGTCCACTGCCGCGCATATGAGACTTGGTTTCAATGACGTGTACGTGCATCATGGCGGGGTGCGACACATCTCGGAGGGGACGGGCTCCACGCCCACCCGCAGCGGAACGGCCGGCGGTACCGGCCTGTGGACCTCGGTGCGGCGGGCGGCGTCGGCCACGGCCCACCTCGCCGTGTCCGCGGCGATGGCGTTCGGGATGTGGATCTTCGTCACCGTGCTGGAGATCACCGCGATCGGCGTGGTGACGGTCGTGGGCATCTGGCTGCTGCCCGAGACGGTGCTGATCATCCGCCGGATCGCGGGCGCCAAGCGCAGCCTGACCACCCGGTGGACCGGCGTGCGGATCCCCGAGGCCTATCGGCCCATCACCGGGACCATGCGGCAGCGGATCACCACGGCCGTCCGCGATCCCGGCACGCTCATGGATCTGCGCTGGATGGTCGCCTATTGGTTCTACGGCGCCCTGCTCGCCCTCGCCCTGCCGCTGTGGCCGGTCGGCCTGGTCGTCGACGGAGTCTGGGGCGGGCTGCTGCGCCGTACCCCCGTCGTCCTGCCCCTGATCGTGAAGATCGCGGACCTGGAGGCCGACTGGTCCACTGCCCTGCTCAAGCCGTCGCCCAAGGCGCAACTCGCCGCCCGTGTGGAGGAGTTGGCCGCCACCCGTGCCGACGCCATCTCGGCCCACGGCGCCGAGCTGCGCCGTATCGAACGCGATCTGCACGACGGCGCGCAGGCCAACCTCGTTGCCCTGTCGATGCGGATCGGTCTGGCCAAGCGGGCGTACGACCGCGACCCGGAGACCGCGCGCAAGCTGCTCGACGAGGCCCAGGCGCAGGCCGAGACCGCGCTGACCGAGCTGCGTCAGGTCGTGCGCGGTATCCATCCGCCGATCCTCAGCGACCGCGGGCTCGTCGGCGCCGTGCGCGCGCTGGCCGCGAGCAGCGGGCTCAGGGTCTCCGTGGAGGACGACGGTCTGGAGGAGGGCGTACGGGCGCCCGCGGCGGTGGAGACGGCCGCCTATTTCGTGGTGGCCGAGGCGCTGACCAATGTCGCCAAGTACAGCGGGGTCTCCCGCGCCGAGGTGCGGCTCGTCCGCTTCCGGCGCGGGCTGCGGATACGGGTCCGCGACGAGGGCCGCGGCGGCGCCGACGAGAAGGGCGGCTCGGGGCTGCTCGGCATGCGGCGGCGGGTCGCCGCGCTCGACGGGTTCATGGAGGTGTCGAGTCCCGTCGGGGGGCCGACCGTGATCGAGGCGGAGCTGCCGTGCGTGTGGTGATCGCCGAGGACAACGTCCTGCTGCGGGAGGGTCTGGTCCTGCTGCTGACGTCGGCCGGGCACGAGGTGGTGGCCGTCGCCGGCACCGGTCCCGAGACCCTGCCCGCGCTGCTGGAGCACCGGCCCGACGCCGCCGTACTCGATGTGCGGATGCCGCCGAACTTCCGGGACGAGGGGCTGCGGGCGGCGCTGGAGGCGCGCAAGGAGATCCCCGGGCTGCCGGTGCTGGTGCTCTCCCAGTACGTCGAGGAGTCGTACGCCACCGAACTGCTCGGCGGCGGCAGCAGCGGGGTCGGCTATCTGCTCAAGGACCGGGTGGGGCGGGTCGACGAGTTCCTGGACGCGCTGGAGCGGGTCGCCTCCGGCGGTACGGCCCTCGACCCCGAGGTCGTCACCGAACTCCTCACCCGCCGCAAGGACTCGCCCCTCGACTCCCTCACCCCGCGCGAGCGCGAGGTGCTGGAGCTGATGGCCGAGGGGCACGACAACGCGACCATCGCGAAGACCCTGGTCGTCACCGAACGCTCCGTCCACAAGCACATCGGCAACGTCTTCCTGAAGCTGGGCCTGCCGCCGACCGACAGCGGGCACCGGCGGGTGCTCGCCGTGCTGGCCCATCTGACCCACGCACCGAGGGCGTGAGCGGTTACGGCGAGGTCCGCAGCGCGTGCAGCACGGCGGTGGACATGCCGCGCTCCCCGCGCTCGTTGGGGTGGACAGGGGCGGCTGGGCTGCTGGGGACCAACGGTTCGATCCAGCGGGTGTCCTTCGCCGAGCAGGCGTCGCGGCCCTCGGACGGCGTGTACGTGTCCACGTAGTTCATGCCGGCGGCCTCGGCGCGCTGCCGCAGCGTCGAGTTGAGCCGCTGTTCCTGCTTCCGCACGAAGGTCACGTCACCGGGTGCGAGCGACATCTCCCGGCCGCACTCGGCGCTGTCCGACGGCAGGATCGCCGGGTAGCCGACGACGTACACGCGTGCGTCGGGGGCACGCCGTCTGATCTCGTCGAGCGTCTTGGCGAGCTTCCTGCCCGCGGCCTCGGTCTTCTCCTGTATGCCGTCGCCGTACTTGCGGGCGCAGGGCGCGTCCTCGGGCGCGAACGCGCTCGTGAGGTCGTACAGCACGCCCATGCCCACGCACTTCCTGATCATCGAGGCGAAGCCGATGTCGTTGCCGCCGATCCCGACCGTGACCAGGCGGGTGTCCTGGGACAGCGCGGTGAGCTGGGCGGGGTTGGTGCCGTGGTCGGTGGACTGCCGTGCGGTCAGGTCGGCGAGGGTGGCCCCGGAGCAGCTGACGTCCTTGAAGTCCCCGCCCGTCAGGCCGAGTTCGGCGGCGACGAGGGAGGGGTAGTTGCGGTCGGAGCGGTCGCAGCCCGCGGGTTCGTTGTTCTGCTCGGGGATCTTCGGGCCGGCGGTGTAGGAGTCGCCGAGTGCCACGTACGGCCCCTTGAGCGCGGTGGCCGCGGCGGCCGGGTCGCTGTCGTCGTGGCGTACCACGCCTACCGTGACGGCCAACGCGCCGCAGGCGAGCAGGAGTCCGGCCGTGAGAGTGCGCAGGTGAGTCGTCATCAGGTGTCCTGTCCTCATCGAAGTGAGAGCGGCAAAGGGAGAGGGGCCGCCTTGAGCGGGCGGCCCCTCCCGTGGCTCAGTGGGTCGCGACGGGCTCCGCGGACTGCGGCTCGTCGACCGCCGTCGGCTGCACCGGGGCGGCGGGCACCTTGTGGCTGAGCTTCTCGCCCTCGACGTCGATGTTCGGCAGGATCCGGTTCAGCCACTTCGGCAGGTACCAGGCCTTGTGGCCGAGCAGCGAGAGGATCGCCGGCACGATCGCCATGCGCACGATGAAGGCGTCGAAGAAGACGGCGATCGCGAGACCGAAGCCGATCATCTTGATCATCGACTCGCCCGCGCCGATGAAGCCGGAGAACACCGCCATCATGATCAGCGCGGCGGCCACGACCACCCGGGCGCTGTGCCGGAACCCGGAGACGACGGCCTGTTCGGGCGCCTCGCCGTGGACGTACGCCTCCCGCATCCGCGAGACCAGGAAGACCTCGTAGTCCATGGCCAGGCCGAACACGATGCCCACCAGGAAGATCGGCATCAGGCTCATGATCGGGCCGGTGGTCTCCACGCCGAGCAGGTCGGCGCCGTGGCCCTGCTGGAAGACCGCGACGACCGCGCCGAGCGCCGCGAGGACCGAGAGCAGGAAGCCGAAGGCCGCCTTCAGCGGCACGAGCAGGGACCGGAACACCAGCAGCAGGAGCACGATCGCCAGGCCTACGACGACGGCGAGATACGGGATCAGCGAGTCCTGGACCTTCTGGGCGACGTCGATGTCCAGCGCGGTCTTGCCGGTCACCTCGAAGGTGGCGCCGTCCGCCTTGGCCTCGATGCCGGGCCGTTCGTCCCGGATGGTCTTGACCAGGTCCTTGGTCTTCTCGTCGGTGGGTGCGGTGGCGGGGGTGACGGACAGGACGGCGGTGTCCTGGGCCTGGTTGAACCGCGCGGGCGAGACGGAGACGACCCCGTCGGTGGCGGCCAGGTCCTTGGCGACCGTCGACACGGCGGCCTTCGCGTCCGTCGCTCCCTTGGCGTCCACCACGATGGTCAGCGGCCCGTTGAAGCCGGGGCCGAAGCCCTCGGCGAGCGCGTCGTAGGCCCGTCGCTCGGTGGTGGAGGTGGACTTGGCCTCGTCGCCCGGCATGCCCAGTTGCAGGTCCAGCACCGGGGTCGCGACCGCGCCCAGGCCCACCACGCCGAGCAGCAGGACGGGCAGCGGGTGGCGTACGACGACGCGGGCCCAGCGGGAGCCGCCGTTCTCGGGCTTCTGCTGCTTCTTCAGGTACCGCCGGGAGTTCTTGCGGGCGCCGCGGGAGAGCACCGCGTTCGGCCAGAAGCCCAGGATCGCCGGGACCAGGGTCAGGGAGACGAGGACGGCGACCAGGACCGCCGCGGCGGCGGCCAGGCCCATCTTGGTGAGCATCGGGATGCCGACGATCCACAGACCGGCCAGCGCGATGACGACGGTGAGGCCGGCGAAGACGACCGCCGAGCCCGCGGTGCCGACGGCGAGGCCGGCCGCCTCCCTCGGCGCGCGGCCCTTGGCGCGCTCCTCGCGGTAGCGGGAGACGACGAACAGGGCGTAGTCGATGCCGCAGGCCAGGCCGAGCATGGTGGCCAGGGTGCCGGTGTTCTCCGACAGGCCGAGGGTCTCGGACAGCGCCAGCACCCCGGTCATGCTCACGCCCACACCGATGATCGCGGCGAGCAGCGGCAGCCCGGCGGCGGCCAGGGAACCGAAGGTGATCAGCAGGACGACCGCGGCGACCGCGATGCCGACGACCTCGCTCGCCCCGCCGGCCGCCGGCTGGGCCGCCAGCGCGTCCCCTCCGACCTCTACCGTCAGACCCGCCTCGCGAGCCTGGTCGATGGCCTTCTCCAGACGCGTCTTGCTCGCGTCGGTCAGAGCGTCGGCCTTCGCCTTGAAGGAGACGACCGCGTACGCGGTCCTGCCGTCCTTGCTGACGGCCTTCGCCTGGAAGGGATCGGCGACGGCCGCGACCTGGGAGCCGTCGGCGGCCTCGTCGACGAGCGTCTCGACGGTCTTCTTGTTCTCGGCGGCCGTGACCTTCTCACCGCTCGGCGCGATGAACACGATCCGGGCGCTCGCGCCGTCGGCCGCGGACCCCGGGAAGCGCTGCTCCAGCAGGTCGAACGCCTTCTGGGACTCGATGCCGGGCATGGTGAAGCCCTCGTCCGCCGGCGTGGGCGCCTTGGAGGCGGCGAATCCGACGGCGCCCAGTATCGCCACCCACAGCAGGGCGACGAACCAGCGCCAGCGGAACGCCACGCGGCCCAGGTGATAGAGGACAGTTGCCATGGCTGGGAAGCCTCCACAATGCGGTTCGGAAACGGCGGGAAACGAAAGAGGAACCGCCTCTGTGGGGGGCGTCCGCGCTGCTCGGAGCGGGTCGGGAGAGGCGTTGTTCTGTACCCCTCACGATTCCGCGAGCCGTTCCGCGGTACGAGGGAGCACCCACCCGAACCCGTGGTGTAGCCCGCTACACCATGCGCCCGACGGCGGCGGTGACCTCGTCGGCCGAGGTGACGGTCGCCAGCAGCGGCAGGATGTGGGTGACCTGGAAGTCGTGGATCTCCCGGGAGCTGCCCGCCACGCAGTCCTCGGGTACGACGGCGGAGAGGCCGCGGTTCACCGCTTCCAGGCAGGTGCCCGGGATGCCGATGTTGGTCGAGACGCCGGTGACCACGACCGTGCGGACCTCGCGCTGACGCAGCACGGATTCGAGTTCGGTGCCGTGGAACGGTGACAGGCCGTGCACCCGGCGCAGTACGAAGTCGCCGTCGTGGGGGGTGAGATCCGGGTGGATCTCGGCGTCCGGCCTGCCCTCCACGCAGGCGGCCCGTTTGGCGAGCGCGGCCAGCAGCAGGCAGGGAGTGGCCGTACCGATGCCGTCCGGTCTCAGCACGATGGTTGAGTGCACGACGAGATGGCCCGCCGTACGGAACGCGTCGGCCAGCGCGGCGATGCGGGCGACCACGCCCCGGCTCCCGATCTCGTGGACCAGACCGCCGTTGTGACTGAACTCCTCGTTGATCATGGCGTTCTGGCACTCGTTGATGATCAGCGCGGCACGTTCCCCGCGATCAAGACCGCGAACTCCCATGAGACTCCTCCCGCCGACGGGAACGCCAGAAGATAAAGGGTAATCAATTGGAACCGGTCCGTTCCGTGTGCGGCATCTGCCTGCTACGGTCGATCGCAGCGGGCAATTGAATGCACTTTATTGCGCGATCGAGGAGATCGGGGAGTGAGCACCTGTGCGTTTCACCGCCGAACACCCCGTCGGGCAGCGTGACTGCGACCCGGAGCTCCTCCGGGGCGAGGGGATGGCGGCGTTCGCGCGGGCGGCCGAGGCGGCGGGGTTCGACGCCGTCGCGTTCACCGAGCACCCGGCCCCGTCGCGCAAGTGGCTCGGCAACGGCGGCCACGCCAGCCTCGACCCCCTGGCCGCCCTCGCGTTCTGCGCCGCGGCCACGACCCGGATCCGGCTGCTGACCTACCTCCTGGTCCTGCCGTACCGCAATCCGCTCCTGATGGCCAAGGCGGTCGCCACGGTGGACCGGCTCTCCGGCGGCCGGCTCACGATCGGGGCCGGAAGCGGCTATCTGCGCTCGGAGTTCGGTGCGCTCGGCGTCGACTTCGAGGAGCGTGGGGCGCTGCTCGACGAGGCGCTGGACGTGCTGCGCGGACTGTGGGCCGGCGAGGCCTTCGAGCTGGCGGGACGGCATTTCACCGCCCGTGGCCAGGAGAGCGTCCCGGGTCCGGTCCAACTCCCGCACCCGCCGGTGTGGCTGGGCGGCAACGGCCGTAACTCGCGGCGCCGGGTCGCGCGTGCGGGGCAGGGGTGGGCGCCGCTGCTCATGGGGGAGGAGTCGGCCCGCACGGCGCGCACCACCGCTCTGACGACGCCGAAGGAGCTGGCGGTCGCCGTCGGGGAACTGCGGCAGATGCTCAGGGACGCGGGGCGGGCCCCGGACGAGGTCGACATCCAGGTGCACTCGCCGCACACCGACCTCTCCGTCCGCGGCGAGGTGTCGGCCGACGAACACCGGCGCCATCTCGACGAGTTGACGGAGGCGGGCGCCACCTGGTTCGTCGTCCGGACCTCCGGCCGCAGCGTCGCCGAGGCATGCGAGGTCCTGGCGGCGTACGGCAGAGACGTGATCGCCCGCGCCCGCTGAGCGACGCGACGGCCGGGCAGCGGGGTTTGGAATAGAGGATACTCAATAATTGGACGGCGGCACAGGAACACGGAGCGGCGAATGGATCTGGGTCTGCAGGACAAGGTCGTCCTCATCTGCGGTGCGTCGGGTGATGTCGGCGTGGCCACCGCGGAGTTGCTCGCGGAGGAGGGCGCGGCACTCGCGCTGACCGGCCGGTCCCCGGCACCGCTCGATCAACTGGTCGGCAAACTGCGCGACCGCGGGGTGCGGGCCACCGGCGTGGTCGCGGATCTCGCCGACTCCGGCCAGGTGGCCCGGCTGGTCGAGGAGGTCGAGTCGGACTTCGGCCCGATCCACGGGCTGGTGAACACCGTGGGCCCCAACATCGACCGCCCGCAGCTGTACGAGGACGACGAGGTCTGGCGCTTCCACTTCGAGAACGTGCTGATGCCGGCCGTACGGCTCGGACGCGAGGTGCTGCCCCGGATGAAGGCCCGGGGCGCGGGCTCGGTCGTCAACCTGGTCGCCACCTCGGCGCGCTACTACTACACGCGCCTCGCGTCCTACGCGGCGATGAAGGGGGCGGTCGCACACGTCTCGAAGGCCTTCGCCAAGGATGTCGCCAACAGCGGAGTGCGGGTCAACACCGTGCATCCCGGCTGGATCTACAAGGAGAGCACCCGGCGGGCGGTGCACGAGCAGGCCGTCGCCGAGGGCGTGAGCGACCAGGACGTCGTGGAGCAGTGGCTCGCGGTGAAGGCCGACGGACAGTTCTACACCAGCCGGTTCGGCGAGCCGGAGGAGTACGCCCGCGCCATCGCCTTCCTCCTGTCGGACGCGTCGAGCTACGTCAACGGCTCCTGGTTCGCCGTCGACGGCGGCCACGCGGCCGGCTGACCGGGAGTCCGTGATGCGAGTCGGATACGCCGACGCCGTGGACGCGTTCAAGGTCGACGACCTGCCCGCGCTGCCGCCCGGACCGCACGACGTGGTCGTCGAGATCGGCGCGAGCGGCATCTGCCACAGCGACCACAGCGTGCTCGCCGGTGAGATGCCCTTCGATCTGCCGCTGGTGCTCGGCCACGAGCTGGCCGGCACGATCGTCGAGACGGGCCCGGAGGTGACGCGAGTCCGCGTGGGCGACCGGGTCATCGGCGCGACGAAACCGGCGTGCGGGCACTGCTGGTGGTGCGTGCGCGGCCACCCCTACCTCTGCTCCGAGGGCGTACGGCTGTGGAACACACCGCGTTACGCGCTCGACGGCGACCGGGCCGTCCCCCTGTTCTGCGGGCTGGGTTCGTTCGCCGAGGCGAGCACGGTGCACGAGCTGTCCGTCGTCCCGGTCCGCAGCGACCTGCCGTTCGAACAGCTCGCGATCATGGGATGCGCGGTGGCGACCGGCGCGGGCGCGGTGTTCAACACGGCGAAGGTGCGGCCCGGCGACGAGGTCGCGGTCGTCGGACTGGGCGGGGTCGGGCTGGCCGTCGTCCAGGCCGCGGCGCTGGCGGGCGCCGCCCGGATCGTCGCCGTCGACCCCGTACCGACGAAACGGCTCCTCGCCCTCGAACTCGGCGCCACCGACGCGCTCGACGCCGCGCCGGGCGAGGAACTGGTGGGCCGCGTCCAGGAGTTGACCGGCGGGCGCGGGGTGGACGTCAGCTTCGAGGCGGCGGGCCGGGTCGACACCATCACGAGCGCCTACCGGATGGCCCGCCGCGCCGGCACCGTCGTGACCGTCGGCGCGCCCGACAGCGCGTCCAGGCTCGACCTCGGCGGCTGGGAGGCCGTCAGCAGCGGGAAACGGCTCACCGGTTCCATCGCGGGGGAGACCCACGCGGACCGCGACCTGCCGACCCTGGTCCGGCTGGCGGAGACGGGCCGGCTCGACGTCGGCCGGCTCGTCACCCACCGCATCGGCCTGTCGGCGGACGACATCCTCACGTCGTTCGACGACCACGAGGGCATCCGCACCGTCATCACCCCCTGACCGCCTCGCCCACCGCCGCACTCCTCTCGGAAGGACAGACATGCCGGGTCTCATGCAGGACAAGGTCGCCATCGTCTCGGGCGCCGGGCAGGTCGGAGGACTCGGCCACGAGAGCGCCCTGCTGCTCGCCCAGGAAGGCGCCAAGGTCGTTGTGTCGGCCCGCTCGGAGGAAGGGCTGAAGGCCAGTGCGAAGTCGATCGAGGAGGCGGGCGGCACGGTCCTCGCGGTACCGACCGACATCACCGACCCGGCGCAGTGCGCGCGCCTGGTCGACGCCACGGTCGCGGAGTTCGGGCGGGTGGACTGCCTGGTCAACAACGCCTTCAACGCCAGTCCGCGCGGCCTGCTCGGCGACGCCGACCTCGACGCCTGGCGGGGCGTCTTCGAGGTCAACTTCTGGGGCAGCGCCCGCCTTTGCCAGCTCGTTCTCCCGCACATGAAGGCGCAGCGCTCGGGCTCCATCGTGAACGTCCTCGCGCACATCATCTTCAAGCCCCAGCGGATCCCCGACACCGGCATGTTCGCCTACGCCTGCTCGAAGAATGCGCTGTACACGCTCACCCAGGCCCTCGCGCTGGAGGTGGCCGAGTACGGCATCAGGGTCAACTCCCATGTCCCCGGCTACATGGACGGGCCGAGCGTGCGCGACAGCTTCGAGCGGCTCAAGCAGCAGGACGAGAAGGCATGGGCGACCGCTGAGGGGGCCGTACTGGACATGATCCCGCAGCGGCGCATCCCGCCGACCCGGGAGTGCGCCAAGTCCGTCCTGTTCTTCGCCTCCGACCAGCTCTCCAGCGTCGTCACCGGGCAGGCGCTGCTCGTCAACGGCGGCGAGGCCCTGCACTGAGCGCGCCGCGGCCGGGGTCAGGACAGCGGGACGCGGGTGAAGCGGCCCGCCACCCGGAGGTCGGCCTCGACGCGGTCCGCCGTGGTGCGCAGGGCGGGGAGGATGTGCCGTACGCACTCCTCGACCGTGTGCCGTGCCGCGTGCATCGCCACGTTCAGCGCCGCCACCACCCGGCCCGTGCGGTCGCGGACCGGGACCGCGATGGAGCGCAGTCCCTCCTCCAACTCCTCGTCGACCAGGGCGTAACCCTGGGAGCGGACCGAGGCGAGCACGGCGGTCAGGGCCGCCGGGTCCGTGATCGTGGCCCGCGTCAGCGCGCGCAACGGGCCGAGTTCGCGCTCGGACTCCGGTAGGTCCGCCAGCATCACCCGCCCCATCGACGTCGCGTACGCCGGCAGCCGCGTCCCCACCGTGATGTTCACGCTCATGATCCGGCCCGTCGCCACCCGCGCCGTGTACTGGATGTCCGTCCCGGACAGCACCGACAGCGACGTCGACTCGTGGACCGCTTCGGCGAGTTCGGCCATGTGGGGCGCGGCGATCTCGGCGACCGAGGTACGGGACAGCGGGGGGAAGCCCAGCGACAGGACGCGCGGGGTCGGCTCGAAGACGCGGTCCCTCGCCCGTACGAGACCGAGGTGCTCGTACGTGATCAGGGCGCGGCGGGCCGTCGCGCGGGCCAGGCCCGTCGCCTGCGCGACCTCCGTCAGCGTCAGCGCGGCGCGGCCCTCGCCGAACGCCGTCAGGACCGTCAGCCCGCGCGCCAGCGACTCGACGAACTCCCGGCCCAGGGCCTGCTTGGACGCGCCGGTCCAGGTCGCGAGCCCGGACGGCGCGGACCCGGGAGGAGCGGGCGCCGCGGTACGCAGGTCGTCCTCCATCGCCCCTACCGCCGCCCGCAGTCGGGGCAGCAGGGTGTCGCGCAGGTCCGCCGCGGTGTGCCGGCTGGTGTGGCTCACCACGCTTGCCGCGCACGCGATCCGGCCGCTGCGGGGGTCCCGTACCGGCACGGAGACCGCCACCAGCCCCGGCTCGATCAACTGGTCGTCCAGCGCCCAGCCGTTCGCCGCCGCGTCGGCCGCGCGCCGCTCGAACTCCTCGTCCGAGCAGGGGTGTTGACGCGGTGGTACGGCGGGAAAGTCGCGGTCCTCCGGATCCGCCGAGCGGCGTGCGCGCCACGCCCGCCACTCCTCGCCGCTCCACTCCGTCGCGAACAGCGGGCCGGGCGCGGTGCGTTCGGCCGGGAGCAGGTCGCCGATGCGGAAGCTGAGGGACATCGCGCGGCGCCGGGTGGCCTGGTGGATGAAGCGGATGCCGTCGCGGTCGGCGACGGCCAGGGACACCGACTCGTCCAGCTCGTCCGCGAGGGCGTCGGCGCGCGCGTCCAGCAGCGCGGGCAGGCGCAGGGCGGCCAGGTAGGCGTTGCCGAGTTCCATCAGGCGGGGGGCGAGCACGGCGTCCCGGCCGTCGAGGCGGACGTACCCCATGCGCGCGAGGGTGGAGGTGATGCGGTCGACCGTGGAGCGAGCGAGGCCGGTGGCCCGTTCGAGCGCGCTCAGGCTCAGCGTCCCGTCCGCCTCGGTGAGCCGTTGCAGCACGGCGATCCCCCGGATCAGCGGCGTGACCGCCTCGGCCGGCACGGCGACGGGGCCGGCGTCGTCGGCCGTCGTGGAATTCACGGACATCGGCTTCTCGGGTCTCCGGTACGGCGGTCGGAACACGGCCACCGTACCCGGGGCCGCCCCTTGTGGAATCCGCTCACCTCCGCGCGGGGCCGGCTCTCCCGGGTTCGCTCACCTCCGCGTGGGGTCGGCCCTGCCGGGGTCCGGTCGCCTCTGCGTGGGGTCGGCCCTGCCGGGGTCCGTTCACCTCCGCGCGGGGTCCGCCCTCCTGGGGGCCGGTCCCCTCCGTGTGGGGTCGGGCCTGTCGGGATCCGCTCACCTCCGCGTGGAGTCCGCTCGCCCGCGGCCTCCTCGCCTCTGCGTGGGGTCGCTCTCCCGGGGTCCGCTCACCTGCGTGTGGGGTCGGCCCTGCCGGGGTCCGGTCGCCTTCGCGAGGGACCCTGCCCTCCCGGGACCCCTCACCTCCGGGAGGACCCCCCTCCCGGGACCGCTCCCCTCCGGGAGGACCCCCCTCCCAGGCCCCCTCACCTCCGCGTGACCGCCACCCGGTAGTTCCCCGCCATGTCCGTCCCCTCCACCGCGATGCGGATTCCCCGCTTCGGGTCCTTGAAGGTCTCGCCCGGGGTGAAGGGCGCGTCCGAGAGTTCCGCGTGGACGTTGGGGCTGCGGGTGCAGCCGCCGCTGTCCCGGTGGGAGTCGTAGACCGTGACCGGGCCCATTCCGGTGTCCACGTCCGCGTCGACCCGGTAGACGAGGACGCCCGGTCGGCACACCGCCTCGTCGTTGCCCTCGCGGGTGCGCAGTTCGACGGCGTAACCCGTGCCCCCGGACAGCGGCACGAAGACCAGCTTGGGGCCGCCCGGGCGGGCCAGCGGGGTGAGGGTGTACTCGGTCGTGCCGCGGGCCGTCGCGCAGCCGACCTGGCCCGCGTCCAGCCAGCCCAGCTTCCACTTGTGCCAGCCGAGCAGGTCGTTGTTGGCGCCCCAGTCCTCGCTCATGATGTCCCAGTGGCCCACCGCACCCCCGCCCTCCTGGGTGTAGAGGTCGGGCAGCCCGAAGACATGGCCGTTCTCGTGCGGGAGCACGCGGTAGCCGGTCTTGTCGTAGGAGCCGGAGCCGTCGTCCTGGCGGGAGTAGACGAAGGACGCGTTGGCGACCGGCACGCCGTCCGCCACCGGCGCCTCCGTGTTGCCGGCGAAGGTCACCGACAGGACCGTGTCCAGCGCGGAGGGGCCCGCGTTGGGCGTGATCAGCACGTTCAGGAAGTCGTAGTCCCGGAAGTCGACCTTGGGGTCGGCCGCGCTCACTATGTCCTGGACGAGGTCGCGGTAGCCGGGGTCGAAGGGGGCACCGCGCTCTATGCCGTACGCCTTGAAGGCCTTGGGCATGCGCAGCCAGTGCGGGACCGGGGTCTCGGGGCGGTAGTCGAGACGGCCGTACGAGGCGGTGCGGAACCACTGCTGGGTCTGCGGGAAGAACTCGTGGAAGCGGTCGAGCGCGTTGCCGGGGCCCGGCGCGTCGGGGAAGTCGACCATCAGGGTCAGGGCGCGGACGGTGCCCGTGGAGCGGGAGTAGCCGGTGGCGGTCGGTACGCCCTCCGACATCTGGACGGCGTGCCGGCCGCTGATCATGCAGGGGCCGAACGCCGAGCCGCGGGCCATCGCGACCGGACCGGCCGCCGTGCTGCCCGCGGTCGGACGACCGGTGCCGGCGGAGGTGCTGACCGCGAGGGTGAGGGCGGTCACGGACGCGAGAGCGGCCACGCGGCGCGGGCGTATCCGACGGCTGAGCTGCATGCACGGGCCCTTCGTCGATGGCAGCCGCCGGTCCCGGACTGCACCCTTTCGATCACCCTCGGTCGCGGGGTGCGGGGGCGCTCGCTGAAGGCGGCCGAACGTGGGGTTCCGGCAGTACGGGGATGTGACTCAGGTCACATCGAATCTTTCCGTCAACCCGAAATAAGCGGGGAGCGTCTCCCCGTTTAGTCAGGTGTCCGAGCGAAACGGGGACTGGCTCCCCGGATCGCGGAAGCAGAACCACCGACCCGAGGAGTACGCCGTGACCGCCACGACGACCGCACAGCGCAAGGTGCCCCGGCCGCGCGCCGACGCCCTGCGCAACCGGGAGCGGATCGTCAGCGCGGCCCGGGAGATGTTCACCGAGCTGGGCCCCGACGTGCCGCTCGACGACATCGCCCGCCGGGCCGGCGTGGGCAACGCCACGGTGTACCGCAACTTCCCCGACCGGGACGCGCTCGTCCGCGAGGTCGTCTGCTCGGTCATGGACCGGACGTCGGAGGCGGCCGAGGAGGCCCTCGCGGAGAGCGGGGACGCCTTCGAGGCACTGGAGCGCTTCGTGCACACCTCCGCCGACGAGCGGATCAGCGCGCTGTGCCCCATGGTCCAGTCCACCTTCGACAAGAACCACCCCGATCTCGAAGCGGCGCGCGAGCGCTGCGAGGAGCTCGTCACGGAACTCATGGACCGCGCCAAGCAGGCCGGCCAGCTCCGTGACGACGTCGGCGTCGGCGACCTGATGGTCGTCGTGGCCCAGCTCAGCCGGCCCCCGGCCGGCACCGACTGCCTCAGCAACGACCGCTTCGTCCACCGCCATCTACAGCTGTTCCTGGACGGACTGCGGGCCCCGGCCCGATCCGTCCTGCCGGGTACGGCCGTGACCATGGAGGACATGCGCACGTCCTGACCGATTAGTTCAGCGCTCCACACCAGTCCCTAGTGCGGGGCTGTACGAACAGCCCCTCGCCACCACAGCGATCCCTTTTTCCGTCCCGAAGTCCCGAAGTGGGTACCCCCATGTCTGAAACAGCCTCAAAGGCTCTCGGCGTCAGCGATACCAGCGCTCACGCCAACCGCTGGAAGGCGCTCGTCTTCATCGCGCTCGCCCAGCTGATGGTCGTCCTCGACGCGACGATCGTGAACATCGCCCTGCCCTCGGCCCAGACCGACCTGGGCATATCCGACGGCAACCGCCAGTGGGTCGTCACGGCCTACGCCCTCGCCTTCGGCGGTCTGCTGCTCTTCGGCGGCCGTATCGCCGACCTGTGGGGCCGCAAGCGGGCCTTCGTGGTCGGTCTCGTCGGCTTCGCCGCCGCCTCCGCGCTCGGCGGAGCGGCCACCACCGGCGCCATGATGTTCGGCGCCCGTGCCCTCCAGGGTGCCTTCGGCGCCCTGCTCGCGCCCGCCGCGCTCTCCCTGCTCGCCGTGATGTTCACGGACGCCAAGGAGCGCGCCAAGGCCTTCGGCATCTACGGTGCGATCGCCGGTGGCGGTGGCGCCGTGGGCTTCATCCTCGGCGGCGTGCTCACCGAGTACATGGACTGGCGCTGGACGTTCTTCGTCAACATCCCGTTCGCGGTCATCGCCGCGCTCGGCGCGTACTTCGTCATCCGTGAGCCGGAGGGCGGCCGCAACCGCAACCCGCTCGACATCCCCGGCGTGCTGCTGTCCACCCTCGGTCTGGTCTCGCTGGTCTACGGCTTCACCCGCGCCGAGTCCGACGGCTGGGGCGACTCGCTGACCGTCGGCCTGTTCGTCGCCTCCGCGGTCCTGCTGCTGGCCTTCGTCGTCACCGAGTCCCGGGTCAAGGCCCCGCTGCTGCCGCTGCGCGTGGTGACCGACCGCAACCGCGGCGGCATCTACCTCTCGCTCGGTATCGCGATCATCGCGATGTTCGGCACGTTCCTCTTCCTGACCTACTACCTCCAGGTCATCAAGGGCTACTCGCCGATCAAGACCGGCTTCGCCTTCCTGCCCATGATCGCGGGCATGATGGTCGGCTCGACCCAGATCGGCACCCGCCTGATGACCCGGGTCCCGGCCCGGGCGCTGATGGGCCCCGGCTTCCTGGTCGCGGCCTCCGGCATGCTGGTCATGACCCAGATGGAGATCGGCTCGTCGTACGCCTCGATCATCCTGCCGGCCATGCTGCTGCTCGGTCTCGGCATGGGTACGGCGTTCATGCCGGCCATGTCCCTGGCCACCCTGGGCGTCGAGCCGCGTGACGCCGGTGTCGCCTCCGCGATGGTCAACACCTCGCAGCAGGTGGGCGGCGCGATCGGCACGGCCCTGCTGAACACGATCGCCGCCTCCGCGACGACCTCGTACATCAAGGACCACATCGGCTCCGCGACCTCCAAGTCGCAGGCCCAGCTGGTCCAGATGCAGGGTGCGGTGCACGGCTACACCAACGCCATCTGGTTCGCCGTCGGCATGCTGGTGCTGGCCGCGGTGATCGTCGTCACCCTGGTCAACGCGGGCACCCCCGGCTCGACCACCGTGTCGGGCTCCGAAGAGGGCGCCGAGGACGAGCTCGCCGTCCCGGTGGTCGCCCACTGAGGCGACCGCCCGGTCGTACCCCTTCGGCATCACCACCCGTACGCAGGAGGAAGGGGACGCCTCCCGCGTACGACCCCCGGACCTGCCCTGGCCCTAGCGGAGCCAGGGCAGGTCCGCGCCCGCATCGCTGGGCTGGAGTCCCTCGGCGACGATCTGCATGATCTCGCCGAGGGACTTCTGCTGTTCCGGGGTGAGCAGCTCGAACACCGCCTGCCGTACGGCGCGGACGTGGCCGGGCGCGGTGCGCTGGAGCACCTCGTACCCCTCGTCCGTCAGCACGGCGAACTGGCCGCGCTTGTCGGAGGGGCAGTCCTCGCGGCGCACCCAGCCGTTCTTCTCCAGCCGCGCGATCGCGTGCGAGAGCCGGGAGCGGGTGATCTTCGCCTTCATGGCCAGCTCGGTCATCCGTAGCCGGCGCCCGTCGGCTTCGCCGAGGCCGACGAGAAGGCCGTAGTAGATGTGCGGCATGCCCGCGTCCCGCTGGAGCTGGCGGTCGAGGTGGTCCTCCAGGAGGGTGCTGGCGTGCACGTAAGCGCGCCAGATGCGCTGCTCGTCGTCGGTGAGCCAGCGGGTGTCTTCGGTAGCGGGTGCTGCGTCCATGGACTCCACTCTACGAGAATCCTTCTTGAAATTTAAACAATTGGGGCGTACAGTCTTCGTAGAGTTTGAGACTTAAAGTACCTAAGTATCTGTGGATTTCGAGGCCAGAAGTACCCCGAGGGAGTCACCGCCATGTCAGCCGCCGCACCGGAGCGCATGCCCGCCCTCTATCTCAGCCACGGCGCCCCGCCGCTCGCGGACGACCCGATCTGGCCCGGCGAGCTCGCCGCCTGGTCCGCCGACCTGCCCCGCCCCAAGGCGATCCTCATGGTCTCCGCCCACTGGGAGGAGGCCCCGCTGGCCCTCGGCGCGGTGGACCCCGTACCCCTGGTCTACGACTTCTGGGGCTTCCCCGAGCACTACTACCAGGTCCGGTACGACGCCCCCGGCGCCCCCGAACTCGCCGAGTCCGTACGGAAGTTGCTGCGCGCCCCCGGTACGCCGGTACAGGACGTCCCGGACCGCGGCCTCGACCACGGCGCCTATGTCCCGCTCGTCGAGATGTTCCCGGCCGCCGACATCCCGGTGCTCCAGGTCTCCATGCCGACGCTCGACCCGCGCCGGCTGATGGACATCGGCCGCAAGCTGGCGCCGCTGCGCGACGAGGGCGTGCTGATCGTCGGCTCCGGCTTCTTCACCCACAACCTGGCCGCGCTGCGGCACACCGGCGGGGGAGTGCCGACCTGGTCGTCCGAGTTCGACGACTGGGGCCACCGGGCGCTGGAGACCCGGGACTGGGACGGCCTGCTCGACTTCCTCGACAAGGCCCCGGCCGGCCGTTACGCCCACCCGCGCACCGAGCACTTCGCCCCGCTGTTCGTGACCATGGGCGCGGCCGAGGCGGGCGGCGAGCTGGACACGCAGAAGTCGGTGATCGACGGCTTCTGGATGGGGATGGCGAAGCGGTCGGTGCAGTTCGGCTGAGGCCCCAGGGCTACGGCAGATCCTTCTCGTACCAGGCCACGTCCCAGTAGCGGCCGAACTTCCGGCCCACCTCGCGGTACGTGCCGACGTACCGGAACCCGAAGCGTTCATGCAGCCGCGTGGACGCTTCGTTGGGTTGTGCGATGCCGGCGTAGGCGCGGTGCACGTCCTCGCCCGCGAGGGCCTCGAAGAGCGCCTTGTACAGGAGCGTGCCGATGCCTCGGCGGCCGGCATGCGGGGCGAGGTAGATCGTCGTCTCGACCGAGGTCTCGTAGGCGGGCTTGGCTCGATAAGGGCTTGATGTGGCGTAGCCCAGAATTTCCTTAGTGTCCGCATCCGTGGCAACCATCAGGCGATGCGGGCCGTCTTCAGGGTGGGAGAGCAGCCAGGGGCGCCGCTCCTGAGGGGTGAAGACGACGGTGTCGAATGTGATGGACGTCTCACGTACGTAGTGGTTGTAGATGTCGGTGAGGGCTTCGAGATCCCGCTCGACTCCCGGCCTGACCTGCACCTCTGTACGTTCTGACGACATCGGGTCTCCTTACGCACTCCTTATGCGGCCGCACAGGGTACTGCATGATCAGAAAAATAGGGGGGCGGGTTGGGAATTCTGTCCGGATTCCAGTCGTTGTTTCCATCAGATGCTGGGCACCCGACCAAGGTGCTGAGAGGTACTCGAAGGCGAGCGCCTGGCATCTGAAGGACCACCCGCCAGCCCACCATCGCAAGGGAGCACGCATGGCAACCCGTGCCGTCGCCCGTCGTCAGTCCGCCACCGGCGAGACCGACACGGCAAGCAGTGTTCGCGCACATGGCGGCGAGATCGCAGACCGCGACCTGGTCGGCATGTACCTCGACGAGATAGCGCGCACACCGCTGCTCGACGCCGCCAAGGAGGTCGAGCTGTCCCAGATCATCGAGGCGGGTGTGTTCGCGCGACAGGTTCTCGACGGATACGAGGAGTCCAAGGCCGACGCCTCCCGCGAGGAGCTGGAGGCCCTGGTGGCCGACGGCGAGCGGGCGAAGGACGTCTTCATCCGCTCCAACCTCCGCCTGGTCGTGGCCGTGGCCCGCCGCTACCCCCGCAGCGGCCTGCCCCTGCTCGACCTGATCCAGGAGGGGAACGCCGGCCTGGTGCGCGCTGTCGAGAAGTTCGACTACCGCAAGGGCTTCAAGTTCTCGACGTACGCGACCTGGTGGATCCGTCAGGCCATCACCCGCTCCATCGCCGACCAGTCCCGCACCATCCGCCTCCCCGTCCACCTGGTCGAGGAGCTGGGCCGGATCCGCCGCGTGCAGCGCGAGTTCAACCGCGAGCACGGGCGCGACCCGGAGCCCGCGGAGATAGCGGCGGAGCTGGGCTCCAACGCGGACCGCGTGACCGACGTCCTGGACTGGGCCCGCGACCCGGTCTCGCTGAACATGTCGGTGGACGACGACGGCGACACCCAGTTCGGCGACCTCCTGGAGGACACGTCGGCGGTCTCGCCCGAGCAGTCGGTCCTCACCCTCCTGCGCAGCGAGGAACTGGACCACCTGATCGGCCGCCTGGACCCGCGCACGGCCTCCATCATCAAGATGCGGTACGGCATCGAGGACGGCCGCGAGCGCACGCTGACCGAGGTCGGCAAGGAACACGGCCTGACGCGCGAGCGCATCCGCCAGATCGAGAAGCACGCCCTGCTGGAACTGAAGAAGCTGGCCCGGGACACGGGCTTCGAGGCAGCGGCGTAGGACGGACAGCCCGGGCCCGGCGGCCGGACGGCTTGCGCGCGGGGGTGCGTGCGGGTCGGCTGGTGCCGGGTGGTGGGCGGCCACCGGGTGGTGTGTGGCGGTCGGCAGGCACCGGGTGATGTGTGGCGGTCGGCGGGCATCGGGTGGTGTGGCGGTCGGTGGGCACCGGTTGGTGTGCGGCGATCGGCGGGCACCGGTTGGTGTGCGGCGGTCGGTGACCATCGGTTGGTGACCATCGGTTGGTGTGCGGCGGTCGGTGACCATCGGGTGGTGTGTGACGGCTGGTGTTTGACGGTCGGTGTGTGACGCTGGTGTGTGCCGGCCGTGGATATCCGACCTCGAACTCGGCCGCGACCGCGTACGCCGGGTGGCGGAAGACCGCGCAAACAATGGCGGTGTTACGCCGCTTCAACTCTTGGGGGCATGGGAAAAAGACTTCAGGGCACAGGAGTTCGGGAACCCGCGAAGACCAGCCCTCCACCAGAGCCAAGTCCCGACGCACAACCCCCCCCGGCGCCGGGACTCTCCCTGAGCCGGGCTCCGGCGCCCCTCCCCCCGGGCGCTGGGGCCCGGCTCTCTTTGGTGGGGGTGATGTCGCTTTGGTGGGGGGTGATGTCGAGGGTTCTCGCGGGTGCGGGCATGCTGGATGGCGGGGCACCCCGGACCTGAACCCCGGGGTGGCCCGCCGGATGGCAGATTGTGCCACATGGGCATAGCCTGACGGTGTGAGCAGCTCCACCCCCGCACCCAGAAACCGTGCGTCCGTTCCCGCGTCGTCCGGCTCGCTCACCGAGCGGCGCAAGGCCGAGACCCGGATGGAGATCGCCCGCGCCGCGGCCGGGCTCTTCGTGAAACAGGGTCTGCGCGCGACTCGCGCCGAGGACATCGCCCAGGCCGTGGGAATCGCCCCGCGCACGTTCTACCGCTACTTCGCGACCAAGGAAGAGGCCGTCGCCCCGCTCTACGCGGCGGGCGCGGAACGCTGGGCGGAGGCGGTGGCGGCGGCCCCGGCCCACCTCTCCGTCCCCGAGGCCCTGGAACACGCGGTCGAGTACACCCTGACCCCCGGCGCGGGCGTCTCATCGGCCTCCTGGGAACTGGTCCGCACCCTGATCCGCCTGACCGACACGAGTCCCGCACTGGGGAAGGTGTGGGCGGAGGTGTGCCGTGGGGCGGAGGGGCGGTTGGGGGAGGTATTGGCTTGGCGGTTGAGGGACGGGCAGGGGCAGGGGGACGGGGACGGGCAGGGACACGGGGACGGGCAGGGACACGGGGACGGGCAGGGGGACGGGGGCGGGGACGGGCAGGGGGACGGAGGCGATGGGGATGGTCACGGTGGTGAGGGCGAGGGGGGCCCGGCCGGCCGTGGCGGGGGTGAAGGCGACGGCGTCGGGGGCGGCGTTGGCGTTGGCGGGGGCGATGCCCGCTCCGGTGGTGGCGGTGACTCCGCTGGTGGTGGCGGCTTGATCGGTCGTGGCGGTGCCTCCGCTGGTGGCGCCGGTTCGGGCGGTGGCGGCCGTGCCTCCTCGGGCGGTGATGACAACGTTGCTGTGGCCTCCGCGCTGTCCCCCTCCTTGCGTTTCGCCGCCGCCGTGGCCGGTGCCGCGGTACGCGTGGCCGTGGAGCGCTGGGCCGCCGGCGAGGCGCCGGCCCGGGGTCCCGAGGGGCCGGGGGCACTGGCGCTGCGGAACTTGGCGGCGCTGAGGAGTTTTCCGTGGGAGGAGTTGGCGGGGGAGACGGGCGGGGGGTGAGGCAGGGCTGGCCGGGGTCGGCGTTGGGCCACATGACGTCGAGCCAGGTGGGCGTTGCACCGGGCGAGCCTTGGACCGGGCGAGCTTTGGACCGGGCGGACCTTGGACCGGGCGGTAGTGCCCGGCACCACGTCAGGCCGACCGCCCGCACCGCCCTCGGCTCTGAGCAGCCGGCATCCAGCCCACCGGCGTCGGCGGGCCCCCTGCTGTTCCTGTCCAGTTCCCCGGCGCCCGTGCACCCTTGCCGTTCCCGTTCAGCCCACCGGCGTCGGCGGGACTCCGCTGTTCCTGTTCAGTCCCCCGGCGCCCGTGCGCCCTCGCCGTTCCTGTTCAGCCCACCGGCGTCCGCCCCCACCATTCGTGTTCAGTTCCCCGCAGTCCGCGTCCGCGTCCGCGTTCGCGTCGGCGTCGGCGCCGCCGCCCCGCCTGCTTCAGTTCCCCGGCGTCCGCGCCCCTGCCACCCCCGCCGCCCGCGTCAAACGGCCCCCCAACTCCCGTACACAATCCACGAGTTCCTCAGGCTCCTGAACCGTGAACTCGAACCCCAGCAGGGCCAGCCGGAGCGCCGTCCACTCCACCGCGTCGCCGACCGTCGCCCGCAGCCGGCACGACCCGGCGTCCAGTGGCTCCGGCGTGCCCAGCCACTTCGGGAGGCGCCCGGCGACCTCCGGCGCGGGCGCGGCGAAGGTGACCTCGAAGTCGTAGGACTCCTGATGCCGCTGCATGGACCGCCGCAGATACTCGGCCGCACTCCCCGTCGGCAACTCCCGCGGCACGAACCGCGCCCCCGTGGCGAACGGCTCGCTCACCCGGTCGACCCGGAACGTCCGCCAGTCGGCCCGGTCGAGGTCGTACGCGACGAGGTACCACCGCCGCCCGGTCGAGACCAGCCGGTACGGCTCCGTCACGCGCCGCGACTCGGTCCCGTCCCCCGCGCGGTACGCGAACCGCAGCCGCTCCCGCCCCGCCACCGTCGAGGCCATCACGGTCAGCGTCTCGGGCGCGATGCTCGCCCCGTCCCCACTGGTCAGCGGCGTGGTCGCGGCCTGGAGCGTGGAGACGCGGTGCCGCAGCCGGGAGGGCAGCACCTGTTCCAGCTTGGCGAGGGCCCGTACGGACGCCTCGTCCACCCCTTCGAGCGCGTGCCCCGCGCCGGCCCGCAGCCCGACCGCGATGGCCACCGCCTCCTCGTCGTCGAGCACGAGCGGCGGCATCGCCTTGCCGGCCACGAGCCGGTAGCCGCCTTCCGCGCCCAGCGTGGCCTGCACGGGATAGCCCAGCTCACGCAGTCGGTCGATGTCGCGCCGGACCGTGCGCCGGGAGACCCCGAGCCGCTCGGCGAGCTCGCCGCCGGGCCATTCGCGGGGCGTCTGGAGGAGGGAGAGGAGCGTCAGGAGCCGTGCCGGGGTGTCCGTCGTCATGAGTTCGAGGATGCCGTAGAACTAGGACACGATCTGACCTATTGGGATCGTAGCTTCAATGCATGACCTCCTCCGAAACATCTGAGCTCGGTAAGCTCGGTAAGGCTGACGCGGTTGCCACAGCCGACGTGGCGGACCGCCGCCGCTGGTTCGCTCTCGCGATCGTGATGACCGCGGCCTTCATGGACCTCGTCGACGTCACGATCGTCAACATCGCCATCCCGTCGATCCAGCAGGACGCGGGTGCCTCCTTCAGCCAGATCCAGTGGATAACGGCGGGTTATGCGCTGGCCTTCGCCGCCGGGCTGATCACGGGCGGTCGCCTCGGCGACATCCACGGCCGAAAGCGACTCTTCCTCGTCGGCATCGGCGGTTTCACGATAGCGTCGGCGCTGTGCGGCCTGGCCGCGAACCCGGAGATGCTGGTCGCCTCCCGCATCCTGCAGGGCGGCATGGCGGCGATGATGGTGCCGCAGGTCCTCGCCATCGTGCACGCGACCTTCCCGGCGCACGAACGCGGCAAGGTGTTCGGCCTGTTCGGCGCGGTCGTCGGCCTCGGCGCGGTCACGGGCCCGCTGCTCGGCGCCCTGCTGACGGAGTGGAACCTGTTCGGCCTGGAATGGCGTCCGATCTTCCTCATCAACCTCCCTGTCGGTGTCGCGGGCCTGCTCCTCGGCAGCCGCTTCATCTCGGAGTCCAGGGCGCCGCGGGCGCTGAAGCTGGACCTGGTGGGCGTGGCACTGGTGACGCTCGGTCTGCTGATGCTGCTGTACCCGCTCACACGCGGCCGCGAGCTGGGCTGGCCGCTGTGGGGGTACGTCTCGATGGCTGGTGCGGTGGTGGTCTTCGGAGCGCTGGTGGCATACGAGAAACGGAAGGCCGCGCGGGACGGTTCCCCGCTGATCGAGCTGTCCCTCTTCCGGGTGAAGAGCTTCGCGGCGGGCATCGCCGTACAGACCGTCTTCGGCGTCGCGCTCGGCGTGTTCTTCCTGGTCTGGACCCTGTACATGCAGATCGGCCTGGGCTGGAGCCCCCTGCGCGCCGGCCTGACGGGCGTCCCCTTCTCAATCGCGGTCTCCACGGCGGCGGGCCTGTCCGTTCAGCAACTGGTACCGCGCTTCGGCCGCAGGGTCCTCCAGGCGGGCGCCCTGCTGATGGCGACGGGCGTACTCCTCTACATCTGGGAGTCCGACCGCTACGGGCTCGGGATCGCCTCCTGGCAGATGGCCCTGCCCCTGGTCGTGATGGGCGTGGGCATGGGCCTGATCGTCGCCCCGCTGACGGACGCGATCCTTTCGGACGTCCCACGCGAACACGCGGGCTCGGCATCGGGCCTCATCAACACGGTGCAGCAGATGGGCAACGCGCTGGGGCTGGGCCTGGTCTCGGTGGTCTTCTTCGGCGAGATCGACGACCGCCTGACACCGACCGAGGTGGGACCGGCGTTCGTGAACGGCTTCCAGCACGCGCTGGGTTGGGTGGCGGTCGTGATGGGCGCGATCTTCGCGCTGATGTTCGCGTTGCCGGGGCGGGCGGCACGGCATCCCGAGGGGGGCGTACAGGAGCCGGGGACGGCGGCCGGTGAGGGGGTGCACCACGGCGCGGACGTCACCACGGCGCGTGAGACCGCGCCCATGTCGAGCGTCTGACGCAGCGAACACCCGTCCGCCCCCGGTTCGGAGGCGGGCGGGGCCTGGTCGGTGCTGCTAGTCTGAGGTGATCCCTGTCCCGGGGATTTCTCGGAACTCCTGGAACTCGCAACTCCTGGAACTTGGAACCCCTGGAAGCGGCGGACGTCATGGCAACGAGGCCACAGGCCACCCCATCAGAGGCGGCGGCGCCGCAAGCGGCTCAGTCCAACTGGCTTCCCGCTCTCTCCCGGCTGTCCCTCGGCGAGATCGCCGCCCTCGACAGCACGGAACTCGAGCCCTCCGTCGAACACTTGCGGCGGCGCGTCAACAGACCGCTCAGCACCGTCGCGGGGAGCTCCGGCAGCTAGGGGCCGTAAGCCCTGTGCCCGGACTCCCGGGTAGCGATTAGGGTGCACCGCACGTCTCTTAGCCCGAACGGGGAAACGTCGTGCCGATGCGCCTTCACCACCTCTCCGACTCCGCCCTGCGGTCGTTGCTGTCCACCACCGAGGACGAGCACGCCGTCGCCGAACTGCTCGACGCCGAAGTCAGCCGCCGACTGCTGCTGTTGCGTGCGGTCCTGGATGCCGCGAGCGACTTTCCCGAGGCCGAGTCCGGTGGCGTACGTGAGGCCTGGCGGCTGCTGGAGGACGCGGAGAAGCTGGAGCCGGCGGGGTTCCGGGCGGCGCTGCTCGATCCGCAGGTGGGGCTCTGGGCGGCGGGGTTGTTCCGGCGGCTGTCGCGGGAGGCGGAGGCGTCGGATGACGTCGGGTCAGATGACGTCGGGTCGGGTGACGTCGTGGCGGATGAGCCGTCGCTCCAGGCCGAGTTGGGATTTCTGAGCCTTCTCGCCGTCTCGGTCTCCGTCGCCGCGGGCGCCGATTTCCGGGTCCGTGTGCCGGTCCAGGACGGCGCGGTGTTTCTGCCGGGGCTCGGGCGGGCGCACGTCGGGGGCGGGGCGTGGGGCTGGGCCGAGGTGTGGGGACGTGACGGGGTGGTGACCGTGACCTCGGACAGTACGGCTCAGACGGACAGCGCGGCGGAGACGGGCAGTACGGCGGAGACGGGCAGTACGGCGGAGACGGGCAGTGCCGCTGAGGTGGGCGGCCCGGCGTACGCACCCTCTGCTTCCATGACTTCCACGACGGTCACGCTTCCCGCCGATCCGGAGGGCGACGCGCCCGGCTGGCAGGGACTGCGCCGGCTCCGCAGCGTGCACGCCGGCGCCGCGCTCACGGTCACCCTGGACGACCTCGGTCCGTGTCCGGCGGTGCCCGGGCTGGCGGGGGCCGGGCGGTTGACGGCCGAGCGGTTCGCCGCCTGGCAGGAGCGGTTCGACGAGATGTGGCGGGTCCTGGTCACCGACCATCCGGCTGCCGCGCGCGCTCTGTCGACCGGTCTGATGTCGGTCGTCCCGCTGCCGCGCGGCGAACGGCTGCGGGCCCGCGCCGCCTCGTCGAGCGACGCGTTCGGGTGTGTGCTGCTGTCCGAGCCGGACGACGACATCGACGTGCGGTCGGCCCAGCTCGGTGTCGCCCTGGTCCACGAGTTCCGGCACACGCTGCTGAACGGGCTGATCTTCCTCATGCCGCTGTTCGAGGAGTGCGTGGAACTCTTTCACGCCCCCTGGCGCGACGATCCTCGCCCGCTCGGGGGGCTTGTGCACGGGGCGTACGCCTTCTCGGGGGTCGCGCACTACTGGCGCACGCGCGGCTCGGAGGGGCTCGCGGGCTTCGAGTTCGCGCTGTGGCGCGACGCGGTGCACGCGGTGCTCGAGACGCTGCGCACCCACTCCGCGCTGACACCCCTGGGGCGCGCGCTGGTCACGACGCTGGACGAGCAGACGGCACCGTGGCGCGACGACCGGGTGGAGCCGGACGTAGAACACCTGGCGCTTCTCGCCGCCGCCCACCACCGAGCCGCCTGGCGCGCCCACCACCTGCACCCGCTCCCGGCGCACGCGGAGGAGTTGGCGCGGGCGTGGCAGGCGAGCGCGGGGCGCGCAAATCCATACGCGCGCCCTCGAGTTCCGGCTGCGCGCCCCCACCTCCGCACCGATCCCGCGGCCTGCCGCCTCGACGCCCTGGCCCTGCTCGCGCGACTCAGCATCATCGCGCCGCGGGAATTCGAGGAACTGCGCGCCGAGGAGGATCCGGGCAGGCGGGTGCCCGGAGTCGGACCCGCCGATGTCGCCCTCGTGGCAGGGGACGCCGAGGCCGCGGTCAAGCTCTACGCCGACGAGCTCACCGGCGCCGATGCGAGACCCGCGGCCTGGGCGGGCCTCGGCCTCGCGCTGACCGAGCGCGGCGAGACGGCCGCGGGTGCGGCCCTCACCGAACAGCCCGAAGTGGCCCTGGCGGTCAGCCGGTTGCTGTCCACCCCGGCGGATCCGGTGGCCCTGGCACGGTGGCTGGCGCTCTAGGCGCCACCTGCCTGGAAGGGCGCCGAGCCGGTCACAGCGGTGTCGGGTCGATGTCGCAGTCCGCACGGTGCTCCCAGTCCGCCGCCTGGGCCACCGCGGGGTGGCTGCTGCCGAGCTTGCGGGCGAGGCGTTCCCGGGTGTCGGTGTGCAGGGTGTCGGCCTCCTCGACGCGGCCCAGGGTGCGCAGATCCATGCCGAGGTTGGCGGCGCAGGCGAGCGTGGAGGGGTGGTCCTCGTCGAAGACCTGCTGGGAACGGCGCAGGGTCTCCGTGTCGAGCGACAGGGCGGTCGCGGCGTCTCCCAGGGCGTAGTGGTCGCTGGCCAGGTTGGTGCGGCAGACCAGGGTGGAGGGATGGTTCTCACCGAGCGAGGCGGTGAACTCCTCCAGGACCAGCGCGTTGATGTACTGCGAGGCCGACGGGTTGCCCAGCAGCCGGTACGTGATCGCCAGGTTCACCGCCGCCGAGAGGGCGTGCGGATGGTGTTTGCCGTACGTCCTCTCGTACTGCTCGCAGATCTGGGTGCCCAGCCGCAGCGCCTCCTGGAGGTTTCCGCCGTGCCGCAGATGGACCGTCAGCTCTAGCGTGGACGCCATGGATTCGGGGTTCTGCTCGCCGTAGCGGTGGACGAGGTCGGTGCGGGCGGCCTCCGCCGTCTCCATCGCGACCTGGTGCTCGCCGGCCTTGCGGAGTGCGACGGCGAGATGCCGGAAGCAGGAGAGGGTGAGCGGGTTGTCGCCACCGAGCAGCGCGGTGGACCGTTCGACGATCTCCCGGTGATACGTCAACGCGGTCGCGTAGTCGCCGAGTTCGCGTGTGTCGAGGATGTAGCCGAGCCAGGTGCGCAGCGTGTCGACGTGGTCCTGGCCGTAGATGAGGATCCAGCTCTGCCAGGTCTGCTGGTCGAGGTCGCGGGCGCGGGCGAAGTCGCCTGCCAGGCGCAGGCTGACGCCGACGTTGTGGGCGGCGCGCAGGGTCTCGGGGTCGTCGGGGCCGAGTAGACGCAGGTACTGCTGGTGGACCGACTCGGACAGGGAGAGCGCCTCGCTGAACGCACCGCGCACCCGGTGGTCGATGGCGACGTTGCCCAGCGCGTCGATGGTGTCCTGCGCGTCCGGCCCGATCGAGCGCCGATAGGCTTCCAGTACCGAGGAGTTGAGGTCGGCCGCCTCGCCGTACTTGCCCATGGTGAACAGCAGGAATCCCAGCCAGCGGGCGACCTGCAGGGTTTGCGGGTGGTCCGGGCTCAGGGCCTGCGACCACGTCTCGTGGGCCGTACGGGCGAGTTCGAGACCGGACTCGTAGTCGCCCCACCGCAGCAGGTAGATCACCTCGTTCACGACCAGGTTGCGCACCCAGCTCTCCTCGGACTTGACCGCCTCCGAGACCAGGACGTGCGGGTAGAGGGAGCCGTACCGTTCCCAGCGCTGCGCGTTGTTGGGGTCGTTGGGGTCGCTCGCGGCCAACAGCAGATGAGCGCCGCGCTGCATGCTGTTGCGGTCCTCCTCGGTCATCCGGTACAGCAGCGCGGCCTGCACCAACCGGTGCATCTGGAGTGAGTTGTTGCGGTGGTTGAAGCGGGCCAGCGAGTAGCGGCCGATCTCGCGGATCACCTGGCCCAGCCGGATCGGGTCCTCCAGCGCCGCGTCCAGTTCGGGCGCGATGGAGCCGCGCGGCATGCGGGCGAACAGGGTGCGGGCGATGGGCTCGGCGGCGTAGAAGGAGCACACCTGGAGAAGCTGGTAGGCGGCCGGGTTCTTGGTCTCCAACTGGTCCAGCGAGATGTTCCAGGCGGCGATCACCGGATGCTGGTTGTCGAGCGGGGCGGTGCCGCGCAGCAGGTCGACGCGTTTCTCGTTCAGCAGCCGTAGGTACTCGTCGACGAGCATGCCGGTCTCGGCGTGCCAGGCGGCCGCCTGCTCGATGGCCAGCGGCAGGTCGCCGAGCGCCTCGGCGAGCCGGTCGGCCTCCTCGTCGCTGATCTCCGGACCGCGCACCCGCAGCAGCTGCTTGCTCTCCTCCCGCATGAAGACGTCCACCTCCAACGGGCGCGCGATGGAAGCCCATTGCGGGTTGCGGGAGGTGATGAGGATGTTGCCGGGGCCGCCGGCCGGGAAGAACTGCTGGACAGCCTCCGGGCTTTCGGCGTTGTCGAACACCAACAGCCAGTTCGCGTAGGGCCGTCCGACGCGCAGCGCCTCCAAGACCGAGGCGACCGTCGAGGAGGCGTCGCTGCCCGGGGTGAGGCCGAGGCGCGGGGCGAGTTCGACGAGCGAGAGGGAGATCTGCGCGGTGCGCTCGGCGGAGATCCACCACACGACGTCGTACTCGGACATCCTCCGGTACAGATACTCCACGGCGAGCAGGCTCTTGCCCACGCCGCCCATGCCGTGCAGGGCGTGCGGCAGGACCGCCGTCGCCTTCTCCCGCAGCAGCCGCTGGTGCAGCTTCTCTAGGAGTTCCTCACGGCCGGTGAAGTTCGGGTTCCTGGGCGGGATGTTCCCCCAGACCGTGGGCGTGTTGCGGGTGCGCTCGGTTCCCACGGTGCCCGCCGGGGCCTGCTGCGGCATCGCCGGCCTCCAATTCCCCTGATGCGTCGGGCGGTCTGCGTCGGCCGGGTCGCGGACGACGGCTTGGCTGAGTGTCGGGAGTGCGATGGTGCCCTTGCGTGGTGCGGCGTGCCGTGGTTCGAGGCGGGCCGCGAGGGCGGCGTCCACCTGTCGCGCCGGTGTCAGGAACGGCCCGGACAGGGCGTGGAGCACGGCGCTCTCCGCCGTGAGCCACGGCCGGGACTCCTCCGTGACCGGCGGGAGTTCCAGGGCGGCGGCCCCGCCGAGCAGTCGGGGCAGTCGCCACAAGTGTTCCCCGCCCGCCCCGCGGCGATCCCCCACGGTTTCGACAACTCGTACCAGGTCGGTACGGCGTCCGGCCGCGAGCAGCTCCTCGCGTACGCCCGGCTCGAACTCGTACGCCGGGCGGGCGTCGTCCGAGGTACCGACCAGGCCGTGCACCAGGAGCTGGGCGAAGTCGGCGAGCGAGCAGCCCGGCGTCAGCCGGTCCAGCACCAGACGGACGAGCGAGGGGTCCAGCGGCAGCGCGGCGAGCAGGGTGGCAAGGGTGAACGCCTCCTTGGGCACCGACGCCCTGAAGCGCGCCACCCGGGACGCGGCGCCCGGCGCGGGCCCGGAGCCATCGTGCCCGGGAACCCCGGCGCGCGGGAACACCACGGTCAGCGGCAGCCAGACCGGCGGTCCGGCCCCGAGCAGCCGCGACCAGGCGTCCAGCCAGCGCGGCGACAGCTCCAGCACCGGGATCGGTACGTCGGGACCGTGGCCCGAGGGCTGTTCGCGCACGTCGGGACCGAGGCCGCGGGCCTGCCAGCGCAGCCGGTGGTTGGGGGCGCCGGGGCCGGGGGAGCGCAGCAGCACCTGCCAGCCGCGCAGCCCTGTCGTCGGCCACATCGGGTGCGGCAGCAGATGGATCAACGCGACCGGCCCGGCCTGGCCCCAGCGCCGCAGCAGCGGCTCCACGGAGTGCGTACGCCAGCGCGGCCCGGCCCCGTCCGTGAGCAGCAGCGTCAGTCGGGCGCCCGCGTCGGCCCGGGGCAGCGTCGCCGGATCCGTGCTGCGCCCGTACGGCAGCCGGTGCACCGTGATCCGCCCGAAGCCGCCGGTGCCGTACAGCAGGCGGGTGAGCTCGCGCACCGTGTCGTCCCACACCCGCATCGTGGGCCCGGAGTCCACCACCACCGCCACGTCCCGGCCCCGCCGCCCTCCGGCGGGCCGGAGCACGGCCCCGGCCCGCCGGAGGGCCTCGGGGATCCCGGCGTGCAGCTCGGGCCAGAAGCCGGTCATGGCTCCTCCGGCGCGGTCCACTCCCACAGGGCGTCGACCGCGGACTGGAAGGTGTCGCCGTCGGCCAGTGAGCGCAGGACACCGCTCGCGGACAGATGCAGGGCGTCCAGGAGGCGCTCCACCACCGGGCCCTCGGCATGGACGGCCCGGTCGAGGAACGCCTGCACCACGTCGGCCGCCGGGGAGCCGGGGGCGCCGGGCGGGAAACGGGCCGCGGCGATGGCCCGCAGCGTCTCGGGGCCCGGCCGCTCGAGACGCAGCCTCACACAGCGCCGTACCAGATCAAACGGCAGATCCCGGGCGCCCGTCCCGGTGATGACCACCACCGGAAAGGCATGGCATCGCACCACCCCGCCGTGCAGCGGCACCGCGGCTGCCGGATCGTCGTCCGTCGCCACCCGGCCGACGCCGTCCGGCACGGTGAACCCCCCGGCCGCCAGTACGGTGCACAGGTCCTCCGGCAGCGCGATCTCGGCCCGGTCCAGCTGGTCGATCAGCAGCACCCGGGGTGCACGGTGGGGCAGGAAGGCGGTGCCGAGCGGACCGAGCCGGCCCTCACCGGCGTACAGCCCCTCCCGCAGTGTGCTGACGCTGGTGACGTGCCAGCGCAGGACGCGGCCGAGGCCGAGTTCGCGGGCGATGCGGTGGGCCAGGGTCGACTTGCCGGTGCCGGGCTCGCCGGTGACCAGCAGCGGACGGCGCAGATACAGGGCCGCGTTCACCCGGGCCACCTCCCTCGGCGAGGGCGGCAGGGGCTCGGTTCCGTCGCCCAGCGCGATGGCGGCGTACGGGTCCTCGGACGGCGGCGGGGGCAGGTCCGGGCCGCCCCCGAAGCTGCGCCAGCCGGGCGGTCCGGGCCAGACGGCGGGGGCGGGCAGGGGACGGCCGGTGCCCGTGTAGACGCCCCAACTCCCGGTGCTCGCTGCCGACTTCGGCGGGGTCTCGCTGTTCGGTGGCATGGGCCGCGTCCTTCCGTCTCGTGGTCACTGCGCGCCGGGCAGTACGGGCTTGCGGTCCGGGTTGTCCCACAGCACCGTGAGATGGCGGCCGGGGTGCTGCTCGTCCTGCTCGGCGTCCTGGATCGCCACCTTGCGGCGGTAGGCGGCGACCTTCGTGGGGAAGCGCTGCAGGCCCTCGGCGAGCAGTCCGTTGACCACGTCGAGGAACTCGTCGGTCGAGGGGCCCTCGCGATGCCAGATCACCACGGGCAGCCCGCTGCGCAGCGCGGCCTGGAGCTCCTTGTGGCCGGGGTGGTCGGGCAGCGGGGGGCCGCTGAGCACGGTCGCCACGAAGTGCTCGTTGTCCCCGAGCCGGGCCTCCAGGCCGCGCAGATGGTCGCCGTTCTCGCGTGCCACGTTGACGTGCACGGACACCGACGGGTCCTCGCCGATCGTCAGCTGCAGCCAGCGGCGGCGCCAGAAACGGTGCCACGCGGTCTCCTGCAGCCGGTCCAGGCTGCGGATGACCACCGGATAGTCCACGGCCAGCGGCACGTTCGGCACCTCACCGGTGTCCCGGGGCCACCAGTCGACGGGCAGGTTGAGCAGCTCGAAGGGCAGCACGAACTCCAGCCACAGATCCCCGGGCCGGTCCCCGGCCGCCCGTTCGACCTGCCGCACGATCCCGCTCACCGCCTGCTTCAGCTCGTCCCTGCCGACCTCCGGCAGCGAGGCGCCCCCCTCCGAGTACCGGTCCTGCGCCGGCGACATGAACGAGTGCGACACGGTGTACCGCCCGCTCTCCAGCGGATCAGGCGTGATGCGGATCGCCAGGTACTCCTCGTGCCGCCGCACCGGCGCCGTCGGTGACTTCACCCGGTCCCGCCGGTCCCCGTCGAGCAGCTCCGCCAGGCCGACGCGCAGGGCCCACTGCCGGTTGTGGGCCAGCACCTCGCGAGCGATCCGGCGCTCCATGGACTCGGTGCTGCGGTCGAGGTAGAGCATCCACGGCGGCAGCCCGTCGCGGGGCGCGCCCTGACCGGCCAGGTGCAGGAAGTCGTGCCAGGAGTTGTCTGCGTACGGCGGTGGCGCGGACACGCGTGCGTGGGTGGCCGTCCGCACCAGCGCGGTCCGCATCGCCGACGTCATCGACAGCGACCCCAGCGTCTCGGTGAGGAACTCCCAGGCGTCCGTGACCTCGGGCAGACCGGCCAGCGAGTCGACGGCCGTCCACTCGTCGGCGAGGCGCTGCACGAGCACGGTCTGCGGGCAGTTCTCCTCCAGCATCGGCAACTGCCGTGCCAGCGCCGCGAGTCCGCCCGGCAGCCGGGTGCAGAACCGGGACAGCTCCACCAACTGCAGCCGTACGGTGGACTGTTCGCGCAGGTCGGCCCGGTGCCCCAGGGCCTCGCCGACCAGCTCGACCAGCAGCGCCCGTGCGGAGCGGTCCTCCAGGGCGCGGACCGCGAGCAGCGCGGCCAGCGTCTCCTCGCCGATCCGCTCCCGTATCCGTAACGCCGACGGCCCGCGGCCCCCTCCGCCCTCTGAGGTCAACGCCGCCCCACTCAGCCGGGGAACCGTGGGGGCAGGGCGGGCTTGGAACGTCCGGTACGGGCGGCCCGCACACCGGCGAGCAGCCGCGCGGAGGCCTCCTGCGGGGGCAGGCCGACGAGATCGACGTAGACCACCGAGGCCAGCATCCCGTCCGGTTCGCAGGGGGCCACCCGCACCGGCAGCAGCCTGCGGGCCAGGCCCAGGGCGTCCTTCACCTGCACGGCCTGCCACTCCTGCCGCCCGTACACGGACTTCATATAGGCCGGGGACAGCACGGCGATCGTACGTTCGCACTCGGTGACCCCCCGCTCCATGCCGACCGGCCAGCTGCTCCCGGGCACGAAGTCCCACTCCTGCACCAGCACGCCGTATCCGGCCTCCTCCAGCTGCCAGGCGATCCAGGCGGCCCACTGTCGGTCGGCTCCGGTGTAGGAGATGAAGAAGTCGAGGGACTGGGTGGGGAGTTGGGGGTCGGACGGGACTTCGGCCGCAACTTCGACCGCAACTTCGGCTTTGCCGGGAGCGGGTGCAGGAGCCGCCTCGGCGTGGTCGGCGTGTTCGACGTCTTCGATGCGTTCGCCGTGGTTGACGTGGTTGACGTCTTTGACGTGTTCCAGAACCAGCGCGCTGACGGTGTCCGAGGTCTGGCTGTGGCCTTCGATCAGCGACACCGCGGACGCCAGTGCGGGCAGCCCGCCCTCCTCGCGTCCGCAGAACCGTACGAGTTCGAGCAACTGCAGGTTCGCGGTGGCCTGCTCGCGCAGGGAGACGGGGCGCCCCAGCGCCTCCCCGACCAGTTCGACCATCAGGGCTCGCGCGTACCGGTCGCCCAGCACCGGAGACGTCTGCAGCGCCGAGACCATCCGCTGCGTCCACTCGTCGTCCGGCCGGGCGAGGCGGCTCGGATCGTCCTTGTCCACAACACCCCCCGAGAAGCTGTGTCCCGTCCCCAGGATACGAACGCAGTGACGCTCCGTCAGGACTTCGTCGCGTTGTTGTGCAGTCGCGGGGTGAGGGGGGAGCGGGTGGGGTTGTGGGGTGGGCGCGGTTACAGCGGTGACAGCGGTATCGGGTCGAGGTCTTTGCCGAGGCGCTGTGAACGGGGGTGACGGGCGTGACCTGCGGCAATGCCCGCTTGCTTGAGGAGTGAAGCCCGATTGTGCCCGGATGATGCCCGAACCTGTTTACTTTCCAGAAATCCGGGCGTAGCCTCCGAGTGAAACCACAAGTTCGGGCATCAGTCGGAAATGGTCGGACATCGAGGCGGAGGCGAACGGACATGTACGCACCGGAGCGGCAGCAGGAGATCCTCCGGCTCGCCCGTGACGGCGGCCGGGTGGACGTGGTGTCGCTGGCCGAGGAGTTCCAGGTGACGGCGGAAACGATCCGCCGCGACCTGAAGGCCCTCGACCGCGCCGGCCTGCTGCGCCGGGTGCACGGCGGTGCCATACCGGCCGGACGCCTCGACTTCGAGCCGGACCTCGCCGAGCGCGAGGGCACCTCCGCGGACGAGAAGGACCGCATCGCCAAGGCGGCCGTCGCGGAACTGCCCACCGAGGGCACCCTCATCCTCGACGCCGGTACGACGGTGGCACGGCTCGCGGCGGCCGTCCCGCTGGAGTCCGCCCTCACCGTCGTCACCCACAGCCTGCCCATCGCCGTCCGCCTCGCGGACCACCCCGGCATCCAGCTCCATCTCGTCGGAGGGCGCGTACGGCACCGCACGCGCGCCGCCGTGGACGCCTGGGCGCTGCGGGCGTACGGCGAGATCCGGGCGGACGTCCTGTTCGTCGCGGCCAACGGCTTCTCCGCCGACCACGGCCTGACCACCCCCGACCTCGCCGAGGCCGCGGTCAAGCGCGCGGCGGTGGCCGCGGCCCGCCGCGTCGTGCTGCTCGCCGACTCCTCCAAGCACGGCCAGGAGCACTTCGCCCGCTTCGGCGACCTGAGCGACGTGGACCTGCTGATCACCGACAGCGGGTTGAGCCCGGAAGACGCCACCGCCATCGAACGCGGCGGCACGGAAGTAGTGCGCGCATGATCCTCACCGTCACCCCGAACCCGTCCCTCGACCGCACCTACGAGGTCCCCGCCCTGGAACGCGGCGAGGTCATCCGCGCCACCGGCGAGCGCATGGACCCGGGCGGCAAGGGCGTGAACGTCTCGCGCGCCGTCGCGGCCGCCGGGCAGCGCACGGTCGCGGTCCTGCCCCTGGGTGGTGCGCCGGGGGCGCTCGTCGCCGACCTGCTCGACGCGCAGGGCATCGAGGTCGCGCCGGTCCCGGTCGCGGGCGCCACCCGCTCCAACATCGCGCTCGCGGAGTCCGACGGGGTGCTGACCAAGATCAACGCGCCGGGTCCGGAGCTGTCGTCGGAGGAGCAGGAACTGCTGCTGGAGACGGTCCGCGCGCAGTCGCGCGACGCGGCGTGGATCGCGTGCTGCGGGAGCCTGCCGCGGGGGCTCGCGCCGGCGTGGTATGCCGATGTGGTCGCGCGGGCGCACGCCGGGGGCGCGCGGATCGCGCTTGACACCTCGGGGCGTGCGCTCCTGGAGGCGCTGCGCGAGCAGCCCGACGTGGTGAAGCCGAACGCCGAGGAGCTCGCGGAGGCCGTCGGGCGCCCCCTGGCGACGGTGGGCGACGCGGTGAAGGCGGCCGAGGAGTTGCGCGGCATGGGCGCGCGCGCCGTGCTCGCGAGCCTGGGCGCCGACGGGCAGCTCCTCGTAGACGGCGCGGGCGCCTGGTTCGGCAGCGCACGCGTGGACGTGGTGCGCAGCAACGTGGGCGCCGGCGACTCCTCCCTCGCCGGCTTCCTGATCGCCGGCGGCAGCGGCCCGGAGGCCCTCGCCTCGGCGGTCGCCCACGGCGCGGCGGCGGTCCAACTGCCGGGCAGCGTGATGCCGACGCCGGCCGACCTGGATCCGGCGGCGGTGACGGTGACGGCGGATGTGCCGGTGGACCGCGTGTTGAGGGAGCCGGTGTCATGAGCCTTTGTACGACGTTCAGGGCGGCGCGCGGTGAAGGTGTCAGCGCCGTGACAGGCGGCGCTGGGGCGCGCACTGGAGCGCACGAAGCTGTGACGCGCGCTGATGTGGGGCGCGGCCCTGCGGGGTGCGGCCCCGCAGGGTGCGGCACCGTGGGGTGCGGCACTGTGGCGCACGCTGTTGCGGCTGCCGGTAGTGCGGCGTGCGGTGTTGAGGTGCGCTGCGTTGCGATACGCGCCGTCGAGGCGCGCGCTACGGCGCGCGAATCTGCGCCGCGCGCCGCCCATTCGCTCCTCGCGCCGCCCGCTGCAGCGAGCGCCGCACCCACCCCTGAACCAGCCCCCGAACGGCGAGGCTCCCCGTTACTCGCCGCGGCCGACGGAAGGCAGGGCCACCTGAGCCGCCCTGCCGACCTGAGGAGGCGGGGTTTCCCCGGCCCCGTCTCCATCGGCCCCGATGTTCCCGCCACTCCCCACCTCACCCCCGTCCCCACCCTCGCCCACTTCACTTCCCGGGCGATACGCGTGCGAAGGAGCCCGCGATGAGCGACATGATCACCGCGGACCTGGTCGATCTCGACCTGTCCGCCGATACGAAGGAAGCGGCGGCGCGTGCCCTCGCCGAGCGAATGGTGGCCCTGGGCCGGGTGACCGACCTGGAGGGCTTCCTCGCCGACGTGGCCGCCCGCGAGGCACAGATGCCCACCGGCCTCGACGGCGGCATCGGCATCCCGCACTGCCGTAGCGAGCACGTCACTGAGCCGACGCTCGCCTTCGGTCGCAGCGCCGCCGGAATCGACTTCGGCGCGGCCGACGGCCCGGCCGACCTGATCTTCCTGATCGCCGCGCCCGCCGGTGCCGACGACGCCCACCTGACGATCCTGTCGTCGCTGGCCCGGCAGCTCATGAACGCCGAATTCACCGGTGCGCTGCGTTCCGTGGGGGATGCGGCGGCAGCGGCGGCGCTGATCCGCGGGGACGAGGCGCCGGCGGCGGGTGGCGCCGCTGTCGAGGGCGCTGCGCACGGCGCGCAGAGTAGCGCTGGTGGGGGCGCGCACGGCGCTTCCGGCGGCGCGAAGAGCGACACGGGCCCCTCCGAAGACTCCGCTGCGGCGCCGGGGGCGGCCTCCGCCGGCGCCGCAGCGGCTGGTACGGCCCCGGCGCCGGGCGCGAGTGTCGAGGACGCGTCCGCCCCGGCGTCGGGCGCCACCTCCGCCGGCGAGCGCCCCTTCCGTATCGTCGCCGTCACCTCCTGCCCGACCGGCATCGCCCACACGTACATGGCGGCCGAGTCGCTGGAGAACGCGGGCCGCGACGCGGGCGTCGAAGTCGTCGTCGAGACGCAGGGCTCGGCCGGCTTCACCCGGCTCGACCCGGCCGTCATCGCCGCCGCGGACGGCGTGATCTTCGCGCACGACGTCCCCGTACGGGACAAGGACCGCTTCGCCGGCAAGCCGACCGTCGACGTCGGGGTGAAGGCGGGCATCAACCGCCCCGGCGAGCTGATCACCGAGGTGCGCGGCAAGGCGGCACGCGGTGAAGTGACCGCGAGCGCCCCCGCGGGCGCCGGTACGCCGGTCGAGCGCGGCGGCGACTCCGGCGAGGGCTACGGCACCAAGCTGCGCAAGTGGCTGATGTCGGGCGTGAGTTACATGGTCCCGTTCGTCGCGGCGGGCGGTCTGCTGATCGCCCTCGGCTTCGCGATCGGCGGATACAAGATCAACAAGGCGCCGTCGGTCATGGACCACTTCGTGTGGACCCAGGGCGACAGCTGGGCCGCGCTGCTCTTCCAGATCGGCGTCGTCTCCTTCGGCTTCCTCGTCCCGGTCCTGGCCGGCTACATCGCCTACGGCATGGCGGACCGGCCCGGTCTCGTCCCGGGATTCGTCGGCGGCTCGATCGCCCTCACCATCAACGCGGGCTTCCTCGGCGGCCTGGTCGCCGGTCTGCTCGCCGGTGGCGTGGTGATGGCCATCCAGAAGGTGAAGATCCCACCGGCGGTGCGGGGCATCATGCCCGTGGTGGTGATCCCGCTGATCTCCTCGGCGATCGTCGGGTTCCTGATGTTCGTCGTGGTGGGCAAGCCCATCGCCTCCGCCCAGAAGGGCATGACCGACTGGCTGAACGGTCTCTCCGGCACCAACGCCATCCTGCTCGGCGCCCTGCTCGGCCTGATGATGTGCTTCGACCTCGGCGGCCCCGTGAACAAGGTCGCGTACACCTTCGCCACCGCCGGTATCGCGGTCTCCAACCCCAGCGACTCCGCGATGAAGATCATGGCCGCGGTCATGGCGGCCGGCATGGTCCCGCCGCTCGCGATGGCGCTGGCCACCACGGTCCGCGGCAAGCTCTTCACCGAGACCGAGCGCGAGAACGGCAAGGCCGCCTGGGTCCTCGGCGCCTCCTTCATCTCCGAAGGCGCCATCCCGTTCGCCGCGGCCGACCCGCTGCGCGTCATCCCCTCCTCGATGGTGGGCGGCGCGATCACCGGCGCGCTGTCGATGGCCTTCGGCGCCACCCTGCGCGCCCCGCACGGCGGCATCTTCGTGGTCCCACTGATCGGCAACCCGTTCCTCTACCTGATCGCCATCGCGGTCGGCACGTGTGTCACCACAGCGCTGGTCGTGGTCCTGAAGGGCATGCGCAAGCCGGCACCGGGAGCCACCACCGCCGGCCCGGCGGACGGCACGGCCACGGCGGCGGCAGAGGCGAAGCAGCCGGTCGCGGCCTGACCGCCCGGCGCTCCGCGTGACGGTCGGCCGCAGTCCCCGCGGGAGGGGACTGCGGCCGACCGTATGTCTCTTTGATCTGTTGTGAGTTGTTCACGACACCTGAGGCAAGTGCCACACCTGCGAAGCATGCGAGATACGTCACGGTCCGGGACCAAAGTCCCGGACCGTGGTGTCTACTGGGCCCCATGCCTGATGAGCACGTCTCGATCCTCCAGTCGCTGGGCGTGGTGATACTCGCCCTCGCCGCCGCCATTTGGGTGTTCGGCCTTGTCAGCCTCGCGCGCCGGGGTCATTTCGGTGTGGTCGTGTGGCCCATGGGTCGAACCCTGCGCGCCCTGCCGCGCCAGCGTGAGTCCGCCCCGCAGTTGGAGTCCGTCGAGCTGTCTGCGGCGGAGAGGGACGCGTTCGCGGGCCTGGTACGACAGCTCAGCAACGGGCGCTGAGTCGCGCGACGCCACCGGACCCGGCGCCGGGGGGCGCGCGTCCAGCCGTACGCGCCCCGTCAGGAAACCTGCGCCGCCCGCCGCTCCATCGCGTCCCGCGCCGCGTCCTCGCTGACGTACACCTCGCACATGTGCCGCCCGTCGGGCGTCACCGTGTGCTCGACCTCCCAGAGGGCGATCTCCGCGCCGTCGCGCAGCAGGAACGCGTGCTCGTAGAGCGCGAAGCACAGCCCGGCGCGACCCGCGCGGCACGGGCGCCCGAAGGCCTGCGTGATCTGGTGCGCGAACGCCGTGGCGAGCAGTTCCGCCGTGTCCGCGCCAGGCCGGTCCGGGTTCTCCGCACGGCGCAGGAGCCGGCGCGCGTGGTCCGCCGAGTCGTCCGGCACGTAGATGTGCCGGGGTTCGGGGATCGGCGACAACTGCACCGTCACCGGCAGCTCGAAGTCCGGCGCGTCCGGCGGCAGCGGCAGGCGCGCGGTCGCGGCACGCAGCTCGTCCTCGTCGACGTACACCTCGTGCTGCGTCTCGCTGCCCGGCGCGGTGTTGTGCACGAGCTCCCACATGGTGAGCGCCGAGCCGTCGGCCAGCAGCCAGGTGTGCCGGTACGTCTCGCGGTGCAGCCCCGCGCTGTGGTGCGCGGAGTGCAGCGAACTGTCGTGCGCCAGCGCGCAGTCGAGGCGCCGTATCGTCTCGTCCGGCAACTCGAAGGAGTTCAGGGCACGGCCGAGGAGTCGCGCGAGGTGCTCCTCCGGAGACTCGGGCGACTCGGGTGGTTCGTACGCTGCCGTCTCGTACGGAACGCTCAAGGTTTCTCCCGGCGTTGCTGCATGTCACCTTGTGGGTGCATACCGTAGCCCCTCGGTCGGACATCATGTCCGGGAACCGAGAAAACGTGCGCACAGAAAACGTCCGGGCCGTGTGAGAAGTTCCCACACGGCCCGATGATCCGTCAGAAGCCGCTGTTCAGACAGCCTTTGACGCGATCAGGAAGGATTTCGGGGCGATCACGCGGCGCTTCCCGCCGTCCACTCGCTCCACGGCAGATTCCATCCGTTGAGCCCGTTGTCGGGCGCCACCGTCTTGTCGGGGGAGTTCTTGACGATCACGACGTCCCCGATGAGTGAGTTGTCGTAGAACCACTTCGCGGGAGTGGCTCCCTGCGCGCCCTGTACGTCCGCGAGCCCGACACAGCCGTGGCTGGTGCCCTCGCGGCCGAACGGCGGGTTGCCCTTGTTGTACCAGTAGTTGCCGTGGATGAAGGTCCCCGACTGGGTCAGACGCATGGCGTGCGGCACGTCCGGGATGTCGTACTCGCCGCCCAGGCCGACCGTCTGACTGTTCATGCGCGTCTGCACGAACTTCTCTGAGATCACCATCTGCCCGTTGTACGTCGTGTGCTCCGGGCTGCCCGACGAGATCGGGACCGTCTTGATCGTCTTGCCGTCGCGCACGACCGTCATGGTCTCGGTGTTCACGTCGACCGTGGAGACCTGCGAACGCCCGATGGTGAAGGTGACGGTCTTCTTCTGCACCCCGTAGACGCCGTTCGCGCCCTCCACGCCGTCCAGGTCGATGTTCATCGTGACCTTGGAGCCGGCCTTCCAGTACGCCTCGGGCCGGAAGTCGAGCCGCTGCGCCCCGAACCAGTGCCCGACCACCTTCTGCCCACTGCTGGAGGTGACCGTGATGTGCGACTGAACGGCCTTCTTGTCACTGATCACCTTGTCGAAGGTGAACGACACGGGCATCCCGACACCGACCGTGGTCCCGTTGTCCGGCGTGTACGTCCCGATGAAGCTGTTTCCGGAACTCACCGTGGTGAAGATCGAGTTGGCGGCCGCCGGACGACCGTCCCCGTCCTTCGCGGTCGCCGAGATCTGGTACTTGGTCCCGCGCTCCAACTGCTCCTTCGGCTTCCAGGTGCCGCCGTTCGCGGACAACTCGCCCGCCACGGCCTGCCCGGTCCCGGCCACCGTCATCTTCACGTCGGTCAGCTTGCCGCCGCTGACCTTCACGCCGGTCGTGTTGATCGACGCGTTGGTCGCGCCGTCCTTCGCCGAGATGACGATCTTCGCGGTGGATGTCTTGGACGATGCCTTGCCGTCCTTGCCGTCGCTCGAGGAGTTGGCATCGGCGTTGGCATTGCCGCCGCAGGCGGTGAGGGTGAGGGCGCCGACCATGAGGACGGCACAGGCCCCAAGCGCGCGCCGCGCTGCTATGTACGGCGTTGTCACGGGCTGCTCCAGGTTCGTATGTTGTGCGTGATCCGCTCCAGTGCGTGGAGAAAGAGGGAACTGGCGCCTGATGAGGTTCCCTCGGATGGCCGTTGACGCCCTCACGTGACAGAACCGGGACAATCACGGGGTGTGGGTGGGGTGGATGGGGTGGGGTCTTGGCGCAGGTGGGTGGGGGTGGGGGTGTGGGCTGGTGGCGCGGGTGCAGGTGCCTGATGGGGGCGCGTACGTGGCGCATTGTGCCCCTTGGCTGGGGCGTGCGGAGCTCGTCGCGCGCCGCACGTACGCCCCGCACCCTCCCTCTCGCCGCCCGCGCCCCTCACCACGGCCTGCGCAAGCCCAGCGCGCGCACAGCCCCCGCCCCGCCCGCCCCATGGTCGATCTGCACCGTCCGCTCGCGCGCGCCCGCTGCCACAGGCAGACTCCGGTCGACCACAGAGACGTGCCTCACCAGGCACCGGCCACAACCCGCGAAGCCGGCCCGCGCCCGCACCAGGACGACGTCCTGCGCGCCGAGCGCGCGCCACCTGCTCCCTCCGAGTCACCGACCCCCGTACAACTCCCCGTACGACGGCCAGATCCCACCCGGCCCGTCCACCGACTCCGCGGCGCGCACGGCGCGTACGATCGCGCGCGTCACGACATCCGCGCCCGCCGCGAGGATCTCGTTGAGCGCGAGCGGGTGCGCGGCATCGAGCGGGCGCTCTCCCGTCGCCAGCGCGAACACCGTGTCCCCGTCGTTGAGCATGTGCACCGGCCGCACGGCGCGCGCGATGCCGTCGTGCGCCGTACCAGCCAGCTTCTGCGCCTGCGCCTTGGAGAGGTCCGCGTCCGTGGCGACCACGGCGAGCGTGGTGTTCAGCGGAGGGGGCGCGTTCTTCGCCGCGATCTCGGCGAGGCGCCGGCGTGCGGCTTCATGGACGTGCGCCTCTGGGTAGTTCACGCGCCCCTGGAACAAGTCCCCGTACAGAACGCCAGTTTCGGGGTCCATCGCCGATCCCGCCGCGTTGGCCACCACCAGCGCCGCCACAGTGATCCACGAGCCAAGCACGACGCTCGCGCTGCCGACCCCGCCCTTCAGCGCCCCCACGGCCGCTCCTGTGCCCGCGCCCACGCACCCTTCCGGCACGCGCGCGCTGTCCGCGCTCGCCGCGGCGGCCTCGACGGCGGCCCGCCCGGTCGCCGCGTCGGGACGGGCGCGGAAATCGCCGCCGCGCCCCAGATCGAAGACGCACGCAGCGGGCACGACCGGCACCACGTGCGCCGGATCCACTCCGACGCGCACCCCGCGCCCCTGCTCCTCCAGCCAGGCCATCACCCCGGACGCCGCGTCGAGTCCGTACGCGCTGCCGCCGGTCAGCACGATCGCGTCGACCTTCTGCACGAGGTTGCGCGGGTCGAGGGCGTCGGTCTCCTTGGTGCCGGGTCCGCCGCCACGCACGTCCACGGCGGCGACGGCGCCTCCCTCGGGGGCCAGCACGACTGTGGTGCCGGTGAGCCAACCGTCGCCGGTGCGGGTCGCGTGGCCCACCCGCACGCCGGCGACGTCCGTCAGAGCGTCAACTGTCATGTCCCCAGTCTTGCCCGCCCGGGGCGCGTGCCGAGCGTCAGGCGACCGGTGTCGTCGCGCGCTCCCCGCTCGCCCCGCTCCCCCCGCGCTCCCGCGCGACCATGCGCGCCGTCAGCGCCGTCCCGGTCGCCACCGCCAGCCCGGACACGATCCCCGCCGCGAACACCGACCAGTCGCCCAGGAACGTGCACAAGATCACCAGCAACGCCGTGGTCGGAAGCACCAGTTGCTGGGCGATGCCCACCTTGTAGAAGCGGGAGTGCAGAGCCCACACGGTGAGCAGGTACAGCGCTGTGGGCAGGGTCACCGCGGCCGACGCGGCCAGCGTGGAGATGTGCGCCTTGCCGATTGCCTGTTCCACCGCCACCTCCAGACCGGCGCCGATCGCCGCCGCCGAGGCGAAGATCAGGTAGTGGCCGTAGCCCCAGAGGAACGCCTGCCGGTTGGAGCGCAGGTGGCCGTGGATCGGTACGACGAAGTAGATCCACCAGGCGGCAAAGACGATCAGCAGCCCGCCGACGGCGATCGGCAGCAGGTCGCCCAGGGCGTCGTGCTCGTCGATGCCCGACTTCACCGCGACGGTGGCCGCGGCGATCGTCTCGCCGAGCACGATGATCGTGAACAGGCCGTACCGCTCCGAGATGTGGTGAGGATGCCACGACGTGGGGTGGCTCTTCTCCGCGAAGGGCGGTACGCACATCTCCAGCAGCGCCATCACGAGGAAGACCCACGGCCGGGCGCCCTCGGGCAGGACGACCAGACCCAGCCAGCCGACCATGCAGAGCAGAACGCCGATGCCGTATCGCAGCGCCATGGTTCTCTCGGCGCCCTCGGTCGACAGCGCGGCGCGCAGCCACTGCGCGGACATGGCGAGGCGCATGATGAGGTAGCCCAGCCAGACGACCAGGAAGTCGTGGTCGTCGAACGCCCGGGACACTCCGGCCGCCAGGACGAGCACGCCGGCGATCTGGACGAGGGTGACGACCCGGTAGAGCGCGTCGTCGTTGTCGTACGCCGAGGCGAACCACGTGAAGTTCATCCACGCCCACCAGATGGCGAAGAACACCATCGCGTAGTTGAGGATGCCCTCGCCCGCGTGCCCCTCGGCGATCGCGTGCACCAGCTGGACGCCCGCCTGGGCGATGGCCACGACGAAGCACAGGTCGAAGAAGAGCTCGAGCGGCGAGGCGACGCGGTGTGCCTCGTCGCGGCCGCGGGCCCTGAGTGTGCGCAGTGGTCTGTGGCTCTGTGACGCGCCGGAGGGGCCGGATGCGGGAGTCGAACTGGACGTCATGGGTCCAAGCACACCAGATAACCCGCCGAAATTCTTGTGAAGGGATTCACAAGCGGACGGGAGTCGAAGGGCCCGTCGAAAAGGCCAGCTCAAACGCCTTGATCGCTGCTCTCGCCGATCGGACCCGGGACCTTTGTCCCGCGATCGGGGACCAATGCAGCTCCCGGCGGCGCGTACGCGGGCGTGCAATGGATCCGTATTGACGAAGCGATGCGGAAGGTACGGGCCATGACTGCCACTCCTGCGGAAACCACTGCCGTCACTCCTGCCCTGGAGGCGTCGCACGAGCCGTCTCCACAGGAGGACGCCTGGACCGGCTTCCGGGGCGGCCTGTGGCGCGACACCATCGCCGTCCGCGACTTCATCCAGCACAACTACGCCCCCTACGGGGGTGATGCCTCCTTCCTCGCCGGTCCCACCGAACGCACCACCAAGGTCTGGAACAAGCTCCTCTCGATGTTCCCCACCGAGAACGAGCGCGGCATCTACGACGTCGACGTCAGGACGCCCTCCCGCATCGACGCCTTCGCGCCCGGTTACATCGACCGCGACCTGGACATCATCGTCGGCCTCCAGACCGACGCCCCCCTCAAGCGCGCCATCATGCCCAACGGCGGCTGGCGGATGGTCGAAAGCGCCCTGAACGCCTACGGATACGAGGCCGACCCCGCCGTCCGGGAGATCTACACCAAGCTCCGCAAGACCCACAACGACGGCGTCTTCGACGCCTACACGCCCGAGATCCGCGCCTGCCGCTCCTCCGGCATCATCACCGGCCTGCCCGACGCCTACGGCCGCGGCCGCATCATCGGCGACTACCGCCGCGTCGCCCTCTACGGCGTCGACCGGCTCATCGTCGCGAAGCGAGCGGACAAAAGCGCAGTCGAAGTCCTCTGGCCGAGTGCGGAGGTGATCCAGGAACGCGAGGAAGTCGCCGAGCAGATCCGCGCCCTCGAAGAACTCAAGGCCATGGCCCTCTCCTACGGCCTCGACATCTCCGGCCCCGCCCGCACCGGCCGCGAAGCCGTCCAGTGGCTCTACTTCGCCTACCTCGCCGCGGTCAAGGAACAGAACGGCGCCGCCATGTCGATCGGCCGCATCGACGCCTTCCTCGACATCTACCTCCAGCGGGACATCGAGCGCGGCCTGCTCACGGAGTCCGAGGCCCAGGAGATCATCGACGACTTCGTCATCAAGCTCCGCATCGTGCGCTTCCTGCGCACCCCCGAGTACAACGAGCTCTACTCCGGCGACCCCACCTGGGTCACCTGGTCCATGGCCGGCCTCGGCGAGGACGGGCGCCCGCTGGTCACACGCACCACCTTCCGCGCCCTCAACACCCTCTACAACCTCGGCCCCGCCCCCGAACCCAACCTCACCGTCTTCTGGTCGCAGCGCCTCCCCGAAGCCTTCAAGAGGTACGCCGCCCAGGTCGCCGTCGACACCAGCGCCCTGCAGTTCGAGTCCGACGAGCTCATGCGCCCCAAGTACGGCGACGACACCGCCATCGCCTGCTGCGTCTCCGCGATGGCCATGGGCAGGCAGATGCAGTTCTTCGGCGCCCGCGTCAACGTCGCCAAGGCCCTGCTGTACGCCATCAACGGCGGTCGTGACGAGAAGACCGGCAAGACCGTCGTCGAGGGCTTCGAGCCGATCACCGACGAGTACCTCGACTACGACACCGTCCTCGTCCAGTACGACGCCATGCTCGGCTGGCTCGCGAAGACCTACGTGCACGCCCTCAACGTCATCCACTACATGCACGACAAGTACGCCTACGAGCGCCTCGAAATGGCCCTGCACGACCGGGAGGTCCTGCGCACCATGGCGTGCGGCATCGCCGGCCTGTCGGTCGCCGCCGACTCCCTGTCCGCGATCAGGCACGCACGCGTGAAGGTCGTCCGGGACGAAACGGGCCTTGCCGTCGACTACGTCGTCGAGGGCGACTACCCGGCGTACGGCAACAACGACGACCGGGCCGACTCCCTCGCACGCTGGATCGTCCACGACTTCATGGAGAAGGTCCGCCGGCACCCGACGTACCGCGACGCCGTGCACACCCAGTCCGTCCTGACGATCACCTCGAACGTCGTCTACGGCAAGAAGACCGGCAACACGCCCGACGGCCGCCGCGCGGGCACCCCCTTCGCGCCCGGCGCCAACCCCATGAACGGGCGCGACGAGCACGGCTACATCGCGTCGGCCCTCTCCGTCGCCAAGCTCCCTTACGACGACGCGGAGGACGGCATCTCGCTGACCAACACCATCACTCCGGACGCCCTCGGCCGCACCCCCGAGGAGCGCGTCGCCAACCTCGCCGGCGTCCTGGACGGTTTCATGGCGAGCGACGGCTTCCACATGAACGTCAACGTGCTCGACAAGGCGACCCTCGAGGACGCGATGGAGCACCCCGAGAAGTATCCGCAGCTGACCATCCGGGTCTCCGGCTACGCGGTCAACTTCGTGCGCCTCACCCGCGAGCAGCAACTCGACGTCATCAACCGCACCTTCCACGGCGCACTTTGAGGGAGCACGGCGATGACCATGCTTCTTCCGTCCGCGCCGACCACGCCGGCGCGGACGGGCGCCCCCGCCACCCCGGCCGCCGTGGCGGCGCGTCGCCCGGCCGTTGGGTCGGTCCACTCGTGGGACCTGTCGACCGGCGTCGACGGCCCCGGCACCCGCTTCGTCACCTTCCTGTCGGGCTGCCCGCTGACCTGCCTGTACTGCCACAACCCCGACACCTGGCGCATGCGTGACGGCAGGCGCACCACAGCCGACGAGATCGTCGCCGAAGCCGGCAAGTACACGCGCTTCATCGCGGCCGCCGACGGAGGTACGACGATCAGCGGGGGAGAGCCCCTGCTCCAGCCCGTGTTCACCGGCGAACTGCTGCACCGCTTCAAGCACGAGCTCGGCCTGCACACCGCCCTCGACACCTCGGGCTTCCTCGGCGCCCGCGCCACCGACGCGCTGTTGAGGGACACGGATCTCGTCCTGCTCGACATCAAGTCCTGGGACCGCGCCACCTACCGCAAGGTCACCGGCCGCCCCCTGCAGCCCACCCTCGACTTCGCCCGGCGCCTCGCGGACCTCGGCAAGGAGGTCCACGTCCGCTTCGTGCTCGTGCCGGGGCTCACCGACGATCCGGCCAATGTCGAGGGTGTCGCCGCCTTCGCCGCCTCGCTCGGCAACGTCGGCCGTGTCGACGTCCTGCCCTTCCACAAGCTCGGCGAGGCCAAGTGGCAGACCCTCGGCCGAACCTTCGCCCTGCACGACACCCCCTGCCCCACCTCGGAGCAGACCGCCCTGGCCAGGAGCGTCTTCACGGCGCACGGCCTGCACGCCGTCTGAGCCACCGGCGCCATCCGGCCTCCTCGCGCCCCCGGGGCCGTACCCTGGAGGCATGACCTCCGTCCCCGCCCCCGAACCGAGCGCCCCGAAGCCCGCGCTGATCTTCGACGACCCGCTGGACCAGCAGTCCTCGGACGACACGGACCGCGGCTGGGGCGAGCGACCGGGCTCCGGCGGCGACTCCGCGGCCGACCTGAAGCGCTTCCTCGACGAGAAGCCGCCCCACCACCTCTGAGCCGCGTCGGCCGCCACCCGCCAGAGCCGGCGGGCCGCTGTGGCTACCGCTCGTCGTGCCCGGAGCCGCGCTGCGCGACCAGCGCGTCGCGGATCTCCTTGAGCACCTCCAGCTCGGTCACCTCGATCACCTCGTGCGTGCCCTCCTTCGCCTTCCTGCGGGCCTCCTGCCGTGCCAGGTACTTCGACATCGGCAGCACCATCAGGAAGTAGACGACGGCCGCCGTGATCACGAAGGTGAGGGTGGCGCCGAGGACGGAACCCCACATGATCGGAATGCCGCTCTTCGCCGTGCCGTCGGCGTTCAGTACGCACGGGTCCTTCAGGCACGAGCTGTAGCTGTCGAGGTTCTTCGTGCCGACGGCTCCGACGAGCGGGTTGATGACCCCCTTCACCACCGAGTTCACGATGTTGGTGAAGGCGGCGCCGATGACCACCGCTACTGCCAGGTCGACGACGTTCCCGCGCATCAGGAACGCCTTGAAGCCGTCCCAGACGCTCGGTTCCTTCTTCTCGCTCACCTCGTGGCCTCTTCTCGCATGCACAGGTTGTGGAACACGTTGCGGAACAAACAGCTCCGCAACCTACGTCAACGCGAGGCCACCCTGTCCAATTGGGTAGCTCGAACGAGGGACTTGACAGGAATTCGCGCAAGATATGCACCGCGAAGCTCAACACAGTGTCACCGCCAGCCGCGCCGTCGCACCCGCGCCCGCGAGGCGCGCAGCAGTGGAACGAGGAACCGAGAGCACGACCAGCGCACCACTGTCGCCGGCGCCGTCCAAGGGCTCCGGCACCTTGGTCACCCGCGCCCCGCGCGCGACCACGCGCGCGTCCCCGCCGGTCGCCGTGTCCTGTGCGGCGATGACGTCCACCCGGTCGCCGGGCCGCAGCAGCCGGACCGTCGCCGCGTCGGCGATCCGCACCGGCGCGGACACGACCCGGACGGCAGGGTGCTTCCGCACGGGCTCAGCCACGGGATGCCCGCGCGCTCCGTCTCCGTCCCGCGGGCCCGCCGCCACCAGCGCGGCCGCCGTGACGGCGAGGCCGGCCGCCACGGCCCGCCTCCGGTGCCGTACGAGCCGCCCCAGTTGGTACCGCCCGCCGCGCACCCGCACGGGAGCGAAGTGCGGTACCTCGCACGTGGCGGGGACGTCGGTGCCGGGCGGATGCGGAACGGAAGGGGAGACGGGCAGCTGAGGAGGGAGGGACATGCGGATCACCACCTGCGTCGAGGAATCGGCTTGCAGGCCCACGATGGGGCTTTGCGCCGATTCCCGCCGAGGCCGGTGGACTACCGACGGGTTGTGGACAACTCCCTCACCCGAACGGGAAGTTCCGCACCCTGCGAGACCCTCCTCGCCATCGGCTCACGGCAGTTCGAAGCCCGGATCCATGCCGCCCAGCGCCGTTGTGCACAGGCAGTCCCGGTCCTCGTTCGAGGGCAGGCCGGCGACCGCGTCGAACAGGACCCCCCGCAGCCGGTCAACGTTCGCCGCGAACACCCGCAGCACCTCGTCGTGCGAGACGCCCTCGCCGGTCTCGGCGCCCGCGTCCAGGTCGGTGACCAGGGTCATCGACGTGTAGCAGAGCTCCAGTTCACGGGCGAGCGCCGCCTCGGGGTGTCCGGTCATGCCCACCACCGACCAGCCCTGCGCCTGGTGCCACAACGATTCGGCACGGGTCGAGAAGCGCGGCCCCTCGACCACCACCAGCGTGCCCCCGTCCACCGGCTCCCAGTCCCGGCCCCGCGCGGCCTTGAGGGCGGCCGCACGGCCGACGGGACAGTAAGGGTCGGCCAGGGACACGTGCACCACGTTCGGCACCTTGCCACCGGGCAGCGGCAGCCCGTCGAAGTACGTCCCCACCCGGGACTTCGTACGGTCCACCAACTGGTCCGGCACGAGCAGCGTGCCCGGCCCGTACTCGGGACGCAGACCGCCCACAGCGCACGGCCCGAGCACCTGGCGCACACCGACCGAGCGCAGCGCCCACAGGTTGGCGCGGTAGTTGATCCGGTGCGGAGGCAGATGGTGGCCGCGGCCGTGGCGCGGCAGGAAGGCAACCCGCCGGCCGGCGACCTCGCCGAGGAAGAGGGAGTCGCTGGGCGGTCCGTACGGGGTGTCCACCTGGACCTCGGTCACGTCGTCGAGGAACGAGTAGAAGCCCGAGCCGCCGATTACACCGATCTCTGCGTTCGCCATGGCCAGAACAGTATCCGGCCTCGGTGACGGACTGAGAGCGCCTCCGGAAACACCGAAGACCCCGCCGTCGTACGACGACAGGGTCCCGTGGGCGCGAGTACTACGCGGCGCTGCTGGAGGAGGAGCCGGTGCTCGACGACTTCGAGTCGGAGGACGACGAAGTCGAAGAAGAAGACGAGTCCGAGGACGACGAGGCGGACGTCGACGGCTTGGACGACGCCGGCGAGCTGCTCGACGAGGAGCCGCGGCTGTCGTTGCGGTAGAAGCCGGAGCCCTTGAAGACGATGCCGACCGCGGAGAACACCTTCTTCAGGCGGCCACCGCAGTTGGGGCACTCGGTCAGAGCGTCGTCGGTGAACTTCTGCACCGCCTCGAGGCCCTCGCCGCACTCGGTGCACTGGTACTGGTAGGTCGGCACTGTCTTCCTCCTGGCACTCTCACTCAATGAGTGCTAACGACGGTCCATAGTGACGTATTCCTGAGGATCAGTCCACCGTCACCGGCACGCGGTGACCGACGCCACGTGCGACGGTCCTGCTCCGGGGCCGTGTGGCCAGCCGCGACTTGAGGGTCACGAGGGTCGCCAGGGCGAGCACCGTACCGCCCATCGGCACCAGGAAACCGGCTCCGCCCCAGAAGCGGTCCTCAAGCTGCCCGGCGACGGTGACCGCGGCAGCCTGGCCGAGCGCCACAGCGCCGGTCAGCCAGGTGAACGCCTCGGTGCGGGCGCCGGCCGGGACCAGACCCTCGACCAGCGTGTAACCGGTGATCAGCGCGGGCGCGATGCACATGCCGACGAGCAGGCCGAGGCCGGCCAGGACGAGCACCGAGTGCGCGGCCCACAGGCCGGAGGCCGTCAGCGCGAGTGCGCCGTAGCCCACCACGAGGCGCTGCTGCGGAGCCGCCTTCCACGCGACCGCCCCGCACACGATCCCGGAGAGCATGTTGCCCGCTGCGAAGACGCCGTACAGGACGCCGTTCAGCCCGGGTTCGCCGATCGACTCGCTGAACGCGGCCAGTGACACCTGCATGCCGCCGAAGACGGAGCCGATGCCCAGGAAGGCCACGACCAGCACGCGCACACCGGGGACGCGCAGTGCGGAAGCGTGCTCCACGCGCGCGTGCCCGGCGACGGAGACGGCGGGCTGTGTGCTCTTCTGCGCCGCGAACAGGAGTCCGCCGATCAGGGTCAGCGCCGCCTCCGTCATCAGGCCCGCGGCCGGGTCGATGCCGGTGCACAGTGCGGTGGCCAGCAGCGGACCGAAGACGAAGGTCAACTCGTCGGTGACGGACTCGAAGGCCGCCGCGGTGGTCATCAGGGGCGAGTCCTGGAGCCTCACGCCCCAGCGGGCGCGCACCATCGGCCCGATCTGCGGCACCGAAGCGCCCGTCGGCACAGCCGCCGCGAACAGCGCCCACAGGGGCGCGTGGGCGAGCGCGAGCGCCGTCAGCGTCAGGCCCGACAGCGTGTGCAGCAGCACGCCGGGGATCAGCACGGCGCGCTGCCCGTAGCGGTCGGCGAGGCGGCCGCTGTAGGGCGCGAACAACGCCATGGAGACACCGGTGACGGCCGCGGCGGCGCCCGCCGCCCCGTACGAGCCGGTGGTGTGCTGCACGAGCAGCACGATGGAGATGGTGAGCATCGCGAACGGCTGGCGCGCCGCGAAACCCGGGAGCAGGAACGTCCAGGCGCCGCGCGTGCGCAACAGCTGCCCGTATCCCGGGCGGGAGGAAGCCGACGTGTCCTTCGACGGCTCGGTGGAGACCGTGGATGCCACGGCCCGTGCCTTTCTGCCGCCTGGTAGCGCGCCCGTGCGGGGGCGCCGAGAGCTGTCCTCTTGCGCGGAACTGCGGTAGATGCCGGGGCCCACTGCGGAGGTGCTCCGACCGCCATACGGTCGCGCCAGCTCTGCGTCAGGCAGAGTTGGTTCGATCAGGGTGCGCCTTCATCGTACAGGGATTGACGCGTGCGACGCCTGTGAAAGCGAGCACCATGCGCCGCGTTTACCTGCGAATGACGGGGGCGTGAACCGTACGAAACACGCCATTAACGACATGGAGTGCCGCCTCGCGCGCCGTGCACGCCCCCCTGCCCGCCCACACCGCGCGCGGCGCACGCCCCAACCCCGACCGCACGCTCCCCCCGCTCGCAACGCCGCCCGCCCCGCAGCGCGCCCCCGGCACCCATCAGCGCGGCCCACCCCGGCGCACACCGCCCTCTCAGCGCCCCGCGCCTCAGCGCCCCGCGCCCGCCCCGTTCGCCCCCAGCCACCCGGCCAGCTTGCCCCCGTGCCCCACGGCCCGCAGCCGCTTCTCCGCCGCGTCCCGGACGGGATCCGTGGCGACGACCAGGAGCTCGTCGCCACGCCGCAGGACCGTCGTGGGCAGGGGGACAAACGATTTTCCGTCGCGGACGACGAGCGTGACGGCGGCCCCGGCCGGGAGGCGCAGTTCGTTGACCTCGACGCCGTGCATCCTCGAGCCCTCGGGGATCGCGACGGACAGCAGGTGCCCGCGCAGCCGTTCCAGCGGTGCGGACTCGATGCCGAGGTCGGCGGCCTCGGCGCCCTCGCCCAGGCGCAGCTTGCGGGCGAGCCAGGGCAGCGTCGGCCCCTGGATCAGCGTGTAGACGACGACCAGGACGAAGACGATGTTGAAGATGCGGCGGCTGGCATCGACGCCCTGCACCATCGGGATCGTCGCCAGGATGATGGGGACCGCGCCGCGCAGCCCGGCCCAGGACATGAGGGTCTGTTCCTGCCACGGCACCCGGAAGGGCAGCAGGCACAGCACCACGCTCAGGGGGCGCGCGACCATGGTGAGCGCCAGGCCGATGACCAGCGCGGGCCACACGTCGTCGCCGAGTTCGTGCGGGGTGACCAGGAGACCGAGCAGGACGAACATGCCGATCTGGGCGATCCAGCCGAGCCCGTCGGCGAACCCGCGCGTGGCGGGCCAGTGCGGCAGCTTCGCGTTGCCCATCACCATGGAGGCGAGGTAGACGCCGAGGAAGCCGCTGCCGTGCGCCAGCGCGCCCCCCGCGTACGCCGTGACGGCGATCGCCATGACCGCGATCGGGTACAGGCCGGAGGCGGGCAGCGCCACGTGCCTGAGACCCCAGGAGCCGAGCCAGCCGACCGCGAGCCCGATGGCCGCGCCGATGGCGAGTTCCAGCGCTATCTCGCCCAGCAGCACGTACCAGTGCTCGACCGGGCCCGCCGTGGAGAACGCGACCACCAGGATGACGACAGGGGCGTCGTTGAAGCCGGACTCCGCCTCCAACGTGCCCGTCACGCGCGCGGGGAGCGGGATTTTGCGCAGTACCGAGAAGACCGCCGCCGCGTCCGTCGAGGAGACGACGGCCCCGACGATGAGCGCCTGCCGCCACTCCAGCCCGATCAGGTAGTGCGCGGCCGCCGCCGTCACCCCGACGCTCACCGCGACCCCGCCCAGCGCCAGCGCGGAGGCGGCCGGCAGGGCTGGCCTGATCTCCCTCCACTTCGTGCCCAGGCCACCCTCGGCGAGGATCACGACCAGGGCGGCGTATCCGATGACCTGGGTCATCTCGGCGTTGTCGAAGTGGATGTTGCCGATCCCGTCCTGACCCATGAGGACGCCGATCCCCAGGTACACGAGCAGGCTGGGGAGCCCGCTGCGCGAGGAGATCCGGACCGCTGCCACGGCGACGAGCAGGACGAGCGAGCAGACGAGCAGAAGCTGGTTGAGGTGGTGGACAGTCAGCGGCCGTTCCCTTCCCTGGCTCACACGCATCCCGCGCGGGAGCTCACGTACATAGGACACGAAGCCGAGGAACTCCGCATCCAAGTACTTCGTTACCTTACCTAACTCTTGACGATTTCTTGACGCTTCCGGAGGCGGGACCGAACGCGCTTCCGCGCCCGTTCCCGACTCCGCGTCAAGGGGCCGTAGGCCCTGCGCCTATGGTTGCTCCAGCGCTCATTCAACGTCACAGCCCGCCTGCCGCTCGCGTTAGGACAGCAAGGACAGCGATGCCCCCCAACATCACCGCCACAACGGGTGACAAGCCCGGCAAGTCCGGCAGGAAGAAGGGGCGCAAAGCCCGATTGGTCGTTCTGGTGCTGGTCCTGGCCATCATCGGAGGCGTCGCCTATGGGGCGTACTGGTCGATCAGCACCGTCCGCGCGTCGTTCCCGCAGACGAAGGGCTCGATCACCCTCGACGGCCTGTCAGGTCCCGTCGACGTGAAGCGCGACGGCTACGGCATCCCGCAGATCTACGCCTCGTCCGACGAGGACCTGTTCATGGCGCAGGGCTACGTCCAGGCGCAGGATCGGTTCTACGAGATGGACGTGCGCCGCCACATGACCTCCGGGCGCCTGTCGGAGATGTTCGGCAAGAGCCAGGTCAAGAACGACGAGTTCCTGCGCACCCTGGGCTGGGACCGCGTCGCCAAGGAGGAGTACGACACCAAGCTGTCGGCCTCCACCAAGAAGTACCTCCAGGCGTACGCCAAGGGGGTCAACGCCTATCTGCAGGGCAAGGACGGCAAGGAGATCTCCCTCGAATACGCCGCCCTGGGCTTCACCAACGACTACAAGCCGGAGAAGTGGACCCCGGTCGACTCGGTCTCGTGGCTGAAGGCGATGGCCTGGGACCTGCGCGGCAACATGCAGGACGAGATCGACCGCGCCCTGATGACCAGCCGTCTCGGCCCGAAGCAGATCAAGGACCTGTATCCGGACTACCCGTACGACCGCAACAAGGCGATCGTCCAGGAGGGCCAGTACGACGAGCTCACCCAGACGTTCGAGCAGAACGGCTCCACGTCGACCGGCGGAACGTCCACAAGCGGTTCTACGGGCTCTTCGTCGACCTCGGCGGGCTCGGCCCTGACGAGCCAGCTCTCGGGCCTCTACGACGTCCTGGACGACGTTCCCACGGCCGTCGGCGTGAACGGCCAGGGCATCGGCTCCAACTCCTGGGTCGTCGCCGGGAGTCACACCATCACCGGCCACCCGCTGCTGGCCAACGACCCGCACCTGTCGGCCTCGCTGCCGTCCGTCTGGTACCAGATGGGCCTGCACTGCCGCACGGTCTCCAGCAAGTGCCAGTACGACGTCACGGGCTACACCTTCGCGGGCATGCCCGGCGTCGTCATCGGGCACAACGCCGACATCGCCTGGGGCATGACCAACTCCGGGGTCGACGTCACCGACCTCTACCTGGAGAAGCTCAGCGGCGACGGCTACCTGTACGACGGCACGGTCAAGCCGTTCAAGACCCGTGAGGAGACCATCAAGGTCGCCGGCGGCGCCTCCAAGAAGATCGTCGTCCGCGAGACCAACAACGGCCCCCTGCTGTCCGACCGCGACGACGAGCTCGTGAAGGTCGGCAAGAAGGCCACCGTCGACACGGCCGCACCCGACCGCGGCGACGGCTACGGCATCGCGCTGCGCTGGACCGCGCTCGACGCCGGCACGACCATGGACGCCGTCTTCGCCATGGACAAGGCGTCGAACTGGAGCGAATTCCGCTCCGCGGCAAAGCTGTTCGACGTCCCCTCGCAGAACCTGATCTACGCCGACAAGGACAACATCGGCTACACGCTGCCCGGAAAGATCCCCACGCGCGCGAAGAAGGACGACGGTTCGCTGCCCGCGCCGGGCTGGGACTCCAGCTACAAGTGGACCGGGTACATCCCCTCGGACGCGCTGCCCTACGAGTACAACCCGAAGCGCGGCTACATCGTCACCGCCAACCAGGCCGTCATCGACCCGGACAAGTACCCCTACACGCTCACCACGGACTGGGGCTACGGCACCCGTAGCCAGCGGATCACCGACCTGATCGAGCAGAAGATCAAGGGCGGCGGAAAGATCTCCACGGACGACATGCGCCAGATGCAGCTGGACGACACGAGCGTGATCGCCCAGAAGGTCGTGCCCGCGCTGCTGAAGATCGACGTCAAGGACAAGGACGTCCGCGAGGCGCAGAAACTGCTGGAGGGCTGGGACTACACCCAGGACGCCGATTCGGCCGCGGCCGCCTACTTCAACGCGGTCTGGCGCAACATCCTCAAGCTCGCCTTCGGCAACAAGCTGCCCAAGGAACTGCGCGTCAAGGGCCAGTGCCTGTGGGTCGACCCGGTCAACACCACCGGGCCCGCGGACGACACGCAGAAGGTCCGCGAGTGCGGCGAGCGCGACGCCGACCAGGCGCAACCGGACGGCGGCGACCGCTGGTTCGAGGTCGTGCGCAAGCTCATGGACGACCCGAAGAGCGACTGGTGGACCACGCCCAAGTCACTCACCCGGCCGGGCGCCGAGAACAACCGCGACGACCTGTTCAAGCGCGCCATGATCGACGCCCGCTGGGAGCTGACCGCCAAGCTCGGCAAGGACATCGACACCTGGAGCTGGGGCCGGCTGCACCGCCTGTTCCTGAAGAACCAGACCCTCGGCACCGACGGTCCCGGCTTCCTGAAGTACATCCTCAACCGCGGCCCCTGGAAGCTCAGCGGCGGCGAGGCCACGGTCAACGCCACCGGCTGGAACGCCGCCGGCGGCTACGGCGTGGTGTGGGTCCCCTCGATGCGCATGGTGGTCAACCTCGACGACCTCGACAAGTCGAAGTGGATCAACCTCACCGGGGCGTCCGGGCACGCCTACAGCTCCCACTACACCGACCAGACGAGCAAGTGGGCCGACGGCGAGCTGCTGGACTGGAACTTCTCGGAGAAGGCCGTCGACAAGAGCACGAGCGACACGCTGGTGCTGAAGCCGTGAGCCTCCGGCGGTGAGCCGAGAGGCGCGGGTTTCGTCCGTGGGGCGCGTGGCGAATGTCGCGCGCCCCACGGCGCTTCACGCGCTGTTCTGGAAGCGGCGCACGCCCGACGGCGTCACCACCGCGTCCACCGGCCGGTCGTGCACCTCCGCGGGAACGCGCTCGACGACCTCGGAGTCGTAGAGGAGCACCACCAGCGCGGGGTGCGCGCCCGCGCGCTCCAGTCGCGCCAGCACGCGGTCGTACGATCCCCCGCCGCGCCCCAGCCGCATTCCGCGCCCGTCGACCGCCAGCCCCGGCAGCAGCACCACGTCGGCCCCGGTTACGGCGTCCGGGCCGAGGCGCTCGCCCGACGGCTCGAACAGCGCCATCTTTCCGCCGTGTTGTACGCGGGCGAGGGAGCCCTCGCCCGCGTACGCGCCCCAGTCCAGGTCGTTGTCGGGCAGGAGCGCGGGGAGCAGGACCTGCACGCCCCGCGCGTGCAGCGCGTCCAGGAGCGCGAGGGTGCCCGGTTCGCTCCCCACGGAGACGTACGCCGCCACCGAGCGCGCCCGCGCCAGCTCGGGCAGCTCCAGCGCACGCCCCGCCAGCGCGCCCGCGGCTTCCCGCAGGTCATCCGCCGTCAACCTGTTCCTCACCGCGAGGAACTCTCGCCGCAACATTCGCTTGTCAGTCTCGGCCGCACGTCCGCTGTGACCCACAGGTCGTACCCGTACCCTTCCTAATGCGCTCATATGAGAGCCAATTAACCGGAGCCACAGATTCCCTACAAAGGCACCGGATAAGGTTGCGGGCATGACTCAGTCCCAGCCCAGGATCAGCAAGGCTGTCATTCCCGCAGCCGGCCTCGGTACCCGGTTCCTGCCGGCCACCAAGGCCACTCCCAAGGAGATGCTGCCGGTCGTCGACAAGCCGGCGATCCAGTATGTGGTCGAGGAGGCCGTGTCCGCGGGCCTCGACGACGTCCTCATGATCACAGGCCGCAACAAGCGGCCCCTGGAGGACCACTTCGACCGCAACTACGAACTCGAGTCGGCGCTCCAGAAGAAGGGCGACGCCGGGAGGCTCGCCAAGGTCCAGGAGTCCAGTGACCTCGCGACCATGCACTACGTGCGCCAGGGCGACCCCAAGGGGCTCGGTCATGCCGTGCTGTGCGCCGCCCCGCACGTGGGCCACGAGCCCTTCGCCGTCCTGCTCGGCGACGACCTGATCGACCCGCGCGACCCGCTGCTCGCGCGCATGGTCGAGGTCCAGGAGCAGCACGGCGGCAGCGTGATCGCGCTCATGGAGGTCGCGCCGGAGCAGATCCACCTCTACGGATGCGCGGCCGTGGAGACCACCGAGGACGGCGACGTCGTCAAGGTGACCGGCATGGTCGAGAAGCCCGACGCGGCGGACGCCCCGTCGAACTACGCGATCATCGGCCGCTACGTCCTCGACCCGCACGTCTTCGACATACTGCGCAAGACCGAGCCGGGCCGCGGCGGCGAGATCCAGCTCACCGACGCCCTCCAGCAGCTCGCCCAGGACGAGAAGGTCGGCGGCCCCGTGCACGGCGTCGTCTTCAAGGGCCGCCGCTATGACACCGGGGACCGCGGCGACTATCTGCGTGCCATTGTCAGACTCGCGTGCGAACGTGAAGACCTGGGCCCGGACTTCCGGACCTGGCTTCGCAGTTACGTAGCCGAGGAGATGTAGCGATCTTGAGCAGCGCCGCGACCCGCACCACCGGCCCGGACCACCTGTGGTCGGTGGACGAACACCTGGAGGACATCCTCGCGACCGTTCGCCCCCTGGAACCCATCGAGCTGAACCTCCTGGACGCACAGGGCTGCGTCCTGGTCGAGGACGTCACGGTGCCGGTCTCGCTGCCGCCGTTCGACAACAGCTCCATGGACGGGTACGCGGTACGGGTCGCGGATGTCGCGGGCGCGAGCGAGGAGTTCCCGGCCGTCTTGGACGTCGTCGGGGACGTCGCGGCGGGCCAGGCCGAGCTGATCCACGTGGGTCCCGGCCAGGCCGCCCGCATCATGACCGGCGCCCCGCTGCCGCCCGGCGCCGAGACCGTCGTCCCCGTCGAGTGGACCGACGGGGGTCTCGGCGAGGGCCCGGTGGCCGGGATGCGCGCCCGCGCTCTCGCCCCCGAGGGCGCCGAGGGGCACGTGCACGTGTACCGGCCGGCCGAGGCACGCGCGCACGTACGCGCGAAGGGCAGCGACGTGAAGGCCGGGGACCGCGCGCTCGACGCGGGTACGGTCCTCGGGCCGCCCCAGATCGCGCTGCTCGCCGCGATCGGGCGCGGCACGGTACGCGTACGCCCGCGCCCGCGCGTGGTCGTCATGTCCACCGGCAGCGAGCTCGTCCAGCCCGACGAGGAGCTGGGCAGCGGCCAGATCTACGACTCCAACAGCTTCGCCCTCACTGCGTGCGCCCGCGACGCCGGCGCCATCGCCTACCGGGTCGGCGCCGTCCCCGACGACGCCGAGACCCTCCGCTCCACCATCGAGGACCAGCTCGTCCGCGCCGACCTCCTGGTGACCACCGGCGGCGTGAGCGTCGGGGCGTACGACGTCGTAAAGGAGGCGCTGTCCCACGTAGGCGACGAGGACGAGGCGGGCAGCGGCATCGAGTTCCGCAAGCTCGCCATGCAGCCCGGCAAGCCCCAGGGCTTCGGCTCCATCGGCCCCGACCACACCCCGCTGCTGGCGCTCCCCGGCAACCCGGTGTCGTCGTACGTCTCCTTCGAGCTGTTCGTGCGCCCCGCGATCCGCACGCTCATGGGGCTCGACGACGTCCACCGGCCGCGCACGCGCGCGACCCTCGCCACCGGCAAGGCGCTGACCTCGCCGAAGGGCCGACGGCAGTTCCTCCGGGGCGCCTACGCCGACGGGTCCGTGACACCGGTCGGCGGTGCCGGATCGCACCTGGTCGCGGCCCTCGCGCACGCCGACGCGCTGATCGTCGTACCCGAGGACGTGGAGTCCGTCGAACCCGGCACCGAGGTCGAGGTCGTCCTGCTCGGCTGAGCCCACGCGCGCGTGGCGGTCCGTGGGGCGGTCCTGAGCAGTTGTTCGCGCCGACTTGGGGGTACCGTGTCGCGCACAACAGGCCCATGCGCCGCACCGCGACGGGCCCGGACCGGGAGCGCCACACACCATGACCGTGCCTTCCCGGGGGGACACCCCCGGACCCTCCGCGCAGGACCGCCTGACGCACATCGACGAGGCGGGTGCCGCCCGCATGGTCGACGTGTCAGGGAAGGACGTGACGGCGCGCACGGCGCGCGCCAGCGGACGCGTCCTCGTCTCACCGCGCGTGGTCGAGCTGCTGCGCGGTGAGGGGATGCCCAAGGGTGACGCCCTCGCCACAGCGCGCATCGCGGGCATCATGGGCGCCAAGCGCACCCCGGACCTCATCCCGCTGTGTCACCCGTTGTCGGTGTCCGGTGTGAAACTGGATCTGTCGGTCGCGGACGACGCCGTGGAGATCCTCGCCACCGTGAAGACCACGGACCGTACGGGCGTCGAGATGGAGGCCCTCACCGCGGTCTCCGTCGCCGCGCTCACCGTGATCGACATGGTCAAGGCGGTCGACAAGGGAGCGGTCATCACGGACGTGCGCGTGGAGGAGAAGACGGGCGGCAAGTCGGGCCACTGGAGCCGGACATGAGCGCCGTGCCCTATCGCGCGCTCGTCGTCACCGCCTCCAACCGCGCCGCCGCAGGGGTCTACGAGGACAAGGGCGGCCCGCTGATCGCCAAGGGCCTCGAAGGCTTCGGTTTCGCCGTCGACGGGCCGCGGGTCGTCCCCGACGGGGAGCCCGTGGAGGCGGCGCTGCGCGCGGGCGTCGAGGCTGGTTACGACGTCGTCGTCACCACCGGCGGCACCGGCATCTCACCCACCGACCGCACGCCCGAGGCGACCCGCAAGGTGATCGACTACGAGGTGCCGGGCATCGCGGAGGCCATCCGGGCGTTCGGACGGGAGAAGGTGCCGACCGCCGCGCTCTCCCGGGGACTGGCCGGAGTGGCGGCCGGGACGCTGATCGTCAACCTGCCGGGTTCCACCGGCGGGGTGAAGGACGGACTGGCCATCCTGGAAACCCTGCTGGTCCACGCCGTCGACCAGATCCGCGGCGGCGACCACCCGAGACCCGGCGCCATCAGTGGGGGTGCGAGCTGAACAGCCCATCCTGGCCCGTCGTGCTGGCGGACGGTGACATCGTCCTCCGGCCCATAAAGCTGCGCGACCAGCGGGCGTGGCGCGAGGTCAACCGGCGCAACCGGGACTGGCTGCGCCCCTGGGAGGCGACCATCCCGCCGCCCACGCCGAGCGGGCCCATCGCGCACCGGCCGACCTACCGCCAGATGGTCCGGCATCTGCGCTCCGAGGCGAACTCGGGCCGGATGCTGCCTTTCGTCATCGAGTACCAGGGGCGGCTCGTCGGGCAGTTGACGGTCGCGGGAATCACCTGGGGCTCCATGTGTTCGGGGCACATCGGTTACTGGGTGGACGAGTCGGTGGCCGGCCGCGGTGTGATGCCGACATCCGTGGCGCTCGTCGTGGACCACTGTTTCCGGACCGTCGGTCTGCACCGCATCGAGGTCTGCATTCGCCCCGAGAACGGGCCCAGCCGCCGGGTCGTGGAGAAACTCGGATTCCGCGAGGAGGGGCTCAGGCCGCGTTATCTCCACATCGACGGCGCCTGGCGCGACCACCTCGTCTTCGCCCTCACCGCGGAAGAGGTCCCCGAGGGGTTGCTCAACCGCTGGCAGCGGGCACGCTCCCAGCAGACGTCGCACGACGCGTCCCGCGACGCCCCGCGGAACCGGCAGAACACGCCGGGGAATCCCGCATAGCCCGCCCAAAGCCCGAGAAATTGAATGCTTGTTCGAAATTGATCGCTCGGCGACCGTCTCAAGGCATTAAATTCGCGCCCTCGGTGGGCTGCTGATCGCATCGGTCACAAAAAAAGTTCGAAATATCAGCCAGATCGTGCGACACACCGGCCCAATTGGCAGATGGCCTCACGCAAACCCCTCTACCGTGTGAGGCGTGAGCAGCAGCGGCCTCATCTACGCAGTCATTGTCGGGGCCTGGGCCGCCTACTTGGTGCCGATGTGGCTCCGTAGGCAGGACGAGCTGAACGAGGCCCGTCCGACGGAACGCTTCAGCACAGCCATCCGGTTGCTGTCCGGACGGGCGGGCATGGAGCGCCGGTACGCCAAGGACCTGCGCGCGCGTTCCGCCGACGAGGGGGAGCCCAGCGCCGACGCTCCGGACGTCGTCACCGACTCGGTGGACGTCCGGGCCTTCGCCATGCCTCCGACCCGGCCGCAGGCGCGGGCGGAGGTCCGGACAGAGGCGCCGGCGCCGGCTTCGGGGCGTACGCAACCGGCGCGTGAACAGGCGGAAGCGCCGGCGCCCGGTTCCGGATCCGCGCCCGCGCGTCATTCCGACTCCGCGCCCGCGCGCGCATCGAGCCCCGCGCCCGCGCGCAAGCGCGTGCCCGCGGCCCGGCGCACGCCCTCCGAAGAAGCGGCCGCCGCGCGCGCCCGGCGCACGAAGGTCCTCGCGCGCCGTCGGCGCACAACCGTGGTGCTCTTCATCGCCTTCACGCTCGGCGCGATCGTCGCCGCGGTGGGCGGGCTCGCCTTCCTGTGGGCGCCCGGCGTGCCCGCCGTGCTGCTCAGCGGGTACATCGCCTACCTGCGTTCCCAGGAGCGCCGCCGCTTCGCCTATCAGATGGACCGCCGCCGCGCCGAGGCCGCCGCCCAGCGACTGCGGGAGCGGGCGCGGCAGCCGCGGCGCCGTAGCGCCGGCGAGGCGGACGTCGACGAGCCGGAGGGAGTGCCAGAGCCCGCGACCGATCCCGGGTTGTCCGCGCTGGCCGCCGACCGGCGCGCGCTCGTCGAGCAGACCGACCACGCCGAGTGGGTCGATCAGCAGCGCGAGCGGCAGCGGCGGCCCGGGCACGGGGACAGCTGGGACCCGGTGCCGGTGCCGTTGCCGACGTACGTGACCGCGCCCGTCGCTCCGCGGGCGACCGCGGACGTGGATCTCGGGGCGCCGGACGCGTGGAGTTCGGCGCGGTCGAGTTCCGTCACGCCGGATCAGGAGGCGCAGGGCGGCTCCGGTGCCGGGCAGCGGGAGGCCGCGGAAGCGTCGGAGACCGTTGCCGCGGAGGAGAAGGCGGACGACGACGGGCGCAGTGACGCCCGCCGGGCGGCTTCCGCACGGCGGGCGCGGGAACGGGGGCGTACGCCGTTGTTCGATCAGTACGAGGACGGCGAGCGGCCACGGGCCGCCAACGAGTAGACCGCTCCACGCGCCCCCTCACCCGTCCCACCTGTGCCGCTGCCGCCCTCCGCCGGCCGGGAACGGATTTCCAAGCACGCGGATCGGGGTGCTAGAGTTTCACTCGTTGCAAGGGCCTGTGGCGCAGTCCGGTAGCGCACCTCGTTCGCATCGAGGGGGCCAGGGGTTCAAATCCCCTCAGGTCCACCGCAACAACTGTTCAGGGAAACCTGAAGCAGTTGATGAGATCCCGTCCGATCGGTTGATCGGGCGGGATCTTTGTTTTGCTGAGGCTTCGTCAGAGAGGGCGCCGTGCGTTGCGGCGCAGGGCGAGGGCCGTTGACGGCAGGGCCGCGGCGATGGCCAGGAGGGCGCATGCCGTCGTCGTGGTGGCCAGGGGCTGCCAGGGGAGGGCGAGGGACGGGCTCGCCGACTGCAGGGTCAGGGCCGTCCAGACGGGGATCAGGTTCAGGGCCGTCACCAAGAGGCCCAGGATCGTGCCCAGGGCCACCGTCGTCAGGGCCTCCGCGGTGGTGAGGCGCACGAGCTGGGCGCGGGTTGCGCCCGCCAGGCGCAGGGCTGTCAGTTCGCGCCGGCGGTCGGCGGCCGCCATGAGCTGGGTGTTGGCCACCGAGATGCCCGTATAGAGGAGCGCGATGCCCAGGACCAGGAGGAAACCGAGGCGGGTCGCGCGGTCCGTGGGGGACCAGGCGCCCGCGGGAGCTGTGCGCCGTACCCACTCCTGACGGGTGAGGAGCTCGGCGCCCGACCCCGCCGCCAGCCTGCGCAAGGTCGCCGCCGCCTGTGCCGGGTCCGTGTCGCCTCGTACCGTCACGTCGATACGGCGCACGGGGGCGCGCGGGGCGTTGGCCGGGGTGACGTACACGCCGTTGTCGCCTGTGCCCGTCGGCATCACGGCCGCGATGCGGAGGGACTTGCGGGTGCCGTCGGCGAGCCAGACGGTCACCCGGTGGCCGACGGTGTGGGTCTGCCACTCCTCGTTGACGATGATCGAGTCGTCGTCGAGGGCCGTGACGCGGCCGGCGGTGAGGGGGAGGCGGGTCGTTGCCGCGAGGGCGCGCGGGTCGGTCGCGCGCGCCTCGGACTTCATGAGGGCCACATCGTCCTCGAGCGTGTAGACCGCGCTCGACGCGATGGGGGAGATCACCGTGTCGGGGATCGCGCGCAGGCGGTCGACGGTCGTGTCGGCGAAGGGGACCGGCGACGTCAGTACGAAGTCGGCGGTGGTGCGGGACCGGGCCTCCGCCGATCTCGCGGCGTTCAGGGCTGCCGTCGTGCCCAGCAACGAGCCCGTCAGGGCCACCGTGATCAGGATCGGCGCCGCCAGGGACGCGGTGCGGCGGGCGGCGGTGGCGGTGTTCTCGCGGACCAGCATGCCGATGGGGCCCGGGAAACGGGCGGTCAGGCGGACGAGGGGGCGGATCAGGGCGGGCGAGAGCAGGGCGACCGCCGTGATCAGGAGCATCGGGCGGCTGACGTACGTCTTGCGGTGGAGGAGGTCGCCGGGGTCGGTCACGAGAGCGAGGGTGAGCGTCGCGGCCGCCGTGAGCAGCAAAGCCGTACCGGCGAGGAGGCGGCCTCGGGGCAGAGGCACGCCGTCGACCGACGCCTCGCGCAGGGCCTGCGTGGGCGGGGTTCGGCCGGCCCGCCAGGACGCGGTCGCCGCACCGCACAGGGAGACCAGCAAGCCCGTCCAGAAGGCCAGGTGGTACGGCCATGTGGCGCCGCCGATCCGGAACCACACCGGCGCGAGGCCGCCGTCGACCACCCGGGACGCCAGGTGCGGGGCGGCGTACCCGCCCAACGCGCAGCCGGCCGCCGAGGCGAGCGCGCCGATCAGCAACGCCTCCGCGCACACCGTCCGACGGATCTGACCCGGCGTGGCGCCCACGGTGCGCAACAGCCCGAACTCCCGGCGCCGCTGTGCCACCGCGAAGGCGAACGTCGACGCCACGACGAACACCGACACGAAGCCCGTGACGCCGCCGGCCGTTCCGAACAGGGCGTTCAGCGTGGTGAGAGCCGCGCTGTCCCTGTCGGGATCCGCGTCGGCGAGGAGCCGGGCGTCGCCGGTCAGTACGCGGGGGCCGGTGTCGGTGCCACTGCCGTCGGCGTGCTCGCCCTGGGTCGGACTCGCACCGCCCCCGTTCACCACCCGCCGCACCTCCGCCGCAGCGGCCCCCACCACCAACTGCGTGCTCACCGGGGCGAGTCGGGCCGCCTGGGCGTCCGTGTAGAACAGGGCGTTCTCGAACGGGAGTTCGTGGACGGTGCCGACCACCTTCAGGGTTCCCGAGGTGGTGCGCAGGTGGTGGCCCACGGAGGTCCAGGTGCCCGTCGCCACGACCTCGTCCGCGGTTCGGGGGGCCCGGCCCGTGGCCAGTTCGTACGGGGCGAACCGGGCCGTCGACCAGGGGTGACCCAGCAAGTCCTGCGGCGCGCCCTTTGCCCGTACGGCGAAGGAGCGGTCCTCGGTGACCGGGCCCAGCTTGCGCAGCGCGGCGATCGTGCGCTTCGGGATCGGGCGTGGGCTCGCGAGCTTCTCGGTGCGGACGCCGGACGGTGTGCTCACCCGCAGGGTGTCCTGGCCCTGGACCACCACCTCGGCCGTCGCGAAACGTTCCGGTCGGCGTTCGGGGGCGTCGAAGGACGACGCCAGGGCCAGGCCCATGACCGTGAGCAGGCAGACGCCGAGTGCCAGGGCGACGAAGCTGCCGGTGAAGGTGGCCCAACGGGTGCGCAGGGTGCGCAGCGCAATGCTCAGCACGGGGCGGCCTCCAGGGTGGTCATGTGGTGCGCGATCTCCGGCGCGGACGCGCCGGTCAGTTCGCCGCTCACGGCTCCGTCGACCAGGAAGACGACCCGGTCCGCGTACGACGCCGCCAAGGGGTCGTGCGTGACCATCACGATCGTGTGGTGCTCGGTGTCGGTAAGGGTGCGGAGCAGCGTAAGTACGTCCTTGCCGGTCCGGGTGTCGAGCGCGCCCGTCGGCTCGTCGGCGAACAGGACCTCGGGGCGGGTGATCAGGGCGCGGGCCAGGGCGACGCGTTGTTGCTGGCCACCGGAGAGTTCGGCGGGGCGGTGGTGGGTGCGGGCGCCCAGGCCGACCCGGTGCAGGGCCTCGCGAACCTGCGGTTTCGGGACTCTGCGGCCGGCCAGGCGGAGGGGGAGGGCGACGTTCTGTGCCGCGGTCAGGGACGGGAGGAGGTTGAAGGACTGGAAGACGAAGCCGATGCGTTCGCGGCGCAGGAGGGTGAGCCTGCGTTCGGTGAGGGCCGTGAGTTCCGTGCCGCCGAGGCGGACCGAGCCCGCGGTGGGGCGGTCCAGGCCGGCCGCGCACTGGAGCAGCGTGGACTTGCCCGAGCCGGACGGGCCCATGACCGCCGTGAACGTGCCGCGCGGGAAGGCGAGGGAGACGCCGTCCAGTGCGGTCACCTTGCCGGTGCCGGTGCCGGTGCCGAACTCCCGGTGGACGTCGTGGAGTTCGACCGCGTTGATGGTCTTGAGCGCGTCGATCGTGCCGGTGGCGTGGGTTCTCATCTGGTCTCGTTCCCCGTGTCTCTTGGTGGTTCGGTTGGCGGTTCGGCCGGTGGACCGGTGACTGCGGGACTACGAAACCTCGGCTCGGGGGTCCGAATCAGTGCGGCAGGGACGAGAGTTGGGGGTAGGGCCAGGCATACCCCAGAGCTCCACCGAGCCGTATGGTCCGGGCCGCGAGCCCCTTCTAACGTGATCGTCATGGAGATCTGGCGGGCGTTGGGCGGGCGCGGGTACCTGCGGTCGGCGTGGCCGTGGCGGGCGGTCGCCTATCTGGGTGGCGGGGCGGTGTTCGGGGCCGTCGTCCTTGTGGTGATCGCGTGCGGTGCCGTGGCCGGGGGTGCGCTGGCCGTCGTGCTCGTCGGACTGCCGCTGCTCCTGCTGACCGCGCTGATCGGGTTGCCTGTGGCCGCCGTTGAGCGGTGGCGGTTGAGGTGGGTGGGAGTGGGGGCGGGAGCGGGGTCGGGCACGGCGCATCGGCCGGCGGAAGAGGTGCGCTGGGTGCCGGAGGGCGCGCGTCTCGCGCCGAGCGCTGCCCACCTGGCGTCGGGCACGGCGCACCGGCTGCCGCAGGGGGCGCACAAGGTTCCGGACGCGCCGGGGTTGCGCGTGTGGCTTGCGACGCGGTTGCGGGAGGCGGCGACCTGGCGCGAGCTGGCGTATGCCGTCCTGCTCGGGGTGGTGTTGTGGCCGCTCGACGCGCTCGCCGTCGTCCTGTGCGCCGGTGTTCCGCTGTCCATGGTGGGTGCGCCTGTGCTGGTCGGTGTGCAGGGGGAGGCCAAGGTGGTGAAGTTGTGGAGCGTGGAGAGTTGGGGCGGCGCGTGCGCCGTTGCCGCGCTCGGGCTCGCACTGCTTTGCGCGGGCGCGTATGCCCTGGGAGCCGCCGCCGGTGCGCGTGTGGAGCTCGCGCGCACACTCCTCACTCCGGCGCGCACCACCGACAACGCGCGCCTCTCCGAACTCGTGCGCTCCCGCGCACGCCTCGTCGACGCCTTCGAGGCCGAGCGCCGCCGCATCGAGCGCGACCTTCACGACGGCGCACAGCAACGGCTCGTCGCCCTCACCATGACCCTGGGGCTCGCCCGGCTCGATGCGCCGCCGGGACCGTTCGCCGACCAGCTCACCAAGGCGCACGACGAGGCCGGGCAGGCGCTCGCCGAGATCCGCGAGCTGATCCAGGGCATCCACCCCAAGGTGCTCGCCGACTACGGCCTGGAGGCGGCGGTCGCCGACGCGGCCGATCGCAGCCCGGTGCCCGTCGACGTCGACCTGGAGCTGCCGCGGCTGCCGCAAGCTGTGGAGTCCGCCGCGTACTTCGTCGTGCGCGAGGCGCTCGCGAACGTGGCCCGGCACAGTGGGGCGGGGCGGGCCGAGGTGAGCGGCGGGTATCGGGACGGGCGCCTCGTGCTGCGGATCGGGGACGACGGGCGCGGGGGTGCGGAGCCGGGCGCCGGGAGTGGGCTGACCGGGCTCGCGGACCGGGTGTCAGTGCTCGATGGCAGACTCGCAGTGTCCAGCCCGCCGGGTGGACCGACCCTGCTCAGAGTGGAGATTCCGTGCCGGCCGATCACGCCTTGCGCATAGTCCTCGCCGAGGACAGCGTGTTGCTGCGCGAAGGGCTGATCGGGCTGCTCGGGCGTTTCGGGCACGAGGTCGTCGCGGCCGTCGGGGACGCGGAGGCCCTGGTCGACGCCGTCGCCGAGCACAGGCCGGACGTGGTCGTGACCGACGTACGCATGCCGCCCGGTTTCCAGGACGAGGGGCTGCACGCGGCCGTGCGGTTGCGGGCGGAGCGGCCCGGGTTGCCGGTGCTGGTGCTCAGCCAGTACGTGCAGCGGTCGTACGCCGCGGAGTTGCTCGACTCCGGGGACGGGACCGGCGTCGGCTATCTGCTCAAGGACCGGGTGGGGCAGGTGGAGCAGTTCGTGGACGCGCTGCGGGACGTCGCGGGCGGTGGCACGGTGGTCGATCCCGAGGTCGTGCGGCAGTTGCTGCGCCGCCGCCGCGACCCGCTCGCGCGGCTGACCGCGAGGGAGCGGGAGGTGCTGGCGCTGGTCGCGGAGGGCAGGTCGAACGGCGCGATAGCCCGGGAACTGGTCGTCTCCGAGGCGGCCGTCAGCAAGCACATAGGCTCCATCCTCACCAAGCTGGACCTGCCTCCGGCGGACGACGTCCACCGCAGAGTGCTCGCCGTGCTGGCGTACCTCAGAGGCTGAGCGCCGACCCGGCTCAGGAAGGAAGCGCGCCGGCCGCCGCTGCCCTCACAGTGCCTTCGCGAAGCACCTGCTCGACTCGTACTCGCGGTAGTAGCCGAACTTCTCACACGGTGCGTAGCCGCTGGACGTGTACAGGGCGATGGCCTCCGGCTGCTTCGTGCCGGTCTCCAGGACCATGCGGACGCGGCCCGCCGCCCGCGCGTCCTCCTCCAGGGCGGCCAGGATGCGGCGCGCGAGTCCGCGACCCCGCATCGCGTCCACCACGTACATGCGCTTGAGCTCGGCGTCGCCGTCGGCGTAGCCCTCGTCGTTGGCGTCCTGGGCGCGCCAGCCGCCGGTGGCGACGGGGCTGTCGTACTCGTCGTACGCGATGAAGTACACGCCGTTCGGGGGCTCGAAGTGCGACGGGTCCAGGGGGGTCGCGTCTCCGCCGTCGCCGTAGCGGACGTGGTATTCGGCCTGGACCTGGTCGTTCAGCTTCACGGCGTCAGGGTGGTCGAAGGAGACGCGACGTATAATCATGCTGGTTACCGTACACCTATGCGGAAGTTGAAGGGTGGGCAGTCTGGCTCCGTCCAGTGTGCCGGTATCGTTCGCGCGTGCTCACTGTGACCACCGCAAATGTGAACGGACTGCGCGCCGCCGCGAAGAAGGGCTTCGTGGAGTGGCTCGCCGGGACCTCCGCCGACGTGCTCTGCCTGCAGGAGGTGCGCGCGGAGCCGCAGCAGCTGCCCGAACACGTCCGCACGCCCGACGGCTGGCACGTCGTCCACGCGCCGGCCGCCGCCAAGGGTCGCGCCGGTGTCTCTCTCTACACGCGCCGCGAGCCCGACCGCATCCAGGTCGGCTTCGGATCGACGGAGTTCGACGTCAGCGGGCGGTACGTCGAGGCCGACCTGCCCGGTGTCACCGTCGCCTCCCTCTACCTCCCGTCCGGTGAGGTCGGCACCGAGCGCCAGGACGAGAAGGTCCGCTTCATGGGCGAGTTCCTCGCCTACCTCAAGGAGCTGCGCGAGCGGTCCGCCGCCGACGGGCGCGAGGTCGTCGTCTGCGGCGACTGGAACATCGCCCACCGGCCCGCCGACCTCAAGAACTGGCGCGCCAACCAGAAGAACTCCGGCTTCCTGCCGGAGGAACGGGAGTGGCTGGGGCAGGTCTTCGACGCGGAGAACGGGGGTTACGTCGATGTCGTACGGGCCCTGCACCCCGAGGTCGAGGGGCCGTACTCCTGGTGGTCGTACCGCGGGCGCGCCTTCGACAACGACAGCGGCTGGCGCATCGACTACCACGTCTCCACACCGGGACTCGCCGCCAAGGCGATCAAGGGTCACGTGGAACGCGCGGCCACGCATGCCGAGCGCTGGTCGGACCATGCGCCGGTCACGGTCGTGTACGACCTCTAGACCCCGTCTGGGGCGTACGGCGGTGTACGGCCGTCAGCTGTCCTCGCTCCGTTTGCGCAGGCGGCGGTCCAGTGCCAGGGAGAGTTCTGCCTCGACCACGCTCCGGGCCAGGGGGCGCAGGCGCTGCAGGTCGTCCTCGGTGGCGTGGCGGAGGACGACCTCGGCGAACATCTCCGCCAGGTCGTCCACGTGTTCCCGGACCCGTTTGCCGGCCTCCAGGACCTCCGCCAGGGGGATGCCCTCGCGGACCAGGGCGGCGGAGACGTCCAGGAGGCGGCGGCTGATGTGGACGATCTCGTCGCCGTCGGTGCCGAGGTAGCCGAGGTCGAGGGCGGCGGCGAGGTTCTCCGGGGTGACCTGGCCCTCGAAGCGGGCGGCGAGTTCCTCGGGGGTGAGGCGGACCGGCTCCTCCTCGGTGGGGGCGACGCCGAGGACGTCGGCCACGTCGCGGCCGTGGTCGAGGGCCTCGGCCAGTTCGGCGATGCCGGTGAGGGTGTGGCCGCGTTCGAGGAGCGCCGCGATCGTGCGCAGGCGGGCCAGGTGGTGGTCGTCGTACCAGGCGATGCGGCCCTCTCGGCGGGGCGGCGGGATCAGCTTGCGTTCGCGGTAGAAGCGCACGGTGCGGACTGTGATGCCGGCCAGCCGGGCCAGTTCCTCCATGCGGTACTCACGCTTCTCCGTCACGGGCGCAGCCTATGTTGTACCGCCGGTAACTTTCCTTCCCCCGCCCCCTACCCATCGGTACGGAGCTGCTCTACAGTCCCATTGCGCCAGTGTTCACTGGCGGAGTCGCGCAGGAGAGGCATCGGCATGGCTGAGCGGGAGCAGCGGGAGCATGTGCGGGTGGCGGTGATCGGGTCCGGGTTCGGCGGGCTCGGGGCCGCCGTGCGGCTGCGGCGGGAGGGCGTCACCGACTTCGTCGTCCTTGAGCGGGCCGACAGCGTGGGCGGCACCTGGCGCGACAACAGTTATCCCGGGTGCGCGTGCGACGTGCCCTCCCACCTGTACTCCTTCTCCTTCGCGCCCAACCCCGACTGGCCCCGCACCTTCTCCGGGCAGGAGCACATCCGTGCCTACCTGGAGCATGTGACGGACGTCTTCCTGCTGCGGCCCCACATCCGCTTCAACGCCGAGGTCAAGATGATGACCTGGGACGGCGAGAAGCTGCGGTGGGAGATCGAGACCAGCAGCGGGCGGCTGTCCGCCGACATCGTGGTGTCCGCCACCGGGCCGCTGTCCGACCCCAAGATCCCCGAGATTCCGGGGCTGGAGTCCTTCCCTGGGCAGGTGTTCCACTCCGCGCGCTGGGACCACGACTACGACCTGCGCGGCAAGCGGGTCGCGATGGTCGGGACGGGTGCGTCGGCCATTCAGATCGTGCCGGCCATCCAGCCGGAGGTCGGACGGCTCACGGTCTTCCAGCGCACGCCCCCCTGGGTGATGCCCCGTGTCGACCGCGCCATCAGCGGTGCCGAGCGGGCGCTGCACCGGGCGCTGCCCTTCACCACGCAGGCGCGGCGCGGGTTGCTGTGGGGGATACGGGAACTGCAGGTCCAGGCCTTCACCAAGCGGCCCAACGAGCTGGGGCTGGTCGAGCAGCTGGCCAAGCGGAACATGGCGCGGGCCATCAAGGACCCGGCCCTGCGGGCCAAGCTCACGCCCGACTACCGCATCGGCTGCAAGCGGATCCTGCTGAGCAGCACGTACTATCCCGCGCTCGCCCAGCCGAACGTGGACGTCGTCGCGAGCGGGGTGAGCGAGATCCGCGGGTCGACGGTCGTCGCGGCGGACGGGAGCGAGGCCGAGGTCGACGCCATCGTCTTCGGTACGGGGTTCCATGTCACCGACATGCCGATCGCCGACCGGGTGGTGGGGGCCGAGGGGAAGACCCTTGCCGAGGCCTGGAAGGGCGGGATGGAGGCGCTGCGTGGTGCTTCCGCCGCCGGGTTCCCGAACTGGATGACGATCATCGGGCCCAACACCGGGCTCGGGAACTCCTCGATGATCCTGATGATCGAGTCGCAGCTCAACTACATGGCGGACTTCGTACGGCAGCTCGACGTCCTCGGGGGGCGTGCGGCGCTCGACGCGCGCCCCGGCGCGGTGGCCGCGTGGAACCGGCGTGTGCAGGAGCGCATGAAGCGGACCGTGTGGAACACCGGCGGCTGCACCAGCTGGTACCTCGACGCGAACGGCCGCAACACCACGATCTGGCCGGGCACGACGACGGAGTTCCGCAGCGCGACACGGCGGGTGGATCTCGCGGAGTACGAACTCATCCGGGGGCCGGGAGGGGGGAGTTCGGTGGCTGAGGGGAGCGGGCCGGCGGAGGAGGGCGCGCGGGACGCGGCGAGCGCCGCTGGCGGCGAGGAGGGCGTACGGGACGCTGCGAGCGCCCCCAGCGGCGAGGAGGGCGTGCAAGGCGCGGCGAGCGCCCCCGTCGGCAAGCAGGGCGCGCGGGGCGGGAAGAGCGCCTCCGTCGGCAAGGGGGGCGCGCGAGGCGAGAAGAGCGCCTCACGCGGCAAGCAGGGCGTGCGGGATGCGGCGAGCGCCCCCGCCGACAAGGAGGGCGCGCGAGGCGAGAAAGGCGCCCCTGTCGGCGAGGATGGCGCGCAGGATGTGACGCGCGCCCCCGCAGGTGACGAGGGCGTGCAGAGTGGCGTATGCGCCCCCGGTGTGGCGGACGCGCCCGTCGGCTCGCAGGCGGAGGTCGGCGCGTGAGTCGGCTGATGCATGTGGTCTCCGGGCCCTACGCCCCGCCCACCCCCGCTCGCGAACTCGTCGCCGTCTCCGCCGACGGCGCGCGGTTGCATGTCGAGGTGCACGGGCCCGTGGACGCGCCCCCTGTCGTCCTCGCGCACGGGTGGACCTGTTCGACCGCCTTCTGGGCGGCGCAGATACGGGATCTGGCCGTGGACCACCGGGTCATCGCCTACGACCAGAGGGGGCACGGGCGCAGTCCCGCGAGCCCCGCTTGCACCACCCGCGCGCTGGCGGACGATCTCGAAGCGGTGCTCGGCGAGACGCTCGCGCCCGGGGAGCGCGCGGTGATCGTGGGCCACTCCATGGGTGGGATGACGGTCATGGCCGCGTCCACGCGCCCCCGGTTCCGCGAGCACGCCGCCGCCGTCCTGCTGTGCAGCACCGGCAGTTCGCGGCTGGTCGCGGAGTCGCTCGTCCTGCCGTTTCGCGCCGGGGGCCTGCGCACCTGGCTGACGGCGCGCGTGCTGGGGTCGCGCGCCCCGCTCGGGCCGGTCACGCCGGTCGCGCGGCGGATTCTCAAGTACGCCACGATGGGCGCCGGTTCCGCCCCACACATGGTGGAGGCGTGCGCGCGGATCGTGCACGCCTGTCCGCGCGCCGTGCGCCACGCCTGGTCGGAGGTGCTGGCGGGGCTCGACCTCGACCACGGCGTACGGGAGTTGAAGGTGCCGACGGCGGTGATCGCGGGTACGGCGGACCGGCTCACGCCACCCGTGCACGCGCGGGCACTGGCCGCCGCGCTGCCGAACTGCGTGGGCAGCACCGAGTTGCCGGGGCTCGGCCATATGACTCCGATCGAGGCGCCGGAACTGGTCAGCGACCGGATCCGGGAACTCGTGACGACGTACGCGACCACCAGTACTGCCGACGCCGCCGAGACGGCCAGCACCGCCAACACTGCCGACACGGTCAACACGGCCCACACCGCCGGCATCGACCGGACCGCCGAGTCGGTCCAGTCCGCCGAGTCGGTCGAGTCCGTCCAGTCGGTCGAGTCCGTCGAGTCCGTCCAGTCCGTCGAGACGCTCAAGGAGGGCGCATGAGCAAGGTCAGCCTCGAAGGGCAGGTGGCCGTCGTCACGGGTGCCGCGCGCGGTGTCGGGGAGTTGCTCGCGCGGAAGTTGTCGGCGCGCGGCGCCAAGGTCGCGCTGGTCGGCCTGGAACCCGACGTGCTCAAGCAGGTGTCGGAGCGGCTGCACAGCGACAGCGACCACTGGTACGCCGACGTGACCGACCACGAGGCGATGGCCCGGGTGGCGCGGGAGGTCAAGGAGCGGTTCGGGAAGGTCGACATCGTCGTCGCCAACGCCGGGGTCGCGACCGGCGGGCCCTTCGTCGACTCGGATCCGGAGGCCTGGCGGCGGGTGATCGAGGTCAACCTCATCGGTTCGGCGGTGACGGCGCGGGCCTTCCTGCCGGTGCTGATGGAGAGCCGCGGGTATCTGCTGCAGATCGCCTCGCTGGCCGCGATCACGCCGGCGCCGATGATGACGGCGTACTGCGCCTCCAAGTCCGGTGTGGAGGCGTACGCGCACAGTCTGCGCGCCGAGGTCGGCTACAAGGGCGTGCGCGTCGGGGTCGGGTATCTGTCCTGGACCGACACCGACATGGTGCGCGGGGCCGATCAGGACGAGGTCATGCGGGAGTTGCGGCAGCGGCTGCCGTGGCCGTCCAACAAGACGTATCCGCTGGGTCCCGCGGTGGACCGGATCGTGGCCGGGATCGAGCGGCGGTCCAGCCATGTGTACGGGCAGTGGTGGCTGCGCGGGATGCAGGGTGTGCGCGGGTATCTGCCGGGGCTCATCGGGACGGTCGGGCAGCGGGAGATGAAGCGGTTCGGTGCACGGTTGGAGGGCATGCGGTCGGGGCTCGTCGGTGCAGGTGGGGCGGCCGATGAGGAGGCTCGCGCTACTCGCCGTAACTGATCGAAATGCGAGGTTTGTCCGGGCGTGTGAATCTGGTCGAGGTCCCGGCTCGGGACCGTTTCCCCTCACTCACGGGAGTGAACCCACATGGGTATGAAGGACCAGTTCCAGGACAAGTCGGAGCAGTGGCAGGAGCAGGCCAAGCAGAAGGCCCAGCAGGCGCGGGAGCAGGGCCAGCGCGGCCGGCAGAGCCAGGAGCCTGGCCGCCAGGGTCAGGAGCGCGGCCGACAGGGCCAGGAGCGCATGCGTGACGAGGAGTCGGAGCGGATGCAGCGCGAGGAGCAGGACCGCCTCGACCAGGACTACGACGTGTAGTTGCTGCGCCTGGCTTCGGCCGACGTGATGTGGGGCGCCCCGGTTCTCGGGGCGCCCCACGTGCGTGTCGCCGGCGCGGGTACGGCTTCACGCTGCGGCGGTCGGCTCGAACGCGGGGCGCAGGAAGGTGCGGTCGAAGCGGCGGATGCAGCCGGTCCGCTCGCTGAGTTGCCAGAGCTCGCGTGCCTGGGGGTCCTGGCGAATGGCCTCGCGGTAGGACTCGTAGGCCGTGAGGCTGGGGAACGAGAACAGCGCGTAGGCGATGTCGTTGGCGCCTTCGTGCGGCAGGAAGCAGCCGTGGTGGGTGCCGCCGAGCCGGTTGACGATCGGTATCCAGCCCGTCACGTACCTCTCGAACGCGGAGATCTGCCGGGGGTCGATTTCGTAGCGCAGATGGCAAGTGATCACGGAGTCATTCTGTGTCTTACGGAGTCATTCTGTGCCTCACGGCAATGTGCGCGGCGGCAGTTTCGGGCGGGAGCGGTCCGGGACGTCGCTCAAGTCCGGGGGTGTTGCCGGGGGGTTGGTCTCCAGCAGGTCCAGGGCCAGTTTGATCGCGTCGTCGAGTTGGGCGTGGCGGCCCTCCGCCCAGTCCAGCGGGGTGCGGAGGATCTCCAGGTCCGGGGTCACGCCTCGGTTCTCCACGCCCCAGCCGTACGCGTCGAACCATGCCGCGTTCATCGGTACGGTGATGATCGTGCCGTCGCCCAGCTGGTGGCGGCCCGTCATGCCGACCACTCCGCCCCAGGTGCGCTGGCCGATCACCGGGCCCAGTTTCAGCAGCTTGAACGCCGCCGTGATCATGTCGCCGTCCGACGACGTCGCCTCGTCGGCCAGGGCGACCACCGGGCCGCGCGGGGCGTTGGAGGCGTACGACACCGGCTGGGCGTTGCGCGTGAGGTCCCAGCCCAGGATCGTGCGGGTCAGTTTCTCGATGACCAGCTCGCTGATGTTGCCGCCCGCGTTGCCGCGCACGTCCACGATCAGCGCGGGCCGCGAGACCTCCATCCGCAGATCCCTGTTGAACTGCGCCCAGCCGGAGCCGCCCATGTCCGGGATGTGCAGGTAGCCGCAGCGGCCGCCGCTCAACTCCCGTACCACGGCCCGGCGTTTGGCCACCCAGTCCTGGTAGCGCAGCGGGCGTTCGTCGAGGAGCGGGACCACCGCGACCCGGCGCGAGCGGCCCGCCTCGCCCTCCGCCGGGGTGAAGGTGAGTTCCACGGTCGTGCCGCCCGCGCCCGCCAGCAGGGGATACGGGCCCGTCAGCGGGTCCACCGGGCGGCCGTCGACGTGCGTCAGCACCGCGCCTTCCCGGATGCCCGTGCCGGCCAGCGGTGAACGGGCCTTGGAGTCCGAGGAGTCGCCGGGCAGGATGCGCTTGACCACCCAACCCTCCTCCCTGCGCACGAAGTTGGCGCCGAGCAGGCCCTGCCAGCGCTGGTAGTGCGGCGGGCCCTCGTTGCGGCGGGCGGCCGTGACGTAGGCGTGCGAGGTGCCCAGCTCGCCCAGCACCTCGCGCAGCAGGTCCGCGAACTCGTCCGGTGACGCCACCCGTTCGACCAGCGGGCGGTACTGGTCGAGGACCCCCTGCCAGTCGATGCCGCACATCCCCGGGTCCCAGAAGTACGCCGGGATCAGGCGGCCCGCCTCCTCGTACGCCTGGCGCCACTCGGCGGCGGGGTCGACCTCGTGCAGGATGCGGCGCAGGTCGATCCACACCGTCGTATCGCCGTCTCCCGATTCGGACGACGGGACGGCTCGCAGGTCGCCCTCGTCGACCACCACCAGGCGGGTGCCGTCGCCGCTGACCGCGAACCAGTCGAGGTGGTCGACGAGTTCGGACTTCTTCGCCTTGCTGATGTTGAAGTACTCCAGGGTGGGGCGGCCGCTGGTGTCGTCCGGGTTGGCGAAGGTCTCGCCGAGGGCGCCCGAGATCGGCCAGCGCAGCCAGACGAGGCCGCCGCCCGCGACCGGGTACAGCGCCGAGTACTTGGAGGCCGGGACCGGGAAAGGCGTGACCCGGTTCGCCAGGCCCTCGACCTCGACGGTCACCGCGCCGTCGCCCTCGTCCTCGTCGACGGGGTCCAGGCCCCCGGCCGCCGGACGGCCCTCGGGGGTGAGCGCGAAGGGGGAGGGGGTGGCGGAGGAGAGGGGGACCAGGTACGGGCGGCAGCCGAGCGGGAAGGACAGGTCGCCGGTGTGGACGTCGTACACCGGGTCAAAGCCGCGCCAGGAGAGGAAGGCCAGATAGCGGCCGTCGCGCGTGAAGACCGGGTTCTCGTCCTCGAAGCGGCCGTTCGTCACGTCGACGATCAGGCGGTCCGCGCCGCCCTTGGGCGAGATACGGGCCATCTTGATCTGGCGGAGGGAGCGGCCGATGCCGGGATGCGACCACGTCAGCCACCCGCCGTCCGGCGAGAACGCCAGGTCCCGCACCGGCCCGTTGACCGAGTGGATCAGCTCGGTCACCTCTCCGTTGGAGTCCTCCGTCGCGTCGATCAGCAGCAGCCGCCCGTCGTGCGCCGCGATGGCCAGGCGCTCGCCCCGCGGATCGGAGACCAGCTCGAGGACCCGGCCCAGCTCGCCGGAGGCCAGCCGGCGGGGCTCGCGGTCGCCGGTCGCGCGGGGCAGGTAGGCGATCTCGACCGCGTCCTCGCCCTCCGCGTCCGTCACGTACGCGACCTGGCCGACCGAGCCCAGCATCTCCGGGAGCCGGACCCGTACCCCCGGGGTGTCGGTGATCGTGCGGGCCGGGCCGTCGCGGTGGGTGAGCCAGTACAGGCTGCCGCGTACGACGACGGCGCTCGCGCGGCCCGTCTCGTCCACCGAGATGCCGTCCACGTGCTGGGCGGCCGGCACCTGGTAGGGGCGGCGGCCGGCGCGCGGGCCGCTGAGGCGGACGTCGAGCCTGCGGGGCTCCGAAGCGAGGTCCGTGAGGTCGTCGACGATCCACAGGTCGCCCGCGCACTGGTACACCACCCGGGTGCCGTCGCTGGAGGCGTGCCGGGCGTAGAAGGCGTCGTGGTCGGTGTGGCGGCGCAGGTCGGAGCCGTCGTACGCGCAGGAGTAGAGGTTGCCGATGCCCTCGTGGTCGGAGAGGAAGGCGATCCGGCCGCCGACGAACATGGGGGAGTGCAGGTGCCCGTCGAGGTCGGCCAGCAGCCGCTCGCCGTGCAGCCAGAGTCGGCCCGTCGCGCCGCCCCGGTAGCGTTTCCAGGCGGCGGGTTCGTGGGGTGGCGTGCCGGTCAGGAGCAGGGTCTTGCGCTCGCCGTCGATCTCCGCGACCTGGATGTCCGAGACCGGGCCCCAGGGGAGTTTGCGGCCGGGGGCGCCGTCGGGGGAGACCTTGTAGGCCCAGGTGAAGTACGAGAAGGGCTCGCCGTGGGAGGCGACCGCGAGGATCGTGCCCTGGGGCGTCCAGCCGCAGACCTGGGTGTCCGGCGAGCCCCAGTAGCTGAGCTGTCTGCCCGGCCCGCCCTCCACCGGCACCACGTGGATCTCCGGGCCCAGGCTGCGCCAGCTCGTGTACGCGATCGTCGTGCCGTCGGGCGAGAAGCGCGGGTGGCCGGTCTTCGTGCGGTCCACGGTGAGGCGCCAGGCGCGGCCCGGGCCGTCGAGGGGGGCCAGCCAGAGGTCGTCCTCGGCCACGAAGCACAACAGGTCACCGCTGAGGTGGGGCAGGCGCAGATAGGTCACCTCCCCATGCTTTTCCGGCAGATGGGGGCGGGCAACTTATGTGTCCTTTTACGTGTCCTTCATGTTCGTGAGCCAAGACACGTACGAAACGGTTTCGTTTCTCAAAGGGGTGCGCTACATTCATCACGTACGGAGACGAAACCGTGTCGTACGGAGTGGGAAAGGGTGAGTGTCATGACTGAGGTCGCAACGGCGCGTCGCAGTCGGATCACGCCCGAGCGCGAGGCCGAGTTGTACGGCGCCGTGCTCGACCTGCTCCGGGAAGTCGGCTACGACGCCCTCACCATGGACGCCGTGGCGGCCCGCACCAAGTCCAGCAAGGCCACGCTCTACCGCCAGTGGGGCGGCAAGGCCGAGCTCGTCGCGAAGGCGGTCCGGAGCAACAAGCCGGGCGGCATGGGGCTCGCCGACATCGACACCGGATCGCTGAGGGGCGATCTGCACGCCCTCACGATGCGTTCGGACGACTGCGAGATGGAGCAGAACTCCGCGCTGATGCGGGGTCTGGCCATGGCCGTGCACAGCAACCCGGAGCTCCTGAAGGCGTTCAAGGAGCATCTGATCGAGCCGGAGATGGCGGAGTTCCGCCGGGTGCTCCAGCGGGCGATCGACCGGGGCGAGGTCCGCGCGGACAACCCGGCGATCGGCTACATGATGCACATGATGCTCGGCGGGTTCGCCGCCCGCACGCTGATCGACGAGCTGCCGCCGACGCAGGCCTTCCTCACTTCGTACATCGACGCCGTGGTGCTCCCCGCACTCGGCGCCGAGTAGGTCTCCCCACTCCCCGCAGTACCTCTGCGCGGTAGCCCCGCGCAGTACCTTTCCACCTGACGTCACCGCTCAAGTCGTCGGGACGATCACCCCTGCCTCCCCGCCGGGCTGATCACCCCTGCCCATCAACACCCCACGACCTGACCGGGAGTACGCCTTCGTGGCCACGTTCCTCTACAGACTCGGCCGGTTCGCCTTCAGGCGACGCCACTTCGTCGCCCTCTTCTGGGTGGCTCTGCTGACCCTCGCGGGGGTCGCGGCGGCCGGTGCGCCCGCCGCCGGCTCCACGTCCTTCTCGATACCCGGCACGGAGGCCCAGAAGGCCTTCGACCTGCTCGACCAGCGCTTCCCCGGCTCCAGCTCCGACGGCGCCACCGCGCGCGTCGTCTTCAAGGCCCCGGCCGGCGAGAAGATGACCGACGCCGACAACAAGGCGACCGTCGAGAAGACGGTGAAGGAGCTGTCCGACGGCTCCGAGGTCACCTCCGTCGCCGACCCCTTCAAGTCGAACGCCGTCAGCAAGGACGGCACGGTCGCCTACGCGTCGGTGCGGTACGAGGTCTCCGGCATGGAGCTCAAGGACGCCTCCCGGGACGCCCTGGAGGCGGCCGGGCACGACGCGCAGAAGGCCGGGCTGACCGTCGAGATCGGCGGTGACGCGCTCCAGTCGGGCGCCGAACCGGGCGCGGCCGGCGAGGTCGTCGGCCTCGTGATCGCCGCGATCGTCCTCGTCGTCACGCTGGGCTCGCTGGTCGCGGCGGGGCTTCCGCTGCTGACCGCGATCATCGGAGTCGGCATCGGCGTGTCCACGATCACCGCCCTCGCCAAGACGCTCGACCTGGGTGATACGACGTCCACGCTCGCGCTGATGATCGGCCTCGCGGTCGGCATCGACTACGCGCTGTTCATCGTGTCCCGCTACCGCGCCGAGCTGGCCGAGGGGCGCAGCCGTGAGGAGGCGGTGGGCCGCGCGACCGGTACGGCCGGTTCGGCGGTGGTCTTCGCGGGCCTCACGGTCGTGATCGCGCTGGCGGGCCTGTCCGTCGTCGGCGTCCCGATGCTGACCAAGATGGGCCTCGCGGCGGCCGGGACCGTCCTGGTGGCCGTCCTCATCGCGCTGACCATGATCCCGGCGATGCTCGGGTATGCGGGGCGGCGGGTCAGGGCGGCGGGCGAGAAGAGGCGCGGGAAGGGTGCGGCTTCTGGAGGGGGTGGGGCTTCTGGAGGGGGTGCGGCTTCGGGAGTGGGCGCGGCTTCTGGTGCGGGTTCCGCTTCCCGAGCGGGCTCTGCTTCTGGAGTGGGTGCCGCTTCTGGAGTGGGCGCAGCTTCCGGGCCGGGCTCCGCTTCCGGCGCGGGCTCCGCTTCCCGCGCGGGCTCCGCTTCCGGCGCGGCCCCCGCCAAGCCCGGTCTCGCCGCGCGCTGGGCCAGCTTCGTCACTCGGCGGCCCGCGGCCGTACTGCTCCTCGGCGTCGTCGGCCTCGGCGCGATCGCCGTACCGGCCACTCAGCTGGAGCTGGGCCTGCCCGACGACGGCTCGCAGCCGACGTCCACCACCCAGCGCCGCGCCTACGACCTGCTCTCCGACGGCTTCGGTCCCGGCTTCAACGGCCCCCTGATGATCGTGGTCGACGCGAAGAACAGCGACGACCCGAAGGCCGCCGCCGCCAAGGTCGGCGACGACATCAAGGGCCTCAAGGACGTCGCCACGGTCACCCCGGCGATGTTCAACAAGGCCGGCGACACCGCGACGATCACCGTGATCCCGTCCTCCAAGCCGTCCTCCGTGCAGACCGAGGACCTGGTGCACGCGATCCGGGACAAGGGCGTCGAGGTCAAGGCCGACACGGACGCGAAGGTCCTGGTCACCGGCACCACCGCGATGAACATCGACTTCTCGCAGAAGCTGAACGACGCGCTCATCCCGTACCTGGGCCTGGTGGTCGGTCTCGCCTTCCTCCTCCTGATCGCGGTCTTCCGCTCCATCCTGGTCCCGCTGAAGGCTGCCCTCGGCTTCCTGCTCAGCGTGCTCGCCGCGCTCGGCGCCGTCGTCGCGGTCTTCCAGTGGGGCTGGCTCGGCGGCCTGCTGGGCGTGGAGCAGACCGGCCCGATCATGTCGATGATGCCGATCTTCATGGTCGGCGTGGTCTTCGGCCTCGCGATGGACTACGAGGTGTTCCTCGTGACGCGCATGCGTGAGGCGTACGTCCACGGCGAGACCCCCGGCCAGGCGATCGTGACCGGGTTCCGGCACAGCGCCCGGGTCGTGGCCGCCGCCGCGGTCATCATGATGGCCGTCTTCGGAGGCTTCATCACCTCCAGCGAGTCCATGATCAAGATGATCGGCTTCGGCCTCGCGATCGCCGTCTTCTTCGACGCGTTCATCGTGCGGATGGCGATCGTCCCGGCGGTGCTGGCGCTGCTCGGCCGGAAGGCCTGGTGGCTGCCGAAGTGGCTGGACCGGGCGCTGCCCAACGTGGACGTCGAGGGCGAGGGCCTGAAGGACCTGAAGGACGGCTCGAAGCACTCGGGCTCAGGCTCGGACCCGGACTCCGACTCCGATTCCGACGAGGACCGGGAGCTGGTACGGGCCTGACGCCCCCTGCCCGTCCAACTCCCCGGCGGCCTTCCGAACCGCGGCATGGTGTAGTGCGCTACACCATGGGTTCGGGAGGCCGCTCCCTCGTTGCGGCGGGCGCCGGACGGGATCGTAGAAGACAGATCGAAGAGATCCGAATTCACCGATTCCCCCTGGTCAGGAAGGCTTCTCATGTCCCGCGCCCGCGCCGCCCGCTCGCCCTTCGCCGCCGTCAAGAAGTTCGTCGCCGACCTGCTGCTGTGGAGCTTCTTCGCCGCCGGTCTCGGTATGAGCGCCGGCGGTGCCGGTGCCCTCTTCGACGGCACGGCCAAGACCGTGGCCACCGTCGCCGGAGGCGTCGTCTCGCTGATCGCGGGCTCCCGTATCGCGAAGAAGCCGAAGATCAAGGCGTTCCTGGGCCGCCCGGGCACGCTCTGGTTCCTGTTCCTCTTCAACGGCGGCACCGCCGCGGCCATGTACTTCACGATGGACGGCGCGAAGGGCATCATCGGCGCGGCCTGCATGGGCCTGGTCTCCCTCGGTGCCCTGGGCGGCCTGGTCTCCGGACGCCGTGCCCGCCGCGAGGCGGCCCAGGCGGCGGCCGCGGCCCCGCAGGCGCCGGTCTCGCAGGGACCGTGGGCCTGAACCAGGGCCTTGGGCCTGGACCAGAGCCATGGGCCATGGGCCATGGGCCATGGGCCATTGTCAGTGCCTCGGTCTAGCTTGAAACCATGACCACGCTTCCGGAACGACCCAAGACCGCCCTGCTGGTGATCGACGTCCAGCGGGGCGTCGTGGCGTCCGCGCACGAACGGGACGCCGTCATCACCAACATCGCCACCCTCGTCGACAAGGCCCGCGCGCAGGACGTCCCGGTCGTCTGGGTCCAGCACTCCGACGACGGCCTGGTGAAGGGCAGCGACGACTGGCAGTACGTGCCCGAACTGCCCCGGCGCGCCTCGGAACCGGTCGTCCACAAGAACTACGGCGACGCTTTCGAGGCGACCGACCTGGAGACGGTCCTGGGGGCGGCCGGGGTCGGCCACCTCGTGGTGACGGGTGCGGAGACGGACGCGTGCATACGGTCCACGATCCATGGCGCGTTCACTCGGGGGTACGACGTCACGCTCGTCGGGGACGCGCATACGACGAACGACAACTCCGCGTGGGGAGCGCCGCCGCCGGACCAGGTGATCGCCCACACGAACCTGTACTGGCGGTACCACTCGGCGCCGGGGCGGAGGGCGGCGGTGACGGAGGCGGGGGCGGTGACGTTCGGGGAGTAACGCGGGGGCTCTCCGCAAGCGCGGTCTGCGGTCTTCGGTCTTCCGTCTTCAGACGCCCTCACGCTCGGCCCGCTGCCGCACCAGCTCCTCGACCGCGCTCGGCAGGGTCGTCTCGAAGTCGATCAGCTTCGCCCAGGTCGGGGTCACCACGATCCGCACCATCCCGTCGTAGAGCGAACGGATCTCGGCCTCCCACGCGACCCGCTGCTCGGCCGTCATCTCGTACGAGCCGTTCATCCGGAGGTACTCCTCCGGGATCCCGTCGACGACGTCCAATTCGGCCCGGCCGCGGATCAGCAGGATCTTGGGCGGGTGCACCTCGGTGTCGATGGTCAGGGCGACCATCGGGTTGGCGCGCAGGGCGGGGAGCTTCGGGGCGTTCTTCGTGGTGCACATGACGATCTCGGAACCGTTCCAGGTGAAGGCGATCGGGACGTTCCGGGGCGTGCCGTCCTTGGCGACGTAGGCCAGCCGGGTCACATCACGAGCCAACAGCTCCTGGCTGATGGGCCGTTCGAGAATCTCGCTGATCTCGGTGGCTTGCATGGCGGTCCCTCCATGGCGGATGTCGTCAGTCTGCCCCAGGGACGGAGCCGGCGGAGAGTTCTCGACATCCATCGGCCGGAGTCGTTTCAGTCGCCTTGGCCCGAGTGCTTGAGGAGTTCGGAGAGTGTTTGGGCATGCCGGTCGAGGGCTCGGCGCATCTGGTAGCCGGTGTGAGCGGTGACGTTATCCATCTCAACGCAGCGATTCCTGTTCGGCGACTCCTGGGCCCAGCGCAGCCGTGTGTGGACGTACTCCTCACCCGCATACGCCAAGATCAAGGCCGTCTCAATGGTCACGTCACTGCGGCGATATCGGACGCTCAGAATCAGAGGACAGATGTCCTGTCTCTGATCGACTTCCGGGCCGGTGAACCCCAGCCCCTCCAAGACGCGGTCAAAGCGGCTTGTGGCCTCAGCTGTGAAGGTCTTCACCCGTATGTCCACGCATAGAGTATGAACCTGCGATCTGTCGACGAGTACTGCAGGCAGCGGCGATAAGCCAAGTGGGCCGTCGAGCCGTCGACGAGATTGCCTTCGACGCGCTTCACGAGGCCGGGTGGCTCTTTTCGACGGCGATGAGGCGGCCATATGCCTCGCCGGAAGCCACATGGACGGCCTTTGCCGCCGCTATCGGCTCGAGGTGGCATTCCAACGAGACGACGGCCAGGGAACGCAGGAAGGGGGGATCCTGAGGTGAAGGATCCCCATCTCATTTGCCTGCTTGATGAAGTCCAGTTGTGTGGCTCTGCGTGCCTCGCGCTCCCGACAGTGTCCGTGCCCACGACCAACTTGCACGGTGGCACCGGTTCCATGGGTAGCCACCGACCGTTCGTGCCTGGAGGCAGCTGAGAACCTGTCCTCATGATGGACAAGGCAGGCGGGGTCGTAGGGCAGACGGTTCGGCCGGGCAAGTATGCGCAGGTTGAGCGCGAGAGGCGGTTCTTGCTGGCCGAGCCGCCGGCGTCGGCGGCGGTGACCGTCAGTCGCGTGATCATCGATAGGTATCTGGTGGGAACACGCCTGAGACTGCGGCGGGCCGAATTCCCGGACGGACGACGCGAGTTCAAGCTCACCCAGAAGGTGCCGGTCTCCCGGCCCGGTGCCGTTCAGGGTCTGATCACCAACACGTATCTGTCGCCGGCCGAGTATGACGTGCTCGCCTCGTTGCCGGCCGCGCTGCTGTCCAAGTCCCGTTTCAGTGTTCCTCCCTTGGGCGTCGACGTCTTCGACGGGCGTCTTCAGGGTCTGGTGCTGGCCGAGGCCGAGTTCAGCACCGACGAGGAGGCGCAGGCCTTCCTTCCTCCCGCCGAGTGCGTGGTGGAGGTGACCGATGACGCCCGTTTCACCGGAGGGCGCCTCGTCCGGGCCTCCCGTCAGGAACTGCTCGCCTGGTTGGCCGAGTACGGCCTGCGTCCTGCTGCTTCCTGACCCCGCGCTTCACACCTTCACCTCCGCCCACACCGTCTTCCGCGGATACGGCCCCGTCCCCGCGCCCCACCTGTGCGCGAGCGCGTCCACCAGCAGCAGGCCCCGGCCCGACTCGGCGTCGACGTCGCCGTGGGGGAGCTTGGGCAAGAGGTCGCCTCTCGTGTCCGTGACCTCGATACGGAGGGTGTCGCCGATGACGTAGAGGGTGAGGCGGAAGTCCCGGCCCGGTACGCGGCCGTGCGTCGCCGCGTTCGCCGCCAGTTCCGCGACGATGTGCTCCGCCGGGTCCAACGGGAGGTCCCAGGTGCGTAGTTGGTCGGCAGCGAGGAGGCGGGCGAGGCGGGCGCCGAGGGGGGTGGGGGAGAGCAGGACGGTGAAGTTGCGGACGGCGGTTTCTTGATTCATGTCACTCAGCGTGGCCGGTTCTGCCTACCGTGGATGCTCACGGGGCGTGGGCGTTCGGTGACTGTCCGGCGTTTGTCTCGGCTTGTCTCGGCTGTCCGGTGTGGACGAGGCCGGTTGGGATGTGGAACCGGGCGACGAGATCGAGCCGATCGTGCAGGCCGTCGGACACCTGCTGAAGGTGTGCCGCGAGGGGGCGGGCATGGGGACGGCCGACTTCGCCGAACTCATGGGCTACGGCGAGGACATGATCCGCAAGATGGAGCGGGGCCAGAGGATTCCCAGGCCGGAGTTCCTGGACAGGGCCGACACGGTGCTGAAGGCGCAGGGGCATCTGCGGGCCTTCATGGAGGAGATGCGGAAGGCCCGGTACCCGAAGAAGGTGCGGGAGTTGGCCGACATGGAGGCGCGCGCGGTTGAGCTGCTGATGTACGGCAACCACAACATCCACGGCCTGTTGCAGACGCCGGAGTACGCCAAGGCGCTGTTCGAGATGGTGCTGCCCACGTACTCGGAGGACGAGGTGGAGCGGGGGATCACCGCTCGCATGGCACGCAAGGCGATCTTCGACCGGGAGCCGGCGCCGATGCTCATGTTCATCCAGGAGCAGGTGACGCTGGAACGCCCCTACGGTGGCAAAGCCGTGCAGCGCCGACAGCTCCAACACCTGCTGGAAGTGGCGCAGTTGCGGAACGTCTCGCTTCAGGTCATGCCGACCGACCGCGAGGAGCACGGCGGGGTGCTCGGGCTGATCCAGTTGCTGAAGTTCGAGGACGGCACGGCGATCGGCCGCTCCGACGGTGCGTTCAACGGCCGCCCGGTCTCAAACCCCAGGGATCTTCGTATCCTTGAAATGCGGTATGGCATGATCCGGGCGCAGGCTCTCACGCCGAGGGAGTCACTGGCCTTCATTGAGCAACTGCTGGGGAGACTATGAGCGCCACCGAACTCCACTGGTTCAAGAGCAGCTACAGCGACAGCGGCGACATCAACGACTGCGTCGAGGTCGCCATAGCCCCCACCACCATCCACATCCGCGACTCAAAGACCCCCAACACCCCCCACCTCACCGTCACCCCCACCACCTGGACCGCCTTCCTCACCCACGCCTCCACACGCTGACGCTGCGCAGCTTCTCGCAGGTCTCCTCGTGCTCCCGCTCTGGGCGTGACTGGCGTACCACCCCCGCCCCCGCCTGGAGCCAGCACTCGCCGTCCCGCTCGTACACCGTGCGCAGCACCAGCGCCGCGTCCAGTGCGCCGGAGGCGTCGCAGGTCAGAACCGCCCCTGAGTACAGGCCCCTTGGGCGGCCTTCCAGCGCCCGGATCAGAGGGTAGGCCGGTGCCTTCGGGATGCCTGTCGCCGTCACCGACGGGAACATCGCCGCGAAGGCGTGCCAGGGGCCGAGGCCGGGGCGCAGGCGGCCCGTGACGCGGGACGCCAGGTGCTGGACCGTGCCGCGTTGTTCGACCGTCATGTACTCGCTGACGTACGTGTCGTCGCAGACCGTGGACATCTCGTCCAGTGCCAGCCGCACCGACACCGCGTGTTCGTGGATCTCCTTCGGGTCGCTCAGCAGGTCCGCGCGCAGGCGGGCGTCCTCCGCCGCCGAACCCGTACGCGCCCGCGTGCCCGCCAGGGGGTGGGTGCGTACGTGGCCGTCGGCCGAGACCTCCACCACCGTCTCCGGGCTGAAGCCCGCCGCCCTGATCCCGCCCAGGTCCAGGAGGAAGGAGCGGGCCGGGGTGTTGGCGCGGCGGCCGAGGGCGTACGTCGTGATGAGGTCGACCGGGGTGGGGACGGGCACCCGGCGGGACAGGATGACCTTCTCCAGCGGGCCGGGGCCGTTCAGCTCCAGCAGGGCGGCCGACACGGCGGCGCGGTAGTTGCCGGTGTCGGCGAGGGGGAGGTCGATCGGGGGCGGCACCGAGGCGTCCGTCTCCGCCGCCGGGGTGTCGATCAGGGCGACGATGCGGGCCAGGCGGGCCGGGTCCACGCAGCGGACCAGCACGTCGTCGCCGTATGCACGGATCTCGTCGGCCGGGACGATCAGGTGGAGGAGGTCGCCGTCGGTCTCGGGGGCGAGGCCCGCCAGTGCCGGGCCCAGTTCGAAGGCGGCCCAGCCGTACGCCCGCCAGCCGGCGACCGGCATCGTCGCGAACCGTTCCTCGATCTCGCCGAGGCCGAGGCCGAGGCTATGGTCGCGGGCGTCGGGGCCGAGGCGGACCGAGGCGAGCGCGCCGCCCGCGAGGGACCAGGCGCCGTCGTGCTCGTAGACGACGTACGGGTCGAAGAGGCCGCTGCGGACCAGCCGCACGATGAGGGTGAGCGGGTCCTCGGTGCGGGGGAGGCGGGTCTCGCGGTAGCGCAGGTGTGTGGTCGTCATCGTGCCGCCGCCTCTCCCGCTGCCCGGCGCCGGCCCGTCACGCTGATGAGTGGGAGTGAGTTGACCGTGAACGCCGGGTTCGCCAACAGGGCGTGGTAGCGGGCCAGTTCGGAGTCCGTGAGGCCCTCGGCGCGGAGCCCGTCCGCCACCTGGCGGGCGTTCGCCTGGTGCAGGCCCACTCCCGTGCCGCCGCCCGTCCAGGACTCGGCGTACGTCGTCGCGGTCAGGTCAGTCAGGCCCGCGCGGACCATCGCGCCGTAGACGTTCCGGCCCCACGCGCCGTCCGCGCCCCGCTTCTCCAACTGGGCCATCAGGGCCGCCTGGACCCGCTCGTAGAGGGCGGCGGACGCGGCGTCGGGGGCCGTCAGCACCGGCTGCCAGGTGCAGTCGAACTCCTCCAGGACCAGCAGCCCGCCGGGGCGCAGCGCGGCGACCAGGCGGTCCAGGACGTCGAGGCGTTCGGGGAGGTGGAGGAGGACCAGGCGGGCGTGGACGAGGTCGTAGCCGTCGGCCGGGAGCGGCAGCGGTTCGGTGACGATGTCGTGGCGCAGGACGCGGACGTGCGGCGGGCGGTCGCGGGTGGCCCAGCGGGGGTCCAGGTCGGTGATGGTGACCTCGCCGCCGGGGCCCACCCGCTCGCCGAGCCAGTCGCCCAGGGAGCCGCCGCCCCCGCCGACTTCGAGGCATCTCCAGCCCGGTGCCAGTCCGGTGCGGGCCAACTGGCGGCGGGAGAAGGGGTCGTAGCAGGCTTCGAGGGCCTGGAAGCGGTTCTCGGTCTGGATGCCGGTGTTGTCGAAGAGGTAGCGCGTCATGGTGGTCATTGTCACGGCGCGTCACAGCGCAGTGACAGGTGGTGAGAGGTGCATGGGTAACTCGGTCGCCTGGCCCGTACACGTACCGCTAGCGTGCCGTTCATGACGCCTTCGGAATCAGCAGCCCATCCCCTCTTCGCGTCCGCACTGGAGGAGCTGGGCCTCGGCGGCCTGCACTCCCGCGTGCGCCGTTTCCCGGACGCCACGCGCACCGCGGCCGAGGCCGCCGCCGCGATCGGGTGCGAGCTGAGCGAGATCTGCAAGTCGCTGATCTTCGCCGCCGACGGGGTGCCGGTGCTGGTGCTGATGGACGGGGCGTCCCGGGTGGACGTGGAGCTGGTGCGCGAGGCGCTCGGCGCGGAGAAGGTGACGCGGGCCAAGGCGGACGTCGTACGCGAGACGACCGGGTACGCCATCGGGGGCGTGCCGCCCTTCGGGCACCGTACGAAGACGCGGGTGCTGGCCGACCGGTCGCTGCTGGAGCACGAGGTGGTGTGGGCCGCGGCGGGCAACCCGCACGCCGTGTTCCCGATGGAGCCCAAGGAACTCGTCGCGCACGCCGGAGCCACTCTCGTGGACGTGCGCGAGCGCACTTCGTGACCCCGGCGGTCGCCGCGGCCGTGCTGCTCGCCGCGGTCACCCATGCCTGCTGGAACGCGATCGCCCACCGGATCACCGACAAGCTGGTCGGGTTCACGCTGATCGCGGGCGGCGGGATGCTGATCGGGGTCGCCGTGATGCCGTTCGCCGCGGTACCGGCGGCCGCGGCATGGCCGTACCTCCTGGTCTCCGCGCTCATCCACGTCGCCTATTTCGCGCTGCTGATGCGGTCGTTCCGGCTCGGCGACTTCGGGCAGGCGTACCCGATCGCGCGCGGCACCGCGCCGCTCGTCGTCACGCTCCTCGCCGCCGTCTTCGCGCACGAGGTGCCCGACGGCTGGGCCGCCGCCGGCATCGCCCTGTCCTGCGCGGGCCTGACCGGCGTCGCCCTGTGGGGCCTGCGCGGCAGCCGCCCCAACTGGCCGGCGATCGTCGCGGCCCTCGCGACCGGCCTAACCATCGCCGGGTACACGGTCGTCGACGGCCTCGGGGTGCGGGCATCCGGCTCCTCCCTCGGGTACATCGCCTGGCTGATGGCGATGGAGGGCGTCGCGGTCCCGGCGTACGCCCTGTGGCACTGGCGCGGCGAAACCCTGGCCCTGCTACGGCCGTTCGCCTCGGTGGGCCTGCTCGGCGCCGCGCTCTCCTTCACGGCGTACGCGCTGGTCCTGTGGGCCCAGACGAGGGCGGAACTCGCGCCGATCGCGGCCCTGCGCGAGTCGTCGATCATCGTGGGCGCGGCCATCGGCGCCGTCTTCTTCAAGGAGCGCTTCGGCGCGCCGAGGATCGCGGCGGCGATGCTGCTGGTGTGCGGGATCGGGCTGATGCTGCGGGCCGGTTAGGCGGTGCGGGGCATGGTGGCGAGCCGATCGCTCAGCCACGCCGGTCGGGGAGCAGCCTTGCCACCACGGCCAGTACCAGAGCCGCCGCGATGAGGTAGAGGCCGAGGTGGTCTTCCGGTACGGCCGGTGACCACACCCGCCAGGCCGACGGGGTGTAGGCATCGGCTGCCAGGAAGTCCCCGTAGGAGGTGGAGTGGAGCGTGGGAGTGCCGGCCTGGCTGCGCGCCCACAGCAGGACGCCTATAGCGGCGCAGGTCGCGGACATCGCGTAGAGCACTGCCGCGCGGCGTGGGACCGGTCTGCTCACGGGTTCTCCCTCGGCTTGGTCGTCGTGACGATTTGATTCTCCCCGCCCGCGTCCGTGGCTTGAAGTTGGCTGTCCCTTGGCCGACTTGCCGTTGCCTTGACGAACCGTTCGGCGCGCGTTCAGTCAAACGCCTGTGTGCGGGTTGTGCGCCGTCCATAAGGTCCCCTGGGGTTGCGGAAGAAGGGACTCATGGGACTCATGGACACACTCCACGCAGTCCGGGCCCGAGGGATCACCAAGTGCTTCGGCGAGGTCGTCGCACTCGACGGCGTCGACCTGGACGTGGCGCGGGGTCAGATCCACGGCCTGGTGGGACCGAACGGCGCGGGTAAGACGACTTTGCTCGGGCTGCTGCTGGGCCTCGCGGTTCCGGACGGCGGGCGCCTGGAGATCCTCGGCACACCCGTCGAGCGGGCCCTCGCCGTCCCCGACGGCGTCGCCGGATTCGTGGACGCGCCCGGTCTCTACCCCTCGCTCACCGCCCGCCAGAACCTCGCCGCGCTCGCCGAACTCCGCGGCCTCGACGCCGGGTCCGCGGGCGTCGACGACGCGCTCGCCCAGGTCGGGCTCACCGACGTCGCCGACGACAAGACCCGCGGCTTCTCCCTGGGCATGCGGCAACGGCTCGGCCTCGCCGCCGCCCTGCTCACCGAGCCGCGGCTGCTCGTGCTCGACGAGCCCTCCAACGGCCTCGACCCGGCGGGCAAGAGACACGTCCACCGGGTCCTGACCCGGCTCGCGGCGGGCGGCACCGCCGTCGTCCTCTCCAGCCACCGCATGGACGACCTGGAGGCGCTGTGCGCCGAGGTCACCATTCTGGCCACCGGCCGGGTCGTCTTCTCCGGCCCGCCGAACAAACTCGCCGCCGAGAACCGCGAACTCGACTACCGCCTGCGTACGTCGGACACGGCCGCGGCGCGCCGCCTGGCCGACACGACGACCGGGATACGGCTGGTCGACGACACCGGCGCGGCGGGTCAGGACGACCAGCTGATCGTCGTACGAGGACTGGTACCGGCCCTCGACGAGCTGGTCGCGAACCTCGTGCGCGGGGGCGTCGCGGTGCGTGAACTGGCGCCGGTGGTCTCGCCGTTGGAGGCGGCCTTCCTGGCGCTGACCGAACAGCAGGAGGCGGACAAGTGACCGCGACCGTCGTCGAAGACAGCGTTGCCATCGGCCCCCGTGTCTCCGTCTCCCGCGGCTACCGCTTCGAGCTCGTCAAGCTCGTCTCCCAGTGGCGGGTCCGGCTGCTCGTGCTGGCCTGCTGGATCGCCCCGGCCCTCTTCGTCGCGGGTGTCGGTCAGCAGAGCACCCTCCCCTCCGACACCCTCTTCGGCCGCTGGATGCACGCCACCGGCTGGGCCGGGCCCCTCGTGATGCTCGGCTTCGCCGGCACCTGGGCGCTGCCGCTGCTGACCTCCGTCGTCGCCGGTGACGTGTTCGCCTGCGAGGACCGGCTCGGCACCTGGCGGCATCTGCTGGTCGCCGTCCGCTCGCCCCGGCGTATCTTCGTCGCGAAGTCCCTCGCGGGACTCACCGTCATCCTGCTGCTGGTCGCCGGACTCGTCGTCTCCAGCACGGTCGGCGGGCTCCTGGCCGTCGGCAACCAGCCGTTGGTCGGCCTGGACGGGCATCTCCTCGCCCCCGGCGACACCGCCGTACGCGTCCTGCTCGCCTGGTTCGCCGCGCTCGCCCCCACCCTCGCGCTCGCCGCGATCGGCCTGCTCGGCTCGGTCGCGCTGGGCCGCTCCCCGATGGGCCTGCTGCTGCCCGCGCTGGTCGCGCTGGCGATGCAGGTCGCGCAGATGCTGCCGCTGCCCGTCGCCGTACGCCTCGCGCTGCCCGGGTACGCCTTCATCTCCTGGAACGGCCTGTTCACCAGCCCCACGCAGCTCGGCCCGCTGCTGATCGGCGTCGCGGTGAGCCTGGTGTGGGCGGTGCTCGCGACCGCGCTGGCGTATCTGCTGTTCCTGCGGCGGGACTTCACCAACCCGGCGTACGACGGTGCCGGCCGCCGCGCCCTCACCGTGGGCCTGCTGCCGCTGGCCGCCCTGACCGCCGTAACGGTCGCGGCCGTCGCCGTGGCGACGCCCTCCCTCGGTTCCGGGATCAAGCAGGACAAGGTCCAGCGGTCCCTCGCCACCGCCTTCGCCCACCTCTACCGGCTGCAGACCGAGCAACTGCACCGGCCCGCCGTCACCGAGGCGCAGCTGCGCGCCTCGGCCGCGTGCACCAAGAGCGACGGGCAGGACGCGCAGGAGGGCGCGGGCAACGACTGGCGGTGCGTCGTGACCTGGCACCTGCCGGGCGTCGCCGTCGCCGGGACGGCCGTCTACCAGCTCGACATCGGATCCGACGGGCGGTTCGTCGCCGACGGCGACGGGCCGAAGGAAGTCAACGGCTACTTCCTGGTGCGCACTTCGACAGGGGACGCACCGAACCCGCTGTGGCAGTTCGACGGCAACGTCGAGCTGCTCGACACCACCTCGAAGGGATAGTTCCATGCAGGTAACACGGCAGCGCCGGGTTAACGAGAAGGAGCAGTTCACCCTCTTCGGCAGACGCGTCGGCCGCCGGGCCCTGCTGGTGACGGCGGGCATCACCGTCGCCCTCGGCGTCACGGGCACCGCGGTCGCCTCGACATGGCAGTTCGGCACCCAGCAGGTCGCCCAGGAGACCGCCAACGGGCAGGTCATCTCCAGCGACCAGTACATCAAGCCGTACGGCACCCGCACGGTCGTCAACGACGGCAAGATCATGTCGTCCACGGTCAGCCCGGACGGCAGCCACCTCGCCGCCTCGGTCGCCGACGGCGACGCCTCCCTGGTCGTCCTGGACCTGGCCACCGGCCAGGTGAAGCAGAAGATCGGCACGAACGCCGCCGACGACCTGCGCATCAAGACCGCCGCGGTCGGCCAGGAGGGCCCGACCTACTCGCCCGACGGCACCCAGCTGTGGCTCGGCCAGGCCGACGGCTACACCAGGTTCACCGTCGCCGCGGACGGCACCATCTCCAACCCGGTGGCCGTTCCGATAGCGGCCGACGGCACCAAGCACGCCCTGGTCGGCGCCGCCGTCTTCTCCGCCGACGGCTCCACCGTCTACTCCGCGGTCAACGGCCAGAACAAGGTCGTCGCCATCGACGCCGCCACCGGAACCATCAAGCAGAGCTGGGCAGTCGGCAACGCGCCGCGCGGTCTGGCCCTGGTCGGCGGCAAGCTCTACGTCAGCAACGAGGGCGGACGCCCGGCCAAGCCCGGCGACACCACCATCAACTCCTACGGCACCGACGTCGTCGCCGACCCCGACACCGGCGCCGCCACCACCGGCACCGTCAGCGTCATCGACACGGCGAACCCGACGGCCGCCGTCGACAGCATCGACGTAGGACTGCACCCGACCGCCGTGTACGCGAGCAAGGGCGCCGTGTTCGTCACCAACACCGCCGACAACAGCGTCTCGGTCATCGACAGCCGCAAGGACAAGGTCGTCCAGACCATCGCCACCCAGCCCTGGCCCGAGGCCTCCGTCGGCTACGAGCCCAACGCCGTCACGCTCACCTCCGACGGCCGCCTCCTGGTGACCCTCGGCCGCGCCAACGCCGTCGCCGTCTACCGCTACACCTCCCCGCAGCAGCCCGCCCGCTACGTCGGCCTGCTCCCCACGGACTACTTCCCCTCCGGGATCGCCACGGTCGGCAAGAACATCGTCGTCTCCAACACCCGTGGCATCGACGCCCGCCGCCCCACCACCGCGGCCGGCCACAACACCCACGACACGACGTCGAGCCTGACCCAGTTCACGCTGCCGGACGACCGCACGATCAGGTCGCAGACGGCCAAGGTCTTCAAGATGAACGGCTGGACGGCCGGCTCGGTCCTCACGGCGGCCAAGGGCAAGGGTCAGGCGAAGGCCCTGCCTGTCCCGGTCCGCCTCGGCGACCCGTCGACGATCAAGCACGTCTTCCTGCTGGTCAAGGAGAACCGCACCTACGACCAGGTCTTCGGCGACCTGCCGCAGGGCAACGGCGACCCGTCCGTCACCACCTTCGGCGAGAACGTGACGCCCAACCAGCACGCCCTGGCCGAGCAGTTCGGGCTCTACGACAACTTCTACGACGTCGGCACGAACTCCGCCGAGGGCCACAACTGGCTGATGCAGTCGGACAACCCGGAGTACACCGAGTCCTCCGCCGGTGAGTACACGCGCAGTTACGACACCGAGGACGACGTCCTCGGCCACCAGAAGACCGGCTTCATCTGGACCGGCGCGCAGGCGGCCGGCAAGTCCGTCAAGGACTTCGGCGAGTTCCAGTCGCTGGAGACCAAGCCGGCCGGCGCGACCTGGCAGAACCTGTACTGCGACAGCAAGACCATGGAGTCGACGGGCGCGCAGACGCAGTACCCCATCAAGACGGGTTCGGCGATCCCCTCGCTCAACAAGGTGTCGGTGCAGGGCTTCCCGCTCTTCGACCTCGACGTCCCGGACATCTACAAAGAGCAGATCTGGAAGCAGGACTTCGAGAAGAACGGCCCGGCGAACCTGAACATGTTCTGGTTCTCCAACGACCACACCGGCGGCCCCGCCAACGCCTCCGCCGAGGTCGCCGACAACGACCTCGCCGTCGGCCGCATGGTCGACGAGATCTCGCACAGCAAGTACTGGAAGGACTCGGCGATCTTCGTCGTCGAGGACGACTCCCAGAACGGCCTCGACCACGTCGACGGCCACCGCGCGCCGGTCCAGGTCATCAGCCCGTACGCCAAGCACGGCACGGTCGACAGCCACTACTACTCGCAGATCACGATGGTCCGCACGATCGAGCAGATCCTCGGCATCCACCCGATGAACCAGCTCGACAGCGCGGCCACGCCGATGTACGGCGCCTTCACGCCGAAGGCCGACAACACGCCGTTCACGGCGGTCCCCAACCGGACCTCCCTCACCCTCGGCGTGAGCCCCCAGCCGACCTGCGGCTCGGACAACCCGGCGCCCCAGGACACCAAGGCGGCCGCCGCGCCGACGACCACCGCGGTCCCGGAGGCCCAGCAGGCCCTCGCGGCCGAGTGGAAAGCATGGGCCAAGCACCAGCGCCTGACCGGCCCGAACGCCGTGCCCGACTACGCCAACCCGACCCAGATGAACCGCTACACCTGGTACCAGACCCACAACTGGACCAAGCCGTACCCCGGTGACAAGAAGGTCTACGCCCCGAACGACGTACCGGGCGCGTACCTGCCGTCCTCGGAGAACGACGGCTGACCGATCCCGTCGCTGCCAAGGGGCCCTGGACCGGAGTCAGTTCCGGCTCGGGGCCCCTGGCGCACGCTCCTCTTCCGCCGGCTTTCTGGCCCGGAACGCGAACTGTCCGCAGTACGTGAGCTTGCGCAGGTTCGCCAGCGCCGCCTGCCGTCCGGACTTCTTCGCCCAGCGGTCGATCTCGGTGTTGAGCGGCGACTCCTGCTCCCAGAACCGCCCGAACTCGGCCCGCCGCCCGGTGTAGCTCCGCATGATCAGCGCGACCCCGTCCAGCGAGGGCCGCACCTCCTCCATCGCGAGGCCGCCCTGCTCGACGAGGGTCCGGAAGCCGTACGGCGTGTAGTTCCACAGACTGAAGGAGTGGTACGGCTCGAACTGCGAGGTACTCCCGATGAACAGCCCGCCCGGCCGCAGCACCCGCCCCACCTCGGCGAGCAGCTCACGCGGATGCGAGACGTGCTCGAACACCTGGTGCGAGTAGACCAGCGGCACCGAGCCGGACCGGAAGGGCAGCCGGACACCGTCGTAGTGCACGACAGAGCCTGCCCCGTCCGTCCGCTGCCCGGCCTCCGGCGAGTCACGGATGTCCACGCCCACCCACCGCACCTCGGGATCGTGCTTCCGGAACAGCTTCGCCGAGGTGCCCCGCCCGCACCCCAGGTCCACCACCAGCTCCGGCGGCCCGGGCGAACTCATGGCCTCGTCGAGGTAGTAGCGCGAGGTCACCTGGCGGGCGTGGTCGTCGGGAATGCAGTCACGCATGAGCTCCCACAGGGTCGCCATGCCCCCGATGCTACGGACGTGACCGGGATCCGCCAGTGGATGCGCCCGAGGGGTCGGAAGGAGCACTCTGGAAGGAGGTGTTCCGGAGGTGATCGTCATGACGCACAGCACAGTCGGATGGCATGTCGAGCTGGAGTTCCGGGAGGACGAGGAACACACCGAAGCGGTCGCGCTGGTACGGCTGCCCGACGGGACCGAGATACGGACCCACGGCCACGCCAGCCGCCACCACACAGACGCCAATCAGCCGCGGGTGGGGGAGGAGATCGCCGGCGCCCGCGCACTGAACGAGATCGCGATGCAGCTCCTGACCAAGGCACACGGCGAGATCGACTCGGCGTCCGGGCGGACGTCGCATCCCATCAACGTGTGACCTACGGCCGTACGGCGCTTCGTACGGCTGTGACCAGCGCCTGCGCGCGCGGGTCCGCCGTCACGCTCTTCCTGAAGCCGTTGGTCACATAGCCGAAGGCGATGCCCGACTCGGGGTCGGCGAAGCCGAGGGCGCCGCCGCGGCCGGGGTGGCCGAAGGAGGTCGGGGCGAGGAGCGGCGAGGCCGCGCCGTGCAGCATGTAGCCGAGGCCGAACCGGGTGGGCACGACCAGGATCCGGTCCGGCCCGGCGCTGCGCTCGGCGCGCGCGAGCTCCACCGTCTCCGGCGTGAACAGCCGTGTCCCGCCGTCCACTTCGCCGATGAGCGAGGCGTAGAAGCGGGCGAGCCCGTCCGCCGTGGCGATGCCGTTGGAGGCGGGGAGGGCGGCGGCGCGGTAGCCGGGGTCGTTCTCGTCGGGCAGGGGGCTGATGGCGGCGAAGGCGCGGCGGGTGAGGGACTCGGGGTCGGCGTAGGCCTCGGAGACGGCGCGCTTGGGCCGCGTCCGCAGGCCGTGCGGATCCACCGGCGGATCGACCTGCGCCACCCGCCCGACGCGCGCCTGCTCGCCCTCCGGCAGCCCGAGCCACAGCTCGGCCCCTACCGGCCCGGCGATCTCGTCCGCGATCCACTCGCCGATCCCGCGCCCGGTGATCCGCCGTACCAGCTCGCCGGTCAGCCAGCTGTACGTCTGCGCGTGATACCCGTGCTCCGCCCCCGGCTCCCACACCGGCGCCTGCGCGGCCACGGCCTCGGCGCCCAGCGCGGGATCCGCGGCCTCGGCCGGCGTCAGCGGCCGGTCCAGCACCGGCACCCCGGCCCGGTGCGCGAGCAACTGCCACACCCGCGTCCGCTCCTTCCCGGCCGCCTTGAACTGCGGCCAGTACTCCCCGACCGGCGCGTCCAGGTCCAGCTCCCCGCGCTGATGCAGCAGCAGGAGTACGGCGGCGGCGACGCCCTTGGTCGCGGAGCGCACGATCTGCGCGGTGCCGTGCTCCCACGACTCGGCGCCGTCCACGTCCTTGGTCCCGCCCCACAGGTCGACGACCTTGCGCCCGCCTTGGTAGACGGCGACCGCGGCACCCCGGTCCCCGAGCACCTGGAAGTTCCGCGCGAACGCCTCCCGGACCGGCTCGAAGCCCTCGGCCACTGTGCCGTTCACGTCCACGCCCGTGCTCCCTCCGCGGCTGTCTGTCGCGCTTTCAACAGTCATCCCAACATGGGTTCAAGGCCATCGATTCCGCTGATGCACGATCCGGGCACAAGGTTGCGTCTCGTCGCTGTCGCGGACATCACGGGCGAATTCGGCTGGTCGGCCATGTGACGCCGGGCATGATTTAGAGCGCTTTCGCATCGCATCGCAACTCGTCGCACCGGGGAGACGCCCATGCCTCTTCGTCGTTCCGTGCTGGGTGTCTCGCTCGGCGTGTGTCTGCTGGCCTGCCTCGCCGGGTGCGGCGCGGAGGGCGACGGGATCCGGGCTGAAGGACCTGCTCCGTCACGGATTCCCTGGTCGGGTCCGGTGTACGTGCTGGACTGGAAGTCCCTCGCCCGGCAGCGCCCGGACGTGATGGATCTCACCGACGAAACCGTGCTCTACGGCATGAAGTGGCGTGGCTGGGGCTCACCCCGGGCCACCGGCACCGGCGAGGTGGTCGACCTGGCCTGTCTCTCGGGGTGCCCCCACCACGCCTACCCCGGCTACGCGGTGTCGGTCGTCTTCAGCGGCCTGGCCAAGCGTCAGTACGCGGCGTACTACAGCCGGGCGTCGGTCTCCCCCGTCCGGCCGCCGAAGCCCGCCTGGGCGGAGGACGCCGGCGATGTGCGCCTGCATGTGCCGAAGCCCTGACAACGTTGGCGGCCCGTCGCCGCCCCGAAGCACCGGACAGTCCGAAAGGGACGACCATGTACGACATCCTGCTGGTCGAGGATGACGAGACGATACGTCGGGCCACGCAGCTCACGCTGGAGCAGCGCGGCTACCGCGTCCGTGCGGCGGCGGACGGCCTGACCGGCCTCGAACTGTTCCGCACGTCGGCGCCCGACCTGGCCGTGCTGGACATCATGCTGCCCGGACTCAACGGCGTGAGCCTGGCCGGCCGTATACGTGAGGAGTCCGGCGTACCGGTGCTGCTGATCTCGGCGCGCCACGACCCGGTGGACGTGGTGATGGGCCTGGAGGCGGGCGCCGACGACTATGTGACCAAACCGTTCGACGGCCCGGTGCTGGTCGCCCGGATCCGCTCCTTGCTGCGCCGTGCGGCATCCGTCGAGCCCGTCGAGCCCGACGCGCGGACCGACACACTCCGCTTCGGGGACCTGCACTTCTGCCCGCGGACCCTGGAGGCCCGACGGGAGGGGCGGCTGCTGGCCCTGACCACCACCGAGCTGAAGCTGCTGCGGGAGTTCGCCACCTCACCCGGGACGGTGTTCACCCGGGAGCTGCTCCTGGAGCGGGTCTGGGACCACGCCTGGTCCGGGGACACCCGGGTCGTGGACATCCAGGTGAAGCGGCTGCGGGCCAAGATCGGCCGGGAGCGGATCGAGACAGTGCGCGGCTTCGGCTACAAGCTGCGCACCGGCGACGGCGGTGAGGGCGCACGCGCGTGAACGTCGGCGCGAAGGTCGCCCTCGCCGTGGCCGCCGCGGCCCTGACGGTGTCGGCCACGATCGGCGGCCTGGTCCACCGCATCACCGCCGCCGACCAACTCGCCACGGCCCGCACCGAGTTGGACCAGCAGCTGATGAACGCCGCGTACGACTACGCCGCCGCGCGCAAGTCACAGGCGCGGCTCAATCCGCCGGACCTGCCCCGACCGGTGGCCAGGGCCGTGCGGGGCGGGATCCGGGTGACCTACCTGCGGCACGGCACGCACCCGCTGCTGTGGGCGGCGGCCCCGGTCGCGCCCGGCGAGGTCCTCGCACTGTCCCGGTCCTACGCCCCCGAAGCCCGGTCGCTGGCCCGGCTGGACCGGACCCTGGGCGCCGTGGGCGGGGCCGCGACCGTGCTGGTGTCCCTGGCGGGGCTGTTCCTCGGGGTACGGATGGGCCGCCGCGCCACGGCTGTCGCCCGCACCGCGGAATCCATCGCGAACGGCGATCTCGACGCCCGGGTCCGTCCCGACGGCCGGGACGAGATCGCCCGCCTCGCCGCCTCCATGAACACCATGGCGGACGCGCTCGGCGCCCGCCTGGAGGCCGAGCGCCGGGTGACCGCGGACATCGCGCACGAACTGCGCACACCGGTCGCGGGCATGACGACGGCCGTCGGACTGCTGGCGCCGGGCGAGGCCACGGACCTGGTGCGCGGCTCCGTGCGGAAGCTGCGCGTACTGGTCGAGGACGTGCTGGAGGTCGCCCGCATGGACGCCGGGGTCGCGACACCGGCGACGGAAGAGCAGTGGGTCGGCGCGATGGCCCGACGGGCCGGGGCCGGCCTTGAGGGGGTGACGGTCCGGGTGCGGGACGACGCGACGGTGACGACGGACCCGCGCCGCGTCGAGCGGATCCTCACCAACCTGGCCGCCAACGCGCTCCAGCACGGCGCGCCGCCGGTCGAGGTCGAGGTGGACGGCCCCGTCGTCCGGGTCCGCGACCACGGACCGGGCTTCCCGGCCGATCTCCTCGCGGTGCTGCACACCTCCGGCCCGCAACGCTTCCGTACGACCACGCCGGGCACCGGCACGGGCCTCGGCCTGACGATCGCGACGGGGCAGGCCCGGCTGCTGCACGCCCGGCTCACGCTCCGCAACCATCCGGACGGCGGGGCGGAGGCCGTGCTCACCCTGCCGACGGCCACCTGAGCCTCCAGGTACGGACGGAGTCCCGCGGGGAATCGCCCGGCGGGACTCCGCACGCCTGGTGGGGCGAGCTACGGCCGGCCGACGTACCGGAAGTTGCTGTAGTGGTCGATCGAGACCCACACGTCACCGGTTCCCAGCGCCCGCACGATGCGGAAGTTGCCGGTGCGGATGCCGGAGCGCTCCGGGTTGCTCGGGTACACGGAGCCGTAGTACTCCTGGAACGCCCCCTGGTAGTTCTGCGCGTTGGCGCCGGCCAGCCCGCGGTGCATAAAGTTCATCAGCGCGCCGCCGTTGTCGGCGTACTGACCGCCCGACTCGACCCAACCGTGGATGTGGTTGCCGTTCCGGTCGACGTAGTTCTCGACCTCGAAGGCGGCACCGCGCGGGGCGATGTTCCTGAAGTTGGGCCAGTGGAGCTGCCGCCAGTAGTTCAGGGCGGCCTGAATGCCCCGGGGAATCGCGGACGGCTGCGCGGCGCTGCCGCTGACGCCCGGCGTCGCCGGGCAGGTCTGGCCCGGGAGGGTGGAGCAGCTGGGGACTTCGGTGGCGTGCGCGGTCCCCGCCAGGCCGAGTCCGCCGACCGTGAGGCTGAGCAGCAGGGCCGGAGCCGCGAGCTTCGCCAGGCGGCGGCCCTTCGAGCGGGCGGGGGTCATCTCGATCGTTTCGATGGAGGACAAGGTCGGTCTCCTTGAACTGGTCTCGGATCCCTGTTTCCGGATCCCCGCCGGGCGGTGGGGCCCGGCGGCAGGTCAAAGAACACCAGCGAGATGTGGCAGTGGCCCGGCGGCCGGATCACAGGCCCGGACCGGGAAAGACCCGCGGTTGTTACACAAACGTGTGGTCAGCCCAGCAGGATCGTCACGTCGATGTTCCCGCGGGTCGCGTTCGAGTACGGGCACACCTCGTGCGCCGCCTCCACCAGCTTCGCCGCGACCTCCGCGTCCAGGACGGGCAGCGCGACGCTGAGGGCGACCGCGAGGCCGTAGCCACGCTGCTTGTTGGGGCCGATGCCGACCTTCGCGGCGACCGTGGAGCCGGACAGGTCGTAGCCCGACCTGCGGCCCACCAGCACCAGCGCGTTGTGGAAGCAGGAGCTGTAACCGGCCGCGAACAGCTGCTCGGGGTTCGTGCCGTTGCCGTCCCCGCCCAGCGCCGGCGGCATCGCGACCTTCAGCTCGATCTGCCCGTCCTGACTGGTGACGTAGCCCTCCCGGCCGCCGTGCGCGGTCGCCTCGGCGACGTACATGATCTTCGTCGGGCGGGTGTCGGTCGCGGCGCCGTCAGCCATGGTCGGGCTCCCCCGGAACACGTGTGTACGAGTGCATCGTGCCCAAGGTACTGACCGGTAGGAAGGCACCGGGTTACCGGGGGGTAGCAACCGGCGGTAACAGCCGGTCAGGGGCGGCCCGTGCCCGCCGACGCGGAACGCGGGTCGAAGCCGAAGGGCAGCTCCAGGCGGTGGGCGCGCATCAGGGCGTCGTCACAGAGCAGCTCCGCCGTCTTGCCGTCCGCCGCGATGACGCCCTCGCTGAGGATCAGGGAGCGGGGACAGAGTTCGAGGGCGTACGGGAGGTCGTGGGTGACCATGAGGACCGTGACGTCCAGGGAGCGCAGGATGTCGGCCAGTTCGCGGCGGGAGGCCGGGTCCAGGTTGGAGGACGGCTCGTCCAGGACGAGGATCTCCGGCTCCATCGCGAGGACGGTCGCGACGGCGACCCGGCGACGCTGCCCGAAGGAGAGGTGGTGCGGCGGGCGTTCCTTGAACTCCGCCATCCCGACCCGCTCCAGCGCCCGGTCGACCCGCGCCTCCAGCTCCGCGCCCCGCAGCCCGGCCGCCGCCGGCCCGAACGCGACGTCCTCGCGGACCGTCGGCATGAACAGCTGGTCGTCCGGGTCCTGGAAGACGATGCCGACCCGGCGCCGGATCTCCGCCATGTGCTTCTTGCCGACGGGCAGCCCGGCGACCGTCACCGTGCCCGCGCCGCCGGTGAGGATGCCGTTGAGGTGGAGCACGAGGGTGGTCTTCCCGGCGCCGTTCGGGCCGAGCAGCGCGACCCGTTCGCCGCGCGCGACGCAGAAGTCCACGCCGAACAGGGCCTGGTGGCCGTCGGGGTAGGCGAAGGCGAGGCCGGCGACCTCGAGCGAAGGAGTACTCACAAGGTCCATCCCAGCAGGCAGACGACGAGGGCGGCGGCGGGGAGCGCGAGGGCGTACGACCACTGCGCCCGGGACGCGGTCACCTCGTCGATGACCGGCATGGAACCGGCGTAACCACGGCTGACCATGGCCAGGTGCACGCGCTCCCCGCGCTCGTAGGAGCGGATGAAGAGGGCGCCCGCGCTCTTGGCGAGCACCCCCCAGTGCTTCACGCCCCGCGCCTCGAAACCGCGCGACTCCCGCGCGATCCGCATGCGCCGCATCTCGTCCGTGATGACGTCGCCGTAACGGATCATGAAGGACGCGATCTGCACGAGCAGCGGCGGGAGCTTCAACCGCTGGAGGCCGAGGAGCAGTTCGCGCAGCTCGGTGGTGGAGGCGAGGAGGACCGAGGCCGCGACGCCGAGCGTGCCCTTGGCGAGGACGTTCCAGGCGCCCCACAGGCCGTTCACGCTCAGGGACAGCCCGAGGACGTCGACCTTCTCGCCCTCCGCGACGAACGGCATCAGCACCGCGAACGCCACGAACGGCACCTCGATCAGCAGCCGCTTCAGCAGGAAGCCGGCCGGCACGCGCGCGTGGTACGCGACGCACGCGAGCAGGACGGCGTACAGGCCGAAGGCCCACATCGCCTCTCGCGGCGTCGACACCACGACCACCACGAAGGCGAAGGCGGCGGCCAGCTTGGTGTGCGGCGGGAGGGAATGGACGGGGGAGTGCCCGTGCCGGTAGAGACGGTGTGCGTGCCCGGCGCCCATGTCAGACCTCGCTCATGTCGGACTCGCTCATGTCGGACTCGCCCATGTCAGACGGCGCTCGTGCTGCTCGGCGAGACGTCCGGCGTACGCCGGCGGCGCACGGTCCAGAAGACCGCGCTCCCCGCGACCACGGTCACGCCCACGCCGATCACGCCCGCCAGCCCCCCGGACAGGCGGGCGTTCTCGACGTCCTTGACCCCGTAGTCGGCGAGCGGGGAGTCGGCCGAGGCGTGCTTCCCGGTCTTGCTGTCGATGCCCTTGTCGTGGGCGACCTTCTCCAGGCCGTCGGGGTTCGAGGAGGCGTAGTAGCTGACGAAGCCCGCGAGGACGAGGGAGGTGACGAGGCCCGTGATCCACAGCGCGCGACGGGAGGTGCGCGCCGCGACGGGCGCCGTGCGCGCCCCCTGGGGGGCGGGCGCGTCCACGAGCACGCCGTCCACGCGCAACTTGAGCCGCTGCTCCAGCCCGCGCGCCCCGTGCACGAGATCCGGGCGCACGGCGATCACCGCACCCACCGTCAGCGCCGTGATCGCCGCTTCGCCGATCCCGATCAGGACGTGCACGCCGATCATCGCGGTCGCGACCTTGCCGATGGAGACGTCGGTGGTCCCGCCGACGGCGTAGATCAGCGTGAAGGCGACCGCGGCGGCCGGCACCGAGAGGAGCGCGGCGACGAAGGAGGCGACGGTGACCGAGCGCCGTCCGCGCGGCAGCACCTTCACCAGGACGCGGAAGACGGCGTACGAGACGACGGTGGTGACGATCGCCATGTCCGTGATGTTCACGCCGAGCGCGGTCAGCCCGCCGTCCGCGAAGAGGATGCCCTGCATGAGCAGGACGACGGAGACGCAGAGGACCCCGGTGTAGGGCCCGACCAGGATCGCCGCCAGCGCGCCACCCAGCAGGTGCCCGCTCGTTCCGGCGGCGACGGGGAAGTTGAGCATCTGCACGGCGAAGATGAACGCCGCCACCAGCCCGGCGAGCGGCGCGGTGCGTTCGTCCAGTTCACGGCGGGCGCCGCGCAGGCTCACCGCGATGGCGCCCGCGGCGACGACTCCGGTCACGGCGGAGGTGGGGGCGTTGATGAATCCGTCAGGCACATGCACCGTTCGATGATAGTGGCTTATTGCGAGTGATTTGCAAGAGCCAGTAGCTCGTCACCCGGAACGCGAGATGTCCGCCACCGGGAAGCGGTGGCCGGAAAATATGCGACATTGGAGAGGAAGCGGATTCACAGCTTTCGCCTAGGTCACTCAGCGTCGAGGGGTCGTCCGATGTCTGTAGTCGAACAGTACGCGCGAGCCCATATCGTCACGGACGCGGACGAGAAGCTGCAGGAGGAGCGAGGGGCCGTACCGGTGGTGCTGCGGTACGACCCCGAGGCCGACCCGCGTTCGGTGCGGGTCGGGCTGCCCGGTACCGACGAGTGGACCTTCGCCCGCTCCCTGCTGGAACAGGGCCTGCGGGCCCCGGCCGGCAGCGGGGAGGTCCGGGTGTGGCCGTGCGGCCGAGTACAGGCCGTGGTCGAGTTCCACTCCGCGCACGGCGTCTCGGTCGTGCAGTTCGAGACGAAGACCCTCATGAGGTTCCTGCGGCGGACCTATCTGGCCACCGCGGAACCCGTACGGCGGTAGGCCGCCGTCCTTCCCTGGCGTCAGCCGCCCAGCTTCAGCAGGGCCGCCACCATCGGCCCGGCCGTGTCGCCGCCGTGCCCGCCCGCCTGGACCACGCCCGAGGCGGTGAGGTCGCCGCAGTACGCCGTGAACCAGCCGTTCGGCTTCTTCTGCCCGTCGACCTCGGCCGAGCCCGTCTTGGCGCCGCAGCCCGACATGCCCGCCATCGCCTTGGCGGCCGTACCGTACGAGGCCGTGTAGGACATGACCTCCTTCAGCTCGGCCTGGGTCTGCGAGGACATCGTGCGGGAGGCCTTCGCCAGCGTGCGGTGGTCCACCGACGGGGCGACCAGGTACGGCTGATGGAAGACGCCCGAGGCCACCGTCGCCGACACCGACGCCATGTTCAGCGGGTTCATGCGCACCCCGCCCTGGCCGATCAGCGAGGCGCCCATCTGTGCGCCGCTCTGCACCGGGACCGAGCCGTCGAAGGTCGGTACGCCGATGGCCCAGTTGTTCATGCCGAGGCCGTAGACCTGCTGCGCCTCCTTGGTGAGGTCGCTGTTGGACAGCTTCGGCGCGAAGTTGATGAAGGCGTTGTTGCAGGACGCCCCGAACGCCAGCTTGAAGGTGCCCTGCTTGATCTCGGAGTCGTCGTCGTTGTGGAAGGTCCAGCCCGCGAGCTTGTACGTCTTGGGGCAGGGGTGCGAGTCGTCCGGGTGGACCAGGTCCTTCTCGAACAGCATCGTCGAGGTCACGACCTTCATCGTGGAGCCGGGGGCGAGGGAGCCCTGGAACGCCACGTTGAAGCCGGGGTTGTGGTTGGCGACGGCCAGGATCTCGCCGGTCGAGGCGCGCATCATGACGACCGACGACTTGTCCTGCGCGGCGACCTGCTTCTCGGCCGCGGCCTGGTAGACCGGGCTCAGGGTCGTGTTCACCTTGCCGGGCGTGCCTTTGGTCAGCGTCAGCAGCGTCTTGTCGGACAGCTTCGCCTTCTGCGAGGCCTTGCCGCGTACGACGTCCAGCTCGACGCCCGCCTTGCCGCCGGCGATCTTGCCGTACTTCTCCCGCAGTCCGTCCAGGACGGGCCCCAGCGACGGGTACTTGGCGGTCGTCAGCTCGCCGCCGTGACGGTCGTACGCCTTGATGGGCGGGGTCCCGGACTCGCCGGTGACGAGGGTGTCGCCGTCCTTGAGGTCGGGGTGGACGACGGCGGAGTGCCAGTCGACGAGCGGCTTGCCGTCCGCCTTGTTGCGCACGACGGTCAGCGAACTCTCGTACGCGAGGGGCTTCTTGGTGCCCTTGTAGGAGACCGTGCCCTTGACGGAGAAGGGGACCTTGTCGCCGGTGCGGGTGCCGGGGGTGAGGGTGACGCCCGTGATGTGGGCGTCCTTGGTGTAGCCGGTCAGCAGGGCGGTGGCGGCCGTCGTGTCGTTCGTCACGGCGGCGGCCTGCGCGACCTTGCCGGTCTGCCAGCCGGTGAGGAACTTCGTGGCGGTCGTCTGCACCTCGGTCGCGGACAGCGGCCCGGTCTTGACGGCTTTGTGGTCGGCGGACGCGGAGGAGCCGGCGGCACGGTCGTCCGCCGCGGCACCGCCGCCCCACAGCGCGTAGACGCCGAAGCCGGCGCCGCCGACGACCACGGCGATCATCCCGCCGACCACGGCGGGCCTGGTCTTCCGTCGCTCGGCGACGCGCCTTCTGTTGCCCACTGCTCCCGATCCTCCGCGAAGTTTCCCCAGGGTCCCCGTTGCCCTCATCCATCCCAACGACGGCAACAGCCTAGAGTCCCGTCCTGCACGGGTGACTTCAGCCACCACTCCGTAGCACAGCTGCGACAATCGGACCCGCCGCGTCCACCCCGTGGCCGCCGTCCTGGGCCATGGCGGCCGCCGCGATGTCATTGCGGTAACCGGTGAACCAACTGTTGGACTTGGCCTGCCCGTCGACCTCCGCGGAACCGGTCTTCGCGCCGATGCTGCCGCTCAGGCCGGCCATCACGCCGGCCGCGGTGCCGCTGGTCGCGGTGCGGTTCATCATCGCGCGCAGCTGGGCGACCGTGTTCGAGGACAGGCCCTTGGCGGTGGCGATCTCGCGGTCGTCGAGCTTCGGGGAGACGAGGACCGGCTGCCGGAAGGTGCCGGTCATCGCGGTCGCCGTCACCGACGCCATGTTCAGCGGGCTCATCTGCACCTGGCCCTGGCCGATCAGGTTGGCCGCGGTGTCCGGGCCGCCGGAGGCCGGCACCGAGCCGTCGAAGGACGGGATGCCGGTCTTCCAGTTGTCCCGCCCGAGCCCGAACCGGTCCTCGGCCTCCTTGGTCAGGGAGTCGACCTGGACCTCGTCGGCGTACTTCACGAAGGCCGTGTTGCAGGAGCGGGCGAAGCTGTCGGCGAGGGTCGCGTTCTCGTTCGGCTTCAGGTTCTTGAGGTTGGTGAAGGTCTGGCTCTGCCACACCGCGCTCGGCGGGCAGGGCGCCGGGCCGTTCATGCTGGTGATGCCGTTGTCGATGAAGGTGGCCGCGCTGAGGATCTTCATCGTGGAGCCGGGGGCGAGCCGGCCCAGGAAGGCCGCGTTGAAGGCGTCCGCGCGGTGGTTGGCGACCGCCAGGACCTCGCCGGTGCTGGGCTTGACGGCGACCACGGACGACTCGGCGTACTTCTTCACCGCGGTCTCGGCCGCCGCCTGCGCGCTCGCGCTCAGCGTCGTCCGCAGCTTGCCCGGCCTGCCCTCGGCGAGCGTCAGCAGCGAGGTGTCGGCGGACCCCTCGGCCTGGTGCCGGATCGACAGCTCGACGCCGGGCGTACCGCCCGCCGAATCGCCGTACTTGGCGCGCAACTCGTCCAGGATCGGGCCCAGCGACGGGTACTTGTCCTTCGTCAGTACGACGCCATTGCGATCGACGGCCTCGATCGGCGGGTCCGCCGCCTCACCCGTGACCAGCGTGTCGCCCGTCTTCAGCTGCGGATGCACGACCGAGGGCTGCCAGTCGACCAGCGCCCGCCCGGTGGTCTTCCCGCGCACCACGGTCAGTTCGCTCCTGTACGACAGGGGCTTGGACTTCCCTTCGTACGACACCGTTGCCTTGACCGTGAAAGGCACGGTCGCGCCGGTGGCCGCGCCGGGCGTGATCTTCACGTCCTTGATGTGCGCGCTCTCGCCGTACGCGGTCAGCAGCGGCTCGGCGCCCGCGTCGTTGTTCGTGTACGTCGCCGCCTCGGCCGCGTCCCCCTTGGCCCAGGCGGCGAGGAACTTCGTCGACGCGTCCTTGATCTCGTCCTTGCTCGGCGGCCCGGTCTTCACGGACGCCGAACCGCCCGCCCCCGAACCCCCGTCGTCGTTCAGCGCGGACACGATGTTGAAGGCGCCGTACCCCGCGCCACCCACCATCACGGCGAACACGCCGCCTATGACGGCGGCCTTGACCCCCTTGCCCATGAAGGGCCCCCTCCCCGTTCCCCTGTCGGTCCTCGCACTGTATGTGGCCCGAGGGGGAGTTGTGAGGGGTGTTTCCGTTTGCTGTCCGCTATACCCAGGTATCCAGCCACATACGTGAACGCCAGTCATCGATCGGGATCGCGGTGCCGGTGTACAGGGGCCAGAAGTAGATGAAGTTCCAGGCGATCAGGAGCACCAGGACGCCCGCGCCCGTCGCGCCGGCCACCCGGCGGGTGTCGCTCGCGCCCGGGGGGCCGATGATCGCGCCGAGCAGCATCGCCACCGCCAGGCACAGGAACGGCACGAAGACGACGGCGTAGAAGAAGAAGATCGTGCGCTCCTGGTACATGAACCAGGGGAGGTAGCCGGCCGCGACGCCGCAGGCGATGGCGCCGGCCCGCCAGTCGCGGCGGAACAGCCAGCGCCACAGGACGTACAGGATCGCGAAGCAGGCCACCCACCACAGCAGCGGCGTGCCGATCGCGAGGACCTCGCGGGCGCACTTGCCGCCCGCGTTCGCGGGGCAGCCGTCCGTGCCGGGCGAGGGGGACTCGTAGAAGTACGAGACCGGGCGGCCGTCGACGATCCAGCTCCACGGGTTGGACATGTACGTGTGCGGCGAGGACAGGCCGACGTGGAACTTGTAGACCTCGTGCTCGTAGTGCCACAGGCTGCGCACCCAGTCCGGCAGGAAGGTCCAGTTGCCGCCCTTGCCGTCGGTCACCGCCCAGTTGCGGAAGTAGCCGCCGGAGCCGTCGGTCGGCGAGAGGATCCAGCCGATCCAGGAGACCAGGTAGACGACGATCGCGACCGGGACCATCGCCAGGAACGCGATGCCCGTGTCGCGCTTGAGGACCACGCTGTACGGGTGCCGGGCGCCCGCCACCCTGCGGGAGCCGACGTCCCAGAGGACGGCCATCACGCAGAACGCGGCCAGGATGTACAGGCCGTTCCACTTGGTGCCGATCGCGAGGCCGAGCATGAGGCCCGCGAGCCAGCGCCAGGGGCGCCACCCGAGGCGGGTCTCCTCCGCCGCGTAGGGATCCGGGCGCACCTGACCGTCCGGGCCGACCGGGAGCGCGGCGGCGAGTTTCGCGCGCGCCCTGTCCCGGTCGACGACCAGGCAGCCGAACGCGGCCAGCACGAAGAACATCAGCACCCCGTCGAGCAGTGAGGTGCGGCTCATCACGAACTCCAGCCCGTCCACCGCCATCAGCGCGCCCGCCAGGCAGCCGAGGAACGTGGAGCGGAACAGGCGGCGGCCGATCCGGCACAGCAGCAGCACCGACAGCGTGCCGAGCAGCGCGGTCATGAACCGCCAGCCGAACGGGTTGAACCCGAACATCAGCTCGCCGAGCCCGATCACGTACTTGCCCACCGGCGGATGCACGACGTACGCCGCGTCCGCCGGGATCGAGACATGGCCGTTCGTGGACAGGATCAGGTCGTTGGCGTTCTTGTCCCAGTTGACCTCGAAGCCGCGGTGGACGAGCGCCCACGCGTCCTTGGCGTAGTACGTCTCGTCGAATATCACCGCCTTCGGGCTGCCCAGATGCCAGAACCGCATCACGCCCGCCATCAGCGTCACCAGCAGCGGCCCGCCCCAGCCGGACCAGCGCGTGATCCGCTCGGCCAGCGCCCGCGGCACGCCCAGCACCTGCCACAGCCGCGGGCTGGGCTGCACGAACGGCGGCACCAGACGCTCACGGACGTCGCTTCTGGGCTCGGCCGCGTATCCGAAACGGCGCAGCCGCTGCTGCCAGGACGGCCGCTGGTCTTCGGGTGCCTGGCCTTGCCGGGTGTCCGGGGAGGACGCGGTACTGGTCACCGCGCCATCGTAGGGAACCGTTCTGTGTGAGTCCCGTGCATGCGCGGTAAGGGTTCGAATGCGTTCACCCCTGTCGGCCCCTGGGAGGATGGGGGACGTGACCGGAACCCTCGTACTCGCAGGCACCCCCATCGGCGACATCGCGGACGCGCCGCCCCGGCTGGCCCAGGAACTGGCCGCGGCGGACGTCGTGGCCGCCGAGGACACCCGCCGCCTCAGGCGCCTCACCCAGGCGCTCGGCGTCACCCCCAAGGGGCGCGTGGTGTCGTACTTCGAGGGCAACGAGGCGGCCCGCACGCCCGAGCTCGTCGAGGAACTCGTCGGCGGCGCGCGCGTGCTGCTCGTCACCGACGCCGGCATGCCGTCCGTCTCCGACCCCGGCTACCGGCTGGTCGCCGCCGCCGTCGAGAAGGACGTCCGGGTCACCGCCGTACCCGGACCGTCCGCCGTGCTCACCGCGCTCGCGCTGTCCGGGCTGCCCGTCGACCGGTTCTGCTTCGAGGGGTTCCTGCCGCGCAAGGCGGGCGAGCGGCTGACCCGGCTGCGCGAGGTCGCCGAGGAGCGGCGCACGCTCGTCTACTTCGAGGCCCCGCACCGGCTCGACGACACCCTCGCCGCGATGGCCGAGGTGTTCGGCGGCGACCGGCGGGCGGCCGTCTGCCGCGAGCTGACCAAGACGTACGAGGAGGTCAGGCGGGGTCCGCTGGAGGAGCTCGCGGCGTGGGCGGCGGAAGGTGTGCGCGGGGAGATCACGGTGGTCGTGGAGGGGGCGCCCGAGAGGGGCGCGCACGCCGTGAGCGCGGAGGAGCTCGTGCGCCGTGTGCGCGTGCGCGAGGAAGCGGGCGAGCGCCGTAAGGAGGCCATCGCCGCCGTCGCGGCGGATGCGGGGCTGCCCAAGAGGGAGGTTTTCGACGCGGTTGTGGCCGCGAAGAACGCCGCTTCCGCGAGCGGTTCCTGAGACCTTCGTGAACTCCGCCACACCCCCTCTGAGCAGGGCGCATCTCTCCTGAGCGCGCGCCCCACGGGCAGGCAAAGGGCTGTCGTGAAAAGCAAAGCCCTGACCGATGCGGAGAGCCGGTATGGCAAGGAAAGTCCAAATCGGCTCCAACAGTCGACAGCCCTGGTGCATCAGCCCCCGCTCGCGCGTCTTACTGGGTGAAGGGACGCACCCGTCCCTTGGTCCAGCAGATCAGAGGAGCTGGCATGAGCGAGATCGCAGGGCAGCAGACCGGCCTCCGCAGTGCGGCGACCGCGGTCGTGCACGAGTCGTATTCCTTCGCCTGCATGCGCTGCGGGCACGGCTGGGAGCAGTCGTACGAGATTGAGCACCACACGGACGCCGAGGGCCACGAGTTCGTGATGTACGTCGCCAACGGCCAGGTCGTCCCCTCCCCGCTGTCCAAGCCGACGTGCCAGAACTGCGACGCCCATGTCGTACGGATCATGCGGCCGGGGCAGGTCTCGTCGGTCCGCGAGGCCGCGCACCGCCACCAGCACAAGGCGCCGCAGGCCGGGCCGGTCGAGGTGCCGCAGCCGGGCGCCGAGGGTGCCGGGGCGGCCGGGGACGGCGAGGCCGCGGAGCGGCACCACTGGCACCTCTCCGACCTCCTGCACCCCTTCCAGTCCCACCGCAAGGCCAGCTGACGGCTTGGCGCCGGGGGCCGGTACCTCCGGAATCCCCGGCGGCATGCCCCTTTCGTAGGATCGGGGCATGCCTTCGAAAGAGCCCGACAAGAACGCGGCGCCGCCGCTCCCGGAGCCCCTCCGGGTTCCCGTCGCCGACTCCCACACCCACCTCGACATGCAGTCCGGAACGGTGGAGGAGGGGCTCGCGAAGGCCGCGTCCGTGGGCGTGACCACGGTCGTGCAGGTCGGCTGCGACATACACGGCTCGCGCTGGGCCGCCGAGACGGCCGCCGCCTTCGAGAGCGTCCACGCGACCGTCGCCCTGCACCCCAACGAGGCTCCGCGCATCGTCCACGGCGACCCCGACGGCTGGTCCCGGCAGGGCGCGCGGGAACCGGGGGGCGCGGGGGCGCTCGACGAGGCGCTCGCCGAGATCGACCGCCTGGCCGCACTCCCGCAGGTCAAGGGCGTCGGCGAGACCGGCCTCGATTACTTCCGCACCGGGCCCGAGGGCAAGGAGGCGCAGGAGGCCTCCTTCCGCGCCCACATCGAGATCGCCAAACGGCACGGCAAGGCCCTCGTCATCCACGACCGGGACGCCCACGCCGACGTACTGCGCGTGCTGAAGGAGGAGGGCGCCCCCGAGCGCACCGTCTTCCACTGCTACTCCGGCGACGCCGAGATGGCCGACATCTGCGCCCGCGCCGGATACTTCATGTCGTTCGCCGGCAACGTCACCTTCAAGAACGCCCAGAACCTCCGGGACGCCGTCGCCGTGGCCCCCCTGGAACTGCTCCTGGTGGAGACCGACGCGCCCTTCCTGACGCCCGCGCCGTACCGCGGACGGCCCAACGCCCCGTATCTCGTTCCGGTCACGGTGCGTGCGATGGCCGCCGTGCGCGGCATCGACGAGGACGCGCTGGCGACGGCACTAGCCTCGAACACCGCCCGCGCCTTCGGTTACTGACCCATAACGCACGACTGTGCGTAGCCGTGCCGCTTTGGAGAGTGACGGCCGCTCCGCTAGGTTCTGGGACCCGATCCGGACCCCTCTGGACCCCACGGCCCCTGGAGCGTGTCGGCGTGAGCAGTTCCCAGTACGAGACGTATGAGGCGTACGGCCCGAACGCGGGGTACCCGCCGCCACCGGCACCCGACGGCTTCGACGTGCACAGCGCGCAGACGCTGGTGTCGGGGGAGTTGGGGCGTGTGGGGGCGCGCGGGGCCGGTGATGCGCCGGGCGCGGGTGGTGCGAGCGGGGCGCACGGAGCAGAGAGTGTGAGCGGGGCGTACAGCGCAGGGAGTGCTAGCGGAGCGTACGCCGCAGGGAGTGCGAGCGGGGCGTACGGCGACACGTACGCGCCTGCCTATGAGGGGCGCGGGGCCGCTGAGGGGGCGCTTCCGCGGCAGGCGGGGCGTGGGGTTGCGGAAGGGGCGCGCGAGGAAGGTGTGGGCGCCGGAGTGGGGCGGCGGGGTGCGCGCCGTCGGCGCGCGCGATACGCCGAGCGCTCGGACAGCACCGTGCGCCGTCTGCTGCCGCAGGCGCTGGTCGTCGCCTTCCTGGCCGGCGGCACCACCGCGTTCGTCGCCAAGGACAAGGCCGTCGAGTTGAGCGTCGACGGCAAGCCGCGCACCCTGCACACCTTCGCCGACGACGTGACCGAGCTGCTCGCGCAGCAGGGCATCGACGTGGGGGCGCACGACGTGGTCGCGCCCGCCCCCGGCACGGCGCTCGCCAGCGGCGACGAGGTCGCGGTGCGGTACGGGCGCCCGGTGCGACTCACGCTGGACGGCACCCGGCGCGAGGTGTGGACGACGGCGCACACGGTGCAGGGGGCGCTCGATCAGCTGGGGGTGCGTGCGGAGGGCGCGTACATGTCCGTCTCGCGCTCCCAGCCCATCGGACGCGCCGGGCTCGCGCTCGACGTGCGCACCGAGCGGGCGGTGACGGTCATGGCCGACGGGCGGGCCAGCACCGTGCGGACGAACGCGGCGACGGTCCGGGAGGTCGTCGAGGAGGCCGGCGTGACCCTGCGCGGCGAGGACACGACGTCCGTCCCCGGGGACAGCTTCCCCCGGGACGGGCAGACGGTGACCGTGCTGCGGGTGACCGGATCCGAGGAGGTCCGGGAGGAGGCGATCCCGTTCAAGGTGGAGCGCAGGGACGACCCGTCGCTGTTCAAGGGCACCGAGGTCGTCGAGCAGGCCGGGCAGCCGGGGGTGCGACGGGTGACGTACGCGCTGCGAACCGTCAACGGCGTCAGGCAGCAGCCGCGGAAGACCGACTCCGAGGTGGTGCGGGAGCCGCGCACGCAGGTGGTGCGGGTGGGGACGAAGCCGCTCCCGACGTCGGTCCAGGGCGCGGACGGCCTGAACTGGCACGGGCTCGCGGCGTGCGAGTCGGGCGGCCGCCCGAACGCGGTCGACCCGTCGGGCACGTACGGCGGCCTCTACCAGTTCGACACCCGAACCTGGCACAGCCTCGGCGGCAGCGGGCGCCCGCAGGACGCGACGGCGCAGGAACAGACGTTCCGCGCGAAGAAGCTGTACGTACGACGCGGAGCCAGCCCCTGGCCGCACTGCGGGGCGCGGCTGCACGGGTGAGGGGCGCCGAGCAGGGCCCGTACCCTTGTCCCGTGAGCAGCAGCCCCGTCCCAGACGCCCTTCTCGGGCCCGCCGACGTCCGTGAACTCGCGGCCGTTCTCGGTGTGCGCCCCACCAAGCAGCGTGGTCAGAACTTCGTGATCGACGCCAACACGGTCCGACGGATCGTGCGGACCGCCGAGGTGCGGTCGGACGACGTGGTCGTGGAGGTCGGGCCGGGGCTCGGGTCGCTCACCCTCGCGCTCCTGGAGGCCGCCGACCGCGTCACCGCCGTGGAGATCGACGACGTGCTGGCCGGCGCGCTGCCCGCGACCATCGCGGCGCGGATGCCCGAGCGGGCCGGACGTTTCGCGCTGGTCCACTCCGACGCGATGCACGTGACCGAGCTGCCGGGCCCGCCCCCGACCGCGCTCGTCGCGAACCTGCCGTACAACGTCGCCGTCCCCGTCCTGCTGCACATGCTCGATACCTTCCCGAGCATCGAGCGCACCCTCGTCATGGTCCAGGCGGAGGTCGCCGACCGGCTCGCCGCGGCGCCCGGTTCGAAGGTGTACGGCGTCCCGTCCGTGAAGGCCAACTGGTACGCCGAGGTCAAGCGGGCCGGCGCGATCGGGCGCAACGTCTTCTGGCCCGCGCCGAACGTCGACAGCGGGCTCGTCGCGCTCACCCGCAGGGCCGAGCCGATCAAGACCACCGCGTCGAAGCGCGAGGTGTTCGCGGTGGTCGACGCGGCCTTCGCACAGCGCCGCAAGACCCTGCGCGCCGCCCTGTCCGGCTGGGCCGGCTCGGCCGCGGCGGCGGAGGCGGCCCTGGTCGCGGCGGGGGTGTCCCCGCAGGCTCGCGGCGAGTCCCTGACGGTCGAGGAGTTCGCCCGCATCGCGGAGTGCGCCAAGTCGCAGGCCGCCGACACCGACACCGACACCAAGGAGCCCGGTCACCAGTGAGCGTCACCGTTCGCGTTCCCGCCAAGGTCAATGTCCAGCTCGCGGTGGGTGCCGCGCGGGCCGACGGGTTCCACGACCTGGCCAACGTCTTCCTCGCGGTCGGCCTCCACGACGAGGTGACCGTGACGCCCGCCGACGAACTCCGCGTCACCTGCGAGGGCCCGGACGCCGACCAGGTGCCCCTGGACCGTACGAACCTCGCCGCCCGGGCCGCCGGCGCGCTCGCCGAGCGGCGCGGCATCGAACCCGCCGTGCACATCCACATCGCCAAGGACATCCCGGTGGCCGGCGGCATGGCGGGCGGCAGTGCGGACGGCGCGGGCGCGCTGCTGGCCTGCAACACGCTGTGGCAGGCCGGCGCCTCCCGGGCCGAACTGCTCGCGATCTGCGCCGAGTTGGGCAGTGACGTGCCGTTCAGCCTGGTGGGCGGCGCGGCACTCGGCACCGGGCGCGGCGAGCGGCTGACGACGCTGGAGGTCGGCGGCACCTTCCACTGGGTGTTCGCGATGGCGGAGCGCGGGCTGTCGACGCCGGCCGTGTTCCGGGAGTTTGACCGGCTCGCGGAGGGGCTCGACATCCCGGAGCCCGTCGCCTCGCAGGAGTTGCTGGGGGCCCTCGCGAAGGGCGACCCCGACGCGCTCGCCGCCGCCGTCTCCAACGACCTTCAGCCCGCGGCCCTTTCGCTCTTCCCCGAGCTCGCCGACACCCTCGCCGCGGGCCGCACCGCCGGCGCCCTCGCCGCGCTGGTCTCCGGCTCGGGGCCGACGACCGCGTTCCTGGTGCGGGACGCCGAGTCGGCGGTCAAGGTCGCCGAGGCGCTGGGGAGTTCGGGTACGTGCCGGAAGGTGCGGACGGCGTCGGCGCCGGCGCCCGGCGCGACCGTGCTGAGTGCCTGACGGGCGACTGGCTGACAGGCGACTGACAGACTCCTGACCTGCATAAATATGCAGAAGAGGTGTAACCTACGACACAGTAATTTAATGTTCAGCAATCAGTTGCAAGATCCCTTTCGTCCTCTCTGTTCCAGAGGAACGGCTGGCATGATCAGCCGACCCCGGCCCCCGTTACCGGTGGTACCTCCGAGAGGAATCCCCCCATGGGACACATGGATCACTTCAGCGCCGGATGGGTCACTCCCGTCCTGTCCTATGTGATGGCCTGCGTCGGCTCGGCGCTCGGCCTGCGCTGCACCGTCAGGGCGCTGGAGGCGGACGGTGCCTCCAAGCGGAACTGGCTGACCCTCGCCTCCGTCGCCATCGGCTCCGGCATCTGGACCATGCACTTCATCGCCATGATGGGCTTCAGCGTCGAGGGCACGCCGATCCGTTACGACGTCCCGCTCACCGTGCTCAGCCTGCTGATGTCCGTGGGCGTGGTCGCGGCCGGCGTCTTCGTCGCCGGGTACGGGCGCTCGCGCGTGACCTCGGTCCTGTTCGGCGGGCTCGGCACGGGAGTCGGTGTCGCGGCGATGCACTACACCGGCATGGCCGCGCTGAACCTGCACGGCGAGGTGGACTACGACCCGGCCCTCGTCATCGCCTCCGTCATCATCGCGGTCGTCGCGGCCACCGCGGCCCTCACGCTCACGCTGATCGTGCGCGGGCCCGTGCTCGCGGCCGCGGCCGCGCTGGTCATGGGGCTTGCGGTGAGCAGCATGCACTACACCGCGATGTACGCGGTGAGCATCGTGATCTCGCCCAGCAGCGCGGGGTTGCCGGGGGCGACGCCGACGGAGTTCATCTTTCCGCTGGCGGTCGTGCTGGGGTCGTTCCTGTTCCTGGCGGCGGCGTACGTCGCGCTTTCGCCGACCGGTAAGCGGCATGAGTCGGCTGTCGCCGCGGAGTTGTTGCGTGAGGTTGAGCTGACCACCGCGTAGAGCTCCCATGTGAGTGCTGCGTTCTGTCGTTGGCGGCTGCCGGTTCGTTGTGGCTGGTCGCGCAGTTCCCCGCGCCCCTTTGGGGGCGCTTTCCCTCGCCCCGATAATGAGGTTCCCCATGCGTGTTCTACGCGCGTCCGGTCGGCTGCGGCCCAGGTCGGTCCGAGCCAAGATCGTGTCCCTGCTCATGCTGCCCATCGTGTCCCTCATGGCACTGTGGGGATTCGCCGCCGTGACCACCGCGTCCAGCATCGGTGACACCGAGCGGGCCAAGGACGTCAACTCCGAACTCCTCACCCCCGTCGGCGACTTCGTCACCGCGCTGCAGGCCGAGCGGACCACCGCCCTGCGGCAGGCCGCCGCGCCGGGCGCCTTCGCGACGGCTCGGAAGGCCACCGACAAGGCCGCCGCCGCGCTCCTCGACGGCATCAACTCCACCAGTTCCGATGCCGCTCTCCTCAACGGGAGCCTGCCGAAACGTATCGCCAGTCTGAAGGCCGGAGCCGAGGGGCTGGCGCAGCTGCGGGCCGAGGTGACGGGGAAGAACGCGGCGCCCGCCACGGCGTACACGGACTACTCGGCGGTCATCGAGCACGCCTTCCTCGTCACCGGAGCGCTCACCGGGGACCGCGGGACCGACGCGGCCTCCGAGGCGCGCGTGGTGCTGGAGCTCGCGCGGGCGCGCGAGGCGCTCGCACAGGAGCAGGCGCTCATAGGGGGCGCGCAGGCGCGCGGAACCTTGTCACAGGCGCAGTACGCGCAGTTCGTGGGCGCCGTCGCGACCCAGCGCGAGCTGCTGGAGCCGGCGGTCGCCGATCTCAAGTCCGCGCACCGGGCCACGTACCGGGAGGTCCTGGACGGGACGGAGTACGCGCGCGTGCAGGCCGTGGAGAACCGGGTGCGCAGTGCCGGGCCGGGGGCGTCGGCCGTCTCCGCCGGTTTCCTGACGGGCTGGGACAAGGCGGCCTCCGAGGTCCTCGACGGGCTGACGGTGGCCGAGACCCAGGCCGGTACGGGTGCCACGGCCAAGGCGAATCCTTTCGGCTGGGACACGCTGGGCGCGTCCGGTGTCGCCGTGGTGCTCGGGCTGGTCGGTGTGCTGCTGTCGCTGCTCGTCTCCGTGCTCGTCGGGCGCGGGCTCATCGTCGAGCTGCTCGACCTGCGCAACGACGCCCTGGAGGTCGCCGGACGCCGGCTCCCGCAGGCCATGCGCAAGCTGCACGCCGGACAGGGCGTCGACATCGACGCCGAAGCGCCCATGCGCCGGCTGGTCGGCGACGAACTCGCCCAGGTGGGCACGGCGTTGACCGCTGTCCAGCGGGCCGCGCTCAAGGCCGCCTCCGAGCGCGCGGAGCTGCTCAGCGGGATCTCCGGGGTGTACGTCAGCCTCGCGCGCCGCAGCCAGGTGCTGCTGCACCGGCAGTTGGACCTCCTGGAGGGCATGCAGCAGCGCCGGCAGGACCCGGCCGAGCTGCACGACCTGTACCGCGTCGACTACCTGGCGACCCGGATGCGCCGCCACTCCGAGAGCCTGCTCATCCTGTCCGGCATCGCGCCGGGCCGCGGCTGGCGCGACCCGATCCCCCTCGCCGACGTGCTGCGGGCCGCCGTCGCCGAGATCGAGAACGCGCCGCGCGTGCAGATCTGGGCGGTGCCGAAGGTGTCGGTGGTCGGCGGATCGGTCGCCGACGTGATCCATCTCCTCGCCGAACTGGTCGAGAACGCGGCCGCGTTCTCCCCACCGAGCACCAAGGTGCAGCTGCGGGCGGCCCGGATGCGGGACGGCGTGCTCATCGAGGTGGAGGACAGCGGTTTCGGCATGAACGAGGAGGCGCTCGCCGAGGCCAACCGCAAGATCCAGTCCGACAAGGTCGACCTCCTGGACGCCAAGCAGATCGGCCTGTTCGTGGTCAACCGGCTGCGCGAGCGGCAGGGCCTCCGCGTCGAGCTGCGGCCGTCCCCGAACGGCGGTGTCACCGCGGCGGTGCTGATCCCGGAGAACCTCACGCGCGATGACATGCCGGTGGGCGAACAGGCCGTCGGCGGACGGGGCTTGGCGCCCGCGGCCGCGCTGATCCCGCAGCAGCGGTACGGCGCGGCCGGGGCGTGACGGCGTAGTCGATCTTCGCCCGATCTCCACACGGATGTACCACGACGGCAGTACGGACGGGGCGGGTGGGGCGGATAGGGTCCGTTGATACTTCAAGCGCCTGCTGTCGCGGATACCCTCCGCCCAGTCGCGCGCGTGTCCTCTGCCACGTCCTCTGCACTGCCGAAGGATCGACCCGTGTCCGAACCCCCCACCCCCACCCATCGCAGGAAGCGGTCTCTGTCCCGTCGCGGCGTGATCGGTGCCGCCGCGGCCGTCGCCGGCGCGGCCGCCGTGACCCCGGCGGTCTTCGCGGCCACCGACTCGGGCGCGTCGGACTCCGCCGACGCCGGCACGAAGCCGGAGCGGTTCCCCGCCACCCGCACCGACGCCGCGACCGGCGCCGGCACGGCCACCACCTCCTTCGCGGCCTCCTACGTCGGCGTCCGCTGGAGCGGCGCGGCCGACGGCGCCGGGATCCGCTTCCCGTCCGACACCTCCTGGCAGTCGCTGGGCGGCGGCTGCGCGAGCGTCGACGGCGGCGGTACGGCACTGGTCGCGGCCGGATCCGCGACGGCGTACGAACTGAAGGCGCCCGACGGGGCGACGGACGTGCGCTCGCTGGCGATCGACACCACCGGCGGCCCGGACCGCACCTTCAAGGTGCCGAGCGAGCCCACGCGCGTGCGTGGCGTGCGTTATCTCTCCCGGCCGGCCTGGGGCGCCGACGAGTCGAAGCGGTACAAGGACGGCCAGGTCAACTCGCCGGAGAAGTACTACGCGCTCCAGTCGATCACCGTCCACCACACGGACACGCCCAACGACGACCCGGACCCGGCGGCGACCGTCCGTGCGATCTACGAGTACCACGCGGTCACCCTGGACTGGGGCGACATCGGCTACCACTTCCTGATCGACGAGGCCGGCAACGTCTACGAGGGCCGCTACTCCGGCGACGACGGCATCCCCGCCTTCGACCCCGACGGCAACCTGGTCACCGCCTTCCACACCGCCGGCTTCAACTCCGGCAACCTCGGCATCGCCCTGATCGGCACCCTCGTCGACCAGCCCCCCACCGACGCGGCCAAGGCCTCACTCACCCGCCTCATCAAGGTCGTCGCCCGCTTCAAGGGCCTCGACCCGCAGGCGAGGATCACCTACACCAACCCCGTCAACGGCGTCACCAAGGACGTCACCACGGTCAGCGGCCACCGCGACTGGCTCCAGACCGACTGCCCCGGCCAGACGATGTACGACCTCCTGACCGAGGTCCGAGCGGCCGCATCCCGCTGACCGGCAAGTTGTCCACAGGCCTGACCTGCACGGGATCGGTCACCGACCGGCGAGCATTACGCTGGGAGGCTGATCGATCCCCCTGGGCAGGAGAGAAATGGCCGTCAACCTGGTCAATGTCGAGAACGTCAGCAAGGTGTACGGCACCCGTGCGCTGCTGGACGGTGTCTCGCTCGGCGTCTCCGAGGGCGATCGCATCGGCGTCGTGGGCCGTAACGGCGACGGCAAGACCACCCTCATCCGGATGCTGGCCAAGCAGGAGGAGACCGACACCGGACGGGTCACCCACTCCGGCGGACTGCGGCTCGGCGTGCTCACCCAGCACGACTCCCTCGACCCCGCGGCGACCGTCCGGCACGAGGTCATCCGGGACATGGCCGACCACGAGTGGGCGGGCAACGCCAAGATCCGCGACGTGCTCACGGGACTGTTCGGCGGGCTCGACCTGCCCGGCTTCCCGCAGGGCCTCGACACCGTCATCGCGCCCCTGTCCGGCGGCGAGCGGCGCCGTATCGCGCTCGCCAAGCTGCTCATCGAGGAACAGGACCTGATCGTCCTCGACGAGCCGACGAACCACCTCGACGTCGAGGGCATCGCCTGGCTGGCCGGGCATCTGCGCGAGCGCCGCTCCGCGCTCGTCTGCGTGACGCACGACCGCTGGTTCCTCGACCAGGTGTGCACGCGCATGTGGGACGTGCAGAAGGGCGCCGTCTACGAGTACGAGGGCGGCTACTCCGACTACGTCTTCGCGCGTGCCGAGCGCGAGCGCATCGCCGCGACCGAGGAGGCCAAGCGGCAGAACCTCGTCCGCAAGGAGCTGGCCTGGCTGCGGCGCGGCGCACCCGCGCGCACCTCGAAGCCGCGCTTCCGGGTCGAGGCCGCCAACGAGCTCATCAAGGACGTACCGCCGCCCCGGGACAGCAGCGAGCTGATGAAGTTCGCGTCCTCGCGGCTCGGCAAGACGGTCTTCGACCTGGAGGACGTCACCGTCCAGGCCGGCCCCAAGGTGCTGCTCAAGCACGTCACCTGGCAGCTCGGCCCCGGCGACCGCATCGGCCTGGTCGGTGTGAACGGCGCGGGCAAGACCTCCCTGCTGCGGGCCATGGCCGAGGCGGCGCGGACCGAGGGCGAGACACAGCCCGTCGGCGGCCGGGTCAACGTCGGCAAGACCGTCAAGCTCGCCTACCTATCCCAGGAGGTCGCCGAGCTGAACCCCCACACGCGCGTGCTGGAAGCCGTCCAGCAGGTGCGCGAGCGCGTCGACCTCGGCAAGGGGCGCGAGATGACCGCCGGGCAGCTGTGCGAGACGTTCGGCTTCAACAAGGAGAAGCAGTGGACGCCGGTCGGGGATCTGTCGGGTGGTGAGCGCCGCCGCCTCCAGCTGTTGCGCCTCCTCATGGACGAGCCCAATGTCCTCTTCCTCGACGAGCCCACCAACGACCTCGACATCGAGACCCTGACCCAGCTGGAGGACCTCCTCGACGGCTGGCCCGGCTCGATGATCGTCATCTCCCACGACCGGTTCTTCGTCGAGCGCACCACCGACCGGGTGTTCGCGCTCCTGGGCGACGCCACGCTGCGGATGCTGCCGCGCGGGATCGACGAGTACCTGGAGCGGCGCAAGCGCATGGAGGAGGCGGTGGCGGCCTCGGCGCCCGTCGCGGACAAGGCCGCCGCCGACACCTCGCAGAAGAGCGCCGCCGACCAGCGCGCCGCCAAGAAGGAACTCCAGAAGATCGAGCGGCAGTTGGACAAGGTCTCCGAGCGGGAGACCAAGCTGCACGCGCAGATCGCCGAGAACGCCACGGACTTCGCGAAGGTGGCCGAACTGGACGCCGAGCTGCGGGACTTGGCAGGTCAGCGGGACGAGCTGGAGCTGCGCTGGCTGGAGCTTGCCGAAGACGCGTGAAGGACGCGCGAGCGCGCGTAACGAGGGCATCACGGGCCGGTCGTCCCTTGGGAACAGGGGATGAACCGGCCCCCTGCGTTGTCAGTGACAGGTGATACAAAGGTCCGTCTGATGGCTAGAAATCAGTGACTGAACGGGGGAACGCGCTGATGACCCAGCCGCCCAACCAACCGCCGCAGGGCGGCTTCGGACCACCACCGGACCAGCCACCCCAGGGCGCCTTCGGCGCCCCGCCACCGCCCCCATACGCCCCGCAGCCTGGCCAACCCGGCCAGCAGCCCGGCCAATACGGTCACCAACCGGGCCCGTACGGCCAACAGCCACCAGGTCCGTACGGCCAGCAGCCCGGCCCCTACGCCCAGCAGCCCGGCCCGTACGGGCAGCCGCAGCAGCCGGGGCCCTACGGTGCCCAGCCCGGTTACGCCTACCCGCCGCAGCCCCAGTACCCCGGGGCGCCCGGCACCCCGCCGCCCGGCAGCGGCGGTTCCAAACGGAAGCCGGTCCTGATCGTCGCCGCGGTGGTCGCCGCGCTGGCCGTCATCGGCGGCACCGTCTTCGCCCTGAGCGGCGGGGGAGACGACGACAAGAAGCCGGTCGCCGGGCAGAGCGACGACGCCAAGGACTCGGCCTCGCCCGATCCCACCGGCTCGGGGAGCGGCGGCGGTTCCGACCCGGACGGCTACAACGACGGCCGCCAGAGCGGCGAGGCCAAGGTTCTCTGGTACAAGCCGCCGCCGGACGCGCCCGGTTCCGGCGCGGACGCGCCCGGTATGTGGATCACCGACAGGACGGCGGTGAAGGCGGCGTACAAGCAGGTCTTCGCCTACGGCGTGGGCGACGGCGAGACGGCCTGGGGTCCGATCGCCTTCCCGCAGAAGATCTGCGCGGTCACCCCGCAGAAGTCGGCCGACGACAAGGTCGTGGTGGCGTACGAGAGCGGCACCAGCAGCCGCGCCCGCTGCAACATGCTCCAGCAGCTGGACCTGAACACCGGCGCGAAGGGCTGGAGCGGCACGCTCCCCGAGGGCGCGCTGTTCGACAGCACCGTCACGCTCTCGCTGTCCATCACCGGGAAGACGGTCATGGCGGGCCGCGCGCAGTCCGGCGTGGCGTACGACGTCGACAGCGGCAAGAAGCTGTTCGAGAAGACGAAGTACGGCGACGCCTGCTTCCCGACCGCGTTCGCGGGCGGCGGCAGGCTGATCTCCGTCGCGACCTGCAAGGCCGGCGAGGCGAGCGCGCACGACGAGATCCAGGAGCTCGACCCCACGACCGGCAAGACCAAATGGACGCAGAAGTTCGACAAGGGCTGGTCGGTCGCGCGGACCTACTCCGTCGACCCGCTCGTCGTCTACAGCACGAACGAGGACAAGAAGGCCTGGAACATCTCCACCTTCACCGGCACCGGGAAGTTCCGCTCGCAGGTCTCCTTCGACGAGGACTTCGCGCCGCTGTGCGGCTGGGCGATCCTCTCGCGCGACCTCCAGGGCTGCGAGGGCGTGGCCGCCGACTCCACGACCCTCTACCTGCCGACGAAGGCCACCACCGGGCCGAACGAGATCGTCGCGGTCAACCTGGCCGACGGCAAGGAGAAGTGGCGCGTCAAGTCCCCGGCGGACGAGTCGATGCTGCCGATGAGGGTCGAGGGCGGCAAGCTCGTCGCCTATGTCGAGCCGTCGTACGACGCGGGCGGCCAGGTCGTCTCCATCGCGACCGGCGGCTCGACGCACAAGCCCGTGACGCTGCTGCGGAACCCGCAGTCCACCGCGAGCCTGGAGAGCGGCTTCTACTCCAAGGCCTTCGACTGGGTCGACGGACGCTTCTTCATCTCCTCCACCCGGCTGAGCGGCAGCGACGACTCCAAGGCGAAGCTGATCCTCGCCTACGGCAAGTAGCCCCTCCCCACCCGCCGCCCGCTCAAGAGGTACCCACACCATGACCCAGCCCCCACCCCCACCACCCAACCAGCCTCCGCAGCAAGGGGGTTTCGGCCCGCCGCAGGGTGGGCAGCCGCAGCAGCCCGGCGCTTTCGGCGCACCCCAGGGCCCGCCGCAGCCCCCCGCCCCCCAGCCGGGCTACGGCGCCCCCCAGCCGCCCGCACAGCCGGGTTACGGCTACCCGCAGGCACCCCAGCCGGCCCAGCCGCCGCAGGCTCCCCAGGGGCCTCCGCAGGCCCCGCAGCAGCCGTACGGGCAGCCGGGCGCGTACGGGCAGCCCGTGCCGCCCCCGGCCCCGCCCTACGGCCAACCGCCCAACCCCTATGCCCAGCAGCCCGGTTACGGCTACCCGCCGGGTGCCGTGACGCCGCCGTACCCGCAGCCGGGGCAGCCCGGCGGCGGGCGCAAGGTCAGCACACCGCTGATCGTCGCCCTCGCCTCGGTCGTCGCCGTCGCGCTGGTCGTCGGCGGCATCTGGTACGCCAAGTCCGGTGACGGCGACGGGAACAAGAAGGACGAGACCGCGAGCTCCAGCGGCGGTACCGGCGGCACGGACGACACCGGCGGCAGCGGCGGCGTCGACGGCAAGGGCCAGGAGAAGGTGCCCGCCGACACCAACGCCCGACTGGCGTTCACGCTGCCCGTGCCCAAGGTCACCGACACCACCGTGGTCGACGGCTCCTGGCTCACCGACAAGGCGTACATCAAGAGCGGTGTCGCCGAGATCAACGCGTACGACCCCGACAAGGGCACCAAGCTGTGGACGATCAAGCTGCCCGGCCCGGTCTGCACGGTCAGTGAGCACACCACCGACGACGGGAAGGCAGCGGTCGTCTTCCAGCCGAAGATGCCCCCGAAGGGCAGGTCCGAGGGCTGCAGCCAGGTCGCCGCGATCGACCTGGACGCCGGGAAGAAGCTGTGGACCAAGTCGGTCGACTCCGACGGCCGCCTGCTCACCTACGGCAACGTCACCGTCAGCGCGAACACGGTCGCCGCCGGCGGCACCAGCGGCGGCGTCGCCTTCGACCTGACCAGCGGCAAGCAGCTGTGGGCGCCGAAGCCCAGCGACAACTGCTACGACGCCGGTTACGCGGGCGGCGAGAAGCTGGTCGCCGTCCTCAAGTGCGGCGAGTACGGCGAGCGCGTGCTGCACATCCAGACCATCGACCCGGAGTCCGGCGAGGTGATCTCGGAGTACAAGATGACCCAGGGCATCGAGTACGCGGCCGTCGTCTCGACCGACCCGCTGGTCGTCGCCGCCGACGCGGGCGACAGCGCGGGCGACGGCAGCGAGATCTCGGACTTCTACTCCGTCGACAACAAGACCGGCAAGCTGATCACCCGTATCTCGGCGCCCGGCAAGCAGTACGCGGCCCGCTGCGACGCGATCTCCAGGATCGAGTACTGCACGGGCGTCGCGGTCGGCAACGGCCGCCTGTACGTGCCGACCGAGGAGCACGACGGCTCCAAGTCGTACAGCCGGACCAACGAGATCGTCGCCTTCGACCTCGCCACCGGCAAGCAGACCGGCCAGCGCGCCGACGCCGGCGACGGCTACACGATCACCCCGCTGCGCATGGACGCCGGCAACGTGATCGCGTACAAGCGGCCGCCGTACGACAAGGGCGGCCAGATCGTCAGCATCGACGGCGGTTCCTTCAAGGAGACCAAGCTGCTGGAGAACCCGGCCTCGGGCACCGCGCGCGAGGCGGAGACCACGATGTCGCCGGACTACTCGGAGATCCTCTACTCGCAGGGCCATCTGTACATGGCGGGGGAGTTCGCCGACAAGGGCTCCACCTACGGGAAGAAGTACCTGGCACTGGCGTTCGGTACCGGCGACTGAACCACTGTGCGCCGTCCGCGGCCCCGTCCCTGCTCAGGGACGGGGCCGTGCGCGTACCACCCATCAAACTCGAATGCGAGGAAACCAAGATATGCAAGATATTCCGCCGATCCGGGGCACTTCTCACCGGTAGGGGGAGCGCAACGTCGAACAAGCGTGTAGCTTCCGGGGGCATGAAGAGCGGGGGAGCGGGAGGGGGCTCCTGTCCGCGCGGACCAGTGGGCATCCATAGTGGGGCATCCGTGGGGATCCATTGGGGGGACTGGGGGGTTGCTCGATGGGAGTGCGGCTCATGGTGGTCGACGACCACCGACTGCTCGCCGAGGCGCTGGCCTCGGCGTTGAAGCTGCGCGGGCACCGGGTGCTCGCCGCGGCGGCGCCGGCCGCGGGCGCGGCGGAGCTGGTGATCACCCGTGCGCCGGAGGTGTGCCTGCTGGGTACGGCGACACCGGCCGAGCCGGGCATCTTCGACCCGGTGGTGAAGATCAAACGGGAGCGTCCGCAGGTCGCGGTCCTGGTGCTCGGCCCGGTGCCGAGCCCACGCGGCATCGCGGCGGCCTTCGCCGCGGGCGCCTCCGGCTACGTACGCCATGACGAGCGCATCGAGGGGGTCGAGCGGGCGATCATGAAGGCACGGGCGGGGGAGGCGGCGGTCGCCCCCCAGCTCCTCCAGGGCGCCTTCAGCGAACTCCTCAACCCCGCCGCCCAGCCCGACGACGAGGGCCAGCGCCTGCTCCAGATGCTCACCCCGAGGGAGGTGGAGGTCCTGGTCAGAGTCGCGGACGGCGAGGACACCCGCCTGATAGCGGCAGGCATGGGCATCGCCCCCAGCACGGCCCGCACCCACGTCCAGAGGGTCCTGATGAAGCTGGGAGTGGGTTCACGTCTCGAGGCGGCGGCACTGGCAGCACGCACGGGCTTGCTGGACCGAGCGGGCCCTGTGAACTCCGCCCCGGAGTAACCGAAGCGCTACTCCGCCTTCTCCTCCTCCACCGGAGGCGGCGGAGGCGGAGTGGGCCGAAGCCTCAGCCACACCAGGAAGAAGACACCCAGCAGCAGCATCCCCAGGCCGGTCCACAGATTGATGTTCACGCCCTGTGCCTTGTCGATCGCGGCCTGGTCGTCCACCAGCCCCGTGATCCCGACGATCAGCCCGTACAGCACGAACAGCCCGCCGATGATGCGCCGCAGGTCGAAGATCCGCGCGGCCGTCGCGGACTTCTGCTGGAGTTCGCTGACCTCACGCTGGACATCGCGCTCGGAGTAGTCGGACATGGTCTCGTCACCTCTCTCTCAGTGTGCGGTCAGAACGAGAACGGGATGTAGCAGGCGGCCGCGATGACGATCGCCCCCCAGCCCAGCAGCGCCGGCCTGCGGTACCACGCGTCGTCGCCCTCGCCGGGCGGCTCCTCCATGCCGGGTGACCGGGTGCCGTACACCAGGCCCTGCAACTCCTCCGCCGGCTTCGGCTTGGTGAAGAGGGAGACGATCACCATCACAACCGCACCGGCCACGAACCCGGCGATCGCGGAGACGAAGTTGGCGCCCTGGTCGGAGGGGATGCTGATGACGTCCTTCTTGTAGAGGACGAAGTAGTTGACCATCGCCGTGACCGTGCCGGCGAGCAGCCCCCAGAAGCCGGACTTCGCGGACGCCCGCTTCCAGAACATGCCGACGATGAAGACCACGAACATCGGCACGTTGAAGAAGGAGAACAGCGTCTGCAGGTAGCTCATGATGTTCGAGAAGGTCGACGCCAGGAACGCCGTGCCGACCGACGCCGCGACGCCGATCACCGTGATCAGGCGCCCGAAGCGGACGTAGTACTCGTCCTCCCGCCCCCTCACCACGTACCGGCCCCAGATGTCGTTGGTGAACACCGTGTTGAAGGACGACACGTTGGCCGCCATGCCGGCCATGAAGGCCGCGAGCAGCCCGGTCACCGCGATGCCCAGCACGCCGTTCGGCAGCAGCTGTTCCATCAGGTAGGGGATCGCGTCGTTGTACTGAAGGTCGGACCCGGACGTGCCGATCTTCGGCACCAGCGCGGCGGCGACCAGCCCCGGGATCATCACCAGGAAGACGATGAAGATCTTCGGGTACGCGGCGATCAGCGGCGTCCGCTGCCCGGCGGAGAGGTTCTTCGCGGACAGCGCGCGCTGCACCTCGGCGAAGTTCGTCGTCCAGTAGCCGAAGGACAGCACGAAGCCGAGGCCCAGCACGATGGTCAGCCAGTTCGCGCCCAGCGGGTTGGCGCTGCCGATGCCGGTGCCGCCCCAGGCGGTGGTGAAGTTCGCGCCGTGGGTCGCGGTGAGCTTGTCGGTCAGACCGCCCCAGCCGCCCACCTTCTTCAGGCCCAGCACGACGATCGGGATGAGGGCGGCCAGGATCACGAAGAACTGGAGCACCTCGTTGTAGATCGCCGAGGACAGACCGCCGAGGGTGATGTACGCCAGCACGAAGGCACCGGCGACCAGGATCGCCACCCACTGCGGCCAGCCCAGCAGCGCCTCGACCACGATGGCCAGGGCGTACAGGTTCACACCGGCGATCAGAACCGCAGCGAAGGCGAACAGGATCGAACTCAGCAGGTGTGCCCACTTGTCGAAGCGCAGCAGCAGCATCTCGGGCACCGAGCGCACCTTGCTGCCGTAGTAGAAGGGCATCATCACCAGGCCGAGGAAGACCATGGCCGGGATGGCGCCGATCCAGTACCAGTGCACGGTGTACGCGCCGTACTGCGCGCTGTTGGCGGCCATGCCGAGGATCTCGGTGGCGGCCAGGTTGGCGGAGATGAACGCCAGACCGGTGATCCAGGCGGGCAGCGAGCGCCCGGAGAGGAAGAAGTCGAGGCTGGTCTTCACGGATCTGCGGGCGGCGAAGCCGATGCCCAGGACGACCGCGAAGTAGATGCCGAGGATCGTGTAGTCGAGCCCGTTCGTGGGGAGGCGGAGCTCGGCTGCCAGGTATGGGGGGATATGCACCTGGTTATTCAACACGTCAGCTGGTGTCCTTTGTTTGATTGCGACGTTGACGCTGGTGGTGCGTTGTGTTTCGATGTGTTCGGTTCTGTTTGATGATTGAGTGGCTCGAATAGGGAGTCGCAGTGAAGAAGACCTCGACCCGGCTGGCCGACGGTCGCGAGCTCATCTACTACGACCTGCGCGACGACAACGTGCGGGACGCGGTGGACCGGCGTCCGCTGGAGCGGACCGTCACGACCTCCGAGATCCGCCGCGACCCGCTGCTCGGCGACTCGGTGGCGATCGCCTCGCACCGCCAGGGCCGCACCTACCACCCGCCGGCCGACGAGTGTCCGCTGTGCCCCTCCGAGGGCGACCGGCTCAGCGAGATCCCGGACTCGTCGTACGACGTCGTGGTCTTCGAGAACCGTTTCCCCTCCCTGGCCGGCGACTCCGGCCGCTGCGAGGTGGTCTGCTTCACCTCCGACCACAACGCCTCCTTCGCCGACCTCACCGAGGAGCAGGCCGCGCTGGTCCTGGAGGCGTGGACGGACCGCACTTCGGAGCTGTCGCATCTCCCCTCCGTGGAGCAGGTGTTCTGCTTCGAGAACCGCGGCGAGGAGATCGGCGTGACGCTCGGCCACCCGCACGGCCAGATCTACGCCTACCCGTTCACCACCCCGCGCACCGCCCTGATGCTGCGTTCACTCGCAACTCATAAGGAGGCCACGGGAGGTGAGAACCTCTTCGACGCCGTTCTCGAGAGCGAACTCGCCGGTGAGCGGGTCGTCCTGGAGGGTGAACACTGGGTCGCCTTCGTGCCGTACGCCGCGCACTGGCCGTACGAGGTCCACCTGTACCCGAAGCGCCGGGTGCCGGATCTGCTCGGGCTCGACGAGGAGGCGCGCACAGAGTTCCCCCAGGTCTATCTGGAACTCTTGAGGCGCTTCGACCGGATCTTCGGCGACGGTGAGCCCAAGACGCCGTACATCGCGGCCTGGCACCAGGCCCCGTTCGGCGCGCTGGAGGAGTTCGACGGCGTCAACCGCGACGACTTCGCGCTCCATCTGGAGCTTTTCACCATCCGACGGACCTCCGGCAAGCTGAAGTTCCTCGCGGGTTCCGAGTCCGGCATGAGCGTGTTCATCAACGACATCCGGCCGGAGGCCGCGGCCGAGCGACTGCGAGAGGTAGCGAGTTGATGAAGTACCTGGTGACGGGTGGCGCGGGTTACGTCGGCAGTGTCGTGGCCCAGCACCTGCTGGAGGCCGGCCACGAGGTCGTCGTCCTCGACAACCTCTCCACCGGCTTCCGCGAGGGCGTCCCCTCCGGCGCGACGTTCGTCGAGGGCGACATCCGGGACGCCGCCAAGTGGCTGGACTCCTCCTTCGAGGCGGTGCTGCACTTCGCCGCCTCGTCCCAGGTCGGTGAGTCCGTCGTCAAGCCCGAGAAGTACTGGGACAACAACGTCGGCGGCACCATGGCCCTGCTCGGCGCGATGCGCGAGGCCGGCGTCCGCAAGCTGGTCTTCTCCTCCACGGCGGCCACGTACGGCGAGCCGAAGGAGGTCCCGATCGTCGAGACCGCCGAGACGGCCCCCACCAACCCGTACGGCGCCACCAAGCTCGCCGTCGACCACATGATCACCGGCGAGGCGGCCGCCCACGGCCTGGGCGCGGTCTCCCTGCGCTACTTCAACGTGGCCGGCGCGTACGGCGCCCACGGCGAGCGGCACGACCCCGAGTCCCACCTGATCCCGCTGGTCCTCCAGGTCGCCCAGGGCAGGCGCGAGGCGATCTCCGTCTACGGCGACGACTACCCGACGCCGGACGGCACCTGCATCCGCGACTACATCCACGTCGCGGACCTCGCCGAGGCCCACCTGCTCGCCGTCCGGCACGCCACGCCCGGCGAGCACCTGATCTGCAACCTCGGCAACGGCGAGGGCTTCTCGGTGCGCCAGGTCATCGAGACGGTCCGCGAGGTCACCGGCCACCCGATCCCGGAGGTCGTGGCCCCGCGCCGCGGCGGCGACCCGGCGGTCCTGGTGGCCTCGGCGCGGGCCGCCCGCGAGAAGCTCGGCTGGAACCCGTCCCGCGCGGACCTCGCGGGAATCGTCGCGGACGCCTGGGAGTTCGCGCAGAAGATCGCAAGGGAGCAGTAGTGGAGCAGGTGCAGCGCGGTTTCGTGGAGCTCTACGGGACCGAGCCCGAGGGCGTCTGGTCGGCGCCGGGCCGCGTCAACCTCATCGGTGAGCACACCGACTACAACGACGGCTTCGTGATGCCCTTCGCGCTGCCGCACACCGCCGTCGCGGCCGTCTCCCGGCGCGCCGACGGCGTGCTGCGCCTGCACTCGGCGGACGTCGAGGGCGGGGTCGTGGAGCTGCGCCTGGACGACCTGGCCCCGGAGTCCGACCGGAACTGGACGGCGTACCCCGCGGGCGTGGTCTGGGCGCTGCGCGAGGCCGGTCACCCGGTGACCGGCGCCGACGTGCACCTCGCCTCGACGGTCCCGTCGGGCGCGGGCCTGTCGTCCTCGGCGGCCCTGGAGGTCGTCATCGCGCTCGCCCTGAACGACCTGTACGAACTGGGCCTGCCGCGCTGGCAGCTGGCCCGGCTGTGCCAGCGCGCCGAGAACGTCTACGTGGGCGCGCCGACCGGGATCATGGACCAGACGGCCTCCGCGTGCTGCGAGGAGGGCCACGCCCTCTTCCTCGACACGCGGGACCTCTCCCAGAAGCAGATCCCCTTCGACCTGGCCGCCGAGGGCATGCGCCTGCTGGTGGTCGACACCCGCGTCAAGCACGCCCACAGCGACGGCGAGTACGGCAAGCGCCGGGCGGGCTGCGAGCGGGGCGCCGCGCTGCTGGGCGTCGACGCGCTGCGGGACGTCCCCTACGACGGTCTCGACGACGCCCTGGCCCGGCTCGGGGACGACGAGGAGGCGGTCCGGCTGGTCCGGCACGTCGTCACCGAGGACGAGCGGGTGGAGAAGACGGTCGCCCTGCTGGAGTCGGGCGAGACGCGCGCGATCGGCCCGGTCCTGGTCGCCGGCCACGCCTCCCTCCGCGACGACTTCCGCATCTCCTGCCCGGAGCTGGACCTGGTCGTCGACACCGCCCTCGCCTCCGGCGCGCTCGGCGCCCGGATGACCGGCGGCGGCTTCGGCGGCTCGGCGATCGTCCTCGCGGAGGCGGCCGACGTGGACACCATCACGAAGGCGGTCGAGGAGGCGTTCGCCGCCGGCGGTTACACGGCGCCCAGGGTGTTCGAGGCGGTGCCTGCGGCTGGGGCTCGGCGTTTGAGCTGAGCGTTCTGGGGGCTGCCGCCCCCAGACCCCCGCCTTCGGCCTGAACGGCCTCGTCCTCAAACGCCGGACGGGCTGAATATGCTCACCCGAGTCGCTTTGTCAGCGTGTACTCCGTGATCCCCGGCGGATAGTCGGGGATCACGCACACCACCTCGTACCCCCGCTTCTTGTAGAAGCCCGGCGCCTGGAAGTCCCACGTCTCCACCCGGGACCGGTCGCAGCCGCGTTCGGCCCGTGCGATCCGTTCCGCCTCCGCGAGCAGTTGCGAACCCAGGCGGGTGCCGCGGTGGGTCTCGTCCACCCACAGGTAGGTCACGTGCAGCCAGCTCGTCCAGGTGTGGCCGACGAGCCCGCCGGCCAGTTCGCCGCCCTCCGTCAACGCCCAGACGTGGAGCGGAAGTTCGCGTTCACCTGGGGTTCCGCGCAGGGCGCGGAGCACCGGCGAGGCCGCCGTGTTGGTGTCCCGCAGCCGCATTCGGAGAAGATCGCGCCGGGCCTTGTCGACTTCTGTCTCAAGACGAAACATGCGGCTCACCATAAACGCGTCGGTCGGCCAGTTCTGCAAATTACCTTCCGCTCCAGGCCCCCGGCCGTACCCTGATGAACAGCACCGGTGGGGGCCGGTGCTGATCAGGGGGCGAGACAGTCGGGTACGACACCCGAAGTGGGGGTAGCAGTTTCCGCACGGCGGCGGCCGTGGTGGGCCATCGCGCTTCGGGCGTCGTACCTGCGCCCGTACCGTCTCCCGACAAAGGGGTATCCCCTGCTCTTTCAAGGAGCTTGGGGAAGGGGGTTTCGTGGTTCGCATCCGAGTGCTGGTCGTCGACGACCACCGTATCTTCGCCGAGTCGCTCGCCGCCGCCCTGGCGGCCGAGCCCGACGTCGACGTCTCCGCCGCCGGCAGCGGTCCCGCCGCGCTGCGCAGCCTGGAGCGCGCGGCCGCCGAGGGGCGCCGCTTCGACGTACTGCTGGTCGACTCCGATCTGGGCGGCAACGTGCAGGGCATACGCCCCGCCGTCCCGGTCCAGGACAACAACGAGGACGGGCTCGTCGACGGGATCTCGCTGGTCGCCGGGGTGCGCACCGCGCAGCCGGGCGTACGGATCGTCGTGCTCGCCGAGAAGGACGATCCCCGGCGGGCCGCGCTCGCCCTGCAGGCCGGGGCCTCCGGCTGGGTCGCCAAGGACTGCTCGCTGTCCCGGCTGCTCAATGTCATACGAGGGGTCCTGCGCGACGAGACCCATCTGCCGCCGGCGCTGCTCACGGGCGTGCTGCGGGAGCTGACGGCCGCGCGCAAGCACCGCACCGAGAGCGAACGGCTCGTGGAGTCGCTGACCCCGCGGGAGCGGGAGGTGCTCCGGTGCATGGTCGCGGGCCTCGGCCGCAAGGCCGTCGCCGAGCGGCTCTTCCTCTCCCCGCACACCGTCCGCACCCATATGCAGAACGTCCTCGGCAAGCTGGGCGTCCACTCCACCCTGGCCGCGGTCGCGCTGGCCCGCCGGGCCGGGGTCGGTCCCGTCGACCTAGCCGGGGATGTTGTCGAACGGGGCGGTCAACTGGCGTAGCAGACCCGCGAGTTCGCCTCGCTGGGCCCGGGAGAGCTCGGCGAGGATCGCGCGCTCCTGGTCGAGCAGTCCGGCCAGGGCCTGGTCCGCGCGGTCCCGGCCCTCGTCGGTCAGCCGCACCAGCACCCCGCGCCGGTCGCTGGGGTCGGGCAGCCGCTCCACCAGGCCCTTCTTGGCCAGCCGGTCGATGCGGTTCGTCATCGTGCCCGAGGTGACCAGGGTCTGCGTCAGCAGCTGTCCGGGCGAGAGCTGATACGGCGTCCCGGCCCGTCTGAGCGCGGTCAGCACGTCGAACTCCCAGGGCTCCAGGCTGTGCTCGGCGAAAGCCAGCCGGCGCGCCCGGTCCAGATGCCGGGCCAGTCTGCTCACCCGGCTGAGCACCTCGAGCGGTTCCACGTCGAGGTCCGGGCGCTCCCGGCGCCATGCTGCGACCAGCCGATCGACCTCGTCCTCCATGGCGATCAGTGTAGTGGTTGTGTCGACATGAAGTCTCTTGATGTCGAGTCTCTTTATGTCAAGCCTCTCGATATCTAGTCTCTTGACATCAAGAGAAATTTTCCGGGAAGGTGGACGGCATGAAGACGCCCACCTGGGACCCGGCCCAGTACCTCCGTCACGCAGGCCACCGCGCCCGCCCCTTCGTCGACCTGCTCGCCCGCGTCCCCGACCTCCCCGCGGCGCAGCCCGCCGTCGCCGACCTCGGCTGCGGCCCCGGCAACGTCACCGTGCTGCTCGCCGACCGCTGGCCCACCGCGCACATCACCGGGTACGACAACTCGCCCGAGATGCTCGACCAGGCGCTGACGGAGCACGAGGGGCCGACGCCGGGCGGCGGACGCCTCGACTTCTCCCACGCCGACGTCCGCACCTGGACGCCCCCGCGGCCGTACGACCTGATCGTCTCCAATGCCACGCTGCAGTGGGTGCCGGGGCACGCGGACCGCTTCGCCGACTGGGTCGCCGGGCTCGTCCCCGGCGGGACCTTCGCCTTCCAGGTGCCCGGCAACTTCTCGGCGCCGAGCCACCAGCTGATGCGCGAACTCGCCCACTCCGCCCGCTGGAAGGACCGCCTCGCCGAGACCCTCCGGCACGACGACGCGGTGCTCGCGCCGGAGACCTACCTGGAGAAGCTGACCGGGCTCGGCTGCGAGGCGGACGTCTGGGAGACCACGTACGTCCATCTCCTGAGCGGCGAGGACCCGGTCCTCGACTGGGTGAAGGGGACGGGGCTGCGGCCGGTGCTCACCGCGCTCGCCGATGATCCGGAGGCCCGGGAGGAGTTCGTCGGCGAGTACCGCGCGGCCCTGCGCGAGGCCTATCCGGCGACCGCGCACGGCACGCCGTTCCGGTTCCGCCGCATCTTCGCCGTGGCCCGCAAGGGGGCCTGATGCTGACGGCCGTCGACCATGTGCAGCTGGCGGCGCCGGCGGGCTGCGAGGACCTCCTGCGCGCGTACTACGCCGACGTCCTCGGCATGGAGGAGATCCCGAAGCCGCCGGTGCTCGCGGCGCGGGGCGGGTGCTGGTTCCGGGCGGGGACCGTGCAGCTGCATCTGGGGATCGAGGAGGACTTCCGTCCGGCGCGGAAGGCCCACCCGGGGCTGCTGGTCACGGGCATCGAGGCGTACGCCTCCAGGCTGGAGGCCGGGGGAGCGCGGGTCGTCTGGGACGGGAACCTGCCGGGGCACCGGCGCTTCTACTCCGAGGACCCCGTGGGCAACCGGCTGGAGTTCCTGGAACCGGTTTGCCCCACCCCGTGAGGGTTACCCGCCGTGGCGTCAGGCGAGTCCCGTGTCACTGGGAGTGATCTGCAATGGCAGGCGAACAGAAGGCCAAGGGCAAGAAGGAACAGGCCAAGGGCAAGGCCGAGGAGACGATCGGCCGGGCCGTCGGCAACGAGAGCATGGAGGCCAAGGGGCGGCTGCGGCAGTCCAAGGGCGACGCCCGCCAGGCCAAGGAGAAGGCCAAGGACGCCTTCAAGCACTGACGAGCACAGACAAGCACAGACAAGCACAGACAAGCACTGGGTTTTCAGCTCTTGCGGCGCCCTATGAGGTGCGGCTTCGCCTCCAGCCCGTCCAGGCCGTGCCAGGCCAGGTTCACCAGATGGGCGGCGACCTCCGCCTTCTTGGGGCGCCGCACGTCCAGCCACCACTGGCCGGTCAGCGCGACCATGCCGACCAGGGCCTGCGCGTAGAGGGGCGCCAGCTTGGGGTCGAAGCCGCGGCTCTTGAACTCGCGGCCCAGGATGTCCTCCACCTGGGTCGCGATGTCCGAGATGAGGGACGCGAAGGAACCCGTGGACTGGGGGATGGGCGAGTCACGGACCAGGATGCGGAAGCCGTCCGTGTACTCCTCGATGTAGTCCAGGAGGGCAAAGGCCGCCTGCTCGCACAGCTCACGGGGGTGACCGGCGGTCAGCGAGCTGGTCACCATGTCCAGCAGGCGCCGCATCTCGCGGTCCACCACCACCGCGTACAGGCCCTCCTTGCCGCCGAAGTGCTCGTACACCACCGGTTTGGAGACCCCGGCCTTCGCCGCGATCTCCTCGACCGAGGTGGCCTCGAAGCCCTTCGCGGCGAAGAGGGTGCGACCGATCTCCAGCAGCTGCGCCCGGCGCTCGGCGCCCGTCATCCGGGTGCGACGCGCTCGCCGCGGCTTCTCTGGACTCGGGGTGCTGCTCGGATCGGTCGCCACGGCGTCAATCATGCCGCCTCGGCCGTCTCCTTCCGGCGCCGAGAGCCATCCTGGCCGGTGTTACGGCGTGAATCGATACGCGAGCGTGACGGCCAGCGCACGTCGTAGGCCCAGCCGAGCTGCTCGCACCAGCGGATGATCCGCGCCGAGGAGTCCACCTGGCCGCGCATCACACCGTGCCGCGCCGAGGTCGGGTCGGCGTGGTGCAGGTTGTGCCAGGACTCGCCGCAGGACAGCACGGCCAGCCACCACACGTTGCCCGAACGGTCACGCGACTTGAACGGCCGCTTGCCGACCGCGTGGCAGATCGAGTTGATCGACCAGGTCACGTGGTGCAGCAGCGCCACCCGGACGAGTGACCCCCAGAAGAAGCCGGTGAACGCGCCCCACCAGGACATCGTCACCAGGCCGCCGATCAGCGGGGGCAGGGCGAGGGACAGCATCGTCCAGTAGATGAACTGCCGGGAGATCGTCCGGATCGCCGGGTCCTTGATCAGGTCCGGGGCGTACTTGTCCTGCGGCGTCTGCTCCTCGTCGAACATCCAGCCGATGTGGGCCCACCACAGGCCCTTCATCAGCGCCGGCAGCGTCTCGCCGAAGCGCCACGGGGAGTGCGGGTCGCCCTCGGCGTCGGAGAACTTGTGGTGCTTGCGGTGGTCGGCGACCCAGCGCACCAGCGGGCCCTCCACCGCCATCGAGCCGGCGATGGCCAGCGCGATGCGCAGCGGCCGCTTCGCCTTGAAGGAACCGTGGGTGAAGTAGCGGTGGTATCCGATCGTCACGCCGTGGCAGCCGAGGTAGTAGAAGAAGACCAGCAGGCCGAGGTCCAGCCAGCTCACTCCCCAGCCCCAGGCCAGCGGCACCGCGGCGATCAGGGCCAGGAAGGGGACGACGATGAAGAGGAGAAGGGCGATCTGCTCGATCGACCCCTTCTTGTCGCCGCCGAGAGTTCCCGAAGGGACAGGGGTGTCGTTGTTGTTCGCCTTCGGGGCGTCATCGATCACATCGGAACTCGTGGTCATGGGGCGTCCCCTGTGGGGTCGAGGGTTGAGGCAGTGCCGGGTCGGCTGGAGGGACCGTGCCCGGGTTCCGTTACAACGGTCCCTACGGTTCCGTAACCTACGGCGACGTAAGTATGGCAGTGCGCCGCCCGGCGGCAAGAGCCCGAGAGTCTGCGCGTCCGCATGGACACCTATCCTTGGAGTCGGTCGGACAGCGCGGTCCGCTCTGATTCCTTCCCGGAAGTCAGGGCCGTATGCGGCACCCGCCGCGGCGGCCCCGGGCAGCCGGGTTCCCCTGCCGGACGAGCTTCAACACTGCAAGGAGCCGCACCTGTGAGCAGTGCCGACGACCAGACCGTGTCCCGGGCGACCACCAGCCCCGAGCTACGCGCCGACATCCGCCGGCTGGGTGACCTCCTGGGCGAGGCGCTCGTCCGGCAGGAGGGGCCCGAGCTGCTGGAACTCGTCGAGAAGGTCCGCCGCCTGACCCGCGAGGACGGAGAGGCCGCCGCCGAGCTGCTGCGCGGCATCGAGCTGGAGACCGCCGCCAAGCTGGTGCGCGCCTTCTCGACCTACTTCCACCTGGCCAACGTCACCGAGCAGGTGCACCGGGGCCGCGAGCTGCGCGCCCGGCGCGCCGCCGAGGGCGGTCTGCTGGCCCGCACCGCCGACCGCCTCAAGGACGCCGACCCCGAGCACCTGCGCCAGACGGTCGCCAACCTCAACGTCCGGCCCGTCTTCACCGCCCACCCCACCGAGGCCGCGCGCCGCTCGGTCCTCAACAAGCTCCGGCGCATCGCGACCCTCCTGGAGACCCCGGTCATCGAGTCCGACCGGCGCCGCTACGACACCCGTCTGGCCGAGAACATCGACCTCGTCTGGCAGACGGACGAGCTGCGCGTCGTCCGCCCGGAGCCCGCCGACGAGGCCCGCAACGCCATCTACTACCTGGACGAACTGCACGCGGGCGCGGTCGGCGACGTCCTGGAGGACCTCACGGCCGAGCTGGAGCGGGTCGGCGTGAAGCTGCCGGACGACACCCGTCCGCTGACCTTCGGCACCTGGATCGGCGGCGACCGTGACGGCAACCCGAACGTCACCCCCCAGGTCACCTGGGACGTCCTGATCCTCCAGCACGAGCACGGCATCAACGACGCCCTGGAGATGGTCGACGAGCTGCGCGGCTTCCTCTCCAACTCCATCCGCTACACCGGCGCCACCCAGGAGCTCCTCGACTCCCTCCAGGCCGACCTGGAGCGCCTGCCGGAGATCAGCCCCCGCTACAAGCGTCTCAACGCCGAGGAGCCCTACCGCCTCAAGGCCACCTGCATCCGGCAGAAGCTGGAGAACACCAAGCAGCGCCTGGCCAGGGGCATCCCGCACGAGGAGGGCCACGACTACCTCGGCACCTCCGAGCTGCTGGCCGACCTCACCCTCATCCAGAGCTCCCTGCGCGAGCACCGCGGCGGCCTCTTCGCCGACGGCCGCCTGGACCGCACGATCCGCACGCTGGCCGCCTTCGGCCTCCAGCTCGCGACCATGGACGTACGAGAGCACGCGGACGCCCACCACCACGCGCTCGGCCAGCTCTTCGACCGGCTCGGCGAGGAGTCCTGGCGGTACGTCGACATGCCCCGCGAGTACCGGTCCCGGCTGCTCGCGAAGGAGCTGCGGTCCCGTCGTCCGCTGGCCCCCACCCCGGCGCCCGTGGACGCGGCAGGCGCCAAGACCCTCGGCGTGTTCGAGACGGTCAAGCGGGCCCTGGAGGTCTTCGGGCCCGAGGTCATCGAGTCGTACATCATCTCGATGTGCCAGGGCGCCGACGACGTCTTCGCCGCGGCCGTGCTCGCCCGCGAGGCCGGCCTGATCGACCTGCACGCCGGCTGGGCGAAGATCGGCATCGTGCCGCTCCTGGAGACCACGGACGAGCTCAAGGCCGCCGACACGATCCTGGAGGACATGCTCTCCGACCCGTCCTACCGGCGTCTGGTGGCGCTGCGCGGGGACGTCCAGGAGGTCATGCTCGGCTACTCCGACTCCTCCAAGTTCGGCGGCATCACCACCTCGCAGTGGGAGATCCACCGGGCGCAGCGTCGGCTGCGCGACGTGGCGCACCGGTACGGGGTGCGCCTGCGCCTCTTCCACGGCCGCGGCGGCACCGTCGGCCGCGGCGGCGGCCCCTCGCACGACGCGATCCTCGCCCAGCCCTGGGGCACCCTGGAGGGCGAGATCAAGGTCACCGAGCAGGGCGAGGTCATCTCCGACAAGTACCTCGTGCCGTCGCTGGCCCGCGAGAACCTCGAACTGACCGTCGCCGCCACGCTCCAGGCCTCCGCCCTGCACACCGCCCCGCGCCAGTCCGACGAGGCGCTCGCCCGCTGGGACGCCGCGATGGACGTCGTGTCGGACGCCGCGCACGCCGCCTACCGCAGGCTCGTCGAGGACCCGGACCTGCCGACGTACTTCCTCGCGTCGACGCCGGTGGACCAGCTCGCCGAACTGCACCTCGGCTCCCGGCCCTCCCGCCGCCCCGGCTCGGGAGTCTCGCTCGACGGACTGCGGGCCATCCCGTGGGTGTTCGGCTGGACCCAGTCCCGGCAGATCGTCCCCGGCTGGTTCGGCGTCGGCTCCGGGCTCAAGGCCCTGCGCGAGGCGGGCCTGGACACCGTGCTCGACGAGATGCACGAACAGTGGCACTTCTTCCGCAACTTCATCTCCAACGTCGAGATGACCCTCGCCAAGACGGACCTGCGGATCGCCGCCCACTACGTCGACACCCTCGTCCCGGACGAGCTCAAGCACGTCTTCGACACCATCCGCGCCGAGCACGAACTGACCGTGCGCGAGGTGCTCCGGGTCACCGGCGAGGCCGAACTCCTCGACGCCGCCCCGGTGCTGAAGCAGACCTTCAGCATCCGCGACGCCTACCTGGACCCGATCTCCTACCTCCAGGTGACCCTCCTCAAGCGCCAGCGCGACGCGGTCGCCGCGGGCGAGGAGCCCGACCCGCTGCTGTCCCGCGCCCTGCTCCTCACGGTCAACGGCGTGGCGGCGGGCCTGCGCAACACCGGCTGACGAACGTGCAGTTGGGGGTGCCCCCGAGCCTGGTACGGGCTCGGGGGCACCTCCGTCTCTTCTTCTACGTCAGACCCGGCGCCGCCTGGCCACGAGGTAACCGCCCCCGGCGACCAGCGCCGCCGCGAGCCCGGAGAGCAGGGCGACGGGGGCGCCGTTGCCGGTCTCGGCGAGGTCGCCCGACTCGCCGCCCTGCGCGGAGGGCGACGCGGACGGGGCAGAGCCGGCGGCCGGACTCGCGGACGACCCGGGCGAGTTCGGCGAGGCGGACGCGGACGCCGACGCGGACGGCGTCGAGGTGGACGTCGTACCGCCGCCGCCCTTCGCGTCGTCGTCCCCGCAGTCGGTCCAGAACACCTTGTGCTTGGCGGCGCCCTTCTCGCCGGCGAAGTTCCAGAACAGCTTGTAGTGGCCGTCGGGCAGTGACAGGTCCTCCGTGCGGCCGTGGCCCTGGGCGTCCAGGACGATGTCGCCGGACTTCACGGTCTCGCCCTTGGTGTGGGCGGTCGGGGCCCAGGCCTCGATGTGCCAGCCGACCTGCTGGCCGCCGTCGAAGCCGAAGGCGTCCAGGTAGAAGGTGCAGACGTGCGGCTCGTTGCGCCTGAGCTCTTCGCCGGTCCTGGCGTCGTGGATCTTCACGGTCCCGTTGTCACCGGGAGCGGTGGCGTGGGCGGTGACCGGGGCGGCGAACAAGGTGGCCGCGGCGACGGCGGACAGGGCGCCGGCGCGGGTGAGGGTACGCATGGGGCAGTCCATCTTCGAGTTACGGACGGGAAGATGTGGAGGGGGCGGCTCAGCTTCCAGCCGTGACTGACCTACGGTCAATCACGAACAGGCAACACACAGACTCTCCACACGAGGGAGAACAGGGAAAGCCGTCAGATCGTCACGAAAGCTGCCGTGAGCAGCGCGATCCCGGTCCCGGCCATGACCCACGCGGCCCGCGTCCGGCGCAGCCCGCCCGCCACGACCACCGACGCCAGCAGCAGCGCGCCGCCCATCGGGACCCACGAGTACAGGATCCCGGCCGGCCCCGAGCGCACGACCTCGTCGCTGCCGGGCATGACGACGACGGTGTAGCGCCGCCCCTTCTTCACCGCGACGGTCCTGTCGATGACGACCCGCTCCCGCGCCGTCGACCCCTGCGAGACCGGCGTGTAGGGACCCGTGCAGGTGTCCGCCCCGCACCGCGTCACCTCGATCGTGCCGGTCTCCCGCCCCTTGGTGAGCATCACGTACGGCGCGGTCCGCCACGAGGCCCACACCCCGGCGATCAGGATCAGCGCCGCGACGGTACCCATCGCCGCGACCCGCCCGAACCGCAGCGCGGCGGCGGATGCCTGTCGAGGTGCCTGACGGGAGGCGGTGGCTGCGGGCATGGCGGGGATCATTGGCCATGCCCGCACGATCGGTCAACTCGGATGGGGGACAAGTCAGGAGTTGTACGTGCTTTGCGCGCGCTCCAGCCCCTCGATCACCAGACACTCCACGGCGTCCGCCGCCCGGTCCACGAAGTAGTCCAGCTCCTTGCGCTCCGCCGAGGAGAAGTCCTTCAGCACGAAGTCGGCGACCTGCATACGGCCGGGCGGGCGCCCGATGCCGAACCGCACCCGGTGGTACTCCGCCGAGAACGCCTTCGTCATCGACTTCAGCCCGTTGTGCCCGTTGTCCCCGCCGCCGAGCTTGAGACGCAGGACGCCGTAGTCGATGTCCAGCTCGTCGTGCACGGCGACGATGTTGGAGACCGGGACCTTGTAGAAGTCCTTGAGCGCCTTCACCGGCCCGCCGGACAGGTTCATGTACGACATCGGCTTCGCCAGAATCACCCGGCGGTTCAGCGGTCCCGGCGGCCCGATCCGGCCCTCCACGACCTGCGCCTGGGCCTTCCCGGCCCGCTTGAACCTCCCCCCGATCCGCTCGGCCAGCAGATCGGCCACCATGAACCCGACGTTGTGCCGGTTCATGGCGTACTCGGGACCGGGGTTGCCGAGGCCGACGATCAGCCAGGGGGCACCTGCGGGGGTGGTCACGTCCATGTCTCCTCGATACACGCCAGCCGCTGCCCCGGACGGGAACAGCGGCTGACAGGAAAGTGAGCGTCAGGCTCAGGCCTCGGCGACCTCTTCGGCCGCGGCCTCCTCGCCCTCGGCGGCCTCCTCGGCCTGCGCGGCCAGGACCTGCAGGACGACGGCGTCCTCGTCAACGGCCAGCGTGGTGCCGCTGGGGAGGGTGATGTCCTTGGCGAGGACGGAGGCGCCGGCCTCCAGGCCCTCGATGGAGACCGTGACGGCCTCGGGGATGTGGGTGGCCTCGGCCTCGACCGGCAGCGCGTTCAGGACGTGCTCCAGCAGGTAGCCGCCCGGGGCCAGCTCGCCCTCGGTGTGGACCGGGACCTCGACCGTGACCTTCTCGCCGCGCTTGACCAGCAGCAGGTCGACGTGCTCCAGGTAGCCCTTGATGGCGTCACGCTGGACGGCCTTCGGGATCGCCAGCTCGTTGGCCTTGCCGTCGATGTCCAGGGAGATCAGGACGTTCGGCGTACGCAGGGCGAGCAGCAGGTCGTGGCCCGGGAGGGTCAGGTGCAGCGGGTCGGCACCGTGGCCGTACAGCACGCCGGGGACCTTGGAGTCACGGCGGATGCGGCGGGCGGCGCCCTTGCCGAACTCGGTGCGGGTCTGGGCGGAGATCTTGACCTCGGACATGATCACTCCTCGTAGAAATCGGAACGGACGTGGTCACCCGGCCACGAACGGCCTGCTACGAAGAGCGCGTCGATAACGGAGGCGTGGCCTCCCTCGCCGAGCAACTGGGACAGTCTACTCAGCGAGGAAGGCCACGAAAAATCGATCTTGCCGAAGCTGTACGGCTTGCTGCTCGGCTTACTGCGCGTCTTACTGCTCGTCGCGTCTTACTGCTCGTCGAACAGGCTCGTCACCGAGCCGTCCTCGAAGACCTCGCGGACCGCGCTCGCGATGGTCGGCGCGATCGACAGGACCGTGATCTTGTCCAGGGCCAGCTCGCTCGGCGTCGGCAGCGTGTTCGTCAGGACGAACTCGCTCACCTTGGAGTTCTTCAGACGGTCGGCCGCGGGGCCCGACAGCACGCCGTGCGTCGCCGTCACGATGACGTCCTCCGCGCCGTGCGCGAACAACGCGTCCGCCGCGGCGCAGATCGTGCCACCGGTGTCGATCATGTCGTCGACCAGCACGCACACACGGCCCTCGACCTCACCCACGACCTCGTGGACGGTGACCTGGTTCGCCACGTCCTTGTCGCGCCGCTTGTGCACGATCGCCAGGGGCGCGCCGAGCCGGTCGCACCAGCGGTCGGCCACCCGGACACGACCGGCGTCCGGCGACACGACGGTCAGCTTGTTCCGGTCGACCTTCTGCCCCACGTAGTCCGCGAGCAGCGGCAGCGCGAACAGGTGGTCCACCGGGCCGTCGAAGAAGCCCTGGATCTGGTCCGTGTGCAGGTCCACGGTCAGGATCCGGTCCGCGCCCGCCGTCTTCATCAGATCGGCGATCAGACGGGCCGAGATCGGCTCCCGGCCGCGGTGCTTCTTGTCCTGACGGGCATAGCCGTAGAACGGCACGATGACGGTGATGGAGCGCGCCGAGGCCCTCTTCAGGGCGTCGATCATGATCAACTGCTCCATGATCCACTGGTTGATCGGAGCCGTGTGGCTCTGGATCACGAAGCAGTCCGCGCCGCGCGCCGACTCCTGGTAGCGAACGTAGATCTCGCCGTTCGCGAAGTCGAAGGCCTTCGTCGGGACGACCCCGACCCCCAGCTGCTGGGCGACCTCCTCGGCAAGCTCGGGGTGGGCGCGGCCGGAGAAGAACATCATCTTCTTCTCGCCGGTCGTCTTGATCCCGGTCACAGCTGTCTCCTCAGAGGTGTCTCAACTGGGTGTGCACTTATCACGGTACGCCGTGTCCGGCGCACCCGTTTCCGGTCAGTCTTCGCTCTCGACCTGCCGGGATGCCGCCTCCGCCGCCTTCGCGGCAGCGCTTCCCGGACGCTTGCGGGCGACCCAACCCTCGATATTCCGCTGCTGACCACGGGCCACGGCCAGCGAACCGGGCGGCACGTCCTTCGTGATCACGGACCCGGCAGCGGTGTAGGAACCGTCCCCGACCGTGACAGGAGCCACAAACATATTGTCCGAGCCGGTACGGCAGTGCGACCCGACGGTGGTGTGGTGCTTCTCCTGCCCGTCGTAGTTCACGAACACGCTGGCAGCGCCGATGTTGGTGTACTCGCCGATGGTCGCGTCACCGACGTAGGACAGATGCGGGATCTTGGTGCCCTCGCCGATGGAGGCGTTCTTGGTCTCGACGTACGTACCGATCTTGCCCTTCGTCCCCAGCCGCGTCCCGGGACGCAGATAGGCGTACGGCCCCACGCTCGCGCCCGCGCCCACCTCGGAGCTGTAGGCCACCGTGTTGTCCACGCGCGCGCCGGCGCCCACCGCGGTGTCCGTGAGGCGGCAGTTGGGCCCGACCTCGGCGCCCTCGCCGAGGTGCGTCGAGCCGTGCAGCTGGGTGCCCGGGTGGACGACGGCGTCCTGCTCGAAGGTGACGGTGACGTCGACCCAGGTGGTCGCGGGGTCGATGACCGTCACCCCGGCGAGCATCGCCTCGGTCAGGAGCCGGTCGTTGAGGATCCGCCGGGCCTCGCTGAGCTGCACGCGGTTGTTGATGCCGGCGATCTCGCGGTGGTCGCCGGTGACGGAGGCCCCGACCCGGTGGCCGGCCTCGCGCAGGATCCCCAGGACGTCCGTCAGGTACTCCTCGCCCTGGCTGTTGTCGGTCCGCACCTTCTTCAGCGCCTCGGCGAGCAGCTGCCCGTCGAAGGCGAACACCCCGGAGTTGATCTCGCGGATGGCCCGCTGGGCGTCGGTCGCGTCCTTGTGCTCGACGATCTCGGTGACGGCACCGGTCGTCCCGTCGCGCACGATCCGGCCGTAACCGGTGGCGTCCGGGACCTCGGCGGTGAGCACGGTCACGGCGTTGGCGTCACCGGTGTGGGTGGCGGCGAGCTGCCGGAGGGTGGCGCCGGTGAGCAGCGGGGTGTCGCCGCAGACGACCACGACGGTGCCGTCGACAGCGCCGCCGAGCTGCTCCAGGGCGATGCGGACGGCGTGCCCGGTGCCGTTCTGCTCCTCCTGGACGGCGGTGCGTACGCCGGGGTCGATCTCGGCGAGGTGCGCGCCGACCTGCTCCCGCGCGTGCCCGACCACGACGACCAGGTTCTCGGGGTCCAACTCACGGGCGGCGGCCAGTACATGGCCGACCAGGGACCGGCCGCAGATCTGGTGCAGGACCTTCGGTGTGGCCGACTTCATACGGGTGCCCTCACCCGCTGCGAGAACGACGACGGCTGCCGGGCGAATGGCGCTCACGGGGTTGCCCTTCGGCTTTTGGGATGGGTGGGGACATCCGCAGGATACCGGGGCGTTTTGTGGGGGACATGGGAGCGGGCCCTGACAGTGTGGTCAGGGCCCGAACCGAGTGTGGCTCCCCCGCCAGGACTCGAACCTGAAATACATCATCCAAAGTGACGTGTGTTGCCGATTACACCACGGGGGATGGAACTCGACTATCCGGACATCTGGCCGGAATGCCGAGCGGCTCCCAACACTATGCCGTACCAAGAGCCTTCGATGCGACGATACAAGTCGGCACCCTTCAAGACTTTGATCACTAGGCAACCTCGGTAGGTCTCGCCGGTGTTCTTGCGAACGGTCTTGGGGTTGTGCTTCTTGAGGGTCGTCTTGTTGAACGCCGAGCGGTCCGCGCCCACGAGCTCCGCCCAGTACCGTTCGGCAGCCGCTACATCCGCGTTCTCATGGATCATGACGCAGTACCGGAGTCGCTCGCGCGCAATGTCAATGAGGTCCAGCCAGGCCAGGAAGACCTGGATCATGCCAGGGTCACTGTTGACGAAGGTGACGTTCTCGCGTCGGTCGTACGGCTTGTCCTTGCTGCCTTCTGCCCAGTAGAGGCTCACGCCCACCAGGAACAGCTCCCGGGCCGACAGGTTTGCTCCTATCGTTTTTGTGCTGCCAGCTTCGCTTGATCCGTCGGATCGCGGCGTTCAGGCTTGGGCAGGTCCCGCACCCACAACGAGATCGAGCTCTTCGAGCACCCCAGCTCAACCTGGATCTGGTCGTACGTCCATCCCTGCCGCCGCAGCTCCCGGGCCCTGTGCCTCAGGTCGTCCTTCGCGTTCGGGCGCTTGGTCCACTCCGGAGGCGGCACGCCCTCCAGGAGGCGGTTGAGGATGTCGTTGTTGTCGACGTGGAGTCGGTCGCGGATCTGGCGTCGGCTGAGCCCCGCTCGCCGCAGCGCCACCGCCTGCTCCCTGAGGGTCTCGAAGTCCGCGTACTTGCCGAGTGCGTGTGCCATAGGCATACCCTTTGGCCGGAATCCGATCTTCCGGGGTCGAACGGTGAGCGATTCAGCAGTTCGAGGGAAAGCGGTTTGTTTCGCATCCGGTCGGTCACGCACTGTGGTGTAAGCCAGTCCCGGAAACTCACCGGAAAACGGGGCGCGGACGCCCGTAGGCTGGAGGCATGACCACGACGGGGGAAGACCACGCCGCGGCCCGGGGAGGGCCGTGGTGGTGGGAGCGGTGGCGTAGTGCGGCGTTGGACGTGGGGCTCGCGGTCGCGTCCGCGGCGGAGTGCGCGTTCGAGGGGATCCGGTTCGCGCGCGACGCGGGGATCCCCCTGGCCGCGGGGATCGTCTTCGGCGTGCTAGCCGGTTCCGCGCTGCTCGTGCGCCGTCAGTGGCCCATCGCCGTCGTACTGGTGTCGATCGCGATCACCCCGGCCCAGATGGGCTATCTGATGGGCATCGTCGGCCTCTACACCCTCGCCGCCTCGGAGCTGCCCCGCCGCATCATCGGCTCGCTCGCCGGTATGTCGCTGGTCGGGATGCTGATCGTGATGTTCGTGCGCGTGCAGCAGGACATGGCGCACGGGGAATGGCAGATCGGCGACTGGTTCGTGCCGTTCGCCGCGATCACGATCGCCATCGGGATGACCGCGCCTCCGTTGTTGCTGGGTCTGTACGTGGGGGCCCGGCGGCGGTTGATGGAGAGCCTGCGGGAGCGGGCGGACAGCCTGGAGCGGGAGCTGCAACTGCTCGCCGAGCGCGCGGAGGAGCGCGCGGAGTGGGCGCGGGGCGAGGAGCGGACGCGGATCGCGCGGGAGATGCACGACGTCGTCGCGCACCGGGTGAGCCTGATGGTCGTGCACGCGGCCGCGCTCCAGGCGGTGGCCCGCAAGGACCCCGAGAAGGCCGTGAAGAACGCGGCGCTGGTGGGGGACATGGGCCGGCAGGCGCTGACCGAGCTGCGGGAGATGCTCGGGGTGCTCAGGAGCGGGGACGGCGGCGTACGGCGGCCGTCGGAGCGGTCCGCCGCCGTTCCGCTGGCGGCGGTCGGGGTCGCGGCGGCCGTGGCCGCTTCGAAGGCCGTGGACGAGGGCGACGGGCCCTGCCTCTCGGAACTGGACGAGCTGATCGGGCAGTCGGCGGCGGCCGGGATGGTCGTGGACCTGTCCGTCGAGGGCGAGACGCGGGTGTACGCCGCGCAGATCGAGCAGACCGCGTACCGCGTGGTCCAGGAGGCGTTGACGAACGTCCACAAGCACGCGGCCGGGGCGAAGACGCATGTGCGGGTGGCGCACCGGGTCTCGGAGATCGCGATGCAGGTGGAGAACGAGCCGCCGCCGGAGGTCGCCTCGGCGTCGTCGGCACGGCTGCCGTCCGGGGGCAACGGCCTGGTGGGGATGAAGGAACGGGTCACCGGCCTGGGCGGCGTGTTCGTGTCGGGGCCGACGGACGCGGGGGGCTTCCGCGTGTCGGCGGTGATTCCGGCGGCGTGACCCTTGGGGTGCGGGGTGCGGGGTGCGGGGTGCGGGGCGTGCGGCGTGAGGGGGCCTGCCTGCCGGGATCGGCGCGCGGGGAGCCGCCTGGCGGGATCTGCGTGCGGGGATCGGTCCGTACTCGTGTGTGTGGGGGCTCAGCCCGCTGTCAGGCGTACCGGTTCGATGCCCGTGACGAGGCCGGCGAGGGCCTGGTCGATGTCGGGGCCGAGGTACCAGTCGCCGGTGTGGTCGAGGGCGTAGACGCGGCCCTCGGCGTCGATGGCGAGGAGGGCCTGGGTGTCGGTCTCGGTGCCGAGCGGGCTGACCTCGGTGTCGAGGGCGCGGCCGAGGTCGCCGAGGGTGCGGGCCAGGTGCAGGCCGTGCAGCGGGTCGAGATGGACCGCGGTGGGGGCGACCTGGCGGCCGGGACCGGTCGGGGCGATGTGCAGACCGCCGAACTCGGCCCACGCCTCCACGGCGGCGGGGAAGACGGCGTGCCGGTGGCCCGCGGGCGAGACGTGGTCGCGCAGGGCGTCGGCCCAGTACTCGGCCTGCTTTATGTCCCAGCGCCCGGGCTGCCAGCCGGCGGCGCGCAGGGCGGCGTCGACGGGCACGGGGAAGCGCGTGGAGGAGGTGCGGTCGGGGTGCATCTGCCCTTCGATCGTCGAGGTCATGGGTCGGCGCGAGGCCGTACAGCGGTGTTGCCGAATTCCTGTGCTGGGGGGTGGGGTGGGGGCTAGTCGTCCGCCGCCGCCGGGTCGACTACGCGTACGCCGAAGTGGGCGCTGAGGGCGGCGCAGGCGCGGCAGGGCGCGGCGAAGCTGCCGTGCAGCGGGTCGCCGTCCTCGCGGATGCGGCGGGCGGTGAGCTTGGCCTGCTTGAGGGCCTTGCGGGCCTCGCCGTTGGTCATGGGCTTGCGGGCGGCGCGCTTGCTGCGGGCGTCGTCCGCGGCGGCTATGTGCCGCGAGATGAGGATCGTCTCGGCGCAGCGGCCGGTGAAGCGGTCGCGCTGGTCGCTGGTGAGGGTGTCGAGGAAGTCCTGGACGAGCGGGTGCAGCGGCGGCGGCTGATCGCCGCGGGCGGCGGTGCCGGTGAGGGTCGCGCCGCGGACGGAGAGGGCGGCGGCGACGGTGGGGAGTATGCCGTCGCGACGGTGCAGCAGGGCGGGCGCGTGCGGTGCCTCGGTGCTGCTCCAGCCGATGCGCGGGTCGCCGGACATACCGGTGTTGCGGGCGTCCGTGTGCGGTCCCGTCTGCGTCGCGTTCATGATCGTCATCCCCTCCCGAGCATCCCCCGGACGTCACAGAGTGCCAAATCCCGTGGCGGGTGCGGAAGCTGGGGCGGTGCGACACGCCCGGGTTTGGGCGGGCTGTCACGAGGGGGTGACGGCTGGTCACGGAAGCGGAGGGGGTCATGACCGGCGCCGGTGACCGGGGTCGTCGTACCGCATAGGCTGTCGTTGCCGCGATTCGCGCGGGCGACGCATGTCGTTCGGGCGAAGGCGCGTGGTGGGACGCGCGGGTGCGCGTGGTCAACACGCTTGGGTGACGGTCGAGACGGAAGTCGAGACGGACGAGACAGTCGATACGGTGCGTAGCGGGCGGTGGGAGCCGGGCGTTGCGGGCCGTACCAGAGTGCCGCAGGGGGCAACCGCCATGACGACAGGTCGGCTCGGGCAGAGGGCCGCGCCGCCGAACGCGGCCTATGCCGGGCAGGTCGTGCACTTCCCGGATCCGGTCCGGGCGGCGCGTCACCCGAGAGGGGTACGCGTGGACGAGCACGGTTACCCCGACTTCTCGCCCTACGCGCGTGCGGCCGCGGAGATCGCCGAGCCGCCGGAGGGCTTCGGGGTGGACGAGCTGCGGCTGACGGACTACGTCTCGGCGAACGCGGCGCTCGCGGCGACCGGTCACGACCTGTGGGACACGGTGCCGGCGGTGGCGACGCCGCACGGCTGGACCTGGCACCACGTGGTGGGCACGCGCCGGCTCGAACTGATCCCCGTCGACGTGAAGGCTCTGCTGCGGCACCACGGCGGGATCGCCACGTCGGGGGTCGACCAGAACAAGCGCGGCACACGGCCGCTGCAGGAGACGCGTCCGGCGCACTTCGGGCTGCCGAAGTCCGGGGTCGCGGTGACGGAGGGCCAGGTGCAGGGCGTCGAGGAGGACCTCGGCTACCGCCTGCCGGGCGCGTACCGCTCGTTCCTGAAGGCGGCGGGCGGAAGCGCCCCCGTCGGAACGGCCCTTGACGCCGAACTGGGCCTGCTGATCGACCAGCCCTTCTTCACGGTCCGGGACGAGGCGGCGGTCAACGACCTCGTCTACGTCAACAAGTGCCTGCGCGACCACCTGACCAAGGACTACCTCGGCGTCGGCTTCGTCCAGGGCGGACTGCTCGCGGTGAAGGTGAAGGGCGAACGGATCGGTTCGGTGTGGTTCTGCGCGTACGACGACGCGCGGGACGTCGACCCCTCGTGGGCGCCGGCGGAACGCGTCGAACGCCTGCTGCTGCCGTGCGGCGAGGACTTCGACGCGTTCCTGTCCCGACTCGCGGGCTCTCCGCCGGAGTTGGAGACGGTGGCGAACTTGATGGTGGACGGCGGATTCGCGCACGCGGTGCCGGTGCCTTCGGCTTCTTCGGCGTCGTCGGCTTCTTCCGCGTCGTCGGTGGGGGAGTGAACTGAGCGATGGTGACTTTCGCGCAGGCGCAGGAGCGCGCCGAGGAGTGGATCAACGGTGAGGTGCCGTCGTACCAGCACCGCGAGGTGCGGGTGCGGGAGTTCGAGCTCGGGTTCGTGGTCTGGGCGGAGGACCGCGCGGACGGACCGCGCTCGGACGGCGGCGCGCAGCGGCTGGTGATCGCCCGCGACAGCGGGGAGGCCACGCTGTGGCCCTCACTGCCGGTGGGCGAGGTGATCCGCCGCTACGAGGAGGAGTACGGCCGCCCGGACACCACCCCCGACTCGGCCCCGGCGCCGGCCGCACCGGCCCGGGTGGACCTGAACCAGACGTCCTTCCTGCTGACTCCGCCGGAGTGGTTGCAGGAGGCGGCGGACAAGCTGGGGATCGGGGAGCGGCGGGGTGGGGGCGCTGGGGAGGACGGGGGTGTTGGGGCCGGGGGCGGTGCCGGGGCCGGTGCAGGGGGCGTCGGTGCTGGTGCCGGTTCGGGTGCGGGCGTTGGCCATGGTGCCGGGGCCGGTGCCGGTGCCGGTGCTGGTGTCGGTTCGGGTGCTTCGTCGGGTGGCGGGGCTCTGAGGGATGCGCTTCCGGAGACGCAGGCCGGGGTGCCCGGTGGAGGGGGCGCGGGGGCGCAGGGCGGCGCGGGCGCTGGTGCCTCGAACTCCTCGGTGGGGTCAGGCGGTTCGGCCGGTCTGGCGGCGGATGTGCCTGCCGGGGCGACGCCTTGGGCCGGGACCGACACCAACGCCGATGCCGGCGAGGACCGTTCCGTACCGCTCCCGGCGACGGTGTTCGCACCGCCACTGAACGAGCCGGGGGACACACCGCCGGACGCGCAGACGGAGTTGATGCCGGGGGGTAGTCGGCTTCCGCGTACAGCGGTGGAGCCGGCGCTGGACGAGCCGGGTGCGCCGGGCGCACATGGAGGGCCTGGGGCACACGGCGGGCCTGCGGCGCATGTAGGGCATGGAGCGCAGGGTGTTGGCGGGGCGCCCGGTGGTGCGCCTGGGGCGCAGGGCGTGAGTGGTGTGCCGGGGGCGCACGGTGCCGGAGGGGCGCCGGGTGGTGTGCCCGGGGCGCCTGGAGTGCCGGGTGCGCCGGGGAGTGTGCCGCCGCCTCCGCCGGGGGCTGGTGCGTCGGCGTACGGGTACCCGCAGGGCGCGGGTGGTGTGTCGGGGGCGCCTGTGGGTTCGGGTGCGCCGGGCAGCGCGTTGCCGCCTCCGCCTCCGCCGCCGGTTCCTGATGGGTCGGCGTATGGCTATCCGCAGGGTGCGGGTGGATCGGCGGTTCCAGGGGCGCCCGCGTCAGGGGCCACACCTCCGCCGCCTCCCCCTCCTCCGTACGCTCGTCCGCCGGAGCCCGGCGTGTCCGGGCCGGGTGCGCCTCCGCCGCCCGCGCCCTCCTACGGTTACCCGCAGCCACCGGCTGCCCCGGGTGCGCCGAACGTGCCCGGCGCGCCGAACGCCGGCGACATCGCCGACGCCGCCACCAGCAAGGCGGGTCCTCCACCGCGCCGGGGTTCGACGACTCCGCCTCCGCCGAGTGCGCCTGGAGCTCCGGGCGCGCGGGCCGGTGGCACGCCTCCGTCCGCGCCGCCTGCTGGGCCGGGTGCGGGCGGGTACGTCCCGACGCAACTGGTGTCGGCGCTCGGGCCCGACGGGCCTGAGGGCGCGGGCGGGATCCCTGGCGGCAGCCCGGGCGCGCCGCAGCCCCCCGGCGCACCGAACCCGCCGGGCGCCCCCAACCCGCCCGGCGCGCCGAACGCCCCCGGCGGTACGCCTCCGGGCGTCCACCACGCCGCCACGATGTTCGCCGACCCGGGGCGGATGGGCCCGGGCGGGGGCGCACCGCAACCTCCGGGCGCCCCGGGTGCCCCGGGCACGCCCGGCGCGCAAGGCGCTCCGAGCGCCCCCGGTACGCCGAACGCGCCCGGCACACCCAGCACGCCCGGCGCCCCAAGCGCCCCGCAAGGCGCCGTTCACCACGCGGAGACCGTGTTGGCCGCACCCTCTGTGGGCGCCCCTGGCGCACCCCCGATGGGCCCGCCCGGTACACCGCCGCCCCCGCCGGCACCCGGCGCACTCGGCACCCCGGGCGCCCCCGGCATGCCCCCGGGCGCCCCGCAGCCGCCGATGCCCTCGGCGCCCGGCGCGATGTCCCCGCCCCCGGGCGCGATGCCCCCGCCCCCCGGCCCCACGCAGCAGCCGGCCTATGGATATCCGCCGCAGCCGCAGGGGCAGCCGACGGTGGGGCCCGGTTACCAGGCCGTGCTGCGGTATCGGGCGCAGGACGGGTCGGAGCAGCAGCTGATCCGGCGTTCCGCGCCGGGGACGCCGCATCCGGAGTGGCAGATCTTCCATGAGCTGCGTGGCATGAACGTGCCGCCGGACCAGGTCCTGGAGCTGCACACCGAGTTGGAGTCCTGCGAACTGCCGGGTGCCTACTGTGCCCGGATGATCCGGGAGCAGTGGCCGCAGGCGCGGATCACGAGCATCGCGCCGTACGGCACGGACCACGCGAGCCGGCAGCAGGGCATGCAGCAACTGCTCGTACACCAGGGAGAGTTGCACCAGGTGGCGGACGGCCCGGCCCGCCCCGCGCCGGTGCGCGCCCCGTTGCCGCCGGTGCAGGCCGCGCCGCCGATTCCGCCGGAGGCGGTCGCGCAGGAGATGGCGGGCGCCTTCGGTCCCGGGGTCTTCCGGTTCGAGCAGGCGGCCGTGTCCCGGCAGGGCGTACCGCCGGTCGTGGCGCAGTCGCTGGTGGTGGCCGGACTCCCGTTGGACATGGGGCCGTTCTTCTGGGCGCAGGCCCAGCCGGGGCGGCCGGTGCCAACGCTCGCCGAACTCGCCCAGGAGCGTGGCGTCCAGCCGTCCTCCGACGCGGGCTCGTACCTCGTCATGGGCAGCGACTTCGGCAAGGCGATCTGCGTGCAGTACGGCACGGCGAACATCGTCGCCGTGCCGGTGGAGGCCGGGCCCGGCGGGGTGTCCGTACCACCGCAGTTCGTGAACACGGGGCTGCCCGAGTTCCAGCGGTGCCTCGCGCTGCTCGGCCGGATGTGGCGGCTCCGGTTCGGCCTGAACCAGGAGCAGGCGGGCCGCTGGACCGTCGACTTCCAGGCCCAGCTGGCCTCCCTCGACCCGGCGGCACTCGGCTCGCCGGAGAGCTGGTGGTCAGTACTGCTGGAGCAGATGTGGGACGGGTTGCTGTGACGCCCCACTGACACCCACTGGCACTGCGCGCACAAGCGCATCGGGCCGGGCCCGGTCATCGCGACCGGGCCCGGCCTTTTCCATGAGCCCCCGGCGATCACCCTGGACCCGCGACGTCCGCCAGACCTCCGCTCCTCCGCGCCTCCGCTCCTCCGCGCCGACCGTGACTCCCGCGCGGAGTGTCGCGTTATGAACACTTACGCCCTATACGTCAACATGTGGCGCGAAATCATCATTTCGTGTTCGTTCGGCGGAGAGGGGTTCCAGGATGAGCGGCGCAGTGGTCTCGCCCCACGGCTTCGGGACCGTACGGGGGCGCGGTTACCGTCCCGAACAGGTCGACGCTTTCGCCGCCGCGCTCTCCCGCGACCGCGACGCCGCGTGGGAACGGGCCGCGCGGCTCACCGTGCTCGCCCGGGAGATGGAGGAGGAGGCCGCGCGGTTGCGTGAGACGGTGGCACGGCTCGCGCCGCAGTCGTACGAGACGCTCGGGGGGCGTGCGAGCCAGCTCTTCGCGCTGGTCCTGGAGGAGGCGACGGCCGTGCGGGAGGGCGCGCGGCAGGAGGCGCAGCGACTCGTGGAGGCGGCGCGGGCGCGCGCGGACAGCGTGCGGAGTGCCGCGCAGGCGCACGCCGACGAAGTGCGCTCCGAGGCCGAGGAACGCGCCCGGCAACGCCTGCTCGCCGCGCAGGCCGAGGCCGACGAGATCCGCATCGGGGCCCGCCGGGAGGTCAAGGAGGGGCGAGGGGAGGCCCTCGCGGCGCTGCGGGAGGTCCGGCAGCGGACCTCCGCGATGCTTGCCGAGCAGGCCAAGGAGTTCGCCGAGCGGTGGGCCGAGGTGGAGCGGGAGGAGGCCGAGCGGGTCGCGGCGCTGGAGGCGCGGGAGGCCGAGCGGGTGGCTCGTGCCGAGGCGGCGTTGTCCGAGGCCAAGCGGGAGTTGGGGGAGGCGGAGGAGTCCGGCCGGCGGTGCCGGGAGGAGGCTCGGGTGCGGGCCGGGGAGATCGTGGCGGGGGCACGGCTTCGGGAGGAGGCGATCGCCCGGGAGACGGAGCGGGTGCTTCGGGAGCACGGGGAGCGGTGGGACGACGTACAGGCCCAGATGGATTACGTACGAAGCAGTCTTACGGCGTTGACGGGGTCGGCGTCCGGGGAGTGACGGGGAGTGGGGCGGCGTGGGAGGGCGTGGGACGGCGTGCGGCGTGGGGCGGGGGCGCTCGGTGTTGACCGTGCGCCCCCGGTGGTGCGGCGCAGGCGGGGCTGATGTCTACGTCCCCCTTCGCACCGCCCCCGCCAGGATCCACCCCTCCACCGCCTCGTACTGATGGCGCTGTTCCTCCGACGCCCGGCGTCCGGACAGCACCGTCCCCAGCCACCCGAACGCGAAGCCCAGGGGGATCGACACCAGGCCCGTCGTGGTGAACGGGAACCAGTTGAAGTCGGCGTCGGGGAAGGCCGCGACGGGGGAGCCGGAGACCAGGTTCGTGGCCGGCATCAGGAGCAGGACCGTCACGGTGCCGCCGATCAGCGTCCACAGCAGGCCCGTTCGGGTGTAGCGGCGCCAGAAGAGGCTGTAGACGAGAGCGGGGGCGATGGCCGACGCGCCCAGGCAGAAGGACAGGGTCACCAGGGGCTGCAGGCTGCGGTGCTGGACCAGCGTGGCCAGCAGGATCGCCGGGATGCCGACCGCCAGGGCCGAGAGCCGGGACAGGGCCATCTCGCGGTGCGGCGACATTTCCTGGACGCGGGCCGCGAACACGTCGTGGGCCAGGGAGTTGGCGCACGCGAGGATCATGCCGGCGACCGAGGCGAGGAGGGTGAGGAAGATCGCCGTGGTCACCGTGGTGAAGAGGAAGGTCTCGCCGGTCGAGACGTCGGGGCCGAACGCGGCGCGCGAGCCCAGCAGGTACGCCGTGTTGCCCTGCGGGTCCGCCTGGGCGATCACCGCGCGGCCGATCAGGGCCGTCGCCCCGAATCCGACCACCGTCATGATGACGACGAAGACCCCGACCGAGGACACCGCCCAGGACATCGACCGGCGCACCTGACGGGCGCTGGACGCCGTGTACATGCGCATGGTGACGTGCGGCAGGCAGGCACCGCCGATGACGACCGTGAGCTGCGAAGCGATCATGTCCAGCCGGGGGTTGGAGCTGCCCGCGAACTCCACGCCCGAGTGGAGGAAGGCGGAGCCGACCCCGCTCTGCGCGGCGGCCGCGCTGAACAGCGCGCCGGGGTCCCAGTCGAAGCGCCGCAGGATCAGTACGGCGATCACCGCGCCCGATCCGAGCAGCATCACCATCTTCAGCATCTGGATCAGGGCCGTGCCCTTCATGCCGCCGATCGCCGCGTAACTGATCATCAGCGCGCCCAGCCCGATGATGCAGCCGGTCTTCAGGGAGTCGCCGGAGAAGCCGAGGATGAAGGCCAGCAGCTGCCCGGTACCGGCGAGTTGGACCAGCATCAGCGGCAGCAGCGCGGCGATGGTCACCGCGCACGCCGTCATGCGCACCGCGCGCCCCGGCATGCGCCGTGCGAGCGCGTCGCCCATCGTGAACCGGCCCGCGTTGCGCAGGGGTTCGGCCAGCAGGAACATCAGCAGCAGGAGGGAGAGCGTGGTGCTCAACGCCAGCACGATGCCGTCGTAACCGCAGAGCGCGATGACGCCGCCCGTGCCGAGCACGCTCGCCGCCGAGATGTAGTCGCCGGCGATCGCGAGGCCGTTGCGCATGGGGGAGAGGGAGCCGTAGCCCGTGTAGAACTCGTCGAGGTCGTCGCGGTCGGGGCCCGTCATCACGCACAGCAGCAGCGTGATCGTGGCGATCGCGGAGAACGCGACGAGGGACATGGCCTGCGCGTTGCCGCTGAAGCCGTTGGTCATCGGGCCGCCTCCCGCTTGGCGTCGAGTTCGGACTGCTTGCGGATGCGGTCGGCGATCGGGTCGACGTAACGGCGCGCCGTGTGCTCGTACAGGACGATCGCGAGCCAGGTCACCGGGATCTGGAGGACCGCGAGCAGCAGGCCCGTGGGCAGGCCGTCGGTGACCGTGCTCGTCATGAACGCCGGCGCGAAGGCCGACAGGAGGAGGAAGAGCGTGAAGTAGCCGAGCGCGGTGAGCGAGGCGGTGCGCCGCTGCCACCGGTAGGCGCTGCGCAGGATCCGCAGATCGCTGTGGTGGCCGAGCGGGGCGCGCGGCGGACGGCGGCGGGGGGCCGGTTCGGGCGGGTCGAGGGGCGGCTGCCAGGGGTAGGTCATGTCGTGCTGCGGCGGCTGCGGTTGCTGCGGTGGATATCGGTACGGGTACGACGGGGACGGGTCGTAGGACATCCCGGTACTCCTTGCGTGGCTCGGGTCCTGGCGGGGACCGCAGGGAGGTGGGGGGCGTGCGGAGCCACGCACGTTACTCGTCGGTCACCAGGTGCGCGAGCTTTTCACCAAACTGATCGGTCGGTATGCGCTTACTTCGCTGACCTGGGGTGTTACCCCCGTTAACTCAGACTTTTGAGCGTCCAGTTGGGGTGCGCTCGGGAAGCGCCGGTCACTCTTCCGTCAGTACCGGGAAGCGGCGCGGCGCCAGCACCAGCAGCACCAGGAAGGCCAGCGCCGCCGCACAGGCCGCGCCCAGGTACACCGCGTGCACCGCGTCCGCGATCGCCCGCCGCGTCGCCTCCGGGACGGCCCCCGTGTCCAGGCCCCGCGTCACCGAGTCGAGGTCGCTCGCGCCGCCCAGCCGGGAAGCCAGTACGCCGTTGGCGACGGCGCCGAAGACCGACGCGCCGATCGTCTGGCCGGCCTGGCGGCAGAAGAGCACCGACGCCGTCGTCGTACCGCGCTCCGCCCAGCCCACCGACGACTGCACCCCGATGATCAGCGGCAGTTGGAACAGCCCCAGCACCGCGCCGAGCGCCAGCATCAGCAGCATCGGCTGCCACCAGGATCCGGGATACGGCAGGAACGGGAACGCCAGCAGGATCAGCGCGCCCGCCCCGATGCCGATCAGCGCGGTGTCGCGGAAGCCGATGCGCCGGTACACGTGCTGGCTGAGCGCCGCCGAGGACGACCAGGTCAGCGTCCACACGGACAGCACCAGACCGGCGGCCGCGGGGCCGAGCCCGAGCACCGACTGCGCGTACGTCGGCAGGAACACCGACGGCGCCACCATCAGCAGCCCGAGCGCGCCCAGCGCGAGGTTGACGGCCGCGATCGTGCGGCGGCGCCACACCCAGCCGGGGATGATCGGCTCGGCCGCCCGGCGCTCCATCCACACCACGAGCGCCACCAGCGCGAGCCCGGTGGTGAACAGCGCGCACGACGGCGCGGACAACCACGGCCACGCCACCCCGCCCTGCACGAGCGCCGTCAGCAGCACGCCCCCGCACGCGAAGACCGCCAGCGCCCCCGCCCAGTCAACCCGCGGGGGCGTGCGCGGCGCGCGCTCCGGCTCGTGCAGATGACGCACTATCAGCCAGAGCGCCGCCGCGCCGATCGGCAGATTGACCAGGAAGATCCACCGCCAGTCGGCGTACGCGGCCAGCACACCGCCGAACCCCGGCCCGGCCACCGCCGACACCGCCCACACCGTGGACAACTTGGCCTGGATCCTGGGCCGTTCCTCGAGCGGGTACAGGTCCGCGGCCAGCGTCTGGACCGTGCCCTGCAGCGCGCCGCCGCCCAGGCCCTGCACGATCCGGAACGCGATCAGCGCCCCCATGTTCCACGCGCCCGCGCACAGCAGCGAGCCCAGCAGGAACACGGCCGCGCCCGCGACGAGGACCGGCTTGCGGCCGAAGGTGTCGGACAGCTTGCCGTACACCGGAAGCGTCACGGTCACCGCGAGCAGGTAGCCGGAGAACAGCCAGGAGAAGACCGAGAAGCCGCCGAGGTCGCCGACGATCTGCGGTACGGCGGTGGAGACGATGGTGGCGTCCAGCGCGGCCAGCGCCATCGCGAGCATGAGGGCGGCGACGACGGCGCCGCGTCTGCGGGTGTCCTGCGCGGGCCTGCCGCCGACCGACGCCTGTATCTCCGTGTCCCCCTGGTCCACAGGATTCCTTCCCCTTGCATCTATCTGCCGCCGAACAGCTTCCCACTTGACCCTCACGTCGCGGCAGGGTGGAAGCTCGGTGGACCGACGGGTGGACCGAACCCCTAGATCGGCTCCACCCGGCGGTGGAGTGCCCCTAGGGGTTCCTCCGCACTACGGCTCGGGGAGGGTTCGTCCCGCTGGAGGACGAGACGGGCAGGGGGCCGTCCTTAACCTGGCTTTACGCCGCCGGGGGGTGGTTCACCGAACCGGCGGGGGTGGGGTTTTCCCCCGTAGAAGAGGGTGCCGAGCACCAGCGCGCCGGACCCCTTCGCGGCACCAGACTCGTCGACGTACCACTTCGAGCTACTCACTTCTTGACCGACATAGGAGAAATGCCATGACATCGGCCGTGACCATTCCCAGGCACGGGGGCACTGGAGGGCGTACGGCCGTTGCCGCGCGGGCGCGGCAGGTCGTCAAGGCGTACGGGTCCGGTGAGACCCGTGTCGTCGCCCTCGACCACGTCGACGTGGACATCGCCCGCGGGCAGTTCACCGCGATCATGGGCCCCTCCGGCTCCGGCAAGTCCACCCTGATGCACTGCCTCGCCGGCCTCGACACCGTGACCTCCGGGCAGATCTACCTGGACGACACCGAGATCACCGGGCTGAAGGACAAGAAGCTCACGCAGCTGCGCCGGGACCGGATCGGGTTCATCTTCCAGGCGTTCAACCTGCTGCCGACGCTGAACGCGATCGAGAACATCACGCTGCCCATGGACATCGCGGGGCGCAAGCCGGACAAGCAGTGGCTGGCGCGGGTGGTGGACACGGTGGGGCTCTCCGACCGGCTCAAGCACCGCCCGACGCAGCTCTCCGGCGGCCAGCAGCAGCGCGTCGCCGTGGCCCGCGCCCTGGCCGCCCGCCCCGAGATCATCTTCGGCGACGAGCCGACCGGAAACCTCGACTCACGCGCGGGTGCCGAGGTGCTCGGCTTCCTGCGCAGGTCCGTCGACGAGCTCGGCCAGACCATCGTCATGGTCACGCACGACCCGGTGGCGGCCTCGTACGCGGACCGCGTCCTGTACCTCGCCGACGGCCGGATCGTCGACGAGATGTACAAGCCGACCGCGGACGCCGTCCTGGACCGCATGAAGGACTTCGACGCCCGGGGGCGTACGTCATGACCGTCCTGAAGACCTCGATGCGCAACTTCTTCGCGCACAAGGGGCGCATGGCGCTCTCGGCGATAGCCGTGCTCCTGTCGGTGGCGTTCGTCTGCGGGACGCTCGTCTTCACCGACACCATGAACACCACCTTCGACAAGCTGTTCGCGGCCACCTCCTCCGACGTGACGGTCAGCGCCAAGGGCGCCTCGGACACCGGCGAGACCACCTCCGACAACGGCAAGCCGCCGGTCATGCCGGCCTCCGTGGTCACCAAGGTGCGCGACGCCCAGGGCGTGAAGTCGGCGGAGGGGACCGTCTTCTCGACCTCCGTGACCGTCGTCGACGCCAAGAAGGACAGCCTCTCGCCGTCCAGCGGCGCCCCGACCATCGTCGGCAGCTGGAACGGCAACGACGCCCGCACCATGAAGATCACCTCCGGTACGGCGCCCAGGGGCTCCGACCAGGTGATGGTGGACGCCGACACGGTCGACAAGCACCACCTCAAGCTCGGTGACGAGCTCGCGGTGATCAGCGCCGTCGGCACGCACAAGGCACGGATCTCCGGCATCGCCGACTTCCAGGTCACCAACCCCGGCGCGGCGATCTTCTACCTCGACACCAAGACGGCCCAGCAGACCCTGGTCGGCGAGACGGGCGTGTACACGAACGTCAACGTGACGGCCGCGTCCGGGACGACCGACGCCCAGCTCAAGAAGAACGTGATCGCCTCGACGGGCGGCGCCTACAAGGTGCAGACGGCCAAGGAGACCGCCGACGCCAACCAGAAGGACGTCGAGTCCTTCATGAACGTCATGAAGTACGCGATGCTCGGCTTCGCCGGGATCGCCTTCCTCGTCGGCATCTTCCTGATCATCAACACCTTCTCGATGCTGGTCGCCCAGCGCACCCGCGAGATCGGCCTGATGCGGGCCATCGGTTCCTCCCGCAAGCAGGTCAACCGGTCGGTGCTGGTCGAGGCGCTGCTGCTCGGCTTCTTCGGCTCGGTGCTGGGCGTCGGCGCGGGCATCGGCCTAGCGGTCGGCCTGATGAAGCTCATGAGCTCCATGGGTATGCACCTGTCCACCGCCGACCTGACCGTCGCCTGGACCACCCCGGTCGTCGGCCTCCTCCTCGGTGTCGTCGTCACCGTTCTCGCCGCCTACCTGCCCGCCCGCCGGGCCGGCAAGGTCTCCCCGATGGCCGCGCTGCGCGACGCCGGCGCCCCGGCCGACGCCAAGGCGGGCCGCATCCGGGCCCTGATCGGCCTGGTGCTGACCGGCGCCGGCGGCTACTGCCTCTACCTCGCCGCGGGCGTCAGCAAGGCCGCCGACGGCTCGCTGTGGCTGGGCCTGGGCGTCGTACTGTCGCTCATCGGTTTCGTGGTGATCGGCCCGCTGCTCGCGGCCGGTGTCGTACGGGTCCTGGGCGCCGTACTGCTGCGGATGTTCGGCCCCGTCGGCCGCATGGCCGAGCGCAACGCGCTGCGCAACCCGCGCCGCACCGGCGCCACCGGCGCCGCCCTGATGATCGGCCTCGCGCTGGTCGCCTGCCTCTCGGTGGTCGGCTCCTCCATGGTCGCCTCGGCGACGGACCAGCTCGACAAGACCGTCGGCACGGACTTCATCATCCAGTCGGACAGCGGGCAGATGATCACCCCGCAGGCCGTGAAGGCCGTGAAGTCGACGCCGGGGCTGAGCCGGGTCACCGAGTACCGGACGACCAAGGGCGACTGGACCACGCCCGACGGCAAGACGCTCAAGGACACCGACGTCACGGCGGCCGACCCGACGTACGCCACCGACCTGCGGGTCAAGACCGTCGCCGGGAACCTCAAGGACGCCTACCTGCCCGACTCGATGTCGGTCCACGACAAGTTCGCCAAGGCGCACGACATCCACCTCGGCTCGAAGATCAGGATCGCGTTCAAGGACGGCTCCACCGCCAACCTCACGGTCCGGGCCATCACCAGCAGCGACGGCCTGATCGACGCCGGCTCGAAGTACATCTCCATCGCCACGCTGGCGAAGTACGTGCCGGCCGACAAGATGCCACTGGACCAGCTGGTCTTCGCGACGGCCAAGGACGGTCAGCAGGATTCGGCGTACAAGGCCCTGAAGTCGTCCATGCACGACTACCCGCAGTACAAGGTGCGCGACCAGACCGACTACAAGCAGGCGCTGAAGGACCAGATCGGCCAGCTGCTGAACATGATCTACGGCCTGCTGGCGCTGGCGATCGTGGTGGCGATCCTGGGCGTGGTCAACACCCTGGCCCTCTCGGTGGTCGAGCGGACCCGTGAGATCGGCCTGATGCGGGCGATCGGCCTCTCGCGCCGGCAGCTGCGCCGCATGATCCGCATGGAGTCCGTGGTCATCGCCCTCTTCGGCGCCCTGCTCGGCCTCGGCCTGGGCATGGGCTGGGGCGCGACGGCCCAGAAGCTGCTCGCCCTGGAGGGCCTGAAGGTCCTGGAGATCCCGTGGGGCACGATCACCGCGGTGTTCATCGGGTCGGCGTTCGTGGGCCTGTTCGCGGCACTGATCCCGGCGTTCAGGGCGGGCCGGATGAACGTACTGAACGCGATCGCCACCGAGTAGCGGGACACAGGGGGTAAGGCCACCGCATACGGGGGTTGCGGGGGAGGGCCCGGCGCCGGGGAGTCTTGGGGGACTCACCGGCGCCGGGCTGTTTGCCGTTCCTCGGCGGTTCACACCCGGCCAGGGCTCTTCCGCGGTTCACACCCGCAGGGGGTTGTCCACAGGCCCCGGCACCCGCGCGGGCGTCGTCGTAGGCTGGAGATACCCCCGGTCCGCAGCGCGCGCCGGGCGCTTCGTGTTGCCCACCCTCGCCACCCTCGGACGAAAGCCGCCCCGAATGAGCCTGCACGGTCTGCTCGACGCCGTCGTCAAGGACACCGCCCTCGCGGAAGCCGTCACGGCGGCCAGGGACGGTCACCGTATGCACGTCGACCTGGTCGGCCCGCCCGCGGCCCGCCCCTTCGCGGTCGCCGCGCTGGCCCGGGAGACCGGCCGCCCGGTGCTGGCGGTGACGGCGACGGGACGCGAGGCGGAGGACCTGGCCGCCGCCCTCAGGTCGCTGCTCCCGCCGGACGGCGTCGTCGAGTACCCCTCCTGGGAGACCCTCCCGCACGAGCGGCTGAGCCCCCGCAGCGACACCGTGGGCCGCCGCCTCGCCGTCCTGCGCCGTCTCGCCCACCCCACCCCCGACGACCCCGAGACCGGCCCGGTCTCCGTCGTCGTCGCCCCCGTGCGCTCCGTACTGCAGCCGCAGGTCAAGGGCCTCGGCGACCTGGAGCCGGTGGCGCTGAGGACCGGGCAGACCGCCGACCTCAACGCCGTCGTCGACGCCCTCGGCGCCGCCGCGTACGCGCGCGTGGAGCTCGTCGAGAAGCGCGGCGAGTTCGCCGTACGAGGCGGGATCCTCGACGTCTTCCCGCCCACCGAGGAGCACCCCCTGCGCGTCGAGTTCTGGGGCGACGACGTAGAGGAGATCCGCTACTTCAAGGTCGCCGACCAGCGGTCCCTCGAAGTCGCCGAGCACGGCCTGTGGGCGCCTCCCTGCCGGGAGCTCCTGCTGACGGAGGACGTCCGCACGCGCGCGCGTGTCCTCGCCGAACAGCACCCCGAGCTCGGCGAACTGCTCGGCAAGATCGCCGAGGGCATCGCGGTCGAGGGCATGGAGTCACTCGCCCCCGTCCTCGTCGACGACATGGAACTGCTGCTCGACGTCCTGCCCAAGGGCGCCATGGCCGTCGTATGCGATCCGGAGCGGGTACGCACGCGTGCGGCCGATCTCGTGGCGACCTCGCAGGAGTTCCTGCAGGCGTCCTGGGCGGCGACCGCGGGCGGCGGCGAGGCGCCCATCGACGTCGGCGCGGCCTCGCTCTGGTCCATCGCGGACGTCCGGGACCGGGCCCGCGAGCTGGACATGATGTGGTGGTCGGTGTCGCCGTTCGCCGCCGACGAGGACCTGGACGCCGACACCCTCAAGCTCGGCATGCACGCCCCCGAGACCTACCGCGGCGACACCGCGAAGGCCCTCGCCGACACCAAGGGCTGGCTCGCCGACGGCTGGCGCACGGTGTTCGTCACCGAGGGCCACGGCCCCGCGGCCCGCACGGTCGAGGTGCTGGGCGGCGAGGGCATCGCGGCCCGCCTGGACGTCGAACTCGGGGCGATCTCGCCGTCCGTCGTGCACGTGGCGTGCGGCTCGATCGACTACGGCTTCGTCGACACGACGCTGAAGCTGGCGGTCCTGACCGAGACCGACCTCTCCGGCCAGAAGGCGGCCGGCAAGGACGGCGCCCGGATGCCGGCCCGGCGCCGCAAGACCATCGACCCGCTGACCCTGGAGGCGGGCGACTACATCGTCCACGAGCAGCACGGCGTGGGCCGGTACATCGAGATGGTGCAGCGCACCGTGCAGGGCGCGACGCGCGAGTACCTGGTCGTCGAGTACGCGCCCGCCAAGCGCGGCCAGCCCGGGGACCGCCTCTACATCCCCACCGACCAGCTGGAGCAGATCACCAAGTACGTCGGCGGCGAGGCCCCGACCCTCCACCGCCTCGGCGGCGCCGACTGGACGAAGACCAAGGCGCGTGCGAAGAAGGCCGTCAAGGAGATCGCGGCGGACCTCATCAAGCTGTACAGCGCGCGCATGGCGGCCCCCGGCCACTCCTTCGGCCCGGACACCCCCTGGCAGCGCGAACTGGAGGACGCCTTCCCGTACGCGGAGACCCCCGACCAGCTGACCACCATCGCCGAGGTCAAGGAGGACATGGAGAAGACCGTCCCCATGGACCGTCTGATCTGCGGCGACGTCGGTTACGGCAAGACGGAGATCGCGGTGCGGGCCGCCTTCAAGGCGGTCCAGGACGGCAAGCAGGTGGCGGTCCTCGTCCCGACGACCCTCCTGGTCCAGCAGCACTTCGGCACCTTCTCCGAGCGCTACTCCCAGTTCCCGGTCAACGTACGGGCGCTGTCCCGCTTCCAGACGGACACCGAGGCGAAGGCGGTCCTGGAGGGGCTGCGCGAGGGCTCGGTGGACGTCGTCATCGGCACCCACCGCCTGTTCTCCTCGGAGACGAAGTTCAAGGACCTGGGCCTGGTCATCGTCGACGAGGAGCAGCGCTTCGGCGTCGAGCACAAGGAGCAGCTGAAGAAGCTGCGCGCGAACGTCGACGTACTGACGATGTCCGCGACCCCGATCCCCAGGACCCTCGAAATGGCGGTCACGGGCATCCGGGAGATGTCGACGATCACCACGCCCCCCGAGGAACGCCACCCGGTGCTGACGTTCGTCGGCCCGTACGAGGAGAAGCAGATCGGCGCGGCCATCCGCCGCGAACTCCTGCGCGAGGGCCAGGTCTTCTACATCCACAACCGCGTCGAGTCGATCGACCGCGCGGCCTCCCGGCTGCGCGAGATCGTCCCCGAGGCGAGGATCGCGACGGCCCACGGCCAGATGTCGGAGTCGACCCTCGAACAGGTCGTCGTCGACTTCTGGGAGAAGAAGTACGACGTCCTCGTCTCGACGACGATCGTCGAGTCGGGCATCGACATCTCCAACGCCAACACGCTCATCGTCGAGCGGGGCGACAACTTCGGCCTGTCCCAGCTCCACCAGCTGCGCGGCCGGGTGGGCCGGGGCCGGGAGCGCGGCTACGCGTACTTCCTCTACCCCCCGGAGAAGCCGCTCACGGAAACGGCTCACGAGCGCCTGGCCACCATCGCCCAGCACACGGAGATGGGCGCGGGCATGTACGTGGCGATGAAGGACCTGGAGATCCGCGGCGCGGGCAACCTCCTCGGCGGCGAACAGTCCGGCCACATCGCGGGCGTCGGCTTCGACCTGTACGTCCGCATGGTCGGCGAGGCGGTCGCGGACTACCGCGCGTCCCTGGAGGGCGGGGTGGAGGAGGAGCCACCGCTGGAGGTCAAGATCGAGCTCCCGGTCGACGCGCACGTCCCGCACGACTACGCCCCCGGCGAGCGTCTGCGCCTGCAGGCCTACCGCGCCATCGCCTCCGCCAACACGGAGGAGGACATCAAGGCGGTACGCGAGGAACTCGTCGACCGCTACGGCAAGTTGCCCGAACCGGTGGAGAACCTGCTGCTGGTGGCGGGCCTGCGCATGCTGGCCCGCGCGTGCGGCGTGGCCGAGATCGTCCTCCAGGGCAACAACATCCGCTTCGCGCCGGTGGAGTTGCGCGAGTCCCAGGAACTCCGCCTCAAGCGCCTCTACCCCGGGACGGTCATCAAGCCGGCGGTCCACCAGGTGCTGGTGCCGCGGCCGAAGACGGCGAAGGTGGGCGGAAAGCCGTTGGTGGGGCGTGAACTGCTGGGTTGGGCGGGGGAGTTCCTGGCGTCGATTCTGGGGTCGTGATCCGGCGGTCTCCGGCACCATGGGTTCATGGCTGTCGGGGGAGGCGGACACAAGGTCGCCTGGACTGTGGCGACCTGTGCGCTGGTCGCGGGAGCGATGACCTACGCCCTGGCGGGTGCGCACGGCCCGCTCGGGGTGTCGGACCGCAGCGGGCTGGTCTCCATGGTGGTCGGGCTGCCCGCGCTGGTGCTGGCCGTGGTCGCCGCGCTGTGGGCACGTCCGGGTGCGTACGAGGACGAAGAGGCGGCGGTGGCACGACTCGCCAGGGAAGTGCGGTCGGTCGGCGAAGCCACGTGGCTGCAGAGGCTGGGCGGCGATCTGACGGCGATCGACGTGACGTTCACCTTCCGGCCGTACGCGAACGCGCGCGCCGCAGCTCTTCCGCCCACGCCGCAGGGCCAGTTGGAGCGCGTGGTCGAGGACTACCGTGCCCTTCGGCCGCGACGCCTGGTGATCACCGGGGAGCCGGGAGCGGGCAAGACCGTGCTGGCCTGGAAGCTCGTCATGGAGCTGAACAGGACACGCACCGAACACGAACCCGTACCGGTGCTCATGGCGCTGGCCGACTGGGACGAAGAAGAACAGGTGGGCGACTGGATCGCCCGCCATCTGGAACGCGACTACGGTCTGTCCCTGAGGTCCGCCCGTAAGGTCGTGGACGCGCGGATGGTGCTGCCGGTCCTTGACGGACTGGACGAGATGGACGCCTCGGACACCCCGGCGAACCGGTCACGCGCGCGTGTGGCGCTGGAAGCCCTGGCACGCCACCAGGACGGCACGGAGCCGGCGCCCCTGGTGCTGACCTGCCGTACGAGCCGGTACGACGCCCTCGAGGCCGACGCCGACCACATTCTCGACGCGGCGCGCATCGAGATCGACGCGGTCACCGCCGAACGCGCGGTACGTTTCCTCGAACAGCGGGGCGCTGCCCGCAGACCGGCCGTCTGGCAGCCGCTGCTGAACGAGCTGCGCACCGCGCCGGGCGGGGCGGTGAGCCGCGCGCTGTCCACACCGTGGCGGCTGACGCTGGTGGCCACGGTGTACGAACGGGACGGCGATCCGGGGGAGTTGCCTGCCGCTGCGAGCCTGGGTGAGACGGCGGATCTCCTGCTGCGCCGCTATGTGGACGCGGCGGTGGACTCGGTCGGGGACGCTCCGAGAGGGGCCCGGGCCGAGGAGGTGCACCGAAGGCTGGCCGTACTCGCCCGGGCCTTGGACTCGGCGGACGGGGCGCAGACCGATCTGAGTCTGCGGAACCTGAGCGGGCAGCTGGGCGGCCGTCGACCGCGGAACGTGCTGCGCGGGCTGGTCGCCGCGTGCTCGGTGGCATCCCTCTGGCTTCTGGTCATCTCCGACGGCCTCGACCCCGCCACGGTCGCCGTGACGTTGGCCGCGGCGGTCCTCTCACCGGCGATCGTGCTGTCGGAGAGGCTCGAAAGCCGATTCAGGACGGCCTGGTACGTGCCTCCGCTCGGCAGCCCCCTGTGGCGGGTCGGGATCAGACTTACCCTCAACGGACGCGGCCCACGGCGTTGGATGCTGGTCAAGTGCGGGGCTGTGGCGCTCTGTTGGACGATGCTGGTCGCACCACGATCGGTGGGCGGGCTGGGGCAGTGGGCCACTCAGGCACCCCTGGCACCCTGGCTCCTGACGGGAGCCGTCGTCCTGGCGATCTGGTGGCTCGACGTAGCGGCCGTCGGGCCCTCAGGATGGGTTCGTGGAGGCGTCGTCGCGATGACGGGGACAGCCTGCACGCTCCTCGCCGTCTATCTGTCGTGGAACGAGCAGGGCAACGCACTGGTCGCGGTCGTGTCGTTGGGGGCCCTCGCGCTCGCAGGCTGCTGTCAGTGGGTCGAGTACGGCATCTGCCTCCTGCTGACACCCGGCCTCCCCCTCCGGCTGGCGAGATTCCTCGACTGGTGCGTGGTTGCAGGCCTGATGCGTGCCTCGGGCGTCACGTACCAGTTCCGCCATCGGGAGTTCCAGGAGTGGCTGGTGCGGCATCCGCTGCCCGTCCCCGCATCTGTTCCGGCCGACTGAGGCCCCAGCCCCACCCGCGCGTCAGCGGGGTGGGGCTGGATGCGAACACGGCAGAGAGGGAGTCTTCGAGGGGCCCCGGATCTAGGGCTGTTCGGGACGGTCGCGGTCCATGCCGAGTTGGTCCTCGATCTTCTGCTGAGCCTGGTCGACCTGGCCCTCGTACTTGTTGCCCGTCCTCTCGTTGACCTTCTTCTCCGCCATGTCGGACATGTCCTTGGCCTTGTCCTGCATCTGGCGGTTGCTCTTGAACCTGTCGAAGATGCCCATCCAGAGCTCCTTCCGGAGTGACTCAGCAACGACGATACGGCCGATATGCGTGGAATGCACACCGGAAGTGGTGGCGACCGGACCTCCTGAGTGACCCCGTGCGCCCTGCCGCTACGGTGTGCGCGGCGTCGTACAAGGGAAGTCGCACCCTGCGGGGGCGGACCGGGAAGCAAGGGGAGGGACGCATCGTGGTGCGTCTGAGGGGCGGGGCCGCGGTCGCCGTCGTGTTGGTGTTCGCCGTGGCCGGCTGCAAGGCGGAGACGAAGACCGGGTCCGGCGGGCCGCAGGAGACCGGGGGCGGCGGGGCCGCGCTCACGGCGGCCGAGGCGCTGACCGTGAAGGGGCGGGCGCCGAAGACGGGGTACTCGCGCGAACAGTTCGGCACCGCGTGGGCCGACACCGACTCCAACTCCTGCGACACCCGTGACGACATACTGAAACGGGACCTGGAGGACGTGAAGTTCACCGGCGGCACGTGCAAGGTGTCGTACGGCGTACTGGAGTCGGACCCCTACTCCGGCAAGGAGGTCACGTACCGGCGCGGGCGCAGTCTGGTCGACATCGACCATGTCGTCGCGCTCTCGGACGCCTGGCAGAAGGGCGCCAAGTACTGGGACGCCAGCAAGCGGATAGCGCTGGCCAACGATCCGCTGAATCTCATAGCCGTCGACGCGAGTACGAACCGGTCGAAGGGTGACGGTGACACGGCCACCTGGCTGCCGCCGAACAAGGGCTACCGGTGCACCTACGTCGCCGCGCAGGTCGCCGTGAAGAAGAAGTACCAGCTGTGGGTGACCACCGCCGAGAAGGCCGCGATGGAGAAGGTGCTGAAGACCTGCCCGGGGCAGAAGCTCCCCAGCGGCGGAAATCCGACGGAGGCACCGGCACGGTTCCACGCCGGCTGACGGCGGACAGGCCGGTGCTGGCGGCGGACAGGCCGGTCCTGGGGGTCGGCGGCGGGAAATGCGGTTTCCGGGGGCGGGGCGCGCGCCTACCGTGACCCCCATGGAGCTGAAGGTCGCCAGTCTCGCCGCCCGCCCCGAGATGCTGGGGGCGGTGCTCGACATGCCCGACAGCTGGGCGACGTTCACCACCGAGGACCCCGTCGGCAACTCCCACTACGGCCGCATCCCCACCGAGTTCCCGGAGTATGTCCTCTTCGCCGAGAACGAGCGCGGCGAGATCCTCGCCCACGCCTACAGCGTGCCCTTCCGGCTGCACACCGAGGGCCGCGGCGAACTGCCCGACCGCGGCTGGGACCAGGTCCTCGTCTGGGCCTTCGCCGACCTGCGCCGCGGCGTACGCCCCGACACCGTCAGCGCCATCTCGATTGTGGTCCGCCCGGACGCCCAGGGCCTCGGCCTCTCCGGCCGCATGCTGGAGGCGATGCGGGCGGGCGCCCGCGCCCACGGCTTCACCGAGGTCGTCGCCCCGGTCCGCCCGAGCGCCAAGCACCTCGAACCCCACACCCCGATCGAGGAGTACGCCCGCCGGGTACGGGAGGACGGCCTCCCGCACGACCCGTGGCTGCGCGTCCACGCCCGCGCCGGCGCCACCGTCGAACGCGTCGCACCGGCCTCCATGACCGTCGCCGCCTCCCTGGAGGAGTGGCGCGGCTGGACCGGGCTGCCCTTCGACACCCGGGGCGACATCGAGGTGCCGGGCGCGCTGGTGCCGGTGCGCTGCGAACCGGAGCGGGGTTACGCCGTCTACGTCGAGCCCAATGTGTGGATGCGGCACCGCCTTTGAGGGTCTGATCCGCTCACGCCTTCGCGCCTGTCTTCGCATCCGTCATGGAAATCGCAAAGACTTCCGAAAGGAGCAAAGGGGCTCGCGAAGCGAATCGGACAGGTTCAGCAAGGAACGGTCAAGCTCGGCTCAAGATAGCTCCTTTGCTCTATTCACTCTTTGTTTACAACAGGCAAGATCTCTCCGTTTTCTGTGATCACTCTGTCAGTTCGCCAACTGACGCTGTGGCCTGCCCTGTTGTGCTCATCCGAGTGTTGGAGTCCCCGCCGTGCGCATCCGGCCCCTCAGCCGTGCCCGCTCCACCCGCCCTCCACGGCGCTCCCGCCGAGGTGTCGCGGTGCTCGTGCTCACGGCGCTCGCCTTCATGTGGACGACGCAGACAGCGGCGGCCACCGGCGCCGAACTGCACGCCGTGGACGTCTCGTTGCCGAGCCTGTCCTCCCTCACGGCCTGGCTGCAGGACCCGCACTGGGGCCGGCTGCCCGCGGAGAAGTCGGGCACCGCCGCCGGCAAGCGGCACCACGTCTCTGCCCAGGCCACCGAGGCGCACCGGGGCACGGGCCGTAAGCCCGGCAAGGGCAAGGGCGAACTCGCCACGTACAAGGCGCACCGGGCGACCGTGAAGCGCGGCAAGAGCGCCGGCGGCGGTGTCTTCGACGCCAAGACCAGCAAGCGGGACGCGGCCAAGTCCTCGCGCACGGACACCGTGTACGACAACGCCGACGGGTCCACCACCAGACGGATCTATCCCTCGACCGTCAACTACCAGGTCGGCAAGGGCAGATGGGCGCCCATCGACGTGGACGTGCGGGCCGGCCCGGACGGGCGCTGGTACGAGAAGGCCAACTCCGTCGGCGTCGACTTCGCCGCGAAGGCCGACGACTCCGACCTCGTCTCCCTCGCCCCCGACGAGAAGCACTCCGTCGCCTACGAACTGAAGGGCGCCAAGTCCGTCAAGGGCACGGCCGACGGCTCCCGCGTCACCTACACCGGCGTCCTCGCCGACACCGATCTCCAGGTCGCCCCCACGGCCACCGGCGTCAAGGAAGCCGTCGTCCTGCACTCGGCGGACGCCGCGAACTCCTGGACCTTCCCGCTCCACCTCAAGGGCCTCACCCCCGTCCAGCACAAGGACGGCTCGATCGTGCTGCGCGACGCCGCCGGCAAGACTGTCGAGCGCATCCCTTCGTCGTACGCGTACGACTCGAAGGTCGACCCGCGCTCCGGTGACCCGGCCACCACGCACGACGTGACCACGACCCTCGTGCGGCAGGGCGGCGGCTACGCGCTGAAGATCACCCTCGACCAGACCTGGTTGCAGGACGCGCACCGCGTCTTCCCGGTCACCGTCGACCCGACCGTCACCGACGGCTGGACCACGACCTACGCCGAGTCCGGCGCGGCCGGCGACCACTCCTACGAGCAGACGATCAAGGTCGGTTCGTACGACTCGGGCACGCACTCCGCGGCGAGCTACGTCAACCACTGGGACACCGCCTGGGACGCGAGCGGCGCGACCGTCACCGCGGCCACCCTGCACCTGTTCGACACCTGGGCCTCCACCTGCACCGCCGAGCGCTTCGACGTCGCCCTGGTGACGAAGGCCTGGACGCCCGAGGGCGTCACCTCCTACCCCGGCCCGACCTACGGCTCCTCCATCGGCAACGCGACCCCCAGCGTCCCGACCGCCTGCGCGAACACCGCCGCGGACCGGACCGTCGGCGACTGGGTGAGCGTCTCGCTGTCCACCTCCGCGATCCAGGGCTGGTTCAGCGGTACGACGGCCGACTACGGCCTCGCGGTGTACGCGTCGACGACCGACGCCCTGCACTGGAAGCAGTTCGGTTCCTTCAACGACCCCTCGCTCGGCCCGTACATCACGGTCACCTACACCGGCAACACCGCCCCGCAGCTCTACGAGCAGTTCCCGGCGGACAACGCGGTCGTCGGCACCACCACCCCCGAGCTCACCGCCTGGGCGGGCGGCGCCAACTCCACCAGCGGCAGCGGCAACCAGTACCAGTTCAAGGTCTACGACGCGAACAACGCGCTCGTCGCCGACTCGGGCCTGGTCTCCACGGGCGACTGGACCGTGCCGGCCGGCAAGCTCGCCTGGGGCAAGAACTACAACTGGGAAGTACAGGCGTACGACTCCACGACCGGGCTCTATTCACCCGCCGATCCCTACGAGTTGTCCGTCCAGGTGCCCCAGCCCGTCATCACCTCGGGCCTGTCGCAGAACAGCAGCGACCACGGATTCGACGCCTCCATAGGCAACTACACGACCTCCGACACGGACGCCTCGATCTCGACCGTCGGCCCGTCCCTGGACGTCGAGCGCGACTACAACTCCCGTGACCCGCGCTGGACCGGAGCCTTCGGCGCCGGCTGGTCGTCCATCCTCGACTCACGCGCGACCGAGCAGTACAACAGCGCCGGGACCGTCACCGGCGTCAACGTCACCTATCCGGACGGCTCCCAGGTCGGCTACGGCAAGAACAGCGACGGCACCTTCGCGCCGGGCACCGGCCGCTGGGCCACGTTCAAGACGGTCACCGGCGGCTACAGCCTGACCGACAAGGACGACACGGTCTACGCCTTCACCACCTCGCTGGGCTCGGGCGGCTACGGCCTGACGACCGTCACGGACGCCAACGGCCGCTCCATCAACCTGACGTGGACCAGCGGACACGTCACCAAGATGAAGTCCGCGGTCTCCGGGCGCTCCCTGAACTTCGCCTGGTCCACGCCGAGCGGCGCCCTCGCCGCGCACGTCGCGACCGTCACCACCGACCCGGTCACCAACGGCGACTCCACGACCGTACTGACCTGGAACTACGGTTACACGGGCGACCAGTTGACGACCGTGTGCGCGCCCCTGTCGACGACGAAGTGCACGACGTACGGCTACACGACCGGCTCGCAGTACCAGAACGCCTCCCTCGACCTCGACCCGAGCGCCGCCTGGCCGCTCACCGAGAGCTCCGGCACCACCGCGAAGGACGCGGTCCTCGCCAACGAGGGCACCAAGAACGCCACGTACGAGAACGTGACGCTCGGCGCGGCCGGCCCGCTCACCGGGTCCTCCTCGACCGCGGCCTCCTTCAACGGCACCACCTCCGACGTCGCGCTGCCGAAGAACACCGGCAACGACACCGACTCGGGCGCCCTCTCCCTGTGGTTCAAGACCTCGGCCGGGCCGGGCGTCCTCTACTCCTACGCCTCCCAGCCGATCGGCTCCGGACAGGCGGCCGGCTTCTACACGCCGTCGATCTACGTCGGCACCGACGGCAAGCTGAACGCCGAGTTCTGGTACAGCGGCGGCGTCAACCCGATCGTCTCCTCGGCGTCCGTCGCCGACGGCAAGTGGCACCACGTGGTGCTCAGCGCCGCGGGCAACTCGCAGACGCTGTTCCTGGACAACACCAAGGTCGGCTCGCGCTCGGGCACCGTCTCCATCAAGAGCGCGGTCGCCTTCGGCAAGAACCAGGTCTTCAACTACCTCGGCACCGGCTTCCTCGGCGGCAGCTGGCCCGACGAGCCGCACAGCAGCTCCAGCGACGGCACCGGCTACGCCACCTACTTCACCGGCTCGATCGCCGACGTCGCCTGGTACGGGCGGCCGTTGGTCGCCGCCGACGTCAACGCCCTCTACCAGTACGGCACCCACTCCGCGAGCCTGCTCACCTCGGTCAAGCGGCCGTCCGGCAAGACCTTCGCCGCGATGACGTACGACCCGGCGACCACGGCGCTGACCCAGCTCACCGACGAGAACGGCGGCGTCTGGAAGCTGGCCGTGCCCACGGTCGCCGGTTCCAGCCAGACCTACCGGGGCGCGGTGCTCGGCGGCGGTCCCGCCGGCTACTACCGGCTCGGGGAGGCGGCCGGCGCGACCACGGCCGTCAACGAGGTGCACGGCGGCGACGGCACCTACAGCGGGGTGACGCTCGGCGCGACCGGCCCGTTCAGCGACGCCAAGGCCGCGAGCTTCGACGGCAGCGCCTCCTATGTCGAGCTGCCGAAGTCGGTGCAGTTCGGCACCAGTGACCGCAGCCTCGAACTCTGGTTCAAGACCGCGAGCCAGGGCGTCATCGTCGGTGCCCAGTCGGCGACGATATCCGGCGCGACCGCCGCGTCCGGCACCTGGGCGCCCCTGCTGTACGTCGGCAGCGACAACAAGCTGCACGGCCACTTCTACTCGGGCAGCGGCTCGGGCTCCACGGCGTTCGGCTCGACCGGCACGGTCACCGACAACACCTGGCACCACGTGGCCATCACGGCCTCCGGCGCCACCCAGACCATGTACCTGGACGGCGTCCAGCAGTCCAGCTACTCCGGCACCCCGGCCGACCAGACCTACAACCACCTCTACCTGGGCGCCGGTTTCGCCAAGAGCTGGCTCGACTCCCCGGGCGACGTCAGCCACTTCACCGGCTCCATCGCCGACGCGGCGTTCTACCACACGGCGTTGACGGCGGCCGACGTCGCCGCGCACGTCGAGGCCGGCAAGAACTCCAGCGGGCTGCTCCCGGTCGAGACGGTCAAGGTGACCTCGCCGACCACGTCCACCCTGACGTACACCTACGACGTCGACAACGGCAACCGCGCCCTGACCGAGACCGACGGCCTCGGCAACAAGACCAGCTTCGGCTACGACACGGCCGGCTTCGAGCACACGGTCACCGACCCCAACGGCGCGGTCACCACCACCGGGCACGACGTCCGCGGCAACATCGTCTCGTCGACGAACTGCCAGGACCAGATCGCCAACAAGTGCAACACCGAGTACTACTCGTACTACCCGGACGACACCACCGCGCAGCTGACGACGGCCGACCCGCGCAACGACCAGCTGCTGACCGAGCGCGACGGCCGCTCGGCGTCCGCGACCGACAACACCTACCTGACGTCGTACACCTACGACTCGGCGGGCAACCAGACCGTCGTCACCGGCCCGGCCGTCCCCGGCTTCCCGAGCGGCCGCGCGACGACCACGGTCTACAGCGACGGCACCAGCACCTATCCGTCCGCCGACGGCGGGGTCGTCCCCAAGGGCCTGCCGGTGAAGACGGTCAGCCCCGGCGGCGCGGTCAACACGGTCTCCTACTTCGCCAACGGCGACGTCGCCTCCACCACCGACGCCATCGGCCTCGTCACCTCGTACACCTACGACGGTGTGGGCCAGGTCCTGACCCAGAAGGTCGTCTCCGACACCTACCCGAACGGGCTCACGACCACCTACACCTACGACAAGAACGGCCAGGTCACCACCGAGAGCGACCCGCAGATCACCGACCGGGTCCAGGGCGCCACGCACTCCGCGGTCTCCAGCACGGTCTACGACGACGACGGCGACGTCCTCTCCCAGACCGTCTCCGACGCGAGCGGCGGCGACGCCTCGCGCACCGAGACGCAGACCTACGACGCCTACGACCGGCTGCTGACCGAGTCCGACGCCAACGTCGCGGCGGGCACCTCGTACGGCAACACGACGACGTACTCCTACGACACCTCCGGCAACAAGACCAAGGAGGTGACGAGCGCCGGCAACGAGACCGACTACACCTACGACGACAACGGCAACTTGCTCACGCAGGCGCTGATGTACACGGGTGACCCGGTCAACCCGCAGACCGCGACCTCGCTCGTGGAGTCCTCCCGCGCCTACGACCCGGCCGGACGGCTGGCGTCGATCACCGACGCGATGGGCAACAAGACGGCGTACACCTACACCGACGACGGCCTCACCGCGACGGTGAAGAGGACCAGTTCGGACGGCAGCAGCACCTACACCCTGGAGTCGGACACCTACGACGCGGCCGGCAACCTGCTGTCCCAGACGACCGACAACGGCGAGAACGTCACCAACTACACGGTCGACGCCTCCGACCGGACGACCTCGACGACCGTCGACCCGACGGGTGTCGACCGCGTGTCGACGGTTTCGTACACCCCGGACGACCAGGTCGCCTCCGAGAACGACCACGACGCGACCGGTTACGACCGCACCACCACCGACACGTACGACGACATGGGCAACCTGCTCAGCGAGACGCTGTACGGGGACGCCTCGGGGCACCCGGCCGGCTGGTGGAAGCTGAACCAGACCAGCGGCCGCAGCGTCACCGACGCGTCGGGCACGGGCAACACGGCGACCGCCGGGGCGGGCGTCAACTGGTCGGACGACGCGGCCCAGTTCAGCGGCGACACCAGCGGCGCGGGCGACATCATCGCCACCAACAGCCCGGTCCTGGACACCAGCGCCTCCTACACCGTCTCGGCGTGGGTGAAGCTGTCCGACACGTCCACCTTCCGGACCTTCGTCTCGCAGGGCGGCACCAACCGCTCCTCCTTCTACCTCCAGTACGCCTCCAGCCAGGGCGTCTTCCGCCTCATCTCACCGAGCGAGGACTCCTCCGGCACCCCGTCGGCGTACTACAACGCCTACGCCTCCAGCGCCCCCGCGCTGAACACCTGGACCCATCTAGTCGGCGTCTTCGACCAGTCGACGGGCACCATGAGCCTGTACGTCAACGGCGCCCTCGCGGACACCGCGAGCAACCCGGCGCCGTGGACCGGCTCGGGACCGCTGTCCATCGGCGGCGCGAAGACCGCCGGCGGCGCGGTCAGCAACGCCGTCAACGGCGCGGTCAGCAACGTCCAGACCTACCAGCGGGCGCTGTCGGCGAGCGAGATCAACTCCCTCTACGGCAAGGGCCGTTCGGGCGGCACGGTCGGTTCCTCGGACCAGCAGACCACCAAGTACACGTACGACAAGCGGGGTCTGCCCACCTCCGAGACGGACCCGGAGCAGCACACCACCAACTACGACTACGACGAGGCCGGCAACCTGGTGGCCACCACGGCCCCGGCCGTCCAGGCGGAGCCCGACGGCATCGCCGCCAACGCGGCGACGGTCCGCCCGGTCACCTACAGCGGCTTCAACACCTTCGGTGAGGCGGTCGCAGAGAAGGACCCGAACGGCCTGGTCACCACCACGGCCTACGACGCCGACGGCAACAAGGTCAGCGAGACCCTGCCGTCGTACACCCCGGCGGGCGCCTCGAACCCCAACGCGGGCACGACCGTCTGGACGTACGACAGCGAGGGCAACCAGACCAGCGAGACCACGCCGGGCGGCAGGACCACGTCCTACCTCTACGACCAGATGGGCGACCTGGCCCAGACGACCGCCCCCGACGGCACCAAGATCCACGCCACCTACGACGCCAACGGCGAACAGCGCACGGCCACGGACGGCACGGGCGCGCAGACCCAGGCGACGTACGACTTCCTGGGCCGCCAGGTCACCTCCACCACGCTGGAGCGCTATCCGTCGACGCGCACGCTGACGACGAACTACTCGTACGGGGTGACGACCGGCAACCCGTACGGCGCGCACGTGGCGTCGGTGACGAGCCCCGGCGGCGTGAAGTCGTCGTACACCTACAACCGGGCGGGTGACGTCACCTCGGTGACCGACGGCGCGGGCAACTCCACGTCCTACGCCTACGACTTCGAGGACAACAACACCAGGACGACGCTGGCGGACGGCAGTTACACGGTCACCGACTACAACGTCGACGACGACCCGACGGCGACCCGCAGCTACGACTCGAACGGCACGCTGCTGTACAGCACTTCGCAGCAGTACGACGGCAACGGCAACCTGGTCGCGGCGACGGACGCCAACCAGCACACCACCCGCTGGACGTACGACGCGGCGGGCACCATCACCCAGCAGGTCGAGCCGGTCGACGCGACGACCTCGATCACCACGTCCTTCGGCTACGACCAGGCCGGCAACCGCACCCGCTTCACCGACGGCCGCGGCAACAACTGGCGCTACAGCTACACCCCGTGGGGCCAGCAGGAGAAGGTGATCGAGCCGACGACCTCGCAGTACACGACGGCCGCGGACTCGACGACGACCTTCGCCTACGACGCGGACGGCAACGTCACCTCGGCCACCGCGCCCGGCGGGGTCACGACGTCGATGACGTACGACGCCAACGACCAGCTGAAGACGATGTCGGGTTCGGGTGCGGAGGCCGCCACGGCCAAGCACACGTTCTCCTACGACGCCGACGGCCGGGTCACATCGGCGGCCACGGACACGGCGGGCACGTCGGGTGCGATCGACTACCAGGCGTCCACGAGCGACTCGTTCACGTACGACGACCGCGGCGACGTCCTGACGGCCTCCGGTTCGGCGGGTTCGTCGAGCTTCACGTACAACGACGACGGTTCGATGCTCTCGCGGACCGACGCGGCGGGCACACAGTCGTACGGCTACGACACCGCGGGCCGGCTGTCCTCCCTGGACGACGCGGCGAGCGGCACCCATCTGACGTACACGTACGACCAGTTGAACAACGTCAAGACCATCAAGTACGGCAGCACCGGCCAGACCCGCACCTTCGGCTACAACAGCGCGCACGAGCTGACCAGCGACGTGCTGGTGCAGGGCGCGTCGACGCTGTCGAGCTTCAGCTACGGCTACGACAACAACGGCAACCTGACGTCGAAGACGACGGCGGGTGTGACGGGCGCGTCGTCGAACACGTACACCTACGACTGGTCGGACCGCCTCACCTCCTGGAACAACGGCACGGCCACGACGGCGTACCAGTACGACGCCTCCGGCAACCGCGTGCGGGTCGGCTCGGACGTGTACACGTACGACGCCCGGGACCAGCTGACCTCGGACGGCACCAACTCGTACACGTACTCGGCGCGCGGCACGATGACCCAGGAGTCGTCGACGGCGGGCGGCACGGCCGCCTTCAAGACGGACGCCTTCGGCGACCAGATCGTGGCCGGCACGCAGTCGTACACGCTGGACGCGCTCGGCCGGAACATCACGGACACCGACACGAGCGGGGCCACGACCAGGACCTTCGCCTACTCGGGCGCGGACAACACGATCGCGACGGACGGCGACGCGTCGTACACGTACGACCCGTCGGGCGGCCTGGTCGGGGTGAAGGGGTCGGGTTCGTCGACCGGGGCCCTGGCCCTGACGGACCTGCACGACGACGTGGTGGGCACCTTCACGTCGGGTGCGACGTCCTTGTCCGGCTCGGCGACGTACGACCCGCTGGGCAAGGTGACGGCGGTCGCGTCACTGATCGGCCATCTCGGCTTCCAGTCGGGCTGGACGGAACCGGGCACGGGTGACGTGGGCACGGCCTCACGCTGGTACAACCCGAACACGGGCGAGTTCCTGAACAAGGACAGCGTCTCGCCGAACCCGATGCCGGACTCGGCGGCGGCGAACCCGTTCGCCTACGTCGACGACAACCCGCTGGTGGGCACGGACGAGTCGGGCCACTGCTCCTGGTGGACGGGCTCGTGCGAGGTGAAGGCCGCCAAGCACGTGGCGAAGAAGGTCAAGCACGTCGCGAAGGCCGTCTACCACGCGGCCAAGCACGTGGCGCGCAAGGTCGTCCACGCGGTCAAGCACGCGGCCCACAAGGTCGTGCACCGGGTGCGGGACGTGTACCGGGCGACGGTGCGGGTGACGCGGCGGGTGTACCACTACACCGTCCGGCATGTGAAACGCGTGTATCACGCGGCGGTCCATGCGGTGCATACGGCGTATCACAAGGTCTCGAAGGCCGTGCACCGCGTGGTCCACGCGGTGAAGAAGGCGGCGCACAAGGTCGCGCATGCCGTGAAGAAGGCGGCGAAGGCGGTCGCCCATGCGACACGCACCGCGTACCACGCCACGGTGAAGGCGGTGAAGTCGACCGCGAAGTTCGTCAAGCACCACGCGGCGGCGATCACGTCGATCGTGGTCTCGACGGTGGTCTTCGCGGGCTGCGAGGCGGCGACAGCGGGCGTCGGCACGATCGGCTGCGCGGCGCTCGCGGGTGCGGCGGGATCCCTGGTCGAACAGGGCTTCAAGTGCGCCCAGAACGGCGGCGGCGACTGCAGCGTCGGAGCCTTCGCGGGCTCGGCGGTCGAGGGCGCGGTGACGGGCGCGGTGGGCGGCGCCCTGGGTTCCCTGGGCGGCAAGCTCCTTGCCAAGGCGGCGCCGAAGGCCATGGAGGTCGTCGGCGGACTGTTCGGGAAGGCGGCGGAGGCCGGGGAGGCCGGGGCGGCGGATGCCACGGACGAGGCGGCGGCTACGGCGGAGTCGGAGGCGGCGGGGTCGAGGAGTCAGTCGCAGTCCAAGACAACGTGTCACAGCTTCACGGCCGGCACCCGGGTGCTGATGGCCGACGGTACGGCCAAGGCGATCGACCAGGTGAAGGTGGGCGACACCATCGCCAACTCGGTGCCGGGCGTGGCGGGTACACAGGCGCACAAGGTCACCGCGGTGATCGTGACGCACACGGACCACGACTTCGTTGATCTGACCGTCAGGGCAACGGCTGAGGGCGGTGCGAAGCACAGTGTGAAGGCGGGGGCGAAGTCCCTGGCCAAGAAGGTCGCCCGCAAGGCGGCGTTCGGACTGGCGGCCTCGGCTGCGGTTCTGGGCGCACTGGCGGCGAGCCACGGTCACGGCTCCGGTCAGGAGCCGGTGGCCAAGACGGTCGCAGCGTTGTCCTCGGCCGCGTCCGGGCAGAGCGGCAAGGCAGTTGCCGGGGAGACGTCGGGCGACCAGGGCGGGCAGCTGACGACGACGTTCCACCACCCGTTCTACGACGAGACCCGATCGGCATTCGTCGAGGCGAAGGCCCTGAAGCCCGGCGACGTCCTTCGGACTCCGACCGGTACCACCGAGGTCACTGGTGTCCGCCTGTACCACGCGAACACCACGACATACGACCTCACCATCGGCAGCCTGCACACCTATTACGTGGATGCGGGCAGCACGCCGGTCCTCGTCCACAACTGCGATGGCGATCGCTACAGCCATGGCGGGAGCGTCCGTTATGAGGGGCTGGACGAGTTGGGACGCCCACAGGGTGCTCACGCGTCGCTGGACAGGTCAATGTTGGACACAGGCACTGAGGCCGGCGGTACGCGTCCGCCGGGGTGGCGGGGCAACGGGAACGACTACAACGAAGCACGCGGCCACCTTTTGGCCAACCGGCTTGGCGGAGCGGGCAAGGGGCCTCTGGCTCGCTATAACCTGGTAACCCTTACACAGAATCCTGTCAACTCGCCATGGATGCGGGATATGGTCGAACAGCCCATTTACGACGCCGTGGACGCGGGCGAGATCGTGCAGTATTCGGTGAAGCCGATCTACGAGGGAGCGAACCCGATTCCGATCCGTCTGGAGTTTTCGGCGTCAGGAAACAAGGGATTCAGCCTTTCCGGGTTCCTGGAAAATCCGGCGGCGGGCGTAATGTCGGGGAAGTTTAGTTTCTAGAGTTTCTGGTCGCGTGAGTGATCGTGGGGGTAGCGTTCGGCCGGTAGAATGACCGCGCTTTCAGTCAGGAGGTATACATGACTCGAACAACGCCCCCGCGACCCGTTGACATCGAGGCGGTCTTCCCGGAGCTTCGACTGCACGTCGCCAAGGCGACGCGACTTCACCCCCGTCCCGGGAGCCCTGCCCCGACTGACAGTTCGGTGGGCGGTCCGCTGCTGTGGCCGGCGGACGAACCTTGGCTGGTCTGTGCGGCAAGTCATCGCAAGTCGCGCGGTGAATTGCTGGAGAATGTCAGGAGACGTCGGCGCATCCTGGAAGCGGCCTGGGCGCGGCTCGGTTCCGATGGCCGACCGATCGGCCCCACAGACGAAGAGCGTGATGAGTTGAACGCGCTCAACAAGAGAGGGAACTACGCCCCCGAGCTGGCCGACGACGCGGAAATCCCGATGCTCCCGGTACTCCAGATTTTTCAGCGAGACATCCCTGGTCTGGAGTTTCCAGACGGGAGTGACCTGTTGCAGATTCTCTGGTGCCCATTCGATGCTCACGGGGCTGAGAAAGAAATTGATGTCCGCCTGGTCTGGCGGAATTCTGCAAGCATTCACGAGCCACTGTCGATGGCGCCACAGCTCAAGGTTGTAGGGCGTGCAGGATATGTTCCCGAACCTTGCCTCGTGGACCCGGAGGAAATCCTTGAGCACCAGGCCTTCGAGCTCCTTCCGGAAGATCTTCAGGAGTCGCTGGAAGGGTGGGAGGACTGGGAAGACGAGGATGCCCCGCACTATCAGTACGACCTGTCGATTGCGCCTGGTTGGAAGGCGGGTGGGTTCGCTTCCTGGCACTTGACGGGTCCTCGGGAAATGCTGTGCGACTGTGGCGCCCCCATGCGCCTGCTGATCACCGTTGACAGCAAGGAATGGGACAACGGCTCCTTGAGCTGGAGGCCGGTCGAAGATGCCGGGAACCCGGCTTACGGTTTGAGTAAACCGACACAGGTAGTCGTTGGAAGGGCAGGGTCATTGCGTATTTTCGTATGCACCTTGGACGCCTCGCATCCCCACAAGATCAGCGAACAGTGAGCCCTCGGCGTACAGCAGTGCGTCTGCTGTAGTCGTGCCGCCGTCTGCACACTTTCGGATGCTGGGATCATCGTGGACGGAGGTTCTTGTGAATGAGGCAATTCCATGGATTGGGACTGAGTGCGTCCGTTTCGGCGATTCGCGGAAGGGGATTCGCGAAAGGTTGGGAAGTTTCTCTTCCTTCAGGAGGAGTTCCGGGGAATCTCTCGTTGACCATTATTCTTCGATTGGGCTGATGCTTCACTTTGACGAGGCTGACCGCCTGGATTTTATTGAGGCGACAGCCGCATCAGGGCTTTCATTTACTGGAATTCAACTCTCCGGAAGGCCTTTCGGTGAAGTTCTGGATGAATTGTGTTCGAATTCGATTGACTTCGCCCTCGATGACTCTGGATGTGTGCTGACTGGGTATGGAATTGAGCTGTATACTCCGGCTCCTGGCGAGCTTGACATCGATGTAGAAGGGGTAGCTCTAAGAAGTCCTGTGGAGGGCGGGGGTAGCTCCGGGGCTTCGGAGATCGCGATCCATCCCCCGGCGAGCGAAGACACGCTTTTCTCGGGCCGTCAGCTGTTGGATCTCTGTGATGAATACAGCAATGAGATGACTCTGGCTCTCACTGCTTTTCCGGTGGACTGATGGTTGAGCCTGGCTTCGAAATTTAGCCCCCGAAGCTTTTATACCAGTATGTGTAGATCCTGATCGCCACGTCATCGCAGAAGGTCTCCCGGAACCCTGATGTGTGCGAGAGCGGGCTCGTCGATGCCGGCGATGGGGTCACGCTGTTCCGTCACCTTGTCAAATCTCTACCCGCCGCCATCCCACCACTGCCTCAACCTTTCTCGGTGAGGCGACAGTAGATTTCGTGGAAATCTGGTTCGATGGGCCTATCTCGGTTGACCATGACGAGGTTGAAGACGCTCTTAATGAGCTTCTTCAGCGTTGCCGCTCCAGGGTGAGAACAGATTTGGCGATTGACGTCATGCGGTTGGGGCTGCATCGGGATCTGCGGAAGATCCGCCAGGGGCCGCCGCCCTGGTAGGCGAGATCGGCCGGGGCAGCTGGACAGCGAAGCAGGAGAAGTCTGGGCTAATGGTCGTGGGCATGTCGAAGTCACAGCCCTGAAGTACATCGAAAAAACAACTGGACATTCCTCGGCGGCGCAGCAAATCGCAATATATGCGCATTCCGTGAGAATGCGATCAGAGATGGCGGCGGTGAACTCGTGGGAGATATATTCCCTGGGCGAGTCAAGGCGTTGGGTCGTGTGTTTGGTTTCATGGGTGAGAGGATGTTTGGGCGTGGGTGATATCGAGGAAGCCGTCGAGCATGCGGAGCGCCTTCGAGGAGACGAGCGCATGAAGGTGGGCGCGCTTCTTCTGGTGCGGTATTGCGGGTTTCATCGGGACCGCAGGTTCTCTCCATGGTTTGAGAACGAGCGGGAGGCCCTTGCTCGGGTAGCGCAGGCTGGCGCGGATTTTGTACGTGGTGCTGGTAGCGCGACTGACCTGGCAGAGCTAAAGACGGTGCTCCGGGGAGTACTGGAGGAAAACGACCCCGATGGCCCGCCGTTTGCCGCCGAAATCTTTGATCATCTGGTTTTTGCGGATGAGGTTCTTGATTTCATTGGCTCCCCCGACAGCATGGATCTTCTTGGTCGGGCTTTTGAGCGTGCCGAGGAGCTGGCTGAGGGCCATGAAGAGATGGGGCGCGATGACTGGCCTACCGGTGACTGGGAACCTGTGGAGTTTGCTCGGCTGGAATCAGAGGCTCGTGATCAGGATGTGCAGGGTGATCTAGACCCATCCGTTGCCTTGCCTAGGAGTGAGGCTTTCAGCCGCCTGTATGCTGATTTTATTGCGGGCTACTACAGAGACGAGGATGCGGGAATCAATTCTTGATCTGCAGCTCAGGAATTTTACCCTTTTGTCAGTTCGAGGCGGCCTCGGCGGCAGGGCCCGAATGGTGGGACGAATTCGCAGTCCTGGTCGGGACGTGGCCTCAAGCAGACCTTCACAGGTTCGGCGTGGTGCTGTTGGCCGACGGTTCGACGAAGGCGATCGATCAGTCGCGGGTGTGCGACACGATTGCCAACCCGGTGCTGAGTGTGGCGGGTACGCAGGCGCACAAGGTCACCGCGGTGATCGTGACGCACACGGACCACGACTTCGTGGACCTGACGATCAAGGCGACGGCCGGCTCCGCTGCGAAGCAGGGTGTGAAGGCGGGAGCGAAGTCGCTGGCCAAGAAGGTCGCCCGCAAGGCAGCGTTCGGCCTGGCCGCGTCGGCGGCGGTCCTGGGGGCGCTGGCAGCGAGCCACGGCCACGGCACCGCTCAGGAGCCGGCGACCAGGACGGTCGCGGCGGTCTCGTCGGCGACGTCCGGGAAGAGTGCCACGGCGGCTGCCGGGACCACGTCCGAGTCCGATGCGCGGGGCGCGCACCTGACGACGACCTTCCACCACCCGTTCTACGACGAGACCCAGTCGGCGTTCGTCGACGCGAAGGACCTGAAGGCCGGCGACGTCCTCCAGACGCCGACGGGAACGGCCGAGGTCACCGGTGTCCGGCTGTACCACGCGAACACCACGACGTACGACCTGACCATCGGGAGCCTGCACACCTACTATGTGGAGGCCGGCGGCACCCGGGTGTTGGTGCACAACACAAACTCCAACCCCCAAGCGATGACGTGCGAAACGCACACCGTGGACGTGGATGTTCATGATGTGGCAGGAAATGTGCGACTCTCCTACAGTCTGCGGAGCGGCAACTGGGAGGATGAAGAACTTGCGATCGGGGATGGGCGCAGCAGGATCGCGAGCCACACCGAGAATCGCGCGGCTCGCATGTCTGGCGGACCGTCAGTCATTGGCAAGACCCCCATTCCTGGTGACCCTTACGCAGGTCTTGCGCAGGTCAGTGAGGGCGAATCTGTGATTCTCACTGGTACTAGGCCGCCGAGCACCACATGCCAGGGTGCGATGAACCGTGCAGCTAAAGCCACCGGTGCAAATTTCGTATATCTCTGGACCACTGAATCCGGTGAACTCAGGATATGGCAGGCTCTCAATCCCTTGAAGAAAATGCGATAGGAAGGGTTCGATGAAAATGTCGGATGATGATCGCCGAGTGGATCCGGTTGAGATTATTGCCCGCGTGGGTGGCGTGAACCCCGACTTTGGCGGAAAATCTCGCGCCTTCGAAGTGTGGATTCATCTGGCCAATAAGGCAGGATGGGAGGTGAGTTCCATCCAAGCTGACACTGAGCGGGCTGAAACCACGTGCGGTACCTTGGCAATCGAAGGTATCTCCTACAGAGTGCACTATGGACCCAGGGTCCGGCGTTCACTCATCGATGAGACTGGGATTCAGGTGAAGATTCGGGACGTTCTCGCCTATGCAGCGTGGGCCGAGCCAATCGCTCTCATCTGAAACGGTCGGACGACTAGGGCGCTTAGCCAAAGACGACGTTCCGCCAGCCGTTCCACGGCGGGACCCAGTCGGTGTTCGTCGATACGTGGACCCGCATTTGATAGCTGGCAGCAGTGGGTGCAGGATTCTTTCTTACAGGGCGAGAGGTGCGCTGAGACGATGATTTGATCAGTCTCGCCGACGACGAAGGTTTTGTGCTCGGCGTAGCCGCCCGAAATATCTGCGTCGAGTGTCACTAAGCCCTATCGATCAACCTACGGCCGCTCCTCGGTGGAGAGCGGTTCCGAGGCGGTCCAGCAACCACACGGTTCCGAATGTTCTGGCGGCTTAAATGCAAAGCCAATTCCCTCCCAATGCGGCATGCACTGGCGTGTATGGGCCCGTGCATACCTGCTCTGTTCACGATGAGAGCAAATGGTGGCGAGATATGATTCCTCGGATTGGCGACGAAGTCGTCATCTCTTGCGAGCCGGAAAGTGCTCGAGTGGTCGAGGCGGATTCACGGCAAGTCACTCTCGAATGGCCGTGGGGGGTGATCGACGACTCCTCGAATTTTCGGTGGGATGGAAAATTCTCCTTGCCGTACGGCGATTCGAACGCTGAATGGGTTCCTTATCGGCTTGAGCCGGATTTTTCTGAACTCCAGCCGGGGGACATCTGCACGGTTTCCATCCCGCCGACGCGGCTTTATGTAGGGCATTACGAAGAGTATGATTCTCCGCGCAACCTCGGCTGGGCTCCCGCACCCACTGCGGGAATCTATGTGGTCCCACCGGAGAACATGGATGTGGAGGATGCGGGATGCATGCTCTATCTGGGCGGTGCCGAACCCATTAGCGTGGAGCCAGTCGAAGACTGAGGCTGGTTTTTTACGGGCGGTCTCCGAAGGTTGCCCCCGGTTGTATGACGTTCGGGTCCCAGTCTGGAGGCGTCGATCGTCAGTGATCTCTTCAGAAAGGGAGGAGCTACTCTCCTCTACGCCGGGCCGTCAACTGCTGGACCTCTGTGACGAATGCAGTAATGAGATGACTTTGGGCCTCGTAAAGTCGTATCTGTGCAGGTTCTCTCGTTCGGCAGAGTGGTTTCTGTAAAATTTCGGCGACCATCTTGCGTAGATGAGCGAAGCGATTGCCAACCCCATGCTGGGAGTTGTGGCTGTGGAGGCGCACAAGGTCACCGCGGTGATCGTGACGCATACGGACCACGAATTTGTGGACCTGGCCATCAAGGCGACGGCCGACTCCACCGCGAAGCAGAGCGTGAAGGCGGGAGCGAAGGCGCTGGCCAAGAAGGTCGCCCGCAAGGCGGCGTTCGGTCTGGCGGCGTCGCTTGGTATCCGCCGCACGCCACCACCCGACGCCGGGCCCGGGCCCTACCCCGACCCCGATTTCGAACTTGCCTCCGCCTACCCGGAGGTCACCTGGCTGCGGCAACCGCGACCGCCGCCGACTGGGCCTCCGTCCGGCAGTGTCTTCGGCGGTGGCGACCCCGAGACCGGCACCGGCGAATGGATCGCCCTCGCGGGCTTCCTCCGGGCCGTCACCGGGCCGCCGACCTGGCCCGTCGTACGGATCGTGCGGCGCACCCGGAGGATGTGACCTACCGCAGATACGGATTCCCCTGCGCCGTCGGCGGCACCGGCGCGGCCCCGTATCCGGGCTGTTTCGGAGTCGGGTTGTCGAAGAACCCGAACAGCAGCAGGCCGGCCGTCAGCAGAATGGTCAGTACGACCACCAGGCCGAGGAACGGGTCGCCGGCCCCGTCGCCGCGCACCGCCGCCCACGGCAGGGTCACGCACTCGTAGAACACGAGGGTGGCGAAGGCGCCCCAGTCCGAACCCCGGCCGCGGCGGATCGCCGCGTACAGGAAGGGCACCCAGATCAGCAGGCCGCACGAACCCAAGGCGAGGACCGCCCAGCCGATCCGCTGCCACCAACCGGCTTCCAGCCGTTTCGGACGTCTTTCCATGCCGAACAACCCCCCAAGGTCGAGGCAAGGCTAGGGCAATGACCCGTCGCCCGGGGGTGAGCGGGGAAAGGACCGTTATTTCTTCGGCGCGGTGACGCTCTGTTCCGGCCCGCTGTCCCCCGGTGCGGAAGTTTTTTGCCGTGCCCTGAGGGAATCTTGTGATGATCCATAGAACCCGTTTCCCGAGCCCAGGGACTCCATCGGTTACGTTGCGATCCGCTCATGGTGTCCGACTTCCGTGTGCGCAGAAGCAGTTCCACACAGGAGTCGCGCGGCCCCCGCCGTACCGCCTCGCCGTGCCGGACTCGCGCCACCTCAGGGCACCCGCAGAATCTTTCGTCGGACGTGTACGCGTCGTCGTACAGGTCCGCTTGTCATGAACAGGGGTGGGGATGGCCGACCATCGGCAGTCGAAGAAGCGCAGGTACATCTCGTGGGGCGTGGCCGGTGCCGTCGTCGTCGCGGGTGGGGGGATCGCCGCGACGACCTCGATGGCGGCCACCACCTGGCCGGCCCAGAAGACCTACACGGGCCGCGCCTTCGACACCTGCGCCGCGCCCTCCCTCGCCGCGATGAAGGCCTGGCACACCGGTTTCTACGGCGCCGCCGCCGTCTACATCGGCGGCAAGAACCGCGGTTGCAGCCAGCCCAACCTCACCGCGTCCTGGGTCAAGTCCGTCAGCACGGTCGGCTGGAAGCTCATCCCGCTCTACGTCGGTTCCCAGCCGTCCTGCGGCTCCGGCGGCTCGGTGAAGATCAGCGCCTCCACCGCCGCCTCCGTCGGCAAGAGCGAGGCCGACGACGCGGTGGCCAAGGCCTCGGCGCTCGGCATGAAGGCCGGCAGCCCGATCTTCCTCGACATGGAGGCGTACGACATCACGAACACCTCCTGCAACAACGCCGTGCTGACCTACGTGCGCGCCTTCGACAAGGAACTGCACGCCAAGACGTACCGCACCGGCTACTACGGCTTCACCAGCTCCAGCGCCAAGGCGATCGCGACGGCGACCGACAAGACGGACCTGCCGGGCAACCTCTGGTACGCGCTCTGGGACAAGACCAACACGACCACCTCGGACTGGCCGTGGGGCAGCACCCAGTTCACCAACCACAGCCGGGGTCACCAGTACATGGTCAACAGCAAGGAGTCCCGCGGCGGTTACACGATCACCGTGGACCGCGACGCGTGGGACGGGCCGGTCGCCATCACCGGCTGAATATCTCCTTCCGGCTGCTGTCGGCTGAGCAGTGCCTGTTGAAGACGGAGCCGAAAGCCTACGACTGGAGGGCGAGGGCGATGAGGATGCCGAGGCTGTTGGAGCGGGCGCTCAAGCTGCCTGCCGCGCCGGCGCTGCGACTGCCCGCCGTGCGCGCGGGTTTCGCCGCGCTGCCGGTGCTCAGTCTCGGCCTGCTCTGTCCCGTACCGTCCCTGGTCCTCGCCCTGCGGCGCCGCGCCCGCGCCGACTGGCTGGCCTTCGGCGGCTTCAGCGCGGTCTTCGTGGCCTGGCTCACTGAACTCGCGCTCACGCCGGACGACACGCACGGCGCGCTGTTCGGGGTGGACCTGCTGCTGATCACGCTGTCGATGGCGGGCGCCGCGGCGCACGCGTGGACGGCGTGGCCCCGGCGCGCGGAGGGGCGTGCGGACGGGAGTGCGGACGGGAGTGTGGAGGGGCGTGCGCGCCGGTGGATCCGCGGGCGCGCCGGCGCACCGGCGCTCGCGGCGGCGGGGGAGCGGGTAGGGGGCGCGAGAGACGCCGTTGGCGCCGGGCGCACGGGACTTGAGGAACTGGCGGGAGACGCGGGGCACACGGGTGCGGACCAGGTGGTCGGCCCGGCGACCGAGCGCGTGGAGGAGTAGCACTACATGGTCAAGCAGGTCCGACAGGTCACGCGGACACGGCCGGTCCGGGCCGAAGGGACGTCGCGGCTCGCCGCCGTGGGGCGCGCGGCGGTGGCCGGGCTGCGTTCGCTCGGCGGACGTACCCTCGCCATGATCGGTACGGCGGTCGGGGTCGCCCTGGCGGTGATCGTGACCGGGTTCCTCCTCTACAACCACGGCAGCAGCCGCCCACCGATCCCGGCCACCCGGGCCCGCCACTACACCGAGACCGACGCGTGCCTGCTCACCGACCGGAACGGCATCAACGCCAAGGACGCCGCGGCCGTCTGGCAGGGCATGCAGGACGCCTCCCTCGCGACGCACGCGCGCGTGAGCTACTCCTCGGTGACCGGAGAACAGAGCACCGCCAACGCCCGCCCCTTCCTCAACGCCATGCTCCAGGGCTCCTGCGAGGTCGTCCTCGCGGTGGGCGGCCCCGAGGTGAAGGCGGCACAGGAGGCGACGCGACGGTACGCGAAGCTGGGCTTCGTGCTCGTGGGCAGTGGAAGTGGCAGCGGGAACGGGAGCAAGGACAAGGCCGGCACGGACAACGTGGCCTGGGTACCCGCCGACGACGGACTGCGCGCGGGTGTCGCGGCCGCGGTGAAGCAGGCGGTCGACGCACGGGGCTGAGGGCTTCCGCCCTTGGACCGGACCCCGCGGGGGCGTGGCGGTGCCCGAAGCGCCGATGAATCGTTGGTCGAATGGGTTGGCCCCAGCCGTCCCACTGCCTACCATCGATCACCGCAAGACTTTGTGCACCGTCGCACAATCTCCTCGGGAGGCTTCCTTGCACCGCCGCCGTCGCACCGCGCTCCTGCTCACCGCCGCGATCGCCGCCGCGGCCCCCCTCCTCACCGCCTGCGGAAGCGACGCGCATCCCGGCGCGGCGGCCGTCGTCGGCGGCCAGCGGATCTCCGTGGCGCAGTTGGAGAACCGGGTGAACGAGGTGCGCACGGCACAGCGCGCGGCCGTGGCGAACGACGCGCAGTACAAGCAGGCCGTCGCCCAGACCGGCAGCCTCACCCGCGACACTCTGCACGGCATGGTCCTCGACCGGGTGCTGCACCGCGCCGCCCAGGACGCGGGCGTCTCCGTCACCACCAAGGAGATCCAGCAGATGCGCTCCGGCCTGGAGCAGCAGGTCGGCGGCTCCAAGGCGCTCGAAACGGCCTGGCTCCAGCAGTACGGCGTCGCCCCGAAGCGCCTCGACGACAACCTCCGCCTCCAGCTGGAGGCCCAGAAACTCGCCCAGACCCTCGGCACCGACACCAGCAAGCCCGCCTTCTGGAACGCCCTGTCCAAGGCGTCCAAGGAACTGAAGGTCGACCTCAACCCGCGCTACGGCGCCTGGGACGTCCAGAAGAGCAGCCGCGTGGACGCGAAGACGCCGTGGGTGCGCGAGGTGACGGCGCAGGCTTCGCAGGGGACGGCGTAGATACGGGATGGCCGGTGCCCCCTGTGGATAACTCAGGGGTTGTCGGCGGCGTGGGTTAGCTTCGAACCGTGAACGCAACCAGCTCCGCACCGGCGGCCCCCGGCCGCATCGTCCTCCTCACCACCAGCCACCGCGTCGCGCCCGGACTCCTCTCCTGGCCCGCCTGGCAGGCGCTGCACGCGGCCGACCGGGTGCTGTGCGCGGACGCCGCGCATCCGCAGCTGCCGTATCTGCGTGAGGCGGGCATACGGGTCGACGAGACGTCCCCGACGGCGGAGGAACTGGTGTCCGCGTGCGCCGACGGCCGCACGGTCGTGGTCGTGGCCTCCGGCGAGGGCGAACCGACCCTCACGGACGGCCTGGCCCGCCTGGCCGGCTCCGGACGCCTCTCGATGCCGGAACTGGAACTCCTCCCCGCCTCCTACGACCTCCCCGGCGCCCGCCTCCTCGACCTCGTCCAGGTCATGGACCGGATCCGCGCCCAGTGCCCCTGGTCCTCCCAGCAGACCCACAAGGGCCTGGCGAAGTACGGCATCGAGGAGGCGTACGAGCTGGTCGAGGCGATCGAGGAGGGCGACCGGGAGGAGCTGAGAGAGGAGCTGGGCGACGTCCTCCTCCAGGTCGTCTTCCACGCGCGCATCGCGGAGGAGGACGAGGACGAGCCCTTCTCGATCGACGACGTGGCGGGAGGCATCGTCGCCAAACTCATCCACCGGCACCCGCATGTCTTCGGCGACGAGACAGTGACGACCCCGGAGGAGGTCAGGGAGAACTGGCTGCGCCTCAAGGCCGTCGAGAAGCAGCGCGAGTCGGTGACGGACGGCATCCCCCTCGGCCAGCCGGGCCTCGCGCTCGCCGCGAAGCTTGCGTCCCGGGTGCGTACGGCGGGACTTGAGGTCCCGCTGCCCCAAGGAGAGGGCCTCGGCTACGAGTTGCTGGCGCTGGCGGTGCGGGCGGAGGCGGAGGGGGTGGATCCGGAGGCGGCGCTGCGGGTCGCCGCGCGGGCTTACCGGGATGCGGTTCGGGCTGCTGAGGGGGTGTCCGCTTAGTACGGTTGGGGGAACGGGTGGGTGCTAGGTGTGGGGGCCGGTGTGGCAGCGGAGTTCGGGGAGCTGGCAGAGGCACTGACGCAGGCGATGCGGGTGCCGGCGGCGGCCCTGAGGGTCAAGCAGGTGTTTGAACGGGTCTGGGCCAATGGGTTCTCGACCCTCCGCCCGACCCGGCAGGCCGCGGCCGTGCACTGGCACGCGACGTTGGAGGAACTGGGCCGTGACTACCCGTCGGCCATCTCCGAACTTCAGGCCATCGCGATCGAGTACGGCCCCAAGCCCGCACCGAGAAACCCGGCGCCCTCCGTCACGGCCACCGGCCCCCGCTCCGTCGCCGTCGGCGGCAGCATCGGCGTAGCCATCACCGGCGACCACAGCACCTACGTCGCCGGCGACCATGTCGACTTCCGTGACAGCACCTTCCACGACCGGGTCGTCGGGGTGCAGCACAACCACTACGGGACCGTTCCCGCGCCGGCGGAGTGGCGGTCGGTGGATCAGGTGCAGCCGTTGGAGTTCGGGGTGCGGCCGACCCGGCACGTGCCGGGGCTGTCCGATGTGCCGCCGTACGTGCCGCGCGATTGCGACGACGCCCTACGCGCCATGCTCGTCACCCCGGGCCTGGTGCTGATCCTGGGAGAGTCGTGCGTCGGCAAGTCCTACACGGCGTGGCAGGGAGTGCGGTCGCTGGAGGGGCACCGGCTGTACGTGCCGGATCCGGGCGAGGATCTGCGCCCGGTGCTCGCCGCGCTGAAAGGGCGTCCGGGCAAGTACGTCGTCTGGCTCGACGAGCTGACCGACCATCTGGGCGACGGTGGCCTCGACCACCGGTTGCTCGGGCGGCTCACCAGCCTTGGCGTTGTGGTGCTCGGCACGATGAGCACTGACGAGTACTACCGGCGCCGAAGAGGGACAGGGCCCGGCGAGCGAGTGGTTGCCGATGCCCGCACGGTGGAACTGGGCCGGGACTGGAGCGCGGCCGAGCTGGACCGGCTGGCCGCGCTCGAAGACCCGCGGGCATATCCGGCGTACATGTGGAGCGGCGCGGAGGGCGTGGCCACGTACTTCGCCGTCGGACACCACCTGTTCGACGAGTGGCGCCGGGTGGGGACCCAACTGGAGCATCCGGGAGGGCAGTTGCTGGTCCGGGCGGCGGTCGACATCGCCCGGTGCGGGGTCGAGGGGGTGTCGGCCGAGCTCCTCAGGAGAGTGCAGGGACAGTACCCGGCGGAGGAACGCGAGTCGTTCGAGGACGCCTTCGCCTGGGCCACGACCCCGATGTTCGGGGTCTCGGGGCTGCTGGTGCCGGGCGACGAGGAGGACACCTGGCGGGCGTACGGGGCTCTGGTCGCGGAGGCGGTGGGTTCGGGGGACCTGGAGCCGGTGCCGGACGAGGTGTGGTGGACGCTGCTCGACACGTTCCGGGAGCAGGGTTCCACGCTCGACTTCGCCGGCGTCCACGAGGCGGCTCGGACAGCCTTGCAGCCCCGGATCGAGGCCGGGGACGTGGACCTGGCGCTCGGATTCGCCCAGCGCACCGAAGGCCAGGAGCGCGAGGCGTGGTTATGGGTGGCGGCGAAGCTGGGGCACCTGTCGGCGCGTGTGCAGCTGGCGGGGATGCTGCAGGACCGCGGTCACGAGGACCGTGCGCTGCGCCATCTGGAGCAGGCGGCCCAGGAAGGCAGTACCGAGGCCGCCGCTCGGCTCGGCAGCCTGCTGCGGCAGCGGGCCGAGCGGTGGCTGCGCAAGGCCGCCGAGGAGGGGGACGGGGCGGCGGCGCATGAGCTGGGGGACATGCTGGTGGGGGCGGGGTACGAGGGCGAGGCGCTCCGCTGGTACTACAGGGCCGCGGTTGCTGGGCACCGGGAGGTGGCCGCGAGTCTGGGCGCGCTCCTCGTCAGCTCGGACGAGGCCGGGGGCAAGGAGTGGCTCCGGTACGCGATCGAATGGGGCGATCCACGTGCCGCATGCGAACTCGGGGCCCATCTCTCCTGGCAGTCCGACAGCGACGGGGAGGAGGTCGTGCGCCTCTACCAGCAGGCGATAGCCGCCGGAGACGCCGACGCGGCGCGCAACCTCGCCGTGTGGTGGGAGTCGGACGAGAACCGGGCCGACGAGGTGATGGCGTTGCTCCTGCGGGCTCATCGAGCCGGTGTCATGGGCACCGAGCAGGGCATCGCGGATCTGCTGCGCCGGCAGGGCAGGAGCGAGGAAGCGGAGGAGTGGTCCCGCAAGGCCGCCGAGGAGAATCCTCCCGACCTGCTCCAACGCCTCCCGCGCCCACCCGGCCCTCCTCCCACCGCCCCTCCGGATACCGTCAAGGAGTGACCAGCCACCCCACCCCCGCCATCCCCACCCCCGAACTCTTCACCTGGGAATTCGCCACAGACCCCTACCCCGCCTACGCCTGGCTCCGCCAGCACGCCCCCGTCCACCGCACCACCCTCCCCAGCGGCGTGGAAGCCTGGCTGGTCACCCGTTACGCCGACGCCAAGCAGACCCTCGCCGACCCCCGCCTCTCCAAGAACCCCGCGCACCACGACGAGCCCGCTCACGCCAAGGGGAAGACCGGTATCCCGGGGGAGCGGAAGGCCGAGTTGATGACTCACCTCCTCAACATCGACCCGCCGGACCACACCCGGCTCCGTCGGCTCGTCTCCAAGGCCTTCACGCCCCGCCGCGTCGCCGAGTTCACCCCCCGCGTCCAGCAGCTCACCGACCACCTCATCGACCAGTTCGCGGCGAAGGGTGAGGCCGACCTCATTCATGAGTTCGCCTTCCCCCTTCCCATCTACGCCATCTGCGATCTGCTCGGCGTCCCTCCCGAGGACCAGGACGACTTCCGGGACTGGGCCGGGATGATGATCCGGCACGGGGGCGGGCCCCGTGGGGGCGTCGCGCGGTCCGTGAAGAAGATGCGTGGTTATCTCGCCGAGCTCATCCACCGGAAGCGGGAAGCGCTGCCCTCCGAACCCGCCCCCGGCGAAGACCTCATCTCCGGGCTCATCCGCGCCTCCGACCACGGCGAGCACCTCACCGAGAACGAAGCCGCCGCGATGGCCTTCATCCTGCTGTTCGCCGGTTTCGAGACCACCGTCAACCTCATCGGCAACGGCACCTACGCCCTCCTCACCCACCCCGACCAGCGCCACCGCCTCCAGTCCTCCCTCGCCGCCGGCGACCGCGGCCTCCTCGAAACCGGCGTGGAGGAACTCCTGCGCTACGACGGGCCCGTGGAGCTCGCCACCTGGCGGTTCGCCACCGAGCCGCTCCGCATCGGCGGGCAGGACATCGCGACCGGCGATCCGGTTCTCGTCGTACTCGCCGCGGCCGACCGGGATCCGGAGCGGTTCGCCGAGCCGGACACCCTCGACCTCTCCCGCCGTGACAACCAGCACCTCGGATACGGGCACGGCATCCACTACTGTCTGGGCGCTCCGCTGGCCCGACTTGAGGGGCAGACCGCGCTCGCCACCCTCCTCACCCGGCTGCCCGATCTGCAACTCGCCGTCGATCCCGCCGAGTTGAGGTGGCGCGGCGGGCTCATCATGCGTGGACTTCGTACGCTTCCGGTTGAATTCAGCCCTGTTGAGGCACCGCGCACATCCGGCCGAACGTGACAAGCACTCAACTCTGTGATCTTCACGTGATCTACGCGGCATTAACTTGTGACAAGTGATCGTCAGTCGATAGGTTCACGGACCATGGCGGCGCCAAGGCTTGGCCCAAGCTTCACGCGCCGCGGTCACTGCTGTCTCGCGAAAGGCCCCCGCATGCTCTCCGGGAACGGTCGTCACCGTCGCCCCCGCCAGGCTCCGGCACTCCTCGTCGCGGCCGGCGTGACCGGCTCCGCCATCGCGATCCCGCTCTTCGCCGCGAGTGGCGCCAGCGCCGCCGACGGAAGCACCTGGGACAAGGTGGCGCAGTGCGAGACCGGCGGCTCCTGGAGCGAGAACAACGGTGACGGGTTCTACGGCGGGCTGAAGCTGACCCAGGAGAACTGGGAGAAGTACGGCGGCCTCGACTACGCCCCGAGCGCCGACCTGGCCAGCCGTAACCAGCAGATCGCCGTTGCCGAGAAGCTCCTCGACGACCAGGGTGTGGGCGCGTTCCACACCTGCGGACTGACCACCGGGCTGACCAAGGACTCCGGCTCGGCCGACGTGGACACCGGTGTCGCGGACGACTCGTCCGGTTCGTCCGGGAATTCTGACTCGTCCGACAGTTCCGACTCCACCGGCTTGTCCAACTCGTCCGGCGATACGGGATCGGGATCCTCGTCCTCCGGTGACGGATCCGACAGCTCCGCCTCGCCGAGCGCCTCCGTCGGCAGCGCGGACAACTCCGCCAACTCCGCCAAATCCGGCAATTCCTCGTCGCCTTCCGCTTCCCCCTCCAAGTCACAGGAGACCGACAGCTCGTCCACAGGTCGGGCGAACGGTGACGACTCGGACAACTCCGAGCAGGCCGTCGGCTCTTGGAGCCTCGTCGACACCGGCGCGATCGGCAGCGGCCGGCACCGCGGCGCCGCCGCCGAGGAGGGCGCGGGGGAGGACGCGGACGCGGGTCGTACGAGCGACACCTACACCGTCCACTCCGGCGACACTCTCGCCTCGATCGCCGACTCCCTTGACCTGGACGGCGGGTGGCGCGCCCTCTATGACGCGAACAAGCAGGACATCGGCACCGACCCGAACCGCATCGCCGCCGGTCAGACCCTGGACCTCCCCGCCGAATAGGCCTCGAACGGGCGTCGAATAGGCCTCGAACGGGGCGAAAAGCGACGGGAGTTCACGTCACGCTTCGCGCTGAATGTCCGTTTTGGCGAAAGTGTGGGATGAGTCTCAGAAGCCCTGATCGTCTTTGAAATTCGCCGGATTCCCTGTCTACGGTCGTCACCGCTCGGCAACCCGAGCCCCGTCGGTCGCAACGCCGAATCCTGCCAGCGGCCGGACGGGAACAGTCGTCGCTCAACAGCGCCGTAGGCAGGAGCGGGGGACCCAAGGTAAGCGCCCCACCGGGTGGTTGACGGTGGCGGCTTGGGGTGTAGCCGCGCCTCGTGGAGACGAGGGCGCGGCCGGGCAACTCAACCGGCCCGAACCCGACAGCTCACCTCGCAGGCGTCGGTGAGGGGATCCATCCATGCTGTTTTCCAGCAAGGGCAAGCACCGTCGTCCGTCCAAGACCGCCCGTGCCATCGCCGTCGTCGGCGTCACCGGTGCCGCCGCCGTCGCCGCCCCGCTGATGGCCGCCGGCAGCGCCTCCGCCGCCACCGCCTCCGAGTGGGACGCCGTCGCCCAGTGCGAGTCCGGCGGCAACTGGTCCATCAACACCGGCAACGGCTACTACGGCGGCCTGCAGTTCTCCGCCTCCACCTGGGCCGCGTACGGCGGCACCGCCTACGCCGCGCAGGCCAACCAGGCCTCCAAGGCGCAGCAGATCGCCGTCGCCGAGAAGGTCCTCGCCTCCCAGGGCAAGGGCGCCTGGCCGGTCTGCGGTACGGGCCTGTCCAGCGCCGCCTACAACGGCAGCAGCGCGTCGGGCTCCAGCAGCTCCTCGAACACCACCACCCGTTCGACCGACTCCCAGGCCGCGTCCCGCTCCTCCGAGCGCACGACCGTGAAGAAGTCGACGAAGACCGTCACCACCCCGACCGGCAAGAAGGTCAAGAAGGGCGACGGCGAGTACAAGGTCGTCAAGGGCGACACCCTCAGCTCCATCGCCGAGAAGCACAAGGTGAAGGGCGGCTGGAAGAAGCTGTTCGAGCTGAACAAGGACATCGTCGAGGACGCCAACCTCATCTACCCGGGTCAGCAGCTGCACCTGAAGTAAGACCCAGCTGAACCACAGCGCCTTCACAGCCGTGTCCACCAATATGGAGGACACGTGAGGGCCTCCCCCGTCCCCACGGACTCCCCGCCTCGGTGCGTGTTCCCCCGTACGCACCGGGGCGGGGCTTTTTGTGCGCGCGTACGCGCGGGTTTTTGTTCCGTTCGGAAACAATTTACTCTCGGTTCTGCCCAAGAGATGGTCGGCAGCGTGGCCGATCCGCCGGAGCCGGTTAGGCTCGTCTCGCAGAGCCGCTGCGGCAGCCCCGTAGCCGCGTCACATCCCAAGAAGGAGATGCTCGTGCCGTCCATCGACGTCGTCGTAGCCCGGGAAATCCTGGACTCCCGAGGCAACCCCACGGTCGAGGTCGAGGTCGGCCTCGACGACGGCAGCACGGGTCGTGCCGCCGTCCCCTCCGGCGCCTCCACGGGCGCCTTCGAGGCCATCGAGCTCCGCGACGGTGACCCGAACCGCTACCAGGGCAAGGGCGTCGAGAAGGCCGTCCTCGCCGTCATCGAGCAGATCGGCCCGGAGCTGGTCGGCTACGACGCCACCGAGCAGCGCCTGATCGACCAGGCGATGTTCGACCTGGACGCCACCGACAACAAGGGCTCCCTCGGCGCCAACGCCATCCTCGGCGTCTCCCTCGCCGTCGCCCACGCCGCCTCCGAGGCCAGCGACCTCCCGCTCTTCCGCTACCTGGGCGGCCCGAACGCGCACCTGCTGCCCGTCCCGATGATGAACATCCTGAACGGCGGATCCCACGCGGACTCCAACGTCGACATCCAGGAGTTCATGATCGCCCCGATCGGCGCGGAGTCCTTCTCCGAGGCGCTGCGCTGGGGCACCGAGGTCTACCACACCCTCAAGAAGGTCCTGAAGGGCCGCGGCCTGTCCACCGGCCTCGGCGACGAGGGCGGCTTCGCCCCGAACCTGGACTCCAACCGCGCCGCCCTCGACCTCATCCTCGAAGCGATCAAGGAAGCCGGCTACGCCCCCGGCGAGCAGATCGCCCTCGCGCTCGACGTCGCCGCCTCCGAGTTCTACAAGGACGGCAAGTACCTCTTCGAGGGCAAGGAGCGCTCCGCCGCCGAGATGACGGAGTACTACGAGGAGCTCGTCGCGGCCTACCCGCTCGTCTCCATCGAGGACCCGCTGTTCGAGGACGACTGGGCCGGCTGGAAGGTCCTCACCGACAAGCTGGGCGACAAGGTCCAGATCGTCGGCGACGACCTGTTCGTCACCAACCCGGAGCGCCTGGCCCGCGGCATCGAGGACGGCGCCGCCAACGCCCTGCTCGTGAAGGTGAACCAGATCGGCTCGCTCACCGAGACCCTGGACGCCGTCGAGCTCGCCCAGCGCAACGGCTTCAAGTGCATGATGTCCCACCGCTCCGGCGAGACCGAGGACGTCACCATCGCCGACCTGGCCGTCGCCACCAACTGCGGCCAGATCAAGACCGGCGCCCCGGCCCGTTCCGAGCGCGTCGCCAAGTACAACCAGCTGCTGCGCATCGAGGAGATCCTCGACGACGCCGCGGTGTACGCGGGCCGCAGCGCCTTCCCGCGCTTCAAGGGCTGACCCTTAAGGGGCTAAGCCTTAGCCAGTCGTACGTACGTCCCCGTACCGGTCCCGTACCGTGTGCGGGGACGTACGCGCGTATGAACGGGAGGCGGGGACATGGCCGTGAAGGACCGGGACCGGTTCTCCACCGCGACCAGGCTCAGGCTGCTCGGCGAGCAGACCGCGGCCCGGGTCTACCGCTCCCAGACCAAGCGGCAGGCCCGCCGCTCCCGCCTCACCGGCCGCGCGGCCCTGCTCGCGCTCGTGCTGTGCACCCTGGTCGTCGCGCTCGCCTATCCCATAAGGCAGTACGTCTCCCAGCGCGCCGAGATCGCCGATCTGCAGCGGCAGAAGCAGCAGGCCGCCCGGCGCGTCGAGCAGCTGCGCGACCTCAAGGCACGCTGGCAGGACGACTCGTACGCCGAGCAGCAGATCCGGCAGCGGCTGCACTACGTGCTGCCGGGCGAGACGGGTTACGTCGTCATCGACCCGGACGCGGCCAAGCAGTCCCGTGCCGACCTGGGCGCCGCCGACCGGCCCTGGTACACGAACGTCTGGGACGGGGTCGACAAGTCCGACGCCTCCGACCAGTGAACCGAGACTAGAGAGACACTCCCCGAAGCATGGAAACGCCTCCGCCGACCACCCCGCGCACCGAGCCCACCGACGCGGACGTCGAGGCATTCGAGCAGCAGCTCGGGCGCCCGCCGCGCGGGCTGCGCGCCATCGCCCACCGGTGCCCCTGCGGGCAGCCGGACGTCGTGGAGACGGCCCCGCGGCTGCCCGACGGCACGCCCTTCCCGACGACGTACTACCTGACGTGCCCGCGCGCTGCCTCGGCGATCGGCACGCTGGAGGCGAACGGCGTCATGAAGGAGATGACCGAGCGGCTGCGGACCGATCCGGAACTCGCCGCCGCGTATCGCTCCGCGCACGAGGACTACATCCGGCGCCGGGACGAGATCGAGGTGCTGGAGGGCTTCCCCAGCGCGGGCGGCATGCCGGACCGGGTGAAGTGCCTGCATGTGCTGGTGGGCCACTCGCTGGCCGCGGGACCCGGCGTGAACCCGCTGGGGGACGAGGCGATCGCGATGCTGCCGGAGTGGTGGCGCAAGGGCGCCTGCGTGACCGTCACCGAGCAGACGGAGGATGCCAAGTGACCCGCGTCGCCGCCATCGACTGCGGTACCAACTCGATCCGGCTCCTCGTCGCCGACGCGGACCCCGCCACCGGTGAACTGGTCGACCTGGACCGCCGTATGACCATCGTGCGGCTCGGGCAGGGCGTCGACCGGACCGGGCGGCTCGCGCCCGAGGCGCTGGAGCGGACCTTCGCCGCGTGCCGGGAGTACGCCGCGGTCATCAAGGAGCACGGCGCCGAGCGGCTGCGGTTCGTGGCCACCTCCGCCTCCCGGGACGCCGAGAACCGCGACGAGTTCGTGCGCGGGGTCCTGGACATCCTGGGTGTGGAGCCCGAGGTGATCTCCGGGGACCAGGAGGCCGAGTTCTCCTTCACCGGGGCGACCAGGGAGCTGGCGGGCAGCGATCATCTCGCCAAGCCGTACCTGGTGGTGGACATCGGGGGCGGGTCGACGGAGTTCGTCGTCGGCGAGGAGCACGTGCGCGCCGCCCGCTCCGTCGACGTCGGCTGTGTGCGGATGACCGAGCGGCACCTGGTCCGGGACGGCGCGGTCACCGACCCGCCCGCCGCCGAGCAGATCGCCGCCATGCGGGCCGACATCGAGCGGGCCCTGGACCTCGCCGAGGAGACGGTCCCGCTGCGCGAGGCACGCACCCTGGTCGGTCTCGCGGGCTCCGTGACGACCGTGTCGGCGATCGCCCAGGAGCTGCCCGAGTACGACTCCGCGCGCATCCACCACTCCCGCGTCTCCCACGACCGCGTCCGCGAGATCACCGACTGGCTGCTCCACTCGACCCACGCCGAGCGCGCGGCCGTCCCCTCCATGCACCCCGGCCGCGTCGACGTCATCGCCGCGGGCGCCCTCGTACTCCTGTCGATCATGGAGCGCGTCGGCGCCGAGGAGGTCGTCGTCAGCGAGCACGACATCCTCGACGGCATCGCGTGGTCGGTGGCGTAGGTCTCCTTTGTTACCGATCGGTAGCTCTCGGATGAGCAGGTCGGGTAGCGTCTGAGTGCGTTCCGGGGGATCTTCCGGGGTCCCCCGTGACGTGCCGCCGAGAAAGTTCGTGAAGTTCTTCACAAGGAATTCCGTCCTGTGGAACCACGAAAAGGGGCCGGTTGGCCCTTCCGGGGGCCGAACAGGCCCTTGAACATGTTCAGAAGCGTGGTATGAAGGTTCGGCGAGGGGTCCTCGGGAGCACCCGTTCCGGACTGCTCACCGGGGCCTCGGCAGCCCGGAGAGGCAGCTCACGCGGCATTGACAACGGGTCGTACCGGACCCGCGGTTCCCCTCCGGATCATGACCTGGATCACGCGGGCCGCGGAGGATAACACACCCCCTGCAAGAGCTTGTGAAGGGGCGCACGAGCGACCCCCTGGGGGCGGGTGGATACTCGATGGCATGAGCACCACGGAGCGTCCCAGGATCCTCGTAGTAGGCGGTGGGTACGTAGGCCTGTACGCAGCTCGGCGCATCCTCAAGAAGATGCGCTACGGCGAGGCGACCGTCACGGTCGTCGACCCCCGGTCGTACATGACCTACCAGCCCTTCCTTCCCGAAACCGCCGCCGGCAACATCTCCCCGCGCCACGTCGTCGTCCCGCTGCGACGCGTGCTGCCCAAGGCGGAGGTCCTCACCGGCCGGGTCACCACCATCGACCAGGACCGCAAGGTCGCCACGGTCTCGCCGCTGGTCGGCGAGGCGTACGAGCTGCCCTTCGACTACCTGGTGATCGCGCTCGGCGCGGTCTCCCGCACCTTCCCGATCCCCGGCCTCGCCGAGCAGGGCATCGGCATGAAGGGCATCGAGGAGGCCATCGGCCTGCGCAACCACGTGCTGGAGCAGCTCGACAAGGCCGACTCCACGACCGACGAGGAGATCCGCCGCAAGGCGCTCACCTTCGTCTTCATCGGCGGTGGCTTCGCCGGCGCCGAGACCATCGGTGAGGTCGAGGACCTGGCCCGCGACGCGGCCAAGTACTACAACAACGTCTCCCGCGAGGACATGCGGTTCATCCTCGTCGACGCCGCCGACAAGATCCTGCCCGAGGTCGGCCCCAAGCTGGGCGCCTACGGCAAGGAGCACCTGGAGAGCCGGGGCGTGGAGATCTACCTCTCCACCTCGATGGACTCCTGCGTCGACGGGCACGTGGTGCTGAAGAACGGCCTGGAGGTCGACTCCAACACCATCGTGTGGACCGCCGGTGTGAAGCCGAACCCGGCCCTCGCCCGCTACGGCCTGCCGCTCGGCCCCCGCGGTCACGTCGACTGCGAGCCGACCCTCCAGGTCAAGGGCACCGACTACATCTGGGCCGCCGGCGACAACGCCCAGGTCCCGGACCTCGTCGGCCGCAAGGCGGGCAACGAGAACGCCTGGTGCCCGCCGAACGCCCAGCACGCGCTGCGCCAGGCCAAGGTCCTCGGCGACAACGTGATCTCCGGCATGCGGGGCTTCCCGCAGGCGGACTACTCGCACGCCAACAAGGGCGCGGTGGCCGGTCTCGGCCTCCACAAGGGCGTCGCGATGATCGTCATGGGCAAGATGAAGATCAAGCTCAAGGGCCGTCTCGCCTGGTACATGCACCGCGGCTACCACGGCCTCGCGATGCCGACCTGGAACCGCAAGGTCCGCGTCTTCGCCGACTGGACCCTCGGCATGTTCCTCAAGCGCGAGGTCGTCTCCCTCGGCGCGATGGAGCACCCGCGCGAGGAGTTCTACGAGGCCGCGAAGCCCGTGCCCGCGGCGCCGAAGCAGGAGAAGTCCGAGGCCAAGGCCTCCTGACCGGCTCCGGTCACCGAACGAACCGAAGGGCCTTCCGCCATCCGTGGTGCGGGAGGTCCTTCGGCGTTCCTGGGGCTGCGCCCCAGACCCCCTTCGGCCTGGACGGCCTCGTCCTCAAACGCCGGACGGGCTGGTGGGTGGCTGCTGCATGTATTTTGCCCGGCTGTAACGCGGCCGGGGGACTGCGCAGCCGCACCGTTGGTGTTTACGTGGTGTTGGACGTTCCGGGATCGTGTCACGGAGGTGTGCGCCATGGCCGACGCCGCGTCGCGGCTGAAGAGCCTCGTCGAACAGTTGCTGGGAGTGCCGTTGCCGGTGCGCATCCGGGCCTGGGACGGGTCGACCGCGGGGCCGCCGGACGCGCCCGCGCTGGTCGTGCGCAACCGGCGGGCCGTGCGCCGGCTGCTGTGGAAGCCGGGCGAGCTGGGGCTGGCGCGGGCCTGGGTCGCCGGGGACCTGGAGATCGAGGGGGACCTGTACGTCGCCCTCGACCTGATGTCGACGCTGGTGTGGGAGCGCGGGGAGGACGCGCGGAGCCTCGTACAGATGCTGCGGGATCCGCGGGCGCGGGCGGCCGTGCGAGGGCTGGTGAAGGTGGCCGGGGTGCCGCTGCCGCCCGCGCCGCCGCGGGAGGAGGTGCGCAGGAGCCGTACCCGTCTGCACACCAGATGGAGCGACCGGCGGGCCATCAGCCATCACTACGACGTCGGGAACGACTTCTACGAGATCGTCCTCGGGCCCTCGATGGTCTACTCGTGCGCCTACTGGGAGGACGGGGGGACACTCGAGAGCGCTCAGCGCGACAAGCTCGAACTCGTGTGCAGGAAGCTCGGGTTGACGAGTGGTCAGCGGTTGCTGGACGTCGGGTGCGGGTGGGGGTCGATGGCCATCCACGCCGCCCGGGAGTACGGCGTGAGCGTCGTCGGGATCACCCTGTCGCAGGAGCAGGCCTCCTACGCCCGCAAGCGCGTCGCCGACGCGGGGCTGACCGACCTGGTCGAGATCCGGGTGCAGGACTACCGGGACGTCGCCGACGGGCCGTACGACGCCATCTCGTCGATCGGGATGGCCGAACACGTGGGCAGCGAACGGTACTTGGAGTACGCCGAGGATCTGTACCGGCTGCTGAAGCCCGGGGGGCGGCTGCTCAACCACCAGATCGCGCGGCGGCCGCAGCGCGACGAATCCGCCTACGACCTCGACGAGTTCATCGACGCCTACGTCTTTCCCGACGGTGAACTCGCCCCGCTCGGCACCACCGTGACCCAGCTCGAACGCGCCGGGTTCGAGGTGCGCGACGTCGAGTCGATCCGCGAGCACTACGCGCTCACCCTGCGCCGCTGGGTGGCCGATCTGGAGGCCGACTGGCGGCGTGGCCTCGCCCTCGCCGGGCCCGGTCGGGCGCGCGTCTGGCGGCTCTACATGGCCGCCTGCGCCGTCGCCTTCGAGCGCAACCGCATCGGCGTCAACCAGGTGCTGGCGGTACGGACCCCGGAGAGCGGCGAGTCCGGGCTGCCGTTGCGGGCGCGGACCTGGGGGACCGGCTGAGGGCGGGCGTACGCACGAAGGGGCCCCGCCCGGTCGGTTCCGGACGGGGCCCCAAGTGCCGTACCGCTATTCGGACTTGATCGCCGTGAGCATGTTCAGGCGGGCCGCGCGGCGGGCCGGCCAGAGGGCCGCCAGGATGCCGACGGTCGCGGCCAGCAGGAGGAAGACGGCCATCCTGGTCCAGGGGAGGACCAGTTCGTACGTCGCCATCTTCGTGCCGAGGAGCTCGCCGGCCGCCCAGCCGAAGAAGACGCCCAGGCCGATGCCGAGCACTCCGCCGAACAGGGAGATCACCAGGGACTCCAGGCGGACCATGCGCTTGACGGACTTGCGGTCGAGGCCGATCGCGCGGAGCATGCCGATCTCCTGCGAGCGTTCGAAGACCGACATGGCGAGGGTGTTGATCACGCCCAGGACGGCCACGATCACCGCCATGGCCAGCAGGCCGTAGAGCATGTTCAGCATCAGCGTGAACATCTGCGCGATGTCGTTCGACAGGTCCTGCTTGCTCTGCACCTTGATGGCCGGGTTGGTGCCGAGCGCCTTCTCCAGCCTGTCCTTGGTCGCGCCGTTCGCGCCGTCGGCCGTCTTCACCAGGACCTGCATGTCGCCGGGGTCGCTCACGTGCGGGGTGACGACCGCGCTGTCGAGCAGGATGCCCCGGATCAGCTCGTTGCCCTCGTAGACGCCGGCCACCGTCAGACGGGTGGACCTGCCGTCCTCGTAGTGCGCGGTGAAGGCCGAACCCGCCTTCCAGCCGTACGACTTGGCGGTGTCCTCGTCGACGACGACCTGGTCGCCGCCCACCTCGAAGGTGCCGCTGTCGACCTTGAGGTCGGTGAGCTTCGCGATCGCCGAGCCGTTCACGCCGGTCAGGGACTCGCCCTGGCCGTCGATGCGCGAGTAGACGTTCCGCAGCGGGCTGGTGGCGGTGACCCCGTCGGTGGCCCTGAGCTTCTTGTCGACGTCCGGCGAGAGCGCGTTGCCGTTCGCCATCGAGACCACGTAGTCCGCGCGGATCGCCGAACTCGCCATCTTGTCGATGGACTTCTGCAGACTGCCCGCCATCACCGTCATGCCGGTGATCAGGGTGAGCCCGATCATCAGCGCGGAGGCGGTGGCGGCCGTACGGCGCGGGTTGCGCACCGAGTTCTGGCGGGCCAGCTTGCCGGAGACGCCGAAGATCCTGAGCACCGGGGCCGCGGCCGCGATCAGCGGGCGGGAGAGGAGAGGCGTGAGGATGAAGACGCCGATGATGAGCAGGACCGCGCCGAAGCCCATCGGGGCCTGGCCGTCGGAGCCGTCCATCGTGGTCGCCGCGAGGACCGTCGCGATGCCGGCGGCACTGAACAGCGCGCCCAGCGTGTTGCGCAGCACCAGCGACTTGGTCGTCGCCTTCGCGTGCACGCTGCTCATCGCGGCGACCGGCGGGATCTTCGCCGCCCGGCGGCCGGGCAGCCAGGCCGCCAGCATGGTGATGACGACGCCGACCGCGAGGGCCGTCGCGACCGTGCCGGGCGTGATGATCAGCGGCCCGTCCGGGACCGTGGCGCCCAGCGTGCCCATCAGGGAGCGCAGGCCCGCGCCGATGCCGATGCCCGCGACCAGACCGGTGAGGCCGGCGACCGTGCCGACCACGAACGCCTCGATCAGCACCGAGCGGGTGACCTGGCGGCGGGAGGCGCCGACCGCGCGCAGCAGCGCCAGCTCCTTGGTGCGCTGGGCGACGAGCATGGTGAAGGTGTTGGCGATGATGAAGGTGCCGACGAAGAGCGCGATGCCGGCGAAGACCAGCAGGCCCTGCTTCAGGCCGCTCATCGAGGCGGAGATCTGCTCGGCCTGGTCGTCGGCGAGCTGCTTGCCGGTGGTGGTCTCGACGAGCTTCGTGCCGAGCGCCTTGTCGAGGCCTGCCTTCAGCGCGGTCTGGGAGGTGCCGGAGGCGGCCTTCACGTCGATCTCGTCGTACGTGCCCGGCTTGCCGAAGAGCTTCTGCGCGGTGGCCGTGTCGTACAGGGCGAGGCTGCCGCCGGCCGCGACATTGCCGTCGTCCGTGGTGAAGATGCCGGTGACGGTCGGGGTGAGGACCGGGCCGTCGACCGAGAGCCGCACCTGGTCGCCGACCTTGTAGCCGGCCCGCTTCGCGGTCTCCGAGTCGATGGCGACCTGGTTGTCACCGTGCGGGGCGCGGCCCTCCTTCAGCGGGTACCGGGGGTCCTTGTCGCCCCAGTAGTTCCCGCCCTGCGACTGGAAGCCGCCGCCGATGAGCTTGCCGTCCTTGTCGGCCATGGCGGTGAAGCCGCTGACGACGCCGATGGTGTCGGCGGCGCCCGGCACCTTGGCCGCGGTGTCCAGCTGAGCCTTCGTCAGCTCGGGCGTCTTGTTGATCGTATTGCCCTTGTCCTCCTGGGACTTGGGCTGGACGGCGACGTCGACCTGGTCGAAGCCCTTGGCCGAACTGTTCTGGTAGGCCTCGGAGATGGTGTTGGTGAAGACCAGCGTGCCGGACACGAACGCGACGCCGAGCATCACGGCGAGCACGGTCATCAGCAGCCTGGCCTTGTGCGCGAGGACGTTGCGCAGGGCGGTGCGGAACATCAGCTGGTGCGGCCCTTCGCGTCGAACTGCTTCATGAAATCAAGCACGTTGTCGGCCGTCGGCCGGTACATCTCGTCCACGATCCGTCCGTCCGCGAGGAAGACGACACGGTCCGCGTACGCCGCCGCGACCGGGTCGTGGGTCACCATCACGACCGTCTGCCCGAGCTCCCGCACGGAGTTGCGCAGGAAGCCCAGGACCTCGGCGCCGGAGCGGGAGTCGAGGTTTCCGGTGGGCTCGTCGCCGAAGATGATGTCCGGGCGGGAGGCGAGGGCGCGGGCGACGGCGACGCGCTGCTGCTGGCCGCCGGAGAGCTGGGCCGGGCGGTGGCCGAGCCGGTCCCTCAGACCCACCATCTGGATGACGGTGTCCAGCCACTGCTTGTCCGGCTTGCGGCCCGCGATGTCCATCGGGAGGGTGATGTTCTCCAGGGCGGTCAGGGTCGGCAGCAGGTTGAAGGCCTGGAAGATGAAGCCGATCTTGTCCCGGCGGAGCTTGGTGAGCTGCCGGTCCTTGAGCGAGCCGAGCTCGGTCTCGCCGATGCGGACGGAGCCCGAGGAGAAGGTGTCCAGGCCGGCCACGCAGTGCATCAGCGTGGACTTGCCCGAACCGGAGGGGCCCATGATCGCGGTGAACTCGGCCTGCCGGAAGTCGACGGAGACCCGGTCGAGGGCGACCACCTGGGTCTCGCCCTGTCCGTAGATCTTCGACAGATCCGTGGCGCGTGCGGCCACGGTCGCGGTGGACCGGTCGGCGACGGGTGTGGTGGTCACGGGTCGGAACTCCTCGGGGGACGGCGTCTTGAAGGGACGTGTTCCATCGTCGTGGCCGATCCCCGCCATGTAGTCAGCCGCTGTTCCGGTTCACAGGGGCGACTCGGGTCGGACCCCCGGCCGCCGTGTCATACCTGGGGATGACGGGCAACCCTGGGGGCGGCGCTCTCGGGGGTCGCGCGCAAGCGCTTGCGCCGTGAACCGTCGAGAACCGGTGGAGCACCCTCGTTCGGGCGGTGAAATTCCGTCATTCCGCATGCACCGGCCACGGTTGCGCGTAAGGCTATTGGCAAGTGCGGATGGCTCGTTCCACGGGCTGATGCACCCTCAGACGTCAATAAAATAAGACAACATCGGTCCGTGGTTCGGCTGTTCGGGGGAAGCATCCCGATAGGCTCGGAACCTCGACGCGGAGCCCATGGCCTGCCCGGATGGTGGAATGCAGACACGGCGAGCTTAAACCTCGCTGCCCCTTCGCGGGCGTGCCGGTTCAAGTCCGGCTCCGGGCACTTCCGCGCCCGCGGGACAGCGCGTTCCGTGGGCGGACGTCACCCTTCGTGTACGACGCCGGTCGTCATCCCTCGTAGACGGTGAGCACCGCGCCCTCCACCTCGACGCGGCGGCCGGCGCGCATTCCCTCGGTGCTCAGGGTGCGCAGGCAGTCGTGGAACAGCACCAGCTCGTCCGCGTCCAGAATGGCGGCGGCGAGGTCGACGAGCTCGGCGACGGACGCCTCGGTGAGCACGTCCGGCAGCTCACCGGACAGCAGCACGACCGACTCTCCTGCGGGCCCACGGACCACAGCCGTGGCCGGCCCACCATGCACGAACAACACATTCCCCCCTGGGAGCCCCCGGGGACTTGCGGCTCGCTCCGTGGGCAGGACGAGAGACTAGCGGGGGATCTCGGGGTGTTCGGGGGTAGTTGACATCTTTTTCCGAGTTGGCGGAAGTTGACGTCGGGCGGTCACTTCTCCGGGGTCTGCGGTGTCGAGCGGTCCAGGAGGGACTCCACCAGGGCCGCCACGTGTCTGCGGTCGTCGGCCGAGAGTTTCTGGACGCTGGCGATGAGGAGGTCGACCTCGGGGTCGGCGGCGGCGTCCCCGGCCTCGGGGGTGCCGTACACATGGATCCCGCAGGCCTCCGCGGCGGCGCGGCGGACGGTGTCCAACGGGAGCTCCAGCCCCTTGGACAGTCCCTCCAGCGTGGCCGACTGGGGCATCCGCACGACGCGTTCCGTGGTGGCCAGGTGGTGGACGGTCGAGCGCGGGATCTCGCCGCGGCGCGCGACCTCGCCGTAGGACCAGCCCTTGCGGTCGAGGCGCTCACGGATCAACTGCTGCAGTGCGTTGGCCACGGGTGGGTCACTTCCTGCTCGCCGCTCGGCTGACGGGCTGTTCGTCCTTGTCGGAGCTTGTCGGCGCCGATTCTACGGTCGCGTCCCCGGGCCGCCGAAAGGGTGATTCCCCGAACGGGTTGCGCAACGGCCCCAGGAGGCCCTAGTGTCCAATCTCGTTGGACAGCTCGTCCGACCAGATTGGACAGAGTCCGGGGGGAACCTGACTCTCTCCGATCGGAACTGCCTATCCCTGAGGGGGAATTGATCATGATGGACGCTCACGAGCTTGAGGCCGAGTCCGCGGAGCTGCTGCCGGGTCGCGAGGCGCTGGGCAAGCTGAAGTTCAGCTTCAACCGGACGACCAACGTCACCAAGCACATCGCCAACATCCAGGCGGCCAACTCCTCCGCCGCCCTCAACGACCACTCGTCGTTCTCGGTGGCCGACTCCGGCGCCGGTCAGACCATCAGCGTCAAGCAGTAACGCTCGCGCTCCGCCGCGAAACCGAACCCCAAGCATCCAGAGCAGTCGGAAACATTCAGAAGGGACATCCGTCATGAGCATGGACATGCACGAGCTGGACACCGAGTCCGCGGAGCTGCTGCCGGGCCGTGAGGCGCTGGGCAAGCTGAAGTTCAGCTTCAACCGGACCACCAACATCACCAAGCACGTCGCCAACATCCAGGCGGTCAACGAGTCCGCGGCCGTCAACGACCACTCGTCGTTCTCGGCCGCCGAGTCCTCGGCCTCGCAGCACATCAGCGTCTCCCAGTAACAAGCAACAAGGGGACGACGGCCCGGGGGCGGACCGCGCTCATGTGCGGAGCGGTCCGCCCCCGCGGTGCCTTCCGGGGGGAACCGCCTCTTTGCGGAGACAGCCCGCCGCGATCCGGGGGGAACGCGGCGCGCACACGGGGGACACGCGCGGACATGGGGGACACGTGGGGGGAGACCACACATGACAGTGCTCGGGAACGGGCCCGCGACGCTCTACGACACCGGGCCGGTGCCCGGACCCGGCGGCTGGCCGGTGACCTACGCGCAGGTCGCCACCGGCAGCCTGCCGGTCGTAGAGCCGTCGCTGGTGCCGCGGCTGAGCGCGGGGCTCAAGCTGCACGGCGAATACCAGGGCTCGGGCTTCACCGAGCCCAAGTACATCGCCCGCCGGGGGGACGGGCAGGTCGTGCAGCTGTCCCGGCTGCTGTATCTCGTGGCGTCGAGCATCGACGGCGTCCGGGACGTCGAGACCATCGCCTACCGCGTCAGCGCGCGGTTCGGCCGGGAGGTCAGCGGCGACAACATCCGCTACCTGGTGGAGAAGAAGCTCCAGCCGCTCGGGGTGACGGTCCCCGAGGGGCAGGAGAGCGACGAGGTCGACGCCCCGCGCTCCGACCTGCTGCTCGCCCTCAAAGGGCACCGGGTCATCTTCAACGAGAAGCGCACCGCACGGATCGCGAAGACGTTCAGCTGGCTGCACCGGCCGGTCGTGGTCGCGGCCGTGCTGATCGGCGCGGTGGCCATGGACGTGTGGCTGTTCGGGTTCTTCGGGGCGATCGAGCCGGTCCTCCAGGTGCTCGACCAGCCGGTGCTGATCCTGATCGTCTTCGGGCTCACCGTGGCCTCGCTCGTCTTCCACGAGTTCGGCCACGCCTCCGCCTGCAAGTACGGCGGGGCCCGGCCCGGCTGCATCGGCTGCGGGCTGTTCCTGATCTGGCCGTCGATGTACACCGACGTCACCGACGTCTACCGGATCGGCCGGGGCGGGCGCATCCGCACCGACCTGGGCGGGGTGTACTTCAACGTCGTCTTCATGCTCGCCATGGCCGCGGCCTACTTCGCCACCGGCGCCCAGTTCTTCCTGGCCGCGGTCTACCTCGGGCACTTCGAGATCCTGGAGCAGTTGATGCCGGCCGTCCGGCTGGACGGCTACTACATCCTGGGCGACCTGGCGGGCGTGCCCGACCTGTACGGCAAGATCAAGCCGATCCTGCTGGCGCTGGTGCCGGGCGCGAAGGGGAAGGCGGCCCGCAAGGAGGTGACCGGCCTCAAGAAGTCGGCCCGGCGGATCGTCGCCACGTGGGTGCTGACCATGGTGCCGCTGCTGGCCGGCGAACTGGGCTACGCCCTGTGGAACCTGCCGCGGATCCTCAGCACCATGACCCGCTCGCTGACCGAGCAACTCCTCGGCACCTGGTGGGCGTTCACGGACGGGCAGATCGTCGCCGGGCTCGTCGGCGTGATCGGCAGCATCATGCTGATGTGCCCGATGGCGGGTGTCGTGTACCTCTCGGTGAAGATGAGCGGCCGCCTCTTCCGCGCCGCGAAACGCACCACGTCCGGGCGCCCGAAACTGCGGATCACCCTCTGCGCGCTCGCCCTGGCCGGCCTGACCGGCCTCAGCTACGCGTGGGTGTCCGGGATGACCCCGCAGCCCCTGCCGAAGCAGCCGCCCATCGCGCCGATCCTGCAGCCGGGGGTGTCGACCGAGGCGCCCGGCCCGCAGGACGCCTCGCGGGTCGGCGACGACTCCTCGCGGGACCCCGGTGGCCAGGACGGTTCCTCACCCTCGGCGTCGGTGTCACCGGGCGCGTCGGGACCCTCCGCCGGTCCTTCGGACAAAGCCTCCGGGAGTACGTCCGCCTCGGCCTCCGCGTCTGCGTCCGCGCCGGAGTCGCCCCACCCGACCGACGGCACGGCCCGACCGACCTCCCAGGGCCCATCGGAGGGACCGACCACGCCGTCCGGCACGGGCCCCTCGGACCCCCCGCCCTCGCCGACCCCCTCGGAGAGCGTCCCGGCATCGCCCTCCGAGGCCCCCTCGTCACCGCCGGTGAGTCAGTCGCCGGGGGCGTCCTGAGGCGGGGGTTGGTCGGTCGAGGGCGTCGGGAGGGCGGGGCGATGGGTCGTCGGGGGCCGTCCGATCACCAATCGGCCGGTCGCCGGGGGTTCTTGGGGGCAGGCCGAAGGGTTGTCGGGAGCCACCTGACCGCCAGTTGGCCGGTCGTCGGGGGCGTGCTGAGGCGGTCGGCTGGTTGGTCGAGGGTGTCAGGAGGGCGGGCTGATGGGGCGTCGGGGGCTGTCTGACCGCCAGGCGGCCGGCCGTCGGAGGTTCTTGGGGGCAGGCCGAAGGGGTGTCGGGAGCCACCCGACCACCGGTCGGCCCGCCGTCGGGGCGCCTCTCAAGAGGGCGGGCGCGTTCCGTCGGCAGGCCAGGGGTGGACGTCCCCGGCCTGCCGAAGGGGTGAGGCGTCGGCGCACCGGCGGTACGCGTCGGAGCACCGACACACCGGCCGACAGCGCCAGCAGCGCCCCAGCCGGTCACACCGGACGTGCCCCGGCCGGTCGCGCCGTACACACCGGTCGGCCACCCCGGACGCGCATCCGTCGGCCGCGTTGGACGCGCACCAGCTGGCCGCGCCGGTCACCTCGGCCGCACACCGGTGGGTCCTGCCGGACACCCCGGCCAGCCACCCCGGACGCGCACCGGATGGTCGCCGGACACACCGCCCGACCGCGCCGGACACACCAGCCGGTCCCGCCCGACGCGCGCCGCACGCACCGACCCCCACGTCGGCCCCCCATGCGCCGCGCCCCACCACCCGGAAGCGCACCCTCGCCATCCGCCCTACGCCACCCCCCACCCGGTAACCGAAACCAGACCCACCCACCTATCCACTGACCCACCCACCAAGGAGCTCCCTTGAGCAGTCATCGAAAACCACGATCAGCCCACAACCCGCTGACCCGGCGTGCCCTCGGGCTCGGGCTGTTCGCTGCCGGTGTCGCTGGCGCGGCCACCGCCGTGCCGGCCCAGGCCACGACCGGGTCCGGGCACGCCGCCTTCGCCTCGGACCACGTCTTCAGCCACGCCGACCGGCTGCACCACACCCAGGCCAAGGACTCCTTCACGATCCGCCAGTTCGGCACGGTGAACGCGGCCGCCGCCCGCAACCAGGCCAACGCGGTCTCCACGGGCTGCACGGCCGACGACGCCTGCCGCTCGGTCGCGCTGTCCTTCCAGATCGTGACGATCGCCGGTGAGCACACGCACCTGAACGCCGTGAACCTCAGCGACGCCGTCAACAAGGAGTGCACCGGCTGCCAGACCCTCGCCGGGGCCTACCAGTTCGTGGTCTCCACGCCCAGGCCGCTGACCCTCGACACCACCGCCAAGCGGCACCTCGCGGACGTCCACCGCAGGCTGGACGCGCTCAGCCGCTCCACGCTGCCCGCCGCCCAGCTGCGGACCAAGGTCGACGCCCTGGCCGCCGAGGTCACCGGCATCCTCAATGACGCCGCCGCGAAGGCGCCCAAGGGCGAGGACAAGCCGGACGTCGCGGTGCACCGGCACATGGACGGCTGGCCGCCGGCCAAGTGACCGCACCGGTGGCCGGCCGCGTCCCACCCGTCTGCCACGGGCCCGCGGCCGGCCACCGGGGCCATTGACACGGAGTGGAGGCGGGCGCAAACTCGCAACCGGAAGTGAGTGGTGAAGTAAATTTCACTGGACGAACCAGACGACGAAACACCAGACGAAACACCAGACGAAACAAAGGATGCGAGATGCGCACCACCGTCGGCATCATCGGCGCCGGCCCGGCCGGCCTCCTCCTCGCCCGCCTGCTGCACAACGCCGGCATCGACTCGGTCGTCCTCGAGAGCCGCGACCGCGCCTACGTCGAGCAGCGCCAGCGCGCCGGGATCCTGGAGCAGGGCACGGTGGACGTGCTGCGCGCGGCCGGCGCCGGCGAGCGCATGGACCGCGAGGGCCTCCGGCACGACGGCATCGAGCTGCGGTACGAGAAGAAGCGGCACAGGGTAGATTTCCCCGTTCTCACCGGCGGGCGGTCCGTGATGGTGTACGCGCAGACCGAGGTCTGCAAGGACCTCATCGCCCTTCAGCTGAAGGAGGGCGGCCCGCTGCTCTTCGAGGCCGAGGCCCTGGCCGTCGAGGGCGCCGACACCGACACACCGCGCGTCCGCTTCCGGCACGAGGGCCGCGAGGACGTCCTCGACTGCGACTACGTCGTCGGCTGCGACGGCTTCTGGGGTGTCGCCCGCAAGGCGGTCCCCGCCGAGCTGACCCGCGTCTTCGAGCGGACGTACCCCTTCGGCTGGCTCGGCGTCCTCGCCGACGTCCCGCCCTCGCACGACGAGCTCGTCTACGCCCGCCACGACCGCGGCTTCGCCCTCCTCTCCATGCGCTCCCCGTCCGTCTCCCGCCTCTACCTCCAGGTCCCTGAGGGCACCGAGGCCGAGTCCTGGAGCGACGAGGAGATCTGGGACGAGCTGGAGCGCCGCTTCGAGACCGAGGACGGGTGGCGGCTGGAGCGCGGGCCGATCACCCAGAAGTCGGTCACGCCCATGCGGTCCTACGTCCACGAGCCCATGCGGTACGGCCGGCTGTTCCTGGCCGGCGACGCCGCGCACATCGTCCCGCCGACCGGCGCGAAGGGGCTCAACCTGGCCGTCGGGGACGTCGTCACCTTCGCGAGGGCACTGACGTACGAGAAGGACACCGGATCGGCGGAACTGCTCGACGCCTACTCCGCGACCTGCCTGCGCCGCGTCTGGCAGGCCGAGCGGTTCTCGTACGACATGACGACGATGCTGCACCCGGCGCCCGGCGCCACCCCCTTCGACGCCCGGCTCCAGCTCGCCCGGCTCGACAGGATCGCGGGCTCCCGCGCGGCCGAGACCGATCTGGCCGAGGGATACACGGGCTTCGCCTTCGATTGAGACCCTGCGGTGAGGGGAATCACCGGCCCGCGTAGCGTGTTGCGCAGCACGACGAGGGAAAGATCCTCCCCAAGCACTAGGGTCAATCCTTTGCCTACCTATTACTCTTGAGCCAAGGCCGCGACGTGCGGCCATGGAGGAGTGAAATGAGGAGCAGAAACCCGGTCTTCTCGCGACGGGGGTTCAGCCGCGACAACGGCTACGCGGGCTTCAACGCCTCGCCGCAGGCCGGGGGACCCGCCGTCGGTACGCAGGCCAACCCGTACGCGCAGGGCAACCCCTACGCGAACAACCCGTACGCGCAGGCGGACCTTCAGCAGGGCGCCCCGCCCCAGGCCCCGGCCACCACCGGCCGGATGACCATGGACGACGTCGTCCTGCGCACGGCCTCCACGCTCGGCACCCTGATCGTCACGGCCGCGCTCGCCTGGGCGCTGCTGCCGGTCGACGACGCCAACATCAACCGGTCCTACGGCATCGCCGTCGGCGCCGCGCTGATCGGCATGGTCCTGGCGTTCGTCCAGTCCTTCAAGCGCACGGCCACGCCGGCGCTGATCCTGTCGTACGCCGCGTTCGAGGGCGTCTTCCTGGGCGTCCTGTCCAGCATCGTCGACAACCGCATCGCGAGCGGCGCGGCCATGCAGGCCGTGCTCGGCACGATGGCCGTCTTCGCCGGTGTCCTGGTCGCCTACAAGGCGGGCTGGATCCGCGTCAACCGCCGCTTCTACGGCTTCGTGATGGCGGCCGCGGTCGGCTTCATCCTGCTGATGGTCGTGAACATGCTGTTCGCGGTCTTCGGCGGCGGTGACGGCCTCGGCTTCCGCAGCGGTCCGCTCGGCATCTTCTTCGGCGTCGTCGGCATCATCCTCGGCGCCTGCTTCCTCGCCCTGGACTTCAAGCAGGTCGAGGACGGCATCGCCTACGGCGCGCCGAAGCAGGAGGCGTGGCTGGCGGCCTTCGGCCTCACGCTGACGCTGGTCTGGATCTACCTGGAGTTCCTGCGGATCATCGCGATCCTCAACAGCAACGACTAGCCGGACGAGCAGACGAGCAGTCGTACGACGGCCGGCGCGAAGGGCCCTGGGTTCGGTTCTCCTACGACCCGGGGCCCTTCGGCATGTCTTGGTGCGCGCTAGAGCAGTTTGCGCGCGGCCCTCCTCAGGTCGTATTCGTGGACGATCGCCTTCGCGTGGCCGTACGCGAGGTTGTGCTCGTGGCGGAGCCAGCTGACCTTTTCCTCGAAGCGGAAGAGGGCGGGGCCTTCTTCGACGGTGCGCAACCAGTCGGCGACTTCACGACCGGTGCAGTGGGGGATGCGGGCGAGCATGTTGCGGTGGGTCTCCTCGGAGAGGACGTGGGACATCGGCGCCTCCGGACGAAAAGGGGATGTAAGCCGGTCCTTCAGGTCACCGTGCCTGAGCGTTCGCCTGTTGGCAACAGTCTGGCGGCGCCGCGTAGGCTCGTCCCGTGGTTGATACGACGCCCTTGACGCGAGCCGTGGATCACTTCGCCGACCGTCTGCGCGCCGCGCCGCAGAGCCGGCTGCAACGGGGAGGGGCCTCCGAGGCCCTTGAGCTTGCCAGGGAGTTGTCCCGCCGGGCCCAGCTGCTGGAGGAGCCCGCGGCGGAGCCCAGGGTCATGCCGGACGCGGGGATGTTCGCGGCGGCCGACCAAATCACCGTCGCCGCACACGACTTGGCCCTCGTCCTGGATGACGAGGGCCAGTTGGAAGAAGCGGTCGCGCTGGTGGCCGAGGCCCAGCAGCGGGCCGGGGTGTGACTACAGGGACGCTATGACCCGGTCGGCCAGGATGTACACGTTCTCCTCGCCGCACTCGAACGTCAGCGTGTACGCCCCCGATATCCCCGAGCCGCCCAGCAGCACCGGGGTCTCGCCCGCGCGCAGGGCCGCCGAGAGGCGTTCCGCCGTTTCGCGGTGGCCCGGGGTCATGCACAGGGTCGTGCCGTCGGCGAAGACGTAGACGTCCAGGGTGCCCAGCGGGCCCGGGCGGACGTCGGCCAGTTCGACGCGGGACGCGGCGAGTTCCTCAAGGGTGGCCACCGTGCGCTCATGGTCGCCCACGACCGGTGACTGGACCGGTACGAAGTCCGGGTGGGAGGGGTGCCGGCGGCGGGCCGCGGCCAGTTCGGGGGAGTCCCCGGCGAACTCGTCGGCGTCCGCGCCCGTCTCGGTCACCGGCTCCAGGCCCACGAAATCGCTCTGTCGGGGCAGGAACAGCTCACTGTCGGGCAGGCCGAGCAGGGAAGGCGCGTCGGAGGCGTCACGGGCCTCCTGGGCGGCCCAGAAGGCGCGCGCCTCGGCCAGTTCGCGCTCACGCTCCTCGGCGAGTGCCTCGGCCACCGCGGCGCGTATCTCGTCGGCCTCGGCGGCGGTGCGGGCGGCCGGCACGAGAGCGTGCGGGACGTGCTGTGCGGCGAGCTGGGTGTGCAGGGCGGCGACCTCACGACGCAGCACCATGAGGGTGCGCAGGACGGCGAGGCCCACGGCGCCCGTGGCGGCCGTGATGACCAGCAAGGCGATCGGCATGGCGCTCACTGACGTACTCCCGGTTCAAAGTCGACCCCCGACTTCCTACATCAGCTTGAAGGGCGGACTAACCAGCTGTCAGTGCGTAACGTCACGAATCGGGCAGGACTTTGGGCCCGGTGTTTACTGGTGGTACCGCGCTGACCTGCGTATCTCCCTTCGCTAAGGGAGATAGGTCACATCCTGGGGGAGATTGGATCACAAAACGGCCCGGAGTCCGGAAGTTTCCCGGACTCCGGGCCAGAGGCTCACGGTTGGTGCCTCGGCGGTTACGGAACGCGTCAGCTGAGGCGCTCGATGACCATCGCCATGCCCTGGCCGCCGCCGACGCACATCGTCTCCAGACCGAACTGCTTGTCGTGGAACTGGAGGGAGTTGATGAGCGTGCCGGTGATGCGGGCGCCGGTCATGCCGAAGGGGTGGCCGACGGCGATGGCGCCGCCGTTCACGTTCAGCTTCTCCAGCGGGATGTTCAGGTCGCGGTAGGAGGGGATCACCTGGGCGGCGAACGCCTCGTTGATCTCGACCAGGTCGATGTCGTCGATGGTGAGTCCGGCCAGGCGCAGGGCGCGCTGCGAGGCCTCCACCGGGCCGAGGCCCATGATCTCGGGGGACAGACCCGAGACGCCGGTCGACACGATGCGGGCGAGCGGGGTCAGGCCCAGCTCGCGGGCCTTGGTGTCGCTCATGATGACGACCGCGGCGGCGCCGTCGTTCAGCGGGCAGCAGTTGCCCGCGGTGACCAGGCCGTCGGGGCGGAAGACGGGCTTGAGGCCCGCGACGCCCTCCATGGTGACGCCGGCGCGCGGACCGTCGTCCTTGGCGACGACCGTGCCGTCGGGCAGCGTCACCGGGGTGATCTCGCGCTCCCAGAAGCCGTTCTTGATGGCCTCCTCGGCGAGGTTCTGCGAGCGGACGCCGAACTCGTCCATGTCCTGGCGGGTGACGCCCTTGACGCGGGCGAGGTTCTCCGCGGTCTGGCCCATCGCGATGTAGGGGTCGGGGACCAGGCCGTCCTCACGCGGGTCGTGCCAGCTGGTGCCCTCCTGCTGGGCGACGGCCTCGGTGCGGGCCTCCGCCTCGGCGAAGATCGGGTTGTGCGTGTCCGGGAGGCTGTCGGAGTTCCCCTTCACGTACCGCGACACCATCTCGACGCCGGCCGAGATGAAGACGTCGCCCTCGCCGGCCTTGATGGCGTGCAGGGCCATGCGGGACGTCTGCAGCGACGAGGAACAGTAACGGGTGATCGTGCAGCCCGGCAGGTGGTCCATGCCCATCTGCACGGCGACGATCCGGCCGAGGTTGTTGCCCTGCTCGCCGCCGGGCAGACCGCAGCCGAGGTGCAGGTCGTCGATGTCGCGCGGGTCCAGCTCGGGGACCTTGGCGAGGGCGGCCTGGATGATCGTGGCGGTGAGGTCGTCCGGGCGCAGATCCTTGAGGGAGCCCTTGAAAGCGCGGCCGATGGGGGAGCGGGCGGTCGAGACGATCACTGCTTCGGGCATCACGGCTCCATTGGCGTACGGGGGGTGTTTCTTCAGGCAGGGCTGCTTGGGAAGTTACCCGTACGTATGGCCAGGGTCACGTGGGTGGCGGTGTGACCCTGGCCGCAGTTTTCTAAGCGCTTGCTTTTTGCCTGTCCGCTCGACCCCGCTCAGGGCGTTCTCTGCGTCGAAGGAACCGACGCCGCCCGCGGCTCCGGCTCCTGCACCCGGCGCCGCTTCCTCCGCTTGAGCAGCGCCCAGGGCCCGCGCGGACCCGTCGGCATCGCCGCCGCGACCTCCGTACCGGCCTCCGAGGCCGCCTCCGCCGCCGCCCGCGCCACCGGCAGGAAGCCCTCGCGCCGGGACACGTCCGGCCGCTCCTCCTCCGCCGGCCACAGCGCCAGGGCCGCGCAGACCGTCGGCAGCACCGCCATGGCCGCCGTCGCATAGCCCTCCGCGGAGGGGTGGTAGTTGTCGGGCCCGAACAGCTCGCGCGGGTTGGCCTCGAACTCCGGGCCCAGCAGATCGCCCAGCGACACCGTCCGGCCGCCCTGCTCGACCGTGCCGATCGTCTGGGCGGCCGCCAGCTGCCGGGAGGCCCGGCGGGCCAGCCAGCGCAGGGGCTGCCCGACCTGCTCCACCGTGCCCAGGTCGGGACAGGTGCCGACCACCACCTCCGCGCCGGCCGTGCGCAGCCGCCGTACCGCCGCCGAGAGATGGCGGACCGAGCGGGTGGCCGGCATGCGGTGGGTGACGTCGTTCGCGCCGATCATGATCACGCAGACGTCCGGCACCCGGGCCGGGTCGGCCAGCACCAGCGCGACCTGGCGGTCCAGGTCGTCGGACGTGGCCCCCGGGAGGGCCACGTTGTGGAGTTCCACCGGCCGCTCGGCCACCGCCGACAGGCCCGAGGCCAGCAGTGCGCCCGGCGTCTGGCCCGCCCGGTGCACGCCCTGGCCCGCGGCCGTGGAGTCGCCGAGCATCGTCAGGCGCAGGGGAGGTTCGTCGGGGACGGTGTACGCGGTGCCGTACAGGCCGTCCGCCACCGGGACCCGGCCGCTGTTGCCGTTGCCCACATGGCGCTTGGCCAGTTGCGCCTCGGCCAGCAGCAGACCGACGGCGGCCGCACCGGCCAGCCCGATCCCGCCGCCCCCGTATGCCGCACCGGCCGCGATCCGCCGGGCCACCCGTGCCCTCGACATGCTCGTCATGCGCCGCCGCCACCTCCTCGTTGCCGTACATCCACTCCTTGCCCCGTACAGACCGTCCACCAATCTCAACGTGGAGTGAACGAACCTCGCGGGCCGTAGTCTGGCGGGACCATCACGACCACTTCTTTTGCAGCATCCGGAGACAACGGTGCAATTCCACGACTCGATGATCAGCCTCGTCGGCAACACCCCGCTGGTGAGGCTCAACAGCGTGACCAAGGGCATCAAGGCGACCGTCCTGGCCAAGGTCGAGTACTTCAACCCGGGCGGCTCGGTCAAGGACCGCATCGCCCTGCGCATGATCGAGGCGGCGGAGGAGAGCGGCGCGCTCAAGCCCGGCGGCACGATCGTCGAGCCGACCAGCGGTAACACCGGCGTGGGGCTCGCCATCGTGGCACAGCAGAAGGGGTACAAGTGCATCTTCGTGTGCCCCGACAAGGTGAGCACCGACAAGATCAACGTGCTGCGGGCGTACGGCGCCGAGGTGGTCGTGTGCCCCACCGCCGTGGACCCCGAGCACCCGGACTCGTACTACAACGTCTCCGACCGGCTGGTCCGTGAGACGCCGGGCGCGTGGAAGCCCGACCAGTACTCCAACCCCAACAACCCGCTCTCCCACTACCACTCGACCGGCCCCGAGCTGTGGGAGCAGACGGAGGGGAGGATCACCCACTTCGTCGCGGGCGTCGGCACCGGCGGCACGATCTCCGGCACCGGCCGCTACCTCAAGGACGCGAGCGACGGCAAGGTCCAGGTGATCGGCGCCGACCCCGAGGGCTCGGTCTACTCCGGCGGCTCCGGACGGCCGTACCTGGTCGAGGGCGTCGGCGAGGACTTCTGGCCGACCGCCTACGACCGCACGGTCGCCGACGAGATCGTCGCCGTCTCCGACAAGGACTCCTTCCAGATGACCCGCCGCCTCGCCAAGGAGGAGGGCCTCCTGGTGGGCGGCTCCTGCGGCATGGCGGTCGTGGCGGCACTGCGGGTCGCGGAGCGGCTGGACGAGAACGGCGTCGTGGTCGTCCTGCTGCCCGACAGCGGGCGCGGCTACCTCAGCAAGATCTTCAACGACGAGTGGATGGCCGACTACGGCTTCCTGGAGGACGAGGGCCCCAGCGCCCGCGTCGCCGACGTCCTCAACGACAAGGAGCACGGCGCCATCCCCTCCCTCGTCCACATGCACCCGGACGAGACCGTCGGCGAGGCGATCGAGGTGCTGCGGGAGTACGGCGTCTCGCAGATGCCGATCGTGAAGCCGGGGGCCGGCCACCCCGACGTGATGGCCGCCGAGGTCGTCGGCTCGGTCGTCGAACGCGAGCTGCTCGACGCCCTGTTCGCCAAGCGGGCCTCCCTGGAGGACCCGCTCGAGAAGCACATGTCGCCCCCGCTGCCCCAGGTCGGCTCCGGCGAGCCGGTCGGCGACCTGATGTCCGTGCTCGGCGCGGCGGACGCGGCGATCGTCCTCGTCGAGGGCAAGCCCACGGGCGTGATCAGCCGCCAGGACCTGCTGGCCTTCCTGGCCAAGGGCGGGAAGTAGCGGCAAACATGCGGTGAACGGGCCGTGGACGTGTCGAACTTGCGGTGATCATCAGGGTTCGTGACTTCGCGGAAGTGGTACGAGCGTGTCACGTCCACGCAGCACACGCTTAACACGGGTCCGGCACATTAGTGGGTGTCGGCAGGGCGGGAGCGGCTCCCCGCCCGAGCCGGCACCGAACGTCCAAGGACCTCCGGAGCGGCTCCCGGACCTCCATGGACGCCGGACGCGAGACCCGGCCCTGACCCGGTCAGCGTCCCTCGCGGGGACCGCCGTCGTCCCGCCCCCCGGTAACGGGGGTGCGGCGGTCCCCGCGCACAATCCTTCCCACGCGCTCCTTGTTACGCGCCCGTGGTGGCCCAGCTGCCCAGCAGCGCGAGCCTCTCCGCTGTCTCCGACCCCCGCTCCGGTGTGTACACGAGCAGCGTCTGGTCGCCGTCGCCCGGGAGCGCCAGGCTCTCGTACGGGAGCGTCAGCAGGCCCGCCACAGGATGGCGGAGGCGTTTGACGCCGTACGCGCACTCCTTGACCTGGTGGTCGGCCCACAGGCGGCGGAAGTCCTCGCTCTTGAGGGAGAGTTCGCCGACGAGCGAGGTCAGTTCACGGTCGTCCTGGTGATGGCCGGCCAGGACGCGCAGGTGGGCCACGGTCTGCGCGGCCACCGCCTGCCACTCCGGGTAGAGGTCGCGGGCGGCGGGGTCGAGGAAGACCTGACGCGGCATGCTGCGGGCCCGGGGCGCCGAATCACTGAAGCCGAAGACCGCGTTGGCCAGGGCGTTCCAGGCCAGGACGGTCATACGGCGGTCCATCACCAGGGCCGGCGTGCGCTCCATGCCGTCCAGCAGGGCCTGGACGCCCGGCCGGACGCGTGGCGTCACCGGGCGCTCGGCCTGCCGGCGGGGGCGGGCCACCGCGTGCAGATAGGCGTGCTCGGTCTCGTCGAGGCGCAGTACGCGCGCGATGGCGTCGAGTACGGCATCCGACACGCTCGGGCCGCGCCCCTGCTCAAGGCGGATGTAGTAGTCGACGCTCACGCCCGCCAGCTGCGCCACCTCCTCGCGGCGCAGGCCGGGCACGCGGCGGCGGCCGTGCGAAGCCAGCCCCACCTCCTCCGGCTGGATGCGGGCGCGGCGCGAGCGCAGGAAATCTCCGAGGTCCCCGTCCATGAGTTCGATCGTAGGGGAGCGGCGGGATTCCAACCTGGTTCTGCCAGACCCAGGAAAAGCTCATCCCTGGGTAGGCCGCGCCGGGCGGCGCAGGGTGGTGGACGTCGCCGGGAGACACCGGGCGACTTTCCCACCGAGGAGTACTCATGTCGTACGAGAACCTGGCCGGCCGTACCGCCGTCGTCACCGGAGCCGCGAGCGGGATCGGTGAGGCCGTCGCCGTCGCGCTGGCCGCGCAGGGCGCGAAGGTCGCTCTGCTGGCGCGGCGGGCCGAGCGGCTGGAGGCCGTCGTCGGGAAGATCCGGGCGGACGGCGGGCAGGCGCTCGCCGTGGTCGCCGACGTGACCGACGGTGCGTCCGTGGACGCCGCCGCGCAGCGGATCCACGAGGCGTACGGGACCGTCGACCTGGTCGTCAACAACGCCGGCGTGATGCTGCCCAACCCGATCGAGGACGCCCGCGTCGACGAGTGGCAGCGGATGATCGACACCAATGTCACCGGCGTCCTGCGGGTGATCGGCGCCTTCGCCAAGGATCTGACGGAGGCGGCCGCGCAGGGCCGCAGCGCGGACCTGGTGAACGTCTCGTCCATCGGCGCGCACGTCACCGGCTTCACGAACTACGCCGTGTACGGGGCGACGAAGGCCGCGGTCACCCACCTCTCGGCGCTGCTGCGGGGCGAGTTCGGGCCGCGTGACGTGCGGGTCACCAACATCGAGCCGGGGCTGACGGAGAGCGAGCTCGCCTCGCACATCGACAACGACGGCCTGCGCGAGCAGGTCGGCGGGATGGTCGAGGCGATGGGCACCCTCGCGGCCGGCGACCTCGCCGATCTCGTCGCCTACGTCACCAGCCGCCCCCGGCACGTCAACCTGCGGCAGATCGTGGCGCTGCCCACCCGGCAGGCGTGACGGCGGCGGGAGGTCCCGGGAGGTCCCCCCCAGGTCCCGGGAGGCGCCGGAGGCCCCGGAGGCCCTGGGAGGTCACTCCTCCCAGCGGTCGCCGTCCTTGGCCTGGCGGCGGTGGTGGCGGCCGGTGAAGAGGTTCGGGTTGGCGCGCACCGCCTGGAAGGCGTTGACGCCGACGATGCCGGCCCAGGTGACGAACAGGCCGGGCAGGTGGGCGATGCCGCCGCCGATCGCGGACAGCGGGATCGCCAGGACCAGCGTCACGATGCCGAAGCCGAAGCGCTCGCTCCAGGAGTCGGTGGCCTTCGGCGCCCGCGAACCCCGGGCCACCACCATCTGCTGCTCGGCCATCTGCCGCCGCACCCGCCGCTCGACCGCGCCGTCGATGCGCGCGTCGACCTTCTCCAGGAACGAGTCGACGAGCGCGGACTCGTACTCCTCACCCAGCTCCCTGCGGGCCTGCAGGGTGGCGTTGAGTTCCTTCTTGAGCTCGGCGTCCCGCGCGTCCATCGTGGTCTCCGTCCCCATCGTCATGGGACACCACGTTAGGCAGCCGGAGCGCTTGCCGCACTGGGGATAGCCCCCCTGTCGGGGAGGGGGTTCGCCGGGCTCAGGGCAGCGGCGAGACGAGGCCCGTGTCGAGGTCGAACCTCGCCGCCGTGACGTGTGCCGGGGTGAAGGACGGGTCCGCGCGGATCGCGTCGCGGACCCAGGCCGTGTGGGCCCGCATGGTGTGTTCGGCCCAGTCGCCGGGCAGGGCGTGGGTGCGGCGGGCGGCCGGGGCGATCTCGTCGACCAGGAGTTCCAGGTGGCCGGGGACGGGCGCGCCGGTGCGCAGATGGTCGAGGGTGGCCGCCACCGCCCCGCAGCGCTCGTGCCCGAGGACCAGGACCAGGCGGATGCCCAGCTCCTCGACGCCGTACTGGATGGAGCCGAGCACCGCCTCGTCCAGGACCTGGCCGGCCGTCCTTGTGCACAGCAGGTCGCCGAGGCCCTGGTCGAAGACCAGCTCCGGCGGTACGCGCGAGTCGACGCAGCCGACGACCACCGCGAAGGGGTGCTGGGCGGTGGCCAGGGTGTGCCGTCGCCGGAGTTCCTCGTCGGGGTGGCGGGAGTGGCCGGTGGCGTAGCGGCGGTTGCCGGCGAGCAGCTCGGCCAGGGCGGCGCGGGCGCTTGTCGGGGGGTGGGCGGCGGTGGCCGTCAGGAGGGCCCTGCGGTTCGAGGCCATGAGCTTCTCTCAGGTGCGGTGCGGGTGGCGCACCATCACCGTAAGCACCCGACTTGTGACTCTGTGTATGCATTTAACGACACTTGGTCGATTCGTCGTCAGATCATCGCCCCGGGGATACTCCCTCTTGATCAAGCCAGCCCGTGCTGCCTGGCGTAGTCGTTCGCCACGTCCTCGGGGTCCTTCTTGTCCTTGTCGACCAGGCGGTTGAGCTCGGTCAGCTGGGCGGTGGTCAGCACGTTGCCGATCCTGGCGAGCGCCTTGCGGACCGTGTCGTCGGCGACGCGGTCGGCGATCAGCGGGACGATGTGCTGGCTGGGGATCAGGTTCTTCGGGTCGGTCAGCACCACCCAGTCGTCGGCCGCGATGTCCGTGTCGGTGGTGAAGAGGTTCGCCACGTCCACGTCGCCCTTCTTCAGTGCGCCCTTGACCAGTGGCCCGTCGGAGTCGAGCGACTTGAACTCCTTGAACTCGACGCCGTACACCTCCTTGAGCCCGATCGCGCCCACCCGGCGCTTCTTCACCTCGGGCGCCGCGCCGATGACCAGCTTGCCGTTCTGCTTGGCGAGGTCGGCGAGCGTGGTCAGGCCGTACTTCCTGGCGGTCTCGCGGGTGACGACGAAGCAGTCGGAGTCGGCGGCCTGGCCGTAGGGCAGCACCTGGAGGCCGCTGGGCATGGCCAGCGTGAGGGCGTTCTGCATGGTGCCGGGTTCGGCGGAGTCGTCCTTCGGGGCGAGGTAGTTGAGGAGGGCGCCCTGGTACTCGGGCAGCAGGTCGATGTCACCGGCCTTGAGCGCGGGGATGACGATCTCGCGGGTGCCGAGGTTCGGGCGGACCTTGACCTTCACGCCGGCCTTCCGGAGGACGGCCGCGTACAGGTAGCCGAGCACCTGGTTCTCGGTGAAGTTGGCGGTGCCGATGGTGACTCCGCCCTTGCTGGAGCCGCCCCCACCGGACGAACTCCCCTGGCTGTCGAGGGAGGTGATGCCGCTCGCGCAGGCGGAGAGGGCGGGGACGGATGCCGCGGCGAAGAGGCCGCCGAGGAGAGTGCGTCGGTTCATCGGAGAGTCCCTAGGCGGTGCGGTGGCGGAAGAGGAAGCGCTGGAGGCCGGACAGCAGCAGATCGAGGGCTACGGCGACCACGGCGACCAGCACCGCGCCGCCCAGCACCTGCACGAGGTCGCGCTGGGCGAGGCCGTCGAAGACGTAGCGGCCGAGGCCGCCGAAGGAGACGTACGCGGCGATCGTGGCCGTGGCGACGACCTGGATGAGCGCCAGGCGCAGGCCGGTCATGATCAGGGGGAGGGCGAGGGGCAACTCGACCTGGAACAGCACCTGGTGGCCGCGCATGCCCTGGCCGCGGGCGGCGTCGCGGACCTCCGGGTCGACGGCCGTCATGCCGGCGTAGGTGTTGGTGACGATCGCCGGGACCGCGAGGGCGACCAGGGCGACGTACACCGGGAGCATCGACAGGCCGCCGGCCAGGAAGACGAGCACGACCAGGCCGACCGTCGGCAGCGCGCGCCCGAAGGACGCGAGGTTGATGGCGACGAAGGCGCCCTTGCCGGTGTGGCCGATCAGCAGGCCGAGGGGGAGGCCGATCGCGGCCGCGATGAGGGTGGCGAGCAGCGAGTACTGGAGGTGCTCGGCGAGGCGGTGGGCGATGCCGTCCGAGCCGGACCAGTTGGCGCCGCTGGTCAGCCAGGTGCCGAGGTTCTTGAAGAGTTCGTACATGTCAGGCTCGCCTCCGCCGCCACGGGGTCAGGACGTACTGCACGGCCACCAGCAGCGCGTCGGCGACCACCGCGAGCAGGATCGTGAGGACCACGCCGGCGATCACCGGGGTGGGGAAGTTGCGCTGGAAGCCGTCGGTGAAGAGCTGGCCGAGGCCGCCGTCGCCGATGTAGGTCGCGACGGACACCAGGGAGATCGACATGACCGTGGCGATGCGGACGCCCGCCATGATCACGGGGAGCGCGAGCGGGAACTCGACGGTGAGCAGCGTGCGCAGGGGGCGCGTGCCCATCGCCTTGGCCGCCTCCTTGGTCTTCGCGGGGACCGAGTCGAGGCCCTCGACGGTGTTCCGCAGCAGCACGACCAGCGTGTAGACGGTCAGGCCGATGACCGTGGTGGTGCGGGTCAGGCCGCTGACCGGCAGCAGGAGGACGAAGATCGCGATCGACGGGATCGTGAAGAGCACGTTGGAGACGCCGAGCAGGAAGCCGCGCAGGGGGCGGATCCGGTGGGCGACGACCGCGAGCGGGAGCGAGATCAGGACGCCGAGGAAGACGGCGGTCATGGCCGCCTGGAGGTGCGAGAGCGTGAGCGAGGTGAGGTCGTCGGTGTGGTCGCCTATCCACGACCAGTCGATGGTCATGCGGCCACCCGCGCTTCCGAGTGCGCCTGGCCCGCATGCCGGTGGATGTCGTCGCGGGAGGTGACGCCGGTGAGCCTGCCCGCGGCGTCGACGCGGGCGACCAGGCCGGTGGGGGAGGCGATGGACTCGTCGAGTGCGGCGAGCAGGGAGTCGCCGTCCTTGAGCGGTCGTACGGGGATCTCCGCGCCGTCCTTCGACGCCCAGTGCAGGGGCTTGTCCGCCGCGTCGAGTACGAGGGTCCATGCCTCGCCCTCCGGCGCGGGGCCCTGCGGGACCCCGGCGAGGGTCTTCAGCGAGAGCAGCTTCAGGCCGCGCTCGGCGCCGAGGAAGTCGGCCACGAAGTCGTCGGCCGGGCGGGCCAGGAGCTCGGCGGGGGAGGCGCACTGGACGAGGTGGCCGCCGGTGCGGAAGATCGCGATCTGGTCGCCGAGCCGTACGGCCTCGTCGACGTCGTGCGTGACGAAGACGATGGTCTTGCTCAACTCCTTCTGGAGCCTGAGCAGTTCGTCCTGGAGCTGGGTGCGGACCACCGGGTCGACGGCGCCGAAGGGCTCGTCCATGAGCAGCACCGGCGGGTCGGCGGCGAGGGCGCGGGCCACGCCGACGCGCTGCTGCTGGCCGCCGGAGAGCTGGTGCGGGTAGCGCTTGCCGGCCTCGGCGGTGAGGCCGACGGTCTCCAGCAGCTCGGCCGCTTTCGCGCGTGCCCTGCGGCGGCCGTGGCCGAGCAGCAGCGGCACGGTGGCGATGTTGTCCAGCACCGTGCGGTGCGGGAACAGGCCCGCCTGCTGGATGACGTAACCGATGGAGCGGCGCAGCTCGGCGGCGTCCTGCCGGGTCACGTCCTTGCCCCCGACGCGGATGGTGCCCGAGGTCGGCTCTACCATCCGGTTGATCATCCTGAGGGTGGTCGTCTTGCCGCAACCGGAGGATCCGACGAGGACGGTCACCCCGCCCTCCGGCATCCGGAGGGTGAGGTCGTGGACTGCTGTCGTGCCGTTGGGGAAGCGCTTGTGGACCGCATCGAACTGGATCATGAGTTGTCCCTTGCCCGGCTGTATAACGTCATGCAGAGTTCTTGGTATCTGAATAGCTTGTCAACGGTTCGGTGTTAATCCGAGGTAACGGATGACCACAGAGCAAGATCCAATGTCCGTATTGAGGAGGGTTTGGGCTTGATGTCGTCTCGGATCGTGGACACGCCCGATTCCGTCCACACAGGGCTCGTCGTCCTCGACGGGATCGGCCTCGGCATCGCGGACGTCGTGCGGCTCGCCGACGGCAGCGCGCGGCCGGTGCCGGGGACCGACGCGATGAAGCGGGTGACCGAGTCCTGGGACGCGGCCCGGCAGATCGCGGCGACCGGGCGTGTCTACGGCCGCTCGACCGGCGTCGGCGCCAACCGGAACGAGCCGGTGCCCACCGAGGCGGCCGCCGAACACGGCCTGCGACTGCTGCGCAGCCACGCCGGCGCGATCGGCGACGAACTGCCGGCCCGGCAGGTGCGGGCGATGCTCGCCGTGCGCGCCAACCAGCTGCTGGCGGGCGGCGCGGGCCTGCGGCCGACCGTCGTGACCGCCTTGTGCGAGGCGCTGGAGAGCGGGGCGTACCCGGTCGTCAACGAGTTCGGCTCGGTGGGGACGGGGGACATCGCGGCGCTGGCCCAGGCGGGACTGGCGCTGGCCGGAGAACACCCCTGGTCGGGGGAGGGCGCCCCCAAGCCCCAGCCGCTCGACAACAACGACGCGCTCGCCTTCATCAGCTCCAACGCCCTCACCCTCGGCCAGTCCGCGCTCGCCCTGCACGAACTGCGGGGTCTGGTGGAGGCCACCCAGGTCGTCGGTGCGCTGTCCCTGCTGGCCGTGGACGGGTCGCACGAGGCGTACGCCGCCCCCGTGCACGCCGCCCGGCCGCACCGGGGCAGCGCCAGGGTCGCCCGTCGGATGCGGGAGCTGATCGGCGCCGCCGACCGGCCCACCCCGCCGCTCGGCCGTATCCAGGACCCGTACGGCTTCCGCTGTCTGCCCCAGATCCACGGCCCGGCGCACGACGCCGCCGACGCCCTGGAGGAGGTGCTGGCCATGGAGATCAACGCGGCCGCCGAGAACCCCCTGATCTCCCCCGAGGACATGGCCGCGTACCACCACGGCGGCTTCTACCAGGCCGAACTCGCCCTCGCCCTGGACCACTTCAGGCTCTCGCTCACCCAGGTGGCCCGCCTGTCCACCTCTCGCCTCTCGACGCTGAACGAGCCCGCCTTCACCCGCCTGCGCCCCTTCCTCGCCGACGCCGAGCCCGCCTCCTCCGGCGTGATGATCATGGAGTACGCCGCCGCGGCCGCCCTCGGGGATCTGCGCGCGTTCTCGGCTCCCGCCTCCCTCGGGCACGCTGTACTCTCCCGGGGCGTCGAGGAACAGGCCAGCTTCGCCTCGCTCGCCGCACGTCAGACACTGCGCGCCTGCCGCGCGTACCGTCTCGTCGTGGGCTGCGAACTCGTCGCCGCCGTACGGGCGCTGCGCCAGCGCGACCTCCGGCCCGATCCGGAACTCCCGGTGGGCCGGGCGCTGGAGCTCGCCGAGTCGGTGCTCGACGAGGAACAGGCCGACCGGCCGCTCACGGAGGACGTGGCCAAGGCGGCCGCCCTCCTCGACCGGTTCACGGACATCTGGAGGGGGAGCGAGTGACGGGCGCGGAGAGGGGCGGGCACGTGGACACGGGAGCGGGTTCCGGTGCGGAGGCGGGCGTGAGCGGAGGCCCGGCGGTGGGTCCCGGGGTGATCGACACCCCGGCCGCGCGGCTCCAGGCGCTGTTCGAGGGGCATCGACTGACGCCCACCCAGCGGCGGATCGCGCACAGCATGGTGCGGCGGGCCTCCGACGTGCCGTTCCTGTCCAGCGTGGAACTGGCCGAGCTGGCCGGGGTCAGCCAGCCCTCGGTGACCCGGTTCGCCGTCGCCCTCGGCTTCGACGGCTACCCGGCACTGCGCAAGCACCTGCGCGAGGTCGCGCCCGCCGAGCAGTCGGCCGAGGCGGGCTCCTACAACGAGTACCAGCAGGCCGTCGAGGCCGAGATCGAGAACCTCCGGCACCTCGCCGAACTGCTCGCCGACCCCCGGCCGGTGCGGAAGGCGGGCCGGCTGCTGGCCGCCTCCCGCCCCCTGCCCGTCCTCGGCCTGCGCGCCGCCGCTTCCCAGGCCTACGGCTTCTCCTACTTCGCCGCCAAGGTCCACCCGGACGTCCGCCTCCTCGACGAGGGCGGCACGATGATCCACGACCGCATCGAGGCCGCCGTGCTCGCGGGCGCCACCGCCCTGCTCTGCTTCGCCCTGCCCCGGCACCCGCGCGAGGTGGTGGACACCCTGGCCTTCGCCAAGGAGGCCGGCCTGACGGTCGTCACCGTCGCCGACTCCGCCTTCGCGCCGGTCGCCAAGGTCTCCGACCTGCTGCTGCCCGCCGCCGTCGGCACCGGGCTCGCCTTCGACACCGCCTGCGCGCCGATGCTGCTGGGCCGGGTGCTGCTGGAGGCGATGTGCGACGACCTGCCGGACGCGCAGGCCCGCCTGGAGGAGTTCGACGCGAGGGCGGCGGCACGGGGGCTGTTCGTCGAGTAGGCCGAGCAGGCCGAGCAGGCGGCCGTTTTCAGACTCGTCTCACGTTGGCTCGTTAGCGTGCGTCTCACGGATGCCGAACACACGTGAGACGGGAGACGGACGTGGCACGCGGAGAAGGCAGGGCGCAGGGTCTGGCTCGGGTGGCCGTCGTCGTACGGGCCGGAGCCGCACCACTGTGGTGGGCCGGGGTGTTCGCGGCGGGGGTCGGGGTGCTGGTGCCGGGTGTCACCGGTCGGCGGATCGGCGTCATGGCCGGAGCGGCGCTGTTCATCGTCGCCGCGGCGGTCGTGTCGTACACGCGACGGAGCCGCTACACGCGACTCGCCCGCTCGGCCGCCCGCGCCGGCCGGCACGACGTGCTGCAGGACCGTGCGGTCAGCGTGCGCAACTGGCGGCGCGGACACCGCTGGTGGCTGCTGCTCGCGTTCGTGGTCGCGCTGGGCTCCTCCTTCGCCGTACCGGCCGCGGGCGGGATGCTGCTCGCCGGTGCGGGGACCGGGCTGCGGCTGAAGGCCGCCTGGCTCGGGCGGCGGGAGCGGGCCGAGGACGCGCTGCTGTGGGTGCGGGTCGACTGGCTCGCCGGCAACGGCGGCCGCCCGGCCGGCAAGGCGGTCAAGGCGTACCGCAGCACGGGCATCGCGGCGGGCGACGCGGCCCCGGGTGGCACGCGACGCCGCACCGCGGCGCTCGTCTGAGGTCAGACCTCTGAGATCAGACCTCCAGGTCCGCCTCGATCGTCTTCAGCTGGTGGCGGGCCATCGCGAGGTTGGACCTCTTGGCGTCGAGCACCAGGTAGAGGAAGAGGCCGTTGCCGCCGCGGCCGCTGATCAGGCGGATCAGGTGGTACTGGTCGGTCAGGGTGATCAGGATGTCCTCGATCTGCCCCTTGAGGCCGAGGTGCTCCATGGTGCGCATCTTCGCGCGGACGACGTCGGTGTTGCCGGCGGCGGCGACGTTGAGGTCGAAGCCCTTGCTGCCTCCCATCGTGCCCAGCGCCATTCCGCTGGTGTAGTCGACGAGTGCGACGCCGGTGGCGCCCTCGATGGAGGCGAGTGCCTCTTTCAGTGCGGTTTCGGTGTTGGCCATGACAGTGCTGTTCCTCTCAACTTTCCGTGGTGGTGCGCGCGTTGGTGGTCGTCGTGCGTGGTGCGCGCGGGGTTCTGGTCCGAGTGGTGGTGGTGGTCTTCGCGGCGGCCTTCGTCTCCGGCTTGGCCGCCCTGGCCGGTTTCGCGGGTGTCGTACGGCTGTCGAGGAGTTCGGCGATACGGGCGGCCGCCCGGCGTCCCTCCAGCAGGAGCCGACCGAGGTTCACCCGGTCCTGGGCGAGCAGGGTCAGTACGGCGGTGCCGCTGCCGGCCGCGAAGGTCGCGACGTAGCCGTACATCCCGCGCACCAGCAGCTCGCGGAACTCGCCCTGGCCGGTCGCGTCCGCCAGCTTCGCCGCGGTGCCGTGCGCGGTCCCGGTGAGCGTGGCCATGGCCCCCGGGTCGACGCCGGGGGTGTCCTGGGCGAGGATCGCGCCGTCGGTGCCGGTGGTGAGGGCGCCGGTGAGCTGGGGGACGCGCGCCCTCAGCCGGCGGAGCTCGTCGAGGATGTCGGGGTCGGCAGCCATCCGGGGTCTCCTCTCAAAGGGCCTCCAGCGCATCTCTGAGCCTCTTCAGCAGCGTGATGTGGGGATCCGCCGGAATCTCTCCGGTGGGGGCTGAGGTCTCGTGGCCGGGTGCGGGTCCGGTGGCCGCGCCCACCCGTTCCGGTATGCGGAACGGCTGCTCACGGCCTGGCTGCGGCGGCCGACGGCGGCCGTCCGGCGGCTCCCCGCGGGTGGGGAGACCGGGCTGGCCGTGGGGCGGGAGGCCGGGGTCGCCGTGGGGCGGGAGGCCGGGTTCGCCGTGGGGCGAGGCGCCGGGTTGGCCGTGGGGCGACGGGCCGGGTTGGCCGTGGGGTGGGACGTCGGCGGGGGCGGTATGGCCCGGGACGGCGAAGGGTGCCGTGTGGCCCGGGACGGTGGGTGTCGCGTGGCTCGGGACGCCGAAGGGTGCGTCTGGGACCGGCAGGCCGGTGGGCTCCGGGCGGGTGTGTGGATCGCCTGGTCCGGTGCCGGCGGGCGGGGCGGCGGGCCGGCCGTGGCTCGGCATGCCGTTCGGCGTTCCGCGCGTGAGGGAACCGCCCGGCTCCCCGCGGGTGGGGAGACCGCCCGCCGCCCCGCGGGTGGACGTACCGCCCGCGGCCCCGCGGCCTGTCGGTGCTCCGCGCGTGGGCAGACCGGTCGGCTCCGTGGGGGAGGGCGGCCGGCCGGGTTCGGTGTGGGCCGGCAGGGTCGGGGCCAGTACGCCCGCCGCCGCCAGTCTGCGTACGTCCACCAGGGTGTGGAACGTCAGGTGGCCCAGGCGGCGGGCTATGTCCGTCGCCGTGCGCACGCCGTCCACCTCGGCCAGTACCTGCCGCTGGCGGTGGGTGAGGGTGGGCGCCGCCGGGAGTCCGGTGCGCACGAGCGGGGTGTCGTCCATGGCCGGGCTGGGCCAGATGCGGTGCAGGAGGTCGCGGCGGCGCAGCGTCTCGCGCTCCAGGGCCGCCACCGGCACGGGCGTCAGGACGCCGGGGCCGGGAGCGGTGCCGTAGCGGAAGCGGCCGGGCGTGCTGCTGGGGGCGAGCGCGAAGTACGCGGCGTCGTACAGGGCCGTCAGATGGCACAGCTCCAGCGCGCCGAGCGCGAGCCGCCCGGTGTCGACGAGCCGCCGACCGGCCCGGTGCCGGTCCCCGGCCGCGGCGAGCGCCTCCTGCCAGGCCTGCGCGCTGAGCACGCCGCGCGCGGTCAGCAGGGCGTCCAGCCCGGTCGCGAACGGGCTGTCGGCGAGGACCACCTGTCCGTCGGCGAGGTGCAGCGTGCCGCGCTCGCGCATCAGGACGCCGGTGGCCCGCTCGGCGGCCAGCCGGGTCAGCATCGGCGAGACACCGCCCCAGCCCCGCGCGGCGGCGGCCGCCTTGTCGCGCACCGGCAGCCGCGGCGGCTCGGCCGTACGGAGAACCGTCATGCCAGCACCAGCCGTTCGGCCATCTCGCCCAGCCGGATGCGGGCCAGCGCGAGGTTGCCTTCGGTGCGGGCCAGCCACAGGTGCAGGAAGACGCTGCCGTCGAAGGACGCCCCCACGAACCGCAGCACGTGGTAGCTGTCCCGGTTGCTGACGATGAGGTCCTCGACCGGCGGATCCGCGTCGGCCGCCACCCCCGCGTCGGGGTCGTCGTCCGGCGCGAACGCGTGCTGCTCCGCGGCCAGCCGCGCGATCTCGGCGGCCTCGACCGCGGCCGTCTCCTGGTCCCCGCCGGGGGACTCGCCCACGGTGCCCAGGGCAAGCCCGCTCGTCCAGTCGATCAGCGCGGCGCCGCGGGCACCGGGCAGTCGCATGGCTTCCAGCAGACACTCGTCGATTCCGGGCACCGTGGTTCCCCTCCACCCTGGGGTTCGGCTGAGTGACGCCGAAACTACGCAACGTGAGTGCGACGGGTGAGGGTTCTGGCATTTTCCGGTGGAACATGCGACCAGGGGACTAAGGTGGGTCGACTTGCCTGGTTTTCAGGGCAGTTGAACCGCAGCGCCCCCGGCGTGCGTCAACGGCGCCCGGGTGCGCGCAGGGTGGTGAGCGCGGTGGCGTGCGCCCCTCCGGACTCGGCCACGATCTCGTCGAGCGTCTGCGCCGCCCGCACGGTCGCGAAGCCCACGCCCCCCGAGCCGTCCGGCGCGAAGCCGTAGATGCCCGGCCGGGCGAGGGAGTTGTACGCGTAGTGGTGCGCGAAGTAGTACGCGCCCGTGTCCAGCGCCGCCGCGTAGTCCCCCTGCTCCAGCAGCGGCAGCGCCCGCCCCTCGGCGAGCAGGTCGCCCGCGAAACAGGCCGGCCCCGCCACGTCCTGCACCACCGCGGGCCCCTCCTTGGGCCGCCCCTTCGCGTCGTACGCGGCGATCCGCAGCGGCCACGACCCCGGTACGTACACCGTCCGCGCCGCCACCTGCACGCCCGCGTGCGTCACCGCGACCGGCCGCCCGCCCGCGCTCTTGGCGTACTCCACCCGCGCCACCACGGTCCCGTGCTTGGCCAGCAGCGACCGCCCGAACTCGGTCACCAGCCCGTACCGCCCGGAGAACAGGCCCGGCACCGCCTCACTCAGCAGCCGCGCGTACTGCGCGTACGTCGGCGTCGACTCGTCCGAGCCGAAGTTCACCGGCAGCCCGCCGCCGATGTCCAGCGTGTCGATCTGCCGCCGCCCGAGCCGCCCGTTGATCTCCTCCGCGAGCGCGTACACCTGGGCCACGCCCTGCGCCATCAGCGACAGCGGGATCCCCTGCGAGCCGGTGTGCGCGTGCAGCCGCGTCAGCCACGGCCGCTGCGCGTACGCCCGTACGACCCACTCGCGTGCCCCCTCGTCCTTCAACGCCACCCCGAACTTCGAGGTCGCCGTGGCGGTCGAGGTCGCCCCGATCGAACCCCCGCCGACCTGCGGATTCACCCGGATCCCGAGCGGTGAGCGACTCTCGGCGGACCGCATCAGAGCGTCGATCCGCCCCAGCTCCTGCGGATTGTCCGCGTTGACGGCGATCCCCAGCGCCAGCGCCTCACGCAACTCGGCCGGCGTCTTCGCGGGCGAGTCCAGCACCGTCCGGTGCGGCGGCACCCCCGCCGCCCGCGCCAGGGCCAGCTCGCCCGGGCTCGCCACCTCGGCGCCCAGGCCCTCGTCGTACAGCAGCCGCAGCACCGGCACCAGCGGGGTCGCCTTCACCGCGAAGGCGTGCAGCACGGGCGTGCCGGGCGCGGTGACCGCGTCGAAGGCCGCCCGCAGCTCCCGCGCCGACTCCCGGATGCCGGTCACGTCGAGCAGGCCCACGATGGGGGTGCCCGCACCCAGCAGCCCCTGCTCCACGGCGGCCCGCACCGCCTCGTCCCGGCGGGTCACCCGCTCCTCCGTACCGCCCACGACATCCCCCGCTCCGTCGCCGTCCCCGTTGTCCGTGCCTGCTGCAACCAGCCAAACACCCGCGGCGGGCCCATGCTGGCCCAAGAACGTATTGACTAGTTCTATTCATGGCGCCAGGATGTGAATAACGGCAGCAACAATCCACCAGGAGGCAGACCATGTCAGGACCCCGCCCCGTACGAGCGCCGCGCGGTACGGAACTGAGCGCCCTGGGATGGCAGCAGGAAGCCGCCCTGCGGATGCTGCAGAACAACCTCGACCCCGAGGTCGCCGAGCACCCCGACAAGCTCGTCGTCTACGGCGGCACCGGCAAGGCGGCCCGCGACTGGCGCTCCTTCGACGCGATGGTGCGGACCCTGAAGGGGCTGAAGCAGGACGAGACCATGCTCGTCCAGTCCGGCCGCCCGGTCGGCGTCATGCAGACCCACGAGTGGGCCCCGCGCGTCCTCATCGCCAACTCCAACCTGGTCGGCGACTGGGCCAACTGGGAGGAGTTCCGCCGCCTGGAGGCCCTCGGCCTGACCATGTACGGCCAGATGACCGCCGGTTCCTGGATCTACATCGGCACCCAGGGCATCCTCCAGGGCACCTACGAGACCTTCGCCGCGGTCGCCGCGAAGAAGTTCAACGGCACGCTGGCGGGCACCATCACGCTGACGGCCGGCCTCGGTGGCATGGGCGGCGCCCAGCCCCTCGCCGTGACCATGAACGACGGCGTCGCCATCTGCATCGACTGCGACCCGCGCGCGATCGACCGCCGCATCGAGCACCGCTACCTGGACGTCAAGGCCGACTCCCTGGACCACGCCCTCCAGCTGGCCACCGAGGCCCGGGACGCCCGCCGCCCGCTCTCCATCGGCGTCCTCGGCAACGCGGCCGAGCTGGTCCCGCAGCTCCTCGCCATGGGCGCCCCCATCGACATCGTCACCGACCAGACCTCGGCGCACGACCCGCTGGCCTACCTGCCGCTCGGCATCGACTTCGACGACATGGCCGACGCGGCGGTGAAGGACCCGGCCGGCTTCACCACCCGTGCCCGTGAGGCCATGGCCAAGCACGTCGAGGCGATGGTCGGCTTCATGGACGCCGGCGCGGAGGTCTTCGACTACGGCAACTCGATCCGCGGCGAAGCCCAACTCGCCGGTTACGAGCGGGCGTTCGCCTTCCCCGGCTTCGTCCCCGCCTACATTCGCCCGCTGTTCTGCGAGGGCAAGGGCCCCTTCCGCTGGGCCGCGCTGTCGGGCGAGGCGTCCGACATCGCCAAGACCGACAAGGCGATCCTGGACCTGTTCCCCGAGAACGAGTCCCTCGCGCGCTGGATCAAGATGGCCGGCGAGCGGGTCCACTTCCAGGGGCTCCCGGCCCGTATCTGCTGGCTCGGCTACGGCGAGCGGGACAAGGCCGGCGAGCGCTTCAACGACATGGTGGCGAGCGGCGAGCTGGCGGCACCGCTGGCGATCGGCCGCGACCACCTCGACTGCGGATCCGTCGCCTCCCCGTACCGCGAGACCGAGGCCATGCTCGACGGCTCCGACGCGATCGCGGACTGGCCGCTGCTGAACGCGATGGTGAATGTCGCCTCCGGTGCGTCCTGGGTCTCCATCCACCACGGCGGCGGCGTCGGCATGGGCCGCTCCATCCACGCCGGCCAGGTGACGGTGGCCGACGGCACGAAGCTGGGCGGCGAGAAGATCCGCCGCGTGCTGACCAACGACCCCGGCATGGGCGTCATCCGGCACGTGGACGCGGGCTACGACATCGCGGAGTCGGTGGCCGACGAGCGGGGCGTGCGGGTGCCGATGCGCGAAGGTGACGACGCGTGACCCAGCCTGCAACGGGGGGCGCCGCGGTCCACGCGAGCTCTTTCCACACCATGTGGCGCGAGCTGCTCCCCATCGGGCGGCACGCCGACTCCGGGGGCTACCGTCGGTTCGCCTGGACGGGGGCCGACACCGAGTGCCGGGCCTGGTTCCAGGAGCAGGCCGAGGGGCGGGGGCTGGCCTACGAGGTCGACCGGAACGGGAACCAGTGGGCCTGGCTCGGGGATCCCGCCGCCGGGGATGCCGTCGTCACCGGGTCGCATCTCGACTCCGTGCCCGACGGGGGCGCCTTCGACGGGCCCCTCGGCGTCGTCTCCTCCTTCGCCGCCCTCGACGAACTCCGGGCGCGGGGCGCGGAGTTCACCAAACCCCTCGCCATCGTCAACTTCGGCGACGAGGAGGGCGCCCGGTTCGGGCTCGCCTGTGTCGGGTCCCGGCTCACCTCCGGGCAGCTCTCCGTCGACGCCGCGCACCGGCTGACCGACGGGGACGGGATCAGCCTCCCGCGGGCCATGGAGGCCGCCGGGTACGACCCCGACGGCATCGGCGCCGATCCGGAGCGGCTCGGGCGGATCGGCGCCTTCGTCGAGCTGCACGTCGAGCAGGGGCGGGCGCTGGACCTCTCCGGCGACCGCGTCGGCATCGCCAGCGCCATCTGGCCGCACGGGCGCTGGCGGTTCGACTTCCGGGGCGAGGCCAACCACGCCGGCACCACCCGGCTCGTGGACCGCCGCGACCCCATGCTGTCGTACGCCGAGACCGTGCTCGCCGCCCGTCGCGAGGCCGAACTCGCCGGTGCCGTCGCCACCTTCGGCAAGATCGCCGTCGAGCCGAACGGCGTCAACGCCATCCCCTCCCTTGTGCGCGGCTGGCTCGACTCCCGCGCCGAGGACCAGGCCACCCTCGACACCGTCGTCGGCGGTATCGAGAAGGCCGCCCGCGAGTACGCCGAGGCGCACGGCATCGACCTGGACGTCGTCCGGGAGTCCTTCACCCCGGTCGTCGAGTTCGACCACGCCCTGCGCGACGAACTCGCCCGCATCCTCGGCAAGGACACCGGCATCACCGTCCCCGTGCTGGGTACCGGGGCCGGACACGACGCCGGGATCCTCTCCGGGACCATCCCGACCGCCATGCTGTTCGTGCGCAACCCCACGGGCGTCTCGCACTCCCCGGCCGAGTTCGCCGCCGAGGACGACTGCGTGGCCGGAGTGCTCGCCCTCGCCGACGTACTGGAAGGACTGGCCTGCCGGTGACCAAGCGGACCTACTGGCTGGAGCACGCCTGGCTCGACACCCACGTCGAGCCGGGCGTGGCCGTCGACACCGCGGACGGCCGCATCACCGCCGTCCACCAGGACGTCGACACCCCACCCCCCGGCGCCGAGATCCTCCGCGGCCTCACCCTCCCCGGGCTCGCCAACGCCCACTCGCACGCCTTCCACCGCGCCCTGCGCTCCACCGTCCAGGTCGGCTCCGGCACCTTCTGGACCTGGCGCGAGGTCATGTACTCCTTCGCGGACAAGCTGACCCCGGAGACGTACCACGCGCTCGCGCGGGCCGTGTACGCCGAGATGGCGCTGGCCGGGATCACGAGTGTCGGCGAGTTCCACTACGTGCACCACGCCCCCGGCGGCACCCCCTACGCCGACCCCAACGCCATGGGCGAGGCCCTCATCGCGGCCGCCGCCGACGCCGGCATCCGCATCACCCTCCTCGACACCGCCTACCTCTCCGCGGGCTTCGGCGAGGCGCCCAACACGCACCAGCTGCGCTTCTCCGACGGCAGCGCGGAGGCTTGGGCCGAACGCTGTTCAGTTCTCAAGGAACGGGATCACGCGCGGATCGGGGCGGCCGTCCACTCCGTGCGGGCCGTGCCCGCCGCCCAGTTGGCGACCGTGGCGCGGTGGGCCGAGGAGCGGCGGGCGCCGCTGCACGTCCACCTGTCCGAGCAGACCGCCGAGAACGACGCCTGCCTGGCCGCCCACGGCTGCACGCCCACCCGGCTGCTCGCCGACCACGGCGTCCTCGGACCGCGCACCACCGGCGTCCACAACACCCACCTCACCGACGAGGACATCGCCCTCCTCGGCTCCAGCTCCACCGGCACCTGCATGTGCCCGACGACCGAGCGGGACCTCGCCGACGGCATCGGACCCGCCGCCGCCCTGCAGAACGCCGGCTCACCGCTGTCGCTCGGCTCCGACAGCCACGCCGTCATCGACCTGCTCGAAGAGGCACGGGCGATGGAGCTGAACGAGCGCCTGCGCACCCGTACGCGAGGTCACTGGACGGCGGCGGCCCTGCTGCGGGCGGCGTCGGCCGACGGCCACGCGGCGCTCGGCTGGGACGAGGCCGGCACCATCGAGGCGGGCGCGCTCGCCGATCTCACCACCATCGCCCTCGACTCGGTCAGGACGGCAGGGCCGCTGCCCAGGCTCGGCGCCGAGACGGCCGTATTCGCGGCGACGGCAGCGGACGTACGGCACACGATCGTGGGCGGACGGCACGTCGTACGCGACGGCGCCCACACCCTCGTACCCGATGTGCCCCAAGCCCTCGCGCGGGCGGTCGAAGCCCTGCGCGCCTGACGAAGACCCCCGCACCGGCCACCCACGAGGACACGATGAGCAGCACCGTCATCACCAACATCGCCACGCTGGTCACCAACGACCCCTCCCTCGGTGACAGATCTCCCCTCGGTCTGGTCCAGGACGCGGCCGTCGTCATCGAGGGCGACCGCATCGCGTGGACCGGTGAATCAAGCAAAGCACCCGCCACTGACAACCGGGTCGACGCGGGCGGCCGGACCGTCCTGCCCGGCTTCGTCGACTCCCACTCGCACCTGGTCTTCGCGGGCGACCGGACGCAGGAGTTCAACGCCCGGATGTCCGGGCGGTCGTACACCGCGGGCGGTATCCGTACGACGGTCGCGGCCACCCGTGCCGCGAGCGACGCGGAACTGGAGGCGAACCTCACCCGTTACCTGTCCGAGGCGCTCCGCCAGGGCACCACGACCTTCGAGACCAAGTCCGGTTACGGCCTGACCGTCGCCGACGAGGCCCGCGCCCTGCGGATCGCCGCCGCGCACACCGACGAGGTGACCTACCTCGGCGCCCACATCGTCTCCCCGGACTTCGCGGACGACCCCGCCGGCTATGTCGCCCTGGTCACCGGCGAGATGCTCGATGCCTGTGCGCCGTACGCCCGTTGGATCGACGTCTTCTGCGAGAAGGGCGCCTTCGACGGCGAGCAGGCCCGCGCGATCCTCACCGCGGGCAAGGCCAGGGGCCTGCACCCGCGCGTCCACGCCAACCAGCTCTCCTACGGCCCCGGCGTCCAGCTGGCCGTGGAGCTCGACGCGGCCAGCGCCGACCACTGCACCCACCTCACCGACGCGGACGTCGACGCGCTCGCCAACAGCGACACGGTCGCCACGCTGCTGCCCGGCGCCGAGTTCTCCACCCGCGCCGAGTGGCCGGACGCCCGCCGGCTCCTGGACGCGGGCGTCACGGTCGCCCTCTCCACCGACTGCAACCCGGGCTCGTCCTTCACCTCGTCCGTCCCCTTCTGCATCGCGCTCGCGGTACGGGACATGGGCATGACCCCGGACGAGGCGGTCTGGTCGGCGACAGCGGGCGGCGCGGCAGCCCTCCGCCGCCCGGACATCGGCCGCCTCACCCCGGGCACCCGCGCCGACCTGCTCCTGCTGGACGCGCCGAGCCACGTCCACCTCGCCTACCGGCCGGGTGTGCCCTTGGTACGCGAGGTCTGGCGTGCCGGGGCACGTGCTGTCTGACGGCGCACACGTCAGGCCCGGTACGTGAGGAGAGCCTCCCGGAGCTTCGTCTGGAGTTTGTCCTTCGTCTGGGGGAACCCACCCTCGTCCAGGACCGCCAGCACATCGCTGATCCGCCCGGATGCGTACAGAGCGGCGACGCACAGCTGGAAGAACCGCTCCGCGTCCTCCTGCTGCTTGCGGGAGTACTCGATGCGCGGCGCGGCCAGGGCGATGAAGAGGTAGGCCAGCAGTTCCGCGGAGAGCTGGTCGGCCGCCATGAGGACGAACGCGCGGATCTGCGACTCGTCCGTCTCGGTGAGGGCGACTTCGCCCCAGGCCGGAATCGTGCGCCAGCCCTCCAGGAGTCGCTTGCTGAGGTCGCCGAGCGCGCGACAGCACGTGCGGGCGAGCTCGGCGTTCCCCCGCTCGATCAGGCGAGGGACGAGCGCGATGAGCATGCCGCCGCTGAGGGGCGTGGCCCGGTCCCGGTGCATGGCGCGCAGTACGGACTGGTCGCCCGGGCCGAGCAGGTCGAAGACCTCCGCCGCGACGTCCGCGGGGCGTGCTCCGTTCAGGAGGCGCTGCGGCACTTCGTCCTGCAGAGGGGAACGCCGGCTCTGGCTCTGCCCGGCCCGCCCCCAGTTCCGGTGCAGGGTGACGAGGTCCGCGGGCGACATCACCGCGCACGCCCCGTCGACGAGGCAGCCGAGGGGCGACGGCGTCCCTCGGCGCCGCCGAGGGTTTCGCCGCGTCCTGACCTCGATGAGCGCGGTGCCGAACGCGGCGACCACCTCCACGGTCCGGGTATGGGCCACCTCTTCGGCCAGCCGGTTGCGCCGGACCAGGTCGCCGCGCAGGTCGAGCCAGCTGACCAGCTCCACGAGTTCCCCGACCGACCGCTCCTGCGCCGCCTCCGTCAACTCCCGCCCGGCCTCCTGGGACTTGCCGTCCTCCCACAACGCCTTCAGCCGCTCCTGCAGCACGGGCAGGGGAAGCGCCCCGGGCGCGTCGATCTCACGCGCGGCCAGTTCCTCCTCCATCTCCCTGACCCGCTGCTCAAGGTCCTCGCACCGCTGCTCGGCGCGGGCGCGAAGCGCGGTGGCCTCCGCCAGGTCGGCCCGCAGCCGCGCGACTTCCTCGGCGAGGCTCGCCCGCTCGCCGCCGACGAAACCGTCCTCCCGCCGCACGCGCAGCGCGACCTCCTCCCGCCAGTCCTGCTGGACCTGCGCCAACTCGCCCTGCACCGCGCGGAACTCCGCCTCTCGCCGCTCCAGGAGAAGGTGCAACGCCTCCTGCTGCCGGGCCAGCCGGTCGACCTCGCGGTGCGACCGCTCCATCTCCGCCCGCAGGACTTCCAGTTCATAGGCGGCGGGGTCGGTCACCTTCACCGCGGCGAGCCGCAACTGATCGAGCCTGCGGCGGGCTTCGGGCTTCACCGAGGTGCCCCGTCGACGCTCGACCTCGCGGACGAGCCTGTCGACGAAGTCCTGTGACGCCACCTTCTTGCCGCGCAGAAAGCGGGAGACCGTCGACTTGTCCCGGTGGATGCGCACCGCGTACGCGCTCTGCGACATCTCCAGTGCGTTGAACAGCTCGGTCAACGCGTTGCCGAGCGCCACAACCTCTGCGACGTCCCCTCGCTCGACCTCACTCGAACCGCGAGGTGAGGGCAGTGCCGTGGACACGTCGGGCCTCCTTGGGGCGTTGTCTCGACAGTGGCAACCGTTGCCGCTGTCGCAACCTACCCGAGCCGTCCAAAGCTGGTGGTTCCTCAGCCGCGGCAGATCGCCCCAGGGAAAGGAACCACCGCTCCATGCGCTCGACTTGGCCGACTCTGATCACCGGAGCACGCTGGGCCCAGCGGGTCTTCATCGTCCTGCTCGCGCTGCTCCCGCTGCTCGTCGTGACCTTGGCATCCGTGCCCGCTCTCGCGGTGCTGCCGTTCTTCCCCCGGCACAGCATCCGTGCCAGGGCGATCGTGCGGCAGCTCATCGAGTGGACGCGGACGACGTTGGTGTCGAGCAGGCATCGGTGATCGCCTCGGCTCACCTGGCCCCCGCCCGCCACCGCTGCTCCCCACCCCCGCTGAGCGGCCGCAGCGCCACGCCGTCGCCGCCGGCCGGGGTGACCGCCGTCTCGATGGCGATCGCCGGGCGGATCACCCCGTCGGGGTCCACCGTGAACCGCAGGTTCTGGCCGTGGTCGCCGTCCACCGAACCGCAGTCCCAGATGCCCACACCGTTGTCGACGTCACCGCGGCTGTCCAGGCAGAAGTCCGAGTCGGCGAACGACTGCACGACCCCGCGCTCCGCGTCCACCCGCCAGCGCTGGCTGCGGGACGAGGAGCAGGGGGCCGTGACGACGTCGGTGCCGTTCGAGAGGTCGTCGTCGCGGATGTCCAGACAGCGGCCGGTGGAGACGTTCACGATCTGCGCGTACGTCCCCTTCGGGGCGTGGGTGGGGGAGGGGGACGGCTTCGGCGACCTCGACGGCGACGCCGACGGAGTCGAACTGCGCGACGGCGACGGCGACTTGGTGCTCGGCGTCACGGAGGGGGTCGTGGAGACCGTCGCCGTCACCGTGACCTGCGGCGCGCTCGTCGGTGTGGCCGGCGCCCCCGCCGCCTGCCGCGAAGGCGACTTCGAGCCGCCCGTCTGCGACAGCAGGAACACCAGCAGCGGGGCGAGGGCCACACCGAGCGCCACTCCGGAGATCAGGAAACGCCGGGACGTGGGCCAACCGGCCGGTCCGGCAAGCACCTTGGAGCGCGGTCCGCGCCCCGAGGCCCGCCTCGCAGCCGACGCCCGCCTCGATCCCGGGCCCCCTCCCGCCCCCGGACCTGCTCCCGCCCCCGACGGCTCAACCCCCGCCGCCCGCTCGTCCCCCGCCCGGTCCCGCACCGCGTACGCCGTCCCCGCCCACGGCAGCAGCCCCTCCGCCAGCGCGGTCCGCGGCGAGTCCCGCAGGGCAGACAGTTCCTCGTGAGCCGCCGTGCAGTGCACGCAGTGGACCATGTGGGCCCGCAGATCGCTGCTGATGCGCGGGCTGTCGGGCCGTACCGACTCCTCGATCAGCCGGCCGAAGTTGCCGCAGCGCGGGTCCGCCGAGGCGGCGAGGCGGGTGCGGAGGCAGGCGTGGCCCAGGGACTGGAGCGCCGCGTCGGTCTCGTGGGTGACGTCCTCGCGGGTCAGGCCGAGGAACACGGCGGTGGTGTCGGCGGGTTCGCGGTCGACGACGCCGTACCAGACCAGGCCCTGCGCGCGGGACGGGAGGGTCTGGAAGGGGGCCAGCATGGGCGGGACGGGGCCGTCGGGGCCCGCCGTGCTGAGCACCAGCAGCAGGCTGGGATCGAGGCCGGCGGCCCGCTCGTCACCGGCCCAGGCGGCCGCCAACCGCCCGGTCAGGAGGAGGAGTTGATGGCGCAGCGGCACGGTCGGCTCGGTGCCGCGCGCGGTCTGACGGGCCGCCAGGGTGAAGGCCTGCGCGGCCAGTTGGCGGGCGACGGTCTCGCTCGTCGTGCACAGCCGGGCGTACGCGAGCACGGCGGGCTGATGCCGGGCCCTGACCTCCCGCAACGCCGGATAGACGGTGGCGGTGCTGGTCCGCAACAGCTCGACCAGCCGCGGGTCGGCGGCGCGGGCATGCACTCCCGGGCCGTCTCCGTCCTCGACCCCTCCGGTCTCGACCCCGTTGTCGGTCCGGTCGGCCCGAGCCATCGCCACCCGCCTCCTTGCGCCTCGCCACCCGCCGCAGCTCTGGTCTACCGACGGGTATGGGGGCCCATAGTGATGGATGGGAAGTCTTGGGGAAAGGGTTTCTGTGAGTAACCCAGGTGACGGCTGTAGCCACCTGGGGCACCACGTGTGTCACTCCTCCAGCGTCAGCCCCTTCCGCAGCCGCACCAGCGTCCGCGACAGCAGCCGCGACACATGCATCTGCGAGATGCCGAGCTCGTCCCCTATCTCCGACTGGGTCATGCCCGCGACGAAGCGCAGGGAGAGGATCTTCCGGTCCCTGGGCGGGAGTTCGGCGATCAGCGGCTTGAGGGACTCCACGTACTCGATGCCTTCGAGCCCGTGGTCCTCGTAGCCGATCCGGTCCGCGAGCGCACCCTCCGCGTCGTCCTCCTCCGGCTGCGCGTCGAGCGAGGCGGCGGTGTACGCGTTCGACGCGGCCATGCCCTCGACGACCTCGTCCTTCGTCAGACCGAGCCGCTCTGCGAGCTCCGCGACCGTCGGCGCCCGGTCCAGCTTCTGGGCCAGTTCGTCACCGGCCTTCGCCAGGTCGAGCCGCAGCTCCTGCAGCCGGCGCGGCACGCGCACGGACCAGGAGGTGTCACGGAAGAAGCGCTTGATCTCGCCGACGATGGTCGGCATCGCGAAGGTGGGGAACTCGACTCCCCGCGAGAGCTCGAACCGGTCGATCGCCTTGATCAGGCCGATCGTGCCGACCTGGATGATGTCCTCCATCGGCTCGCTGCGCGAGCGGAAGCGGGAGGCGGCGAACTTGACCAGGGCCAGGTTGAGTTCGACGAGCGTGTTGCGGACGTACGAGTACTCGTACGTCCCCTCCTCGAGCGACTCGAGCCGTTCGAAGAGCGTCTTGGACAGGGCGCGGGCGTCGACCGGGCCCACCTCGGTGTAGGGCGGGATGTCCGGGAGCCCGGCAAGTACGTCTGCGTCGGAGCTCTCGATGGGAGCCAGATGTTCCGGTGGGGGTGTCGACGTCGCCTGCTGGGTATGCGATGCGTCGAGCCGGGGTGACATGATGTCCTCCATCGTTCTCGGCATATGGCTGCCGAAGCCGTGTGCGTGCACTGCGGTGTGCGGCGCCTCCAAAGCCGGCCGTGTCGGTTACGTATCTCTACTAGCCCTACCCGCTTTCCCACACCCGCCGCAAGTGCGTTACGTGCGGTTATGTCCGTTTGTGGGTGGTTGTTCGGGTGTCGGAGAGTGTGAGGAAGGCGTAGTGTTCGAGGGCGTACGTCAGCAGCCACGACGTCGGGAGAAGAGACGGCATGGACCGCGGGACGGTCGGCAGCACACAGTCTGGCCGGCTACTGGTGGAGGTCAGGGAAGAGGGCTCCAGTGCCGTCGTGACCCCGGCCGGTGAGTTGGATCACCATACGGCCGATCTGTTGCGCGAGCCGCTGGAGGACTGCCTCGCCAAGGGCTTCAAACGACTGGTGGTGGACTGCTCCCGGCTGGAGTTCTGCGACTCCACCGGGCTGAACGTACTGCTCGGCGCACGTCTGAAGGCGGAGGCGGCCGGCGGCGGGGTCCATCTCGCGGGCATGCAGCCCGTGGTCGCCCGCGTCTTCGAGATCACCGGGGCCGAGGCGGTCTTCACCGTCCACGACACCCTGGCGGCGGCCCTGGCCGACGAGACCGGCTGAGCCGGGCCCGCCCCCGGCCGCGCCGTCATGTCCGCGTCCCAGTCGCCCCTGTGTGACCGGCACTTTCCGGGCGTCACGCCTTCCGTGCCGAAACAAGGGGTGTTCTGCCGGTTCGCTCGGGCAGGAGACATCCTGAACATGTCGGCAGGCACACCGGCGGAACAGCCGTCGGTATACGTACTGACTTTTGAATACGTAGTGACTTTTGAATCGTGAACTGGTGAATCGGTGAGGTGAAGCGCTGATGAGCACCACCCGGCCTTACCCGCCGGGCGACCGCGGCCCGGAGCCGAGCGGCGCTTCCGGGACGTCCGAGGGGGGCGCCGCCTCGGCCGGGGCGTCCGAAGGGGGCGCCGCCGGATCGTCGGCGGCAGCCGTGTCGCCTGCGTCCCCGGCGGGCCGGCAGGTCCGCAGGCTCAGCTTCGACGGCGAGAGCGGTGTCGTGCCGCTCGCCCGCGACTTCACCCGCCAGGCGCTGTACGACTGGGGCTGGCTGCCCGCCGCCACGGCGGACCAGCGGGCCGCGGCCGAGGACGTGCTGCTCGTCGTCTCCGAGCTGGTCACCAACGCCTGTCTGCACGCCGAGGGCCCGGACGAGCTCGGGATCACCTGCGACAACAAGGTGATCCGCCTGGAGGTCTCCGACAAGGGCACCGGCCAGCCCTCCCCGCGCACCCCGCACCGCGCGGGCCGCCCCGGCGGCCACGGCATGTTCATAGTGCAGCGGCTCTGCCTGGACTGGGGGGTCGTACGGACGCCGGGGGCCTCCGGCAAGACGGTCTGGGCGGAACTCGGCGCTCCGGCGTGAACGTAAATCGTTTCCGCATGCCGTGCCGGGCCCTCTACCCTTCCCTGCAACGCGTTGACGGAGACAAGTAGCCGGGACCATGCGAGCCGGGTCCGGGCGAATCCACTCCCGAGTGCGGGGAGGAAATGCCCCGCCGGCCGGCCCCCGTCATCGGGCCCGAACGAGACCGTCGTACGACTTCCGTCGAGTCGTCGGTACGACGGTGAAGGCGTGGTGGCACCGCGAGCACCCTCTCGCCCACGCCCCCAGGGGACAGCCCCGGGGCGGTGCGTGCCGCTCCGGACGACCTCCCGGAGCACGGCCATGATCGACATCACCCTCCTCCGACAGCACCCCGACCGCGTCCGCGCCGCCCTCGCCAAGCGCGCGGTCGACGCCGACCTCACCGGCTTCCTCGCCCTGGACGCCGACTTCCGCGAGACCCGCACGGCCGTGGAGCGGCTGCGCGCCGAACGGCGGCGCGTCTCGGCGGACATCGCGGTACGACACCGGGCGGGCGAGCCGGCCGGCGAACTCCGGGCCACCGCCCGGACCCTGGCCGACGAACTCGCCGCGGCCGAGACACGGCTCGCCGAACTCGCCGCGGAACACCAGGAGTTCCTCGACGCCCTGCCCAACCTCCCGGACGACGACGTGATCGCGGGCGGCAAGGAGAACAACGAGGTCGTACGGACGTACGGCACCCCGCCCGCCTACGCCTTCGAGCCGAAGGACCACGTGCGGCTCGCCCAGGACCTCCGCCTGGTCGACTACCGGCGCGGCACCGCCCTCGCCGGCAACGGCTACTGGATCTACCGCGGCGACGGCGCGGCCCTGGAGTGGGCGCTGCTCAGCCACTTCCTCGACGCGCACCGGCGCGCCGGATACGAGTTCGTGCTGCCGCCGCACCTGCTGACGTACGAAGCGGGCTATACGGCGGGACAGTTCCCGAAGTTCGCCGACGAGGTGTTCCGCACGGACGACGACCGCTTCCTGCTGCCGACCGCCGAGACCGCCCTGGTCAACCTGCACCGCGGCGAGACGCTCGACGAGCGCGAGCTGCCGCTGAAGTACGTCGCCTACACGCCCTGTTACCGCAAGGAGAGCGGCGGCTACCGGACCGCCGAGCGGGGCACCCTGCGCGGCCACCAGTTCAACAAGGTCGAGCTGTTCCAGTTCACGCGCCCGGAGGACTCGGCGGCGGCCCAGCTGGAACTCCTCGCCCGCGCCGAAGAGTTGGTGACCGGTCTCGGCCTGCACCACCGGACCACCAAGCTCGCCGCGGCCGACATCAGCCCCGCCCAGGCCAAGACGTACGACGTCGAGGTGTGGCTGCCCAGCCTGGGCGCGTACGCCGAGGTCAGCTCGGTCTCGAACGCCCGCGACTACCAGGCCCGGCGCGGCGGTATCCGCTACCGCCCGGAGGGCGGCGGCAAACCGCCCTACGTCCACACCCTCAACGCCTCGGGCCTCGCCACCAGCCGTCTCCTCCCCGCGATCCTGGAACAGCACCAGCGGCCCGACGGGAGCGTCGAGGTGCCCGAGGTGCTGTGGCGGTGGGGTGCGCCGGAGGTGCTGCGCATGGCCTGACCCTGAGTTACCCCGGGTCACCGTCTCCACTCGACGCCCCGCCCGTGCGCGCCGGATCCCCACAACTCCGGCGCGCACTGTCCCTTCCCTCCTCACGACCCCGGGCGTACCTTGACGGCCGAATCTGATGTGTCGTCAGGAAACCGAGAGGGAGCGGAAATCGTGTCGTACCGGAAACGAACCGCCGCGCTCGCGTCCGTCGCGGCCCTGGCCGGCTCGGCGGTGCTGATGACCGCCCCCGCCGCCCGGGCCGAGGTCGTCGACGTCAACTACCAGTGCAAGACGCCGATCGGGGCGAAGAGTGCCGTCTCGCCGATCGACATCAAGGGCGTGAAGAGCGGCAGCGGGTACAAACTCACCATGTCCTGGCAGAAGGGCGTCTCCTCCAGCCCGGTCGAGCTGGGCAAGGGCGCGATGAATCCGAGCGCCACGATCAAACTGGGGGGCGCGGACAGTGGGACCGTGGCGGTGTCCGGGCCCGCGAACCAGGCCGCGATTCCGGCCAACACCCCTATCAAGATCAATGACTTGACGGGTACGTACACGCCGAAGAAGTCCGGCAAGGTCACCTTCACGCCGGGGGTCCTCACGATCAAGGCGCTGGGTACGACGACGACCTGTACGCCGTCGAACAACCCTGGGCCGGCGTTGACGCTGGACGTGACCGCGGCGGGTGGCTCCGCCGGGGGGACGAGTGAGAGTGGGTCCGACTCGGGGACGTCGTTGCCGCAGACCGGGCCGGACGACTCGGCGATCGCGTTGGGGACGTTGGGTGGGACGGTGCTGCTGGTGGGGGCCGGGGGCGCGTTGTGGATCACGCGTAGGAATCAGGCGGTTCGGCGTTAGGGGTCCGTCGATAGTGCCGCGATGGGTTGTCGGGTGTCTGACGCGCCGTCGTGGCTGGTCGCGCAGTTCCCCGCGCCCCTTTGGGGCGTTGCCCTTTGACTGCTGGAGCCGCTGATGCCGACTGCCGCTCGTGTTCTGCTTGTGTCCCTTCTCCTTGTGTTGGGTGCTGCGCCGGTTGCTGTTGCCGCCGATGGGTGGGCGCTGGTGCCCTTCGGTGGTTCGCGGCCGTCCTTCTATGCCGAGGGGGCGCCCGGGGCTGCGGTGCAGGACACGGTGTCCGTGAGCAACCGGAGCGGGCGGGCGGTCACCGTGCGGTTGAGCGGGAGTGGTGTCTCCGTCGCCTTCGCCGAGAATCCGGTGCGGGTGCCCGGCCGGACTCGAGCCGACGTGCCGTTCACCGTGCGGGCGAGTGGGGATCGCAGTGGTGAGATCGTCGCCCGGGATCAGGACGGCCGCCGGGCTGCCGTCCCGATCCGGCTGCGGGTGGGTGTTGCCGCCCTGTCCGCGCTGACCGTCGAGCACGTCGCCGTGCACGGTGACCGCATCACGTACGAGCTGGTCAATCGCGGTACGACCCCCCTCGTACCGCGTCTCGCCGTGCACGCGGACGGGCTCTTCGGCCGGGTCCTCGACCGCGCCCCGCGCACCCTGCCCGTCCGGCTCGCGCCCGGCCGCCGGCTGCGGCTGACCGAGCCGTGGCGCGGCCGTCCGGCGCTGGACGCGGTCGACGTGCGGCTCACGGTGACGGCGGACGGTGGCGCGCGGGACACGGCGACGGCATCGGTGCGGTTCGTGCCCTGGGGTGCGGTGGCGGGGGTCGCGGGGGCGGTGGCGGCCGGGGGCGCGCTGCTTCTCGTACGGCGTCACAGGCGTCGTACGAGCGGACTCGCAGCCGAATCGCCGCGGACGGAAGCCGAGTTGACGGGAGCGGTGGCGTGAACGGCAAGGTGCGGACCACAGCGCTGTTGGCGGTGCTCGCGCTGCTCGTGCTGCCCCTGGCGGGCAGCGCGACGGCGGCGGACGGGCCCACGGTGAGGCTGTCCAAGTCGCAGGCGGGGACTGGCGGTTCGATCACGGTGAGCGGCAGTGGATGGCGTTCGCACGCGCTGCTGATGATGCTGATCTGCGGCCAGGCCACGCCCGCTCGCGGGGTGATCGGCGGCACCAACTCCTGTGCCAACGCGGACGGCAGGGCCGTCACCACCGACGCCAAGGGCGCCTTCAGCAAGCAACTGCCGGTGTCCGAGCCGCCGGTGCCGTGCCCGTGCGTGGTGCACGTGGCGACCGTGGAGGGCGAGAAGGCGCAGGCCGACGCGGTTCTGCGGGTGGCTGGACACGCTGTGGAGCCGTTGCCCGCGGAGGCCTCCGGGGGGCGCCTGTCGGTCCTCACCGACACCCGGCTCGACGGCTCCAGCGGTCTGCTCACCTGGTTCGGCGCCCCGCCCTCCCGCACGCTCGTCCTCACCGTCGGCAACGCCGGTACCTCCCCGATCAAGAACCCCGTCTTCCAGGTCGGCACCTCGCACGGCGTGTTCGCCCCCGAGTGGGAGGACCAGGAGTGGCGCGGCACCCTCGCGCCCGGCAAGAAGGCGCAGATCAAGCTGCCCGTCGAGCTCTCGGCGGGCGCGCACGGCGACTACACCGTCTCCCTCAAGTACGGCGGCAAGGTCCTCGCCGAGCAGCCCTGGGGCGTGGGGCGGCCCTGGGGCGTGATCCTGTTCTGGGTCCTGGTCTGCCTGGTGGTGCCGGCGGCGGTGTTCCGCGCCGGGATGGCGATTGTGGACCGGGTACGGCCGCGCAAGGCCGGCGGCCTGCGCCACCGCGGCCTGCACCTGCCCGAACTCACCCTGCGCATGCCGAGGTTCACCACCCAGAAGCTCACCACCGGGGCGCGGGAATCCGCGCCCGCCACCACCTCGACCCTGCCGTGGTTCACCCCGGACTCCGATCCGAACGCGGCCGGTCGGCTCTCCGCACCGCACGACGACAGCCCGACGAGTCCTACGACTCCCACCAGAAAGGGACCCCCGTGAGCAAGCGAAGGAGAGTCACCCCGGCCGCCCGGCTGAGAGCGGCCGCGGCGGGCACCGCCCTGGTGCTCGGCGGGGCGGGCGCCCTGCTGGGCCTGGCCGCCGGTGCCGCGCAGGCGGCGGAGGTGTCGTTCGCGACGCACTGCGTGCCGCCCGCCGGGGTCGCCGATCCCGTCGACGGCACCACGAAGGTCGAGATCACCGCGCCGGCCACGGCGAAGGTGGGCGACACGGTGGACGTCGTGTGGAAGTTCGTCCAGGCCGCTTCCAAGAACCCGGACATCATCGACCTGCCCGCCAACTCCGTACAGCCGTCGGGGGTGTTGAAGGCGGCCGGCGCGCAGAGCGCCGACATCGCCATGCAGGGGCCGCGGGAGAACCCGGCGATCCCCAAGGGCGGCGACATGGTGCTGTCCGACATGAAGGGCAGCCTGAAGCTGACGACGGCCGGCGAGGTGACGCTGACGCCCGACGCGTACACCGTCAACGCGTTCTCGACGGACACCAAGTGCACGCCGTCGGAGACGGTGCAGAAGGCGGCGACGATCGAGGTGTCGCCGGGCGACGGGAGTTCGTCGAGTACGACGCCGGATCCGACGGACTCGACGTCGCAGTCGGCGTCGCCGTCCACGTCGGCGAGCGAGTCGGCGTCCGCGTCCGCGTCCGCCTCCGCTTCGGCGAGCGACGGGACGGGGGACGGGCAGACCGACTTCACCGGCAAGGCGGTCGACATCCCCTACACCTGCCAGTCGCCCATCGGTGAGAAGAAGGCGACCTCCACGATCCAGATCAACGCCAAGAAGGACGGCGGCAGTTACGGCATCACGGTGCAGTTCAAGAACTCGCCGATGGACAGCCCCGCCGACATCCCCGCGGACTCCGTGAAGCCGTCCATGGAGGTCACCCTCGGCGGCTCGGACAGCGGCTCGGTCCATGTCGAGGGGCCGACCAACTCCAAGGCCATCAAGTCCGGTGACCCGATCGAGATCCCCGACATGACGGGCACGTACAAGCCGGGCGCGACGGGGTCGTCGACGCTCTCCCCGGGCGTCCTGACCATCGAGGCCCTCGGCACGACCACGACCTGCAAGCCGGACAAGACGGCGGTCTCCCTGACCTTGGACACCACGGAACAGGCGAGCGGAGCGTCGGGCTCCTCGACCTCGGGCGGCTCGTCGTCGTCCTCGTCGTCGAGCGGCGGCCTGGCGGCGACGGGCTCAGACGACCACGGCGCACTGAAGGCGCTGGGGCTGGTGGCGGGGACGGCGGTGCTGCTGGGCGCGGGCGTGTTCACGTTCATGCCGGGGCGGAGGACACGCTGAGGAGAACGCACCTCAGATCCTGCTCAGAGCAGCGCAGATGGTTTGCCTTCTGGATCAGTGCTGACATAACGTCCCTGGCGTTCGCGCAAGCAAGCGAGCAAGCGCACTGAGTGCGGAGTGAATGAGCAGTTGAACGATTGACCATCGTGCTCGACGCTCCGTAGAGGAAAGAGGAGCAAATGATCTGGGGGAAGAAGGCGGCGAGTGGTGTGCTCGCCGCCGTTCTCATGGCGGCCGGGACCGGGCTCGTGGCGGCGGCGCCGGCCGAGGCTGCGGGGGCCAGGTACAAGTGCAAGGCCGAGGTGCATCTCGACCTGGGGCGGCCCAAGGCCACCTCCTCGTGCAAGAAGACCGGTTCCGGCAAGGCCGTCGCCAAGCACCGCGTCAAGCTGGTGTGCGACGTGGTGCGCGGCCGGGGCAACCCGCACGAGATCCCGTGGGTCCTGTTCGGTCCCTGGGTGAAGCCGGGGCAGAAGTCGACCGTGATGTGCGGGTTCAGCAGCTTCACCCGCTCCTGGTCGGTCGAGACCAGGGCCTGACGCAAGGCCGAGCGAAAGGCCCCGCACCGGTCGCACGGTGCGGGGCCTTCCGGCGTTCCGGGCGGAACGTCAGTGGACCTCGCCCATCAGGGACTTGACCTTCCGGCGGTACATCCACACGGCGAAGCCCGCGAGCGCGGCCAGGGCCGCTTCACCGAAGACCGCCGGTGTGCCGCCGAGGTCGACGCCGGCGATCGCCGGGTTGGACAGGAGGCTCGTGATCGAGTCGCCCGCGGTGACCGCGAGGAACCACACGCCCATCATCTGGGAGGCGTACTTCGCCGGAGCCATCTTCGTCGTCACCGACAGACCCACCGGCGACAGGCACAGCTCACCCACGGTCTGGATGAAGTAGATGCCCACCAGCCACATCGGGCTGACCGCCGTGCCGTTCGCCGCCATGGCGAGCGGAATCAGGAAGAAGAAGAACGAGACGCCGATCAGGACCAGGCCCATCGAGAACTTCACGATGGTGCTGGGCTCCTTGCCCTTGCGGTTGAGCCACACCCACACCCAGGCGAAGACCGGGGCCAGCGCCATGATGAACAGCGGATTCAGCGACTGGTACCAGGAGGTCGGGAAGTCGAAGCCGAGCAGCGAGGTCGACGCCTTGCCCTCGCCGAACGCCTGGACCGTGGATGCGCCCTGGTCGTAGATCATCCAGAACACGGCGGCCGCGACGAAGAACCAGATGTAGCCGGTCATCTTCGACTGCTCGGTGGCCGACAGTTCCTTGTCCCGCTTGATGCGCAGCAGCACACCCGCCGGGACGACCAGACCGATGACCGTGAGCGGGATCATCGCCCAGTTCAGGGTGAAGTGGCCGGTGACACCGACGACACCATAGAAGACGGTCGCCGCGATGACCCAGAGCAGGCCCTTGCGCAGCCAGGCCGCACGCTCCTCGGCCGCCAGCGGCTTCGGGACGACGCTGCTCTTCGGGCTCAGGTTGCGGGTGCCGAGCAGGAACGCGGCCAGACCGATCGCCATGCCGACCGCGGCCATGCCGAAGCCGAGGTGCCAGCTGACCTTCTGGCCGACGGTGCCGATGGCCAGCGGGGCGAAGAACGCACCCGCGTTGATGCCCATGTAGAAGATCGTGAAGCCGCCGTCGCGTCGCGGGTCGTCCGGTCCGTCGTACAGGTGGCCCACCATCGTGGAGATGTTGGCCTTGAGCAGACCCGAACCGGCCGCGACCAGTGCGAGACCCGCGAAGAACGGAGCCTGGCCACCGGGCAGCGCCAGCGTCAGATGGCCGGCCATGATCGTGACGGCAGCGATGGTCACCGTCTTGCGGGGACCCCAGACGCGGTCGCCGAGCCAGCCACCGGGCATGGCGAGCAGGTACACCATCGCCGAGTACACGGAGACGATCACTGTGGTCGTGGCCACATCCATGGCCAGACCGCCGCCCATGCTCCCCTTGCCGGCACCGGGGCCGCCGGAGAGCAGGTAGACGGTGAGAAGGGCCTTCATGCCGTAGTAGGAGAAGCGCTCCCACATCTCGGTCATGAAGAGAGTGGCCAGTCCCCGGGGGTGGCCGAAGAAGGTCTTCTCGGTGCCGGGGGTGCCCGGGGTGACCGAGTCCTTCGTCAGGCTGGACGCCATGGTCGATCCTTGCTGGTGGGGGTTTACCGCACACAAAAGAGACCTTCAGCGTTTGTCCGCCGAAGGTCCCCGCAGTGCTACAGGCGTTGTTTTTTCACCATACGGCAGGGTAGTGCCGGAAAAGGAAGGACTTGAGACACGGATCACAGGTGTCGAAGGAACCGTACACCCCTTTTCCAAGGTCCCCGCGAAGATCACACCGCAGATCCACAGGTTCCTTGCGTGGCGCCCGAAGGTAAGAATCACGCGCGCCGATCACACCCCAGCACATGTCAAGAGCGGTCTACCATCACCTCATGACCCGTGTACTGCTCGCCGAGGACGACGCGTCCATCTCGGAGCCGCTGGCCCGCGCCCTGCGCCGGGAAGGCTACGAGGTCGAGGTGCGCGAGGACGGCCCCACCGCACTCGACGCCGGAATGCAGGGCGGCGTCGACCTGGTCGTGCTGGACCTCGGTCTGCCCGGCATGGACGGCCTCGAAGTCGCCCGCCGTCTGCGTGCCGAAGGCCACACCGTGCCGATCCTCATCCTGACCGCGCGCGCCGACGAGGTGGACACCGTCGTCGGACTCGACGCCGGCGCCGACGACTACGTCACCAAGCCCTTCCGCCTCGCCGAACTGCTCGCCCGCGTCCGGGCCCTGCTGCGGCGCGGCGCCGCCGAGCCGGCCCAGCCGCCGGCCACCCACGGGGTGCGGATCGACGTGGAGTCGCACCGCGCGTGGATGGGCGACGAGGAACTCCAGCTCACCGCCAAGGAGTTCGACCTGCTGCGGGTCCTGGTGCGGGACGCGGGGCGGGTGGTCACCCGGGACCAGCTGATGCGCGAGGTGTGGGACACGACCTGGTGGTCGTCGACCAAGACGCTCGACATGCACATCTCCTGGCTGCGCAAGAAGCTGGGCGACGACGCGGCGAACCCCCGGTACATCGCCACCGTGCGTGGCGTGGGCTTCCGGTTCGAGAAGAGCTGAACCCCCGCCGGTAGCCCGACCCATGTGAGCCAGGTACATGTGAGCCAGGTACAGAGGACATGCGCCGTCGACTGATCCAGTCCACGCTCGCCGTGGTGCTCGTCGTGATCGCCGTCTTCGGCGTGTCCCTCGTCATCGTCGAGACCCGGACCATCAGCAACAGCGCCCAGGAGCGGGTGAGTTCCGAGGCGCAGCGGCTGGCCAGCATCGTGGACAGTCGGCTGAACGTGGCCGGGGCGGTCAGCGCCGAGGTGCTGCACGGCCAGGTGACCGGCGACCGGTACGCCGTCGTGCGGATCCCCGGTGAGCCGGTCATCGAGCTCGGCACCAGGCCCGAGGGCGAGGTCATCCGGGGCCATGCCAGCGGCGAGGAGGGCGAGACCGTCGTCGTCGAGGAGCCCCGGTCGACCGTCAGCCGGGAGGTCGGCCGGACGCTGCTGATCATCGGCCTGGTGGCGCTGCTCGCGGTCGTGGCGGCCGTACTGCTGGCCATCCGGCAGGCCAACCGGCTCGCCTCCCCGCTCACCGACCTCGCGGAGACCGCCGAGCGGCTGGGCTCCGGGGACCCGCGGCCCCGGCACAAGCGGTACGGCGTCCCGGAGCTGGACCGGGTCGCCGACGTCCTCGACTCCTCCGCCGAGCGCATCGCGCGCATGCTCACGGCCGAGCGGCGCCTGGCGGCCGACGCCTCCCACCAGCTCCGTACGCCCCTCACGGCCCTCTCCATGCGGCTTGAGGAGATCACCCTCACCGACGACCCGGACACGGTGAAGGAGGAGGCGAACGTCGCGCTCACGCAGGTCGAGCGCCTCACGGACGTGGTGGAGCGTCTCCTCACCAACTCCCGCGACCCCCGGGCCGGCAACGCCGTCTCCTTCGACCTCGACGAGGTCATCCAGCAGCAGCTCGCCGAGTGGCGGCCCGCCTACCGCAGCGCCGGGCGGGCGATCGTCAGCTCCGGCAAGCGGCATCTGCAGGCCGTCGGCACGCCGGGTGCGGTCGCCCAGGTCCTTGCGGCACTGATCGAGAACTCCCTCATGCACGGTGGCGGCACGGTCGCCCTGCGCACCCGCGTCACCGGCAACCAGGCGGTGGTGGAGGTCACCGACGAGGGCCCCGGCGTCCCGGCCGACCTCGGCGCCCGCATCTTCGAGCGCACGATCAGCGGCCGCAACTCCACGGGCATCGGCCTGGCGGTCGCCCGGGACCTCGCGGAAGCGGACGGCGGCCGCCTGGAAATGCTCCAGACCAAGCCCCCGGTATTCGGCCTGTTCCTGTCCCGCACCCCTCCACTGAAGCGCCCGGACACGGAAGAGGAACCGACGGTCCGCTGAGGGCGCCCGGAGACGGATGAGAACCCGGCGGCTCCGACCTGAGCAGACGAGCCGACGATCCGCCGAGTCCGGAGGGAGAAGGGCCCCCGACGTTTCACCGAGGGCGACCGGAGATGGGCGAGGGCCCGGCGGGTCCGACTGAGCGCCGCTGGAGACGGCAGACGGGTCGATGGTCCGCTGATGGGGGAGGCAGCAGGGGCATCGGCGGTTCGCTGAGTGTGGCCGGAGAGGGCGGACGAGCCGCCGGTCGGCGGAGGGTCGGAGGCGGAAGAGGCCCCGCCGGTCCGCTGAGGGGCGGAGGGGGATGAGGCCCGCCGGTGCCCTCCTGCGTGTGGCCGGAGGTGGATGACCACCCGGTGGTCCCCTGAGCGTGGTCGGAGGTCGGAGAGGGGTCGATGGTTTCGCTGAGCGAGCGGGGGTGGCTGTGAGCTGAGGGGCCTCGGACAGCTCACCCAAGGGCTGGGGCGCCGGACACGCCCCAGGGGTGGCCGTCCCCGGACACGCGACCCGGACGTCAGCTGACCCGCTGTTCCGCCTTCGGCAGCGGCAGCACCTCGGTCGGGTCTGCCTCCTCCAGGAACGATTCCGCGTCGGCCACCGCCTCCCGGGCCGGCAGCGTCTTGAAGACCCACGTGCGGTACGACCAGAACCGGAACAGCGTGCCGAGCCCGATGCCGACGACCTTGAAGACGTTCCGCTCCAGAGCGCTCTCCCAGCCGAAGCCGTAGATCGCGGCGAACAGGATGCCGTTCTCGATCACCAGGCCGACCGCGCTGAAGGCCAGGAAGAGGGAGAGCTCCTTCGTGCGGGCGCTCTTGTCGCGGTCCCGGTAGGTGAAGTAGCGGAAGCCCAGATAGTTGACGCCGATCGCGACGACCGTGGCGATCACGTTGGCGCGCACCGCCTGCAGGCTGGTCAGATGCCACAGCAGGTTGGACACGCCGAAGTTCACGACGGTGCCGAGCGCACCCACCGCACCGAACTTGGCGATCTCGTGCGCGAGCCTTCGCAGCCCGGAGGAACCCTGTCCCATGGTCCTGAAGGCCCCCGTCCGGTCGGTGGTATCGGCGTTTTCGTCAACTCAGCCATGCTAACCACCCCCCTTCATAAACTCCTGTGGATGAGCTCACAGGTCGGAAACAGGATGGGAAGAGCGGGGGAAGAGGCGGAAAAGTCCGGGAAGAGTGCGGTAAGAGACCCCGGAACCGGCCGGAAACCGGTCGCGTCGGCGCGGCCGATACCCTAGGGGCGTGACGTTCCCGGTAGTCGGCATGGTCGGCGGGGGCCAGCTCGCTCGTATGACACACGAGGCAGGCATCCCGCTGGGCATCAGGTTCAAGCTCCTCAGTGACACCCCTCAGGATTCCGCGGCGCAGGTCGTGAGCGATGTCGTCATCGGCGACTATCGCGACCTCGACACGCTCCGCGAGTTCGCGAAGGGCTGCGATGTGATCACCTTCGATCACGAACACGTACCCACCGAGCACCTCCGGGCGCTGGAGGCGGACGGCATCCCCGTGCGCCCCGGCCCCGACGCGCTGGTGCACGCCCAGGACAAGGGCGTGATGCGCGCGAGGCTCGACGCGATCGGCATCCCGTGCCCACGGCACCGGATCGTGACCGATCCGGCGGACGTGGCCGCGTTCGCGGCGGAAGGCCTCCCCGAAGGCGCCGAGGATGGGGGCACCGCCCGCTCGAGCGGAGCCGAGAGTGGGGGAGGATTCCCGGTCGTCCTCAAGACCGTCCGCGGCGGCTACGACGGCAAGGGCGTGTGGGTCGTCGACAACGAGACCGAGGCCGCGGACCCCTTCCGCGCGGGCGTCCCGGTCCTCGCCGAGGAGAAGGTCGACTACGTCCGCGAACTCGCCGCCAACGTCGTCCGCTCCCCGCACGGCCAGGCGGTGGCGTACCCCGTCGTCGAGTCCCAGCAGGTGAACGGCGTCTGCGACACGGTCATCGCCCCCGCCCCCGACCTGGACGAGTCCCTCGCGCTCAAGGCCGAGGAGATGGCCCTGACCATCGCCAAGGAACTGGACGTCGTCGGCCACCTGGCCGTCGAGCTGTTCCAGACCCGCGACGGCCGCATCCTCGTCAACGAACTCGCGATGCGCCCGCACAACAGCGGCCACTGGACCCAGGACGGCGCGATCACCAGCCAGTTCGCCAACCACGTCCGCGCGGTCCTCGACCTCCCCCTCGGCGACCCGCGCCCCCGCGCGAAGTGGACGGTCATGGTCAACGTCCTCGGCGGCGACTACCCCGACATGTACTCCGCGTACCTGCACTGCATGGCCCGCGACCCCCAGCTGAAGATCCACATGTACGGCAAGGACGTGAAGCCCGGCCGCAAGGTCGGCCACGTCAACACCTACGGCGACGACCTGGCCGACGTTCTCGACCGCGCACGTCACGCAGCCGGCTACCTGAGAGGCACCATCACCGAATGAGCACCGCTGCCGGCCCCGTCGTGGGCATCGTCATGGGTTCGGACTCCGACTGGCCCGTCATGGAGGCCGCCGCCAAGGCCCTCGACGAGTTCGAGATCGAGTACGAGGTCGACGTCGTCTCCGCGCACCGGATGCCGCGCGAGATGGTGACGTACGGCGAGCAGGCGGCCGACCGCGGCCTGAAGGTGATCATCGCGGGGGCGGGCGGCGCGGCCCACCTGCCCGGCATGCTCGCCTCGGTCACCCCGCTCCCGGTCATCGGCGTCCCCGTCCCGCTGAAGTACCTCGACGGCATGGACAGCCTGCTGTCGATCGTGCAGATGCCGGCCGGCGTCCCCGTGGCCACCGTCTCGGTCGCCGGCGCCCGCAACGCCGGCCTCCTCGCGGCCCGCATCCTCGCCGCCCACGACGAGGACCTCCTCCAGAAGATGCGCGACTTCCAGCAGGACCTGAACGACCAGGCCACCGAGAAGGGCAAGCGCCTGCGCACCAAGGTCGAGAGCAGCGGCGGCGGATTCGGGTTCGGGAAATGACCGGGCCGACCTCCCTGGCGGAGGCCCGCGCGCTCCTCGCCGACTTCCCGGTGGTCGACGGCCACAACGACCTCCCCTGGGCGCTGCGCAACCAGGTCCGCTACGACCTTGACGCCCGCGACATCGCCGTACACCAGAACGCACACCTGCACACCGACATCCCGCGCCTGCGCGAGGGCGGGGTCGGTGCGCAGTACTGGTCGGTGTACGTGCGCTCCGACCTGCCCGACGCGGTGCCGGCGACGCTCGAACAGATCGACTGCGTACGGCAGTTGCTGGCGCGGTACCCGGCGGACCTGGCGCCCGCGCTGACCGCGGCCGACATGGAGAAGGCGCGGCAGGACGGCCGTATCGCCTCCCTCATGGGAGCGGAGGGCGGCCACTCGATCGCCAACTCCCTCGGCACGCTGCGGGGGTTGTACGACCTGGGCGTCCGCTACATGACGCTCACGCACAACGACAACAACGACTGGGCGGACTCGGCGACGGACGAGCCGAACGTCGGCGGCCTGTCCGCGTTCGGCCGCGAGGTCGTCCGGGAGATGAACCGGCTCGGCATGCTGGTCGACCTGTCGCACGTCGCGGCGACGACCATGCGGGCCGCGCTGGACGCGACCGAGGCCCCGGTGGTCTTCTCGCACTCCTCCTCGCGGGCCGTCTGCGACCACCCCCGCAACATCCCGGACGACGTCCTCGAACGCCTCCCCGGCAACGGCGGCGTCGCGATGGTGACGTTCGTGCCGAAGTTCGTGCTCCAGGCGGCCGTGGACTGGACGGCCGCGGCCGACGAGAACATGCGCGCCCACGGTCTGCACCACCTGGAGACCACCCCCGAGGCGATGAAGGTGCACCGCGCCTTCGAGGAGCGCAACCCGCGCCCGGTCGCCACGGTGTCGACCGTCGCCGACCACCTGGACCACATGCGCGAGGTGGCGGGCATCGACCACCTGGGCATCGGCGGCGACTACGACGGCACGGCCTTCACCCCGGACGGCCTGAGCGACGTCTCCGGCTACCCCAACCTGATCGCGGAGCTCCTCGACCGCGGCTGGTCGAGGACCGACCTGGCCAAGCTGACCTGGCAGAACTCGGTACGCGTGCTGGGCGCCGCGGAGGACGTGGCCCGGGAGCTGCAAGCCACACGGGGGCCGTCGAACGCGACCATCGAGCAGCTCGACGGCTGAGGTGCGCGGGGGCGTCGGGGTCGCTGAACCGGCCGACGCCCGAACGCCCCACCCACCAGGAAGCCACCCGCCCTCCGTGCGACGGTGAACCGTACTGCGATCACGACGTACGGAGCCCGCCATGGCAGACCTCCAGGACGAACTGCACCCTCCCACCGAGGTCGGCGGGCTCGACGGCCTGCCCGACCCCTTCGAGGCCGCCGAGGCGTACAGCCCCGTCTCCGACCCGGACTCCGCACCGCTGGAGCGCGCCCACGCCATCCTCGCCGCGCACCCCGTCGCCGACGGCTACAGCGGGCTGCCCTGGGCGCTGCGCCACCTGCCCTGGTACGACCTGGAGCTGGGCGAGAGCGCCGTCGACACGGACGTGCCCCGGATGCGCGAGGGGCACGTCGGCGCCCTGTTCTGGTCGCTGCACCTGCCGGAGGGCCTCGCCGGGGACCGGGCCGTCGGGGCCACCCTGGAGCAGCTGGACCTGGTCAAGACCGTCGTACAGGCCCACCCCGAGGGCCTCCGCCTCACCTGCACCGCGGGCCAGACCACCGACGCCCGCAACTGCGGCCGCGTCGCCGTCCTGCTGGGCCCCGCCGGAGCCGCCGCCCTCGGCGACTCCCTCGGCATCCTGCGCTCCCTGCACGCTCTCGGCCTGCGGATCCTCACCCTCTCCGGCGCGACCTGGGCGAGCGAGGCCGGGCTGACCCGCTTCGGCGAGGAGGTCGTCCGCGAGATGAACCGGCTCGGCGTGCTCGCCGACCTCTCCGGCGCCTCCGCCGACACCATCCACCGCGCCTTCGCGGTGTCCAAGTCCCCGGTCCTGTTCACCCGCTCCGCGGCCCGCGCCCTGCGCCCCCACCCCGCCAATCTCCCCGACGGCCTGCTCACGGAGCTGGGCGCCGCCAAGGGACTGTGCATGGTGCCGCTGACCGCCGAGCAGACCGGCCCGTCGGTGCGCGACGTCGCCGACCACCTCGACCACGTCCGCGAGATCGCGGGCCCGGAGTGCGTGGGCCTGTCCGGTACGTACGACGCCGGCACCGCCCACCCCCAGGACCTCGGCGACGCCTCCTGCTACCCGCACCTCATCGCCGAGCTGCTGCACCGCGGCTGGTCCGAGGCCGACATCGCCCTGCTGACCTGGGGCAACGTCCAGCGCGTCCTGCGCAGCGCCGACTTCACGGCCCGTGCCGCGCAGCAGCGCCGCGAGCCGTCGACGGCGAAGATCGCCGACCTGGACGGGTGACCGGGCCCCGATCCGGGGTTCAGGGGGTTTCGATCCGGCAGAGGCAGAACGGATGCCCCGCCGGATCGGCGTACACCTGGAAGTCCTTCTTCTCCCGGTCCTCCAGGTCCAGCGGCCGTGCGCCCAGCGCCAGCACCCGCTCGTGCGCCGCGTCGATCTCCGCCCAGGTCGCCCCGGCGTCGAAGTCGAGGTGGAACTGCTGCGAGTTGCGGTCCGCGCGCGGCCACTCGGGCGGCGTGAAGCCCTCGGCCCGCTGGAAGGCGAGCCGAGGCCCGTCCGGCACCCGGAGTACGACCCAGTCGTCGTCCTCGGCGACCGGGGTGCCGCCCGCGACCGCCGCGTAGAAGTCGGCGAGCGCGCGCGGGTCGGGGCAGTCCAGCACGACGGAGCGGAAGCGGGCCACGGGCATGGTGTCCTCCAGGTTCGAGGTTGCTCAGCAGGCGCAGAGGCAGAACGGGTGCCCCGCCGGGTCGGCGTACACACGGAACGTCCGCGACCGGTCGTCGGCGTCCAGCGGCTTCGCGCCCAGCGCCAGGACACCGGCCTCGGCCTTGTCGAGGTCCTCGACGGTCAGGTCCAGGTGGAACTGCTGCGAGTGCTCGGGCGAGGGCCACTGCGGGGCGGTGAAGCCGGGTGCGGCCTGGAAGGCCAGCGCCCGGCCGTCGGGGGTGGTGAGGTCCGCCCAGCCGTCCTCCACCTCGACGGTGCCGCCGAGCAGCTCGGCGTAGAAGCCGGCGAGCAGTCGCGGGTCGGGACAGTCCAGGACGACGGCACCGAGCTTGGCGAGAGCCATGATTACCTCCGGTGTTACCTCTAGACGGGTTCAGCCAGTAACGGTTACTGCATACTGGCGCATTGGAGGTAACGTCGCAAGCATGAGTGAGAGATCGGCCGCGCCGGGCGGTCTGGCCCTGGTCGAGTCCCTGGTCAACACCCTGGACATCGAATCGGGCGCCGACGCCCTCGACACCGCGGACGGCAGGGCGCGCTTCGGGCTCGCGGAGGACGAGGTCGCGGGCGCGCGCGAGTTGCGGGAGGCCCTGCGGGTCGCGCTGCTGGCCCACGCCGGCCACGCGCCGCACGCCCGGGTCAGGCCGCTGGGCGAGCTGCTGGCGTCCGCACCCCTGCGCGTCACGGTCGACCCGGCCGACGGCTCGGCCGCCCTCGCCCCGGCCGACGCCCGCCCGCTGCCGTCCCGGGTCGCCGCGGCCGTCGCCCAGTCCCTGGTCGACGGCACCTGGAACCGCCTCAAGGCCTGCGAGGCCGAGACCTGCCACTGGGCGTACTACGACCGCAGCCCCGCCGGCCGCGGCCGCTGGTGCTCGATGCAGGTGTGCGGGGCGCGCGCGAAGATGCGGCGGTACCGGGCCAAGTAGTTCCCCGGCCGCCGCACGGGCCGGTGGTGCAGAATGCAACGAGACGCCGGTTCGGCCGACTGAGCCTCGGCCGAACCGGCGTCGTTCACGTCTAACCGGCGTTGTTCACGTCTAAGCGGCGTTGTTCACGTCTAAGCGGTCGGGCGCCCCATCGCCCGGTACGTCCAGCCCGCCTTCCGCCACAGCGCCGGATCCAGCGCGTTGCGCCCGTCCAGGATCACCCGGGCCGCCGCGGCCTCGCCCAGCGCCGCCGGGTCCAGCTCGCGGAACTCCCGCCACTCCGTCAGATGCAGTACGACGTCGGCGCCCCGCACCGCCTCGACCGCGCTGTCGGCGTACCCGAGCGTCGGGAAGACCCGGCGGGCGTTGTCCATGCCCTTGGGGTCGTACACCGTGACCTGGCCGCCCTGGAGGTGGATCTGCCCGGCGACGTTCAGCGCGGGGGAGTCGCGGACGTCGTCCGAGTCGGGCTTGAAGGTGGCGCCGAGCACCGCGACCCGCTTGCCCAGGAAGGAGCCGCCGCCCAGTATCTGCCGGGCCAGCTCCACCATCTGCCCGCGCTGGCGCATGTTGATCGAGTCGATCTCGCGCAGGAAGGTCAGCGCCTGGTCGGCGCCGAGCTCACCGGCGCGCGCCATGAACGCCCGGATGTCCTTGGGCAGACAGCCACCGCCGAAGCCGATGCCGGCCCGCAGGAACTTCTTCCCGATCCGGTCGTCGTACCCGATCGCCTCCGCGAGCTTGGCGACATCGCCGCCGGAGGCCTCGCACATCTCCGCCATCGCGTTGATGAAGGAGATCTTGGTGGCGAGGAAGGAGTTCGCGGAGGTCTTCACCAGCTCGGCGGTCGGGAAGTCGGTGACGACGAAGGGCGTGCCCTCGGCGACCGGCGTCGCGTACACCTCCCGCAGCAGCTTCTCGGCCCGCTCGCTGCGGACGCCGACCACGATCCGGTCGGGGTGCAGGGTGTCCTCCACGGCGAAGCCCTCGCGCAGGAACTCCGGGTTCCAGGCCAGCTCGGCGCCCTCGCCGGCCGGGGAGTTCTCGACGAGGAAGCGGGCCAGCCGGTCGGCGGACCCCACCGGCACGGTCGACTTGCCGACGACCAGGACGGGCCGGGTCAGATGCGGCGCGAGGGAGGCGAAGGCGGAGTCGACGTACGACATGTCGCAGGCGTACTCGCCGTGCTTCTGCGGGGTGTTGATGCACAGGAAGTGCACGTCGCCGAAGGCCCCCACCTCGGCCCAGTCCATGGTGAAGCGCAGCCGCCCGGTGGAGCCCTCGATCCCGGCGACGTGCTTGCGCAGCAGCTCGTCCAGGCCCGGTTCGAACATCGGGGCCTCGCCCCGCTCCAGCTTGGCGATCTTCTCCGGCACCACGTCGAGCCCGAGCACCTCGAAGCCCAGCTCGGCCATGGCCGCGGCGTGCGTGGCGCCGAGGTAGCCGGTGCCGATCACAGTGATCTTGAGGCTCATGGGTGCTCCTGAGGGGGACTGGGTCTGCTGCGCTGCCCGAGCATATCCGGGGCTTGCGCAGGGCCTTCCCGGGGCACTTTTCCCGCTGTCGCCAAGCTCACGTATCCCTCCTGTGAGCCGCCCCCTAAAATTTGAGTTACTTAACGGTAATTAGCGTCGGCAATCGCAGCGTTTTGGAGCGTGAGAGACCTTGGCCGGATCGGCTGACTTCGACCTGTACCGCCCGTCCGAGGAGCACGACATGCTCCGTGACGCGATCCGTTCACTGGCCGAGGCGAAGATCGCGCCGTACGCCGCCGCGGTGGACGAGGAGGCCCGCTTCCCGCAGGAGGCCCTGGACGCACTGGTCGCCAGCGACCTGCACGCCGTGCACGTCCCCGAGGAGTACGGCGGCGCGGGCGCCGACGCGCTGGCCACGGTGATCGTGATCGAGGAGGTGGCGCGGGTCTGCGTCTCCTCCTCCCTGATCCCCGCGGTGAACAAGCTGGGCTCGCTCCCGGTGATCCTCTCCGGCTCCGAGGAGCTGAAGAAGAAGTACATGACCCCGCTCGCCAAGGGCGACGGCATGTTCTCGTACTGCCTCTCCGAGCCGGACGCGGGTTCGGACGCGGCCGGCATGAAGACCAAGGCGGTCCGCGACGGCGACTTCTGGGTCCTGAACGGCGTGAAGCGCTGGATCACCAACGCCGGCGTCTCCGACTACTACACGGTCATGGCGGTGACGGACCCGACCAAGCGCTCGAAGGGCATCTCGGCGTTCGTGGTCGAGAAGTCGGACGAGGGCGTCTCCTTCGGCGCCCCCGAGAAGAAGCTCGGCATCAAGGGCTCCCCGACCCGCGAGGTCTACCTCGACAACGTCCGCATCCCCGCGGACCGCATGATCGGCGAGGAGGGCACCGGCTTCGCCACGGCGATGAAGACCCTGGACCACACCCGCATCACGATCGCGGCGCAGGCGCTCGGTGTCGCCCAGGGCGCCCTCGACTACGCCAAGGGCTACGTCCAGGAGCGCAAGCAGTTCGGCAAGCCGATCGCCGACTTCCAGGGCATCCAGTTCATGCTCGCCGACATGGCGATGAAGATCGCGGCGGCCCGCGCCCTCACCTACCAGGCCGCGGCGGCCTCGGAGCGCGGCGACGCCGACCTCACCTTCCAGGGCGCGGCGGCCAAGTGCTTCGCCTCGGACGTGGCGATGGAGGTCACGACGGACGCGGTGCAGCTGCTGGGCGGGTACGGGTACACCCGCGACTACCCGGTGGAGCGCATGATGCGCGACGCGAAGATCACGCAGATCTACGAGGGCACGAACCAGGTCCAGCGGATCGTGATGGCGCGGAACCTGCCGTAACGGGCCATGGAGGAAGCCCCGGTCGGCCGCCTTGGGCCCGGACCGGGGCTTCACTCCAAGGACCGGCTGATGTCCTCCGTCATCAACTCCCGGTTATCTGTGTCCCGTCCGGCCGGTAGTTGAGATGAACGACAGTCGTCTCGTCGAACATCCAGAAGTCCTGCTCAGGCCGTCCAGGGTTCGGCCGGTCGGTCAGATCGACGATGCGGTAGTCCTCCCCGGCCGCGACGTTCGTCGGCACCGCCCACGAGAAGAGGTACCTGCTGTACGGCGTGAGCGGCCGGCGCACTGTCTTCGCGCGGGTCATCGTTCGGCCCGCCGCCGCGTGCGCACAAATGGTCCGATGCCACTGCGAGTTGAAGCCGTCCGGCATGCGCTCGCCGGCCAGGAAGTCACGAAAGGTCGCCGCCTCGCCCGGCATGGTGTAGGTCTGGTGCACTTCGAGCCGGAACGCGGAGCGCTTGAAGTCCCGGAAGTACGCGTTCCATTCGTCGCCGTCCAGGTACACGGCAGCCTCCTTCAAGGTGTCTTGAGCGTGCCTTGCTCATACGAGAGGACAAGGCAGGGTGGGCGTCGAGCGGTTCGGGGAACAGGTCACCACGGCCAAGTGCAGGTACGAGGGGCGTTCGAGATAGAAGCCGTACGACACGTCGGCTCCCGTGGCGAGTCGTTCAGCGGCGGAGTCGACCAGCCTGCCCACTCGGCTGACGGCCTGGTCCTGCTCGCAGGCGAATCGGTGCGCATGCTCGGTCAGCTGCTCCCCGAGCCAGGCGGCCGCTTCCTTCGGCTCGTCCCATGTGCCGCGAACCAGTGAACGCGGCTTGAGGAGCCAGTAGGCGATTTCCAGTGGTGGCAGATCGACGGTGGGGAATTCCGTGGCCACTTCCCGGTAGCGCTGCAACAACCGTTCTCCCACAGGGTCGTTGGGAGCCGGCGGGGGTGGCGGATCAAGATGCGGAGGTCGCCGTAGCGCCTCTTGGTCGAAGCGTTCTTTGGGCCCGGTCCACACGTAGCCGTGGTGGTGCACGAGTCGGTCCAGTTCGAGTGTGGCGGACGGGGAACCGGTCGGGCACGGCCCAGGAAACCGAATCTGAACCGGGCCCGACCGACAGGGCGAGGACGAATCAGACGCCCAGGCCGAACCGCGCCGGGTCGATACCGGCCGCGTCCAGCTCCTCCGTGGTAAACCTCAGCGGCTGAGCGTCCGGCCGTTTGCTGTCGCCGAGGGCCCAGGCGTCCTCACCGATCCGGGCGAGGGTCACGCACCCTTCCGTGCAGGGTCCGCCGCACGCTTTCACGAACGAGGTCCCGTCGATGTCGAGGGCGTAGAGATCGTTTCCGTCCAGCATCACTGCACCTTCCTGCTCAGCTGATCGCGGCCATGGCTGACCGCCTCCGCCCGGTTGGACGGGAGTTCAGGTCCTTCTTGCGGCGGGTCTCTACTCGGCGCGGACGGCCACGGCGAATGAGGTGCGGATGCGACGGAAGCCGGCATGGCCGGAGCGGCCCGTGTGGGCCATGCACTCCACATCGACGGCCGCCGAGTCGTCGGAAGGCGTCGCCTTCCACTTGCAGTGCAGGCACTCAGCCTCGAATGTGAGGTCCGTGTCGGGATGCTCGGTGATCCGGTGCATCACGTACCGCAGGACCGTCCTGCTGCTCACAGCCCACCCCTGCGGCTCCGCGCGTTGGCCTCGGCGACTCTGCTGCTGAGGCCTTCGGCCGACCTGTCGGTCGGGGCTTTGGAGTCAGGGCACTTCGGGCTCCCGCACTCACAATGTGGCCAGTGCAAAGCCGAACTGGGGGCCAGATCAGCGCCCTCGGGGCCGGGGCCGCTCTTCCGCACCAAGAGCACGCCGTCCACTCCGAATGCTCCGGAGAGTCGAGAGAGGAACTGCCGGGCCTCACTGCTGCCCAGACGGCCGGCCGACTCGGCGTCCTGCGCCCTGCTCTCGCCCATCGCACCGCACCCTCCCGATCGATTCCGCGTCGATGTGAACGACCGTAGGAAGCGGCGGGCGCCGGGTGCTACGAACTTGCATGAGCTTGCGCGGTGATCACCCGAGGGTGTCGATGGCGGCGGTGATGAGCGACCTGGCCTGTGTGCCGTAGACGGCAATGGCGGACAGTTCCCTGAAGGCTTTTGCGTACTCCGCTATCTCGCCCGGCTGGGTAACGGTGAGGTGGGCGGAGACGAGTTCCACGTTGACCTGTGCGTCGTCGTACATGGTGAACGATTCGACGGGCCAACCGGCACCGCGCGGTGTACCGAGAGGGATGACGCCCAGGCTGACAGAGGGAAACGATGCGACTGAGATCAGGTGGCCGAGCGCGCCGGCCATGGTCTCGTTGTCACCGATGACCGTGCGCAGCACCCATTCCTCGACGAGCATGGCGAACCGATGGTTGCCGGAGTGGAGAATGCGCTGCCGATCCATGCGGACGGCCACCGCGTCGTCGATGCCATCCGGCACATCTCGGAGTTGGGCCACGGTATTGAGTACGGCGCGGGTGTAGGCGGCAGACTGGAGCAGGCCGGGGATCACCCAGGACTGGTAGACCCGGAAGCGGCGGGTGCGCTCGAAGAGCGGCGCCACGGACTGCTGGACGCGCCGCAGGCCCGCCCGCTCCATACGCCGCCATTGGACGTACGCGCCTTCTATGCCACGTGCCGTGGCGATCAGGTCGGCGTTCTGGTGCTGGGCGGCGCAGAGCGTCGTGTACGTCCGAATATCCGAGTCGGAGGGGAGTGTGCGCCCGTTCTCAAGCCGTGAGCACTTCGACTCGTGCCAGTCGGCACGCCTGGCCAGCTCCCGTGCCGTGAGGCCGGCGTCCCGGCGGATCTCGCGAAGACGCCGGCCGAGGGCCTGCCGTGCTTGCTGAACACTGGATGACGTCACACTGGGAATTCTGGATCAGGCGAGTCTGTAGTCCGCATGGGGCACCGCTCGGGTCCAAACGGCCTCGAAAGCGTCCGCGCACAGTTTCACGACGGCTGGATCCTCGGTGAACTCTTCGTCGTCTGGGGCGAGTTCACCGTCGCCGCCGAAGTGGTGGAAGAGGACCGAGCTGTCGTCGAAGAGCCAGAAGTCGTTGCCGGGCAGGGCCAGCGCGGATGCGCGGCGGCGAGGAAGCCAGCGCACCTGCTCGCCGGCTTCCACGGTGGGGCCGGTCAGGTGGTGTTCGAAGCGGATGTAGTCCGACACGGGCTCCGAGACGATCCGGGCCCTGCGTACTTCCACTCCCTGGGCTACGAGGTCGGCGATGAGTCGTAGCCATGGCCGGCGTTCTGGGTCGCGTTCGGCGGGATCGTCACGGACACCGTTCTGCCAGGCGGCGAACCGGGGGTCGGAGCGCATGTACTCGTCGCGCATCTCCAGATGGACTGCGGAGCGCGTGCAGTTCCGCAACCGCTCCGCAAGAGCCGGCGCCGCCACCACCGTTCATCACCTCCGGAAAGAACTGCACCATGCGCTGCGGGATCTCGATCACGTCCTCGTGGCCCGGAAGGTCCAGCTGTGAACGACGGGCTTCGTCAAGCACCTTCCAGCCCTGTACGAGGTAGGTGCCCTTCTCGTCGTCGAGGTAAATGGTGGGCGACTTGCCCTCCGGGCTCTCGGGATCCTGGCCAAGTTTGATCAGCGCCATCGCCGCCTCCTTGTAGTCGGGCCTCTGTGCTCGATCTTGTGCCCAACACCGAACGGAGACCAGGAACTTGCGAGAACTTGCACACGCATTGGTTGGAACTCAGCACTGGAGTTGCGAGAGGAACTTCGCCCAGGCAGTGGTCTGGAGGCTGAGGTGGGGGCTGGTAGGAGTTTTGGAGTCGCGGATGTGGATGGTGGTGGGGGTGGTGGCTATCTCCACGCAGTTCGAGCCGTCGCCGCTGTACGTGGACTTCTGCCAGTTGAGGCTCTGCATGGTGGGTTCCTTCACAGGTCCTGGATGCGGTGGTGGATGAAGTCCCGCGTCTCGGCGGGGCTGAGCGCGCAGGACTCCATGCGGTCCAGAACGGCCCGGTACTTGTTCAACTGGGCCTCGGCGTCGAGGAATTCGCAGGCGCCGTGGTGCGAGTCCAACTGGACCGTGTCGAGCTGGGAGACGGAGCCCTCGACGTAGTCGAAGGACTGGCCGGTGGCCGGGAAGTGGTCTGTACCGAAGGGGATCACTCGGACGGTCACGTGAGGCAATTCGCTCATGTCGAGCAGATGCTTGAGCTGCCCACGGGCGACGACGGGACCGCCGAAGTCCATACGGAGCGCCGCCTCGTGAATGATCGCCGTGTACGGAGGCGGATCTGACCGGTGCAGGACGCCCTGCCGCTTCATTCGATGCGTGAGGCGGTGCTCGATCTCGTACTGTCGCATCGGTGGCACCACTGCCTGGAAGAGGGCGCGGGCATGGTCGGTGGTCTGCAGCAGTGCCGGGATGTGGATCAGGAGTGCCGCGCGAAGCCCGGAGGCATGCTGCTCCAACTCGGCCAAGTCGACCAGGGCGACCGGTACGTGATCGCGGTACTCCTCCCACCAGCCCCGGGCTCGCCGACCCGTCATCGCGGCGAGGGCGTCGACGAGTTCCTCGTCGTTGCAATCGTAGGCGCCCGCCATGGCGCGGAGGCGATCGGAGCTGATGGGCGTGCGGCCGGTCTCGATCATGCTGACGCGCGCCTGGTTGACTCCGAGGAGTTCGGCGGCGCCAGTGGCGGTGAGTCCCGCGCGCTCGCGGAGTTTGCGCAGCTCCGCACCCAGTCTTCGCTGTCGGAGCGTGGGGCTGTTGGTGGGCGGCACGGCGCCTCCTTCCTGGCCGCGAGGCGGCGGTGCGTTCCCTCGCACGAGTGAAGCTTGGATGGTTTTATCTCATTCGGTTAGATGTATCTAACCATCTGCCCTACGGTTGTCACGTGCCGCCCAACTCCCCACGCCCATAAGCCGGAAGCGCACCAACCCAGGCAATGCCACCGCCCTGCGCGGCAGTTGAGCGAGCGAGCCCGAGCTCCCTTCCCTGTGAGTTCTGGAGGTTTCCATGCGCACCGTATCCCCGCGCGACACCTGGGTGTACGCCCTCCGCCTGCCCCATGACCCACGGGCGGCACGGGTCGCACGCATGACCGTACGGTCGGTGCTGCACAGCCACGGCAGGCTCGAAGTCCTCGACGCCGTCGAGCTGTTGACCTCCGAGATGGTGACGAACACCTACCTGCACACCAACGGCCCCGCGTCCCTCCGCCTGACTGCACTCGCCGATGGGCGTATGCGCGTCGGGGTCTGGGACAGTCACCCTCGGATTCCCGCGCCTTTCGGCCGGCCGCCCTGTGATCAGGTCCCGCTCGCCCCGGCGCATGCCGACGGGGGACGCGGGCTGGGGCTCGTACAGGAATACGCCGACTGCTGGGGCGGCGTACCCCTCGGTGACAGCCCTTTCGACCGCCGTGCGGGCAAGCTGCTCTGGTTCGAGGTGAAGGGGTGAACGGGAAGTCCGGGGAGCCGAAGGCTCAGTCGTCCAGCCCCTCCGCCGCCCGCTTCTCCCGCAGCTCCATGATCTCCCGCCGCCGCGCCAGCCGATGGGTGCGGCGGATCTGGGCCTCCTGGTAGCGCCGCTTGTCCTTCTCCGTCTCCGGGAGGACCGGCGGGACCCGGCGCGGCTTGCCGTCGGCGTCCACGGCCGCGAAGACCAGGTACGCGGAGCCGACCTGGGTGGCCGGTGTCGACTCGTTCCAGCGCTCCGCCAGGACCCGGACCCCCACCTCCATCGAGGTCCGGCCGGTCCAGTTGACCTGGGCCTTCACATGGACCAGGTCACCGACGCGGACCGGCTCCAGGAACGCCATCTCGTCCATGGACGCGGTGACCGCGGGCCCGCCGCTGTGCCGGCCGGCCACCGCGCCCGCCGCGTCGTCCACCAGCTTCATGATCACGCCGCCGTGCACGGTCCCCAGCAGGTTCGTGTCGTTGTGGGTCATGATGTGGCTGAGCGTGGTCCGGGACGCCGAGGTGGGCTTGCCCGGGATGTCGGCTTCCGCGGCGGTGGCCTGGTCTGTCATGGCCCCCACCCTAGAGCCTGGGTCATGTCCTCGGCCGGGCACGCGACGCCTGGCACGCACTCCCCCAGAGGGGGGACCCCCAGCCGCGTTGCCGAACCACCCACGTGGCTCCGCCACGAGGGTGCTCCGGCGCCTTGCGATCTGGGGGTGCCCCCTCTGGGGGAGCACCAGACGCCGCGCGCTGATCCGGCCGAGGACGTGACCCAGGCTCTTGTGCCGACCGGACATCTGCGGACTTTGTGTTGGGTTCGCAACAGCAGTGCCCTGATTTTCCTACGACCCTTGTAAAGGGGACCGCCGCTCCCTGCACACTGGGGCCCATGAACGATTGGCCCGAGGGATGGTCCGGAGACAACCGCGGCAACCGGTACGGGGGCGGCAGCGCGAGCGCACAGCCTGAGAGCGCTCGTGTCATGCGGCAGGTCCGCCGGCCCGCCTCGGGCGCGTACGGGGGCTCCGGCCCGTCCGCGCCGCCGTACGGCCAGAACGTGCCCCAGCAGCCGACGTACGTCGACGGCCAGGGGTACGGCGGCGACCAGTACGGCAACGACTACGACAGCGGCTACAACACCGGCCAGGTCTACGGCTCGCCGAACGGCGGCGGACCGGGCGGCGGCTACCAGGGCGAGCCGCGGCCGCGGCCGAACTGGCGGCGCCGTATCAAGTGGACCGCGATCACACTGGTGACGGTGATGGTCGTCACGTCCGTCGCCACGTACTTCTGGGCCGACTCCAAGCTGCACCGGGACGTCGACCTGTCCACCGTCATCGACCGTCCCGCGGCGGGCGACGGCACGAACTACCTGATCGTCGGCTCCGACAGCCGCGCCGGGCTCTCCTCCGAGCAGAAGAAGGAGCTGCACACCGGCTCCGCGGAGGGCAAGCGCACCGACTCGATGATGATCCTGCACGTCGGCGACAACGGCGACACGCTGATCTCGCTGCCCCGCGACTCGAACGTGACGATCCCGACGTACAAGGGATCGACGTCCGGGAAGACCTACCAGAGCACCGGCCGGCAGACGAAGCTGAACGCCGCCTACGCGGAGGACGGGCCGACGCTGCTGGTGCGCACCGTCGAGGCCAACATGGGCCTGCACATCGACCACTACGTGGAGATCGGCTTCGCCGGTTTCGCGAACATCGTGGACGCGGTCGGCGGTGTGACCATCGACATCGACAAGGGCTTCAAGGACAAGTACTCGGGCGCCGACTTCAAGGCGGGCAAGCAGACGCTGAACGGCGAGCAGGCGCTGGCCTTCGTCCGTACCCGGCACGCCTTCGCCGCCTCCGACCTCCAGCGCACCAAGAACCAGCAGAAGTTCCTGTCGGCGCTGGCCCACCAGGTGGCGACGCCGTCGACCGTGCTCAACCCCTTCAAGCTGTACCCGACGATGAGCGCGGGCCTGGACTCCCTCACCGTCGACAAGGACATGAGCCTGTGGGACCTGGCGTCCATGTTCTGGGCGATGAAGGGTGTCAGCGGCGGTGACGGCACGTCGATGAACATGCCGATCTCCGGCTCCACCGGCGGCAACCTCGTCTGGGACAAGGCGAAGGTGAAGACCCTGGTGAACGAGCTCAACAACGACCAGAAGGTCACGGTCTCGGGTGACTGACAGCAACGGCAACAACCACAGACCGCCCTTCGGGGCGGTTCTGTGTGACGTCGACAATGTGATCCGGTCCTTCGACTCCTCCCGCCTGGAGGCGCTGGAGCGGGCCGCGGGGATCGCCGAGGGCACCACCAAGAAGGTCGCGTTCGCGCCGGAGACGGACCAGCCGCTGCTGCTGGGCGAGATCACCTCGCAGGAGTGGGCCGAGCGGATAGCCGACGGCCTCGCCGGCCTGGTCCCGGAGCCGCAGACGGCGTACGGACTGGCTCTGGCCCTCCTGGAGTCCCCCTTCCACGCGGACGACGAGGTGGTCGGCCTGCTCCGGCGCGCCCGTATCCGGGTCCCGCTGGTCCTGGTCTCCAACGCGTCCCTGGACCTGGAGTCCGACCTGGACACCCTGGGCCTGACCGACCTCGCCGACCACGTCGTCAACAGCGCCCGCGTGGGCCTGGCCAAGCCGGACCCACGGATCTACCGCCACGCGGCCGAGCTGGCCGGCGTATCCCTGGATCGCTGTCTGTTCGTCGACGACTCCGAGGAGAACGTCGAAGCGGCGGCGGCCCTGGGGATGCGGACGGTGCACTTCCGCGAGGCGGCGGATCTGGGGCGGGCGCTGGAGCCGCTGTTCACGTAGCGGTCACGCGGGCCGGTGTCACATCGTCGCGCCCGCCATCGTCCGGCACATCTCCGCGCAGCGGCGACACGCCTCCGCGCAGCGCATCATCTGCGGGTCGTCCGGCATGGACATACACGCCTCGGCACACATGTCGCAGGCCTTGGCGCACATCGCGCACATCTCGGCCGACATGGGGGAGCGGCGCATCATCATGTCCGCGCACATACGGGTCATCTCGGAGCAGTCGATGAGCGCCCGCATGATCTGCATCTGGGCCTGACCGCCCATCTGCATGCAGGAGCTCATGGTCTCCTCGCACATGCTGTGGCACGTCATGCAGGCCTCGACGCAGTCCTGCATCTCCTTGCTCATGGCGCTCATCGGTCCGGTCTGGGTCATGGCTCCTCCTGGGAGACGGTGAGGCCCGGGACGGGCCCCGTGCCCTTCCCGTCCTACGCCCGCCCGGCACCGGGCGCCATCGGGCGGACGGGAACAATCCGGCATGTTCTGCCGCACCGGCACCTACGAGCACACCACCTGATCCCCGGTCACCACCCCGAACTCCCCCTGCGTCGCATCCTCCGCCCGTACCTTCCGTACGTCCTTGAAGTCCGCCCCCGCGATCACCTTCAGCGTCGGCCCGAGGCCTTTCACCGCGCGCAGTTCGCTGCCGGGCAGCGCGGCCGCCAGCGACCTGGCGGAGCGGTCCCAGCGGGGGTCGTACTCGACGACCGTGCGCCTGACCGTGCGGTCGGTGGCGTTGGCGGGGGCGTGGGTGGTGCGGAAGCCCGTGGCCGCCAGGGCCGTGTCCACGCGCTTGCCCAGGCCCGCCGTCGCCGTGCCGTTCTCGACCTGGACGCGGATCTGCTGCGGGGCGACGTCGACGCGGACCGGCTGCGGGGCGGTCGGGCGGTGCACGGTCAGGGGCTTGTCGTCGCGGAGGTCCTGGAAGAGACGGTCGGCCTTCGCGGTGTCCCACTTCAAAGTCGAGCCGATGCCTTTGACGACGTAGCCCATCTGGCCGATGGGGACGGTGGTGAACTCCGAGGAGGACGGCGAGAAGTTGCGCATCGCGCGGCCGAGGTCGAGGAGTTCGTCCGTGCCGAAGCCCTTGTCCGCGCGGACCGAGCCGAGGACCGCCCGCGTCACGTCGCGGAACTTCATGGGGTTGAGGAGGATGCCCGAGGAGGTCGCGCGGTCGATGAGCGCGGCCAGGAAGCGCTGCTGGCGCTTCATGCGGCCCAGGTCGGAGGCGCCGTCGACATGGCGGGCGCGGACGTACTGGAGTGCCTGGCCGCCCATGAGGGTGTGCGTGCCGGCCGGGAGGTTCAGACCGGTGTACGTGTCCTTCAGGGGCTCCGCCGTGCAGATCTTCACGCCGCCGAGCACGTCCACCGTCTTCATGAAGCTGGTGAAGTCGACCTCCAGGTAGTGGTCGATCTTCACGTGCGTCATGTCCTCGACCGTCTGCACGGTGAGGTTCGGGCCGCCCTCCGCGTACGCCGCGTTGATCTTGATGGGGTGGCCGTTGTGCCGTCGGCCGGTGGTCTCGTCGACGTGCGGCGGCGTCATGGCGTACGAGTCGCGCGGCAGGCTCACCACGCTCGCCCGCTCCCGGTCCTCCGAGATGTGCACGATCATGATCGTGTCGGTGCAGTGGCAGGGGGCGCCGCCCAGGTGATAGCGGCGCCGCTCCTGCTCGGTGATCCGGTCGCGGCCGTCCGTGCCGACCAGCAGGACGTTCATGCCGTGCCCGGCGGCCGGGCGGTTCTTCATGTCCTTGAAGGGGTCGACGCGGGCGATGTCCGCGTCGAGGCTGGTGACCACCGCGTGCCCGATCCCGGCCGAGGCGAGCACGACGACCGACAGGGTCGTCACCGCCCGCATGGCCCAGCGGGGCTTCTTGCGCCGGACGGGTGGCCGCGGGCCGCGCTGCTGCGGGGCACGGGCGGGGTGGGGGCGGCGCTGCGGACGGGGCGGGGCGGCGGACCGAGGCGGCGTGGGCAAGGGGGACACCTCCGGGCGACGGCCGTACGTGGGATCCGTGAGCACCGTAGGTCCATACGATCTGTGGCCCGGTCCGCCGCCCCGGCGGGGCGCGGAGGTGTCCCCCGTTCGCGGTAACGTGAGCACCGATGAACGCCAATTCCGACGTGCGACTCCCCGCTGTCTCTGTGATCATGCCCGTCCTCGACGAGGAGCGGCATCTGCGCGGAGCCGTCCAAGCGATCCTCGCGCAGGAGTACGCCGGCGAGCTGGAGGTCGTGATCGCCCTCGGTCCGTCCAAGGACCGCACGGACGAGATCGCCGCCGAGCTCGTCCGCGACGACCCGCGCGTCCACACCGTCCCGAACCCGACCGGCCGCACGCCGGCCGCGCTGAACGCCGCGATCAAGGCCTCCCGGCACCCGATCGTCGTGCGCGTCGACGGCCACGGCATGCTCTCGCCGAACTACATCGCCACCGCGGTACGGCTCCTGGAGGAGACCGGCGCGATGAACGTCGGCGGCATCATGCACGCCGAGGGCGAGAACGACTGGGAGCACGCGGTCGCCGCCGCGATGACCTCGAAGATCGGCGTCGGCAACGCCGCGTTCCACACGGGCGGCGAGGCCGGCCCCGCCGAGACCGTGTACCTCGGCGTCTTCCGGCGCGAGGCCCTGGAGCAACAGGGCGGCTACAACGAGGAGTTCATCCGCGCCCAGGACTGGGAGCTGAACTTCCGGATCCGGGAGGCCGGCGGCCTGATCTGGTTCTCGCCGGAGCTGAAGGTGTCGTACCGGCCGCGGCCGAGCGTGCGCGCCCTCGCCAAGCAGTACAAGGACTACGGCCGCTGGCGGCACGTCGTCGCCCGCTACCACGAGGGCTCCATCAACCTGCGCTACCTCGCCCCGCCGACCGCGGTGCTGGCGATCGCCGCGGGGCTCGTGGTCGGCGCGGCGCTCACGCCATGGGGCCTGGTGGTCCCCAGCGGCTACCTCGCCGCGATCGCCCTCGGCTCGCTCCCGGCGGGCAAGGGGCTGCCGCTGAGGGCCCGGCTGCAGATCCCGGTCGCCCTCGCCACCATGCACATGTCGTGGGGCTGGGGCTTCCTGACCAGCCCGAAGGCGCTGGCCAGGAAGGTCATCGCGTCCCGGCGGCCGGCGGTCGTGACCGGCGGCTGAGTGATATCTGACGCTGCGTCAGTGCTATGTCACATACCACTGGGCCCGACGGCCCGGACTACCAGGTGTAGTCCGGGTCCACATGCATGCACGCCTTGCTGTCCGCCCCGTTCAGCGCGCTCGCCGACGCCGGTGTCGTGTCGTCGTCGGCCGTGTACGTGGTGCCCGAGCGCCAGTCCGCGCCGACGACCAGCGTGACCCCGGACACCGCCGTCGACTTCTTCACCTGTGAGGTCGGGATGCCCAGCGCCTTGGCGACGGCCTGGGCGTCGCCCTCCAGGTCGGCGCTCGGATAGCGGACGACCGTCGTGTCCTCGCTCAGCAGCGTCGAGGAGTCCGCGACCGCCTCGTCGAAGCCCTTGCCGACCAGCAGCTGGGCGACGGCGGTGGCGCGCCCGCTCACGGCGGCCAGCGTGCTGCTCTTCGTACCGTTCTGCACCTGCACGGCGATCTTGTCGTCCGCCGCGGCCGGGTCGGTCGTCTTGGCCGTGGTCGTCTTCTTCTTGTCCTTGCCGTCCAGCGCGATGTCCTCGCGGACCAGCCGGAACAGCTTCGCCGCGTCCGTCGGCTTCGGCAGCACCCGGTTGCCGTCCGAGGAGTACACCCACGGCATCGTCGTCATCGTGATCCGCTTGGTGGGGACCTGCTTCAGCTGCTTGCTGAGGTCGTAGAGCTTGGCCACGGTCCCGAGGCCGTCGTCCACCGTCAGCGCCTTCGTCGCGGTCTCCGCGAGCGCGCGCAGCTTGCCCGGGTTGGTGAGGGTGGCGTTCGCGCGCAGCTGGCGGACCATCGAGTTCATGTACATGTGCTGGGCCTTGGTGCGCGCGATGTCGCTGCCGTCCTCGAAGCCGTAGCGCGTGCGCAGCCACTGCAGGGCCTGCTTGCCCTTGACCGAGGTGGTGCCCTTCTTCAGCTTCAGGCCCGAGCCGTGCCCGGAGGAGGTGTGCGAGTAGATGTTGGCGTCCACGCACACCGGGACGCCGCCGATGGCGTCGGCCATGGAGACCACGCCGGAGAAGTCGACCATCATGAAGTGGTCGATGTGGATGTTCGTGAGCTTCTCCCAGGTGGCGACGGTGCAGCCGGGGCCGCCGCGCTCCAGGGAGGCGTTCGTCATCGTCGAGGTGCTCGCCGCGTAGACCTTGCCGGTGTCGGGGTCGGTGCACTTCGGGATGGAGACGAGGGTGTCGCGGGGCATGCTGACGACCGACATGTTGGTGCGGTCGGCGGAGACGTGCAGCAGCATCTGGACGTCCGCGCGGGGCGCGGTGTTGTACGTGTCCTTCGCGCCGCCGAGCTTCTGGTTCTCGGCGGAGTCGCGGGCGTCGGAGCCGATGAGGAGGATGTTCAGCGGGGTCTGCCCGGCCGCGTTGGCCTTGGACTTCGCCGCGCGGTCCTTGGCGTCCGCGTTGTTGAGGTTCTCCTTCTGGATGTTGCCGTTGAGGTGCTGGTAGTAGAGGTAGCCGGCACCGGCCGTGCCCACGATCGCCACCGCCACGACCGCCGCCGACCAGCGCAGTATTCGGCGTCTGCGGCGCTTGCGGTCGCCGTCGCCGGTGCCGCGCCGTCTGCGCCCGCCGCCGTCCGCGCCGCCGGGCCGCCGCTGCTCGGGCACCCGTCCGCTGCCCACCGGGGTGAGGGACATGGTGTCCTCGACCGCGGGGACCTCCCCGCGCACACTGCTCCGCGCCAACTCCCTGTCCTCCCACCCGAGCGCTCGACAAAGCGCCGTGGATCGCCGAGTCGGCCCGGGGGCTCTCGGACTTGAGCGCGCCTCATCATTCTGTAGAGAGATAAGAGTTTGCTGTGGGTACGTGAGGGGAAGGCGCGCTCCTCTGTTACTCCCAGGTGAAGCCCGGGTTGACGTGCATACACGCCCCGTCGTCCGCGCCGTTGAGCGCCTCGGCGGACTCGGGGGTACGGTCGTCCGCCTTCGGCGCCTTGTACGCCGTACCCTCGCGCCAGTCGGCGCCCACGACGAGGGTGACCCCGGAGACGTCCGTCGACCGCCGTACCGCGCTCAGCGGGACGCCGAGGGCCTTGGCGACGGCCTGGGCGTCGCCCTCCAGGTCGGCGCTCGGGTAGCGGACGACGGTCGCCTTCTCGCTCGGCAGCGTCGAGGAGTCCGCGACCGCCTCGGTGAAGCCCGCCTCGCGCAGCAGCCCGGTCACCGCGGTCGCCCGGCCGCGGGCGGCGGCGAGGGTGTCGGTGCGGGTGCCGTTGCGCACCTGTACGGCGATGTCGGCGGCGTCCGCGGCGGGGTCGTCGGAGACCTGCTCGACCGTCTGCTTCTTCTTGTCCCTGCCGTCCAGGGCGATGTCCTCGCGGACCAGGCGGAACAGCTGCCCGGCCTCCTCGGTGGGCTCGACGCGGGCGCCGACGTAACGGTTCGGCATGGTCGTCATCGTGATGCGCCTCGGCTCCACCTTGCGCAGCTCGCTGCCGAGGTCGTAGAGCTTCTTCACGGTGTCGAGGCCCGGGTCGACGGTGATCGCGCTGGTGGCCGTCTCGGCGAGGGCGCGCAGCCTGCCGGGGTTGGAGAAGGTGGCGTTGGCGCGCAGCTGGCGGACCATCGAGTTCATGTACATGTGCTGGGCCTTGGCCCGGGCGAGGTCGCTGCCGTCCTCGAAGCCGTAGCGCGTGCGCAGCCACTGCAGGGCCTGCTCGCCCTTGACCGAGGTGGTGCCCTCGGGCAGCTTCAGCCCCGAGCCGTGCCCGGAGCCGTCCCGGGACAGGATGTTGGCGTCCACGCAGACCGGGACGCCGCCGATGGCGTCGGCCATGGAGACCACGCCGGAGAAGTCGACCATCATGAAATGGTCGATACGGATCCCGGTGAGCGCCTCCCAGGTGGCCACCGTGCAGCCGGGGCCGCCGTGGCCGAGGCTCTGGTTGGTCATCACGCGGCCGTCGCTCGCCGGGTAGGTCTTGCCCGTGTCCGGGTCGGTGCACTTGGGGATGGTCAGCAGGGTGTCGCGGGGCATGCTGACGACCGACATGTTGGAGCGGTCCGCGGACAGGTGGACCAGCATCTGGACGTCCGCGAGCGGGGTCGAGCCGAAGGTCTCACGGGCGCCGCCGAGCTCCTGGTTCTCCTTGGTGTCCCGGGCGTCCGAGCCGATGAGGAGGATGTTCAGCGGCGTACGGCCGGCCTCGTCCGGTGTCGGCGCGGGCGCCTTGGCGTCGCCGAGGTTGAGGTCGGCCTGCTGGATGTTGCCGTTCAGGTGCCGGTAGTAGAGGTAACCGGCGCAGGCCGTGCCGAGCACCAGCACGGCGAGGCCCGTCGCCACCCACTTGAGCACACGGCGACGCCGCCCACTGTTTAGCCCCAATGTCCCCTGCTCCCCACCCCGTTGTGCCCCTATGGGGCCATGACACAGGCCCGTCGTACGTCCTGGAGACATACGACGGGCCTGTGAGGTTGCCCTGAGCGCGTCAACTCGCGCACTGCGCCTTGTCGGCCGTGGACTTGTCCACGTTCGCCGCGGCCGCCGAGGAGGAGTTCAGCTTCACGCCCGCGCCCTTGAAGTCCTTGCCGAGGGTGAGGGTCATGGTGGGCAGGCCCTGGGAGTTGGTGACGCTCTCGCCGGGCTTCATGGCCGCGCCGGACAGGCCGAGGAGGTCGGCGAGGCGGCGGGCCTGGGCGGCCTGGGCGGGGTCGTACTCGAGGGTGGTCCGCGCGAGCTCTGCTTCCGCGTTGCCGTCGTTCTGGGACTTGAGGACACCGGCCTCGTTCTGCAGCCAGGTCAGCTCGTCCTGGGCGCTGCCGGCGGGGGCGCCGCCGTTGAGGACGCGGACCCGGACCTCGGAGGCGGCCGACCTGGTGCCCTTGAGGCGGGCGGCGACCGCGGCCTTCTCCTTGGCCTTGGCCTTCTTCACCTCGGTGAGCGACTCGTCGTTCCGGATCAGCTCGAAGATCTGCGGGGCCCGGGACTCGTCGACGACGACGGTCGCCTTGATCGTCTCGGCCGGGTTGTCCTTCACCGGCACGGTGGTGAAGGAGATGTTCTTCGTCGGCACCTTCTTCAGCTCCAGGGCGATGTCCTTGAGCGTGCCGACATGGCCGATGGCCTTGTCCACGGTGAGCGCCTTGGTGGCGGCCTCGGCCAGCTTCCACAGCTTGGTGGGGCTGGTGAGGGTGTCGCCGGAGGCCATCTTGCGCATCAGGGAGCCGAGGAACTGCTGCTGGACCTTGATGCGGTCCAGGTCGCCCGCGTTGCCGAAGCTGTGCCGGGTGCGCACGAAGGCGAGCGCCTTCTCGCCCTCGACCTTGGACTCGCCCGCGGGCAGGACCAGCTTGGACTCCTTGTCGTTCACGGCGTGCTCGACGCAGACGTCGACCCCGTCGACCGCCGTGGTCAGGGTCTTCACCGCGTTGAAGTCGGCCATCATGAAGTGGTCCGGCGAGATCCCGGTGACCGCCTTCACCGTGCGCATGGTGCAGCCGGGGTCGCGGCCGCTCTCGCCGAGGCTGCGGTTGAAGCGGACACCCTGCTGCCCGGCGACGACCTTCTCGGTGCCATCGGCCTGCTTGGTCGGGCAGTCGGGGATGTCGACGATCAGGTCGCGCGGGATGCTCAGCGCGGTCGCGTTCGTACGGTCCTTGGAGACGTGCAGCAGGATGTTGGTGTCGGCGTGCCCGACGCTGCCCTTGTCGCCGTAGCCCTCGTTGCCCTTGCCGGTGCGCTTGTCCGTGCCGATGACCAGGATGTTGAAGGCCTCGTCCTTGCTGAAGCTGCTCTTGGCCGCGCCGCCGACGTCCTCGGTGTGGACGTTCCCCTCCAGGTGCTTGATGTAGAGGTAGGCGGCGGAACCGACGGCGACCAGGACGAACGCCATGGTGCCGCCGGTCCACAACAGAGCCCTTCTCGCCCGGCCTTGCTTCTTGACCGGCCGTCGCCCGCGCCGCCCGGCCGGTGGTTCACCGGGCGCGGTGCGCCGGGCGCGCTGCGGCGGGACCCGGCCGGCGGATCCGCGCGGGCCGGGCACCGTCGGGCGGGCGGGCCCGGACGGGGCCGCGGGGGACCGCAGTTCGTATTCGCCGGTACGCGGATCGAGCACCCACTGGTCAGCGGGATCGACACCGTCCGCCCGCCCACGGCCTTGCGCATCCACTGGTCTCAGAGCCTCCGTCAGACATGGATCACCCACAATATCCGCACAGTTGGGCGCCCATGGACGTCGAGGGAAGGCCCCGGGACCCGGGGGTCTACCACTGGTAGGGCGCGTACACGGGCATGCACTGGCTCTTGTCCGAGCCGTTGATCGCGTCCGCGTTGCTCGGCAGCGCGTCGTCGGACGTCGACTGCTTCGGGTACGCCGTACCCTCCCGCCAGTCGGCGCCCACGACGAGGGTGACCCCGGAGACGTCCGTCGACCGCTTCACCGAACTCAGCGGAATCCCCAGGGACTTGGCGATGCGCTGGGCGTCGCCCTCCAGGTCGGCGCTCGGATAGCGCACGACCGTCCGCTCCTCGGAGAGTCCGGCCGTCGCGTCCTTCGCGGCCCGCGAGAAGCCCTTCGTCACCAGCTCCTGGGCGACGGTGCCGGCGCGTCCCGGGACCGGGGCGAGGGTGGTGGTGCCGGTGGCGTTCTGCACGATCACGCCGATCTGGGCGTCCGGCGCCGAAGGGGCCTTGGTGGCCACGGCCTTCGCCTTCGCGCTCGACTTCTTGCCCTTGCCGTCGAGCGGGACGTCGTCGCGCAGCAGCTGCCACAGCTTGTCGGCGCCGGTCGCCTCCGGGACCAGGTGGTCGCGGTTCTGCGGGTCCTCGACGTTCGGCATCGTCACCGAGGTGATGCGGTCCGTCGGCACGGACTTGAGCTGCATGCCCAGGTCGTAGAGCTTCTTGACGGTGCCGATCTCCTCGGAGACCGACAGGGACTTGGTGGCGGCCTCGGCCAGGCCCATCAGCCGGCCGGTGTCGCTGAAGACGCTCTGCTGCTTCAGGGTGCGGATCATCGAGTTGAGGTACATGTGCTGGGCCTTGGCGCGCAGCGGGTCGCTGCCCCAGGCGTGCCGGGTGCGCAGCCACTGCAGGGCCTGCTTGCCCTGCACCTTGTGGGTGCCGGCGGTCAGCTTCAGGCCGGAGCCGCCGGGCACCGCGGCCGTCGGCCGGTCCCACACGTTCTGCCGGACGCAGACGTCGACGCCGCCGATGGCGTCGGCCATCTTCACCACGCCCGCGAAGTCGATCGTCATCCAGTGGTCGATGTAGACCCCGGTGAGGTTCTCCCAGGTCGCCAGGGTGCAGCCGGCGCCGCCGCGGGCCAGCGACTCGTTGATGATGGTGTTGACCGCCGGGTAGACCTTGCCGGTCTTGGGGTCGGTGCACTTGGGGATGTCGACCCGGGTGTCGCGCGGGATGCTCACCATCGCGGCGCTCTTGCGGTCCGCCGAGAGGTGGATCAGCATCTGCACGTCGGCCCGCGGCGGGCTGCCCCGGTCGTACTTCGCGCCGCCCAGCGCCACGTTGGCGTCCGAGTTACGGCTGTCGGAGCCGATCAGCAGGATGTTCAGCGGCGTCTGCCCGGCCGCGTTGGCCCCCGTCTTGCGGGCCTTGGCGTCGCCGCTGCTGCGCTCGCCCTTGTGGATGTTGCCGTTGAGGTGCTCGTAGTACAGGTAACCGGCGCCGGCCGTCCCGAGTATCAGCACCGCGAGCGTGGTCGCCGACCAGCGCAGCACCCGGCGCCCCCGCCGCCGCGGCCCACCGGGCCCCGTCCTGCGGTGCCCGCCGCCCATGTCCCCCGTACCGGGTCTGCCGGACCCCTCCCCGTCCCGCGCGGCCCCCCGGCCCACGGAACCGTCCCGAACCCCCGGCCGGGTCCCCTCCCCGCGCACACTGCTCTGCGTCATTCCCCGTCCTCCCCACCCTCGCGCCCTCGAAAAGGGCCTGCCATGCGCCTTGTTAGACGCACGACAGGCCCCTCAGGTCACTCCAGAGCCTGTGTCATATCCCCGGCCGGGCGCGCGGCGTCTGGCACGCACTCCCCCAGAGGGGGGACCCCCAGCCGCGTTGCCGAACCACCCACGTGGCTCCGCCACGAGGGCGCTCCGGCGCCTTGCGATCTGGGGGTGCCCCCTCTGGGGGAGCACCAGACGCCGTGCGCTGATCCGACCGGGAATATGACACAGGCTCTCACTTGGCGCACTCGACCTTGTCGGCCGTCGTCTTGTCGACGTCCGGCGCCTTCGTAGCCGCGCTGTACGACTCTCCCGCCCCCGGGAAGTCCTTGCCGAGCGTCAGTGTCATCGTCGGCAGGCCCTGGTCGTTAGTCACGCTCTTGCCGGGCTTCATCTGCGAGCCGGACAGACCCAGGATCGCGGCGAGCCGACGGGCCTGGTCGGCCTGGTCCGGGTCGTACTCCAGCGTGGTCTTCGCCTGCTCAGCGTCCGCATTGCCCGCGTTCGACGACTTCAGCACACCCTCGTCGTTCTGCAGGTAGTTGAGCTCCGCCTGCGCGCTGCCGGCGACCGCACCGCCGTTGAGGATCTGCACCCGCACCTCGGACGCGGCCGACTTGGTGCCCTTGAGCCGGGCCGCCACCGCGGCCGCCTCCTTCTTCTTCTGCGCCTTCACCGCGGTGAAGGACACGTCGTTCTTGATCGCGGAGAAGACCGCGGGGGCCGTCGACTCGTTCAGTACGACGGTCGCCTTCACCTTCTCCGCCGGGTTGTCGACCACCGGAACCGTGGTGAAGGTCAGGTTCTTCGGGTTGAGCTTGCCCAGCTCCAGACCGAGGTCCTTGAGCTTGCCGATGCTGTCCAGGTTGGAGTCGACGGTCAGCGCCTTGGTGCCCGCCTCGGCGACCTTGATCATCTTCGCCGGGTTGGTGAGCGTGTCGTTCGACTTCAGCTTGCGCATCAGCGCGCTGAGGAACTGCTGCTGCAGCGTGATCCGGCTCAGGTCACCGCCGAAGCCGACCGCGTGCCGGGTGCGCACGAAGGCGAGCGCGGTCTCGCCCTCGATGTGCTGCATGCCCTTCTTCAGGTTCAGGTGCGAGTCGGGGTCGTTGATGTCCTTGCCGAGACAGACGTCGACGCCACCGACCGCCGTGGTCAGCGTCTTGACCGCGTTGAAGTCGGCCACCATGAAGTTGTCCGGGGTGATCCCGGTCAGCTCGGTGACGGTCCGCGCGACACAGCTGGGCGTCCGCTCGTCCTGCCCGAGGCTGGTGTTGAAGCGGACGTTCTCCGTGCCCGCGATGACCTTCTCGGTGCCGTCGGACTGTGTGGTCGGGCAGTCCGGGATGTCGGTGATCAGGTCGCGAGGGATGCTCAGCGCGGTCGCGTTCGAGCGGTCCTTGGAGACGTGCAGCAGGATCGTGGTGTCCGCGTGCCCGACGCTGCCGGAGTCGCCGTACTTGGTGTTGCCCTTGCCGGTGCGCTTGTCGGTGCCGATCAGCAGGATGTTGATGGCCTTGCCCTTGCTGAAGCCACCGGTGCTCGCGCCGTCGTCGGAGACGGCCGTGATGTTGTCGTTGAGGTGCTTGATGTAGAGGTAGGCACCCCCGGCCGCGGCGACCAGCACGAAGGCCATGGTCCCGCCGGTCCACAGCAGGACCTTCTTCGCCTTGCCCTTCTTCTTCACCGGCCGGCGCCCGCGCCGCCCCGGCAGCGGCTCCTCGGGCACCCCGCGCCTGCGCCTCGGCGCAGGAACGTCACGTCCGGGCGCCCGCTCGGGAGCCGCCGTACGACTGCGCACCGCGCCACCGGCGCCGTGGCCGGCGGCTCTGCGCGGACTGGGGACGCCCGACTGCGGTCCGGAAGGAGTCAGTCGCAGTTCGTATTCGCCGGTGTTCGGGTTGAGCACCCACTGGTCTGCGGGATCGATGTCATCCGCCCGCCCACGGCCTGTCGCGTCCACGATTGTCCGAATCCTCCGTCGGGGCGCGGCGCCTTTCCCCCCTCAAAGGCGCTCGGTCTCGGTCTCACAGTGCCCGACGCCAGGACGGACCTGGCCGGCGGATGCACCGGATCGCTCACACTATCCGGCCGCTTCGGCGCCCAGTGACGACGGTGAGAAATTCCACGCTCGCGGGCAGGGCAATTCGCCCTTTTTCTCGGACATAAGTGCGGCGATTTGGTGAGCGCTTTACCCGCAGGTGTCTTCGGCGGCCGTGTTCCCGCGGAACGTGGGTGCGGGAGAAGGCCTGTTCGACGGCGCGCCGGAAGGCATTCTTCCCGACTTTCCGTCGCCGTATCCGTACTCGCTGTAATCACTCTTTGCGGCGGAATCCCGCGGAACTTCCTTGACGACGGTGACCGGCGCGTCCTTGCGCAGTCGTTCGAACAGCTTCTGCGCCTCCGGTTCCACGAGCTGGTCACGATTGCTGTCGTAGACGTACGACTCCCGCGGAACGGTCAGGAATTGCACGCGTTCGGTGGGAATGTCGCGCAGCCCGCGCACAAGGTCGTAGAGCCCGCGCAGACTCGCCAGATCCGGGTCGGTGGTCAGCGACGAAGTGGCCGCGTCCAGCACGGGGTACAGCTTCACCGGATTCAGCAGTACGTCGTTGCTCTGCACCTTGTTGACCAGCGCGCCCAGGAACCGCTGCTGGCGGTCCATCCGGTCGGTGTCGCTGCCGTCGCCGAGCGACTTGCGCGCCCGCACGTACCCGAGCGCCTGCTCCCCGTCGAGCGTCACCCTGCCCGCGGGCAGGTTCAGTTTGGCGGCCTTGTCGTGAATGGGCCGGTCCAGACAGATCCGCACCCCGTCCACGGCGTCGACCATCTCCTTGAACCCGTGGAAGTCCACGACGACGTGATGGTCGATCCGCACGTTCGTCAGCTGCTCGACGGTCCGGATGGTGCAGGCCGAACCGCCCATCTGGAAGGCGTGGTTGAACATCGCGAACATCGGCTCGGACCGCGTCCCGTCCGCCCGCAGACACGCCGGCACGTCCACCATCAGGTCACGCGGCAGGGAGATCGCGGTGGCGGTGCGCCGTCCCGCGGCGAGGTGCAGCAGGATCGTGGTGTCCGACCGCTCGGTCCCCGAGTCCCGCCCGTACCGCGCGTTCCCGTCCCCCGACCGCGAGTCCGACCCGATCAGCAGGATGTTCTGCGCGTCCTTGACGAGCGAGGTGGGCCGTTCCTTCTCGTACCGCGCGAGCTCGGCCGCGGCGGCGTTGTCGGGCGTGATGTTCCCGTCGAGCTTGACGTAGGCGGCCCAGCCGACGCCCGCGGCGACGACGACCGCGACGGCGACCCCGAGCCCCCCGTACCGCGCCCACTTCCGCCGACGCCGCCGTATCAGCCCCTTCCCGGTGGCCGACGCCCCGGCACCGGGCCCCAGGGTCCCTCGGCAGTCGGTCACGAGCGGGCCCACCCCTCATGGCGTACGGACGTGGTCTTGTTACGACCATGGCGTGGAGGGGGTGGTGGGGGTGGGTGTTGCTGGTCCGTTCGAGTGAGAGCTGTTCAGCGACGAGTGGCCGTCACCCGCTCGCTCTCGATCCGCTGCGCAAGCGCCTCCTCGCCCAGCGCGTCCAGATTCCGGCACAGCACCACGGACCCACCGTCGGCCAGAGGCCCGTACAACCCGGCCTTCAACCCCTCCCACGTGTCGTACGACAACCCCGACAGCACCCGCCCCCCGAACTCCCCCCGCGCCTGCTCCACGACCTCCGCCCCGCTGAACTCCCGCCCGGCCACGATCAGCGCCGCCTCCTCGGGATCCACCGGCGCGAACGGAACGAACCGGTCCCCCTGCCCCGGCACCTCGACCGCATAGTCGACGAACCCGTCCGGCACCTGCGGGAAACGCCCGCCCAGCGGCCGCAGTGCGAGAGCCACCCGCTCACCCCGGCACGCCCGCGCCGCGTCCAGCGAATCCGGCCCGCTCACCACCACGTCCGCCGTCTTCGGATCCCCGCCCACGTCCGCGACGGCCCCCACCGACGCACACGCCAGCAGCCACACCGCCGTCTGCCAGTGCGTGGGCAGCAGCAGTACGACCCGGTCGCCGGGCCCCGCCCCCAGGTCGCCCTGGAGCAGGTTCGCGGTCTTGGCCACCCAATTGGCGAAGGTGGCCACGGACAGTTCGACCCGCTCACCCGTGGCGTCGTCGTAGAAGGTCACCAGCGGGCGTCCGGGATCCGCGGCGAGCGCGGAAGACAGCAGGTCGGCAGGGGTGCGGTCGGTGGCGTTCACCCGCGCAAGCGTACGCGGGCGAGGCGTCCCGCACCCAGCCGCGGGGCCACCGGTTCGGCGGAACGGCAGCCGACGGTCCGTCAGATCCCAAATGGACAGATATGTATGACTATGTTCAAGATCAGGGGCATGCGTGGATTCCTTGCTTCCTCGATCGGCGTCACGTGCGCGGCCGCCCTCGCCCTTCCGCTCACCCCGCCCGCAGCCGCCGCGACGGCGGGCGCGGCGCCGAGCGGGGCGAGATCCGCACCGGTGACGGCCACCGCCCGGGTCACCTCCCAACGGGCCCCCGCCGAGATCCCCGGCAGCACCCAGTCGCTGCCCCTGGCCCCCCTCACCCGCGACCGCGCCCTCGGCCCGGCCGCGCCCGAACAGGGCCTGACCCGGGACGACGTACGGCACTTCTCGCTCGTCGGCGTCATCTGGGACAACCCCGACACCGTGCTGCACGGCAGCGTCCAGGTCCGCACCCGCGCGACCGGGTCCGGCGCCTGGACCGGCTGGCAGGACCTGGAGACGCACAACGACGACACCGCCGACCCGGGCACCGCCGAGCGCACCTCGGGCCGCGTCCGCGGCTCCACCGCCCCGCTGTGGGTGGGCGACTCGGACGGCGTCGAGGTCAGGGTCCGGGCCGCGGGCGAACGCCGTACGGACGAGACGGCCCGCGGCACCCGCACCGCCACGTCCGCGGCCCCGCTGCCCTCGGGCCTGCGTCTGGAACTCGTGGACCCCGGCGAGCAGAGGCTCACCCGGGCGGCCGTCCCCGCGGGCGCCCCGAGCGCCACGGAGCTCCCGGCACTGAGCCGGGCGGCGACCGAGGCGGAGCTACTGGCCCTGAGAGGAAGCGAATTGACGACGGCTCAGCGCGCCCGGCCCTACATCGGCCCGCGTCCGCGCATCATCACGCGCCGCGGCTGGGGCGCGGACGAGAAGCTGCGCGAGAAGAAGTTCGTCTACACGAAGAAGGTCAAGGCGGCCTTCGTGCACCACACGGCGTCCGGCAACGGGTACCGCTGTTCGCAGGCCGACTCCGTCATCCGCGGTATCTACCGCTACCACGTCAAGAGCATGGGCTGGCGCGACATCGGCTACAACTTCCTCGTCGACAAGTGCGGAAACATCTACGAGGGACGGGCCGGGGGCGTGGCCAAGCCGGTGCTCGGCGCGCACACCCTCGGTTTCAACAGCAACAGCATGGGGATCGCGGTGATCGGCAGCTTCGGTTCGTCGAAGCCGCCGGGGGCCGTCCTGCGGGCCATCGCCCGGCTGACCGCGTGGAAACTCGGGCTCTACGGGGCCAATCCGCGCGGAAAGACATATCTGAAGTCCGCCGGTGGCAATCTCTACCGAAAAGGAAAGAACGTACGACTGAACGTGATCTCCGGCCACCGTGACGGCTTCGCCACGGAGTGCCCCGGCTGGCAGCTCTACCGCAAACTCGGCACGGCCCGCTCGACCGCGGCCCGTTACCAGGGCCGATAGAGCGACAGAGCACTGCCGCCAAGGCCTGCCGGGGGATCGCGTTCACCGCCGTCGGGGGACAGGGCGCGAACCACGTAACGCCACCGGGCCGTCGAAGGCGTCGCACGACGATCTGCATACACTGGCCGGCCGAAAGTCAGTTCGGCCGGTCCCGGCAGGAAGCAGAGACGACAGGTGACAGAAGCGATCCTCCTGGTCGGCGGCAAGGGCACGAGGCTGCGTCCGCTCACGGTGCACACGCCGAAGCCCATGGTCCGGGCGGCCGGGGTGCCCTTCCTCACACACCAGCTGGCCAGAGCGAGAGCGGCGGGGGTGGACCACATCGTGCTGGCCACCTCCTATCTCGCAGAGGTCTTCGAACCGTACTTCGGCGACGGCTCGTCGCTGGGTCTGCGGATCGAGTACGTGACGGAGGAGGAACCCCTCGGCACGGGCGGAGCCATCCGCAACGTCGCGTCCCGTCTGCACTCGGGCCCCGACGACCCGGTCCTCGTCTTCAACGGTGACATCCTCACCGGCCTGAACATCAGGGCCCTGGTCGACACCCACGAGTCGACGGGCGCCGACGTCTCGCTCCACCTCACCAAGGTCACCGACCCGCGCGCCTACGGCCTGGTCCCGACGGACGAGACGGGCCGAGTCCTCGCCTTCCTCGAAAAGCCCCAAACCCCCGAGGAGATCGTCACCGACCAGATCAACGCGGGGGCGTACGTCTTCCGCCGCTCGGTGATCGACACGATCCCGTCGGGCCGCCCGGTGTCCGTGGAGCGCGAGACCTTCCCTGACCTGCTCTCCGCCGGAGCCCACCTCCAGGGCATGGTCGACTCCACGTACTGGCTGGACCTGGGCACCCCCGCCGCCTTCGTCCGCGGCTCGGCCGACCTGGTCCTGGGCCGCGCCCCTTCCCCCGCCGTCCCCGGCCGCTGCGGCGACCGCCTGATCCTCCCCACGGCCACGGTGGCCCCCGACGCGAAGCTGACGGGCGGCACGGTGGTGGGCGAGGGCGCGTTCGTGGCGGAGGGCGCGCGGGTCTTCGGCTCGACGATCCTCCCCGGCGCGGTGATCGAACCGGGCGCGGTCATCACCGACTCCCTGATCGGCACCCGGGCCCGCGTCGGCGAACGCTCCGTCCTCACCGGCACGGTCATCGGCGACGGCGCGGTGATCGGCCCGGACAACGAGTTGAGGGACGGCATGCGGGTGTGGTGCGACGCGAAAATCCCGGCGGGCGCGGTCCGCTTCTCATCGGACCAGTAGCCACGCCCACGGACGGCCGGGGGGTGCCCGCCCCCCCCATCGGCCTCCGACCTCATCCTCAAGCGCCGACCAGGCTGAAACTCCCGCCCGGCACGCGAGGATGAGCGACGGCCATCCCCGGGCCCACCCACCTGGAGCCCGGAGGGGCGGTGTCTTCTCGGCGTCGGCCGTGACTCTCGGCCGGTCCGGCGTTCGAGGCCGACGCTCGCCATCCCTGACCCCCACCCACCCGCAGGGGCGGCACCTTCTCAACACCGGCGACCATCTCCCAGCCCGTCCGGCGTTTGAGGCCGGTCCCCGCCGTCCCCATCCCCCACCCACCCGCAGGGGGCGGCGCCTTCTCAACGCCGGCCAGCATTTCAGCCCGTCCGGCGTTTGAGGACGAGGCCCCTTCAGGGCCGACGGGGGTCCAGGGGGCGGAGCCCCCTCGGCGGGGTCGAAGGGGCGGCAGCCTCTGGGGATGGGACGGGTAGGGGCGGCGGGGGCGAGAAGCCTCGGCGGTGCCCGCCACGCGCCGGCACGTCACAACCGGCCGATATCCCCTCGCGGCATCCGCGGAGCCCGCCTCGCCGGCGTCCTCCCACTCAGCAGAATCAACCGAGCCGCCCGATGCCGCTGCCCCGCATACGGCTCCAACAGCTCCAACATCACGGCATCATCCGCATCCCGGTCCCCGGCCAACGCGAACCCCACGATCCCCGGCAGATGCAGATCCCCCACCGTCACCGCATCCGCCGCCCCATGACTGCGCTGCACGACCTCCGCCGAAGTCCACGGCCCGATCCCCGGCACGACCTCCAGCCGAGCCTGCGCCGCCTCCGGCGCCATCCCCACGGCCTCCTCCAGCCGCCGCGCCACCCGCACCGCCCGCAGGATCGTCGACGCCCGCTTGTTGTCCACCCCGGCCCGATGCCACTCCCACGACGGGATCAACGCCCACGTCCGGGGCCCCGGCATCACCCACAACCGCCCGCCCGCCGCAGGCCCCGGCGCCGGCTCCCCGTACTTCCGTACCAGCAACCGCCAGGCCCGATACGCCTCGTCGGTCGTCACCTTCTGCTCCAGCACCGACGGAATCAACGACTCCAGCACCAGCCCGGTCCGCGTCAGCCGCAACCCCGGCCGCCGATGCCGGGCCATGGCCACGATCCGATGTCGCGGCACGAACGCCGCCGGATCGTCCGCCCCGCCCAGCAGCTCCGGCAACTGTTCCAGCAGCCACTCGGCCCCGGGCCCCCACGCCTCCCCGCGCACGGCACCCCCGCTCACCGACACCCGCAAGGTCCCCGGCCCACCTGGCGTGAGACTCGCCCGCCACACGGACCCGTCGGGCATGGCCCGGAACGTCGGATCGCCGGGCCCTCGCCGCAGCGGCCCCAGCACCAGCCCGAGATCGAGCGGCCCCTTCGGTACGACCGTCCTTACCCGCCCCGGCGCGGCAGCCTGCCGAGGTATCCCCGGCGGCACGACGACATGCCCACCGCGCACGGTCGTACGAGTGGACCGGGGAGCGAATCGTCCTGCCACGGATGAGTTCCTAGAGGCGTCGGGAGTGTCCTGAGAGGCTAGCCGTACGGAATGTCCTGAGAGGCTGGCCATCGGGAATGTCCTGAGAGGCTGGCCATCAGGAGTGTCCTGAGAAGCTAGCCGTCGGGAATGCCCTGAGAGGCCAGCCAGAGACTACGCGTTCATCGCACCTCGATGAACGCCTCCGCACCCCGCTCCGCCCGCGGCCTCGGCTCCTCCGCCGGATGCCCGACCGCCACCGCCCCGATCGGATCCCACCCCTCCGGCAGCCCCAGCACCTCCCGTACGACGTCCCGGCAGAACATCGTCGACGACACCCAGGCCGACCCCAGCCGCTCCCCGGCCAGCGCGACCAGGAAGTTCTGCACGCCGGCCCCCGCCGCGACCACGAACATCTCCCGCTCGGCCCCGTCCCGCCGCGCGTCCCCGTACGTGTGCGACCCGTCCATCACGAGACAGGGCACCACCAGATACGGCGCGTTCCGCAGTACGTCCCCGCGCCGCACCCGCTTCGCGATGGACTCCTCGGACTTCCCGTCCCGCCGCAGGTCCGCGATCCACGCGTCCCGCATGGCGTCCAGCAGCCGCCCCCGCGACTCCTCCGACTCCAGCAGCACGAACCGCCACGGCGTGGTGTGGTGCGGTGCCGGCGCGGTGACCGCCAGCGCCACCGCCCGCCGCACCGCCGAGGGGTCGACGGGTTCGTCGGTGAAGGCCCGTACCGTACGACGCTGGGCCACCGCCTCCCGTACCGCCTCGGACGTGCCCAGCCGGAACATGTCGTCGCGCGCACCGCGCACCATCGCCCGCGCCCCCTCCCCGTCGTCCTCGGCCACCACATGCGGCAGCCCGCGTACGACGGCGACGGGCCGCCCGGCCGCCTTGCCCTTGACCAGGTCACCGGCGGCGGCCAGTTCGTCGGCCGTCGCCACGACCGTCGCGCTGAGCGGATTGCCGTACGCGTCCGTGCCCCCGCGAAGATCGTCCAGCACCCGCACACCGGCGGCGCCGATCGCGACGTCCGTGAGCCCCGCGCGCCAGGGCCGCCCGAAGGTGTCGGTGACGACGACGCCGACGTCGACGCCGAGGGCGTCACGCAGTCCGTCCCGGATCGCGCGTGCGGAGGCGTCGGGGTCCTCGGGCAGCAACAGCACGGTGCCGGCGGGGGTGTTGGAGGCGTCGACCCCGGCCGCGGCCATGATGAGCCCCTGCCGGTTCTCGACGATCCGCAGCGTCCCGCGCCGCGCCACGACCCGCACGGTCTCGGCGTCGATCGCCGCTTCGCGGTCGTCGGCCGCGACGACCCTGCCCTCCGCCTTGGACACGATCTTCGAGGTGACGAGCAGCACGTCCCCGTCGACCAGCCCCGGCTCGGCGGCAGCGATCAACTTGGCAAGCTCGTCCCCCCGCTGCACCTCAGGCAGCCCACGAACGGCCCACACCACGTAACCACCCACAGGCACCCCACCCACACCACCGCCGGCCCCGCCCTCGGCCCCATCGGCGAACACACCGCCCGCACCGTCGCCAGACATAGCTCCGGCGCCCTCGGCAGCCACAGCCCTCACACCGCCGTCGGATCCGGCTCCCGCACCGCCGTCGGACCCGCCTTCTGCCCCATCGGCGAACACGCCACCCGCACCACCGTCGGACCCGGCCCCCGCACCACCGTCGGCCCCGCCCTCTGCCCTGTCGGCGAACACACCGCCCGCACCCCCGCCAGCCACACCCCCGGCGCCCTCGGCAGCCACAGCCCTCACACCAGCGCCGGGGGACGCCTCGGTGCCGTCGGCAGACATCCCGCTCAAACCGCCCGCACCTCCTCCGCCAGCGCCAGCGCCTCGCGTGCCATCTGCGCGGTCGCGTCCAGGTCGGTCATCATCAGCGGCACCGCCAGGCACCGGATCCCGGCCGCCTCGACCCGCTCCACGGCGCCCGCGTCCACGGTGTCGACGAGCCAGCCGTCCAGCAGCCCCGAGCCGTAGTGCTCGGCGACCGCCGCGGCCGTCGACTCCACGCCCACCGCGGCCAGCACCTTGTCGGCCATCCCGCGCACGGGCGCGTCCCCGACGATGGGGGAGAGGCCGACGACCGGCACGCCCGCCTCGGCGATCGCCTCCCGGATGCCCGGCACCGCGAGGATCGTCCCGACGGACACGACCGGGTTCGACGGCGGGAAGAGGACGACGTCCGCCTCCGCGATGGCCTCCAGTACCCCCGGCGCCGGCTTGGCCTGCTCGGCCCCGACCGGCACGACCGCGTGGGCCGGCACGGACGCCCGCAGCCGTACCCAGTACTCCTGGAAGTGCACCGCCTTGCGCTCGCCGTCGACCTCGACGGCCACATGCGTCTCGACCCGGTCGTCGGTCATCGGGATCAGCCGCACCCCCGGCTTCCACCGGTCGCACAGCGCCTCGGTCACCGCGCTGAGCGGATACCCCGCGCCGATCATCTGCGTACGCACGATGTGCGTGGCGAAGTCCCGGTCGCCCAGCCCGAACCACTCCGGCCCCACGCCGTACGCGGCGAGCTCCTCCTTGAGATGGAAGGTCTCGTCGGCCCGGCCCCAGCCCTGCTCCTCGTTGATGCCGCCGCCGAGCGTGTACATCACCGTGTCGAGGTCCGGGCAGACCTTCAGTCCGAAGAGGTGGATGTCGTCCCCGGTGTTGCCGATGACGGTGACGTCCGCGTCCGGCGCGGCCTGCTTCAGACCACGCAGGAACCTGGCACCACCGATGCCGCCTGCCAGAACCACGATTCGCATGGAAGCCAGTCTTGCAGGAGGGTCGGACAACGCGTCATGCGGTTACGGCGTCCACCTCGTCGTGGGTGGCGGGGGCCGCCGTGCATGTCGTGTGCATGGGCATCTCGGTCAGGCCGGGGTAGTAGACGTGCAGGCTGACGGCCGGTTCCAAGGCGTCGTTGACGACCTCGTGGACGTATCCCGGCGCGAAGACCCGCTGCGCGCCCTCGCCCAACGCGCGCGTGCCCCGCTCGGTCCGCTCGGTCAGCGTGCCCTCCAGGAGGGTCAGCACCCCGGAGGAGCGGCCGTGGTCGTGCAACCCGCTGCCCTGCCCGGGCACCCAGGACAGCAGCCACACCTCGTAGCCGGGGCCGGTGCGCAGCCGGTGGTACCAGCGTGTCGTCGCGTCGTACCGCACGAGGTGCTCCCACTGGGAGCGGTCCGCGGCGATGGAGCGGGCCAGGCCCACGAACTCGGCCACGGTGGCGGGGTGCTCGCGCGGCGGCTGGAGCAGGTGCGGGACTTCGAGGATGTCGCCGGCGATCTGGAGGTCGCTGTCGCTGTTCATGGAGTGCGGTGGTTCCTCAGTGAAGAAGGTCAGAGGGAACGGGTCTGCGGAGAAGAAGAGCGGGAAAGCGGAGACCGAGTCGCGGAGGACTCGGTCGTCAGCTGGAGCGGGCGTGGCTCAACAGCTGCAACAGCAACAGCTACAGCGAGCGCGGGCAGCACCGTGGGACCCGGCGGTGCGGGTCGAGGTGAGTGCCGAGTTCGCGAGCATGCCCACAAGGACAGCGGCTCACACCTCCACTGTCAACTCGACACCCGGTATGTGGGACGGGTTTCACCTCATCCGGTACATAGCGGAGGTGAAAGGTTTGTTCACAGGCCGACCGGGACACATGGCGCACAACCGGGCGCACAGGCCTCCTGTGGAACGGGATCGAACGTCTGGGCGTCCTTCCCACTACAGGCTCTGCGCGGGGCTGGAAGGCCCTCAGGGCCCCGTCTGCGTGTCAAGGTTTATGCCGATTTGAACACTTTCCGCTAGGCCTTGGTTCCGCAGAGTGAATAAGGGGCCCAATAGCAGATCTCGGCTTGACTCGCCCGGAGCAGCACACTTGTAATTTCACTCGTGTCGTTCAGCCGGAATCGGTAACGGCTACATCACGGGGACGCGAAAGACAGACGAGGGGCGCACATGACCGAGCTGGTGCAGCAACTGCTGGTCGACGACGCGGACGAGGAACTCGGCTGGCAGGAGCGCGCGCTGTGCGCCCAGACCGACCCCGAGTCCTTCTTCCCCGAGAAGGGCGGTTCCACCCGCGAGGCGAAGAAGGTCTGCCTCGCCTGTGAAGTCCGCTCCGAGTGCCTCGAGTACGCCCTCGCCAACGACGAACGCTTCGGCATCTGGGGCGGCCTGTCCGAACGGGAACGGCGCAGGCTGAAGAAGGCCGCGGTCTGAAGAAGGCCGCGGTCTGAGGACACGCCGAGGACACATACACCCGGGAACTCTTCGAACGGCCCGTCGCGTGTGGGTTATCCACAGGCGGCGGGCCGCCGTCATGCCCAGCCGATAGTGTGGTCGCTCGTCCGAGACGCCTCGCTGCCCCCAGGCGGCACAGACGTCCACCGCAGTCCATCGAACCGGGGCCCGTACCTCGATGTCCGTGCACAGCCACACGGCAGCCCATCAAGACCCGGCTGCCACACCAGAGTTCCCGCGTCACGTGGTGACCGCGGTCGTCGTCTCCCACGACGGCGCCCGCTGGCTGCCCGACGCGCTCGCCGGGCTGCTCGGCCAGGAGCGCCCCGTTCAGTACGCCATGGCCGCCGACACCGGCAGCGCGGACTCCTCCGCCCAGCTGGTCACCGAGGCCCTCGGCGCCGACCGCGTACTGCACCTCGCCCGGCGCACCGGCTTCGGCCAGGCCGTCGAGGAGGCGGCCCGGACCGCGCCCCTGCTGAGCCCGGACGAGCTGCCGTACCTGAAGCGCCCCAGCGGCTGGGACCCGGTCACGCGCACGTGGCGCGACGACGCGTACGACATGCCGGAGCTCCCGCACGGCGAACCGGTCCAGTGGCTGTGGCTGCTGCACGACGACTGCGCCCCCGAACCCGACGCCCTGGCCCAGTTGCTGCGCGTCGTGGAGAACGAGTTGGAGCTGGGCCGCGACGACGTGGCCGTCGTAGGACCCAAGCTGCGCGGCTGGTACGACCGGCGGCAGTTGCTGGAGGTCGGTGTCACCATCGCCAACTCCGGCCGCCGCTGGACCGGCCTGGACCGCCGCGAGCAGGACCAGGGCCAGCACGACCACGTGCGCTCGGTGCTGTCGGTGTCCACCGCCGGCATGCTGATCCGGCGCGACGTCTTCGAGCAGCTCGGCGGCTTCGACAAGCGGCTGCCCCTGATGCGGGACGACGTCGACCTGTGCTGGCGTGCCACCGCCGCCGGCCACCGCGTCCTGATCGCCCCCGAGGCGGTCGTACGGCACGCTGAGGCCGCCTCCCGCGAGCGCCGCACCGTCGACTGCGTGGGCCGCAGCGCCGCCTCCCCGCACATGGTCGACAAGGCGGGCGCCGTCTACACCCTCCTGGTCAACATGCGCACGGCCGCACTGCCCTGGGTGCTGCTGCGCCTGGTGCTCGGCACACTGCTGCGCACGGTCGCCTATCTCGTCGGCAAGGTCCCCGGACAGGCCGTCGACGAGATCCGCGGCCTGCTGGGCACACTGCTGCGGCCCGAGCGGATCATCGCGGGCCGCCGCAGGCGCGGGGTGCCGCAGATCGACAAGGGCGAGCTGCGCGCGCTGTTCCCGCCGCCCGGCGCGACCGTTCGGGCCACCGTCGAGCAGGTCGCGGGCAACTTCTTCGGCGGCGACGACTCCGAGTCCGCCTCCGGTGCCGGACGGCACGGCGGCGCGGTCGAGTCCGGGCCCGGCGGGGACGACGCCGACTTCCTGGAGATCGAGCAGTTCGCGCGCCTCAAGCGCATCGCCCGCAAGCCCGGCCCGATGCTCTTCCTGGTGCTGCTGTTCGTCTCCCTGGTCGCCTGCCGCGACCTGCTCGGCGGCGGCGCGCTCGCGGGCGGCTCCCTGCTGCCCGCCCCGGCCGACTCCAGTGAGCTGTGGTCGCGCTACCTCGACTCCTGGCACGCGGTCGGCGCCGGCGGCACCCCGGCCGCGCCGCCGTACCTCGCGATCGTGGCGATGCTGGCCTCCGTGCTGTTCGGTTCGACCGGGCTCGCCGTCACCGTCCTGCTGGTGTGCTCGGTGCCGCTGGCCGGCTTCACCGCCTACTTCGCCTCCCGCCCGCTCGTCGAGTCGCGCCTGCTGCGCGCCTGGGCGGCCGTCGTCTACGCCTTCCTGCCCGCCGCCACCGGCGCCCTCGCCGGCGGCCGCATCGGCACCGCCGTACTGGCCGTGCTGCTGCCGCTGATCGCCCGCGCGGGCATCGCCGCGAGCGGCCTCGCGAACAGCTCCGGGGGACCCGGCAGTTGGCGCGCCACCTGGGCGTACGCGCTGCTGCTGACCATCACGACCGCGTTCACGCCGATCGTGTGGCCGATCGCGCTGGTCCTCGGCATCGCGGTGCTCGCGCTGCGCCGCTCCGAGATCACCGCGCACGGCCTGCGCTTCCTGGCCCAGCTCGGCACGCCCCTGCTGGTCCTCGCGCCCTGGTCGCTGACGCTGCTCCCGTTCGGCTTCTTCCAGCAGGCCGGCCTGGAGTACGGCTCCTCGGCCGCCTCGGCGCTCGATCTGCTCGGCGCGAGCCCCGGCGGCCCGGGCACGGTGAGCGGACTGACGCTGATCGGCATCGTGCTGGCGGCGCTGGCCGCCCTGCTGCGCTCGGAGCGTCAGTCCGGAATCCGGACGGCCTGGGCGATCGCCCTGGTGGGCCTGGTCTTCGCGGTCCTGTCCAACGGCTCGACGTGGGCCGGACCCGCCACCCTCGTCTACGGCATCGCCCTTCTGTCCGCCGCCGCTCTCGGCGCCGACGGCGCACGCGCGCGTGTGGCCGAGCAGAGCTTCGGCTGGCGGCAGCCGGTGGCCGCGCTGATCGCCCTCGCCTCCGTCCTCGGCCCGCTGGTGATCGCCGTCGGCTGGATGGCCCGCGGTGCCGACGGCCCGGTGGAGCGGCGCGACCCCACCCAGGTGCCCGCGTTCGTCGCCGAGGAGAGCGGCAGCCGCGACCAGGCGCGCACCCTCGTCCTGGACAGCGACTCCACGGCCCGCGTCGGCTACACCCTGGTCCGCGGCTCCGGCGCCCGCCTCGGCGACGCCGAGACCGCCGCGGCCGACGGGGAGAACGCCAAGCTCGACAAGGTCGTCGCCAACCTGGTCGCAGGATCCGGCGCCGACCAGGCCGACCAGCTCGGCAAGTTCGCGGTGCGCTACGTCCTCGTCCACAAGGGCGCGCCCCGCGAGGTCACGCGCGTGCTGGACGCCACGCCCGGCCTGAGCCGGCTCAGCCAGCAGGGCGGCAGCGCGCTGTGGCGGGTCGACCAGGAGGTCGCGCGCGCCACCATCGTCAGCGCGTCCGGCTCGGGCACCGCCCAGCCGGTCGCCGCCGGCCCGGTCGAGATCCACACGACCGTTCCCGCCGGCGCCGACGGCCGCGTCCTGCGCCTGGCCGACACCGCCGCCGAGGGCTGGACGGCCACCCTGGACGGCAGGCCGCTGACCCGCACCACGGTCGACGGCTGGGCCCAGGGCTTCGAACTCCCCGCCTCCGGCGGGAAGCTGGACGTCACCTTCGACGACCCGATCACCCACACCGCCTGGCTGTGGGCGCAGGGCTTCCTCGCCCTGGTCCTCGTCGTCCTGGCGCTGCCGGGCCGCCGCCGCGACGTCGACGACGACCTCCCCGAGGAGCCGTCCGTCCCCGCCCAGGCCGTGGCCGGCGAGGGCCGCCGCGCCCGCCGCCTGCGCGCCCAGGCGGAGGCCGAGGAGACCGACCAGAGCGAGGAGTTCCCGGCCCCTCCGCCGGAGGAGACCCCCGTCGCGGTCCCGCAGCAGCAGGCGTACGGCGAGTGGGATCAGGCGAGTTACGCAGGTGCTCAGTACGACGCGTACGGCAACCAGTACCAGGGCGCCCAGCAGCAGTACCCGGCGGGCGCGTACGACCAGACGTACCAGGCGGACCCGTACCAGGGCGGCCAGTACGACCCTTACGCCTACGGCGGCACGGCCCAGGGGACGTACGACCAAGGCGCGTACGACCCGTCGTACCAGCAGCAGGGTTACGACCCCGCGTACGACCCGGCGCAGCAGCACCCGCACGCCCCTGAGCGCCCCGACGGGAGTCAGCAGTGAACCGCACCACCCTGTCCCTGATCGCCGGCACGGCCGCGCTCGCCGCCATCACCGGGGTCGCCTCGCTCACCGCGCCGGGCGCCTCCGGCGCGGACACCGCCAGGGCGGCCGCCGAACTGCCCGTGGAGCGCACCACGCTGCTGTGCCCCCAGCCGAGCACCTCCGACCTCGCGGAGACGTCGTACACGTCCTTCACGCCCGTCACCAAGGGCACGGGAAGCGACGGCAAGGCCGAACTCCAGGCCGCCACCGCGCAGTCGGACGACACGACCGGTGACGACACCGGCGGCAAGGACGCCAAGGACAAGAAGAGCAAGGGCAAGAAGACCGCCACCAAGCCGGTCCTCACGCCCAAGGAGCCCGGCACGCCGGTCACCGGGGACGCCTCCGGTTCCGAGACGCCCGCGCTGGTCGGCACCGCCGAGGGCAAGTTCGCGCCCGGCTGGTCGGTGCAGGAGACCACCGAGGTCGCGGCCGGCACCGGTCGTGGCCTGCAGGGCGTCAACTGCACCGCGCCGGACACGGAGTTCTGGTTCCCGGGCGCCAGCACGGACAGCGGCCGCACCGACTACGTGCACCTGACCAACCCCGACGACTCCGCGGCCGTCGTCGACATCGAGCTCTACGGCAAGGACGGCGCCATCGCGTCCGACGTGGGGGAGGGCATCACGGTCGCGCCGCACTCCAGTGACCCGGTCCTGTTGTCCACGCTCACCGACGAGAAGCAGACCGACCTCACCGTGCACGTGAACGTGCGCAGCGGGCGCGTGGGCGCCGCCGTGCAAGCCCTGGACGACAAGGCGGGCGGCGACTGGCTGGCCGCCTCCACCGACCCGCAGGGCAGCCTCGTACTGCCCGGCATCCCCAAGGACGCCACCTCGGTACGGCTGATCGCCTTCACGCCGGGCGACGCGGACGCCGACCTGAAGGTGCGGCTCGCCTCCCCGTCCGGGCTGATCACGCCCGCCGGGAACGAGACGCTGCACGTGAAGGCCGGCATGACGACCGCGGTCGACCTCGGCGCGGTCACGCGCGGGGAGGCGGGTTCCCTGGTCCTCACACCCACCGACGACTCGGTGCCGGTCGTGGCCGCGCTGCGGGTCGTGCGCGGCAAGGGCGCCAAGCAGGAGACGGCGTTCATCCCGGCCACCAGCCCGGTCGGCACGCGCGCGACGTCCGCCGACAACAGCGGCAAGGGCTCCACCCTCTCGCTGGCCGCCCCGACCCGCACCGCCCGGGTGAAGGTCACCGCGTCGGCGGGCAGCGAGGGCGGTACGGCGGTCTCGAAGACGTACACGATCAAGGCGGGCACCACCCAGGACATCGACGCCCCGGTCCCCAGCGGCCTCAAGGGCACCTACGCCCTGACGGTGGAGCCGCTCTCCGGCGGCCCGGTCTACGCGGCCCGTACGCTCGCGGCGACGGAGGAGGGCGTCCCGGGCTTCACCGTCCAGACGCTTCCGGACGACCGGGGGATGGTGGCCGTACCGCAGGCGGACCAGGACCTGTCCGTGCTGCAGAAGTAGCAGGAGCGGGGGCGGGGCGGCGGGTTCAGTCCTCGCCGTAGCGCGGGTCCACCGTCTCCGGGGTCAGGCCCAGGATCTCGGCGACCTGCTCGACGACGACCTCGTGCACCAGCGCCGCGCGCTCGTCGCGTCCCTTGGTGCGGATCTCCACCGGCCGCCGGTAGACGACGACGCGGGCCCGGCGTCCCTCGCGGGAGGGAATCGTGCCGCCCAGCGGGACCGCCTCGTCGTTCCACGCCTGGCCCGGGCCGTCCAGGCGCGGCACCTCCAGGACGAGGAAATCGATGTCGGCGAGCTGCGGCCAGCGCCGCTCCAGGCGCTCCACGGAGTCCTGCACCAGATCCGCGAACGCGTCGGCGCGGCTCGCGGCGAGCGGCACCTGGGGCGGCGCGATCGGGCCGCGCATGCCCCGGCCATGGCGGTCGCGGCGGCGGGGCCCGGGGCCGGCGGCACGGGGCGGTACGGGGTTGTCCATCACTGGTGAAGCGTAGTCCCCGCCGGGACCTGCCGCCCGGCCCCACGCGGCACTCCGGACACCGTCCGGCCGCCCGGATCGGCATGTCGCAGGATGACCATTCCAGCCAAGGTTGGGCTCGTTTCCGTATCTCTCCGAGACCGCCGACGTCGAGGCAAATGACGGTGTTTGTACGGACTGTTGATCGGGCGCGGGGCCTGCGGATGCCCTGTGAACGCACGTCCGTGCAGGTCAGAGAGATGGGTCGGGAGAGGTGTGTGGGGTGATTCACAGCACGACACGGTGGAGTGACCTGGGGGAGAGTCGTCGCGGCCCGCTCAAGAGTGCGGTACCGTCCAACGTCGTGAGCCCTGTACGTCGCTGTTCGCGCACCGCTTGCGGCCGCCCCGCCGTCGCGACGCTGACGTACGTCTACGCCGACTCGACCGCGGTCCTCGGCCCGCTCGCCACCTACGCCGAACCCCACTGCTACGACCTGTGCGCCGAGCACTCCGAGCGCCTCACCGCCCCGCGCGGCTGGGAGGTCGTCCGGCTCCTCGACGGCTCCGCTCCGGCCCGCCCCAGCGGCGACGACCTGGAAGCGCTTGCCAACGCGGTGCGCGAGGCGGCCCGCCCGCAGGAGCGCGCGGCCGGGGCCGGCGGTGGCGGGGCGCGCGCGGCGGACCCGATGGAGGTCGCGCGGCGGGGTCATCTGCGGGTGCTGCGCTCGCCGGACAACTGAGGCCGCCCGCCTCCCCGTTGGTCGCTCCCCTCGTTCCACCCGGTGACGCACACCCATTGACGCGCCCTTGTCGCGGACACGACCATTCCGTAACCGGCGGGAAATCGCTTTCCGCATGCCGGAATCCGGGGAGGCGCCCGTGTACGTCCAGCAACTGGAACCCGTCGCCGACTCGCTCGGCCTGTCCGCCCTCGTCGCCGCGCTGCCTCTGGTGATCGTCCTGGTCCTGCTCGGGGGCGTCCGCCTCAAAGCCCATCTCGCGGGCCTGACGGGCCTTCTGGCGGCCGTACTGGTCGCCTGGCTCGCGTACGGCATGCCGCTCGGCCAGACGGCCTCCAGCGCCGTCCAGGGGGCCGTGTTCGGGCTCTTCCCCATCCTGTGGATCGTCGTCAACGCCCTGTGGGTGTACCGGATGACCGTCCGCACCCGGCACTTCGACATCCTGCGCCGCTCCTTCGGGCGCCTTTCCGACGACCCGCGCATCCAGGCTCTCGTGGTCGCCTTCTGCTTCGGCGCGCTCCTGGAGGCCCTCGCCGGCTTCGGCGCGCCGGTCGCGATCTGCTCGGTCATGCTCGTCGCCCTCGGTTTCGACCCCGTGAAGGCGGCCGTCGTCTCCCTGGTCGCCAACACCGCCCCGGTCGCCTTCGGCGCGATGGGTACGCCGGTGGTGACGCTCGCCCAGGTGACGGGGCTGCCGCTGGACGACGTGGCCTCCGTGGTGGGCCGTCAGACACCGCTGCTCGCCCTGGTGGTGCCGCTGCTCCTGGTCGGCCTGGTGGACGGCCGGCGCGGACTGCGCGAGACCTGGGTGCCCGCCCTGGTGTGCGGAGTCGCCTTCGCCGTCGCCCAGTTCGCCGCCTCCAACTACGTCTCCGCGCAACTCGCCGACATCGCCGCGTCCTTGGCGGGCGCGGGCGCCCTGGTCGCCGTTCCGCACGCGCGTGTGCCCGCGACCGAGTCGGTACGCGCGTCCGTGCTGACCGGCGTGCGCAGCGAGGAGCTCGACGAGGCCGACCCGCGCCGCGAAGTCCTGCGCGCCTACGCCCCGTACGCCCTCATCGTCGTGATCTTCTCGATCGCGCAGATCCCGGCCGTCAAGGACTGGCTGGCGAAGGCGACGCAGACGTACGACTGGCCCTTACTGGACGTCGCGGGGCCCGACGGGAAGCCCGTCGGAGGGAACGTCTTCACCTGGCCGGTCGTGTCGACCGGCGGCACGCTCGTGCTGATCGCCGGGATGTGCACGGCCGTCGTGCTCGGCGTGCACGCGCGCGTGGCGGTCAAGGAATGGCTCGCGACCGTGCACGAGCTGCGGTTCGCCATCCTGACCGTGACGTCCGTGCTGGCCCTCGCCTACGTCATGAACCTCTCCGGACAGGCGGCGACGATCGGCCACTTCGTGGCGGCCGCGGGCGCCGGGCTGGCGTTCCTGTCGCCCGTCCTGGGTTGGTTCGGGGTGGCCGTCTCCGGCTCGGACACCTCGGCCAACGCGCTCTTCGGGGCCCTGCAGGTGACCGCGGCCCGTGAGTCGGGGCTCTCGCCGGAGCTCCTGGCCGCCGCCAACAGCTCGGGCGGTGTCCTCGGCAAGATGATCTCGCCGCAGAATCTCACCATCGCCTGCGCGGCCGTCGGACTCGCGGGCCGCGAGGGGGACCTGCTGCGCAAGGTGCTGCCGTGGAGCCTGGGCCTGCTCCTGGTGATGTGCCTGATCGTCGTGGGCCAGAGCTCCCCGGTGCTGGACTGGATGCTGCCCTAGGTGTGTTGACCCGGGATCTTCTCACCCCGCTCTGACCTGAGGTTACGGCTCGGGGTCCAGTTGGAGTCCGCCCGGCGCGCGCTCATCCGGTACGGGTAGTTTGGGGCGACCGATAGGACTTCAGGAGGGTTGGCCGTGGCTGATCTGTCGCAGATCGTGAAGGCGTACGACGTGCGCGGAGTGGTTCCGGACCAGTGGGACGAGCCGCTGGCCGAGCTCTTCGGCGCGGCCTTCGTGCGGGTCACCGGCGCGGACGCGATCGTGACCGGCCACGACATGCGGCCCTCCTCGCCCGCCCTGTCGCGTGCCTTCGCGCGCGGGGCGGCGGCCCAGGGCGCCGACGTGACCGAGATCGGCCTGTGCTCGACCGACCAGCTGTACTACGCCTCCGGCGCGCTGGACCTGCCGGGCGCGATGTTCACGGCCTCGCACAACCCGGCGCAGTACAACGGCATCAAGATGTGCCGGGCGGGCGCGGCGCCGGTCGGCCAGGACACCGGCCTGGCGCAGATCCGCGAACTCGCCGAGCAGTGGCTGGAGTCGGGCGCTCCGGAACCGGTCGCGGAGCCGGGAACCCTCACCTCGCGGGAGACGTTGTCGGACTACGCGGCCCATCTCCGCTCGCTCGTGGACCTGACCTCCATCCGCCCCCTGAAGGTCGTGGTCGACGCGGGCAACGGCATGGGCGGCCACACCGTCCCCACGGTGTTCGAGGGCCTGCCCCTGACCCTCGTGCCGATGTACTTCGAGCTGGACGGCACGTTCCCGAACCACGAGGCGAACCCGCTGGACCCGGCGAACATCGTGGACCTGCAGAAGCGGGTCCGCGAGGAGTCCGCCGACCTGGGCCTCGCCTTCGATGGCGACGCGGACCGCTGCTTCGTGGTGGACGAGAACGGCGACCCGGTCTCCCCGTCCGCGATCACCGCCCTGGTGGCCGCGCGCGAGCTGGCGCGCAACGGCGGCAAGGGCGTGATCATCCACAACCTGATCACCTCCTGGACGGTCCCGGAGGTCGTGAAGGAGCACGGCGGCACCCCGGTCCGTACCCGGGTCGGCCACTCCTTCATCAAGGCCGAGATGGCGAAGTCCGGCGCGATCTTCGGCGGCGAGCACTCGGCCCACTATTACTTCAAGGACTTCTGGAACGCCGACACGGGCATGCTGGCGGCCCTGCACGTCCTCGCGGCCCTGGGCGGCCAGACCGGCCCGCTCTCCGCCCTGACCGCCGAGTACGACCGCTACGTCGGCTCCGGCGAGATCAACTCCACGGTCGCCGACCAGACCGCCCGCCTGGCCGCGATCAGATCGGCCTACGGCGACCGCGAGGACGTAACCCTGGACGACCTCGACGGCCTCACGGTCGCCGCCACCGACTGGTGGTTCAACGTCCGCCCCTCCAACACGGAGCCCCTGCTCCGCCTGAACACGGAGGCGAGGGACGAGGCGACGATGACGAAGGTACGGGACGAGGTCTTGACGATCATCAGGGCGTGAGCGGGGTGGATCGGGGGGCGGGGCCTTCTCGACGCCGGCCGGCATCGTTCAGCCCGTCCGGCGTTTGAGGACGAGGCCGTTCAGGCCGACGGGGGTCCAGGGGGCGGAGCCCCCTGGTGGGGTCGAAGGGGCGAAGCCCCTGGGGATGGGACGGGTAAGGGCGGCGGGGGCGAACCCCCTTCCACGCCCGCCCCACCCCACCTCGCCCCAACCCCGGCACCCCGCCCCCCACGGCGGTACCCTGACCAGGCACATCCGCACACGTACCCGCACGCGCGCGTACACGCCCCGCCCCGAAGGGACACCCCATGCCGCTCGAAGCCGGCCTCCTGGAGATCCTGGCCTGCCCGGCCTGCCACGCCCCCCTCAAGGAGCAGGACACCGAGCTGATCTGCACCGGCGCGGACTGCGGCCTGGCGTACCCCGTCCGCGACGGCATCCCGGTCCTGCTCGTCGACGAGGCCCGCCGCCCCGCATAAGGCCCGCCGCCCCGCGTACGACCCCGGCCCGCGCGGAGCCGACCCGCCCCGCCCAGCGCCCGCACCTCGCGCAAGGCCGGCGACCCGCACAAGGCCCGCGCCCGCCCCGTCGCCAACGGCACCCCACCCCGCCGCCCCGACGAGGCATCCGTACCAGCCCGACGAGGCACCCAGGAAACCCGGCGATCGGAGGCTGCCGCCCATGCTCGACGAATCGCTGCTCGACACCCCCGAGGCCCTCTCGGAGGCCGACCGCCGCGGCCTGCTGCGCGGCGCCGCCGAGGCCGGCGCCCGCGTCCGCACGGCGGCCCGCCACGCCGCCGAAGCAGGCGTGCACGACCTCAAGCCCGACGGCCGCCCCCGCGCCGTCCTCATCGCCGGCCCCGGCGCCGCCGCCATCTGCGCCGCCGACCTCCTCGGCACGCTGGCCGGCCCCGGCAGCCCCGTCATCCGCCTCGCCCCCACCGGCGTCGCCCCCGCCGCAGGCGCCCTGCGCTGGGAGCTCCCGGGCTGGGCCGGCTCGGTCGACCTGCTCCTGATCACCACCCCCGACGGCACCGAACCGGGCCTGTCGCTGCTCGCGGACTCCGCCTACCGCCGCGGCTGCACGGTCGTCGCCGTCGCCCCCGCCCGCACGCCTCTCACGGAGGCCGTGGAAGGCGCGCACGGCCTGTTCGTACCGATGGCGACCGCCCCGTACGAGCAGGACGAGGAACAGCTCGCCGCGTCCGCCCCCGGCGTCCTGTGGGCGCTGCTGACACCCCTGCTCGTGGTGCTCGACCGCATCGGCCTGCTCACCGCCCCGCCGGACGCCGTCGAGAAGGTCGCCGACCGCCTCGACCACGTCGCCGAGCGCTGCGGGCCCGCCATCGCGACCTACAGCAACCCCGCCAAGACCCTCGCGGCCGAACTCGCCGACGCGCTGCCGGTGGTGTGGACGGAGGGCGTCTCCGCGGGCCCGGCAGGCCGCCGCTTCGCCGCCGCGCTGGCCGAACTCTCCGGCCGCCCGGCCGTCGTCGCCGAACTCCCCGAGGCCCTCGCCGCGCACAGCGCCCTGCTCGCGGGCCCCCTCGCCGCCAGTGCCGACCCGGACGACTTCTTCCGCGACCGCGTCGAGGAGCCTCCCGCGCTGCACGCGCGCGTGGTGCTCCTGCGCGACCGCCCGATAGGCGGCCTCACCGCGGCCCCCGCCGCCCGTGACCTGGCCCTGAGCCACGACACGCCGATCAGCGAACTGGAGCCGGAGGAGGGCGACGAGCTGGCGACCCTCGCCGAGCTGATCGCCATCACGGATTTCGCCGCCGTTTACCTGGCGCTCGCCTCGGGAGCCTGACGTTGACCCACGCAACCAGCGCCCACTGAACCGGCGTACGTACGGAGACGAAGACACAGCATGGACCGGCTCGACAACACCATCCGCCCCTACGCCTGGGGTTCGACCACCGCGATCCCGCACCTGCTCGGCGTCGAACCGACCGGTGAACCGCAGGCGGAGATGTGGATGGGCGCCCACCCCGGCGCCCCCTCGCGCACCGGACGCGGCACCCTCGTCGAGGTCGTCGACGCCGACCCGGAGCGCGAGCTCGGCCCCGCGGCCGTCGCCAAGTTCGGCCCCCGCCTGCCGTTCCTCCTCAAGATCCTCGCCGCCGGCGCCCCGCTCTCCCTCCAGGTGCACCCCGACCTGGCCCAGGCGAAGGAGGGTTACGAGGACGAGGAGCGCCGCGGAATCCCGGTCGACGCGCCCCACCGCAACTACAAGGACGCCAACCACAAGCCCGAACTGATCTGCGCGCTCACCGAGTTCGACGGCCTGTGCGGCTTCCGCGACCCGGTCCAGGCCGCCGACCTGCTGGCGGGCCTCGGCGTCGACTCCCTCAAGCCGTACGTCGACCTGCTGCACGCCCACCCCGAGGAAGCGGCCCTGCGTGAGGTCCTCACGGCGATCCTCACCGCCGACCCCGAGGAGATGCGGCACACGGTCGCCGCGGCCGCCTCCGCCTGCACGCGCGTGGGCGGCGAGTACGCCCCCTACGCGGACATCGCCCACCACTACCCGGGCGACCCGGGCGTCATCGCCGCGATGCTCCTCAACCACGTCCGCCTGCAGCCCGGCGAGGCCCTCTTCCTCGGCGCGGGCATCCCGCACGCGTACCTGAACGGCCTCGGCGTCGAGATCATGGCCAACTCCGACAACGTCCTGCGCTGCGGCCTGACCCCCAAGCACGTCGACGTACCCGAACTCCTGCGCATCGTCCGCTTCGAGGCGAGCGACCCGGGCGTCCTGCGCCCCGAGGCCTCCCCGGACGGCGAGGAGGTCTACGAGACCCCCATCGACGAGTTCCGGCTGTCCCGGTACGTCCTCCCGGAGGGCACCGGCGCGCACGACCTCACTCGCGAGACCCCGCAGATCCTGCTGTGCACGGCCGGTTCGGTGCGGGCCGGCGAGCACGAACTGCGGCCCGGCCAGTCGGTCTTCGTGCCCGCGGGCGAGAAGGCCGAGGTGACCGGCGTGGGCACGGTGTTCCGGGCCACCGTCGTCGCATGACCCCGGGTCTTGTGATCGTATGACCGGAGTTGTGGATACCTGACGAGCCGTCGCCGGACCGGGCTGCAAGAATGGCCCACCGGCAAAGCACGGGCAAAGGCCTGGACGGCGGACGTACGAAGGCGAAGGGACAACGCGGACACATGAGCGCGTCAGGCGGCACCAGGGCGATCGTGGCGGCACTCGGAGCCAACCTCGCGATCGCGGCATCGAAGTTCGTTGCGTTCGCGTTCAGTGGCTCGTCGTCGATGCTCGCCGAGGGCGTCCACTCGCTCGCCGACTCCGGCAACCAGTTCCTGCTCCTGCTCGGCGGCAAGAAGGCCCAGCGCGAGGCGACCCCGCAGCACCCCTTCGGCTACGGCCGCGAGCGGTACATCTACGCCTTCCTGGTCTCCATCGTCCTCTTCTCGGTCGGCGGCATGTTCGCCATCTACGAGGGCTACGAGAAGATCAGCCACCCGCACGAGGTCGAGCACTGGTACTGGCCGGTCGGCGTCCTGGTCTTCGCGATCATCGCCGAGGGCTTCTCGTTCCGGACGGCCATCAAGGAGTCGAACGAACTGCGGGGCAGGCTCTCCTGGTCGCAGTTCATCCGCCGCGCCAAGGCCCCCGAGCTGCCCGTCGTCCTCCTGGAGGACTTCGGCGCGCTCATCGGCCTCGTCCTCGCCCTCGGCGGCGTCGGCCTGGCCCTGCTCACCGGAGACGGCGTCTGGGACGGCGTCGGCACGGTCTGCATCGGCGTCCTGCTCGTCCTGATCGCCCTCGTCCTCGCCGTCGAGACCAAGTCGCTGCTGCTCGGCGAGGCCGCGGGCGTCGAGGAAGTCAAGAAGATCGAGGCCGCGATCGTCGACGGCGACACGGTCACCGGCATCATCCACATGCGCACGCTGCACCTCGGCCCCGAGGAACTGCTCATCGCCGCCAAGATCGCCGTCCAGCACGACGACACGGCCGTCGAGGTCGCCGCCGCGATCAACGCCGCCGAGGCCCGCATCCGCGCGGCCGTCCCCATCGCGCGCGTGATCTACCTGGAGCCCGACATCTACAGCGAGGCCGAGGCCGCGAAGGGCCCGGACCGCGAGGCGACCCCGGGCGGCCCGACCCCACACGCGGCCGGGCACTGACGGACGGGCGCGACGGGGGGAGTGCCTGGCGCTCAGCGGCCGGGCAGCACTGGGACGGGGGCCGGGCGACAGTCGGTTACGGCGCTCAGACCTGCGTCGGCCGCACGGGCCACGGTGCCGGCGGAACCGCGGGCGCCTTGCGTCGCCGTACCACCAGAAAGCCGATCCCCAGCCCGACGCCCGTGAGGAACAGCACCCCGCCCAGAAGCACGGCCGCGCCCAGCAGCAGTGCGACCGCGTGGTCGTCCGTCACCCTGCCCCGCACGGCGTCCACGGGGATCGTCCCGCCGTGGTCCGTGGCGAAGAACCGCGAGTCGACCGAGTCGGCGCGGTGGTCGCCCAGCAGGAACAGCCGGCCCCGGGGCACCTTCACGTCGTAGCTGCGGTGCAGGCCGTCGGCGTCGCCGTCACTGACGTAAGGCTCCTTGATCGGCTTCCCGTTCACGGTGACCCGCTCCTCGGAGCCCACGCGCGTGCAGCAGGCCACGCGGTCGCCGCCCACGCCGATCACACGCTGCATGTGGACCCCGCCCCCGGGATAGCGGTCCGGCGCCGAGAACACCACGACATCACCACGCCGCACCTCACTCCCGTCCACCCGCTCCCACACGATCCGGTCACCCGGCCGGTACGTCGGCGCCATGACCTGACCGGGCACGGTGCCCGTGCCGTAGGCCCCGCGCACGTACACGAGAGCGCCGACGGCCAGCACCAGGCCCAACACCCCCACCACGAGCGCCGACAACCCCAGTCCCCGCCCTCTGCCCGCCATGTCCCGTCCTCCCCGTGCGGCCCTTCCGCGGCGGGGAGGATAGCGGCTGTCTGTGAACGACCTGTGCGCAAGCGCTGTGACCGCGTTCCGCCGCCCGACATGTCGGCCGCGGCACATCACGACGCACACCACGATCGGCGCGATGTGTTCGAAGGCGGACTGGGGCCGGTCGGGTCGGCCGGTGTAGCTTGGAACAGAGCCAGACGTCGCTGCTGATGGCGGTCGGGCGGTCCCACCGCGGACCGACCGAGGGAGAGAGGGCCTCCGACGGACTGCGCTGCGCGCACGTGGGCACCTGTGCCCTCTTCGGGCACCCCTGTGTCCGCCGCCGCGCAGAACAGCCGTACCCGACCTCGACCCAACCCCGAGGAGCAGCTCGCAATGACGACTGTCGACAACCGACAGGACTTCAAGGTCGCCGACCTCTCCCTGGCCGACTTCGGCCGCAAGGAGATCACCCTCGCCGAGCACGAGATGCCCGGCCTGATGGCGATCCGCAAGGAGTACGCCGAGACGCAGCCGCTGGCCGGCGCCCGCGTCACCGGTTCCCTGCACATGACCGTGCAGACCGCCGTCCTCATCGAGACCCTGGTCGCCCTCGGCGCCGAGGTCCGCTGGGCGTCCTGCAACATCTTCTCCACCCAGGACCACGCGGCCGCCGCCATCGCCGTCGGCCCGAACGGCACCCCGGAGAACCCCCAGGGCGTCCCGGTCTTCGCCTGGAAGGGCGAGACTCTGGAGGAGTACTGGTGGTGCACGGAGCAGGCGCTGACCTGGCCGAACAGCCCCACCGGCGGCCCGAACATGATCCTCGACGACGGCGGTGACGCCACCCTCCTCGTCCACAAGGGCGTCGAGTACGAGAAGGACGGCAAGGTCCCCTCCGTCGACACCGCCGAGTCCGACGAGCACCGCGTCATCCTCGAACTCCTGCACCGCACCATCACGGACGGCTCGCAGAAATGGACCCAGCTGGCCTCCGAGATCCGCGGCGTGACCGAGGAGACCACGACCGGCGTCCACCGCCTGTACGAGATGCAGCGCGACGGCACCCTCCTGTTCCCGGCGATCAACGTGAACGACGCCGTCACCAAGTCGAAGTTCGACAACAAGTACGGCTGCCGCCACTCCCTGATCGACGGCATCAACCGCGCCACCGACGTCCTCATCGGCGGCAAGACCGCGGTCGTCTGCGGCTACGGCGACGTGGGCAAGGGATGCGCGGAGTCCCTGCGCGGACAGGGCGCCCGCGTCATCGTCACCGAGATCGACCCGATCTGCGCCCTGCAGGCGGCGATGGACGGCTACCAGGTCACCACGCTCGACGAGGTGATCGACAAGGCCGACATCTTCGTCACCACGACGGGCAACAAGGACATCATCATGGCCTCGGACATGGCCAAGATGAAGCACCAGGCGATCGTCGGCAACATCGGTCACTTCGACAACGAGATCGACATGGCCGGCCTCGCCAAGGTCCCCGGCATCGTCAAGGACGAGGTCAAGCCGCAGGTCCACACCTGGACGTTCCCCGACGGCAAGGTGATCATCGTGCTGTCCGAGGGCCGCCTGCTGAACCTGGGCAACGCCACCGGCCACCCGTCCTTCGTGATGTCCAACTCGTTCGCGGACCAGACGCTGGCCCAGATCGAGCTGTTCACCAAGCAGTCCGAGTACCCGACCGGTGTGTACACGCTGCCCAAGCACCTGGACGAGAAGGTCGCCCGCCTCCACCTGGACTCGCTCGGTGTGAAGCTGACGACGCTCCGCCCCGAGCAGGCCGCGTACATCGGCGTCAAGGTCGAGGGCCCGTACAAGTCGGACCACTACCGCTACTGATCGGACCACTACCGCTACCGAGGAGCGCGTCGGTGCGCTGACGCACTCCCCGCAGGCAGTTCCTCCGAGGCAGGCCCCCGCACCCCCGTGTCGGGGGCCTGCCCCTTCGGCCCCGTGGCCCGTCCGCCGGGCCGGCCCGTCAAGACCCAGGACCCCCATGCCCCGCGGCCGTTATTCGCTCCACGATCCGCACGATCACACCCCCCTCGCGGAAGAGCACTTCCAGTGCGCCCCCGGCCCTTCCGGCTGGCGCTACGTCTCCCAGCTCATCGCCCCGTCGGGCGAGCACAGCGGCTCCGTCGACCTCGCCCTCGACGAACTCGGCCGCCCCATCCGACTCGAACTCCACGCCGCGGGCTGGCGGGTGCGCGGCGCCGCCCTGGACGGCGTCACCTGGGTCCGCACGGACCCCGCCGGCGTCGAGGCCACCGAAGGCAATGTCCGAGCCCACGCCTTCACCGGCACTTCCCCCGCGTTCCTCATCGCCATCAGCCGTCTCCTGCGCCTCACCCCCTCCGCCGCGGCAACCCGCGTACGTCTCGTCCGCTTCACCGACCCCGTCCTCGCCCCGCGCACCTTGGACCAGTCCTGGGCTCTGGTGAACAGCGAAACACACGCCACTGACAACGGCCCTCTGACCGTGGACGAATACCAGGTCACAGCCCTGGACACGGGCGAGCGGCACACGGTCCACATCGCCGGCGACGTCGTACTCGCGGCACCCGGCATCGAGTTGGAGGACCTCGCTTCGCCGCCCTCCGTTTTCGACTGAGCGGGGCGAAGGGCGGCGGAGGCGGACCGGGCGTCCTGGTCAGGCCGGCGGCACGAAGCCGGTTGTCTGGCTGGAGTTCTCGGTGGCGGATCGGTCGGTCCCGGGCGCGTCAGGCGGCGCGGGGACTGGAGCGCCGGGCGCCGCGGGGACTGGGCCGCTGGGCGCTGCGGCTCTTGGCGTCGGCGACTCGGCGACTTCGGAAGTCGGCGTCAGGGAAAATCCGGGGGCCGGCTTCTCCGGGGTGGAAGTCCCCATCTCCGAGACGGAGGTCGGCGTCTCCGAGCGAGGCATGGCAGGGGCCGGCTGCCCGCCCACCGCCGGGACAACCGGTGCCGGCCCAGCCGTCGCGGGACCGTTCGCGAAGGCTCGCCGTACCTCCCGCGCCTGCCGCTCCTGCAACACGGCCGCCAGATAGGCCGCCGCCGGAACCCCCTGCGGAACCGGCGTCCCCGTCCGCGCCGACAGATCCGAGGCGAGCCGCTCCGCCATGGCCGAGCCGACCTGCGGGTCCAACTGCTGCATCCGCGCCAGATACTGACGTACGGCAAGCCACAAGCCGTCGGGAACAGCCGACAGATCCAGCTCCGCGAACCGTCCGGCCAGCCAGGGCGGCGGCGGAGGCAGGAAACCGGTGCGCGCGACGGGCACCCGTTCGCGTACGACGAGGGTCCCGGCGAACACGTCGCCGAGCCGTCGGCCACGAGCCGACACGAGCGAGGCGATACACGCGACGACCCCGAACGTCATCAGGATCTCGAACACCCCGATCCCACCCCGGACCAGCGCATGCCGGAACCGGATGGGCCCGCCGTCGTCCCGGACGACCCGCAGCCCGCACGCCACCTTCCCGAGCGACCGCCCATGGCTCAGCGTCTCGACCACGATCGGACCGCCGACCAGCACCAGTACGAAGGTCGCGATCGACACCGCGACCTGCGCGGCGTCGTCCATGGAGGCCGTGGCCGCGACAAGACCGATGGTCAGGGCGACATAGACGGCCATGGCCACGACCAGGTCGAGCAATATCGCAAGCGCCCTGCTGGGCAGCCTCGCGGGGCGCAACTCAAGCGCCACCGCCTCGCCCGTCACCAGCTCACTCACGCCCGTCGTCCTTCCCCTGGCCTGCCCTGAGAACGGCCAGTCTGCCAAGCTGAGGGCGCATCGCGCCCCAGTACGACAAGCTGACTCCCACGACGAGCCGCCGACGAACATCCGAGGAGCAGGCAGACCGATGGACCTCGACGTCTTCGTCACCGCCCACCGGGCCGAGTGGGACCGCCTCGACGCCCTCCTCGGACGCCAGCGCCGCCTCACCGGTGCCGAGGCCGACGAACTCGTCACGCTCTACCAGCGCACCGCCACCCACCTCTCGCTGATCCAGTCCAGCGCGCCCGATCCGCAGTTGACCGGACGCCTCAGCCAACTCGTCGCACGCGCGCGTAGTGCGGTGACAGGAACGCGACGCGCCTCCTGGAGAGACGTCACCCGCTTCCTTGGGCACGGTTTCCCGGCCGCGGTGTACCGGTCCCGGCGCTGGTGGGTCCCCACAGCCCTGCTGTCCACGGTCGTCTCCGTCATCCTGGGGTGGTGGATCGGCACCCACCCCGAGGTGCAGGCGAGCATCGCCGCCCCCAGTGAGCTGCGCGAGCTCACCCGTCCCGGAGGCCAGTACGAGACGTACTACTCGAGCCACCCCGCGGCCTCCTTCGCCGCCCAGGTATGGACGAACAACGCCTGGGCCGCCGCTCAGTGCCTCATCCTGGGCGTCTTCCTGGGCCTGCCCGTGCTCTGGATCCTGTTCCAGAACATGCTCAACCTCGGTGTCGGCTTCGGCCTGATGTCCTCGGCCGGCCGCCTCGACACCTTCCTCGGCCTCGTCCTCCCGCACGGCCTGCTCGAACTGACCGCGGTCTTCGTCGCCGCCGGCACCGGCCTGCGCCTCGGCTGGACGGTCATCGACCCGGGCCCACGCTCCCGACGTACGGCCCTGGCCGAGGAAGGCCGTGCGGCCATCGGCATGGCGATCGGACTCGCCCTGGTGCTCTTCGTCTCCGGCGCGATCGAAGGCTTCGTCACCCCGTCGGGCCTGCCCACCTGGGCCCGCATCGGCATCGGAGTAACCGCCGAGCTGGCCTTTCTCGCATACGTCTTCGTCCTGGGCGGCCGTGCGGCACGCACCGGCGAGACGGGCGACGTCGAGGCGGCGGAGCGCAGTGCCACTGTGCCGACGGCCGCCTGATGTGCGGGCACGCCTGCTGAGCTGTTAGTCTCTCCTTCGCCCCGCAGGGATCGTTGACACGACCCAAGCGGGGAGGTAGATTCGAACAGTTGCCTGGAACCGGATCCTGTCCGTTCGGCAACAGTGAGTGTCTGTCTGCTTCTCGGAACGTCGATTTCGAAGAAGCCACCTCCCGATGAATCGGAAATGAGCGGCCGGTCAGACCGGCTCGAAAGTTCTGATAAAGTCGGAACCGCCGGAAAGGAAACCGCGAAACAAAAGCGGGAACCTGGAAAGCACCGAGGAAATCGGATCGGA
>NZ_JALDAY010000040.1 GCF_022698165.1 Streptomyces cylindrosporus
CTCCTTGACTTCCTGGCCCTCCTCGACGGCGACCTTGACGATGGTGCCCTGCATCGGGGAGGCCAGCGTGTCGCCGGAGGCGGCCGGGCCGGACTTCTTGGCGGCGCGGCGCTTGGGGCGGGCGCCGGCGGCCAGGCCGGTGCGGGCCAGCGACATGCCCAGGCTGGAGGGCAGGGAGACCTCCAGGCGCTTGCCGCCGACCTCGACCACCACCGTCTCGCGGCCCGGCTCCTCGTCCGCTTCGGTGTCGGCGGGGGCGGTGAAGGGCTTGATGCCGCCCGCGAACTCGGTTTCGATCCACCGCGTGTGGACCGTGAACGGGTCCTCGCTGCCGGTGAGTTCGGGGGCGAAGGCGGGGTCGGTGACCACCTTGCGGTGGAACGGGATCGCCGTCGCCATCCCCTCGACCTGGAACTCCTCCAGCGCCCGCGAGGCGCGCTGCAGGGCCTCGGTGCGGGTGCGGCCGGTGACGATCAGCTTGGCGAGCAGGGAGTCCCAGGCCGGGCCGATCACGGAGCCGGACTCCACGCCCGCGTCCAGCCGCACACCCGGCCCGGCGGGCGGGGCGAAGAGGGTGACCGTGCCGGGGGCGGGCAGGAAGCCGCGGCCGGGGTCCTCGCCGTTGATGCGGAACTCGAAGGAGTGACCGCGCAGCTCGGGATCGCCGTAGCCCAGTGGT
>NZ_JALDAY010000041.1 GCF_022698165.1 Streptomyces cylindrosporus
TGGACCTGGGCGGGGTTTTTGCCGTCGCATTCCAGGGAGCCGTTGATGGAGCGGATGGTCTGGCCGAAGCCGGCGGAGTTGACCATGGCGTTGTGCGGGGTCATGGTGCCCGGTCCGCTCTGGGTGTTCCAGTACCACAGGCCGGTCTTCCAGGCCACGGCGGCGTTCTGCTCCACCTGCCAGGGGTTGTTGAGCAGGTCGATGCCCAGGGCGTCGCCGGCGGCCTTGTAGTTGAAGTTCCAGGACAGCTGGATGGGGCCGCGGCCGTAGTAGGCGGCCTGGCCGGCCGGGCAGCCGTAGGGCTGGTTCCAGTCGCAGTAGGTGGGGTAGTTGGCGGTGTTCTGTTCCACCACGTAGACCAGGCCGCCGGTCTCGTGGCTGACGTTGGCCAGGAAGGCGGCGGCTTCCTGCTTCTTGACGGTGTCCGAGCCGGTGGTGGCGAAGCCGGGGTAGGCGGACAGCGCGGCGGTCAGCCCGCTGTAGGTGTAGAACGAATTCCGGTTCGGGAACATCTGGTTGAACTGCGCCTC
>NZ_JALDAY010000042.1 GCF_022698165.1 Streptomyces cylindrosporus
GCGTGCACGTCGGCGCCGCCCAGGCCGTTCTGGGTGATCTCCTCGCCGGTGACGGCCTTGACGACGTCCGGCCCGGTGATGAACATCTGCGAGGTCTCGCGGACCATGAAGACGAAGTCGGTGAGGGCGGGGCTGTAGGCCGCGCCGCCCGCGCACGGGCCGAGCATCACGCTGATCTGCGGGATGACGCCCGAGGCCTTGGTGTTGCGCTGGAAGATGCCGCCGTAGCCGGCCAGCGCCGAGACGCCCTCCTGGATCCGGGCGCCCGCGCCGTCGTTCAGCGAGACCAGCGGCGCACCGGCCGCGATGGCCATGTCCATGATCTTGTGGATCTTCGTGGCGTGGGCCTCGCCCAGCGCGCCGCCGAAGATGCGGAAGTCGTGCGCGTAGACGAAGACCGTGCGGCCCTCGACCGTGCCCCAGCCGGTGACGACACCGTCGGTGTACGGCTTCTTGGCCTCCAGGCCGAAGCCGGTGGCCCGGTGCCGGCGCA
>NZ_JALDAY010000043.1 GCF_022698165.1 Streptomyces cylindrosporus
GGCATCGGCTGCTCGTCCCGCTTCCCGTACTACATGAACACGTACGGCATGCACTCCATCCACGGCCGCGCCCCCGCCATCGCGACGGGCCTGGCGGCCAGCAGGCGCGACCTGTCGGTATGGGTGGTCACGGGTGACGGCGACGCGCTGTCGATCGGCGGCAACCACCTGATCCACGCCCTGCGCCGCAACGTCAACCTCAAGATCCTCCTCTTCAACAACCGGATCTACGGCCTGACCAAGGGCCAGTACTCCCCCACCTCCGAGGTCGGCAAGATCACGAAGTCGACCCCGATGGGCTCCCTGGACGCCCCCTTCAACCCAGTGTCGTTGGCCATCGGCGCGGAGGCCTCCTTCGTCGCCCGCACCATCGACTCGGACCGCAAGCACCTCACGTCCGTGCTGCGCGAGGCGGCGGCTCATCCGGGTACGGCGCTGATCGAGATCTACCAGAACTGCAACATCTTCAACGACGGCGC
>NZ_JALDAY010000044.1 GCF_022698165.1 Streptomyces cylindrosporus
TCTCTCAGGCGGCATCCGCCTCGGCTACGACGTGCTGGTGGTCGCCACCGGTGCCCGCCTGCTGCCGGAGGAGACCGAGGGCCTGACCGGCCCCGGCTGGGGCGAGAGCGTCTTCACCTTCTACGACCTGCCCGGCGCGATCGGCCTGGGCCACGCACTGGAGCGCTTCGACGGCGGCCGTGTCGTGGTGAACGTGGCGGACCTTCCGGTCAAGTGCCCCGTCGCACCACTGGAGTTCGCTTTCCTGGTGGACTGGTTCTTCCAGCGCTGCGGCGTCCGCGAGAAGGTCCAGCTGGTGTACGTCACTCCGCTGGACGCGGCCTTCACGAAGCCGGTCGCCGCCCGGGCGCTGGGCGGACTGCTGAAGGAGAAGGGCATCGAACTGGTCACC
>NZ_JALDAY010000045.1 GCF_022698165.1 Streptomyces cylindrosporus
CCTCGCCGGTGGGATCCGCCTCGGTTACGACGTCCTGGTGGTCGCCACCGGTGCCCGCCTGCTGCCGGAGGAGACCGAGGGCCTGACCGGCCCCGGCTGGGGCGAGAACGTCTTCACCTTCTACGACCTGCCCGGCGCGATCGGCCTGCGCCACGCACTGGAGCGCTTCGACGGCGGCCGTGTCGTGGTGAACGTGGCGGACCTTCCGGTCAAGTGCCCCGTCGCACCACTGGAGTTCGCGTTCCTGGCGGACTGGTTCTTCCAGCGCTGCGGCGTCCGCGAGAAGGTCCAGCTGGTCTACGTCACTCCGCTCGACGGCGCCTTCACGAAGCCGGTCGCCGCCCGGGCGCTGGGCGGGCTGCTGAAGGAGAAGGGCATCGAGCTGGTCACA
>NZ_JALDAY010000005.1 GCF_022698165.1 Streptomyces cylindrosporus
CGATTGAGGCTCCCTCCTTGAAACAAGCCGAGTTTAGGGACTGCCGACGAGGCACTTCGACCCATCCCCAATGGTGAGCTTGCCCACACGGAGCGTGATTCGAGGCTTGCTCGACCCGTGAAATCCCTTGTCGCACCTAGGTATGCAGGACTCCTTCCGGCAACCCTAGCCCTCTCATGTGGTCAAGGTCTCTGTGAGAGCGTGCTGCGGGCCACTCCGTTTCTTTGTGGAGTCCCTACGAATGGCCCAACGATTCTTTGCGGTCGGCACAACCCTTGTCCCAGGGTTTACCCGTTAGTAGCGTTCGCGAGGTACCGAAACGTACTTGAGGTAACAACAGCTCGGCTCGAGAGTGGGTGGGGACCGGTGATACGCAGGCCGGTGGCGTGGGTGGTGGCGGTCGTGCTCTTCGTCGAGGCGTTCGGCGTCGCCGCGCTGAACTGGTTCCTCGGGATCGTCGTCGACCGCCAGGACATGTCCCTGGCCGGGCTCGACCCCGACATGATGTCCATGTCCTCGAAGATCGGCGGACTCCTCTTCGGCGCCTACTTCGCCCTGTGCGGCGTGGCCGCGCTCTTCGTGGCCCTGCGCAACCGGCCGCCGGCCGGCCTCGGCCGCATCCTCCTCATCAGCGCGGCCGTCGTGCACGGGCTGCTCGGCGCCTTCGCGTGGGGCCTGGTCGGCTGGTCGGCGTTCCTCTTCATGGTGGTCGTGCTGGGGCTGATCGTGCTCCTGCTGATGACGTACGACCGCCCGCCGACGCCGGCCGCGGAGGACCCCGAGGACACCAAGGGCGACGACGGGTCGCCGGTCAGCCCTCCGCCGGCGCCCACAACTCCGTGATGCCGACGCCCAGTCGGGCGAGCAGCTTGCGGACCAGGGGGAGGCTGATGCCGATCACATTGCCGTGGTCGCCGTCGATGCCCTCGATGAACGGCGCGCTGCGGCCGTCGAGCGTGAACGCGCCCGCGACGTGGAGGGGTTCGCCGGAGGCCACGTACGCGGCGATCTCCTCGTCGGTGGGCTCGCCGAAGCGGACGACGGTGGAGGCCGTGGCGGAGGTGTAGCGGCCGGTGCCGGTGTCGTAGACGCAGTGGCCGGTCTGGAGCGTGCCCGCGCGGCCGCGCATCGCCTTCCAGCGCGCGGTGGCCTCCTCGGCGTCCGCGGGCTTGCCGAGGGGTTCGCCGTCGAGGTCGAGGACCGAGTCGCAGCCGATGACGATCGCGCCGCGGGCGTCCGGGCGTGCCGCGACGACGGAGGCCTTCGCCTCGGCCAGGGCGAGGGCCAGGTCGGCGGGGGTGGGGGCCGTCACGGCGTCCTCGTCTACGCCGCTGACGATGACCTCCGGTGCGAGGCCGGCCTGGCGCAGGAGGTTCAGCCGGGCGGGGGACTGGGAGGCGAGGATGAGGCGGCGGCGGGGATGGTCGGTCATGTGGTTCAGCGTAGTCCGATGACAATCATCGCCAGGACCATCGCGAGGGCCATGAGAACGCCGAGTCTGCGCAACATGTCCTGCGTGTCGCGCAGTTCCTCCGGAGGTTCGTTCTCAGGGTCCGACCACAGCATGCTTCCAGGGTGCGGGTTGGACTTTGAGGGCGCCTGAGTAGCCGTACTCAGATTGGCGCCCTCGGTTGTACTTCTGTGCGCGGTTCCCCGCGCCCCTGAAATGCCTCAGCTGGGCCAGTAAGTGCGGGTCCATGATGTCGGGCCCGGCTGGGGGATGCGGTGCGTCGCGATCCTTGCCGGGTCGGACCAGGAGTCCCTTGCTCGCGCGGCTTCCGGCGTCGTGGCTGATGCCGCTGCCGCGCGGGCCCTGACCACCGCCAGGGCGGCGGCCAGCTCCTCGGGGGTGGGGTTGCCCCGTACGACCTTGATGTTCATCGTGGCTCCCGGCCGGGCTAGAGGGGGATGTTGCCGTGCTTCTTGGGCGGCAGGGACTCGCGCTTGGTGCGGAGCTGGCGCAGGCCCCGTACGACATGGCGGCGGGTGTCGGACGGCATGATCACCGAGTCGATGTAGCCGCGCTCGGCCGCGATGTAGGGGTTGAGGAGGGTGTCCTCGTACTCCTGGATGAGCTGCGCCCGGGCGGCCTCCGCGTCCTCGGCCTCGGCGATCGTGCGGCGGTGCAGGATGTTGACCGCGCCCTGGGCGCCCATGACGGCGATCTGGGCGGTGGGCCAGGCGAGGTTGATGTCGGCGCCGAGGTGCTTGGAGCCCATGACGTCGTAGGCGCCGCCGAAGGCCTTGCGGGTGATGACGGTGATGAGGGGGACGGTGGCCTCGGCGTAGGCGTAGATCAGCTTGGCGCCGCGGCGGATGATGCCGTCGTGCTCCTGGTCGACGCCGGGCAGGAAGCCGGGGACGTCGACGAAGGTGAGCACCGGGATGTTGAAGGCGTCGCAGGTGCGCACGAAGCGGGCGGCTTTCTCGCTGGCCTTGATGTCGAGGCAACCGGCGTACTGCATGGGCTGGTTGGCGACGATGCCGACGGGGTGGCCCTCGACGCGGCCGTAGCCGGTGAGGATGTTCGGCGCGTACAGCGGCTGGGTCTCGAAGAACTCGGCGTCGTCCAGGACGTGCTCGATCACCGTGTGCATGTCGTACGGCTGGTTCGCGCTGTCCGGGACCAGGGTGTCCAGTTCGAGGTCCTCGGCGGTGACGGCGAGGTCCGCCTCCTCCGGGTAGACCGGGGCCTCGGAGAGGTTGTTGGAGGGGAGGTAGCTCAGCAGCTGCTTGATGTACTCGATCGCGTCCTTCTCGTCGCCCGCCATGTGGTGGGCGACGCCGGAGGTCGAGTTGTGGGTGCGGGCGCCGCCGAGCTCCTCGAAGCCGACGTCCTCGCCGGTGACGGTCTTGATGACGTCGGGGCCGGTGATGAACATGTGGGACGTCTGGTCGACCATCACCGTGAAGTCGGTGATCGCGGGGGAGTAGACCGCGCCGCCCGCGCAGGGGCCGACGACCAGGCTGATCTGGGGGATGACGCCGGAGGCATGGGTGTTGCGGCGGAAGATCTCGCCGTAGGCGCCGAGGGAGGCGACACCCTCCTGGATGCGGGCGCCTCCCGAGTCGTTGATGCCGATGACCGGGCAGCCGGTCTTCAGCGCGAAGTCCATGACCTTGACGATCTTCTGGCCGTAGACCTCGCCGAGGGCGCCGCCGAAGACGGTGAAGTCCTGCGAGAAGACGGCGACGGGACGGCCGTCGACCGTGCCGTAGCCGGTGACGACGCCGTCGCCGTAGGGGCGGTTCTTGTCCAGGCCGAAGTTGGTGGAGCGGTGGCGGGCGAACTCGTCCAGTTCGACGAAGGAGCCCTCGTCGAGGAGGAGTTCGATGCGCTCACGGGCCGTCAACTTGCCCTTGGCGTGCTGCTTTTCGACGGCGCGTGCCGAGCCGGCGTGCGTCGCCTCGTCGATGCGACGCTGGAGATCCGCGAGCTTGCCCGCGGTGGTGTGAATGTCGATCGCTTCCGGCTCGGACATCGGTCTCGCGGCTCCCTGCCTGCTCAAAAGGGGGGACGGTTACTCATCCGTAGAGTAGTGGTGGGCTCACGAATCAGCAGTGCGGCGTTTCACACACCTAGGGTGGCTTGCATGACGCCGCGAGATGCATCTGATGACAGCCGTTGGTCCGATCTGGAGCGGCCACCGCTCAGCGCTCCCGCGCTGCGGCGCGGGCTCGTGCGGGACGGTGGGTTGTGGCGGGACGTGGAGGTGGTGCGGAGCACCGGCTCCACCAACTCCGACCTGGTCGCGCTGGCCGGGGCCGGGAAGGCCGGGGAAGGGGCCGTGCTGGTCGCCGAGGAGCAGACCGCCGGGCGGGGGCGGCTGGATCGGCAGTGGACCGCGCCTGCTCGGTCGGGGTTGTTCTTCTCCGTGCTGTTGAAGCCCGTCGAGGTGCCGGTGGCTCGGTGGGGGTGGCTGCCCTTGCTCACCGGCGTGGCGGTGGCGACCGGGCTTTCGCGGGCCGCGGGTGTGGACACGGCACTCAAGTGGCCCAACGACGTGCTCGTCTCCATCGGCGGGGAGGAGCGCAAGACCGGCGGGATCCTGGCCGAGCGGGCCGGGGACGACGGGGTGGTGATCGGCGCGGGGATCAACGTCACCCTCCGGGAGGACGAGCTGCCGGTGCCGACGGCGGGGTCGCTGGGGCTGGCGGGGGCGGTGAGCACGGACCGGGATCCGCTGCTGCGGGCCGTGCTGCGGTCGCTGGAGGAGTGGTACGGGCGGTGGCGGGAGGCCGGGGGGGATCCGGCGGTGAGCGGGCTGCAGGAGACGTATGCGGCGGGGTGCGCGACGTTGGGGAGGGAAGTGCGGGCCGAGCTGCCGGGGGATCGGGCGGTTGTGGGGGAGGCCGTGGCGATCGACGGGGACGGGCGGCTTGTGATCGCTACGGGGGAGGGGGTGCAGGAACCGGTGGGGGCGGGGGATGTCGTGCATCTGAGGCCTGCGTGAGTATCCCCGGCCGTGTCACCGGGTCACCAGGTATCACCAGCACCCGGACGGCGGCCCCGACGCCGGGTGACTTGTCTCCACGGGAGTGAGCTACGGCACACCTGCCGTAGAGTTAAGGCCGGTCGATACCTGACCGCGGCAGATCGGAAGGGCAGCAGGCGTGACCGTCGACGACACGGGCTCCGGCGCGGACGCGGACGGCGAGGACCCGCTCGCCCTGCGCCTGGAGCATCTGATCCTCGGCGCCGAGCGGCGCTACACGCCCTTCCAGGCGGCTCGTAGCGCCGGCGTGTCCGTGGAGCTGGCGACGCGCTTCTGGCGGGCGATGGGGTTCGCCGACATCGGGCAGGCCAAGGCGCTGACGGAGGCGGACGTGCTGGCCCTGCGGCGGCTGTCCGGTCTGGTGGAGGCGGGGCTGCTGAGTGAGGCCATGGCCGTGCAGGTGGCCCGGTCTACCGGGCAGACCACGGCGCGGCTGGCCGAGTGGCAGATCGACTCCTTTCTGGAGGGGCTGACCGAGCCGCCGGAGCCGGGCATGACGCGGACCGAGGTCACGTATCCGATCGTCGAGCTGCTCCTGCCCGAGCTGGAGGAGTTCCTCGTCTACGTGTGGCGGCGGCAGCTGGCCGCGTCCGCGGGGCGGGTTGTGCAGGCGGCCGACGACGAGGAGATGGTGGACCGGCGGCTCGCTGTCGGCTTCGCCGATCTCGTGGGGTTCACGCGGCTGACCCGGCGGATGGAGGAGGAGGAGCTCGGCGAGCTCGTCGAGGCCTTCGAGACGACGGCGGCGGATCTGGTGGCGGCGCACGGTGGGCGGCTGATCAAGACGCTCGGGGACGAAGTGCTGTACGCGGCGGACGACGCGGGGGTGGCCGCGGAGATCGCGTTGCGGCTCATCGAGACGATGGCGAACGACGAGACGATGCCGGAGCTGCGGGTGGGGATCGCGTTCGGGACGGTGACGACGCGGATGGGGGACGTGTTCGGTACGACGGTGAACCTTGCGTCTCGGCTTACGTCGATAGCGCCGCGGGATGCCGTGCTGGTCGATACGGCGTTTGCGGAGGAGCTGATCCGGAGCGGGGAGGCGCCGGCGTCTGAGGCGGAGGCGGCGGAGGCGGCTGCGGCGGCGGAGAAGGAGGGGGAGGAGGCGCCGACGTATCGGTTCGCGCTTCAGCCGATGTGGCAGCGGCCGGTGCGGGGGCTGGGTGTGGTGGAGCCTTGGTTGCTCACTCGGCGGGCGCAGGAGCCGTAGGGCGGCAGCGCCGGGTGCGCCGGGGGTGCGTTGTGGGTCGGGGTCGGGGCGGTACGGCGAACCCGCCGCCCACGGGGTTGGCGTTTCTTGAGGGGCGGGCCTGCGCTACTGCCATGTACGCGGCGGGTTGCGCCGTACCGCCCCGACCCGCTCCCGTGCGTGGGCGGCTGCGGGATGGGGTTCAGCGGGTCAGTGGGCCCACGCACAGGCCGACCAGGGGGACGCACACGCCGGGGTTGGACGTCTGGGTCGGCTGGGGGGTGGGTGGGGGCGTGGTGTGGTCCGCGGGGGGTGGGGAATGCGGGGCGGGGTTGGTCGTTGTGGGTGGGTGTGGGGTTGTTGTGGGGGCTGGGGTGTTCGGGGCCTCGGGGATTGTTGTGTCGGGCTGGTTCAGGGGCCTGGGGGACGTGGGGGGCGTGGAGGTGGTTGGTAGGGGTACGAGCGTTGAGCCTGCGGTCGGTGTGCCGCTGATGCCGCCCATCGGTGACGTTGCCGACGGGCTCACCCGCGGGGCCGTGCCCACGGTTGCGGCGGCGTTGGTGGAGCGCTCGGCTCCGGTGACGGGGTCCTGCCGGGGCTCGGCCTCCGCGGTGCCGTAGCCTCCGCTTCCCGACTCGGGCGCCATTCGTACGAGGCTCAGCACACCCGCCGCCAGCGCGACCCCACCGGCGGCCAGCATCAGCTTCCGGGGGCGGGGCCTGCGGTGACGGCCTCGGATGCGCGGGCCGAAGAGGCGGGGGCCGAGGGTGGGGGCTTCGGGAGTCCCGGCAGTCGTCGGGGTCTGCGGAGCCCCCGCGGACCTCGCGGTTCCGGGAGTCGGCGGGGTCTGCGGAGTCCCTGTAGACCTCGGAGTTCCCAAAGTCCCCCAAGTCTCCGGTGCTCCCGTAGTCCCCGGTGCGTCCGGTGTCTTCGGCGTGTTCGCCGACCCGGGAGCCTTCGGCCTCCTCGCAGCCCCCCGTGCCCCCGCAGCCTCTGGTGTCTTCAGTGCCCCCGGTGTCCTCGGCGTCCCCAAAGTCCTTGCCGCCTCCGATGCCTTCAAGGCCTCCGGCGCGCCCGCAGCCCCCGATGTCCTCAGAGCCCCCTGCGCCCCCACAGCCCTCTGTGCCCCCACAGACCCCGCAGCTGCCGCGGTCTCCAGCGCCCCGGGTGTCCCCGCAGCTGCCGCAGCCCCTGAGGCTGCCGCAGGCTCCAGCGTCCCCGCAGCCCCCGAAGTCCCCATCGCCCCCAAAGCCCCCGCCGCCCGTGGCCTGGTCGCCATGTTTCTTGGCATCTCGTTGTCCCTCCCCAATGCGCTCGCGCCCCCGATGCGCCGTGGCGGACGCACGTTATGCGCTCCTGTGGGCGGTCGGTTGGGAGTTGGGTGGGATGTCACTCGAACGGGGTGTCGGGCTTCGCCGCGGGAACCGGGTGGCGTCGGCCTTTTCCTGGTGGGTTGGGGCTGCGATGATCGGGGTGTCGGATGTTAACCCGCGTTAACCGGAGGGTGTCATGAGCGAGGAGCGGTTCGGGGAGTTCGTGCTGGTGCGGCGGCATGCGGACGGGCATGTCGCGGAACTCGCCCTCGACCGGCCCAAGGCCATGAACGCCGTGTCGACGGACATGGCACGGTCCATCGCGGGGGCGTGCGCCGCGCTGGGCGCCGACCGGGACGTGCGGGTGGTCGTGCTGACCTCCACGCACGAGCGGGCGTTCTGCGTGGGGGCGGATCTGAAGGAGCGGAACTCCTTCAGCGACGCGGATCTCGTGCGGCAGCGGCCCGTCGCGCGCGGGGCGTACACCGGCGTGCTGGAGCTGCCCGTGCCGACGATCGCGGCGGTGCACGGATTCGCGCTGGGCGGGGGCTTCGAGCTCGCGTTGGCGTGCGATCTGATCGTGGCCGACGGTACGGCCGTGGTGGGGCTGCCGGAGGTGTCGGTGGGGGTTATTCCGGGGGGTGGGGGTACGCAATTGCTGCCGCGGCGGGTGGGGGCTGCCCGTGCGGCCGAGCTGATCTTCACGGCCCGGAGGGTGGAGGCCGACGAGGCGCGGGAGTTGGGGCTCGTCGATGAAGTGGTGGGGGAGGGGCGGGATCGGGAGGAGGCCCTCGTGCTTGCGGGGCGTATCGCTGGGCATTCGCCCGTTGGGCTGCGGGCTGCCAAGCGGGCCCTGCGGCTCGGGCAGGGGCTGGATCTGCGGGCCGGGCTGGAGGTCGAGGACGCCGCCTGGCGGGCGGTGGCCTTTTCCGGGGATCGGGCGGAAGGGGTGGCCGCTTTCAACGAGAAGCGGGCGCCTCGGTGGCCGGGGGAGTGAGCGGCAGGGTGGGTTGAGTGTTCGGGGGTGGTCACCCCAGCGCCGTATCAACATCCACTAATCACCGCAAACCTCCCTAACCTGGAGTAATGGGTGAGGACAAGCGGCTCGCGGCTGTCGTTGCGTTGGCGCAGGGCATGGCGGCCGCTCACGGCTCGCGCGGGGCGTGGCGGGCCGCTGCCGTCGGGGCGTGCCGGGCGCTCGGGGGGAGTTTTGCCGCGCTGTCCGTGTGGGAGCGGGAGCTCGGGCGGCTCAGGGTGCTGGTCAATGTGGGGGAGCGGGCGGAGGGGGAGGACGAGTTTCCGGACGACGAGTCCTACCCGGTCCATCAGTTTCCGGAGATCACTGAGTTCCTGCATGAGCGGTGGGCCGGCGGGGGTGAGCCCAATGCCTGGGTCGAGACCGCTGAAGGGCCTGCGGCCGGGCGTCGGCCTGGGTACGTCCATCAGCGCGTGGCGGCGCTGCGGCGGCGGGGGCGCGGCTGCTGTGTCGTCGCGCCCATCGTGCTGAACGGGCGCGCCTGGGGTGAGCTGTACGTCGCCCGGCCCGCCGGGACGCCCGTCTTCGACCGGGCCGACGCCGACTTCGCGACCGTACTGGCCGCCGTGGTCGCCGCGGGGATCGCGCAGGCCGAGCGGCTGGAGGAGGCGCGGCGGCTCGCCTACACCGACGCGCTCACCGGGCTCGCCAATCGCCGAGCCGTGGACGTGAAGCTCGACGAGGCGATCGAGCGGCATCGGGTCGACGGGACTGTGGTGAGTCTTGTGGTGTGTGATCTCAATGGGCTTAAGCGGGTCAACGACACTCGGGGGCATGCGGTGGGGGATCGGCTGCTTGAGCGGTTCGGGTCGGTGTTGTCGTTGTGCGGCGCGATGCTGCCGGGGGCGCTCGCGGCACGGCTCGGGGGTGACGAGTTCTGTCTGCTGGCCGTCGGGCCGAGCGCTGATGAAGTGGTGAAGGCCGCTGATGAACTGTGTCGGCGGGCCGCCGAGTTGGAGTTGGGGGAGGGGGTGGCCTGCGGGGTTGCCTCGACTGAGGATCCCATTGGGGTGGTGCGGTCGGCTCGGCGGTTGTTTCGGCTTGCGGATGCCGCGCAGTACCGGGCCAAGGCCGAGCGGGCGGCCAAGCCCGTCGTGGCCGGGCGGGGTGGGGCCGACGATCCCGTGGTGCGGCTGGCCGACGCGCCCTCGGCGGAGGCGGTCGTCGAACGGCGGCGTTTCCGGGGGCGGCGCGTGTAAGGGGCGTATCGGCCACCCGGTAGTGACATCTCCGTCTTCACTGCGTACGCTCCTGAATATGGATATGCACACTGTGGTGGTGGGGACGTCCGGGGTGACCGCGTCCGACGTTCTCGCCGTGGCGCGTGGCGGGGCCCGGGTCGAGCTCTCCGGGGAGGCGGTCGCGGCGCTGGCCGGCGCCCGGCGGATCGTGGACGCGCTGGCCGCCAAGCCCGAGCCCGTCTACGGCGTCAGCACCGGCTTCGGTGCTCTGGCGACCCGGCACATCAGCCAGGAACTGCGCGCCCAGCTGCAGCGCAATATCGTGCGGTCGCACGCGGCGGGGCTGGGGCCGCGGGTGGAGCGGGAAGTCGTACGGGCTCTGATGTTTTTGAGGCTGAAGACCGTCTGTTCCGGGCATACGGGGGTTCGGCCCGAGGTCGCGCAGACCATGGCCGACGTGCTCAACGCCGGGATCACGCCCGTGGTGCACGAGTACGGGTCGCTGGGGTGCTCCGGTGACCTCGCGCCGTTGTCCCACTGTGCTCTCACGCTGATGGGGGAGGGCGAGGCCGAGGGGCCGGACGGGGTCGTGCGGGCCGCTGGTGAGCTGCTCGCCGAGGCCGGGATCAAGCCCGTCGAGCTGCGGGAAAAGGAGGGGCTCGCCCTTCTCAACGGCACCGACGGCATGCTCGGGATGCTGGTGATGGCCCTGGCCGATCTGGACATGTTGTACAAGTCCGCCGACGTCACCGCCGCGCTGAGCCTTGAGGCGCTGCTCGGCACCGACAAGGTGCTCGCGCCCGAGCTGCACGCCATCCGGCCGCATCCGGGGCAGGGGGCCAGCGCCGCCAACATGCTCGCCGTGCTGAAGGGGTCGGAGCTCACCGGGCATCATCAGGACGACGCGCCCCGGGTTCAGGACGCGTACTCGGTGCGGTGTGCTCCGCAGGTCGCCGGGGCGGGGCGGGACACCATCGCGCACGCGCGGGTGGTGGCCGAGCGTGAGCTTGCCTCCGCCGTCGACAATCCCGTCGTACTGCCCGACGGGCGGGTGGAGTCCAACGGGAACTTCCACGGTGCGCCGGTCGCCTATGTGCTGGACTTCCTCGCCATCGCCGTCGCCGATCTCGCGTCGATCGCCGAGCGGCGGACCGACCGGCTGCTCGACAAGAACCGGAGCCACGGGCTGCCGCCGTTCCTCGCCGACGACGCCGGGGTGGACAGCGGGCTGATGATCGCCCAGTACACGCAGGCCGCGCTGGTGAGCGAGATGAAGCGGCTGGCCGTGCCCGCCTCCGCCGACTCGATTCCTTCCTCCGCCATGCAGGAGGACCACGTCTCCATGGGGTGGTCGGCCGCGCGCAAGCTGCGCACCGCCGTCGACAACCTCGCGCGCGTGGTCGCCATCGAGCTGTACGCCGCCACCCGGGCCATCCAGCTGCGCGAGGGGCTGACCCCGGCGCCCGCCTCGCAGGCCGTCATCGAGGCCGTACGGGCCGCGGGTGTGGAGGGGCCGGGACCCGACCGGTTCCTGGCGCCCGACCTCGCGGCGGCGGACGCGTTCGTGCGGGGCGGGAACGTGGTGGCCGCGGTGGAGACGGTCACCGGGCCGCTGCAGTAGCCGTGGCGGCCGTCAACCGCCGTCAGAAGCCGAGGCGTTCGCGGCGTACCGAATAGACGATGAAACCGGCACCCAGCGTGAGGAAGAGGGTGCCGCCGACGACGTACGGAGTCGTGTCGATGCTGCCCGTGTCGGCGAGTTCGGTGCCGTCTCCGGACGGTGCCGAGGACTCCTGCGTCGCCGGCCTGGCCTGCGTCGTCGCGGTCGCCGAGGGCTCGTCTCTCGCCGGGGTGTCCTGGGTCGCGTTGGCGGACGGGACGAACCACAGGGCGCCCAGCAGGGTGCCTGCGGCGGTGGCGGTCAGCAACGGACGGCGAGCGGATGACACGGAATATCGATCCCCTTGTGGCGCTGGCGAATTGGCCGTGTGGAGCGATGTTAGTGAAAGGCGCGGGTCACGGGAAAGTCACGGGAGGTTTGAGCCTTACGCTCGCGCCATGACTACTGAAGAGACATCACGTTTTGTCCGGCTTCGGGTGGAACTCGTCGTCGAGGTCGAGGATGCGGACGCCGTCACCAAGGCGGCGCTGCGGCGGATCGCGGACGAGCCCGATATGCCGGCCGATGAGCGGGTACACGCCGAGAACGCTGTGACGGAAGACACCGCGGAGGCGCTCGCGTATCTCGTCGACCCGTTCGACCTGGTCAACGAGGTGCCGGGGGTGGAGCTCGCGCAGGCCTCCTGGTCGAGCGAGCCCGTCGACTACGACCCTGATTCGCCGGACTGGGACCTGGACGAGGATGATGTCGAGGAAGATGAAGACGACGAGGAGGACGGCGTCGGCTGAGCGGCTTGGGGAAATCGTGACCCCGGGAGGCAACTGCCGTCCGGGGTTTCGTCGTCTCAGGGGTGCGCACTGACGCGCAGTGATGCGCACGGACCGGCATCCACGCCTTCCGCCTCGGCGGACGTGGTGTGCCCCACACATCCCAGGAATGTGGAACGGGCGGGACCGGTCGTAGCGTTGAAGTTCGTTGACGGCTGTAGTTGTGGCAACGATGGAGAAGCGTGTGATGACGAACAGTAAGCGGCGCAGGGGCCTCGCGGCCGCGTCCGCACTGCTCGGCGGGGTTCTGGTGCTCTCGGCCTGTTCCGGCGGCGGCGACGACAAGTCCTCCGGCGGCGGGAACGACACCTCACAGGCCAAGGCCGACGAGGCGGCGGCCAAGAAGTCCTCCGAGGCCGACATCAAGATCACGCCCAAGGACGGCTCGGACAACGCCTCCATCAACAACTCCGCCGCGGTCACCGTCAGCAAGGGCACGCTCACGAGCGTGAAGATGACGACGGCCGGCGGTACGGCGGTCGCGGGCGCCCTGTCCGCCGACAAGACCAGCTGGAAGCCGAGCGCCCAGCTGGAGCGCTCGACCACCTACAAGGTCACCGCCGAGGCCAAGGACGCGAACGGTCTGGTCGCGCACGAGAACGCGTCCTTCACGACGGTCTCCCCGGCCAACAGCTTCATAGGCAACTTCACGCCCGAGGACGGCTCCACGGTCGGCGTGGGCATGCCGGTGTCGATCAACTTCGACAAGGCGATCACCAACAAGGCCGCGGTGCAGAAGGGCATCACGGTCTCCTCCAGCAGCGGCCAGGAGGTCGTCGGGCACTGGTTCAACGCCAACCGCCTCGACTTCCGCCCCGAGGACTACTGGAAGGAGAACTCCACCGTCACGCTGAAGCTCGCGCTCGACGGTGTCGAGGGCGCCTCCGGTGTCTACGGCGTGCAGCAGAAGACGGTCACCTTCCACATCGGCCGCAACCAGGTCTCCTACGTCGACGCGAAGACCAAGCAGATGAAGGTCACGCAGGACGGCAAGACCATCAAGACCATCCCGATCTCGGCCGGTTCGCCGGAGAACAAGACGTACAACGGCATCATGGTGATGTCCGAGAAGTTCAAGGAGACGCGCATGAACGGCGCGACCGTGGGCTTCACCGACGACGACGGCAAGGGCGAGTACGACATCAAGGACGTGCCGCACGCCATCCGGCTCACCAACTCCGGCACGTTCCTGCACGGCAACTACTGGGGCGCGAAGTCCATCTTCGGCTCGGTGAACACCAGTCACGGCTGTGTGGGCCTGTCGGACACCAAGGGCGCCAACGACACCGGGACGCCCGCGTACTGGATGTACACCCACTCGATCATCGGTGACGTCGTGGTCGTCTCCAACACCGGCGACAAGACGGTCCAGCCGGACAACGGCCTCAACGGCTGGAACCTCAGCTGGGCCGACTGGAAGGCGGGTTCGGCGGTCTGAGCCACCGGTACCTCACAGCTTCCGATGCCGCCCCCAGGGGCGGCATCGGTGTTTCTGGGGCCTTTCTGGGGTCGGCCACAGCCTTCTCATGCATCTCTTATTTCGGCCTTATCCAGTCATCACGCGCCGTCCCTACCTTGCGGCCATGTTCTTCACCTACCTGAGGCGCGAACTGCGCCGCCGCAGAAAAGCGGCCCTCGTCGTCGCCTCCGGGCTCGCGCTGGGAATCGCGCTGGTCATCGTGGTCAGCTCCGTGTCGTCCGGCATGGGCAAGGCCCAGGACAAGGTCCTCCAGTCGCTCTACGGCCTGGGTACGGACATGACGGTCACCAAGGCGGCGACGCCGACGGCGAGCAACTCCCAGCGACCGCGCTTCAACTTCGACGCGCAGAACAACGGTTCGTCGACGACGCAGAGCAGCGACCGGGTGATGGTGCAGGGCTTCACCACACTGGCCTCCTCGACCGTCACCAAGGTCGGGGACCAGAAGGGCGTCTCCTCCGCCGTGGGCGGGCTGAGCCTCAACGTGGTGAAGGTCAGCGGCCAGTTCACCCGCGGCCAGTTCCAGCAGAACCAGCAGGGCGGCAACGGCGGCGGCCAGAACGGCGGGGGCCAGAACGGCGGCGGCACCGGCCAGCCGCAGGGCGAAGTGCGCGGCGGCGGCGCCGACTTCAGCCTCAACCAGTACACCGTGTTCGGCACCGACGTCACCAAGACCGCGCTCGGCCCGCTGACCTCCTCGAAGATCACCAGCGGCCGTACCTTCAAGACCACCGAGACCGACGCGAAGGTCGTCGTCGCCGACTCCGCGTACGCCAAGGAGAAGAAGTACAAGGTCGGTTCGACCGTCACCATCAAGAGCGTCAAGTTCAAGGTGATCGGCATCGCGACCGCGGACAGCGGTGACTCGGCGGCCAACCTGTACATCCCGCTGAAGCAGGCGCAGACGCTGGCGAGCGAGAAGAACAAGGTCACCACGATCTACGTCAAGGCGACCGACTCCAAGCAGATCTCGGACGTCAAGTCGACCATCCAGAAGAACGTCTCGGGTACGACGGTGACGACCTCCGCGGACCTCGCCGACACCGTCTCCGGCTCCCTCTCCACCGCGTCCTCCCTCGCCACCAACGTCGGCAAGTGGCTGTCCATCGCGGTGCTCGTGGCCGCGTTCCTGGTCGCCGGTCTGCTCACCTCCTCCGCGGTCTCCCGCCGGGTGCGCGAGTTCGGCACGCTGAAGGCGCTGGGCTGGAAGTCCGGCCGGGTGACCCGGCAGGTCGTCGGCGAGGCGATGGTGAACGGTCTGCTGGGCGGTGCGCTGGGCATCGCGCTCGGTCTCGCGGGCGCGTACGTCGTGACCAGCATCAGCCCCACGCTGCAGGCCCAGTTGGGCGGGGGCGGCGGCGGTAACGCGGGGGGCGGCCCCGGTGGCGGCGGCTTCGGCGGCCCGGGCCGCCAGGCGGCGAAGACCCTTGAGGTCGCCCTCACCGCCCCGGTGAACGTGACGACGATCGTGCTGGCGGTGGGCCTGGCGGTCGCGGGTGGTCTGATCGCGGGTGCGTTCGGCGGCTGGCGGGCGTCGCGACTGCGTCCGGCGGACGCGCTGCGGCGCGTCGAGTAGCCGACCCCAACTTCCTTACGCACCCCAGGAGTCACTCCATGTACGAACTCAGAAACGTCACCAAGCGCTACACCCGGGGCAAGGACACCGTCCACGCCCTCGACGGCGTCGACCTGTCCATCGCCGACGGCGACCGGCTCGTCATCCAGGGCCCCACCGGCGGCGGCAAGTCCACCCTCCTGCAGATGCTCGGCGGGCTCGACCGGCCGACCGACGGCGAAGTCACCCTCGACGGCACCGACTTGGCCAAGCTCAGCGAGGCTCGGCTCACCAAGGTCCGCAGCGAGAACATCGGCTTCGTCTTCCAGTCCTTCAACCTCATCCCGACGCTCACCGCCCAGGAGAACGTCGAGACCGCCCTCGTACCCCTCGGAGTGAAGACCAAGGAGCGACGGGAGCGGGCGGCCGAAGCGCTGACATCCGTCGGTCTCGGCGAGCGACTGGGACACCTGCCCGGCGAGATGTCCGGCGGCCAGCAGCAGCGGGTCGCCATCGCGCGGGCCCTGGTGAAGCAGCCGAAGGTACTGCTCGCCGACGAACCCACCGGAAACCTCGACGAGTCCATGCGCGACGAGATCATGGACGTGCTGGAGCGGATGTGGAAGGAGCTGGGCCTGACCTTCATCATGGTCACCCACGACTCCGCGATCGCGAAGAAGGCCCTGCGCCTTGCGACGATCCGCAAGGGCAAGCTGACCGTCAAGGAGAACGCGGGCGCGTAACAACGCGGAACGGTAACGGCTTTCTGATGGGTCTGTCACAGTCGGGAAGGGCCGTCTCTTACCTTCTTCTCATCTCTTGAGGCGTCTGATCACCCCTCGGCATACTGCGTATTCCGGGGGGTGTACGCGTGTGCGTGCGAGACCGCCCCCGGCATCATCTCCAGGGGGAGACTTGCGCAGACAAGTGAAAAGGGCATGCGCCGCGTCCGTCGCGACCGCGGCGGCCGTGGCCCTGGCGGCGGGCATGACCGGTCCGGCGTCGGCCAAGACGGAGCAGTCGGCGACTGCTTCACACGCTCAACTCTCGTCCAAGCACCGCATCACCCTGATCACCGGCGACCGTGTGCTGGTCGACGCGAAGGGCCGGGTCGTCGGCCTGGAGCCGGCGAAGGGGCGCGAGCACATACCCGTCCAGGTCCGCAAGGCCGACGGCCACACGCTGGTCGTACCGGCCGACGCGACCCGCCTGGTCGCCACCGGCAAACTCGACCAGCGACTGTTCGACGTCACCGAACTCAACAAGGCGGCGACCCGCAAGTCGCAGGCCAAGGGCCTGAAGGTCATCGTCGGCTACAGCGGCGCGGCGACGGCCACCAAGGCCGACGTCCGTGACGCGGGCACCCTGCGTCGCACCCTCAAGTCCCTGAACGCGGACGCCGTCCAGACCCCGGTCAAGGAGACGCCGGAGCTCTGGGACGCCGTCACCAACGGCGGCAAGACCGCGTCCGGCATCGCGCACGTGTGGCTGGACGGCACCCGCAAGGCGAGCCTCGACAAGTCCGTGCCGCAGATCGGCGCCCCGAAGGCGTGGGCGGCCGGCTACGACGGCAAGGGTGTCAAGATCGCCGTACTGGACACGGGTGTCGACGCGGACCACCCGGACCTGAAGACGCAGGTCGTCGAGTCCAAGAACTTCTCCACGGCCGCCGACGCCACCGACCACTTCGGCCACGGCACGCACGTCGCGTCCATCGCGGCCGGTACGGGCGCCAAGTCCGGCGGCAAGTACAAGGGCGTCGCACCCGGCGCCAAGATCCTCAACGGCAAGGTCCTCGACGACACCGGCTCCGGTGACGACTCCGGCATCCTCGCCGGCATGGAGTGGGCGGCCGAGCAGGGCGCCGACGTCGTCAACCTGAGCCTCGGCGGCCAGGACTCGCCCGGCATCGACCCCCTTGAGGCCGAGGTCAACAAGCTGTCGGAGGAGAAGGGCATCCTCTTCGCGATCGCCGCGGGCAACTCCGGCCCGGAGTCGGTCGGTTCGCCCGGCAGCGCCGAGGACGCGCTGACCGTCGGCGCGGTCGACGACAAGGACGTGCTGGCCGACTTCTCCTCGACCGGCCCGACCGTCGACGGCGCCATCAAGCCGGACGTCACCGCCCCCGGCGTCGACATCACCGCGGCCGCCGCGCCCGGCAGCGTCATCGACCAGGAGGTCGGCGAGAACCCGCCCGGCTACCTGACCATCTCGGGTACGTCGATGGCGACGCCGCACGTGGCGGGCGCGGCGGCGATCCTGAAGCAGGAGCACCCGGACTGGAAGTTCAGCGAGCTCAAGGGCGCGCTGACCGGTTCCGCGAAGGGCGGCAAGTACACGCCGTTCGAGCAGGGTTCGGGCCGGATCGCGGTCGACAAGGCGATCAAGCAGACCGTGATCGCCGACCCTGTGTCGGTGAGCTTCGGTACCCAGCAGTGGCCGCACACCGACGACACCCCGGTCACCAAGCAGCTGACGTACCGCAACCTCGGCACGAAGGACGTCACGCTGAGCCTCGCCGTCACCGCCACCAACCCCAAGGGGCAGGCGGCTCCGGCGGGCTTCTTCAAGCTCGGCGCGACCAAGGTGACGGTTCCGGCGGGCGGCAAGGCGTCCGTGGACGTGACCGTGAACACCAAGCTGGGCGGCACGGTCGACGGCGCGTACTCCGCGTACGTTACGGCGACGGGCGACGGCCAGAGCGTGCGGACGGCCGCGGCCGTGCAGCGCGAGGTGGAGTCGTACGACGTCACCATCAAGCACATCGGCAAGGACGGTCAGCCGACCCCCGACTACAACACCATCCTGCTCGGCTACTCGGGTCTCGCCGAGAACCGCGGCATGCAGGTGCCGGTCGCGGCCTCGGGTACGACGACCGTGCGCGTGCCCAAGGGCAAGTACCTGCTGGACGCCTGGATCGCCAAAGACCTCGTCACCTTCCAGGGCGGCATCGACTGGCTGGTCCAGCCGAGTCTGAACGTCACCAAGAACACCACGGTGACGATCGACGCCCGCAAGACCAGGACGGCCGACGTCACGGTGCCGGACGCGGCGGCCAAGCAGCAGCTGGCCATGATCGGTTACACCTACGACCCCGCGTTCATCGGCATCTCCTTCGGCGCGCAGTCCTTCGCCGACATCCGGATGGCGCCGCTCGGCGGCGAGGTCTCCGGCCTGCACCAGACCTGGAACGGGCAGTGGACCAAGGGCGACAAGGCCGAGTACGACGTGGCCACCACCGCGACCGTCAAGAAGGTGCAGGGCGACAAGGTCCGGCACTTCAAGGCGAGCGAGCTCGCCACGGTGAAGAACAACATCGGGGCCGGCGCCGCGGGCAAGACCGGCGCGCTGTACCCGGTGGGCCTCTTCCCCAGTGACGTGGTGTTCGGCACCGGCGTCGAGCAGAAGCTGCCGGGCAGCCGCACCCTGTACCTCTCGACCTCCGACAAGATCGAGTGGAGCTGGGACTTCGAGCAGCACAAGGGCGTCGACGCGGACGGCTTCCCGATCGCGGACGCGTTCTACACCCTGGGCGACCCGCAGCTGTTCAAGGCGGGCCAGAGCTACAAGAAGACCTTCAACACCGCGGTCTTCGGCCCGCACCTGAGCACGTACTACGGGCTCTTCCGGGACGGCAACAGCATCTACGGCGTCCTCCCGCTGTTCTCCGACGGGGCCGGGCACGCCGGTTCCTCGGACTTCACCAAGGTCGTCACCACGCTCTACCGCAACGGCACCAAGGTCGGCTCCAACGACGACCCGCTGTTCGGCAACAAGGAGTTCGTGGTGCCGTCCGCGGAGGCCAAGTACAAGCTGACGACCTCGGTCAAGCGCAGCGCGAACATCGCCGGGGCCTCCACCCAGATCAACGCGAGCTGGGAGTTCAGCTCCAAGAAGCCGGGCACCGGCAACGTGACCACGCTGCCCGCGTCCATCGCCCGCTTCAAGGCGGCCGTCGGCCTGGACAACAAGGTCGAGGCCGGAAAGACGGTCAGCATCCCGGTCGTCGTCGAGGGCGCGGCCAAGGGCAGCAACCTCAAGTCGCTGACGGTGACGGTCTCCTACGACTCCGGCAAGACCTGGAAGAAGGTCTCCGTGGTCGGCGGCAAGATCAAGGTGAAGAACCCGGCGAAGGGCAAGTCCATCTCCTTCCACGCCCAGATCACCGACAAGAAGAACAACAAGTCGGCGCTCTCGATCTACAACGCGTACTACGGCAAATAGCAAGGCTGTCAAGGGAATTGAGGGCATTCGGTGCGACAGGTCTGTAACGGCTTTCCAGTAGGCGCGTAACAGACGTGAAGTCCGTCTCTTACCCTTCTCTCATCTCTTGAGGCACGTGATCACCCCCCGGCATACTGCGTATTCCGGGGGGTGCACACGTTCACGTGTGCGAGACCTCCCTCGGCCGGGTGAACGGGGATATTTCACCCGGAACTTCAGCTAGGGGGAGTTTTGCGCAGACAAGTGAAAAGAGCGTGCGCGGGCACGATCGCCGCGGCAGCGGCCGTGGCTCTCGCGGCGGGCATGACCAGCCCGGCGCAGGCGACGGCGGAGCGGACCGGCACCGCCGTTTCCCAGGCCGCCGCCTCGAAGCTCACCGTCAAGCACCGCATCACGCTGATCACGGGTGACCGCGTCGCGGTCGACGCCAAGGGCCGCGTCGTCGGCATCGAGCCCGCCAAGGGCCGCGAGAACATACCCGTCCAGATCCGCAAGGCCGACGGCCACACCCTGGTCGTACCGGCCGACGTCGCCCGCATGATCGCGACCGGCAAGGTCGACCAGCGGCTGTTCGACGTCACCGAACTGAGCAAGGCGAGGACCCTCAAGTCCCAGGCCAAGGGCCTGAAGGTCATCGTCGGCTACAAGGGCGCCGCCGCGGCCGCGAAGTCCGAGGTCCGCGACGCCGGCACGCTCCGCGAGAGCCTCAAGGCGCTCAACGCGGATGCCGTGCAGACGCCGAAGCAGGACGCGCCCGAACTGTGGGACGCCGTCACCAACGGGGACAAGACCGCCTCCGGCATCGCGCACGTCTGGCTCGACGGCGTCCGCAAGGCCAGCCTCGACAAGTCCGTGCCGCAGATCGGCGCCCCGACCGCCTGGGCCGCCGGCTACACCGGCAAGGGCGTCAAGATCGCCGTCCTGGACACCGGCATCGACGCCACCCACCCGGACCTCAAGGACCAGGTGATCGCGGCGAAGAACTTCTCCACCGCCGCCGACGCCACCGACCACTTCGGCCACGGCACCCATGTCGCGTCCATCGCGGCCGGTACGGGCGCCAAGTCCGGCGGCAAGTACAAGGGTGTGGCCCCGGACGCCAAGCTGCTCAACGGCAAGGTCCTCGACGACAGCGGCTACGGCGACGACTCCGGCATCCTCGCGGGCATGGAGTGGGCGGCCGAGCAGGGCGCCGACGTCGTCAACCTGAGCCTGGGCGGCGGCGACACCCCGGAGATCGACCCTCTTGAGGCCGAGGTCAACAAGCTGTCGGAGGAGAAGGGCATCCTCTTCGCCATCGCCGCCGGCAACGAGGGCGACTTCGGCGACCAGACCATCGGCTCCCCGGGCAGCGCGGCCGACGCGCTGACCGTCGGCGCGGTCGACGACAACGACAAGCTGGCCTCCTTCTCCAGTCGCGGCCCCGGCCTCGACGGCCAGATCAAGCCCGATGTCACCGCCCCCGGCGTCGACATCACCGCGGCGGCCGCCCCGGGCAGTGTCATCGACCAGGAGGTCGGCGAGAACCCGCCCGGCTACCTGACCATCTCGGGTACGTCGATGGCGACCCCGCACGTCGCGGGTGCCGCGGCGCTGCTCAAGCAGCAGCACCCCGACTGGAAGTTCTCCGAGCTCAAGGGCGCGCTCACGGGCTCCGCGAAGGGCGGCAAGTACACGCCGTTCGAGCAGGGTTCGGGCCGGATCGCGGTCGACAAGGCGATCAAGCAGACCGTGATCGCCGACCCGGTCTCGGTGAGCTTCGGCATCGCCCAGTGGCCGCACACCGACGACACCCCGATCACCAAGCAGCTGACGTACCGCAACCTCGGCACGAAGGACGTCACGCTCAAGCTGACGTCGACCGCCACCAACCCCAAGGGGCAGGCGGCACCGTCCGGCTTCTTCAAGCTGGCCGCCACCACGGTCACCGTCCCGGCGGGCGGCAAGGCCTCCGTGGACTTCACCGCCGACACCAAGCTGGGCGGCACGGTCGACGGCGCGTACTCCGCGTACGTGACCGCGACGGGCGACGGCCAGACCGTGCGGACGGCCGCGGCCGTGCAGCGCGAGGTGGAGTCGTACGACGTCACGCTGAAGGCCATCGGCCGTGACGGGAAGCCGACGAAGAACTACGGCGTCACCCTGGTCGGCGTCTCCGGCCTCGGCAAGGACAAGTTCTACGCCCCGTACGACGAGTCCGGCACCGCCAAGGTGCGCCTGCCCAAGGGCCGTTACGTCCTCGACGGCAGCATCTCCGTGGACCCGCAGGACGCCACCAAGGGCATCGACTGGCTGGCCCAGCCGAAGCTCGACGTCACCAAGAAGACCACGGTCACGCTGGACGCCCGCACCGCGAAGCCGGTCGACATCACCGTGCCGGACGCGGCCGCCAAGTCCGAGTTCGCGGCGCCGGGCTACGACGTCGAGGTCGGCGACTCCGGCTACGGCTTCGGCTGGTTCCTGAACACGTACGAGGGCTTCCGCTCGAAGGGCCTCGGCCCGCAGATCACCGACGGGTCGCTGACCCAGTCGTGGGACGGCCACTGGTCCAAGGGCACCACCGAGGAGTACGACGCCACCACCGGCAGCGTCGTCAAGCAGCTCGCCACCGGCTACACCAAGCACTGGAAGACCGGCGACCTGGCCACGGTGAAGGTCGGCCTCGGCGCCTCGGCGAGCGGCAAGAAGGGCGCCGTCACCGCCATGGGCTGGCTGCCCGGCGTCAACAGCGCCTCCGGGATCTCCATCCCGCAGACCCTGCCCGGCACCCGCAAGCTGCACCTGTCCGCCACCGGCGGGGTGAAGTGGAACCTGGAGTTCGAGCAGGACGGCGGCGTCGACGCGGACGGCTTCCCGATCGCCGAGGCGTACTACACCATCGGCGCGCCGCAGTCCTTCAAGGCGGGCACGTCCTACTCGAAGACGTTCAACACGGCCGTCTTCGGCCCGCACCTGAACGCCGACTTCGGCCTCTACCGCGACGGCAACGACATCTACGGTGTCGTCCCGCTGTTCGCCGACGGCAAGACCCACTCGGGCTCCTCGGTCTTCTCGTCGGTCGTCACGACGCTGTACCGCAACGGCACCAAGGTCGGCTCCAACGACGACCCGCTGTTCGGTGAGAAGTCGTTCAAGGTGCCGTCCGCGGACGCCGCGTACAAGCTGACCACCTCGGTCAAGCGCAGCGTCAAGGTCGCCGCGGCCTCCACCCGCATCGACGCCACCTGGGAGTTCCGCTCCAAGAAGGCCGACCTCGCCAAGCTCCCCGCGTCCACGGCCCGCTTCGCCGCGACCACGGACCTGGGCAGCAAGGTCACGGCCGGCCAGACGAAGACCATCCCGGTCGTCGTCGAGGGTGCCGCCAAGGGCAGCAACCTCAAGTCCCTCGCGGTGTACGTGTCGTACGACAACAAGACCTGGACGAAGGTCTCCGTGGTCGGCGGCAAGATCAAGGTGAAGAACCCGGCGAAGGGGAAGTCCATCTCCTTCCGCGCCAAGATCACCGACAAGAAGAACAACAAGTCCTCGGTCACGATCTACAACGCCTACTACGGCAAGTAGCCCGCGGGCGCGTTGAGCGCTGAGCGAACGGCCCACCGGAGGTGCAGCCTCCGGTGGGCCGTCCGTGTTTGTGTGGGCGCATGACCACCGAGACCGTCGAATACATCCGGTACCGCGTCCCGGAGGACCGCTCGGCGGAGTTCCTGGCCGCCTACACCCGCGCCGCCGCCCAGCTCGCGGCGGCACCGCAGTGCGTCGACTACGAACTGGCGCGCTGCGAGGAGGACTTCGAGCACTTCGTCCTGCGCATCACCTGGACGTCGACCGAGGACCACGTCGAGGGCTTCCGCAAGTCGGAGCTGTTCCCCGCGTTCTTCGCGGAGATCCGGCGGTACGTCGAGAACATCGAGGAGATGCGGCACTACAAGCCGACGGTGGTGCGCGGCACCGGCTCCTCGGTGCCGTCGCTGTACACCTGGGCGGGCGGCGCGGAGGCCTTCTCCCGCCTGACCTCGGCGTTCTACGAGAAGGTGCTCGCGGACGACCTCCTGGCCCCGCTCTTCGCCGACCTGGCCCCCGACCACGCCGAGCATGTCGCGCTCTGGCTCGCCGAGGTCTTCGGCGGCCCGCCCGCCTACTCCCTCACCCAGGGCGGCCACGGCCACATGGTCGCCAAGCACTTCGGCAAGCACATCACCGAGCCCCAGCGCCGCCGCTGGGTCAACCTGATCCAGGACGCGGCGGACGAGGCGGGCCTGCCGACGGACGCCGAGTTCCGCTCCGCGTTCCTGGCGTACATCGAGTGGGGCACCAGGCTCGCGGTCTACTTCTCCGGCCCCGACGCCAAGCCGCCGGCCGAGCAGCCGGTACCGCGGTGGAACTGGGGGGCTATGCCGCCGTATCGGGGCTGACGGAGGTCTTCCCCGAGCGCGTCGCGTCCGCGCCCCAGCTCGCCAGCAGGCGGAGGGCGTCGGCCGAGGCGGAGCCCGGTTCGGCGTGGTAGATGACCAGACCCTGGTCGCAGTTGTCCGGCGGGCGGAAGGACTCGAAGTTCAGGGTCAGCTCGCCGACCAGGGGATGGCGCAGGTGCTTGACGCCGTGGCCCTTCTCCTTGACGTCGTGCGTGGCCCACAGCCGACGGAACTCCTCGCTCTTCACGGAGAGTTCGCCGACCAGGGCGGACAGCCGGGGGTCGTCGGGGTAGACACCCGCCGCCATCCGCAGATAGCTCACCATGTCGCTGGCCTTCTGGTCCCACTCCACGAACAGCTCGCGGTACTCCGGGTTCAGGAACACCAGCCGCGCCCAGTTCCGCTCCTGCACCGGCATCCGCGCCCAGTCGCCGAACACGGCCGCGGCCATGCTGTTCCAGGCGAGGATGTCGCAGTACCGCCCGGAGATGTACGCCGGCACCCCGTCCAGCGTGTCCAGCAGCTGCCGCAGCGACACCCGCACCTGCTCCGGCCGTACCGGCGACTTCTTCTTGTTCTGCTTGGGCTTCGCGAGATGGGTGAGATGGTCGTGCTCGGTGTCCGTCAGCCGCAGCGCCCGCGCGATCGCGTCCAGCACCTCCGCCGACACGTTCCGCCCGTTGCCCTGCTCCAGACGCGTGTAGTACGCCACCGAGACGCCCGCCAGCTGCGCCAGCTCCTCGCGCCTGAGCCCCGGCACCCGCCGGTGCCGCCCGAAGTCGGGCAGCCCCACGTCCTCGGGCTTCAGCCGCGCCCGCCGGGTGCGCAGGAACTCGCTCAGCTCGGCACGCCGGTCCAGGGCCCCGCCGGTCCCTTCGACGGTGTCCTGTACGGGGTGGGGCTGTTCGTCCATGTGTCCAGTATTCACGGTCGTACGAACACGAGCCTGCCCCCGCCAGTAGTAGGAACACCGGACGTACGCAGAAGCGTGGGCTGGGTGAACCCCGCGCCGACCGGCACAGTGGACGTCGTGCCCGGTCGGAAGGCAGCCGGGCGCGCACCTTCCACTAGGAGAACCCCGGCATGACCACCGTCGCTGCATACGCCGCTCCCGCCGCCAAGGCTCCGCTGGAGCGGACCACCATCGAGCGCCGTCCGGTCGGCGAGTTCGACGTCCTGATCGACATCAAGTTCGCCGGCATCTGCCATTCCGACATCCACCAGGCCCGCGAGGGCTGGGGCGAGGCCATCTTCCCCATGGTCCCGGGCCACGAGATCGCGGGCATCGTCTCCGAGGTCGGCCCCGGCGTCACCAAGTACGCCGTCGGCGACCGGGTGGGCGTCGGCTGCCTCGTCGACTCCTGCCGCGAGTGCGACAACTGCAAGGCCGGTCTGGAGCAGTACTGCACCGGCGGTGGCGTCGGCACGTACAACGCCGTCGGCAAGGACGGCGAGCCGACCTACGGCGGCTACTCCGAGAAGATCGTCGTGGACGAGAACTACGTCGTCCGCATCCCCGACGGACTCTCCCTGGACGTGGCCGCGCCCCTCCTGTGCGCCGGCATCACCACGTACTCCCCGCTCCGCCACTGGAACGCCGGCCCCGGCAAGAAGGTCGCGATCCTCGGCATGGGCGGCCTCGGCCACATGGGCGTCAAGATCGCGCACGCGCTCGGCGCCGAGGTCACGGTCCTCTCGCAGTCCCTGCGCAAGAAGGAGGACGGCCTGCGGCTGGGCGCCGACCACTACCACGCGACCAGCGACGAGCAGACCTTCCAGGACCTCAAGGGCACCTTCGACCTGATCCTCTCCACGGTCTCGGCGCCGCTGAACCTGGACGCGTTCCTGTCCCTGCTCAAGACGGACGGCGCCTTCGTGAACGTCGGCGCCCCCGAGGAGCCCGTCAAGCTCAACCTCTTCTCGGTGATCAGCGGCCGCAAGACCCTCGCGGGCTCCGGCATCGGCGGCATCCGGGAGACCCAGGAGATGCTGGACTTCTGCGCCGAGCACGGCATCGGCGCCGAGATCGAGCTGATCCGCGCGGACGAGGTCAACGAGGCGTACGAGCGGGTCCTCTCCAGCGACGTCCGCTTCCGCTTCGTCATCGACAACGCGACCATCTGACCGCGTTCCCCCTCCCTGAGGGCCCCGGAGGCGAACTCCTCCGGGGCCCTCAGCGCACCGCCGACCGCCGCCCCAGCAGCCACAGCAGATACGGCCCACCGACGAGCGAAGTGAGCGCGCCGACGGGAATCTCCAGCGGCGGCAGCAGCGTACGTGCGGCGAGATCGGCCCCGACGAGTACGACGGCACCGGTCAACGCGCTGTTGAACAGCGGCAGTTGAGCGGTACGGGTGATCCGCCGGGCCAGCTGCGGCGAGGCCAGCGCCACGAACCCGATCGGCCCGGCCGCCCCGGTCGCGACCGCGGCGAGCACGACGCCGAGCCCCGTGAGCCCGAGCCGCACCCGGTCCACCCGCACGCCGAGCCCTGCGGCGGTGTCGGCATCGAGCCCGAGCGTCCGCAGCGCCCAACTCGCCCACACCAACGCGGGCACGGAGGCGACCAGCACGACCGCCAACGGCCCCGCCTGCTCATAGCCCCGCCCGTTGAGACTCCCGGTCAGCCACAGCTTGACCTGCTCGGCCGCCTCCAGCTCACTGTCGGCGAGGTACAGCTGCACGACGGCGCCCAGCGCGACCCCGATCCCGACGCCGGTCAGCACGAACCGACTTGCCTGCATCCCCCGCCGCCAGGCGAGCACATACACGAGCGCGGCGGCCGCGAGCCCTCCTGCCACGGAGACAAGGGGCAGGGCCCCGGGCGAGGCGACAACCCCGGTGGCGAGCGCCACCACGGTCGCGGCAGCGGCCCCATGCCCGACCCCGATCACATCAGGACTGGCCAGCGGATTCCGGGTGACGCTCTGCACGAGGGCCCCGGAGAGCCCGAGAGCGGCCCCGACGAGAGCGCCGACGAGGATACGGGGGACGCGGAGTTCGTTGACGACGAGCTCGTGGGGCCCGGTCCCGGTGCCGAGGGTGTGCCAGACGTCGCCGGGGGAGACGTAGGTCTGCCCGAGACAGGCGGAGGCGACCATGAGGAGGACGAGGAGCCCGAGGAGAAGGGCGCCGGTGAGGGCGGAACGCCGGTGAAGGAGGAGGGAGGCACGGGCGGAAGGCCGAAAAACGAGGTGTGACTTCACAGCCGACAGCTGCGACCACCCCCCAGGGGCGCGGGGAACTGCGCGACCAGCCCCAACGAACCCGCACACGCCCGAAAACCGAACCCCCCACCCCCGACGCGTCACGCGCTCGCACCCCTCCGCCGCACCAGCACAACCAACACCGGCACCCCCACCAACGCCGTCATAACCCCCGCCGGCACCTCCGCAGGAGCCCGCACAACCCGCCCCACCACATCCGCCCCCACCAACAACCCAGCCCCCAGCACCCCGGACAGCGGCAGCACCCCCCGATACCCCCCGCGCCCACCCCCGACCCGCCGAGCCAGATGCGGCACCGCAAGCCCCACGAACGCGATCGGCCCCGCCGCGGCCACCGCCGCGGCGACCAGCAACGTCGCCCCCAGCGCCGCCACACCCCGCACCACCGCCACCCGATGCCCGAGCCCCCGAGCCGTCTCGTCACCGAGGGCCAACGCGTCCAGCCCCCGGGCACACGCGAACACCAGCCCGGCCCCCGCCACCAGAAACGGCAGCATCGACACGACGACCCCCGCGTCCCGCCCGCTCAACGACCCCACCTGCCAGAACCGGAACTGGTCCAAGGTCGCCGAACTCGACGTCAGAACAACGGTCGTCCCACCCGCGGTCATCGCCGACAACGCGGTCCCGGCGAGCGCCAGCTTCACCGGCGAGGCTCCACCCCGCCCCCGCGAAGCGACCCCGTACACCAGACACGCGGCGACGACGGCCCCGCCGAACCCGTACCAGACGTACCCGCCGAACCCGTTCGCGAGCCCGAGCCCGATGGCCAGGACGACCCCCGCCGCCGCCCCCTGGCTCAGCCCCAGGATCCCGGGATCGGCCAGCGGGTTCCGCGTCACCGCCTGCAACGCCGCCCCCGCGACCCCCAGCGCCGCCCCCGCCGTCAGCCCCACCTCGGTCCGCGGCAGCCGCAGCGACCGTACGACCAGCGCGTCCGGCGACGCCCCGCCGTGCAGCAGGGCGTCGAGGACGGCGGACGGCGGGACGGGACGCGTGCCGACGGCAAGGCTGAGCAGCACCGCGACCGCCACCGCGGCGAGGGCCGCCGGCCAGACCAGGTGTCGGCTCACTTGCCGAGGTGCCCGGCGAGCTGTCGTACGACCAGACGCGCGGCGGTGGGACCGGCGTTGAGGTACCAGGGGTCGTCGTCGACCTTCACGGCGTGGCCGGCCTCGACCGCCTTCATGGACTTCCACAGCGGCCCGGCGACGACGCTCCCCGCGTCCGTCTTGTCCGCGTCCCCCTGCACGGAGTAGAAGATCCAGTCGCCGTCGGCCTTGTCGATGCTCTCCGCCCCGATGTCCTCCGAAATCGCCGCGAACCGCTGGGCCTTGGGCCGCTTCAGCCCCATGTCCACGGCGATCGACCCGGTGAAGGACGAGACGCCGAACATCCGCGTGCGGTCGGGAGTGAAGCGGAGCATCGAGACGGTCGGGTCGCCCTCGACCGCCGCGCCCTCCTTCTTCGCGTCGGCAACGATGTCATCGACGAGCTCCCGGGCCGCCTGCCCCTTGCCGACCGCGTCGCCGACCAGCAGCAGGTCCCGCTTCCAGTTGATGCCGTTGCCCGCGGTGATCACGGTGGGCGCGATCTTCGAGAGCTTGGGGTAGAGGTCGCCGAGCGAGTCGTTGGCGAGGATCAGATCGGGCTTGGCGGCGGCGAGGGACTCCAGGTTGGGCGCCTGCCGGGTGCCCGCGTCGGCCATCGCGGCGAGCTTCGACTTGTCGGCCGGGAAGGCGTCCGCGAGGTAGTCGGGGACCAGGCCGGCGTTGTCGGCGCGGGTGCCGGCCGTCGGCACGATCCCGAGGGAGAGCAGGTCGTCGAGCTGACCGGTGCTGAGCACGGCGATCTTCTTCGGCTCGGCCTTGACGGTGGTGCTGCCCTCGAAGTGCTTGACGGTCCGGGGGAAGGCCCCGTCGGTGTCCTGGTCGGAACCCATCCCGTCGGCGAGGGCGCTGGGCGCGGCGGACGGCCCTTCGCTCGCGCCGATGACCTGGTTACGGGAGCCGTCCGCCTTCGCCTCCCCGTCACCGCCGCTGCCGGACGACGAGCAGCCGGCGAGCAGCCCTCCCACGACGGTCGCGGCCAGCACGGCCTTCATTCCCACTGCACGCACAGCACTGCTCCGATCATTAGCTAAGGCAAGCCTTACCTTAACTGGTTGCCGGAGTATGTTGGTCACGAGGAGGCCCACACGATGACCGTGCAGCTGAACCACACCATCGTCGCCGCATACGACAAGAACACGTCGGCCCGGTTCCTCGCCGACATCCTGGGCTTGGAAGTGAGCCCGCAGTACGGCCCCTTCATCCCCGTCGAGATCCCGAACGGCGTGACGCTCGACTACATGGACGCGACCGGCGACATCACGCCGCAGCACTACGCGTTCCTCGTCTCCGAGGACGACTTCGACGCGATCTTCGCCCGCGTCCGGCAGGCCGGCCTGACCTACTGGGCCGACCCGTACCACCGCCGCACCGGCGAGATCAACCACAACGACGGCGGCCGCGGCACGTACTTCGACGACCCGAACGGCCACAACCTGGAGATCCTGACCAGGCCTTACGGCAGCGGAGGCTGACGGGGCCGGGTCACGCACCTCTCCGCTCTCCGCCCCTGTCACATCACCGCTCCTCCACGCGTCATACCGGCGAAGACACAGGCCGGCGGGCGCCACGCGAGATCCACCGCGGGCGCCACGAGTTGGGGAGCGGTGCACCATGACGACATCCATCCTGGTCACGGGCGGTACGGGCACACTGGGCGGCCATGTCGTCCCGCTGCTGCGGGCGGCCGGACACGAGGTGCGCGTGCTGACCCGGCACAGCCGTCCCGCCGCGGACGGCGTCGAGTACGTCACCGGCGACCTCCTGAAGGGCGAGGGCGTCGAGGCCGCGGTCACCGGCGCCGACACGGTCCTCCACCTCTCCGGCGGTCCCAAGGGCGACGACGAGGCGACCCGCAACCTGGTACGGGCGGCACGCGCGGCCGGCGTCCGCCACCTCGTGTACATCTCGGTCATAGGCGCGGACCGCGTGCCCCTGGCCTGGATGCGCACGAAACTGGAGTCGGAGCGGGCCGTCGCCGCCTCGGGCATCCCGTGGACGACCCTGCGCGCGGCCCAGTTCCACGACCTCGCCCTCACCATGGTCGAGAAGATGACCCGGCTGCCCGTCCTCCCGGCCCCCGGCGGCCTGCGCCTCCAGCCGGTCGACGCCCGCGAAGTCGCCGCGCGGCTGGCCGAGTTGACCCTGGGCGCCCCCGCGGGCCTGGTCCCGGATCTTGCGGGCCCGAAGCTCTACGACATCCCGTCCCTAGCCCGCCCGTACCTCGAACTCCGTGGCAGGCGCCCGAGGCCGAAGCTCCCGGTGCGCATCCCGGGCAGGGCGGGCCGGGCCTACCGGGCGGGCGAGAACCTCACGGTGGAGGGCGCGGACCTGGGGAAGCGGACGTGGGAGGAGTTCCTGGCGGAGAGGGTGGGGAGCGGGGCTGGGGCGGCTGCGTAAGCGTGTGGTGTCACGACGCCCCCGTAGCGCTGTCTTCCCTCTCCTTCCCGGCGAGTTCGCGCAGCGCCCGGGCGGAGGGGGAGCCGGGGTCCGCGGTGATCAGGACGACCTCCTGGTCGTCCTCGGGGACGAGGAGGACGTCGCAGTTCAGGTGCAGGGGGCCCATGACCGGGTGGTCGACGGTCTTGGTGCGGTGGCCGGGCGCGTGCACCGGCCGGCTCTCCCACAGGTGCCCGAACTCCGCGCTGCCGGCGTGCAGTTCGGCCAGCTGGGCGGCGAGTGCGGGGTCGTGCGGGTAGCGGTCGGCGGCGCGGCGCAGCCGGGCGACGACGATCCGCCCGAACTCCTCGGTGCTGGAACTGCCGTACATCCGCCCCTCGTTGAGAAAACGCCGCCGGGCGAGGTTGGTGGTGCCGGCTCCGAGATCGCCGCCGAACAGGCTCTGCGCGAGGGGGTTCCAGGCGACGAGGCCGTATGCCGCGTCGGTGACGATCGCGGCGGTCTCCGGCAGCCGCTCCAGCATCCGCACCACATGCGGCCGCACCTGCCGTACCGGCCCCGCGCCGGGTGGCGTGGCGGACCCGGCGAGGCGGAAGAGGTGATCGCGCTCGGCGGGGCTGAGCCGCAGGGCCCGTGCGAGTCCGTCCAGGATGCGGGCGGAGGGTCTCGGTCCGCGGGCCTGTTCCAGTCGTACGTAGTAGTCGACCGACATGTGGGCGAGCTCGGCGAGCTCCTCGCGCCGCAGGCCGGGAGTGCGCCGCGGGTCGACGTCCGGCAGCCCGAGGTCGCCGGGCCGCAGTCCCGCCCTGCGCTCCCGCAGGAACCGCGCCAGCTCCTGCCTGGCCATGAGCCCGCCTCCTCCTGCCTGGTACAGGCTGTCCTCACTACCTGGTACAGGGCTGTCCTCACTACCTGGTACAGGCTGTCCCTGGCGACGGGGACGCGTCCAGGACGACCGTGGCTCCCATGAACGAACGAACAGCACTCGTCACCGGTGCCAACAAGGGAATCGGCCTGCATATTGCGAGGCTGCTGGCGGCCGAGGGCTTCACGGTCCTCGTGGGCTCGCGGGACGCGGAGCGCGGGAAGCGGGCGGTGGCGGAGATCGGCGACGCGGCGCGGCTGTTGCTCCTGGACGTGACGGACGCGGAGAGCATCGCGGCGGCCGCGGCGCGGGTGGACCGCCTGGACGTCCTGGTCAACAACGCCGGCGTCAACCCGTCCCTGGCGCCGCCGACGGAGTCGGACGCGGCCGAGTTCCGCCGGGCGTACGAGACGAACGTGGTGGCCGTCCTGGAAGTGACCAACGCCTTCCTCCCGGCCCTGCGCCGCTCCCCGCACCCCCGGATCGTCAACATCTCCAGCGGCACGGCGTCCCTGACCTGGAGCACGCACCCCAACCCGCAGTTCGCACCGGGCGCTCCGGGCTCGGCCGCCTACCGAGCCTCGAAGGCGGCCCTGAACGCCCTCACCCTCCTCTACGCCCAGACCCTCTCGGAGGAGGGCTTCAGGATCAACGCCCTGGCCCCCGGCCGCCGCGCCACGGACCTGGTCCCCGGGGCGCGAACCTCCGGCGGCGACCCGGCGGAGGCGGCCGAGGGCGCCGTACACCTGGCCCTCCTCCCGGACGACGGCCCGACGGGGGAGTTCTTCTCGTGGGACGGGACGGGGGTGCCGTGGTGATGGGGGGCGGGCAGATGGGCCATGCCAGGCCGCATGGATGTTCATCACAGGCCGCACGGATGCGAGGAGAGCCAGCCCCGGTGACGCTCCCGCAGCCGGTCGCGCTCCTCGGGCCCGGCCAGGATGACGTCCGCGCCACCGTCGTACGGGTGGTACAGGCGCCGTAGGCCCGTGTCGGCGAGGAAGACCTCCGCCAAGGTGTCGTCGGCGACGGCCCGCAGCAGGGCGTCGACGAGACCGCGTGACCAGGGGCGGAGTTCGGCGTACAGGTGCCGGTACACGTGGAAGGCGGGGTCGGGGTCGTGGTGGTCCGGTTCCGTCCACCAGCGCACGGCGGCCGGGTGGAGGGAACGCCGTTCGGGCCAGCGCGGGATCCCGGTCGCGTCCGACCAGTCCATGGACACGACGAACACGTCCTGGCCGGCGAAGAGTTCGTCGAGGACGGTGTTGTGGCGGTCCAGCACCGTCGCGTACTCGTCCTCGGACTCCGGGTAGCGCTTCGAGCCCGGAAGGCTGTGAAAGCGCACCCAGCGGTCGTGGAGGGCGTCGCGGAAGAGGTGGGCGAGGGGTGGGGTCGACGGGTGGTGCTCGCGCCAGAGTGCCCCCAGTTCGTCGGGTACGACGCCCGGATCCGTCTCCCCTCGCCGCTCACTCACGACGCCCGCAGCCCCGTCAGGCCGTCGTACGCGGACATGACGATGTTCAGGCCGCGCTGGTCCTGCGCGGGTTCGCGCATCTGGTGGGTGACGTAGGCGACGACCATGCGTGACTCGGGCTCGATCATGACGAGGGAGCCGCCCCAGCCGCCCCAGCCGTAGGTACTGCCGAACAGCCCGTAGCCGAGGCCCCACCGGATCGGCATGCCCAGCACCAGGTCCTCGCCGTCGAACTGCTCCTCCCAGGCGCGGTCGCAGCCCGCCGGGGACAGCAGGTGGGTGCCGCCCACCGTTCCGCCGCAGGCCATCACGGACTGCACGAGGGCGACCGAGCGGGCGTTGCCGTACCCGCTCGCGGCCGGGATCTGCGCGCGGCGCCAGGGCAGGCCGTTGCCGTGCCGCACCCGGAACCCCGTGGCGGCGGAGTGCCGCGCCTCGCCGCCGGGCGCGCTCGCCAGGTACTCCTCGTCCTGGCCGGGCGGCGGCACGGTCAGCGCCACGCGGTGGTCGTGCTCGGCGCCCAGCCCGATGTGGAAGTCCGCGCCCAGCGGCCCCGCGACCTCCTCGGCGAAGAACTCGCCCACGCTCCGCCCGCTGATCCGCCGCACCACCTCACCGACCAGGAACCCCTGCGTCACCGAGTGGTACCCGGCCGCGCTCCCCGGCTCCCACTTCGGCGCCGCGACGGCCAGCCGGCCCGTGGCGGTCGCCCAGTCGTACAGCTCCTCCACCGGCCACTCCCAGTCCGGCAGCCCCGCGGTGTGCGACAGCAGATGCCGTACGAGCACCTTCTCCTTGCCCGCCGCGCCGAACTCCGGCCAGTACCGCACGACTTGGGCGTCCGGGTCCAACTCCCCGCGGTCGGCCAGCACGAGCGCGCACAGCGCGGTCATCGTCTTGGTGACGGAGTACACCCCGACGATCGTGTCCCGCTCCCACGGCACGGTCCGCTCCGCGTCGGCGTACCCGCCCCACACGTCGACGACCGGCTCCCCGTCCACGAACACGGCCACGGACCCGCCGACGTCGCCGTCGTCGAGCAACTCGGCCAGTGCGGTGGGGACGGCGGTGAAGAGTTCGTCGTACGAGCCCTGGATGTCAGCCATGTGCGACATCTAGCCCGCATGGGGAGATCGACGGCAACTGAATTCCGGCGCCGGGCGGATGGCGGGGGCGGTTGATCTCCGGCCCGGGGCGGGATGGCGGGGGCGGTTGATCTCCGGCCCGGCCCGGCGCGGCGCGGACTGCGACCGCCCGCAGCCGATGTCCGGCCCGGCGCCGGGCGTGATGTAACGCTCCGCCATGCTGCGGCCAAGTACGGGTGCAAGGATGACCGACCCCTTTGCCCCCTTGGAGGAACGGGTGCGTACACCCGACGGCGGTGGCCGACGACAACCGACGCCACCCAGCGGCGATCCGGCCGGATTCTCGGCGTTCTACGAGGAGAACTTCGAGGCCGTGCTCACGTTCGTGACGCGCCGCACCAGCGACCCCCACGTGGCGGCCGACCTCACGGCCGACGTCTTCGTCGCCGCGCTGGAGGCCGCCGACCGCTACGACGCCGGGCGGGGAACACCGATCGCCTGGCTGTACGGCATCGCACGCAACGTCGTGGCCTCCCACGGCCGCGGCACGGTCCGCGAACTCGGAGCGGTGGCTCGCCTGAAGGGACGCCGGCTGCTCGACACGGAGGACATCGCGGCCCTGGAGGAACGTATCGACGCCGAGCGCGCGGTCCGGGAGCTCGCGGTACAGCACAGCGCGCTCAGCGAACCGTTGCGCGCGGTGCTGGACCTGGTGGCCGTGGACGGGCTGACGCCCCGGGAGGCCGCCCAGGTCCTTGGCATCAGCCAGGCGACGGTACGGGTTCGGTTGCACCGGGCTCGGCGGGTGTTGCGGGCTGGGGTCGGGGGTGCTGCCGGGGGTGGGGCCGGTGGTGCTGTTGGCCGGGGGATGCTGCGGGCCGGGGCCGGGGCCGGGGCCGGGGCTGGGGCCGGGGCTGGGGCTGGGGCCGGTGGTGCTGCCGGCCCGGGCGTGCTGCGGTCCGGGTCCGGTGCGGGCGGTGCTGTCGGCCGGGAGGCGCGTGGCGGCTCCGGTGCCGACGGGATGCCCGGCGCTGCCTACGGGTCGCCCAGCATGGCCGACGGATCACCGGGCGCGATCCATGGATCGCCGGGTGCGGCTCACGGATCGCCCGGCACAACCCACGTAACTCCTGACAGCCCCACCGCTCATGGGACGCCCGCCGCCCTTCAGCAAGACGAACCCGGCGTCCTCCGGCAGGACGCCGACCGTCCGCAACTCCCCGACACCGCCCTGGAGAACGCGTCATGACCACGACCCCCGCCTCGCCCACCGGCTTCCGGCAACGCCTCGGCGACCAGCTGTCCGCCCTCGCGGCAGAGAACGCGACGGCGGCGACGACTGAGACCGCGACCGCCACCGCTTCCGCACCCGGCACCGCGCCCAGCACCGTCCCCGTCCCCAGCACTGTCCTCGTCCCCGTCGCCGTCCCCGACGCCCCACCTCACCCGGCCCCCTGGCGGCGGCGCCACTGGGCCGTACGCCACCGGCTGCCCCTGGCCGTCGCGGGCGTGGCCGCGGTCGGTGTCGCTCTCGCCACCCTGCCCGCCCACCGTTCCGCCACCCCCGACCCCGGCCAGGCCACCGGAACGGCGGTCACCTCGCAGCCGCAGAGGATCACGACGGCCGCCTACACCCTGCAACGGGAAGAGGACGGCCGGGTCCGGCTCGCGATCACCGATGCCGCGGGCAAGCTGCTCGACACGGCCAGGCTCCAGCGCGACCTCAACAGCCTCGGCGTCCCGGCCCTCGTCTACACCGGCGACCCCAAATGCACCAAGCCCCCGACCGGCACCGGCGACGACTCACCCCGCGACACCTGGAACATCGAACTGGCCAAGGGCGGCAAGCCGATTCTCTCCGTCCGGCCCGACAGGATCCCCGCCGGACAGCACCTGCTGGTCGCCTTCCCCCTCGCCCGCACGGACCCCGACCACGCCGGCTACGTCATCCAGGCGGGCCGGATCGACGGCACCCCGCCGACCTGCGTACCGGCCCTCCCCAAGAGCTCCGCCGGGTGACGTGACGGCAGGCCGGCGGACGCGGCCCCGCCGGCCGACAGAAGCGACATTCAGGGCGACTTTCGACGGCCGGGCAACCTGAGCCGCCTTCTCACCCTGTTCACAGATGGCACACAAGTTCAACTTCCCGTGCCGGCAAGACGTGCACGACTCGTCCCGACCAGACGCAGAAAGAGCACTCATGACCAGACACCACCCCACCGCCTTACGGCGTTCCGCGGTCATCGCCGCTACCGCGCTCACCGTAGGCACCGCCGCAACCCTCGCCGCGCCCGGCGCCGGAGCGGCAACCCCGGCGGGCACGCCGAAGCTCCAACTCATCGCCGCCACACCCGCGGTGACGGTCGACCGGTACGAAGGCGAGCCGGGGGTCTACCTCGACCTCGGCACGTACGTGACGGTCGACGGGGGACCGCTGGAGCTGAAGGTGACACGGAAGTCGTACAACGACCCGGTCGTCGCGTCGCAGGTGATCCGCTCCGGCGGCCGGACCGTCACCAAGGCCCTGCCGAAGGGCCTGGTGAAGGACTTCTCGGGCCTGCCGGACTTCCTCAACGTCAGCATCAGCGACGCGTCGGGCACGAAGGTGGCCGACACCACGCAGTCCTTCTGCCCGAACAACCGGGCCGGCCGGATCAGGCCGGACGCCCCGGCCACCTCGAAGTATCCCGAGAGCTGTTCCGACAACCCGTTCGCGCTCGGCGGCGTCTGGGGTGTCGAGAAGGGCTGGGCGGCGGCCACCTCCCAGGGCTTCCGCGGGGACAACCCGCTCGACCTGAAGGCCGGCGTCTACACCGCGAAGGTGTCGGTGGCGAAGAAGTACCGCGACCTGTTCGGTATGCCGGACAAGACGCAGACCATCAAGGTGACGGTCCGCCAGGACTCGGGCGGGGGACAGGGCCTGACCGGCGCGAAGAGCGGTCGTAAGAACACGTCGAAGACCCTGAAGCCGGCCGCGGCGCGTCCCGTCGGCAGGGCGGGAGTCCCCGCCGACGTGCCCAAGCCCGACCTGCGCGCCCTCCCCGCGTACGGCATCGCCATCACCAACGGGGACGAGGGCGGGATGGGCGCCGCCGCGGGCAAGGACTACCTCGCCTTCAGCGCCACCGTCTGGAACGGCGGCCCCTCGCCGCTGGTCGTGGACGGATTCCGCAAGCCCGGCGCGGAGAAGATGGACGCGTACCAGTACTTCTACGACGCCAAGGGCAAGCAGGTCGGGTACACGCCGACCGGCACCATGGAGTGGGACCCGCGGGAGGGCCACCAGCACTGGCACTTCAGCGACTTCGCGAGCTACCGGCTGCTCGGCGCGGACAAGCAGGAAATCGTCCGCAGCGGCAAGGAGGCGTTCTGCCTGGCCAACACCGACGCCATCGACTACACGGTGAAGAACGCCAACTGGCACCCGTACAACACCGATCTCGCCACCGCGTGCGGTGAGGAGACCGCGGTGTCGGTGCGCGAGGTGCTCGACGTGGGCAACGGCGACACCTACAGCCAGTACCGCCCCGGCCAGTCCTTCGACGTCTCGGACCTGCCGAACGGCACGTACTACATCGAGGTCATCGCCAACCCCGACAACCGGCTCAAGGAACAGAGCACGGCCAACAACATCACCTATCGCAAGGTCGTCCTCGGCGGCACACCGGGGGCGCGCACGGTGACGGTACCGAAGTACGGCCTCATCGACGCCCCCTGACCTCTCCCTCTGATCCCTCCCTCTGACCCCTCCGACTGATCCCTCCGGTGGGCGAAGGCATCCGCCTTCCGCCTTCGCCCACCGCCCGGCGAATGCAGGTTCTTGCCACTGCTGCATTCGCTGCTGCCGGTCTGATCGCGCTGGCCGCAGCTCCCGCCGCCTCCGCCGACGAAGCCGCACCCGACGAACACCGGGGCCGCCGGAAAGGTGTGGGTCACCTACGCGGTCACCCGCGGACTCGACTTCACGGAGGTGCCCTCCAACTGCCGTACACAGCATGTCCGGGCCTACGACGAGATGCCCGAGAGGCAGACCGCAGTGTGCGAGTTCGACCAGGTGGTGGAGCCGGGCGTCGTCTACACGCCGGAGACGCCTCTCCGCGTCAGGGCACTGGACCGCGCGTTCCACGACGAACTGCGCCTGCGCGTCGGGCAGGACGATGACGACCCGGGGGCGGACGACAACGGCACTCCGCCAGTGCCGGGAACCGCACCGGCGGTGAAACTCGTCGAAAGCCGGGCAGGGGGCGAGGGGTCGGCGCGGGTCGTCGATGTGCCCGTCACCTCTGCAGGTGGAGTTCACCAACGCGGGGCCCGCCGGAACGTCGGCCGTAAAGACCCCCGGCTACTGCAAGGCGAAGGGCAGGTCGTACGACTGCGGCACGAGCGAGCTCGCTCTCTACGAGGGCGGTCGGCTGACCTACACCTTCCAGCTGAAGATCGGCAGACGGATGGCGCATGCCAAGGGCTCAGTGACCCTGAGCACGGAGGCACGGCCGTTTGACCCCGACAAGACCAACGACAAGGCGGACATCACACTGGACGTCACGGGCGGGGGCGCGACGGACTCACCGGGCAGCGCGACGGATGGCCGGAACGCATGGAACGGCTCAAGCAGCCCGCCCGACGGTTCGTCGTCGACCGGCGACAGCCTGGCAGAGACGGGGCCCTTGGCGCTGCCCGTCGCGGGAGTGGCGGCCGCGGCGACAGCCACGGGCGCGGCCATGCTCGCCATCGCACGCCGCCGCCGGGCCCAGAGCTGAGCCGTAGCCGGCCGGGGGGGAGATAGAGATGGACGACAACAGCACTACAGAAGTCACAGAACCAAGAACTGTCGCCGGACGTGTCTCACTCGGCGAAGTTATGGCACAACTGGCCAGACACAGACCGGTGTTCCACTCCGAAGCCGATCTTCAGCACAGCTTCGCGCGGGCCCTGTGGGAACTGTCGCCGGATGTGCACTCCAGACTCGAGGTGCCGCAGCGGGCGGGAAGCAGGACCGAACACCTGGACCTCCTGTGCATCGGCCCCTCGACCCGTACCGCGATCGAGTTCAAGTACTTCACCCGGAGATGGACGGGCACGGCGGGTGTCCCCGCCGAGCACTACGCCCTGAAAGGGCATGCGGCCGCGGACCTCGCTCGGCTGCACTTCGTCCGGGACATAGCCAGGCTGGAGAACTTCTGCCGCCACTCCGACCAGAACGGCCTCGCCGTCATGCTGACCAACGACCCCTCCCTGTGGACTCCACCCGGCACCGCCCGCGGGCGGACTCGGGACCAGGAGTTCAGGATCCACCAGGGCCGTGAACTCGCCGGTACGCTGCTGTGGGCCGAGGGCACCTACAAGCCGAACACATGCACACTGCGGGCCGCGTATCCCCTCAACTGGGAGCCGTACTCCGAACTGGCCGGAGCAGGGGGAGAGTTCCGATATCTCGCCGTACCCGTCAGCCCGCTGCCGCCGCCGACGCCCGGCCAGTCAGCCGCATAGGTGAGCGAGAAGTTCATCGCGTACGGGGTAGGGGCGTTCCTGGGGCAGGAGCCCGGCGGCGGAGTCCAGATCCCCACTCCTGACAAGGCCGTGGATCTCGTGGGCAAGCGGGGTCACATCGCGGATGGAGACCGTCCACTCGTCCGCGTAACGTCGTGCCGCCTCACCGCCGAGGCCGAGCTGCAGAGACCGGTACGGCAGGGGCTGCAAGCGCAGATCCCGCTCCGGATCCCACTGCACTCGCGTGGGCGCGCGCTTCAACTGACGCTGCCAGGTGGCGTGGTCGGGGTGGATCCCCCGAACGTAACTCGACAGACAGGCACGGCCCAGCGCCCACTCGAAGCCGCCCCGGGTGATCTCGACAGCGAGAACCGTCTCCTGCCCTCCCTTGGCGCCCCAGCCGCAGCGGTACATCATCCACAGGAACGACGGCTTGATCCACGTCAAGCCGCGTTCACAACCTTTTCCGTCCAGTGGTGTTCAGGCTGTTCGTGGCCCGGCGGTGGTGTGCGGCGTCAGCCGCGTCGCTGCCACCAGCGCCGCTTCTGCTCGCCTGTGTGAGGACCGGTCCCGGCCCCATCAGGGGCTGACGTGCTGTTCGGCGGGAAGGCTTTCAAGGCGGCGCGGATGCGATCGAACGGGGCAACGGTGTGGTGGTCGTCGGCGGGAAGTACCACTCCGACGCACACCAGCTTGAAACTGTTCTCGCTGAGGGGTGCGCCAATGAAGACCGGTGCGCCCACGCACCCTTGTGGCAGGTCTCCGATCCACCGGATGCCGCCGTCGCCTGAGCGTGTGATCCGGCCGATCACGACAGCCTGCTCTCGTGAAACGTCCCCGTCATGGACGTGCCCCAGCAGATAGGCCGGGACCGGCGGCTCACCGAGGCCGGCGATGTCCTGTTCCGTGGCTGCGATGCCGTCGGTGATCTCGTCGGTTGTCCAGCGCCAGCCCTTGCGGGCGCCGTGCGCGTGCAGCCCGGTGGAGGGCATGACCGCCACCCCCAGATCGCCGAGATGAGTCCACCCCTCCGCGAAGTCGAGCATCATCAGCTTCTCGGCGCTCATCACGGGTGCACACAGTGCGGGGCGCAGGGTGAACTCAGCCAACTCGACTCGCGCCGGCTCACTGGCGGTCACGAGGTACTGCCGGATGACCTCGCCTTCGGAGGTAGCCTCCACCAGTTCGTTGAACCAGAAGGCCGTCGCGTGTTGTTCCTCCCGGTGAGCTCGCTGGAAGGGAAGCGTCGAGCGGCCGACGCGATCGACTATCGCGTCGATGATCGCACTGGAGTAGTCGGGCAGGTCAGACATGGATCGAGAGGCTAACGCACGGTCGGAGACAACTACCGGGCGGCATGGCAGGGCACGTCCGCATGCCCTCCGATCCGCGCTCTTCGACGTCGGCGACGGGCAAGTGTCTGTCAACGCGGCTTGATGACCCACGTCAAGCCTCGCTCACAATCCTTTCACCCGTCATCGTCCCTGACACCGCCATACAGTCCCCACTCATCGAGACCCGAGTAGATCCACGCGGTGCGGCACGTGGAATCTGAGAAGCACTCGGCCTCCCCGGCGTAAATCGCCACCAACGAGTCGCGACCCCGCCACCAGGTGTCCGCCAGCCCCATGACCTCCTTCACCAGCGTGAAGGAGTCCAGGGCAATGGCGTCGACCGCATCGCCGGTAATCCTGGTGATCCTCTTCGCGCGGGTAGACGCATGGTGGGCCAGCGCGAGGGACTCCACCCATCCCTCGACGGTCTGGTGCAGGGACGTCCAACGATCGCCAAGGATGCCGAACTCGCCCCCGGGACCGATCACGAACGAGTACGGGAGCGCCGTCCGCTGGGGCCCCGCATCGAGCCAACACCCTTCAGTCGGCGAACCTTCCGGAAGGTCGGGATCCAGATACTTGGGTCCACCGTCGTAGTACGGAGCAGGAGGCAGGACGAGACCACCCCAACGTTCCTGGTACGCCGTCACGCGGTCCAATTCCGTCGGCGGAACCCCGAGTGCAACCCACTGCTCCCTGAGCCGACCCACTGGCGGTACGTCGACCTTGATGCCATGCGTGCCGACATAGCGTCGGGCCCGCCGCGTCAGCCCCTCGGGCTCCTTGGCGTTGAGATTGAGCTCCACCCGACCGAAGCTATCCGGTCCGGATCGGCGCGAGCTCGTCGGCCAGCAGCAGGCCTCTGCGGGCGCTGCTGCTCCGACTCTCGCCCGAAGTCTGAAGGCATGACAGCGAGCAGGCCGATTCCGGGGAGTACGCCTGGTAGACGGTGACCGTGTCCTCCGAGTGGGCCGCACGGATCCTGTGTTGCGGTTCTTCCATGGCGTGCAGCGTGGGGTCGGCCGGTTCAGGCGGCCACTGATTTTCGACTCACGCCAGTTGTGATGTTCAGTCCGGCGCGATCTCGTAGCGGGCCATGATGTCGAGGAGCAGTCCGACGCGGCTTCGCGTGTGGTCGGGCACGGTTCCCTCGACGCTCACCGATATCTCGCTGCCACCCACGGATCGGGCGATGCGGAGATCGACACGGTCCCGGCCGACGAGGGGGTACGCGTACCAGGCCGAGCGTGGCTGTTCGTCGTCGGTGTCGGGGAGCGCCGTCTGGATGGCCAGCCAGTCGCTGTCGTCGAAGTCGTAGGCCACTTCCGCGGCGAGGGATTCACAGAAGGGGCGGAGGTTGGTCTCCCGGATCCAGCCTTCCGCGACCGTCCTGCCACGAGTCCCGTCGGCCGGGGGATCCAGGGAGTCGAGATCCTCGTACAGGGCGTCCAACCTCCGGTGCGTCAGCTCGCCGGCGGGAGTTGTCTCCATGAGGATCCAGCCTGGCAGTTGGTGCCGGAGGTCGGCGGGGAGGTCGTCGCTGTCCGGGTCTGCCAGGAGGTACAGGATGCCGAAGGTCGTTTCCCGGGCGACGGCGCGAGGGGAGTCGCTCGCGGAGGTGTCCCAGGACCGGACGTCTTGCGACAGCGCCCGCAGGAGCCGGTATCGCGCCAGCTGAGGCAAGTCCTCCGCCACTTCCGACTCCGTCCACCCCTGCGGATCGTCGGCACCGAGCGCGGCGAACAGGCGTGTGAGCTTCTCCGTCTCGGTCACGTCGGATCAGCCGTCGGCCTTGCCGATACCGACCGGACAGGAGACACCGGTCCCGCCGATGCCGCAGTAGCCCGCCGGGTTCTTGTCCAGGTACTGCTGGTGGTAGCCCTCCGCCGGGTAGAAGGTCCTGCCCTCCGCCGGGAGGATCTCCGTCGTGATCGTGCCGTGGCCCGAGCCGGTCAGTAGCTTCTGGTAGGTCTCGCGGGAGGACGCTGCGGTGGCCGCCTGGGCGGGGGTGTGGGTGTAGATGGCCGAGCGGTACTGCGTGCCCACGTCGTTGCCCTGGCGGAAGCCCTGGGTGGGGTCGTGGGACTCCCAGAAGGTCTTCAGGAGACGGTCGTACGAGATCAGGTTCGGGTCGTGGACCACGCGGACGACCTCCGTGTGGCCCGTCAGGCCCGAGCAGACCTCCTCGTACGTGGGGTGCTCCGTGTAGCCGCCCTGGTAGCCGACCAGGGTCGTCCACACACCCGCCGGCAACTGCCAGTACTTGCGCTCCGCACCCCAGAAGCAACCCATCCCGAAGTCCGCGACCTCCAGGCCCTCGGGGTAGGGGCCCAGCAGGGCGTTCCCGAGGACCGTGTGGCGCTCGGGGACCCGGAACACCGGCTCCGCGCGGCCCTGCAGGGCCTGCTCGGGCGTCGGCAGCTGTGGCGAACGGCTGTACAGGAACATGCGCTCTCCAGGAAGGGCCGGTGGCAAGGGGGAGGCGGGGGCGAAGTCGTCAACCTACGGACGGCGTCTGGAATTCCGGGCCCGGATCCCGGGCCTCAGGGCCGGACCGCAGGCCTCAGCCCGGGGCGCGGGCCCCGGGTCCCTGACCTCTGCCCCCTGACCTCTGACCCCCGCACCGTCCGCCCCGGCTACTGCGGCAACGTCGCCGGGCTCCCCCCGTTCGCCTCGTAGCCCGCCACCGCCAGCGCGCGGTAGACCGCGAATGCCGACGCCGGGTCGGGGTTGAGGGTCCACGGCGGGGCGCCGACGTGGCCGTCGATGTGTATGAGCTGGTGCATCGCCTCCGACCAGCGCTCGGCGCGGACCAGGAAGAAGACCAGGAGGTGGCGGACGTGCGCCAGCATCGGGTCGTCCGGGCGGGCCGAGTGGACCGCGTGGAGGGCGCCGTGGATCGCCTTGGTCACCACTTCGCTCTGGTAGAAGCTGCTGACCAGGTTCACCTCGGGGAGGTGCTCGAAGACCGCGAACAGGGGCATCGCGGCGAGGAGTGAGCCCTGAGGGGCGCGGGCGGCCGCCGCCTCGGCGAAGGAGTACGCCAGTTCGCGCGAGCCGTGCCACTTCTCGCACCAGTAGTGCAGGGCCGCCAGATGCGCGCCCATGTGGGACGGGGCGCGGTCCAGGATCCTCAGCCACAGCTGCTCGAACTCCGGCTGGGAGTAGGCGAGGCCACGGGCCACCGACAACTCGACGATGTACGGGACCGGATCGCCCGGGGCGAGCAGCGCCGCCTCGCCGCAGGCCGCCTTCGCCTCCTCCATGATGATCCGGAACTCGTCCGTGCCCGGCGTCGACGTCCGCCACGCCTGCTGGACCAGGAACTCCGCGTGCACCGCCGCGCCGCCCGCGTCCTTGGGCTGCTCGGCCCGCCACACCCGCAGCCACTGGCCGCCCGGCGACTCGCTGACCCCGCCCGGCCGCTGCTGCAGCTCCAGCGACGCGGCGCCCGCGAATGCCTGCACGCGCTGCCAGCGCGGCTCGCCCTCCGCCTCCGTGCCGGCCAGCAGCTGGGAGGCTGCCCGGTAGTCCTGTGTGCGCTGGACCAGGTCCAGGACGTCCAGCAGGTCTTGGTCGGGGCCGGGCATCCGGACGTCCAGCTCCTCCTCGCGCACGAAGCCGTAGTTCGCGGGGTCGGCGGCGTCCGGGTGGCCGGCCGGGACCTGCTCGATCGCGCCCCGTCGACGTCGCAGGAACGGGAGCAGCACGAAGCCGAGCATGACCGCCGCGACCAGGACCCAGAGGATTTCCATGCCTCAAGCGTTCCAGACGCCGCCGACAATTGGCGAACCCGGTCCCGGGCCTGTGGAAAACCGAACCGCGGACCTGTGGATAACCGTGCGAGGGACCGCCGAGGCCGCCTCGCACGCTGCGGGGCCGCGGGGCACTCCGCCGGGGCCCCGTGGCACTCCGCCGAGACCGCGTGGCACCCCGCCGAGACTGCGTGGCACCCCGAGGCTCGCAAGGCGTCTCACCGAGGCACGCGTGGCATCTCGCCGAGGCTCGCTAGGTATCTCACCGAGGCTCGCGTGGCGTCTCGCCGAGGTCTGCGTGGCACCGGACCTGGACCGAGGGAAAACCCGGCAGTACGGCCGCCCGAGCCCCGCCGTCCGACACCCGCCCCGCGGGCGCACTACCCTCGGTGCCCATGAGCGACAGGCACATCAGTCAGCACTTCGAGACCCTCGCGATCCACGCGGGCAACACCGCCGATCCCCTGACCGGCGCGGTCGTCCCGCCGATCTACCAGGTCTCGACCTACAAGCAGGACGGCGTCGGCGGCCTGCGCGGGGGCTACGAGTACAGCCGTAGCGCCAACCCCACCAGGACCGCCCTGGAAGAGAACCTCGCCGCCCTCGAGGGCGGCCGCCGCGGGCTCGCGTTCGCGTCCGGACTGGCGGCCGAGGACTGCCTGTTGCGTACGCTGCTCAGCCCCGGCGACCACGTGGTCATCCCCAACGACGCGTACGGCGGCACCTTCCGGCTCTTCGCGAAGGTCGTCTCGCGGTGGGGGGTGGAGTGGTCGGTCGCCGACACCAGCGACCCGTCCGCCGTACGGGCCGCACTCACCCCGAAGACCAAGGCCGTGTGGGTGGAGACCCCCTCCAACCCGCTGCTCGGCATCACCGACATCGCGGTCGTCGCGCAGATCGCCCGGGACGCGGGCGCGAAGCTCGTCGTCGACAACACCTTCGCCACGCCCTACCTCCAGCAGCCGCTGGCGCTCGGCGCGGACGTCGTCGTGCACTCGCTGACCAAGTACATGGGCGGCCACTCCGACGTCGTCGGCGGCGCCCTGGTCGTCTCCGACGAGGCGCTCGGCGAGGAACTGGCGTACCACCAGAACGCGATGGGCGCGGTCGCCGGGCCCTTCGACTCCTGGCTGGTGCTGCGCGGCACCAAGACGCTGTCGGTCCGCATGGACCGGCACAGCGAGAACGCCACCAAGGTCGCCGACATGCTCACGCGACACGCGCGCGTGACGAGCGTTCTGTACCCGGGTCTGGAGGACCACCCCGGTCATGAGGTCGCCGCCAAGCAGATGCGGGCCTTCGGCGGCATGGTGTCGTTCCGGGTCGAGGGCGGCGAGGAGGCGGCCGTCGAGGTCTGCAACCGCGCCAAGGTGTTCACGCTCGGCGAGTCCCTGGGCGGCGTCGAGTCGCTGATCGAGCACCCCGGCCGGATGACGCACGCGTCCGCCGCCGGCTCGGCCCTTGAGGTGCCGGCCGACCTGGTGCGCCTCTCCGTGGGCATCGAGAACGTGGAGGACCTCTTGGAGGACCTGCAGCAGGCGCTCGGCTAGCCGTTCGCGAGCCTCACCATCCCGTGTACGGGGGAGTCGTCTGCGAGGGCGGCTCCACCCACGGGCGGGCCATCAGGGCCCACACCACGAACGTCACGGCTGCGGCCCACAGCAGCAGCCACATCAGCCGCCGGGCAAGCACCCGCCGCCGCAGCATCCGGGCGCCATGCCGCATCACCTCGGCGTACAGCTCGGGCGGCACGGGCGGCGGCACCCGCTCCATGATCCGCCGCGCCGAGGCCTCACGCTCAGGCCGATTCACCACCACCACCTCCCCTCACAGAGGCACACAGGTCCGCCGCCTCCGTGCCCATACGCGCCTGGCCGCCGTCCCCTGTCCACGTGCGTGTGGCCGTGATCGGCTCGACCAGGCGTGTTTTGGTCGCCACCTGCTCGACCGCGCGCATGGCGGCCATCGCCCGCCCACGCGTGCGTGGCTGTGATCGGCTGGACCAGGCGTGTGCGGCTGCCACCCGTTTGACCTCGCGCTTGGCTGCCGTCCCCCGCCCACGCGTGCGTGGCCGTGATCGGCTGGACCACGCGTGTGCGGTCGCCACCCGCTCGACCGCGCGCGGCCGCGATCGCCTTGACCACGCGTCTGCAGCCCCCACCCGCTTGGCCTCGCGCCTGGCCGCCATCCCCCGCCCACGCGTGCGTGGCCGTGATCGGCTGGACCACGCGTGTGCAGGCGCCACCTGCTCGACCGCGCGCCTGGCCGCCACCCCCCTGCCCGACCGGCTCGACCACGTCCGTGGGCCGCCCCCCGCTTGATCGCCCGCATGGCCGCCATCCCCCTGCCCCCGCTCCACGCACGGCCGCCATCCGCTCGTCCACCCGCGCATGGCCTCCGTCGCCCGCCCCCTCGGTCGGCATGCCTACGGCTCTCGCCCCGCCCGTCACGGGTGTGCCACCTTCGCTCCGAACGCTCTCCGTGGCCGTTCCGGCGGTGGATGCAGCAGGTTTGTCGTCGCGCGGTCGCAGATTGCCCGGACGCGGTCCGGTGGCAGGCCGAGCAGCGCCGCCGTCTGTTCCTCGGCGACCCCTTCGTACAGCCGCAGGACCAGGATCAGGCGCTCCTGTGGGCCGAGGCCGGCCAGGGCGGCGCCGGGGTGCGGGCGGCCGCGGCCGAAAGCGCCGTACTGGTGCCAGGCCGTGCGCGCGAAACGGGTGGCCAGGTACTGCCGGGTGCGGTTGTACGGGTCCTCGCCGCGCAGCCGGTCCCAGCACGCGTACGTGTGCCCGAGCGAAAGCGTCAGCAGGCGCCGCGCGCGCGGGTTGTCGTCCGGCGCCTCCGCCGTGAGCAGCGTGGCGGCATGCAGCAGCCGTCCAGCCGCGCCCGCGACGAACGCCTCGAACTCACGGGCCCGGCGGACGCCCTGTGACGCCTGCCGTGATCGCACCGAGCCTCCCGCCTGACGCGGCCCCGAGGATGCGGGACCCGGCCGCGTACGGCATCCGGAACCGCGTACGACGGGGCCCGATCTCATATGAGGGCAGGGGTGGCCTTTCGGTCAAGAGCCGCGCGGCAGACGGGCACACGCGGATGCGAGACCGAGTACGTACACGCGCGTGCGGGACCTGGAGACCATGGACGTACAGACCATGGACGTACACGCGCGTGCCGAGCGCCTACGACGGCGACGACGCCTCCGGTCCGGGGACGCCCTGGGCGGCCATCCGTGTGGAGAGCGCGGTGTTGAAGCGCGTGAGGAGCGTGCAGAACGCCTCGCGCTCCTCCGGCGCCCAGTCGTGTGTCAGCTCGGCCATCAACTGACGCCTGGACGAGCGCACTTCCTCCAGCCGCGACATCCCGCGCGGGGACAACTGGAGCACCACCGCCCGCCCGTCCTCGGGGTGCGAGGTGCGCTTGACGAGCCCTGTGTCGACGAGCGGGGCCACCTGCCGGGTCACCGTCGAGGAGTCGATGCCCATGCTGGCCGCGAGCGCCTTGACGCCCATGGGGCCTTCCTTGTCGAGGCGGTTGAGCAGCAGATACGCGGCGCGGTCCATGGAGTTGCGCACCTGCCCGACCCCGCCGAGCCGGGTCTGTTCGGCACGACGGGCGAACACCGCCACCTCGTGCTGCAGCGTGTCGAGGAGACCGGTGTCACCGACGGTCGTCATGTCCATCGACATTTCAGGTGTTGTGGGCATGGCCGGAGGCTCGCTTCATGAGGGTGGTCTGGAATGGGGGACAGAGTACGCGGCCGGAAGGCGGGCCGTACCGGCGCTGCGCAAACCAGTCTCGGAGGTTGGTCACACCGCTCATGTGCCCCTGTGAACTGCGATGCTGGTGTCATGAGCTACAGCACGGCTGACTCCTTGCGGCCCGTGACCCTCGACGACGTACGGGGCGCCCAGAAGATGCTCTCGGGCGTGGCGCGGGTGACGGCGATGGAGGGCAGCAGGCACCTGTCCCGCCTGGTCGGCGCGCCGGTGCACTTCAAGTGCGAGAACCTCCAGCGCACGGGCTCCTTCAAGCTGCGCGGCGCGTACGTCCGTATCGCCGGACTGCTCCCCGAGGAGCGGGCCGCCGGGGTCGTCGCGGCGAGCGCCGGCAACCACGCGCAGGGTGTCGCCCTCGCGTCCTCCCTGCTCGGTGTGCGGGCGACGGTGTTCATGCCGAGGGGCGCCCCGCTGCCGAAGATCAGCGCCACGCGCGAGTACGGCGCCGAGGTGCGCCTGCACGGCCAGGTGGTCGACGAGACGCTGGCCGCGGCGCAGGCGTACGCGGCCGAGACGGGCGCGGTGTTCATCCACCCCTTCGACCACCCGGACATCATCGCGGGTCAGGGCACGGTGGGCCTGGAGATCCTGGAGCAGTGCCCCGAGGTGCGCACGATCGTCGTGGGCATCGGCGGCGGAGGCCTCGCGGCCGGTATCGCGGTCGCGGTGAAGGCGCTGCGGCCCGACGTGCGGATCGTGGGCGTGCAGGCGGAGGGCGCGGCAGCCTACCCGCCCTCGCTGCGGGCCGGCCGCCCGGTGTCGATCGAGAACCCGGCGACGATGGCCGACGGCATCAAGGTCGGGCGGCCCGGCGACGTGCCGTTCGGGATCGTCGGCGAGCTGGTGGACGAGGTCCGCACGGTCACCGAGGACCAGCTCTCCGCCGCCCTGCTGCTGTGCCTGGAGCGGGCCAAGCTGGTCGTGGAGCCGGCCGGCGCGAGCCCGGTGGCGGCGCTGATGGGCGATCCGGCCGGCTTCGAGGGCCCGGTCGTCGCGGTGCTGTCCGGCGGCAACGTCGACCCGCTGCTGATGCAGCGCGTCCTGCGCCACGGCATGGCCGCGCAGGGCCGCTACCTGGCCGTACGGCTGCGGCTGACCGACCGGCCGGGGGCGCTGGCCTCGCTGCTCGGGGCGTTGTCAGTGGTCGACGCTAACGTGCTCGACGTGAGTCACGTACGGACCGATCCGCGGCTCGGGCTCACGGAGGCGGAGGTCGAGCTGCATCTGGAGACGAAGGGGCCGGAGCACTGCGCCGAGGTCGGCCGCGCCCTGCGCGAAGCGGGCTACACGGTCATCGACTGAGGCGTCCGGCGGCCGGACGGAAGCTCCGACAGCCGGACAGAAAAGCGGAACTCCCAGTTCAGGGGGCCTGTTCACTCGTTCGGGGAAAACCGTTGAGAGACGCGATACATCGCGTTATGGTGTGTCGAGTGCCCCGCCTCATCGTCATCCGCTAGGCGGAACAAAAAGTACAAATCTAGGCTTTCCGAAGAATCCCCGACGACGTGGAGACTCACATGCCAGGCGCCATCTATGCCGAAGGTCTCGTCAAGACCTTCGGCGACGTAAAGGCTCTGGACGGCGTCGACCTCGATGTCCCCGAGGGCACCGTGCTGGGCCTGCTCGGGCCGAACGGCGCGGGCAAGACGACTACGGTCCGCTGTCTGACCACCCTGCTGCGACCGGACAGCGGCAAGGCGGTCGTCGCCGGCCTCGACGTGCTCAGGCATCCGAACGAGGTGCGCCGCTCCATCGGCCTGTCCGGCCAGTTCGCCGCGGTCGACGAATACCTGACCGGCCGCGAGAACCTCCAGATGGTCGGGCAGCTCTACCAGATGAAGGCCAAGGCCGCGAAGGCCCGGGCCGCCGAGCTTCTCGACCAGTTCGACCTCGCGGACGCCGCCGACCGTCCCGCGAAGACCTACTCCGGAGGCATGCGCCGCCGGCTCGACCTCGCGGCCGCCCTGGTCGTCTCGCCGCCCGTGATGTTCATGGACGAGCCGACGACCGGCCTCGACCCGCGCAACCGCCAGCTGCTGTGGGAGGTCATCAAACAGCTCGTCTCCGGCGGTACGACACTGCTGCTGACCACGCAGTACCTGGAGGAGGCCGACCACCTCGCGCACGACATCGCGGTCGTCGATCACGGCAAGGTCATCGCCCGGGGCACCTCCGACCAGCTCAAGGCCCGCACCGGCGGCGAGCGCGTCGAGGTCGTGGTGCACGAGCGCGAGCACATCCCCACCGCCCGCGAGGTCCTCGCCGGCTTCGGCAAGGGCGAGCTCACCGTCGAGGAGCACACCCGCAAGCTCACCGTGCCCGTCACCGGCGGCGCCAAGCTGCTGGCCGAGGTCATCCGGGAGCTGGACGCCCGCGGCATCGAGATAGACGACATCGGACTGCGCCGGCCCACCCTCGACGACGTGTTCCTGTCCCTGACCGGACACGTGGCCGAGGTGAAGCCGGAGGAGAACGGCGAGACGGCGGACGCCCCCGCCAAGGACCGCAAGCACAAGAAGGAGGCCGCCCAGTGAGCGCCGTCACCGACGCGGTGCGGGTAGCGCCGACCGGGAACCCCGTCAGCCAGTCCTTCCGGGACTCGATGGTCGTCGCGAAACGCAATCTGATCCGCATGAGCCGGATCCCCGAGATGATCATCTACGGGCTCATCCAGCCCATCATGTTCGTGGTGCTGTTCACGTACGTCTTCGGCGGTTCCATGCAGATCGGCGGCAGCACCAGCGCCACCGACTACAAGAACTTCCTGATGGCCGGCATCTTCGCGCAGACCGTCACGTTCGCTACCGCGAGCTCGGGTGCGGGCATCGCCGACGACATGCACAAGGGCCTCATCGACCGGTTCCGCTCCCTGCCCATGGCGCGCGGCGCGGTGCTGACCGGGCGCACCCTCGCGGACCTGGTGCAGACGGCGCTGACCCTGGTGGTCCTCGCCGTGGTCGCGCTGCTGGTCGGCTGGCGGGTCGGGACGGACGGCGACACGAACGCCGCGAAGGTCGTCGGCGCCTTCGGCCTGCTGCTCCTGCTCGGCTACGCCTTCACCTGGATCGGCGCGCTGATCGGGATGTCCGTCCGGACCCCCGAGGCGGCCACGTCCAGCGGACTGATCTGGCTCTTTCCGGTGACGTTCATCTCGAACGCCTTCGTGGACACCAGCCACATGACCCCGTGGCTGCGCCACATCGCCGAGTGGAACCCCTTCAGTGCCACCGTCCAGGCCGCCCGAGTGCTCTTCGGGAACCCGGGCCAGTCGCAGTCCGACGCCTGGCCGATGGTGCACCCGGTATGGGCCTCGCTGATCTACTCCCTCCTGATCGTCGTCATATTCAGGACGCTGGCGGTGCGCAAGTACCGCTCGGCGACGGCGTGAGGCGTACGCGGCGCTGACCGGCCGGGCATGACGATGCCCCCGGGGTCACCAGGACACCGGGGGCTCGTCAAGGGCGCTTCGGCCGAGGCGGCCGGAGTGGGGTGGGCTCAGCCGTTGTAGGGCTCGGCCTTGAGGATCTTCACGGAGGCCTTCCTGCCGTTCGGCAGCTCGTACTCCGCGTCCTCGCCGACCTTGTGGCCGATCACGCCGGAGCCCAGCGGGGACTGCGGCGAGTAGGTCTCGATGTCGGCGCTGGCGTACTCGCGCGAGGCGAGCAGGAAGGTCGTCGTGTCGTCCTCGTCGCCGTCGAAGGCGATCGTCACGACCATGCCGGGTGCCACCGCGCCGTCCGCGGACGCCGGAGCCTCGCCGACCTTGGCCTTCTCCAGGAGCTGGGTGAGCTGGCGGATGCGGAGCTCCTGCTTGCCCTGCTCCTCCTTGGCCGCGTGGTACCCGCCGTTCTCGCGCAGGTCGCCCTCCTCGCGCGCGGCCGCGATCTTCGCGGTGACTTCCTCGCGCGCGGGACCAGACAGGTACGCCAGCTCTTCCTTGAGCTTGGTGTACGCCTCCTGCGTAAGCCAGGTGACGTCTTCGCTGGTCTGGGTCACAGGTGCTCCTCGTAGGTACTGGGAATACAAAGCATCGCCCTACCCAGAAGAATGTTCCTTCACGGAAGGGCGAAACCACGAGCCTAACAATTCAGCGGCCCAAGGGGGAGGACATAAGCCATCAGAATTACGTCGCCGCAGGTCAGCACGGAAGGATCGGAGTGAAGTCAGTCCGCGTGGCAGCCGAGGAGCTCGGCCGTGGTGCCGGGGGCCGTGGTGCGGAGCGTGACGACCTTGTCGATCCGGGTCGCCTTCCCGTCGAAGCGGAAGTCCGCCCGGCCGACCTCGGACTGGTCCGCCGCCTGGGAGCGCACGGTGCAGTAGCCGGAGGTGCCGGAGTCCTTGCGGACCTCGAGATGGATCGAGACCGAGTTCTTGTGCGGCTCGAACGTGATCACCTCGCCGCTGATCTTGTTCTGGCCGACGTAGTGGTAGGCGAAGTAGCCGATCAGGGCGAGAAGCAGGGCCCCGAGCACGGCTCCGGCGACCTTGAGCCTGTGGTCGGCGCGCTCGTCCGAGGAGCGGCCGTAGCGGCCCTCGGGCAGCTTCGTGCTCGCCGTACTCATGATCGTCCTCTCGGCAAAAGGCTCCCGGAGCCGGACCGCGGAATTATTCGCCCCCCGATTCGGTCACTATAGAAGCCGCCGATCGCCCACGAAGTCACCGGGGCGCCGACTTACCAAGGATTGAGTCTTGACTGACCAGCTGCGACTGATGGCCGTGCACGCCCACCCCGACGACGAGTCGAGCAAGGGCGCGGCCACCATGGCGAAGTACGTGTCCGAGGGGGTGGACGTGCTGGTCGTGACCTGCACGGGCGGGGAGCGCGGCTCCATCCTCAATCCGAAGCTCCAGGGCGACAAGTACATCGAGGAGCACATCCACGAGGTACGCAAGAAGGAGATGGACGAGGCCCGCGAGATCCTCGGCATCAAGCAGGAGTGGCTCGGCTTCGTCGACTCCGGGCTCCCGGAGGGCGACCCGCTGCCCCCGCTCCCCGAGGGCTGCTTCGCGCTGGAGGACGTCGACAAGGCGGCCGGCGAGCTGGTGAAGCAGATCCGCGCCTTCCGCCCGCAGGTGATCACCACCTACGACGAGAACGGCGGGTACCCGCACCCCGACCACATCATGACCCACAAGATCTCGATGGTGGCGTTCGAGGGCGCGGCGGACACGGAGAAGTTCCCGGAGTCCGAGTTCGGCCCCGCGTACCAGCCGCAGAAGCTGTACTACAACCAGGGCTTCAACCGCCCGCGCACCGAGGCGCTGCACAACGCGCTCCTTGAGCGCGGTCTGGAGTCGCCGTACGGGGACTGGCTCAAGCGCTGGAGCGAGTTCGAGCGCACCGAGCGGACGCTGACCACGCATGTGCCGTGCGCGGACTTCTTCGAGATCCGCGACAAGGCCCTGATCGCCCACGCCACCCAGATCGACCCCGACGGCGGCTGGTTCAAGGTCCCGATGGAGATCCAGAAGGAGGTCTGGCCGACGGAGGAGTACGAGCTCGCCAAGTCCCTCGTGGACACCTCCCTCCCCGAGGACGACCTCTTCGCGGGCATCCGCGACAATGCCTGACATGAGCGCAAGCGTGAGCCTGGCACTGACGAACCTCGTCCCCCTCGCCAAGGAGGTGGACGAGAACAAGGTCACCCCCGGCGTCCTCGGCTTCATCGTCTTCGCGGCGATGGCGCTGGCCGTGTGGTGGCTGATGAAGTCGATGAGCCGACACATGAACAAGGTCGAGTTCACCGAGGTCCCGGACCCCAGGGCGGAGTCCTCCGCCGACGAGCCCACCGACGCCGAGACGTCCACGGGCTCGGGCTCCAAGAGCTCCGACAAGACCTCACCCGCCAAGGGCTGAGCACCGGGCCCGGCTGAGCACCGGGCCCGACCGCCGGGCACAGGATCGACCGGCATGGCTCCGTGACACCCACCGGGTGCCATGGGGTCATGCCGTGCGCTGCGCCTGCACCGTTACGGTGACCCCCATCACCTCCCGCGCATGCCGGTTAGGCACCATCCCCAAGCGCCAAGCCTGCCAGCCCGCCTCCAGGTTCACGCCCCGTTCCAGCAACAGCGCGTACGCCTCCACGTACTCGTCCAGCTTCTCGTCCCGCAGGGGATGGCGGGTGCGGGTCAGTTGGGCCAGGTCCTCCTGGGCCACCGCCGTGCCGACGTCCACGCCGCCGGGGGCCGCGTACGGGAGCAGGGTGCAGCGCAGGAAGCGGGACCAGTCCTCGCCGCGGCGGTCGCCGTACGAGGCGAACAGGGTCGTCGCGTCGTCGCACAGGGTCAGGGCCTGCTGGACGCGGGCGTTGCCGGCGTCGACGACCGCGAGTTCCAGGCAGGTCCAGGCCTCGCCGTGGGCGACGCCGATGCGCTGGAAGTCGGCGCGGGCGTCGACCAGGAGCTGGCGGGCGAATCCCGAGTTGCGCAGCGAGCCCGTCTGGGCCGCCCGCTGGTCGCGGGTGACTCTGGCCGAGTGGTGGCGGGCGCAGGCCAGGCCGTAGACGTCGCGCATGCGGGAGAACATCGTGCGGGAACGCTCCAGTTCGCGGACCGCGTGGTCGAGGTTGCCCGTCTCCTCCAGGGCCTGGCCCAGGTAGTAGACGGTCCAGGCCTCGCCGCGCGCGTCCTCGTTCTCCCGGTGCCGGGCCGCCGCCCGGCGCAGGCCGTCCACCGCCGGGGACGGGTCGCCGGCCACCAGGCGGGCGCGGGCCAGCTGGGTCAGCGCCCAGGCCTCGCCACGGGCGTCGCGGGTACGGGAGTAGCGGTCGAGGGCCGCGTTCAGCTCCTCCTCCGCGCGCGGTACGTCGCCCATGCGCAGCCCCAGCTGGCCGAGCTGGAAGTGCGCCCAGGCCTCGCCGTGCACGGACTCGCCCGCCCGGTGCAGCACCAGGGACTGGGTGAGCAGCCGCATCGCCTCCGAGAGGTGGGCCCGGTCGCGCTCCACCGCCGCCAGGGCGTGCATCGTCCAGGCGCGGTCCGTCGCCAGCTCGGGCGCGGCCTGCAGGTCCAGGGCCTCGCGGAGTTTCGCCGCCGCCTCGGTGAGGTTGCCCTGGTGGTGGAGCGTGATGCCGAGGGAGCACAGGGCACGGGCGGCGCCCGCGTCGTGGTGGGCCTCCATGTACAGGTCGACCACCGAGCTCAGCGTCGTGCGCGCCTTGTCCAGCTCACCCAGCTGCCGGGCCGCGATACCCGTGCGCCACTGCACCGAGCGGACCAGGAGACCCTGGTCGACGGCCTGCGCCAGCTCGCTGATCTCGCCCAGGCGGTAGAGGTCGCCGCGCAGCAGGCAGTAGTCGCACAGGGCGCCGAGCAGGTTCAGCACCGCCGCCTGGTTCACGCCCTCCGCGTGCCGCAGTGTCGAGGTGATGAAGCTCGACTCGTCGTCCAGCCAGCGCAGCGCCTCGTCCAGGGACGTGAAGCCGTGCGGACTGAACCGGTCCGAGCGCGTCGACATGTTGCCGTCCACCAGCCGCAGCACGGAGTCGGCGAGGTCGGCGTAGTTGACGATCAGCCGCTCCTGGGCCGCCGTGCGCTCGGCCGGCTCCTCCTCGTCGAGCAGCCGGGCCTGCGCGAAGGCCCGCACCAGGTCGTGCAGCCGGTAGCGGTCGCCGCGGACGTGGTCGATCAGCCCCGCGCGGGAGAGGGCGACCAGCTGCCGGGTCGCCTCCGTCTCGTCGGTCGCCAGCAGCGAGGCGGCCGCGGCGGCACCGAGGGAGGCGCGGCCCGCGAGCGCGAGGCGGCGCAGCAGCCGGCGGGCGGTGTCGGACTGGTCGGTGTAACGCAGCCACAGCGCGCGCTCGATCGGTCCGACCGGGCCGTACGCCCCCAGGTCCGTGGCCAGTTGGCGCGGTGAGCGCGGGCCCAGCGAGGAGCCGGCGATGCTCAGCGCCAGCGGCAGCCCGCCGCACAGCTCCCTGATCCGGTCCGCGGAATCCGCGTCGTACGGGCCCGTGCTGTCCTGCGCCGCCGCCTCCAGCAACTCCTCGGCGCCCGCCGCGTCCAGCGCCTCCACCGCCAACTGGTGCACCTGGGCGGGGAGATCGGACGGCAGCTCCAGCGGTTGCCGGGCGGTCACCAGGACCAGGCTGTCGGAGCGCTCCGGCACCAGTGTGCGCACCTGCTCGGGGTCCCAGGCGTCGTCCAGCACGATCGTGACCGGCAGGCCCGTCAGATGCTGGTGGTACAGCTCGCTCAGCCGCTTGACCTGCTGGTCGGGGGAGGAACGCTCACGGAACAGCAGCTGCTCGCGCGGCGCGCCCAGCCGGTTGAGCAGGTGCAGCAGGGCGTCCCGGGTGGACAGCGGCTGCTCCTCGCTGAGCTCGCCGCGCAGGTCGACGACGCAGGCGCCGCGGAAGTAGTCCTTCAGGTCGTGCGTGGCGCGCACCGCCAGGGTCGTACGGCCGCTGCCGGGCTCCCCGTGCAGCACCACGACCGTCGGCCGGGTCTGTGTGCTCGCGCGCGAGGCCTGCACCCACTGCCGGATCCGCGCCATCTCCTGCCGCCGGCCCGCGAACGCGCCCTCCGGGTCCGGGAGTTGGCCGAACGACTGGGCCAGCACGCTGCGCCCGCGGGCCGCCGCGCTCTTGTCCGCGCCCTTCAGCTGCGGGCCGCCCGGCTTCTTCGGCGTCCTGGTCGCGGCGGTGAGCACCCGCTGCTGGTCGAGGAACGGGCGGATACCCCGTACCTCCAGAGCCGTCAGCCACTGAAGGCGCAGCTGCTCGGGGCCGCCCGGCTGGCTCGCGGCGCCCGCGCGGTGGTGTGCGGCGGGCAGATGGGAGCCGGCCACCTTCACCACCGTCGCGGCGGCGCCGACGACCGCGACCGTCGCGCCCACGCCGAACGCCGTGCCCGTGCCGGTGCCGAGGGCGAGGTCGGCGACCACGGCCGCGACCGCGGCGACCACCGCCACGAGCAGGGGAGTTCCGGCGCCCTCCTTGGCGTACCGCTGTCCGAAGGTGAGGCGGCCGGCCTCCGTCTCGTCCAGCGCCCGCGTGTAGGCCTCGTACTCCTCGGCGGCCGTCTCCGCCATCGCGTCCAGCGCGGCGCGCGACCGTGACAGCAGCACGGCTGCGTCGGTACGCCCGCCGGAGCGCCGCACCTCCTCCTCCACGGCCCGGGCCAACAGCCGTTCGGCGTCGGCCCGGTGGCTGTCCCGCATGTCACGTCCCCCTCCGGCGTCAACTCCTTTGCCTACGAGTGTCCTTCGGGCAAGCCGTGAGCGACAGAGGGCGGCGATCACTCGCGAGGCGCGGGTCGGTCCGTGACGGCGAGGCGGACGCAGACCGCGGCCAGCGTCGCCTCCGCCACCGCGCAGGCCACGGCCTGGGTGAGCTCGGCGCCGGGACGGGCCGTCGTCATGTCGAACCACGCGTCCAGCACCGCGACCGCCGCCGTCGCCGAGGCCGTGAGCCGGGCCCGGGGGTTGCCGCGCAGGCCCAGCAGAGCGGTTGCCGCGCAGCCCGCCGCCATCAGGACGTCGAGGCCGATCCAGGCCACCGACCAGTTCCGCACCTCGGTGTCGGCCGGGAGGGTCAGCCCCAGCACCACCGTCCACGGCACCAGCAGCACCGCCGCGGCGCCCAGCAGGGCCGGCGACCATCTGCGCAGGCCCACGGCCACCGCGCCCACCGCCACGCCCAGTAACAGCAGCGTCCACCCCATGAACTGCTTCCCGTAGTCCCGCTTCTCCGTTCCCATGCCTCCACGCTAGACCGCAGAGAAAATTCTGCAAAGAAAACTCGGCAGACATCAGGGACCAGTCAGGGTTCTCAGGGTTACCGTGGGCCGCATGACCGACGGCACGCCCGAGATGACCGGCCTCGAACGCACCGCCCTCTACAAGTCCCTCGGCAACCCCCTGCGCCGCCGGATCCTCGACTACCTCGGCCGGCACGGCGAGGCCAACTCCACCGTGCTCGCCCGCGAACTCGGCGAGAGCTCCGGCACCACCAGCTACCACCTGCGCAAACTCGCCGAGCAGAAGCTGATCGAGGAGATCCCGGAGAAGTCCGGCGGCCGGGAGCGCTGGTGGCGGACGCTGCCGTTCAGCCACACCACGCCCGACCCGGCGACCATGGGCCCCGAGGAGTACGCGGCGGCCGAGCAACTCGCCCTGCTGAAGATCGAGATGGACACCCGCCTGTTCCGCCGCGCCCACGAGGAGTACCGCGGCCCGGAGGGCTGGGCCCAGGTCCAGCGGACCGGCACCTGGATGACCCACGAGGACCTGATGGCGTTCGTCCGCGCCTACCAGGAGCTGCTCGACCGCTACGGCCGCCCCCCGGAGGACGTCCCGGAAGGGGCGCGCCACATGTATCTGCGCTTCTACGCCGCTCCCGAGCCCGTGGGAGAGTGGAACAGTGAACCGACTGGCCCATGAGACGTCCCCGTACCTCCTCCAGCACGCAGACAACCCCGTTGACTGGTGGCCCTGGTCGACCGAGGCCTTCGAGGAAGCCCGCAAGACGAACAAGCCCGTTCTGCTGAGCGTCGGGTACTCCAGCTGCCACTGGTGCCACGTCATGGCTCACGAGTCCTTCGAGGACCAGGACACCGCCGACTTCCTCAACGAGTACTTCGTCAGCGTCAAGGTCGACCGCGAGGAGCGCCCCGACGTCGACGCCGTCTACATGGAGGCCGTCCAGGCCGCCACCGGCCACGGCGGCTGGCCGATGACCGTGTTCCTCACCCCGGACGCCGAGCCCTTCTACTTCGGCACCTACTTCCCGCCCGCCCCCCGCCACGGCTCCCCCTCCTTCCGGCAGGTCCTGGAGGGCGTCCGCGCCGCCTGGGCCGACCGGCGGGACGAGGTCGCGGAGGTCGCCGGCAAGATCGTGCGCGACCTCGCACAGCGGGAGATCTCCTACGGCGACGCCCAGGTCCCCGGCGACGAGGAGCTCGCGGGCGCCCTGCTCGGGCTCACCCGCGAGTACGACCCGCAGCGCGGCGGCTTCGGCGGCGCCCCCAAGTTCCCGCCGTCCATGGTGATCGAGTTCCTGCTGCGCCACCACGCCCGCACCGGCGCCGAGGGCGCCCTCCAGATGGCCGCCGACACCTGCGAGCGGATGGCCCGCGGCGGCATCTACGACCAGCTCGGCGGCGGCTTCGCCCGCTACTCCGTCGACCGCGACTGGGTGGTGCCGCACTTCGAGAAGATGCTGTACGACAACGCCCTGCTCTGCCGCGTCTATGCCCACCTCTGGCGCGCCACCGGCTCCGAACTCGCCCGCCGGGTCGCGCTGGAGACCGCCGACTTCATGGTCCGCGAACTGCGCACGAACGAGGGCGGGTTCGCCTCCGCGCTCGACGCCGACAGCGACGACGGAAGCGGCAGGCACGTCGAGGGCGCCTACTACGTGTGGACCCCACAGCAACTCCGGGAGGCGCTCGGGGACGACGACGCCGAACTCGCCGCCCACTACTTCGGCGTCACCGAGGAAGGCACCTTCGAACACGGGCAGTCGGTCCTCCAACTCCCGCAGCACGAAGGCGTGTTCGACGCGGAGAAGATCGCGTCCATCCGTGAGCGGCTGCTGAGCGCGCGGGCCGAGCGCCCCGCTCCCGGCCGGGACGACAAGGTCGTCGCCGCCTGGAACGGCCTCGCCGTCGCCGCGCTCGCCGAGACCGGCGCCTACTTCGGCCGCCCCGACCTGGTGGAGGCCGCGACCGGCGCCGCCGACCTCCTCGTACGACTGCATCTGGACGAGCAGGCCCGCCTCTCGCGTACCAGCAAGGACGGGCAAGTCGGGGCGAATGCCGGGGTGTTGGAGGACTACGCCGATGTGGCGGAGGGGTTCCTCGCGCTCGGGTCCGTCACGGGGGAGGGGGTGTGGCTGGAATTCGCGGGGTTCCTGCTCGACCACGTCCTCGCGCGGTTCGTCGATGCCGAGTCGGGGTCGCTCTACGACACCGCCGCCGACGCCGAGCGGCTGATCCGCCGGCCGCAGGACCCGACCGACAACGCGACGCCCTCCGGCTGGACCGCCGCCGCGGGCGCGCTGCTCGGCTATGCCGCGCAGACCGGCGCCGAGCCCCATCGTGCCGCCGCCGAGCGGGCGTTGGGCGTCGTGAAGGCGCTGGGGCCGCGCGTGCCCCGGTTCATCGGGTGGGGGCTCGCCGTCGCCGAGGCACTGCTCGACGGGCCGCGCGAGGTCGCGATCGTCGGGCCCGCGCTGGACGACGAGGCGACAAGGGCCTTGCACCGTACGGCACTTCTGGGCACCGCCCCGGGGGCGGTCGTCGCCGTGGGGGTCCCGGAGAGCGATGAGTTCCCGCTACTCGCCGACCGGCCGCTCGTCGGCGGCGCACCCACCGCGTACGTCTGCCGTAACTTCACCTGCGACGCGCCGACCACCGATGCCGAGCGACTGCGGGCCGCGCTGAACAGCTGAAACGACAAGGACGCAACGAACCCGCACGCAGTGGGTGTTCGAATTGTTCACTCTACGGTCCCGTTGTGACGAAACGCGCTCTTCATCCAAACGGCCTGCGCGCTTCACAGTTCACCCCTAATGTCTACACAGTAACGCGACAGGTGTGACGCACGGTCGCGGCAGGGGGCATTGGGGATCTGGGGGGATCTGTTGCTTACGTCTGTCTTCATCGCTGCCGTTTCACTGGCCCTGTTCTGGATGGCCGCCTTCACTCTGTGGTGGCAGATGCACGCATGGCGCACGCCGGAAGTGCTCGCCTCCACCCGGTTCAGCAGACCGGACGGGAACGAACATGTCTCGTTCTCGCTGCTGCTTCCCGCACGGCACGAACAGGCCGTCCTCGACCACACCATCCAGCGGCTGCTGGAGTCCACACACACCGACTTCGAGATCATCGTGATCGTGGGACACGACGACCCCGAGACCACGGCGGTGGCCGAGGCGGCCGCCGGGCGCGACCCGCGCGTGCGGGTCGTCGTCGACACCCACGAGAAGAAGAACAAGCCGAAGGCCATGAACACCGCGCTGCCGCACTGCCGCGGCGACGTCGTCGGGGTCTTCGACGCCGAGGACCAGGTGCACCCGGAGCTCCTCGCACACGTCGACCACGCCTTCCGGACCACCGGCGCGGACGTCGTGCAGGGCGGCGTCCAGCTGATCAACTTCCACTCCAGCTGGTACTCCCTGCGCAACTGCCTGGAGTACTTCTTCTGGTTCCGCTCCCGGCTGCATCTGCACGCGCAGAAGGGGTTCATCCCGCTCGGCGGCAACACCGTCTTCGTACGCACGGACGTGCTCAGGGAAGCCGACGGCTGGGACCCCAACTGCCTTGCCGAGGACTGCGACCTGGGCGTGCGGCTGTCCAGCGTCGGCAAGAAGGTCGTCGTCGCCTACGACTCCGACATGGTGACCCGCGAGGAGACGCCCGGCAGCCTCATGTCGCTGCTCAAGCAGCGCACGCGCTGGAACCAGGGCTTCCTCCAGGTCTACCGGAAGAGGGACTGGAAGCAACTCCCGGGCTTCGGGCAGCGGTTGCTCGCCCGCTACACCCTGATGACACCGTTCCTGCAGGCCTTCTCCGGCGTGATCATCCCGCTGAACGCGGCGGTCGCGCTCTTCCTGGACGTGCCCGTCGGAATCGCCTTCCTCACCTTCCTGCCGCTGGTCACGGCGGCCGTCACCTTCGTCTTCGAGGTCGTCGGCCTGCATGACTTCGGCAAGCAGTACGGGCTCCGTGTCCGGCTCGTCCACTACCTCAAGCTCGTCGTGGGCGGCCCCTTCTACCAGGTCCTCCTCGCCGGGGCCGCGATCCGCGCCGTCTGGCGTGAGCAACGCGGCCGCAACGACTGGGAGTTGACCAGCCATGTCGGCGCACATCTCCACGACACTGCGGTAATCCGAGAGGACGTCCCTGCGTGACCTCCACCCTTCCCGCGGTGACCACCTCGACGGTCCCCGCGCAGCGCCAGCCTGTGCCTGAAGTCCGTTCGACCAGTCGAACGACTCCGTCTCAACGTCTCCGTTCCTCCCGCCCCGACCTCCTCCTGTGCGGCACGCTCCTGGTGGCGATCCTCGTCGTGCAGGCCTGGAACATCGCCGACTACCCGACGCTCAGCGACGACGAGGGCACCTACCTCGCCCAGGCCTGGGCGGTCCAGCAGGGCCGGGGCCTGGCCCACTACACGTACTGGTACGACCATCCGCCGCTCGGCTGGATCCAGATAGCCGTGCTGACCTGGATCCCGTCGTGGCTGAGCCCCGGCTCGATGACCGTCGGCTCCATGCGGGTCGTCATGCTGCTCATCTCCGCGGTCAGCGCCGTCCTCGTCTACGTCCTCGGCCGCCGACTGTCACTGCCCCGCTGGGCCGCAGGCCTCGCGATGGCCCTGTTCGGTCTCTCGCCGCTCTCGGTCGTGCTCCAGCGCGAGATCTTCCTCGACAACCTCGCGGTGATGTGGACGCTCGTCGCGTTCACCCTCGCCGCCTCGCCGAGCCGTCACCTCTGGCACCACTTCGGCGCGGGCCTCGCGGCCGCGACCGCCGTGCTCACCAAGGAGACGATGCTCGTCGTCCTGCCCGCCCTGTTCGTCACCATGTGGCGCCACAGCCACCGCGACACCCGCAAGTTCGCGGTCACCGGAGCCGTCACGGCCTGCGCCCTGATCGGCTTCAGCTACCCCCTCTTCGCCCTGCTCAAGGGCGAGTTGCTCCCGGGCGGCGGGCACGTCTCGCTGTGGGACGGCATCAAGTACCAGATGACCAGGCCGGGTTCGGGCTTCGTCCTCGACCAGTCCTCCGGCTCGCACGGCGTGCTCCACTCCTGGCTCTACTACGACCGTGTCCTGCCCCTCGGCGGCCTGGCGGGCGCCCTGCTGCTGATCGCCACCTGGCGCTGGTCGGTCACCGCCCGCGCCCTGGCCGGCCCGGCCCTCACGGTCGCGATCCTCACGGCGCTCGCCCTGCGCCCGAACGGCTACCTGCCCGCGATGTACGTCATCCAGGCGCTGCCCTTCCTCGCCCTGGTCCTCGCCGCGGGCACCGCCTCCGTCGCCCACGGCGTCCTGCGCAGGTGGCGCCGCCCCGACGAGCGGAAGTGGATGACGTACGGCCGCTACAGCCTCGCCGCCGTCCTCGCGCTAGCCGCCGGCGCGTACGTCGTACCGAAGTGGTACGACGGCGATCACACCGCCGTCACCGCCGACGCCAACGCCCCCTACCGGGCCGCCTCCAAGTGGCTCACCAGCGAGGTCGCCGACCCGAAGGACACCCGCGTCCTGGTCGACGACGCGCTCTGGCTGGACCTGGTGCACGACGGGTACCGGCCCGGGCTCGGCGCCATCTGGTTCTACAAGGCCGACCTCGACCCCGCCGTCACCAAGACCATGCCGAACGGCTGGAAGGACATCGACTACGTCGTCGCCTCCCCGACCGTGCGGCGCGACGCGGTCGACCTGCCCAACGTGAAGGCGGCCATCGAGCACTCCACCCCGGTCGCCACCTTCGGCACCGGTCCCGACCGCATCGAGATCCGGCACGTCCAGACGACCGGTACGGCTGACGGAGGCCTGCGATGACCCACGAGTACACCGCCCCCGGAGAGCTGGGCGATCCCGCCGTACGCGGCGCGGAAGTCGCTGAGCCCGGAGCCGTCACCATCGTCGTACCGACGTACAACGAGTCGGCGAACATCCGTCAACTCCTGCACCAGATCACCGAGTCGGTGCCGACCCGGCTGCCCTGCGAGGTCGTCTTCGTCGACGACTCCACCGACGACACGCCCGAGGTCATCCAGGAGGCCGCCAAGGACTGCCCGTTCCCGGTGACCCTGCTGCACCGCGAGGAGCCCGTCGGCGGACTCGGCGGCGCGGTCGTCGAGGGCATGAAGGCGGCCGGGTCGGACTGGATCGTCGTCATGGACGGCGACTGCCAGCATCCGCCTTCCCTGGTACCGGAGTTGGTGGCCACCGGGGAGCGTGCGCACGCCGGGCTCGTGGTCGCCTCCCGGTACATCAAGGGCGGCAGCCGGGCGGGGCTCGCGGGCAGCTACCGGGTGGCCGTCAGCCGCGGCGCGACCTGGCTGACCAAGTCCCTCTTCCCGCGCAGGCTGCACGGCATCAGCGACCCCATGTCCGGCTTCTTCGCGATCCGCCGCAGCGACATCACCGCCGACGCCCTCAAGCCGCTCGGCTACAAGATCCTCCTGGAGCTGGCGGTCCGCAGCCGTCCGCGCCAGGTCACCGAGGTGCCGTTCGTCTTCCAGGACCGGTTCGCCGGGGAGTCCAAGTCGAGCGCGCAGGAGGGCTTCCGCTTCCTGCGCCACCTGATCGGCCTGCGCACCGCCTCGCCGGTCGCCCGCATGGTGGGCTTCGGCCTGATCGGCGCGAGCGGGTTCCTGCCGAACCTGGTCGGCCTGTGGGCCCTGATGGCCCTCGGCCTGCACTACGTGCCCGCCGAGATCCTCGCCAACCAGCTCGGCGTGGCCTGGAACTTCGTCCTCGTCGAGCACCTGCTGTTCCGCGACCGCCGGCGGCACCGCAACCGCTGGGACCGCGCGGGCCGGTTCGCGCTGCTCGCCAACGCCGACCTGGTGCTGCGCATCCCCCTGATCGCGCTGTTCGTGGACCGGCTGGGGATGGGGGCCCTGTCCGCCACCGCGCTCGCGCTGGTGACGACGTTCGTCCTGCGCTTCGTGGGGACCGAAGCGCTGGTCTATCTCCCGCGCAGGGGGCGCGGGGGACACAGCAAGGCAAGGAGAGCCGCGTGAACAGATCCCGTAGGAGAACGGCGCTGCTCGGGGTGGGGGCCCTGACCGCCGGTCTGCTGCTCACCTCACCCCAGTCGGCGCAGGCCGCCAACCTCGTGGTCAACCCGGGCTTCGAGACCGCCGGTTCCGGCGACATGCCGTACTGCTGGGAGAAGTCCGGGTGGGGTGACAACGACTTCAGCTTCGAGACCACCTCGGACGCCCACTCCGGCTCCAAGGCCATGAAGGTCACGCTGACGCGCCGGGTCTCGGGCGACCGCAAGGCCCTGATCCTGGAGACCGCGGACTGCGCGCCGGCCGTGGCGGTCGGCAAGCAGTACGACCTCTCGCTCTGGTACAAGACGACCACGCCGGACGCCAACATCACCCTGTTCCGGCACGACAGCACGGCCGGCTGGCAGTACTGGACCGACCTCAAGACGCTGGAGATGCAGGGCAGTTGGACCCAGGCCACGGTCCGCACACCCGAGGTCCCGGCCGGCACAGACCGCATCACCTGGGGCGTCTCCGTCTACGGCACCGGCTCGGCGACCACCGACGACTACACGATGGACCAGGTCCCCGACGTCACCCCGCCCGCGACCTGCACGGGCACCGCGGCCGAGTGCGCCGACGGCCGCTGGGACGTGCTGCCCACACAGAACCCGGTGCGCTCCATGCACTCGGTCGTCCTCAACAACGGCAAGGTCCTGCTGATCGCCGGCTCCGGCAACAGCGAGGAGAACTTCAACGCCGGGACGTTCACGAGTGCCGTCTACAACCCGGCGGACGGCTCCTACAAGGTCATCCCGACCCCGAAGGACATGTTCTGCTCGGGCCACATCCAGCTCCAGGACGGGCGCGTCCTGGTGTTGAGCGGCAACAAGGCGTTCCCGGCGGCGGACGGCTCGCACGGTTACGAGGGCTACAAGGACTCGTACATCTTCGATCCGAAGACCGAGACCTACAGCAAGACCAACGACCTCAACGACGGCCACTGGTACCCGTCGGCGACCGAGCTCGGCAATGGTGACGTCATCTCCTTCGGCGGGCTGCGCGAGGACTCGACCGGGTCGGTGACCGCCGAGTACTGGTCGGACGCCGAGCAGAAGTGGCTGGCGCTGTGGCAGGTCAACCAGACCTGGTCGTACTGGGGTCTGTACCCGTCGATGATCCTGATGCAGGACGGCCGCCTCTTCTACTCCGGCAGCCATGTCTTCGGCAACAACATCCCGGGCACCGGCTCGGCGATCTACGACTACAGCGCGAACACGGTCACGCAGGTCCCGGGGCTGCAGAACAAGGACCAGCGCGACCAGTCCGCGAGCGTGCTGCTGCCTCCGGCGCAGGACCAGAAGGTCCTCACCATCGGCGGCGGCAACATCGACTCCAACCCGGAGGGCAACCGCCTGACGGACGTCATCGACCTCAAGCAGGCCAACCCGGCCTACACGGCGGGCCCGTTGATCCCGCAGGGCACGGTCGACCTCGGCAACGGCAAGGTCCCCGAGACCGGCAACCAGGGCAAGATGTACGTCTCCGCCGTACTGCTGCCCGACGGCAAGGTGCTGGAGACCGGCGGCGGTCTGCACAACCGGGCCAACCCGGTCTTCGAGGCGTCGATCTACGACCCGGACTCGGGCACCTTCGACCAGGTGGCCGCCGACCCGGAGGCCCGCGGCTACCACTCGTCCGCGTTCCTGCTGCCCGACGGCCGGGTGATGGCCACCGGTGACAACCCGGGCAACGGCACCTGGAACCACAACGTGTCGATCTACACCCCGCCGTACCTCCTCAAGGGCACGCGGCCGACGATCACCTCGGTGATCGACACCGAGTGGAACTACGGCGACACCCAGCGGATCACCGTCGACCGGCCCATCGCCAAGGCCGAGTTGATCCGCCCGGCCGCGGTCACGCACTCCTCGGACCCCAACCAGCGGTTCGTGGACCTGCCGCTGTCCGTCGACGGCAACAACGTCGACCTGAACGTGACGAGCAACCCGAACGTGGCGCCGCCCGGCTGGTACATGCTCTTCGCGGTCGACGCCAACGGCGTGCCGTCGGTAGCCAAGTGGGTGCACCTGGCGGGCCCGCAGGCCCTCAGCGCCGACACCGCCGACGCGCACGTCCACTCCTTCGCGGACTCCCTGTCGGGCAAGGTGGCCGAGCCCGGCAAGAAGAAGACGTCGGTCAAGGTCCCCGTCACCATCTCCGGCTGCGACCGGCACTACGGCACCGTCAACGTCTGCGTGCCGACGGCCTTCCCGAAGGGCGTGAAGAAGACCACGGCCTCGCGCTGCGCCTGGCTGAAGAAGAACGACTACGGCCGCCTCAAGGTCAACGGCAAGGACGACCCGCTCGGCCTCGACCCGAGCGGGGACGGCGTCGCCTGCGGGAAGGCGGACCTCCGCAGAAGCTAACTCGCGAAGTCCTCCAGGGCGCGCTCCACGATGGCCACCAGCTGCTCGTGGTGCGCGCCCTTCCAGTAGGCGCGCCCGCAGTCCTGACACTGCGCGAAGACGTCGTACGACCGCTGCGTCCCGCCGTGCAGCTGGTCCGCCACCTCCTCCAGGGTGGCCTCCTTGAGCAGGCCGTTGCAGGCGGTGCAGCGCGTCCAGGGCCGCAGTTCGGGGCGGAACCGGTCCAGGATGTCGCGGAGCTGGTCCTCGGGGCGGGTGCTGTAGACGTAGGCGCCGGCCCACAGTTCGCGGCGGCGCAGCAGGCCCCGGTCGCGGCTGAGCATCACGCGCTTCTCGGCGGCCGAGCGGGCGGCGAGGGCCGGGTCGCCGATGTCCGTCGACTCGTACGCCGTGTCCACGCCGAGCAGGCGCAGCCGACGGGCGAGGGTGCCGAGGTGGACGTCGAGCAGGAAGCGCAGGGGAGCGCCGGGGACCTGCTGGGGGCGGTCGACGGACCGCACCTCGACCGAGTCGCCGGCGGCGGGGACGTACGACGTCGGCACCTCGCGGCCGTCGACCCACAGCGCCCCGACCTCGGTGAGCGGGACGCCGGTCGACTCGACGACATGGCCCAGGGAGGAGACACCGTCGGTGACGACGGTCCGGCGCGGGGCGCGCTGCACGAACAGGGTCAGCTCGGGGGCGAACTCGACGTGGATCTCGGGACCGTTCACCCGGTCAGGATGTCACGGGAGGGGGCCGCGGGTTCAGGGCTTTTCGGTGGGGAGGCCGTGTTCCATGACGTCCAGGGCGCGCTCCAGCATGGCGGGCAGGTCGTCCTTGAAGTCGTTCTCCGCCCAGGCCATGTTGACCTCCATCAGGCCGCCGACGAGGGACATCGCGCAGACCCGCACCTCCAGGCCGTCCGGGTCCAGACCGGCCCGCTCGCCGATGGCCGCGCGGAGCATCCGCCCGGTCTGCGACATGCTCTCGTACATGCGGGCCCGGACCGCGGGGACCGTGATCCCGAGGTGGGCCCGCATCCGGATCACCTCGGGATCCTCCGCCATGAGTGCGTCGGTGGCCAGGCGCAGGATGTGCCGTACCGATTCCATCCACGGCTCGTCGGCCGGCCGGTTGCGCAACTCCTCCAGCATCAGCGGGTCGTACTCGTCCGTGAGGACGATGTCCTCCTTGGTGGGGAAGTAGCGGAAGACGGTCGACGGCGACACCTCGGCCCGCTCGGCGATCTGCTCGATCGTCGTGGCGTCGTACCCCTGCTCCCTGATCAGCGCGTAGGTGGCGGCGCGGATCGTCTCGCGGGTCTTGATCTTCTTGCGTTCGCGCAGACCGAGCCGGGGGCTGTCGGAGGGGGAGGTGAAGGGGGAACGTGCGGCCGTCATGGGGTTCATTGTCAGGCATCCTCCGTGGCCGCGACCATGTCGGGCTCGGGGCTCCCGGCCGCCCGCTCCCGCGCCGCCGGCTTCGGCAGGAAGGCCGCCGCCACCAGTGCCGAGACCAGCGCCGCGATCCCACACACCAGCAGGACGACGCCCATGCCGTGCACGTACGCGCTGTCGGCGGAGGCCAGCAGGTCCGCCGAGCCGGTCTTCTCGGCGACCAGGTGCGCCGCGACCACCGACTCCCCTGCGGTGTCGGCAGCCCCCGCGGGCAGGCCGGTCACGTCGAGCCGGTCCCGGAAGGTGCCGGCGAGCAGGCTGCCGAGCAGGGCGATGCCGATCGCCCCGCCGACCTGGCGCATCGTCATCAGCAGCCCGGAGCCGCTGCCGGCGCGGTCGCGGGGCAGGGCGGCCAGGGCGTTGCCCATGGCCGGCATGAGAGCGAAGCCGAAGCCGAGACCGGTGACGGAGAGCCAGAGCGCGGTGTAGCCGTAGCCGGAGTCGATGCTCGTACGGCTGCCGAGGATGGCCGCGAAGGCCAGGATCACCAGGCCGGCGCTCACCGTGGCGCGACCGCCGAAGCGCACGGCGGCCTGCGGGGCGGTGCGGGAGGCGAGGAGGATGCCGCCCATCATCGGCAGCAGCCGGACACCGGTGCCGAGGGCGTCGTTGCCGAGGACGGCCTGGAGGTAGGGCGGCAGCACGAACAGCAGGCCGGACAGCACGAACATCACCAGGGTCGCGGCGATGGTGTTGAAGAGGAAGCCGCGGTGGGCGAGCAGGGTCATGTCCAGCATGGGGCGCTCGACCCGGCGTTCCCGCACGACCAGGGCGGCGATGAGTACGACGGCTGCCGCGAGCATGCCCAGGACCAGCGGGTCGCCCCAGCCGCGGGTGGGCGCCTCGATGATCGCGTAGACCAGGGCGCCGAGGCCGGTCGCGGTGAGCGCGGTGGAGAGGGTGTCGACCTTGGGGGAGGCGGGGTCACGGGTCTCGGGGAGCAGGAAGACGCAGGCGGCGATGCCGATCGCGGCCATCGGGACGTTGACCAGGAAGACCGAGCCCCACCAGAAGTGGTTCAGCAGCCAGCCGCCGATGATCGGGCCGAGCGGCAGGCCGAGCGCGGAGGCCGCGGAGACGATGGCGGTGGCCCTGGGCTGCTCGTCGGTGTCGAACATCGTGGGCAGTACGGAGAGCGCGAGCGGGGTGATCAGGGCGGCGCCGACGCCCATCAGGGCGCGGGCCACGATGACCCAGTTCACGTCCCCGGCCAGGGCGCCGAGCAGCGAGCCGGCGAGGAAGACACCGAGTCCGGCGATCAGCATGCGGCGCCGTCCGAAGCGGTCGCCGAGGAGTCCGGCGGGCAGCATCAGCGCCGCGAAGACGATGACGTACGAGTCCGCCATCCACTGCTGCTCGCCGGTGCTCGCGCCCAGGTCGGCGGCCATCGTCGGCAGCGCCACATTGAGGATCGTCGTGTCGAAGCCGAGCGTGAGCATGCTCGCGACCAGGGCCCCGAGGGCCCACCAGCGCCGTGGGTTCAAGGTGGTAGTAACCATGAAATGAGAGTAGCTCTCAAAATATTGTTCCTGTCAATCGGGTTATGCTGTCAATCTACTTCGGCTGTCCATCTGCTTCGGGCATGCGAAAAGGGCCACGGCGTGGAAGCCGTGACCCTGGAGGTGCTGCGAGGCGCTGTGCGGTGCTATCCGTGCTGGTAGGCGACCAGCGAGATGCCGACGTAGTGGACGACGAAGGCGGCCAGCGTGAAGGAGTGGAAGACCTCGTGGAAGCCGAACCAGCGCGGTGACGGGTTCGGCCGCTTGATGCCGTAGATCACGCCGCCCGCGCTGTAGAGCAGGCCGCCGACGATGACCAGGACCAGGACCGCGATGCCGCCGGTGCGCATGAAGTCGGGCAGGAAGAAGACCGCCGCCCAGCCCATCGCGATGTAGCAGGGGGTGTAGAGCCAGCGCGGGGCGCCGACCCAGAAGACCCGGAAGACGATGCCCGCCGCCGCGGCGCCCCAGATGCCCCACAGTAGCCACTGCCCCTTCGCGCCGGGGAGCAGCAGCATCGTCAGGGGCGTGTAGGTGCCCGCGATGATCAGGAAGATGTTGGCGTGATCCAGCCTGCGCAGGATGCCGTCCATCCGCGGGCTCCAGTTGCCCCGGTGGTACAGCGCGCTCACGCCGAAGAGCAGGCAGGCCGTCAGGACGTAGATCCCGCAGGCGATCCGGCCCCGGGAGGAGTCCGCGAGGGCGGTGAGCACCAGGCCGGAGATCAGCACGGCGGGGAACATTCCCAGGTGCAGCCAGCCGCGGAGCTTCGGCTTGATCGGCTCGGCGAGGTGCTGGGCGTGCTGCTTCAGCTGGTGCGGAATGGAAGGCGCTTCGGAGCCGCGGCCGACGGCCGGCGTGTCCGTTCGTGCGTCGGGGACGGGCGCAGTCATGCCCTGCATCGTACCTACGGAACCGTAAGTTACGGATTAGTGCGGGCTGAGAACCGGCGAAGAGTGGCCATCATCTCACGGCAGTTGACCACTCAGGATTGCCGCGCAAAGAAACGGTCACCTGAACCCTACGTGCACGCAAATAAACGCCTCGTGCACGAAAGGCACGTGACGATCCCCACTCCGCTCACCTGTGCGGCCCTCTGGACATATGGGCGGAGGCGTCGGATGATCAAATGAGTGCGGTCGGCACCGGATGAGCGCTGAAGATCCAGCCACGAAGCGTCCGGGCCGCAGCCCCCACGGGGCCTCCAACAACAAATCCCTCACTTAGGAGCAATCGTGGCGCGCGACATCGCGGCTCCCACCGTCATCCCCACCAACCATCAGGAACTGGTCTCGTGGGTGAACGAGATCGCAGAACTGACGCAGCCGGACAGCGTGGTCTGGTGTGACGGATCCGAGGCCGAGTACGAGCGCCTGTGCGAGGAGCTCGTCGCGAAGGGCACCTTCAAGAAGCTCGACCCGATCAAGCGCCCCAACTCCTACTACGCGGCCTCCGACCCGACCGACGTCGCGCGCGTCGAGGACCGCACCTTCATCTGCTCCGAGAAGGAGGAGGACGCCGGCCCCACCAACCACTGGAAGGCCCCCGCGGAGATGCGGGAGATCTTCCAGGGCGAGAAGGGCGTCTTCCGCGGCTCGATGAAGGGCCGCACGATGTACGTCGTCCCGTTCTGCATGGGCCCCCTCGGCTCGGACCTCTCCGCGATCGGCGTCGAGATCACCGACTCCGCCTATGTCGCGGTGTCCATGCGCACGATGACGCGCATGGGGCAGCCGGTCCTCGACGAGCTCGGCTCCGACGGCTTCTTCGTGAAGGCCGTGCACACCCTCGGGGCGCCGCTGGAGGAAGGCCAGGAGGACATTCCCTGGCCGTGCAACTCCACCAAGTACATCTCGCACTTCCCGGAGACCCGCGAGATCTGGTCCTACGGCTCCGGCTACGGCGGCAACGCCCTGCTCGGCAAGAAGTGCTACGCCCTGCGCATCGCCTCCGTCATGGCGCGCGACGAGGGCTGGCTGGCCGAGCACATGCTGATCCTCAAACTGACGCCCCCGCAGGGCGAGTCGAAGTACGTCGCCGCCGCCTTCCCGTCCGCCTGCGGCAAGACCAACCTCGCCATGCTGGAGCCCACGATCTCCGGCTGGACGGTCGAGACGATCGGCGACGACATCGCCTGGATGCGCTTCGGCGAGGACGGCCGCCTGTACGCCATCAACCCCGAGGCCGGCTTCTTCGGCGTCGCGCCCGGCACCGGTGAGCACACCAATGCCAACGCGATGAAGACGCTGTGGGGCAACTCGGTCTTCACCAACGTGGCGTTGACGGACGACAACGACGTGTGGTGGGAGGGCATGACGGAGGAGACCCCGGCCCACCTCACCGACTGGAAGGGCAACGACTGGACGCCCGCGTCCGAGACGCCCGCCGCCCACCCCAACGCCCGCTTCACCACGCCCGCCGCGCAGTGCCCGATCATCGCGCCGGAGTGGGAGGACCCACGGGGCGTGCCGATCTCGGCGATCCTCTTCGGCGGCCGCCGCGCCAGCGCCGTACCGCTGGTGACGGAGTCCTTCGACTGGAACCACGGCGTCTTCCTCGGCGCCAACGTGGCCTCCGAGAAGACCGCCGCCGCCGAGGGCAAGGTCGGCGAGCTGCGCCGCGACCCCTTCGCCATGCTGCCGTTCTGCGGCTACAACATGGGCGACTACATGGGCCACTGGGTCGACGTCGCCAAGGGCAGGGACCAGTCGAAGCTCCCGAAGATCTACTACGTCAACTGGTTCCGCAAGAACGACGAGGGCAAGTTCGTGTGGCCCGGCTTCGGCGAGAACAGCCGCGTCCTGAAGTGGATCGTGGACCGCCTCGACGGCAGGGCGGAGGGCGTCGAGACGCCGATCGGCATCCTGCCGACCAAGGACGCCCTCGACACCAAGGGTCTCGAACTCTCCGAGTCCGACCTGGACTTCCTGCTCACCGTCGACAAGGAGGTCTGGCGCGAGGAGGCCGCCCTGGTCCCCGAGCACCTCAACACCTTCGGCGAGCACACCCCGAAGGAGCTGTGGGACGAGTACCGGGCGCTGGTCCAGCGCCTGGGCTGAGCCCGCACCCGCAAGACTCCGCGGCCGGCTGGGATGTGCCCTGACCAGTGATCGTCACGGCCGGCCGCGGTGTGAGCCGACGAGGTCCCGTACAACGGCGTACGGGGCCCTGGGCCTGTCGTCACCGCTCCCGTCCGCCCCGATGGGAGAGGCGACGACAGGCCTTCGTCTTTTTCCGTATCACCCCTGTTTTTCCGCCATCACCTCTGTACGGACCGGGATTTCGCGGCACACTCGGGACATCCTGCAACGAACCCCGAAATGAGGTGAGCGGGGTGCGCACACCGGTCAGCGATCCCCTGAAGGTGGGGCCGTACCGCGTCGTCGGGCGTCTGGGCTCGGGCGGCATGGGCTGGGTGTATCTCGGCCGCTCGCCCGCCGGGCGCGAGGTCGCGGTGAAGGTCGTACGGCCCGAACTCGCCGCCGAGCAGGAGTTCCGGGAGCGTTTCGCCCGCGAGGTCGCCGCCGCCCGGGTGGTGAGCGGCGCCTACACCGCGGCCGTGGTCGACGCCGACCCCGAGGCCGAACTGCCCTGGCTGGCCACGCTGTACGTGCCCGGGCCCTCGCTCGCGGAGGCGGTCCGCACGGACGGTCCGCTGCCCGAACCCCAGGTGCGCCGGCTGGGCGCGTTCCTCGTCGAGGCGCTGCAGGCCATCCACGGCGCGGGGGTGGTGCACCGCGACCTCAAGCCGGCCAACGTGCTGCTCGCCTCCGACGGTCCGCGCGTCATCGACTTCGGGATCTCCCACGTCGACGGGGCGCCCGGGCTCACCCAGGCCGGAATCGTCGTCGGCACACCGCCGTTCATGTCGCCGGAACAGATGAAGGGGGCGGCGGTCGGGCCGCCGAGCGACGTGTTCTCCCTCGGCGGCGTGCTGGTGTACGCGCTGACCGGGAAGCCGCCGCACGGCACGGGGGAGGCGGTGCGCTACCGGGTCGTCCTCGGCGAGCCCGACCTCGACGCCGTACCCGCGTCCATGCGTCCGCTGATCGCGCACTGCCTCGCCAAGCGGCCCGAGGACCGGCCGCGGCTCGACGAACTGCTCGGCGCGCTGCTGGAGGAGACGCCGAAGGCATCGGCCTGGCCGCCGCCGAAGGTGAGACGGACGATCGAGATACGGGTCGACGAACTCGCCGCGTGGCGCAGGGCCGGTACGAGTGTCTCCGTGCCGTCCTGTCTGCTGCTGCACGCCCAGGCGCTGCTGGACGCCGGGCTCACCGACGGGATGGTCGTGCGGGCGGTGGGCCGTGGCAGCGTCTGAGTCGCAGCCGGGGGCGGTCCTCGAAATCGGTACGCACTGGCGGCAGTTGGTACGGAATTGGGGGGACGGGCGGAATTACCGTGCCGCCATCGACACGGATTCGGTGTCCCTCCAATTCGACCTGGAGGAAACAGGGCGGACGCTCACGGTCAGATTCATGACCACGAAGCGGCTGCTTGTCGCTTTCGTAACGGACGGTCATTCTCTGCGCCACGATCAGCTGGCGGTTGCGGCGGCGGCTTCGAACGCGTGGAATACCGAACAATTGAACCCGATGCTGTCCGTCTGGGATGTACGAGGACCGCGGCCGTGTCTGGCCGGGGTCTGCGATCTGCCGCTGACCTGCCGGGTCACCCAGGCGGACTTCGACGCGCTGGCCAGTGACTGGGTGGAACGGGCGCGACAGATGTTCCTGCGCTGCCATGAGGTTTTCAAGCTGTAGAAGTGAATTGCGAGAGTGCCTTCAACCCCTTTCGGGTTCGGGCTCGTTGCCGCCATTATGGGCGGGGGTTTTCGGGCCACGGGGGGTCGCCCATGAGGCGTTGGCTGTGTTGTGCGTTGCTGCTCGGGGTGGTCGCTGTTCTGGGGGTGGCGGCACCGGCGAGTGCGAAGGAGTGCGGCGGGGATTTCCCGGCCAGGCTGCAGTGCTGGAAGGCTGGGCTGAACGACGGGGTTGTCGGCGTCACCCTACGAAGCGAACTCCGGCTCGACGGCACCAAGACCGACCGGGCGGCCATGATCAAGGGCGTCCTGGGGCAGAGCGGCAACCTGGAGGTTCAGGTACCGGCCGGAGCGACCACCGGCGAAGGCGGCACGGTCCTCCTCATGCTGGCGACACAGGGCCACCGGCTCGTCGACCGGAAGGCCGTGATCACCCCGTTGTCCTCGGACACTCGCAACGAGCTCGACGAGCTCTGCTCACAGCGGGAGTCGTTCTGCTCCGCGGTCGACGACAAGAAGGCGCTCACCGGGGACGATCTGATCAGGAAGGGCCTGGCGACCAGTCACCAGGAATACGAGGTCGGCTCCCTCGGCAATGACGACGGCCTCGAGAAGTGGCTCCTCCTCGGCACCGCCACCGCCCTCGCCGTCCTCCTCATCGCCTTCGTGTTCGTCGTACGCCGCACCCGCGCCGCCCCCGCCGCCACCCCCACCCCCCGCACCGCCGACGAACCCACCCGCGCCCTGCGCACCACCACCCGCGCCGCCCCCTCCCGTCGCGTCGGCCCCACCCACCCCGCCACCGTCCGCACCCCCCTCCACCCCCAGGGCTACGTCGAGCTCGGCCGGGTCCTCTATCGCGCGGTGTGGGCCGAGCCCGCCGAGCCGCCGTCGGCGCCCGGCTCCCGCGTCGACGTCGCCGATCCGCCCGACCCCGGCTCCGACGTGCTGTACGCCTACCCGCCCGCCCCCGCCCGGCACGCCCGTGCCCACTGAACGCACCGGTTCATCAGGAGTAGCCATGTCCAGCGAATACCCGCCCACCCTGCCGGCGGAGTACGCCGACATCGAGTTCGAGAACAACGCCCAGCGGCTGCCGCTCGTGCTCTGCCTCGACACCTCCAGCTCCATGGCCGGGCCGCCGATCCAGACCCTCAACAACGCCCTCGTGGAATGGACCCGCGAGCTCCACGACGACGTCGCCCTCAGCTACAGCGTCGAGGTCGCCGTCGTCACCTTCGGCGGGCAGGGCGTCGCCGCCTGGCGCGGCCCCCAGCCCCTCGCCCCCGGCGCCCCGGTGAGCCCCTTCGTGCCCGCCCACATGTTCAGCCCGCCCCAGCTCGGCGCCGCGGGCGTGACCCTGATGACGGAGGCCCTGGAGCTGTCGATGCACATCGTCGCCGCGCGCAAGGCCGAACTCCGCGCCTCCGGACTGCAGTACTACCGCCCGCAGATCTGCCTCGTCACCGACGGCCTGCCCACCGACGGCACCGGCCACCGCACCGACTCCTGGCAGCGGCTCGTCCCCGTCCTGGAGGAGGAGCAGCGCGCCCGGCGCTTCCGGCTCTACGCCATCGGCGTCGGCGGCATCACCGACCTCGGCGAGCAGGTACTGCGCGCCTTCGCCCCCACCTTCAACGCACGCATCCAGGGCTTCCCGTTCCGCGAGCTGCTGCAGATGATGTCCGCCAGCGCCAACGCCGAGCAGAAGGGCGCCGGGGACGAGGTCTTCGAGAAGATCTTCAGCCAGTTCAAGACCCAGCGGCCGGCCTGGGAGAGCTAGACGATGGGCACCGCACTCTGGCGGATCCACGGCATCAGCGTCGAGGGCTACCGGCACCGCCGCGACGGCCTGCCCTGCCAGGACGCGTACGCCCACACCGAGGCCGGCCCGGTCGCCGTGCTCGCCGTCGCGGACGGCGCGGGCAGCCGGCCGCGCTCCGACGAGGGCTCCCGGCTCGCGGTCGACGTGGCCGCCGAACAGTTCGTACGGCGGGCGGCTGCCGCCGTGGACACCCAGCCCGGCGAGGCCGTGCACGACCTGCTCGTGGACGCCTTCCACGCCGTCACCAAGGTGTTCCTGGACACCACCGGCCCCGCCGCCGCGGACTTCGCCACCACCCTCACCGTCGTCGTCCTCACCCCCGACTGGCTCGGCCACCTCAGCGTCGGCGACGGCTTCGTCGTACTGCGGGCCGGCACCGAGGACGGCGAACGGCAGTTCCATCTGCTGCCGCAGCCGGACCCCGCCGGCGAGTACAGCAACGAGACCGTCTTCCTCACCTCGCCCGACGCGTCCCGCTGGGTCCACACCGACTGCGTCTCCGACCCGGGCATCGACGGCGTACTGCTGTCCACCGACGGACTCGCGCAGGCCGCGCTCTCCCGCTCCGCCGCAGGCCCCCCGATCCCGAACTCCTCCTTCACCGACGCCGTCTTCCGCTCCCTCGACGCCCCCGGACCCGTCTCCGAGAGCGCCCACGAGAGCCTCACCGCGCTGCTCAGGTCGGACCGGCTGACCGCCCTGAACGCCGACGACAAGACACTGCTGCGGGCCGTGCGCAAGGTGCGCCCATGAGCGGCCGCACGGTGTTCCTGGACGGCAGGCGCGTCACCCTCGCCGAGCATCCCCTCAAGGGCGGCGGACAGGCCGCCGTCTTCCCCGTCGAGGGCGACGACCACACCGTCGTCAAGCTCTACCGCGACCGCCCGGGGCCCGACCAGGAACGCCGGCTCACCCGGATGCTCGCCATGTCCCCCCTCGCCGCCCGCCCCACCGACGCCTCCCAGCCCCCCGAACTGGCCTGGCCCACCGCGCTGGCCCGCGGCCCCGAGGGCGAGTTCCTCGGCTACGCCATGCACCGCTTCGGCGAGCCCGGACACGTCCAGCTCGTCGGCCTGTTCACCCGCGCCCAGCGACTGCGCCTCTTCCTCGACCGCGCGGACTGGCGGTTCCTGCTCGGCGTCTCCTGGAACCTCGCCTTCATGACCGCCCGCATGCACCACGACAACCTCGTCATCGGCGACTTCTCCAGCAGCAACGTGGTCGTGGACGCCAACGGCTTCGTCACCTTCCTCGACTGCGACTCCATCGCCTTCACCGACCCGGTGACCGGCGAGGCCTTCCCCTGTCTGATGCACACCACCGACTACTCCTCGCCCGAGCGGCAGGCGGGCGGCCCGGCGACCCGCGCCAGCGACGACTTCGCCCTCGCCGTCCTCGTCTACCAGCTGCTCACCGCCGGCAACCACCCCTTCGGGGGCGTCCCGCACGAGAGCACCTCCGAGTCGACGGTCAAGGACAACATCGCCGCCAGCGTCTCCTACGTCGTCCGCCCTGAACTCGTCGTCGTCCCGCGCGGCACCGTCGACCCGTCCGTCCTCCCGCCCGAACTCCTCACCCTGGCCCGCTCGGCCTTCGGCCCCGGCGTGCACGCCCCTGCGGCCCGCCCCTCCGCGGAGGCCTGGCTCCGCGCCCTCGACAAGGAACGCGCCCAGGTACGGGTGTGCCCCGCACGCCCCCTGCACACCTACGGCTCCCACCTGCCGACCTGCCCGTGGTGCACCCGGGCGGCGACGACGGGCCACGACGTCTTCAACGGCCCGCGGTCGGTCCCCGTACCGACCCCGGCTCCACCTCAACAGCCGGCTGCGGCACGCCGGTTCAGTCCGCTGGTGGGTGTCGCGCTGTTGGTCGCACTCCTGCTGATCATCCTGATCGTCGCGCCGCGTCTGTGACCGCCCGCCTCACTTCGACCGGTCCTCCAGATACCGCGTGTGCGACTCCTGCCGCCGCGCCTCCGTCTCGCGCAGCGCGGCGGCCAGCCGTTCCGCCTCCTCCTGGAGGATGGCCAACTGCCGCTCCAGGTGCCGCTCCGGCGGCTCCGCGCCCGGTGTCATCCGCGTCCACCAGCGCGTTCGTACGAAGCTGTCGACGGCCTCGGGCAGGTCCTGCCGTACGACCCGGGACAGCGTGTGCACGGCCTCCGGGTCCTGGGCGAGGGCCTCGGCGACCCAGCCGGGCTCCAGCAGCGCGGCCAGCACGAGCATCAGGTCGGTCTCCTGGTGCTTGGCGGCGCGCGGCAGGTCCACCTCCAGCAGATAGTCGCCGAGCTTCCCGAAGTCCTCCCGCAGCTCGTCGAGTTGGGCCGACGGGGTCGGGAAGTCGGGCAGCGGCGGGCGTTCCGGCGGGGCGATCAGGGCGCCCGCGCCGTACAGACCGGCCACCACCACGGGCCAGTACGGTCCCGCCACGCCGGTGAAGGTGAGGACGAGGCCGAGCAGTCCGCACGCGCTGCCCGCGATGTTTTTGCGCGACTCGAGGTACTTACTGATAGCCACGGATCTCCTCGAAGGCGCCGTCCAGCGAGCCCTGTCGGGCGTCGAAGAGGCGGCCGCCGGTCAGGTCGGCGATGTGGGACAGCTCGCTGCGGCTGGAGTCGCCGAAGAGGATCGGGAAGACCGGGATCTCGCGCTGGTCCGTGCCGAGGGAGCGGTAGAAGGAGTCGAACTCCCCGGCCTTCGCGCCCTCGGTGTTCTCGCCGTCGGTCATCAGCACGATCGACGTGAACGTGTCGCGGTCGGTGCCGAGATGGTCGTACGCCTTCTCCAGCGAGGTGTAGATGGCGGTGCCGCCGTTCGCGGACAGTGCCTTGGTGTCCTTGCGGATGGCCGCGAGGCCGGCTTGCGGATCGGCCGGGTCGACGATGTGCGCCCGGACGCTCTTCACGTGGGAGCCGAACGGCATCAGCGTCACCTCCTCGCGGTCGCGGAAGTCGCCGGTGAGGTCGGTGAGGGCCGTCTTCAGGCGGTTCAGGCGGTCGCCCCGCATCGAGCCCGAGGTGTCCAGGACGTATACGGTCCGCGAGGGGCGGCGCAGCTCGTTCTCGTACGAGTCGAGCAGGCCGTCGGCGACCGAACTGCTGCCGGGGAAGGGGAGTTCGTGGCGGCGGGCCGTGTCGAGGCCGGCGGCGGGCCGGACGGTGGTGACGACCGGGCGGCGGTGGGTGCGCTCGGTGATCTCCCGCTGGATCTTCTCGGTGCGCAGGTCCTCGGTCAGCCGGCGGACGTCCTCGCGGGTCTGTGCGCTCGTCGACTTGAGGGAGGTGAGCGGGTAGTCGGCGGTGATCACGCCGTCCTTGGGGCGGATCACGGTCAGGCCGGGGATGCCCTTGAGGACGGACTCGTAGTTGAACAGGGCGTCGACGTCGCCGCGCCGCTCGTACGCCGTGGCCAGCCAGCCGGACGAACCCGAGGTCAGCTGCTGGCCCTTGAAGAACTCCTTCAGCCGGGGCGTGGCCTTCAGGACGTTCGCGTCGGTCAGGGCGGACTGGGCGCCGGAGAGCGCCGAGGCAACCGAAACCAGGGTGGAGAAGCCGGAGTTGGAGCGTGCCGGGTCGGTCATGCCGTACGTCAGCCTGCCGTCCTGGACGGCCTTCTCGACCTGGGACCAGGTGACGTCCTCGGGCCGCCAGCCGAGCTTGCTCACCGTCGCCGGCTTGACGCCGATGGCGACCGGGCTCGACATGACGGGTGTCTCGGAGACCACCTTGTCCGCCGCGGCGGAGTTCAGCCGGAGGTAGTCGTTCGAGGACAGCCACAGGGCGTCGTACTGGCCGTCGGTCTTCCCCTTCGCCAGCATGTTCACGGCGTCCAGGGTGCCGATGTACGTCGGCCGGACCTTGATGCCGGTGTCCTTCTCGACCTGGGCGAGGACCGGGGCCATGTCGCTCAGCTCGCTGGAGGCGAGGACGCGCAGGGTGCCGGGCTTGGCGGGGCCGGGCACGCCCGGTGTGGAGATGTCGAGGCCGGGGTCCTTCTCCGCCGTGCAGGCGGTGAGCAGGCCGAGGGCCGTCAGGGAGACCAGCAGCGCGCGTCTCATCCGAGGCCCCCTTCCAGGGCGCCCCGGGAGCGGCTGCGCTCCAAGTAGGCGCTCGCGGACTGGAGTTCGACCGTGAGGGACTCGACGGTGGACGCCATCGCCTCGGTCGCCTGCACCTTGTACGTGTCGATCGCGTCCAGAGTCCGGTAGATCTGCTGGAACGCGGAACGCAGGGTCTCGGCCCCCACGGCCGGGTCCGCGGCGATCCGCTGGATCTCCCCGCTCTGCGTGGCGAGCATCTCGGCGTTGCCCCGGATAAGGTCCTCGGTCGTCCCGCGCAGGGCGTTGACCTGCTCGACGACCTTCTTCTGGTTGTCGAGGGCGGAGGCCAGCATCACGGAGATCCGCAGGGCGGACACGGTCGTCGTGGCGGCCCGGTCTACGCCCTTGATCAGCTCGTCGTTGTTGCGGCGTACGACGTCCATGGCGAGGTAGCCCTGGGCGCACACCGCGAGCTGGGTGAGCAGGTCCTGGTGCTTCTGCCGGACCGGGAAGAGCACGTCGGCGCGGAGCGAGTCGGCCGCCTGGGGGTCCGGGACCCCGGCGATGTGCTGCTCGACGGCCGCGTCCAGCGCCTCCGTCAGCACCACATACTCCTGCAGCTTCCCCATGGTCTCCCACAGGCGCACCCGCTCGGTCTGCAACGCGGCGTTGTCGCGCCGCAGTTCGTCCTGCCCGCCGCGCAGCGAGCCCACGATCTTGTTCAACGTGCCCTGCGCGGAGGCGTACTTGGCGACGTGGTCGCGCAGCTTGTTCCCGCCGGGCAGCCGGGACAGGAACTTCCGCCCCTTGTTCGCGGGCAGGTCACGCGGGTCCAGGTCCTCGACCACGCGCCGGAGTTCGACGAGCGAGCCCGCGACCTTCGACTGCGCGTCCCCACCCTTGGTGGGCAGCGAGTTGACGGTCCGCTCCAGCATCCGGTTGGACTGCGCGGCCGCGGTACGCATCTCGCCCGCGCCGAGGCCGGTGATCTCGCCGACCTTGCCCGCGAACTCGGGTGAGCGGGCGTCCAGGGCGGCGAGATCGGCGACGTACGCCGAGGCCTTCCGCGCCATGTCGCCGCGGACGCTGTCGTCGACCGGGACGAGCCCGCCGGCCTTCTCGCGCGGCACGGGCGCGACCGCCTCGGGCGGGGTGAGCGTGAAGACGTCGTCCCCGCTGAGGGTGTTCTGGTGACTGTTCTGACTGGTGTTGAAGCTGCTGGTCATGATGGATCCCCCCGTTTCAGCCGCGCGCCCGGCGCGCCATCTCGTGCAGCACCGCGGAGGTGGGCACGGGCGCCTGCCGGACACCGGTCAGTTCCTGCTTGAGATAGGTGGTGTCCGAGGCGAACTCGGACGCGGCCCCCTGCGGCCGGAACCCGTGGCGCACCGCGAGCCTGCGCAACTGCGGGTCGGTGGACAGGAGTTCGGCGAGCGCCTTGCCGTTCTCGGTCAGCGGTACGACGGTGTGGTCGCTGTTGACCGTGGTGTCGGGGTACAGCACCACCAGGTCGTCGGGCTTCTGCCCGCCCGTCAGCAGCGAGGCGACCTGGGACTCGTAGACCCAGACCAGCGGATTGCCGGCCCCGCTGACGAAGTCCCGGAAGACCGCGTCCGAACTGGACTGCTGGGCGCCCTGGACGCTGACGAGCTTCTTCAACAGCGGCTCGGTGCGGTCGAGTTCGGCCTTGTCCGCGACCACCTTGCCGCCGTTCGCCACATAGGAGGCGGCGGCGAGATACAGGGCGCCGGAGTTGGAGGACTCGGGGTCGGTGCTGGAGATGAACAGCGTCCCGCCCAACTCCCCGTACTTTCCGGCCCCCTTGAGCTGCTGCCAGGTGCGGTCGTGCTCGGCGGCGTCCACGTACGCGGTCATCTTCAGGACGCCGCGGTGCTCGGTGTCGAGCGTGGCGAGGCCGTTCGCCGCGAGCACCTGGGCGGCGCTGCGGTGGGCCACCACGACGAGCGGCGAGTAGAAGGGCCGCGGGAGGGTGCCGTGCACCTTGTAGCGGGAGGCCAGTTCGACGGCCGGGGCCTGGCTGGAAGGGAACGCGAGGTCGTACCCCTTGAGGTCGAGCCCCTCCATCGCCCAGGACCCGGAGGTCTCGGCCTTCACGGTGAAGCCCTTGGCGGCGAGGGCCTTCACCACAGCCGGATCCGAGAAGTACTCGGCCTTCTCCGACCCGATCACCATACGCACGGTCTTCGTTGCCGTGCCCTTGTCGTCCGTTTCCCGGCCCGCGAAGACGGCGGCCACCACGCCGCCCATCAACAGAACCGCGAGGACGATCCCTGCGATACGTCTCACGCGGTGGAGAGTGCTCGCGGAACCCAACATTCCCTGGCGGAAGGGATGAACGGACGGTGTCCAGCCAGCCCCGGCACTGCAACGCCGCCAAAGGGGCGCGGGGAACTGCGCGACAAGCCACAACGAACCCGCACCCGCCGACAGACAAGAACCCCCACGGCGATTAGGCACCGCCACTCAAGCCAACGCAGTGCGTGGCGCCCGGTCCGCGCGTCGCTGCGGGTGCACGCGGACCGGGGCCGTCGGAGGAGCCCCGGCGAGGGCTCAGCGGGACGCGAGTTCGCGCGGCTCCAGTGCCGCCGCGTGCACGTCCATCTGCTCGGCGGCGAGGATCGCCACCGCCGTGTCCGCCCGGGACGCCGCCACCACCAGGGCGCGGCCGGCCAGGGCGTGGGCCCGCTCGTGCAGGGCCAGGGGGTCGTCGTCGGCCGGCACCACGGACATGCGGACCGGCGTCGTACCACCGCGAAGGCGTGACACCTGCTCGGCGAGCCGCTCGGCCGCGGTGTCCAGATCCGCCGCCGGGGCCAGCGCCCGCAGCTCGTCGGTCACCGCGAGCAGCGCCGCGAGATGCCCCGCGAGCTGGATGTCCAGCTCCTCCTCGCGCGACCGGTGGGGGAAGTCGGAGGTGGTGCCGGCCATCGTGCTGTGGACCGACTTGGTGCGGATCGGTTCGTACATGGGATGGCCTCCTGAGCTATCAGGAAACCATCCTAGCTTAGATTCCGTCTAAAGTTGAGCGAATCAAAAAGATCTACAGCCGCGGTGAATGATCTACGGCTGGCTGTATCCGTCCAGGAAGTTCCCGATCCGGGTGACCGCGTCCCGCAGGTCGCCAACCGTCGGCAGGGTCACGACACGGAAGTGGTCGGGCTCGGGCCAGTTGAACCCGGTCCCCTGCACCACCATGATCTTCTCGCGGCGCAGCAGGTCCAGGACCATCCGCCGGTCGTCCTTGATCTTGAACACCTGAGGGTCGAGCCGCGGGAAGAGATACAGCGCGCCCTTGGGCTTCACGCAGGTCACGCCCGGGATCTGGGTGAGCAGCTCGTACGCGACGTCCCGCTGCTCCTTCAGTCGCCCGCCCGGCAGCACCAGGTCGTTGATGGTCTGCCGTCCGCTCAGCGCGGCGACCACCCCGTGCTGTCCCGGCATGTTCGCGCACAGCCGCATGTTGGCCAGGATCGTCAGACCCTCGATGTAGGAGTCCGCGTGCGCCCGCGGCCCGGAGATCGACATCCACCCCACCCGGTAGCCGGCCACCCGGTACGCCTTCGACATGCCGTTGAAGGTGAGGGTCAGCAGGTCCGGGGCGACGGCGGCGGTCGGCGTGTGCGTGGCGCCGTCGTACAGGATCTTGTCGTAGATCTCGTCGGAGCAGACCAGCAGGTTGTGCCGCCGGGCGATGTCCGTGAGTCCCTTGATCATCGCCTCGTCGTACACCGCCCCCGTCGGGTTGTTGGGGTTGATGATGACGATGGCCTTGGTGCGGTCGGTGACCTTGCGCTCGACGTCGGCGAGGTCGGGCATCCAGTCGGACTGCTCGTCGCAGCGGTAGTGCACGGCCGTGCCGCCGGAGAGCGAGACGGCGGCGGTCCACAGCGGGTAGTCGGGCGACGGTACGAGGACCTCGTCGCCGTCGTCGAGCAGGCCCTGCATGGCCATCACGATCAGCTCGGAGACGCCGTTGCCGACGAAGACGTGCTCGACGTCCGTCTCGATGCCGAGGGTCTGGTTGTGCATGACGACCGCGCGGCGGGCCGCGAGGAGCCCCTTCGCGTCGCCGTACCCGTGGGCGCTCGACACGTTGCGGAGGATGTCCTCCAGGATCTCGGGCGGGCACTCGAAGCCGAACGCCGCCGGGTTGCCGGTGTTCAGCTTGAGAATCCGATGCCCGGCCGCCTCGAGCCGCATCGCCTCCTCGAGCACCGGGCCCCGGATCTCGTAACAGACGTTGGCGAGCTTGGTCGACTGGATCACCTGCATGTCTGGGAGCTTACGGCCCGGTAACGCTTCCCGGACCGTGTTTTCCACCACGCGAGACGCGATGGTTTGACCTGTTATCGCCGGTAGCTGTCCCAGCCGCCCCACCCGTCCCTACAATGCGCGGCCATGCCGGGACGAGCTGACGACGAGAACGGCGGCGACCGTCAAGGCCCGCCGAACGTGTACCACCCGCGAGTGGGGACGGCCCCCGCCTATGACGCGTACGCGGATCCGGCGGCGGCGCACGGGTGGGAGGACAACGCGTACGACGCGACGGCGGAGCTGCCGGCGGTGACCGAAGGGGAGCTGCGCGCCTCTGCGGCCGACGGGCGTACGGCTCCGGGCGGACGCCCCGCTGTCGGCGGCCGGGGCCGGCGCCGGCGCGCCGCCCGGCGCTCGCGGCGGCCGTTGGTGGTCGCCGGTGCGGTGGGCGCGGTCTCGCTGGCCGCGGTGATCGCCGGACTGTCGCTGTCCGGATCGTCGACGCCGGACGGGGCGGAGGGCAGGGAGGGACGGCCGGGACCGTCGGCCACGGCCACCGATTCCGGGGCGCCCGGAGACACGGCGGGCGCGCCGGCGAACCCTTCGGACGGGACCCCGGGGCGGAACTCGTCGGACACGGGCGCGTCTTCGGATACGACGGCCACGACCCCCGGCGCCACGTCGAGCCCGTCCGCGCTCCGGGGCTCCACGAGCGCATCACCGCCCGCGTCCGTCACGACGACCACCGCCCCGACCGCGAGCCCGTCCGCGTCGGACGGTTCGGACGGTTCGGGCGGGCACCCCGGCCGGGGACAGGGCCGGACCAAGCGGCCCAAGTGAGCCCCGGGCGGCCGGAAACAACTCCTTGCTCAACCACCCCTCTCCCCTCACAATGCACATGTCAAAAAAGTGGGCGGCCGGAAGATCTCCGGTCGCCCAACTCGCAAGAGGGGACCCCCACATGAAGAAGCCTCTCGGCGCCGTCGTCACCGCCCTGGTACTCGCCGGGGCCGGCGCGGCACCAGCGGTCGCGGCGCCCGTACAGGACACCACGGCCGCACCGGCGATCCAGGCCGTCAACTTCGCCGGCACCGTCTCGCTCAGCAACTGCTCCGGCTCGGTCATCCGCTTCCCCAACTCCGCCGACACCGACCCGGCGCTGGTCATGACCAACGGCCACTGCCTGGAGACCGGCTTCCCGGAGCCCGGCGAGGTCATCACCGGCCAGTCCTCCAGCCGTACCTTCGGCCTGCTCAACGCCTCCGCCACCCGGGTCGCCACGCTCCGGGCCAACCAGGTCGTCTACTCGACCATGACCGACACGGACGTCACCATCTACCGGCTGACGACCACGTACTCCGCCATCAAGAGCTCCTACGGCATCAGCCCGCTCACCGTGCAGGACACCCATCCGACCGCCGGCACCGCGATCACCGTCGTCTCCGGCTACTGGAAGCGCACCTACGCCTGCAACATCGACGGCTTCGTCTACCGCCTCAAGGAGGGCGACTGGACCTGGAAGGACTCGGTCCGCTACACCTCCGCCTGCCAGACCATCGGCGGCACCTCGGGCTCGCCCGTGATCGACAACGCCACCGGCAAGGTCGTCGCCGTCAACAACACCGGCAACGAGGACGGCGAGCGCTGCACCGAGAACAACCCCTGCGAGGTCGACGAGAACGGCAACGTCACCGTCCGCGAGGGCATCAACTACGCCGAGGAGACCTACAACATCCCGGCCTGCTTCACCACCGGCAACGTCCTGAACCTCAACGCGAGCGGCTGCACCCTGCCCAAGCCGTAGAGCCGTAGTTCAGCGGCGACCGGCGCTCCGTCGCACGGGACTGCGACGGACCGCCCTGCCCACCAGTGCGTCCGTCCTGCGGCCGTCCTCGATCACGAAACGGCCGTCGACCAGGACGTGCGGGATGCCCGTCGGGAGGGTTCGCGGGTTCTCGTACGTCGCTCCGGCCGCCACCGTCGCCGGGTCGAACAGGACCAGGTCGGCCCGGTATCCCTCGCGGACCAGACCCCGGTCGGGAAGACGCAGGCGCGCCGCCGGGCGGGAGGTGAGGTGCGCGACGCACTCCTCCAGCGACAGGACGCCCAACTCCCTCACGTAGTGGCCGAGATACCGCGGGAACGTGCCGTACGCGCGCGGATGCGGCTTCGTGCCCTGAAGGATGCCGTCCGAGCCTCCGGTGTGGACCGGGTGCCGCATGATCTGCCGTACGTTCTCCTCGTGGCCCACGTGCTGGAGGATCGTCGAGCCCAGCCGGTCGTCCAGGAGCAGCCGCCGGGCGGTGGTCCAGGGGGCCTCGCCGCGTGCGTCCGCCGACTGCCGGACCGTACGGCCGACGAAGTCCGCGAGCTCAGGGCGGGTCACCCCCGAGATCTCGATCGTGTCCCACTCGATGGGCACCCCGTGGCAGCCGTCCGCGCCGATCACCTCCATGTGGTGCCGGATCCGCTCGGCCGTCTCCTCGTCCGCGAGCCGCCTGAGAATCTCCTCCGGCCCGCCCTCGCTCGCCCAACTCGGCAGCATCGCCACGAGAGTCGTGCAGCCGGGCGTGTAGGGGTAGGTGTCGAGGCTGATGTCGGCGCCCTCCGCCAGCGCCTTGTCCAGCAGCGCCAGCAGCTCCGGCGCCCGGCCCTCGTTCACCCCGAAGTTCATGGTGGCGTGGGCCAGGTGCAGGGAGCAGCCCGCCTCCCGGGTGAGGGCCACCATCTCCTCGTACGCCTCCAGCGCGCCGGCGCCGTACGAGCGGTGGTGGGGGCAGTAGTAGCCGTCGTAGGAGGCCACCACCCGGCACAGCTCGGTGAGTTCGGCGTCCTTCGCGTACATGCCGGGCGTGTACGTCAGCCCGGACGACATGCCGACCGCGCCCTGCTCCAGCCCCTCCGCGACCAACTGCCGCATACGGTCGAGCTCTTCGGGCGTCGCCTCCCGGTCCTCCCACCCCACGGCCAGCATCCGGACCGTGCCCTGGGGGATCAGATAGGCCGCGTTGACGGCGATGCCCCGGTCCAGGCGGGCCAGGTACTCGCCGACCGAGCGCCAGTCGAAGTCGATGTCGTCCCCGTAGCCGTTCCAGCCGGTGATGGCACGGCGGACCTCGGCGAGCGTGCGGTCGTCGACGGGGGCGTACGACAGCCCGTCCTGGCCCAGGACTTCGAGGGTGACCCCCTGCGCGGCCTTCGCGCTGTGGTCCGGGTCCCGGAGCAGCGCGAGGTCGCTGTGCGCGTGCATGTCGATGAAGCCGGGGGAGAGGACCAGGCCCTCCGCGTCCAACTCGCGCCGCGCCTTGGGGCGTTGACACCCTGCCGCCGCGGCCTCCTTGACGATCGAGACGATCCGGCCGCCGTCGACGACCACGTCCGCGCGGTACGACGGCTCACCGCTGCCGTCCACCACGTCCGCGTCCCGGATGACGAGTTCCTCCACGGCCTGCCTCCTAGAAGAAGGTACGGATGTAGTCGACGACCGTGCCGTCCGCCTCGACCAGCGGGATCAGCGGCCACTTGTCGAAGGACGTACACGGGTGCGAGAGCCCCATGCCCAGCCAGTCCCCGACCTCCAGGTCCGCGTCCTCGCTCGTGCGCAGCCAGGCGTGCTGGTCGGACAGGCCGGTCACCGAGACCCCGGTCGCGGGCCGCTCGGCGCCGTCCCGGTGCACCACCTGGGCGAACGGGAGGTCGAGGTCGTACGCCGCGTCCCGCTTGCCCGCGTTGGCGAAGGCCTGCTCGGCGGAGGGGCGGGAGACGACCTGCGCCCAGAGGCGGAACGCCGGCTCCAGCGCGCCCTCCTCGGGGACCCGGTTGAAGGGCGTGACCTTCCGGTAGTGGCCGTCGTCGTGCGAGACGTAGGCGCCGGAACGCAGCAACTTCAGTACGGGGGCGGACAGTTCGGGGATCTCCGCGAACACGTCGGCCACCGCGTCGAACCAGGCGCTGCCGCCCGCGCTGACCACGATCTCGTCCAGCCCCGCGAACCGCCCCGCCTTGTCGAAGTCGACGGCGAGGCCCACCAGCCGGCGCAGCCAGGCGTGCACCCGCTCCGGGTCGGCCCGCGGAACCTCGCCCTCGTAACCGGCGACGCCCACGAGCCGCAGGGTGCGGGTACCGGCCACGGCGTCCGCGACCGCCGCGCACTCCGCCTCCGTACGCACACCGGTACGGGCCCCCTCACCGGCGCCGAACTCGACGACGACGTCGAGCGGGCGGGAGGCCCCCCGCAGCGCCGCGTCCATCAGCTCGGCCCCGCGCACGGAGTCGACGTAACAGATGAAGCGGAAGCCGGGGTCGGTGTCGAGTTCGCGGGAGATCCAGCGCAGGGCCGCCGGGTCGACGAGCTCGTTCGCGAGGAAGACGCGCCGGACGCCGAACGCCCGGGCCACGCGCACCTGGTGCGGGACGGCGAGGGTGATGCCCCAGGCGCCGCGCTCGATCTGCCGGTGGAAGAGCTGTGGCGCCATGGTCGTCTTGCCGTGCGGGGCGAAGGCCAGACCGTGCCGGGTCGCGTACGTCTCCATCAGCGCGAGGTTGTGCTCCAGGCGCTCGGCGGACAGCGCGAGCACCGGCGTGGCGAAGCCGCCGGTGAAGAGGTTGCGGCGCTCGGCGGCCAGCTCGGCGACGGTGTGGCCGTCGGCGTCCGGGGGGAGGCCCTTGAAGCGGTGGTCGACGCGTTCGGCGGCGAGGCGGGCGAGAGCCTCGGCGGGGCTGTCGGCTGTCATGGAGCCTCCCTGATCTGGCCTGTTGCATGCTCTGCAACATCCATTGCGTATGTCGCTTACTGCTGTCTAACATCTCGGCCAACGCGGGGTCAACGGACCGGCCACCCCGCACCGCACCCGGGAGCTACGACGATCGTGACCACCGACGGACAGCGCAATGCCCCCGACGGCGTGGACGTCGTCGCGCTCGGCGAGTCCATGGTCACGTTCCTGCCGACCAGGCCGGGGCGCCTCGCCGACGTTCCGTCGTTCGAGCGGGGGATCGGCGGCGCCGAGTCCAACGTGGCCTGCGTGCTCGCGGCGGCCGGGCACTCCACGCGCTGGGTGAGCCGGGTGGGGGCCGACGGCTTCGGCGACCACCTCGTCGAGACCATCGGCTCCTACGGCGTCGACGTCACCGCCGTCCGCCGCGACCCGGCACGCCCGACCGGCATCTACTTCCGCACGGCCGGCGACCGGGCCACCGACACGCACGAGGTCGCGTACTACCGGGCCGGTTCCGCCGCCTCCGCGATGGCCGTGGGCAACACCGACCTCGACGCCGTGCGCGCCGGGCGGGTCCTGCACCTGTCCGGGATCACGGCGGCACTGTCCGAGAGCTGCCTGGAGCTGATGCGCGAGCTGACCGCGCTGCGCGCCGGCCGGCCGCTGGTCTCCTTCGACGTCAACCACCGGCCGGGCCTGTGGCAGCACGGCGACGGCCCACAGGAGCTGCTGGAACTGGCGCGCCGCGCCGACCTCGTGTTCGTGGGGGAGGACGAGGCCGAGGAGGTCTGGGGCCTGCACGGCGCCCACGCCGTCCGCGCCGCCTTCCCCGACCCCGAGACCCTCGTCGTCAAGCAGGGCGGACGCGGCGCCACCGTGTTCGCCAAGGACGACGTCACCTTCGTCCCCGCGCCGCGGGTCGACGTCGTCGCCGCCGTCGGCGCGGGGGACGCCTTCGCCGCCGGCTTCCTCTCCGCCACCCTCCGCGGACTGCCCGTGAAGGCCCGTGTGAGGCACGGACACCTCACGGCCGCCGCCGCGCTCACCGTCCCCGGCGACCTCGCCCCGCCCCCCGCCCGCGCACACGCCGACCGCCTCGCCGCCCTCGACGACGGGACGTGGGAGACACTTCGACTCGGCCCCGGCTGGACGCAAGCCGAGCAGGCCCCGGAGGAGGTACGTACCCCATGAGCCAGACCGTCGACCGCGCGCTGAGCATCCTGCCGCTGCTCGCCGAGGGCCCCGCCGACCTCGGCCAGGTCGCCGACCGCCTCGGCGTGCACAAGTCCACCGCCCTCCGCCTCCTGCGCACCCTGCACGAACACGGCATGGTCTACCGCCAGTCCGACCAGCGCTACCGCCTCGGCGCCCGCCTCATCGCCCTCGCCCAGGAGGCGATGGAGAACCTCGACATCCGCGAGATCGCCCACCCCCACCTCGTACGCCTCAACGAGCAGTGCGGACACACCGTGCACCTCGCCGTGTACGAGGAGGACGAGGTGCTCTACATCGACAAGGTCGAGAGCCGCTACCCGGTGCGGATGTACTCGCGGATCGGCAAGCCCGTCGCCATCACCGTGGCCGCGGTGGCGAAGCTGCTCCTCGCCGACCTCCCGGCCGCCGAGCGGCGCACGCTCGCCGACAAGCTCGACTACCCCATGTACACGTCCCGCTCCACCCCCAACGCCCCCGCTTTCCTGCGGGAGTTGGAGAAGGTGCGCGAACAGGGCTGGGCCACCGACCTCGGCGGCCACGAGGAGTCCATCAACTGCGTCGCCGCCCCCATCCGCGGCGCGGACGGCCGGGTCGTCGCCGCCATGTCGGTCTCCGCGCCCAACGTCGTCGTCACCGCCGACGAACTCCTCACCCTGCTCCCGCTGGTGCGCCGTACCGCGGACGCCATCAGCGGCGAGTACTCAGGCAAGACCCCCGTCAAGGAAGTCACCTCATGACCGAGAAGACCGCGCTCACCCCCAAGACCCACACCACCCCGCCCGCCAAGTTCTCGCACGGCGTGAAGAAGGGGAACATCCTCCAGGTCGCCGGCCAGGTCGGCTTCCTGCCCGCCGAGGAGGGCAGGCCGCCGACGCCGGCCGGCCCGACCCTGCGCGAGCAGACCCTGCAGACCCTCGCCAACGTCAAGGCGATCCTGGAGGAGGGCGGTGCGAGCTGGGACGACGTGATGATGATCCGCGTCTACCTGACGGACGTCGACCACTTCGCCGAGATGAACGGCATCTACAACACCTACTTCGAGGAGCAGGGCCTCACCGCGCCCCCGGCCGCCCGCACGACGGTCTACGTCGGCCTCCCCGCCGGACTCCTCATCGAGATCGACGCGCTGGCCGTACTCGGCTGACGACCTCCCCCCTCAACTCCCGCACGCCGTAACCGGCATGGCGCCCGCGCGCGCCATGCCGCGATCCCCCCTGCCCGAAAGCAGCATGCATTTACGTAGAGGACCCCCGAATGTCCCATCCGCTCGCCGCAACAGCCCCCGCCGCCACCCCACCCCACACCGGCGGACTGCTCCTCCTGATCGACGGCACGGCCGGTCTCCTGACCGTCGCCGCCATCGGCATCGCCCTCCTCCTCTTCCTGATCATCAGGGTCAGACTCCAGCCGTTCGTGGCACTCCTGGCCGTGTCCATAGCCGTGGGCCTGATGGCCGGCCTCTCGGTCACCGAACTCTTCGGCACGGTCCAGCGGTCGGACGCCGTGTCCACCATCGAGTCCGGCATGGGCGGCATCCTCGGCCATGTCGCGATCATCATCGGCCTCGGCACGATGCTCGGCGCGATCCTCGAAGTCAGCGGCGGGGCGGAGGTGTTGGCGTCACGACTGCTCGGCCTGTTCGGCGAGAAGCGGGCCCCCCTCGCCATGGGCCTCACGGGCCTGATCTTCGGCATCCCGGTCTTCTTCGACGTCGGCATCTTCGTCCTCGCGCCGATCGTGTACGCGGCGGCGAAGCGGGGCGGCAAGTCGATCCTCCTCTACTGCCTGCCGCTGCTCGCGGGCCTGTCCATGACCCACGCGTTCCTGCCGCCGCACCCGGGTCCGGTGGCCGCGGCCGGCCTCCTCCACGTGGACCTCGGCTGGGTCATCCTGATGGGCATCGTCTGCGGCATCCCCGCGGTGCTGGCGGCCTGGGCCTACTCGGCGTGGATCGGCAACCGCATCTTCGTCGCCGTACCGCAGGACATGGTGGAGGCGGCGGCGGAGGCCAGGCTGGCTGTGATCAACGAGCAGCGCGAGTCAGGCGTGGAACCGCGCGAGCAGCCGGTCCCGCTGGCGACGGTCCTCGGCATCATCGGCACCCCGCTGATCCTCATCCTCGCCGCGACCTTCTCCTCCATCGCCCTGGACCCCTCCACGGGCCGCTCGGTGATCGAGTTCTTCGGCCACCCCTTCGTCGCCCTGACGATCGCGCTGCTCCTGGCGTACTACCTCCTGGGCATCCGCCGCGGCTGGTCCCGCAAGTCCCTGGAGACGGTGTCGACAGCATCCCTGAAGCCGGTCGGCAACATCCTGCTCGTGGTCGGCGCGGGCGGCATCTTCGGCGCGATCCTGAAGGCCAGCGGCGTCGCCCAGGCCCTCTCGGACACCTTCCACGACGTGGGCCTGCCGGTGATCGTCCTCTCCTACCTGATCTCGGTGGTCCTCCGGGTCGCCCAGGGCTCGGCCACGGTCGCGATCGTCACCACGGCCGGCATCGTCGCCCCCCTCCTCACCGAGGGCCACCACTCCCAGGCCTTCGTGGCCCTGGTCATCATGGCCATCTCGGCGGGCTCGATCTTCGCGTCCCATGTGAACGACGGCGGCTTCTGGATGGTGGCCAAGTACTTCGGCATCAGCGAACGCGACACCCTGAAGACGTGGACCGTGCTGGAGACGGTGCTGTCGGTGGTGGGGTTCGTGGTGGCCGGTTCGGTCAGTGTGTTCGTGTAAGGCGCGTGTAGGCGTCTGATAACGAAGTAGGGGCTGGCTGTGTCCGACACAGGATCGTCGACCATACTGCCCGCTGTGGAGCAGCGCATAGGTTCGAGCAGCCAGCCCCTGAAGGGCGAGCCCGTGAAGGGTGCCGGGTTCGACCCGGCCTTCATTCCCGGGCTCACCTCACCCGTGTCCGAGGAGCCGGAGGACACGAAGCCGGAGGACGAGGCCACCGAGGAGGACGTCGAGGAGGCGGAGGACGCCGAGGAGACGGAAGAGGCCGAGGCCGCTGAGCCCGAGGCCTCCGACGACGACTCCGACGACGACTCCGAGGCCCCCGAAGGGCCCGTCTTCGAGGCCTCCGACCGGCGCGCGAGGATCGTCGCCGATCGCGACGGCGTCCGTCTCACCCTCGACGACCAGGCCTGCGAGTTCCGCTGGGACGAGATCGGCGCGGTGGAGACGGAGTCCCCCCGCTTCGGCAAGCGTTTCACCATCACGGTCCACACTCCTGACCGCCGCTGGTACCCGATCGAGATCGAGGCGACGGCCAGGGCCCGCTTCAGCGAGTGGGAGAACGAGTTGGACGCGGTACTCGACGCCTACTTCGAAGAAGACGCCGAGGGCGCCGACTAGCTGCAGTACTGGGCGGCCTTCCCGATCGACCGGTACATACAGTCCGCGTTCTCCAGCAACTGCAACACCGCGTCCCGGTTCCGGGAGGTCTCCCGCTCGATCACCTCGTCGGGCGGGTAGAACCCGCCCCCGGAGCTCGACGTCGGATACATCTCGAAGGTGTACGAGAAGATCTTCTGCGTACCCCAGAGATAGTCGTCGATCGACCCGTCCGTGATGTACAGGTCACTGGACTGCTCGGCCGTGTACCCGTTGCTCGCGGCCATCTTCTGCCCCACGGCCTTGAACGCGGCCGCGTCGTCCGCGGTCATCCCGGTCGCCGTGTCCGAGTACGTGTACCCGAACGGCCACAACACCAGCTCGCTGTACGTGTGGAAGTCGATCCCCGCGGTGATCTGCTGCTTGCCGCCCACCACCCGGCTCCGCACGAAGTCGGCGACGACCTTCACCTCGGGCGCGGACTCGGCGGCGGCACCCCGGTACGTCTCCGAGGAGGTGGACCCCGAAGAGCCCCCGCAGCAGCCCCACTTGTAGTTCCAGTTGCGGTTCAGGTCCGTACCGACGTACGAGGACCCGGAGTTGGGCTGCCGGTTCTTCCGCCAGGAGCGGTACGAGCCCGTCGCGATGTCGTACTCCCCGCCGTCGGGGTTGAGGTCCGGCACGATCCAGATCTCGCGGCCGTTCACCATGTCGGTGATCCGGGAGTCGGTCCCGTACCCGGCCCCGAGCTCCCGCAGCAGGTACAGCGCCATCTCCACGGTGAGATGCTCGCGCGCGTGCTGGTGGAAGGTGAAGAGGACCTCCGGCTCGTTCTCGTCCGTCGCCACGTTGTCGCTGACCTTGATGGCCACGATGTCCCGGCCCTGGTACGACTTGCCGATCACCCGCTTGCTCATGATGTTCGGGTAGGCGGCCAGCCGCTGGTCGATCTCCGTGTTCATCTCGGCGTAGTTGTGGTACTTCGAGTCGGCCGAGGGGAAGTCGTAGAGCCGTAGGTCGCCCGCGCCGGACGAGCGGTCCGGGGCCGCGCCCGACAGCGACACGTCGTAGCCCTGCCGGCGCAGTTCCGCGATCTGCGCGGCCCGCCCCGAGACGACCACCGTCTCCTCGTCGGCCTCGTCCACGGTGACCCCGGCCGCCGCGATCGCGGTCCGCGTCACGGGCGTGTTGTGGTCGACGTGGATCTCGTACTGCCGGACGTCGTCGGCGGACGGCGCGGTCGGGCGCGCGCTGTCCGCGGAGGCGTGGCCGGCGGTGGCCGAGACCGGTGCCGCGAGGGCGAGGGCGAGGAGGCCGGCGAGGGCGGCGCCGCGTCTGCCGCCGCGGGTGCCCGAGCCTCGTATCCGAAGTCGCATGAAGTCTCCTTGTTTCTCCAGGGATTCCGGGGTCTCCGGAAGTGGGGAGTGGAGCTGGGGGGTGGTTCGTTCGTGCGACGTGCAGTGCGGGTGACGCCCATGGTCAGGGAATGGCATGAACAGGTCAAGAAGGTAAACCGGCCGCGTAGTGTACGCGCGACCGCCTCCCCCGCACCCACCTCCGGCAAAGGTCACTCGCCCGTGTGAGCGGCACGTGCATATATGCCGGGTGCGGAGGAGAGTTGGATTCCGTTGCCAGGGGAGGCTGATCATGGGCGGATCAGCGCCGCGACGGGACCGTCATCTGCCGGTCGAGACCACGAGTTTCGTCGACCGGCGCGGCGAACAGACCGAAGGCCGGGAACTGCTCGCCAGGGCACGCCTGGTCACGCTGACCGGACCGGGCGGCGTCGGCAAGACGCGTCTCGCCATGCGCATCGCGGCCCGCGTCGAGCGCACCTTCCCGGACGGCGTGCGCTTCGTACAGCTGGCCGGGCTGCACGACCCGGCGCTCGTCCCGGTCGCCGCCGCCGACGCGCTCGGCCTGCACGACCACTCCCGCCAGCCCCCGCTGGACGCCCTGGTCGAACAGGTACGGGACCGCAAGCTGCTCCTCGTCATCGACAACTGCGAGCACCTGCTCCAGGCCTGCGCCGACCTGGCCGCCGCCCTGCTGCGCGGCACCACCGGCGTCCGCGTCCTCGCCACCAGCCGCCACCGCCTGGGCCTGACCGAGGAACACCTGCTGGAGGTACGGCCGTTACCCGTCCCCGACCCGGACGGCGACCTCGGAGCCTGTCCGAGCGCCGCCGACGGCTACCCGGCCCTCGCCCTGTTCGCCGACCGGGCCGCGGCCGTCGTCCCCGGCTTCGAGCTGACCGCCGCCAACCGCGCCGCCGTGGCCCGGCTGTGCCGCCGCCTCGACGGCCTCCCGCTCGCCATCGAACTGGCCGCCGTCCGCATGCGCGTCCTCGGCGTCGAACAGCTCCTGGAGCGCCTCGACGACCGCTACCGCCTTCTCACCGGCGGTTCCAGCGTCGCCCTGCCCCGCCACCAGACGCTGCGCGCCGCCGTCGACTGGAGCTACGAACTCTGCACCGAACAGGAGCAGTTGGTGTGGGCGCGGGCGTCCGTGCTGGCCGGCGGCTTCGACGCGGAGGCCGCCGAGGCGGTGTGCGCGGACGGCGAGCGCGGAGAGCCGGGGGTCTCCCCGGCCGGAGGCCGCGGGAGGGTCCGCTCGTACGAGGTGCTGGAAGCCGTCGCCGGGCTCGTCGACAAGTCCGTGCTGGCGCGGGAGGACGGGCCCGACGGGGTGCGCTACCGGCTGCTGGACACCCTGCGCCAGTACGGGCTCGACCGGCTGCGGCAGTGGGACGGCGAGGAGAGCGCGGCCCGGCGGCGGCAGCGGGACTGGATGCAGCGGCGGGCGGCCGGCTTCGAGCGGGCCTGGTTCGGGCCGGGGCAGCGGGAGGTCGTCGCCCGGCTGCGCGCCGACCGGGACAACCTCCGTGCCGCCCTCGACTTCAGCCTCACCGCCCCCGGCGAGGCCCTCGCCGGGCTGCGCCTCGCGGGCACCCTGTGGTTCTACTGGCATGCCTGCGGGGCGCCCCGGGAGGGCCGCTACTGGCTCGACCGGGCCCTGGCCGCCAGTCCCGGGCCCACCAGGGAGCGGGCCCGCGCCCTGTGGATCGTCGGGCTGCTCGCCGGCTCCGCGGAGGATCTCACCCTGGGGCTCGGGCGCGCCGAGGAAGGGCGGGTCCTGGCCCGTTCGCTCGGCGACGAGGCCGAGGTCGCGCACGCCGAGTACGTCATCGGCGTACTGCGCCTGTTCAACAACGACGTCCGCGGCGCCCTCGACCACTACCGGGCCACCGTCGCCCGCGGCCGCGTCCCCGGCCAGCACCTCAGCCTCGTCGGTCTCGACCAGGTCGAACTCGCCTGCGCCCTCAACTTCCTGGACGAACCCGACCAGGCCGCCGCCGTCTGCGCCCGCACCCGCCGGCTGTGCGAGGAGCACGGCGAGGAGTGGGTGCTCTCCTACGTACTGCGCCAACTCGCCCTCGCCCACGCCGTCAAGGAGGACTGGGAGGAGGCCGAACGGCATGCCCGCGACGCCCTGCGCCTCAAGCTCGCCGTGTCCGACGTCATCGGGATCGGCCTCACCCTCGACCTGCTCGCCCAGACCGCCGCCCGGCGCGGCGCGTTCGAGCGGGCGGCCGTCCTGCTCGGCGGCGCCGACCGCGTCTGGGCCGACGTCGACCGCTTCCGCTGGGGCTCGAAGGCCCTCGGCGCGACCCGCCGCGACAGCGAGGTGCGTGCCCGCGGCGCCATGGAGCCGACCGTCTTCGAGAAGGCGTACGAGTGCGGGGCCGCGCTTGGGATGGAAGGGGTCGTCGGATACGCCGTGGAAGCGGACACCGGCGCCCAACAGCAGCTCCCGGAGCCCGAACCCACCTCCGACGGCCGGGCGGGCGGCGGCGTCCGGCTCACCCGCCGCGAGACCGAGGTCGCCCAGCTCGTCGCCGAGGGCCTCGCCAACCAACAGATCGCCGACCGACTCGTCATCGCCCGCCGAACCGCCGAAGGCCATGTGGAACGCATCCTCAGCAAGCTCGGCTTCAGCAACCGCAGCCAGATCGCCACCTGGATAACGGCCCAACGCTGAACCGACCCGCCCCGCACTCCGCGGCGGAGGCCCGCACCCCTCCCCGCGACCGAGCCCACCCACGCCCTCCCATCGGAGAGCCGGATCGCGTCTTCCCGCGGGAGTCGGTGCCGCGTCTTCCTGCGGGGGAGTTGGTGTCGTGTCTTCCTGCGGGGAGTCGGCACCGCGTGTTCCCGCTGGGGCGTCCGTGCCGCGCTTTCCTGCGAAGGAGTCGGTGCCGCGTCTTCCTGCGGGGAGTCGGCACCGCGTGTTCCCGCTGGGGCGTCCGTGCCGCGCTTTCCTGCGGGGGAGTTGCTACCGCGTCTTCCCGCTGGGGAGTCGGAACCGCGCCTTCCCACGGAGGAGTCGGCGCTGAGCCTTCCCGTCGGGAGCCCTCGGTGCCGTGTCTTCCCGCGGGGGAGTCGGCACCGCGTCTTTCCGCGGGGGAGTCGGCACCGCGTCTTTCCGCGGGGGAGTCGGCACCGCGTCTTCCCGCGGGGGAGTCGGCACCGCGTCTTCCCGCGGAGGAGTCGGTGCCGCGCTTTCCCGCCGGGGAGTCGGAACCGCGTCTTCCCCCCCGGGGGAGTCGGTACCGCGCCTTCACACCGAGGAGCCGGCGCCGAGCCTTCCCGCAGGGAGCCGCCATCGCGCCCACCTGCCGGGGAGCCGCCACCGCGCCCTCCCGCCGGAGACGCCCCGCGCCCACCCGCCGGAGACGCCACCGCGCCCTCTGACCGGAGAGCCAGGATCACGGAGGATGTCATGACCGTTCAACCCGCCCCCCATGCCGCGCCGTTCGACCACCGCATGGCCGTATTCGGCGGCGATGACGAGTTCGTCGCCGTCGCCCTGCCCTTCCTCGCCGAAGGCCTCGGTGCGCACGGCGAACCCCCGCCCGTCGTCGTCGCCGCCCCCGACAAGCTGGAACTGCTGCGCGACGCCCTCGATACCGACGCCAAGGACGTGGGGCTCATGCCGCACACCGAGTGGTACACCGGCTCCGCCGCCAACGCCGTGGCCCAGGGCGCCGGTTATCTCGCCGCCCACGCCGGCCCCGGCGGCCGTATCCATCTCCTCATGGAACCCGAATGGGACGGCCGGGCCGGCCGGTCGGCCCGGGAGACCACCGAGTGGATCCGCTACGAGGCCCTCGCCAACCTCCTCTTCGCGCCGCTGGCCACGACCGTCCTGTGCGCCTACGACACCCGCACCGCCGGCACCGCCATCGTCGAGGCCGCCCGCCGCGCCCACCCCGACACCGGCGTGTACGAGGACCCGGTGCGGCTCACCGCCGAGCTGGACGCCGTACCGCTGGCGCCGCCCCCGCACGACGCCGAGCCGCTCGGCGAGCCGTACGCCGACGCCGTGCGCTCCCGGGCCGCCGCGCACGGGCTGTCCCGGGTGGACGCCGAGCTGTTCACCGAGGCCGTCACCGCCGCGGCCGCCGCGTACGGGCCGGTCACCGGAGCGCTGCTGTGGGGCGAGGCACCGGCCTGCGTCGTCGAACTGCGCCTGCCGCGCCGGGTCGACGACCCGCTGGCCGGCTTCGTGCCGCCCCCCGTCCCCGACCTCGAACCCGACCAGGGCCTGTGGTTCACCCGCCAGGTCTGCGCGTACGTCGACGTCCGCGACGACGCCCACGGGGCGACCGTACGGCTGCAGTTCGGGTAGCCCGTGGGTACGTACGCAGGTATGGATTCGGGTAGTCCTCCCCGTGCCCCGCACCCGCGGGGAGGCCAGTCTTCTCCCATGCTGCAACTTTCCGGGAGCCCCCGCCCGGACCACGACCCTCAGCACGCCGGCCACTTGAGTGTCGAGTACGACCCCCGTCCCACCGCCGTCCGGGAGGCCCGCGTGGAGGTTCGCAGACAGCTGGAGCGCTGGGGTCTGAGCGGGTGGGACGCGGCGGGGGACGGCGACCGGGCCGGCGGCGACCTGGTCGACGTGACCGAACTGCTGGTCAGCGAGCTGGTCACCAACGCCCTGCTGCACTCGCGCAGCCGCTTCCGGCTCACCCTGTCGGCCGCGCACGGCGTCCTGCGCTGCGAGGTGAGCGACTCGGGACGCCGTGTCCCGCGGGTGGTGGCGGCGGGTACCTCGGAGAACGGACGTGGAATGTTCCTGGTGGACGCTCTCGCGCTGCGCTGGGGCTGCCACCAGGACGGGCCGGGCAAGACCGTGTGGTTCGAGCTCGGCACCCGCGGACTGGACGGCTGCGGTCGGCGACAGCCGTAACGCTCCGCTGGGTTCGGCCGCTCGGGGTTCATCCAGGCGCCGGGCGGCCGTCACCTCCTCCTACGACCACCATTTGGGGCTCAGGGCGATCGCGCGGAGTTGTGCGATGGTCAGGGCCGGGGTGGCGCGGGTCGCCGCGGTGTCCTGGGCCCCGGAGTTGAAGGCGCTGACCACCACGCGCCGGCCGTCGCTGCGCATGGTGTCGACGGTCCACATCACGACCCCCGAACCGCCCTTGTCCCCGGGCCCCTTGCGCACGGCGACCTTCGTCCCGTCGGCCAGGGTCTCCGAGTCCGCGCCGAAGAGGTCCCCGGCCACGTCCGACATGTCGCCCTGCACATTGACCTGGACCAGGCTCTTGCCCTTGCCGTCGTCGAGGACCAGGTAACCGAAGCCGGGGTCGTCGCCGCTGTCGTCGCTGATGGCCTTGATCCCCCTCGGCAGCAGGGACTTGAGCGTGGTGCGCGCCGCCGCGGTGGACACCGGCGTGGACTCGCTCGGCTGCGTGCTCGGCCTCGCCGTGTCCTCGGGCATCGCGTCGATCGCGTCCCGCCAGGGCTTCGCTGCCGCGAGCTTCTTCAACTGACCCGCGGAGAGCGGCGGTTCGGCCCGCGTGGTCGGCGCGTCCTTCTCGGCCGCCGCGTTCCACTCGCTCACGCTGACGTGCTGCCCCTCAGGCGTCACGAGCTCGGCGTTCCACCACTTGGTGTCCACGCGGCGGTCCGGATACTCGTACCCCTGGAGCACCATCACCACCGAGCCGTCCGGCAGCCGGGTCCGGGTGCAGGCGTCGTAGTGGTAGTAGATCTTGCCCGGGCACTGGGTGACCTGCCGTGCCTCGTCACTGCCCGGCTCCACCCGCCCCAGGCTCACGCCGATCGCGGCGGCGCCCTTCCCGTCGTCGTACACGAGATGCACGTACGGCCCCGGCTCCTCGCTCGTGCCGCGTGCCTCCGCCTGGCTGAACTTGCCCTCGGGGAGCAGGCCTTCGAGCGTGCGGATCAGTTCGTCGCCGGAGACGGGGGAGGGGGCGCGGGTGGGGGTGGGCGCGGTGGCACTGGGACTGCTCGTGCCGACCGAGGACTCGTCCCGGTCCGGGGAGCCGCTCCCGGGCAGCAGCAGCGCGCCGCCCAGGCCGACGAGCGCGAGGGAGGCGGCCCCGCCCGCGACGGCGGCCCGGCGCCGCAGCAGCCGTCGGCGGCCCTTGAGCGCACCGGCCGTGACGAGCGCGGCCCGGTCGGTCTCGAAGACGGCGCCGGTGTCGCGCAGACCGGCGGAGAGCCGCTCCTCGAAGGGGTCGCTGTGCTGTTCGACGGGCATGACGGACCACCGTTTCGTGAAAGGGGATGGGACGAGCTTTCAGGGACGCGCTCTCAGGGACGCGCGAATTCGTCCTTTCAGGGACGCGCGTATTCGTCGAGGTCCTCGCCGAGCAGCTCCCGCAGCCGCCCCAGCGCCCGCACGCACCGCGTCCGCACGGCGGCCGAGCTGACGTGCATGACGTCGGCGGTCTCCTCGATCGACCGGTCCTCCCAGTAGCGCAGGACGATCACGGCCCGGTCCTTGGCGGGCAGCCGGGACAGGGCCTCCAGGAGGGTCAGCCGCAGGGACGGGTCACCTCCGTCGGCGGGCCGGTCGGGCAGTACGTCGGTGGCGCGCTCGGTGCTGGAGCGCCGCCGCTGATGCGCGAGGAAGGTCCGCGTCAGTACGGTCTGCGCGTACCCGGCGGGGTTGCCGACCCGCGACATCCGCCCCCAGCCGACGTACAGCCGCCCGAGGGTCTCCTGCACCAGGTCCTCGGCGAGATGCGTGTCCCCGGCGGTCAACAGGCAGGCGGAACGGTAGAGATGACCGGCGCGCACCGCCGCGAACTCCGCGTACTCGTCCGCGCGTGCCTGTCTCATACCGTTCCCCCAGTCCCCCGGCGCCGCCCTCACTTCATTGATGCGATGGGCCCGGGGAAATGTTTCATGCTCGGGGAAGATTCCCCGAAGCTTCGGAGAGTCTTCAGGAATCTTCGGGGAGTCTCCGGGGACAAGGGGGATCACATGGCGGACGACGACGGCCCGCCGGCCGGGTGGGACGAGGGCGAGTGCCGGATGTGGGAGGCCTACCGGCGCGGCGAGTGGTGCGAGGGGCTGCCGGAAGTGCGCGGGGCGGCCGTACGCCGCCTGCTGCTGACCGCGCCGCCACCACACCCCGGCCACCTCGCCCGGCTCCGGCTGCGGGGCGTGCGGATACGCGGGGAACTGGACCTGTCCGAGGCCGTGGTGCGCGGGGCGGTGCGGCTGCGGCGGTGCCGTTTCGACGAGGAACCGCGCCTGGAGGGAGCGCAGTTGGAGGCGCTCGAACTGGACGAGTGCCGGCTGCCCGGGCTGCGGGCCCACAGCGCCCGGACCGCCCGGGAGTTCAACGTCACCCGCTGCACGGTGGACGGCACACTCGACCTGCGCTCACTGACCGTCGGCACCCATCTCTCCCTCGAAGGCACGAAGGTCCGCCCCGGGCCCGGGGAAGCCGCCATCGACGCCCGGTCCGTCGCCGTGGACGAGTCCCTGTCCGCGACCGGTCTGGACTGCGCGGGCGGCTTCTACCTGAGCAACGCCCGCGTGCAGGACCTGCTCATACTCCGGGGAGCGACCATCAGCACCCCCAGGGGCAACCTCCAGATGTCCGAACTCACCGTCGGCGGCGGCCTGTACATGGGCCGCGGCTTCTCCTGCGCCGGCACGGTCAACCTCTGCGGCGCCTCGATCGGGGCGACGCTGGAACTGCTCGACGCCACCCTCACCGGCCCGGGTCTGGACGCGGGCGACCACGCCCTCCACCTCGGCTGCGCCCAGGTCGGCGGCGACATCCAGGCCGAGCGGGGACTCGTCGTCGACGGCCCGATCACCCTCGCTGACACGACCGTACGCGGCAGCGTCGTCCTCAGGGGCGCCCGCCTGAACCATCCTTCGGGTACGGCACTCACGGCGGCCCGCGCACACATCGGCGGCGACCTCGACTGCGGCGGCGGACTGTCGGCGCACGGCACCGTCGACCTGTGCGACGCCCGGATCGGCGGCTCGCTCGTGCTTGACGGCGCCGAACTGACCGCGCCCGACAGCAGCCCGACCGCCCTGAGCGCCCACGGCATCGACGTCGGAGGCGTCGCGCACTTCAGTCGCGGGTTCACCGTCCACGGCAAGGTCGGCATGAGCAACGCCACCGTCCGCAGCTCCCTGTCCTTCAAGGGGGCGATCCTGGACGCGGCCGTTGACGGGGAAGCCCTCGTCTGCCGCGGCACGACAGCCGCCGCACTGTTTCTCCAGTTCCAAGAGCCTCCCAGGGGCGGCGTCGACCTCAGCCGTACCAAGGCGGCACTGATCTGGGACGAGCCCGCCACCTGGCCCGCCTCCCTGATCCTGGACGGCACCGTCTACGACATCCTCCGGCCCACCCTGCACGCCGAGGAGCGCCTCCCGTGGCTCGCGCGTGACCCGCAGGGCTTCGCGCCCCAGCCCTACGAGCAACTGGCAAGTGTCTACCAACGCCACGGCCGGGACGCCGACGCCCGCACCGTCCTCGTCGCCAAGCAGCGCAGCCTGCGGCCGACCCTCGCGTTTCCCGCCCGGCTGTGGAGCCTGCTCCAGGACGCGACGGTCGGCTACGGATACCGCCCGCTGCGGGCGGTATGGCTGCTGCTGTGCCTGCTGGCCGTCGGCTCCGCGCTCTTCGCCACCTGGCACCCCCACCCCGTGGGCGGCGGCCCGTACCCCCGCTTCCAGCCGGTCATCTACACGCTCGACCTGCTGTTGCCGCTGGTCGACCTCGGCCAGGAGCGGGCGTACGAGCCGTCCGGGGCCATGCAGTGGGCGGGGATCGTACTCATCGGCACCGGCTGGCTGCTGGCCACCACCGTGGCGGCGGGTGCCGGCCGTGTGCTGCGCAGGAGCTGACTAGGGCAGGGCGTGCACGTGCGGCCCCACCGCGTTGGACCAGGCGCTTCCCGCCGCCGCGTCCCAGTTCGTCGACCAGGTCATCGCGCCGCGCAGGTCGGGATAGGTCTTCGACGGCTTGAAGGAACCGCAGTTGGTGCCCTTGGCCAGGCAGTCCAGGGCGTTGTTGACGACCGTCGGCGAGACGTAACCGCTGCCCGCGCCGCTCGTCGAGGCGGGCAGGCCGAGGCCCACCTGGGACGGGGAGAGGCCGCCCTCCAGCTGGATGCAGGCGAGGGCCGTCAGGAAGTCGACCGAGCCCTGCGAGTACACCTTGCCGTCGCAGCCCAGCATCGAACCGCTGTTGTAGTACTGCATGTTGACGACCGTGAGGATGTCCTTGATGTTCAGGGCCGTCTGGAAGTAGGCGTTGGACGTCGACTGCATGTCGATCGTCTGCGGGGCCATCGTGATGACGAGGGACGAGCCCGCCTTCGAGGACAGCGAGCGCAGGGCCTGCGACATGTAGGTCGCGTTGATGCCGTTCTCCAGGTCGATGTCGACGCCGTCGAAGCCGTACGTCTGCATCAGGGAGTAGACGGAGTTGGCGAAGTTCGTCGCCGAGGCCGAGTCGGTCACCGAGATCGTGCCGTTCTGGCCGCCCACCGAGACGATGACCTTCTTGCCGGCCGCCTGCTTCGCCTTGATGTCCGCCTTGAACTGGTCGACCGTGTAGCCGCCGAGACCGGCCGAGTCCAGGTTGAAGGTCACCGCGCCCGGCGTCGTCGTCGCGTCCGCGAAGGCCACGGCGATGATGTCGTACTGGGAGGAGACGTCCGAGATCTTCTGGACCGTGGCCCCGTTGTTGAAGTTCTGCCAGTAGCCGGTCACCGCGTGCTTCGGCACCGAACCCCCGCCGCCGGAGCTGCCGGAGGTCGTCGTCCCCGTCACCGCCGTCGACTTCGCCGACTCGCCGGCCGAGTTGGTCGCCGTGACCTGGAAGGAGTACGAGGTGGAGGCGGCGAGGCCGGTCAGGGTCGCCGAAGTGCCGGTCACCGCCGTGATCTTCGTACCGTCGCGGTAGACGTTGTAGCCGGTCGCGCCGGAGACCGCGCTCCAGGCCAGCGACACCGACGAGGACGTCGTACCGGAGACGGCGAGGCCGCTCGGTGTCGCCGGGACCGTCGGCAGCGGGTCGGTGCCGCCGCCTCCGTCGGGGCCGTACACCGAGATGTCGTCGGCGTAGTAGGCGGCCTGGCCGTACCAGCCGTGCGTGTAGACCGTCACCGAGGTCGTCGCGGACCCCGTGGTGAAGCTCGTCGTCAGCTGCTTCCAGGAGGTGGAGTCGGGTGTCCACGTCGACACGTCCGTGGTGCCCGTGCCGGTGACGCCCAGGAACGCGTAGCCGCCCTGCACCCACGCGCTCAGCGAGTACGTCGAGCTGGGCTTCACGGCCACGGTCTGGCTGCACTGCGCGCTGTCCTGCCCGGCCGGGGTGGCCTTCAGCGCGGCCGAGCCGCCGTGCACGGGGGAGGAGACCGTCGTACCGCTGCTCGCGGAACAGGTCCAGTTGCTCAGGCCGGACTCGAAACCGGCGTTCTTGGCGTTGTTGACGTCCGCTGCGGACGCCTGGCCCGCACCCAGGAAGGACAGGGCGAGGGCGGCGGTGACGGCTCCTGACCAGAGCCGGGCTGATCGTCTCTGAGGGGACATGACAATAAGTTGGTCCAGACCAATTCTCCTGTCAAGAGGTCCAGACCAAATTGGGGATCGGTAAGATGCTCAACCTGCCCCGATTTGGCGTGTCTTGTGAGTCGACAGTTCCCCATCAGCTACAGAAACGCTGTTCTCCGGTCATAGAGGCGTGGTTACAGTGCTCAGGTAGTCACGGAGTGAAGTCATCTCGGTGTACCGGAGTGACCCCGGTGGATCGACGGCGTAACACGGGGAGCCGCGCGTGCCAACTGCCATTGCCGTGACCAGTGCCGACATGGCGCTGCCGCCGCTGGACGAGCGGACCCTGCCCGCCGTCGTGCTGCGCGACCTCGACCGGCAGCCGCTCGACCAGGCGCTGTCCGCCGTCCAGACCCTCATCGACCAGTACGGCCATCTCGTCGTCGTGTGCTCGCAGGCCGCGCCGCCCGGGGTGGAGTGGCGGCTGCACACCATCCGCTCCCTGCTGGAGAGCGACCGTATCGCCCTGTTCCGTCCCGATCTGCCCCCGCTCGGACTCGCCGTCCTGGCCCGCCAGTTGAGGCAGCTCGCCTCCTGCGACCTCAGCCCCGGTGTCCTCGCCTCCGCGGGCCGGCTGCTCACCCACTACATCCACGCGGGCGCCCTGCTCGGCTCGGTCGCCCGGCTCGACCGCATCCCCGTCGGTCTCCGGTCGCACGCCAAGTCCTGGGTCCCGGGCAGCCAGTTCGCGGTGCTCGCGCACCCCGAGCCGCAGCTGGTGAAGCTCGGCCCGGGAGCGTCCCTGGCCGGACCGGAGTTCGGCACCTGGATGCTGGTCGCCAAGGGGCAGCTCCAGTCGGACTGGGTGACCGCCACGCTCGCCAAGCAGTGGAGCGCGCAGGGCCTCAGGGAGATCGCGCCGCCCGCCGAGTCCGCCGCCTGGTGGGGCACGAACAAGCTGGTCGAGTTCGCGGCCTTCCTGCCCGACCTCTCCGTCCTCTACCAGCTGGTGACCTCGGTCCGGCAGAGCAGCTGCCACTGGTGCGGCATCGACGTCATCGGCGACCGCTGCGTCTTCTGCTCCGCCACCGCACCCCTGGCCAACCCCCCGGTCAACAACGAACTCCCCGCCGGGAGAGGCTCCTGACCGCTCGCAGACGTACCCGCACGAAACCCCCCATCCGCTCGACCCATATCCCCCAATGAGGTTGTACGGTTCATGAACTCCCGTCAGCGCCGCGGCGTGCTCCTGCTGATCGTGTCGGTGATCTGCGCCATCGGCGCCTTCGCCGGCGTCCTGTCCGTCATCAGCGACGTGAAGTCCAAGGTCGGACCGGAGGTGACGGCGTACGAGATCAAGAGCGACATCCAGCCGTACACCAGCCTCAACTCGTCCCAGTTCGAGAAGACGAGGATGCCGAAGCGCTGGCTGTCGGCCACCGCGGTCACCGACCTGAACGCGATCCGCGACAAGGTCGCCGTGACGACCCTCAAGAAGGGCTCCCTGCTGCAGAGCGACATGATCGCCGATCAGCCCGCTCTGCAGCCCGGGCAGCAGGAGGTCGCCATCATGATCGATGCGGCGACCGGCGTCGCCGGCAAGATATCGCCGGACTCGCGGGTCAACGTCTACGCCACCTTCGAGGGACAGAAGGAGGGTGATCCCGACCTGTCCAAGATCATCGTAACGAACGCCCGGGTCCTGGACGTCGGCGACCTCAAGTCCCTCCAGCCCGACTCCGGTGACCGCACCTCCCAGGCCACCGAGGTCGTCCCCATCACCTTCGCGCTCTCCGCGCTCGACGCCCAGCGCCTCACCTACGCCGAGTCCTTCGCCAAGCGGGTCCGGCTCGCACTGGTTGCGCCGGGCGAGACCGGCAGCATCCCCGAGCAGGACCGCACGTACGAACTCTCCAAGGACAAGTGAGAGGCCGCCATGCCCACGAGGATCCTCCCGGCAGTCGGCGACGCGGACGCCGTACGGTCCATCACGACCCTGCTCAGCCAGCTCCCGGACGCCGAGCCGGTGACGCCGGTCGTGGACTCCACCCAGCTCGTGGACACCCTCGCGCGCCTGGCCGCCGAGTCGGTCGACGAACTGCCCGAGGTCGTCGTCGTCCACGAACGCATCGGCCCGGTCCCGGCCCTGGAGCTGATCCGCGAAGTCGCCCTGCGGTTCCCGGCCGTCGGCGTCATCCTCGTCACCTCCGACGCGAGCCCCGGCCTCTTCCAGGCGGCCATGGACTACGGCGCCCGCGGCCTGGTCGCCCTGCCGTTGAGTTACGAGGAGCTCGCGAGCCGCGTCCAGGCGGTCGCCCAGTGGTCGGTGGGCGTACGGCGGCACCTCGGCGCCGCCGCGGGCCTCGACGTGTTCACCGGCGTCGGCGGCACGGTCGTCACGGTGAGCGGCGCGAAGGGCGGGGTCGGCGCGACCCTCACCGCGATCCAACTGGCCCTCGCCGCGCAGGCCTCGGGCCGCAGCGCCGCCCTGGTCGACATGGACCTGCAGACCGGCGACGTGGCCTCCTACCTGGACGTCCAGTTCCGCCGCTCGGTCGTCGACCTGGCCGCCATCACGGACATCTCCCCACGCGTGCTCGCCGACGCGGTCTACCGGCACGACACCGGGGTCGCGCTGCTGCTCGCGCCGGGGGAGGGCGAGCGCGGCGAGGAGGTCACCGACCGGGCCGCCCGGCAGATCGTCAGCGCCCTGCGCTCCCGCTACGAGGTCGTGGTCGTCGACTGCGGGGCCCAGCTGAGCGGCGCGGGCGCGGCGGCCGTCGAGATGGCGGACCTGGCCCTGCTGGTCACCACCCCGGACGTGCTCGCCGTACGCGGCGCCAAACGGACCGTACGCATGTGGGACCGGCTCCAGATCCGCAAGGCGGAGGAGACCACGGTGGTCGTCAACCGTTTCTCCCGCGGCTCCGAGATCCAGCCCCCGCTGATTCAGAGGATCACCGGCACGGCGGTGGCCGCGACCGCGATCCCGGCGAATTTCAAGGAGTTGCAGGGCGCGGTCGACGCGGGCCGCATCCACGAACTGGACAACAAGGGCACGGTGAAGCAGGCCCTGTGGGGGCTGGCGGGGGAGCTGGGCCTGGTCAAGACGCCCGAGGGAGCGGTCCAGCGCGGCGGGCGGCTCCGCGGCGACCGCGGCGCGGTGAGCTTCCGGCGCCGACGGGAGCTGGGGCCGTGAGGGCGCCGGGGGCGATACGGCGCCGCGACGCCGGCCAGGTCACCATCGAGTTCCTCGGCATGACCCCGCTGATCATCGTCACGCTGGTGCTGCTGTGGCAGTGCGTGCTGGCGGGATACACGTACACGCTCGCGGGGAATGCTGCCGACGAGGCGGTACGGGCCGGCACGGCGGCCGAGCCGGGGGAGCGCGAGGCCGCCTGCGAACAGGCCGCGCTGAAGGAGCTGTCGGCCGCGTGGAGGGACGATGCCACCGTGACCTGTGGGGGGAGCGGCTATGTCACCGCCGACGTGCACCTCAAGGTGCCCGTCCTCTTCCCCGGCGCCATCGGCTTCCCGTTCACGGTCGACGGCCACGCCGGCGCCGTAGAGGAGGCGAAGTGAGATGTCGTACGACGTCGAAGAGCGCCCCGGAAGGCCGGGCGGCCGTGGGCGCCGGGACCGTGGCCAGGTCGCCATCGAGTATCTCGGGTTCATCCCGGTGCTGCTCCTGGTCGCGCTGGCCGGCGTGCAGTTGGGACTGATCGCCTACGCCGCCCAGCAGGCCGGCACGGCGGCGCGGGCCGGGGCGCGCAGCGCGTCCCTGGAGCGGGACTACACGGCGGACTGCGCCAACGCGGTCAGCCTCGACGCGACCTGCGACCGGGCGGACCTGGGCACCGAGGTGCAGGTCACCTCGCACGTCCACATCCCCGTCCTGTTCCCCGGACTCGGCGACTACCAGGCCAGCAAGACCGCGGTCATGCCGCTCGACCACTGAGCACAGCGAGGAGCACCATGAGCCTGCGGGCACGCATCAACTCCCCGGAGGAGAACGGCCACCGGGGCGAGGACGGCCACCTGGTCGCCTCCTACCGGGCCAAGCTCCTGGAGGAGATCGACCTCGCGGAGATGTCCTCGCTGGCCGCGGCCGAGCGCCGGGCGCGTCTGGAGCGCGTCCTCGGCCACATCATCAGCCGCGAGGGCCCGGTCCTGTCGACCGTCGAACGCTCCCAGCTCATACGCCGGGTGGTCGACGAGGCGCTCGGCCTCGGCATCCTCGAACCCCTCCTCGAAGACGCGTCGATCACCGAGATCATGGTCAACGGCCCCGACGCGATCTTCGTCGAGCGCGGCGGCCGCGTCGAACAGCTGCCCCTCCGCTTCGCCTCCCACGACCAGTTGATGCAGACCATCGAACGCATCGTCTCCACGGTCAACCGCCGCGTGGACGAGTCGAATCCGATGGTCGACGCCCGCCTCCCGTCCGGCGAGCGCGTCAACGTCATCATCCCGCCGCTGTCCCTGACCGGCGCGACCCTCACCATCCGCCGCTTCCCGCGCTCCTTCACGCTGCGGGAGATGATCGGCCTCGGCTCGCTCGACGAGCCGATCCTGTACCTGCTCGCGGGGCTCGTGCAGGCCCGCTTCAACGTGATCGTGTCCGGCGCGACCGGCACCGGGAAGACGACACTCCTCAACGCCCTCTCCGGCCTCATCCCGGACGGCGAGCGGATCATCACCATCGAGGACTCCGCCGAACTCCAGCTCCAGCAGTCCCACGTCGTCCGCCTGGAGGCCCGCCCGCCGAACGTCGAGGGCCAGGGCCGCATCACCATCCGCGACCTGGTCCGCAACTCGCTGCGGATGCGCCCCGACCGCATCGTCGTCGGTGAGGTCCGCGGCGGCGAGTCCCTCGACATGCTCCAGGCCATGTCCACCGGCCACGACGGCTCCCTCGCCACCGTGCACGCCAACAGCGCCGAGGACGCCCTGATGCGCCTGCAGACCCTCGCCTCGATGTCCGACGTCGAGGTCCCCTTCGTGGCCCTGCACGACCAGATCAACAGCGCCGTCGACGTCATCATCCAGCTCACCCGGTTCGCCGACGGCATGCGCCGCGTCACCGAGATCGCCCTCCTCGACAGCCACGGCGGAGAGCCCTACCGCCTCGCGACCGTCGCCCGCTTCAACGCCCAGCCGATGACCCCCGACGGCCGCATCCACGGCGCCTTCCAGCACTTCCCGCTCACCCGCCGCACCGCCGACCGCCTCTTCATGGCCAACCAGCCCGTCCCACAGGCCTTCGGCGTCGCCCAGACCACCCACCAGCTCGCCCTCCGAGAAGCCAGGTAGTCCCCATGGAGCTGCACACCCTCGTCCAACTCACCACCGGCATAACGCTGCTGACCTGCGTCCTCGCCGTCGCCGGCCTGCACGCCTACGCCGCGGGCCGGGCCGAGCGGGCGGCACTCATCGAGCGGCTCTCGCAGACCGGCCAGATCACCTCAGGCGGCCGCACCCGCCGCTTCCGCAAGCTGGACCGGCGGCTGCGCCGCACCAAGGCCGGCAAGAAGCTGGAGCTGAAGCTCGCGGCGACCGGACTCGACGTCACCCCGGGCGAGTTCTTCGTCTACATGCTCGCCGCCGTCGCCGCCCTCTGGCTCGTCGGCCAGGCCTCCCTCGCCCCCTTCTTCGGCCCGATCGCCGGACTGCTGGGCGTCTGGGCGGCGCTTCAGTTCCTCAACTGGCAGCGCCAGAAGCGCATCGAGAAGTTCATCAACCAACTCCCCGAACTCGCGCGCATCCTGGCCAACGCCACCCAGGCCGGACTCGCCCTGCGCACCGCGATCGGCATGGCGGCCGAGGAGATGGAGGCGCCGGCCGGCGAGGAACTGGAAAAGGTCGCCAACCAACTCTCGATCGGCCAGTCCATGGACGACGCGCTGGGCGACCTCGCCGACCGGCTGCCCTCGCGCGAACTGGTCGTCCTGGTCACCACGCTGGTCCTCTCCAACCGGGCCGGCGGCCAGGTCGTCGGCGCGCTGCGCAACCTCACCGAGACGCTGGAGGAGCGCAAGGAGACCCGGCGCGAGATCCGCACCCAGCTGGCCCAGGTCAACATGACGGCGTACGCCGTGCCGGTCATGGGCGTGGGCGCCCTGTTCCTGATGGACGGCGTCAAGGAAGGAGCCCTGGACCGGATGACCGGCTCCCCGATCGGCCAGGCCTGCGTGCTCATCGCCTTCGGGCTCTACGCGGTCGGCTTCTTCCTCATCCGCCGCATGTCCCGCATCGACGTCTGAGGAAGGTGATATGTGACATGGCACTGCTCCTCGCCCTCGCCATGGGCCTCAGCGTCTGGGGCATCTTCGCCGGCATCCGCATGTACCGCGCGGACGCCAAACTCCCCGGTGACCTGGTCCTCGCCCTGGAGGTCGGCGCCACCCGCACCGGCGCCGTCGACTCCCTCATCGACCGCATGGGCATGCGCTACGCCCCCGCCGTGCTGCGCATCATGGGCCCCGGGCTGGTCGCCAAGTACCGCCGCAAGATCGACCTCGCGGGCAACCCCGGCGGCCTCACGATCGACCGCTACGCGGCCCGCCGAGCGGTCTACGGCTTCCTCGGCGCGGTCGGCTTCCTGGTCTTCCTGATGCGCGGCCAGTACCTGGTCGCCCTGCTCCTCCTCGCGTTCGGCGCGTTCTGGACGGAGGTCGGCATCTGGGCGGCGATCCGCATCCGCAAGGACGTGATCGAGCGCACGCTCCCCGACTTCCTCGACGTACTCGCCGTCGTCGTCAGCGCGGGCCTCGGCTTCCGCCAGGCCCTGGACCGCGTCGCCACCCGCTACGAGGGCCCCTGGGCCGACGAACTCCGCATCACCCTGCGCCAGATGGACCTCGGCATGAGCCGCCGACAGGCCTTCGCGGAGCTGCGCCGCCGCAACGACTCCGAACAGGTGGCCATGTTCGTCACCGCGCTCCAGCAGGGCGAGGAACTCGGCGCCCCCATCGTCGACACCCTCGTCTCCCTGGCCAAGGACATGCGCCGCACGGACGCCCAGAACGCCCGCCGCAAGGCCGCGCGCGCCGTACCCCGGGCCACCCTCATGATCACCACGTTCATGGTCCCGGCCACCCTGCTGCTGCTCGGCGCGGGACTGCTGCTCGGCTCGGGCACCGACTTCGGCACGATCACGGGCAAGTAGCCAGGGGAGGGCGACGACATGGCGACGACGAGGGAAGTCAGCGGCCTGCTGTGGCGCCGCCCGAAGGCCCCCGAGATCACCACCCCACCGACGGGCACGGTCCTGCCGGACCACGCCCGCACGGGCGCCCCCGACGTCCCGGTGACCTCGGTGACCCCGGCGCTGCCGCCGGGCTGGGTACCGGCGGACGCGCCGCAGCCGCTGCCGGGGGTACCGAGGCAGGGAACGCGGGCGCAGCGGCCGCCGGAGCCGGCGGCGCCCGCCCCGGAGACACCCCCGGACGAACAACTCCCCGTACCCAAACAGCCCAAGAGACGGCGGTCCCCCAAACCCCCCGCCATCCCCCTCCAGATCAACGCCCTCCAGGCCATGTGCCGCCAGGTCTTCGCCTTCCGCCTGGCGATGATCGCGCTCGCGGCCCCCGCCGCCCTCCTCAACGCCGCCCCCGGCGTACCCACCCGCCTGGTCGGCGCCGCCGTGGTCGTCACGTTCATGGGCTCGTACGTCCTCTACCGGGACTGGGAACGCTTCGGCCCCCTCCTCCTGCGCCACCCCACCCTCCTGGCGGCGGACACGCTCTTCGGCTCGTTGCTCCTCATCTCGGCGGGCCCCGACACCACCCTCGCCTACGTCAGCGTCTGCACCCCCCTCCTCGCCGGCATCGTCTACAGCTGGCGCGGCGCGGCCTGCTTCGCGTCCCTCCAGTCCCTGATCCTCCTCCTGGTCTACGCGACCAGGCACGACCTGCACGGAAACCTCGCCGAGTCGCTCCTCCTCCCCGGCCTCTGCGTGATCGCGGGCGCCGTCGGCTCATCCCTGCGCGGCCTCATGCTGCGCTTCGGCACCGCGACCCAGGCTCTCACCCAGGTACAGGCCCGGCTGGCGGTCACCGAGGCGGTCAGTGCCGAACGCGCCCGCCTGGCCCGCGAGATGCACGACTCGGTGGCCAAGACCCTGCACGGAGTGGCCCTGGCCGCGGACGGCCTCGCGACCTCGGCCGCCGCCGACGACATCGACGCACCCCTGATCAAACAACAAGCCGAACTGGTGTCCCGATCGGCCCGCCGGGCCGCCGCCGAGTCCCGCGAACTCCTCACCGACCTGCGCCGCGAACACGACCCCGACCACGGCACGGACGTACTGGCCGAACTGGCCGCTCGTACAGGGGACTTCAGCGCCCGAACCGGACTGCCCGCCACCTACCACGCCCCCGCCGGGCAGGCCGTACCGCAGCTCCCCCCGGCCGTGGCCCGCCAACTCCTCACCATCGCCGCCGAAGCCCTGGAGAACGCCCACCGCCACGCGGAAGCGACCCACGTCGAGGTGACCGCGGCGGTCCGGAACAGCCTCCTGACGATCACCGTCCATGACGACGGCCACGGCCTGCCCCCCGGCACGACCCTCGAACAACTGCGCCGCGCGGGCCACTTCGGCCTGGTCGGCATGGTCGAGCGCGCGGCCTCGGTGGGCGCCCGCATCCGCATCGGCCGCGGCACCCACCCCCGCGGCACGGAGGTCCACCTGGAACTGCCGCTGGCGGCTCTGCGGACGGACCCGGCATGAGTACGACGACGTCACCGCACACGACACCCAACTCCCCCCACGCCGACGAGAGGAGGCCGCCGATGCCGGACCCGACCGGTCCCCGTCCCGGCTCCCCGCAGCCACCCCCACCGAGCCCCTTCGAGGACTTCCCGCCGCCCGCCCCGACGACCCCCCTCCGCGTGGTGGTGGCCGACGACAACCCGGTGGTCCGCGCAGGCCTCACGGCCCTGCTCTCCGGCCGAGCGGACATAACGGTGGTGGCGCAGGCGACCGACGGCCGAGAGGCCTACGAGGCAACGAACCAACACCACCCCGACGTCGTCCTACTGGACGTCCGCATGCCGGGCGTCGACGGCATCTCCGCCCTGCCCTACCTGGTGCCGCTCGCGCCGGTCGTGATGCTCACGTACAGCGGGGAGTCGGAGATCGTCCAGGAGGCGTTGCGCCGTGGAGCCGGCGGCTACCTGGTCCACGGCGAGTTCACGGCGGACCAACTGGTAGCGGCGGTACGGGACATCAGGGAGGGCCGGGCACACTTCACGCCGACGGCGGCGGGCGCCCTGCTGACCCAGCTGCGGGAGACGCCCGCGGGCACGGGAACGGCGTTGCCCGAGGGCCTGGGAAGTGCAACTGCACACAAGAATGACCCCTCAACTCCCCGCTCAAAAGGCATTTTCGCGAAAGGGCTTTCGCGATTGCAATCAGATGTGGGACAGTCGTGGAGACTCAGTACGAGGGAGGCGGAGATCATGGACCTCATCGCGTCCGGCATGAACAACCAGCAGATCGCCGCCACCTGCTTCATCAGCGAGAAGACGGTCAAGAACCACATCAACCGCATCTTCGCCAAGCTCCACAGCAAGAGCCGCTCCGAGGCGACGGCCAAATGGCTCGGCACCGCGCCGCGCCCGGACCGAGGGCTGGGGTGAGCCGCGGTGAGGGGGCGGGAGCAGGGGCGGCAGCGGGGCCGGGAGCGGGGCAGGGCCTCGAATTGGGCCCGGATTTGGGCCCAGGGGCCCTCGGGGAGCCGGGGTGTGGCACCGTACGGTGCCACGGTCGGAAGCGAACCCGGAGGGAAGCGCCATGAGCGACCTGATGCTGAAGAAGGCCGTCGCGGCCAAGGTGCGCGTGAACGGCTGGAAGAACACGACGACCGAGGCGATGCGCAGGCGCGCGGGCGACAAGGGGCAGACGGCGGTCGAGTACCTGGGGATCATCGCGGTGGTTGTGGCGATCGTGCTGGCCATCACCGGCACGGACATCGGACAGACGATCCTCGACAAGATCAAGGCGAAGATCGCCGAGATCACCTGAGGCCGTCGCGCAGGTTCAGTGACGCAGGGCAGGCCTTCCCCATCTACATCACGGTGGTGGCGGGCCTGCTCTTCCTTGCGTTCGCCTACTTCGCGGTCGGCCAGGCCGCGGTCAACCGGAACGGTGCCCAGACGGCCGCCGACGCGGCAGCGCTGGCAGCGGCCCAGAAGACCCGGGACCAACTCGCGGGTGACTGGGTCGACGACGTACTCGACCCGACCAAGTGGCAGGACATCTTCGATGGAATCGGAGCGGTCGACGGCTGCGACCGCGCCGGTCAGCTCGCCACGCAGAACGACGCGACGCTGGATTCCTGCAATCCGGGCAATCTGCGCTACGACGTCGAGGTCACGACCAACAAGACCGTCGGTGACTCGATCGTCCCCGGCACGGAGAACGCCAAGTCGGATGCGTCTGCCACCGCCGTGATCGAACCGCTCTGTACGTTCGACCTTGCCGGTGCGGGCACCAGGCTCCCCGAACTCACCTGCAAGGACAAGAACTGGGACCTGAATCCGGATGACCTCACCGATCTCCCGGAACCGCAGGACCTCTTCGACGTCCATCTGGCCGACTGACAAGCGAACGACGAGTGGAGAAGGAAACAGAGAGATGAGCATTCGGTTCACTGCGAAGGCCCGCAGGGGGATGGTCGTGCTGACCGTTGCGGCTGGTCTGGCCCTCGGGGTGACCGGCTGCGGCTCGGGCGGTGGCGACGACAAGAAGCCTGAAACGTCGGCCTCCGCGACCAAGGACGGCGGATCCAACCCGAGTACGCAGGAGGGGCAGTCGGACGAACCGCTCGCCGAACTCAAGGGCCCCCAGAGCCTCCTTCTCCAGATCACCTCCGCCAAGCGCGACTCCGGCGGTTTCGTCACTGTGAACGGGACCATAAAGAACGACGGTGCCGGCACCGCCGTCATCCCCTCCAACCTGAGCGGCAACGAGACGGAGATCATCAAGAACGGAAGCTCGCTCGGCGGCGCCACACTCGTGGACTCCAAGGGGAAGAAGCGCTACTACGTTCTGCGCGACACGGACGGCCGCCCCCTCACCACAACCGGGCTGCCCGCCCTGAAGTCCGGTGAGTCCATCCCGGTGTTCATGCAGTTCCCCTCGCCGCCGACGAGCACCACGGAGGTCGACTTCCAGCTGCCGGGCTTCGCCACCGCCACCATCCAGATCTCCGGGTGAGGCCCACCGTGACCACTCCACGCCTCTCCCTGGCCATCCCAGCCGCCGCGCTCCTGATCGCCACGAACCTGGTCGGCGCCACGACAGCCAATGCCGACGAAACCCCCACCCCCCTCCCCCCAGACACCGAGGCCTCCGCCTCAGCCCCGGTCAAGGTCGACCCGAACGACCCCGACCTCAAGCTCCCGGAGGGCGCCACGCTCGCCGACCCCAAGGTGCTGGACATCAAGTCGGTCGTCGAGGACCAGTCCGGTGACGAACGCCGAGAGGACACCAACACGAGCGTCACCTTCGCACTCCAGGCGGAGGTCCTCTTCAGCAAGGACAGCGCAAAGCTGAGCGCCGAGGCCAAGGCCCGTATCGCCACGATCGCCGAGGAGATCAAGAAACAGAACGCGACCCAGGTCCGAGTCTTCGGCTTCACAGACAACCTCGGCTCCTCGGCCCACGGCGACGTCCTCTCCAAGCAACGCGCCGACGCCGTACAGGGCGTACTGGACCAGGACCTGAACGACCCCAACATCACCTTCGAGGTCCGCGGCTACGGCGAGCAGTACCCCATCGCCGACAACTCCACGGAGGCGGGGCGCAAGAAGAACCGCCGGGTGGAGGTCACCTTCCCACGGACAGAGAGCTGACCAAAGGCCCTGGCTGGCTACGACGGGACCTGTCCATGACATACAACTTCCTCACCGTGCAGCCGCTGGGCCTCGGTACCGTCACGGCGGCACTCGCCCAGTGCCTGTCTGTTCATGCACACGAGGTAGACGTCGCCGACGAGACCACCGACCAGGACCTGCGCAATTGGCATGCCTTGGTGCTGTGCGAGACAGCGAGGGTTCGGGGCGACGTTGCCACGTCGTTGGACATCTACGTCCAGGATTCCGTACGACCACAGCCCGCCGAGCGCGAGTTGGCGTCCGCCTTCGCCCGGGCGGCGCGCACCGTGGTCCTCTTTCCCACCGAGGAGGTGCGGCCGAGTGCCTACTGGCTCGCCGCCGAAGACGGGCTCGTCACACGAACTCGCCTGTACGAATCCGACGACGAGGAACCGCGCTACACGATCGACAGGGTCGAGGCTCCCGTCAGCGGGCTTCCGCACGTCACCGTTGCCCGCATCCCCGAAGTCGTCCGGGAGCTGAAGGTCGCAACTCCACTCGCTGACGCCTTCGCCGCGCACATGCACCGCCTGCACCCGGAAGAGGCAAGCACCCCGGGTACCGCGATCTGGAGGGCAAGGAGCTACCTGGGCGCCTGGGAGAAACTCGTCCGGCAACTCGAAGGCTCTTGGGCACCCTCCGACTGGTATCCGCTGGACCTCTACCGCGAACGCCTGGAAGCCCGCGACCAACTGGAGCGTGGGCGCGCCCAACTGCCGTATCACCACACTGTCTTGCTCCAGAACGCACTCAAGCCCCTGGACTCCCTGTTCGCCGAGCTGACCATCGAGGACGCCGGCTCGCTTCGCAAGGACCTGGCAGGGCCCGAGGACACCGACTCGCCACACGGATGGTGGTGGAACCGCCGTCCGGACCCTCTGCCCTGGTGAAAGCACGGAGGCGGAGGGGCGCAGACGATGAGACGCCGTGTAATTGCAGTTCATCGGCTGCTTGCGCGCGCACGGGCCACGTCCGGCGTAGTTGTGCATGACGATCACTGAGACCGAAGTTGACCACGAGCTCAGGCTCCGGTCTCTTGGTCCAGCCAGCGCTTCACGTCATGCTTCCGCAGAACCATCGCTCGTTGAACTCCTGTGCTGCATCTGGACGGATGAAGCTGGAACCTCCGGCGGTCCTCTTCTGCGCCCGCGGCCGGGCTCGCAACCCGTGAGGCAACTCACCATGCTCGTATGGATCTTTGCCGTGGCTTTGCGTGACTCGCAGTCGTGAACCAACAATCGGCGGCTAAGGTCGAATGCCCGTGCGGTCGACGGAGGGGGAGGACGCCAAGTCATGGGCGGCAAGGACGAGATACTCGACATCAAGGTCGACGACATCAAGACGGCGGCGCCCACCTTCCACCGCGAAAGCGTTGCCCTCGCACACGCCCTGACCCGGCTGCAGCAGAACCTGGCCGCGGCGGACGCCCCGTGGGGCGACGACGAGCAGGGCCGGAAGTTCCACACCGCCTACGCCCCGCACGTCACGCGGATCGAACACTCCGCGCAGATCCTCGTCGAGGGTCTCGCCAGCATCCACGCGGGCTTGGTCGACATGGCCGACAAGCACATCGACAACGAAGCCCTCGTTAAGGGCATGTTCGGCCACGACACCACCGGTGACGGCACGTGAGCGTCGCGGACAAGGCCCGGAAGGTCGTCCAGGACCTGACCGGAATGTGGTGGCCGGACGCCGACGAGGGCGAGCTGCGGGCCGCCGCGCGGGCCTGGCGGGCCTTCGCCGACGACGTCGACGACATCACCCCCGTCGCGAACCGGGCCGCCCGCGAGCTGATCGAGGACAACAAGGGCGAGTCGATCGACGCCTTCGACACCTTCTGGCGCCGTTACTACGACCACGGCCGCGGCTGGCTGAAGGATCTGGCCGACGCGGCCCGGGACATGGCCAAGGCGCTGGACGCGTACGCGGACGCGGTGCACGGCGCGAAGAAGCACCTCGAACACGAACTGGAGATCGTCGGCGCGACCCTCGTGGCGGGCACCGCACTTGCCGTCTTCACCGCCGGCCTGTCCGAAGGCGCCGCGGCGGCCGCAGCGGCCGGTGTCACCGAGCTGGCCGCCTCCCTGGGCGTGGCGGTCACCGAGGAGGTCGCCGCCATCGCCGGCACCACCCTGGCCACCGCCGCCTTCGGCGGCATCGAGTCCATCACCGTCGACCTCGCGGTCGCCCAGCCCACCGCCATGGCCCTGGGCGAGCAGACCGGCGGCATCAACCTCGACGAGGCCCGCCAGGCCGGCGTCTACGGCGCCCTGCTGGGCGGCGCCCTCGGCGGAGGCGGATCCGCGATCCGCGCCGCGGGCAGCGTGGGCGGCTGGACCGAACTGCTCGGCGGCGTCCGCATGCCGGGACTCGGCCCCGAACTGGCCATACCCGGCGGCGTGGGCACTTCCCTCGATGATCTCGGCCTGCTCATCAAGGGCGATGGCGAGCCCAGTGCCTGGCCGCGCAGCAAACGCAAGGGGGCGGTCAAACCGAAGTACCGGTCAGACCTGGCGGGAGACGAGGGACAGAAGGGCGCCCACACGATCGAACGCCATGTCGAGAAGACGGACCGCGAGCTACGGGCCAGGATGCGCGCGGACAAGAGCATCGACGGGAGTTCGAGCTTCATCAGCGAGGAGTCGGCTCAAGACCTCACGGACCGAGCGCTGCTGGCTCGGCAACAAGACGTGAAACGCTGGATCGAGAAAACCACGAGCAGGCAGTTGGTGATCAAGGTTGACTTTGGCAGCGAAGTCACAGGCCGCAGTATGACCAGGGAGGACTTCGTCAGAGGCGCCGACCCTCATAACGTGCACCAGGTGCTGCTGGTTCTCCGCCGTGACGTCGACAGGCCGAGCGGTTTCCGCATCCATACTTCGTACCCTGTCGCCTGAGAACGAGAGTCAGTTCATGGACCTGCCCGACGACTACCTGCTGCGAGAAGCGCGTTTTCCCGAGCTGCGGGATCTGCTCGATTCCTACGCCTCCGCCGGCTGGACGTTCACGGACACTCCAGAAGAGGCAGGGCCGGCCCTCCAGGCGTACGCGCGCTATGCAGTGAACGTTCCTGGGCTCCTGGATGCGGTCATCAGGGAGATCGACGATCTTCTACGGGTTGGGCTGTTCAGCGACGAGATCTCGGATGACGTGGACGTCCTGCCGCGTATCAGCCCCCCGGCCGGACGCACCGTGGAAGAGTGCCTGGCGGTGGCCCGCAACCACCTCGACCGGGTCAGGAACGGCGGCTCCTATGAGCGCGCAGACCTTCCACAGACCGACTGGGAGTGGGGCAAACACTTCTACGAGCTGGGACAACTGCTCGGGGGCTACTTCCACCAGTACTTCAGCCAGGAGTACGGATCGCACAAAGCAGCTCTCGATGACTACCTCTCCGGTAGTTCCAGAGAAGAACAGACGCACGCGTCCGAGGAGATTGATCGTCTCCTCTCCATGGTCGCCTCCGACAGCGAACTCAGCCGCGTGACGAAAGTCCTCGGCCTTTGGGTCTATCCCCCGCAAGGCCTCTCGCTGCGGCACTGGCTGACCGATGTCCGGGCCACCATCATGCGACACCTCCGCAGCGGATCGTGACCGGCCGGCAACTCATTGCCGCGCCCCTGTACCTGTAAGTGTTCTTTGTGCGGGCCCGCGCCCGTCAGTCGTCGGACTCGGCACCTTCGGACGCATTGGCAGGCTGATCCTCGCTCTCACGCTCGATGACAAACGACCCCTTGCCGACGACCGTCCGTACGTAGCCCAGCTCTGCCAGCAGGACCAACGTCTTGCGGGCGGTCCCTCGCGCGAGCCCGAACGCGATGCTTCCCGACGGAGCACTGGTCGCAACCGTCGACCCGGACTCCTATACGGGGCTCGGAGCCGGCGTCATGGACCTGAATCGCTGACGGGTGGCGGTCAACCGATCGATTCGTTGGTCGATGCCCCGGGATCGGCTGTCGATATGGCCATGACTGACGCACGTATGGGTGATGGTGTTCAGGAAACCGGGCCCGTGCTTCACCAAGCTGCTTGTGTTCGCCGCGTGAGCGAGCCGTATGTGATCGAACTTGAGCCGGAAGCGAGGGCTTGGCTGGAGAGGCTGCCTCCGCAGCGGTATCGCCAGGTGGAGGAGAAGACGGAGCTGCTGGCCCAGTCGCCGACGACCCTGGGTGAGCCCCACGCCCGCCATTTGGGAGAAGGCGTGCGCGAACTACGGTTCATCCTGGACGGCAACGCCATACGGGTGACCTACTGGCTGGCGCCCGAACGGCGGATCGTCCTCCTTACAGTCTTCCGGAAGACCAGAATGCGAGAGGCTGCGGAGGTCAAGCGCGCCAAGCTGGCCAAGGAGCTGTGCGAGGCTGAGCATGGACCTGCGCACGACGAGTTCACCCGTGAATTCCGGGAGGAGCTATGAACCACACCCGCTGGAAGCTGTCCCGCGAGCGGAGAGCCTCCGAAGGCTACGTGGAGCCTCCGGAGGTGGCGGCGGAGCGTGAGCAGATTCGGCTGGCGCACGACCTCGGGCAACTCGTGTTCGACCGGCGTACGGCCTTGGGCCTGACCGAGGCGGCCCTGGGCGAGCGTCTGGGGATGACCGAGGACGATGTCGAAGCCGTCGAACTGGGCGGCCTGCTTCCCCTCACTGCGGATCTGCTGGTCCGGCTGTCGACGGCACTTGACGTCACGGTCGACCTGAGGGTGGTCTCCGGAGGGCACAACACGGTGGTGTTCGACGACCATGCCGCCTGACTCGGCCGGGGCCGCGCCAGTGTCTGTCCTGCGCCTCCTGGAAGCCGAGGTGGCTCCTACCGTGCCGGTTTCGTCGGCCGTACGGCGATGACCTTGAGGTGGCGGTCGAGGTAGGGGACGTCGATAGGGATGGCATACGCGCGGCGGCCGGGTTATGAGGACGTGCACGGCACCTGCGGCCAACTGCGGGACGTGCCGCTGCCGTACAGCACCGGCCTGTTGTTGGGCGCCGGTGCGGCTGCCACGGCGCGAGCGCGGAGGATGCGCGGTGAATGCCCGAACCGTCAGGCCGCTGGACGACGGAGCACTGGCCGCAACCGTCGCGTCGCATCCGTACACGGGGCTCGGAATCGGCGTCATAGACGTCATCAGCTCCGCGCCCCGGCGAGCCAGTCGGTCAGCACGCTGTTGACCTCGTGGGGGCGTTCCTGCTGGATCCAGTGGCCGCAGCCCTCCAGGAGGTGGGAGGCCGACAGGCCGGGAAGGGTGGTGGGGTAGGCGTCGATGGCGTCGGACATCCAGGTGGTGGAGGCGTCCAGGGCGCCGCCGATGAACAGGGACGGCTGCTTGATCGGGGCGCCGCGGTACGGGGCGAGGTCCTCCCAGTCGCGGTCCATGTTGCGGTACCGGTTGAGGGCGCCCGTCAGACCGGTGCGCTCGAACTCCCCGGCGTAGACGTCGAGGTCGTCCTCGCTCAGCCAGGCCGGGAGCGGGCCGACCGGGAAACGGTCACGCAGCCGGCCGCCGCGGGTGACGAAGTGCGGGTCGGGCTCGTCCTCGGCGGGCATGGTGTCGGCGGACAGGGCCGCGTAGAAGCCCGCGAGCCAGCTCCGGACGTCGGGCTCGATCTCCGCCTCGGCGCGGCCGGGCTCCTGGAAGTAGGAGACGTAGAACTCCTGCTCGGGGCCGCCGATCCGGCCGAAGACGTCGGTGGGGCGGGGGCCGCCGGGCGGTGCGTAGGGGACGCTCAGCAAGCCGACGGCGCGAAAGACTCCGGGGTGGAGCAGCGCGGAGGCGGCGGCGATGTTGGCGCCCCAGTCGTGGCCGACGATCACCGCGTCCTCCTCGCCGAGGGCGTGCACGAGGGCGACGTTGTCCTCCACCAGGTGCAGCATCCGGTAGGCATCGGTCTCCGCGGGCTTGGAGGAGCGGCCGTAGCCGCGCACGTCGATCGCCACCGCCCGGTAGCCGGCCGCGGCGAGGGCCGGGAGCTGGTGGCGCCACGAGTACCAGGACTCGGGGAAGCCGTGCACGAGCAGGACCAGCGGGCCGGTGCCCTGCTCGACCAGGTGGAGGCGCCCGGCCGGAGCCCGGACGGCGCGGTGGCGGAGTGCGGAGGTCGGCTCGGATCGCATGCGGCTTCTCCTCGGGTCGCGGGCGGCCGGCGGGAACCCGTCGATCATGCGGCGCCGCGGCCACTCGACGCGACCAGCGTTGCCATCCTGGCAAGCTTGCAGGACAGCGCGGTGAAGCGGCACTAGCACGAGAGGAAGGAACGGGCACAGTGACAGATGACGACGTGACCCGGACGCTGGCAGCGATGGGGCCGCGGCTGCGGGCCGTGCGCGAGCGCCGCGGCGTCACCCTCGCCGATGTCAGCCGCGCCACCGCCATCTCGTCCAGCACGCTGTCGCGGATCGAGACCGGCCGGCGCAAGCCCACCCTGGAGGTGGTCCTGCGGCTGGCGAAGGAATACACGGTCACCCTGGACGAGCTGGCCGGCACCGCACCCGCACCCACCCCCGCCCCCGAGCCCCGCAGCACGACGCCGTACCGCTTCGGCGACGACAAGGCGGTGCTGCCGCTGACCCCTTACGTCGGTGGCCTGCACGCCCACAAGCACATCCTGCCCGCCGCCACAGAGCCGCCCGGCCGGCCCCGACAGGTGGCCCACGACGGCTACGAGTGGCTGTGCGTCCTGTACGGGCGGCTGTGGCTCGCACTCGGCAACCAGGACCTCGTCCTGACGGCCGGGGAAGTCGTCGAGTTCGACACTCGTACCCCCCACGGACTCGCAAACGCCGGATCCGCCGGACCGGTCGAGTACCTGATCATGTTCGGACCCCAGGGAGAACGTCTACGCCCGCGCACCCACTGATCAAGGCGTCCCCGCGACCTAGACCCGCACCCCCACCTCCACCTCCGCCCCCACCCCCAACCCCCACCCCTCCATCGCCCCCGCCTCCGCCTCCAGCACATGCCGGGCCCGAAGCCGAGGCAGCCCGAGCCGCCCCGGCTTCATCGTCCGGACGGCGATGACCCTGAGGTGGCGGTCCAGGTAGGCGACGTCGATGGGGATGCGCATACGGAAGGTGTGCACGCTGTTGGCGGGGGAGAGCAGCAGCGCCCCGACAACCGCATCACGCCCCAGCAGCCCCTTCGTACGGGCCCGGTAGGAAGCGGCGATCTCCAGCGGCACCGAAACAGAACCCGAATCCTCCCGGCCCGGCCGGACGACCAGCGTCCCCCGCCCGTCCCGCCATCTCCGCCCCATCCCGTCCCCGCCTCCCGCATCCGCCACACCGGCCCGCCGGCCACCTCAACAGAACGTATCCGCACGCGTACCGTGAACGCCGTCGACCACAAGGACAGCCGCCCGAAACGAGGCCGCCGATGCCGAAGATCGTCCTGATGATGTCCGTGTCCCTGGACGGCTACATCGAGGCCCCCGGCCACGACCTCGGCTGGCACCGGGTCGACGAGGAACTCCACCAGCACATGAACGACACCGTCCGTCGCCTCGGCGGCCTGCTCAGCGGCCGCCGCGTCTACGAGACCATGGCCGCCTACTGGCCCACCGCCGACGCCGACCCCGACGCCTCGCCCGTCACCGTCGAATTCGCCGGGATCTGGCGGGAGATCCCCAAGGTCGTCTACTCCCGCACCCTGGAGAAGGCCGACTGGAACACGACAGTGGTACGGGAGGTCGTACCCGAGGAGGTCCGGGCGCTCAAGGAGGCGGCGACCGGCGACCTGGGGCTCGGCGGGTCGGAGGTGGCCGGCGAGTTCCTCCGCCTCGGCCTCGTCGACGAGTTCCGGACCTACGTCCACCCCGCACTCGTCGGCCACGGCACCCGCCTCTTCCCCGAGGCCGACATCGCGGCCCCCCTCGACCTCGTCGAGAGCCACACCTTCTCCAACGGCGTCGTACTCCTGCGCCACGCCCACGCCGCAGCCACGTAAATACGTTGTACGGCCGCGACGGCCCGGGTAGACAGAAGGCCATGACTGGACTCGGCGCCGTGTTCCGACCCCAACTCCCTCCCGAGCGCCTCCGCGAGGTCGCCTGGCTCGCCGACGAGAGCGGCCTCGAGGAACTCTGGCTCTGGGAGGACTGCTTCCGGGAGGGCGGCATCTCGACCGCCGCGGCAGCCCTGGCCTGGACCGAACGGGTACGCATCGGCGTGGGCCTGCTCCCCGTCCCCCTGCGCAACGTCGCCATCACCGCGATGGAGACGGCCGCGCTGCACCGCATGTTCCCGGGCCGCCCGGTGATCGCCGTCGGACACGGCGTACAGAGCTGGATGGGCCAGGTGGGCGCCCGCGTCGAATCCCCCCTCACCCTCCTCCGGGAACACCTGCAAGCCCTCCGGGCCCTGCTGCGCGGCGAGCACCTCACGATCACCGACGGCCGTTACGTCCGTCTCGACGGCGTAGCCCTCGACTGGCCCCCCTCCAGCCGGCACCCCGTCCCCGTCCTGGCCGGCGCCACGGGCCCACGCTCCCTGCGCCTCTCCGGCGAGGCCGCCGACGGCACCCTCCTCACGGCCGCCACCACGGCCGACGGGGTGCGCAAGGCCCGGCAACTCATCGACGAGGGACGGAAGTCGGCGGGCCGGACCGACCCGCACGAGATCATCGTCTACCTCCTCACCGCCACCGGCCCCGACGCCCCCACCCGCCTGCGCGCCGAACTGGCCGACGAGGGCCTCGCGGACGTCCCCGACCTGGGCGTAGCCGGAGACGCGGCCACCGTGGCCAAGGCCGTCCAGCGACTGGTCGAGGCGGGCGCGGACCGAGTGATCCTCCAGCCGACGGGCGACGAACCCGACCCCGAGGCCTTCGTACGCTTCGCGGCACAGGAGGTCCGCCCCCTGGTGCCGTAACGGATGGAGAACCACCGGCCGCCAACAGCCGCAAGCGCAGAACCCACCGGCCGCCAGCAGCCGCAAGCGGAGGACCCACCGGCCGGCAGCCGCCCACGCACGGGAGCGGGTTGGGGCGGTACGGCGCAACCCGCCGCGTACATGGCATTCGCGCCGGCCCACCCCCAAAGACGCACCAACCCCGTGGGCGGCGGGTTCGCCGTACCGCCCCAACCCCGACCCACGACGCACCCCCTGCGAGGCCCACCGATGCGCACCTTCGAATCCCTGGTCGCCGAAGGCGCCGCCGTCCCCACCGAAGGCTGGGACTTCTCCTGGTTCGAGGGCCGCGCCACGGAGGAGCGCCCGTCCTGGGGTTACGCCGTCTCCCTAGCCGACCGCCTGGCGCAAGCCACCGCCGCACTGGACGTACAGACCGGCGGCGGCGAGGTCCTCGACTTCGCCCTCGCCCGCGCCCCCAAGACCCCCACCCTCACCGCGGCCACCGAGGGCTGGCCCCCGAACGTCACCAAGGCAACCACCCTCCTCCGCCCCCGCGGCACCGTGGTCGTCGCCGCCCCCGAAGACGCCCCGCTCCCCTTCGCGGACGCCACCTTCGACCTGGTCAGCAGCCGCCACCCGGTCACCCCGCACTGGCCGGAACTCGCCCGCGTCCTACAACCCGGCGGCACGTACTTCGCCCAGCACGTCGGACCCGCCAGCGCCGTCGAGATCGTCGAGTACTTCCTCGGACCCCAGCCGGGGGCCGCCCGCAACGCCCGCCACCCCGACCACGAACGGGCGGGCGCCGAGGCCGCCGGCCTGGAGATCGTCGACCTGCGCGCCGAACGCCTCCGCATCGAGTTCCACGACATCGCGGCGGTCGTCCACTTCCTCCGCAAGGTCATCTGGATGGTCCCGGGCTTCACCCCCGAGGCGTACGAGCCCCAACTCCGCGCCCTGCACGAACAGATCCAACGGACGGGCCCCTTCGTCGCACACAGCACCCGCCACCTGATCGAGGCCCGCAAGCCCCACCAGTGACCCTCAGGCGTGCGGCCCCGCGGTCACCGTCCCCACCACCAACTCCGCCTCAGCCTCCAGCACTTCCCCGACCCGCCCCACCTGCGCCGCCAACTCCCGCTCCTCCCGCGCCCCGAGCCGCCGCCCCAGCACCTCCACCGTCACCGTCGTACGACGTCCCCGCCGGCGCTGGTGCCAGACACCCGCCACCACCCCGTCGACCAGCAGCACCGGATAGTTCCCGGCCTGCCCCCGGGCCAGCGCCCGCCGGTACGCGTCCCCAGGGAACAGCAGTTCCCGAGGCTGCGCGGCGATGCCGTACGCGTCGAAGTAGGGCAGCAGCCGCACCCCGCTCGCACCCTCCTTCGGGAACTCCGTGTCCCCCGAGGCGACCCACCAACCCGCCTCACCCTCGAACACGACCTCCTCGATCAGGCCCTCCCCGGCCAGCCGCCCGAACAGCTCCGTCGCCCAACCCCCGCCCGCTGCCAGCCACTTCGCGAAACCGCGTGGCGTGGCCGGCCCGTAAGCGCGCAGATACCGCCGCACAAGCTCCCGCACGGCCTCCTCCGCCGGCATCGGCGTGAACCGCGGTGGCCGCGTGTATGTCACCTTCCGCCCCCGATCCGGCCCGAAGCACAGCGCCCCGGACTGCCCCGCCCGGTGCATCACCTGCCGCCACCGCGGCCACATCCCCTGAAATGCGGGCATGACCAGGTCCCCGGCCCAGGAGCCGACCCGGGCGACGACTTCCTCGCTCAACTCGTCGACCGTCAGGCACACACCGTCGAGCGCCTCGCCGATCGCCGTCACGATCTCCCGCGCCTGCTCCTCGCTCACCCGGACCCCCGCCGCGAACGGGCTCGCCCCCGACGGCACGGCGGGCAACACGGCGCACCACAGCGGAAGTTCGGCGGCCGGCAGCAGATGTACGGTCCCGCGCGGTCCGTGCGTCTTCACCAGTCCATGCGTCTTCACCAGAGTGCGCCGGCCCCAGAGCGCGTCCCGCACCCCGGCCCGTGTCACCCCGACCGCCCGCACGCCCACCGACAACTCGGCCGCGGACAGCACCTGCGCATGCGCGCCGAGCATCGCGCCGACGATTTCGGCGACCCCGGTGTCCTTCGCGGCGGGATTGGCCAGGAACTGCCGTTCCATCCGCCGCGCACTGGCCTCGCTCCACGTGATTCCCACAGTCATGGACCGACCGTAGAACCCAATGAGGACAGATCATGTCCTCGATGGTTCAGGCGCGCCGCAACCCCGCACGCGCAACGGTTTCCACATTGTTATCCACAGAATTCGCCTCCAGCCCCTTGCGTCACGTAAGTTCAGACCAAGGTAATTCGCGTAAGCAAAGCTGCGCGGCGGCACCGCGCAGTGGAGGGGGCTGCGCGGTGCCGTTTTTACGCGTCCGTGGCCCACGGCGACGTCAAGCGGACGTTCGCCACTCCCGTCACCCGCCCGGGGGACCCGCGGACAACTCACCAATCAAGGCCTCAGAACCGTCATACCCTCCGGATCGCCCCGCATCCCGCCCGTTTCCCCTGGGAATCCGCTGTGATCCGGCCAAGGATCCGCCATGAAATGCCCCGCGGACGGCCACCGGCGCGTCGCCGTTCGGTTCCGGAGAGTAGTTGTGGCACGCCGATGCACGCAGCATCACTTACGAAGGGTTATGGTGGAAACCCCCCCCTCGGGCCGGTCCGTCTCCCCCCCACGGACCGGCCCGTTTTCTGTGCCCGGGACGACCCCGGTACGCTCCCCGCACGGGGACCGCAGACAGACGGAGGGGCGGACATTCAAGTGAACCTGCGCGACAAGCTGCGCGGCCTGCTGGTCAGGCTGTACGCACGCCGGGTGGAAGGCCACCTGGACCACGCTCAGGTGCCCAAGCACATCGGCGTCATCATGGACGGCAACCGACGCTGGGCGAAGGCCGCGGGTTCGACCACCGTGCACGGCCACCGCGCCGGCGCCGAGAAGATCGAGGAGTTCCTCGGCTGGTGCACCGAGACGGACGTCGAGGTCGTCACCCTGTGGCTGCTGTCGACGGACAACTTCGACCGCCCGCAGGAGGAGCTCGGCCCCCTGCTCGGCATCATCGAGGACGTCGTGCGCACCCTCGCCGCGGACGGCCGCTGGCGCGTGCACCACGTCGGCACCCCCGACCTCCTGCCCTCGCAGATGCAGACCGCCCTGAAGGAGGCCGAGGAGTCCACCGCGGCCGTCGACGGGATACTGGTCAACGTCGCCATCGGCTACGGCGGCCGCCAGGAGATCGCCGACGCCGTGCGCTCGATGATCCTGGACGCCCAGGACAAGGGCACCTCGATGGAGGACCTCGCCGACTCCGTCAGCGTCGACCTCATCGGCCGCCACCTCTACACCGGCGCCCAGCCCGACCCGGACCTGGTCATCCGCACCAGCGGCGAGCAGCGGCTGTCCGGATTCATGCTGTGGCAGACGGCCCACTCGGAGTACTACTTCTGCGAGGTCTTCTGGCCGGCCTTCCGCAAGGTCGACTTCCTGCGCGCCCTGCGCGACTACGCGGCGCGACACCGGCGTTACGGCGGCTGAGTACAGAGGCCCCCGTCTACCCCGTTTGGGGCGTATGTAACAAGGAGTTCACCAGGGCGCCGTCATATGCGTCGGCATGGCACCGCATGTTCGAGGGCATAAGCCAGACAGGTCGATGCCCGAACCACGGGTGTCGGATCTCAGCGGACGGCACGGGGCCGTCCGCCCGGGAGGCCCTTTGCACCAGCCCGATCGTGCGGTCACAGCACGGACGAAAAGGCGGAGGGCCGGTTCCCGGCCCGTGCAAACGGGCCGTCGACCGGCCCAGCTCCACTCCGTCGCTCCCCGACCTCATCCGAGGGGGTACGTCCTTCCGTGGTGACCAGCACAAAGCGCCACAAGCCAGACCGGCGCACCTATGTTCTCGACACCAGCGTCCTGCTGGCCGACCCGAACGCCCTGAGCCGCTTCGACGAGCACGAGGTCGTGCTCCCCATCGTCGTGGTCACGGAGCTGGAGGCCAAACGGCACCATCCCGAGCTCGGCTACTTCGCCCGGCAGGCCCTGCGTCTGCTCGACGAGTTCCGGGTCAGGCACGGTCGCCTCGACGCCCCCATCCCGATCGGCGAACTCGGCGGCACCGTCCGTGTCGAGCTCAACCACTCGGACCCCAGCGTTCTGCCGACCGGCTACCGCCTGGGGGACAACGACTCCCGCATCCTCGCGGTCGCCCGCAATCTGCAGGCCGAGGGGTTCGACGTCACCGTCGTGTCGAAGGACCTCCCGCTCCGGATCAAGGCCTCCTCCGTCGGTCTCCTCGCCGAGGAGTACCGCGCCGAACTCGCCATCACGGACTCCTCCGGCTGGACCGGGATGTCCGAACTCACCCTGGGCGCCGAACAGGTGGACATCCTCTTCGAGGAAGGGCACCTGTACGTCCCCGAGGCGAGCGAGCTGCCGGTGCACACCGGTCTGACGATCCACTCCGAGCGCGGCAAGGCGCTCGGCCGGGTCACGGCCGAGGGCAACATCCGGCTGGTGCGCGGCGACCGTGAGGCCTTCGGCATCAAGGGCCGCAGCGCCGAGCAGCGGATCGCGCTCGATCTGCTCCTCGACCCGGACGTCGGGATCGTGTCGATGGGCGGCCGGGCCGGCACCGGCAAGTCGGCGCTCGCGCTGTGCGCGGGTCTGGAGGCGGTCCTGGAGCGCCGCCAGCACCAGAAGGTGATGGTCTTCCGTCCGCTCTACGCGGTGGGCGGGCAGGAGCTCGGCTATCTGCCCGGCTCCGAGGCCGAGAAGATGAGCCCCTGGGCGCAGGCGGTCTTCGACACGCTGTCCGCGGTCACCAGCCGCGAGGTCATCGAAGAGGTCACCGCGCGCGGGATGCTCGAAGTCCTTCCGCTCACCCACATCCGCGGACGCTCGCTGCACGACGCGTTCGTGATCGTGGACGAGGCGCAGTCGCTGGAACGGAACGTACTGCTGACCGTTCTGTCCCGGATCGGCGCGAATTCGCGGGTCGTTCTGACCCATGACGTGGCCCAGCGGGACAATCTGCGCGTCGGTCGCTACGACGGTGTGGTCGCCGTCGTGGAGAAGCTGAAGGGGCATCCGCTCTTCGCGCACGTCACGCTGACGAGGTCCGAGCGCTCGCAGATCGCGGCCCTGGTGACCGAAATGCTCGAGGACGGTCAGATCTGACCAAAACTGCCCGATTCGGCAGGAGTTGGCGCCGTCCCGCAAAGGCCTAGAGCCTAGTGGGGCGGCGCTTTCGCGTGGTGCGGTTTGCCGAAATCCCCTGGGTCAAACGGGATGTGAGCTTTCACACGCAACTCAGAATTGCCACCTGGCGTCCGTGTGCGGCAGAGTCTCACTCCTGTCAGGCCCCGCATACGACACACCTGTACCCCCAGCGGTACGGAACAACAGCAGCACCACCGCTAACTCCATAGCGTCGTCGTATGCCGCCCGAGTACCACGCGGCGCTTCCCGCAAGGGAGTTGCCCACCGGGCCCGTGTCTCCCGTGACCCCGTAGTTGGGAGGCCAGCGTCAGGGGCACGATTGCGTCCGCCAGGGTCACCGAAGCGGGCGATGCTGGAAGGAAACCGTGTGAGCCGGATTTCGGTCCGGGGATTCGCAGTGGCCTCGGCCACCGCGGTCACCGCCGTCGGAAGCGTCGTCGGAGTTGCCTCGGGCAGCGTCGCGCAGAACAACGACGCCGAGGCGACGGCAGCCGACACCACGCTGCTCGCGGACATACCCACGGGCCAGCAGGCCCAGGTGCAGACCGCGTCCCTGACGCAGCAGGCCGACGCTCAGGCCATCCAGGCTGACGCGAGCGCCAAGAAGGACGCCGAGGCAGCAGCCCGCAAGGCCGCCGCCGACACCGCGGTCGCCAAGAAGGCCGCGGCCGAGAAGGCGGCCAAGGAGGCCAAGGAGCGCGCCGAGGCAAAGGCCGCCGCGAGCCGCAGCTCCGCGGACTTCCCGGTCCAGAGCTCGTACTCCGTCGCCGAGATCCAGTCGATGGCCCGGCAGATGGTCCCGAGCGGCCAGTTCCAGTGCTTCAGCAACATCGTGGACCACGAGTCCAGCTGGAACTACCACGCGGTCAACGCCTCCTCCGGCGCCTACGGCCTCTTCCAGGCCCTTCCCGCCAGCAAGTACTCGTCCGCCGGCTCCGACTGGCAGACGAACCCGGCCACGCAGATCAAGTGGGGCCTCAACTACATGAACAGCCGCTACGGCAGCCCGTGCGAGGCCTGGTCGTTCTGGTCGGCCAACCACTGGTACTAGACGCTCCGCTGCGTTCGGCCGACAGCACGTGCGGGCCGGATGTGGTTGCTCGCGCAGTTCCCCGCGCCCCTTCGGGGCGCGTCCGGCGGGCCCTCTCAACCTTCAGCAGCCCCTCCCCGTCCTAGGGGGAGGGGCTGCTGCCCTGTACGGTCGGACGCGGACGGCTCCTGGGGGAGGGAGTGGTGGCCAGCACCCGGGGACGCGGGGGAAGAGGACGGATCATGTCGCGAGTGCCAGGGTGGCTCGGCCGGCTCGGTGCCGGGCTGACCGAGGTGAGTGAGCGGTTGGACGAGCGCCGCGCCGAGGTGGCGCGGGAGGAGTCCGAGGTCGGCCCACCGCCCCGCAGACCCCGCCGCACCGCCCCGCCCCCGCCGCCCGAGGACCAGGCCCCCATCGCCGAAGAGGCGCCCCGCGCCCCGGCCCCCGCCCTGCCCCGCCCCGACCCCGGCCAGGCGGTCCCCTGGGGCGTGCGCGTCGCCGCCGAGGCCGGCTGGCGCCTCCTCGTGCTCGCCGGGACCGTCTGGGTCCTGATGCGGGTCATCAGCAGCGTCCAGCTCGTCGTCTTCGCCTTCGTGGTCGCCCTGCTCATCACCGCCCTGCTCCAGCCGACGGTGGCCCGCCTCAAGGGTTACGGCGTCCCGCGCGGCCCCGCGACCGCGCTCACCGCGATCCTCGGCTTCGTCGTACTCGGCCTGATCGGCTGGTTCGTGACCTGGCAGGTCATGGAGAACATCGACACGCTCTCCGACCAGATCCAGAACGGCATCGACGACCTGCGCGACTGGCTCCTGAAGAGCCCCTTCCACGTCACCGACAAGCAGATCAACCAGATCGCCAAGAACCTGCGGGACGCGGTCGGCGCCAACACGGACCAGATCACCTCGGCGGGCCTGGAAGGCGTCCAGGTGGTCGTGGAGGCCCTCACCGGCATCCTGCTGACCTTCTTCTCCACCCTCTTCCTGCTCTACGACGGCGAGCGCATCTGGCAGTGGACCCTGAAGCTGGTCCCCGCCGCCGCCCGCCCCGGCGTCGCCGGCGCCGGCCCCCGCGCCTGGCGCACCCTCACCGCCTATGTCCGCGGCACGGTGATAGTGGCCCTGATCGACGCCATCTTCATCGGCCTGGGCATCTACTTCCTGGACGTCCCGATGGCCGTCCCGCTGGCCGTCTTCATCTTCCTGTTCTCCTTCATCCCGCTGGTCGGCGCGGTGGCCTCCGGCGCCCTCGCGGTGGTCGTGGCCCTGGTGACCCAGGGAGTCTTCACCGCGGTGATGACCCTGGCCGTGGTCCTGCTGGTCCAGCAGATCGAGGGCCACATCCTCCAGCCCTTCATCCTCGGCCGAGCGGTCCGCGTCCACCCCCTCGCGGTGGTCCTGTCGGTGGCGGCGGGCGGCATGGTGGCGGGAATCGGCGGCGCGGTGGTCGCCGTACCCCTGGTGGCGGTGTCGAACACGGTGGTCGGCTACCTACGGGCCTACGACGAGGAACGCCGACTCGGTGCGGCCGTCACGCCGGACGACCCTGCCTCAACCCGTCGTTCAATCGATCAAATGAGCGCCGAACAAAGCGAATTGGAAGGAACCCCCGGGCAACTTCCGTCACCTGAAGACAGGTCGGAAATCCCCGGCCGGAATATGCCCCCAGACTGATAGACCTTCACCCCTCAGCGCTACGCGTCAGGCGTATGTGCGACTCGGCTGCGGCGGGCGAGGGGCGTGATGTCGGGCTACGAGCTGCTGGCGCGGTCCCTGGACTCCTGCGGCCGCGAGGGCCTCACGGGAGAGCTGCGCGTGTCCGGCTCGCCCGGCGGCACCTTCCACTTCCGCGGCGGCCTCGTCGTCGCCGTGGAGTCGCCCGGCGCCCCGGGCGCGGAAGCGCTGCTGCTGCGCTCCGGCCGGGTAACCGGCGAGCAGTGGGCCGCGCTGGTGCGGGAGTCGGGCGGGACGCGCTGGCCGGTCGCCGGGCTGATCGCCCACGGGTACGCCGGAGCCGCCCAGTTGCGGGTCGTGTGCGTGATGGCACTGCAGGACGCGGCGTTCGCGATCCTCGCCGGCCGGGTCGACGGCTGCGAGCCCGGCGCCGCCCGCTTCGAACCGCCCGCCCCGGTCCCCGTCGGCGAGCCGCCCGCCCGCCTCCTGGAGGACGCGGCCCGCAAGCTCGCCGCCCTCGCCGCGCTGCCGCACCCCGTCCACCCGGACCGCGAACGGCCCCTCCCCGTCCGGTACTTCGCCGACGGCGAGCACGGTGAGCTCGGCGAACTGCGGCGCGAGCTGCTCGCCCACGCCGACGGCCGCCGCAGCGCCCGCGACCTCGCCTTCCGCACCGGCCGGGGCGTCTACACGGTCACCGTCGAGGTCGGCCGGATGCTCGCCGAGGGGCTGCTGGAGTGCGCCCCGCCGCCCGCACCCGTCCCGGTCCGGATGCCGCCCGAGGGCATCCGGCACCGCACCCCGCCGCCACCCGCCCCGCCCCCGCCCGAACCACCGGAACCCGCCGACCTGCCCCGCCGCAGGCCCGGCGGCTTCTTCCGCCTCCGGAACGGAACCCCGAGATGAGCCGATCACCCCGACCCCACCGGTCGCCGAAACCCCGAGATGAACAAGTGCCAAGAAAATTGCGGGAGTTGAATACATGGACCACGAAGCCCTGACGCACGAGATGCGCGGCCTGCGGGAGCAGGTGACGGGCATCACCGATACCGCGGTGGCGGCCGCCGACGGACTGCTCATCGCGGCCGACACCGCCGACTCGATCGACCCGGAGGGACTCGCCGCGCTCGCCGCGGCAGGCCTGGGCCTCGCCCGCCGTACCGCCCAGGCGACCGCCCGCGGCGCGCTGCGCCAGACCGTGACGTACGGCAGTCACGGCTGTGCGGCCTTCTACGCGGTCGGCGACACCGCCCTGATGGTCGTCCTCGGTGACGAGGGCCTGGACGTCGACCGACTGCACCGGGCGACCCAGCCCGCCCTCGACCGCATCGGCTCGATCCTCATGAACAAGACAGCAGAAGGAGTCTGAAGGGATGGCGACGAAGCGTATGACCCCCGGTTTCTCCGACCAGGTGATGGGCCTGGTCAAGTCCCTCCGTACCGACGCCCCCGACTGTGTGGCCTCGGGCGTCGTCGACATGTCCACCGGCATGCTGCTGTCGTACGAGACGGTCGACAACCACCCGCCCGAGGTCCTGGACCTGCTGGCGGGCGCCACCCTCGATCTGTTCCAGGGCCGTACGGTCGTGATGATCGAGGACGTCTTCAAGGAGCGCCGTGGCATCCAGAGCGAGAACCACTTCTTCCAGGAGATCCTCGTCAACAGCGAGAACCTCACTCACCTGTTCGTGCGGATGAACGAGCAGCAGGACGTCGTCGCCGTGGTCGTCTGCCGTAAGTCGGTCAACGTGGGCATGCTCTTCGCCCAGGTGCGGCGGGTGGTGCGGGAGTACAACCTGTGAACGGGTCAGGCCCCTCCCCGAAGCGGGGGAGGGGCCTGGACACGGCTCGTGCGGCGGCTACTCGGTGCGCAGGCCGTCCGGGCGCATCAGCCGCAGCAGCGGCGGCAGGCTGAGCAGGGTCACCGCGAGGACGACCCCGGCCCCGATGCCCGTCATCGACAGCACGCTCGCCCAGTCGATCGTCACCGATTCACCGGTCATCCGCAGCAGCACCGCGCCCAGCGTCAGCCCGACGACCGACGCCAGCAGCAGACCCAGGGCGATCGGGATCGCCGTCTGCCACAGCACGGACAGGCTCAGCGTGCGGCGCCGGGTGCCGAAGGCGACCAGCGACGAGAGCAGCTTCTTGCGCTCGCGCAGCTGCTCCAGCTGGGAGACCAGCAGGCTCGCGCCGATCAGCACGAGGACACAGGTGGCGCCGACGAACAGGCCGTTGCGGATGGGCTTGAACTGCAGCGAGGTTTCACTGGAGGCCAGGTCGAAGGTCTCCGACAGCGGATCCAGCCGGGCCGCGGTGTTGCGCACGTAGTCACGGGCGTCCGGCACGGACTGGTTCAGCGACACGTACACCATGGGGCTCAGACCGGCCTGCGCGGACGCGGGCAGCGCGCCCGGCGTGAACAGCAGTCCGCCGCGCTCGTAGCCGGTGGGGTCCTCGCGCCCCTCGGCGGTCAGGACGCCGGGGGTCACCTTCCAGGAGGCCGTGTGGCTCGGCTGGTCGTCGTAGCGGGGGTCGAAGTACACCGTCCGGCCCGGCGTGGTGAACTCCTTGGCCTTGTCGCCGTACTCGCCGCCGGTGATGCGGAAGACGTCACCGTCCCGGCAGGACGCGAGGCGCGCGACCTCGCGCAGTTCGGCGCAGCTGCCGACGGCGACCTCCAGCGAGTTGTCCGGGTTCTTCGCCTTCTCCCCGACCGAGCCGAGCGAGAGCGCCGACGCGTGGCGCACGCCCTTGGTCCCGGACAGCGCGCCGCCCACCTCGGCCAGGGGGACGTCACTGCGCAGGGAGACCTGCATCTGGGCCCGGTTCAGGTCGTTGTCCGTGCTCTTCGTGTAGTCGTGCTCGACCCCGGCGAACAGCATCTGCAGCGCGATCGCCCCGGCCACCGCGACCGCGATGCCGTTGACCATCCGGGCCGCCGTACCGCTGCTCAACTGGAGCCTGCGCACGGCCAGTTGCCAGGAGACCGAGCCGGAGTTCAGCCGGGCCACGACGGCCTCGACCACCCAGGGCAGCAGGGCGGTGACGCCGATCAGCAGCAGCACGGTGCCGCCGATCACCATCCACTCGTTGAAGCTGCCGTTGTCGTTGCCCTGGCCCATCATCGGGTACAGCAGCGCGAGACCGCCCAGCGGCAGCAGCAGCCGCCACCACAGCCGGCGGCGCGGCGGCTTCGCCGTACGGACCACGCCGAGCGGTTCGATGACGACCCCGCGCAGCGCGAACAGCGTGACGAGGACGGCCGCGGCGGGCACGGCGACGGCGACCAGCGCGACGAGCGCGGGGGAGGGGTTGAGGTCGCTGGGGAAGACGCTGACGTTCCGTACCACCAGGACGCTCGCGGACTGCCGGGCCGCCAGGAAGAAGAGGGTGCCGAGCACCAGCCCGAGCAGTGCCCCCGCGAGGGCCTCACCGCCGGCGATCCGGCGGGCCATCCGGCCGTCCGCGCCGACCAGCCTGAGTGCCGCGAGCCGGCGGTCCCGGCGCTCGCCGCCGAAGCGCACCGCGGCCGCGATGAAGACGCCGACCGGCAGCAGCAGCACCACGAAGATGATCATGATGAGCAGGATCAGGACCGGGTCCAGCTTGTCCGGTGTGTGGTTGGGGGAGGGCCCGAAGTAGTCGATGCGCTCGACGTAGCCGTTGGAGAGGTGGTTCTCCAGGCCGGTGGTGCCCGCGTAGAAGGCGAGTTCGGCGGGGCCGATCAGGCCGGGCTTGTCGATGGTGGCGACGATCCGGTACGGGTAGCGCTCACGCAGCAGCTTGCCCGAGTCCGACTCCAGCAGCTTCTTCAGCGCGGGCGAGGCGACCATCTCGCCCTTCGCCGGGAACTTCGCCACGCCCGGCGGCAGCGGCGCCTTCACGCCCTCGGGCTCCACGAGCCGGCCGCGGATGTCCTTGGAGCGGAAGGTCGTGTCCGCGTTGGCGATGAGCAGCGTGTCGTCGGCCTTCGGCAGCCGCTTCGCGCTGTACGTGAAGTCGTCCCGGTCGCTGCTGCGCTTGTCCCGGGCGGACAGCGCGTTCGGGATCGCCGTGGTGATCAGCAGCAGCGCCACCCCCAGCCCGACGCCCACGGCCGTCAGCAACGCCCGGGTCCAGCCCTCTCGCCCGCCCGCGAAGGCGAACCGCACCCCCATGGCCAGATCCCTGACCCACTGACGAGACTTCATACGACCCGCTCCATGTCCCGGGACTTCCCGTCCCGTACGACGATCTCGCGGTCCGAGTAGGCGGCCACCCGGGCCTCGTGCGTGACGAGCACGACGGCCGCGTTGGTGGTGCGGGCGGCGTCCGTGAGCAGCTCCATCACGCGCTCACCGTTGAGGGAGTCGAGCGCGCCGGTCGGCTCGTCGGCGAACAGCACCCGCGGATCGGTGACCAGCGCCCGCGCCACGGCGACCCGCTGTCCCTGACCGCCGGACACCTCACCGGGCCGCTTCTTTCCGAGGTCGTCGACCTCGAGGCGCTCCATCCAGGTCAGCGCCGCCTTCTCGGCCGCCTTGCGGGAGGTGCCGTTCAGCCGCAGCGGCAGGGCGACGTTCTCCACGCAGGTCAACTCGGGTACGAGCTGCCCGAACTGGAAGACGAACCCGAACTCGGAGCGCCGCAGCTGACTGCGCTCGGCGTCGCTCATGGTCGCCATCTCGCGCCCGTTGTAGAGGATCGACCCCGAGTCGGGCGTCACGATCCCGGCGAGGCAGTGCAGCAGCGTCGACTTGCCGGACCCCGAGGGGCCCATCACGGCGACGACCTCACCGGGGTGGATGGAGAACTCGGCACCGTCCAGCGCGGTGGTCGGCCCGTACGACTTGTGCAGCGCGTCCGCGACGAGCAGGGAACCGGCAGGAGTCACTTGGCCACCGCCTCGGCGAGTTTGTCGAGGCGCGCGGCGGTGAGCTCCAGCCAGCGCAGGTCGGCCTCGAGATGGAACAGGGCGTGGTCGCAGATGAGCTGATCCGCGAGATCGCCCTTCCGCTTCCGGTCGGTCAGGATCCGCATCATCCGCAGGTGCTCGGCACGCTGCGTGTCGAGGATGTCGGCGGCGTCGCGGTGCGTCAGCAGCGCGAGGACGATCTTGGTGTAGAGCGTCGACTGGAGATACGGCTCCGGTGCCTCCGGCGTCGCGAGCCACCGCTCGACGTCGGTGATCCCGGCGTCGGTGATGGCGTACCGCTTCCGCTCGGGCCCGCCGCCGGCCTCGATGCCGTCGACCTCGACGAGACCGTTCTTCAGCAGCCGGGACATCGTCGAGTAGACCTGGCCGTAGTGCAGCGGCCGGTCGTGACCGAACTTCTCGTCGAAGGCCCGCTTCAGGTCGTAACCGTGGCGCGGCCCGGACTCCAGGAGTCCTAGAAGGGTGTGACCGATGGACATGCCGAGGACTCTACATGGGGTGTATACCCCTCGTGTATACGCGGAGTGTGTAGATCATGGCGGGGTGTGGGAGTGCGCAGGTCGGGGCCGATTGTCACGGTTCTGCTACTGCGGTGGCGCGGGCGGCCGGCCCCTCCGCGGCATCGGTCCGGCCTCGCCGGGCAGCCTCCCGGCCTCCTTCAGGGCCCGCCGCAGCAGGAACTCGATCTGCGCGTTGGCCGACCGCAGCTCGTCCCCGGCCCAGCGCGCCAGCGCCTCGTACACCGACGGGTCCAGCCGCAGCAGCACCTGCTTGCGCTGCTGCGGCCGACGCTGGGGGGAGGAGCCCCCGGAAGGAGCCGTCACTGGTAGAGCGTCCCCGTGTTGAGCACCGGCTGCGGGGCGCGGTCGCCGCACAGGACCACCATCAGGTTGGACACCATCGCCGCCTTGCGCTCCTCGTCCATCTCCACGATGTCCCGCTCGGTGATCCGCGCGAGCGCCGCCTCGACCATGCCCACCGCCCCGTCCACGATCTGCCGTCGCGCCGCGACGACCGCCCCGGCCTGCTGCCGCTGGAGCATCGCCGAGGCGATCTCCGGAGCGTACGCGAGGTGCGTGAACCGCGACTCGATGATCTGCACCCCGGCCGCCTCCACGCGCGCGTGCAGCTCGGCGGCGAGCTTCTCGGTGATCTCCTCCGCGTTCCCGCGCAGCGAGAGGCCGCCCTCGTCGTGGGCGTCGTACGGGTACTCGATGGCGATGTGCCGCACGGCCGCCTCGGTCTGGGTGGAGACGAACTCCAGGTAGTTGTCCACCTCGAAGGTGGCCTGCGCGGTGTCCGCCACCTTCCAGACCACCACCGCGGCCAGTTCGATCGGATTGCCGTAGGCGTCGTTGACCTTGAGGACTGCCGTTTCGTGGTTGCGTACGCGGGTGGAAATCTTCGTGCGCGAGGTGAACGGGTTCACCCAGCGCAGGCCGTCCTGCCGGATCGTCCCCCGATAGCGCCCGAAGAGCTGGACGACCCGCGCCTCGCCCGGTGCGACGGTGTTCAGGCCGCGCAGCGAGATCAGCGCGGCGATGAGGACGAGGACCCCGCCGACGGCGAAGCCGGGGCTCGCGGAGGAGGCCGCGAAGAGGATCACGGCGACCAGCAGGCCGAGCAGCCCGAGCAGCAGCGCGAGCGCGCCGCCGATGCTGTGCGCGGTGAACTCGCGGACGTGCGGCGCCGGCATCTCCGGTACGTCGGCGGCGGGCGCGGTGTCGTGTGCGGACATGATGTTCCCCCGTATCTCCGGTCTAGCTAAGTGATATCACTTTACCCCACGCGGGCAACCCTCAACCCCTCCCGCTCGTCGGTTCCTTTGGTGGCAGGTGCTGATTGTCACGTCCGCAAAAGGCCGGAACGACGGACCTTTGCCACATCTCCCGGTGTTAGCTTTCTGAGCTGACCTGAGCGGCGAACCTGTGTGACTCATGAGCACACATGAACGAAGCGGAGCGGATCGGACCAATGGGACGAGCGGACGATAGACGAGCGCGACAGCGTGGTGGCCGCCGCGCGGCGCCCCCTGCGCGCTCGTCCGTGGCGACGGCGCCCCAGCCGGGCCCCGCCGAGGCGGAACCCACCGTCATAGGCGGCCGGGCGGCGGCCCGACGGGCGGCCCAGGGCAAGGGCCGCGGCAAGGCCGGCCGGGGCAAGGGCAAGGACGGCCGGAGCTTCATACGCCGGATGTTCACCTGGAAGAAGATCGTCGGCGGCTTCTTCGGCGTGTGCCTGCTCGGCATGGGCGCCTTCATCGCGCTGTACATGATGATCGACATTCCCAAGGGCAATGCCGACGCGACGCTGCAAAGCAACGTCTACAAGTACAGCGACGGCTCCCTGATGACCCGCGACGGTGAGCGCAACCGCGAGATCGTCGACCTCGCGAAGGTCCCCAAGAAGGTCCAGCTGACCTTCGTCGCCGCCGAGAACAAGACCTTCTACAAGGACGCCGGCGTCGACCTCAAGGGCACCGCGCGCGGCCTGTTCAACACGCTCTCCGGCAAGGGCGCCCAGGGTGGTTCGACGATCACCCAGCAGTACGTCAAGAACTTCTACCTGACCCAGAACCAGACCGTCACGCGCAAGCTGAAGGAACTGGTCATCTCGCTGAAGCTGGACCGCACCAAGTCCAAGGACTACATCCTCGCGGGCTACATCAACACCAGCTACTACGGCCGTGGCGCCTACGGCATCCAGGCCGCCGCGCAGGCCTACTACCGCAAGGACGCCGACGAGCTCTCCGTCCAGCAGGGCGCCTACCTCGCCGCGCTGCTCCAGGCGCCGAGCCAGTACGACTGGGCGGTCGCGTCCGACACCGGCAAGGCACTGGTCAAGGCCCGCTGGAACTACGTCCTCGACAACATGGTCGAGGAGGGCTGGCTGGACAAGACCAAGCGCGCGGAGATGAAGTTCCCGGTCCCCCAGGCCCCGAAGGCCGCGCCCGGCATGGGCGGCCAGACCGGCTACCTGGTGGACGCCGCCAACAACCAGCTGGCCAAGCAGCTGGTCGCACAGGGCACCGCGGACAACCTCAACGACGCGCTGACGATGGTCAAGGCGGGTGGCTGGACCATCACGCTGAACATCGACAAGAAGAAGCAGAAGGCGCTGGAGGCGGCCGCCAAGTCCCAGCTGACCAGCAAGCTCGACCCGAAGAAGCGCTCGGTCGACGCGGACGTGCAGGCCGGCGCGGTCTCGGTGAACCCGAAGACGGGCGCGGTCGTCGCGCTCTACGGCGGCCAGGACTACTACAAGCACTACCGCTCCAACGCGACCCGCACGGACTACCAGCCGGCCTCGACGTTCAAGCCGGTGATCCTCGCCGCGGCCCTGGACGAGGACGCCCAGACGCAGACCGGCAAGCCGATCACCGCGAACACGATGTACGACGGCACGAGCAAGCGCCAGGTCGTCGACAACGGCACCAAGGTCGGCTTCGCCCCGGAGAACGAGGACGACCAGAACTACGGCAACATCACCGTCCAGACGGCGATGAACAAGTCCGTCAACTCCGTCTTCGCACAGATGGGCGTGGACGTCGGCATGGACAAGGTGCTCAAGGTGGCCAGCCAGCTCGGCATGGACACCGCCGACCTGAAGTCCGTACCGGCGCAGACCCTCGGCACGATGGGCGCGAGCCCGTGGCAGATGGCCGGCGTGTACGCGACCCTCGACAACCACGGCAAGAAGGTCACGCCGACGATCATCAAGTCGGTGGAGAGCAGCCAGCACCAGGTGAACCTGCCGAACCCGATCGGCGACCAGGTCATCAGCCGCGAGGCCGCCGACTCGGTCACCTCGGTGCTGACGGGCGTGGTCGACGACGGTACGGCCAAGGTGTCGGTGGCGGACAACTCCAACCGTGACGGCCGCAAGGTCGCCGGCAAGACGGGTACGTCCGACGAGAACCGCTCGGCCTGGTTCACCGGCTACACGCCCGACCTGGTCACCTCGGTGGGCCTGTTCGGCGAGTCCAAGAAGAACGGCGCGCAGGTCTCGATGTACAAGGCGGGCGGCTTCCCGCGCGTCAACGGTGGTGGCTTCCCGGCGCAGATCTGGGCGGCGTACACCTTCGGGGTCTCCGCGACGGGCGTGAAGTTCGACCTGGACACCACGCAGGGCGCGGCGGTCCAGCCGTCCTACACCCCGTCCCAGACGCCGAGCCAGAGCGCGACGCAGTCCCCGTCGCAGACCCCCACCCAGACCCCCACCCAGACCCCCACCCAGACGCCTACGCAGACACCCACCCAGACCCCGACCCAGACGCCGACGCAGACACCCACCCAGACGCCGACGCAGACACCGACGGGCGGCATCGACGACCCGCTGAACCCGAACGACGATCAGTAGGCACGGAAAAGAGAGGGCGCCCGGCAATCACCGGGCGCCTTTTCGCACCTAAGGGGCGCGGGGAACTGCGCGATCAGCCACAACCAACCCGCAGCCGCCCCACAACCGATTCACCCCTGAACGGACGACTTACTCAACTCGAACCAGACAACCTTCCCGGTGCTCAACCGAGTTGCCCCCCAGCGCCGAGCCAGCCGGTTGACGAGGTACAGCCCCCGCCCACCCTCATCGGTCGCCCGAGCCTGCCGCAGCCGCGGCAACTGGGGTACGTCGTCGCCGACTTCGCAGCGCAGTACGTCGGTCCGCAGCAGCCGCAGGGTCACCGGCCGGGTCGCGTAGCGCACCGCGTTGGTGACGACCTCGCTCACCAGCAGCTCGACCGAGTCGCTGAGCTCCTCCATCCCCCAGCGCGACAGCGCCCGCCGGGCCAGCCGCCGCGCCCGCCCGGGCGCCGCGTCCTCCGGTTCCAGGAACCAGTACGCGACGTCACTCGGCGCGATCCCGTCGAAGCGGGCGGCGAGCAGCGCGATGTCGTCGTCGCGGTCGCCCGGCCCGAGCATGTCGAGGACCTCGTCGCACAGCGCCTCCAGCGGCGGCGGATGATCCGGCCCGGTCAGCTGGGCGGTCGCGGCGAGCTTCTCCCGCAACTGCTCTATGCCGGTCCACACGTCCCGCAGCCGGGACTCCACCAGCCCGTCGGTGTACAGCAGCAGCGTCGCCCCGGCCGGGGCGTCCAGCTCCACCGCCTCGAAGTCGACCCCGCCGACGCCGATCGGCGCCCCCGGCGGCACGCGCAGCACCTCGGCCCGCCCGCCCAGGTGGAGCAGGACCGGCGGCGGGTGGCCCGCGTTGGCGATGGTGATGCGGTGGGAGACCGGGTCGTAGACGGCGTACAGGCAGGTCGCCATGCGGTCGGTGCCGAGGCGCTGGGCCTGTTCGTCGAGGTGGTGCAGGACCTCCTGCGGGGGCAGGTCGAGCCCGGCGAGGGTCTGGGCCGTTGTGCGCAGCTGGCCCATGATCGCCGCCGAGGTCATGGAGTGGCCCATGACGTCACCGACGACCAGCGCGACCCGGCTGCCGGGCAGCGGGATCGCGTCGTACCAGTCGCCGCCGACGCGCGCGGTCTCGGCGGCCGGCAGGTAGCGGGAGGCCAGCCGTACGCCCGTGGGGCGCGGGAGGGTCTCCGGGAGCATGGTGCGCTGCAGTTCGTCGGCGATGTACGCCTCGCGGCCGTACAGCACCGCCTTGTCGATGCCCAGGGCGCTGTGGGTGGCCAGCTGGGCGGCGACCAGGAGGTCGTCCGGCTCGAACGGGATCCGCTCGGGGCGGCGCAGGAACAGCGCGGCGCCGATCACCCGGCGGCGCCCCCGCAGCGGGGCGAGGATCGAGCGCTGGCCGCCGGGTACGGCCAGCTCGCCGCCCTCGCCGAGCAGTTCCGGTAGGGCCGCGTGGGCAGCGGGCGCGTCCGTGAAGACCGGGCGCACCCCGCGCAGCACCTCCGCGAGCGCGCTGCCGGTCCGCACCTCGCACAGCTCGGCACCGAGCGTGTCCAGCTGCGACAGCTCGGCCGGCTCCGGCTGGAGCGCGGGCGAGAAGCCGCCGCCCTCGGTGTCCCGCTCGGCCGGGATGCGGTCGGTGCGCCGCAGGCGCAGCAGCAGCGGGCCCGTGGGCCGCTCGTCGCCGACCGGCAGCGGGTCGCGCAGATAGACGAGGATCGCGTCGGAGAAGGTCGGCACGGTCGCCCGGCACAGCCCCATCACGATCTCGTCCAGGTCGATGCCGCGGGCGATCCGCCGGGTCGCGGCGCCCACGAAGCGCAGCCGGTCCCCGTCCCGGCGCATGGGCGTGGGCTGCCCGGGCGCCACTCCCTGCCCCTTGCGGCGCTCCTGGCCCGCGGTGGCCGCCTTCTCGGGCTCGGTGCCGGGCTGGGCCGGGATCGCCTCGGGCACGGGCCGCGGGCGATGCGTGTCTGGTTCTACGGCGGCCGGCTGGGAGTGCTCGGGGCCGGTGGTGTCGGGGGGCGAGGCCGGATCCTTTCCTTTGGCGCACGGCGTGGCCGTACCCGGCGTCGACGGTGTCTCTCCGGTGCGCGCCTGTGCGGGTAAGGCGGCCGTAGGAGAGTGGGGGACCGGCGTCGGGGTGTGCAGGAGCGCCCCGCGGGGGTCCGCGGGGTCGGCGCCCGGCTGTCGGCGCTCGAAGGAGGTCGGGTGCTCCGTCACGCGTGTCGAATCCATCCGTCCGGGGCTGCGCGCCATGCGCGCGGTTCGTCCCGCCGAAACTCCGATACCCGGAATGCGTGCACCCGGAACGGAATTCCCGCGTGGTCAGAGGCGGTTCCTGTGCAGCCCGCGAACCGTCTGCGGCTCGCCTGGCCGTTGCCCTCGTACCACTCGCTCACGTCCTGCCGCCCCTCGGTGACGTTCGGTCAAGCCCAGCGCATGTTCCGGGAGTTGCCGCCCTGTGCCCTTGCGGAGGACGATCCTACGGTTGTGGACCGGGGGCGCATCAAGGGTCTCATGTGGACACGTGCGCGGGCGTACGGTCCCAGTCCTCCGGCAACGAAGGTACAGCCCAGGACGGATCCGGGCGCCAGTGCTGCCAGCCGTCGTCGAACGGCTTGCCCCAGGCGCGGATCACCTCCACCGCGCTGCGCCCCGCCGCCCGCACCCGCTCGGCGGCCGGCGCGTCCATCAGGCCGTCCCGCTGGGCCTGCGCGAACTCGTCCTCGTCGAGCAGGCGCCAACTGCGGTCCGGGTGCACGGAGATGTCGAGGAAGTGATCCCGGGAGTCGACTCCGCCGGCCCAACGGGCAAGCGGCGCCTCAAGATTCACGTACCAGTTCTTGAACTTCCAGCCCGGTTCCCAGAACAGCCACACCGACCAGGGGTCGCCGGGCCGGGCCAGCTTCAGCACGCCCGTGCCGAACCACCGGTCGCGCCGGACGGTCCGTGGCTTGGTGTAGCGCGAGTGGAGCGGCTCCTGGTGCACGGGCGTGCCGTCGGCGAGCACCGGCTTCACGCACTCGGTGCCGGGCGCGAGCCACACCGCGAGCAGTTCGGCGTCGTCGCGGACGACGGTGACCGGGCGCACGATGTGGAACCGCTCGCCGGCGTTCTCCCGGTACCGCCACAGGACCTGTGTCCCGGGGGCCCAGAAGCCCGTCGCCGAACCCGCCACCTCGTCCGCTCTCACCGCTCCGCCCTCTGCCATGCACAGATATTAGGTGCCATGGGCATACGACGCTGCGGTGAGCGTCACGGTTCTTCCACCGGCCGTGATTGGTTACGGGCGCGTCATCCGCAGGACATCCAGCGCCTGGTCGAGCTGCTCCTCGGTGAGGTCGCCGCGCTCCACGTAACCGTTCTCCAGGACGACCTCGCGGATCGTCTTCCGCTCCGCGAGCGCCTTCTTGGCGACCTTGGCGGCCTCCTCGTACCCGATGTACTTGTTGAGCGGGGTGACCACGGAGGGCGAGGACTCGGCGTACTCGCGCGCCCGTTCCCGGTTGGCGGTGATGCCGTCCACGGTCCGGTCGGCGAGCAGCCGGGAGACGTTGGCGAGCAGCCGGATCGACTCCAGGACGTTCTTGGCGATGACCGGCAGCATCACGTTCAGCTCGAAGTTGCCGGCGGCGCCCGCGGTGGCGACCGTGGCGTCGTTCCCGGTGACCTGGGCGGCGACCATGAGAACGGCCTCCGGGATCACCGGGTTGACCTTGCCCGGCATGATCGACGAACCGGGCTGCAGATCGGGCAGGTTGATCTCGGCGAGCCCGGTCCGCGGCCCCGAGGCCATCCACCGCAGATCGTTGGCGATCTTGGTGAGCCCGACCGCGATGGTCCTCAGCTGCCCGCTGGTCTCGACGATCCCGTCCCGCGCGCCCTGCGCCTCGAAGTGGTCGCGGGCCTCGGTGAGCGGCAGCCCCGTGACGCGGGCGACCTCCTCGATCACGGCCGCGGAGAACCCGGGCGGGGTGTTGATGCCGGTGCCCACGGCCGTCCCGCCCAACGGCAGTTCGGCGAGCCGGGGGAGCGAGGCGTACAGCCGCTCCACCCCGTACCGCACCTGCGCCGCGTACCCCCCGAACTCCTGCCCCAGGGTCACCGGGGTGGCGTCCATCAGATGCGTCCGCCCCGACTTCACCACGTCCCCGAACTCCTCCGCCTTGCGCTCCAGCGAGGCGGCGAGGTGCTCCAGGGCCGGGATCAGGTCCCGGGTGACGGCGGCGGTGGCGGCGACATGGATGGACGACGGGAAGACGTCGTTGGACGACTGCGAGGCGTTGACATGATCATTCGGGTGTACGTCCCTGCCGAGCCGCTCGCTCGCCAGCGTGGCGAGGACCTCGTTGGTGTTCATGTTGGACGAGGTCCCGGATCCGGTCTGGAACACGTCGACCGGGAAGTGCGCGTCCCAGTCCCCGCGGGCGACCTCCGCGGCCGCCTCCTGGATGGCCTCGGCGACGTCCTTGTCGAGCACCCCCAGCCGCGCGTTCACCTTCGCGGCGGCCCCCTTGATCCGCGCGAGCGCCTCGATGTGCGCACGCTCGATCCGCTGCCCGGAGACGGGGAAGTTCTCCACGGCCCGCTGTGTCTGGGCCCGCCACTTGGCGTCGACGGGGACGCGGACCTCGCCCATGGAGTCGTGCTCGATGCGGTATTCGCTCATGTCCGTATAGCGATCGGGACGGTGGAGATGTTCCGGACCTTGCGCCACCCGGGGGCTGTGACCCAGGTCTCACCGCCGTCGTGCAGCAGACGCGGGCGTGTCCACGTCGAGGACGGGTGACAGGAAGGGAGGAGCGTGTGGAGAGCGACTTCCACAGTTTCGTGACCGCCCGGTCGGCCGCGCTGTTCCGGGGCGCCCTCGTGCTGACCGGCAACCGCGACGCGGCCGAGGACCTGGTCCAGGAGACCCTGGAGCGGGCCTGCCGCAAGTGGCGCACGGTCGCCGCCGCGGACGCCCCGGACGCCTACGTCCGGCGGATCATGGTGAACCTCGCCAACGACCGCCGGCGCAGGTTCCGCAGGACCGTCCCCGACAGCGGCGAGCGGGTCGCGCCCGGCGACGAGTACGGACAGGTCGACAGCAGGGACCAGTTGGTGCGCGCGCTGCAGCAACTGCCCATGCGGATGCGGACGGTCGTGGTGCTGCGGTACTTCCACGACCTCTCCGACGCCGAGATCGCGGCCGACCTGGACATCTCGCCGAGCACGGTGCGCTCCCAGCTGGCTCGGGGGATCGAGAAGCTCAGGAGCCAGTTCCCCGCACTCTCCGGCCCTTCACCGCAGCAGCCCCAGGGAGGATCCCGATGACTTCGTACGGTGACGCACGGCCCTCCGGCTGCACACCCTTCGAGGAGCACCTGGTGAACGCCATGAACGACTACGCCGACTCGGCCGAGGCCCCCGACTTCGACGCGCCGGGGATCGTGCGCCGCACCCGCCGTCGGCGGGCCGTGGGCATCGCCGCCGTCGCCACCGCCCTGATCGTGGCGGGCGGCGGGACGGCCCTGGCCTCCATGACGGGCGGCACGGACCACAGGGCCCGTCCCGCCGCGAGCAGCACCGCCGCCTCGGGCGGCGTCACCCAGAACGGGAGCAAGCTCACCACTGTCCTGGTCGGCAAGCCCGGGGATTCGTTCACCATCGACTTCGCGGGCTTGGACCTGGTGTACGCCAAGCAGCTGCTGGCAAAGGCCCAGCTCCAGCTCGGCACGGTCTCCAAGAGGCCGGTCACGGGCTGCAAGCCGGGCTCGGTGTTCATGGCCGACCCGCACAGCCCGAAGATGGTCCCGGTGGGCGGCACGGTCAACCTGGTCCTCTGCTCCGGCTGATCCGAGACGCCCGCCCCTGCTCCAATCAGGGGCGGGCGTCCGTCCAGGAGGCCGGTCAGGCCAGCCCCGGCCCCCGCACCGGAATCGTCGTGAACGTCGGTGCGGGCGCCGGGTCCTGGAAGAAGTCGTTCGACTTGTTCGTCCGACGGCACCCGTCAGCCTGTCCGGCGTTTGAGGACGAGGCCCTTCGGGGCCGATGGGGGTAGGGGCGGCGGGGGCGAGATCCGTCTCCCGCCGCGCCCGAGGTACTACGCCAGCCCGGGCCCCCGAACCGGAATTGACGTGAACGTCGGCGCCGGGGCGGGATCTTGGAAGAAGTCGTTGCCCTTGTCGTCGACCACGATGAACGCCGGGAAGTCCTCGACCTCGATCTTCCAGACCGCCTCCATGCCGAGCTCCTCGTACTCGACGACCTCGACCTTCTTGATGCAGTCCTGGGCCAGACGCGCGGCCGGGCCGCCGATGGAGCCGAGGTAGAAGCCGCCGTGCGCGTCGCACGCGTCGGTGACCTGCTTGCTGCGGTTGCCCTTGGCGAGCATCACCTTGGAGCCGCCGGCCGCCTGGAACTGCTCGACGTAGCTGTCCATGCGCCCGGCCGTGGTCGGGCCGAAGGAACCGGACGCGTAGCCCTCGGGGGTCTTGGCCGGGCCCGCGTAGTACACCGGGTGGTCCTTCAGGTACTGCGGCATCTCCTCGCCCGCGTCGAGCCGCTCCTTGATCTTGGCGTGCGCGATGTCGCGGGCCACGACCAGCGGGCCGGTGAGCGAGAGCCGGGTCTTGACCGGGTACTTGGTGAGCTCGGCGAGGATGTCGTCCATCGGCTGGTTGAGGTCGATCCTCACGACGTCGCCGGCCTCGTCGAGGTGCTCGTCCGTGGTGTCCGGGAGGAAGCGCGCCGGGTCCGTCTCCAGCTGCTCCAGGAAGACACCCTCGGGCGTGATCTTCGCGAGGGCCTGGCGGTCGGCCGAGCAGGACACGGCGATGGCGACCGGGCAGGACGCGCCGTGCCGCGGCAGCCGTACGACCCGTACGTCGTGGCAGAAGTACTTGCCGCCGAACTGCGCGCCGATCCCGATCTTCTGGGTCAGCTCGAAGACCTTCTGCTCCAGGTCCTTGTCCCGGAAGCCGTGCCCCAGCTCGGAGCCCTCGGCGGGGATCTCGTCCAGGTAGTGCGCGGAGGCGTACTTGGCGGTCTTCAGGGCGTACTCGGCGCTCGTACCGCCGACGACGATCGCCAGGTGGTACGGCGGGCAGGCGGCCGTACCCAGCGAACGGATCTTCTCCTCCAGGAACTTCATCATGGAGGACTCGTTCAGGACCGCCTTGGTCTCCTGGTACAGGAAGGACTTGTTGGCGGAGCCGCCGCCCTTCGCCATGAACAGGAACTTGTAGGCGCCGCCGTCGGTGGCGTACAGCTCGATCTGGGCCGGCAGGTTGGAGCCGGTGTTCTTCTCCTCCCACATCGTGAGCGGAGCCATCTGCGAGTAGCGCAGGTTGAGGTTCAGGTACGCGTCGTAGATGCCCTTGCTGAGGGCCGCCTCGTCGCCGCCCTCGGTGAGGACGTTCTGGCCGCGCTTGCCCATGACGATCGCCGTGCCGGTGTCCTGGCACATCGGGAGCACGCCGGCCGCCGCGATGTTCGCGTTCTTCAGCAGGTCGAGGGCGACGAACTTGTCGTTGCTCGACGCCTCGGGGTCGTCGATGATGCGGCGCAGCTGGGCCAGGTGGGCCGGGCGCAGGTAGTGCTGGATGTCGTGGATGGCCTCCTCGGCGAGCTTGCGCAGCGCCTCCGGCTCCACCTTGAGGAACGTCCGCCCGTCGGCCTCGAAGGTGGAGACACCCTCGGAGGTCACCAGCCGGTACGGGGTGGTGTCCTCTCCCATGGGGAGCAGATCGGTGTACGCGAACTCAGGCATCGGTGCCCATTCCTCACTCGACAGACGGCGGCCGGCCGACACTGGCAGGCTTCACCAGCGTAGAACCTGGCTCTGACACGGACCGTGTGAGGTAATCCTCAGTTGGGGTAGTCGCGATCTATCGCGTTTCGGTACGCTGCTGCCGTGGACCTTCAGAAGCAGGATCTTCAGGAGCAGGCGGCACTCCGCGCCTCCGACGCCGACCGGGACCGTATCGCCGACATCCTGCGTGAGGCCCTGGCCGAGGGCCGGCTGACCGCCGACGAGCACGCCGAGCGGGTGGAGGGCGTGCTCGCCGCGAAGACCGTCGGCGAGCTGGAGGTCTTCGTACGGGACCTGCCCGCCGCCCACCGACACCGCGCGGCCCCCTCCTTCGCCGCGGCCCCGAGCCGCCCCACCGTGGGCGCGATCCCGGCCGACCCGGACGACAGTGTGGTGGCGGTCTTCAGCACCGCGGTCCGCAGGGGCCGCTGGCGCGCGGGACGCCGTATCCACGCGTACGCGATCTTCGGCTCCGTCGAGATAGACCTCAGCGAGGCGCTCTTCGAGTACCAGCAGGTCGTGGTCAAGACGATCTCGGTCTTCGGGAACATCGAGATCCGCGTCCCGGAGAACGTGTCGCTGCGCGGCACCGGCGGTGGTGTGCTGGGCAACTTCGAGGTGGCGCCGCTCGATTCGACGGAACCGGACGCACCGGTCGTCTACATCGACGGCTGGGCGGTACTGGGCAATGTCGAAGCGAAGCCGAAGCGGGGCAAGCTCGTCGCGGACATTCTCGATCGGGTTCAGCGCAAGGTGGACAAGAGTTTGCGCAAGCATCTGGATCGTTGACGGTTGTGAATCCGACCGGTCCGGTACTCAGTGCATAGGCGCACGCACAGCGGGTAGGGCTTGCTGCATCGTCGCTCGCTCGCGAAGCCGTCGTCAGGAGTAGACCGTGCTGCAACCGCCGCATTCGTCCCTGCAGGTAGCTGCCGTTCCGGCCCAGCGGGTGCCAGTGCGGGACAGGGACCAAGACGCACCCTGGCACACCGAGGCGGTGTGCCGGCGCGACGAGGCAGGCCTGTTCTTCGCACCGTCCAAGGAACCCACCGCCGCGCGCCTGTCCAGGGAAGAGGCGGCCAAGCGCGTCTGCGCGCGCTGCCCGGTCATGGTCGAGTGCCGCGAGCACGCCCTTCTGCAACCCGAGCCCTACGGCGTCTGGGGCGGCCTGACGGCAGCGGAACGCCGCGTGGTCCTGGCCCGCAGGCGCCGCCGCGACATGGAGCTGAAGAAGGCGGCGAGGGCTCAGGGCCGTATAGCGCAGGCGGGCTGACAGGCGCCGCGGGACGGCAGAAGGGCGCCCCCTCCGCACCGGGGGCGCCCTTGCCTTCCAGATCCTGGGCCTCTGGGGCTACTTGGCCCGGTCGAAGTCGATCGCGCTGTAGGCCCGCAGCTTGCTCAGGCGGTGCTCCGAGTCGATCCGCCGTACCGTCCCCGACTTCGACCGCATCACGATCGAGTCGGTCGTCGCCGTCTCCGACCGGTAGCGCACACCCCGCAGCAGCTCACCGTCGGTGATCCCGGTCGCGACGAAGAAGACGTTCTCCCCGGAGACCAGGTCGTCCGTCATCAGCACCCGGTCGAGGTCGTGCCCGGCGTCGACCGCCCGCGCCCGCTCCTCGTCGTCCTTCGGCCACAGCTTGCCCTGGATCGTGCCGCCGAGGCACTTCACGGCACAGGCGGAGATGATCCCCTCCGGCGTACCGCCGATGCCCAGCAGCATGTCGACGCCGGTGCCCTCGCGCAGCGCGTAGATCGACCCCGCCACGTCACCGTCGGAGATCAGCTTGATCCGCGCCCCGGCCTCCCGGATCTCCTTGATGATCCCCTCGTGCCGCGGCCGGTCCAGGATCACCACGGTCACGTCCTCCGGCGTGGACCGCTTCGCCTTCGCGACCCGCCGGATGTTCACCGACACCGGCGCGTTGATGTCGACGAAGTCCGCCGCCTCGGGCCCGGTGACCAGCTTGTCCATGTAGAAGACGGCGGACGGGTCGAACATCGACCCGCGGTCCGCGGCCGCCAGCACGGCGATCGCGTTCGGCATGCCCTTGGCCGTCAGCGTGGTCCCGTCGATCGGGTCGACGGCAATGTCGCACTCCGGCCCGGTCCCGTCACCGACCCGCTCCCCGTTGAAGAGCATCGGCGCCTCGTCCTTCTCGCCCTCGCCGATGACGACCACGCCGTTCATCGACACGGTGGAGACGAGGGTCCGCATGGCGCGCACCGCGGCACCGTCGGCGCCGTTCTTGTCGCCCCGCCCGACCCAGCGGCCCGCGGCCATCGCGGCGGCTTCGGTCACCCGGACGAGCTCCAGGGCGAGGTTGCGGTCGGGGGCTTCGCTGGGGACTTCGAGTTCGGACGGCAAGTGATGATGCTCGGTCATCGAGGCGCACCTTTCTGATACGACGACGGCCGGATGAGGGTTCGACCCTCGACTCTATCGTCAGTCCGACAAAATGAGCAGGGGACCCCACGGATGAGCGGACCGGGCACCTGCGACGATAGAGGGCGTGGCAGGTTCGAACGGCAGGCAGAAGACGGCCCGGGACATGATCCTCTCCCTGGGCATCATCGGGATCGCGGCGGCGCTCATCTACGTGTTCATCCCGCACGACGACTCCGCTCCGGACATCAAGCGGGTCGACTACCGGGTCGAGCTGCTCACGGCGCGCCGCGCCGCGGCCTACCCGGTGGCCGCTCCCGAGGGCCTGTCCAAGTCCTGGAAGGCGACCTCGGTCCGCTTCGACGGCGCGAACTTCGACGCCTGGCACCTGGGCTTCCACGCCCCCGGCGGTCAGTACGTGCAGATCGAGCAGTCGACTCAGAAGGCGTCGGAGTTCATCGACGACGCCAGCCAGGGCGCGTCGGCGACGAAGACCACCCAGCGGATCAACGGCGAGACCTGGACGCGCTACACGGGCGGCCGTTACGACGCCCTCGTGCTCCCCGGGAAGAGCTCGACGACGGTGGTCGCGGGCACGGGCTCGTTCAAGCAGCTGACGGAGATGGCGCAGGCACTGAAGACGTCGTGACCGCGTCCGCGTACGCGAGAGGCCCCCGGCGTCGCTGCCGGGGGCCTCTCGCGCATGGGGATTCGCTCAGACCGTGGTGACGACCTGGTCGTACTCCAGGCGCGGGGAGCGCGGGAACCAGGCGTCCTCGCCCGGCTTGCCGATGTTGATCACCATCAGCGGGGTGTGGTCGTCGTCCAGGAACTCCTTCTGGATGCCCGCGAAGTCGACACCGGTCATCGGGCCGGCGGCGAGCCCCGCGGCGCGGACGCCGATGATGAAGTACGCGGCCTGCAGGGAGGCGTTCAGGGCGGCGCTGCCCTCACGGACCTCGCGGGCGCTGAAGACGGTGTCCTTGGCCTGCGGGAAGTGCGGGAAGAGCGCGGGCAGCTCCTCGTGGAACTCGTTGTCCGCGGAGAGGATCGCGACCAGCGGGGCGGTGGCGGTCTTCTTCTGGTTGCCCTCGGCCATCAGGCCGACGAGGCGCTCGCGGGCCTCGGCGGAGCGGACCAGGGTGATGCGCAGCGGCGACTGGTTCATGGAGGTCGGGCCGTACTTGACCAGGTCGTAGATCGCCTGCACCTGCTCCTCGGTCACCGGCTCGTCGGTGAAGGTGTTCGCGGTGCGGGCCTCACGGAACAGCAGGTCCTGGGCGGCGGGGTCGAGAACGAGAGACATGTGGGGATCTTCCTCGGGGGTAGTCTGGCTCCGATTACCGGACCGCGGTCCGTTTCGGTCGACAGGCATGACCGTACGCCAAGGAAGTTCAAGGTTCAACAAAAAGCGGGACGCAGTGATCCGCTTCACACGGACGGGTACGAGGACTACTCCCCGCCCTCCTCGTCGCCGGCCTCTTCCTCCTCCGCCAGCGCCGCGTCCAGCCGCGCCCGCGCCCCGTCCAGCCAGCGCCGGCACACCTTGGCCAGCTCCTCGCCGCGCTCCCAGAGCGCCAGGGACTCCTCCAGCGTCGTACCGCCCGCCTCCAGGCGTCGTACGACCTCGATCAACTCGTCCCGCGCCTGCTCGTACCCGAGCGCCTCTTCGGCCACCTTGCTGGTCATCCGCCCACCCTATGCGTCGACTCTTACGGAGAACTCGCCCTCGGAGACCCGCGCCCGCAGCGTCTCCTCGGCACTCACCTCGCCGGGATCCCGCACCACATGCCCGTCCGCCTTCTGCAGCACGGCGTACCCGCGCTTGAGCGTGGCGGCGGGGGAGAGGGCCACCACGCGCGCGTGCGTGTGCGTCAGCTCGGAGTCGGCGCGGTCCAGGAGATGGCCGAGGGTGCGCCGCGAACGGTCGACCAGCGAGGCGACATGATCGGCCCGCTCGTCGATCATCCGGTGCGGATCCTCTATCGACGGCCGCGCGAGCGCATGCGCCAGCCCCCGCTCCTCCCGCTCCACGAACGCCTCCACGCACCGCCGCGCGCGGTCCCGCAGCAGCCGTACGCGCTCGTACTCCTCGCCGACGTCCGGTACGACCTTCTTGGCGGCGTCCGTCGGGGTGGAGGCCCGCAGGTCGGCGACGTGGTCGAGCAGCGGGTTGTCGGGCTCGTGCCCGATGGCGGAGACGACGGGCGTGCGGCACTCGGCGACGGCGCGCACCAACTGCTCGTCGGAGAAGGGCAGCAGGTCCTCCACGCTGCCGCCGCCGCGCGCGACGATGATCACGTCCACCTCGCCGAGCTCGTCGAGCTCCTTCACGGCCTGCACGACCTGCGGGACGGCGTGCACGCCCTGCACGGCGACGTTGCGCACCTCGAAGCGGACGGCGGGCCAGCGGTGCCGGGCGTTCTCCAGGACGTCCCGCTCGGCGGCGGAGGCCCGACCGCACACCAGCCCGATCAACTGCGGCAGGAACGGCAGCGGCTTCTTCCGCTCGGCCGCGAACAGCCCCTCGGCGGCGAGCGACTTCTTCAACTGCTCCAGTCGGGCGAGCAGTTCACCCACGCCGACAGGCCTTATCTCGGCGGCCCGCAGCGACAGCTGCCCCCGCGGTGCGTACCACTCCGGTTTCGCGTGTACGACGACCCGGGCGCCCTCGCTGACGACGTCGGCGACGGCGTCGAAGACCTGGCGGTAGCAGGTGACGCTGACCGAGATGTCGAACGACGGGTCGCGCAGGGTCAGGAACACGACCCCGGCCCCGGGCCGCCGCGACAGCTGAGTGATCTGCCCCTCGACCCACACGGCCCCGAGCCGGTCGATCCACCCCCCGATGAGCCGCGAGACCTCACCGACGGGGATGGCGGTTTCGGGGGACGTGTTGAGAGCCATGCCGCGAGGGTAACGGCCGGGTACGACAACGTCCTCAATCGCCGGGCGGGCCCGCCTGCCCGCGTTGGGCCACGAGCACCGCGAGTCCCACCACGAACCACACCGCCCCCACCACCTGCGCCGCCCCCGACGCCTCCACGATCACCGCGACAGTGATCGCCGCCCCCGCCACCGGCACCAGCACATGCCGCCACCAAACCACCGGCCCCCCGGCCCGCCGCACCGCGAACCAGCCCACCACGCTCGCGTGCAGCAGCGTGAACGCCGTCAGGGCGCCGATGTCGACCACCGACACCAGGTGGTCCATCCCGTCGTCCCGCCGCGCCGCCCACACCGCCGCCACCAGCGTGATCACCGCCGCGCACAGCAACGCCACCCGCGGCACCCCGGAGTCCGTCTTCGACAGCGCCCGCGGCAGCCGCCGCTCCCGCCCCATGGCGAACAGCAGCCGCCCCGCCGCCGCCTGCCCGGCCAGCGCCGCGAACGCCGCCCCGATCGCCTTGCTGACGGCCACCAGATCGTGCAGCCAGCCCCCGACGGACGTGTCGACGGCGTCGTAGAAGGCCGACCCCTGCTTCCCCGGCTCCGCGGCCAGCTGCGCCGACGTCGTCGGCTCCAGCAGCGCCACCAGATACGACTGCGCCACGAACAGCACACCCGCCAGCGCGAGACAGAACAGCACCGCCCGGGCGACCTTCTCCGACCCGCCGGTGACCTCCTCCGCGAAGGTCGCGATCGCGTCGAAGCCGAGGTACGAGAGGACGGCGACCGACACCGCCCCGATCACCGCGGACAGGGCGAAGGAACCCTGCGTACCGTCCCCCGACAGCGGCGACAGCCAGCCCCGCTCGGCGCCGTCCCGGGCCAGCACCACCACCGCCGACACCAGGAAGACCAGCAGCACCACGATCTCCATCGCCAGGACCAGGAAGCCGACCCGGGCCGCGGCCCGTACGCCCCAGAGGTTCAGGAGCGTCGTGACGACCACCGCGAGCGCCGTCCACACCCAGCGCGAGACCTCGGGGACGAGGGCGTTCATCGCGATGCCGGAGAAGAGGTACGCCACCGCCGGGATGAGGAGGTAGTCGAGCATCGCCATCCAGCCGGCGACGAACCCCGCCTCCTTCCCGAGCGCCACGCGCGCGTACGCGAACACCGAGCCCGCCTGCGGCACCACCCGCACCATCTGCGCGTAACTGAACGCGGTGAACGCCATCGCGACCGTCGCTACGACGTAGACCAGCGCCACCGCCCCGTGCGACTTGGCGTCGAGCGTGCCGAACACGCCGACGGGCGCCATGGGGGCGATGAAAAGCAGCCCGTAGACCACCAGATCCCGGAAGCCGAGGCTGCGCCGCAGGTCACGGCCCGCTTCGGGGTTCCGCGTCGCCGTTCCGGTGTCGGACATGGTGCCTCCGCCAGTGCCTCGCCCGTCGTGTCCTTCCCCACCCCTCCCACTCCAGGGCATGTATCCCCGCGGACGCGATCTTTGACCCGCCGAACGTGGCCCTACGATGGATCCCATGACTGCTTCGCCTGGCCGCCGTGTCCTGCTCGCCGCTCCCCGTGGTTACTGCGCGGGTGTGGACCGCGCCGTGATCGCCGTCGAGAAAGCCCTGGAGCAGTACGGGGCTCCGATCTATGTCCGGCACGAGATCGTGCACAACAAGTACGTCGTGCAGACCCTGGAGAAGAAGGGCGCCATCTTCGTCGAGCGCACGGAGGAGGTCCCCGAGGGGAACATCGTGATGTTCTCCGCCCACGGCGTGGCCCCGGTCGTCCACGAGGAGGCGGAGCGCGGCAGGCTCGCCACCATCGACGCGACCTGCCCGCTGGTCACCAAGGTCCACAAGGAAGCCGTCCGCTTCGCCAAGGAGGACTACGACATCCTCCTGATCGGGCACGAGGGCCACGAGGAGGTCATCGGCACCTCCGGCGAGGCCCCCGACCACATCACGCTCGTCGACGGTCCGGAAGACGTCGCCAAGGTCGAGGTCCGCGACCCCTCCAAGGTCGTCTGGCTGTCGCAGACCACCCTCTCCGTCGACGAGACCATGGAGACCGTCGACGCCCTGAAGGAGAAGTTCCCGCAGCTGATCTCCCCGCCCAGCGACGACATCTGCTACGCCACGCAGAACCGTCAGCTCGCGGTGAAGCAGATGGGCGCCGAGGCCGAGCTGGTGATCGTCGTCGGCTCGCGCAACTCCTCCAACTCCAAGCGGCTGGTCGAGGTCGCCAAGCTGGCCGGCTCCCGCGAGGCCTACCTGGTGGACTTCGCCGACGAGATCGACGAGGCCTGGCTGGAGGGCGTGAGCACGGTCGGCGTCACCTCCGGCGCCTCCGTGCCGGAGATCCTGGTCGAGCAGGTCCTGGAGTGGCTGTCGCGGCGCGGCTTCGAGGACGTGGAGATCGTCAAGGCGGCCGAGGAGTCGATCACCTTCTCACTGCCCAAGGAGCTGCGCCGGGATCTGCGCGACGAGGCGGCGGCGCTGATCGCCGAGCGCACGGGCTCCTCGGCCGAGTGACTGTCAGTCGTCCGTCGTAACGTAGGGCCATGCAGATCTTCGGTGTGGACATCGGTGGGTCCGGGATCAAGGGCGCCCCTGTCGACCTCGACAGGGGTGACCTCGCGGAGGAGCGCTTCAAGGTGCTCACCCCGCACCCGGCGACTCCCGACGGCGTTGCCGACGGGGTGAGACAGGTCGTCGAGCACTTCGGGTGGGCGGGCCCGGTCGGGCTCACCTTCCCGGGCGTGGTCACCGGCGGATCCACGATCCGTACGGCGGCCAACGTCGACAAGAGCTGGGTCGACGTGGACGCGCGCGCGTTGTTCACCGAGCGGCTGGGCGGCCTGGCCACGACGGTGGTCAACGACGCGGACGCGGCGGGCGTCGCCGAGATGAACTTCGGCGCGGGCCGCGGCCGCCGGGGCACGGTCATCCTGCTGACCTTCGGCACCGGCATCGGCAGCGCGGTCTTCGTCGACGGCGAGCTCGTGCCCAACACCGAGCTGGGCCACCTGGAGCTGGGCGGGCACGACGCGGAGAAGCGGGCCTCCAGCAAGGCCAAGGACGACGGCGAGCTGACCTGGGAGCACTGGGCCCGGCGCGTCACCAAGTACCTCGCCCATGTGGAGATGCTCTTCTCGCCGGAGCTGTTCATCATCGGCGGCGGAGTCAGCCGCAAGTCCGAGAAGTTCCTGCACTTCATCGAGGGCATCCAGGCGGAGATCGTCCCCGCGCAGCTGCAGAACAACGCGGGGATCGTGGGAGCGGCGATGCGCGCGGCGAAGGACGGCTAGGACTCGGCCGGGACGAGTCCCGGGATCGCCGGGTCAGGCCCTCGGCGGGCGGCGCCGGGCGACCTGGCGGCGCATCAGGGTGATCTTGCGCACGGACACGATCACGCCCGCGACGAGCGTGCCGCCGTAGAGCCAGCCGGCCTGGGTGGCCAGTGCCGTCACCAGGCCCATCAGGCGGCCCGCCAGGCCGCCGCCGCTCTCGGCCACGGGGAGCAGGCCCACCGCGAAGGCGATCGGTACGACGACGGGGGCGGTCACCAGGTCGCCCTTGCGCACCCACAGCGCGGTCAGGACGCACACCGGCAGGAACAGCACGCCGTACACCGTCGGTGAGGCCCCGAACAGCAGCGCGTCCAGGCCGCCGAGGACGAACATCGCGGCCCCGCAGAACAGGCCGCCGCCCAGCCCGGTCAGCCGGGGGTTCGGCAGCCGCCGTACCCGCTCGGCCGGCGGGGGACCGGGTTGCCGTACCCCTGCGGGACGGGCGGCCGGGCGGCCCGTCGCCGGGCGTGCGCCGCCGCGGGCCGCCTGCGGGGGCAGCGGAGGGGTGCCGCGTCGCGTTCCGTTGTGCGGGGGTCGCGTCCTGTGTTGCTCCACCCGACCAACTTAGGTCGGTTTATGTGTCGAATCGCCCTTCAGACACGCCGTAGGACAGACCTTGGCCATGCGTTCGAGAGGCCCGGCGGGGCGGGGCCGGTCAGCCCGTAAACTGGGGGATCGGTCGGCCCGCCGGCCCTCTGGCCCGCCCGGTACGGGCACCGGCCCCCTGGCCCTCTCACTACGGGAAGTCGCAACGTGTCGCTCACGATCGGAATCGTCGGTCTGCCGAATGTCGGCAAGTCGACCCTGTTCAACGCCCTCACCAAGAACGACGTGCTCGCGGCCAACTACCCGTTCGCCACGATCGAGCCGAACGTGGGCGTGGTCGGTGTCCCGGACCCGCGCCTGACGAAACTGGCCGAAATCTTCTCCTCGCAGCGCATCCTCCCGGCGACGGTCGACTTCGTCGACATCGCGGGCATCGTGAAGGGCGCCTCCGAGGGCGAGGGCCTGGGCAACAAGTTCCTCGCGAACATCCGCGAGTCCGACGCGATCTGCCAGGTCATCCGCGCCTTCAAGGACGCGAACGTCGTGCACGTCGACGGCAAGGTCTCGCCGAAGGACGACATCGAGACGATCAACACCGAGCTGATCCTCGCCGACCTCCAGACCATCGAGAAGGTCCTGCCGCGCCTGCAGAAGGAGTCGCGGATCAAGAAGGACGTGGCGCCCAAGGTGGCGGCGGTCGAGGCCGCGAAGGCGATCCTGGAGAAGGGCGACACCCTCTTCTCTGCAGGCATCGTCCAGGGCTCCGGCAACGAGGAACTCCTCCACGACCTGCACCTCCTGACCACCAAGCCCTTCCTCTATGTCTTCAACGTCGACGAGGACGAACTGGTCGACGACGACTTCAAGGCCGAGCAGCGTGCCCTGGTCGCCCCCGCCGAGGCGATCTTCCTCAACGCCAAGCTGGAGGCGGACCTCGCCGAGCTCGACGAGGAGGACGCGATGGAGCTCCTGGAGTCGGTGGGCGCCGAGGAGCCGGGCCTGACCACCCTCGCCCGCGTCGGCTTCAACACCCTCGGCCTGCAGACCTACCTCACGGCCGGCCCCAAGGAATCCCGCGCCTGGACCATCAAGAAGGGCGCCACGGCCCCCGAGGCGGCCGGCGTCATCCACACCGACTTCCAGAAGGGCTTCATCAAGGCGGAGGTCATCTCCTTCGAGGACCTGGTGGAGACCGGCTCGGTGGCGGAGGCCCGCGCGAAGGGGAAGGCGCGGATGGAGGGCAAGGACTACGTGATGCAGGACGGGGATGTGGTGGAGTTCCGCTTCAACGTGTAGCGGGTGACTTGTCACGTCCGTGCAGCCGCTGGGGGACGTCGGTCAGTGACGGCGTTGTCTGTGCAGGATTCGTAGCGTGGCCAGGAGCGGTGGGCGGGCGGGGCCGTGGAGGAGGGCCGGGCCGTGGGTCAGTGCCGCGTCGGCTGTGCGGAGTTCGATCTCGGTGAAGGCCCTCAGCAGGGACTGGTTGAGGGGTGGGAGCCGGGCGCCGAGTTCCTGGGCCCTGCGGAGGTCGGTGCGGGCCGTCTCGATCTCGTGGGTCAGAAGCTCGCGCAGGCCCGGGGAGTCGTGGCCCGGGGTGAGGTCCGCGGGGGTGAGGGAGAAGCGCTCCAGTGTCTCGGACGGGATGCCCGGTCGGCCCTCCGCGGTGTCCTCGGCGAGGTCGTTGACGAAGTCCAGGCGTTGGCTGCCGGCCATGAGGGTCCGGCACATCGCCCGGTAGCGGCCGTCGTCGTCCCGCTCCGGGCCCAGGAGGGTGGCGACGAGCATGAAGGAGGGGAGGGAGTAGGCGTCGACGTAGGACTGGAAGTCGGCCTCGGAGACGAAGCCGGTGAAGTCCAGGTCGGTGTGGGCGGTGGCGAGGTACTCCTCCACCGTGCCGTGGAGCCGTGGGTACGCGGTGACCGTGTGGAGCAGCGCGCGGATCAGCGGTTCGTCGGCCGTGCCCCGGGCCAGGGCCTTGCGTACGCGTTGCTCCCAGGAGGCCCAGGCCTCGATCCGCTGCCGCTTCGGGCCGGTGTCCAGGAGGTTGTCCCCGTGGTGCATGAAAGCGGTCGCGGCCACCACGTGCGGCAGCGTCGGCGGGGGCAGCAGCAGCCGGGCCGCCAGATAGGAGCTCCGGCGGAAGCGGGACACCAGCCGGCGCCCGCGGGTGTAGTCGTCGCGGAGGCGGGGCTCACGGATTCCCGCCGCGGTGAGGCTCCGTCCCCAGGTGCTCACTCCGGTCACTTCTTGTCATCCTCCGGGCAGGTGTACTGCCCGTGCTCCTGCGGAGCGCACTCCTTGATGCCGTTGACGCTGAACTCGTAGATCTGCTTGGGGTGTTGCGCGATGCCGTGCACGCTGAAGGGCTTTCCGTTGTTCGTGATGTCCTGGGTGTGCGTGCCCTTCGAGTCGACGTAGGTGACCTCGAAGGCCTTCCAGGTGCAGTCCTTCGTACCGGAGGTGACCTGGATGCGGAGGCCGCCGGGGGTGGCGCCGTTGCCCAGGTCGATCTTCTTCTGGGTGAAGTACGGCTCGCCGTAGTGCTTTTCCTCGCTGCCGGTGATCACGGGGACGCTGGTGGAGCGGTTGACGTCGAAGAGGACTCCGGCGTAGCTGCCCTCGCCCTCACCGCGCGAGACGATCACCGTGTCGGCCTTGGCCGGGGTGCAGGTGACGTCCTTCATGCGCATGCCGTTGACGGCCAGGGCGGCCTTGCGGTCGCTGATGAGGTCGACCAGCCAGGCCTCGGAGTAGCCCCACCAGTCCCCGCGGATCGAGGGGTGCCAGACGTCGGAGTAGAAGACCGGGCGGGCGTGGTGGGCCGTGCTGAACGGCCCCAGGTCGTGCGGCGGACCGACGACCTGCCGCTTCTCGGCGTCGGTGAACGGGGCGTCGAAGAGGGAGGCCTCGGCGTACTGGGTGTCCTGCCGGACGCTCGCGGTGAAGGCGGGGCCCTCCCGGTCGACCTTGTCGTCGGCCTCGCTCGCCACCCGCGCGTCGTGCTCCGAGGAGAGCTGGTCGACGCCCTTCGTGAGCAGGAACAGCACGAGCGAGCTGACGGCCACCCAGGCCACTCTGATGAGGATCTTCCGGTTCCGTCGGCGGCGGTCCGGGTCGGCCGCGTCGGGGAAGAGGCCCTCGATCACGTCACCCAGGAGGGAGGACGGGCGCGGGCCGGAGTCCGCCGTGTCGTGGCTGTCCGCGGTGGCGCCGGTTGCCGGGGAGCCGCTGGTGTCCGGGGAGTCGCTGGTGTCCGGAGAGCCGCCGGTGTCCGGGGAGTCGCTGGTGTCCGCCGTGTCTCTGTCTGGCATGCGGGCAGTTCCGGGGAGGTAAGTGGCCGGTGGAGAAGGGAAGTTGATGTTACGGCATCTGCGCGCGCAGCGCGCTCGCCGCTGCCGCCACCACCGTGCGGGACTGGAGTTCCACCTGGGCGTGTACCGGTACCCAGCGCAGCCGCAGGGCGGATTCGAAGGAGGTGCACCAGCTGGTGTAGAGGTCGTTGAGGTCGTGGTGGAGGGCCGGGGCCGCCGGGTCGGGCGCCGCGTGCAGGAGGCGCAGGAGGAGGCCTGCCGCGCGGAGGGGCTGGCGGCGGGCCACGATGTCCAGGGCGCAGATCTGGGCCTTCGGCAGGGGGTACGGGGTGGGCCGACGGGTGAGTTGCTCCCACGAGGTGGCGACCAGGTCGTACAGGCCGTCGGCCATCCACTCCAGTACCCGTCGGGACGCGTCGGTCTCGGGCGGGGGCAGGAAGGCGCGCGCCTTGTCCAGGACCGTGGTCACCTGCCGGCCGCCGTCCCGGACCAGCCCGGCCAGCTCGCGCAGGGCCGGTACGGGCTCCGGGTGCGGGGCCGGGTCCCCGGCCATGTCCGTTGCCCACATGGGGACTTCGACGATCGCGGTGATCCCGCCGTACCGCTGGGGCGCGCACCACGTGGACAGGCCGATGTTCTCCGAGCCGGGTGCCAGGCGGGCCGTGCTGTGCGGTGGGGGCAGGACGTGGATGCCGGGGGCCGGGTTCTCCCAGTACAGGGCGTCGAAGGTGCCGAGCTGGACCGGGATGCCGAGTTCCGTGGCGAACGCGCGGAAAGGGGACGGCAGTTCAGGGAGCGCGTCGGTCAACTGGACCCAGGTGCCGCCTGCTTCGACGCTGTGCAGGGAGCACTGGAGGAACGGGCGCAGTTCGTCGATCACCGCGAACAGGGCCTGGGTCTCCGGGAGTTGGCGCGACTCGATCGGGGCCCACTCCGGCTGCTCCGCCGCGATCGGGCGGAAGGCCGTGCGGTAGTAGTCGTGGAGGGTGGGGGCGGGGGTCGCCGTCGCCGTCTCGACGCCCTTGCTCAGGGCCGCGCCGTCCGGATCGAGGCACAGGACGATGTTCCAGGTGGTGCGGGCGGGGTCCGTCGCCGGTGACCCGCCGTCGCCGCCTGCCACCCGGTTCGCCAGGGCCAGTGCCGTCGTGCCGCCGACCGGTTCGTCGGGGTGCGGGCGGGCCACCACCAGGACGTGGTGCGGGCCGTGCCCCACGGACAGCATCTCGATCGGGCGGCCCGCACGGGACGTGCCGACCCGGCGCAGGCGGGCGGTTCCCGGGTGCCGGGAGACCAACTGCCGTGCCGAGTCGGCCACTTCCTCGACCGTCAGATACCGGTCCAGGTTCTCGTCCGGATACCGGTCCAGGTTCTCGTCCGGCATTCGCGGCTGATCAGGAGCCGCCGTTGCCACCGCTGTCGCTGGTGGTCTCCTTCTTGTCCAGCGGACGGATCTCGATCTTGTTCGCCATGCCCTGTCCTCCCGTTGGTGGCTGGGACGTGCCGTGGTCGATGTGCTCTTGCCAGAGTTCGCTCAGCCGGTGACGCTTGTCAACGTCCGTTGTTCTCCGGGTAGTTGATGTTCACGAGATTGGCGTGAAGATGACGGTGCACGCGGTACGACGGCCTCGGATCAAGCCGGAGCACCGGGCCTACCGGACCGTCGACGGCCATGTCCGGATCGGGAGCGTCGTCCACGGCATCGGGGCCGAGGTCAAGGATCCCGACGGCTGGGTGTGGACGCTGGTCGAGGCCATGGACGGTACGCGGGGTGTGGGCGACGTCGTGGCCGAGGTGTCCCGTCGCCATCCCGAACTGCGGCTGCCGGAGGCGGACATCCGCCAGGCGGTCACCGACCTCACCACCGCCGGGTACGTCGAGGACGCCGGTGCCGCGCCGCCGGCCGAGCTGACGGAGCGGGAACGCGAGCGGTACGGCAGGGGCATGACCCTGATGCGCTGGATGGATCTCCGGCCCAGGGAGAGCGCGTGGGAGCCGCAGGTGCGGTTGCGGCGGGCGCGGGTCCTGCTGATCGGGGTCGGAGGGACGGGGGGTGCGGCCGCGCGGGATCTGGTGGCGTCCGGGGTCGGGCTGCTGCACTGCGTCGAGCCGGACGTCGTCGAACTCTCCAACCTCAACCGGCAGACCCTCTTCCGGGAACGGGATCTCGGCACACCCAAGATCGACGCGGCGTTGACGGCACTGCGGGCGCTGAACTCGGACGTCAGGGTCACGGGGGAGCGGCGGGTGGTGCGGGGGGTGGGGGACCTGGAGGAACTGCTGGCCGGTGGTTTGGGCGGGGGCGCTGGTTCGGGTGCTCTCGGTGGTTTGGGCGGGGTCGGTGATTCGGGTGCCTTCGGCGGGTCGGGTAATCCCGGCGGCTTCGACGGTTCCGGCGCGGGAGCGGCGTACGACGTGCTGCTTCTTGCGGCCGATCGGCCCGCCGTGATCCGGCGGTGGGCCAACCAGGTGTGTCTCGCCTCCGGTACGGCGTGGGCCGAGGCCGGTTATCGGGGGCCGCTGGTGAGCGTCGGGGTCTTCGCGCCCGGGCGGGGAGCGTGCTGGGAGTGTCTGCGGGCCGCCGAGATCGAGCGGCGCGATCTGCGGCTCGCGCCCGGCCAGGACGAGGACGTCGCCTCGCCCCGGATGCCGTGGAACCCGGTCAACGCCGTGACCGCGGGGCTGTCCGGCAGCCTGCTCGCCCATGCGGCGCTCATGCTGCTGTGCGGGATTCCGCCGGTCGAGCCGGGCTGCCGGTTCGGCCTCAACCTCATGACACCGGGCGACGGGATCCTGCAACGCTCGGAGCGCCGACCGGACTGCCCCGCCTGCGGCGATCCAGGCGCACGGGAAACCCTATGACTGCCATCGCTGCCGAGGGTGGGTCGTGGGCGAGCCCGTCGCCGAGGATGCGTCGTGGGCGACATCGCCGCCGAGGGCGCGTCGTGGGCGAGCCCGCCGCGGAGGATGCGTCGTGGGTGAGCCCATCGCCTAGGACGCGTCGTGTCCGACATCGCTGCCGAGGACCGTTCGTGTCCGATATCGCTGCCGAGGATGCGTCGTGGGCGAGCCCGCTGCCGAGGACCCTTCGTGGCCGAGCCCATCGCCGAGGACCCGTTGCGACCCACCCCGCCGCCAAGGACGCGTCGTGACCCACACCGCCGCCGAGGACACGTCGTGACCGACACCGCCGCCGAGAAGCCACCCCGCATCGACCCGTCCACCCGTGTCCTCCTCCACGACCTCGGCGTACGGCGTGACGGTGACGAGTGGATCGTCGGTCGTATGGCCAGCCGCACCTTCGTCGCCCTCCCCGCCGCCGGCGCGCGTGCCGTGGAGCTGCTCGGCGCGGGGCTCAGCGTGGCCCGTACGGCCGAAGTGCTGTGGGACGAGACCGGCGAGGAACTCGACATCCCGGACTTCGTACGGGGCCTGGCCGCCCTGGGGTTTGTGGCCCGGATCGGGGACGTGGCCGTCCCGGACGTCGCGGCGCCGCGCGCGTCCCTGCCGTGGCTGCGTCCCCGATCCGTCCGTTTCGCGCTGCACCCCATGCTTCCCGTGCTCTTCGCGGCGCTGCTCACGGCCGCCCTCGTCGTCCTGGCCCGCCGTCCCGACCTGCTCCCCGGCTACCGCGACCTGCTCTGGAGCCCGCACGGCAGCCTGGTCCTGCTCACCGGGGCCGCCATCGGGTGGGTCCTGTTGTACGCGCACGAGCTGGCGCACCTCGTCACCGCCCGGGCCGCCGGCGTGCCGGGGCGGATGCGGCTCGGCACCCGGCTCCAGTTCCTCGTCATGCAGACCGACATCAGCGGCATCGAACTCGCCCCTCGCCGCCACCGTTTGACGGCCTACCTGGCCGGCATCGCCCTCAACCTCTCCGTCGCGTCGGCCCTCGTCCTGGTCCTCGCCGCCACCGACACCGGCACGACGTTCCACCGCGTCCTGGCCGCGGCCCTGTTGTTGGCCCTGATGCCGTTGCCCTTCCAGTGCATGGTGTTCACCCGCACCGACCTGTACTTCGTCCTCCAGGACCTCACGGGCTGCCGGAACCTGTACGGCGACGGTCTCGCCCACGCCCGCCACCTGGCCCGGCGAGCGCTGCGCCGCGAGAGCGGCACCGACCCGAGCATCCGGCTGCCCCCGCACGAGCGCCGGGCCGTCCGCGTCTACAGCGTCGTCCTCGTCCTCGGCACCATCGCCTGCCTGACCTTCATGGCCGTCGTGACCCTCCCCGCCGACATCACCCTGCTCCTCCGCGCGGCCCGCGGCCTGGGACCGGGCCACGGCCTCGCCGGCAACGCCGACTCGGCGGCCGTACTCGTCACCCTGGGCGGCGTCAACATCCTCTGGTTGGTCACCTGGTGGCGGAACCGCCGTAAGTCTTAGGCGAGGCATCGTTCAAGAGTCCTTTGCCACAAGGCAGTTGACGGACCGTGACCCGCAAGCGCTCGCTATGCTCGGGCCGTTCGAACGGACGACTGCCGGCGGGCGTGCGGTTCCGCCGGGAAGGAAACGTGAGCGAGCGCGTGATATCCGAAGAGGGCGACCGGCGTGTGACGACGGGTTCCGAACGCGGTGCGCAGCGACTGATCGCCGATCGGTACCTGCTGTACGAGGTGCTCGGCCGGGGCGGCATGGGCACGGTCTGGCGCGCCCACGACCAGGTGCTGGACCGCCCGGTGGCCGTCAAGGAACTGCACATCCTGAGCCTCGGCGACGAGGAGCATCGGGTGCGGCTGCGTCGGGCGATCCGGGAGGCGCGGGCCGTCGCGCGGGTGCCGCATCCGCATGTGGTCGGGGTGCACGACCTGGTCGAGGCCGAGGACCGGCTGTGGATCGTCATGGAGCTCGTCGAAGGGCCCTCGCTGGCCCGCCGAGTCGAGGAGACCGGACCACTGCCGCCCGAGCACACGGCGGCCGTCGGGCTGCAACTGCTCGACGCGCTGGAGGCCGTACACGCCGTCGGCGCCCTGCACCGCGACGTCAAGCCCGCCAACGTCCTGCTGCGCCGCGACGGCAACGCCGTGCTCACCGACTTCGGCATCGCGGCCCTGGACGACGGGGACTTCCTCACCACCACCGGCGAACTCGTCGGCTCCCTGGAGTTCATGGCACCCGAGCGGGTGACGGGAGCCGAGGCCGGACCCGCCTCCGACCTGTGGTCGCTCGGCGTCACCCTCGCCACGGTCTGCGGCGGGCAGTCCCCGTTCCGCCGGCCGGCCGCGCCCGCGACGCTGCACGCGGTGGCGTACGAGGAACCCGCGCTGCCCGAGCGGCTGGGCCCGCTGCGGCCCGTCGTCGAGGCGCTGCTGCGCAAGGCCCCGCAGGAGCGGCCCTCGGCGGGCGCGGTCCGCGCCGAGCTGCGGCTCGTCGCGGCGGGGCAGGCCGGCACCGGGCCGCTGCCGCCCGCGACCGTGCGGGTGCGCCGGGCCTCGGACCCGGTGGCCGACGCGGAGACCGTGACCGCCGGGCGGCAGGCGGCCGTATCGCACGGGGAGCCGGTGCCGACGGCCTGGGGCACGACGTCGCTCCGGTCCGCGGAAGGGCGGCCGGCGCGGCCGAGGCGGCTGCGGTGGGTCCTGGCGGGTACGGCGGTGCTGGCGGCGGGGGCCGTCGGAGGGCTGTTTCTCGCCGGGTGGCCGCCGTTCGAGGACGGGCCGAAGGCCGAGACGACGACCGTCAGCCAGGTCGTCCAGGCGGGGGCCGGGTGGCAGGCGGTGACCGGGGTGTCCGTGCGGCGCGGGGACCAGGTCGCCGTGCGGTTCGTGTCGGGGCAGTGGACGGCCGCGACCGCGAACATGCCCATGACCGGGCCCGCCGGGTACGACGCGCAGACCGACAAGCGGCTCGACGGCGCGAAGGACTGCAAGGTCAAGAAGGCGGCGCCGTTCGGTGCGCTGCTGGCCGTCCTCGCCGGAGTCAAGAACCCTCCCGTGCACACCGTCGGTCGCGGCCTGACCTTCCGGGCGGCCGGCAGCGGCACCCTCCAACTCGGCATGAACGACACCGCCGGTTACTGCTCGCAGGACAACCGGGGTTCGCTGACGGTGCGGGTGAGCGTGACGCACGAGAGCTGAGACGCGGGATCCGGCATCCGGGGTCCGGGGTCCGGGATCATCCCTGTGGCCGTACCGGCCGTATCTTCTGCAGGATCTCCTGGATCTTCGCCCGCCGTTCCGGGTCCATGAGCGTGTCCGTGTTGGTGTCCGTGTCTGTCTCTGTCTTTGTCTCTGTCTCCGTGCCCCTGTCGATGAGACCGAGGGCGTGGCGTTCGCACTCCGCGCGCACGGCGTCGAGCTGCTCGCGCAGGGTGCGGCGCAGGCCGCCCGAGGAGGCGCGGATGCGTTCGCGCAGCTGCCAGGCCTCGCCGTACAGGGCGTGCACCAGGTGGTAGCGGGCCTCCAGGTTGCCCTGATCCTCCTCGTACACCGCGCGCAGCTCGTCCGCGAGCCGGTCGGCGCCGGTGCCGTCCGGGCGGTCCCGGTGCCGGGCCATGGCCGCCGCGACGACCAGCACCCGGCGGCTGCGGACGGTCTCGTCGTCGGTCCAGCGCGCGAAGTCCTCGGTGATCCGCCGCGCTGTCGGGATCAGCTTCCCGGAGCTGATCCAGTGGTTGTAGGCCTCGATGAGCAGATAGCGCAGCCGCTCGTCGTCCGAGCCGCCGTCCAGCAGTGCCCGTACCTGATCGACCGCCTCCGCGTACTCCTCGCGCGCGATCGAGTCCCGTACGAACGAGACGGCGAGCTTCTCCCGCCCGCGCTCGCTGAACGCCTCGTCCCGGGCCCTGACCAGTACCTCCCGGGCCTCGTCGTGCCGGCCGAGGCTGCCCAGGAGCCGGGCCAGGGCGCGGGCGGGGCCGGTGGCGCCGGGCAGCCGTTCCACCCAGCGCTCCAGGCCCGCCACCGCGGCCGTGACGATGCCGCGCTCCCGCTCGTCGGTGGGCACGGCGGACGCCTCCAGGACGCCGAACGCCGAGCGGGCGGACGGGTAGTAGAGGTCGACCGGGTCGTCTAGGCGGTCCGTGTAGCGGTCGAGGATGGCGTCCGCGTTACGGCCCCAGGAGCGGGCGGTACGGCGGAAGCGGTCCGGGAAGTCCTTGGTGACCGGGCCCGATCTGGTCTCCTCGGCCGCGTCGATGATCCGCCGCAGCGCGAACGCGCCCGCCAGCTCGGAGAGTTGGTTGTGCTGTGCCACGAACTCCGCGGGATCGCCCTGTACGCCCAGCAGTTGGGCGGCGCGCAGGACGGTCTCGTCCGCGGGGTCGAGGGGCAGCGCGTCGATGAGCCGCAGGTTGCCGATGACATCGCCGGAGTACTCGGTCAGCGGCCATTCCGCCTGCGCGCCCGTGATGGCCTTGGTGACCCGCAGTTTCCACAGGATCCGCCCGCGCACCCACTCCATGTGCGCCTGCTCCTCGGCCTCGTCGCCGGGCCGGCGGGTGCGCCGCCCGGTCTCCGAGGCTTCCCGGAACGCCTCGTCGATCAGCTCACGGCACAGCTTCGCGTACGGCTCCCGGACCCTCGCGGGGAGCGCCTGTACGGCCGTGTCGACGGCGGCCGTACGGCGGTCCCGGGCGGCGGCCAGTTCCGTCTCGCCGACCGAGCGGCCGACGCCGAGCAGCAGCGTGGGGCCGCGGTGCGCGAGGGTGTGGTTGAGCTCCTCCAGGCTCAGGTGGGTGGTGGCGAGGGTGACCTTGCCGCGGCTGGCCAGCACGGGCGGTACCTGCCGCAGGTCGCCCTCGAACTCGCGGTCCTGTGTCGACGCGGCGCACAGCGGGGCGGTGCCGAAGGAACCGGCCAGGACGCGGTGCACCTCGGCGCGTTCGGCGGCGCCGCGGCGGATGTCGCCGTGCAGCAGGTCGCGCAGGTACAGCGCCTCCAGATAGCGGCGCCAGGCCTGGGCGGCGTGGCCCAGGTCGCCCGAAGTGGTGTGCGCCACGGCGAGGTTGCGCAGCACGGCGGTGTCCAGCGGGTCGTCCGCGAGCATGGCGCTCCAACGCCGCCGGGCGGCCACCGTACGCCCCATCCGCTGATCGGCCTCCGCCTGATGCCCACCGACGTACGCCCGCAGCAGGCTGACCGCGTCCCGGTGCCGCAACTCCGCCGGATAGGCGTCCAACGTCCGCCAGGCCTCGACGAAGTTGGCCTCGAGCCGCCCCTCAGCGACCGCGAGGGCATGAGCGACGCGCCGGCGGGGGGTGGCGTCGGCGGGGGGTTCGGGCGGGGTGGGCGGGGTGGAGGCTGCGGGCTGGGGGGAGTGGGGTGGGTTGGTCGGGTCTGTGGGCGTGGGTTCGGGGGAGTGAGGTGGCTGGTCGGACCGCTCCGCAGATGCGGGCTCAGCGGCGCGAGGCCGACCCGCCGAGCCCGGATCCGCGGGCTTTGCCGCCCCTGCGGCCGACTCAACTCGCGCGAGCGCCGATGCCCCCGCGGCCCACTCCGCTCCCGCGGGCTCCGTCGCCCCCGCCGACGCCGCGCCGCCCGCCGACGCCGCGCCGCCCGCCGACTCCCCGCCCCCCGCCGCCCCTTCCCCCCGAAGCACAGCCACCCGCCCCTCCAGAGCCACCGCCTGCTCCGACGGCTCCGGCGGGGCATGGCCGAACTCGGGCTTCTTTCCGGCCAGTTTCTTGTCGGCCCGTTTCAGGATGTTCCGTAGTGTCGTCGCCGGCTTCTGCAGTTCCGCCTCGCATGCCTCCGCCCGCTTCTGGAACTCCTCGAACGGCATCACCAGCCCGGTCGGATCGGCGCCGGTGAGCTGTTTCAGGGTGTCCAGCCACGCCGTCCGTACCTCTTCCAGCCCCTCGACCAGCCGCGTCAGAAGCTCCCCGTCCCCCGACATCCGGGCGAAGTCCTCCGCGCTGCCCACCTTTCCCTTGGCCAGCGCCTGAGCCTGCGCCTTGGCCTCCTGGATCAACTCCTGCAGTCGCGCGGCGGACTGCTCGCACTCCGCGAGCCGCTCGTCGGGCGTCGCCGCCGCCCCCTCCGTGTCCCCGGCCGGCTGCGGTACGTCCGCCATCGCCTCCGGCGGACCCGCGCCGAGCTCCTTGGCCGCCGCCTTCAGAGCCGTCACGTGCCGCGCCGGGTCGCCGTCGGTGAAGGCGCGGGCCGCCGCGTGCGCACCCAGGTCGGGGAAGCGGAGCGGGCGCCACAGCAGCCGCTGCCGGTGGATCAGCGCGGTGAGCAGCTCGGGCAGCCGGCCCTCGGCCAGACAGGCGGCGAGCCGCTCGGGGAGTTCGGCACGGTCGGTCTCGAAGAGGTCGCAGACCAGGCCGAGCAGCCGCGCCGCGGGCCCGTCGTCCGGCGGCAGCCGCTTCGCCAGCCGGCGTACCGTCGCGGCCGGATAGCCGTACACCATCCACTGCACGGCGAGGACGGTGAACGCGGCCGTCCCGCCCCCGCGGCGCTTCGACAGCGCGGCGATGCTCTCCAGTTCCCCGGCGAGCGCGTCCCTGGTGCGGGTGGTGGTCCGGTCGCGCAGCCTGCTGTCGGCGTCCATGTCGAAGATGCCCGACCAGCGGCACTCCCCGGGCCGCAGCAGCGGCAGTACGGGCCCCGTCTCCTCCTCCGCCGAGTCGAAGTCGTCTCGGCCCTCGCGGATCGTCGCGGCGATGGTGTCCGCCCGGTTCCGGTGGTCCGGGTGGTCCCCGGCGCCGCCCGGCGCGCCTGCCGACTCCTTGTCCAACTGCCGGTGCGCCAGGCTCAGATGGGCCCAGACGCGATGGTTGGCGGGGGAGAGCGCGGCCGCCGCCGTCAGCCAGCGGGCGGCCGTCTCGGGGCGCCCGTGGCGGAGGTACAACAGGCCCACGTGGTACGGGTGTTTCGGGTTCGCGCTGTCCAGGCGGTGAGCGCGGACCAGGAGGACCAGCGCGGTCGCCGGGTCGGTGCCGGGGTGCACGCCGATCCGGAAGAAGCCCTCGACGACCGCGTCCAACTGCCCCTGCGTGAGCGGCAGTCCGGCCTCCAGGTCGGACCACAGCCCGCCGACCATCCGCCACAGCACATCGGGCCGGTTCTCCAGCGCCCTGCGCGTCCTCATGCCCGCCCGCCCTCCACCGGCGCCGTACCGCCGAGTTCCCCGGGCGGCACGATCAGCAGCCGCTCGCCGTCCGACACCGCCGCCCGCCCGCCGTCCGCGGAGACGGTCATCGGGTGCTCCGACACATAGGTGGTACGGCCGTCCCGCACGAGGGCGTGCGAGCCGTCCGGGTTCTCCAGCACCAGCAGCCGCCCGCCGAGCCCGGCCGCCACCGGCCGCGCCCCCGGCACCCCGCGGAACCCGGCCCGTACCGCCAACTCGGCGTCGAAGCAGACACCTTGGCCTCCGGCGTCGATGACGGCGGTGAGCCGGCTGCCGGGCAGTGTGCCGGTGACCGGCCCGACCGGCTGGTCGACCTGGAGGAGCCGTCCGCCGGCCAGGTCCAGCCGGTGGACGCGCCGCTCGCCGACCACCAGCGCGAAGTCCCGTACCCGCGCCATGGCGAGCAGCAGCGGCTCCAGCGTGTGCTCGGCCGCCACCCGGCCGCCCCGGTACACGGCGAGCCCGCCGTCCAGGCCGCCGACCAGCAGGCCTTCGCCGCCGTCCGCCAACACCTGGACCCCGCCCCGGTGTTCGAGCACCCGCTCCGGCTCCTCGGCGTCGAGCGACAGCCGCCACACGGTCCCGGCCCAGGTGCCGGCGTACAGCACGTCGTCCGCGCCGAAGGCCAGCGCGCCCGGCACGTTGAAGCGCGCGCCCTGCCGGACGGGGAGGTCCACCGTCCGGATCCGCCCGTCCGGAGCGGCCAGGATCACCCGCCCCGACCAGTCGGCCACCGCCACACAGCGCGCGCCGTGCGCCCACAGCCGCGGCCGCTCCCGCAACTCCGCGCCGACGACCGCCTCGTACGCCTCCGAAAGGACGGTCAGGGCCCGCCCGTCGCGCACCAGGAGGCCGAGGCCGTCGGGGAAGAACACCGGGTGGCCGCGTGTGGTGACCACAGGACGGTCCGCTTCGTCCCAGGACGGCCGCTCCTCGCGCGCCCGCACCTCGAAGGGCTCGCTGGTGACCGGTTCGCAGCCGGGGGCGGTCGCCACCAGCCGTACCCCGGATGTAGCGGAGGCGAAGGCGAGGTCGGTGAAGACCGCCCGGTCCCTGGTGACCTGGGCCGTGAGCGTGCCCGTCAGGCCGGCGTCGGCGGGCTCCGCCGAGACCGTGATCGTCCCGCCGGCCGGCCACGGGGTCGCGCCGCCGGGCGCCGAGCCGGTGACCGTCACCGGTGGCAGGGTGTGACCCGCGACGGCGTCGGTCAGCGGCGTGGCGAACCGCAGGGCGGTGCGGCTCTCGGCGGCGCGCAGGCCCAGGGCCTTCGCCACCTCGTCGATCCAGCGCGGCCGGTTCGTCGAGATCCAGTTGATCCGGTGCACGATGTACGGCACCTTCGCGACGGCCCCCGGATCGATGAGCAGCGGGATGAGCCGCCCGCCCTCCTTCGGGTTCAGGTTGTACGCCTCGTGCAGCTCCCACTGGCAGATGGGCTTGTCGAAGTACGTCTGCGAGTAGAGCGCCACCACATGGCGGCTGCGCGGGAGCGCGTCCTCCAGGAAGCTCTGCCAGTCCGCGCCCAGGGGCGTGCCGTCCTTGCGGGACACGTCGAGGTAGATCCTGGGCGCCGCCCCGCGGGCCGTGACGTACTCGCCGAGCGCGTCCTGCAGGTCCTTGGCCTGGATGTAGTCCTCGCGGGCGTAGCTGATGAACACGTCCCACTGCTCGGTGGGGTTCTCCGTCGTCGTCATCGCAGGGTCCTGGAGATGGTCGCGATCAGCTGGTCGAGGAGTTCCCGGCTCTGGGAGTCCAGCTGTCCCTTGGCGCGGCGGTGCAGTGTCCGTGCCTCCTGGAGGATGGTGGTCAGCTGGGCGCGCGTGGTGTACGGGTTGGCGTAACGGCCTTGCTGGGCCAGCTCGTTGAAGCGCCGGACGAGGTCGGAGACCTGGATGGCGGCCTTCACCCCTTCCAGCTCGCCGCGCCTCTTGGTCACCAGGGACGTCAGCTCGTCGAGCTGGCCGCGGGCGTTCCCCTTGGCGTTCTTGCGCACCGACTTGACCTCGGTGGCGAGGGCGGCGAGGGAGCCGTCGAGGCGGTCCGCCTGCGCGGCGCCGTTGATGCCGCCCTGGACGGAGGACATCACGCGGTCGTACTTCTCGTACAGGCCACCCACCACCATGGCCTCGTCGATCTCCCGCAGCCGGTCGGCGATGGCCTGCCCGAACTCCCGTACGACCTGCGCGCCCCCCTCGGTGCGGGCCGCCCCCCGCAGCACGGGAAGCCGCCGTTCCAGCGCGGTCAGGCGCCGGCGCAGGGCCGCGAGCCGGTCGACGGAGACTCCGCCCTGCACCGACTCCATGGCGGCGAGGTACTCCTCCACCGCCGGGTTGATGACGACGGCCTCCTGCCAGCTCCGGATCGCCTCAAGGAGCTCGCCGGCCTGGACGAGCGTCCGGTCCGTGCGGGCGACCTCGGCGCAGGCCGCCGCCCGGTCGGGGTCGCGGCGCAGCCGGTAGAGGCAGACGGCGTAGAGGAAGTTGAGCCAGGCGAACCGGGGGAGCAGGGTCAGCAGGTGGGCCAGCAGCCGCTCGGCCTGGTCGGCGCGGCCGGTCTGCATCAGCATCGAGGCGTGCTGCCCGTCGTCCTCGGCGATCAGCGAGTAGAGGTCCTCGGCGCGCTCGGCGCTCAGGCGCGGTGCGGGCGGCGCGGACCGCCATCCCGGGCGGCTGATCAGCAGGGCGAGATAGGCGTCGAAGTCGTCCAGGACCGTGCTGCGCCGCCAGTGCGGGTCCATGCGGAACAACTCGCGCCGGGCGCGGTCGAGGTCACCGGTCTTGAACGCGGACACGGCCGGCGCCGCGTGGGTGCCGAGCAGCGCGAGCCGCAGCCTGCGGGCCAGCGCCGCCACCTGCTCCCGGTCGACCTCCGCCTCGGCCGCGCCCCGCTCCGCGGTGTCGAGGGCCAGTTCCAGCCTGCCCGCCTGCGCCTGGGCGAGGGCGAGGAGGTAGGAGAGGGTGCCCTCCTCCGGGGCCAGCTCCAGGAAGGCCTGTAGCCGGGACTGCGCGCCCGGCGGGTCGGAGCGCACCTTCTCGGTGTACGTGGCGATCTCCGGCGGGGTGAGCCGGCGGCGCAGTTCGCGGCGCAACTCCGCGATCCGCTCGCGCAGTTCGTCCGGTACGTCCTCGTCGCGCAGCGGGCGCAGGATGCGCAGCGCCTCCCACTGCTCGCTCGTCGCCTTCTTCCCGTCCAGCCGGTAGAGGCAGTACGCGCGCAGATACCGGCCCTCCTGGTGCTCGGGATGCGCCCCCAGGTACTCGGCCAGCAGCTCCAGGGCGAGCTCGTAGGCGCCGTCGGCCGCGTTGGCCCGCGCGTCCTCCAGCAGGTCCTCGTCGCCGTCGCCGAGGTCCAGCGACATCTCCTCGAGCGCGGCGACGGGCGGTACGAGGACCAGTGCCGTCTCCGAGGCCGCCCGGGCGGCCGCCTCGCGGGCGATCTCCTCCAGGCGGCGGTCGTGCTCGGCGAAGTCCCCGTGCCCCCTGGTCTCGATCAGCTCCGTGAACTCGAACTCCTGGGTGCGCAGGGCCTGTACGCGGATCTCCTGGAAGGTGTGGTCACGGCCGGTGCCGCTCATGGGCGCCTCTCCTCACTCCGGTGACTCGCCCGGTTCGGGCACCGAGCCCAGCGCGTGCTCGGCCAGTTCGCGGCAGAGCAGGTACTCGGACTCCTGGTCGACCTTCACCATCAGCAGCAACACCCTTGCCAGCGAGGCCTGTTCGAAGAGCTGGTCCTCGTCCGCCGCGGGCCGGTGCTCCACCGGCGGCAGCCGGTCGAGGAGGCCCCCGTGGTCGGCCGTACGGCGCCGCCCGGGCAGCAGCCCCACAAGCGCCGCGAACCGGCCGGGAGCCGACCCGGCCCGGGGCGCGGGCAGGTTCCTGGTCATTCCGCCTCCTCGGGCAGCAGGATCGCTCCGGTGCTGGTGATCAGCTTCTGTTCGGCGCCGTGCAGCACCTCGGCGCCCTCCGCGTACACCCCGGAGGCGCGGTCGAGGTCGGCGAGGAGCTCGCGCAGGGCGAGCTTGGCGGGGGCGTCGTCGGGCAGGTCACGGACCCGCGGGTAGACGATCAGCTCGATTCGCCGGCGCAGCGCCTGCGAACGGCGCCGGTGGTCGTCGGGCGCGGACCGCTGTGTCGGTACGGCGCCGTCCTCGATGCCCTGCGCGTCCTGGAACCGGGAGAACCTGGCCTTCAGCCTGCGGTACTGGGCGCGGTCCTCCGGGGAGCGGTCGGGGTCGTCGAGGAACTCCGTGACCAGCGTGAGGTAGCGGGAGATGGCGTCCCCCTCGCCGCCGAGGGCACGCTCGCGCTCCATCAGGTCCAGCACCTCGGGCAGCATGATGCCCCTGGCCAGCTCGGTCCCGGCGTCCAGCACGGCGAGGGCCTGCTCCCGCTCGGGCTGGCTCAGCGCGAAGTAGTAGCGCACCAGCCCGCCGACGAGCGCCGCGTCACCGAGCTCGGGGTCGGCCGCGCGCACGGCGTCCACCCGCTGGTCGAACTCCGCGAAGTCGGCCGCGGAGGGCGCCCCGCCGAGGGCGGGCCGTCGCAGCCATTCCCGGACGAGGGCGATCAGCCGCAGCAGGGCGATGCCGGTGCGCAGCAGTTCGGCGGTGCGCCGGCGCTCCTCGGTCTCGGCGTCCGCCCCGGATTCCTCGGGCAGGCCGGCCAGTTCGCGCTCGACCTCCTGCGCGAGCCGCTCCAGCCACTCGCCCAGCTGCCGGGGATCGCCCTCGGCCCAGTCGCACACCAGCAGGCCCAACTCGGCCTGGGTGGTGGGCACTCCGCGCTCCGCGCTGCGCCTGCGCGCGTCGGCGAACGCGTCCCGCGCCTCGTCGGTCCGCCCGTCGAAGACCGCCTGGACGCCCTTGACCAGCTGGAGGTCGTTCACCTCGGGCGGGATGCGCTCGGTGAGTTCGCCCAGCTCCCGGACCCGGTCGAAGTGGTGCAGCGCCCCGTCGGTCTCCCGGCGCCGCCAGTGCCCGACGGCCAGCTGGAGATGCGACACGGCGGCGATACGGCGGCTGTCCGGACGCTCGTCGAGCAGTTCCCGCTGCTCGGCGTACAGGTCGGTGACGCGGTCGTGGTTGTCCAGCCTCGACTGGACCCACAGCTCCAGATAGGCGGTGTGCGCCGAGTGCCCGTCGGCGGCGACCAGTTCGTCCAGGACGGTCGCGGCGGCGGCGTACCGGGCCGGCTCGTACGTCCCGAGCATCGCCCGCACATAGGCCTGCGCGAACCGGATCCGGGACAGCCCCTTGCCGCGCGGGCCGGCGTTGACGGCCTGGCCGAGCAGCCGGTCGGCCCGCTCCAGTTCGTCGCGGTCGTCGCTGTCCAGCAGCGCCAGGGACTCCTCGTAGGGCAGCCGCCAGCGACCCGGCAGGACGACCAGGAAGTACAGCCCGCTGGCCACCGTCGTCAGGAAGAACAGCGGCAGCAGCACCAGCAGCAGGATCGTGGTCATGTGTGCGTCTCCCCGTCCCGGGCCGCCAGCAGTGCCAGATCGAAGTCCGCGAGCCGCAGGCCGTGCCGGTGGATCTCGTCCCGGGCCATCTGCCCGTTCTCCCTGACCTTCTTCAGACCCGCCCTGACCTGCTCCGAGATCTGGCCGGCCGCGTCGAGGTGCCCGAGGCCCAGGAAGGTCTCCGCGTAGTCGATCATCAGGTCGAAGCGCCACCACATCAGGGTCGGGCCGTCGTGCAGCCACTCGTGCACGAAGGCGTTGGCCGCGGTCAGCTTGCCCAGGCCGATGAGGCAGGACGCCATCTCGTGGGCGTGGTCCCGGCGTCGGCCGGCCGGCAGCCGGTCGAAGGCCGCGGTGGCCGTCGCCCTCAGCCGCTCGGCGAACGAGTCGGCGGAACCCTCTCCGGCCCCGGAGAGCCGGACCCGGCCCGCAGAGGACAGCCCGCCGACGATCGAGAGCTGCTCCTCGTACGCCTCCACGCGCTCCGGATCCGCCAGCACCGCGCGCTCCAGCAACGACAGCGCCTCCAGTGGTTCCCGCAGGTCCTGGCGGGCGATGGCGGCGGCGAGCAGCAGCAGGTCGTAACCCGGCCGGTCGACCAGCGCCGCGTGCGCGAGCCCGAGGGCCCGGTGCGGCTCACCCGCCTCCCGCAACGAACCCACGGTCGCCACCGGGTCCATCGAGTGCCGGGCCGCATCGAGCACGTCCGCAAGCCGCGCCGGGTCCGCTTCGCCGGGGCCGGTGCCGCGGGGGTCGTCGAGGCGGCCCCGCTCCTTCCGGGCCGTGTGGTGTGCGTCCGCATGCCGGGCCGGGTCCGCTTCGCCGGGCCTGGTGCTGCGCGGGCCGTGGAGGTCGGCCGACTCCTTTCGGGCCGTGGCGTGTGGGTTCGCATGCCGCGAAGGGTCCGTCTCGCCGGGTCTGGTGTCGCGCGGGGCGTCGAGGCCGTCCAGGTGCCTTTGGGCCGTGGCGTGTGTGCCGGTCGGGTGGTCGGGTTGGGTCGCTTTGGGTCTTGTGCCGTGTGGGCCGGTGACGGTGGCCAACTCCTCGTGGGCCGCGCTGATTTGTCGTACCCGGCGCATCCATACCGGCAGCCGGCCGTCAGCCCGCCGGCCGCCGAACACCCCGGCGCAGGCCGTCCGTTGCATGAGTCGCTCCGGATCGCCGCCGTGTGGCAGTGACTCGAAGCAGCGCAGGGCCGCGACCGCCAGCGCGTGCACACCCGGGTCCCGGCCGCCGGGCGGCAGGCCGCGCGCGGCCTCCGGCGTCAGATGCGCCAGCCGCTCCGGCGCGGCGAACAACTCGCCCAGCGAGGGCGGCCCCCACGCGGGCAGCGGCAGCAGCAGCGGGCGGTGGCCGGCCAGCACGACGTCGGCGGGCAGCGGGACCAGGCCGGGGCCGACGCCGTCCCGCCAGCCCGGGAAGGCCCGCAGCGCGGCGGCCACGCAGGCCAGCCGGTAGGCCGGTTCCGGGTCGTCGAGGACATCGCCGAGACTGCGGCCCGCGTCGGTCTCGTAACTCACGATCTGGAACCAGCGGTCGCCGAACTGCCGCTGCTCGCCCCGCTCCTCGCGCACCACCGGCACCAGGTCGGGGCGGCGCGGCCGGGTCTGCCAGGCCAGCAGCTCGGCCCGCTGCTCGCCGCTCACCTCCTCGACCGGGATCAGCCGGTACCACCGGCGCCGGCCCGGGGCGCGGTAGAGCGTGCCCCACCAGCCCACACCGGCGTACTCGGCATCGAGCTCGTCCTCGACGACCCGCTCCGGATCACCGACGGCTGTCGTCATACGCGTCCTCGAGCCGGTCGGCGAGATCGTCCAGGGTGTCCTCGTCGACACCGTCGCGCACACCGTCGAGGAAGGCGCCGAGGGCGGAGGCGAGGGGAGCGGGCGCGGCCCCGTCCTGCGCGGCACGCAGGGCCTTCTTGACCATGCGGCGGTATTCGGTGGGTACGACGGAGGGGTCGACGCCGGCGAAGGGTGCGGCGGAGGTGGGGGCGGGGGCGGGTGCCGGTGCGGCTTCCGGCGCGGGTGCGGGGCTGGGGATCGCGGCCGTCACCGGCGGGGGAACGGTGGCCGTCACCGGCGGCGGGACCGAGAACTCGGGCATCCCGCCGACAGGCGCGGCAGCGGGCGTCGGAGCGGCCGTGGCCCCGGAAGCCGGCGCCCCGGCGGGCCGCACCGTCGCGTACAGCTTCACCAACGCGGCCCGGCGCTCCGCCAGTTCGTCGACCTTGCCGATCGTCGTGCTCTGGTCGAAGGTCGCCTGGTACTCGCGGCCGGTGTTGGTGTGGGTGACCTGGACGCCGAGGAGCCCGTTCACGTCGAGCGAGAACTCGACCTCGAACTGGTGGTAGCCCTCGGGCCTGGGCTCGATGTCGTCGAGGTGGATCGTGCCGATGAGGGTGTTGTCGTAGACGTACTCGCCCTCACCCTGGTAGATCGCCGCCTCGATACGGGGGGCCTGTTCCGGGTTCACGTACGTCTTCGTCTGGCGGGCCGGGATCTTCGTACCGCGCGGGATCAGCGTGCTGAAGCGGGCCTGCTGGACGCCGACGCCGAGGGTGTGCTCGGTGATCAGGGTGACGGTGTAGTCCTGCTCGTCCGCCGAGCGCTCCGCGTTCGGACGGCTGGCGAGGTCGAACGCCTCCGTCGGCTCGAAGCGGTTGGCGACGATCGCCGCGCCCCGGGCGACCAGCGTGTCCGGGTTGGCGTCCCCTCGTACGAAACCCTCGTCCTGGTCGAAGTAGTCGAGCAGGATCTGCTTCACCCGCGGGATCCGGGTCGAACCCCCCACCAGCAGCACGGCGTTGATGTCCTCGCGCTGCACGCCCTTGGCGGTGCGCGCGAACTTCAGGGCCTCGTCGACCTGGTGCAGGGAGCGGTCGAGGATGGGCTGGATCAGCCGCTCGAAACCGTCCCGGTCCAGCTCCAGGGCCGGGGCCCCGCCGCCGAGGTCGATGGTCGTGGTGGAGCGCAGCGACAGCTCGCGCTTCGCGGCCTCGGCCGCCGCCTTGATCCGCAGCCGGTCGGTGCCCTTGGCGAGGGCCTCGCCGAGCTGCTCGACGATCCACGCGGCCACCGCGTCGTCGAAGTCGCCGCCGCCGAGCCGCTGGTCGCCCGCGGTCGCGATGACCTCGATCTCGGTGTCCCGGGTCTCGATGATCGACACGTCGAAGGTGCCGCCGCCGAGGTCGAAGACCAGGTAGACCTGCTTCTCGGACTCGGCCCGGTCCACGCCGTAGGCGATGGCCGCGGCGGTCGGCTCGGGGATCAGCTGGCGCGGGTAGAGCCCGGCGAGCAGGGCGGCCTCCTCGGTGGCCTTCTTCTGCCGCTCCATGAAGTACGCCGGTACGGTGACCACCGCGTCGTGGATGTCGCCGCCCAGCGTCTGCTCCGCGATCCGCTTCATCCGCATCAGCACCAGCGCGCTGATCTCCTGCGGGCGCAGCCACTCGTCGCCGAGCCTGGCCCGGACCGGGTCGTCCACCGCGTAGACGCCGCCCGCGCCGAAGTGCTGGAGGAGCTCGGGCGTGAACACCGCGCCCATCTCGCGCTTGATCTCCACCAGCGCGTCACCGGCGCCGGCCGCCCCGCTGATCGCGTTCTTCGCCTCGTGCCCGACGACCAGCGCGCCGGTGGCCGGGTCGATGCGGACGACCGACGGGGTGGCGACCGCGGCGGTGCCCTCCAGTTCCGGGTCGGCGAGGATCGTGGGCGCGAATTCGTCGGGGTCGTAGGCGGCGACGGCGGAGTACGTGGTGCCGAGGTCGATGCCGACGACCCGGTGCAGCTCAGCTTCCAAGGGGATCCTCCGGGGACACTGCGGGTTCACTCGTCGGACAGGCCGTCGAGCAGGTGTGTGCGGGTGAAGTCGCCGGTGAAGTCGGTGCGGGTGGTGTCCATCGGGTGGTGCACGGTCTCGCCGGCCGCGGTCAGGAAGTCCTCGATCTCCCGGCGCAGCACGGTCAGTCCGGCGTCCCGTTCGTCCAGGACCGGTTCCCAGGTCGGTTCCAGGCGCAGCAGCGGCAGCGGCGGGAAACGGGCGTCGTGCTCGGCGCGGGCCTCGGCGTTCTCCAGGTTGACGGCGTGCGCGGCGACGATCTCGTCCTCGCTCGCGCCGCGGGCCTGGAGCGTGGCGTCGTAGCGTCCGGCCGCCGCGCGGATCTCCTGGGCCGTGGCCTCCGGGGGTACACCGAGGCGGCTGTATTCGGTCGTTCGCGGTACGACCATCGGCAGCGCGAACAGCCCCTCGCCGGCCATGTCGGAACCCGGCATCACAAAGCCCCCGTCCCACGTTCACAAACGCTACGCACCGGGGGCGAACTCGAGGCCTGCACGTCCCCCGACGCGGCCTTCATCGACGCGTCACGACCTCGTACGGCCGTGACGCACGGTCAATTGTAGGGGCGCGCGATTCAACTCGCCTCCCTTCCGCACCAGTTGAGCGCCCCGAATCGACTTGGCCGGAATTGATCCCCCGCGAAGCCCGGCCACCCTTGGCAGCTGCACATGCCGGCCGGGGAGGGCGGGCGCCGACGGCCTTCGGCAAGCCACATCCCTCGAAGACGACACGTACGCCCCAGGAAGCCGCCCGGGACCCGGGAGGGGGCGGGGCTGGGGCACTTCGCCGACGGCGGGGCCTGGTCCTCGGGGGCGGCGGGGTGCCGAGGCCATCTGGGGGTGCGCCGGTCGGGCGCGGCGCTTGTTGGCTCTGGGCGGGGCGTATCGCTCGGGAGTGGGGGGCGGGGCCGTGGGATGGGGAGTGCGGGGGTTGTGGGTGGCGGGGTGCTGCGGCCTCCGGGGGCGCGCGGGTTGTGGGTGGCGGGGCGTCGCAGCCTTCGGGGGGTGTTGGTCCGGCGTGGCGCTTCTCGGGTTCCCACGGGGCGTTTCCCTCGGGGCGGGACCGTGGGATGGGGAGTGCGAGGGCTGTGGGCGGGGTGCTGCGGCCTTCGGGGGGGCTGGTCCGGCGTGGCGGTTGTCGGGTTCCCGCGGGGTGTTTCCCTCGGGGCGGGACCGTGGGATGGGGAGTGCGAGGGCTGTGGGCGGGGTGCTGCGGCCTTCGGGGGGTGCTGATCCGGCGTGGTGCTTGTCGGGTTCCCGCGGGGCGCGGGCCGTAGGACGGCGAGGGTGGAGACCGTGGGCGGAAGGGCGGCTGGGTCGCGGTGGGGTCCGTCGGCTGTCAGGTGGGGACGGATCGCCGTCGGAGTTCGTCGCCCGGGTGCGCGTCGTTCAGCGCAGCGCCCCCGTCCTCCGAGCCCCCGTCGGCCACACCACGTCGACCGCGAGTCCGGCCGCCCTGGCTTCGGCCACCGTGTCGGCGGTGCCGCCGCCGCGGCCGGTGGGGGCGCTGCCGTCCCAGACGGCCACCAGACGCTGCGCGCCTTGCAGCAGAAGGCGGTTGGCGGCCTCGTACGCCTCCGTCCCCGCGCGTTCGTATGGCAGGACCGTTACTTCAGCGGCCGCCGCGCGCAGGGCGTCGAAGCGGTCGGCGTCCTCCGGGCCCACCACCGCCGCGCGGTAGTCCCGGGACGGGATGATCGCCGACAGCCGTCCCCCGAGCGCGAGGACCTCCTCGGCGAACAGGCAGTCGGCACCGCGGGCCAGGCACGAGCGGCCCGCCAGGCCGTCGCCCGCCAAGTCGTCGCCCGCCAGGCCCGTGAGCAGGGCGCGCAGGGCCTCGCGCACGGGGCCGGTGGCCTCCGGGGCCAGGTCCATGTGGCCGGTGACGGCGATCGTGATCACTGGGAGCCTCTCGTCACAGTGCCAGGGCGAGGAAGCCGAGCACATACGTGCCGGCGAAGATGACGGGGATCCAGCGTTCCACGTGCGTCAACCGCAGGTAGAGGCGCCAGTCCCGGCCCTCGCCGAGACTCCGCCACTCGGCCGCGGAGAACGCCCGGGTCGGCAACTGCTCCTCCAGGGCGCCGATCACGTCCCACTTGCCTTTGTTCAGCTGCTCGTAGGAGCGCAGGGTGAACCACCAGGCGGCGCAGATCGCGAGCAGCACCGGCAGCCCGGCCAGCAGCAACAGCACGGGCGCGTCCCGCAGCCGGACGGGTGCCAGCCAGGCGCCGAGGAAGGCGACAAGGCCGCTGTTGAGCGTCAGGAAGAAGGTGTTGGTCAGGTTGCGCCGGGCGCTGACCCGGTCCGCCATCTCCACGCACAGCTTGTACTGCTCGAACACGGCGGCCCGGTAGGCCTCGGACCCCTCGCCGTAGTCGGACGCGGAAATGCCCTCGTTCCACAGCGAGTCGCTGATCTCGGCCATGGCGGCATCATGCCCCGCTCCGCGCTCCGCCCACCACCGATCTCACCGGACACCTGATCGGCTCTTGCCCAAGTCGGTAACCTGGCAGAGGCGTTGGACAGAAACGTTGAGCCGAAGCAGTGAGCCGAAGCGTTGGTGCGAGACGGGGCGTGCGCATGGCAGTGAAGATCTCGGTTTCCGTCAAGGGCCCGACCGGACTCGACGACGCGGACCGGATGCTCGGCGAGCTCAAGGAGGCCGCCGACCTGCCGTGGAGCGTGCGCGAGGTCGAGGAGGAGGGCGCCCTCGGCAGCGGCATCGTCGAGATCGTCATCGTGGCCGTCGTCGGCAAGACCGTCGAACTCGGCGTCTCGGCCGCCGTGGACGCCGTGAAGCAGGCGGTCGAGCGGTGGCGGAGCGAGCGGCTCGATCCGCCGGACGTGACCGTCGCGACGGAGTCCGTACCCGACGCGGAAGCCGGCTCGGAAGGCCCGGTGGGCCCGCAGGAACCGGAAGGATAGGACGGCTGACATGGCATCCAGGGCGGTGGTGATCGGGCCGGCGGCCTACGCCGTGAACTCGGGGATCGACAGCCATACGACGATCGGCGAGAGCGCCCGCATGTACGGCGAGGTCCTGGCCGGCGACGCCATGTGGGGCGCCGACAACTGCCGGGTCCTGGGCAAGGACGAGGTGGAGACGGCGGACGGCGTCATGCGGGCCCTGCAGGCGGCCGCGGACGAGACCGGGCCCGAGGACATCTTCCTCGTCGTGTACGTCGGCCACGGCCAGTACTGGAGCGACCTTCCCGGCGCCCAGGTGCACCTCTCCGTCGGGTCCTCGCACAAGGACAAACCCTGGACCTGGCTGTCGAGTTGGTACCTCTACCGCGTGATGCGCCGCGCCCGCGCCAAGCTCAAGGTGCTGATCGCCGACTGCTGCTACTCCAACCTGCTGCCGCAGCTGGGGGAGGAGCCGGTGCTGCCCGGCGTGCTCGGCGAGCTGGACGAGGGCACCTGTGTCTTCACGGCCGTCAAGAACGCCAACTTCGCGCCCGCCGAAGGCTGTTCGGCGCTGCCCGGGGACCTCGCGCACTGCACGCCGTTCAGCGGGCACCTGCTGCGGATACTCCAGGACGGCACCAAGGACCACGAATCGCGGCTCACCATCGGCCTGTTGCGCGAGGCGGTCCGGCGGGAGATGGAGAGCTGCGCCGCCGCCCCGCACCAGGTGCCGCGCATGTCGCTGAACGACGCCCGGGACGGCACCCCGCTGTTCACCAACCGCATGGAGGCCACCCGCCGCGACCGCGCCCCGCAGCTCCCGGTCGACCCCGAGGACTGGGTGCGCACCCTGATGCTGGACCGCGACTCCCGCCTCGACGACCTGCTGAAGGACGAACGCAAGACCGGTGACGTCGTCGCCATCCTCAGCACCCGCCAGGACGACGCCAGCAGGCACCTCGCCCGGCACATAGACGCCCGCGCCAACAACGCCTTCAGCGAACCGCACGCCTTCGCCCGCTACTGGAACCAGGTGGAGAAGGCACTGCGCGTATGAACGACGGGGACCAGGGGGAGACCGAGGACGGGGAGGCGTGGGGCTTCGGCTACGAATGGGTGACCACCTGCACGGTCGACGCCTTCGTGTCCCGTATGCAGGCCATGCGGGAGGGCGAACGGCCCGGCACCGAGGGCGGTGAACGCCCGCGCCCCGCCACCGCGGTGCGCGCCCTGCACGCCTTCGCCGTCAAGCGGCCCATCGACCAGCTCATCGAGTCCGCGCGCTGCTTCGACTACCGCGACGCCGTCAACATGCTGGCCACGGCCGCCCTGTGCCGGAACATCCGGCAGGCCGCCGACCTCGCGATCCGTCAGTGGGACGCGGAACGCACGGGCGAGGAGGGACTGCCCCGGCTGACCGACGGCGTCATCCACGACATCGCCTGCCAGCGCACGGTCCTGGACGTCGCCGTCTTCATCCGCGAGTGCCGAAGGGCCGGCGAGCCCGCCCTGGTGGACCGCACGATCAGCGCCTTCACCGAACCCGGCTCCGGCCGCACCAACCTCGACAAGGCGCTGCTCTACATCGCCCTGCGCGACGAGAAGTGCCCCGAGGAGGCAGCCGAGTTCCTGCGCCAGGCGCTGGTCGCGATCACCGGGAACGGCTCGCGCGCCTCGGACTCCGTGCCCAGGGAGTTCCACGACCTCGCCGGGGCGCTGCACCACCTCAGCCCCTCCGAGCGGATCCTGGAGGAGTGGGTCGACGCCCAGCTCCAGCTCGACGACCACGTGCACGACACCCGGCAGATCATCGCCCAGCTGATCGCCACGCGCACGGACAGCCCCGACACGCTCGTGGAACACGTCGGCAAGCGGCGCACCCGGCACGACATCGCCGAGATCTGCGGCCAGTTGACCAGGCCCCCGCACGCGGAGAAGTGCGCCGAGATCCGCCGGCACGCGGCCTCCCGCGACAAGATGGAGGACCTCGCCGAGATCGTCCGGATCTGGTACGAGTCCGACGCCCTCAAGGGCACGATCAGGGAACTGCTCGCCGACATCGTGGCCCGCGGCACGGCGTCCGCCGCGGGGCCCCGCTCCCCGCGCGAACTCGACCGCCTGGACACGGCGTTGAGCAACGTCAACGCCCCGCCGGAATGCCGGCGGCTGCTGCGCGTCGCCGCCGCGGTCCACACCGACGGCCGCTCCGGCACCGACCTGGTGACCCTGCTCGGCAAGGTCGAACGGCCCCGGGACCGCAACCGCGCGGCTCACACCATCGCCCAGCGGCTCGCCGCCCGGGTTCTCGAACAGGGCGCCGAGCCAGGGCTGTTCGTGGCGTACGTCGACGGGCTGCGCAGGGCGGGGCGTGGCGAGGCGGTCTACCTGGCCTGCAAGGAACTCGCGGACCCGTCGGATCCGGTACGGGCACCGGAGGGCGCGGGCGTGGTCGTCGCGGAGATCGCGGCGCGGCTGTACGAGCTCGGGGAGGAACGCGGGCGCGACGGCTGGGATCTGCTGGAGCGGTTCCTGGAGAACGAGCAGCGGGTCGTACCGCGGGAGGTCGCGGCGATCGTGCGGCGGCTGTGCGACAGCCCGATGAAGGAAGCGGACCGTCACTTTCTGCTGCGGGCCACGGTGGGGCGTTGGGCGGACGCGCGGCGGCGGGAGGAGGCGGTGGGGGAGCTGGGGGGAGTGGGGTTCGACGCGGAGGCTCGGGAGGTCATTCGGTCTTTGCGGTAGTGGTCCCGTTGGGTGTGGTCGTCGTCCGCGGGTCGGTGGGGGCTGGTCGCGCAGTTCCCCGCGCCCCTGGGGTCGGCAACATGGGCGGTATCTCGAGCATGTGCCGTTTCGATGCCCTGACCAGACCCTCGAAGCACACCAAGGCCGTCACGACCGCCAGGAAGCCCCCGAGCACCTTGTGGTCGAGGGTGATCGGAGAGTCGCCCAGCACCAGCGTCACCAGCATCAGCACCGCCAGCTGGCCGATCAGCCACAGCGCCGCCTGGGCCGCGGGGCTGGTGCGCCAGTCGCGGAACTGGGTGACGTGCACCTTGGCGTCGTATATCCGGCCGAGGGCGGGCCGCCAGCCGGCCAGGATCGGCAGGCACAGCAGCAGCGCGCAGCCCACCGTGAGGGCCGTCATGCCCCGCCACAGCGGGCCCCACCCGGCGCCGTACAGGATCAGCGCGATCAGGGCGAAGCTCGCCCGGGCCAGCACCTCGTGGGCGTCGCGGCGGCGGTCGGAGTGGGCGGGCAGGTGGCCGCGCAGGGAGACGAGGGCGACGCCCGGGACGGCGTACACCACCAGGGTCAGTACGCCGGTGACGGCGACGAGCGTCTTCCAGCTGCCGCCCACCGCCCACAGGGCGATCCCCGCGATGACGCAGTCGACCACCAGCACGAGCCAGTAGACGTCGTACCGCCGGTTCAGCGATGCCTTGCGCGCGGTCTGGAGGCCGCGGTGGGTGAGGTGGGCCCGGCTGAGGGCGGCGACCTCGCGGGTGAGGGAGTGCGCGAAGACCAGGCCGGCGCCCATCGGGGAGAGCACGCCGTTGATGCGCAGCAGCACGCCGAGCCAGAACAGGCCCGCGGCGTAGGCGAAATGGGCGTACGGCGACGAGCCCATGTTGGCCGTGGACCACGCGGCGTCGTGGTAGCGGGTGAACACCGTCTGCAGCGCTATGTACAGCACCATCGAGCCGACGATCGTCCCGAACACCGCCCGCCGCAGCCGCGCCGCCTCACCGGGCGGCCGCCGCTTCACGTTCCCGGCGAAGTCCAGCGGCCCCTGGAAACCCACGTACGCGTAGATCACCCCGCTGCCGACCACCGCGGTCAGCGCCGCCGCCGCGCCCTTGCCCGGGCCGTGCGCGCCCGCCCGGAGGCCGTTGTCGTCGAAGCCGGCCGCGATGAGGAGGACGACGGTCAGGACCGGGACGACCACCTTCAGGACCGTCAGCCAGGAGTTGATGCGGAAGAAGATGCGCGGGGCGATCAGGTTCACCGCTGAGATCACGGCCATGAACGCCAGCGCGTAGCACCAGCCTTCGGTGGTCAGCGTGTCGGAGGGGTCGAGCAGCCCGTGCACCTTCCAGCCGGACAGGCCCTTCGTCATCGCGACGGCCTCGCTGGCCAGGTTGATCGCGTAGACGAGCCACAGCCCGGCCGCCATCACCGTCGCCACCAGCGCGCCGCTGCTCTGCAGGGGCAGGAAGATCAGCCCGCCGGTCTTGGGCGCGGCCGTGCCCAGTTCGACCATGACCCCGGCGATCAGCAGCATCAGCAGCCCGCCGAACAGCCAGGCCAGCCAGGCATCCGAGCCGGCCTTGTCGTAGGCCTCGCCCGCGCCCAGCATCCACCCGGATCCGATCACCCCGCCGGCCGCGAGGCCGACGAGATGGAACACCGACAGCCTTCGCTGTTCGTCCTCGTCCTCGAACGGCAATGCCCGGAGACTCATCCGCCCTATCCCCCGCGTAGCGTCGGCAGCTCCTCACGCACAGTGGCGACAGGGTACAGGGAGTGCTTTCCGTTGCGCCTGGGTTGATCGATTCTCCGTCCGGGCCGACCGCATTGTCAGTGGCGGCTGCCATCATCCGCCGTATGACCGCCGCCACCCGCCTGACGCGCCTGCTCAACGACCCGGAACCCACCGAGGAGTTCCGGTACGAGGACGTGGCCCGCCTCTCCGACCAGGAGCTCGGCGACCTCCTCCCGACCGCCTACGGCCTGGGCCGCGCCCCCACTTACCCGGCGACCCTGGCCCGGCACGCCGTCGAGGACGCGGGCAGGGAGCGGCAGCCGCGCTACACGCCCGAGGCCTGCCGCCGGATGTTCGAGGCGCTGCTCGCCGGGACCCGGGTGCGCGACTGGGCGGACCTCACGCTCGGCGCGGGCGCACTGGTGCGCTGCACCGGCCCCTGGCCCGAACTCTCCGCGCCCGCCCGCGCGTTGGCCGAGTTCATCCTGGCCAAGGACGACCTGCGCCAGCCGTACGCCCTGCTCGCGGTGGCCGGTCTGGCGGGCGAGGAGACGCTGCGCGCGGTCACGGACCGGCTCGGCCGCGACGCCGGGCCCGTCGGCCTGGCGGAACTCGCCGTGATCACCCGCCTCACCGACGCCGAGCGGATGCTGCTGTCCGAGGCCGAGCGGGACTACTCGTTCACCTCACCGCCGCCCCACCCGGACGCCTGGCGCGGGATCGCAGACAGCCCTGCGTACGCCGAGTTCGCCCGCGCGGCCCTGGGGGAGGCCGCCGACCGCGCGGACGCCCTGCACGCGGGGAAGATCCCGTACCGCGCGGACAAGGCCTTCACGGACCGCGAGGTCGCGGCCCTCGGCCACGCCGCACGCGTCGCCCTGCTCCGCGACGAGCCGTGGCTGCCCGCGCTCCTCGACCGCCTCCTGCCCGGCATCACGCTCGCCCCGACGGCGGCGAGGACGGTCCCGTCGCAGGCGCTGCTGTACGAACTGGCCCGCGCCGCCCAGGACTTCCCCACCCCGGAGATGGTCACCGCGCTGCGTCACGTGCGCACGACCGTCCGGCACGCGGGCGTGCCCAAGCAGCTCGCCAAGATGCTCAAGAAGATCGACGCGGCCCTCGCCGAGCGCACCGACGTGGCGCTGCGGCTGCCCGCGCTGGGCTTCGAGGGCGACGGCGTCCTGCGCCGGGAGGCGGGCGAGTACGCGGCCGTCGTCCGGGTCGACGGCACGACCGCCGAACTGACCTGGGAGAAGGACGGCCGCCCCCTGCGCGCGGTCCCCGCGCCCGTACGCCGCGACCACCCCGACCTGGTCAAGGAGCTGCGCGACCTTGCCAAGCGGGTCGGCAGCCAACTCGCCACCCTGGTGCGCGCGTTGGAGGGCGGCTACACGGTCGACGCGGTCCACCCGTACGGCTGGTGGCGCACCGGTCTGGCCACCCATCCGCTCGCCCGCTCCGTGGTCCGCCGCCTGATCTGGGAGGTCGAGATCGTGCCGGGCGACTGGCGGCCCGTCCTGCCGGAGACCGACGACCTCCCCGACGCGCCTGAGGACGCCGCCGTACGCCTGTGGCATCCCCTGCGCTCCGACCCGGACGCGGTACGGGCCTGGCGGGACCTGCTGACCGAGCGGCGGATACGGCAGCCGTTCAAGCAGGCCTTCCGCGAGATCTACCTCCTCACCCCGGCCGAGGAGACCACCCGCACCTACTCCAACCGCTTCGCCGCCCACCTCGTCCACTACCGCAGGATGTTCGCCCTGTTCCGGGCGCGCGGCTGGCGGAGCAACCTGCTCGGGCACTGGTCCGACGGCGAACAGGACGGCGCCGTACGGACCTTGGGCGCGGGAGAGTGGCAGGTCCGCTTCCTGCACTCATTGGCCGACTGGGACGGCGACGAGCCGCTGGCCTCGACCGACCAGGTGCGCTTCTCCCGCCGGGTGGAGGGGGCCTGGCGGGAGGCCCCGCTCGCCGAGGTGCCGCCGCTGGTGTTCAGCGAGGCGATGCGCGACGTGGACCTCTTCGTCGGCGTCACCTCCGTCGCCGCCGACCCCGAGTGGGCCGACGGCGGCCCCGTGCGCGCCTACTGGGAGCGGGCCGGGTTCGCCGAGCTGACCGCGAGCGCCGAGGCGCGCCGCGACGCCTTGGGGCGGATCCTGCCCCGCCTGAAGATCGCCGGCCGCTGCTCGCTCGACGGCCGCTTCCTGGTCGTCCGCGGCGAGCTGCGCACGTACAGGATCCATCTCGGCTCGGCCAACATCCTGATGGAGCCGGACGACTCCTATCTCTGCATCGTCCCGGCGCGCGGCAAGGGCGCAGACGGCAAGGGCGCCGACGGCAAGGTGTTCCTGCCGTTCGAGGACGAGCGCCTGTCGCTGATCCTCAGCAAGGCGTTCCTGCTCGCCGACGACACGCGGATAACCGACGCCTCGATCCTGGCGCAGATCGGGCGGGGCGCCTGAACCAGCCCTCGCTCACTGGATGTTGAGCTGGAAGGGATGGGCGAGGTCGGTCGGGCAGACGAACACGCGCAGCTCGCCGAAGCGTCCGACGCTGATCGCCGGCCCGTCGTTGCAGCTGTCCACCGTCAGCAGCACCCGCATGGTGGAGCCGCACGAGGTGCAGTCGACCGGGACGAGGTCGGTGAGATGCCAGCTGGGCCAGCCGCCCACCTTCCATCCCTCCCGGCAGGCCAGATTCCGGTGGTACTCGACGCCCCGCTCCTCGGCCCAGTCCTCGCCGAACTCGGCCAGTTCCTCCGGAAGTTCGTCGCGGTCCGGAAGGTCGGCCACCCGCACCGGACCGAGCACGCAGGGCTGCGGCAGGTAGGAGTCGTCGGTGCGGTCCGGGTGCGGCGGGTCGAGGAGGACCTCGGTCACCTCGGCCGCGGTGCGGTGGCGCAGTTCGACGGCGGGCCCGTAGTAGCCGGACTGGCCGGGGAGGTCGTCGTGGTCGTTCGGGCACCACAGCATCTGCAGTACGTCGGTGCCGGCCGGCCAGTGCCAGTCGTCGCCGGGCAGGTCACGGGCGTACAGCTGGACGACGGGGACCATCGCGACGCCGGGCCCGGAAGCGTCCGGCGCCATCCGGACCTTCTCCCAGGTGATGAGGTCGAGCGCGCCCGCACCGTCCATGATCCGCCGCTGCGTCTCGGCCTCCTCCGAGGTCACCTCGTAGGCCCGTCCGGGATGTTCGCGACGCCGGGCGCGCATGGCGTCGTCGATACGCTGCCAGGTCTCCCGCTCCCAGGGCCCTTCTGATGGATCTCCGCGGCGTCGCGACGCCCGGCACGCACGCTCGCCGCACGGCGCGGAGGGCCAGGTGGCTCCGCCACATGACCCTCCACACCGCACGCCGATCGCACGCACCGAACGCCGCTCCTTCTCCCGCGGAGATCCATCAGAAGGGCCCTGTCCGAGAGCTTCTCGCGGACCTCCACCAGATGCGGTTGCCGGCACACCGGCCACGGCTCGTCGGCGGGCCACAGCAGCGGGCCGCCGACCGAGCTGTCCCCGGACCCCGGCGCGCCGGCGGTGGGTCGGAGCAGCGTCGCCTCACGGAGGTAGCCGGCGAAGGCGGGCAGCGCGGCCACCAGGTCCTCGGCGGTGGGGATTCGAGTCGTCACGGGCTCAACCTACGTGACGCTCAAGCCTGTTCGGCCACCTGCCGGCAGGCCTCCGCGTACGCCCGGACCAGCCGTCTGCGGTCCCCCTTCCGCCAGGCCAGGACGTAACGGCTGGGCGCCAGACCCCGAACCGGCCGGGTCACCACACCGCCCAGGGTGATCAGCGGCACGTTCCCCGCCGCCACCAGGCAGACCCCCAGCCCCGCGACCAGCGCCTCGTACGTCTCCTCGGTGCTCGCGATCTCCGCGCCGACGCGCGGCGGGCGCCCCTCGCGTTCGTCGAGGGCGAGCCAGTAGTCGCGCAGCGGCCCGGCGCTGGGCGGAAGGGCGAGGAACGGTTCGTCGGCCAGCTCCGCGAAGTCGACCTCGGCGCGCGCGGCGAGCCGATGGTCCTCGGGCAGGGCGACCAGCCGGGGCTCCTCGGCGACCACCGTCCAGGCGTACCGCTCCTGGCCGGGCAGCGGCAGCCAGACGAAGGCCACGTCGGCGTCGCCGTCCGCGAGGCCCGCGGTCGGATCCTCCCAGCTCACCTGCCGCAGCCGTACCGCTGCCTCCGGCTGCGCGGCCGTGAAGCGCGAGCGGATCGCGGGCAGCAGTCCGCCGCGCCCCGGGCTGGTGCTCATCCCGACGACCAGTGTGCTGCGCAGCGCGGCCCGCGCCTCGGCCACCACGTCCGCGCCCTGCGCCCACGCGGCCAACACCCGCCGGGCGTACGGCAGCAGCGCGGCGCCGGCCGCGGTCAGCTCCACGCCCTGCCGGTCCCGGCGCAGCAGCTCGACCCCCAACTGCCGCTCCAGCGCCCGGATCTGCTTGCTCAGCGCGGGCTGCGAGACGTACAGCCGCTCGGCGGCGCGCGTGAAGTGCAGTTCCTCCGCGACCGTCACGAAGTACCGCAGGTCCCGCACGTGGACGTCCGTCGTCATGGCCATCGGTTATCACGGTAGGTCTTGGACGGGTGCCGGACCACGGGAGGAGCCTGAATCACGGACAGCCCAGGGAGGGAGCGGGTCATGAACAGGGTCTGGCTGATCACCGGCGCTAGCAGTGGACTGGGGCGGGCCATCGCCGAGGCGGCCGTCGCCGACGGTGACGTGGTCGTCGGCGCGGCGCGGCGGCCCGAGGGGCTGGACGACCTGGTGGCCGCCCACCCCGACCAGGTGGAGGCGCTGAAACTGGACGTTGCCGACGTGGACGCCGCCGAGCCGGCCGTACGGGACGTGGTGGCGCGGCACGGGCGGATCGACGTGCTGGTCAACAACGCGGGCCGGGGGCACGTGGGTGCCTTCGAGGAGACCACCGACGCCGAACTGCGCGCCCTGTTCGACGTGCACGTCTTCGGGCCGGCGGCGCTGGTGCGGGCGGTCCTGCCGTACATGCGCTCGCGGCGCTCGGGGGCGATCGTGCAGATGAGCAGCATGGGCGGGCAGACCTCCTACCCCGGCTTCTCGGCGTACAGCGGCACGAAGTTCGCCCTGGAGGGCATGTCCGAGGCGCTGGCGGGCGAGGTCGCGGAGTACCGCGTCAAGGTGCTGATCGTGGAACCGGGCGCGTTCCGCACGTCCCTCTACGACGGCACGCAGGCCAGCACGGACGCGGGCGCGTACGCCACGGTGGGCGGCACGCGGGCGATGGTCGACGCGGGCTTCGACGAGCGGGCGGGCGACCCGGCGAAGGCGGCGGCCCTGATCCTGACGGCCCTGGACTCGGACCGCACCCCCCTGCGCCTCCCGCTGGGCGACGACGGCGTGAGCGCGGTCCTGGACCACCTGGACCAGGTCCGAGACGACGTCATGACCTGGGAGAAGCGCACCCGCAGGACGGGCTTCCGCGACTGACGCACCTCGCGCGCGTGCAACCCTCTCTCCCCTTGGGCTGTCACTGTTGTCAGACCCCGGTGCCACTATGGGGCGTACGGGTCGGGTGGCGTGCGAGGGGTGGGGAGCGTGGTGGTCGAGGGGGTGCCGGAAGCGCCCGTGGGGCGGCGGGCGCGGGACGTGTGCGCGCGGGGGACGCGGCTGTACGACGCGGCCCGCGCCGTCCTCGACGACCACACCCGCGCGCTGGAAGCCGTCCGCTCCGCACTCGTCCCGCTCCGCGACGAACTCGTCGCCGAGGAGCTGGGGAACATCCCGGTCGCCCGCCTCAAGGACGCCACCGAGGGCCGGCTGCGGTTGACGGCCGTCGAGTCGGCGGGGTTCACGACCGTGCGTTCGGTGTACGAGGCGACCCGCTTCGACCTGCGCCAGATCCCCGGCGTCGGCGCCCAGACCGCCGACCAGGCCCTCGCCGCCGCCCGCCAGATCGCCCGCGCCGTCGAGGAGACGGTCTCGGTCCGCATCGACGTCGACAAGCCCGAACCCCGCACCACCGCCCTGGTCGTCGCCCTGCACCGACTGGTCGAGGCCGGCCCCGAGCTCCGCAAGGCCGTCGACACCGCCACTCGGCTCGACCGCAGACTGCGGGAGCTGATTCCCGCGGCCCGCCCCGCCACCGGCCGCCTCCGCCTCGCGCTCACCGGCCGCCGCCGCAAGGAGGCCGCCCTCGCCGCCACGGCCGAGCTGCTCGAACTGACCGCCGACGCCGAGACCCGCGGCACCCGCCTCCAGCTGGCCCAGGCCTCCACCGACCTCCTGCGCGGCCCCGCCTCGGACATCGAGGCCTGGGTCGACTTCGAGCTGCGCTCCGCCGAGTACTACAGCCGGCTCGCCGACGTCTGCGCGCACCGCACGGACGAGGAGGCCGCCGAGGGCTATCTGCCGTCCGAGGTCGCCGAGCGGGTCCGCGCCCAGCCGCTCGACGACACCCACAGCCGGGTGTCCCTGCGCGGCTACCAGTCCTTCGGCGCCCGTTTCGCCCTGGCCCAGCGCCGGGTGGTCCTCGGCGACGAGATGGGCCTGGGCAAGACGGTCCAGGCGATCGCCGCCCTCGCCCATCTCGCGGCCGACGGCCACACCCACTTCCTCGTCGTCTGCCCGGCCGGCGTCCTGATCAACTGGACCCGGGAGATCCGCTCCCGCAGCGCCCTGCGGGCGGTCCCGGTGCACGGCCCCGGCCGGCAGGAGGCGTACGCCGAATGGCACGAGCGCGGCGGCGTCGCCCTCACCACCTTCGACCTCCTCCACACCCTGCCGACCCCGGACGCCAAGAAGTCCCCGAAGTCCCCGAAGCCCGCCATGCTCGTCGTCGACGAGGCGCACTACGTGAAGAACCCCGAGACCCGCCGCGCCAGATCGATCGCCGCCTGGACCAGGACCGCCGACCGCGTCCTGTTCCTCACCGGCACCCCGATGGAGAACCACGTCGAGGAGTTCCGCACCCTGGTCCGCTTTCTCCAGCCGGACCTGGTCCCCAGGATCCGCGACGGGGACGCGGTCGCCGGCCCGTACGTCTTCCGCAGGTCCGTCGCCCCGGCCTACCTCCGCCGCAACCAGCAGGACGTCCTCACCGAACTGCCCGCCCTGCTCCAGGTCGACGAGTGGGAGGAGTTCGGCGCGGCGGACGAGGACGCATACCGCACGGCGGTCGCCGCGGGGAACTTCATGGCGATGCGCCGCGCCGCGTACGCCGACCCCGAGAAGTCCGCCAAGCTCCAGCGCCTGCGCGAACTGGTCGCGGATGCGGCGGCCAACGGCCTGAAGGTGGTGGTCTTCTCCTACTTCCGGGACGTCCTGGCCACGGTCCACCAGACCCTGGGCGACGCCGTGTTCGGCCCGATATCCGGCTCGGTCCCGGCCGCCCGCCGCCAGCAGCTCGTCGACGACTTCACGGCCGCCGACGGCCACGCGGTCCTGCTCGCCCAGATCGAGGCCGGCGGCGTGGGCCTCAACCTCCAGGCCGCCTCGGTCGTGATCCTCTGCGAACCGCAGGTCAAACCCACCCTGGAACACCAGGCCGTGGCCCGCGCCCACCGCATGGGCCAGGTCCGCCCGGTCCAGGTGCACCGCCTGCTCGCCACGGACAGCGTGGACGAACGCCTGCTGCGCATCCTGGAGAACAAGAACCGCCTCTTCGACGCCTACGCCCGCCGCAGCGACACCGCGGAGGCGACACCGGACGCGGTTGACATCACGGACGCGGGCATCGCCCGCCGGATCGTGGAGGAGGAACAGCGAAGGCTGGCGGGCGCACCGGCCGAGTGACCGTCAGATCCCGTCCACCCAGGCCACGGTGAACGGCTCCTCCGGCACCCCCGGCCCCATCGGCCCGCCCTTGTCGAACTGCGAGCGGACGACCAGCAGCCGCCCGTGCGCGCGCACGAGCGTGGTCGGGACCTGCAGGGCGCTGTCGGTGAACCGCCGCTCCAGCCGCGCCGAGGCACCGTCCGCGGACAGCCGCCACCGGCTGAGGGTGTTGCTCGCGTTCTGCGCGGCCCACAGCCTGCCGTGCGCCAGCTCCAGCCCGTCGCCGTGCGTCAGATCGCCGCCGATCAGGGTCACCCGGCGTACGGCTCCGGTGGCCACCGCCACCCGATAGAGGTCGCCCCCGGTCATGTCGACGACGTACAGATGCCGGCCGGCGGGGTCGGCGACGATGCCGTTGAGGGTGAAGGCGTCGGAGGGGTGCGGGGCCAGGACGCCGCTCAGGTCGTGGCGCGGGACCAGCGTCGCGAGGCCGCCGCGGGCCACGTCGGCCGGCGTCACGCGGTAGATCACCGGGGTCAGGCTGTCGGTGACGTATGCCGTGCCGTCCGCCGTGATCACCAGGTCGTTGACCAGGTGCGGGCCGTCGGCCGGCACGGTGAAGCGGGCGATCAGGGAGCGGTCGCGCAGGTCGTAGACGTCGACGCCGGCGGTCGAGTCGATGACCCACAGGCGGCCGGCCCGGTCGACCTTCAGGCCGTTGGCGGTGTTGCGCCCGTCGGCGCCGGCGGGCAGGAAGACCTCCGCGGCACGGCTGCCCGGCACCGCCCGGTACACGGCGCCGTTCGCATAGGAGCCCACATAGGCGGCGCCCGTGCGCGGGTCGAGGGCGATGCCCTCCGGATAGACACGCTCCCCGGGCAGCGTGAAGGCCGTACCGAGCCGGACGCCGGCGGCACGGGCTGCGGTGGCCGGGAGCGCGGCGGTGAAGGCGACGGCGGTCGCGCCGGTCAGGAAAGTACGACGGTGGATCGATCGGGACACGGTCTGTGCCTCTCGTTTCGGCTTCGCACTTCATTACGTACACGAACCTAAGTTAGAGCTCTAATATCCGTCAACGTATTAATAGCCGTGCGAAGGCGCACCATCAGTCGTCCCGATACCATGCGCAGATGACGTCCATGCCCGCGTCCGAACGCCTCGGCTCGCACCTCAAGCTGGCCGAGCAGGCCCTCATGGCGACCAAGGCCGCGGTCCTGAAACCGGCGGGCGTGACGGTCGCGCAGTACTCCGCGCTGCTCCACCTCTCCGAGAACCCCGGCATCTCGGCCGCGGCCCTGGCCCGTCTGTGCGGGGTGACACCCCCGACGATCAACACGATCCTGAACAACCTCCAGGACCGCGGCCTGATCGAACGCACCCCGCACGAGTGGCACCGGAACGTCCTGGAGACCCGCCTCACGGACCCGGGCCGCGAGGTGATGGCCGACGCGGACGCCCGGGCGGTACGGGTGGAGCGGGCGCTTGCCGCGGAGTTCACGGACGGGGAACGCGAGGCGCTGGTCGGGCTGTTGGGCCGGTGCGTGGAGGTACTGGACAAGGAGCGCCGGGAGCGATAGGCCGCCCCCGTTCCGCCCCTGTCGGCCGGCTGTTTACGATGCGCCCAACCGTGCGCCCGTCGCGCACGGCGGCGCGTACGCCTCCGTACACCCCCGCGCACCACCGCCCGAGCCAGGAGCACGGTACCCGTGTCGATACCCCCGCCCCCGGGGCCCCAGCAGCCCCAAGGGCCGTACCAGCAGGGCCAGTTCCCGCCGGGTGCCCAGCCGTACCCGCCGTACCAGCCGTGGGCCCAGGGCTACACCCCGTACAACCGCCCCGCTCCCGTCAACGGACTCGCCGTCGCCTCCCTCGTCCTGGGCATCCTCTGCTGCGTCCCCGGCCTCGGACTGCTGCTCGGCCTGATCGCGCTCGGGCAGATCAGGAAGAACGGCGAGCGCGGCAGGAGCATGGCGGTCTACGGGTCGGTGCTCTCCACGCTCGGGCTCGTCCTGTGGGTGCTGGTCCTTGCGACCGGCGCCGCGTCCGACTTCTGGGACGGCGTCAAGGACAGCGCCCGCGACAACGGCAGCGCCTACACCCTCGCCAAGGGCGAGTGCTTCGACTCGCCGAGCGGCTCCCTGGAGGGCGAGGCCTACGACGTGGACAAGGTGCCCTGCGCCGGGGAGCACGACGGCGAGGTCTTCGCCTCCTTCAAGATGAGCGGCTACGACTCCTACCCCGGCGACCGCAAGGTCACCGACCTCGCCGACACCCGGTGCTGGTCCCTGCGCTACGACTACGCCATGGACGCCTGGGCCGTCCCCGACGACGTGGACGTGTACTACCTGACGCCCACCCGGGACAGCTGGGGACTCGGCGACCGCGAGATCACCTGCGTGTTCGGCAACACCGACGAGAAGGCGAGCCTCACCGGCTCGGTGCGCAACGACGCCCGGACCCTCGACGCCGACCAGCTCGCCTACCTGAACGCCGTCAACATCGCCAACCGGGCCCTGGACTCGCAGCCCGTGGACAGCCCCGACGACGACCTGAAGGCCAACACCCGCTGGGCGGCCCGGTTGTCGGACGCGTTCACCCGGCAGGCCGCGCAACTCCGCGCCCATGACTGGCCGTCCGGCGCGCAGGCCCCGGTCACGGCCGTGGCCCGGCAGGTCGAGTCGATCCAGGAGGAGTGGGCGAAGGCCGCGAAGGCCACCGACGCCGACGCCTTCTACGCCTCCTACGACCGCGCCATGACCCTCTCCACCACCGGCAGGTCGGTCACCGCACGCAAGGCTCTGGGCCTCGCCACCACTCCGCCTCCGGACGGCGAGACCGGCGGCGGAGGGGGCGGCGGCGGAGACTCCTCCGACATTCAGGTGTGACGGCGGCTATAGCGGGGAGAAAGTGCCTGCGTAAAGCCTTCCCCCGGAACATGTCATCACATCGAGTGATTCTCTGGCCTTTGCTTGCATGGCAGAACCCACGGTTGCCACGCTGTTGCTGTCTGTACAACCTGATGGGAGCGGCCAGTGACTTTCGGTGAGCAGCCGGCGTATCTCCGCGTCGCGGGTGATCTCCGCAAGAAGATCGTCAGCGGTTCGCTGCCACCGCACACCCGTCTCCCCTCCCAGGCCAGAATCCGCGAGGAGTACGGCGTCTCGGACACCGTCGCCCTGGAAGCGCGCAAGGTGCTGATGGCCGAGGGCCTGGTCGAGGGTCGCTCCGGCTCCGGGACGTACGTCCGCGAGCGCCCCGTCCCGCGCAGCGTCGCCCGCTCCGGCTACCGCCCCGACGGCGGGGCCACCCCCTTCCGGCAGGAGCAGGCCGACGGCGCGGCCCGCGGCACCTGGGAGTCCCGCAGCGAGCAGACCGAGGCCGGCGGCATGGTCGCCGAGCGCCTCGGCATCAAGCCCGGCGACCGCGTGATGTGCACGAGGTACGTGTTCCGGGAGGCCGGCGAGGCGATGATGCTCTCCACCTCCTGGGAGCCCCTCGCGCTCACCGGCCGTACGCCCGTGATGCTCCCCGAGGAGGGCCCGCTGGGCGGCATGGGCGTGGTGGAGCGCATGGCGGCGATCGACGTGGTCGTGGACAACGTCACGGAGGAGGTCGGCGCCCGCCCCGGCCTCGCCGAGGAACTGGTCGACCTGGGCGGCGTCCCGGGCCATGTCGTGCTCGTCATCCAGCGCACGTTCTACGCCTCGGGCCGCCCCGTGGAGACCGCCGACGTGGTCATCCCGGCCGACCGCTACCGGGTCGCGTACCACCTCCCGGTGAAATAGCGCACACCTTTACGGCGATTGCCCCCGCCGACCCCCTTCCGCAACACCATCCACCACCCGGGCGCCCCGTCCGCGCGCCGGTGGATTCCGGTCGTTCTCGCAGGTCGCCCCGGGCATGCCCGAGATGCCGCTGACCGGATGCGTCAAGGCCCACGGGCGGCGCGTTCGAACTCGTGCGCCCCCCTCGCCCTGGCCGGTTGCGTACCTCTTGGTGAAAAGCCGTGTTCGCTGCGTAAAGGTTAGGCGTAGGCTCGGGCATATGCGGATTGCGGTTTCCTTAGCGGGCGGGGCACGGCACGAACCGCGTGGCGGCGGGCGGGCCGAGGTGGGAAGGAGCGGTGGGGGGCGATGAACGACGGCACGATCACTCTTCCCTGGCTCGTCATAAGGCAGGACGACAACGGCAACCGCTACCGCGTCGGCAGGTACGCGACCAGGGCGGAGGCCCAGAAGATCGCGGACAGCCTCGACGACCGCGGCCACAAGCAGCTCTACTGGGTCGAACGCATCGGCCAGAACGGCCAGGGCAGCACCGCAACGGCCAACTGACCCGCGCCGCGCCCCTCCCGTAGGCTCCGCCCCATGACGGAACGGATCGTGGTGGTGGGCGCGGCCCTCTTCGACGGCGACCACCTCCTGGCAGCCCGCCGAAGCGCACCCCCCGCCCTGGCCGGCCGCTGGGAACTCCCCGGCGGCAAGGTGGAGCGGGGCGAGACTCCCGAGGCGGCCCTGACCCGCGAACTCCAGGAGGAACTGGGCGTCGACGCGGAGCCCATGACCCGCGTCCCGGGCGAGTGGCCCCTAAAACCGCCGTACGTCCTCCAGGTCTGGACAGCGAGACTCCTGCCGGGCTCCCCGACCCCGAAGCCCCTCCAGGACCACGACGAACTGCGCTGGCTGACGCAGGACGAGCTGTGGGACGTGAACTGGCTCGACCAGGACGTAGAAGCAATCCACGCGCTGACCAACCTGTAGTCGGCGCACGCCCCTACTCCATTCGTGCCACAGTGCGCCTCCCCGGACGGTACTCCCTCCCGAATATCGGGTATGTCCCCATTAACCCCACGAAACCAGACATCGGTGGGCTCGCTGGCCTGGGAAGTGATCGGCGTGATCGACACCGAAGGCGACTGCGCCGAGTGGACCTTCCCCGCGGACCCCGGCGCCGTACGCAACGCCCGCGCAGCGGTCCGCGGTCAACTGCACACCTGGCACCTGGACACCCTCGGCGACCTCGCAACCCTGCTGGTCAGCGAGCTGGTCACCAACTCCCTGCGGCACGCCACCGGCCCCATCGGCGTCCGCCTGGTCCGCCCCGCGAGCCTCCCCGACGTCCTGCTCGTGGAGGTCTCCGACCCGCTCCCCGACCCGCCCCGTGAACGCGTGGCCCGCCCCGAGGACGAGAGCGGCCGCGGACTCCAGCTGGTCGCCCACTCGTCCCGCCGCTGGGGTACCCGCCCCGGCGAGGCGGGTAAGACCGTGTGGTTCGAACTCGCGGTACCCGGCTGATCCGGCTGTACGACCGCCCCCACCCTGTCGACCGTCTGGTTCAGGCCAGTGGCAGTTGTCGGCGGGCGTGATTCGACGAGGTGTTGGCTGGTTAGAAGACTGGAAGTGTTCTCGCAGCCGGGACCGAAAACCGTCGGGACCGTGCTGTGATCGTGAACACCGTGTTGTGCGGCGCCGTAGTGCTGGATACTGCGGGCAGCCGCCCCCGGTGACCGGTGCCGGACGCGGTGAGCTGGAGGGGACGGTTCGCGTGAGCGAGATACCAGCGAAGGCCACGGAGTCCACGGACCCGTCGGACGGCGCGAGGTCGGAGGCCGTGGGCGATGCCGCCGCGGACGCGACGACGCGCGCGACGACGGATGGCGCGGGGCTTCGTGACACCGGCCTGGGCGACCCGCCCGGCGCAGACGCGATGTGGCAGAGCAGTCCGCCCGGCTCGATCTACGACTACATCAAGGTCGCGTCCTTCTCCATCGGCCCCGACGGCCTGGTCGACCAGTGGAGCCTCAGGGCCGAGCAGCTCTTCGGCATCCCCGCGGAGCACGCCGTCGGCATGGACCCCATCGAGGCGTTCATCGACTCCGACCTGCGCGAGCAGGGCCAGCGCAAGATGGCCGAGATCCTCGACGGACGGGAGTGGACCGGTGTGGTCCCCTTCCGGATGCCGGAGACGGCCGACGGCGAGTGCGGCCGGGAGGGCCTCGCCGAGGTCTATGTCATGCCGACGCGGACCGAGGAGGGCGAGAAGGCGGCCGTCTGCATCGTCGTCGACGTCCGCACCCTCCGCAGCATCGAGACCGACCTCGCCGCCTCGCAGGCGATTTTCGGTCAATCTCCGTTCGGCTTCCTGCTGATCGACCCCGACCTGCGGGTCCGGCGCGCCAACCAGCGGTTCGCCTCCCTCTTCGGCGGCAGCCCGGACGACCACCGCGGCAAGGGCGTCCACGACTACCTGCCGCGCCCCGAGGCCGAGCGGGTTGCCGCGACCCTGCGCCGGGTCCTGGAGACCGGCGACTCCATCACGGACATGCACGTCACGGGCTTTCTGCCGGGCTCGGACGAGCGCCGGCACTGGTCCATCAACCTCTACCGCGTGCACAGCGGCTCCGGGCGCCCCATCGGCATCGCCTGGCTCGGAACCGACATCACCGCCCGCCGCGCCGCCGCCCGGGAAGCGGCCTCCGCACGGCGCAATCTCGCCCTTCTGAACGAGGCCGGCGCCCGCATAGGCAACTCCCTCGACCTGGAAACCACCGCCCGCGAACTCCTCGACGTCGTCGTCCCCGGCTTCTGCGACCTCGCGACGGTCGACCTCTACCAGGGCCTGCTGGCCGGCGACGAGACCCCGCCGGGCCTCGCCGACGGCAGCGCGGAACTGCGCCGGGTGGCCTTCGCCAGCGCGGTCTCCGACGCCCCGTTCATCGGCTCGGGCCCGCCCGTGTCGGTCGGCGCGGTCCACCACTTCCCGTTCAACTCGCCCTGCGCGGACGCCCTGCGCACGGCCCGCCCGCAGCTCGTCCCCGCCGAGGAGGGCGGCCTCGTCCAGTCGACGCTGGCCGTGCCGATGGTCGCCCACGACACGGTCGTGGGGCTGGCGCAGTTCGCCCGTACGAAGGGCAGCGAGCCGTTCGGCGACCGGGACCGCGACCTCGCGGTCGAGCTCGCCGCCCGCGCCGCCGTCTGTATCGACAACGCCCGCCTCTACCGCCGCGAGCACGAACGCGCGCTGATCCTGCAGCGCTCCCTGCTCCCGCCCGGCGACCCGGTCGCCTCCGGCCTCGACATCGCCTGCCGCTACCTCCCCGGCAACTCCTCCGCGGACCGCCCCAGTGAGGTCGGCGGCGACTGGTTCGACGTGATCGAACTGCCGGGCCACCGCACGGCGTTGGTGGTCGGCGACGTGATGGGCCGTGGCCTGCGCGCGGCGGTGGCGATGGGTGAACTCCGCTCCGCGGTACGGACACTGGCCCTGCTCGACCTCGAACCGGCCGAAGTCCTCAGCGCGTTGGACGAGATCGCCCGCGGCCTCGGCGCGCCCGGCGGCGTCCAGCAGGCCACCCGCGCGGCCCGCCGCCCCCGCGAGGCCGACCTCTCCGAGGTGTATCTCGCGACCTGCGTCTACGCGGTCTACGACTCCGTCACCCGCCGCTGCACGTTCGCCAACGCGGGCCATCTGCCGCCGGTCCTGGTCGAACCCGGCGAGGACGCGCTGATGCTGGACGTCCCGCCGGGCATGCCGCTCGGCGTCGGCGGGGAGCCCTTCGAGGAGGTGGAGGTCGAACTACCCGAAGGCGCCCTGCTCGCGCTCTACACGGATGGACTGGTCGAAAGCCGCGATCACCCCCTCGACGAGGGCCTCCAGGCATTCGTGGGCGCGCTGACCGATCCCACCCGTCCGCTGGAGGACGTCTGCGACCACGTCCTCAACACCCTCGACACGCACCACGGCGAGGACGACATCGCGCTGCTCATGGCCCGTGTGCAGGGGCTGCCCGCCGACTCGGTGGGCGACTGGACGCTGCCGCGGGAGCCGCGGAGCGTCGGCCGGGCCCGTGAGTACGCGCGCGGCCAGCTGCTGACATGGGATCTGGAGCCGTTGGTCGACACGACGGAGCTGCTGGTCAGCGAGCTGGTGACGAACGCTCTGCGGTACGGCGAGGGTGACATCCGGCTGCGGCTGCTGCTGGATCGCACACTGGTCTGCGAGGTCTGGGACTCCGGCCTCGTCCAGCCCCGCCGCCGCCGCGCCCGCGACACCGACGAGGGCGGCCGCGGCCTTCAGCTCGTCGGCCTCCTGAGCGCCGCGTGGGGCTCCCGCCGTACACCACGCGGCAAGACGGTGTGGTTCGAACTGCCGTTGCCGGACGGGGAGACGGGACTCGCGGATCCTGCGGAGGCTCTGCTGAGTCTGTTCTGAGCGCGCCCTAAGTCGAATTGTTCCCTCGGCGAGTGCGGGTGCGTGGGCCGCCGTACGTCGGGGGTGTGCCGTCGGGGGAGATCACTCCGCCCAGGACTGCTCCCGCCACTCCGGCCGCGTGGTTCTCGTACGGGTTGCCGTGCAGGCGTACGTCCTGTTCGGCGAGGGCTCGGGACTCGCGGGCGAGGGTGTCGGAAGGCAGGCGTTCCGCTTCTGTCAGTCGCGTGCGGGCCGTGGCGCCCACCGCGCCCCTGTGCGTCGCCACGAAACCGGCCGCCCCGGCGATATCGCTCCGCGCGACCAGGAGCGCGGCGGCCGACAGGACTCCGGTCCGCCCCACTCCGACCGCCCTGGTCGCCGTCACGATCCGGCGGAGCGCGTCGAGGGGGTCGTACGGGCCGGTCGCGGTCAGTTCTTCCCGTACGGCGGCCAGCACGAGGTCGGCGTGGGTGACGCCTTCCCCGCGTATCCCGGACAGCTCCGCCTCCGCTCCCGTCAGCGCGGCCGGTATCAGCGCTGCCGCCGACGCCAGGGCCGTGCCCAGGCGGTCGATGCCGGTGATGAACTCGTCGGCCTGCGCGATCGCTCCCTCGGCCGCGCGCAGATGACGTACCGCCGCCGCTCCCTCACCCCTGTCGGCCGACTGGCGGGCCTCGTTGAGCCGGGTCGTGGCGAACAGCAGCCGGTCCTTGGCCTGTTCGACGTGGCCGGTGATGTCGGCGACCGCCGAGGGGCCGTATCGCGCGGTCAGCTCCGCCGACGTAGCCTCCGTCGCTCCGGTCCGGCCCGCCAGCTCGCGGAAACGGGCCTCGGCCAGCTCCAGCGCCTCCCCGATCCCGTCCTCCAGCCCCCGCAGCCGGTCGAACCCCTCCGCCTCCGCGTCCAGCCGCCGCCCCGCCTCCTGACACCGCCCGACCATCCCGGCCAGCGCGTGCCGCCGAGCCGTCCCGTCCTCGGGTATGCCGTCGTCGTACTGCCGGCGCATGCGGAAAGCGGCCGACAGTTCGGCCTCGGCATCCCGTACGGCCCGCGCGAAGGGCTCCACGGCGGCGGTGCCGGAACGGGCCTCGGCGAAGGCGAGTTCCTCCCGGCTGGTGCGCACACAGTCGTCGGTCTCGACGAGCAACACCCGTACGTGATCGTCCAGTTCGGCCAGTTCGTTGAGCGGAGGCGCTCCGGGTGCTGCCGGGGCGGGGGCGCCGCCGGGTGTCGTGCGGGTCCGGGACCGCCGGGTGCGCCGTACATAGCCGTATGCGGCGAGCGACACCGCCGCCCCCACGGCGACCAGCGGCAGGACCAGATCGGCGGCCGAGGTCTCGTCCTCGGCGGCGGTGACCTGCGCGCTCGTCGAGTGCGCCCGCGCGTCCGGGGGTGCCCCGCCGTCACTGATCGTCATCCCGGGCAGCAGCAGCCACACCACCCCGGCCAGCCCGCCCACCAGGGTGTGCACCACCCGCACGGATATGTGGGAGGTGGCCCGCCGGGGCCGGCCCCGAATCAAGGATGACGTCACATTTCGGAGCGTATGAGGAGGAATGCGCGGGCGCGAGCGGGATGGGGCCAACGATGCCGGAGGGGGGCCGGGTCACCAGCTGACCGCGGCCGCCACCGGGCGGTGGTCGCTGTCCGTGGCCGGCAGGACCCATGAGCTCTCCGGGCGGACCCCGCGCACCAGGATCTGGTCGATGCGCGCGATCGGGAACTTCGCCGGCCAGGTGAAGCCGAAGCCGTCCCCGGCCTCGGTCTGGGCGGAGTCCAGCCGTGCGGTGAGGCCGGCGAAGGCGCGGTCGTCGGTGGTGCCGTTCAGGTCGCCGAGCAGCACCATCCGCTTGTTCGGCTCGGCGGCGACGGCCTTCGCGAGGGCCTTCGCGTTGCGGTCCCGGCTCTCCGTCCAGAAGCCGGTCCTGGGCAGCAGGCGTACGGATCCCAGGTGGGCCACGTACACCGCCAGCGGGCCCCGGTCCGTGGCGACCGTGGCGCGCAGCGCCCGGTTGTCGGCCAGTGTGGCGGCGGCGGGCTTGGTGGCCGCCAGCGGTCCGGCGTCCGTCTCGATCCCGACCGGCCGGGCGTCCGACAGCGGCAGCTTGCTCCACAGCCCGACCGTGCCCTGGACGGTGTGGTAGCGGTACGTCGTCGCCAGCGCCTTCTCGTACGCGCCCGTCGCCTGCGGGGTCAGCTCCTCCAGCGCCAGCACGTCCGCGCCGGAGGCGGCCAGGTCGCGGGCGGTGCCGGACGGGTCGGGGTTGTCGGCGCCGACGTTGTGACTGGCCACGACGAGGTCGCCGCCCGCGTGGGACTTGTCCGTGAGCAGGCCGCCGAACAGGTTCAGCCACACGGTGACCGGCAGCAGCAGCGCCAGCACCGCGACGGCGGAGCGGCGCCACAGGGCTCCGGCCAGCAACGGGACGAGCAGCAGGCCGAACCACGGCAGCACGCTCTCCACCAGGCTGCCGACGCCCCCGGTGTTCGGGATCTCCGTGTGCAGCAGCATGAGCAGACCGAGCAGCAGCGCCGCCGCGGCCGGCACCCGGCCGCGCTTCCAGGGGCCCGGCCGGGCCGCGGCGCGGATCACCCGGCGGAGGCTCGCGCGCCGGACGCCCGCGACTTCCTGCTCGGCCCCCGGCCGCGCCGGCGTCCGCTCCCGCGTACGGTCGGTCACCGTCTCGCTCACCGCTGGGCCCTCGCGTCCTGGGCGGGGGCGGCGTACCTGAGCGGGCAGCGGTTCGGCGTTCGGGCCGGTGGCGGGGTTCCATGCATGCTGCCAGTCAAGACGGCGCGGTGTTGCCGTCCCGTATGCGGTTTTCGATATGCCCGCGATATGCGCGGGCTCCTAGCATCGGGAGCATGCGTGTGCTGATTGTCGAGGACGAGCCCTATCTGGCGGAGGCCATCCGCGACGGTCTGCGCCTGGAGGCGATCGCGGCCGACATCGCGGGGGACGGCGACACCGCGCTGGAGCTGCTGGGCGTCAACGCCTACGACATCGCCGTACTCGACCGGGACATCCCCGGACCGTCCGGCGACGAGATCGCCAAACGCATCGTCGCCTCCGGCAGCGGCATGCCGATCCTCATGCTCACCGCGGCCGACCGCCTCGACGACAAGGCCTCCGGCTTCGAACTCGGCGCCGACGACTACCTCACCAAGCCCTTCGCGCTGCAGGAACTCGCGCTCAGGCTGCGCGCCCTCGACCGCAGACGCGGCCACAGCAGGCCGCCCGTGCGGGAGATCGCGGGGCTGCGCCTCGACCCGTTCCGCCGGGAGGTCTACCGGGACGGCCGCTATGTCGCGCTGACCAGGAAGCAGTTCGCGGTGCTCGAAGTCCTCGTCGCCGCCGAGGGCGGGGTCGTCAGCGCCGAGGAGCTGCTGGAGCGGGCGTGGGACGCGAACGCCGACCCGTTCACCAACGCCGTGCGGATCACCGTCTCGGCCCTGCGCAAGCGGCTGGGCGAACCGTGGATCATCGCCACCGTGCCGGGCGTCGGCTACCGCATCGACACCCAGCCGCCGGCCGGGCACCAAGGGGGAGAGCGTGGATAGGGCACCCGGGCTGAGCGTTCGTTTCAAGCTCACCCTCAGCTATGCGGGATTCCTGGTGCTCGCGGGGGCCTCGGTGCTCGCCCTGTGGTCGGTCCTCCTGATGCTCTTCCCGGACTCCGTGATGATCAGGGCCACGAGGGGTGGTATCGGCGGGGCGTTCGCTCCGGGGCGCTCCAACACCCAGCAGGCCTTCGGGGAGGTGGCGGCCGCCGTCCTGGTGTTCCTGCTCGTGTTCGGCCTGGTCGGGGGGTGGATCCTCGCCGGCCGCATGCTCGCGCCGCTGACCCGTATCACGGACGCGACCCGCCTGGCCGCGGACGGCTCGCTCTCCCACCGCATCCGGCTGCCGGGCCGCACGGACGAGTTCCGTGAACTCGCCGACGCCTTCGACGCGATGCTCGCCCGGCTCGAAGCGCACGTCGAGGACCAGCGCAGGTTCGCGGCCAACGCCTCCCACGAGCTGCGCACCCCGCTCGCCGTCTCCAAGGCGCTCCTGGAGGTGGCCCGCTCCGACCCGAAGCGCGACACCGGCGAGCTCATCGACCGCCTCCACGCGGTCAACACCCGGGCGATCGACCTCACCGAGGCCCTGCTCCTGGTCAGCCGCGCCGAGCAGCGGTCCTTCACCCGGGAGCGCGTCGACCTGTCCCTCCTGGCGGAGGAGGCCACCGAAACCCTCCTCCCGCTCGCGGAGAAGCACGGCGTCACCATCGAGACCTCCGGCGACATCACGCCGACGACCGGATCACCGGCGCTGCTGCTCCAGCTGACCACGAACCTGGTGCACAACGCGATCGTCCACAACCTGCCCGAGAAGGGCACCGTCCGGGTCTCCACCGCCGTCCGCCCCAAGTCCGTGCTGCTCACGGTCGAGAACACGGGCGAGAAGCTCCTCCCGCAGATGGCCTCGACCCTCACCGAACCCTTCCGCCGCGGCACCGCACGCATCCACACCGATCACGCGGGCGTCGGCCTCGGCCTGGCCATCGTCAAGACCATCGCCGACGCGCACGACGCGACGCTGACCCTCACCCCGCGGCCCGGCGGCGGCCTCCTCGTCGCGGTGGAACTGCCCGCGCCGACGCAGGAGTGACCCGAGCCCGCCGAAATCCGGCTGCGGCCGCATCGGGCGTGATGCGAGGATCCCCCGATGACCGCCGCCCGCAAGCACCTGACCCGCGACGACCTCGCCCCCCTCGCGCGCGCGGCGACCGGCCGCGGCCTGTCCGCCGTCGACCGCCTGCGCGGCGGCAGCAAGAAGGGCGCCTACCGCCTCGCCCTCGACGACGACACCACCGCCGTCGCCTACGTCTGGTCGCCCGACGAGGACTACTGGGACACCGACCCGCCCGACCTCCGCGACCCCTTCTCCCACGGCACCGGTTTCGACCTGTTCACGGCGGCGTACGACCGCCTGACCGCGGCCGGCGTCCGCACACCCCGCCTCCTGTACGCCGGTGACGGCCAGGTGGTCGTCGAGGACATGGCGGGCGGCAGCCTGGAGGAGGCCCTGCGCCGGGACCCGGCCGCGGCACGCGCCTCCCTGGACCTGCTCGCCGCCCAGCTCGGACAGCTGCACGCCCACGAGGGCCCGACCTTCGGCAAGGTCGCCCTGGTCGACAACGGCGGTACCCCGTCGGCCCGTTCATGCGAACAGCGCGTCACCGAGGGCGCTCTGCGCGACATCGAGGAGATCGCCGTACGGGATCCACGGGCGGCCGCGGCCCGCGAGCAACTCACGGACGCCGTACGGGCGTTGGCGGCCGCCGTCCGCCCACGTGCCCGGTACTCCCTCATCCACGGCGAACTCGGCCCGGACCACGTCCTGTTGACGCCGGACGGGCGCCCGGCCCTCATCGACATCGAGGGGCTGCTGTACTTCGACGTGGAGTGGGAGCACGTGTTCCTGCGGCTCCGCTTCCAGCGGCACTACGAAGCCCTGCACGTCCCGGACCTCGACGAGGACCGGCTCCGGCTGTATCGCCTGGCCATGCATCTGTCCCTGGTGGCGGGCCCGTTGAGGCTGCTGGACGGCGACTTCCCGGACCGGGTGCGGTTCCGGGACATCGCGGAGCACAACCTCCGGCAGGCGCTCAGCCTCCTGACGGCCTCCTCATGATCTTCGAGCCGAGCCACACCAGCGGGTCGTACTTGCGGTCAACGGCCCGTTCCTTCAGGGGAATCAGCGCGTTGTCCGTGATGTGGATGCCCTCCGGGCAGACCTCCGTGCAGCACTTGGTGATGTTGCAGTAGCCGAGGCCGTGCTCGTCCTGGGCGGTCTTCTTGCGGTCCAGGCCGGACTCGGCGGCGGCGTCCAGCGGATGCATGTCCAGCTCCGCGACCCGCATGAGGAAACGGGGCCCGGCGAAGGCGGACTTGTTCTCCTCGTGGTCGCGGACCACATGGCAGGTGTCCTGGCACAGGAAGCACTCGATGCACTTGCGGAACTCCTGCGAGCGGTCCACGTCCTCCTGGAACATGCGGTACTCGCCGGGGCCCACCCCCTCCGGCGGCACGAACGCCGGCACCTCGCGCGCCTTGGTGTAGTTGAAGCCGACGTCGGTCACCAGGTCCCGTACCACCGGGAAGGCACGCAGCGGGGTGACCGTGATCGTCTCCTCGCGGGTGAAGACCGACATACGGGTCATGCACATCAGGCGCGGGCGGCCGTTGATCTCGGCGGAGCACGAACCGCACTTTCCCGCCTTGCAGTTCCAGCGGACGGCGAGGTCGGGGGCCTGGGTCGCCTGGAGGCGGTGGATGATGTCGAGCACCACCTCGCCGTCGTTCACCTCGACCTCGAAGTCCTCCAGGCCGCCGCCCTCGACGTCACCCCGCCACACCTTGAAGCGGGCCTCGTAGCTGCTCACTCGTAGAGCTCCTCTTCGGAGAGGTACTTGACCAGCTCCTCCTTCTCGAAGAGAGCGAGCAGGTCGGCGCGGATGGGTTCGGTGGTCTCGCGGGTCAGGTCGATCTGGCCGCGGACGGGGTCCGTGGCCGCCAACCCGCCCGTGGGGTCGGTCAGTCGGCACAGCAGGTTGATGTTGCGCCAGTTGCGTTCCATCGTCGGATGGTCCTCGCGGGTGTGGCCGCCGCGCGACTCGGTGCGCTCCAGGGCGGCCCGTGCCACGCACTCGCTGACCAGCAGCATGTTCCGCAGGTCGAGCGCGAGATGCCAGCCAGGGTTGAACTGGCGGTGGCCCTCGACCCCGGCCCGGCGCGCCCGTACCCGCAGATCCGCGAGCTTCTCCAGGGCCTGCTCCATCTCGCCCTCGCGGCGGATGATGCCGACCAGGTCGTTCATGGTCTGCTGGAGTTCCTGGTGGAGGGTGTACGGGTTCTCCGGCGGGCGTCCGTCGTCCTCGCCGGGGGCGGGGCCCTCGGCGGAGAAGGGGCGCAGGGCCTCGGCCGCCGCCGTGTCGACCTGGACCTCGTCCACCGGCGGACGGCTGTCCGTAAGCCCGGTCGCGTACTCGGCCGCGTGCCAGCCGGCCCGGCGTCCGAAGACCAGCAGGTCGGAGAGGGAGTTGCCGCCGAGGCGGTTGGAGCCGTGCATACCGCCGGCCACCTCGCCGGCCGCGAACAGCCCGGGCACCCCGCGGGCCGCCGCCGAGTCGGAGTCGACCGCGATACCGCCCATCACGTAGTGACAGGTCGGCCCGACCTCCATCGCCTCCGCCGTGATGTCGACGTCCGCCAGCTCCTTGAACTGGTGGTACATGGACGGCAGCCGACGCCGGATGACCTCGGCGGGCATACGCGTCGAGACGTCCAGGAAGACACCGCCGTGGGGCGACCCCCGGCCCGCCTTCACCTCGGAGTTGATGGCCCGCGCGACCTCGTCACGCGGCAGCAGCTCGGGTGGCCGCCGGTTGTTGTCCGGGTCCTCGTACCAGCGGTCGCCCTCCTCCTCCGACTCGGCGTACTTCTCCTTGAAGACGTCTGGGACGTAGTCGAACATGAACCGCTTGCCGTCGGAGTTCCGCAGGACACCTCCGTCGCCGCGGACCGACTCGGTGACGAGAATCCCCTTCACCGACGGCGGCCAGACCATGCCCGTCGGGTGGAACTGCACGAACTCCATGTTCAGCAGCGGCGCTCCGGCCAGCAGCGCGAGCGCATGCCCGTCGCCCGTGTACTCCCACGAGTTCGAGGTCACCTTGAAGGACTTGCCGATGCCACCGGTGGCGATGACGACGGAGGGCGCTTCGAGGACGAAGAAACGGCCGGTCTCACGCTCGTATGCGAAGACGCCGGAAACCCGGCTGCCGTCCTTCAAGATCCTTGTGACCGTGCACTCCTGAAAGACCTTCAGGCGGGACTCGTAGTCCCCGGTCTCCTTCTTGTCCTCCTGCTGGAGGGACACGATCTTCTGCTGGAGCGTGCGGATCAGCTCCAGTCCCGTACGGTCGCCGACATGCGCGAGCCGCGGGTATTCGTGCCCGCCGAAGTTGCGCTGCGAGATGCGGCCGTCCTTCGTGCGGTCGAAGAGGGCGCCCCAGGTCTCCAGCTCCCAGACCCGCTGCGGGGCCTCCTGGGCGTGCAGCTCGGCCATCCGCCACTGGTTGAGGAACTTGCCGCCGCGCATGGTGTCGCGGAAGTGGACCTGCCAGTTGTCGTGCTCGTTGGCGTTGGCCATCGCTGCCGCGATGCCGCCCTCGGCCATCACGGTGTGCGCCTTGCCGAACAGCGACTTGCAGATCACGGCCGTACGGGCGCCTCGTTCGCGCGCCTCGATGGCGGCCCGGAGGCCCGCGCCCCCGGCGCCGACCACGACGACGTCCCACTCCTGGCGGTCGACCACGGACATCAGTTAGGCCCCACTCATCTCAGTCAGAAGAAGCGCGGATCGTCGAAGGCACCGGACGCGAGCAGATAGACGTAGAAGTCGGCGAGCGCCACGCTCACCAACGACGCCCAGGCCAGCAGCATGTGACGGGCGTTCAGTTTCCCGACGAACTGCCATGCCTTGTAGCGCACGGGGTGTTTGGAGAAGTGTTTGAGCTTCCCGCCGACGATGTGCCGGCAGGAGTGGCAGGAGATCGTGTACGCCCAGATCAGCGTGATGTTGACCAGGAAGACGAGGGTGCCGAGGCCCATGTGGCCCCAGTTCTCGTCGGTGTCCCGGAAGGACAGCACGGTGTCGTACGTCAGGATGCCCGCGACCACGATCGCCGCGTAGAAGAAGTACCGGTGGATGTTCTGCAGGATCAGCGGGAAGCGCGTCTCGCCCGAGTACTTCTTGTGCGGCTCGGCCACCGCGCAGGCCGGCGGGGACGCCCAGAAGCCCCGGTAGTAGGCCTTGCGGTAGTAGTAGCAGGTCAGGCGGAAGCCCAGCGGGAAGATCAGGATGATGATCGCCGGGGAGATGCCCCACCAGCTGCCGAAGACGTCGGCGTTGGGGCCCGAGGGCATGTTCTTGCAGTTCTCCGCCAGACACGGCGAGTAGAACGGGGAGACGTACGGCGCCGAGTAGTAGTCCGCGTTGGCGAACGCCCGCCAGGTCGAGTAGACGATGAAGGCGAGCAGCCCGGCCGCGGTGGCGGCGGGGGCCAGCCACCAGCGGTCGGTGCGCAGATGCGGGGCGTCGATCGCGGCGCGCGTACCGGTGCGTACGCCGCCGCTGTTCAGATGTGGTTCCGTACCAGTGGCCAACTCATGACTCCGGTCGGTGTCGGGGGGCGCTCAGTGGTGTTTGCCGTGGTGCGCGCCGAGACCCTCGTCGTCGGAGTCCGTCCACAGAGAGTCGTCGTACGGCTGGTCGGGGATGGTGACGAGTTCGGGCTTGCGGGGCGTGGCCTGGACAGCCGCCGCCGCGCGCAGGAGCTGGACGCTCTCGCGCAGGTGGTCGGCGTCGGCACGGACGCGTCGCACGTCCAGGCTGCCGCTGCCGAGCTGCTGCTCCAGGCGGCCCACCGAGCGGGACAGGTCGTCGAGGCAGCGCTGGACTGACGTCAGGTCGTCTTGCACGGACATGACGTGACCTCACTTCCGTCGGCCTTGCGGCCTAGGTGGCAACGTTCATGCGCCTGCGAGTGTTGCGCGTCACACCTGTCGGTGGGAAGGGATGTGCAGCGATTGGCGGATTGCACGCCTCCAGTGCACGCCCGCATGCGCTCTGTGTGCGCCGGGGAGCGCATTGCGTCGGCATTGCGCCGCACGGGTGGGCTTGCCCGCCCCTGCCGCCGTGTCGCCCCCGGTAGGCGAACCCTTTCCTCTTCAGTGGGGCCGTAGATCTGATCAACTCCAAAATACCGCCAAATGTGATCAGAAGCCCTATTCATGGCAATGGGTGGGAGCGGCTCTCCGGAGGTAACCCAAAGATGTCGAACGACGGCCCGGACAGCGCCCTCGAGGGGTGCGGGGCGGCATCGGATTTGCGGCTACCGCCGCGCGAGCGCGACAAGCCACGACGGACCCGCAGACGACCGACGACCGACCGCGCGGCACTCCGCTCGGCCGCCTTTCTCACCGCCGGCGCGCTGGCCATCCCCCTGCTCACCTCATGCAGCTCGGACGACCCCGCGGGCAAACCCCTCGCCGCCCAGGACATCGCCCCCGCCGCCCGGGAGCTCGTCGCGGACGGCGGCACCCTGCGCTGGGCCGTGGACGACGTGCCGGAGACCCTCAACACCTTCCAGTCGGACGCCGACGCGGCCACGAGCCGCATCGCGCAGGCCGTGCTGCCGTCGATGTACCGGATGGACTCGGCCGGCCGCCCCGTCCGCAACGCCGACTACCTGGAGTCCGCCAAGGTCGTCGACACCGAGCCCAAGCAGGTCGTCGTCTACAAGCTGAACCAGCAGGCGGTGTGGAGCGACGGCCGCGAGATCGGCGCCGCCGACTTCGCCGCCCAGTGGCGCGCCCTGTCCGGCAAGGACAGCGCCTACTGGACCGCCCGCAACGCCGGCTACGACCGCATCGAGAAGATCGAGCGCGGCGCGAACGACCTGGAGGTCAAGGTCACCTTCGCCCGCCCGTACGCCGACTGGCGGTCCCTGTTCTCGCCGCTGTACCCGAAGGATGTCATGGGCACCCCCGACTCCTTCAACGACGGCGCCCGCCGCAAGCTCAAGGTCACCGCGGGACCCTTCGCCCTCAAGAAGGTCGACCGCAAGAACGACCAGGTCACCCTCGCCCGCAACCCCCGCTGGTGGGGCCGGCCCGCGAAGCTTTCCGAGATCGACCTGATGGCCGTACCGCGTGACAAGCGTGCCGACGCGCTGGCCGCGGGGAAGATCGACCTGGCCGAGATCGACCCGTCGGGGGCCCAGCGCATCGCCCTCGCGGACCGGGCGAAGTCCGGCACGAACACGCCGTTGCAGGGCGCCTCCCCGCTGATGGGTTCCGTCGGCGGCGGGCGGGTCGCCGCGAAGTCGCTGCGCTCCTGGGCGCTGGCGCACGGCACCGACGAGGACGCGGCCGACGACGAGGTGCGCGCCCTCGCCAAGCAGCGCAAGAAGATCGCCAAGCTCCGGAAGCAGCAGGAGACCCTGCGCGGCTTCGAGGTCCGCAAGTCGCTGGAACCGGCCTTCACCCAGCTCGCCCTCAACGGCTCCGAGGGCCCCCTCGCCGACGAGCGCGTCCGCCGCGCGGTGGCCCGGGCCCTCGACCGGGAGGCCCTGGCCGAGGCCGTGCTGAAGCCGCTCGGTCTGCCCGCGGTGCCGGTCGGCAGCCACCTCGCGCTGGCCGGGCAGGAGGACTACGCCGACAACAGCGGCGCGATCGGCGGCCAGGACACCGCGGAGGCACAGGCGCTGCTCGCGGACGCCGGGTGGGTGCCGGGCGGGCCGATCAAGGAGCAGAAGAAGGGCGAGAAGGCGGCCGGGTCCAAGGGCAAGAAGGCGGACGACGAGTCCGAGGGCGGCGACGACGGCACGTACATCGTCGGCGAGGACAACAAGGGCGACACGAAGAACAACGGGCACAACGGCGAGGACGGGTCGAAGCACCTCGCCGACGGCAAGCAGTACGGCGAGAAGCACCTGAAGCAGGGCGGGGCGCCGGGTGCCTACGCGCCCAAGGGCACGGCGGCGCCGGGCGGGGCGGCGGCCGCGCAGCTGGCCAAGGACGGCAAGCCGCTGACCCTGCGCTTCGTGCTGCCGTCGGGCGACGGGTCCGAGACGCTGCGTACCGTGGCCGAGCGGATCAGCAAGATGCTGGCGCGGGTCGGGATCCGTACCGACATCGTGAAGGTGTCCGACGACAGCTACTTCAAGGACCACATCGCGGCCGGGCAGTACGACCTCGCCCTGTACTCGTGGCCCGCGTCCGCCTTCCCGGCGACCGACGCCCGCCCGATCTACGCGAAGCCGGTGCCCGCGGCCGACGGCTCGCTGGACGTCGAGCAGAACTACACGCGGGTCGGCACGGACCAGGTCGACCAGCTGTTCGACCAGGCCATGGCCACGCTGGACGACGACGAGAGCCGGGACCTGATCAGGAAGGCCGACTCCAGGATCTGGGCGGCGGCGGGCTCGATCCCGCTCTACCAGCGCCCCCAGCTGACGGCCGCCAAGAAGGACGTGGTGAACGCCGGGGCCTTCGGCTTCCAGACGCCGGTGTACGAGGACATGGGGTTCCTGAAGAAGGGGGCCAGGCCGTCGGCGAGCGCGTCGTAGCTCAAGGGTCGCTCAACACGCTTGCCGTGTCCGCCCGGCGCCCGCACCATGAGGTCGGTATCGATCATGGTGCGGGCGCCGGGCGTTCGTGCACGGGGGAGACGGGGGCGCGGAATGCGCACTATCAGGCGGGGGAGCTGCGCGGCTGGACTGGTCGCGGTGGTGCTGGCGGCGGGGCTGACCGCCTGCTCCGGCGGTGACAAGAGCGACGACGAGGGGGCGAAGGCCTGCTCGAAGGGGACGTACGCCTGGTCGGACGTTCGGCGTACGCAGAAGCTGACCGCGCTCGCCGATCCCATCGTCTTCAAGAAGAAGACGGCGTCCTATACGAGCCACCTGAAGCCGGTCGGCGACACCGTCTACCGGCCCAAGGTCACGGGTGTCCCCACGGGCGCCACGGCGGCCGGAGTGATCAAGCAGCTGGGCGCGTACCTGAAGGTCGAGGAGCCGCTGGCCGACCCGTCCGAGGCGGAGCGGCCCGCGCAGGACGAGTACTTCGAGACGACCGAGGACGACCTGAAGGGCGCGTACTACTCCTGGGCCTACGTCGGGCTGGTGGACGCCGACTTCACCTACACCTGCGGGAGCGACGAGCCGGTCAAGGGCCATGTGCTCACCTGGGACACGACCGGCAGCGGTTTCCTGTCCTGTGACATTCCCGCGGACCAGGCCTCCGGCCGTGCCGCCGCCCGCAAGACCTGTCCGGAGGGATCCAAGGCCGCGAAGGCCGCCTGATCCCGCCCCAGGAGGCCGCTCATCCCATCGCCCCGTACCATGGGGTGAGCCCGTGGCATGTTCAGCCCGGCAGGGTCCGCGTATCACCGACGTACGCGCAGGCCTTCCTCACACTCCAGGAGTACGCCTTCATGGCCACGCGCCACGACATCCGCAACGTCGCCATCGTCGCCCACGTCGACCACGGCAAGACGACCATCGTCGACGGAATGCTGAAGCAGGCCGGTGCCTTCGCCGCCCACCAGCTCGACTCGGTCGACGACCGCATGATGGACTCGAACGACCTGGAGCGTGAGAAGGGCATCACGATCCTCGCCAAGAACACGGCGGTGAAGTACCACCCCAAGGACGGCGGGGACGTCATCACCATCAACATCATCGACACCCCGGGCCACGCCGACTTCGGTGGCGAGGTCGAGCGTGGTCTGTCGATGGTCGACGGTGTCGTGCTGCTCGTCGACGCCTCCGAGGGGCCGCTGCCGCAGACCCGGTTCGTGCTGCGCAAGGCGCTCCAGCAGCGCCTGCCCGTCATCCTGTGCATCAACAAGACGGACCGCCCGGACTCCCGCATCGACGAGGTCGTCAACGAGACGTACGACCTCTTCCTGGACCTGGACGCGGACGAGGAGCAGATCGAGTTCCCGATCGTCTACGCCTGCGGCCGCGACGGCATCGCCTCGCTGACCAAGCCGGAGAACGGCACCGTGCCCGCCGACTCCAACAGCCTGGAGCCGTTCTTCTCCACGATCCTGGAGCACATCCCGGCCCCGACCTACGACGAGGCCGCCCCGCTCCAGGCCCACGTCACGAACCTGGACGCCGACAACTTCCTCGGCCGTATCGCGCTGCTCCGTGTCGAGCAGGGCGAGCTCAGGAAGGGCCAGACCGTCGCCTGGATCAAGCGGGACGGCACCGTCAGCAACGTCCGCATCTCCGAGCTGATGATGACGGAGGCGCTCACCCGCAAGCCCGCCGAGAAGGCCGGCCCGGGTGACATCTGTGCCGTCGCCGGTATCCCGGACATCATGATCGGCGAGACCCTGGCCGACCCCGAGAACCCCGTCCCGCTCCCGCTGATCACGGTCGACGAGCCCGCGATCTCCATGACCATCGGCACCAACACCTCCCCGATGGTGGGCCGCGGCGGCTCCGGCAAGGGTGCCGACGCGAAGGCCGCGGTCAAGGACCGCAAGGTCACGGCCCGTCAGGTCAAGGACCGCCTCGACCGCGAGCTGGTCGGTAACGTCAGCCTCCGCGTGCTCGACACCGACCGCCCGGACGCCTGGGAGGTCCAGGGCCGCGGTGAGCTCGCGCTCGCCATCCTCGTCGAGACCATGCGCCGGGAGGGTTACGAGCTGACGGTGGGCAAGCCGCAGGTCGTGACGAAGGACGTCGACGGCAAGGTGTACGAGCCCGTCGAGCGCATGACCATCGACGTGCCCGAGGAGCACATGGGCGCCGTCACGCAGCTCATGGGCGTCCGCAAGGGCCGCATGGACAACATGTCCAACCACGGCTCGGGCTGGGTGCGCATGGAGTTCGTGGTGCCCTCCCGTGGACTCATCGGCTTCCGCACCGAGTTCCTGACCCAGACCCGCGGTACGGGCATCGGGCACTCCATCCACGAGGGCCACGAGCCCTGGTTCGGGAACCTGCAGACCCGTAACAACGGCTCCCTGGTGGCCGACCGCGCCGGTGCCGTCACCGCGTTCGCGATGACCAACCTCCAGGAGCGCGGCGTGCTGTTCGTCGAGCCCGGCACCGAGGTGTACGAGGGCATGATCGTCGGCGAGAACTCGCGCTCCGACGACATGGACGTCAACATCACCAAGGAGAAGAAGCTCACCAACATGCGGTCGTCCACGGCCGATGTGACCGAGTCGATCGTCCCGCCGCGCAAGCTCTCCCTGGAGCAGTCCCTGGAGTTCTGTCGCGACGACGAGTGCGTCGAGGTGACCCCGGAGGCCGTCCGCATCCGCAAGGTGAACCTGGACGCCCGCGACCGCGCCCGCGCCGCGAGCCGCGCCAAGCACGGCTGATTCCGGCCGCTCCCGTCCCACGCGGCGCCGGGCATTCCGCAACGCGGGGTGCCCGGCGCCGTGTTGTGTGCACAGACCATGTGTGCAGTGGCGTGGGGCGCAGAGATAGGGAAAACCCTAGTTCTCGTTCCGGTTCCGCAAAGGCGGATCGAACCGCACTAGGCTTCTGCCAGGGTGAGAACTGTCCCTCCGCTGTGAAGCCCGCCAACTGCCTTCAGACACAGGCCTGTTGGCCGAAAGCGGTCTGTCGGGCGCCCATACACAGCGGACTCGGATCCGCAAGCGAATTTTCATGCCGTTCGCGTTCGGTATACGGACATGCAGGTCCGATAGGTGTGTAACAAGTCCGTTTCGCAGGGATCTTTCGTCAAACCGTTTGTCCGGATTTTGGAAGATGTTCGTGTCAGGTGTGATCGAACCGAGACCTTTTCAGTGTGGTTCGGCCACGGTGCATGGCAGATAGTTAGGCGCGTAGAGCTCGGATCAACGGGTCACGTCGTCGCAGGCGGCGCCGACTCACGAGCGCGGGGGCACTTGACCGTTTCAGGCACCGGTGACGGTGACGTGTCATGTGCTCCTCCATGCGGTGAACCAATGGACTCATGAGGAGGAGCCCCATGCGTGGTGCCAAGAGCGCCAAGTGGGTTGCGATAGCTGCGGTTGTGGCGCTGGGGGCCACTGCGTGTGGCGGTGGCAGTGACGACAAGGGCAGCGACAGCAAGGCCGCCGTCGACCCGAACGGCAAGTTCTCGGTCGAGGTGGGCGAGCCGCAGAACCCGCTGCAGCCGGCGAACACCATGGAGTCCAACGGCAGCATCGTCATCCGCTCGCTGTTCTCGGGCCTGGTCGACTACGACTCGAGCGGCAAGATCGTCTACGTCAACGCGCAGTCGGTCGACTCCAAGGACAACAAGACCTTCACGGTCAAGCTGAAGTCCGGCTGGAAGTTCCACGACGGCACCCCGGTGACCGCCGACTCCTACGTCAAGGCGTGGAACTGGGCCGCGAACCCGGCCAACAAGCAGACCAACAGCTTCTGGTTCTCCGACATCCAGGGCTACGACGACGTCGCCCCCGCGAAGGGCAAGCCGAAGGCCACCACGCTCTCCGGCCTGAAGGTCGTCGATGACAACACCTTCACCATCACGCTGTCGAAGGCGCTGCCGTACTTCGTCTACAAGCTGGGCTACGAGGTCTTCGACCCGCTGCCGGAGTCCTTCTACAAGGACCCGAAGGCGGCCGGTCAGCACCCGATCGGCAACGGCCCGTACAAGTTCGTCAGCTGGCAGCACAACAAGTCCATCGAAGTTGCCAAGTTCGACGGCTACAAGGGCCCGAACGCCGCGAAGAACGGCGGCGTGATCTTCAAGAACTACACCAGCCTCGAGACGGCGTACCAGGACCTCAAGTCCAACAACGTCGACGTGCTGCGCCAGATCGCGCCCAAGGACCTGCCGGTCTACAAGCAGGACCTCGGCGACCGCGCGGTGGACCAGGCCTACTCCGCGATCCAGACGATCGCCGTGGCCTACTACACCAAGCAGTGGAAGGACATCGACCCCAAGGTCATCCAGGGTCTGTCGATGGCCATCGACCGCAACACCATCACCAAGACGGTGCTGCAGGGCACGCGTGAGCCCGCCACCGGCTGGGTCGCCAAGGGCGTTCTCGGCTACCAGCCGAACGCCGCCGGGGACGTCACGACGTACAACCCGACGAAGGCCAAGGCGCTCATCAAGGAAGGCGGCGGCGTTCCGGGCAACCAGATCTACATCCAGTACAACGCCGACGGCGGCCACAAGGAGTGGGTGGAGGCGGTCTGCAACTCCATCACCAACGCCACCGGTGTGAAGTGCTCCGGCGACTCGAAGGCCGACTTCCAGGCCGACCTGAACGCGCGTGACGCGCACGAGGTCAAGTCGCTGTACCGCTCGGGCTGGGTGCTGGACTACCCGTTCAACGCCAACTTCATCCGCGACCTGTACGGCACCAAGTCGGACGGCAACCAGGGCGGCTTCTCCAACAAGACGATCGACAGCGAGATCGCCGCGGCCGACGCCGCGCCGACGCTGGAGGACTCGGAGAAGAAGTACCAGGAGATCGAGAAGCAGCTCCCGAACTACATGCCGAGCATTCCGCTCTGGTACTACAAGGTCAACGCGGGCTACTCGGAGAACGTCACCGGCGTCAAGTACGCCCAGGACGGCGACCCGATCCTGACCGGCGTTCAGGTCAAGAAGAAGTAACCACAAGCCCGTACCCGGGGCGCGGCTGCTCGCGCCCCGGGCAACGGCAGTGGCTGGGGGGCCCTTTCCGCACGCATCAAGCACCGGTGCGCGAGGAAAGGGCCCGTCGGCTGCCGCTGTGACTGACATGGAGGCACGATGGGGCGCTACGTCGCACGACGACTGCTCCAGATGATCCCGGTCTTCATCGGGACCACCCTGCTGATCTTCCTCATGGTGTACGCCCTGCCCGGTGACCCCGTGCGCGGGCTGTTCGGCGACAAGGGCGCCAGCCCGCAGGTGATCGCCCAGCTGAGACATGAGTACGGCCTGGACCAGCCGATCCTGGTCCAGTACTGGCACTACATGCGGGACATGATCCTGCACGCGGACTTCGGCACCCAGGTCGCCAGCGGCCGTCCGGTCACGGACGTGCTCGGCTCCGCTTTCCCGGTGACGCTCCGGCTCGCGGCCGTCGCCTTCGCCATCGAGATCGTCCTCGGCATCGCCCTGGGCATCGTGTCGGGCCTGCGCGCCGGCAGGGCCACCGACACCGGGATCCTGCTGGTCACCCTGCTGCTGATCTCGATTCCGGTCTTCGTCCTCGGCTTCATCCTTCAGCTCGTCTTCGCCGACCAGCTGCACTGGACGGATCCGAGCGTCAACGACCCCACCAACTACGGACAGTTGGTGATGCCGGGCTTCGTCCTGGCCACCGCCTCACTGGCCTATGTGACGCGCCTGACCCGTACGTCGATCTCCGAGAACCTGCGCGCGGACTACATCCGCACGGCTGTTGCCAAGGGCCTTCCCCGGCGGCGGGTGATCGGTGTGCACGTCATGCGCAACTCGCTGATCCCCGTGGTCACCTACCTGGGCACCGACATCGGTGCGCTGATGGGTGGCGCGGTCGTCACCGAGCGCATCTTCAACATTCACGGCATCGGTGGCACGATCGCCGATGCCATCACTCGCCGTGAGGGCACCACCTTGGTCGGCCTGGTGACCATCCTGGTCCTGGTCTACCTCCTCGCCAGCCTGCTCGTAGACCTGCTTTACGCGGTCCTTGACCCGAGGATTCGCTATGCCTGACGTGACCAAGACCGCGCCCGAGACCGGTGCCGAGGAAGCGGCCGTCGCCGCGGCCGGCGGGCCGCTGCCCCAGCCGAAGCCGGAGAAGGCCCGCAGCCTGTGGGGCGACGCCTGGGCGGATCTGCGCCGCAGCTGGATCTTCATCGTCTCCAGCGTGCTGATCCTGATCCTGCTGACGATCACGTTCTTCCCCGGCTGGTTCACCGGCGCGGATCCGATCCTGGGCGACCTGTCCAAGCACTACCTGCAGAAGCCCAAGCTGGGCGACATAGGCTCGCCGGACTGGCTCGGCTACGACCAGCAGGGCCGCAGCGTCTACGCGCGCCTCATCTACGGCACCCGGGCATCGGTGGCCGTCGGCTTCGGTACGACGATCGCGGTCACGATCGTGGGCGGACTGGTGGGCATGATCGCTGGCTACTTCGGCGGCATCACCGACTCGGTCCTCTCGCGCCTGACGGACATCTTCTTCGGCATTCCGTTCCTGCTCGGCACCATGGTGGTGCTGAACTCCTTCACGGACCGCTCGATCTGGATCGTCATCGGGGCGCTGAGCTTCTTCGGCTGGACGCAGATCGCCCGTGTCATGCGTGGTGCCGTCATCAGCACCAAGCAGGCCGACTACGTCGTGGCGGCCAAGGCACTCGGCGCGAGCACACCGCGCATCATGTTCCGGCACATCCTGCCGAACACCCTGGCTCCGGTGATCGTCGTCGCCACGATCTCGCTCGGCATCTACATCGGCGCCGAGGCCACACTGTCCTTCCTGGGCCTCGGCCTCAACGGCGTGTCCTGGGGCAACGACATATCCGACGGCGGCAGCTCGATCCGTATCGCGAAGTGGATCATGCTCTACCCGTCCATCATGCTCAGCCTTACGGTGCTGGCGTTCATCATGCTCGGTGAGGCCGTCCGCAACGCCCTCGACCCGAAGATGCGCTGAGGGAGGCGTACGTGACCATCATCGAAGAAGTTTCCGTGCCCTCGCCGCGCGACGGCGACGGCGGCCCGCTGCTCGAAGTGCGTGACCTGCACGTCGAGTTCCACACCCGCGAGGGCGTGGTCAGGGCCGTCAACGGCGTCAACTACAGTGTCAGCGCGGGCGAGACGCTCGCCGTCCTCGGCGAGTCCGGTTCCGGCAAGTCGGTGACCGCGCAGGCCATCATGGGCATCCTCGACATGCCGCCGGCGAAGATCCCGCAGGGCGAGATCCGCTTCCGCGGCCAGGACATGCTCCAGATGTCCGGCGAGGAGCGCCGCAAGATCCGCGGCCGGCGCATCGCCATGATCTTCCAGGACGCGCTCAGCTCCCTGAACCCGGTGCTGTCCGTCGGCTACCAGCTCGGCGAGATGTTCCGCGTCCACCACGGCATGTCCAAGAAGGACGCCAAGGCCAAGGCGATCGAGCTGATGGACCGGGTGAAGATCCCGGCCGCCGCGGCCCGTGTCAACGACTACCCGCACCAGTTCTCCGGCGGTATGCGCCAGCGCATCATGATCGCCATGGCGCTCGCGCTGGAGCCGGAGCTGATCATCGCCGACGAGCCGACCACGGCCCTCGACGTGACCGTGCAGGCCCAGGTGATGGACCTGCTCGCGGAGTTGCAGCGCGAGTACAACATGGGTCTGATCCTGATCACCCACGACCTCGGCGTGGTCGCCGACGTCGCGGACAAGATCGCCGTGATGTACGCGGGCCGGATCGTGGAGACCGCGCCGGTGCACGAGCTGTACAAGCGGCCCGCGCACCCCTACACGCGCGGTCTGCTGGACTCGATCCCGCGCCTGGACCAGAAGGGCCAGGAGCTCTACGCGATCAAGGGCCTGCCGCCCAACCTGCTGCGCATCCCGACCGGTTGCGCCTTCAACCCGCGCTGCCCCAAGGCGCAGGACATCTGCCGGACGGACGTCCCGGCGCTGCTGCCGGTCACCGAGCAGGACGGCGGCGAGCTGCCGGGCCGTGCCTCGGCCTGCCACTTCTGGAAGGAGACGCTCCATGGCTGAGCTCAGTAAGAACGACGAGCCGCAGGACGCGACGCCGAACGTCTCCGACGTCGAGGTGGCGGAGGTGCACTCCGAGGCGGAGGCCGTAACCGCCTTGGACGCGCCCGTCGACCGCGGCGAGCCCATCCTCCAGGTGCGCAACCTCGTCAAGCACTTCCCGCTGACGCTGGGCATCCTGTTCAAGAAGCAGGTCGGCGCGGTCAAGGCCGTCGACGGGATCTCCTTCGACCTGCACCAGGGCGAGACCCTGGGCATCGTGGGCGAGTCCGGCTGTGGCAAGTCGACGGTGGCGAAGCTCCTGATGAACCTGGAGCAGGCGACCGCGGGCGAGATCTTCTACAAGGGCCAGGACATCACCAAGCTGTCCGGGCGCGCGCTGAAGGCCGTCCGGCGCAACATCCAGATGGTGTTCCAGGACCCGTACACCTCGCTCAACCCGCGTATGACGGTGGGCGACATCATCGGGGAGCCCTTCGACATCCACCCCGAGGTGGCACCGAAGGGCGACCGGCGCCGCAAGGTCCAGGAACTCCTGGACGTCGTGGGCCTCAACCCCGAGTACATCAACCGTTACCCGCACCAGTTCTCGGGCGGTCAGCGCCAGCGCATCGGCATCGCCCGCGGCCTGGCACTCAACCCCGAGATCATCATCTGCGACGAGCCGGTGTCGGCGCTGGACGTGTCCGTCCAGGCGCAGGTCATCAACCTGATGGAGCGCTTGCAGGACGAGTTCAACCTCTCCTACATCTTCATCGCGCACGACCTGTCGATCGTCCGGCACATCTCGGACCGGGTCGGTGTGATGTACCTCGGCAAGATGGCCGAGATCGGCACCGACGAGCAGATCTACGAGCACCCGACGCACCCCTACACCCAGGCGTTGCTGTCGGCCGTGCCCGTGCCGGACCCGGAGGCCCGCGAGCACCGCGAGCGGATCATCCTCACCGGCGACGTGCCGTCCCCGGCCAACCCGCCCTCGGGCTGCCGCTTCCGTACGCGCTGCTGGAAGGCGCAGGACAAGTGCGCGGAGGAGGTGCCCCTGCTGGCGATCCCGGAACGCTTCAAGGGCGCGGACACCCCGGCGGCACACGAGTCGGCGTGCCACTTCGCGGAGGAGAAGGACGTCGTCCACGCGGCGTGACCTCTGCAACGGCCAACGGTTCCCGGCATCCCAGGTGGGTGCCGGGAACCGGCGTTTTCCCGAAGAGAGCCCGAAGAGAGGTCGACTTGCTGCACCACGTTGAGCTGTGGGTGCCGGATCTGCGGCGGGCAACCGGAGAGTGGGGCTGGCTGCTCGGTCGGCTCGGCTGGGTGCCGTATCAGGAGTGGGAGCGGGGACGGAGCTGGCGGGCGGGGGACACCTACCTCGTCGTCGAGGAGTCCCCGGCGATCAGCGCCCCGACGCACGACCGCACCCGTCCCGGCCTCAACCACCTCGCCTTCCACGCCGGTTCAGCCGCTGACGTCGACGCACTGGCCGAAGCCGCCCCCGCCCACGGCTGGCAGCCGCTCTTCGCCGAGCGGTACCCCTACGCCGGCGGGCCCGAGCACTACGCCGCCTATCTCGCCAACTCCGACGGTTTCGAGGTGGAGCTGGTGGCCGGCGAGGTCAAGTAGTCACCCGCGCCCGCGCCCAGTGGCACGCCACCTGCCCCTCCCCGCTCCCCGCCAGCACCTCCAGATCCCGGGTCCGGCACGCGTCCGCCACCCCCGCCTCCTCCGCCTCTCCGCTCGCCAGCACCTGGCAGCGGGCGTGGAAGCGGCAGCCGGTCGGGATGCGGGACGGGTCCGGGGGCTCGCCGGTCAGCACAACCGGCTCACCCGGCGCCTCCGGGAGGACCGACAACAACGCCTGTGTGTACGGGTGTCTCGGTGCCGTCAGGACCTGCTCCACCGTGCCCGTCTCCACGATCCGGCCCAGGTACATCACCGCCACCCGGTCGGCGATGTTCCACGCCAGCCCCAGGTCGTGGGTGACCACCAGCGCGGACAGGCCCAGTTCCGTACGCAGGCGTAGTAGCAGGGCCAGGATCTCGCCGCGCACCGAGGCGTCCAGGGACGCCACCGGCTCGTCGGCGACCAGGAGTTCGGGCTCCAGTACCAACGCGCCCGCGATCACCACCCGTTGCCGCTGGCCCCCCGACAGCTCGTGCGGGTAGCGGAGGAAGAAGCGTTCGGGGGGTCGGAGCCCCGCGCGCGCCAACGCCCCTGCCACCGCCGCCTGTTCGTCACCCCCGTAGCCATGGATCCGCAGGCCCTCCGCCACCGCCTCGTACACCGTGTGCCGGGGGTTCAGCGAGCCGCTCGGGTCCTGCAACACCAGCTGTGCCCGCTTCCGATACGCCTTCAGCGCACGGGAGTTGTACGCCAGCGGCTTCCCGGCGAAGCTGACGCTGCCCCCGGTCGGCGGCACCAGGCCCAGCAGTGAGCGGGCCAGCGTCGTCTTGCCGCAGCCCGACTCGCCGACCAGCGCCACGATCTCCCCGGCCCCGATGTCGAGTTCGACGCCGTCCACGGCCCGCGCCTCGGGCGCCCCGTGCCGTCCCGGGAACGTCACGTGCAGTCCCCGTGCGCTGAGCAGAGGACCGGGAGTCGTCATGTCGTACTCCTTACTGCAGCACCCACGTGCACACAGGCCGCCCGCCGCCCCGGCGCGCCCTCCCGCAGCCACTGGTCCTCCACCTCGCACCCGTCCAGCGCCACCGGGCAGCGCGGATGGAAGGTGCAGCCGGACGGCAGGTCCGAGGGGTCCGGGGGGTCGCCCGGCAGGCCGCGCGGGGCGAACCGGGAGGCGGGGTCGCCGATGCGCGGGAAGGCGCCCGAGAGGGCCTTGCCGTACGGGTGCAGCGCGTCCTCGTACACCGCCCGGGCCGGGCCCTCCTCGACCACCCGGCCCGCGTACATGACCGCCAACCGGTCGCAGGTGTCGGCAAGCACCGCGAGGTCGTGGCTGATCATGATCAGGCCCAACTCCTGCTCGCTGACCAGTTGTTCGATCAGTCGGAGGATCTGCGCCTGGATCATCACGTCCAGGGCGGTGGTGGGCTCGTCGGCGATGACGAGCTTCGGATCGCAGGCCAGCGCCATCGCGATCATCACGCGTTGCCGCTGGCCACCCGAGAGTTCGTGCGGATACGCCCGTGCCCGCGCCGTCGGCAGGCCCACCTGCTCCAGCAGCTCGCCGGTCCGTTTCCGCGCCGCCGCCGCGCCCGCGCCGCCGTGCAGCAGGATCGGCTCGGCGATCTGGTCGCCCACGCGGTGCACGGGGTTGAGGGAGTGCATGGCGCCCTGGAAGACGATCGAGGCGCCCGCCCAGCGCACCGCGCGGACCTGCCCCCACCGCATCTTCAGGACGTCCTCGCCGTCGAGCAGGATCTCCCCGCCGACCTCGGTGCCGGCCGGCAGCAGCCGCAGCAGCGCCAGTGCCAGCGTGGACTTGCCGCAGCCGGACTCGCCCGCGACACCGAGCTTGCTGCCGGAGTCGAGGGACAGGTCCACGCCCCGTACGGCAGCCGCCCCGTTCGGGTACGTCACGGTCAGGTCCCGGACCTCCAGGAGCGTCAACGGGCCACCCCCAGCCTCGGGTTGAGCACGGACTCCACGGCCCGCCCGCACAGCGTGAACGTCAGCGCGACCACCGCGATCGCGATGCCGGGCGGCACCAGGTACCACCAGTCGCCCGCACTGACCGCACCCGCCTCCCGCGCGTCCTGCAGCAGCCCGCCCCACGAGATCACGGTCGGATCCCCGAGCCCGAGGAAGGCCAGCGTCGCCTCCGCCAGCACGGACGAGGAGATCATCAGGGTCGTCTGGGCGAGCACCAGCGGCATCACATTGGGCAGCACGTGTCTCGTCATGACGTGCCAGTGGCCGCCGCCCAGCGCCTTCGCGCGTTCGATGTACGGCCGTGACTCCACCGCCAGCGTCTGGGCGCGCACCAGCCGGGCCGTCGTCGGCCAGGAGGTGACGCCGATCGCGAGAATCACCGTGCCCAGCGAGCGGGACATCACGGTGGCCAGCGCGATGGCGAGGACCAGCGTCGGCATGACGAGGAACCAGTCGGTGATCCGCATCAGCACGGTCGCGTACGCGCCCTTGAAGTGCCCGGCGGTGATCCCGACGACCGCCCCGATCGCCACCGACAGCACGGCCGCGAGCAGGCCGACGAGCAGGGAGACCCGGGAGCCCCAGACGACCAGGCCGAGCAGGTCGCGCCCGAACCGGTCGGTGCCCAGCGGGAATTCGGTGCTCGGTGCTTCGAGGGGGTTGCCCGGGGCGTCGGTCACGCCCGTCACGTCGGAGCCGACGGTCAGCGGTGCGGTCAGCGCGACCAGCGCGAACAGGACGAGTGCGGCCAGGCCGACCAGTCCCGCGCGGTGGGTGCGGTACTGCTTCCAGAACCGTACGGCGGAGCGGCGGCGCCGCTGCCAGGCGAGCCGGCGGGGGGTCGCCCGTACCAGGTCGGTCGTCATCGGCCCACCCGGGGGTCGAGCAGCGGATAGATCAGGTCGGCCAGGGTGTTCATGACGATCACCGCCGAGGCGAAGACGAGGAACAGCCCCTGCACCAGGGGCAGATCGGGCACGCTGAGGGCCTGGTAGAACAGTCCGCCGAGGCCCGGCCAGGAGAAGACGGTCTCGACCAGGATGACGCCCGCGACGGTCCGGCCGAGGTTGACGAAGACCAGGGTGACCGTGGGCAGCAGCGCGTTCGGTACGGCGTGCCGGCGGCGGACGAGGTCGTCCCGAAGTCCCTTGGCGCGGGCGGTGGTCAGATAGTCGCTGCCCATCTCGTCCAGCAGCGCCGAGCGGGTCACGAGCAGTGTCTGGCCGTACTCGACCGCGACCAGTGTGATCACCGGAAGGACGAGGTGGTGGGCGACGTCCACGACGTACGCGAAGCCCTCCTTGCCGCCCGACTCCATGCCGCCGGTCGGGAACAGGCCGGGGATCGGGCCGAGGCCCACCGCGAACACGATGATGAGCAGCAGGCCGAGCCAGAAGGACGGGACGGAGTAAAGGGTGAGCGCCAGGCCGGTGTTGAGGCGGTCGCCGAGCTTTCCGTGCCGCCAGGCCGAGCGGGTGCCGAGCCACATGCCGAGCGCGGTGTAGAGGACGAAGGCGGTGCCGGTGAGGAGGAGGGTGTTGGGGAGGGCTTCCGTGATCTTGTCGATGACCGGGGTGCGGAACTGGTACGAGGTGCCAAGGTCGCCGGTGAGCGCCTTGCCGCAGTAGTCGGTGAACTGGTGCCAGAGGGGGAGGTCCAGCCCGAACTCCCTCCGGTACGCGGCGAGTTGCTCGGCGGACACCGGGCGGCCGCCGGTCATGGTCTTGACCGGGTCGCCCGGGATCAGCCGGAACAGGAAGAAGCCGGTGACGAGCACGGCCAGCAGCGAGACGACGGCACCGCCCGCCTTGGCGGCGACGTATCTCGGATAGCCGGTGCCGGTGCGGGGCCGTCTCGCCCTGGCGACCGGCGCTGTTACCGCTTCGGAGACCATGGACCACCTACTCGCGGTCGTCGGCGGTGGTGCGGCGGCGCATCGCGAGGAACACCCCGGCCGCGGCGAGGACGACGACTCCCGCGACGACCCCGATGATCACGCCGGTCGAGGAACCCCCGGAGGAGGACGAGGAGTCGGCGGGCACGGCCGACCACCAGCTCCAGTAGCCGTCCTGGCCGTAGATGTTCCCGGCCGCCTTGGGCATGGTCTCGATCGACTTGATCTGGTCGGTGCGGTACGCCTCGACGGCGTTCGGATACGCCATGACGTTCATGTACCCGAGGTCGTACAGCCGCGACTCCATCTGCTTGACGATGTCGGCCCGTTTGGCCGAGTCGTACTCGGCGAGCTGCTTGGCGTACAGGTTGTCGTACGTCTTGTCGCAGATGAAGTTGTCGGTCGCGCCGGTGTCCTTCGGGGTCGCGGGCAGGGCCGCGCAGGTGTGGATGGACAGCACGTAGTCCGGGTCGGGGTTGACGGACCAGCCGTCGAAGGCGAGGTCGTACTTGCCGGCGAGCCAGGGGTCGGTGACGTTGTCGAGGCAGTCGAGCGTCATGCCGATGCCGAGCTTGCCCCACCACTCCTTGAGGTACTGGCCGACCGCCTTGTCGTTCGGGTCGGTGGCGTGGCACAGGACGCGGTAGTTCAGCGGCTTGCCGTCCTTGCCGACCCGCTTGCCGTCGGCGTTCTTCTTGTAGCCCGCCTGGTCGAGGAGCTGGGCCGCCTTCGCGGGGTCGTACGAGAGGGTCTGGCTGCCCGAGGGCTGCCAGAAGTACGTGGAGAAGCGCGGCGGGATGTAGCCCTGGCCCTCGACCGCGTGGCCCTGGAAGACCTTGTCGATGATGGTCTTGCGGTCGACGGCCATGAACAGGGCGTGCCGGACCCGCTCGTCGAGCAGGGAGGGGTCGCCGTCGCCGAACTTCTGGCCGTTCTTGGCCTGGGCGCCCGGGTTGGTGGCCAGGGCGTAGAAGCGGCGGCCGGGGCCCTCGTTGACGTGGATGTCCTGCTGGCCCTTGAGGGAGGCCGCCTGAGCCGGCGTCAGGGCGGGCTGGCCGGCGACGAAGGAGACCTCGCCCTTGCGCAGGGCGGCGACCGCCGCGTCCTGGTCCTTGTAGTACTTGAAGACCAGCTCGTCGAACTTGGGCGCCCCGCGCCAGAAGCTCTTGTTCGCCTTCAGACGGACGTAACTGTCCGCCTTGTAGTCGGTGAGCACGAACGGGCCGTCACCGACGACCGGGAAGGACTTGTCGTTGTTGAACTTCGAGAAGTCCTTGACGTCCTTCCAGATGTGCTCCGGGACGATCGGCACGTCCAGGGCGGTCATCGTGGCCTGCGGCTTCTTCAGCTCGATGACCAGCTGGGTGGGGCTCGGGGCGGTCACCTTGCGGAAGTTGGTGACGAAGCTGCCGTTCGCGGTGGCGGCCGCCTCGTCGGTCATCATCTTGTTGAACGTCCAGGCGGCGTCCTCGGCGGTCACCTTCTGCCCGTCCGACCACTTCGCGTCCGAGCGGATCGTGTACGTCCACGTCAGCTTGTCGGCGGACGGCTTCCAGCTGGTGGCGAGGCCCGGCACCGGGTGCGCGTCCCCGGGGTCGTAGTCCGTCAGGTACTCGTACGTCAGCCGCAGGATGCTGGTGCTGAGCAGCCGTACCGCGAGGAAGGGGCTCAGCGAGTCGACGCTCTGGGCGACGGCGACCGTGAGCACCTTGTCGCCGTCGGCGGCCTGCGCCCGCTCGGGCGCCGGGTTCAGCGGTGTCGCGAGGCCTGCCGAGAGGGTCAGCGCGGCGGCGCCGGCGGCCGCGACCAGGCGCGGGGCGCGCGAGTGCGGGCTTCTCGGGTGTGAACGCCTTCTGCCGTGCTGGTCTTGAGTGCTCATGGAATCGTGACCTCGCGTCATCGCTCGCACAGGGACGGCTTGTCGGAGCTTCGGGACCGGATTTCGCCTGGTGACGCCAGCTGGGTGATGAGTGTGTCTATCAGCGGTGGTCTGCACCCGTCAACGGCGCATGAAACCTGCGTGGCCTGCGGAAACGCCGAATTGATGTGCGATCCTGCCGATATTGGTCCAGACCACTGAAGGGGTCCTGGTGAGGCGCTGACGCCGTCGCGGAACGGATTCCGCCACCGTGACGATCTCGTGACTCCTGCAAATGGGCGCGCCGAATGTGCGGTGTATGTGGCTTGCCCCGATATTTGCCGATAACGGACTGGCATTTCTGAGGAGGCACTCCATGCGTGGAGCCACGCACGCCAAGTGGGCCGCATGCGCGGCGGCGGTCGCACTCGCCGCCACGGCCTGTGGGGGCGGTGGGAGCGACAGCGGCGGCGGTGACAGCGGCGCGGTGCTCAGCTCCTCCTGGGGAGACCCGCAGAACCCGCTGGAGCCGGCCAACACCAACGAGGTGCAGGGCGGCAAGGTGCTCGACATGATCTTCCGCGGCCTGAAGCGGTACAACCCGAAGACCGGTGCCGCCGAGGACATGCTCGCCGAGAAGATCGACACCTCGGACTCGCAGAACTTCACCGTCACCGTCAAGAGCGGCTGGAAGTTCAGCAACGGCGAGGCGGTCACCGCCCAGTCCTTCGTGGACGCCTGGAACTACGGCGCCTCCCTCAAGAACAACCAGAAGAACGCGTACTTCTTCGGATACATCGAGGGCTACGACAAGGTGCACCCGGAGGACGGCTCCAAGCAGACCGCCGACACCCTCTCCGGCCTGAAGGTCACCGGCACGAACACCTTCACCGTGAAGCTCACCCAGAAGTTCTCGACCTTCCCGGACACCCTCGGCTACCCGGCCTTCGCCCCGCTGCCCAAGGCCTTCTTCAGCGACCACGCCGCCTGGATCAAGAAGCCGGTCGGCAACGGCCCGTACGCGATCGAGTCGTACACCAAGGGCTCGAAGATGTCCCTCAGGAAGTGGGACGGCTACCCCGGTGACGACAAGGCGGAGAACGGCGGCGTCGACCTCAAGGTCTACACCGACAACAACACCGCCTACACCGACCTGATGGCCGGCAACCTCGACCTGGTCGACGACGTCCCGGCCGCCCAGCTCAAGAACGTCAAGAACGACCTCGGCGACCGCTACCTGAACACCCCCGCCGGCATCATCCAGACGCTCGCCTTCCCGTTCTACGACAAGAACTGGAACAAGAGCGGCTCGGAGAAGGTCCGCAAGGGCCTGTCCATGGCCATCAACCGCGAGCAGATCACCAACACCATCTTCCAGAAGACCCGCACCCCGGCCACCGACTGGACCTCGCCGGTGCTCGGCGAGAAGGGCGGCTTCCAGGACGGGCTGTGCGGCGACGGCTGCGAGTACAAGCCCGACGAGGCCAAGAAGCTGATCCAGGAGGGCGGCGGGCTGCCCGGCGGCCAGGTCAAGATCTCGTACAACGCGGACACGGGCTCGCACAAGGAGTGGGTGGACGCCGTGTGCAACTCCATCAACAACGCGCTCGGCAACGACAAGGCCTGCGTCGGCAACCCGGTCGGCACCTTCGCCGACTTCCGCAACCAGATCACCCAGAAGAAGATGTCCGGGCCGTTCAGGGCCGGCTGGCAGATGGACTACCCGCTCATCCAGAACTTCCTCCAGCCGCTCTACTACACCAACGCCTCCTCCAACGACGGCAAGTGGTCCAACAAGGACTTCGACAAGCTCGTCGACCAGGCCAACCAGGAGACCGACACCAGCAAGGCGATCGGGCTCTTCCAGGACGCCGAGAAGGTCGTACGCGACAACATGGCGGCCATCCCGCTCTGGTACCAGAACGGCAGCGCCGGCTGGTCCGACCGCCTCTCCAACGTCGCCCTCAACCCGTTCAGCGTCCCGGTCTACAACGAGATCAAGGTGGGCTGACCGCGCATGGGACGGTACGTGGTCCGGCGTCTGCTCCAGATGATCCCGGTGTTCATCGGGGCCACGCTGCTGATCTTCCTGATGGTGAACGTGATGGGCGACCCCATCGCGGGCCTGTGCGGCGACAAGCAGTGCGACCCGGCCACGGCCGCCCAGCTGAAGAAGGAGTTCGGCCTCGACAAGCCGGTCTGGCAGCAATACCTGACCTACATGGGGAACGTCTTCACCGGCGACTTCGGCACGGCGTTCAACGGCCAGAAGGTCACCGAGCTGATGTCGACGGCGTTCCCCGTCACCATCCGGCTGACGATCGTGGCGATCCTCTTCGAGATCGTCATCGGCATCACGCTGGGGGTCGTCACGGGTCTGCGGCGAGGCAGGCCCGTCGACACCTCGGTCCTCCTCCTCACCCTCGTCGTCATCTCCGTCCCCACCTTCGTCACCGGCCTGCTGCTCCAGCTGCTGCTCGGCGTCGAGTGGGGCTGGATCAAACCCTCGGTCTCCACGGACGCCACCTTCAGCGAACTGATCGTGCCGGGCCTGGTCCTGGCGTCCGTGTCCCTGGCTTACGTCACCCGGCTGACCCGCACCTCCATCGCGGAGAACCGGCGCGCCGACTACGTCCGTACGGCCATCGCCAAGGGCCTGCCCCGCCAACGGGTGATCATCCGGCACCTGCTGCGCAACTCGCTCATCCCCGTGGTCACCTTCATCGGCACCGACATCGGCGCCCTGATGGGCGGCGCGATCGTCACCGAGCGGATCTTCAACATCCACGGCGTGGGCTACCAGCTCTACCAGGGGATCCTCCGCCAGAACACCCAGACCGTGGTCGGCTTCGTGACGGTCCTCGTCCTCGTCTTCCTGGTGGCCAACCTGCTCGTCGACCTCCTGTACGCCGTACTCGACCCGAGGATCCGCTATGCCTGAGCAGCCGTACGAACCGGAGGGCGCCATCGCCGGGACCGGCATGGGCGGCGCGATGGACCTGGCGGCGAGCGAGGCCGTGACCTTGGAGAAGACACCGGGCGGACCGGAGGGCACGGGACCCCAACAGAAGCCCCGCAGCCTCTGGTCCGACGCCTGGCGTGACCTCCGACGCAACCCGGTCTTCATCATCTCCGGCCTGGTGATCCTCTTCCTGGTCGTCATCTCCCTCTGGCCGTCCCTGATCGCCTCGGGAAACCCGCTGAAGTGCGACCTCGCCAAGGCGCAGGAGGGATCCCAGCCGGGCCATCCCTTCGGATACGACGGCCAGGGCTGCGACGTCTACACGCGCACGGTGTACGGGACCCGCATCTCCATCAGCGTCGGTGTCCTCGCCACGCTGGGCGTCGCCGTCCTCGGCTCCGTCCTGGGCGGGCTCGCCGGGTACTTCGGCGGGGCCTGGGACTCGGTGATGTCCCGGATCACCGACATCTTCTTCGCGATCCCGGTCGTGCTCGGCGGTCTCGTCCTGCTCTCCGTGGTGACCAGCAACACCATCTGGCCGGTCATCGGGTTCATCGTGCTGCTCGGCTGGACGCAGGTCTACCGCATCGCACGCGGCTCGGTCATCACGGCCAAGCAGAACGACTACGTCCAGGCGGCCCGCGCCCTGGGCGCGTCCGACTCCCGGATCCTCCTGCGCCACATCGCCCCCAACGCCGTCGCCCCGGTGATCGTCGTGGCGACCATCGCGCTGGGCACGTACATCGCCCTGGAGGCGACCCTGTCCTACCTCGGCGTGGGCCTGAAGCCCCCCACGGTCAGCTGGGGCATCGACATCTCGTCGGCCTCCGCCTACATCCGCAACGCCCCGCACATGCTCCTGTGGCCGGCCGGAGCCCTCGCGATCACGGTCCTCGCCTTCATCATGCTCGGCGACGCGGTCCGCGACGCCCTCGACCCGAAGCTGAGGTGAAGCGCCGTCATGCTGCTCGAAGTGCGTGATCTGCACGTGGAGTTCCGGACCCGGGACGGGGTCGCCAAGGCCGTCAACGGCGTCGACTACAGCGTGGACGAGGGGGAGACCCTTGCCGTGCTCGGTGAGTCCGGGTCGGGCAAGTCGGTGACCGCGCAGGCCGTGATGGGGATCCTCGACATGCCGCCCGGCAGGATCACCGGCGGCGAGATCCTCTTCCGCGGCCAGGACCTGCTCAAGCTCAAGGAGGACGAGCGGCGCAAGGTCCGCGGCGCCGAGATGGCGATGATCTTCCAGGACGCGCTGTCCTCCCTCAACCCCGTGCTCTCCGTCGGCGACCAGCTCGGCGAGATGTTCGTCGTGCACCGCGGGATGTCCCGGAAGGACGCCCGCGCCAAGGCCGTCGAGCTGATGGACCGGGTGCGCATCCCGGCCGCCGCGGCCCGGGTCAAGGACTACCCGCACCAGTTCTCCGGCGGCATGCGCCAGCGCATCATGATCGCCATGGCGCTGGCCCTGGAGCCCGCGCTCATCATCGCCGACGAACCGACGACGGCGCTGGACGTCACCGTCCAGGCCCAGGTCATGGACCTGCTCGCGGAGTTGCAGCGCGAGTACAACATGGGGCTCATCCTCATCACCCACGACCTCGGCGTGGTCGCCGACGTCGCCGACAAGATCGCCGTGATGTACGCGGGCCGGATCGTCGAGTCGGCGCCGGTGCACGACATCTACAAGGCGCCGGCCCACCCCTACACGCGGGGACTCCTTGATTCCATCCCGCGTCTTGATCAGAAGGGGCAGGAGCTGTACGCGATCAAGGGACTGCCGCCCAACTTGATGAACATCCCTCCGGGTTGCGCGTTCAACCCCCGCTGCCCGATGGCTCAAGACGTCTGCCGGACCGATGTACCGCCTCTGTACGAGGTTGACGAGGACCGGGGCAGCGCCTGTCACTTCTGGAGGGAGTGCCTCAATGGTTGATCACCTTGAGCCGATTCTGGAAGTGAGTGGACTGGTCAAGCATTACCCGTTGACCCAGGGCATTCTGTTCAAGAAACAGGTCGGTGCCGTCAAGGCCGTTGACGGCGTTGACTTCACGCTCAACAAAGGCGAGACCCTCGGCATCGTGGGGGAGTCCGGCTGCGGCAAGTCAACCGTTGCCAAGATGCTGGTCAATCTTGAGCGGCCCACCGAAGGGTTGATCAAGTACAAGGGCGAGGACCTCACCAAGCTGTCCGGCAAGGCCCTCAAGTCGGTCCGCCGCAACATCCAGATGGTCTTCCAGGACCCGTACACCTCCCTCAACCCCCGCATGACGGTCGGCGACATCATCGGGGAGCCGTACGAGATCCACCCCGAGGTGGCCCCCAAGGGCGACCGGCGCAAGAAGGTCCAGGAGCTGCTGGACGTCGTCGGGCTCAACCCCGAGTACATCAACCGCTACCCGCACCAGTTCTCCGGCGGCCAGCGCCAACGCATCGGCATCGCGCGCGGGTTGGCGCTGCGCCCCGAGGTCATCGTCGCCGACGAACCGGTCTCCGCCCTCGACGTGTCCGTGCAGGCCCAGGTGATCAACCTGCTCGACCGGCTGCAGAGCGAGTTCGAGCTGAGTTACGTCTTCATCGCGCACGACCTGTCGATCGTGCGGCACATCTCGGACCGGGTGGGGGTGATGTACCTCGGGCGGATCGTGGAGATCGGCCGGGACGAGGAGATCTACGACCACCCGACGCACCCGTACACCCAGGCGCTGCTGTCCGCCGTGCCCGTGCCCGACCCGGAGGCGCGCGAGCACCGGGAGCGGATCATCCTGGCCGGTGACGTGCCGTCCCCGACGAACATCCCCTCCGGCTGCCGCTTCCGCACCCGCTGCTGGAAGGCGCGGGAGCGCTGCGCGCTGGAGGTGCCGTTGCTCGCGGTCCCGGCGGAGTTCCGCTCGGTGAGCGGTCCGGCCGCCCACGACTCGGCGTGCCACTTCGCGGAGGAGAAGCAGGTGGTGCCCTCGGAGGAGCCCGGTGGGATGTCACCCGAGGGGCAAGAGGAGTAACACGCAGGCAACTTGGCCGACCCGCCTCCGATATACGGACACGGCACTCTCTAGAGCGTACGGCCGTGCGGGTGCCGTAAACGGGCCGGGGCGCGCCATGTCGCCCCGGCCCGTTGCCGTGCCCTACGCCGTGCCGAGCGAGCGCCGGAGGAAGTCCACCTGGAGCAGCAGCAGGTTCTCCGCGACCTGTTCCTGTGGCGTCATGTGGGTCACCCCGGACAGTGGCAGCACCTCGTGCGGGCGGCCCGCGGCCAGCAGCGCGGAGGACAGTCGTAGGGCGTGCGCGACGACCACGTTGTCGTCCGCGAGGCCGTGCACGATCATCAGCGGCCGGTGTGGCTCGGCCGGGTCCGACAGCCCCTCGTCGGTGACGAGCGAGCTCTTCGCGTACGCCTCCGGTTCCGCGCCCGGGTCGCCCAGGTACCGCTCCGTGTAGTGCGTGTCGTACAGCCGCCAGTCGGTGACCGGCGCGCCCGCGATGCCCGCGTGGAAGACGTCCGGCCGGCGCAGCACCGCGAGGCCCGCCAGCCAGCCGCCGTACGACCAGCCGCGGATCGCCACCCGGGACAGGTCCAGGGGGTGCGTCTTCGCGAGGTCCTGGAGGGCCTCGATCTGGTCGTCCAGGGAGGCGGTGAAGTCCCGGTGGACGCCCTTCTCCCAGGCGGGGGAGCGCCCAGGGGTGCCCCGCCCGTCGGCGACGATCACCGCGAAGCCCTGGTCGGCGAACCACTGCGAGGTCAGATGCGCGTTGTGCGCGGCGACCACGCGCTGCCCGTGCGGACCGCCGTACGGGTCGAGGAGCACCGGCAGCGAGGTGTCACCGGCGTAGTCACGTGGCAAGAGCACGGCGCACGGGATTCGCCGTGCGCCCCCTTCGGTGAGTGTCACGCGCGGGGACAAACCGGGATCTTCGGCGTACGAGGCGACGGTCGCGATCTGCTTGCCGTCCCGCAGCACCTGCACCCGGGCGCCGGGCGGGTCCAGGGCGGCGGAGACCAGCACGGTCACGCCCCCGGCGCGCACCGCGGAATGCACGCCGGGCTCCTGCGACACGCGCTCCAGGCCGAGCTCGTTGACCCGGTAGACGTGCACCTCGCCGATTTCCGGATGCTCGGCCTCCGCGCCGGCCGAGGCCGAGACCAGTACGTCGGCGTCGCTCACGTCCAGCACCGCCCGGACGTGCAACTGCGGTCCCGTGAGCGGCCGTTCACCCACCGCGAGCACCCGCGCGCCGCCCTCGTCCGCGACCCGCACGAGCCGCCCCGAAGGGCTCCAGCAGGGCACCCCGGCGAAAAGATCCAGCCAAACTGGATCTTCGTCCGCGTGCACCAGGCGGGTTGCCCCGGTGTCCGGGTCCACGGCCAGGAACAGCTGGCTGCGCTGGTCGCGCGCCTGTACGAGCAGCAACGGCGCCCCCGCTTCTGACCAGTGCGCATGCGCCAGATACGGATAGCGGGCCCAGTCCCAGACGACCTCCGTGCGCGACCCGTCCAGGCCCATGACGAACAGCCGGACGTCCGCGTTGTCGGTGCCGGCCGCCGGATAGGCGACGTGCTGTGGGTCACGTTCCGGCTGCGCGGGATCCGAGATCCACCACCGCCGTACCGGCGTGTCGTCCACGCGCGCGACCAGCAGCCGGTCCGACGCCGGGGACCACCAGAAGCCCCGCGAACGGCCCATCTCCTCGGCCGCGATGAACTCGGCCAGTCCATAGGTGACCTCGGCCGACTCCGGCTCCGCGAGCGCCCGTTCGCCCTCGCCCTCGGCGCCCACCACGCGCAGGGCGCCCTGTGCGACGTACGCGATGTGCCGGCCGTCGGGGGAGGGGCGGGGGTCGATCACCGGTCCGGGGACCGGGAGTTCACGTGCCGTGCCGGCCCGCAGCTCGGCCGTGAAAAGCCGCCCTGACAAGGCGAAAGAGGCCAACTCCACGGCCGCGTCGGTGGCGTAGCCGACGATGCCGGCGCCGCCCTCACGGCTGCGCTCGCGCCGCGCCCGCTCCTCGGGCGACAGGTCCTCCGAGCCGCCGCCGAGCAGGGCGCGCGGGTCGGCCGCCACGCGCTCCCCGCCGTCCGCCGTGTCGAGAACCCACAGGGAACTCGCCCTGTCCGTACCGGAGGTGGAGCGCAGGAACACGACACGGGCACCGTCGGGCGCCACGGCGAAAGCACGCGGCGCGCCGAGCGTGAAGCGCTGGGTGCGGGCGTGCCGGCGGGGGAAGGAGTCGGACGTCGTCGTCATGCCCCGACCATATTGGCCATGCGCCCCCTTGTGCGGCCGTGCGCCGACCGATGCGCACGTACGGATAGTTATGATCACTAGCGCATAGTGGGTATGAACCTGCTGGTCCTTGTGGATTTATCTGCACGGACTTTTCTGCCCCTTGGTCCGACCCCCGCGCTCCTGTGGATCTTTGGAGGTGAGCCGCCGTGGCACTCTCGATTTCGGCGGTGGTGCTGCTGGCGATCGTCGTCTTCCTACTGGTCAAGAAGTCCGGGCTGAAGGGCGGGCACGCGGTCGTCTGCATCCTTCTCGGGTTCTATCTCGCCTCCTCGACTGTCGCGCCCACCATCAACGACCTGACGACGAACATCGCGAGCATGATCGGCAGCATCAAGTTCTGACCGGGGCTGCGCCGCGCTGTCAGTGGCGCCTCGTAGGGTGGGCTCCATGACGGAACCCACCCGGCGTCTGCTGCTGGTGCACGCGCACCCGGACGACGAGTCGATCAACAACGGCGCGACCATGGCCAGGTACGCGGCCGAGGGTGCCCGCGTGACCCTGGTCACCTGCACGCTCGGCGAGCGCGGCGAGGTCATCCCGCCCGAGCTGCGCCACCTCACCGGCGCCGCGCTGGGCGAGCACCGGCTGCGCGAGCTCACCGCCGCCATGGCCGAGCTCGGCGTCGAGGACTTCCGTCTGCTCGGCGGCCCGGGCCACTACACGGACTCCGGAATGATGGGCCTGCCGGACAACGAGGACCCGGCCTGCTTCTGGCAGGCCGACGTGGAGGAGGCGGCCGGCCGGCTCGCCGAGGTGATCCTGGAGGTACGCCCCCAGGTCCTCGTCACGTACGACGACAACGGCGGCTACGGCCACCCCGACCACATCCAGGCCCACCGCGTCGCCATGCGCGCCGCCGAGCTGGCCGCGGAGCGGGGCTGGGAGATCCCCAAGGTCTACTGGAACCGCGTGCCCAGGTCCGTCGGAGAAGCCGCCTTCGCCCGGCTTGAGGGCGACTTGTCCGCTCTGCCCTTCTCCAAGGCCGGCGCCCTCGACGACGTGCCGGGCGTCGTGGCCGACGAGCGCGTCACCACCGAGATCGACGGCACCGCGTACGCCGGGGCCAAAGCGGCCGCCATGCGGGCGCACGCGACGCAGATCGAGGTCGCCCAGCCGTACTTCGCGCTCTCGAACGAGCTCGCACAACCCCTCTTCACCACCGAGTACTACGAGTTGGTGCGCGGGCGGGCCGGGGCCCCGAGAGAGAACGACCTGTTCGCCGGGCTCGGCGCCGGGGAGGCGTCGTGAACGAGCGCGGTTCCCTGCTCGCCCAGCCGTTGCAGCGGCCCTCCGCCGGGCGGACGCTGCTGTATGTGGCCCTCTTCGTGCTCGGCGCGGTCGTGGGCGCCGCCGGCTCCCTCGTGCAGGCCGGCTGGTTCCCCGGCGGGCTGCTGCTCGCGCTCGCCGGTGAGGCCGGACTCTGCCTCGGCGGGGCGCGGGCCACCGGCAGCCGGGGCGGGGCCGTGGCGCCCGCGGCCGGCTGGATGATCGCCGTCATCCTGCTCACCGCGAGCAGACCCGAAGGGGACTTCCTCTTCGGTGCGGGAGGGGGCTCGTACCTCTTCCTCCTCGGAGGGATGGCCGTCGCTGTGATCTGCGCCACCCTTGGTCAGGGGCGGCAACCGGTCGGTCGTGACGTCCGACTTGGCAAGTGACGTACCACTTCGCCGTTAAGGGCGCGTGCAAGTGCCGTGTGGGTTTCCCCGGCGGTCGTGGGATACGCGCCAGAAGTGGCCAGTATGGTGGTGCGCGCCGCCGAGCCGCCCGCGTGTTCAGGTCGTGTCGGGCGGCGGAGCCAACCGGGAGAACCTGCCTTGAGTCGTGAAACTGACACTCCGTCCTCCGGGCCCAACGGGCACGGCGGGGCCGCATACCCCTCCGGCACGCCGCCGTACGGGACCCCCACGGCTTCCGACGCCGGTACGGATGCGGGCCGTTCGGCCGCGCAGCCGGAGGAGCGCAAGACCGAGACCACGCTGACGACCCGTATCCGGATCAACATCCCCGGGTCGCGGCCCATTCCGCCGGTCGTCGTGCGGACGCCCGTCGCGGGCACCGAGAGCCCCGCCGAGGAGACCGGCGAGACCGAGCTTCCGGCAGCGGGCCCGGCCACGGGCACCGTCGAGCCGCCCGCCGAGCCGGGCCAGCCGGCCGAGAAGCAGAGCGACTGGTTCGCCCCGCGCAAGTCCGGCCCCGCCAAGGGCGGTCAGGGCGGCGGCGCCACCAACGGGGCCGGTCTGCCGGGCGGTTCGGGTGCGGGCGCGGGCGCGTCCGCGGCGGGTGCCGCTCCCGGCGGCGCGCGCCCGGGCGGCGGTACGGGTGCTCCCGCCGCTCCGCGTGCGGGCACTGGGCGTCCCGGTGGTGTGGTCGGCTCCATGAGCGTGCCGGGCGGCTCCCGGTCCGGCGGCGCGCGGCCGGGCGGCACGAACGGCGCGGGACTTCCCGGCGGAGCGACCGGCGGGCCCGTGGCCCCCGGGCACGGCGGCGGCACCGGCTCCTTCGACGTCACCGAGGCACTGGCCGCGGGACCGCTGGGCGGCGCGGGCGGTTCGCGCCCCGGCGGCGAGCCCCGCCGCGACGACCTGCCGTACTTCTCGGAGAACGATCGCGGCGGTCAGGACGGCCTCGGCGGGCAGAACGGCCAGGGTTCGCCGAACGGCCAAGGCGGCTATGGCGGCCCGGACACCTACGCCGGCCCGGACACCTACGGCGGCCCGAGCGGCGCGCACGACTTCAACGGCTCGGACCCCTACGCCGGTGCGAACGACTTCAACAGCCCGGACGGTTACGGCGGTCAGGGCGGCGCCAGCGGCTTCAACGGGCCGAACGGCCGCGGCGGCCAGGGCGGTTCGCAGGGCCCCGCGGGCCCGACGACCGGCCCGGTCACCGGCGACGGCCCGATGGTCCCGCCGATCGGCGCGGGCCCCGGCGGCATCGGCACGGGTCCCTCCGGCATCGGCGCGGGGCCCGGCGGACCCTCCGGTCCGGGCGCGGGTCCCCTCGGCCCCGGCAGCGGCACCGGCCCCCAGGGCCCGGGTTCCGGCCTGCGCGGCCCGGGCGCTAGCCCGCAGGGCTCCGGCAGCGGCCCCCTCGGCCCGGGCGCCGGCCGGCAGGCTCTCGGCGCCGGTCCCATGGGCCCCGGCACGGGCATCGGCACGGGCCCGCAGGGGCCCGGCACCGGCATCAACGCCGGCCCGCAGGGCCCCGGCGCGAGCCTCGGCCCCGGTGGCGGGCTCAGTGACGACACCGCGATCCTCACCCCGCAGAAGCCGGCCCCCGAGCCGGGCACGCAGGGCTACCCGGCTCCCGACAACGTCTCCGGGCACACCGTCACCAGCGGCATCCCCGTGGTGCCGCAGGGCTCCAACTCCCCGTTCGGTCCGGGCGCGTTCGGCCAGGACACCGACGCCGAGGCCCCGGGCCCGCACACGCCCCCGAAGCTGCCCGACGCGCCCTCGCAGAACTCGTCGGCGTCCACCGCGCCCAAGAAGAAAAAGAAGGGCCGCAACAAGCTGGTCCTGCTCGGCGGTCTCGTGGTCGTCGCCGGCGTCGGTGCCTACGGCGCCGGGCTGCTGATGAACCACTCCGACGTGCCCAAGGGCACCACCGTCCTCGGCGTCGACATCGGCGGCGGCACCCGCGACGACGCGGTCAAGAAGCTCGACGCTGCCTTCGGCAAGAGCGTGAACAAGCCGCTGAAGCTCAAGGTCGGCGGCTCCACCGTCTCGCTCACGCCGGACCAGGCGGGCCTCCACTTCGACGAGCAGTCGACGGTCTCCGCGGCCGCGAAGAGCGACTACAACCCGATCTCCGTCATCGGTTCCCTGTTCGGGCAGCACCGCGTCGTCGAGCCGGACATGCCGGTCGACGAGGAGAAGCTCACCGCCGCCCTGCAGAGCGCGGCCGGCGGCTCCGGCTCGATGACCGAGGGCACGATCGAGTTCAAGTCCGGCAAGGCCGTCGCCGTCTACGGCAAGGCGGGCAAGGGCATCGACGCCGCCAAGTCGACCGAGGCGGTCGCGCAGGCGTACCGCACCCAGGTGGAGACGGGCTCCACCGACCCGGTCGCGGTCGCCACCACGACCAAGCAGCCCACGATCACGAACGCCGAGGTCGACCGCGAGATGAAGGCCTTCGCGGAGCCGGCGATGTCGGGGCTGGTGACGGTCAAGACGGACACGGGCATCTCGCTGCCGCTCAGTCCGCAGAACTCCCTGTGGAAGTTCCTCAGGGTCGAGGCGGTCAACGGCAAGCTCGTCGACAAGCCGGACCTCGTCGCGCTCAAGAAGCTCTACGGTGGCCAGTTCGACGGCGTCCTCATCACCCGCGCCACCGGCAAGAAGACCGCCGTCACCCCCCAGGACGTCTACGTCGCCCTGCGCCAGGCCCTGCTCAGCAAGACGAACCGGGTCGGCGTCATCGACACGAACCCCAGCTAGCGGAGCCCGACCTCAGCAGGGGGCACCCGGCACGCGCCGGGTGCCCCCTGGTCGTCGTATGACATCTGTCATCCGCCACTCAGGACCGCCGACACTGCCGTCCGTACGGCCGTCGCAGCCACGATGGATCACATGACGACGACAGCGACAGCCACCACCCCGGTGGTCGGCTTCGACCAGGTGAGCAAGACCTACGGGAGCGTACGGGCCGTGGACGGGCTGTCGCTCGCCCTGCACCCGGGGGAGACCGTGGCCCTGCTGGGCCCCAACGGTGCCGGCAAGTCGACCACCCTCGACCTCCTCCTCGGCCTGCGCAACGCCGACAGCGGCACGGTCCGCGTCTTCGGCACCAGCCCCCGCGAGGCCATCGTGAACGGCCGGGTCGGCGCCATGCTGCAGAGCGGCGGCCTGATGGACGAGGTCACCGTCGCCGAGCTGGTCAAGCTCGCCTGCGATCTGCACCCGAAGCCGTACAAGGTGGCCGACGTGCTGGCCCGAGCGAGCCTCACCCAGATCGCCGACCGCAAGGTCAACAAGCTCTCCGGCGGCCAGGCCCAGCGGGTCCGCTTCGCGCTCGCCACGGCCGGCGACAGCGACCTGATCGTCCTGGACGAGCCGACCACCGGCATGGACGTCTCCGCCCGCCAGGCCTTCTGGGCCACCATGCGCGAGCAGGCCGACCAGGGGCGGACCGTCCTGTTCGCCACGCACTACCTGGAGGAGGCCGACGCGATCGCCGACCGCGTGCTGGTGCTGCACCGGGGGCGGCTGCTCGCGGACGGCACGGCGGCCGAGATCAAGGCGAAGGCGGGTGCGCGGCGGGTGTCGTTCGACCTGGAGGGCGAGATCGACGAGGCGCCTCTCCGGAACCTCCCCTTCCTCACCTCCATCACTGTGTCCAAAAGCGGCTCCGCCGCGGGTTCGAGTCAGACCATCCGCATCCAGTCCACCGACGCCGACGCGACCGTGCACGCCCTCTACGGCCTCGGCGTCTACCCCCGCAACCTCGAAGTCGCCGGGCTCGGCCTGGAGCAGGCCTTCGTCGCCATCACCGCCGCCGAGGAGGCCAGGCAGTCATGAACAGTCTCATCAAGCTGGAACTCACCCGCGCCCTGCGCAACCGCAAGTTTCTGTTCTTCTCGGTGATCTACCCGTCGGTGATCTTCCTGCTCGTCTCCAACCAGACGGGCAACGTCGACGGCAGCGGCCTGAGCGTCGCCAAGTACGTCATGGTCTCCATGGCCTCCTTCGGCGCGCTGACCGCCGTCCTGATGGGCAACAGCGAGCGCATCGCCAAGGAGCGGGAGGGCGGCTGGGTACGGCAGCTGCGGCTGACCACGCTGCCCGGACGCGGTTATGTCCTCGCCAAGACCGCGAGCGCGGCCGTGGTGAGCCTGCCGTCCATCGTGGTCGTCTTCCTGGTCGCCGCCGCCGTGAAGGACGTACGACTGGACGCCTGGCAGTGGGTCGCCCTCACGGGCGCGATCTGGGCGGGCAGCTTCGTCTTCGCCGCCCTCGGCGTCGCCATCGGCTACCTCGCCTCCGGGGACGCGGTCCGCCCGATCACGATGATCGTCTACTTCGGCCTGTCGATCCTCGGCGGCCTGTGGATGCCGTCCTCGTCCTTCCCGTCCTGGCTGCAGGACATCGCCAAGTGGCTGCCCACGCACGCGTACGCTGCCCTCGGACGGGCCATCGAGCAGAGCCAGGCCCCCCACGCCCAGGACATCGCCATCCTCGTCGCCTTCTTCCTGCTCTTCGCGGGCGGCGCGGCCTGGCTGTACCGGAAGGACACGCTGAAGGCGTGAGCACGATGACGGACGACACGCTGCCGAAGGACGTGCGGCCCGAGAACTCGATGCGGATCGGCCAGGCGCCCCGCACCATGAGCGAGGCGATGCGCAAGCTGATCTGGATCGTGCCGTGGCTGGTCTTCCTCGGATCCCCGGTGAGCGACCTGACCACCGGCCACCACGCGACCACCGCGGTCGTGCTCGGCTGGGTGGCCCTGGTGACCTTCACGACCGTCTATCTGACGCTGGTGTTCCGGAACATGGGCCGGGCCCTGCCGGACCGGGCCGTCCTCGCCCTGGTCGTCCTGCTCGGCACACTCGCCGTCGTCCTGTGCCTCACCCTCGGCGACGCGTGGATCGGCCTGTTCGTGTACGTCTCCGTCACCTGCGGCGCCACCCTGCCGCTGCGGACGGCGTACTGGGCGATCGGGGCGAACGCCCTCGCGATGCTCCTGGTCGGCCTGCGGGTGGGCGGTGTCGACTGGAGCCTGCTGCTGATCGTGGTCCTCCTCGGCTTCGCGATGACGGGCGTCAAGCAACTGGTGCGTACGACCGTCGAGTTGCGCAAGGCGCGGGCGACGGTCGCCCAACTGGCCGCGAACGAGGAGCGGTTGCGGCTCGCCCGCGACCTGCACGACCTGCTCGGCCACTCCCTCTCCCTGATCACGCTCAAGAGCGAACTCGCGGGCCGGATGCTCCCCGACCACCCCGACAAGGCGGCCCAGCAGGTCGCCGACATCGAACAGGTCAGCCGCCAGGCCCTGGTCGACGTCCGCGAGGCCGTCACCGGCTACCGGCGCCCCCGGCTGTCCGCCGAACTCGCGGGTGCGCAGGTCGCGTTGACGGCTGCCCAGGTCGTCGCCGAGGTGCCCGTGGAGCCCGACCTCACGGGCGTCCCGGACGAGAGCGAGGCCGCCCTCGCGTGGGCGCTGCGGGAGGCCGTCACCAACGTCGTGCGGCACAGCGGGGCCAGCCGCTGCACGGTGGAGCTGCTCACCCGGCAGACCCTCGACGGACGGGTCCTGGAACTCACCGTCGAGGACAACGGCTCGGGCGGCTCGGGCAAGGCCCCCGGCAACGGTCTGACCGGTCTGACCGAGCGCCTGGAGAAGGCCGGCGGCGCACTGGACGCGGGCCGCCTCAAGCACGGCTTCCGCCTGGTCGCCCGCGTCCCCGTGGACGCGTCGGCCACCGTAGGATCCGGGGCATGAGCCCTACGATCAAGGTGCTGCTCGCCGAGGACCAGTCCATGGTCCGCGAGGCGCTGGCCGCGCTGCTCGGCCTGGAGGACGACATCGAGGTCGTCGCCCAAGTGGCGCGCGGCGACGAGGTGTTGACCGCGGCCCGGGAGCACGCCGTGGACGTGGCCCTCCTCGACATCGAGATGCCGGGCTGCACGGGCATCGAGGCGGCGGCCCAGGTCCACAAGGCCCTCCCGGCGGTGAAGCTGGTCGTCCTCACCACCTTCGGCCGCCCCGGCTACCTCCGCAGCGCCATGGAGGCGGGCGCCGACGCCTTCCTGGTCAAGGACGCCCCGGCGGCCCAGCTGGCTCAAGCCGTACGCAAGGTACTGGCGGGCGAACGCGTGATCGACCCGACCCTGGCTGCGGCGGCCCTGGCGGAGGGAGCCAACCCCCTGACGGACCGCGAGCGGGAAGTCCTGCGCGCGGCGGCCGACGGCTCCACCAACGCCGAGCTCGCGGCGGCCCTGCACCTCTCCCAGGGCACGGTCCGCAACTACCTCTCCACGGCGATCCAGAAACTGGCGGTCCGCAACAGGGCGGAAGCGGTACGGATCGCACGGGAGAAGGGCTGGCTCTGAGGCGCGCCCGCGTGCCTAGTTGAGCATCGCCCGAGCCGAGTCGGCCTGCCTCCGCACCCGTTCCGCCGCCGGTTCGTCCACCGCGGCCACCACCTCGGCGTACGCGTCGAGTTCGGCGGCCCCGGTGAGGAAGTCACCGCGCTGGACCAGCAGTTGGGCCCGCTCGTACCGCAGCCGCGCCGGATGCGACGGCAGGAGCAGCGACAGCTCCACCGCCCACAGCCCGACATCCGACCGCTCCGGCCGGGCCGCGGCCCACGCGCGGACGTTGTTGAGGATCCGCAGCACCACGTCCAGGGGGTCCGCCGGGCTCAGCATCGACGGATGCAGCGGTGTCCCGGTCGCGCCCGCGACCAGCATTTCCGCGTCGCCGCCGCTGAGCACCCGCCCGCCGTCGAAGGGGTCGGCGAGCACCTGCTGCTCCTGCGGGCCGAAGCCGACGACGAAGTGCCCGGGCAGCGCGACGCCGTACACCGGCGCGCCCGCCCGGCGCGCGACCTCCATCCACACCACCGACAGCAGGATCGGCAGCCCGCGCCGCCGGCGCAGCACCTCGTGCAGCAGGGACGACTCCAGGCGCTGGTAGTCGGCGGGGGAGCCGCGGAAGCCCTCGCGGGCGCCCAGGAGGTGGTGCAGTGCCGTCGCCCAGGACATCGGGCCGCCGGGCCGGAAGGGGACCAGGCCCGCCAGCCGGTCCAGCTCCATCTGGGCCGCGTCGATGCCTGGTTCGTCCAGCCCGCCGTCCGCTTCCGCGCCCAGCAGCAGACAGAGCAGGGACAGGTCGGGCCGCTCTCCGCGCGCTTCCTCGGCGAACCGGCGGCGCAGTTCCGCGGAGCGCTCGGGGGACGGGGGATTCGGGGGACGCATAGCTGGGTCGTGCCCTTTCACGGCGATCCGTTACCGGCCGTCGCCGGGAGCCGCCGGTTCCCGGTAGTGGTGGTACGCGTGGTGCGCGCCGAAGCCCATCCCGGCGTACAGGGCCCGTGCGCCCGCGTTCTCCTCCTCGACCTGAAGCCACGCCGCCGAGGCGCCCTCCTCCAGGGCCCGCCCGGCCAGCGCCGCCATCACGGTGGTGGCCAGCCCCTGCCGCCGCAGCGCCGGATCCACCTCCACGGCCGCGAAGGACGCCCAGCGCCCGTCCACGACACACCGCCCGATCGCGGCGGGCCCGTCCGCCCCCGGAACGCTCGCGAACCACACCGACGGCCCGCTCCCCAGCACCCGCAACGCCACCTCGCTCACCCCCTTGCGCTGATACCGCGACAGCCATGCCTCATCGGCCTCCCGGGACAGCACGACCTTCTCCGCCGCCACCCGGTCCGCGACCGGCGCGAGCGCGCCGACCCACAGCTCGGCCGTCACCTCACGCACCCACCCACGCCGCTCCAGCTCCGCGCACAGCAACTCCTGCGTACCTTCGGCCCCGGTCGCGGTCTGGACGTACGCGGGCAGGCCTCGGTCGCCGTACCACCGTCGTACGACATCCAGGGCCTCGTCGAGCGGTATGCCGGGGTCGCCGAGCGGAAGCACCGAGTTGGCGCGCCGGGTGAAGCCGGCGGCCGCCCGCAGCTCCCACTCGCCGAGCCGCTCGCTCTCCACCGGCCGCCACGCGCGCGAGGCGACGCGCGCGAGTTCCTCGTACGACGCGGCGGGCCCCCGGCGGCGCGCCGGCGCGGCCGGCACGACCTTCCCCGCGACCAGCGAGGATTCCGGGATACGGACACTCTCGCCGCTCTTCCGTGTGATCAGCAGCACACCGTCGTTCCAGGATGTGAGAACACCCACCGTGTCGGTGAACTTCTCTTCCGTGACTCCGGGTTCGCATCGGCGCCGTACGGAGACTCGTTTACCCACGTCAGCAGCGGTGATACGGACCTCGAGTCGTCCGCCGGCCGAGATTTCCACAGGTCTGTTCACCCCTCCTGTTCGGATCATGCCCAAGAACGGAGATACTAGGGGCGGGCATCGACGACGCCGCGCTCCCGCGCGCCAGGCGGCGGAGCCTACGACAGGCCCGCCAGCGCCCTATCGAGGAGGAACGACAGCGTGACCTACGTCATCGCGCAGCCTTGTGTCGACGTCAAGGACAAGGCGTGCATCGAGGAGTGCCCGGTCGACTGCATCTACGAGGGCTCCCGGTCCTTGTACATCCACCCGGACGAATGCGTCGACTGTGGGGCCTGTGAGCCGGTCTGCCCGGTGGAGGCCATCTTCTACGAGGACGACACCCCGGAGGAGTGGAAGGACTACTACAAGGCGAACGTCGAGTTCTTCGACGAGCTCGGCTCCCCGGGCGGCGCAAGCAAGCTGGGTCTGATCGAGCGGGACCACCCCTTCATCGCCGCGCTGCCGCCGCAGGCGTAGGCGCAAGCGGCCCGCATCCTCGTGCCGCCTCGGTCCCGTACGGCCCGATCACCCCTGATCGCCGTACGGGACCGAGGCGTTTGCCGTACGACCCGAAAGTGAGCATCAGCCCGTGTCCGCAGTCTCCGACCGCCTCCCGACCTTCCCCTGGGACAAGCTGGAGCCGTACAAGAGGACGGCCGCCGCGCACCCGGACGGCATCGTCGACCTGTCCGTCGGCACCCCGGTCGACCCGGTTCCCGACCTGATCCAGAAGGCCCTGATCGACGCGGCGGACTCCCCGGGCTACCCGACGGTCTGGGGCACACCGGCGCTGCGCGACGCGATCACGGGCTGGGTCGAGCGCAGGCTCGGCGCGCGCGAGGTCACCCACCGGCACGTCCTGCCGATCGTCGGCTCCAAGGAACTCGTCGCCTGGCTCCCGACCCAGCTGGGCCTCGGTCCCGGTGACAGGGTGGCGTACCCGCGCCTGGCCTACCCGACGTACGAGGTGGGCGCCCGGCTGGCCCGAGCGGACCACGAGGCGTACGACGACCCGACTGCCCTGGACCCGGCGGGCCTGAAGCTCCTCTGGCTCAACTCGCCCTCCAACCCCACCGGCAAGGTCCTCTCGAAGGCAGAGCTGACCCGCGTCGTGGCCTGGGCCCGCGAGCACGGCGTCCTGGTCTTCTCCGACGAGTGCTACCTCGAACTGGGCTGGGAGGCCGACCCGGTCTCGGTCCTGCACCCGGACGTGAACGGCGGCTCGTACGAGGGCATCGTCTCGGTCCACTCCCTCTCCAAGCGCTCGAACCTGGCCGGCTACCGGGCGGCCTTCCTGGCGGGCGACCCCGCGGTCCTGGCCCCCCTCCTGGAGATCCGCAAGCACGGCGGCATGATGACGTCGGCACCGACGCAGGCGGCGGTGGTGGCGGCCCTGGGCGACGACGCCCACGTGCAGGAACAGCGCGCCCGCTACGCCGCCCGCCGCACCGCCCTCCGCGAGGCGCTGATCTCCCACGGCTTCCGCATCGAACACAGCGAGGCGAGCCTGTACCTGTGGGCGACCAGGGACGAGTCCTGCTGGACCACGGTGGCCCACCTGGCCGACCGAGGCATCCTGGTCGCGCCGGGCGACTTCTACGGCGAGGCGGGCAGGAACTTCGTACGAGTGGCGTTGACGGCGACGGACGAGCGTGTGCGGGCGGCTGTCGGGCGTTTGTAGTCGCAGGCATGTGTGAAGGCGGGCCCGGGATCGGTGGATCCCGGGCCCGCCTTCGTACGAGGGTGCTCAGCCGCCGAGCGGCAGTCCCTTAACCGGCAGCGAGGGCGCGGCCGGCAGGCCGCCCTTGGTCAGCGAGTCCGTCGGCAGGCCGCCCTTCGTCGCGGTCTGGGCCGTGTCACCGACGATCCCACCGGCGGACCCGGCCGCCTCCCCCGCGGCCTTCTGCGCCGCCGGCGTCGCCTTCTTCACGGCCTTGCCGCCGGTCTTGCCCGCGGCCGGCACCGCCTTCTCGACCGTCTTGCCGCCGGTGCTGCCCGCGAGGCCCGTGACGTTCTGGGCCGCGCCGTCGACGGTGTTGCCGACGTTCGCCCCGTCCAGGGCGGTCAGGCCGCCGAGGTTCGGGGTGGCGGGGAGCTGGGGGGCCGCGCTCGCGGAGCCGGCCGCACCGACCCCGGCGGCCGCTCCCGCTGCGACGAGCAGCGCGGCACGGGCGATCCGACGGGTCAGAGGGAGGGACATGATGCTCCTGTTGGTCGACTGGATGTTGATCGTCCGGGCTCGGACGCAGTGACTACCGCTCGAACCCCCGCGAAGGTTGCGGCGGCGAAACGTAAAGAGTTGGCAATGCGTCGCATAATCGGCTGCGGATAAAAACGGGCAAACTGTGCCCGATCCGAAAGTGTGCCGAATCCCCGCAGCCCTTTGTTCTCAAGGGTTTTGACGGATACGAGGGTGATGGCGCGAAAACCTGCGCACCCAGCGGCGCCGACGCCACCGCGCTGACCCGGACGGGTGAAGCCCCGTACTACTGCCCGGTGACGATTCGGACCGAGCTCGCCTGCGAACGGGCCGTGCGCCACTGGCTGTCGGTGTTGCCGGCGGTCCACTCCCGCCCGCCGAAGGAGACCCGCTCGATGTGCAGGGCGGTGGCGTTGGCCACGGCCCAGTGCGCCAGCTGCCAGCCGCGTTCGCGGACCGTACGCCCCTTGGCAGGGCTGCTGCCGGCGGCGACGGGCAGCGTGACGGTCCGCCCGGAGGCCTCGGTGCTCGCGGTCGGCGAGGGGGAGGCCGTCGACGCGCGCTTCCGGCTCACCTCGGCCCCGGCCGGCTGGAGCACGTCGCGCCCGAAGTCCCGTACCAGCGCGGCCCGTACGGCGTCCGGCCCCGCCGCCTGGACCGTCGTCGCGTCCGGCCGGCCCTGGCAGGTCAGCGTGGCGGGGGAGTCCCCGGTGAGCGCGGCGGCGAGCAGCGAGGCGTCCGGCTCGTGCTTGGCGTAGGCCTCCGGATAGCCGCTGCGCTGCACGCGCTGCGCGGCGACGGTGAGCGGGAGCTTCTGGTAGTCGTGCACCTTGGCCAGGTGCTCGTAGAAGACGCCGGCCGCGTACGTCGGGTCCAGGATCTGCTTCTCGGTGCCCCAGCCCTGCGAGGGCCGCTGCTGGAACAGGCCGAGCGAATCCCGGTCGCCGTGCTGGATGTTGCGCAGCCCCGACTCCTGGATGGAGGTCGCCAGGGCGATCGCCACGGCCCGCTCGGGCATCCCGCGCCCGGTGCCGACGGCGGCGATCGTCGCCGCGTTCACCGCCTGCTCCGGCGTGAACTCGTACGCCTTCCCGTCCCCCGTGCCCGAGACCACCTTGCAGCCCGGTCGGTTGCCCCCGGTGACGTACTGGACCACGAGGTAGCCCGCGAGGGCGAGCAGGACAACGAAGGCCGCCCCGATCCGGAAGAGGCGGCCGCGGAGCTTGAGGGTGGGTGACGGCTCTGGCACGCCGTACAAGGTAGCGGAGCGCGCTGTGGCTCCTGCTACGGGTGTGGACAACTGATGAAGACCCTGGCGCGTTAGGGTCGACGGCATGGCCGACACCCCGCTTGACCTCACTCTGAACGCTGCCGAGCTCACCGCCCAGCTCGTCGACTTCCCTTCGGAGAGCGGCACCGAGAAGCCCCTCGCCGACGCGATCGAGACCGCCCTGCGCGCGCTGCCGCACCTCACGGTCGAGCGGTACGGCAACAACGTGATCGCCCGGACGAACCTGGGCCGGTCCGAGCGGGTCGTCCTGGCCGGCCACATCGACACCGTGCCGATCGCGGACAACGTCCCCTCCCGGCTGGACGAGGACGGGGTGCTCTGGGGCTGCGGCACCTGCGACATGAAGTCCGGGGTGGCGGTGCAGCTGCGCATCGCGGCCACGGTCCCCGCACCCAACCGGGACCTGACCTTCATCTTCTACGACAACGAAGAGGTCGAGGCCGAGCGCAACGGCCTCCGGCACATCGCCGCGGCCCACCCGGAGTGGCTGGAGGCCGACTTCGCGGTGCTCCTGGAGCCGTCCGACGGCGAGGTGGAGGGCGGCTGCCAGGGTACGCTGAGGATGCTGCTGAAGACCAAGGGCGAGCGGGCGCACTCGGCGCGCTCCTGGATGGGCTCGAACGCCATCCACGCGGCCGCCCCGATCCTGGCCCGGCTGGCCTCGTACGAACCCCGCTACCCGGTCATCGACGGCCTGGAGTACCGCGAGGGCCTGAACGCCGTGCGGATCTCGGGCGGGGTGGCGGGCAACGTCATCCCCGACGAGTGCGTGGTCACGGTCAACTTCCGGTACGCCCCCGACCGCACCGAGGAGGAGGCGGTCGCGCACGTCCGCGAGGTCTTCGCGGACTGCGGGGTCGAGGAGTTCGTGATCGACGACCACAGCGGCGGCGCGCTGCCCGGCCTCTCCCACCCGGCCGCGGCGGCCTTCATCGAGGCGGTCGGCGGCACCCCGATGCCCAAGTACGGCTGGACCGACGTCTCCCGCTTCTCGGCCCTGGGCATCCCCGCGGTCAACTACGGCCCCGGAAACCCACACTTGGCGCACAAGCGGGACGAACGGGTCGAAACCGGAAAGATCCTGGTGGGCGAGGAGCGCCTGCGGAACTGGCTGACACGCTGACGTCCCCCCTCCGTAACCCGCGTAGATCTACGCTGAAGCAGGAACACCTGCAAGCGGAGGGAGCGCACATGGCTACCGGGAACCCCGAGGGCAAGAAGCAGCCACCGGAGGAACAGCGCCTGGGACCCGTCCTCCGGAGGCGGGGTCAGGTGACGTCGAGCACGACCGACCAGCGGCTGCTGGACGCGGGCGGTCCGTCGGACTGGGTGCACACCGACCCCTGGCGCGTCCTGCGCATCCAGTCGGAGTTCATCGAGGGCTTCGGCACGCTGGCCGAACTCCCGCCCGCGATCAGCGTGTTCGGCTCGGCCCGCACCAAGGCGGACTCCCCGGAGTACGAGGCGGGCGTACGGCTCGGACGCGCACTGGTGGAGGCGGGCTGGGCGGTCATCACCGGCGGCGGCCCCGGCGCCATGGAGGCGGCCAACAAGGGCGCCTGTGAGGCGAAGGGCATCTCCGTCGGCCTGGGCATCGAGCTGCCCTTCGAACAGGGCCTCAACCCGTACGTCGACATCGGCCTGAACTTCCGCTACTTCTTCGTGCGGAAGATGATGTTCGTCAAGTACGCGCAGGGCTTCGTGGTCCTGCCCGGCGGCCTCGGCACCCTCGACGAGCTCTTCGAGGCGCTGACCCTCGTCCAGACCCAGAAGGTCACCCGGTTCCCGATCGTCCTGTTCGGCAGCGAGTACTGGGGCGGCCTGGTCGACTGGCTGAAGAACACGCTGGTCGCCCAGGGCAAGGCCGCGGAGAAGGACCTGCTTCTCTTCCACGTCACGGACGACGTGGACGAAGCGGTCGCCCTGGTGTCGAAGGAGGCCGCGCGCTAGCGCGGACCCTCTACGCGAGCCCTCGGCGGGCTACCGCCGGGGGCCGGTGGCCCGCGATCGACGCGACCATCTCCAGCACCTGCCGGGTCTCCGCGACCTCGTGCACGCGGTAGACCTGCGCACCCAGCCACGCCGACACGGCGGTGGTCGCCAGCGTCCCGACCACCCGTTCCTTCACGGGCTTGTCGAGCGTCTCGCCGACGAAGTCCTTGTTGGAGAGCGAGACCAGCACCGGCCACCCCGTCTCGACCATCTCCCCGAGCCGCCGCGTCGCCTCCAGGCTGTGCCGCGTGTTCTTGCCGAAGTCGTGCCCGGGATCGATGAGGATCGACTCCCGCGCCACACCCAGCTCCGCCGCCCGCTCCGCGAGTCCCAGGGTGACCCGCAGGATGTCGGCCACGACATCGTCGTACGTCACCCGGTGCGGCCGCGTCCGGGGTTCGGCGCCCCCGGCGTGCGTGCACACCAGGCCCACCCGGTACCGCGCGGCGACCTCCGCCAGCCGGGGGTCGACCCCGCCCCAGGCGTCGTTGAGCAGATCGGCGCCGGCCTCGCAGACGGCCTCGCCGACGTCCGCGCGCCAGGTGTCGACGCTGATGATCACGTCCGGGAAGCGCCGCCGCACCTCCGCCACGAAGCCGACGGTCCGCCGCGCCTCCTCCTCGGCGGTGACCTCCTCGCCGGGGCCGGCCTTCACCCCGCCGATGTCGATGATGGCGGCGCCCTCGGCCACCGCCTGCTCCACGCGCGCGAGGGCGGGCTCGTCGCGGAAGGTGGCCCCCTGGTCGTAGAAGGAGTCCGGGGTCCGGTTCACGATCGCCATGATCACCGGCTCGTGCGCCGCGAATTCGCGCCTGCCCAGCCTGAGCATCCCCTGTGACCTCCGCTAGTACGACCTGGGTGTCGGTGGCCTTTGTGCCGCCTGCGACCCTAACTGTCGGACTCGCATGGCACGATCGGACCCTGACACATTCAGCTTCCTGACATCGAGCTTGGGGACCGCAGCGATGGTTATGTTCCTGTTCCTGGTCGTCGCCCTCGCCGTCGTGGTCGCCGCGGTGACACTGGCCGTGGTGGGCGGCGGGGAGGGCGAGGGCCCGTTGCCCGAGGTGGACCCCGAGCGCCTGCAGGACCCCCTGCCGCTGGACCGCCCGGTGGGCCGCGCCGACGTGGACGCCCTGCGCTTCCCGCTCGCCGCCCGCGGCTACCGCATGGCCGACGTCGACGACGCCCTCAACCGCCTCGCCGCCGAACTCGCCGAGCGCGACGCCCGGATCGCCGACCTGGAGTCCGCGCTGGCCGGCGCGCAGGCCGCCGCCCACCACGTCTCCATGGAGAAGCCGGTGCACGGGCAGGGGGAGCAGCAGTGAGCGGCCCGGGCGCGATCGCCGGGGCGGACGGCGCGCTGCGCTGCCCCTGGGCGCTGTCCACCGAGGACTACGTGGCGTACCACGACGAGGAGTGGGGCCGTCCGGTCCACGGCGACGACGCCCTCTTCGAGCGCCTCAGCCTGGAGGCCTTCCAGTCCGGCCTCTCCTGGATCACGATCCTGCGCCGCCGCCCCGGCTTCCGTAAGGCCTTCGCCGACTTCAGGATCGCCAAGGTCGCCGCGTTCACCGACGAGGACCGCGCCCGCCTCCTGCTGGACGAGGGCATCATCCGCAACCGCGCCAAGATCGACGCCACGCTCGCCAACGCGCGCGTGCTGGCCGACTGGGCGCCGGGCGCCCTGGACGAGCTGATCTGGTCCCACGCGCCCGAGCCGGGCCCGGCCCCGAAGACACTCGCGGACGTCCCGGCGGTCACACCGGAGTCGACGGCCCTGTCGAAGGCCCTGAAGAAGCAGGGCCTCCGCTTCGTCGGCCCGACGACGGCGTACGCCTTGATGCAGGCGTGCGGACTGGTCGACGACCACCTGGAAACCTGCGTCGCGAGACGGGCCTGACCGCTACCGGCCCAGGTACTTCGGCGTCTCCTTGTTCACGAACGCCCGCACGGCGATCGTGTGGTCCTCGGACGCCCCCGCCCGGCCCTGCAGTTCGTCCTCCTTCTCCAGCGTCTCGGAGAGCGAGTGCGAGAAGCCGAACGCCAGGGACTCCTTGATCGCCGCGTACGCCACCGTCGGGCCCTCGGCCAGCGCCCGCGCCGTCTTCTCCGCCTCCGCGGGCAGCTCCGCGGAGGGCACGAGACGGTTCACGATCCCCAGCTCGTAGGCCTCCTGCGCCTTGATCGTGCGCGGGAAGAGCAGCAGGTCGGCGGCGCGCCCCGGCCCCACCACCCGAGGCAGCGTCCACGAGATCCCGGAGTCCGCCGTGAGCGCGACCCCCGCGAAGGACGTGTTGAACCCGGCGGTGTCGGCGACCACGCGGTAGTCCGCGGCCAGCGCCAGCCCGAAGCCCGCGCCCGCCGCGACCCCGTTCACCCCGGCCGCCACGGGCTTCGGCATCTCCGTCAGCGCCCGCACGACCGGGTTGTAGTGCTCCTTGACCGTGCTCATGACCTGCGCCGACCCCTCGGCGAGCAGCCCGATGTGCTCCTTGAGGTCCTGCCCGACGCAGAACGCCCGGTCACCGGCGGCCGTCAGCAGCACCGCCCGTACGGTGTCGTCCTCGGCCGCCGAGCGCACCGCCTCCAGCAGCGCGACCTTCGTCGCGATGTTCAGCGCGTTCATCGCCTCCGGGCGGTTCAGCGTGATCGTCGCGAGACCGTCGGTCACCTCGTAGAGCACGGTGTCGGCCATGGTGTGTCCCCTCCGCAGTCGCGGCTCGGGCGTACCGGCCGGTACGCCCCTGTCCGTAGGACAGCATGGCGGAGAGAGACCTCAGTGGACGTGTGACCTGCGTCAAAGAATTCGGGACGGTTTCCGGTCGGCGGAAGTCCGAACGGCCGCGCAGTATCGCAGTCACATCGCCGAATTGGGTGGTTTTGCTCGCGCGCGTTGCCCAAGCGATGCCGACTGATGTTGGTCATCGGGTCCTGAGATGCGGGATAATGGCTTGGAAGCAATGTGTTCGATGCCGGTGTCGCGTGTCCCAGTCCCACGCTGTGGCCCGCGCGTGCCCTCCCGGGCCGTCGGCTTTGACGATGAGCTGGTTTCAGGAAGGGGAACGAGCATGGCGGCCATGAAGCCGCGGACGGGCGATGGCCCGCTCGAGGTGACCAAGGAGGGGCGGGGCATTGTCATGCGCGTTCCGCTCGAAGGCGGCGGTCGACTCGTCGTCGAGCTGACCCCTGACGAGGCCGACGCGCTCGGTGACGCCCTCAAGAAGGTCGTCGGCTGACGCGGAAGCGACCATACCCTTTCAGCTGCCCCGGCACCCATGTGGTGCCGGGGTTGCTGTTTGTGGACCTCGTCACCGCTTGCCTCGTCACCGCTTGACGGCGCACAGCAGACCGTCGCCCACCGGCAGCAGCGACGGCACCAGCTCCTGGCTCTCGCGCACCGCGCGCAGCAGCTCCCGCAGCCGCAGGACCTCGGTCGGCTGCGGCCCCGAGTCGACCGTGCGGCCGTTGGCGAAGACGCCCTCGAAGACCACCAGGCCCCCCGGACGGAGCAGGCGCAACGATTCAGCGAGGTAGTCCATGACCTCCTGCCGGTCGCCGTCGCAGAAGACGAGGTCGTAGCCGGCGTCCGCGAGCCGGGGCAGGACGTCCAGGGCGCGCCCGGGGATGAACCGGGCCCGGTTGCTCGCGAAACCGCAGGCGCGGAAGGCCTGGCGGGCGAACTGCTGGTGCTCCGGCTCCGGGTCGACGGTGGTGAGGACCCCGTCGGGGCGCATGCCGTGCAGGAGATGGATGCCGGAGACACCGGTGCCCGTGCCGATCTCGGCGACCGCCTTCGCGTCCACCGAGGCCGCCAGCAACCGCAGCGCGGCGCCCGTGCCGGGCGACACCGAGCGCAGCCCCGCCTCGCGGGCCCGGTCACGGGCCCAGCGCAGGACTTCGTCCTCGGCGACGTAGGCGTCGGCGAACGCCCAGCTCGTCTGCCGGTTGCCGGTAATGACCCTCTCCTGTCCCCGTGGTTGCCTGGGCGTGACTGTATCCGTTGGGGCCGGGAACCCGCAGATGGGACCGGGCGTTTAGAGGGGTGGAGACGACAGCGGGGGGACACAGTTGGATCACGACGAGGGGCAGCGGCCCGAGCAACTGCAGACGCAGGGGCCCGAGCGGTATGAGCCCAGATCAAATTCTCGTAAAACCGCTTATCCGGAGCTAACGGGCGAGGTGGCTATGGTAGGGGCTCCACTGGACACCACCAGAGCCGACAGGGGAGGTGCGGCTGCGCCTGTGGATCGCGGAGGAGTGCTGCGGCGCTTCCTCGGATCGGCGGGCAGGCCGAAATCCGTGAACGACACCGCTGCTGACCCCAGCCACGCCGACGCCCCCGCGGGCGAGGCCCAGACCGCGACTTTCTCCACCGACGCGGACGGGCAGGCATGGACTCCGCCCACCTGGGAGGAGATCGTCAGCACCCACAGCGGCCGGGTCTACCGGCTGGCGTACCGCCTGACCGGTAACCAGCACGACGCGGAGGACCTCACCCAGGAGGTCTTCGTCCGCGTCTTCCGCTCCCTGTCCACCTACACGCCGGGCACCTTCGAGGGCTGGCTGCACCGCATCACGACGAACCTGTTCCTGGACATGGTCCGCCGCAAGCAGCGCATCCGCTTCGACGCCCTCGGGGACGACGCGGCCGAGCGCCTGCCCAGCCGCGAGCCCAACCCGCAGCAGATCTTCAACGACGCCCACTTCGACGCGGACGTCCAGCAGGCCCTCGACACGCTCGCGCCCGAGTTCCGCGCCGCGGTCGTCCTGTGCGACATCGAAGGACTGTCGTACGAGGAGATCGCCGCGACCCTCGGCGTCAAGCTCGGCACGGTCCGCTCCCGGATCCACCGCGGCCGTTCCCAGCTGCGCAAGGCCCTCGCGCACCGCTCGCCGGAGGCCCGCGCGGCCGAGCGTCGGTCCTTCGTGCCACGCGTGGCCGCTCTGGGGGGAGGGGGCGCGACCGCGTGAGTGGATCACGACCCGGCCCCGCCGAGCGGCATCTGTCCGAGCAGCATCTGGGAGACCGACTCTCCGCCCTGGTGGACGGAGAGCTCGGTCATGAGTCGCGCGAGCGCGTCCTCGCCCACCTGGCCACCTGCGCCCGGTGCAAGGCGGAGGCCGACGCCCAGCGACAGCTGAAGAACGTCTTCGCGGAGGCGGCGCCCCCGCCGCCCTCCGAGAGCTTCCTGGCCCGGCTCCAGGGGCTCCCCGGAGGAGGTGACGATCCGGACGGCGGCTCGCCGTTCGGCGGGGGAAGACTCCCCGGCTCCGCCACCGGGAAGTTCGGCACCTCCGGAGTCTTCGGACTGAAGCAGCGCCCCGACCGCTTCGAGTTCGACTACGCGCCCGCCGCACAGCACGCCGTCCCCGCACCTGGCCTCCCCGCCTCCGACCGTGGCTTCCGCATCCATGACGTCAGCCGTCACGAGACCGACCGCTCGGCCTCCCGCGGGATGCGGTTCGCGTTCGTCGCCGCCGGGGCGGTGTCGCTGGCCGCGATCGCGCTGGGCGGCGTCACGACCGGCTCGCTGACGGACACGGCCGCGGACGCGCGCGGCGGTTCCGGCGCCGGCAGCAACGTGACTCCGGCGCGCACGCCGGGCACGGGGGCCGCGACGGCTCCCGAGACCCAGCGGCGCCGTGGCGTCGGCCCGCTGCTCGGGCAGGTGCAGGGGCAGCGTTCGCTCGGCGAGACCCCGGCCGCCCCGACCCAGGTGTCCGCACCGCTGCTGCCCGGCGTACCGAGCCCGGCCGTCTCCGAGCAGGCTCTGCACACGCTGGCCGCCCCCGTGATGGCCGGTGCGGCGGTGATGTCCCCGCTGATACGTCCGCTCACCGACTCCCAGCCGCTCACATTGACCTCGTGGTCCCCCGCCGCCGAGACCACGGGCCTCGGCCTCCTCGCCGCACCCGTCCCCGACTCGACTTCCTCTCCTTCCCCCTCCCACACCGCGCGCTGACCCGCGGCCCGGGAACCTGGTTCAATCCTGGGTGAGCCGTGCCCACGGCCGGGACTGGCCTCGGCCGCCGGGCGCGGAGCCGACGAACTGGGGCCGCCGCCGTGCCGCGCCGCGGCCAGCTGTGGGGAGAGCATGGACGAGGGGAAGCCCACGAAGCGGTGGTGGAACCGACCGCGTCCCGAGGGGGCGGCCGCGGTGACGTCGGCGGGGGAGGCCCCGGTGGGGGAGACCCCGGTGGGGGAGACCCCGGTGGGGGAGACCCCGGCGGTGGAGACCCCGGCGGTGGAGACCCCGGTTGCGACGACGCCGACTGCGGAGACACCGGCGACGGAGACACCGGGGAAGACCGCGGGCGTGATGCCGACGGCGGAGACGCTGGCAGACGCGACACCGGGAGCGGTGAGCGGCCCGGGCGGTGCGGATCGGGTGGCGGAACCGGCCGGCAGCGTCGACGGGATGCCAGGTGCGGACAGGGATACGGACGCGGATGCGCTGGCGGGTACGGCGCCGGTCGGTGGGGCTGCTTCGGTGCGGCGCGAAGACGACGGCGGGGACTTCGAGTTGGCCCGGCCGACGGTCCTCCCGGGCTCGGCAGCCGTCCCGGGCTCGGCAGCCGTCCCGGGCTCGGCAGCCGTCCCGGGCTCGGCAGCCGTCCCGGACTCGGCAGCCGTCCCGGACTCGGCGGCCGTCCCCGATCCGGATGCCGCTTCTTCCGATGGCGACTTCGAGTTGAGGCCTCCTCAGGGCGTCCTCGACGCGTCCGGGGCCGACGGTGACTTCGAGCTGGCTCGGCCCGCCGAGGTGCCGCCCTCGGCTCCGGTTCCCGCCCCCGCTCCCCGCGCCGAGCAGCCCAAGCCCCTGCACGCTCCCGACCCCTACGGCACCCCACCGTACGGCGAACCCGGCCCCTGGGCCCCCGCCCCGCCCGTCCAGCACCCCGCGACCACACCGGCCCACGGCACGCCCCTGCCGACCCCGCACGCACCCGAGCACGGTGCGCCGCCGCCCCAACACCCCGCCCCCGCCAACCCCTGGCAGAACTACGACCCCTGGGCCCCCGTCCCCGCCGCCCCCCTCCAGCAGAACGGCGCCCCCGTCGACGACCACCACAAGCGCCGTCGGCGGGTGAGGAAGGCCCTCGTCACCGGTGCCGTCGTCCTCGCGCTCGTCTCCGGGGGCGTCGGGGGTGCCATCGGGGCCTATCTGGAGCGCAACGGCGGTGTGGGCGACGTATCGCTTCCGCAGGCCGGGAAGGAGGCCGCCGGGCGGGCGCCCGACAGTGTGGCGGGGATCGCCGCGCGGGCCCTGCCCAGCGTGGTGACCCTGCATGTGACCGGGGCCGAGGAGTCCGGCACCGGGACCGGGTTCGTGCTCGACGACCGGGGGCACATCCTCACCAACAACCACGTCGTCCAGCCCGCCGGAGCCGACGGGCAGATATCCGTGACCTTCAACAGCGGGGACACCGCCAAGGCCACCGTCGTGGGGCGGGACACGGGGTACGACCTCGCCGTCGTGAAGGTGACCGGCGTGCACGGGCTCAAGCCCATGGCCCTCGGCAACTCCGACAACGTCCAGGTCGGCGACCCGGTCGTCGCCATCGGCGCCCCCTTCGACCTGGAGGGCACCGTCACCTCCGGCATCATCAGCGCCAAGGAACGGCCCATCACGGCCGGCGGCGACAGCGCCGACGGGAGCGATGTGTCGTACGTCGACGCGCTGCAGACCGACGCGCCGATCAACCCGGGCAACTCCGGCGGGCCCCTGCTCGACACCAGCGCCCGCGTCATCGGGATCAACTCCGCCATCCGGTCCGCCGACGACGGTTCCGGGTCGGAGAGCGGTCAGGCCGGTTCCATCGGGCTCGGCTTCGCCATCCCCGTCAACCAGGCCAAGCGCGTCGCCGAGGAGCTCATCAACACCGGCAAGGCCACCCACCCCGTCATCGGCGTCACCCTCGACATGGACTACACCGGCGACGGCGCCCGCGTCGGCACCAAGGCCACCGGCGGCGGCCCCGCCGTCAACGCGGGCGGCCCCGGCGACAAGGCCGGCATCAAGGCGGGCGACATCATCACCGAGGTCGACGGCCAGCGCGTCCACTCCGGCGAGGAACTGATCGTCAAGACCCGCGCCCACCGGCCCGGCGACCGGCTGGAGCTGACCGTGCGGCGCGGCGGCAAGGAGCTGAGGATCTCGCTGGTCCTCGGCTCCTCCGAAGGCAGCTGAGGCCGCCGAGGCGGCCGAGCACGATTGACAGGAACCTCATAGGGGGCCGCCCGTATGCGGCTCCCACAAGGCAAACATCGCGGAAAACCGCCCGTCCGCGCGCACTCGCGGAGCTCGGGACAGTACCGGTCGTGCCGGATCGCCGGGTACCGTGGTTCCGGCCCGGAATCGCAAGGAGCTTCAGGTGTTCAATGACATAGGACCGCTCGAGCTCATCACGCTCGTTGTCCTCGCCGTGCTCGTCTTCGGTCCGGACAAGCTCCCGAAGGTCATCCAGGACGTCATGCGGACGATCCGCAAGATCCGGGAGTTCTCGGAGAGCGCCAAGCAGGACATCCGCAGCGAGCTCGGACCCGAGTTCAAGGACTTCGAGTTCGAGGACCTGAACCCCAAGACGTTCATCCGCAAGCAGCTGGACAACGACGAACTGGGGCTCAAGGAGATCCGCAACGGCTTCGACCTGAAGAAGGAGATGGCCGAGGTCACGGACGCGGTGCACAGCACCGACGCGCCGTCGTCGTCCTCCTCTTCCGCGTCCTCCGGTTCGTCCTCCTCCGGCCGCGTCGACATGACCAAGAAGCCCGAGGACGACGACCGCCCGCCCTTCGACGCGGACGCCACCTGAGCTGTACCGGCGGACACCGGCCGAGCCGTACGGACACCCGATTCGAAACCGTCGTACGTGACGCGTTTCATACTCGCTCGCGCCTTCGCACGGCCTGAACCCGCCTTCCGCACGACCCACGCGCCGGGCGATTTCCCGGTTGCTCTCCGTGGTGTGGCTATGCTGCCGAGTTGTTGTGCGGACCGGACGAGTCAGCCCGAAGGGGGGCGGGCCGCTTCGGTCCGACGAGAGCGAGGAGGCGTCCGGGCACATGGAGACGACGAGTCAGGTCGCGCAGGCGCCGGCCGCGGAGGGCGGACAACAGGTTCCCTCCGCCCGGCGCACGGTCGACGGCTACCTGCAGGCGCCCTTCCCGTGGTACGGCCTCGACGAGGCCTTCACGGGGCCGCGCTGGCTGATGCAGGTCGGGACGGCGGCCGACGGGGCCGTCGAGCACGGGTCCATCGGACACGGCGACGAGCCCTCGGTGAAGAACGAGGCGGGTTCTGTCGGTGAGCCGAGGGAGAAGTTCGCGGTCGTCGTGACCGTCGCGGCGAACCCCTCCCGCAGGAGCGCCGACGGCACGGGGCTGCTGGAGGCCACGTCGGTCTCCTCGGCGGCCTGGCTGGCCGGGGTGGGGCTGCTGTCGTTCACCTGGCCCGGTCAGATGGACCACTCGCTGCGGGACGACTGGCTGGAGCAGCAGACCGAGACCGCCTGGGCGCTGGCCGACGACCTGGACGGCGCGGAGTGGTCGACGCTGTCCCTGCCCGTCGACGGCGTGCCCACACCCTTCCACTACAGGGAGTCCGAGTTCGGCTGGGTGCTCGCCGGGTCCACGCAGGAAGGCGTGCACGTGGGGGCGTACGGGAGAGGCATGAGCGCGTACGGGCTCGGCTTCGCCATGATCAAGGACATCGGCGAGTACGCCTGAAAACCAGTGGGGAACTGCGGGCCGTAGGTGGCTGGCCGCGCAGTTCCCCGCGCCCCCAGGGCGATGCTCTAGAACTTGTTCCTGGGAGTGATCCCCAGGGACAGTCCCGAAAGACCCCGCTGCCGGCCCCCCAGCTTCCCCGCGATGCCCCGCAGGGCCGCGCCCGCCGGGCTGTCCGGGTCGGTCAGGACCACCGGCCTGCCGTCGTCGCCGCCCTCGCGGAGGCGGACGTCGATCGGGATGGAGCCGAGGACCGGGACCGTCGCGCCCGTCGTGCGGGTCAGGCCGTCCGCCACCGTCTGGCCGCCGCCCGTGCCGAAGACGTCGACCATCTCGCCGCAGTGCGGACAGGGCAGGCCGGACATGTTCTCGACCACGCCGACGATCTTCTGGTGAGTCTGCACGGCGATGGAGCCGGCCCGCTCGGCGACCTCGGCCGCCGCCTGCTGAGGCGTGGTGACGACGAGGATCTCGGCGTTCGGGACCAGCTGGGCGACCGAGATGGCGATGTCACCGGTGCCGGGCGGGAGGTCCAGGAGCAGGACGTCCAGGTCGCCCCAGTACACGTCCGCCAGGAACTGCTGAAGAGCCCGGTGCAGCATCGGACCGCGCCAGACCACCGGTGCGTTGCCCGGCGTGAACATGCCGATGGAGATGACCTTCACGCCGTTCGCGGACGGCGGCATGATCATGTTCTCGACCTGGGTGGGAAGGCCGTCGGCGCCCAGCATGCGCGGCACGCTGTGGCCGTAGATGTCGGCGTCCACGACACCGACCTTCAGACCGTCCGCCGCCATCGCCGCCGCCAGGTTCACCGTCACCGAGGACTTGCCGACGCCGCCCTTTCCGGAGGCCACCGCGTACACGCGGGTGAGCGAGCCCGGCTTGGCGAAGGGGACCTCGCGCTCGGCCTGGCCGCCGCGCAGCGCGTTCGCCAGCTCTTTGCGCTGCTCGTCGCTCATCACGTCCAGCGAGACGTCGACGCGGGTGACGCCCTCGACCGCCGAGACCGCGTCCGTCACGCGCTGCGTGATCGTCTCGCGCATCGGGCAGCCGGAGACCGTCAGGTACACGGTGACCGCGACCGCCCCGTCCGCTCCGATGTCCACCGACTTGACCATCCCGAGCTCGGTGATGGGTCGGTTGATCTCGGGGTCGTTCACCGTCGCCAGTGCCTCGCGCACCGCGTCTTCGCTAGCCATACAGACGATGGTACGGCTCGGTAGCCGGGCCCCGGTAAGCCCGTCACCGGTCGTCTACGTCACGTCCCGACGGCCGTTCTGCCGGGAATACCACGTGTTTGTGGTGGCCGTTCTGCCGTTCCTCCAGCTCCTTCACCATGTCCTGCAGCTCGGAGCGGATCCAGTCCCGGGTCGCCACCTCGCCGAGGCCGATGCGCAGCGCGGCGATCTCCCGGGTCAGGTACTCGGTGTCGGCGATGGACCGCTCGTTCTGCTTGCGGTCCTGTTCGAGGTTGACCCGGTCGCGGTCGTCCTGCCGGTTCTGCGCGAGCAGGATCAGCGGGGCCGCGTAGGAGGCCTGCAGCGACAGCATCAGGGTCAGGAAGATGAACGGGTAGTTGTCGAAGCGCAGGCCGCTCGGCGCGAAGACGTTCCACACCACCCACAGCACGATGACGACCGTCATCCAGACGATGAACCGTCCCGTGCCGAGGAAGCGCGCGATGCGCTCCGAGAGCCGCCCGAAGGCCTCCGGGTCCCACTCGGGCAGCAGCCGCCTGCGGGGCGGACGCGGCTGGTCGAGGCGGGCGCGCGGGCGCGTGGCCGCCGTCGCGCCGGCCGGCGTCCGCTCCCGTGTGCTCTCACGCTCAGGAGCCATGCGCGGCCACCCCCTCCGCACCCTCGTCCAGGTGGAACTCGGTCTCCCGCCAGTCCTCGGGCAGCATGTGGTCCAGTACGTCGTCCACGGTCACCGCGCCGAGCAGCGACCCGGCCTCGTCGACGACCGGCGCCGCCACCATGTCGTACGTCGCGAAGAACCCGGCGACGACCGGCAGCTGCGCCTCCGGGTCCAGCGGTTGCAGGTCGTCGTCGATGATCGAGCTGACCAGCGTGTACGGCGGGTCGCGCAGCAGCCGCTGGAAGTGGACCGTGCCGAGGTACTTGCCGGTCGGCGTCTCGTCGGGCGGGCGGCAGACGTAGACCTGGGCGGCGAGGGCCGGGGAGAGGTCGGGGTTGCGCACGCGCGCGAGGGCGTCGGCGACGGTGGCGTCGGGGCGCAGCACGATCGGCTCGGTCGTCATCAGACCGCCGGCGGTGTGCTCCTCGTACGACATCAGGCGCCGCATGTCGGCCGCGTCGGACGGCTGCATCAGGCTCAGCAGCCGCTCCTTGTCCTCCTCGGGGAGTTCGGAGAGCAGGTCGGCCGCGTCGTCCGGGTCCATGGCCTCCAGGACGTCGGCGGCACGTTCCTCCTTCAGCTTGCCGAGGATCTCGATCTGGTCGTCCTCCGGGAGCTCTTCGAGTACGTCGGCCAGCCGGTCGTCGTCGAGAGCCGCGGCGACCTCCGCGCGCCGCTTGGCGGACAGGTGGTGCAGGACGTTGGCGAGGTCGGCGGGGCGCAGCTGCTCGAAGGTGGCCAGGAGGCTCTCGGCGCCCTGTCCGTGCTCCTCCAGGGAGAAGCCGGTGACGGAGGACCAGTCGACGGTCAGCGCCTCGCCCTTGGCCCTTCTGAAGGCGCCGCCCTTCCTGCCCTTGCGGACGAAGACGCGGTCCACCTCCCAGTCCCGGCGGGCCGGCAGCTGCTGCACCGACAGGTCCAGGACGGTCACCTCCTCGCCGGTCTCGACGAGGGTGACCCGGCGGTCGAGCAGCTCGCCGAAGACGAGGCGCTCGGTGGGGCGCTGCTCGAAGCGGCGGACGTTGAGCACGCCGGTGGCGATGACCTGGCCCGACTCGATGCTGGTGACTCTGGTCATCTGCAGGAAGATGCGTCGCCGGGTGGGCAGTTCGACGACCAGCCCGAGCACGCGCGGGGGCCGTCGGCCGACGCGCAGCATGACGACGAGGTCGCGCACGCGGCCGACCTGGTCGCCGTTGGGATCGAACACGGCGACCCCGGACAGGTGCGAGACGAAGATCCGGGAAGGGGCGCCCGCTGCCATGGGTGCGCCTCCTTTTCTCACGAGAGTTCCGTTCTGGATTTCTTTTTCCGGATTGCCCGCTCGGATGGGCTTCAGGCTAGCCCGTACCGATCGGATCCGCGCTGGTGGGAGGTCCGGACGGACTGCCTCCGCTCGGCTCCCGGCTCACCGGTACGCTGCCGTACGCTCCTCGCGTCCCCCGACCGAAAGGCAGCCCCGCCTGTGACCGCGATTCCCCAGGGCCGTAACCGCAGGACCGCGCTGTGCGCACTGGCCGTGGTGGGGGCGGGGTTGCTCGTCGGGTGCAGTTCGGATCCGGACGAGGGGACCAACGGGGTCGGCAAGCTGCCGGCCGCCACCATCCAGTCGAAGACCCGCGCCGCCGCCGGCTCGGCCGACGCCGTGCGGCTGGCCGGAACCGTGGTCACCAACGGGCGCACGTACAAGCTCGACATGCGGCTGAAGTCCGACGGCGCCACCGGCTCGGTCACCTCCAAGGGCATCGCCTTCGGGCTGCTGCGGATCGGCGAGCAGCTGTATCTGAAGGCCGGCGCGGAGTTCTGGAACCACGCCGACGGGGAGAAGGACGGCGACAAGGACGAGTCGGCCGCGGGCAAGCTCGACGGCAAGTACGTGAAGGTGCCGTCGGGCGACCCGGCGTACAAGAAGTTCAGCGGCTTCACGGACATGGACGTACTCCTCGAAGGCTTGCTGACACTGCACGGTGACCTCGCGACGGACGGCCACCACGAGCAGTCGGGTACCCGGACCATCCGCATCACCGGTGACAAGGGCTCCGGCGGCACCCTCGACGTCTCCCTGGAGGGCAGGCCGTACCCACTGCGGCTGGAGCGCGCGGCGGGCGCGGGCACGCTGACCTTCTCCTCCTGGGACAAGGACTTCGCCCTCACCGAGCCGAAGGGCAGCGAGACGGTGGACTACGGCAAGCAGCTGCCGACGTCCTAGCCGGTTACCGTCGGCGCTTCTTCAGCAGCAGCCGCGGCAGCCCCGCGGGGATCGGCCGGCGAGTCGTGGCCGGCGTCGGCAGCGGTGCCTCGGCCAGGCTGTCGGCGGGCAACGGCGCTGTCGCCCCGGTCGGTTCCAGCCGCAGCACCCGGCACTCGCGCGCCCAGCGCTCCGGCATCGCCTCGCCGTCGGGGGCGTTGAGCCGCTTGCCCTTCAGCTCGGCGACGGTCGCCTCGTACTGCTCGGTCCCCGCGGTCAGTTCCACGACCTTCGCGGACCAGGAGACCAGCCGGCCGCCCTTGTCCTTGCTGCGGACGGTGACCTCGGCGGAGCCGCCGTCCACGAGCCCAGGCAGCGGCTGCTCGCCCGGTCCGTCGCCGACCACGCACGCGGCACCCTCGTGCCACACGTGCCACAGCGCACGGGCCGGGACGCCGGCTCCCGAGACCCAGACGAGGCCGGACTTCTTCGTGGCCTCCTCGACGAGGGCCTGGTCGAGCAGCTCGCTTGTCATGGGCCCAGCCTATCCAGGCCCGCTCACAGCCAGCCGTTGCGCTTCAGCGTGCGGTGGATGCCCAGACACAGCCCGACGGTCAGGCACAGCACCATCGGGTAGCCGAACCGCCAGTGCAGCTCGGGCATGTGGTCGAAGTTCATGCCGTACACACCGGTCACCATGGTCGGTACGGCGATGATCGCGGCCCATGCGGTGATCTTCCGCATGTCCTCGTTCTGCGCGACGGACGCCTGCGCGAGGTTGGCCTGGAGGATCGAGTTGAGCAGCTCGTCGAAGCCGAGGACCTGCTCCTGGACGCGGGCGAGGTGGTCGGCGACGTCCCGGAAGTACTTCTGGATGTCGGGGTCGACCAGCCGCATCGGCCGCTCGCTCAGCAGCTGCATGGGCCGCAGCAGCGGGGAGACCGCGCGCTTGAACTCCAGGACCTCGCGCTTGAGCTGGTAGATCCGCGCCGAGTCCACACCGCGCGCGACCCCGCGTCGGCCGGGCGAGAAGACCTCGGTCTCCACCTCGTCGATGTCGTCCTGGACGGCGTCGGCGACCGCCACATAGCCGTCGACGACATGGTCGGCGATCGCGTGCAGCACCGCCGAGGGGCCCTTGGCGAGCAGCTCCGGGTCGTCCTGGAGCCGGTGCCGCAGGGCACGCAGCGAGCCCTGGCCGCCGTGCCGGACGGTGATGAAGAAGTCCCGGCCGGTGAAGCACATGACCTCGCCGGACTCCACGACCTCGCTGGTGGCGGTGAGCCGGTCGTGCTCGACGTAGTGGACGGTCTTGAAGACGGTGAAGAGGGAGTCGTCGTAGCGCTCCAGCTTGGGCCGCTGGTGGGCCTGGACCGCGTCCTCCACGGCCAGCGGGTGCAGCCCGAACTCGCTTGCGATACCGGCGAATTCGGCCTCGGTCGGCTCGTGCAGGCCGATCCAGACGAAGCCCCCGTCGCGGCGCACCGCGCGCATCGCCTCGTGCGGGGTGAGCGGCCTGCCGGTGTCGACGCGGGCGCCGTCGCGGTAGACCGCGCAGTCGACGACGGCCGACGGGGTGCCGGGGTCGCGCGTCGTGTCGTACGTGCCGGTGTCCTTGCGCAGGGACGGGCGGGAGGGCCGGACCGCGGCTCGGAGGTCACGGATCATCGACATGGCTGGCTCCTTCGTGGCAGGCAACGAAAGACCGCCGACGACGGCTGGAACTACCCGGAATGGGGACGTCCTGCTGCGGGTGTTTGGCACGTCCACAAAGCGGGGAGCACCGCACCATCGCGGTGGTGAGCTTCGCTGCAGAGTCAGATCAGACGGATCAGGCAAAACGAGACGAAGCGCTCTTCCGCAAGAAGACGTGAGCGTGAAAGGCGGCGGTCAGCCAGAGCCGGATCAGCTGTATCAGCGGCGGGAAGAGCGAGTGGTACTGCACGGGTGACTTCGATCCATGACAGCCCCACCTCCTCCGGCCGGTCCCTCGTAAGGGAGTCCCTGTCGCGTCGGGACTTGATCGCGACGCTTCTGCGTGCTGCCCGAACGACCGGGCCAGAGTATCAGCCGCCCAAACTGTCAAGGCGCTGCTTTGCCCGGTACTGACGAGTTCTATGCTCGCCGCATGGTTGATGTTCTTCCCTTGGTCGAGGCCCGGTTGCGCTCCGCGCTGGGCGAACCGGACGCGCGCGCGGCCGTCACCTTCCTGGGCACGGACCGCATCGAGGTGCTGCGTTTCCGGTCGGAGGACATCGTCCGCTACGCCACGCTCGGCATGTCCGCGCAGCCGATGAGCGACCCCACCGTGGTGATCGCGGACCCGGTCAAAGGCCCGCGCGCCGAACTGGTTCTCTCGGTACGGGGAGGTCTCGCCGACACCGACAAGGCGCTGCGCCCGCTCGCCGTGCTCGCCGCGTCCCCGCAGGTCGAGGGCGTGATCGTGGCCCCCGGCGCCTCTCTCGACGTCGGTGAACCGCTGTGGCCCGGCGCCCCGTTCAGCTCGGTCCTGGTCGCCGAGCCGGGCGGTCTGATCGAGGACCTCGAACTCGACGAGCCCCTCGACCCGGTCCGCTTCCTCCCCCTGCTCCCGATGACGGCGAACGAGGCGGCCTGGAAGCGCGTCCACGGCGCCCAGGCCCTCCAGGAACGCTGGCTGACGAACGGCACGGACCTCCGCGATCCCTCCCGGAAGTCCGTCCCACTGGAGTGACTGACCAAGTGAGCAAGCTCACCAACCCGTGGCCGAAAACCGTCAGTTGGCGAACACGGCCACACCGTCCTCCGTCGCGTGCCTCGTCTCCAGTTCCTCGGCCTCGTGCGTGAGTGCCTTCCGCCGTACGACGACCACGAGCGCGCCCAGCACCGCGGTCACCGCCGCGACCACGAACGGGACGTGGATGTCGGTCCACTCCTCGATCTTCGGCGCGAAGTAGGGCGCCGCGGCCGCCGCGAACCACCGCACGAAGTTGTAGCCGGCGCTCGCCACCGGGCGCGGCGCGTCCGACACGCCGAGCGCCAGTTCGGTGTAGACGGTGTTGTTCACGCCGATGAAGGCGCCGGACAGGATCGTGCAGACGACGGCCGCGGTGTGGCTGCCGTAACCGAGGACCAGGACGTCGGCCGCGAGCAGCACCAGTGAGCCGCCGAGCACCTTCAGCGAACCGAACCGTGCCTGCATGCGCGGCGCCACGATCACCGAGAAGACGGCGAGCAGCACTCCCCAGGCGAAGAACACGGCACCCGACTTGTACGGGGTCATGTTCAGCACGAACGGCGTGAAGGCCAGCACGGTGAAGAACGTGTAGTTGTAGAAGAACGCCGAGACGGCGGCGGAGGCGAGGCCGCCGTGCCCCAGTGCCTTGATGGGGTCGAGCAGCGAGGTCTTGCGGGCCGGCTTCGGCTGTTCCTTCAGGAACACCGTGATGCACAGGAAGCCGACGGCCATCAGGAACGCGGTGCCGAAGAAGGGGTAGCGCCAGCTCTGGTTGCCGAGCAGCGCGCCCAGCAGGGGGCCGCAGGCCATGCCGAGGCCGAGCGCGGACTCGTACAGCAGGATCGCCGCGGCGCTCCCTCCCGCCGCCGCGCCGACGATGACCGCGAGGGCGGTCGAGACGAAGAGGGCGTTGCCGAGGCCCCAGCCCGCGCGGAAGCCGACCAGTTCGCCGACCGAGTCCGAGGTGCCGGCGAGGCCGGCGAAGACGACCACGAAGGCTAGGCCGAGCAGCAGGGTCTTGCGGCCGCCGATGCGGCTGGAGACGAAGCCGGTGACCAGCATCGCGACGGCCGTGATCAGGAAGTACGAGGTGAAGAGGAGGGAGACCTGACTGGGCGTGGCGTCCAGGCCCTTGGCGATGGACGGCAGGATCGGGTCGACGAGGCCGATGCCCATGAAGGCGACGACCGACGCGCCCGCCGTCGCCCACACGGCCTTGGGCTGGCGCAGGATGCCGCCGGCTCCCGCATCGAAGGGGTCCATGTCTTCGTGCCCTCCCGGATCTAGATGGTTGGTATATGCACATAGTAAGTTAGGTCAGCTAATTAATGCAAGATGCATCTAGTTCCTGCCGGAGAAGGGTTCCCTCCGGACGGGTGATCGTCCTTGACGTGGGGGAGCGAGGGTAGGACCGTGGGGCCCTATGAGGGGCGAACCCAGTTGCCCGAAGTGTGGTGGCCGGGTCAGGGCTCCCGGACTCTTCGCCGATACCTGGCAGTGCGATGTGCACGGCACCGTGCATCCGGTGCAGCCCGTGATCCCGCCCAGCGTCGAGGCCCTCAGTGTGGTGGTGCACCGCACGCAGGTGCCGGTGTGGATGCCGTGGCCGCTGCCGGTCGGCTGGTTGCACACGGGCGTGGCCTGCGCGGGCGACGACCGGCACGGCGGGCGGGCCACCGCGGTGGCCTGCTCGGGACCGGGCCCGCTCGGCGGCATAGGGGAGCTGATCCTCGTCGCCGAGGAGCTGGGCGTCGGCCTCGGTGCGCGGTACGCGGGCATCGACGGCCCGGACCCGGGACCGTACATGACCGTCGAGAAGCCACCCCAGGCCAAGGTCCTGGCCGGCGGCCGCCCCACGCCGCTGTGGCATGTCTCCGGCACACCGGACGACCGCGCGGTGTTCGCGGGCGAGGCGCGCGGGCTGTGGCTGTGGGCCGTGGTGTGGCCCGAGCAGTCGGGGCTGCTGATGTACGACGAGCTGGTGCTGACGGATCTGCGGGACGCGGGGGCGGAGGTCGAGCTGGTTCCCTGTGGGGCGCTCTCGCCCCGGCTGTTGGAACCCTGAGAGTCGGCTGTAGGGGGCGCGGTGCGGGTTCGGGTGTGACAAGGCACCCCTGGAGTCCCGTTATCCTTGGGTGTCCCCTTCCGTACCGTCACCGCCTGGAGTCCGCGTCGTGCGCATCGATCTGCACACCCACTCCACCGCTTCCGACGGTACGGACACCCCCGCCGAGCTGGTGCGGAACGCCGCGGCGGCCGGGCTGGACGTCGTCGCGCTGACCGACCACGACACCACCCGCGGGTACGCCGAGGCGATCGCCGCGGTGCCGGAGGGGCTGACCCTCGTCACCGGCGCCGAGCTGTCCTGCCGAATCGACGGCATCTCGATGCACATGCTCGCCTACCTCTTCGACCCCGAGGAGCCGGCCCTGCTCGCCGAGCGCGAGCTGGTGCGGGACGACCGGGTGCCGCGGGCCAAGGGCATGGTCGCCAAGCTGAACGGGCTCGGGGTGCCGGTCACCTGGGAGCAGGTCGAGCGGATCGCCGGCGGCGGTTCGGTCGGACGGCCGCATGTCGCCACCGCGCTGGTCGAGCTGGGGGTCGTCGCGAGCGTGAGCGACGCGTTCACGCCCGAGTGGCTCGCCGACGGCGGGCGGGCCTTCGTGGACAAGCACGAGACCGACCCCTTCGAGGCGATCCGGCTGGTCAAGGCCGCGGGCGGGGTCACCGTCTTCGCGCACCCGGGGGCCAGCAAGCGCGGTCGTACGGTGCCGGAGTCGGCGATCGCCGAGATGGCGGCCGCCGGGCTGGACGGCATCGAGGTCGACCACATGGACCACGACCCCGAGACCCGGGCGCGGCTGCGGGGGCTGGCGAAGGAACTGGGGCTGCTGGTCACCGGGTCCAGCGACTACCACGGCAGCCGGAAGACGTGCGTGCTCGGGGAGTACGTGACGGATCCCGAGGTGTACGGGGAGATCACCCGGCGGGCGACCGGGGCGTTCCCGGTGCCGGGCGCGGGCGGGGTCTGAGAGCCGCCCCCGACTCCCCGCTCACCCTCGTATCTCCCGCATCTCCCGTATCTCCCGCAAGGCCTCTTCAGTCATGTTCGACGCCGCCGTCTTCGGCTCTCTCTTCCTGACCCTTTTCGTCATCATGGATCCCCCTGGGATCACCCCGATCTTCCTCGCCCTCACCGCCGGCCGGCCCGGCAAGGTGCAGAAGCGGATGGCCTTCCAGGCCGTGTGCGTGGCGGGCGGTGTGATCGTGGTGTTCGGGCTTCTGGGGCACCAGATCCTGAACTACCTGCATGTCTCCGTACCCGCGCTGATGATCGCGGGCGGGCTGCTGCTCCTGCTGATCGCGCTGGACCTGCTGACCGGCAAGACCGACGAGCCGAAGCAGACCAAGGACGTCAACGTGGCGCTCGTACCTCTGGGCATGCCGCTGCTGGCCGGGCCGGGGGCGATCGTGTCCGTGATCCTCGCCGTGCAGAAGGCGGACAGCGTGGCCACGCAGGTGTCGGTGTGGTGCGCGATCCTCGCGATTCACGTGGTGCTGTGGGTGGTCATGCGGTACTCGCTGCTGATCATCCGCGTCATCAAGGACGGGGGTGTGGTGCTGGTGACCCGGCTCGCGGGGATGATGCTGTCCGCCATCGCCGTGCAGCAGATCATCAACGGGGTGACCCAGGTGATCAAGGGCGCGTGAGGGCGCGTGAGGGCGCGTGAGGCGCCGGAAAGCGTTAGAGCCCTGGTGCGGCGTCGCTGCCGTACCAGGGCTCCGAAGCTTCTGCGGTGATCCGCGTCTCTTACGCGGCCGTGTTCTCGGCCGGCCGGATCCAGAGGCGCTGGCCGATCGCGGCGGCCTGCTGGACGATCCGGTTGACGGAGGCGGCGTCCACGACAGTGCTGTCCACGGGCGTGCCGTCGACCTCGTCGAGTCGCATGATTTCGAAGCGCATGGCCTCTCCCTTCGTCTCGCTGTGTTCCGTAGTAGTCAACGGGCTGCGTGTTACAAACATTCCCTACGCTAAAGAAATTTTTCGAACGGCTAATTACTGACCGGTAAGTCATGCGTGAGGTGGTTGAAGGAGACTGACCGGGACCGGTTGTGTTCGCAGCGTGACCGCCGGGACAATGGAAGCGATGAACGACGACCACGCGGCCCTCAGTGCCCGCATCGACCGCACGAACGAGCTGCTGCAGCGCATGCTCGCCGAGGTGGCGAAGACGCCCTCGACACATGCGATCTTCGTCGACGCGGGATATCTGTACGCGGCCGCGGGACGGCTCGTCGCCGGCACCGAGGACCGGCGCGCGTTCGACCTGGACGCCGAGGGGCTGATCGAGGCGCTCATCGACCGGGCCCGGACGATTTTCGCGGACAGTCGACTGCTGCGGGTGTACTGGTACGACGGGGCTCGGCGGCGTATTCATACGGCTGAGCAGCAGTCGATCGCCGAACTCCCGGACGTGAAGGTCCGGTTGGGCAACCTCAACGCCAACAACCAGCAGAAGGGCGTCGACTCACTGATCCGGACGGACCTGGAGTCGCTGGCCAGACACCGGGCCATCAGCGACGCCGCACTGCTCGGCGGCGACGAGGACCTGGTGTCGGCGGTGGAGGCCGCGCAGGGGTACGGCGCCCGGGTGCACCTGTGGGGCATCGAGGCGCCCGAGGGGCGCAACCAGGCCGAGCCGCTGCTGTGGGAGGTCGACAGCCAGCGGACCTTCGACCTGGAGTTCTTCAAGCCGTACGTCTCCCGGCGGGCGGCCCCCGCCTATGACGCCACGGCGACCCGGCCGACGCGCGAGGACGTGCGTTTCGTCGGCGCGCAGATCGCGGCGAAGTGGCTGGCGGCGCGGGGGCGGGAGGCCCTGGTCGAGCTGCTGCCCGGGCACCCGTATCTGCCCGGGTCCGTCGACCAGGATCTGCTGGTGGAGGCGGAGGGGCTGCTGCAGTACTCGCTGCGCGGGCAGGCGGATCTGCGGCGGGCGTTGCGGGACGGGTTCTGGGAGCACCTGCAGGCGCAGTACTAGTAGTACTAGTAGCGTGGTCCGGCGACGGCGGTGTCCGTCCGGACCCAACTATTACCGCGGGCCGGTGGCGTCCGTCCGGTCCCAGAAGTCGGCGAAGGCCCGGGCCGTTTCCAGGGGATTGTCGGTGTTCGGGGAGTGCTCGGCACCCTGGACGACCGTGCGGTGGGCGCGCAGACGCAGGGCCATGTCGTCGAGGAGCGTCACCGGCCAGGTGTCGTCCCGGGAGCCCGAGAGGACGTGGAACGGGATCGGGACGGCGGCGAGTTCCGCGACGCGGTCCGGTTCGACGCACAACTGGCGGCCGGTGGCGAGGAGTTGGGCGGGCTTGTTGCCCAGCCAGCGGCGGCGCAGGTCCTCCTGGTCGGCCAGTCCCTCGTCCAGGCCTCCCTCCACCTCCCCGGTCTCGGTCTCCTCCGGCGGCTCCATCGCCTGGATCGCCTCCCACACCTCCGCCATCGTCATGACGGCGAGCGCGTCCCGGAGCAGCTTGACGCGCTGCTGCTGGGAGACGGAGATCTGGGCGGGGCCCGAGGCCATGAGGGTGAGGGAGCGGAAGGGGGAGTGGTCCAGCAGTACGGCGGCCCGGGCGATCTGGCCGCCGAGGGAGTGGCCGACGAGGTGTACGGGCGTGTCGAGGGCGCCGAGGGTGTCGAGGGTGCCGAGGGCGGCGGCCTGGGCGAGGACGTCCCGGGCCAACTCCTCCTGGGCGTAGGCCGATTCGTCGGTCTCCGGGCCGTCCGACTCGTACTGGCCGCGGCCGTCGACGGCGACGGTGTGGTAGCCGCGGGCGTTGAGCGCCTCGTGGAGGGGGTTGAAGTCCTCCTTGCTGCCCGTGAAGCCGGGGAGGAGGAGGGCGGTGCCCTTCGGGGGGACGCCGGCCGCCGCGGGGGCGTCCACCGCGGCGAAGTCCCCGCGGGAGGTGCGGAGGGTGACCGCGCGGGCGCCGGGGGGAGGGGTGAAGGACGGAGGGCGGCTCATGGGGTGAGGTTATCCGGCGAGGGTGACGGGGAGGTGTCGGGGCCGGCCGGGTGCCTGGCCCCTTGCCGCGGGTGGTGCGCGGGGGGTGCGCGGGGGGTCGGGGGTGGGGTCGGGATCGGGGCGGTACGGCGAACCCGCCGCCGGTGGTGTCGCTGTCGGTCGAGAGGCGGGCGAGCCCGTCTGGCGTCGTACGCGGCGGGTTGCGCCGCACCGCCCCACTCCCGTGCGTGGGCGGCTGCGGGTGGGTGGGGCTGCGGGTGTGCTCCCGTGCGTGCGTGCGTGGGTGGCTGGCGGTCGGTGGGTCCTTCACTGGTCCGCTCTCGTCCGCATGCGGCTTCTGGACTCGGCTGGATTCCGTTGTCGCGTCTGGAATGCCGACGGCCCGGGCCACGTGAGGTGGGCCGGGCCGTCGGTGCGGAGAGGGTCAGCTCTCCGTGGGCTCCGCTGTGGCTGCGGTCTTGCGGGTGCGGCGGGCTCGGGGCTTGGCCTCGGGCTCCGTCGCGGTCTGGGCCGGGATCTCGGCGGCGGCCGCGGTCTTGCGGGTGCGGCGCGGCTTGGTCTCAGCGACCTCGGTGGCCTCCGTCGCTGCCGTCGCCTTGCGGGTGCGGGTGCGGGGCTTGGCCTCGGTGGTCTCCGGCGTGGTGACCGCCTCGGCGGCCTCGGTGGCCTTGCGCGTGCGGCGGCGGGGCTTGGCTTCCGCTGCCTCCGCCGTGTCGACGGCGGCCTCGGCCGCTGCCGCCGACTTGCGCGTGCGCGGCTTCGGGGCCGTGGCTTCCGCCGTGTTGACCGCCGCCTCCGCCGCCGTCGCCTTGCGGGTGCGGCGGGCTCGGGGCTTGGCCTCGGGCTCCGTCGCGGTCTGGGCCGGGATCTCGGCGGCGGCCGCGGTCTTGCGGGTGCGGCGCGGCTTGGCCTCGGTCGCCTCGGCCGTGTCGACTGCCGTCTCGGCGGCGGCCGTTGCCTTACGGGTGCGCGTGCGCGGCTTGGGCTCGGACGCCGTGGGCTCCGTCGCCGTAACCGCCTCGGTGGCCTTGCGGGTGCGGCGGCGCGGCTTGGCCTCCGTCGCCTCCGCCGTGTCGACTGCCGTCTCGGCGGCGGCCGTTGCCTTGCGCGTCCGGGTGCGGGGCTTCGCCTCGGTGGCCTCGGCCGTGTCGACTGCCGTCTCGGCGGTGGTCGTCGCCTTGCGGGTGCGGGTGCGCGGCTTGGCCTCCGTTGCCTCGGCCGGCTCGGTGGCGGTCTCCGCGGGTGCCGTCGCCTTGCGCGTACGGCGGCGCGGTGCCGTCTCCGTCGCCTCCGGGGCGGACTCGGTGGTCCCCTCGGCGGTGTCGACCGCGGTCTCCGCCGCGGCCGTCGCCTTGCGGGTGCGGCGGCGCGGCTCGGCCTGGGTCTCCGGGGCGGGGCCTTCCGCCGTGGCCACGGCGGACTGCGCCGGCTCGGACGTCGTCGTTGCCGTGGCCGGCAGCTGGTCCGAGGACGCGCCCGCGCGGGTGCGGCGACGGCGACGCGGAGTCCGGGTGGCCGTGGCCTCCTCGGGGGCCGAGGTGGTCTCCTGCGTGGCTTCCGGGGCGGCGGCGCCGTCCAGCGGCGTACCGCTGCGCGTACGGCGGCGGCGACGCGGCGTACGCGCCGGACGCTCGCGGTCCGCGCCGCGCTCCTCGGGGCGGCCGTTGCGGTCGCCCCGGCCACCGCGTCCGCGTGCGCCGCGTCCGCCGGTCTCGCCCAGGTCCTCCAGCTCCTCCGCGTCGAGGCCCGCACGCGTGCGCTCGGCACGCGGCAGGACACCCTTGGTGCCCGCGGGGATGCTCAGCTCCTCGAAGAGGTGCGGGGAGGTGGAGTACGTCTCCGGCGGATCGTTGAAGGACAGCTCCAGCGCCTTGTTGATCAGCTGCCAGCGCGGGATGTCGTCCCAGTCGACCAGGGTGATCGCGATGCCCTTGGCACCCGCGCGGCCCGTGCGGCCGATGCGGTGCAGGTACGTCTTCTCGTCCTCGGGGGACTGGTAGTTGATGACGTGGGTGACGCCCTCGACGTCGATGCCTCGGGCGGCGACGTCCGTACAGACCAGGACGTCGACCTTGCCGTTGCGGAAGGCGCGCAGGGCCTGCTCGCGGGCGCCCTGGCCGAGGTCGCCGTGGACCGCGCCGGAGGCGAACCCGCGCTGCTTGAGCTGGTCGGCGAGGTCGGCCGCGGTGCGCTTGGTGCGGCAGAAGACCATGGCCAGTCCCCGGCCGTCGGCCTGCAGTATGCGCGCGACCAGCTCGGGCTTGTCCATGTTGTGCGCGCGGTAGACGTGCTGTGAGATGTTCGCGACCGTCACGCCCTCGTCGTCCGGCGCGGTGGCGCGGATGTGCGTGGGCTGCGACATGTAGCGGCGGGCCAGGCCGATGACCGCGCCCGGCATGGTCGCCGAGAACAGCATGGTCTGGCGCTTGGCCGGAAGCATGTCGATGATCTTCTCGACGTCGGGCAGGAAACCCAGGTCGAGCATCTCGTCGGCCTCGTCGAGGACGAGCGACTTGATGTGCTTGAGGTTGAGCTTCTTCTGGCCCGCGAGGTCGAGGAGCCGGCCCGGGGTGCCGACGACCACGTCGACGCCCTTCTTGAGGGCCTCCACCTGGGGCTCGTAGGCGCGGCCGCCGTAGATCGCGGTCACGCGCACGTTGCGGACCTTGCCCGCGGTCAGCAGGTCGTTGGTGACCTGCGTGCACAGCTCGCGCGTGGGGACGACGACGAGCGCCTGCGGGGTGTCGGTGAGGTCCTCGGGCTTCGCGCGGCCGGCCTCGACGTCGGCGGGGACGGTGACGCGCTCGAGGAGCGGGAGGCCGAACCCCAGCGTCTTGCCGGTGCCGGTCTTGGCCTGGCCGATGACGTCCGTGCCGGAAAGGGCGACGGGGAGCGTCATCTCCTGGATGGGGAAGGGGGTGATGATGCCGACGGCCTCGAGGGCCTCGGCGGTCTCGGGAAGGATTCCGAGATCTCTGAACGTCGTAGTCAGGGTGCTGCCTCTTCTGTGTGCGCGGTGCGAGGCGAGCGCGGGGGTCTTTGACGGACCGTGCCGGGGACGTCGGCTGCCTTACGGGCTTGCTGCCGTAACGCACGGGACCACTGCCGACGCTCTAGCGCTCGTACCGCTGAGGGTGTCCCTCCGGTCGTCGTACGCGATGTGCCGTACGAACTCGGAGAGCTGTCGGGTCGGAGCCGATCGGGCCACCGACCGGGCATCCTCAAACGTGCGGCCCGTCGTGTACGGCGTCAGCAGAGGCTTCTCTGCGACGTACGTACTCAGCAGGCGCATTACCACCATACCCCGGAATCCCGCACATGCGATGGCCGATTTGGTCACGTAGTCGTCGTCACACTGATTGACCAGGGCCTTCCCCCGCCCGGCGAGCGGGCTATTGTGCGCTTCATGACGACCTCTGACAAGCCTGACAACGCCTCCGACGCCCCCCAGGAACCCACCGGAGTCGCCGCCCAGGACTGGGCGAAGGCCTCCGCCGACCCGCAGTACCGTGCCGCGGTCGTCGACCTCCTCGGCGCGCTCGCCTACGGCGAACTCGCGGCGTTCGAGCGGCTCGCGGAGGACGCCAAGCTGGCGCCGACCCTGGCGGACAAGGCGGAGCTGGCGAAGATGGCGTCGGCCGAGTTCCACCACTTCGAGCGGCTGCGCGACCGGCTCACGGAGATCGGTGAGGAACCCACGCACGCGATGGAGCCGTTCGTCGCCGCACTGGACGGCTTCCACCGGCAGACGGCGCCCTCGGACTGGCTGGAGGGGCTCGTCAAGGCCTACGTCGGTGACTCGATCGCCAGCGACTTCTACCGCGAGGTCGCCGCGCGGCTCGACTCCGACTCGCGCGAGCTGGTGCTCGCGGTGCTGGACGACACCGGGCACGCCGGTTTCGCCGTGGAGAAGGTGCGGGCGGCCATCGACGCCGACCCGCGCGTGGGCGGGCGGCTCGCGCTGTGGGCGCGACGGCTCATGGGCGAGGCCCTGTCGCAGTCGCAGCGCGTGGTCGCCGACCGGGACGCCCTGTCGACGATGCTCGTGGGCGGGGTCGCCGACGGGTTCGACCTCGCCGAGGTGGGGCGCATGTTCTCCCGGATCACCGAGGCGCACACCAAGCGGATGGCGGCGCTGGGGCTGGCGGCCTAGGCTTCCGGCCCGCGGCCGTCGTCGTCGTTCACGCCGGGGCCGACCGGCGGAGTCTTCCCGCCGGGCGCAGGAGCAGGGAGAGCGAAGCCGCGGAGACGATCGCCGCTCCCAGGAGGATGAAGACCACGAAGCCGGGGTCCAGCGCGCTGTGGGTGATGAAGGCGCCGAAGAGGGCTCCGGCGACGCCCGTCGCCAGTACCAGGGAGCGGGCCGGGAGGCGGTGCGAGAAGCGGCGGTTCGCCGCCCATGCCAGCACCAGACCGAGCAGAGCGGAGCCGAGCGCTTCGAACAACATCATGGGGTCCCTCCCACACGGCCACACTGCGCATCACGGTCGTAGCCCGTCATACCCGTGACCTGCGGAATGCAATCCTCCTCTGTGCGCTCCTTGTGCTCCATATGTGGAGGAGAAAAATCTTGCGGGGAGGGTGGGGGAGCGGACGGGGAAAGCGTGCGAGAGGGGCCCGGCGACCATGCGTCGCCGGGCCCCTCTCGTCGTGTGCCGCTTGCTGTTACAGCGCGCCGAAACCCACCTTGCGGGGGGCCGGCTCGCCGAGCTCTACGTAGGCGAGGCGCTCGGCCGGGACGAGGACCTTGCGGCCGTGCTCGTCCACGAGGGAGAGCAGCTGCGACTTCCCCGCCAGGGCGTCGGCCACGATCCGCTCGACCTCCTCGGCACTCTGACCGCTCTCCAGAACGATCTCGCGGGGCGCGTGCTGCACGCCGATCTTGACCTCCACGGCTATGTCCCTCCGACGGTCAGTAAGTGCGCGACCATTCCGCGCCGTACCCAGCACACATTAGCCCGGTGAGGGGACGTACACGCTCCGCGCCTGAACGCCAGGAGCGAACAGCGAGCGGGAACAAACGGCCCGCACGCGCGCGTGCGGGCCAGTTGCGTGTCAGTGGTGCTGCTCGATGCCGTGCAGCGGGAAGCCCGCGATGCCACGCCAGGCCAGCGAGGTCAGCAGCTGAACCGCCTGGTCGCGCGGGACGCTGCGGTCGCTGTGCAGCCAGGAGCGGGCCACCACCTGGGCGAGGCCGCCCAGGCCCGAGGCCAGCAGCATCGACTCCGCGCGGGACAGGCCGGTGTCCTCGGCGATGACCTCGCAGATCGCCTCCGCGCACTCGTTCGTGACCTTGTCGACGCGCTCGCGGACCGCGGGCTCGTTCGTCAGGTCCGACTCGAAGACCAGGCGGAAGGCACCGCCGTCGTCCTCGACGTACGCGAAGTACGCGTCCATGGTCGCCCGTACGCGCTGCTTGTTGTCCGTGGTCGACGCGAGCGCTCCGCGCACCGCCCCGATCAGTGACTCGCAGTGCTGGTCCAGCAGGGCCAGGTAGAGGTCGAGCTTGCCCGGGAAGTGCTGGTAGAGCACCGGCTTGCTGACGCCGGCGCGCTCGGCGATGTCGTCCATCGCGGCCGCGTGGTAACCCTGCGCCACGAAGACCTCCTGCGCGGCGCCCAGCAGCTGATTCCGTCGGGCACGGCGCGGCAGGCGCGTGCCCCGCGGGCGTGCCGCCTCTGTCTGCTCGATGGCTGTCACGCCGCCTCCCAAATTCGTCCACATGCGGTGTGCGCCGCGCGGCCATCGTACTTTTCGGTAACCCTGGTGTGCGCGGTGCGAGCGCAGAATTTCACGGACCGGACGGCCGTGAAAGCCGCGCATAGGGTTTCAAAACGGGATTCGGCGGGCAGTGGGCCGTCTTCTGCCAGCTCAGCGGCACCCTTCCGTGCGGCCGTGTCCCCCGTCAGCGGTAGTCGTCCTCGTCGAGGGAGACCACGCGGCGCTGTTCGACCAGGTCCGCCTCGTTCGCCCGGGCCGGGTCCACGTCCTCCAGTGGGTCGTCGCGGTCCGGCGTCACGTCGGCGTGCTGCTCCGCCGCGTCGTTCTCCGGGGCCTCCACGTCGAACTCCGGCGCCTCCTGGGCGTCGTCGTCCTCGAACGTCTCCGGATCAGTGGGGTCGATGGCCATGTCGGGCTCCCTTCCTACGAATGTCCCTGCGAATGTCCCTGGAAGAAGCAGGGGCCGCACCGGGTGCCCATTCCACGAGCCTAGGAGACACCCGATCCGGACGCCATGCCACGTGCGTACGATCTGTGACGGCGAACACATGAGCCACTACGTGATCGTCTCGTAACATTGCCGCATGTCTTCGACCGAGCTGCCGTCCGTTCCGGCGTCCACCGCGCTCCCGAGGGTGGCGCCCGTCAGGGTCGCCGAGGGCGAGCGGCTCAGGTCGGTCGGACTGCCCGGGATCACCCTGACGATCCGGTCGAGACCACCCGCGCGCGAGGGGCTGCCGCCCGCGCTGTACGTCCATGGCCTCGGCGGTTCCTCGCAGAACTGGTCGGAGCTGATGCAGCAGCTCGAAGGCGTCGTCGACGGCGAGGCCATCGACCTGCCGGGCTTCGGCGACTCCCCGCCGCCGGACGACGGCGACTACTCGGTCACCGGGCACGCGCGTGCCGTGATCCGCTATCTCGACTCGACCGGGCGCGGTCCCGTGCACGTCTTCGGCAACTCGCTCGGCGGCGCGGTCACCACGCGCGTGGCGGCCCTCCGCCCCGACCTGGTCCGCACGCTCACCCTCGTCTCGCCGGCGCTGCCCGAGATCCTCGTCCAGCGCACCGCCGTGCCGACGGCGCTGCTCGCGCTGCCGGGGGTGGCCGGCTTCTTCACGCGGTACACGCGTGGCTGGACGGCCGAGCAGCGCGTCCGCGGGGTCCTAGGGCTCTGTTACGGCGATCCCGGGCGGGTGACGCCGGAAGGTTTCCGCAACGCGGTCGAGGAGATGGAGCGGCGGCTCCAACTGCCGTACTTCTGGGACGCGATGGCGCGTTCCGCGCGCGGGGTGGTGAACGCGTACACGCTGGGCGGCCAGCACGGGCTGTGGCGCCAGGCCGAGCGCGTCCTCGCGCCGACCCTCCTCGTCTACGGCGGCCGCGACCAGCTGGTCGGCTTCCGCATGGCCCAGAAGGCGGCCCGCGCCTTCCCCGACTCCCGTCTGCTGACCCTGCCGGAGGCGGGACACGTGGCGATGATGGAGTACCCGGAGACGGTGGCCCGCGCGTTCGTCGAACTCCTCACGGAAACCGGGGAGTTGGCGGCTGGTGCGGCTGGTGCGGCTGGTGCGGCTGGTGCGGCTGGTGCGGCCGGCGGGGTCGGCGGGGGCTCGGTGGACGGTGCGGCGGCGGCAGTCGGCGGGCGTTCGGTGGAGGCTGTGGCACCCGTTGACGCGGACCCGTCCGCGGCCGAGAGCGCGGGGAGCTGAGGGCCGACGTGGGACGCCACAGCCGCCGCGGGGGAGCTGCCGCCGCGAAGGGTGACGCAGGGGACATAGGCGAGGGGAAGGGAGCTCGGGGGGCTGGTGGTTCGGGGAGGTCGGTGAGGCCTGAGGGCTCCGAGGCCCCGAGGATGGCTGACGGGACGCCTGCGCGTGGGGTGCCGCGATTGCCGGACGGTACGCCGGCTCGTGGGGTGCCGAGGATGGCGGAGGGGACGCCCGCGCGTGGGGTGCCGAGGATGGCGGACGGCGCGCCCGCGCGTGGGGTGCCGCGGTTGCCCGACGGGACGCCCGCGCGCGGGGTGCCGCGTTTTGCCGACGGGACGCCGGCTCATGGTGTCCCGCGGTTGCCTGACGGGACGCCGGGGCGTGGTGTGCCGCGTTATGCCGACGGGACCCCTGCCCGGGGTGTTCCTCAAGTTCGTGGTGGGCATCCCGAGCAGCGTGAAGGTGGGGGCGGCTGGGGGCGGTTGAGCGGGCTGAACGGAGCCGGGTACGGGGCCGTCGGCGGGCCCGGGGCTGCCATTCCCCGGCAGCGGCAGGCACCTCCTGGTACGCCCCGGCAGGACTATCTCGATGCCTTCGGCGACGGCGACGGTGGCGGCGATGACGTCGACGTCTTCGCTCCTCGTCGCGGCGCCCCCGCATCGCACCCCACAGGCCCTCACCCCGACCCCGCCGACCACTACGCCTCCGTCACCGACTGGGACCCCCGCACCGGGGTCGGCGTCGCGTCCGACACGGAGGGGGACGCCGACGACCCGCCGCCGACCGGTGTGCCCGCGCAGGCCAAGGGGGCCAAGGGGCGTACGTTCACCGGTATCGCGGCCGCCGCCGTCACCACCGTGCTGGCAGTCGTGGTCGCCGGCCAGGTCACGCAGGGGCGCGACGATTCCACCCTCGGTACGCAGTCGGCCACCGATCAGGCGCGGGACGTCCGCGACTCGTCCTCGCGCGGGGACGGGCGGCCCACGCCGTCCTCGTCGGCGAGCGTCACGACATTGACGTACACGCAGAAGATGGACACGAAGTACACATTGAGTCCCACGCTCAAGGGATCCGGGAAGTTCGACGCCATCCCCGGGACCGACAAGGCGCCGGGGAAGGGTCAGAAGTACACCTACCGCGTGGACGTGGAGCAGGGGCTCGGCCTCGACGGGGAGCTGTTCGCGCAGGCCGTGCAGAAGACGCTCAACGACGACCGGAGCTGGGCCCACGACGGCGCCCGCACCTTCGAGCGCGTCTCCTCCGGCAAACCGGACTTCGTGATCACCCTGGCCAGCCCCGGGACCACCGCGACCTGGTGCGCCAAGTCCGGCCTGGACACCACCGAGGACAACGTCTCCTGCGACTCCGCCTCCACCCAGCGCGTCATGATCAATGCGTACAGATGGGCACAGGGATCAACCACATACGGTGATCAGATCCATGCGTACCGGCAAATGTTGATCAATCACGAGGTCGGTCACCGGCTCGGCTACAGCCACGTCACCTGCAGCAAGAACGGACAGCTCGCGCCGGTCATGCAGCAGCAGACCAAGTTCCTCGACCACGACGGGATCCACTGTCTGCCCAACCCCTGGCCGTATCCCGGGAGTTGACAGGAGCCACATAGGTCACGTTGACATGCGCAGAAAGTTCATACATATTTCTGGGCATGTCGACCGTTCACGCCTCCTGCCGCGCCGCCATCGAGCTGGCGCTCATCGGCGTGACCCCGCTCTGCGTGGCCGACATCCACTGTCGCTGACGCCCGCCCTCAGGCGTTCGCGTCGCGATTTCTTTCCCCTTCCGTGACTGGGTCACGGTTTTCGACGACCTGACGCCCGGGCAGAGGTCTGTTCGCTTCCGTCTCACTCCTCGTCAATCCGTCTCACTATTCGGGCCATAGGGGTCCGAACCATCCGAGAGGTCGTCATTCCGATGCGTCAACCGTCCGACACAGCGCGCCGAGTGGCCGCGGTATCCGTAGGCCTTGTTCTGGCAGCGGGCGCCGCCGCCTGCGGGCCCAAGGACAACGATGCCAAGGGCTCCGGTGGCGACTCCACGCCGCACAAGGGCGGCACCCTGACGGTGCTGAACTCCAGCCCGCAGGAGAACTTCGACCCGGCCCGGCTGTACACCTCGGGCGGCGGAAACGTCCCGTCCCTGGTCTTCCGCACGCTCACCACCCGCAACCGTGAGGCCGGCGCCGCCGGCGCCAAGGTCGTCCCGGACCTCGCCACCGACACCGGGCGTCCCAACAAGGACGCGACCGTGTGGACGTACACCCTGAAGAAGGGCCTCAAGTACGAGGACGGCACGGCGATCACGTCCGCCGACATCAAGTACGGCATCGAGCGCTCCTTCGCGCCCGAACTGTCCGGCGGCGCGCCCTACTTGCGGGACTGGCTGGTCGGCGCGGCCGACTACCAGGGGCCGTACAAGGACAAGAAGGGCCTGTCGGCGATCGAGACGCCGGACGAGCGGACCATCGTCTTCCACCTGAACAAGCCCGAGGGCGAGTTCCCGTACCTGGCCACCCAGACGCAGTTCACGCCCGTCCCGAAGGCCAAGGACACCGGCACGAAGTACGCCGAGCACCCGGTCTCGTCCGGCCCGTACAAGGTCGTCGAGAACGAGAACAACGGTGAGCACATCGTCCTGGAGCGCAACAAGTACTGGTCCACCGCGACGGACGCCGAGCGCAAGGCCTACCCGGACAAGGTCGACGTGAAGTCCGGGCTCGACTCCTCCGTGATCAACCAGCGGCTGTCGGCGTCCCAGGGCACGGACGCCGCCGCCGTCACGACGGACACCAACCTCGGCCCGGCCGAACTCGCCAAGGTGACCGGGGACAAGGACCTCGCCTCGCGCGTCGGCACCGGCCACTTCGGCTACACGAACTACATAGCGTTCAACCCGACGGTCAAGCCGTTCAACAACATCAAGGTGCGCCAGGCGATCTCGTACGCCGTCGACCGCTCGTCCGTGATCAACGCCGCGGGCGGCTCCGCGCTCGCCGAGGCCGCGACCACCTACCTGCCGAACCAGAAGTCCTTCGGCTACGAGCCCTACGACCTCTTCCCGGCGGGCAAGACGGGCAACCCGGCGAAGGCCAAGGAGCTGCTCAAGGAGGCCGGTTACCCGAACGGGCTCACCGTCACGCTGACGCACTCCAACGCCAAGGACTTCGAGACCAGCCCGGAGATCGCGACCGCCATCCAGGACGCGCTCAAGAAGGCCGGCATCACGGTCAAGCTGCAGGGTCTGGAGGACAACGACTACTCCGACACGATCCACAATGTGAAGACCGAGCCGGGCTTCTTCCTCGCCCACTGGGGTGCGGACTGGCCGTCCGGCGGTCCCTTCCTCGCCCCGATCTTCGACGGACGGCAGATCGTCAAGGACGGCGCGAACTTCAACACGGGCCTGCTCAATGACAAGTCGGTCAATGCCGAGATTGACGCGATCAACAAGTTGACCGATCTTGACGCTGCCGCCAAGAGGTGGGGTGCACTGGACAAGAAGATCGGCGAGCAGGCGCTGACCGTCCCGCTGTTCCACCCCGTCTACAAGCGCCTGGTCGGCAAGGACATCCGCAACGTCGTGATCAGCGACTGGACCGGCGTCCTTGACATCTCGCAGGTCGCGGTGAAGTAGCGCCGTGAGCGAGGCACTTGTCGCCACCCAGGTCCCCGAGGCGGACGCCTCGGGGACCTCGGGGGCCCGTCAGTTCTGGCGGCGGCTGCGAGCGCAGCGCGCCGCCCTCGTCGCGGCGGCCGTCGTCGCCCTGCTGGTCCTGGTCGCGCTCGCCGCGCCGCTGCTCACGGCGATCGAGGGCCAGGACCCGACCACCTACCACCCCTCACTCGTCGACTCCGCGCGCGGAGGCGTGCCGATCGGCTCCTTCGGCGGCATCAGCGGGGACCACTGGCTGGGCGTCGAACCGCAGACCGGACGCGATCTGTTCGCACGTCTGGTCTACGGCGCCCGGGTCTCCCTGGGTGTGGCGCTGGCCGCCACCGCCGTACAGGTCCTCCTCGGTGTCGTCGTGGGTGTCGCGTCCGCGCTCGGCAATCGATGGGTTGATCAACTGTTGAGCCGGATCGCCGACATCATCGTCGCCATGCCGTTGATGATCATGGCGTTGGCGCTGCTGGCCGTCGTGCCCGGCAGCTTCCCGAGGCCCGTCCTGGTCGCGCTCATCATCGGCTTCGTCGCCTGGGGCACGATCGCCAAGATCACCCGCGCCGCGACGCTCACCCTCAAGGAACTCGACTACGTGTCCGCCGCCCGGCTCAGCGGCTGGGGCACCTGGCGCATCGCCCGCCGGGAACTCCTGCCCGGCCTCGCCGCGCCCATCATCACCTACGCCGCCCTGATGGTGCCGGCCAACATCACCATCGAGGCCGCGCTGTCCTTCCTCGGCGTCGGCGTGAAGCCGCCCACCCCGTCCTGGGGGCAGATGCTCACCTCGGCCAACGTCTGGTACCAGGCAGCCCCGCAGTACCTGCTGCTGCCCGCGGGCGCGCTCTTCGTGACCGTCCTCGCGCTCACCGTCCTCGGCGACGGCATCCGCACGGCCCTCGACCCGCGCGCGGCCTCCCGCCTGCGCGTCGGCACGGGCCGCGGGCAGGAGGCGAAGTCATGAGCGGCTTCGCCGGATTCGCGGTGCGCCGCACCGTGGCCGCCGTCCTCACCCTGCTCGCCCTCTCGGTGATCATCTACGTCGTCTTCTACGCCACCCCCGGCAACGTCGCCCAGATCACCTGCGGCCCGCGCTGCTCGCCGGAACAGGTCCACCAGGTCGCCCAGCAGCTCAGGCTGGACGACCCGCTGTACCTGCGCTACTGGCACTTCCTGGAGGGCATCGTCGTCGGCCAGGACTACTCGACCGGCACGTCCGTCGAGCACTGCTCGGCGCCCTGCCTCGGGCAGTCGTACCAGAGCGACCAGCAGGTCATGCAGATCATCCTGACCAAGCTGCCGGTCAGCCTGTCGCTGGTGATCGGCGCGATGGTGCTCTGGCTGCTGCTGGGCGTCGGCACCGGCATCCTCTCCGCCTGGCGGCGCGGCCGCCTCAGCGAGCGCGTGCTGACCGGCATCACCCTGGCCGGCCTCTCCACGCCCGTCTTCGTCATCGGGCTCGTCCTGATGATCGTGGTGTGCGGACAGCTGGAGCTGCTGCCCTTCCCGGAGTACGTCTCCTTCTCCGACGACCCCGAACAGTGGGCCTGGGGCCTCCTGCTGCCCTGGCTGACCCTCGCGCTCGGCGAGGCGGCCTACTTCGCGCGGCTCACGCGCGCGTCGATGCTGGAGACCCTTGCGGAGGACCACATCCGCACCTTCCGTGCCTACGGAGTGGGCGAGCGGTCCATCGTCGGCCGGCACGCCCTGCGGGGCGCCCTGGCGCCGATCATCGCCCTGAACGCCAACGACTTCGGCAGCGCGGTGGGCGGTGCCGTCCTCATCGAGTCGCTGTTCGGCCTTCCCGGCATCGGCCAGGAGCTCGTCCACGCGGTCAACGTGGTCGACCTGCCCGTCGTGGTCGGCATGGTCCTGGTCATCGGCTTCTTCGTGGTCCTCGCCAACGCCGTCGCGGACGTGCTGTACGCGCTGGCCGACCGACGGGTGGTACTGACGTGAGTCTCGTCCAAGTCACGGATCTGACCGTCGAGTTCGGCGACCTGCGGGCCGTCGACGGCCTCTCCTTCGAGCTGGCGCCGGGCGCCGCCCTCGCCCTGGTCGGCGAGTCCGGCTCCGGCAAGTCCACGGTCGCCTCGGCCCTGCTGGGCCTGCACCGCGGCACGGGCGCGCGCGTCGGCGGCTCGATCGAGGTCGCCGGCACCGACGTACGGAAGGCGTCCGACGAGGAGTTGCGGCGGCTGCGCGGGGCGAAGGCGGCGATGGTGTTCCAGGACCCGTTGTCGTCCCTCGACCCGTACTACGCGATCGGCGACCAGATCGCCGAGGTGTACCGCGTGCACACGCGCGTGTCGCGACGCGTCTCACGCGCGCGTGCCGTCGAGGTCCTCGACCGGGTCGGAATTCCGGACGCACAGCGCCGGTCCCGGTCGCGCCCGCACGAGTTCAGCGGCGGCATGCGCCAGCGCGCCCTCATCGCCATGGCGCTCGCCTGCGAGCCCGAGCTGCTGATCGCCGACGAGCCGACCACCGCCCTCGACGTGACCGTCCAGGCCCAGATCCTCGACCTGCTGCACACACTGCGCGAGGAGACCGGCATGGGGTTGCTGCTCGTCACCCACGACGTCGGCGTCGCCGCCGAGAGCGTCGACCGGGTGCTCGTCATGCAGCACGGGCGCGTGGTCGAACAGGGGCCGGTGGCGGCCGTGCTGGGGGCGCCGGCGGAGGCGTACACGCGGGAGCTCATGGCGGCCGTGCCGCGCGTGGACGACCGGCGCACGCCGTCCGAGGCCTCCGACGAGGTCGTCTTGGAGGCGACCGGCCTGCGGCGTGAGTTCGGCCGCGGCAAGCGGACGTTCAGGGCCGTGGACGACGTCTCGCTGACCATCCACCGGGGCGAGACCCTCGGTGTCGTCGGCGAGAGCGGCAGCGGCAAGACGACGCTCGGGCGGATGCTGGTCGGACTGCTGGAGCCCACCGCGGGGGAGGTCCGTTACGACGGCCACGCACGCGTGGGCGTGAATCCGGCCGTCCAGATGGTGTTCCAGGACCCCGTCTCCTCCCTCAACCCGCGCCGCAGCGTGGGCGAGTCGATAGCCGACCCGCTACGCGCGCGTGGTGAGCGCGACGAGAAGGCGATCAGGGGGCGCGTGCGGGAACTGCTGGAGCGCGTGGGGCTCGAAGGGGCGCACTACGACCGGTACCCGCACGAGTTCAGTGGCGGCCAGCGCCAGCGCGTCGGCATCGCGCGGGCGCTCGCGGCCGACCCGCGCGTGATCGTCTGCGACGAGCCGGTCTCCGCGCTGGATGTCACCACACAGGCCCAGGTCGTCGCCCTGCTCGGCGAACTCCAGCGCGAACTCGGCCTCGCGCTCGTCTTCGTGGCGCACGACCTCGCCGTGGTCCGCCAGGTCAGCGACCGGGTCGCGGTGATGCGCGGCGGCCGGATCGTCGAATCGGGCCCCGCCGACGAGGTGTACGACAACCCCCAGGACCCGTACACCAAGCAGTTGCTGGCCGCCGTACCGGCGCTCGACCCCCAGGTCGCGGCCCGGCGCCGAGCCGAACGGCGGGAGCTGGCCGCAGCCTGACGTAACGTAACTGCTTGATCTCTTAGCGCGATCGAACGCGACCCGCACGGGAAAGTTACGACCGTTCACCCCTTTTGGTGGCGCGATGGACAACCGTCCGTCGCGCCACCGCCTTGTCCGCATACGTTCTTCCCGCTGCGAGCCGTCGGGTCAACGGCGGCTCCCCAAACGGGAGATCGGGGGTGCGCGCGTGCGCATCGGACTGCTTACGGAGGGTGGCTATCCGTATGTGAGCGGTGACGCCAGGCTCTGGTGCGACCGGCTCGTGCGCGGGCTCGGGCAGCACGAGTTCGACATCTACGCGCTCAGCCGCAGCGAGCGCCAGGAGGACGAGGGCTGGGTCCCTCTGCCGCGCCAGGTCGGCCGGGTGCGGACAGCGCCGCTGTGGGCGGCCGAGGAAGACGGCGTGGTGTACGGGCGCCGGGCGCGCCGGAGGTTCGACGAGTGCTACGGCGAGCTGGCGGGCGTGTTGAGCCGGGGGAGCGCCGCAGATGCCTACGGCGTCTCCGAGGAGACGTCCGCCGCTGAGGCGGACCGTTTCAGCAGCGCTCTGTACGGGCTCGCCGAACTCGCCCGCGACGAGGGCGGCCTGGTGGGCGCACTCCGTTCGGAACGCGCCGTGCGCGCCCTGGAGCGCGCCTGTCGTGCGCCCGGCGCGCTGCAGACGGCGCGCGAGGCGCGCGTACCGGATCTGCTCGCCGTCGCCGCGCACCTGGAACGCGCCCTGCGCCCCCTCTCGCTTGACTGGTACGAGGACGGCGGCCTCGACGAGGTCGACCTGTGCCACGCGACCTCGGGCGGCCCGGCGGCCCTGCCGGGGCTGCTCGCCCACCACTTCTCGGGCGTACCGCTGCTGCTGACCGAGTACGGCGTGCGGCTGCGCTCGCACTACCTCGCCTCCACGGACGCGCCGCCCGCCGTACGGTCGCTGCTCGCCGCCTTCCACGGCAGGCTCGCCACCGAGATCTACACCCGGGCCGCGGTCATCACCCCCGGCAACGCGCACGCGCGCCGCTGGCAGGAACGCTGCGGCGCCGACCGCGCCAAGCTCCGCACGGTCTACCCGGGCATGGACGCCTCCCACTTCGCCGAGGTGGGGGAGTCCACGGAGTGCGCGGACCCCGACACCCTGGTCTGGGTCGGCCGCGTCGAACCCGCCAAGGACCTGGTGTCGCTGCTGCACGCCTTCGCCGAGGTCCGCAAGGAGGAGCCGAAGACGCGGCTGCGGATCGTCGGCACCCCGGTCGGCGCCGAGGGCGAGGCCTACCTCGGCCACTGCCGGTCCCTCGCCGCCCAGCTCTTCCCCGACGAGGCGGAGGGGCTGCACTCCGTCGGCGACAACCCCGTCTGCTTCGAGGAGATCGGCGGCCCTGAGCTGCCGACACTCGCCGACGCGTACGCCGCCGGCGCCGTGACCGTGCTGTCCAGCGTGGTCGAGGGCTTCCCCATCAGCCTCGTCGAGGCCATGTTCTGCGGGCGCGCGACCGTCTCCACGGACGTCGGCGCGGTCGTGGAGGTCATCGGCGGTACGGGGCTCGTCGTGCCGCCGCGCAATCCGCGGGCGCTCGCGGAGGCGTGCGTGGCGATGCTGCGCGACCCCGAGCGCCGTGAGCGCCTGGGCGCGGCCGCACGCGCGCGTGCGCTCGAACTGTTCACCGTCGAGCAGAACACCACGGCATTTCACGGCATTTACCTGGAGATCGTGTCGCACACCCCGGTACGCCGGGTCGTCCTCGACGACACGGGAGAGCCCCTGCCGTTCGCCGCTCCCGCCGAGGCGCATGTGCCCGGCCGCTGGACGGATGCGAACGCCCGCGTGGTGGCGCGGGGAGGGCCGGGGTGGGCGGCAGGGGCTCCGGGGACTCCGGGGGCTCCGGGGGCTCCGGGGACGCCGGTTCGGGCGACGGCTTCGGAGTCGGCCGTGGAGGGGGCGCGATGAGCGGGCTCGGGGAACTGGACAGGCCCGGGACGCCCGAGAGCCCGGGGGCGTGGGACGAGCGCTCGGAGGAGTGGATCGCGGAGGGCGCCGAGGCGCGTGAGCCGGGGCGCGTGGCGGAGGACGCGAGCGCGGGGGCGCGTGGGGGGCGTGAGGGGCGTGAGAAGGGCGAGGCGAGTGCACGCGCGCGTGCCGGCGATGATGCGCGCGGTGGCGCCGCAGCCCCCGCTCGTCGGCAGCCGTCGGCCCCCCGTCGTACCGCCGCCGACCCCGTGAAAGCCCTGATGCACCGTCACCGGGAGCTGTGCGAGCGGGCCGTGGACCCCCTGGAGATCGCGGCCGGGCTGGAGGCGCACGGTGTCACCGACCGGACCGCGGCGCGGTTCCGGCACCGGGACGTCTTCTCCCTCGCCGAGGAGATGTTCGCGCGCGCCGCCCGTGACGAGGAGGCCGTGCCGACCCCGGCGGCCGCCCCGGCACTCCAGGCGCGTACCGGCTGGGCCCTGCTCACCCTCCTCCCCGGCGCGCTGGGCACCGCGACCGCGGCCGGTCTGCGGCTCACCCACGGACAGGCCCGCGCGTTCGTGGCCGTCGCAGGCGTCCTCGCCGTGGCCCTCGCCCTGCGCGCCGCGCTCTCCCGCGGCCCCCTCTCCGCGAGCGACCGCACGGCGTCCGGACCCGCCCCGCACGCCCCCTCCACCCGCATCTGGACCTACTGGCTCCTCGCCTACGCCGCCCTCGGCGACGGACTCCTGCGCGCGGCCGTCGCCGGAGGCCCCGACGCCCTGCCCACCGGCGCCGCCGACGGCCCCTGGCCCCTCGCCACCGCCCCCGTCCTGGCCCTCGCCTGGGCCTGCGCCCCCGCGGCCTGGTGCGCCCATCTCTTCGCCGTACGCGCCCGCCGCAGACTCGCCGCCAGCCGCGGCCTGGAGGAGTTCGCCGACTCCGTACGACCGCTGCTGCTCGGCACGTTCGCCCTCCACCTGTGCGCCCTGGCCGCCCTGCTCGCCCTGTGCGCCACGGTCCTGGGCGAGAACGCCGCGTACGCCCAGACCGTCACCCTGGGCGCCCTGCTGCTTCTCGCCCGGATGCTCACCACGCACGGCTTCACCCACGCCCCGGCGATCGTCCTCACCGCCGCGGCCACGGCCGAGGCGACCGCCCTGGTCACCGTCTTCGCGGGCCGCCTCCCCGGCTGCGGCTTCCTCGCCACCCCCGTGGAGACCCTGGTCGGGGCATGGGGCCCCGGCAGCGTCCCGGCCCTCGTCTGCGGTGCCGCCGCGCTGACCCTGCTCGTCCACGCGGCCCGCACCCTCACCCGGGCCTCCGCCCACGCCACGGCGGACCGGCCGTGCTGACGCGGCAGCCGCTCCAGGGGCCCTCGCGGGAGCGCGCCCACACGCTCTCCGCCGCCCGACGAACCCAGCCCGAGGCGCCCGGTCCCGCCGCCCGAGGCAACGGCATCACCCCCTCTGAAGGAGAACCCCAGATGATCACCTCCCGACCCGAAGCCTCGGCCCCGGGAGCCGCCCGATGAGAGTCCTGCTGATCGGAGCCAACGGCTACCTCGGCCGCTTCGTCGCCGACCGCCTCCTCGCCGACCCGGCCGTCCAGCTCACCGCACTCGGCCGCGGCGACGACGCCGACGTCCGCTTCGACCTCGCCTCGGGCAGCCCCGGCGCCCTCACCCGCTTCCTCGACGCGGTGCACCCCGGCGTCGTCGTCAACTGCGCCGGAGCCACCCGGGGCGGGGCCCGCGAACTCGCCCGGCACAACACCGTCGCCGTCGCCACCGTCTGCGAGGCCCTGCGCCGCAGCGGCTGCGGTGCCCGGCTGGTGCAGATCGGCTGCGGCGCCGAGTACGGCCCCAGCCAGCCCGGCTCCTCCACCGCGGAGGACGCCGTGCCGCGCCCCGGCGGCCCGTACGGCGTCAGCAAGCTCGCCGCCACCGAACTGGTCCTCGGCTCCGGCCTGGACGCCGTGGTGCTGCGCGTCTTCTCCCCGGCCGGCCCCGGCACCCCCGCCGGCTCCCCGCTCGGCCGTCTCGCCGAGGCCATGCGCCGCGCCATGCAGTCCGGCGACGGCGAGCTCAAGCTGGCCGGCCTCGGCGCGCAGCGCGACTTCATCGACGTACGCGACGTGGCGCGCGCCGTGCACGCCGCCTCGCTCTCCGCCGCCCAGGGCGTCATCAACATCGGCTCCGGACGCGCCGTCCGGCTGCGCGACGCCGCCGCGACCCTCGCGCGCGTGGCCGGATACGGCGGCGCCCTGCACGAACTCGACGGCCCGCCCGGCCCGCTGCGGGCGTCCATCGGCCACCCGCGCGGCGAATCCGACCACGCGGCCCCGGTCGCGTACCCGTACCCCGACGGCTGCGGCAGCTGGCAGCAGGCCGACGTGCGCACCGCACGCGACCGGCTCGGCTGGCGGCCCCGGATCAACCTCGAGGAATCCCTCGCCGACATCTGGATGGAGGCGGCATGCCGTATGTGACCAGCACCAGGACCAGTACCGCGAGCACCGACGTCCGCACGGGCCTCGGCGTCCCCGGCTACGCCCACCCCCTGCTCGCGCCCACCGAATGGGGCGAACTCACCCGCCCCGGAACCCCCTTGCACTGGGTCGTCCTCAATGTCGCCGACGGCCCCGGCAGCCGTCCCGACCCGCACTGTCTGGAGGCGGCCGGCCGGCTGCGCAACGCGGGCGTCCGTGTCCTCGGCCACCTCGACTCCACCTATGGGGCCCGCGGCTTCGGCGAGATCGTCTCCGACGCGAACCGCTACCTCGACTGGTACCAGGTCGACGGCTTCCTCCTGGACCGCTGCCCGACCGAGCGGACCTCGCTCCCCGAGATCCGCCGCACGGTCACCACCCTGCGGGCGATCCGGGACGACGCCCACGTCGTCCTCGGTCACGGCACCCACCCCCACCCCGGCTACGCCGAGAGCGCCGACCAGCTGGTCACCTTCTCCGGGCCGTGGAGCGACTACCGCTGGTCGCAGGTGGCCGAGTGGACCGCGGAGTATCCCCCCGAGCGGTTCTGTCACTTCGTCCACGGGGTGCCCCGACCGCACCTGGAGGAGGCGCTGCGGATCGCCCGCTGGCAGGGCGCGTCGACCATCTACTTCACCGACCGCACGGACCGCGGCGGGCGCGGCGACCCCTGGGAGACCCTGCCCGGCTACTGGGACGAAATCGTCTCGCGCATCGGGACGGGTGTCTCGGAATGAAGAAGGCCATGGCAGTGTTACAGGGAGAACAACTGTAGTGATTGACCGATCAACGGAGTCCCCGTGTCGCTGCCACCCCTGGTCGAGCCAGCTGCTGAGCTCACCGTAGACGAGGTCCGCAGGTACTCCCGCCACCTGATCATCCCCGACGTCGGGATGGACGGGCAGAAGCGGCTGAAGAACGCCAAGGTGCTCTGTGTGGGCGCCGGCGGCCTGGGCTCGCCGGCGCTGATGTACCTGGCCGCGGCGGGCGTCGGCACGCTCGGCATCGTGGAGTTCGACGAGGTCGACGAGTCGAACCTGCAGCGCCAGATCATCCACAGCCAGGCCGACATCGGCCGCTCCAAGGCCGAGTCCGCCCGCGACTCCGTCCTGGGCATCAACCCGTACGTGAACGTGATCCTCCACGAAGAGCGGCTCGAGGCCGAGAACGTGATGGACATCTTCAGCCAGTACGACCTGATCGTCGACGGCACCGACAACTTCGCGACCCGCTACCTGGTCAACGACGCCTGCGTACTGCTGAACAAGCCGTACGTGTGGGGCTCGATCTACCGCTTCGACGGCCAGGCCTCCGTCTTCTGGTCCGAGCACGGCCCCTGCTACCGCTGCCTCTACCCGGAGCCCCCGCCGCCGGGCATGGTCCCCTCCTGCGCCGAGGGCGGCGTCCTCGGCGTGCTGTGCGCGTCCATCGGCTCCATCCAGGTCACCGAGGCCATCAAGGTCCTCACCGGCACCGGTGAGCCCCTCGTCGGCCGCCTGATGATCTACGACGCCCTGGAGATGCAGTACCGCCAGGTCAAGGTCCGCAAGGACCCGAACTGCGCGGTCTGCGGCGAGAACCCGACCGTCACCGAGCTCATCGACTACGAGGCCTTCTGCGGCGTCGTCTCCGAGGAGGCCCAGGAGGCGGCCGCCGGCTCGACGATCACTCCCAAGCAGCTCAAGGAGTGGATCGACGACGGCGAGAACATCGAGATCATCGACGTCCGCGAGATCAACGAGTACGAGATCGTCTCCATCCCGGGCGCCAAGCTGATCCCGAAGAACGAGTTCCTCATGGGCACCGCCCTGGAGGGCCTCCCGCAGGACAAGAAGATCGTCCTGCACTGCAAGACGGGCGTCCGCAGCGCCGAGGTCCTCGCGGTCCTGAAGTCCGCCGGCTTCGCCGACGCGGTGCACGTGGGCGGCGGCGTGATCGGCTGGGTCAACCAGATCGAACCGCACAAGCCGGTCTACTAGGCACAGGCCTTCCGGGAAGGGGCTCGGCACCGTGGGTGCCGGGCCCCTCGTCGTCGCCCCTACGAGGCGCAGACCTTGCCGTCGTCCGGCACCGTGCCGTTCAGCAGATACGCGTTCACCGTCGAGTCGACACAGTCGCTCCCGCTGCCGTACGCACCGTGTCCCTCGCCCTTCCAGGTCAGTTCCACGCCGACGCCCTTGCCCAGTTCGTCGGCCATCTTGCGGGCGCCCTCGTACGGCGTTGCCGGGTCGCCGGTGTTGCCGACCACCAGGATCGGTGCCGCACCCGGGGCGCTCACCTCCGGGGTGTCGAACTGCCCGGCCACCGGCCAGTCGTGGCACCAGCCGGCCGAGTCCCAGCCGAGGAAGTCCCCGAACACGGGCGAGATCTTCTCGAACGCGGGCAGCCGCTTCTTCGTCTCCTCCGCTGTCGGCCGCTGTTTGTCGTCCAGGCACGATATGACTCGTTGCGAGTGGGTCGTCGTGCCGTAGTGCCCCGAGTCGTCGCGCTCGTTGTAACCGTCCGCCAGCGCCAGCAGCTCCGTGCCGTCACCCTGCTCCGCCGCGTCCAGGGCGCTGGTCAGCGTCGGCCAGCCGGACTTGCTGTACAGCGGCAGGACGATGCCGGTGACCGCGAGCGACTGGGTCAGCTCGCGCCCGGACGAGGTAGGCAGCGGCTTGGCGTCGAGCCGCTTCAGCAGATCCGCGATCTTCTGGGTGCCCTGCTTCGGGTTCTGGCCGGTCGACTTCAGATAGTCGTCCAGCGCGCGCTGGAAGCCCTTGGCCTGGTTCTCCGCGTGCCCCACCGAGTCGGCGCTCGGGTCGACCACCGCGTCGAGGATCAGCCGCCCGACCTTCTTCGGGAACAAGTGGGCGTAGACGCCGCCCAGTTCGGTGCCGTACGAGATGCCGAAGTAGTGCATGCTGGAATCGCCCAGCACCTGGCGCATCAGGTCCATGTCGCGGGCCGTGTCCGTGGTCGAGACGTGCGCCATCAGCTTCCCGGCGGCCTTCTGGCAGCCCTTGCCGAAGTCGACGGCGTCCTGGAAGTACGCCTTCTCCTCGGCCGGCGTGTCCGGTGTGGCGTCGATGTCCTCGGCGGCCTGGATCGCCTCGTCGCTGCGGCAGCGCACGCCCTCGCTGGCGCCCACCCCGCGCGGGTCCCAGCTGACCAGGTCGTACCGCTCGTGCAGCTTGGAGACGGTGGGTGCGTACGACGGCATGTAGTCGACGCCCGAGCCGCCCGGACCGCCGAAGTTGAACAGCAGGGAGCCGATGCGGTCGCCGCCGGTCGCCTTCGAGCGGATCAGCGCGAGGCCGATCGTCTCGCCTTCGGGCTTCGACCAGTCCAGTGGCGCCTTGAGCGTGGCGCACTGCCAGTCGCCGCCGGGCGCGGCGGAGTCCGCGGTGGCCTTGCAGCGTCCCCAGGCGAGTTTCTGCGCGGTCAGGGAGGAGGGCAGCGCGGCGGTCGTGCCGGAGGAGCCGGTCGTCGGTGAAGCGGCCCCGCTCGTCCTCCCACCCCCCTTTGCGTCCCCGCCGTCGGACGACGAGCCGCTGCTGCAGCCCGCCACCAGTAGTCCGGCGGCCGCCCCCAGAGCCGCCCAGCGTGCGATTCGTGCCATGTGCTTCCCCCCGTGTGAGCCGTCCGCACCGAGCAGCAGACGGCGGTCAGGCCATGGTAGGCAAATCCAACCGGAACTGCGTCGGCCTGTGGATAACCTTCTGACCTGCACGTTTATCCGGAATGGGGGTTGGTCACTAGGAGCAGACGGTTCCGGCCGCCGGTACCTTCCCGTCCAGCAGATAGCCGTTCACCGCGCTCTGCACGCACTTGTTCTTGCTGTCGTAGGCGCCATGCCCCTGGCCTTTGTAGGTCAGCTCGACGCCCACGCCCTTGCCCAGCGCGTCCACCATCTTCCGCGCGCCCTCGTACGGCGTGGCCGGGTCGCCGGTGTTGCCCACGACGAGGATCGGCGCCGAGCCGGCCGCGCTCACGTCGGGATGCTCGGCGGCGCCCGCGACGGCCCAGTCGGTGCAGCTCACCATTCCCCAGGCCAGGAAGTCGCCGAACAGCGGCGAGGCGGCCCGGAACTCCGGCAGCTTCCGCTCGACGTATGCGGAGTCGTACCGGGACTTGTCGTCGGCGCAGTTGATGGCGATGTTGGCCGCGGTGATGTTGCTGTACTCGCCGTTCTCGCTGCGCCCGTTCATCGAGTCGGACAGGGCGAGGAGGATCTTGCCGTCCCCGTCGTACGCCTGCTCCAGGCCCTCTGTGAGGTACTGCCAGAAGTCCTTCGAGTACAGCGCCTGGGCGATGCCGTTGGTCGCGGCGGTCTGGGTCAGCTCGCGCGGGAAGATTCCCGGGATCGGCTTCTTGTCGAGGTCCGCCAGCAGCTTGGCGATACGGTCCTTCACGTCCTGGGCGGTGTCGCCGATCGGGCAGTCCTCGGTCTTCGACGTGCAGTCCTCGGCGAAGTTGTCGAGCGCCAGCTGGAAGCCCTTGGCCTGGCCGAGGGAGCCCTGTTCGGCGTCCTGCGTCGGGTCGACGACCGCGTCGAAGACGGCCCTGCCCACCTTCTTCGGGAACAAGTGGGCGTAGACGCCGCCGAGTTCGGTGCCGTAGGAGATGCCGAAGTAGTACAGCTTGTCGTCGCCGAGGACCTGCCGCATGAGGTCCATGTCGCGGGCCGCGTCGGTGGTGCGCACGTGCGCCAGCACCTTCTTGGAGTTCTTCTCGCAGGCCGCGTTGAACTCCTTGGTGTTGTCCAGCAGCTTGGTGCGCTCGGCCGCGTCGTCGGGGGTCGCGTCCTGCTGGAAGTAGGAGTCGAGCTGCTGGTCGCTCTCGCACTTCACGGGGGCGCTGCGGCCGACTCCGCGCGGGTCGAAGCTGACCAGGTCGTAGCGGGTGCGCAGCTTCGCGTAGTCCTCGCCGAAGGCGGGCAGCGTGGTGACGCCCGAGCCGCCGGGGCCGCCGAAGTTGAAGACGAGCGAGCCGATGCGCGTGCTCTCGCTGCCGCTGGTCTTCGCCCGGATCAGGGCGATGCCGATCGTGTCGCCCTTGGGCTTGTTCCAGTCGAGGGGCGCCTTCATGGTGGCGCACTGCCACTTCGTGCCATTCGGCAGCGGTGACGGGGCATCACCGCCGCCCTCCGCCTGGGAAGGTGCTGTGCAGTCCTTCCAGTCCAGCTTCTGGGCCGACAGGTCCTCGTCCTTGGAGTCGCCGCCGCTACAGGCCGCCAGCACGGAGGACAGCAGCACGGCGGTGGCGGTCAGGGCAGCGGCACGCGCGCGGGGAGGCTTCGGCATGCCTCCATCCTGCGGTCGCCCGAGGCGGGGCGCTCGGGGCGCGGGCCGTATGAGGTACGCGCGCGTACAGCCGTCGTACCAGAACGGACGTAATGGAAGCGGACGCGGCAGAAGCGGACGTACCGGAAACGGCCGTACTAGAGCGAGCCCTTGCGGGAGAGTTGGTTGAAGGCCAGCCAGCCGGGGAGGACGGGCAGCCACAGGGTCAGCAGGCGGAACAGCAGGACGGCGGGGGCCGCGACCTCCTTGGGGAGGCCGACGGCGATCAGACCGACCGTCAGGGTGGCCTCGACCGCGCCGACGCCGCCCGGGGTCGGGGCCGCCGAGCCGAGCGCGTTGCCGGCGAGGAAGACGACCGCGACGCTGGCGATGCTCAGCGAGGTCCCCTGCTGGCCGAACGCGCGGATCGAGGCGTCCAGGCACATCACGAAGCAGGCGGTCAGCAGGAGCATGCCGCCGATGCCGGTGACCAGCTTCTGCGGCCGCTGCAGCACGTCCAGCATGCGCGGCACGACACCGGCGAAGAGCGAGCGCACGCGCGTGACGACGAATTTGCGCAGGAACGGCACCGAGGTGACCACCAGGACGAGCACCGCCACCGTCAGCAGACCCGCGATGACCGTCCGGGACGGTGACAGCGACGGCGTCTTCTCGGTGCCGGTCAGATAGCCGAAGGACAGCAGCATCAGGATGTGGCAGCCGAGCCCGAACAGCTGCGAGGCGCCGACGCTCGCGACCGCGAGGCCCGGACGGACCCCGGAGCGTTGCAGGAAGCGCGTGTTGAGCGCGACGCCGCCCACCGCCGCCGGCGCGACGATCTTGACGAACGACCCGGCCACCTGAGCCGCCACCGTCCGCAGGAACGGCACCCGCTCGGGCACGAACCCCAGCAGCGCCATCGCCGCCGCGAAGTAGCTGGCCGCCGAGAACACCACGGCCGCCAGCACCCAGCCCCACTGGGCGTTCTCGATCAGCGGCCCGAACTCGATGTGGGTGAGCTGCGTCAGCAGGAAGTACGCGCCGATCGCGCCCGCGATGAAACTGATCAGCGTCCGCGGGCGCACCCGCTCCAGGCGGGCCGGCTCGACCGGGGCCTGCGGCCTGATCAGCAGCACCTGGTGCCGGATCTGGCTGAGCAGGTCCTCCTCGCGCGCTTCGTCGAGCGCCTCGTCGATGGCCCGCTTCTCGGCCCGCTGCTCGGCCCGCACGGCCTTCTTGTCGGGCTTTTCGAGTACGGGCCTGGTGTGGTCGTCCCCGGCCGCCTCCAGGCGGGCCTGCTTGGCCTGCCGGGACGCCTCCAGGACCGCCTCACGCTCCCGCTGGGCGCGTTCCCGGGCCAGCTTGCGCAGAGTCGCGCGGGAGGTGCGGCTGAGCGCGATGGGCTGCAACATGGGCAGGCAGTCGGCCACCGCGTCCGGGCCGAGCACGCTCACCGCGGACGCCACCGCGCGCTCGGCGCCCACTCGCAGGCCGAGCGTCACCAGGAGCTGCGAGACGTCCATGCGCAGGAGCAGATCGCCGGCCGCGATCTCGCCGACGCGCAGGTCGGTGAGGATGACCGTGCCGGAACGATCCACCAGAATCGCGTCACCCACCAGCCTGCGGTGCGCGATCCGGCGGGACTGGAGCGCGCGCACCTGGTGCCAGGTGTCGTGCAGCAGCTCGTCGGTGATCTGGTCGTCCGCGAGGGAGTCGAGGGTGCGCCCGCCGGTGTGCTCGTACACGAGCATGACGGCGTCGGGGCCGAGCTCCGAGGTCGCGATGAGCTTGGGCGCGTTGGCGCCGGCCGCGATGGCCGCGTACGCGAGCAGCGCCTCCTGCTCCAGGGCCTGGCGCAGCGACTGGAGGCTGCTGCGGGTGGCGAAGCCGCGCAGGGTCAGATTGCGCCACGCGCGGTAGAAGAAGCCCTGCGCCTGCTGCTCCCGGTCGACCACCGTGACGTCCAGCGGCGGGCCGTCCTCCAGGGTGACGAAGTAGCGCCGGCCGCGGTCGCCCGTCTCCGGGTTCTCCGGCATCTCCTCGCGCGCGGCGCTCACCGGGCGGAAGCCGACGTGCCTGAGGCCCGCCATCAGGGTCCGCCCGGTCGGGCGGACGTTGGGGGAGCCCACCGCGTACAGCGTGCCGTAGGCCACGCTCCAGCCGATCAGCACCGTCAGGATGATCGAGAACGGTGTGGTGTAGCCGGTGACGAGCATCGAGAACGCGTCCAGGAGCAGCACGATCCACAGCACCGCGCGCCAGCGCGGCCGCCGGGACATGCCGACGGCGGTCATGTACGCGATGACCGGGGCGAGATAGCCGTGCACCGGGTCGGTCAGCGCGTGGATGTCGCCGGGGGAGGGCTGGGTGAGCGCCTCCTGGATGGAGTCGGGGGCGGCCTTGGCGACCCACAGGTCCGTGGCCAGGGTCACGCCGTGCGCGAGGACCGCGGCGAGCACGCCGTCGGCGATGCGCAGCCCGTCGCGCTTGATCAGCCGCTCGATCGCGAACGCGACCGGCACCAGCAGGATCGCGATGCTGGAGGCCAGGCCGGCGATCTTGATGAGCAGGTCGGGCGCCTGTCCGGTGCCTTTGTTGATGTCCTGTTCGAGCCCTGAGGTGGTGCCGTGCGCGAAGGCGGCGATCGCCAGCAGTATGACGACGGCCAGCAGGCCCACCAAGAGGCGCATCAGGTCGGAGGGGCGGTGCACGCGCGCGGGGAGCAGCGGTTCGTCGCCCTCGACCTCGTCGGCGTGTGCCTCGTCGAGGCAGTCCGCGTCGTCCTTGTACGCGTCCTCCGCGCGCGTGCCGGGCGCGGCGTTCTCGGCCGTCTCCGGGTCCTCGGTGCCGGTGTCCGGGCGCGACGAAGCGTCAGAGGCGCTCTGCGCGTCCTCCGGCTGCACACCCTGCTGCTTCATCGTCTCTTCTTGATCTCGTATCACCGGTCACCGCCCGCATGATGGTGGCATGCCCCACCGACACACGGGGGCATCAGGGTGCAAAGGCGGGGGCGCACAGTCTGCCCGAAGCGCCGCCCCGGGGCGAGGGATACGCACGGTGGCGGGCCCGTCACACTGTCGGTGGGGTGCGGCAGGATGGGACGGATGAGCGAGGAGAGCCTGCCGCCCGAGGACCGCCCCGACGCGCTGCCCGAGTACGCCGAGCGCGTCCTGGAGGTCGCCGAACTGATCCCGCCCGGGCGTGTCATGACGTACGGGGACGTGGCCGAATGGCTGGAAGAGGGCGGCCCGCGGCAGGTCGGCCGGGTGATGGCCCTCTATGGCGGAGCCGTCCCCTGGTGGCGCGTCGTCCGCTCGGACGGCGTCCTGCTCCCGGGGCACGAACTCGAGGCGGTCGACCACTACCGCGCCGAGGGCACGCCCCTGAAGGAGGCGAGCCGGGCCGCCGAGGGCCACCTGCCGCGCCTCGACATGAGGCGGGCGCGCTGGGACGGCGGCGAACGCGCGGAGGGTCACACCTGACAGCTTCCGCCATCCGGCGGCCCCGTGTGTGACCTGTGCTCCGTACGGGGGAACAGGGGCACATCCGTGGCATGCCGTACGTTCGTGAGGCGAGGGACCCGCGTGTCGCGAGTGCCGTACGGGCGGAAAGAGAAGGAGGGGAAGAAGGGGAAGCCCTGCTTCCGCAACGCCCGTCGGCGTAGCGTCGGCTGCACGAGTCCCCCTCACCCCCAGATCACCGCCCTGCACGCGCGGTGGTCCGACAACCAGTACGACCACCAGGACCGGCGAACCACGTGAGCTCCTCTTCCTCCACCAGGCGCCTGCCGCACCCCCAGGTGCGGCAGGGGAACCGTGGCGCTTACCGACTGGTCCGTACCCCACCGGCCCGACCGGATCCCCCTCGTCTGGACGCCGCACAGCGCTCCGTGGTTGACCACAAGGATGGTCCGCTGCTCGTCCTCGCAGGTCCGGGCACCGGAAAGACCACCACGCTCGTCGAGTCGGTGGCGGCACGGATCGCCCGCGGCGGGGATCCCGAGCGCATCCTGGTGCTGACGTTCAGCCGCAAGGCGGCCGTCGAGCTGCGCGACCGCATGGCGCTGCGCATGGGGGCGGCCCGCGCGCCCTGGGCGACGACGTTCCACTCCTTCTGCTACGCCCTGGTCCGCGCCCACCAGGACAGCGAGCTGTTCGTGGAGCCGCTGCGGCTGCTGTCCGGCCCCGAGCAGGACGTCGCCGTCCGTGAACTGCTCGCCGGGCAGCCCGACCTGGAGCGGCTCGGCCTCGCGCACGTGCGCTGGCCGGACGACCTGCGCGCGTGCCTGACCACCCGCGGCTTCGCCGACGAGGTCCGTGCGGTCCTCGCGCGCAGCCGTGAGCTGGGCCTGGACCCGGGCGCCCTGGATGCCTTCGCGCGCGGCATCGGCCGTCCCGACTGGCGTGCCGCGGCCGCCTTCCTCGCCGAGTACCTCGACGTCCTCGACCTCCAGGGCGTCCTCGACTACGCGGAACTGGTCCACCGCGCGGTCCTCCTCGCCCGCCGCCCCGAGGTGGCCGAGAAGCTCGCCGCGCAGTACGACGCCGTACTCGTGGACGAGTACCAGGACACGGACGCGGCGCAGGTACGGCTGCTGCACGCGCTCGCGGGCGGGGGGCGCACCCTGGTCGCGTACGGCGACCCGGACCAGTCGATCTACGCCTTCCGGGGCGCCGACGTGAACGGCATCCTGGAGTTCCCGCACGCCTTCACGCGCGTGGACGGCAGCCCGGCGCCCGTGGAGGTTCTGCGCACCTCCCGCCGATCCGGTGCCGCGCTGCTGGCCGGGACCCGGCTGCTCACCCAGCGCATGCCGCTGACCCGGCTCCCGGCGGAGAAGGTACGCGCGCACCGCGAGCTCGCGCCGGTGCGCGACGGCGGCCGCATCGAGGTGTACACGTACCCGACGGCCGGCACGGAACTGGACAACGTCGCCGACATCCTGCGCCGCGCGCACCTGGAGGACGGCGTCCCCTGGCGCGAGATGGCCGTCCTGGTGCGGGCCGGCTCCCGGACGATCCCGACGGTGCGCCGCGCGCTCACGGCCGCGGGCGTCCCCCTGGACATAGACGGCGACGACTTGCCGTTGCGCCACGAACCGGCTGTCGCGCCCTTGCTGACGGCCCTACGGGCGGTGGCCACGGCGGAGGCGGCCGACGCAGGCCCACGCGCGCGTGGCGAGGGCGCGGACGTGGCACCGGCGGCGGAGGGCGGGCAAGACACGCCGGATGGTGGCCAGGACGGCGCTGCTGGGGCGCCAGGGCGCGACGAGCGCGACGCGCCTGAGGCGGCAGAGGGCGGCGAGCGTGACGCGGCTGAGCCGGTGGACGGCGGCGAAGGCGGCGCGGCTGAGTCGCTGGACGGCGGCGAGCGGGGCGCGGCTGAGGCGCCAACGAGCGACGAGCGTGAGGCGCCAGAGGGCGACGAGCGCGACGCGGCTGCGCCAGTGGACGGCGGCGAAGGTGACGCGGCTGAGGCGCTGGACGGTGGCGGGCGTGACGCGACCGATTCAGTGGACGGCGGCGAAGGCGGCTCAGCCGGTGCGGTGGCCCCCTGCTGGCTCGACACCGAGACCGCCCTCACCCTCCTCGCCTCCCCGCTCGGCGGCATGGACGCAGCGGACCTGCGTCGGCTCGGGCGGGCCCTGCGGGACGAGGAGCGGGCCGCCGGCAACGCCCTGCCGCCGCCCTCGGACGAGTTGCTCGCGCGGGCGCTGGCCGAGCCGGAGCGCCTGGCCGTGCACGACCCCGCGTACGCGCGTGGCGCCCAGCGGCTCGGCGCGCTGCTGCGCAAGGCCCGGGAGCGCCTCGCCGGCGGCGGCACGGCCGAGGAGGCGCTGTGGGAGCTGTGGGAGGGCACTCCCTGGCCCGGGCGCCTGGAGCGGTCCGCCCGGCGCGGCGGCGCGGCCGGACGCAACGCCGACCGCGATCTGGACGCCGTGTGTGCGCTGTTCGCGACCGCCGCGCGCGCGGAGGAGCGCACGGGCGGCCGGGGCGCCCTCAACTTCCTGGAGGAGATCGACGCCGAGGACATCGCCGCCGACACCCTCACCCGGCGTGCCGTACGCCCCGACGCCGTACGCCTGATGACCGCGCACCGCTCCAAGGGCCTGGAGTGGCGCCTGGTCGTCGTCGCGGGCGTCCAGGAGGGCCTGTGGCCCGACCTGCGCCGCCGCGGCTCGCTCCTGGAGGCGGACCGCATCGGCCGCGACGGACTCGCCGAACCGCTCACCCCGGGGGCGCTGCTCGCCGAGGAACGCCGCCTGTTCTACGTCGCCGCCACGCGCGCGCGTGAACGGCTCGTCGTCACCGCCGTGAAGGCCCCCGCCGACGACGGCGACCAGCCCTCCCGCTTCCTCACCGAACTCGGCGTCGAACCCAAGGACGTCACGGGCCGCCCCCGCCGACCGCTGTCCGTCGCCGCGCTCGTCGCCGAACTGCGCGCCACGACCGTCGATCCGCGCGTCTCCGACACCCTCAGGGAGGCCGCCGCGCACCGGCTGGCCCGGCTTGCCGCGCTCGCCGACGAGGACGGCCGCCCGCTCGTCCCGTCGGCCCACCCCTACCGCTGGTGGGGCATGTGGGACCCGACCGAGTCCAAGGTGCCGCTGCGCAACCGCGACCAGCCCGTCGTGCTCTCCGGCAGCGCCCTCGACCAGCTCGCCAACACCTGCGCCCTGCAGTGGTTCCTGGGCCGCGAGGTGAAGGCCGACGCGCCCGCCACGGCCGCCCAGGGCTTCGGCAACGTGGTGCACGTCCTCGCCGACGAGGTCGCCTCCGGGCACACCCCGGCCGACCTCGCCGTCCTCATGGAGCGCCTCGACTCCGTGTGGAACGCGCTCGCCTTCGACGCGCCCTGGAAGTCGGCGCAGGAGAAGGAGAACGCGCGCGTGGCGCTCGAACGCTTCCTGAAGTGGCACGTCATGGACCGCACCGGACGCACGCCGGTGGCCAGCGAGCACGACTTCGACGTCACCCTGGAAGCCGGCGACTACGAGGTGCGCATCCGCGGCCAGATGGACCGCGTCGAGGCGGACGGCGACGGCCGCGCCTATGTCGTCGACTTCAAGACCGGCAAACAGGCGCCCACCGCGCGCGAGGTGGAGCACCATCCGCAACTCGCGGTCTACCAGCTCGCCGTCCGCGAGGGCGCCGTGGACGAGGCCTTCGACGGGGTGCGCCCCGAGCCGGGCGGCGCCGAACTGGTCCAGCTGCGCCAGGGCGCCGCCCAGCGCGACGGCGGCGAGACACTGCCCAAGGTGCAGGCCCAGGAGCCGCTGGAGGGGGAGTGGGTCGGCGAACTGCTGGCGACCGCGGCCGGCAAGGTCCTCGACGAACGGTTCACCCCGACCGCCGGACAACACTGCACACACTGCGCGTTCCGGGCGTCGTGCAGCGCCCGGCCCGAAGGGCGGCACGTGGTCGAGTGACCCGGGTGATCGACGACACCACCCGTGCTGACCTGCGTTTCTCCTCACCCCGAGGCCGATCTGTCCGCCGCTGTCAGTGGCCGCCGCTAGCCTCTCTGACGTGCCGCCTCGTATCACCGATCCCGATCAGCTCAAGGAGCTCCTCGGGATCCCGTTCACCCCGGAGCAGACGGCCTGCATCGTCGCGCCGCCCGCCCCGCAGGTGATCGTGGCCGGAGCGGGGTCGGGCAAGACCACGGTGATGGCGGCACGCGTGGTGTGGCTGGTCGGCACCGGCCAGGTCGCCCCCGAACAGGTCCTCGGCCTCACCTTCACCAACAAGGCGGCCGGCGAACTCGCCGAGCGCGTCCGCAAGGCGCTCGTCAAGGCCGGCGTCACCGACCCCGACGCCATCGACCCCGACAACCCGCCGGGCGAGCCGGTGATCTCGACGTACCACGCCTTCGCGGGCCGCCTGCTGACCGACCACGGCCTGCGCATCGGCCTCGAACCCACCTCCCGGCTGCTCGCCGACGCCACCCGCTACCAGCTCGCCGCGCGCGTCCTGCGCGAGTCCCCCGGCCCCTACCCCGCCCTCACCCGCTCCTTCGCCGACCTGGTCAGCGACCTGCTCGCCCTCGACGCCGAACTCGCCGAGCACCTCGTACGACCGGAGGACCTGCGCCGGTACGACGCCGGGCTGCTGCGCACCCTGGAGGGGGCCAAGCTCACCAACGACGCCCTGCGCAAGGTGCCCGAGGCGGCCGCGGCCCGGCGTGAACTCGCCGACCTGGTGGTGCGTTACCGGGCCGCCAAGCGCGAGCGCGACCTGCTCGACTTCGGCGACCAGATCGCCCTGTCCGCGCAGCTCGCGCAGCTTCCCGAGGTGGGCCGCATCCTGCGCGACGAGTTCCGGGTGGTCCTGCTCGACGAGTACCAGGACACGTCGGTGGCCCAACGCGTCCTCCTGGCGGGCCTGTTCGGCGACGGCACAGGGCATCCGGTGACCGCGGTCGGCGACCCCTGCCAGGCGATCTACGGCTGGCGCGGCGCCTCCGTCGCCAACCTGGACGACTTCCCGGAGCACTTCGCCCACCCCGACGGACGCCCCGCCACCCGGCAGGCGCTCAGCGAGAACCGCCGCAGCGGCGGCCGCCTCCTCGACCTCGCCAACGGCCTCGCCGAGCCCCTGCGCGCCATGCACGCGGGCGTGCAGGCCCTCCGCCCGGCTCCCGGCGCCGAGCGTGACGGCACGGTCCGCTGCGCGCTGCTGACCACCCACGCCGAGGAGATCGAGTGGCTCGCCGACTCGATCGCCCACCTCGTGAACACTGGCACGGCACCCGGCGAGATCGCCGTCCTGTGCCGTACGGCGACCGACTTCGCGGAGATCCAGGGCGCGCTCGTCGCCCGGGACGTCCCCGTCGAGGTCGTCGGCCTGTCCGGGCTGCTGCACCTGCCCGAGATCGCCGACCTCGTCGCCGTCTGCGAGGTCCTCCAGGACCCCGGCGCCAACGCCTCCCTGGTCCGCCTGCTGACCGGCCCGCGCTGGCGCATCGGCCCGCGCGACCTCGCCCTGCTCGGCAGGCGCGCCCGGCGGCTCGTCGCCCACGCGCGCGTGGAGGGTGAGGAGGACCGGGACCGCAGGCTGGCGGAGGCCGTCGAGGGGGTCGACCCGTCCGAGGTGATATCGCTGGCGGACGCCCTCGACACCTTCCTGGAGCTGCCGCTCGACGCCGAGCAGGAGGACGACGGGCTGCCGTTCTCGCCGGACGCGCGCGTGCGGTTCGCCCGCCTCGCCACCGAACTGCGCGATCTGCGCCGGTCGTTGTCCGACCCGCTGATGGACGTCCTGCACCGCGTCCTCGCCGTCACCGGCCTGGAGGTGGAGCTGTCGGCGTCCCCGCACGCGCTGGCCGCCCGCCGCCGCGAGACCCTCTCCAACTTCCTCGACATCGCCGCCTCCTTCGCCGCCGGCGACGGCGAGGCGACCCTGCTCGCCTTCCTGGGCTTCCTGCGCACCGCCGCCCAGTACGAGAAGGGCCTCGACAACGCGCTGCCGGGCGGCGAGAACACGGTCAAGGTGCTCACCGCGCACAAGTCCAAGGGCCTCGAATGGGACGTCGTCGCCGTCCCGGGACTGGTCACCGGCACCTTCCCCAGCACCCAGGGCCGCGAGAAGTGGACCGCCCAGGGCAAGGTGCTGCCGCACGAGCTGCGCGGCGACGCCGACACCCTGCCCGACGTCGAGGCCTGGGACTCACGCGGCCTGAAGGCATTCCAGGAGGCCATGAAGGAGCACCAGCACACCGAGGAACTCCGCCTCGGCTACGTCACCTTCACCCGCCCCCGCTCCCTCCTCTTCGGCTCCGGCCACTGGTGGGGCCCCACCCAGAAGAAGCCGCGCGGCCCGTCCGACTTCCTGCTCGCCCTGTACGAGCACTGCGAGCGGGGTTACGGCGAGATCGAGGCCTGGGCGGACGAGCCGGCCGAGGACGAGGAGAACCCCGCACTGCACGCGGCGAGCGCCGAGCAGGTCTGGCCCCTGCCCCTGGACGAGGCCTCCCTCGCCCGCCGCCGGGCGGCCGCCGCAACCGTCCTCGCCCACCTGGAGGACCTCGCCGCCCACCAGGACGGCGAACCCACCGCCGTACACGACCCGGACGAGCACGAGGACCCGGAGTGGCCTCCGCCACCGGACGACGAGGATCCGGTGTACGAGGACGAGGAACCGCCCTACGACGAGGACCCGTTCCGGGAGGGCGAGCCGGACGACTGGGACACCTGGTCGGCGGACCGCCCGAGCGTGCCGCACCAGGCGGCCGCTCCGGAGCCCGCCGAGGAGACGGGCGTACGCGCGCGTGCCGGCACCGGGCGCACCCCGGAGGGCGGGCCGGCGTACTCGCGACCGGTCGCCCCCGCCCGCCTCACCCCGGAGGAGGCCCGCACCCTCGCCTCCTGGGACCGCGACCTCGACGCGCTCACCGGTGAGCTCCTGCGCGCGCGTGAAGCCGTGACCGACGTGCCGCTGCCCGCCTCGCTCACCGCCTCCCAGGTGCTGCGGCTGGCCGCCGACCCGGACGGGTTCGCACGGGAACTCGCACGCCCCATGCCGCGCCCCCCGCAGCCGGCCGCGCGCCGGGGCACCCGGTTCCACGCCTGGGTCGAGGCCCGCTTCGAAGAGCTGACCCTGCCCGTGCTGGAGCCGGAGGAGCTGCCCGGCAGCGAGGCCGAGATCGCCGACGAGCGTGACCTGGAGGCACTCAAGGACGCCTTCGAACGCACCGAGTACGCGCACCGCACGCCCCACCGCGTCGAGGCGCCCTTCCAGCTCGCCATCGCCGGCCGCGTGGTCCGGGGCCGGATCGACGCCGTCTACAAGGAGGGCGACGGCGACGGGACGACGTACGAGATCGTCGACTGGAAGACCAGCCGCAACCGCACCGCCGACCCGCTCCAGCTCGCCATCTACCGGCTCGCCTGGGCCGAGCAGCAGGGCGTTCCCCTGGAATCCGTCAATGCGGCGTTCCTGTACGTACGCACGGGTGAGGTTGTACGACCGGCGGACCTGCCGGACCGGGCGGCACTGGAGCGGCTGCTGCTGGGGGAGCCGAACGCACAAGCAAACTGTGAGGAACCGCCCACCGAGGATGTCGGTGCGGGCCGATAGGCTCGTGACCATGAGCCATCCCGTTGACAGCGTCGTCAGCGCCGTCCGTACGTACATCGAGCAGCACCGCGCCGCCTTCCTCGACGACCTCGCCGAGTGGCTGCGCATCCCGTCCGTGTCGGCCCAGCACGACCACGCCGCCGACGTACGCCGCAGCGCCGACTGGCTCGCCGCCAAGCTCCGGGAGACCGGCTTCCCGGCCACCGAGGTCTGGGACACCCCGGGCGCCCCCGCCGTGTTCGCAGAGTGGCCCGCCGCCGACCCCGAGGCGCCCACGGTCCTGGTCTACGGCCATCACGACGTACAGCCCGCCGCCCGCGAGGACGGCTGGGACAGCGAACCCTTCGAGCCCGTCGTCCGCGAGAACCGCCTCCACGCGCGCGGGGCGGCCGACGACAAGGGCCAGGTGTTCTTCCACACACTCGGCGTCCGCGCCCACCTCGCCGCCACCGGCCGCACCGCCCCCGCCGTCAACCTCAAGCTGCTGATCGAGGGCGAGGAGGAGTCCGGCTCCCCGCACTTCCGCGCGCTGGTGGAGCAGCACGCGGACCGGCTCGCCGCCGACGCCGTGATCGTCTCCGACACCGGCATGTGGTCCGCGGACACCCCCACGGTGTGCACCGGTATGCGCGGCCTCGCCGAGTGCGAGATCACGCTGCACGGCCCCGACCAGGACATCCACTCCGGCTCCTTCGGCGGCGCCGTGCCCAACCCGGCCACCGCGGTCGCCCGCCTGGTCGCCGCCCTTCACGACGAGCACGCACGCGTGGCCGTCCCCGGCTTCTACGACGGCATCGTCGAGCTCACCGACCGCGAGCGCGAACTCTTCGCCGAACTGCCCTTCGACGAGCGGCAGTGGCTGCGCACCGCCAAGTCGTACGCCGCCCAGGGCGAGGCGGGGCACAGCACCCTGGAGCGCATCTGGGCCCGCCCCACCGCCGAGGTCAACGGCATCGGCGGCGGCTACCAGGGCCCCGGCAGCAAGACGATCATCCCGTCCTCGGCGATGGTGAAGCTCTCCTTCCGGCTCGTCGCCGGCCAGGATCCGGACCACGTCGAGAAGGCCGTCCGCGCGTGGGCCGCCGAGCAGGTTCCCGCCGGGATCCGGCACGAGATCACGTTCGGCGCCGCCACGCGCCCGTGCCTGACGCCGCTGGACCACCCGGCCCTGCAGTCCGTCGCCCGCGCCATGGGGCGCGCCTTCGACAAGCCGGTCCGCTTCACCCGCGAGGGCGGCTCCGGCCCGGCCGCCGACCTCCAGGAGGTACTGGGTGCCCCGGTGCTCTTCCTGGGCATCTCCGTGCCGTCCGACGGCTGGCACGCGCCGAACGAGAAGGTCGAGCTCGACCTGCTGCTCAAGGGCGTCGAGACCACCGCGTACCTGTGGGGCGACCTCGCGGAGAACTGGCGCCATGCGCCCTGAGCACCCGGCGCCGTCCGCAGCGGCAGCGCGCGGGGAGCACACTGTAAGGGCCGCCCCGCACCGCCCGACCCCACCGGACCCGGCCGCCTCCCACCGCACGTCCCGCCGAACCGCCCGCCGAAACAATCCGTTCCACTGGGGGAGTTGGAAGCACCCGTGACCACCTGGACCGACCACACCGCCAACCGCCCCATCTCGCTCACCGCCCCGAGCGGCATCGACCGCGCCGCCCACCACCGCCTCGACGAGGCCTGGCTCGCGGCGGCTTGGAGCCACCCCACGACGCGCTGCTTCGTGGTCTCCGGCGGCCAGGTCCTCATCGACGAGACGGCGGACGGCCGCACCGAACTCGTCATGACCCCCTCGTTCGAAGCCCCCCTGACCGAGGCGCACCGCTACTTCCTGGGCATCGACGAGGACGGCGTCAGCTACTTCGCCCTCCAGAAGGACGCGCTGCCCGGACGGATCGACCAGTCCGCGCGCGCCGCGGGCCTGCGCGAGGCCGGGCTGCTCCTCTCACCCCGCGACGCGGGCCTGATGGTGCACGCGGTCGGCCTGGAGAACTGGCAGCGCACCCACCGCTTCTGCTCCCGCTGCGGCGAGCGCACGGTGATCGCGGCGGCCGGTCACATCCGCCGCTGCCCCGCCTGCGGCGCCGAGCACTACCCGCGCACCGACCCCGCCGTGATCATGGCCGTCACCGACGCAGACGACCGCATCCTGCTCGGCCGTCAGGTGCACTGGCCGGAGGGCCGCTTCTCGACGCTGGCCGGCTTCGTCGAGCCCGGCGAGTCCATCGAGCAGGCGGTGCGCCGCGAGGTCTTCGAGGAGGCCGGCATCGCCGTCGGCCAGGTCGAGTACGTCGCCAGCCAGCCCTGGCCGTTCCCGTCCAGCCTGATGCTCGGCTTCATGGCCCACGCCACCTCGACCGAGATCGATGTCGACGGCGACGAGATCCACGAGGCCCGCTGGTTCTCCCGCGACGAACTGGGCGCCGCCTTCGAGTCCGGCGAGGTCCTGCCGCCCTACGGCATCTCCATCGCGGCCCGCCTGATCGAGATGTGGTACGGCAAGCCGCTGCCGACGCGGAGCTTCGTCTGAGGCGCTCGCCCCACAAGCGACCACAGTGACCACAAGCGAGAAGGCGGTCCCTGAGACGAACTCAGGGACCGCCTTCCGTGCGAAACCGCGGAGCGACTACGCGCCGATCTTCTGCTTCACCTGCGCCAGCGACGGGTTCGTCAGCGTCGAACCGTCGGCGAACAGCACGGTCGGGACCGTCTGGTTTCCGCCATTCGCTTTCTCCACGAACGCCGCGGACTCCGGGTCCTGCTCGATGTTGATCTCGTTGTACGTGATGCCCTCGCGGTCCATCTGGCTCTTCAGCCGACGGCAGTAGCCGCACCACGTGGTGCTGTACATCGTCACAGTGCCCGGCATGTCTCTCGCTCTCCTCAGCTGCTGGGGGATCGGTGCTCGCAGTGGGGGAACGTACTTGAAAGAGCCACCATTCCCACACGCGGTGCCCCGACCGACGTGACGCCTGCCGCATTGGTACGACTAATGGTGCCTGCCTGTGGACAACCGACGCGCCCGTCTCGGGCGACCTGGCAGCATGGCCGTGTGACAGCAGCAACGCACTCCACGCTCTTCCCGCAGGTTCCGGCATCGGCCGACGCGGTGCTCGAGGGGCTCGACCCCGAGCAGCGCGCCGTGGCCACCGCCCTGCGGGGCCCGGTGTGCGTGCTGGCGGGCGCCGGCACGGGCAAGACCCGGGCGATCACCCACCGGATCGCCTACGGGGTGCGGGCCGGGATCCTCCAGCCCTCCAGCGTGCTGGCCGTCACCTTCACCAACCGTGCCGCCGGAGAGATGCGCGGCCGGCTGCGGCAGCTCGGCGCCGCCGGCGTCCAGGCCCGCACGTTCCACTCCGCGGCCCTGCGCCAGCTCCAGTACTTCTGGCCGAAAGCGGTCGGCGGCTCCATGCCCCGGCTCGTCGACCGCAAGATCCAGCTCGTCGCCGACGCGGCCGCCGCCTGCCGCATCCGCCTCGACCGGGGCGAGCTGCGGGACGTCACCGCCGAGATCGAGTGGTCCAAGGTCACCCAGACCGTCCCCGCCGACTACGCCGCGGCCGCCGCCAAGGCCGGCCGTGAGGCACCCCGCGACCCGGCCGAGATCGCCCAGCTCTACTCCGTCTACGAAGACCTCAAGCGGGACCGCTCCGTCATCGACTTCGAGGACGTCCTGCTGCTCACCGTGGCCGTCCTGCAGGACCGCCACGACATCGCCGAACAGGTCCGCGCCCAGTACCAGCACTTCGTCGTCGACGAGTACCAGGACGTCAGCCCGCTCCAGCAGCGCCTGCTGGAGCTGTGGCTCGGCGAGCGGGACAACCTCTGCGTGGTCGGCGACGCCAGCCAGACGATCTACTCGTTCACCGGCGCAACCCCCGACCACCTGCTCGACTTCCGCACCCGCCACCCCGGCGCCACCGTCGTCAAGCTGGTCCGCGACTACCGCTCCACCCCCCAGGTCGTCCACCTCGCCAACGGCCTCCTCGCCCAGGCCCGCGGCCGCGCCGCCGACCACCGCCTGGAGCTGGTCTCCCAGCGCGCGGCGGGCCCCGAGCCCGGCTACACCGAGTACGTCGACGAGCCGGCCGAGGCCGAGGGCGCGGCCCGCCGCATCCGCGAGCTCATCGACGCGGGCGTCCCCGCGGCCGAGATCGCGATCCTGTTCCGCACGAACGCCCAGTCCGAGACCTACGAACAGGCCCTCTCCGACGCCGGGGTGCCCTACCAACTGCGCGGCGCCGAGCGGTTCTTCGACCGGCCCGAGGTGCGCAGGGCCATCGTCGCCCTGCGCGGCGCGGCCCGCTTCGGCGGCAACGACTCCCTGCTCGACGACGCCGTCGACCTGCCCTCCCAGGTGCGTGCCGTGCTGTCGGGGGAGGGCTGGACATCGCAGCCCCCGGCCGGGTCCGGCGCGGTCAGAGAGCGCTGGGAGTCCCTGGCCGCCCTGGTGAACCTCGCGCAGGACTTCGCCGCCGCCGGATCCGGAGCCACCCTCGGTGACCTCGTCGCCGAGCTGGACGAGCGGGCGAACGCCCAGCACGCCCCGACCGTCCAGGGCGTCACCCTGGCCTCCCTGCACTCGGCCAAGGGCCTGGAGTGGGACGTCGTCTTCCTGGTCGGCGTCGCCGAGGGCATGATGCCGATCACCTACGCAAAGACCGACGAGCAGATCGAGGAGGAGCGCCGCCTCCTCTACGTCGGTGTCACCCGTGCCCGCGAGCGCCTCCATGTCTCCTGGTCCCTGTCCCGCTCGCCCGGCGGCCGCCCGAGCCGTCGCCCCAGCCGCTTCCTGGACGGGCTGCGGCCCGGTTCCACCGCCGCCGTCGGCCGTGGCGCGGCGGCGGGCCCCGGCGGGGTCGAGCGCGGCTTCGCCGGGAGACCGGACGTCGTCCCGCGGCGCACCCAGCGCAGCCCGGCCCGCTGCCGGGTGTGCGGGCGCACGCTCACCGACGCCGGTGAGATGAAGCTGATGCGTTGCGAGGACTGCCCGTCCGACATGGACGAGGGCCTGTACGAGCGGTTGCGCGAGTGGCGGGCCGAGCAGGCGCGGCGCAGCGGGCAGCCGGCGTTCTGCGTCTTCACCGACAAGACGCTGATGGCGATCGCCGAGACCGTCCCGGACGACGAGCACGAGCTGGCCCGGATCCCCGGCGTCGGAGCGCGCAAGTTCAACCGCTACGGGGCCGATGTCCTGGCCATCTGCGCAGGCCGGGAGGTCGGGGAAGGCGACGAGGAGGGCTGAGGGAAACTCGTCGAAAAAATAGTTTGCGCATGCCCCAGCAATCCCCATAGGTTCTTAGCCACGGGGACGGAGGCCTTCTCGGAGGCCCCGATTCCGTGTTCTACTTGCATATCCGTCGGGCTGGTTCATCCCAGTCCCCCTAGACGCCGAGAGGAGGCGAGTCCAGTGATCAGCATCAAGAAGAGCTCCATCAGCACCGTCAAAATGACCGATCGCTCGGTCGTCGCTTCCCTGTGCATGCTCGGCGCCTCCAACCCGGGCACCGGTCTGTCCGGCATTCGTGCCGCCCGGCCGGCGTCCTCCGTGTCTCTCGCGGGTCTTCCCGTTCGTGAGCGCGATGAGCGACCGACGAAGGCACTGGAAGCAGTAGCGGCACAGGCGCAGGCCTATGCCTTTACGGCGGCTGGTGCCGGAAACCGGAAGCAGACGACGCAGCACCACCTGATGTGGGCCTTCCGTGGGCCAGAACCCTGGAGTGATCCAGCCTGATCAATCAGGCCGGCGCCTTCAGGGCCGCGGAACCCCATCCGGGATCCGCGGCCCTTCTGTTTGTCCCATCACCGGGACGGACGGGCGAAGGGGCCTCGGGACAAGAAAAGAACCCGGTACCAGCCGCCACCCGGTCCAACAGGACCGGAACGACCAGACGAGGAAGACGAACCGTGCAACTCGAAGCGCACGCCCCGTCCGTACCGCCTTCCGAAACGATCCCCCCGCCCGGCCTCACGGAGGACTCCGCCTTGATCCCGCTCACCGCGCTCACCGCGCTCGACGACGCCATCGAGAACCTCGGCGTACCCGTCCCCTGCCGTTCCTACGACCCGGAGGTCTTCTTCGCCGAGTCGCCGGCGGACGTCGAGTACGCCAAGTCCCTCTGCCGCACCTGCCCGCTGATCGAGGCCTGCCTCGCCGGCGCCAAGGAGCGGCGTGAGCCCTGGGGCGTCTGGGGTGGCGAGCTGTTCGTCCAGGGTGTCGTCGTCGCCCGGAAGCGGCCGCGTGGTCGCCCGCGCAAGAACCCGGTCACGGCATGAACACCGCAGGAACGATCGACCGCCCCCTCACGCACGACCCCAAGAAGCAGGCCTCGATGAAGCCGTCCACCAACGAGCCCGCCGGCTCCGCGATCGAAGACACCACGACTACCGGCACCGCCGGTTCACCCCAGAACAGGACCCGAGAGATGCAACTTCAACCAGAAGCCCTGGCTCGTGCGCATATGCACGACCTGCTGCACGAGGCCGAGCGGGAACGCCAGGCCGTGCGCCTGGCGACCGCCCGTCGGATGCAGCGCCGTGCGGAGCGCGCCTCGCGGCGTGCCCGCCGTGCGCTCGCCATGGCCGTCATGCAGTAACCGACCACACCTGAAGCGGTGGCCTCCCGAGCCCGGGAGGCGATAGCTCCCCCGCGGGGGCCGGTCCGTCCGAACGGACCGGCCCCCGCGGTGCGTTGTACCCGCGCGGGCGCCGACCTCGGCGTATCGTCGCCGCGTGACGAGTCTTTCCGGAGGCAGTGACGACGGCGGCTCCCCGGCGGAGCCCCAGCCCCTGGTGTGCGCACGCTGCGGCACCCGCGCCGAGGGTCCGCAACCCACCTGGATCTGCTCCGTGGAGAACGGCACCCGCCACTATTTCTGCGACGCCTGTTCCCGGGAGAACCTCCGGGCGATCGAGGGACGGCTCGACTCGGCCTGGTGGTAGCTCACGCCTCCGCGGCCGACTCTTCTTCCTCCGCCGCCTCCGGGACGAACCCCGGCAGCCACTCCTCCAGCTCGTCCCGCAGCCGGACCGTCGCGCCCAGCTGGCACAGCACACCGATCGTGCTCAACGTCACCCGGTGTATCAGCAGATAGGCCGGCGGCAGGTTCAGCTGCTTGCCCAGCTGATAGGCGGGGGAGCGGGGGTCGGCGATGCGGGCCGCCTGGCTGCGCATCCAGCCGCGGGTGAAGGTGAACTCGTCGGCCTGGGCCGGTTCGATGATCGGCAGGAGGTAGTCCAGAACGGCGGCCGGGTCCAGCTCGATGGACTCCTTGACGAAGCCCTCCTCGCAGAGGAGTTCGTAGACGGCCTCCGCCTCGCCGTCGAGGGTCATGCGCAGCGAGTCGCCGATCGTGGTCGGCAGGCCGCCGGGGAGGCGGTCGACCGTGCCGAAGTCCAGGACCCCGAGCCGCCAGTCGTCCTCGCCGGCCGGACCGCCGGGCAGCAGACGGAAGTTGCCCGGGTGCGGGTCGGCGTGCAGCAGGCCGGTGCGGGCCGGGCCCGAGAAGAGGAAGCGGGCCAGCAGCTGGCCGGCGCGGTCGCGCTGCTCCGCGGTGCCGTCCGCGATGATCTCCGACAGCGGGACGCCGTCGATCCACTCGGTGACCAGCACCTGGTCGCACTGGTGGACCACACCGGGTACCACGACGTCCGGGTCGCCGGCGAACTCCTCCGCGTGCACCTGCTGGGCCTGGGCCTCCAGGGCGTAGTCCAGCTCCTCCGAGACCCGGTCCCTGAGCTCGGCGATCAGCGGCTTGATGTCCATGCCGGGGATGAGTGGCCCCAGCAGGCGGGCGAATCGGCTCAGTTGGTTCAGATCGGACAGCAGGGCGTCGCCCGCTCCCGGGTACTGCACCTTGACCGCCACCTCGCGGCCGTCGTGCCAGATCCCGCGGTGAACCTGGCCGATCGAGGCCGCGGCGGCCGGCTTGTCCTCGAACTCGAGGAACAGCTCGTGCCAGTCCTCGCCGAGCCGCTCGGCGAGCACCGTGTGCACGGTGCGCGTCGGCATCGGCGGGGCCGCCTCCTGCAGCTTCGTGAGCGCCGCGCGGTAGGGGCCGGCGACCTCCTCCGGCAGCGCCGACTCGAAGACCGACAGGGCCTGGCCGAACTTCATCGCGCCGCCCTTGAGCTCGCCGAGCACCTTGAACAGCTGCTCCGCCGTGCGCTGTTGCAGCTCGCGGCCGACGATCTCCGCGGACTCCCCGACGATCCGCTTGCCCAGCCCCCAGGTGGCCCGCCCGGCAAAGCCGAGCGGGAGCGCGGCGAGCTTGGCGGTCCGGGTGACCGCCTTGCGGGGAAGATCAGACATGCGCCCTCCAAGTCCCTGCCGGCCGCGCCGCGTCCGCCTCACGGCGTTCCTTCGACGACCGTTGCCCCTTCATTGTCTCGTGCGGCTTCCCGTCCTCACCGGCCCGTGCCCCCTTCTTACCTTTCTCCGCGGCACCGCACGGGCATGCCGGGTGCCCCCAGACCGGTCTCGCGTGCCAGGTCAGGCCGGGCAGTGACACCTCCCAGCGGGCGCCCGCGGTCGTCGGGACCCGGCCGTCGAGGAAGGCCAGTGCGTGGGCGGCGGCCAACCCGGCGACCGTAGTGGCGAGAGTCACATCGCAGGCCCGCACCGCGCGGGACCTGCCCGAACCCGAGCGCCACTGCGCCACCAGGCGCGGCCAGGCCGGGTCGCGGTCGGTCCGCCCCTCGTGCAGACAGCCCGCGCAGCCGGTCTCGCCGGGCAGAACCAGGGGGCCGACGACTCCGGTGGCCTCCACGACACCGGCGTACAGATGGGGCGTACCCGAAGAGACGAGGGGTTCGGCGGTGGACGGTGCGGGTGCGTGGACGTCGACGTCGTCGCGCGGGGCGAGGATCACCAGGGAGAAGCCGGGGTCACCCGCCGGGGACTGTGCCGCGCGGTCACGGAGTGGGGGACGGTCCGGGGCCCAGTGGCGTGCCGTCCGCCGGGCGGCCTCGTCCCTGCGGTCCCCGACGGACTCGGCCGGCAGCCCGCCCGGGGCGACGTCCCAAGGCTCGGCCTCGCCGACGTCACGCACGTCGACCTCGCCCACCCCCGCGGCCGCGAGGAGCGAGGCCAGGATGGCGCCGACCCGGCCCGCGCCCCGCACCTGCACCCGCAGTGAGCGGCGGGCGGCCAGCTGCCCGATCGCGTCGCCCGGTCCCGTGGTCTGCAGGGAGAGGGAGGCGAGGTCGGGGCGCAGCCGGTCCAGGACCTCCTTCTTGCCGCGCAGGGCGTCGGCGGCCGGACCGCCTCCCTTGGCGTCGTCCAGGAGGCCCGCCCGCGCCAAGCCCGTGACCAGTCCGTCGACGTGGCCGTCCGGCAGGCCCATCCGGTGCGCCTCCTCCCGCAGCAGCGGCAGCCCCCTCGTGCCGTTGAGCAGGTCGAGGAAGCTGCCCGTCGCCGGGTCCATCGGACCGAGGGTCATCGCGTGCGCCGGAGCCATCCCGAACTGCACGGTGTTGAGATCACGCCAGCCACGCCGGAGCGCCGGCTTCACCAGCGGAGCGATCGGCGCCGACGGATCCACCACGCCGGCCGCGTCCAGGTCATCCGCCGCGCTAATCGTACGTACGGCGCTACTTGCACGTACGGCGCTACTCGCACCTACGGCGTTCCACGCACCCTTCGCGCTCCCTGCGCCCTCCGAGTTCGCTGTACTCCCCGCGCTCCTCGCGCTCCTCGCGCTCCCCGCGCTCCCCGCGCTCCCGTAACCCTTCGCGTTCGCCGCGTCCTTCGCGCACCCCGTGTCCATCACAGGCCCCCGTAGCCCTCGTAGAACATCCCGTCCGCCGAGGGGCTCGCTCGCGGCGGGGCGGGTCGATGGTCGGTCGACGCCCGTCGCGGTTCCCCCGGCGGGATCCAGCATGCCCGGACCCGCCGACGGCCGCCGAAAGTTGTCCACAGGCGGTGGGTATTCGTCGTACAAATCAGACGCACGGAGGGGGATCGGCACGGAACCGTCCCGGAGTCGGGACTTCCCGCGTGTGCAGCGGGTAACGTCGGGGCGTGCCCGCCGACCCACTGCACAGCGCCGGAATGCCACAGCGCAGCACGACGAGCCAGCCGCCGAGCGGCTCGGGGGCGAGCGCGATCGAGGTCCGCAGGAGCGCCCGGCGACGCCGGACGGTATCCGCGTACCGCGAGGGCGATCGCACCGTCGTACTCATCCCTGCCCGGATGTCCGAGGCGGAGGAGCAGCGCTGGGTCACCGTCATGCTCGACAAACTCGCCGCCCAGGAAAGCAAACGGGTCCTTGGCGACGCCGAGCTGGCGGAGCGGGCCGAGCGGCTGTCGGCGCAGTACTTCGACGGGCGGGCGCGGCCCACCTCGGTGCGGTGGGTCACCAACCAGAACACGCGCTGGGGCTCCTGCACCCCCGCCGAGGGCAGCATCCGACTGTCGCACCGGCTCCAGGGGATGCCCGAGTACGTCGTCGACTACGTCCTCGTCCACGAGCTGGCGCATCTGCTCGTGCCCGGACACGGGCCCCGTTTCTGGCGGCTCCTGGAGGCCTATCCGCGCACCGAGCGGGCCCGTGGCTACCTCGAAGGGGTGGTCGCCGCCGAGCGGTTGCCGCATCTGCCGGGCGCGCGCGGCGAGTGACGGCCGAGCCCGGTGTTGTGTACCGGGTCTGTACCGACTTCTTCCGGTGTCGGAGTTTGCCGTTAGCCTGGCGCGACGCACTCGCATTCGGGATGGGGGACGGTCGTTACGCATGGCCAGGGAATTCCAACGCGGCCACAAGGCCAGGATCAGTGACCTCACCGCGGGCACCGATCTGTACGTAGGCGTGCAGATCAGCGGCCCCGGACTGAGCTTCGACATCAGCTGCTTCGGCCTCGACGCCGACGAACGGCTCTCGGACGACAGCTACTTCGTCTTCTTCAACCAGCCGAAGACTCCCGAGGAGTCGATTCAGCTCCTGGGCGCCCAGGCCGGTGACACGGAGTCCTTCCGGGTCACGCTCGACCGGATCCCGGCGAAGATCCAGAAGCTGTCGTTCACGGCGACGATCGACGGTGCCGGACAGATGTCGCAGATCGCCCCCGGATACATCCGCATCGTCGCGGGCGGCGAGGAGGTGGCCCGGTACTCCTTCAACGGCTCGGAGTTCACCACCGAACGGGCCGTGATGCTGGGCGACTTCTACCTGAAGGACGTGTGGCGGTTCGCGGCCGTCGGCCAGGGCTTCGACGGTGGCCTGGAGGCGCTGCTGAAGAACTTCGGCGGCGAGGTCATGGAGGAGGAGGCACCCGCGGCCCCGGCTCCGCAGCAACCGCAGACCGGCGCCGCCCCCGGCTTCGCGCCGCCCGCCCAGGCCACCGCGCCGCCCGCGTTCGGCGCCCCGGCCGCTCCGGCGCCGGCGCCCACGCCCCCCGCACCGGCCCCCGCCCCGCAGGCCCCCGCGCCCGCCCCCCAGGGCTTCGCGCCGCCCCCGGGCCAGACACCGCCCCCGGCGCCCGCCCCGGCCCCCGCGCCGAACGTGCACGCCGCGCCCACCATCGTCGCGCCCATGTCCCCGCCCGGCGGCTCCCCGGTGCCGCCCCCGGGACCGCCGCCCGGCTACGGCCAGCCGCAGCAGCAGCAGCCGTACGGCCAGCCCGGCGGCCAGAGCGCCCCGCCGCCGCCCGGTTACGGCCAGGCACCCCAGGCCCCGCACGCCCCGACGGCGCCGCCCGGCTACGGCCAGCCGACCCCGCCGCCCGGCTACGGACAGCCGCCCCAGCCCCCCGGTTACAGCCAGCAGCCGCCCCTCGGGCAGGTCCCGGGGCAGCAGCAGGGTTACGGCGTCCCGCAGGGCGCTCCCCAGGGCGGTGCCGGTGTCGGTGCCGCGCTGCAGAAGTTCAGGGAGACGCCCACCGGGCAGCGCTGGACGCAGCAGAACAAGAAGCTCATCCGCGTCGACCTCGGCATCGGCGGCCAGCCCGTGCTCGCCCGGCAGGGCAGCATGGTGCTCTACCAGGGCAAGGTCGACTTCAGCTACAAGGGCGCCGGGTTCGCCGGGCGGATCGTGGGCAACGCGACCGGCCAGGAGATGCAGCTGATGCGCTGCACCGGCCAGGGCCAGGTGTTCCTCGCCGAGAACTCCACCCATCTGCACCCGGTCGAACTCCAGGGCGACGCGATCTGCGTCTCCGCGGAGAACGTCCTCGCCTTCGACGAGAGCCTCCAGTACGAGGTCCGCCGCATCGAGGGCCACGGCATCCCCGGGGGCGCGCTGTTCACGATGCAGTTCCAGGGCACCGGCACGATCGTCGTCAAGACGCACGGCACGCCCGTGGTGCTGCCGGTCACGCCGACCACCTTCGCCGACTGCAACGCCGTCGTCGCCTGGTCGGCCGCCTCCCAGGTGATCGTCTCCAGCCAGGTCAGGATGCGCCGCAACGCCTATCCCGGCGACACCGGGGAGAGCGTCAACCTGCAGTTCCGGGGCGCTCCCGGCACCTTCATCGTCGTCCAGCCGTACGAGGTCTGAGGGAGCCCGTCATGAACCAGCCGCTCGCGGGCTACGCTCCCGCACCCGTCACCGCCCGCATGGAGAACCACGGCAACAACATGCTGAAGGTCGCCATGCAGACCGGAAACGACCTCCTCGCGCGCGTGGGGTCGATGGTCGCCTACGAGGGCTTCATCCAGTACGAGCCCAACCCGCCGGCCGTGCGCCAGATCGCCCGCGACTGGATGACCGGCGAGGGCGCGCCCCTGATGAAGTGCTCCGGCGACGGACTGCTCTACCTCGCCGACTACGGCGCCGACGTCGTCGTCATCAACCTCAACGGTGACGGCATCTCCGTCAACGCCACCAACCTGCTCGCCTTCGACGCGTCCCTCACCTGGGGCGTGGAGCGGGTCAAGGGCCTGGCGAAGTTCGCCGGGCAGGGCCTGTGGAACACCAAGATCTCCGGGAACGGCTGGGTCGCGCTGACCTCCCGGGGCAAGCCGATCGTCGTCGACTGCGGCGGTGGCGAGGACGAGACCTACGTCGACCCGGACGCGCTCGTCGCCTGGTCCCCGAACCTCAAGGTGAAGGGCAAGCGCAGCTTCAAGGCGCAGTCGCTGATCGGCCGCGGCAGCGGCGAGGCCTACCAGATGGCCTTCTCCGGTCAGGGCATCGTCGTCGTCCAGCCCAGCGAGGACAGCACCGACCGCTTGCGGTTCCGGGGCTGAGGGGGAGCCAGAACGCCATGCAGAGTCCGCTTTTCGCCTTCAACGACTCGCAGTCCCAGGACCGCTACAGCCTGCAGAACAAGCAGATGCTGCGCGTCAACCTGGAGGGTCACGACGACGTCCTGGCCCGCAAGGGCACGATGGTCGCCTACCAGGGGCTCGTAGAGTTCGACGCCGAGTACCAGAGCACCCGGCAGGCATACGCGCGTGCGGCCACCGGCGAGGGCCTCAGCCTGATGCGCTGCCACGGGCAGGGCACGGTCTTCTTCGCCAACCTCGCCCAGCACATCCATGTGGTGGACGTGGAGCAGGACGGCCTCACCGTCGACAGCAGCTATGTCCTCGCGATGGACTCCTCGCTGCACCACGAGGTCATCGCCGTCGACAGCCAGTACGGCATCTCCGGCTCCGGGAAGTACCAGCTCAACATCACCGGCCGCGGCAAGGTCGCCCTGATGACCTCGGGCGCGCCGCTGATGATGCAGGTGACACCGGACAAGTACGTCAGCTGCGACGCCGACGCGATCGTCGCCTGGTCGACCGGGCTGCGCGTCCAGATGCAGGCCCAGACGCACTCCTCCGGGGTGTGGCGGCGCCGTGGCAACACCGGTGAGGGCTGGGAGCTGAGCTTCATGGGCAGCGGCTACGCGCTGGTCCAGCCCAGTGAACTGCTGCCGCCGCAGAACGCCCAGATCGGTTCGGGCCTCGCCGCGCAGTTCGGCATGGGGCAGCAAGGGGCGCGGGCGCAGAACCAGGGGAATGTCTGGAGTTAGAACCGGTAAGGGGTGACCACCAGGGTGGTCACCCCTTACGCCTTCAGATTCTGGCCAGCGCCGCTTCCAGCAGTCGTACGACCGAGTCGTCCGCAACGTCCGCCACCTCGCCGTAGGCGAACCAGCGCAGGTCGAGGGACTCGTCGCTGATCTCTTGCACGGCGCCGGGCGGGGCCACGACCGCGTACTGGACGTCGAGATGCCAGTGGCAGGGCGCCGGGAGGGCATGCCGGTCCAGGCGCACCGGCCCGCCCGGCAGCAGGGTCAGCCCCGCGATGCCCGACTCCTCCGTCGCCTCGCGCAGGGCCGCGGCCTGCACCGAGGTGTCCTGCGGCTCGCAGTGGCCGCCCATCTGCAGCCACATCCGCAGCTTCCTGTGCAGGGTCAGCAGCACGCGCTCCCGCGAAGGGTCGATCACCAGCGCGCTCGCCGTGAGGTGGCCCGCGTGGCAGGCCTTCCACATGCCGTCCGGGTGGGCCGCGAGATGGTCCAGGTAGGCCTGGCGCAGCTCTTCCTGGCCCTCATACCCCTTCAGGACGAGGACCGCGTCGTCGTACAGGCTCACTCGGTGTCGTCGCCCTTGCCGTCGTCCTTGCTGTCGTCCTTCTTCAGGTTCGGCTTGTCGCCGGAGTCGTCCGTGACCCCGCCGAGCAGTTTCTCGATCTCGGAGAAGTCCAGCTGCTCGCGGTGCACGAAGCCGTCCGGGTCGTCCAGGTCGGAGGCGGTCGGCAGCATGTCCGGGTGGGCCCACAGGGCGTCCCGGCCGTCGACCCCGCGCGCGTCCGTGAGCGAGGCCCACAGACGGGAGGCGTCGCGCAGGCGGCGCGGGCGCAGCTCCAGGCCGATCAGCGTGGCGAAGGTCTGCTCCGCCGGGCCGCCCGTCGCACGGCGGCGGCGCAGTGTCTCGCGCAGCGCGTCGGCGGAGGAGAGGCGGGGCTTCGCAGCCGCGTGGACCACCGCATCCACCCAGCCCTCGACGAGCGCCAGAGCGGTCTCCAGACGGGCCAGGGCGGCCTTCTGCTCGGGCGTGTCCTCCGGCTGGAACATGCCCTGCTGGAGGGCGTCCTGCAGCTGCTCCGGGTTCTGCGGGTCGAACTGGCCGACAACGTCCTCCAGCTTGGCGGTGTCGACCTTGATCCCGCGCGCGTACCCGTCGACGGCGCCGAACAGGTGCGAGCGCAGCCACGGCACGTGCGCGAACAGGCGCTGGTGGGCCGCCTCGCGCAGGGCGAGATACAGCCGCACCTCCTCCTTGGGCACGCCCAGGTCCTTGCCGAACGCCTCGATGTTCACCGGCAGCAGCGCGGCCTTGCCGGCCGGGCCGAGCGGCAGGCCGATGTCGGTGGAGCCGACGACCTCGCCCGCGAGCACGCCCACGGCCTGCCCGATCTGGGTGCCGAACATGGCACCGCCCATGGAGCGCATCATGCCGATCAGCGGGCCCGCCATGGCCTGCATCTCCTCCGGCAGGACGTCGCCCATCGCCGCGCCGACGCGCTCGGCGACCGGGTCGACGAGCTCCTGCCACGCGGGCAGGGTCGCCTCGACCCACTCCGCGCGCGACCAGGCGACGGCGGAGCCGGCGCCGGACGGCAGGGACGTCGCGTCGTCCAGCCACAGGTCGGCCAGGCGGACGGCCTCCTCGACCGCGCTGCGCTCGGCGGGGCCGATGCTCGAGTCCTTGGTGCCGTCCGGGGTGCCCTGGGAGACCGTCTGGCGGGCGATCTGCTTGGCCATGTCCCAGTTCACCGGACCGCCCTCGTACGAGAGCATCTGGCCGAGCTGCTGGAAGGCGGCGCCCAGGTCGGTGGGGTTCAGCGAGCCGAACATGGCAGCGAGCGGATTGTCCGCACCGGGGCCGCCAAAGCCCCCGGCGCCGGGCAGCCCGCCGAAACCGAACGGGTTGGCCGGGCCCTGACCACCACCGCTCTGCTGGTCCTTCTTCTTGCCCTCGTCGCCGTCTTCCGGCTCCTCCGGCGGAAGGCCGAATCCGAATGGGGTGTCACTCACGGGATTCCTCGGCTGTTAAGGCCGCCGGTTGTCTCCGACGGCACGACTGCCCGATAACACCACCCAGCCTAGACACCGTGGGCGGTTCGGGCCTCGGTGCTCCGCCGACTCTTGGCCTGCGGCAGGATGGATGCCACCTGGTACGGACGCGTCACTCGCGTTCTTACTGAAGACAACCGCTGGAGACGCCCGGTGAGTTCCCCAGATCCTCAGGTTCGCGCAGCGCGAAACGAGTCAACCCCGCCGACGGTGCGCGGTCCCGTCGTCGCGGTCACCGGTGCCGCGTCCGGCATCGGCGCGCTGCTCACCGAGCGGCTGGCCGCCTCGGAGGCGATCAAGCAGGTCATCGCCATCGACGAGCGGCGCGGCGAGTGCGCGGGAGCCCAGTGGCACATCCTGGACGTGCGGGATCCGGCCATCGCGGAAAAGCTGCGCGGGGCCGACGTGGTGGTGCATCTGGCGCTCGACCTGGACCTGGAGACCGACCCCGCCGCCCGGACGGCGTACAACGTGCGGGGGACGCAGACGGTGCTCACGGCCGCCGCGGCCGCGGGCGTCCACCGGGTCGTGCTGTGCACGTCCGCCATGGTCTACGGCGCGTTGCCGGACAACGAGCTGCCGCTTTCGGAGGACGCGGAGCTGCGCGCGACGGCCGAGGCCACCGGTGTGGGTGACCTGCTGGAGATCGAGCGGCTCGCACGGCGCGCGCCCCGGGCGCATCCCGGCCTCAATGTCACCGTCGTACGCCCCGCGGTACTCATCGGGGGCACCGACACCGCGCTGACCAGGTACTTCGAGTCGCCGCGGCTGCTGGTCGTGGCCGGGTCGCGGCCCGCGTGGCAGTTCTGCCATGTCGAGGACCTGTGCAGCGCGCTGGAGTACGCCGTCCTGGAGAAGGTCGAGGGGGAGCTCGCGGTCGGCTGCGACGGGTGGCTGGAGCAGGAGGAGGTCGAGGAGCTCAGCGGGATCCGCCGGATGGAGCTGCCCTCCGCGGTCGCCCTGGGGGCGGCGGCCCGGCTGCACCGGATCGGGCTGACGCCGTCCCCGGCGGGCGATCTGGCGTACACGATGTACCCCTGGGTGGTGAGCGGAAGCCGGCTGCACGACGCGGGCTGGCGCCCGCAGTGGACCAACGAGGAGGTCCTCGCCGAACTGCTGGAGGAGGTCTCCGGCCGGCACACGGTCGCCGGACGGCGACTCGGCCGCAAGGACGCGACCGCGGCCGGTGCCGCGGGAGCGACGGTCGCCCTGCTGGGCGCGGCGGCGGTGGTACGGCGGGCCCGGAAGGCGCGGCGGCGCATCTGAGCGGTCCCGGGGAAGCCGACTGCGGTCGGGCAGCGCACCCAAGGGGCGCGAGGAACTGCGCGACCAGCCACGACGGCGCCGCAGCCGACGGACGACCCATCGCCGCACATCCGCGGAGCGCTGACGCGTGCCCCAGGGCAACCGAAGCTGTAGGACGCTCCAAAACGGCACACGCGTGTGCCTGGTGAAAGTCGTATTCCGTGTTGTCCGAGGCGTGGGGCACGATGGACCCATGGCAGCCACACACGACCACCCCGGCGAGCAGGTCGCGGACGACCCGATCAAGCTCGTCGCCATCCGTGAGACGCCGCTCTCCGTGGACGAGGTCTTCCGGGCCGTCGGGGACGACGCCGCCGGTGGGACCACGCTGTTCGTGGGGACCGTGCGGAACCACGACGGGGGTGTCGACGTCGACCGGCTCGGCTATTCCTGCCACCCCAGTGCCGAGGCCGAGATGCGGCGCATCGCCGAGAAGGTCGTCGCGGAGTACCCGGTCCGGGCGCTGGCCGCGGTGCACCGGGTCGGGGATCTGACGGTGGGGGACCTCGCGGTCGTCGTCGCCGTGTCGTGTCCGCACCGGGGCGAGGCCTTCGAGGCCTGCCGCAAGCTGATCGACGACCTCAAGCACGAGGTGCCGATCTGGAAGCACCAGACCTTCTCCGACGGCACCGAGGAGTGGGTCGGCGCCTGCTGAACCCGGGCTCCCGGCCCTGCCCGAACCCCCTCCGCCGGTCCTCCGGTTGCGTAACCGCACCCCTGCCGTGAGCGTTGTCAGTGCGGATGGTTAATCTGCTGATCAGTCAGTTCTTGCGGTCGCTCACCGGGGTTGGGAGGTCGGCATGGGTGCGCTCGTCTGGTTGTTGATCCCGCTTGTCGCTGCGGTCGCCGCCGGTCTGTGGGGAAGCTGGGCCAACCGCACCCGCAAGGTGCGCAGCGACGGGCCCGAGCTCGACGGGTACGCGCGGTTCCGCGAGGCCATGGACAAGTCCCACTCCGGTACATGACAGAGGTGGGGCTGACGGTGCGCTGACAGCGTCGTCCCGTACTGTCTTGGCATGCCACGCCGCACCGCGACGATGCTCGCCTCCACCCTGATGCTGATCGCGCTCCTGTGCGCCGGAGTGTTCATCCCCGTGCCGTACTCGGAGATGTCCCCCGGGCCGACGGTGAACACGCTCGGGGACCACGACGGCGAGCCGGTGCTGCAGATCTCGGGCCGGAAGACGTACGCGACGAGCGGTCACCTGAACATGACGACCGTGCGCGTCACCAGCGCCGACTACAAGATGAACCTCGTCGAGGCCGTCTACGGCTGGCTCGCGCACGACAACAAGGTCGTGCCGCACGACACGCTCTACCCGGACGGCAAGACCGAGGAGCAGTCCACCCAGGAGAACGCCGAGGAGTTCAGCCAGTCCCAGGAGAGCGCCAAGGTCGCCGCCCTGAAGGAGCTGGACATCCCGGTGAAGTCCTGGGTGATCGTCTCGACCGTGGTCAAGGACTCCCCGGCCGAGGGCAGGCTGCACGCCGGTGACGTGATCAAGGCCGTCGACGGTACGACGGTCAAGGAGCCGGCCGACGTCGCGACGCTGGTGACCAAGCACAAGCCGGGCCAGGACGTCGTCTTCACGATCGTGCCCGCCAAGGAGCAGGCCGCCGCCGAGAAGGCGAACAAGACGGCGACAAAGACCGAGAAGATCACGATCAAGACCGCGACCTCGGACGACAGCGGGGCCAAGCGGGCCATCGTCGGGATCTCCGCGGGGACGGACCACACCTTCCCGTTCAGCATCGACATCAAGCTGGCCGACGTCGGCGGACCGAGCGCCGGCCTGATGTTCGCGCTCGGCATCTACGACAAGCTCACCCCGGGCAGCCTCACCGGCGGCAAGTTCGTGGCCGGCACCGGGACCATCGACGACGACGGCAAGGTCGGCCCGATCGGCGGCATCGAGATGAAGACGGTCGGCGCGCGCAGCAAGGGCGCCCAGTACTTCCTGACGCCGGCCGAGAACTGCGCGGCGGCCGCCAAGGACACCCCGAGCGGTCTCACCCTGGTGAAGGTGAACACCATCGAGGACGCCCTCGGCGCGCTGAAGGACATCCGCGGCGGCAAGACCGCCGACCTGCCCAAGTGCACGGCCAAGTAGCCGCGGCGGCTACTCCTCGAAGGTCGCCGTCAGTGCCTCCGCGAGGCCCGGCACCAGGTCGGAGCCGGTGAGGACGTCCGTCGGGGTGTCCTTCTCGCGCAGCCGCAGAGCGGACTCGCGGGTGCCGTCGCGCAGTACCGCGACCGTCATCCGGACCTCCTGACGGTCCGGGTGCTCGGCCACCCACTTCGCGAGCCTCTTCTCGTCCATCCCCTCCGGGACGGACGCCTCGGCGGACGGCGGCAGCATCAGCCGCTCCACGGTGAGCGCGCAGCCGGCCACCGCGTCGGGCCAGGCGATGGTCGCGAGGAACTCGTCGAGCGCCTTGCCCGTTGGAATCTCGTCCTGCTCGATCGGCGTGAGCCCGGCGGACTCCTGCTCGCCCTCCAGGCCGAGCTGGGCCGCGAGGGCGGGTTCCTGGGTCCGCAGCCGAGCGGTGTCTACGAGGGCGAAGAGACGGGCGGGCTGGTCCCAGCCGAGGCCGGAGGCGTACTCGTCGATCTCGAGTACGGCCCGGGTGAGCGGGCTCGCCGCCATGGGGGTGTTGGACATGGTCACAATCCTGCCTCGTTCATGGCCGGAATCGGGAACCGAGTAAACGGTGAGTAAGTTGCATAGGTGTGGGCCCGCGATCACGGGGGGCCACGGCGGGCTCGCGAACACGAGGGCCTGACGGATCGACAGCGAACTTCGAGGTGCGCACCTTGGCTTTCCAGATGCCGGACCGCGGCGGAGGCCCGACGGGGCCACGGATCAGAGTGGGCCGCCCGTCCCGGCGTGTCCGGACCCTGCTCATGACACTGGGCGTCCTTGCCGTGCTCGGCATGGCGTTCACCATGTTCGCGGGCTTCTGGACGGACTGGCTCTGGTACCGGTCGGTGCACTACTCGTCCGTCTTCACGACGACGCTGTGGACGAAGATCGGGCTGTTCTTCGTCTTCGGTCTGCTGATGGCCCTCTCGGTCGGCTTCAACATCTGGCTCGCGCACCGGCTGCGGCCGCCGCTGAGCGCCATGTCGATGGAGCAGCAGAGCCTCGACCGGTACCGGATGGGCATCGCGCCGTACAAGCGCTGGCTGCTGCTCGCGATCACCTCGCTGGTGGGCCTGATCGCCGGTGCCTCGGCGTCGAGCCAGTGGCGGACCTGGCTGATGTGGGTCAACGGCGTGCCCTTCCACCAGAAGGACCCGCAGTTCCACCTCGACGTCTCGTTCTACGCCTTCGACCTGCCCTGGTACCGCTTCCTGCTGGGCTTCGGCTTCGCCGCCGCGATCCTCTCCCTGATCGCCGCCGCGCTCACCCACTACCTGTACGGCGGGCTGCGCGTCACCTCCCCGGGGGCGCGGGCCACCGCCGCCGCGACCGGTCATCTCTCCGTGCTGCTCGGCATCTTCGTCGCCCTGAAGGCGGTCGCGTACTGGCTCGACCGGTACGGCCTCGCGGTCAAGTCCAGCGACTTCAAGGCGACGGACAACTGGACCGGCCTGAGGTACGTCGACGCGAACGCCTACCTGCCGGCCAAGACGATCCTGTTCTGCATCGCCGTCATCTGCGCGCTGCTGTTCTTCGCCACCCTGTGGCGGCGCACCTGGCAGCTGCCCGTGATCGGCTTCGGCCTGATGGTGCTCTCGGCGATCCTGATCGGCGGCCTGTACCCGGCGATCGTCCAGAAGTTCCAGGTCCAGCCGAACGAGCAGGCCAAGGAAGCGCCGTACGTCGAGAAGAACCTCAAGGCGACGCGCGAGGCGTACGGCATCGACGGCACCAAGGTCAGCGACTACTCGGGGACGAGCAAGACCAAGGACAAGACCACGCTGCGCGACGACGTGGACTCCACGGCGAGCATCCGCATCCTGGACCCGAACATCGTCTCGCCGACCTTCCAGCAGCTCCAGCAGATCAGGAACTACTACGCGTTCCCGACCAACCTGGACGTCGACCGCTACACCAAGGACGGCAAGGTCCAGGACACCGTCATCGGTCTGCGCGAGCTGAACCTCAACGGCATTCCGAAGAACAACTGGATCAACGACCACTTCCGCTACACCCACGGCTACGGCGTGGTCGCCGCCAAGGGCACCGCGGCCGACGCCAACGGCCAGCCGGTCTTCACCGAGTCCGACCTGCCGTCCACCGGTGACCTGGGGACGTACGAGCAGCAGATCTACTACGGCGAGAAGACCACGACGTACTCGATCGTCGGCGGTCCCCAGAAGGAGATCGACTACTCCGACGACAGCGGCGAGAAGACCACCAGCTACAAGGGCAAGAGCGGCGTCAACCTCGCCAACCCGATCAACCGGGCGGCGTACGCGGTGGCGTTCAGCGAGCCGCAGATCCTCTACTCCGGGGCGATCGGCGAGGGTTCGCGGATCCTCTACAACCGCACGCCCAAGGAGCGGGTCGAGGCGGTGGCGCCGTGGCTGACCATCGACGGCGACGCCTATCCGGCGGTGGTGGACGGCCGTATCCAGTGGATCGTCGACGCGTACACGACGACGAACGGATACCCGTACGCCTCCCGTACGACCCTCGGTGACACCACGGCCGACTCGCTGACCGCGACCAACAACTCGCGCGCGGTGGTGGCCCAGCAGAACCAGGTCAACTACATCCGCAACTCGGTGAAGGCGACCGTCGACGCGTACACCGGCCAGGTCAAGCTCTACCAGTGGGACACCGAGGACCCGGTGCTGAAGACCTGGATGAAGGCCTTCCCGGGGACGGTGCAGCCCAAGAGCGCGATCTCCAAGTCGCTGCTGGCCCATCTGCGTTATCCGCAGGACCTGTTCAAGGTCCAGCGCGAGCTGCTGACCCGGTACCACGTCACCAACCCGACCACCTTCCTCACCGGCAGTGAGGTGTGGCAGGTGCCGGACGACCCGACCAACAAGTCGGGCAACGCGGTGCCGCCGTACTACCTGAGCATGAAGATGCCCGACCAGACGTCCCAGGCGTTCTCGCTGACGACGACGTTCACGCCCAACGGCCGGGACAACCTCAGTGCGTTCATGACGGTCGACGCCCAGGCGGACTCCAGCGACTACGGCAAGATCAGAATCCTGAAACTGCCGACCAGTACGACCGTCGACGGACCCAAACAGGTACAGAGCCAGTTCAACTCCGAACAGGACATCGCCGAGTCGATCAAGCTGCTCAAGGGCGGCGACTCCGACATCGAGTACGGCAACCTGCTGACGGTGCCGCTCGACGGAGGACTGCTGTACGTGGAGCCGGTCTACGTACGCGGTGGTGGACTCAAGTACCCGCTGCTGCGGAAGGTGTTGGTCAGCTACGGCGACAAGACCGCCTTCGAGGACACCCTCGACGAGGCGCTCAACAAGGTCTTCGGAGCGGAGAGTTCGACCACACCACCACCGGACGAGGGGACGACCACACCCCCGACGTCCGGTAATCCCACGGTCCAGGAGGCGCTGAACGACGCCCAGAAGGCCTTCGACAAGGGCCAGGCAGCCCTGAAGAAGGGCGACTGGCAGGCGTACGGCGAGGCGCAGAAGGACCTGGAGGACGCGCTGAAGCGGGCCGAGGACGCGCAGTCCAAGGCCGACAAGTCGAGTGGGGGCAGCGGCAACAAGAGCAGCAGCAGCCCCAGTCCCAGCACCAGTGCCAGTCCCAGCAGCAGTCCGAGTCCGAGCAAGAGCTCCGGCAGCGGCTGATCAAATGCCCGTCCCGCGTCGTGATACGGTTGCCGAACAACGACGCGGGGTGGAGCAGCTCGGTAGCTCGCTGGGCTCATAACCCAGAGGTCGCAGGTTCAAATCCTGTCCCCGCTACTGAAGTCGAAGGCCCGGATCCTCACGGATCCGGGCCTTCGTGATGTGCGAACGCATGTGCCGACAGGGGATTCGCCGTGCCGCCGTGGGGAGTTGGGTGATGTGTGTTTGACTTGTCTCTCTGTGGGCATGTCGACAAAACGCTGAAGTGACCTCACTGACTGCGGTATACCAGGTGTACCCAGGTTGCAGGTGGTGCGACGATGGACGTTATGGGGGACAAGGCAACTCTGTTCGAGACAGGGCGATTTGTGCAGCCCTCCGGCCCGGAGCAAGCCGAGGCCGGGGAGGAGGCTGCCGAGCAGGCTGCCGAGGAACTGCGTCAGCGCCTCGCCGCGGAGGCCGGCGACGTCGAGGCGATGAGTGTCCTCGGGGCCATGCTGCTGCGCCGCGGAGATCTCGACGGAGCCGAACCCCAGCTGCGTGCCGCCACCGCGGCCGGTGACCGCGCCGCCGCCAACAACCTGGGAGTCCTCCTTCACCAGCGCGGATACGCCGACGAGGCCGCCGGGTGGTGGCGGATCGCCGCCGTCGCCGGTTCCGCCGCCGCCGCCCACGCGCTCGGCCGGCACCACCGCGAGCGCGGGGACGAGCCCGCCGCCGAGTACTGGCTGCGCCAGTCCGCCGAGCAGGGGCACGCCCTGGGCGCGTACGCGCTCGCCGATCTGCTGGAGCACCGCGGGGACACCGGGGCCGAGGCGTGGATGCGGGCCGCGGCCGAGCGGGGGCACCGCGAGGCGGCGTACCGGCTGGCGCGCGCTCTTGATCGCAAGGCGGCGAGCGAGGGCGAGGGCGGGACTGACAACGGTGTCGAACTGCTGGCCCAGGCCGAGCAGTTCTACCGGCAGGCCGCCGCGCGCGGACACCGGCGGGCCGCGCTGCACCTCGGCGCGATCCTGGAGAAGCGCGGCGAGCTCAAGGAGGCCGGGCGCTGGTACCTGACCTCCGCCAAGGACGGCGAGGCGCGCGCCGCGTGCGCGCTGGGCTTCCTGCTGCGCGACGCCGGCGACACCGAGAGCGCCGCCGTCTGGTGGCTGCGCGCCGCCCAGGACGGGGACGGCAACGCGGCGAACGCGCTGGGCGCGCTGCACGCCGAGCGGGGCGAGACGCAGACCGCCGAGCGGTGGTACCGGGCGGCGATGGACGCCGGGGACGACAACGGCGCGTACAACCTCGGGCTGCTCTGCGCCGAGCAGGGGCGGACCGCGCCGGCCGAGCAGTGGTACCGGCGGGCCGCCTATGCCGGGCACCGGGAGGCCGCCAACGCGCTCGCCATTCTGCTGCTTCAGGGCGGGGACGCGACCGGGGCCGAGCCGTGGTTCTCCAAGGCCGCGGAGGCCGGGAGCGTGGACGCCGCGTTCAACCTGGGGATCCTCTTCGCCGGGCGGGGCGAGGACGACGTCGCGCTGCGGTGGTACGAGCGTGCCGCCGCCGCCGGGCACACGGAGGCCGCGCTGCAGGTCGGGATCGCGCGGCTGCGGGACGGGGACGAGGGTGCGGCCGAGCGGCATCTGCGGTGTGCGGCGGGGGGCGGCAGCGCGGAGGGGGCGTACCGGCTGGCGACCGTGCTCGACGCGCGGCGGCCGCCGGAGCCCGCGCATGAGCTGGGCGAGATCGTGCACGAGAAGACCGAGTGCGAGGAGTGGTACGAGCGGGCGGCCTCCCTGGGGCATCGGCGGGCGCAGGTGCGGGTGGGGATGCTGGCGGCGGCCCGGGGGGACGTGGTCGAGGCGGCTCGGTGGTACCGGGAGGCCGCGGAGGCCGGGTCCCGCAACGGCGCCTTCAATCTCGGGCTCCTGCTGGCCCGGGAGGGAAGCGAGCCGGAGGCCGCGGTGTGGTGGACCCGGGCCGCAGACGCCGGGCACGGTCGGGCGGCGCTCCGGCTGGCCCTGGTCTACGCGCGTCAGGGCGAGCTGGCGGAGGGACAGCGGTGGGCCGACCGGGCGGTGACCTTGGGGCCGGGGGAGGTCTCGGAGCGGGCGGCACGGCTGCGGGACGCGCTGCGGGAGGAACTGTCGGCGTGAGGGCACGGTGCGTACGGGAGCCGAAAGCGATTTGCTTCCGTCGGCGGTCTTGACGTAACGTTGCGTTCACCGACGCGGGGTGGAGCAGCTCGGTAGCTCGCTGGGCTCATAACCCAGAGGTCGCAGGTTCAAATCCTGTCCCCGCTACTGAAGGCCTGGGGCCGGAATCCAGAAATGGGTTCCGGCCCCGAGTCGTGTCTGCCCCGAGTCGTGTCTATGGAGTGTGGCCCACCGCCTCCTCGTAAAGGGACCGGTCCACCGTCTTCGCCTCGGGGAGCGGGTCGCCGCCCTGGACCGCTCCCTGCGCCGCGTACGCCGACTGGAGACGGGTCGTCGTGCCGGCCCGGATCTCCCAGTCCATGCGCAGGGACGGGGTCGACTTCAGGATCGTCCCGTCGGTCTTCAGGAGTTTCGCCAGGTAGGTGACGAAGGCCGCGTCCGCCTTGTAGTCCGACGCGAAGTACGTGTTCACCGTGCGGATGTACGCCCTCAGCAGCGCCACCCCCGCGTCCACGTCGCCGTTCAGCAGGGAACGGCCGTACAGCATGCCGCCCAGCGGCTCGCCCTGCGGCTGGCCGCCGAGGAAGGCATAGCCGGGCTTGCCGTCGACGTTGCGCCAGACCGGGTCCAGGAGCCAGGCCGAGTCGACGCCGCCGTTCCGGAGGGCCGTGAGGACGTCGGCGGAGCCCAGCTGGCGGTACTGGATCCTGTCGAGGCCGCCGCCGTGCGAGGCGAGCGCCTTCTGCATGGGGTACGCGATCACCGAGCCCTTGCCGATCATCGTGCCCAGCGTGCGGCCCGCCATCGGGACGGACGCGGCGCTCTCGCCCTTCTTCAGCCGCACCCACAGTCCGCTCTTCGAGCCGGCCGCGGGTGAGAAGTTCCCGGCGACCCACTTGATGTCGAAGCCGCCCCGGATGCCGTTCATGACGGCCGCCTCCGGAGCCGCCCAGAGCGCGTCGATGTCGCCCTTCGCCAGCAGCGGCAGGGCGTCCGGCGTGGGCAGGACCTTCAGCGTGACGTCCAGGCCCTCCTTCTTGAACTCGCCCTTGTCGAGGGCGACTTCGAGGGGCGCCACGTACTCGGCGCTCAGCGTTCCCGTAGCGATGGTGAGTTTGCGGGTCTTGGGCAGCGGCTTCGGGGCGGGGGCGCCGGAGTCGCAGCGGGCCGGTGCGCGGGTCGGAGACAGGTTGGCCGGGTCCGTCCAGGACTTCGCGCCGCAGCCCTCCACCGGGCGGACCGTGCGCTGCCGGGCGCCCGCCTGAGTCGCCGAGTCGTCCGTGTGCGACGCCGAGCAGGCGGCCGACGCCAGCAGCGCCGCCACGGCCACGACGGCGCCGTATGCACGCCTCTTCATGACTGGCCCCTTCCGCGGTCCCTCGGTGCCCACGGGGTGAGCAACCGGCCCAGCAGTCTGATGAGTTCGGAGAAGAGCACGCCCAGGACCGCCACGCAGACGATGCCGACGAACATCACGTCGTTCTGGAACAGCGCACGCGAGTCGAAGATGAGGTGGCCCAGGCCGTTCGTCGCGGCGATCTGCTCCGAGGCGACGATCACCAGGACGGCGACGCCCGCCGCGATGCGCGCGCCGACCAGGACCGACGGGAGGGAGGCGGGCAGCAGGACGTGGCGGAACATCTGCCAGGGGGAGGCGCCGAAGACGCGGCCCGCGTCGCGGTGGCCCGACGGGATGGCGATCACCGCCGACATCGTGGAGATCCAGACGAAGAAGAAGACCGTGGTCGCGACCAACGCGATCTGCGGGCCCTCGCCCAGGCCGAACATGTTCAGGAAGATCGGGAGCAGGGCGAGCTTCGGGACCACGTACAGGGCGTCCAGGAGGGGTTCGAGAGCGGCTCTGACCAGGGAGAGGGAGCCCATCAGCAGGCCCAGCAGGTAGCCCGCGGCCGTGCCGAGCGCGTAGCCGGCCAGGACGCGCTTCAGGGTCGCCCACACGTCCGGCCACAGGTCGCCGGCCGCCGCGCGGTCCCAGCCGTCGGACAGGATCGTGGAGGGGGCGGGGTAGACGCGGTCGTCGATCCAGCCCTGGGCGGCGGCCAGTTGCCACCACAGGAGCAGGACCAGCGGGACGGCCACCGCGAGCGCGAGTTGCAGGGCGCGCCTGCGGCGGTGGGTGCGGGACGGGTGGAGTTCCTCCGGGCCCGGGCGGCGGACCAGGACCGATTCCCTCTCGGGTTCCTTCTTGGGCGCGATGGTCGTCATGCCGGTGCCGCCTCCTTCCGCAGCAGGTCCCACAGTTCGCTCTTCAACGCGGTGAACTCGGGGTCGGTGCGCACCTCGCCGGTGCGCGGGCGCGGGAACGGCGGGTGGTGCTCGGCGATGATCCGGCCGGGGCGGGCGGACATCACCAGGACGCGGTCGCCGAGGACGATCGCCTCCTCCAGGCTGTGGGTGATGAAGAGCGTGGTGGTCCTCAGGGACTGGGTGAGGGCCAGCAGTTCGTCCTGGAGGATCGTGCGCAGCTGGGCGTCCAGGGCGGCGAACGGCTCGTCCATGAGCAGCAGTTCGGGCTCCACGGCCAGGCCGCGGGCGATCGCCACCCGCTGGCGCATGCCGCCCGACAGGGCCGCCGGGTAGGCGTCGGCGAAGTCGGCCAGGCCCAGGCGGTCCAGCCAGGCGTCGGCGCGCGCGTTCGCCTCGCGGCGCGGGACGCGCTGGACGTCGAGGCCGAAGCGGACGTTGGCCCGGACCGACTTCCAGTCGTAGATGCCGTAGTCCTGGAAGATCATGGCGGCGGGGCGCGGACTCGACGTGCGGATCCGCAACTGGCCGGTGCTGGGGCGCAGCAGGCCCGCCGCGATGCGCAGCAGCGTGGACTTGCCGCAACCCGACGGTCCCACGACGCACACGAACTCGCCGGGGGCGACGGTCAGTTCGAGCGGACCGAGCGCGTCGACGACGTGGGGCGGGCGGCCGAAGCCGCGGGTCAGGTCGGTGGCATGGAGTTTGGGGTGCGGATCTCCCACGGTTGCTCCTTGCGGAGTTCGGCAGCGAGAGGGGGGTGGGTGCCGCACGACGATATGACGGTCCGTCAGATTCGGGAAGCCTGTAGACAGCACGAAGCCCCGGCTCCCCTGAGGGGCCGGGGCTCTTCGCGATGAAGGGTTACGCCGTCGCCGCGCAGTTCGGGCAGATGCCGCGGTAGGTGACCTCGACGTCGGAGACCTTGAAGCCGAAGCGCTCCGAGTCGGGCAGGTCGGCCATCGGGTTGCCGCTGGGGTGGACGTCCTTGATCTCGCCGCACCGGGCGCAGACCAGGTGGTGGTGCGGCCGGTGCGCGTTCGGGTCGTACCGCTTGGCGCGCTTGTCCGTGGCGACCTCGAGGACCTCGCCGAGGGAGACCAGCTCGCCCAGCGTGTTGTAGACGGTCGCCCGGGAGATCTCCGGCAGCTTGGCGACGGCCCTGGCGTGGACCTCGTCGGCCGTCAGATGGACGTGCTCACCGTCGAGAACCTCGGCCACGACGCGCCGCTGTGCGGTCATCCGCCAGCCGCGTCCGCGCAGCCGTTCCAGAAGGTCGCTCATACGACCCAGCCTAACAGAAGGGGACCAGGTCGCGAACAGATATGGTTTTGGACTCGGTCTAATGGAGGTCAGTGCAGGAGGGCCACCTGCTGTCGTGCCGGTGCCCAGCAGCGGATGATGTCGCGGACCGAGACGATCCCGGCCGTCTCGCCGCGGTCCATGACGACGAGGTGGCGGAAGCCGCCGTGTGCCATGGCCTGGGCGGCCTCCTCCAGGGTCCAGGACGGCGCGGCGAACACCACCTCGGTGGTGGTGTGGGCGGCCGCGAGCTCCGTGTCCGGGCTCTGGCCCAGGCCCACGGAGTTGAGGATGTCGCGTTCGGTCAGGATGCCGATGCCGCCGGCGTCGGGGTCGAGGACCACCGCCGCGCCGACCCGGCGGGCGGACATCAGGGCGGCTGCCTGGCGGAGGGTGTGGGCGGGGCCGATGGTCAGGACCACCGTGCTCATGGCGTCGCGGACGAGCATGGATGGAGCCACCTCCTCGGGAATCCGAGTGCTAGTTCACGGATTCACAAATTCACAAGTGGGGGGACTCTCAGAGTGGCAGGTAAAGCGGGGGTCAACAAGGGGGCGCGGGCAGCCAATTGAGGGCGCGTGCGCTCATATGTGCCCTACATGTGTCGCTCAGTAGCGCTGGTTCAGGTAGCCCAGCAGCTCGTCGTGGAGCAGGCCGTTCGACGCGGCCGCGTTGCCGCTGTGCGGGCCCGGGCGGCCGTCGAGGCCGGTGAAGCTGCCGCCGGACTCGGTCACGATGATCGCGTTGGCGGCCATGTCCCACAGGGACAGCTCGGGCTCCGCGCAGATGTCCACCGCGCCCTCGGCCACCAGCATGTAGGGCCAGAAGTCGCCGTACGCGCGCGTGCGCCACACCTCGCGGGTCAGGTCCAGGAAGCCGCCCAGCCGGCCCTGCTCCTCCCAGCCGGAGAGCGAGGAGTACGCGAACGAGGCGTCCGTCAGCTTCGAGACGCGGGAGACGTGCAGGCGGGAGGCGGAGGACAGGCTGCGCCCGGTGAACGCGCCGTGGCCCTTCGCGGCCCACCAGCGGCGGCCGAGCGCGGGCGCGGAGACGACGCCGACCACGGGCTGGAAGCCGCCCTCGCCGGCCTCCATCAGGGAGATCAGCGTGGCCCACACCGGGACGCCGCGCACGTAGTTCTTGGTGCCGTCGATCGGGTCGATCACCCAGCGCCGCGGGCCGGTGCCCTCGACGCCGTACTCCTCGCCGAGGATCGCGTCCCGCGGCCGGGCGCGTCCCAGCTGGCCGCGGATGAGCTCCTCCGCGGCCTTGTCCGCCTCGCTCACCGGCGTCATGTCCGGCTTCGTCTCGACCTTGAGGTCGAGGGCCTTGAAGCGGTCCATGGTGGCCGCGTCGGCGGCGTCCGCGAGGACGTGGGCGAAACGGAGATCGTCGAGGTAGTCCGGCATGGAACGAACGCTATCCGCCGTGGTCGGCATGGGGCTACCGGGCCTTGGTCACGGTCTGGCGGCACATGGTGACGGACGGGCGCCCCCGCATGCCCCCGCGAACCCTTGACAGTGCTTTCGTGCGCGTCAAATCTGGGGCGCAGAGTCGCTCCGCCCCAGGGAGGCGATGATGCCTGCAGCGCGGGAATCCCTACTCGACGCCGCGTACACGGCGCTGGCGCGCCGGCCGTGGTCCGCCGTGCGGATGGTGGACGTGGCCGCGGCGGCCGGAGTGTCCCGGCAGACCCTCTACAACGAGTTCGGCAGCAAGGAGGGGCTCGCCCGGGCGCTGGTGAGAAGGGAGGCGGACGCCTACCTGGCCGGCGTCGAGCGGGCGCTCGCCACCCACAGCGACGCCAGGGAACGGCTGACCGCGACCGCCGAGTGGACCGCGTCCACGGCCCGTGAGAACGCGCTGGTACGGGCCATGCTGACCGGCTGCTGGAGCGAGCGGTTGCCCTCGCCGACGCTGTCCGCGGTGCCGTCCTCCTCCGCGGTGCCGGCGCAGCGCCGGGCCGACGGCCCGCTGCCCTCGCCCGGCGACTTCGTGGCGATCGTCCGCGACCGGGCGGTGGCGGTGCTGTCGGGGCCCGCGGTGGGCAAGCCGGAGACGTCCGAACTGGCCCGCTCCTGCGAGCTGGTGGTCCGGATCGCGCTGTCCTGCGTGGCGGCCCCGCCGGGCGAGGGCGGAGTCTCGGACCTGGTCCGCACGGCCCTGCCCCGGCAGACGGTGTGAGGGGTCGGGCAGGGAGGGACCGACGACCCGTCGCCGCGCAGCCGGCGGAGCCTCAGTGTGCCGAACCCGACAGCTGGAGGCCGATGACGCCGACGATCACCAGGCTGATCGACACCAGCTTCAGGACCGACACCAGGTCGCCGAGGAAGATCATGCCGTAGATCGCGGTGCCGGCCGCGCCGATGCCGGTCCACACGGCGTAGGCGGGGCCGACGTCGAGCTTGCGCAGGGAGAGGGTGAGGAGGCCGAAGCTGCCGAGGGCGAAGACGCAGAAGGCGATCGTAGGCCAGAGCCTGGTGAAGCCGTGCGAGAGCTTGAGGCACACCGCGAAACCGGTCTCCAGCAACCCGGCCACCACCACCAGCAGCCACGCCATGTGCTGTCCTCCCGTATGTCCGGCTCGGTGCGATTATGCACTTACCGAACTCGCGTACAGCCAAACAACGCGGAGGTCAGTCACCTTCCTTGCGCTCCCGGGTCGCCAGCAGGCGTCGCAGCGAATACAGCCGGGCCGGATCCGCGTGCCCCTCCGCGACCCATTCGTCCAGCGCGCAGTCCGGCTCATCATGACTGCACGCGCGCGGGCAGCCCTCGGTTCCCGGTTCCAGGTCCGGGAAGGCGTGGATGACCCGGGACGGGTCGATGTGCGCGAGCCCGAAGGAGCGGACGCCCGGGGTGTCGATCACCCAGCCGCCGTCCCCGAGCAGGGGCAGCGCCAGGGCCGAGGTGGTGGTGTGGCGGCCGCGGCCGGTCACCGCGTTCACATGGCCGGTCAGGCGCCTGCGCTCCTCCGGTACGAGCGCGTTGACCAGGGTCGTCTTGCCGACGCCCGAGTGCCCGACGAACGCCGTGACCTTGCCGTCGAGTTCCTCGCGCACCCGCTCGGCCGCGTCGCCGTTCTCCAGCTCCTCACGGCTGGTGACCACAAAGGGGATGTCCAGATCGCCGTACAGCTCAAGGAGTTTGTCGGGCGGGGCGAGGTCCGACTTCGTCATCACCAGAAGGGGTTCGAGGCCGCCGTCGTACGCCGCCACCAGGCAGCGGTCGATCAGGCGCGGGCGCGGCTCCGGGTCGGCGAGGGCGGTGACGATGGCGAGCTGGTCGGCGTTGGCGACGACCACGCGCTCGAACGGGTCGTCGTCGTCGGCCGTGCGGCGCAGGACCGAGGTGCGCTCCTCGATGCGGACGATGCGCGCGAGCGTGTCCTTCTTGCCGGACAGGTCGCCGACGAGGGCCACCCGGTCGCCGACCACCGCCGCCTTGCGGCCCAGTTCGCGGGCCTTCATCGCCAGCACGATCCGGTCGTCCACCAGACAGGTCAGCCGGCCCCGGTCCACGGTGAGGACCAGGCCCTCGGCCGCGTCCTCGTGCTTGGGGCGGATGTTGGTGCGGGGCCGGTTGCCCTTGCGGTTGGGGCGGCTGCGGATGTCGTCCTCGTCGGTGTGCTTGCCGTAGCGGCGCATCTCCCTTACGCCCCTACGCCCCGAGCATCCCGGTCCACAGCTCGGGGAAGTCCGGCAGGGTCTTCGCCGTCGTCGCCACGTTCTCGATCTGCACGCCCTCGACCGCCAGGCCGATGATCGCGCCGGCCGTCGCCATGCGGTGGTCCTCGTAGGTGTGGAAGATCCCGCCGTGCAGCCGGCGCGGGCGGATGTGCAGGCCGTCGGCGGTCTCGGTGACGTCGCCGCCGAGCTCGTTGATCTCCTTGGTCAGCGCGGCCAGCCGGTCCGTTTCGTGCAGACGCAGGTGGGCGACGCCGCGCAGGGTCGACGGGGAGTCCGCGAGGGCGGCCACCGCCGCGATGCCGGGGGTCAGCTCGCCGACCTCGCCGAGGTCCACATCGATGCCGTGGATCGCACCCGAACCGGTGAACTCGAGACCGTACTCGGTGAGTTCGCAGGAGCCACCCATCTCGGTGAAGATCTCCCGCAGCCGGTCGCCGGGCTGCGTCGTCCGCGCGGGCCAGGCCGGGATGACGACCTTGCCGCCGGTGACCAGGGCCGCGGCGAGGAAGGGCTGGGCGTTGGACAGGTCCGGCTCGATGGTCAGGTCGCGGCCGAGCAGCGCGCCCGGCGTCACCCGCCACACGTTGGGCTCGCCGCCCGACTCCGGCGTGTCCACCTGGGCGCCGACCGCGCGCAGCATGTCCACGGTCATGCGGATGTGCGGCAGGGAGGGCAGCGTGGAGCCGGTGTGCCGGACCTCGACGCCCTGGTTGAAGCGCGGGCCGGACAGCAGCAGGGCGCTCACGAACTGCGACGACGAGGACGCGTCGATCTCCACCGGACCGCCGTCCAGCGCCCCGCCCCCGTGCACGGTCAGCGGCAGCGTGCCCCGGCCGTCGTCGTCGATCCGGGCGCCGAGCACGCGCAGGGCGTCGATCACGCCGTGGAGGGGACGCTCGTACGAACGGGGGTCGCCGTCGAAGCGGATCTCGCCGTCGGCGAGGGCGGCGACGGGGGGCAGGAAACGCATGACGGTGCCGGCGTTGCCGACGTCGACGGTGGCCGGGCCGTGCAGGCCGGTGGGGAGCACCCGCCAGGTCTCGCCGGTGCCGTCGGGGCCCACGCCCTCCTCGATGGCGACGCCCATCGCGCGCAGGGCGCCGGCCATCAGCAGGGTGTCCCGGGAGCGGAGGGGGCGGCGCAGCCAGCCGGGTTCGGAGGCGAGGGCGGCGAGGACGAGGGCGCGGTTGGTGACCGACTTCGACCCCGGTACGTGGACCGTCGCGTCGACGGCTCCGCTTGCTTGGGGGGCGGGCCAGAGGGCGGTGTCTGCGGCGGGGTTTTGGGCCATGGGTTCACTGTATAAGGAGGCAGCGGTTCGGCTGCTGCGCCGTCGTGGCTGGTCGCGCCCCGCGGCGGAGCCGCTGATCGATACAGCCCCGCGCCCCTGATGACCTGCGTCCCTTCGGGACGCGGTCATACTTCCAACAGCCACCTGCCCCCACCCATCAGCGAGCACAAGCTCACCGCATGGAACAGGAACAACCACAGCCCCGCCGGTACGTGCGTCAGTCGCGACAGCTGGTCCGCGTCCGAGTCGCCCGCGCCGCCCCTGCTCCTCTTCGCCTGCAGCTCGAACGCCGGGCGCACCCCGCCGACCAGCAGGAACCACACCACCGCGTACGCGAACGCCGCCTGCACCTGGGGCCCCGCGAGCCACGACACCAGCAGGAAGGCGCCGCCGGTCAGGACGACCGTCAGGGCGCCGTACGCGTTGCGGATCATCACCAGCATCGCCACCAGCAGCGCCGTCGCCAGCCACAGCAGCAGCGTGATGTGACCGGCGGCCAGCAGGGCCGCGCCGCCGAGGCCGAGCAGCGGGGGCGCGGTGTAGCCGGCGGCCGCGGTGAGGATCATGCCGATGCCGTGCGGCTTGCCGCGGCTGACGGTCAGGCCGCTGGTGTCGGAGTGCAGGCGTATGCCGGTGAGCTGGCGGCCGGTCAGCAGCGCGATCAGGCCGTGGCCGCCCTCGTGGGCGATGGTGATCGCGTTGCGTGAGAGGCGCCAGACGTTGTGCGGGACGGTCACGGCGAGCGCGGCGACGAGAGTGGCGATCACCACCCACAGATCGGGGTCGGGCTGGGTGCCGAAGACCCGGTCCCACAGGGAGGCGAGTGAGGAGGCGGTGCTGTCCATTGTCGGCGGTGGCTCCCAAGCGGCTCGGCGGATCTGGCAGTGTGGCACGTATGTGCGGACGGTATGCAGCTAGTCGTAGGCCCGAGGATCTCGCAGGAATCTTTGAGATCGAGAAGTGGGAGCCGGAGGAGGCCCTGGCGCCCGACTACAACGTGGCCCCGACCAAGGAGGTCTACGCCGTCCTCGACCGCCCTCTGAAGGACGCCGACGACCCGACCCCGGTTCGCCAGCTGCGCAAGCTGAAGTGGGGCCTGGTCCCGTCCTGGTCGAAGTCCCCCGAGGGCGCCGCCCGGATGATCAACGCCCGCGCCGAGACCATCCACGAGAAGCCCTCGTACAAGCGGGCCTTCTCCTCGCGCCGCTGCATCATCCCCGCCGACGGCTACTACGAGTGGGTCACCGGCAAGGGCGAGCGGGACCTGGAGGTCGAGGGCAAGAAGAAGCGGCCGCGCAAGCAGCCGTACTTCGTGCTGCCCGCCGATGGTTCCGTGTTCGCGATGGCCGGGCTGTACGAGTTCTGGCGCGACAAGACCCTGCCCGACGACCATCCGCAGGCCTGGTGGGTCACCTGCTCGGTCATCACCACGGAGGCCGAGACGACCCCGCTGGCCGTCGCCCCGGCCGAGGGCCCCTTCACCCTCTCCGAGATCCACCCCCGTATGCCGCTCATGCTCACCCCCGACCGCTGGGACACCTGGCTCGACCCGTCCCGCACCGACCTCGACGACCTGCGCACGCTGCTGGAGCCCCCGCCGCCCGGCCTGATGCGCGCGTACCCGGTCTCCACCGCCGTCAGCAACGTCCGCAACAACGGCCCGGAGCTGCTGAAGGAGCTGGAGGGCCCCGAAGAGGGCACACTCTTCTGACGTGAGGACCGAGATCGTTGGTACGGACGCGGGGGACGCCCGCGTCACCTGGCACCCCGCGAAGCAGGCACGGCTGGTGCTGGCCGTGAGCCATGGGGCGGGCGGTGGCATCGAGGCGCGTGATCTGCAGGCGCTGGCCACCGTGCTGCCGGCCCACGGCGTGACCGTCGCGCTCGTCGAGCAGCCGTGGCGGGTGGCCGGGAAGAAGCTGGCGCCCGCGCCGAAGACGCTCGACGTGGGATGGCGGGGCATCTGGCCGACCGTGAGCAAGCCCGGCCTGCCGGTGATCTCCGGCGGCCGCAGCGCCGGGGCCCGGGTCGCCTGCCGTACGGCCGTCGAACTCGGCGCGCACGCCGTCCTCGCCCTGAGCTTCCCGCTGCACCCGCCCGGCAAGCCGGAGAAGTCCCGCGCCGAGGAGCTGCTCGGATCCGGGGTGCCCACCCTCGTCGTACAAGGAGGGAACGATCCCTTCGGGAAGCCCGCGGAGTTCCCCGACGGGGCGTACACGCTGGTCGAGGTGGCGTACGGCGATCATGGCTTCGCCGTGCCCAAGCGGGCGGAGATCTCGCAGGAGCGGGCCGTGGCGCTGATCACGGACGCGGTCGTGGAGTGGACCGGGTCACTGGCGTAACGGGCCGGGAATGTTGCGGGGCGGGCCTCTGTTGAGCCGGACAGAAGTGCTGAACCACCAGCACCGACGTCGTGGAGAGGAAGTCCGCCGCATGGGTTCGACCGTATGCCCGAGCCGTTCGCGCAGCGCTGACCTGGACTGGACGGTGCTGACTGCGGCCAAGACCACCCCTATTCGAGGGGCGGCGGGGACGGGTCGTCGTCTATCCTCCAATTCCGGTGGGTCCGGTTTCGGTCCTGCCCGGAATCTTGAGGAGGTGGGTCCGGTCACCGGTACCGACGCAGGGACCGACAACGGCCAGGCGGAGCTGCCCGAGGGCCAGGGCACAGGCGCGGAGTCCACGGCGGAGCGCAGCGCGCGCTTCGAGCGGGACGCGCTCGAGTTCCTCGACCAGATGTACTCGGCCGCGCTGCGCATGACGCGCAACCCGGCCGACGCGGAGGACCTGGTGCAGGAGACGTACGCGAAGGCGTACGCGTCCTTCCACCAGTTCCGCGAAGGCACCAATCTCAAGGCGTGGCTGTACCGGATCCTCACGAACACCTTCATCAACTCCTACCGCAAGAAGCAGCGTGAGCCGCAGCGTTCGGCGGCGGAGGAGATCGAGGACTGGCAGCTCGCCCGTGCCGAGTCGCACATGTCGACCGGTCTGCGCTCCGCGGAGTCGCAGGCGCTCGACCACCTGCCGGACTCGGACGTGAAGGAAGCGCTCCAGGCGATCCCCGAGGAATTCCGCATCGCCGTCTACCTCGCAGACGTAGAGGGCTTTGCGTACAAGGAGATCGCGGACATCATGGGGACACCCATCGGTACGGTGATGTCCCGGCTGCACCGGGGCCGCCGTCAACTGCGCGGCATGCTCGAGGACTACGCCCGTGAGCGCGGGCTGGTCCCGGCCGGCGCCGGAGAGTCGAACGAAGCGAAAGGCTCGGGCTCATGAGCTGCGGAGAGCCGCACGAGACGGACTGCAGCGAGGTCCTCGATCATCTCTACGAGTTCCTCGACAGCGAGATGCCGGACGTCGACCGCGCCAAGTTCAAGCAGCACTTCCAGGAGTGCTCGCCGTGCCTGGAGAAGTACGGCCTGGAAGAGGCCGTGAAGAAGCTGGTCAAGCGGTGCTGCGGGCATGACGACGTACCGACCGACCTGCGCGCCAAGGTCCTGGGGCGGCTCGACCTGATCCGCTCCGGACAGGCGGTGCCGGACCACGACCTCACCGCGTCCCCCGCGACGCCGCAGGAGTCCTGAGCCTCCCCGAGACTCCTGGAACGGGCTGTCGTCACTCGAACGTGCTAATTCGCCGTTCATAAGCCCGCGCGCTCGCCCATACCGCCCCTAGGCTCGTCGGCCTGAGCAGGCTCGGCCGGGGAGGGGCGTGATGGAGGTGGTTCCGGCACGGGCGCGTGCGTACGTCGCCTGTGCGGTGCTCGGCGCCCTGTGCTGCGTGCTCCCGCTTCCCGAGACGCACACGCCCTGGTGGGCGGTGGCCCTTCTCGCCGCGGTGTACGCGGGCTGTGAACAGGCCGCCGCCCGCTGGCGGTTCGCCGGAACGTTCTACCCCGTGCTGCTCGCCGGAGCCTTCCTGCTGCCGCCGCCCGCCGCCGCGCTGGTCCCGCTGCCGGGCGCGCTGCTCTCCCGGGTCGAGCAACGGCCGTACGCGCTACGGCGGATCTGGCGCGCGGCCCAACTGGTGCTCGCCGTCTGGGCCGCGGGCCGTGTGCACTGGGCGCTCGGCGGCCGGGACGCGGTCGTCGGCTCCGACTTCCCCTACGCCCTCGTGCCCGCCGGTGCCGCGGTCCTCGTCTTCTGCCTGGTGCTGACGGTCCTGGACGGCGGGATCCTCGCGCTCGCCGAGCGGGTGCCGGTGCGGCGGGCCTGGCGTGGTCTGTTCGTACGGTCCCTCGCTCCCGTCGCCGTGCACGGGCTCGCCGGGCTGATGATGGCCGTGCTGTGGCGCAGCCCGTACGGGCCCGTCGCCGCGCTGCTCGTGCTGCTGCCGATGTGTGTGTCCTGGTGGGTGTTCGCGCAGTACCACCGGGAGCGGGCCGCGCACCAGGCGACCATCCGCGCGCTCGTCCAGGCCGTCGACATCAAGGACGGGTACACCCGCGGGCACAGCGAGCGGGTAGGGCAGGCCTCGATGATGATCGCGCGTGAACTGGGCATGGACGACCAGCGGGTCGAGGTGCTGCGCTTCGCCGGGATCCTGCACGACGTCGGCAAACTCGGCGTGCCCACACGGCTGTTGCGCAAGGACGGGCCGCTGACTCCCGAGGAGCGGCGGGTGATCGAGCTGCATCCCGAGTACGGCCACGAGATGGTGCGCGGAATCGGTTTTCTGGGGGAGGCGCGGGCCGCTGTGCTCCACCACCACGAGCGGCTGGACGGCAGCGGGTACCCGTACGGGCTGATGGGCAGTCAGATCCCGGAGTCGGCAAGGGTGGTGGCGGTCGCCGACGCCTTCGACGCGATGACCTCCACGCGCTCCTACCGGCGGGCACGGCCCGTCGCGGCCGCGCTGGAGGAGCTGGAGCGGTGCGCGGGTGCGCAGTTCGACCCACGGATGGTCACGGCACTGGTCCGAGCGCTCGGACACCAGGGCTGGCATCCGGCGGTGACGGCCGACGAGGAACGGGAGCGGGGGCGGGAGCGGGAGCAAGGGGAGGGGCAGGGGCTGGGGCACGAGCGTGAGGTGCCGGCGCCTTCGGCCGTGGGGCGGTCGGGGGTACGGCGATGACTTCGGCCGGGGGTGGGGCGGGGACTTCGGTTGGGGGTGGCGCGAGGGCTTCGGTCGGGGGCGGGGTGAGGATTCCGGTCGGGGGTGGCGCGAGGACTTCGGCCGGGGGCACGGCGAGGACTCCGGTCAGGGGTGGCGCGCGGACTTCGGTCGGGGGTGGGGCGAGGACGCGGCTGACACCCGTCCGCGCTCGACGGAAGGCGCCGATGGCGGGGGTCCGTCTCCGGGCGGGTGCGCCTGTGCCGTCGGCACGCCTTCTGCCGGGTGGCCGGCCGTCGGACTGCCTTCTGTCGGGAGGCCGCCGTGTTCTGTCGGGTGGCCGACTGTCGGTCTGCCTTCTCTCGGGTGGCTGGCCGTCGGTCCGGCTTCTGTCGGGGGGCCGCCGTTTCCTGTCGGGTGGCCGGCCGTCGGCCCGCCTTCTACCGGGAGGCCGCCGTGTTCTGCCGGGAGGTTGGCTGTCGGTCTGCCTTCCGCCGGGAGGCTGGGCGTTGGTGCGCCTTGTACCGGGAGGCCGCCGTGTTCTGTCGGGAGGCCCGGCGGCGGCACGGCTTCTGGTGGCAGGTCGTCGTGTTCTGGTGGGAGGTTGTCGGTGACGGTGCGGCGGAGTCCGTGTCGGTCGGGTCTCACCGGTCTCGTGCACGCCTGTGCCGGTCTCGTCGCCGCGGGGGCGCTCGGTGTCACCCTCTGGAGTGGTCTCCAGGAGCGGCCCACCGCGCTCGCCTTCGGGCTGCTCGTGGCCGTGGGGGAGGTGACGCGGTGGACCGGGGCCCGCGTGCGGGAGGCCGCGCCGCTCGGGGCCGCCGCCGCACTGTCGTACGCGCTGCTCGGAGCCGATGCCGGGCAGCCCAGCCGGCACGGTGTCGCGCAGGTCGTCGCCGTGGTGCTCGCCGCCTCGCTGCTCGGCAGCGTGCCGCACATCGCGCGCGGACAGGGGCCGGTCCTCGACCACCTCGCCCGGCGTGTGCTCACCGTCGGATTCGCCGCCGTCTGCTTCCAACCCCTCTACAACCGGGGCGTGTTCGAGGAGTGGGGCGGCCCGGCCTACGCCCTGCTGCTGCTCGCGCTGCTCACCCTCACCGCCCTGTGCGACTGCGTACTCGCCGCCGCCCTGGCCCACTCCCGCACCGGCTGGCCCTTCGGCCCGCTGCTGCGGGACGAACTGCACGCCCTGCTCGGCATCGGGTCGGCGGTGTGCGCGACCGGCGCGGTCATGGCGCTCGCGGTCGCCGTCGTCGGCCTGTGGGCGCTGCCCGTGTTCTCGCTGCCGCTGCTGCTGACCCAGCTGTCCTTCAAGCGGTACGCGGCCGTGCGCACCACCTACCGCCAGACCATCGCCTCCCTGGCCCGCGCCACCGAGATAGCGGGCTACACCCCGACCGGCCACGCCCGCCGCGTCGCCGAGCTCAGCCGCGCCGTCGGCCGTGACCTCGGCCTCACCCGTCCCGAGCTGACCGTCCTGGAGTACGCCGCCCTCATGCACGACATCGGTCAGCTCAGCCTGGTCGACCCGGTCCCGGCGGGCGCCACCGCCGTACTGCCCGGAGCGGAGCAGCGCCGGATCGCGCTGCTCGGCGGGGCCGTCGTACGCCAGACCGGGGTCGACCCGTCGGTTGCCGTCGTGGTGGAGCGGCAGGCCGACCCCTACCGGGAGCAGCCGGTCGCCGCCCGGATCGTACGGGCGGTGAACGCGTACGAGGAGAAGGTGCGCGACGCCGGTCCGGGCGGGCCGTTCACCGCGCTGGAGGAGCTGCGCCTGGCCCCCGCCGGGGACTACGCGCCCGAGGTCGTGGAGTCGTTGGCCCGCGTCCTCGCGCGAGACCGTCTGACCCTCCCCTCGGCTGGGTAACCCATGGGTAATGAGCGCCCTTCCAGCCGCACGTGGTTGGATGCGAATGAGAGGGTGTCCGGGGGCGGTACTAGCCAGCCCACTCCACGGAACTGGCAGGCGGGAATCGTGAGGATCTTCGGCAAGGGACGGCACCGGCCCTCCGCCTCCTGGCGGCAGGCCACGGACCGCGCGTTCACGCTCATCGGCGACGGCCGGTACGAGGACGCGGGAGCGCTGCTGACACGTGCCGCCGACCTGGAGCCCTGGCTGTCCGAGTCCTGGTTCAACCTCGCCCTGCTGCACAAGTTCCGGCACGACTGGGAGCAGGCCCGCGCGGCCGGTCTGCGCGCCGTCGCCCTGCTCGACCGGGAGACCGGGGCCCCCGACTGGTGGAACGTCGGCATCGCGGCCACCGCCCTCCAGGACTGGCCGCTGGCCCGGCGGGCCTGGCAGGCGTACGGCCTGCGGGTGCCGGGCGTCGCCACGGCGTCCGGCGAGCCGGTGGGCATGGACCTCGGCAGCGCCGCCGTACGGCTGTCCCCGGAGGGGGAGGCCGAGGTGGTGTGGGGGCGGCGGCTGGATCCCGCCCGCATCGAGGTGCTGTCGATCCCGCTGCCCTCGTCCGGGCGGCGCTGGGGCGAGGTCGTGCTGCACGACGGGGTGCCGCACGGTGAGCGGACGACCGCCGCCGGGCACGCCTACCCCGTCTTCGACGAGATCGAGCTGTGGGCGCCGTCGCCCGTGCCGACCTGGGTGGTGCTGCTGGAAGCGGCGAGCGAGGCGGACCGGGACGCGCTGGAGCAGCTCGCCGCGGACGCGGGATTCGCCGCGGAGGACTGGTCGTCGTCGGTGCGGCTGCTGTGCCGGATGTGCTCGGAGTCGCGGATGCCGTCGGACGAGGGGGACGGGGAGCACCTGGACCCGCACGACCACAGCGAGCCGGGACACCCCGGCCCACTGGGGCACCGGACCGACGGACAGCTGTGGGTGCCGGAGCGGGAGTGCGGGGTGGCCGCGCCGGCTTCGCTGGTACGGGGGCTGCTGGACGGGTGGGTCGCCGACAGCCCGGATTCACGTGACTGGCGGGATCTCGAAGAGGTCTGCTGATTCTTCGCCGTACCCTGTATCAGCAACTTCACCTGGTTTTGTAGGAAGGCATACGTCGGTCATGGCTCAGCAGGACACCGATCAGCAGCACGCGGGCGTGCTCCCCGTCGACGACGAGGGGTACGTCGTCGACACGGAGGACTGCGAGGAGCGCGAGGCCGCCTGGCGGGAGCGCGGGACCTCGCGGCCCATCACCGTCGTCGGGAACCCGGTGCTGCACAAGGAGTGCCGGGACGTCACCGACTTCGGCGACGAGCTCCAGCAGCTGGTCGCGGACATGTTCGCCTCGCAGCGCACCGCCGAGGGCGTGGGCCTGGCCGCCAACCAGATCGGCGTCGACCTCAAGGTCTTCGTGTACGACTGCGGTGACGACGAGGGCGTCCGGCACGTGGGCGTCGTCTGCAACCCCAAGCTCGTCGACCTGCCCGCCGAGAAGCGCCGTCTGGACGACAGCAACGAGGGCTGCCTCTCGGTGCCGACCGCGTACGCGCCGCTCGCCCGCCCCGACTACGCCGAGGTGACCGGCCAGGACGAGAAGGGCAACCCGATCAAGGTCCGCGGCACCGGCTACTTCGCCCGGTGTTTGCAGCACGAGACCGACCACCTGTACGGCTACCTCTACATCGACCGGCTCTCCAAGCGCGAGCGCAAGGACGCGCTGCGGCAGATGGCCGAGAACGAGCCCCGCTACCCCGTGGTCGCCAACGACTGACCCCCGGGGCCCCAGAAGCGGTCACGACTCCCCTGCGCACGGCGTCTGTTCGGGTTCACCTCCCCGACCAGGCGCCGTTCGTCTGTCCGTCGCACGTTCGATCGGATGTGCGTGTGTAGTGATCCATAATCAGTCATACAAGGGGAGATTCTCGGCACCTCGGGGTGGTGAATGGAGCAAATCCGTTCCCAGATCGGTCAGTTGTGGTGCTGAATGGAAAGTGCGGGGATACGCAACGGCGCACGCCCGGTATGGCGGAAGGGCGTGCGCCAACTGGCGGCTGAGAGGGGTTTGTTCGTGCCTGCTTTCCCACACAGCACCACAACGACAGCGACCGCGGCGACCGCGGTCCCACCGTCACTCTCCCTCCCCGTGATCGAGGCTGCGTTTCCCCGGCAACTGCACCCGTATTGGCCTCGACTACAGGAGAAGACGCGCACCTGGCTGCTCGAAAAACGGCTGATGCCGCCGGAGAAGGTGGCGGAATATGCCGACGGGCTTTGCTACACCGACCTCATGGCCGGGTGCTACCCGACCGCCCCGGACGACGTACTGCAGGCGATAGCCGACTACAGCGCGTGGTTCTTCGCCTGGGACGACCGGCACGACCGCGACATCATCCACCGACGGCCCGAGGCCTGGCAGCGGCTCAGGCTGTGCCTGCACACGGCCCTGGACTCGCCGCACGAGCACCTGCGCCACCGCGATCCGCTGGTCGCGGCGTTCGCGGACTGCGTGGTGCGCATGTACTCGTTCGTGTCGGCGAGGTGGAACGCGCGCTTCGCCCGGCACTTCCACGCGGTGATCGAGGCGTACGACCGGGAGTTCCACAACCGCATCGAGGGGATCATCCCCACCGTCGAGGACTATCTCGCCCTGCGCCGGCTCACCTTCGCGCACTGGATCTGGACCGACTTGCTGGAGGCGAGCGCCGGACGTGAGCTCCCGGACCACGTACGGAAACATCCGGCATTCCGGCGGGCGGCGCTGCTCACCCAGGAATTCTCCGCCTGGTACAACGACCTCTGCTCGCTTCCGAAGGAAATAGCGGGCGACGAGGTCCACAACCTCGGAATCAGCCTCATCAAACACGAGGGAATGGCGCTGGAAGAAGCGATCGCCGAAGTGAGGCGACGCATTCTGAAATGCGTATCCGATTTCATCTCGGTGGAACGCAGCACACTGCGGTTCGCGGACGATCTCGACGACGGCACGGTGCGCGGAAAAGAACTTTCCACTGCCGTGCGGGACTGTGTCGGAACCATGCGGAGCTGGTTCTCCGCCGTCTACTGGTTCCACCACGAGTCCGGCCGTTACATGGTCGACAGTTGGGACGACCGGTCCACGCCCCCGTACGTCAACAACGAAGCGGCAGGTGAGAAATGACCGTCGAGTCAGTGAAGTCCGAACCGCAGATATATGCGGAACCGGAAGGGCCGTCGGCCGAGCCGCCGCTCGCCGACGGCGGGGTTCCGCTCCTCGGCCACGGCTGGAAGCTCGTCCGCGACCCGCTGGCCTTCCTGGCCGGCCTGCGCGACCACGGCGACGTCGTCCGGCTCCGGCTCGGCCCCAAGACGGTGTACGCCGTCACCACGCCCGAACTCACCGGAGCCATCGCCCTCAGCCCCGACTACATCATCGCCGGACCCCTGTGGGAGTCCCTGGAGAGCCTGCTCGGCAAGGAGGGCGTGGCCACCGCCAACGGCCCGACGCACCGGCGCCAACGGCGGACCATCCAGCCCGCGTTCCGGCAGGACGCCCTTCACGCCTACGGGCCCGTGATGGAGGAGGAGGTCGCCGCGCTCATGGACCGCTGGCGGTCCGCCGGCACCATCGACGCGACCACCGAGGCCTTCCGGGCGGTCGTCCGGATCTCGGTGAGCTGCCTCATGCGCGGCAGCTGCACCGACGAGCGGGCGGAACGCGTCAGCGCCGCGCTCACCACCCTGTTCAGGGGTATGTACCAACGCATGGTGATCCCCCTGGGACCGCTTTATCGGCTGCCTCTCCCGGCCAATCGCGAATTCAACCGGGCGCTGGCCGATTTGCATCTCCTGGTCGACGAGATCGTCGCCGACCGACGGGCATCCGGTCAAAATCCGGACGATTTGCTGACGGCTTTGCTGACGGCGCGGGACGAGAATGGCGAGCCGATCGGGGATCAGGAGATCCACGACCAGGTCGTCGCCATGCTCACCGCCGGCAGCGAAACCGTCGGCGCAGTGCTCATCTCACTGCTCCTGGTGCTCACCGAGCACCCGGACCTGGCCGACAAGATCCTGGCCGAGGTGAATACGGTGGCGGGCGAGAGGCCGATCGCATTCGAGGACGTGCGTAAGCTGACGTACACCGCGAATGTGGTCGTCGAGACAATGCGCCTGTATCCGTCCGTGTGGATATTGACCCGGCGCGCGGTCACCGACACCGAGCTCGGCGGGTACCGCATTCCCGCCGGCGCCGACATCGTCTACAGCCCGTACGCGATCCAACGCGATCCGCGCTCCTTCGAACGGAACGAGGAGTTCGACCCCGACCGCTGGCTGCCGGGTCGGGACACGGAGGTGCCCAAGTACGCGATGAAGCCGTTCAGCGTCGGCAACCGCAAGTGCCCGGCCGACCACTTCTCGATGGCCGAGCTGACGCTGCTCACCGCGGCGGCGGTGCGCGCCTTCACGTTCGAGCACGCGTCCGGCTCCGACGCCCGGCCCCGGATAGGCATCACCCTGCGTCCGCGCAAGCTCAGGCTGCGGGCGGCCCCACGGTGAGCGGCCCGGGTCAGGCGGCCTCCTCCGGCCCCCTGAAGGTGCGCCGGTAGGCGTGCGGTGTGGTCCCGATCGCCTGCACGAACTGGTGACGCAGCGCGGCCGCGTTGCCGAACCCGGTCCGGCCGGCGATCGAGTCCACCGTCTCGTCCGTCGCCTCCAGCAACCGCTGGGCCTGCAGCACCCGTTGCCGCAGGATCCAGCGGTAGGGAGTCGTCCCCGTCTCCTGCTGGAAGCGGCGGGCGAAGGTGCGCGGCGACATGTGCGCGCGCTCGGCGAGCTGCTCCACGGTGACGTCCTCGTCGAGGTGCCGGTCCATCCACACCAGCACCTCGCCGACGGTGTCGTACGAGTTCTTCGGCAGCGGCCGCTCGATGTACTGCGCCTGCCCGCCGTCCCGGTGCGGCGGCACGACCATCCGCCGGGCGATCTTGTTGGCGACCTCCGGGCCCTGCTCCTTGCGCACGATGTGCAGACACGCGTCGATGCCCGCGGCCGTGCCCGCGGAGGTGATCACCGGCTCCTCGTCGACGTACAGGACGTCGGGCTCGACGGTCAGCCCCGGGTACGCCCGCGCCAGCTCGTCCGCGTGGTGCCAGTGCACGGCACAGCGCCGGCCGTCCAGCAGCCCGGCCGCGGCCAGCACGAAGACGCCGGAGCAGACGCTGAGCACCTGGGCGCCCCGGTCGACCGCGCGCCGCAGGGACTCCAGCAGCTCGGGCGGGAAGGTGCGCGACTCGAAGCAGGCGCCGGCCGGCACGGCGATGAGATCGGCCTCCTCCAGCCGCTCCAGACCGTGCTCCACCTGCATGGAGAAGCCCGCGCGGGTGCTCAGCACCGGCCCCTCGGCCGAGGCGACCGCGAAGTCGTACACGGGCAGTCCGTCGTCACTGCGGTCGGTGCCGAACACCTCGCAGACGACGGCCAGTTCGAAGGGGTTCACGCCGTCCAGCACGACGGCGGCGACGTTTTTCAGCATGCCCCCAGTGTGCCGCACGATTGGCAGTATTTCGAGGGTCTACGGCAGTCCTGCCACTGTTTGTAAGGAGCTATCGGCGCGACAGTGGTGTACATGGATACGGCACACCTCGAAGGACTGATCGGAATGCTGACCGTTCTCGGAATCCTCGTTCTCCTGGTCCTCCCGTCGATCATCGGCATCGCTCACGACCGTCGGGTCGACCGCCAGATCCGCAAGGCCCAGCAGGCCCGCCGCTACTTCACCACCACGGCGACCCACCACTCCTGAATCCCCAGGCACGAGACCCGGCCCGGCTGGGCGGCACACAGCGGCCGCGTGGACCGGAGCCGGGTCCTGCCGTCCCTGACCGCCTTGAACGCGGCGTTCGCGTCGCCCGGCAGCAGTACGATCCCGGCGTTGGTCGCCTCCAGCACGGAACCGCTCCCGGAGACCGGCTTCCACGGCCGCTTGGCGGTCCCGTCCAGGTTGATCCGCAGCGTCTCGCCCACCGCCAGGCACACGGTACGGCCGCTGTCGTGGACGTCGAGCGTCGAGGCCGGCGTACAGCCCGTGGGGGTGGTAGTGGGGGAGGACGACACGGTGCCGCCGTCGCCGCCCTTTCCGCTGTCGGCCTGGCTGCCGCAGCCGGCCAGCACCAGGGTGAGCGCGGCGAGCGCGACGGTCGTGTGGGGGATCGTTCGACGCATGGGGGCCTCCTCTCCCCTGTGACGTGTGACCGGCCGTGACGGATCCACACCGGAGCACACCGGGGCCCCGGCCGCGAAGGCGGCGACCGGGGCCCGGGATCATGCGCTGATCAGCTGGTCGTGACGGCGGTGTCGTCGACCACGAAGCTGGTCTGGAGCGAGGAGTCCTCGACACCGCTGAACTTCAGGGTGACGGTCGAGCCCGCGAACGAGCTCAGATCGAAGGACTTCTGCGCGTAGCCGGAGGCGGCGTTGAGGTTCGAGTACGTCGCCAGGGTGGTCGAACCGGCGGTGACCGTCAGCTTGTCGTACGCGGTGCTGGTGGAGGTCTCCGCGGTGTCGATGTGCAGGTAGAAGGTGAAGGTGGCCTTGCAGCCGCTGGGCACGGTCACCGACTGGGAGAGCGTGTCGGTGTGGGTGGAGCCGTACCCGTCGAGCCAGGCGTAGTAGGAACCGGCGTGCGCCGACTCGCTGCTGGAGTTGGTGATCACACCGCTCGACGCGGTCCAGGTGGTGTTGCCCGACTCGAAGCCGGCGTTGCCGAGCAGCTGCGACGAGGTGCAGGTGCCGCTGCTGGAGCCGACGGTCCAGGTGAAGGAGGCCGAGCCGGAGGCGCCGGTGGAGTCGCTCGCGGTGACGGTGACCTGGTAGGTGCCGGCGGTGGACGCCGTACCGGTGATCTTGCCGGTCGAGCTGCTGATGGACAGGCCGGTCGGCAGGCCGCTGGCGCTGTAGGTCAGGGTCGCGCCCGCGCTGTCGGTCGCGCTGATCTGGAGGCTGACCGAGCTGCCGGTAGTGGTCGACTGGCTGCCCGGGTTGGTGACGGTCACCGTGTTGCCGGAGGTGCTGCCGGAGGCGAAGGCGGTGGTGCCGTTGGGGGTGCCCCAGCCGGTCGGGCCGTCGTAGCCGGTGGTGGCGGTGCAGAAGTACGAGGTCGAGCAGGAGCCGTTGTTGCCGCTGGTGACGTCGTACAGGTTGCTCGTGTGGCTGTAGGGGTACTTCGCCGGGTAGTCGCTGGAGCCCGGGGTGCCGGCGAGGGCGTACACACCGGCGATGATCGGGGCGGAGGCGCTGGTGCCGCCGTAGACCGCCCAGCCGGAGCCGCCGTAGGTGTCGTACACGGCCACACCGGTGGCCGGGTCGGCGACGGCGGAGACGTCGGACTCCATGCGCTTGGTGCAGCCGGTGTCGGTCTGCCAGCTCGGCTTCGCGTCGTACGCCGAGCAGCCGGAGCCGGTGCCCTCGGAGGAGCTGGTCTTCCACACGGACTCGGTCCAGCCGCGGGAGTTGGAGGACGTGGACAGGGCCGTGCCGCCGACCGCCGTCACGTACTGGGAGGTCGCCGGGTACTCGGCGCCGTAGCCGGAGTCACCCGCGGAGACGGTGATCGCGACGCCCGGGTGCTTGAAGTACGAGGTGTCCTCGCTGGTCTGGGAGGAGGACTCGTCGCCGCCCCAGCTGTTGGAGACGAACTTCGCGCCGAGGGCCACGGCCTCGTTCTCGGCGGTGCCGAGGTCGGAGTCGGTGGCGGAGTTGGCCTCGACGAGGATGATGTTGCAGTTCGGGCAGACGGCGCTGACCATGTCGATGTCCAGCGCCTCCTCGCCGGCCCAGCCGGTGTCGTTGGAGGGCAGCGAGGTCGTGGAGCCGGTCTGGCTGACCTGCTTGAAGCAGCCGTTGGCCTTGGTGCAGGAGGACAGCCCGTACTGCGAGCGGTAAGTCGCCAGGTCCGACTCGGCGTTGGGGTCGTTGTAGGCGTCGACCACGGCGACCGTCAGACCGGAACCGCCGGTCGAGGGCAGGTTGTAGGCGCTGTGCAGGTTGGCCGGGGAGAGGCCGGAGGGCGCGGCGGCGGCGACCGCGGAGGCCAGCCGCTGCTTGATGTCGGTACGGCGCTGCGCGAAGCAGGCGGCCTGGCCGGGGGCGGCCGTGGCGCACAGGTGCTTGGTGGGCACCTTCTGCCCCGCCTTGCCGGTGGAGTGGAAGGCCTGCCGGTCGGGGGAGGTGAGGGCCTTGGCGTTCTGGGCGACCCGGGTGGTGTGGGTCGCCGCCGGTGCCGCGTGCGCGGGCGCCGCGACGAGTCCGGCGAGGCCCAGGGCGAGGGCGGGTATGGCGGTGGTCAGGAGTCTTCGCAGACTCCGTCCGGTCTTCTCACGCATAGGGGTACTGCCTCCGTCGTTGGAGTGGGGTTCTCGACGCAGGTGGCAGGCCTGTGACGCGCGTAGCGGCGGCGGTGCGCAATGCCGTCATGGGCATGACACATCTGAGTGTCCTGTGCATGTGTTGTGGACATGGCGGGACGGGCAGAACGTAGCCGGGGCCGAGGAGGCGGAGCCAGATGCCCAGGAAGAACTTTGCCGCTCCATAGCCGACGCATGGACGGCCCATGGAAGCTCCATGGGCCGTCCCAGGGCCGAGACCTAGAAGTCCTCGTCGAGGTCGACCGTGCCCTCCACGGCCACCTGGTACGCGGACGGGCGGCGCTCGAAGAAGTTGGTCAGCTCCTGGACGCCCTGCAGCTCCATGAAGGAGAAGGGGTTCTCCGAGCCGTACACCGGGGCGAAGCCGAGGCGGGTCAGGCGCTGGTCGGCCACGCACTCCAGGTACTGGCGCATCGACTCGGTGTTCATGCCCGGCAGGCCGTCGCCGCACAGGTCGCGCCCGAACTGCAGCTCGGCCTCGACGGCCTCCCGCAGCATGTCGGTGACCTGCTGCCGCAGCTCGTCGTCGAAGAGCTCCGGCTCCTCCTTGCGGACGGTGTCGACCACGTCGAACGCGAAGGACATGTGCATGGTCTCGTCGCGGAACACCCAGTTGGTGCCGGTCGCGAGACCGTGCAGCAGGCCCCGGCTGCGGAACCAGTAGACATAGGCGAAGGCGCCGTAGAAGAAGAGGCCCTCGATGCATGCGGCGAAGCAGATCAGGTTCAGCAGGAAGCGGCGGCGGTCGGCCTTGGACTCAAGGCGGTCCAGCTTCTCCACCGAGTCCATCCACTTGAAGCAGAACTGCGCCTTCTCACGGATGGAGGGGATGTTCTCCACCGCGGCGAACGCGGCGGCGCGGTCCTCCGGGTCGGGGAGGTAGGTGTCGAGCAGCGTCAGGTAGAACTGGACGTGCACGGCCTCCTCGAACAGCTGGCGGCTCAGGTAGAGCCGCGCCTCGGGGGAGTTGATGTGCTTGTAGAGCGTCAGCACCAGGTTGTTCGCGACGATCGAGTCGCCCGTCGCGAAGAAGGCCACCAGGCGGCCGATCAGGTGCTGTTCGGCGGGGGTGAGCTTCGCGAGGTCGGACACGTCCGAGTGGAGGTCGACCTCCTCCACGGTCCAGGTGTTCTTGATGGCGTCCCGGTAGCGCTCGTAGAAGTCGGGGTAGCGCATGGGGCGCAGCGTCAGCTCGAAGCCGGGGTCGAGCAGGTTCTGATTGCTGGGCATTACTGGCAGGCCTCGCAGGACTCGGGGTTTTCCAGGGAGCAGGCGACGGCGTCCACGGTCTGTACCGGGACGGTCGCCTGTGCGGCGCGGGCGATGCGGGTCGCCGGGCGCGAGCGCAGGTAGTACGTGGTCTTCAGGCCCTGCTTCCAGGCGTACGCGTACATCGACGAGAGCTTGCCGATGGTCGGTGTCTCCAGGAACAGGTTCAGGGACTGGGACTGGTCGAGGTACGGGGTGCGGGCCGCGGCCATGTCGATCAGGCCGCGCTGCGGGATCTCCCACGCCGTGCGGTACAGCGCCTTCACCTCGGCCGGGATCCACGCGAAGTCCTGCACCGAGCCGTTGGCCTCGCGCAGCGCCTCGCGGGTGCGGGCGTCCCAGACACCGAGCTCCTTGAGGTCGTTGACCAGGTACGAGTTGACCTGGAGGAACTCGCCGGACAGGGTCTCGCGCTTGAAGAGGTTGGAGACCTGCGGCTCGATGCACTCGTAGACGCCGGCGATCGAGGCGATGGTGGCGGTGGGCGCGATCGCGAGGAGGAGGCTGTTGCGCATGCCGACCGCAGCGATCCGCTCGCGCAGCGCCGCCCAGCGCTCGGGCCAGTTCGGCTGTACGCCGTAGTGGTCGGGGTGCAGGACTCCGCGGGCGGTACGGGTCTTCTCCCAGGCCGGCAGCGGGCCGTTGCGCTCGGCCAGGTCGGCGGAGGCCTCGTACGCGGCGAGCATGATCCGCTCGGCGATCCGCGTGGAGAGGGCCTTGGCCTCCGGCGAGTCGAAGGGCAGCCGCAGCTTGAAGAAGACGTCCTGGAACCCCATCGCGCCGAGGCCGACGGGACGCCACTTGGCGTTGGACCGGCCCGCCTGCTCGGTCGGGTAGAAGTTGATGTCGACCACGCGGTCGAGGAAGGTGACGGCCGTACGGACCGTCTCGTCCAGGCGCTCCCAGTCGATGTCCCCGTCGGCGACGAACGCGCCGAGGTTGACCGAGCCCAGGTTGCAGACCGCGGTCTCCCCGTCGTCGGTGACCTCCAGGATCTCCGTGCAGAGGTTGGAGGAGTGCACGACATGGCCCGGCTCGGCCGTCTGGTTCGCCGTGCGGTTGGCGGCGTCCTTGAAGGTCATCCAGCCGTTGCCGGTCTGCGCGAGGGTGCGCATCATCCGGCCGTACAGGTCACGGGCCGGGATGGTCCTGCGGGCGAGGCCCTTCTCCTCGGCCGCGCGGTAGGCCGCGTCGAACTCCTCGCCCCACAGGTCCACCAGCTCGGGCACGTCGGCGGGGGAGAAGAGGCTCCACTGCTCGTCGGCGTTGACCCGGCGCATGAACTCGTCCGGGATCCAGTGCGCGAGGTTCAGGTTGTGCGTACGGCGGGCGTCCTCGCCGGTGTTGTCGCGCAGCTCCAGGAACTCCTCGATGTCGGAGTGCCAGGTCTCCAGGTAGACCGCGGCGGCACCCTTGCGCCGGCCGCCCTGGTTCACGGCGGCGACGCTCGCGTCGAGCGTCTTGAGGAACGGGACGATGCCGTTGGAGTGCCCGTTGGTGCCGCGGATCAGCGAACCGCGGCTGCGGACGCGGGAGTAGGCGATGCCGATGCCGCCGGCGTGCTTGGAGAGGCGGGCGACCTGGTGGTAGCGGTCGTAGATGGAGTCCAGCTCGTCGACCGGGGAGTCGAGGAGGTAGCAGGACGACATCTGGGGGTGCCGGGTGCCGGAGTTGAAGAGGGTGGGGGAGGAGGGGAGGTAGTCGAGGCGGCTCATCAGGCCGTAGAGCGCGGCGACTTCGTCCACGGCGCGGATCGTGTCGTCCTCGGCGAGGCCGCTCGCCACCCGGAGCATGAAGTGCTGGGGCGTCTCGATGACCTTGCGGGTGATCGGGTGCCGGAGCAGGTAGCGGCTGTGCAGGGTGCGCAGGCCGAAGTAGCCGAAGCGGTCGTCGCCCTGAGGGTCGATCAGCGCGTCGAGGCGGTCGGCGTGGACCCGCACGAACTCCGCCGTGCGGTCGGCGATGAGGCCCTCGCGATGGCCGACGGCCACCGACCCGGTGAAGGTGGTGACGCCCTGGGACGCGGCCTCGGCCGCGATGGAGATGGTGAGGAGCCTGGCCGCCAGCCTGCTGTACGCCGGGTCCTCGGAGATCAGGCCCGCGGCGGCCTCGGTGGCCAGCTCACGCAGCTCCGACTCGTCGGCCCGCGCCGACCGGCCGCGCAGTGCGGCGGCGGCGACCCGGCCGGGGTCGGCGTCGGGGAGGTCGGCGGTCAGCTCGGTCAGGGTCCGCAGCAACGCGGTTCCGGGACCGTCCACTTCCACAGGGGTGATCGCTGAGGCCGGGTCGGCTGGCGCGATGGTCACGTGGGGCTCTCCCTCGCTGGGCACGGGGCCTTGCGGAGGGCAGGGGGCAGCTCACGAGCGCGCACGGCGTCGCGTCCACCGGCCCATTCCACGAGGCCCGGACGTCATGGCACCCGGGCCACGGCGGCCGGGCGCACTGTCGGCAGGTCCTCGGACTGACTCCCGTACACGCCCAGGGCATGCACAAGTACACCGTTGCGGGACAGTTCCGGATTCGCACCGGATTCCCCTGCGGCGACAGCGAGCATGAGCATACATCTTGTGCCGGGGGAGAACAGCAACCCCATATGTTGTGTCGCGTGTCGTCTCAGAGCGTCAACTCGTAGGTGAGGAGAGTGAAGTCGTCGCCGGGGATCGGGTTCCAGTCGCGGCCGGGGGCGCGGACGAAGCCGGTGCGTTCGTAGATGCGGTGGGCGGCGTGCATCGTGTGCTGGGTCGACAGGACGACTCCGGTGCACCGCGCGGCTCTCGCGCGGTCGACGCAGGCGCGGACGAGTGCCTCGCCGGCGCCACGGCCGCGGGCCGCGTGGGCGATCGCGAGCATGCGGATCTCGGCCTCGCCCGGGCGGGCGAGCTCGGCCATGGGGCCGGGGGCGGGGACGAAGGTGACACCGCCGAGCAGTTCCGTGCGGGAGGTGGCGACCAGGACCTCGGCGTGGGCGGCGCGCTTGGCGACGTCCTTGAGTTCGCCGAGGTACCAGTCGTCCTCGTCCCCGAAGGCGAGGAGGCCGTCCTGGAGGTAGGCCTGGGCGGTGATCTCGCCGAGGGGGGCGTATTCGGTGGGGTCCGCCGGGCGGATCAGGATGTCCATGGCGGTGAGTGTGCACGAAAGCGGGCCGCCGTTGTGGTTGATTTTCGGCGGCCCGCTGCGGGTTCGTCGTGGCTGGTCGCGCAGTTCCCCGCGCCCCTTTGGGGCGCCTAGTGCGAGGCCCCCGCAGTAGCCGGCGGGAGTTCCACCTCCACGCCCGGGTCGCCCGCGTCCGCCGTGTAGTCCCGTGGGTTGGTCTCGTCGACGCCCTCCGGGGCCTTCAGTGCCTTCAGTACGAAGGTCAGGACCACCGTGACCAGGACGTTCAGGACGAACGCCGTCAGGCCGATGTAGCCGATCTCGCCGATGCCGGGGATCTCCGCGTTGGAGCCGCCGAAGTGCTTCTGGCCGGGGTTGGTCGGGGAGGCCACGTCGTACGCGGCGATCGTGCCGTAGATCATGCCCGTCGCCCAGCCCGCCAGCAGCGCCCAGCGGTGGAACCAGCGCGTGAACAGGCCGCCGACCAGCGCCGGGAAGGTCTGCAGGATCCAGATGCCGCCCAGGAGCTGGAAGTTGATCGCCACCGTCTTGTCCATCGTCAGGACGAAGACCAGTGCGCCGACCTTCACCAGCAGCGAGACCAGCTTGGAGACTTTGGTCTCCTGCTCCGGCGTCGCGTCCGGCTTGATGAAGTCCTTGTAGATGTTGCGGGTGAAGAGGTTCGCGGCCGCGATCGACATGATGGCCGCCGGCACCAGCGCGCCGATGCCGATCGCCGCGAACGCCACGCCCGCGAACCAGCTCGGGAACATGTCCTCGAAGAGCTGGGGGATGGCGAGTTGGGGATTGGTGACGTCGACCCCGCTCTTGATCGCCATGAAGCCCAGCAGCGCGAGCAGCCCCAGCATCAGCGAGTACAGCGGCAGGATCGTGGTGTTGCGGCGGATCACCTCACGGCTCTTCGAGGAGAGCGTCGCGGTGATCGAGTGCGGGTACATGAACAGCGCGAGCGCGGAGCCCAACGCCAGCGTGGCATACGTCCACTGGGCCGCAGGGGGCGAGACGATGGCGCCCGCGCCCGCCTTCGTGAACTTGTCGTTCGCCGCGCTGAAGATGTCGTCGAAGCCGCCCAGCTTGATCGGGATGTAGATGATCGCCACCGCGATGACGATGTAGATCAGCGCGTCCTTCACGAACGCGATGAGGGCGGGAGCCCGCAGGCCCGACGAGTAGGTGTACGCGGCCAGCACGCCGAAGGCGATCAGCAGCGGCAGGTCCTTCACGAACCAGTTGGAGTCCGTGCCGCCGCCGATGCCCATCACGTCCAGCACGGCCTGGATGCCGACCAGTTGGAGCGCGATGTACGGCATCGTCGCCAGGATGCCGGTGACCGCCACCGCCAGCGACAGGCCCTTGGAGCCGAAGCGTCCGCGCACGAAGTCGGAGGTGGTGACGTACCCGTGGCGGTGCGAGACCGACCACAGCCGGGGCAGGAAGGTGAAGATCAGCGGGTACACCAGGATCGTGTACGGCACCGCGAAGAAGCCGGCCGCGCCCGCCGCGTAGATCGCCGCCGGCACGGCGACGAAGGTGTACGCCGTGTACAGGTCGCCGCCGAGCAGGAACCAGGTGATCCAGGTGCCGAACGACCGTCCGCCCAGGCCCCATTCGTCGAGCGAGGCCTCGCTCTCGGCCTTGCGCCAGCGCGCCGCCAGGAAGCCCATGACCGTGACGGCCAGGAAGAAGAAGATGAAGACGCCGAGCGCGACGCCGTTCACGCCGTCCTTCACTCGGCACCCCCTCGGCGGCCACGCTGGTCGCGCTGCCACAGCTTGTACGCGGTCATCGTGAGCGCCGTGGAGATCAGCACCCACAGCATCTGGTACCAGTAGAAGAACGGGATCCCGATGAACGCCGGATCGGTCTTGGCGTAGGAGCCGACCCAGAGCATCGCCACGAAGGGCGCGATCAGGCAGACGGCGATGACCACCCGGACCGGGGTCACCAACGGTGGTCTCGCTTCAGGCACTTCAGACATACCGCGGCTCCGTCCCCTCACTGATCACCTGTGTAACGCGCAGGCAATCTAGGTCACGGTGTCGCGTCAGCGGAAGACCTCGTCCGTATATCGGTATGTCGATTCTGTGAAGGCGGTCAACAACAGCGGAAGCCCTGCCGCGGATCCTCCTCCTGACGGTCGGTCCGCATCCGCTCGAACTCCCGCCGGGACGGAACCTCGGCCTGTGGATGATCCTTTCGTACGTGCGCCACGTACCGCTCGTACGCCGACTCATCGGTCAGCTCGCGCACGTACCAGCGCACACTCCTAGCCACTCGTACCAGCGCCGACCGCATGGCGTGCCTCCTCCTTCTCCTCCCGCGTCGGGATCAGGCCCGCCGGCGCGGTGATCCGGGACTCGACGTACGGCGACTCGCTGAGCGTGGACAGGGCCGGGCGGCGGACATGGCGGACGCAGACGCGCAGCGCGTCCGCGATGACGACGATGATCAGGACCGCGAGAACGGCCGAAAGTATGCCGTCCACCGTGGAGTTGGTGACCACGGTGTGCATGTCGTCCATGTTCTTGGCCGGCGGCAGCACCTTCCCGGCGTCGATCGCGTCCTGGAAGACCGAACGCTGTTTGAAGAAGCCGACCTTGGGGTCGCTGGAGAACACCTTCTGGTAGCTGGCGGTCAGGGTGACCGTGGCGTCCCAGGCGAGCGGAACCGCCGTGATCCAGGCCCACTTGAGGCGTCCGGACTTCACCAGCAGGGTCGTGCAGACGGCCAGGGCGACGGCGGCGAGGAGCTGGTTGGAGATGCCGAAGATCGGGAAGAGCTGGTTGATCCCGCCGAGCGGCTCGTGCACGCCGACCCAGAGGAAGTAGCCCCACAGGGCGCAGACGATCCCGCTGGTGATGACCAGGCCGGGCTTCCAACTCACGTTCTTGAACGGCCGGATGACGTTGCCCAGCGTGTCCTGGAGCATGAACCGGCCCACCCGGGTGCCCGCGTCCAGCGCGGTCAGGATGAACAGCGCCTCGAACATGATCGCGAAGTGGTACCAGAAGGCGCGCAGGCTCCCGCCGGTGACCTTGGAGAAGATCTCCGAGACGCCGACGGCGAGCGTGGGCGCGCCGCCGGTGCGGGACAGCAGGGTCGACTCCTCGACGTTCTTCGCGGCCTGCGCGAGGTCGGCGGGGGAGATGTGGTAGCCCCAACTGCTCACCACCTGCGAGGCGTTGTCCACGGTGGTGCCGATCACGCCGGCCGGCGCGTTCATCGCGAAGTACAGGCCCGGATCGATGATGCTCGCCGCGACCAGCGCCATGATCGCGACCGACGACTCCATCAGCATGGAGCCGTAGCCGATCATGCGGACCTGCGTCTCCTTCTGGATCATCTTCGGCGTCGTACCGCTCGAAATGAGGGAGTGGAAGCCGGACAGCGCCCCGCAGGCGATGGTGATGAACACGAAGGGGAAGAGGGAGCCGGCGAAGACCGGGCCGTCGCCGCGCGATGCGAAGTCCGTGACCGCGTCCATCTTCAGCGTGGGCAGCGCGATGACGACGCCCAGCGCCAGCAGGGCGATCGTGCCGATCTTCATGAACGTGGAGAGGTAGTCGCGGGGTGCGAGGAGCATCCACACCGGCAGGATCGAGGCGATGAAGCCGTACGCCACCAGCCAGATGACGAGCGTCGAGGGCGCCAGCGTGAACGCGTCCGCCCAGGACGACTCGGCGACCCAGCGGCCCGCGACGAGGGCGAGCAGCAGCAGGGCGACGCCGATGAGGGAGACCTCGGCGACCCGGCCGGGGCGAAGTACCCGTAGGTAGAAGCCCATCAGCAGGGCGATCGGGATGGTCATCGCGATGGAGAAGGTGCCCCAGGGGGAGGCGGCGAGGGCGTTGACGACGACCAGGGCCAGCACGCCGAGCAGGATGATCATGATGGCGAAGGCGGCGACCAGCGCGGCCGCGCCGCCGAAGGGGCCGATCTCCTCGCGGGCCATCTGGCCCAGGGACCTGCCGTCCCGCCGGGTCGAGAAGAACAGTACGACCATGTCCTGCACGGCCCCGGCGAAGATCACCCCCGCGATGATCCAGATGGTGCCGGGCAGGTATCCCATCTGCGCGGCGAGCACGGGTCCGACGAGCGGGCCGGCGCCGGCGATCGCCGCGAAGTGGTGGCCGAGCAGCACGCGGCGGTCGGTGGGGTGGAAGTCGATGCCGTTGTCGAGGCGTTCGGCCGGGGTGGCCCGGGTGCCGTCGACCTTCAGCACCCGGTTCGCGATGAACTTCGCGTAGAAGCGGTAGCCGATCGCGTACGAGCCGAGGGCGGCCGCCACCATCCAGGCGGCCGAGACGTCCTCGCCCCGGGCGAGCGCGAGCACGGCCCAGCCGGTGGCGCCGATCAGTGCGACGAGGGTCCAGATGACGATGGTTCGGACGTTCGCGGTACGCACAGCGAGGTCCTCCCGTCCATACGGAGACGGGAGGACCGTAGAGCAGGAAGCGACGTTGCGCTACACCGCGTGCAGTACTGCGGCAGGTCAGTCCTGCGGGCGCTTAAGTCGTGCCACGAACTTGTAGCGGTCCCCCCGGTACACCGACCGCACCCACTCCACCGGCTCGCCCGTCCTGTCGTACGAGTGGCGGGAGAGCATCAGCATCGGCAGGCCCACGTCCGTGCCGAGCAGGCCCGCCTCGCGCGGGGTGGCCAGGGAGGTCTCGATGGTCTCCTCGGCCTCGGCGAGATGGACGTCGTACACCTCGGCGAGGGCGGTGTAGAGGGACGTGTACTTGACGAGCGACCTGCGCAGCGCCGGGAAGCGCTTGGCGCTGAGGTGCGTGGTCTCGATGGCCATCGGCTCGGCGTTGGCCATGCGGAGGCGCTCGATGCGCAGGACCCGGCCGCCGGCCGTGATGTCGAGGAGCTCGGCGAGGCGGTCGTCGGCGGTGATGTAGCCGATGTCCAGGAGCTGCGAGGTGGGTTCGAGGCCCTGGGCCCGCATGTCCTCGGTGTAGGAGGTGAGTTGCAGCGCCTGCGACACCTTGGGCTTGGCGACGAACGTGCCCTTGCCCTGGATCCGTTCGAGGCGGCCCTCGACGACCAGCTCCTGGAGCGCCTGGCGCACGGTCGTGCGGGAGGTGTCGAACTCGGCGGCGAGGGTGCGCTCGGGCGGTACCGGGGTGCCGGGCGACTGTGTCTCCGTCATGTCGAGCAGGTGCTTCTTCAGGCGGTAGTACTTGGGCACGCGCGCGGTACGGACGCCTGCGCCGCCCTCGTTGTCCGCACTGCTGACGTCGCTGCTCATGCTCTGCCTTCCCGGCTCCGGATGCGGGTCACTTCGTGATCCTTCTGTATACCGTCGCCGCTTCTGTTGGTCTAGTCCACGGGGCCAAGTGGTCTAGCGGACGAGATTACTCCGGCGGTGCTGATTTCGCTGGCTTCTTACTTAAAGGTTCCTGCATATGTAGGTCGCATAACGGCTGGTCAGGGCCGTTTCGAGGACCCTTGACAGGCTTCGTGGTCTGGTCCAAGCTCCCCGTACTGGTCTACACCATTGGTTCAGGTCCCGGCGCATGAGCGGGGAGGTGTGGGCATCCCTGAGGAGGGTGGCGTGAAGCGCAAGCTCATAGCCGCGATCGGTATCGCGGGCATGATGGTGTCCATCGCGGCGTGCGGGGGCAACGACAAGGATTCGTCGGGCGGGGGCGCCGACGCCAAGGAACTGACGGTCTGGCTGACCGTGGACGCCCAGAACAACTGGCCGAACCTGGTGAAGGCGGCCGACGCGGCCGTCCAGAAGGCCCACCCCGGCATCAAGATCAAGCACGAGTACTACGGCTGGCCGGACAAGAACACCAAGCTCGACGCGGTCCTCGCCACCGACAAGGCGCCGGACGTGGTCGAGATGGGCAACACCGAGATGCTCGGCTACATGGTCAAGGGCGCCTTCGCCCCCGTGGACGCCTCGAAGTTCACCAACTCCTCCGCGTGGCTCGACGGCCTCAAGGCCTCCGTGACCTACCAGGGCAAGACCTACGGCGTCCCGTACTACGCCGGTGGCCGCGTCGCCAACTGGCGCAAGGACGTCTTCGCCTCGGTCGGCGTGAAGACCCCGCCGAAGACGTACGCCGAGCTCACCGCCGCCCTCGACAAGGTGCAGAAGAAGGAGGGGAACAAGTTCTCCGCCTGGTACCAGCCCACCCGTGACTGGTACGCGGCCATGTCCTTCGTCTACGACGCCGGCGGCTCCATCGCCACCGAGTCGGGCGGTCAGTGGAAGGGCAACCTCTCCTCGCCGGAGTCCGTCAAGGGCCTGACCGAGTTCAAGAACGTCATCGACAAGTACATGCACGGTGACAAGACCAAGGACGAGTCCGACCGTTACATCGTCTACGGCCAGGGCAAGTCCGGCATGATCTTCGGCGCCGCGTGGGAGGGCGCGACCGCGGCCGACCCGAAGAACGACAAGACCGGCAAGCTCAAGGACAACCTCGAGAACTTCGTGATGCCGGGTCCGTCCGGCAAGAACATGCCCGTCTTCCTGGGCGGTTCGGACCTCGCGATCCCGGTCAAGTCCAAGGCGCAGGGCGTCGCCGCCGAGTGGATCAACGCCTTCACCGGCCCCTCCGGCCAGAAGGGCCTGATGGCCAAGGGCAACCTGCCCAACAACAAGACCGACCTCGCGACTCTGAAGGACGACCCCGCGACGGCGGTCCCGGCCACCGCGGCCGAGTCCAACTGGTTCGTCCCGATGGCGCCCGGCTGGGGTCAGGTCGAGAAGGCCCAGGTCCTGCAGACGATGCTGCAGAACATCGGCACCGGCAAGCAGACGGTCGAGGCCGCCGCGAAGGAAGCGGACGCCGCGATCGACAAGGTCATCAACACCAAGTGACCTGTGAGCAGGGCCCCGTACGGCCTCCCTCGCGGAGGACGGGGCCCTGCTCCTCGTACGACCTGAGGGACCGCTGAGGAGCGCGCGATGAGTGCCGCAGACACGACCACACCCGCCAAGGTGCCGCCCCCGCGTCAGGCGCCGCCACCACCGGCCGCCCCGAACAGGCCACGCAGAGGCCGGACTTCGGGCGGCGCGGCCACGCCCTGGCTGCTGCTCGCGCCCTGTCTGGCGATCCTCGCCCTGGTCATGGGCTATCCGCTGGTCCGGCTCGTCACGCTGTCGTTCCAGAAGTTCGGGCAGTCCCAGCTGTGGGGCTTCCAGCCGGCCGAGTCGGTGGGCTTCGACAACTTCACCAACGTGCTCAGCGACAGCGAGTTCTGGCAGGTCGTCGTCCGTACGATCGTCTTCGCGGCCGGCTGCGTGATCTTCACGATGGTCGCCGGCATGCTGATCGCGCTGCTGCTCCAGCGGGTCTCCGGCTGGGTGAAGACCCTCGTCAACATCGCGCTCGTGGCCAGCTGGGGCATGCCGATCATCGTCGCCACCACGGTCTTCAAGTGGCTGTTCGACGCGGACTACGGCATCCTCAACGCGCTCCTCAGCAAGCTGCCGGGCGTGGACCTGATCGGCCACAACTGGTTCGCCAGCGGCCCCCAGGGCCTCGCCGTGATCATGCTCCTGGTGGTCTGGGGCGCGGTGCCCTTCGTCGTCATCACCCTCAGCGCCGGACTCACCCAGGTCCCGGCCGAACTGGAGGAGGCGGCCCGCCTCGACGGCGCGGGCGCCTGGGGCGTCTTCCGGTACGTCACCCTGCCCATCCTCAAGCCGATCGTCGTGATGCTCACGACCCTGTCGGTCATCTGGGACATGGGCGTCTTCCCCCAGGTCTTCGTGATGCGCAACGGCCATCCCGAGCAGGAGTTCCAACTCCTGACCACCTACTCCTACGACCGCGCCTTCGTCGTCAACGACTACGCGCAGGGCTCGGCGATCGCCCTGATCACCGTCGTACTGCTGCTGGGTGTGGTCGCGGTCTACATGCGGCAGATGCTGAAGATCGGAGAGGTCGAATGAGCGCGATCACCACCGGGCGGGCCGTGGCTGCCGCCTCCCGGCCCCGCAAGTCCAAGCTCGGCTGGAACCTGCTCGGTCTCCTGGTCTTCCTGGCCGCCGGCTTCCCCGTCTACTGGATGCTCAACACGGCCTTCAAGCCGGCCAAGGACGCCATCGACCCGGACCCGAGCGTGCTGCCCACCGGCTTCACCCTGTCCAACTTCAGCCGTGCGCTGGACATCGCCGACTTCTGGGGGCCGGTCGGCCGCAGCCTCGTCGTGTCGCTGACGGTGGTCGTGATCGGCATCGTCGTCGGCATGCTGGCCGCGCTCGCCATCTCCCGGTTCGCCTTCCGCGGCCGCAAGATCGTGATCGTCGGCATCCTCGCGGTCCAGATGGTCCCGCTGGTCGCCATGATCATCCCGGTCTTCCTGCTCCTGAACGACCTGGGCCAGTACGACAAGCTCTCCGGCCTGATCATCACGTACCTGACCTTCATCCTGCCCTTCACGGTGTGGACCCTGCGCGGCTTCATCGTCAACATCCCGAAGGAGCTGGAGGAGGCGGCGATGGTCGACGGCTGCTCCCGCACCGGCGCCTTCATCCGCGTGGTCTTCCCGCTGCTGGCCCCCGGCATGGTCGCCACCTCGGTCTACGGCTTCATCCAGGCGTGGAACGAGTACCTCTACGCCCTGATGCTGCTGAGCCAGGAGAACCAGACCGCGACCGTCTGGCTCGGCAACTTCACCACCAAGCACGGCACCGAATACGCCCCGATGATGGCCGGTGCCACGATGATGGCGGTGCCGATCGTCGTGCTGTTCCTGCTCGTCCAGCGCAAGATGGCCGCGGGTCTCACCGCCGGCGCCGTGAAGGGATGACGCGACCGATGACGACATTCGCCAGCGGCACGGACACTCTCACCCGCGACGCCCTGACGGTCCTGCAGCCCGGCTTCACCGGCACCACGGCCCCCGACTGGCTGCTGCGCCGCCTCGGCGAGGGCCTCGCCTCGGTCGGCCTGTTCGGCCGCAACATCGCCACGCCCGAGCAAGTGGCCGCTCTGACCGCCCAGTTGCGCGCCGAACGGGACGACGTCCTGGTCGCCATCGACGAGGAGGGCGGCGACGTCACCCGCCTGGAGGTGCGCACCGGCTCGTCCTTCCCCGGCAACAACGCGCTGGGCGCGGTGGACGACGCCGAGCTGACGCGTGAGGTCGCCGCGGAACTCGGCCGCCGCCTGGCGGCCTGCGGCGTGAACTTCAACTGGGCCCCCTCGGCCGACGTGAACTCCAACCCCGCCAACCCGGTCATCGGCGTGCGCTCCTTCGGCGCCACGCCCGACCTGGTCGCCCGCCACACCGCGGCCTACGTCACCGGCCTCCAGTCCGCCGGAGTGGCGGCCTGCACCAAGCACTTCCCCGGCCACGGTGATACGGCGGTCGACTCCCACCACGCGATGCCACGCATCGACGCCACGGCCGAGGTCCTCGCCGACCGCGAACTCCCCCCGTTCCGCGCGGCGATCGCCGCCGGCACCCGGGCGATCATGACCGCGCACATCCTGGTCCCGGCCCTGGACCCGGACCACCCGGCGACCCTGTCCCACCGCATCCTCACCGATCTCCTGCGCGGTGAACTCGGCTACGACGGCCTGATCGTCACCGACGGCATGGAGATGCAGGCCATCGCCGCGACCTACGGCATCGAACGCGGCAGCGTCCTCGCGATCGCCGCCGGCGCGGACGCGATCTGCGTGGGCGGCGGCCTGTCCGACGAGCAGACGGTACGCCGCCTGCGCGACGCCCTGACCACAGCGGTCCGCACGGGCACCCTCCCAGAGGAACGCCTCGCGGAGGCGGCGGAACGGGTGCGGGGGTTGGCTCGGTGGGTGGCGGGGGCCGCGGGGGCCGCGGGGGCGGATAGGGCGTCGGGAGTGGTTGGGGCGGCTGGCGGGGCTGAGGTGGCCGGCGGGGCTGGGAGGACCGGCGTGACTGGGGCGTCGGGAGCGGCTGGGGCGGCTGGATCGGCGGGGGTTTCGGCGCCGATTGGGGTCTCGGCGTCGGCTGGGCCCTCGGCGTCGGCTGGGCCCTCGGCTTCGGTTGGGGACTCGGCTTCGGATGGGGCTTCGCCGTCGGCTGGGACTTCGGCGGCGGCTGGAGCTGGAGCAGAAGAGGGACTGGGAGCCGGGGCCGGGACTGCGGCCGGAGCTGAAACTGGGGCCGGATCTGCGGCTGCGTCTGGAACTGGGATCGGGGTCGGGACTGGAGTCGGAGTCGCAGCTGGAGCCGGGACTGGGACTGAGACTGGAGTCGGCGCTGAGGCTGGAGATGGAATCGGGGCCAGGACTGGGGTCGGAGCCGGGACGGAGGCCGGAGCCGGAGTCGGGGCTGGAACTGGAGGCGGGGCCCGGACTGGAGTCGCAGCCGGACCCGGAGCTGAGGCTGGAGTCGCAGCCGGATCCGGGGCCGGAGCTGTGGTGGCTGAGGGGGGCGGGGCCAAGGGCGTTGGTGTGCGCGGCGATGACGAAGTCGGCTTGCGTGCGGCGCGGCGGGCCCTGCGGGTCACCGGTCCGGACGGCTTCACCCCGCTCACCGAACCGCCCTACGTCGCCGCCTTCACCCCCATGGCCAACATCGCGGTGGGCGACGAGACCCCCTGGGGCGTGGCCGCGGAACTCTCCCGCCTGCTCCCCGGCACGGAGACCGGCACCTTCACGGGCGACGACGCGGGCCTGGCCGCCCTGGCCGCGGCCGGCCCCCGCCGCGTCGTGGCCGTGGTCCGGGACGAACACCGCCACCCGTGGATGACCAAGGCCCTGGACACCCTCCTCCGCACCCGCCCCGACACCATCATCATCGAAATGGGCCTGCCTCAGGCGCCCACCCGGGGAGCCCTCCACATCGCAACTCACGGTGCGGCGAGGGTGTGCGGAAGGGCGGCGGCGGAGGTCATCGCGGGGGATTGACATGCTCACCGGGCTGAAGCCCGGTGATTCTGGCCGTCCCTACCGATCGCCGTGCCGCTACGCGGCACGGCGATCGGTGAGGGATTCCGTGGCTTCCTGCTTCTTCACGCCGTGCCGCGCCCCCGGTGGTGCTGGGGGGTTGGTCTTACCGGTGCTCCACAGGCTCGAACCGCGCTGTCCGGCGGCTTTGACGTTCTTCGCGGCGTTGATGTCGCGATCGTGTTGGGCCCCGCAGGCGGGGCAGTCCCATTCTCTGACGTGCAGGGGTTTGGGTGTGTCGAGGTGTCCGCAGGCCGAGCAGGTCCGGGTGGTCGGCTCGAACCGGCCGATTTGCACGAACGTGCGCCCGTACCGTTTGGCCTTGTATTCCAGCATGTTCACGAACATCGACCAGCCCGCGTCGTGCACGCTCTTGGCCACCTGGGTGCGCGCGAGTCCGGCCACCGACAGGTTCTCCACGGCCACCGTTTGATTCTCACGGATGATCCGGGTGGAGAGCTGGTGGCAGAACTCCTTGCGCGCGTCAGCGACGGCGGCGTGGGCGCGGGCGACCTTCAGGCGGGCCTTCTCGCGGTTCTTCGATCCCTTCTGCTTGCGCGACAGTTCGCGCTGGGCCTTCTTCAGCTTCTTCTCCGCCCGGCGCAGGAACCGGGGGGAGTCGATCTTCGTGCCGTCGTCCAGGACTGCGAAGTGGGTCAGGCCCAGGTCGATGCCTACACTGCTGTCCGGGCTGGCGTCGGGCAGGGCGGTGGCGTCGGCGGCCGGGTCGGTCTCGATGACGAAGCTGGCGAAGTACCTCCCTGCCGGGTCCTTGATGACGGTGACCGAGGACGGCACCGCCGGCAGGGAGCGGCTCCACTTGACCTTGACCGCGCCGATTTTCGGCAGGTCGAGGCGGCCGCTGTCGGTGATCTTCCAGCGGGCGTTCGCGGTGAACCGGATCGACTGCCGGTGATCCTTGCGGGACTTGTAACGCGGTGCGCCCAGTCTCGGGCCTTTGCGGGTGCCCTTCAGGGAGGCGAAGAAGTTGCGGTAGGCGGCCTCCGCGTCGCGCAGGGACTGCTGGAGCACCACCGCGGAGACCTCGCCCAGCCAGGACCGCCCGGCTGTCTGCTTCGCCTCGGTGATCAGCTTCCGGGACAGCTGGCCGGCCGTCGGGAGGGGCTGCTGGGCCTTTCGGGCGTCCTCACGCGCCCGGACCGCGTCGTTGAACACCACGCGGGCGCACCCGAACGCCCTCGCCAACGCGGTCTGCTGGGCGGCGTCCGGGTACAGGCGGAAGCCGTACCGAAGCTGCATACCGGCCACACTACATAGTTGGGTTATGGCTGAGATGCAGAAGATCAGAGCTGGTCGGCACTGTACATTCGCGATGCATGTCCACTTGGTCTTTGTGACCAAGTTCCGGCACAAGGTGTTCACCGATGCCCACCTGAGGCGCATGGAGGAGATCATGCGGTCCGTCTGCGGGGACTTCGAGTGCGAGCTGGTGGAGTTCAACGGCGAGGACAACCACGTCCACCTGCTGGTGAACTTCCCGCCCAAGGTCGCCGTCACCAAGCTGGTCAACTCCCTCAAGGGCGTCTCCTCCCGCCGCCTGCGCCAAGAGTTCCCCGATCTGGTGCGCCACTACTGGCGGGCGAACAAGCTTTGGTCCGGGTCCTACTTCGCCGGCACCGTGGGCGGCGCCCCGCTCTCCGTAGTCAGGCAGTACATCGAACAGCAGAACCGGCCGGGGTGAGCGTCACCCGGCTCCGCCGGGAGACGCAATCGCGGCGCTTCGCGCCGCAGGCGACACACCTCCAACCGGCTCCACCGGACCAGTCTCGGTGACGCTCCGCGTCACACCGACAGATTCGCTTCACCCCCGGTCTGAAGGCCGGAGCACTGCGAATAGATCCCGGTAGCTGTTACGACGACGCAGGCGCCGGTCCCATCCAGGGGCCGGCGCCTGCGGTGCACCAAGGGGTGTGGGGCTCTGTACCGATCCTGGTGGACGAACCCGCTAAATCCCCTGCCACTCCGGCTTGTTGACGAACGTGTGCCGGAAATAGTCCGCCAGCTTCAACTTGGACGCGGCCCCCTCGTCCACCACCACCGTCGCATGCGGATGCAACTGCAACGCCGACGCCGGACACACCGCCGCCACCGGCCCCTCGACCGTCGCCGCGACCGCGTCGGCCTTCCCCTCACCCGTCGCCAGCAACACCAGATGCCGAGCCTCGAGAATCGTCCCGATCCCCTGGGTGATCACGTGATGCGGCACCTGGTCGATGTCACCCTCGAAGAACCGCGCGTTGTCCACCCGGGTCTGCTCGGTCAGCGTCTTGATCCGCGTCCGCGAGGCCAGCGAGGAACACGGCTCGTTGAACCCGATGTGCCCGTCGGTCCCGATCCCGAGCAACTGCAGATCCACCCCGCCCGCCTCCGCGAGCGCCGCGTCATACGCCTCGCACGCCCCCTGCACGTCCGCCGCCGTCCCGTCGGGCCCCATGAACGCGTCCATCCCGATCCCGAGCGGCTCCAGCACCTCCCGCCGCAGCACCGACCGGTACGACTCCGGATGCTCGGCCGGCAACCCCACGTACTCGTCGAGCTGCGCGATCCGCGCCCGCGAGGCGTCCACGGCCCCGGACCGCACCTTCGCCGCGAGCGCCTCGTAAATGGGCAGCGGAGTCGACCCGGTGGCCACTCCGAGCAACGCGTCCGGCTTGCGCCGCAGGAGCCGTGCCATTGCCTCGGCGATGAGCTCGCCGCCCGACTTGGCGTCCGGAACGATGACAACTTCCACGCTGGGCCTGCCGATCTGAAGGGCTATGTGGTTTAGACCAATCTAACAGAGGCGCCCCCTGACGCCCAGGTGAAAGAGGTGAACGAAAGGGGAGGAGGGGGACTGGAGAGGGGCGGGAGAGGGATCGCACCGAGCCCGCGGCATCGGCAATCCATACGGAGGACAGGCACCATTCGCCCTGGGGGAGTGGAATGGATGCTGCCCGCCTACGGCCCCGACGCCCCGACAGCTCACCGCCCCACCCGGAGGACCCACGATGACCGCCACGACCCCGGCCCCGAAGAACGACGTCCCCGGCCGGATCATGGCCCGCGAGATGGGCGAGCAGCCCGCCGTGCTGCGCCGGCTCCTGGAGGAGGGCGCCCCCGGCATCCGGCAGGTGGCCCAGGAGATCGCCGCCCGCAACCCCCGCTTCGTCCTGCTCACCGCCCGCGGCACCTCCGACAACGCCGCCCTCTACGCCAAGTACCTCCTGGAGATCCGCCTCGGCCTGCCCTGCGGCCTCACCTCGATGTCCACCACCACGGCCTACGGCGCCCGCCCCGACCTCACCGACGTCCTGGTGATCACCGTCAGCCAGTCCGGCGGCTCCCCGGACCTGGTCGCCTCGACCCGCGCCGCCCGCGAGGCCGGTGCGATCACCCTCGCCGTCACCAACAACCCCGGCTCACCGCTCGCCGGCGTCTCCGAGTACCACGTCGACGTCATGGCCGGACCGGAGAAGGCCCTCCCGGCGACCAAGACCTACACCGCCTCCCTCCTCGCCCTGTACCTCTTCGTCGAGGGCCTGCGCGGCGGCGACGGCGGCGCCGCCAAGCCGCTCCCCGACCTCGCCGAGCAACTGCTCGCCCGGCAGGACGAGGTCCGCGCCCTCGCCGCCCGCTACCGCTTCGCCGAGCGCATGGTCATCACCTCCCGCGGCTACGGCTACCCCACGGCCAAGGAAGCCGCCCTCAAGCTGATGGAGACCAGCTACATCCCCGCCCTCTCCTACTCCGGCGCCGACCTCCTGCACGGCCCCCTCGCCATGGTCGACAACGTCTCCCCGGTCATCGCGGTCGTCACCGACGGCAAGGGCGGCGAAGCGCTCCAGCCCGTGCTCGACCGGCTCCGCGGCCGCGGCGCCGACCTGTTCGTCGTCGGCCCCCGGCACCAGGTCGAGCAGGCCTCGGCGGGCTTCGTGCTGCCCACGGAGGGCGTGGCCGAGGAGGTCCAGCCGATCCTGGAGATCATCCCCCTCCAACTGCTGGCCTACGAGGTCACCATCGCCCGAGGCCAGGACCCGGACGCCCCTCGCGCCCTGGCGAAGGTCACAGAGACCCACTGAGCGGGGGCCCATCGAGCCAGGGCCCGTCGCGTCGGACATCCGCTGAGCCGGGGGCCTGCCGAGCCGAGACCCACGGAGCCGGGGCCCGCCGAGCCAAGACCCACGGAGCGAGGGGCCCGCCGCCCCGGACATCCGCCAGGCCCAACCATCCGTCACGTCGGACATCACCTGCCCTGGACGCCACCCGACCCGGACCTCACCCAACCCCACCCCACTCGCACCGCTAAACCAGCGAACCCCCCGTCACATCCACCCATCCCCCCGTCACCCACCGGCCGGCGTCCGACGCCAGGAACGCCACCACGTCCGCGACGTCCGCCGTCTCGCCCACCCGGCCCAGCGCGGAGAACGCCGCCGCCCGGTCCCAGCCGTCCGGGGCGCCGTACAGCAGCTCCGCGGTGTTGTCCGTGTCGATGATCCCGGGCGCCACCGAGTTCACCGTGATGCCCCGGGGGCCCAGCACCTTGGACAGGTCGCGGGTGAAGACGTCCAGGGCGCCCTTGGTCATCGCGTACGCCATGTTGTGCGGCATCACGGCGTTGCGGGCGAGTCCCGACGAGATGTTGATGATCCGGCCGCCGTCCCGCAGCCTCGCCGCGCCCTGCTTGACGAGGAAGAACGGCGCCTTCACGTTCACCGCGAAGAGCCTGTCGTACTCGTCCTCCGCTATTTCGTCGATCGGCCGGGAGTTCCCGATCGCCGCGTTGCTCACCAGGATGTCCAGTCCGTCCGCGTGCCGGTCGAACTCCTCCCACAGGGCCGCCGAGTCCCCCGGCCGCCCCAGCTCGACCCCGATCGCGAAGGCCGAGCCGCCCGCCGCCTCGATCGCGGCCACCGTCTCCTTCGCCGCCCGCTCGTTACTCCCGTAGTGCACCGCGACCCGTGCCCCGTCGCGCCCCAGCCGCTCGGCGATCCCCCGACCGATGCCCCTGCTCGCCCCGGTGACCAGAGCCGTCCTGCCCGCGAGCACACCCATGCCGACACCCCTCCACAATTCCCTAGCGGTCGCTACAGAAAGACCGTACAACAGCCCGCCGACATTTCTCTAGCACCCGCTATACAATCCACTCCATGGTGGACGGCGACGACACGAAGACCAAGGTCAGGCCGCGCGGCCGACCCCGTTCCTTCGACCGTGAGACCGCGCTGGAGAAGGCGGTCATGGCGTTCTGGGAGCATGGGTACGAGGGGACCTCCGTCTCCGACCTCACCCGGGTGATGGGCATCGGCGCCCCGAGTCTGTACGCGGCCTTCGGCGACAAGCGGGCGCTGTTCGAGGAGGTCGTCGGCGTCTACGGCGCGCGGTACGGCTCCTTCGGCGACCGGGCCCTCGCCGAGGAACCCACCGCCCGCGCGGCCGTCGCCCGCATGCTGCGCGAGGCCGCCGCCGAGTACACGGCGCCCGGCCGCCCGCACGGCTGCCTCGTCATCCACGCGGCCACCCACTGCGCGAGCCCCGAGGTCGAGGAGTCCCTGCGCGATCGGCGCAACGCCAACATCGCCGCCATCGAACGCCGTATCACCGCCGACGTCGCGGCGGGCGAGCTCCCGGCCGGCCTCGACGCCGCCGCCCTTGCCCGGCACACCGGCGCGATCATCCAGGGCATGTCCCAACAGGCGCGGGACGGGGCGAGCCGGGAGGAACTGGAAGCGCTCGCGGAAATTGCCATGGCCATCTGGCCCCGCACATGAACCCACACGGGTTAGGCTGCGTGGTGGATGTCAGGGCGTCCGATCAAGTGGAGCCGGGTCGGGAAATAACAACAACGAACAGGCTCCAACGCATGGACACGCCTAGTGGTCTAGTCCACAATTGAAACAGTGCGACGCAGGACCAACCGCAGAACCACCAAAGCTTCCGCCCTCCCCGCACAGGAGGACGGACGGAGGAACCGGAGCTCTCTGCCCTGACTGCCCCGGCTCCTCAACCTTCGGCCGGTACCGGGACCGCACACCCCGCGGCCGATATTGCTCCGGGCTGCGGTGCCGGGAGGGTTGAGGGTCCCTCTCAGGCGCCGCGGCCCGCGGGTGTTCCGAGCCGCTTTCCAAGCCGCCTCTCAAGCCGCTTTTCGGCCAGGTACATACCGCCAGGTACGCTCCACACGTGCCCTCCATGAACGAACTGGTCCGCCAGCACACCGCCCTCGACGACTCCGACCTCGAGTGGCTCCATCTGCTGGTCTCGGAGTGGCAGCTGCTCTCCGACCTCTCCTTCGCCGACCTGGTGCTCTGGGTGCCCACCCGCGACGGCACGCGCTATGTCTCGGTGGCCCAGATGCGGCCCAACACCGGCCCCACTTCCTACCAGGACGACATGGTCGGCCACCTCGTCCCGCGCGGCCGCCGCCCCATGCTGGACGCGGCCCACGACGAGGGCCGGATCGTGCGCGAGGGCGACCCCGAGTGGCGCGAGGAGGTCCCGGTCCGGGTCGAGTCCATTCCGGTACGACGTGAAGGGCGAGTCCTCGGCGTCATCGCCCGCAACACCAACCTGCTCACCGTGCGCACCCCGAGCCGCCTGGAGCTGACGTATCTCCAGAGCGCCTCGGACCTCGCGCAGATGATCGCGGCCGGCTCCTTCCCGTTCGCGAACCAGCAGATGGACATGGACGCCGCCCCGCGCGTCGGCGACGGCCTGATCCGCCTCGACGCGGACGGCATCGTCCAGTACGCCTCCCCGAACGCGCTGTCCGCGTACCACCGCATGGGCCTCGCCTCCGACCTGGTCGGCCACCACCTCGGCCGGACCACCGCCGAACTCGCCCCCACCCGTGGGCCGGTGGACGAGGCGCTCGCCAAGGTCGCCAGCGGCTGGGCGCCCCGCGAGTTCGAGATCGAGGCGCACGACGGGGTCATCCAGTTCCGCGCGATCCCGCTCAAACCCAAGGGCACGCGCATCGGTTCGCTGGTCCTGCTCCGGGACGTCACCGAACTGCGCCGCCGCGAGCGCGAGTTGATCACCAAGGACGCGACCATCCGGGAGATCCACCACCGGGTGAAGAACAACCTCCAGACGGTCGCGGCGCTACTGCGCCTGCAGGCCCGGCGCATCGAGTCCGACCGGGGGCGGGAAGCGCTCGAAGAGGCGGTACGACGGGTCGGCTCGATCGCGATCGTGCACGAGACGCTCTCCCAGAACCTGGACGAGCGCGTCGAGTTCGACGAGATCGCCGACCGGGTGCTGGCGATGGTGGCCGAGATCTCGCCGGGCAAGGTCACCGGCCGCCGCACCGGCCGCTTCGGCATCCTCGACGCCGAGGTCGCCACCCCGCTCTCCATGGTCCTCACGGAGATCCTCCAGAACGCCCTCGAACACGGCTTCCGCGAGGGCGACACCGGCACGGTCGAGGTGTCGGCCGTCCGCGGCGGCACCACCAAGGAGGCCCGCCTCCTGGTCACCGTCCAGGACGACGGCGTCGGCCTGCCCGAGGGCTTCGACCCGCGCACCGCGGGCAACCTGGGGCTGCAGATCGTACGGACCCTGGTGGAAGGCGAGTTGGGCGGTACGTTCGACATGGTGCCGGCGCCCGAGCGGGGGACCCGGGTGATCCTGGACGTACCGGTGCGGGCCAACAAGTAGCACAGCCAAGTGCACAGCAAAGAGCCCCGGATCCGAAGATCCGGGGCCGATCGCTCGTTGCTGCTCTATTGCTAGGCGCACCGGGGGTTACTGCGCGCTGCGGCTCGGGGGCGGGAGATGCGTACTCGCTGTACGCGCCGCCAAGCTCAGGCTGTGCGGGGCGGGTGTTGTCAGGCGGAGGCCTGACGGGCCCGGTTGCGGGCGGCGCGGCGCTTCATGGCGCGGCGCTCGTCCTCGCTGAGACCACCCCAGACGCCGGAGTCCTGGCCGGACTCGAGCGCCCACTGCAGACACTGATCCATGACGGGGCAGCGACGGCAGACGGCCTTGGCTTCCTCGATCTGCAGCAGCGCAGGACCGGTGTTGCCGATGGGGAAGAAGAGCTCGGGGTCTTCCTCGCGGCAAACGGCGTTGTGACGCCAGTCCATGGCTGCTACCTCTCCTTGGTATTACGTGCAGGTTGCTTGTGAATGTGAACGCTTTCACGAATCCCTCAACAAGTGAAGGGCCGAGCGCCAGGTTCCCTGGCGAGGTCCTGTGGTTTGAAGAGGGGTTCCGGTGGTCTGTGGACGCTGGTGTTGCGGGCTGTCCCGACCGCCACGTAGAGACTCGCAAACCTCAGCGGCGGATACAACCCCTTCCGGAAAGTTTTTTTTGATTCCTCGGTGTCGACTAGGTCACAGCCGTACTTCCATGGGGTGGATCCTGGCCTAAACGTTCGAGTGAAAGGACTTTAGCCCCTTCTGCTCACACAATCACACGCAGTGCACGGCGTACGCCTGTGAACGTCACGCTCGTACGCAGCCCGAGGTGGTCGCCGTCCATCTGAAGGGGCAGAGGCACCTTCGAATGCAAGGTGAACTGGTCCAGGTCGTGCAGGGTCACAGCGTGCTTGCCGTGGACCCCGCGCTCGGGGGACGAAGTGAGCAATTGCGTGGAATACCGGGCGGCCGTGAGGGTCGACATCCGGCTGAGACCGACTACGTCGAGCCCGGTATCGAACGAAGCCTTAGGTGCCGCGTACACCGGACGATTGCCCAGATACGTCCACGGCGAGGTGTTGCAGATTATGGACAGCACCAGATCCGTGAGCGGTTCCTCGCCGGGCCGCTCCAGCGTGATCGTGCCGTGCCGGCGGTTGGGCTCCTGAAGGAACTGCCGTGCGACCTGGCGCAGGTAAAGGGCGTGCGTGGATTTCTTGCCCTGCTCGCGCTGCTGCTCGACCCGTCCGACCACGCCCGCGTCGAAGCCGAGCCCCGCGCAGAAGGTGAACCAGCGGGCCGGCACCGCCTCGTCCTCGGTGCCCGGCGTGCCCGCGGCGATGCCCATACCGACGGTGCGCTCACTGCCCTCGCGCAGGGCGTCCAGCAGGGCGCCGGTCGCCTCGACGGAGTCGTTGGGCAGGCCCAGGGCGCGGGCGAAGACGTTGGTGGAGCCGCCGGGGACCACCGCGAGACGGGGCAGGCCGTCGGGGTTGGGGCCGGCGTGCAGCAGGCCGTTGACCACCTCGTTGACCGTGCCGTCGCCGCCGAGGGCGACCACCAGGTCGATGTCGTCGCTCTCCGCGGCCTGCCGGCCCAGGTCACGCGCGTGGCCGCGGTACTCGGTGGTGACCGCCTCGAGTTTCATCTCGCTCGCGAGCGCGTGGATCAGCACATCGCGCCTACGTGCGCTTGTGGTGGTTGCCGCCGGGTTGACCACGAGAAGTGCACGCATGAGTTGCAGCGTACCTACTGGGTGGTACTGGGCACAGGCCGAGGTAGGGATCAGGTAAGAGGAGGACGCGTGAGTCTCGCCACGGGCGGCCGGCTCAACCTCGCCGCACGGGTGCGCGTCCCCCGGGGACACCCGGGCGGCGGCCGGTGCCCCCAGGGCTACCCTTCAGGGGTGACCAGTGAGAAGACCCACGCCACCGAGGAAGCCACCGGCCCCCGCCCGCGCCGACTGACGTACGCGGCCGCGCTCGCCGCGCTGGAGGGGATCGCGCTGATCGTCGGCGGGATCTGGATGCTCGTGGAGGGTCTCGCGGGCGACCCGGACGACCGCGGGTCCGCGGTGACCGGCGGGATCACGCTGATCGTGCTCGCCCTGCTGCCGCTGCTGGCGGCGCGTGGGCTGCTCGGGCGCAGGAGCTGGAGCCGGGGCCCGGCGGTCATCACGCAGATCATGGCGCTGCCTGTGGCCTACAACCTGCTTCAGGCCGACAGCGTGGCGATCCCGGCCGGGATCGCGCTGGCGGTCGTCGCCGTCGCTTCCCTGGTACTGCTGGTCAACCCGGCCACGACCCAGGCCCTCGGCATCAGGGGCCCGGGCCGCGCGCAGGACGGCGAGCAGTAGGCCTACTCCTCCACGAGGAGCTTCTCCCGGAGCTGGGCCAGGGTGCGGGCCAGCAGGCGGGAGACGTGCATCTGGGAGATGCCGACCTCCTGCGCGATCTGGGACTGGGTCATGTTGCCGAAGAAGCGGAGGAGAAGGATCCGCTTCTCTCGGGGAGGCAGGTCCTCCAGCAGCGGCTTGAGCGACTCGCGGTACTCGACGCCCTCGAGGGCCTCGTCCTCCGCGCCCAGGGTGTCCGCGACGGCCGGGGACTCGTCGTCGGTGTCGGGGACGTCCAGGGACAGCGTGGAGTAGGCGTTGGCCGACTCCAGGCCCTCCAGGACCTCCTCCTCCGAGATCGCCAGCTTCTCGGCGAGTTCGTGGACCGTGGGGGAGCGGCCGTGCTGCTGGGAGAGCTCCGCGGTCGCCGTGGTGAGCGCGAGGCGCAGCTCCTGGAGCCGGCGCGGCACGCGGACCGCCCAGCCCTTGTCGCGGAAGTGGCGCTTGATCTCGCCGACGACCGTCGGGGTCGCGTACGTCGAGAACTCGACACCGCGGTCCGGGTCGAAGCGGTCGACCGACTTGATCAGGCCGATGGTGGCGACCTGGGTGAGGTCGTCCAGCGGCTCGCCGCGGTTGCGGAAGCGGCGCGCGAGGTGCTCGACGAGCGGCAGGTGCATACGGACCAGCTTGTTGCGCAGTTCCGCGTACTCGGCGGTGCCGTCCTTCAGTCCGCGCAGCTCGACGAACATCGCCCGCGCTCCGCTGCGGTCCTGTGGGTCGTGCTGGGTGGCCTGCTGCAGGGTCTGCGTGCCCTGCTGGTCGTCTCGCTCGTGCTCGCTCATCGTCCCGCCCGTTGTCCTTCGCCGAGCCTTCGCCTCCGGTCGGAGCGGGGAGAACCCGTTCCGCCCGTCCAGGGGCGTGCTCGGCGCGGCACCTTCCCGATCCCGCCGTCCGTCCTCCGGGAAGCCGGCCGCCGCACTGCCGTCGGCGTCGTCCTCCGGATGCGGCCGGGCCTGCTCGGGGATGCCGTCGATGCCGTCCCCTGTGCGTCGGGACCCGCCTGTGCCCTCGGCCGGCAGCTCCCGTGTGCCGCGCTCTTCGTCACGCACCGGCCCGTCCCCTGTCCTCACGCCGGCCCGGGTCCCGCGCCGCGCTGTTTGTAGAGGCTGATCGAAACGGTTTTGTCCTTGTCCACGGCGGAGGAGACCTTGCCCGCGAGGGCGGACAGGACGGTCCAGGCGAAGGTGTCCCGCGAGGGGGCGTGACCGTCCGTGGTCGGGGCCGAGACGGTCACCTCGAGAGAGTCGTCGACGAGCCGGAAGACACAGCTGAGCACCGAGCCGGGCACGGCCTGCTGGAGCAGGATCGCGCAGGCCTCGTCCACCGCGATGCGCAGGTCCTCGATCTCGTCGAGGGTGAAGTCCAAACGGGCCGCGAGGCCGGCCGTGGCCGTACGCAGCACCGACAGGTAGGCACCCGCGGCCGGCAGCCGGACTTCCACGAAGTCCTGGGTCGCGGGCTCGCCTGCGATCTGGGACACCCTCACCTCCAAGGTGGTACAAGCTTTTCGGGGCCGAGGGTCGCCCCCCGGGGTAACGCGAAGTGTGGTTCAGCGGTGACGCTATCGCGCTCTCAACTTTCCTGTCCCCGGGACCCCGACCCCTTGCCGTCACTCACAGTAAACCTGTGGACACGCTCCGTGTCTAGGGGTCTGCGGCTCCAATTGGGAAGAACGCGCGCCGGGTTGACGTACCCAGACGTCAGACGGTCGAACCGTCCGGATCGCGGGCCGTCCCCGGTCCTCCAGGGTCACACAAGTACGTGGTCGACAAAGCACCAACGCCAGTTCTCGCCGGGCTCGTGCGTGCGCATGATCGGGTGGCCCGAGTCCTTGTGGTGCTCCGTGGCGTGCCGGCCCGGCGAGGAGTCGCAGCAGCCGACGTGGCCGCAGGTGAGGCACAGCCGCAGCTGGACCGGGTGTGTGCCGTCCCGCAGACACTCGGGGCAGGTCTCGCTCCGCGGCTCGGGATCCGGGAGCGGCAGCGCGTCGGCGTGCGTGCACTGTTTCATGATTGCCAGGTTACGACGGGCGCGCGGATGGCCGCGCGGAAAAACAGAGGGCGGGCGTACGACGATGAGCGAGGGCGGGCGAGGTTCATGGACGTGATGCCACTGCTGTTGCTGGTGGCGGGCAGCGCGGCGATCGCCGCGGCCGCCCGGCGCACCCCGGTGCCGGCCCCGCTGTGGCTGGTCGCGGCCGGCCTTGTGGTGTCGTACATCCCGGGGGTGCCCGACTACACGCTCGACCCGGACATCGTGCTGCCGCTGGTGCTGCCGCCGCTGCTGCACAAGGAGGCCGTCGAGAGCTCGTACCTCGACCTGCGGGCCACCATGCGGCCGGTGGCGCTGCTGTCCGTGGGATACGTGCTCTTCGCGACCTTCGCGGTCGGCTGGGCGGCCTATCTGATCGTCCCGGAGCTGCCGTTGCCCGCCGCTCTGGTGCTGGGCGCGGTGGTGGCGCCGACGGACGCGGTGGCGGCCGCGGCGGTCGCCCGCCGGGTCGGACTGCCCTCCCGGATCACCACGATCCTCCAGGGCGAGTCCCTCCTGAACGACGCGACCGCGATCACCGCCTACCGGGTCGCCGTTGCGGCCGCGGTCGGCGAGGGCGCCTCCTGGATCGGCGGGGTCGGCGAGTTCCTGCTGGCGGCCGTCGGCGGTGTCGTCGTCGGCCTGGTGCTGATGCTGCCGATCCACTGGCTGCGCACGCACGTGAAGGAGGCCCTCTTCCAGAACACCATGTCGCTGCTGATCCCGTTCGTCGCCTACGCGGTCGCCGAGCAGGTGCACGCCTCCGGTGTCCTCGCCGTCGTGGTCGTCGCCCTCTACATCGGACACCGCAACTGGGAGGTCGACTTCGCCACCCGCCTCCAGGAGGAGGCCGTCTGGAAGATGGTCGCCTTCGTCCTGGAGTCCGCGGTGTTCGCGCTGATCGGCCTGCAACTGCCGATCGTGCTCAGAGGCCTTGGGGAGTACGAGGGTGTCGACGCCGCCTGGTACGCGTTCGCGATCTTCGTGGTGGTCGTCGCGGCCAGGTTCCTGTGGGTCTACCCGGGGACGTTCGTTCCCCGTCTCCTCTCCTCCCGCATCAGGGAGCGCGAGGAGAACCCCACCTGGAGAGGCCCGATCGTCACCTCCTGGGCCGCGATGCGGGGCGTGGTCTCCCTGGCGATCGCGTTCTCGATCCCGCTCACGGTGGACGGCGGCGGCGACTTCCCGCAGCGCAACCTCATCCTCTTCCTGACCTTCACGACGGTCATCGGCACCCTGGTGGTGCAGGGCCTCACCCTGGCCCCGCTGATCCGCCTGGTGAAGTTCCCCGCCAAGGACGCCCAGGCCGAGACCCTCGCGGAGGCCAACGCCCAGGCCCAGGCCTCCCGGGTCGCCGAACAGCGCCTGGACGAACTCCTCACCGACGAACGCAACACTCTCCCCCCGCCCCTCGCCGACCGCCTCCGCGACGTCCTGGAACGCCGCCGCAACGCCGTCTGGGAACGCCTCGGCCAGACCAACCCGGTCACCGGCGAATCCGTCGACGACACCTACCGCCGTCTGTCCCGCGAGATGATCGGCGCGGAACGAGCGATGTTCGTACGCCTCCGGGACGGCCGCTACATCGACGACGAGATGCTGCGAACCCTGCTGCGGAGGCTGGACCTCGAGGAGGCGGCGGCTTACCGGGAGACGGCGTAGGGGTGGTGTTCGGGTCACGGCCACCAGGTGAGTACGTCGTCCGTGGCGTCGAAGACGGCATGCGGGGTGCCGATTTGGTCGGCGTAGCGGCCGAGGACCGTCTCGGCGACGGGCAGCAGGAGGGCCGGGTCGGCCCAGGGCGCACAGCGGCGGAACAGCCGGGCGAAGCGGAGCAAGCCGTCGTGGCCGTCTCCGCAGTCCGCGCGGAGGTAGGCAGGGCTGAGCGGGCGGGGGTCGTCCGTCAGGAGCAGGTCGTCGACCCAGGCGGGGGTGAACTGGTCCACGAAACCGGAGGGCAGGGTGCCATATCCGTTCCTGGCGGAGGGACGGCTCAGTTCGATGAGCTGGGCGGCCACTTCACGGCGGCTCGGCTCGGCGAGGGCGGGCAGGAGTGCGGATCGCGCATGGCTGGTGCTGCGGTTCTGTGGTGCCTTGAGTGCCTCTGCGACCAAGCGGTCCCGGTCCGCGCCCAGATACTCGTGAACGGCCGCCACGGCATGCGTGAGCACTCCCTCGTAGCGGGACTCGCGCGCGGTCCGCACGGAGTCGATCGCGACCTGGGCCCGCTGTTCGGTCGGCAGGAACTTCACCAGCTGGGGCAGCGCGTAGACGCTTTCATCGGGTGGCATCTCTCGTAGATCGGCCAGTACGAGTCCGAGCTGTCGAGGAGTGAGCGAGGCCGCGATCCTGATCATGGCGTCGGCGCGATCCAGGGCTCTGGGGCGCCTCCTTGCCAGGTCGAGGGCGCGTTCCAGGTTCTCTTGGTCCAGGTGGGGCGACAGCCGGGAGAGCGTGTCGGATACGAAGGATCTCGTCTCGATGCCTTCGAGGGCCTTGGTCATCAGTTCCTGGGGAAACAGCCCTGGGAAGCTCTTCGACCTGTGATGCATGAGCAGGGGGATCGTGGTCCAGGCGGTGAACGCCCTGTGGATCACGGACGCCCGGGTGTCCCCATCGAGGTGGCCGACCAGCAGGTCGAGGACCTGTAGCTCATCCTCCGGTGAGGGGAGGTCCTCGGCGTGCCGTAGTGCCTCGGCGGCGAAGTCCTTACGCTGCCCCTCGGGCAGCAACGGGAGCAGGCCGGCGAGCGCCAGAGCCCGGTCCTGTCCGGCCGGTGCGCTGTGGACGAGACCGACGAGGAAGTCGCGGGCCAAGGTTCGCCGGTCCGGCGGCAGCAAGGCGGCGAGGCCCGCCAGTCGCTCCACGCGTGCGTGCACATCGCGGAGCCGGACACGGCGCAGCGCTTCGCGCAGTTGAGCCGCGGTCAGCCACTGAGCAAGCTGATCAAGCGTCGCGTATCGCAGAGCCGGTTCGCTCAGCAGGCGGGAGAGTTCGGCCTGTCTTTGCCCCTCCTCCATGTGCGGCAGCAACGCGATGATCGCGTTGGTCTGCGCGGGGCCCCGCGGCAGGGAGCGGACCATCGTCGACGCTTCCTCGAAGAGGGCCTGTCGTCGAGCCTTCGGAGCGTACGGAAGCAGGGAGGCAAGCAACTGCGGGCCATGATTGGCGAATTCGCTGGTACGAGCTGTTTCCAGCGCCTCCTGCCAGGCCGCGTCCCGTAGCTCCCCTTCGAGATTTGACAGCAGTTCCCCGAACGCTGTGACGAAAGCGCCGGCAGTCAGGTTGTTCCTGATGACCGCGAGCGCATCCGAAACCGCTGCGGCCTGCTCTGCGGACGTCAGCCAGGGCATTGCGCGGCGCACTGTGGTCGCGATGGCTTGCGGGAAGATGATTCCGTGCGGCGGAGACGTGGCGGCCCGCCAAGCCGACCGAGCCACTGCCGACCGCCGTTCGGGAGGCAGGTGTTCGATGAGTTCGCCCGTGAATTCGGCCCGCGTGCGCGCGTCGAGGAAATCATTCTGTTCCAGTTCCTGGAAAAGCTCCTCGGCGAGAGCAGCACGCCTCTCGGCAGGCAGGATCGGAAGTACCATCGCCGGCGATTCGACCTGGAAATCGAACAGCCGGAAGCGCGTGATTCTCGCTGTCTCCCGCGTCGCTCGCAACGCCTCCTCCGCCAGCTCGTCCCGAAGCCCCGCCCCAACATGCGGATGCAGCGCCAGCAGCGCCCGTGCCTTCTGGAACGGATCGCTGGCCCGCCGGGCGTGCGCCAGCCCCCGCTCCAGCCCCCACACCCCTGTCGCCACCAGCCGCTCCAGCAGCCGGGGCTGGATCTGGTCCGTGAGGTTCCTGATGCTCGCCCGCATCCATGCGTAGCGCAGCTCGTGCACGAAAGACGGGGCCGGACGGCGGTGTTGGAGTGCCTCCTCCGTGGCCTGTTCCGCCGCTTGCTGAGCGCGCGACAGGTCGTCCAGATAGGCATCCGTGGTGCCGGCGTGGTCGTGGGCCGTGAACCAGATGTTCTCGGCTGCGTACGACCCCCTGTCCACCTCGGCCGTGAGCAGGCCGTGCAGCCGCTCTGGGGATTGTGCCGCCAGCAGGTGGGTGGACAGATGGCGCAGGGCGTAGCCGCCGTCGAGGCCGCCCAGGGAGGGATCCTCGGCCAGCAGGGGCAGCGCGGCGTCCAGACCGCCGTAGGCGTCCAGGTAGTGGTCCGAGATACGGCCGTGCGCGGCGGTCGTGCGGGCCCTCAGCCCGGCGGCCAGCGCGAGCAGGCGGTCCTGGGCCGCCGCGTCGGCCGGCGGTTCGCCGCCGAAGAACTCCCGTGCGCTGGCGTGGTACAGCTCGTACGAACGGGCGGGAGTCGACCACGTGCTCAGGAACGGGCGCAGGGGCCCGTCGCACCATCTGCGCACGGAACCGGTGTCCTCCACGGCGGACAGCCGTGCCAGCGTCTCCGGCCCCAGGGCCTCCCCGGCCGCCACGAGCGTCGACAGCAGCCTGGCGCCGACGCTCTCCCAGTCGGGGTCGCGTCGCCAGCGCGCCACCTCCTCCGCGTAGTACGCCGACAGCCCGGCAGGGAGTTCGTCGAGGTCGCCGACGCCCTGGCGGCCGGTGGCGATCTGCCGCAGCACGTACCGGAGGTAGACCCAGATCCCGCCCGTCCGCTCGACGAGGGACCGCACCACCGCCCCGCGGTCCGTGCCGGCCCCGTCGAGGCGCGCGCGTATCTCCGGGTCGCCCAGGGCGCGCTCCAGGTAAGCGCGAATGTCGTCGATGTTGTGCGCGTCCGACCGGTCGATGCGCAGGACGGAGGAGTCGGGCGGCAGGGCGTGGTCGCTTCCCGTGCGGTACGTGCCGATCACGCGCACCCCGTGCGGCAGGACCGGCGGCAGGCCCAGGGGAGGCCGTCGTCCGTGCACTCGGCCTCGTCCGCGCCGTCCACGACGATGACGAGCGGGCGGTCGAAATCCGTCGCACGTGAGCTCGCGGCGGTGAGCACGGCCTCGAAGCCGCTGGGGGTGTGCACCCACTCGGGCAGCATGCCGCCGGGTGCGAACTCGTCCAGGCCGTACGCGCAGATCAGCTGGCCGGCGATGTTCTGCAGCGCCACGCGCGCGGACGCGCCCTGTGCGTGCCGTGCGAAGTGGGAGAACCACCCGCGCTCGCGCACCAGCCAGGCCGCCAGTGCAGTCTTGCCCAGGCCGGCCTCGGACTCGATCCACAAGTAACCCGAGCCGTCCCGCCCGAACCACTCGTCGATCTCGGCGATCAGCCACTCCCGGCCGGTGAACGAGTCGAGCGACACCGCGTTGAAGATGCCGAGCGGGCTCTTGACCGCCACGGCCAGCGGGGTCGCCGGGCCCGCGAAGACGGGGTTGGTCATGACCGGGCCGTGAGCGTCACCGCCGATCGCGACGGCCGCCTGGCCGCCGGCTTGGGTGCTCCTGGACGGCTCCATGCTCCATCCACCCCCCATGTCTCACTTCGGCCTGGCACTTTAACAACGGCCGCGGACAAGGCAGGTTGACCGGCTGTCAGACCGTAAAGGGCCGCCCGGTGATGACGGCCGCGATCGTCGTCCCGCGCGGGAACGCGCCCTCGTCCGCGAGGGCGACGAGTCCGTAAAGCAACTTGGCGACATACAGGCGCTCCACCTCCACCCCGTGACGGTCCTCGAAATCGTCGGCGAAGGAGGTGAGTTCGGCGGGTACGCGCGCGTAGCCGCCGAAATGGAAGCGGTCGTCCAGGGTCCAGTCGCCGCTCGGGGCGCCGAAGGCCTGGTTCTGCAGAGCCCTTATGTCGGCGGTCAGGAAGCCGCCCTTGAGGACCGGTATCCCCAGGGCGCGCTGTCCAGCGGCGAGGCCCGCGGCCAGGCCCGCGAGGGTGCCGCCGGTGCCGCAGGCCAGGGCGACGACATCGGCCTGCCCGCGCAGTTCCTCGCCCAGGGCCCGGCAGCCGCGTACCGCCTCCGCGTTGCTGCCGCCCTCCGGGACGACGTGCGCGTCCTCCGTGCCGGTCTCGCGCAGCACGCGCGCGAGGACGTCCGGTTCGGTCTTGCGGCGGTACGTCGACCTGTCGACGAAGTGCAGTCGCATGCCGTCGGCGGCGCACCGGGCGAGGGAGGGGTTGAGGGGACGGTCGGCGAGTTCCTGGCCGCGCACCACGCCGACCGTGGGCAGGCCGAGGAGGCGGCCCGCGGCGGCGGTGGCGCGCAGGTGGTTGGAGTAGGCGCCGCCGAAGGTCAGGACCGTACGGCCGTCCGCGGCGGCCAGGTTGGGCGCGAGCTTGCGCCACTTGTTGCCGATCAGGTCCGGGTGGATGAGGTCGTCGCGCTTGAGGAGGAGGCGGAGGCCGTGGCGGGCGAAGCGGTCGTCCGGCACTTCCTGCAAGGGGGAGGGGAGGCGGGGGCGCAGGGTGTCGAGGACGGTCACGGGTCCATTGTCGCCTCGTACGTCATTTCAGGCGGTCCGGGAACCCTTCGTCACCTCGGCGGTCCGGGAGCCCCTCACTTCAGGCGGTCCCGGACCCGCTCGCGCAGCCACGCCATCGTGAAGCCGCGCGGGTCCACCTTGCCCGGCTGCCACTCCAGGTGCCCGATCACCGAGCGTTCCGTCCAGCCGTGGTGCCGGCACACTGCGGCCGCCGCCTTCTCGATCGCCGCCAACTGGGCCTCGGGCCACGGGTCCTCGCCGTCGCCGAGGTTCTCGCACTCGAAGCCGTAGAAGTGGCGGTTGCCGTCGGTGTTCGCCTCGTTGTCCGGTGGCAGTGCCTTCTCGGCGATCACCGCGCGCAGCACGTCGTCGTCGCCGAGGCCCGCGTGGTTGGCGCGGCCGTAGCCGACCAGGTGGACGGTGCCGTCCTTGGTGATCACGCCGTGGCAGAGCGGGCCGGGCAGGCCCGGGTAGCCGTCGCGGCAGATGTCGACGGTGCGGTCGGCGCCGCTGGTCACCGTGTGGTGGATCATGACCCCGTGCACCGGGCCCCAGGGCCCCTTGTGGTTGCGGTTGTGATGCTCCCAGTCGCCGACCTCGACGACGGTGAGTCCCTCCGCCCTGAGACCGTCCAGGAAACTGCCCGCGGGCATGGGTGAGGCCATGACCGGCTCCTTCGCACCGTGCCGACGGCCGCCCGACGCGACCGTCCGTGCCGGGAGTTGTACCGAAAGTAAGCAGTCGGTCACACATTGTCGTCGGCGGGAGCGAGCGGATCCGGCCACCGCGGACCCGGCTCCCGCCCGCTGGACGTTCGACGGAAATCGCGCATCTGCCCCGTCCCGCCGTGATCCATTCCCGCTCTTTCGGGTAATAGCACCGGCACGCTCCGTGATGGAAGGGTTGTCCGTGCAGATCGCGATGCTCCTGCGCACCCAGCGCGCCGGAGCATGACCGGGAGGGCAATTCTCATATGTCGGTAGGCGAAGAGGTCCGTTCGGAGCAGGGCAAGCCGCAGCAGAGTCTCGGCACGGCCGCCGCGCGGAACCTGGCCACCACGACCAAGTCCGCACCCCAGATGCAGGAGATCAGCTCCCGCTGGCTGCTGCGCACGCTGCCCTGGGTGAACGTCCAGGGCGGTACGTACCGGGTGAACCGGCGACTGACGTACGCGGTGGGGGACGGCCGTATCACGTTCGTGAAGACCGGCGACCGGGTCGAGGTCATCCCGGCCGAGCTGGGTGAGCTGCCCGCGCTGCGTGACTACGAGGACGAGGAGGTGCTGGAGGAGCTCGCCCGGCGCTGCCGGCAGCAGGAGTACGAACCGGGCTCGGTCATCACCTCGTTCGGCAACCAGACCGACGAGGTCTACCTGCTGGCGCACGGCAGGGTGGAGAAGGTCGGCACCGGCCCGTACGGCGACGACGCGGTCCTCGGCGTGCTCGCCGACGGCGCCTACTTCGGCGACGCGGCGCTGCTCGACCCGGACGCCATCTGGGAGTACACCGCCCGCGCGGCCACCGCGTGCACCGTGCTGATCCTGTCCCGCCAGGACGTCGAGCAGGTCGCGGAGCGCTCCGACTCCCTGCGCGAGCACCTCCAGCAGCTGCGCGCGATCCCCGAGCAGCGCACCAACAAGTACGGCGAGAAGGAGGTCGACCTCGCGGCGGGCCACAGCGGCGAGCCGGACATCCCGCACACCTTCGTCGACTACGACGCCCGGCCCCGCGAGTACGAACTGAGCATCGCCCAGACCGTGCTGCGCATCCACTCGCGCGTGGCCGACCTCTACAACCAGCCCATGAACCAGACCGAGCAGCAACTCCGGCTCACCGTCGAGGCGTTGAAGGAGCGCCAGGAGCACGAGCTGGTCAACAACCGCGAGTTCGGGCTGCTGCACAACTGCGAGTACGACCAGCGGCTCCAGCCGCACGACGGCGTGCCCAGCCCCGACGACCTGGACGAGCTGCTCAGCCGGCGGCGCGGCACCAAGCTGCTGCTCGCCCACCCGCGCGCGATCTCCGCGATCGGCCGCGAGCTGAACAAGCGCGGCCTGGTCCCCGAGACCATCGAGGTGGCCGGCAACCGCATCCCGACCTGGCGCGGTGTGCCGATCTACCCGTGCAACAAGATCCCGGTCACCGAGGCCCGTACCAGCTCGATCATCGCCATGCGCACCGGCGAGGCCGAGCAGGGCGTCATCGGGCTGCAGCAGGCCGGCATCCCGGACGAGATCGAGCCGAGCCTGTCCGTGCGCTTCATGGGCATCAACGAACAGGCCATCATCAAGTACCTCGTGACGGCGTACTACTCGGCCGCGGTCCTCGTCCCGGACGCACTCGGCGTCCTGGAGAACGTCGAGATCGGTCGCTGGAGGTGACGTTTCTGCACCTCGGAGCCGTGTCCCCGCCCGCGGGGACGGGTAGACCTCGGTCGTATGCGACCGGCCGCAGCGGAAGCGCCACCGTCCGCGGACTGACCGAGGGGGAGCCCATGGCCGAGTTCACGACGGAGGCGAAACCCGCGGCGCCGGACGTCTCCCTGGACGCGCAGGGGCTCGACGGGCAGGAGGCGACGGCCATCCTGGAGCGCACCCGGGCGTGCGTCGACCCCGAACTGCGCGCTGCGATCGACTCGTTGCCGGGCTCCATGCGCCGGATCGCGCTCTACCACTTCGGCTGGGAGCACGCCGACGGGACACCGGCGGCGGGCAACGCGGGCAAGGCGATACGGCCCGCGCTCGTCCTCACCGCGGCCGCCGCGCTCGGCGGGCCGGGGGCGCGCGAGGCGGCCGTACGGGCCGCGGCGGCGGTGGAGCTGGTGCACAACTTCACGTTGCTGCACGACGACGTGATGGACCGCGACACCACCCGGCGCCACCGGCCCACCGCCTGGACCGTGTTCGGCGACGCCGATGCGATCCTCGCCGGGGACGCGATGCAGGCACTGGCCCTCCAGCTGCTCGCCGAGGACCCGCACCCGGCGTCCGGGGCGGCCGCCGCCCGGCTCGCGGCCTGCGTCGTCGAACTGTGCGCCGGACAGCACACGGACACCGCGATGGAGCGGCGCGGACCCGCCGAGGTCACCCTCGACGAGGTGCTGACCATGGCCGAGGCGAAGACGGGCGCGTTGCTCGGGTGCGCCTGTGCGCTGGGCGCGCTGTACGCGGGAGCGGGCGGCGAGGCGGTCGGGGCGATGGACGCGTTCGGCCGGCAGGCCGGGCTCGCCTTCCAGCTCATCGACGACGTCATCGGCATATGGGGCGACCCGCTGCGCACCGGCAAGCCGGCCGGGGCGGACCTCGTGGCCCGCAAGAAGTCCCTGCCGGTGGTCGCCGCGCTCACCTCGGGCACCCCGGCGGCGGCCGAGCTGGCCGTGCTCTACGAAGCGCCCTACGCCAAGGAGGACCTGGAGCGGACCGCCCTCGCCGTCGAGCGGGCCGGCGGGCGGGACTGGGCGCAGGTCCAGGCCGCCGACCGGATGGCCCGCGCGATGCAGGAGCTGTCCCGGGCGGTGCCCGACCCGGAGGCGGCGGGCGGACTGCTCGCCCTCGCGGAGTTCGTGACGCGGCGCAGCAGCTGAGTCCCACCAGTACCCCGGAGCCCACCGGGGCGGCCGTACGGCTCCTGACCCCGTACGCCCGCCGAGGCTCCGGCGAGCGGGTCCCGCACATCCCCACGGTGTGCGGGGCCCGCTGTTGTCCGCCCTCCGGTTAGGCTCAACCCCCGTACGGACACGGTCGGTTGAGAGCGAGGAGCAGGCACATGGGCGTGGCCATCCGGGCGGCGGGCGAAGGCGACAGAGAGCTGGTCGTGCGGCTGCTGGACGAGGCCTTCCAGGACGATCCGGTCAGCAACTGGGTCTTCCCGGGCGAGGAGCACCGCCGTACGACCCATCCCGGGCTGATGGCCGCCTTCACCGACATCGTGCTCGCCGCGGGCCGTGTCGACGTCACCGAGGACGGCAGCGCGTGTGCGCTCTGGCTCTCCGTGCCGGCCGACGCCGGACACGACGACGAAGGGCCCGCCCAGCTCCGGGCCGCGGTCGACCCCGACAACGAGCGCGTCGAGCTGATCGGCCGGCTCACCGACGGCATCCACCCCACCGGCCGCGCCCACGAGTACCTGTGGATGATCGGCGTCGCCCCGGACCGCCAGGGCGAGGGCCTCGGCACCGCACTCATCACCCACGTCCTGGACCGCTGCGACCGCGAGTCCCTGCCCGCGTACCTGGAGGCCAGCAACGCCCGCAGCCGCGCCTTGTACGAGCGTCTCGGCTTCGAGTTCACCGGCCGGCCCCTCGACCTCCCCGACGGCCCGACCATGTGGCCGATGTGGCGGGAACCCCGTACCAGCTAGGGCCCGTCGCTCAGACCTCCAGGCGGTCCAGCCAGGCGTCCTGGCCGTCCGCCAGCGGGGAGGCCAGGGGGAGCGGCTCGAAACGGCAGTGGAACGTCATGCCGTTGTCGCGCCCCTCGCCCGTCACGTGGTGATCCCACGCGTCCGGGACGTCCGCGTCGGCGTCCACCTCCAGTTCGAAGAAGGTGGTGTGGCGGGGGAAGAGACGGATCGGGTGCGGGGTGTGCTCCTCGGCGAGGGGGCGCAGCACCCGCACGCACGTCAGCCCGCACTCCTCCGCGACCTCCCGTAACACCGCCTCTTCCAGGGGTTCTTCGGGAGCCACACCCCCGGCCGGGACGTGCGTGCCGGGCGGCAGGTCCGCGTCGTGGTCGAACACGAGCAGCTCGACCGGGCGTCCGGCGCGCCGGCGCAGGACGTAGGCGGCCACCCGGACACGTAACGTCTGCTTCCGCATCCCCGCAGCCTAGAGACCCCCACCCACGGAAAGGCACCGGCTTGCGCAAGCTCACCTACTTCGTCGCCTGCTCCATCGACGGCTTCATCGGGGACCCGGGCGGCGACGCCTCGTCCATGTTCGCCTTTCTGGACGAGGAGTTCCTCGGGTATCTGACCTCGACGTATCCGGAGACCATCGCGGCCCACGCCCGCGAGCCGCTCGGCATCGAAGCGGCCGGCAACCTCCGCTTCGACACCGTGATCCAGGGCCGTGCCAGCTATCAGCTGGCCCTGGACGCGGGCGTCACCAGCCCATACGCGCACCTGCGCGAGTACGTCGCCTCCCGCAGCCTGGCCGAGTCGCCCGACCCGCATGTCGAGATCATCGCGGAGAACCTCGTCGAGCGGGTGCGCGAGCTGAAGGCGGAGGACGGCGGGCTCGGCATCTGGCTGTGCGGCGGCTCCCAGGTCGCCGGTGAACTGCTCGACGAGATCGACGAGTTGGTCGTGAAGACGTACCCGCAGGTGTACGGCTCCGGGATGCCGATGTTCGGCAGCGGCTTCGCGGTCGCCGACTTCACGCTGGAGTCGGTGCGGACCTTCGGCAACGGAGTCCTGGTGCGTACATACGCGCGCAGGCGCTGACCGGCCTACGCTGAGGGCATGGACAGCTCAGAACACGTCTGTCCGGTCTGCGGACAGCCCGTGGCGACGGTCGTCAGACGCCACAAGACGCTGGGCGCGTGGGTCCCGCGATGGGTGCCCGGCCCGTGCCGCAACCCCGACTGCGAGGCCTACGTCCCGGAGGGTGCCGAGCCCGACGGGCGGCCCGGCGAGACGACCGCGAAGAATTCCTGAACGGAGTTCCCGAACCCGTGTCGAGAATTCCGGCCCGGCTCCGACGTCCCCTGTGAGCGCCGCCCGCCACGGGCGGCCCGAGCCGAAGGAGCGAGTCATGAAGTACCTGGTCATGGTCCAGTGCACGCAGGCGGACTACGAGGGCATGCAGGGCAGGGCCAACGCGACCTCACCTGCCTGGACCCAGGAGGACGTGCAGGCCATGTACGCCTTCATGGGCGCCCTGAACGACGACCTCGCCGAGACCGGCGAGATGATCGACGGACAGGGTCTGGCCGAGCCGGCGAGGACCCGGCTGGTCGGCCTGGGTGACGACGGCAAGCCGGTGATCACCGACGGCCCGTACAGCGAGACCAAGGAGCTGCTGGCCGGCTACTGGGTGCTGGACTGCGCGAGCCTGGAGCGGGTCACCGAGATCGCCGAGCGCATCGTCCAGTGCCCCCTGCCCGCCGGGGCCACCAACTACCCCGTGGTGATCCGGCCCATCGACAGCGGTTCCGCGGACGTCTGAGCCGTCCATGGGCACGACCACCGAGGTCGAGGACCTGCTGCGCCTCAGCGCGCCGCAGGTCCTCGGCGCGCTGGTGAGACGGTACGGCCACTTCGACGCCGCCGAGGACGCCGTACAGGAGGCACTCCTCGCCGCGGCCGGGCAGTGGCCGTCGGCGGGGGTCCCGGACAATCCGCGCGGCTGGCTGATCAGGGTGGCCGCGCGGCGGCTGACGGACGCCCTGCGGGCGGAGGAGGCGCGGCGGGCGCGGGAGGAGCGGGTGGCGGCGCTGGAACCCCGGGTGCCGTACACCCTCGACGACCGGGCCCCGCGCGAGGACGACACCCTCACGCTCCTCTTCCTGTGCTGCCATCCGGACCTGACCAAGGCCGGGCAGATCGCCCTCACCCTGCGCGCGGTCGGCGGTCTGACGACGGCCGAGATCGCCCGCGCGTACCTGGTCCCCGAGGCGACCATGGCCCAGCGGATCAGCCGGGCCAAGCAGAAGGTGCGGGGCGTGCGGTTCGGGCGCCCGGACCACTGGGAGCAGCGCCTGCCCGCGGTCCTGCACACCCTCTACCTGATCTTCAACGAGGGCTACACGGCGACCTCCGGCGCCGGTCTGCAACGCCGTGACCTGGCCCGTGAGGCGATCCGGCTGACCCGGGCGGTCCACCGCCTCCTCCCGGACGACGGCGAGGTGGCCGGTCTGCTCGCCCTGATGCTGCTCACCGACGCCCGCCGCGACGCCCGCACCGGCCCGCACGGCGAGCTCGTGCCGCTCGACGAGCAGGACCGGGCGCGCTGGGACAAGGCGGCGGTCGAGGAGGGCGTCGCACTGGTCACCCGGGCGCTGTCCCGGGGCCCGGCGGGCCCGTACCAGCTGCGGGCCGCCATCGCCGCCGTGCACGACGAGGCGCCGTCCGCGGCGGAGACCGACTGGCAGGAGATCCTCGGCCTGTACGAGGTGCTGGTCCGGCTCGTCCCGGGTCCCGTCGAGCGCCTCAACCGGGCCGTGGCCCTCGCCATGGTCGACGGCCCGGCGGCCGGCCTGGCGGAACTCGCCGTGCTGGAACCGGAGTTGGGCCACCGCCTGGACGCGGTCCGGGCCCATCTGCTGGAGCGGGCGGGCGCGTACGACGACGCCCGGACCGCCTATGAGACGGCCGCCGCGAAGACCCTGAGCCTGCCCGAGCAGCGCTATCTGCGCGAGCGGGCGGCCCGTCTGAGGGCCTAGCGTGATCCCATGAGCGACCCCATCCTGCACCTGACCGAGCGCGCCCTCTGGGAAGCCGCCCGCGTGAGCGGCACGTACGAGATCTCCACCCGTGGCAAGACCCTCAAGGAGGAGGGCTTCATCCACCTCTCCACCCGCGCGCAGCTGCCGCGCACGGCCCGCTTCTACGAGGGCCTCGACGACCTGGTGGTCCTGGTCGTCGACCCCGGACGGCTCGACGTCCCCGTGAAGTACGAGTCCGGTGAGCCCGGCGGGGAGGAGTTCCCGCACGTGTACGGGCCGATCCCGGTGGAGGCCGTGGTGGCCGTCGAGCCGTGGGTGTGGCCGGGCGGCTAGCCCGCGGGCCTCGGCAGCCCGCCCGTCTCCGGGTCGCGGCCCGTGAGGCAGTACGCGGCGCCCGTCGGGTCGCGCAGCACCGTCCAGTGCGGGCCGGCGGAGACGAACTCCGCGCCCAACTCCTCGTGTTGGGCACGCGTGGCCTCGATGTCGGCGCAGGCGAGGTCCAGGTGGGCGGCCGTCTCCCGCTCCTCGCCCAGGCGTTGGAGGAGGACGCGGACCGGGAGGCCGGGCGGGGGCTTGAGGACGTGGAACTCGGGGCGGGAGCCGGCGAAAGACTCCCAGCCGCCCAACAGGGCGGTCCAGAAGGCGACTTCGGCGTCGTACCGGGAAGGCGCGAGGTCGATGCAGACCTGGTCGAGGCGGGTGCCGCCAACGACGGGCGGGCGGACCGACTCGCCGTGCGCCTCGACGGCGCAGAACAGCTGGCCGGCGGGGGAGCGCAGGACGATCAGCGTCCCCTCGTCGAGGACGACCGCCGCACCGAGCCGCACCGCCGTGTCCGCGAAGTCCCTCACGTCGTCCACCGAGAAGTCGAGATGGGCGCCGCCCGGGCCCGCCTCGACCCCCTGCACCTTGACGCAGGCGTCGGCGCCGTCGTGCAGGAGGGTCGTGAACTGCTTTTGCTCACCGCGGAGTTCGGACAGCCGGGTGCCCGTGACGGCGGTCCAGAAGTCGCAGGCGCGGCCGAAGTCCCGGGCCGGCCGGTCGATGAAGGCGTACGTCCAGCGGACCGGTCCGCTCACGCCTTGCGCTCCATGAACCGCAGCATGTTGCCCGCCGGGTCGCGGAACGCGCAGTCACGCACCCCGTACGGCATGTCCATCGGCTCCTGGAGGACGTCGGCGCCGGCGTCCCGGACGCGGGCGAACAGGGCGTCGCAGTCCTCGGTGGTGAAGTTGACCCCGCGCAGCACGCCCTTGGCCAGCAGCTGCTCCATCGCCTCCCGGTCGGCGGGGGAGAGGTCGGGGTTGGCCGCGGGCGGCTCCAGGACGATCGACACGTCCGGCTGCAACGGCGACCCGACGGTCGTCCACCGCATCCCCTCGTACTTGACGTCGTTGCGGACCTCCAGGCCCAGGACGTCGCAGTAGAAGGCGATCGCCTTGTCGTGGTCGTCGACGGCGATGAAACAGGTGTGGAGTTTCAGGTCCATGGCCCCAATCTAGGGCCGGTACTCCCGCTTCGGGCGCGTGTACGCCCGCACCACGCAGGGCGGGATCTCCGCGCTCTCCTCGTGCGAGCGGGCGCGATAGGAGCTCGGGGTCTCGCCCACCAGTTCGGTGAAGCGGGCGCTGAAGGAGCCGAGGGAGGTGCAGCCGACGGCCATGCAGACCTCGGTCACCGTGAGGTCGCCGCGGCGCAGCAGGGTCTTGGCGCGCTCGACGCGGCGGGTCATGAGATAGGCGTACGGGGTCTCGCCGTACGCCGTGCGGAACGCTCGCTGGAAGTGGCCCGGCGACATCAGCGCGGTGCGGGCGAGGGCGGAGACGTCGAGGGGTTCGGCGTACTCGCGGTCCATCCGGTCGCGGGCCTTGCGCAGACGTACCAGATCCTCACGGTTCACCACGTCAGGATCGCACGATCCTCACCCGCCGGGCGCGTGGTCCTGGAGTGTCCTTTGCCCTCAGTTCGCCTCCCGTACGAAACCCCTTGCTCCCATAGGGGAATGGACCACATCACGTTCCTCGTGGCGGTCGTGATCGTCACGGCACTGGCCTTCGACTTCACCAACGGATTCCACGACACCGCGAACGCGATGGCGACGTCCATCGCGACCGGCGCGCTCAAACCCAAAGTGGCGGTGCTGATCAGCGGAGTGCTCAACGTCGTCGGGGCATTCCTGTCGACGGAAGTCGCCAAGACGATCTCCGGCGGGATCGTGGACGACACGCTCGTCACCCCGGGAATGATCTTCGCGGGGCTGATCGGGGCGATCCTGTGGAACCTGCTGACCTGGCTGGTCGGGCTGCCCTCCAGCTCCTCGCACGCTCTGTTCGGCGGGCTGATCGGCGCCGTGTGGGTGGGCGCCGGCTCCGACGGCGTGCACTTTGACAAGGTTGTCGAGAAGATCCTGATCCCCGCGGTGGCCTCGCCGGTCGTGGCCGGTCTCGCGGCGCTGTTCGCCACCTACCTCGCGTACAAGCTCACCGCCCGCGCCCGCAAGCAGTCGGTGACCAAGGGCTTCCGGCTCGGCCAGATCGCCTCGGCCTCGCTGGTCTCGCTCGCGCACGGCACCAACGACGCGCAGAAGACCATGGGCGTCATCACGCTGACGCTGATCTCGGCGGGCGCTCTCGGCCATGACGCCGGTCCGCCGGTGTGGGTGATCGCCTCGGCCGGTCTCGCCATCGGCCTCGGCACGTACATCGGCGGCTGGCGGATCATCCGCACCATGGGCAAGGGCCTGACCGAGATCGAGTCGCCGCAGGGCTTCGCCGCGGAGACGGCCTCCACCACCGTCATCCTCACCTCCGCCCACCTGGGCTTCGCCCTGTCCACCACGCAGGTGGCCTCGGGCTCCATCCTCGGCGCGGGCCTGGGCCGGCGCCTCGCGGAGGTCCGCTGGGGCGTCGCGGGCAAGATGGTGGTCGCCTGGCTGATCACGCTGCCCGCGGCCGCGCTGGTCGGCGGGGTCTCCGCGGCCGCGGTCAAGCACGGCGGCAACTTCGGCACGGTCGTGGTCGCGCTGATCGGTGCCGCGGTCGCCGCGGGCATCGTCATGCTCTCGCGCCGCAACCCGGTGCACGCGAACAACGTCAACGACCACCACGAGGTCGCCATCCGCACCGAGCCGCCGGCCACGGTCGGCACGGCCGCCTGAGGCAAGGGGAGTTTCCATGGATCTCGACTGGAGCGCACTCGGCCAGGTCACCGCGGTGAGCCTCGGCGTCACCGTCGCCGTGGTCGTCGTCTTCGCGCTCGGCGTACTGGGCCTCGCCCGCTACGAGGGGGCCCGCGAGGAGGGCGGCGCGGACGGCGGCACCTCGACCCTCGGCATGGCGCAGGCCGGCCTGTGCTTCCTGGCCTGCGCGGCCGTGGTGGCGTACGGCATCTATCTCATCGTGCCGCAGTTCCACTGAGACGGCAGTCAGGAGCAGGAATGACCACACCGCCCTTGCTGACAGAGCTGCCCGACCTGAAGGTCGACTACAGCGACCCCGACGACCCCGTACTCATCCGCCCGGACGGTTCGCCGATCGACACCTGGCGGGAGAACTACCCGTACGCGCACCGCATGGAGCGCAAGGAGTACGACTGGCACAAGCGGCTCCAGCAGATCGAGCTGCTGAAGCTGCAGAGCTGGATCAAGGAGACCGGGCGCCGGCTCGTCATCGTCTTCGAGGGACGGGACGCGGCCGGCAAGGGCGGCACCATCAAACGCTTCACCGAGCACCTCAACCCGCGCGGCGCCCGGGTGGTGGCCCTGGAGAAGCCCACGGAGCGCGAGAGCGGCCAGTGGTACTTCCAGCGGTACGTCGAACACCTCCCGACCGCCGGGGAGATCGTGCTGTTCGACCGGTCCTGGTACAACCGGGCCGGCGTCGAGCGGGTCATGGGCTTCTGCACGGACGACCAGTACCGGCGCTTCATGCGCCAGGCCCCGCTGTTCGAGCGGATGCTCGCGGACGACGGCGTGGACCTGATCAAGTTCTGGTTCTCGGTCTCCCAGGGCGAGCAGCGCACCCGCTTCACGATCCGTCAGGTGGACCCCGTACGGCAGTGGAAGCTCAGCCCGATGGACCTCGCTTCCCTCGACCGCTGGGACGACTACACCGCTGCCAAGGTCGCGATGTTCCGCGAGACGGACACCGAGCACGCGCCGTGGACCGTGGTGAAGAGCAACGACAAGAAGCGCGCCCGCGTCGAGGCCATGCGCAGTGTGCTGGCCCGCTTCGACTACGACGACAAGGACGAGGAGGTCGTCGGCCGCCCCGACCCGCGGATCGTGGGCGCGGCGGCGGGCCTGCTGGAAGCCGGGGAGGACGACCACGGCGGCCGTTAGGAACGCCGAAGGGGCCCGGTCGATGCACCGACCGGGCCCCTTCGGTATGCCCTCGGACCCGCGATGGTGCACCGATCGCCGGTCCCCGCGAACGAGTCGTCCGTCAGGCCTTCTTGGTCTCCCAGAAGATCTTGTCGATCTGGGCGATGTAGTCCAGAGCCTTCTGGCCGGTGGCCGGGTCGGTGGACGCCTTGGCGGCCGACAGGGCCTTCAGGGTGTCGTTGACCAGCTGGTGCAGCTCCGGGTACTTCTCGAAGTGCGGGGGCTTGAAGTAGTCGCTCCAGAGCACCGAGACGTGGTGCTTCGCGAGCTCGGCACGCTGCTCCTTGATGACGGTGGCGCGCGCCTGGAAGTGCGGGTCGTCGTTGCCGGCCATCTTTTCCTGGACGGCCTTCACCGACTCCGCCTCGATGCGGGCCTGGGCCGGGTCGTACACACCGCAGGGCAGGTCGCAGTGTGCGCTGACCTTGACCTTGGGGGCAAACAGGCGGGAAAGCATGGAGCATTCCTTCCTCGTGATCGTCTTCTCAGGTGGGACATTACTCCCTGGGAGAGGGGATTTCGCGAGTGCCCCCATGGGCTTAGGACAAAAGTCCGGGGTCAGACTGAGACTGGTGGATGAACGTACCGGGGAGGTGCCGGGCATGCCGGAGCTGTCGCAGGAGATGGAGCGCGGGCGGGCGTTGCTGCCCTTCGGGGTGGCCGAGGTGACCGGGCCCTCCATGGTGCCCACGCTCCACCACGGGGACCGCCTCGTGGTGCAGTACGGCGCCCGGATCCGGCCCGGGGACGTCGTGGTGCTGCGGCATCCCTTCCAGCAGGACCTGCTGGTCGTCAAGCGGGCCGCCGAGCGGCGCGAGGGCGGCTGGTGGGTGCTCGGCGACAACGCCTACGCGGGCGGCGACAGCACGGACTACGGCACCGTCCCGGAGGACCTGGTGCTGGGCAGGGTCCGCTTCCGCTACCGGCCGCTCAAGGACGGTCAGCGCTCGCCCTTCGCGGCCGTGCGCTGGGCGCTGTCGGCTGCCCGGCCCGTGCTGTCCGACCGGTCGGCCTCCAGGCGCTTGCGGGCCCGGTAGGCGGCCACGTTGGCCCGGGTGGCGCAGCGGTCGGAGCAGTAGCGGCGGGAGCGGTTCGTGGACGTGTCCAGGTAGGCGTTGCGGCACGGGGCCGCCTCGCACAGGCCCAGGCGGTCCACGCCGTACTCGGTGAGGTGGAAGGCCAGGCCCATCGCCGCGATGGCCGCGTAGCCCGCCGTCGCGTTCGACGGGTGGTCCGCCAGGTGCATGTGCCACAGCGGGCGGCCGTCCTCGTCCCGGTGGTCGTGGCCGGAGATCTGCGGGCTGACCGGGAACTCCAGCAGCAGCGAGTTCAGCAGGTTCACCGCGAGGGTCTCGTCGCCGCCGTCCGCGGCCTCGAAGACCGCCCGCAGCCGCGCCCGGACCGAACGGAAGCGCGTGACGTCGGCCTCGGTGGTGCGGCGGGCCGCCTCCTGGCTGTTGCCGAACAGGTCGCGGACGGCCTCCACCGAGGTGAGCGAGTCCTTGCCCCGCAGCGGTTCCTCGGTGTTGACGAGACGGACGGCATGGTCCGAGTAATAGGCCAGTTCCACTTGTAGTCCTTACGGAGGAGCTCTATCGTCGTGGGTGCGGTCAGGTAATGGCTGATTGCACTTCCAGGGTATTACGACTGTGTCTGCGGAGGGGGCTTCCATGGCCACGAGCACCGGAACGACCGGAACCGACTGGCACGCCTGGCAGGAGAGCTGGGACCGGCAGCAGGAGTGGTACATGCCGGACCGCGAGGAACGCTTCCGGATCATGCTCGACATGACCGAGGCCCTCGTCGGCACCGCCCCGCGCGTCCTCGACCTGGCCTGCGGCACCGGCAGCATCACCGCCCGCCTGCTCGCCCGCTTCCCCGACGCCACCAGCACGGGCGTCGACCTCGACCCGGCGCTCCTCGCCATCGCCCGCGGCACCTTCGAGGGCGACGGGCGGGTCACCCTCGTGGACGCCGACCTCAAGGACCCGGAGTGGACGACGAGGCTGCCGTACGACTCGTACGACTGCGTACTGACCGCGACCGCCCTCCACTGGCTGCACAGCGAACCCCTCGCGGCCCTCTACGGTCAGGTCGCGGAACTCGTCCGCGACGGCGGTGTCTTCATGAACGCGGACCACATGATCGACGAGACGACGCCCCGGATCAACGCGGCCGAGCGTGCGCGGCGGCACGCCGGCATGGACCAGGCCAAGCGCGACGGCGCCCTGGACTGGGCCGAGTGGTGGCAGCTCGCCGCGCAGGACCCGGTGCTGGCCGGACCCACCGCCCGCCGCTACGAGATCTACGGCGAACACGCCGACGGTGACATGCCCTCGCCGGACTGGCACGCGCGCACGCTGCGCGCGGCGGGCTTCGGCGAGGCCCGGCCGGTGTGGTGCTCGCCCTCGGACACCCTGCTGCTCGCCCTCAAGTAGCCCACCGGGCAAGCGAGAAGGGGCGGTACGGAGTACCCGTACCGCCCCTTTCCCGTCGTACCGCTAGAGCACCTTGGACAGGAACGACTGCGTCCGCTCGTGCTGGGGGTTGGTCAGGACCTCGCGCGGGTTGCCGGACTCGACCACCACGCCGCCGTCCATGAAGACCAGGCTGTCGCCGACCTCGCGGGCGAAGCCCATCTCGTGGGTGACGACGACCATCGTCATGCCGGACTCGGCGAGGTCGCGCATGACGTCCAGGACGTCGCCGACCAGCTCCGGGTCGAGGGCCGAGGTCGGCTCGTCGAACAGCATCAGCTTCGGGTCCATGGCCAGAGCACGGGCGATGGCCACGCGCTGCTGCTGGCCGCCGGAGAGCTGCGAGGGGTAGTTGCCGGCCTTGTCGGCCAGGCCCACACGCTCCAGGAGCTGCTGGGCGCGCTCCCGGGCCTCCGCCTTGTTCTGGCCCTTGACCTGCACCGGCGCCTCGATGACGTTCTCCAGCGCGGTCATGTGCGGGAACAGGTTGAAGCGCTGGAAGACCATGCCGATGTCCCGGCGCTTGAGCGCGACCTCGCTGTCCTTGAGCTCGTACAGCTTGTCGCCCTTCTGGCGGTAGCCGACGAGCTCGCCGTCGACGTACAGCCGCCCGGCGTTGACCTTCTCAAGATGGTTGATGCACCTGAGAAACGTACTCTTGCCGGAGCCGGAGGGGCCGATCAGGCAGAACACCTCGCCGGACTTGACCTCCAGGTCGATGCCCTTGAGGACCTCGACCGGGCCGAAGGACTTGTGCACGCCCTCGGACTTGACCATGGCGACCGTCGAGTCGGTCATGCCGCGCCTCCCTTCGGGCGGCCGAGTGAGAACAGGTTGGCGCGCACCTTCTGTAGGGGCGTCGGCGGCAGGGCGCGGCTGGAACCGCGCGCGTAGTACCGCTCGATGTAGTACTGGCCCACGCTCAGGACCGAGGTCATGATCAGGTACCAGGCCGCGGCGAGGAAGTACATCTCCACCGGGGCACCGGAGTTCTGGCCGATGTCCTGGGCGTAGCGGAACAGCTCCGGATACTGGACGGCCGCCACGAGCGAGGTCGTCTTCAGCATGTTGATGACCTCGTTGCCCGTCGGCGGCACGATCACGCGCATCGCCTGCGGGATCACGATCCGGCGCAGCGTCTTGCCATGGCTCATGCCCAGCGCGTGGGCGGCCTCGGTCTGGCCCTCGTCGACGGCGAGCAGGCCGGCGCGGCAGATCTCGGCCATGTACGCGGCCTCGTTGAGGCCGAGGCCGAGCAGCGCCGTCAGCAGCGGCGTCATGAAGTCGGACCAGTAGTTCTTGTAGATCGGCCCGAGGTTGATGTACTCGAAGACCAGGCCCAGGTTGAACCAGAGGAACAGCTGGACCAGGACCGGGGTGCCGCGGAAGAACCAGATGTAGAACCAGGCGATCGACGAGGTCACCGGGTTCTTCGACAGCCGCATGACGGCGAGGACGATGCCGCCGACGATGCCGATCAGCATCGACAGGACCGTCAGTAGCAGGGTCTTGCCGACGCCGGTCATGATGCGGTCGTCGAAGAAGTAGTCGGGGACCGCGTGCCAGTTGATCTTGCCCTGGCCGAACGCGTAGATGATCGCGACCAGGATGGCGATCGCGATGACGGCGGTGACGTACCGCCCGTAGTGCCGGACCGGAATGGCCTTGATGGCCTCCGGGCCGGCCGGGGGCGTGTCCTTCGGCCCCGCCGTCTTGTCGATGTCAGAAGTCACGGGTGTTGCCTCTCAGTGCCCGTCTCGGTGCCCGTCGGGAGGCGTCACTTGCCGCCGTTGATCACGGACTCCTTGACGGCGCCGTCCTCGGCGCCCCACTTGTCGAGGATCTTCTGGTACTCGCCGTTCTTGATGATCGCGTTCATCGCGGCCTGCAGCGCGTCACGCAGCTGGGTGTCCTCCTTGGAGACCGCGATGCCGTACGGGGCCGCCTCGACCTGGTCGCCGACGATCTGGAAGTCCTTGCCGCCGCCCGAGGTCTTCACCGCGTACGCGGCGACCGGGAAGTCGGAGGAGGCCGCGTCCGCGCCGCCGGAGCGCAGGCGGGTCTGGGACTGCTGGTCGTCGTCGAAGGCCTCGATGGTGATCTTCTTGCCGCCGGTGCACTTCTTGGTCTCGGCCTTGGCCAGGTCCTCCGAGACGGTGCCGCGCTCGACGGCGAGCTTCTTGCCGCACAGGCCGGCCCAGTCCGTGATGCCCTGGGTGTCGCCCTTGCGGGTGTAGATCGAGACACCGGCGGTCAGGTAGTCGACGAAGTCGACGCCCTCGCCGACCTTCTTGCCCGTGTCGGGGTCGACGCCCTCCTGGCGGTTCTTGTTGTCGGTCATCGCGGACATGGCGATGTCGTACCGGTTGGAACGCAGACCGGTGAGCAGCGCGTCGAAGGTGCCGTTCTCGAACTGGAAGGTCACGCCGAGCTGCTTGCCCATCGCGGCGGCCAGGTCCGGGTCGATGCCGACGACCTTGCCGGAGTTGTCCTTGAACTCGACCGGGGCGTAGGCGATGTCGGAGCCGACCTTGATGACGCCCTTGTCCTTGATGGCCTGGGGCAGCTTGCCGGCCAGCGGGGCCGAGCTCGTGGAGGCGCTGCTGCTGCCCTTGTCCTTGTCCTTGGTCTGGTCACCGCAGCCGGTGAGGATCAGGGCGCCTGCGACCGCGATCGCACCGACCGCGGCCAGACGGTGGTGCGCGGCGGTGGTACGACGGGTGGAGCTTGCGGTCATTTTGGGTTCCTCCGGCGGATGGGTGGAGTTGCCGATGGGTCGACGAGAACACACACCTTCGGGTGTCGCGACCTCGTGGGTTTACCGCATCTTGCCATTCGGACGGAGCCGTTCAGGGTGCCCACCATGTCAAAATCGGATAACGGGTGACCCCCGAAACGCACCATGTTCGGACATGATGCCCCCGCCATCTGCGGACCTTCTGCGGGAATCCGGCGTTCCGGCCGGAGAATCTTCGCCGCGTCCACGATACGGACCGGCCCCCGAGGTGTTGATCACTGTTCCCGCAATTGGACTCGTCTTCGGTGCGGTCCGTCCGGTAAGAAGGTTCTTTACACCCCTCATCCGGGGCTCGAGGCGCGTGTGCGGCGCGCCCGTCGCGTATGACCCGTACGCATCAATAGATCGGGGCATGCGCGGTCCCGCCCACTTCTCACCAGGAGTGGCCACCCTCAACCAATAAAGACTTAAGGGGTAAACAAAGTGGCAGCGGAGATCGTCAATCCTCGCAGCGACAGCAGTACGGATCAGGACGGGGCCGAGCCCCTCGATTCCTTCGATCCGGCGTTCGCGCTGCACCGCGGCGGCAAGATGGCCGTGCAGGCCACCGTGCCGGTCCGCGACAAGGACGACCTGTCCCTCGCGTACACGCCCGGCGTCGCGCGGGTGTGCACCGCCATCGCCGAGCAGCCGGAGCTGGTCCACGACTACACGTGGAAGTCGTCCGTGGTGGCGGTCGTCACCGACGGTACGGCGGTGCTCGGGCTCGGCGACATCGGCCCGGAGGCCTCCCTCCCCGTGATGGAGGGCAAGGCCATCCTCTTCAAGCAGTTCGGCGGCGTCGACGCGGTGCCGATCGCGCTCGACTGCACCGGCGTGGACGAGATCATCGAGACCGTGGTCCGGCTGGCCCCGTCCTTCGGCGGCGTCAACCTGGAGGACATCTCGGCGCCGCGGTGCTTCGAGATCGAGCGCAAGCTCCAGGAGCGGCTGGACATCCCGGTCTTCCACGACGACCAGCACGGTACGGCGGTCGTGACGCTGGCGGCCCTCAGGAACGCCGCGCGGCTGAGCGGCCGGTCCATCGCCGACCTGCGCGCGGTCATCTCGGGCGCCGGCGCGGCCGGTGTCGCCATCGCCAAGATGCTGGTCGAGGCCGGCATCGGGGACGTGGCCGTCGCCGACCGCAAGGGCATCGTGTCGGCCGACCGGGACGACCTGACGGACGTCAAGCGCGAGGTCGCCGGCTTCACCAACAAGGCGGGCCTCACCGGGTCGCTGGAGGACGCGCTGTCCGGCGCGGACGTCTTCATCGGCGTCTCCGGCGGTACGGTGCCGGAGCCGGCGGTGGCCTCGATGGCGGAGGGCGCGTTCGTCTTCGCCATGGCCAACCCGAACCCGGAGGTGCACCCCGACGTCGCGCACAAGTACGCGGCGGTCGTGGCGACGGGTCGCTCCGACTTCCCGAACCAGATCAACAACGTCCTCGCCTTCCCGGGCATCTTCGCGGGCGCGCTGCAGGTCCGGGCGTCCCGGATCACCGAGGGCATGAAGATCGCGGCGGCGGAGGCACTGGCGGGGGTCGTGGGTGACGACCTCGCCGCGGACTATGTCATCCCGTCGCCGTTCGATGAGCGGGTCGCTCCTGCGGTCACCGCGGCGGTGGCCGCGGCGGCGCGGGCGGAGGGCGTTGCTCGTCGCTGAGGTCGCGTGAATGGCCCCGTCCGTTTGGGCGGGGCCATTTCTTTACCCACCCGCCCACCCATTCGGATGATCGAGGGGCGGGCGTTTGCCGTGGGTGGGGCTCGCCGTCGGCGGCCGACGGTTGGCTTACCCAGCCCGTCCGGCGTTTGAGGACGAGGCCCGTTCAGGGCCGAAGCGGGTCTGGGGGCGGCAGCCCCCAGGGACGGTCGGGCAGGACGCCGGGCGACGCTTGGCAAGAGGGCGAGTGTCACAACCCCCTGCCGTACCGCCGGAGGCAACCGGCGCCTATCGTCGTGGTCATGTTCGCCGTCTACGCCGCCCGAATCGACCGCGACCAGCCGCTCAACGGCCTTGAACTGGGGGACCGTCCGGCTCCCGAGGCCCGTTCCGGCTGGAGTGTCGTCAACGTCAAGGCCGCCTCCCTCAACCACCACGACCTCTGGTCGCTGCGAGGCGTGGGCCTGCCCGAGGAACGACTGCCGATGATCCTCGGCTGCGACGCCGCCGGCGTCGACGAGGACGGCAACGAGGTCGTCCTGCACTCCGTCATCGGCCAGTCCGGTCACGGCGTCGGCCCCAAGGAGCCCCGTTCGATCCTCACCGAGCGCTACCAGGGCACCTTCGCCGAGCAGGTCGCCGTACCGACCTGGAACGTCCTGCCCAAGCCGAAGGAGCTCTCCTTCGCGGAGGCGGCCTGTCTGCCGACGGCCTGGCTGACGGCGTACCGCATGCTCTTCACCAACGCGGGTGTACGGCCCGGCGACTCGGTCCTCGTCCAGGGCGCGGGCGGCGGTGTCGCGACGGCCGCGATCGTGCTCGGCAAGGCGGCGGGCCTGCGGGTCTTCGCCACCAGCCGGGACGAGGCCAAGCGGAAGCGGGCGCTGGAGCTGGGAGCCGTGGAGGCGGTGGAGTCCGGTGCGCGGCTGCCGCAGCGGGTCGACGCCGTCATCGAGACCGTCGGCGCGGCCACGTGGTCGCACTCGATCAAGTCGCTGCGGCCCGGCGGCACGCTGGTCATCTCCGGCGCGACGAGCGGTGACCGCCCCTCGCACGCCGAGCTGACCCGGATCTTCTTCCTCGAACTCAAGGTCGTCGGCTCCACGATGGGCACCAAGGACGAGCTGGAGGACCTGCTCTCCTTCTGCGCCGCGACGGGTGTACGCCCCGTCATCGACGAGATCCTGCCGATGGACCGGGCCCGCGAGGGCTTCGAGCGGATGGAGTCCGGCGAGCTGTTCGGAAAGGTCGTCCTGACCAACGACTTGACCAACGACTGACGCTTCCCGGGAGGCTGCTGGAGCGACGGGGCTCAGGGCTGAGACGGGCGCGGGGTGGGCGCGCGCCTGGTGTGGCCGGCATGGGTGTCAGTGGCTGCTTCTAGGGTGGCCTGCGCCGAGGTCGGCCCGACCCTTCGAAGGAGCTCTCATGACCGTGTCCGAGCCCGTGCCGCTCGCGTTCGTACCGGCGGGCGGTGCCGTGCGTGAGGCGGTGACCAAGATGGGCGGGCAGCCCGTCTGGATCGAGGAACCGCAGTGGCCGCTGTCGCGTGAGACGGGGGAGCGGATGCAGTTCCTCGGGCAGTTCGCCCTGGGCGGCGGGCGCCTCGCCTACCTGTTCATGACGGGCGGCGAGGACGACTTCGTCGACGGCACCTATGAACCCGAGGGCGGCGAGAACGCCCTCGTGGTCCAACCCGGCGGCCGTGTCCCGGGCTTCGTGACCGTGGAACAGCGGGCCGAGGGGCCGAGTGCGGGGGAGGACCACGTGCCGCGTGCCGCCGGTGCGGGCGCCGATGCGAATGCTGACGAACGCCCCTGGCAGTTCCTCGGCACCCCCGGCATCGAACCCAACTGGCTCCAGGGCGAGGAGTCCCCCGGCGCCGACTGGCAGCTCGTCGTCCAGCTGGACTCCTGCGACCTGCCCTTCCACGTCAACTTCGGCGACGCCGGCGTCGGTTACGCCTTCCTCTCCCCGGACGGCAAGGAGGGCCGCTTCCTCTGGCAGTGCGGCTGACGGCCACGGCGGCGCGGCTGCGGCTGCCCGGAGCGCCGACCCCATCGCCTGGGAGTCCGCCCAGCTCGCGCAGGCCGCGCCGCTGGGAGTCCGGCGCTGCTTGCGTCGGCCGCATCGCCGGGAGTCCCGCGCAGCTCGCGCCAGCGGCCAGCCGGGCACGCTTCCCGCAGGCCCCGGCCGTCAGGTCTTCGGTGTCCGCAGTATCGCGCCGATGTGGGCCGCCGCCGACGACAAGTGGCGGCGGGCGTCGCGTAGTTGGTCGTCCGTGACGCCGTGGTCGCGGGCCGCGTCGCGGATGTCGTCGCGGAAGCGGTCGAGCAGGCGGTCCAGGTCGCGGGCCGCGTCCCCGCTGGAGTCCTCGTGTGCCCACGCCGGTTCGTACCCGATGGGGAAGTCCTCCGGGGTGTACGAGTACTCGGCCCCCGGTGACGACGTCGACGCACCCGTGCCGGCGGCCTTCCCCGTCGTACCGGTTCCGCCCCTTCCGAAGCCGAAGTCCTTTCCGAGTCCCTTGCCGAAGTCCTTCCCGAAGTCGCCGAACTCCTTGGCCAGTTCGGTCAGGCCCTCCCGCACGCCCGTCGGCCAGTCGCCCCGCGCGAAGTGGTCCTGGACCTGCTCCTGAACCCGCTTGGCGATGCGCTGCAGCTCCTCCTGTGCCTGCTCCCTGGCCCGCTCCTGCGCCTCCTTGGCCTGGCGCCGGGCCCGCTGGGCCTCCTCGCGGGCGCGGCGGCTCTCGTCCTTGGCGCGGCGGGCCTGCTCCTTCCACTCCTGCTTGACCCGCCGCATCTCCTCCTTCGCGGCGCGCCAGGCCTCCTTGTCGGCGTAGTCCGCGAAGTCGCCGAGCGGGCCGTCCTTCTCGCCGTGGCCCTTGCCGCCGGGCCCCCGCCGGGCCTCCGAGGCGGCGGCCCGCATCTCGCGCCGCAGATCGCCCGCCGCGCCCCGCACATCGGCCCGTATCTCGGCGGCGAGCTCCGCGACCGACTCCCGGATCTCCAGCTCCAGGTCGGCCAGCTCGCCGCTGCGGTCGGCCAGTTCGGCACGGCCCGCGTCCGTGATGGCGTACACCTTGCGGCCGCCCTCGGTGGTGTGGGTGACCAGCCCCTCGGCCTCCAGCTTGGCCAGGCGGGGGTAGACGGTGCCCGCCGACGGCGCGTACAGCCCCTGGAACCGCTCCTCGAGGAGGCGGATCACCTCGTAACCGTGGCGCGGGGCCTCGTCCAGCAGCTTCAGCAGGTAGAGGCGGAGGCGGCCATGGGCGAACACGGGGGGCATGTCAGAGCACCTTCTTGTCGGTCGTGCCGTCGGCCGGGTCGTCGCTCGCGCGGTCGTCCGAGCCGGAAGCGGAATTGTCCCCCGAGTCGCTGTGGTCCTCGCCCGCCGGGGTGGCGTCAGCATCAGTGGCTGCGTCCTCCACCACCGGACCGATGTCCTCGGGGTCCACGTCCCATGGCTCGTCCTCCGCCGCGGGCCTGCGCAGCAGGGCGATCGAGCCCGAGACTGTCGTCGCCTTCAGGCTGCCGTTGCCCGAGCCGAGGCGGCCGGTGATCCGCTTGGCGCCCCACTGGCCGCTGACCCGCAGATCCTCGAAGGCGTTCGACACCGTGCCGCTCGCGGTGTTCGCCTCCACCTCCGCGTCGGCCGGGTGGGGCAGCCGGATGGCGATCTCGCCGGAGACGCTGGTCAGGTTGATGTCGGTCGGACGGCTCGCCGGGTCCAGGTCGACGATCATCGAGCCGCTCACCGAGTCCGCCTTGACCGAGGAGCCCGCCTCGACCACGGTCAGATCCCCCGAGACCGAGTTGAAACGGAGGTCTCCGCGCAGCGCCTGCGCCTCCACGCTCCCGGAGACGGTGTCCGCGCGGACCCGGCCGGTCAGCCCCACGAGTGTCGTGTCCCCGGTGACGCCCTTCACCTCCGCATGCCCGTCGATACCGGAGACCACGGCTGCGGCGCCGACGACGCCCACCTCCACGTGCGTGTCGGCCGGCACGGCGAGGGAGACGACGGCACTGCGCCGCCACCCCTTCCGGTCGAGCCACTTGAGGAAGCCCTTCCAGGGCAGGTCGTCGTACGCCACCGTGAGCGTGCCGCCCTGCTGGGTCACCACCAGGGGCGGGCCCTCGATCTGTGAGACCTCCAGGCGCGCGGAACCTTCCTCCGTGCCCACCACGTTCACCGTTCCGTTGACGATGCGTACGTGGAGCTCCCTCACGGGCTCTTCGAACGTGAGCTTCCTCGGCTCTGCGAGGGACCACTCGGACATGGTGCAGACCTCCCCGTCGCAACGCGCCATATCGCGTCTCCTGCAATTCACGATATATCGCGGCCGGGGAAAGTCAAGACACCCTTTCCGGGGATGCTGCCGCCCCGAAGGTGACGGTGACGCGAAATGCAGCGAAAAGCCAAGAACCGCCATATTTTGTGACCATGCCGTCGGAAGCTCCCCGCCCCGGTCCCGCCCCCGGCGCCCTGCTGCTCTGCCGCGCCGAGCCCGGGTCCGTCGCCCCCGCCGCCCACCTGCTGCGCGAACCCATGCTGCTGACCGGCGCCGGCGACACCTGGAGCGTCCTGGTCCCCGAGGGCAAGCCGTGGCTGCACGGCGGCGAACCCGTCGACCGCGTCCTGACCGGCTGGGCCACCGCTCTCGCCGTCGGCGCCCCCTGGCCCGTACTCGCCCTGTGGTGGGACGCGGACCGCGCCGGCTACACCCTCGCCTCCGGCTTCCGCCGCCCCGTCGGCTATGTCTGGCTCGCCAACGGCACCCCGGCCGGCGAGGACGAGGCGATGCGCACGTTCGCGGCTCGCCTGGGCCTCGACCCGGTCCTGGACGTCCAGTCCCTCGACCACCTGACGAAGCCGGACCCCGAGACCGACGCGCGAGCCCGCCTGCTGGGCCTGCTCGCCGTCCTCACTCACGCGGGCGTCGCCCTCCCCGCGGGCCTCACCCCCGGCGACCCCGCCGACCGCCTCCGCGAGGTCGCCGGCGCCCAGCAGGACGCGCGTCCCGTGGAGTGGCCGGGCTGGCGGGAGGCGGTACGGGCCGAACTGGACGCGGTCGACCGCGGCCGACTGGGCCCCTGGCTCCCCGGCTCCGGCACACCCCGCTCCCGGGCCCTGGCCCTCGCCCAGGTGACTGCGGGCCTGCCCCTGACGCTCTGGGGCCTACGGCGGCACAGCGGCGGCTGGGCAGCGGCAGGGGCGCTGCTGCTGGCGCACGGGGCGCTGGGGCTGACGTACGAGCTGACGTACGAACTGATGCGGCCGAGGGACTGAAACCCGCAAAGGCGCCCCCCAGGAAGCCGGAAGAGGCGCCCCCAGGAAGCCGAAAGGCGCCCCCGAAGAGGCGCCTCACATCACACCGGCCTACTCGTCGTCGTCCTCGTCGTCCAGCCGCGCCAGCCATGTCGCCAGCCGCTCCACCGGCACCTCGAAGTCCGGATTGAGGTCGACGAACGTACGCAGCTGCTCGGCCAGCCACTCGAAGCTGACCTCCTCCTCGCCGCGCCGTTTCTCCAGCTCTTCGATGCCTCGGTCGGTGAAGTACATGCCCTCAAGGATAAGTGCGCGCAAACGGCCGGGCCGCACCCCCGGAGAGGGGTGCGGCCCGGTCATGTACAGCCTTCGAGGATGGTTACGCCTCGAACACCTCACGCACCAGCTGCTCCTGCTCCGCCTGGTGCCGCTTGGCGGAACCGACGGCCGGGGACGAGCTGTGCGGGCGCGAGATGCGGCGCAGGCGCTCGCCGTGCGGGACGTCCGCGCCGACCGCCAGGTCCAGGTGGTCGATCAGGTTGAGGGCGATGAACGGCCAGGCACCCTGGTTGGCCGGCTCCTCCTGGGCCCACAGGTACTTCTCGACGTTCGGGTACTTCGCGATCTCCGCCTGGAGCTCCGCACCCGGCAGCGGGTACAGGCGCTCGACGCGGACGATCGCGATGTCCGTCGCGCCGCGCTTGGTGCGCTCCGCCTCCAGGTCGTAGTAGAGCTTGCCCGCCACGAAGACGACCTTGCGGACCGCGGCCGGGTCGACCGTGGAGTCGCCGATGACCGGGCGGAACTGACCCGACGTGAACTCCTCCGTCTTCGACGCGGCGGCCTTCAGACGCAGCATCGACTTCGGGGTGAAGACCACCAGCGGCTTGTGGTGCGGGTTGTGCACCTGCCACCGCAGGAGGTGGAAGTAGTTCGACGGGAGGGTGGGCATGGCCACCGTCATGTTGTTCTGCGCGCACAGCTGGAGGAAGCGCTCGACGCGGGCCGAGGAGTGGTCCGGGCCCTGGCCCTCGTAGCCGTGCGGGAGGAGGAGCGTGACGCCGGACGTCTGGCCCCACTTCTGCTCCGCCGCCGAGATGTACTCGTCGACCACGGTCTGCGCGCCGTTGACGAAGTCGCCGAACTGCGCCTCCCACATCACGAGCGCGTCGGGGCGGGCCAGCGAGTAGCCGTACTCGAAGCCCATGACGGCGTACTCGGAGAGGAGGGAGTTGTAGACGTTGTAGCGGGCCTGGTCCTCGGCGAGGTACTGGAGCGGGGTGTGCTCCTCGCCCGTCTCGCGGTCGATGAGGACCGCGTGCCGCTGGCCGAAGGTGCCGCGCTGGGAGTCCTGGCCGGAGAGGCGGACCGGGGTGCCCTCCAGGAGGAGGGAGCCGACGGCCAGCGTCTCGCCCATGCCCCAGTCGATCGTCCCGTCCTCGACCATCGCCGCCCGGCGCTGCAACTGCGGCAGCAGACGCGGGTGGACGTGGAAGGAGTCGGGGATGTTGACCTGGGACTCGGCGATCCGCTTCACGGTCTCGGTGGAGATCGCGGTGTTCACGGCGACCGGGAACTCGGCCTGCGGGTCGGAGACCGGACCGGCGGCCGGCTGGGCGGTGACGGCCTCGCGGACCTCCGTGAAGACCTTCTCCAGCTGGCCCTGGTAGTCCTGCAGGGCCTGCTCGGCCTCTTCCAGGGTGATGTCGCCGCGACCGATCAGGGACTCGGTGTACAGCTTGCGCACCGAGCGCTTCTTGTCGATCAGGTCGTACATCAGGGGCTGCGTGAACGCCGGGTTGTCCGACTCGTTGTGGCCGCGGCGGCGGTAGCAGATGAGGTCGATCACCACGTCCTTGTTGAACGCCTGGCGGAACTCGAAGGCCAGCCGCGCGACGCGGACCACGGCCTCCGGGTCGTCGCCGTTCACGTGGAAGATCGGGGCCTCGATCATGCGGGCCACATCGGTGGCGTACATGGAGGAGCGCGAGGACTCGGGCGCCGCCGTGAAGCCGACCTGGTTGTTGATGACGATGTGGACCGTGCCGCCGGTGCGGTAGCCGCGCAGCTGCGACATGTTCAGGGTCTCGGCCACCACGCCCTGGCCCGCGAAGGCCGCGTCACCGTGCAGGGCCACCGGCAGGACGGTGAAGTCCGTGCCGCCCTTGTTGATGATGTCCTGCTTGGCGCGGGCGATGCCCTCGATGACCGGGTCGACCGTCTCCAGGTGGGACGGGTTCGCGGCCAGCGAGACCTTGATCTGCTCGCCGTCGAGACCGGTGAAGGTGCCCTCGGCGCCCAGGTGGTACTTCACGTCGCCGGAGCCGTGCATCGACTTCGGGTCGAGGTTGCCCTCGAACTCGCGGAAGATCTGCGCGTACGACTTGCCGACGATGTTCGCCAGGACGTTCAGGCGGCCGCGGTGGGCCATGCCGATGACGACCTCGTCCAGGCGGGACTCGGCCGCGCTGTCCAGCACCGCGTCCAGCAGCGGGATGACGGACTCGCCGCCCTCCAGGGAGAAGCGCTTCTGGCCGACGTACTTCGTCTGGAGGAAGGTCTCGAAGGCCTCCGCCGCGTTCAGGCGGCGCAGGATGCGCAGCTGCTCCTCGCGCTCCGGCTTGGAGTGGCCGCGCTCCACGCGGTCCTGGATCCACTTGCGCTGCTTGGGGTCCTGGATGTGCATGAACTCGATGCCGGTGGTGCGGCAGTACGAGTCGCGCAGCACGCCGAGGATGTCGCGCAGCTTCATCATCGACTTGCCGGCGAAGCCTCCGACCGCGAACTCGCGCTCCAGGTCCCAGAGCGTGAGGCCGTGCTCGGTGATGTCCAGGTCGGGGTGCTTGCGCTGGCGGTACTCCAGCGGGTCGGTGTCGGCCATGACATGGCCGCGGACCCGGTAGGAGTGGATCAGCTCGAAGACGCGGGCGGCCTTGGTGACGTCGTCGTCGTGCGAGGCGTCGATGTCCTTGAGCCAGCGGACCGGCTCGTAGGGGATGCGCAGCGACTCGAAGATCTCGTCGTAGAAGCCGCTCTCGCCGAGCAGCAGGTTCGCGACGATCCGCAGGAACTCGCCGGAGGCGGCGCCCTGGATGACCCGGTGGTCGTAGGTCGACGTGAGCGTCATGACCTTCGAGATGCCGAGCTTGTTGAGGGTGTCCTGGCTGGTGCCCTGGAACTCGGCCGGGTAGTCCATGGAGCCGACGCCCATGATGACCGACTGGCCGGGCATCAGGCGCGGGACCGAGTGGACGGTGCCGAGGCCGCCGGGGTTCGTCAGCGAGACGGTGACACCGCTGAAGTCGTCCATCGTCAGCTTGCCGTCACGGGCGCGGCGGACGATGTCCTCGTAGGCCTGCCAGAACTCGAAGAAGTTCAGCGTCTCGGCCTTCTTGATGCCCGCCACGACCAGCTGGCGGTCGCCGTTCGGCTTCACCAGGTCGATCGCGAGGCCGAAGTTGACGTGCGGCGGCTTGACGAGGGTGGGCTTCCCGTCCTTCTCCGCGTAGTGCCAGTTCATCGACGGCATCGTCTTGATGGCCTGCACCATCGCGTAGCCGATCAGGTGCGTGAAGGAGATCTTCCCGCCCCGGGCGCGCTTGAGGTGGTTGTTGATGACGATGCGGTTGTCGAAGAGCAGCTTCACCGGGACCGCGCGCACGGACGTGGCCGTGGGCAGCTCCAGCGAGGCGTTCATGTTCTTCGCGACGGCGGCGGCGGGACCGCGCAGGGTCACCAGCTCGGGGCCCTCGGGGGCCTCCGTCGCGGGCGCGGCCTTGGCCGCCGGCTTCGCGGCGGGGGCGGCAGCGGCGGGCTTCGCGGCAGCCGGAGCGGCTGCCGGAGCAGCGGCTGCCGGGGCCGGAGCGGCGGCAGCGGGCTTCGGCGCGGCGGGGGCGGCCGGGGCCGGTGCGGGAACGGAGGCGGCCGGAGCAGCCGGGGCGGCGGGCGCCGCGGGAGCCGTGGGAGACGCCGTGGTACCCGTCGGAGCCGACGCGGAGGCCGCTCCCGGCTTGTAGTCGGCGAAGAAGTCCCACCAGGCTCGGTCTACCGAATTCGGGTCCTGGAGGTACTGCTGATAGATCTCGTCGACGAGCCACTCGTTGGGACCGAACGCAGCCGCGGGGTTCTTCCCGGCTTGGTCGTCGGTCGAGATGCTCGAGTTACTGGGGGACTGTGGCGACACGGCGGCAACCGCCCTCTTCCGCTTCTCACAAGGTGATGGACAGCGGGAATAAAGGCTACGCCCCCATGGCCGGGAAGGTGAGGCCGAGCAAGGTCATCGTCGCGTAAGTCACACCGGAAACCGCGTTTCGCGCCCAGAAATGGCGGGAAACAAGCGAGGTTCCGCTACGAATCCACGATTCCGGCATACGACGATGCGGGCCCTGCACGCTGAGCGTGCGGGCGTGTGCCTGATCACACGTGTCCGTCAGCCCGGACGCAGGTGGATCTTGGGGCTCCGGATCGGACTTTACGTCAACTTGGCACGGATGTCTCTCCCGGAAGGGTGACGAGAATCCGGCAGCCTCGCTCGGATTCGGCCACTCCGATCCGGCCTCCGTGCAGGTCGACCGCCCAGCGGGCGATCGCGAGCCCGAGGCCCGTACCGCCGTCGCCGCCCTGTCCGTTCGAGGCGCCCGCACCACCGCGGTTGAAGCGCTCGAAGACGCGGTGCCACTCGGAGCGCGGGATGCCGGGGCCCTCGTCGAGCACCTCCAGCTCCAGCGACTCGGGCAGCGCCCCGCGCCGGGCCTTCACGATCACGCGGCCGTGCGGCGGGCTGTGCTTGACGGCGTTGTCGATGAGATTCGCCACTACCTGGTGGATGCGCTCCGGGTCCGCGTGCGCGGTCAGCTCCGGCGGGGAGACGTCGAGGTGCAGATGGACGTCCGTGCGCGTGTGGCTGCCGGAGCCCGAGGCGATGCCCGCGCGCGCGGGCACGGCCATGTTGGCCTCCTTCAGCACGCCCGACAGGTACGGCCACACCTCGAAGCGCCGCTGCCGAAGCGGTACGACGCCGTTGTCCAGGCGGGACAGGTCGAGCAGCGTCTCCACCAGCCGTCCCAGCCGCTCGGTCTGCTTCAGGGCCGTGCGCATGGTCTCGGGGTCGGCGGTCGTGACGCCGTCGACGATGTTCTCCAGGACGGCGCGCAGCCCCGCGATGGGCGTCCGGAGCTCGTGCGACACATTGGCCACCAGCTCCTTGCGCTGGCGGTCCTGGGCCTCCAGGTCGTCGGCCATCCGGTTGATCGTCTGGGCCAGGTCGCCCAGCTCGTCCCGGCGGTTCTCGCGCACCCGGCGGGTGTAGTCGCCGTGCGAGATGGCGCCGGCGACGGCGTTCATGTCGTCCAGCGGCGCGGTGAGCGAATGGGCCACGAACTGCGTGATCAGCAGCGTGGCGATCATCGAGAAGACCGTGATGAAGCGCAGCTCCGTCGCCGTACGCATCGCGATCATCATCAGCCCGGTGGTGATGAGAACCGCGATGACGACCAGCGCGCCCAGCTTCGTCTTGATCGAGAACGGGCGCAGCCCACCCCAGGGCTCGGGCTCCCCGGGGCCTCTCCGTGCGGCCGGACCGCCGCTCATGGCGTCGGGGTCTCCAGCGCGTAGCCCACACCGTGCACGGTGCGGATCCGCTCGGCGCCGATCTTCCGGCGCAGCGCCTTGATGTGGCTGTCGACGGTCCGGGTGCCCGAGGCGTCCGCCCAGTCCCACACCTCGGCCAGCAGCTGCTCCCGGGAGAGCACTGCGCGGGGCGTGTTGGCGAGGCACACGAGCAGGTCGAACTCCGTGGGCGTCAGATGGACGTCCTCGGAGCGCACCCGCACCCGCCGCTGCGCGTGGTCGATCTCCAGCTCACCGAGGCGCAGGATGCCGGAGCGGGGCGTCGCCGCGGCCAGGGCCGCCCGCTCCACCCTGCGCAGCAGCACATGCACCCGCGCGGCCAGCTCCCGCATGGAGAACGGCTTGGTCATGTAGTCGTCGGCGCCGACCCCGAGCCCGACCAGCATGTCGGTCTCGTCGTCGCGCGCGGTGAGCATCAGCACCGGCACCGGACGGGCGGCCTGCACACGGCGGCAGACCTCCAGACCGTCGAAGCCGGGCAGCATGATGTCGAGGATCAGCAGATCGGGCTGCCAGGCCTCGGCGGTGTCGACGGCGGCCGGGCCGTCACCCGCGGTCTGCACGAGGAAGCCCTCGGCGCGCAGGCGGGCCGCGATGGCGTCGACGATGGTCGGGTCGTCCTCGACCACCAGCACCCGGCGCTGTGCGCCCGGGGTCGCCGTCGTGCCGTTCTGGGATGTGTGGGTCTGCTCCATCGCCCGCCCCTGTTGCTTTCCGGAATGCGTGGGGTCATTCCTTCTGACTGGCTTTGCCTGGCTATGCCTGCGCATGCTTGCGATTGACGCTTGAATGATCCGCGTCAGGTGAGCAGGGTACGGGGAGTTACCGCGTCTGGGCTATCCAGGTCGTACGGCGAGGTGTACGACGTCCGGAACGCCCCGGGCAACCGGGATCTCTTCGGTACGCACCTGTTGGAACCCGGCATTCCACAGTGTTCCTTCAAATTCCGGAGAGGGCTGCGCGGACCACACCGCGAGCACCCCGCCCGGCTTCAACACCCTTGCGCAGCCTGCGAGTCCGGACGCCGAGTAGAGGCCGTCGTTGCCCTCGGTGACGGTCCAGTCGGGCCCGTTGTCGATGTCCAGGCACAGCGCGTCGTACGTGTCGGATGTCTCATGGACGTATTCCACGAGATCCGCTTCCACGATCTCGGTGCGCGGATCCGCGAGTGCGTCCCGCGAGAGTTCGGAAAGCGGGCCGTGGCGGTGCCAGTCGATGACGGCGGGTTCGCGTTCTATGACGGTGACGGCGCCCCAGCGGGGATTCGCCGCCGCGTGTGCGAGCGAGAAGCCGACGCCCAGGCCTCCGATCAGCACGTTCGGCTGTTCGCGGGCGTCCAGGGCGGCGAGCGCGGCGTCGACGAGCAGGCGCTCGGAACGACCGTCCGAGGTGTCCATGAGGAAGCAGCCGTTGGCGATGATCTGCAGCAGCTCCCCGTGCCGCCGCAGCACGACCTCGCCGTACGGGCCCTCACGACGGTCCAGGACCACGGGGTTGTCGTAGCAGACGCTCATGGTCCCCATCCTGCATGAACGCGGAAGGGAGGGCCGGGGAATTAGGGGGTGTCCGGGGCATGGTGCGGGTTGTGTGAGGGTCATGTGCCTCGCGTGTGGCGGCGCCGCTGCCTACGCTCTAAGCAGGCTCTCGGCAGGCTCCTGGGGAGGTCCCTTGCAGCGGGAGACCGACGAGAGACCGGCGATGGAGCGGCGAGAAATGCGTGGTGGCTGAATGGCCGCGAGTGACCCGTCGTACGCGTTCTACCCGTTCGTGGGACGCGAGGACGTGCTGGGCGAGCTGCGGGCCGCGCTGGAACGGGCGGCGGGCGGCCGGGGTGGGCTGGTCACGCTGACCGGGCCCGCGGGTGCGGGCAAGACCCGTACCGCGGAGGAGGCTGCCGCACACGCCGACGCCTTCCGCACGCTGTGGACGTGGTGCCCGCCGGAGACGGCCGGCCGGGCCTTCCGGCCCTGGTCCCGGGTGCTGCGGGAGCTGGCCGCGGCCGACACGGCGTGCGGACGCCTGGTCGCCGGCTCACCGCCGTTGCGGGCCCTGGTCTCGGGCTCGGGCCCGGCCGCCCTGCACGGCGCGGACCCGGAGGCGGCACGGCTCCGCCTCACGGGCGACGTGACGGACCTCCTGACCACGGCCGCCCACCACCACCCCCTCCTCCTGATCCTGGACGACGCCCACGCGGCCGACACGTCGTCCCTACGCCTGCTCCTGGAAACGGCGGACGCGATACGAACGGCCCCGGTCCTACTACTGGCCACGGCTCGGGACGAGGATGCGGCTTGGGGGGTGCGGGGTGGTGGCGGCCAGGGTGATGGCGAGGGGTGGAGCGGGGGGCCCGGGGATGCGGGGGTGGCCGACGGTCTGGCAGGGGGCGGGGCGGTGGGTGGCGTTCAGGGCCGGGGCGGCGGTGGCGAGAGGCGGGGCGCGGGGGCGGCCGACGGTCGGGTAGCGGGTGCCGGGGTGGCTGGTGTCCGTGGCGGGGGCGGCGGTGGTGAAGGGCGGAGCGGGGGGTCGGGGGATGTGGGGGTGGCCGAAGGTCGGGCGGCAGCGGGCGCCGGAATGGCTGGTGTCCGTCGCGGGGGCGGCGGTGACGAAGGGAAGAACGGGGAGCCGGGGGATGTGGGTGTCGCCGAAGGGCGGGCAGGGGGCGGTGGAGCGGCTGGCGTTCAGGGCTGGGGCGAGGGCGGTGGCGGTGCCGCGAGGCGGGAGCATGTAGGGGTGGCCGAAGGTCCGGCAGGGGGCGCGGGAACGGCCGACGTCCAGGGGCGGGGTGACGACGGTGGGGGCGAGGGGTGGAGCCCCGGGGGCCGGCGGGGTGGTGATGGGCGGGCTCGGGTTCGGGGGCAGTTGCTTCGGCGGGGGCGGGTGTTGCCGCTCGGGCCCCTGGGCGTGCGGGATGTTGCCGCGCTCGTTGCGGCTGTGACGGGGGCGGATCCCGGCGAGGACGAGGTTCGGCGGCTTGTGCGGCGTACCGGTGGGGACGCCTTCTTCGTCACCGAGCTGCTGCGGGCGGGCAGTTGGGGCACACCGTCCGCCGTGGACGGGCCCGGGGTCTCCTCGGTCGCCGTGCGGGCCGCCGTACAGGAGCGGTTGGCCGATCTGACCCCTCGGGCGGCACACGTGCTGGACGTGGCCGCCGTACTGGGCACGCGTTTCCGGCTCGACGTGCTGGCCGAGGCGGCGGACGTGCCGTTGGGGGAGGTGCGGGCGCTGCTGGGCGAGGCCGCCGGGGCCGGACTGCTCGCGGAGGCCGGCGCCGACCGGGGAGCCTTCCGCCACGACCTGCTCCGGGACGCGGTGTACGACTCCCTCGCCCCGGCCGAGCGCACCGCCCTGCACCACGCCGCGGCCGACGTCCTGGCCGGTCACGCCCGCCGGGGCCGCGACACGGGCCCCGCGGAGGTCGCCCACCACCTCCTCCTCGCCGGCCCCGAACACGCCCCCCGGGCCGCCCACTACGCCCACGAGGCGGCGACCCGAGCGGAAACCCTGTTCGCCTTCGAGGACGCGGCACGGTGGTACGAACGCGCGCTGGAGGCGTGGAGTGTGGTGGGGGCGGCGGATGAGGAGGAAGCGGTGGAGGTCGGTGCGGCGCCGGACCCCGGGCCGGGCGCCGCGCCGGACTCCGACACTCCTCCCGTGGCGCCCACATCCCCTTCGTCCCCTTCGTCTTCTTCCCCGGCTTCCTCAGAACTGGTCGAGCTCCTCCTCGGCCTCGGCTCCGCCCGCCTCGGCGCCGGCGAGCGAGGCCCCGCCCGAAGCGCGCTGCTCCAGGCCGCCGCGCTGGCCCGGGATCTCGGCCGGGCCGATCTCCTCGCCCGGGCAGCCCTCGGGCTCGGTACCGGCGTCGTCGGGTTCGAGGTCGATCTGGCGGACCGGGAGCAGCTCGACCTGCTGACCGAGGCCCGGCACGCACTCGCCGGTCGGCCCGCCCACGCTGCCCTGCGTGCCGCCGTCACCGCCCGGCTCTCCCTGGCCGCAGGCCTCGTCGAGACCGAGCGGCAGCGCGTCGCCCTCGCCGAGGAAGCCGTCCGCACCGCCCGCGAGACCGGCGACCCCGCCACCCTCGGCCCCGCCCTCGCCGCCCTGTGCGACGCCCGCCCCGGCCCCGACCACTGCCGCGACCGGCTCACCTGGACCGCGCAGATCGTCACCATCGCCCGCGACCTGCGCGACCCCGTGCTCGAACTCCTCGGCCGGCGCCTGCGGCTGGTCGCCCTGATGGAGACGGGCGCGTTCGCGGCGGCCGAGGCGGAGGCGGCGGCGTACGAGGCGGTCGTACGGCCGCTGCGGCGACCGCTCTACGCCTGGTACGTGCCGCTGTGGCGCGGCACGCGCGCACTGATGGAGGGCCGTTACGACGACTGCGCCGCCGCGCTCGACGAGGTCGAGGAACTCGGCCGCAGGGCCGGCAGCGACAACGCCGCCATGCTCGCCGTCACCCAGCGCTGGTGCCTGTACGCCGAGACGGGCGACCTCGACGGGCTGGCCCGGGTGCGGGCGGAGGCGACCCTGCTGGAACACTCCCCGATGCTGTGGCCGCGCGTCTCGCTCGGGCTGGTCGCGGCGCAGTTCGGCCGCCTGGACGAGGCCGCGCGCCGCCTCTCCGCGGTGGCACCCCGGCTCGGCGGGGCGCCCCGCGACAGCGAGTGGCTGCCGATGCTGGCCCAGGCCGCGGAGACGGTCGCCGCCGTCGGCTCCCACCCCGCCGCGCCCGTCCTGTACGACCTGCTCGCCCCGTACGCCGACCTGTTCGCGGTGGAGGGCATCGGCGCGGCGATCAGGGGCCCGGTGGACCGTCATCTGGCGCTGCTGGCAAGGGCGATGGGGGACACCGACCGGGCCCGCGCGCACCGGGAGCGGGCACTGCGGGCGGCGGAGGCGGCGGGCGCGGTGGCGCTGACGGAGCGGATCGCGGGGGAGACGCCGGGTGGGGTGGCACGGGCGGGGACGAACGCGGGCGGGACGCCGGACACGGCCGCGGACCCGGAGGCCCCGCCCCACGCGCCCGCCCCGCCCCCCGCGCCCGCCCCGCCCCACGCGCCCGCCCCGCCCCACCCGCACGCCCCGTCCCACGCGCACGCCCACGCCCCGGCCCCGGTGCAGGACACCCTCGTCTTCCGGCGCGAAGGCCCCCTCTGGCACCTCCGCTACGCCGGGCGTGACGTCCGGCTCCCCGACAGCAAGGGGCTGCACGACATCGCCGTACTCCTCGCCCGTCCCGGCACCCCCGTCCCGGCCGTCGAGCTCGCCGCACCGCCCGCCGCGGCGGAGAACGCCGACGGCCTGCACCTCCAGGGCGACACCGGCGAGCTGATCGACGCCACCGCCCGGGCCGCGTACCGGCGCAGGCTGCGGGAGCTGGAGGAGGAGGCCGAGGACGCCGACGCCGCCGGGGACTCGGCCCGCTCCGCCCGGGCCGCCGTCGAGCGGGACGCGCTGGTCGCGCAGCTCGCGGCGGCGTACGGCATCGGTGGCCGGGTCCGCCGTACCGGATCCCCCGCCGAGCGCGCCCGCACGACCGTCACCGCACGTGTCCGGGCGGCCGTGAAGCGGATCGGCGAGGCCCACCCGGAACTCGGCCGCCACCTGGAGACCGCCCTGCGCACCGGCACGCTCTGCGTCTACCGGCCCGAAGAGCCGCCCGCCTGGCGCCTGTGAGGCCCCGCCTCACACCGTGCCGCCCGACCTCACGCCTCCTCCGTTGAAACCACGAGACGACGGAGGACACCATGCCCCGTACATCCAAGGCCGAGGCCGAGCTCCAGGTCGACGAGCCGGTCATCGAGGGCCGCTACGCCCAGGTCGGTCCGTACACCGTCGGGTACGAGACCATGAAGGAGGACATGGACCCGGCACCGCTCTTCCGGGGCCTGCCCGACGACCGCTGCCAGTGCCCGCACTGGGGCCAGGTCCTCAGCGGGAAGATCGTGTTCCGTTACGCCGACCACGACGAGGTCTTCCACGCCGGCGACGCCTACTACGGCGCCCCCGGCCACCTCCCGCTCATCTTCGCCGGCACCGAGATCGTCGAGTTCAGCCCCACCGCCGAGCTGAACAGCACGATGGAGGTCGTCGGCCGCAATCTCGCGGAGGCCATGTCATGAACGTCAAGGAGCTCGCCGACCTCTTCGTGCGCTTCCTGGAGACGAACACGGCCCCCGAGGGCCTGTTCACCGACGACGTCTTCCTCGATCTGACCGTCCCGCAGTGGCGGTTGCAGACCTCCGGCCGGGACGAACTCGTCGCCGTCCGCCGCCGCAGCCACCCGGCCCTGGGCACCGTCCCCCGCCACCGCGTCGATCCGACCCCGACCGGGCTGGTGCTGGAGTTCGAGGAGCGGTGGGAGGACGAGCGGGGCACCTGGTACTGCCGGGAGCTGATGCGCGCCGAGATCCGTGACGGCGCGATCAGCGAGGCGTCCGTGTACTGCACGGGCGACTGGGACCCGGCCACCCAGGCCGCGCACGCGAGAGACGTCGTCCTGCTCAGGCCGTAGGCGCGCCCAGTCCGTGGCCGTACGGGAACACCGGGTCCTCCGTGTCGTTCGGCACGTCCGGCAGTCCCGCGGCCACGGCCTCCATCGACCGCGGCAACTCGAACGGCAGCCTTCCCTCCGCCTTCGCCCGCCCGAACGTCACGTCCAGCACGGCGGCGTCCGAGGCCCCGAAGTCGGCCAGGAGGGCTGCCGCCCGTTCCGCGATCTCCGGCAGGACCGCGGGCCGTTCGAGGTTCACGCACACCAACGTCGGTACGGCGTCCAGCAGTCGCAGGATCTCCTTGAGCTCCTCCGCCGGGAACGCCAGCGAGCCCGCGTGGAAGAACGACTCGAAGGCGCCCGGCCGTTGCTCGTACGGCGTCCGCAGCCGCAGCACGGCGAGATCCGCCTCCGCCGGGTCGGCGACCACCTCCCCGTACTCCGCCGCCACGCCCTCGCTCACCCCCTGCACGTACAGCCGGGGCCGCCCGGTCACCGGCAGCACGCCCCGGTCCGCCAGCACGGTCAGCGACCGCCGCTGGGCCGCCTCGCCGAGCGCCGTGAACTCGGCCGCGCCCACCGTCTCCTCGGCCCGGTCCGGATCGACGTACCGGTTCTCGAACAGCCCGAGGACGAACTTCTCGCGCAGCAGCCGTCGTACGGACGCGTCGATCCTCTCCTCCGCGATCCGCCCCGAACGCACCAACTCCACGATCACCTCGGGGCATTGCTCGCCCCCGAACTGGTCGGTCCCCGCGTCCAGCGCCTTCGCCGCGCGTTCGGCGACGCTCAGGTGCTCCACGCCCCAGGCCCGTGCCTCGGCCGGCTCGCCCAGGATCTCGGCGTCGGTGAGCAGGCCCCAGTCGGTGCAGATGATGCCGTCGAAGCCGAGCCGTTCCCGCAACAGGCCCGTCAGCACGTCCTTGTTGAAGCCGAAGCCGACCTCCTCCCAGTCCGTGCCGACCGGCTGCCCGTAGTAGGGCATCATCTGCGAGCAGCCCGCCTCGATGGCCGCGACGAAGGGCGCGAGGTGGTGTTCGCGCATCCCGCCCGGGTACACCTGCTCCTTCCCGTACGGGAAGTGCGGGTCCTCGCCGTCCTTCTGGGCGCCGCCGCCCGGGAAGTGCTTCACCATCGCGGCGACCGACCCGGGCCCGAGCTCCGGCCCCTGAAGTCCCCGTACGTACGCGCGTACGAGCTCCGCCGCCACCTCCGCGCTCGACCCGAACGTGCCCGACTGCCGGGACCAGCGCGGCTCGGTCGCCAGGTCGATCTGCGGGTGCAGCGCGACCCGGAAGCCGACCGCCAGGTACTCGCGCCGGACCGTGTCCGCGAAGCGCTCGACGAGCGCCGGGTCGCCGATCGCCGCCAGGCCCAGCGGCTCGGGCCAGGCGGAGAAGTCGCCGGCCAGGAAGGAGGCGCCCGGGTTGTCGGTGAAGGCGTGGCGCGGGTCGGTGGAGAGGGTGACCGGGATGCCGAGGCGGGTGCCCGCCGCCAACTCCTGGACGCGGTTGGCCCATTGGGCCATCTCGCGGGCGCCGCCCTGGCCGATCAGGTTGAAGTGGGTGAGATGGCGGCCCGCGATCAGCTCGGTCGTGTCGTACCGGAGGAAGCCGCCCTTCTCGGCGAGGGTGCCGCCGGGTCCCATGGCGAGCATGGTGTGGAAGAGCTGGCCGGCCTTCTCCTCCAGGGTCATCCGGGAGAGCAGGTCCTCGACGCGCTCGTCGACGGGGCGGTCCGGATCGCGGTACGGGTGCGTGGTCATCGTCAACTGCCTTCGATACGTGCGGATCTACTTGACCGAGCGGACGAACTGGACGGCCAGCGCGCCCAGTACGGCGGCGATCGCGCCGAACAGGAACAGCGCGCCGTAGTTCCCGCCGCCGCCGATCGCGAGGAGCGCGGGGGCGAGGATGGGGACGAGGGACTGGGGGAGGGCGTTGCCGATGTTCAGCACGCCCATGTCCTTGGCCGATTCGTCGGGGTTGGGGAGCACGGCCGCGGCCAGCGCCATGTCGACCGACAGATACAGGCCCTCGCCGAGACCGAAGACGACCAGCGCGAGGACGTACATCCCGAAGGTCTGGGCCGAGGCGATCAGCGCCAGGCTGACGGCCATGACGAGCGAGGAGCCGAGGACGTACGGCTTGCGGCGGCCGGACCGGTCCGAGAGCAGGCCGCCCACCAGCGAGCCGACGACGGTGGAGGCGACCATCGCCAGGGTGCCGACGAGGACCTTGCCGGTGACCTGGGAGTCGCTGTAGCCGAGGCGGTCCATCAGGAAGTACACCTGGTAGCTGGTGACGCAGGAGGCGCCGGTGAAGACCAGGAAGCGGCCGGCGAAGTTCCACGCGAAGTCGGGGTGCTTGCGGGGGCTGACCCAGAAGCTGCGCAGGAACTCCCGTACGGAGTACGGCTCGAAGGCGCCGGCGCGGGCCGGGCGGTCCTTCATCACGGTGGCCAGGTAGCCGACCAGGGCGATGCCGATGGCGCCGGGGACCAGGAAGGCGAGGGCCATCGAGCCGCTGAACAGCTGGGCCAGTGCCGAGCCGCCGATCATCGACAGGGAGACCGTGCTGCCGACCAGGCCGGAGACGCGGGCCTGCTGACGCGGCGGGACCAGGTCGGGGATGGTGGCCGTGAGCGCGGCCAGGGAGGCGTTGATGCCGAGCTGGGCCAGTGCCCAACCGGCCATCAGGGTCAGGACATTGGAGCCGAGGGCGACCACCAGCAGGCCCGCGAAGCCGGCCACCATGCCGCCGACCAGCCACGGGCGGCGCCGGCCGTAGCGGCTGGTGGTGCGGTCGGACAGGGCGCCGAAGACGGGGTTGCCGAGCATCGCCAGCAGGGCGCCCACGGACAGCACCTGGCCGAGGGCGGCGCCCCGGTCGGCCTCCGGGACGATCTGGGCGACCCGCAGGGCGAGGGTCACCATCACCGGGGTCAGCACGGCGAGATAGGCGCCGAACTGTCCGAGGACGAGGCCGAGGACGAGCTTGGCGGGGGCGGACGGCTCGGGATTCCCGGCGGACGATGGGGAGGTCGTCTCGTCGAGCGGCGCGTCGTGGCTCAGGGCCATGGCGACTCCATGGGGACGGGGGCGGCTTCTTCGCCGCACCGGCCCGCTCAGGGAACCAGCAAAACCGAGTGGGTACTAGGTTTTATGCGAGTGGCCAGAATCACGCTGCACATGGCTTGAAAGGAAGGGCTTGATGACTCGTGTAACCGCCGGTCCGCGGCTCGGCTAGGGTGAGGGACATGGAGCGCACGGAGAGCGGCAGCGTCGGCAAACGCCCAGGCCGCGGCACATACGCCGTGGGCGACGAGCGGCGCCTGCGCATCCTCGACGCCGCCGTCGAGCACTTCGCGCAGTGGGGCTTCCACGCCTCCTCGCTGGCCCGCATCGCCAAGGACGTCGGCATCACCCAGGGCGGTCTGCTGCACCACTTCCGCAGCAAGGAGGACCTCCTCGTGCAGGTCCTGGAGCGGACCGAGCAGCACGACAAGGAGCGGTTCTTCGCCAACGAGTACGGCACCGCCGCCGAGTGCTACGTCGGGCTGCTCCGGCTCAAGCAGTACAACGCCGAACGCCTGGGCCGCACCCGGATGTTCAACGTCCTGGCCGCCGAGGCCGGCGACCCCGGGCACCCCGCCCACGCCTACTTCGTGCGCCGCTACCGGGAGTTGACGGACGTCATGTCCGCGTCCCTCCAACACGCCGTCGACAGCGGCGAGTTGCGGGCGGACACCGACGTCGTCGCCGTCGCGCAGGAGACCGCCGCCGTCATGGACGGCCTCCAGCTCCAGTGGGTGCTCGACCCCAAGGGCTTCGACATGGTCGGCCGCTTCCGCCAGTACGCCGACCGGCTGCTGCGCGCCATCACCACGGCCGGAACAGGGCTGCCCGGCGACGCGTAGATGAGCGGGACGCCAGAAGACCCTTAAAGGTTGCTGTGAATCGGCCCTCGCGTGGCGTCCGTCATAGACAGGGGCCTGTGGTGAGCCGAAAGGTGGGGTGTGAACGGAAGGAGCCCCGCCCCGTGGAAAACGCCGCGACGGCCGACGCCAAGCCCTTGGCCGCGCCGCTCCCCGAGGTCTCCGGCCTGCTCGACGCTCTGCCCCGCCAGCGCGTCCCGGCTCCCACGGTCACGGCCCCGCTCCCGGCCCCCGCGACCCGCCTCCCACGCCCCTGGCGCCTCCTGCCGACCCCGACCGGAACGCCGTTCACCTTCGGCTTCGCAGCCCTCCTGGCCGTCACCTCGCTGATCACCACGTACGCCTCCCCCTCCCTCGTGCACGCCCTCCACCAGGGCTCCAGCACGGACGTGGCCCACCTGATCCGCACGCCCGTCCTGGTCCTGCTCGCCAGCGCGCTGTGGGTCGCGGGCGGGCTGGTCTCGCCGTACGCCCTCTGCTTCCTCCTGGTCCTGACCGCCCTGGAGCGCCGGATCGGCGGCGCCCGCACCGCCGTCGTCTTCCTGCTCGGGCACGTCCTGGCCACGCTCGCCACCGAGGGCACGGTGGGCTTCGCGGTCCTGTTCGGCCACCTGCCGGACAGCTCCCTGCACCGCCTCGACTACGGCATCAGCTTCGGCGTGGCGACGAGCGTCGGCGCCCTGGCCGGCCTGGTCCGCCCCTGGCTCCGCTGGCCCATGCTGCTCCTGTTCGGCGGCATGCTCCTGGAGGACCTGTACGAGTTCACCGACCCGATGACCAACTGGGGCCACCTGATCTCCCTGGCGATAGGCGTGTCGACCTGGCCGATGATCCGGCGGTGGGCACGGGCGTCCGCCTCCTGAGACCCGCCGGGTCAGACCCGCGGCGCCCCGGTCACCGACATCACCAGGGAGTACAGCGAGGTCGTGGCCGTGATGAACAGGCGGTTGTTCTTCGGGCCGCCGAAGGTGATGTTGGAGGCCGTTTCGGGGACGAGGATGCGGCCGAGCAGGGTGCCGTCGGGGTCGTAGCAGTGGACGCCGTCCTCCAGGGCCGCGGCCCACAGCCGTCCCTGGTCGTCGAGACGGATGTTGTCGTAGTGGACGCCCTTCGCCGCCTCCGCGAAGACCCTGTCGCCCGACAGCGTGCCGTCCTCGGCCACGTCGAAGACGCGGATGCGCGCGGCCCGCGAGTCGGAGACGTACAGCCGCCGCTCGTCGGGGGACAGGATGACGCCGTTGGGGCCGTCGAAACCGTCCGCGGCGAGGTGCACCCGCCCGCTCACCGGATCGATCCGGTAGACGTTGCACGCGCCGATCTCCGACTCGGCGCGATGCCCCTCGTAGTCGCTCAGAATCCCGAAGTCCGGGTCGGAGAACCAGACCGTGCCGTCGGAGCGCACGACGGAGTCGTTCGGGCTGTTCAGCCGCTTGCCCGCGTAACGGTCGGCGAGGACCGTGAGCGAGCCGTCGGGCTCCGTGCGGGTCACCCGGCGGTTGCCCTGCTCACAGCTCACGAGCCGCCCCTGCCGGTCCACGGTGTTGCCGTTCACGTGCCCGGCGCCGGCCCGGAAGACGCTCACCGCGCCGCTGCCCTCGTCCCAGCGCAGCAGCCGGTCGTTCGGGATGTCGCTCCAGACCAGCTGCCGCCAGGCGGGCAGGTACACCGGCCCCTCGGCCCACCGGCACCCGTCGTACAGCACCTCCAGCCTGCCGTCGCCGTTCGTGCAGCGCCCGCTGCTGAAACGGTCGTCCAGGACCTCGTACAGCCCCTTGACGATATGACCCGGCATGACCGCCCACTTCCCCTCGCTGATGTCGCCGCTGTCGCCGCTGTCGATCAGGACGGGATGCAAGGTAACCCGGTCAGGCCCGCCGGGCGGCCGCCAACCGCTGGGCCAACCCGGGGATCCCCAGCCGCAGTTCCCGCTCCTGGCTCGCCCCGTGCAGCAGATTGCTCAGCTGGTAGGGGTCGGCGGCGAGGTCGTAGTACTCCCGGAACAGCACCTCACCGCTGCCCTTCGGACGGCCGGACCCGTCCAGCCGCGTCCGGTAGTACTCCGTGTACTGCTCGCCCTTGCCGATGTACGTCGCCCAGGTGTGGATCGGCTGCTTGTCCTGCCGGTTCCACCACCACTCGGCGAGCAGATGGGTGCGGTCGTTGCGCCGGTCGAGGAGGGAGTGGCCGTCGAGGGGGGTGTCCGGGGCGAGGCCGGCCGCGTCCAGGAAGGTCGGCGCGATGTCGACGTGCGCGGTGAGCCGGTCGTCGGTGCGGGCCTCGCCGAGACCGCCGGCGGGCCAGGACGCGAGGAAGGGCACCTCCAGACTCGGCCGGTACGGCACCGACTTGCGCAGCCAGCCGTGGTCCCCCCAGCACAGCCCGTGGTCGCTGGTGAACACGACGAGGGTGTTCTCCAGCTGCCCCAGCGACCGCAGCTTCTCGCGGAAGTCACGCATCGCGTCGTCCACCGACAGCAGCGTCCTCAACTGCCGCTCGCGCAGCGCCCGCCCCTGGGCGAGGGAGTGGTCGGCCCTGCGCAGGAACGGCGGCTTGTCGGCCTTGTCGCTCTCGAACACCGAGGGCCGCCCGTCCCAGTCGGGCACGCGCGCGTGCGCGTACCGCCGCTCCGGGATGTTCACCTCGTGCGCGCTGCGGGTGGCGACGTACGCGAACCAGGGCCGGTCGTCGACCCGGGACTGCTCGATGAAGGCGAGGGCGCGGTCCTTGATGACGGTCGTGTTGTAGCCGGGGATGTTCCGGACGATCCCGTTGTCGTTGTAGTGGCCGTTGTAGTACGCCACTGGCTCCTGGAGGAGCCACTCGTCGAAGTGCGGCGGGTTGTCGCCGGTGTGCCAGAAGTTGAGGTACTTGCCGAACAGCCCGGTGCGGTAGCCGGCCTCGTGCAGCCGCCGCTGGACGGTGGTGCGCTGGTCCAGGTGGTACGGGTGCCGGGTGTCGAGGACGCCGTGGTTGTGCGCGTACCGGCCCGACATGATCGAGGCCCGGGAGGGCGCGCACAGCGGGGTGTTGGCGTGCGCCCGGCCGAAGGTGGTGCCGTTCCCGCCGAGCCAGTCGAGCGTCTGCGGCAGGGCCCAGTCGGTCTCCTTCGGCTGGTCGTCGGTGAGCACGAAGAGGATGTTGGGCCGGTGGTCCGAACGGGGCCGTCGGTACGGGGTGGGGGAGGCGGCCCGGCTCACGGCGGGCGCGGCGGTGTGGGCGTGGCTGACGGCGGGGGTGCCGTCCTCTTTCCCGACGGCCCGCGCCACCAGCGGCACCGCCGCCCCGGCGGCCACCACGGCGGCCCCCGCGATCACGGCACGCCGGGCAGGCCCCCGCCGCTGCTCCTGGCTCATCGATGTCCCCAAGTCCCCGGCAAATCCCCGTAAGTCCCCGTAATGCGTCGCTTCGGCGCACACGCAACCTGTGAGCGAGCTTGCAGTGTGCAGGCCGTTCCTGTGAATGCGATTGCGGGATTACGACGATGAGCTTGCGGTGTTCTTTCGGTACCGAGCCCTGCCCGGACCCCGTGGGTGGGCCGAATGCCCAGCTCAACGCCCGATCGCTGACAGCGAACAGCACACGGGGAACATTGGTGGCCCGCCGTGCATTGAGTCGACATAACTCAACTTGGCTGCCGGAAGGAAAATCATGGCTTCGACGTCCGCAACGCTCACCCTGCCCGTGCTGCCGCTCGACGACGAGGTCGTGCTGCCCGGCATGGTGGTCCCGCTGGACCTGAACGACGCCGACGTACGCGCTGCGGTGGAGGCCGCCCAGGCCGCCGCCCGATCAGAACCCGGCAAGCCCCGGGTGCTGCTGGTCCCACGCATCGACGGCACCTACCCGGGCACCGGTGTGCTCGGCACCGTCGAGCAGGTCGGCCGGCTGGCCGACGGTGACCCCGGCGCCCTGATCCGCGGCCGTGGCCGCGTCCGTATCGGCGCCGGCACCACCGGCCCGGGCGCCGCCCTGTGGGTCGAGGGCACCCGTGTCGACGAGAAGACCCCCGAGCCCCTGCCGGGCCATGTCACCGAACTCGTCAAGGAGTACAAGGCCCTCGCCACCGCCTGGCTGCGCAAGCGCGGCGCCTGGCAGGTCGTGGACCGCGTCCAGGCCATCGACGACGTCTCCCAGCTCGCCGACAACTCCGGCTACTCGCCCTTCCTGACCACCGAGCAGAAGATCGAACTGCTGGAGACCGCCGACCCGGTGGCCCGCCTCAAGCTCGCCACCACCCAGCTGCGCGACCACCTCGCCGAGCAGGACGTCGCCGAGACCATCGCCAAGGACGTCCAGGAGGGCGTCGACAAGCAGCAGCGCGAGTTCCTGCTCCGCCGCCAGCTGGAAGCCGTACGCAAGGAACTGCGCGAGCTGAACGGCGAGAAGGACGGCGAGGAGTCCGACGACTACCGTGCCCGCGTCGAGGCCGCCGACCTGCCGGAGAAGGTCCGTGAGGCCGCGCTCAAGGAGGTCGACAAGCTGGAGCGGTCCTCCGACCAGTCGCCCGAGGGCTCCTGGATCCGCACCTGGCTGGACACCGTCCTCGAACTGCCGTGGAACTCCCGCACCGAGGACGCGTACGACATCCAGGGCGCCAAGGCGATCCTGGACGCCGAGCACGCGGGCCTGGAGGACGTGAAGGAGCGCATCACCGAGTACCTGGCGGTGCGCAAGCGCCGTACCGACCGCGGCCTCGGCGTGATCGGCGGCCGCCGCGGCGGTGCCGTCCTGGCGCTCGTCGGCCCGCCCGGCGTCGGCAAGACCTCGCTCGGCGAGTCCGTCGCGCACGCCATGGGCCGCAAGTTCGTCCGCGTCGCCCTCGGCGGCGTCCGCGACGAGGCGGAGATCCGCGGCCACCGCCGTACGTACGTCGGCGCGCTGCCCGGCCGTATCGTGCGGGCCGTCAAGGAGGCCGGGTCCATGAACCCGGTGGTCCTGCTCGACGAGATCGACAAGGTCGGCTCGGACTTCCGCGGCGACCCGGCCGCGGCCCTGCTCGAAGTCCTCGACCCGGCGCAGAACCACACCTTCCGCGACCACTACCTGGAGGTCGAACTCGACCTGTCCGACGTGGTGTTCCTGGCCACGGCGAACGTCCTGGAGGCCATCCCGGAGGCGCTGCTCGACCGCATGGAACTGGTCCGCCTGGACGGCTACACCGAGGACGAGAAGGTCGTCATCGCCCGCGACCACCTGCTCCCGCGCCAGCTGGAGCGGGCGGGGCTGGACAAGGACGAGGTGACCCTGGACGAGAGCGCCCTGCGCAAGCTGGCCGGCGAGTACACGCGCGAGGCGGGCGTCCGCACCCTGGAGCGCTCGATCGCGCGGCTGCTGCGCAAGGTCGCGGCACAGCACGAACTGGGCGACCGCGAACTGCCGTTCACCATCACGGACGCCGACCTGCGCGCCCTGATCGGCCGCCCGCACCACGTCCCCGAGTCCGCCCAGGACCCGGCGGAGCGGCGCACGGCGGTACCGGGTGTCGCCACCGGCCTCGCGGTCACCGGCGCCGGCGGAGACGTGTTGTTCGTGGAGGCGTCCCTCGCGGACCCGGAGACGGGCGCGGCGGGTCTGACCCTGACGGGCCAACTGGGCGACGTGATGAAGGAGTCGGCGCAGATCGCGCTGAGCTTCCTGCGCAGTCACGGCGCGGAGCTGGAACTCCCGGTGGCCGACCTGAAGGACCGGGGTGTGCACATCCACTTCCCGGCGGGCGCGGTCCCGAAGGACGGCCCGAGCGCGGGCGTCACGATGACGACGGCGCTGGCGTCGCTGCTGTCCGGCCGGCTGGTCCGCACGGACGTGGCGATGACGGGCGAGGTCTCCCTGACCGGGCGGGTCCTCCCGATCGGCGGCGTGAAGCAGAAGCTGCTGGCGGCACACCGCGCCGGCGTCACGACGGTGATCATCCCGAAGCGCAACGAAGCCGACCTGGACGACGTCCCGACGGAGGTCCTCGACAAGCTCGACGTCCACGCCGTCACGGACGTCCGCCAGGTCCTGGAACTGGCCCTCGCGCCCGCGACGAGCGACGCGAAGCCGGAGGTTCCGGTGGCGGCGTGACGGACGCCACCGGATAGGGGAAGGCCCGGGTCCCGTGAGGGAGGCCCGGGCCTTCTCCGTAAGCCGATGTAAGCCGATGCGTCAGCCGTTGGCTCAGCCGTTGGCGAGGGCGACGACCCGGTCCAGCGCCCCGTTGAACTTGTCGTGGTCGCCGACCGTCGGTCCGGACGAGGTGTACTGCCACATCGTGTAGTACGACCACCCCGCCGGCAGCGTCCCCACGTCCGACGCGTAGCGCGCGATCCACAACGGGTTGGCGGACGCGAAGCCGGAGTAGTTGCCGGTGCAGTCGGTCCACCAGCTGGTGGCCGTGTAGATGACCGCGTCCCGGCCGGTCCGGGCCTTGTACGTGTTCAGGAAATCCGCGATCCAGCTGACCATCGCGCTCTGCGACTTGCCGTAGCAGGCGGCGCCGTACGGGTTCCACTCGATGTCCAGGGCGCCGGGGAGGGTCTTGCCGTCCTTGGACCAGCCGCCACCGTGGTCGACGAAGTAGTTGGCCTGGGTGGCGCCGCTCGTGGTGTCGGGGGTGGCGAAGTGGTAGGCGCCGCGGATCATGCCGACGTTGTAAGAGCCGTTGTACTGCTGGGCGAAGTAGGGGTTCGTGTAGTACGTCCCTTCGGTCGCCTTGGTGTACGCCCATTTGACCCCGCTGCTCCACAGGGTCGACCAGGCGACGTTGCCCTGGTAGCTGGCAACGTCCACACCCTCGGTCTGGGTGGCGTCGCCGGTGGACGGGGTGCCGTTGCTGCCGTCGTGGGCGAGTACGCCCATGCCCATGTAGGCGGAGCCGCGGGACGGCGTCGTCGCCGCGTCGGCGGGGGCGGTGAGGGCGAGGGTGAGGGTGAGGGTGGCGAGCAGGAGTCCGGCGAGGAAGAGGCGCCGGGGGCGGAGCGGGTTCGGTCTGTGCACGGGCATGGCGTGCCTCCGAAGGCTCGGTGATGCTCGGTGGGGGGAAACGCCGACGACGCTACGCACGTAGAGAAGCGGGTGTGAAGAGGGGGTGGAGGCTGCCGTTGGTCTAGCCCTGCGAAATACTTGTGGAGCTGCGGCGATGACGGGGTCTGGCGGAAACTTTCAGGTACGGGAAAACCGAGGCAGGGGCTGACGTGCACGAAGGCGGAAACGGCGGGGAACGCCGCGGAGAGGCGCAGGCGTCGCCGAGTGGTGCAGACCAGGAGTACCTGTCCCTGGAGCGCGAACTGACGATCCTGTTCCGGCGGGCCCGCGCCAACCAGGGCGAGATGGCCCGCGAGGTCCACCCGGACCTGGAGTCGGCGGCGTACGGCCTGCTCATCCGGCTGGACGAGTGCGGCCGCCAGCGGGCGACGGAACTCGCCGGGTACATCGGCGTCGGCAAGGCCACCATGTCCCGCCAGCTGCGCGCCCTGGAGGACCTAGGCCTGGTCGCCCGCGAGCCCGATCCGGCCGACGGCCGCGCCTGGCTGGTCCACCTCACGGAGGAGGGCCGCGCCCGCGTGAGCAAGGTCCGGGACGCACGGCGAGGCCGGTACGTCAGCCAGCTGGCCCACTGGGACCGGCGCGAGGTGTCGGAACTGGCGCGGTTGCTGGGGCAGTTGAACCGGGTGATGGAGCGGTAGGAACGGGCGTTCGGGAGACCGGAGCCGTCGATGCGACGTGGGTCCGTCATCGTGCTTTCGGCCGCCGCCCGCCCTCCCTCTCCCTCCTTGCGCGGGGCGGTCACAGCTCCGCGTACACCACCGACGCGTCGTCGTGCGTCTTGCTCCGTCGCAGGTACGCCCGCTTCTCCGCGTCCCTCCGCTCCAGCTCCCGTACCCGGTCCACGAGCGCCTGTGCCCCCTCCTTCCGCACGAACCGGAAGCAGTCCGCCCAGTCGCCCTCCCGGAACTTCTCCACCCACCGCGTCGCCCCGTCCGTCATGCCCAGCAGGGCCCGTACGGTGGCCCGCGGCAGCGTGCCCGTGACCGCCCGCTCCGCCACCGACGGGTCCGCCGCCGCCGTGTAGAAGCCGCCCTCCTTGTTGCGGACGTTGGCGTCCACCAGGGCGTCCGTCGCCAGGGCCGAGCGGGGGAGGCGGGACAGGCGGTCGTCCAGTACGGCCGTCACCGAGCCCTCCGATGACTCCACGAGGAGGGCCGAGTCCGACAGGACCAGGTACTCGACCGTCTCCGGCGACCAGCGCGCCGTGACCACCGTGGCCTGTGGGGTGCGCGGGTGAGAAAGGTCACAGGCCTCGGCATGTGCTTCAGCTGTGCGAGCGATCGCCCGCGCGAGGGCCCCGGCCAGCGGAACATCCGGGCGGGAAACGGTCAGTTCGGTCAGGGCGCCGCCCAGCCGGGCGACGTACCAGGGGACGGAATGCAGACACCCGGTCCCGTCGCGCGGCGGCGTCACTCCGTCCAGGATCACCAGGGCGCCGCCCTGGCCGGAGGCGGGCAGGACGACGGCGGCGAAGTCCTCGTTGGGGCGGTCCGGGTCGCCGGGCTCCGAGACAAGTTCCGTACGCATTCGGCCAGTCTGCACGACGTCTCCACAGGCTTCACCAAAGGCGGGCAACGGTCGCCGAATTGACGCACCCGCGCAGGTCAGGCGCCTGATTTGGGGTGGAATTCGGCCTTCCGGGAATGCGCGGCGGCATATGCTCCCACCGCTCGGCGAAGACGTCCAACCGGCCCGCCCGGAAGGGCCTGTGAAGACGTCGGAGGAACTTGCTCGCCAACTCCCCTCCGATGTTCACTCCTTCGGGTGGCGGGTCAGGTGATGCGCGGCCACTGCCCACGGGAGTTGGGAGGGTCGGGAGCCGTATCGGGTGCACGTATTGTCGACGAGAGTTGACGGAACGTCACCAAGGCCCAGGGGATCACGAGTCAGGAATGCGAGCACCGGTGCAGAAGACGCGGCCTCGTCGCACAGACAGCACAGGCAGCACAGGCAAGCAGACGGCCTCCGCAGGGGGGCCGGAACCCGCTTCCGCCACCGTCACCGGCAAGGGCCGGCCCACCCACGTACGCAACCGGCTGATCGTCGCCGTGGCCGTGGTGGCCGCCGCCATCGCCGGCGCCGGAGCCCCGTCCGTGCTCGCCGCCTCCGGGCAGCTGAAGGACTCCCAGGACCTGGTGACCCTGGCCGAGCAGACCCAGGACGCCCTCGCGCTGGCCCACTCGCTCGCCGACGAGCGGGACGAGGTCACCACGTACATCGCGGCCGGCCGCGCCAAGTCCAAGGCGCCCTCCGAGCAGCGCAGCGCCCGCGTCGACCGGCAGGTCGAGGAACTGCGCGCCGACCCGGACCTCCCGAGCGACCTGCGCGGCGACCTCGACGGCATCGACGCCCTGCGCCGGGCCGCGCTCACCGGCAAGAGCAGCGTCCTGGAGGCGCACGACGCCTACTCGGCCGCCATCACCGACCTGCACGGGCTCGCGGAGCGACTCGCCGAGCGGATGCCGTCGAGGGCCGGTTCGGGGGCGTACTCGCTCGCCGAGCTCGACTCCGCCGTACAGCAGTCGGCCGCCGCCCGCGGGCTGCTGCTCGCCGCGCTCAGCGTGCCGCGGACCACCCAGACCGTCATCAGCCCCGTCACCGGCCTGCCGACCACCACGACCAGCTCCTCGGCCGCCGACACCAAGACCCGCGACGCGCTGACGGCCGCCGCCCAGCAGGCCCGGGTCCGCTCCGACGCGGCCCTTACCGACTTCCGCGAGACCGCCCCCAAGGCGGCCCGGAACTCGTACGACAGCACGGTCACCGGCCCCGAGGTGAACTCCGCCGAGAAGTACCTGGCGTCCCTCACCGACCAGCCGACCCTCTCCACGTCCGAACTCGACACCAGCGCGACCAAGGTCGACGACGCCCTCTCCGCGCGCGTCGAGCTGATGCGCGGCGCCGAGTCGGCCCTCTACGAGCGCCGCACCAAGGACCTCGCCCGGCTGCGCGACGATGACGTCACCGCGCTGGAGATCCGTGTCGCGGTCCTCGGCGCCCTGATGCTGGTCGCCGTCGGCATCGCCACGGCCATGGCCCGCACCCTCACCCGCCCCCTCTCGGTGCTGCGCCGCGGCTCGGCACGCCTGGCCGAGGCCGAGAACCCCGCCGCCGAGGAACCGGTCACCTTCACCGGCCGCAACGACGAGTTCGCCCAGGTCGTACGCTCCGTCAACGCCCTGCACGCGCACGCCGCCGCCCTGCACGAGCGCATCGCCACGCTGGAGTCCGACCGCAAGCACCTGGTCGGCCAGCGCCAGAAGATGGCCGACGCCCGCGAGGAACTGCGCGCCGAACTCGCCGACTCCGCAGCTCAGTTGGAGCGGCTGCGGGACAGCATCGGCGGCACCTTCGTGAACCTCTCGCTGCGCACGCTCGGCCTCGTCGAGCGCCAACTGGCCGTCATCGAGGGCCTGGAGGAGCGCGAGCAGGACCCCGAGCGGCTGGCCACCCTCTTCAAGCTCGACCACTTCGCCACGGTCATGCGCCGCCACAGCGAGAACCTCCTCGTCCTCGCCGGCACCGAACACGTCCAGCAGCACGCGGGCCCGGTCCCGCTGGTCGACGTCGTCCGGGCGGCGGTCAGCGAGATCGAGCGTTACGAGCGTGTCCGCATCGCGGCCCTGCCGCCGCACGCCCATGTGGCCGGCTTCGCCGCGGACGACCTCTCGCACCTCCTCGCCGAACTGATGGAGAACGCCACCTCCTTCTCCCCGCCGGACATGCCGGTCGAGGTCTCCGGCTGGCTGCTGGAGAACGGCGAGGTCATGCTCTCCGTCCAGGACGAGGGCATCGGCATGACGCCGGACCGCATGGTCCGCCTCAACGCCCGCCTGACCGACTTCGACCCCGAGTCCCCGTACGACCAGGAGGGCGAGGAGGGCCTGGGCCTCGGCCTCTACGTCGTCGCCCGCCTGGCCCACCGGCACGGCGTCCGCGTGCAGCTGCGCGAGCAGAAGCAGGGCGGGGTGGCGGCGGTGGTGGTCCTACCGAAGCCTCTACTGGCACCGGCCCCGTCATCGGCGATCCCGACATCCCCCTCCCACCTCCCCGGCACCCCCCACACCTTCACCCTCCCGGGCGCCGACGCGGAAGCCAACTCCAACGTCCTCCCGACCCGCCCGAAGACGGACCCCTTGGTGGCCCTGGCGGAGAAGGCGGTACAGGAGGAGGCGGTTCGGGACGAGAAGGCGGTACGGGAGGGGGCGGCGGGGGAGGAGCCCGCGGAGAGGAGGTCGACGGGGGAGAGGCCGGCGGAGACGAGGTCGGCCGGGGAGCGGGAATCGGCGGGGGAGCGCCCGGCGCAAGAGGGGCCGACGGTTGGGATCGAGTCGGCGGGGGAGAGGCCGGCGGAGCCACAAGCGCCGACGGCCACGACGATCGATGCCGAGCCGGCGGCCACTGAGCCCGGTGCGGTACCGGTTCCCGGTCGAGCGCCGACGCCGGAACGCCCCTCCGAAACCACGATGGAACTCCTGGCGCCGGTCCCGGCAGAGAAAGAGCCCCTGCCCCAGGGCCCGCACGCCGAACCGGCCGCGCAGGCTGGGCCCGCCGCGCACGCTGAACCCGCCGCGCAGGCTGGGCCCGTCCTGCACGATGAGCCCGCCCCAGACGCTGGGCCTGCTGCGCACGCGGGGCCCATCCAGCACGATGAGCTTGCCCCGCACGTTGGTCCCGCCCTGCACGCCGAACCCGCCGCGCACGCTGAACCCGCCGCGCAGGCTGGGCCCGTCCTGCACGATGAGCCCGCCCCATACGCTGCGCCTACTGCGCACGCGGGGCCCACCCCGCACGATGAGCCCGCCCCACATGCTGGGCCCGCCCCGCACGCTGGGCCCGCCCCGCACGCCGAACCCGCCGTAGACGCTGGGCCCACCCCGCATAACGGGCCGGCCATTGACGCTTGGCTCACCCCTGCCGACGAGCCCGCCATCGCCGCTGGGCTCACCCCGCCCGACGGGCCGTTCACTCATGCCCGTTCGGCGCCCACCCCGGCCCGCTCCGTGCCCACCCACCCCCAACCCGCGGCCGCCGACGGTGATTTCGCCCCGCTGGGGCCACCCGCACCCGACCACGAAAGTCGCACGGGTGGGGCGGGTGGGCACGGCACCGAACACACCCGCACCGCCGACGACGAAGAGCCCCTCACCGCCAAGGGCCTCCCCAAGCGCACCCCCAGGATCACCGCCCCCGCCCCACCCCCGCGCCAGCGCAGCGGCAGCGTCGACGCCGAGGCTCTCCGCCGCAGGCTCGGCGGCTTCCGTCGCGGCGCCGCCGCCGGCTACCGCGACGTAGAGGCGGAGATCGCCGAACAGACCGCTCAGAACAAGGTGCCGGCCACCGAACCAGCCGTATCCGAATCAGCCGTATCCGAAGAAGCCACGGGGGGCACTGTCGAGGAGGCAAGCAGTTGACCGCGCCCAGTACCTTCGGACTCAGCAGTGAGGCCCGCAACCTGCACTGGCTGCTGACGAACCTGGTCGAGGAGGTGCCGGGCATCCAGTCAGTAGCGGTGGTCTCGTCGGACGGCCTGCTCCTGCTCTCCTCCGACCCGGGCCGAAACGAGGAGGCCCGCGCCAAGACCCCGCAGAGCAGGGGCCCCCGGGGTTCCTCCGCCGACCTCGCCACCATCGTCTCCGGCATCGGCAGCCTCACCATCGGCGCCGCCAAGCTGATGGACTCCGGCGCCGTGAAGCACACGATGGTCGCGATGGACGAGGGCAGCCTGTTCGTGATGTCGATCAGCGACGGCTCCCTGCTCGGTGTGCACGGCTCCGCGGACTGCGACATGAGCGTGGTGGCGTACCACATGGCCCTGTTCGTCGGCCGCGCCGGCCACGTGCTGACCCCCGAACTCCGCAGCGAGCTACGGAAATCACTGGAGCAGGAGTCCGCCGGGAGCGCCCGATGACGAAGCCGCCGAAGCCCAAGCCGAGCAAACAGACGCTCCCCGTCCGCGGCGGCGACCGCAAGCCCGCCCGCGTCCGCCCGTACTCGCTCACCGGCGGCCGTACCCGCTTCGGGCATGTCCTCCTGGTCGAGACCTTCGTGGCGGCCCTCGAAGCGCCGGAGGAGCGCAAGGAACTGACGAATGGTTCCCTCAGCACCCGGGTCATGCCCGAGATGCAGGCCATCGTCGAACTCTGCCGCCGTATGCGCACGGTGGCCGAGATCGCCGCGATGCTGAAGATGCCGCTCGGCGTGGTCCGCGTGCTGCTCAGCGACCTCGCGGACCAGGGAAAGATCCGTGTGTACGGCACCGGGACGGGCCACGGGACCGGCCGACCCGACCGCGCTCTGCTGGAAAGGGTGCTCAGTGGACTCCGTCGCCTTTAGAGACACCGCCTTTGGGGACACCGCCTTCGCGGACACCGCGGACACCGACGAGGACCTGAAGTCCTGGCAGACGGACCGCACCCGCGCCCCCATCGCCACGAAGATAGTCGTGGCGGGAGGCTTCGGCGTCGGCAAGACCACCCTCGTCACCGCCGTCTCGGAGATCACCCCGCTCCAGACCGAGGCGCTGATGACCGAGGCGAGCGAGGAGACCGACGACCTCACCGCCACGCCCGGCAAGCTGACCACCACCGTGGCCATGGACTTCGGCCGCCTCACGCTCGACGACGACCTGGTGCTCTACCTGTTCGGCACACCGGGCCAGCAGCGGTTCTGGTTCATGTGGGACGACCTGGTGCGCGGCGCCATCGGCGCGGTCGTGATGGCCGACACCCGGCGGCTGAAGGACTGCTTCCCCGCGCTCGACTACTTCGAGAGCTGCGGACTGCCGTACGTCGTCGCGGTCAACCACTTCGACGGCAGCGAGCGCTTCGAACCGGAGGACGTGCGGGAGGCGTTGACGATCCCCGCGCACATACCTGTAATGATCATGGATGCGCGGCGGCGGATCTCGGTCATCGAGACCCTCCTGTCCCTCGTCGCCCACGCGCTCGACGAAACACCGGAGTAGGAGTACAGCCCCGTATGCGGAAGATACTCGTCGTAGGAGCCGGCCAGTCCGGTCTCCAGCTCGCCCTCGGCCTCCAGTCGCACGGGTACGAGGTCACCCTGATGTCGAACCGGACGGCGGACGAGATCCGCTCCGGCCGCGTCATGTCGACGCAGTGCATGTTCCACACGGCGCTGCAGCACGAGCGCGATCTCCAGCTGAACTTCTGGGAGTCCCAGGCCCCGAAGATCGAAGGACTCGGCGTCTCGGTGGCGGCCCCGGGATCATGGGGCGAGGGTCCGGCCGCCCGGGCCATCGACTGGGTGGGCAGGCTCGACGGGTACGCGCAGTCGGTCGACCAGCGGGTGAAGATGGCCGGCTGGATGGAGACCTTCGCGCAGCGCGGCGGCCAGCTGGTCATCCACGGCGCGGCCGTCTCCGACCTCGACTACTTCTCCCGTACGTACGACCTCGTGCTGGTCTCGGCGGGCAAGGGCGAGCTGGTGTCGATGTTCGGCCGGGACGCGTCCCGTTCGCCGTACAGCGAGCCGCAGCGGGCCCTCGCCGTCTCCTACGTGCACGGCCTCGGCCCGCGCCCGGAGCACCCGGACTACTACGCGGTCCGCTGCAACCTGGTCCCCGGCGTCGGCGAGCTCTTCGTCATGCCGACGCTGACCACCTCGGGACCGGCCGACATCCTGTTCTGGGAGGGCATACCCGGCGGCCCGCTCGACGTCTTCAACGGCGTCAAGGACCCGGCGGAGCACCTCTCCCTGACCCTGGAACTCATGGAGCGGTACACGCCCTGGGAGCACGCGCGGGCCACGAAGGTCGAACTGACGGACGCGGGCGGCACGTTGGCCGGCCGGTACGCCCCCACCGTCCGCAACCCGATCGGCCGCCTCCCCGGCGGCGGCCTGGTCCTCGGCGTCGCGGACGTCGTGGTCGCCAACGACCCGATCACCGGCCAGGGCTCCAACTCGGCGTCCAAGTGCGCCGCTTCGTACCTCGCCTCGATCCTCGACCACGGCGAGAAGGAGTTCGACGAGGCCTGGATGCGGGCGACCTTCGAGCGCTACTGGGACACCGCCCGGCACGTCACCAAGTGGACCAACGCGATGCTGGCCCCGCCGCCGGAGCACATCCTGGGTCTCATCGGCGCGGCAGGGCAGTTGCCCCCGGTCGCCGACCGCTTCGCCAACGGCTTCGACGACCCGGCCGACTTCGAGAACTTCTTCTACGAGCCCGAGAAGACCGAGGCCTACCTCGCCTCGGTCACCGGGGCCGCCTGATCGCCGTCCGGCCGCACGGCTCCGAGAATCGGGTAGGAGGCGACGGGCGAGACCTTCACCTGCTCGCCGGTCCTCGGAGCCTGCACCACCATGCCCGCGCCCAGATACATCGCCACATGGGTGGCCTCGGGGAAGTAGACCACCAGGTCACCGGGCCGCAGATCCCGCACCGGCACCCGCGGCAGCCGCGCCCACTGCTCCTGGCTGGTCCGCGGAATCGGCCGCCCCGCATGCCCCCAGGCCTGTGACGTCAGCCCCGAGCAGTCGTACGACTCCGGCCCCTCCGCCCCCCACTCGTACGGCTTCCCGAGCTGCTGCACGGCGTACCGCACGGCCCGATCGCCCTCACGCGAGGGCTCGCTCTCCGCACCGGGCGCCCCGGAGGCCATGAACTGCTGCTGGGCCTTCGCGACCCCTTGCTTCTCCAACTTCCCTACGGCGGCGACCTGTTCGGGAGAGAGCGAGACGAGCAGCTCCTCGACGTCCTTCAGCCGCTTCTCCACCTCGTCCCGTTCCCTCTTCTGCCGCTCGGCGAGGGAGAGCTGACCGTCGAGCGCCTTGCGGGCCGCCCGGGCCAGTTCGGCGGCCTTCTTCTCGCTCCCGGTGAGCCGCCCGACCGTCTCGGCCCGCTCCCGCGCCAACTGCCCGATCACATGGCCCTCGTCGAGCGCCTGCTGCGGATCACGGGCGAGCAGCAGCCGGACGTACGGCGAGATGGCCGTGCTGTTCTGGTACTGCTGCCGGGCCAGCCGCCCCGCCGCCCCCCGGCTGTCGTGCAGGGAGAGCCGGGCGCGGGCCAGTTCCCGGTCCAGCCGGTCGACGTCGGCGCGCTGCTTCCTCAGCTTCTCCGCGGTCCCGTTGTAGGTCTCGGTGGCCTGCTCGGCCTCCCGGTACAGCCGCTGAAGGTCCGTCAGCAGCTGGGAGACGGACCGTTCTCCGGCCCCGGGCGGCGCCGGTACGGCCGCGGCGGGCAGCGGCGCGAGGACCGTGCCGGCCGCCAGCGCCGCCGTACACACCAGACGCAGAAGCCTTCCTGACACGTCATCACCTCCGGTGCGGGCAGCCCCTCTGCTCCGCACCGCGAGCTTCAGACGGATGCTCGCGCTTCGCGCGCCGGACGTACGCGGTTCGGCGCAACCGCGTCACCCGTCGGTGTCGTCCGGCTTGCCGCCCGGCGTGGCGTCCGGCCTGCTGTCCGGTTTCGACCAGGGCCACCTCGGCCGGCCCTCGTCCGGCCCGGCCCCGGGGTCGTACTCGTACTTCCAGCCCTGCTGGATCCCCAGCCGTTTGCTGTACCCGCGCGGCACGCGCCGGTAGACGAGCACGGTGTCGGGGCCGCCGGCCGGGTCGGGCACCGGGATGCGGTAGATCTTCGGCGGATGCCCGGTGGCACCGGCGAGGACGGGCAGCACACGGCCGTCCATCGGCCCACCCTCGAAGGGGATCGGTTCGCTCTTCACGGCACCAGTCTCAGACATCGTCCGCGAGCGCCCGCACCAGCGCCGCGGTCTGCGGGTCCCGGTCCGCGGTCACCGACAGCACGGCGACGAACTGCTCCACCAGCCAGTCCCGCAGTTCGTCGACCGGCGGCCGCTTGTCCTCGTCGAGCCAGATCAGCGAGGCCGCCTCGACGGCGGTGATCCACATCCGCACGGTCATGCGCAGCAGCAGGCCGGGGTCCGTGACCCCGAGATGGCTGAGGATGTGCTCGGCGGCGGCCCGCCGTACCCCGTCCACGATGGCGGTGGTCCGGGAGGTCTCGACGACGCTGCCGCCCTGCAGCAGGGCGCTGAACCCGGCGTCGTGCTGGTCGACGAAGGCGAGGTAGCGGTCGAGGGCGCGGGCGAGCCGGGGGAGGAGGGGGCCGACGCGGGCCTCGTCGAAGCACTGCTGGAGCTCGTCGGCGGCGGACCGGAGCGCGGCTTCGTAGAGCTGCTGCTTGCCGCCGGGGAAGTACCGGTAGACGAGGGGGCGCGAGACTCCGGCCGCCTCCGCGACGTCGTCGAGGGAGACGTCCTCGGGGGCGCGGTGCGCGAAGAGGCCGAGGGCGGCTTCGAGGAGCTGACTACGGCGCTCCTCGACACTCAGCCGACGGTAGGCGGGGGCGGCGGGCGGGGTCATGCCTCGCAGGGTAGTCGGCCGTCTGCGGGTACGTCGTGGCTGGTCGCGCAGTTCCCCGCGCCCCTTGAGGTTGGCGTCGCTGGACCCACTCAAGGGGCGCGGGGAACTGCGCGCTCAACCCCCACCGGCCCGCACCCGCCCTCAGGCCAGCAGCCCCGAGCTCTTCCACAACCGCCGCCCAGCCCCCCGAAGCACCCCGATGTCATCCAGAAAGTCGGTCAACCGCTTCGCGCCCGTCTGCATGACCTCCCGCCGATGCCCACTCGCCTTCACCTGCGCCAGCGCCTCCCGCTTGTCCAGCCCCACATTCGTGTACACCTCCGGATTCACGAAGGCGACCGAGAACACCCGGGCGAACTCCCCGGACGTGACCCGGGTGAACTCCTGCGACCACCGCGGCGCCGTCACCATCTGCCGCCTCAGCTCCTCGCGGGCGTACCGCACATGCCGGGCCTCCTCGACCACGTGGATACGCGTGACCCCCCGGATCAGCGGCTGCACCCGCTCGTCCGGGAACGTCAGCCGCTGCATCCAGTCCAGGACCTCCTCACCCAGCAGCGTCGCGGTGAAGGACCCCGGCGTCGTCGAGATCGTCTTGAACAGCCGGCCGAGGTTCTGGTGGGTCCGGGACACCGGATACCAGGGCGCGTCCCCGCGCTCGATCAGCCGCGCGAACATCTTCGAGTGCCGGCACTCGTCCTCGATCTCGGTCAGCGCGTACCGCACATGCGCGGTCGTCGCCGCCTTGTCGTAGATGTGCCGCACCAGCAGCTGCATGAGGATCAGCTCGAACCAGATCCCCAGCGAGGCCAGTGCCGCGGCCTCGTGCTGCGAGAGCAGGATCCGCTGCTCCTCGCCCATCCGCTTCCACAGCGGCGTGTCGTACAGCGAGACCAGCTCCGGCGGCCAGAACCACTTCCCCTCCTCGAAGGGCGCGTCCCAGTCGAGTTCCTTGTCCGGGTCGAAGGAGTGCTTCGCGGAGGAGGCGAGCAGCCGTTCGGCGACCTGCTCGCGGTCCTTTAGCAGCCCGAGGGCGTCGCGCAGGCCGTCGAGTGCGTCTGCTTCCGTGAGAGTCGTCATGACACTTATGAGACTGCCTGTCAGCAAGCCCGTCAATCCCCTTCACGGGACTTGTTGACTCGGCGTCTACATGTGAGCCTGCGGGGTATGCCGACCCATGAGCTGTACACCAACGATCCCGGTGACTATCTCTGGCAGGTCCCCGCGTCCGGCGCGGCCCGCTTCAGCTGGGAGTACGAAGACGGCCGCGAACGACTGCTCGCCCTCTACCAGAAGGGCAAGGACAAGCAGTGGGACGGGCAGCGGCGCATCGACTGGGATCTGGAGGTCGATCCGTACGACGTGCTGGGCACCCCGGACGAGTCCATCTCGCTGTACGGGACGCCGTACTGGGCGAAGATGAGCGAGAAGGAGCGCGGGGAGCTGCGACAGCACTACGCGTCCTGGCAGTTCAGCCAGTTCCTCCACGGCGAGCAGGGCGCGATGGTCTGCGCGGCGCGGATCGTGGAATCGGTGCCGGACCTGGACGCCAAGTTCTACTCGGCGACGCAGACCATGGACGAGGCGCGGCACGCGGAGATCTACGGCCGGTTCCTGCACGAGAAGGTCGGGATGGTCTACCCGATCAACGACAACCTCCAGTCGCTGCTGGGCGACACGCTCCGCGACAGCCGCTGGGACATGCCGTATCTGGGCATGCAGGTGCTCATCGAGGGCCTGGCGCTGGCCGCCTTCGGCATGATCCGCGACACCACGACCAAGCCCCTGCCAAAGCAGATCCTCGCCTACGTCATGCAGGACGAGGCCAGGCACGTGGCGTTCGGCCGCATGGCGCTGCGCGACTACTACAAGCAGCTGACCGACGCGGAACTGCGCGAACGCGAGGAATTCGTCATCGAGGGCTGCTACTTGATGCGGGACCGGCTGCGCGGGGTCGAGGTCCTGGAGAACTTCGGCATCCCCAAGGCCGAGGCCGAGGAGTACAGCGAGAACTCCGAATTCCTGGCCCTGTTCCGCCAGTTGCTGTTCTCCCGGATCGTCCCCTGCGTCAAGGACATCGGCCTGTGGGGCAAGCGGCTGCAGCAGGCGTACGTCGACATGGGCGTCTTCGAGATGGGCGACTCGAACCTGGACCTGCTGATGGCCCAGGACGAGGAGATCGCGGAGAAGCTGGACGCGGAACGCTTCGCGGCGGAGGAGCAGGCCCGGGTGACGGAGGTGCGGGAGGCGATCGAGGCGGGGGCGGCGGAAGGCTGACGGGAACCGGAAGCGGCCCAGGGCGCGCGGACCGCTTCCGGAGGCGCCCGCTAGACCGGGCAGCCCAGGTCCTCCGGCACTTCGCCGACCACCGCCTCCTCCGTCCCCGGCGGGAAGGACGTACGGAGCGTGAAGGCGTACGGCGTCGGCCCGTTCGCGCGCAGGTGCAGGACGCGCTCCTCCGCCTCGGCCACCGTCGGGCGGTGGCCCGCCGGCACCCACCACAGGGCCGTCATCGCCTCCTGCACCCGCTCGAAGAACTCCCTCCGCCGGGCCAGCATCTCCCGGTGGCGGCCCTGGTACATGAACGCCGTCAGCGCGTTGGTGTCCCGCCACACCGACATGTTGATGATCAGCCACTCGTCGCCGAAGACGGCGATGTCCGTCGCGTCGCCGGCCTCGCCCTGCAGCCGCCAGACGAACCCGTCCGCGGCGTCCGCGTCGGCGTTCACGGGGTCGAGGTTGTCGACGAAGTCCTTCAACTGCGGTGAGTCCAGCGGGGCTTTGAGACGTCCGATGTTGACCTGGGCGAGTTCGTACGCGGCGACTGAAGTCATGTACCGAACGTTAGGTCGGGAGTTGCCGTCCCCGGTACCCCCGTCTCACGAACCGAGCACCGCCTCCATCACGGCCCGCGCGATCGGCGCCGCGACCCCGCCCCCGGTGATGTCCCCCCGGTCCGCGGACGCGTCCTCGACCACCACGGCGACCGCGACCTTCGGCTCCAGGTCACGTTCCCCCTGCGCCCACGACACGAACCAGGCATACGGCGTACCGGAGTTGCCGAGGCCGTGCTGGGCGGTCCCGGTCTTGCCGCCGACCGTGGCGCCGGGGATCGCCGCGTTCGTGCCGGTGCCCTCGGTGACCACGTCCTCCATGAGTTCCTTCATCCGTACGGCCGTCGCCGGATGCATCGCCTGCCGCACCGGCCGCGAACCGGACGTCGACACCGTGTCCCCGTCGTCCGTCGTCGTCCGCTCGACCAGATAGGGCGGGCGCACCTGCCCGCCGTTGGCCACCGCCGCCGCGACCATCGCCATCTGCAGCGGCGTGGCCCGCGTGTTGTACTGCCCGATCGACGACAGCGCCAGCTGCGCCTTGTCGACCGAGGTGTCGAAGGTGCTCGGCGCGACCGAGAAGGGGATCCGCAGCCCGGCGTCGTTGAACCCGAAGTCCTCCGCGGTGGCAGCCATGTCGGCCACCCCGACATCCACCCCCAGCTTGGCGAACACCGTGTTGCACGACCACTCGAACGCGGCCCGCAGCGAGGCGTCCGCGCACCCGTCCCCCTCGTTCGTCAGCGTGGTCGACGTACCCGGCAGGGTGTACGGATCGGGCGAGTCGGTCGGCTTGTCGACATCCGTCACGACCCCCGCGTCCAGCGCCGCCGCCGCGGTCACGACCTTGAAGGTGGAGCCCGGCGGATACGTCTGCCGCACCGCCCGGTTCAGCATCGGCTTGTCGGGATCCGAGTTCAGCCGCGCCCAGGACCGCTCCGTGGCCGCCGAGTTGCCCGACAGCACGGCGGGATCGTAGGAGGGACTGGACACCAGGGCCAGCACCCGCCCGGTCGAGGGCTCCACCGCTGCCACGGCACCCTTCCGGCCCCCCAGCCCCTCGTAAGCCGCCTGCTGCGCCGCCCTGTTGAGCGTGGTCACGACGTTCCCGCCCGGGCTCTGCGCCCGCGTCAGGTCGTTCCACAGCGGGAACGGCGTGAGCAGCGGGTCGGTCCCCGACAGCACCGCGTCCCCGGAGTGCTCCAGGAGCGTGGTGCCGTACACCTGCGAGGCGAAGCCGGTGACGGGGGCGTACAACGGGCCGTTGGTGTACGTGCGTTCGTAGCGGAGCTGCTCGCCGGTGTCCCGCGAGCCGGTGACCGGCTTGCCGCCGACCAGGATGTCGCCGCGCTTCTGGTCGTAACGGGCGATCGTGGCGCGGCGGTTGGCCGGGTTGTCGTCGTAGCGGCCGGCCTGGACGACCTGGATGCGGGTGGCGTTGACGAGGAGGGCGACCAGGAGGAGGGCGCAGAAGACGGCCGCGTGCCGGATGTACCTCGTCATGGGGCGACCTCGCCGTCGTACTGGCTGCGGGCCGAATCGCTGACGCGGATCAGCAGGGCGACCATCGCCCAGTTCGTGACGACCGAGGAGCCGCCCTGGGCGAGGAAGGGCATCGCCATGCCGGTGAGCGGGATCAGGCCGCACACCCCGCCGGCGATCACGAAGACCTGGAGCGCGACGATCGAGGCCAGCCCGACCGCGAGCAGCCGGCCGAAAGGTTCCCGCAGCGACAGCCCGGCCCGGTAGCCGCGCTCGACCAACAGCCCGTACAGCAGGAAGATCGCGGACAGCCCCGCGAGCCCCAACTCCTCGCCGGCCGTGGCCAGGATGAAGTCCGACTTGGCGGCGAAGCCGATGAGGATGGAGTGCCCGAGCCCGAGCCCGGTCCCGAGGACGCCGCCCGCCGCGAAGGCGAAGAGCGACTGGGCGAGCTGATTCGGCCCTTGCCCCGCGTCGATGGACGCGAAGGGGTGCAGCCAGTCCTCGACCCGGCTGTGGACGTGCGGCTCCAGCCAGCCCACGGCCACGGCACCGAGCGAGGCGAGCAGCAGCCCGACGGCGATCCACCCGGTCCGCCCCGTGGCGACGTACAACAACACCACGAAAAGCCCGAAGAACAGCAGCGATGTCCCCAGGTCCCGCTCCAGGACCAGCACCCCCACGCTCAGCAGCCAGATGGCGACGATCGGGCCCAGCACCCGGCCGGTCGGCAGCTGCATGAACCACACCCGGCGGCCGGCGTACGCGAGCGCGTTGCGGTTGTCGGCCAGGTAGGCGGCGAAGAAGACGGCCAGGAGCACCTTCGCGAACTCGCCCGGCTGGATGGAGAACCCGGCGATCCGGATCCAGATCCGGGCGCCGTTGACGGCCGGGAAGAGGATCGGCAGCAGAAGCAGCACGAGGGCGGCGACGACACAGACGTACGAGTACCGCTGAAGCACCCGGTGGTCGCGCAGTACCAGCACCACCACGATGAACAGGGTCACGCCCAGCGTGGACCACACGAGTTGGGTGGGCGCGGCCCGGTCGCCGGGGGTCTCCAGGTCGAGCCGGTAGATCAGGACCAGGCCGAGGCCGTTGAGCAGGACGCCGATCGGCAGCAGCAGCGGATCGGCGTACGGCGCCCGCAGCCGTACGGCGATGTGCGCGAGGAGCGCGAGCACGCCGAGCCCGGCGCCGTAACCGGCGGCGCCGGGCGGGACGGTGCCGTTCTTGGCGAGGCCGACGTCGCAGTAGCCGTACACCGAGAGCAGGACGGCGAGGACGATGAGGGCCAGCTCGATGCCACGGCGCCGGGGGAGGCGTACCGCGGGAGCGGGGGGATCCGCTGTGGCCACGGTGGTTCCGGCGTTGGTCATGTCCGGAACCTACCCAAATAGTGCGTCTTGCGACCTCAGGGCCTCAGCACCAGCGTGGCGTGGGCCCGATGGTGTCGATGTACCGGGCCGAACCCCAGGCCCAGGTGCCGTCGGTGAGGAGGTACCAGCGGTTGTTGCCCTGGATGTTCTGCCCGACGGTCTTGCAGAAGATCGAGACGCGCTCGCCCCGGTAGGCCACCCGGATCACCTGGCTGCCGCGGTTCGGCGCACTGCGCAGAAACAGCTCGCTCGCGGTGACGACCCCCCGGTACAGCCGCGGGTTGTTGTGGTGCTCACCGTGGTCCCAGTCCCCCCGGTCGTCCTGCTGGCTGAACCCCGGGTCGCCACCCCCCTCGTCCCACTCGTCGTCGGCGAGCGCGGGCGTGGCGACGACGGAGGTGATGAGGGCACCGGCGGCGGTGGCTATGGCGAGACGGTTGAAGGCGGAGCGCAGGAACATGGGGTGTTACCTCCACGAAGGGGACGAACCTGACTTACCGCCACGTTATGAGCGAATGCCGAGGGTGGCCTTTCGAATTGGGCCAGCCGAGGTCTTTTGCTTTTAGGGGCGCGGGGAACTGCGCGATCAGCCCCCACCGAGCGTCAGTCGCGCCACGGCCCCGCCTCCCACGGCGTTGGCGAACTCCAATCGCGCCCCAAGAACCTCCGCCTGCCCCACCGCAATGGTCAGCCCAAGACCATGCCCCTTCGCGCCCCCCTCCGTCCGAAACCGCTGCGGCCCATGCTCAACCAGATACTCCGGAAACCCGTCCCCGTGATCCCGCACCACCACCACAGGCCCGTCCACCGTCACGGACACCGGCCCCCGGCCGTGCTTATGCGCGTTCGCCACAAGATTCCCCAGCACCCGCTCCAGCCGCCGCCGATCCGTCTCCACCCGCGCGTCCCGCACCACCACGACCTCGGTGTCGGTCCCCGACGCCCGCACCACCCGCGAGGCCAGCGCCCCCAGCTCCTCCGCGTCCAGCTCCAGCCGCTCCCGCCCGGTGTCCAGCCGCGAGATCTCCAGCAGGTCCTCGGTCAGCGTCCGCAGCGCGGCCACCCGGTCCCGCACCAGCTCCGTCGGCCGCCCCGGCGGCAGCAGTTCCGCCGCCGCGTGCAACCCCGTGAGCGGCGTCCGCAACTCATGCGCGACATCCGCCGTGAACCGCTGCTCACTCAGCAGCTTCCCCTGCAAGGACGCCGCCATCGAGTCCAGCGCCGCCGCCACCGCGGCCACCTCGTCCTGCGGCCGGGTCGGATCCTTGGCCCGCGCGTCGTCGACCCGCGCGTCCAGGTCGCCCCCGCTGATCCGCCGCGCGACCCGCGCGGTCGCGTGCAGCCGTCGCGTCACCCGGGTCACCGCGAACGCCCCGACCAGCAGCGTCGCCCCGATCGCCAGCCCCGACGACCACAGGATCGACCGGTCGAGCGCGGCGATGGTGCGGGACTGCTGCGAGTAGTCGACCTCGACGGCCAGGGCCCGGTCCCGGTCGGCCGGCCCCGCCGCCCACATCGTCGGATGCCCGCGATGTTCGGAGACCATCGTGCCGCGGTCCCCCTCCACCGCCAGCGAGCGCAGTGCGTCCGGCAGCCCCGGCGGATCCACCCCCGCGCCCGGCAGCAGCGTGTCCCCGGCCTGGTACGCCTTCGTCGCGTCCGCCAGCCGGGACAGCGCGAGGTCGCGGGCCTGCCCGACGGTCTGGTTGGTCACCGAGACATGCACCAGCACACCGAGCATCGCGGCCAGCGCACAGCACATCACGGTGATGAACGCGGCGGCCTTCACGGCGAGCGTGCCGGCCCAGTGGGGGAGCGCCGGTCCGGTCATGGGCTCGCCGAGGGGGAGACGGACGGGGTCGACTGACGCTCGCGCCTGCCGTTGTGCAGCATCTCGTCGTGGGTGAGCAGCATGACGCGCTGCTCGGGGTCCCAGGTCCACTGGAAGCGGTACTCGTAGTCCGCGAGGTCGGACGGCGCGTGGATGATCACCGAGTGCCCGGCCAGCTCGACGCCGCTCACCGCGTCGTCGTTGGACATCACCTGGACCACCCGGCCGCCCTCGACGGTGTAGACGCGCACGGCGGTCTGGTTGCCCGGCAGCAGCCGGAAGCCCAGGGTCAGGTCGGCGTGTCCGTCGCCGGTGACGTCGCGGTAGTACGCCTTGAGGAGCGGGCACCGGTCGTCCGCGGGCTTCCCGCCGCAGTAGGCCATCCGGCGTACCGTCTCGCGGTACTGCGCCTTCGAGCCGGCGTACTCGTCCGGGTGCTGGGCGATCTCCGCCTTCACCACGGCGACCGGATCCACCTTGCGGATGTCGCCGCCGGGCGCGGTGATGCCCTTCATGACCTCCGACTCGCCGTTGTCGTAGTTCCAGGCGGGGCTGGAGGCGGGGGTGAGATCCGGCCACAGCTTGGCCGGGCTGGTCGCCGTCGGCGTCGACCCCGCGCCCTCCAGGCCGCCCGCGTCACCGCAGGCCACCGCGCCCGCCGCGAGCACGCCGACGGCGGCCACGGTGCGGAGGAGGCGGACGGGGCGGCTGGGCTGCACTGTGCTCCTGGGGTGCGGGTTGTCGTGTGGGTTGTCGACGGCCCGTACACCCTATTCGTACGGAAGTCCTTTTTGCGCACTCATGGTGCACTCATGTGGTGCACTTATGACACGCCCGTGCGTGCGAGGAAACGTTACTCGGCGAGCTCCTCAAGCAGCCGGGCCGTCGGCAGGCCCGCCCGCAGATAGTCGACGAACAGATCGTTGTGCAGCGCCCACGGCGAGCGACGGGCCCGGATCAGCCGGATCGCCTCCTCCGCGGAGTGGCCCCGCCGCACCAGGGCGTGCGCGACCACCAGCCCCGAGCGGTTGTAGCCGTGGTAACAGCGGACGAGGACCTCACGGCCCTCGTCCATCGCCTCGCTCGCGGCCTGCGCCAGCCGGATCACCCCCGCGAGCTGGGTCCCGTCCAGCGGCCCGTCCGGAATGGGCCACACATGGTGTTCGACGCCCGGATCGGGACCGTGCCCGGGCAGTCGTAGCAACGTCTGTACGAGATCGAACTCATCGCGTACGACGGCGAACTCGAGTTGTCCGGAACGCCCCCGGAACTCGTGCCCGCCCATCCACAGGCCGGGCACGATCTCGCTCCACGGGTCGTCCGGGGCCGGTACGTCGGGCTGCTTCCTGCGGGTACGCAAACACGCCTCCCCAAGTCCCCCTCCCAACTCCTGTCAAAGGTAACCGGGTTCTTGCCCGCAGAGCACCCCGCCTGTTCCCATGGTCAAGGGGTGATGGTGCATGAACGGACTGCGCGTCATACCGACCTGGCGACACGGTCAGGAGCGGCTCTACGTGTGCCAGACGGACGGACGGAACATCGCCTGGTACGACCGTGAGGCGGCCAGGGTCAACCTGCTCAGCGAGGACGAGCACGAGGAGGTGCTGGAGGTCCTCGGCCCCTTCATCACCGGACCGGTGACCGTGGGCCCGCCGCCGGTGCCGACCCCGGCCGAGCTGGCGCGGCTCTCCCTCCACCCGGACGACGACCTGGCGCCCAACCGCCCCGGCGAGGCGCTGCTGGTTGCCCTGGACCGCGAGCCCGGCCCGAACCACCGGCTGCGCCCGGACCCGCGCCGCCGCGCCCTCCTGGCGGAACAGGCGGTCGGCGAGGCCCTCGACCGGCTCGACGGCGCGGGCTGGCACGCCCTGCACTCGATCCCGCTCCCGGGCGGCGACCGCGTCCACCACCTGGCGATCGGCCCCGGCGGCCTGTTCGCCGTACACACCCTGCACGCCCGCAAACAGCGGGTGACGGTCGCGGACCCCATGGTCACCCTGGGCCGCCGCGACCCCCACCCGCTGCTGCGCCGCGTTCGCGCCGACGCCGACCGCGCGTCCTACGCCCTGACGGCCGAGGTCCACCCGGTGCTGGCCCTGGTCGCCCCGTCGGACGTCTCCGTCACGGCGCCCCTGCGCGAGGTCCGCGTCCTCCGGGACACGGAGGTCGAGGGCCTCGCCCGCACCGGCGGCGTACTGAAGCCGGCGGACGTGGAGGCGCTGCACGCGATGGCGCGGGACCGGGGGACGTGGACGCGGGTGTGAGTTCCGCCCGGCTCCCCCCGGCACGAGGGACCCGGAGCGGGGTCTACTTCAGCGGCCTGAAGAAGTGGTCGAGGGTCCAGGCGCCGATGCGGGTGCCGACGCGGTTGGCCACGACGTCGCTGGTCCGGAAGTGGATGCCGGCCCAGACCCGGGCGTTGATCACGTCCCGGTTGTAGTCCGCGGCGCTCGTGTACGTCCGGGTGGTGCCCGTGACGGCCGAGGAGATACGGAAGTCGATGTCGCCGCCGGTCAGCCGGGACAGGACCTTCATCGTGGCGCCGTCGTTGGTGCAGTGGCCGCTCATGTAGTCCGGGTAGGCGGGTGTGTCGAGCAGCGGCAGCCAGTCCGGGTCGGGCGAGGTGGCCGGGTTGCCGTCGGTGTCCGCGAGCCGGACCGCGGTGATGGGGCGCCACTGGCCGTAGGTCAGCTTGGCGTTCCACGCGGTGATCGACGCGTCGGCGGTGGCCGTACCGGTGGCGGCGAACAGCCGGGCCGCGTCCACGATGTCGAGCCCGTGCCGCTCGACGTACCCGCGATAGGCAGCCTGGAACTGCACCGGCAGCACGTCACCGAAGAACCGCCCGGTCTCGGTCTGCGCGTCGGTCCGCCCGGACCCCGTCCGCGCGCCCATCGCCTTCACCTCGGCGAAGTCCTTCGTGTACGTCGTCGAGGTCAGCGCCGGCGGGGGACCGGGCCGGAGCTGGTCGGAGGAGTCCAGCACCATGGGCCGCACCTTCGCGAGCCACGGGTCGACCATCGGCGCGTTGGCGGGCAGGGTGGGTCGCCAGACGCCGGGCGCGGGCGGCTTGTCGAAGGTGACCGGCGCGCCCCGCCCGTCCCCCTCGCGCAGCCGCACGATGTGCGCGGCGGCCTTCTCCCCGAAGGCGACCCCGTCGTCCTCGGCCTTCCCGTCGGGGATCTTGGCGAGCGAGGCGGTGTAGGCGGCGTCGACGCGGGCCTGCGAGGCCGGGAAGTAGGTGAGCAGGATCCGGTGCGCGGCGGCAGCGGCGGCGGCCTCCGAGGAGGCGTGCCGGGGCCCTCGTACGTCCCACTTGTACTCGGCGTAACGGCCCTCGATCCCGACGACCGCGTTGTAGACGGCGGCGTCGACGAAGCCGTACCAGAGGAACTGCTCGGCCCCGGGCCGCTTGGCGTCGGTCTGGACGACGTCCACGGCGGTCCGGCTCCAGTCGTCGATCACACCGGCGCCCGGGACGGCCCTCGGGGCGAGGTGCGCGTCGGCCGCCTGCGAGGCCCAGGGCGGGGCGCCGAGGGCGAGGACTGTGAGGCCGAGGACGAGGGTGCGGCGGACGCGGGCGGTGGTACGGCGGACGCGGACGGTGGTGCGGGGGTGGGGAGCAGTGCGGGGTCCGGGCGCTGCCGATGATCCATGCTGGTCCTTGGCCAGATGGTGTGCCATGGGTGCCCCCCTTGGCTGGTTTCCTTGGCTGTTTTCTTGGCAGGTCGTGTGGGCTGGGCTGGTCTTCTTGGCGGGCTGTCGTGCCCGAGTTTCGTGCCTTGCTTTCGGTTGGCGAGCCAAGGGTGCACCCATGCCCGGGGTGGACTGGGAAATTCCGCGGATTGGCCAGCCCGCTGAACGCGCTCCCGCCACGGGAGGGACCGGAGGGGCTCGCGGTGGGCCGCGGGGTCAGGGAAGCGGCGCGGCGGTGTCTGGGTCGAGGAGTGGGGCGAGCAGGTCGCCGTGGTCCTGGAGGCGGGGGGCGATGTCGGGTGCCTGGAAGGCCAGCTGGGCGGGTGCCGTGCACTCCTCGACCTCGCTCCAGGTCACCGGCGCGGAGACGGTCGGTTCCGGCCGGGCACGCAGGGTGTACGGCGTGGCGGTGGTCTTCCGGGCCGCGTTCTGGCTCCAGTCGACGAAGACCTTCCCGGGCCGCAGGCTCCGGGTCATCCGGTGCAGCACGAGCCGCGGCATGGCCCGCTCGGCCTCGACGGCGAGCTGTTTGGCGTACTCGCTGACCTGCTCGGACGAGGCGGAGCGCACGGCGGCGAGCAGGTGCAGCCCCTTGGACCCGGAGGTCTTGACGAAGGCGTCGATGCCGTCGTCCGCGAGGCGTTCGCGCAGCCACAGGGCGACCCGGCAGCAGTCGACGACGGTGGCGGGCGCGCCGGGATCGAGGTCGAAGACGATCCGGTCGGCGACACCGGGATCCCGTACGACCCACTGATGCGTATGGAACTCCGTGACCAGATTGGCGGCCCACATCAGACTCGGCAGATCCTGCACGAGCACCATCCGGGCCGGCCCCTCCGACCGAGGCACCTCGGCGGTGGTGACCCAGTCGGGCGTACCGGGCGGCACGTTCTTGGTGAAGAACACCTGCCCGTCCGGCCCGTCGGGATACCGCAGGAAGGAAACGGGCCGATCCCGCAGGTGAGGAAGGATCGCGGCGGCGTTGACGGCGTAGTAGTGCAGCACCTCGCCCTTGGTGAACCCGGTCACCGGATAGAGCACCTTCTCCAGGTTGCTGAGGGCGAGCCGTCTCCCCTCCACCTCCGTGATGGGCGTCATACCATAAGAATTCCAGACATTCCGGAAAGGATCCCGCCTGTGAGATCCATATGGAACGGCGCCATCTCCTTCGGCCTGGTCAGCATCCCGATCAAGCTGGTGAACGCCACCGAGAGCCACTCGATCTCCTTCCGCCAGATCCACCTGGAGGACGGCGGCCGCATCCGCTACCGCAAGTTCTGCGAACTGGAGGACAAGGAGGTCACGTCCGCCGAGATCGGCAAGGGTTACGAGGACGCCGACGGCTCGATCATCCCGATCACGGACGAGGACCTGTCCCACCTTCCCCTCCCCACGGCGAAGACGATCGAGATCGTGGCCTTCGTCCCGGCGGACCGCATAGACCCCCTCCAGATGGACGCCTCCTACTACCTGGCGGCCGGCGGCGCCCCGGCTGCGAAGCCGTACACCCTGCTCCGCGAGGCCCTGAAGCGCAGCAACAAGGTGGCGATAGCGAAGTACGCGCTGCGGGGCCGCGAGCGCCTGGGCATGCTCCGCGTGGTGGACAACGCGATCGCCATGCACGGCCTCCTGTGGCCGGACGAGGTCCGCGCCCCGGAGGGCGTGGCCCCCGACACGAAGGTCACCGTCAACGACAAGGAACTCGACCTCGCGGACGCCCTGATGGACACCCTGGGCGAGATCGACCTCGACGAACTCCACGACGAGTACCGCGAGGCCCTGGAGGAGGTCGTAGCGGCGAAGGCAGCGGGCGAAACCCCACCGGAGGCACCGGAACCGGCGAAGGGCGGCAAGGTCCTGGACCTGATGGCGGCCCTGGAGAAGAGCGTGAGCGCTGCGAAGAAGTCCCGGGGGGAGGAGGGCGAGGAGGGCGGGGAGGCCGAGGCAGAGGCCGAGGTGAGACGCCTACCGGCCCGGAAGTCGGCCCGGGCGACTCCGAAGCAGACGACGGGCAAGAAGTCGACGGCGACGGCGACGGCGAGGGCGACAGGAAAGAAGACGGCGGCGAAGAAGACCACGGCGTCGGCGAAGAAGTCGACATCGAAATCAACACAGGCGTCGAAGAAGACGACGGCGAAGAAATCAACCCAGCCAAAGAAGACGACCCCCCGCAAACGGACGGCATAAGAAACCGCACCCGCCCCCGCCAGCCGCGGCGAGAGCCTGACTCTTCTCCCGAAACGGGGACTCCAGGCATGCGACAAGACCCCGCACTCAGCTGGCCCAAGTTTCCCCCGCCACGGCTGAGCGTCTCGCGAAACTCCTGCGCCTGCGCCTGCGCCTGGCTCTGGCAAACGGCTTCGGCCGAGACCACAACGACGGCGATCCCGGGCCGACCACCGCCGACGTGAGCGTTTTCGGTGACGGGTCAGTTGCCCTGCCGCCCGGCCGGGACCAGCGCCCCCCCACTTGGCCTGGTGCGGTTGTGATACGGCAGCCGAGGCATCGGCCGGCACCTGCCGTCTGGCTTCCTGCCGCTTGTTGTCAGGCGCGACGCTTGGGCGGAACCGGCCCTGGAATCACATGCTTTCCGAGATGCTCTTTGATGAGGTACTTCAACTCGGGACCTTAAATGAGCTGAAGCCGGCCGTGCTGCCGAGCGAATTCGTGGCTCGCCCTGCCGAATCACGACGTGGTGATCAGGACACCTTTCGCAGCTCACTTGTGTTCCACGACCCGGCAAGAGCTTGGACGGATTCAACTCCGACAAGCTTGCTGTTGCGCTTGGCCTGGATGATGCACTCACCGGGCGCCGGCGAGGAGGGCGAGGACCTTCGGCCAGCCCTGCTCCTTCGCGACCGCGTTGCCGACGCGATTGCCGCCCAGGGATGGGTCAACTGTGCCCTCCGCGAGGAAAGGGAAGGTTCCGACACCGTGCCCGGCCCCGGGGTAGATCAGCGCCTGGTACGGATGCCGGTCCTGGGCCGCGTGCAGCTCCTCGGTGATCGCTTTGACGTAGGTCGGTGATGGCCATAGGGCATCGTCTGCGCCGGCGATGGCCAGCAGGGGGCCGCTGAGGTGGTCCAGCGGGATGCTGCCCTGGGGGATGGGGCGCCCGTCCTTGGTCCAGGCGTTGCCCCCGCCGAATCCCTGGTTGACGTTGGACGACGGGGAGTACACGACGACGCCGTGGATCAGACGGGGATAGTCCTCGGCGAGGAGCAGGGCGGGTTCGCTGCCTCGGGAGTAGCCCATGGCGATGACGTGCGAGGAGTCGGCGCTCGGCTGGGCTGCCAACAGGCGGGCGGCGGTGGCGAAGTACTCCAGTGGGACGTTGCGTAGGGTGGCCGGCAGGCCAGGCTCCCCGAAGTAGCCCAGGGCCAGCGTCGGGTAGCCGTGGGAGGCCAGCAGAGCCGCCTCCCACTTCATGCTGACACCGCCTTCGGATCCGCCGAAGACCAACACGGCCGGATGCCGGGGCGTTCCGGGCCGCGGCAGGAACATCTCGCCGACGACCTTGTCGTGGGCCAGGGTGAGCGTTCGGCTGCTGACTCCCTTGGCCTTGCCTTCCCGGGTGAGCGTGCGGCTCGCCAACTGCCGCCCATGCGCCGTCACGGTGATCTTCACGGCGTACGAGGGGGAGGACTCAGGGGAACGGAGGGAGAAGTAGTCACTGTTCGGATCGCCGGTAGGGGGCCTCATCGACCAGAACAGGCCCATACCGTCGACCGTGTTGTACGTCCCCGACACCGGCCTCGTCGTGGAGAGGTCAACGAGACCGTGGTCGTCCGCGATGAATGTTGCTCGGCCGTGCCACACCTTGCCGTCGCGTGCGGTCGCCGACGAGCCGACAGTGATCTCGTCGTGCGGCTCCAGACCACTGACCCTCAAGCGAACGGCCTGATCCGCGAGAGCCATCGGAGCATCGACCCCGATCACCGCCCTGCTACTGGCCTGCACCCCGGACGAGCATCCCGCAACCCCCCAGCCGATCACGACAGCCCCCATAAGGGCCAGCCCCTGCAACCGTCGTAACGACACCTTGCCCCTCACCACCAGGAATTGATCCACCACACTGATCTTGAAGCGTCCGTCGAGTCAACTCTGGGCCCGTTGTAGGGCCCTAGGTGTGCTGTCCGGAGTCGTGATCAATACAGAGCCGGGTGCGGTCCGGGAGCCGGCTGGGGTCCAACCCCGCTCACAGTCGTAGAACGAGGCCCCATATACCCCACACCACCAGACCGAGCATGGCGAAGGCCAGCAGGTGACAACCGCAGGCCGCTTGAACGGCGTTCGGCTGATCCCTGCTCACCGGCGGCCTCTTCTCGCGCCATTTCGGGACCATCATGCGGGCTCAGAACCACCAGGCAGGAAGGGCCACAGGCACGGCAACGGCCAGCAAAATGACGTACGCGACCGGCGTCGACTGGACATACATGTGCGCAAGGAGGACGGGACGCCCGGCAGACTCAGGAACGGTCACCGTGAGCTGATCATCCCAAAGCCGACCGTCTGCTGAGGCGACGGCGCGGTGCCGGACGACCACAGCCGACTAGGGCCTGTCTCTTTGAAAGGCTATGGGCGCCATTCCTGCTGGTAGGCGGGGTGTTCGGCGTATGACTGGCCAAGGACTCTCAGCGCGTATGCCAGGCCGGCCGAGCGGGAGTCCGAGGGGGCCATGGCTTTGTAGTCGTTCGCCAGTTGCTCGATCAGATCGAGCATGGGGAGGTGGCTGTCGAGAAGAGCCTCGCCGCCCATGGTGTCAGCCACGTAGGCATAGGCGTGGTTGTCGTCCATGATGCGTGCGACGAGGAACTCCACAAGATCGTCCATGTGGCCATCCTCGCGGGCAAGGTGCTTCGGCCGTCAAGGGGCTGTCCAGATGAGGATGGCCGCGAGCTGAAGTGCGGCCTGGTAGGCGATGGCGAGCTTGTCCGTTCGCAAGGCCAAGCCGCGCCACTGCTTGAGTCGGTTGATGCATCGTTCGACGGAGTTGCGCTGCTTGTATGCCTCGGCGTCGAAAGCGGGTGGGCGGCCTCCGTCGCGGCCTCGCCGCAGCCGGTGGCCGGCCTGGTCGAGCGGCTGCGGGATGACTGTGCGGATTCCGCGTCGCCGGAGGTGATTGCGGATCGCGCGGGAGGAGTACGCGCGATCCGCCAAGACGGCATCGGGTCGGGTTCTCGGTCGACCGGGGCCGCTTCGCGGAACACGGATGCCTGCCATGACGATCTCGAAAGCGGGGGCGTCGCCAGCCTGACCTGCGGTGACGCGAAGGGCCAGAGGCCGTGCACGGCTGTCGCTGGCAAGGTGCACCTTCGTACTCAGGCCGCCGCGGGAGCGTCCGAGGGCGTGGTCGTCGGGTTCGGCCCGGCCTGGCGCCCCCTTTTCCTGGCACCGGCAGCATGCTGGTGAGCCCGGCAGACGGTGGAGTCCACCGAGACGGTCCAGCCGATGTCGGCATCAGCGTCCGCTGCTGCCGGAACTGCGGCGAGGATGCGTTCCCAGGTGCCGTCCACGGCCCACCTGATCAGTCGTTTGTGGGCGGTCTGGAACGAACCGAGCTCGGCCGGCAGGTCTCGCCAGGGCGAGCAGGTGCGGTAACTTCCACGCGATACCTTCCAGGGTTCGGCGGTGATCGGCCCATCGCCGACCGCGGACCGGATCGGCCGGCATCAGCGGCTCGATCCGGTCCCACATCGCATCAGTGATCACTAATCGCACAGACATATCCGGTCAACTGATCAACCCATCAAAGAGACACGCTCTAGGCCCCCGGGGCCCGGGCCGCTAGACGGTCCTGCATAGACGCGCATGCAACTGAGAGACGGAGAGTGGGAGTTAATCGCGCCATACCTGCCGATCGGCGGGCACGGCGCGTATCCCACGCGGCTGCGACAGCAGTTCGAAGGCGTGATCTGGCGGTGCAAGACCGGCGGGTAGTGGCGGTAGATGCCACAGGAGTTCGGCGCCTGGTTGACCGTCCAGGGAGGGCGACTGCGAAGAACAAAGCGGCAGGACGGCGGGAGGAGCCCGAGCGGGAGGAGGGCCGACGTATCCGTCGGCGGAGACAGTTCCGGTTGCAGGCCGCGTGCCTCGGGCGCTCCCGGGTCGGGCAGACCAGCAGGGTTTCACCTCGCTGCTGACCGCCGGTACCGGCCACTGGCGCTGGAGCCGGGGAGGGCTGAAACACCCGGGTGTTTCAGCAAGTGCGTCGGACAGGTGGGACACCTCCGTTTCCGTGACGACCGGCTCGATACCGTGAAGCGGGTCCCTACAGACCAGGACGCAACACGCAATGCGTGGTCTTGGAGATCACCCCAGTATCGGCGAACGCATCGCGTTCTACCGGAAGCGCCGTGGCCAGACGTTGGCCGGCCTGGTCGGTCTTAGCACCGATTGGCTCGCGAAGATCGAGACCGGGCGCCGGAATCCGCCGCGCATCGATATGCTCACGGAGCTGGCGCGCGACTTGCGTGCACCTCGGGGACCTGCTCGGACAGACCGTGCTCATGGAAGACGAGCGGCAACAGGACGATGTCCCCGCCGTGCGGGGCGCTCTCATGAGCCCGCGTCGCTGGATCGGCTAGTAGAATCCGCTCAGGCTTCCTCGCTCAGAAGACACCCGGCAGGGAAACTTTATATATCAACTTGGCCGTGTAGCTCCGCTTTCGCGGCTCGAATGAAGGTCACTTCTTCTGCGTCGAATTGATGAACGGCATCGAGGTACCGTTCACTGAGCATTGGAGGGCGGGGTGCGTGCCCCTCAAGGAGCGCTTCGAACTCATCGTGTTCGAGCGAGTTGGGCGGTAGCGCTCTTCCTGCCTCACGGCAGGCCAGTTTCGCAGCGATGACTTCGCGAGCCTCGTGTTCATCCAACGCCGTGGGATCGGGAGAAGCTGTCCAACGGAGACGGCGCACATGAGAAAGCGCCTCAAGGAGGATTTCAGCAGGGCCGCTCACGCTCGGCGGTTGATCGTCCATTAACCTGTGAAGCTTTCCCAACGCTCTCTCAAAAGTGGCTTGCTCGCCAAAGTAGATGACCATCGCCTTAACGGCATTGGTCATCACTGCGGCAGACGCAGCTACGTCTTCGGGCCCCTCTAGCTCGATGATTGTTTGAGCCTCTTTGAGGGCAGCGAGACCATCTTCGACAGCAGTCTTCCCGGCCTTAATGCTCTCTATTGGGAGATCTTCCGCGTTGTCCGCGGCGAATCTCTCACCCACCTCCCTTACACGATGGGCGGCGAGGAGGAACGAGACGTAGGCTTCTCGCTTGATACTGCGATGCCACTACAAGTGCGTTGCGCGCGTCTCAGCCCGGACAGCGTCCAATGCTGCACGGATTGACGATTCGGCTTGAGCCATCCCCGCCTCGCTGGTGGCCTCCGCCGAGCGCAGGGCGGCTTTGGTCTGCCATCGGCCAACGAGCACGGAGGCGGGTACTGCGATGAGGGCCACTCCGGCCGCAGAGAGCGCACCTATCCCTTCAAGGTCCATGCCTGTCATGGTGCCGCACCCCAGGGGCACGCCTGGGCCGGGAGGCCAAGCCATCCCAGTGGCAGCCGTAGCACCCACACGCTCCTCACACGCGAACCGTGAGAGAGAGTGAGAAAGGGCGGGAGTCAGTGAGAGTGACTCCCGCCCTTTTCTGTCGGCATTCGCCCTGGTCAGGTCTCGAATCAACCTTCAGACCGGCGAGTGCCCCCGGCAGGATTCGAACCTGCGCACACGGCTCCGGAGGCCGTTGCTCTATCCCCTGAGCTACGGGGGCGTGTCCGCTGCGCTGTGTGCGCGGCGACGGGTAGAACCCTACCAGCTCCAACAGGGTGTTCATGAACGGGTTTCCTGACGTCGGCCCGGGTGTCGGTGCAGGGTGATGGACGTGGGGGTGCCTGCGCGTCGCGTCTCAGTGGTCGTTGGCTTCGGCTCTTCGTGCTGGCTCCGTACACGCTGTCCCGGTGTCCCCCGCGCAGGTTGGAAGTGGGGAAAAGCCGGACGCGGTGGCCGGTGTCGACCTACTCTCGAGTTGTGCCAGGCGCGTCGGGTCGGGTGCTTGTTGTGGACGACAACAAGGTCATCCGGCAGCTGATCAGGGTCAATCTTGAGCTCGAGGGGCTCGAGGTCGTGACCGCGGCCGATGGTGCCGAGTGTCTGGATGTCGTCCATCAGGTGCGGCCCGATGTCGTGACGCTCGATGTCGTCATGCCGCGACTCGACGGGCTGCGGACCGCCGCGCGGCTGCGTTCCGACCCCCGTACCCGTGACCTCCCTCTCGCCATCGTCAGCGCCTGCACCTCCTACGAGGTCGAGACCGGCCTCGACGTCGGCGTCGACGCCTTCCTCGCCAAGCCCTTCGAGCCCGCCGAACTCGTACGCCTCGTACAGCAGTTGATCGAGCGGAGGAGGAGTGGGAGAGGGGAAGGGGAGCGGGGAGGAGCGGTGGGAGTGGCGGGAGGGGACGGTCGCGATTCGGGGGTCGGGTCCGTCCTCGGGGTCGGTGAGGCCGAGCGGGCCGGGCGCGCCGCCGGCGCCTGAGAACGTCAAGCCCCCTGCTGGCAACCGAGCCGCGCCACGCCACAGTGAGAGCGGCTCCGCCGCCTCGACATGTCCCGCCCGGTCCCACCCCCACCCCTGCCTCGTCCTCGCCCGGCCCCCACCCCCCGTCCCACATCCCGGACCCTCCCCAAACCGGCTCGCCTACCCACCCCCCTCCTCCCATACGCTTGTCCCGTGACCCCCGTCGAGCTCTCCCACACCGTGCTGCGCGCGGTGCGTCGTGCTGTCGACGAGGGGGAGCTGAGTGTTGCCGTTCCGGTACGGGCCGTGGTTACGCCGCCCGGGCCCGGAGGCTGCGGGGACTACGCCACCAACATCGCCCTCCAGCTCGCCCGGCCGGCCGGCCGTGCGCCCCTCGATGTCGCCCAGATCCTTCGGCAGCACCTCGCCGCGACCGACGGCATCGCCGACGTCACCCTCACCGGGCCCGGTTTCCTCAACATCAGCCTGGGGGAGGCCGGGGTCTCCGCCGAGGTCGCGCTCGTGCGGGACATCCTGCGGGCGGGTGCCGCGTACGGGCACTCCGACGTTCTCGCCGGGGAGATCGTCGAGCTGCGGATCCCGTACGACGACGTCCGCGCCGAAGTCGTTGCCGACGCCCTCGGCCGGATCATCGCCTCCCAGGACGGCCGCGCCGCGGTCGAACACCGTGAACCGGTCAATCTCCGTCCCGTTCCGGCCCCGGAGGACCCCGCCCCGCTGGGCCCCGACGCCGCCCGCTGGGCGCTGCTGCACCCCGCCGCCCACGACCGTCCCCGGATCACCGCCGACCACCTCGTCCAGCGCGAGAGCAACCCGCTCTTCCGCGTCCGTTACGCCCACGCCCGCACCCGGGCCCTCAGCCGCAACGCCGCCGACCTGGGCTTCACCTCCGAGCCGGGCGACACCCGGGACTCCGAGGCGATCGACGCCAGGCACCTCGAACCCTGCGGAAGCCCGCACACCGATGCCGATGCCGATGCCGATGCCAATGCCGAGGCCGTCGACTCCGGACATCGCGCCCCCAGCGGCATCCCGCGCCCCGAGGCTTGCAGCCCCCGGCACTCCGACATCACCTCCCTCGTCACCCCCTTGGTGACCGCCCTCGCCGACCACTCCCGCATCCTCACCACCGCGGCCACCCGCCGTTCCCCCGATCGCCTCACCCGGCAGCTCGTCACCGTCGCCGATGCCGCCCTCGCCCTCCTGCCCACCGTCCTCCCGCGCGGCGACGAGAAACCCTCGGCCGCCCACCGCGCCCGGCTCGCCCTCGCCGAAGCCGCCGGGACGGTGCTGGCCGGCGGCCTGTCCCTGCTCGGCATCGACGCACCCGACCACCTCTAGAAGCCACTGGAGCCGCCGCCGACTGGAAGTCACTGGACAAGCCCGACCAGGGCCACGGGTCAGGTTCCGTCCCGGTAATCAGCTGGGCTCGCCGCAGCCGCAGCCGCAGCCGCAGCGATAGCCGCAGCTACAGCCACAACCACCGGGCAAGACCCTCCCCACCCCCTGGACAAGCCCCCCCCAGATCCACCCCCAGCTACGGCACCCCTGACACTCCCGGTCCCGGCCCCCAGCAGCCCCCAGAGAAGCCACCAGAAAGTCACGAAGCAGATGAGCCGTTCCGCACACCCCGCCGGGCCCCGGCACGCCGACGTCCTTCCCGAGGGGCACTACTCCGCTCCGCCCGCCGACCTCAACACCCTCGACCCCAAGGTCTGGTCCCAGACGGTCAGCCGTGACGAGGACGGTGTCGCGACCGTCGGCGGTATCGACGTCAAGACCCTCGCCGAGGAGTACGGCACGCCCGCCTACGTCCTCGACGAGGCCGACTTCCGCGCCCGTGCCCGCGCCTGGCGGGCCGCCTTCGGGACCGACGCCGACGTGTTCTACGCCGGCAAGGCGTTCCTGTCGCGCGCCGTCGTGCGGTGGCTGCACGAAGAGGGGCTCAACCTCGACGTCTGCTCCGGCGGTGAACTCGCCACCGCCCTCTCCGCCGGCATGCCCGCCGACCGCATCGCCTTCCACGGCAACAACAAGTCCAAGGAAGAGATCCACCGCGCGATCACCGCGGGCGTGGGCCGTATCGTCCTCGACTCCTTCCAGGAGATCGTCCGCGTGGCCCACATCGCGCGGGAGCTGGGCAAGCGGCAGCGCGTGCAGATCCGTATCACCGTCGGCGTCGAGGCGCACACGCACGAGTTCATCGCCACCGCTCACGAGGACCAGAAGTTCGGCATTCCGCTGGCGGGCGGGCAGGCGGCCGAGGCCGTGCGGCGGGCGCTCCAGCTCGACTCGCTCGAACTCATCGGGATTCACTCCCACATCGGGTCGCAGATCTTCGACATGTCCGGGTTCGAGGTCGCCGCCCACAGGGTTGTCGGGCTGCTCAAGGACATCCGCGACGAGCACGGCGTCGAGCTGCCGGAGATCGACCTCGGGGGCGGGCTGGGTATCGCCTACACCTCCGATGACGACCCGCGCGAGCCGCACGAGATCGCCAAGGCGCTGACGGAGATCGTCAGCCGGGAGTGCGACGCCGCCAAGTTGCGGACCCCGCGGATCTCCGTCGAACCCGGGCGCGCCATCGTCGGGCCCACCGCCTTCACCCTCTACGAGGTCGGCACCATCAAGCCCCTCGACGGGCTGCGGACGTACGTCTCCGTCGACGGCGGCATGTCCGACAACATCAGGACCGCGTTGTACGACGCCGAGTACAGCGTCGCTCTCGTGTCCCGGACCAGCGACGCCGAGCCCATGCTCGCCCGTGTCGTCGGCAAGCACTGCGAGAGCGGGGACATCGTGGTCAAGGACGCGTTCCTGCCGGCCGACCTGGCACCGGGTGACCTCATCGCCGTACCGGCCACCGGCGCCTACTGCCGGTCCATGGCGAGCAACTACAACCACGTGCTGCGGCCCCCGGTCGTCGCCGTGGGCGACGGTGAGTCCCGGGTGATCGTCCGGCGGGAGACGGAGGACGATCTGCTGCGGCTCGACGTCGGGTGAGCGCGGCCCGGACAGCCTTGACCCCGGGAACGGAAGATCTCCGGTCTTCCACCCCCGTACAAATGAAATAGATGTCTCACGATCCGGACGAAGGGCAGAAACTCCCGTCCGGTGAGTGAGACTGGTCCAACCGTAGACGGTATGAGGAAACGAGGTCGGATGATGCGTACGCGTCCGCTGAAGGTGGCGCTGCTGGGCTGTGGGGTTGTCGGCTCAGAGGTGGCGCGCATCATGACGACGCACGCCGACGACCTCGCCGCCAGGATCGGGGCCCCCGTGGAGCTCGCGGGGGTCGCGGTGCGGCGGCCCTCCAGGGTGCGTGAGGGGATCGACCCGAGCCTGGTCACCACGGACGCCACCGCCCTCGTCAAACGCGGCGACATTGATGTCGTGGTCGAGGTCATCGGGGGGATCGAGCCCGCTCGTACCCTTATTACGACCGCTTTCGAGCATGGTGCGTCCGTCGTCTCCGCCAACAAGGCGCTTCTCGCCCAGGACGGGGCCGCACTGCACGCCGCGGCCGAGCAGCACGGCAGGGACCTCTACTACGAGGCCGCCGTCGCCGGTGCCATCCCGCTGATCCGGCCGTTGCGGGAGTCGCTGGCCGGCGACAAGGTCAACCGGGTGCTCGGGATCGTGAACGGGACCACGAACTTCATCCTCGACAAGATGGACTCGACCGGGGCTGGCTACCAGGAGGCCCTCGACGAGGCCACCGCCCTGGGGTACGCGGAGGCCGACCCCACCGCCGACGTCGAAGGCTTCGACGCCGCCGCCAAGGCCGCCATCCTCGCCGGCATCGCCTTCCACTCGCGTGTGCGCCTGGACGACGTCTACCGCGAGGGCATGACCGAGGTCACCGCCTCCGACTTCGCCTCCGCGAAGAACATGGGCTGCACCATCAAGCTGCTCGCCATCTGCGAGCGTGCCGGGGACGGCGGCTCGGTGACGGCCCGCGTGCACCCCGCCATGATTCCGCTGACCCATCCGCTGGCCTCCGTGCGGGGCGCGTACAACGCCGTCTTCGTGGAGTCGGACGCGTCCGGTCAGCTGATGTTCTACGGGCCCGGCGCCGGCGGTGCGCCCACGGCCTCCGCGGTCCTCGGCGACCTCGTCGCCGTCTGCCGCAACCGGCTCAGCGGGGCAACGGGGCCCGGCGAGTCGGCGTACGCCGCGCTGCCCGTGTCGGGAATGGGAGACGTCGTCACCCGCTACCACATCAGCCTCGATGTCGCCGACAAACCGGGTGTTCTCGCCCAGGTCGCGACCGTGTTCGCGGAGCACGGGGTTTCCATCGATACGGTTCGGCAGCAAGGTCGTCCAGAAGGGGACGGCGAGGCCTCTCTCGTCGTCGTCACCCACCGGGCCTCCGACGCCTCCCTCTCCGGGACCGTCGAGGCGCTGCGCAAGCTCGACACCGTGCGGGGTGTCGCCAGCATCATGCGGGTTGAAGGAGAGTAACCAGCAATGACCCACCAGTGGCGCGGAATCATCGAGGAGTACCGGGACCGGCTGCCCGTCTCCGACACTACGCCGGTCGTGACGCTCCGCGAGGGCGGTACGCCCCTCGTGCCCGCGCAGGTGCTCTCCGAGCGCACGGGCTGTGAGGTTCACCTCAAGGTCGAGGGCGCGAACCCCACCGGGTCCTTCAAGGACCGCGGAATGACCATGGCCATCACCAAGGCCAAGGAGGAGGGCGCGCAGGCCGTCATCTGCGCCTCCACCGGCAACACCTCGGCGAGTGCCGCCGCCTACGCGGTGCGCGCCGGCATGGTTTCGGCCGTTCTCGTCCCGCAGGGCAAGATCGCGCTCGGCAAGATGGGCCAGGCGCTCGTGCACGGCGCCAAGATCCTCCAGGTCGACGGCAACTTCGACGACTGCCTCACGCTCGCCCGCTCGCTCAGCGAGAACTACCCCGTGGCGCTGGTGAATTCGGTCAACCCCGTCCGTATCGAGGGGCAGAAGACGGCCGCCTTCGAGATCGTCGACATGCTCGGCGACGCACCCGACATCCACGTCCTCCCGGTCGGCAACGCGGGCAACATCACGGCCTATTGGAAGGGCTACAAGGAGTACGCCGGTGACGGCGTCGCCTCCAGGACCCCCCGGATGTGGGGGTTCCAGGCCTCCGGCTCCGCCCCCATCGTGCGCGGCGAGGTCGTCAAGGACCCCTCGACGATCGCCACCGCCATCCGCATCGGCAACCCCGCGTCCTGGCAGTTCGCGCTCGCCGCGCGGGACGAGTCCGGCGGGTTCATCGACGAGGTGACGGACCGTGAGATCCTGCGCGCCTACCGGCTGTTGGCCGCTCAGGAGGGCGTCTTCGTGGAGCCCGCGTCCGCCGCTTCCGTGGCCGGTCTGCTGAAGGCCGCCGAGCAGGGCAAGGTCGACCCGGGTCAGCGGATCGTGTGCACCGTGACCGGAAACGGTCTCAAGGACCCCGACTGGGCCGTCGCCGGCGCCCCGCAGCCGGTCACCGTCCCGGTCGACGCGGCCACCGCGGCCGAGCGGCTCGGCCTCGCCTAGGGAACTCCCCAGGAGGGGTGCACAGGGGGCTTACGACACGCATCGTGCGCCTCCTGTGCGCCCTATGTCGCCACAGAACCTTCCTTCGATAGGCTGTACCGAACCCGCCCGCTGCATATGCCCGAGCGTATGCCGGGGTGCCGCGCCGTCTCCGCGGCCCGCAGGGTCTTCGTACACCATCGAATGTTCATCGAAAGTCATTCGACAATCACGCAGCTCAAGGAGAGTCATCGAGCGATGGCCGGTCCAGCCTTCCGCGCCGCCGCCGTCAGGGTGCGCGTCCCCGCCACCAGCGCCAACCTCGGCCCGGGCTTCGACGCCCTCGGCCTGTCGCTGGGGCTCTACGACGACGTGGTCGTCCGGGTGGCCGACTCCGGGCTGCACATCGACATCGCGGGCGAGGGCAGCGAGACGCTGCCGCGTGACGAGAACCACCTCCTCGTACGCTCCCTGCGCACCGCCTTCGACCTGCTCGGCGGACAGCCGCGCGGCCTGGAGATCGTGTGCGCCAACCGCATCCCGCACGGCCGCGGCCTCGGCTCCTCCTCCGCCGCCATCTGCGCCGGCATCGTCGCCGCGCGAGCCGTGACCATAGGCGGCGAGTCCAGGCTCGACGACACCGCCCTGCTGGAGCTCGCGACCGAGATCGAGGGCCACCCCGACAACGTGGCGGCCTGTCTGCTCGGCGGCTTCACCCTCTCCTGGATGGAGGCGGGCGCCGCCCGCGCGATCAGGATGGACGCCGCCGATTCCATCGTTCCGGTGGTTTTCGTGCCCGGGAAGCCGGTCCTCACCGAGACCGCGCGCGGCCTGCTGCCGCGCACCGTGCCGCACGTCGACGCCGCCGCCAACGCGGGCCGTGCGGCCCTGCTCGTCGAGGCCCTGACCAGGCGCCCCGAGCTGCTGCTGCCCGCCACCGAGGACCGTCTCCACCAGGAGTACCGCGCGCCGGCCATGCCGGAGAGCGCCGCGCTGGTGGAGCGGCTGCGGGCCGACGGAGTCCCGGCAGTCATCTCCGGCGCAGGACCCACCGTGCTGGCGCTGGCCGACGCCGACAGCGCCGACAAGGTGTCCCATCTGGCGGGCGAGGGGTGGGCCGCCAACCGGCTCGACCTCGACGCCCAGGGCGCGAGCGTGCTGCCGCTCGCGGCCTCCAGTGACATGTGAAGCCGGCGGTTGCCGGATTTCGAGAGGGGGAATGTTTGTTGGATCCGGTAGTGTTAACCTCAAGTCTGCACCCGACCCCACCATGGCGAGGTGCTTGTTGTCCCCGTCCGGGACAGACATTCTTCCGGGAGCCTCCCAAGCCGCACTGTGTTCCGTACGACGTACGCGGGCAGTACCTCGTACGCGGGCGCTGAGCGACTTGCCGGGCACGCTCCGGAATCGGTGCTACCGAACCACGTGACACTGACACCCGGTGCCACGGCCCAGGTCTCGGCGAGCGCCATCCCAGATATTTCCTCCGCCTCCATGGGCGGACCACCGCCCCGGCACGGTCCACACAGCAAGGACCGAAGCCGGACAGCACAACCGGTCGCCGAGCCAGACAGGCCGACGTCCGCTCCAGGGAAGGACCCTTCGTGAGCGACACCACCGATCTGATGGGCGCACGTGTCGAGGAGACCGCTGCCGCGCCCGCCACGGACGCCTCCGCGCCTGCCACCGGTGCCGGCTCCCGGCGGCGCCGCGGTACCGGCCTCGAGGGCATGGTGCTGGCCGAGCTGCAGCAGGTCGCCTCCGGCCTCGGCATCAGGGGCACCGCGCGGATGCGCAAGAGCCAGCTGATCGAGGTCATCAAGGAGGCGCAGGCGGGAGGTGGCGCTGCCCCGGCCGCGAAGGCCGACGCCGCCACCGAGACCAAGCCGAAGCGCCGGGCCACCTCCAAGGCCCGTACCGGCGAGTCCGCCGAGAACGGCGACAGCACGGCGAAGAAGGCGGACGCCAAGGCCGAGGCCCCCGCCGAGCAGGCCGTGGCCCAGCAGCAGATCGAGATTCCCGGCCAGCCCGCCTCCGACGACGCCCCCGCCGAGCGCCGCCGTCGCCGCGCCACGGCCGAGGCCGGCGCTCCGACCGCGTCGGGCGCCGAGACGATCGTCGCCGAGGCGAAGAGCGAGCCGAAGGCCGAGACGCCCGCCCAGGGCCAGCCGCAGGGCGAGGCCAAGGGCGACGCCGGTGACGCCGACGGCCGGCAGGGCCGCCGCGACCGCCGGGACCGCGACCGCGGGCGTGACCGCGGCGACCGTGGTGACCGCGGCGACCGTCGCAAGGGCGACGAGCAGCAGGGCCAGGGCGGTCAGCGCCAGCAGCAGAACCAGCAGCAGGGCGGCGGCCGCCAGGACCGTCAGCAGCGCGACAACGGCCCCCAGGACGACGACGACTTCGAGGGCGGCCGCCGCGGCCGCCGCGGCCGTTACCGGGACCGCCGTGGCCGCCGTGGCCGTGACGAGATGGGCGGCGGCGCCGAGCCGCAGCTGTCCGAGGACGACGTCCTGATCCCGGTCGCGGGCATCCTGGACATCCTCGACAACTACGCCTTCATCCGTACGTCGGGCTACCTCCCGGGCCCCAACGACGTGTACGTCTCCCTCGCCCAGGTCCGCAAGAACGGCCTGCGCAAGGGCGACCACATCACCGGCGCGGTCCGCCAGCCCAAGGAAGGCGAGCGGCGCGAGAAGTTCAACGCGCTGGTCCGCCTGGACTCCGTCAACGGCATGGCGCCCGAACACGGCCGCGGCCGACCGGAGTTCAACAAGCTCACCCCGCTCTACCCGCAGGACCGCCTCCGCCTGGAGACGGACCCGGGCGTCCTCACCACGCGCATCATCGACCTGGTGTCGCCGATCGGTAAGGGCCAGCGCGGTCTGATCGTGGCCCCGCCGAAGACCGGCAAGACCATGATCATGCAGGCGATCGCCAACGCGATCACGCACAACAACCCCGAGTGCCACCTGATGGTCGTCCTCGTCGACGAGCGTCCGGAAGAGGTCACCGACATGCAGCGGTCGGTGAAGGGCGAGGTCATCTCCTCGACCTTCGACCGCCCGGCCGAGGACCACACCACGGTCGCCGAGCTCGCCATCGAGCGCGCCAAGCGCCTGGTGGAGCTGGGCCACGACGTGGTCGTGCTGCTCGACTCGATCACGCGTCTGGGCCGTGCGTACAACCTCGCCGCCCCGGCCTCCGGCCGCATCCTGTCCGGTGGTGTCGACTCGACCGCGCTCTACCCGCCGAAGCGCTTCTTCGGTGCGGCCCGCAACATCGAGGACGGCGGCTCGCTGACCATCCTCGCCACCGCCCTGGTGGACACCGGGTCCCGCATGGACGAGGTGATCTTCGAGGAGTTCAAGGGCACCGGCAACATGGAGCTCAAGCTCGACCGCAAGCTCGCCGACAAGCGCATCTTCCCGGCGGTGGACGTGGACGCGTCCGGCACCCGCAAGGAAGAGATCCTGCTCGGCAACGAGGAGCTGGCGGTCGTCTGGAAGCTCCGCCGCGTCCTGCACGCGCTGGACCAGCAGCAGGCGATCGAGCTGCTTCTCGACAAGATGAAGCAGACCAAGTCGAACGTCGAGTTCCTGATGCAGATCCAGAAGACGACGCCGACGCCGGGCAACGGCGACTGAGCACGAGCCTTCCGCAGGGCGGCCCCCGTCACACCAGTGACGGGGGCCGCCCTTTTGGCGCTGAGAGGGATGGGTGCCCCATGCACCCCTTCCGACTCATGCACCTCTGAGGGGACTCCCTTGTCCGAAACCTCGTCCACCGGCGGCCGGCACAGACGGCGGATACGCCTCGCGCTGCCCCTGACCGCCGCCGGAGCCGCCGCGGCCGTCGCAGCGGCGCTGCTGGGCACCTCGGCGACCGCCGCGACCGCCGTGCCGGCGCCGACGACCAAGCCCGCCACCGCCTCCGTCTCGACCGCCGCCCTCACCGAGCGCATCGCCGGCGCCCTCGCCACCGACGGCACCGCCGGGGAGACGACGACCGAGAAGTCGACGCTCAGCTCCAGCACCACCGGCTCCACCGTGAGCCCGAAGGTCGTCGGCGGCACCGACACCGCCATCACCACGGCACCCTGGATGGCGCAGCTCTGGTACTACGACGACAACGGCACCACCGACGACACCAGCGACGACCTCGGCTTCTTCTGCGGCGGCACCGTCGTCGCGCCGACGAAGATCCTCACCGCCGCGCACTGCGTCAAGGACGAGAACGGCAAGAGCTACAACTGGAAGGCGTACGGCGCCGTCCTGACCGGCACCAACCAGCTGCCGACCACCGACAGTTCCGGCAACACCGACCTGCACGGCGGCACCGTCTCGCTGCCCCTGCGGCAGTGGAACCACCCCTCGTACAGCCCGACGACCATCAACAACGACATCGCCGTGCTCACCCTCGCCGCGCCGGTCACGGCGACGCCGATCCGCATGACGACATCCGGCGACACCGCCTCGTACACCGGCGGCACCAGCGCCAAGATCTACGGCTGGGGGCGTACCAGCTCCACCAGCGACGACATCTCCGACACCCTGAAGTCGGCCACGCTGACCATCCACACCGACACCACCTGCTCCGGCGTGTACGGCTCCGAGTACGTCAAGGGCCACATGATCTGCGCCGGTACGCAGAGCGGCAGCGACACGGGCACCAAGGCCGCGTGCAACGGCGACTCCGGCGGGCCGCTCGTCGTGAACAACCGGATCGTGGGCGTGGTCTCCTGGGGCGTCGCGGACTGTGTCGCCAAGGGCTACTACAGCGTCTTCTCCAAGGTCAGCACCTACGTCGGCGCCGCCTACGCGAACGTCGACGACGCCAACCTCAGCTACACCGACGGCAAGGCCGACCTGTTCGTGCGCGCGTCCTCCGACAAGGAGGCGTACCAGAAGAACTCCACGGGCACCTCGTTCGGGGCGCGTCAGTCCGTGGGGTCGTACTCCGGTGTGAACCTCGTGCTGCAGACCGACCTCAACCGGGACGGCTACCAGGACCTGGTGGCCCGGGAGAGCTCCACCGGGAACGTCTACTGGCTGCACTACGTGCCGGCGAGCGGCTCCTGGTCCAAGACGAAGATCTTCAGCGGCTGGACGACCCGGACCCGGATCGTCACCCCGGGCGACCTCACCGGCGACTACAAGCCCGACCTGGTCTCCGTGGACTCCGCGGGCAAGGCGTGGCTCTACCCGGGCAACGGCAACGGGACCTTCGCGGCGCGCAAGCAGATCGGTACCGGCACCGGCTGGAACCAGTACAACACCCTGCGCGGCAAGGGCGACTTCAACGGTGACGGCAAGGCCGACCTGATCGCCCGCAACAAGAGCACCGGCGCGGTCTACCTGTACAAGGGCACCGGCAGCGCCTCCAGCCCGTTCTCCGCCCGGGTCAAGGTCCGCACCTGGAGCAACACGACGTACAACGCCTTCGACGCGATCGGAGACGTCGACGGCGACGGCAAGGCCGACTTCCTGGCCCGTACGCCCGGCGGCACGCTCTATCTGTACAAGGGCACCGGTAAAGCCACCAGCGAGATCTTTGCCACAAGGATCTCGGTCGGTACCGGTTTCCAGCAGTACGACATCTTCGGCTGAAAACGCAGGTGAGCGGGGTTCGTCCCGTTTACGTCATCACGCTCTGTGTCCAGTCCTCCACGGTTTGGGCACAGAGCGTTGTGCAACCCTTTCCCGAGTTTCCCCGTCTGACCGGACGGAGTGACGATGGTGCGGTGTCATTCGCATCGATTCAGGCCTGTCCCTGAAAGCAGGGGGTAACCGACCGGACGAGATTCGAGGAGCACATGTCCGCCGAGAGCACGCCGGAGCCCGGCATACCGGGCGACGCCGGCACCAACGGCCCGCGTCACCGCGCCAAGGGCCGCCGCAAGCCGCGCAGCGAGCACCGCAAGGCCCTGATGCTGATGGCCTGGACCGCCGCGGGCATCCTCGTGCTGGGCGGCACCGGTGCCGGGTATCTGTACTTCAAGCTCAACGGCAACATCAAGAGCGTCGACATCAACGGCGCCCTCGGCACGGACCGGCCCACCAAGGTCGACAACGGCTCCGAGAACATCCTGGTCCTCGGCTCGGACTCGCGCTCCGGCAGCAACAAGAAGCTGGGCGGCGGCACGGACGACGGCAGCGCCCGCTCCGACACCGCGATGATCGTGCACGTCTACAAGGGCCACAAGAAGGCAAGCGTCGTCTCCATCCCGCGGGACACCCTCGTCGACCGGCCCGAGTGCACCGACGACAAGGGCGTCACCCACGACGCCGCGTCCGGGGTGATGTTCAACACCGCGTACACGACGGGCGGTGCCACCTGTGCCGTGAAGACGGTCGAGTCCGTCACCGGGCTGCGCATGGACCACTACCTGGAAGTCGACTTCAGCGGCTTCGAGAAGCTCGTCGACGAGCTCGGCGGGGTCAAGGTCACCACGACCAAGGACATCACCGACAAGCAGAGCCACCTCAGCCTCAAGGCCGGCACGCACACCCTGAACGGCAAGCAGGCGCTCGGCCTGGTCCGTACCCGGCACGGCGTCGGCGACGGCTCCGACCTCGGCCGCATCCAGCTCCAGCAGGCCTTCATCAAGGCCCTCGTCGACCAGGTCAAGCACGTCGGCCTGTTCACCAGCCCGAAGAAGCTGTACGACCTCGCCGACACCGCCACCAGCGCCGTCACCACCGACTCCGACCTGGGCTCGGTCAACTCCCTGATGTCCTTCGCCAACGGCCTGAAGTCCATCAGCTCCTCGAAGATGCAGATGATCACCATGCCGGTCGAGTACGACCCGGCGAACCCGAACCGCGTGATCATCGAGAAGGCGAAGGCCCAGCAGGTCTGGACGGCCCTGAAGAACGACCTGGCCATCCCGAAGACGGCCACCAAGGGCACGGCGACGGGCGAGGCCAAGGGCGTCGTGGAATAGATCGCGCCGACCCCCGGTTTTGGGGGATGGCCCCAGTCCTGGCAGACTGGTACGTCGGCTCCGGTTCACGTCCCCGCATCCCGCGGCGGCGACCCGGCGCCCTCCCGAAACTAGGAGACACCTTGAAGCGCGACATCCACCCCGAGTACGTCGAGACGCAGGTCAGCTGCACCTGTGGCGCGTCGTTCACCACCCGTAGCACGATCTCCAGCGGCACCATCCGTGCCGAGGTCTGCTCCGAGTGCCACCCGTTCTACACGGGCAAGCAGAAGATCCTCGACACCGGTGGCCGTGTGGCCCGCTTCGAGGCCCGCTTCGGCAAGGCTGCCGCCGGCTCCAAGAAGTAGCTGGCCCCAATTCGCCGGTCCACGGCCGCGCCCTTCCACAGGCGCGCCTGGACCGGCGTTTTTGGTCGTCCGCCTTCCCTCTCTTTTCGCATTTCAGGAGCCCAAGATGTTCGAGGCCGTCGAGGAACTCGTCGGTGAGCACGCCGACCTGGAGAAGAAGCTCGCCGACCCGTCGGTCCACGCCGACCAGGCCAACGCGCGCAAGCTGAACAAGCGCTACGCCGAGCTCACCCCGATCGTCGCCACGTACCGCTCCTGGAAGCAGACCGGCGACGACATCGAGACCGCACGCGAATTCGCCGCCGACGACCCCGACTTCGCGGCCGAGGTCAAGGAGCTGGAGAAGTCGCGCGAGGAGCTGACCGAGAAGCTGCGGCTGCTGCTGGTGCCCCGGGACCCGAGTGACGACAAGGACGTCATTCTGGAGATCAAGGCCGGCGCCGGCGGCGACGAGTCCGCGCTGTTCGCCGGTGACCTGCTGCGCATGTACCTGCGGTACGCCGAGCGCGTCGGCTGGAAGACCGAGATCATCGACGCCACCGAGTCCGAGCTGGGCGGCTACAAGGACGTCCAGGTCGCCGTGAAGACCAAGGGCGGCCAGGGCGCCACCGAGCCCGGGCAGGGCGTGTGGGCGCGGCTGAAGTACGAGGGCGGCGTGCACCGCGTGCAGCGCGTGCCGGCCACCGAGTCCCAGGGCCGCATCCACACCTCCGCGGCCGGTGTGCTCGTCACGCCCGAGGCCGAGGAGGTCGACGTCGAGATCAACCCGAACGACCTCCGCATCGACGTGTACCGGTCGTCCGGCCCGGGTGGCCAGTCCGTCAACACCACCGACTCCGCCGTGCGCATCACGCACATCCCCACCGGAGTCGTCGCCTCCTGCCAGAACGAGAAGAGCCAGCTGCAGAACAAGGAGCAGGCCTTGCGTATCCTGCGCTCCAGGCTGCTCGCCGCGGCGCAGGAGGAGGCGGAGAAGGAGGCCGCCGACGCCCGCCGCAGCCAGGTCCGCACCGTCGACCGCTCCGAGAAGATCCGCACGTACAACTTCCCGGAGAATCGCATCTCGGACCACCGCGTCGGCTTCAAGGCGTACAACCTGGACCAGGTCCTGGACGGCGACCTCGACGCGGTGATCCAGGCCTGCGTCGACGCGGACTCGGCGGCGAAGCTGGCAGCCGCCTAAAGGCACGTACGCACGACCCAGTACGACACGGAGGAATGCGTGAACCTGCTGCTCGCAGAGGTGGCACAGGCCACCCAGCGGCTGGCCGACGCCGGCGTGCCCTCGCCGCGCAACGACGCGGAGGAGCTCGCCGCGTTCGTGCACGGCGTGAAGCGGGGCGCGCTGCACTCCGTGAAGGACTCGGACTTCGACGCCCGGTACTGGGAGGTCATCGCCCGGCGCGAGCAGCGCGAGCCGTTGCAGCACATCACCGGGCGGGCGTACTTCCGGTACCTCGAACTCCAGGTGGGGCCGGGCGTGTTCGTGCCGCGGCCGGAGACCGAGTCCGTGGTCGGCTGGGCCATAGACGCGGTACGCGCCATGGACGTCGTCGAGCCCCGCATCGTCGACCTGTGCACCGGCTCCGGCGCCATCGCGCTCGCCCTAGCCCAGGAGGTGCCCCGCTCCCGCGTGCACGCCGTGGAGCTGTCCGAGGAAGCGCTTCAGTGGACGCGCAAGAACGTCGAGGGGTCGCGGGTCGACCTGCGGCAGGGCAACGCCCTCGACGCCTTCCCCGACCTCGACGGTCATGTCGACCTCGTCATCTCCAACCCGCCCTACATCCCGCTCACGGAATGGGAGTACGTCGCTCCCGAGGCGCGGGACTACGACCCCGAACTCGCCCTGTTCTCAGGGGAGGACGGCCTCGATCTCATCCGCGGTCTGGAACGGACCGCACACCGGCTCCTGCGCCCCGGCGGCGTCGTCGTCATCGAGCACGCCGACACCCAGGGCGGCCAGGTGCCGTGGATCTTCACGGAGGAACGGGGCTGGGCCGACGCGGCCGACCACCCGGACCTCAACAACCGCCCCCGGTTCGCCACGGCCCGCAAGGCACTGCCGTGAGCAGCCCCACCGCTCCCTTCCAGATGTACGTGTACGAGGAGGCCCGCTAGATATGGCACGGCGATACGACACCAACGACGCGACGGACCGTACGACGGGTCTGCGCGAAGCCGCGTCCGCCGTCCGCCGTGGCGAGCTCGTGGTCCTCCCGACCGACACGGTGTACGGCATCGGCGCGGACGCGTTCTCCTCGGAGGCAGTGGCGGACCTGCTGGACGCCAAGGGCCGGGGCCGCAACATGCCCACCCCTGTGCTGATCGGCTCCCCGAACACCCTCCACGGTCTCGTCACCGACTTCTCCGAGCTGGCCTGGGAACTGGTCGACGCCTTCTGGCCGGGCGCCCTCACGCTGGTCGCCAAGCACCAGCCGTCCCTCCAGTGGGACCTGGGCGACACCCGGGGCACGGTGGCCGTGCGCATGCCGCTGCACCCGGTGGCGATCGAGCTGCTGACGGAGGTCGGCCCCATGGCTGTCTCCTCGGCGAACCTGACCGGCCACCCGGCGCCGGAGGACTGTGACGCCGCGCAGGAGATGCTCGGCGACTCCGTCTCCGTCTACCTCGACGGCGGCCCGACCCCGGGCAACGTCCCGTCGTCGATCGTCGACGTCACGGGCCCCGTACCCGTGCTGCTGCGCGAGGGTGCGCTCTCGCCCGACGAGCTGCGGAAGGTCGTACCAGACCTCGAGGTGGCCAATTGACAGCCCCTGACGCGGGGCGTGGCATAGGCAACGGGGAAAGCGCGGCGGAGATCACGACGACGTTCGTGGGGCTTCCGCGCGACTGCTTCCGCATCCTCCACGTCAGCACCGGCAACGTGTGCCGCTCGCCCATCACCGAGCGGCTGACCCGGCATTACGTGAGCCAGCGGCTCGGTGTGCTGGGCCGTGCGCTGATCGTGGAGAGCGCGGGCACCTGGGGTCACGAGGGCGCGCCCATGGAGGCCAACGCGGAGACCGTGCTGGCCGACTTCGGCGCGGACGCCTCCGGCTTCATGGGCCGTGAGCTGCTCGACGAGCACGTGATCATGGCCGACCTGGTCCTGACGGCCACCCGCGACCACCGCCAGCAGGTCATCTCGATGGGCCACTCGGCGGGCCTGCGCACCTTCACCCTGAAGGAGTTCACCCGCCTGGTCCGCGCCATCGACCCGGCGACCCTGCCCCCGCTGGAGGAGGGCGTGGTCGCCCGTGCCCGCGCCCTGGTCCGTGCGGCCGCGGCTCTACGCGGGTGGCTGCTGGCCCCCACCCTGGAGGCGGACGAGGTCTACGACCCGTACGGCGCCCCCCTGACCTTCTTCCGGTCCATCGGCGACGAGATACACCAGGCGCTGGATCCGGTGGTCACAGCACTCACGGGCGTACCAGCCAGGACGTGACGACCGAGCACCCCACGGGTCCCGGGCCTACATTGGTCGTACGTCAACGTCGACGCCCCGGAGTTCACCATGTCGGTCACCCATGCCCCAGAGACCGCCGACGTCCTGCGGCGGCAGGACCCCGAGCTGGCCGAGATCCTGCTCGGGGAGCTCGACCGGCAGTCGACGACGCTGCAGCTGATCGCCGCCGAGAACTTCTCCTCGCCCGCTGTGCTGGCCGCGCTCGGGTCGCCGCTCGCCAACAAGTACGCCGAGGGGTATCCGGGCGCCCGGCACCACGGCGGCTGCGAGATGGTCGACGTCGCCGAGCGGCTCGCCGTGGACCGGGCGAAGGCCCTGTTCGGCGCCGAGCACGCCAATGTGCAGTCCCACTCCGGGTCGAGCGCCGTACTGGCCGCCTACGCGGCGCTGCTGCGCCCCGGCGACACCGTCCTCGCCCTCGGCCTCCCGTACGGCGGCCACCTCACGCACGGCTCGCCCGCGAACTTCTCCGGCCGCTGGTTCGACTTCATCGGCTACGGCGTCGACGCCGAGACCGGGCTCATCGACTACGACCAGGTGCGCACGCTGGCCCACACCCACCGGCCCAAGGCGATCGTGTGCGGCTCCATCGCCTACCCCCGGCACATCGACTACGCCCTCTTCCGCGAGGTCGCCGACGAGGTGGGCGCCTATCTGATCGCCGACGCGGCCCACCCCATCGGGCTGGTCGCCGGGGGAGCGGCGCCCAACCCGGTGCCGTATGCCGACATCGTCTGCGCGACCACGCACAAGGTGCTGCGCGGGCCGCGCGGCGGGATGATCCTGTGCGGGAGCGAGCTGGCCGAGCGGGTCGACCGGGCCGTCTTCCCCTTCACGCAGGGCGGCGCCCAGATGCACACCATCGCCGCGAAGGCGGTCGCGTTCGGGGAGGCGGCAACAGCGGCGTTCACCGCTTACGCCCATCAGGTGGTCGCCAATGCGAGGGTTCTCGCGGCCGGGCTCGCCGCGGAGGGGCTGGTCGTCACCACCGGCGGCACGGACACCCATCTGATCACCGCCGACCCGGCGCCCCTCGGCGTCGACGGCCGCACCGCGCGCGGCCGGCTCGCGGCGGCCGGACTGGTCCTGGACTGCTGCGCCCTGCCGCACGGGGACGCCCGCGGCCTCCGGCTCGGCACGGCCGCGGTGACCACGCAGGGCATGGGGGAGGAGGAGATGGCGTACATCGCCGCCCTGTTCGCCGGTGTGCTGCGGGGGGAGACCGAGAGCCAGAAGGCGCGTGACGAGGCGCGTGGGCTGGCCGGTAGATTTCCGCCGTATCCCGGCTGAGCGGGGGTAGGCGCACCTGCGGACAACCTGCGAATCAACTGTGTGCAACCTGGGCACACAGGCAGGCGTGCAACCATCGTCGCTACCCGGAAGTCCCCACTGGTATGCGTCCGTCGCTAGGGTGTGGGGCTGAGATGGCCAGCGAGACCTGTGGGGAAGCCTGTGCGTGAATACCTGCTGACGCTCTGCATCACGGCCGCGGTGACGTATCTGCTGACAGGGCCGGTACGGAAGTTCGCGATCGTGGCCGGAGCCATGCCGGAGATCAGGGCCCGTGACGTGCACCGGGAACCCACTCCGCGTCTCGGCGGTATCGCGATGTTCTTCGGGCTGTGCGCGGGCCTGCTGGTCGCGGACCATCTGACCAACCTCAGCGAGGTCTTCGACAAGTCCAACGAACCGCGGGCGCTGCTGTCCGGAGCGGCGCTGATCTGGCTGATCGGCGTCCTGGACGACAAGTTCGAGATCGACGCCCTGATCAAGCTGGGCGGCCAGATGATCGCCGCGGGCGTCATGGTCATGCAGGGTCTGACGATCCTGTGGCTGCCCATCCCGAGCGTCGGCACGGTCGCGCTGACCCAGTGGCAGGGCACCCTGCTGACGGTGGCGCTGGTCGTCATCACCATCAACGCGGTCAACTTCGTCGACGGCCTGGACGGCCTCGCCTCCGGCATGGTGTGCATCGCCGCCGCGGCGTTCTTCATGTACTCCTACCGGATCTGGTACTCGTACGGCATCGAGGCGGCCGCCCCGGCCACCCTGTTCGCGGCGATCCTGATGGGCATGTGCCTGGGCTTCCTGCCGCACAACATGCATCCGGCGCGGATCTTCATGGGTGACTCCGGGTCGATGCTGATCGGCCTGGTGCTGGCCGCCGGCGCGATCTCGATCACGGGCCAGGTCGACCCGGACGTGATGAAGCTGTTCGCCGGGTCCGAGCGCAACACCGTCCACCAGATGGTGCCGGTCTACATCCCGCTGCTGATGCCGCTGACGATCATCGCGATCCCGGCCGCCGACCTGGTCCTCGCGATCGTGCGGCGCACCTGGCGCGGCCAGTCGCCGTTCGCCGCGGACCGCGGGCATCTGCACCACCGGCTCCTGGAGATCGGCCACTCGCACAGCCGGGCCGTGCTGATCATGTACTTCTGGTCGGCGCTGATCGCGTTCGGGGCGCTCGCCTACTCCGTGAACTCCGCGTCCATGTGGATCGTGCTCGGTGTGGTGATCCTCAGCGCGATCGGGCTGGGGCTGCTTCTGCTGCCGCGGTTCACGCCGCGCGCCCCGCGTTGGGCCGAGGCCTTCGTGCCGCCGCGCTACCGGCGGCGCCGGGCCGCGGTCGCCGAGGCCGCCGCTATCGCCGTACCGGAGACGGCTGTTGGGACTCAGGAGGAGCCGGAGCACCGCACTCCGGTCGCGGCCGGGGTGGCGGGTGTCAACGGAGCGACCGCCATCGGCGCCCGTTCGCGCTTCCTGGACAGGCGAAAGGCCGGAACGTCGCGCTGACGTCGGCAAGGTAAGAATCTGACTAGAGCATTGCCAAGTCGTGGGGGAGCAAAGCCCCCCAATACCAGACAAGTTGGCCCTGTTTTTGCACAGACGCGCACTGTCACTCTCATGTGTGACAGCGAGCACACCTACTTGGTAAAGACCGCATCAAATAGTTTGTGATACGGTTCACGAGAACCCGGGATAGAGCCGAAGGACCGTAGTGCGACGGTCCATTGGCCGTGAGTTCCCCTCTCAGCCCGGGACTACGCTCGTCCATGACGACACCCTGCCCCCTGTGAAAGCGGAGTTGCCGCCATGCCGTCCAATGACGCCCGGAACCTTCTGCCGATCGCTGTGCCCACAGCGGCTGCCGGCGTGATCGCCGTTGCGGTCAGTGGTGCGGTCGCGGGCGGCAAGGGGGCCATCGGGGCGGCCGTCGGCGTGGTGCTGTCGATGCTCTTCATGGGCATCGGCCTCTACGTCCTCCAGTGGACGGCAAAAACGCTCCCGCAGCTGTTCCAGGCGATGGGCCTGATGCTCTACGTCGCCCAACTCCTGCTGCTCATGATCTTCGTGGCCCTCTTCAAGGACACCTCTCTCTTCAACGCCAGGGCGTTCGCGATCTCGCTCGTCGTCGCGACCGTCGTGTGGATGGCCACTCAGGCTCGTGCGCACATGAAGTCCAAGATCTTCTACGTCGATCCGGACTCCGAGAAGAGCGAGAAGCCCGAGAAGACAGGGCACTCGTCGTGAGAGGTAGGGCCGGGATAAGGGCCGGTGGGATCTCCTGCTATCGTCCGGTGCCAACTGCGGCATCGCGGGCGCGGGCATCCGAGCTGACGCCTTCTCGATCGCGAGGCTCGAAGCCCCCCGGCCGCCCCCACATCCGTAACACCAGTCCGGTGCCGACCCGCGGCTGCGCGCCGCGCCGACACAACGAGGTTGCCGAACCCATGCGTCACGCCGAAGGAGCCCGCGGTGAGTGCTGACCCGACCCAGCTCGCCTTTGAGTGGGATTGCCGCATCCTGTCCGACAACGGCTGTGGCTTCCCGGCTCCGGGCCTGCACTCGTTCCTCTTCAAGCCGATCTTCACGGTCGGCGGGTTCGAGTTCAACAAGGTGATGCTGCTCGCGCTCATCACCACCCTGCTCGTCGTCACCTTCTTCTCGGCGGCGTTCGGCAAGGCCAAGGTCGTGCCGGGCAAGCTCCAGATGGTCGGCGAGGCCGGCTACGACTTCGTCCGCCGCGGCATCGTCTACGAGACGCTGGGCAAGCGCGAGGGCGAGAAGTACGTCCCGCTCATGGTCTCGCTGTTCTTCTTCATCTGGATCATGAACGTCTGGTCCGTGATCCCGCTGGCCCAGTTCCCGGTCTCGTCGATCATCGCCTTCCCGGCGGTGCTCGCCGCGGTCGTCTACATCACGTGGCTGTCGCTGACCTTCAAGAAGCACGGCTTCGTCGGCGGGTTCAAGAACCTGACCGGTTACGACAAGTCGCTCGGCGCGGTGCTTCCGCTCGTCGTCGTCATCGAGTTCTTCTCGAACGTCCTCGTGCGGCCCTTCACCCACGCGGTCCGGCTCTTCGCCAACATGTTCGCCGGCCACCTGCTGCTCGCGATGTTCACCGTCGCCAGCTGGTACCTGCTGAACAGCTACATGATCCCGGCGGCGGGCGTCTCGTTCGTCATGACCGTGATCATGGTCCTCTTCGAGCTCTTCGTGCAGGCCGTCCAGGCGTACGTGTTCGTCCTCCTGGCCTGCTCCTACGTCCAGGGCGCTCTCGCCGAGCACCACTGAGCGCACCCGCCCGCAAACCCCCAACTCGTCCGGTGGCCAACCCCCACCGGTCCGTAAAAGAGAAGGAAGAAACGGCATGTCCGCTGCCATCGACCTCGCCGCCGGCGTCTCCGGTTCCCTCGGCTCCATCGGCTACGGCCTCGCGGCCATCGGCCCCGGCATCGGTATCGGCATCATCTTCGGTAACGGCACCCAGGCCCTCGCCCGTCAGCCCGAGGCGGCCGGTCTGATCCGCGCCAACCAGATCCTGGGCTTCGCCTTCTGTGAGGCGCTCGCCCTCATCGGCATCGTTATGCCGTTCGTGTTCGGTCAGTAAGACCTACTTACCGACACGTATCGACGAAAGGCACTGATGTGATCGCCAACCTGGTTCAGCTGGCGGCCGAGGAGAAGCAGAACCCCCTCGTCCCGCCGGGCCCCGAACTGCTCGTCGGCACCATCGCCTTCGCCATCGTGTTCTTCTTCTTCTGGAAGAAGCTGCTCCCGAACATCAACAAGGTTCTGGAGGAGCGCCGCGAGGCGATCGAGGGTGGCATCGAGAAGGCCGAGGCCGCTCAGGTCGAGGCCCAGAGCGTTCTCGAGCAGTACAAGGCCCAGCTCGCCGAGGCCCGGCACGAAGCCGCGCGTCTGCGCCAGGAGGCGCAGGAGCAGGGTGCCGCGCTCATCGCCGAGATGCGCGCCGAGGGCCAGCGCCAGCGCGAGGAGATCGTCGCCGCCGGCCACGCGCAGATCGAGGCCGACCGCAAGGCCGCCGCGTCCGCGCTGCGGCAGGACGTCGGTCACCTCGCGACCGAGCTGGCCGGCAAGCTCGTCGGCGAGTCCCTCGAGGACCACGCCCGCCAGAGCCGTGTCATCGACCGCTTCCTCGACGAGCTCGAGGAGAAGGCCGAGGCCACCCGATGAACGGAGCGAGCCGCGAGGCACTGGCCGCCGCCCGCGAGCGTCTGGACGCGCTGACGGACTCCACGTCCGTCGACGCGGGCGCGCTCGCCGACGAGCTGGCCGCCGTCACCGCGCTGCTCGACCGCGAGGTGTCGCTGCGTCGGGTCCTGACCGACCCGGCGCAGGCCGGCGAAGCCAAGGCGGAGCTCGCCCAGCGTCTGCTCGGCTCGCAGGTCAGCGGCCCCGCCGGTGACCTGGTGGCCGGCATGGTGCGCTCCCGCTGGTCGCAGTCGCGCGACCTGGTGGACGCCCTGGAGGAGCTGGCGGACACCGCCGACCTCACCGCCGCGCAGCAGGCCGGCACGCTCGACGACGTCGAGGACGAGCTGTTCCGCTTCGGGCGGATCGTCTCCTCGAACACCGAGCTGCGGGCCGCGCTGACCGACCGCGCCGCCGCCACCGCGGCCAAGATCGAGCTGCTGCACCGGCTGCTCGGCGGCCGTGCGAACGCGACGACCGAGCGTCTGGTCACGCGCCTTGTGACCGCGCCCCGGGGACGTAGCCTGGAGTCGGGACTGGAGTCCCTGTCCAAGCTCGCCGCCGAGCGCCGCAGCCGCCTGGTCGCGGTCGTCACCTCGGCGGTGCCGCTGGGCGACGCGCAGAAGCAGCGCCTGGGCGCCGCTCTCGCGAAGCTCTACGGCCACACGATGCACCTCAACATCGACGTGGACCCCGAGGTCCTCGGCGGGATCCGGGTGCAGGTCGGCGACGAGGTCATCAACGGCTCGATCGCGGACCGCATCGAGGACGCCGGCCGCCGCCTGGCGGGCTGAGCCCGCCGAGCTGGGCTGAGCAGCAACTTCATAGCAGTACGTACTTACGACGGCCCTGGTTGGGCCGTACATGAAGAATCCTGGGGGTCGCCCCCAGACCCCCAAAGTGAAACTTCGGGCCCAACAAGGAGAGCAGGGAACCCAGATGGCGGAGCTCACGATCCGGCCGGAGGAGATCCGGGACGCGCTGGAGAACTTCGTCCAGTCGTACAAGCCGGACGCGGCCTCGCGCGAGGAGGTCGGTACGGTCACCCTTGCCGGCGACGGCATCGCGAAGGTCGAGGGTCTGCCCTCGGCCATGGCCAACGAACTGCTGAAGTTCGAGGACGGCACCCTCGGCCTCGCGCTGAACCTGGAAGAGCGCGAGATCGGCGCCATCGTCCTCGGTGAGTTCAGCGGCATCGAGGAGGGTCAGCCGGTGCAGCGCACCGGTGAGGTCCTCTCCGTCGCGGTCGGCGAGGGCTACCTCGGCCGTGTCGTCGACCCGCTCGGCAACCCGATCGACGGCCTCGGCGAGATCGAGACCAGCGGTCGTCGTGCCCTTGAGCTGCAGGCCCCCACGGTCATGCAGCGCAAGTCGGTGCACGAGCCGATGGAGACCGGCTACAAGGCCGTCGACGCGATGACCCCGATCGGCCGCGGCCAGCGCCAGCTGATCATCGGTGACCGCCAGACCGGCAAGACCGCCCTGGCCGTCGACACCATCATCAACCAGCGCGACAACTGGCGCTCGGGCGACGTGAACAAGCAGGTCCGCTGCATCTACGTCGCCATCGGCCAGAAGGGCTCGACCATCGCGTCGGTCCGCCGCGCCCTGGAGGAGAACGGCGCGCTGGAGTACACGACCATCGTCGCCGCCCCCGCGTCCGACCCGGCCGGCTTCAAGTACCTCGCGCCGTACACCGGTTCGGCCATCGGCCAGCAGTGGATGTACGAGGGCAAGCACGTCCTCATCATCTTCGACGACCTCTCGAAGCAGGCCGACGCCTACCGCGCCGTGTCCCTGCTGCTGCGCCGCCCGCCGGGCCGTGAGGCCTACCCGGGTGACGTCTTCTACCTGCACTCCCGTCTGCTGGAGCGCTGCGCGAAGCTCTCCGACGACATGGGCAAGGGCTCGATGACGGGTCTGCCGATCGTCGAGACCAAGGCCAACGACGTCTCGGCGTTCATCCCGACCAACGTCATCTCCATCACCGACGGCCAGTGCTTCCTGGAGTCGGACCTGTTCAACGCCGGTCAGCGCCCCGCGCTGAACGTCGGTATCTCCGTCTCCCGAGTCGGCGGCAGCGCGCAGCACAAGGCGATGAAGCAGGTTTCCGGCCGACTGCGCGTCGACCTCGCCCAGTTCCGTGAGCTGGAGGCGTTCGCCGCCTTCGGTTCCGACCTGGACGCCGCGTCGAAGGCGCAGCTGGAGCGCGGTCAGCGCATGGTCGAGCTGCTGAAGCAGTCCCAGTACCAGCCGATGTCCACCGAGGACCAGGTCGTCTCCGTCTGGGCCGGCACCACCGGCAAGATGGACGACGTGCCGGTCGCCGACATCCGCCGCTTCGAGAAGGAGCTCCTGGAGTACCTGCACCGCAAGGAGCAGGGCCTCATGACCTCCATCCGCGAGGGCGGCAAGCTGTCGGACGACACCCTCACCGCTGTTGCCGACGCGATCGCCGACTTCAAGAAGCAGTTCGAGACCTCGGACGGCAAGCTTCTCGGCGAGGACGCCCCGGCCGCCGCCAAGTGACGTAAGGAAGGGACCTGACTCATGGGAGCCCAGCTCCGGGTCTACAAGCGTCGCATCCGATCCGTCACCGCGACCAAGAAGATCACCAAGGCGATGGAGATGATCGCCGCCTCGCGCGTCGTCAAGGCGCAGCGCAAGGTGGCGGCCTCCACGCCGTACGCGCAGGAACTGACGCGTGCGGTCACGGCGGTCGGTACCGGCTCGAACACCAAGCACCCGCTGACCACGCAGGCCGAGACGGTCACGCGGTCCGCGGTGCTGCTCCTGACGAGCGACCGTGGTCTCGCCGGTGCCTTCAACTCCAACGCCATCAAGGCCGCGGAGCAGCTGACCGAGCGTCTTGAGGCCGAGGGCAAGGAGGTCGACACGTACATCGTCGGCCGCCGCGGTCTGGCCCACTACAACTTCCGCGAGCGCAAGGTCGTGGAGTCGTGGTCGGGCTTCACCGACGAGCCCACGTACGCGGACGCGAAGAAGGTCGCGGCCCCGCTGATCGAGGCCATCGAGAAGGAGACGGCCGAGGGCGGCGTGGACGAACTCCACATCGTCTTCACCGAGTTCGTCTCGATGATGACGCAGACGGCGCTCGACGACCGCCTGCTGCCGCTCAGCCTCGAAGAGGTGGCTCAGACAGGATCATCAGCGGCTGCCGCCGCGGGCGCCCCCAAGGGCGAGATCCTTCCGCTGTACGACTTCGAACCCTCGGCGGAGGACGTCCTCGACGCCCTGCTGCCGCGCTACGTGGAGAGCCGTATCTACAACGCGCTGCTCCAGTCGGCCGCCTCCAAGCACGCCGCCACGCGGCGCGCGATGAAGTCGGCCACCGACAACGCGGGCGAGCTGATCACCACGCTCTCCCGACTTGCCAACGCGGCCCGCCAGGCCGAAATCACCCAGGAAATCAGCGAGATCGTCGGTGGCTCCGCAGCCCTGGCCGACGCGACCGCGGGGAGTGACAGGTAATGACGACGACAGTTGAGACGGCCGTTGCCACGGGCCGCGTCGCCCGGGTCATCGGCCCGGTCGTCGACGTGGAGTTCCCCGTCGACGCGATGCCCGACATCTACAACGCTCTGCACGTCGAGGTCCTCGACCCGGCGAAGGAGGGCGAGAAGAAGACGCTGACCCTGGAGGTCGCCCAGCACCTGGGTGACGGCCTGGTCCGCACCATCTCCATGCAGCCCACCGACGGTCTGGTCCGCCAGGCCCCGGTCGTGGACACCGGCTCCTCGATCACCGTGCCGGTCGGCGACTTCACCAAGGGCAAGGTGTTCAACACCCTCGGTGAGGTGCTGAACGTCGACGAGAAGTACGACGGCGAGCGCTGGGGCATCCACCGCAAGGCGCCGAACTTCGACGAGCTCGAGTCGAAGACCGAGATGTTCGAGACCGGCGTCAAGGTCATCGACCTTCTCACCCCGTACGTCAAGGGTGGAAAGATCGGTCTGTTCGGCGGTGCCGGCGTCGGCAAGACGGTGCTCATCCAGGAGATGATCTACCGCGTCGCCAACAACCACGACGGTGTCTCCGTGTTCGCCGGTGTCGGTGAGCGCACCCGTGAGGGCAACGACCTCATCGAGGAGATGTCGGACTCCGGCGTCATCGACAAGACCGCCCTGGTCTTCGGTCAGATGGACGAGCCCCCGGGCACCCGTCTGCGCGTCGCGCTGGCCGGCCTCACCATGGCCGAGTACTTCCGTGACGTCCAGAAGCAGGACGTGCTGTTCTTCATCGACAACATCTTCCGCTTCACGCAGGCCGGTTCCGAGGTGTCGACCCTGCTCGGCCGTATGCCCTCCGCGGTGGGCTACCAGCCGAACCTGGCCGACGAGATGGGTCTCCTCCAGGAGCGCATCACCTCGACCCGTGGTCACTCGATCACCTCGATGCAGGCGATCTACGTCCCCGCGGACGACCTGACCGACCCGGCCCCGGCCACCACCTTCGCCCACCTCGACGCGACGACGGTTCTGTCCCGTCCGATCTCCGAGAAGGGCATCTACCCGGCCGTGGACCCGCTGGACTCCACGTCCCGCATCCTGGACCCGCGCTACATCGCGCAGGACCACTACGACGCCGCCATGCGCGTCAAGACGATCCTGCAGAAGTACAAGGACCTCCAGGACATCATCGCGATCCTCGGTATCGACGAGCTCGGCGAGGAGGACAAGCTCGTCGTCCACCGTGCCCGTCGCGTGGAGCGCTTCCTGTCCCAGAACACCCACGTCGCCAAGCAGTTCACCGGCGTCGACGGGTCGGACGTCCCGCTGGACGAGTCGATCGCGGCCTTCAACGCGATCTGCGACGGCGAGTACGACCACTTCCCGGAGCAGGCGTTCTTCATGTGCGGTGGCATCGAGGACCTGAAGGCCAACGCCAAGGAGCTGGGCGTCTCCTGAGCCTCGTGCTCGGCTGAGGGGGCGGGGTACGTCCCGCCCCCTCTTCCACGCCCACTAGACTTGTAACCAACACCCGGCCGAACCGCCGGGTGGTGACCCGAGGAGCCACCTTGGCTGCTGAGCTGCACGTCGCGCTGGTCGCGGCCGACCGAGAGGTCTGGTCCGGCGAGGCCACCCTGGTCGTCGCGCGCACCACGTCCGGCGACATCGGCGTCATGCCCGGTCACCAGCCGCTGCTCGGTGTGCTGGAGTCGGGCCCGGTGACCATCCGTACGAGTGATGGTGGAACGGTCGTCGCCGCGGTGCACGGCGGTTTCATCTCGTTCGCGGACGACAAGCTGTCGCTGCTGGCCGAGATCGCCGAGCTGTCGGACGAGATCGACGTCCAGCGCGCGGAGCGCGAGCTGGAGCGGGCGAAGGCGGAGGGCGATGCCGCCGCCGAGCGTCGCGCGGACGTACGACTTCGTGCGGCGGCCACGCGCTGAAGTCGCGCGGAGCTGTATGACGTCACTCAGCCGCGATCGGAACCGGAGCAATCCGGAGCCGGTCGCGGCTGAGGCAGATATGGATGTTTTTTCCGTTCCGTTACCTGTATTCGGTACCTAGGAGACGAGGAGGTCGGTGTCGATGGTCCTCGCTCTGACTGTGTGCGGAATCGTCGTGGCCCTGGTGGTGCTGGGGCTGTTCGTCTTCGGGCTGCGCCGCAGACTCATCCAGCGCTCCGGGGGCACCTTCGACTGTTCGCTCCGCTGGGACGTCCCCGAGAAACCCGACACCTCCGGCAAAGGCTGGAGTTACGGGGTCGCCCGCTACAACGGCGACCGCATCGAGTGGTACCGGGTCTTCTCCTACGCCTACCGCCCCCGCCGCGTCCTGGAGCGCGCCGCGATCGAGGTGGCCGGCCGCCGCCTCCCCGAGGGCGAAGAGGAGCTGGCCCTCCTCTCCGACGCCGTGATCCTCACCTGCCTGCACCGGGGCACCCGCCTCGAACTCGCCATGAGCGAGGACGCGTTGACGGGTTTCCTGGCCTGGCTGGAGGCGGCTCCCCCCGGTCAGCGCGTCAACGTCGCCTGATCACGCTCCAGCACGCACACCGGGTGCGGCTGAGGGCTGACCGTCACGGTCATGTCCACCGGCGAGGCGGCCATGAGAGCCGCGGTCGCCGCCCCGACGAAGACTCCGGCCGTCGTCGCCGCCCTGGTCCTGACCGGCCGCCTGCCCGTGTGGGACCGTTGGGACGTACGGGACCTGCGTTTCATTCTTCCCCCCTGAATGAGCCATTCCGCTTGCTTGCTGAGATACAGGATGTTCCCGGTCAGGGGCCTGCCGCACCCGCCGACCTTCCTGACCGCGGGGCCGAACGGCCCCCCTCCGCGCACGCCTGGGGCGCGCGGCATGTGCCGCGCGCCCCAGGTTTGGATATGTGCCCAGGTTTGGATAGATGCGTCAGCTCAGGCCGCTGCTGATGGCGCTCACCAGCTCTCCGTTGCTGGTGTCGCCGCTGAACTCCCAGAAGAACGCGCCGCCCAGGCCCTGGGACTTGGCCCAGCTCATCTTTCCGGCGATGGTCGACGGGGTGTCGTAGGACCACCAGTTGCTGCCGCAGTGAGCGTAGGCCGTGCCGGCGATCGTGCCGGTGGCCGGACAGGACGTCTTGAGCACCTTGTAGTCCTCGATGCCCTGCTCGTACGTTCCCGCCGCCGCGCCCGTGGCCGTGCCGCCCGGCGCGTCCTGCGTCACGCCCGTCCAGCCGCGGCCGTAGAAGCCGATGCCGATCAGCAGCTTGCTCGCGGGGACGCCGATCGCCTTGTACTTGGCCATCGCGTCGGCCGTGGTGAAGCCGGCCTTCGGGATGCCGGAGTACGAGGTGAGCGGGGAGTGCGGGGCGGTCGGGCCCTGGGCGTCCCAGGCGCCGAAGAAGTCGTACGTCATCACGTTGTACCAGTTGACGTACTGCGCGGCGCCCGCGTAGTCCGCGGCCTCGATCTTGCCGCCGGAGGAGCCGTCGGCCGTGACGGCCGCGGTGACCAGGGCGGAGGAGCCGAACTTCGAACGCAGCGCGGACATCACGTTCTTGAAGGCCGCGGCCCCGCTGGTGTCGCAGGACAGACCGCAGGCGTTGGGGTACTCCCAGTCGATGTCGATGCCGTCGAAGACATCGGCCCAGCGGGAGTCCTTGACCAGGTTGTAGCAGGAGTCCGCGAACGCCGTCGGGTTGGCCGCGGCCTGCGCGAAGCCGCCGGACCAGGTCCAGCCGCCGAAGGACCAGATCACCTTGATGTTCGGGTACTTGGCCTTCAGCTCGCGCAGCTGGTTGAAGTTGCCGCGCAGCGGCTGGTCCCAGGTGTCGGCGACGCCGCTGACCGACTGGTCGGCGGTGAAGGCCTTGTCGTAGTCGGCGTAGGAGTCGCCGATCGCGCACTGGCCGTTGGTGACATTGCCGAAGGCGTAGTTGATGTGCGTGATCTTCGCCGCCGAGCCGGACGTCACCAGGTTCTTGACGTTGTAGTTGCGGCCGTAGATGCCCCACTCGGTGAAGTAGCCGAGCTTGACCTTGTCGCCGGTGGTCGGCGGCGGGTCGGTGGTGCCGCCGGTGGTGTGGACCGCGACGGAGCCGCTGACCGGGCCGGTCTGGTCGGCGGTGTCACGGGCCTGGACGGTGTAGGAGTAGTCGGTGCCGGCGGTCAGGCCGGTGTCGGTGTACGAGGTCGCGGTGACCGTCGAGACGACCTTGCCGTCGCGCAGGACGTCGTAGTTCTTGACGCCCTTGTCGTCCGTGGCCGCCGACCAGGACAGCTTGACCGACGTGTCGGTGACGGAGGAGGCGGTCGGGGTGCCCGGCGCGGAGGGGGCCGCGTCGCCCGGGACCGTCGTGCCGTCACAACTGTCGCCGTTCAGCTTGCAGTTGCTCGGTGAGCCCGAGCCGGCGCCGTTGAAGCCGAAGGAGACCGAGGCGCCCGGCGCGATGGAGCCGTTGTAGGACTTGTTCTTGGCGGTCCAGTGGGTGCCGGAGGACGTCACGTCCGCGTCCCAGGCCGAGGTCACGGACGTACCGGAGGGGAAGTCCCACTCGATCGTCCAGGAGCTGATGGCCGTGGTGCCGGTGTTCTTCACCGTCCACTTGCCCTCGAAGCCGGTGCCCCAGTCCTGGGTCTTGGCGTAGGTGGCGGTCGCGGTGGTCGCGGCCTGGGCGGGGCTCGCGAGGCCGACCAGACCGGCCAGCGGGAGCAGCAGCGTGGCGAAACCTGCCGCGGCTCTGTGTCTGAAGCGCATGCCGCGCCTCCTTGGGGGTTGGGGGCATGACTGAGCCTTCACGCCCACGGTGCCGCGAGAATAGAAAGGTCTGGACCACCGGTCAATAGGTCTGGACCACCTGTCGGGAAGTTCGGCTAGATCCCCAACTCCTGCGCCAGGACCGCCGCTTGGACCCGGCTGCGCAGCCCGAGCTTCCCGAGCAGTCGGCTGACGTGCGTCTTCACCGTCGCCTCCGCCATGTCGAGCCGCGTCGCGATGTCCGCGTTGGACAGCCCCTCGCCGAGGCAGGACAGCACCTCGCGCTCGCGCCGGGTGAGCTCGTCGAGGATCGCCGGGTCCCGGGTCTGCCGTACCGGCTTGGCCGCGAACTCGGCGATCAGACGGCGGGTGACCGCCGGCGCGACGATCCCCTCTCCGCGCGCGACCGTCCGGACCGCCGCCAACAGGTCCTTCGCGTCGGTGTTCTTGAGCAGGAAGCCGGACGCGCCCGCGCGCAGCGCGCCGAACACGTACTCGTCGAGGTCGAAGGTGGTCAGCACGAGGACGTCGGCGAGCTGCTCGGCGACGACCTGCCGGGTCGCCGATACCCCGTCCAGGCGCGGCATCTGAACATCCATCAGGACCAGATCCGGCCTCAACTCCCGTGCCAGCGCCACCGCTTCCGCCCCGTCCGCCGCCTCCCCGACCACCTCGACGTCCGGCGCGCTGCGCAGGATCAGGACGAGTCCGGCGCGGACCGCGGACTGGTCCTCGGCGACGAGCACACGGATCACGGCCGGTCTCCTTCGACTCGGGTTCCTTCGACTCGGTTTCCTTGGACTCGATTTCCTTCGGTTCGGTCCCCTTCGGTGAGCGGAAGCGTCGCGCGCACGGCCCACAGCGCGCCCTCGGGCCCGGCCTCGAACGTGCCGCCCAGCAGCGCGGCCCGCTCCCGCATCCCCACCAGACCGGCACCGGAACCAGGGGCGCGCGGCCCGTCCCGATGGCCGTACGGGCTGGTCACGCGGACGTCGAGCGCGCCGTCGAGCCGGGTGAGCCGCACGGTCACGCGGCCGGGGCAGGCGTGCTTGAGGGCGTTGGTCAAGGACTCCTGGACGATGCGGTACGCGGCGAGCTCGACCGGCGCCGGGACCTCGCCCTCGTGCCCGGCCTCCAGCGTGACGTCGAGGCCATTGGCGCGGGCAGTGTCGACCAGGGCACCCAGGCCGTCGAGGGTCGGCACGGCGCTGGGCTCCTCGTCGCCGTCGCGCAGGATGCCGATCAGCCGGCGCATCTCGGCGAGCCCCTCGACGCTGTTCTCGCGGATGACGGAGAGCGCCTCGCGGGAGGTCGAGGGGTCGTCGATGGACAGCGCGGCCGTGGAGTGGATCGCGATAGCGGAAAGGTGGTTGGCAACCATGTCGTGCAACTCCCGTGCCATCCGGGCCCGTTCCGCGGTGACCGCCTGGCTGCGGTCCATCTCGGCGAGCAGCGCGGTCTGTTCGGCGCGCAGCCCGGCCGCCTCGGCGGCGTCACGGTGGTTGCGCACGATCCAGCCCGTGGCGGCGGGCCCGTACGCCACGACCCCCACGACCACACCGATCAGCAGCGCCTGCGGCACCCGCCACACCGCGAACGGCACCAGCGTCGCGGCCACCGTGAGCAGCCCGGTGATCCACTGGACGCGGCGGGCCGAGGCGAGCGGGCCGTACAGCACGGCCGCGTAGACCAGGTCGGTGAACATCAGGACCGTGGCCAGGTTGCCCTGGGTCACGAGGTCCGCGCAGATCGCGGCCGTGCCGGTCAGCAGGGCCACGCGAGGAGCCGACCGGCGCAGCAGCTCGCAGCCGGCCATGACGACGAGCGGCGGCAGGACCGGCCAGTTCCCGTCGAGGACGGTGATCGGGTCGTCGGACGGCCGGGTCGCCAGGCCGAGCCCCATCAGCAGCAGTCCGCCGAGCAGCCCGCCGACGGCGAGGTACACGTCGAAGCGGTGCGGGCGGGGGAGGGCCATGACTCCATCCAACACGGTGTCCGCGGCCCGCGCCTGATGCCCGGGAACGGTCCTGGACTGCATCTTTCGATGTACGGCGGGTTCCTCACCGCCGACGACGAAAGCGGCCGGGCGCGCCGGGAGCCTGGAAGGGTGACCGAGAGGAGCGTGCCGTGGTCGTCACGTTGATCATCGCCTGCGAGGTGGCCTTCTGGGTGCTGCTGGCCCTGGGCCTCGCCGTCCGCTACCTGCTGGGGTGGCGCCGCACCAGCGTGGCGATCCTGCTGTGCGAGCCGCTGCTGGAGCTGATCCTGTTCGCGGTGACGGCGACCGACCTGAAGAACGGCGCGGAACCCGGCTGGGAGCACGGACTGGCCGCGCTCTACATCGGCTACACCGTCGCGTACGGCCACTACACGATCCGCTGGCTCGACGGCCACGCGGCCCACCGCCTCGCGGGCGGCCCGCGCCCGCCGAAGCCGCCGCGCCACGGCATGGCCCGCGCCCGCCACGAGGGCGGCCTCTGGCTGCGCACCCTGCTCGCGGCCGCGGTCGCCTGCGCGCTGCTGCAGGCCGCGATCTGGTACGTCGGCGACGGCGACACCTCGTCCCTGCGGTCCTTCCAGCTGGTGGCGGTGCGCGCCCTGGCCGTCCACGGGATCGTCGCGCTCACCTACCTGATCTGGCCCAAGAAGGCGCCCGGGACCGCTGCCGTCCGCCGGGAGGAGGACCGTACGCTGACGAAACGATGAGCCAGGGAGGGGTGCATGAGCGAGGCGGAACGCCCGGGGGCCGTGCTGGTCGTGGACGACGACGCGGCCATCCGGCGCTCGCTGGAGCGCGGTCTGCGGCTGAGTGGCTTCCGGGTCCGTACGGCGGACGGGGGCCGCGAGGCGCTGGCCGCGATCCGGGACACCCCGCCGGACGTGCTGGTCCTGGACATCTCGATGCCCGGCATGAGCGGTATCGAGGTGTGCGAGCGGCTGCGCGGCGAGGGCCAGGACCTGCCCGTCCTCATGCTCTCCGCGCTCGACGAGACCGCAGACCGCATCGCCGGGCTCCAGGCGGGCGGCGACGACTACCTGGTCAAGCCGTTCGCCCTCCAGGAACTGGTGCTGCGCCTGCGGGCCCTGCTCCGCCGCCGCCCGCCCTCCGGCCGCGAGGTGCTGCGGGTGGCCGGTCTCGTGATCGACCCGGCGGCCCGCACCGCCGAGCGGGACGGGCGCCAACTGGAGCTCACTCGGCGCGAGTTCGAGCTCCTTGAGGTCCTCGCCCGCAACGCAGGCCTGGTCCTCACCCGGGACCGGCTCCTCGAACGGGTCTGGGGGTACGACTTCGACGTGCGCACCGACGCCGTCGACACCTTCGTCAGCTACCTGCGACGCAAGCTGGAGGCGGACGGCGGCACCCGGCTCGTGCACACCGTTCGCGGCGTGGGCTTCGTACTGAGGGAAGAGCCGTGAAGCTGTCCACCCGTATCGGGCTCGCGATCGGAGTCACCGTCCCGCTGCTGGTCCTCGCCTCCGGCTGGCTGCTGCTCCAGCTGGTCAACCACGATCTGCACAGCGCCGAGGACGACCACCTCCGCACCCGCGCCGCCGCCGTCGCTCAGGACGCCCGCGCCCTGCTGCGGGCCAGCGCGAACGGCCGCCCCAAGGCCGCCGACAACCGTGAACGGCTGCTGTACAGCGCCGCCCTCGACGTCGGCGTACGGGTCATCGGCCCCGACGCCACCTTCAGCGGCGGCCCCCAGCCGGACGACTCCGTGCCGCTCCCGGCCGAGGCGACGAACCCCGTCACCGTCCGGGACGGCGCCACCAGCTGGCGGGCCCTGTCCCGCCCGATCACCACCGCCCGCGGCTCCGGCACCCTCTGGGTGTTCGCGCCCAACGCCGCCGACCAGGCCCAACTCCGGCTCGTCCGGCGCCGGGTGGCCGTCACGACCCTGCTCGCCGTACCCCTGTCCGGCCTGCTCGCCTGGGGCATCGCCACCGGCGCGACCGGCCCGCTGCGCCGCCTGCGTCGCCGTACCGCCGGACTCGACCCGCGTACCAGCGCCACCCGGCTGCACCACGAGCCGACCGGAGTCACCGAGGTCGACGACCTGGCCGCCACCCTCCAGAAGGCCCTCGCCCGCTACGACGAACAGGCCGCCCGCACCGCCGAGGCCCTGGACACCGCCCGCTCCTTCTCCTCCGCCGCCGCCCACGAACTGCGCACCCCGCTCATGAGCATGGGCACCAACCTCGACATCCTCGCCGCCCACCCCGACCTCCCCGAACCCGACCGCACCGAGGTCCTCACCGACCTGCGCCACGAACACGCCCGGCTGCTCGGCCTGTTGGTGATGCTGCGCGAGCTGGGGCGGGGCGACCTCGTCGAGGCGGAAGCGCTGGGCGGCGTCGACCTCGCGGAGGTCGCCGACGCGGCGGTGGCCGAGGCCCGGCGCCGCGAGCCGGACGCCCGGATCACGCTGGACGCGGCACCCGGACTCACCGTCCACGGCTGGGAACCCGGCCTGCGGCTGCTCCTCGACAACCTGCTGGCCAACGCCCTGGCCCACGGCCGGGACGGGGCGGGCAGGGCGGGCGCGGAGGTCGGGGTGCGGGGCACGGAGGCGGAGGTCGTGATCACGGTCGACGACCGCGGGCCGGGCGTGCCGCCCGAGGAACGGGCGCGGATCTTCGAGCGGTTCCGGCGCGGGCCCGGCAGCTCGGGCTCGGGGCTCGGCCTCACGCTGGTCGCCCAGCAGACGGCGCTGCACCAGGGCCGCGTCACGGTCACCGACGGGCCGGGCGGGACCGGCGCGCGCTTCGAGGTGCGGCTGCCGCGGGGCGGCGGTGAACTGCCCGCGCACCGCGACTGGTTGATCGACACGGCAGGGAGAACAGCCGGGGCAACAGCCGGGACAAACCGGTCACAGAGTTTCCCCAAAGACGGTCCCTAGCTTCTGCTCTGCCGGGCGGACTACGGGGCCGCCCGGGGAACGGAGGCAGAGATGTACGTACGACGAAGGCTCCTCGTGGGGCTGGCCACGGCGGCACTCCTGGCGACCGGGACCGGCGTCGCGGCGGCAGAGAGCACCCCCGCCCCGGCGGGGACGCCCACCGGCGACGGCGCGCAGGCCCTCTGCAAGCGGGCGCCGAACATCGACCACCGCATCGACCGCGCGCTGAAGCGGCTGAACGCCGGGGCGGACAAGCGGGGTTCGATCGCCCGGCTCCAGCAGCGGGTGGACAACGCGAAGGCGGCGGGCCACAGCGAGATCGCCACGTATCTCCAGGACCGGCTGACCTTCCGCAAGTCGCTGGTGACGACCCTCCAGCAGCGGCAGAAGGACCTGGCCGACGTGCGGACCTGGTGCGACGACAACGACGGGGGCGCGAGCTGATGCGCACCCGGGCGACGGCGGCCGCGGTACTGCTGGCCGTCGGGCTCCTCGCGGGCTGCGCCCGGGAACACGGCACGGCGACGGACACGCCGGCCGGCTACTCGGAGATGCAGCAGAAGGTGGCCGCGGCCGAGTCCGCGCTGGCGCAGGCGGACAAGGACGCGGCCCAGGACGACAGCGACCACTGAGAAGAGGGGGGAGGGGCGGGGAGCGCCGCCGGGACGGTCAGCGCTCCCCGCCCGGCACCCACAGCACGTCCCCGACGTCCTTGTTCGCCGTGCGAGCCAGGATGAACAGCAGGTCCGACAGTCGGTTGAGGTAGGTCGCGGTGAGGGGGTTCATCACCTCACCGTGGACCTCCAGGGCCGCCCACGTGGAGCGCTCGGCCCGGCGTACGACCGTGCAGGCCTGGTGCAGCAGGGCCGCGCCCGGGGTGCCGCCCGGGAGGATGAAGGAGCGGAGCTTCTCCAGCCGCTCGTTGAAGCGGTCGCAGTCCGCCTCCAGCTTGTCGACGTAGAACTGCTCGACCCGCAGCGGCGGGAACTCCGGGTTCTCGACGACGGGCGTCGAGAGGTCGGCCCCGACGTCGAACAGGTCGTTCTGGACGCGGGTGAGGACCTTGACGATCTCCTCGTCCAGCCCGCCCAGCGCGATCGCCGTGCCGATCACCGCGTTCGCCTCGTTGGCGTCGGCGTACGCGGAGATCCGCAGGTCGGTCTTGGCGACCCTGCTCATGTCGCCGAGGGCGGTGGTGCCCTGGTCGCCGGTCCTGGTGTAGATGCGCGTCAGATTGACCATGAGGCCAGCGTAATTACGCTCCGGCCGTCCGGAACACGCGTGTGCCGACCGTCACGGCGAGCAGCGCGAAGCCGACGGCCACGAGAGCGCCGTACAGCATGTGATCCGTCCCGTACGAGCCGACGTACGCGTCCCGCAGCGCGTCCACCAGATAGCGCAGCGGCATGAAGTGCGACAGCACGTCCAGCCAGCCCGGCGCCAGGGTCATCGGCAGCATCAGGCCGGACAGCAGCATGGACGGCAGGGTCAGGGCGTTGACCAGGGGGCCGAACGACTGAGGTGTGTCGACCCTCATCGCCACGGCACAGGACAGCGAGCCGAGCGAGACCGTCAGCAGGCCGACGAACCCGAACCCGATCAGCACCCCGGCCAGCGGCGCCCGCAGCCCCATCGTCACGGCCGCCAGGACCAGCAGCACCGCCTGGAGGACGAAGACCGTGGCATCGCGCAGGACTCGCCCGAGCAGCAGCGCGAGCCGGCTCACCGGCGTCACCCGCATCCGCTCCAGCACCCCCTGGCCCTTCTCGACGATGACCGAGAATCCGGCGAACGAGGCCCCGAACAAGCCGAGTTGAAGGAGCAGCCCCGGCACCAGCAGCTGCCAGGAGCTGCCCCGCCCGCCGAGCGGCAGACCGGTCAGCAGCGGACCGAAGAACAACAGGTACAACAGCGGCATCAGCAGCCCGAAGAGCAGCGCCAAGCGCGAGCGCAGGGACTGGCGCAGATAGCGGCCGTAGATCAGCGCGGTGTCGTGAAGAAGCATCGATGCGGTCCTATACGGCTACGGGGGCGGTGTCGGCGGGAGCGGGGCCCCGGCCGGTGATCGCGAGGAACGCGTCCTGGAGCGAGGCGTCGATCGAGCCGCCGTACCGGAGCTTGAGCGCGCTCGGGGTGCCCTCCGCCGCGACCACACCCCGGTCGACGATCACCAGCCGGTCGGCGAGGGCGTCGGCCTCGTCCAGGTAGTGGGTGGTCAGGACGACCGTGGTGCCGTGCCGGTCGCGCAGACCGCGGACCAGGTCCCACAGGTCGGCGCGGCTGCCGGGGTCGAGGCCGGTGGTGGGTTCGTCGAGGAAGAGGACCTTCGGGCGGTGGGTGAGCGCCATCGCGATGTCGAGGCGGCGCCGCTGACCTCCGGAGAGGCTGCCGCACCTGCGGTCGAGCAGCTCGGTCAGGCCGAGTTCGCGCGCCAACTCCTCGGCGCGCTCGGACGCCTGAGCCCTGGTCAGCCGGTACAGGCGCCCCTGGGTGACCAGTTCCTCGCGTACGGAGATCTGCGGGTCGACGCCGCCCGACTGGGCGACGTATCCGCACGACCGGCGCACCCCCGCGGCGTCGGTCGTCAGGTCGTGGCCGGCGACGGTGGCTGCGCCGCCGGTGGGTTTCAGCAAGGTCGTGAGCATCCGCAGGGTGGTGGTCTTGCCCGCGCCGTTCGGCCCGAGAAGGCCGAGGATCTCGCCCTCGCGGACGGTGAGGTCGACACACCGCACGGCCTCGACCGGGCCGCGCTTGGTCTGGAAGGTGCGGGCCAGTCCGGCCGCGCTGATGACTGCCATGCCCGACAGAAAAACAGAGGTTCACCAATTTTGCAATGCCTCCAAAATTTCAGCGAGCCCAGGAAGGGCTAGGATCCGGACATGGCAGAGGGGCTCAGGGAGCGGAAGAAGCGCGAGACCAGGCAGCGCATCTCGGACATCGCCACGGGGCTGTTCCTGGAACACGGCTTCGTGACGGTCACGATCGCGGACGTCGCGGAGGCCGCCGACGTCTCCGTCAACACCGTCTACAACTACTTCCCCACCAAGGAGGACCTCTTCCTCGACCGCACCGCGGACGTCGTCGACCGGCTCGCGCGCTGGGTGCGCGGACGGGACGTGGGGGAGTCCGCCGCCGCGGCCGTGCTGCGGGAACTGCGCGAGGAGGTCCTGGCGGTCTCGCCCAGACTCGGACTGATGGAGGGTTACGACCGTTTCATGCGGGTCGTCCATGACGCGCCCCCGCTCCGGTCCCGGCTCTGGACCCTGCAGCAGGAGATCCAGGACAACCTGGAGGCCGCCCTGCGCGAGGAGACGGGCGCCGCCGCCGGCGACCCGCTGCCCGGCCTGATCGCCGGTCAGATCGGCTGGGCCCACCAGACGGTCGTGGCGACCATCGGCCGTGAGATGGTCGCCGGGCGCAATCCACGCGAAGTGTCACGAGAGGTACTGGCCCTTCTCGACGACATCGAGGAGCTGTTGGGCGAGAAGGTGCTCAACTACGCCGTCCGGGGCGATCGGTGAGCCGCCCCGGTGTGATGTCCGTCAGATGAGACGTGACGCGCATTACTTACCGGTCACACAGCACCGACAGAGCGCTAAGGTCCGCCGAAGAGGCAGACGTAAACAGCGTGTAAGGCGCTTCGAAGGGGAGTCGCAAACGTGGCACGGAAGCTTGCCGTCATCGGCGCCGGCCTGATGGGTTCCGGCATCGCCCAGGTCTCCGCGCAGGCGGGCTGGGAGGTGGTCCTCCGGGACGTCACCGACGAGGCTCTCAAGCGTGGCACCGACGGGATCAAGGCCTCGTACGACAAGTTCGTGAGCAAGGGGAAGCTGGAGGCGCACGACGCCGACGCCGCCCTCGGCCGCATCACCGCCACCACCGACCTGGACGCCGCCGCGGACGCGGACATCGTCGTCGAGGCCGTCTTCGAGAAGCTGGAGGTGAAGCACGAGATCTTCCGCGCGCTCGACAAGATCGTGCGCCCGGACACCGTGCTCGCCTCCAACACCTCCGCGATCCCGATCACCAAGATCGCGGCGGCCACCGAGCACCCCGAGCGGGTCGTCGGCGTCCACTTCTTCTCGCCGGTGCCGATGATGCAGCTCGTCGAGCTGGTCCGCGGGTACAAGACGAGCGACGAAACCCTCGCCACCGCGCGGGAGTTCGCCGAGTCCGTCGGCAAGACCTGCATCGTCGTCAACCGCGACGTGGCGGGGTTCGTGACCACCCGGCTCATCTCGGCGCTCGTCGTCGAGGCCACCAAGCTCTACGAGTCCGGTGTCGCGACCGCCGAGGACATCGACCTCGCCTGCAAGCTGGGCTTCGGCCACGCGATGGGCCCTCTGGCGACGGCGGACCTGACCGGCGTCGACATCCTGCTGCACGCGACCAGCAACATCTACACCGAGTCGCAGGACGAGAAGTTCGCGCCGCCGGAGCTGATGCGCCGGATGGTTGACGCCGGTGACATCGGACGCAAGAGCGGGCAGGGCTTCTACACGTACTGAACCACCGGTACGTCAAGCCACTGAAACCGCACAGACCCCAGGGGCCTCACCCTCTCGGGTGAATTCGGTATCGGTTCGCTTACAGACGGCAACCTGTTCGCCGCTGAAGCAGTCAGACGTTGCACAGCCACCGTCACGGAGTACGAGCACGCAACCGCACTCACGGGGAGCGCATATGCACATCAGGGGCGACCACGCCGAGCTGGTCGTCGGGGGCCGCCTCGACGTCCGCAGCGCGGCGGACGCCCGTACGGTCCTGCACACGGCCGTCGACGACGGAGTCGGCGACCTGGTGCTCGACCTGTCCGAACTGGACTCCTGGGACGCCACCGGACTCGGGGTGATCATGGGCGTCCACCGGCGGGCCGGCCGCTGCGGCCGGCGCCTGGTGCTGCGCGACGTACCGCCGCAGATGCAGCGCCTGCTGGTGGCCACCCGGCTGCACCGGATCCTGGCGATCGAGGGGGGCATCGGGGTGGAGTCTTTGCCCCGCGTATGACGTCGCGCGCAATCCTCACGAGACTGTGACGTCTCGGGCGGCGCGGTACCCCGGACTGTCGTAGATACTGTGCAAAGGTTTAAGGTTCGGTCGCCCGCTGCCCGACATCCCTGCGAGCGGGCCCGGACCAGAAGCGACAGCGCGGTGTGCAGCAAGGCCGGGAGGGGCTCGGCACACGACGCTTTTGGGGGGCTTGAACCTATGGACCCGAACAACCGGGGACCCGAGGAGTACGGCCATGACGGCGACGGCACAGCGCCGCGCCAGCGCCCGCCCAGGGACCCCCTCACACCCGACTTCGGACAGCACTCGCCCGCGCTCGCACGCACCGTGCAGCTCGTCTCGGGCGACTACCTGCTCACCGTCAATCCCGTCGACGGCAGCGAGATAGAGGCCTGCCCACCGGGCGAGCGCCCGGGCCGGCCCGAGAAGTTCACCGCCGCCGAGCGCGCCGAGGTGGACCGTGCGGCCAAGCCGCCCGTCCCACCGGGCCCCACGCAGCCGGTCCTGTCGCTCCTGGAGCGCCAGGACGAACGCGAGCGGCTGGTACGGCTGCTCGCCCGCGGCCGCTCGGTACGGCTCACCGGCCCCGCGGGCTCCGGCCGCACCGCCCTGCTCGACCTGGTCGCCGACGACTGCGGGGACCTCGCCCCCGACGGCGTCGTCCGCCTCAGCGGCTTCCACCGCACCGCCGACGACCTCCTGTACGACCTCTTCTACGCCGTCTACAACGCACCCCTGCACCGCCCGGAACGCGACGAACTGCTCGGATACGTCCGGGACATCGGCGCGGTCGTCGTCCTGGACGACATCGAGTTCGGCGGCGCCGCCCTGGACGAGCTGCTCGACGCGACGCCCGAGTGCGCCTTCGTCATCGGCACGACCCCCGACGTGGCCGCGCCCTCCGCCGACTCCGCGATCGAGGAGGTCTTCCTCGGCGGCCTGGAGCGCGCGGGCGGCGTGGAGATCATCGAGCGCGCCGTCGGCCGGGTGCTCACCGAGGAGGAGGCCAACTGGGCCGGCGACCTCTGGTTCGAGTCCGAGGGCCTGCCGCTGCGGTTCGTGCAGGCCGGCGCCCTGCTGCGGGAGCGCGACCGGCAGCGGGCCGGGGCCGGCGCCGTGGACGAGTTCGGCGTCTTCGCCGACGCGCTCCCGGTGGACGCGCCCTTCGACGCCCCCTTCGGTGCCGAGGACGGCGACGAGATACCCCTGCCCTCGCTCGGTGAGGCCGCGGCGCCCGCGCCGCTGCTCGCCTCCCGGCTCAGCGCCTCGGCCCGGGCCACCCTGCGGTTCGCCGTCGCGCTCGGCGGCGAGGTGCCGCACCAGGCCCATCTGCCGGCCCTCGTCGGCGACACACACGCGGACGCCGCCCTCGGCGAACTCGCCTCCTGCGGACTGGTCTCCCCGGTCGGCGCCCGCTACCGCCTCGCGGCGGGCGTGCTGCAGCAGCTGGAGGCGGCCGGGTACGGCGACGACGTCGACGCCCGCGCCCTGACTGCCGCCCAGCACTACGCCTGGTGGGCCGGACACCCCTCGGTCACCCCGGAGCGCGTCTGCGCTGAGGCCGACGCCCTGCTCGCCGCCCTCGGCGCGCTGGTGCCCGGCACGACACCGCCCGCCGAGGACGAGGAGAGCGTCACCGTCCAGCTGGCCCGCACGGCCGCGCCCGCCTTCGCCGCGGGCCTGCACTGGAGCGCCTGGGAGCGGGCCCTGCGGGGCGGCGCCGAGGCCTCCCGGCTGGCCGGCGAGGTGTCCGAACAGGCCTACTTCCACCACGAACTGGGCGTCCTCGCGCTCTGCGGCGGGGACTTCGACCGGGCCCGCTCCGAGCTGGAGACGTCCGTCGGGCTGCGCGGCGCGAGCGCCGACAAGCGCGGCACCGTCGCCGGGCGCCGCGCCCTCGCCCTGGTCGCCGACCGCACCGGCACTCAGCCGGGCCTCGGCTCCACCGCGGGCGAGGAGGTGCCGGACGCACGCTACGAGGAGTCGCAGTCGCCGCCCGGCGGTGTCCCCGCGGCCCTGCTGCCGCCCCGGCCGCCGTCCACCGGCGACTCCGCCACGATCGTCGTCAACCGGGCCGCCGCCGGGCCGTCGGGCGGGCCGTCGCCCAAGGCCCACCGGGCCGGCTTCCGCGGCCTCGCCCGGCGCAATCTCGTCGCGGCCGGCGCGGGCGCGCTCCTCGCGGCCGTCCTCGGCACGGTGGTGACCCTCGGCGCGACGTCCAACAACGACGCCAACACGCCGTCCGACAAGGTCGGCGTCAACCCGTCCGCGAGCCAGGGCGTCGACGACGGCTCCCTCGGCGCGGACGCGCCGAAGAACGGCGACGACAAGGGCGACACGGGTACGGCGACCAGCAGGCCGACGGACCCGGGCCCCGACGGCACGTACGGGACGTCGGACGACCCGACGCCGCCGTCGGACGGGAACACGCCGTCGGACAACCCGAGCGGTACGAAGGGATCGGGCGGTTCGTCGAGTTCGCCGTCCAAGTCGCCGACGACGAAGCCGTCGAGTTCGAGCCCGACACCCACCAAGTCGACCTCGCCGTCGCAGTCGACCTCGCCCTCGCCGAGCGAGTCGACCTCGCCGTCGCAGTCCGCGTCCGAGTCCCCGTCCACCTCCACCTCGGCCAGCGGCCCCGCCTCCAGCGCCCCCGCATCCTCCAGCGCCCCGGCGGAGACGAGCAGTTCGGCAAGCGCGCCCACGAGCGGCAGCTCGGGCCCGGTGATCTGAGGCCCGCGTACGCGTGAGGGCCGGGTCCGTCGCAACGGACCCGGCCCTCGTCCTCGTAACGGAACCGTCGTCAGAACAGCCGCAGCTTGTCGTCCTCGATGCCGCGCAGGGCGTCGTAGTCGAGGACCGTGCAGCCGATGCCGCGGTCCGTGGCGAGGACGCGGGCCTGGGGCTTGATCTCCTGGGCCGCGAAGATGCCGCGGACGGGGGCGAGGTGGGGGTCGCGGTTGAGGAGTTCCAGGTAGCGCGTGAGCTGTTCCACGCCGTCGATCTCGCCGCGCCGCTTGATCTCGACCGCGACCGTCTGCCCGTCGGCGTCCCGGCAGAGGATGTCGACCGGGCCGATGGCGGTCATGTACTCGCGGCGGATGAGCGTGTAGCCGTCCCCGAGGGTCTCGATGCGGTCCGCGAGGAGCTCCTGAAGGTGTGCTTCCACGCCGTCCTTGATCAGGCCCGGATCGACGCCGAGTTCGTGCGAGGAGTCGTGCAGGATCTCCTCCATCGTGATGATCAGCTTCTCGCCCGCCTTGTTGACGACGGTCCAGACGCCTTCCTCGTCGCCCGAGCCCTCCTTCAGCGTGCAGGGCGGGGACATCCAGTTCAGGGGCTTGTAGGCGCGGTCGTCCGCGTGGATCGACACACTGCCGTCCGCCTTCACCAGGATCAGGCGGGGGGCTGCGGGGAGGTGGGCGGTGAGCCGGCCCGCGTAGTCGACGGAACACCGGGCAATGACGAGACGCATGGTCGGCAACGCTACTCGACGGCCGAGGGTCGACGCGATTCGCCCCGGAAGTCCCGGGTCAACCCCTGTTCATTTGTGGCCGATTGTGTGCCCAAAGAGGGCTCCGCATGTACGCATTCTCCTGGTGCCGTCACCGTCGGTTGCCTACCGTAGTAAACGGGAGGTCGCGAGACGTGTACTGAGCGTGTTCGGTATCGCGAACTCCCTTATCTGTCCGGCAACCCCTGTCGATCACGGGGGTGCGAGAGGAGAACCCATGTCGCTCGACGTCTCACCGGCCCTACTCGAAAAGGCCGAGCGAGGCGAGGTCGACGAAGCAGAATTCGTCGACTGCGTCCGGACCTCCCTGCCCTATGCATGGGAGATGATCAGCTCCCTGGTGGCCCAGCTGAAGGTGGACGGCGGATCGTTCGCCGACAACCAGACGCCCCCGCCGGACGAGCAGGCACGCGGTCAGCTGCTGCGTGCGCTCGCGAGTGACGCGATACGCGGCGCGCTGCAACGGCACTTCGGTGTGCGACTGGCCTTCCAGAACTGCCACCGGGTGGCGGTGTTCCCGCTGGACGCCTCGGTCGATGAGACGCTGGCCCGCTTCACGTCGGTCCGCAGTCAGCTGCTCAACCAGTCTCCGGAGTTCCGGGACTGCTGAGCGGTAGCCGCTTTGCTTGCCGCTCCGTACGCGGGAGGTGCAACTAGTACTGGGGCGGCAAGCTCCATGCCGGGCAGCGCGGTTCGACAGAATCAGCCGAGGTGGGGGAGTACCTCGGCACCCAGCCGCCGTACGTTCTCCTCGGTGGCCGCCAGGTCTCCCGAGCCCTCGACCAGGAGGGCGAAGCGGGAGATGCCGGTCCGCTCGCTGGTCGCCGCGAGCCGGTCGGCGCACAGCCGCGGGGTGCCCACCGGGTGCAGTCCGCACAGCAGCTCGGTGTAGGCCAGCGGGTCGCGCATCTGCCGGGCCCGGCCGTCCACCGTGACATGCGCGTCCAGCCCCTGCCTCAGCCAGCCCGGCATCGCCTTCGTCAGCGCCTCCACCGCGTCCGTGCGCCGGTCGGCGATCTGGCAGACCCCGGCCGAGACGTGCGCCGCGTCCAGGACCCGCTCCGGCGGATGCCCGGCGGCCCGCGCCGACTGCCGCCACAGCGCGACCATCTCGGCCTTCTCCTCGTCTCCCACATGCATCCCGAGCAGCATCGGCAGCCCGCGCTCGGCGGCCAGCCGCACACTCGCCGGGGAGGTGCACGCGACGACGACCTCCGGTCCCGCCGCCTCCGACAGGGACTCCGACGGCCTTGGTACGACGGGCACTTCACGGAAGCTGAAGCGCTCGCCCGCGGCCGAGACCGAGGGTTCGCGCAGCCAGCGCACCAGCAGATCGAGTGATTCCGGGAACCCCTTCTCGTACGCCGCGAGACCCGAGCCGAACACCTCCAGGTCGACCCAGGGCCCACCGCGCCCCACGCCCAGCGAGAAGCGCCCGCCGGAGGTGATGTGCAGCAGCGCGGCCTGCTCGCCGAGCGCGACGGGGTGGACGGTGGGCAGCACGCTGACCGCCGTACCGACCCGCAGCCGGCTGGTGCGTCCCAGCAGTAACGCCGCCAGGGTGATGGCCGACGGGCAGGTCCCGTACGGCACGAAGTGGTGCTCGGCCAGCCAGACCGAGTCCAGACCGGCTTCCTCGGCGACCTCGGCGGAGCGGACCGCGCGGTGCAGTGCCTCCCCCTGGCCCTGTCCCGGGAACTGGGCCGCCAACACGAAACTTCCAACGCGCATTGCTTTTCCTGCTTCCTTGGCTCCGACGCGGAGCTCCCCCGACGGGCATAACCGTGTGACACGTGCCGAGGTCACGGCTTGGCGGGGAGATTTGCGGATTGTCTGCAGAATGGGCCGTCACGGCGGGGGTCCGGCGCCGGTCGGTGCCCTACGCGTACCCCTGTCCGCGCCCCGTAGGCTGGACACGACCCGTGCTTCCTGTATAGCCCCGTGAGGTGTCCTGTGTCCCCGCGTCGCAACCGACCCAAGGGTGCCGATCCTTCGGGCTCGTCCGGCCGGAGCGCCGAGGACGACCGTCCCGGCCGTTACGGCGGCTGGCAGTCCACCGAGAGCTGGCAGGGCGAGGAGTGGAGCGTGCGGCACGTCGCGGGCGCGAGCGCGCAGGGCAAGACGTACCGCTGTCCCGGCTGCGACCAGATGATCGGCTCCGGTGTCCCGCACGTGGTGGCGTGGCCGGAGCATTCGGGCGTCGACGAGCGCCGGCACTGGCACAAGGCGTGCTGGAACGCGAAGGACCGCCGCACCACGCGGGTGCAGCGGTCCCGTAACGCGCCGAAGTTCTAGGCCCGTCTAGACGTCCCGTCGGTCCAGCAGGGCGACGGCGCCGGCGAAGGCGGCGGCGGTCACGCCCAGCGCGATCCACAGCGGGTCCCAGCCGCTCGGGCCGGACTCGCTGAGGGAGTTGGAGTAGAAGACGCTGAGCTGGTTCGGGATCGAGTACTCGAACAGGGCCTGGCGTACGCCGTCCAGTGCCTCCGAGAACATGAACAGCGCGATCACCAGCGGGGCCAGGACGACGCCGATCATGATGGTGATGGCGCCGGCGGAGTGCCGGATGACCGAGCCGATCAGCAGCGAGAGCAGGCCGAGCAGCGCGATGTAGAAGGAGACGCCGAGGGTGCCCTTCAGCCACTCGGCGGTGGACGGTTCCCGGGCGTCGGTCAGCATGGAGACGTCGGCGAGGGCGACGAGCAGCACGGACGCGAAGGTGACCGTGAAGGCCACCGCGAAGAACACGATCGCCTTGGCGGCGAGGACGCGTCCGCGGGTCGGGCAGGCGGTCATCGTGGTCCGGATCATTCCGGTGCCGTACTCGGAGGCCGTGGTCAGCACGCCGAGGGTGATGATGCAGATGCTGCCGAGCAGCAGGCCGAACACGCCGAACGACAGCGGGTTCTCGCCCTGCAGGCTCTCGTCCCCCGCGTTGGCGGCGACGAGCGCGGCGACCAGCAGCCCGATGCCGACGACGAGCGCGACGAACACCCCGAGCGTCCACATCGTGGAGCGCACCGACCGGATCTTGGTCCACTCCGAGGAGATGGCATGCCCGAGGTGCGTGCGCACGACGGGGATCGGCGAGGTGTAACCAACACCGGGATACGACGAACCGTGCGCCACCGCCTGCCAGTCGGGTACGGCGGCCTGCGGCATCGGGGGCTGCGGGGTCGGGGCACTCATCGGGCGTCCTCGGGCTTGGTCAGATCGGCGGGAGCGGCAGAGGCGGCGGACGGGGCGGAGCCGGCGGACGCGGAGTCCTGCGGCGCAGCCGACGCCGGGGCGGCCTGCGGCTGGGCCGGGGCCGCGGGGGCGGAGGCGGTGGGAGCAGGAGCCGTGGGTGCGGGGGGCTGCGGTGCCGCTGGTGCCGGGGCGGGCTGCGGCTGGGCGGCGGGCGTGGACGGGTGGGGCTGCGCCGGGGCCGTGTTCTGGGGTGGCTGAGGGGTCTGTGGGGGCGTCTGGGCGTATGGGTTGGGGTGGCCCGCTCCCGGGGGCGGTGGGGCGCCGTACGGGCCCGTGGGGGGCCCTGGGGCGGTGTCCGCGCCGGGGTGGTCCTGGGGGAGTTGGGGCATCGCGAAGGGCTGGCCGCCCTGTTGCGGGGGCGGTGGGGCGTACCAGCCGGGCTGGCCCTGGCCGGGGACCGGCATCGGGGGCTGGGCGCCGGGCGGCAGCGGCTGCATCAGGCCCGCCTTCTGGTCGGCCGTCGAGCGGTAGTCGACCGCGCCCTGCGTCATCCGCATGTACGCCTCTTCGAGGGAGGCCTGATGCGGCGACAGCTCCCACAGGCGTACGTCGGCGTCGTGCGCGATGTCGCTGATGCGGGGGAGCGGCAGCCCCGTGACCCGCAGTCCGCCGTCCTGCTCCGGCAGCACGTGCCCGCCCGCCTCGGTCAGCGCGGACGTCAGCTTCTCGCGCAGCTGCGGCTCGGTGTCCGGCGTCCGCACGCGCGCGAAGTCCGCGGAGTTCGCCGAGATGAAGTCCCTGACGCTCATGTCGGACAGCAACTGCCCGCGCCCGATCACGATGAGGTGGTCCGCGGTCAGCGCCATCTCGCTCATCAGGTGCGAGGAGACGAAGACCGTACGCCCCTCGGCGGCGAGGGCCTTCATCAGGTTGCGCACCCAGAGGATGCCCTCGGGGTCGAGCCCGTTGACCGGCTCGTCGAACAGCAGCACCTGCGGGTCGCCGAGCAGCGCCGCGGCGATGCCGAGCCGCTGTCCCATGCCGAGCGAGAAGCCCTTGGACCGCTTCTTCGCCACGTCCTGCAGCCCGACCACGCCGAGCACCTCGTCGACCCGGCGGGCCGGGATGCCGGACAGCTGGGCGAGGCAGAGGAGATGGCTGCGGGCGGAGCGGCCGCCGTGCACGGCCTTGGCGTCGAGCAGCGCGCCCACCTGGCGGGGAGCGTTCGGCAGCTTCCGGTAGGGGTAGCCGCCGATCGTCACCTGGCCCGCGGTGGGGTTGTCGAGGCCGAGGATCATCCGCATCGTCGTCGACTTGCCGGAACCGTTCGGCCCCAGGAAGCCGGTGACCGCGCCGGGCCGCACCTGGAAGGAAAGGTTGTACACAGCGGTCTTGTCGCCGTAGCGCTTGGTCAGGCCGACTGCCTCGATCATGCTCCGCACCCATCGAAAGGTTCAGGACAGCGGGGCACACGCCCCCGTAAGGGTTAGGAGGATATCGAGGCGCTGACGGTTCCGCTCAAGAGCAAGTAAAAGGTGACCCTCCGCTCGCCCCTTCTTCACGCGTCCCGTCGCTTCAGCAACACGTACCCGCCCGCGAGCGCCGCCACCACCCACAGCACCATGATCGCGAGCCCGCCCCAGGGCCCGTACGGGGTGTCGTCGTCGATCGGCGTCACCACCTGCATGATCTTGCTGCCGGCCTGGTCGGGCAGGTACCGGCCGATCTTCTTGGTCGCCGAGACGTTGCCGAGGATGTTGGAGACCAGGAAGAAGAACGGCATCAGGATGCCCAGCGACAGCATCGGCGAGCGCAGCATCACGGCGACGCCCATCGAGAACACCGCGATGAGGGTCATGTAGAGCCCGCCGCCGATCACCGCGCGCAGCACGTGCGGGTCGCCGATCTCCGCCTTGTGCGAGCCGAGCATGGCCTGCCCGAGGAAGAACGCGACGAAGCTGGTGGCGAGACCGACGACCAGCGCGAGCCCGGTGGCCACCGCGATCTTGCTGAACAGGAAGGTCCCGCGCTGCGGCACGGCCGCCAGCGAGGTGCGGATCATGCCGGTGCTGTACTCGTTCGAGACGACCAGCACCCCGAACACGATCATCGCGAGCTGCCCGAGGCTCATCCCGGCGAAGCTGATGAAGGTCGGGTCGAAGGAGAGCTTGTCCTTCGCGCTCATGTTGTCGAACTCGTGCCTGGTCAGCGCCGAGATCAGCATGCCGAGGGCGATGGTGACGACCACGGCGAGGGAGAGCGTCCACACGGTCGAGGCCACCGACCGGATCTTGGTCCACTCGGACCGTACGACCTGGATCGCCGCCATGCTCAGCTCCTGTTCCAGCCGTCGCCCCACGCCTGCTGCCGCGCGGGCGGCGCGTCCTGGGGGGTGTCGGTGTGCGCGTGGTACTCGATCGACTCGGCGGTCAGCTGCATGAACGCCTCCTCCAGGGAGGCCTGCTGCGGGCTCAGCTCGTGCAGCACGATCTGGTGCTGCGCGGCCAGCTCGCCGATCTGCTCGGCCTTGCCGCCGTCCACCTCCAGCGCCCCGCTGCCGGACTCGACGACGGTGACCCCGGCCTCGTGCAGTATGTCGAGCAGCCGCTCGCGCTGCGGGGTGCGGACACGGACGTACGACCGCGAGTTCTGCTCGATGAAGTCGGCCATGGACGTGTCGGCGAGCAGCCGGCCCTGTCCGATGACGACCAGGTGGTCGGCGGTCAGCGCCATCTCGCTCATGAGATGGGACGAGACGAAGACGGTACGGCCCTGCGCCGCCAGCGACTTCATCAGGTTGCGGATCCAGTGGATGCCCTCGGGGTCCAGGCCGTTGACGGGCTCGTCGAACATCAGGATCCGCGGGTCGCCGAGCAGCGCGCCGGCGATCCCGAGCCGCTGCCCCATGCCCAGCGAGAACCCCTTCGCCTTCTTCTTCGCGACCGCCGTGAGCCCCACGGTGTCGAGCACCTCGGCCACCCGGCTCTTGGGGATGCCGTTGCTCTGGGCGAGGCAGAGCAGGTGGTTGTAGGCGCTGCGGCCGCCGTGCATGGCCTTGGCGTCCAGCAGGGCGCCGATGTACTTGAGGGGATCCTTGAGGTGGTCGTAGTGCTGACCGTCGATCCGGACGTCGCCCGCCGTCGGCCGGTCGAGCCCGAGCATCATCCGCATCGTCGTCGACTTGCCGGCGCCGTTCGGTCCGAGGAAGCCGGTCACGATGCCCGGTCTGACGGTGAAGGTGAGGTTGTTGACCGCCACCTTCTCGCCGTACCGCTTGGTCAGGCCCTCCAGCTGGATCATGCGGCCACGCTAAGACGCCGGTTGGGCCAGTGCCACCCGGACGGGCAAACAGATGCCGACGGCGGCGGCAACAACGGTGAACGCCGTCGTCCAGGCGAAGGTGTGCGCGAACGCCGTGTCCGTGCCGCCGCCGTACTGGAGGAGGACGGCGAGGACTGCGGTGCCGAAGGAGCCGCCGAGTTGCTGGAGGATGCGGGTGGCGGAGCTGGCGTGCGGGACGTCCGCGGGGGCCAGGTCGCGGAAGGCGCCCACCAGCAGGGCCAGGTTGGCCGCGCTCATGCCGAAGCCGCGGACCAGGAGGGCGGCGCCCAGGAGGTAGCCGTTGTCGGCGCCGGCCGCGAAGGGGAGTGTGCCGAGGGCGGTCAGCAGCAGGCCGGTTACCGCGACCGGGCGGGGGCCGACGCGGTCGGAGAGCGAGCCGGTCGTGCGGGCCAGCAGCGCGCCGACGCCCTGCGGCACGAGCAGCAGCCCGGCGTCGATCACGCCCTCGTGCCGCACCTGCTGGTAGTAGAGCGGCAGCAGGAACATCCCGCCGAACAGGGTCAGCCCGCCCGTGAAGGTCAGCGCCGAGGCCACACCGAACGACCGCACCCGGAACAGCCGTAGATCCACGAGAGGGTGCGCAACGCGCAGGGCGCGCACGACGAAGGCGGCCACCAGCAGCGCCCCGGCCGTCATCGGCACCAGCACGCGCGCGTGCCCGAAGCCGCCCTGGTCGCCGACCTGGGCGAGACCGTAGATCAGCGCGGCCAGCCCGGGGGAGACCAGCGCGAGGCCGGTCAGGTCGAGACGGGCGGCCCGCGTGCCCTCGTCCCTGGGTACGCCCCGCAGCGCGAGCACGATGGCGAGCAGGCAGATCGGCAGGTTGACGTAGAAGATCCAGTGCCAGCTGAGGTGGGCGACGATCAGGCCGCCGAGGACGGGTCCGAGGATCGGGCCGACGACGGCCGGGATCGACACCACGCCCATGAGCCGGCCGAGCCGCTCCCGGCCCGCCGCGCGGATGACGAGGGTCTGCAGCACCGGCAGCATCAGCCCGCCGCCGACGCCCTGCACCACCCGGAAGGCGATCAGCGACTCGATGTCCCGGGCGAGCGCGCACAGCAGCGAGCCTGCCAGGAACAGCGTCAGGGCCCCCAGCCAGACCTGCCGTGCCCCGAACCGCTCGGCGGCCCAGCCGCTGACCGGCACGACCATCGCGAGGGCCAGCAGATAGGCGGTGCTCACCCACTGCACGGTCGCCGTCGAGGCGTTCAGGTCGTGCCCGAGGGTGTGGATGGCGATCGACACGATCGTGCTGTCGAGCAGCGGCGCGAGGGCGCCGAGGACGAGGATTCCGGCCAGTTTGAGGACGGCGGGGTCGAGGCGTTCTTCGGTTTTGGGCATACGGGTCCCCCGGACGGCGATTTAGGAGACGTTCCGTCTCTTACTTCGACGATAGGCTGCCGGGGATTGGAGACGCAAGGTCTCTTGAGGAGGAGGTGGGTCAGTGCCCGCGGAGACCACCCGGCGGCGCGGTGCCGCCCTGGAGGCCGACCTCCTGGACGCGGCCTGGGCGGAACTCAAGGCCGTCGGCTACACCCGGCTCACCATGGAGGGCGTCGCCGCCCGCGCCCGTACCGGAAAGCAGGTCCTCTACCGCCGCTGGCCCAACCGCGCGGAACTGGTGGTCGCCGCGCTGCGCCACCGGCAGGGCGGCTCGATCACCGACCAGGTCCCGGACACCGGGTCGCTGCGCGAGGACGTCCTCGCGGTGCTGCGGCTCATGGCGGAGCGCCAGCGGGACATCGGGCAGGACGTTGTGCACGGCGTGCTCGCGGAGATCGGCCCGATGCGGGCCCAGGTCTTCGAGATCATGCGAGACGTGATGGCCACCCTGCTCGAACGGGCGGCGGCACGCGGCGAGATCCCCACGGCCGACGTCCCGCCCCGGATCATGACCCTGCCCACGGACCTGGTCCGCAACGAGATCGTGATGCGCAGCGAGCCGCTGACGGAACAGACGATGTCGGAGATCGTCGACGACATCTTCCTGCCCCTGGTCACCCGCAGGGCATGACAAAGGCCCGCACCTTCGGGGGAGACGGTACGGGCCCTTGACCGTGCTGCTGGTTACCGGGACTGCTGAGCCGGAACCCCACGGGAGATCGGCTCGTCGTCGGCCGGCGTGCCCGCCGCGGCCACCGCCGCGCCCGTGAGCGTCGCGAGCATCTCGCGGACGTTCGTCAGCTGGGCGTTGATGCTGTCGCGGCGGTTGGTGAGGGCGGCCAGCTCGCGCTCGGATTCCGAACGGATCCGGTCGGCCTTGGCGTTCGCGTCGGCCACGATGTCCTCGGCCTGGCGCTGGGCCGTCTCCACCGTCTGGCGGGCGCGGCGCTCGGCGTCCGTGCGCAGCTTCTCGGCCTCCAGGCGCAGCTGCTCCGCGCGGTGCTCGATCTCCGCGAGGCGCTTCTCGGCCTTGGCCTGACGGGACGCCAGGTCGCGCTCGGACTGCTCGCGGCGCTTGGCGAGGTTCGTCTCGAAGTCGGCGGCGGCCTGCGCGGCCTTGGCGCGGGTCTCCTCGAAGAGGGCGTCCGCCTCCTCGCGCTTCGACTGAGCGTCCTTCTGGGCCTCGGAACGCAGCTGGGACGCGTCGCTCTTGGCCTTCTCGACGATCCGGACGCCCTCGTCCTCGGCCTTGGCCTTGCGCTCCGCAGCGAACGATTCTGCGTCGTTACGGACCTGCTGGGCCGCCGACTCGGCGAGCTCGCGGTGCTGCTCGGCGGCGCGCCGGGCCTCCTCGCGCAGATCCTTGGCCTCTTCCTCGGCGAGGCGGAGGATCTTCTCGACGCGCGCGCCGAGACCGGCGTACGAGGGCTCGGCGTCGGTCACCTGCGCCTGGGCGTTCTGCGTCTCGAGGTGGAGCTCCTCGATGCGCTTTTCCAGAGCGGTGATGCGGGCGAGAGCGCTGTCACGGTCGGAGACGAGCTTGGAGATGCGTTCGTCCACCTGAGCGCGGTCGTACCCACGCCGCACAAGCTCGAAGCCGTAGGGGGAAGTGTCGCTCATGGGGTTCCTGTCAAATGAGACCGGTGAGGTGATAGGGGGAATCCTAGGGGCCGAAGCGGTGTGTCATCGAGCGGATACGTGTTTGATCTGGAGAATGACACCCCTTTTGAGTGGCTAACCCTTGGACGGCTTGCCAAAAACTTGGTCAAAGGCCCCAGAAGGCACCGGAGTTAACCTGTCGACTAACTGTCCGACGGCTTACCCGAACGAGGGGCGCCGACCGCGGCGCCCGCCTTGACGCCACCGTCCTTGCCCGCCGCCGGGGCCTCAAAGGATTCCAACGCTTCCAGGACGTCCTGGACACGGGAGATCTCGGCGTTGATGTCCTCGCGCCGGCGCACCAGGATCTCCAGCTCGCGCTTGCCCTCCTCGACCGTGGCCTTGGCCTCGCGGATCGCCTCGGCCTTCAGCTCCTCGGCCTCCTTCACGAGGGCCGCCTTCTTCTGCTCGGCCTCCTTCAGGAGCCCCTCGGCCTTCTTCACCGCGGCGATACGGACCTTGCCCGCCTCGGAGTTGGCCTCCGAGACCAGCTCCTTGGCCTTCGCCTGGGCCTTCCCGAGCTGCTCCTCGGCGGCCTTGATGAGCGCGTCGCAGCGGTCGCCCGCCGCCTTCATCGTCTCGGCCGACTCACGGCGGGCCCGCTCGTGCAGCGCCTCGATCTCACTGGTGATCCGGTCGCGCAGCTCCTCCGCGCGCTCCCTTATCGCCGTGGCGTCCCGGCGCGCGCCGACCAGCAGCTCGTCCGCGTCCGTACGGGCCTTCTCCACCCGGGCGTTGCCCTCGACCGTCGCCTCCGACACCAGCCGGTCGGCCTCCTTGCGGGCCGCGCCCACCATGGCGTCGGCCTGCGCCTCCGCCTCGGCGGTCGTCTTGTGGGCCTGCTGCTGCGCCTCGGTGAGCAGCTTGTCGGCCTCGGCGGTGGTCTCGGTGATGAGCGTGTCGACCTGCTCGGCCACGTCCTGGCGCCGCTTCGCCGCGTCCTTGCGGGCCTCGTCGAGGGTGTGCTCGGCCTCCTCGCGCGCGGAGTTGACCAGCCGCTCGGCGTCCGCCGCCGCCTCGGCCTTGACCCGCTGCGCCTCGCTGCGGATCCGCTCCGCGTGCTGCTGGGCCTGTCCGACCGTGTCCGCCGCCTCGGCGCGCAGCCGCTCCGCGTCCCCGGAGGCGTCGGCGATGAGCTTCTCGGCCTTGGCGACCGCCTCGGCCCGCACCCGCTCCGCCTCGGCCGCCGTCTCCACGCGCAGCCGCTCGGCCTCCGCGACGGTGTCGGTGCGCAGCTTGTCGGTGTCGCGGATCGTCTCCGTGGTGAGCCGCTCGGCCTCGCTGCGGGCCTCGGTGATCAGGGTGTCGGCCTGCGTCGCCGCGTCCGAGCGGATGCGGTTGGCGTCCTCGCGGGCGTCCGCCCGGGTGCGCGCGGCGGCCTGGTCGGCCTCGGCGACCAGGTCCGACACCTCGGTGCGCACCCGCTGGGCGTGCTCGGCCGCGTCCGCGCGCAGCCGCTCGGCCTCCGCGATCGCCTCCGAAACCGTGCGCTCGGCAAGCGACTTGGCGGCGTCCGTCTCCTCGCGGGCCTCGCGCCGCACCCGGTTGGCGTCCTCGGTGGCCCGCTCCCGCTCGGCGTAGGCGTCGGCGCGGACCCGGTCCGCCTCCTCCTGCGCCTCGCGCCGGGTACGGTCCGCCGCGTGCTCGGCGGCCGAGCGCAGCCCGGCGATCTCCTCCTGGGCCTGCTCGTGCAGCCCCGACACCGAGTCCCGTACCTGCTGGGCGTGCTGCTCGGCGCCCGACACCATCTCGTTCGCGCGCCGGTCGGCCTCCTCGACCAGCCGGAGAGCCTCGGCCTGCGCCTCCTCGACGCGGTTGCGCGCCGAGGCCAGCAGCTCCTCGCTCTGCTCGCGCGCCCGCTCGCGCTCCTGGTCGGCCTCGGTGCGCGCGGCGCCGAGGGTCTCCTCGGCCTCGCGGCGGCGCCGGGTGGCCTCCTCCTGGGCGGCGGCCAGCGTCTCCGACGCCTCGGTGGCGAGCCGCTCGGCGGCGGCCTGCGCCTCCGCCCGCACCCGGTCCGCGGTCTCCTGCGCCTCCGACTTCAGCCGCTCGGCCTCGGCCGCGGCCTCCGACCTCAGGCGTACGGCGACGGCCTCGCCCTCGGCCCGGGACGCCGACGCGTCCGACGCCGCTTCGTTGCGCAGCCGGTCGGCCTCCGCCTCGGCCTGCTGCTGGAGCGTACGGATCCGCTCGGCGGCCTCGGCGCGCAGCCGCTCCGTCTCCTCGGCGGCCTCGCGGCGGATCCGCGCGGCCTCCTCACGGGCCTCGGTGAGGGCCTGCTCGGCGGCGGCGAGCCGCTCCTCGGCCTCGGTGTGCAGCCGCGTCAGCTCGTCGGCGGCCTCCGCCCGGCGTGCCTCTATGGCCCGCTCGGTCTCCTCGTGCAGCTCGCGGGCGGCCTGCTCGGCGGCGGCCTTGATGCCCTCGGCCTGCTCGACGACCTCCTCGCGGTGCCGCTCGGCCTCCTGCCGGGTGCGCTGCAGCGTCTCCTCGGCCTGCCGGCGCAGCGTGGTCGCCCGCTCGATGGCCTCGGTGCGGACCTTCTCGCTGTCCGTCGTGGCCTTCTGGCGCAGCTCGTCGGCGTCCTGCTTGGCCTTCGCCAGCAGCTCCTCGGCGGTCTTGGCGGCCTCCTCGATCTGGAGGACGGCCTCCTTGCGGGCCTCCGCCCGGATCTTCTCGCCCTCGGCGACCGCGTCGGCCCGCAGCTGCTCGGCCTCGCCGCGCAGCCGGCGCGCCTCCTCCTGCAGCTCGACCGTCTTGGCGCGGTACTCCTTGGTGTCGTCCTTGGCCGCGCCCTTGAGCTGCTCGGAGATGTCGTGCGCCTCGGCCCGCAGCCGGTCCGCCTCGGCCTCCGCCTCCCGGCGGATCCGCTCGGCCTCCTCGGCGGCGGCCTTGGTGGTGTTCTTCGCGTCCTCCTGCGCCCGGTTGAGGACGTCCTCGGCGGTCTTGGCCGCCTTCGACAGCTGGGTCGCGCTCTCCTCGGCGGTGATCGTACGGGCCTTCTCGGCGGCCTCCGCGACGATCCGCTCGGCCTCGGCGCGGGCGTCCGCGACGACCTGCTCCGCCTCCGACTTGGTGGCCTCGGCCTCCTTGGTGGCCTCCTCGACCAGCCGGGCGACCTGCTCCTTCGCCGTGCGCGTGCGCTGCTCGTTGGCCGACTCGGCGCTGGAGAGGGCCTTCTCGGCCTGCGCGGTGGCCTCGGTGACCAGCTTGTCGGCCTCGGCCTGCGCCTTGCGCAGCGCCTCCTCGGCCTCCGCCATGCGCTGCTCGGCGGTCCGGCTCAGCTCCTGCGCCTGCCGGCGCGCGGAGTCCGACTCCGTCGCGGTGGAGGAACGCAGCTGCTCGGCGTGGTCGGTGGCCTCCTGGGCCTGCGTGGAGGCGGCGTTCAGCAGCCGCTCGGCGTCCGTACGGGCCCGGCGCAGCAGCTGCTCCGCCTCCGCACGGGCCTGCTCGGCCTCGCTCTCCAGCCGCTGCCGCGCCTCCGCGGCGACCCGCTCGGCCTCCGCGCGGGCGGCGGCCATGGCCTGCTCGGCCTCGGCCCGGGACTCCTCCAGCAGGCGGCGCGCCTGGGACTCGCTGCGGGCGCGCAGCTGCTCGGCCCACGCCACGTTCTCGTTGACGTGGGACTCGACGGTCTGCCGGCGCTCCGCGAGCTCCTGGTCCAGCTGCTGGCGGCGGGTGACCGCCTCCTGGTGCAGCTCGGCCTGGAGCCGGGCCGCGTTCTCCGCGTGCTCCTGGAGGATGCGCTGGGTCTGCGCCCGCACCTGGCTCAGCTCGCGCTCGGCGTCCTGGCGCAGCTGGTCGGCCTGGATCTGCGCGTTCCGCAGCAACTGCTCGGCCTGGTAGCCGATGTCACCGCCGGCGAAGTCGGGCCGGGACATGAGGGTGCGGCGCGCCTCGTGCAGCTTGGCGCGCAGCACCTCGACCTGGTAGCCGAGGTCCTCGGCGTGCTGGATCGCCTTCTCACGCTCGGTCTTCAGCCGATCCATCTCGGCCTCGAACCGAGAGAGGTGGTCGACGTCAGCCGCCTGCTCTCGCTCCTGGCGTTCGTAGCCCCGCACTGCGCGGTCCCATCCGTCCCCTGGTCGCAGGTCTGCCCATACGAGCTCCGTCCTCCGCCGAACGGGGCCCCCGGGGAATGGTGTCAGATCAACGGCGGAGCATGGGCTGCTGCCCCGACGCTCGTCCCCCGAAACCCGGACCCCGGCGTGCGATCACCCCCCGAAGAGCGGCGACCGACCCCAACCCTACCGGCCCATATGTACGAGGGTCAGTGCTCAGGTGACTCAACAGGCGCCGAAGTGACCAGTTCTGTCAGTACGCCATGACAATCCTTGGGGTGCAGGAACGTGATCCGTGACCCCATGGAGCCGCGTCGCGGCTCTTCGTACAGAACGCGTACGCCCTTGTCCTTGATGTCGGCCGCGTCCTGGTCCACATCCGCCGTACCGAAAGCGATGTGGTGGACGCCCTCCCCGTTCTTGTCCAGCCATTTCGCGACCGTCGAGTCCGGCCGGGTGGGCTCCAGGAGCTGGAGGTAGGAGGCGCCGCCGTCGGACGTGTCGTTGATCTTGAGCATGGCCTCGCGGACGCCCTGCTCCTCGTTGACCTCGGAGTGGAAGACCTCGAAGCCGTAGGTGGCCCGGTAGAACTCCACGGTCTTGTCGAGGTCGAAACAGGCGATCCCGATGTGGTCGATTCGCGTCAGCATGCTGTTAGTGCAGCGCTCCCGGGATGGTTGCGCAACGTGCGAGCGATCACATCGACGGCACGGTGACGGCACGGAGTGCCACTCAGTACGCTCGAAGTAAACCCTCGTTCACTCCTCGGCAGTGCAGCCGGTAAGGGGATCGCAGCTCATGTCTTCTGGAACGAACACCTCCGTGATCGTCGCGGGCGCCCGGACGCCCATGGGACGGTTGCTGGGCTCGCTGAAGTCCTTCTCCGGAGCCGACCTCGGCGGCTTCGCGATCAAGGCCGCCCTCGACCGTGCGGGGATCGGTGGCGACCAGGTGCAGTACGTCATCATGGGCCAGGTGCTGCAGGCCGGCGCGGGCCAGATCCCGGCCCGCCAGGCCGCCGTCAAGGCCGGCATCCCGATGAGCGTCCCGGCGCTCACCGTCAACAAGGTGTGCCTCTCCGGCCTCGACGCCATCGCGCTCGCCGACCAGCTGATCCGCGCCGGCGAGTTCGAGGTCGTCGTGGCCGGCGGCCAGGAGTCCATGACCAACGCCCCCCACCTGCTGCCGAAGTCCCGCGAGGGCTTCAAGTACGGCGCGATCGAGATGCTCGACGCCATGGCGTACGACGGCCTGACCGACCCCTGGGAGAACATCCCGATGGGCGAGTCGACCGAGAAGCACAACACGCGCCTGGGCATCCTGCGCCCCGAGCAGGACGAGATCGCCGCGCTGTCCCACCAGCGCGCGGCGGCCGCCCAGAAGAACGGCGTCTTCGAGGCCGAGATCACCCCGATCGAGATCCCGCAGCGCAAGGGCGAGCCGGTCGTCTTCAGCAAGGACGAGGGCATCCGCGGCGACACCACCGCCGAGTCGCTCGGCAAGCTGCGCCCGGCCTTCACCAAGGACGGCACGATCACGGCCGGCACGAGCTCCCAGATCTCGGACGGTGCGGCGGCCGTGGTCGTGATGAGCAAGGCCAAGGCGCAGGAGCTGGGCCTGGAGTGGATCGCCGAGATCGGCGCGCACGGCAATGTCGCCGGCCCGGACAACTCGCTCCAGTCGCAGCCGTCCAACGCGATCCTGCACGCCCTCAAGAAGGAGGGCCTGGAGGTCGAGGACCTCGACCTCATCGAGATCAACGAGGCCTTCGCGGCCGTCGCGGTCCAGTCAATCAAGGACCTCGGGGTGTCCACGGAAAGGGTGAACGTCAACGGCGGCGCCATCGCCCTGGGCCACCCGATCGGCATGTCCGGCGCCCGTCTCGTCCTGCACCTGGCCCTGGAGCTCAAGCGCCGGGGCGGCGGTGTGGGCGCGGCGGCGCTGTGCGGCGGCGGCGGTCAGGGTGACGCTCTGATCGTCCGGGTACCCAAGGCCTGAGCCTTCGGTACGTACGTCGATCTCGGAACGGAGCTGTGATGCAGGACGTCGCCACACTCGTCGCCCAGGCGAGGGAGGGCCGGCCGCGGGCCGTGGCCCGGCTGATCTCCCTGGTGGAGGGGGCGTCCCCGCAGCTGCGCGAGGTCATGGCGGCACTGGCCCCGCTGACGGGCAACGCGTACGTGGTCGGCCTGACCGGCTCGCCCGGCGTCGGCAAGTCGACGTCCACGTCCGCCCTGGTCACGGCGTACCGCAAGCAGGGCAGGCGGGTCGGCGTCCTGGCCGTCGACCCGTCCTCCCCGTTCTCCGGCGGCGCGCTGCTCGGCGACCGGGTCCGTATGTCGGACCACGCCTCCGACCCCGGCGTCTACATCCGCTCGATGGCGACCCGCGGCCACCTGGGCGGCCTCGCCTGGGCCGCCCCGCAGGCGATCCGCGTGCTGGACGCGGCGGGCTGCGAGGTGATCCTGGTCGAGACGGTCGGCGTCGGCCAGTCGGAGGTGGAGATCGCCGCCCAGGCCGACACGAGCGTCGTCCTCCTGGCCCCCGGGATGGGCGACGGCATCCAGGCGGCCAAGGCGGGCATCCTCGAGATCGGGGACGTGTACGTCGTCAACAAGGCGGACCGGGACGGCGCCGACGCCACCGCCCGCGAGCTGAACCACATGCTGGGCCTCGGCGAGTCCCGCCGCCCCGGCGACTGGCGCCCGCCGATCGTCAAGACGGTCGCGGCCCGCGCGGAGGGGATCGACGAGGTCGTGGAAGCCCTGGAGAAGCACCGCGCCTGGATGGAGGAGCGGGGCGTCCTCGCGGAACGCCGCCTCGCCCGCGCCTCCCGCGAGGTCGAGACGATCGCGGTCACGGCCCTGCGCGAACGCATCGGCGACCTCCATGGCGACCGCCGCCTCGGCGCGCTGGCGGAACGGATCGTGGGCGGCGAGCTGGACCCGTACCGCGCGGCGGACGAACTGGTGGCGGGCCTGACACAGGGCTGACGCGGGGACATCCCACGGCAGCGGACATGCCATGGCCGCGGGGATATTGCGTGGTCGTCCCCTTCCCCCCGCTGCTACGTTGATCGACATGTACCTCCTCTTGGCATAGGGCACGCCCCGGCCGCGTCCGGCGAGCGGTGACAGACCGCAGCCGTTGCACGCGGCCCTTTGGCGTCCCCTTTTCCCGCCTCGAGTCGAGGAATTGCCGTGTCTTCCACGTCAGTTGCCCGACGGCCGTCGTACGCCGCCGTGCTCCGCATCCCGCACGCCCGCCGCACCTTCGCCGCCGCACTGCTCGGCAGGCTGTCGTACGGAGTCGTCCCGCTCTCCCTGATGCTCGCCGTGACCCGTTCCTCCGGGTCGTACGCGGTGGCGGGCACCGTGATGGCGCTGTTCTCCGGCGCCGCCGTCTTCCTCTCGCCCGTACGGGCGTCCCTGATCGACCGCCACGGACCACGCGCCGCGCTCGTCCCGATGGTCACGGCGTACGCCGCCCTGCTGACCGTCCTGACGGCACTGATCTGGCGTCCAGGCACGGCCTCCCCGGTCGTGCTCGGCGCGGTGACGGCCGCGGCGGGCGCCTGCACACCACCGCTGGGCCCCACCATGCGCGCGGTATGGGGCCGACTCGCCCCGGACCGGGCGCTGCTGCAGCGCGCGTACAGCCTCGACGGCGTCGCCGAGGAACTGCTGTTCGTCTCGGGCCCGTTGCTGGTAGGCGTACTGGTCGGCTCCGCCTCACCGGCGGCCGGGCTCGCCGTCGGAACGGGCCTGATGCTGACGGGAACGGCGGCTTTCGTGACCTCACCGGCGGTGGCCGGGGTGGGGCCTGCGGGGCGGGAGGAGCGGGTGCGGGAGGCGCGTGACGGGTTGGCGGCTGGGCGAGAGGCGGGGGATAGGTCTTCCGGGGCGGGGGAGTGGGCGCGGGAGGTGCGCGAAGGGTTGGCTGCCGGGCTGGTGGCGGGGAATGGGTCCTTTTCCGGGCCAGGGGCGCGGGCGCGGACGGTGCGTGACAGGCTGGCTGCCGGGCTCGAGGCGGGGAATGGGCTGGCTGCTGGGTGGGTCGGCGGCCGCAGGGTGTTGCGTCGGCTGTTTCCGGGGCCCGGCGGGCGCGGGGTTTGCCCGACCGGCGTGCAGGGCGGCATTCAGCACCCTCGGCGTGCCCAGTCGGCCGGTGTGCTTCGGCGGGTCCTTCAGCCCGTCGTCGCCGTCGCCGGTGTGGGACTGGCACTCGGGCTGGCCGATCTCGTCGTCGTCGCCTTCGTCGAGCAGCGGCATCACGGTGACGACGCCGTGGCCTGGACGCTGGCCGCGCTGTCGGCCGGCAGTGCGGTGGGCGGGCTGCTCAACGGGGCCGTCGCCTGGAGCGTCCCGGCGCGGACGCGGCTGCCGCTGAGCACCGTCGGCCTGGGGCTGGCGCTGCTCGGCGCGGGGCTCGCCCCCGGCCTCGGCACGCTCGCCCTCGCCCTCGCGGTCGCCGGGTTCTTCGTGGCGCCGACGCTGACCACGGCCTACCTCGTCGCCGACAACGCGTCCGCCCCCGAGGCGAGGGTCCGGGCCGGTACCTGGGTCAACACCGCCGTCAACGCGGGCCTCACGGCCGGCGGCGCCGTCGCCGGGCACCTGGTGGACGCCCTGCCCACGGGCCCGTGCTTCGCGACGGCGGGCGCGGCGGCCCTGCTGACCGCCCTGGCCACGGCGCGGGGAGCCCGCGAACGGAACACCCCTCGCCGTGTCCTCGATGCCGTCGCCCTCGACCACCGATGAGGGCGTCGGGGCGGTCCCGGTCCCTAGGGCCGCCCCCGCTGCCCGCGCAGGTGTTCCGCGATCGGCTTGAGCGCCTTGTCGAGCTCCGACAGGGCCTCGGGGGACAGCAGATCGATGAAGTGCCGCCGCACGGACGCCACATGGTGGGGCGCGACCTTCTGCATGGTCTCCATGCCGTGCTCGGTCAGCACCGCGTAGAGACCGCGCCGGTCCGACTCGCAGTTCTCCCGCCGGACCAGGTTCGCGTTCTCCATGCGGGTGATCTGGTGGGAGAGGCGGCTCTTGGACTGGAGGGTGGCGGACGCGAGGTCGCTCATCCGCATCCGTACGTCCTCCGACTCGGAGAGGTTCACCAGGATCTCGTAGTCGTTCATTGTCAGGCCGAACGGCTGCAGGTCCTTCTCGAGCTGGTACGTCAACAGCCTGTTGACCTCCAGGTGGGTGCGCCAGGCGCACTGCTCCGCATCGGTCAGCCAGCGGGTGGCCGTCTCGGTCTCCATGAATGAAGTCTACCTAAAATGTTGAAAGGCGAACTAGTGAGGGTGGTATGACGGCGCGCACACGTTCGACGTCACACTCCGCAGACTACCGCTCACAGCCCGAAGCGACGCTGGAGGTCCCCCAGCTGTCCGGGAAGGCGCGGTGTGCCCGATTGCTGTGCGGGGCCCGTGTGGGCCCCGCCGCCGGGCACCCCGGCCTGCTGCGGAACGGCCCCCGTGGCCTGCTCGGCCATGAGGGTCTCGGACGACTGGAGCAGCACGGTGCCGGCTCCGACGAACTCGAACTGGTGCTCCTCCCCGGAGGCCCCGCCGAGGCCCGTCATCGCACGTAGACCGCCCATCAGGCCCGTCATGTAGCCGTGGTCGTAGTGATGGCACGGCGACGGGCAGTCGGCCCAGCCGACGAGCGCCTGCGGGTCCACCCGGATCGGGGGTTCCATGAACACCACCGGACCGTTGGATGCGGCCACGAACTTTCCGGTTCCGATCAGCGTCAGAAAACCCGGCACGATCGACTGCTTGAGCGCGAGACTTGGCTGAAAAGCGAGGAGGTTGCCCGAGCGAATGGTCAGATTGCCGTCGTCGAGGTCGTACGAATTCACGTCGAAGGCCCGGTCGGCGAGGAGCATCTTGCCCGAGCCCTCCGCCACGACCCAGTCGCTCGCGTGCAGTGGCGAATGAAATGACGTACGGACAAGGCGGTCGAGCCGGCCGTGCCCGATGCCGTTGAACTCCATCGAGCCGTAGTAGGCGATCATCTTCCCCTTCTGCAGGAACCACTGGCTCCCCTTGAGCTCCACGCAGAAGGTGTACTTGTTGACGTTGTCGTCGACGGGCAGCGTCATGGGGTCGAAGACCGTCGGGCCGCCCGGAGTCCCGTACATGCTCACAACTTCTCCTCCGAGGCCTGGACGTAGACCGTGCCGCTGCCGCTGAGCTCCAGCTGGAAGGCCTCGCCGGAACCGCGCCCCACCATGTCGCGCCACCCCAGGGCCGTCGACAGCTTGTTGCGTACGTCGCCGTGGTGGGCGACGTAGGCCTGCGGGTCGACGTGCACGGCACGCCCCGGGGTGATCGGGACCTCGAAGACGCCGCCGTGGGCCATCACGGCGACCGAGCCGTGCCCCTGGAGCGTGGTCGTGAACAGCCCCTGCCCGGTCACCTGGCCGCGCACCATGCCCATGACCCCGCCCTGCGAGCCCATGAACATCGTGCCCTGCTGGAGCGTGCCCTCGAAGGCGAGCAGGCGGTCCGCCTCCACGTAGAGCGTGTCCCCGGTGAGGTTGATGATCTGGACGTGGTGGCCGCCGTGCCCGAACAGGACCGTGCCGCTGCCCTCGACGCTCATCAGGGGCGTCGCCTCGCCCGCGATCCGGCGGCCGATCATCGACATGACGCCGCCCTGGCCGCCCTGCATGTTGGGCGTGAAGGACACCTCGCCCTTGTAGGCGAGCATCGCGCCGCGCTGGCTGAACAGCCGCTGGCCGGGCAGTACCGTGGCCTCGATCATCTTGGAGTTGATCTCGCGGAAGGGCATCTCACACATCCCCCGCGATCGTGTTCCGCTCGCTCGGCTGTACGTACACCAGCCCGTCCCCCTCGAAGCGGATCTGGAAGGCCTCGCCGCCGCCCTCCCCGAGGAAGGTGCGGAAGGTCACACCGGACTGGAAGGACTGCCGGACGTTGCCCTGATGGGCGATGTACGCCCCCGGGTCGACGATCAGGGGATACTGCGGACTCACCCGAAGGACCACGGCCGGCCCGTCCGACATGATCGCGGCCTGCCCATGCCCTTCAACCGTGGTCGTGAACAGCCCGTTCCCCTGCGACGCACCGCGCAGCCCGGTGAAGCTGGTACCCGTCCTGAGCCCCGCGTCGGTCGCGAGCAGGTTGCTCGACTCCACGTACAGCTTGTCCCCCTGGAGACTCACGAGGTTGATCTCGGAGGCCCGGTCGGCGAACCAGCACGTCCCCTGCCCCCGCACCTCCATCACGGTCATCTGCTCGCCGGTGATCCGCCGGGTCACCATCCCCCGGATGCCCTCACCCCCGCCGCTCAGCTTCTTGAACGCCATCTGACCGTCGTACGCGACCATCGAGCCGTTCTTCGCCTTCACGGCGTCCCCGGTCATGTCGACGGCGAGCACCTTGCTGCCTTGAAGTCGGAACATCGCCACGCTGCGAAGGTAGCCGCAGCTCCGGTGCGCCGAACAGGGCCTGTGGGTGGAGAGGGACCCTGACCGCACCCTTAGGTGGACTGTTTGTCACAATGGGCGAACGCTTGTGCTTCCGTTCACAAAGAGCGACCTGTCTCCCACCGAAGGTGACCCGTGGACCTCAAGACCGCCACCGCCCTCCGCCGCCTCCGACTCGTCTCGGCCCCCGAGGCCGTGTCCTTCCTGCTCCTGCTGGTCTGCTCAGTGCTGAAGCGGACCACGGACTTCAACGCGGTGCCGGTGATGGGCATGGTCCACGGAGTCCTCTTCATCCTGTACGTGATCTTCTGGGCGGACGCCTGGAACCGCACCAAGTGGCCCCTGAAGACGGCGGCCCTCTACTTCGTCCTCTCCGTCCTCCCGACCGGCGGCTTCTTCGCCGAGCGCAAGCTCAAGCGCGCCGCCGAGGACGAGGTCATCGCCTCCCGCGCCCGCAAGGAAGGGGTCGTGAACGCATGATCGTCGCCTTCTCCGTGACCCCGCTCGGGGTCGGCGAGGACGTGGGCGAGTACGTCGCCGACGCCGTCCGGGTCGTCCGCGAGTCCGGCCTGCCCAACCGCACCGACGCGATGTTCACCAGCGTCGAGGGCGAGTGGGACGAGGTGATGGACGTGGTGAAGCGCGCCGTCGCCGCCGTCGAGGCACGTGCCCCGCGCGTCTCCCTCGTCCTCAAGGCCGACATCCGCCCGGGCGTCACCGACGGCCTCACCTCCAAGGTGGAGACGGTGGAGCGGCACCTCGCCGAGTAGCCGGCCCGGAAAGTCGAACCCCGGCCCACACGGGCCGGGGTTTTCTCGTGCCCGCTGTTTGAGCGATCGCTCAAACAGGTGTACCTTCCTGTCTAGGCAGTTTGAGCACTCGCTCAAGAAGTTACTCAAAGAAGACGCTGACCTGGGGGAATCACATGAGCCGCACCGGGCTCTACATAGAGGCGCGGATCCGCGCCGACCTCGACGACCTCTGGAACCGCACCCAGGAGCCCTCCCGCCACCAGCGCTGGGACCTCCGCTTCTCCGAGATCACCTACCTCCCGCGCGTGAAGGACGAGCCGCAGCACTTCCGGTACGCCACGCGCGTGCTGCCCTTCCTCACCATCGCGGGCACCGGCGTCTCGGCGGGGGAGCGAGAGCGTCCCGACGGCACCCGTACCTCCGCCCTCCGCTTCTCCTCCCCGCACCCCCTCTCCCTCCTGGCCGAGGGCAGCGGCTACTGGCGCTACGTGCCCGACGGCGACGCCGTCCGCTTCCTCACCGGCTACGACTACCGCCCACGCTGGGGCACCTTCGGCACGCTGGCCGACCGACTGCTCTTCCGCCCCCTGATGGGCTGGGCGACCGCCTGGTCCTTCGACCGCCTCCGCCTCTGGCTGGAGCGCGGGATCACCCCCGAACGGGCCCTGCGCAACTGGCTGGCCGAGCTGCTCCTGCGCACCCTCGTGATCACGGCCGGCTGCACGGGCTTCGGCGAGCAGCGCTTCCTGCGCCTGTTCGGACCGCTCGCGGCGTCGATGGCGTACCTCTGGCCCCTGCTCCTGATCGTGGCCGTCTCGCTGGCCCTGTTCAAGGCGCCCCTGCCGTGCACCCCGGCCGCCCGCCGCTGTCTGCGCACGCCGCCCACGCGCGTGCGTGCACCCCGTCTGCTGCGCACCCTGGAGGACCCGCGATGACCTCGATCTTCCGCACCGCGATGGGCACGGACTTCGACCGTCTCCACCCTCAGCTCCAGCGCCGCTTCTCGGTGGGCCTGGCGAGCGGCGAGGCCTGCACCGGCCGCGGCGTGATGGACCGCGTCTGGCACGGCGCCCCCTGGGTGAAGCCGTTCCTCGCCCTCGGCGCCACCCGCAACATCCTCGTCCCCACGCCGGGCCGCGCCGTCCCCTTCGTCATCGAGAACGTCCCGTACACGGACACCCACGGCCGTGAGACGGTGACCTTCGTGCGCACCTTCGACCTGCCCGGCCGTCCCCGCCGCTTCGACGCCCAGATGGTCCTGAGCCCGAAGGGCGACCGCATCCTGGACTACCTGGGCACCCACCAGCACCTCGCCAGCGAGCTCCACCTCACGGCGGAGCCGGACGGCTCGCTCCTCATCCGCTCCGGCGAACACCGCTTCCGGGAGGGCATGGTGGACGTACGCGTGCCCGAACTCATCGGCGCCACCGCCGAGGTGCGCGAGTCGTACGACGACAACACCGCCCGCTTCCGCATCCAAGTCCAGGTGGTGAACCGGTACTTCGGCCCCCTCTTCGGCTACGAGGGCTCCTTCGAGGCGACGTACGAGAACATCCGCACCCACGGCGTACGCCGAGGACTGCGCCCGGTCCGCGAGGAGGCGCGAGCGTGAGCCCCGAGACGGCCAAGTCGCTGGAGACCAAGACGAAACTCCTCGAAGGCGCCCTGCGCACCCTCACCGAGCAGGGCATCGCGAAGACCTCGGCCCGCTCGATCGCAGCCACGGCCGGAGTCAACCAGGCGCTGGTCTTCTACCACTTCGGCTCGGTCGACGAACTGCTCGCCGCGGCCTGCCGCTACGGCACCGAACAACGGGTGGAGCGCTACCGCGACCGCCTCGACCGAATCGCCTCCCTGGGCGAACTCCTCGCCTTCGGGCGGGAGATGCACGAGGAGGAGAAGGCCGCCGGCCATGTCGCCGTCCTCGGCCAGCTGCTGGCCGGCGCCCAGACGAACCCGCCGCTCGCCCCGGCCACGGCGGCGGGACTGGACACCTGGATCGCGGAGATCGAGAAGGTCCTCACCCGCGTACTCGCTCACACCCCCTTCGGAGAGTTCACCGACCCCACCGGCCTGGCCCGCGCCGTGGCCGCGTCCTTCGTCGGCATCGAGCTGTACGAGGGCGTGGACCCGACCGGAGCACACGCGGCCCTGGACGCCCTGGAACAACTGGGCGCCCTCGTAGCCGCCCTGGAGGACCTGGGTCCCGTGGCCCAGCGGGCGATCCGCCACCACCTGCGCCGCACGACCCGCCGCTGAAGGGGTTCCGCACCCCCGGCCACCCAGTCACCCACCCACCTGGACGCCCCCAGTTCGACACGCCCACGAATCTCCACTTGTGTGTGGTTATCGGCCTTGATCGCCGATCATTCCTCACCTCTTGGAGGGCGCTGTGCGGCCGGAGGGCTACGACTACGACACCCACAGCAGACTGGCCGGACCGCTCACCGAGCCGTCCGGCGGGCCGTACCGGGTGCAGTACACCTCGCTCCTCTCCAGCGAGCCCCACCGAATACGCGCGATCCTCCTGATGAGCCTGGCGCCGATACTCACCGCGGCCCTGCTCGTCTACCTCGTGTGGCCCACCCACTGGGTGGAGCGCGAGGGCGGCGACGAGTGGATGGTCGGCCTGGACATCGCGATGCTCATAGCCATCGGCCTCATCGAACTGTTCATGGTCGTCAACGTCGCCTCGGTCGCCCACGCCACCCTGGTCGCCCGCGACCCCGTCCCGGTCGTCCCGGAACCCGGCACCCGCGTCGCCTTCCTGACGACGTACGTCCCGGGCAAGGAACCCCTCTCCATGGTCCGCGCCACCCTCGAAGGCGCCGTGCGGATCACCCACACCGGCCCACTCGACGTCTGGCTCCTCGACGAGGGCGACGACGAGCAGGCCAAGGCGCTCTGCGCCGAGCTGGGCGTACGCCACTTCACCCGGCACGGCGTCCCCGAGTGGAACCGCCCCAAGGGCGTCCACAAGGCCCGTACCAAACACGGCAACTACAACGCGTGGATCGCCATGCACGGCGACGAGTACGACTTCTTCGCCTCGGTCGACACCGACCACGTCCCGCTCCCCAACTTCCTGGAACGGATGATGGGTTACTTCCGGGACCCGGACGTCGCCTTCGTGGTCGGCCCGCAGGTGTACGGCAACTACCACAACCCCGTCACCAAGGCCGCCGAGTCGCAGCAGTTCCTCTTCCACGCGCTGATCCAGCGCGCCGGCAACCGCTACCGCTCACCCATGTTCGTCGGCACCAACAACGTCGTACGCATCTCGGCCGTCAAACAGATCGGCGGCCTCTACGACTCCATCACCGAGGACATGGCCACCGGCTTCGAGCTCCACCGGCACCGCAACCCCCTCACCCGGCACCACTGGCGCTCCGTCTACACCCCGGACGTGCTCGCGGTCGGCGAGGGCCCCGCGTCCTGGACGGACTTCTTCACCCAGCAGATGCGCTGGTCGCGCGGCACGTACGAGACGCTCCTCAAGCAGTACTGGAAGGCGCCGTTCACGATGCCTCCCGGCCGCCTCTTCTCGTACACCCTCATGCTCGTCTACTACCCGATGACGGCGGTCAACTGGTTCCTCGGCATCCTCAGCTGCGTCCTGTTCCTCTGGTTCGGGGCCTCCGGCACCCAGGTCGCCGCCTCCGTCTGGCTGATGCTCTACAGCGACGCGGCGGCGCTGCAGATCGGCCTCTACCTCTGGAACCGCCGGCACAACGTCTCCCCGCACGAGCCCGAAGGATCAGGCGGACTGGCCGGCATGGCGATGTCGGCGCTCTCCGCCCCCATCTACCTCAAGTCCTTCGGCGAGGCGCTGATCCGCCGTCCCTCCCGCTTCGTCGTCACCCCCAAGGGCGCCGACGCCAGCCCCGACCGGCTGCTCACCTTCCGTATCCACGTCTTCTGGGCGATCGTCCTCGCGACCTCCCTGGCCGCCTCGGTCGTCCTCGACCACACCCACGCGGCCATGCGCACCTGGGCGGTCCTGGCCATGGCGATCGCCCTGGCGCCGGTCGGGGTGTGGTGCTCCACGCTGCTGAAGGAGCGGCGGGAGCGGCAGACACTGCATCGCACCGCACGGGCCGTCGACGGCGCCGAGCCCGCCCTGGCCACCAGCGGCGCCGGCTCCCCGGTCTCCGGCTCCACGACAGGAGGCAACTGACGTCATGGCCTACCAGCCGTCGCAAAAGACAAAGAAGACCGTCCTGGGCATCGGCGGCATCGCGATCCTGGCCGGGCTCAACGCGCCCGCGGCCCTCGACTTCGCGAGCGAGAAGTACCACGAGTACGAGATCTCCCAGCCGGAGTACCAGGCCAAGTACGGCTCCTGGAGCACGGTCGACATCCCGAAGCAGTACCGCACCAACGCCATCCACGCGGCGCTCCTGCACACCGGCAAGGTGCTGATCGTCGCCGGTTCGGGCAACGAGCAGAAGAAGTTCGACGCCGGGTCCTTCGACACGATCCTGTGGGACCCCAGGACCGACACCTTCAAGAAGATCCCCACCCCGGACGACTTCTTCTGCTCCGGACACTCCCAACTCCCCGACGGCCGCCTGCTGGTGGCCGGCGGCACGGCCCGCTACGAGCGCCTCGACGGCGAGGTGAAGCGGGCCGGCGGCGGTATGCGGGTCAAGAACGAGAACCCCGACAAAGCGATCTTCCTCAAGAAGGGCACCCGCTTCAGATCGCCCGCCGGAGTCGAGTACGTCAGCAGGTTCGACGTCACCGTCCCCAAGGCCAAGCGCTCCTTCAAGGTCACCTACAACGCCCGCGGTGTCATGCAGCCCTGGCAGACCAGGGTCACCGCGAGCGAGGTCCGGGTCTTCGTCGAGGCCGCCGAGCCCGGCCCGCTGTCGGTCACCGAGAAGCAGTCGCAGTACGACATCGAGGGCCTGACCGGCAAGGACGCCAACAACACCTACGGCCTGAGCGAGAAGATCACCCTCGGCAAGCAGGACTTCCAAGGGATCCGCGCCGCCTACGAGTTCGACCCGAAGGCCGAGCGGTACATCCCCGTCGACCCGATGCGGAAGGCGCGCTGGTACCCGACGCTGGTCGGCCTCGACGACGGACGCGTCCTCGCCGTCTCGGGCCTCGACGACGTCGGGGTCATCGACCCGGGCGACAACGAGATCTACGACCCGAGGACCAAGAAGTGGTCGATGGGCCCCAAGCGCTACTTCCCCACCTACCCCGCGCTCTTCCTCACCAAGGGCGGCAAGCTCTTCTACCCGGCCTCCAACGCGGGTTACGGCCCCGCCGACAAGGGGCGCGAACCCGGTCTGTGGGACCTGAAGACCAACACCTTCACCAAGGTCCCCGGACTGCGCGACCCCGACGAGACCGAGACCTCCTCCTCGCTCCTCCTCCCGCCCGCACAGGACCAGAAGGTGATGATCCTGGGCGGCGGAGGCGTCGGCGAGTCCAAGAAGTCGACCCCGCGCACGGCCGTCGTGGACCTGAAGAAGGCCAACCCGGCCTTCGAGGACGGCCCCAACCTCCCGCAGGGCACGCGCTACCTGAACAGCGTGATCATGCCGGACGACTCCGTCTTCACCACCAACGGCTCCGAGGACTACCGCGGCCGCAGCGCCAGCAACATTTTCAAGGCGCAGTTCTACGACCCGAGGAGCAATGCCTTCCACGAGGCGGCGGCCCCCACGGTCGGCCGCAACTACCACTCCGAGGCGCTGCTGCTCCCCGACGGCCGGGTCGCCACCTTCGGCTCCGACCCGCTCTTCGACGACCAGCAGAACACCAAGCTCGGCCACTTCGAGCAGCGCATGGAGGTCTTCACGCCGCCTCTGCTGCACAAGTACGGCAAGAGCCGGCCGGTGCTGGAGGACGGCCCGCAGGAGCTCGACAAGCACCACCGGGCGACGTACCGGACGGACCACCCCGACCGGGTGGTGAAGGCCCGACTGATGCGGCCCAGCGCGGTCACCCACACCACCGACGTCGAGCAGCGCTCCATCGAGCTGGGCCTGACCAAGGACGCCCACTCGGTGACGGTCGACGTACCGAAGGACCCGGCCCTGGTGCCGCCCGGCTGGTACATGCTGTTCGTGACGGACGCGCAGGGCACGCCGTCGGAGGCGAAGTGGATCCAGGTCAGGTGAACTCCCGGACCACGTCTTGGACTACGCCTTGGAGTTGCGTGCCAGCTCCAGGGCGTACTCCGGCCACCACTGCCCGGCGTCGGGGCCGCCCTCGCAGGTGCCGTCCGACTCCCCGGGCCGCTTGATCCACAGGTAGGCGTCCACGGCGGGTTCCCCGGTGTCGGTCGTCGGGCGGGTGCCGAGGGCGCGCCCCGGCGGGTTGCACCAGGCACCCGGCAGGGGGCCCTTCCCGTTGCGGCTGGTGTCGATGACGAAGTGCTTGCCGCCGAGGTCGCCGGAGAGCTGGAGGCCGTACTTCCTGGTGCGTTCGTTCGTCTGGAAGTTGGAGACGTTGAGCGAGAAGCCGTCGGCCTTCTCGATGCCGGCCCGCTTCAGCGGCTCGACCAGTTTCCACGGTTCGCGGATCCAGGACGGATTGCCCGCGTCCAGATAGACCTTCGTGTTCGGCTGCTGCTTCAGCCGGACGACCGCCTCGCTCAGCAGCTGCTCGCGCTCGTCGTGGTACTCGGCGGGCGTGCAGCCGTCCACGATGTGGGACACGGCGTCCGGCTCCAGGACCACCAGCGCCTTGCTGTCCCCGAGCGCCTCCGCGAACTTCCCGATCCAGGCCCGGTAGGCGTCCGCGTCGGCCGCGCCGCCCGCCGAGTGCTGGCCGCAGTCGCGGTGCGGGATGTCGTACGCCACGAAGAGCGCCGTACGGCCCTCGGAGGTGGCGGACGCGGTGGCCGCGCGGACCACGGGGCCGGGGTCGATCTCGCCGGCCGGCCACAGCGCGGCCGGCTCGTCGGCGATCTTCGCGAGCAGCTCGGCGTCCTTGGTCCGGCCCTCCCGCCGCCAGATCTGGATCTGCTCGGCGGCGTTGCTCGCCGGGTCGACCCAGAAGGGCGTCGAGGTGTCCGGGCTCGTGGAGGCGGCGCCCGCGACGGAGGCCTCGTCGACGCCGGATCCGGACGAGCAGCCCGCCGCGAGCCCGAGGAGTGCGAGAGTCGCGAAGGTGTGGATCAGCCGGGACATGCCGCTCCCTTGGGCGAGGGTGACGTTCAGTGACGATTTGTCGCCAATCGTGACACAACGCCATGGGGGCGGCCGGAACCGACATGACCTCGATGGAGGCCGGGTGGACGGCTCGGACCGAAAGGCGAGACGGGGCTGACCACCATGTGACCGGCCGGTAAGGTCGATGGCGTGCCGAAGCCGCTCAGTCTCCCCTTCGATCCCATCGCCCGCGCCGACGAACTCTGGAAGCAGCGCTGGGGGAACGTGCCGTCCATGGCGGCCATCACCTCGATCATGCGCGCGCACCAGATCCTGCTCGCCGAGGTCGACGCGGTGGTGAAGCCGTACGGGCTCACGTTCGCGCGGTACGAGGCGCTGGTGCTGCTCACCTTCTCCAAGGAGGGCGAGCTGACCATGTCGAAGATCGGCGAGCGCCTGATGGTGCACCCCACGTCGGTGACGAACACGGTCGACCGCCTGGTCAAGTCCGGCCTGGTCGCCAAGCGCCCCAACCCGAACGACGGCCGCGGCACCCTCGCGGTCATCACCGACAAGGGCCGCGAGGTCGTCGAGTCGGCCACGCGCGACCTGATGGCGATGGACTTCGGCCTGGGCGTCTACGACGCGGAGGAATGCGCCGAGATCTTCGCGATGCTGCGCCCGCTGAGGGTGGCGGCGAGCGACTTCGACGAGGACTGACCACCCGGCCCAAGATCTCCCGGAACCGGCGGTTACGCTCGACGGCATGAAGAAGAGCGTGCTGACCCGCTACCGCGTCCTGGCCTACGTCACGGGTGTCCTGCTGGTGCTGCTGTGCCTGAGCATGATCGCCAAGTACGGCCTGGACATCGACGGTGCGGCGGACTTCACCCGCGTCGTCGCCATCGCCCACGGCTGGCTCTACGTCGTCTACCTGATCTTCGCCTTCGACCTGGGCTCCAAGGCGAAGTGGCCGGTCGGCAAGCAGCTCTGGGTCCTGCTTGCAGGAACGATTCCAACGGCCGCCTTCTTCGTCGAGCGCAAGATCACCCACGAGCTGGAGGGCGCGGTCGCCGACCAGTCCCCGGCCGTCGCGAAGGCGTAGCCCACACCGCCGTACGAGTCGCGTGCGGCGGTCGCTCATCGACATTTAGTCGGACGTCCTAGTAAATTCGAGGGTATGGACGCTGACGCCATCGAGGAGGGTCGCCTTCGTTGGCAGGCCCGGTTCGACGCCTCGCGGACGCGGGAGGCGGACTTCACGACGGTTTCCGGGGATGCCGTCCAGGCCGTGTACGGGCCCCGGGGCGGGGATGTGTACCAGGGGTTCGAGCGGATCGGGTGGCCGGGGGAGTTCCCGTTCACGCGGGGGCTCTACTCCACGGGGTACCGGGGGCGGACCTGGACCATCCGGCAGTTCGCCGGGTTCGGGAACGCCGAGCAGACCAATGAGCGGTACCGGATGATCCTCCGGAGCGGGGGTGGGGGTCTCTCCGTAGCTTTCGACATGCCGACCCTCATGGGGCGGGACAGCGACGATCCGCGCTCGCTCGGGGAGGTCGGGCACTGCGGGGTCGCCATCGACTCCGCCGCCGACATGGAGGTGCTGTTCCGGGGCATCCCGCTGGGGGATGTGACCACCTCGATGACCATCAGCGGGCCCGCCGTGCCCGTCTTCTGCATGTATCTCGTCGCCGCCGAACGGCAGGGCGTCGATCCCGCCGTCCTCAACGGGACCCTCCAGACCGACATCTTCAAGGAGTACATCGCCCAGAAGGAGTGGCTCTTCCAGCCCGAGCCCCATCTGCGGCTGATCGGCGACCTCATGGAGTACTGCGCCGCCGGGATCCCCGACTACAAGCCGCTGTCCGTGTCCGGCTACCACATCCGGGAGGCCGGGGCCACGGCCGCACAGGAGCTCGCCTACACCCTCGCCGACGGATTCGCGTACGTGGAGCTGGGGTTGAGCCGTGGGCTGGATGTGGATGTGTTCGCGCCCGGGCTCTCCTTCTTCTTCGACGCCCACGTCGACTTCTTCGAGGAGATCGCCAAGTTCCGCGCGGCGCGCCGCATTTGGGCGCGGTGGATGCGGGACGTGTACGGGGCGCGGTCCGAGAAGGCGCAGTGGCTGCGCTTCCACACCCAGACCGCCGGAGTCTCGCTGACCGCGCAGCAGCCGTACAACAACGTGGTGCGTACGGCCGTGGAGGCCCTCGCCGCCGTGCTCGGCGGGACCAACTCGCTGCACACCAACGCCCTGGACGAGACCCTCGCCCTGCCGAGCGAGCAGGCCGCCGAGATCGCGCTCAGGACCCAGCAGGTGCTGATGGAGGAGACCGGCGTCGCCAACGTGGCGGATCCGCTGGGCGGTTCGTGGTTCGTCGAGCAGCTGACGGACCGGATCGAGGCCGACGCCGAGAGGATCTTCGAGCAGATCAAGGAGCGCGGACTGCGGGCGCATCCCGACGGGCGGCACCCGATCGGGCCCGTCACCTCCGGGATCCTGCGCGGGATCGAGGACGGCTGGTTCACCGGCGAGATCGCCGAGTCCGCCTTCAAGTACCAGCAGGCGCTGGAGAAGGGCGAGAAGAAGGTCGTCGGGGTGAACGTCCACACCGGCTCCGTCACCGGCGACCTGGAGATCCTGCGGGTCGGCCACGAGGTGGAGCGGGAACAGGTGCGGATCCTGGGCGAGCGGAAGGACTCGCGGGACGACGGCGCGGTGCGGGGCGCGCTCGACGCGATGCTCGCCGCCGCGCGCGGCGGCACCAACATGATCGAGCCGATGCTGGACGCCGTACGGGCCGAGGCGACGCTCGGGGAGATCTGCGGGGCGCTGCGGGACGAGTGGGGGACGTACACCGAGCCGGCGGGCTTCTAGGGAGCCTGCGAGGCTCCCGACAGGCCCAGCAGCAGGACCCGCGTGAAGCTGCGCACCCACTCCTCGTCCGCCGGTTCCGCGCTCACCAGCGTGCGGTGCACCACCGCGCCCGCCACCACGTCGAAGATCAGGTCGACCGTCCGGGCCGCCTCCCCGGGATCCGTCTCCGCGGGCAGCTCGCCGCGTCGCTGCGCCCGCGCCCGGCCCTCCAGGACCAGACGCTTCTGGCGGTCCACGATCGACTCCCGGATCCGCTCCCGCAGCGCGTCGTCGCGGATGGACTCCGCGACCACCGCCATCAGACCGCTCTTGGCCTCCGGACGGGCCAGGATCGCCGCGAACTGAAGGACCACGCCCTCGATGTCCGCGGCCAGCGTGCCCCGGTCGGGCAGCCGCAGCTCGTCGAAGAGCTCCGCGACCGCGTCGACGACCAGCTCGTTCTTGCCGGCCCAGCGGCGGTACAGCGTGGTCTTCGCGACCCCGGCCCGCATCGCCACGTCTCCCAGCGTGAGCTTGGACCAGCCCAGCTCCACCAGCGCCTCCCGGGTCGCCGCGAGGATCGCGGCGTCGGCCTTGGCGTTGCGCGGGCGTCCGGTGGCGCGTGGGGCGGGAGTGCGGCTCTGCATCCCATGACCATAACGGGCGGTTCGTGTGAGGCCGTGAGGGAGATCACCAGGGGGTGGTACCGGGGAGGCACCCGGTGCCATTACGCTACGACTCGTAGCGAAAGCTCGTGAGTGACTCCACGGGCGACGACCACGGGCGTGGGGTGGGGACCCGGCGCCGACAGCACGATGTTCAACGGCGAACGGCACGACCGGCTTTCACAACGCTTTTCACTTGCGCGCGGGATCGGGGGAGGATAGACGCATGCAGCCACGGAACATGTCCATGAGCGGAGTCGTCGACCTCGCCGCGGTGAAGGCGGCCCAGGAGGCCAAGGCGAAGGCGGAGCAGGCGCGCGCCGAAGCGGCCCGGCAGGGCGGCGGCCCGGGCGCCGTATCCCCGGCCGACCTGGTGATCGACGTAGACGAGGCCGGGTTCGAGCGCGACGTCCTGCAGCGGTCCACCGAAGTGCCCGTCGTCATCGACTTCTGGGCCGAGTGGTGCGAGCCCTGCAAGCAGCTGAGCCCGGTGCTGGAGCGGCTCGCCGTCGAGTACAACGGGCGCTTCCTCCTTGCCAAGATCGATGTCGACGCCAACCAGATGCTGATGCAGCAGTTCGGGATCCAGGGGATCCCGGCCGTCTTCGCCGTGGTGGCGGGGCAGGCGCTGCCGCTCTTCCAGGGCGCCGCGAGCGAGCCGCAGATCCGGCAGACCCTCGACCAGCTGGTGCAGGTCGCCGAGCAGCGCTTCGGACTGACCGGTCTGGCGGTCGACCCCGAGGCCGAGCCCGGCGGTGCGCGCGAGGCCGTCGAGGCGGAGCCCGTCGGCCCGTACGACGCCCTCCTCGAAGCGGCCGTACAGGCCCTGGATTCAGGGGATCTGGGCGGTGCGGTGCAGGCGTACAAGAACGTGCTGAGCGACGACCCGGGCAACCCGGAGGCCAAACTCGGGCTCGCGCAGGCCGAGTTGCTCCAGCGGGTGCAGGGCGTCGACCCGCAGAAGGTGCGCAAGGACGCGGCCGACCGGCCGGCCGACGCCGAGGCGCAGATCCTCGCGGCGGACCTCGATCTGGTCGGCGGTCATGTGGAGGACGCCTTCGGACGGCTCATCGACACCGTACGGCGCACGGCCGGTGACGAGCGGGACACGGTACGTCTGCGACTGCTGGAGCTTTTCGAGGTGGTCGGGGCGGATGATCCGCGTGTGGCGACGGCCCGCAGGGCGCTTGCGCGTGCGCTGTTCTGACGGGGCGGCGGCCCGGTTCTGACCAGTCGCTAAACGTCACGGCATGTGATGCCCAAGTGAAAGATTTGCCGACGGGATGTCACTGCGGCCGCGCTTTACCAAAACTTGGTAATCGCGGCCGCTGTTACTGCGAGTAAGTTACGGGCGTTGATCTGTCGGATTCTGTCCATTCATCAACGTCTTTGTCCTCCCCCTCGACTGCACCCTGCGTCGCCACCCGAGACCTGTGGGTCGTTGTTCGGTTATCCCGCCGTTACTACCCAGTAACGAAGCCCCTTGTGCGGGCGGCGAGAATGCACCACGATCGGCGACGCTCGGTCCATTCCCGTACCCCGACAGCCGGTCGGGTCGCGGGGGTTCCTGGGTCCCCACCGAGCAGAGTTCGGCGTCACTGGCGCCGGCTCTTGGGCAGGGGGGTCTTCGCCCAACGGCGAAGCCTGTCCAGCAAGGTTGTGCGTGATGCGTGTCAGGCGCGACCAGTGGTTGTCGCTCGGGGGTGATCGCCGGTGATCGGTGCGCGGTTCGCGCCTCCGAGTGCGGGCGCTCTCCTTCCCGAGGACGTAGCACTTCTCCCATCCCTGCCCGGCTGAGCCGCCAACTGGGGCTAGTCAGGGTCAGGAGATGTACGTCCGAGAAGGAGGAAATATGGAGTCCCAGGTGCGTGGCGGGACCAGATGGAAGCGGTTCGCTGTGGTCATGGTGCCCAGCGTCGCCGCTACGGCCGCGATAGGTGTCGCCCTCGCGCAGGGCGCTCTCGCCGCGTCGTTCAGCGTGTCCGGCCAGCAGTTCAAGGTCACGGCCGACCAGCTGACGGGTACCGGCTTCGCTCAGTACGGTGCCGTTGACTCGGGGTACACCCTCGACGGCAAGAAGACGGCCCACCCGGTCGCGGTCTCGGCGTTCAAGTCCGCGTCCATCAAGGGCCTGTGCCAGTCCGTGGTCACCCCGGACATCCCGATCATCGGTAGCGTCAGCCTGATCCTGAAGGCGGGCGGCGGTGACACGCCGGTCGAGGCCGACAACCTCTACATCGACCTCGACGACCTGAGCGCCGACGCGACGTTCAAGAACATCGACATCGGTGTGGCCGCCGGAAGCGCCAGCAAGGGCCCCGGCATCAAGTCCGGTGACACCGCGAACCCGTACGGATTCGCGCAGCAGGCCGAGTCGGCCACGCTGACCGGCGTGAAGCAGACGGCGTGGGCGACCACCGCCGGAACCTTCAAGCTCAGCGGGCTGAAGATGTCCGTCTCGACGGGCGTCAAGGAGTGCTACTAAGCACTCTCTGACGGGCGGGGGAGCCGATGGCGCCCCCGCCCGTCCACCTTCCAGGACTTTCTTCACACCGCGTACAACTCACCACCACAGCACGAGCACCACCGCCACAGCAAAGCCGCACCAGGGAGCTGTTTTCCATGAGCGCCGAGACTCCTGCCGTGTCCCCCGGCCAGTTCAGCAGCCGGAGGACGCAGTTCCGCGCCTGGCGGGGCACACGGCCGTTCTGGGCCGGCCTCTTCGTCATGCTCGCCGGTCTCCCCATCGCGTACTTCCCCTACGCCCACCTCCAGGTGGGCCACCTGACGCTGGCGATGGCCACCACGGCGGGCGCCGGGTCCCTGATCATCGGCGTGCTGCTCGTCGTACTGGGCTTCAGCCTCTGGTTCCAGAAGCACGTCCGTACCTTCGCGGGCGTCGCGGCGATCCTGCTGGGGCTGGTGTCCATCCCCGTGTCCAACCTCGGCGGCTTCCTGATGGGCTTCCTGCTCGCCCTGGTCGGCGGCGCGATGGCCGTGGCCTGGGCGCCGGGCGAGCCGCCCGCCGAGGCCGCGCAGGAGGAGCCGCCCGCGACGGGCGGAACCCCCGAGGCGGCGGACCCGGACACCACCATCCTCAAGCCCGTGGTGGGCGAGCCGAACGATCTGTCAGGAACGAGCCCGGCGAACGGGGCGAACGGGAGGCACAGTGCCGGCTGACGAGGTGACCCACGGGACTGATGTGGACGAGTCCCGTGTGAGAACCGGGCCGCGCCACGCGGCACCCAAGAAGCCGCTGTTCACCAGGTTCCACATGCCCGCCGGCAAGGCGATAGCCACGGTGGCGATGCCGACCGCGGTCCTCATGGGCATGGGCTTCACGTCCTCGCTCGCGCTCGCCGACAGCGGCGGCTCCTCGTCCGCGAAGAGCCTGACCGCCGACGAGTACAAGGACTGTGTCGCCGCGCTGGACGACTCCTCGGCCTCGCCGTCGCCGTCCGCCTCGGCGAGTTCGTCGGCCGACACGGCGACGCCGTCGCCGTCCGCGTCCACGTCCGCCGACACGTCGAAGGACTCGTCGGGCTCGTCGGACTCGGGCAAGTCCTCTTCGTCGGATTCAGGTTCCGACGACAAGGCGACGCCCACGCCGTCCGCGTCCGAGAGCAAGTCGTCCGACAGCACCGCCACGGCCACGCCCTCGGCGTCGGCGAGCAGCACCAGCGGCGGTCTGCTGGAGGACATCGGCAACACGATCGGCGACATCCTCACCGGCGGCAGCAGCTCGTCGTCGAGTGCGAGCTCGACGCCGTCCGCGTCCGCCTCGCCCTCGGCGAGCGCCACCTCGGACTCCTCGGACTCCAGCGTCTCCGACACGGTCAAGGACACGACCAAGAAGGTCACCGACACCGTCAAGGACACCACCGACACGGCGACCAAGGCGGCCGACAGCGCCACCAAGGCCGTCGAGGAAGCGGCCGACGCGGCCACCTCCTCCGCGAGCCCGTCGGCCAGTTCGAGCACGGACGCCGAGAACTGCCCGGCCGCGACCGACGACGAGAGCGGCGTCGACAACAAGGTGGCGGTCGCGGACGACCCCTGGTACCTCAGCGCCAGCTCGCTGCTGCTGAAGAGCGCCGACTACCAGGGCATCGTCGAGGTGAAGACGGCCAACGGCACCAAGAAGAAGGTGCTGAAGTACGTCATCTCCGGTGGCACCGACATCGGCGACCTGCACCAGACGGTCAAGGACACGACCCAGAACAAGACCTACCACGTGCAGGCCGCCTCGGGATCGACGTCGACCATCCGCGACGGCGACACCACGATGTACACGGAGTCCATCTCCGGGAACCTGTTCGGGCTGATCCCGATCACGTTCAGCCCCGACAACCCGCCGCCGCTGAACATCCCGCTGATCTACTTCACCAACGTGAAGGTCGTCCAGGCCGCGCAGTTCGGCGGCACCCTGCACGTGCCCGGCATGCACGTGTACACGACCGACGGAACCGGCTGAGCGCCGCCACAGACCCGTTCGGGAGCCGCACACGCCTGAGGGCGCCCCCCTTGCCGGGGGGCGCCCTCAGCGCCGTACAGGAGGCTTCAAGAGCCCTTGCGGACCGGTCAGTTGCCGCCGCCGATGTGGTGGACGCGGAGCATGTTGGTGGTGCCGGGGACGCCGGGGGGCGAGCCGGCGGTGATGATGACGATGTCGCCCGGGTTGAAGCGGTTGATCTTGGCGATCTCCTGGTCGACCATGTCGACCATCTCGTCCGTGCTGTTCACGAACGGCACCACGTGCGACTCCACGCCCCAGCTGAGCGTCAGCTGGTTGCGGGTGCCCTCGTCGGTGGTGAAGGCGATGATCGGCTGCTCGGCGCGGTAGCGCGACAGGCGGCGGGCGGTGTCGCCGGACTGGGTGAAGGCGACCAGGCCGCGGCCGCCGAGGAAGTCGGCGATCTCGCACGCGGCACGCGCGACCGAACCGCCCTGCGTACGCGGCTTCTTGCCCGGCACCAGCGGCTGCAGGCCCTTGCTCATCAGCTCCTGCTCGGCCGCGACGACGATCTTCGACATCGTCTTCACGGTCTCGACCGGGTAGGCGCCCACGGAGGACTCCGCCGACAGCATGACCGCGTCCGCGCCGTCCAGGATCGCGTTGGCCACGTCGGAGGCCTCGGCGCGGGTGGGGCGGGAGTTGGTGATCATCGACTCCATCATCTGGGTCGCCACGATCACCGGCTTGGCGTTGCGCCGGCACAGCTCGATGAGGCGCTTCTGCACCATGGGGACCTTCTCGAGCGGGTACTCGACGGCCAGGTCGCCACGGGCCACCATGACGGCGTCGAACGCCATCACGACGTCCTCCATGTTGTCCACCGCCTGCGGCTTCTCCACCTTGGCGATGACCGGGACGCGGCGTCCCTCCTCGTCCATCACGCGGTGGACGTCCTCGACGTCCTTGGCGTCGCGGACGAAGGACAGCGCGACCATGTCGGCGCCCATGCGCAGCGCGAAGCGGAGGTCCTCGACGTCCTTCTCGGACAGCGCCGGCACGTTGACCGCCGCGCCGGGCAGGTTGATGCCCTTGTGGTCGGAGACGACACCGCCCTCGATGACGATCGTCTTGACCCGGGGGCCCTCGACGTCCAGCACCTTCAGCTCGACGTTGCCGTCGTTGATCAGGATCTGGTCGCCGCGGGCGACGTCACCGGGCAGGCCCTTGTACGTCGTACCGCAGATGGTCCGGTCACCCGGGACGTCCTCGACGGTGATGACGAACTCGTCACCGCGTTCGAGCTCCACGGGACCCTCGGCGAAGGTCTCCAGGCGGATCTTCGGGCCCTGGAGGTCGGCGAGGACGCCGATGGCCCGGCCGGTCTCCTTGGCGGCGGCACGGACGCGGTCGTACCGCCCCTGGTGCTCGGCGTGGGTGCCGTGGCTGAAGTTGAAACGGGCCACGTTCATTCCGGCCTCGATCATCGAGACCAGCATTTCGTGGGAGTCGACCGCGGGGCCGAGAGTACAGACGATTTTCGAACGGCGCATGGGGCGATCCTATCGGTTTGTTTCGCCGCGGAATATTCCGTCTGGCGGAAGATACAAATGGGCGGAGCGGCGCTCGTTTGCCGGTTACCGCTCGGTCACGTCTTTTCCGCAGGGCGGACCAGGGCATAGGTCTGCGTCGCGATTTCCAGTTCTTCGTCGGTCGGCACCACGGCGACCTTCACCCTCGCGTCCTCGGGCGAGATCAGCCGCGGCTCGTCACTGCGTACGGCGTTCAGCGCGCCGTCCACCGCCAGGCCCAGGGTCTCCAGGCCCGCGACGGCCGCCGCCCGCACCGGCGCCGCGTTCTCGCCGACCCCGGCCGTGAACGCGATCGCGTCCACCGTACCGAGCACGGCGTAATAGGCGCCGATGTACTTCTTCAGGCGGTGAATGTAGATGTCGAAGGCGAGCCGGGCGGCCTCGTCGCCCTCGCCGATCCGGCGCTCTATCTCCCGCATGTCGTTGTCGCCGCACAGGCCGACGAGCCCGCTCTTCTTGTTGAGAAGAGTGTCGATTTCATCAATGGACATTCCGCCAACTCGCGCCAAATGGAAGATGACGGCCGGATCCAGGTCACCGGAGCGGGTACCCATCACGAGCCCCTCCAAGGGCGTCAGCCCCATGGAGGTGTCCACGCACCGGCCGCCCCGGACCGCCGACGCGGAGGCGCCGTTGCCCAGGTGCAGCACGATGACGTTGACCTCCTCCGGCGCCCTGCCGAGCAGCTCCGCGGTGGCCCGGGAGACGTACGCGTGCGAGGTGCCGTGGAAGCCGTACCGCCGGACTCTGTGCTCGTCGGCGGTCTCGACGTCGATCGCGTAGCGCGCGGCCGACTCCGGCATCGTCGTGTGGAACGCGGTGTCGAAGACGGCGACCTGGGGGAGGTCCGGGCGCAGCGCCATGGCCGTGCGGATGCCGGTGAGGTTGGCCGGGTTGTGCAGCGGTGCGACCGGGATCAGCCGCTCGATCTCGGCGAGCACGGCGTCGTCGATCACGGTCGGCTCGGTGAAGGCCTTCCCGCCGTGCACCACCCGGTGGCCTATCGCGGCCAGCTCCGGGGAGTCGAGCCCCAGCCCGTCCCTGGCCAGCTCCTCGGAGACGGCCTTCAGCGCGGAGTCGTGGTCGGCGACCGGCCCGGCCCACTCCCGGGCCTCCCCGCCCCTGGCGAGCGGGGTGTGCCTGAGCCGGGAGGTCTCCTCGCCGATGCGCTCGACGATGCCCATGGCCAGCCGGCTGCCGTCCGCCATGTCGAGCAGCTGGTACTTCACCGACGAGGAGCCGGAGTTGAGGACGAGGACTCGGGTCGCGCTCACCGCTGGGACGCCTTCTCGCTCGGGGACGGGGACGGGGACGGGGACGGGGACTGGGACTGGGACGGGGACTGGGCCTGGATCGCCGTGATGGCGACGGTGTTGACGATGTCCGAGACCAGGGCGCCCCGGGACAGGTCGTTGACCGGCTTGCGCAGGCCCTGCAGCACCGGGCCGACGGCGATCGCGCCGGCCGAACGCTGCACGGCCTTGTACGTGTTGTTACCTGTATTGAGGTCCGGAAAGATCAGAACCGTTGCCTGCCCCGCCACATCGGATTCCGGCAGCTTGGTCCGGGCGACCGTCGGCTCCACCGCGGCGTCGTACTGGATCGGCCCCTCGATCTTCAGGTCGGGCCGCCGCTCGCGCACCAGCTCGGTGGCCTCCCGCACCTTGTCGACGTCGGCGCCCGAGCCCGACGTACCGGTGGAGTACGACAGCATCGCGATCCGCGGCTCCACGCCGAACCGCTCGGCGGTGGTGGCCGACTGCATGGCGATGTCGGCGAGCTGCCGCGCGTCCGGGTCGGGGTTGACCGCGCAGTCGCCGTAGACGAGGACCCTGTCGGCGAGGCACATGAAGAAGACCGACGAGACGATGTCGGCGTCCGGCTTGGTCTTGATGATCTCGAAGGCGGGCCGGATGGTCGCGGCCGTGGAGTGCACGGACCCCGACACCATGCCGTCGGCCAGCCCCTCCTGGACCATCAGGGTGCCGAAGTAGTTCACGTCGCTCACGACGTCGTACGCCAGCTCCACCGTCACGCCCTTGTGGGCGCGGAAGCCGGCGTACCGCTCGGCGAAGGAGTCGCGCAGCTCGCTGGTGGCCGGGTCGATCAGCTGGGAGTCGCCCAGGTCGATGCCGAGGTCGGCGGCCTTCTTGCGGATCTGGTCGACCGGGCCGAGCAGGGTGAGGTCGCAGATGCCGCGGCGCAGCAGCACCTCGGCCGCGTGCAGGATGCGCTCCTCGGTGCCCTCCGGCAGGACGACCCGGCGCTTGTCGGAGCGGGCCTGTTCGAGGAGCTGGTGCTCGAACATCATCGGGGTGAGGCGGTCGCTGCTCGGCGCCGAGACCCGCCCCAGCAGGTCCCCGGTGTCGACGTACCGCTCGAAGAGGCCGAGCGCGGTCTCCGCCTTCCTCGGGGTCGCCGCGTTCAGCTTCCCTTCCAGGGCGAAGAGTTGCTCCGCCGTCGGGAAGCTCATGCCGGGCACCGAGAGCACCGGGGTGCCGGGGGCGAGCCGGGCGGCGAGGGTGAGGACGTCGTCGCCGGGGGCCTCGCCGAGGGTGAGCAGCACGCCGGCTATCGGCGGGGTGCCGGCGCTGTGCGCGGCGAGCGAGCCGACGACCAGGTCGGCGCGGTCGCCCGGGGTGACGACCAGACAGCCCGGGGTCAGGGCGCTGAGGAACTTCGGCAGCATCGCGCCGCCGAAGACGAAGTCCAGCGCGTCCCGGGCGAGCCCCGAGTCGTCGCCCAGCACGACCTTGGCGTCCAGCGCCTGGGCGATCTGCGAGACGGTCGGCGCGGAGAGCGCGGGCTCGTCCGGTACGACGTAACAGGGCACCGGCAGCCGGGAGTCCAGCTGCTGCGCGATCTCGTCGCGGTCCTCGCGGGCGACCCGGTTGGCGACCATCGCGAGCACGTCGCAGCCGAGGCCGTCGTAGGCGCGGAAGGCGTTGCGGGTCTCGGCGAGCACGGACTCGGCGGGCTGCTTGCGGCCGCCCACCACCGGGATCACGGAGGCGCCGAACTCGTTGGCCAGGCGGGCGTTGAGGGAGAGCTCGTCGGGGAGCTGGGTGTCGGCGAAGTCCGTGCCGAGGACGAGGACGACGTCGTAGTCCCGCGCCACCACATGGAACCGGTCGACGAGCGTGGACACCAGCTCGTCGGTGCCGCGCTCGGCCTGCAGGGCGGACGCCTCGTGGTAGTCCATGCCGTAGACGGTGGCCGGGTCCTGGGACAGCCGGTAGCGGGCGCGCAGCAGCTCGAACAGCCGGTCGGGCTGATGGTGGACGAGCGGCCGGAACACCCCCACCCGGTCGACCTGGCGGGTCAGGAGCTCCATGACTCCCAGCTCGACGACCTGGCGGCCGTCGCCGCGGTCGATTCCGGTCACGTATACGCTGCGCGTCACGTGTGCTCTCCGTTTCGCGTCCGAGTTCGTGTCTGGGCCTGGCCCGAGTCTGGCGTATGAGGCGTCATAAAAATCGCCCACCGAGGTGAGCAGAACCCTCTTGACAATACCCCTGGCGGTGGATAAGACGCCCGTCAGCATCGGGGGTGAACCGGGGCGAAGCGGTTGACCCGATAGGGGCAATCGGGTTATAGGGTGCAGATGCGACAGGGTCCTCCGGGGCATGAAACAATCGCACTGGCTCACCGGTATCGACACCGAGCAGGAGACACAGCCAGATGCGCATCGGAGTTCTCACCGCAGGCGGCGACTGCCCCGGCCTGAACGCCGTGATCCGGTCGGTCGTGCACCGCGCCGTCGACAACTACGGCGACGAGGTGATCGGTTTCGAGGACGGTTACGCCGGCCTCCTGGACGGGCGCTACCGCAGCCTGGACCTGGAATCGGTCAGCGGCATCCTGGCCCGCGGCGGCACGATTCTCGGCTCCTCCCGCCTGGAGCGCGACCGGCTGCGCGAGGCCTGCGAGCGTGCCGAGGACATGGTCGAGGCCTTCGGCATCGACGCGCTCATCCCGATCGGCGGCGAGGGCACGCTGACGGCGGCCCGGATGCTGTCCGACGCCGGCCTCCCGGTGGTCGGCGTGCCGAAGACGATCGACAACGACATCTCCTCCACCGACCGCACCTTCGGCTTCGACACCGCGGTCGGCGTCGCCACCGAGGCGATGGACCGCCTCAAGACCACCGCCGAGTCCCACCAGCGCGTCATGGTGGTCGAGGTCATGGGCCGGCACGCGGGCTGGATCGCCCTGGAGTCCGGCATGGCCGCCGGTGCCCACGGCATCTGCCTCCCCGAGCGCCCCTTCGACCCGGCCGACCTGGTCAAGATGGTCGAGGAGCGCTTCGCGCGCGGCAAGAAGTTCGCGGTCGTCTGCGTCGCCGAGGGCGCCCACCCCGCCGAGGGCTCCATGGACTACGGCCACGGCGAGATCGACCAGTTCGGCCACGAGCGCTTCCAGGGCATCGGCACGGCACTGGCGTACGAGCTGGAGCGCCGACTCGGCAAGGAGGCCAAGCCGGTCATCCTCGGCCATGTGCAGCGCGGTGGCGTACCGACGGCGTACGACCGTGTCCTCGCGACCCGCTTCGGCTGGCACGCGGTGGAGGCGGCGCACCGCGGCGAGTTCGGCAAGATGACGGCGCTCAGGGGCACGGACATCCTGATGGTGCCGCTGGCGGAGGCGGTTACCGAGCTGAAGACGGTGCCGAAGGACCGGATGGACGAGGCGGAGTCGGTCTTCTAGGTCTGTCGGCGCTCTGTCGGGGCTGTCGGGTTTCTATTCGGTGTTGTCCTGGACCGCGGCCCAGAAGTGGTCGACGATCCGGTCCAGGAAGTCCCGCCCGGCGTCGCTCGCATCGCTCGCCGCGTGGCCGTCGCCCCAGCTCAGCGAGGCGACCATCTGCCCCTGGTAGTCCTGGTGCAGCTGCTGGAGGGTGTCCTCCAGCAGACGCCGGTCCAGGGGCACGATCTTGCCCACCGGACGCACGTACGCCTGCCAGCGCGTGCCCACGGCGCTGCGCAGCAGCTCGGCGAGCTTGCCCTCGCGTCCCGTGACGGTGACGAAGTCGGGGAGCGAGAGTTCGAGGAGCTCGGCGAGGGCGGTGGACTGACGGTCGTTGCCGCGCCAGGTGTTGTGCTCCTCCATGTTCAGGTACGCGAGCAGTTCGAGACCGGCGGTACGGGCCACGTCCTCCGGGGCGAGGCCGCGGGCCATGCGGTGCTCGCGCAGGGTGCGTGGCCGCCCGAGGAGTTCGGCGGGGGAACACCACAACACGCCTGCGAGAGCGGTGAGTTCGGGGCTGGTGGGGGAGACGAGACCGCGTTCCCAGGCGAGGACGAGGTCCGGGGTGACGTAGGGGAGTCCGTACGAGGTGCGCAGCCCGTGGGCGACGTGCTCGGGTCCCATGCCGAGGGCGGCGCGCAGCCGGCGTGCGGCCATGGCGTCGAAGGGCGGGGCGGGCTGTTGGGGGCGGTGGGGGTGGCTCGGGCGGTGCGGGTGGGGGGACGGCGGGTAGGGCGGCTGATGGGGTGGGGGTTGGGGTGATGGTTGGCGCACGGGGCACAACGTAGGGCCGCCGGAATGGGCTGACTACGGTCTGTTCGGCCAGGATCACTGATTGTAGGAACGTACGGATTCGGCCAGGTGTGCGGGGTGTGCGCGGATGGCCGAAGATCGTCTGTCTGGTGGCGGGGCGTGCCCGCGAGGGGGGCGTCGAGCGGTCCGCGCGGTCGCAGCCCTCCGTGGTGAATTTGTGAACGTCAAGGTCGATGGGCATATGCGCGAAGGTCTGCCGCTCCCCTGACACCCGGGATCCCGGGCCGGTGGACCCGGACGGCGTGCCGCGGGGTGCACCGCCGCGGGCGGGCTTCGAAAGGGGGTTCGCCATGGCCGACGCCTCGAACGGCCGCGTGGAGATCGACAACGCGCGGCTCAATCCCGACGCCCGCGGGCCTCACCCCTTCACCGCCCCGCCCAGCGCGAACCCTCCCCCCAGCCGTCGGGCGATCAGCAGGTACAGCAGGATCACCGGCGTCGAGTAGACGATCGAGAAGGCGGCGAGCTGGCCGTACGCCACCATCCCGCGGTTCCCGAAGAACTCGTTGATGCTCACGCTCGCCGGCATCTGGTCCGGGGTCAGCAGCAGCATGAAGGGGACGAAGAAGTTCCCCCACATCAGGACGAACGAGAACACAGTGACCACCGCGACGCCCGGTCCCATCAGGGGCAGGACGATGCGGACCAGGGACTGGAGGGAGTTCGCGCCGTCGGTCCAGGCCGCCTCCTCCAGTTCCTTCGGCACGCCGTCCATGAAGTTCTTCATCAGCCAGATGGCGAAGGGGAGTTGGGAGGCGGTGAAGAAGAAGATCACCCCTTGCGCGGTGTCGATCAGATTCACCCGCACGAACAGGGCGTACACCGGAACCATGATCGCCGTGATCGGCAGGCTCGTCGCGAAGAGGATCGTCAGGAGGAAGGGACGGTTCAGGCGGGAGCGGAAGCGGGAGAGGGGGTACGCCGCCAGGGCCGCGCAGACGACCGTGAGCAGCGTCGCCCCGCCGCACAGGATCAGGCTGTTGAGCAGCGGGGTGAAGGTGATGTCCGAGGTGAGGATCGCGTCGAAGTTGTCGAAGGTGAGCCCGTCGGGGACCTTCACGCGGAGGTCGGCGTGCGGGTCCACGGAGGAGAGCAGGACCCAGGCGAGGGGCAGCACGAAGGCGGCGGCCACCGCCAACAGGCCGATGTCGGCGGCGAGTCGGCGGGTACGGCGGCGGGAGGCGAGCGTGGGCCCGGGGCTGGTGGCGGTGGCGGTTGCGGTGGGGCGGGGTACGGCGGTGGCGGCCATGTCGGATCAGACCTCCGTTCGCAGCAGGCGCAGATAGACGAGCGAGAACAGGGAGCCGACGAGGAGGAGCAGCAGGGCGACCGCGGTGCCGTAGCCGATCATGCTGTTCTGGAAGGCCTGTTCGTACATGAACAGGGGCAGGGTCTGGCTCTTGTTGCCCGGACCGCCGCGCGTCATCACCCAGATGAGCCCGAAGACCGACAGGGTCTGCAGGGTGTTGAGCATCAGGTTGGTACCGATGGAGCGGCGGATCATCGGGAGGGTGATGTGCCACATACGGCGCCAGCCGCCCGCGCCGTCCACCTCCGCCGCCTCGGTGATCTCGCTCGGGATCTCGTTCAGCGCGGCCGAGTAGACCAGCATCGAGAAGGCCGTCCCGCGCCAGACGTTCGCGAAGGACACGGCGAGGATCGGGAGGGTGAACAGCCAGTTCTGGGACGGGAGATGGAGCCAGTCCAGGATGGCGTTGAGGGTGCCCTCCTTGCGGAAGAAGGCGTACAGCAGGAACCCGGCGACGACCTCCGGCAGCACCCACGCCGTGATGACGATGCCGCCGGTGAGGGTGCGAACGGGCTTCGAGGCACGCTGCATCAGCGCGGCGAGGGCGAGCCCGAGGGTGTTCTGCCCGAGCAGCGAGGACACGACGGTGAAGACGAGAGTGAGCCATACGGCGTTGAGGAACTCCTCGTCCCGGAAGGCCTTGCGGAAGTTGGCGAGGCCGACGAAGGAGGAGTGGGCCTGGCCGGTGAGCTGGAGGTCGGTGAAGGCGATGTAGGCGCAGTAGGCGATGGGCCCGGCGAGGAAGAGGAGCAGGAGGACGACGGCGGGCGAGAGGGGGAGCACCCGGGCGAGGGCGCGGAGCAACTTCCCGTGCTTGGAGGGAGTTTGGGCGGGACGGCCCGGAGGAGCCTTGACGGTCTCCGGGCCATCGGTCGCGTGCGGTGCGGCCGCGGCGGTCATACGCACTCTCCGCCGCTCACTTCTTGACGACCTGGTTGTCGGTGGCGTCCTTGAGGGCGTCGTCGTACCCGCTCGCCGCCTTGTCGACGGACGCGTCACCGGTGGTCACACCCTCCATGGCCTCCTGGATGGCGGTGGAGACCTTCGGGTACGCCGGGTAGGCGGGCCGGTAGTGGGTGCTCGCGACGAGGTCGGTGAAGAACTTGATGCCGGGCTGGGCCTTGGCGTAGGCGGGATCGGCGGCCACGTCCTTCCGAACCGAGATACCGGAGTTGGCGATGTACCACTTCTTCGCGTTGGCCTCGGTCTGCATGGTCTTGATGAAGTCGAAGGCGAGGTCGGGGTTGCCGGCCTTGCTGGGGATCGCCCAGGTCCAGCCGCCGGACATGCTCACCTTGCCGGGAGCCTGGCCGTGCTGCGTGGGCATGTACGCCAGCCCCAACTCCTTCGACCAGTCGGCCCATTCGCGCCCGCTCCCCTTCAACCAGGCCTGCGGGAGCCAGGAGCCGTCGAGGTTGATGCCGATCTTGCCCTGGGGGAGCAGATCGCTGTTGACGGTGACGGCGAAGTTGGGGTCGAGGGCGTCGGAGACGTCCGGGCCGAGCTTCTCCTTGTAGACGGTCTCGACGAAGGACAGGGCGTCCTTGAAGCCCTGGCTCCCGGCGATCCACTTCTTCGACGCCTTGTCGTACAAGGGGTCCGTGGTGCCGCCGTTGGTGTCGTCCGTGCCGTACAGGAGCATCTCGAACCCCTGCATGGTGGCCCGTTCGCCGGCCGGCTTGCCCGTGTACACGTTGAGCGGGGTGACGCCGGGCACCTTCTGCTTGATGGTGCGGGCGGCGGCGAGAACCTCGTCCCAGTTCTTCGGCTGCCAGTTGGTGGGCAGGCCTGCTTTCTTGAAGATTCTCTTGTCGAACCAGAGCCCCCGGGTGTCCGTCCCGTCCGGGACGCCGTACGTCTTCCCGTCCTCGGCCTTGGCTGCGGTCTTGGCCGTGTCGATGAACTGATTCCAGTCCGGCCACTTCGCGAGATACGGGTCGAGCGGCTTCAAGTACCCGCTGGTGATGTCGGAGTTGATGAGGAAGGTGTCCTCGTAGACCAGGTCCGGGGCGGTCTTGGGGGAGCGGAGCATCTGCTGGACCTTGGTGTAGTACTCCGAGTCCGGGGCCTTGATGGGGACGAGCTCGACCTTCTTGCCGGGGTACTTCTTCTCGAACTGCTTCTTGATGTCCGCGAGGTAGTCGTCCATCACGTGGATCGAATTGTCGGTGGACTGCTTGAAGGAGACCTTGACGGTGTCGGGGCTGCTGCCGGAGCTGTTGCCGCAGGCGGTGAGGGCGGTTGCGGCGACGGTGAGAGTGAGGAGAACGGTGAGGTGGGGGCGGGCGGCGGTGGGGCGCACGGGCATGACCTCCTGCGGGCTCACGTGGGGGTGTGGGACTGCTTCCGCTGGCGTGTGCACGAGTGCACTTTCGTGTGTACGGGCGAGCTTCGGTGCCTGGGTGCGGGATGCGGGGACACCCTTTCCCCGGCGGGAACGGGAGTTCTTCTGTCGAATGTGTGACCTTTGCGTGGGGCGGTCGTTGAGTGGGGCGTGGGGTTCTTCGACGCCGGGTGGAGGTACGGGGGTTGGGCGGGGTGAGGGAGGTGGCGGCGCCGTTCGTGGTGCCCGGCCCCGTCGGGGTGGCCATCCGGGACCGGCTCAAAGGCCTTACCGCTCGGGACGAGGGGGTGCTGCGCCTGGTCGGCGACTACCTTGGGACGCTGGCCTCCCGTGACCTCAGGGCGCGATGTGCGGCCGGGCTGGAGCACGACGTCGGCCGGTGGGCGGAGCGCAAGCGGGAGCTGACCGGCCGGTCGTCGTCGCGGTGGGCGGGCAGCATCACGAAGGCCACGCATGATCAGTGGGGGCTGGCCCGGCGCGGCCAGGCAGCGCATCTGCAGAGCCTTCAGACCGGGATCGATACCATCCGGCACCGGCTGGCGCTCCCGGTCGGGGCGAAGGGGACCAAGAAGGCTCCAGGCGGCTACCGCAGTGAGGGGGAATGGTTTGCGAAGTCGCGTCGTCTGCGGGTGCTGGAGGATCGGCTGGAGCGGGAGCGCGCCAGCTGGGAGGCCGGGCGGGTGCGGGTCGTGCGGGGCGGCAAGCGGCTGCTGAACACCCGCCACCACCTCGACGACGCGGGGCTCAGCGAGGACGCGTGGCGGCACCGGTGGGAGGCGGCGCGGCGGTTCCTGCAGGCGGACGGCGAGTCCGGCAAGCGGCACGGCAACGAGACCATCCGGGTCAGCCTCGATGGGGAGGTCAGCATCAAACTGCCGGTCCCGCTGGCCCGGCTGGCGAACGCTCCGCGAGGCCGCTACGTGCTGGCCGCCCGGGTGGCGTTCGCGCACCGGGGCGAGGCCTGGCGCGACCGGATCACCGCGAACCGGGCGGTGGCCTACCGCCTCCACGAAGACGTGGGACGGGGCCGCTGGTACCTGACCGCCTCCTGGACGACTCCTGCGGTCCAGGCCGTGCCCTTGTCCGCCGCTCGTGCGAGCGGCCTGGTCGGCGTGGATATGAACGCCGACCACCTGGCGGCCTGGCGGCTCGATGCGCACGGCAACCCGGTGGGTGCCCCGCGCCGCTTCGCCTACGACCTGTCCGGCACCATGCAGCACCGCGACGCCCAGGTCCGCCACGCCCTGATCCGGCTCCTGCACTGGGCCAAGCGGTACGGTCTGGCGATCGCGGTCGAGGATCTGGACTTCAACGCTGAGACCACCAGGGAGAAGCACGGTCGCCGCAGACGCTTCCGTCGGCTGATCTCCGGCATGCCGGTCGCCCGGCTGCGGGCGAGGCTGGTGTCGATGGCGGCCGAACTGGCAATCCCCCTGGTCGCCGTCGACCCGGCCTACACCTCCCGCTGGGGCGCCCAGCACTGGCAGAAGCCCCTCACCTCGAAGAATCGCAAGACCACGCGCCACGAGGCCGCGGCCGTGGCGATCGGCAGGCGCGCCCTGGGGCACCCGATCCGGCGTCGGACGACACCGCCCCGTACCCACCAGAGCGATGGGTACGGGCATCGGACCGTCCAGGCCGCACCGGGCGCCCCGGGGCGTGAGGGACCCCGCCCTCACGTTCCCGGACCACGCAGCAGATGCGTGCCGCCCGGACGCGGAGCGAACGCGGGCGACCAGAACACCCACCACCGTTCGGGGTGTTCGGCTGAGCATGAGACCTGGCAACAGGGCTCCCTCCCGCTCAGTCTCTAGGAACGGTGGCCGGGATGGCTGCCTGGTGAACGTAGGTTGACTGGTCTAGTCAGGTCAATGCGTGTGCGCAGGATTGATGGGGTGACTAGAGGAGGTGGTCGGCTTTGCCCGCCTTGATGCTGTGGATGAGGGCGCGGAGGGCTTCGCGGGAGTCGGTGAGGGGGGTCTCTCGGGGTCAGAGGTAGCGGGCGATGGAGTGGATGAGGTCGCGTGAGTCGTCAGGGCTCACCGTGTGGGTGCGCCACCAGTCCATGTGGGCTTGATAGTTGGCGAGTTGGGCCTCGGAGTGAGTGAACTCGCCGCCGTGCGCCGAGTCCAGTTGCACGGTGTCGAGTTGGGGGGACCGGACCATGTGCGTAGAGCACGGCATGGCCCGCGCCGGGGAAGGCGCCGACCTCGGTCGTGAGGACCCGCAGTTCGACGATCGGCGGTCACAGGGTCGTCGTCGTAACCCCGCAGGTCCACGAACAGCGTTCCGCCTGGGAACCACCCCTCCGCACGCGCCTGGTGCGCCGCCTCGACCGCCAGCGCGGTCTTGCCGATGCCGCCCATGCCGGTGACCGCGAAGATGAGGAGTGGAGGCGCGGGGGCGTCGTCCTCCGTGGGGGCGAGGTGGGGGAGCAGGCGATTGGGGTCCTTCGAGCGGCCGGTGAAGGCCGGCGGACGGGGCGGCAGCGTCGCGCTCGCGTGGGGGCCGGGCCGTGGACGGTGCCTCTACCGCTGCTCGGTCCTCTTGCCGGTGACGGGGCCGTAGAAGGTGCCGCCCCGGAAGTCGATGTGGTCTCCGCCGTACGTGGCCCCGCCGCCCCCGTGTGCATGGGGACCCTCCTGGTCGGATGCACTACCGCGGGGTGCGTGCCTGCGGAGTACCGCCACCGCCACCGCGGCGGCCTGCTTGGCGGCGAGCGGCTGAGAACCCGAGGCGTCGGCCCTGTGCTTGTCGGCGTTGGCGTGATCGCTGATACCCCGGACGACCAAGGAGTCCAACCGGCCGTTCAGATGGGCGGCTTGGGTCGCTCCATAGCCCTCCATCTCGATCGCGGCGGCGTCGTTGTAGTGCCGACGGATGAAGCGGGCGAGGTCGGAGTCCGCGTCCGCCAGTACCACGTCGCCCGTGGCGATCGGAGCGAAGTGGGGCCGTACGTCGGGCATGTCCCGGACCGCGAAACGGGCCGCCTGTTCCAGCGCGTGCGAACCCGGCAGCGACCTCGGCCGGACCAGGAAGCCTTCCGGCATCTGCTTGCCGCCGTGGATCTCGTACACCTGCGTGCCCACGACGACGTCCCCGATCTCGACATCGTCCTTCAGGCTGCCGGCCACGCCGACGAAGAGCACGGCCTCGGGGCGCAGCCAGGTGATGAGCTGGGTGGTGAGGGCGGCGGCCCGGTCGGCGCCGACGCCCAGTTCGGCGAGAGCGACCTGCCATGCCGTACCGGGCAGCCGGCCCTGCTCGATACGGGTTCCGTCGCGATGCGTTCGCTCTCGGCGCTCTTCGATATGCGCGCGTACGGCGGCGTATTCGAGGGGGAGCGCGGTCAGGACGAGAGCGGTGGATACGGTCTCGGGCACACTCATAAGGTACGCCGGGGAAGGGAAACGCGTGGCTGAACAGGACGTCAGCGTCGGGCAGTTGCTGCTCGTCGAGTATCAGACCGTCAAGGACGAGCAGAAGGCTCGGATCGGGTTCCGGGACAATCTGCTGTACGTGACTCTTACGGTCGTCGCCGCCGTCATCGCCGCTGCCGCGCAGGCCAAGCAGGCGTCGATGCTGCTCGCGCTGCCGCCGGTGTGTGTCGTACTCGGGTGGACGTATCTCGTGAACGACCAGAAGATCTCGGCGATCGGGGCGTATGTGCGGGGCGAACTCGCGCCGAAGCTCGCGGCGTTGGCGCAGCCGGGGGGTGGGCTTCAGGCGTTCGGGTGGGAGACCGCTCATCGGGGGGACGCGCGGCGGGGGTCACGGAAGGCCGTGCAGTTGGCGGTGGATCTGCTGGCGTTCTGCGGGGTGCCGTTGGCCGCGCTGGTGGTGTTCTGGGCCGCCGGGGGGAGTGGGTTGCTCATCGCCTTGTCGGGGCTGGAGGCGCTCGCCGTGGGTGGGCTCGCCTCGCAGGTGGTGTGGTACGCGAACGGAGCCTGAACTCCCGTAGGACGCCCTACCTTTGACGTACGGCACCAGGTGCGGAACGGCGGGGGACGGGCGGATGGAAGCGGCGTGGCTTGCGGCTCTTCTGACGGCTCTGGTGGAGGGCGCGGGCGGGGACGGCGGGCGCCGGGCCGTGGAGAAGCTGGCGCAGGCGGTGGGGCTGGGTGGCGGGGCGTCCGCCGGCGCGGTCGCCGAGGCGGCGGCGGTTCCGGCGCGGCGGGATGTGGTGCGGGAGTGGGGCGAGGGTGTGGCCGAGCTGTTCGCCGCCGATCCTCGGGGCGTCGCCGGTTCCGTCGCGCGGGTCATGGAGCGGTACGCGCCGGGCAGTGGGGCCTCCTGGTACGACGGTGACCACGCCGACTTCCGGGGCGGGGTCTTCCTGCGTGAGGTGGTCGGCGTACAGGTCGTGATCCAGCAGGGTGGGGCCGCCGCCGTACCCGAGGCGATGGCCGGACTGCCGCCTAGGCCCGGTGGCTTCACCGGGCGGGCGGACGAGACGGCGGCGCTGCTGGCCGCGCTGGACCCGGACAGGGAGGGGGCGGCGGAGACTCCGGCCGCCGCCGTTCTGGTCGCCGCCGTGTCCGGCCTCGGTGGCATCGGTAAGACCGCGCTCGCTGTACAGACCGCGCACCTTGCCTGTGAGAGGGGCTGGTTTCCCGGCGGCGTGCTCTTCCTCGACCTGCACGGCTACGACCGGGAGCCCGTCACCGCCGACGGTGCCCTGCAAGCGTTGCTCCGGGCTCTCGGCACCCGGCCCGAGCACATCCCCACCACCCCGGACCAGCGGGCCGCCCTCTACCGCTCCGCCCTGGACGCGCGAGCCCGGGAACGCGGCCCCGTCCTCGTCCTCGCCGACAACGCCTCCTCCCCGGACCAGGTACGCCCCCTCCTGCCCGGCCACCCCTGCCACCGCGTCCTGGTCACGTCCCGAGACCGGTTGCCCCAACTCGGCGCCAGACTCGTCCCGTTGGACCAGCTCACCCCGGGCGAGGCGTATGAACTCCTCGACCGTGCCTTGCGGATCGCCGACCCGTGCGACACCCGGGCCGCCGACTCCCCCGACGCGGTTGGCCAACTCGCCGCTCTGTGCGGGCATCTCCCGCTTGCCCTCCAGATCGTGGCCGCGCTGCTGGCTGAGGACCCGGGGATGGCGGTAACCGACCTCGTGGAGGAGCTGGCGGAGTCCCGGGACCTGCTCGGCCACCTTGAAGACGGTGAACGCAGCGTCCGTGCCGCCTTCGACCTCTCGTACCGACGGCTGCCGCCGGAGCAGGCCCGGGTGCTGCGTCTGCTTGCGTTGGCACCGGGGCCCGAGGCGAGTGACGAGGTCGTCGCCGCGCTGATCGGTGCGGAGGTATCGCCGGTGCGGGAACTGAGGGCCCTGGCTCGCGCGCATCTCGTGGAGCGGGGAAGCGGGCGTGGGCGGTGGCGGTTGCATGACTTGGTGCGGGCGTTTGGGGTGGGTGTGGTGGCGGGGGATGGGGGGTTGCGGGAGGAGGGGGATCAGGCTCGGGAGCGGGTGTTGGGCTGGTGTGTGCGGTGGGCGGGGGCGGCGGATGACCGGTTGCGGTGGTTGCCGGGGACGGAGGTGCCGGAGCGGTTCGTGGAGCGGGGGGAGGCGCTTTCGTGGTTGGACGGGGAGCGGGCGGGGCTGGTGGCGGCGGTGGAGTGGGGGCGGGAGGAGCGGTTCGCGCGGGCGGCGGGGCGGCTGGCCGAGTGTCTGGCGGAGTACCTGGACTGGGGGCGGTATTTCGATGACTGGATCGCGGTGGCGGAGGCGGGGCGGGAGGCTGCTGGTCGGGCGGGTGGCCGGCTGGACGAGGCGATCGCGTGGAACAACCTCGGCAACGCCCTGCAGCGGGCGGGCCGGGTGGAGGAGGCGGTGCGGGCCCAAACCCGGGCTCGCGACGTGTTCCAGGCCGTCGGGGACCGTCCCCGTGAGGCGGACGCCTGGAACAACCTAGGCAACGCCCTGCGGGAGGTGGGCGGGGTGGAGGAGGCGGTGCAGGCCCTGACCCGGGCCCGTGACCTGTACCAGGCCCTCGGGAACCGTCCTGGTGAGGCGGGCTCGTGGAGCAATCTCGGCCTGGCCCTGCGGGAGGTGGGCCGGGTGGAAGAGGCACTGCAGGCCCACATCCGGGCCCGTGACCTGTTCCAGGCCGTCGGGGACCGTCCCCGTGAGGCGGACGCATGGAACAGCCTCGGCCTCGCCCTGGAGGCGGCGGGCCGGGTGGAGGAGGCGGTCGAGGCGTACGGCACTTCCCTGGCGATCTGCCGGGAGTGCGAGTATTGGCACGGCGCGGGGCAGGCCCTTTACAACCTGGCCGACCTCCACGAGACCTCCGGCCGCTCAGTTGAGGCCCGCGCCGCCTACCGTGAGGCCGCCGACGCCTTCACTCGCGCCAACGCCCCCACCGATGCCGCCTATGCCCGCACCCGAGCCGCTACCCTCGCCTCCCCCCCACCCCCCGCCCCCACCGATAAACCAACTCCGGCCTCCCCACCTGCCCATAAACCGGCGCCCGCTCAGCCCTCCCCGCCTCCACCAAATGCTCCAGATACCGCCGAGCGGTAATCCGAGAAATCCCCACGCCCTCCGCAACCCCCGCCGCAGTAAGCCCCTCCTCCGCCTCCCGCAGCGCGACCGTCACCCGCTCCAACGTAGGCCCACTCAACCCCTTCGGCAGCGCCGCAGGCGAAGGCGCCCGCAGTGTCGCCAGCGCCCGGTCCACCTCGTCCTGCCCGCTCGCCTCCCCGGCCGCCCCCCGGAACTCCGCATACCGCACCAGCCGATCCCGCAGCGTCGCGAAAGTGAACGGCTTCAGAACGTACTGCACGACCCCCAGCGACACCCCCTCCCGCACCACCGTCAGATCCCGCGCCGAAGTCACCGCGATCACATCCGCCTGATGCCCCGCCGCCCGCAACGACCGCGCGAACTGCAACCCGTGCACATCCGGCAGATGCAGATCCAGCAACAGCAGATCCACCGCCGTACGGTCCAGAATCCGCCGAGCCTCGGCCCCCGTGTGCGCCTTCCCCACCGGAACGAACCCCGGCACCCGCCCCACGTACATCACATGCGCGTCGGCAGCCACCGGATCGTCCTCGACGACCAGCACCCGAATCGGCCCGCCGCCGGTCACACCACTCGCATCACTCGCACCACTCACGCCACTCGCACCACTCACTCCACCCGCGCCACTGGCACCACTCACTCCACCCACGCCACTCACACCGCACCCCCTGCCACCGCCGCCGACTCCGCCGTACGCAACGGCAGCCACACCACGAACTCCGCCCCGCCCCCGTCCGCCTCCGCCACGGACAGCGTCCCCTCGTGGCGCTGCACCGCCTGCCGTACCAGGGCCAGGCCGAGCCCCCGCCCACCCGGCCCCGCCGGCTTCGTCGTGAAGCCCCGCTGGAAGACCAGGTCCGCGTGGGCCGGGTCGACACCGGCGCCCGTGTCCGCGACCCGCAGGAAGAGACCGTCCCCTTCGGCGTCCTCCTTCGCTTCGGCGTCCTCCTTCGCCTCCGCGTACGCCGTCACCGTCACCCGCGCCCCCACACTCCCCTGCGCCGCGTCCACCGCGTTGTCGATCAGGTTCCCGAGGATGGTGACCAGGTCACGGGCGGGGAGACTCTCGGGCAGCAGGCCGTCGTCCAGGCGGCTGTCCTCCGAGACCACCAGCTCCACACCCCGTTCGTTCGCCTGTGCGGTCTTGCCCAGGAGCAGGGCCGCGAGGACCGGCTCTCCCACCGCCGCCACCACCTGGTCGGTCAGCGCCTGGGCCAGCTCCAGTTCCGCCGTCGCGAAGTCCACCGCCTCCTCGGCCCGGCCCAGCTCGATCAGGGACACCACCGTGTGCAGGCGGTTCGCCGCCTCGTGCGCCTGCGAGCGCAGCGCCTGCGTGAACCCGCGCTCCGAGTCCAACTCGCCCATCAGGGACTGGAGTTCGGTGACATCCCGGAGCGTTACGACCGTCCCGCGCCGCTCTCCGCCCGACACCGGCGACGTGTTCACCACCAGCACCCGGTCCGCCGTCAGGTGCACCTCGTCCACCCGCGGCTCCGACGCCAGCAGCGCACCCGTCAGGGGGGCCGGGAGGCCTAGCTCCGCCACCGACTTCCCCACCACGTCACCCGTCAGACTCAGCAGCTCCCGGCCGCCGTCGTTGATCAGCGCCACCCGGTACTGCCCGTCCAGCATCAGCAGCCCCTCGCGCACCGCGTGCAGCGTGGCCTCGTGGTAGTCGTGCATGTGGCTGAGCTCGGCCGCGTTCATGCCGTGGGTGTGGCGGCGCAGGCGGGCGTTGATGACGTACGTGCCGATCGCCCCGAGGGCCAGCGCCCCGACCGCCACGCCGAGCAGGGCCGTCAGCTGGCCCCGCACCCGCTTGCTGATCGCCTCCACCTTGATGCCCGCGCTGACCATGCCGATGACGTGCTGGTGGGAGTCCTCGATCGGAGTCACCGCCCGGACCGACGCGCCGAGCGTGCCGGTGTACGTCTCCGTGAAGGTCTCGCCCTTCAGGGCCCGCTCGGTGTTGCCCAGGAAGTGCTTGCCTATCTGGTTCTTGTCGGGGTGGGTCCAGCGGATGCCCTTCGGGTTCATGATCGTGACGAAGTCGACGTCCGTGTCCGCCATCACGCGCAGCGCGTACGGCTGGAGTTCCGCCGTGGGGTTCGGCGTGTCGATCGCCGCGTGCACCGACGGCGCGTCCGCTACCGCGCGGGCCACCGCCGTCGCCTGGCGGCCCGCCGCCTCCTCGGCCTGGCGGCCGTCGGTGACGTACGTGAACAGTGCGTATCCAGCCACGAGCACCGCTATCAGCACGGCCTGCATGGCGAAGAGCTGGCCGGCCAGGCTGCGGGGTCTCGGGGCGGGGATGCGCATGGGTTCAGTGTGCCTCGCGCTTGGTCGGCACCGGTCTTTCCAATCACCACCGACCGACGGGCCAAGCGTGAACTAATTGGCCTCTTCCCGCTCCGAAGAGGGGGATGCTTCGACTCTGCGCCGCTGTCCGGCGCTCCTTCGAGGCTTTCCTGCTTCAGCACCGGCCGCCCGCCCGGAGGATCTCCGTTGAGGTCTTACGCCGGCTCCACAGGCCGACACCGCCAGCCCGGCGGCCAGAACGTTCTTCGCCGCGTTCTCGTCCCGGTCGTGGGTCGTGCCGCATGCGGCACAGGTCCATTCCCGGATGCTCAACGGCAGTTTCGCGACCAAGTGGCCGCAGGCCGAGCAGGTTCTGCTCGACGGGTACCAGCGGTCGATCGCGATCAGTTCGCGGCCGTGCCACTCGGCCTTGTACTCCAGCATGGAGCGAAGCTCAGCCCATGACGCGTCGGAGATCGCGCGACTGAGTCTGCGGTTCTTCAGCATGCTCCGGACGGCGAGGTCCTCGATCACGATCGTTTGGTTCTCACGAACGAGATGTGTGGACAGCTTGTGCAGGAAGTCCCGGCGTCGATCGGCGATCCGGGCGTGGATACGGGCGACGCGGATGCGGGCCTTGTCGCGATTCCTTGAGCCCTTCTCCTTGCGGGACAGCTCGTGTCGGGCACGAGCGAGCTTCGCCCGATCCTTCTTCTCGAACTTCGGATTGGTGACTTTTTCTCCGGTCGACAGGGTCACCAGAGCGGTGATACCTGCGTCGATGCCCACTGTGGATGCAGTGTTCGGGAGAGCCCGCACCGAAGCGTCCTCGCACAGCATCGATACGAACCAGCGACCCGCACTGTCCTGCGACACCGTTACCGTTGATGGGATCTGTCCCTCGGGGAGCGGCCTGGACCACACGATGTCCAGTGGCTCCCGCATCTTCGCCAGGGTCAGTCGACCGTCGCGATAGGTGAATGCCGAGCGAGTGTATTCGGCGCTGTCGCGGGACCTCTTGCGAGACTTGAATCGAGGATAGCCACAGCGCTTCTCGAAGAAGTTGACGAAGGCGCCCTGCAGGTGTCGCAGGGCTTGTTGCAGCGGGACCGACGAGACATCGGTCAGGTAGGCGTACTCCTCGGTCCTTTTCCACTCCGTCAGTAGCGCCGATGTTTGGACGTAGTTGATCCTGCGCCGCTCCGTGTACCAGGCCGTCGTGCGGGCCTGCAGGGCCAGGTTGTAGACCACCCGCACGCAGCCGAACGTACGCGTCAGCTCGGCTGCCTGGACGTCATTCGGATAGAAGCGGTACTTGAAGGCGCGCTTCACGGAGTGGGGCATGCTTAGAAGGTAACAGGTCAGTGTGTGAGCCGTTGAACTTAATGAACGGAAGGGTGACCGCCCTCACACGGCACGACATAGTCACCGCATCGAGGAATGAACGGGAGCTGTACACCTGGTTCCGGCCAGGGCTTCCCCTTCCGTCTCCTCCCTTCCCCGTCCCCATCCCCATCTCCATCCGGACGTGAGCCGCACGCCGGTGATGCCGACGAAGACGTCAAGGAGGGCAGCCGTGGCCGCCAGCACCCCCGATACGGCACCTGCCGCACCCGCTCGCAAGCGGGACCGCACCCATTACCTGTACATCGCCGTCATCGCCGCGGTGGCCCTCGGTATCGCCGTGGGGCTCATCTGGCCGGACGCCGGCGTGGAGCTCAAGCCGCTCGGTACCGGTTTCGTGAACCTGATCAAGATGATGATCTCGCCGATCATCTTCTGCACGATCGTGCTCGGCATCGGTTCGGTGCGCAAGGCCGCCAAGGTCGGCGCCGTGGGCGGTATCGCGCTCGGCTACTTCCTGGTGATGTCGCTGGTCGCGCTGACCATCGGTCTCGTCGTCGGCAACATCCTGCACCCGGGCGACGGGCTGCACATCACCAACGCGATCAAGGCCTCCGGCCACGACCAGGTGTCCGCCGACGCGCTGCCGCCCGTCGACTTCGTCCTGTCGATCATCCCGGTCACCTTCGTCTCCGCCTTCACCGAGGGCCAGATCCTGCAGACCCTCCTCATCGCGCTGCTCGCCGGCTTCGCGCTGCAGGCCATGGGCTCCGCCGGGCAGCCGATCCTGCGTGGTGTCGACCACATCCAGCGGCTCGTCTTCCGCATCCTGGGCATGGTGATGTGGGCCGCCCCGATCGGTGCCTTCGGCGCCATCGCCGCCGTGGTCGGTTCCGCCGGCCTCGACGCGCTGAAGAGCCTCGCGATCCTGATGCTCGGCTTCTACGTGACCTGTGTCCTCTTCGTCTTCGTCGTGCTCGGCGTGCTGCTGCGGACGGTCGCGGGGCTGAACATCTTCACGCTCTTCAAGTACCTGGCCCGCGAGTTCCTGCTGATCCTGTCCACCTCCTCCTCCGAGTCCGCGCTGCCGCGGCTCATCGCGAAGATGGAGCACCTGGGTGTCAGCAAGTCCGTCGTCGGCATCACCGTCCCGACCGGCTACTCCTTCAACCTCGACGGCACCATGATCTACATGACCATGGCGTCCCTCTACATCGCCGACGCCCTCGGTACGCCGATGTCGATCGGTGAGCAGATCCCCCTGCTGCTCTTCCTGCTCCTCGCCTCCAAGGGCGCGGCGGGCGTCAGCGGTGCCGGGCTCGCGACCCTGGCCGGTGGTCTGCAGTCGCACAAGCCCGCCCTTGTGGACGGCGTCGGCCTGATCGTCGGCATCGACCGCTTCATGAGCGAGGCCCGCGCCCTGACCAACTTCGCGGGCAACGCCGTCGCCACGGTGCTGGTCGGCACCTGGACCAAGGAGATCGACAAGGACCGCGTCCGGCAGGTCCTCGCGGGCGGCCTGCCCTTCGACGAGACGACCCTCCTCGACGAGGACGTACAGCCGCAGGCCGAGATCCCCGAGCAGGGCGGCGAGAAGGAACTCGCAAAGGCGTAACCCCCTGAACGCCCCCAACTCCGGGCGACTGAACACTCCCCCGTCGTCAGTCGCCCGGCCGAGAACGCCGAGCGGTCGGTCCCTCCCCCCGTGGACCCGACCGCTCGGCTTCGTCGTACATCACGCGCGCCTTCCCGGAGCCCGAGCCGGGCGTCGGCACCGTCACCGTGGTGAAGCTGCTGCCGCGCGAGCGGGGCGTCGTGACGGAAGAGTGAGGCCGAGGAGTGGAGCGGGTCGGTGCGGGAACTCGTGGGTGCGGCGGCGAACTGAAGGCCCCCGGCCGTCGTCTCACACCCCGATGCACTACCGTGCCGTGCCGGATCGACCGGTGCGGGACGGCCGCGCACACGTTGGGAGGCACGGGGGATGAAGATCGACTGGGACCGGCGGACCTGCGCCCGTAAGGGCCATGTCACCTATGCGCCGGACGAGGACGGCCTGCGCGCGCGGCTGCACGCGGAGACCGCGCTCGGCGGCGCCTGGCGCTGTCTGCGCTGCGGCGACTTCGTGCTCGGCGAGCCGCACGGCTCGGGACCGGCCGACCACGCGCCCCTCGTGCCGCGCGGCAAGGTGCTGCGGGATCTGTTCATCCTGCGCTTCCTGGCGATCGAGCGGGCCGTGCGCGGGGTGTTCATCGTGCTGGTGGCGCTGGCGGTGTGGAAGTTCAGCAACAGCCAGGACTCGGTGCGGCGGCTGTTCGACGAGTACCTCGACGTCTTCCGGCCCGTCTTCAAGCACTTCCACTACGACCTCGACCACTCGCCGGTCGTCGGCACCATCCAGAAGACCTTCGGCTACAAGCACTCCACGCTGATGCTGGTGGCCGTACTGCTCCTCGTCTACGCGCTGATCGAGCTCGTCGAGGCGGTCGGACTCTGGTACGCCAAGCGCTGGGCGGAGTATCTGACGGTGGTCGCCACCGCCGCCTTCCTGCCGCTGGAGATCTACGAACTCACCGAGCACGTCAGCTACTTGAAGATCGCCACCCTGCTCCTCAACATCCTCGCCGTGCTCTACATCGCCCTCGCCAAGCGGCTGTTCGGGCTGCGGGGCGGGCGCAAGGCGTTCGAGGAGGAACGGGAGAGCGCCTCCCTGATGGAGGTCGAGGAGAGCGCGGGGGTGCCGGCCGGGGCTGCCTAGGGCTGTCCAGGGCTGCCCTAGGCCCACGGGTCGGTGATCTCCCGCAGCGCCGTCAGCGCCTCCCGCAGCTGCTTCATCCGGCGCCTGCCGAGGTGCTCCTCCCACTCCTTCTCCACCTCGGCCACCACCCCGTCGGCGATCTCCTTCGCCGCCAGCGCCTTCTCCGCCAGGCACACGAGCCGGGCCCGTCTGTCGCTCGGGTCCGGCTCCCGGCGTACATAGCCGGCCTTCTCCAGCTGGTCGACCAGGAAGCCCGCGGTCTGCTTGGTGATCTGGGCCTGCTCGGCCAGCTCGGTCAGCCGTGTGCCGTCCGGCCCGACGCGCTGGAGCACCCGGGCCTGAGCAGGGGTGACGTCCTCGTGCCCGGACTCGGCGAGCACGGCGAAGATCCGGTTCTCCAGGGCCCGGTAGGGGAGGAACAGAAGCACGCCCGTGTTGAGCTCGCTCTCCGCCGCCATCGTTCCGCGCCCCCTCCGCCTGCCTTGACTTTGGTCAGATTCTCTGACTACTTTGGTCAGAGAAGCTTACCACTTGACCGTGGCGGTGATCCCATGGGTGCGGTGTTGGAGACGGGCGAGCTCTGGCGGATCGTCGACCGCGAGCGGGCGAGCCTGGCCGATCTGCTGGAGGGGCTGAGCCCCGAGGAGTGGGAGACGCCGACCGGGTGCGGGGACTGGCGGGTGCGGGACGTCGCCGCGCATCTGACCATCGGGGCGCGCTATCCGCTGACGGCCGTGCTGCGTGAGGCCGCCCGCGCCCGCGGGAACTTCGACCGGATGATCCACGACTCGGCGCTGCGGGAGGCGCGGCTGCCGGTGGCGGACATCGTCGCCAACCTCCGCTCCATCGTCGGCTCCCGGCGTACGGCGGTCATGACCACGCCCCGCGAATCGCTGCTCGACGTCCTCGTGCACGGCCAGGACATCGCCCTCGCCCTCGGCCGGACGCGCGAGGTGCCGCCGGAGGGCGCGCGTGACGCCGCCGACCGGGTGTGGACCATGCGGATCCCGCCCCGGCCCTGGCCGCTGCCCAGCTCCCGGCTGGTCGCCACCGACATCGACTGGTCGCGCGGCGCGGGCGAGGAGGTCCGCGGCCCGATCGCGGCCCTGCTCCTGCTGCTCACCGGGCGCCCGGAGGCGGCCCGGGTGTGGTTCGAGCGGGCCGGCGCCGAGCAGTGAGGCGCCCGTAGGCCACGGGGGCACGGGGGAGCGGGGGAGTAGAAGCGGCGGGCCTGATCCCGGGCCCGCCGCTTCTCGGGCCTCCGGCGGATCGGCCCGCGTTCGCGGCATGAGTCGCCGGACAGTCCCTAGCGCACCCACGGGCCGTATGGGGGCACTTGCCCCAAATGCTTTGACCCGTATGCCGGTCGGGCCCCAGGCTGGAGAGGCTCGGGGGACGCACGACCGAACACGCGGAGGCGTACATGGGGGAACCCGGCGACGTGGAGATTCTCAGCACGGACGAGTACGAGCGGAAGTACGGCGCGGACCGGGAGCCTTCCGGGCTTCCGCTGGAGCGGATCAACGAGCTGTTCTACGAGTTCCTGATGGCGGTCGCCCGCCCGAAGCGCGGTGACGTCGACGGCAGCCGTGATCTGGCGAAGCGGCTGCGCGAGCACCTGGGCTCGGCGCCCACGGACCGCCCGGTGGTCAAGGCCGCCTACGCGCCCTACGACCTGCCCAACGTCCATCTCGCCCTGGAGCGCTGGTTCGCCGCCGACGGCCGCAGCCACGAGCTGATCGGCATGCGCGGCGCCCAGCACCACGGCGAACTCACCCTCGGCGACATCATCGAGGCCGCCGACCGCTACGACCGCTTCGTCGTCGGCGCCGTCGACTACGCGCACATGCCGGTCTCCCCGGACGAGGAACTGGCCTGCGTCTCCTGCGGGTTCTACCTCGGCGCGGAGGGCGACGAGCGCTTCGCCGTACTGCTGCGTGGCCCGGCCGACGAGTACGGGCGCAACAAGGTGGAGCTCGAAGTCCTCGCCGCCGACAAGGAGTTCGGGGACCGGCTGCTCGCCGAGATCGACGCGCTGGTGCGGGAGCACAACGTCTTCCGGGGGCAGGTGCTCTCCTTCGAGGGCTCCCAGTTCGGGCACGGGCTGGGCCCGTTCCGCTTCCATCGCCGGCCCGGTCTGACCCGCGACGACATCGTGCTGCCCGCCGGGCTCCTCGACCGCGTGGAACGGCAGGTCGTCGGCGTTGCGCGGCGCCGTGAGCAGCTGCGCGCCGCCGGCCAGCACCTGCGCCGCGGTCTTCTCCTCTACGGCCCGCCCGGCACCGGCAAGACCCACACGATCCGCTATCTCCTCTCCCACCTCCCGCAGTTCACCGTCGTCATCCTCTCCGGCGAGAGCATCGACGCCATCGGCCCGGCCTGCGCGCTGGCCCGTATGCTCCAGCCCGCCCTGGTCGTCCTGGAGGACTGCGACCTGATCGCCGAGGCCCGCGACTACGGCAACGGCGAACAGCCCCTGCTCTTCCAGGTGCTGAACGAGATGGACGGCCTCGGCGACGACGCCGACGTGGCCTTCCTCCTCACCACCAATCGCGCCGACCTCCTCGAACCGGCCCTCGTCCAGCGCCCCGGCCGCGTCGACCTCGCCGTCGAGATCCCGCTCCCGGACGCGGAGGGCCGCGCCGCCCTGCTCGCCCTGTACGGCACGAACCTGGACCTCGGCGAGGACATCGCGCGGGAGGTGGTGACCCGCACCGAGGGCACGACGGCCTCCTTCACCAAGGAACTGGTCCGCCGGGCCGTGCTGATCGCGGCCGAGCGCGAGTCCGACCGCACCGAGGCGTCCGACCTCCGTGAGGCCCTCGACGAACTGCTGTCCGACCGCGACCGGCTGACGCGCAGGCTGCTCGGGGTGCGGGACGGGAACGAGGAGTGGCTGGAGGACGAGGACGACGAGGGCGACGAGGACGACGTCCACGGCGGGCCGCCCTCGGGGGAGTGGCTACTGGGGCCGCGCCCCGGCCGGGCGCCCCGCGCTCACTGAACCGCCGCGTCCAGCCGCGCCGGCTCACTGAACCGCCGCGTCCAGCCGCGCCGACTCCTCGGCGCCCAGCACGAGTTCCGCCGCGGCCGCCGAGTCCCGTACCGTCTCCGGCCGGCTCGCCCCCGGAATCGGTACGACGACCGGCGACCGCGCCAACAGCCAGGCCAGGGCGACCTGTTGGGGACTGACTCCGCGCTCGGCGGCCACGGCACGGAAGGCGCCGAGGCGCGCCTCGCCCGGCACCCGCGAGGGCCCGTCCAGGGAGCTGCGGGAGATGCCGCCGAGCGGGCTCCACGGCAGGAAAGCGAGGCCGAGCTCCGCGCACAGCCGCAGCTCGGCCTCGCTGTCCCGCACGGCCGGCGAGTACCGGTTCTGCACGGACACCAGCCGGTCGCCGAGGACGGCGCGGGCCGTGCGGATCCGGTCCACGTCGGTGTTGGAGACGCCGGCCAGCCGGACCTTGCCCTCGTCGACCAGCTCGCGCAGCGCGCCGACCGACTCCTCGAAGGGCACGGCGGGATCCGGCTTGTGCAGCTGGTAGAGGCCGATCGCCTCGACGCCGAGCCGCTTCAGGGACGCCTCGGCCGCCGACTTGAGGTGCCGCGGGCTCCCGTCGGTGCTCCAGCTGCCGTCGGCGGGTCTGCCGCGCCCGCCCTTCGTGGCGACCAGCACGTCGGACGTGTCGCCGCCGTAGGTCGCCAGGGCGCGGGCCAGCAGGCGTTCGTTGTGGCCGGGTTCGGCGCCGGGCAGATGGTAGGAGTCGGCCGTGTCCAGCAGCGTCACGCCCGCGTCGAGCGCCGCGTGGACGGTCGCGAGGGCGCGGGTCTCGTCCGGGCGGCCCTCGATGGACAGGGGCATCGCGCCCAGGCCGATCGCGCTCACCCGGAGACCGCCAAGTGTGCGGTACCGCATGTCAGTCGCCCTCCCCGAGCGTCTCGGCGACCGCGCGCGGCAGCCACTGCCGTACGTCGCCGAAGGCGAAACCGAGCCGTGCGGCGCGGGAGTTGTCCATGCCGTGGAAGCGGGTGAAGGAGAAGGGGGAGACCTCGCCGACCTCCACCGGCCGGAACACCGCCTTGCCCGCCGGGAGCCGGTCCGCGATCGCCTCGCACAGTTCCTCCGTGGTCAGCAGCCCGCGGGAGGCCGCGTTGACCGGGCCCGTGAAGTCCTCGCCGACCGCCCAGAACAGGAAGTCGGCGATCTCCTCGACGTGGATGTAGGTGGCGGGGTGGTTCGTCACCGGTACGGCGATCGGCTCGCCGGTGCGGATGCGGTCGGCGTAGTGGGCCAGCCGCCCGGTGAAGTCGTCGTCCCCGCCCAGGACATGGGCGACCCGGACCGCCGTGTACGGGAAGCCGGGGTCGGCCGCGAGGACGGCCTCCGCCTGGCGCTTGCCCTCGCCGTAGTGGGAGTCGAGGAACTCCGGGTCGTCCCAGGGGAGTTCCAGGTCGACCGGGACCGTGCGCGCGTCGACGTCCGCCTCCCGTACGAGCGCGATCGAGTCCTCGTACTCGTACACCTCGACCGTCGACGTCATCACATAGCGCCGGGTGCGGCCGGTGAACACCCGGCGGGCGACGGCCGCCTGGCGCGGGGTGTAGCAGACCTGGTCGACCACGGCGTCGAAGGTGCGTGAGCCGAGGGCCTCGGTGAGGGACCTCTCGTCGTCGCGGTCGGCGACAAGGTGGACGGCCCCGGCGGGCGGGGGTGACGAGCCGCGGTTCAGGACCGTCACCCGGTCTCCCGCGGCCAGCAGACGGGCGATGAGCCGCTTGCCGAAATAGCGGTTCCCGCCGATGACCAGGATCTCCCGGGCCTTTGCACCGTGTCGCTTCTCCATGACCATAATTCTCCCGGCGCATCCGTCCGTCCTGAAGGGGGAACCATGGGAGTCGAGGCCGTCACGCCGAAAGAAACACGGCATCTGCGGGCTACCGCCAACGAAACCGCGGTGGCCTTCGATGCGGTGGACCGGCAGATCCTGGAGCACCTCCAGACGGACGGCCGCATCAAGCTGAGCGAGCTGGGGCGCCGGGTGCGGCTCAGCCCGGCTGCGGTCACCGAGCGGGTGCGGCGGCTGGAGGGGGCGGGCGTGATCAGCGGGTACGGCGCCCAGGTCGTCCCGGGCCGGCTCGGCTACGGCATCCAGGCCTTCATCCGGGTCAGCCCGCACGGCGGCTACAGCCTGAAGCACCCCCGCACCCTGGAGCTGATCGCCCGTCCGGAGATCACCGAGGTGCACCACGTGGTCGGCGAGGACTGCTGGATTCTCAAGGTCGCCGTCCGTGACACGGTCCACCTGGAGGAGGTCCTCGAAGCGGTCTCCGCCCTCGGCCGCACGACGACCTCGATCGTGCTCACCTCACCGGTGGAGCGGAAACCGCTGTTGCCTTGACGTCGGCGTCAAGGCTTACGTTCGTACCCATGCGAATCGGCGAGCTGGCCGCACGGGCCGGGACCACGACCCGGACGCTGCGGTACTACGAGTCCCGCGGGCTGCTGCCCGCGCGGCGCGGCGGCAACGGACACCGGACCTACGACGAGAGCGACCTGAAGCTGCTCCGGCAGATCCGGACGCTCCAGGACTTCGGCTTCGACCTGGAGGAGACCCGGCCCTTCGTGGAGTGTCTGCGGGCCGGGCATCCCGAGGGCGACTCCTGCCCGGCCTCGGTCGCGGTCTACCGGCGCAAGCTGGCCGAGCTCGACGAGCTGATCGGCGAGCTGACGGCGGTGCGGGCCGAGATCAGCGTGCGGTTGTCGACCGTCGAGGAGCCACCACCGTTGTGCGAACTGGGAGGGCAGGAACTGTGATCAAGGCGGCCGGAGTTGCCGAGGTGACGGACGCGGATTTCGAGGCGGAGGTGATCGGGGCGGAGCTGCCGGTGCTGGTGGAATTCACCGCCGACTGGTGCCCGCCGTGCCGGCAGATGGGACCGGTGCTCACCGCGCTCGCGGCGGAGGAGGGGGAGCGGCTCAAGGTGGTCCAGCTGGACGTGGACACCAACCCGGAGACGACGAACGCGTACAAGGTGTTGTCGATGCCGACGTTCATGCTGTTCAGGGGCGGTGAGCCGGTCAGGGCGATGGTGGGGGCGCGGCCCAAGCGCCGGCTCCTGGAGGAGATCGCCGACGTGCTCTGAGCTCACGCAGTACAAAGGAAATCCCCCGGGCAATTGCGTCCGGGGGATTTCCTTGCGTATATTGAGTGATTCGCGACTTCAATCGGATTGAGTCGCAAAGAAGTTCACTGAAGGCATCATATCCGGGCGGGAGTCGAATTGTCAAACTCCGATTTTGAATTGCAGCGTGAGCAGCAATTCATCGACGCTCTGTACATGCGCGTGGACGCCCTGCGCGGGGACACCGAGGCGGGCGTCACGGACGCGCTGGCGCAGGGCAACACGCCCATGCAGGCCCGGCTGGAGCGGGACATCCTGGTCGCCGAGCGGTCCGGGCTGCTCACCGCGCTCAACGCCGTCGACGGCTCGCTCTGCTTCGGCCGCATCGACCTGACCTCGGGCGACACCCACCACATCGGCCGCATCGGACTGCGCACGGACGACGCCGAGCGCACCCCGATCCTGATCGACTGGCGCGCGGACGTCGCCCGCCCCTTCTACCTGGCCACCGGCCACACCCCGATGGGCCTGCGGCGGCGCCGGCACATCACCACCAGCGGCCGCACGGTGACCGCCCTGCACGACGAGATCCTCGACCTCGGCGACCGGGAGCGCACCGGCCACGAGGACCCGACCGGGGACGCGGTGCTGCTGGCCGCGCTGGACGCCGCCCGCACCGGGCGGATGCACGACATCGTGCAGACCATCCAGGCAGAGCAGGACGAGATCATCCGGGCCCCGCACCGCGGGGTGCTCGTCGTCGAGGGCGGCCCCGGGACCGGCAAGACCGCCGTCGCCCTGCACCGGGCCGCGTATCTCCTCTACGAGCACCGGGAACTGCTCGCCAAGCGAGCCGTCCTCATCGTCGGCCCCAACCCCGCCTTCCTCGGCTACATCGGCGAGGTGCTGCCCTCCCTCGGCGAGACCGGCGTGCTGCTCGCGACGGTCGGGGAGCTGTTCCCCGGGGTGCGGGCGACGGCGACCGACACCCGGGCGGCGGCCGCGGTGAAGGGCCGCGCCGACATGGCGGACGTCCTCGCCGACGTCGTACGCGACTGGCAGGCGCTGCCCGACCCGGTGATCGCGATCGAGCACGACCGGGAGATCCTGATGCTCGACGACGGTCTGGTGAAGGTGGCCAGGGAGAAGACCCGGGCCGCGCGGCTGCCGCACAACGTGGCCCGCGAGCACTTCGAGGGGCACATCCTCAACACGCTCACCGAGCTGTACGCCGAGCGCGTCGGCACCGACCCCTACGACGGCTCCAGCCTCCTCGACGAGAGCGACATCACGCAGATCCGCGACGAGATCGCCGAGAACCCCGAAGTGTGGGCCGCCATCGACCAGTTGTGGCCGCGGCTGACCCCGCAGCGCCTGGTCGCCGACTTCCTCGCCGACCCCGTCGGCCACCTCCCCGACGAGGACGCGGCCGCCATCCGCCGCCCGGTGACCCGGGCCTGGACCGTGTCGGACGTACCCCTGCTCGACGAGGCGGCCGAACTGCTCGGCGTGGACGAGCGGGTGGCGCGGGCGCTGGCCGAGCGGGAACGCGAGACGCAGGTGGCGTACGCGCAGGGCGTCCTGGACGTCTCCTACGCCTCCCGGACCTACGAGTTCGAGGACAAGGACGAGGAGGACTCGGAGGTCCTGTCCGCGCACGACATCATCGACGCCGAACGGTTCGCCGAGCGGCACGAGGAGGACGACCACCGCAGCGCCGCCGAACGCGCCGCGGCCGACCGCACCTGGGCGTTCGGGCACATCATCGTCGACGAGGCGCAGGAGCTGTCGCCGATGGCCTGGCGGCTGCTGATGCGCCGCAGCCCGACCCGCTCGATGACCCTGGTCGGCGACCCGGCCCAGACCGCGGAGGCGGCCGGCGTCGGATCGTGGGAGCGCATCCTGGAGCCGTACGTCCAGGACCGCTGGGAACACACCCGCCTCGGCGTCAACTACCGCACCCCCGCCGAGATCATGGAGCTCGCGGCGGCCGTCGTGCGCGCCGAGAACCCCGGCTTCGAACCGCCGAGCTCGGTCCGCTCGACCGGGGTACGGCCGTGGGTGCGCGCCACCGACGACCTGCCCGGCGCGGTGGCCGAGGCGGTGAAGGAGCTGACCCCCGCCGAGGGGCGGCTCGCGGTCATCGCCCCGCGCCATCTGCACCGCAGGCTCGCCGCGCGGCTGGACGGGGTGACGGCGGGCGCCGAACCCGACCTGACCCGGACCGTCGTACTCCTCGATCCCCGGCAGTCCAAGGGGCTGGAATTCGACTCCGTGCTCGTGGTCGAACCGGGGCTGTACGGGACGAGCGATCTGTACGTGGCACTGACCCGGGCCACCCAGCGGCTGGGGGTGCTGCACACCGGGCGGCTGCCGAAGGCACTGGTCACCACCTGAGCAACTGGTATCACCAAGCCGTAACAGTTCCCGCCTCGGTCACCGCTTGTGCACGCTTGGTGCGGTATGCGTGTGCGTTATGGAAGCCCATCCGTACCCGGCCGAGCCGGCCGACAGCCCCTGGCTGGAGTCGCTGCCCGTCCAGCCGCTGCTCACCTCGGAGTTCGACGCCGACCCGGGGGCGGTGTACGGGCGGCTGCGGCGGCAGTACGGGCCCGTCGCCCCCGTCGGGCTGATGGGCGTGCCCGTGTGGCTGGTTCTCGACTACCGCGAGGTGCTGGAGGTCCTGCGGAACGAGAGCCAGTGGCGGCGTGACATCCGCTACTGGCGGGCGCGGGCCGAGGGGCGGCTGCCGCACGACTGGCCGCTGCTCGCCGGGTACGAGGTGCGGCAGACGATGTTCATGGACGAGGAGGAGCACCGGGCGGCGCGCGGCACGCTGCACTCGGCCCTGCGGCCCTTCCAGGAGGCGCGCAGCCCGCAGGGGTGGGAGCTGCGGGCGGCGGTCGCGGGTTACGCCGACGAGCTCGTCGGCGTGCTCGCCGCGGAGTCGGGCACGGCCGGGTTCGCGGACCTGGGCGCGCAGTACACCAGACCGCTGCTGCTGATGGTGACGACCAAGCTGTTCGGCTGTCCGGTCGAGCTCGGCGACGAACTGGTCATGGACCTGTGGCGGATGCTCGACGGCGGCCCCGACGCCGGTCCGGCCACGGGGCGGGCCCTTGCGGCGATGACCCGGCTGGCCGCCCACCGGCGGGCCCGGCCGGGGGACGACCTCACCTCGTACATGCTGCTGACCGATCCGAAGCTGACCGACGAGCAGCTCGGGCGGGAGCTGTTCATGAACGCCGTCTACCTGAACGACATCACCGGCAACATGGTCATGAACACCCTGCTGGAGGTGTTGCGCGGCAACGCGACCGTGCGCAGGAGCCTGTCCGCGGGGCAGCTGGGGGAGACCGTCAACCGGGCGGCGCTGGCGAATCCGCCGGTCGCCAACATGTGCTTCCGGTTCGCGGCACGGGATGTGCGGCTCGGCAACTTCCGGGTGCGGGCCGGGGACGCGGTCTCGCCCTCGGCGGCCGCGGCGCACCAGGACCTGCTCGCGATCGGGGCCTCACCGATGGTCGGCTCGGCGGTCAGCACGCGGGCCCATTTGGGGTGGGGCGCGGGACCGCACCAATGTCCCAGTGCCGCGCGGGAGTTGGGCGGCCTGATCGTGGCCACGGCCGTCGGCCGGGTCTTCGAGCACTTCGGGCGGGCCGAACTGACCCTGCCGCCGGACCAGTTGCCGTGGCGGGCGGGACCGGTGGTGCGGGGGCTGAAGGTGCTGCCGGTGCGCTACGAACTGAGCGGGCCGCCACCGTCCGTCCCGCGCCCGCGGGAGGCGGCGGCACCCGAGGCCGCCACGGACACCAACGCGCGGGGGCTGCTGGCCGCCCTGCGCCGGCTCATGTTCGGCGGGAAGAAGGCCACGTGAGGGCTGCGCCGCCGGACGCGCCCGCTGCTCAGGGCGTCGCGGTGGCCGTCGGCGAATAGGTCGGGTGCAGGGACGGCGCCAGGGCCGGGAGCGGGCCGCACAGGGTGGTGGGGAAGGCGGGCTCCACGCGGTGCACGTCCGTGCAGCCCTCCGCCGAGCCGCGTGCGATCGGCTTCCAGCCCGACTTCTCGGCCCGGAAGAACCAGCGGTCGCCGAGGCGGGACGTGCAGGCCGGGTCCGCCGTGTCGTCGCCGCAGGCCGGGCCCGTGCGCCAGGAGAAGTCCAGGACCAGCCACTTGCCGTCGCAGTGCTCCGCGTCCCGGTACGTGTGCTCGGGGGCGTCGATCGCCTTCAGCGCCTGCTCATAGGAGTCGGGCGTGCAGCCCGTGGCCGGCGGGGTGCAGCCCAGCTCTCCGCACAGGCGCAGGGCGGGCAGTTCGGCGCCGTCGGTGGTGAAGACCGTGTGGTCGTCGATCACCAGCTGCCGTGTGCCCAGCGGTTCGGGCAGCCGCAGCCGGGCGGTGGCCGTCCGCTCCTTCGTGCAGCCGGAACGGCGGTCGCCGGACGGCGACTCGAAGGTGACCTGCACATGCACGGTGCCCGGCACGCTGCCGTACTCGGCGTCGGTGTCCCGGGCCTTGAAGTCGCGTACGCAGGGACGCTCGCCGCTGGGCACGTCGGCGTCGATGCTCACGGTGCGGCGGTCGGCGCCGAGCCGGGCGGCGGTGACCCGGGAGGGCTCGGCGAGGGTCCAGGGGACCGGGCCCGTCGCCGTCGCGGACACGTCCGCGCCCCGCCCCGCCACCTGCGTGCCGCACGCGCCCAGCAGCAGCACGGCGAGCGCGCACAGCACGGCGGCGATTCCTCTGCCGGATCGCAAGTGCCTCAATCCCCCCCGTGGACCAAAGACGTCGACCCGGCCAACTATAGGACGACGGCTGCGCTCAGGCGGGCCGCAGCCACACCGTCGCGAGCGGCGGCAGGGTCAGCCGGATGCTGGCCGGGCGGCCGTGCCAGGCCAGCGGCTCCGGCTTGATGACGTCCGGGTTCGTCACGTCGCTGCCGCCGTACTTGCCCGTGTCCGTGTTCAGGCTCTCGTGCCAGGCCGGGACGTCGTCCGGGGCGCCCAGGCGGTAGTCGTGGCGGACCACCGGGGAGAGGTTGGAGACCGCCAACAGGGGGGTGCCGTCGGTGGCGAAGCGGAGGAAGGCGAAGACGTTGTCCTCCGCGGCGTCGCCCACGATCCACTCGAAGCCCGCGGGAACCGTGTCCTGTTGCCACAGGGACGGAGTGTGACGGTAGACCGTGTTGAGATCGCGGACCAGGTCACGCACGCCCCGGTGGTCGGCCTCCGCGCCGTACGCCGGGTCCAGCAGCCACCAGTCGGGGCCGTGCGCCTCCGACCACTCGGCGCCCTGCGCGAACTCCTGGCCCATGAAGAGGAGTTGCTTGCCGGGATGGGCCCACATGAAGGCCAGGTAGGCCCGCAGGTTGGCGCGCTGCTGCCACCAGTCGCCGGGCATCTTCGACACCAACGACCGCTTGCCGTGGACGACTTCGTCGTGCGAGATGGGCAGGACGTAGTTCTCGCTGTAGGCGTACACCATCGAGAAGGTCATCTCGTTGTGGTGGTACTTGCGGTGCACCGGCTCGTGGCTCATGTAGTCCAGCGAGTCGTGCATCCAGCCCATGTTCCACTTCAGGCCGAAGCCGAGCCCGCCGAAGCCGCCCGGGCCCCGGTGGTGGGTCGCGCGGGTGACACCGTCCCAGGCCGTCGACTCCTCGGCGACGGTCACCACGCCCGGCACCCTCCGGTACACGGTCGCGTTCATCTCCTGGAGGAAGTCCACCGCGTCCAAGTTCTCCCGGCCGCCGTGCACGTTCGGGACCCACTGACCGGGCTCACGCGAGTAGTCGAGATAGAGCATCGACGCGACGGCGTCGACCCGCAGCCCGTCGATGTGGAACTCCTCGCACCAGTAAATGGCGTTGGCGACAAGGAAGTTGCGCACCTCGCGGCGGCCGTAGTCGAATTCGAGAGTCCCCCAGTCCGGGTGTGCGGAGCGCAGCGGGTCCTCGTGCTCGTACAGCGGGCGGCCGTCGAACTCCGCCAGCGCCCAGTCGTCGCGCGGGAAGTGCGCCGGCACCCAGTCCATCAGGACGCCGATGCCGGCCTGGTGGAGGGCGTCCACCAGGTACCGGAAGTCGTCCGGGGTGCCCAGCCGGGCCGTCGGCGCGTAGAAGCCGGTGACCTGGTAGCCCCAGGAGCCGCCGAAGGGGTGCTCGGCGATCGGCATCAGCTCGACATGGGTGAAGCCCAGGTCCTTGACGTACGCGGGAAGCTGTTCAGCCAGTTGACGGTACGTCAGCCCAGGCCGCCAGGACGGGAGATGGACCTCGTAGACGGAGAACGGCGCCTCGTGCGCGGGCAGTTCGCCGCGGCGGGCCAGCCACTCCTCGTCCCGCCACTCGTGGTGCGCGGCGGTGACGATCGACGAGGTCTCGGGCGGGGCCTGGGTGCGGCGGGCCAGCGGGTCGGCACGCAGGGTCTTCGAACCGTCCGGGCGGGTGATCTCGAACTTGTACAGCTCGCCCTCGCCGATGCCGGGCACGAACAGCTCCCACACCCCGGAGGAGCCCAGCGAGCGCATCGGATAGCCGGTGCCGTCCCAGAAGTTGAAGGTGCCGGCCACGTGCACACCGCGCGCGTTCGGCGCCCACACGGAGAAGCGGGTGCCGGCCACGCCCTGGTGCGTCATCGGGTGCGCGCCCAGCACCTGCCACAGGTGCTCGTGCCGGCCCTCGCCGATCAGATGCAGGTCGAGATCGCCGAGCGTCGGCAGGAAGCCGTACGCGTCCTCGGCCTCCTGGACCGAGCCCTCGTACGTCACGAGGAGCCGGTAGGCCGGGACCTCGGTCAGCGGCAGCAGCCCGGAGAAGAACCCGTCCCCGTCGTCGTGCAGCTCCGCCCGCAGCTCCCCGGCGACGACGGTGACAGACAGGGCGTACGGCCGGAACGCCCGGACGGCGACACCGCCGGGCACGGGGTGGGCCCCGAGCACGGTGTGCGGGTCGTGATGCGTACCGGAGAGCAGCCGCTCCCGGTCACCGGCGTCGACGGCGGGCGACGCGGCCTCCGGCGGTTGAGCAGGAGTCGGGGCGGCGGCCTTTTCGGCGGCGGCGGTGACCTTCTTGGCGGCGGTGGCCTTCGTGGCTGTCGTCTTCGCCGCCGTCGCCTTCACGGTCGTCTTCCGCGCCGCGGTCTTCTTCGCGGTGGCCTTCTTCGCCACCGGCGCCTCGGCGGCCTTCGCGGTCTTCTTCGCGGCCGTCTTCTTCGCCGTCGTCTTCTTGGCCGCCGTCTTCTCGGGAGCGGCCGTCTTCTCCGTGACCTTCTTCACCGCCTTCTTCACACTCTTCGCGGCTTTGGCGGCCTTCTCCTCGGCCGTCTTCTTGGGATCCGAACCGCTGGATGTGGGGCGGGGGGTCACGGGCGGCGCCTCCTCGGCGAGGGTCGGGAAGGGGTTCAGTACAGGTCGGTGGTGGCGTAACGCTCGATCGCCGTCATCGGGACCGAGAGCCAGTCCGGGCGGTGCCGGGCCTCGTAGACGACCTCGTAGATCGCCTTGTCCGTTTCGTAGGCGCGCAGGAGTACCGGGTCGGTGCGCGGGTCGCGGCCGCTGACCTCCGCGTACCCGGAACAGTAGGCCGCCCGGCAGGTGTCCGCCCACCCCTCTGCGGGAGGTCCGGCCGAGTGGGCCGCGTAGTCGAAGGACCGCAGCATCCCGGCGATGTCCCGCACCGCGGGCTGCGGCATCCGCCGCTCGGCCAGCGGCCTGGCGGGCTCGCCCTCGAAGTCGATCAGGAACCACTCGCCGTCCGGCGCGCGCAGACACTGCCCGAGATGCAGGTCACCGTGGACGCGCTGCGCGGTCCAGGTCTGTCCCTCCGCGGCCAGGTCGGCCAGCGCGCTGAACGCCGAGTGCAGCGCGGGCACGTACGGATGCAGCGCGGGCACCGCCTGCGCGGCCGCCTCCAGGCGCTCGATCATGCCGTCGGCGAGCCGCTGCAACTGGGTGTGGCCGAGCGTGACGGTCGGCAGCGCGCGGGCCAGCGCCAGGTGCACCTCGGCCGTGGCCCGCCCCAGCGCCCGCGCCTCGGCGCCGAAGTCCTCGCCCTTGGCCAGCTCGCGCAGCGCCAGCTCCCAGCCGTCGGCGGCGCCCTGGAGGAAGGGCTGGAGAACACCGAGGACGTACGGCTCCCCGGCCAGCTCGGCCCGCAGCCACGCCGTCGGCGCCGGCACCCGGGGGCAGTGCTCGCGGGCCAGCGCCAGCGGCAGCTCAAGATCGGGGTTGACGCCGGGCACCACCCGGCGCAACAGCTTCAGGATGAACGTATCTCCGTAGATCACCGACGAGTTCGACTGCTCGGCGGTGACCGCCCGGGGGACCAGCCCGGCGCGGATCTCCTGCCCCGCCTCCCGGTCGAAGCGCAGCGCGCCGATGCGGGCCCGGGTGCGCATCGCCTCCAGGAGCACCTCGGCGGGCCGGGTGTCGTACAGGGCGTCGTACACCGTGCGGCCGGCGAGCGGGCCCTCCTCCACGTGTCCGATCAGCGCGGGCGCCAGCCGGGGCGGCAGCGCCTCGCGCACGCCTATGAGGAGCTGGTAGCAGTCGCCGGGGTGCGGCTCGGCGCCGATCGAGGACGGCTGGTGCGCGCGGACGAGGAGGTGGTACAGGCCCAGCTTGGCCGTGGCCGGCAGCAGCTCGGTGGCCGCGACCAGCGAGAACCCGGTGACCGGCCGTCCCTTGCCCGCGAACCAGCGCTGCCTCGGCAGCCACTCGCGCAGCAGGGGGTCCAGTGACGCAAGGAGGCCGGGGCTTGTCGTGGCGGTACGGGTGACGGCTTCCGACATGGCGTCGCGTCCTTTCCCCGGGGGCGGGGTGTTACGTATGCGTGCCCCGGGTGGGACAGGGGAAACCGCCCCATCCCGGGTTCTCGGAGGCTCTACACGGGGTCCTTGCGGAGCCGGAACCAGTAGAAGCCGTGCCCCGCGAGGGTCAGCAAGTACGGCAGCTCACCGATGGCCGGAAAGCGCACTCCGCCGAAGAGCTCGACGGGGTGCCGGCCGTTGAAGGTCCTGAGGTCCAGCTCGGTGGGCTGCGCGAACCGCGAGAAGTTGTGCACGCACAGCACGAGATCGTCCTCGTACTCGCGCAGGAACGCGATCACCGCCGGGTTGGACGACTGGAGCTCCGTGTAGGAGCCGAGTCCGAAAGCGGCGTTCTGCTTACGGATCTCGATCATGCGGCGGGTCCAGTGCAGCAGCGAGGAGGGCGACGCCATCGACGCCTCGACGTTGGTGACCTGGTAGCCGTAGACCGGGTCCATGATGGTCGGCAGATACAGCCGCCCGGGGTCACAGGACGAAAAACCTGCGTTGCGATCAGGTGTCCACTGCATCGGCGTGCGTACGGCGTCCCGGTCGCCGAGCCAGATGTTGTCGCCCATGCCGATCTCGTCGCCGTAGTACAGGATCGGCGAACCGGGCAGCGACAGCAGGAGAGCCGTGAACAGCTCGATCTGGTTGCGGTCGTTGTCCAGCAGGGGCGCCAGCCGCCGCCTGATCCCGATGTTGGCGCGCATCCGCGGGTCCTTGGCGTACTCCGCGTACATGTAGTCGCGTTCCTCGTCGGTGACCATTTCGAGCGTGAGCTCGTCGTGGTTGCGCAGGAAGATGCCCCACTGGCACTTCGACGGGATCGCCGGGGTCTTCGCCAGGATCTCCGAGACGGGGTAGCGGGACTCGCGGCGCACGGCCATGAAGATCCGCGGCATGACCGGGAAATGGAAGGCCATGTGGCATTCGTCGCCGCCGCTCTGGAAGTCGCCGAAGTAGTCGACGACGTCCTCGGGCCACTGGTTGGCCTCGGCCAGGATCACCGTGTCCGGGTAGTGCGCGTCGATCTCCTTACGCACCCGCTTGAGGAACTCGTGGGTGGCGGGGAGGTTCTCGCAGTTCGTGCCCTCCTCGGCATACAGATAAGGCACGGCGTCGAGACGGAAGCCGTCGATACCCAGGTCCAGCCAGAACCGCAGCGCGGAGATCATCTCCTCCTGCACGGCAGGGTTCTCGTAGTTGAGGTCCGGCTGGTGGGAGAAGAACCGGTGGAAGAAGTACTGCTTGCGGACCGGGTCGAAGGTCCAGTTGGAGGCCTCGGTGTCGACGAAGATGATGCGGGCGTCGGCGTACTGCTTGTCGTCGTCGGCCCACATGTAGTAGTCGCCGTACGGCCCGTCGGGGTCCTTTCTGGACTCCTGGAACCACGGGTGCTGGTCGCTGGTGTGGTTCATCACGAAGTCGATGATCACGCGCATGCCGCGCTGGTGCGCTGCGTCCACGAACTCGACGAAGTCTGCGAGGTCACCGAATTCGGGCAGGACGGCGGTGTAGTCGGAGACGTCGTAACCGCCGTCCCGCAGCGGTGACTTGAAGAACGGCGGCAGCCAGAGGCAGTCGACGCCGAGCCACTGCAGATAGTCGAGTTTCGCGGTCAGGCCCTTGAGGTCGCCGACTCCGTCGCCGTTGCTGTCCTGGAAGGAGCGGACGAGGACCTCGTAGAAGACCGCGCGCTTGAACCATTCCGGGTCACGGTCCTTGGCGGGGGTGTCCTCGAAGGTGTCCGGAACGGGTTCGTTGACGATCATATTGTGGGTGACCCTCCGATCTGCGGGGTGGACGGTCGCAGGACGGTGAACACGTGCGCGGGACGGGTGCCCGGTTCCAGGCGCACGTAATTCGCCCTGCCCCAGTGATAGGTCTCGCCGGTGAGCTCGTCGCGCACCGGCACCGACTCGTGCCAGTCCAGGCCGAGTTGCGGCATGTCCAACGAGACCGTGGCCTCCTGGGTGTGGTGAGGGTCGAGGTTGACGACCACCAGAACCGTGTTCGAGCCGCTCCGTTTCGAATACGCGATCACCGCGTCCTGGTCCGCGTGGTGGAAGTGGAGGTCGCGCAGCTGACGGAGGGCGGGGCTCGCACGCCGGATCGCGTTGAGCTTGGTGATCAGGGGCGTGATGGTGCGGCCTTCGCGTTCGGCGGATTCCCAGTCGCGTGGGCGGAGTTGGTATTTCTCCGAGTCCAGGTACTCCTCGCTGCCGTCGCGCAGCGGGAGGTTCTCGCACAGTTCGTAGCCGCTGTAGAGGCCCCAGGTGGGGGAGAGGGTGGCGGCGAGCACGGCGCGCAGCTCGAAGGCGGGCCGGCCGCCGCGCTGGAGGAACTCGTGCAGGATGTCGGGGGTGTTGACGAAGAAGTTGGGCCGCATGTAGGCGGCCGTCTCCCGCGACAGCTCGGTGAGGTAGTCGGTCAGTTCCTGCTTGCTGGTGCGCCAGGTGAAGTAGGTGTACGACTGCTGGAAGCCGATCTGGGCGAGGGTGCGCATCATCGCCGGCCGGGTGAACGCCTCGGCCAGGAAGATCACGTCCGGGTCGGTGCGGTTGATCTCCGCGATCACGTGCTGCCAGAAGACGACCGGCTTGGTGTGCGGGTTGTCCACCCTGAAGATCCGCACCCCCAGGTCCATCCACAGCCTGAGGACCCGCAGGGTCTCGGTGATCAGGCCGTCGAGGTCGGCGTCGAAGGCGATGGGGTAGATGTCCTGGTACTTCTTGGGCGGGTTCTCGGCATACGCGATGGTGCCGTCGGGGCGGTGGTGGAACCACTCGGGGTGTTTGTGCACCCAGGGGTGGTCGGGGGAGCACTGCAGGGCGAAGTCGAGGGCGATCTCCAGGCCGTGCCGGGCGGCTTGCTGCACGAACCAGGCGAAGTCGTCGAGGGTGCCCAGCTGGGGGTGGACGGTGTCGTGGCCGCCCTCGGGGGAGCCGATGGCCCAGGGCACGCCGACGTCGTCGGGGCCGGCGGAGAGGGTGTTGTTGCGGCCCTTGCGGAAGGTGGTGCCGATGGGGTGGATCGGGGGGAGGTAGACGACGTCGAAGCCCATCGCGGCGATCGCCGGCAGGCGGCGGGCGGCGGTGCGGAAGGTGCCGTGCGGCTGCTGGGGGGTGCCCTCGGAGCGGGGGAAGAACTCGTACCAGGCCCCGTACAGGGCGCGTTCCCGCTCGACCAGGAGGGGCAGGGTGTCGGAGGCGGTGACGAACTCCCGCAGCGGGTGCGCGGCCAAAACCGCGTCCACCTCCGGCGTCAACGCCGCCGCCAGGCGGGAGGCGGCGGGGCGGGCCTCGTCGCGCAGCGCGTCGACGGCGCTCAGTACTATGTCACATAGCACTGGCGGCACCCCCTCGGCCGCCCGCTCGTACAGCCGCGCCCCTTCCTCCAGCACCAGCTCCGTGTCCATCCCCGCAGGGATCTTGATCTGGGCATGGTGGCGCCAGGTGGTGATCGGGTCGCCCCAGGCCTCGACGGTGTACGTCCAGTGGCCGGGGTCGCCGGCGGTGACGGTGGCGCCCCAGCGGTCGGTGCCGGGGGCGAGCTCGCGCATCGGCGTCCAGGGGCCCGGAGTGCCGTCAGGGGCGGTCAGGACCACATTGGCGGCGACCGCGTCGTGGCCCTCGCGGAAGACGGTGGCCGAGATCTCGAAGGACTCGCCGGTGACGGCCTTGGCGGGCCTGCGGCCGTGCTGGACGACCGGTTGGACGTCGAGGACGGGTATGCGCCCGATGCCGGCGGTGGCCTGGGGCGTCGAGGGCGGTTCGGTACGGGGTGTCGGGGGTGCCGACGAGTGGTGCGTGGCGGGCATGACCGCTCCTGTCCGCGTCAACGTGGGTGGGCGGATGGTTATGGGGAGGGGGTCCTGCGTGGGGTCTATCGTGCAACGTACCGGAGGAGCCTTCCCACCCTTTTCGGGTGAGCATTCCGGAACTTTGTTAACTACTCACGCGTATGTCTACACACAAGACCGGCCCCGCTCGTGAACGAACGGGGCCGGAATCCAGACTCTCGGATGACGAGCCCGGGACTCTGCCACTAAGAGGGCGGCACCTGGAGAAGTTCGTCCGGCGAGCCGAGGCCGCGGCCGGAGACCTTCCCGGACACCGCCAGCTTGACCAGCGCCTTGGCGACCTGCGCCGGCGTGGCCGTCGGACGGTCGGCCAGGTAGAGCGCGGCCGTGCCCGTGACGTGCGGTGTCGCCATGGACGTACCGGAGAAGGTGGCTTTTCCGGTGTCGCTCGCGTAGGAGGCCGAGGTGATCGAGACTCCGGGGGCGAACAGGTCGACGGCCGAGCCGAAGTTGGAGAAGCTCGCCCGGGTGTCCGCCTTGTCGGTCGCGCCGACCGTGATCGCTTCCCGGACGTCCGCCGGGGAGTAGAGCGCGGCGGGCAGGCCGTCGTTCCCGGCGGCGACGGCGTACGTGACGCCGGACGCGATCGAGTTGCGTACGGCGGCGTCGAGCTGGGCGTTGTGGTAGCCGCCCAGGCTGAGGTTGGCGACCGCGGGCTTGTGCGCGTGCCTGGTCACCCAGTCGATGCCCGCGATGACCTGGGCCGTCGTACCGGAACCGTTGTTGTCGAGGACCCGGACGGCGACGACCTTCGCCTTCTTGGCCACGCCGTACTTCGTGCCGGCGATGGTGCCGGCGACGTGCGTGCCGTGGCCGTTGCCGTCGGAGGCGGTCTTGTCGTTTCCGACGAAGTCCCAGCCGTAGCTCGCGCGGCCGCCGAAGTCCTTGTGGCTGATCCGGATGCCGGTGTCGATGACGTACGCGGTCACCCCGGCGCCCGCGGACTCCGGCCAGGTGTAGCTGCGGTCCAGCGGCAGGCCCTGCTGGTCGATCCGGTCCAGACCCCAGGACGGCGGGTTCTGCTGGGTGTGGTCGAGGCTCACGCGGGTGTCCTGGACGACCGAGGCGACCTGTGAGTCCGCGGCGAGCCGCTTCGCCTGTCTCTCGTCGGCCCTGATCGAGTAGCCGTTGAGGACCGTGCCGTAGGTATGGCTTATTTTCGCCCCGTATTTCTCGGCTATGCCCTTACCGGCGGCCGACGGAGCCTTCGCACCCCCCTTGAGTGTCACCAGGTAGCTTCCGCCGACGGAGCCGGGCTCACCGGCGCCGAGTATCCGCCCCTCCGGTACGGCGTGCGCGGGCAGGGTGGTGGCCGACAGCGTGGCGGCGCAGGCCACCGCGGTCAGTCCCGCTGCCCAGCGCAGACGCCGTGTTCGCGTCCGCGTCATGGTCGAGTTCCCCTCCCTTTGACTCCGTTGGGCAGCGTCTCGTGCGGTGTGAAGCGCCACAAGGGGGCCTACGGGGGCGGAATCGGCCATGTCGGCCATGGGGGACGAGTGAAGGTTGCGGCGATTTCCGGACTGTGTCCGGCTGCGGGGTGGTGTTCGACGTCCCGTGGTTAGGAGACCCCTCTCCCCGATACCGTCGGGGATGACGACAGGACGCACACCGCGGTGCGTCCTCTTCCGCACGCCTGACGAGGTGGCAAGTGAAGGCTATCCGTCGATTCACCGTCCGACCTGTCCTGCCCGAACCCCTCCTGCCGCTCAGCGACCTGGCCCGCAATCTGCGCTGGTCCTGGCACGCGGAGACCCGAGACCTGTTCCAGTCCGTCGACCCCGAGCGCTGGGCCGCCTCGGACGGAGATCCCGTACGGCTCCTGGGCAGCGTGTCGCCGACGCGACTGGCGGAGCTCGCCGAGGACCGCCGCTTCCTGCGCCGGCTCACGGCGGTCGCGGACGATCTGCGCGACTACGTCACCGGCGACCGCTGGTACCAGGCCCAGCCCGGTGAACTCCCCGCCGCCGTCGCCTACTTCTCACCCGAGTTCGGCATCACGGCCGCCCTGCCGCAGTACTCCGGCGGCCTCGGCATCCTGGCCGGCGACCATCTCAAGTCCGCCAGCGACCTGGGCGTTCCGCTGATCGGTGTCGGCCTGCTCTACCGGCACGGCTACTTCCGCCAGTCCCTGTCCCGGGACGGCTGGCAGCAGGAGCACTACCCGGTCCTCGACCCCAACGAGCTGCCGGTGGCGCTGCTCAAGGAGAGCGACGGCACCCCCGCCCGGGTCTCCCTCGCCCTGCCCGGCGGCAAACAGCTGCACGCCCGCATCTGGCTCGCCCAGGTCGGCCGCGTCCCGCTGCTGATGCTCGACTCCGACGTCGAGGAGAACGACGTCGGCGAACGCGGCGTGACCGACCGGCTCTACGGCGGCGGCAGCGAGCACCGGCTGCTGCAGGAGATGCTGCTCGGCATAGGGGGCGTGCGCGCGGTGCGGACGTACTGCCGGCTCACCGGTCACCCGGCGCCGGAGGTCTTCCACACCAACGAGGGCCACGCAGGCTTCCTCGGCCTGGAGCGCATCGCCGAACTCTGCGCCGAGGGGCTGGACTTCGACTCCGCGCTCGAGGCGGTGCGCGCGGGGACCGTGTTCACCACGCACACCCCCGTCCCGGCCGGCATCGACCGCTTCGACCGCGAGCTGGTGGCCCACCACTTCGGCCCCGACGCCGAACTCCCGCGCATCGACGTCGAACGCGTCCTGCGGCTCGGCATGGAGACCTACCCCGGCGGTGAACCCAACCTCTTCAACATGGCCGTGATGGGCCTGCGCCTGGGCCAACGCGCCAACGGGGTCTCGCTGTTGCACGGCCAGGTCAGCCGGGAGATGTTCTCCGGGCTGTGGCCCGGGTTCGACCCGGAGGAGGTGCCGATCACCTCCGTCACCAACGGCGTGCACGCCCCCACCTGGGTCGCCCCCGAGGTCTTCCGGCTCGGCGCCCGGCAGATCGGCGCCCAGCGCACCGAGGACGCGATGACCGTCGGCGGCTCGGACCGCTGGGACGCGGTCGGCGACATCCCCGACCAGGACATCTGGGAGCTGCGCCGCAGCCTGCGCGAGCAGCTCGTCGACGAGGTGCGCGAGCGGCTGCGCGCCTCCTGGCGGCAACGCGGGGCGGGCACCGCCGAGTTGGGCTGGATCGACGGGGTCCTCGACCCGGACGTCCTCACCATCGGATTCGCGCGGCGCGTCCCCTCGTACAAACGCCTGACGCTGATGCTGCGCGACCGGGACCGGCTGATGGACCTGCTGCTGCACCCCGAGCGGCCGATCCAGATCGTCGTCGCCGGCAAGGCGCATCCGGCGGACGACGGGGGCAAGCGGCTCGTGCAGGAACTGGTGCGGTTCGCGGACGACCCGCGGGTGCGGCACCGGATCGTCTTCCTGCCCGACTACGGCATGGCGATGGCGCAGAAGCTCTACCCCGGCTGCGACATCTGGCTCAACAACCCGCTGCGCCCGCTGGAGGCCTGCGGCACCTCCGGCATGAAGGCGGCGCTCAACGGCTGCCTCAACCTCTCGGTCCTGGACGGCTGGTGGGACGAGTGGTTCCAGCCCGACTTCGGCTGGGCGATCCCCACGGCCGACGGCACGGGCACCGACCCCGACCGCCGGGACGCCATAGAGGCCGACGCCCTCTACGACCTCCTCGAACAGCGGGTGGCCCCCCGCTTCTACGAGCGCGGACAGCACGGACTGCCCGACCGCTGGATCGCGATGGTCCGCCAGACGCTGACCCACCTCGGCCCGAAGGTGCTGGCGGGACGCATGGTCCGCGAGTACGTCGAACGCCTCTACACCCCGGCCGCGCACGCCCACCGCGCGATGGACCCCGACTCCGCGCGCGAACTCGCCGCCTGGAAGGGGCGGGTGCGGGCCGCGTGGCACGGGGTGACCGTCGACCACGTGGAGACCTCGGCCGCCACCGCCACCGCGGAACTCGGCACGACGCTCGGGCTGCGGGTGCGGGTGGGCCTCGGCGACCTGAGCCCCGACGACGTCGAGGTGCAGGTCGTCTCCGGCCGCGTCGACCCGGAGGACCACATCGCGGACGCGACGACGGTGCCGCTGAAACCGGCGGGCGGCCCGGACCCGGAGGGCCGCTGGGTCTACGAGGGCCCGCTCTCCCTGGAGCGCACCGGCCCCTACGGCTACACCGTCCGTATCCTCCCCGAGCACCGACTCCTCGCGTCCGGCGCGGAGTTGGGCCTGGTGGCGGTGCCCTCGGAGGAGGCCGCGGAGGGGGCGGGGGTGCTGTTCCGGTGAGATCCGGGTTGTTCCGGTGAGATCCGGGTGAGCCCTAGAACTCCGACACGGGGGCGCACAGCCTCTGCAGGACCTTGCCGCAGCGCCGCGCGTACGCGGTCTGCAGCCCCCGTGTCGCCGGGCCGCCGGCCCTCGCGTACCACTTGGCCGCGCGGCTGAAGGCGGTCACGGTCAGCCAGACCGTGCCGTCACCGGTGCGTTCCACGACGAAGGACTCCTCGCCGCACTCCGGGTGCCCGGTCAGCGTGCCGTACGCCCAGCCGGCGCGGCGGGGTTCCTCGACCGTGTAGACGATCCGGCACGGGGCCTTGATCATGCCGGCGAGGGTGACGGTGACGTCGACGTCCTCGGCGGCGCGTGGCGCGCTCGCTTCGACGCCCACGCCGAGCTCGCGGTGCATCTCCCAGGTGAGCACCGCCTCCGACGCCCTGCGGAAGACCTTCTCGCCCTCGCCGATGCGCGTACGCACATGCAGCGGGCGGAAGCCGGGCGGGCAGAAACCGCCGCGGCGGGTGCCGCCGACGTCGTCGTACGTGAAGTCCTCCATGCGCATGGGACACAAGGGTAGGGCGGCACCCGGGAATGCCTTCGCCCCGGGTGCCGCCCGCCAACCCCCCTCGGGCTAGCTGACGTTCACGGCCGTCCAGGCCGCCTTGACCGCCGCGTACTCGGTGCTGCTGGAGCCGTAGAGGGCCGCGGCGGCGCTCAGGGTGCCGGTGCGGGCGCCCGAGTACTTGGTGGTGGAGGTGAAGTACTCGGTCAGCGCCTTGTACCAGATCTGCAGCGCCTTGTCCCGGCCGATGCCGGTGACCGTGGAGCCGTTGTACGTCGGCGAGTTGTAGCTCACGCCGTTGATCGTCTTCGAACCGCTGCCCTCCGAGAGGAGGTAGAAGAAGTGGTTCGCGACGCCGGACGAGTAGTGGACGTCCAGGTTGCCGACGGAGGAGGACCAGTAGTCCGCCGAGCCGCCGTCCTTGCTGGGCTTGTCCATGTAGCGCAGCGGGGTGCCGTCGCCGTTGATGTCGATCTTCTCGCCGATGAGGTAGTCGCCCACGTCGGAGGAGTTGGCCGCGTAGAACTCCACGCCGGTGCCGAAGATGTCCGAGGTGGCCTCGTTGAGGCCGCCGGACTCACCGCTGTAGTTGAGGCCCGCGGTGTTGGCGGTGACGCCGTGGCTCATCTCGTGGCCGGCCACGTCCAGCGAGGTCAGCGGGTGGGTGTTGCTCGACCCGTCGCCGTAGGTCATGCAGAAGCAGTCGTCGTCCCAGAAGGCGTTGACGTAGCTGCTGCCGTAGTGGACGCGGGAGTAGGCGCCGACACCGTCGTTCTTGATGCCGGAGCGGCCGAAGGTGGACTTGTAGAAGTCCCAGGTCTCCTGCGCACCGTAGGCGGCGTCGGCGGCGGCGGTCTGGTCCGTGGTGGAGCTGGACGCGGCACCGGTGCCCCACGTGTTGTCGGCGTCGGTGAACAGCGTGCCGGTGCCGGAGGACGTGGTGTGCTTCAGGTTGTAGGTCTTGTGACCGCCGCGGGTGGTGTCGTACAGCTGGTACGTCGAACCCGACAGGGTGGTGGTCAGGCTGACCGTGCCCGAGTACAGGGTCTTGCCGGTACCGGTGGCGTTCTCGATGGCCTGGTACTCGTAGAGCTTCTTGCCGGTCGCGGCGTCGGTGATGACGTGCAGCGCGTTCGGCGTGCCGTCGTCCTGGAGGCCGCCGACGACGGTCTCGATGGCGAGGACGGGCGTGCCCGAGCCGGCCCAGATGACCTTGCGGGCCTTGTCCGCGGAGGTCTTGTCCGAGCCCGCGGCCTTGGCGGCGGTCAGGGCCTGCTTCTCCGCCTTGGCGGTGGTGATGGCCGGCTTGAGCGAGGCCACCTTGATGGTCGCCTTGGTCGCCTTGGTGACGCTCGCGGTCTTGCCGTCCTTCGTCGCGACGACCAGGTCGCCGCCGAGGACCGGCAGGCCCGCGTAGGTGCGCTCGTAGCGGGTGTGCACCGTGCCGTCGGCGTCCTTGACGACGTCCTTGACGACCAGCTTCTCCTTGGTGCCGAGGCCTATGTTCTGGGCGGTCTCGGCGGCGCCGGCCTCGGCCTTCTGGATGAGCGAGACGCGAGAGGCGTTCGACAGCGCGGCGGCCGCTGCGGCCGGCCGAGCACTGGCCGTGTCCGCCTGGGTCGGGGCGGCGGAGGCCACACCGGTGGTCAGACCGGTGGTGAGCAGGGCTCCGGCGGCGACAGCGGTCGCGATGGCCAGAGTCGAGCGCTTGTGACGCGCGTAGAGGGGGGTCACACAAGCTCCTTGTGGTGGGGGAGTCCTGACCCGGAGTGGGGCTGCCGGGCAAGGGGTTGCTGTGAAGTTGTGCGGCGGTTGTGAGGAAGAGTGACATCAAGGCGCGTACATGTCAGGACCCTCAAGTGATGTTGGCTGAAAAACGACCCCCGGGTGAACATTGCAGGAATGTAAACCGAGTTGACCTGGGTAAAGCGGCAATCATCGGTGCGTAAGAGGGTGGCAAAAAGAGGGCGCCGCCCCGGTGGGTCGAACCACCGGGACGGCGCCCTGAATCCGGGCCGAGGGGCCGCTCGGGCCCTGCGGTCTACGGGAAGGTCAGCTTCCAGCTGTTGATCGTGCCGACGTCCTGTGCGGCCTGGTCCTGCACCCGCAGCTTCCAGGTGCCATTGGCCGATTCGGACGAGGCGTTCACCGTGTACGTGTCCGTCACGTTGTCCGCCGAGTCGGAGGAGCTGAAGTTCTTCAGGCGGTACGCGGTGCCCGACGGGCCGATCAGATCGATGACCAGGTCACCGCGCCAGGTGTGGGTGATGTTCGGCGTCACCTGCAAGTTGGAGGGTGCGTTTCCGGTCCGGCCGGAGACGGTGATCGACGAGGTCACCGCGGGCCCGTTGTCCGGGATCGACACGGGCGTGGTGCTCTCGTACGACGTCCCGGTGCCGCCGCCCCCGCCGGAGCGCGCCCCGACCGCGACACCCGCCCACGCGTCCTGCACCGCCTTGTACTCGGCGGACGTGGTGCCGTACAGCTCACCGGCCGCCGCGAGGGTGCCGGTGCGGGCGCCCGCGTAGTTGGTGGTGGACGTGAACTTCGTGGTCAGCGCCCGGTACCAGATCGCGAGGGCCTTGTCCCGGCCGATGCCGGTGACCGGAAGCCCGTCCGCGGTGGGCGAGTTGTAGCTGACGCCGTTGATGACCTTGGCGCCGCTGCCCTCGCTCAGCAGATAGAAGAAGTGGTTCGCGGGACCGGACGAGTAGTGCACGTCGATCGACCCGATGCCGGAGTACCAGCTGTCCTTGGACGCGCCGTCCTTGCTCGGCTTGTCCATGTAGCGCAGCGGGGTGCCGTCGCCGTTGATGTCGATCTTCTCGCCGATGAGGTAGTCGCCGACGTCGGAGGAGTTGTTGGCGTAGAACTCCACACCGGTGCCGAAGATGTCGGAGGTCGCCTCGTTCAACCCGCCCGACTCGCCGCTGTAGTTGAGGCCGGCGGTGTTGCTGGTGACGCCGTGGCTCATCTCGTGGCCCGCCACGTCCAGCGAGGTCAGCGGGTCCGCGTTGCCGGAGCCGTCGCCGTACGTCATGCAGAAGCAGCTGTCGTCCCAGAACGCGTTCACGTACGAGTTGCCGTAGTGCACGCGGGAGTAGGCGCCGACGCCGTTGTTCTTGATGCCTGAGCGGCCGAAGGTGTTCTTGTAGAAGTCCCAGGTGACCGCGGCGCCGTAGTGGGCGTCCGCGCCCGCGGTGGCCGCGTTCGACGTGGTGCCGTTGCCCCACGTGTTGCTGGTCTGCGAGAACAGCGTGCCGGTGCCGGACGTGCCGTGGTTCAGGTTGTACGTCTTGTGGTTGCCGCGGTCCCCGTCGGTCAGGTTGTAGTTCGAGCCCGACTGGGTCGTCGTCAGCGAGACCGTGCCGCTGTACTGCGTGTTGCCGGTGCCTGTGGCGTTCTCGATGCCCTGGAACTCGTAGAGCTTCTTGCCGGTGGTCGCGTCCGAGATGACGTGCAGCGCGTTCGGGGTGCCGTCGTCCTGGAAGCCGCCGATGACCGTCTCGTAGGCGAGGACCGGCTTGCCGGTGGCGGCCCAGATCACCTTGCGGGCGCTGTCGGCGGACGCCTTGGTCCCGCCGAGGGCCTTCGCGCGGGTCACGGCCTGCTTCTCGGCGGTCGCCCTCGAGATGTCCGGGGTGACGTCGGAGACCTTGAGGGCGGCGTTCGTCGCCTTGATGACGCCCTTGGTGGCACCCGACTTGGCGGTGTCGACGACCAGGTCGCCGCCGAGCACCGGGAGGCCCGCGTAGGTGCGCTCGTAGCGGGTGTGCAGCGTCCCGTCGGCGTCCTTGACGACGTCACGGGCGACGAGCTTCTCCTTGGCGCCGAGGCCGATGTCCCTGGCGGTGGCCGCCTTCGCCGCGTCGGCGTCGCGTATCAGCTCGGCGCGCTGGGACGGGGTGAGCCTGACGGCCGCGTGGGCCTTGTTCGTGGCGGAGGCCTGGGCCGGGGCGGCGGACGCGGCGCCCGCCTGGACGGCCGCGGCGAGCAGCGCGGTGACGCCGGCGACGGCGACGATGTGGGAGGTGCGTCTGCGAGAGGAACTGCTTCTCAACACTGACTCCTTCTGCGTGGCCGCGGGTCGCGCGGCCAGGGGAGATCCGGACGGTGGGTCGACCGTCCGGGCAGAACCGGGGTGGAGCTGTGGGGTTGCTGTGTTGAAGCTGTGGGAAGGGTGGCAGCAGTCTGCGGTTTCTGTCAGGACCGCGTCAGAAAGTTGGCCGGAAATGGTTCGTTGTCCGGGTGTTCATGTTCGTTATGCGGACCTGTTGTCGGATCGTGAGCGGTCCGGTGGTCGCACGTGTCAGGCGGACTCGCCGTGCCAGGTGTGCCACAGCGCCGCGTACGCCCCGTCCGCCGCCACCAGTTCGTCGTGCGTGCCGAGTTCGGTGAGCAGGCCGTCCTCCATCACCGCCACCCGGTCCGCGTCGTGCGCGGTGTGCAGGCGGTGCGCGATCGCGATGACGGTACGGCCCTCCAGTACGGCGGCCAGGGCGCGCTCGGTGTGCCGGGCCGTGGTCGGGTCGAGCAGCGCCGTCGCCTCGTCGAGGATCAGGGTGTGCGGGTCGGCCAGCACCACTCGGGCGAGGGCGAGTTGCTGCGCCTGCGAGCCGTCCGTACGGCGGCCCCCCTCGCCCAGCGCGGTGTCGAGGCCGTCGGGCAGCTCCCGTACCCACTCGTCGGCGCCGACCGCGGTGAGCGCCGCCCACAACTCCTCGTCCGTGGCGGCCGGTTCGGCGATCAGGAGGTTCTCCCGGACCGTGCCGAGGAACACGTGGTGCTCCTGCGTGACCAGCACGACCTGGCGGCGCAGCTGTTCCGGCCCGAGGCCGACGACGGGCACACCGCCGACGGTCACCGTGCCCTCGGTCGGCGCGTCGACGCCCGCGAGGAGCCGGCTGAGCGTGGTCTTCCCGGCGCCGGACGGGCCCACGACCGCGAGCCGTTCCCCGGGCCGCACGGTCAGGTCGACCCCGCGCAGCACCTCGCCGCCGCGGTCGTACGCGTACCGCACACCGGTGACGTCGATGCGGTCGTCGGCGGGGGCCGGGGAGTCGCCGTCGGGCGTGTTCCTCGGAGCGGCGGCCAGGCCCTCCACCCGCGCGAACGAGGCGCTGCTGCTCTGGAGTTGCTCGACCCGCATCAGGATCTGGTCCAGCGGCTCGGTGAACTGCCGCAGATACAGCGCCGCCGCGACGACGTCACCCACACCGACCGCGCCGTGCGCGTGCAGGACACCGCCGAGCAGGAGCACGCCGGCCACGGGGACGGTGTACGACACCTCGACGGCCGGGAAGAACACCGAGCGCAGGAACAGCGTGTACAGGCGCGTCCGCTTCGACTTGTCCAGCGCGTCCCGGCTCGCCGCGATCCGCCGCTCCTGGAGCCGGAACGCCTCCACCGTGCGGGCCCCGGACGCCGTCGCCGCGAGGATCTCGGCGACCTCCGAGGTGGCCGCGCCCTCGGCGAGGTAGCCGTCCCGGGCGCGGCGCAGATACCAGCGCAGCGCGAACCAGATCGGGGTCAGCCCGAGCACGCCGAAGAGGCCGAGCACGGGGTCGATGACGAAGACGGCGCCCATCACGAACAGTGCCTGCACGCCGCTGACGAGGAGTTCGGGGCCGACGTCGCGGAGGGTGTAGCCGACGGTGCTGACGTCGGCGGTGCCGCGGGCCGTCAGGTCGCCGGCGCCGGCGCGCTCGACGACGGACGCGGGGAGGGCGAGTGCGCGGTCCACGAACTCCTCGCGGACCCGGGCGAGGGTGCGTTCGCCGAAGCGGTGGCCGACGTAGCGGGCCCAGCGGGCGAGGAGGAGCTGGGCGACGGAGCAGACGAGGATGCCGAGCGCGAGGCGGTCGACGGCGTCCACTCCGTGGCCGGCCCGCACCTCGTCGACGATCCTGCCGAGCAGCCACGGGCCGCCGAGGCCGGCCGCGGCGGCGAGGGCGTTGAGGAGGAGCGCGGCGGTGAAGGCCCTGCCGTCGGCTCGCATCAGGCGGAGGGAGGCCTTGCGGACGGCTGCGGGTTCGGCGACGGGGAGCTGTCCCGTTGTCATCGCACGGCCTCCTCGGCATCGTTGTCGCGCGCCACGAGGGCCTGGTAGCCGGGGACTCGGGACAGCAGCTCGCGGTGGGTGCCAGTGGCTTCGACCTTGCCGTCGACCAGGTAGTGGACGGTGTCCGCGTGGTCGAGGAGCAGGGGGGAGGTCGTTGTTACGACGGTGGTGCGGCCGGTACGTGCGTGTCGCAGCCGTTCCGCCACGGTTGCTTCGGTGTGTGCGTCCAGTGCCGAGGTCGGTTCCACGGCTAGGAGGACTTCCGGGTCGGTGAGGAGGGCTCGGGCCAGGCGGATGCGTTGGCGTTGGCCGCCGGAGAGGTTGCGGGCCTGGGCGTCTATCGGTGAGTGGATGCCGTTGGGGAGTGCTTGGACGATGTCTTCGGCTGCGGCTGCGTGGATTGATTGCGCGAGAGGGGTTGCCTCTTGTTGTTGTGGGGCGTCTGCGGGTTGGTTGTGGCTGGTCGCGCAGTTCCCCGCGCTCCTGAAATCGCTGGCGCCTATTACTTCGTGCAGGGGGCCTGCGAACAACGCTGCCTCGTTGTCCGCCACCAGGATGCGGGCTCGTAGTTCTGCGAGCGGGATCGCGTCCAGTCGGGTTCCGCCCCAGGTCGCCGTCGACGGCGTGTAGCGGCCGAGGCGGTCGACGACCTCCGCTGCGTCCCCAGGCCTGGCGCTCACCAGGGCGGTCAGGCGGCCCGGCAGCACCCGTACGTCCGACGTCGGGTCGTGGAGGGTGGACGGTTCCGCGGGGGCCGGGGTCGTGCCCTCGTCGGGCTCTGGCTCGACGTGCAGCAGGCGTACGACCCTGCGGGCCGCCACCACGCCCCTGTTGAGGTCGTACGTCATCTGGATGAAGAACGCCACCGGGCCCACCAGGACCGACGCGTAGCCGTACACCGCCACCAACTCGCCGATGCTGATGGTTCCTTGGGCGGCCAGGCGGGCCGCCAGCCATGTCACCACCGCCAGGAACAGGGTGGGCAGGCCCACGCCCAGGGCCTGCATCCAGCTGGCCACCGCGCCCACGCGGTAGCCCTGGCGGCGGAGGCGCCCGGAGTCGCGGCGGAAGGCGTCCGCGAACAGGCCCTTGCCGCCGAGGCCGTTGAGGACGCGCAGGCCGCCCGCCAGGTCGCCGATGCGGGCCGTCAGGATGCCCTGGCGTTGCCGGTACTCGGACTCGGCGCCCTGGAGGCGGACGGTCAGCGGGCCCGCGCACAGGACGATCACCGGTATGCCGAGGAGGACCACCGCCGCGAGTTGCGTCGAGATGTCGAGGAGGAGGCCCGCGACGAAGGCGTAGACGACCACCGCACCCGCGCCGGGCCCGACCACCGTCAGGGACTGGGAAATCGTCTGGACGTCGCCCACACCGATCGTCACCACCTCGCCCGCGCCGGTCCGGCGGGACAGGGCCGCGCCCAGGCGTACCGCGTGGCCGACCACCACCTTGACCGTGCGGAGGTTGGCGTCAAGGCGGACCCGGGTCATCGTGCGGTGGCGCATGATGCTCAGCCACGCGTTGACCGCCCCGACCGCGAACAGCAGCACGGTCCACCAGGCGAGCGTGGCCAGGTGACCGGGCACCAGGCCGTCGTCGATCGCCCGGGACATCAGATACGGCCCCGCGGCGATGAGTACCATCCACACGCTGGCCAGCAGCGCCCCGGCGACGCACCGGGCGAGCTGGCGGCGGACCAGCCACCACAGGTAGTGCCAGCCGCCGCGGCGGTCCGGTGTGCCCGGGTCCTCGTACGCGTCGATCATGTGCCCCCGTCCCGTTGTGTCGTTACGCCAGGCTGTCCCGCCACGCCCGGTGCAGATCCGCGAACCGGCCCGTACCCGCGACGAGTTCGGCCGGGCTGCCGTCCTCCACGATCCGCCCGTGCTCCATGACCAGCACCCGGTCGGCGATCTCCACCGTGGACAGGCGGTGGGCGATGACCACGGCGGTACGGCCCCGCAGGACCGTCGACATCGCGCGCTGCACGGCCCGTTCGCCCGGCACGTCGAGCGAGCTGGTCGCCTCGTCGAGGATGAGGACCGCCGGGTCGGCCAGCAACGCCCGTGCGAAGGCCACCAGTTGGCGCTGGCCCGCGGAGATACGGCCGCCGCGCTTTCGTACGTCCATGTCGTACCCGTCCGGCAGCGCGCTGATGAACTCGTGCGCGCCGATCGCCTTCGCCGCCCGCTCGATCTCCTCGCGCGTGGCGTCCGGGCGGCCGATGGCGATGTTCTCGGCGACCGTGCCGGAGAACAGGAACGCCTCCTGCGTCACCATCACCACCCCGCGCCGCAGTTCGGGCACGGCCAGCTCGCGCAGGTCCACGCCGTCCAGCAGGACCCGGCCGTCCGTCGGGTCGTAGAAGCGGGCCAGCAGCTTGGCCAGGGTCGACTTGCCGGCGCCGGTCGTGCCGACCACGGCGACCGTCTGCCCGGCCGGGAGGGTGAGGTCGAAGCGGGGCAGGACCTCGCCGCCGGTGCGGTAGCCGAAGCGGACGCCGTCGAAGACGACCTCTCGGCCGGGGTGGTCGCCCTCGAGTGCCGGGAGTTCCACGGGAGTCGACGGCTCCGGCACGGACGGCGTCTGCGCGAGCAGCCCGGCGATCTTCTCCAGGGAGGCCGCCGCCGACTGGTACGCGTTCAGGAACATGCCGAGCCGGTCGATGGGGTCGTACAGGCGGCGCAGGTAGAGGACCGCGGCGGCGAGCACGCCCAGTTCGAGGGAGTCGCTCGCCACCCGGTAGGCGCCCCACAGCACGATCAGCGCGACGGCCGTGTTGGCGACCAGCCGGGAGCCGACGACATAGCGGGCCATCTCCAGCAGCGCGTCGCCGTTGACCCGTTCGTGCCGTCGGTTGAGTTCGCGGAACTCGGTGTCGTTGACGGCCTCGCGGCGGAAGGCGCGCACCGGGCGGATGCCGTTCATCGTCTCGACGAACTTCACGATCACGGCCGCGATCGCGGTGGAGCGGACCCGGTACACCCGAACCGCGCGCCGCTGGTAGAGCCGTACCAGCAGATACAGCGGTACGAAGGAGGCCACGGCGACCGCCCCGAGGCCCGGGTCCAGCCAGAGCAGCATCGCCGAGATGTAGACGAAGGACAGGACGACGGTGACGAGTTCCTGAAGGCCTTCGTTCAGGAGCTCGCGCAGGGACTCGACGTCCGTGGTGGAGCGGGAGATGAGACGGCCGCTCGTGTACCGCTCGTGGAAGTCGATGCTGAGTGCCTGCGCGTGGCGGAAGATACGGCCGCGCAGGTCGAGCAGCACGTCCTGGCTGACGCGGACGGAGGCCAGCACGAACGCGTACTGGAGGCCGCCGGAGACCAGCGCGCACAGCAGATAGCCCACGGCCACCGCGATCAGCGGGCCGTGGTCGTGGTTCCGGAACGCCGGTACGGCGTTGTCGATCGCGTACGCCACGAGGAGCGGGCCCGCCTGGACCGCGGCCTGCTGGAGCAGCAGGAGGAGCGTGGTGAGGGCGACGCGGGCCTTGAGGGGGGTGAGGAGGGAGCGCAGGAGGCTTGCGGTGGCGCCCGGGGGAGTGGGCAGGACGTCCTTGTCGAAGGGGTCCGTCGGGTCCGCCGAGTCCTTCGGGCGGGGGAGGTCCGGGTCGTCGTCCGCCGTGGGGGCGGACGTGGTGGGAGCCGTCATCGGTCGTCCTCCGCTTCCCCGGTGCCGGACATGAGGTGGGCGTACTCGGCGTTCGTGCGCAGCAGTTCGTGGTGGGTGCCGACGGCGGTGATACGGCCGCCGGAGAGGAGGGCGACGCGGTCCGCCAGGAGGACCGTGGAGGGGCGGTGCGCGACGATCAGCGCGGTGGTGTCGGCGAGTACGTCGCGCAGGGCGGCTTCCACCGCGGCCTCGGTGTGTACGTCCAGTGCGGACAGCGGGTCGTCCAGTACGAGGAAGTGAGGGCGGCCGACGACCGCCCGTGCCAGCGCCAGCCGTTGACGCTGGCCGCCGGAGAGGCTGAGGCCCTGCTCGCCCACCTGGGTGTCGGTGCCGCTGGGGAGGGCGTGGGCGAATTCGGCCTGCGCGACGGAGAGGGCACGGTCGAGGTCGGCGGCGCCTGCGGTGTCGTCGGCGCCCATGAGGACGTTCTCGCCGACGGAGGCCGAGAAGAGGGTTGGCTCTTCGAAGGCGACGGCCACTTTTGAGCGCAGCTGCTCGCGGGGCATGGCGGTGATGTCCTCGCCGTCGAGTGTGATGCGGCCGGAAGTGAGCTCGTGGAGGCGGGGGACGAGGGCGGTGAGGGTTGTCTTGCCGCTGCCTGTGGCTCCTACCAGGGCCATGGATTCGCCTGGGCGGATGTGGAGGTCTATGCCGTTGAGGACGGGTGGGGAGTCTTTGGGGGCGTCGGGGTAGCGGAAATGGACGTTTTGGAACTGGAGGCCTTCGTTGTCGGGTGCGGGTGCGTGGGGGCTGGTCGCGCAGTTCCCCGCGCCCCTTGCCGCCTCCGGCGGCTCGTCCATCACCTCGAAGTACCGTTCCGTTGCCGTTGCCGCCTCCTGGCTCATCGCCAGCAGGAAGCCGATCGAGTCCACCGGCCATCTCAGGGCCAGTGCCGTCGACAGGAACGCCACCAGCGTTCCCGCCGACAAGTCGCCGTCGGCGACCTGCACCGTGCCCAGGACCAGTGCCGCTCCGATCGCCACCTCCGGGAGCGTCACGATGACGCTCCAGATCGTCGCGAGCAGGCCGGCCTTGCGGAGTTCCGTGCCCCGCAGGGTCTGCGACAGGTTCCGGAATGCCCGTGCCTGGCTGCGGTGGCGGCCGAAGCCCTTGATGATGCGGATGCCGAGGACGCTCTCCTCCACGACCGTCGTCAGGTCGCCCACCTGGTCCTGGGCCAGGCGCGCCACATGGGCGTAGCGCTTCTCGAAGATCACGCAGGTGATCATCACGGGGACGGCGGGGATCAGGATCACCAGGCCCAGGGTCCAGTCCTGGAGCAGCATGATGGTCACGCCGACCAGGATCGTCACGCCGTTGACCAGCAGGAAGGTCAGGGGGAAGGCCAGGAACTGGCGTAGCAGCATCAGGTCCGTCGTGCCGCGGGAGAGCAACTGGCCGGAGGCCCAGCGGTCGTGGAAGGCCACCGGCAGGCGCTGGAGGTGGCGGTAGAGGTCCGCCCGCATCTCCGCCTCGACATGCGACAGGGGGCGGGCCACCAGCCAGCGCCGCAGGCCGAACAGCAGGGCCTCGGCGATGCCCAGCAGCAGGAGGTACAGCGCCCCCAGCCACACGCCCGCCGGGTCGCGGTCGGCGACCGGGCCGTCGACCATCCACTTCAGGACGAGCGGGATGACCAGGCCCACGCAGGAGGCGACCACGGCGACGAACGCGGCGGTGAACAGCCGGGTCCGGACGGGCCGGACGTAAGGCCACAGGCGCAGCAGGGTTCGTACGGCCGACCGGTCCTTGGTGGTTGCACGTGTCGTGGGCATCAGCAGTGAGCCTACGGATCGGCACTGACATCGCCCAGCGAGTTTTGGCCGGACCCGGATCGGTCCTCGGACCTACGACCTGCGCGTTCGAGGGGTCGTACGCCCGCATCAACCGATCGGCTGATGCCGCTTCGAGCGCGACGGGCGATGTGGCGGTGTGCCGCTTCTCGGGAGTCTGATGCCATGCCTGTCATCGAAGTCACCGATCTGCGCAAGTCCTACGGCGGCCGGGCCGTCGTCGACGGTGTCTCCTTCGGCGTGGAGGAGGGCGAGATCTTCGGGATCCTCGGCCCGAACGGCGCCGGCAAGACCACCACCGTCGAGTGCGTCGAGGGGCTCAGGGTCCCCGACGGCGGCCGGGTGCGCGTCACCGGCCTCGACCCTGTCGCCGACCACGCGCGCGTGGCCCGCGTGCTGGGTGCCCAGCTCCAGGAGAGCGAACTGCAGCCCAAGCTCACCGTCCGCGAGGCGCTGGAGATGTACGCCTCCTTCTACCCGAGTCCGCTGGACTGGGCGCCGCTCGCCGAGCGCCTGGGCCTCACGGCCAAGCTGACCACCCGGTTCGGCAAGCTCTCCGGCGGCCAGAAGCAGCGCCTGTTCATCGCGCTGGCGCTGATCGGCAACCCCCGGGTCGTCGTACTGGACGAGCTGACCACCGGCCTCGACCCGCGGGCCCGCCGGGACACCTGGGAGCTCATCGAGGACGTGCGGGCGGGTGGTGTGACGGTTCTGCTCGTCACCCACTTCATGGAGGAGGCACAGCGGCTGTGCGACCGGATCGCCGTGATCGACAAGGGGCGGGTGGCCGCGCTGGACACCCCGGCCGGGCTGATCCGGCGTTCGGCGGGCGCGACCGTCATCAGCTTCACGCCGTCCGCGCCGCTGGACGACCGTGACCTGAACGCGCTGCCCGACCTCGCCTCGGTCGAGCACAAGGACGGCCGCGTCACGCTCTCCGGCACCGACGCGACGGTCAACGCCGTCATCACCCTCCTCGCCCGCCACCACGTCACCGCCCACCAACTCCGCGTCGTGGACGCCACCCTCGACGACGCGTTCCTTGACCTCACCAAGGAGGCAGTGGCATGAGCACCGCCGTACTGCGGACCGAGATCCGCCTCTTCCGCCGCGAACCCGGCGCCATCTTCTGGATCCTGCTCTTCCCGACCCTGCTCCTGGTGATCCTCGGCTCCATCCCGGGCTTCCGGGAGCACCAGGCCGACCTCGGCGGGCTGCGCACCATCGACGTCTACGTCCCGGTGGCCGTGCTCCTCGGCATGATCGTCGGCGGTCTGCAGTCCATGCCGCAGACCCTCACCGGCTACCGCGAGCGCGGCATCCTGCGCCGCATGGCCACCACCCCGGTCCGCCCGCGCGCCCTGCTCTCCGCGCAGATGGCGGTGTACGGCGGCTCGGCCCTGGCGTCAGCCCTGCTCGCGCTCGCCGTCGGACGGCTCGCCTTCGACGTACGACTGCCCAGGCAGCCCTTCGGATACGGCCTCGCGCTCGTCCTCGCCGTCCTGGTCGCCCTCGCTCTCGGATCGGTGGTGTCGGCACTGTCCCGTACGACGAAGATCGCGGGCGCGATCGGGTCCGCCGTGTTCTTCCCGTCGATGTTCTGCGCGGGCGTGTGGCTGCCGGTGCAGTCCATGCCGCACCTGATGGGCCGGATCGTCGGGTACACGCCCTTCGGCGCGGCGGCCGAGGCACTCAACCGGGCGGCGGCCGGGCACTGGCCGGGCTGGGGGCACCTGGGTGTGCTGGTGGTGTGGATCCTGCTGCTGACCGGGGCCGCGAGTCGCTGGTTCCGCTGGGAGTAGGGGCACGGCCGTGCAGACTGGGGACATGACCGCGGTGGACACGCAGATCGAGCGGCGCTGGGAGCAGTTCCACACCTGGGGGCCGTACGCGCTGCTCGCCATCAGCGTCGTCCCCGCGCTCGCGACCGCCGACCCGCACGCCCCCCTGGCCAAGTGGTACACGGCCTGGGCGCTGCTCGGTGCCGCGGTCGTGCTCCAGCTGTGGTGGCACAGCACCCGGCCCGGCGGGCCCGACCGCCGCCGCAGGCCCTCCCCGGCCGGGACGGCGTACTACGTCGTCCGCTGGGCCCTCGCCTTCGCCCTCACCTGGATCAACCCGTTCTTCGCGTTCTACGCCGCCGCCGGCTACATGGACGCCGACGAGACGATCCCGGGCAGGCGGTGGCAGCGGCTCGGGCTGCTCGCGAGCGCGGTCACCGTGGCCGGGGCGCAGGCAGGCGGAATGCCGTTCGGGAGCCTCGTCCAGTGGGCCGTCTTCGCCGCCCTCCTGATCGCCAACTCCGGTCTGCAGATGGTGGTCGCCCACCTCACCGAGCAGGAGACGCACCGGGCCCACGAGCGCAACGAGACCATCGCCGAACTCGAACGCACCAACGCCGCCCTGCAGCAGGCCCTCGACGAGAACGCCGCCCTCCACGCCCAACTCCTCGTCCAGGCGCGGGAGGCCGGGGTCGCCGACGAGCGCCGGCGCCTGGCCGCCGAGATCCACGACACGATCGCCCAGGGCCTGACCGGCATCATCGCCCAGCTCCAGGTCGTCGCGAACACGCCCGACCGGGAGCAGGCCCGCGAGCACACGGGCCGCGCCATGGACCTCGCCCGGCACAGCCTCGGCGAGGCCCGCCGCTCCGTGCACAACCTCGCGCCCGTCGCGCTGGAGAACGACGGGCTGCCCGAAGCCCTCAAGAAGACGGTCGCCGAGTGGGGCGAACGGACCGGTGTACGCGCCGAGTTCACCGTCACCGGCACCGCCGAGCAGCTCCACGAGGAGGTCTCGGCCACCCTCCTGCGCATCGTCCAGGAGGCCCTCTCCAACGCCGCCCGCCACGCCCGCGCCACCCGCGTCGGCGTCACCCTGTCCTACCTGGGCGACGAGGTCATCCTCGACATCCGCGACGACGGCACCGGCTTCGACCCCCTCGCCCTCCCGGCCCGCTCCCACGCCGGCGGCTTCGGCCTCGACGGCATGCGCGCGCGTGCCGAACGCATCGCCGGAACGTTCACCGTGGAGTCCGAGCCGGGACACGGTACGGCCCTGTCGGCTCGCGTACCGTTGGTCCGCCATGACCAGTGACATCTCGTTGTTGATCGTCGACGACCATCCCGTGGTACGGGACGGTCTGCGCGGCATGTTCGAGTCCGCGCCCGGGTTCACGGTGCTCGGCGAGGCGTCCGACGGGGTCGAGGCGGTGGAGAAGGCGTCGGTGCTCGACCCGGACGTGATCCTGATGGACCTGCGCATGCCGGGCGGCGGCGGAGTGGACGCCATCCGGGAGCTGACCCGCCGGTCCGCCCGCGCGAAGGTCCTGGTCCTCACGACGTACGACACCGACTCCGACACCCTCCCCGCGATCGAGGCGGGCGCGACCGGCTATCTCCTCAAGGACGCCCCGCGCGACGAGCTGTTCACGGCGGTCCGCGCGGCGGCCGACGGCCGCACCGTCCTGTCCCCGGCCGTCGCCTCCCGCCTGGTCTCCGCGGTCCGCGCCCCCGGCAACGAGCCGCTCTCGACGCGCGAGCGCGAGGTCCTGGCCCTGGTAGCCAAGGGCACGTCCAACCGCGAGATCGCCCGCGAGCTGTTCATCAGCGAGGCGACCGTGAAGACCCATCTCACCCACCTGTACGCCAAGTTGGGCGTCAACGACCGCGCGTCAGCGGTCGCCACGGCGTACCAGCGGGGGATCCTCGGCTAGCTTTCACGGACCCGCAACAACAGCACCGCCCGCGCCGGCACCGTGATCGCCGTCCCGGCCCGGTGCAGCACGCCCGGCTCCTCGGTCTGGGCCTCCCGGGAGGTGTCCACGACGACCTCGTAGCTCTCCGCCCACGGCGGGCCCGGCAGGACGAAGCTCTCCGGGCGGTCGCCGGCGTGCAGCAGGGCGAGGAAGCTGTCGTCGAGGATGGGGGCGCCGCGTTCGTCGCGGCCGGGTATGTCCTTGCCGGAGAGGTACATGCCCAGGGTGGCGGCGGGGGCGTACCAGTCGCGTTCGGTCATCTCGCTGCCGCGCGCCGTGAACCAGGCCAGGTCACGGAGGCCGTCCGCGGAGTGCGCCCGGCCGGAGAAGAAGGCGCGGCGGCGCAGCACCGGGTGCCGGTGGCGCAGCTCGATCAGACGGGACGTGAGGTCGAACAGGGCCTTCCAGCCCGGCTGTTCCAGCAGGCTCCAGTCCAGCCAGCTGATCTCGTTGTCCTGGCAGTACGCGTTGTTGTTGCCGCGCTGCGTGCGGCCCAGCTCGTCGCCGGCGACCAGCATCGGCACGCCCGTCGACAGCAGCAGGGTGGTGAGCAGGTTGCGCAACTGGCGCCGTCGCAGCGCCCGTACCCGCTCCTCCTCCGTCTCGCCCTCCGTCCCGCAGTTCCACGAGCGGTTGTCGTCCGTGCCGTCCCGGTTGCCCTCACCGTTGGCCTCGTTGTGCTTCCTCTCGTACGACACCAGGTCGCGCAGGGTGAAGCCGTCGTGCGCGGTGACGAAGTTGACGGAGGCGTAGGGACGGCGGCCGCCCCAGGCGTACAGGTCGCTGGAGCCGGAGAGGCGGTAGCCCAGGTCGCGTACGTCCGGCAGCGCACCCCGCCAGAAGTCCCGGACGGCGTTGCGGTAGCGGTCGTTCCACTCCGTCCACAGGGGTGGGAAGGCGCCCACCTGGTAGCCGCCCGACCCCACGTCCCACGGCTCGGCGATCAGCTTCACGCGTCGCAGCACCGGGTCCTGGGCGATGACCGCGAGGAACGGGGAGAGCATGTCGACGTCGTGCATCGAGCGGGCCAGCGCCGCCGCCAGGTCGAAGCGGAAGCCGTCGACGCCCATCTCCGTCACCCAGTAGCGCAGCGAGTCGGTGATGAGCCGCAGCACGTGCGGCTGCACGACGTGCAGGGTGTTGCCGCAGCCCGTGTAGTCGGCGTACCTGCGGGCGTCCGACTGGAGGCGGTAGTAGCCGCGGTTGTCGATGCCCTTCAGGGAGAGCGTCGGGCCCAACTCGCTCGCCTCCGCCGTGTGGTTGTAGACCACGTCGAGGATGACCTCGATGCCGGCCGCGTGCAGCGCGCGGACCATGCGCTTGAACTCGCCGACCTGCTGCCCCGTCGTACCGGACGCGGCGTACGCGGCGTGCGGGGCGAAGTAGCCGATGGAGTTGTAGCCCCAGTAGTTCTTCAGGCCGCGGCGCAGGAGGTGGTCCTCGTGCGCGAACTGGTGCACGGGGAGCAGCTCGACGGCCGTCACGCCCAGGTCGAGGAGGTGCTGGACCGCCGCGGGGTGCGCCAGTCCGGCGTACGTGCCGCGCAGTTCCTCCGGGATCCCCGGGTGCTGGGCGGTGAATCCCTTCACGTGCAGCTCGTAGATGACCGAGTCCGCCCACGGGGTCTTCGGGCGGCGGTCGTCCGCCCAGTCGTCGTCATCGTGGACGACGACGCCCTTGGGGACGTACGGCGCCGAGTCGCGGTCGTCGCGGACGGTGTCGGCGACCTGCTGCTGCGGCCAGTCGCGGACGTGCCCGTACACCTCGGGCGGCAGGCTGAAGTCGCCGTCCACCGCGCGGGCGTACGGGTCGAGGAGCAGCTTCGCCGGGTTCCAGCGGCTGCCGGTCCACGGGTCCCAGCGGCCGTGCACGCGGTAGCCGTAGCGCTGGCCCGGCATGACGCCCGGGACGAAGCCGTGCCAGATCTCGTGCGTCAGCTCGGTCAGCCGCGCCCGGGTCTCCCTGCCGCGCTCGTCGAACAGGCACAGCTCGACCGCTTCCGCCCCGCCCGCCCACAGCGCGAAGTTGGTGCCCGCGACCCCGTCCGGGCCGACCCGGAACCTGGCCCCCAGCGGTGTCGGCGCACCCGGCCGCACGGGCACGCCGGGTGGCCTGCGGTGCACGCCGTTGACCACGGCGGCGGACCGCACACCCTCCTCGGCCACCGCCTCCTGCTCGGCTGCGCTGGACACCACGGCCTCCCACGGCTCAAGGGACGACCAGAAAAGAGAGCACACGGCGTCCCGGCCGCGGCTCCCCAGCGCGTCGTCCTCCCCACTGTTCTGCCCAGCGGTTGCGTCGCACTCACGTTTCCCCGGAGCGGGGCCCGTCGTTGGGTACGTCGTGACGCATGGACATGGGCGCGCGTGGCGCGTGGGGGCCGGGCTGGCCGCCGTACTGACATGGGCGGGGCTGCTGGCCGGCTGCACTTCGGGCGGCAGCGGCGGCGGCATCGACGAGGTGCTGGGCAAGGCCCCGGCGCCCGAGGACGTGATCCGTATCTCACCGGACGACGGCGGCAAGGGCATCCGGCCGGACCAGCGGCTGGTCGTACGGGTGCCCAGCGGGCGCCTGGAGTCCGTGAAGGTGGTGAAGTCCCAGGACGCGCAGGAGTCCGCGGTGCCCGGACACATCTCCGACGACGGCCTGCGCTGGGAACCCGACGACGCGCGGCTCGCCCTCGCCGCCAAGTACACCGTCGACGCGGTCGCCCTGGACGGCCACGGCCGCAGATCGGCCCGGCACACCACCTTCACCACGTACGTCCCCGACGAGCGCTTCATCGGATACGTCACCCCCGAGAACCGCTCCACGGTCGGCACCGGCATGATCGTGTCCCTGGAGTTCAACCGCGAGATCGACAACCGCGCCGCCGTCGAACGCGCCGTCCACGTCACCGCGAAGCCCGCCGTGGAGATCCGCCCGCACTGGTTCGGCAAGGCCCGCCTCGACTTCCGCCCCGAGCACTACTGGAAGCCCGGCACCCAGGTCACCGTCGCGCTGAAGCTGCGGGACGTGGAGGGCGCCCCCGGCGTCTACGGCCTCCAGTACAAGACGTTCTCCTTCACGGTCGGCCGCAGCCAGGTCTCCCTCGTCGACGCGGCCGCGCACACCATGCAGGTCCGCCGGGACGGCGACCTGCTGGCCACCGTGCCGATCACCGCCGGGGCGCCGAAACACACCACCTACAACGGGAAGATGGTGGTGATGGAGATGCTGGAGGTCACCCGCATGAACAGCCGCACGGTCGGCTTCGGCGGCGAGTACGACATCCCCGACGTCCCGCACGCCATGCGCCTGACCGACTCCGGCACCTTCCTGCACGGCAACTACTGGGCGCCGACCGCCCCCGGCCACGTCAACGTCAGCCACGGTTGCGTGGGCCTCAGGGACGTCAAGGGCGGCGGCTCCGACACCCCCGCGGGCTGGTTCTTCGACCGCAGTCTGATCGGGGACGTCGTCGAGGTCGTCCACAGCAATGACAAAAAGGTCGCTCCCGACAACGGCCTCGGGGGATGGAACATGGGGTGGAACGAGTGGAAAGCGGGCAGTTGATGTTGCGACCGAACGGTGACATTCGTCTGACACGAATCTCAAAACCCTGCGGTTAATATGCGCCAAGCGCGCTTGAGCTGCGCGGGGGTGGGGCCCGACCAGGCCCGGGAGGGGAGTACGACTTGAACGTCAGGCCGATATCGGGGGCGTCGGTTGACGCACGCGGGCGGCGGGGCCGCAAGGGGCTGTTGGCGCTGATTCTCGGCGTCCTGCTGCTCGCGGTCACCGCGTGCGGAGGGGGAGGCTCGGGGTCCGGATCCGGCTCCGGTTCCGGGGACGGCAAGGGCAAGGGTTCGGACACGGCGCAGAGCAAGCAGTCCGAGGCCGTCGTCGCCATCGCCCCCAAGGACGGCGCGCAGTCCGTCGACACCAGCGGAGCCCTCAAGGTCACCGCCAGCAAGGGCAAGCTGACCCAGGTCGAGGTCAAGGACGCCAAGGGCGGGGCGGTGGCAGGCAAGATCGCCGCCGACGGCACGAGCTGGACGCCGGACACCCACCTGTCCGCGTCCACCAAGTACACGGTGCACGCGGTCGCCAAGGACTCCGAGGGCCGCCAGGCGGCGGAGGACTCCAGCTTCACCACGCTGACCCCGAAGAACACCTTCGTCGGCTACTTCACGCCCGAGGACGGCTCCACGGTCGGCGTCGGCATGCCGTTCTCCATCCGCTTCACCCGGGGCATCACCCACCCCGAGGACGTCGAGAAGGCCATCACCATCACGACCGAGCCGGCCGTCGACGTCGAGCCCCACTGGTTCGGCAACGACCGTCTCGACTTCCGCCCCGAGCAGTACTGGAAGTCCGGCACCAAGGTCACCGTCAAGCTCGACCTGAACGGCGTCGAGGGCCGCCAGGGCGTGTACGGCTCGCAGGCCAAGACGGTGAAGTTCACCATCGGCCGCAACCAGGTCTCCTACGTCGACGCCAAGAAGCACACGATGAAGGTCACCCAGGACGGCAAGACCATCAAGACCATCCCGGTGACCACCGGCAAGCCCGGCTACGACACCTGGAACGGCCAGATGGTCATGAGCCAGAAGCTCACCGAGACCCGGATGAACAGCGAGACGGTGGGCTACGGCAGCGAGTACGACATCAAGGACGTGCCGCACGCCATCCGCCTGACCGACTCGGGCACCTTCGCCCACGGCAACTACTGGGGCGGCGGCGCCTTCGGCAACTACAACGCCAGCCACGGCTGCATCGGCCTGCGGGACGTCCGCGGCGGCTACGACAGCACCACACCGGCGGCCTGGTTCTTCAGCCACTCGATCCTCGGTGACGTGGTGGTCGTGAAGAACTCCGACGACGCGACGGTCGACCCGGCCAACGGCCTCAACGGCTGGAACATGTCCTGGGAGAAGTGGAAGTCGTAAGTCCTACGACAATGACGGCCCCGGTGTGAGGTACTGCACCGGGGCCGTTGTCGTTAGCGCGCGTTAACCTGCCTGCATGACCGTGAATCTCGAAGTCGCCGAAGGCGTCGGCACCATCCGGCTCGACCGTCCGCCCATGAACGCCCTGGACGTCGCCACCCAGGACCGGCTCAGGGAGCTGGCCGAGGAGGCGACCCGGCGCGAGGACGTCCGCGCCGTGATCGTGTACGGCGGGGAGAAGGTGTTCGCGGCCGGCGCGGACATCAAGGAGATGCAGGCGATGGACCACACCGCGATGGTCCTGCGCGCCCGCGCCCTGCAGGACTCGTTCACGGCGGTGGCCCGCATCCCCAAGCCGGTGGTCGCGGCCGTCACCGGCTACGCCCTCGGCGGCGGCTGCGAGTTGGCGCTGTGCGCGGACTACCGGATCGCCGCGGACAACGCGAAGCTCGGCCAGCCGGAGATCCTGCTCGGCCTGATCCCGGGCGCGGGCGGCACCCAGCGCCTGGCCCGGCTGGTCGGCCCGTCCAAGGCGAAGGACCTGATCTTCACCGGCCGTATGGTCAAGGCGGACGAGGCGCTGGCGCTGGGCCTGGTGGACCGGGTCGTCCCGGCCGCCGAGGTGTACTCCGCCGCGCACGAGTGGGCGGCGAGGCTGGCGCAGGGCCCGGCGATCGCGCTGCGGGCCGCGAAGGAGGCCGTCGACACCGGTCTGGAGACGGACATCGAGACGGGCCTGGCCGTCGAACGCAACTGGTTCGCGGGCCTGTTCGCGACGGAGGACCGCGAGCGCGGCATGCGCAGCTTCGTGGAGGAAGGCCCCGGCAAGGCGAAGTTCCTCTAAGTACCCCAGTTCCTCTAAGTACCCCCGAACCACTTGCAATTGACGCGATGTCTGATCCGGGTCCCTCGATGGGGCGGTTTATGGGAGCCTTAAGGCAACCTTAAGTCTGTCTTGTCGAGGGGGTCCGTCGATTGCCTCCGGAGGAGCCGTCACCGCAGCTCAGGCAGGCTGTCGAGGCCTCCGAACTGCCTGTGTCATATGCCAACCGACCCATTCGGAACGGTGGATTCCGGGGGGCGTATTCCTCCGGAACGGCCCCGGAGGGCGCCCGGTGCGGCCATGATGGGGGCATGGCGGGGCTGGAGGGCATCGAACAGCCGCGGGGACAGGGCCGTGCGACCGCGGCGCGCTGGTCGCCTGCGGTGGAGGACGAACGAGCGCTCAAGGCACTGGAGTTGTTCGGCAACCCCACGGAGGCCGAGGTCCCGCTGCCCTCCCGGCCCGAGTCCGCGGCCACCGCCCGCCGCCTCGCCCAGGTCGTCGTACTGCGGCACTGGGGGCTGACGCCCAAGATGACCGAGGACGCGGTCCTGCTCGTCTCCGAGCTGGTCGGCAACGCCGTACGCCACACCGGTGCCCGCGTCTTCGGCCTCCGCATGCGCCGCCGCCGGGGCTGGATCCGCATCGAGGTCCGCGACCCGTCCCGTGGGCTGCCGTGTCTGATGCCGGTTCAGGAGACGGACATCAGCGGACGCGGGCTCTTCCTCGTCGACAAGCTGTCCGACCGCTGGGGCGTGGACCTGCTGCCGCGGGGCAAGACGACATGGTTCGAGATGCGGGTCGCCGACCGCTAGGGCCTGTACGGCGGGGTCGGCCGCGACCCGAACAGTGTCCCCCAATAGGGGCAATCGCCCTTTTTCTTACCATCCGCCCCTTAAATGGTGCGGGTGACCCCGACCGACCGCCGCACGGCCCTGCGCACCGGTGCCGGGCTGCTCGCCACCGGCGCCCTCACCGCGGGATGCGGTGCGCACGGTGCCGTCGCCGCCCGCCCCGCCCCCTCCGCGCACCCCACCACGCACCCCCCGACGACCCCCACCCCGGCCCCCGCCCCCCGCCGCCTCCCCGGCCGACCCGCCCAGCTCACCCACGGCCCCCGCACCCACCCCCGCCTCGCCCTCACCTTCCACGGCCAGGGCGACCCCGCCCTGGCCCGCCGTATCCTCACCGAGGCCGAGCGGCACGGCGCCCATGTCACCGTGCTGGCCGTCGGCAGCTGGCTCGACGAGCACCCCGACCTGGCCCGCCGCATCCTCGACGGCGGTCACGACCTCGGCAACCACACCCAGCGCCACCTCGCGATCAACACCATGACCGAGGCCGACGCCCGCACCGAGATCACCGCCTGCGCCGACCGGCTGAAGCGGCTCACCGGCTCGATCGGCACCTGGTTCCGGCCCTCCCGCGCCCCGCAGGCCTCCCCGCTCGTCGCCCGCCTGGCACAGGCCGCCGGCTACCCGCACGTGTTGTCGTACGACGTCGACTCCCTCGACTACACCCGGCCCGGCGCCGCCGCCATCACCCGCAAGGTGCTCGCCGAGGCCCGCGCGGGCTCGGTGGTGAGCCTGCACTTCGGCTATCCGGACACCGCCCTGGCGCTCCCCGCCGTACTGGAAGAACTCGCCCGTCGCGGCCTGTCCGCGGTGACCACCACGGAGTTGTTCAGCTGATGCAGCGCACCCGAATCGCACACGCCCTGCTCGCGACCGCCGTCCTCGCCGCCCTGGCCGGCTGCGGTTCGGGAGCGAGCCACCGCACGGACGAGGCGCTCGGCAGCAAGGCCGCCCTCGCCCCGGCCGAGAAGAAGGCGGCGGCCGTCCAGGGGCTGCCCGGCATGCCGCCCGTCCTCGACCCGAAGGACGTGTACGCCGCCGACCGCCCGAACCGACTCGCCCCGGCCGTCCGGGACTTCCCGTCCCGCGTCTACGTCCCCAACACCAACTCCAACACCGTCTCGGTCATCGACCCGAAGACGTACGAGGTCATCGAGACGATCCCGGTCGGCGAGCAGCCCCAGCACGTCGTCCCCTCCTGGGACATGAAGACGCTGTGGGTCAACAACGACCGCGGCAACACCCTCACCCCGATCGACCCGAGGACCGGCAAGGCCGGAAAGACGGTCGACGTGCACGACCCGTACAACCTCTACTTCACGCCGAACGGCAAGTACGCGATCGTGATGGCCTCCCTCGACCGCGAGCTGGTCTTCCGCGACGCGCACACCATGAAGCGCGAGAAGACCGTCCCGGTCAGCTGCTACGGCGTCAACCACGCCGACTTCTCCCTGGACGGCCGGTACTTCATCGTCTCCTGCGAGTTCAGCGGCGAGCTGCTGAAGGTCGACACCGAGAGGATGAAGGTGATCGGGCAGCAGAAGCTGCCGTTCCACGGCGCGATGCCGCAGGACGTGAAGGTGTCGCCGGACGGGAAGAAGTTCTACATCGCCGACATGATGGCCGACGGGATGTGGATCCTCGACGGCGACAAGTTCACCAAGCCGGCCTTCCTGCCCACCGGCAAGGGCTGCCACGGCCTCTACGTCAGCCGCGACTCACGGGAGATGTACATCTCCAACCGCGGCGAGGGCACCGTCTCGGTCTTCGACTTCGCGCGGGACAAGGTCACCAGGAAGTGGCACCTGCCGGACGGCGGCAGCCCCGACATGGGCGGCGTCTCGGCGGACGGCAAGGTCCTGTGGCTGTCCGGCCGTTACAACTCCGAGGTGTACGCCATCGACACCCGCACCGGAAAGCAGCTGGCCCGCATCAAGGTCGGCAGCGGCCCGCACGGCCTCGCGGTCTATCCCCAGCCGGGCCGCTACTCCCTCGGTCACACCGGCATCTTCCGCTGACAGAGCAGCACCTCGGAGCCAACGGGCCGATAGCCCGCCGCCTGGAACGCCCGCATGCTGCGGGCGTTTCCCGGGGACACCTGGGCCCACAGCGGTTCCGTGACGAGATGCCGGGCGGCGGTCACCAGCAGCCGCCCGAGCCCCCGGTGCCGTACCCCCTCGTCCACCTCCACCGACACCTCCGGCCGGCCGCCGACCCCGCGCCCCGTGACGAGCACCCCGCCGTCCGCCGTCCAGGCGCGCACCTCGTCGCGCCGGCGGCGGGCGTAGACGATCCGCGGATGCTCCCCGTCCTCGATCTCCCTGAGCGCGAGCGGCGGTTCGCCCGGCAGCGGGGAGCCGACCAGCATGGCGTCGACGGTGTCGGCGGTACGGCCCGTGCGGTCGAGGAGGGCGGCCAGGAAGCGCGGGTTCATGGGCGCGGCGAGCTCGTCGCAGTCAGTGGCGCGGAGAGTCTTGTACACCCACTCCGGGTCCTCGTCCGTGAACACGACGGCGTGCGCGGTGAAGGCGAGCACGCCCGCGTCCCGGTCGCAGGCCTGCGGGACGACGGTCGTACGGCCGTCCGCGGGCGGGAAGACACCGCGCGCCGCCGCGTCGAGAATGTCCCGAAGAGTCTCCATCTCCGCGCTCCTTGAGTCTCCACCCACTGGAAGGCCCAGACTCGCAGACATGCTGCGCTATCCGGGGGGAGACCCCCCAGACCCCCCTTACGACAGCACCGGACTTTTCACCATCGGCGAGCTGGCCAGGTCGACGGGGCTGACCGTGCGCACCATCCGCTACTGGTCGGACGAGGGCGTGCTCAGCCCGGTGGGCCGCTCGCAGGGCGGCTACCGGCTCTACGACGCCGAGTCCGCCGCCCGCCTGGAGCTGATCCGCACCCTGCGCGAGCTGGGCCTCGGTCTGGCGGACGTGCGCAAGGTGCTGGACGGCGAGCGCACGGTCGCGGAGGTCGCGGCGGCGCACGTGGTGGCGCTGGACGCGCAGATCCGCTCGCTGAGGGTGACCCGTGCGGTGCTGTCGACCGTGGCGGAACGCGGATCGAGTGCGGAGGAGATGACCCTGATGAACAAACTGGCACGGCTGTCGGCGGCCGAGCGCAGGCGGATCATGGAGGAGTTCGTGGAGGAGATGTTCCACGGGCTGGACCTCGCGGATCCGGACGTCCGCGAGCGGATGCGCAACACCGCGGTGAACCTGCCGGACGACCCCACTCCCGAACAGGTCGACGCCTGGGTGGAGCTGGCCGAGATGGTGCAGGACCCGGAGTTCCGGGCCCAGATGCGCAGGGCGGCCGAGCTCAACCACGCCGACCGGGGGCCCGACACACCCGCCGGGGCGTCCCGGTGGTTCGCCAGGCGGCTGGTCGAGCAGGTGGGGAAGGCGCGGCAGCAGGGGATCGCGCCGGAGGCCCCGGAGGCCGAGAACGTGCTGCGGGAGCTGTTCGGGGACACCGACCGCGCCGCGATCCTCGAACGCATCAACGCGACCCACAACCCCCGCCTCGCGCGCTACCGCGAACTGCTGGGGACCCTCAAGGGGACGCCCGTGAAGACCTTCGCCGACGAGTTCGCCTGGGTGGGCGCCGCGCTGGAGGCGCGCCTCGCCAGCTAATCTGACCTGCGTCAGCAACACAGCAAGACTCGCAGTCATGGAGAAAAGGGGCGGATCGGTGGCGGACATCGAGGCAGCGCGCAAGGAATTCCAGCGGATCGACACCGACGGCGACGGCTTCATCACGGCCGCCGAGTTCAAGACCGCCCTCGCCCAGGGAGGCGACTGGAACGTCACCGAGTCGGTCGCCGAGGTGATCATCAAGACCCGCGACCTGAACGGCGACAAGGTCTTGTCGTTCGACGAGTTCTGGGCCTACCTGAACAAGTGATGTGCGCGGAAAGGGGGGCGCCCGCCCGGGGCGCCCCCCTTCGTCATGTCCGCCGGGCGATCCGCACGCTCCAGCGCCCGTCGTGCCGCGTCAGGCTCAGCGGCAGGTCGAAGCACTTGCCGACCTGGTCGCCGGTGAGGACGCCGGCGGCCGGTCCCTGCGCGAGGACGCGGCCGTCGCGCAGGAGCAGGGCGTGGGTGGTGCCCGGCGGCAGCTCCTCCAGGTGATGGGTGACCAGGACCGTCGCCAGGGTCGGATGCGCCAGGCGCAGCTCGTCCAGGGCGGCGATCAGCTGCTCGCGGCCGGGGAGGTCCAGGCCGGTCGCCGGTTCGTCGAGCAGGAGCAGCCGGGGCTCCGGCATCAGCGCGCGGGCGATCAGTGTCCGGCCGCGCTGCCCCTGGGACAGCGTGGGCCAGCGGGACTCCCGGCGCTCGGCCAGCCCCAGGGTCGCGATCAGCCGCTCGGCGCGCTCCTCCTGCTCGGCGGTGGGCCGCCAACGCGGCAGCGGGACAACGGAGTTGGTCAGCCCGGTCAGGACGACGTCCCGCACCCGCAGCGGCTCGGCCAGCGGATGGCGCGGGTCGACATGACCGACGTACGACCTCAACTCCCGTACGTCCACCAGGCCGAGGCGGCGGCCGAGCACCTCCACCGAGCCGCGGGAGGGATGCACGCGGGCGCCCAGCAGGCTGAGCAGCGTGGACTTGCCCGCGCCGTTGGCGCCGAGCAGCGCCCAGTGCTCACCGGCCCGGACCGTCAGCGACACCTCCTGGAGGATCGGCCGGCCGTCGCGGACCACATGGACGTCCTCGGCACGCAGTACGTCCGTCATCGCGCCGCCGCCCGGTGCGCGGCGGACCGTACGGCCTGGGCGGAGGCCGACGGTCCCAAGCCCGCACCCCAGGCCGTGACCCCGTCCACCCGCACCTCGGCGAACGCGGCGGTCCCGTCCTCCACGAGCTCCAGGATCTCGAACTCGCCCGGATCCACGGGCCGTTCCTCCGTCAGACACGTCTCCACCAGATACGTCTCCACGAACAGCCCGTACAGCTCCTTCGGCGTCGCCTCCCGCCCGCTCTCGTCCGTCGCCTCCTGGACCACCCGCGAGAAGTCCGGCCGCATCCGCGGTGGCAGGTCGATGCCGTGGTGGGTGCGCAGGAGGTACGCCACTCCGCCCTTGCCCGACTGGGAGTTGACGCGGATGACCGCCTCGTAGGAGCGGCCGATGTCGGCCGGGTCGATCGGCAGATACGGCACCTGCCAGGGCTCGTCGGGGTGCTCGGCGCGGTGCGCGAAACCCTTGTCGATCGCGTCCTGGTGGGTGCCGGAGAAGGCGGTGTGGACGAGGTCGCCGGCATAGGGGTGGCGGGGGTGGACCGGCAGGCGGTTGCAGTGCTCGACCGTTTCCCGCACCGCGTCGATGTCACTGAAGTCGACCATGGGGTCGACCCCTTGGGAGTACAGATTCAGCGCCAGGGTCACCAGGTCGACGTTGCCGGTGCGCTCCCCGTTGCCGAAGAGGCAGCCCTCGACGCGCTGGGCGCCCGCCAGCACGGCGAGTTCGGCGCAGGCCACGCCCGTGCCGCGGTCGTTGTGCGGGTGGACGGAGAGGATGACCGAGTCGCGCCGGGACAGACGGCGATGCATGTACTCGATCTGGTCGGCGTACACGTTCGGAGTGGCGATCTCGACCGTGGCGGGGAGGTTGTGCGTCACCGGGCGGTCGGGGCTCGCGTCCCACAACTCCGTGAGCCCGTCGCACAGTTCGAGGACGAAGTCGGGTTCGGTGAGGTTGAAGGTCTCCGGGGAGAACTGGAAGCGGATGCCGGGGGAGTCGCCGGCCAGCCGCGCCATCCGCTCGGCGGCCTCCCGCACGGTCTCCCGGATCCGGTGGCGGTCACGGCCCAGTACGACCTCCCGCCACACCGGCGAGGTCGCGATGTACAGGTGCACGACCGCGCGCTCCAGCCCGGCGATCGACTCGAAGGTCCGGTCGATCAGCTCCGGCCGGGCCGGGGTGAACACGACCGGCGTGACGTCGTCCGGTACGGCGCCGGACGTCACCAGGTGCCGTACGAAGTCGAAGTCCGTACGGCTCGCCGAGGGATAGCCGACCTCGATCTCCTTGAAGCCCACGCCGGTCAGCAGGTCGAAGAAGCGGCGCTTGCGGGGCGTGTCCATCGGTTCGGCGAGGGCCTGGTTGCCGTCGCGCAGGTCGACGGGGACCCAGAGCGGGGCGCGGTCGATGCGGGCGGCGGGCCAACTCCGGTCGTCGGCCGGGACGTTCACCCGGTCCTGATAGGGGCGGTAGCGGTGGTACGGCATCGGGCTGGGCCCCTGCGGGTTCCAGGCGGCGGTCGTCGTGCTCATCGTCTGCTGCTGCCTTCCGGCTCGGTCGGACGGAGACCGGCAGCACGGCGACCCGCGGCGGGGTGCCGGTCGCGTCAGGCCCCGCCGCGGCAGCCGAGAAGAAGACCGCGGAACGTCATGGCGGTACGCTATCCACACCTCAGCTCCTCAGACAAGTGACCCAGATGGCCCAGATGATCGAGCTGTTCGGGCTGTTCGAGTTGATCGAGATGATCGAGAAAGGAAGGTGAGGCGATGCCGCTCGGCCCCCTCCGCCCGAGCCCCCTGGTCGAACAGGCCGCGGAACGGCTGCGCGCGCACATCGCCGACGGTCACTGGCCGGTCGGCACCAGGCTGCCCGGTGAGACGACCCTCGCGAAGGAGCTCGGCGTGGGCCGCTCCACGGTCCGCGAGGCGCTGCGCGCGCTGGCGGGGGCGGGGCTGGTCCGGCCGAGGCAGGGCGCCGGGGTCTTCGTCACCGCCACCGAGCCGGTCGAGGACTGGCCGACCAGGCTGCGCCGGGCCGCGGTCACGGACGTCTACGAGGTCCGCATGGCCGTGGAGGTCCAGGCCGCCCGCCTCGCCGCGCACCGGCGCACCCCGGACGACATCACGGCGATCGAGTCCGCGCTCGCCGGCCGGCGTGCCGCCACGGCCGCGGACGACGTGGCGTTCGTCGACGCCGACATCGCCTTCCACGCGGCCGTGGTCGCCGCCGCGCACAACCCCGTACTCGCGGATCTGTTCGCGCAGTTCACGCCGGTCCTGCGGGAGGGCCTGGTCGAACTGCTGGCCCTGACCGGCCTGCGCGACCACGACCCGGACACCGGCGACGCGGCACACGAGGCGCTCGTGCGGGCGGTCGCGGCGGGGGACGCCGAGCTGGCGGCGGAGGTGCTGCGGGCGGAGCTGGAGGATCCCTTCGGGGGCTAGTTGGGACAGACCCCACAGGAGGTCCCGCCAGGAGTGCTTCAGGAGTGCTTCAGGAGTTCTTCGCCGCCCGGGCCCGGTGGGCCGCCACCGTCGTGCGGCTTGCGCACGCGTTGGAGCAGAAGCGGCGTGTGCGGTTGCGGGACTGGTCCACGAAGTAGTTTCCGCACCCGGCCGCGGCGCACCGCCCCAGCGTCACCGCCGGATCCCCGGCCGCGACCAGGGCCAGCTGTGCGGCGATCAGCTGGCCGGCCCAGCGCTCGGCCGGGGTGCCGTTGCGGCTGAAGTGGACGTGCCAGCCGCCGTCGTGGTCGGACAGGTGCATCTCCGGCGGATAGTCGCGCAGGAGGCGGTGTACGGCGTCGGGGGCAGCGCCGTCCACCGCCTGTGCCAGGGCCGTGCGCACCAGGCCGGGCAGCTCGCCGTAGTCGCCGCCCGGCGCCGGTGTGACCTCGTGCTCCGCGAAGAACGCGGCGACCAGTTCGCCCTCCTCGTCGAGGGTCCCGGTGTTGGCCAGCTCGACGGCCAGCCGCGTCACGTTCCCAATGTAGTCACCGTACTGCACTTGACCACCTACATCGCCGTTTCCTAATGTAGGCGCCATGATAGCCGATGACACCTACATTGCCCGCCGTCTGCTGCTGCTCGGGGAGTGGGACGCGGCGCTCGCTGCCCTGGACCCGGACGCCGAGCCCGAGTTGTACGCGGAGATCGCCGTCGAGCGCTGGTTCTTCCGGATCGAGGGGCATGAGGAGGCCGAGAAGGCCGTCGCGGTGCTCGATCCCGCGTCGCCGACGGCGCAGCTGCTCACGGGACGACTGGCCTACAGCCGCCTGCTGTTCGGGCGCGGGACGCGCGCCGACGACCGCGCGGTGGCCGAGGCCGGGTACCGGGCGGCGGCGAGAAGCGATGACGAAAAGACGCGCGGCTGGGCCGAGTACCACTGGGCGGTACTGCTGGACAATATCGACGCGGACCCGGCCGGCGCCCTACCGCGCTACGAGACTGCCCTGGAGATCGCGACCAGGACCGGCGACGGCTACTTCGAGTCGTACATCATCCGCCACCTCGCACCGCACAAGCAGCCCGCCGAACGGCTCGCGATGCTGCGCCGCTCGCTGCACCTCCGCGCCGCGCTCGGCGCCCGCCCCCAGACGATCGCCGCGCAGGCGCTCCTCGCCGAGAACCTCCCCGAGGGCGATCCCGAACGCGCCGAACTCACGCGGACGTTCCGCCCGGGCGCGCGGGAACTGCGCATCGGCTGGCTCCTCCAGGAGCAGGGAGCGCAGGAGCAGGGAGCGCAGGACCAGGGAGCCCCGCAGCAGGGGGCCTTGGGGCAGGGAGTCCTGGAGGAGTCCTAGGAGGCCCGCCTCCGGTACTGCCCCGGCGCCACCCCGTACTCCCTCTTGAAGGCCTTGGCGAAGGCGAACTCCGAGGTGTAGCCCGTGCGTTGGGCGATGTGGCGCAGCGGGAGGTCCTCCTCGCGCAGCAGTCGGCCCGCCGTCGTCATGCGCCACCAGGTGAGATAGGCGAGCGGCGGTTCGCCGACCAGCGCGGCGAAGCGGCGGGCGAAGGCGGCGCGGGACAGGCCGCCCTCGGCGCCGAGTTCCTCGACCGTCCACGGGTGGGCCGGGTCGCCGTGGATCGCACGCAGGGCCGCCGCCACGGCCGGGTCGGCCAGCGCGGCCGACCAGCCGGTGCCCCGGCGCTCCCGCTGCCACCAGGCGCGCAGGATGTACAGCAACAGGGTGTCCAGGAGCGAGGTGACGATGGCGTCGGAACCGGGCCGCCGCTCCTCCATCTCCATGCCGAGCAGCTCCACGGCCGCCCGCAGCGAGCGGTCGGCGCCGACCCGGGCGGGCAGATGCACCACCTCCGGCAGATCGGTCAGCAGCCGGTGGGCGCGGCTGTGGTCCATCTGGTAGGCGCCGCACAGCATGACCGCGTCCGGCGTCGAGTCCCTCGGCGGAGAAGGGGGTTGAGGCCAGCGGCCGTTCTGACCCGGCCGCACCAGTTCCAGCGGTACGTCGAGCCCGCTGGCCAGCGCGTGGCCGCGCCCGTGCGCCAGGAACACGACGTCCCCCGGCCCCACGGCGACCGGCTCGCCCGCCGCCGGGATCAGCCACGCCGACCCCTGCAGCACCACATGGAACCCGGCCCCCTCCGCGGCCTCGAAGCGCATGCCCCAGGGCGCGTACTTGTCCCGCAGCGAGGAGTGCGGCCGCCCGGTGCGCATCGCGCTCACGGCATCGCTGAGTACGTCCATGTCCGAACGGTAGCCGGTGGGGCGCGGCGCAAGACGCACGGACAGGAATCGAAGACCGGCGGACATGGAGCGTCTCGCCGTGCCCTCGTAGCGTTTCCTGCATGCCAACCACCGCACGTACCGTGCTTTTTCATGAGATCGGCGGCCCCGAGGTCCTGCGCGTCGAGGACGCGACGATCCCCGACCACCCCGCCCCCGGCGAAGTCCTCGTCCGCGTCGAGGCGTTGGGCCTCAACCGCGCCGAAGCCCTTTTCCGCAGCGGCACTTACTACTACCAGCCCGCCCTCCCCGCCTCCCGCCTCGGCTACGAGGCCTCCGGCATCGTCGAGGCGATCGGCGAGGGCGTGACCGAACTCGCCGTCGGCGACCCGGTGATGACCGGCCCCGGCATCGAGATGAGCGCCCAGGGCGTGTACGCCGAGCGGGTCGTCCTGCCCGAGTCCGCGGTCCTGCGCCGCCCCGGCTCCGTCGACGCGGTCACCGGCGCCGCGGCCTGGCTGACGTACACGACCGCGTACGGCGGACTGCTGGAGACGGCTGGTTTGAAGCCCGGCGACCACGTGCTGATCACCGGCGCGTCCAGCGGGGTCGGCACCGCGGCGATCCAGGTCGCCCGGCGTATCGGTGCGATCCCGCTCGCCACCACGCGCACCGAGGAGAAGCGGCGCGGGCTGCTGGAGCTGGGCGCGGCGGAGGTGGTCGTCACCGGGGAGTCGACGCCGGAGGCGGTGGCCAAGGAGGTGCGGCGGCTCACCGGCGGCAACGGCGTCGAGGTGCTCTTCGACGCGATCGGCGGCCCCGGCTTCCGCCCGCTGGCGGAGGCGCTCGCGAGGGGTGGCTCGGTGGTCGCCTACGGCTGGCTGGACCTCCGTCCCGCCGAGATCCCCTGGAACTGGCCCCTCACCATCCACATGTACGCCAACATGGTCCTCACCGGCACGCCGGGCGGCCGCCGCCGCTCCACCGCGTTCCTGAACGCGGGCCTGGCCGACGGCGGCTTCCGCCCGGTCGTCGGGGAGGTCTTCGAGGGCCTGGACCGCATCCAGGACGCGCACCGCCTGATGGAGTCGAACACGCACACGGGCAAGATCGTCGTACGGGTGTGAGGGCGCGGAATCGATGTCACCCGTTCGGCCCGCCGACCGGAATAGACCGGGAAGCCGCAGGGTTGAGGCCACTCAGGAGCATGCACATGCATCTACCCTGAAAGGCCAGTCCTGTCATGAAGATCGGCATCATCGGCGCGGGCAACATCGGCGGCAACCTCACCCGGCGGCTCACCGCACTCGGCCACGACGTCTCCGTCGCCAACTCGCGCGGCCCCGAAACGCTCACCGAACTGGCGAAGGAGACCGGCGCGACACCGGTCCGGGTGGAGGAGGCGGCACGCGGCGCGGAGATCGTGGTGGTCACGATCCCCCTCAAGGCGATCCCGGACCTGCCGGCGGGCGTACTGGACGGCGCGGCACCGGACGTCGCCGTGATCGACACCGGCAACTACTACCCCCAGCGGGACGGCCGTATCGCGCCGATCCTGGACGAGGGCCTCACGGAGAGCGCCTGGACGGCGGGCCACCTCGGCCACACCGTGATCAAGGCCTTCAACGGCACGTACGCCCAGGACATCCTGGACCGCCCGCGCCCGGCCGGTGCCCCCGACCGCCAGGCCCTGCCGGTCGCCGGCGACGACGAGACCGCCAAGGCGAAGGTTCGGGCACTGATCGACGAACTCGGCTTCGACACGGTCGACACAGGCACACTCGCCGACTCCTGGCGCCAGCAGCCGGGCACACCGGTGTACGGGCTGCGCGGCGGAGCGGACGAGGTGAGGAAGGCACTGTCGGAGGCGTCCCCGGAACGCCCGGCGGACTTCCGCGGCTAGATCACGCGTCGTCGGCCCACTCCTTCAGCGCCGCCTTGTCGGCGAAGTCCGCGACGTCCTTGTCGTGGGGTTCGCTGGTGTACTGGTGGAAGCGCCACTTGGCCTTGATGCGGGGTTTGCCGGCGGTGACGTAGTCGGCTATCCACAAGCCGTCGCCGGCGTACGATGTCGTGTCGATGTTCAGCCAGAAGTTCCTGTTGGCGTAAAGGATCACCCGGTTGTTCGGCCGCAGTTCCTTCACCTTGCGGATGAAGTGGTCCTTCTCCGCGTTGCTCGCGTGGGTGCCGGAGCTCGTCGTCTCCCAGTCGACCGCGAGGATGTCGCCGGCCTTCTCCGGGGCGTGCTTGACGAAGTACTCCGCCTGGGCGTCCAGGTTGCCGGGCCACAGGAAGTGGTAGAAGCCGACGACCAGGCCCGCGTCGCGGCCGTGCTTCGTCTGCGCCGCCAGTCGCGGGTTGACGTACGAACGGCCCTCCGTCGCCTTGATGAAGACGAAGGAGAGGCCGTCCGTGTCGTACGAGGAGGACTGGTAGGCGCTCACGTCTATGCCGCGCAGCATGGGGGTCTCCCTGAAGTGCCGGGGTGGGGACGGTAGTTGAAATTGACGTAGTTCCCACCTTGGCACGACCGATGCCGTCCCGTGTCAGCACTCGATGATGTTCACCGCAAGCCCTCCCCGGGCCGTCTCCTTGTACTTCACACTCATGTCCGCCCCGGTGTCCTTCATCGTCTTGATGACCTTGTCCAGGGACACCTTGTGCGAGCCGTCGCCGCGCATCGCCATCCGCGCCGCCGTGACCGCCTTGACCGCGGCCATGCCGTTGCGCTCGATGCAGGGGATCTGGACCAGGCCGCCGACGGGGTCGCAGGTCAGGCCGAGGTTGTGCTCCATGCCGATCTCGGCCGCGTTCTCGACCTGCTCGGGGGAGCCGCCGAGCACCTCGGCCAGCGCGCCCGCCGCCATCGAGCAGGCCGAGCCGACCTCGCCCTGGCAGCCGACCTCGGCGCCGGAGATGGACGCGTTCTCCTTGAAGAGCATGCCGATCGCGCCCGCGGCCAGCAAAAACCTCACCACCCCCTCCTCGTCGGCGCCCGGCACGAAGTTGATGTAGTAGTGCAGGACCGCCGGGATGATGCCCGCGGCGCCGTTCGTCGGGGCGGTCACCACGCGGCCGCCCGCCGCGTTCTCCTCGTTCACCGCCATCGCGTACAGCGTGATCCACTCCATGGAACGCGCCAACGGGTCGCCCTCGGCCCGCAGTTGACGTGCCGTCACCGCCGCCCGGCGTTTCACCCGCAGCCCGCCCGGCAGGATGCCCTCGCGGGACATTCCCCGGGACACGCACGCCTGCATCACCCGCCAGATCTCCAGCAGGCCCGCGCGGATCTCCTCCTCCGTCCGCCAGGCGCGCTCGTTCTCCAGCATCAGCGCGGAGATCGACAGACCCGTCTCCTTCGTCAGGCGCAGCAGCTCGTCGCCCGTGCGGAAGGGGTACTTGAGGACCGTGTCGTCCAGCTTGATGCGGTCCGCGCCGACCGCGTCCTCGTCGACGACGAATCCGCCGCCCACCGAGTAGTACGTCTTCGACAGCAGCTCCGACCCCGAGGCGTCGTACGCCCACAGCGTCATCCCGTTCGCGTGGTACGGGAGCGCCTTGCGGCGGTGCAGCTTCAGGTCGTCGTCGAAGGAGAAGGGGATCTCGTGCTCACCGAGGAGCCTCAGCCGACGCCCGGCCTTGATCTGCTCCACGCGCTCGTCGGCCGTCTCCACGTCCACCGTCCGCGGCGAGGCGCCCTCCAGACCGAGCAGCACCGCCTTGGGGGTGCCGTGGCCGTGGCCGGTCGCGCCCAGGGAGCCGTACAGCTCGGCACGTATCGACGCGACGGAGCCCAGCAGCTCCTCGCTCCGCAGCCGACGGGCGAACATGCGTGCCGCGCGCATCGGGCCGACCGTGTGGGAGCTGGACGGGCCGATGCCGATCGAGAACAGGTCGAAGACCGAGATGGCCACGGGAACTCCTCAATGCCGGGGTGGTGGGGGCACCCGACCGGTGCCCCCACCGGGGAACTACTTGTTCAGACCGGGGTACAGCGGGTGCTTGTCGGCAAGCGCCCTGACCCGGGCCGTCAGCGCCGCCACGTCGTACGACGGCTTCAGCGTCTCGGCGATCACGTCCGCCACCTCGGCGAAGTCCTCGGCCGTGAAGCCGCGGGTCGCGAGGGCGGGGGTGCCGATCCGCAGGCCCGAGGTGACCATCGGGGGACGCGGGTCGTTCGGGACGGCGTTGCGGTTGACCGTGATGCCGACCTCGTGGAGACGGTCCTCGGCCTGCTGACCGTCCAGCTCGGACTCGCGCAGGTCGACCAGGATCAGGTGCACGTCCGTACCGCCGGACAGAACGTTCACCCCGGCCGCCCGGGCGTCGTCGGCCGTCAGACGCTCGGCGAGGATGCGCGCACCCTCCACCGTACGCCGCTGGCGCTCCTTGAACTCCTCGCTCGCGGCGACCTTGAAGGACACCGCCTTCGCCGCGATCACGTGCTCCAGGGGACCGCCCTGGAAGCCCGGGAAGACGGACGAGTTCAGCTTCTTCGCGAAGTCCGACTTCGCGAGGATGATGCCGCCGCGGGGGCCGCCCAGCGTCTTGTGGGTGGTGGAGGTGACGACATCGGCGTACGGCACCGGGTTCGGGTGCAGCCCGGCCGCGACCAGGCCCGCGAAGTGCGCCATGTCGACCCACAGGTACGCCTCGACCTCGTCGGCGATCCGGCGGAACTCCGCGAAGTCCAGCTGCCGCGGGTACGCCGACCAGCCCGCGATGATCACCTTCGGCCGGTGTTCCCTGGCGAGCTTCTCCAGCTCGGCCATGTCGACGAGACCCGACTCGTCCACGTGGTAGGCGACGACATTGAACTGCTTGCCGGAGAAGTTCAGCCGCATCCCGTGGGTCAGGTGACCGCCGTGCGCGAGGTCCAGGCCCAGGATGGTGTCCCCGGGCTTGGCCAGCGCGAACAGGGCGGCCTGGTTGGCGGAGGCGCCCGAGTGCGGCTGGACGTTGGCGTACTCGGCGCCGAACAGCTCCTTGACCCGGTCGATGGCGATCTGCTCGGCGACGTCGACGTGCTCGCAGCCGCCGTAGTAGCGGCGGCCCGGGTAGCCCTCCGCGTACTTGTTGGTGAGGACCGAGCCCTGCGCCTCCATCACCGCGACCGGCGCGAAGTTCTCGGAGGCGATCATCTCCAGCGTGGACTGCTGGCGGTGCAGCTCGGCGTCGACCGCGGCGGCGATGTCCGGGTCGAGCTCGTGCAGGGGGGTGTTCAGTGCGGACATGCGTGTACGGCTCCTCAGCCGGCGTTCTGGGCGGTGTACTCGTCGGCGGAGAGCAGGTCGGAGGGCTCCTCGGTGACGCGGACCTTGAAGAGCCAGCCGCCCTCGAAGGGGGCCGAGTTCACCAGGGACGGGTCGTTGACGACGTCCTCGTTGATCTCGGTGACCTCACCGGTGACGGGGGAGTACAGGTCGCTGACCGACTTGGTCGACTCCAGCTCGCCGCAGGTCTCGCCCGCGGTCACGGCGGAGCCCACCTCGGGAAGCTGGGCGTAGACGACGTCGCCGAGCGCGTTGGCCGCGAACTCGGTGATGCCGACCGTCGAGACGCCGTCCTCGGCGCCCGACAGCCACTCGTGCTCCTTGCTGTAGCGCAGCTGCTGGGGGTTGCTCATGGCCTGAATTCTCCTGTACGCGGGGGAGTGCTGATGAATGGGGGACTACCGGAAGCGTGCGTGAGCAGCGGTGATGTGCCCTCGGGCACGCTCAAGGATTACTTCTGGCGCTTGTAGAAGGGCAGCGCCACGACCTCGTACGGCTCGTGACTGCCCCGGATGTCCACGCCGACATCGGCCGTGCCCGGCGCCGAGTGCGCCGCGTCGACGTACGCCATCGCGATCGGCTTCCCGAGCGTCGGGGAGGGCGCGCCGGAGGTGACCTCGCCGATCACCTCGCCGCCGGCCACGACCGGGTACCCGGCGCGCGGCACCCGCCGCCCCTCGGCGACCAGGCCGACCAGGACGCGCGGCGGGTTCTCCCGCGACCGGGCGGCGGCCTGCTGGAGGGCCTCGCGCCCGACGAAGTCGCCCTCCTTGTCGAACTTCACCACCCGGCCGAGCCCGGCGTCGAAGGGGGTGAGGTCGGTGCTGAGCTCGTGCCCGTACAGCGGCATGCCCGCCTCCAGGCGCAGGGTGTCCCGGCAGGACAGACCGCAGGGGACCAGGCCGGCGCCCTCGCCCGCCTTGGTCAGCGCCTGCCACAGCTCCACGGCGTGCTCGGGCTTCACGAACAGCTCGAAGCCGTCCTCGCCGGTGTAGCCGGTGCGGGCGATGAGGGCGGGGACGCCGGCGACCGTGCCGGGCAGACCGGCGTAGTACTTGAGGCCGTCGAGGTCGGCGTCGGTGAGGGACTTCAGGATGCCGGGGGACTCGGGGCCCTGGACGGCGATCAGGGCGTAGGCGTCCCGGTCGTCGCGTACCTCGGCGTCGAAGCCGGCCGCCCGCTCGACGAGCGCGTCCAGCACGACCTGGGCGTTGGAGGCGTTGGCGACCACCATGTACTCGGTCTCGGCGAGGCGGTAGACGATCAGGTCGTCGAGGATGCCGCCGTCGGCCCGGCAGATCATGGTGTAGCGGGCGCGGCCGACACCGACGGAGGCGATGTTGCCGACGAGGGCGTGGTCCAGCAGCTCGGCCGCCTGCGGCCCGGTCACCGTGATCTCGCCCATGTGGGAGAGATCGAAGAGCCCGGCCCTGGTCCGCACGGCGACGTGCTCGTCGCGCTCGGAGCCGTAGCGCAGCGGCATGTCCCAGCCGGCGAAGTCGGTCATCGTCGCGCCCAGCGAGCGATGCAGGGCATCGAGCGCGGTACGGCGGATTTCGGTACTGCTCATCGGACGGATGTCTCCCAAGGCATGACGGCACGGGCGAGGTCGTTCCTCCCCATCTGTCATCGGAACCTGAGAGGTTCGCCATGACCACGCGGGACACGGCTTGCACCTTGGGTGGGACCACCGGGAACGGCGGCCCGCTTTTCAGATGTGCCTCGCCCGCGCGGTAACGGGGCCTGAGAGATTCAAGGGAGGGACTTGCTCCTTCGGCGCCCCGACCAGAGGTCGAGGACTCTCCCGCGCGGATTCGAACGGCCGATATGCAGTTGGCGCGCACATCATTGCACGCATCCGGGGCATACGGCAGGGCCGCATCTGTAACCGGCCTGTGGCAGGACGATCACGAAAACACGAGACACCGCGCATTACCTTCTCTTTACACTCGACGGGGATGGGACTCCGTACCCGGCCCCAGGGGAGGACGATCACGGTGAACAGGACCACCGCCTACGCCACGACCTCGGTTCTCGCGCTGCCCAAGCAGCCCGCGGCCCCGGCCCGCGAGCACTGCGGCGAGCGGCCGGCACCGGTGGTCCGCGACCTCCGCGACCGGTCCGGCCGCAGCCCGCACGCACTGCTGTTCGGCCCCCGCGACCTGGTCGTCGTCACCGGCCTGCCCGGCAGCGGCAAGTCCACGCTGATGAGCCGCGCGGTCAAGGGCGTACGCATCGACTCCCAGGACACCCGCGACCGCTGGGACGCCCGCGCCCCCGGCTTCCTTCCCTACGCCGTCTACCGCCCCCTGGTCCGCCTCGCCCACTACGCCGGGCTGCACCGCGCCCTGCGCGGCGGCAAGGGCGTCGTCGTGCACGACTGCGGTACGCAGGCCTGGGTGCGCGACTGGCTGGCCCGCGAGGCCCGCCGCCGCGGCGGCACCCTGCACCTGCTGCTCCTCGACGTCACGGCCGGCGCGGCCCTGGCCGGGCAGCGCGAGCGCGGCCGGGGAGTGTCGAAGTACGCGTTCCTGCGTCACCGGCACGCTGCCGCCCGGCTGATCCGCCAGGTCGAGCGGGGCGACCTGCCGGCCGGCGTGGGCTCGGCGGTGCTGCTCGACCGGGACGCGGCGGACGTGCTGCGCCGGATCGGCTTCACGGGCTGACCGCACTCCCTCCTCACCCGTTAGCCTTTTGGCCACATCAGCGGTTCACAGCAGGCGGTCGGAACAGATGGACTTCCCAGCGGATCTCCCCGCGGACTTTCCCATGCAGGCGCACCCCCATCCGCACGGCGGATGGCCCGGCAACGAGCTGGAGGAGGTGCTGTCGGCCTCCCTCGGCATACCCGCGGCGGGCGGCCGGATCATCGAGGTGCTCGGCCGCAGCTTCCTGTGGATCCCGCTGCCCAGCGGCGGCGGCCCGCACAGCGGCCCGCTCGACCTGCCCACGCTGGAGATCGACGGCCAGGCGTACGTGCCGGTCTTCAGCTCCGAGGAGCAGTTCCGCCAGGTCGTCGGCGGCCACATGTCGTACACGATCGCCCCCGCCGTCGAGTTCGCCCGCGGGCTGCCCCCGCAGGTCGGCCTGGCGATCAACCCCGACGGCGTGGTCGGCGTGCCGCTTCCGCCCGCCGCGGTCGCCGAGCTGTGCCGGGTGGGCCGCACCCCCCTCGACGGCCCCTCCTCCGGCGGCCGGGTCAAGCTGTACGAACCGGACTGGCAGGACGACCCGATCGACTTCCTGGCCGCCGCGTCGGCCGAGTTCGCGGAGACCGGCGTGGTCACCACGGCCCGCCGCTGCCTCGCCGCGATCGAGACCGCGGACCCGGTCATGTTCATCGGCGTCGAACTCTCCCAGTGGGAGGGCGACCTGCGCGCCCTGCCCCTGCAGGCCCTGGAGCGCGCGGTGACAAGGATCCCCACCCAGTGGCCGGTCAACCTGGTTCTCCTGGACGTAACGGAAGACCCAGTAGCGAACTGGATGCGAGACCAGGTACGCCCCTTCTATACAAGGGACCACTTCTAGACGCCGTCCCGGTGGCCGACCTGAAGGGGCGCGGGGAACTGCGCGACCAGCCACCCGCGACCCGCACACGCGAACGCACACCAGGCCCCCACCCATTGGGCGCTTAAACTCGTCCCATACGCGGGGCAACCACAAGAAGGGGCGGTACACGTGAGCGCCAGCGGCACCACGACCGGCCAGGTCGAGCACATGCTGCGCCAGGTGACGCCGGGGCGCTACGACGCCTACGAGGCACTCCTCCGCGCCCTCGCGACCCCCGGCCAGGGCCAGATCTGGATGCTCCTGTGGCACGGTCAGGCGGGCTCCCCCGACGCCCAGTACGGAAACATGGACGTCGACGGCTACGGCTACGCCCCCTGCGTCACCTCCGCCCAGGAACTGAGCGCCAGCGGCTGGAACCGCTCGTACGAGGTGGTCGACGGTCTCGACGTGGCCCGCACCCTCTACCCCGACCACTTCGGCCTCTGGCTCAACCCGCACGCGCCCGGCGGCGGCGTCGGCATCCCCTGGCTCGACCTGCGCCGCATCGCCACCGGCCTGGAGCGCCAGCCCGCCGGCCCCCTGAGCCTGTCGGAACCGGCCATCGAGATCCCGCAGTTCTACGCCCTGCTCGCGCAGAACGCCCACCGCACCCCGGCCGTCCGCTCGCTGCGCCGCGCCTGGGTGCAGCCGGCGCTCGGGGCGCCGTATCTCGCGATCGGTCTGGATGTATACGACGCCAGCCCGCCGGCGGTCGACTCGGTGCGCGCGATGATGCAGCAGTCCATCGGCGCGGTCCCCGACGGCCTGCCCGTGTCGACCGTCGCGATGTCCGACGAGTACGACCCGGTCGCCCTCTGGATGCGGGCCGCCGCCCGTCCGTTCTACGACCGCGAAGCCCACGCGCCGGCCGCCCCGGCGGCCGGGTACGGGTACCCGCCGGCCCACGGCGGTTACTGAACCGAGGTCAAGCAACAGGAAAATCTGTGGTCGGCGATGGATCTTCGCGCGTAGACGTTCGGTGCGGGCAGTCGATTCGTAACCCACCGGTCACACTGACTCCGTCCGGCACCCGTAGATGGCCGTCCGGATAACGGAATCCCCCAGTCGGCATCACGGTTGCGCATACTTTCTCCATCAGACCTGGCGCGTGATCGCGAGCGCGTTGAAGACTCCCCTCCAGACACGAGGTCATCGATCCTGTGAAGCGGGTACCGACCGGTATCGATCCAGGGATCAGCAGGTAAGAGAACCAAGCCGCCCACCGCGGCGGACAAAGGCCGGTCACCACCGGCGAGAGGGGTCAGGTCATTGTGACCGCACCGATCGAGACCACGGGGGCGGAAGCCGGAGCGCAGCCCGAGGCCGTGCTCGCCGGGGCCAAGAAGGGCCAGATCGAAGGCCGTTCGCTCACCCAGATCGCCTGGACCCGTTTCAAGCGGGACAAACTCGCGGTCGCCGGCGGCATCGTCGTCATCTGCCTCACGCTGATGGCGATCCTCGCCAAGCCGATCGAGTGGGTCTTCAACCTCGACCCCGACAAGTTCAACCAGGACCTCATCGACCCGGCGCTGCTGTCGCCCAAGGGCGGCTGGGGCGGCATGAGCTGGGACCACCCGCTCGGTGTCGACCCGCAGTACGGGCGCGACATGCTCGCCCGCATCATCGACGGTTCCTGGGTGTCGCTCCTGGTCGCGGGCGGCGCCACCCTGCTGTCGGTGATCATCGGCACCGTCCTCGGCATCATGGCCGGCTACTACGGCGGCTGGATCGACAGCATCATCAGCCGCCTGATGGACACCTTCCTGGCCTTCCCGCTGCTCCTGTTCGCCATCGCCATCTCGGCCTCGGTGCAGGACGGTTTCTTCGGCCTCAACGGCCTGCCGCTGCGCATCAGCGTCCTGATCTTCGTGATCGGCTTCTTCAGCTGGCCGTACATCGGCCGCATCGTGCGCGCCCAGACGATGACCCTGCGCCGGCGGGAGTTCATCGAGGCCGCCCACAGCCTGGGCGCGCGTGGCCCGTACGTCCTGTTCCGAGAGTTGCTCCCCAACCTCGTCGCGCCGATCCTCGTCTACTCGACGCTGATCATCCCGACGAACATCCTCTTCGAGGCGTCGCTGAGCTTCCTCGGAGTCGGCATCGCTCCGCCGCAGGCCTCCTGGGGCGGCATGCTCAGCAACGCCGTGGATCTCTACACAGCGGATCCGCAGTACATGTTCGTGCCCGGTCTGGCGATCTTCATCACCGTCCTGGCATTCAACCTGCTGGGTGACGGGCTGCGTGACGCACTCGACCCTCGCAGCAAGTGATCCACCGATAGAGATAGAGGGGCTTCCTCACGTGAAGACGAGAAGGGTGACCGCCGCCGTCGCGTCGGTCCTGGCGCTCTCGCTGGGCGCTGCCGCATGTGGCGGCGGTGGCGGCAACAACAGCAGTGGTGGTGGCAACGCCAAGAAGGACGCGGCGCTGACCTCCATCGTCAACGCGTCGAGCAAGAAGGGAGGGACGGTCAACCTCGAAGAGTCGGACGTGCCGGACTCGCTCGACCCGGGCAACACGTACTACGGCTTCGTGCAGAACTTCTCCCGCCTCTACGCGCGTACGCTCACGACGTTCAAGCCGGCCGCCGGCAAGGCGGGCCTCACGGTCGTCCCGGACCTCGCCGACTCCCTCGGCAAGGCCAGCGCCGACGCCAAGACCTGGACGTACCACCTGCGCTCCGGCCTGAAGTACCAGGACGGCACGCCGATCACGTCCAAGGACGTCAAGTACGCCATCGAGCGCTCCAACTTCGCGCCCGAGGCCCTCTCCAACGGCCCCACGTACTTCAAGCAGTACCTGGTCGGCGGTGACAAGTACCAGGGTCCCTACAAGGACAAGTCGGCCACCGGCCTGAAGTCCATCGAGACCCCGGACGACCAGACGATCGTCTTCAAGCTGAACCAGCCGTTCGCCGACTTCGACTACCTGGCGACGTTCTCGCAGACGGCCCCCGTCCCGCAGGCGAAGGACGACGGCGCCAAGTACGTCCAGCACATCGTGTCCTCGGGCCCGTACCAGTTCCAGTCGTACGAGGAGGGCGCCAGCGCCGTCCTGGTCCGCAACAAGAACTGGGACCCGAAGACGGACCCGATCCGCAAGGCGTACCCGGACAAGATCTCGGTCAAGTTCAAGGTCAACGCGGTGACGGTCGACAACGACCTGCTCGCCGACAAGATCACGGCCGACCTCGCCGGCACCGGTGTGCAGCCGCAGACCCAGCCGAAGGTGCTGACCGGCAAGAACGCCAAGTCGACGGACAACTCGTACGCGGGCGCCCTGCAGTACCTGGCGCTGAACGTGAACGTGAAGCCGTTCGACAACGTCAACTGCCGCAAGGCCGTGCAGTACGCGGTGAACAAGCAGTCCGTCCTCGACGCCGTGGGCGGCTCGCCCAAGGGTGACGTGGCCTCGACGCTGCTGCCGCCGAACGTCAACGGCTACACCAAGTTCGACACCTACCCGACCGCCGGCAACAAGGGCGACGTCGCGAAGGCCAAGGCCGCGCTCAAGGCCTGCGGTCAGCCGAACGGCTTCTCGACCACGATGACGGCCCGTTCGGACCGTCCCGCCGAGGTCGCGGCCGCCACGGCCGTCCAGAACTCGCTGAAGGCCGTCGGCATCAAGGTCGACATCAAGCAGTTCCCCTCCGGCAAGTACTTCTCCAACTTCGCCGGTGTCCCGAGCTACGTGCACGACCACAAGCTCGGCATCCTGTCGATGGCGTGGGGCTCCGACTGGCCGACCGGCTACGGCTTCCTGGAGCAGATCGTCGACGGCGGCGCCATCAAGCCCTCCGGTGGCACCAACCTGATGGAGCTGAACGACCCGGCGATCAACAAGGCCCTGGCCACCGCCATCGCCAACACCGACGCCGCCGCTCGCACCAAGGCCTGGGGCGACATCGACAAGATGGTCATGGACAACGCGTCCGTGGTCCCGCTGTTCTACCGCAAGAACCTGCTGTACAGGCCGGCGTCCGCGACGAACGTCACCGTGACGCAGGCGTACCTCGGCATGTACGACTACCTGCTGCTCAGCTCCTCGAAGTAGCAGCAGGCCGGATACCCCTGAAAGGCAGGTGAAGGCACCGGGTGGCCGGGACGGACCAACTCCGTCCCGGCCACCCGGAGCCGGACAGCTGTGGCTGCGTACATCATCCGACGCGTCTTCGGCGCTCTGGTACTGCTGCTGGTGGTCAGCGCGGTCACCTTCGGCATCTTCTTCCTCGTCCCCCGCCTGGGCGGACAGACGGCCACCCAGCTGGCCACCCAGTACGTCGGCAAGGACGCCAACCCCGAGTCCATCGCCGCGATCAAGAAGAACCTGGGCTTCGACCAGCCCATCTACATCCAGTACTGGGACTACCTCAAGGGGCTCTTCGTCGGCGCCGACTACAAGTTCGGCCCCGATGCGACGCACTGCAGCGCGCCCTGCTTCGGGTACTCCTTCAAGAGTCACATCGAGGTCTGGCCGCAGCTCACGCAGCGCATCCCGGTCTCCTTCTCGCTGGCCGTCGGGGCGGCCGTGATCTGGGTGATCTTCGGTGTCACCATCGGTGTCATCTCCGCGCTGCGCAAGGGCAAGCCGGTCGATCGCATCTCGATGTTCATCGCCCTGGCCGGCGTCTCCCTCCCGATCTTCTTCACCGGACAGATCCTCAGCGGGCTCTTCGTCTATCAATGGCCCGTCTGGGACAGCACCGACTACGTGCCCTTCACCCAGAACCCGGCCGACTGGGCCTGGCATCTGCTGCTGCCCTGGATCAGCCTCGCGTTCCTCTTCTCCGCCCTCTACGCCCGGCTCACCCGGGCGGGCATGCTGGAGACCATGGGCGAGGACTACATCCGCACGGCCCGGGCCAAGGGACTCAAGGAGTCGGTGGTCGTCTCCAAGCACGGCCTGAGGGCCGCGCTCACCCCCATCGTCACCATCTTCGGCATGGACTTCGGTACCCTCGTCGGCACCGCCGTCCTGACCGAGACCGTCTTCTCCCTGCAGGGCATCGGGGCGTACTCGATCCAGGCGATCCGCGACAACGACCTGCCCATCGTGATGGGCGTGACCCTCGTCGCCGCGTTCTTCATCGTCTTCTGCAACTTGATCGTCGACCTGGTGTACGCCGCCATCGACCCCCGCGTGAGGTACTCGTGAGCAAGCTCGAAAAGGCGGCCCTCGGCGAAGTCGCCACCGACGCCGCCCCGCCCGACGCCGACGCGTTCCTCTCCGTCCGCGATCTGCGCATCCACTTCGACACCGACGACGGCCTGGTCAAGTCCGTCGACGGGGTCAGCTTCGACGTGCGCCGCGGCAAGACGCTGGGCATCGTCGGCGAGTCCGGCTCCGGCAAGTCGGTCACCTCGCTCGGCGTGATGGGCCTGCACCGCTCGGCCAACGCCAAGGTCACCGGCGAGGTCTGGCTGGACGGCCAGGAGCTGATCGCCGCCGACCCGGACGACGTACGCCGGCTGCGCGGCCGCAAGATGGCGATGATCTTCCAGGACCCGCTGTCGTCGATGCACCCGTACTACACGGTCGGCGCGCAGATCGTGGAGGCGTACCGGGTCCACCACGACGTCAGCAAGAAGGTCGCCCGCACCCGGGCGATCGAGATGCTGGACCGGGTGGGCATCCCGGAGCCGAACCAGCGCGTGGACAGCTACCCGCACGAGTTCTCCGGCGGTATGCGCCAGCGCGCGATGATCGCGATGGCGCTGGTGAACAACCCCGAGCTGCTCATCGCCGACGAGCCGACCACCGCCCTGGACGTCACCGTGCAGGCGCAGATCCTCGACCTGATCCGGGATCTGCAGAAGGAGTTCGGCTCCGCGGTCATCATGATCACGCACGACCTCGGTGTCGTCGCCGAGATCGCCGACGACCTGCTCGTCATGTACGCCGGGCGGCCCGTGGAGCGCGGTCCGGCCGAGTCGGTCTTCGCCGAGCCCCGCCACCCCTACACCTGGGGCCTGCTGGGCTCGATGCCGCGGCTCGACCGTGAGGACACCGACCGGCTGATCCCGATCCAGGGCTCCCCGCCCTCGCTGATCAACGTCCCGGAGGGCTGCCCCTTCAACCCGCGCTGCCCGTACGCCGACATCCCCAAGGACAACGTCACCCGCACGGTCCGCCCCGAGCTGACCGAGGTGGGCAGCCGGCACTGGGCGGCCTGCCACATGACGCAGGAGCAGCGGGAGCGTATCTGGACCGAAGAGATTGCGCCGAAGCTGTGAGCGACGAAAAAGAAGTGAGCCTCCCCGCGCAGAGCGACGGCGCCACCCTCACCAAGGGCACCGGCGCCGGCGAGCCCCTGCTGAAGGTGACCGGGCTGCAGAAGCACTTCCCGATCCGCAAGGGCCTGCTCCAGCGGCAGACCGGCGCGGTGCGCGCCGTCGACGGCCTCGACTTCGAGGTCCGCAAGGGCGAGACCCTCGGTGTGGTGGGCGAGTCCGGCTGCGGCAAGTCCACCATGGGCCGGCTGATCACCCGGCTGCTGGAACCGACCGGCGGCAAGGTCGAGTTCGAGGGCCAGGACATCACGCACCTCGGCGTGGGCGGCATGCGTCCGCTCCGCCGTGACGTGCAGATGATCTTCCAGGATCCGTACTCCTCGCTGAACCCCCGGCACACGATCGGCACGATCGTCAGCGCCCCCTTCAAGCTCCAGGGCGTCGAGCCCGAGGGCGGGGTGAAGAAGGAGGTCCAGCGGCTGCTGTCGGTGGTGGGCCTCAACCCCGAGCACTACAACCGCTATCCGCACGAGTTCTCCGGCGGCCAGCGCCAGCGCATCGGCATCGCCCGCGCGCTCGCCCTGAACCCGAAGCTGGTCGTCGCGGACGAGCCGGTCTCCGCGCTCGACGTGTCGATCCAGGCCCAGGTCGTCAACCTGCTGGACGACCTCCAGTCGGAGCTCGGCCTGACGTACGTGATCATCGCGCACGACCTCTCGGTGGTACGGCACGTCTCGGACCGGATCGCGGTGATGTACCTCGGCAAGATCGTCGAGCTGGCCGACCGGGACTCGCTGTACAAGGCGCCGATGCACCCGTACACCAAGGCCCTGATGTCGGCGGTGCCGATCCCGGACCCGAAGCGCAAGGCGGCCAAGAGCGAGCGCATCCTGCTCCGCGGTGACGTGCCCTCGCCGATCTCCCCGCCGAGCGGCTGCCGCTTCCACACGCGGTGCTGGAAGGCGACGGAGATCTGCAAGACGACCGAGCCGCCGCTCCTGGAGCTGAAGCCCGGCCAGCAGGTCGCCTGCCACCACCCGGAGAACTTCGAGGACCAGGCCCCACAGGACACGGTGCTGCTGAGCGTGGCCAAGGAGGCGGCCACGCTGGTGGCCGACGAGGTGCTGGCCGAATCTGCGGCGACATCGGCGGCGGTGGCAGCTGAGGTCGGTGAGTCTGCCGACCCAGGGGCGCGGGGAACTGCGCGACCAGCCCCCACCGACCCGCAGCCGACCGACGAGCCCACCGAACCGGAAGACGACCGTCAGGAGTCAACCGACAAGTAACGCATGACAAGTTGGTAAAGTCATGCACATGCCCGAACGGGAGGGTAAAGAGTCGTCCGTGTCCGACTTATCGGCACACCGAAGGGACGACCCGTGAAACTCTCCCGTTCGGCACGCTTAGGAGCCGTCGTCACCGCGGCGGCTTCTTTCATGGTCATCGCCGCCTCCTCCGCCCCGGCCCCCGGCGCCCCCGGCACAGGCGACCCCTACTTCCCGCTCCTGGGCAACGGCGGCTTCGACGCCCGCCACTACGACCTGAACGTGGCGTACAACCCGGACACCGACCGCCTCGACGGCCGTACCACCCTCACCGCGCACGCCACCCAGAGCCTCACCTCCTTCGACCTGGACCTGCAGAAACTGGAGGTCACCAGAGTCGAGGTCAACGGCAGACAGGCCCAGTTCACGCGCGACGGCGACGAACTGCGCATCACGCCCAAGGGAGTTCTCCCCAAGGGCCGGGACTTCACCGTCACCGTCACCTACGGCGGCGTCCCCGAACCCCTCAGCGGCCCCATCGTGTTCGGCTCCGACTACGGCTGGATGAAGACCACCGACGGCGTCTTCGTCGCCTGCGAACCCAACGCCGCCTCCACCTGGTTCCCGTCCAGCGACCACCCCGACGACAAGGCCACCTACGACATCCGCATCAAGGCCCCCAAGGGCCTGACCGGCGTCTCCAACGGCCGGCTCGTCTCGACGTACGACAAGGGCGACTCGACGTACGCCCACTGGCGCGAGAGCAAGCCGATGGCGACCTATCTCGCGACCGCCACCATCGGCAAGTTCGACGTCAAGACCGGCAAGACACCTGCCGGAACGCCGATATACGTCGCCATCGACCCGGTGCTCGCGGGCAGCAACAGCGTGGACGTGTACGCCGTCACCGCCGCCGCCACCGACTACTGGTCGCAGGTCTTCGGTCCGTACCCCTTCGAGGAGACCGGGGCGATCGTCGACGACATGCCGCAGGCCGGCTTCTCGCTGGAGGTGCAGAGCAAGCCCGCGTACTCGGCGGTCCGCAGCGAGACCACGATCGTGCACGAGCTGGCCCACCAGTGGTTCGGCGACTCGGTGTCGGTGGAGCGCTGGAAGGACATCTGGCTCAACGAGGGCTTCGCCACCTACGCCCAGTGGCTGTGGGCCGAGCACCAGGGCACCCGCAGCGCCCACGACTCCTTCCTGGCCGCCTACGACTCCCGCGCCGCCGACAACCCCTTCTGGCAGATCACCGTCGCCGACCCGCAGCGCGACACCATGTTCGCCTCCGCGGTCTACCAGCGCGGCGCGATGACCCTGCAGGCCCTGCGGGAGCGGATCGGCGACACCGCCTTCTTCAAGCTGCTGCCGACCTGGACGAAGATCCACCGGTACGGCAACGCGAACACCGCCGACTTCATCCGCCTCGCGGAGAAGATCTCCGGACAGCAGCTGGACGACCTGTTCCAGAAGTGGATCTACACGACGGGCAAGCCCGCCCTGTGACCGGCCCGGCAGCGGCCCCCGAGTAAGAATGTGGGGTGCTTCAGCAACTCTTCAGCCCCTCCGTCCAGCACACGCTCGACCTCGTCGGCATCTTCGTCTTCGCCATCTCCGGCGCGCTGCTGGCCGTCCGCAAGAACTTCGACGTCTTCGGCATCGCCGTCCTCGCCGAGGTCACCGCGCTGGGCGGAGGGCTGTTCCGGGACCTGGTGATCGGCGCCGTACCGCCGGCCGCCTTCACCGATCTCGGCTACTTCCTCACCCCGATGCTCGCCGCGCTCCTGGTCGTCTTCCTGCACCCGCAGGTGGAGCGCATCCAGGTCGCGGTGAACGTCTTCGACGCGGCCGGCCTCGGCCTGTTCTGCGTCGCCGGGACGACGAAGGCGTACGAGTACGGGCTGAGCCTCACCTCGTCGGCCACGCTGGGCCTGGCCACCGCGGTCGGCGGCGGCGTGCTCAGGGACGTACTGGCCAACGAGGTGCCGTCCCTGCTGCGCTGGGACCGCGACCTGTACGCGGTCCCCGCGATCGTCGGCGCCACCATGGTCGTCCTGTGCATCCGCTACGACGCCCTCACCCCGTTCACCAGCGGGCTCGCGGTGGTCACCGCCTTCGTCCTGCGCCTGCTCGCGATGAAGTACCACTGGCGAGCGCCGCGTGCGTGGAACCGCCGGTCGACGGTTCGCGAGGAGTAGAGCTCCCGGCGTGCGCCCGGTGCTGGCCCATCTCGACCGACAGCCAGCGGAAGGAGGGGACCACCTGCGGCCGCCACAGCGCCATGGTGTGCCCGCCCGCGCTCTTCGGGATGTAGACCACGTGCACGGTCGTCGGCGCCTTCGCGGTCTCCTCCAGGGCGACCGCGGCCTCGTAGCCGTCGTGCGGCTGCCCGGAGAGGTAGAGCGCGATCCGCGGCGGGGTGAGCTTCTTCTTCAGCAGCAGGTACGGGTTGTTCTCCTCGCGCAGCGTCAGGTTCTGCGCGGCCAGCGAGTTGCGCTCGCCGATCGGGTCGTTGTAGCCGGACATGCTCACCGCCGCCATGTACCGGTCGGGGTGCGCCACGGCCAGCTTCACCGCGCAGTGCGCGCCCGCCGAATAGCCGGACACCGCCCAGCCGTTGGGCGCGGGCAGGGCGCGGAAGTTGTCCATGACCATCTTCGGTACGTCGATGCTGAGCCAGCTGTCGGCGTTGACCGTGCCCGGGATGTTCGCGCAGCCGGTGTCCACTCCTGCCAGCAGGTTGGTGCGCGGCGCGACCAGGATGAACGGGGCGACCTCGCCGCTGCGCATCAGCGGGGCCAGCTGCTGGGTCGCGTGCATCGAACCGAACCAGGCCTTCGCCGAGCCGGGGTAGCCGGGCAGCAGTTCCACCACCGGGAACCTGTGGTGCGCGTACTTCGGCTCGTCGTACTGCGGCGGCAGCCAGACGTAGACCTCGGCGTTGACGCCCGAGACCCGGCCCTTGAGCTGGGTCTCGCGCACTCCGCGCATCCCCGGCCCGCTGGCCGCCGTGAAGTCCTGCTTCACCTTGGGCAACCGTTTCAGCGCTATTCCGCCGGTGCCGTCGGCGCCAAGGTTGGCGGCCTGTTGTACGTGGTTGCCCGTGCCGAGCAGGTCGGCCCAGTTGTCGTAGAGACTGTTGGCGTTGTTGACGAGGACGAAGACGAGCGCGACCGCCGTCCCCTGGGCGAACAGCAGCATCAGCATGCGGGCCGCCAGGCGCAGGGCTTTTGGCCCGCGCATCCGTGACCACAGGACCAGCGGCACGACGATGGCGATCGCGAACAGCACGATCAGCGTGTAGAGGAACGGAGTCCCGGTGAGGCTCATGTCCCCATAGAGGGGCCGGGAGGGCTTCGGGTTGAGGACGAGTTCGGACACTTACCAAGAAATTGCCGGGATCTCACCCGCGGGGCGGTCCCGGAACGGCAGTGTTCACGCGGCCGTAATCCCCAAAGCTACCGCTTAGTAATTTCCTGTTGTACCGTTCATCCATGCCAGAAGCAGCCACCGCCACGCACATCGCGCGGGCCACGATCGGCGACAGCGAGTTCGACCGGGACACCGCGCTCACCCGGCGCGCGCCCGGCGTCTTCGACATCGACCTCTCCGCGGGCTGGACCATCATCAACGCCGTGAACGGCGGCTATCTGCTGGCGGTCCTCGGCCGCGCCCTCGCCGAGACCCTGCCGCACGCCGACCCGTTCACCATCTCGGCGCACTACCTGACCGCGTCCCAGCCGGGCCCGGCGGTCGTCCGCACCGAGGTGGTCCGCACCGGCCGCACCCTCTCCACCGGCCAGGCCTCGCTCTTCCAGTACGACGACGAGGGCCGCGAGGTGGAACGCATCCGCGTCCTCGCCTCCTACGGCGACCTGGACTCCCTCCCGGACGACGTCCGTACGACGGCGGTACCGCCCGCGTTCCCGCCGATCGACGAGTGCTTCGGCCCCCAGGACGGACCTGCCCCCATCTCCGGCAGCTCGGCCATCACCGACCGCCTGATGATCAAGCTGGACCCGGCCACCCTCGGCTGGGCGGTCGGCGCGCCCTCGGGCAAGGGCGAGATGCGGGCCTGGTTCGGCCTCGCCGACGGCCGCGACGCGGACCCCCTGTCCCTCCTGCTCGCAGTGGACGCACTACCGCCCACAGCCTTCGAGATCGGCCTGAAGGGCTGGGTCCCCACGGTGGAACTCACGGTCCACGTCCGCTCCCGCCCGGCCCCCGGCCCCCTCCGCATCTCCATCACCACCCGCAACCTGGCCGGCGGCTTCCTGGAGGAGGACGCGGAGGTCTGGGACACGGAGAACCGCCTGGTGGCCCAGTCCCGCCAACTGGCGAGGGCCAGGCTGGGCTGAGGGGGAGAGGGGCCGGTCGGCGGCCGGGGGCATGACCGCCGGTGGGGCCCGAGAGGGCAGGTCGGCCGGGTCCGTGGCGGCTGTTGGGTCGGGTCTGTGGGGGCGGGCGGAGTTCGTGGCGGCCGTGCGGCCGGGTTCGTGGCGGCCGGGCGGCTGGAGCCGTGGCCGACGGAGGGGGCCGCGAGGGCTGCTGGGTCGGGTCCGTGGTGGTCGGGGGAGCCCGTGGCGGCTGGTCGCTCGAGTCTGCCCCGCTGGCTGCGGAGGCCGGCCGGCTGGTCGCCGGGCCCGTTCCGGCCGGTGCGGGTGGTCGCGCGCGCTCAGTTGGCCGTGATCGGCTGGAGTCGTGGCCGCCGGTGGGGCCCGCGAGGGCCGGTGGGTCGGGTCCGGGGCGGCGGGCGGAACGCGTACGCCATTGGGTCGGGTCCGGGGCGGCGGGCAGAACTCGTGACAGCCGTTCGGTCGGGTCCGTGGTGGTCGGAGGAGCCCGTGGCGGCTGGTCGCCCGAGTCTGCCGCCCGGCTGGCTGCTGAGGGCGCACGGCTGGCTGCGGAGCCCGGCCGGCGGTCGCCGGGCCCGTTTCGGGCGGGACGGATGCGCGCGCTCAGTTGGTCGCGATCGGGTCCCGTCCCAGCCAGGCCGCCAACTGCCTGTAGTTGTCCGCTCCTTCGGGGGCCGGGCGAGCCGAGGCGAACGGGAAGTCCTCGCCCTCTCGGACCGGGTCGGGCAGTACCTGGTGGGCCGTCGCGAGCGCGAACTCGGCGAGTTCTGGGGCGAGTTCGAGCGGGTGGCCGAGCGCGTCCGACAAGTCCCAGGTGTGGGTGACCAGTTCCATCACGTAACCGGACAGAGCCGCCGCGCCCGGTACCTCGCCCCACGGCACCCGCACCGGCGCCGTCATCCGCTCGTCGCTCTCCCAGGCCCGCAGCACCCGCGCCCGTACCTCGTCGTACGCCGCCGGCCAGCCGTCGTCGGGCACCCCCTCGGCGAACGGCCGCACCTCGCCGCCGTCGCCCGTCTCACCCGCCACCGCGATCCGCAGGGTGCCCCCGACGATGTGCGAGAGCAGCGTGCGTACGTCGAACTCGGTGCACGGGGTGGGGCCGTTCAGCCGCTCCGGCGTCACCGTCTTGATCAGCGCGGCCGTCTGCTCGGTGGCGCGGGCGTATATCGGGCGGGGATCCGTCACGTCCATGGGGGCCTCTCTGCTCGGTGGACCGTCGCCCAGAGGTTCCCCCACATAACCTGACAGTATCCGTCAACATTTGCGGCGGGCCCGCACACGGCGGGATTCTGGTGCCGTGAAGTCCGACCGCCTGCTCTCGATCCTGCTGCTCCTGCAGACCCGCGGCCGCGTCCCCGCGCACGAACTCGCCGACCGCCTGGAGGTGTCGGTGCGCACCATCTACCGGGACGTCGAGGCCCTGTCGGCCTCCGGCGTGCCGGTCTACGCCGAGCGCGGCCGGCACGGCGGCATCGAACTGCTCGCCGGCTTCCGCACGGACGTCACCGGCCTCACCGCCGACGAGTCCCGCGCCCTGTTCATCCTGGCCGCCCAGGGCGCGCACGCCGCGCTCGGCCTGGACGCCGCCCTCGGCTCGGCGCTGCGCAAGGTGATGGCCGCGCTGCCCGCGCCGTACCGCCCGGCCGCCGAGGTGACCAGCCGCCGCATCCTGGTCGACGCCACCCGCTGGAAGGGCGGCCCGCTCAAGGCGGTCGACCTGGACGTGCTGCAGGACGCGGTCTTCGCCGACCGGCGCCTGAGGCTGCGCTACCGGCACAGTGGCGAGCAGGACCTGCGGACGTACACCGTGGACCCCTACGGCCTCGTCTCCAAGGCGGGCGTCTGGTACCTGGTCGCCGACCGCCGTACGAAGCCGCAGCTCTTCCGCGCCGACCGGGTGCGGTCGGCCACCGTGCTGGAGGAGCCGGTACGGCGGCGGGCGGGCGTCGAACTCGCCGACGTCTGGGAGGTGTTGCGCCGCCAGGTCGAGGAGCGGCCCGGCGGACTCGACGTCACGGTCCGCGTCCGGCGCGACCGCCTCGACATGTTCCTGCGCCTGACCGCCGCGCACCTGACCGAGCTGCCGGACACCGAGGGCGAGGGCGAGTGGGTGACGGTGAAGCTGTCGTACGGCTTCGTCCGCGAGGCCCGCCCGCTCCTCCAGTTCGCCGACAACGTGGAGGTCCTGTCACCCCCCGAACTGCGCGCGGAACTGGCCGCCGCGGCCGCTTCTGTCACGGACCTGTACCAGCGAGTAGTCCCGGCCGATTCCTGAAGTCGCAGGTCAGGGCGGTCTCTTGAGGTCCGCTTTACCCGAATCACAGGCCGGGGACAGACCGCCCCCAAGGAAGCCTTAAGCGCCGTTGATTGAGTGCCCGCCTCAAGGGTTCCTCATCTTCCGTCGTCTTCCCTCATCTTCCTTGGAGTTGTTTCTCATGAAGCGTGTGCGTCTCGTCCCCGCGGTGGCCCTGCTGGCGCTCTCGCCCCTGGTCCTGGCGGCCTGTGGTTCGAGCGACTCCTCGTCGTCCTCGAACACCGGCAACTCCGGGCAGCAGCAGTCCTGTTCGGCACCTTCGGGCAACGCGTCCGGCATGCCCGGCGGCGCGCCCTCGGGCGCCCCCACCGGCAACGCGACCGCCAAGCCCACCGGCACCCCGTCGGGCATGCCGACCGGCGCGGCCAGCGGCGGCCCCGGCGCGGGCCAGGGCGGCCAGGGCGGTCCCGGCGGCGGCATGGGCGGCGGCTGCGGCGGCGGCCAGGGCGGTCCGGGCGGGGGCGCCGCCCCCAGCGGCGCGCCGACCGGTCAGCCGACGGCGGCGTCGACCAAGAGCTGACGCGTTCCGTCGTACGACAGGGGCGGCACTCCCGGTGAACGGGGGTGCCGCCCCTGCGTGTTGCCTGCTCAGTCCCGCCAGTGGTGGCGGCCGATGCTGATCAGCCGCATCTGGCGGGTCGCGAGCTGCGTGACGCGCTCGCGGTCCTCCGCCGTGCCCTCCAGCGCCTCCAGGAAGAGGGAGGCCGTGATCAGCATCTGGTCCACGTAGAGATGGGCCAGCATGAGCAGGTCGTCCTCGCTCCAGCCCGCGGACTCCGGGTCCTTGGCGAGCTCGGCGCTCACCTCCTGGGCGAACCGGACGAGTTGGTCCCGGATGGCCTCCCGCACCGGCTGAACCCCGCCATGTCGCTCACGGGCGATAAAACGGACATGTGCGGGGTACGCGTCCACATGACCGGCGATCAACTGAATGGCGCGCGCTATGCGTTCCTCGCTGCTGTCCGCCGCGGTGACCGTCGTGCGGATCATCGGGTGCAGACTGCCCAGCGCCTCCTCGACCAGGGCCACGCCCAGATCCGCGATGGAGCGGAAGTGCCGGTAGAAGGCGGTGGGGGCGACCCCCACGGCGCGGGTGACCTCGCGCAGGCCCAGGCTGCTCAGGCTCTGCTCCTCCAGCAGACCCAGCGCCGCGTCGAGCAGCGCCTGCCGGGTCTTCTGTTTCTGGGCCTGCCGGATGCCGAGGGTGTGACTCATGTCATCCAGTTAACAACTGTTCTCTGGATTTGGAAAGCCGTACAGCGCGCTAGACTCTGTAGTCAGTGAACAACTGTTACTACAACTGTTCACCCAACCGTAACGAGAGACGCCCACCGGACGTCTCGGAGGGGGATCGAATCCCATGCTGTTCCTCGTCGCCGCACTGCTGCTGTTCGGTGCCGTGCTCGGCACCGTGGCCCACGCGCCGTTCACCTTCACCCTCGTCGCCGCCCTCGTGATCGCCGCCTGGCTCGGCATCTTCGCGCTCCGCGAGCGGCACGGCCGCCGCACCCACTGACCGCACGTCCCAGCGACTTCCAGGAGCTGACCCGTCATGCAACTCACCGCCCCCGCCACCGCCCGCCCCGACGCCGCCCCGACCCGCCGCGACGCCGACGGCATGGCCGTCGCGTCCTTCATCCTGGGCCTCATCGGCCTGCTGGTGCTGAACGTCTTCCTCGGCCCGATCGCCATCGCCCTGGCCGCGGCGGCCCTCTGGCGAGGCACCAAGCGCCGTGGCCGCGCCTTCCTGGGCCTGACCCTGGGCGTCGCCGACCTCGTGGTCCTGGTGATCGTGATGCAGATGTCCAACACGGTCTCGTGGAGCCTGTGACACCGGGGAAAGCACGTTGAACAACGCCGGCCAAGGGCCCTGAGGACGACAGGGCGCGGCCGGGAGGCCCCTTACCCCGGCCCCGTACAATCGTCGCACCATGGCATACCTCGACCACGCCGCGACCACCCCGATGCTCCCCGAGGCAGTCGAGGCGATGACGGCCCACCTGAACATCACGGGCAACGCCTCCTCCCTCCACGCATCCGGCCGCAGGGCCCGCCGTACGGTCGAGGAATCCCGCGAGACCCTCGCGGAAGCGCTCGGCGCCCGCCCCAGCGAGGTGGTGTTCACCTCCGGCGGCACCGAGGCCGACAACCTCGCGGTCAAGGGCCTGTACTGGTCCCGCCGCGACGCCGACCCGAACCGCACCCGCGTCCTGGCCAGCCCCGTCGAGCATCACGCCGTCCTCGACGCCGTGCACTGGCTCGGCGAACACGAGGGCGCGACCGTCGAGTACCTCCCGGTCGACCCCTACGGACGGGTCCACCCCGACACCCTGCGCGAGGCCATCGCCCGCAACCCCGACGACGTCGCCCTCGCGACCGTGATGTGGGCCAACAACGAGATCGGCACCGTCCTGCCGGTGCGCGAACTGGCCGACGTGGCCGAGGAGTTCGGCGTCCCGCTGCACGCCGACGCGGTCCAGGCCTTCGGCCAGGTCCCGGTCGACTTCGCGGGCTCGGGCCTCGCCGCGATGACGGTCTCCGGCCACAAGATCGGCGGCCCCTACGGCATCGGCGCCCTGGTCCTGGGCCGCGAGTACACCCCCGTACCGGTGCTGCACGGCGGCGGCCAGGAGCGGCACGTCCGCTCCGGCACCCTCGACGTCCCCGCGATCGCCTCCTTCGCGGTCGCCGGCCGGCTCGCCGCCGAACAGCGCGAATGGTTCGCCCGCGAGATCGGCACCCTGCGCGACAGCCTGGTCGAAGCGGTCCGTACGGCCGTCCCGGACGCGATCCTCGGCGGCGACCCGGTGGACCGGCTGCCGGCCAACGCCCACTTCACGTTCCCGGGCTGCGAGGGCGACTCCCTGCTCCTGCTGCTCGACGCCCAGGGCATCGAGTGCTCCACCGGCTCCGCCTGCACCGCGGGCGTGGCCCAGCCCAGCCATGTCCTGCTGGCCACCGGCACCGACCCGGACCTCGCCCGCGGCACCCTCCGCTTCTCCCTCGGCCACACCTCTACGGAGGCCGACGTCGAAGCGGTCGCCAAGGCGATCGGACCGGCGGTGGAGCGGGCCCGCGCGGCCGGGCTGAGCTGAACCGACGGCGGGCCGGGGAGAGCCCGCCGACTCTCCCCGGCCCTTGACGAGGGGTCCGGCGCCCACGGGGGAGGCCGGCACCGGACCCGGGGCTAACTGTCCGTGGCGCTGGCGCTGGCGCTGGCGCTTGCGCTCTCGCTCGCGGAGTCGCTCGCGCTTGCCGAGGCGCTCGCGCTGGCCGTGGCCGTGGAGTCGCTGCTGTCGGACGTGTCGGTACTGGTACTCGTACTGCTCGAACCGTCGTCCGTGATCATGAGGGACGCCATCATGCCCTCGTCCTCGTGCTGCAGAAGGTGGCAGTGCAGCATGTACATGTACGTGTCATCGGCGAAGTCGGTGAACTCCATCGCGATCACGATGGAGCCGCCGCCGACCACCTCGTAGGTGTCGTACCAGCCGAGCTGGACGCCGGTCGGATCCTCTCCGTTGATGGAGATCAACTGGTAGGGGACGTCATGCAGATGGAACGAGTGCTCCAGCTGCGTGCTGTTCTTGATCGTCCAGATCTCCTTGGACCCCAGCGTGGTGCTGATCATCGCCATCGAGTCCATGGAGGTGCCCGCGGACCCGTTGATCAGCATGGTGGCGCCGGAGTTGCCGAGGGTGATCGTCCGGGCGGTGAAGTCGCTGGTGTCGTACCGGTCGATGGTGTTGAGGGTGCTGGGCAGGTCGTCCACCGTGTCGGTGCCACTGGCCGTGACCGCGAGGACGTCGAAGGTGCCGGAGCCGCCGCGGATCCAGCCCGTGGTGACGACGGCCTGCAGGGTGACGTCGTCGGACAGGTCCAGGACGAACTCGGCGCGGGCACCGGCGACCAGGCGGATCGTGGTGACGTCGGCGGCCTCGGCGAGATACCCCTGGTCGGTGGCGATCTGGGTGAGATTGCCGCCGTCGCTGCGCTGGATGGTGATGATGTCCGACGGCGAGGCGTTCAGGCAGCGGAACCTGGTGCGGGTCTTGGTGGCGGTGAAGGTGAGGGTCGTGTCGTCGACGTTGGTCCCGTTGAGCAGCAGGGGGAAGGAGACGTCGGACTCGCGGTAGCCGGTCGCCTCGTACTTGATGTCTCCGTCGGCGTCCACGGCCAGGCACTGGAAGATGAGCGGGATGTCGTCCACGCCGTAGTCGCTGGGCAGCGCGGCGGAGGTGTCCGTGTCGTCCTCGACGATGATCATCCCGGCCAGGCCGTGCACGGCCTGCTGGGCGGTGGTGCCCAGGGCGTGCGGGTGGTACCAGAGGGTGGTCGCCGGGTCCTTGACCGTGAAGGTGGGGGACCAGGTCTCACCGTCGGCGAAGGCGACCTGGGGACCGCCGTCCATCTTGGCCGGGACGTGTGCGCCGTGGAAGTGCACCGTGGTGTCCGCGCCGATGCTGTTGGTGATGTTGAGCAGGACCACGTCCCCGTTGGTCCACTTCATGGTGGGGCCGAGGAAGTCCTGGTTGTAGCCCATCGTGTCGCTGGTGACCCCGGACAGCACCTCGTGGGAGCCGGTCTTGGCCTCCAGGGTGAAGGTGGTGGTGCCGTCGGAGGTGGTGCCCTCCAGCAGGTCCGGGATGCTGAGCGTGGCGGTGTTGGTCGCCGCGCCCGCCTTGTTCTTGCCCGCGTCGCTCAGCAGCGAGAAGGCCGCTCCGCCCGCGACGACCGCCCCGATCCCGGCCCCGGCCATGCCCCCCAGGAACTGACGCCGGTGCAGGCCCTTGCCACGGCGCCGTCCCGGCTGCTCCGCCCTGCCGTGCTCGCTCTTGGCGGGAGCCGCCTTGCGGTGCTCGCCCTTGTCCTGCCGGTCCTTGCGGTGCTGGTCCTTGCCTCGTTCGAGTTCGCTCTCTCTGCCCGCCTCGAAGGCGGGGTCCGTGGTGTGAGTCATGTGGCGGATCGTTGAACCGGGGACTGTGTAAGTTCTGGGGCGAAATTAGGTGCAAGCCGCGCGGGCCGTGAACGCGCTGTGAAACCTGAAACGCTCCAACTCCCTTGAAGAAAAGCCAAGTTGAGGAAGTCCTGATCGCGCGTGCAGCGAGGGACGCAACGGACAGGTCGGCACCCCGGAAGGCGTTACGACTTCGTTGTCGTCTTCGTCGCCGCCTTCGTCGCCCTCGGCGACATCGCGGACCGCACGAGCCGCATATATCTGTCCCAGTCCCAGTACGGCCCGGGGTCGGTGTGGTCCGTCCCCGGCACCTCCACATGCCCGATGACGTGCTCCCGGTCGGCGGGTATGCCGTACCGCGTGCAGATCCCCGCGGTCAGCCGCGCCGAGGCGGCGTACATCGCGTCCGTGAAGGAGGACGCGCGCTCGACGAAGCCCTCGTGCTCGATGCCGACGCTGCGTTCGTTGTACTCCCGGTTGCCCGCGTGGAAGGCCACGTCGAGCTCGCGGATCATCTGGGTGACGCGGCCGTCCTTGCGGACGATGTAGTGGGCCGCGGCCCGGTGGTCCGGGTCCTGGAAGACCTTCACCGCGCTCGCGTAACCGCCCTGGGTGACATGGATGACCACCCGGTCTATCGCGTAGTCGTCCGGGCGGTCCGCGCGCCGGTAGTTCGCCGGCGAGGCCGCGATCCAGCGCGCGCCCCGGAAGTCCACCGCGCCCGCCACCCGCGGCCGCTCCACCCCCGGCAGCCGCCACCACAGATGGGCCAGCTCGTCCCGGGCCAGCGCGGCCGTGCCGACGGCCGCCGCCGCGCCGCCGACGATCAGCGCCCGCCGCCCGAGCCGCCGGTCCGCATCCCGCTTCGAGTCCCGTTCCGTGTCCCCCATGTGATCGTCAACGGATACTCGTGGGCTCCGGTTCCCGCGGCCCCTTACTCTTGAAGGGCTATGACTGACACCCCGCAGCGCCCCCGCCCCCTCCGCGTACTCGCCGCCATGTCCGGCGGGGTGGACTCCGCCGTCGCCGCCGCCCGCGCCGCGGAAGCCGGCCACGACGTGACCGGCGTCCACCTCGCGCTCTCCGCGAACCCGCAGTCGTTCCGGACCGGCGCGCGGGGCTGTTGCACCATCGAGGACTCGCGCGACGCCCGCCGCGCCGCCGACGTCATCGGCATCCCGTTCTACGTCTGGGACCTCGCCGACCGCTTCAAGGAGGACGTGGTCGAGGACTTCGTCGCCGAGTACGAGGCCGGCCGCACCCCGAACCCCTGCCTGCGCTGCAACGAGAAGATCAAGTTCGCCGCCCTGCTCGACAAGGCCCTCGCCCTCGGCTTCGACGCGGTCTGCACCGGCCACTACGCCCAGGTGATCGTGAACGAGGACGGCACGCGCGAGCTGCACCGCGCCTCCGACATGGCCAAGGACCAGTCGTACGTCCTCGGCGTCCTGGACGAGCGGCAGCTGGCGCACGCCCTCTTCCCGCTCGGCGACACGGTCACCACCAAGGACGAGATCCGCGCGGAGGCCGAGCGCCGTGGCCTCGCGGTCGCGAAGAAGCCCGACTCGCACGACATCTGCTTCATCGCCGACGGCGACACCCAGGGGTTCTTGGCCTCTCGCCTGGGCAAGGCCGAGGGCGACATCGTCGACGAGTCCGGCACCAAGGTGGGCACTCACGAGGGCGCGTACGGCTTCACCATCGGCCAGCGCAAGGGCCTGCGCATCGGCACCCCGGCCCCCGACGGCAAGCCCCGCTACGTCCTGGACATCTCGCCGGTGGACAACACGGTGACGGTCGGCCCGGCCGCCGCCCTCGACGTCACCGCCCTCACCGCGATCAAGCCCCGCTGGTGCGGCACGCCCCCCTCGGGCCCCGGCACCTACACCGCCCAGCTGCGTGCCCACGGCGGCGAGACCGAGGTGACCGCCGAGCTGATCGACGGCCGCCTGGAGGTCGCCTTCACGGAGCCGGTCCGCGGGGTCGCCCCCGGCCAGGCGATCGTCCTGTACGACGGCACGCGCGTACTGGGCTCGGCGACGATCGCGACGACCACGCGCGCGAGGACGACGACGTCGGTCGCCTGACGGGTCCTACGAAGGCGCCCACAGCTCGAACCGGCTCGTCCCCCATGCCGTCGCGTAGGGGACCGTGCCGATCAGCCGGTAGCCGGTCGAGTGCACCAGGGCGTCGCGGACCGTGGTGCTCTCGCCGGTCGGGTTGCCCCGGTCGAGCACGATCAGCGTGAAGTGCCGCTCGGCGACCGCCGCCCTGAAGCCGGCCGCACCCGTGAGGTGCTGTCCGGAGCGGGTCGTGTAGTCGATCGTGTACGTGGAGTTCCACCGGCGGTACGACGTGTCGTGGCCCAGCGCGTAGACCGGCACCTCGTAGGTGTCGGCGAGATAGCTGCCGCGGGCGTTCACGTACGGCTTCACGGCGGCCACCAGGGCCCTGGAGTCCGGCCAGGCGTGGAAGTTGTCGTACGCCTGCGACATGCCGCTGGAGAGCAGCACCACACCCAGGAAGATCGCCCACTGCGGGTACTTGAAGTGCGCGCCCATCAGCCGCGTGACGCCCACTCCGGCGAGCGGCGCGGCGAAGAACAGCCCGTACCCGATGTGCTTGTGCAGCGAGACCTCGGTGTGCAGGTGCAGCTGATAGGCGGGCGCGAGCAGGGCCGTGCCGGCCAGCACCAGGCCGAGTGCGGCCCGCCAGCGGGCGCCGGGCAGGTTCCCGCGCCAGCCCGGCATCTCGCTCATCCGCCCGCTGCGGACGTACGAGAACGCCCCCAGCAGGGCCACCGCGACCGCCAGTCCGCCCCAGCGGGCGCTGTCGCGCAGGATCTGCCAGGAGGGCGTCGTACCGGCGGCACGGGCCGTGGTGGTGGACTGGATCGCCGAGAGGTAGCCGGAGGCATACAGGCCGGCGCCCAGCAGCGCGACGACGCCGACGGTCAGCAGCACACCCCGGCCCAACGCGCGCGGCAGCCCTCGGTGTTGGTAGGCGGTCAGCACGCACAGCAGCACGATCGTCGGCAGATACAGCGCGGACGCGTACTTCACCGCCACCGCGAGCGCGGCGACCGGCGCCGCGAGCAGGGCGAGCAGCGGGTGCGCGTCCGAGGCGCGTACGACGATCCACGCGGCCAGCGCCAGCAGGAACAGGGCCAGGGCGTCGTACGTCGCGAAGTTGCCCATGAACGCCGTCGACTGGGCGACCGCGAAGACACCGGCCGCGCACAGTCCCGCGCGCTCGTTGAAGAGCCGGCGGGTCGTCGCGTAGAGCAGGGCCGTGCAGCCCAGCATGCAGGCGAGGCTCAGGGCGCGGGCGCCGGCCAGGCCGAACACCGAGTCCACGGCGGCGGCCAGGACCGGGTAGAGCACCGGGGCGCCGGAGAAGTAGCTGTCGAAGGCGCCGTACAGCGGGGTGCCGTGCAGCAGGTGGCCGATCTCGGCGTGGCCGGCGAACAGGTAGAGCGCCTCGTCCTCGAAGGCGGTGTTCTGCAGCCGCAGCGACAGCGCGGCCTGCATCAGCAGCAGCGCCAGCAGCACCAGCCGGCTGACCCGGGCCCGGCGCGCGCTAGCCTTCGCCGACCAGCCGGAGTCGGGGACTGGCCGCAGGGTGTAGCCGGAGCGGGCCGGCCGCAGCACGCGCAGCTGCATCGTCTCGGCCACCCGCGACCTGGGCCTCGGCCGGGCCACGGGCAGTTGCATGGTGGAGTCGTTCTGCTCCAAGGCGGGCCCCCTACGGATTGTGGACGTCGAAGCCGAAGGAGCCGCCTGCGGCCGCCTTGCGGAACGCGGCGAGCGACAGGGGGCCGCTGTCGATGCGCCAGTCGGCCTCCTTCCTGAGGTTGAACCAGACCAGCCCCAGCACACCGGCACGCGCGCGTACGCCCGCGAACAGGTCGGCGATCTCGGCCGGCTTGCTCTCCCCGGCCTGCACACCCGTCTCCGCGATCAGGAAGGGCTTCCCGCTGAAGCGGCGGATCTCCTTCATCGTCGGTCCGAAGAGGGTCCTGAAGGTGGTCGGGCCGCTGAGCGCGTAGTAGCCGACGACGCCGACCCAGTCGACGTACGCGTCACCGGGGTAGTACGGCTTCAGCCGCACGTCCGGGACCGGATTGATCACGTTCGGGCTCCACACCCAGATGACGTCGGCGGCGCCCTCGTCCGTGAACAGGTCGTGGATGTGCCGCCACGCGCGCGCGAAGTCGGCCGCCTTCGTCTTCTTGCTGCCCCAGGGGTACCAGCCGCCGTTCATCTCGTGCCCGAAGCTCAGCGCGAGCGGCCGGTTGTAGTCGCGCACGGCGTCGGCGAACTGCCGTATGTACGCGTCCTCCTGGCCGTCGGCGATCTGCGCTGCCGTCCGGGAGAAGGGCTCCCAGACCAGGAAGGGCAGCTGCCCGGCGTCCCACACGGCCCGGTTGACGTCCGCCTGGAACGGGTCGCCCCACTTCGCGTAGTACTCACGGAGGTTGGGCTGCCTGCCGGCCTTCTGCGCGAAGGCGGTCACGGGCGCGGTGGCGCGCGGCGAGCCGTTGAAGGCGACGCCCAGATACTTGCCGGAAGGTTTCAGCAACGGCCGTATGTCGTACGGCGGTTCGGGGCTCTGCGTGCCGCTGCGCGCCGTGGCCGCGGCGGCGGGGGAGACCTGCGGGGCGGGCGGCGCGCAGGCGGCCGCGGCGGCGGTCAGCAGACAGCAGACGAGGGCCAGGAACAGACGGCGCGGAACACTCATGCGGGCGCCCCCTCGGCGCGCGGGCGGCCGCTGGAGCCCCCGGTGCGCGGATGCACGGCGGCGTCCCAGACGGGCGGCAAGACGGCGGCGTCCCAGGCGGGCGGCATGACGGTGGCTGTCCCGGCGGGCGGCAAGACGGCGGCGTCCCCTGCCGGCGGCAAGACGGCGGCGTCCCCTGCGGGCGGCACGTCTGCGGTGGCCTCCTCGGCGTGCGGCTGGATGAGGGCGCGGGCGACCGCGACGCCGTAGAAGAGGCCGGAGGCGAGCATCAGGGCGTAGTCCGAGGGACTCAGCGACGTGCTCATGCGCCACACGGCGACCGCGATCCAGGCCACCGCCGTCGTGCCGCTCCAGGCCCACATCCCGATCCGCAGGCGGCGCGTCTTGCTGCCCTTGGCGCCGCCCGCGCCCGTCGGCGTCCAGCCCATCGGGCGGCGGCGCAGGGTGTCCCAGACGGCGAAGGCGTGCGCCCAGCCGTACAGGACGCGGGTGGCCCAGGCCTCCAGGCGGTACGGGTTGCGGTGCCAGATCGGGTAGACGACGGTCAGGTAGACCACGCTGGGCAGCACCAGGCCGATGTTCGCGAGCCTCAGCTGCTCGGGCGCCGCCAGCATGATCGTGAGCGCGATGAGCGGGCCGCTGAAGGTCAGCAGTCCGGTCTCGATGTAGTAGACGAATCCGGACAAGTAGCACAGCCGGCTCGCGAACCGCATCTTCGTCCGCCAGAAGTCCCTGCTGCCCAGCATCGCCAGCGAGGCCATGCACCAGCGGTACTGCTGGCTGTAGAAGGCGCCCACGGTGTCCGGGCACACCCCGGTCGACAGCGCGAGCGGCACATAGGTCAGGTCCCAGCCGAGGGCGCGCAGTTCGAAGCCGGTGTACATGTCCTCGGAGTGCTCGACCAGGCTGGTGCCGCCGATCTCCGCCAGCGCGCTGCGCCGGTAGACCGCGCAACTGCCCACGCAGATCGAGCCGTCGCTCTGCTGCCGGGAGACCTGGACGCTGCGGTAGAAGAGCTCCTGGACGGCCGCGGCGCCGCGCTCGATCCAGTTCTGCTGGTCCAGGACGCGGAAGAACTGCGGCGACTGCACGATGGCGGTGCGCGGCTCGCGGTCCATGTACGGCAGCAGTTCGTGCAGCAGGTCCGGGCGGGGCGCGAAGTCCGCGTCGAGGATCAGGATGAACTCGCCCGAGGAGCGCTCGAAGCCGTGCCGCAGATTGCCGGCCTTCTTCATCCAGCCGCGGTTGGGGCGCACCAGGTGGCGGAAGCCGAAGTCGGCGGCCATCGAGGCGGTCTCCGGGTCGTCGGAGTCGTCCAGGACGATCGGCGTGACCGTCCCCGGGTAGCGCTCGGCGAGCGTGCGCACATGCGTCCAGGTGTTGTGCAGCACCTCGATGGGCTCCCCGCACACCGGCAGGAAGACGTCCACGCTCGGATACCGCCCGGGCTGCCACGCCTTGACCAGCCGGCGGTGCCCGCGCAGGTCGAAGCTCGGGGTGAAGGCGTCGAGCCGGAAGGAGATCAGATAGCTCGCGACCGACAGCAGCAGAAGCGGCACGTACGCCCAGATCCACGCACTGCTCGCCGCCGCCCGCACCTGGCTGATCACCAGGCAGACGAATCCGACGAGCGAGGAGAAGGTCAGCACCCAGGTGTGCCGCCGGACGTACGAGATCTTCTCCCGGTCGTCGGGCGGCGCGGGCAGCAGCCCCGGATAGGCGTGGCCGGAAACGGCCTTGCGCGGGTCGGCCCGACGGCGACGCTGCGACGGAACGGTCGGTCTGTCGCCGTCGGGCGCTATGTGCGCGGTGTTCATGGGTCGTGCTCCACAAGCGAGCCGGAATGCCGGGGGACAAGGAGGCTCGCCGCCGGAGGCGCGAGTTCGTTGTGAATCTTATGTGACCATCGCTCGCAAGTGGGTCTCGGGTTCCTCAAGAGTTCCTGAGGAAAAACTCCGCCAGCACCGGCGCGAGGGCGTTCGGATCGACCATGTGGGTCTGACCTTCCAGCATTCGGTACGTCCCCTGGGGTGCGCTTTCGGCCACGGCGCGGGCAGCCTCGCGCAGCCACTCCGGGCTCGCGCCGCCCGCGATCGACAGCACGGGCACGCCGATCGCGGCCAGCCGCTCGCGCGGCACCAGTCCGCCCGCCATCACCGCGTCGTCGTACGCCAGACTCGGCGCGATCGCCTCCATGCCGGGCCACATGGGGGAGTTGCGGGCGCCCTGGATCATCTCCTCGGCCAGACCCGTGAGCCGCAGGAAGTGCTCGACGGCGTCGCCGGGGCGGCCCTGGGCGAGCGCTGCCGTGAGGTTCTCGGTGTACTCGGCGCGCTCCCTGGCGCCGGTGTCGTCCAGGGCGAACGGCACCTCGTACACGGCGACGGAGCGCAGCGGCAGCCCGCTCGCCGCCGCCTCCAGGACGAGCGCGCCGCCCGACGAGATGCCGTACAGCGAGGCCTCGCCGCCCACCGCGTCGACGAGCGCGGCCAGGTCCTCGACCTCGCGCGCCACCGCGTACGGGGCGGTGTCACCGCTCGCGCCCCGGCCCCGGCGGTCGTAGGAGACGACGCTGAAACGGTCCCCGAGGGGCCCGGCGAGGGGTGCCACCGTGGCCCCCGTCGACATGGCCCCGCTCACCAGGATGATCGCGGGGCCCCGGCCGGTGCGCTGGTACGCGATGGGGGTGCCGTCGCGCGAAAGGGTCTTCTTGTCCATGCCTGAGGAGACTCCCCCATGGCAGGGAATTATTCGCTCACGACACTTCGACTTCGTAGAAGCAGAGGTGGTCCTTGATCTCCGCGACGTCCGGCTTCGGGTCCGGATAGGCCCACACCAGGTCCGGCGCGTCCGGCAGCGACCAGTAGGACGCGGTGCCCTTGAACGGGCAGTAGGTGTGGGTCTCGGAGGGGGTCAGCAGATCGAGTCGTACGTCCTCCGCGGGGATGTAGTAACGCACCGGACTGCCCGTCTCCCTGAGCACGAGGGGCCGTTCGCTCTCCGCGAGAACCTGGTCGCCGTGCACCACGCGCACGTGCTGGTCGCCTTGCTCGATGGTGATCGTGTGTCCTTGGGCCATACCGGAAAAGCGTATGCGGGCCCCCGGTTCTTCCCGCGTACGGTGGCCTCATGCGAATCTGCGTCTTCCTCTCCGCCGCCGACCTCGACGACCGTTACACGCGCCCCGCGCGCGAGTTCGCGAAACTGCTGGGCAAGGGCGGCCACACGCTGGTGTGGGGCGGTTCGGACGTGGGCCTGATGAAGGTCGTGGCTGACGGCGTGCAGGAGGCGGGCGGACGGCTCGCCGGGGTCTCCGTGGAGTTCCTGGCGGCCAAGGTCCGGCCGGGCGTCGACGAGATGGTGATCGCCAAGGACCTCGCCGAACGCAAGAAGCTGCTCCTGGAGAAGGCCGACGCCGTGGTCGTCATGGTGGGCGGTACGGGCACGCTCGACGAGGCGACCGAGATCCTGGAGCTGAAGAAGCACGGGCACACGGACAAGCCGGTGGTGCTGCTGAACACCGCGGGCTTCTACGACGGCCTCAAGGAGCAGTTCCGGCGCATGGAGGACGAGGGCTTCCTGCCGGTACCGCTGACCGACCTGGTGTTCTTCGCGGAGGAGCCGGTGGGGGCGCTGGCCCACCTGGAGGAGTCGCTCGGCGTGCGGTGATGCGAGCATGGCGGGCATGGCTACACATGTGATCACCGGAGCCGGCTCCGGCATCGGCGCGGCCGTCGCCCGCCGCCTCCACGCGCGCGGGGACGAACTCGTCCTGCACGCGCGCGACGCGGGCCGCGCCAAGGAGCTGGCCGCGGAGTTCCCCGGCGCCCGGACGCTGGTCGGCGACCTGGCCGACCCCGACAAGCTGTCCTGGGCCTTCTCGCACCAGACGCTGCCGGACCGCGTGGACTCGCTGCTGCACATCGCCGGTGTGGTCGACCTGGGCCCGGTCGGCGAGCTCACCCCGAAGACCTGGCGGCACCAGCTCAACGTCAACCTGATCGCTCCCGCCGAGCTGACCCGCCACTTCCTGCCCCAACTGCGCGCTGCGCGCGGGCACGTGGTCTTCGTCAACTCCGGCGCCGGCCTGAACGCCCACGCCGACTGGTCCGCGTACGCCGCCTCCAAGCACGGCCTCAAGGCCCTCGCCGACTCCTTGCGTCACGAGGAGCACGCGGGCGGCGTCCGCGTCACCTCGGTCTACCCGGGGCGCACGGCGAGCCCGATGCAGGCCAAGGTCCACCAGCAGGAGGGCAAGGAGTACGACCCCGCGAAGTGGATCGACCCCGAGTCGGTCGCCACGGCCATCCTCATGGCCGTCGACCTGCCCAGGGACGCCGAGGTCAACGACCTGACGGTGAGGCCGGGCAGGTGAGCGGGTCCAGCTTCGGCGGCGCCACCGGCGTCGGCTCCATGCCCGGCGGGGACGCCCGCGAGGCCGCCAAGACCGTCACCGGGACCTTCGAGGACTTCCCGTTCCTGCCCGAACTGCCCGCCCGGGGCCCCGGCGCCGACATGATCGGGCGCACCGCCGGCATGCTCGTCGAGCTGTACGCGCGCGTGGAGCCCAGCGGCTGGCGGCTCGGCGACCGGCCCGGCCGCGACACCAAGCGCGCCCGGTCCTGGCTCGGCGAGGACCTGGACGCGCTCGAGGAGTTCACGCAGGGGTACGAGGGCCCGCTGAAGGTGCAGGCGGTGGGCCCCTGGACGCTGGCCGCCGCCCTGGAGCTCCGGAACGGCGAGGTCGCCCTCTCCGATGCCGGCGCCTGCCGCGACCTGGCCGGCTCCCTCGCCGAGGGGCTGCGGCTGCACCTCGCGGAGCTGCGGCGCCGCGTGCCCGGCGCCCAGTTGGTCCTCCAGCTCGACGAGCCCTCCCTCACCGCCGTCCTGCGCGGCCGGGTGAAGACCGCCAGCGGCTACCGCACCCACCGCGCGGTCGACCGCCAGGTCGTCGAGGCCACCCTCCGCGACGTCGTGGGGGTTCACGGCGACGGCCCGGTCGTGGTCCACTCCTGCGCACCGGACGTCCCGTTCGCCCTGCTTCGGCGGGCGGGCGTGGCAGCGGTCTCCTTCGACTTCGCGCTCCTCACCGAGCGTGACGACGACACGATCGGTGAAGCGGTGGAAGGGGGTACCCGGCTCTTCGCAGGTGTCGTGCCGGGCACGGACGGCCCATTGTCAGACCCTGCCGGTAGCGTCATGGGTGTCAGGACGCTGTGGCGCAGGCTGGGGCTGCAACCGGGGCTTCTCGCGGAGGCGGTCACGATCACGCCGTCGTGCGGACTCGCGGGGGCCTCCCCCGACTACGCGCGCCGGGCACTCGCCCACTGCGTCCGGGCGGCGAGATCCCTCGCGGACAACCCAGAGTAACGGGAGGACAACACGGTGGCCGGCGAAAAGCAAGCGGAGACGACGGTGCCCGCTCAGGCACGGGAGAAGCACGCGCAGCTCGCTGAGCAGATCGAGGAGCACCGCTTCCGGTACTACGTGAACGACGCCCCTGTCATCAGCGACGCGGAGTTCGACAAGCTGCTGCGCTCGCTGGAGGCGCTGGAGGAGGAGCACCCGGAGCTGCGGACGCCGGACTCGCCGACGCAGAAGGTCGCGGGGGCGTACGAGACCGAGTTCACGGCGGTCCAGCACCGCTCGCGCATGCTCTCCCTGGACAACGCCTTCAGCGACGAGGAGCTGGCCGCCTGGGCCGAGCGCGTCGCCAAGGACGTCGGCGGGCCCGACTACCACCTCCTGTGCGAGCTCAAGGTCGACGGCCTCGCCGTCAACCTCACCTACGAGCACGGCCGCCTCACCCGCGCGGCGACCCGCGGCGACGGCCGCACCGGCGAGGACATCACCCCAAATGTCCGCACAATCAAGGAGATTCCGGACAGGCTGAAGGGTGACAAGGTCCCCGACGTCGTGGAGATCCGCGGCGAGGTCTACTTCCCGATGGAGAAGTTCGAGGAGCTCAACGCCCGCCTGGTGGAGGCCGGTGACAAGCCCTTCGCCAACCCGCGCAACGCGGCGGCGGGTTCACTGCGCCAGAAGGACCCGCGCGTCACGGCCGGTCGGCCCCTGCACATGGTCGTGCACGGCATCGGCATCCTGGAGGGCTTCGAGGGACTGACCCGCCTGTCCCAGGGCTACGACCTGCTCAAGGCCTGGGGCCTGCCCACCTCCACGCACAACAAGGTGGTCGACGACCTCGACGGCGTACGGGAGTTCATCGCGTACTACGGCGAGAACCGCCACTCCGTGGAGCACGAGATCGACGGCGTCGTCGTCAAGCTCGACGAGATCCCGCTCCAGGGCCGCCTCGGCTCCACCTCCCGCGCCCCGCGTTGGGCGATCGCGTACAAGTACGCGCCGGAGGAGGTCAACACCAAGCTCATCAACATCCGCGTGGGCGTGGGCCGTACGGGCCGGGTCACGCCGTACGCCCAGGTCGAGCCGGTGACGGTGGCGGGCTCGGAGGTCGAGTTCGCCACCCTGCACAACCAGGACGTCGTGAAGGCGAAGGGCGTCCTGATCGGCGACACGGTCGTGCTGCGCAAGGCCGGTGACGTCATCCCGGAGATCCTCGGCCCGGTCGTCGACCTGCGCGACGGCAGCGAGCGCGAGTTCGTGATGCCGTCCGAGTGCCCCGAGTGCGGCACCGCGCTGCGCCCGATGAAGGAGGGCGACGTCGACCTGCGCTGCCCGAACGCCCGTACCTGCCCGGCGCAGTTGCGCGAGCGGCTCTTCTACCTCGCGGGCCGCAAGTCGCTGGACATCGAGCACTTCGGTTACGTCGCCGCGGCCGCCCTGACCAAGCCGCTGGAGCCGGCCGACCCGCCGCTGACCGACGAGGGCGACCTGTTCGACCTCACCGTCGAGCAGCTGCTGCCCATCAAGGCGTACGTCCTCGACCAGGACAGCGGCCTGCCCAAGCGCGACCCGAAGACCGGCGAGGAGAAGATCGCCACGGTCTTCGCCAACCAGCAGGGCGAGCCGAAGAAGAACGCGCTCGCCATGCTGGAGAACATCGCCGCGGCCAAGGAGCGCCCGCTCGCCCGCGTCCTGACCGGTCTGTCGATCCGTCATGTCGGCCCGGTCGCCGCCGAGGCGCTGGCCCGCGAGTTCCGCTCGATCGAGCGCATCGAGCAGGCCTCGGAGGAGGAGCTGGCGAACACCGACGGGGTCGGCGGGATCATCGCCGCCTCCCTCAAGGAGTGGTTCGCCGAGGAGTGGCACCAGGAGATCCTCCGCAAGTGGCGGGCGGCCGGCGTGCGCATGGAGGAGGAGGGCTCCGGCGAGGACGAAGGCCCGCGCCCGCTCGAAGGGATGACCGTCGTCGTCACCGGCACTCTCGAGCACTTCACACGGGACGGGGCCAAGGAGGCGCTGCAGTCCCGGGGAGCGAAAGTGACCGGTTCGGTTTCGAAGAAGACGTCTTTCGTGGTCGTGGGTGACAATCCTGGTTCCAAGTACGACAAGGCGATGCAGCTCAAGGTGCCTGTTCTGAACGAGGAAGGGTTCAACGTCCTGCTCGAACAGGGACCCGAAGCGGCGGCCGAAGTGGCACTCCCCACAGAGGAGTAGCGGTTGAAGGTCACCCGATCGGCGCATACCAGATGCATACGGGTGGCCGGGTCGCATTCGGGCAACCGTGGACGACCGCTGCCCGTGGAAGCCTTCTGCGGCCTACTGTTGAGATGTGCGCCTGCCGTGCCCAGCTGCGGTCGGGGCATCCCCTTGCTCCTGATGAGCAAGGGGAAGGGTTTTCCAACGCGGCCGCCGTTGATGGACGTCGGGCATCGGGCCGCGTGGCGTGGGCACCGCCGGCTGTGAGAGGGACGGGAATGGAACCGACCGAGAGCGCCGCCCCTGACTCACGGCTGCGCCGCCTCAGGGTCAGCGGTGCCTGGCGGGCGAGCCGGTGGACCGTGCGGCCTGCGGAGCGTCCGGCCGCCGAGGGGCGGGGCACCGGACAGTACACCGTGACGGAGACCCGCGGTGTGCCACCGCTCACCGCCGGACACGCGCACGGCCTGCCCGACGCCGACCACGAACGTCACCTGTCCTGGCCCGCGCTGCCCGCGGCGGTCGTCGGCTCGGCCGCCTTCGTCCTCGGCGCCGGCTTCTACCGGGCCTTCACCGGCACGCACGCGCTCTTCCCGTCCGGCACCGTCGGCTGGTCCCTCGCGGTCCTCACCGGCATCATCGTCGGCCACCTGGTCATGCTCGGCCGCTCCCGCTGGTGGGGCGGCACCGGCTCCGGCGCCGCCCTCACCCTCGCCGTCCTGCTGCTCTACGGCTGGGTGTCGGCCGGCATGGTCAGCCTCACCGTCGTCGTGCTGGTCGGCATAGCCCGGCGCAACCGCTGGCGGCAGGGCGTGCTGCACGGCGCCGTGGACATCCTCGGCATCGCCGCCGGCGCCCTCGTGCTCGGCGTCTTCGGACGCGTGCCGTCCGTGGAGAAACCCTGGAACCCGGACACCTGGACCGTCTACACCGCCCCCGAGGTGGCGCTGGTCGCCGCCGCCTACCTCCTGGTCACCCGCACCCTGCTCTGGTACCTGCACGCCCCGCGCCACCGCGGCCTGCCCACCGTCGCCCGCACCGCCCTGGTCAGACAGGGCCTGGTCGCGGTCGCGCTGCTCGGCATCGCCCCGCTGGTCTGCGTCGTCGCCGTCGCCCAGCCGGTGCTGCTGCCGCTGTTCTCCATCCCGCTGGTCGCCCTCGACTCCACCCTGTGGATAGCCCGGGCCCGCGCCGAGGAGCAGCTGCGCGATCCGCTGACCGGACTGCCCAACCGGCAGTGGCTCCTGGAACGCATCTGGACCGCGCTGGACGACGCCGAGCGGATCGGCGCCCGCGCCGCCCTGATGCTCATCGACCTGGACCGCTTCCGGTCCGTGAACGACACGCTCGGGCATCTCGCCGGCGACCGGCTGCTGCTGCAGATAGCGGACCGGCTGCGGGCCGCCCTGCCGCGCGGGGCGGAGGCCGCGCGGCTCGGCGGCGACGAGTTCGCCGTACTGCTGCCGGTCGCCGACTCCACGACGTCCGCGACGCGGCTCGCCCGTGGCCTGGTCGCCGAGCTCAGCTCGCCCCTCGACCTCGACGGGCTCACGCTCGTCCTGGAGGCCAGCGCGGGCGTCGCGGTCTTCCCCGACCACGCCCTGGACGCGGAGGGGCTGCTGCGGCGGGCGGACGTCGCGATGTACCAGGCCAAGCGGGACCGTACAGGCGTCGAGGTGTACGAGTCCAAGCGGGACTCGAACACCCCGGACCGGCTGGGGCTCCTCGGCGATCTGCGGCGGGCGCTGGACGCGCACGAGGTGCAGCTGCACTACCAGCCCAAGGTCCGCTTCGACGGACAGGTCGCAGGCCTTGAGGCGCTGGTCCGCTGGGTGCATCCCGAGCGGGGGAAGGTGCCGCCGGACGAGTTCATAGCGATCGCCGAGTCGTCGGGGCTGATGCCCCATCTCACCGAGTACGTGCTCGAGACGGCGCTCGGACAGGTGGCCCGATGGCGGGCGCAGGGGCTGCATGTGCCGGTCGCGGTCAACGTGTCGCCGCGGGACGTCCACACGCCGGGGTTCGCGGGCTCGGTGGCGGCGCGGCTGGCCAGGCACGGGGTGCCTGCCGGGGCCCTGCAGCTGGAGATAACCGAGCACGTCCTGCTGGAGGACCCGCAGCGGGCGGCCGACACCCTCGCCGGGCTGACCGGGCACGGCGTGAAGATGTCCCTGGACGACTTCGGCACCGGGTACTCGTCGCTGGTGCACCTGCGGCGGCTGCCGGTGAGCGAACTGAAGATCGACCGCTCCTTCGTGGCACGCCTGGCTGTCGACGCCGAGGACGCGGAGATCGTGCGGTGCACGGTCGATCTGGCCCACTCGCTCGGCCTGCTGGTCGTCGCGGAGGGCGTGGAGGACGACGAGACGTGGGAGCGCTTGCGCGACCTGGGCTGCGACGCCGTACAGGGTTGGCTGGTCGCGGCCGCGATGCCGGCCGAGGAGACGACGGCGTGGCTGCGGGCACGGGGGTCGCGGGGGTGGCAGCGGCCAAGGGCAGCTCTGCCGGCCGCCGAGTAACCGTGCGCCCCTCGGAAACCGTTTAACGGCGACGGCCCTGTGCCCCCTAGGATTGGGCCCAAACCACACACACTCACCCCAGAGGAACGCTGCATGCCTGGCATCACGCGCGAGGAGGTCGCCCACCTCGCCCGGCTGGCGCGTCTGGAGCTGAAGCCCGAAGAGCTCGACCACTTCGCGGGACAGCTGGACGACATCATCGGCGCGGTGGCCCGCGTCAGCGAGGTCGCCGACCAAGACGTACCGCCGACCTCGCACCCGCTCCCGCTGACGAACGTCATGCGGGCGGACGAGGTCCGTCCGTCGCTCACCCCCGAGCAGGCGCTCTCCGGCGCCCCGGCCCAGGAGCAGCAGCGTTTCAAGGTGCCGCAGATCCTGGGGGAGGACTAAGAAGTCATGACGGACAACAACGTCAACATCATCAAGCTGACCGCGGCCGAGACCGCCGCGAGGATCGCTTCCGGTGAGCTCACGGCCGTACAGGTCACCGAGGCCCACCTCGCCCGTATCGAGGCCGTCGACGAGAAGGTGCACGCCTTCCTGCACGTCGACCGCGAGGGCGCCCTGGCGCAGGCCCGTGCCGTCGACGAGAAGCGGGAGCGCGGCGAGAAGCTCGGCCCGCTGGCCGGGGTTCCGCTCGCGCTCAAGGACATCTTCACCACGGAGGGCATCCCGACGACCGTCGGTTCGAAGATCCTGGAAGGGTGGATCCCGCCTTACGACGCCACCCTCACCAAGCGCCTCAAGGCCGCCGACGTCGTCATCCTCGGCAAGACCAACATGGACGAGTTCGCCATGGGGTCCAGCACCGAGAACAGCGCGTACGGCCCGACCGGCAACCCCTGGGACCTCACCAGGATCCCCGGCGGCTCCGGCGGCGGCTCCTCCGCCGCGCTGGCCGCGCACATGGCCCCCCTCGCCATCGGCACCGACACCGGCGGCTCCATCCGCCAGCCGGCCGCCGTCACCGGCACGGTGGGCGTGAAGCCGACGTACGGGGCCGTGTCGCGGTACGGCATGGTCGCCTTCTCCAGCTCCCTCGACCAGGGCGGCCCGTGCGCCCGTACGGTCCTGGACGCGGCGCTGCTCCACGAGGTCATCGCCGGCCACGACCCGCTCGACTCCACGTCGATCGACGCGCCGGTCCCGCCGGTCGTCGAGGCCGCCCGCAACGGCAGCGTCGAGGGCATGCGCGTCGGTGTGGTCAAGCAGTTCCGCGGCGAGGGCTACCAGGCCGGCGTCATCCAGCGCTTCGACGAGTCCGTCGCCCTCCTCAAGGAGCTGGGCGCCGAGATCGTCGAGCTGGACTGCCCCTCCTTCGACCTCGGGCTCTCCGCGTACTACCTGATCGCGCCGAGCGAGTGTTCCTCGAACCTCGCCCGTTTCGACGGTCTGCGCTACGGCCTGCGCTCCGGCGACGACGGCACGCACTCCGCCGAGGAGGTCACCTCCCTCACCCGCGCCGAAGGCTTCGGCCCCGAGGTGAAGCGCCGGATCATGCTCGGCACGTACGCCCTGAGCAGCGGCTACTACGACGCCTACTACGGCAGCGCCCAGAAGGTCCGCACGCTCATCACGCGTGACTTCGAGAAGGCCTTCGAGCAGGTCGACGTGATCGTGTCGCCGACCACGCCCACCACCGCCTTCCCGATCGGCGAGCGCGCCGACGACCCGATGGCGATGTACCTGGCCGACCTGTGCACCATCCCGACCAACCTCGCGGGCAACGCGGCCATGTCGCTGCCCTGCGGTCTCGCCCCGGAGGACAACCTCCCGGTGGGTCTGCAGATCATCGCCCCGGCGCTGAAGGACGACCGTCTTTACAAGGTCGGCGCAGCAGTCGAGGCCGCCTTCGTGGAAAAGTGGGGGCACCCGCTGCTCGAGGAGGCTCCGTCGCTGTGACCAAGGCACTGACCAAGGCCCAGGACTTCAAGAAGTCCAAGTCCGGTACGTACGTGTCCATCGCCACCACCGCCTTCGGCGCGATCGGTGTCGCCAAGAGGATCAAGAAGGCCCGCGCCGAGCAGGACACCCTGCGGCTGATCGACGCCACCGTCTCCGCGGTCGCGATCGTCACCGGCCTCGCCATCCTGTACCGCGAGCTGAAGCGGCTGGGCGACGACGACGTCCTGCTGGGCTGAGAGGGAAGTTTCACCGTGACCACCACGACCGACCTGGTGTCGTACGAGGACGCGCTGGCGTCCTACGACCCCGTCATGGGCCTCGAGGTCCATGTCGAACTCGGCACCAGGACCAAGATGTTCTGCGGCTGTTCGACCGAGCTGGGCGCGGAGCCCAACTCGCAGACCTGCCCGACCTGCCTCGGCCTGCCCGGCGCGCTCCCGGTCGTCAACGCGACCGGCGTCGAGTCGGCGATCAAGATCGGTCTCGCGCTGAACTGCGAGATCGCCGATTGGTGCCGCTTCGCCCGGAAGAACTACTTCTATCCGGACATGCCGAAGAACTTCCAGACCTCCCAGTACGACGAGCCGATCGCCTTCAACGGCTACCTCGACGTACAGCTGGAGGACGGCGAGACCTTCCGCGTGGAGATCGAGCGCGCCCACATGGAGGAGGACACCGGCAAGTCGACCCACGTCGGCGGCGCCACCGGCCGTATCCACGGCGCGTCCCACTCCCTGCTGGACTACAACCGCGCCGGCATCCCGCTCATCGAGATCGTCACCAAGCCGATCGAGGGCGCGGGCGAGCGTGCTCCCGAGGTCGCGCGGGCGTACGTCCGTGAGCTGCGCGAGGTCATCCGGGCGCTCGGCGTCTCCGAGGCCCGCATGGAGATGGGCCAGATGCGCTGCGACGTGAACCTGTCGCTGCGCCCGAACGGCACCGAGAAGTTCGGCACCCGCTCGGAGACGAAGAACGTCAACTCGCTGCGTTCCGTGGAGCGCGCGGCCCGCTTCGAGATCCAGCGGCACGCGGCCGTCCTGTCCTCCGGCGGGACGATCATCCAGGAGACCCGGCACTTCCACGAGGACACGGGGTCCACGACCTCGGGCCGCGTGAAGGAGGAGGCCGAGGACTACCGGTACTTCCCGGAGCCCGACCTGGTCCCGGTGGCGCCCTCGCGCGAGTGGGTCGAGGAGATCCGGGCGGCCCTGCCGGAGATGCCGCTGGCCCGCCGCAACCGGCTGCTCGCCGAGTGGGGTGTCTCCGCGGTGGAGATGCAGGCGATCATCAACGCCGGTGCGCTGGACCTGATCGTCGCCACCATCGACGCCGGTGCCGACGCGGCCTCCGCCCGCAAGTGGTGGATGGGCGAACTGGCCCGCAGTGCCAACGAGTCGGGCAAGTCCCTGGACGAGCTGGCGATCACCCCGGCGCAGGTCGCCCGGGTCACCGAGCTGGTCTCGAAGGGTGACCTGAACGACAAGCTGGCCCGTCAGGTCATCGAGGGCGTCCTCGCGGGCGAGGGCACCCCGGACGAGGTCGTCGACAAGCGCGGGCTGAAGGTCGTCTCCGACGAGGGCGCGCTGACCGCCGCCGTCGAGGAGGCCATCGCCGGCAACCCGGGCGTCGCCGACAAGATCCGCGGCGGCAAGGTCGCCGCGGCCGGTGCCCTGGTCGGCGCGGTCATGAAGGCCACCCGCGGCCAGGCCGACGCGGCCCGCGTCAAGGAGCTGATCCTGGAGAAGCTGGGCGTCAGCGAGGGCTGAGCACGAACAGGCGGTACGGCCCCGGAGGGATGCCCTCCGGGGCCGTAACCCTTTCTGCTCAGGGCGTTACTTGCGGCGTCCTACGACCCGTACGAAGCCCAGCGTGCGGCCCTCGTCGGCGCGGACCATCTCGCCGACCCGGCGGGCCATCGTGCGGTGGAACTCCTCCGGGCTCTCCTCGGCGACGATCTCGCACCACAGCAGCCAGTCCCGCCAGCCGTCCGGCTGCCAGTCGGCCGTCTCGACCTCGACGGCACCGCTGCGGGTCCAGTGGCGGCGCCACCAGTCGGCCGAGTGGAAGCACCAGAAGTCGGGCTCCCACCAGGGCTTGAGGTGCTCCGGCGGTTCGGCGCCCGTCAACTCCTCCCGGACCGCGGGCATGACGACGCCGATCCGGCCGCCGGGCTTCAGCAGCCGGGCGAGGGTGGGCAGGTAGAGGTCGGCGGTGCCGAAGTACTGGTACGCGTCGATGCTCACGATCGCGTCGAAGGTGCCCTCCGCGAAGGGCAGGTCGTGTGCCTCGGTGTGCACCGGCTGTACCCGGTCGGCGAAGCCGGCCTCGGCGATGCGGCGGGCGTTCTCGTCGGGCCCGACCCACAGGTCGGCGGCGGTGACCTGGGCGTGGAACTCCCGGGCCAGGAAGACCGAGGTCATCGCCCGGCCGCAGCCCAGGTCGAGCACGCGCGCGCAGGGGCGCAGGGTGTCCAGGCCGAGGGCGGGGGCCAGCCATTCCAGCAGCCACAGGGCGTTCGGGCCCATCTGGTTGTCGACGGTCCAACGGGCGTCGTACTGGCTGCTGCGCGGGTAGCTGGGGTGGTTCAGGCGGTCGTCCAACTGGCCGAGTGCGGGTTCGGTCACGATGAGCGGGCTCCTTGGGTCCTGGGAATCCGGGGCAGCGCAGGGGGATACGTAGGAGGTCCGTCGTACCTTCAAACGGGGGCCCCGCGCACCCGGTTTCTCAGGTGGAGGCGCTAGGCTCGCCCGCCATGAGCGGACGAGATGATTCCGAGATACGGGACGTCGAGGACGTGATGGACACGGCCTACGACGCCCGCCGGGCCCGCTGGACGGCGGCCGGCACGGGAACGCTGCTGACCCTGGCGGGCCTCGCCGCGTCCCTGCTGCGGCTGAGCGGGTCGGCGCCCGCCGTGGTGCCCGGCGCCTACGGCTTCGGCGCCGCCGTCTGCGCGCTGGCCGCGGTGCTCGGCTCCCGGGGGCGCACCCGGCGGGCACTGTGGCTGCTGATCGTCGGGGTGATGGTGATGGCGCTGGGGGACCAGTTCGACTGATCCGGCCGAGGTGACAGAGTCGTCGTTACTGTCCTGTGATCTGCCTCCCACTCTTGTGAATCGGCGCACGAATGGCATAAAGGATCACTTCTGCCTGCAAGAGTGTTCTCACCTTGCTCATGCGTTCTTTGCGGGCTGTTCCCGGTCAAAGATCCATATATTGTCCCGGGAGCTGGTTCGTGGCAGCCCTTGCACGCTGGTGTGTTCGGTACCGTCTCGTCGCGGTCGCGATGTGGCTTCTCCTCCTCGTCGGGGTCGGCACGGCCGCCGCCGTCACCGGCTCGGCGTACTCGAACGACTACGAGGCCCCCGGCACCGAGTCCGGCACCGCCACCAAGCTGCTGCGGGAGGGCTTCCCCGGGCTCGGCGGCGACAGCGACACCGTCGTCTGGCACACCAGCTCCGGCAGCGTCCGCGCCGCCGACGTCGAGCAGACGATGACCGACACCCTCGACCGGATCGCGGACCTGCCCGGGGTCGCCTCCGTGAGCAGCCCCTACGACGGCCAGGGCGCCGGCCGGATCAGCGCCGACGGGCACACCGCGTACGCCACCGTCACCTTCGAACACGGCGCCGAGGACATCGACAAGTCCGAGGCGGAGGCCGTCGTCCACACCGCCAAGGCCGCCGAGGCCGACGGGCTCCAGGTGGAACTGGGCGGCAGCGCCGTCGCCCTCACCGAGTCGGCCGGCGGTCATGTGGCGGAGATCGTCGGGGTGGTCGTGGCCGCCGCCGTACTGTTCCTGGCCTTCGGCTCGCTCGCCGCCTCCGTGCTGCCCATCGCCACCGCGCTGGTGAGCGTCGGAACCGCCTACGGCGCCATCGTGCTGCTCGGGCACGCCATGACCGTCGCCGACTTCGCGCCCATGCTCGGCATGCTGATCGGGCTCGGCGTCGGCATCGACTACGCCCTGTTCATCGTGACCAGACACCGGCGCGGGCTGAAACGTGGGCTGTCGGTCACCGAGGCCGTCACCAATGCCGTGGCGACCACCGGGCGGGCCGTGGTCTTCGCGGGTGCCACGGTGTGCATCGCCCTGCTGGGGATGCTGATCCTCCGGCTCGGCTTCCTCAACGGCGTCGCGATCGCCGCCTCGCTGACGGTCGTCCTGACGGTCGCCGCCTCCGTGACCCTGCTGCCCGCCCTGCTGTCCTTCATCGGCATGCGCGCCCTCAGCCGGCGCGAGCGGCGGCGGCTTGCGGAACACGGGCCGCAGCCCGAGCTGCCGACCGGGTTCGCGCACCGGTGGTCCGCGTTCGTGGAGCGCCACCCCAAGGCGCTCGGCATCGTCGCGCTGGCCGTGATGACCGTCCTCGCGCTGCCCACGCTCTCCCTCCACCTGGGCACCTCCGACCAGGGCAACGACCCCGCGTCGTCCACCACCAGGCAGGCCTACGACCTCCTGGCCGACGGGTTCGGGCCCGGCGTCAACGGGCCACTGACCGTGGTGACGCGCGTCGACGGCGCCGAGGACAAGCTCGCCCTCGACAACCTCGACGCCACCATCCGCACCACCGAGGGCGTCGCCTCGGTGACGCCGGTGACCTACGACGCCGGCGGCGACACCGCGTACTTCACGATCGTCCCGACCTCCGAACCCCAGTCGCAGAAGACCAGCGACCTCGTCGACCGGCTGCGCACCGAGGTGCTGCCGCGCGCCGAGACCGGCACCTCGCTCGACCTGCACGTCGGCGGTGTGACGGCGTCCTACGACGACTTCGCGGACGTCATCGTCGGCAAGCTGCCCCTCTTCGTCGGGGTCGTCATCGGCCTCGGCTGTCTGCTCCTGCTGCTGGCCTTCCGGTCCATCGGCATCCCGGTCAAGGCCGCCGCGATGAACGTGGCCGCGGTCGCCGCCGCCTTCGGCATCGTCGTCGCGATCTTCCAGTGGGGCTGGGGCAGCGAACTTCTGGGCCTCGGCCGCGCGGGCCCGATCGAGCCCTTCCTGCCCGTGATCATGGTGTCGGTCCTCTTCGGCCTCTCCATGGACTACCAGGTGTTCCTGGTCAGCCGGATGTACGAGGAGTGGCTGGAGACCGGCGACAACCGGCGCGCCGTCCGCGTCGGCCTCGCCGAGACCAGCCGCGTCATCAACTCCGCCGCGGTCATCATGATCTCGGTCTTCCTCGCCTTCGTGCTCAGCGGCGACCGCGTGATCGCCATGTTCGGCATCGCGCTCGCCTCCGCCGTCGCCCTGGACGCCTTCGTGCTCCGCACGCTGCTCGTCCCGGCCCTCATGCACATGCTCGGCGGCGCCAACTGGTGGCTGCCGCGTTGGCTCGACGCCCGCCTGCCCCGCATCAGCATCGAGCCGCCCGAGTGCCGCGCCGCCCATGAGAGGCTCACTGACGTCGTGGCGGAACTGGAGAAGGAGCAGCGGGGCGATGTACGCGATATCCCTGGGTGACGACGGGGCCGAACTGCGGCCCCTGGAGCCCTGGCACGCCGAGGAGTTCCTGGCGAACCTGGAGCGCGGACGCGAGTTCATCGGGCAGTTCATCCCGTTCGGACAGCAGGCCGTGGACGTGTCCACCGCGCGCGAGACACTCCAGCGGTACGCCGACATGCGCGCCGCCGACACCGGCTCGTACCACGGCATCTGGCTGGACGGAAAGCTCGTCGGCGGCGTCCTCACGCTGAACTTCGACGCCGCCGCCGGCAACGCGGAGGTCGGCTGCTGGCTGGAGCCCGCCGCGACGGGTCGCGGACTGATAACGCGTGCGATGCGATTCCTCATCGACTGGGCGGTCGAGGAACGCGGCATCCACCGCGTCGAGTGGATCGCCGCCTCGGGGAACGTGCCCAGCCTGAACGTTGCGCGGAAGCTCGGATTCAGGCGAGATGGCGTGCACCGGGAGGCGTACCCCTATGGTGGGGTGCGGCACGACTCGGAGGTGTGGTCGATTCTGGCCCCGGAGTGGCGTGAAGCCCGCGGGCGTGCCGCACACAACCAATAGGCAGAGGCTCTGCGGACCGCTTCCGCGATCACTCAGAGACCTCTCATCCAGCGTCCGTACGGTGCGAGGTATGGGAACCACCAAGACTGATGACGAGGCCGTGACCGAGGCCACCGAAGTGAAGCCCGACGAGGAGACGGTGGACGCCACCGCAGCCGAGACCGACGAGGAGGCGTCCGTCGAGGACGACCTTGTCGAGAACGGCTCCGAGGGCGACGAGGAAGGCCCCACCGGCGTCGGCCAGGGCGCGGCAGCGGTCGTCTCCGCCGCGCTCGGCTTCGTCTCGCTGACCGGCAGCTGGATCGGCACGGTGGCCTCCGAGCGCCAGCAGCTGGTCGGCCAGCTGCACGCCCAGAGCTCCTCGTCCTCCAGCGTCGCCAAGCTGCTCGACGAGGGCTACGGCCAGGCCTGGCAGGCCACCGCGCTGTGGGGCGGCGTCTTCGCCCTGCTCGCGCTGATCGTCGGCGTCGTCGTGCTGGCCCGGCCCGCGTTCGGAGCCCCCGGCAAGCCGCAGGCCACCTGGATCAAGTCGGTCTCCTGGGGCGGCGTCGTCCTCGGCGTGATCGGCCTGCTCCTGGCCGTTCTCAAGTACACCGACGTCCTGCTCGGGCTGCCGTCCGCCAGCTGAATCACCGCAGGTCACGAGGGGCCTTAGGGCATCCGTAAGCACCTTACGGAGCCCATGGGGCCCCTCCGGCGCGTCTAAGGCCCCCCGCACCCCCGAAGATGCGGAACTCTCCCGATGTGACGCACCCCCCTGGGAGACGAAGGTTGAGGCATCGCAGAAAGCGACACCGGAAACCGACTCTCACGAGGGACACACCATGTACGAGTTCGAGATCTCCCAGCTCCGTTCCGCCGAGCTCATCCGCCGCGCCGAGCAGGAGCGCCTGGCCCGCGAGGCCTCCCGCACCCGCCGCGCCGCACGCCACGAAGCCGAGAAGGAGTCCCATACTCCACGCCTCCGTCGGCTGCGGTCCCGCACCGCATGAGCCCCCGGCTCAGGGAGGACGGCCCCACGGGGGAGGGCCGTCCTCAGGAAGCAGCCAAGCGCCGTCCTCAGGAACACGACAGCCGTACGACCGCACACCCCCCGACTCCGCCCCTGCCGCACCTGCCCGCGGCGGGGGCGGCCGTCCATCCGGCGGCCGGAAGCGCCCTCGCGAGGGCCGATGCCCTCCGGCCGAGCCTCGTCCCGGCGAAAACGAGTGCCGCACTGTCCGACCCGCGTGCGATGCTCGGGCTCGTGGAGACCAAGTCCGTCAGTCCCGTGTTCGTCGGCCGAGGCGAGGAGCTGCACACGCTGAACGAGGCGCTCGCGCGAGCCGGCGCGGGCGAGCCCCAGGCCCTGCTGATCGGCGGGGAGGCCGGGGTCGGCAAGACCCGGCTGGTCGAGGAGTTCGCCACCGCGGCCTGCCGCCAGGGCGCCGTCGTCGCGCTCGGCGGCTGCGTCGAGATCGGCGCCGACGGGCTGCCCTTCGCCCCCTTCTCCACCGCCCTGCGCGCCCTGCGCCGCGAACTGCCCGAGGAACTCGCCGCCGCGGCCGCCGGACAGGAGGAGGAACTCACCCGGCTGCTCCCCGAGATCGGCGACACCATCACCGCCCAAGCAGCCGGCCGGCACGACGAGGAGGGCATGGCCCGCCTCTTCGAACTCACCGCCCGCGTCCTGGAGCGCGTCGCCGCCGACCGCACCGTCGTCGTCGCCCTGGAGGACCTGCACTGGGCCGACGCCTCCACCCGCCACCTGCTGGCCTACCTCTTCCGCACCCTGCGCACCGGCCGCCTCGTCGTCCTCGCCACCTACCGCGCCGACGACATCCACCGCCGCCACCCGCTGCGCCCCCTGCTCGCCGAGCTCGACCGCCTGCGCACCGTCCGCCGCATCGAACTCGCCCGCTTCAACCGAGAGGAGGTCGGCCGCCAGATAGCCGGCATCCTCGCCGCCGAACCCGACCCCGGCCAGGTCGACGACATCTTCGAACGCTCCGACGGCAACGCCTTCTTCGTCGAGGAACTCGCCGTCTGCGCCACCGAGGGCTGCCGCGCCGGCCTCACCGACTCCCTCCGGGACCTGCTCCTGGTCCGCGTCGAGGGGATGCCCGAGAGCGCCCAGCGGGTCGCCCGGATCGTCGCCGAGGGCGGCTCCACCGTCGAGTACCGGCTGCTCGCCGCCGTCGCCCGGCTCGCCGAGGACGACCTCATCGAGGCGCTGCGGGCCGCGGTGAACGCCAACATCCTGCTCGCCACCCCGGCCGGCGACGGCTACCGCTTCCGCCACTCCCTGGTCCGCGAGGCCGTCGGCGACGACCTGCTGCCCGGCGAGCGCTCCCGCCTCAACCGCCGCTACGCCGAGGCCCTGGAGGCGGACCCCACGCTGGTCCCCGCCGACGAGCGCGTCATGCGCCTGGCCAGCTACTGGTACCACGCGCACGACCCCGCCAAGGCCCTGCCCGCCGTCCTCGACGCCTCCGTCGAGGCCCGCCGCCGCAACGCCTACAGCGAACAACTCCGGCTCCTGGAACGGGCGATGGAGCTGTGGGACACGGCCCCCGAGAGCGTCCGCGACGAACTGCGCCCCGTCGACTACACCGAGGTCTACCCGCCCTGCGGCTGCGACCCCGCCACCACCCCGCTGCGCTACCTCGACCTCATGGCCGAGGCCGCCGTCGCCGGCCGGCTCTCCGGGGAGCGCGAACGCGCCCTTAAGATCACCAAGCGCGCCCTCCACCTGCTGGAGGACGAGGGCGACCCGCTGCGCGCCGCCTGGTTCTGGGTCCAGCGCTCCCGGCTGGTGCAGGCGCTGGCCCGCGGCGACGGCTGGAAGGAACTGGACACCGCACAGGAGCTGGTACGCGGCCTGCCGCCCTCCGAGGTGCACGCCGAGGTCCTCGCCAACGTCGCCAACTGGTCCATGCTCCACGAACCCGGCCCCGAGGCCCTGTCGGCCGCGGAGCGAGCGGTGGAGTACGCGCGTATGGTCGGCGCCCGCGAGATCGAACTGAACGCCCGCCTCACCCTCGGCGGCCTCACCGTCGACGCGGGCGCCCTCGACGCGGGCCTCGCGGAGATGAACGAGGTGAGGGAGCGGGCCCTGGAGGAGGGCGTCGCCCATGTCGCCGGCCGGGCCTATGTGAACCTGCCCTCCGAACTCGAAGGCGTCGGCCGGGACGCCGAAGCCGTGGCACTCCTGGAGGAGGGCATCCCCTTCACCCGGCGCTTCGGTCTCCTGGACACCGAGGCGTGGGTGTGGGGCAACCTCTCCAAGTCCCTGTACTTCCTCGGCCGCTGGGACGAGGCCGCCGACGCCGCCAGGAACGCCCTGCGGGTGGGCCACAGCGCGAAACCACAGGGCGCCGGTGCCCTCTGCCTGGCCCATCTCGCCCTGGGCCGGGGCGATCTGGCCGAGGCCGCCCGCCAACTGACCGCCGCCCGCGACTACCTCGGCACCCACGACACGATGCCCCAGCAGTCCGTGCCCCTGGCCCGCATCACGATCGGCGTAGCGGCCGGCGAGGGCCGCCTGGTGGACGTCCGCGCCGAGATCGACCGCGCCCTGGCCGCCGGCTTCCCGCCCGGCACGGCCCGCTACGGCTGGCCGCTGCTTCTCGCCGCCGCCACCGCCGAGGCCGACGCCCGCTCGCTGCCCGTCGCCGCGCAGGGCCGCGCCGAGGCACTCGCGCGCATCCTGAAGGCCGCCAAGAAGCTCACCACCGGCGCCCCCGTCTGGCTCGCCCACGAACGGTGGGTCCGCGCCGAACTCGCCCGCGCCGAGGGCCAGGACACCGCCGACACCTGGTCGGACGTGGTCACCGCCTTCGAGCGCCTGGACCGCCCCTACGACCTCGCCCGCGTCCGCCACCGCCTCGCCGCGGCCCTCCTCACGGCGTCCCCGGGCGACGACGAACGCGACCGAGCCCGGGAACTGCTCCGCCTCGCCCACGCCGTCGCCGAGCACCTCGGCGCCCGCCCGCTCGCCGACTCCGTCGCCCTGCTCGCCCAGCGCGCCCGCCTCGCCCTGACCCGCGTCCCGGACCAGCGGTCCGCCGACCCGGCCGAGGCGCTCGGCCTCACCAGCCGGGAGCGGGACGTGCTGCGCCTGGTCGCCGCCGGCCGCACCAACCGCCAGATCGCCGAGGAGCTCTTCATCTCCCCGAAGACGGCGAGCGTCCATGTGTCGAACATTCTGGGCAAGCTCGGCGTCTCAGGGAGGGGAGAGGCGGCGGCGGTGGCTCACAGGCTCGGCCTGTTCACCGTCGACGCCCTCGGCCCGGCACGGTAGGGGACCTACAGGGGAGGCACCGTGTTCAACATGTTCGAGGAGCTCTTCGCACCGGGCCGCAAGCACACCCACGAGGAGAAGAAGCGCCTGGAACTGACCCGCGAGGACGTGGGCGACAACGACCCCGGGCGCGGGCCGATAGACCTGGAGTCCGGGAAGGTCGTCGTCCGCCGGCCGAAGCCGAGCGAGTCCGACGCCGACGCCGACCCGGACGCCACCGAGGAATGACGGGCCCTACCTCACCTCCAGCTCCAGGATCCGGTCGTCCCCGCTCTTCGGTGTGCCCCTGCCGTCCGTGTTGCTGGTGGTCACCCACAGCTTGTCGCCGCCCGCCGAGACCACCGTGCGCAGGCGGCCGTACTTGCCCTCCAGGAAGGCCTGCGGGGCCGCCGAGGCCACCGTGCCCTTCAGCGGGATGCGCCACAGGCGCTGCCCCTTCAGGCCCGCCATCCATATGGAGCCCTCGGCGTAGGCGATACCGCTGGGGGAGGCGTCGTCGGTGTGCCACTGGGCTATCGGGTTGTGGTACTTGGCATCCGAGGACTTGCCCTCGGCGTCCGGCCAGCCGTAGTTGTCGCCCGGCTTGATCGCGTTCAGCTCGTCCCAGGTGTCCTGGCCGAACTCCGAGGCGAACAGGCGCTGTTCGGGGTCCCAGGCCAGGCCCTGCACATTGCGGTGGCCGTAGGTGTACACCGGGGAGTCCGGGAACGGGTTGCCCGGGGCCGGCTCGCCCTCCGGGGTCATGCGGAGGATCTTGCCGCCCAGGGACTTCTTGTCCTGGGCCAAGCCGCGGTCGCCGCTCTCGCCGGTGCCCGCGTACAGCATCTTGTCCGGGCCGAAGGCGATCCGGCCGCCGTTGTGGATATAGCCCTTGGGGATGCCCTTGAAGATCGTGTCCGGTGCGCCGAGCTGCTCGCCGGCCGGCTTCTTCGTGTCGTACAGCATGCGGACGATGCGGTTGTCCGAGGCGGAGGTGAAGTACGCGTAGACCATGTGGTCCGAGGCGTAGTCCGGGGAGAGGGCGAGGCCGAGGAGGCCGCCCTCGCCGGCCGCGGAGACGCCGGACACCTTGCCCAGCTCGGTCTTCTTGCCGGTCTTCACGTCGACCTTGGTGATCGTCCCCTGGTCCCGGGACGCGACGAGCAGGGCGCTGTCGTCGGGCAGCGGGGCGATGCCCCAGGGGGTGTTCAACCCCGTGGTGACCGTGCGCAGCACCTTCACCGAGCCTTTGGCGGGCGGGGCCTGCTCGGCCGCCTGTGCCGACGGCGAGGAGTCGGCCGTCGTACTGCCCGGTGGCGTGCTGCCCTCGTCGCCGGGTGATCCTCCTCCGTCGGAGGAGCAGCCGGCCGTCAGCAGGAGTGCGGTCGCGGCCAGTAGGGCCGGCACAGCTCGTCGTAGCACGGTCTTGGTCCCTTCGGCGGGGCGGTCCAGCGGCAGGTTCTACTTGTCTTACACCGCTCGCGGCGCGCAGGTTCCCGATCCTCGGCCCCCGAATCAGGGACGCCGCGGCGACCGCTCGGTTTCGGTCCCGCGACCGCCGTTCGGGTCACCGGACGCCCGGGGCGGCCCAGCACCGTACGCCCGGGGCGGCCGAGCGCCGTATGCCCGAGGCCGCAGTCGGTGCTTCGAGGTCGCGGTCGGCGGGTGTCAGTCCCAGGATCCCCGTGCGCCCGGCAGGTCCGCCACCTCGGCCAGTTCCTCGGCCGTCAGGGACAGGTCGGCCGCCGCCGCGTTCTCGGCCGCCCACCGCTCCTGCTTGGTGCCCGGCACCGGGACCACGTGCCGGCCCTGCGCCAGCACCCAGGCGAGCGCCACCTGGGCGGGCGTGACGTCCTCGCCGTGCCGGCGGGCGATCCGGCGCAGGCCCGCGACGATCGGCTGGTTCGCGGCCATCATCTCCGCGGTGAAGCGGGGGTGGCGGGCGCGCAGGTCGTCCGGTTCGAAACCCTCGCCGGGGGTGAGGGTGCCGGTCAGGAAGCCGTTGCCGAGCGGCATCGCGGCCAGGAAGCCGACGCCGCGGGCCGCGCACCACGGCAGCAGCGTCTCCAGGGCCTCGGGCGACCACACCGACAGCTCGGCCTCGACCGCGCTCACCGGGAACACCTGCTGAACGCGCTGGAGCTGCTTGACCGTCGCGTCGTGCAGCCGCCCGCCCGAGCGGCGCCCGCCGCGCGCGCCCACCGCGCACAGCCCCAACGCCCGTACCTTTCCCGCCTGTACGAGCTCCGCCATCGCACCCCACGTCTCCTCGACGGGGACCTCCGGGTCCGCCCGGTGCAGCTGGTAGAGGTCGATGACGTCGGTCTGCAGCCGGCGCAGGGAGGCGTCGCAGGCGCGCTTCACATAGCCGGGGCGGCCGTTGGCCACGATGTGCTGCTCGCCGACCAGCAGGCCCACCTTCGTCGACACGAAGGCGTCCGCGCGCCGCTCCTTCAACACCCGCCCCAGCAGCAGCTCGTTGGTGAACGGGCCGTACATGTCGGCGGTGTCGAGGAGCGTCGAGCCCGCGTCCAGCGCCCGGTGCACCGCCCTGAGCGACTCCTCGCCCCGCTGCCGCGACGCGCTGTACGCCCAGCTCATCGGCATGCACCCGAGGCCGACGGCCCCCACCGCGAGTGCCCTCGCGCCGATCGTCCTGCGCTCCACCTGCCCGTGACCCTCCCTCTGCCGAGCCCCCAACCTAACCTCTTGGTCCACGGCGGCCTGACATAGCCTCCTTGCATGACTGCTGACGTGTGGCTTCCCATCCCGGCCGAGGAGATCGAGGGGCTTCCCGAGGGCCCGCGGTACCGCTTCTGGGACGGCGGGGAGGAGTACCCCGCCGACCCCGCCGACTGCGTCTACTACGTCGTCCCCTACATGAAGCCCGCGGAGGTCGCCGTACGCCCCCTCGCACGGCTGAGTTCCGTGCGGGTGGTGCAGACGCTGTCCGCCGGGATCGACGCTCTGCTGCCGAACCTTTCCGACCTGCGACCGGGCGTTCAGGTGTGCAACGCGCGCGGGGTGCACGAGGCGAGCACCGCCGAGCTCGCGCTCACGCTGATCCTCGCCTCGCTGCGCGGGGTGCCCGACTTCGTGCGGGCACAGGAGCGCGGGGAGTGGCTCGGCGGGTTCCGGCCCGCGCTCGCCGACAAGAACGTGCTCATCGTGGGGTACGGCTCGATCGGATCCGCGATCGAGGACCGGCTCGTGCCCTTCGAGGTCGCGCGGGTGGCGCGCGTCGCGCGCTCCGGGCGCACCACGGCGCGCGGCCCCGTGCACCCACTCACCGACCTGCCCGCGCTGCTCCCCGAGGCGGACGTCGTCGTCCTGATCACGCCCCTCACCGAGTCCACCCGCGGCCTGGCCGGCGCCGACTTCCTCGCCCGCATGAAGGACGGCGCGCTCCTGGTGAACGTCTCCCGCGGCCCCGTCGTCGACACCAAGGCGCTGCTCGCCGAGGTGGAGAGCGGCCGTATCACCGCCGCCCTCGACGTCACCGACCCCGAACCCCTGCCCCGCGAACACCCCCTGTGGCGGGCGCCCGGCGTACTCATCAGCCCCCATGTGGGCGGACCGACGTCCGCCTTCCTGCCGCGCGCGAAGCGACTCCTCGTGAACCAGCTGACACGTTTCGTGAACCGGGAGCCCCTCGGAAACGTGATCCTTACGACAGGCGCAAACAGCGCGTGACACCGATGAGTTGAGCGTCCGGCGCGCGATCCGCGGGACGGGCGCAACAGGCGCGCAATCCGTTTCCGGTACCCTCCGCAACCTTCCGGACGCATTGCGTGCCCGCATCCTCGCTGGTCGTCACGGAGCGTAGAGGAACTATGTCCCTGAGTGACGAGACTGGTGTATCGTCCCGACAGGGGCTGCGCCGCGCACCGTTCGGCGCCGGGGATGGACATTTCAGACTGTGAGGGGGGCGACGGGCGATGCACGGCCTATGGACGAACGATCCGACGCGGCGGGGCCGCCGACGGCGACCCTGGCGTTCACCCGCGCGCAGACGGGGTCATCACGGCGGCCACGGCTGCCGGCACAGCCATCACCACCGCAGGCACAGCAGCCGCAGGGGGCATGCCCATCCAGCGCACCGGGACCCGAGGGACCCGGGAGCGGCGCGGACCTGGAGGGCCCGGTGAGCTCGCCGCCGCCTGCCACGACCACCCTGGACGGAGTGCTGCGGGCGCAGCCTTCGACGGGGACGCTCCCGCCCCGCCGGCCGCTCGCCGGCGGCGGCAGGAGCCTGGTCCACCAACTCCTTCTGGCCCTGGTCTGCGCGGGATACGCCGTCGGTTCCGCGCTCGGCTGGGGTTCGGAGAAACTCGCCGATGTCATGGGCGACTTCGGGCTGAGCGCCGCAGCGGGCGCCGCAGCCGTGTCCTGTTTCCTCTACGCCCGTAGGCACTGCGTCCGCTTTCGATCCGCCTGGCTGCTCTTCGCGCTCTCCTCGGCGATGGTGGCCCTGGGCAACGGAGTATGGGGGTGGTACGAGGTCGTCCTGGTCGAGGACGTCCCCTCGCCCAGCTATGCCGACCTCTTCTTCCTGTGCTTCGCGCCGTCCGCGATCGTGGGACTCCTGGTGCTGGCCAAGCGGCCGGTGACCAAGGCCGGTTGGGTCTGCCTGGCCCTGGACGCCTGGCTGATCGGCGGCTCGCTGCTGACGATCTCCTGGAGCCTCGCCCTCGCCAAGACGGCCGAGTCCGACGGGACGGGCGTCGCGCACACCGCGCTGCTGCTGGCGTACCCCCTGCTGGACATCGCGCTGGTCAGCGTGGTGCTGGCGCTGCACTTCAGGCGCTCGGTGGCCAACCGCGCGGCCGTCAACACCGCCATCGGCGCCCTCGCGCTGACGGTCATGTGCGACGCCCTGTTCAGCCTGCCCCTGCTCCACAACAGGTACCACTCGGGCCAGTTGCTCGACGCGGGCTGGTTCGCCGGCTCGCTGCTCCTCGCGTACGCGCCCTGGTCCGCCTCCCGGCACGCGGACGTGCAGGACGCCGAAGGGCACACGCGCGTGGTGCACGAGCACCTGCCCGGTCAGCGCGGCGGCGGCCACCAGCACCACACCCCCGCCCCGGGAGGAGAGAGCGGCCGCTACCCGGCCGCCCGGCCCATCGCCGGCTCCCTGGCCGCCCTCACGCCCTACCTCGCCGCCGCCGTCTGCACCCTGGGGATCCTCTACAACGTCCTCAACGGCCGCAGCGTCGACCGCGTCGTGCTGATCACCGGCGGCACCGTCGTGCTCGCCCTCGTGGTCCGCCAGGGCATCATGCTGCTCGACAACATCACCCTCACCCAGGAACTGGCGCAGAAGGAGAACCACTTCCGCTCCCTGGTGCAGGGCTCCAGCGACGTCATCATGATCGCCGCGCCCAACGGCATCCTCCGGTACGTCTCCCCGGCCGCCGCCGGGGTCTACGGACGGCCCGCCGAGGAGCTGGTGGGCACCGAACTGGCCAATCTCATCCACCCGGAGGACCTGGGCTGCGTGGTGCACGAGGTGCGCCGCTTCCTCGCCGCCAGCCCCCAGGAGGAACCCACCACCCGCATCGAATGCCGCTTCCGGTCCGGCGGCGGGGGCTGGCTCAACGTCGAGTCCACCGTCAACCGCCACCACGGCGGCCTCATCTTCAACAGCCGGGACGTGACCGAACGAGTGCGGCTGCAGGCACAGTTGCAGCACAACGCCGAGCACGACCCGCTCACCGACCTGCCCAACCGCGCCCTGTTCACCCAGCGCGTCCAGCAGGCCCTGTCCGGCCGCCGGGCCGCCGACCGGGTGTCCCTGCGCGGTACGGCCGTCCTCTTCATCGACCTCGACGGCTTCAAGGCCGTCAACGACACGATCGGGCACCAGGCCGGGGACGAGCTGCTCGTCCAGGCCGCCCGCAGACTCCAGGACGCGGTCCGGCAGGGCGACACCGCGTCCCGGCTGGGCGGCGACGAGTTCGCGGCCCTGATCGTCGGAGACGGCACCCGTGACCGCTCCGCACGCGAACGGCACATCCTGGAGCTCGCCGACCGCCTCAGGATCACGCTCTCGCAGCCGTACCTCATCGACGGCAACGATGTCCGCGTCGCCGCGTCCATCGGCGTCGCCTTCGCCGAACCGGGCCTGGGCGCGGGCGAGTTGCTGCGCAACGCCGACCTCGCCATGTACCGCGCCAAGGGGGCCGGCAAGGGCCGCGTCGAGCTGTACGCACCGCAGATGCAGCAGGACGTCGTACGAAAGGCGGAGCTGGCCACGCGGCTGCGGGCCGCACTGCACGACGGCGAGTTCGCGCTGCTGCACCAGCCCGTGGTCTGTCTGGAGGACGGCCGGATCACGTCGGTCGAGGCGCAGGCGCGCTGGCGGTCCTCGCAGGGGGTGCTGTTCACCCCTGCCGAGTTCCTGCGGGTCGCCGAGGACAGCGACAAGACGCAGGAGCTGGGCCGCTGGATCCTGGAGGAGGCCGTGGAGCAGGCCGCCGAGCGGACCGCGACGGGGCTCGCCGTGCCCGTGGCGGTGCGGATGAGCGCGCGGCGGCTGCTCGACCGGTCGATGCCGCTCGGCTCGATCGAGGCGCTGCTGACCCGGCACGGGCTGCCGTCCGGCTCGCTGGTGATCGAGGTGTCCGACACCGACCCGCGGATCTCCCTGGACGAGCTGGAGCGCAGGCTCGGCGCCCTGCGCAGGCTCGGCGTGCGGATCGCCCTGGACGGCTTCGGCAGCGGGTACGCGGCGATCACCGCGCTGCGCAGACTCCCCGTCGACGTGCTGAAACTCGACCGCAGCCTGGTCGAGGGCGTCGTCGAGTCCGCCCGGCTGCACAAGATCACCAGCGGGCTGCTCAGAATCGCCACCGACCTGGGGCTGCAGTCCGTGGCCGACGGCGTGGACCTGCCCGAGCAGGTGGTGGCCCTGCGGGCGATGGGCTGCACCCACGGCCAGGGCATGGCGTTCTCCGCACCGCTGGACGAGTACCGGCTGCGGCGGGCGCTCGGATCCGGCCGCTATCCCGTGCCGCACGGGCCGATCGAGCCCGCGTTCGCGGGCGGCGGCTCATCGGTGTACACAAGTGGGGTACCGGCCGTCCTGGGAGGCGGAACTGGACTGCGCTCACATAATGAGACTCCCGTCCCACCCACTTGACACGTGGTGCGCGTCGGGGGGAGGGTCAGTGCCATGCGCACCCGAATTCTCGTACTTGGAAAGCGCGTCGGCTGAAGCTGGTGACGTCCGGACGGACCCGGAACTCCCAGCGACCACTCCCGGCGCGCTCCCCTCGCTTGCCTTACGGCACGAGGGGTTTTTTGTTGCACAGGCACCCGCCGAACCGCAGCAGAACCCCGCACAAACCTCGCAAAAACCCTCAGCATCGAGAAGAGACTGACGATGACCGAGCAGGCCACCGGGGCCCACCATCCGCAGCCGCGGCCCCGATCCGGAGGACAGCAGTCCGCCCCCGAGCACGTCACGGGTGCGCAGTCCCTCATCCGCTCTCTCGAGGAGGTCGGGGCCGACACCGTATTCGGCATCCCCGGCGGTGCGATCCTTCCCGCGTACGACCCCCTGATGGACTCCACCCGGGTGCGCCACGTCCTGGTCCGGCACGAGCAGGGCGCCGGCCACGCGGCCACCGGCTACGCGCAGGCCACCGGCAAGGTCGGCGTCTGCATGGCCACTTCGGGCCCGGGCGCGACCAACCTGGTCACGCCGATCGCGGACGCCCACATGGACTCGGTGCCGCTCGTGGCGATCACCGGGCAGGTGGCCTCCAAGGCGATCGGCACGGACGCCTTCCAGGAGGCGGACATCGTCGGCATCACCATGCCGATCACCAAGCACAACTTCCTGGTCACCAAGGCCGAGGACATCCCGCGGATCATCGCGCAGGCCTTCCACATCGCCTCCACCGGCCGCCCCGGACCGGTCCTGGTCGACATCGCCAAGGACGCCCTCCAGGCGAAGACCACCTTCTCCTGGCCCCCGGTCATGGACCTGCCCGGCTACCGCCCGGTGACCAAGCCGCACGCCAAGCAGATCCGCGAGGCCGCCAAGCTCATCACCGCCGCCAAGCGGCCCGTCCTCTACGTCGGCGGCGGTGTCATCAAGGCACAGGCCACCGCCGAGCTCAAGGTCCTCGCCGAACTCACCGGAGCGCCCGTCACCACCACCCTGATGGCGCTCGGCGCGTTCCCCGACAGCCACCCGCTGCACGTGGGAATGCCGGGCATGCACGGTGCGGTCACCGCCGTCACCGCGCTGCAGAAGGCCGACCTGATCGTCGCCCTCGGAGCCCGCTTCGACGACCGCGTCACCGGCAAGCTGGACAGCTTCGCCCCGCACGCCAAGATCGTCCACGCCGACATCGACCCCGCGGAGATCGGCAAGAACCGCGCCGCCGACGTGCCGATCGTCGGTGACGCCCGCGAGGTCATCGCCGACCTGATCCAGGCCGTGCAGAAGGAGCACAGCGAGGGCCAGCAGGGCGACTACAGCGCCTGGTGGAAGGACCTGTCCCGCTGGCGCGACACCTACCCGCTCGGCTACGACCTGCCCGAGGACGGCACCCTCTCCCCGCAGCAGGTCATCGAGCGGATCGGACAGCTCGCGCCCGAGGGCACGATCTTCGCGGCGGGCGTCGGCCAGCACCAGATGTGGGCCGCCCACTTCGTCCAGTACGAGAAGCCCGCGACCTGGCTCAACTCCGGCGGCGCCGGGACGATGGGGTACGCGGTCCCGGCCGCGATGGGCGCCAAGGCCGGTGCCCCGGACCAGACGGTCTGGGCGATCGACGGCGACGGCTGCTTCCAGATGACCAACCAGGAACTCACCACCTGCGCCCTGAACAACATCCCGATCAAGGTCGCCATCATCAACAACGGCGCCCTCGGGATGGTCCGCCAGTGGCAGACCCTCTTCTACAACCAGCGGTACTCCAACACCGTGCTGCACTCCGGGCCCGAGGACGTCAACCCGGACGCCCGCGGCACCCGCGTCCCCGACTTCGTGAAGCTGTCGGAGGCCATGGGCTGCCACGCCATCCGCTGCGAGTCCCCGGACGACCTCGACAAGGTCATCGAAGAGGCGAACTCCATCAACGACCGGCCCGTCGTCGTCGACTTCGTCGTCCACGAGGACGCCATGGTGTGGCCGATGGTCGCCGCCGGCACCTCCAACGACGAGATCATGGCCGCCCGGGACGTCCGCCCCGACTTCGGCGACAACGAAGACGACTGAGCGAGAGAGACGTAAAAGATCATGTCCAAGCACACGCTCTCCGTCCTGGTGGAGAACAAGCCGGGCATCCTCGCCCGGATCGCGGCCCTCTTCTCCCGCCGCGGCTTCAACATCGACTCGCTCGCCGTCGGGGTGACCGAGCACGCCGACATCTCCCGCATCACGATCGTGGTGAGCGTCGACGCGCTGCCGCTCGAGCAGGTCACCAAGCAGCTCAACAAGCTCGTCGAGGTGCTGAAGATCGTCGAGCTGGAGCCGGCCCAGGCCGTCCACCGTGAACTCGTTCTGGTGAAGGTCAAGGCCGACAACGAGACGCGCTCCCAGATCGTCGAGATCGTCCAGCTGTTCCGCGCCAAGACCGTGGACGTCTCCCCGGAGGCCGTCACGATCGAGGCCACCGGCTCCAGCGACAAACTGTCCGCCATGCTCAAGATGCTGGAGCCGTACGGCATCAAGGAGCTGGTCCAGTCCGGCACCATCGCGATCGGCCGCGGCGCCCGCTCGATCACCGACCGCTCGCTGCGCGCCCTCGACCGCAGCGCGTAAAGCTGTAGGGGTGTACGGGCGGTTTCGGCCGCCCGTATACCGAGACCCCGAGACTTCGCTTCCGCCCGCCGTCATACGGTGGGACGCAACACCTGCACTCAAGGAGAGAACCCAAAGTGGCCGAGCTGTTCTACGACGCCGACGCCGACCTGTCCATCATCCAGGGCCGCAAGGTCGCGGTCATCGGTTACGGCAGCCAGGGCCACGCCCACGCGCTGTCGCTCCGTGACTCGGGCGTCGACGTCCGTGTCGGTCTGCACGAGGGCTCCAAGTCCAAGGCGAAGGCCGAGGAGCAGGGCCTGCGCGTGGTGACCCCGGCCGAGGCCGCCGCCGAGGCCGACGTCATCATGATCCTCGTCCCGGACCCGATCCAGGCCCAGGTCTACGAGGAGTCCATCGCCCCGAACCTGAAGGACGGCGACGCGCTGTTCTTCGGCCACGGCCTGAACATCCGCTTCGACTTCATCAAGCCCCCGGCCGGCGTCGACGTCTGCATGGTCGCCCCCAAGGGCCCGGGCCACCTCGTCCGTCGCCAGTACGAGGAGGGCCGCGGCGTTCCGTGCATCGTGGCCGTCGAGCAGGACGCCACCGGCAACGGCTTCGCGCTCGCCCTGTCGTACGCCAAGGGCATCGGCGGCACCCGCGCCGGCGTCATCAAGACGACCTTCACCGAGGAGACCGAGACCGACCTCTTCGGCGAGCAGGCCGTCCTGTGCGGTGGCACCTCCGCCCTGGTCAAGGCCGGCTTCGAGACCCTGGTCGAGGCGGGCTACCAGCCGGAGATCGCCTACTTCGAGTGCCTCCACGAGCTGAAGCTGATCGTCGACCTCATGTACGAGGGCGGCCTGGAGAAGATGCGCTGGTCCGTCTCCGAGACCGCCGAGTGGGGCGACTACGTCACCGGCCCGCGCATCATCACCGACGCCACCAAGGCCGAGATGAAGAAGGTCCTCGCCGAGATCCAGGACGGCACCTTCGCGCGCGAGTGGATGGCCGAGTACCACGGCGGCCTGAAGAAGTACAACGAGTACAAGACGCAGGACAGCGAGCACCTGCTGGAGACCACGGGCAAGCAGCTGCGCAAGCTGATGTCCTGGGTCGACGAGGAGGCGTAAGCCCTCAAGGGCCGAGGGGCCGGAGCGGACTGCTCCGGCCCCTTTGTCCAGCCCGTCGAATCACGGACGGGTGATCCTTCCGCAGAGGCGCGGGAGGACCAGCGCCGCGCCACTACACTGCCGTACTACATACGCGTCAGGCCCACAGCGTCGTGCGTCTTCCACGCGGCTCAAGCGGCCCTCCGGGTCGCGACACCCCTCCACCGCCTGCGGCCGTCGGGACGGCCGTCCGCACGCTTTGGACTTGTGAGGACTCACGTGAGCTCGAAACCTGTCGTACTCATCGCTGAAGAGCTGTCGCCCGCGACCGTGGACGCGCTCGGCCCGGACTTCGAGATCCGGCACTGCAACGGAGCGGACCGAGCCGAACTGCTCCCGGCCATCGCCGACGTCGACGCCATCCTGATCCGCTCGGCCACCAAGGTCGACGCCGAGGCGATCGCCGCCGCCAACAAGCTGAAGGTCGTCGCACGAGCCGGCGTCGGCCTGGACAACGTCGACGTCTCCGCCGCCACCAAGGCCGGCGTGATGGTCGTCAACGCCCCCACCTCGAACATCGTGACCGCCGCCGAGCTCGCCTGCGGTCTCCTCGTCGCCACCGCCCGCCACATCCCGCAGGCCAACGCCGCGCTGAAGAACGGCGAGTGGAAGCGCAGCAAGTACACGGGCGTCGAGCTGGCGGAGAAGACCCTCGGTGTCGTGGGCCTGGGCCGCATCGGTGCCCTCGTCGCGCAGCGCATGTCCGCCTTCGGGATGAAGGTCGTCGCCTACGACCCCTACATCCAGCCCGCGCGCGCCGCGCAGATGGGCGTCAAGGTGCTGTCGCTGGACGAGCTGCTCGAGGTCTCCGACTTCATCACCGTCCACCTCCCCAAGACCCCCGAGACCATCGGCCTCATCGGCGACGAGGCGCTGCGCAAGGTCAAGCCGAGCGTGCGCATCGTCAACGCCGCGCGCGGCGGGATCGTCGACGAGGAGGCGCTGTACTCCGCCCTCAAGGAGGGCCGGGTCGCCGGCGCCGGTCTCGACGTGTACGCGAAGGAGCCCTGCACGGACTCCCCGCTGTTCGAGTTCGACCAGGTCGTCGCCACGCCGCACCTCGGCGCCTCGACGGACGAGGCCCAGGAGAAGGCCGGCATCGCCGTCGCCCGCTCGGTGCGCCTCGCCCTCGCCGGTGAGCTCGTGCCCGACGCGGTGAACGTCCAGGGCGGCGTCATCGCCGAGGACGTCAAGCCGGGCCTGCCGCTCGCCGAGCGCCTCGGCCGGATCTTCACCGCGCTCGCGGGCGAGGTCGCGGTCCGCCTCGACGTCGAGGTGTACGGCGAGATCACCCAGCACGACGTGAAGGTGCTGGAGCTGTCCGCCCTCAAGGGTGTCTTCGAGGACGTCGTCGACGAGACGGTGTCGTACGTCAACGCCCCGCTGTTCGCGCAGGAGCGCGGCGTCGAGGTCCGGCTGACGACCAGCTCCGAGGCGACCGATCACCGCAACGTCGTCACCGTGCGCGGCACGCTCGGCAGCGGCGAGGAGGTGTCGGTCTCCGGCACGCTGGCCGGTCCGAAGCACCTGCAGAAGATCGTCGCGGTCGGTGAGTACGACGTCGACCTCGCGCTCGCCGACCACATGGTGGTGCTGCGGTACGAGGACCGTCCGGGCGTCGTCGGCACGGTGGGCCGCATCTTCGGCGAGGCGGGCATCAACATCGCCGGCATGCAGGTCTCGCGGGCCGTGGCGGGTGGCGAGGCGCTGGCCGTGCTGACCGTCGACGACACGGTGCCCTCCGGGGTGCTGGCCGAGGTCGAGGCGGAGATCGGGGCGACGTTCGCCCGGTCGGTGAACCTGGTCTGAGCTGACATGTGAACGCCGGTCGGGCTGAGGAGGTGTCTCAGCCCGGCCGGCGTTCGTGGTTTTCTGATGCAGCGTCAGTAATATGTCACATTCCACTGGGCTTGTCGGTGTCGACGTGGATCCCGCGCAACGCCCTCCCCGCAACCACGGCCGCCCCCGCCAGAATTACCGCCCCCGCGATCGCCGCCCCCTGCATACCGCTGGTGAACGCCTCCCGAGCCGCCACCGCCAGAGCGTCTCCCGTGCGCCCCGGCAGCTGCCTCGCCACCGCCAGCGCCCCGCCCAGCGTCTCGTGGGCCGGTGCCGGGGCCGTGCCCGGGATCTCGTGCCGGTAGATCGCCGTGCCGATGGAGCCGAGCACCGCCATCCCCAGTGCGCCGCCGAACTCCGAGCCCGTCTCCATCAGTGAGGACGCCGAGCCCGCCCGTTCCACCGGCGCGCTGCTCATCGCGAGGTCGGTGATCTGGGAGATGACCATCACGATGCCGGAGGCGAGGACGCCGCACGCGGCCAGCACCAGCCAGAGGGAGTCCGTGCCGGCGAAGGCGAGCATCGCGTAGCCCGCCGCGGCGGTCGCGAAGCCCGCGGTGACGACGTAGGCGCGGTCGACGCCCTTCTGTACCAGGGCCGTCGCCAGCGGGGCCGCCATGCCGATCGGCACCGAGGGGAGCAGCGCCCACAGGGCCGCCTCCATCGCGCTCTTGTCGAGCACCGACTGCAGGTACTGCGTGGTGAAGAACGCCGAGCCCATCATGCCGAACGTGGCGACCAGGTTGAGCGCGACCGAGGGGGCGAAGCCGCGGCCGCGGAACAGGGCCGGGGAGATCATCGGGGAGGCCGCGGTGCGCTGGCGGTGGACGAAGGCCGCGGCGAAGAGCAGACCGACGGTGACCGAGACGACGTACTGCGGGTGCCAGCCCTCGGAGGGGATCTCCTTCAGGCCGTAGATGACCGGGAGCACGGCGGCCATCGACAGCGGGACGCTCGGCCAGTCGAAGCGGCCGGGGTTCGGGTCCTTCGACTCCGGGAGCAGGAACGGGCCGAGGACCAGCAGCAGGGCCATCGCCGGCAGGTTGACCAGGAAGACCGAGCCCCACCAGAAGTACTGGACCAGGACGCCGCTCATCACCGAGCCGAGCGCGACGCCCGCCGTCATCACGCCGGACCACAGGCCGATCGCCTTCGCGCGCTGGCCGGGGTCGGTGAACATCGTGCGGATCAGCGCCATCGTCGACGGCATCAGGGTCGCGCCGCCGATGCCGAGGATCGCGCGGGCCGCGATCAGGGTCTCGGCGCTGTTCGCGTAGGCCGCGGTCAGGGAGGCGGCGCCGAAGGCCGCCGCGCCGATCAGGAGCAGCTTGCGGCGGCCTATGCGGTCGCCCAGGGAGCCCATGGTCATCAGCAGGCCGGCCAGGACGAAGGCGTAGATGTCGAAGATCCACAGCTGCTGGGTGCCGGTCGGCTCCAGGTCCGCGCTGATCGCGGGGATCGCGAAGTAGAGGACCGAGACGTCCATCGAGACCAGCAGCAGCGGGAGCATCAGCACGCCCAGTGCGGTCCATTCGCGGCGGCCGGCGAGTGCGCCGGCCGGGGTTGCGGTGGTGCTCGTCGAGCCCGTCGAGTTCGTCATGGCAGTGACTGTACGGGCGTCTTAAACGCTTGTCTAGAACGATTGTATAAGTCATGCGTATAGGACGACTGTATGGATCCGGAGTAGGGTGTCCGGCATGGGACATCGCGAGGATCTGCTCGAGGGCGCGAAGCGCTGCCTGCTGGAGAAGGGGTTCGTGCGCACCACCGCGCGCGACATCGTCAAGGAGTCGGGGACGAACCTGGCGTCCATCGGCTACCACTACGGGTCGAAGGACGCGCTGCTGGTGCAGGCCTACGTCTCGTTGATCGAGGGGCTCGGCGACAGTTTCGACCCCGGCTGGGGTGCGGGTGACGTGAGCGCGCCCGCCGGGTCGCTGGAGCGTTTCCAGGAGGTGTGGGCAAGCATCATCCGCTCGCTGCCCGAGTCCCGGGCCGTCTGGATGCTGAGCCTGGAGATCATCGTCAACGGGGAGCGCCTCCAGGAGGTGCGCAAGCTGCTGGCCGAGGCGCAGGAGCAGGGCCGCTCGGGGATCGTGCCCATGTTCAACGGCGTCCCGGAGGACGAACTGGACAAGGAGACGGTCGACACCGAAGGCCGCTTCTACCAGACCCTCCTCAACGGCCTCATGGTGCAGTGGCTCTTCGACCCGGACTCGGCGACGACCGCCGAACAGCTCACCGAGGGCCTGCGCCGGGTGATCGGGGGAGTCGGGGAGAGCTGATGTGGTGGCGATCGCGCAGGACCGGTGCGAGCGCGCCCAGCATCAGCAGCGCCGTCGCCGCGAAGGCCCACGGGTAGCCGGTCAGGGCGGCCAGCACGCCGAAGCCCGCGGCGCCGACGCCCATGCCGCCGTCGTACGCGAGGTTCCAGAGCGCGCTGACCGTGCCGTACGAGGAGGCGGAGACCCGGGCGTACATCAGGGTCAGCGTGGCGTTCTGGGTGATGCCGAAGCCCGTGCCGAACAGGGCGGTGCCCGCGAGGACGGCGAGCGGGCTGCCGGTCGCCGCGGTGAGCAGCACGCCCACGGCCGACAGGAGCAGGCCGGGCAGTACGAGCCGGGCGCTGCCGTGCCGGTCGCCGTGGCGGCCGGCCAGCCAGCGGGACACGGTCGAGGCCGCGGGCTGCACGAACAGGGCCACCGCGACCACGCCGGAGGAGGCCGCGGGCACGGCCAGCGGGAGGAAGGTCACCAGGATGCCGGTGGCTGTCGCGGTGGCGGCGAACACGAGGACGAGCCGCAGGAGGGGGCCGGTGCGGAGGCCGCGGAGGACACCGAGGGGAGGCTGTGAGTCTTGCGGTGCTTCTGTCTCCGTCGGCCGCCTGCCGCTGTTCGACTGCCCGCTGCCACTGGATCGCCTGCTGTTGTCCGGCCGCCTGCTCTTGGCCGACTGTCCGCCGCTGCCCGGCAGCCCCAGCACCGGCACGATCGCCGCCAGAGACACGGCGCCGCCGATCACCGCGACCGGCCCGTAGCCCGTGCGGCCGGCCAGCCACATGCCCAGCGGCAGGGTGATCAGCGACGGTACGCCGGAGACCACGCCCACCAACGCCAGCCCCTCGCCCCGCCGTTCGGCCGGGATCAGCATCGCGGTCAGGGCGCCGCCCGCGACGATGGTGAGCGCGAAGCCCAGGCCCCGTACCAGGCACACCGCGACGATCCAGGCGGTGTTCCCGGAGACGGTCAGCACCAGGGCCGGGGCGCCGAGCAGGAACAGGCCCGCCATCAGCGTCGCCCGGTAGCCGTGGCGGGCGACGAGGCGCGGAGTGGCGAGTTCGCCGAGGACGGTGGCGAGCATCAGGGAACCGGTGGCGAGGCCCGCCGCGCTGCCGCCGCCCGTCTCGGCGGCGTAGGCGGGCACCACGGACAGCAGCAGGAAGAAGCTCGCGCTCGCGCCGATCATGCTCACGAAGCGGAGCAGCAGGGGGCGGGACAGCAGGGGCGGTCGGGGCGTCGTCCGGGCCGGGGTGTCCGTCGTGGTCGTCATACGGGCGACGCTAGACACCGACCGGCCCTCCGCTAAGCTCCAATTCCATGCCAGTGCAGTGGGCCGGTTTGTCACCCGAGCTGCTCCTGACGGTCGACCGGGACAGCGGCGACCGCCTGTGCGCCCAGCTGGAACGGCAGCTGCGCGACGCGATCCGCACCGGCCGGCTCCAGGCCGGCGAACGCCTTCCCTCCTCCCGTGAGCTCGCCCGCGTCCTCGGCCTGTCCCGCGGTCTCGTCCAGGACTGCTACGCCCAGCTCCAGGCCGAGGGCTATCTCGTCACCCGGGTCGGCTCGGCCACCCGCGTGGCCGAGTGCGCCCAGGTGCCGGAGTCCCCGGCGCCGCCCCCGCCCGACCCCCGCTCCCGCCTGATCGCGGACTTCCGGCACGGCGTCCCGGACCTGACCTCCTTCCCGCTGAACGACTGGCTGTGGGCGACCAGGGAAGCGGCCCGGACCATGCCGACGTCCGAACTCGACTACGGGGATCCGCGCGGGAGTTCGGCGCTGCGGGAGGTGGTGGCCGGGTATCTGCGCCGGGTGCGCGGGGCCGCCGCCGATCCCGCCCGGACGGTGGTCTGCTCCGGGTACGCGCAGGGACTGCAGCTGGCGCTGCGGTCGTTGGCGCGGGTCGGGGTGCGGGTGGTGGCGTACGAGGATCCGGGCGGGCCGGACACGGCGACGGCGGCCGCGGAGGCGGCGGGGCTGACGGCCGTGCCGGTGCCGGTCGACGAACTCGGCGTCGATGTACGGGCGTTGGACGCCACCGGCGCCCGCGCCGTGATCGTCTCGCCGGCCCACCAGTGGCCGACGGGAGTCGTACTGGCGCCGGACCGCCGGCACGCGCTGATCGACTGGGCCGGGCGCCGGGACGCGTACGTCATCGAGGACGACTACGACGCGGAGTTCCGCTACGACCGCGAACCGGTCGGCACGCTCCAGGGCCTGGCCGCGGACCGGGTCATCTCCATCGGCACCGTCAGCAAGTCCCTCGCCCCCGCCCTGCGCCTGGGCTGGCTCCTGTGCCCGCCGGCGCTGGCCACCCCCCTCACCGACCTCAAACGCATCGCCGACCGCGGCTCGCCCACCCTCGACCAGCTGGCCCTCGCCCGCCTGATCGAGTCCGGCCGCTACGACCGCCATCTGCGCCACATGCGGACCGTCTACGCCACCCGCCGCACGGCCCTGCTCGCCGCTCTCGCCCAACACGCCCCGCCGGTACGCCTGTCGGGCCTGGCGGCAGGCTTCCACGCGGTGGCCCACCTCCCGCACGACACGGACGAACAGACGGTCGTACGCCAGTCACGCACCCGAGGAGTAGCCCTGTACGGCATGAGCACGTGCCGCACCTCGGGATCACCGCACCCACCCCAACTCGTCCTGGGCTTCGGCAATGTGACGGAACGTGCGATCGGGGAGGGAATCGCGGCCGTGGCGGATCTCCTGTGCGGTGAGGGCTAGCCGGCTGCCCGGACAAGGTGCAGGGCGAAGGCGGTGTCGACGGCGATCCACGTGGGCCGGTACGCGGCTTCGGCCCACGGCCGCCCACCGGACACCCACACACTCCGCACCCCGACACCGACCGCACCCTGGATATCGGCATGCGCGGAGTCACCGACCACCCAGGCACCTTCGAGGCCGACCCCCACGGCCGCGGCAGCCGCCGCGAAGATCTCCGGCGCGGGCTTCTTGCACCCGACCGCCTCGGACACCACCCACCCGTCCACGAGCCGGTCGAGGCCGGTGCGGCGGATCTTCGTCTCCTGCTGGACGACCCGGCCGTTGGTGACGATCACGCAGGTCCAGCCGTCCGCACGGGCCCGGACGAGGGCGTGGCGCGTGGGATCGGGCAGGGTGACGTGCTCGGCGGCGCCGCGGTCGAGGAAGGTGCGGACGGCGGGCTCGGGGACCGTGGTGCCGTAACGCCGGCTCATGGCCCGGGCGACTTCCCGTCGTGGCGTGTAGCCGCTCGCGTCGAGGGTCCTGAGCCACGCGAGGTCGTCGGAGGGCAGTGCGTGGTCCGTCAGGAAGGTCGCCGCCGCCTGGCTGAAGGCCGCGTCCCTGTCGACGAGGGTGTTGTCGAGGTCGATCATCAGCAGCGCGCCCACGGCTACAGCCGAGCCCCCTTCAGCGCCATGTGGAGCAGGAGGCGGTCCTCGCCGTCCGTCAGGTCGAGGCCTGTCAGTTGTTCGACTCTGGAGAGGCGGTAGTAGAGGGTCTGGCGGTGGATGCCGAGTTCGGCGGCGGTGCGGGCGGCCTGGCCGGCGCAGTCCAGGTAGGTCTCGGCCGTGCGGGCGAGTTCGTGGTGGGTGGGGGAGAGGAGGGGCCCTGCGGCGGGGTCGTGCGCCGCGTTCGGGGGGAGGGATGTGAGGAGGCGGTAGGGGCCGATTCCCGACCATTCCGCCACCGGGCCGAAGCGTGGCTCCGCGAGCGCCGCCCGGGCTGCCGCCGACGCCTCCCGCCAGGCCGTACCCAGGTCGGCGAGGCCCCTGCGCGCGGCGGCGATTCCGGCGGCGGTTGTGCTGCCCTTGTCCCGGGCGGGACTTCCGCCCAGCGACCGGCCCCGCTCCACCAGCCGTCCCGCCGCAGTCGTCGCCGGCGTGAGGACGTCCGGCGTGCGCAGGCGGATCAGCAGTGCCAGGGAGTGTGCGGCCGGGCCCCACGGGACCGTGCACAGGGCCGTCGCGCCCTGCACGGTGCGGACCGAGGGGGCGTCGTCGGGGTCGGCCGAGGGCCAGGGGGCCACGCAGACCACCGTGTGGGGGCCGTCGGCCCGGGTGCCCAGGGCCGTGCGGAGGTCCGCGATCGCCATGTCGCGTTGCCAGTCGCGGTCGGCGACCAGCACCGCCCGCAGTTCCCGGCTCAGGTCCGCCCCGTGCTGGGCCTCGTCCGCGAGCAGCGCGCCGATCCGGGACGTCACCTCCATCGCCGCCGTCAGCTGCGCGTCCGTCGGACCGGGGTCGTAGTCCAGCAGCCAGACGTAACCGAGGACGACACCCCGATGGCGTACCGGAAGGCAGATCCGGCCCCGGTACACCCCGGCCTCCGGGGTCGGCGGGATGCGGACCGGACCCGTCGCCCTGGTGATGCCGAAGCCCTCGAACCAGGAACGGACCGCGGCCGTGGAACGCCGGGTCAGGATCGAGCGGGTGCGGACCGGGTCCAGGGCCGATGCGTCCAGGTCGCCCTCACTGTCGTACACCCCGAAGGCGATCAGCTCGAAGTCGCGGTTCTCCAGGGTCGCCGGGGCGCCGAGGAGCTCGGAGATCTCGTCGACGAGTTCCTGGTAGTCGCCCATGAATGATGCAGCCTCGGACGTCGTCACGGTCCCATTCTCCCGCATCCCACCGGCCCCTTCATACATCTGTCTGAGATCTGCGGCACGGATGCGTGACAGCTGTCGATGGCCGACGATCGGAGGGATCCTTAGGTTTCACGGTGGTTCTATCTGCTGGTTTGTGGAGGTGCCCCGTGCTGGGTCCCGTGATTCTTGCCGCGTCGCGCAGCGACCGGATGCGACGCCTGATCTCGGCGGCCCCGGTGACCAAGCAGGTCGTCGACCGCTTCATCCCGGGCGAGTCCGTGGACGACATCGTGCCGATCATCCGGGACCTCACGGCCCGGGGCCTGGAGCTGACGATGGACGTCGTCGGCGAGGACATCACCACCCCGGCGCAGGCCGAGGCCGCCCGGGACGCGTACCTGCGGCTCATCGACCGCCTCGAGGACATGGAACTCGGCGAGCGCGTCGAGATGTCCGTCAAGCTGTCGATGTTCGGGCAGGCACTGGACGGCGGCCATGACATGGCCCTCGCGAACGTCCGGCCGGTCGTCGAGGCCGCCGCCGCGATCGGTACGACCGTGACGCTCGACGCCGAGGACCACACCACCCTCGACTCGATGTTCGCCATCCACGAGGAGCTGCGCCGCGACTTCCCGCAGACCGGCTGCGTCATCCAGGCCTACCTCTTCCGCACCGAGGCCGACGCCCGCCGGCTCGCCGCGGCGGGCAGCCGGGTGCGGCTGGTGAAGGGCGCGTACAAGGAGCCCGCCGAGGTCGCCTACCAGCAGAAACACGAGATCGACAAGGCGTACGTCCGGATCCTGCGGATTCTGATGGAGGGCGAGGGGTATCCGATGGTCGGCTCCCACGACCCCCGGCTCATCTCCATCGCCCAGGAACTCGCCCACCGCGCCGGCCGCAAGCCCGACGAGTACGAGTTCCAGATGCTGTACGGCATCCGCGGCGACGAGCACCTGCGCCTGGCCGCCCAGGGCCACCGCATGCGCGTCTACACCGCCTACGGCACCGACTGGTACGGCTACTTCATGCGCAGGCTCGCCGAGAAGCCGGCCAACCTGCGCTTCTTCGTGCGCAGCATGCTCAGCAAGGGCTGAACCCGAACACCCGCTCACGTACAAGGAGTTACGGATCCCATGGACGCTGTGACCCAGGTCCCCACCCCCGTCAACGAGCCGGTGCACGGCTACGCCCCCGGCTCGCCCGAGCGCGCCCGGCTGGAGGCCAGGCTCAAGGAGCTGGCCGAGAACCCGCTGGAGCTGTCGATGACCATCGGCGGCGAGAAGCGGCTGGGCGGCGGTGAGCCCTTCCAGGTGGTCCAGCCGCACAACCACAAGGCCGTCATCGGCACCGGCCGCCACGCCACCCAGCAGGACGCGCAGGACGCCATCGACGCGGCCCTCGCCGCCGCCCCCGCCTGGCGCGCGATGTCCTTCGACGACCGCGCGGCGATCATCCTGCGCGCCGCCGAGCTGCTGTCCGGCCCGTGGCGCGAGACGCTCGCCGCGTCCACCATGCTCGGCCAGTCGAAGACCGCTCAGCAGGCCGAGATCGACTGTCCCTGCGAGCTGGTCGACTTCTGGCGCTTCAACGTGCACTACGCCCGCCAGATCCTGGCCGAGCAGCCCCCGGCCAACTCCCCGGGCGTCTGGAACCGCCTCGACCACCGCCCGCTGGAGGGCTTCGTCTACGCGATCACGCCCTTCAACTTCAGCGCGATCGCGGGCAACCTGCCGACGGCCCCGGCCCTGATGGGCAACGTGGTGGTGTGGAAGCCTTCGCCCACCCAGACCCACGCGGCCGTGCTGCTCATGCGGTTGCTGGAGGAGGCCGGGCTCCCCAAGGGCGTCATCAACCTCGTCACCGGTGACGGCATCGAGGTCTCCAAGGTCGCCCTTGAGCACCGCGACCTCGCCGGCATCCACTTCACCGGCTCCACCAAGACCTTCCAGTACCTGTGGAAGACGGTCGGCAACAACATCGAGAAGTACCGCTCGTACCCGCGCCTGGTCGGCGAGACCGGCGGCAAGGACTTCCTCGTCGCCCACCCGAGCGCCGACCGCGCGGTCCTCAAGACCGCCCTCACCCGGGGCGCCTTCGAGTACCAGGGCCAGAAGTGCAGCGCCACCTCCCGCGCCTACATCCCCGCGTCCATCTGGAACGACGGCTTCCGCGAGGAGTTCGCCGCCGAGGTCGACTACCTGACCATGGGTGACGTCACCGACCTGTCGAACTTCATCGGCGCCGTCATCGACGAGCGCGCGTTCGCCAAGAACAAGGCGGCCATCGACCGCGCCAAGCAGGACCCGACCTGCACGATCGTCGCGGGCGGCTCCTACGACGACTCGGTCGGCTACTTCGTCCGCCCGACCGTCGTCGAGTGCAGCGACCCGGAGAACGAGGTCTTCCGCACCGAGTACTTCGGCCCGTTCCTCGCCGTGCACGTCTACGAGGACGAGAAGTACGACGAGATGCTGACCCAGATGGAGTCGGTCTCCGACTACGCGCTGACCGGCTCGGTCATCTCCAACGACCGCGCGGCCGCGGCGTACACGATGGAGAAGCTGCGCTACGCGGCCGGCAACTTCTACATCAACGACAAGTCGACCGGCGCCGTCGTCGGCCAGCAGCCCTTCGGCGGCGGCCGCGCCTCCGGCACCAACGACAAGGCGGGCGCGCCCCAGAACCTCCTGCGCTGGACCCTGACCCGGGCCATCAAGGAGACCCTGGTCGCGCCGACCGACTACGCGTACCCGCACATGGGCTGACCCCGCGGACGCGGAAACGGGCCAGGTCTCCCGGACCTGGCCCGTTCGCATGCCCGTGCGGGCAGACTGGCGCCATGGAGACGGTGATCACGGACGACGGCGTACGACTGTGGGCCGAGCGGTCCGAGGGGCCGGGCGAGCCGCTGGTGCTGTGCCACGGCGGGCCCGGACTGTGGGACATGTTCGGGGACGTCGCGGAACTGCTGTCCGGTGTGACCTCCGGCGTCCGGTGGGACCAGCGCGGATGCGGGCGTTCGGAGCGGTGCGCCGGGCCGTGGACCACCGAGCGGTTCGTGGCCGATCTGGACGCCGTACGGCGGCACTTCGGGGTCGAGCGGATGGCGCTGCTCGGCCATTCCTGGGGCGCACAGCTGGCGTTGGCCTATGCGCTGGCACGTCCGGAGCGGGTGCGGGTGCTGGTCTATGTCGCGGGTACGGGCATCGGGCCGGTCGCGGAATGGCACGGCGGTTACGAGGAGAACCTCCTCGCCCGTCTCGGTGAGCATCCCGAACGGCTCGCCCGTTGGCGGGAGTCGGGCAGGGACGACCGGGAGCGCGCGGTGATCCAGTGGTCCGCCGAGTTCGAGGACCGGGCCCGGGCGATGGAGCGGGCGGAGCGGATGGCCGACCCCTGGTTCGGGATCAACCTCGACTGCAGCCGGGAGCTCAACGACGAGACTCGGCGCACCTGGGGCACACCCGAGCTGTACGAGGCCTGCACAACTCTGGATGTGCCCGTGGTGATCGTCGACGGCGGTCGTGTTCCCCGACGCCGGGCACATCCCGTGGGCCGAGGAGCCGAAGGGCTTCCGCGAGGCGGTCGCGGCGGCGCTGCGCTAGCTCGGCAGCTCCGTGCGCTCCCACCACTCGTACACCGGCAGCGTGCCCTGCGCCGTGTCCGAGCTACGCGGGGTCGCCCTGAAGTGCTCGTATCCGCCGAGGAATTCGATCTTCACGTCGTTGCCGGGCGGCGGGACCGGGACGATCCGGTCGGGCAGGTCCTTCGGGCCGCCTTCCAGCAGTGCCTTGTCGTTCATGACCTCACCGTTCCCTTCGTCGTGTGCGATCGGTCGATGGAGTGCGGGCGGTCAGTCGGGCAGGACCAGTACGAGCTTTCCCTTCGCCCGGCCCGCCTCGCCCAGTTCGTGTGCCTTGGCCGCCTCCAGGAGCGGGAGGGCCGCCTCGACGTGGACGCGGATGCGGTCGTCCGCCAGCAGGGCGGCGATCCTGGCCAGGCGGTCTCCCGACGGCTCCGCCTCGACGACCGCGAAGCGCATGCCGCGGGCCTCCACGTCCTCCGGGGACAGACCCAGGTCGCCGGGGTTCGCGCAGACCAGGAGGCCGCCAGGGCGCAGGGTGCCGAGCGTGCGGGGGCCGTAGTCGCCGCCGACCAGGTCGAGGGCCACGTCGATGTCGCGCACGGACTCGGTGAAGTCGGCGGCCGTGTGGTCGTGCGGCTCGTCGGCGCCGAGCTCGCGCAGGAAGTCGTGCAGGTCGGCGCGGGCGGTGCCGACGACGTACGCGCCCTCCGCCTTGGCCAGCTGCACCGCCACGTGGCCGACGCCACCGGCCGCCGCGTGGATCAGCACCCGGGTGCCGGGCCCGACCCGGCCGATGTCGATCAGCGCCTGCCAGGCGGTGAGCGCGGCCGTCGGGGCCGCGGCCGCGTGCACGTGGTCGAGGCTCGCGGGCTTCGCGGCGAAGTGCGCGGCGGGGGCGGTGAGGTGCGTGGCGTAGCCGCCGGCGTGGACCTTGCCGAAGACCTCGTCGCCGGGGCGGAAACGGGTGACGTCCGCGCCGACCGCCTGCACTGTGCCGGAGACGTCCCGGCCGAGCGTGAACGGCGGGTCGCCGTACAGCGGCGCCGTCCCGGACCGGATCAGCAGGTCCACCGGGTTGATTCCGGCCGCCCGCACCCGCACCAGGACCTCGCCGTGCCCCGGTACGGGCCGCGGCCGTTCCTCGGCCTGAAGGACCTCCGGGCCGCCGAAGCGGCGCTGGGTGATCACAGTCGCGCGGGGCTGCTGCGTGGCCATCGGGTCTCCCTCCCCGAACGGAACGGAACGGGCCTTGTCCATCGTGCTGCGCACCGCGGCGCTCCGGTACCCGTAACCGTGAAAGCCCAGGTCAGAGCCGTGTGACCCAATCCACCGTCTCAGATAGTAGGAAGTCCGAGTAATTGTGGAGACAGACCGGGGGCGCTCCCTTACTTTTGTAGGAGCCGAACGTCTCGCTCGACCAAGCGAATGGCGGTCGTGAGCGCGCCCCGTGCAGGCAACCCCTGCGGCACCGCTCCCCGCCCCATCCGGCGTCTCGTAACCCCTTTCCGCACTCCCGGATGTCGAAGGAGTCGATTTCCCATGGCCGAGACGACCGCACGCCGCCGAGTCCGTCACATCTCCCGCACGAGCGAGTCCGACCGCAAGAACGCCGCAGCCGCCCTCCAGCGCGCCCTGGACCGCAGGGACAACGGCGGTTCGACCGGCCACTGAGCCGGGCATCACCTACTGGCCGGGAGCCGCACCCGCCGGGGTGCGGCGCGGACTCACGCCCCGCGCCGCACCTCGAAATGGTCGATGCGCTCACCGCTCTGCGCCAGCGCCGACACCGTGAGGGCCGGCCGGGAGCCGCCGACCGCCTCCACCGAGAGCAGCGAGAAGCCCCGATAGCGCACCCGCGACCACTCCACGGTCTCCGGCGCGGACGACTGCGACTTCTTCCACTGGAAGGTGTCGATCGAGTCGTGCCGCGTCACGTGCCCCTCGTAACTCTCCTTCACGCCCGACGGGAAGCCGTACAGGTCACGGCCGCCGCCGCCCGCCGTGACGTAGACGATCCCGTCGCGCGTCGGGTCGGTCGAGGCGCCGACGGGCACCGCGCGGCCGACCGCGCCCCCCGCCTTGACGGCGTCCGTGCGCTCGTACACGTGGTTGTGCCCGTTGATCACGAGGTCCACCTGGTGCTTCGCGAACACCGGCAGCCATTCGGCGCGCACCCCGCCGTCGGAGGCGTGCGAGGACGTCGAGTACGCGCAGTGGTGGAAGAAGACGACGAGGAAGTCGACGTCCTTCGAGGCCCGCAGCTCACCGAGCTTCCCGTCCAGCCACTTGGTCTGCTTCCCGCCCGTGTAGCCGTGGTTGGCGGGGATCTCGTACGACACGTCGTTGGCGTCCAGCGCCACGAAGCCGACGTTGCCGTACGTGAAGGCGTACACGCCCGGCGCCGTGCGCGCGTCGAAGCCGCTCTCCGGGAGCGACCAGCGGGCCAGCTGGCCGCCGTAGCCGTCCGGGGAGTACCAGGCCTCCATGTCGTGGTTGCCGGTCGTCACCATCCAGGGCACGGACCTGGCGACCGACTCGTTCTGCTTGAGGAACTGGTCCCAGAACGAAGGGTCGTAGCCGTCCGACTTCTGCCCCCGGCCGTTGCCGTCGGCGTAGCAGATGTCGCCCGCGTGCAGGTGGAAGGCGGGCTTCTGGCGCAGCAGGACATGGTCGTTGGCGGCCGCTGCCTGGCTGACGCCCTGGTCGCCGAAGGCCGTGAAGACGAACTTCTCGGCCGTGGCGGGCGCCGTGCGGAAACTGGAGATCGTCGAACGGTGGGCCGGCGCGGTCGGGTCGAAGCCCTCGTGGCCGACGCCGTAGTAGTACGTCGTCCCGGGGCGCAGCCCGTCCAGGGCTGCGTGCACGTAGTACTGCTCAAGGGCCAGGCGTACGCCGCTGACGCCCGGGGTGTGCAGGTCGCGGATCTCCGCCTCGGCCTTCCGGCTCAGGTCGTCCGGCTTCAGGCCGATCCGGACGTACGGCTTCTTCACGGCGAACGGCACCTGCCAGGACACCCGCATCTGCGTCTTCGGGTCGGCACCGAAGGCGAGATGGCGCCCGAAGGGGGAGACGGCCGAGCCGTGCACCTTCGAGGTCGCGGGCGACGGACTCGCCGTACTGCCCGATCCCCGTGCGCCCGAGCCGCTGCCGCCGCAGCCGGCCAGCAGCCCGCCCGCCGCCACCGCGCCCGCCGTCACCAGCGTGCGGCGCCGCATCAGCTTCGTACGCAGGTACTCGTACTGCTCGGCCATGCTCATCCGGCGCGCGAGCTGCGGGGGGATGCCGACGTCGGGTATGTCCATGACTGTGAAGTTCCCAGCGAATCCCAACGCCCGCCATACATAGGGGTGAACGGGTGGCGACTTGTTGACGCCGGTGGCCGCTAAGCGCGTCCGTATCGCGGACAGCGTGTGTCATCCCATGGGACGAGGAGTAGGGTGCCGACATGTCTCGCAGCATCAATCTCGCAGTGATCCCCGGTGACGGCATCGGCCAGGAGGTCGTGGCCGAAGGTCTCAAGGTCCTCTCGGCCGTCCTTCCGCAGGATGTGAAGCTGGAGACCCAGGAGTACGACTTCGGCGCCAAGCGCTACCACGCCACCGGTGAGACCCTCACCGACGCCGACCTCGACTCGCTGAAGCGGCACGACGCGATCCTGCTGGGTGCGATCGGCGACCCGAGCGTCCCCTCCGGCGTCCTGGAGCGCGGCTTCCTGCTCAAGCTCCGCTTCGCCTTCGACCACCACGTCAACCTGCGGCCGAGCAAGCTGCTCCCGGGTGTGGCGACCCCGCTCGCCGGTGCGCCGGAGATCGACTTCGTGGTGGTCCGCGAGGGCACCGAGGGCCCGTACACCGGCAACGGCGGCACCATTCGCAAGGGCACCGAGCACGAGGTCGCCACCGAGGTCTCCGTGAACACGGCCTTCGGTGTCGAGCGTGTCGTGCGGGACGCCTTCGCCCGTGCCCAGGCCCGCCCGCGCAAGAAGCTCACCCTCGTCCACAAGAACAACGTGCTGACCTTCGCCGGTCACCTGTGGACGAACATCTTCAACAAGGTGGCCGAGGAGTTCCCCGAGGTCACCACCGACTACATCCACGTCGACGCGGCGACCATCTACCTGGTCACCGACCCCGGCCGCTTCGACGTGATCGTCACCGACAACCTCTTCGGCGACATCATCACCGACCTCGCCGCGGCCGTCTCCGGCGGCATCGGCGTCGCGGCGAGCGGGAACATCAACCCCTCCCGCGAGTTCCCCTCGATGTTCGAGCCGGTCCACGGTTCCGCGCCCGACATCGCCGGCCAGGGCAAGGCCGACCCCACCGCCACGGTCCTGTCCGTCGCCCTGCTCCTGCGCCACCTCGGTCACGACGCCGAGGCCGCCCGCGTCGAGGAGGCCGTCACCGCCGACCTCACCGACCGCCAGGGCAAGCCCGCCCGCTCCACGTCGGAGATCGGCGACGCGCTGGCCGTACGAGTAGCCGGCTGACCCCGCCGCTCCTCGAAACCCTTCGAAGCCGCCGGGTCGCATCCGCACCCGGCGGCTTCCCCTGTGTCCCCGCCGGGTGCCACCATCATCCCCGGGTCGCATTCACGCCGTTTTCTTCCTCGGCTCCACCCGCGCGATAATCGAACGCGGAGCCGCGGTATGAGGCAATGCTCGGACGTCCTAACACTGGCCACTGGCAGTAGCGGGCGTGAGCGCGGCCCCTCACTACACAACCGGTGAAGGACAACCACTCATGACGACGCCCACGATCGAGCTCAAGCCCTCGGCCTCGCCACTTTCCGACGCGGAACGCGACGCGATCCTGGCGAACCCCGGGTTCGGCCGCCACTTCACCGACCACATGGTGATCATCAAGTGGACCGAGGGCCGCGGCTGGCACGACGGCCAGCTCGTCCCGTACGCGCCGATCTCCCTCGACCCGGCCACCATGGTCCTGCACTACGCGCAGGAGATCTTCGAGGGCCTCAAGGCCTACCGCCAGCCCGACGGCTCCGTCGCCACCTTCCGCCCGGACCGCAACGCCCTGCGCTTCCAGGCCTCCGCCCGCCGCCTCGGCATGCCGGAGCTGCCCGTGGAGACGTTCATCGAGGCGTGCGACGCGCTGGTCAAGCAGGACGAGGCCTGGGTCCCGGCGCACGGCGGCGAGGAGTCGCTGTACCTGCGCCCGTTCATGATCGCGACCGAGGTCGGCCTGGGCGTGAAGCCGGCCAACGAGTACCTCTTCCTGGTCATCGCGTCCCCCGCCGGCGCCTACTTCCCCGGCGGCGTCAAGCCGGTCTCCATCTGGGTCTCCGAGGACCACGTCCGCGCGGTGCCGGGCGGCATGGGCGACGCGAAGACCGGCGGCAACTACGCCGCCTCCCTGCTCGCCCAGGCAGAGGCCGCCGCCGAGGGCTGCGCCCAGGTCTGCTACCTCGACGCGGTCGAGCGCAAGTGGGTCGAGGAACTCGGCGGCATGAACCTGTACTTCGTGTACGGCAACAAGATCGTGACGCCCACCCTGACCGGCTCCATCCTGGAGGGCGTCACCCGCGACTCGCTCCTCCAGGTCGCCCGGGACCTCGGCTACGAGGCCGAGGAGGGCCGCATCTCCGTCGACCAGTGGCAGCGCGACTCCGAGAACGGCTCGCTGACCGAGGTCTTCGCCTGCGGTACGGCGGCGGTCATCACGCCGGTCGGCACGGTGAAGCGGACCGGGGCGCAGTGGCAGCAGACGTCCGGCGAGCCCGGCGAGGTCACCCTCAAGCTCCGCGAGGCGCTGCTGAACATCCAGCGGGGTACGGCGCAGGACGCACACGGCTGGATGCACCAGCTGGGCTGAGCCCCCGCTTGGAGCGGCACTCAAGCCGAGTTAGTCACATGAATCCCTGATCCTTCCCGGATCGGGGATTCATTGTTTAGAGTGGCACTCAAAAGTTAGAGTGGCGCTCAAAGAAGGGATGCCGGATGAGGCTGACCCCGACGGAACGCGACCGGCTGCTGCTCTTCGGGGCCGCCGAGCTGGCCCGGGCCAGAAGGGCCCGGGGTCTTCGGCTCAACGTGCCGGAGGCCACCGCGCTGATCGCGGACACCGTGTGCGAGGCTGCCCGGGACGGCAAGCGGCTCGCGGAGGCCGTCGAGGCCGCCCGCTCCGTGCTCGGGCCCGCCGACGTGCTGCCCGGCGTCGCGGACGTCGTCACCGAGGTGCATGTCGAGGCCGTCTTCGACGACGGTTCACGGCTCGCGGTCGTCTCCGACCCCATCGGGGGCGGGCTCGGCGAGGACGCCCCCGGCGCCCTGCTGCCGGGGCCCGAGCACGCCGACCCTGAGGCGGTCGTACGGATCACGGTCACCAACACCGCGACCGTGCCCGTCTCCGTCACCTCCCACTTCCACTTCTTCGAGGCCAACCCGCGCCTGGACTTCGTACGGGAAGCGGCCTACGGGATGCGGCTGGCCGTGCCCGCCGGGTCGTCCGTGCGCTTCGGGCCGGGGGAGAGCGCCGAGGTCGGACTGGTGCCGATCGGCGGCGAGCGGATCGCGATCGGGTTCGCGGGGCTCGTCGACGGGGCGCTGGACGCGCCGGGCGCGCGCGAGGAAGCGCTGCGCAGGGCCGCCGCCTGCGGATATCTGGGTGCCGTGACGGAAGGAGACCCGCGATGAGCCGCCCCGGAGGCCACCCCGCCGAAGCCCGCCGGCTCAGCCCGTACGAGTACGCGGCCACCCACGGCCCCCGCGCCGGCGACCGCATCCGCCTCGGCGACTCGGGGCTCGTCGTGCGGGTCGAGTCCGACTCGCAGTCGTACGGCGACGAGTTCCTGGCCGGGTTCGGGAAGACCGCGCGCGACGGGCTGCACCTCAAGGCCGCCGCCGTGCGGGAGACCTGTGACGTCGTGATCAGCAACGTCGTCGTCATCGACGCCGTGCAGGGGATCCGAAAGGTGTCGATCGGGATCCGGGAGGGACGGATCTGCTCGATCGGGCGGGCCGGGAACCCGGACACCCTCGACGGCGTCGACGTCGTGGTCGGCACCGGTACCTCGATCGTGTCCGGCGAGGGGCTCATCGCCACCGCCGGGGCCGTCGACACCCACGTCCATCTGCTGTCGCCGCGGATCATGGAGGCCTCGCTGGCCTCCGGCGTGACCACGGTCATCGGGCAGGAGTTCGGGCCGGTGTGGGGCGTCGGCGTCAACTCGCCCTGGGCGCTGCGGCACGCCTTCAACGCCTTCGACGCCTGGCCGGTCAACATCGGCTTCCTGGGCCGGGGTTCGTCCTCGCACGAAGCCCCGCTGATCGAGGCCCTCGCCGAGGGCGGGGCGTCCGGCTTCAAGGTCCACGAGGACATGGGCGCCCATACGCGGGCGTTGGACACGGCTCTGCGGGTCGCCGAGGAGCACGACGTCCAAGTCGCCCTGCACAGCGACGGGTTGAACGAGTGCCTGTCGGTGGAGGACACCCTGCGCGTGCTGGAGGGGCGGACCGTCCACGCCTTCCACATCGAGGGCTGCGGCGGCGGACACGTCCCGAACGTGCTGAAGATGGCCGGAGTCGCGAACGTCATCGGCTCCTCCACCAACCCGACCCTGCCCTTCGGCCGGGACGCCGTCGCCGAGCACTACGGGATGATCGTCTCCGTCCACGACCTCAAGACCGACCTGCCCGGCGACGCCGCCATGGCCCGCGACCGGATCCGCGCCGGGACGATGGGCGCCGAGGACGTGCTGCACGACCTGGGCGCGATCGGCATCACGTCGTCCGACGCGCAGGGCATGGGGCGGGCGGGGGAGACGGTCCGCCGTACCTTCGCGATGGCCGGGAAGATGAAGGCCGAGTTCGGAGCGCCGGACGACGGCCACGACAACGAGCGCGTCCTGCGCTACATGGCCAAGCTGACCGTCAACCCGGCCATCGCGCACGGACTTTCGCACGAGGTCGGCTCCATCGAGGTCGGCAAGCTGGCCGACATCGTGCTGTGGCTGCCGGAGTACTTCGGCGCCAAACCGCAGCTCGTCCTCAAGGCCGGGTTCCCGGCGTACGGCGTGGTCGGCGACCCGAACGCGGCCACCGACACCTGCGAACCCCTCGTACTGGGGCCGCAGTTCGGCGCGTACGGCGCCACGCCCGCCGACATCTCCGTCGCCTTCGTCGCGCAGGCGGCCCTCGACCAGGGCAACGACACCATGCCGACCCGGCGCCGCAGAGTCGCCGTCCGCGGCACCCGGGGCATCGGTCCCGCCGACCTGCGGCTCAACTCCCGTACCGGAGCGGTGGACGTCGACCAGCGCACCGGCCTGGTCACCCTCGACGGCGAGCCGATCCGCTCCGAGCCGGCCGACTCCGTCTCCCTCAACCGCCTCTACTTCCTCTAGGACCCTCGATGACCTACCGAATGCCCGCCGAGTGGGCCCCGCACGAGCGCACCTGGATGGCGTGGCCGGGTCCGAACCCGACCTTCACCGACGGCGAGGAGCTGGCCGCCGCCCGTGCCGCGTGGGCGTCCGTGGCCCGTGCGGTGCGCCGCTTCGAGCCGGTGACGGTGGTGCACGGGCCCGGACAGGCCGAGTCCGCGCGCGAGCTGCTCGGCCCGGACGTCGAGCTCGTGGAGCGGGAGCTCGACGACGCGTGGATGCGGGACATCGGCCCGACCTTCGTCACCGACGGCCGTGAACTGGCCGCCGTGGACTGGGTGTTCAACGGCTGGGGCGCCCAGGACTGGGCCCGCTGGGAGCACGACTCCAAGATCGCCCGCCGGGTCGCCGACCTGGCCGGGGTGCCGGTGCTGAGCAGCCCCCTGGTCAACGAGGGCGGTGCGATCCACGTCGACGGCGAGGGGACCGTCCTGCTGACGGAGACGGTCCAGCTCGGGCCCGAGCGCAACCCCGGGTGGAGCCGCGAGCAGGTCGAGCAGGAGATCCACGCGAAGCTCGGCACCCGCAAGGCCATCTGGCTCCCGCGCGGCCTGACCGGTGACTACGGCATGTACGGCACCCGGGGCCACGTCGACATCGTCGCCGCCTTCGCCCGCCCCGGCGTGGTGGTGGCGCACTCCCAGCCCGACCCCGCGCACCCCGACCACGAGGTGACGAAGGAGGTCATCGCCCTGCTCAGGTCCCAGACGGACGCGCGCGGCCGCACCCTGGAGGTCGTCGAGGTCCCCGCCCCGACCGTGCTGGAGGCCGACGGTCACTGGGCCGACTACTCCTACATCAACCACTACCTCTGCAACGGCGGCGTAGTCCTGTGCGCCTTCGAGGACCCCCGCGACGAGATCGCGGCCGGCATCTTCCGCCGCCTCTTCCCCGAGCGGACGGTGACCCTGGTGGACGCCCGTACGATCTTCTCCGGCGGTGGGGGCATCCACTGCATCACCCAGCAGCAGCCGAGGGCGGGCGTCAGGTAGAACGTACGGGTGAATGTGCTGATCTGCGCCGCCTGCGGAGCCCGGCTGACCGAACCGCTGCGAGTCCTGCCGGAGGTACCGCCCCGCCCGGAATACGACGGCCGCAAGAACCCGGACGGCTCGCGCCATGCCCCGCCGACCGTGCCACGCGGGACGTACGCGGTGGACCCCGAGCCGTGCGGGGCGCCGTATGTGTCGCACCCCGACCCGGATTGGTGCGATGCCGCGCACCCGGGCAACGCGTGCATGGGAGACCCCGACGGCCAGGGCTTCCTGATGTCCGCCGGCCCGCGCGACACCCTGGTGGTCCACCCCGAGGACACCCGTGGGCGGCTGACCGGCAACCCCGCCTTCCTGGAGATCGGGTGCTGCGGTGCGCCCGGGCGCGAGGGCCCCAACGAGGTGTGCGGCGAGTGCGGAGCGGTGGTGGCAACCCTGTTCTCCGACTGCACCGGGCCGTACGAGACCCACTTCCTGCCCGACGCGGTGCGGGTGGCCGCCGTATGACCGTGCCCCGGCGCACCCCGGCTCCGCCGCGCGAGCGCATCCTCGCCGCCGCCATGGACATGATCGCCGAGTGTGGTCTGGAGAAGCTCACCATGGCGGGGCTCGGGCGGGAGGTCGGGATGAGCAGTGGGCATCTGCTCTACTACTTCCGCTCCAAGGACGAGCTGCTGCTGCGCACCCTGGAGTGGAGCGAGGGCCGGCTCGGTGTCGAGCGCGGGCGGCTGCTGGCGCGTGCGGGTACGGCGCGTGAACGGCTCGATGCGTACGTCGACCTGTACGTCCCCGACGGGCACCGCGACCCGCACTGGACCCTGTGGCTGGAGGTCTGGAACCGTTCGCAGAACGCGGACGACGACGCGCGTGAGCGGCAGGCGGCGATCGAAGGCGTCTGGCACCGGGACCTGGTGGCGCTGGTCGCGGAGGGGGTGTCCCGGGGCGAGTTCCGGCCGGTCGACCCGGACCGCTTCGCCACCCGGCTGCGGGCCCTGCTCGACGGCTTCTCCATCCATGTGGCGGTCGGGCTGCGCGGCACGGACCGGGCGCAAGTTCTCGGCCACGTACGGGAGTTCCTCGACGACAGTCTCCTCGCGGACGTCTGACCACGCGCCCGGGTTGTACTCAATTCGGGGGATTGACCCTGTGTCGAACGGTGCGCTTGTCTCGAAGGAGCCCTCGGCGCGGGGCCGGGGGACAAGCGTCAACGGGGAACGCAGGGGGAATCGTGCTCAAAGCCATGCGTGGGGTGTCCGTCGTGGCGGTCGCGGGGGCGGTCGTCGCACTGACGGCGGCCTCGGCGACACCGGCGCCGCAGCCGGGGCGGACCGAGCGGGTCACGCTGTCGGCCACGGGGGAGCAGGGGAACGAGAACGCGTACGGGCCCGAGCTCAGCGCCGACGGGCGGTTCGCGGCCTTCACCGCGTACGCGTCCAACCTCGTACCGGGCGACACCAACGGCAGCTCCGACGTCTTCGTGCGCGACCTGCGCAAGGGGACCGTCGAGCGGGTCAGTGTCGCGTCGGACGGCACCCAGGCCGCCGGCGGCGAGTCGGACCTGCGGGGCATCAGCGCCGACGGACGGTACGTGCTGTTCAGCTCCAACGCCCGCAACCTCGTCCACTGGGACAACCCGCCCACCAATGAAGCGGCCCAGGACATCTACCTGCACGACCGCCGCACCGGCAGCACCCAGCGGATCAGCGTCGCCCTCGACGGCGGCTCCGCCTTCACGGCCGCCGCCGTCATGTCACCGAACGCCCGCTTCATCGCCTTCAACGCCAAGGCCGACCGGATGGAGCAGAACCCCGGCGACCTCTTCGGCGCGGTGTACGTCCTCGACCGCCGCACCGGCGCCGTGCAGCGCGTCAGCAACCGCGACCAGCTCACCAACCCGGCGCTGCTGCAGAGCATGAGCGCCGACGGCCGCTACGTCTCGTACACACAGCTCGTGCCGCGCAGCGCGAACGGCGTCAGCTGGGTGCACGACCGCCGCACCGGCACCGAGGAACGCGTCAACGTCAAGGCGGACGGCACCCCGGCGGACCATGCCGCGGACACCGGCTCGCTCTCCGCGGACGGCCGCACCATCGCCTTCCAGTACTGGGGCGACGACCTGGTCCCGGGCGAGACCCCCGACGGCCAGGCTCACCTCTACGTCCGTGACCTGCGCACCGACGTCACCCGGCGCGTCGACCCCGGGCCCGCCGGTGAGCGGCTGCCCGGCTACCCGAGGCTCAGCCCGGACGGACGGTACCTGGCGTACCAGGCCGAACCCCCGCTGGCGGACGGGCGGTTCGGGCCGGCCAACGTCTACCTCCGCGACCTGCGCACCGGCTCCACCCGCCTGGTCAGCGAGTCCGCCGCCGGCGGCCCCGTCACGGACGAGTCGGTGGCGGTGTACTCGGTGAGCACGGGCGCCCGCCGCATCGGGCTGGGCAGTTACTCCGCCCAGTTCGTCGCGGGCGACACCAACGGTCATTACGACGGCTTCGTCCGCCGCACGCACTGACAGGGGGACTTCCATGCAACTCACGCAACACACAGCCATGTTGAGCGCCGTCGCCCTGGTGGCCGCGCTCTCGGCGACCGCCGTCCCGGCCGCCGCCCACACCGACGCGGCGCCGCCCCGGACCTCCCGGGCGAGCACCGGCACCGGCGGGCAGCAGGCCGACGGCGCCTCCTCCGCCCCGGCGATCAGCGCCGACGGCCGTTACGTCACCTTCGTCTCGTCCGCCGACAACCTTGTCAAGGGCGACCGCAACGGCGTCGCCGACGTCTTCGTCAAGGACCTGCGCACCGGCCGCACCGAGCGCGTCGCCACGGGCCCGGCCCAGGACCCGCGGCTCAGCGCCGACGGCCGCTATGTCGTGCTCGCCACCAAGTCCGCCCTGGCCCGCGACGACGACAACGGCCTCGACGACATCTACCTCGTCGACCGCAGAACCCACCGCACCCAGCGCATCAGCCACGGCCACGCCGCCACCACCCCGACCTTCGCGCTCAACTACGAGCCCACCATCAGCGCGAACGGCCGCTACGTCGCCTACAGCACCGCCGCCCCGGACGCCGCACCCGGCGACACCAACGGCCGCGACGACGTGATCGTGCACGACCGCAGGACCGGCAAGGACGAGCTGGTCGCCTACGCCACCGACGGCACCCTCGGCGACAGCGACTCGTTCCTGACCTCGCTGAGCGCCGACGGCCGCTACGTCGCCTTCACCACCGCCGCCCAGCTGGACCCCTCGCACGACTGGACCCACGCCACCAACGTGTACGTCCGCGACCGCGTCACCGGCACCACCGAACAGGTCAGCATCCCGACCGGGTTCGTCTACAAGAACAGTTCCTGGGGGCCGTCCATCAGCGCCGACGCCCGCTATGTCGCCTTCTCCTCGAACGTGAACAACCTGGTGCCGGGCGACACCAACAAGACCAGCGACACCTTCGTCTTCGACCGGCGGCTCAAGACCACACAGCGGGTCAGCACCGCCGCCGACGGCACCCAGTCCGACGGGCCGAGCGCCGGCGTCAGCCTGACCGCCGACGGCAGCAGGGTCGCCTTCGTCTCGTCCGCCGACAACCTCGTCCCGGGCGACACCAACGGCGTGGCCGACGTCTTCCTCAAGGACCTGCGCACCGGCGCCGTCGAGCGGATCAGCCTCGCGGCCGACGGCACCCAGTCCGACGGCCCCGCCGACGCCGTGTCCCTGGGCGCCGACGCCCGCGCCGCCTTCTCCGCCACGGCCACGAACCTCGTCCCGGGCGACACGAACGGCGTCGCCGACATCTTCGTACGACGGCCGGAGGCGAAGCGCGCGCACTGAGCCCCCGGGTTCGCATTCTGAGACGAGGGTTCGCGCGGGGGCGGGTTGTGCCAGACTGCCCCCGTGCTCTCGTTCGCCATGATTATTGGCAGCAGGCGCGCCGGTCCGCAGTGACCGCCACGTACGACCAGGTACGGGCGGACACCGTCGTCCTCGACCCGCGCGCAGACCTCTCGCACCCGCGAGGGGTTTTTCGCTTTTCTGGCCCACCTTCAGCCGGAGGCAAAGCGCGAGGGATCATTGAGGGCGGTGGAGCCGGTCATTCCGGTAACGACCGTGATCCGACGGGATCCAACAGCAGGAGCCTTGACACCATGACCGAAACCAGCGAGCTCGACGATTCGTTCCACGTCTTCGACACCACCCTGCGCGACGGCGCGCAGCGTGAGGGCATCAACCTCACCGTCGCCGACAAGCTCGCGATCGCACGGCACCTGGACGACTTCGGCGTGGGCTTCATCGAGGGCGGCTGGCCCGGCGCCAACCCGCGGGACACCGAGTTCTTCGCCCGCGCCCGGCAGGAGATCGACTTCAAGCACGCCCAGCTCGTCGCCTTCGGCGCCACCCGCCGCGCGAACGCCAAGGCGAGCGAGGACCCGCAGGTCAAGGCGCTCCTGGACTCGGGCGCCGAGGTGATCACGCTGGTCGCCAAGTCCCACGACCGGCATGTCGAGCTCGCCCTGCGCACCACGCTGGACGAGAACCTGGAGATGGTCCGCGACACCGTCTCCTACCTGCGCGAGCAGGGCCGCCGCGTCTTCGTCGACTGCGAGCACTTCTTCGACGGCTACCGCGCCAACCCCGAGTACGCGAAGTCCGTCGTACGGGCCGCGTCGGAAGCCGGCGCCTCCGTCGTCATCCTCTGCGACACCAACGGCGGCATGCTGCCCGCCCAGGTCCAGGCCGTCGTCTCCACCGTGCTCGCCGACACCGGCGCCCGCCTCGGCATCCACACCCAGGACGACACCGGCTGCGCGGTCGCCAACACCCTCGCCGCCGTCGACGCGGGCGCCACCCACGTCCAGTGCACGGCCAACGGCTACGGCGAGCGCGTCGGCAACGCCAACCTCTTCCCGGTCGTCGCCGCCCTGGAACTCAAGTACGGCAAGAAGGTCCTGCCCGAGGGCGCGCTGCGCGAGATGACCCGTATCTCGCACGCCATCGCCGAGGTGGTGAACCTCACGCCGTCCACCCACCAGCCGTACGTCGGTGTCTCGGCCTTCGCCCACAAGGCCGGCCTGCACGCCTCCGCGATCAAGGTCGACCCGGACCTGTACCAGCACATCGACCCCGAGCGGGTCGGCAACACCATGCGGATGCTGGTCTCCGACATGGCCGGCCGCGCCTCCGTCGAGCTCAAGGGCAAGGAGCTCGGCGTCGACCTCGGCGGCGACCGCGAGCTGGTGGGCCGGGTCGTCGAGCGGGTCAAGGAGCGCGAGCTCAAGGGCTACACGTACGAGGCCGCCGACGCCTCCTTCGAGCTGCTGCTGCGCGGCGAGGTCGAGGGCAAGCCGCTGAAGTACTTCCAGGTCGAGTCCTGGCGGGCCATCGTCGAGGACCGCCCCGACGGCACCCACGCCAACGAGGCCACGGTCAAGCTGTGGGCCAAGAGCGAGCGCATCGTCGCCACCGCCGAGGGCAACGGCCCGGTCAACGCGCTCGACCGTGCCCTGCGCGTCGCCCTGGAGAAGATCTACCCCCAGCTCGCCAAGCTCGACCTGGTCGACTACAAGGTGCGCATCCTGGAGGGCGTCCACGGTACCCAGTCCACGACCCGGGTCCTGATCTCCACGTCCGACGGCTCGGGCGAGTGGTCCACGGTCGGCGTAGCGGACAACGTCATCGCCGCGTCCTGGCAGGCCCTGGAGGATGCGTACACATACGGCCTGCTGCGGGCCGGGGTGGAGCCCGCGCAGTAACCGGGCCCGTTCCAGGCCCGGTTCAGCAGGAGTCCTCGGCGAGCCTCTCGAACTCGCCGAGGCTCATGGCCCGGTCGTCGGCCCAGACCTGGCCGGGCCTCAGTCTCGCCAGATCCTCGGCCGTGAACGTCACGACCCCGGTGTACTCGTAGTTGTACTCGGCCTTCCCGAAGGCGAGTACATAGGTGTACGACGACACCAGCCGCTGCTTGCCGACCGCTTCGGCGTGCCAGGCGGCCGGCGGCGAGAACAGCGGGAACTCGGCGTCGGCACCGTGCCGCTTGCCGGGCACCTTCCAGCCGGACAGGTTCCGGTCGTCGCCGTCCGGCGCCCCGGAGAGCGACAGCCCCTGGATCAGATCGTCCCCACACGGCCGCAGCAATGCCTCCGGCGCCCCCGAGCCGTCCAGCCGCACCGCAGCCAACGGCAGATCGACGGCCCCACACCCGCTGAGCAGCAGTGCACCGGCGACGACCCCTACCAGGGCCACCGCCACCCGCCTCAGCACTTGTCACTCACGAGGTCGTCGAAGCCGTCCCGGCTCATCGCCCGGCCGTCGGCCCAGACCTGGCCGGGCTGGAGGCCGGCCAGGTCCTCGGACGTGAAGGTGAGCGAGACGTTGTACGCGTCCCAGCCCCGGCCGCCGGAGATGTCCAAGTAGTAGCGGGCCCCGGTCGACAGGCGCTGGGGACCGTACGTGCTGACTCCGAGGGAGCCGGGAGGGGAGAAGAGGGGGAAGGACGTCCTGCCGACGCGGGCGTCGGTCGTCTGGGACCACGAGGTGCCCGGGTCCGCGCCCGCCTCCCCGGCGCCGCTGAACAGGTGCAGCGGACCGATCCGGTCGTCCCCGCACGGCCGGACGATCGCCACCGGCTCCCCGTCCTCGCCCAACGACACGGCGGCGAGCGGCAGTTCGGCCGGGCTGCAGCCGCCGAGCAGCAGTCCCCCTACCGCCATGCCCACCGCCGTGACTCCCCTACGGCTCATGCCCCGCCCCCCTCAAGGGCGGGACACGACCCGCCCTACTGCAGCCGCCACTTCTGGTTGGCCGCCCCCGTGCACGACCAGATCTGCGCCCGTGCCCCGTTCGCCGAGGAGTTGTCGGTGACGTCGAGGCACTTGTTCGCCGCCGTGTTCACGACATCACCGGTGGCGGCGTTGTACGACCACCGTTGTGCACCGGTCCCGTTGCAGTCGTACAACTGCACCTTCGCCCCGTCGGCCGTCGACGCCGACGTCACGTCGAGGCACTTGCCGAGCGCCTTGACGGAACCGTCCGCCTGGACCGTCCACTGCTGGGCGGCCGAGCCGTTGCAGTCGTAGAGCTGCACCGCCGTGCCGTTCGCGCTCGAACCGCCCGCCACGTCAAGGCACTTGCCGGCCAGTCCGACGAAGGACCCTGTCTGGCCACCCCCGCCGGACTGCGTCCCCGACCAGGTGAAGGTCGCCGACGTCTTGCCGGGCAGGGAGTAAGTCGCGTGCTGCGAGCCCCAGTTGATGGTTACCGTTGTCGCGCTGGAGTTGCCGTTGTAGGCGATCAGCGCCTTCGAGCCGTCCGGGTTGCGCCAGGCCACGTTCGGCACGGCGGAGGACGCGGTGGAGGCGATGCGCTGCGCTCCCGGCCGTACGAACTTCGTCAGGTGGCCCATCGTGTAGTACTCGACCGTGTAGTCGACGGTCCCGCTCGCGCCGTCGCCGTTGTGCACGGTGATCAGGCCCGTGCAGGTGCCGCAACCCCCGTTGTGCGGGCCCATGTTCTGGTCCACGGCAAGCGACCACTTGGTGACCGACTTCGCCCAGTTCCTCGTGTAGTCGACGATGTTGAGCATGTCCTCCCGCTGCTGGTCGGCGATCCACGTCCCGCCCGAGTGCTCGGTGCCGAACGCGTCCAGCGACGGGTACTGGTTGTGCACGGACGTCTGCTTGGAGACGTCACCGCCGTACCCGTGCCAGGCGATCCCGCCGAAGTTGGGGTGGTTGCGGATCGCCGGGTCGTCGACCGAGGCGGCCGCGTAGGAGTCGTACACGTCCCAGTTCCAGTCGTGGGCGAGGACCTTGGTCGACAGGCCCGCCGACTGGAGCTTCGGCAGCAGTTCGTTCTTCAGGAAGTACTGGATCCCGCTCGCGTTCCAGCTCATCGACGGATAGCCGGAGCAGCAGGTCGGCTCGTTCTGCGGAGTCACGTACGAGACGTTGACGCCCTGGTCCTTGTACGCCTGGAGGTACTTCACGAAGTACGAGGCGTACGCCCCGTAGTCCTCCGACTTCAGCCAGCCGCCGTTGAGCGAGCCGCTGTCCTTCATCCAGGCCGGCGCCGTCCATGGCGAGGCCATGACAGTCAGAGAGGGGTTGAGCTGGAGGGCCTGCTTGGTCAGCGGCACGACGTCCGCGAGGTCGTGCGCGATGGAGAAGCTGTTCAGGTTCGGGTCCGTCTGCCCGGCCGGCACGTCGTCGTACGTGTACCCGTACCGCGCCAGGTCCGACGCGCCCATCGGATTGCGCAGGAACGACAGCCCGATCCCGTCCGTCGGCGAGAACAGCTTGCGCATGGTCGCGTCCCGGGTCGCCTGCGATAGCGCCCCGCTGCTGTTCATCAGCCAGGCCGCGGTGTCCGTGAAGGACGCGCCGCCGCCGGTGAAGGTCTGGTACCGGGTGTTCTCGTCGACGGTGATGTTCTCGCCGCCGCCCCCGGTGCCGGACTGGAAGGCGAACGGTGTCTGTGCCTGGAGGCCGCGCGTGACATGGCGTCCGGCGGAGTCGTCGGTGGTGGTGAGCCAGGCCGTGACCTGCTCGCCGGCCGCGTGCGCGGGGGTGGTGGCCGCGGTGAGGCCGGCCGTGGAGAGGAGTCCGGCCAGCAGCAGCCGGACCGTGCGGGGGGTTCTCCTCATGCTGTGTCGCCCTTCCCGAAATGTCTGACGTGGCGTCTTGACGGGTCTGTGGGCCGTTAGTTAACTCACGGCGTGATCTAAGTCCTGAGTGAACCAGAGAGTCGAGGGATGGTCCATGCCAAGGGAAAGATGGTCTGTGCCAAGAACCGCTCTGCTCGTCACCGCGGCCCTCCTGGCCGCCGCACTGCCGCTGTCCTCGGCGCACGCCGCCGACGACCCGGCCCCGACCCCCGTAGACCGCTTCGAGGGCGAGGTCCCCTTCGCCTCCCAGCCCGCCGAGGGCATCTTCACCTGGGGCGGTGACAGCGACGACCCGCCCGCGCTCCAGCTGGCCGCCCGCACCGACGCCCCCGAGGGCGAGAAGGTCCTCGCCGGCACCTACGACATCAGCGGCTACGGCGGCTTCACCCACGACTTCGCCGCGACCGAGCCCGCCCACGACTGGTCCGCCCACAAGGGCATCCGCTTCTGGTGGGACGGCCAGAACAACGGCAAGAAGACCGCCTTCGAGATCAAGGACGGCGGCGCGAACGGCGAGGCCTCGGAGCTCTGGACGACCTCCTTCACCGACGACTTCACCGGCTGGAAGCAGATCGAGATCCCCTTCACCGACTTCGCCTACCGCACCGACTACCAGCCCGTCGGCGGCATCGACCATGTCCTCGGCCTCACCCAGATGTGGGGGTACGCCGTCACGCTCCCGGTCGGCGTGCACGGGCAGTTCGCCATGGACGACGTCGAGCTGTACGGCAAGGCCGACCAGTCGCTGCGCGCCTCCGTCACCACCGACGCGGCCGTGTACCCGGTCGAGGAGGGCGGTACGGCGAAGGTGAAGCTCACCGTCGCCACCACCGGCTCCACACCGCTCGACGATCCGGTGACGGTCACCTACCGGAGCGAGGGCGGCACCGCCGACCCCGGCAAGGACTACACCCCGGTCTCCGGCACCCTCACCTTCCCGGCGGGCACGGCGTCCGGCGCCTCCCGGACCGTCCAGGTGCCGACCCTGCGCGACAAGTCCGCCGAAGCCGCCGAGACGATCCCGCTCAAGCTCACGGTCACCGGCGCCAAGGCCCCCGCCGAGACACCCCAGGTCGTCATCGACGCGCACGGACTGCCGTATCTGGACGCCAAGTTGCCCGTGAAGAAGCGCGTCGCCGATCTCCTCTCCCGGATGTCCCTCGCGGAGAAGGCCGGCCAGATGACCCAGGCCGAGCGCGGGGCGGTCGGCGAGGGGGCCGACGTCACGGCCTACGGCCTCGGCTCGCTCCTCTCCGGCGGCGGCTCGACACCCACGCCCAACACCGCCGAGGCCTGGGCGAAGATGATCGACGGCTTCCAACTCCGGGCGCAGGCGACGCGCTTCCAGATCCCGCTGATCTACGGCGTCGACGCCGTCCACGGCCACAACAACCTGGTCGGCGCCACGATCATGCCCCACAACATCGGCATCGGCGCGACCCGCGACCCCCAACTCGCCCAGAAAACAGGCGCGGTGACGGCCAGTGAGGTCCGCTCCACCGGCGTCCCCTGGGTCTTCGCCCCCTGCCTCTGCGTGACCCGTGACGAGCGCTGGGGCCGCTCCTACGAGTCCTTCGGCGAGGACCCGGCCCTGGTCAAGGGCATGGAGACCATCATCCAGGGCCTCCAAGGCCGGGCAGACGGACGGGACTTGAAGGACGACGACAAGGTCCTCGCCACCGCCAAGCACTTCGTCGGCGACGGCGGCACCGAGTACGGCTCGTCCACGACCGGCACGTACACCATCGACCAGGGCGTCACCAAGGTCACCCGGCAGCAGCTGGAGGCGGTCCACCTCGCGCCGTACCAGACCGCCGTCGACCGCGGCATCGGGACGGTCATGCCCTCCTACTCCTCGCTCGACATCCTCGGCGACGGACAGGGCCCGGTGAAGATGCACGCCCGCGCCGACATGATCAACGGCGTGCTCAAGGGCCGTATGGGCTTCGACGGCTTCGTGATCAGCGACTGGAACGCCATCGACCAACTCCCCGGCGACTACAAGGCCCATGTGGACACGTCCGTCAACGCGGGCGTCGACATGATGATGGTGCCGTACTCCTACAAGGAATTCACCGCGACGCTCGTCGACGAGGTGAAGGCCGGGCGCGTCAGCGAGAAGCGGATCGACGACGCCGTGTCGCGCATCCTCACGCAGAAGTTCCGGCTCGGCCTCTTCGAGAAGCCGTACGCCGACACGAGCGGGGCGGGGCAGATCGGTTCCGCCGCACACCGGGCCGTCGCCCGGCAGGCGGCGGCCGAGTCGCAGGTGCTGCTCAAGAACAGCGGCGGGGTGCTCCCGCTGAACAAGAACCAGAAGGTGTACGTCGCCGGGTCCAACGCCGACGACCTCGGCAACCAGACCGGCGGCTGGACCGTCACCTGGCAGGGCGCGTCCGGCACCCACACCCAGGGCACGACCATCCTCGCCGGGATGCGCAAGGACGGGGACGTCACCTACTCCAAGGACGCCTCCGCGCCCACGACCGGCTACGACGTCGGCGTGGTCGTCGTCGGCGAGACCCCGTACGCCGAGGGCGTCGGAGACGTCGGCAACGGACACGACCTCCAGCTCTCCGCGGCCGACAAGGCGGCCGTCGACAAGGTGTGCGCGGCCATGAAGTGCGCGGTGCTGATCGTCTCCGGACGGCCGCAGCTCATCGGCGACCGGCTCGGCGACATCGACGCGCTGGTGGCGTCCTGGCTGCCCGGCACGGAGGGCGACGGCGTCGCCGACGTCCTCTACGGCAAGCGGCCCTTCACCGGCCAACTCCCGGTCACCTGGCCCAAGTCCGAGGCCCAGCTGCCGATCAACGTCGGCGACACGGCGTACGACCCGCAGTTCCCGTACGGCTGGGGCCTGACCACGCTGACCAAGGTCCCCGGAGGCGGCCTGACCACCCTGAAGGCGCTCGGCGTCGCGGCCACGGCGGCCCAGCGGGCGGGGGCCGATCAGGCGGGGCGTGCCCTCGTCACCAAGGCCCGGCTGATCGTCCAGCAGCAGACGGGCGACGGCATCACGGCGGCGTTCGCGAAGCCCTTCGCCGACGCGGACCACCTCTCGCTCACCGGACGGTACGGAGCGGCGGTGGCCGAGCTGATCTCGGCGTACCGGGCAAGCTGAGCGCGCAGCCTGCACTCATGTCCGATTGCTTCCCCTTCGGGTAGTTTCGAGGTATGAAGCTCCTGGCGCCGGTGCTCGCCGTCCTGGCCATCCTGCTGGCCCTGGCGGCGGGCACCCCGCCCGCCTCCGCCGCGACCGGCGTCTCCACGATCGCCGAGTCCCTCCGCAAGGGTCCGGTGTACGTCGACCCGGCCGCGCGGTTCTCGCGGTCCGACGCGGACGCCCTGGCCAAGAAGATCAAGGACGCCGACAAGCCCGTGTTCGTCGTGGTCCTCCCGGCGGGCTATCCCACCGCGAACCTCTTCACGAACCTGCGGACGGCCACCGGCATCACCGGCCTCTACGCCATCCGCCTCGGCGACCGCTTCGACGCCCGCGCCGACTCCTCCGTCCTGCCCCGCACGGCCGTGCGGAACCTGGTCGGCAGCGTCCAGGGCGAGAAGGACGCGAACACCCAGCTCACCGACTTCACGGACCGTGCCGTCGCCAACATGGGCGGGTCGGCGCCGTCGAGCTGGGGGTCCTCGGGCGGCGGCGGTGGCGTGTCGTCCACCGCGCTGATCACCGTGGGCGCGGTGCTGGTCGCCGGTGGCGGGGGAGCGTACGCGCTCGTATGGCGGGGCAGGCGCCGCCGGGCCGAGGAGCAGGCCGCCGCACTGGACCGGCTCCGGGTCGTCGTCGACGAGGACATCACGGCCTTCGGCGAGGAGCTGGACCGCCTGGACTTCCACCCCGCTGAGGCGGGCGCCGACGACGCGATGCGCGCGGACTACGAACGCGCGCTGGACGCCTACGAACAGGCGAAGTCGTACATGGCGTCCGCGACGAAACCGGAGGACGTCCGCGCGGTCACCCAGTCCCTGGAGGACGGCCGCTTCTCGCTCGCCCAGCTCGCCGCCCGCCGCGAGGGCCGCCCGCTGCCCGAACGCCGGCCGCCCTGCTTCTTCGACCCCCGCCACGGCCCGTCCGTCGCCGACGCCACCTGGACACCGCCCGGCGGCGCCCCGCGCGAGGTCCCGGTCTGCGCGGCCGACGCGACCCGCCTCGCCGACGGCCGCGACCCGGTCGTCCGCGAGGTCGACACCGACGCCGGCCGCCGCCCGTACTGGGACGCGGGCCCCGCCTACGGCCCCTGGGCGGGCGGCTACTTCGGCGGCGGCCTCCTCCCCGGCCTCCTGGTCGGCACCCTCCTGGGCAGCCTGATGTCCACCCCGGCCTACGCCTCCGACTACGGCTCGGGCTACGGCGACTTCGGCGGAGGCTACGAGGGCGGCGACGTATCAGGCGCGGACTTCACCCCGGACGACTTCACCGGCGGCTTCGGAGACGGCGGCGGAGGAGACTTCGGCGGCGGCGGGGACTTCGGCGGAGGCTTCTGAAGCGCCCCCATCCAGCCGCCACCGCTCACACCGGGGACTCCCCGCCCCACCGCTCGACGTGCTTCAGGAGCAGTTCGATCCCGAGCTGGTGGCCGTACTGCCGCGCAACGTCCAGGGGACTGTTCCCCTTGGGGTCACGCAATCGGGGATCGGCGCCGAAGGCCAGCAGAATCGCAGTCAGGTGCACGGTCAACGGTTCGCCTGACTGCAACGCCCCGTCAGCCGAGCGAGAGCCACGGCGTCCTCGTGCTCGACCGCGTAGTGCGCCGGCGTCCAACTCCATGTCATGTCGTGGGCCACCGTGCCATCCAACCACCCACTCACCGACCGCCTTCTCCGGCCGCTCCCTGGTCCACGTCCACATCCACGTCCGCATCCGCCAGTCGCTCCATCACCCCCGCCGCCAGCTCCAGCACCCCCCGCTCGGTCGGGCTGAGTGATGCCAGGGCTCCCGACAGCCAGGCGTCCCGCTCCGCCATGTCCCGTACCAGTGCCCGGCGTGCCTCCTCCGTCAGGGACAGGACCGACTGGCGCCGGTCCGTCGTGCTGGGGGAGCGCAGGATCAGGCCCTCCGCCTCCAGTTCGGCGAAGACCCGCGTCAGGGACTGCGGACGCTGCCGCTCGGCCGTCGCGACCTCGCCGGGCGTGGACGGGCCGTTGCGGTGCAGGTGGCCGAGGACCGAGAGCTGGGTGGGGCTGAGCGCTCCGGTGCCGCGTTCGTGCCGCAGCCGACGGTTGAGCCGGACGATGGCGTGCCGGAGGCGGGCGGCTTCGGGGAGGTGGTTCATGGTGGAGATCGTACGCGAATACTTACTATCCGGGTTGCGGCTACCCCCGTAATATGAGGCCCGTGCCCGCCAAACTAATACGCAACGCGTACGAAGCGGCCCTCACCATGTCCGCCGTGCTGCTCTGCTGGGCCGCCGCCCTCCTCCTCGAAGGCGCGGCCCGGCTGCACACCGACGTCCTCGTCCTCGCCGTCGCCCTGACCCTCACCCTCTCCGCCTCCCAGCGCACCGCCGACACCCGCCGCCGGCTCACCGCACTCGTCGTGCTGCCCGCCACCGCCGGCGTCTCGATCTTCCTCGGGCGGCTGATCGCCTCCCACTACGCGATCGGCGCCGCGGTCTACACCGCCGGGATGGCCTTCGCCATCTGGATCCGCCGTTACGGCCCCGAAGCCACCAAGGCCGGCACCCTGCTGGCCCTCCCGCTCGTCGCCCTGCTCGTCGTCCCCGGCCCCGCACTGCCGGCGGAGGCGCAGAGCGGGCTGGTCACCTGGTTCTGGTCGGCATTGGTCGGAGCGATCGCGTGCGCGTGCGTGTGGCTGGTGCAGTGGACGGGGGACCGGTACGGGCCCTGGCGCGCGGACCCGGCTCCCGAGCAGCCACGCCGCCGCTCCCGCCTCCACCCCCGCCCCAGCACCCGTATGGCCCTCCAGATGGCCGCCGGCCTCGCCGCTGCCTTCGCCGTCGGCCACCTCCTCTTCGACGACCACTGGCCATGGGTCGTGCTCACCGCGTACGTCGCCGCGAGCGGCAACCGCGGCCGGACCGACGTACTGAAGAAGGGCATCGAGCGCCTCGCCGGCGCCACCCTCGGCACCCTGCTCGCGACCGGTGTCGCGGCCGTCGGCGTCACCGGACACGCCTCCGTGGCGCTGATGTTCGCCGTGCTGGCCGTGGCCCTGTGGCTGCGCCCCCTCAACTACGCCTACTGGGCGGCCGGCATGACCTGCGCCCTCTCCCTCCTCCTCGGCTACTTCGGCCAGGACGCCCAGCACCTGCTCCCCACCCGCCTCGAAGGGATCGCGGTCGGCGCCGTGCTGTCGGTCGCGGCGGCGTGGTGGCTGCTGCCGGTGCCCCGGAGGCGTACGGCCAAGTGATGGCCGAAAAGAGGCCGATCGACCGATGTCCATCGGCCGCTCCGGGCTCCTACGCTCTCGTCATGGTGAGTCCACCCGAGGGGGACGACCGGAACACCGTGGAGATCCTCGACACCGAGCGACCCCTGTTCCGGGAGCGCTGGCGGGCGCTGTCCCGCCGCGGCCGCGTCCTCGTCACCGCCTCGGCCTGCGCGATCGTCCTCACCGGAGCCCTCGGCTACGTCGTCGCCACCCGCCCGCCACCGCCTCCGCCCGACCCGGTCGCCGCCACCAGCATCCGGATCACCGACGTCCACATCCCCGACGGCACCTCGGACTTCGACGTCACGCTCCGCGCGGCGGCCACCTCCCCGGTCACCTTCGTGGGGACGAGCGAGGGTTACGGCAACCTCGTCCTGTACGTCAGCCCCGTCCCCGGCACCTTCCTGACGGCCGGCGAGGCGGCCACCCTGCACGCCCGCGCCATCGTCTGCACCTGCCACAGCCCGCTCCCGCCCCGCGGCACACCCCTGCTGTTCGTGACCCTGCGCAACGACCGCGGCCAGGGCCGGGCCCAAGTCGTCCCCACCGCCGCCCAGTTCGACAGCATCGGGCGCGCGGTGCGCCAGGCCTGCGCGAACTGACGCGCCTCAGCCGCCGGTCCGGGGCACGACGAGTCCGCTCTCGTACGCCATCACGACCGCCTGGGTACGGTCCCGCAGCCCCAGCTTGGACAGGATGCGGCTGACGTGCGTCTTCACGGTCTGCTCGCCGACGTGCAGGCGCTGCGCCAGCTCCGGGTTGGACAGGCCCTGCGCGAGCAGGCGCAGGACGTCCGTCTCGCGAGGGGTGAGGGCGTCGAGCGTGCCCCGGGCGGGGGCCTTGGGGCGGATCCGGGCGAACTCGGCGATCAGCCGCCGGGTGATCGCGGGCGCGAGCAGCGCCTCACCGGCGGCGACCACCCGGACCGCCTCGAAGAGCCGTTCCGCGGTCACGTCCTTGAGCAGGAACCCGCTGGCCCCGGCGGCGAGGGCGTCGTACACGTGCTCGTCCAGGTCGAAGGTGGTGAGCACGAGGACGCGCGGCGCGTCGGGGACGGCGTGGAGGCGCGCGGTGGCCTCGATCCCGTCCATGACCGGCATGCGTACGTCCATGAGGACGACGTCGGGATCCTGCTCGCGGCAGACCCGCACCGCCTCGGCGCCGTCGCGGGCGGTGCCGACGACGGTGAAGTCGGGCTGGGTGGCGAGGAGTCCGGCGTAACCGACCCGGACGATCTCGTGGTCGTCGGCGACGACGAGACGGATGCCGTCGCCGCTCACGCGAGGGCCTCCGCGTGGACCGGGAGGCGGGCCTCGACGAGGAAGCCGCCGCCGGGGGCGGGGCCGGTGCGCAGGGTGCCGCCGACGGTGGCCGCGCGTTCGCGCATGCCGAGCAGGCCGTGGCCGGGGGTGCCGGGGGCGGTCGGGCCGGGGCCGTTGTCGCGCACCCGCACCGCCAACTCGTCCTCGCCGTACTGGAGTTCCACGTCCACGGCCGCGCCCGGCGCGTGCCGGCGCGCGTTGGTCAGGGCTTCCTGGACGATCCGGTACGCGGTGACCTCGACGCCGGGATCCAGTGCGGCGACCGGTCCGCTGACGATCAGCCGCGTCGCCGACCCGGCCGCGTCCCGCGCCTCGTCCAGCAGCTCCAGCAACTGCCCGAGCCCCGGCTGCGGCCTGCGCTGCACGCCGGTGTCCGCGTCCTCGCGCAGCACGCCGAGCAGCCGGCGCATCTCGGTCAGCGCGGTGCGCGCGGTGTCGCCGATGGCCAGGAAACGGGCGGCGCCCTCCGGCGGCAGACCGGCCGTGGTCAGCCGGGCGTTCTCGGCCTGTACGGCGATCATCGAGATGTGATGCGCGACGACGTCGTGCAACTCCCGTGCGATACGCGCCCGTTCACCCCGGGCGGCATGTTCGAGGAGGGTGTCCGCGAAGGCCTGCTCGGTCGCGCTGTGGGCGAGGGCGGTGCTGCGCACGTGGTGGGTGACGCCGGTGGCCGCGGCGGCGGAGGCGAGGACGGCGAGCAGCACGGCGACGATCCGGGTGGCGTCGTGCTCCGCGAACAGGGCAACGAACACATACGGCACGACGAGCACCCCGGAGAGCAGGGGCCGCCCCGCCCGAGCCGACACATACACGCACACGAGCTGCGCACAGGCGGCCCCCAGGGTGAGCGCCTGAAACGGCACGAGTGCCAGCACGCAGGCCGCACTGACGGCCCCCGCGGCGACCCCGCGACTCCGCTCCCGCCCACCCCCGAGCACGAACACGAGCGGCAGGGTGGTGGCAAGGGCGAGCAGCAACACCACAGCCAGGCTGGAGCCGGGGTCCCCGCTCCGCAGCAGCCCTTCACCCACGGCGAGCAGGGCGAGGCCGGCGGAGACGCCGATCGGCGACCGGGCACTCCGCAGGACCGTCCATCTCTCCTCACCCACCCGGCCATTGTCCCCACCCCCCGACCCGCCCGGCGTCCCCCGCGCGAGGGACCTCCCCGGTGTGACGACACCCGCACCCCGCGCCCCCTAACGTCCCTCGACATGAGCGACGCAACCATCGAAGTGCTCGGTCTGCGCAAGCGGTTCGGCCGGACCCTCGCCGTGGACGACCTCTCCTTCACGGTCGAGCCCGGCACGGTCACCGGCTTCGTCGGCCCCAACGGCGCCGGCAAGTCCACCACCATGCGGGCCCTCCTCGGCCTGGACGCCCCCGACGAGGGCGAGGCGCTCATCGGCGGCCGCCCCTATCACGCCCTGCGCACCCCCCTCCTGGAGGTCGGCGCACTCCTGGACGCCGCCGCCCTGCACCCCGCCCGCCGCGGCCGGGACCACCTCCGCTGGCTGGCCCACTCCCACGGCCTGCCGGGGCGCCGCGTGAACGAGGTCCTCGACCAGGTCGGCATGGAGAGCGCCGCCCGCCGCAGGGCCGGCGGCTACTCCCTCGGCATGCGCCAACGCCTCGGCATAGCCGCCGCGTTGCTCGGCGACCCCCCGGTCCTCCTCCTCGACGAACCCGTCAACGGCCTGGACCCCGAGGGCATCCAGTGGATCCGCGGCCTCCTGCGCCACCTCGCGGCGGAAGGCCGGGCCATCCTCGTCTCCAGCCACCTCATGAGCGAACTGGAGGACACCGCCGACCACTTGGTGGTCATCGGCCGAGGAAGGCTCATCGCCGACACCGCCGTCGCCGACCTCCTCGCCGCGGCCTCCGGCGACCGCGTACGCCTGCGCACGGACGCCCGTACACAGGCGATGGAACTCCTCGCCCGCGAGGGCGCCACCGTCGCCGTGAGCGACCGCGACACCCTCACCGTCGACGGCCTCCCCACCCGCCGCATCGTGGAGCTGCTCAACGCCTCCGACATCGCCTTCACCGAAGTGGGCGCCCACCGCGCGACCTTGGAGGAGGCGTACATGGAACTCACCAGGAACGCCGTCGAGTTCACGTCCACGCCGAGCGCGGACAACGGCGAGGTGGCCCAGTGACCACGACACCGACCCGCAGCGGCACCCCGTACCGCTCCATGCTCCACCCCGCCCGCGCCAGTTTCGGCCGCCTCCTGCACGCCGAGTGGACCAAGTTCCGTACGGTCCGCGCCTGGACGCTCGTCCTGGCCGTCGCCGCCGTGGTCACCGTCCTCGTCTGCCTGCTCGGCGCGAACGGCTCCACCACCAGCGGCGGCGGCCACGACACCCTCGGCCCCGACGGCAAGGAGGTCGTGGACGTCTTCCGCTACACCCACCGCCCGCTCACCGGCGACGGCACGGTCACCGCCCGCGTCACCGGCCTGAAGAGCGCCGACGGCAGGACACTCGAACCCTGGGCGAAGGCCGGGCTGCTGGTGAAGCGGAACCTCACCCCAGGCTCCGCGTACGCGGCGGTCCTGGCCACCCCCGCCCACGGCGTCCGCGTGCAGTGGAACTACACCCACGACACCGCGGCCTCGGACACGGACGTCACCACCACCCCCCGCTGGCTCCGCCTCACCAGGACCGGCGACCACGTCACCGCGTACGAGTCGCCCGACGGCCGCACCTGGAAGAAGATCGAGGACGTACGGCTGCCGGGTCTCCCGAACACCGTCCAAGTCGGCCTGTTCGTGGGCACCCCGGCCCACGAGGACGTGCGACGCGCCTTCGGCGGCACCAGCGAGACATACGCCGGCGGCCAGGCCACCGGCACCTTCGACCACCTCGCCCTCCAGGGCACGTCCACCTCCGGCGACTGGGCCGGCACGGACATGGGCCCCGCCGCCCCGGACGGCCCGGTCGCCGAGAACGCCCCGCCCGCCGGCACCACGACCGTCTCCGCGTCCGGCACCTACACCCTCACCGGCCACGGCGACATCGCACCCGCCCAGGACGGCCCCGACACGGTCCAGATGAGCTTCCAGGGCGTCTTCTTCGCGGTCCTGTTCATGGTCGCCCTCGGCACCCTCTTCGTGACCGGCGAGTACAAACGGGGCCTGATCCGCACGACGTTCACGGCGACCCCGGCCCGCCTGAAGGTCCTCGCGGCGAAGACCGTGGTGATCACCGCCGTCACCTTCGTCACCGGCCTCGCGGCCGTCGCCGTCGGCTTCACCATCGCCCAGCACGCCCTGCGCGGCAACGGCTTCAAGCCCCCCGAGTTCCCCGACCTGTCCGTCCTCGACAGTCCGGCGCTGCGCGCGGTCGTCGGCAGCGCGATGCTGCTCTCCCTGGTCGCGGTCCTGGCCCTGGCCCTGGGCGTGGTCCTGCGCAACAGCGCGGGCACGATCGCCACGGTCGTCGTCCTCGTGATCCTCCCGCAGATCCTCTCCTTCGCCTTCCCGCTCCCGGCCGCCCAGTGGCTGCTACGGGTGACCCCGGCGGCGGCCTTCGCGGTCCAGCAGGGTGTGACGCGCTACCCGCAGGTGAAGTACAACTGCCTCCCGGAGAGCGGCTGTTACCCCCTGTCCCCGTGGAACGGCCTCGCCGTCCTGGCCGCCTACACGGCCGCGGCCCTCCTCCTGGCCGCCTGGAGCCTGCGCAGGAGGGACGCATGATCCGCTTCCTGCACGCGGAGTGGACCAAACTCCGTACCCTGCCCAGCACTTGGTGGCTGCTGGCCGCGACGGTCGTCCTCACGGTGGCCGTGGGCGCGGCAGCGGCCTCCTCCATCACCACCCAGGTCTGCCACTCCGCCCAGCCCTGCCAGGAGGACACGGTCAAACTGAGCCTCACGGGAGTCTGGCTCGGCCAGGCGACCTGTCTCGTCCTCGGCGTGCTCTCGATGGGCGCGGAGTACGGCACGGGCACGATCCGTACGACGCTCACGGCGATGCCGGCGCGCTGGCGCGTCCTGGCGGCGAAGGCGGCGGCCCTGGCGCTGCTGACGGCGGCGACGGGGGCGCTGGCGATCACGACCGCTCTGTGGACGGCGAAGCTGATCCTCCCCGTGCAGGGCCCGACCCTCCGCGCGACGACGGGCTCGATCCTGATCCTGACCCTGGTCGCCGTCCTCGGCCTGGCCCTCGCCACACTCCTGCGTGACACGGCGGGAGGCATCATCCTCGGCCTCGCCCTGCTCTACGTCGTCCCTCTGACGATCGACCTCATCCACTCACCCACCTGGCAACACCGCCTCCAACGCTGGACCCCGATGCCGGCGGCCCTCTCCATCCAGGCCACCCGAGACCTGAACCACCTGCCGATCGGCCCGTGGCCGGGACTGGGGGTACTGGCGGCCTATGCGGTGGGGCTGTTGGTGTTCGGAGGAGCGGTGTTCAGGTTGCGGGACGCGTGAGCGCGAGGAAGCGGTTCCAGGTGGCGGGGGTGACGGTGAGGACGGGGCCGTCGGTGGCCTTGGAGTCGCGGATGTGGATAGTGGTGAGGGTGGGCGCGACTTCGAGGCACTCGCCACCTTCGTTGCTGCTGTAGCTGGACTTGCGCCATGTCAGTGCTGCGGTGTTCATGACTCTCCAAGAAGTCTGTCCAGGAAGCGGGCACTCTCATCGGGAGAGAGGGCCTGCGACCGCAGCATTCCATACTTCAGCTGATAGACGCTTACCTCGTCGGGATCCTCGACCAGGAAGCTCGCTCGCTGCACCTCCAGGTAGACCGCGTGGTCGTGGTTCGGTGTCTCCAGCAGTGTCATGGGGCCCGCGAGCCCGGCGTGCGGCACGCGGCCCGTGGGCATGATCTGAAGCCCCATGTGGACGAGGTCGCCGTACTCGCGCAGCTTGCGGATCTGCTCGCGCATGATGGCACTCCCGCCAATGCCCGATCGCAGGATCGCCTCTTCCAGGATGAAGTGGCCGAACGGCGGTTGCTTGCGCAGCCAGATCTGCTGACGCTCCATCCGGGATGCCACCCACTGTTCGGCGGTCTCGTCCTCGAACAGGGGGAAGCGGTAGTCGAACGAAGCCCGGCAGTAGTCCTCGGTCTGCAATAGCCCGTGAACCATCTGTGTCTGGTACGAGAGGATGCTGACGGCCTCCTGCTCAATGTCGACGAGCCCCTGCGCGAATTGCGGCATCCGCTCCCGCACGGGCATCTTGGCCACCAGCACCGCCAACGCCCCACCCGTACCCAGCAGTTCATCAAACTGCTCGGCCCGATCCGGCTGGAGTGCGAGCCGCCCCTGCTCGATGGACCCCACCGCGTCCACGGACAGGTTGGCCACATCCGCGAACTGCTCCTGCGTAAGCCGCGCCTGCCTCCGATAGTGGGCCACGAGCGCCCCGACCGCCTGCCACGAACCGACCTTCTTGGTCCTCTTCGCCACGTGCATGCGAGTCCCTTTCCCCCGTGCGCACCCGAACCCCTCGTAGTGAACTCGTAGCAATCAGAACTACGACTTCACTCACTGACCCACTCTAGTCACGCACAGTGACACTTGCCTCATGAACCCGGAACCCCAACACCCCCACACCCGCGAGGCGTTCTACCGCCGGGACCGCAGATCAGTGCGCAGGGCGCGCGAGTTCACCCGCGAGACCCTGACGGCGTGGAACCTGGACGAACGCCTCGACGACGTACTCCTCTGCGTGAGCGAACTGACGACCAACGCGCTCCTCCACGCCGTACCCCCGGGCCGAGGCTTCCGCCTCCACCTGACCCTCCACCCCGACGGAGTCCTCCGCGCCGAGATCCACGACAGCGGCCCCGGCGAACTCCGCTTCGGCGACATGTCCCCGGACTCGGAACACGGCCGCGGCCTACTACTGGTCACGCTGCTGGCGGACAAGTGGGGGGTGGCGGAGCGGAACCCCGGCAAGACGGTCTGGTGCGAGTTCGCGGTGGATGGAAACCCGTGACTCGATCTCCCGCTCCCCGTTGGGGGAAACGTACTTCCGGCGACGCGCTGCTCGCGCTGGGGAAGGACCGCCCCCTCCCGGTCGTCATCGACGAGTTCCCCTCGTCGTCCATCCCCTCGACTTCCGGCAGGCTGGACCGAGGCATGGTCATCGACGTGGTCGTGCGGGGTGCCGCCGGTCAGGACAACGGCGTGCTGCTCTCCCTCGGCGAGGCCAAGTGGGACCAGGCCATGGGCGTGGCACACCTGGACTGACCTCGGATCCAGGACAGAAGCTGACCTACTTCCTCCCTACCGTTCCCCCATGACCTCCCACGACGCCCTGCAGGCGCAGCCTTTCCCCACCGCCCCCGACCTCGACGCCTGGCTCACCGCCCACCCCGCCCCGCACCCCGGCCTCTGGGTCAAGGTCGCCAAGAAGGGGTCCGGGATCGTGTCCGTCGGGTGGGGCGAGGTCAATGACGTCGCCCTCTGCCACGGCTGGATCACCGGGCAGCGCAAGGCACTTGACGCGTCGTACTACCTGCAGAAGATCACCCCGCGGAGGAGGGGGAGCGTCTGGTCGATGGTCAATGTGCGGCGCGTGGCCGAGTTGACCGAAGAGGGGCGGATGCGGCCCGCGGGGCTCGCCGAGGTGGCCGCCGCCCAGGCGGACGGGCGGTGGGCGGCCGCCTACGCCCCGCAGGCCGAAGCCGTCGTCCCGCCGGACCTCGCCGCCGCGCTGGAGCGCGACCCGCAGGCCGGCGCGGCATTCGACGCGCTCGGGCGGACCGGCCGGTACCAGGTGATCCACGGCCTGCTCACGGCCCGTACGGACAGAGGCAGGGCGGCCCGGTTGGCGGCCGCCCTCGCCCGGCTCAGTCGTCCAGCGTCTCCCGCGCGAACTTCAGCAGACCGCTGAAGTCGATCGCCCCGGGATCCCCGTGGTCGTTCTCGGGGACATGCGTGTGACCGCAGACCCCCTTGAAGGCGTTCCACTCGCGCCCGCTCATCCGCTGCCCGGCCTTGCTGCCGAAGGACTGCGGGTACGCCGGCCAGAGGGCCGGACCGCGCAGCGGCACGTCGTGCTCCTCGTGCATCCAGGCGAGGAACCGGGCGAGTTCGAGCAGGGCCCACGCGGGGGCCTCGGGCCAGAAGACGTGCGCCTTGCCCGCGTCCCGCCACTTCCTGTGGGTGTCGGGCGAGCAGGTGCCGACCAGTTCGGCCTGGCAGACGTTGAGGGTGTTCGTCTCCACGCCGCCGGAGAGGTTCCGCAGCGCACGCGAGGAGACGTCGATGTCGAAGTGCTGGTACCACTTCAGCTTGCGCGTGGTGAGGTCCGGCACCGCCGTCAGGTTGGGCGCGATGGCGCCGCCGTCGTAGTCGGGCAGCGTGCGGCCCTCGGTGGTGTGCAGGACGACGACGTTGACCTCCATCGAGTCGCCCGGGAAGCGTGTCTGGTACCAGTGGGTGCGGTCGGCGTGCGGATAGTGCTGTGGTCCTGACTTCTCGGTCATGTGTCCCCCTGGGTCTCAAGCCCTCACGGACATGACCGAGCGCCCGCCCTCCTGATACAGGGAACACCTGTTCAGGAACACCTGTGTAGGGGGCGGGCGCTCAGGCGTCGCGAGACGTCAGGCGTTCTTGATCGCCGAGATGTCGAAGTTCAGCTTGATCTTGTCGGAGACCAGCACGCCGCCCGTCTCCAGCGTCGCGTTCCAGGTCAGGCCCCAGTCGGAGCGCTTGATCTCCGCCTTGCCCTCGAAGCCCACGCGCTCGTTGCCGAACGGGTCCTTCGCGGCGCCGTTGAACTCCAGGTCGATGGTGACCGGGCGGGTCGTGCCGAGGATCTCCAGGTCACCGGTGATGCGGTAGTCCTCGTCGCCGAGGGCCTCCGCCTTGGTGGAGCGGAAGGTCATCGTCGGGAACTCGTCGATCTTGAAGAAGTCGGCGCTCTTCAGGTGGCCGTCACGGTCGGCGGACCCGGTGTCGATGCTCTCCATCTTGACGTCGATGGACGCGGTGGACGCGGACGGGTCGGCGCCGTCCAGGTGCAGCGTCCCGCTGAAGTCGAGGAATTTGCCCTTGACGTTCGTGACCATGGCGTGGCGGACGGTGAAGCCGATCGTGGAGTGGGCCGCGTCGATCGTGTAGTCGCCGGTCAGTGCGGTCAGGTCGGGGGTCGCCATCACGGGCTCCTTCGGAGTGAGGTGAGTGATGTTGAATGTTGAACTAATCAACGAGAACGACCGTAGACCTATTCCCTAGAAGTTTCAACATCATCCGGGAGTGTCGACGCGGTTACTGTGAGGTGGTAGATGCCCATGGCATGAACTCTCCTCGCAGAGCCCTCATGAGACCCACCCGCCGAGCAGTCCTCCTCGCCGCCGCCCTGCTCGCCGCGACGGCCCCCACCGCCCGCGCCGCCCGCGCCGCCGACCCCGACCCGTACGGCGTCCTCCGCCTGCGCTGGCTCGACCTCGCCCTCGGCACCGGCTACGACCCGACGGCGGAGCCGTACGCCTCCCGCCTCGCCCGCACCGGCGAACTCGCCCGAGCCGCACAGGCCACCATGGCCCCCACCCCCACCTCCCTCTGGCCCGGCTACCCCTACGACCCGCCCGCCGGCATCACCCAGAGCTACAGCCGCCTGTGGACCATGACCCAGGCCTACGCCCAGCAGGGCACCGGCCGCACCGGCGACCCGGCGCTCCTCGCGGACGTCCTCCGCGGCCTCGACCACCTCGCCGCCACCGTCTACAACCCCACCACCACGCGGTACGGCAACTGGTGGGAGTGGCAGATCGGCAGCCCGCGGCTGCTCATGGACATCACGGCCGTCCTGTACGGCCAACTCACCGACGCCCAGCGGGAATCCGCCTGCGCCGCCGTCGACCACTTCATCCCCGACGCCATGCTCACCGACTACTCCGGCACGTCCACCGGCGCCAACCGCGTCGACCTGTGCCGCTCCGTCGCCCTGCGCGGCATCCTCGGACGGACCCGGGAGAAGATCGCCCTCGCCCGCGACGCCCTCTCGCCCGTCTTCCCCTACGTCACCCAGGGGGACGGGCTCTACGCCGACGGCTCGTTCGTGCAGCACACCTGGGTCGCCTACTCGGGGACGTACGGACAGGTCATGCTCGACGGCCTCGGGCGCCTGTTCACCCTCCTGGCGGGGTCGCAGTGGGAGGTCACCGACCCCAACCGGCAGATCGTCCTCGACAGCGTCGAGCACGCCTACGCGCCCCTGATCCACGACGGGCTGGTGATGGACAGCGTCAACGGCCGTGCCATCAGCCGGGGTTACCTCAAGAGCGACGACCTCCACGTCATGCGCAGCGACCACTTCCACGGCCAGGGCGTCATCGCCGCGATCGCCCTGCTGGCCGGCGGCGCGAGCGCGGAGGAACGCGCGCGCTGGCAGTCGTACATGAAGGGCTGGATCGAACGGGACACCGTCACACCGATTCTGACGGCACCTCAGTTCGGGGTGGCGGACCTCGCGCGGCTGAAGGCGGTCGCCGACTCGCCCGTCCCGGCCGCCCCCGAACCGCTCGGCCACCGCCTCTTCCCGGCCATGGACCGCGCCGTCCACCGCGGCCCCGGCTTCACCGCGAACATCTCGATGTGCAGCGACCGCATCACGTACTACGAGTGCGGCAACGGCGAGAACCCGCGCGGCTGGCACACCGGCGCGGGAATGGTCCAGTGGTGGCCGTCCGGTCGCAGCGACCAGTACACGGACTGGTTCTGGCCGACCGTCGACTGGTACCGCCTTCCCGGTACGACGGTCTCCACCCGCCGCCTTCCCGACCGCGCGGGCGGCGAGTGGGGCGCCCCCAAGCCGGACGTCCGCTGGGTCGGCGGCACCACCGACGGCGAGTACGCGGCCGTCGGCCAGCACCTCAAGGGCCTCGGCTCGACCCTTCAGGCCCGCAAGTCCTGGTTCTGCACGGACGACGCCGTGATCTGCCTGGGCGCCGGCATCACCTGCACCGACGGCGTCCCGGTGGAGACGGTCGTCGACAACCGGAACCTGGGACAGGACGGGACGGCGGAGTTCGTACGGGGCAGGGGCTGGGCCCATCTGGAGGGCCACGGCGGCTGGCTGCTCCCGGCCGGCGGCGACCTGCGCACCCTGCGCGAGGACCGCACCGGCGCCTGGTCCGACATCAACACCACGAGCACGGCCGAGCGGGCCACGCGGCGCTGGCAGACCCTCTGGCTCGACCACGGCACCGACCCGGTCGACGCCACGTACGTCTATGTCCTGCTGCCCGGAGCGTCCCGCCGTACCGTCGCCGCCCGTGCCGCCGACCGGCACTGGCCGGCGGTCCTCGCCAATGACGCCGACTGCCAGGCCGTGCGCGTGCCCGCCCTCGGTCTCACGGCCGGCAACTTCTGGCGGCCCGGCAGTGCGGGGCAGCTCACCGTCTCGGCGCCCGCGAGCGTGCTCGTCCGGCGGCACGGCCGTACCGCTACCCTCTGCGTGAGCGAGCCGACCCGTACGGGTGAGCCGGTCGAGATCGGCTGGGACCGTCCCGTGCGCGGGGTCGTGCGGGCCGACGAGTCGGTCGAGGTGCTGGGTGTCGGACCGCGGCTGAGAGTCCGGGTTACCCCAGGCGTGTCATGTGCGACTCACCGATGTGAGGTGTCCCTCGGGTGACGCCTTTGTGTGACCCCGACAACCGGAAAGCCCTCTGAGCAGTCGGAAAGGCTGCATGCCGCCGAGGTTCTGTTCAGTGGTACCAGGAAAACGGGCCGGAGACTGTACGGAGTCGACGGCTCGCTTTCCTTGGTGGGCTTCGTAAGGTCGCTACATGACCGTTTTGGATGAGGCGCCGGGTGAGTCGACGGGCGAGCCGACGGACGCGCGCGGGCGAGTGGCCGAGCTGCACGAGATCCGTGCGCAGGCGCTGGCCGGCCCGAGTGAGAAGGCGACCGAGGCACAGCACGCCAAGGGCAAGCTGACCGCGCGTGAGCGCATCGAGCTGCTGTTGGACGCCGGCTCCTTCCAGGAGGTCGAGCAGC
>NZ_JALDAY010000006.1 GCF_022698165.1 Streptomyces cylindrosporus
GCTCATCCTCGGCGTCGAGGACGCCGAGGACCCGCTGCCCGCGCCGTAACCGCCGGCGCCTGCTGACGATCCGCGATACACCGATGGAGCCCCCGGCGCCTCTCTGCCGCACAGAAGGCCGCGGTAGCCACGGGCCTTCACCACGTCCTCGACAGCGCCGGAACGCAGAACACGCAGAGTGCCGGCAGCGCTTCGAAGTAGGCGCATCCTCCCCGCCTTTCGAGTGATGCCGATGCCGCAGCTGCCCGTCCTGTGGCCGCAATCGACTCCCGTGCGGCAGGATCCCTGACGCAACGCGAGGGAGACTGACGGGAACCACGCTCAGCGCCCACGCCCGCATCACGGAACACTTCAGGACGCGCCTGGGTGTCGCCCTGCGTCGGGCATTCGAACAGGGAGTCCCGGTACGGGATCTGGCGCAGGCCTGCGGCCGGAGCTACGGCTTCGTCCACACTCTGCTCGCCGGGGCAGGGACCTCAAGCTTTCTGCAGGTCGATGCCACAATCCGCGCTCTTGAACGACAACGTGAGGTAGGGCGCTTCCGTGAGCCTACTTCTTCTGCAACGCCTCAATCCGCTTCATCATTTCATCGAGGTAGCCAAGCGTGTCGTTTATGCCCGGCTCATAGTCGTCCGGATGCGCACACTCATTCCGCTTGGCCAGCAGCCCCTGTAGCGCCTTCATCATTCCGTTGGTGATGAAAGCCTGCTTCTTCATGACTTCAAAGAGGGTGTGATCCTTCTGGTCACGGAAGTCCGAAGCCTGCTTGATGTTCCACGCAGTGTAGTTGGCTTGGATCGTCGAGAGACGGGTTGCGTCGTTCGCAATCCACTCGTGAATGAAGTCCATCAGCGCGGCGAATGACGTGACATGCGCGGACCGGTAGAGCCCATGCTCCACGCACTGGAGTGCCTCACGAAACAGCTTGTCCTGCTTGACGTTGAGGCTCATCAGCTTGCCATAGGACTCGGTCACCGTCATGACTCGATGCGCCGAGGTCTCTCGCTTAGCGAGAAGCCTGCGCAATTCGTCCTGCGCGTTGGCCGCCCAGTCGGCGACCTCACGCGGGGTTCTAGGCGCCGCCATCCGTCAAACCCGTGAGGTGCTTTGCCATCGCGGCGAAGAACGCATCGTAGACGGCGGCGTCGCTGGTCGCATCGACGGAGAGTGCGATGTTCACATTGATAACCACCGAGCCGGGCCCGTTGCTACCCTGCTGACGTTGGCGGCGCCCCTTCGCCAAGTCGGCCTGCTCGTCGACTTCGCCCTCGTCACCTTCTTTGCCTGCATTACCGGCGGACGAGTTGAAGTCGCCGAACTTGCACACAGCCTTGAAGGTCTTGACCGCAAGACCCACCTTCTTGTCATCCAAGTCCGAATGACTCTTGAAGAAGGTCGCCAGTTCCGTATCAGACCGGCTGTTCGCGTCACTATAGGTCTGAAACACATTGTCGTACCCGGCACGGATACCCGCCGAGAGCAGGGCGCGACCTCCCTCTCCGCCCCGGAGGCCCTTGGTGTAGAGCTCGGTCGGCTTACCGGAGCCATCCAGCAACCCGACCTTCTTCATGATCGGGATGAACGGACGGCAGTTCGATGACGCAAACCCCACCGAGCCGAGATACTGCTGGTCGATCCTCGCCGGCACACCTATCCCCTGAAGCTTCTCCAGGAATTCTTCCAGCTTCCCAGGGGTCGGGGTGTATGGAAACGAGTTATCAGCTGCCATGCGTCGCATGGTACGCGGAGCCACCAGTGTAAAGCACTAGGGCAACACGAGCCGCTTCCGTGTCGAAGGCGGGCCCGCGTGATAGAGGGGCACACTGGCCTACTGTCACAGGCTCGAATTCGAACAAGCTACCGAATCTGAACCGACGTTTTGGCAGTCCAGCGGAAGCGACCGCCTTCGCCTGATCCTGCGCTCCGTCGCAGAGCGAAGCAGCGTGAGGCACGGCCGTGCCCTCGAGTATCAGGATGTCCTGCAGGATGCACTCAACGAAGCGTCACCTCCCGACACAGTTCTATGTGTGCCTTACTGTGCGCGCGACGTGCGATTCGAGTTATGCGGCGCGCTTTCCTGCACGTGCGCTTGTTCCAGCATGGCGGTTGCCCCGTGCAGGGCAGCGCGTTCGGACACTTCCTCGCCTCCGGCGACGCGGCCGTGGAGATCGCCGATGCGCTCGTACCGGGGGGTGCAAATCCGTCCGGGAAAGATGACCTGTTCACGGTCAGCGAGGCCATCCGGATGTTCGCCGAGGACGTGGGACTGGCTTACACGACGGTCCGCTCATACGAGGCCCGGGCTGGGCGTCGTACCGCCCCGCCTGTACGAGCTCGGGTTCAGCCACAACAACTGTGGAGGCACGTGCGTGCGCGCGGGCCAGCGCCAGTGGAGGCACTTGCTGGAGGTCCTGCCCGAGCGGTACGCGTACGCCCAGGAGCGGGAGGAGGAACTGCGGCAGCTGCTCGGCGACGTCAATCCTCCGTCGCCGCCTTGGCGGCGAGGGCCAGACCCTCCCCCTGAGCCTGCTGCGCGAGGAATAGCCGGTGCTCAGCGCGACGCCCCGGGCAGATGGCCTGGGGCGTCTGCGTTACATGGTCCGCTTCCCTCATTACGGCCGGGCTCATCGCCCTCAGGCGCGCCGCCCCACCAGCGGAGGCAGGAGGCCGTCCCCGGCCAGAAGGGCTGCACGGTCGCAATGCCGGTGAGGAACACGCCGACTTCCTCCAGGACCGCGGCGCGCTCCGAAGACCCGTAGACAACGACATCGTCGGCCGCGGCGTCATAGGCGCGGACGTGGCTGTGGGGCCCCGTGCAGACGAGGGCGCGCGCGATCTCGGGCAGGCCGAGGCTGAGGGCATCGCACTCCCCGGCGCGGACGAGCTGCAGCAGGTCGGTGGTGACGCTCTCCCAGTCGCCGACAGTTGGCCAGTCGGCGCCGCCGTTCAGTTCGTGGGTGAGGGTGGCCAGCGGGATGATGTCGCCCGGCTGCCTTCCCCGGGTGAGGACGTCGTGGATACGGGCGCCGTCGGGCTGGTGCACCTGCGGGTGGAGCAACGAGTCGGCGGCCACCACGGTGGTGTTGATCTCCTGGGTTCCCGGGCCGGGGTAGTACGGCTCGTGCGCGAAGAGCAGATAGACGCCGGTGGTGCAGACAGCCGGAGCGGGTTCGGGCTGGGGCATGACGAGGGTTCCCTTCAGCGGTGATGTGCCGGACGTGTGCTGAGGTGTCGACTGGACTGGCGGCCGCTCGCCGGACGGGGAGAGGCCCAAGGGTCGCCCGAGTGCGCAGGTCTGTTCCGCACGCACTGTGCCGTCCTGGGCGGTGATGCGCCTAAGGAGTTGGGCGACCTGGTCGACGAGTTGGAGCATCAGCCGTTCGCGGGCGATGAGGTCGGCTGAGGCCGAGCGGGGGTTGCGGGTCTGGAGCAGGTCCGCGGCATCCCACATCAGCTGTTGGCCGATCTCGGCCGAACGGCGCAGTTCGTAGCGGTCGCTGTCGGCGGCGGCCTGCACGAGCGAGCTGTGCAGGGCGGCGAGGCGCTGCATGTAGCGGACAGAGTCGTCACCTTCGACGCGGCGGACGTGTTCGTGGGCTCGGGCGTCGAGTCGGCCGGGCAGGTGCTCGGCGAGGATCGGAGCGAGCAGCATCGCCGGTAGGGCGACGTCGACGGGGACGCCGTGGCCGATGGCGAACAGGCCAGCGATCAGGCTGAGGACGGCGACCGCGGCGGCGGACAGCCGCAGGGATCCGGGGACGGCACCCAGGGTGATGCGCTGGGCGGGGCGCCGGGTCAGCCAGCGCAGGGCCAGCCGCTGAGTACGGGTGGCGGCCGGGGTGAGCACCCCGATCTGGTGGGGGGTCTCGGGCGGGAGGCCGTCACCGGGGACGGTCGAGGCGATCCAGCCCCAGCCGGTGCGTTCGTGGACGAGCACGAGCTCGCACGCGGCCGTGCAGGTGTGGCCGCGGACGTGGCCGGTCCGCAGGGCGCGGGAGCGTTCCTTCTCCCACCGCCTGGGGTCATGCGTGAAGGGACGCGCGTGGTGGGCCGCGGTCGGCGGCCGGGTGTGGAGCGTGTCGGTCACGGGCTTCCTTCCGGTTGGACGGCAAATGCGGAGGCACAGGTGGTGCAGCGACCGTCCCCGTCGGGGTGGGCTCGCCGAGGGGTGGGGCCCGGGCAGGTGCGGCAAAGTGGCCAGCCGAGGCAGGCCGGGCAGAGGTCCTCGCCGGGGGCGATTCCGGGAAAGCCGCAGCCGGCGCATTCGACGAGGGCCCGGTAGGTCAGGGCCTCGCTCACCGTGCGGGCGGCGGCGGATCCGGTCATCGGCGGCGCCGAAGGGTCGTCCCACACGGGTGCGTCGTGTTGGTCGGCTGCGAGGGTGGGCGGCGGGTAGGCCTGGGCGGCACGCAGGCGGGCAGCGATGATCGCGCCGACCGTGGTTCGCACCGGGTGGGGCAGGGGCCGGGCGGCGATGACGTGCCGCAGTTGCTCGCGGCTCCAGCCGGATTCCAGCATCACGGTCACGACGCGGCCTTGGTCGGTCAGCGCCTGCCCGGTCAGCAACAGCTCGGGGCGAGCCGCCCCGAGTTCGAGCAGCAGCCGGATCCCGGGATGCATCTCATCCGCCGCGGGCGCGGCCGGCGGGGACGAAGGCGTGTCCGGCCGGTCCGTCCGGCCGGGTGCGCGCGATGCGTCGCCGCGGCACGGACGGAGGGGGCTGGTGTGCTGCTGAGTGGTGTTCTTTCTGTTGGTGTTCTTAGTGGGCCGATGAGCCAACGTAGGGTCATCCACTGGTGGAAAACCCGACTCTGGCCCGGACCTGCCGTTTTGCAGAGCGGGCAGGTCGGTGATGAAGTACGCGACCGCGCCGAGGGTGCCGTCTGGGCCGCGCTCGCGTTCCCGGACCAGGAAGCCGTGCTTCTCCAGCTCCTTCAGCCCGCTCTTGACGGCTGAGTCACCATCGCGTCCACGGCGGGCGATGTCGGAGACGGTCATCCGCCAGCCGTCCCGGTGCGTGGAAAGCAGTCCGAACAAGCCCTTGGCCTTGAAGGACAACTGGGTGTCGCGGAACAACGCGTTGGCGATCTGGGTGAACTGATCGGCCGCCATCACGCCCCGGCGGATCCCCGCCGGGAGGCCGTCGGCATGCTCGGCCTCGGAGCCCGTGACCAACAAGTCGGCTTCGATCAACGCGATGTCCCAGGTGGCCGGGCGGTCCGTGATGCAGTAGACGACCTCGCCGAGGGTGCCGTCCGGGCGGCGCAGACGTTCACGGATCAGGTAGCCGTGCGCCTCGAGCTCCTGCAGGCCGGTGCGGACCGCTTCGCGTCCGTCCGGACCCAGGCGGACGAGGTCGGTGACCGTCACCTGCCAGCCGTTCCTGTGCGTGGAGACGGACCCGAAGATGCCCTTCGCTTTGAACGACAGCCCAGCGTCACGAAACAGCGCGTTGGCGATCTGGGTGAACTGATCGGCCGCCATCACGCCTCGGCGGATCCCCGCCCCGAAGCGGCTCACCGCCGCGTCCCCGACGCCTGCCGAGCGCGGTGGCCACGGCGGCACACCGGCCCCGCCGCGGTGAGGCGGCCGGTAGGCCTCGGCGTGGCGGCGGGCGTGTGTTCCATGGCGTCAGCTCACCCGCCGACCCCGACCAGGCTGACGGCCACGAGCCCCGACCATCGGTCACGATCCGGCAACGGACGCCTACTAGCTGCCGTGGTCGGGCCTGTGGTCGGGCCGACCACGCACCTTCAGCCCGGGCGCTCAGCGATTGCGCAGCCGACTTCGCAGCCCCGGACGGGTGTTGCGCAATCGGGCTGCGCAACCAGTCGAAGATCCTGCGCAGTCGAGTTGTGCCGGGGCGGCTGCGCAGTCCGCCCGGAGTTCCTGATCTTCTCTTGCGCAGGTCCGTCTCGCGCACTGCGCAGGTGTCTGTCGCGGCCCGGCCGGCTTCTGTCTGCGCATCGGCGTCCGGGCCCGGTGGCCGGGCGGCACATGATCACGGCGGGCGCCCCTCCTGGGCAACGCGCGCCGGACGCAATGGCCTACGGCCGGCCTGCGGCTGCCCCATGGTCGGGCCGACCACGGCCCCGACCACGGACTTCGTGTCCCCATCGTGACCGTGGTCGGGGTCGGGTGGTCGGTGGTCGGGTCGGGGTCGGCGGGTTTCCTCAAGGTCAGCAACATCCGTTCTGACCAGGGAGTTTGACCATGTCTCCTGGCACGCAGGCCGCACCGAGCGAGGCTGTGGCTGCGATGGCGGCCGGCGCCCGTCTGGAGGCGATGCGCCGCCGCGTACGCCTCTCACGTCTGGCGGTGCTGACCGCCATCGCGGCCGGCCCCGTCGCCCTGTGCGTCGCGATCGCCTCCACCCCGACCACGGTCCAGGCGGCTGTCCCGGCCCAGCCCACCGCCGTGCGCACCGCGACGGCCGCCGCCGACCCGGGCGGCTATGCGCAGCTGTTCGTCGGCGCGTGGCTGCGCAGCGACGCGAACGACGCGACGAGTGCGCAGGCGCGGCTTGCGCAGTCGATGGCGCCGGATGTCGAGCTGCCCGACCCGGCCGCCGATGCGCAATCGGCGCCTCAGTCGGTGACGGCGGTGCGCAGTGCGCAGCGCGGCACCGGTGCGTGGTCGGTGACGGTGGCTGCGCAGTACGCAGACGGATCGGTGCGGTACTACATGGTGCCCGTTGCCTCCGACAGCACGGGCTCCTCGTTCACGGTGACCGGGGCGCCCGGCGTGGTGGCCGGCCCGGCCCGGGCCGAGGTGGCGAAGTCGCCGTACGGCGTGACGGTTCCGGAGGGTGATCTGTCCTCCGCCGTCGGGGAGTTCCTGGCCGCCTACCTGACCGGGGCCGGTGAGGTCGACCGCTACCTCGCGCCCGGCGTGAAGCTCACCGCCGTCTCCCCCGCCCCGTACACGGCGGTCACCGTCCAGGAGGTGTCGGCCGTCGAGGAGGCCGCGGCCGCCGAGCAGGCGCCGACGGGCGGCACGACGGTGCGGGTCCTCGCCGCGGTGGAAGCCCGCGATGCCGACGGCCGGTGGCCGCTGGCGTACGAGCTCACGCTCAAGGCCCGCTCGGGCCGGTGGGAAGTCGCCGCGCTCGGGGCCGGCACCGCCCAGAACGGGGGCGGGCGATGACCGCGGTGCACAGCCTGATGCTCGCCGGGCAGCTGGACGACCTCGGCAACTCGTGGATCAACATGTTCAAGGAGTGGGCGACGAAGGGCCTGCAGGCCGGTCTGATCTGCCTGGTCGTCGTCATCATGATCCAGAAGTTCTCGTTGAAGGCGGGGATCGGTGCCCTGCTGCTGATGGTGATCGCGCTGGGCCTGTACAACTCGCGCGACAGCCTGGCGAACATGTTCGAGGACGAGGTGAAGAACCCGTCCAAGGGTGCACCCGCCGTCCCCGGCGTCGTCCGGTCCGAGCGGCCCGCCTCCCGTGACCACTCGCCGGGTGTCGGGGGCTGGCTGTGAGCGCGGCCGATGGCCGGGTGGGCCGCTTCTACACCGCCGCCCGCCGCCACCCCTGGGTGCTGGGCAAGGTCGCCGACTGGAAGATCCCCCTCGGCCCCTACACCCCTGCGCAGATCGCGGTCGCCGTCGGCGGCGGCTACCTTCTGATCAAGACCATCGGCTGGTGGTCGTGGATGGGGCCGGTCCCCATCGTCGCGTGGGGCCTGGCCATTTGGATGGTGCGTCGCCCGAAGGTCCGGGGCCGTGCCCCGATACAGGCCGCGCTCGGCTGGGTGCTGCTCGGCTGGCAGCCCCGCGGCGGGCGGATCGGCGGGCGGGCCGCCCGCGACCGCGCTCCCCACCCGCTGCTCGGCGGCTTCACCATCGAGGCCACACCCGCGCCCGTCCCCGCTGCACAGGCCGCACCCTTCCGTGCGGTGCAGCGGCGTCCGGCCCGGGCGCCGCGCCCAAGCCCGGCCGCAGACCGCGCGTCCGTACCCCGCCGCACCCAACCGGTTACTCCCGCGGCAGCGGTTGGGCCGGTGTCGGGCGTACAGCAGTTGCTCGCGCTCGCCCAGCAGAGCGGGGGTGCGCGGTGAGGGTTCCGATCCGTCACATCGCCGGGCATCTGGTGTGGTCGACGCAGGGCAGCGTGTGGGCCGTCTACCGCCTGCACCCAGGTCCGGACGCTCAGGGACGCCGCGAGGAGACCGTGCAGGGCACCTACATGCCCGCCGCGGTCCGCGACGAACAGCTCGCCAAAATCACGCACCTGGTGCGCTCGCTGTCCGGGGCGCCGCGGCTGTTCGGTCTGTGCGCGCAGGTCGACCCGGGCGAGGTCGCTCTCAAGATGATCGAGGGCATCGAGCCGGCCGAGCAGGCGCCGGGTGCGGGAGCGCATCCGTGGGTGGAGAACGTCGAGGCCGCCCTCGACCTGCTGGATGACCAGGAGATGCACCGCCGCACCCTGTGGCTGGCCGTGCCCCTGCAGAGCGAGACCACGGGCCTGCAGGTGTCGGCGTCGCTTGGCGCGGCGTGGGCCGAGATCGCGCCCCTGCTGGGCATGCGGCCGGCGCCGGTGGCCCGGCGCGAGGTGAACGCCTGCCGCGAGCAGGCCTCGCGGGTGGAGGCCGCGCTCGCCGGCGGGATCGCCTTCCGCCCGGCCCGCCCGGCGGAGATCGTGTGGATGATCCAGCACGCCCTGCACCGCGGCCTCGCCGAGCCGCTGCTGGCCCAGGCCGAGACCAGCGAGCTGTACGGCGGGCAGATCCGGGACGGGGTGCTGCGCTCCCCCAGCTACGCCGACCTCGGCCAGGTCCGCCTGCAAGAAGGCGGCCTCGACCCCGACCTCGACGACGTCGACGAGCTCAAGAACGCGGGCCGGATCACACGATCCGGGCGCAAGGCCTGGTGGCGGGTGAACACGGGCTCGCCGCTGGGGCGGCGCTGGCTGCAGGTCGAGTCCGACAACGGGGTGGGCTACCAGGCGCAGTTGGCCCTGGCCGAGTGCCCGCCCGCCGTCGGCCAGGACGCCGCCGACCTGTTCGCCCAGCTGGAATTGCTCGACTTCCCCGTCGACTACACCGTCGACCTCACCCTGGTGCCCGCGGAGAAGGCCCGCGAGCAGGTGCGGCGCAAGAAGAACGAACTCATCGACCAGGCCGACCAGTACGACGCCCGCCCCACCGGCATGCCCGCCTCCCTGACCGAGGCCGCCCGCGACCTGGGCGAGCTGGACGCCCGCCTGTCCCGCACCAGCGTGGAGGTCGAGGTGCAGTCGGTGACGGTGCTGACGGTGTGGGGGCCGACCGCCGCCATCTGCGACGCGCGGGCCCGCGCCCTGGCCGCGCTGCTGGGCGGCGCCGACTACCGGGCCGTGCGCCCGGCCGGACTGCAGGAGGCCCTGTTCACCCTGGGCCTGCCCGGCACCGTACGGCCGGGCGTGGTACGGGAGTTCACCCAGCACCAAATCAGTGAGGACTGGGCGCTGTCCGGGGCCTTCACCGCCTGCGAGGTCGGCGACCCGAACGGCATGTTCCTCGGGATCGACCTGGACTGCGGCACCACCCGCCCCGTCATGATCAACGTGGCGGATGCGCCCAAGGTCGACGCCTCCGCCTCGATGGGGATTGTCGGGGATCTGGGCGCGGGCAAGTCGGTGCTGCAGAAGCTGATCGCGGAGGCGGTGTGGGCGCGCGGCGGCTGCGCCATCTGCATCGACCGCACCCCGGTACGGGAGTGGGCCACGTTCGCCCGCGCCGCCGCCCAGGGCCGTGTCCAGATCATCGACGCCGCGCAGGCCGAGGTCTCCATCGACCCACTGCGCATGTTCGACGGACCCGAGGGACGCCACTACGCCCTGTCCTACCTCACCCTGCAACTCGGCATCGGCCCGATGAGCACCAACGGCGAGGTTCTCCACCATGCCGTCGAGCAGGCCGCCGCCAGTCCCGCCCCGTCCATGCACCGTGTCCTTGCAGTCCTTGAGGAGATGGCCGCCCGCGAGGCGGGCAAGCGGCAGGACGCGGCCGCCACCCTCGCCGGCCTCATCCACGTCGTCGCCACCAACTCCCTCGCCCGGATGGTCTTCGACCCGACGCTGCCACCGGTGCGGCTGGACGCCTCCAGCACCTCCGACATGATCGTGATCACCACCACCGGGCTGAAGCTGCCCCCCAAGCAGGCGTTCGACAAGCCCGAGATCCTGCACCAGCAGCCGCTGGAGGCGCTGATCGGGCGGGCGGTGCTCTACCTGATCGCCGCGATCGCCCGGCAGACGGCTTTCGAGGACCCCGAACGCTTCACCGCGGTGGTCCTGGACGAGTTGTACTGGCTCACCTCGTCCGCCGAGGGCACGGCTCTGGTTCACGAGATCCTCCACGACGGCCGCAAGCACGGCGCCGGTCTGTTGGCGGGCTCGCACGACGCCGACGAACTCGGCCCCGACCGCGGCCTGATGGCCTACCGGGCACTCGCCCGCACCGCCGACCGCGAACGCGCCCGCCGTGGGCTGGAGTTCGTCGGGCTCGACCCCAACAACCCGGAGCTTTTGCGGCTGGTGACCACCGGCCTGTCTCCGGTCGGACAGAGGGGCCGGGAGGGCGAGTTCCTGCTGACCTGCCCGCGGCAGAACACCGGCCGCGTCAAAGTCTCCATCCCCCGCATCGAGCGCATCACTACGTCCATCACCACCACGCCGGGACGTCGACCGAGCACTGTCTCCCCCTCCGCGCCGGAGCCGCTCGCCGGTGAGGCCGCACAGATTCGTCCGAAGGAATCCGTCTGATGATGACTCTGTCGTGGGACCGCTCTCGGCGCGTTGCCGCCGTGGTGAGCGTCCTCACTGTGATCGCCGTCGTCGTCGCCGTGGTGGTGCTCGTTCTCGGGGTGGGCGTGCCGCAGGGGTGGTGGCCGCACACCGGACAGGCCTTCGCCGCCGACGCCGCGCACCGGGATCCCTGCGCCCTGATCGTGGGCCCGGCTAAGGCGTACTGCGAGCGCGGTGCCGCTTCCGATGCCTCCGCCGGTCATCAGGACGTGGGTGGCGGGGCGTGGAGGCTGGGGACCGCGGGTGCGGGTGTGGGTGCTCTCGTGGTGTGGCGGCTGCGCAGCGCCGCGCGAAGGCGGCGCTGACGTGTTGCGTCCCGACCGCGCGAGCTTGCGTTCGGCCGGCTTGGTCGTGCTGCTCACCGGCGTGTTCCTCCTGGTCAACACCCAGGTCGTGTACGCGGCCGACAGCAGCGGCGAGACCGGAGACCTGCTCGCCCCGCTGAACATCACCTCGTCCGAGGGCGTGCCGATCGACGGGTACGACCTCAACGCCTCCGGCGGCTCCATCGTCGCCTTCAAGACACAAGCCCTCGCCTTCGCCCTGTCGGGGCTGTTCACGCTGATCCGGCTGCTGGTCGGGCTGGCCGGGTGGGCCATCGAGGTGGCCTTCCGCTTCCCGCTGCTCAAGCTCCTCACCACGCCCGCGCAGAAGGCCGCCGACACCTACGACACCGTGGTGGTCGACACACTCGGGATCAAAGGGCTCCTGCTGGCCTGGGCGTTCGTGTTCGCCGGGTTCATGATCGTGCGCGGGCGGGTCGGCCGCGGCCTGGGCGAAATCCTCCTCACCCTGCTCATCGCGGCCTTCGCCGCCTCGGCCCTCATCCGCCCCGACACCCTGCTCGGACCCGACGGCCCGCTGGGCCAGTCCCAGCAAGTCGCCGCCGAGGTCGCCCAGCAGAGCGTCAACTCCTACGACTGGGGCGGCAAGATCGCCAGCTACGACCCGTGCGCGGGCATGGCCGGCAACGCCGAGATCAAGTGCGAGCAGCAACAAGGCGAAGGACCAATCTCCGCAACCGAGGTGGCCCGCCCCCTCCAGGACTCGATCACCAACGCGCTGATCGTCAAGCCCTACATGCTCCTTGAATACGGGCGCATCCTCGACCCGGCCAGAAAGTCCGACCGCAAAGCCTACGCCGTCCACCTGAAGTGGATCACCGGCGGCTACCTGCCCCAGCCGGCCAGCGACAGCACGGACCAGGCGAAGGACCCCTGCCGGCTGATCCACGGGGCGGCCAAGAAGTATTGCCAGCGCGACGTCGAGGCCAAGAACGGCAACACCAGCGGCAGCTGCGATCTCCTGGACGGCTCGGCGAAGGAGGTCTGCGAAAACGACGGACTGCCCGCACTGACGCCGGGCAACGAACTGCTCGACTCCTCCCACGCGATCGTCACCGACGAGGACCGGGCCTTCGCCCTGTTCCTGGAGGACCTCAAGGACGCCGGGCCGGTCGGCAAGGCGTGCGCGGCCTACGCCGAGAAACCCACCTGGTGGCGGGTGGGCGGCGCCTTCCTGCTGCTGATCGCGGCACTGTTCGTCTGCGGGATGCTGCTGTCGTCCGCGATCGTACTGCTGGGCACCCAGGGAGTGTGCGCCGCCGCGGCGGCCGCCGGCGGCGTCACCTTCGTCGCGGGCATGCTGCCCGGGCCCGCGCGCCAGTCGGTGTGGAAGTGGCTGTCCGTGTGGGGGATCGCGGTCCTGGCCGTGGTCGGGATCTGCGCGTTCATCCCCTTCTTCGGCATCGCCGTCGACGCCACCGTCACCCACGGGCCCGACCTGATGGTCGAGCGGATCCTGCTCATCGATGTCCTCGCCATCGCCGGCGCGGCCGGGCACCGCCGCCTGCTGACCGGGATCGCCTCCTTCGGCCGGCGCATGGCGATGCGGATGCGCTACGCCAAGGTCGGCGGCACCCACCTGCCCGGCGACACCTCCGAACTCGGCGCCGCGCTCGCCATGAACTCCCCCGCCGCACTGGGCGGCTACGGCGCCGGGCTGCGCGCGTTCACCGGCGGGGGCGGCGGCAGGTTCGGGATGCTCGGCACCCGGCAGCGGCTGATGGGCGCTCTCACCTCCCTGGCCGACGGAGCGGGCATGCCGGTGGACACCGGCGGCCTGCTCGCCGATGCCACCGCCGAAGCCGGCCGCGGGCTGGCCCCGCTGGCCGCGGCCGCGGCCCTGGGCGGGCTCGGTGCCCGGCTCGGCGTGAAGGGCGCCTACGGGCTGCTGATCGGACGGCGGCCGGGCAAGGAGCAGTTGGCCAGGTGGCGCAAGCCCACCGCCGACGGCGATCCGAACTCCGGCGGGCCATCGGACGGCGGGGGCGGCGGTTCCGGTGGCATGGGGCCGCGGCGGCCCGGGGGTCCGCCGGACCGGTATCGCAACGAGGACGGCCAGGTCGTCGACCGAACCACCGGCCAGGTCTTGCACGACCAGCACAGTGACCGCACGCTGCTGTCGACCCGGGCCCACAACCGGCTGGTCCGCTTCCGCGGCTACCGCATCCTCCACCGCGGCGGCCGGGCCGCCTACGGCGCGACCGTCGGACTGCCGGCCACCATCCGCCGGGCCCGGTCAGGCAGATCGCGTTACTCCCACGACGCCCGCCAGCAGGTGCGGGTGTGGGGCAACACCGTCCGCGAGGACGGCCGGGCCTGGGGCGACACCGGGCGGCACGTGGCCCGCGTCATCCGCGACCACACCGACGACAGCGGCGGAAGCGGTCCGTTCGCCGGCCGCCGTCTGCCGAACGCTGCGACTGCGGTCCCGTCCCCCGGCCCGGCTGCGTCCGCCAGGCCTGCCCGCTCCGGACGCCCTGCGCGTCCGGCCCCTGCCCCCGCACGGCCGGCCGCGCCGGCGGGCGGTCCCGCAGCAACTCCGCCCCCGGCACCGCTCCCCCGCCGCGCGGCCTCTCCCAGTCCGCCTCGGTCCGAGAGCGGCGGGCCCGGGCGTCCGGATCGTCCCGGCGACGGTGACGCGGGCGGTTCCGCAGGCACCAGCAACCAGGCCCGGATCCAGGAGGCGATGCGGCAGGCCGAAGCGCTGCGCGCCATGCGGGCCCGGTGGAGGACCGAGGACGGTGAGGACGAGTGAGGCCGCCGGGACGCCGCGTCCGGCGGTGGGGGTGTGTGGTGGCGCTGCTGATGTTTGCCGCCGTGTGCTGTGCCGCGCCGGTAGGGAACGCGATCAGCGCGTACGTCGCGCTGAAGACCGGCGCCCAGGACGACGGCGGGATCGCCGCCGGCGGCAGCGCCGCGGACATCCCGCCGCGGATGCTGACCGCCTACAAGAAAGCCGTCCAGCAGGTCGGCACGTACGTGCCGACCTGCCGGGGCATGCGCTGGCCGATCCTCGCCGGGATCGCGAAGGTCGAGTCCAACCACGCGGTGGGCAGGAGCATCGCCGACAACGGAGACATCACCCCGAAGATCTACGGGGTGCTCCTCAACGGCTCCGGCCAGGGCGGCAACACCACCGTCGTCCCGGACACCGACGGCGGCAAGTGGGACGGCACCTCTCAGGGGGAGCGTGCGGTCGGTCCGTTCCAGTTCCTGCCCTCCACCTGGGAGTCGATCGGCCAGGACGGCAACGGCGACAAGGTCGCCGACCCGCACAACGCCGACGACGCCGCGCTCGGCGCCGCGATCTACCTGTGCGGCAACGGACGTGACCTGACCAAGCGTGCGCAGCTGAAGGCCGCGATCTGGCAGTACAACCACTCCGAGGAGTACGTCGCCGATGTGCTGGGCTGGATCGACCAGTACACGGCGGCCGCCACAGACCCGGACCTGACGAACGTCACCGGCAAGGTCCGCACCGTCATCGACGCCGCGCTCTCCCAACGCGGTGTGCCGTACTCGTGGGGCGGGGGCAACGCCCAGGGTCCGTCGTACGGGTTCTGCTGCTCGCCCAGCGGCAAGAGCGGCGCCGCCATCAAGGGCTTCGACTGCTCCGGGCTGACCCAGTACGCCTACGCGCGCGCCGGTATCACCCTGCCGCGCGTCGCCGCCGCGCAGGCCGGGGCCGGCCAGCGCATCCCCGCCCGCCTCGGCACCGGCGTCCTCAAGCCCGGTGACCTAGTCTTCTACGCCACCGCTCCCGGACGCGATGCCACGATCTACCACGTCGGGATCTACGCGGGCAGCGGACAGATGGTCAACGCCGCCCGCCCCGGCACCGTGGTGCGCCTGGACGCCGTCAACGCCATGCCCGGCTACGCGGGGGCAGCACGACTGCTATGACCACCACCCCGCGCCCGCCGCGCCTGCTCATGCTGAGCACCATCCTCCTCGCCGCCGCAGGAGTCGCCGTGCTGAGCGTGCCGCACGGCCATCAGCCACCCACCGCGACGACCGCGCCGGCAGCGCCCCCGAATCCGGCAGCGGTGGCGGCTGCGCCTCCCGCCCCCACCCCGACCGCCGGCACGGCTGTCTCTGCGACGCCCACGCCATCAACACCCGCCGCCGTCGAGTCCGCGCTGCCACCCCACGGCGAAGGCGCAGCAGGTGACCCGGCCCTCCAGCAAAACCTGGAAGCAGCCTGGCCCGCCGACCTTCCCGCCGCCGACCAGCAAGAGTTGCTCACCGCCGCTCGAGCGCTGCTGCGCGCGGACGCCACCGGCGTCGGCCGCGCGCAGTGGCCGGACGTCTTCGGTGACTCGAGGCAGGCCGTGGCCCCGGCGTTCGCCGCCGCCCGCTTCCGCATCCAGGCCGCGATCGCCCGCCGCGAGGGCAGCCCGAACAAGGCGGTGGTCCACCTGGTGTGGGCCGGCACCGACCGCGGCGGCACCTACACCGACCTACGCATCACCGACTGGCACTTCACCCACACCATCGAGAAGGGAGCAGCGGCGTGGACTCCACAGCCCCCCACCTGACCAGCCAGGCATCCTCATCCTCATCCGGGCAGGTGCTCGGCCTCGTCTCGGGCATCGTTCACACCGTCGGCTGGGTGATCACCTACTGGTGGGTGGCGGCCTTGACCGCCGTGGCGGTCTGGGCCACCGGCGAGGCGCTGGTGCGCCATCTGGCGCGGAAAGCCTCGGCCGAACGGATGGCGCTGGAACTCGAACCCTCACGGCACTTCGACCCGGGTCTGGAGGAGATCGTCCGCCGGGGCGTCCAGCTCGCTCGGGCGTCGACGAGCATGCCGTGGTGGGCGCCGCGCCGGTCAAAAGCGGTGCAGATCCGGCTCCGCGCCGACGGGTCCAGCCCACTGCGCTACCGCATCGAAGGCCCGGCCGGCGGTGAACGGCTGCTGTCGATCACGCCGTTCGGGCCGGACGTCACGGTCAAACGGGCCAGGACGATCGCCGACGAGCCGCGCACGCACACCGTGCGCGCCGAGTTCATCCTGCGCGGCAAGCTCACCTCTCCGCTGCGCGAGGTGCCCCTGACCCCCGATCCCCTCCAGCCGCTCATCGATGCCGTGGCCGATCTGCGCGCCGAGCTCGGCGACCTTGCTGAGCTACGGCTCGACCTCCAGCGCGCGCCGAAGTGGGCGCTGCGGGCGCGCCGCCTGCAGCTGATGGGGGCCGCGCGGCGGTCGGAGCGCCGGGAGGCCCAGCGGGCCGCGCGCTGGCTGCGGCAGGACGCCAGCGGCATCGAGGACTCCCTTACCTGGCAGCTGCAGCAGTTGCTCACGGACAGGCCCAGCGCCACCTCCGGGCGGCGGCTGGTGATGCCGCCGGTGCCCCGCCGGGTCGAGCCGGCCGAGGCGCTGGGCAAGCTCGCCGAGGACGACCACCTGGTGCGGGTCCAGCTGCTGGTGATGTGCGCGTCGAACACCGAGGGCCGCGCCCAGGCCCGGCTCGCTCAACTCCAGGCCGCCCTCGACGTGTTCGGCGGGCGCTCCCGGTGGGCGATGCGCGGCTGGCGGCTGGGGCCGTGGCGGGTCGGTGCCGACCACTGGCCCACCAAGCGCGGGTTCGAGCGCCGGTGGAATCTGGGGCACTGCCAGCCGCCCCGCGCGAACTGGGTGCGGTTGGAAGAGCTGACGGGCCTGCTCAAGCCGCCCACCGTCAACTGCCGTCTGCCGGTGCTCGCCGGGGACCTGCCGACGTTCGAGTTCGGTGATCCGCAGCTGCTGCTGCAGGGCATCTACCGGGGTCCGGACGGCCGGGAGCGGCTGGTCGCTACCTACGCCGAGGAGACCCTGTTCGAGGTCGGGGTCGGCAAGGCGGGCGGCGGCAAGACGGAACGGGCCCTGGCGCAGGCGATCGGCTGGGCCCACGCGGGCGGGGGGCTGGTCTTCGTCGACCCGCACCGCGACTCGTGGCCGCGCGCCCTGCCGTTTTTGGCGCACGACCACCTGATGCCGCGGATCGCCCTGATCGACCTGGGCGGCCTCGGCCCCAACCCGCAGGTGAGTTCGTGGAATCCGCTCGGGATGCATCAGGGGCAGGCGGGGCACGAAGTCGTCGAGGCGATCGCCGACGCCTACGCCTCCGCACTGGCCTGGGACGACGCAAGTGCCCCGCGGGCGCTGACCATCCTCACCGCCGCGCTGACCGTCCTGGTCGCGGTGAACGAGGCGGCCTGCCGGGCCGGCCGGCCCGAGGACCAGGCCACGATCTTCCACGTCCGGGCCCTGCTCACCGATGCCGGCTTGCGCACGGCAGCGCTCGCCGCGGTGGCGGACGCTCTGGATGAGGAGACCCGCGCCTGGTGGCAGTCGGTGTTCCCGACGCTTACGCCGGACGCGTTCGCCGTCGTCCTCAACCCGATCGCCCGGCTGGCCGCCCACCCGGTCACCCGCGCCTTCCTCGGCCAGCCGGTCGGCGTCTACAACATCCGGGCCGCGATGGACTCCAAGATGATCGTGTGGGTGTGCCCGGGCGGCAACGGCCCCACCGACCGGCTGCTGACCGCGCTGCTCGCCCGGGACCTGCTGCGCGCCGCACGCTCACGGCGCGACACCCCGGAAAACCAGCGGGTGCCGTTCCGCCCGTACTTCGACGAGCTGATCACCCTGACGGGTGCGGCCCCGGAGACCATCGCGGCGATGTTCGAGGATCTGCGGAAATACCGGTGCCACGTCCACGGCATGACGCAGCTGCTGTCGCGCCTGCCCACGCCGGTGCGGCTGTCGCTGGTGCAGAACGCCTCCACCCTGGCCACCACCGCCGGCTCGACGTCCGCGATCGCACCGATCACCGCCGAGTGGGGCGATGACCCCAGCCCGCACCGCGTCGCCACCATGGAACGCTTCGAGCACTACGTGTCCGTGAACGTGCGCGGCCAACGGGTCGGGCCCGTCCAGCTGCGCGGACCCCATCTCGACGCCGTCTTCGCCGCCCAAGCCCGGCCGCAGCAGACCCGGGCACTGCAGCGAGCCGCGGAGGCAAACGCCCAGGCGCTCCCGCTGGGCCAGCTCACCCACCGCGCCGCCCAGCAGCTCGGCCGGGTCACCGCCTTCCTCGCCGCGCACGCCCCCGCCGGCGCTGTCCGCCTGTCGAAAGAGGACAACGAATGGACCTGACCACCGCCCAGCCCACCAGCCGTACGGCGGGCTTCACGCCCAGCCCCGTCGAGCCCCTCAAACATCAGCTGCTGGCCACGCTCGCCCAGCACCGCATGGCCTCCACCCACCAGCTGCATGTCCTGCTGCGGCCCGACCGCTCCCGCCAGTCGGTCTCCCAACGGCTGAACGATCTCCTCGACGAGCGCCTGGTCGACTTCGTCGTGCTGCCGCAGTCGCATCGCACCCGGGTCTGGTACCTCACGCCCAAGGGCGCACGCCTCACCCGGGACTGGCCCGCGCTGCGGGGCCGTCCGCCGTATCCGATCACCTCGGCCACCGCCGCCTCGCTCAAGACCCCGCACACCCTCACCGTCCTGCGCACCCACCTGACGTTCGTCGCGGATGCCCGCCGCCGCGGCGACGGACACGGTCACCTGGACTGGACGCCGGAGATGTTCCATTCGATCGGTGACGGAGAGCGGGTCGTGGCCGACGCACTCATGCACTACACGCTCATCGACGGCCAACAGCGGCGCAAGCTCCGGGCGTTCATCGAGGTCGACCGCGCCACCATGAGCAGCGAACGCCTCGCGGCCAAGCTGATCGAGTACGCGCGGTTGTGGACGTACGAGCCGCAGCCCGTCAGCCGACGCCGGCAGGCGGCCAGGCCCGGCTGGCTGCGCTGGTACCCGGTGTTCCCCCGCATCCTGTTCGTGCTGACCGGTGCTTCACGTCGGACGATGGACAACCGGATCAGCGACCTCCAGGCCATGGCCGCCCATCATCCGCTCGTCGCTGATCTGGCCCGTGAGGTCCCTTTGGGAGCGGCCGTCCTGGAGGACCTCGACGAGTACGGGCCCACTTCTGACGTGTGGGTGCCGCTGGCCGGCGGCAAGCCCCGTCCCTGGACCGAGCTGTGACACCCCGCTCGACGGGGCCGAATGTCGCAGCCCTGCAACGACACCCCAAACCCCTTGAATTTGCTTACGTGAACCAATAGTTTACTACTGCACACCTCGACGCCGCCTTGCACTCCCTTGCCGGACAATGAGGTTGGAGGACTCCACATGTCGCGCCCCCCTAATCAGATTTGCACTTCACAACGAGCCATCGATGGCGGATGGCCCAGCCGGACGCAGGACGTCTCCTACATCGGGGACGCATGCGTGGTCCGCGGAAGCAGCGACTTCGATCTCACCGACCTCAACGCCGTGCGCGGCCACTTCCCCGGCCGGCGCGTCACCCTCGACGGCGACGTGATCACTGTATGGCCGCCCGTTCAGCAGTGATGAACACGCATCCGCCCCCTGCCCGCCCCTGCCAACCGCAGCACTCAACCGCCATATGCGGCCCTGGATCCACCACTGAAAGGAAGGAGACCCATGACCAGTTGGCACGCCACCACCTCCGGCCGACACCTCACCGCGACAGCACTCACCGCTGGCCGGCAGTACACACCGCCCTCTGTCCGCCCGGCAGCCGGGAGCACAACCGCACCGACAGCCAATCCCACCTCCTCCAAGCAGCACACCCCCGCCATCCCGAGCACGCCGGCGGAGGACCCAGCGGGCGCGGCGGCCACCTTCGACCCGCGCGGACTCCGCGAGCGACAGCCGACGGCCCCGACGCCACCGATCCCGGCCACCAGAACAATCGACGCATCGAGATCTCCTCTCCTCGCGCCGGCACTCAAGGGCCGCACCACGAAAAGAAACCGGACGTCCACCCGAATTCACCGTCCCAACAGCCGCATACAGGCGGCTACATGTCGACACCTGGCTTGAGAAGTGACCGGATACGTCCGGAGTTGCGCAAGTGAACTCAAATATGACACTGGGAAGTTGGCCGGCATATGCGTAATCTCACCGTCACGCAAAGGCACCACCGCAGTCGGCAGGCCGCGGTTCTGGGTCGTCGCAGGGCGAAGGCCGGGGGCAGCGGTCAACCACACCGCGCCGTACGGGGAGACCACGTGACCCAGCAACACCACAGCCCACCGCCCACCGCTGCCCGCATCCGAAACCTCGCGGTCTCGTCCCTCCTAGTGAGCGCCGTCCTCGTCCTCGCCGCATGCAGTTCCACTGACGGCGACAACAAGGCCTCGGAGGACACCTCGGCCTCCTCGTCGTCAAAGACGGCTAGGACAACGTCGGCCGACCCGCAGGCGGTCGAGAAGAAGGCCGTTCTGAGCGCCTACGACGCCTTCTGGACCGAACAGGTCAAGGCCTACGCGCAAGGCGACATCAAGGGCACCGCCCTCAAGAAGTACGCCACGAAAGACGCGCTTGGTGGCGTGATGGGCGACGTGCTGGTCATGCAGAAGGCCGGCACCGCGACGACGGGCGCTCCCACACACCAGGCAGAGGTCACCGCCATCACTCTTTCGGGCGATTCCCCCGCGGCCACCGTGGAGGACTGTCTCGACATTTCGAACTGGAAGACCGTGAAGAGGAAGTCGGGCCAGGTGCAACCGTTCCCCTCAAATCAGCCCTTGCGCTACATCACCACCGCCAAGGCAGAGAAGTGGGGAAACCAGTGGATGATCACCAAGCTGACGCCGGACGGGGACCGCACATGTTAAGACGCTGGCCGCTCACTGCGCTCATGTCCATCGCCGCGGTCAGCGCCGTCGCCGGGCCCGCGACCGCCGATGATGACCCGGTCATCGGGGGCGACTGTGAGGGCACGAGCAAGTTCGTGACGGTCTGCCGACAGGAGCCGGCCACACCAGGCGGAACCCAAGAACAAGGCGGCAGTTCCACCGACCCCAGCTCCGGCACGAACACCCGCAAGCCGACACCGCAGACGTGCTCGGTGGAGAAGCTCTCCCCGCAGCCGCCGACGAGCGATCCGGTCTGGGACGGGCACACGCCAGGCGACGGTGCGATCTACGTTCGTGTGTGTCTCAGCGACGCCCTCGGCGCGGCCGCCGGCGCGCAGACGGTCCCACAGGTGTTCTGGGCGGCGACGGCACCCGCCGTCAACGTCGATCCGGAACAACTAGCCCGGGAGGCCGTCGACAAGATGCTGCTGACCGGCCCGGACGTCGCCAGCCCGCGCGCCACAGGCCGGTACGTCGTCGGCATGCCCATGTGGATGTGGGTCAACGAGAGTCCCACCACCTACGGTCCCAACTCAGCTTCAGCGTCGCTGGCCGGAGTGACCGTCACGGCTACCGCCAAGGTCTCCAAGATCGACTGGCAGATGGGTGACGGCAGCACGGTGACCTGCAACGGCCCAGGAACGGTGTACACGGCCTCGTACGGCAAGCAGCAGTCTCCGACCTGCGGTCACACCTACACCCGCACCTCTGCCTCGCAGTCCGGGGGCAAGTACGCGGTGACCGCCAAAGCCACCTGGACGGTGGACTGGCAAGTCAACGGCGGCGGGGAAGCGGGGCAGTTCACCGAGGTCAGACAGTCGCAGATGCAACTCGCGATCGGCGAATTACAGGTCGTCAGGTAACACCGCCGGAAGGACAGAGAGTTGAGTAGGACTCAAGTAGACGCAGCCGCGCACGGAGTCCCCCAGCAGGGCCATGTGACCGGGCCGGTGGCACCACCGCGTGTGTCGGCCCGCCGTCGACGCCCCGGGGTGATCGCCCTGTCGCTGGCTTTGATCGCCGCCGGAGGCGCCGGAGTTGCCGTCCTAGTGCTGCAGGTAGGCCACCGCACGGACGTGGTGACCGTGGTCCGCGACGTCCAGGTCGGCCAGGTCCTCACCGAGAACGACCTGGGCCGGGCGTCCGTCGCCCTGGATCCGGCCGTCAAGGCGGTGCGGGCCGACCAGCTGACGTCGGTGGTGGGTAAGCGGGCCGCTGTGGAACTCAAGCCCGGCTCCATGCTCGCCCCCTCGCAGGTCACCAAGGACAACCTGGTGCAGGCCGGTGAGCAACTGGTGCCGATCGGCTTGGAGCCCAAGCAGATCCCGGCGACCGCCCTGGTGCCCGGGCAGCGGGTGGAGTTGGTGCACGTCCCGGCCCAGGGCGCCACCGACACCGACACGGGCAAGACCTCCGACGCCGTGCCGCAGACCATCGACGGCCGGGTGGTGAAGGCGTCCAGTGCCGCCCCCGGCACCGGGATCGTGGTCGTCGACATCGCTACCTCGGCCGCCGACGGTCCCACGGCCGCCGCGTGGGAGGCGGCCGGCACCCTGCGCCTGGTCCTCGCTGCTGCGGACGGCAGCTGATGGCGGTGATCGCGCTCGCCGGGTGCAGCGGCGCGCCCGGTGTGACCACGAGCGCTTTGGCCCTGCTGCTGTCGTGGCCGCTGGAGGCGGGCCGGCGGATGATCCTGGCCGAGTGTGACCCGGACGGCGGGGCCGTGCTGCACGGTCTGCTGCAGGGAACGCTCGGCGACCGGTACGGGCTGCGCAACCTCAGTGTGGCCGCCCGCAAAGGGGAGTTCAGCGACGCGTTCTGGCGGCAGCTGATCGATGTGAGCAGCGGAAACGGCCAGCACGACTCTGCGCGTGACCGGCTGCTGCTGCCCGGCGTCACCGACCCCGCGCAGGCGGCCAGCCTGACTCAGGTGTGGAAGATGCTGGCGCAGATGTTCCGCGGTATCGAGGCCGAGAGCGGTCACGACGTTCTGATCGACCTCGGCCGCCGGGGAGCGTTCGGGCCCTCCGGGGTGCTGGCCGAGCAGGCCGACGCCGCCTTCGTGGTGGTCCGTAACACCCTGCGCTGTCTGCAGGCGGCCGAGGGCCGGGTGCGTGCGCTGGAGGAACGTGTCGGGGACGTCAGCGTGCTGATGATCAACGAGGGTCCCTATCCTGCGGGCGAGGTGCAGCGCGTGCTGCAGGTCCCGGTGATCGCCACCTTGCCGTACGCGCCCGAGGACGCCCGTGTGTTGTCCGACGGCGCCGAGCAGCCCCGTCGCTTCACCAGGTCGGCGCTGATGAAGGCCGCCCGCACGAGCAGCACGCTGATCCTTCAGCGGGCGGCCATGCGCCGGGCCCGGCTCGATCCGCGCGTCGCGCGCCCGGCAGGCACGGAGGTGACCCGTGCACGCTAAGCCTCTGCACCCCGACCCCACGGTGGCCCCGGCGCCCCAGGGGTGGACGCCTTGGTACAACGGCGCGCCGGCGTCTGCCGGTACTGCCGCGCGTCCTCAGGTGCTCGGCACGTCGGTGCCCCAGGTCACCGTTGACTACCTGGTGGCCCGCGACATTGCCTCGCAGGTGGCCAAGCAGCGCGAGGAGCTGCTGAAGGCCAAGCCCGGCATGGACCGGGCCAGCGAGGAGCAGCGCTGCCTGAATTGGATCGCCGAGGCCGTCGCGCTGTGGTCGGATGCCCAGGCGATGACACCGCAGGAGGACGAGGCGCTGCGGCGTGCGGTGTACGACCTGCTGTTCCGGGCCGGCCGGCTGCAGCCCTATCTGGACGACGAGCGGGTCGAGGACATCATCATCCAGGGCCCGGGCGAGGTGTGGCTGGACTATGGGGACGGCGAGCGCCGCCGGGTGGGCCCGATCGCGGACTCGGAAGAGGAACTGCTGGAGCTGCTGCGGGAGTTGGCGCGCGGTTCCGGGCACAGCGAGCGGACTATCTCCACCGCGAACCCCACCCTCGCCCTGGCCCTGCCCGACGGCTCCCGTCTGCAGGCCATCACGGGGCTGGGGCCGATGACGTATGCGGTCATCCGCCGCCACCGGGTCTCCCACGCGACGCTCGACGACCTCGTGCGGCTGGGCACGATCGACCCGATCCTGCGCGCGTTCCTCGGCGCCTGCGTGCGCGCCGAGAAGAACATGATGATCGCGGGCAAGCAGAAGGCGGGGAAGACGACGCTGCTGCGGGCGATGCTCAAGGAGTTCGCCCCCGAGACGCGGTTTGCCACCATCCAGACCGAGGACGAACTCTTCGCCCACCAAAACGGCTACCACCGCCAGGTGGTCTCCCTGGTCGGGCGGGAGTCCAATGGGGAGAAGGACGCCACCGGGCGCGGCGCGGGCGAGGTCACGCTGCTGGATCTGATGCATCCGGCGTTGCGGATGTCGCTGGAGCGGATCGTGGTCGGCGAGGTCCGCGGCCCCGAAGTCGTCGCCATGATGCAGGCGTTGACGAACGGCTCCGGCGGCAACTTGTGCACCATCCACGCGCGGCGCCCCGACATCGTCTTCGACCGGATCGCCGAGCTGTACGCGCTCGCTCAGGGCAACCTGTCCGAGCAGCTCGCCTACCGGCAGACCGCCAACGGCCTGGACTTCATCGTCTACGTCGACATGACGGACGAGACGCAGATCGGCGGCCGCCGCCACCGCTACGTCTCCCACGTGCTGGAGTTGACCGGGATCGGCGAGATGGGCCGGCCCGCCACCAACGAGATCTTCTCCCCCGGCCACGCGTGGGGGGAGCTGCGGGCGGTGCCGCGGATGGACCCGACGTGCATCGACGACCTGCGCCGCGTCGGCTTCGACTCCGGTCTGCTGCAGCAGCCCTACGGGGCCTGGCCGGCGCCACTGCCTTTGATGGTGGGGGTGGGCCGATGACGTTGTTGTTCGGGCTGCTGTGCGGGATGGCCGTAATCGGTGGGCTGATCGGTGTCGTGGCCGGTGTCGTGGGCACCACGGCGCCGCGCCCAGCCCCGCTGCACCGGCGCTGGCAGGCGGCCTGGCGTTGTGGGAAAGAGCAGGGCGAGGACGTCCGGCTGCGGCGGCGGACCCTTGCCGTGGCGGCCGTGGTGGTGTTCGCGGGCGTGTGGCTGGTCTCGGGGAACTTCGTCGGCGGTGCGCTGCTAGGCGCGGCTGTCATCGGGGTTCCCTGGCTGATCACCCCGGCACAGATGGCGCAGGAGCGCATCGGGCAGTTGGAGGCGCTGTCCGAGTGGACGCAGCGGCTGGCCGGCCTGCTGCGGCTGGGCATGGGCCTGGAGCAGGCGATGATCACCAGCCGTCAGGGGGCACCGGACGAACTCGCCGGGCAGATCGTCAATCTGTCCGACCGGCTGCGCCTGGGCTGGCGGCCGGACGGGGCGCTGCGCGCGTTCGCCGAGGAGCTCGACGATGTCACCGCGGACAAGGTGACCGCGGCGCTCATCCTGTCGGTCAATGACCGCGGACCGGGTCTGGCGCAGGCCTTGGAGGATCTGGCGGCCACCGTCCGCGAGGAGGTCGCCAAGAAGCGCGCCGTCGAGGCGGACCGGGCCAAGCCCAGGACGACCGTGCGGTGGATGACCATCATCACGGTCGGCGTCGTGGTGGCCGGGTTCTTCGTGCCGTCCTACACCACGCCGTACTCCACCCTGCTGGGCCAGCTCGTGCTCGCCTTCCTGACGGCCGGGTTCGTCGGCGTGCTCGCCCTGATGCGCCAGCTCGGCAGCTTCCGGCGCATCCCGCGTTTCCTGGTCACCGACCCGGCCAGCACCGTCCGGCTGCCCGCACCTGAACCGGACGGGCGGCCGGCGGCCGCCGGCCGGGAGCCGGAAGGAGCGATCTCGTGAACGTGCTCCCCGTGGTGCTGAGCGGCGGCACGGTCGGCGCCGGTGCGGCCCTGCTGATCCGCGAGCTCCTGCAGCCGCAGCCCGCGTTGGCACCGGCCCTCAAGCGCAGCGCCCCGGCCACCTTGACCCTGCCCGAGCCGGACCTGGGCCGCGAGGAGGTGTGGGGCCGGTGGCTGCTGGCCCGCCTCGAGCGGCTGCCGGGCGTACGGGTCCCGGCCACGAACCTGGCCCTGCTCGGCCAGGGGCCGGGGGCGTTCATGCTGAAAAAGGTCGCGCTCGCCGGGCTGGGGCTGCTCTGCCCGGTGATCGCGGCGATTCCGTGGATCATCGCCGGGGTGGGTCTGCCGTTCTACGTGCCCGCCGGTGTCGGACTCGTCGTCGCCGGCCTGCTGTTCATCACCCCCGACCTCGCGGTGCGGGACCAGGCCAAGCGGGCGCGGGAGGAGTTCGCGCACGCCCTGTCCGCCTACCTCGACCTGGTCGCCCTCAAGCGGGCCGCCGACGCCGGCCCCGCCGAAGCGCTGGAGAAGGCCGCCGCCGTCGGCGAAGGCTGGCCCTTCCGGTATCTGCAGGGCGCGCTGCGCCGGGCCCGGCTGGAGAAGATCCCCCCGTACCAGGCGCTCAGCGAACTCGCCGACGCATACGACCTGCCGGTCCTGGACGACGTCGCCGACATCATGCGCGGCTCGGCCACCGACGGCGCCGCCGTCTACAAGGCCCTCCGCGCCCGCACCGCCGCGCTGAATGCCGAACTGCTCGCCGGCCAGGCCGCCGAGGCGAACGCGGCCAGCGAAAAGATGACCGCACCCGGGGCCTTGTTGGCCGTCCTGGTGATGCTGCTGATGGCCTTCCCCGCCGTGATCCGCATGCTCACCGTCTGAAGACCACCCGACCCGTTCACCCTCCAGAGAGGCAAAGGACCATGAAGCACACCGCAGCCCGCACCCGCCGTGCTGTGCTCCGCGCCACGCACAAGCCCACCACGGCCACGGGCCCGGGGCCAGGCCGTCGAGGCTTACACAGCCGGGAACGCGCGCACCGTGCGCTCCTGCACCTGACCACCCGCGTGCAGGACGGCCTTAAGGAGGCCGCCCGCCAGCCGGACCGCGGCGACATCAGCATCACCACCGTCATCATCTGGGTGGCCGCCGTCGCCGGGGCCCTGGCCATCGCCGGCACCATCGCGGTCGTGATCGCCAAGTACAACGGCCAGCTCAACGGGCTGTGATGAAGCCTCCCGAGCGGCTCGCGCAGTGGTGGCAGGGGCGACGGTGGCGCGACGACCGCGGCGACACCGGCATCCAGATGGCGATCGTCTTCCCGTTCGTGCTGCTCGCCACGATCGCCGTCATCCAGGCCTCCATGTGGTACTACGCCCGGCAGATCGCCCTGACCGCGGCCCGCGAAGGCGCCAGTGCGGCCCGCGCCTACCAGGCGAGCCCCGCCGACGGCGCCGCCCAGGCCCGCAGCGTGCTGCAGCGCACCGCGGGGGACAGCCTGCGCGGCTACAGCGCCGCCGCCAGCAGCGACGGCCAGCGGGTGCAGGTGCGGGTGTCCGGCACCGCCCTGTCGATGATCCCCGGCGTGCCGGGCCTGCAGATCACACAGTCAGCCTCCGGAACACAGGAGCGCTGGACCGTCCCCGGGGAGTGAACCACGTGCGATCCACCGCCCGTTGGGCACGCAGATGGCGCAGTGACAAGGGCAGCGCCGCGATCGAAGCGGCGATCGTCCTCCCCGCGCTGATCATGTTCCTGTGTCTGGCGATCGCCGGCGGGCGGATCGTCACCTCCGGCTCGAAGATCGACTCTGCGGCCGAGGACGCGGCCCGGGAGGCATCCATCCACCGCACGGCCGCAGCCGCCCAGAGCGCCGCGCAGGCGGCGGCCGCCCAGTCCCTCCACGACCAGGGCATCACGTGCGCGTCCACCAGCGTCCACGTCAACACCGGCGGCCTGCGCGTGCCGGTAGGCCAGGTCGGCACCGTCACCGCCACCGTGACCTGCACGGTCAACCTCTCCGACCTGCTGCTGCCGGGCGTGCCGGGGGCCAAGACACTCACGTCGACGGCGACGTCGGTGGTGGACCAGTTCAGGCAGAAAGCTCTCGGGTTCACGAATTCCGAATGGTCCTCGGGCGGGAACTCGAGCGGTGGGGGTAGTGATGCCTAGGGTATGGCACTCAGGTTCCCGAACTCGGCGACGGATGGTGCTCGTTGGCGGGCAGGTCGCTGCGGAAGCCAGGATGATCGAGAGCCTCGGTGTAGCGCTGAGCCGCTTGGGTGCTGAGGCCGAACAGGTCGCTCAGGCGTCGGGCGTCCCCGTTCGTGGCGAGTGCCTCATCGAGGAATCGGTCTTCTCGGAGGGATCGGGCGTTGATGTTCGGTCCCAGCAGGAGGTAGATCCAGCGGTAGCCGACATGCCCGGTTCCGTTGACTGTGCGGAAGTGGACGAACAGGTGCGGGTTGGCCGTCTTCGGCCAGTGCCTGTTGCGGTGGTCGAGGTAGTTGGCGAGACGCCGGCGGACGGGGGCGGCGAGGGGAACGGATCGGCCGGCCAGTTCGAGGCGGCCGTCGTGGATGTCGGTGAGCAGGAGGTGCTGCACCCGGATCGAGCTGAGGCCGTGAAAGGCGAACAGCGAGGTCAGCAGGGCGCGTGCGGGGTCTGGGGAGTCGAGGGCCTCGCGGATGTCCTCGACGTTCAAGGGCAGCGGGACCTTCGGATCGGGGAAACCGGTCTTGATCTGGGCGATGGGATTGGTGAACAGCAGTCGGCTGGCCTTGAGGAGGCGGAAGATCGAGCGGAGTCCTTGGCCCATCTGGGCCCGCGTGATGCCGTCTTGGGGCAGCACCGCGCGGACATCTGCGGAACTGATCTCGCGCAGCGAATCCTTGCCGTCTTCGGCCCACTGCCGCAGCGCGGGCAGGGCCCAGCCGAGGTGGAGCCTGATGGTGATCTCCGTGCGGGGCCGGCGCCGCGGGGTAGTGCTGCTGCCCTCCCGCATGATGCGGAACCAGGCCCACACCTCGCTGGTCATCGACTCGGGGAGCCCGCTGAGACTGCGCTGGACCCAGGCGGTGACGGCGGGGGTCCGGTCGTCGTCCAGCAGCCTCGCGTCGTCGAGGACCTCCAGGACGTGCGCGATCGGCAGATCGACCTCCGACAGCACACTGACATCGGTGGCGGCGATGGCAACGCCCGGGGTGTCCTGGAAGCCGAGCATGATGTTGACGCCGGTGCGGACACACCAGATCAGATCACGGTTCCAGCCATGGCGGGCCGCGCGCTGTTTGGTGAACTGTTCAACCCAGGCCGCCAGTTGAGGATCAGCTCGCCCCGCGAGCCCGCGCATGCCGCGGTGTCGCAGGGTGCGGGTCATGTCGAACAGTGTCGGCTGTCGGTAGCTGACCGGCGGCAGCGGTTTCGGTGGCACCGACGGGACAGGCGAGCGTATCGGGATGGGTGCCCCATGGCCGGAGAACAGGTCCGCGATGAAGAGCTGTTGTCCGTCACGGTTGGTCTCTTCCAAGGTCGCCTGCGCGCGAGCGCCGCGGACCAGAGCCGCCTGCTTGCGGCACAGCCGGCACACACGGTCCAGGTCAAGAACTGCATCGTGTCCGCAGACGCGGCAGGCGCCGCCGAGGGTGTACTTGCGACACCACGAGGCGCATCCCCTGCACAGCCAGGTCAGATTGCGGGTGGCACCCCAGGCCAGGCAGTTGCGGCAGGACTCGACAGGCGGGATCGCGGACGGGTGGCAGCGGGCACACAGCCCAGAGGCGTAGTAGAGCGTGCGGGATCCGCAGCGAAGGCACGGGGGCGTGGTGACTGGCCCACCGGGCCAGCAGGTGAAGCAGTAGGCGACGCGCGCCATGGCGATCGGCCGGCGGCCGCAGACACTGCACATCGTCTTGTGGCCCGTACTCATGCGGGTGGCACCGTTCGGTGCTGGCCCCACCGCGGTGCCACGGTCGCGCTGACCGCCGCGGTCTCGGCTGGCGCGGGCTTGCGCGCGGCCACCTTCTCCGGTTCGCGGATGAGCAACTCGGTGGGCTCGCAGGCGAGTACCGCGCAGATCACGTCCAGGTCGTCGAGGCGGATCGTGGTCGGAGTGCCCGTCCACAGCGCGGACATCTTCCCCGCGCTGATCTCCAATCCGGCATCGGCCAGCCGGCGGCGCATCTCGGTGGACTTCCAGATGCCCCGCTCGGCCGCTTTCATCCGCAGGTTCCAGCGCATCAGCTCATCCGATCTCCTGGCCCAGGCGCGCGGCCACGCGGGCATTGGCACTGGTCCAGGCGAGTTCGATGTGTTCATCGCAGACATGGATGTAACGGGTGGTGGTGGACAGCCATTCGTGACCCAGCAGGTCCTGGATCGCCTTCAGGTCCAAACCCCGGCCGTAGAGCGAGGACGCGCAAAAGTGCCGCAGCCCGTGTGGAGTCAGTCGGCCCGCCCAGTCCGGCAGCCACCGCTCGACCTCGTGTGCCAGCGCGGTGCGCAGGGCATTTGCTCCCACGCGGGCGCGCTGCCCGTCGCAGGCCCGGCGTTCGCTGGGGAACATGGGGGCGTCCGGATCGGCGTAGTCCGGGCCGAACTGCGGACGGACCTCGGCCAGCCACCAGTCCATCAGTGCGTCCACCTGGTCGATGCCGGGCACCAGGCGGGCCTTGGGCCCCCGGCCCTGACTGCCCTTGCCGTGGCGGATATGGAGCTTGCCGAACTCGCCGAGGTCGGGCCGCCAGTCCCGGATGTCGAGCATCACGGTCTCGTTGATGCGAAGGCCGGCCCGCCGCCACAGCGAGGCGGCCATGTAGTTGCGGGCGGCGGACAGATACTTGCGGGCGCTCGGCAGCTGGTGACGCCAGGCGTCGAAGAGCGCGATCACTTCCTGCTCGGAAGGAGGCACGCGGCCGACGCCGTATTCGGCATGGGTGGGCTTGTTGAACTCGTCGATCGGCTGCGACAGCACGTAGCCCGTGCGGGCGTGGATCTCGCCCTGGTATCGGGCGATGAGGAAGTCGTAGAACCGGGCGATGCAGTTGGCCTTGCCGTACACCGTCGACCGAGCCTGCTGACGCTCTCGGCGCAAATACGCCAGGAAACGGTCCGCGTCACACTCTTCCGCCGTCCATACCGGACGGCCGGTGAAGCGGATGAACTCGAACAGCGCCGACCGGTCCGCCGCCAGCGACTTGTCCCCCAAGCCCGCCCCGACACCGGCCAGCAGGAACTGATCGATCAGCTCCTGCTCAAGATCTGCCAGCTCCTCGATCGACGAAGGAGCTCGCACATCGGACAAAGACCGGACGACTGTCAACGTCATGGCGCCTGCCTCGGTTCAACGGAGACGCATTCCATGCCTGATTACTGCGCAACGCTCAGGAATCCCGGAGCTTTATCGGAATCCTGTCCCGTTCGGGTGAACTTGGGACGACCAGCTGACACCGCCTACCAGCAGGGTTCATCCTCCGCCGAACCCAACGCCCTTCGGACAAGAGGCGACTGATGATCTTGCGCCGGATTCTGCGGAGACCGTGCGACGACCGGGGAGGCGTCACCGTGTTCGTCGCGGTGTGTGTCGTCGCGCTGATCGGCATCATCGGCCTCGCCGTGGACGGCGGCAGCACGATGCGCGCCACCGAACGGGCCGACTACCTCGCCGGCGAGGCCGCCCGGGCCGGCAGGCAGGCCATCGACCCCGCCGACGCCATCAACGGCACCGCCATCGACGTCGATCCGCAGGCGGCGATCGCCGCCGCGCAGGCCTACCTCAGCTCCGCCGGCGCCACCGGCTCGGTCAGCGTGTCCGGCAACGGCACGACCCTCACCGTCACGGTCACCGACACCTACGCCACGAAGTTCCTCTCGGTGGCCGGGATCGGCTCGCTGCCGGTGACCGGCCATGGCAAAGCCACCCTCCTGCACGGCGTCACCGCTCCCGAAGGACCTTGATGCGCACCACCCCCTCCCCCACCGCGACCGCGGGCCGCACTCTGGCGCGAGTCGTCACGGCAGGCTTCAGCCTGCTGGTCCTGGTCGTCGCGGTCGCCGGGCTGCCACTGCTGCTGGCCTGGGCCACCCCCGTCATCTGGGCTGCCACCCACGACGACGCCCTGCACCTGCTGGATAGGCAGGACACCGGCAGCGTGTTCCTGCTGCTGCTCGTCGCCGTGGGATGGATCGGGTGGGCCCAGTTCACGTTCTGCGCCGTTGGCGAGCTGATCGCACAAGTGCGGGGCCGCACCTGGCACGCCCCACGCGGGATGGGCGCCGCCCAGCGCGCCGCGGCCCTGCTGATCGGATCCATCCTGGTCCTGCTGCCCACCAGTTCGGCCCTCGCCTCCGACGCCCAGGCCGCGCCCGCCACATCGGCCGCTCACGTCCCCGGCCAGGCTCAGGCCCGGCAGGCCACCGAGACCCGGCAGGCTCCGACCGCCGCGGCAAGCACACGCGCGTCGGGCACCACCACGTACACGGTGCGCGAGACACGTCCCGCACAGAGTTTGTGGGGCATCGCCGAGCAGGAGCTGGGGGACGGCGAGCGGTGGCGGGAGATCGCCGAACTGAACGAGGGCCGGACCATGGCCGACGGGACAGTGTTCCGCGCGAACAGCTTTCTGCAGCCTGGCTGGCAGCTTCAGATGCCCGAGGGCGCCGCGTCTGCAGCGGGCGTCCGTACGCAGTTGGATGCCCGTGCCCCGGCGGCCGACGAGAAGGGTGAGCACGTCGTCACGGTCCATCCGGGCGACTACCTGTCGAAGATCGCCAAGGAGGAGCTCGGCGACGGTGACGAGTGGCCCGAGTTGTTCGAGGCCAGCAAGGGCCGGCCGCAGCCGCACGGCCTGCCCAAGATCACCGACCCGGACATGATTTTCGCGGGCCAGCAGGTCACCGTGCCCGGCGCCCGGCCCGACCAGTCGCCGCAAGAGCGCGGCCAGGGCGAGGAGTCGGGTGGTAAGGAGACCGCTCCCCCGGCCACGCAGAATCCCGGCGGCGAGCAGACTCCGGGCGACGGCACGGGGGACGCGCCCCGTCAGACCACCACGCCGGCACCCGCCTCGTCGCCTCCCAGTTCACCGTCCCATCGTCCTGCCGAGCAGCCTGGGCAGGGTCAGTCCTCTTCGTCCACGGGAGCGTCCGCGACTCCCGAGCCCAGCGCCAGCGCTTCGCCCTCTGCTGCCTCCCCCTCTGCGTCGGCGCCACAGTCGTCTGGCTCCGCTGCCTCCTCCCCCGCTGCCAGGGCATCCCAGACGCCGGCGTCGGCGCCATCCGACGGTCCGTTGAACCTGCGCATCGTCCTGGGCGCCGGCGCGCTGCTGGCCGCCGCCATCACCGGCGCGCTCGCGCTGCGCAGGACGCTGCAGCGTCGTCGCCGTAAGCCGGGAGAGACGATCGCCATCGCGTCGGAAACCTCCCCGGCGGAGGCCCAGTTGGCGGCGGCCGCGGAACCCGATGGTGCGGCCCGACTGGATGTGGCGCTGCGGACCTTGGCTCACCACGTGGCCCAGCAGGAGGACGCGGTGCTGCCGCCGCTGCGGGCCGCCCGGATCGCAAGCCGTGCGCTGCAGGTGCTACCCGAGGACCCGGCCCAGGATCCGGTGGCGCCGTTCACCCCCGGGCCGGGCGGCTGGTGGGTCCTGCCCGCCGACGCCACCCTCCTGGACGACGAGGCCGCCCGCGAGGTACCGGCACCGTATCCGGGGCTGGTCACGATCGGCCACACCGAGGCGGGCGACCTGCTGCTGCCAAACCTCGCAGCCCTACCCGCGCTGCTGCTGGACGGCAACCCCGTCCACATCACCGAGGTATGCACCTCGCTCGCTCTGGAACTCGGGATGAGTCCGTGGGCGGCCGACGTCGAGGTCGTGACCGTCGGGTTCGGCGAGGACCTGCCGCAGCTGCTGCCCACCGCGCGGATCGCGCACCTGCGCCAGCCCGCGCACGCGCTGCGGGATCTCAGCGAACGCCTCCTGGAGGCGCACCAGATGCCCGAAAGCCAGCATCAGCCCTACCTGCTGCTGTGTGCGGCGGCCCTGGACGAGGATACCGCCTGGCAGCTCGCCGACCTCATCGACAAGGCCCGGGCAGTGCCCGTCACCCTCATCGCGCCGGCCGGCACGGCAGCCGCACACTTCCCGCAGGCGCAGATCCTCAACGCCTCGGTCAGCGACCCGCAGCCCCTCGACGCCGCCGCAACCGACATCCGCCTGCAGCGCCTGGAACACGCCGCCTACCAGCAGATCACCACCGCGCTCAAGGTCTCCGGGCAGCCGGCCCACCCGGCCGAAGGGCCCTGGCAACACGTCCCCGACGAACCCGACATCCGGCACGAGCCCGCACCCGGGGAGGCGGTCGTGCCCGCGCCCGGCACGGGCACGACCGCCTCCCCGGCATCAGGCGCGGACGGGGTCGGCGAGGTCTTCCCCGCCCTGCTCGCCGCCACCACCGATCCGTCCGCACTGCGCCTCCCGCCCGCCACCACGCCACCGCCTGCAGCCGAAGACGAGCCCGAGCCGGGCACCGACGCGCCCTCGGCGCCTGCCACCGAGGGCACGCCAGACCAGGACGCCCAAGCCGAACAGGCCCCCGAAAAAAGACCGGTGCCCCAGGCGGACGGAGGCGCAACGCATGACCTGCACGCCCCGGAAATCCGGGTACTGGGCCCGGTCGAGGTGGACGGCGTGGCCCACACCGGCCACGGCCCGCGCATGGCGCAACTCGCCGCCCTGCTGTACTTCCGGCCCGGGCGCAGCGCGGATGTCCTGTGTTCCGCCATGGACCCCGTCCACCCCTGGTCGCCCAGCACCCTAAACGCACGGATGCAGGGCCTGCGCAGCTGCCTGGGCAGCGACTCCTGCGGCAGCCTCTACGTGCCACGCCGCAAGACAGGCGAAGACCCCTACCGGCTCGCGCCCGGCGTGCGCTGCGACTGGACGCGCTTCCTCCACCTCGCCGAGCACGCCCTTCCGCTGGGCCCGACCGGCCTGACCGACCTGGAAAAGGCACTCTCCCTGGTGCGCGGCCGGCCCTTCGGGGGCAAACCACTGCCCTGGGCCGAACCCCTCCAACAGGAAATGATCACCCGGATCATCGACGTCGCCCACACCGTGGCCACCCACCGCACACCGGAAGGCCCCCACCACGACCTCAACGCCGCCCGCCACGCCGTCACCACCGGCCTCGACATCGACGAAACGGCAGAACTCCTCTACCGGGACTGGCTGCGGATCGAACACGCGGCCGGCAACCGACACGGGCTGCACACCGCCATCGCCCGCATCCAGCACGTCAACCAGGCACTCGACTGCTCCCTGGAAGCGGAGACCGAACAGCTCATCAACAGCCTCCTCAACACCCCGGGCACGGCGGTGCGCAAGACCTTATAGCCGCCCGGCGCGCCGACGCGCAGACCGCCGGCTACCGGCCGGCGGCCATGGCGCGGCCGCGGACGCAAGGAGTTCATCGATGGCGGCCGCGCTGGAGGCAGGAGGACGCTCACGCCACTCGGCCAGAATGCCGCGGACGGTCCACGCCACAGCCCCGACGGAGTCGTCCCGGACCTGTGCCTGTTCGAGCGGACGGGCCCAGGTTCCGTTCGCCTCCCAGCGGGCGAACCACTTGTAGCCCGTCCACCACGGCCCATAGCGTGTCGGCAGTTCACGCAGCAACGGAGTACCTGTCCGCTAACACCCCGTTGCTCACCCACTGATGATCACGCCACGGCCGCCTACGACCATCAACACCTGGCAGCAGGGGCGCAAGGCGTACCCACGCCACATCAGTCAGGTCACCACGACCCGCCGCAAGATCATTATCAGAGGTCTTCGTGCGTGCTGAGGAAGACCGACTTGAACAGGTCCGCCGCGTCTACGAGGGGCTCGGTGGGCACCCGGAGCTCACCACCGGTCAGCGCGTCGTTGCCGTCCTCGGTAAGTTCCCACGAGACCTCCACCGAACTGGCATGAGGATCCTTTGCAATGATAATGTAGTCGTCTTGGTCGCTCGTCCAAAGTACGTTCGGACGGAACGACTCCGGAGTGAGTACAACTACGGCGTCCTCGCCGCGGGTACTCCAGGTCACGGGATAGCCCCGCGGGAGGGGTCGGATAGTGGAGTGGTCGAGGCTCGGCAGGAACGGCTCGTGCGGCCCCAGCACTGGTTCGACGGCCTTCTCGAAGTCTGCGTCGTCCAGGTCGAGGTAATCCAGCACCTCACAGTTATGGAACGTCAGAATCAGGTGCGGCTTGGACACGAAACGATCGCGACTGACCACCTGGACGCCAGCACCCGGCAGCCCGACGCCTAGGAGGTGCTCCCGACCCTTGGCGATGTGCTCGGCCTTCTTGCTCTGCCATGCGGCGAGCACCTGCTCCCGGTCCTCCGTCGACAGTGGCTTCGGGTTGCCGAAGACGCTCGACGGCAATACGAACGGCGTCGAGACGAGAGTGTCTTCAGCCGGTGTCGGCTGCTTGCGGAACTGCTCTTCTTCGTAGCGGCGCAGGCTCTCCAAAACCTCGTCCACGCGGTCGACCCTGCAAATCGGGCCAAGCAATTGCACCTCAAGGTCAATCGGTGGCCTCCCGCCTCGGCGGACCCGCTCGACGAGGGCGAGGACCTCTCCTGAGCGTGCGGGCCGCGTGTTGCTGGTGCCTCGAACGTAGATCGCGCCGTCCTCGAGGCTGTCGCGGCGGTCGTCACCCTGAAAGCTCTTGTGACACGGGAAGATCGTCTGGCCATCCTCCGGCGGTTGGGCGATGACGAACAGGACCTCGTGGTCGGAGTCGATGCCGATCCTGCCGAACTCGAAGGCCGGGAACTGGGGCCCGAGGTAGGGGCGGAGCCGGTCCTCGAGCTCGTGCGCCTCGGTTCCGCGCAGTACTCCGGGAGCACTGTTCTTCTGTGCGCCGATGACCAGGACCGCGTAGCCGTGGAAGTGTCGGGCCGCCTCCCCCGGACGCCGGTTCGCTGCGCCCAGGAGGAACTTTGCGATCTTGGCCGCCGTCGCCTTGCTGTTCATGTCGAGTGGGCTCTTGACCTCGAGGTAGGTCGTCTCGGCCTCGTCGCCGACAGCGACTACGTGTCCCAAAACGCCCCGTAGGGCGCGCTCACCGAGCGGAATGACGTTGGTGTCGAGAGCGGAGGTCCCGGCGTCCGAGTCGTCTTCAGGCAAGAGATCCGGCATGGGACGATTCTCCCATTCATGACCGCCGGGCGGGATCAGATATCCGCCTCCGAGAAGCCTGGGCCGCGGTCACGGCGCAACATAGCCGACGATCGCCGGTTACCCCAACCATCCCGGAATGGCAGCAGCAAGACGGAATGGCTCACCGAGACGGACGTCACCACCGCCTACCACCTCCGCTACACGGCGGCCGCCGAACGAGACGAGCGGCTGATCGATGTAGGGGCAGACCTCGTCGACACCCTGGCCGATCGAGCGGGTCCTGCCGGCAGGGGAGACGGTCGGTCTGGAGGCGGATCAGCGTGCCTTCGAGGACAGGGAGTTCGCCGGTGCGGCCGATCCAGGCGGAGCGGGTCGTGAGCCGAGCGTGGATGCGGTTGAAGGACATCGCCTGGGCGGTGCCGTACCGGTCGGTGACCTGCACCGTTTCCGCGTCCGGCTCGCCCCAGGTGTCCGGCTTGGCGAAGCGGAGTTCCTTGCCGTACTTCGGCGGCCGCCCGCCCTGGGGATAGGCCAGGGCGTACTCGTTAAGCGAAGGCACCGGCCGTCGCATGACGCGGTCCGGCGGCGCCGATGTGGCCGCAGTTCAGCGCGTCGTAGAGCGCGCCTTGCCCGCGGCGGTGCTCGGCCAGCAGTGTCAGGTCGACCGGCGAGGTGACCGGCCCGTTCTCGCAGAGCATCGCTCCGCACAGCTCGAACAGGATGTCACCGCGCCGGGTCAGACACTCGTGGAAGTCCTCCCGGAAGTGTGACGTGAAGTCGAACGCGTCCCAGCGGGCATCGTGGTCCAGCACACTCACCTCTGCGCCCTTCGTATGACTCTGATTCCGTGGCGGAACGCAGGATCATGCGAGGGTCATCCGCCTGTCCGGCGAATTCCCAGGTGAGTGACGGTGTACGACGCCTCGTTCGAGTCCAGAGGACATAACAAGCTTAGGCCCATGTGGCGTTGTACGGGTTCCAGGTGCCTTGGGCTGTCCTGCCCAGCGCGGACCCGCATGACCCACACCCGGCCGCTGCCGTTCCCCGAAGCCCGGCGCCCAAGCCCAAAAGCTTGGCAGACTTTACGAAGGCACAATGCAGGTTGGGGGATCGGATGGCGAAGATCGGTCTTGCTGCGGCGATCGAGGAACTGCGGCAGGAGCTCTATCAGGCGCAGGACCTGGGGGCGGATCAGCAATTCGCGTTCGTCGTCGAGGAGGCCGAACTGGAGCTGCAGTTGGAGTTGCGCAAGACCGGTAAGGGGGACGGCAAGGTCAGTTTCGGTGTGGCGACCGTCGGTGCGGGTGGTGAGCGCTCGACCGTCCGCACCCACCGGCTGACGCTGAAACTGTCGGTGCGGGACCGGGCCCGCGGCGGCTCCAGTCCCGAGATTAGCGATCCCGAGACCGGGCCCTGGGATGACAAATGATGGCCCCGCACAGACTGGCGCTGATTCGCAGCGGAACCACGCGGCGGGGCTCCGAACCCGGCATCGGCCAGTACGTCCGGCTCGGCCCCCTGGGCAACGCGCTGCTGGCCGGTCCACGGCCCAGGGTCCTACTCATCGACGAATTGGACAAGGGGGACGTCGATCTGCCCAACGACCTGCTCACCGTGTTCGAGGAGGGAGAGTTCGAGATTCCGGAACTCAGCCGCCTCCCCGAAGAACACTCCACGGTCCACGTCCGCACCGACGACCCGAACGTGTCGGCCCCGGTAGTCCGCGGCCGCGTCCGCTGCCATGAGTTCCCCGTCGTGATCATCACCAGCAACGGTGAACGCGAGTTCCCGCCCGCCTTCCTCCGACGGTGTGTCCGTCTCGACCTGCCCGAGCCCGATGAGGAGCGCCTGCGGGACATCGTCGCCGCGCACCTAGGCCACGAGGCACTCCACGCCATCGATGAGCTGCTGGAGGAGTTCCTCAGCCGCCGCGCGCCTGGAGAACTCGCGACCGATCAGCTCCTCAACGCGGTCTTCCTACGCAAGAGCGGCATCGATCTGGACGCAGGCCGACTGCTCGACGCCGTTCTGCACCAACTCGGAGGGGCGGTATGAGGACATGCTCGGACGTCTGAGAGAGATCCTGGCCAGGAGTGGCGTTGACCTCGCTGAGGAGGAACTCCTCGACATCCTGTGGCTCGCCAGCAACCTGCCGGGCGACGTCGCTCCATTGGCGCGACGTCCGGCACCGGCCGCACCACGGCAGGCCGCCGAGCGCGGTACGCCCCGGGCCTCCGGCGCGGACGATCCCGCGCAACCGGGCCTGCACCCGCCGCAGGACCTCGCCCCGCACCGCCTGTTCCCCCTGCACGCGGCCTCGCGGGAGAAGGACAGCGGCAGGGCAGAGCACGCTCCACACCGGGCGCATGCCGTACGCGCCCCGGGCCCCCAGATGCTGCCGAGCCCGCATCTCACGCTCGGCAAGGCGTTACGGCCGCTGCGGCAGCGGCTCCCCGATCGGCGCCGTCAGGAAATGGACGTGGCACGGACGGTGGACGCCATGGCCGAGACGGGCCTGCCCGAGACCGTAACAAGTCCCGCCCGCAGCCGCTGGCTCTCCCTCACGCTGCTGATCGACGACGGCGTGTCCATGGTCCTGTGGCAGCGTCTGGCCTCCGAGATCCGCACGCTGATGGAACGGGCCGGTGCCTTCCGTGACGTCCGTGTGTTCGGACTCAACACCCGTGGTCCCCAGGCCCCGTTGCTGAGCAACCGACCTTTCCGCCAGCAAGGCCCATATCTTCCGCCGGCCGCGCTCTGCGACCCCGCCGGCAGCACCCTTGTCCTCGTGGTCAGCGACGGTGTCGGGGACGCCTGGTGGGACGGTCGGATGAGCGAAGCGGCGGCCCTGTGGGCGCGACGGCAACCCACCGCGATTCTGCAGGCGCTGCCTGCCCGGCTCTGGGCCAACTCGGGCATCACGACTCGGCCGTGGCACGTCACCAGTGTCCGCAGAGGTGGCCCCAACACCGCCTGGCACGTCACCGACCCGACACTGCCGGCGGATCTGGTCAGCTTTGACTCCGTCCCCATCCCGGTGCTCGAACCCACTCTGGCCTCCGTCGGCGACTGGGCACGGCTGGTCGCCTCACCCAGCGCCACCGCGGCACTGCCGCTGTGGGACATCAGACGGTCCTTCGCTCAGCCCCAGCGCCTAGCCGAGCCCCAGCAGAGTCCGGACGCCGAACCCGTCCTGAGCTTCCGCGGTGCGGCCAGTCCGGAGGCGTATCGGCTCGCCGCCCACCTCGCGGCCGTGGCGCCCGTCACTCCGCCCGTCATGCGCATGGTGCAGGAGGCCCTTGGCCCTCCGACGGACATAGGGCACCTCGTGGAGGTCTTTCTCGGCGGCCTCATGCACAACGCGGCTGCGGACGCCAGCGACCGCTTGCCCCAGCCGGAGTTCTTCGACTTCTCCGACGACGCACGGCGTATCCTGCTCGGCACGCTCCCCGCCCGCGAATTCCTGCGCACCACACGACTGATCGCTGACCGCCTTGCCTCGTCTGTCCGGCACTCACCGAGCTTCACCGCCTGGGTGACGCACCCGAAAGGGCCCACCGCCGTCGGCGCACCCGAACGGTCCTTCGCCCAAATGGAAGAGCGTCTGCTGAAACGCCTCGGCGTCTCCACGCACATCGACTCTACGTCCCACGACCAGCCTCTCACGGCCCCGGAACCCCGGGAACGGGCCCAGGCACAGCCACCTTTGGCTCAGCGACAAGGCACTATGCCTCCCGCCCTGCCCTCCACAGCGGACACGAAGGCCAAGATCCTTCTGGTCGACGACCAGCCTGAGAACCTGCTGGCTCTGGAGGCCACCCTGGCAGCGCTCGACCAGACACTCGTGCGTGCCTCGTCGGGGGAGGACGCACTCAAGGCGATGAACGAGGACGAATTCGCCCTCGTTCTACTCGCCGTCCAGATGTCGGGAATAGACGGCTACGAGACCGCCGCACACATCAAGCGCCGTCACCGGACTCGCGACACCCCGATCATCTTCGTCAGCGCGGCCGAGGCGAGCCCCCATTACACCTTCCGAGGATATGCGGCCGGTGCCGTGGACTATCTGTCGCGACCGTACGATCCCTGGGTGCTACGCGCCAAGGCGACCGTCTTCGTCGACCTGCACCGGACGAACATGCAACTACGCAAACAGGCGGCCTTATTACGCACCGAGGCCGAGACCGATCTACTGGCGCAGTTGTCCATCCTATTGTCCGACGCCGAGACGCAGGCACTCACCCTGACCACAAAACTCCAGGCACAGGCATCGCGCGCGACAGTGAAGACCACGGCCCTCCGCCTCGGACTCGCGATCAGCGGCATGCGCCAGTTGCTGCAGGACGCATTGGAACTCCCAAAAGAGCCTGCCGCCCCACCCACCCCAGCTTCCTCACACTCACTACGACATCGAGACAGACGAATACTCTCCCTCGACGCCGACCTCGGCGGACTATCTCTCCACGACCTGGTTGCCGCCGACGTCAACCTACTCACCCGCACGGATGGAGGGGTGGTCGAGGACGAACGCCTCAACACCGTGCTGCGCGGCCTCACCCCGGCTGAGCGGGCGGTCGTCGTCGCATACGCCGAAGGCGAGGGCACCACCTGGACCGAGGCCGCTACATGCGTTGGCGCCACGGACCCGGAGGCCTTCGGAGAACGCGTACGACGCAAGGCCAAACGGCTCGCCGCGGAACAGAAGCGACGCCTCGCGCAGCGGTCGTTCGCACCTCGCCCAGAACCGAGCGACGCTGATCCGTAGCGGACCGAAGCGGTATATCGACGGGCGAGTGCCCCACTTACGCCGAGTGGTGAGCGCGCGATGTGAAAAGAGAGACCTGGCTCTTCGCAGTGTCGCGCCGGGCACGGACGGCCGATTGTCAAACCCTGCCGGTAGCGTCATGGGTGTCAGGACGTCGTGCGCTACCAAGGAGCCCTGGACATGTGGACTTTGCTTGCTGGCGGCCCGCGCCTTCATCCGCTCGAACCGCGACGCCGACCGCGACCCAAAGGCGCTCCCCCAGCCGTTCGAGGACTGGGAGGCCGGGACCATGCGCGCCCACGGCTGGGCCCGCGCCCAGGAACCCGAGGCCCCTTCAGTCCATCCGCCCCGCCCGGCCTCACACCGCGCGGACGAGGCTGAACGTGACGTGGGAGAAAGATCTGTGACAGAGCTCCGATTTGGGACCACTGATGAATCAGTCGGCGGCGGTGCGAGGGCATAGGGCATCATGACCTTCATGCCGATGGAGACCGACGACTTGTTCGACAACGATGCGGCGGCCTGCGTTCCGGTCGCCGATGAGGCGACCGGTGAGATTCGGCTGCTGTCCGAGCGGTGCTCGACCTGCATCTTCCGACCGGGCAACCCGTTCCGGACCACGATGCCGGAACGGATCCGCAGCATGATTGCTGATGCTGTGGCGGACGAAGGTCATGTGACGTGTCACTCGACGCTGCCGGGCTCGGCGCCCGCAGGTGTCGATCCGGCGATCTGCCGAGGGTTTGCGGATACGTATGGTGACCGATCGTTGGCCCTGCGGTTCGGGGGCGCCCTGGGCCTCATCCGAGAGGTTCCGCCTCCCTCGTGAGGGCGGTCGGCTACTTCATCCCGGCGTTCGCTTTGGTGCGGGCCAGTCGGTAGGACTCGGTGCCGGTATCGATGAGGGGGGCGTTGAAGGTGAGTCGATCCACGATGGCCACCGCGCAGAGCCGTGGATCAGTGAACGTCTTCGACCAGCCATCTGGGAACGCCTCGTTGGAGGCGATCGCAATACTGTTCTTTCCTCAGGCTCGGTCAGAATCTGGAAGAGCATCTCGGCGCAGCGGCGGTCCAGTTCGAGGTAGCCGAGTTCATCGATCTCAAGGAGGTCGACGCGTCCGTAGCGGGAGATGATCTTGCCGAGCTGCTTGTCATCGGCCGCTTCGACGAGCTCGTTCACCAGGGCGGCGGCGGTGGTGTAGCGGACGCAGTGGCCGGCCATGGCGGCCGCGGTGCCCGATGCGATGAGCAGGCGGGACTTTCCGGTGCCGGAGTCCCCGATCAGACACAGCGGGTAGCCCTTGGCGATCCAGTCGCAGGTGGCGAGGTTGTGGATGACGGCCGGATCCACATTGGGGTTGGCACGGTAGTCGAACTCGCGCAGGGACTTCTCGCGCGGGAAGTGGGCGGCCTGGATGCGGCGTTCGGCCCGGCGGCGGTCGCGGTCCTCTCACTCGGCGAGCAGGAGCTCGGCGAGGAAGCCGGCGTAGGAGAGCCCCTCGCGCTCGGCGCGGGCGATGGTGTCGGCGGCCTGGGCCCGCATGGTGGGTAGCCGCAGCATGCGGCAGGCGGTGTCGATCGCGGCGTCGGATGCCTGTGCGGTGAGCGCATGGTGGGCAGTGGTCATGGCGACTCCTTGCGGTGAAGGTGCAGCAGTTCGTCCCACTGCTCCAGACGGGGCAGAGGCCGGACGTCATCGAGCAGGGACTTGGCCAGACGGCGCGAGGTGAGGTGGCTGACCTGCGGCAGTTGAGGGTCCATGGGCTCGGGATGTTCTGGTACTGCTGGTGGCGGTACAGCAGCGGCACCCTGACCAGGGCGGTGGTGCCGTCGTCCTCGCCGAGCGCCCGGGCGCGGCAGCGCGCAAGACCTTGTAGCCGCTCGGTGCGCAGACGCGCAGACCGCCGGCTACTGGCCGGCGGCCATGTCCCCGCGCTCGGGCCGCTGTCGTCCGGGGCGGGGCTGGAGGCTGAGCGGGCCAAGCTCGTCCAGGCAGAAGCCGACTTCGGGTTCGACGGGTATCGGCCCTCGCGTCACAATGGGTTGGGGTCACGCAGGCCGACTGCGTCATGCCGCCAGAACGGCTCTGCATAGACCAGCGTCCCCGTCATCCATGGCTCATGCTCCGGGAACCTGATGACCTGAAAGGCACCGTCCGGGATACGCAGGGACGGCTTTCGGAAGCCCAGGCCGCCACCGGGCACGAAGCCGAAACGCGAGTAGTAGCCCGGATCGCCCTCCAGGAAGACGAGGGGAACGGCCCGTTCGGCGAGGACCTCCAGTCCGTGTCGGACCAGGGCCGAGCCGATACCGCGCTGATGGAGTTCAGGCATCACTGCCAGCGGACTGAGTACTTGCACGTCAACCAGTCGGCGAGGTGCATCGAGAAGACTCCGGGTGAACATGACATGCCCGACGACCTGCCTGTCGTGCTCGGCGACCAGCGAGAGACCATCCTGGGGCGTGATGGTCTCGCGCAGGGTATCGACCAGGTCGGCCACGACAAGGCCGTGGTCACCGAACGCCTGCAGGTGAACATTCCGCACGGCCTGTCGGTCACTCGGACGTTCTTCGCGAAGATCCATGCCCGGAGAGTAAAGGCCCCTCCGGGTGGCTTGCACACGGTTTTGGAGCCCGGAAGGACACGCGGCCAGTGACCGCTCAGTCGCACACAAACCACATCCGAACCGAACGCTCGCTCCTACAGGGCGAAGGTTCACTGATGCGGCACTAGATGGCTGCGCAATGGCACGGCTGACCAGGCGCTTGCGGTTGCCCAGCGTCCGGGGACGGGAGGGGCAGGCCGGCGCACCGGTGCTGTGCTGGTGCCTCATGGCTGGGCTTGCGCATGGTGGCGGGTCAGGGCCTGCCAGCGCCGTTCGAAGTCGTCGACCTGCCCGGCGAGATAGGCGGTGGTGACGGGCTTGTTGTGCTGCGCAGTGATCCCGTGGGCTGCGCACTCCTGTGCAAGGGCGTCCAGCGAAGGACGGCTGCTGCGCACCCGGTGCCCGGCCCACAGGTGGTAGATCCGAAAGGGCAGGAGGTAGCGGCGCAGGGTGGACGGGCTGACCGGCTTTCCGCCGCGGCCCGTCATGCCCTTCTCCTGCGCGAGCAAGGCCGACAACTGCTCGGCCTCCCGCGTCGAGGACTGAAGCTCCCTGCCGCGCTGCCTCTGGAACTGCGACCATGCCAGGTAGTAGCGGTCGACGGTGGTCAGTCCGCCCGCCGCGGCGGCCGGCTCATCGTCGTCATCGGCCGGCGGGATGTCGATGGGGGCGTGCACGCGGGGACCGCGCCGCTCCCTGGCCGCCTGCGCACCAGCGCCCGCGGCCGCCGCCTCGGGCTCTACCTCGCCCGGCCGCGGCTCGTCGACCCGGTCGTCGTCGGGCTCGCCGGCTTCCTGGCCGGCGGGCTGGTGCCCTGCGTCGAACTCACGCTGCCGGAAGGCGTCGACATAGTCCTTGAGATCCTCGCCCGTGATGGGGCGGCCGCCCGGGCCGGTGACGTTGTCCCGCTCCAAGACGTACGCGGCGAGCGCGGCCGCGTCGGGGTACGCCCCCCGCTCCTGCACGTACGCGAGCCAGGCGTTGGAGAAGGAGTCGCGCCAGGACAGATCATCGTCCGTCTGCCGCTCCTCGGCAGCGGATTCGGGCCACGGGCCGTAGCGCTGCTGGAGAACCTGCAGCAGCGGCCGCAGTTGTGCGCCGGAGAGCCGTCCGCCGGCCGCCGCGGTGATGCCGTGCTCCTGAAGCCAGCCCGCGAACTGGGCAGCGGTGGGCTCGCTCTGGAAGGTTGCGGCCCACGCCTGGCAGGCGTCGGCGAAGCCCTGGGCTGCGTCCGTGCCCCTCTGCCCTGCCCCGGGTGACGGCTCAGGCTCAGCCGGTGAGGCCTCCCGTTCCGGTGGTCCTGCATCAGGAGGCCGTCGGCCCGGTTCACCCTGTGGGTCTGCCGCGGCCACAAGCGCGGGATCCTCCGACCGGACGGGGGCGGGCGCCCGTTCGCCAGTGACCGTAGATGCGACCGGCACTTCGTCGATGCCGGCAGCAGCAAGACCGGCGGGAGCCGTCTTGGCGAGCGGCACGCCGTAGCGGGCCAGCCGCAGCGGCATCAGGGACTCCACCGGGGCCTTGCGGCGCCACGCCCGGCCGAACCGCGAATGCAGCCGGGCCCGGTAGACGAGTCGTTCCTGCTCCAGCTTGATGACCTGCTCGTAGGAGCGCAGCTCCCACAGCTTCATCCGGCGCCACAGGAGGAACGTCGGCACCGGCGAGAGCAGCCAGCGCGTCAGCCGCACGCCCTCCATGTGCTTGTCGGCCGTGATGTCCGCGATCCGGCCGATGGCGTGCCGGGCGGCCTCCACGGCGACGATGAACAGCACCGGGATGACGCCGTGCATGCCCACGCCCAGCACGTCCGGCCAGGCGGTGGCGGCGTTGAAGGCGATCGTGGCCGCCGTCAGCAGCCAGGCCGTCTGGCGCAGCAGCGGGAAGGGGATCCGGATCCAGGTCAGCAGGAGGTCCAGGGCCAGCAGCACACAGATGCCCGCGTCGATGCCGATCGGGAAGACGCAGGCGAAGGTGCCGAAGCCCTTCTTGATGGCCAACGCGCGCAGGGCCGCGTACGAACCGGCGAAACCGATGCCGGCGATGACCACCACCCCGGCCACGACCCCACCGATCAGGACCCGATACCCCCGGGTCAGCCGGGGTAACGCACCATCCCCCGCAACCACGCCCCCACTCCCCTGCCCGCCTACTCACCTACCACTCAACGCGCAACCTTCACTCTCGCACACAGCCAGCCCTCTTGGACACCGTCATCACCCGGCAATAACACCATCTTCGGCCGCCACCACGCACGTTCCGGGAGCAAAGACGGACCACTGCACCAACCCCACTCCCCTCACCACAACAGCGGATCTGACAAGGCCTGTCCGACCCACCCCTGCGGGGCGTTCACGCGCGTGCCTGATCAGGCATGTCTCAGCGGGTTGAAGATCGTTTCCCGTGCGGCGGGTGATCGCTCCCCGTCAGCTGACGGTCCAGGCCATCCACGCCGGCGAGGGCAGTCCGGCGGTGACGCGCGGGCCGGGGCAATGGCCCCAGCCCACGTGTCGCGTAGGTGTGAGCGTCCGATTCACGACTCCTGCACGCTGACGGCGGCCCGGTGATGGCGGGGGGCCTCGGTTTCGTCGAGTAGCGCGACCGCGAAGTCCGCGTAGGTGATCCGGCTGGCCGGGTCACCGTGCTCAGCGATCCGGTACCGGCCGGTGCGCGGGCCGTGATGGTCGAAGTCACCCGCCGGGGCCACATAGGCCCAGTCCAGGTCGTACTTCCGCAACTCATCGAGGCCTGCGGCGTGGCCGAGGGAGAAGGAGCGGTACTCGTTCGGGTAGCCGGGTTCGTCCATCAGCGGAGCACCGGATGCCCCGGGCATGACCGACGCGAGTCCGACCACCACGAGGCGGTGCACGCCCGCCTTGGCCAGGCCGGTGGCCAAAGCGCGGGACGAGGTTGTGAAGAACTCGTGCGGTGGCGCGGACAGGTCGGCAGCGGCGCTGATAGCAGCGTCGTGCCCGGCCGCCGCATGCTCGACGCTCACCGTGTCCGTGACATCGCCCGCCACCACCCGAGCGTCGGTCAGGTCCCCGTGCCCCGCGGGATCGCGCACCACGGCGGTGACTCGGTGACCGCGCCGCCGCGCCTCGGCGACGGCCTGCCGCCCGGCCCGGCCGCCCGCACCGAAGACCACGATATCCATGTCGAACCGCCTCTCACCGGGGCCGGAAACCCGCGCGTCCCGGCCGGTTCCCGGACGCTATCGAGGACTGCGGTTACCGCTGGGATACCGCGGCTAGGGTGAGGCCATGAGCAAACCCCTGCCCGCCGACATGTTCGACGAGCTGTGCCCGTCCTCGCTCAATCCGATCCGATTCGGTGACAAATGGGCAGCACTTGTCATCCGCTGTCTTGAACACGGGCCGCGCCGGTTCTCCGAACTGCGCGTGCCGCTGCACCGCGTCACCCCCAAGGTGCTCACCCGGACGCTGCGGTCCCTCGAACGCGACGGCCTGGTCAAACGCACCGCCTACGCCGAGGCCACTGTCCGCGTCGAGTACGAACTGACGGCGCTGGGCCGCAGCATGCTCGAACCGATCGCGGCGGCGTGCGCCTGGACGGAGAAACACTGGGACGAACTGCTCGACGCCCGCGAGTCGTACGACAACCCACGGGCCTCAACCGCGCCGGCTGACGCCTCGGGCCGTGTGCCCGCACGGCCCAAACACCCGGCGCAGTCCGATCGCTGAACAGGCACGGAGCCACCGGCAGGCCGGCTGTCTCCTCGAGTGCGGTCAACCGGTCCGTCCTTTACAGCCCTTGCGGCACCAGAAGCCCTGAGGTGGGCCTGTGTTGTCCCCTGCGATCGTTAGCAGACAGCTCGCGCGATCTTGCGGCTGCGGCTCCTACCGTGTACGGGAACCCTGACGCGGCCGTAGGGTCCGTCCGCGATGCTGACGGGAACCAGGGCAGATCATGGCGTCATATTCTGAGCATTTGGACCGGGAGAGTCGGCCGTCCGTGACCGGCTGACCGGGCTGCACGAGGAGTTTGAACGGATCCGCAGGCAGATCGGCGAGGCCGAGGACCGGCTACACCGGTTGGCCATCACGCGGGAAACTCTGGACTCCTTGCCGCCGGATACCGACACTCCAGGCGACACCGGGCCCCCGGATGCCTCCCAGGAGGGAGAGTCGGCAGGCTCGTCAGAACCAGCACCCGAAGAGGCCGCACCCGTCTGTCGACCGGGGAGAAGAGCTGCCGCAAGCGGATGGCCACCCTCGCCGTCGTCCACGACGCGGATCCGGCCGTGCGCCGGCCACACGACATCATCGCCCCGCCCGGCGGCCGCACCACCCGCCGCACCCCGCGCAAGGGGCCCAAGGCCCGCGCGAAATGGCTCACCGCCTCGGTCCAGCACGACGCGGACCACGTCATTGCCGCCGCGTTCGACGAGGCCCAAGCCCGTGACCCGCAGCACCGCCGGTGCTGGGTGGTCCTGGTCGACGGCGCCGCCCACCAGCTGGAGTTGATCCATGCGCAGGCCGCCCGACGGGGCGTCACCATCCATGTCGTCCTCGACATTGTCCACGTGATCGAGAAGCTGTGGGCGGCCTCGCGGTGCTTCCACACCGCCACCGATCCAAACGCCGAGACCTGGGTCGGCACCCAGGCCGCCCGGATCCTGGCGGGCGACGCCCTCGGCGCCGTCACCGGCATCCGTACTCAAGCCGACCGGCTGGACCTGTCCCCAGATCAACGGGCAGCAGCGGACCGGGCCTGCCGCTACCTGGAGAACAACGCCGCCTATCTCCACTACGACCAGGCACTCCAGGCGGGATGGCCGATCGCCAGCGGCATCGTCGAAGGAGCAGCACGACATCTGATCGCCGACCGACTCGATATCACCGGCGCCCGCTGGGGCCTTGACGGTGCCGAAGCCGTGCTCCAACTCCGCGCCCTGATCACGAACGGCGACTTCAACAACTAATGGGTATTCCACGCGGCCCGTGAACATCAACGCCTCTACCCCGGCCCTGACCAGCAGAAGTACAGCCTCACGGCTTGATCCCGACCGTCACTTCAGAGGATCCGCACCCGCCTCAGAACCCAGTGTGGGACGGTCCCGATTCACTCATCGCCGACACTGTCTGAGCGTTCTGTCCTGACCCTGGTGTGCCGTTTAGACAGGGCCGTAAACGGCATGGTGATCTTGCAGGGATGAGGGCCTACTGGATTGGGCGGGGACTGCCACATTGAGCGCAGCCGCCAAAGGTCTTACGTGTCGCGCAATGCCTCGCTGGCACCGCTCGACTGCGTCTGGTGAGGCGTGGTCGATGACGGATGACCGTAGCGACGGCTGGCTGTTCAGCCAAACCGCAGTCAGGCACCGTCGGTTATGTCAGTGAGACGTGCCGTATCGCGCTGGGCCTCGACCTCGGCCAGCCGCTCGGACAGGGCCGCTTGGAGAAACCGGTAGGAGTCACTTCCCAGGACCAGTCGCAGCGGGGCAGGGGTCTGCTCCACACTGTCGATGATGCGAGTGGCCATCACTGCCGGGTCACCAAGAGAAGGCCGACTCCGGTCCTGGGCTGCGCGGGTCATGGCGGCTGGTGTGTCGTCATACTCCGACAGCGGGGTCGCCATCTGAAGGCTGCTGTAGCGGAATTCGGTGCGCGCGCCTCCGGGCTCGACGATGGTGACGCCGATACCGAACGGAGCGACGTCCTTGGCTGTGGATTCCATGAATCCCTCGATGCCCCACTTACTGGCGTGGTACATGCAGGCGCCGGGGTTGGTGGCCTGGCCCCCGTAGGTGGAGATCTGGATGATCCGTCCTCCGCCCTGCTCCCGCAGGTGCGGCAGTGCAGCCCGGGTGACCTGGATCGAACCGATCAGATTGGTGTTGAGGATGCCGAGGATCTGCTCGTCGGTGACCTCCTCGGCCGCGCCGAACAGCCCATAACCCGCGTTGTTGACCACCACGTCGATCCGCCCCAACTCGGTGAACGCGCGATCGACGACCTCCTTGACGGCGGGGGTGTCGGTGACGTCGAGGGACGCCACCCAGAACGTATCGCCGTACTTGGCCATAAGATCGTCCACGGATCCAGGCCGACGGATCGTGCCGGCCACCTTGTGGCCCTTCTCGAGCAGCAGCTCGGTCATGTGCCGACCGAAGCCGCTGTTGACGCCGGTGATGAACCAGGTGCGCTGTGTCATGGCGTACTCCTTGCTGGGGAAGAGGAATTCCTGCGCGCCCCGGTGTTCCCGAGGCCTCGTTCTTGATCCTGCGCCCACAGCGTGTGGCCTGGCAGTGCCCCCGTGTTCCAGGTAGTGACAGGGCCCCCGCAGCTGGAGAAGCGGCGCGTTACCGTCGGAGGATGGACACAGCAGACGGCAGCAATGCCCTTGGCGAGTTCCTACGGGCCCGTCGCGAACTCGTCCGGCCGGAGGAAGTAGGGCTTCCTGCCGCGGGGATCCGCAGAGTGCCCGGGCTGCGCCGGGAGGAGGTCGCGATGCTCGCGGGCATCAGCGCCGACTACTATCTGCGTCTGGAGCGCGGCCGGGATCGCAACCCGTCGGTTCAGGTGCTCGACGCTCTCGCGGAGGTGCTGCAGCTCGACGCGGACAGCGCCGCTCATATGGTCGAGCTCGCCCGGCCCAAGTCCCGCCGCAGGCAGCCCCTGCCTCGCACCGAGCGTGTGCCTGACGGTATCGCGATGCTGCTGGACACGTTCGCCGTGCCCGCCTTTGTGCAGAACCGGTGCATGGATGTGCTCGCCGCCAACCGCCTGGCCGTCGCCCTGTCGCCGCACATGGCGCCGGGCGTGAACCGTCTGCGGGCCCTGTTCACCGAACCCCTGGCGCAGCAGCTGCACATGGACTGGGAGCAGGGCACGGCGGGTGTGGTTGCGCAGCTGCGCGCCGCAGTCGGCGCCGAGACGGACGATCCGCGCCTGACTCAGCTTGTTGGTGAGCTGAGCCTGAAAAGCGAGCGTTTTCGACGCTTGTGGGCCCGCCACGACGTCCGCCGTTGGGAGGGAGCCACTACACGCCTGCGCCATCCGCAGGTCGGCGAGCTGCATCTGCGCCGCGAGAAGCTGGCCGTCACCGGCTCCGACGGGCTGCTCCTCGTCGTCCACTACGCGGAGCCCGGCACGCCCTCCGCCACTGCGCTCGCCCTGCTTGGTTCCCTGTCTGCCGAGCAAGAGGCCACAGGGGCGCCCCGCACGGGCAACGGCCCGGGCCGTTGATACTGGCCCGGCAAGACCGGGACGGTGCGCTCAACCGAAGCCCAGAAGTAGGTTGCCGTGAAGGAAGGCCCCAAAGCAACGAACTCTGACGCGGCCTGTGTAGCCACGGGCGTGTCAGTTCGCGTGAATGGCAGCCGCACCCTCGTTCAGCTTCAAGAACTTTGCTCGGGCAGCGCCATCTCGATCCATGTCGTCTTGCCGCGGCCGGCGGGTGAACTCCCCCATGCCGTGGCCAACGCGTCGACGATAAGCAGCCCTCGCCCGGACTCCGCCTCGGCGTTCATCGCCTCATTTGCAATGATCACAGTAGGGATTGGTGGCTGCGGGCTGCTGTCCTGCACTTCCACCCGGACGCCGCCGGCATGACGGCGCATTCGGATGTCGACGTCGCTCTGTGCGTGGATCAGCGCGTTGGTGACCACTTCGGACAGCATGAGCTGCAGGTCGTCCAAGAGTGCTTCTGATCCCCAGCGTTTGAGCACGTCGCGCAAGTAGTGACGTGTGGAAGCCACGGCCTGGAGGTCGTAACGCTGGACGAACAATCGAGCGACGTCCTGCTGTTCCCCTGGCTGGACGCCGTCGTATCTCATCAGCAGGAGTGCCAGGTCGTCGTCGAGTATCTTGTGACGCTGGCGATCGCTGATCAGGCCGTCGGCGAGCATGTCCATGTTCTCGCGGTTGCCTGCGGCCAGTCTGTCCGCCAGCCGCGCGAGCGCGGCATCGAGGCCGAGGGCGCGGGTTTCCAGGAGGCCGTCCGTGAACAGGGCGATGATGCTGCCGGATGTCAAGACGATCTCGCGTTGCTCATAGTGGTGGCCGTTTCCGAGTCCCAGCGGGGGGCCTACCGGCACGTCGAGGGCGGTGAGTTTGCCCGGAGCAGGGCTGATCAGTGGGGGCGGGTGTCCGGCCGTGGCCGTCTTGGCGACACCCGTGACGGGGTCAAGCCATAGGCAGCAGCAGGTGGCATAGCGGGAGGCGCCGAGTACACGCAGCAACGCGTCAATGCGTTCGAGGACAGTGGCTGGTTCGTGGCCTTCTGAGGCGTAGGCCAGGACCGCGCTGCGCAGATGGCCCATGACGCCGGCCGCTTCTACGCTGTGGCCCTCGACGTCTCCGATGGCAAGCCCGATTCCGCCGTCCGGTAGCGGCACGATGTCGTACCAGTCCCCGCCTACCGCTGCCCCTGCAGTGGCGGGAAGGTATCGGGACGTCACCACGGTCTCCGGTCTGAGGGGCAGGCTGGGCGGAAGCAAGCTCTGCTGCATGGTCCGGGCAAGAGCGTGTTCCAGTTCGTGTGCGTGGATGCGCTCCAGGGTTTGGCCGATCTGCCCAAGCATGAGGACGGCCAGGGCGATGTCCTCGTCTGCTGGGAGGCGGCGCCACTGCGCTGGGAACTCCAAAATGCAGCACCCGATGGCCCGGCCGTTGGCGATGAGAGGCATGTACGCCCGCGGGTGGGTGTCCAGAGCGGGCGCAGGGTGCGAGGTGCCTGTGTGAGCAGGTCGATCGCTTGGCTGTTGCAGCCGTGCTTCGACGCGGGTTACGGCGTCGGTCTCGGGCGTGGATCGCGACAGAGGGAGGCCGTCCACGCGGCCGACCTCCTCGCGGGAGAATCCACTGGCCCCGACGACGCGCAGACGCTCGTCCTGGACACGGCAGAGCATCAGCGCGCCGGCCCCGAAGGGGGCCATGATCTGGTCTTGGGCAGCGGTGAGGACGTCTCGGGCATGAACGGCGGCAGCCAGTTCCGCGGACAGGCGTTTGAGCTGGTAGAGGAAAGTGGTGCCGGTGAGGCCTCGGCCGAGCCGCGCGGAAAGTGCCGGAGCGCCGGTCGAGAGCGACTCCGCCGGAACGGGTGGAATGAAAAGCGGGATGGGCGGGGCGTCCATCGGCAGGCCTGAATCGGCAAGGAGCAGCAGTTCGCCTGCGAGTTTTTGAGCGATACGCCGTAGGTGCTGCAGTTCTTCCGGGGTGACTGGGTCGTCTGGGGCTTTGGTGCGCGACCAGTGCACGCTCAGGCATCCAAAGGTCCGTCCTCCCGCAACGAGCGCGACCGATGCCACTGCCGTCGGAAAAGGATTGTGCAGGAAATGTGCAGGCACCTGGCGGGTCAGTTTCCGCATTTCGGCGGCTTGCACCGCGACCAGATCGCCGCTTTGAAACGCCCGAGCGGTCGGCAACCGCAGATCGTCGACATCCAACTCTGAGGGAATGGTGAAGGCGCAGGGAGTGTCCACTGCCATGGCCACGCCCAGAGCGGGTCGGTCCGCCACGGGAAGGTAGGCGGCGTAGGTGGTGGCGGCGAGCTTGCCGGCGAGGTCGAGCAGCGCCGAGGCGACGGCCAGGTCCCGCGGAGAGCGGGGGCGCCCGGAGGCGGGTACTGCCTCGATCCCGGTGCTCACTGCGCCTCACACCTCTGTGACTGTCGGGATGCTCTGATGCATCCACGCTATCGCTGCTTGTTGCAGGCCGCCCCGGTCATGCCGGGACATGCCCGACACGGGCGAGGAAGTTGTCGCCTTGTGGCATGTCCTGGGCCAGGGCTGCACTCATCCTGCGTGGGTCCGTGCCGCGCAATGCACTGCGTGGACAGCTGAGTGGACCGATGTAATTGCTGCTCCTGGCGGTCTCGCCGAAAGTGGGCGTTGATTTGAGCCGACGAAGGAGTGGGTGATGGAGCCGCTATCCGTACGACATGACGTTCCTCTCTCGCCTGCAACCGTCCGGAAGTAGCTTTTAGCGCGCACCAGTCGCGCCGTACTGCGGACGTGTTCTCGCGCACGCGCCCTTGCCTGCTGCCGCTGGCTCCGCTCGCTCTCCACCGGCACCGGGATCGAGCGGAAACCATCACGGAAAGACAATATGAGGCCGTCCACTGATTTCCCGCGATCATCGCGAAATCGCGGCACCAAGCCCATATTCGTTTCCGTTTCCCCCGAGTCGCCTCCAGACACTTGAGGAGAAGTATCGTGCCTTTCTACATTGGCGAAGCCTGCGTGGACGAGATGGACAAGTCCTGCACCGAGGAATGTCCCGTGGACTGCATCTACGAGGGCGACCGGAAGCTGTACATCAATCCCAGCGAATGCATCGACTGCGGCGCCTGTGAGACGGTCTGCCCGGTAGAGGCGATCTCCTCCACGTTGCGCGGCACTCCCAGCGCCGAGTGGGTGGCCGACAACGCCGCGTTCTTCACGGAGACCCTGCCGGGCCGCGCCGAGGCGCTCGGCAATCCGGGGGGATCACGCCGCACCGGTGTGATCGGCGCCGACACCACCAAGGTCGCTGCCCTGGAGAGCCGGGCATGAGGATCATCGACACCCACACACACGTCGTTCCCTCAGGCCTGGCAGCGCCGGACCATGACGAACGCTGGCCCGTGGTGGTCGAGCGGGACGACGGCTCGGCCGATGTACTGATTGCCGGCCGGGTCTTTCGCACGGTGCCCCGCACGGCCTACGACCTCGAGCACCGCGCCGAGCAACTGGCACCGGATCACGTTCAAGTGCTCTCCCCCATGCCGGAACTCTTCTCCTACTGGGGCAGGCCGCAGGCAGGGGCCGACTACTGCACATCGGTGAACGAGTGGATTGCCGCAGGGGTGAACAAGTTCCGGCACGCCTTCCGCGGCTTCGGCATCGCTGCAATGCAGGATCCTGATGTCGCATGCGGTCAGCTGTCGCAGATCGCAGCCCTGGGGCTGCCCGGTGTGGAAATCGGCAGCAACATCGCGGGTGTCTTGCTCCACGACAAGCGGTACATCGAGTTCTTCGATGAAGCGTCCCGCCTGGGACTGGTGGTTTTCATCCATGCCTTCCATCCGCCGGGGATCGGCACCTTCACTGATCCGATGGCCGGGAACGGTGTGACCTTCCCTAATGAGATCGGCCAGGCTGTCGGCGGCCTCATAGCCGAAGGGATGCTGGAACGCTTCAGCGACCTGAAGATCCTGGCGTCACACGGTGGTGGTTCATTCGTCAGCCTGTTGCCCAGGCTGCAATTCATCGCGAGGAACTACGAGCGGGCCCGGGTTCTGATGCCCCGTGACCCGGCCGATTACGCGCGGAAGATCTTTTATGACATGCTTGTTTTCTCCGCCCCCCTGCTGAGCCTGTTGCTGGACAACGTGGGCGCCGGCCGGGTTGTCGTGGGCTCCGACAAGCCGTTCATGAACCATGATCCAGTGACGCTTCTTGAGCGTTTTCCTCATCTGGGATCTGCCACGATCGAATCAATCCGGTGGGGCAACGCTGCGCGTCTGCTCGGCCTGTGATCACGGCCTCTGCGTAGCGCTCTATGGCCCTGCGCCACCGCTTCTATCTATGCTCGGACGACACCGCTCAGCCATCCACGACCGTTTCCGGCTGAGCGGGGGTCGGAAAGGTCCTGTACCTTGCACGGCCCGAAAGAGAGGCGTCTATGCGAGTCAGCGATCAGGAAGAAGATCGATCCGTCATCGGACGTGTCATGGCCATCTTGGATGCAGTGGCCGCGGAGCCCGGTGAGGTGGGACTGAGCGAACTCGCACGACGAACGGGCATCAAGAAGGCCACCGTGCACCGGCTGGCCACCGAACTCGTCGAGCGCAGGATGCTGGATCGCGGCGCCTACGGCTACCGCCTGGGTTTTCGCACCTTCGAGCTCGGACACAGCGTTCAGGTCTCTCGGCTCCTGCGTAACCTGGCACTGCCCTACATGGAAGACCTCTACGAAATCAGTCACGAGATCGTGCAGCTGGCGGTGCTGGATGGCACCGAGATCGTATATCTGGAGAAAATCACCGGGCACCGCAGCTACAAGGCCCCTTCGGGAGTCGGCGAGCGCTACCCCGCCTACTGCAGCGCGCTCGGGAAAGCCATCATCGCCTTCAGTTCCGAGGCCGTCCTGGACCGGATCCTGGCCGCCGGACTGCCCAGGCGCACCCCGCGCACCATCACCGATTCGGCGCTCTATCGCAAGGAGCTCCAGCTCGTCCGTGACAGCGGCGTCGCCTTCGACCGCGAGGAGGGCCATCGGGAGGTGTCCTGCGTGGCCGCACCGGTGCTCAATCCAGAGGGGCTACCGATCGTTGCTCTGTCGATCACCGGCCCTTCGTATCGCATGGGGCTTCCGCGGCTGGCGACCGCGGTACGCGAAGCCGCGGTCGCCCTCGCCCGTGTGGTCAACGCGCACGCCACGCTGCAGGCTTTGCCACGCCGACACCAGCGGCGCGCGGAGGAACTGCGGTCCTTGTGCACCGACGGCGAGTAGCCGAGCCGGCCCGGGCAGCTTCCCTCGGGGCCGGGTGTGGCGCGGTCGGCCACGCGGCGCGCGTTCAGTCCCTGCCCTCGCCGCGGGTTGCGTTGCGCGTGTGCGGCAGCCGCCGCACGCCCACGCGGTCCCCGGACTGGAACTCCGCTTCCACCACGTCGCCCGGGGCCAGCTCCACGGCTGAGGTCAGCCCGCCAGTGATCACCAGCATGCCCGCCTCCAGCCCGGCATCTTCCTGGTGAAGTTGGTGCACGAGCCAGACCAGGGAGTCGATCGGGTTGCCAGAGGCGGCTGCCGCTGCTGAGGTCGCCACCATCACTCCGTTGCGGTGCAGGACGACACCCGCGTTCACCAAGCCGTGCCGCAGGGTGGGCAGACGCGGACCAATGACGACTTGCGCCGCCGACGAGCCGTCTGCGGTGTTGTCCTCGGCGGTGAACCGGTAGTCGGCCCAGAGGGAATCGACCACCTCCAGACAGGCCACTGCGTGTTTCACCGCGTTCAATGCGTCATGGCGGGTGATCCGGCCGGCCAATGGCCGGCCCAGGACGAGGCCGACTTCCGGTTCGACGCGGGGCTGCAGCAGAGCAGGGTCCGTGGTGCTGTCGTTGGGCACCAGCATTCGGTCGGTGAGGGGACCGTAGTTGGGCGTGGCGACCCCCATTTGCTCGCGCATCGGCTTGGAGGTGTATCCGAGCTTGAACCCGGCAGGCTTCTCTCCGTCGCGCAGGCGGCTTTCGTTTACCTTGCGCTGGATTCGGTAGGCGTCACGCAGGTCGAGCGGCTCCTGATCGGACATCGGGTTCAGCAAAACCCGTCGACGACGGGCCGCCAGGAGCCACGATGCCCGTTCCTCGGCCCAACCGTCATCACGTACTCCGTTGGCCGCCAGGACAGCCTGCGCCGAGGGGGTTGTACGTCTTGCAGAAGCCATGGCGTTCACTGACTCTCTTCACTCGCCCTTGCAGGGATGGCAATGCCCAGCCTGCTCACGCCGGGGGCGCTCTGGAAGACAAGCGGTCCAGGCAGTGAACCGATGACCTTGTTCCAACTTGCCCCCGCCCGGAAGGTGATGCAACGCACCCTGAAGGTTCAGCCCGGGTTCACCACGCACCTCATTCGTGCATCGGCCTTCGGGTGCCGCGCTGTTGAACATCTAGGGAGCGCCGATTGGATCTTCTCGCCGTGCTGCGGCACCTGATCCCGGCCCTGCCGCACCGATCACCGCACCGTATCCCCGGCCGGCGGCACGGGACGCCGTCGCCGACCACGCGGGTGCACTGCCGCACCCGCCGTTCTCAGGAGAAGACCCTGTGGTGGACAAAACGGAGTCGCTATACCTCGACGGGCGTTGGGTATCACCCCTGGCTACCCACCAGCCGGAGCAGACCACCCTGGTGTGTGCCAGTACGGAGGAAAGTCTGGGCGCCGTTTCCCTTGCTGGGCCAACAGATGTGGATGCTGCCGTTCGAGCCGCGCGCGGAGCCTGCGACGCACCCGACGGATGGGCTCACTGGGAGCCGCAGCAACGTGGCGACGTCCTGGACCGGCTGGCCGACGCGCTGCAGCGCCGCAGCGAGGACATCGCCAGCGCCGTCTCATCCCAAAACGGAATGCCCATCGCCGTCTCCCGCCAGATCGAATCAGGGCTGACCGGCGCGATCGTCCGGTACTACGCAGAACTGGCCCGCACCACGCCGACCGAGGAAACACGCCCCCATCTGGTGGCCGGCACCACGACGGTGCGCAAGGAACCTGTCGGTGTGGTGGCGGCGATACCGCCGTCGAACTTCCCGCAAAGCCTCGCCGCCACCAAATACGCTCCCGCGCTGGCGGCCGGCTGCACCGTCATCATCAAGCCGTCGCCCAGCACCCTCCTTGACGCCTTCCACCTGATGGACGCCGCCGCGGAGGCCGGGTTGCCACCCGGAGTCCTCAACCTGCTGCCGGCCTCGGCGGACACGGCCGCCTACCTGGTAGGCCACCCCGGAATCGACGCCGTCGCCTTCACCGGTTCCACCACCGTGGGCCGGCGCATCGCCGAAATCTGCGCACCGCTGCTGCGCCCGCTCGCGCTCGAACTGGGCGGGAAGTCCGCCGCGATCGTCCTCGACGACGCCGACCTGGACCTGGCCACCATGGGCGAACAACTGTTCCAGGCCACCTTGCTGAACAACGGCCAGACCTGTTTCCTCAGCACTCGCATCCTGGCCCCCCGGTCCCGGTACGACCAGGTCGTGGGTGTCTTCGCCGACCTCGCCTCCTCGCTGCGTATCGGCCATGCACTCGAGGCCGACACGCAGGTGGGGCCCGTGGTCAGCCAGGCACAGCGTGATCGGGTGGAGAGCTGCATCGACCAGGCCAAGGCCGATGGCGCGCGTCTCGTCGCCGGTGGCGGCCGCCCGCCAGGGCTGGACAAGGGCTGGTTCGTCGAACCGACCGTCTTCGCCGATGTCGACAACCGCAGCCGCCTGGCCCAGGAGGAGATCTTCGGCCCGGTGCTGTGCATTACCCCCTATGACGATGAGGACGAAGCCGTCCGCATCGCCAACGACTCTCCCTACGGCCTGGCCGGCACGGTCTGGAGCGCCAACCCTGACCGCGCACACACCATTGCCCGGCGTATGCGCACAGGCTCCGTCGGCATCAACGGCTACCTCCCCGATCCGGGTGCGCCGTTCGGCGGCGTGAAGCACAGCGGCATCGGCCGGGAGCTCGGCCCGCAGGCCATGGCCTGGTATCAGGAGCCGAAGTCCATCTTCCACTGAGAAGAACGGCGCGGCTGCGCCCTTCCAGCGGCTGCGGAGCGTCTCCCTTCCCTCCGGACGCTCCGCAGCCTGTCCCACCGCGCCAGGCACACAAGGCTGCCCGGCCTTGACTGCGCACGACCGTCCCGGGCCGGCCCGGTGCCATGACGGCAGCGGCCCACTCAATGGATCGACCGCGTTGCCCCGGTGGACATTTGCTCGGAATTCTGACGTAACAGCAACGAAGCTAGGAGTGCCCGATGGCTTACCCTGCCGCCCGAGCCCGCGAGGTCGATCTCGTCATCGTCGGTGCCGGACCCGCCGGCCTGTTCGCCGCCTACTACGGAGGATTTCGCGGACTGGGCGTGGCTGTGGTCGATTCGCTTCCCCAGCCGGGCGGCCAAGTCATGGCGATGTACCCGGAGAAGCCCATTTACGACATCGCCGGCTTCCCCTCGGTGCGCGGCCGGGACCTCATCGACGGCCTGATGCGTCAGGCCGCGCCGTTCGAGCCCCTCTATCTGCTCGGACAGCAGGCAACCGAACTGCATCGCAGCGACGACGGATCGCTGACGCTGGCCACCTCGGCGGGCGAACGCGTCACCTGTCGCGCCGTGATCCTCACCGCCGGGGTGGGCACCTTCACCCCGCGTCGACTGCCGGCCGGCAACTCCTACGAGGACCGCGGCCTGATGTACTTCGTGCCACGCCCGCAGGACCTCGCCGACCAGGACGTCGTCATCGTCGGCGGTGGGGACAGCGCGGTGGACTGGGCCCTGCTGCTCGACGGCGTGGCCAGGTCGGTCACCCTGGTCCACCGCCGGGCCCGCTTCCGTGCCCACGAACACAGCGTTGCCCAGATGATGGCCTCGCCGTCCATCGAGGTGCTGACCGACCACGAGATCGTGGAAGCCGGCGGAACACACACCCTGGAGCACGTACGCGTCGCCAACAAACGGGGCAACGAACGCTCGCTCAAGTGCCAGAGCCTGGTCGCTGCCCTCGGCTTCGTCGCCGATCTGGGCCCCCTTGCCGAGTGGGGCGTCGAACTGCGCGACCGGCACATCCTGGTGGACACCACCATGGCGACCAACCTGCCGGGCGTCTTCGCCGCCGGTGACGTGACCGAGTACCCGGGCAAGGTCCGACTGATCGCCGTGGGCTTCGGCGAGGCAGCCACCGCGGTGAACAACGCCATGACGTTGATCAACCCTGAGGCGTCCCTCTTCCCCGGACACTCCACCGACCAGCCCTGTTAGCCCGGTTCCCCGCCGGTGCGGCACAGCTCCGCCATGCCGCCACCGGCACTGGTCCACCCGGTGGACCAACTGCATTGTTCCTGTTCACAGCCCTGGAGAGACTCCGAGCATGCGTAAAAACCAGCTACAGGAGGCCGCCCGCCGGCTCACCGAAGCCGAGCGGGACCGCCAGCCCGTCAAGCCGCTCACCCAGACCTACGACGGTCTGGACATCCCGGCCGCGTATGAGGTGCAGCGCATGGTGATTGCCGACCGCATCGCCAACGGCGCCAAGGTACGCGGACACAAGGTGGGCCTGACGGCCGGCGTCATGCGCGAACAGTTCGGTGTCTCCGAGCCCGACTACGGTGTGCTGCTCGATGACATGTTCCTCCTCGAAGGCACCGAGATTCCCGCCGGAAGCCTCCTCGCGCCCCGCGTGGAGCCCGAACTCGCCTTCGTGCTCGACCGGCCGCTCAGCGGCCCGGGAGTGACCGTGGCCGACGTGCTGCGAGCCACCGCGTTCGTCGTGCCCAGCCTGGAAATCATCGACTCCCGGATCCAGAACTGGGAGATCACCGTCTACGACTCCATCGCGGACAACGCCTCCTCGGCCCGCGTCGTGCTCGGCGGCACGGCCACCCACATCAGCGACATCGACCCCCGGCTGCTGGGGGTGGTGCTGCGCCGCAACGGCGAGATCGCCGAAACCGGCGCCACCGGCGCCGCCCTGGGCAACCCCGTCTCGGCGGTCGCCTGGCTGGCCAACAAGCTGGGTGAGTTCGACGTCACCCTCGAGGAGGGAGCCGTCGTGCTTCCCGGCAGCTGCACGCGCGCCCTGCCGGTCTCCCCCGGTGACCACGTGCGCGCCGACTTCGGACAGATCGGCTCGGTGGGAGTGGTGTTCGCATGAGCAGCAATCTGCAGGACGGGACGACCGCAGTGAACTTCCCTGACCTGGCGGCGCGCCTGATCGCTGCTGAAGACGCCCGCACCGACATCCTGCCGCTGAGCCAGGACGTGGAATTGAGCGTCGACGACGCCTACCGGGTCCAGAGCGAGGTGCTGCGTACCAAGGAGGACCGCGGTGAGCGGATCATCGGCGGCAAGCTCGGTCTGACCTCACGCGCCAAGCAGATCGACATGAACGTGGACAACCCCCTGTATGCGTTCGTCACGTCAGGGATGCTGCACGACGCCACGACGCCGGTGGACCTGTCCAGGCTGATCCACCCCCGGGTGGAACCGGAGATCGTTTTCGTGCTCAAGGAGGAACTGGCCGGCCCGGGCATCACCGCCGGAGACGTCCTCGATGCCACCTCTTCGGTCTGCGCCGGCCTGGAAATCATCGACAGCCGCTACCAGGCATTCAAGTTCACCCTCCAGGACGCGGTCGCCGACAACGCGTCCTCCGCGCTGTTCGTGCTCGGCAATGAGTTCGTCGATCCCCCCAAGGACCTGTCCCTGCTGGGCTGCGTGCTGGAGGTCAACGGCAAGCAGGTGGCCACCGCGGCCGGCGCCGCGGTCTGCGGTGATCCCGCGCAGGCCGTGGCGTGGATGGCCAATGCGGCCGGCCGGCGTGGAGGCTCCCTCAAACCCGGATGGCTGGTGCTGTCGGGAGGACTGACCGCCGCGGTGCCGCTGCGCTCCGGCGACTGCATCAGTGCCGGCTTCAGCCGCCTGGGCAGCGTCAGCGTGCGCGCCCAGTAGCCCCCGGCCCTCAAGAAAGGACACATTCAATGCCGTTCATCCAGATCACCATGGCCAAGGGCCGCACCGCAGACCAGAAGCGGGATCTGCTGCGTGAGGTGTCCGCGGCCGCAGCGCGCGCCACCGGCACCCCCGAGGCCGCGGTGCGCGTGTGGGTCGTCGAGGTTGATGCGGGCGAGGTCATCGCCGGAGGCACGATCCTGGCCGACAAGCAGGCTGCCGCCGCCGAGCGGACCACGTCATGAGTACGTTCGTCCTGGTGCACGGTGCCTGGCACGGCGCCTGGTGCTGGGACCGTGTACTGCCTGAGCTTCGGGTGCGAGGTCACCAGGCCGTCGCGGTGGAGCTGCCCTCGGACGACCCGGCCGCAGACAGCGAGGCCTATCTGCGGGCCATCGACGACTGCGTCGACGACCCAGCCTCCACGGTCCTGGTCGCGCACTCGATGGCGGGCCTGATCGCTCCGGTGTACGCCGAACGGCATCCGGTGCGTGAACTGGTGCTGCTGTCCTGCCTCTTGCCGCTTCCCGGAGCCAGCTGGCGCGAACAGCTGTCCACCTCGCGACCCATGGCCAAGGAGTTCTACAGCGAGTTCATGCCTCACCAGCTCAAGGACGACCAGGGCCGCAGCTTTTGGCCCCCGGACGTCGCTGCGGACCTCTTCTACCACGACTGCGCACCCGAGGAAGCCGCCGAGGCTGCATCCCGGCTGCGGCCGCAGGCAGCCACCGTGCTGAGCGAGCAGACCCCCTGGAGGGGGGAAGTCCCCTCACCGACCCGGTACATCGTGTGCGAGGCCGACCGTGCCGTCTCCGGTGACTGGGCCGGCCAAGCCGCCAGGACCCGCTTCGGCGCACACATCGCTCGCCTGCACACCTCCCACTCCCCCTTCTGGTCCCGTCCCGCCACGCTGGCCGAGCTGCTGACGGCCGAACACGAAGGCCGTGCATACGGGCGGCCGCCCCAGGAGTTGACGCAATGATCCCCACCGGCCTCACGTCCGCGACGATCGGGCACGCCACCCCAGCCGACGCCGTCCGGGTGCGCGACAGCATGGTGATCAGTGCTGTCTCCCAGTTCCTCTTCGACGAGGCCGCGCTGCTAGACGAGTGGCGCCTGGACGAGTGGCTGGGCCTGTTTCATCCGGATGCCGTCTACCTGATCCCCACGCCGGAGGACCTCAGCGATGATCCGGCGACCACCCTGCACCTGGTGCACGACTCCATGAACACGCTCGCCGGCCGAGTGGACCGGCTCAAGAGCAAGCACGCCCATGCCGAGAGCCCCCGCTCCCGAACTCGGCGCCACATCACCAATGTTCGCGTCTGGCAAGGCCCGGACGGCCTCGAAACACGCAGCGTCTTCCAGGTCACCCGGGTCCGCGGCGGAGTCGTCGACCGCTACGCCGGCGTCTACGAGCACCTGCTCGTCCCGACCGTCGACAACGACGTGCCCTGGCTGATCAAGCGTCGGCGGGTGGCCCTCGACCACAGCATCGAATCGGCAGGGGGGCAGCTGAGTGTGCTGCTGTGACCTGTCCCGTCCGCACCAAGGGAGGCGTCGACCATGACCCCCAGCACCGACTCACGCACCATCTCCGCCAAGGAGTGGGTGGTCGAAGACGTCGCAGCGGGCACGTTCCGCGTCGACCGGACCACACTGATCGACGAGGCCGTCTTCGAACGCGAAATGGCCACGGTCTTCGGCCGCTGCTGGCTCTACGTGGGCCACGAATCGGAAATCCCCCGGCCCGGCGATTTCAAGGCACGCGACGTCGGCAACCGGCCGCTGATCTTCTGGCACGGCCACGACGGGGCCAAGCGCGTGCTGTACAACTCGTGCCGCCACCGCGGCGCCCTGGTGTGCCGCGTCCCCGAGGGCAACGCCCGCGGCATGAGCTGCTTCTACCACGCCTGGACCTACAACAGCACCGGAGCGCTCAACGGCGTACCCGGCGACGAGGGCTACGGAGAGCACTTCGACCGGGCCGCCATGGGGCTGCTCTCACCGCCCAAGGTCGACAACTACCGCGGGTTCTACTTCGTGTGTTTCGACCCCGACGCCGTCGACCTCAAGACATACTTGGCCGGAGCGGCCGACTACATCGACCTGGTCGCCGACCAGGCCGACGACCTGGAGGTCGTGCCCGGCGCCCACGAATACTCCATGGACGCCAACTGGAAGCTGTTCGTGGAAAACAGCCTGGACGGCTACCACCTGCTCCCCCTGCACAAGACGTACTTCACGTATCTGGAAGAGCGAGAAGGCAACACCCTCGACCGCGACGACACCACTGAGGCGCTGGATCTGGGGAACGGCCACGCCGTCATCTGCGTCCACGGCCCGTGGGCACGCCCCGTGGCCCGCTGGACCCCGGCCCTGGGCGAACACAACCGTCCACAGGTCGAGGCGAAGTACCAGGAGCTGGTGGACCGCTACGGCCCCGAACGCGCCCAGATGATCGGGCTCACGGACCGCAACCTGCTGGTGTTCCCCAACCTGATCATCAACGACATCATGGGCGTCGTGATCCGCACGATCACACCTACCGCGGCGGGACACACCAAGATCCACCAGTGGTCCTTGGCGACTGCCGGTGAGGATGCGGACCTGCGCGCCCGGCGCCTGGACAGCTACATCGCCTTCCAGGGCCCTGCGGGCCTGGCCACCCCCGACGACCTGGAGGCCTGTGAGGCATGCCAGGCCGGACTGCGCACCGCCCCGGACGTGACATGGTCGGACATCTCCCGCGGCATGCACCGCGAGCACGCCGGACAGCCCAGCATGGCCAGTGACGAGCTACAGATGCGCGCGTTCTGGCGCCGCTGGCAGTCGCTGCTGGACTGACCCCTCCGCGCAACCCCCTCCGCGCAACCCCCGAGCGGGCCGGGCCACTTGCGGGCCCGCCCGTGCTCTCTTCCCCTGCCCAGCCGCGGCAGCACCACCGAAGAAAGGTGAAGACCATGGCAGAAGTGCTCGGTCTTGGAGTAACCCACTACCCGCCGCTGAGCGGCACGAACGACAACCTGACCCGCGTGTTCCAACGCGCGCTCGCCGATCCCCAGCTCCCCGAAGCGCTCCGCGATCCCGCCAACTGGCCTGCGGAGGCACGCGCGGAGTGGGCCTCCGACGAGGGCCAGCAGGCCGGCCGCCGCCACCGGGAGGCCCTGGTCGCCCAGTTCGCCAAGGCACGGCAGGCACTCGACGCGTTCAACCCCGACGTCGTGGTGATCTGGGGGGATGACCAGTACGAGAACTTCCGCGAGGACATCGTCCCGCCCTACTCCGTGCTCGCCTACGACGACCTGACGGTCCGGCCCTGGGAGCACTCGGCCGAGTCCAACGTCATGGGCGACCACAACGTGTGGAACGAGCCCAAGGACCACGAGATCCGGGTCCGGGGCCACCGCGAGGCGGCCAAGCACTTCACGAGCGCGCTCCTCGAGCAGGACATCGACGTCTCCTACGCCTACAAGCCGCTGCACCACCCGGGCTTCCCGCACGCCTTCCTCAACACGATCCTGTATCTCGACTACGAGCGGCAGGGCTTCGACTACCCTGTCGTCGCCTTCCCCCTCAACTGCTACGGCCGCCGGGTGATCAGCTACCAGGGCAACATCAGCGCTCTTGGCGACGTCCGCGAGCTGGATCCGCCGAGCCCCTCGCCGGCCCGCGTCATGCAGGTGGGGGCGGCCGTCGCCCGCGCCGCGGCCGCAAGCCCCTGGCGGGTCGCTCTGATTGCCTCCTCCAGCTGGTCGCACAGCTTCCTGGTGGAGTCCACCCACCATCTCTTCCCCGACACCGCCGCCGACCAGCGGCTGTACCGGGCGCTGGTCGACGGCGACCTCGACGTGTGGCGGTCGACCAGCCTCGCCCAGGCGGAGGCCGCCGGCCAGCAGGAGCTGCTCAACTGGTGGGCCCTGCTGGGCGCCATGAGCGAGCTGAGCCGCACCACGCCGACCTGGTCGGAGTTCGTGGGGTCGCACCTGTTCGTCTCCGACAAGGTCTTCGCGGCCTACCAGCCGTGAACCACCAGCCCCCAAGGAGTTGTTCGTGACCACCGTGCGCAGTACCAACCCGCACGATCCCAAGGAAACGGTCGCCGAAGTCGCCGCAACCCCGTCCGGCGAATTTCCGGCCCTGCTGGACCTCGCCGCCGGCGCGGGCCGTGCCTGGGCGCGCACCGCCGCCCCGGAGCGAGCCGTCGCTCTCACCCGTGCCGCAGACGACATCGCCGCCGGCGCCGAGCGTCTCGCCGACCTGATCTCCCGCGAGGTCGGCAAGCCCATCACCGAAGCCCGGGGGGAGGTCGTCCGTGCCGAGCGGACCTTTCGCTACTTCGCGCAGAGCGCACTGTTTCCCGAGGGGGACGTGCTGCCGGGCAGCGAGGCCCGGACGCTGACCTTCACACAGTCCCGGCCGCGGGGCGTGGTGGGGCTGATCACGCCGTGGAACTTCCCGCTGGCGATTCCCGCGTGGAAGCTGGCGCCGGCCCTGGCGTACGGCAACGCGGTCGTCTTCAAGCCGTCCGCGCAGGCCGTCGGTACCGCCCAGGCCCTGGCGGAGATCCTCAACCGGCACCTTCCCCCGGGCGTTGTGATGTTCGCGGTCGGACCTGGCAGCGGGGCCCTCGTGGCCCAGTCGCCCGCCATCAGCGCCGTTTCGTTTACTGGATCGACCGAAGTGGGTCGCCAGGTGGCGGCCGCGGTCAGCGCACGCGGCGGCATCGCCCAGGCGGAGATGGGAGGCCAGAACCCCACGGTGGTACTGGCCGATGCCGATGTGGACGGGGCCATCGCCGGCATCGTGGGGTCGGCCTTCGCCTACGCGGGACAAAAGTGCACCGCCACCAGCCGCATCATCGTCCAGGACGACGTCTACGAGCACACCCGCGACGCCCTGGTCGAAGCGGTCAAAGCCCTCGTCGTCCTTGACCCCTCCGACCCGAAGTGCCAGGTCGGTCCGGTGATCGACAAGGCCTCCCGGGACGGCGCCCTGGCCGCCGTCGCGGCCAGCAGCGGGCGGATCCTGACGGGCGGGAGCAGGCCCGACGTTCCCGGCTCCTACCTGGAGCCGACGTTGGTCGAGGTCGCGGACGCCGACGACGTCCTGGCCACCGACGAGGTCTTCGCTCCCGTCACCGCCCTGCTGCGAGCCCGGTCCGTCGAGCACGCCATCGAGCTGGCCAACGCCACCCCGTACGGCCTGTCCGCCTCCCTCTACACGCGTGACCTGACGGCGGCACTCACCCACACCCGCGACCTGGAGGCCGGAATGATCCGGGTCAACGCCCCCACCACCGGGCTCGACCACTGGGCGCCGTTCGGCGGCACCAAGGAGTCCAGCTTCGGGCCCCGGGAACAGGGCCTGGCCGCCCTGCAGTTCTACACCGAATCCACCACGGTGGCTGTCAGCCCCTGATCCATCGGACCGCTGTTGTGGCGGGCAGATGCCTTCCCCCACCCGCCACAACAGCTCGGCAATCGGAATACGGCAAGAGAACCGTGGTCAGCGAGACAGCGCCGTCGTCGGCGACGGACCCCCTGCCCCCGCAGGGCTGCACCGCCCGCGCGACCAGGGCGGCATCACCGTCCCCGGCCGACGACAGACACAACGGCATGTGGCCGTTGTTGTCCTCAGCCCTGACGGCCGTGGTGCTCTCCTGCATCCTCATCGGCCTGTACGTCGGGTTCAGCAGCGCCGCCAAGCCCCACCGAGTGCCGGTCGCCGTCGTGACCAAGCAGGAGCCGGCCCAGCAGGTCGGCGTCCTGGCCGGACCCGCGCTGCAGGCGCACCCGGTCGGGGACCGAAAGTCAGGGCTGACCCTGTTGAGGAACGGGCGGGTGAGCGCGGTGATTTCGACCACGCCGATCGGCCTTCGCCTGGACGTGGCGACGGCGGCCGGTCCCACCACTGCCACGAGTATCGAAGAAGTGGTGTCCGCGGCAGCCGCAAAGCTGCACCGACCGCTGTCCACCTACGACACCGTTCCGCTGAGCCCAACCGACCGTCGAGGCCTGGCCATGTTCTTCACCGGTCTGAGTCTCTCGCTGGCGTCATCTTCCCTGGCACACAGCCTGAACCGGGCTCACTCCCGTCCGACCTGGTGGCAACGCGTCTGTGTCACCGGCGTCTTCGGGGCCCTGAGCGGCCTCGCAGGAGCACTCGTCACGGGGCCGCTGCTGGGCGCTCTTCCCGGCCCGGTACTGTCCGTGGCGGCGACTTTGGCCTTGTTGTCGGTGGCCGGTGCGCTCACGACTCAGGCACTTGCCCAGTGGCTGGGGCCTCCCGGCTATGCGGCAACCACTGTGCTGTTCGTTGCTGTGGGCATGCCCACCAGCGGCGGCATCGTCGGCGTCCATCTGCTGCCGACGCCGGCCCGGACCGTCTCGGAGCTGTTGCCTCCAGGAGCCGCTGTCCGGGCCGTCCGCAGCTATTGCTACTTCCATGGCGTGCAGGTCACCGTGCCGTTGCTGACGCTGGCCGGCTGGATCGCTGCCGCAGCCGTGCTGCTGTGGATGCGCGACGGCAGGTACCGGCAGTCGGAATGACACCTCGATTTCGATCAGCCGCTGGTGTCCACGCCGGGCAAGCAGGGGGCATCTCACCGAGACCAACACCTGCACACGTGCGTTGCATTGGATCGCTTCGGCCCAAGGACCCCCAAGGCCCCGCACGCACCTACCGCATGCCGTGCCGGGCTCGCGCCTGCTGCCGCCCTGTCGACGCCACAGAGTGCATCGGCCGTCCTGACCCCACCGTGAAGCGGTCCGTAACCGAGCGGCCAACCGTCGCGTGTCCCGGCTGCACGAGAACCCGTCCGCTCGTCCGCGCGGCCTCACCTGCCGCAGCCGCCTGTTCGGGGCGGGCTGGCGCAGGCGGCGGCCGGTCAGTGTGCGTTCGCGTTGCCGACCAGGTCCCGGCTTCCCTGGATCGCGTGGTCCGCGACTTCGCCGAGGGCATTGCGCTGCGGGAAGAAGCCGTCGCGGAACAGGCCGACGTAGCCGTGGGCCAGTGCGATGTGACGCTCCATCAGCACCAGGGCGTCGGCCGGAGTCCGGCCCGTGGCGACAGCCAGACCGAGCAGGAGGTCGATCAGTTCGCGCCCTGCGGCAGCCAGTGACTCATCGCGCAGCTTCTGCAGACGGGTGGCGAAGATGACGTTGAACCCGGCGCCCCGCTGGGCGACGTATCTCACGTAGACACCGGCGGTCACTGCGAAACGCTCCACCGGTTCTTCGCCTGCCGCGTCGACAGCGTCACGCATCTGAGCCGTCAGTTCGCGTGCCGCCTGTGTCGCCATGGCGGCGACGATCTCATCGCGATCGGCGAAGTGCCGGTACGGAGCGGCGGTGCTGACGCCCACCCGCCGGGCGATCTCGGCGACGGAGAAGGCGTCGAGGCCCTTCTCTGCGAGCAGCGCGAATCCTGCGTCGATCACTGCGGCCCGCAGATCGCCGTGATGGTACGCACGCTTGCGCCGTTGACGCGGCTGCGCCGGGGGCGGCTCGTCGCTGTGGGGCACCGGTCTCCCGTGAGTGGGACGCACGCCAGCCTGACCGGCCAGCAATGTTAGAGGGCTATCACATCGATAGTAGACCACCTCGCGTCAGCCTTCAAGGAGTCGCCGACACGATAGCCCGGCCGCCAATGTAAGAGGGTTGTCACATTGCTCGTCGGCGCGTTAGCGTGGATGACGACACGGAAGGACACCGCCTGGTCGGCTCCTTCACGCCAGCCCACGCGCGCCCCCTGAACGAGGCCATTGCCCTCGAATGAACAGGGTCCGGAAGTACGCAGCGCGCCATCTGGGCACCCCCACCCACAGGTCGTGCCGTGCGCACGTCATGAGAGGAAGCACCACCGTGCTCGAGCTGGACGAGATTCAGCGCATTTTCCAGGCCCAGCGCAGCCACCGCCGCGTCATGCGGCACACGACCGCCGCGGAGCGCGTCGAGCGCCTGGAGCGCCTGCGCGCCGAGATCCTCACGCGGCAGGACGAGATCGGCCGGGCCATCCACGAGGACCTGGGCCGCCCGGCCGACAACCGGGACGAGATTCAGACGGTCATGGGCAATCTCGACAAGGTCCGGGATGAGCTCGCGGACTGGATGGCGCCGCTGCCCGTCGAGAAGTCACCGGCCACGCCCGCCGCAGAACGCATCTTCGTCAAGTACGAACCCCGCGGCGTGGTGTTGCTGTTCGGCACCTGGGACTTCCCGATCGGTATGTTCTTCTCCCCCCTGATCCAGGCTGTTGCTGCGGGCAACGTGGTCCTGGCCAAGACCAGCTCGATGGCGCCGGCGACCGGTGAGGTGATCGAGCAGATCGTGCGCGCGGTGTTCGACGAGCGGGAGGTCGCGGTCTTCAATGACAACGACGTCACCACGCCGGACGGGGTGCGCAGCACCAACGACGTGCTGCTCGACCTTCCCATCGACCACATCTTCCTCACCGGCAGTCCCCGCGTCGGAAAGATCATCGTTGAGAAGGCCGCCCAGCACATGGCGTCGTTCACCCTGGAACTGGGCGGCAAGAGCCCGGCCATCGTGGACCGCACCATCGACCTCGACCTGGTCGCTGAGGCATTTTTGGGCGGCAAGATCTACAACCACGGTCAGACCTGTCTGTCGGTCGACTACGTATGGGTTCCCGCGGACTTGCGTGATGCCTTCGTCGAGACGTATGTCGCCGCGGTCAAGCGGGCCTACTACGACGAGACCGGCGAGTTCCAGTGGCAGAGGGACGGCCGCTTCGTCGACAAGCGCAACTACGAGCGCGTCAAGGGCTACCTCGACGAGGCCATCGCGCGCGGCGCGACCGTCGCATTCGGCGGAAAGACCGACGCAGACAACCTGGTCATCGAGCCGACCGTGCTGCTGGACGTCCCCCGGGACACCCGGATCATCCAGGAGGAGATCTTCGGGCCCATCCTGCCGGTTTTGACCTACACGGACGAGGAGGAGATCTTCGCCCACTCCGACACTCTCGGGAAGCCGCTGGGCTTCTCCGTCTACTCCAGGGACGACGCGTTCATCGAGCGGATGCTCGACAACACCACCTCCGGTGGCGTCACCATCAACGGCCACGCCGTGCACTGGGCCGAGGAGAACCTGCCCTTCGGCGGCGTGAACTCCTCCGGCTACGGCCGCTACCACGGCGTATGGGGCTTCCGCGAACTGTCCAACGCCCGTTCCGTCTTCCACGTCGCTGTCGACTGAGCCCGGTGCAAAGCGGGTGGTCGGCCACCTTGGCGGCCGACCACCCGGCGGCGTCGAACGCTCCTGACCGGCCCGGAGCGTAAAGCCGGGCAAGGAAGCGACTGCTGCGCCACCAGGCAGCGGCCGCCCCACACCGGACCCGGTGGGGGGGAAGATTCCTGCCCCGGCAAGAACTCTCCCCTTATGCCGCAGAGCCGCGGCGTGAAGCCTGGTCTTCATGTCCCGGCGACAGGCCGGGCTCGGAGACTTGATCGGTTTCTGCAGCAGAGCTCATCTCGGAGAACCATCCATGCGCATGGACGTCACGTTCGACAGCGCCGGCATCACGATCGCCGGACACCTCTTCACCCCGGACAACGAACAGGTCGGACCGCGCGCTGCGGTGGTCGTCGGGCACCCGGCCAGCGGCGTGAAGGAACAGGCTGCAGGTCTGTATGCCCGCCACCTGGCCGAGCGCGGGTTCGTCGCGCTCGCCTTCGACGCCGCCTACCAGGGTGAAAGCGGCGGCAAGCCGCGCGGTCTTGAGGACCCCGCGCAGCGGGTCGAGGATCTCAAGGCGGCCGTCTCGTTCCTGAGCACCCGCGCCGAAGTGGACGCCGGCCGGATCGGCGCCCTTGGTATCTGTGCCTCCGGGGGCTACGTCATCCCCGCCTCCGCCACCGACCATCGCATCAAGGCCGTCGCCACCGTCAGCGCCGTCGACGTCGGACGCAGCTACCGCGAAGGCCCTGACGGAACCCAGAACCCGGCGGTCCTCCAAGGGCTGCTGGACATGGCCGCCCAGGCCCGTACCGCCGAGGCACGAGGTGAGGGCACCGGCTACTTCCCCATCTTCCCGGCCACCGCCGAGCAGGCCCACCAGCTGGGCGGCCGGCACGGTCTTGAAGGCTTCGACTACTACTGCACCGACCGTGCCCAGCACCCGGGCTCGGCCAAGGAATTCACCTGGTCCAGTATCGACAGGATCGCCGCCTTCGAGGCATTCCGCTTCATCGATCTGATTGCCCCGCGGCCACTGTTGATGATCGTAGGCACCGAGGCCATCACCCGGCACATGACCGCTGATGCTTATGCCGAGGCACATCAACCCAAGCAGCTGCACTGGATCGACGGCGCCAGCCACGTCGACCTCTATGACAAAGCCCAGTATGTCGACCCCGCCGTCGAGAAGCTGACCGAGTTCTTCGGCGCCGGCCTCTCGCAGGACACCCCGGCACCCTGAGCTCCACAACACAATCAGACACACCCGTGCCAAGTGGCGGACACAGCGGCGGCATGAAACCGGACGGACATGCCGAGAAGATGTATCCCCTCCACCTCGGCACGTGTCCTGCGGAGCGAGGAGGACAGAGATGGCCGAGGACAGGTCGACGCGAGGCGAGTTGGGGGCGTTCTTGAAGGCCCGCCGCGCTGAACTCACCCCTGCGGCAGTGGGTTTGGCCGACGACGGCACCCTACGACGGGTGCCGGGCCTGCGGCGTGAGGAGGTGGCACGCCTGGCGTCGATCAGCGTCGACTACTACAGCCGGATAGAGCAGGGACGATTGCAGGTCTCAGCGACGGTGCTGGGGGCCCTTGCGCGTGCTCTCCGACTCGACGCGGGCCAACAGGCCTACCTCTACGAGCTCGCCGGCAAGCCGATCGCTCGCCGAATTCGCCGCGGGCCACAGCGTGTTCGCCCGTCGATACACCGGTTGCTGGATCAGCTCGACCGCTCCCCGGCCATGGTGCTCGGGCGCTACAACGACATCCTCGCCTGGAACGCCGCCGCCACGGCGCTGTACCTGGACTTCGCCCAACTTTCCTTGCAGGAGCGGAACTACACTCGTCTGCTGTTCCTGGACCCCGGGATCCGCAACCTCCACGTCGAATGGGAAGCAGCAGCCCGCCTGAGCGCGGCCACGCTACGCCTGGAGACCGCCGGCAACCCGGACGATGCACGCCTGACAGCTCTGGTCGGCGAACTGTCCGTGCGCAGCCCGGAGTTCCGGCAATGGTGGGGCGGGCGGGTCGTGTCGTCCGCCAGCCATGGCACCAAGCACTTCCGGCATCCGCTGGCCGGCCCGCTGACGCTGGAGTGCGACACCTGGACCAGCCCGGACGACCCGGACAAACGCCTCGTGGTGCTGACCGCCGAACCGGGCAGCCCGTCCGACGAGGCACTTCGAATCCTTACCTCATGGAGTGCGGAAGACACCTCCACGGAGTCCACCCAATGATCAATATCCGCGTACCGCTCTCACGTCGGGGACCGATCCGGCGCCCCCCGCGTATGCCGGGGCGCAGTTGGACATCGAGCGGGCGCCGGGCAGGTCGTCGCCCTGTGTGGCTGACACGGCATCCGTTGCGGCGGCAAGCATCCTGCAATGGGGGGCTGCTGCGCTTCACTACGCCTTATTGATCGTTGGCCGCGCGTGGCACCCCAACGTCCCACACACTCGCGCCTGTTCGTCTGCTTGTGTGCGGCTGGGGGGCGGCGTCAGTTCCCGGCCAGGACGAGTCCGGCCTCGCGCGCCTGTCCCTTGGCGGCGGCGTACTGCTCATCGGCCAGGTCCCGCAGTTCCTCCATGCCGGGCGTGGAGGCGGCCAGCGTCAACTCGCGCTTGATCAGGGTCACGTCGGCCTGCCACACCTCGCCGACGATGCGCTCAAGGTAGGAGGTGGAGTGATCCCAGCCCTCACGGGGGGTGCCGGGGCTGTAGCCGCCACCGATGGTGGTGATCAGCGCGGTGGGCTTGCCCTTGAGCACCGGATCGGTCGGGCCCGCTCCAGCGATCACCAGGTCGACCCAGGTCTTGAAGTGCTGGGAGACGCCAAAGTTGTACAGCGGCACCGCGAGGATCACCGCGTCGGCGCCGCGCAGTTCCTCCACCAGCGTGGCCGCCAACGCCGCTGCATCGCGCTGGGCCTGGCTGCGTTCGGCCTCGGGGGTGAAGCCGGCGGTGGTCGCCAGCGCCCAGGCATCGGCGGGCAGCGGATCAGCGCCTACGTGACGCCGTGTCACCACGGCATCGGGGTGGGCGGCGCTCCACTCGGCCTCGACCAGGGAAGCCAGCTCGGCGCTGGCGGAAGCGGCCGGGATGATGCTCGCATCCAGACGGAACAGGTTCATGGCAAGACTCCTCGAAAGCAATACGGGGCGTGCGCGGCGATGGGCAGGTGCCTCAGGCCAGGCGCCCTCGCCTAAACGGACTTTACCCCGTTTAGCGCGAGGGCGGTAGGTTGGTCAGGTGAACGGATCTCTCGTCCCCCTGGGCAAGCCGCGCCCCGAACGCGCCGACGCGGTGCGCAATCGCGAGCTACTGCTGGCGACAGTCCGGGAGATGTTGGCCGAAGGGGGCACCGGTTGCGTCACGATGGACGCACTGGCAGAGCGGGCCCGACTGGGCAAGGGCACTGTCTTTCGACGCTTCGGCACGCGCGCCGGGATCTTCCGCGCCCTGCTCGACGCAGACGAGCGCATCTTTCAGGAACAGGTGCTGTGTGGCCCGCCTCCCCTGGGGCCGGGGGCCTCGGCGCTCGATCGCATGGTGGCGTACGGGCAGGCCCGCATCGCCTTCCTGCTGGATCACCACAGCATTGCCCGCGCAGCCCTCGACCGCAATCAGCCCGTTCCGGCCGGTGAGGCGACCATCACCCGCGTTCACCTGCGTATGCTGCTCGGTCAAGCCGGGCTGGGCCTGCCGGACCTGGACAGTCTGGCCATCCAGTTGACCGGCGCGCTGGAAGGCCCGCTGCTGCTGTATCTGGCCCTGCCCGAACCCGACACGCCCCCCTCACCGGCCGCAGGCCGCCCACTCGCCGACAGTTGGAGCATCCTGATTCACCGCCTGCTGCGCACAGAACCTGGCAGCACAGCCACCTGATCCTTCAGGACGAGCCGCTCGGCGTCTGCGGCAGTTGCCCTCATGAGGTCCGTCCCGTCGATCGCCCGCACCGGCCCTCGGGCTGCCGCGTGCGGACGGTGGCATCAGGCTCGCGGCGGCTGGGCCGTACGGTGGATTGCAGCCATCGCGTCCAGCACACCGGCAGTGCGCGCCCCTGTCCAGCCTCACCGGCGCGGTGCGCGGCCGTGCTGCGGACGCCCTGGCAGGCCGTCGCCTCGACCGGCTGGCCCCCATCATGACGCCTCGTCACTGCTCGGCCTGAGAGCTGGCGGCAGCGTCATACTCCTCACGGTCGCGGCGGATCTCGTCGAGATTCGCCTCGGTCCAGGCGACCAGCTCGGCAAGGATGCCGTGCAGGCTGCGTCCGCGCTCGGTCAGCGCGTACTCGACGCGGGGCGGCACGGTGGGCTCGACGGTGCGGCTGATCAGGCCGTCACGCTCGAGGCGGCGCACCGTGGTGCTCAGCATCCGTTGGGTGATGCCCTTTACGGCTCGTCGCAGCGCGTTGAACCGGAGAGGGCCGTCGTCGAGTCGGCAGATGACGGTCACCGACCACTTGTCGCCGATGCGGTCCATCACATCGCGCAACAGCTCATCACGGTCGGAGCGTTCACGTGATTCAACCATCGCCGGCTGGGCCACCTGGTACCTCCCGTGATACCTGGGCAGTTCAAAGTGCTCTCTTGTGTGCCACTTACCTGGCGGTTCCAATCGTATACCGGTACCTGTTGTATACCGATGAAAGATGGAAGCCGTCGTGTCAGACACTCCCGTGCCCCAGCCCCTCCTGCTGCGAGGCGGTCACGTCCTCTTCCCGGACGGGATGAGCCGGATCGCCGATGTCCTGATCCGGGATGGCCGCATCGCCGGCATTGGCGACGCCGCCGCCGCTGTCGGCGACGAAGAGATCATCGATGCTGCAGACCAGCTGGTGATGCCGGGTCTTGTGGATACGCACCGGCACATGTGGCTGGGAAGCCTGTCGGCCAGTTCCAGCGACATCACGCTGTTTCCGTACGCGCAGCAGGTGAACGAGGGACTCGGTGACCCATTCACCGCCGAGGACGTGTATGCGGGCGTACTGTGGGGCGCGGTACAAGCGCTCAACGCCGGGGTCACCACCGTCGCCGACTGGGCCCACAACCTGGGTTCCGAAGCCGACATCGACGCCAATCTGCGTGCTCTGCAGGACAGCGGCATCCGGGCCCGGCTGCACTTCGGCGGCAAGGCCAGTTCCAGCGGGGACTACTCGCGCTACGAAGCACAGGCCCGGCGCCTGCATGCCATGCACGCGGCGGGCCGCCTGGACGGCCGCATCGCACTCGGGCTCGCCCTGCGCGGTCCGTCCATGGCGACACCGGCGGAGAACGAGTACGAGTTCGGCCTCGCCCGTGAATTGGGGCTGCCGATCTCCCTGCACGCCGGGATGGCGGGGCTGCCCGGCGCCGTCGACCAACTCGGGCGCCAGGACCTTCTCGGCCCCGACGTGAACTACGTCCACGCCAACGAGTTCACCGAACGTGAATGGAAACAGGTCGCGGAATCGGGCGGAAGCGTATCGGCCACCCCGACCGTCGACATGACCATGGGTCTGGGCACCCACCCCGCCGTGGGCGCCGCACTGGAGCACGGCGTGCCGGTCGGCCTGGGCGCCGACACGGTCGCCTACGGCCCCAGCGACCTGTTCGCAGAGATGCGCCTGGCGCTCGCCGCCGAGCGGTCCCGGGCCAACGCGGGGCCCGTCAACCGGGGCGAGATGCCCGGCGAACTGCGGCACGGTCACCTTGCCATGCTGGACCTGGCCACGCGCGGGGGCGCCCGAGTGCTCGGCTTCGCCGACCAGGTCGGAGAGATCACAGTCGGCCGGCATGCCGACGTGATCACGCTCGACCTGTCTACCCCGCATCTGGACAGCTTCGACAACCCTGTACTCGCGGCGTTCCTCAGCGCCGGGTCACGCGACGTCGACACCGTGATCGTCGGCGGACGAATCCTCAAACGGCGAGGCGCACTCACCAACGGCCTCCTGCAAAAGGCACGCCAGGAGGTGCGCAGCTCGCGGGCCCGTATCCGCGGGCGGTCGCTGTGACCGCAAGCGATACGGCCACGAAGGCTGCACACGCCTCTGTGCGGCCGCAGGGCATGGTTCTGGCGCTGTGCTGCGCGGCTCAGTTCATGGTCGTGGTCGATGTCACCATCATGAACGTGGCGTTGCCGGACATCCGGACCGGCCTCCACATGGGTGTAACCGGCCAGCAGTGGGTGATCAACGCCTACACTCTGACCTTCGCCGGCTTCCTCCTGCTGGGAGCACGTGCCGCCGACCTGATCGGCCACCGCCGGGTGATGCTCGCCGGACTGAGCGTGTTCACACTCTTCAGCATCCTGGGCGGTCTCGCCCCCAACGGTGGCTGGCTCATCGCCGCCCGCGCCGTCCAGGGTATCGGCGGGGCTCTGTTGGCACCCTCGACGCTCAGCGTGCTGACGACCGCGTTTACTCAGCCGGACGCCCGTCGCAAAGCCTTGGGCGTGTGGACGGGAACCGCGGCCGCCGGCGCCGCCGCGGGCATGGTCGCCGGGGGCGTCTTCACCGACCTCCTCGACTGGCGCTGGGTTTTGTTCGTCAACGGTCCGATCGGTGCTCTGCTACTCGCGGCCCTCCCCCGCTACCTGGACCCCGCAGAGCCACACTCACGAACGCGGCAACGGCTCGACATGTGGGGGGCCGTCTTGGCGACCTGTGGGCTGTCCTCACTCGTCTACGGGATCGTCACTGCGGCCCACCACGCGTGGACGGCGCCTACGACGCTGGGAGCACTGGTACTCGGCGTCGTCCTGCTGACGGCCTTCACCCTCGTGGAGGCCCGGATGGGCGACACCGCGCTGGTCCCCCTGCGAGTGCTGCGCATGCGCAGGCTCATGCTGGCCAACGGCGTCGCGGCCACCATTGGCGTGGCCCTGTTCGGCATGTACTTCTTCATGTCTCTCTTCCTCCAGGACGTCAACCGCTACGCGCCGCTGAGGGCGGGGCTGGCGTTCATGCCGGCCGGTCTGGCGACGATGGCCGGGACCCTGGTGGGATCCCGGACGGTCGTACGCCTCGGAGCCAGCAGGCAGATCATGATCGGCCTGGCGGCCGCGGCGGCGGGCATGTGGTGGCTGAGCGGCAACGACGGCCCGGTCGGCTACGCCAGCCATCTCCTGGCGCCGCTGGTCCTCATCGGCCTCGGCTCAGCCTTCGTGCCGACCACGAGCACCGCGACCTCGGGTGTGCCTGCATCCCAGGCCGGCCTGGCTGCCGGGCTGGTGACGACCAGTCGGCAGATCGGGGCCGCACTCGGCCTGGCGGTGATGACCACAGTCGCGGGACATGCCGGATCGGGCGCCGGGGACGGGGTCGGATCCGCGCTGCGGGTCGCTTCCGGTGTTCTGGCCCTGGGTGTCGTACTCGGAGGGGTTCTTGGATACCGCGGGCAGGCCAGAGGGTCAGGGGGATGACGCAGGATCATTTTGCCGGTCCCGGAGACGTACTCGAAACGCCGAGAGTAGCCCAGCGGCGGTGCATGACGATGTGTCACGAATGCAGCACGCTCGAGATCGGGACCCTGGCGGCACACCATGCGTGGAACGCAGGGGTTCGGGACGGGGCGCCTTGGTGCCTGGCACGGCAAGTACGCCACCGTATCCAGCTCGAACCGCCGGGGCCCTGTGAGCCTGCCGACGTCGGCGTGGGCACTTCCTCAGGTGACACCCCAGAGCTCATGTACATGGCTGGGCGATCCATGGTCAAGCAGCACATGGATCGGATCCCACGGTTCGTGAAGGCTGGTGATCTGAAGAAACTCGTTACCGGGAGTGTGCAGTGAACGAAATGACAGAGCCCGACCTGCGAGGAAAGGTGGCTGTGGTCACGGGGGCGAGCGACGGCGTCGGCCTTGGGCTGGCCACCCGACTCGCCCATGCGGGCGCCGAGCTGATCCTGCCGGTACGCAACATGGCCAAAGGAACCACCGCCCTCGACCTGATCCGGACGAGTGTGCCGAGTGCGCAGGTCTCCCTTCGCTTCCTCGACCTGGCTTCGTTGGCTTCGGTCGAGAGTCTTGCCGACACACTTAATTCGGAAGGCAGGCCGATCCACCTCCTGGTCAACAACGCAGGTGTGATGGCGCCCGCTCGGCGACACACGACGGAGGACGGATATGAACTGCAGTTCGGAACCAACTACCTTGGTCATGTGGCCCTCACCGGGCGGCTGATGCCTTCACTGCGGGCCGGTCGGGCTCGCGTGACCACCGTCACCAGCAGTGCAGCGCGTGGCAGCCGGATCGACTGGGACGCACCGCAAGCCGCGCAGCGATATTCCCCGGTGCGTGCGTACGGACAGTCCAAACTGGCCAACCTGCTGTTCGCACTCGAACTGGATCGTCGTAGCACGTCAAACGGCTGGGGCATCGTCAGCAACGCAGCTCACCCCGGTACGACTCTGACCAATCTGTACGCAGCCGGCCCCAACCTCGGCCGCGCCCGTCCTGCTCCCTACGCGGCGATCATGAAGCGACTCGCGCGCTGGGGCATGCTCGTGCAATCTGTCGACGCCGGGCTGCGTCCGCTGCTGTACGCAGCCACCAGCCCAGAAGCCAAGGGCGGGCGACTGTACGGCCCCGACGGTTGGGGCGAGTTCACGGGCGGGCCCAAGGAACTCGCCGTCTACAGGTCGGCCCGGAGTGAAGCGGACGCATCCCGGCTCTGGCAACTGTCCGAGCGCCTCACAGGAGTCACGTTCGCAGCAACCTCAAAATAGACAAGGCCAGACCAGCATCAGCTTCTACCGCACAGGACGAATCGTGGACAGAGCCAGACTGGCGGCATTTCTCCGAACCCGGCGAGAAGCCTTGCAGCCTGAGGACGTGGGACTGCCCCGCGGACGTCGTCGGCGTACCGACGGACTGCGCCGGGAGGAGGTGGCGGCTCTGTGTGACATGTCGGCCGACTATTACAGCCGACTCGAACAACCACGGGGGCCGCGCCCCTCCGAACACATGCTGGCCGCCATCGCCCGCGGCCTGCACCTGTCGCTGGAAGAACGCGATCATCTCTTTCAGCTGGCCGGCCATGCAACGCCGCGAAGGATCCGGCGCGGCGACCACATCAGCCCGGGGCTGATGCGCATCCTGGACCGACTCGAAGACACGCCTGCCCAGGTAGTGAATCACCTGGGTGAGACTCTGAAGCAGACCCGCATGGCAGTTGCCCTCCTGGGTGACGAAACAGCCTTCGAAGGACGTGCGCGCAGCGTCTATTACCGCTGGTTCACTGACCCCGCATCACGGCTGGTCTACGCCGAGAACGACCGCCGCGCGCACAGCCGTCTCCTGGTAGCGGACCTCCACGGCACCTATGTGCGTGAGGGCAGAAACTCCCACGCCGCAGACCTCGTAAGCGCACTACAAGAAGCCAGCCCCGAGTTCGCTGCCCTCTGGCGTGAACACCCCGTGCCCGGCCCCTACTGCGCAGCCAAGCACTTCCGGCACCCTCAACTGGGGGCCATGGAACTCCATTGCCAGACGCTGATCGACCCTGATCAGCCTCAGCGGCTTCTCGTTTTCACCGCGGCACCAGGTACCGAGAGCCACGCCCGCCTTCAACTCCTCTCCGCCCTCGGTGGCTAGCCGGCCAGAACAAATCCGTCTTGACCCTCTCCCTGAGGGAGGGTTCAAGGTCGCAGACATGAGCAGCAATGATCTCGATGGACGTCGCGCCGTGGTGGCAGGTGGCAGCAAGGGAACTGGGCTGGCGACAGCGCGCCGGCTCCGAGACGCCGGGGCCGAGGTGGTCATCATCGCCCGTACTCCGCCGAAGACCGCCGACGCCCTCTTCGTCCAGGCCGACTTGAGCACTCCCGACGGGGCCGCGTCGGCGGCCGCGGCAGTGGCCGAACTCATCGGTGTCCCGGACGTCCTGGTGCATGTCACGGGCGGCTCTCGCTCCCCGGCCGGCGGGTACGCGGCTCTCGACGACCAGTTGTGGGAGGAGGAGCTCGCACTCAACCTGCTTCCAGCGGTCCGGCTGGACCGGGCGCTGATCCCCGGGATGGTGGCCCGCGGGTCGGGTGCCGTCGTCCACGTGACCTCGATCCAGCGGCGCATGCCGTTGCACGACTCGACATTGGCGTACGCGGCGGCCAAAAGCGCCCTGGCCACCTACAGCAAGGGGCTCGCAGTTGAGGTGGCGCCGAGTGGTGTCCGGGTCAATTCGGTCGCCCCGGGCTTCATCCGCACCGACGGTGCCGAGCACCTCCTTGCACGCCGGATGAGCGAGGGAGGCATCACCCGGGAGGCGGCCCTCGATGACCTGATGCAGGTCCTCGGCGGCATCCCGCTGGGGCGGCCCGCCGAGCCGGACGAGGTGGCCGAGCTGATCACCTTCCTGGTCTCGGACCGGGCGAGTGCGATCACTGCCGCCGAGCACATCGTCGACGGCGGCACCATCCGCACCCTCTGACCAACCACCTCTTCACACCACGGGACAGACCATGCGAGACGTCCAGGAATTCGCCGAGGAGTACTTCGCAGCGGCGACCGATCCCGACCGCGAGCGCTACTTCGCGCTCTTCGACGACGACATCGTCGTACACGACGACGGCCACAGCCATGAAGGGCTCACGGCGGTGCGCCGCTGGCGCACCGAGGTCCCGCCCGTGCGCTACGACCTCCGCGATGTGACGGGCACAGCCACTGCATGTCAGGCCGTCGCAGAGGTTTCCGGCGCCTTCCCCGGCAGCCCGGTCACCCTCCGCTTCACTTTCGAACGCGACGCACAGGGGAAGATCACACTGCTGGACATCGCCCCCTGAAATCCGAGGCGCGAGTCAGCCAGGATGTATGCGACGAGGAGGACAGCGTGACGGAGCAATGGACGATCGGGGAGTTTTCCCGGATCACTCACCTGAGTATCCGCACACTCCGCCGATACCACGAGCAGGACCTCCTCGTCCCTGCACAGGTCGACCCCGCCACGGGCTACCGCTACTACACGCCCGCACAAATCCGGCCCGCACTGACCATCAGGCGGCTTCGCGAACTCGACCTCCCGCTGGCAAGCCTCCGAAGCTTCCTCCAGGCCGAATCCGGCGGCGCGGGCGTGGAAGGCCGTCATACGGCGCAACAGATCGTCGCTACCCACCTGCGCCGTCTCGAAGACCGGCTCGGTCGCACTCAGCGAGCGGTCCAGGCACTCCGGGAACTCCTCGATCCGCAGACCGAACGGACCGTGAGCCTGGAGGTCCTTCCGCCGCAGCGCGTCCTGGCGGTGTCCCTCGACGTCCCTCCTGGATCCGACCTGAGCTGGTACGACTCCGCGATGCACGACCTGGACACGGCGGCCGGCAGCCGCCCGGTACTTCCTCCGGGCGGCCGCTACGAGCATGCCCTGTTCACCGACGGGCACGGCCGCGCCACCGTCTATGTCCCGGCTGAGGCGCCGCTGCCACCGGGAGCACCGGCCAAGGTGAAGCCGCTCGAACTGCCCCAGCGCACCGCAGCTGTCGCCACCCACTGCGGCCCGCACGACGACCTCGACCTCACCTACGCCGCCCTCGGTTCTTTCGCCGCGCACCGCGGTCTGCGCTCTCAGAATCTCGTCGAGGAGATCTACCTCGTTGGGCCGCGCGACACCGACCAACCCGACCACTGGCGCACCCTCGTCGCATGGCTGATCGACCCCGATACCGACCGATCGGCCACGTAGCTGCAGCGGCCCCATCCTGTCCGCCGCCCCTACTAAGTCACCGGCCGCCGACAATCAGGTTGGAGGTGATGGCCGCTGTCTCGCAGCCACAGCCGGGCGGGCATGCCCGGTCGGCCGTCGCCGACCTCGGTTCGCAGGCACCGAGGCTCGTGCCCCAGCTCGTCAGGCTGCACTTCTCCTCTGCTGGCAAGGCGACGTCGACGAGGCGGGACGGGATGAACTGGCTCTCGGAGCAGGCCTACGGCAAGCGTCGAAGTCGACGGCGGCCTCTTTGAGGGCCGCAGCCATGCCCAGAGAGGCGACGGCGGCCTCGAACCGTGCGAGGCACACGGGACTCACCGATTCGCTCCGGGCCGGCGAAGTCCGTCGATGACAAGCTCGAGGACCCGGTCGGCCTGATGCAATCCCGCCTCCCCCGGCGGCACCCGCCACAAGAAGCCCATGACCAGGAGCACGTCGGCCGGATCGAGCCCCGGTCGGACCTCTGCCGCTTCCTGTGCGGCAGTCAGCAGTTGCCCGACCGCCGCGGTGACCGGTGCGTACGTCTCGTTGATCGCTTCTTGGGCGGCCGCAGTGTGAAGCGCCTCCCCGAGCCCGTGCTTGACGCGGACGTACTCCGCAAGCCGACGGAAGAAGACCCGGATCGCCTCGAGCGGTTCGTGCGCGGCAAGGGTCGCCGGCACCTCGCCGACCAGCGCCTGCACCTCCTGGCGGTAGAGCGCCAGGATCAGGTCCTCCCGAGTCGGAAAGTGCCGGTAGAGCGTGCCGGGGCCGACACCGGCCGACTTCGCGATGGCGTTCAGCGACGTGTCGGAATCGGCCGCCAACGCCTCGTACGCCACCTTGAGGATGCGCTCGCGATTGCGCCGAGCGTCCGAGCGGGGCGGCGTCATATGACCTCCCGATTGGAAAGCGGAGAAATCTCCGCTTCATTGACTCTAGGAGCCCCGTGGACTACATCAAGCTGGGCCGGACCGGCTCGACATCTCTCCGATCGCCATCGGTGCGATGACCTACGGCGAACCCGATCGCGGCCATCCGGTCTGGTCGTTGGGCGAGGACGACTCCCGCCCCCTCCTCAGGCATGCATATGCGCAGGACGCTCCTGCGCATACCCGGCCGTGCCGCATGGTCAGGTCCGAAGACCAACGCGCCGCCGGCTCAGTCCACTTGTTTCCCCCGTGCTGACCCTGCGCAGGCAGCGTGCGGTGGTGCACCCATGCACATTCCTTGCCAGAAGGCGCGGCACGCGCATGTTCGGGTTGGATAGGGGCATAGCAGGTACGGCACTGGAGCACCGGGACGGCGGAACAATGGACATTCGGCAAATCGAGTTCTTCGTCGCGGTGGCCGAGGAACTCAACTTCACACGAGCCGCCGAGCTGACACACGTCACGCAGTCGGGCCTGTCATCGTCGATCCGCAGCCTTGAGCGGGAACTGCGGCACCAACTATTCGACCGTTCGCCTCGGTCGGTCGCCCTCACTCCGGCAGGGCACGCTTTCCTCCCCCGGGCTCGGCGCATTCTGGCCGATTCCCGGGCCGCGCTGCGTGAGCTCACCAGCCAGCAAGACGCGACAGGCGCCTTGAGCCTAGGGGCCGAGCAGTGCCTGGGCGATGTGATCGACCTGCCGGACGTCTTGGCCGCCTTTCGAACACGCCACCCGGGCGTGACGATCCAGTTCGAGCAGCAGGGCTCACTCGCGGTTCTCGACCGGGTCCGTCACGGAAAGCTCGATGCCGGCCTGATCGCCGAGCTTGGCTCTACGCCGCCCCGGGACCGTGAGATCACGTCATTCGAAATCGCCAGGGACGGCTTCGAACTGCTCCTCTCACCAGAGCATCCCCTGGCCTCGACAGCAATCTCCTGGCCCGCGTTCGAGGCCCATCCGTTCGTCGACCTGCCCGACGACTGGACGGCCCGCCAAATCATCGACGCCGCCTTTCGACGCCGCCGACTGCTGCGCCGCAGTGCGGTCACTGCCGAGGATGTACACATGCTCCTTGACCTGGTGCGGCGAGGGCTGGGCCCCGCACTGGTGCCGGCCTCATATGCGGCGAAACCACAGGCCGAGGGACTGATCCGACGCCCCGTGCCCGACTCCGACCTGACATGGCTCGTTCATTTCGTGGCCCGAGCCGACGCCAGCCCCACCGTGCAGCCGTTCGCCGACATGCTCATCGCCGCCGAGACGGTGGACGAAGCACGTACGGCTCTCGGCGGCAACGCAGCAAGGGAGGCGGGCCGAAACGTCGAGATCGGCTGATCGCATCGTGATCCGGGGGACCGGCAGTGACCCGCTGCACCGGCGGTTGGGACCCGACGGCGACGCGACTGCCATGCGGCCCGCCTGACTAGCACCGTCCTCCTTGTCCAGGACGACCCGCCTCAGGAATCACATCAACAGCAGGACGTCGGCGACCTCCAGCCCACAGGGCGGTTCGCCGCTCTCGGAACCAAGCGCTGCACATCGTGCCGGTACAGGGTGCCAGGGATAACACCCGCCCGCTTGGCGATGGTGTTGAGCGAGACCGCCCGTCCTCCGTGGACGCATGATGCGTTCACGGAGGACACCTGGGACCCGCACATAGGGGCCTATTCGGTCCGGTTTTCCAGTACCGCCCGCGAACGCAGCTTCCCTGCGGCCAGCCGACCGAGGACCTCCGGTGCGTTCGGGAGGCTGAAGCGGTCGACGATGGAGCGGACCTTGCCCTGGGCGGCGAGGGCGAGTACCTCGTTCATCTGAGTGCGGTTGCCCAGGATCGACGCCTTGATGGTCTGGGCCTTGTTGAACGGAAAGCCCGACACCGACACCGGGACACCCGCAACCAGCGTTCCGCCCCAGGCCAGGGCCTTCAGGGCCTGCTCGGTGACGGCGTCGGAGGGGGCAAAGGTGATCGCGGCGTCGACCGATTCCGCGAGGACTTCTCCCGGGTCCTCGGCAGTGGCATCCACGACCCGGGTGGCGCCCACCTCCCGCGCGACACGTAGATGATCCGCGCTCCGGCCCACAGCAATGACGTCCGCGCCGGCCAGGCCCGCAAACTGGACCGCCATGTGCCCCACGCCCCCAAGGCCGAAGACCGCCACGGTGGCGCCGGGGCCGAGGTCGAGCTTTTGCACAGCGCCGTACGCCGTGATGCCGGGGCAGAACAACGGGGCGGCTTCGGACAGGTCCAGCGACTCGGGCACGTGGTAGGTGTGGGCCGCGTTGGACAGCATGTACTCGGCGTAACCGCCATTGACGTGCTCGCCAGTGATCTTGCGCCGGTGGCACAGCTGCTCGCGTCCGGAGGTGCAGTATTCGCACTCTTCGCAGGTCCACCACAGCGGTTGCACTCCGACGCGGTCGCCCACGGCGAAGCCTTCGACGGCGTCGCCGAGTGCCGCGACCGTTCCGGTGACCTCATGTCCCGGGATGATCGGGCTGATGGCGGGGACGCCGCCGTCCACCCAGTCGCCCTCCACCATGTGGAGGTTGGACCGGCACACGCCGCACGCGGCGACCTTGATCAGCAGTTGGCCGATGCCAGGCGACGGAGTGTCGACCTCACGCCACTGAAGTGGGTTTGCATCAAGGGGGGCAGGTGAGTTCAGAGCGATTGCGTGCATGCAGACAGCGTCTGCCTACCCGTCCCCCAACGTCCAACAAGGGATCGCCATCACAGCCAGCACTGATCCGCATCATGGCTGCGACCTGCGAATATGCGTCCCAGCCTCCACATCATCTGCTACCGTCCGAGCCGACGTCCTACCGTCTCTCCCCCCGTCGGGCATGGGAGTCGACCGAATCGGCTGGCTGCGCGGCTTGCCTGGCGGGCAGAACAAGCCGGGCTGCAGGCCGCCCCGTTCCCGGCCTCCGGCGTCATCTGCGGGATGCCCGCGGCCAGAGGATCCGAGACTGTGCTGCGGATGGTGAACGCGCCCGCCAAGTCGCCTACCTGCCACTGGACTCGTCATGGAGCAGAGGTCAGCTCGGGGTCGCCCGCGGTTGCCGAGGAAGCCAGGACGAGGGTGGCGGCGTGATGCTAACGCCTCGTGTGCGCCCCATAGTTCGTGGGAGTCGACATGCAACAAGTCGCTCAGGCCGACCGATCGAGCGGTGACGTGTTAACGCCCTGCTCTTCCGGGCCGGTCACCGCACCCAGCATGATTCGGCTCGCCACGGCGACTGCCTCCGTGCGGCCGAGGCGGTGCTCGATGACTTCACGCGCGAGGGCCTCGGTGGCACCGATGACGCCGAGCATGAGGGGCATACCCTCGCCCTTCGGAAGGGGTACGAAGCGTTCCAGGGCACGCAGGTAGAGCTCGGCGTAACGTTCACGCCCCTCACGCAACAGGCTCTCGGTGCCGGCGATTGAGGAGAGGGCGGCGGTCACGGTGCCGAATTCCTTGCCGATGTGCAAGACACAGTCGACGTAGGCCTCGGTCAGAACACGGGCGGTTTCCGCGAGCGAGTGCGCCTGCGTGTCCAAGGCAGCCGTCGCCGCCTCGGTCTGCTGCTGGTCGATACGGCGGTAGAGCGCGGTGAGCAGGCCGGTCCGCGTGGCGAAGTGTTCGTAGGCGACGGGCTTGCTGACGCCGGCCTCCTCAGCGACCCGTGCGAGCGTGAGAACATCGGCGCCCTCTTCGCGGACGATCGCAAGGGCCGTGTCGAGCAGCTGCGCTCGCCGTTGCTCGCGCGTCAGCCGGCGTCCCGCCACAGTAGCCCTCCGTCTTCTCCTACGTGGTTACGAACAGTAGCTTACTGCGCCCGCCCGGCCACTTCCGCGGCTCGACAGGGGCCTTGACACGTAACCTACGAATGGTAGCTTACGATTAGTAAGTTAGCTCGCCCGGGGTCGCTCTGCGAGCGAACCGCGTTTCCCCCTCGCCCTGACGGTCGCGACCCGACCCTGTGCCCTCCCGGAGAATCCGTGTGAAACATCGTGTACTCGTCGCTGGCGGCTACGGACTCGTCGGCGGATGGATCGTCCGCCACCTGCGGGCGGCCAGCCACGACATAGACCTCGTGATCGGCGGCCGGCGGCCGGACAACGCCACGGCGCTGGCGAAGGAGTGTGACGCGGACGTCGTCCAGCTCGACAGCGACGACGCCGCAACCGGCCTGGCCGCTGCAGGCCCCGTCGACCTCGTCATCGCCGCCCTGCAAGACCCCGACGACAAGGTGCTGCGGGCATCACTGCGGGCCGGCGCCGCGTACATCGGCATCGTCCGCAAAGCGGACACTGTCGGCCGAACCGCGATGGCCGCAGCCGGCCTCGCACGCCGCCCGGCCCTGATCATGGGCCACTGGCAAGCCGGCGTCACGACATTTGCCGCGCTCGTGGCCGCCCGTCCGTTCGCCCATGTCGACCAGATCGCGCTGGCAGCCCTGTTCGACACCGCCGACCCGATCGGACCGATGACGAGCAGCGACAGCAGCGCGTTCTTCACCCGCGCGCTGACCCGGCGCGGCGGGCACTGGGCGGAGATCGAGCAGTCCGAGAACGTCCGCACCGTCGATCGCGGCGGCCCGCCCGCGTTCGCCGCGCAGCCCATGGGTGTCCTCGACGTCCCTGCCCTGGTCACGGCCACCGACGCGGCGGACATTCGTTTCGACATCGGCATGGGCGACTCCCTCGGCACGCTCGCCGGCAGCGCGCCCTCCCACGACATCTACATCGACCTGCGGGGCTCCGACCACGACGGCACGTCCATGGCCCGCCGCACCGTGGTCAGCGATCCGCGCGGACAGGCCCACCTCACGGCACTCGGTGTGCTCATCGGCGCCGAGCGTGTCCTCGGTCTGGACGGAGCTGCCCCGCCACGGGCCGGAGTTGTCTTCCCGGAAGCGGTGATCGACCCGGCCCACGCGCTGGACCGTCTGCGCATGTTCGGTGTCGCCATCACCACTTCTTCTCTCCCCGCCACGAACGCCTGACCGGCGCGAGCCGCCACGCTCTCGGCCCCGCACCCCGGCCCTTGAACAGGAAGACCCGGTCATGCGAACTCACATCAAAGACATCGATCACTGCTGTGTCCTGGTACGCGACTTCGCCTCCGCCCGCGCGACATTCCAACGGCTCGGTTTCACGGTCGCTCCATTCGGCCGGCACGGCGCCGAGATGGGCACCGCCAACCACACCGTCATGCTGGAGCAGAGCTATCTCGAACTCCTCGGCGTCGTCACCCCCACCGACTTCAACCGCGAGATCCGTGACGTCCTGACTGTCCGAGAAGGGATCGCCGCGATCGCCCTGGGGACCTGCGACGCAGAGGCGGCCGTCGCAGAACTGACCGCTGCCGGGGTCGCCACACGCGGACCGCAGAGCGTGCGGCGGCCTGTGGCACTGCCGGACGGCAGTGAAGCTGAGGCCGCCTTCACCATCGCTCACTTCCCCGACGTCGGCACTCCCTTCATGCAGGTGTTCTGCAACCAGATCCTCACCCCCGAATACGTTCGCCATCCCCAGCTCACCCGCCACCCCAACACCGCCTGGGGCATCGACACCGTCGCGATCGTGACGCCCACCCCCGACACCGAAGCGGCCACCGTCGCCCGTTGCCTCGACACCGCACCGCACCGGGGCACCCACGACACCATCGAGGTCGCAACGGGCGGCGCCCCACTGACATACCTGACAGCAGAGGCTGTCGCCGCCCGCTACCCCGGCGCCGACCTCAGCGGCCTTGCGCAGTCCGGTCCTGCGGTACTTGCTCTCACCGTCCGTGACGCACAGGCCGCCCAAGCGTGCCTGGCACGCTCCGGTGTCCCTTTCACGGCGACCGGCGACAGTCTCGTCGTCGCGCCACGCTACGCCTGCGGCGTCCTGCTCGTTTTGCGCGAGGTGCGCCCGGCGCACTGACCCCTGCCCATGATCATCTTTTCCAGCACGTGGAGAGACATACCGATGGCATCTACGCACCACCGCGAGCGTGCGGTCGACGGCCGCACCCTGCGGCCCGAGACGCTGATGATGGGGCACGGTTACGACCCCAGTCTGTCCCAAGGGTCCTTGAAACCCCCCGTCTTCCTGACCTCTACCTTCGTCTTCACCTCCGCCCAGCAGGGCAAGGACCTGTTCGACGTCACCTCCGGCCGCCGCATGCCGCGCCCTGGTGAGGAAACCGGGTTGGTCTACTCACGGTTCAACAACCCCAACGCGGAGATCCTGGAGGAGCGGCTCGCCCTGTGGGACGGTGCCGAACGCGGCGCGGTCCTGTCCTCGGGCATGTCGGCGATCACCACCACCCTCATGACCTTCCTGCGGCCCGGTGACACAGTGCTGCACTCACGGCCGCTGTACGGCGGTACCGAGACGCTCCTGCGCAACACGCTGTCCGTGTTCGGCATCACGCCGGTCGGCTTCACCGAAGGCACCAATCCCGCTCACGTCCGGGATGCGGTCAGCGAGGCCCTGGCCACCGGGCCCGTCGGACTGATCCTGGTCGAGACGCCCGCCAACCCGACCGGCGGTGTGGTGGACCTGCGGCTGCTGACCGAGGTCGCCGACGAAATCGGCTCCCGCACCGGACGGCGCCCGCTGGTCGCCGTCGACAACACTCTCCTCGGCCCCATCTTCCAGCAGCCGCTCCGGCACGGAGCGGACCTGGCGCTGTACTCGCTGACGAAGTACGCCGGCGGCCACAGCGACCTGGTGGCCGGGGGTGTGACCGGCAGCGCGGAGCATGTCGGCGCCATCGCCCGTACGCGTTCCGCCATCGGCACCAATCCGGACCCGCATACCTGCTGGATGCTCCTGCGGTCCTTGGAGACGCTGTATGTGCGAACCGAGCGGGCCTGTGACAACGCCCTGCGGGTCGCTCAGTTCCTGCACGGTCAGGAAAGGATCACCAGCGTCGACCATCCGGCGTTCCTCGCCACCGACGACCCCGCCAGGCAGGTGCTCGAGCAGCAGACGACCGGTGCCAGCTCCACGTTCTCCTTCCGCATCGACGGCGGCGAAGCTGAGGCGTTCGCCTTCCTGGACCGGCTGGCGGTGTGCAAACTCGCCGTCAGCCTGGGGGGCACCGAAACACTGATCTGCCACCCCGCCTCCACGACTCACTCGGGAGTTCCGAGGGACCTGCGCGAGGAGATCGGCTTGACGGACTCGTTGATCCGTATCTCCGTCGGCATCGAGGACGCCGACGACATCATCGCCGACCTCGCTCAGGCCCTCACCCGTCTCTGAAGCCCGAGCTCCGGTCGGCGGCACGGCCCTACACGTGCAGACGAGCACAACCATCCAGCAATACCCCACTGGTTCACACGTCTCGGGCCGCCCCGGCGCCTTACGTGTCGGAACCGCCCCTGGCCCCCCACCGATAAACGGAGGCACACCGATGAGCACCGTTACGGCACACGGCATCAGGTTGGAGTACGACGTTATCGGCCCCGCGTCGGGAGAGCCGCTGCTCGTCGTGCAGGGTCTGGGGGATCAACTGACGAAGTGGGATGACGGGTTCCCCCAGGAACTCGTGGCCCGAGGGTTCCAGGTGATCCGCTTCGACAACCGGGACGCAGGTCTATCCACCCACCTCGACGACGCCCTGGTCCCCGACCTCGGTCTGGTCACGGCCGCTGCTGCCGGTGCCCCGCCGCCTGCAGTACCGTACACACTCGACGACATGGCACGCGACGCCGTCGCTGTGCTCGACGCGGTGGGCGTCGACCGTGTCCACGTCCTCGGCGCCTCCATGGGGGGCATGATCGCCCAGTTGGTCGCCGCCCATCATGCCCACCGGGTTTTGAGCCTGACCAGCATGATGTCCACGACCGGCAACCCGGCGCTGCCCCTGCCCACCCCGCAAGCGATGGCGGTGCTGACGGCCGATGCGCCGGACCCCCGAGCCGACGAGGAGGCGTGGCTCGAGCATTCCGTCGCATGTGCCCGGGTTCTGGGCAGTCCCGGATACCCCCACGACGAGCAGCGGTTGCGCAGCGCGCTGCTGGCGGCAGTGCGCCGTGCCCACAATCCGGCAGGTTTCATACGGCAACTGGCAGCGATCTCCGCCGCCTCCGACCGCCGCGCGTTGCTGCGGAAATTGGCAGTTGCCGCTCTCGTCGTCCACGGCACTGACGACCCGCTGCTGCCGTTCGCCGGGGGCCAGGAGACCGCCGACACCATCCCGGGTGCCGCTTTCCTTCCCCTCGCCGGTATGGGCCACCATCTGCCGCCGCAGCTGTACGAGACGCTCGCCGATGCCGTCGCAGCGCTCGCTGCCCAGGCATGGGAGCGTCGGCTCTTCAGTGCGGGGACTGTAAATGGAACAGTGTAACTCCGATCATGGAGGATTGCACCTGTGACCAGCGAGAACATAGCCAAGGAATTCGGGGACGGTGGCCGTGGAGACGGTTCCGTCAGCAGTGGTGGACGAGCGGTTCATCGAGGAACTGGTCTCCCGGGCCCAGGCTGACGGGCTGCAGCTGACCGGTGCAGGCGGGCTGCTGCAGCAGCTGACGAAGCGGCTGCTGGAGTCCGCGCTCGACGGCGAGATGACCGATCACCTCGGCTATGACAAGCACGATCCGGTGGGCAAGAACGGTGGCAACTCCCGCAACGGCAAGCGGTCCAAGACTGTCCTGACCGACGTCGGGCCGGTCGAAATCGAGGTTCCCCGGGACCGGGAGGGCTCGTTCGAGCCGCAGATCGTCAAGAAGCGGCAGCGGCGCCTGACCGGCGTTGACGAGATGGTCCTGTCGCTGTCCGCGAAGGGGCTGACCCACGGTGAGATCTCGGATCATCTCGCCGAGGTGTACGGCGCCGAGGTTTCCAAGACCACCATCTCCACGATCACCGATGCGGTGATGGAGGGCATGGCCGAGTGGCAGAACCGGCCCCTGGACCCGGTCTGTCCGGTGGTGTTCATCGACTGCGTGAACGTGAAGATCAGGGACGGGCAGGTCGCCAACCGGCCGATCTACATGGCCCTGGCGGTCACGGCCGAGGGCCACCGCGACATCCTCGGCTCGTGGGCCGGCGACGGCGGCGAGGGCGCCAAGCACTGGCTCCGCGTCCTGACCGAACTGAAGAACCGCGGCCTGGACGACGTCCTCATGCTCGTCCGCGACGGCCTGAAGGGGCTTCCGGACGCGGTCGGTGAGGTCTGGCCCTGCACTGTCGTGCAGACCTGCGTCGTTCACCTCCGGAGGGCGTCGTTCCGTTACGCGGCCCGGCAGGACTGGGACAAGATCGCGAAGGCGCTCAAGCCGGTCTACACCGTACCAACCGAGGACGCGGCCACCACCCGGTTCCTGGAATTCACCGAGACCTGGGGCGAGAAGTACCCGGCGATCGTGCGGCTCTGGGAGAACGCCTGGGCCGAGTTCGTGCCGTTCCTGCAGTTCGACGCAGAGATCCGGCGGATCGTCTGCACGACCAACGCGATCGAGTCCGTGAACGCCCGCATCCGCCGGGCGGTGCGGGCCCGCGGCCACTTCCCCTCGGAGGCCGCCGCGTTGAAGTGCGTCTATCTCGCGGTCATGAGGCTCGATCCCACCGGCACCGGCCGCAAGCGATGGACCAGCCGCTGGAAGCGGGCCCTCCAGGCATTCGACATCGCCTTCGACGGACGTCTCTCAGCAGCCCGCATCTGACTCACCAACCACCCCAGTTACACCGTTAAGTTGACAGTCCCGCCGGCCGGGGACTGCTCATCGTGAATGCGCTCACCAGCCAATGGGGCTACACCCCTACCCCATCCAACGGAAAAGCCGTCTGGGCCCGCGTCTCCACACCCGATCACTGACACCCGCTCAGGGGCAGCCTGCGCTTGCTACGGCACGTGGCCCGCCTGCCGCCGAGACACGCCCGGCCAGGTAGAGGGCCACACACGCGGTCCACGGCAACCTTTGGTTAACGCCTGCAGCCCTTTCACAGGACAGCGCTTGGGAGCTCGGGCGCACGCAGTCGCCACGACCAGCCGGCCTCGAAGGCCGCGGTGTGACTTACCGCCCAGGCGGGTGAGCCGAAGGGCAAACACCACGTGCCCCGGCGGCCTGACCGCTACGAAGATCACAAACCGTTCGTGATCTTCGGAAGGACGTCCTGTGCGTCTCGCCCTCACCGTTCGCAGCGCGGCAGTCCTGCTTGCCGCGCTGACTGCCGCGCTCGCCCCAACCACCGCCGAAGCCAATCCACTTGGACTCACCGCCGTCGGGCACGCCGCCCCCGGAGACATGATCGCTCTGCCCGTTCGCGAGGCGCTCGCCGCGCTGCCTGTGCAGGGCGAGGACCGGACGGGTACGAGCGCACGAAGTTCCGGCACTGGATCGACGCCGATCGCGACGGCTGCACCACCCGCGCCGAAGTCCTCCTGGCCGAGGCGGTGCAGGCGCCCGCCATCGGCGCGAAGTGCGCCCTGACCGGAGGCAGGTGGTACTCCGCGTACGACGACGTCTACGTCGACAGCGCCCGCCAGCTGGACGTCGACCACCTCGTCCCGCTCGCCGAGGCCTGGGACTCCGGCGCCTCCGCCTGGACGGCGAAGGAACGCGAGGCGTACGCGAACGACCTGGACGACCCGCGCGCTGATCGCGGTCTCCGCCGCCTCTAACCGCTCGAAAGCCGACCAGGACCCGGCCACGTGGTTGCCGTCGTCGGCCGGCTACCGCTGCCAGTACGTGACCGACTGGGTGGCCGACAAGACCCGCTATCAGCTGTCCGTCGACCCGGGCGAGCAAGCCGCGCTGTCCGAGCTGCTCGCCGGCTGCCCCGACGTCCCCATCGCCGTCACCCTCGCCCGCTGACACAAGTGGGGCCCGTCACCACGGGGGAAAGCGACGGGCCCACACCTACCGTGCCACAGCCGCCCAGGCGGCGCAGCCCATCCGGCCCACGAGTCCGGCTCAAGACCACAAGGCCGGGGCCGGGCTCCAGGTCGTCTTCCCCAACTCCTTGATCCCCTCAACACAGCGGATCAAGGGGAGGAGGCGGTTGACAAGGCGCGCCTGTGCGTGAGCCGCCGAAGAAGTCGAACGCGGCGACGTGGGTCTCGGTCCAGGCGTGCTGGTCCATGCTCAGCACCGGGCGCACGAACATGTGCCGCGAGCAGGGCAGCACCGTGACGAACGCCCAGACGCGGTGGCGTTTGCCCGTGCGGGGATTGATCCACTGCCCGAGGAACCCGTAGTCGATCTGGGCCTCGGAACCCGGCTCGACCTCCTCTCGCAGCACCGTGACGCGCGCCCGGTGGGCCTGTTCGGGCATCGTGGCCCGGACCCAGCGCCGGAAGGTGGCCACCGACACCGTCAGACCGCGCTCGTCGCGAAGCCGCTGGTGGATCGTGGACATGTTGACCGTGCCCAGCAGATGCTTCACGAAGGCGCGGTGCGGATCGATCTCGCCCCAGGTGATCTGCCGCAGCCTGCGGTCGGTCATCTCCGGGAACCAGCCGTTGATGACCCTTGATGAGCTTGGACCAGTCCTCCTCGGCCATCGGCGGGCCGCCCGGCGCGATTCCGGACCGCTCGGCCGGCCGCAGGTATTCCTCACCGTCTTCGGGTCCACCCCCAGCGACGTCGCAACCTCGGTCTTGGACCGGCCCGCGTACCCGTGGACGAAGATCTCGGGGATGTCGACCACGACGAATGTCCTCCTCGCCATCCGGCTGCCCATCGGCCCGTCAGAAACCGCTGGAGGCGTCAGGGACGGTGATCGCCGTACGTCGCGACCCTGTCCCGCTGGCCCGAGGCCGTGCTACCCATGGGGATCAAGAACGTGCCGGAGAACACTGGACTCAGCGGTCAAACCACCCGCGAGAGCGCACTCAGACGCGACTTGCCTGGCGCGGAACGGGGCGTCCAAGGTCAACGAGCAGGCCGTCGGGGAGGCCGGACCGGAGCACGTCGACAAGGAAGGGCGGTTCTTGGAGGAGGCTCCTGCCGAGGAGCGGGTGAGGCCACGTGCTCGGGTCAGCGAACGGAAGGCCAAGGTAGGCGGTGCCGGGCTCGGTCGGCCACGTGGCGTCCAGCGCCAGGCCCTCGGGGGTGACTGCCCAGGCGTGCGGGGTGTGCAGCGCCTGGCCGGCGCCGACCGGCGCGGTCCCGAACCCCTCGCAGTACGTCAGTCGCAGTTCAGGATGCTCGTCGGCGAGCTGGCTGCTGTTGGTGAAGCAGAAGCCCGGGTGCAAGCGCTCAACGCCATCAGGGAGCGGGGCCGGGCTGAACAACCTGCCTTCGCGCAGCAGCAGGTCGTACTGGCTGGTGTAGGCCCAGCCCTCCAAGATCGGCTGGGCCGACGGATCAATGGCATCGGCAGCCTGACGAAGGTAGCTCAGCAACTGATCTTCGGACTGGGTCAGGCGCCAAGTCTGATCGGCCATCACGCCGTCTTCCCTCGTGCTCAACGAAAAACGCTGGTCAGCCACAGGGGTTCACTCCCTGGCCGATCCGACCTCTGGCCGCAGTTGTTATGGCAGAGCCCTCGCCCAGGCAGCCTACCCCGGGCCGGGACAGGACGGCCCCGAACTCGGGGGGAACGGGGCCACGCGACCTTTCAGCCCGGAGAGCCGGAGATCACTCTTCAGTCGCTCATAGCGGCGGGACAAACGACGCAAGGTAGGAAATAACCTGATCGCGATCATGAATTGGGCGGGAAAAACTTGATCGTCGACAAACGTTCACGGATCCACAGCTCTGCCATCCTCGACCGCCTCCTGCACCACTGCGAAGTGATCTCCATCAACGGCCCGAGCTACCGCCTGAAGAACCGCCTCAAAGCCGTCGAGCGCGAGGCCGAAGTCGCCTGATACCTCTGCACGTTCATCCGTACGCGGTTCTGCACTTCAGCTCGTACGTCGACAGCGGGTCTTACCCGTTTCAGGGCGCCCTGTGCGTGGCGATGCCCAGGGCTTCGAGGGCATCGAGGGTGGGCTGCGGTGTGGCGGCATCGGTTACCAGGACGTCGACGCGGTCGACGGGGGCGACCGCTGCCAGCGCGGTGCGGGTGAACTTGCCGGCGTCGGCGGCCAGCAGGACGCGGCGGGCCTGGGCCATGGCCAGGGTCTTGACCGCGGCATCAGCCAGGTCATAAGCGGTGACTCCGTCCGTGACGGAAACGCCGCAGCAGGTGAGGATCGTGGTGTCGAAGCGCAGCGCACGCAGGCTCGCCTCGGCCAGTGGGCCGTTGACGGCCAGTTCGCCGGGGCGCAGCTCTCCGCCGGGCAGGATGACCCGGGTCGGTGCTGCGGAGGCCAGCGCGTTGGCCGCCTGCAGGGACAGCGGCATGACCGTCACCCGGCGTCCGGCCAGGGCGCGAGCGATGTGCAGTGCGGTGGTCCCGCCGTCGAGGAGGACCGCTTCCCCGTCCTCGACCAGGCCGGCGACGGCAGCACCGATGGCCCGCTTGGCCTCGGTGTTTTTCAACTCGCGGAAGACGAAAGGGGGCTCGTCCCCCCGTGCGAGGTCGCTGACGGCGCCGCCCCGCACCCGACGCAGCACCCCCAGCGCAGCCAACTGCTCCAGATCCCGACGGATGGTGACCTCGGAGGTCCCCGTCGCCTCAGCCAGCACGGACACGTCGGCCCGGCCGCTCTCACGCAGACGTTCCATGATTGCTAGATGGCGTTCCGAAAGCTCCACGCGACTATTCAATCGATATCTGTGTGCGTTATCAAGGAGAAGCAGTCGCGCCCCTGCCGGGTCCTCACAGGACGGAGCGTTCATGCCATCGAAGTCACGGCCAACGCAGCGAGCCGGACAGCACGACCGCCCTTTCAGCTACCGCGCCGTCCTCACCACACCCGGTGCGATGCCCCTGGTGATCTGGTCGTTGCTGAGCCGGCTGGCGTTCGCCATGACGAACCTGAGCCTGCTGCTGTATGTGAGCGCGGCCAGCGGCTCCTACGCCTTCGCCGGAGGCATGACCGCGGTCAGTCTGATCGGCACGGCCGCCGGAGCGATCGGGCAAGGCCGCCTCATCGACCGGTTCGGGCCCAGCCGCCCCCTGCTCGCTCTGACGGCGGCATACGGCCCGCTGAGCCTCGCCCTGATCGCCATGGTCCCGGCCCAGCACTCACCGGATCTGCTGCTCGTCTGCACGGTGTTTGCCCAGAGCGCCACGCAGCCGCTGCTGGCCGTCGCGTCCCGGGCGATGTGGCCGCGTCTCGTCCCTGCAGACGCGCAACGGCAGACGGCCTACAGCTATGAGACCATCAGCACCGAAACCTGCTATCTCATCGCTCCGGCCATCGCGGCCACCCTGGCTGCAGCCATGTGGCCGGGAACTCCCCTGTCCCTGGCCTGCGGAGTCATCACCACGACGGCCCTCGGCTTCGCCCTGGCGCCGGCGGCTCGCCGGCACCGCGGCCGGGACGAAACCACCGCCCAGAGCCCGCGCCATCCGCATGCCGTCGTGCGGCAGCGGGGAATGCCGATCCTGCTGATCGCCGCGCTGGGATTCGGCACCGGAGTCGGCTTTGTCGCGGTCGGCATACCCGCCGCAGCGACCGCGCTCGGCGCGACACCTGCGGCCGGATTGCTGCTGGCCACCTGGTCCGTCAGTTCCGTGCTGGGCGGACTCACCTACAACCGCCGCCCCTGGCCCTCCGAGCCATCCCTGCGGCTACCGATGCTGATGGCCGCCTTCGGCCTACTGCTGTGCCCCGTCTTTATCGGCGGCTTCTACGGCCTTGCGGCAGCGATGATCCTCACCGGACTCACCCTCGCCCCCCAACTCACCACCCAAAACGCCCTCTTGGACACGCTCGTACCACCCCATCAGGTTTCCGAGGCCTTCGGATGGATCACCACCGCCATCGCCCTCGGCAATGCCACCGGCCAAGCCGCCAGCGGAGCCCTGATCGAACTCAGCGGACACGAAACGGCGTTCCGCATCGGCATCCTCAGCGTTCTCGCATGCACAGCCGCGGTCACCGTCGGCCGACGCCACCTGCGGCCACACCCCACACTCCGTCGCACCACCGCGGGAAACGATCACCTGGAACACGGGAACTGACGACGCCCGAGCCACAGAACCTTGCCGGTCACGCCCTTTCGCCGGTGCGCAGCCGCTCCGCACTACGAACCTTGTGGCGAGATCGCCCCGCTCCGCTTTCTGGTGGGTTGAGCGCTCCGGGCACCGGGAGGCCCCCTCGACCGTCGCCGAACTCGCTGGCCTGGCCCCGCTCATCGACAAGCTCGTCGACGTCGAGGGAACATCACCGGACCCGGCGCCATACCGTCCGTCGCTCACGACAGCGCCGCCTGCGGCGCCGAGGACACCACCGGGCGCCGACAGGGACCGCTGGCTGGGATGACCGTGGTCGTCATCGGCGCGACGACCGGCCCTCTGCCGAACTTCCCCACGGCACCCCCATCCGATGCGCCGTCGCGTGCTCTCGACGCGGAAGGACGCGCGACGGAAGCCAGTCGGCGGATCAGCGGAGGCCGAGGCGGCTGAGCGCGGTGGTCCAGTCGGTGACGATGGCCTGCTGCCCGGCGGCGGCTAGGGTGACCTGGCCCTTGCAGACCGCGGTGTGCAGCTTGGTCTCCACCGGGTCCTTCCGGTTGTTCACCCCCGTGCCCTTCCGGTGGCCGGGGTCGGCCGGCTCCACCCACAGATTCCTCGGGTCGTTGGGGTCCCCGCCGAGCTGAAGGCTGATCAAGTGGTCGTACTCCGCGTCCGACATGCTCCCGGTGAAGCCGTACGAGGCGGCGTTCAGCTTCTTCTCCTTGCCCGTCACATACGCGGAGGGGCGCACCCCAGAGGTGTAGCCGCCCGTGCGGCAGATCGTCGACGTCAGGTTCGCCTGGGTGACCGCCGGGGAGATCGCGCCCGGCGTGCACGCCGGGTCCTCCAGCGGCTCGCCCTGCTCGTAGCGGTAATGGCACGAGCCCGCGGCGGGCTGCTGCTGCACCGTGTAGTGCTTCTGCGGGCCCGCCCCCACCGCGATCACCTTGCCGGACCCGGCCTGCGCGGACGTGCCCGGCGCCCCCGGCATCGGACTACTGCTGTCGGACGAGGACGAGGTGCCGAGCAGGAAGGACGAACAGCCCGCCAGCAACAGGCAGCAGAGCAGGACGGGCGGCACGGTACGACGGGCAGAGCGCATGACGATCCTTCACGGGCAGGTGACGGCTGAGCAGATGCTCCCCCCACCACCGCGACGTCCGACCACGCGGGGTAGGACGGCGGCGCGGGGGCGGTCATGGCGCGGATGTCGGCCCACGCGCGGTGTCGAGGGCTTGGCGGCCCAGGCCACGTGGGTGGCGCGGGCGCGGGGCCGTACAGACAGTTCGCACCACCCGCTGCACCGGGGGCAGGGGCTGTTCCCTCGAACCGGATCAGCGATCACCGACCGGGCGAAGGCCACGGTGCCAGCCCCAGGGTTGCCTGCGAGCACGGTGAGTACGCCCCGTCGGACAACGCTCAGCCGCGCGGTAGCGTCCAGTGCCCCACCCTCATGCTCGCGGCTTCGTTCGCGTCGAGGGACTGGAGGCGGTCGGCCACATCGGTCAGCATCTGCGTGATGCCCGGCCAGCGGGGCGCCCGGTCGTGTCCGGTAGGGGTGAAGGGGACGATGCAGCCGTGGAGTTGCCCCGGCCGAAGGTCGGTGAACAGGCCGCCGCCTGCGCCGTCGACGGCCACGGGCAGCCACTGGGGCAGCCATACGGGGACTGCTTCCGTGGGGTACAACGTGCCCGCGGGATCGGCGCTGCGGGCGCGGGTGTGCTGTTCCCAGGCTGCCGCGAGTGGCGGGGGCACGATGTCGCGTGCCACCTGGAGGTGGATCGTCCGGCGTTCGTCGGCCTCGGCCGCGCCGCAGGGGTCGTAGAAGTCGGGGATCAAGTGGCCTGCCGGGGGCGGTGATGCGGGGGCTGGCGCACGGTCGAGGCCGTCCGTCCGGGCCCACCAGGACAGCAGGGCCGGGGGCAGTTCGGCGCCCGCAGAACGCTGCGCGACCTGGCGCAGCAACTCGCCGTCGGCGGGCGGGCGCAGGCGCGCGCGGTAGCCGGGGGCGTGCTCGGACAGCCAGCGGTCGATCCGGTCCCAGGCGTCAGCTGGTGCATGAGTCACGGTCACCGCCTTCTCTCACATCGCAGTTGTGATCGCCGGTCTCACAGGTGAGTCACAATATCTCCCCGCTTATATCGGGGGTTTCAGCCAGTGTGTCCCTGTGCGTCGCCGCAGGTGCCTCGGGGGATATCGGGTGAACCGTATGGTCACAGCAGACACGCGCCTTGCCTTGTAATCGTGGGTACCCCTTCCGGCCCAGCCGTAATGATGGCCGTGTTCGGTCAAAAACGGGGGCCGCTCCATGCGTCACATCTGTACGCGAGTGCACAGCCTTGTCCTGACGGCGTGGCCCCTCTTACACCGAGGGGGAACACCCGCATGTCGTTGTCTCGCATCAGGAGGCGGTTGCGCTGGTTCGCAACCGGGCTGCTGATACCGCTGGCCATCGGTCTGTCCGGCCCTGCGGCACATGCGCAGGACGCCACAACCGCAGCCATCGCCGGCACGAAACTGATCGGCGAACCCGTCCTCCTGCCGTACAAGCTCGGCAAGGTCCGTCCGGGCGAGAAGGTGGGCAGGCCCGCGCCCGCTGTGCAGCCCGACCGTACGTCCGCGCTGTCCGCGAAGACCGTGGCGAACGCGCTGCTTAACGCAGGCAAACAGGAACAGCACAGCTACGCCGACACCTCCAAGGTGCCCCTGACCAAGGACGCCACGGTGCCGAGCTCAGAGGCGGCCGCGGCGGCGGCACCGCCGACCGGCTGGGGTGACGAGCCGCCCCCCGACGGCGCGGCATGCCTGGACCGGGACGGTGCCGAGACGGCCTCCGGGGAGACGTACAACCGCTGGCTGTGGTGCAAGAAGGGCCGGCTCGGCATCGACTACTACACCGTCAACAGTGACGGCACCCGTGAGTTCCACGGCACCGCCAGCGTCGCGTACGACGCGGTGACCGTGGGCAACGGTAAGGAGCGCGCGGTCCGCACCTACTTCCAGGCGCAGTACGGCTCCGTCTCGTACGACGGGTGGAGCCCCCTCGACGGCTGGATCTGGGAGGTCGACGACCTGTCGATGTACGTCCTGTCCGACTGCACCCAGGACGCGACGTTCTGCTACGGCACCGGCAGCGGGATCGAGCACACCTGGGACGAGTGGGACTACCACGACGAGTGGCTGCACTGGGACATCTACTCCAACGAGACCGCCTCCACCGCCGCTGACAAGGTCCTGTACCACCAGTGGCACTTCCGCTTCGGCGGCAGCGGCGGCGACTACGTCTACACCACCGGCACCACCGAGAACCACACCATCCGCTGCGACTCGGCCAACTACTTCACGTTCTTCCAGGACTATCCGAAGGCGTGCGTGAACTACGACGTCATCCCGCATCTCCAGTACAGCGTCGGTGACAGCCGGGTCACCTCGGTCGCCCAGCACATCCGGTTCGCCCAGAACGATCCGACGCGTACCTATCCGATCGAGATCGAACGCAAGGACATCCCGGGCAAGTACACCGGCTCCCGCGACGAACGCGGGCTGCACCGGGTGCCCGCCGGGCCGATCACCAGCGCCAACAGGTACTACAAGGACGCGGCCTGCAACCGCACCACCCCGTACAACGACCAGACGGGCCTGCCCGCCTACGACACGGCGACGCAAGATTGCGACGAGTACCCGTTCCAGTCCACCGACGAGGGCGCGGGCAGTCCCGTGTGGGACTTCTCGGTACGGGCCGTGCCACGGACCGAGAACCAAGCCGCGGGCGGACTGCTGATCTGGTACTACTTCAGCGACCGCATCCTGTACAACACGGACGAGTTCTGGGTCGACATCACCGACTGACCACCAACGCCTCCACGGCGCCAACGAACTGCGTCCACGCGACAGACCCGACAAAAAGCGGAGTGCCCGTCCGGCAGCTTGCTGTCCCGGACGGGCACTCCGCCGGGGACACCGTCGGCCACTTCGAGGCAGCTGCCGCCGATGTCGCCGCCGTAGCTGCTCTCGCGCCAGCCAGCGTTGCACAGGTGGTACGCGTGCCTCGTCTGAAGTCCTCCACCGCCGATTCGATCAGGGCAACGGACGCCTGCGCCGACAACCGGCCTTCCTCAAACGCGGCGAGCCTCATCCCGGTGACGGCGGGATCAGGCTCGGATCACAGCGCCGGGCCGGCATGGCACCTGCATTCCCCGCAGGAAGCGGGGCGTCGTTGCTTGGACCACCAACGCGCAACCGGCCGACCGGAGTTACGGCAACCAACCCATGATCAAGCCCAGGTCGTGTCCACAATGTCAGAGGAGACCAAGCCTGCCCGCCGCAACTCCGCGATCAAGTCGAACCACTGCCCAGCCCACTCCGGCTCGGGCCCATGAAGCGCTGGCCCACGGGCCAGCCGGGACGAGGGACTGGCAGGACGCCGCCGTAGGCTCCCAGGGTGATTGAGACCATCGTGTTGGACATCGGCGAGACGATCACCCGGGACGACCGCTACTGGGCATCGTGGGCCGACTGGCTGGACATCCCCCGCCACACCCTCTCCGCTCTAGTCGGTGCGGTCGTCGCCCGGGGACAGGACAACGCCGAAGCCCTCCGGCTCGCGCGCCCTGGCATCGAGGTCGCTGCGGAGTACAACGCTCGCGAAGCCGCCGGCCGTGGCGAATCTTTGGATGAGAGCGACCTTTACGACGACGTGCGGCCGGCCCTGTCTGCTCTACGGATGCTCGGAGTGCGTGTCGTCGTGGCGGGCAACCAGACTTCCCGCGCTGCCCAGTTGCTACGTGACTTGGACCTACCGGCGGACCTCATCGCTACCTCGGGCGAGTGGGGCGTGGCGAAGCCGCGGCCGGAGTTCTTTCGGCGGGTGCTGGACGTGGCGCAGGCTGCTCCGAGCGCGACCCTGTATGTCGGCGACCATCCCGCCAACGACGTGTTCCCGGCGAAGGCCGCCGGGCTACGCGCCGCGCACATCCGCCGCGGGCCGTGGGGACATCTGTGGGCTCGTGACCCAGAGGTCAGGACGGCGGCGGACTGGCGCATCGACAACCTGATCCAGCTGACAGACATCATCGAACGGTGATCCGAGAACGAAGGGCCGCAACCGGTGCGGCCCCTCGTGCACGCGCGGCGTTTCGACGTGGGTACGGTTCGGAGTGGATGCACCGAACTGGAGCCACTGTGTCGGCACTTACAACGGCTAACACAATGAGCCGAGTTGTCGGTGGGTGATGAGGCAGCACGCGAGTTTGAGGAATGCTTCGTGCATGTCGGCCCGCCGTTCCCACCGGATCCGCAGACGTCGGAAGCCGTGCAGCCACGCGAAGCTCCTCTCCACGGCCCACCGGTAGGTGCCCAGTCCGTGCCGTGCAGGGTGCCGCGTCTGGCGATTGCGGGCACGATGCCACGGGCGCGGACCTGGTCGCGGTAGATGTCGTGGTCGTAGCCCCGGTCAGCGAACAGCGAATCCGGCTTGCGGCGGGGCCGACCGACCCGGCCGCGGACCGGTGGGATCGCGTCGAGCAGCGGCAGCAGTTGAGTGACGTCGTTGCGGTTGCCGCCGGTCAGCAGGACCGCGAGCGGGGTGCCGTGCCCGTCGGTGATCAGATGGTGTTTCGAGCCGACCCGGCCCCGGTCGACCGGCGAGGGGCCCGTGTGCGGCCCCCTTTTAGCGCCCTGACGTGGGAGGAATCGACCAGCACCGGGACCAGTCCAGCCGCGATGCCGCGTTCAACTCGGCCAGCAGGACCTCGTGCAGCCGCTGCCAGACGCCGGCCTCGTTCCAGTCCCGCAACCGTCGCCAGCACGTCATGCCCGAGCCGAAGCCCAACTCCTGGGGCAGGTACTCCTACTGGATCCCGGTGTGCAGCACGTACAAGATCCCGCACAGCACGTCCCGGTCCGGCAATGCCTTGCGGCCGGGATACCGGAACCTGCGCTCACGCTGCGGTAGCAGCGGCCCCAGGCGGTCCCACAACTCATCCGACACGATCCACGGCGACGTCCCCACACCAGACCGAACGCTCAACTCCCGCACCAGTCACGGCAGTCAGGGCCGATCAACCTCTTTGTGTTAGCCGTTGTTAGTCGTGAAACGACAGGAGCAGTCCGGACACTGGCAGCGCCTGCGGATCGACGTGTCGTCGTCGGTCGTACGACTGTCGACAAGCACCTCAATGCGCCACGGGCATCGCCAGCGACCCGCCGCGCTCTGCGCTGATCGGTCGTCGCCCCCCTTGCTGGCTCGTCTATATCTGACCGATGAGGATGTCCTTTCACCCGCTGGTCGGCTACGCCGACGGGTGCGCACACCCCTCGTGACGTCGGGACCGCGCCGTCGTCGAACAGCACCCCTCCATCACGCCGGGCCAAGGGGATGCCTTCGCTCGTCAGGGCCGTAGTGCACCCGGCTGGCGCCATCGCCATGTCCCGACTCGTGCGCTACCGCAGCTGCAAGCGGAGCCGCCTCGTCAACTTCCAGAATTGGGCTGCCGGGTTTCCAGCAGTTCCCGAGCAGCGTCGAGCACCAGGCCCCAGGGGTACTCTTTGGGTCGGCCCTGGCCTGGCTGGTTGGGCACGAAGCCGCCCTCTCCGTACAGGACGCGTACCCCCATCTCTCGCAGTTCGCTGACGCTGCGCTCGAACCGGCGGTGCTGGACGTAGGCGGCGTTCACGCACGGCATCGCCACCATGGGGATGTTCTTGCCGATGCCCTCGGCGACCACGCCGACCACGAAAGTGTGGGTCAGGCCCAAGGCCCACGCGTTGATGGTGTTGAACGTGGCCGGCGCCACGGCGATCACGTCCGCCTTCGGCCACACGTCCGGCTCGTGCGGCATCTTGTACTCGCTGCGCACCGGATGCCCGGTCAGGCGCTCCAGTGCGGCCTGCTGCGGGGCCAGCCAGCGCGCGGCCGTAGGCGTCAGGCCCAGGCACACATCCCAGCCCTGATGCTGTGCCTCCTCGACGGTTGCTGCGATATCGAAAACGGGCGGAGCCGCCGAACCGAACAGGTACAGCACGCGCGAAGCAATCGTCATACCCGCTATCCGATCACACCCAAAAGCGAGCGGGGCAGGCAGTGTCTCCACGATGTGGGGCGGGCGGCGGGGGTGTCACCGGTAGGGTTTGCGTGAGCGCTGAGAACGGAGAGCGGGTATGCCCAGGCGGGATGAGAACCACACGGGCGCACGTATAAAGGAGCAGCGCCGCCTGGCCAGGTTGACGCAGCGCCAGATGGCGGCTCTGCTGCCCTACTCCTACAGCCTGCTCAACCAAGTGGAGTGCGGGGCCCGTCCCGCAACAGCCGACTTCGTGGCGGCGTGCGCGAAGGTCCTCAAGATTGATGTCACGGTGCTGACCGGGCAGCCGTACGTGAGCGAGCTGCAGCGGGACCGCCTGGCCGAGCTGATCCGGCCGATCCGCGAGGCACTGGACCTGTACGACCTGGGTGCTGATCCCGACCTGAGCGTACGCCCGGCCGCTGAGCTCGTCTCGCGAGCGGACCGAGTGTGCGCCGAGGTGCGTGCCACTCATCTGCGCACTGCGGCACGACAGTTGCCGGACCTGATCGCCGAGCTGACACACGCGGCCTGGACGGTGCCCTCCAGCCAGCTGTGGCGAGCGCTGGCCTCCGCCTACCGCTCCGCGCATGACATCAGCATCAAGCTGGGCTACTACGATCTGTCCTCGGTCGCGCTGGACCGGATGGGCTGGGCCGCCGAACGCGCCTCGGATCCCTGCCTGGGCGCGGTCCGCCAGTACATGCGGGCGCTGGTGTACTTCCGGGAGGGCGAATACCGCATCGGCCAACGGCTGATCACCGCCGGCCACAGCGTGGTCGGCCAGGCCGACCAGGGGCGCGAGGCGCTCGCCGTCACTGGGCAACTCCACCTCGGCGCCTGCGTGATCGCGGCCCGCGCCAGCAACGAGGACGCCGTCGAGTGTCACCTCGCTCAGGCGGAGTCGATCGCGTCGCGCACCGGGGACGCTTCCAACGTGCACTGGCTCAGCTTCGGTCCGGCCAACGTCGCCCTGCACCGAATGTCCGCGGCTGTGGAGATGCGCCGCTACGATGACGCCCTCACCCAGGCCCGCACTATCAAACTGCCGGCCCAGCTGGCCACCTCCCGCCGCGCGCACTTCTTGATCGACCAGGCACGCTGCGAAATGGAGACAGGCCACCCCCAAGGCGCGTTGGCCTCGCTTGTCGAGGCCCGCCGTCTGGCCCCCGAGCAGACGCGCTACCACCCCGCGGCCCGCGAAACGATCACCGGGCTCGTTCATATCTCCCGCCGCACCCCGGACACTCTCCACCACATGGCCTCCTGGGTCGGCCTCTAGCCCCGCTCACCCCCGCTCACACAACTGTGAGCGTTGCCTCCTTTCATGCGCGACACGCTGGTTGCGCACACCGTTGGCAGCAGACGCACAACACGGTGCTGACGGCTCACGACGCTGGCCCTCGCTTGCCTGGTGTGCCCAGGCAGTCACCCGACTGCTCAACCCGCCACGTCGCAAGGGAGCAGCAGATGAGCGCAACGACCCCGGCCAGCGCCCACCAGCGCGCAGGAGATCGCAGCCGTTCCCGGCCGATCCACCAGCTCCCTCTGTGCACCCCGCACCACTGTCCCCAGACGGTCGGTGCCTGCAGCTGCGTCCCGTCATCCCGTGTCCCGGGCCTGCCGCACCTGCCCGCAGACAGGCGCCGGGCGAGGAACACCACCACGGAGACCGCAGCGGCCACGCGGCCAGTGGACATCGACACCATGCGCAACACCGTCAGCCGCCTGATCGGCCCCACCGCGCAGCCGCCCGCCAACGACCGGCCGGCCACGCTATGGGATCTGCATGGCCTGGCAGAGCGGGTGACCTTAACGGTCTCGGAGTTGCTGACCAACGTCCTGAGGCACGTGCAGCCGGACGCGGGCACCGGAACAAGGAGTGCGCGGCTGACCGTCAGGCGTCTGCCCGGAGCGCTGAACGTCTGCGTACGGGACTTCAACCAGGCCTTTCCCGCGCCGTCCTGCGCAGCCGCGGGCGCTGAGGACGGCCGAGGCTTGCAGCTGGTCAGGGCAATTGCCGACGACTTTGGATGGTCCCCCGCCCTCAGCGGCAAGGACGTGTGGGCCACCTTCACCATCCCCAGCGTCGCCTCGAGCGAGGGCACACGGAGCCGGGAGGCGTCATGACCAGCCCGAAGACCTCCAGCGAGCACACCGACGCCCCGTCGTCAGCGGGAGCGCTGGTAAGCACCCGGCAGGAGCGCGAGCTGGCCGTGGGCACGTGGCTGCTGCTGTCCGCTGACAGTAGGGACCGGGCGCTCGAAGAGTGGCGCACCGGCGGGATCGCTCTCCTGCGATGCGGCATGCGATTCACCGCCGTCCGCATGGACGCCAGCCTGATCCACGCTGCGGCCGGATCGGATGCACCGAAGAAGGTGAGAGAGTTCCTCGCCCAGGTGCTGCACAACGGCCCCGTCTTCGCCGACCAGCACAACCGCCGGTACTACGCCCTCGTGCCACCGAGTGCCGCCGATCGACCCGAGTGGAGCAAACCGCGGCGCGGCGCCGAGTGTCTTGCCCGCGGCTCCTTCCTCGGTGTTCCGCGGTTCGACCTCAGTAATCCGGAAGACGCATTCAGCTACTGGGTGGTGCCGATGGACGGGCCGGGCGACCTGTGCCCCGCCTTGACGGTGTCGCAACTCGTCGCCTACGGCCACAGCCGGTCCGCCGACGAGGGGCCGTAATGGCGACAAAGGGCTGGGCCGAGAACTGACACCCGTATACCTCGCGCCGGCTGCCGCGTCGCGTTGCTGCGCGGCAGCGCTACTCCAACCACCCCCACCACTCAACGACGAGGCTCATCATGCCCGATTCGTTAACGACCAGTGCCACCTCGGCCGGCAGCGGAGACCGAGTGACACCCCCCGATGACATGAACCTGATAGTGAGCCCGGTCGGTCCCGACGCAGATCTCCGTGGGGCCCTCGAGGACCTGAAGCTGGGGCGCTTCGCATCCACGCACGACCTCCTTGTGCGGACAGGTGAGAACTGGTCACTGCGCGCGCGCCGCGCCCAGCAGCTCGTGGCGGGCGCTAGCGACCGCAGCGTCATCAAGATGTGGCGGGACGTAGAGCCGAACAACGCGCACGCGGTCACCCTGTGGGCCAGGGCCCTGACCGAGGCAGCCCTCGAACTTAATCGCGGTGGCGGAAACACCAGCACGGTGGGCCGCGCGATGGCGATGGCTTATCAAGAGTGGAAGAGGGCGCAGAGTCTGTGGCCGAAGTCGCCGGAGCCGTGGATCGGCAGACTCCAGCTGGCCCAACTCGTCCTCGATCCACGCGCCGTTGATCCCTACTGGAACAGGCGGATCCAACCGTGGGAGCGGCTTGACGACCCGGTGATGCACCTTGCGGGGCCGTGGCCGCTCCTGCACGAGATCAACTGGCGTGATCCCGGCAGCCGGGAAGGCCACCACCGCATGCGCGAGTACTTCCTGCACCGCCACGGCACTGCGGTCGCGCTGCAATACGTCCACTGGCTCGTTGCCGGCCGCGTGGTCAACCCCGAACTCCTGGTGCTGCCGCTGTACGCGCTCATGGACGTCTACCGGCAACGCCACGGCCAGGGCCAGGCGGGCGCGCTGGGGTTCTTCCAGACGGATCAGGTCCGCCACTTCGCCGTCCAGGCCTACGACCAATGGTTTCTCCACGTTCCCGACACCGAGCATGCGTGGCTGTCGCCCTGGGACCTGAACTACCTGGCGCACGCCCTGGTGGCGTGCGGCGAAACCCACCGGGCGGCGCGGGTGTTCCAGGCGATGGGCCCCTACGCCGTGCCGCAGCCCTGGCAGGACATCAACGCCAGCCTCGGCCGCTCCAAGGACTGGACGCTGGAATTCCTCCGCATCCGATCCTCCGTCCTGCGGTAGCGCGCCCCGCGATGACCAGCCGCGGCCCGCCTGACGAGATCGGCTCCCCCGCTCTGCCCCGCACCTTCCCCTTCCCTTCGAAAGTGGATCTCTGGTGACTCACAAAAAAGCCCGCCCGGCGGAACCGGCCAGCGACGATGATGTTCTCACCGTCCTCGGGATCAAGCCCGAGCTGTCCCGCAGACTGGGCCCGTTCGGCAATTTCGCGATCTCCTTCAGCGTGATCTGCATCCTGGCCGGCTGCATGACCCTGTTCGGGTTCGGTCTCACGACCGGCGGGCCCGCCGTGATGCTCGGCACGTGGGTGGTGATCGGCTTCTTCACGTTGCTGGTCGGAGTGTCCCTCGCCGACGTCGTCTCCGCCTACCCCACCAGCGGCGGTCCCTACTTCATGGCCGAAAAGCTGGGCGGACCGCGCTGGGGCTGGACGGCGGGCTGGCTGAACCTTCTGGGCCTGCTCGGCGCGATCGCCGGCATCGACTACGGGGCCGCAGCGTTCGTCGGGGCCTTCGCCCAGCTCCAATGGGACATCACACCCTCCACCCGCAGCACCATGGTCATATTCGCGGCCATCCTGCTCCTGCACGGGCTGCTCAACTCGTTCGGCGTGCGCCTGGTCAACCTCCTGAACTCGATCTCCGTGTGGTGGCAGCTCCTCGGCGTCGTCCTCATCGTCAGCGCCTTGACCGTCGCGCCGGCCAAGCACCAGTCGGTGAGCTTCGTCTTCACCACCTTCCACAACGACACCGGCGTCTCCAGCCCGTTCTACGTCGTGCTCGTCGGCTCCCTCCTGGCCGGGTACACGTTCTGCGGGTACGACGCCTCCGCGCACGTCGCCGAGGAGACCACGGACGCCCAGAACTCCGCGCCCAGGGGCATCGTCCGCGCCATCTCGGTGTCCTGGGCGGCCGGGTTCGTCCTGCTGGCCGGGCTGCTGTTCGCCATCCAGGACTACGCGAAGACCCAGCACACGCCGACCAACGTAGCGCCCGCGCAGATCTTCATCGACGTCCTCGGCGCGAACGTCGCCAAGGCCCTGCTCCTGGTCGTCATCGTGGCCATGCTGTTCTGCGGGAACGCCGAGGTCGCCGCCGCCAGCCGCATGGTCTACGCGTTTTCCCGCAGCGGGGCCCTGTGGTGGTCGCAGAGCTGGCGGAAGGTCAACCAGAAGACCCGGACGCCTACCCGCGCGGTGTGGTTCGCGGTCGTTGTGCCCTTCGCGCTTGCCCTGCCCGCCCTGTGGTCGGCGGCCGCCTACGGCGCGATCACCGCGATCAACGCGGTCGGCATGACACCGGCGTACGGCATCCCGGTCTACCTCGCGCTGCGCAAGGGCAAGGACTACCAGCCCGGCACGTGGACGCTGGGGCGCTGGCGCCAGCCGATTGGCGTCATCGCCGTCACCTACGTCGTGGTCATCACCGTCGTGTTCTGCCTGCCCCAGTCCGCACCGGTCACCGTCACCTCCTTCAACTACGCGGGCGTGACCCTGCTGGGGGCGCTGCTACTGGCCTGGGCGACCTGGCTCGCACGCGGCAAGAAGAGGTACCAGCTGACCGTCGCGCACACCGCCCAGCCCGGCGAAGCCGCGTACAGCGGAGGGTTCTGATGACCACACCCACGACACTCCCCGCCGCCGAGCACTGGCCGTACGAGGCGCTCACCCCGGAGGAACTGGAGACTTTCGTCCGGGACCAGCGGGTCACCGAGATCGTGCTGGGCGTCCCCGACGTCCACGGCCGCCTCCAGGGCAAGGTCTTCAACCCTTCAGTGTTCCTGGACCGGATGGCGCACGGGGCGGAGATGTGCTCCTACATCCTGGCGACCGACCCGGACCGGACACCCCTGGACGGCTTCGACTCCGCCGGCTGGGAGCAGGGCTTCGGTGACTTCCTCGTCAAGCCCGACCCGGGTACCGCCTGGATCCTGCCCACCCGTCCTGAAAGCGCCCTCTTCCTGGGAACCCCCGTCCACGACGACGGCACGCCCGTCGAGGTCGCCCCGCGCCGCATGCTGACCAGGCAGCTTGAACGGCTGCGGGAACTGGGCTATTTGGCACGGATCGGGGTGGAGAGCGAGTTCCTGCTGTGCACGAAGCAGCAGGCGAGTCTCAGCCCGGTATGGGAGGGAAGTCTCGACTACAGCCTGAACCCCCCGCCCAAGGTCCGGACCTTCTTCGGTGACCTGGGGAACGTCCTCAACGACGCCGGTATCGGCCACGAGGCGATGAAAGCGGAGGGGGCGCCCGGCCAGGTCGAGGTGACGTTCGCCTACACCGATGCGCTGAATGCCTGCGACGACTACACGCTCTTCCGGCACATGGCCGCAGAGATCGCCGGGACCGGCCTTGCCCCGGTGTTCATGGCGGCCCCGGAAACCGGCGTCGGCAGCGGGCTCCACCTGCACGTGTCGCTGTGGTCCGAGCACGGTGAGCCGTGCTTCGTCCACCACCGGGGGCAAGATCTGTCGCCGTTGATGGACCATGCCATCGCCGGGCTGATCGGAGCCCTCCCGCACCTGGGGGTGCTGTACGCGCCCTACGTCAACTCCTACAAACGCTACCGCCCCCACTCCTTCGCCCCGCTGCGCTACAACTGGGGCATCGATCACCGCGGTTGCGCCGTCCGCCTGGCCGGCCACGGCGAGCGCGCCCGCCTGGAGGTCCGTCTCGCAGGCGCCGACGCCACCGTGTATCTCGCGGCTGCCGCCTGCATCGCCTCCATCGTCTACGGCATCGAGGAGAAACTGGCGGCACCGCTGGCCTGCGGCGGGGACGCCTACCAGGACGAGAGCTCGATGCCGCTGCCCGGCGATCTCGGGGAGGCTCTCCAGCAGTTCGACGGCAGCCCGGTGGCCGACCGGCTGCTCGGCAAGGACGTCGTACGCCACTACGCCCGCCTGGCACGCGCCGAACTCCTTTACCACCGCAGGCAGGTCACCGACGTGGAACGGCAGCGCGGCATCCGCTGAGCCACCCTCCTGCCGCCGAGTCCACCCCCCTCGGCGGCAGTGGGCGGCCTGGACTCCTGGCCCTCGCCGTTGGGCCAGGGGGGTCTGATCCCCGGTGGGTCCGGGCCCCGCTCTGGCCTTCCGCAGGGTGGCGCCTGCGGAAGGCCAGAGCACCACCCGCCACGCCGTCTGCGGGCGGGATCCTGCTCGATCACAGCGACTGGAGCCAGAAGGTGGCTGGGAGAACCACTTCCCCCGACCGAGCGGAAGCCGAGGCGCGTGCCGCCGGCTTCACCCCGAAAGAGCCTTACCCGGGCAGGGTGTTGGACTTGTGGCTGCTCGTCTGTTCCACCGAGGGCTGCGGGGAGAAGCACCTGTTCAAACTCAACCGGATCAGGAACGGCGAACGCTGCACCCACCAAAAGATGCTCCGAGCCCGCCGCGCAGCAGAGCGGGCGAACCGGCCGAAGTGCGGCACGTGCAAAACCGTCCTCAAGGACGGGGCCTGCCCGGCCTGCGCGGAGGCCAGGCAGGCCGCCGAGGAGATGCGCGCCGCCGGGTTCATCCCCCAAACCCGCTACCCGGGCCGGTTCACGGCGTCCTGGCCGCAGAAATGCGCCGAGTGCGGCCAGATACGCCGCACGACCCGCAAACGCGTCAAGGACGGCAACCGCTGCACACACCGCGTAGTAGCCGAGCCGCCCATGGCACCCCCGTGGCGCACCGCAGCCCAACTGGTCCCGCCGCGCCAAGGCGGACACGGTCCGATCATCGGGCGCACCCAGCCCGCCCCACCCCATCACAACGCTGAGGAGACAAGCCGTGCGAAGCAGGACCCACGGTGACGACGTGGTCACGATCGTGTGTCTGAATCTGGAGCGGGACGGAGGCGAGGACAACCCCGACGGGACCTTGCCGCAGCGCTGGCTGGACGCCCACCACCATATTCTTAAGCCTCTGGAGGCCGACCTCGTTCTACGACAGGAGGCCAAGTACAGCCACCTGGCCGACAACCGGCGGCTGAAGGCCGCAGAGAAACTACTGGGGATGAGAGGCTTCCTCTCGCCCAACGGCGCCGGCCACAACCCGACCGCCCTGTTCATCCGGCCGGAGACCTTCCCGGTCGCCGAGCGCAGGCCGTACAACCCCATGTTCTGGCGCACTCCGCCAACCGTCGTGTCGGCCCGCTTCGCCGACGCACCCCAATCCGAACTGATGCTGATGTCGTGGCACGCGGCGTTCAACAGTCCCCGAGGCCGTGAGCGCGAAGCCGACGAGATCACGGAGCTGATCGACCGGATGGAGGGGCGCGGAGGTTTCATCGGCGGAGGCGATTGCAATGAGTACGTGCGACGTGAGGTCGCATTCTGACAGTGGGACATCTGCGTGAGAGCGATGCCCCCGGCTTGTGACCTGAAGTCGGTCGGCAGCCTCAGGTGCGTTCCGGGTAACCAGAAGGTGCTAAGCCGAGGTGAAAAGTCCAAGGGCGAACGGGTCCACCGGGAGCTACAGGCGAGCCGAAGATGGGACGGGTGAACGAAAGTGAATCCTCGTAGTAAAGAGTCGTTATGCATAACCCGCGACAGTGGACAGTAAGCGGCGGGTAGAAACCTGGGGCTTGAGAAGGCCCATGCGACTCCCGGTCGGTATTTGCCGGGAAGTAGGTCACCGCAGGTTCGGCTCAGAGAGGGCACCCACCCCTATCGCATCTGTGGAATGTGGAACACGGAAACCCCGTATGGGTCCGGGACTGGTCTCCCGGTAAGCCGGAGGTAACGAAGGCCCAACCCCTGTGCGGGAACAGGATGCTCCAAGAAGCGAAGGCCGCTAGGGCGAAAGCCCAGGGGAAACGACAGGCGAACTGGACTCACCCAGCTGTCTATCACCCGGCGGATACCGGGCCTGTGCCCGGACCCGAAAGGGGGCTGACATGGAGCAGGTAGACCATGTAGAAGCGAAACGCCAAAAGCCATAACCGAGGCACAAGTTAGACGAGGAAGGAACGATGACCGAAAAACTGGGCGCCGGGCCCTCCGCGAACGGAACCGAGGACGTGACAACCGATGCCGAGTTCTGGTCGACTGTCGACTGGCGCACGGAAGAGGATCACGTACGGCGACTGCGTCAACGAATCTACAGGGCCAGCAGGCAAGGCGATCACAAGAGTGTTCGCAACCTTCAGAAGCTGATGATGCGGTCCCGTGCCAACACACCCTGACCAGTGTGAAGCGGGTATCTCAGATCAGCACCAGTAAGAAAACAGCGGGCATTGACGGCGTGACAGCACTCACCCCGTCCGCAAGAGGTCGGATGGCGAGAGACATACTCACCAGGCCGAATATCTCTGCGAAGCCCGTCAAGCGTGTGCTTATTCCGAAAGCCAACGGGAAGACGCGCCCGCTCGGAATCCCCGTCCTGATGGACCGAGCTAACCAAGCCAGGGTCAAGAACGCTCTTGAGCCGGAATGGGAAGCCAAGTTCGAGGGACGGAGCTATGGGTTCCGACCCGGGCGCTCAACTCACGATGCGATCGAGATGATCTTTAAGCAAATCGGGAACAGGGCAGCTCGCAAGGTATGGGTTCTCGATGCAGACCTTGCGGCCGCCTTCGATCGCATCAGCCATCAACACCTCATGGATTCGATCGGCCTGTTTCCCGGTCGGAGACAGATACTCGGGTGGTTGAAGGCTGGCGTAATGGAAGGAACCACATTCGCTCATGCAGTAGATGGCACTCCACAAGGTGGTGTCATTTCGCCGCTGTTGCTAAATGTGGCCCTTCACGGAATGGGGGACGCCATCGGGGCCAACCGGCCGTTCAAGGGCCGGAAGGGCGCCCCGGTGCCGCCCGCACTGGTGAGGTACGCCGACGACCTCGTGGTGATGTGCACCTCGAAGGAACAAGCGCACTCCCTCCGTGCGGAATTGGCCGCATGGCTTGAGCCCAGAGGTCTCGCGTTCAACAGCGAGAAGACCCGCGTAGTCCATGTCGACAACGGGTTTGACTTTCTGGGATTCAACGTGCGTCGATACGGCGGGAAAACCCTCATCAAGCCGAGCAGAGAAGCCATCGAACGGGCAAAGGAACGGATCAGAACCACAATCCGAAAGGGAAGGGGAGCCCAGTTGAAAGACTGGTGGCGACACTCAACCCTTACGTGCGCGGCTGGTCCACCTACTACCGTCACGTGGTGTCTTCGGAAGTGTTCAGCTCGCTCGACTACTTCATGTACCACGCCCTGCAAAGCTGGACGCGCAGGTCGCACTCCAATAAAACCCTCGGGTGGATTCGGAAACGGTACTGGGGGATGTTCGCGCCGGGCCGTACGGACAAGTGGGTATTTGGCTCTCCGGATAGGTACCTACAGAAGTTCGCATGGACCCGGATCGAGCGTCATGTCTTGGTCGCCGGGGAGAACTCCCCGGACGATCCGGCACTAGAAGAGTACTGGGCGCACCGCCGCCGGAAGCGGATGCCGCAAACGGAATCCAAACGGATTCTCTCGCTGGCAGCCCGCCAGAAGGGGCTCTGCACGAGGTGCGGACAAGACCTAATCGAAGGGGCGGAATACGACCCCGACGACGTGAGGGACTGGGCCAGGTGGTTCACAGCGAACCTACGTGGAATCAACGTCCATCACACGGTCTACCGGAGTCAGGGCGGCGATAACCGTCCTGACAACCTGGAAGCGATTCACACGCAATGTCACCGGCAGATTCATGCCGGCGACTACCGGAAAGGAATACGCCATGCTGGCCACAAGTCCGCCTGAGCCGCGTGCGTCGAAAGGCGCTTGCGCGGTTCTGAGGGGGGCGGGATGCAGTAATGCACCCCGCCTACCCGACCCGCTCGCGGACGGGGAACGCATCCCGCCCATCGACTGGTCGACTGTCACCGACCGGGCACACATCCACCACCGGACCAATCGCCGCCCCGACGGATCCCGCGCCAGCTGCACCTACCTGCACGCGGCCATGCTGACCAGCGGCCTGCACGACGTCGCGCGCTATGCCGCTCACACCCTCGGCCAGCCCGGCGCCCTCGACGCGACCGCAGGCCATGCGAAGCCCCACCAGGGCGGACCGCGCCGCATCGACATGGTCTTCACGGACCGCCGGATCGTGCGCGCCGTACTGGCCGTCAACGTCCTCGACACCACCGGCATCAGCGATCACCACGGCATCGAGGTCGTCCTGTCCCGGCGCGGCCTGGCCGAGGCGCTGCGCCGCGAGCACCCGCCCGTCCCATTGAACCAGGCCGCTCTCTGACCCCGCCCGCACGGTTGTCGCAGTGCGGCCACAGACCGCGCATGGACCCGCCACCGCCGACTGACGCTGGATCTCGGTCAGTGTGCGCAGACAGCGCCGCACCTGCTCCCGCTCCAGCCGCGTCTCGACATGTTCGGCGACCTCGTCGTACTCCGGCATCCGGTCCAGCAGGGCGGCCTTGTGGTCCCGGGCCGCCGCGGCCTCCACCTCCACCAGCACCTCCTGTGCCACCTCCTCCGACTGCGCCTGATCCCTGACAACGGCGCGCACAACTCCGAACACCCCGCTTGCCACGGCGTCGTAGACCCCCGCGAACGCCTCCTCATCGCCCAGCACCACACGGTTGACCAGCTCCTGAAGGTCAGGCTCGGTGGATTTCTTCCGATATGTACTGCTTCTTTCACAGGGAGCCTCCGCGGTCGGGACATGTCCAGGCGTAATCCGTTCCGTCCGGGGCGGCGGATTGGTTGCAGAGATGACGAAATCGCTGGTGGCGAGGAAGGACGTCACGTCGTACGCGCAGGGTGGTCCGTCTGCTGCCGGCCTCCGCGGACGGCTACGGGCGGGCCGCGCTGGTGAGGTGGACGAGCAGGAGCGCGCTGTCGTCATGAGGGCGCGGGGTGGTAATCCCCGCTACCGGTGGCCCTGCTGACCTGAGTGGGGGCACGACTGACGACGCTCGCCGGGCAGCCTGAGCAGAAGTGGACACGACGATCGACGGCCGACTTCCCGAACTGATCGAGGTAGCGGCCTACCATGTCGTCTCAGAGATCCTGCACGGGCGCCCGTGGTCGCCCTCGCGTTTCTCCGCTTCGTGCGCCGCAGCACCATTGGGAAGCGCCCGCCAGTACCTCGAGCAGCAAAAGTGTTCGCTCCACCGTGCACGTCGGAGCAGCCTTGAGGTGCAGGCCATGAGCGTGGCTGAGTCAACGCGTCGCGCCCCGTCCGGTGAACAGGCTCGGCCGGACGACGGCCTGCCCCTGCGTCTGGAGATCCTCGGCCCGTTGCCGCCCTGGCGCGACGGCGCCGAAATGCAGGTGGGGCCGCCGCGGCGGGCCTTTCCGCTCGCCCTCCTCCTCGCTCGTGAAGGACGGCCGGTCAGCACTTCGGAGCTGGTCGCCCTGATGCGGGAGGAAGACGCGCCGGCCGGCGTCCAGGACTCCACCGCCGGCCGCACCCTGCTCGAACAGGCCGCCGTCCACCATCCCAGCTTGCGCAAGGTCTGGGTCGACGGCGGCTACCGCAAGCACTTCGTCGAGCCCGCCGCCGCCCTCGGCATCGACTCGAAATCGTCCAACACACCCCCGGGACAAGGGGATTCACCCCGGTCCCGAAGCGGTGGGCAGTGGAGGGGATCTACGGCTGGCTCATGCTGCACCGGCGCTTGGCCCGTGACTACGAGACCCATCCGCACCGCTCCGAAGCCATGATCCTCCTAGCCATGACCGACTTGATGGCCCGCCGCCTCACCGGCGAGACCACCGTCTCCTGGCGCTACCCCGCAGAACTCCATAGACCGCCGATTCCGGGATGAAACAACGGGAGAAAACGACCTCTCAGGACAGCCGCCACCTTGCTGGTCACCGTCGGCGACGGCACCAGCTTCCCCACCGCCGTCCACCTCGCCTCCTACGTCGGCCTCGCCCCTACGACCAAGTCGTCGGGGACCTCGATCCACGGCGAACACGTGCCCAGAGGCGGCAACCGACAGCTAAACGCGCGATGTTCCCGTCCGCGTTCGCCGCCCTGCACGTCCCCGCCTCCCGCACCTACTACGACCGATGCCGAACCCGAGGAAGGACCCACACCCAGGCACTTCTCCGCCTGGCCCGCCAGCGGATCAACGTGCTCTTCGCGATGCTCCGCGATGGCACCTTCTACGAACCCAGAACCCCACGCCTCGCTTGACGAAAGACATAGAGGCATCCCCGCGGCGGAGCGGCGGGAGCACGGACGGACGACAGCCCGGTGGCGGGGTCAGATGTACATTCCGCCGTTGACGCCGATCACTTGGCCCGTGATGTAGCCGCCGCCCTCGGAGCAGAGGAACGAGCAGGCGGCTGCGATGTCCGCGGGAACGCCGGCCCGGCCGAGCGGGATCATGGGGCCGATCACGTCGATGCCCGGGAAGTCGCCGGCGGCCTCGGCCTGGCGGGCCATGGGGGTGTCCACCAGGCTGGGCGGGATGGTGTTGACGGTGATGCCCTGGCGCGCGAATTCGACGGCCAGCGCCTTGGTCAGCGCGATGACCCCGCCCTTGGACGCGGCGTAGTGCGCCATGTTCGGGGCGCCCGACTGCGCGCTCGACGACGAGATCGTCACGATGCGGCCCCACCCGGCGGCGACCATGTCGGGCACGGCTGCCTGGACGCAGGTGAACGTACCGGTGAGGTTGACCGCCAGAAGCCGGTCCCACTCCTCCGGCTCGATCTTGCACAGGGGGGCGAACTTCTCGACGCCCGCGCTGGTGACGAGGATCCCGACCGGCCCCAGAATGGTCCGTACGTCGTCGAAGGCAGCGGCGACCGACTGCCGGTCCACGACGTCGACCTCGACGGCCAGGGCCTTGCAGCCCGCGTTGCGGATCTCGGCGGTGGCCGATTCGGCGGCTTCGATGTCGACGTCCAGGAGCGCGACATGGTGGCCGTCGAGGGCGAACCGGTGGGCGATGCCGAGCCCGATCCCCGAGGCTCCTCCGGTGATGACGGCTACGCGGCTCATGAACCGGCTCCCATCGGCGTGAACTCCAGGTGCAGTTTGCTGAGGCCGCGGAGCATCCAGGTGGGTTCGTAGTCGAACCGCCGGGCTTCCGCGGGGCCGTGATGTTCGGGGGAGAGCCGGATGTCCCGGGTCCGGTCGAGGATGCGCTCGATGCTCACACGTGCCTCGACGCGGGCCAGCGGACTGCCGGGGCAGGAGTGGACGCCCCGGCCGAAGGCGATGTGGGTGCGCAGGTTCGGCCGGTCCGTGCGCAACTCGGCGGGGCACGGGAAGTGTTCGGGGTCGCGGTTGGCGGCGCCGTTCAGGAGCATGACCGGAGTGCCGGCCTTCACCTCGACACCGGCGACCGTGGTGGAGCGCAGGGCCAGCCGGAAGTCGGTCTTCACCGGACTCTCCAGGCGCAGTGTCTCCTCGACGAAGTCCGGTATGCGCTCGGGATGTTCCCGTAGTTCGTCCTGGCTCCCGGGATGCTCCGCGAGGTACTTCAGCGCGGCGGCGAGCAGCCGGGCCGTGGTCTCCTGGCCGGCGGCGAACAGGAACGTCGCGCTGCGCACGACCTCGGCCACCTCGGGGGTGCCCCCGTCCGGGTACGTCGCGAGCGCGAGGTCGGTGAGGACGTCCCGCTGCGGCTGCCGCCGCCGGTCCTCGACGTACCGTGCGAACCATTCGTCCAGCCAGGACAGCGCGTTGAGGTCACCGCCGTCGCCGACCTGCTCGCCGGTGATGGCACCCGGCGCCGCCGTGAGCCCGAACCTCTCGCGGAACCGGTCGTGGTCGGTCTCGGGCACCCCGAGCAGGTCCGCGACGACTATCAGGGCGAACGGCTGCGCGTAGTCACGGACGAACTCGCACCGCCCCGCGGCGATGAAACCGTCCACCTGCCGTTCGGCCAGGCGCCGGATGAACTCCTCGTTCTCCTTGAGCCGCTTGGGCGTGATGAGCTTCATGAGCAGCGCGCGTTCCCGGGTGTGCGCGGGGGGATCCATGGTGACCATGTGCTCGTGCATCGGCAGCTGGCCACGGTGGCGGTCGACGATCTCGCCGATGTCGTCGCCCTCCAGCGGAACCGGGAACTCCGCGAACGGACCCACCACCGAGTTGCACGACGAGAAGGTGGCGGGGTCGCGGTAGACCTCGGTTGCAGCGTCGTAACCCGTCACGGCCACCACGCCGAGATGCGGCAACGGCAGCACCGGACAGGTCGAGCGCAGATCGTCGAAGTAGGGATACGGGTTCTCGATGAGTGACGCTTCGCTGAAGAAGTCGACATCTTCGCGGGCGGACATATGGACCTCTCTTGTGCGGGGGAAGGGAGGAGGGGAAGAACGCGGTGTGTTGGCGCCTGTCAGTACAGGTAGATCAGGAGAATCGCCGACATCAGGACCTGCAGCCAGTAGTCGGTGAAAACGCGGAGCCATTCCGGAGCAGTCCGGACCTCCATGAAGTAATGGATGATGCAGCGGACCTTGATGGCGGCCAGGGCGAGAATCCCGGCGGTGACCGCCGCATTCGGGGCGATGCCAGAACCTTCGTGTGTGGCGCCGAGCATCCAGGACCCCACGGTGATGCTGGAGAGAAAAATCCATACCTGGGTGACACGTGCCCGAGCGATCGACCGCATCACCTCACCTCATCACGTAGAGCAGTGCGAATATGACGACCCACAGCAGATCCACCATGTGCCAGTAGGTGGCCGTCGCTTCGACGACCGACATGCGGCGCAGGCGCGGATCGCGAATCTCGCCGCGGAAGAGTGCGAGAACGAGTATTCCGATCAGGACGTGCAGCAGATGCGCACCGGTGAGCATGTAGTAGAACATGAAGAAATCGTTGTGGGTCAGGGTGAAACCGTGGCCGATCATGGTGTGCCATTCCTCCGCCTTGATGAGCAGGAACAGCAGTCCGCAGCCGCCCGCGCCGTACACGAGTCCCGTGGCGCGCCGGATCTCACCGGTTCGTACCGACTGGACCGCCAGGGCCACGAGCCATGAACTCGTGAGCAGTACAAGGGTGTTGAGGGCTCCCATGGTCAGGTCGAGATGGCGTTGCGAGGACAGGAAAGAGCGCGGATCGCCGGCGCGAAGGACCATGAAGACGATGAAATAGACTCCGAAGATCACCAGGTCCCCGAGAACGAAGACCCACATGCCCGTATCGCCCGACAGATAGCATCCGGGAGGTGGCGTGCCGCTCTTCACGGCGGCCCTTCGGCGCGGTTCCAGTTTCGGTTCGTGCGTCATTTCCGCCTCTCGAATGCTCGGTCAGTCCGGGACCCGTTCATCAGCTGGCTGTCGCTCGATCGCCTTGCGGAGCAGGGCGATCAGGCATGCGATGTAGACGCCGAAGATCGCGGTGCCCTCGTAGAAGCTGATGGCGCCGTTCCAGGCGAAGGGCCCTGTCCTGAAGATGAACACGGGTGCTGCCATCAGTTCGGTGACGACCTGCCAGATGGACACATAGGCCATCCAGTTCGGGAGAATCCTGTTGCGGTCCAGGAAGATCGCCAGGGCGAAAATGAGGTACTGGGTGGCGAAGCAGCCCAGCGACCCGATGAAGCTGAGCAGGGCGATGTCGTACAGCAGGGCGATGAGCTGCGGATCGCGGTCCGGTCGGAATGTGGCCGTCAGAAAGGCGAGCCCCGCGAAGAGGCAGCCTGGAATCCCGCCGACGGCGAGTGTCGCGATATAGCCGTAGGCGAACACCGGACTGATCGACATCCGCTTCATCTGGTGGGCGACCAGGCCGTTGGCGATGCTCCCGCCGCCGATCACGACCATCAGCAGACCGAAGCCGATCTTGATGGTCAGCGAGTGGGCGTCGAAGAACGCGGTGATCTGATCGGCCGTCACATCCGGTCTCGGCGGTGGCATCACCCGGGTGAGTGGCACGAAGATCACGCCGAACAGCGTGTAGAAGACCGGGAAGACCCACCAGCAGATCCACAGATCGCGCTTGCCCCGGTCCCGCATGGACGCGCGCTCGCGGACGGACGCCTCGGACCCTGCGGTGCTCGTCACGCCGGCGTCCCTTCCGCCAGGGCGCTGGGCGCGACGGCCTGCTCGGCCTCCTGCCGCCTGATCACGGGCCGCAGGACGAAGAACATCACCACGACGAACGCCCCGTAGGCGCCGACCCGGAGCCAGAAGGACACGACACCGTTCCACGCCAGCGGTCCCGTCCGCACGATGGCCGCACAGGCGGCCGGAGCCATCGCGGCGGCGGTGAGCAGGCTGAAGTACGCGACCCAGCGGGGGAAGACCGGCCGGGGGTTCACATCGAGCAGGATCGCCAGGGCCAGGCAGAGGTTCTGCGCGATGATCATGCCCACCGGTGCAGTGAAGGTGATCCACGCGAGGTCGTTCAGCAACAGGGTGAGCTGCGGGTCGCGTTCCGGCCGGAACGCCGCGACCAGCCAGAACAGGTCCGCGATCGCGAACAGCGTCGCTCCGCTCACCGCCGCGCTGAGGTAGCAGTAGGCGAACACCTGGCTCGGCGTCGCCATCCGCTTCATCTGGTGGACGATCACCATGAAGAAGGGCATCAGCATGATGCCGCAGAAGTTGAAGGTGATCATGCTGAGGCGGATCATCGTGGTGTGCTGGTCGTAGAAGGCGGCGACCTCTCGCGCCGTCATCCCCGGTGCCATGGGCGGGAAGAAGCCGGGGAACAGCACGAACGCCACCAGCAGCACAGCGCCGAAGACGAGCGTCAGCCACAGGCTTATCGATTGCGCGGTCGGTTTCATGCCCGGATGGCCTCCCATCGTGGGGGGGGTAGCCGATCGGCTAGGCGATGAGGGTAGCCGATCGGCTAGGAAAGGCAAGACGGCGGGCGACTACTCTTTCCGCATGGTTGCCAACCCCGCCGAACCCGTTCTGCGACTGCAGTCGATCCACCGCAGCCCCGCGCAGGCCCGGATCCTCTCCGCGGCTCTCGGCCTGTTCGCCGATCACGGCGTCAGCGGCACCTCGCTGCAGATGATCGCCGACGCCCTCGGCGTGACGAAGGCGGCCGTCTACCACCAGTTCAAGACCAAGAACGAGATCGTGCTCGCGGTCGCGGAGACGGAGTTCGCGCAACTGGAGGCCGCGCTGGAGGAGGCCGAGGCGGAGCCTTCCCGGGAGCGCGCGCGGGAGATGCTCCTGCGGCGGGTGATCGACGTGGCGGTCGGGCGCCGCCGGTGGGTGCGGGCGCTGCAGAACGACCCGGTGATGGTGCGGCTGCTGACCGCGCACGCGCCGCTGATGCATGTGATGGACCGGGTGTACGGGCTCCTCCTGGACGACATGGGCAACGGGTCGAAGGTCCGCATGGCGATGATGGGCGCCACGATCGGCGCGACCGTCGTCCACCCCCTGGTGGCCGGCCTCGACGACGAGACCCTGCGCCGGGAGCTCCTCCACGCCGCGCGGCGCCTCTTCGACGTCCCCGGGGTGGCCTGAGGCGACCGCCTCGCCGCGATGTCCGCCCCTGTCTGCGTCCCCGCCCTCGGGCGAATGTGACGTTCTCCAGTCTGAGTGCTTGATTTGCTCATACAGAGAATGTACTTTCCGTTCGGACGTCATGGATAGCCGATCGGCTATCCGATCTGCCGCTGGCACCGGACCACGCTCCTGTCCTCGACGCGAGCGCCGGTACACACCCCCTGATCCGCCACCTCCGGATCCGCTCCCCCATCCCCCCTCCGGATCCGCATCCCCCCACCTCATCGGACGACGGCGTCCGAGCTCCCCGAGGAGGCACCTTGCGCAGGCTTCTCATCGGCACGGTCACCCTGGTCGTGCTGCTGGCCGGATGCTCCGGCCACTCCGATTCGGGAGGTGACGACGTCACGGACGCGAGCGGGTCCCCGGCGGCGGGCTCCTCGGCCCGGACGTCGGCCGACTTCGGCACGCTGAAGGACGTGTGCGGGCCCGGCACCGCCAAGCCCTCGACCGTCCAGGGCGTCACCGACCAACAGATCCGGGTCGGTGTCCTGTCCGACGTCGGCTTCACCAAGGTCTCCGACTTCCCCGACGCCGCCCAGGTGTTCACCTCCTGGTGCAACGACCTCGGCGGCATCAACGGTCGCAAACTCGTCCCCGTCACCCACGACACAGGGCTCCTGCAGGTCCGCCAGGCCGTACTGGACGCCTGCCGGTCCGACTTCGCCCTGGTCGGCGGCGGCAGCGCGCTGGACGGCCTGGGCGTGAAGGACCGCCTGAAGTGCCTGCTGCCCGACTTCGCGGCCCAGTCCACCCAGGCCGTCGGCTCCGACCTGCAGGCCCTGGCCACCGGCGCGGGCGTCGGCTACTTCCCCTACGCCGGTTTCTACACCTGGCTGATCAAGGACAAGTACCCGGACTCGGCGCGCAAGGTCGGCATCATCGCCGGCGACAGCCCGGTCAGCAAGACCTACTCCGCCCAGTTCAAGGAGGCCGTCGGCGGGCTCGGCGGCAAGGTCTCCTACACCGACCTCTACCCGGCCATCGGCGTCTCCGACTGGACCCCGTACGCCCAGACCATCAAGAGGAAGGGTGTCAAGGGCCTGACCTTCATCGGCGACTTCGTGAGCCTCGCCAAGCTGGAGCAGGCACTGACGAACATCGGCTACGCCCCCGACTGGATCGACGCCAACAGCAACGCCTACGGCCCGGCCTTCCTCCAGCTCGCGGGCTCCGCCCTGGCCGACCAGCACAACTACGCGGAACTGTCCGCCACCGCACCCCTGGAAAGCGCTTCCGCCAGCCCAGCCACCCAGGAGGTCATCGATCTCTTCAAGAAGTACGCCCCCGACAAGGAGGTCACCTACCCGGTGCTGCGCGCCTTCTCGGCCTGGCTGCTGTTCGCCACCTCCGCGCGCGACTGCGCCACCCTCACCCGCAAGTGCGTCTACGACAACGCCGTCAAGCAGAAGGCGTGGACAGGCGGCGGGCTCCAGGCCCCGGCCGACCTGAGCAAGAACGACGTCCCGCCCAAGTGCTACTCCATCGTCGAGTCGACCACGAATGGCTGGAAGGCGGCCGACTTCCATCCCGACCACGGCCCCTACCGCTGTGACGCCTCCGCCTACAAGTACCGGGGCGACTACGGCAAGCCGGCCACCCTCGCGGACGTCGGCAAGTCGATGGCCGACGTGACCTGAGTCGTCCCGGTCGTCTCGACCACACACTGAACGCCGATCCAGCCGGGGCTTGGAGGCCTGCGACTGTCCGGTCCCGGAGGCGGGCCGGGACACGCACCGCCCCGCGCGGAGGAGTGGTGCGGGCTCCCGGCTCGTCTCCGGGTGTGCCGGAGCCCGCCCCGGCGCCACGGGAAGGGCGGCCGGGCCCGGCGGAAAATCCAGAGCGTCCCCGTACAGGTTCGCCGTAGCTGGACCAGCCGCGCCACCGGCACGTTCACCCGGCCCGCTCTTCTCCCAGAGGTGCGACCACGGCGTCCCGACGCTCCGTACCACCGCCACACCCGAACGCCCCGCCACCGGCCTCGGCCACCTGCTGCACAAGGGTCACGACAACGCGCAGGTCTTCTCCATGTTCTACGGCGGTCCGCAGATACGCAGGTTGCAACTGCCGGGAATCAGTGTCGAGAGCGACGAATCAGCTTCCGTCTCACGGCAGTTGGAGAAGCTCCACACGCGGACTGGGGACTCGGGCACGCCGTGGCGGGTGTGCGGCCTCGCCGGTCCAGCACGGCGACGGCGAAGCCGTCCTCTGCCAGCCGCCCGGCCGCACCGGCACCGGTGCCGCGCCGGTCACGATGGCGACCCACTGTCGTGGGCGCTCATGTGCCTTCTCCCGCCGGATCGAGGATCAAGTCCGCCGGGTGTTCCGCCCCGGCGCGGACGCGCGGTCGTGCCGGGCCGACAGCCCTGTCGCCCACCGTGCCCGTGCCGGTGAGGCCCACCGCGTGCGGAATCCCGGCCACCGGTCGAGCCGACGGCGTCGTCCGCGGTACGGCCGACCCCGACGGTGTGCCGTGCCACGGCGGGTGGACGGGCATGGGCGTCGACCCGTCGAACCCCGGGGCCGGTCCCCCGGTCCTCCGTCGGCTGCAGTCACCGTTCTCGTCGGCGATGGCCGTCAGCAGGCGGCGGGAGCGACGGCCATGTGCCGACTCGCGTACGGTGTCCGCGCCGGACCGACCGGACGCGTTCCGGCGCGTCAGAGGGACCGGATGTCGAGCCGTCCGGCCTCGCGGTCGGACCTCAGCAGGGTCTTGAGGACCTTTCCGCTCGGGTTGCGGGGCAGGAGCGGCACCACGGCGATGTGGCGTGGATGCTTGTACCGGGCGAGCCGGTCGGCGCACCACGCCAGGAGATCGGCGGGTGTGGGCGGGTCGTCCTCGGTGGCGGCGGCGACCACCGCGAGCGGGGTCTCGCCCCACTTCTCGTCGGGCACCGCGATCAGCGCGGCCTCGCGGACCTTGGGGTGGGCGGCCAGGACGTCCTCGACCTCGGCGCAGTAGATGTTCTCGCCACCGGAGATGATCATGTCCTTCTTGCGGTCGACGATGTAGAAGTAGCCTTCGTCGTCCTGGCGGACCAGGTCACCGGAGTGGAACCAGCCCCCCGCGAACACCTCCGCGGTGGCCTCGGGCTTGTTCCAGTACCCCGCCGACACCATCGGGCCGCGGTAGACGAACTCCCCGATCTCGCCGCACGGCACGTCGTTCATCCGCTCGTCCACCACACGGACCTCGACGTTGGGCACCGGAGTGCCCACGGACCCGATCTTGCGCAGCGCGTCCGCGCCACGCAGCAGGGTGAGCATCCCGCTGCATTCGGTCTGCCCATAGGTGGTGGTGACGTCGGCATGCGGAAACGTGTCGATCAACGTGCGCAGGAACGTCGTCGTGGCCGGAGCCGCGCCCCAGCCGATGTTCCGCAGGGCCGAGAGGTCGCGCCGGCCGATCCCGGGCAGACCGCAGACGGCCTGCCACTGGGTGGGGACCAGGAAGCACGCCGACACACGTTCGGCTTCCAGAACGTCGACCACGGCCACCGGGTCGAACCGCCCCGAGGGCAGGACCACGGTGCGCCCGCCGACCAGGAGGTTGGTCAGCAGGCTGGACAGCGCCCCGATGTGGAACAGGGGCGTCGCCACCAGCAGCACCCGGTCACCGGGGGCCAGTCCCTGGTTCACGGCGTCGCTGAAGGCGTGCATCACCAGGTTGCGGTGCGTGAGTACGGCGCCCTTGGGCCGCCCGGTGGTGCCGGAGGTGTACATGATGATCGCGGGCGTGTCCTCCTGGACCTCGGTTTCCCCGGGGTCCGCGGAAGCGGCGAGCAGGGCCTGTTCGTAGTCCTCGGCGTCCTGGGGGTCCTGGGTGGCCCCGCCGCCCTCGGCGTCGTCCAGGACTCCTCCGTACACCAGACACGGTCCGGTGTGGCCGATCGCCTCCCGGGCCGTGCGCATGGTCTCGACGAGCGGCCCGTGCACGACGACCGCGCTCGCGCCACTGTCGTCGAGCATATAGGCGAGTTCGTCGGCCGCCAGCCGGAAGTTCGCCGGGACGCAGACCGCGCCCAGCCGCGCGACCGCGAAGTAGGTCTCGATCGCCTCGAGCGCGTTCAGGGTGAACAGCACCACCCGGTCGCCGGACTTGACACCCCGTACCCGCAGGGCGTCGGCCAGCCGGCTCACCCGCTCGTCGCACTCCCGGTAGGTGCGGCGCACGTCGCCGAGAACGAGGGCGACCTCCGCACCGCGCGACCGGGCATGCCGGGCCAGCTGATCGGACATGGTCATACCGCGGCCGTTCAGCCGCGGGATCGGCGTTCCGGACACCGGCCTCACCACCCGCTCGAATCCATGGACGCCGGGACGGCGTCCATGATGTCGGACCGCTCCGGGGCGAACCGCCCGGGTGAGCGGCGGTGCGCGGCGGATTCGGAGCGCTGCCGCCCGCCGTCGACGTGAATGAGCATCGGATTCCTCTTTCGATCGATCAGCGGATCGGGCTCGCTCATCAGGGCCTCCTTCGCAGGGCGAAGGACGTTCAGAGGCAGCCGACGATCCCGCCGTCCAGCGGGAGCACGTGCCCGGTGACGTATGCCCCCGCACGCGAGCAGAGGAAGGTGGTAGCGCCGACGAGGTCTTCGGGCGTGCCGGCCCGTCCCAGGGGTACCGACCGCTCGACACGCGCCCGCATCTCCGGGTCGTCGAACACCCAGGCGGACATGGGGGTCGGGAAGGGGCCGGGGGCGATGCCGTTGACGGTGATGTGTTCGGGCGCGAGGCGCTTGGCCAGGTGCCGGGTGAGCATGTTGACTCCCGCTTTGGACGCCGTGTACGCGTAGTTCTCCCGGTCCTTCGGACGGAAGCCGTCGACACTGCCGATGTTCACCACCCGCGCCGGGTCGCCGGGCGCCGCCGCCTCGCGCAGCCGCGGGAGCAGATCGCGGGTAAGCCGGAAGACTCCCCCGAGATTGATCCGCATGATCTCGTCCCACTCGGCGTCGGGGAAGTCCTCCAGCGGAGCGGCGCCGGTCGCGCCGGCGTTGTTCACCAGGATGTGCAGCGGCCCCGTGACGCTGTCCGCGAGGGCGCGGCAGCCCTCGGGCGTGGACAGGTCGGCGGCGACGCCGCGGCACCCGAGCTCGGCGGCGGCGGCCGCCACGACGTCGGCCTTGCGGGCGGAGATGGTGACGTCCACACCCGCGGCGACCAGGCCGCGGGCGATGTGCAGCCCGATGCCCCGCGACCCACCGGTGACCACCGCGGTCTTGCCGCGCAGGCCGAACAACTCGTTCATCGCATGAGTTCCTTCCAGGGGCTCCGTGTGGCGGCCGCGCCGGGGCGGGGCCTCACACGGCAAACGTATAACTGAAGTCAGGATGCAGTCAATGGAACGTTATTATTCCGTCGAGACGGGTCGCTCAGCGGAAGGTGACGTCGGACGGGTCGAGGTGGCCGTGGTCGTTGAAGGACACGGGATACGGCCCGTTGCGCCCGAACGCGATCTTGGTCACCGACGCGTTGAGGCAGACCCTGTTGAGGCGGATCCACTGTTCGACTCCCCCGCCCAGGAGGTCCGCGACGATCCAGCCGATGACCCCGGCACTGGTGACGACGACCGTCGGCCCGCCGGACGACGGATCGGTCACGGCGGTCCGTACGGCGTTCTCGGTCCGGGCGCGGAAGTCGGCGAACGGCTCTCCGGTGCCGTGCCGGATCTCCCCCTCGGCCCATCGCCGCATGCCGGTTTCGAGGGCCGCCTGGAAACGCCGGGGGTCGGTGGTCGACGGTCCGTCCGGATCGTCGCGGGGAAGGGCATGGCGGTCGAACTCGTCCCAGGCCGGGTCCACCCCGACGCCGTGTTCCCAGCCGGCGCCCGCGAGCAGGCCCGCGGCGGTCTCCCGGTGCCGTCGCATCGTGCCCGAGAGGACGGCCTCCGGCTTGACGCCCTGTGCGGCGAGTACGGTCCCGAGCCGACGGGACTGGTCATGCCCGAGGGCCGACAGGCGGTCGTAGTCGTCGGTCCCGAACATCGCCTGCCCGTGCCGCACCAGCAGCAGGACGCTCCTCTTGTCCCGGAGCAGCATGGTCGCTCACAACCCCGCTTCGTCGGCCACGAGTTCGGCCTGCCGGATCAGGCCCGGGAGAAGATCCGTGGCGAGGAGGTCCGGGTCGTCGTGCCCGGTGCCCCGCCCGGTGTCGAGCGCGCGTCGCCGCACGCCTTCGCCGATGATCGCGATCTTCCAGAGCCCGAGCGCGTGCCAGAACGGCAGTGCGGAAATGTCCCGGCCGGTCTCGGCGGCGTAGCAACCGGCCAGCTCCGCACGCGTCGGGAAACCCTGGAGGCGGGGGGCGGGGAACGGGCCCTCGCCCAGGTCGCCCGGTCGCGGCCAGTAGGCGAGGAGGGCGCCGAGGTCGGCGAGCGGATCACCGAGGGTGCACAGCTCCCAGTCGAGGACGGCGCGGATCTCGTCGCCCGACTCGGAGGCGATCACGTTCAGGAGGTGGTAGTCGCCGTGGACCAGCGTGAGCTCGCGCTGCTCGGGTACGGCCGCCTCCAGCCGGTCGGCCAGCGCGTCCACCGCCGGAACCTCTCTGGTGCGGGACCCCTCCCACTGCCGGCGCCAGCGCCGGATCTGCCGGGCGGCGTACGGCCCGTGCGAGGCGAGCGTGTCGAGGCCGGTCTCTTTCAGGTCGACCTCGTGCACCCGCGCGAGCGTGCGCGCAAGGGTAAGGCCGAGACGTGCTCGCGCTTCCGGCGACAGCGCCTGAGCGACGCTCACCTCGTCGACCACCATTCCGTCGACGAAGGTCATCAGCATCAGGGGCGCGTCCGTCACGTCCGGGTCGTCGGTGAAGGCGAGGACTCCCGGCGTGGGGACGGCGGTCGGGTCGAGCGCGCTCAGGATGCGGTGTTCACGCTTGACGTCGTGCGCGGAGGGCAGCAGGGGACCGACCGGCGGCCGGCGCAGGACCCACCGGGTGCCCGCGGCGTCCGTGACCAGGTAGGTCAGGTTCGAGCGGCCGTTGCCGACCCGCTCGAACCGCAGGGGCGCCCGCGCTTCCAGGCCCAGTGCGAGGATCCACCGCTCGACCGCGATGTCGTCGATACCGACGAGGTCCGGCGACTTCACTTGTCCTGCCCCCTCGGCGCCAACGGCTCGAAGGCCGGAAGTCTCCGTTCCATGAAACTTCGCACCCCTTCCTCGACGTCGGAGCGCCGGAAGGAGGCGACCATCAGCTCCTGGGCGGCGCCGTAGGCCTCGTCCAGGCTCTGCCCGTAGCCGTCCTGGATCTGCGACTTGATCGTCGCCATCGACCACGGCGCGCTGTGTGCGGCGAGCTCCTCGGCGTACGCCACCGCGTCGTCGACGATACGGCCGGGCTCGCTGATGCGGTCGACCAGCCGCAGGCGCAGCGCCTCCTCGCCCTGGATGACACGCCCCGACAGCAGCAGGTCCATGGCCGCGCTCGGCCCGATCAGGCGCGGCAGGATCCAGGCGATGCCGTACTCCGCGACCAGTCCGCGGCGGGCGAACACCGTCGACAGTTTCGCCTCGGCGGTCGCGAAGCGGTAGTCGCAGTACAGCGCCTCGACCAGGCCGAGGCCGACGGCCGGGCCGTTGATCGCGGCGATCAGCGGCTTGCGGACGGTCGTCGGGAAGATGCGCGGACGCGGTTTCTCCGGCCGTTCGGTGTCCACCTTCCCCGTCGCCGCGCCGTGCAGGTCCTCCATGTCGGCACCCGAGCAGAAGCCGCGACCCGCCCCGGTCACCACGATGGCCCGGACCTCCGGGTCGTCCTCGGCCTCGTCGAGCAGTTCGAAGTAGCGCCGCTCCAGGTCGTCCGTCCACGCGTTCAGCCGGTCAGGGCGGTTCAGTGTCAGCACGAGGACGGAACCTCTGCGCTCGGCGAGCACGAGGTCGTCGGTGACCTTGGGCATGCCTTCACCTCCGTGAGCGATTCGGCGGGCGGTTCCGAACGTAGCACGAGAGAAACATTATCGTCAGTGTCGTCACTATTTTGTTTCACATTGGTCAGCGCCACTACGCCGACCGAGGCGACCTCAAGGTAACATGTTGCAGATTTACGGCAGCATGCGCAGAAGCGTTGCACTATTGCCCGCGTATTCGTAGGGTCGGTGCGGACCTATGAGATACGAGGGGGCCTGAACGATGGAGTTCACCTACGACGCCCGCACCCAGGAGCTCTGCGAGAACCTGACCGACTTCCTGCGCACACACATGGAGCCGGCGGAACCGGTCTTCTACGAACAACTGGGACAGCTGCCCAACCGCTGGGCCTGGAGCGAGGTCCCCGTCATGGCCGAGCTCCGCGCGGAGGCCCGCAGGCGCGGCCTGTGGAACCTCTTCCTGCCCGGCGAGCACGGAGCCGGGCTCACCAACCTCCAGTACGCGCCGCTCGCCGAGATCACCGGCCGCAGCGGACACCTCGCCCCCGCCATCATCAACTGCGGCGCGCCGGACACCGGCAACATGGAGGTGCTGTCGATGTTCGGCACCGACAAGCAGAAGAAGGAGTGGCTGGAGCCACTCCTGAACGCCGAGATCCGGTCGGCGTTCGCGATGACCGAGCCGGAGGTCGCCTCCTCCGACGCCACCAACATCACCACCAGGATCGAACGCGACGGCGACGAGTACGTCGTCAACGGCCGCAAGTGGTACATCAGCGGCGCGATGAACCCCAACGCGAAGATCCTCATCGTCATGGGCAAGACCGACCCGACGGCGGAACGCCACCGGCAGCAGAGCATGATCCTGGTGCCTCGGGACACCCCGGGCGTCGACATCAAGCGCGGAATGCAGGTGTTCGGGTACGAGGACAACGACCACGGCGGCCACGCGGAGATCGTGTTCGACGACGTCCGGGTCCCCGCCGAGAACCTGATCGGCGACGAGGGCGACGGCTTCGCGATCTCGCAGGCCCGGCTGGGCCCCGGGCGCATCCACCACTGCATGCGGGCCGTCGGCTCCGCCGAACGCGCCATCGCGTTGATGTGCGAACGCGCGGACCAGCGCGTGGCCTTCGGCAAGCCCCTCTCGGAACAGGGCACGGTCCGCGAATGGATCGCCCAGGCCCGGGTGAAGGTCGAGCAACTGCGACTCCTCACCCTCAAGACCGCCTGGCTGATGGACACCGTCGGCAACAAGGGCGCCCACACCGAGATCCAGGCGATCAAGATCGCGGCACCGCAGGTCGTCGGCTGGATCTACGACAAGGCGATCCAGCTGCACGGCGCCGGAGGGCTGTCGCAGGACTTCCCGCTCGCCCAGTCGGCTGCGCTCATCCGCACGCTCCGCATCGCCGACGGCCCCGACGAGGTCCACATCAACTCGCTGGCCAAGCGCGAACTGCGCCGGCAGGCCGCCGCCCGAAACGCCCGGTGAGGGAGAGCCATGAAGATCTACCGGAACCTCGCCGAGTGGGAGACGGCCCTCGGCACGCACATCGGCCACTCCGACTGGTACACCGTCACCCAGGACGAAGTGAACCTGTTCGCCGAGGCCACCGGCGACCACCAGTGGATCCACGTGGACCCGGTGCGCGCGAAGGACGGGCCGTTCGACGGGACCATCGTCCACGGATACTTCACGCTGTCCCTGATCCCCGGGCTCGTGTGGCAGGTCTTCCGGGTGGACGGGATCGAGATGTCCATGAACTACGGCACCGACAAGGTGCGCTTCCCGGCGCCGCTGCCCGTGGGGGCGCGGATCCGCGCCGGTGTCGAACTGGTGGCCCTGGAGCCCCGGGCTGGCGGGGTCCAGGAGGTCCTCCGGGTCACCGTCGAACGCGAGGGCGGTGACAAGCCCGTCTGCGTCGCCGACACGGTCAGTCTTCTGTTCCCGGCGACGCCTGCGGTCCCGGCAACGCCCGTGGCCCCGGCCGGCACGAACGACGTCGGGAGCCGTCCATGAGCGCGGCCCTCGTCGGCCGGACCGCCATCGTCACCGGCGGAAGCCGAGGCATCGGACTCGCCGTCGCGGAACGCCTGGTCGCCGAAGGCGCCCGGGTGGTCGTGACCGGGAGGAAGCCGGAGGTCCTCGATGACGCGGTGCGCGCGCTGGGCGGTGCCGAGCACGCGCTGGCCGTACCCGGCAAGGTCGACGACCCCGACCACCAGGCCGAGACCGTCAGCAGGGCGCTGGAGGAGTTCGGCTCGGTCGACCTGCTCGTCAACAACGCCGGTATCAGCCCCGCCATGGCCCCGCTCGTCGACCTCGACCTCGGCGCGGTCCGCAAGACGCTGGAGGTCAACGCGGTCTCCGCCCTGGCGTGGACCATGCGGGCCCATCGCGCCTGGATGGGCGAGCACGGCGGATCCGTCGTCAACATCACCTCGCTGGCCTCCCGGCGAGCGGCCGCGGGCATCGGGTTCTACGGCGCCAGCAAGGCCACACTGACCTATCTGACGGAGCAGCTCGCCGTCGAGCTCGGTCCCCGGGTCAGGGTCAACGCCGTGGCGCCGGCCGTGGTGAAGACACGCTTCGCGAGCGCCCTCTACGAGGGCCGTGAGGACGAGGTGGCGGCGCCCTATCCGCTCAAGCGGCTGGGGAACCCGGGCGATGTCGCGGGCGCGGTGGCCTTCCTGCTGTCCGACGAGGCCAGTTGGATCACCGGCCAGGAACTGCTGGTGGACGGCGGGATCTCGCTCGTCCGCTGAGCGCCCCGCCGGAAGTGCCCCGCCGTGACCGAAGAGGGCCGGAGCCTGACGGCTCCGGCCCTCCTGTTGTCCGTTCTGCCCCCGACGGGATCAGTCCCCGAACCGCGCCACCAGGCGCGCGTCCAGTCCGCCCTTCGACAGGCGGGCCAGCCCGGCGGCGATCTCCTCGAAGGCGATCGTCTCGGTGACCGGGCTCAGGTCGCCGGTGGCCATCAGGTCGTAGACACCCCGCTGCGCCTCCTTGGAGGCGCCCAGCGCGCCGGCCAGCGTGACCTGCTTCATGATCAGCGACTTCGTGCTGATCGTGGTCTCCAGGGCCGCCATCCCCGGCAGGACCACCCGCCCGCCGCGCCGGACCGCGTCCACGGCGGCGGCGGTCGTGGTGCCGGCGCCCGCGAAGTCCACGATCACGGCCAGCTCTTCGTCGGCGAGTTCCCGGATGTCGCCGACGATCCGCCGGGCGCCCATCTCCATCGCCAGCGGCCAGAGGCTCTGGTTGCGGGTGGCGACGTAGACCTCGTAGCCCTTGAGGACCGCGATCCGGGTGGCGATCTGCCCGAGGCCGCCGAAGCCGATGATGCCCACCTTGTCACCGGGCCGGGCCTCGCCCACGCCCACCAGGGCGTGGTAGGAGCAGGCGCCGGCGTCCGCGCCCACGGCCGCGTGTTCCCAGGAGACGCCCTCGGGTATGCGGATCAGGTCCTCGGCGCGGGCGAGCATCCGGGGCGCGTAGCCGCCGTCCCGCTCGTGGCCGGGCATGGACGCGAAGGTGAGGAAGACGCTGACCCGGTCGCCCGTCTTCCATTCGGTGACGCCCTCGCCCACCTCGCCGACGACACCGGCGATCTCGTGGCCGAGGGTGATCGGGTTCTTGCTCCCGTGCCGGGGCCAGTTCTCGTCCTCCAGCATGCCGACGTCGGAGTGACACAGACCGACGGCCTTGACGTCGATGACGACCTCGCCGGGGACGGCGACGGGTTCCGCCACCTCGTTCAGGACGAGGGGCTCGTGGACCGCGGTGAACTGCCATGCCTTCATATGCGCAGCGCTCCTTGTGCGAGTGCGGACGATGACGAATGAGTACGGGCCCCTGTCAGCGCGGCAGCCCCATGCCCCGGGCGACGAGGTTGCGCTGGATGTCGCCGGTGCCGCCGGCGATCACGCCCATGATCGACGAGCGCAGACCTTCCTCGAAGTGCCCGGCGCCGACCGCGCCCTCGGCCCCGTGGTGGCAGAAGGCGTCGGGGCCGAGCAAGGCGACGGCGGTGGCGTTCAGGTCCTCGGCGAGCTCGGTCGCCGTGATCTTGGCCATCGGCGCCTCCTTGCGCGCGCCGTCACCGGAGGCCATCGCCTCGACCGCGGCGTTGACCAACGCGCGCGCCGCCTGCAGCCGGACGGCCAGCCGGCCGATCTCCGCCCGCAGGTCGGCCCTGCGCGCCGGCACCACCAGCTCCGGACGGTCGGTCACCAGCCGCACCAGCCGGTCGAAGGACCGGTGTGCCTTCATCACGCTGGCCCCGATCAGCACCCGTTCGCCGGCGAGCGCGGCGCCCAGCGCGGCCCACCCCTGGTTCTCCTCGCCGATGAGCCGGTCCTCGGGGACGAGGACGTCGTCCCAGAAGGTCGTCGCCGACACGTCGCCGCCGAGGGACCGGTGTCGCTGGACCGTGATGCCCGGGGAGTCCAGGTCGACCAGGAACAGGCTGATCCCGGCGTGCGGCGGGGTGGCGTGCGGGTCGGTCCGGGCGGCGAGCACGATCAGCCGGGAGTCGGGCACGCAGGTGCCCCACAGCTTCTGGCCGTTGATCCGCCAGCCGCCCGGCACCCGTTCGGCGCGGGTCCGCAGCGAGGCGAGGTCGGATCCGGCTCCGGGCTCGGAGTAGCCGAGGGCGACGGACAGGTCGCCGCGGCGTATCTCGTCCAGGAGCAGGTCCCGCAGTTCCGGCGGGCCGGTCCTGATCAGCATCGGCGCGATGGAGTTGACGCCCATCCAGATGTTGCCGACCGGGGGGTCGCTGTAGGCGATCGCCTCGGAGAAGGCGGCCGCCTCCGCCGTACCGAAACCGCCGCCGCCCAGCTCCCGCGGCCAGCCGACGCCGATCCAGTCGCGGTCGCGCAGGACGGCCCGTGCCGCGTCGTCCCACGAGCTCAGGTTCGCGGGAGGCCCGTCCGCCCAGGGGGCGAACGCCTCCAGGACCTCCCGGCGTATCCGCTCCGCCTCGAGGCCGAGCTCGAAGTCGGGCAGCCGCGCGCCCTCGTCGAGCATCCGGTCGCCCACGCTCGTCGTACCGGCGGCGGCCGACAGTACGGCCAGGTCGGCGTGGGCGCGGCGGAACAGCCAGGGCGCCTCGTGCTCTTCGAAGTAGCCCACCGCCGCCAGCGTGTGGTGGCCAGCGAACTGGAGTTCGACCAGGGTTCCGGTGACGAACTCCAGGTGGATCTCCGCCGCCGTCCGCCACTGCGGATCGCCCCTGCCGAGCAGGACCATGGCGTGGTCCAGGAGCCGCCCGGCCGCGGTGAGGGCGGTCTCGACGTCGACGAGCCGGTGGGACACCGCCTGGAAGGAGCCGATCGGCTTCCCGAACTGCTCGCGCTGACAGGCGTGTTCGACCGCCAGCTCATGGGTGCGCCGCACCGCGGCGGCGGCGCGGGCGGCCAGGCCGGTGCGGCGCAGCAGGAGCAGGTCGGGGTGGTCCTCCAGCTTGGCGGTCCACTCCGGCGGCCCGGACAGACGGGCCTCGGACCAGGCCGGAACGGCAAGCCCGGGCAGCGGGGTCACGGTGGCCCCGTCCAGCGCGTGCCAGGTCAGCAGGCCCGCCTCCTGGTCGATGGCGAGGACGTGCGTGGCGACGGCGCCGGCTTCGAGGTGTCGTACGACGATGTCGCCGCCGTCCCGGTCCCGTGCCGTGTGGGCCAGGACCGGGCGGAGCGAACCCTCGGCGATCGCGCGGACGGCCGAGCCGTGGCCGCGGTCCTCCAGGACGCCCGCGGCCAGCGCGGCGTCGACGACGGGCAGCGGGCAGGCGACGCGGCCGAGTTCTTCCTGCATGGCGATCGCCGCCGGCGTGAGTTCCGGGCCGGCGAGGTCCGTCCAGCCCTGCCGCGCGGCCACCGCCCACACTCCGGTGAGATCGCCGTTCTCGGCGGTGGTGGCCGCCGGCCAGTGGCGGGAGCATTCGCCGCGCACGGACTCCCGCAGGGCGTCCAGGTCGTCGGCGTCCATGCCGCCCCAGGAAGCGGCGCCGGACGTGCTCCCCGGTGCCTTGCCGTCGGGTCGTTGTCGGTTCACGGTTCCTCCGCGCAGTTCGTGTTCTCGCGCGCCGGTGCTGGTCACAGCGCGGTCATGCCGCCGTCGATGAGGAGGTCCACGCCCGTCAGATAGCCCGCCTCGTCGGAGGCGGCGAACACGGCCAGCGACGCCACGTCCTCGGGGGTGCCCATCCGGTTCGCGATCAGCGAGCGGTCGATCAGCTGCTGCTCCGCCCCGGGGTTCTTGGACAGGTAGTTCCGGTCGACGACGGGAGTCTTGATGGCGCCGGGGCTGATCGTGACGGCGCGGATCCCGTAGGGGGCGCCGTCGGACGCGACCTGGCGGGAGAAGGCCAGCACCCCGCCCTTGGCCGCGCAGTGGGCGGCGAACCCCTGCCCCGGTGTGGCGAGGTACGCCGACGTCGACGCGGTGCTGATGACGACCCCGCCGCGCTCGGCGAGGTGCGGCCAGGCGAACTTGGTCACGTAGAAGACGAGATCGAGTTCGTTGCGCATGGCGTACCGCCAGTCCTCCACCGTCATGTCCGGCAGGGGCGCGAAGCGGGGCGCGGAGGCGTTGTTGAAGACGACGTCGATGCGTCCGTGGACGGCGGCCGACTCCTCCACCCAGGCGCGCGCGGCGTCCGGGTCGCCGAGGTCCACCGGCGCCATGCCGGTCATCTTGGCGCCGGCCTCCGCGACCAGCTCGACCGTCTCGCGGTTGCCCTCCTCGGAGAGGTCGCAGCCGATGACCAGCGCGCCCTCCTGGGCGAACCGGACGGCGGCGGCCCGGCCCATGCCGCTGGCGGTTCCGGTGATGAGGGCGACCTTTCCCTCAAGGCGTCCGGTCATCGGCCCGTCTCCTCAGTGGTGTCGTGTACGGCGGCCTGGAGGATCCCCGGGTCCTCGTGGAAGAGCAGGTGTCCCCGGCCGGGGAAGGTCCGCAGCGTGGCGTGCGGCAACGCCTTCTGCCAGGCGGCGGCCTGGGGCAGGGGGTTGACCGCGTCCTCCTCGCCCCACAGCAGCAGCGTCGGCGCGGTGATCCCGGCCAGGACGTCCGCCAGTGCGTGGTCGCCGTCGCCGGGCACGTACCGGGTGCGGGACTCGTGCTCGCGCACGCGAGCCGCCTGGAACTCGGGATCCGGACCGGTGGGGAACCGCCCTTCGAGGATCCGCGGGTCGGTGGTCAGCGCGGCGAGGCGCTCGGCGGGGCTCATCGGGGCCAGGTCGGCCGACGGGTGGCCCGGCACGTCCATGCCCCAGGGCGCCCCCAGCACCAGCCGGCTCACCCGCTCCGGGAACAGGGCCGCGAAGTGCGCCGCCCGCCAGCCGCCCATCGAGTGCCCGACCAGCACGGCCCGCTCGACGCCGAGCGCGTCGAGGACGTCACGGGTGTGCTCGGCAACTTCCCGGCGGCTGCTCACGGGAGGGTCGAGCTCGGTGGAACCGTATCCGGGCAGGAGCGGCACCACGACCCGGAAGCGCTCGGCCAGGCCGCCCAGGAAGCCGAAGCCCTCGACGACGCCACCGCCGTGCAGGAAGACGAGCGGCTCACCGGTGCCTGCCTCGCGAACCTCGGTGGGCCGGCCCTTCACGCCGAGGACGGCGACGACGAGGGTCATTCGTCCACCGCCTCGCGCACCGCCGGGATGACGTGCTCGGCGAAGGCGTCGAGGGTGCGGTTGCCCTCCTCCGGCGTCATGTCACCGACCGGGGTCATGAGGACGAAGTAGTTGGCGTGTCCGAGCCGGGCCTGTTCGACGTAGTAGTCGCGTACCTGCTCGACCGTTCCGGCGACCGCCATCCCGGACTCCAGGGGGTCCCGCTCCAGGACGGCCTGGGCGACGGGGTTGTCCATCACGGGCAGTTCGGTCTGCAGGTGCGGAGGAACCGTGCCGCGGGCCCGCGTGATGGACTCGATGTAGTACGACCACGCCCGGTCGAGGATCTTCTTGGCCTCCGCCTCGGTCGGCGCGATGACGACCGTCTGGGTCTGGCCGATCAGCGGATCCTTGACGTGCGGGTTCTGGTGTCCGGGCTCTTCCCGGCTGGCCGCGCGCAGCTCGTCGTAGCGTGCCCGCATCGCGGCGGTGACCGGGCCCGTGGTCACGAAGTTGTGCCCGCCCCGCCCCGCGACCTCCACGTTGCCGGCCGTCCACAGCGGCGGGTAGGGGTGCTGGACTGGCTCGAAGGGGAGCTTCATCTCCATGAAGTCGTAGAAGTCCGAGTCCGCGCTGGAGATGATGCCCGTCTCCCAGGCCTCCAGCAGCATGGCCGAGATCTCCCGGGCGCGCGCCGACGCCTCCTCGGGGTCGTGCCCGAACTGGAGGTGCTCGAACTTGGTGATGCCCTTGCCGAGACCCAGTTCGAGCCGCCCGTGGGAGAGCACGTCCAGCATCGCCATGTCCTCGAAGACACGGACCGGGTGGTGCAGCGGAAGACAGACCACCGTGGGGATCAGTTTCAGCGTTGTCGTCTCGCGGGCCAGCGCGGCGAGGAAGACGGACGCGGAGGGGGAGGCCGAGAGCCGGTGACCGTGGTGCTCGGCGAGGTGGAATCCGTAGAAGCCGGCCGCCTCGGCCCGCTTGAGGTAGGCGATGCGGGATTCGTAGAGGGCCTCGACGCCCTGGTCACCGCTCATCTCGATGTGGTCGAAGATCCCGAACTGGATCGGCACGGGGTGCTCCTTTGTCAAAGCCACCTTCAGGGCGGTGGGAAGGGTGCGGAGGGAGGGCGGACACCGGTGTGCGGCCGGTGTCCGCCGTGGACTGCGGGCCGGGTAGTCAGTCCCGGCCGTCGCGGAAGGACTTCGGCCAGATGCCCTGCTTGCCGGGGGACAGGATCCCGTTCGGGTCCACGGCGTCCTTGATCCTCTCCACGAACCGGAGGTAGGCCTGGTCGCCGAAGCTGTACTGCGCCTGGGCCAGATCCATGTTGGCCAGGTGGGCGCGGTACTCGCCGAAGCCCGCCTTGCCCGCGTCCTCCACCACGCGCCGGCACACCTCGTAGCCGCGCCGGGTGTCGGAGGCGTCGAGGACGTCAAAGATCACTCCGAAGACGTGGATGTAGCTGCGGGCGTTGATCAGGATGGGGTTGGCGAAGTAGTCCAGGCCCATCTCCCGCTCGATGAAGTTCTTCAGGAGGGTGTGCAGCCGGAACGCCTCGATGCCCTCCAGGGCCGAGACGAGTCCGGTCCCGGTGTGGGCGCCGGCGTCGGTGCCGTACCAGCGCAGGAAGTTCAGCCACTCCAGGTTCGGTGCCCCGCCGAGCACCCGGTCCGGGAAGCTCTCCAGGCCGGCGATGTCCTCCGGCGCGTGCTTGGTGGCGAGCACCCGTGCACCGGGAATCCGCCCGATCGCGGCGGTGATCTTCTCGATCTTGTGGTCGGCGACCACGTTGTCGTCCCACAGCGCCCCGTGCACGCTCCACCGGCCGACCTGCAGATCGCCCGCGATCTGGTCCACGATGTGGTCCGGGGTCGGCCCGTCGCCTTCGTACCAGCGCGAGCGCTCCCCCGTGATCGACGCGAGGGTGAGCGTGTTGTACATGGACGGCACGCCCTCGATCGTCCGGTCCAGGCGCAGCCGCCGCAGGGTGTCCATCAGCGGCACCAGGTCCGCCTCGCGCGGGACGTGGATCCAGAACGGCGCGTACACCTCCGGCTTCGGCATCAGCCAGACGCCCATCTTGACCACGACACCGAAGTTGGACTGCATGAACAGCGGGTCCAGGGTCGGGCCGAGGCCGCGCCGGTAGAGGTGCCAGGCCTTGCTGCCGGGCAGGGCTCCCATGCCGGTCCGCAGCAGCTTGCCGTCGGCGGTCACCACTTCCATTCCGCACGGGGCCATGAAGTCGGCGCCGTAGGGCAGATACGTGGTGCCGTGCTCCAGGGAGTTGCCGATCACGCTGCCCCAGCCGAGGTCGGTGGTCGACACCATGAGCCGGTGCCCGCCGGCCTCGATGGCCTCGTACAGCTGTGACCAGGTCACGCCGGGTTCGACGACGGCGTATCCCAGTTCCTCGTTGATCTCCAGGATCTGGTTCATACGGCGCAGGTTCACGACCACGGAGCCCTGCACGCGCGGCGAGCTGCCGCCCAGGCCGTTGTTGCGTCCGGTGGAGGTGGTCCAGATCGGCACCCGCTGCTCGTTGGCGATGCGCAGGATCGCCTGGATCTCCTCGACGGAGGCCGGCTGGACGACCGCCGAGGACTCGAACTCGGGCCAGTCCCGGTGCCAGAAGGGGTCACGGAACTCCAGCGCGTCCTCACCGGTGAGGACATGCGCCTCGCCCACCACGGCTCGGAATGCGTCAAGGGCCTTTTCGAGCTCGGCGCTCGACAGACCTGCGGGGACTATCTTGGTGCTCAAGGTTGCCTCCGTCCCGCGCCTCACCCGCTCGGTCGCAGGAGTGCGACATCGGAAGGCGGCTCTGCGCGTACACGTCGTTGTGATGGGAAAGGCCCGTAAACAGGACCGTAACGTCTTCGAATGACATTGTCACGACTGGCGTCGTAGTTTTGTTTAGCTTTCCTGGGGTCCCGGGGCCTGGCCGCGGACCACGTGGGCGCGCAGCCGTGTGCCGGTGCCGTCGGTCCATCCCCTGGAGGCCGCGAACGCCACCATGGCGTCGAACTCCCGCACCCAGTCCGCGTCGTCCTCGCGGGCGCAGGCGGCGCGCAGCTCCCGGACGGACACCCACGCGTGCGTGGGCGACAGCAGCCGCGCCAGCGGTGCCGAGGTCCGGTCGATCTCCTCGTCGGCGGCCTCACCGGCCACCACGACACTCAGCCGTTTCAGGTCGCCGGCGTCACGCACCTCGCAGCGCCGACGCCCGACGTCCACATGAACGATCATGTGCTCCTCCTTGCCGTACGGGCGGCGGCGACGGCGGTCCCGCCCGCGAAGCGTCCTGTCATGCCGCCCTCCTCCTTCTTCGCGTCTCCGCGCTTCTGCGCGTTCCGCGCGTCCACGCGGGGCCCGGAACCGGGTCCGGCGAGGTCCACCGCGGTTCGGGGGACCGCGCGACCGGCCGCGACCGTGCCGCGGACGACCGACGTCCCGTCGCGGCCCCGCGGCGGAGCCGCATATCGACACAGCCGGCGGAGCGCTCAGCTCAGCCGCTCGACGATCATCGCCATGCCCTGCCCGCCGCCGACGCACATGGTCTCCAGGCCCACCTGTTTGTCGTGATGCCGGAGCGAGTTGATCAGCGTGCTGGTGATCCGGGCACCGGTCATGCCGAAGGGGTGTCCGACCGCGATCGCGCCGCCGTTGACGTTGACCGTGTCCTCGTCGATGCCGAGTTCGCGGACGGAGGGGATGACCTGCGCGGCGAAGGCCTCGTTGATCTCGGTGAGGTCGATGTCGCCGATGCCCATCCCCGCGTGGGCCAGCGCCTGGCGGGTGGCCTCCACGGGGCCGAGCCCCATGATCTCGGGAGACAGCCCGGTCAGCCCGGTACTGACGATGCGGGCGAGCGGGGTGATGCCGAGCTGCCGGGCCTTCGTGTCGGACATGATCACGAGTGCGGCGGCCCCGTCGTTGAGCGGGCAGCAGTTGCCCGCGGTCACGGTGCCGTCCGGCCGGAAGACCGGCTTCAGCCCGCCTACCGCCTCCAGAGTCACTCCTGGGCGCGGGCCGTCGTCCTGGGTCACCACCGTGCCGTCAGGGAGGGTGACCGGCGTGATGTCCTTGGCCCAGAAGCCGTCGGCGATCGCCTTCTCGGCGCGGTTCTGGCTGCGCACCGCGAACGCGTCCTGCTCCTCGCGGCCGACCCCGTGCAGCGCCGCGACGTTCTCGGCGGTGTGCCCCATCGCGATGTACACGTCCGGCAGTGCCCCCTCCTCCCGCGGGTCCGTCCAGACCCGGCCGGCCGCGGCGATCTCCTCCGTCCGCGCCCGCGCGTCGGCGAAGGCCGGGTTGAGGGCGTCGGGACGCAGGTCGGAGCTCTCCGGGCCGCCGTAGGCGCTCACCGTCTCCACCCCCGCGGAGATGAAGACGTCGCCCTCGCCCGCCCTGATCGCGTGCAGCGCCATCCGGGTCGTTTGCAGGCTGGAGGAGCAGAAGCGGTTGACAGTGGTGCCGGGCACCTGGTCGAGGCCGGCGAGCACCGCCACGATCCGGGCCATGTTGAAGCCCGAGACACCGGACTGCTGACCGCAGCCCAACATGAGGTCGTCGATGTCGCCCGGGTCGAGCTGCGGGACCTGCGCCAGGGCCGCGCGCACCATCTGCACGGTCAGGTCGTCGGGGCGGATGCCCCGGAGCGACCCCTTGAAGGCTCGGCCGATCGGGGAGCGGGCGGTGGCGACGATCACGGCTTCGGTCACGTGGGACTCCTTGGGACGGCGAATCGCTGCGACTGGAGCCCCGGCCCGCGGGGGCCGCTCCAGATCCGGGACGCGGCGGTCGGCGGCTGCGGCCGCGCCGGGCATCCGGTGCGCACACTACCCTGAGAGAAACAAATTGGAAACGCTACACGCAAATCTGTTAGACATGAATCGGATCGACACCACCGGGACGCCACACACCCTCCCGATCGAGCGGCACGGATTCAAGATCTCAACGAATCAAAAGGGTATGCCGACGATGATCTGTTACACGTTCCGGCCGGCGCCCCCTAGGATGGGGCCATGGTGGACAACGGGAACTCACCCAAGCCGACATCGCTGACCATGGATCTCCTAGGCGACTTCGACCGCACCGGTGGCCGGGAGATCCGGCTGAAGGCCCTCGTCGCCCTGGGCGAGGAGCTCGACATCTCCGGCCCGGTGATGCGGGTCACCCTCGCCCGACTGCGCGAACGAGGGTGGTTCGACGTGCGCCGCGAGGGACGCGAATCGATCTACCGCTTCACTCCGACCGCCCTCCAGGCACTCGACGAGGGACGCCGGAAGATCTTCCGGGAGCCCCTCGCCCCCTGGGACGGCGAGTGGTCGATGGTCATCTACACGGTGCCGGAGAGCGACCGCCAGACGCGCGACGAACTCCGCAAGAAGCTGTCCTGGCTCGGTTTCGGCCCCCTCGCGCCGGCGACCTGGGTGTGCCCGCACCCCCGGCTGGACGAGATCGCCAACGCCGCGGCGACACTGCCCAACGCCCGGCTGGCCCTCCTCACGACCCGCACCACCGGACTGCCCGCCGACCGCGCCATGGCCGCCCAGTGCTGGGAACTGGAGGAGATCGCCGCGGACTACGCGACGTTCGTACGGTGGCTGCGCACCCGGCTCGACGAGTACCGCTCCCCCGCACTCGACGCCGGCACGGCGCTCGCCGAGCGTGTCCGGCTCGTCAACACCTACCGGCACGCCGTGCAGCGGGACCCGCAGCTCCCGGCGGAACTCCAGCCGCCCGGCTGGACCGGCGACGAGGCGCACCGGCTGTTCGTCCGGGCCCACGACGCGCTCGCGGCGGCAGCGACCCCCTACGCCGAGGCCGCCGTTCCGCAATGAATAACAATCATCTGGCCATAGCCGAAAAACCGTTATACATTCTCCTCGAAGCCTAGTGGCCGAGGAGCGACGACATGCCCCACTACGAGTGCATCTCTGTTGAGACCGAAGACCGCGTCACCACGGTGACCCTCAACAGGCCGCACAAGCGCAACGCGATGAGTCCGCAGCTCAACGACGAGATGCTGGACGCCCTCACCCGTCTGTCGACGGACGCCGGGACGGACGTCCTGGTCCTCACCGGCGCGGGGGACTCCTTCAGCGCCGGCATGGACCTCAAGGAGTACTTCCGGGAGACCGACCACGACCAGGTCCTCGCCGACAAGGCCAGGTGGACCATGCGGGAGTGGGCCTACAACCGCCTGCGTTTCTTCCCCCGGGTGACCATCGCCGCAGTCAACGGCTGGTGCTTCGGCGGGGCCTTCATGCCCCTCGTGTCGTGCGATCTCGCAATCGCCGCGGACGAGGCCCAGTTCGGACTGTCCGAGGTGAACTGGGGCATCCTTCCCGGCGGTCTGGTCACCAAGGACATCGCGCTGTCGATGGGCTACCGGGACGCGCTCTACTACGCGCTCACCGGCGAGACCTTCGGTGGACAGCGCGCCCGGGAGATCGGGCTGGTCAACTCCTCGGTGCCGGCGGAGGAGCTGGGCGAGGCGGTCCGGGAACTCACCGCCAAGCTCCGCAAGCTCAACCCCGAGGTGCTGCGCTCCACGAAGGAGACGTTCCGGCACGCGGCGACGATGAGCTACGAGCAGGCCACGGACTACATGGCGGCCAAGTCGGCCCAGCTGCTCACCCGCGACGGCGAGGACGGCAGGCAGAAGGGCCTCACGCAGTTCCTGGACACCAAGGAGATCAAGCCGGGGCTGGCCCCGTACCGGCGGACGGACTCCGGCAGCTGAGCCGCGGGTGGTGATCCGCCGCGCCGGTGACCCGGCACGGCGGATCACCACCCGCGTACGGACACGCCGATTCGGCCCGCCGCCCCTGGGGCGGCGGGCCGAATCGGCGTGTCCGGGGGTACCGTCCGGGCCGAGCGGGCCGGACGCCGGGCAAGCTGAGCGGGCCGGGTGCAGTCGACTGCGGTTCGGCAGCACCCCCATAAGGACGCGGTTCCTCCCCCCCCAGCCGAAAGCCGGGGGGGGAGGGACCGCGCGACCAGCCACAACGGCGGTGGATCAGCGAGTGCCCCGGATCCGGGGCACCGACAGCGCGCCGGCCAGGGCGAGGGCGCCCGCGAAGGTGAAGAAGAGGGCGTAGCTGTCGCCGCCGCCGATGCCCAGCAGCGCGGGGGCGAGCAGGGGGGCCAGCATCAGGGGCAGGGCGTTGGCGATGCTCATGACGCCGAGGTCCTTGGCCGCGTTCTCCTTGCTCGGGAGCACCACCGTGATCATGGCCATGTCGACGGCGTAGAACATGCCCGCGCCCGCGCCCGCCAGGATCTGGGAGACCACGACCGTGGCGAAGTTCGGCGCGTACGCCAGAAGCACCAGGCTGAGCGCGATCACCAGGCTGGCGCCGATGACGAAGGGCTTGCGGGCGCCCGCCTTGTCGGAGATCCAGCCGCTGCACGCCGCCACGAGGGCGTTGGCGACGTAGTTGACCAGGATCAGGAGCCCGACCTTGCCCGCGACGACGGCATCCGCGACCTGGAAGTCGGACATCAGGTAGTAGGCGAGATACGACGGCGGGGCGACTATGCCGAACATGACCAGGACCCTCGACAGCCAGGCCCAGCCGAAGTCGCGGTGCTTGACCGGGTTGGTCCAGAAGCTGCCGGCGATCTCACGGACGGACAGCCGCCCGGGCTTGGCCTCCAGGCGCTGGTCCGGGAGCGTGACCGCGTAGTAGGTGACGAGCACGAACGCCAGCAGGGCCGGTCCGAGGAACTGCACCCTGACGTCGGAGAACCGGGCCACGAGCTGGGCGCCGGCCACGGTGGAGACGGTGAGCGCGAACCCCAGCGCGCCGGAGACCTTGCCGAGCCGGGAGGCCGGCACCTGGTCGGCGACCGTGGCCTGGAGGGCGGCCATGGTGCCGAAGAGCGACGACTGGGCGATCACCCAGCCGACGGCGATGACCGGCACCGAGGGCACGAACGCGATCAGCGACAGGCCGAGCAGGCCGCCCGCCACACCGCCGACGAGCCAGGGCCGGCGCCGGCCGAAGCGGGAGGTCGTACGGTCCGAGAGGCGGCCGACGAGCGGGGTCCCGATCAGGGAGAACAGGGCGCCCAGGGTCAGCACGAGGCTGAGGCTGGCCGTCTTGTGGGCCGGGTCGACGTGGGCCACCCGGAGCGGCAGCGTGACGAGTACCGGGGTCAGAAGGGCGCTGAAGAGGCCGAACTGAGCCAGGGCGATCTTCGTGACGAAGCCGGGGGGAAGAGCGCGTGGCACGTCGGCCACGGAACCGCCCGGGGCGCCTACGACCACCGGGACGCTTGAGTTATCCATGACCATGTCTCCTCTGAGCGGAGGGAGCGGAGCGACATGAGACGGGCGGCGAGGTGGGGGGACGCAGCGGCTCGGCCGGAACCCGGGCCCGGCACGGAGGACCGGGCCGAGCTGACAGAAAACACTTTCAGGTTCGCCATGACGGATCGGTTTGACATCGCGGCTCGAAGTCGCCCCGGTCAGGCAGCACCAAAGTAGAAGGCATCCAGCCAAAGAACAACACTTCTGCGTACGCAGAATAAATTGTGTTTTACATCGATGGGCTCGCTGAGTCCACCGGGTGCGGCACCGCGCTCAGGTGGACGGCGTGTGCCCGAAGGTCGACTCGTAGTCGCGCCGGATCTCGGCCGGCAGGAACTCGTCCTCCAGCCGCCGCACCCGCTCGGTACCGGTGAGGGACGGCAGCGGCGCCGCGCCCCAGGGGCTGTCGGCGACCTTCCGCGCCCAGTCGTCGAGGGCGGGGGTGCCCTGCTGCCGGAAGGCGTGCAGCAGCTCCCACGCCGCCTGCAGACCGGACTTCGAGGCCAGGACCGGGAAGAGGGCGATGCGCAGGCCCAGCCGCTCGTACTCGTCGAGGGTGGGGCCCGGACCCTCGCCTCCCCACACGGTCATCACGGGCGCGGGGACGCGCTCGCAGGCCTCGGCGATCTGTTCCCGTGTCTGGAGGGAGTTCAGCCAGACGAAGTCGGCTCCCCCGTCCTCCACGTAGCGGACACAGCGCTGGACGGCTTCCTCGAAGCCGCCGTCCTCGGCTCCGATGGCGTCGCACCGCGCGCAGATCGCGAACAGCGGGTCCAGTTCGTCGCGGGCACGCACGGCCGCGCGGTACTTGCCCACCGCCTCGTCCACCGGGACGAGACGGCGGCCCGCGTCCGTGCCGGACTTCTTCGGGGCCTCCTGGTCCTCGATCTGCACCGCCGCCGCGCCCGACCGGACGAGCTGCTGTACGGCGAAGTACACGTTCACCGCGTTGCCGTACCCGGTGTCGCCGTCCACCAGGACGGGGATGTCGGCGTGCCCGGCGACGCGGCCGGCGTGGACGGCCATGTCGTTCAGGCCGAGGACCCCGACGTCCGGCGCGCCGTACAGGAACGCCGCCGCCTGGGAACCGGCGAGGAAGAACGCGTCGTAGCCCGCGCGTTCGGTCATGGCGGCGTCCATCGGGCTGAATCCGCCCGGTACGACGGTCAGGCCGTCGCGGGCCAGCAGGGACCGGAACAGTTCGCGCTTCTGCGTCGCCGATCGCACGGTCGGTTCCTCTCGATCAGATCGGATAGGTGGGTCAGATCGGGTACGTCGGAGCCGTCGGGCTCGCCGTCACCCACTGCCAGTGGGTGAACTCGTCGAGGTTCCAGTGGCCGCCGTGCCTTCCGCCGTTGCCTGAGCCACCCATGCCGCCCATGGGGATGTGGGCGGCGTCGTTGATCGTCTGGCCGTTGACGTGGATCATCCCGGCCCTGATCCGGCCCGCCAGGGCGAGGCCGCGGGCGAAGTCCCGGGTGTGCACGGCGGCGGACAGGCCGTACTCGCCGGCGTTGGCGAGGGCCACCGCGTGGTCGTCGTCCGTGAACGGGGTCACCGCGACGACGGGGCCGAAGATCTCCTCGGTGAACGCTAGGGAGGCGGGATCCACGTCGGCCAGCACGGTCGGGGTGAAGAAGGTGCCGTTGCGGGTGCCGCCCGAGACCAGCCGCGCGCCCGCCGACACCGCCTCGTCCACGATCTTCTCGACACGGCCGGCCTGGTCCTCGCTGATGAGCGGGCCGATGTTCACGGCCGGATCCGCCGGGTCCCCGACGCGCAGCGCCTCGGCCTTGGCGGTGATCCTCTCGACGTAGGCGTCGGCGAGGCTCTCGTGGACCAGGTGGCGGCCGGTGGCCATGCAGATCTGCCCCTGATGGAGGAAGGAGCCCCAGGCCGCGTTGTTGACGGCGGCGTCGAGGTCCGCGTCGTCGAGCACCAACACCGGGTTGTTCCCGCCGAGTTCGAGCACCGCGCGCTTGATGAGGGCCCCGGCTGCGGCACCGACCCGGCGCCCGGCGGCCGACGAACCGGTGAAGGAGATCACCGGCACCCGGGGGTCCGCGACCAGCGCCTCGCCGGTCTGCGGCCCGCCCGGGACGACGTGCAGCACCCCCGTCGGCAGCCCGGCCGCTTCGAGGATCCGGGCGATCACCCAGCCGCCGGAGACGGCGGCCTTGGGATCGGGCTTGAGCACCACGGCGTTGCCGAGCGCCAGCGCGGGCGCGACGGAGCGCATCGCGAGCAGGAGCGGGGCGTTCCAGGGGGCGATCACGCCCACGACGCCGACCGGGACACGGCGGGCCATGCTGAGCGTCCCGGGGGTGTCGTGCGGCAGCAGCTCGCCGGTCGGGAGGTCGGTCAGGGCGGCCGCCGCGGTCAGTTCGTCGAGCGACTTCGTGACCTCCTGCTCGGCCTTGCCCCGGGTGCTGCCCGTCTCGGCGACCAGCGTCGCCACCACCTCGGCGCGGGCCTCGGCGAGGGCGTCGGCGGCGGCCAGCAGCACCTGCTTGCGCCGGGTGGCGGGGCCGAGGCCCCAGGCAGGCTGGGCGCTCGCGGCCACGGCGCACGCCCGGTCGACGTCCGTGGCATCGCCGAGGCCGATCCTGCCGACCGGGGACCCGTCCGCCGGGTTGCGCACCTCCCGCTCGCCGCCGGACGGAACGCGCCATCCGTCGGAGAAGATCAGTCCCTGGAGCGAGATCAGGTTCAGGGCGGACATATGGACTCCCCTCTCGGCCAACGGCCCCACGCTAAGATCCACGCCGTCCCGCCGCCTTGGGCACACCGCGCCAACCTCCGCCCCCTGTTTCCTACACGGTGTCGGATGCGATCATGAGGCGGGGCGCGTTCCGGACGGTGGACCGGCGGGCTGGTGGACGGGCACGTGGAACCCCGGGGCAAGGAGGCCTGGCATGGACATCGACACGACGGTGGAACACCTCGCCGCGCTGCTCGAACGCCCGCTGGTGCTCTACGACGTCGACCTCAACGTGGCCGCGTACAGCGCCCATGACGCGGACGTCGACGAGGCCCGCAGGCTGACGATCCTCTCCCGGCGCGGCAGCGCCACCGTACGCGACATGCTGCGCGCCTCCGGAGCGGCTCACACCGCCTCACCGGTACGGCTGCCCGCGGCGGACGGGGTCCCCGAGCGGATCGCGGTCGGGGTGCGCCACGACGGCCGGCTGATGGGCTACCTGGTGTGGGTGGAACCCGGAGCCCCACGGGACGTACCCGCCACCGTGCGCGAACTCCTCGACCGGTTCGGACCGGACCTCGGCCGCCTGCTCGCCGTACGGGCGCTGGACAGCCAGGAGACGCGGCTGCGGTTGCGCATGCTCGTGTCGGACCTGGTGTCGGACGACGCGGCGCGGCGCGCCGAGGCCGCCCGCGCCCTGGTGGACGACGGCGCGCTGCCGGACGCGGCGGAGTACACCGGCTTCGTGATCGCCGCCCCCGACGCGGGAGGCTCGTCGGCGGCGCAGCGGCGCACCGCCCTGGAGTCGGCGCTGGCAGGTCTCGCCCGGTCGATGCGCGAGGCGGTCGCGGGGGCGGTGATCGGCGACCGGGCGGTGGCCGTCCTCGCCCACGGTGCGAGCCGGTCCCGGACTCCCGTTCGGCCGCCCGCGCGCGAGGGGGTACTCGTCGGCATGGGCGCCCCGGTGCACGAGCTGTCCGACACGGTGTCGTCAGTGCGGCAGGCCCGGCTCGCCGTGCGCGGCGGGGAACTGGACCCCGTGCGGTACGGCCCGGTCGTCTCGTGGGACGACCTCGGCCTGGACCGGCTCCTGCTGCGGCTGCCGTTGGAGCGGCTGACGGTGGAGGATCTGCCCGCCTCGGTCGCCCGGCTGGTCGACCCGGCGTCAGGACCCGATCTCGCCACCACCCTGGAGGCCTACCTGGACTGCGGCGCGGACGGCCAGGAGACGGCGAAGCGCCTGATGATCCACCGCAGCACCCTCTACTACCGGCTGGATCGCGCCCGCAAGGTCACCGGGGCCGACCTGCGGGACGGCGCCGCACGCAGGGAGCTGCACACGGGGCTGCGGGTCGCGCGGCTGGCGGGGATCCTGCCGCTCTTCCCCTCCACCGGCGGCTGAAAAACGCGGCCGGATCGCCACCTCTCCGACACCGTGTCGGAATTCCCGCCCCCCATGTGGTCCACGGCATCCGATGTGCCCGCAGCGGGGCCGGGCGTTGACTCCGAGTGACACAGATCCGCAGGGTCCAGGTCCGTAGGAGCACACATGACCACCTCAGTACCGGCCGGCACGTCCGGTGCCCTCACCGGCGCCACCGGCATCCTGACCGGAGACCAGTACCGCGCGAGCCTCGACGACGGACGCGAGGTGTGGCTGTCGGGCAAACGTGTGGACAACGTGGCCACGCATCCGGCCTTCAGTGGCGTCGTCGACGAGTTCGCGAGGCTGCTGGACCTGCGCCACGACCCGGAGCACGTCGAGCTGTCGACCTTCGTGTCTCCGGAGACGGGCAACCGGGTCAGCCAGGCGTACTCGATGCCGACCACTCCCGAGGAGCTGCGCGCCAAGTTCGCGGCCAGCGAGTGGTGGATGCGCGAGAGCCTCGGCCAGCTCGGGCGCTCCCCCGACTTCATGTCGAACGTCGTCGTCGGCCTGCGCGACTACGCGCCCGAACTGGCCGCCGTACGGGAGGAGTTCGGGAAGAACGCCGTCGCCTACCACCGGTACGCCAGCGAGCACGACCTCGTCCTCACGCACGCTCTCGGCGACCCCCAGATCGACCGCAGCGCCGACCCGCGCAAGGACGACACCCTCTCGCTGCACATCGTCGAGGAGAACGCGGACGGCGTGGTCGTGCGCGGCGCCAAGCAGCTCGCCACGCTCGCGCCCTTCTCGCACGAGGTCCTCGTCTACCTCAACGGCGTGACCGCGGCGCGCGGCGCCGAGAAGTTCGTGCTCTGGTTCGCGCTGCCGATGAACGCGCCGGGGCTGCGGATTCTCTGCCGGGAGCCGTACAGCCTGGACGCCGAGGGCCACACGCACCCGCTCGGACGCCGCTTCGACGAGCAGGACGCGATGCTGTTCTTCGACGACGTCCTCATCCCCTGGGACCGGCTGTTCCTGCTCGGCGACAGCATGACCGCCATCAAGGGGCTGGTCCGCATCAACGCGTGGAGCCTGCAGTCCACCCACATCCGGTTCCTGCAGCGGCTGCGGGTGTTCGTCTCCGTCGCGAAGATGGTCGCCCACTCGATCGGCGTGGACACCTTCCGCGGCATCCAGGAACAGCTCGGCGAGCTGATCTCGTACGCCGAGACCCTGGAGCTGGGCATCATCGGCGCCGAAGCCGCCGCCGAGCGCACCCCCGGCGGGCTGCTCGCGCCCCGCGTGAGCTACGGCCTCGGCTTCTGGTCGGCCGGTGTGTCGGCGCGGGTCGCCGAGATCCTGCGGCAGATCGGCTCCTCCGGGCTGATCATGCAGCCCAGCGAGGCCGACCTCACCTCCGAGCTGCGGCCGACCCTGGAGACGTACATGCGCGGCCACGACATCGGCGTGGACGAGAAGTCACGGCTGTTCCGCATCGCCTGGGACCTGGTGGGCTCCGGCTTCGGCTCGCGGCAGGAGCTGTACGAGTACCTGCACCGCGGCGAGCCGGGCGCCGGCCGCACCCGGCTGTGGCGGTCGTACGACAGCTCCGCCGTCGACGCGCAGATCCGCGACCTGATCTCCCGCCCCTGAAACTCCCCGTAAGGAGCCCCCGTTGATCATCGACGCCCACGGGCATGTCACCGCGCCCGACTCGCTCTACGTGTGGAAGTCCGGCCTGCTGTCCCATCGCGGTTCGCACGGCGTACGGCCGCCGTCCGTCAGCGACGACCAGCTCCGCGAGGCCTGGCACGCCCCGAACCCGAGCTTCGGCCACGTCTCCCACATGGACCACCTCGACGAGGCCGGGATCGACATCCAGCTGATCTCGCCGCGGCCGTACCAGATGATGCACAGCGAGCAGCCCGCCCGGATCGTCACGGCGTTCACCGAGGCGGTCAACGACGTGATCCACCAGTCCGTCCAGCTGTTCCCGGACCGGCTGCGCGGCATCGCGGGCCTGCCGCAGACCCCGGACACGGACGTCGCCGCGTGGACGAAGGAGCTGCGCCGCACGGTCACCGAACTCGGCTTCGTCGGAGCGCTGTTGAACCCGGACCCCTACGAGGGCACCCGTACGCCTCCCGCGCTGGGCGACCGCTACTGGTACCCGCTGTACGAGGCGCTGTGCGAACTCGACGTGCCCGCGGTCATCCACTCGGCTGGCTGCAAGCCGCCCACCCGGGAGCCGTACAGCCTGCACTTCATCCAGGAGGAGACGGTCGCCGTCTGGAGCCTGCTGTCGTCCTCGGTGCTGACCGACTTCCCGGATCTGAAGATCGTCGTCTCGCACGGCGGCGGCGCGATCCCGTACCAGGTCGGGCGGTTCCAGCCGGACGTGGTGCGCTCCGGCGGGGTGCCGTACATCGACCGGCTGCGGCGGCTGTGGTTCGACACCTGCCTGTACACGCAGGACGCGATCGAGCTGCTGATCCGCACGGTGGGCGTGGACCGCTGCCTGTTCGGCACCGAGAAGCCCGGCACCGGCTCGCAGATCAACCCGGCCACCGGCGGCTGGTTCGACGACATCCACACCCTGGTCGACGGCATCGAGTGGCTCAGCGACGGGGACCGCCAGGCGCTCTACGAGAAGAACGCCGTCTCGCTCTTCAGGATCTGAGGGAACATCAATGGCTCGCATTGTCACGGGGATCGGCTCCTCGCACGGACCCCAGCTGAAGATGGCACCGGAGCTCTGGCACGTGCGCGGCGTCGCCGACCGCAAAAGCACCTCCCTCGCCTTCCGGGGCGGGACGTACACGTTCGCCGAACTCGCCGCACTGCGCGAGGACTTCTCGGCCGAGTGCACGTCCGAGACCCAGACGCGGCGCGCGGCCTCCTGCCAGAGCGCCCTGGACGGCCTCGGCCGGCATCTGGAGAAGGCCGACGTGGACGTGCTGGTCATCGTCTCCAGCGACCACAAGGAGGTCTACGACGACGAGCTGCTGCCCGCCTTCGCCGTCTACTGGGGCGACGAGGTGGCACATGTGCCGTTCACCGAGGCGCAGTTGGACGCCATGCCGCCCGGACTGGCGGAGGCCGCGTTCGGGGACGTGCCCGATCACCTGATCGTCCGGCCCACCGCGTCCGGCCTGGCCCGCCACCTCATCGAGCAGACCGTCACCGCCGGTTTCGACACGGCGGCCTCGAAGCGGCTGCCGGCGGGCGACTACGACAACCACGGCATCCCGCACGGCTTCGGCTTCATCTACCAGCGGATCCTGGGCGAGACCTCGACGGTGCCGTTCGTGCCGGTGTTCGTGAACACCTTCTACGAGCCCAACCCGCCCACGGCCCGCCGGTGCGTCGCCTTCGGCGAGGCGCTCGCCGCCGCCATCGCCTCCTTCCCCGAGGACCTGAAGGTCGGTCTCGTCGCCTCCGGCGGCCTGTCGCACTTCGTGGTCGACGAGGAACTCGACCAGCGGTTCCTGGCGGCGCTGCGGGAAGGGGACACCGAAGCCCTCAGGGAGTTCACCCCCGAGGAGATGCGGTCGGGCAGCTCGGAGCTGCGGAACTGGATCACCGTCGCCGCGGCCCTCAACGCCACCGGGCTGGCCGTGGACTCCGTGCGCTACGAGCCGTGCTACCGCACCGAGGCCGGAACCGGCAACGCGATGGGCTTCGTCACCTGGAGCCCCGCATGACCGCGGCAGTGGTGACGGACACCGCCGATCCGAGGGTGCTGGAGAAGCTGCGCGCGCTGGACGCCTGCGCCGTCTCCGACGCACTCGACTCGCTGGGCCTGCCCGGCGCCGTCACGGGCATCGCCCCCATGTGGGCGGCACCAGGCGTCACCGTGGGCCGGGTCCGCACGGTCAAGGCCGTGCCCGTCGGGGGCGACGGCCCGAGCACCCACATCGCCTCGCCCCTCGTGGCCGTCGCCGGAGCCGGTGACGTCGTGGTCGTCGACAACGACGGCCGTACGGACGTCTCCTGCTGGGGCGGACTGCTGGCCGAGGCCGCCACCGTCCGCGGTGTCGCGGGGGTCGTCGTGGACGGCGCCTGCCGCGACGTGCAGGAGTGCGAGCAGCTCGGGTTGCCGCTGTTCGCCCGTGCCGCGGTGCCGGTCAGCGCCCGGGGCCGGATCGTCCAGCGGGCCATGGACGTCCCCGTGTCGGTCGGCGGTGTGACCGTCGAGTCCGGGGACTGGCTGATCGCCGACCGCAACGGGCTCGCCTTCATCCCCAACGGCCGCCTCGACGACGTCCTCGCCGCCGGTCTGCGGATCGTGGAGCGCGAACGGCTGATGGGCGAGGCCGTCCGAGCCGGGCGCTCGGTCGTCGACGTGATGCACGACTCGCAGTTCACCGCCGCCCGCTTCCAGGAGCCGACCTCATGAGCGACCTCGACCTCGACGACTGGACCGGCCTCTCCACGGCCACCGTCTCCGACGCCCTCGACCGGCTCGCGCTGCCCGGCTCACTGCACGGGCTCGCGCCCCTGGGCGCCGGGCAGCGGCTGCTCGGCCGTGCCTTCACCGTGCGCTACCAGGCCGCGGGATCCCCTCCGGGCACGGTCGGCGACTACCTCGACGACGTCACACCCGGCCAGGTCGTCGTCCTCGACAACGCCAGCCGCACCGACGCCACCGTGTGGGGCGACATCCTCACCGCCGTCGCCCACCACCGCGGCGTCGCCGGAACCGTCATCGACGGCGTCTGCCGCGACACCCACCGCGCCCTCGGGCTCGGCTACCCCGTCTACAGCCGGGGCCGCTTCATGCGCACCGGCAAGGACCGGGTGGAAGTGGCCGAGGTCGGCGGGCCGGTCACCGTCGGCGGCGTGCAGGTGCGCCCCGGCGACCTGCTGATCGGCGACGAGGACGGCGTGGTCGCCGTGCCGTGGGACCGCGCCGAGGAAATTCTCGGTGTGGCCCGCGAGATCGAGGAACGCGAGGCGGGCATCCTGGCCGCCGCGCTGGAGGGGGCCACCATCGCGGAGGCCAGGTCCCGCTACGGCTACCACCTGTTGCAGCGGAGGTCGTCATGACCGTTCTCGACGCGGGCGAGCTGAAGGAACTGCTGGCCCTCGGCTCGGCCACCGCCTACGAGGCCTCCGGACTGCCGTGCGCCCTCCCGCCGGTGTTCCGGCCGGCCTGGGCGGGCGCACGGTGCGTGGGCACCGCCCTGCCCGTCGCGGCGGCACCGGGCGACAACCTGCCCCTGCACTGGGCACTGGAAGCGGCGCGGCCGGGCGACGTGCTCGTGGTCGACGCGGGCGGCAGCGAGCACGGCTACTGGGGCGAGGTCCTGGCGGTCTCCGCACTCGCCCGGGGGGTCGCCGGGCTGGTCATCGACGGCGGCGTACGCGACACCGACCGGCTGCGGGAGATCGGCTTCCCCGCCTTCTCCACCTCCGTCGCCATCCTGGGCACCGGCAAGTCCTGGCCCGGCCGCGTCGGCAGCCCCGTTCACCTGCGCGGCCACCGCGTCGCACGCGGCGACCTGGTCGTCGCCGACGCCGACGGCATCGCCGTACTGCCCGCCGCCGAGGCGCGACGGGTCCTGGACGCGTCACGCGCCCGCGCCGCCAAGGAGGACCAGTACATGGCGGAGCTCCGCGCCGGCGCCCTCACCCTCGACCTCTACGGCTTCCGCGAGCTGGGACAACCGGAGGACCAATCATGACCACGACACCCTCGACCCCCCTTGCGACGGACACCCTGGAGGACGCCTTCCGGGCCGCCGCGGGCCGCTTCGCCTCCGGTGTGACGGTCGTGGCCCTGCGCGGGCCCAGCGGCCTGTACGGCCTCACCGCGACGTCGTTCGTCTCGCTGTCGCTGCGCCCGCTGCTGGTGTCGGTGTCGGTGAACACCGGCAGTGCCCTGCTGGACGAGGTGCGCGCGGCGGGCGCGTTCTCCGTGAACGTGCTGGGTGAGGACCAGCAGGCCGTGTCGAAGTACTTCGCGACGCGCGGCCGGGGGTTCAGCCAGGACGCCTTCCCCGGCATCCCGAGCCGCACCGAGGTCACCGGCGCACCCGTGCTGGACGGCGGCCTCGCCTGGTTCGACGCGACGGTGGAGGCGATCCTCCCCGGCGGCGACCACGAGACCCTCGTCGGGAGCGTCAAGGCCGCGGGCCGCCGCGACGGCGAGCCCCTGGTCTACTGGTCGGGCGGCTACCGGCGCCTGGACCCGACGGACCCCGGCTCGCCCGACGACCGTATCGCCCCGCTGTCGGCCGCCCTGTCCGAGCAGTTGAACGCGTCCGGGCTGTCGCCCGCCGACCTCATCGACGCCCAGCTGGCGCTGGAGCCGGTGGCCGCCGAACTCGCCGCGTTCCGCCACGACCCGGAGACCCTCGCCGCGCTGCGCGAGTGCATGCGCCGCGCCCACGAGGCGGCGGGCGACCCGGCGGCGTTCACGGCCGAGGCCGTCGCCTTCCACACCGCGCTGGGCCGGGCCAGCGGCAACCCCGCCATCCGCGCGGCGCTCGACACCCTAGTCCAGGCCCGGCACCGGCACTACGCGGCCGGCACCGACGACGCCGCCACCGCCCACACCAACACCGCACACCAGGTGATCTACGACGCGATCGCCCGGGGCGACGCCGAGGCCGCCCGCGTGGCCATGACGGAGCACCTGGCCGTCGTACGCAACGGTCTGGGGCCGCGAAAGGCGTCCCTCACCGCGGCGGAGCAGGGGGTTCGCGCATGAACACGCCCGTCCGGCTGGCGGCCGTCGAGGCGCCCGGCCAGCCTGAGGTCACCCCCGTGCTGAAGTCCCTCTACCGGGGCTTCGAGCGCGAACTCCTCGTCCCGCTGTGGACCGAGATCGGCGACCTGATGCCGGCCCACCCGCGCTCCCGGGCCGTTCCGCACCTGTGGCGCTGGGACCGGCTGCGTGAACTGGCCTCCCAGGCGGGCGAGTTGGTTCCCGTCGGCCGGGGCGGCGAGCGCCGCGCCATCGCCCTCGCCAATCCCGCGCTCGGCGGCCGCCCCTTCGCCACCCCCACCCTGTGGGCGGCCATCCAGTACCTGATGCCCGGCGAGGACGCACCCGAGCACCGCCACACCCAGCACGCCTTCCGTTTCGTCGTCGAGGGCGAGGGCGTGTGGACGGTCGTGGACGGCGACCCGGTCCCCATGCGGCGCGGCGACTTCCTGCCCCAGGCGGGCTGGAACTGGCACGCCCACCACAACGCCACCGCCGAACCGATGGCCTGGATCGACGGCCTCGACATCCCGTTCCAGTACGTCACGGAGGCGCAGTTCTTCGAGTTCGGCCGCGACCGGATCAGTGACGCCGAACGGACCACTCCCGAGCGCTCGCGGTCCGAACGCCTGTGGGGCCACCCGGGGTTGCGACCCGTCTCGGCCGGTACAACGGCCCCCGGGTCGCCGCTCCTTGCGTACCGCTGGGAGCACACCGATCGGGCCCTCACCGACCAACTCGCCGTCGAGGCCGAGGGGTTCGGCTCCACCGTCGAGCCGGGCCACGCGGCCGTCCGTTTCACCGACCCGGCCACCGGCACCGACGTGCTGCCCACCATCCGGGCCGAGATGCACCGGATCGCGCGCGGCGCCGGGACCGCCCCGGTGCGCGAGACGGGGTCCTCCGTATACCAGGTCTTCGACGGCTCCGGCACGGTCACCGTGGGCGAGAAGACCTGGTCGGTCACACGGGGCGATCTGTTCGTCGTCCCGTCCTGGGAGCCGTTCTCGGCGCGTTCCGAGGCCGGGTCCACCGACTCCGACTCCGGGGCTCTGGACCTGTTCCGCTTCAGCGACGCGCCCGTCTTCGAGGCGCTCCGCCTCCACCGCAAGCACACCGAAGGAGCCGCCCGATGAAGCTCGCCACCCTCCGCACCGACGGCACGACCAGGGCCGTCCGGCTCGACGGCGACGTCCTGATCGACCTCGGGGACTCCGACCTCGGCGTCTTCCTGGCCCGGCCGGACTGGTACGAGCGCGCGCAGGCCGCCGTTCCGGGGACGACGTATCCGGTCGCCGGCGCCGACTTCGCGCCCGTGGTCCCCCGCCCCTCGAAGGTGGTGTGCGTGGGCCTCAACTACCGCAACCACATCACGGAGATGGGCCGCGACCTGCCCGAACACCCCACGCTCTTCGCGAAGTTCGGCGACAGTCTGATCGGGGCCGGTGACGACATCGTGCGGCCGGAGGAGACCGCCCAGTTCGACTGGGAGGTGGAACTGGCGGTCGTCATCGGCAAGCAGGTCCGCCGGGCCACCCCTCACATGGCCGTGGAGGCCATCGCGGGCTTCACCGCGCTCAACGACATCACCTGCCGCGACTGGCAGTTCCGCACCCGTGAGTGGCTCCAGGGCAAGGCGTGGGACTCCTCGACACCGGTCGGCCCCTATCTGGTGACGCCGGACGAACTGCCCGGCGGGGTCCGCCCGGCACTGGACGTACGGCTGGAGGTGGACGGCGAGGTCATGCAGTCCGACACGACCGGCGACCTGCTCTTCGACCCCGTCGCCCTGGTCGAGTACGTCTCCACGATCGTGCGGCTCCACCCCGGCGACATCATCGCCACCGGAACGCCCGGCGGGGTCGGCCACGCCCGCAAGCCCTCGCGCTTCCTGCTGGGCGGCGAGACCGTCGTCGCGGAGGTCGAGGGCATCGGACGGCTGCACAACCGGGTCGTCAAGGAGGACAGCGCCCCATGAGCCGATCACTCGCGGACACCAGCCTCTGGATGCGGGAGGGAACCGCACTCCTCGTCCACACCGCCGCCCTCCTGGACGAGACGGCCTACGACGCCCCCTCGGCGCTCCCCGGCTGGTCCCGCAAGCACGTGGTGGCGCACGTCGCCGCCAACGCGGACGCCCTGGCCAACCTCGTGCACTGGGCGGTCACCGGCACGCCGACCCCGATGTACGCCTCCCCCGAGGAACGCGCGGTCGGCATCGAGGAGGGCAGCCGACAGCCCGGCGCACGCCTCACGGAATGGCTCCGGCTCTCCTGCGACGCCCTGGAGAAGGCGATGGACGCGCTGGACGACGACCGGTGGACGGCGCGCGTGCTGACCGCGCAGGGCCGCACCGTACCGGCCACCGAGATCCCGTGGCTGCGCTCGCGCGAGGTGTGGGTGCACGCCGTCGACCTGGGCACCGGTGTCCGCTTCGGTGACCTGCCCGCCGACTTCCTCACCGCGCTGTGCGACGACGTCGTGGCCAGACGCGGTGCCGCCCCCGGGGCGGGGATCACCCTGGAACCGACCGACGCGCCCGCACGCTGGCACCTGCCGCCCGCGTCCGACGAGAACGGGGAAACGATCACGGTCACCGGCCCCCTCGCCGAGATCACGGCCTATCTGGCCGGCCGGGACCATTGCGTGACCACGGCCCCGGGAGCGGAGGCACCCGCACTGTCCGCCTGGTTGTGAGCGGCGGACGTCGCCGGTGCGGGGCTCAGAACGTGAGGAGGACCTTGCTGGAGACCGAGGCGTCGGCAGCGACGGCGAAGGCCTTGAGCGCCTCGTCCACGGGGAAGTCGTGGGTGATGACCGGGCCGACGGCCAGGGACCCGTCGGCGATCGCCGCGATCACCTCGTCGATCTCGTCGTTGAAGCGGAACGAGCCGACCAGCCGGAGCTCCCGGCCGATGGCGTGCGCGATCGGCACGGGCTGGTCGCCGTTCGGCAGGAGCCCCACCATGACCACCGTGCCGCCCCGGGTGGCACCCCGGATGGCGGACGCGAGACCCCGGTGGTTGCCGGAGGACTCGATCACCACGTCCGCGTCCACGGCGGCGACGGCCTCGGTGTCGCCCGCGTCGAGTGTCCGTGTCGCGCCGACCACGGCCGCGATCTCACGGGGCTTCGCGTGCAGGTCGACCGCCACGATCTCCGCGGCGCTGGCGCGGGCCGCCACCGCGACGGCCAGGGCACCGATGGGGCCGCTCCCGACGACCAGGACGCGCTTGCCGGCGACATCGCCCGCCCGCGAGACGGCGTGCCAGGCGACCGCGGCCGGCTCGGCCAGGGCCGCGGCACGCAGGTCGATCCGCTCGGGCAGTGCGCGCAGCATCGCCGCGGGAAGCACGATCTCGCGGGCGAAGGCTCCCTCGGTGTGCGGGAAACGCGCGGCCGAGCCGAGGTAGCGCACTCCCGGAGAGAGGTTGGGCCGGTCCGGGGGGAACCGGACGTCGGTGTGTTCGTGCCGCGCCGGATGGACCGTGACCCGGGTTCCGGCGGCCGGGCCGGTTCCGTCGGAGGCGGCCTGCAGGACGGTTCCGGACACCTCGTGCCCGAGGACCATCGGCGCCCGCAGGACGGATTCCCCGACGGCGCCGTGCCGCCAGTAGTGCAGGTCGGAGCCGCAGATACCGCCGTGGGCGACGCTCAAGACGGCCTCGTGCGGCTCGGGCGGACGCAAGGCGACGCGTTCGATCCGGACGTCGTCGGCGCCGTGGGCGACGACCGCGAGGGTGGTGCGGGGAGTCATGGACGTTTCCCTTCTCGGACGACGGCACTCATACGACGACCGTCATGCCGCCGTCGACGAAGACGACCTGGCCGTTGACGTAGTCGGAGGCGCTGGAGGCGAGCCACACGGTCGGGCCGACCACATCGGCCACCGTGCCCCAGCGCCGCGCGGGCGCACGGCCGAGAATCCATGAGTTGAACTCGTCGTCGTCCACCAGGTTCTGTGTCATCTCGGTGTGGATGTATCCGGGCGCGATTCCGTTGATCTGCAGCCCTTCGGCGGCCCATTCCGCGGTCATGACCCGGGTGAGGTTGCGCAGGGCGCCCTTGGCCGCCGTGTAGGGGCCGATGGTCGGGCGGGCCAGGTCGGTCTGCACCGAGCAGATGTTGATGATCTTCCCGGCGTGCCTGGGCAGCATCCGGCCGGCGACCTGCCGACCCACGACGAAGGCACCGGTGAGGTTGGTGTCGAGCACGCGCCGCCAGTTGTCGAGGCTCACCTCGACGAGCGGTTCGCGGTGCTGGACGCCCGCGTTGTTCACCAGGATGTCGATGGCGCCCACTTCGGACTCGATCGACGCGACGGCCCGCGCGACGGCGTCCTCGTCGACGATGTCGAAGGCCCGGGCCGCGACGCGGTCGTCGCCGAACCGGTCGGCGAGCGTCGCGCGGGTCGCTTCGAGACGGACGGGATCCACGCCGTTGAGGACGATGGTGGCTCCGGCGTCGGCGAGACCCGTGGCGATACCGAGTCCGATGCCGCGGCTCGATCCGGTGACGAGGGCGACCTTTCCGGTGAGGTCGAAGGCGGAGGTCATGTGCGTGGTTGTCTTCCTTGATGTCAGTAGAAGATGTCAGTAGAACTCGACGGTGTTCACCCGGTTGACCGGGCGGTGTCCGTCGAGGAGCCGGGTGGCGTTGGCGGCGAAGAGCTCGGCAATGAGCCGGTCCTCGGCGGCGTCGAGCGCTGCGGTGTGCGGGCTCACCAGCACCTGCTCGTGGTCCCAGAGCGGGCTGTCGGCGGGCAGCGGTTCGGTCTCGAAGACATCCAGCGCGGCGAAGCCGACACGGCCGGAGTCGAGCGCGTCGAGCAGGGCGGCCTCGTCGACGACGCTCCCGCGGCCGACGTTGACCAGGCAGGCGCCGGGCCGCAGGGCGTCGAGGAACCGTTTGCCCACGAGGTGCTCGGTCGCCGCGGTACCGGGAAGCGTGTTCACGACGGCGTCCACGGTGGGCGCCACCTCGACGACGCGGTCGGGGTGCACCACGGTGGAGACGCCGGGGACGGTGACGTCCCTTCTGCTCGTGCCGACGACCGTCGCGCCGAGCGCGTCGAGTTTCGCGGCGACGGCCCGGCCGATCCCGCCGAGGCCGAGCACGAGCACGGTCTGCGCGCTCACCTGCCCCATCGTCCAGCGGCCGCCCCACTCGTGCCGCCGCTGCCGGCGCCTGAGCAGGGGCAGGTTCTTGGCCCCGGCGAGTACGCCGAACACGGCGAACTCGGCGAGCGGCTGTCCGTGCACCCCGGCCGAGGTGGTGAACAGGACCCGGTCGAGTTCGTCCACGCTCAGCCCGGCGGCCTGGACCTGGCTGCCGCCGCCCGCGGCCATGGTGTGCACCCAGCGCAGGCGGGGATTGGCCCGGACGGTGCGCGCCAGGGCCGCCGGGTCCACGTCGGGGATGCCGTACAGGGCGTCGGCCGAGTCGATCAGGGCCTCGTAGGCGCGCTGCTGCCCGGGGGTGCGCCGCCAGGCGGGATCACCCGCGAAGTCGGCGGGCCAGCGCATCGGAGGCAGGAGGGAGTGGTCGACGACGAGATCGACCCGCGGCTCCAGCTCCCGGATGCGCGCGCAGTTCTCCTCGGCGAGCCGGGCCGCGACGGCGACCCGGAGACGGCCCGCCACCTGGTCCGGGGCGTTCACCGGGCCGCCTTGGTCCGCAGCGCCTCGACCTCGGCGTCCAGAGCCGCTTCACGGGCGACGATCTCCTCGACCGCCTTGAGCGCCTCGTCGGCGCGGTGCGGCGGTATGACGATGACACCGTCCCCGTCGGCGGCGACGATGTCGCCGGGGTTCACGACCACGCCGCCGATGGCGACGGGCTCACCGATCGTGCCGGGCCCGTTCTTGAACGGGCCGGCGGGCGTGAGACCGCGGGCGAAGACCGGGACGCCGAGCTTTTCGATGATCGCGGCGTCCCGTACATATCCGTCGACGATCGCCCCGACGGCACCGAACGCGTCGAAGCGCTGGGCGAGGTTGTCGCCGATGACGGCGCGGCCCTCGTAGCCGAAGGCGTTGATGACGAGGATGTCACCCGGGCGAATGTGCTCCAGGGCCGCGATCACGGCCTTGTTGTCGCCCGCGACGGTGAGCACCGGGAGGGCGGTGCCGACGGCCCTCGCCCCGTTCCAGATGGGCGCGATACCGCCGTCGACGATGTTCAACCGGTCGAGGGCGTCACCGAGGTTGGCCACGGAGTGGGTGCGGAACTGATCGAGCACCTGACCGTCGACGCGGTCCCATGAGCTGGTCACACGTACGTTGTCCTGGGGCATCGCAGGCTCCTTGAAGTGGTGTCGGCGGGGCGGGGGGCAGAGGGCGAACGGGCAGGCCTCGCCTGTCCGACGGTCACACGCGGGAGCGGTGCGGCACCGAGTGCTCGGACCGCGCCGCGTCAGGTCTCCACGAGAGGCGGCCGGCAGCGGAGTCCGGCCCGGGCTCCGCTCCGAGGGCACTCGCCTCCGGCGAGACGCCGGCCCTGAGGCCGCCACGGGATGTGCCGCGAGCCGCCCGGTCGGGTCCTGGCCGTGTGGTTTCGGCCGCCGAAGCGGTTCCCGCAGTGGGTGCCATGGGTACATCCCATCCCGCCCCGAGGCAGAAAATGCGAAAGCTTTCGCTTTTTACGGAAGTCATTCTGCATCCATCCGCAGGCCAGGACAAGGGGCGGAGCACTCGGCCCCCCTCCAGCACGCCCCCCTCGCCAGCAGTCCCCGCATCGGCACCCGCCGAGCGGACCGCCACCTCCAAGGATGGACAGCCGGGCCCGAGGGTCCGGCCTCGGCGCGAGGAGGCAAGGGCCACCTGGCGGAATCGAGCGCCGCACAGCCGGGCCGGCATCCCGAACGGTGTCCGCCAGGCGCCCGCCGGACACCGGAACCGTCCGCAGCCCACCAGGAGCAGCCGGACCACCCAAGACGGAAGCGCGATGGAATCGCAAGGTTAACGTGGGGGCAACACCGACCCTTGACCGCCCAGGAATGCGAACCTATTCTCATTCGAAATTCAAGTCGCAACTTGGCTCCGACCCTGGTCTTCGGCCGGCTCGGGGCACGGTGACACCGTGCAGTGCAGGAACACGATGAGCCGACACCCCGACGGCCGCGCCCGAACCACCACAAGACCGGGACGAACGGTTTCCTGAACGGCACCGACGTCACACCACTCCCCCCGAGGCGCCACCACCGCTCTCCGCCGAAATGACCCACAAGGTACTGGTGCGCCTCGACACAGCAGCGGCTGCCGGTAGCGACCACGTTCAACACAGGTTTTCTCAGGACGCCGTCCCCGGAGTCCGCGACCCGAAAGTGAACGCGTATGACAACGTCAGATCGGCTCCACACCACATCAGACCGCCCCGAGGGCGCGTCGGAACAGTTCGGCGCGACTGCGGTCGACGTCGTCTCCGCGGACGCGAAGGTGGTGCGCAAGGCCACCGTCGCGGGTGCGATCGGCTCGTTCGTCGAGTGGTACGACTACGGTATCTACGGCCTGCTCGTCACCTATCTCGCGATCAACATCATGGGCGGGGCCGAGGCCGGCGGCCTCTTCCTCACCAACGTCGGGTTCCTGATCAGCTTCCTGGCCCGCCCGTTCGGCAGTGTCATCTGCGGCTACCTCGGGGACCGCATCGGCCGCAAGTCCCTGCTGGCCACCCTCCTGGTCCTGATCTCCGCGGCGACCGCGGCCATCGGTCTCATCCCCTCCCACGCGGCCATCGGAGTCGGCGCGCCCGTCCTGCTGGTCCTGCTGCGGGTACTGCAGGGCTTCTCGGCCGGCGGTGAGGTGGCCGGTGCCATGTCCTTCGTCGGCGAGTACGCGCCGGACGCGCGCCGCAACTACATGATGAGCTTCATCGCCGTCGGCTCGTTCGTCGCCCTGATGTTCGGCAGCGCCTTCTCCGCCGTCCTCATCACCGCGCTCGGCGACGACGCGATGACATCCTGGGCCTGGCGGGTACCGTTCCTGCTGGCCGTCCCGCTCGGCTACGTCGGCTTCTACATCCGGCGCCGGCTGGAGGAGACCCCGCACTTCGTGGCCCTGCGCGAGCAGAGGACGGTCGCCCGCAACCCGCTGCGCGAGGCCCTGACCTCCCCGCGCCACCTGAAGGCGATCGCGCTCACGATCTTCCTGCCCTCGCTCAACGGACCCGGCTACTACCTGCTCTTCGTCTACATGCCGACCTACCTGAAGACCTCGCTCGGCGCGCACAACTTCTCGATGCTGCGGGCGCTCACCGTCACGGCGTTCAGCCTGGTCGCCATCGCCGTCTCCATCCCGCTGATGGCCCGGCTGTCGGACCGGATCGGCCGCAAACCCGTGCTCGCGGGCTCCGCCATCGCCATGGCGGCCGTGTCGTACCCGATGTTCCGTCTCATCACCACGGGCGAGTTCGGGCTCGCCTGTATCGGCACCGTCGTCCTGGCGGTCGCCTTCTCCGGGCACGCCGCCGTCGTCCACACCGCACTCGCCGAGATGTTCCCGACCAGCGTCCGCTACTCCGCCTACAGCATCGGTTTCAGCATCTCGACCATCATCTTCGGCGGCAGCGCCCCGCTGGTGATGACCGACCTGATCGAGTCGACGGGCTCCAATCTGATCCCGGCCTTCGCGTCCATCCTGACCGCGTTGATCACTCTGGTCAGCATCGCCTTCCTGCGCGAGACCAAGGGCCGCCCCCTCGCCACCAGCTGAGACACCCGAAACACCCCGGGAGACACCATGGGAACCAACTCCGTAGCCGTCGTCGCCGACCTCGGCGAGAGCTTCGGCAACTACACCATCGGCGACGACGCCGCCCTGCTCGGGCTCGTCACCTCGTCGAACATCGCCTGCGGCTTCCACGCCGGTGACCCGCGCATCATGGACCAGACGGTCCGCGACTGCGTGGAGCGCGGTATCGAGCTCGGCGCGCACCCCGGCTACCCCGACCTCGTCGGCTTCGGCCGCCGGCTCATCGAGGCCACCGAGGAGGAGATCCGCACCGATGTCCTCTACCAGCTCGGCGCGCTCGACGCCTTCGCACGGGTGCACGGCGGCACCATCAGCCACGTGGCGCCGCACGGCCGGATGGGCTCGATCGCGCAGACCGACGCCAAGCACGCCAGGGCCATCACCGACGCGGTCGCCGCGTACAACCGCGACTACATCGTCATCTGCCAGCGCGGACTGCTCGCCGAGGAGTCGCGCAAGCGCGGCCTGGAGGTCGGTTACGTCTTCCTGGCCGACCGGGGCTACGGCGACGACGGCATGCCCGTGCCGCGCTCGCACGAGGGCGGTCTGATCCACGACCCCGAGCTGATCGGCGAGCGCTCCGCACAGGTCGTGCGGGAGGGAACCGTCCGCTCGGTCGACGGCAACGTCGTGCCGCTCGGTCACGACGCTGACGTACTCCTGCTGCACGGCGACCACCCGTCCGTCCTCGCGAACGGAACCGCGCTGCGCGCCGCGCTCGCGGCGGCGGACATCAAGGTGGCCGGGTTGCGGGACGTCCTGGCGGAGAAGGCGAAGGAGGCCGCGCTTGCCCGCTGAGGGCCGGACGCGGGATCAGGCGATGACCACGGCACAGTACGGCGCCGTCGCCGTCGAGCCCTTCGGGGACTCGGCGGTGATGGTGACCATCCCCCACGCCGACCAGGCGATCCGCAGGGCCGCGATCGTCGCCTTCCGCGACCGGTTCCTGGCGCACCGCCCGCCCGGCGTGCTCGACGTCGTCTCCGGTCTCGAGTCCCTGCTCGTCGAGTTCGACCCGCTGCGGACCGCGCTCCAGCACGTGGAGTACGCGGTCCGGTTGGTCGCGCGGTGGGCGCCCTCGGACGGGCCGTCCCCCGGACGGACGGTGCGCGCGTTCACCGTCCCTGTCGTCTTCGACGGCGAGTACGGCCCCGACCTCGCCTCCGTGGCCGAGGAGTTGGGGTTGACCCCCGCCGAAGTCATCGAGGCCATCGGGGAGTCCACCTTCACGATCGCGCTCCTGGGCGCGGCGATGGCCCCGATGATGGACGGGCTCAAGGTGCCCCGGCCGGTGCGCCGGCGTGCCGAGCCGCGGACGGACGTCGTACCCGGGTCCGTCATGATCGCCGGCACCAACGCGATCATCCAGCCGTTCCCCGGCCCGACCGGCTGGCGGGTCGTCGGGCGCACCCCGCACACCATCGTCGACATCTCCCGCCCGGACCCCGTCTCGTTCGGGCCCGGCGATGTCGTACGGTTCACGCCCGTCACCCGTGACGAGGCGGCGGCGCTGGACGCCGGCTTCCTGCTACCGACGGAGGAGGCCGTATGACGACCGTCGGACTCGACATCACGAGCAGCGGATGGGTCACCACCTTCCAGGACCTCGGCCGCCGGGACACGGAGCGGCGCGGTGTGCCCACCGGCGGCGCGGCCGACCAGCACTCGGCGAGCGTCGCGAACCTTCTCGTGGGCAATCCCCGGGAAGCGACTCTCATCGAGAGCCTCGGCGGCGAACTGGCCCTGGTGCCCGGCGCGCCCGTCCTGCTGGCCGTGACCGGCGCACCGGCTCAGGTCACCGTGGGCGGCGCGCCCGCCGACAGCTGGTCGCCGCTGGTGGTGCCGGCGGGTCAGGAGATCCGGGTCCGCGGGGACATGGACCGCGGGACCCGGACGTATCTGGCCGTGAACGGCACGCTCACCGCGCGGACCCTGCTGGGGAGCGCCGCCCCGGACGCCAGGATGGGGTTCGGGCAGGTCATCGCCCGGGGCGAACGGCTGCTGGTGGAAACGGAGTTCCGGGGCTTCGGCCGCCGGCTGTTCGAGCCGCAGTTGTTCAGGCTGCCCGTCCCCGTCCCGCGCTTCGACCACGGGCCCTGGGTCGTCGACGTCGTCGCGAGCCACGGCATCCACACGATCGCCGGCATCCGCCAACTGATCGAGGACTCGACGTACGTCGTCACCCCGCGCTCCAACCATGTGGGGCTCCGGCTCGACGGCCCGGTGCTGCACCCGGACGACGACACCGAGATCGTGTCGCACGGTGTCCCCGTCGGCGCGCTCCAGATCCCGCACGCGGACGAGCTGATCGTGCTCGGCCGCTACCGGAGTCTGACGGCGGGCTATCCGATCGTCGGCGTCACCTCGCGGGCCGCGCTGCCGCTGCTCGGGCAGGCCGGTCCGGGACGGGAGCTGCGGTTCCGCTGGATCGACCGCGAGACCTCGCTACGGCGGTTCGCGCGCCGCGAGGCCGAGGTGCGCGCGCTGGGACACGCGGCCGCCGAGGCGTTCGGGGCCCTGGGGTTCGGGGCGCCCTTGTCCCGTATCAATTGCGAAGCTATTCTCATTTGAGATTCGAATTTCAGATCTGCTCGGATTCACTCAGATCTGTCATGGAGGAGGAACGGTGACCACGTCGCCCGGCAGGACCGCGCTCATCACGGGAGCGGGCAGCGGGATGGGGCTGGAGACCGCCCGGCTGCTCGCCCGGGACGGCGCGACCGTCGTACTGGTCGGCCGCAGGCAGGAGGCGCTCGACGCCGTCGCGGCCACGATCCGCGCCGAGGGCGGCACCGCCCTCGCCCTCGCGGCCGATGTCACCCGTACCGACGACGTGACCCGCGTCCTCGACCGGGTGCACGCCGAACTCGGCCCTGTCGACGTCCTGGTGAACAACGCGGGCAGCGCCTCCTCGGTACTCAACCCGCAGTGGCTGCCGCACGAGGAGTGGCGCGAGGTCCTCGACGTCAACCTCACGGCCGTCTTCCAGCTCACCCAGGCCGTACTGCCCGACATGCTCGGCCGGGGCACCGGGACGATCGTCACGGTCTCCTCGCTCGCCGCCGTCAACCCCAACCTGCTGGGCGGGGCCGCCTACGGCGCGGCGAAGGCCGGGGTCCGCAACTTCATGACCTTCCTGCACAACACCTTCCGCAACCAGGGCCTGCGCGCGATCACCGTGCTGCCCGGCGAGGCGGACACCCCCATCCTCGACAACCGCGCCCGACCCCCGGCCCCCGAGGAGCGGGCGAACATGGTGCAGCCCGAGGACGTCGCCGAGGCCATCCGCCTCGCCGTCACCCTGCCCCAACGGGTCGTCCTCCAGGAGATCGTCGTCGCCCCCACCCGGCAACGCGACACCTCCGGCGACCTGGAGATCAGCCGCTGGGCGGGCGCACCCGCGGACGCCGTACTGCGGGGCTGACCGCCCCCACCAGGCAGCGGATCCGACCATTCCGCCGTCAGCAGGCCCGACCATTCCGTCATCAGGAGGAGCGCATGCCGCCCACCGTCACCGCCACGCAGCCGCCCCGGTTCGCCACCGCCCACGCCGTCGCCCGGATCGCGGCCGCCTCACGCCGGACGCAGCAGCCGCAGTCCCGGGGCGACCTCGTCTCCCTCGCCATGGGCGAACCCGACTTCGACACCCCGGCCCCGGTGACCGAGGCGGCCCACGCCGCACTGCGCGCCGGCCGCACCCACTACTCGCCCCTGCTCGGCGAGGCGGCCCTGCGCGAGGCACTCGCCGAGAAGCTGACCGGCATCGCCGGAACACCGGCCGACGCCGCGGACATCCTGATCACCCAGGGCGGTACCGCGGGCCTGGCCGCCTCGATCCTCGCCGTCGTCAACCCCGGTGACAGGGTGGTCGTCCCCGACCCCACCTACTCCCTCTACGCCGACCTGGTCAGCATGGCCGGCGGTGTCGTCGTGCCTGTACCGCTCGCGCCCGACCTGCACTGGGACCTCGACCGGCTCGCCGACGCGCTCACCGGCGCCCGGCTGTTCGTCTTCTGCAACCCCGTGAACCCGACCGGCATCGTGCACAGCCGCGAGGAACTCACCACGCTCGCCGCCCTGTTGGACGGCACCGACACGATCGTCATCTCCGACGAGGCGTACTCCGACCTCGACTACACCGGCCGTCCGTTCACCTCGGCGATCTCCCTCGACGGCCTGCGCGAGCGTACGGTCTACTGCCAGACCTTCTCGAAGAGTTACGCGATGACCGGCTGGCGCGTCGGCTACCTCTGGGGGCCCCCGGCCCTCATCCAGGCGTCCGCGCGCATCCACAACACCTTCAACGGTTCCCTGAACACCGCCGTCCAGGACGCCGCGCTCGCCGCTGTGCGGCACTGCGCCGAGGACGTCGCACGCATGCGCGCCGCATACCAGGAGCGCGGCGAGCTCATGCGGAAGGAACTGGCCGCGATCCCGGGTCTCACGCTCAGCGAGCCGGAGGGCGCGTTCTACCAATTCCCGCGCTACGACATCGGCCTGTCCTCCGTGGAGGTCGTCGCGGCACTGCGCACGCACGGCGTCGCGGTCCGCCCCGGAAGCGAGTTCGGAGCCAGGGGCGAAGGACACCTCCGGCTGTCGTACGCTGCCAGCCCGCAGTCCATCACCGAGGGTGTCCGCCGACTGGCCGACGGCCTGGCGGCGCTGCGGTGAAGGCCGTCTCGCAGGCAACGGGGAGCCGACCCATGCGCAGTGACACCGAACGCAACCGCAGGCAGCTCATCAAGGCCGCCGCGCTGCTGTTCGAGAACTCGCCGACACCGGTGAGCCTGGCCGAGATCGCCAAGCACGCCGAGGTGTCCACCGCGACGGCCTACCGCCACTTCTCCTCCGTCGAGGAGATCCTGCACGCCTTCCGGGCCCAGGTCGGCTCCGAACTGCGGGACTTCAGCGCCCGCCAGACCACCCGGGGCATGGCACGGCTGGAGGCCGTCTCGCGGTACTGGGTGTCCCTCGTCCTGGAACACGGCGGCGCGATGGCCCAGATGCGCTCGCACCGCGGCTACCTCGAACGCCTACGCGAGGGCACCGGCTACCTCGCGCCCCAGGCCGAGGCGCTGGCCGAGCCGCTCCGCCAGAGCACCGAGGACCTCGGTCTCGGCGACCTGGGAGACGAGGCACTGTACCTGTGGAACGCCCTGTTCGACCCGCGCGACATCCTCGACCTCATCAAGAGCGGACGCACCGAGGACGAGGCCGCCGCCGGCCTGGTGGCCGCCCTGCGCGGGGCCCTGATCGGCTGGTCCACGGCACGGCGGCGGCAGGAGGGCTGACCGGGGCCGCGTCCCGTTCGGCCCTCGAAGGTCAGGAAGCCGGGGAGCCGGACACACCTCCGCACCCGCCCACCGCTGGCCGATCCCCGTGCGTCGGCGCCGACTTGGTCAAGGGCGGCTGCACCACTAGGGGGTGCTGTGCGGGACTTTCGCACAGCACCCCCTAGCTGGCCCTCCGGCTGTGGATCGCTGATGCGACCTCGGACCGACGGGGCACACGGGTGCGTGCCCATGATCGCGACGACTTCGTCGAGGGGGTCATAGCGGCCCGGTCGTCGGCCCTGGCCTGGATGCGGTCGGCCTCGGAGCACACCAGGCCGCTCCTCCCGACGCTCAGCGCAGGAAGCGCCGGACAGCCGCAGCAATGCTCTTCCCGTCGAGACCGTGAGCCCTGTCGTGGTCCTCCGGCGTCCCGTAGGCGTGGAGTTCGGCATCCCGGCCGACACCGAGTTCGAGCAGTCGGTGCGGAACATGCACCAGCGTCCGGTTGACGTGGTGCGTGGAAGTACCCACGAGGTAGGGCTCGACGAGGACGACGTCGGGGTGGTCGGCGGCCAGGACCGCGGTGCGCAGGGAGACCTCGTCGAAGGGACGTACGGTCGAGGCGTAGAGCACCGTGACGTCGAGTTCGGCCGTGGCGCGCAGTACGGCGTCGAGTGTCGGGCCCACGGTCAGGACGGTGCCCTTCCTGCCCTGTCGGAGGACCTGAAACCCTCCGGTCGGGTGGGCGTCCGCGTTCGCTCGGGCGGAGAGGCGGACGTAGACCCGCTCATCGGTACGCAGGGCGTCCAGCAGGAGTCGCTGTGCCTCGTCCGGATGACCGGGGACATGGATCGTCCAGCCCGGAAGGGTCCCGAAGAGGGCGACGTCCTCGGGGGCGAAGTGGGTGCGGCCTTGCTCGGTGATGTCGTAGGACGCTCCGTACCCGACCAGGACCACCGCCGCGCCCTGGTGGCCGAGGAGCTTGATCTGCTCGTACGGGCGTTGGGTGAGAAAGGAGGCGATGGTGTGCACGACGGGCCGCAGACCGGTCAGTGCTATCCCGCAGGCCGTACCGATCATGAGCTGTTCCCGGATGCCGACGTTCACGACGCGGTCGGGGTGCCGGGCGGCGGCGGCACCGAACTCGGGAGTGGATATGTCGGCCAGGACGACCGCCACACGGGGATCGGCGTCCATGGCCTGGGACACGGTGTCGGTGAAGGCGAACAGCATGTCCGGATAGAAGCGCCGGCCCGCTGCGTCGAGTTCGTCGAGCGAAGTGATCATGCCTGCTTCCCTTCAGCGGTGTTGGACGCGATCCTGGCGACGACGGCCAGCGGCCGGTTCGGGTGCGCGGCTGTCAGCGCGCCGCGCAGCGCCGTGTGATCGCAGCCGTCGACGGTCAGCGCCTCCCACCCCTCGACGGCGAAACGCCGGTCGATACCGCCGGGCCAGCCGTGTGTGGCGGTCGAGTTGTCGATGACCACCGCGGTGAGCTGCTCCAGTCCAAGCCGTCCTGCGAGGGCTATGGCCTCGTGGTTGCTGCCTTCGTCGAGTTCACCGTCGCCGACCAGGACGACCACACGCGGTTGCCGACGCTCTTGCGCGCGCAGCCCCAGCACGGTCCCCACGCCGAGCGGCAGGCCGTGTCCGAGGGAGCCGGCCGACATCTCCACGCCGGGCACGAGCACACGGTCGGGTTCATGACCGAGGGGAGAGTCGAAGCGGGCCCATCCGTCCAGCAGTTCGGGTTCGATGAAGCCCTTGGCGGCGAGGACCGAGTAGTACGCCATCGGACCGTGCCCTTTGGAGAGCAGGAACCTGTCCCGGTCGGGACTATCCGCCGTGTCTGGAGACACGTTCAGCACTTGGTCGTACAAGACCCACAGGACGTCGAGGGTGGAGGAGGACGACGACTCGTGCCGCTCGTCCCCGGTCAGCCGCCCGACCAGAGCGGGCAGGTCGTCATATCCCAGTGCTTCGGAAGCTTTCATGAGCCGGATCCTGCACCGAAGCAGCGCACGACAAAACATCTCCTAGCGAGGTCATGACGCATCTGATCAAACCTTGAATAATTTTAGGGAGCCCTGACCATCATCCTTCTTCCTGCTGGAAGAAAGCCCTTGCGGCGAGCGTATCTTGCTGACAGAGGAGCGAATCGATGGAGGGCCAAGTGCAAGACTCAGACGTTATTCCGGTACACCTCATCGCGGGTCCCACCGGTACCGGGAAAAGCCAGGCAGCCACGAACCTGGCCTTACGTACGGGCTCGACCATCGTCGTGGCGGACCGCCTCCAGTGCTACGCCGAGATAGCCACCACGAGCACCCGCACCGGAGCGGACACCCCGGGAACACACCGCGTCTGGCTCTGTGAACGCACGGTCGCCGACGGCGACTACTCAGCGGAAGAGGCCGTGGACAATCTGGTCGAACAGCTCACCCTCGCGGCTTCGCCGGGCGCCCCGGTCATCGTGGAAGGCGGCTCGATCTCACTCCTGATCCTTCTCGCGGCACACCTCGACCGCCTTCCCTGGGCAGTCACGCCCACGCTGCTGACCCGCCCTTCCGCGCCCGGCCAGTACGTGAAGAACCTGGCGGCGAGAGCTGCCGCAATGCTGCGCCCCACCCCACCGCAGCCGGGCCTGTTGCAGGAACTGGCCCACCTTTGGCGCGATCCCGTAAACCGCTGGTTCGCGGCCTCGGTCAATGGTTTCGAGGCGGCGCTCGAATGGTGTGCCAAATACTCACTCGATCCGCAGGACCCTGCAGCCGAGGCCATACCGAATAGCCTCCTGGATGAACTTTCCACCATGATCGCCGAACGGCACATGGAACACGGAACCTGCCAAGAGAAAATATTTCGCGATTTGTTCTCGGAGTGGAAATCCGATGCTTTCACGGTGCGTTCAGCATGACAGTGACTGATTCCCTCATCACCCGATTCGACGGCATCCTCGACTCGGACCCGGCCGTCCTCGCCGAAGTCGCGGCCGACTTCGGCCACCTCGTCTCGCATGCTCCTCTCGGAGTTCTGCGGCCACGCTCGGCGGCAGACATCGAAGACCTGCTGGCCTTCGCCGGCCCGTCGCGGATGCCGGTGTCCGTGCGCGGGGGCGGGCATTCTCTCTACGGTCAGGGGCAGGCATCCGCAGGGGTCGTCATCGACATGAGATCCCTGAGCTCCGTCGTGTCTGTGGGACACGACCGCGTTGTGGTCGAGGCCGGAGCGCTGTGGCAGGACGTGCTGGCAGCCACCCTGGCTCACGGTCTGACGCCACCCGTCCTCACCGACTACCTCGGAGCCAGCGTGGGTGGAGTGCTCTGCGCGGGCGGCATCGGCGGGGCCAGTCGCCGCCACGGCCTCGTGGCCGATTCCGTCTTGGAACTCGATGTCGTCACCGCCACGGGGGAACACGTCACGTGCTCCCCGGGGCAGACGATCGCCTCTTCCGGTCCGTCCTGGCCGGACTGGGGCAGTACGGCGTCATCACGCGGGCCACTCTGCGACTGGTTCCGGCCCCCGACCAGGTGCGGCGCTACCGCCTCTACTAGGCCGACCTCACCGGCTACCTTGCGGACCACCGCCGCCTCGCCATGGCAGGCCACCTCCTGTACCTCGAAGGACAGGCGCGTCCCCTCGGCGGTCCGGGCTGGCAGTACATGATCGAAGCCGTGGCACCGCACAGTGAAACGGGACCACCTGACGACAGGACGCAGATCGGCGGCCTCTCGCACGACCGGGACACCCAGGAGACAGCCGACCTGGCCTACTTGGAGTTCGCCCGTCGCGTCGCACGGGAAGAGGAAATCCTCCGCCTCACCGGCGAATGGTCGCGTCCCCATCCCTGGCTCAATCTGCTGTTACCCGAATCCTCCGCCGCTGCCATCGTGAGCGACACCCTCGCCGACGAAGATCTCCGGGATCTGCGCACCAGAGGTCTGGTCCTGTTGTACCCCATCCCGTCCCGCCGTTTGCGCGCCCCTCTGCTGCGTCGGCCACCAGGTCAACTTTCCTATCTGTTCTCCCTCTTGCGCACCGCGCCGGCCGACAGTCCGGAGGTGGCGGAGCGCATGGTGGCTGCCAACCGCTCTGTCTATGAACGCGCCTGCGCCCAGGGTGCGGTGGCCTATCCGATCAACGCGTTGCCCATGAGCCGCGAGGACTGGCGAGCTCACTACGGGTCGGCCTGGCGATCGATGGAAGAGGCGAAGCGCCTCTACGATCCCCACGCCATCCTGGCCCAGGGGCACGGACTGTGGCCGTGAACAGCGTTACCGTCTTCCGCGGCGCCTCGGCCGGACGCGACATCACACACCTGCGCATCGCGGCCGAGTTGGGACGGGCCATTGCGGGCGCCGGGCTCCGTCTCGTCTACGGCGGGGCCGCCATCGGCCTGATGGGCGCGGTCGCGGATGCCGCGCTGCACGCCGGGGGCATCGTCATCGGTGTCCTGCCCGCCGGACTGGTGCCGCGCGAGATCGCCCATCGAGGACTCACCGAACTCCGCATCGTTGCGGACATGCACCAGCGCAAAGCCCTCATGTCCGAACTGGGCGACGCCTTCGTCGCTCTTCCCGGAGGGCTCGGAACGGCGGAGGAGCTGTTCGAGGCTCTGACCTGGTCGCAGCTCGGGATCCACCACAAACCATGTGTCCTGCTCGACCACAACGGCTAGTACCAACCGCTCCTGGCCTTCCTCCGGCATGCCGTGGCCGAGGACTTCATCAGCCCCACGGACATCGAGCGCATCGTCGTCTGCCGTCGCCCTGCCGATGTGGTCGACCAACTCACGGCCGGCCTCGGAAGCGGCGGGCTCGCATGGTGAGGTGTGGCGGCTTCAGGCCGGCGTTCACAAGCGGTGCCGCTGTGACTCCAACCCCCGCCGACAGCTTCTGCCAGGCGTGCTTCGGGCCGTGTGCCCGGGCCTGGTGCAGCCGATCATGACCTGTCCCCTCCGGTCCTGGGGCGGACTGGCGGGTCCGGTCAAGGGGCGCCCGGCCGTTTCCGCCGGTTGCGGCGGCGCGAGCCGCAACACGCGGTTCGGCGTCGGCGATCAGGGCCGCGATCTGGATGTTCCGCAGGTCCTGTCCCCGGCCGTGGTGTAGCCGATCATGCCCCGTCGCCTCTGCCCCTGGGTTCGGCAGGCGCCTCCCGTCATGGGGTGCCCGGCAGTTGTCGCCGGTCGCGGCGGCGTGGGCTCCAACGGGCCGTGAGGCAACGGCGATCAGGGTCGTGACCTGGGTGTTCTGCATGCTTGATCGGCCACACCACGTGGCGGGCACGTGGCAGGACACCACCGTGCTTCGGTACCTTCGCGGCCAGGATATCCGCGTGGAAACTTCCTGCGCCTGTAGTGGCCCCCACCACCGCACCGGCTCCAGAACACCCTTCAGTACGCGGCGCCCCTGCAAGGGGACGACCCGGCGGTCCCGCCGTCGAGGAAGTAGGGCGTCAGGTAGTGGCGTTCCCTCGGCGCCCCGCGCACACAATCGCGCCCGATCTCTTGACCACCTGACATGTGAGCGTTAACACTCTCTCTCGCGCCACCGACGCATTGCTGTAACCGCCCCGCAATCGCCGCGCCGCTTGGTGTTGCGTGACAGCCTTACCCGTTCCCCGGATCCTCCCGCCCCCGATTCAGTCGCCCCGACGGAGCGTAGATGTGATCGTTAACATTCCCGCCGCGACCCGCCCCCCGGCGGCCGATCGAGGTCACCCCTCGGCCGAGCCCCCCACGCCCACGGACGGCGAGCGCCACCGCCGTCGGAGCCGGATCCGTACCGCGGTCGAGGCGTACGTGCTGCTGGCTCCGAGCCTGATCGGGTTCGTTCTCTTCCTGCTCGTCCCCATCGTCGGCGTCGTCGTGATCAGTCTCTTCGACTGGAACCTGATGGGCTCCCCGCATTTCGTCGGGCTGGCCAACTACCGCGAGATGGCGGGCGACAGCGAGGTGTGGCGGGCGGTGCGCAACACCGTCTACTACGTCGTGCTGAACATCCCGGCACAGACCGTGCTGGCGCTGCTGCTGACCCTCGCGATGAACCGGAGGATGCGCGGCGGCAAGGTGCTGCGGGTGCTGTTCGTCCTGCCGTGGATGGCCATGCCGGTGGCCCTGGGCATCGTCTGGAACTGGGCGTTCGACCCGCAGAACGGCGTGGTCAACCAGTTCCTGTCGCTGTTCGGCGTCGACGGCCCGGCCTGGCTGTCGTCGACCGCCTGGGCGATGCCGGTGCTGGCCTCGGTGAACATCTGGCAGTACACCGGCTACACCATGCTCTTCCTGCTGGCCGGCCTGCAGGCGATCCCGGAGTCGCTGTACGAGGCGGCCGACCTGGACGGAGCGGGTCCCGTGACGCGGTTCTTCCGGATCACGCTGCCGCTGCTACGCCCGTCGATGTTCTTCGTGCTGGTCACCAACACCATCGGGTCGTTCCAGATGTTCGACACCGTCTACGTGATGACCCAGGGCGGCCCCGGCGGCTCGACGGACACCATGAACTTCCACATCTACCAGCAGGCGTTCCAGCTCTTCCGCACCGGCTACGCCTCGGCGCTCGCGATGCTCCTGTTCGCCCTGATCCTGCTGGTGACGGCGGTCCAGGTCGTGTACTTCCGCAAGCGCACCGTCTACGACTTCAGCTGAGGGCGGCCATCACCATGTCTTCGTCTCCCATACCCGCCGCCGTCCGCAGGGCACCGCTGTACGCTGTCCTGCTCGTCGGAGCGCTGCTGTCCGTCGGCCCGTACCTGCTGACGCTGAACGCCGCGTTCAAACGGCCCTCGGACCTGCTGTCGACCGACGCCTGGGCCCCGGCGCACCCCGCCACGTTCGCGAACTTCGCGGACGTGTGGAACCAGTACGGGATGTCGTCCTTCCTGCTGCACACGCTCGGCGTGGCGGTCATCGTCACCGCCGGACAGGTCGTATTCAGCGCGATGGCGGCGTACGCGCTGGCCCGCCTGGAGTTCCCGGGCCGGGACTGGCTGTTCTGGGGTTACATCGCCACGATGATGGTGCCGCAGATGATCACCCTGGTGCCGCTGTTCCTGATGATGCGCGACCTGGGCCTGGTCGACACCTACGCGGGTCTCGTCCTGCCCACCCTCCTCGGCACCCCGTACGGCGTCTTCCTGGTGCGCCAGCACTTCATGACCATCCCCAGGGACCTGGAGGCCGCCGCCCGCATCGACGGGGCGACCACCTGGGGCATCCTCGTGCGCATCATGCTGCCGCTGAGCCGCCCGATCCTGGCCACGCTCGCCACCATCACCTTCATCAACACCTGGAACAACCTGATCTGGCCGCTGATCATCACCAACAGCGACCGCACCCGGGTGATCACCGTGGGCATCGCCGCCCTCCAGGGTCAGCACGCCTCCGACCTGCCGCACATCGTGCTCGCCGGAGCCGCGATCGCGCTGCTGCCGCTGATCGTCATCTTCCTGCTCTTCCAGCGGCACATCGTCCGCTCCATCGCCCTCACCGGCCTGAAGTGAGCCCCGGGCAACCGTCCGACGGTGCTCACACCGCCGAGATGTTAACGCTCACATAATCAGTCCGCCGGAGCGGTGCTCCCCGCTCCCCCAGACACCCCCGCTCCCCCACACACGCCCGCACCACCGCACCCGAAGGGACACCCCGAACCATGTCCGCATCCACCAGAAGAATCCTGGCCGGCGCCGCCACCGGCGCCCTCCTGCTCGGCCTCACCACCGCCTGCGGCTCCTCCGACTCATCCTCCTCCAACGGCACCGTCACCCTCCGGTACGCCATCTGGGACGCGGTCCAGAAGCCCGCCCTGCAGAAGTCGATCGCCGCGTTCGAGAAGCAGCACCCGAACATCAAGGTCAAGATCGAACTGAACGCCTGGGCCCAGTACTGGAGCAAGCTGCAGACCCAGATCGCCGGCCGCACCGCCCCGGACGTCTTCTGGGACCACGTGGCGTACTTCCCCCAGTTCGCCCAGCAGGGCGTCCTCACCGACCTCACCCCGTACATCAAGGCCGACAAGCTGGACACCTCGGTCTACGACTCCAAGCTGCTGTCCGGCTGGCAGCAGAACGGCAAACAGTACGGCCTGCCGAAGGACTGGGACACCATCGCGCAGGTCTACAACAAGACGATGCTCAAGACGGCCGGGCTGACCCAGGAGCAGCTGAGCGGCCTGTCGTGGAACACCACCGACGGCGGCACCTTCGTCAAGGCGCTCCAGAAGCTGACCATCGACAAGAACGGCAAGCACCCGAACGAGACCGGCTTCGACAGCGAGCACGTCAAGCAGTACGGCCTCGCGCTGTCCTCGCCCAACGGCCAGACCGACTGGTGGAACGCGGCGACGCAGAACGGCTGCAAGCTCCAAGACAAGGCGTGGGGCAAGTGGACGATCAACCAGCCGTCCTGTGTGCAGGCGATCCAGTTCGTACGGGACCTGCGGCTGAAATACCACGTGGCCGTCCCCGCCTCCGTCACCAACACCCCCAACGGTGCCGCGCTTCCGGCGGTCATGGCCCGCAAGCAGGCGGCCGTGGTGTGGGACGGCAGCTGGGACCTCAACGCCTACCAGTCCTCGATGAAGGGCAACTTCGGCGTCGCCGAACTGCCCGCCGGACCGGTCGGCAAGGGCACGGTGTACAACGGCCTCAGCAACGCCCTGTACGCCGGCAGCAGCCACCCCAAGGAGGCGTGGCAGCTGGTGAAGTGGCTCGGGTCCGAGGAGTCCCAGAAGATCATCGTCGCCACGGGATCGGTGTGGCCGGGCATCCCCACCCTCAACAAGGACTTCGTGACCGTCTGGCAGAAGCAGGGCGTGGACGTCAGCGCCTTCTCCAAGGAGGCCGGGGACACCACCATCGGCTACCCGCTGACCACGTCCTCGGCGACGTACAACGTCAAGGTGCAGGACGCCTTCAACCAGGTCTGGCTGGGTCAGCAGTCCGCGCAGAAGGCGGCGGACTCCGTGAACGAGGAGTCGAACGCGGCGGTCAAGTAGCGGCCGCCGACGGGTAGCCTTCGTCACGACCAGCCACGAGGAGTCCACCGACATGCAGGAAGCAACCCCGGCCCGCCGCGACGAGGAGCGGCACCGGGACGGCGCGGACCGGCACCGGTCGGTCAGCATCCTCGACGTCGCCAAGGCGGCCGGGGTCTCCCACCAGACCGTCTCCCGTGTCGTCAACGACAGTCCGAGGGTGCGGAAGGACACCCGGGAGCGCGTGCTGCAGGCCATCGAGGAACTGGGCTACAAGCCCAACCGGCTGGCCCGGGCGCTGGGCGGCGGCACGGTGCGCTCGGTGACCGTGCTCACCTCGGACACCACCCTGCACGGGGCCTCCCTGGCGCTGCGAGGCATCGAGGAGGCGGCGCGCGCGGCGGAGTTCGCCGTGGCGGTCAGCGTCCTGGACGAGAACTCCCCCCTGACCCCGGGCGACGTGGCCGGCCGGCTCGCCCGCCCGGGGGAGCCGGTGCTGGTCATCGCCTTCAACGCACCGGGCGAACGGGCATGGCGGGCGCTGCCCGCCGACTTTCCCGCGGCCGCGGTGGTGGAACGGCCGCAGGAGGGGCACACCGGTGGGCGGCGGCCCGAGGCGTGGCTCGACGACCGGGCCGCGGCGGCACAGGCCACCAGGTATCTGCTCAGCCTCGGTCACCGCACCGTCCACTACATGTCCATCCCGTCCTCCACGGCCCGCGTCGGCCAGCGCGCGGAGGGCTGGCGCGAAGCGCTCGGGCACGCCGGCCGCCCGGCCCCCGACCCCGTCGAAGGCGGCTGGAGCCCGCGATCCGGGTATCTGGCCGCTCGCGCCCTGGTCGCCGATCCGCAGGTCACCGCCGTGCTGTGCGGCAACGACGACCTCGCGCTCGGGGTGCTCCGGGCGGCCCGGGAGGCGGGCCGGCACGTGCCGGGCGACCTGAGCGTCGTCGGCTTCGACGACGCGCCGTACGCGGCGTTCACCCATCCCGCCCTGACCACCGTGCGGCTGGACTTCGAAGGTCTGGGCCGCGGCGCCTTCGGCTTACTGCACCGGCTGCTCGACCCGGAGAACGCCCCGGCTCCGCCGCTGTGGGCGGAACCCGAGCTGATCGTCCGCGAGAGCACCGGCCCGGCGCCCGACCGAGCCGTCTGACCCACCGTCCAGCAGACCCTGTCGTACCGCTCCGTCCGCGGGGGATGTGAGCGCTCACATTCTGGCCTTACGATCCGTCTCCACGAGCCGTCCTCCCGCAACGCGGCGGGAGGGGAAAGCCAGGTTTCCCATGTCTCCAGACACTCGCGCCCCGGGCGCCGCACCACCCGGACGTACCAGAGCGACGCTCACCAGGGCGCTGCTGGCCGCCACCGCTCTGCTCGGCGCGACCCTCGCCGTACCGCAGACCGCCGCGGCGGCCACCCAGACCTACACCGTCGACCTCGGCACGACCACCGGTGCCGTCCTGCGCGGTTCGAACGGGGCGCTCTACGGGCAGAGCGACGACGGCGTCCCCGGTGACAACCTGCTCGCGCCGCTGAAGCTCACCACCGGCTCCCAGAAGCCCCCGGGCGGCGCCCAGCACCCCAACGGCGACATCCTGGACGTGGCCCCCTCGTTCTTCCGCAACGGCGGCGGGACGATGTACACGAACATCCAGGACGAGTACTCGGACTGGCCATACCAGAACAACGGCATCGACGACTACCTCACCAAGGTCGACACCGCCGTGAACGCGGTGAAGGCGACCTCGTACGCGGCCGACGTGGTCTTCGTCCCGTTCAACGAGCCCGACGGCAACTGGTACACCGGCCTTGGCAGTTCGAACTCCACCACCTACGCGTCGGCGCTCAGCAGCTTCGAGTCCGACTGGAGCACGGTCTACGAGCGCATCAAGAGCGACTACCCCGACGCCAGGATAGGCGGGCCCAACACCGCCAACTGGAACAGCAAGTTCTTCGGCGACTTCCTGACCTACGCCAAGGCCAACGACCAACTCCCGGACGTCTTCACCTGGCACGAGCTGAACCCCGGCTCGCTCGCCAACTACCGCGGCCACTACACCGCTTACCGCGCCCTGGAGACCGCCCGCTCCATCAGCCCCATCACGGTCAACATCGACGAGTACGGCAACCGGCGTGACATGTCGGTCCCCGGCCAGCTGGTGCAGTGGGCCGCGATGTTCGAGGACACCAAGGTCTACGCGCAGCAGCCGTACTGGGACATCGCCGGCAACATGGACGGCAACACCGTCCAGACCAACATCCCCAACGGCTCGTGGTGGTTCTGGCACTGGTACGCCGGAATGACCGGGCAGACCGTGCAGACGACCCCGCCGCAGGCCAACGTCCAGGACACGCTGCAGGGCATGGCGTCGCTGGACACCTCCCGCAAGCAGGCCCAGGTGATCGTCGGCGGTTCGGCCACCGACAGCAACGTGGTGATCAACAACATCCCGAGCGCCACCTTCGGCAGCAAGGTCGAGGTCACCGTGCAGGCCCTGGACTGGAGCGGCTACGAGGGCGCCTCCGCGCCCCCGCGGACCATCTCCCGCACCGCGTACACGCCCTCCAGCGGCTCCATCACCGTGCCGCTGACCGGACTGAACGCCATGTCCGCGTACCGCATCACGGTCACCCCGAACGGCGGCGGCACCGCCACCGCGCCCAGCGTCCCGTCGTACTCCTCCTACGAGGCCGAGAACGCCGCCATCACCGACGGCACCGTCGTCACCCAGGCCACCGGCGCCAGCTACTCCACCGCCCAGAAGTACGCCACCTCCGGCACCAAGGACGTCGGCTACCTGACCGCGAGCGACAGCAAGGTCGTATTCACCGTCAACGCCCCGACCACGGGCACGTACAACCTGCGCATCTTCTACGGCAACCAGAACGGCTCGCCGTCCCAGCAGGCCCTGCGGATCGACGACGCCAACCCCCAGTTCGTCACCTACCCCTCGACGCTGAACTGGCAGTACCGCTCCACCGTCACCGTCCCGGTCACCCTGAGCGTCGGCAGCCACACCGTCTCGCTCGCGGTCACGGACCCGACGCTGGGCACCTCCCAGGGCCAGGTCACCCTCGACAAGATCGACCTCACCGCCGTACCGAGCACCCCGGAGACGGCGTACGAGGCGACGTTCGCCGACATCAGCGGCAGCCCGTCGTACTCGTACAGCGATGTCGGCGAGACCGGCACCGGACGGCTCGTCATGACCTCCGGGGACAAGGCCACCTTCGACGCCTACGCCCCCGCCGACGGCTACTACACGGTCAAGACCGACTACGCCTCGGCGGGCGGCAGCACGGCCCTCGCGTTGAACGGCGCGACGGTGGCGACCTACGGCTCCTCCGGCGGCTCGGCCACCACCTCCAGCACGAAGCTGTACCTGTCGGCCGGCATCAACCGGATCGCCGTCAGCCCGAACAGCGGCACCACTCTGACCTTGAGCGACCTCAAGGTGGCCGGGGCAGGCGACACCACCGGCGTGACCAAGTACGAGGCCGAGAGCGCCACCCTGGCGGGCGCGGCCAAGGTCCAGTCCGACACCTGGGCCTCCGGCGGCAAGAACGCCGGCTACATCGGCAACAGCAGCTCCAACACGCTCACCTTCGGCAGCGTGAGCGCGTCCACGGCCGGCCTGTACACGGTCGTCATCCACTACGCCAACAACGACAGGGCCGGCTCGGGCAACTACAACACCAACGTCGAGTCCCGCACCGCGCAGCTGTCGGTGAACGGCGGTACCTCCAGCACGCTGACGTTCCGCAACACCTACAGCTGGCACGACTACTGGTCCCTGCCGACGACCGTCAGCCTCAGCGCCGGCACGAACACCCTGAAGTTCTCCAACGCGTCCTCCTGGGCACCGAACATCGACTACATCGAGGTCGCCCCCGTCAACGGCTGACACAGCCGACGCGGCGGGGACGGCTCCCCGTCCCCGCCGCCCCCCCTCAGCACCGAAAGGCCGCCATGCCGAGCATCGCCCATGACCCCGAGCACCGGCTGTGGGTCCTGTCCGGACCCGGCTCCAGCTACGTGATCCACCTCGACGACGACCACCGGCTGCGCGGCCTGCACTGGGGACCCGCCCTCACCCTCGAACAAGCCGTCTCCCTGCTCAACCGTCCGGCGCCCGGCCGCCGGTCCTTCGAGGACCCGGCGGACGCCACCCTCGATCTCGACCCCGCCGGCGCCATGCGCTACGCCCACGCGGGCGTCCAGGTCCGCTTCCCCGACGGTGTACGCGACCTCGAACTCCGCTTCGCCGGCTCCGCCGAAGAGGACGGGGAACTGGTACTGCGGTTCGCCGACCACCACTACCCGCTCGCCGTGGACGCCCACTACCGTCTGCGGCCCTTCACCGACGTGATCGAGCGGCACCTCGTGCTCCGCCACACCGGCACCGCTGCCGACGGCCCGGTCACCGTCATACGCGCCGACTCCGCCACCTGGGTCCTGCCCCGGCTCGGCGAGTACCGGCTCAGCCAGGTGCGCGGCCAGTGGTCGGCCGAGACCCAGCTGAACCGGACGCCGCTGCCGTACGGGGAGCTGCAGCTCACCAGCCGCCGCGGCACCACCGGCCACCAGGCCAACCCGTGGGCCATGATCGACGACGGACGTACGGACGAGGACCACGGTGCCGTGTGGTCGTGCGCGCTGGCCTGGAGCGGCAGTTGGCGGCTGACCGCCCAGCGGCAGCCCACCGACCGGGTCACGCTGTCGGCGGGCTTCGGCCACGACCCGGTCACCTGGGAACTGACGCCCGGTGAGGGGCTGACGACCCCGGTCTGCGCGGGCGCCTACACGGAGGGCGGTTTCGGCGCCGCGTCCCGCCTGTGGCACCGGCACGTCCTCGACCACGTCCTGCCCTACCCGGACGACCTGCGACCGGTGCTCTACAACTCCTGGGAGGCGACGGAGTTCGCCATCGACGTCACCGGGCAGATCGCGCTGGCGGAGAAGGCCGCGGCGCTCGGCGTCGAACTGTTCGTCATGGACGACGGCTGGTTCGGCTCCCGTACGCACGACGCCGCCGGACTCGGCGACTGGACCCCCAACCCCGCCCGCTTCCCCGACGGCCTCGCACCGCTGGTCGACCGGGTGCACGAGCTGGGCATGGGGTTCGGCCTGTGGGTCGAGCCCGAGATGGTCAACCCGGACAGCGACCTCTACCGCGCCCACCCCGACTGGGTACTCCACCACCCGCACCGCCGCCGCACCGAGCACCGCAATCAGCTGGTGCTCAACCTCGCCCGACCCGACGTCGCCGACTGGCTGCACGAAACGCTCGACGAGCTGGTGACGAAGAACGCGATCGACTGCCTCAAGTGGGACATGAACCGGCCCTTCACCGAGGCCGGCTGGCCGGACGCGGAAGCCGACCCGGACCGGCTGTGGATCGACCACGTACGCAACCTGTACGCCGTCCTCGACCGGTTGCGCGCCGACCACCCCGGTCTGCGCATCGAGGCGTGCAGCAGCGGCGGCGGCCGCCTCGACCTGGGCATCCTCGCCCGCACCGACCAGGTGTGGACCTCGGACAACACCGACGCCCTGGACCGCGTCGAGATCCAGCACGGCTTCTCCCAGCTGTACCCGGCCCGCGTCATGGGCGCCTGGGTCACCGACAGCCCCAACCCCTACACGGGCCGCAGCGCGCCGCTGGACTTCCGCTTCCACACCGCCATGACCGGCGTCCTCGGCATCGGCGGCGACCTGAACCGCTGGAGCGAAGGGGAACTCGCCCGGGCCGCCGAGCTGGTGGCCGCCTACAAGCGCGTACGGCACCTGGTGCAGCTCGGCGCGCAGTACCGGCTGCGCCCCCACGGCGACGGCGAGCTGACCGCCGTGCAGTTCCTGGCGCCCGACGGCAAGGAGTGCGCCGTGATCGCTCTGCGCCGCTCACGGCACTTCGGCCACCGCGACCGCGACCTCCCGCTGCGCGCACTCGATCCCGCGGCCCGCTACCGCGACACCGCCACCGGAGCCGTGCACCACGGAGCCGTCCTGCTCAGCCACGGCCTGCCCCTGGACCTGGCGGCCGACGACTGCGCGTCGGCGCTCGTCCATCTGATCCGGGAGGAGAGCTGATGGCCGACGCCCCCGCCCAGCGACCCCTTTACATTTCTCTTAATGTCCACACATGACCCGTTCATCCGCGGGGGCCAGTGTGCTTGTCTCACGAGACCTGAGGGAGGAGACGGGCCATGCGGCTCCACCGATCCGGATGGTGTGCCGTGCTCGCCCTCTGCCTGACGGGCTGCGGTACGGCGGCCGGCGGTACTCGGGTCGAGGGGCGGGCACCGACGGGGATTCCCTGGTCGGGGCCGGTGTACGTGGAGGACTGGCGGTCCCAGCCCCGCAGCAGGCCGGACATGATGGACCTCACGGAGGTGACCACCCTGGACCGGCTGAAGTGGCGGGACTGGGGCAGGCCCCGGGCGACCGCCACCGGCGTGGTGATCGACCTGGCCTGTCTCTCCGGCTGCGAGAAGGGCGAACCCGGCACCTACCGGGTCCGGGTCGTGCTGGACGGCCTGTCCAAGCGCCAGTACGCGGCCTACTACGGCCACGCCTCCGTCACCGCCCTGGCATCATCGGCGCCCTGGTGGGCGGAAGACGTCGGCAGCGTCCGACTGCACGTGCCCAAGGCGTGACGATCCGGCCCGAGGGCCGCCCCGAGGGGAGCGCATGTACGAAGTTCTGCTGGTCGAGGACGACGAGATGATCCGGGAGGCGACCCGGCTCACCCTGGAGGAGCGCGGTTACCTGGTCCGTACCGCCGCCGACGGTGTGGACGGACTCGCCCTGTTCCGTGAGCGCGCCCCGGACGTGGCCGTGCTGGACATCATGCTGCCCGGACTGAACGGGGTGAGCCTGGCCGGGCGCATCCGCGAGGAGTCGCGGGTGCCGGTGCTGCTGATCTCGGCCCGCAACGACCCGGTGGACGTGGTGATGGGACTGGAGGCGGGCGCGGACGACTACGTCACCAAACCCTTCGACGGCCCGGTGCTGGTGGCCCGCGTCCGTTCCCTGCTGCGACGCGCCGCCCCCGCCGAGAGCAGGCCGGAGAACGCCCCGCTGCGGTTCGGGGACCTGGTCTTCGATCCGGTGTCGCTGGAGGTGTGCCGGGACGGGAAGCCCCTCTGCCTGACCACGACCGAGCTGAAACTGCTGCGGGAGTTCGCCGCCTGCCCCGGCACGGTGCTCACCCGGGACCTGCTGCTGGAGCGGGTCTGGGACTATTCGTGGTCCGGTGACACCCGGGTGGTGGACGCGCACGTGCAGCGGCTGCGCGTCAAGATCGGGCGGGAGCGGATCGAGACGGTGCGCGGCTTCGGCTACAAGCTGCGCTGCGAGGGCTGAGGCCGTGCCGCCCTGGATGTACGGGCTCCGCGGCCGGGTGCCCTCGTGAAGATCCCCCGACCGGGCGCCGTCGCGAGCGTCGTACACCTGCTCGTCGCCCGGCCCGTGCGCCTCGTCCGTACCCTCCGTCGCGGTCATTCGAAGGGCCGGCGCGGCCCGGCCGTGAACGTCGGCACCAAGATCGCCCTGGCCGTCGCCGCCGCGGCCGTCTGCGTCGCGAGCGCGATCGGCGTCCTGGTGCACTCGGTCACCGCCGCCGACCAGCTGGCCACAGCCCGCTCCGACCTGGACCGGCGGCTGATGAGCGCCGCCTACGACTACTCCGTCGGCCGCACGTCCGCGGCCCGCGTCGACCCGCCGGACCTGCCCGCGGCGATGGAACGCGATGTGCGCCGGGGGCTCCGTGTGACCTACCTCCAGGACGACGGGGCGCGTCCGAGGCTGTGGGCGGCGACCCGCGTCTCGGACCGGAACGTGCTCGCCCTGTCGCGCTCGTACGCCCCCGAGGTCCGCTCCCTGGCCGCGCTGGACCGGGCCCTGGCCGCCGTCGGCGGCGCCGCGACCGTGGTGGTGTCCCTGGCCGGACTGCTGCTCGGGGTCCGGATGGGCCGCCGGGCCACGGCCGCGGCCCGCACCGCGGAACGCATCGCCGACGGTGATCTCGATGCCCGGGTCGCCCCCGACGGCCGGGACGAGATCGCCCGGCTCGCGGCCGCCGTCAACGCCATGGCGGACGCGCTGGGCGCGCGGCTGGAGGCCGAGCGCCGGGTGACCGCGGACATCGCCCACGAGCTGCGCACCCCGGTGGCGGGCATGGCGACGGCGGTGGGCCTGCTGCCGCCGAGCCGCGCGACGGACCTGGTGAAGGGGTCCGTGAGCAAGCTGCGCGCTCTGGTCGAGGACGTGCTGGAGGTGGCCCGCATGGACGCGCGGGCGGTGACCCCGGAGACCGAGCGGCGCCAGGTGAGCGCGATGGCCCGGCGGGCGGTGGCCGCGCTGGAGGGCGTGGAGGTCCGGGTCGGCGAGGACACGGTCGTCACGACCGACCCGCGCCGCGTCGAGCGCGTCCTCGCGAACCTGGCCGCCAACGCCCTGCGGCACGGCGCCCCACCGGTGCTGCTGAAGGTCGAGGGCCCCGTCGTCCGCGTCCGCGACCACGGCCCGGGCTTCCCTCCCGACCTGCTGGCGGTCCTGCGCACCTCCGGCCCGCAGCGCTTCCGTACGACCGCCCCCGGCACCGGCACCGGCACCGGCCTGGGCCTGACGATCGCGGTGGGCCAGGCCCGTCTCCTGAGCGCCGACCTCGTCTTCCACAACCGCCCGGAGGGCGGAGCGGAGGCGGTACTGCGGCTCCCCGACGAGTCGGGGACGAACCGTCCCGCCGACCACTGACCGACCTGTTGCGGCGGCGTCCGCCTGAGATGCCGGACGGGCCGGGACGGCCGGGCACCCGGCCGCGCCAGGTGCGGGGTTCCCTGCGGAGTCCGACACTTCTCCCGCGGGCCCCGCACACGACGCCCCCGTCGAGGGCTCATGCGGCCGCGGGCGTCTTCCGGCGCGCGCCGGCGGGGGCGGGACTCGTGGTGGTCGCCGTGGTGGGGCGCAGGCTCTTCAGGGCAACCGTGGCCGCGGCGGTGACGAGGACGCCGGCGGTGACGGCGAGGGCGAAGAGCAGCGGCTTGCCGACCTGGCCGATGGCGAGGAGGCCGCCGTAGGGGACGGTGATCGTCGTGCCGAAGACCATGACCAGGGCGCCGGAGACCGCTCCGCCGGCCAGGCCCGCCGGGATCACGCGCAGGGGGGTCGGCCACGGCGAAGGGGATGGCGCCCTCGGGTATGAAGGCCGCGCCGAACAGCCAGGCCGCCTTGCCGTAGTCCCGTTCGGCCTCGGTGAAGAGCCGGCGGCGTACCAGGGTGGCGAGGGTCATGGCGAGCGGAGGGACCGTGCCGGCCGCCACCACGGCGGCCATCATGGTCATGTTGGCCGGGCTGAACTTGGCCGGGTCGTCACCGCTGACGCCCACCGTTCCGAAGGCGACGGCCGTCTTGCTAATCGCGCCCCCGAGGTCGGAGCAGACCATCAGGCCGAGGATCACACCGACCAGGACGGTGTTGTGGAACTCCAGCCAGACCAGTTCCTGGTGCAGCCACGCGGTCAGGTCGCCCAGCTGCGCCCCGACGAACGCGATGATCACGGCCGCGGTGACCAGGGCCGCCAGCAGGGGGACCAGCACGGTCGAGGCGAGGCCGCGCAGTGCCGGCGGGACCGGAATCCGCTGGAGCGCCAGGGTCGCCGCACCGGCGATCAGACCGGCGGACAGACCGGCGAGAACGCCGCCCTGGACGCCCATGGCGGCCATGCCGCCCAGGAGGCCGGGGATCAGCGCCGGCCTGCCGGCCATGCCGTAAGCCAGGTAGCCGGCCACGGCCACGGGAAGGAAGCCCAGTCCGCTGGCGCCGATCTTGAGCAGCAGCGCGGCCCAGGTGAGCGGCTGGTTCCAGTCGGCGACGCCCAGGACCTCGTTCGCCGTGTCGGTGATGCCCGGGCCGCCGATGGCGAGGGCGAGCAGGCTCATCGCGCCCGCGATCGCGACGAAGGGGCCGAACCAGGGAACGCTCGCCGCCGTCCAGCGGCCGATCCCGGCTCCGGCGTGGTGCGGTTCGTGTGGGTCGTCCTGCTTGATGCGGGCGGGCGGGTTGGGGACGCGGTTGCGGGAGGTGCGGGGGTGCTTCATGTGGACTCCGGGTGTGCGGCGCCGCCCGCTGGGCGGCTGGGGCGGCACGTCGTGCCTTCGGTCGTCGGGGGGGCTCCGGGCGGGTGCCGGCTGCCCGGGGAGGCAGCCGGCACCGCTGTGCTCCGGAGGTGTGCGCCGGGCTGGTGCCAGGCGGTCACCTGGTGAGGACGCTGACTCCCAGGTTGTTGACGATGGCGTATTCGCTCACGCCGACCATGTGCGGCACCGAACAACTGCAGGCGCCGCTGCTCGTGTAGATGAGGCCCGAATGCCCGCCGACGATCCAGGCCGCCGAGTCCGTGTCGTCGGTGGTGTAGATGGGGGCGCCGGAGTCACCGCCCTGGGTGAGCTTCCCGTTGTTGTAGGTCGGGTAGGTCCCGCCCCGGTCGTAGAGGAATCCCTGGCCGTTCTTGATGCAGTCGATACCGCCCGAGTAGCAGATGGAGTAGCTGGTGTTGGAGATCGGGTGTCCGCAGTGGTTGAACGACACGGAGCCGCTCACGCACACCTTCCTGCTGACAGAGGGACTCTCTGTTCCGTGGACGAAGTGCGTGGCCCCGCTCGAAGCGAGACCGCCGGTGAAGATGAAGCTGTCGTAGCCCGCCGACGTCAGGGTGTTCTGGATCAGCTCGGTGTCGATGTCCCGGTTGCGCCGGGTGACCTGTCCGACCCAGTTGCCCCAGCCGTTGTTCTGCCCGCGGCTGTACACGTGCGTGTTGAGGCCGTAGCAGTGGCCCGCGGTCGTCATGTAGAGGTGGCCGGTGGCCTTCTGCTTGACGGCGAACCCGGCCGTGCAGCTGGCGGCGCCGGAGCCCTCGGACCCGATCAGCGCGTCTCCGCCCCAGAACGGCTGGGCGTCTCCGAACCGCGTCCGCTGGGATTCGAGGCGCGCCTGCCGCACTTCGAGGGCGCCCGGGTACTTCTCGGCCAGCGCCCGTGTGACGGACGCCGGAGCGTCCGTGTTGATGATCACCTTGTCGGTCGTGGCGTCGTAGGTGGTGGCCAGGCCGTACTTGTCCGCGTCGCTGTTCCAGTCGCGCGCCGTCGCCGTCTTCTGGATCCGGTCCAGCTGGCTCTGGCTGAACCTGCTGGTCCGGACGACGGTGTGCGCGTCCGCCGGAAGCTGCGCCTCGACCTTGGCCTTCTCGCCGGCCGAGGCGCCGGCGGGCAGGCGCAGGACCGCGCCGGTGTCCGCGATGCCGAGCACGGAGTGCTGTGCCTGGATCTTGCCGAGCTGGGTCCAGTCGTGCTGGCTGAGCTCCGTCGACGCCGACGCCTGGGTCGCGGAAGAGCCCGCCCACGCCGGAGTGGACACCGTCAGGGTCGCCCTAGCCACGGCGAGGGTTCCGACGAGCGCCAACGCGAGGCGTTTGGACCGCCTTGCTGATCTCATTGCCCATCCTTCTGCTTGAGGGGAGGTAGCAGGGCTTGGTGGCAGGCCCGGCGGACCGGGTGTCCGCCCGACCAGCGCCCCGCGGTGCCTCATCGAACGGCGTGAATGTCCGATCGGTGTTACAGCCGCCCGGCGACCGGCACACAGCGCACCGGAGGCCGATCCGCCGGTCGCCGCCTCGCACCCCGTCCGGAGAGTTGCTCGGCCCGGTTTGTGCGACGGCCCGGTTACGGGCGGGCGAACGAAATCCGCAGATGCTGGTCAGGCAATTGATCGGCCCGGGGCACGGGTAGCCGCTCAACTTCCCGGCGGTAAGTCTCGGTGTCTGACGTCGACCGCACTCTGCCGGCGTCCGACCAGGAGAACGTCCACGAATTGGCTCAAGCGCTTGTGGGTTGAGACTTCGAACACCTCCCCCAACGGCACGGGAGCCTCGCGCGTTGCGCGCATCGATCCCGTCACTCGATGATGGCGTCCCATCGAGGACACCGTTGGCGAATTCGGTGATCGTCTATTGAGGCCGGAGGCGGCGGAAGCGTGATGTCCTGGTCTTGGCGAGGGGGGTTTCGGTGAGCCAGGCGTCGGTGCGGAGGAGGTTCAGGGCGGCGGCGGTCAGCACGTGCTGGAAGCGCGTCTTGTCCACGCCGCGATAGCGGCTCCTTCGTAGCCCACAGAGTCGAAGCCCTTGCCCGAAGGCTGCTTCGACTCCGGCTCGTGCCGCGTATCGCTGCTTCCAGGTGTCTGTCTGCTGGTCCCGGCGGGCGCGTCGGATGGCCTCGTGTTCCTCGCGTGGGCCGAGGGTGACCTTGCGTTCTCCGGTCTTGGAGCCGGTGCACTGGCTGCGGACCGGGCAGGGAAGGCAGTACTTCGGCGAGAAGAACACGTCCGACTCAGGGTGCCCGTATCGGCCGAGATGCGGTTTCCAGCGGACGCTGCGGTGTCCTTGGGGGCAGGTCGCCTGCTGGTTGTCCCAGTCGATGGCGAAGCTGTCGACGTCGAAGCCCTGGCCGGCGCGGCCCTGCCAGGTGACGTCCTCGCGGATCGGGCCGATCAGTTCGACGCCGTGAGCGGCTTGGCTGTTGGCCAGCAGCGCGGCACTGACATAGCCACGGTCAACCAGGTGCTCGCCGGCCAGCAGGCCGTGGGTGTCGAGATCGGAGTGGATCTCCTCGGTGACCTCCACGTCGGTGACGGTGGCCACCGTCGTAGTCACGTGGGTGATCAGGTGCGGGACATCGCTGTCGCAGACCTCGGTTAAGTGGATCTTGTAGCCGCTCCATTCGCAGCCGCGCTTGATGCTGTAGCGGGCGTCGGGATCGTAGGGAGATTCGAGCCGTTCGTGCGAGGGCGGCATCTCCTTCGGCGTGCGCGCCCGCAGCCTCCCGCCGTCCATGACGTATTGCTGGTCCCAACAGCTCTGCAGACCCCTCACCTGCGGCAGCTCTCGGAGCCAGGGCGCAGAGCCAGGACCGTGAACAGCATCGAGCAGGAGCACGCCGTCCTGACCGGTCTGCTCGAAGTAGGCGGTGCGCTCCTGCTCTGCGCGCGGCAGGCGGTAGTTCTCGATCCGGCGCCCGTAGCGGTCGAACCAGTCCACGGGCACCGTAGCGGCCAGCCACTCGGGTGCCACGGTGGCCAAGGCGTTCAGCGCGGCCCGCAGATGCTCCGCCGTCAGCTCGAGACGGTTCAGCCGGCGCACGGCCGCCAGGACGTGGGTGGAGTCGGTGCGCTGTTGGCCGGGGCGTTTGAGCAAGCCCGCCTTGCGCATCCGGTCAAGGAGCAGGTCCAGCAGGCGTTCCGGATCCCGGCCCTTGATATTGCGGTCGCGGAATTCGCTGAGCAGCGAGTGATCAAACCCGGCGTCCGTCAACTCGAGGCCCAGGAGAAACTTCCAGTCGATGCGGGCGCGGACGGCGGCTGCGGCCTGGCGGTCGGACAGCCCCTCGGTGAACTGCAGGATGGACACCAGGGCCAACTGGGCAGGCGACCAGCCGGGCTTCCCACGCACCGGATACAGACCCGCGAAGTCCTCGTCCCTGAACACCGGCCCCAGCACCTCACGGAGCCGCATGCACAAACAGCCCTTGGGAAAGGCCAGATACGCCACTTCAGCAGTCTGCGCAGGCACCTCACCCGGATCACGAGGAGGCAGCGACATCTCCGTCACCTCACGGTTGCGCCCCCACGCCAGCCGATCCCATCATCTCGCGACCGCGAGATCTCCTGGGTCGGGCTACCGAATTCGCCAACAGTGTCCTTCAAGGGACACCATCGGGGTGCGGCGCGGCGAAGCCGGCATGGGCGGGCGGGGGGTGATCAGGATCCTCTTCTGCGCCCTCGACGGAACCCGCATACGTGCGGGCAACCGGGTCCTCGACGAGGACATCGCCATGCTGCGCGAGGCGACCGCATGCGGAGTGCGTCTGGTCTTCGTCACGGGGCGCCCCTCGCGCTGTCTCGCCGACCTGCCGTCGGCCGTCACCGAACTGTCCGGTGAAGTCGTCACGTCCAACGGAGCCTGTGAAATCGTCGGGGGCGGAACACGCCTCCTCGCTCCCTTGGCCGGGCGATGGGTCAGGGAATTCGCCGAGGCACTCCGCGCGGCCGATCCGAAGGTCGGCTTCGCGACGGAGTTCGAATGGGCCTTCGGCTTCGAGCCCGGGTACGCCTGGTGGCCGGCAACGGACACGGGAGCGGACTCGGTGTGCGCGGACATGCCACACCTGACCGGTGGCAGCCTCTCCATCACGAAACTGCTCTGCCGTAGCACTGACCTCGACGCCGGACGACTGGCCCGGACCGCCGAAGCGCTGGGCTTCGACGCGACCGTCACCTGCTCCTGCCGACCAGAGGAGGGCGGACCGGTCGAAGTACTGTCGCCCCGCGCCTCCAAGGGGAACGCGCTGCGCTGGAACCTCGACGAGGCGGGCATCGCGCCGGCCGCCGCGGTGGCCTTCGGGGACCGGTTCAACGACATTCCGATGCTCGCGTCCGTCGGCGCTAGCGTCGTCATAGGGACTGCCTCCGAACCTCGCCTCGCGGTATTCGAGTCGGCGGCATCGGTGGGGACATGGCTCGCGGCACATCAGGATCGCTGGCGAGGACGCCTTGGCACATAGAGGAGTGATGTGAAGCTCGCCCGTTTCGCCCGACCCGAACGTGCGGACGGTCCGCCCAGGTCGCGCCCGTTCAGCCGGACGGCGACGTCACTGGGCGTCGCCGCGGGGTGCTACGCCGTGGCGATGTCGGTGTTCGGCACCACCACCAGCCTGTTCCTCGCGGACGCGGTCCATGCGGGGCCGGGACTGATCGGCCTGTACTTCACCGGCTGCGCCGTGGCCGCCGTCGGCATCAGCCTGGTCACGGGATGGCTGTCCGACCGGGTGACCGACAGAAGGGCTGCCCTGGCCGCGACCGCGCTGGCCGGGGTCGCCGGTGCGCTGGCGTTCACCGCCGTACGCGACTACGCGCTGGTGTTCGCCACCGGGGCGGTGCTGCTCAGCCTCAATGACGCGTACATCTCCCAGCTGTTCGCGTATGTCAAAGAGTTCGCCGAGTCCACCCGCAGGGAGGTGACCCCGTTCAGCTCCGCGGTCCGGTCCGTCTTCTCCGCCGGGTGGGTGGTCGGCCCGCCGGCCGGTCTCTTCCTGCTGGCCCACACGGGTTTCGGGCTCCTGTACACGAGCGTCGCGTGTCTGCTCCTGCTGGCCGCGCTGCTCGGCCGCTGGCTCTTGCCGGCTGTGCCCGCGCCGCCCGGACCGGTGGTCGACGACGCCGGTGAGCGGGGCGAACGCCGGCTGTCGGGGATGCGTCGAGCCCTCGCCGTCGTACCGCGCCGCACCCGGCTGCTGCTCGGCGCCGTCACGGCGGTCAATGTGGCGGATCAGATGTACCTCATCGCCATCGCCCTGTACGTCACCGAGGACCTGCACTTGTCGGCGGCTCTGGTCGGCGTGATGGCCGGGGTCTGCGCGGCACTGGAGATCCCCCTGATGATCGCGGTGGGCCGGGTGGCCGACCGCATCGGAAAGCTGCGCCTCGTGGCCGCTGCCGTGGTCCTCGCCGTGGTCTTCTTCTGCCTGCTGCCGGTGGCCGGCTCGGCGCCGGTCCTGATCGCCCTCCAGCTGCCGAACGCCATGTGGACCGCGGTGGTGACCAGCATCCCGATGGTGGTGGTGCAGCAGGAGGTGCCCGGTGGCACCGGCTCCGTGTCAGCGCTCTACTCGTCCACCTTCCCCCTCGCCCAACTGCTGGCGGGAGCTCTCACCGGGGTCGTCGCCGCGCAGGCCGGATACCGCGACGTGTTCTGGATCTGCGCCGGACTCTGCGGGCTCGCCGCCGTGCTCCTGCTGTGCCGCCGGGCTGCGCGCGGCGCGGACGACGGACCGACACGCGCCCCGGGAGCTTCGCTTCGGTACGCCCCATCGACAGACGGTATCGAGAGCCGTACAGAGGAAGACGGGAGAGACCTGACGTGACGATTCGCTTCGTGTCGGTCGTCGGCGTCGACACCGGTCTGCTGGCTGCCGCCATCACTCACTATCGCGACCTCGGGGGCGAGTCCTTCCACATCGCCCGGCACATCAAGTCGTTCGACGACCCGGACTTCCAGCGGTCGCAAGAGGTCGTGGCTCAGCACGGGTTCTCCTTCGCCGCCGTGCACCAGGGCCCCTGGGACGAGGATTTGAACGCGTATCTGATCCGGGCCCGGATGCGGCGGCACCCGGCCGACGTCATCGCCGCCTGCGAGGCGGGCGGGTACGACCATGTCAAGGGTGCCCTGCTGGACCGGGTGGCCGCCGATGGGAATCTGCCGGCGCTGCAGCCGGACGTGTCGATCTGGGAGCAGTACCCGCTGGCCGGACTGCTGACCCTGCGCGTGCCAGGAGCGGGATCGTCGAAAGGACGCCCGCCCGCGGCAGCGTGCCCCTGCACCTGGGCCGGCACGGGACGGACGCAGGGCGGCCCTTGCCCGCGGAGGAGGCATTCCCGCAGGTGCACCACTTCGAGTGGAACGACTCGGTCCTGCCACGGCTCATCCAGCGAGAGAAGGCGTACTCGTCCGGCGACTGGCACCTCACCTATCCGGACACCGTCGACGAGTCACGCCGGATGCTCCGCCACCTCGAGGCCAACGGCGGTCGCATCGACGTCACCGCCGAGGAACTCGCGCTGCATCCCTGCGGCAGTGACTACGCGGACTACAAGCCGTGGCCGGACCTCATTCCCCTGCTGAAGAACCGCAGATGACGAACACCCCGGCGGTGGCTCGCCGGCCGATCTCCCGGTCCGGCCGAACCGCCGCCCGCGCGCTTTGACAACGCCGCGGGCAGTCGGCACGACACGGGAGGCACCTGCTGTTCGGTCCGGTGATTCGTGTTTGGTCCCGCGTCAGGTTCCGCGCCAGTCCGGGGTGGCTTCGCCGGTGGGTCTGCGGGCCATGAGGTCGATCACCGCGGGGCGGATCATGGCTTCGGAGCGGTGCGGGTGGCGTTCGCGGTGGGGTCGTGGAAGGCGGCTTCACCTGGCCAACCCCACGGCACCGGCCTGGACATCTTCCGTCACGTGGTCGAGCGCACGATCGCCTGGCTGCACGGCTTCCGCCGCCTGCGCATCCGCTGGGAACGAGGCTCCCCGCGCTCGGACCTGCCGCAGAGGTCCGAGCAAGGGATTCGTAGGGTCATCGGGTGAACTGGCCGATCGGGCCCGCCGGGGCCGCGGACGTCCAGACCCAGTCCCCGGAAAACAGGCGTGCGCTCTACGGCGAGTTCCTCACCGCTCTCAACCTCGCCCAGGAATCGCTGTACGCGGTCGCCTACGGCCGCCACCCGGCCGAGCTGACACGGGATCTCGCCGCACGCGTCGCCTTCGGCAACCACCAGGTCTATGTGGTCAGGGAACGAACTCGGCGAACCCCGCCTGGAGACCGAGGTCTGCAAGTGACACCTGCACCCGTCCAAGCGGCCTCGGCCGGGGCCGCCGCAGACCGGAAGCCGGAGCCACTTCACACCGGAACTCTCAACCAGTCGGACCAGTTCGAACCGTTATGGCCAGGTCGCGCAAGGCGCGTGCAACACGGTCGTCGGGGCTGGGCACTCATCGCCGACCCCCTTCATCGAGCCCGGGCTGGTCTGCTCGTCGATCAGCTGGGCGGCCATGCGCGGGGCCTTGGGCCTGATCACCCAACGAGCTTGCTACGGCCGGATTTGCGGAGGGTCACTGAGGCAGGACCAGCTTGGGGAGTGGTTCCGCTGATGCCAGCTGTGCAGGCATCAATTCCCGATAGCCGCCCCAAGCTCATTGCGTAAGTGACCGTAGCTGTTTACGAGTTGCCGGAGCATGGCTGCCGCCGCTTGCCTCTCACCCGCAACAAGGTTGTATTGCACGCTTCCCAGCAGCCGGGCCTGGAAACCGGCTGTCTCAGCGGCATTACGCGCACCCGCCTGGCCCAGCCACAGTGACGCATCGGAAAGACGACGGGTGCCGACCCGGACAGCGAAGCCAGCCAGATGATCATGAGTACGGTCATCCAACCCAGCCAGTATCTGGGAAGCGAGACGTTCCACCGCGGCACCTTGGCCCAGGACATCCGGCTGGGTCTGGCATTCGTCTTGTCGGCCACCAGCAAGCCATCGTTGCGCTGCCGGGAGCGAATTCCGCAGCGCGGCAAGGACATCAACCTGACGCACGCGCCGGAAATCGCTGCGCATAGTGAAGGGGCCCGCACACTCCATCAGCCGGCTGTTCCACGCAGCAGCAAAGGCGCCAATGGGCAACGTGGCGAAAGGAAAGCCGTCGGGATCGTGGAAGAGCACCTGCTCATCGTCCACGGCGAGCACCACGACCCAGTGGTCACTGCCATTGGCCTCCCCCGCGGACCATGGCTGATGCAGGAGCAACCCGCTATCGACAGGGCCAGCCAGCACTGGCCCCGACCTGCTGGCTTGCCGCAGACGGTCGATGGCCTCCGTCGCCTCGCCGCCGCTCGTGCGCCGACATGTCCAGCCGAGCAGATCGAGGGCTTGGTCCAGCCCGAGGTCAGGATCCCACCCGAACGGATCGAAGTGGGGCAGTCCGCCCTCGGTGAACTGAGCACCGAACGGAGATCCGGTCAATACCTCAATTGCCGAAGGCGCAGGCGCGTCGGTCCCCAGGACCATCGCCAGCGAGTTGGAATAGCAGTAAGGGGACGAACCGCTGAATGCAAGTGTCATGCACGGACCCTTGCATTTTCAATTTTCCATGGCAAGACAGTGCCCTGCAGAAGCAGTCGTCCCGGAGTGACATCAGAAACTCGATTTGACACTTGGAGGAGCGGTCACGCATAGCTACTGAAGCAGGATCAACTTGTGGAGTAGCTCGAATCCGGCTCGTCCGTAGAGTTGCCTTTTGATCTTCTTGATGCGGTTCACGGCGCCTTCCGTGCCGCCGGAGCTCCAGTGCAGAGTGAGGCCGGCGGTCACCGCGTCGAGGTCTCGGAGCAGGTGGAGAGCAAAGCCTGTGAGGCCGGGCAGCTGGCTGGCGTCGACGGCGTCGATCCAGGCGGGGAGCGTGGAGCCGAGCCGGTGGGTGAGGATCTCGCCGAAGTCACGGACGTGTGCGGCAGCGGCTTCCAGTTCGGGGCAGCGGGCCAGTACGTCCTTCAGCGCGGCGTGCTCGTCTTCGCTCAGGGTCGCGGGGTGGCGGGTGAGCCAGCCGGTAACCCGCCGCACGGTCGGTGGAGGAGGCGGCGCCTGCGGCGGTGCGGCGCGCAGGGTGGCGATGTAGGCGCGGACCATCTGGTAGGTGACGGGGGCGTTCTCGGCGGTGAGTTCGCGGTGCAGGCGGGTGACGTTCGTGCAGCCTGCGGCGAACCGCCGCTCCAGGTACGGCTTGTAGGGGTCCAGCCGGCTGGGTCGGGGGCGGTTCTCTCGAAGGGGGTCCTGCCAGTTGGCGGCGCGTGCGTAGCGCAGCACGGTGTTGAGGCTCCAGCCCAGATGCCGGGTGGTCGCCCTGCGCGAGTAGCCCTGGGCGAGCAGTTCGTGGACCATGGCGTGCGCGGCCTTCTTGCGCTGGGCCCGTCGGCCGTCAGGGGCCGGTTCGATGCGCTCCGAATTGCCGTTCGACGTTTCAACGCCCTCTTGTGGAGGCGGCGGTGGTGCACTCAGGTCCTCGCGGTGGGCGGCGACGCAGGTCTCCACGGCCCGGCCGATGCCCTGCCACAAATGAAACCGGTCGGCGACCTGGATCGCGGTGGGAGCGCCGAGCCGTGCGCCTTCGGCATAGGCGCCCGCCCGGTCCCGGCAGATGATCTCTACGCCCGGGTGAGTGGCCAGCCATGCGGCCAGCGGACCGGAGTCGCGCGTCGGGAGCACGTCGACCACACGGTGGGTCTCTCCGCAGGTCAAGACGGTGGAGTAGGTCTGCCCGCGGCGGGTCGCGAAGTCGTCCACGCCCAGCACGCGCGGTGTGCTGGGCCGCGGGTCAGGCAACCCCATGACCCTGCGCAGCAAGGTCATCCGTCCGACTGGGAAAGCCAGTTGGGCGGACAGCCTGGCGCCGGCTCGTCCAGCGAGTGCGAGCCCGACGTGCTCCAGAACGTGACCGAGCCGCGTGGTGAAGCGTGCATACGGGGCGGTCAGCCGTGCGAACGGTTCGGCGAACGTCCGGCGCGGGCAGTCGGCTGTGCCGCAGATGAAACGACGGACCGTCAGACGGATCACAACGCTCTGCCCGGCGAGCGGCAGATCCTTGAGTCCGCGTGGTAGGAGTCGTGCACCCGATCCGAGAACCGGCCGCAGTCCGGACACACCGCGCGGGCCGCCCGGCCTCTGGCCGCGATGTCGACCGTGCCGAAGGCCGCGGTCACCTTTTCGACGTCCACGTCGTCGATACCGTCGAACACCAGCGAGTCCCAGAACGATGTGTCGGCCTGCATGACCAGCACCGTCCCCGACCACGGTCAGTTCCGGCGGGGACAGCAGCAAACCTGATGGAGCGTCACACCCGTCCGCCGGGCGGCGGGGCGTACGCGGTCTCACCCGAACCCGCACCCCGCGCGGCTACTCTCCGCAACCGCTCCCCAAGATCTGTGCCAGAGCCCGGTTCTCGTGGACATAGCCAGGCACCGGACGCGGAATCATCCGCCCACTGCGCGCGGGCCGCCCCCGACCTCCCCCACCGCGCTCATCCTGCACGCCACCATCGTGCCCGCCCCGCCCCCGCAACGCTCTCGAACTCACCGGTCAACGCGCACAGTTCGCCCTCTCCCGCCGCCCGCAACAGCCACGATCCTCGCCCTGCGCCGGACGACCCCCGGCCGGCGAGCCGGCAGACCTCCCCGGCGAACAGCCAGTCGACCACAGTGCGCATCAGCCCGCTCACCCCGCCGCTGACCACCGACGGCCACCACTCGCTCGCCCCGAACCGGCAACACCGCCGCGTCTTCACACTTCTGCTGCGCATAGTTGACGTCCTGACCTCGTATCGGATGGGACAGCCGGCCGGCCTGTCACCCACGCTCGCCCCCGCCGGCGCCGCCCCGCAGAAAAGCGACAGCCGCCTGGGCGCACGCGCACAACGGCCAGCTCACCAGGCCTGTGCCGCCATCAACCAACACACCCACGCGACGAGTTGCGACCCCACACCACCCCGCACCAGGCGCCGCAGGCAAAAGGTGGTGCAGGGAGAACGCCGGAGGCAGACGCCGCCTGTGCACACATCACGGTGCTCACAGTGGCAGCCACGGTCTGAACCCCTGGCCACCGCGACAGGACCACCGGCCGCATGAGCGTCAGGCCGTGACGGTCACCGCATAGTTACCGGTTGCGGGCAGTGGCAGCCCCTGTCGCTGGGCCTGATCGCGGACCTCGCGCAGGGACAGGCACCGGCCGTCGCCGGTGACGACATGCCCGAAGGCCATGCCGGTGCAGCGGCGGGTGCCGCACACGGTCTTTCCGGCTTCGTCGGCACTGTCGAAGGGGTCTCCACCGGGCAGGGTGATCACTTCGTCGGCGTCCACCGTGGCGGTATGGCGGCGGCCACCTTGGCCGGCCTCGAGCGGAGGGCCCGGGGCCAGGCCCCGGCCACGTCGAGGACCAGAAACCATCCACCGAGCGACTCGCCTCACGTGATCACGTCCGTGGTCGGACCGACCTTGTGACGGGGCCTCACTTACGGGACACATCAGAGCAGTTGAGACGTCCCGGAAAGCGCCCGGATGATACGTGTATGCCGCATCTCGTGAGCCGCGCTCTAGGGTGAAGTACGGGCTCGCGCGCCCAGGGAGGGTCCGGGCACCGTACGGGGGAAGTGCCATGGACCCGATCGTGCTCTCGGCAGGAACGGCTCTCGTGGGAGCCATCGCCACCGACACCTGGGACCACGCCCGCGCCGCCGTCGTGGCCCTGTGGCGCCGGGCCCGCCCGGACCAGGCCGACGTCATCGACGAGGAACTCGCCGCATCCCGGCGCCGGCTGCTCGCCGCGCGCGATGAGGGCACCACGGAGGCCGCGGCGGAGGCCGAGGAGTAGTTGGTGTCGGACTGGCGGATCAGGCTGCAGTCGCTGCTGCGCCACGACCCGTCAGCCGCGGGAGAGTTGCGCGCACTGCTCGCCGCCGCACTCGCCCGGCCCGACGAAGGCTCCGACAACGTCGGCACGCAGACGCTGCGGGCCGAAGCGTCCGGAAGCGCCCGTATCTACCAGGCAGGCCGCGACCAGCACATCACCGGCGGCTGACCATGGCCGAGGCCCACCGGACGGCAAGACCCTGGCCGCCGCAAGCCGGGGCGAGGAACTGCACCTCTGGGACATGACCAACCCCGCGCACCCCGATCCGCTCGGCAAACCGACCGTGTGGGGCGAATCCGTAGCCACGCTCGCATTCAGCCCCGACAGCAAAACCCTCGCCACTGCCGGGACGACCGGCACCGTGACGTTGCTCGACCTGGACAACCGCTCCCACCCCAAGGCGCTCGGCGATCCACTGACCGGGCACACCGGCGCAATCACAAGCCTGGCGTTCAGCCGTGACGGCGAAACCCTGGCGGCCGGGTCGGCCGACTGCGCCGTACGACGCTGGCGTGTGGGCATCCCGGACACGGCGACCCCGCTCGGACTACCCCTGGCCGGGCGCGCCTCGCCCGTCGAGGCAGTGGCGTTCAGCCCCGACGGGCGAACGATCGCCAGCGGACACGACGACAGCACGATCCTCCTGTGGAGCTTCCCCGACACCGTGATCGACGACGACGAAGGGGCGTTCTCGCTCACGTTCACCCCCCGCGGTGACCGGCTCCTGGCCGCAACAATCGGCCAGTACCTGACCGCGTGGCGGTCACGAACCCCGCACACCCCGAGCCGATCACCCCACGCGACGGCGACCAGGCCCGTACGGGTGCGGTCATCGCGCTCTCGCCGGACGGCCGGACCCTGGCAGCCGGGGGCCTGGACCGCGTTGGGCAGCTGTGGGACGTCACCGACCTCGCACGCCCCGTTCCGCTCGGCCGACCGCTCACCGGCCACACCGAGGCCATCCAAGCCGTCCGGTTCAGCCCCGACCGCCGCACACTCGCAAGCCTTGACGACGCCGGCACCGTGCGGCTGTGGGACGTCCACGACCGCCGACGGGCGAAGCCCATGGGCACACCGCTCACCGACAACGTTCAAGGCAGTGCAGCGTTGGCGTTCAGCCCAAGCGGCCGCACGCTCGCCACGGCCGGCCGACCACGCAGCGTCCTTCTATGGCACGTGGCCGACCCCGCCCACCCACCTCTCCTTGTCGAGCTGAACGGCCACAACGGTTCCGTGCAATCAGTTGCGTTCACCCCTGACGGCCGGACACTGGCCAGCGCAGCGTCCGACGGAGCCGTACGCCTGTGGGAACTGGCCCCCGGCCAGTGGTCCAAACCCTTGGGGCAACCCCTGACGGGCCATGCCGGCACCGTAAAGGCCCTGGCGATCAGCCACGACGGCCGTCTCCTCGCCACCGGCGGCTACGACCAGCAAATCCATCTGTGGGACATCACTCACCCCACACGCCCCACAGTGACCGAACGCCCCCTCGCCACCCTCCCCGAGCGCGTCTGGACCCTGGCCTTCAGCCCCGACGACAGCGTGCAGACCATCTGCGCCGCCATCGCCCGGGCCCTCACACCAGACACCTGGAACCGTCACCTCAGCGGTCTGGAATTCGACCCACCATGCCACTGACGACTGCCACGTACGCCGGGTCTACCCAGGAGTAGGAACCCAGCGAGTTCGTCCGCGCGGGGTGCCGCTTGGAGTCGTCGAGGACGTCCCGTAGGGCCGCCACGCGGGCGCTCCTCTGGGCCCATTTCACGAGCGCTCAGTGTCGCGTGGAACCCATCGCGCGAAACCGCCGGACAGCGTCCCTGGATCGTACGACCCACAGGGCGAACGGTGACTCCGAACCGGAGACCGGCATCACCGTTGCGGGATTGCGGGACAGTCCGGGAACTCCAGGAAACGGCGTGCAGCTCACCCCGTTCCGTTGAAGGGGGATATGACAGTTGCCGTAGAACGCCTCACCGGCACGCCGCGGACGGTCGCATCCTGCCTCTGCGGCCGGGCGTGAGTCCGGCCGTGGCCGGGGCCGCCGGGCCCCACGACATTAATGGGATACGACGGTTTGCTACGCCGGTGTGTGTGCACCAGTATGTGGCGGCGAGCGTCGGGGAATGGGTTTGTTGGCGCGGATGAAAACCCAGGTGACCCCCTCGGTGAGGGGACGCCCACGACGGGGCCGCCAGTGGGGGAACGATGACACCATCTGGGACAGGCTCGGCGTGTGGTCGGGGCTCATTTCGAGCTCGAAGGTGACCAGGTAGGGCAGTTCCTCGAGGATCTCCAGAAAGGTCGCCACATGGTTAAAGCGGGCGTCCCAAGCCCGCTTGATACGCAGCCAAGACAATGCCGGAAGCCGATCCGCGATGGCCGACGGCGCAGTGTCGATCACGTCGCGCTCCGCGGTCAGTGTTCGAATGCCCCTACGCGCCTCGTCGGGCCACTGCTCCAGCATCCGCCACGGAGTGATCTGGCAGTCGGGGCAGGGAGCGGTGCCGAAGGAGAGCTCTTCAAGGCGGCCCTGAGCGAGGCCTAGGAACGCCTTGTGTTCCACTGCGCCCTCCACAACCAGTGTCCGCAGTGACGGTGGCATGAGCAGGTGTGGCAGTGATGGTGCGGGCTGGTCGATAGCAAGGTATCGCAGCTCCGCCAAGCGGCCGAGAGCGGCGTAATTATCCGCAGGTCCGGACACCTGCAGCTCTTTGAGATGAGCCAGATGCCCTACATGTGCCAGGAATGTCGCCCCCACCTGGAGCCGTTCCTCCCAGCGTAGTGGGGACAGCACGACGCGGGCGAACTCGGTCGGGTCGAACTCAGGCCACATCGTCCGCAGCTGCCGCTCCACGGCGAGTGTGGCGTTTGGAGTGAACCGGGCCAGGGTCCGCATCGCCGAAGGGCCGCCGACCAGTCGGCAGGTATGCAAGATCGCGTTTACCACGTCGGGGCGCAGCCCGGTCTCGGGCCCGGGCATCAGGTCCAGCGTGACCTCCCCAAGGCCAGCCAGCGCGGTGGCCTGCTCCAGGTCCTGAGGAGGGATCAGCTGGGCGGCCCGGAGCCGTGCCTCACGATGTACGTCGGGGTCGAGGGAGCTAGCGCCGGTGACGCAATCGACGGCGAGGATCGTCAGTCGCAGGTGGTAGCGAGGCTCCGCGCGGGCGCGTTCCAGTAATGCTCTGATCAGCTCGTTCCGTTCCTGATCACGGGCGCGGCCGGAGGTCATCACGACGACTTCCTGCCACTGGTCCTCATGGGCGTGGCTGACCAGGAAATCGAGATCCCGCTCGTCGAGGAGTTGTTCGGCTGCCAAGTACTCCTGGAAGGTGCGGTGCACGAAGTCCACCCGGCCCGTTGCCGGGGATCTCAGCAGGCCCGTGCGCACCAGAAGCTGCCTGGCTACCAGTTCCGCGTCCGGCGGTTGGTGGACCGACGTCTTCAGATAGCCCCGGACAAGGTCGACGAGTTCCTGCACGGACAGCTCTGCCCGGTCGTTACGGATCATCCAATAGGCCAGTTTGCGCAGCAGCATCTCGCGCACCCCCGTGCGCAAGGGAGGTCCCCCATCATCGATCTGCCGGTGCTGATCGCGGCGGACCAACAGCATTTCGAGCGCCGCCTCGTAGAGCTTGATCCGGTCGTCGGGCAGATGCATGGCTCGATCCCAATGCAAGGCACACAACAAGGCGCACAACAAGGGGTTGCTCGCGAGCCTGCGCAACTCACGGCGCTGGGCCAAGCAGTGGATCAGCGCATGCTCGTGTGCAGTGAGACGCTGCTGCTGGTCTTCGCTCGCTGCCGCCTCCCGCATGGTGCCGTGCCAGTGCCGGATGAATTGGTTCTGGTCACCCAGGCTCATCAGAGCCAGCTCGAAAGAGTCGAAATCCTCGTGCCGCAGCCACAGTTCATCAACGGCGGCCTGCCGCGAAGTGATCACGTAGTGGCAGTTGTGGTAGATCCCGGTCAGCTGACGCAGCCAGGTGCGAACCTCGTCCCGGCGGTCGGCGTGCAGTTCGTCCACCCCATCGATCAACACAAGCGCGCGTCCGCTGTCCATGACCTTGTGTACGAAGTCGGGTGGGGCCTGGTCGACAATCATGCCTCCTGCGTAGGTCATGAACTTGCTGGGACCAGGCAGGTCGCCTTCCGTGAACCGGCGCAGCGGGAGGAAGAAGGGCACCAGTCCCTGCCAGGCGGCCATAGCTCCCGGCAGCGTCCGTCGTATCGAGGCGACCGCCAGCCACTTGAGTAGCGTGGTCTTCCCTGATCCCGCGTCGCCTCGCAGCAAGACACGTGTGGAGGTGCCGATGGCGTCCTCGACGCGCTGCGGTCCCTCCCCGACACGGCCACCAGATCCTCTCTCTTCCACGGTGAGGCTGATGTAGGAGGTACTCATCCGGTACTGGAAGTCAGGCCGACTGAGGGTGACGCCGAACAACTCCATCGTGTCGAGCAATGGCACGACGCTTCGCTGATACCGGGTGATGAACTCAAGGTCTTTGGGGACGAACGACACTGCCTTGCTCGCCGCTTCCAAGAGCCTGACCTCATCGGCCGCCTTGGCCTGCTTCCAGCGCTGCCGGCAATCCCGCTGCACCTCGACCACACGTGCCGCGTCCCAGCCCGCATACCGCGCACAGGCTCCGGCGACGGCCACGGCGACGTCGAGCGACGGGAAGCGGAGCCCCTGGAACACCGTGCCCATCGTCGACTTGGACACCTGGTACGGGTGCGGAACGTGCACCGTCTCTTCCGACAGGGCCTTCAAGGAAGGCTGGCCTGCGCTGGCCCTCAACTGCACAAGCCACACGCCGAATTGCACCGCCGGGTTGTCCTGCTGCTGCATGCAGACCCGTTCCCCCGTCCACGTCCGTCCACGTCCGTCCAGCATTTTCCACCGCGCTGGAGTCCGTGTCCCGACAAGACGTCAATTGTGTGCAGGCCGTCAAACCCAGGACATTCCAGGGACGGCAGAGGGCGGCGAGGAGTGAGAAACGGTGCAGACCCTAGACGCGTTGGCAGCGATCATGACCGGGCTTTCAGCGCTGATCAACACCAGCCTGACGGTGTACCAGGCGATGACGGCCCGCCGCCGCAACCAGCCTGACCCTCACTGACCATGCACGCCAGGCAGGTAGGCGACACTGAACAGCCGGGCTGCCGACCTGCCACGAGCCGGCACCAGACGACGGCCGTGGCTCAGCCGGCCGGGATCACGCGCTCCACCCAGAGCGGGAAAGGCTCGCAGAAGACAGGTCACGGCGATAACGGCATACCGCGACGGCTCATGCCGCGGCGGCGGCCAACTCGGGAAAGCGCTGCTCCCAGCAGATGCGTACGGGCTTGCCCAGGGCGATGCGCAGCCGTGGCCAATACCTCACGAGCAGGTCGGCGTTGAGGTAACCGGTCAAGTCGTCACGCAGGCCGTTCGTGAGCACGATGCGGTACAGGCCCAGCAGCAGCTTCTCGTCGCTCACCTCGAAGCGCCTCAACCCCGACCACGCCAGATGCAGAGGCAGCTCCACCGTCCCGGTCGCGGGGCCGGACAGCTCCTCAAGATGCGAGGGCAGACGCTCGGCCACATGGGCCCAGCGGGAAGCGGTGGCGTGGTCCACGGTCACAGCTTCAGTATGACTCCTGGTGGCGGGACTCATCGCCCGTCGGCGGACGTGCACCCGCTGCCGGATGTCCGGCCGGCACCGGCCCCAGCCGCCCGACAGTAGCCTGGAGGCAGCCCAGCGCACCGGCACCGTCGACCCTGTACGACTGCTGTGCGACGGCAGGGGCCCCTTCCTCGAAACCCTGGCCCCGCCGTCCGCGCCGACACCGAACAGGCCCTGGCTGAGGCCCGGGCCCGGCTGGCCGGCCATGTCAGCGAGATCGCTGTGCAGCAGCTCGGTGATGCTTCGGTTCCGCACCCGGCAGCTGGCATGCCGGGGGCGGAACCGTTCGTCGATGGGGCGGGTTATCCGAGCCAGACGGATGTCGATGACGTACAGGCATCCGGCCGGGCGGTTGATCCAGTAGACGGCGGTGAGGCCGCCGACCGAGCAGGAGCGGGCGGGCGATGCAGGCCCCCTACCCGAGGCTGCGGGCCCTGCTCGGTCGGGGATGCCCCGTACGGGGCGGACGAGGCCGGGGACGTGCGGTTTTGCCTGCCCGATGAGGATGGCCGGGAGCGGTCGCTGCGGCTGGACGAGATCCCGCTGCCGCCGACCACCCCGGCCGCCTGGCCGCGCCCGTAGGCGTGCCGTTCGCGGCGGGCCAATGGGCTGCAACGCCCAAGGACCCCGGCGGTGGCTGACCGCCGGGGTCCTCGGCGGCGTGCCGGTCAGACGTCGATGTCGACGAGCGGCGGGAGTTCGCGCAGGGCGGTGGGCAGGTCGGTGATGCCGCGCTGGAGGTACCAGCCGCGGGCCCAGCGCAGGACAGCGGCGCGGCCGAGGCGCACCTCGTCGCAGAACTGCGAGAGCACGTTGGCGCAGAAGTCCTCGCGGAGCGCGACGAGTGCGTCGTTCTGGCGTCTCCACCCTGCCGGAGCCGGGCGCCGACCGACAGGGCGCCACCGGTCAGCCCTTGGGCGCGAACCGTTCGAGAAGGCGTTCGCGCTGCTGGATACCCAGGCCGCGCACCCGGCGGCTGTCGGAGATCCCCATCTCGGCGAGGAGCTTGCCGGCCCGGACCTTGCCGATGTCGGGAGCGATTCGAGCAGGGCGGACCGGCATCTTGCGGACGGCCTCGGAGTCGCTGGCCAGCACCTCGGCGAGCGACAGCGTGCCGTGCTTGAGGGCGCCCTTCACATCGGCCCGCTCCTTGCCCGTGGCGGCGGCCTTGTCGGGCGCGGCCCGGCGCTGTTCGGGACTGAGCGGGGGCAGAGCCATGAGGGGAATCCTCTCGTCGTGCGAAACGTGAGCGGGCCCATCATGGCTCCGCACACGGGCCGTTGACCGGCAGGTTTACGGGGTTTACACGGTCAGTCCGCATCCTCGGCAGCTGCTTGGAGGGCCTGCCGGAGCTGGCCGGTGCCGGGTGCCCCGGCGATTCCGGTGGGGGTGCGGTAGATCCGGCAGGCGACGGACGCGGGGGCGCCGGGCTCGGCGAAGGGGTCGCGGCCGTTGATGAGGATGGTCGGGGAGCCGGTGAACCCAGCCTGTTCGGCCTCGGCCTGGTCGGCGATCACGCGGGTGGTGACGGCCGTGGCGCTCAGCCCGGCATCGGCCAGGGCCTCGCGCAGCCGTTGCTCGGCAAGCTGCTGGTTGGGGCAGTCGGGCACGACCAGGACCTCGATCTCCATGCCTCCAGGGTCGCGCGTCCCGGTGTCGTACGGGCCGAACGGCCCGACCTGGCCGGGCAGGGCGCCGAGCTGGGGCGAGTCGCCCTTGGTGCGGTGCGGTCCGGGGATCACGTGTTACTCCCTGGGGTGTGGGCGCGTTCGGTCGGACGTGGCCGCGGGATGCCGTCGGCGGCGATCAGGGCGGTGAAGTCGGCGTGCGCCGCCTCGACGGCTGCGGGGTACGCCTCGCGCTTGGCGTGCTCGGCGAGCGCCCGGTAGACGCTGGCGACGGAAGGGCTCTGTCCCTTGCGTTTGCCGGTGGGGATGATCAGGTCGGGCTGGATCTCCTCGACGGACTCGCCGTTCGCGCGGCGCCGGAGCACGGTGTGGAGCATGTCGTCGGTGATGACCGGGGGCCGGCCGCCGTGCTTGCCCTTGCGGGCCGTGGTGTCGAGCCCCTCCAGTGTCGACTCCCGGATGTTCTCCCGCTCCGTCTCCGCCATCGCCGCGAACAATGCGAACAGCAGCTTGCCGGGGCCGGTGGGGTCTTAAATGCCGGGCAGGGGTCCGGCGAGCATCTCCAGGACCAGGCCGTGGGCGGTGAGGTGGTCGGCCAGCGCGGTGAGTTCGGCGGCGTCGCGGCCGAGCCGCTTCATCTCGTACACGGTGAAGATGACCCGGCAGTGCGGGGCGTGCGCCTTGACCTCCCGCGCGGTCCTCAGCGCCTCTTCGAACCGGGGGCGGACCCGTACCCGGGTGCTGATCTTCTCGCTGAAGATCTTCTCCCTCGGGATGCCGTGCTTGCTGAGCGCGTCGAGCTGCGAGTCGAGTTCCTGCCCGAGAGTCGAGCACCTCGCGTAGCCGATACGGATGTCCGCGCTCGGCAGGTCCGGATCGATGGGCGCCGGCGGCGGGGTGCCCAGCCGCCACGGCCGGCCCGGGCCGCGGTCGGCCGGGGTCGGCACCCGCAGCGCCTTCTCCAGCCGGGGCACCATCGTGAAGCGGCGGGTGTGGTAGGCGGAGGCGACCGCGCCGCCGCGCGAGCGGCACGGCGAGCCGGGCTGCGCGTCACACTTCGGACAGGCGTGCTGTTCGACGTCGTCCGCGTCCGACCGGTCGGTTGGTGTGACTGAGCGCTTCAGTTGGCCGCTTTGAGTGTCACAGTTGGCCACGTCCCGTGCCCTCAGCCAGAAGGAGTGTCCTAGTGAACTCGATCGTGCAACCGGACGGAGTTGCAGGCGAGTGGCCGGATCGAGTGGCCGCCGTTCGCCGCGAGCTCGCCGAGCACGGGCCGCCGCGGAGTCCCGATGGGAGCCCGGACTTCGCCACCGTCACGCTGCCGGAGCGCGACTGTGATCAGGTACGTGACCTCCTGGTGGACGAACGGGTCGGCACGGTCATCGAGATCGGACTCGCTTATGCCAGTTCGGCGCTGGCGATCGGCGAGGCGCTGCTGCGCGCCGGTTCACGGAACCCGCGGCATGTGGTGATCGATCCGTTCCAGTTCACGGCGTACGACGGTGTCGGGTGGGAGCTGCTGCGCGGTGCGGGCCTGGACGACATCGCCGAGCTGGTGATCGAGCCATCGCAGCGGTTCCTTGCCCGGTTGGCCGACGCGGGCTTCGCCGCGGACGCGGCGTTCGTCGACGGCAGCCACCACTTCCACAACGTGTTCGTCGACCTCCACTTCCTGGGGGAGATCGTCCGACCTGGCGGCGTCGTGCTGCTCGACGATGTTTGGTGGCCATCGGTCAGCGCTGCCGTGGCGTACTTCGAGACCAATCTGGGGTGGCGTCCGATACCGGGCGCTCTGGCCGACGGCACCGCCGCCCCGGCCAGCAGTCGGCCGCGGACCGGCGCCTACCGGCTGCCCGATCCGCGCCCGACGCCGGACTTCAAGGAGTTCCGAACGTTCTGCTGATTCCGGTTGGGTTCGCGAGGCCCCCACCCGAATCGGGCGACCGCGCATCAGTCACAGCGATGGCACCGCGTTGAGCTTGGAATGTCCAACTGGAGTGCTCACTGGCCAACTGAAGCGCTCAGTCACAGTTGGGGAAGGCTGCTGAGGGTCCGTCATGGGCCCGGATTTTCGCACAATGCAAGTCTGAGAAGGGGGTCCGACCCACTTTTGAGCGAGAACAGGTTCTGCGAACCGATCGGGGTCTTGGCGATCTCCAACGGACTGTAATTGATCTTGCTCGGGCAAAGGGCCCGTTTGTGAGAACTGCGCCCGCGGCGGTGCGAGCGCGTCAGATGCCGATCGGTGCCTGCGGGTGAGCTGAGCCCCCTGACCTCTGCTCCGAGCGGCCTGGCTGGGACACTCCTGCGGTGACCACGATGGACGACACCGCCCGCAAGATCCTGCTCCGCCGGGGCTTCGCCCTGGAGTACACGACGCTGTTGTGGAACGTGGTCGGCATCGTGGTGCTGGCCATCGCCGCCTTCTCGGCACGGTCGGTGGCTCTGGCCGGGTTCGGCCTGGACTCTCTGATCGAGATCGGCGCGTCGACCGTGGTGGTCTGGGAGCTGTCCGGCACGGGTGAAGCCCGCCAGCGCAGGGCGATGCAGCTGATCGGCTTCGCGTTCGCCATGCTGGCGCTCTATCTGCTGGTGCAGTCCTCCGTGGTGCTGGCCACCGGCCACCACGCGCACCACTCGCCGCTGGGTATCGCCTGGACCGCGGTCACCGCTGCGGTGATGTTCGCGCTGGCCGCAGGTAAGGCCCGTACCGGGAAGGCGCTGGACAATCAGGTGCTCAGGACGGAGGGCCGGGTCACCCTGATCGACGGGCTCCTTGCCGCGGCCGTCCTGCTCGGCCTGGTCCTCAACGCCGCGCTGGGCTGGTGGTGGGCCGACCCGCTGGCGGGCTACGTGCTCGTCTACTACGCCGCGCGCGAGGTACGGGAAATCTTCTCCAGCAACCGCTGACGCCCGCGCGGCGGCCAGGAAGACAGACCGGGGCGGGGCCGTCACGGGGCCTTTGCCTCCCGCCCCGGAGATCCGTTCGGCGGCTGACGCCTACTGCTCGTACGCCCAGGCCCGGCCGGTCTGCCTGTACTCCTCGACGGGCAGGGGCTCGACGCCGGGCCGCATCCGGTTGAGATACAGCAGGCCGTCGAGGTGGTCGATCTCGTGGGCGATGAGCCGGGCGAGGCCGCGCTCGTAGACCGTGGTCACGGTGGTACCGTCGAGCGCGGTGGTCTCGACGGGCATCCTCGACCTCGTCCCCTCCACCGTGGCCTCCCCCATGCCCGAGGAGGAGGGCGCCTGGGTCCGCGCGGACGCCTGGACCAAGGCACTGCGAAAGATCGACGACGCCTACCCCCACGGCTTCCGCCGCTGGTGCTCGTGCGAGGCCAGCCTCTGCCACTCCTGCCGCACCCGCCACCACGACCAGTGCATCAGCGCAGCCAGCCCCCGCGTCGACGAGCACGCTGGCACCATGACGGACCGCGGCGGCTTCGTCGTCGCCGTGATCCGCTACGGCCCCGACCAGCAGCCCTGCCGCTGGATCTGCCCGTGCACACACGAAACGCACACCACAGCAGACAAGGCCGCCGCCGACGTCCCCGAGACACACGAGGTGCCGACCACCCACCGGTCGACGGCGCCTTGCCCGGCGTCCGCACCCGTGTCCGCACCGGACGGACAGCTCTCCCTGTTTACCGGCGTCGTTGCGCCGGAGGAGTCCACGGGCGGGGATACGCCATGACGTTCCCCGCCCAGGAGACGCTCCCGTCTCCGCAGGGTGAGTTCGCCGAGGTGGTAGGAGATCATGCGGCCGGTGGGGCGGACGCGGCGGTTGTCGGGGGAGAGTGTGGGCGGCCACCAAAGATGGTTCTGATCCACTTCTTGTGGGGCGGTTGCGGAGGGTGATGGCCTTCAGTCGGCAAGGAGTATCTGCAGGCGGAGGAGATCGAATCCGGCGCGACCGTATCCGTCCCTCTTGATTCGCTTCGCCCGATTCACGTTGCCCTCGACCTTGCCCGAGTTCCATTCCAAGGTGAGGCCGGCGGCGACGGCATCGAAGTCCTGACGGAGGCCGCACCCCCTTGTGCCGGTGAATCCTTCGCCGACGCTCCCTCCAGTCCCGCTTGCGGGTGACGGGGCGTCAGTGCTGCTCCCTACCGTCCACACGTGACGACTCCGAAGCGCCTCGATGGCGCTCGCTTCATGCGCACCGTGGGCAAGGAACTCGCCGACCGGCTCAAGGAGACCGTGCCGAGCCTGCAGCTCGATGACCGCGACCTGCCCATAGACGGCGGCCAGGACGAAGAGGAGGACCTGGCCCGCCTGCTGATCGCCGCGGCCTGGTACCAGGTCAACTACCGCACCCCGATCGGGTTCGCCTACACCCCGCTGTCCATCACCGCACGCGAGGACCCCGGCACCTTCACCTTCGAACGGCTGTTCCAGCTGCCGCACTGCACCATGGTGGCCGACATCGTCGCCCCTCCACAAGGCCGCCGCAGGCCCGCTGCAGGCCGTGCGCGCCCGTTCCCGGAGGACTCCACGCCCGGACCCACGTTCTCCACCCACCACCTCACCGCGGACGCCGACCTCGCCGTCGACGGGCTGCTGCTCCGGTAGACCGAAGCGTGGCAGCTGGCCGACTACCTGCTGCTCGATGCCGAAGACCGCTACCGGATCGACACCGTCGGCCTGTACCGCTACCGACGAAATGCGGTTCGCGAGGTGACAGAATGCCTCATCGGCCGCTGACGCCCTGCGGCCACGACCTCCGCGCCGCCAGGAGCACCAGTGCGCCGCCCGCCACCAGCAGGACGGCGGTGCCCGCCCGCAGCAGGACTCCGTCCGCACCCGTGGCGGCGAGCCCGCGGCCAGTCGTCGTCCCGCTGCTGGTTCCCGCTCCGGAGCCGGACGGGTTCGTGGTGGCCGTGGCCGACGGGGACGCGGAGGCGCTGGGCGGCGGGCTGGATGTCGCCGAGCCGGTGGCCTTCACCGTGATCGCCGCGGTGTCGTTCGCCGCGTCGTTGTCACGATTGGGGTACTCGGGGTTCTCCACCGCCCGCAGGCTGCCCCGCGCGCCGGGCACGACCCGGTCGATCCGCACCGTGAAATCCTGGGTCACCAAGTCGCCCGGCCGGAAGTCCGTGCTGCCGATGTCGCAGGTGTAGCTCTTCGCGCCGGCCTTGCCCGGTGTGCAGTTCCACAGCGGCCCGGGGTCGCCCTGCTCGCCCGGGCCGGGGGCGCCGGTGATGGTGGTCCCGGCGGGCGGGGTCACCACGTATGTGCCGGAGTTGTCGGCGTCCGTCCAGCGGAAGCCCATCCGGCCCGGCCCGTTGTTCCGCACGCCCACGGTGATGCTCACCGTCTCGCCGACGTTGCCCTCGACCGTGTCACCGAGCGCCTGGTAGTCGGCGTGCTGGGTGGTGGCAAAGGTGCCGTACCCGGAGCCGGTGAATCCGGAGCCGGAGGCGACGGACTTCAGACCGAGCGGCGCGCCGGTGCCGGTCGCGGGGAAGTCGGACGGGTCGAAGGAGTCGGGCGCGGTGCCGCCCACCGGCCACACGACGTAGGTGTTGTAGCCGTACATCGTGTCCTTGGAGGCGGTGTAGCGCAGCGGCGCGTCCGTCTCGTAGGCCGCGCCGGGCGCGACGGGGGTGTCGAACCGGCACCAGGCGCCGACGTCGGGCCCGTCCGAGTAGTGGCAGTTGGAGTGGTCACGGGCGAGAAAGACGCCTTCTGATTCCTGCACCAGCAGCATGACGCCCTTGTCGGCCGAGGCTGTGCCGGTGTTGGCGAAGGCCGGGGTGCGCTCGAAGACGGCGCCGGGCGCGATGCCGTTCAGCGCCGGGTAGGGCCGACGGACGAGTTTCGGCCCGCCGACCAGGACGTCCGTCTTCCCCGTCACGGTGGCCGCGTCGGAGGCGGTGGCGGTGTAGGTGACGGCACCGGTGTCGCCCGCCTTGACGGCCGCGGTGGGCTTCAGGAAGAACGGGTCGATCGACGCCCTGCCCGACAGCGGGCCCACGTCGCACCTCACCTTCAGGGTGCCGGTGCTCACGCAGTCCCCCGTGACCACCATCGTCGCCTTCCCGGCGAGGGACGACGCGTCGACCGCGACCGAGACGTCATGGGCGTCCCCGCCCGAGGCGGTAATGCCGAGGTCCAGGTTCGGGCCCTCGCCCACGGTGGGGAGGTAGTAGTGCTCCTGGGCGTCCAGGACGAGCGTCGTTCCGGCGGCCTGTGCGGTCGGGGTCGCGACCGCCATAGCGGCGGTCGCGAAAGCGGCGGCCGCCGCTGTCCGCCAGGTTCTGCGTATCGTCAGCACACTACGTGGACACGCCAGAACACCGGAAGGTTGCGCCCGAGCGTCCGTCAGCTGACGGACGGGTGCCGCTCTGCCGGCTCCTCGCCGGACGATGCGAGGCATGCGGGCGCGTCGATGAGGTGGAAGTCCGCCACGTCGCCAAACTCGCTGACCTCGGCCGACTGGGAAACCGACCACCGGGGGCACATCTCATGGCCGCGCGGCACCGCAAAACCCTTGTGGTCTGCGGAAGTTGTCACGCGGACATCCACGGAAGATCCGTCGCAGCACTCACGGAGCAGTCACTGGAGAGCGACGTGCGGTGACAAGTCGCATGCGTCGTTCGGGCTGGGGGTCGTGGGAAAAGGACCTGCTCAGCAGGCACCTCGCCGACGGCCCACCAGTACCGTCTGGCACAACCGAACCCGCCCCCGGCACGGCGCCCCAGGTGATGCACCCGCCCGCATCGCGCGTGGGCCGGCTGGCCGTCCGGGTCAAGCAGCATCACGCGGCCGTGCACGCCCTCCTCGGTGAGGGTTCGACGACCCAGCGGCGGCCCCACGAACACCGGCCGCCCCGCCCGCCGTGTGTCCGGCATGGGTGTTTCGGCCGTCGGGTCAGGGGCTACCCGGCCGTGTGATGGGCCAGACAGACACGCCGGTCCTGCGGATCGCGTACGACGACAGCGGCCCGGCGGACGGCCGGCTTCTGGTGGCCATGCACGGCCGGCCTGACGACATCCGTAGCCGGGAGGTGTCCCCGAACGGTTCGACGGCCCGTACGAGCGTGGCTTGCTGCCCGGTGGCGGTCATTTCCCCACCCCCCGAGAGGCGTCAGCGGCAACCGCCCAGGCGATCCTCCGCCTGATCGAGGAAACGGCTGCTGTCCGCCGTTGAACCGCAGGTGCCATACCGAGAGGAGACACCATGCTCATCGAGCACCGGGGCCGCAGGCCCGTCGTACCGGATTCGGCCTATGTCGCGGCCTCCGCCACGGTGTGCGGGGCCGTTGTGCTCGGTGAGGGTGTGCGGGTGCTGCACGGGGCGGTGCTGACCGCGGAGGACGGCGAGGTGACGGTCGGGGCCAGCACCGTGGTGATGGAGAACGCCCTGGTCCGCGGCCGCAGGGCGCATCCGGCGGTGATCGGGGACGCCGTGCTGATCGGACCGCACGCCCACGTCAACGGCGCCCGCGTCGAGAACGAGGTGTTCCTCGCCACCGGCGTCTCGGTGTTCCCGGGTTCGGTCGTGGGCGCCGCTGCCGAGGTACGGATCAACGGTGTGGTGCACGCCAATTCCCGGCTGGAGCCGGAGGCCGTCGTACCCATCGGATGGATCGCCGTGGGCGATCCGGCCCAGTTCTTCTCGCCCGAGCGGCACGAGGACATCTGGGCCGTACAACGGGAGCTGGACTTCCCCGGCACGGTGTACGGGGTCCCGCGCGGCACCTCGATGCGCGAGATCATGGCCCGGCAGAGCGAGTTCTACGGCTTCCATCGTCAGGACGTGATCCTCGGTCACGAAGGACGTGAATCCACGCATGATCACAGATGAGGCCGACCGCGTCCGGTCCGCACTGCTGGGCGCATGGCGTCTGGTGACCTGGCAGTCCGTCGACACGGCCGGGAGCGTGTCCTACCCCTTGGGAGAAGACGCGGTGGGGCAGCTGATGTACACCGCCACCGGCCACGTGTCGGCCCAGTTGGTCCGGGCGCGCATGCCGCGATTCGCGAGTGACGACTGGCGGAGGGCGACAGCCGAGGAGAGGGCCGCCGCGTGGCCGGGCTACTTCGGCTATTTCGGCACCTTCACCCTCGACACCGATGCCGATACGGTCATCCACCACATCGAGTCCAGCTGGTTCCCCAACCTCGTGGGCACCCGGCAGGTGCGCCATTACCGCTTCGAGGACGGCAGGCTGGTCCTGGACGCCGACACGTCGTGGGGACAGGTCCGTATCATCTGGGAGAAGCTTCCGCGGACGTCCCGTGGAGTGCCTTGAGGACGTCCTCGTCCGTCAGTTGCTCGAAGTCCTCGTACCACTGTCCCACGGCCCTGAACGTGTCCGGCCGGTGCAGGCAGACCACTTCGTCGGCTTCGCCTCGCAGCAGCTCGGCGGCCTGCGGCGAGCACACCGGCACCGCCGGGACCACGTGCGCGGGGGCTTGGCGGCGGACATGGTGCAGCGCGGCGCGCCCGATGGATCCGGTGGCCACGCCGTCACCGACGACGATCGCGGTACGTCCCCTGACATCCGCGGCCGGACGACCGTGCCGGTAGCGTTCTTCCCTGCGGTGGGCCTCCGCCCGCTCGCGCTCCACCACGTCTGACAAGGCCCTCTCGCGCAGGCCCATCCGATCCAGGGCCTGCTCGTCGAAGAGCAGCGGATCGTCCCCGGCCGGCGCGCCGACGCCGAACCCCGCCTGCAACGGCACGCCGATCTTGCGGACGACCAGCACGTCCAGCGGCGCTTCGAGGGCTTCGGCCACCTCGCGGACCACCGACACGCCGCCGCGGGGCAGGGCCAGGGCGACCGGATGAGCCAGTACGCCCTTTCTCCTGCTGGAGGCGCAACCGCGCGGCGAGCTCCCGCCCTGCATGCCTGCGGTCACGGAACTGCATGCGCCCGGGACCCCTTCCACGACGGTCATCGGACAGCCGACGTCCAGGCTCCGGGCACGACCTGGACCTTGGAACCCGCTCGCGCAGTCGCGCAAACCATCCCGTCCTGCCCCGCCTCCTTCGCCACCGCTGGGCACCCGCGCGGGGCCGTACACACACCAGGTGGAAGCAGCAGCTGTCGCGCTTCTTCGGCGGGGAGCAGCAGTTCGTCCGGGCCACCCGCGTTCACGGACAGGGCCACGGTCCGATTCGGCCACCGCTCGATCAGTTGACGCAGTGTCACAGGCCGGCAGCACGGAACACCCGCGTGTCTTCAGGAGAAAGGCGTGGTTCACGTGACTACGGGCAGTCCGCTGCGGGAGTGCGCGCCGCCGGCTGTCTTTGCAGGGGCCGGGTCAGCCTTGGGCGAGGGCGGCGATCGTCCCGCCGGAGAGCACGGTGTGTCGGCGGCCGTCGGACAGGCGGTGGCGGACCTCGTACGCCTCGTCCTTGGTGGTGTTGTGCAGGCGCAGGCGGGGTTCGGCTCCGGGGGCCAGGGCGGTGTGGAGGTTCTCCAGCCACAGCCGGTCGCCGGCGTCGACGCGGTCGTAGTCGGCCGGATCGGCGAACTCCAGTGGCAGGACGCCGAAGTTGGTCAGGTTCTGCCAGTGAATGCGGGCGTAGGACTTGGCCACGACGGCGCGCAGCCCGAGGTGGCGTGGGGTGATGGCGGCGTGCTCACGGGAGGAGCCCTGGCCGTAGTTCTCCCCGCCGACGACGAAGTGACGGCCCGGCCCGCCGTCGGTGGACAGGTCGGCGGCGCGGTGGGGGTAGTCGGGGTCGATCCGGGTGAAGGTGAACTCGGCGAGCTTGGGGATGTTGGAGCGGAACGGCAGTGCCTTCGCCCCGGCCGGTGAGATCTCGTCGGTGGAGACGTTGTCCCCGCACTTGAGCAGGACCGGGCCCTCCAGCGTGTCGGGCAGCGGGTCGAGGTCGGGCAGGCCGGAGATGTTGGGGCCGCGTTCCAGCGTGATCCGGGCGGTCTGCTCGGGCGGCAGCGGCGGCTCCAGCATCGCGCGGTTGACCGACGCCTGCTCGGGCAGGCGCAGGCGCGGGTACGGCACGGCTTCCCTGGCGGCCCAGTCACGGGGGTCGGTGATCTCGCCGGTGAGGGCGGCGACGGCGGCCGTCTCCGGGGAGCACAGCCAGACGACGTCCTGTTCGGTGCCGGAGCGTCCGGGGAAGTTGCGCGGGAAGGTGCGCAGGCTGTTGCGCCCGGGCGCCGGGGCCTGCCCCATGCCGATGCAGCCCAGGCAGCCCGCCTGGTGGATGCGGGCCCCGGCGGCGATCAGGTCGAAGGTGGCGCCCGTCTTGGTGAGGTCGGCGAGGATCTCCCGGGAGGTCGGGTTGACGTCGAAGCTCACGCCGGGATCCGTCTGGCGGCCGGCGACGATCGCGGCGGCGACGGCGAAGTCCCGCAGTCCGGGGTTGGCGGAGGAGCCGATGACCGCCTGTCCGACGGGCTCGCCCGCGACCTCGCGCACCGGTACGACGTTGCCGGGCGAGGTGGGGCGGGCGATGAGCGGCTCCAGCGAGCCGAGGTCGATCTCCTCGGTCCAGTCGTAGGCGGCGTCCGGATCGGCGGCCAGCTCACGGAAGGCGTCCTCGCGCTCCTCGGCGCGCAGGAAGTCGCGCACCGCGGCGTCGGCGGGGAACACGGAGGCGGTCGCGCCCAGTTCGGCGCCCATGTTGGCGATGACGTGCCGGTCCATGGCGGTCAGCTGCCGAAGTCCCGGGCCGTGGTACTCCAGGATCCGGTTGACCGCGCCCTTCACGCCGTGCCGTCGCAGCAGCTCCAGCACCACGTCCTTGGCGCTGACCCACTCCGGCAGGCGGCCGGTCAGGCGGATCCCCCAGATCTCCGGCATGGTCACGTACAGGGGCCGCCCGGCCATGGCGAGCGCGACCTCCAGGCCGCCCGTCCCCACGGCGAGCATGCCGAGTGATCCGGCGGCGCAGGTGTGCGAGTCCGACCCGGCCAGCGTCCGGCCGGGCACGCCGAAACGCTGCATGTGGGTGGGGTGGGAGACGCCGTTGCCGGGTTTGGAGTACCAGATCCCGAAACGGCGGCAGGCCGAGCGCAGGAAGGCGTGGTCCTCGGCGTTGCGCTCGTCCGCCTGGAGGAGGTTGTGGTCGACGTACTGGACGCTGACCTCGGTACGGACCCGGTCCAGGCCGAGCGCCTCCAGCTCCTGCATCACCAGCGTGCCGGTCGCGTCCTGGGTGAGCGTCTGGTCGATCCGCAGCCCGATCTCCTCGCCGGGTTCCATCCGGCCCTCGACGAGATGGCCGGCGATCAGCCGGTGCGCCAGCGTGCCGTGGGAACGCATCACGTCCTCCGGGTCTCGTCCGGCGTCGCGGGCCCCAGGAGAGACATCCCGGCAGAACGCCGGTCCGTTTCCTCGGGCACGGGCAACGGCTGGCGCCAACGCGTGGACGAATCGACCTCCGGCGCACTCCGACGGAGCCTGTCGGCCAGGTCCCTGCCCTCCGCCTCGTCCCGGGCGGCGACGGCGAGAAGCCGGAAGGGAGCGGAGGGCCACAGTTCCAGACACACCACGGGCCGGCCCGGCCGCACCGCGACGAAGTCCGTCCCGCCCTGGTGACGGCGCGTGCCGAGGCACAGGGCACCGGGGACGCACCTGCCCTGCTCCTGGATGCCGCGCAGGGCCCGCCACCAGTCCGGTTCGACGGTCACCCGGCGCACCGCCGCCAGCGGCACACGCACGTCACGGCGACGCACGGCCGCCTTCTCCCACCAGGCCAGCCGTACGACCAGGTCGTCGCCCTTGACGAGCATGCGCGCCATCGTCGTGCGCCTCCCCGAACAGGACTGGGGTCGACTGGCGGTTTCGAGAGCACGAGTGGCCCCATCGGAAGTGCGCAAACACCAGGCAGCGCATCCTGTCACCTCGGCGCCGATGCCGCGGCTGCCGCCGGTGACAACGACCAGCCCCGCTTCCGTCGTGTTCTGCGTCCCGGTCATCGCCGGTCCTCCCGCGCACCGCTCGACGGCCGGCCAGCGGGCCCGTTCCCTGTCGCCCGTGTACAGGCACTCGCTGACGGTCCCGCTGCGCTCCAGCAGACCGACGTCCACCCGGTGATAAGGGTCGCGCGGACCGGCGTACAGCGGCTCGTCCTCCTCGAACCAACGGTCCATCGCGGCGAAGTCGATCACTATGTGGTCCTGGAGCGGCGGTGCGTCCGGGTGCGAGGCGGGCGGGCCGGTGACCGCCTCCGGCGCGGTGCGGCAGCCCACGACCACGCTCCAGGACTCCGGGCCCTCGTCTGTGCGCTCGGCGTCGGCCGGGAAGAGCAGGTCGGTGTGCACGTCGGCCGGCGGGAACCAGTGCCCCGGCGGCTGTCGGGCACGTTCCGGCTGGCCAGCGCCCGCATGTGCCGGGGCCACTCCTCCACGTACCACCAGTTCTCGGGCGGCGGGCCGGAGCCGAACTCTGCGCCGCCGGGTCCGGGCGGACCGCTGCCAGGCGTCAAAGTCATCATCGCCTCCCGATACGGACAGGCCGGAAAGGAACGAGCGCCGTCCGCGGCGCGTGCGTTCCGCATCCTGTGCGCGGTACGCGTGAGAACCGGCCCCGCACCACCCCCGACGTCGATTCGGGGTCGTGCTGCGAGACCGGCAGAGGGCAGCAGCGAAACTGCCTGAAACGGCTCATCCGGGGGAAGGCGAGGCGTATCGACGACCGCCCCACTACGGCAGGAAGGACGGACGACGTGAAGGCCCTGATGGTGGGGGCCACCGGCCGGAACGCCGGCGCGGTGCTGCCCGAGCTGGTTGCCAGGGGTGTCACCGCACGCGCGCTGGTGCGTGACGCGGCGCGTGCCGACGTCGCGCTGCGGCGCGGGGCGGCCGAGACCGTGGTCGGCGACCTCGCCGACCCGGACAGCCTGCCGCCCGCGGTGGACGGCGTCGACGGGGTGTTCCACATCGGTCCCGCGTTCGCCCCGGACGAGGCCGCGATGGGGGTGGCGATGGTCGAGGCCGCCCGCACCGCCGGCGTCCGAAAGTTCGTGTTCTCCGGTGTCATCCACCCGTCGATCTCCGCGCTGGGCAACCACACCACGAAGCTGGCCGTCGAGGAGGCGCTGTACGACTCCGGCATGGACTTCACCGTGCTGCAGCCCGCGAGGTTCATGCAGAACTGGGCACCGGCCTGGCGGGAGGTGGTCGAGCGCGGCCGACTGCCGATGCCCTACCCGGTGACCGCCCGGTTCTGCTGGGTCGACTACCGGGACGTCGCCGAGGCCGCGGCGCTGGCCATGACCGGTGACGAGCTGCGCAACGGCACCTTCGAACTGTGCGCACCCGGCATGCCCGACGGCCGGGAGACCGCCGCCGTCGCAGGGGAGGTGCTGGACCGGCACATCGAGGCGGAGCAGGTCTCCGCGACGCGGTTCGCGGCGCAGCTCCCCGCCGGGCCCGAGCACGACGGCCTCGTACGTATGCTGACCCACTACGCCGGACACGGACTGGCCGGCGGGAACCCGCTCGTGCTGCGCGCCGTTCTGGGCCGCGAGCCGCGGTCGCTGCGGCAGTACTTCAGCGAGCTGTCACGGCATGCTCCCTCGGACGGGCCGCGCTAGCCCACGGGGACGACGGCGACAGGGCAGCGCGCATGATGCAGGACGGCGTGCACCACCGTGCCCAGCGGCAGCCCGAACCTGCTCTCGACCGGATGGCGCGGCAGCACCACCAGCCCGGCCCCGTCCGACACCTTCACCAGAGCCGCGGCGGCCGAGTCGACGGTCAGCTCGGCGTCCACGTGAACCGCCGGGTGTTCGATGACGGAACGCGCGGCGTGGTGCAGCAGCTGGGTGTGCGCGTCGCGCTCCTGCTCGATATGACTGACCTGCGACGTCACGAGGCCGGTGTGGGCGAGCGGCGTCCAGGAGTGGACCAGCCGCACATCGGCCCGGTGCAGTTCGGCCTCGACGAGCGCGAACCGTACCGCTGCCTCGTCCCGCTCGTCGTGTACGCCCGCCACGATGCCGTTGCCGACGGGCTGCACGGCGTCCCCGCGGACCACCACGACCGGCCGGTCGGCATGGGCGGTCACCTTCCGGCTCACCGAACCCAGCAGCAGCTCGGCGAAACCGCCGCGCCCTCGCGTGCCCACCACGATCAGACCGGCGTCCTGCGCCGCGCTCATCAGCGCCCCGGCCGGATCCTCCCGCGCGGCCTCGGTCTCGACGAGCACGCCCGGATGACCGGCCGTGAGCCGCGCCCGGGCGTCGTCGAGCACGCCGACGGCCGCCTGCATGGCCCGCTCCGTGAGACCCAGCTCCAGCGGCTCACCGTACCCGGCGTCCACTTCCCGACCGACGGCGTGGACGATCCTCAGCCCGCAGCCGCGCCGCTCCGCCTCCGCAGCGGCCCAGTCCACCGCGAGCCAGGAGTACGACCCCTCGTCGACGCCGACGACCACGACGCCACGCTCAGCGCCGGTCATCGCGAGTCCCGGGGCTCGGTGTGGACGCGCCAGGAGGCGGGGAGGGCCGCCCCTCCGGATCGGTGACCGGAACGCTCTCCACTCCAGCCCGCGTCCTACGCGTCATCAGCCCGCCGAGAGGCTCACCGGCGAGCACGGTCGTCGGACCCGGCCGGATGGCGTCCTCGACGGTCCCCTCGGCTCGTGACGGCGTCCTCGGCGAGCCTGAACACATCCTGCCGGTCCATCAGTCGCGTCGGCATCGCCTCAGCTCCTCCCGAGGTCTTCGCGCCTTCCAGGCTCGCTGCCAGTCGGTGGCGTTCTGCCGCACCGATCGGGTACCCGACGGTCCGGCGGCGACACGTTGGCACTCATGGATCCAGGGCCCGAAGAGACAGGCCAACCATGCCGTTTCCACTGGTGGAACAGGCTGCCCAACGGTTGGAACGACCGACCAGGGCATGAAGGAATTCAGACAGGCTCCGGACGAGGCCCGAGGCGCTTGATCACGCGCTCACGGAGCAGGACTGGGATCACGACATCCCCTCGCCCCGTCCCATACGGTCGGCCCCCTCGGGCCACAGCACCTCGAAGTCCACGCCGCTGCCGCGGGCGAACGCCACGAGATGAGCCGTGGCGTCCCGGCCGTCAGCAGGAGAGCCGTCCCACACCGCCAGCAGGAGGGCGCATGAGCGCAGCAGATTCTCGTCGGCGCCGCGGCAGGCGCCGGGGTCGGACGGGTCGTACTCCAGCAGCCGCACCTGCTCGGAGAGCAGCAGCAGTTCACCGGCGGCCCTGCGATCGTAGGGCTCCAGGACCTCGGGCACGCCGTTGCGCGAAGGCAGGGCCGTCACCAGCTTCAGTCCCGCGGCGCGGGCGGCCCTGCCGAAGGCGACCGGCAGTCCCTGCCCGGCCCGCACCAGCCCCGCCTTGCCCACCCGCGCGAACTCGGCCAGCCGCCAGTAGAACTCCTCCTCCAGCATTGCCAGCGTGGGCGCGGTGAGATCAGGGTGTCCCACAACAGCGATCACTTCAGGCCGTTCCTCTCTGCGCACCGAACCCGTCCCGGTACGGTCTGGCAGGTTCGGGTCGATCGTCTTCACCGGCCGGGTACGCGGGTCACTTGTGTGCGTGCTCGCCCAGGTAGAAGAGCAGCCACACGAACCCGGCGAACAGGTGAGTGCCGAAGATGTAGAAGCCGGCCCGCATGGCGACACCGCGCTCGATCCGCCACTCCCGGTCCTTGGTGACCTTGGCCTTCCCCACGGGCCGCTTGCCGGGGGCGCCGACGGGCTGTTCGGGCGCCTCATCGCTCACGGCTTTGCCTCCTTGCCTTTCGTGATGTCCATGTCTGATGTCCGCGCCTCTACGACGGAACGCTGAACCGTACGAGGACGACCTTGCCGTCGTGGTCGACGGCGGGTTCCGCGCTGACGTCGTCGTCGTAGTCGGCGGCCAGCTCGGCCACCATCCGCAGCCCCGCGCCCATGCCTGCCTCGCTGAGATCCGGCAATCTTGGCTCCGCGTCCGCGACGCTGACGACCAGCTGCCCGGCCGCGCCCGTCATCCCCACGTCCATCACCGGCGACCGAGGCGCATGCCGCAGTACGTTCACCACCAGCTCGCTGACCACCAGCAGCACCGCGTCCGCGAACGCGGAGCCCGGCGCGACACCAACGGCGGGCAGACGCTCGGCCACCGTCTCCCGGGCCCGGCGCACCGCCTCGGGCCCGGGCCGGAACGAGGCGATGTGCCGCTGCACCGCGGGCAGCACGTGCTCGACGGCCGCTGTCGGCCGACCGCGCCGCCACGGCGGCCGGAATCCTCCCACTCCGCTCACCGCCGCCCCGCCCCCGCCGCGCGCAGCTCGTCCAGCAAGTCCTGCCGGCCGGTCAGCAAGGTGGCCAGGATCCGCCGGGCGGCGGCGAGCAGTTCGGCCACATCGCCGCCGGACAGCTCGTAGACGACCGTCGAACCGGTGCGGGTGGCGGTGACGATCCCGGAGCGGCGCAGCACCGCCAGCTGCTGCGACAGGTTCGACGGCTCGACCTCGATCGCCGCCAGCAGGTCGCGCACCGGCTTCGGGCCGTCCTGCAGCAGCTCCAGCACCCTGATCCGCACAGGATGGCCGAGCATCCGGAAGAACTCGGCCTTCGCCTCGTACAGCGGAACCGGCATCCCGATCACCTCTCGCCCGCTTTTGCGGCGGAATCCACGTCGATGCCGTGCCGCCGTGCCACCCGCAGCGCGTCGTCCAGCTCGTCCTGAGCCACGGCCACTTCGTAGGCGTCCTCGGCTGCCAGAGCCGCCGACAGTGCGGTACGCGCCGCGTGCACCCGCTCCAGTACGGCCTCGGCGAAACCGCCCACCGAGGACCACCTCCCCTTACGACTTGGCTTACACAGCAACTAACGAATTGAAGAACTCTTCAAGAGTAGTGGACGGCGGCGTCCCCGCCTCCCCCGGTTGGGCTGTGTTCGATGGCGGCGGACGGCGTTGGCCCCCGTTACGCGCGAGCGGGCTTCGTCGGGTGACCGTGGCGCCGGAATTGCCTCTCTCCACGGTTCACGCCCGGGGCACCGCCAACACCCTGGCGGCGCTGAGGTCGATCCGAGGCCGCCCGACCCGACGGCGCCCCGGTCTACGCACCCTGGGCCAACCCGATCGAGACCCATTTCGGCCCGCAGCGACAGTTCACCCTGGCCAAGTCAAACCACCGCAGCAGCCCCGCGCAGACCCAGGCCCTCCACGCCTGTCTGCGCTGCTACAACGCCAACGCCATCCATCAGGAGGTGCCGGCCGCGCAGCGCCGAGAGCCCCGCCGCGGCCCGAACCTGGCACGCCCGTGCGGCTACGCGCCGGTGTGGGCGTTCGGCGGCGGGCCGAGGATCTCGATGTGGTGGCGTGCCGCGGTGTGGCCGAGGGCCGCGGGGTCGAACGGCCCCGGGTCGGGGAGCCGACGTTCTTGGGCCGGGGCGCCGACATCCTTGGCGAAGTCCTCGAAGCCGGACGGTGTGGTGATCTGCAGGCAGCGCAGGGGTTCCTCGGAGCCGACGACGAACGTGTGGGGCAGACCCACCGGCAGAAGCACGAAGTCCCCCGGGCAGGCGGTGAGTTCCTCCCCGTCGCACAGGAAACGGGCCGTGCCCGACAGGACGTAGAACATCTCGTCCTCTTCCAGATGCCGGTGCAGGGGCGGGGCGAAACCGGCCGGGTTGAGGAACTCCGCCACGGTGAGCCGGCCTCGGGTCTGCGCTCCAGTGGCCTTGACGGTGACGAGGTTGCCGAGGAACCACAGCGCCTGGCCTTCGGAGCCGGCCAGGACATAGGGACGGTTGACGGACGGCATGGCCGCCTCCCCCATTGGATAGACGACGTCTAGTGAATATGACGGTAGTATGTCGGTTCATGGGCGTCAACAGCAGTGCGGCCGGCCGCGGGCGGCGCCGGTACGACTCGCCGTTGCGGGACCAGCGGGCCCGGCAGACCAGGCAGGCGATCGTCGCGGCAGCGAACCGGCTCTTCGTCGCCCGCGGCTACGCGGCCACTTCCTTTGCCGACATCGCCGCAAACGCCGCGGTGGCGCGGCCGACCGTCTTCGCCGCCTTCGGCTCCAAGGCCGCGTTGCTCCGCGAGGTGGTGGACCAGGCCCTGGCCGGCGACGACGAGCCCGTGCCGGTGGCCGAGCGCCCCTGGTTCCGGCCCGTGCGGGAAGGACGGACCCCACAGGCGGTCCTGGACGCCTATGCCGAGGTCTGCCGCATCATCGGCGGGCGCGCCGCGGAGGTCTTCGAGGCGGTGCGTCGGGCCGCTGACGAAGGTCCCGAGCCGGCCGACCTGTGGGAGACGATGCAGCGCAACCGGCGCGCGGGAGCCACCATGGTGATCGACCTCATCGAGGCACTTGAACCCGGGCCGCGCCCCCTCGATCGCGAGCGCGCCGTAGACGTCGTGTGGATGTTCAACGATCCTTCCCACTACCAGTCCCTGGTCCGGGCGTGCGGCTGGAGCGAGCAGGAATACACCGCCTGGATCGCCGACCAGATGCACCACGGCCTCGGCCTCGACGACCCCAGGCCCGCGCACGGCAGCGCCGTACGGAACGAAGACAACGCGTAGCGCGGTGACCGCATGGGCGGTACCACGGTCACCAACCCGGAGCGGACGCCCGAGGACCTGATCGGCCGCAGCGCAGCGGTCGTCGCGGATCCGGGCGTGCGCCGCCAGTCCCGCCTCGTCCTGCGGCAGCAGACGCACGTACCCCTTGGCTCGCCACTGCTCGGTCTTGAGCTCTGTGAGGTCCGGGTGGATGACGTACGTCATGCTGCCGTCGAAGCGCAGGATGACGCGCTCGCCGATCAGTTCGGGGCCGAGGGCGACGGGGGTCTGCCCGAGCGAGACCATGCCGTCCTTGGACGCCTTGCGCTCGGCCTCGACCACCGTTGCGGGCGCCAGGGGCTTGTCCGCGCTGACGCCGCCCCGAGGCTCGGGCCCGCCGGGCCGGCCGCCCGGCATGATCAGCCACTGAAGGTCGGCGTCGGCGAAGGCCATCGAGCGGGTCCGGACGAGCTGACCGTCGAGCAGGACATGGACGGTGCGGTGGCTGACCCAGACCGTGACGGTCCGGCCGACCAGGTTCGGGCTGAACTTCAGGCTCTGCCCCTGCGGCAGCGTCACGTGTCGACCGGGACTGATCAGCGCCTCGAACTCCACTGCCTGGATCGGGGCGCTCTCCTCGGACGAACTGGGGCCGGCAGCACTGGAAGCCGCATGGGCTCGGAGGGCGCGGGCGCGGGCTCCGCCGCCAACGGGGCCGAGGGTGCCGAGGCACCGGACGTGATCGTGTGCGGCCGGAACACCTGGGCCGGGGTGGCCATCTCCAGCGACTGATGGGGACGGGTGTGGTTGTAGGTGTCAACCCACGCATCGATCGCGGTCTGTGCGGCGGCCGGGTCGGCGAAGGGCCCGGAGTGGTCCAGCTTCTCGCGACGCAAACCGCCGCAGCACGCCGTCGCGGCCCAGCGCGTCGGCCTCCTCGCGCGGCCGGCGCGGGCTGCTCTCCTCCATGCGGCGCGGGGTGCGCATGCCGCGCCAGAGCCGCAGGGCCTCCCACGCCTCGTCGCCGCCGCCAGCCAGGACGAGGAAGCAGGTGAGAACGAGCCGGGTCGGCCGACGGCCCGCTGCGGAGGCGCACTCCGGGCCACGTCCACAACGGTCTGGCGGGTGTGGCCGATGTCCTTGACGGACGTGATCACCCTGTCCGCCAGGCCTCCCGCGGCCGCCGTCGACCTCGACCTCGGCGCCCGAAAGCAGCGTGTCCATCAGCCAAAGCGCCTCCTGGGTGCGCGCCAGCCGGTCCCGGTACGGCGGCAGGGCGGCGTCCAGCAGCGGCAGCTCGTTGACCGCCTGGCCCATGCCCACCGCGGTCATCAGCGTCGCCGCCCGGGTGGACGCGGCCAGCGCCCCCAAGCTCGCCCAGCTGAACCCGGCCACTCCGCCGTTGCCCGTCCAGGGCTGCAGATGATCGGACACCACCAGCGCGTCGAATCCAGCAGATTCGGCCAGCATTCCATGCCGGACCAGCAGCCTCCGGCTGCCATGCCTCGTGCGCCAGAAACCATCCTATTCGCGACTTCGCTTTCCTACGTCCCCCCGCCCCGCAGGGCGCTGCATCGCACAGCGGCGCCTTGCGGCGATTTTTCTTGGCTGCCCTATTTCCTGGATCATTACCGTGGGCTGGGAACCGAGAGTTTCCACGTGATACGCCATGTGGAAATCCTTGGCGATCCGGACCTGAATTCTTCCGTGGAGGTGATGCGGGGGTCGAACTCGAATTCGCCAACATCTGTGTGGCACCCTGGCATGAGGATCTCGATGCCGCTCTCATCCGGAAGCAGATGAGCTCCTGCCCCGACGGCTGGTGGATCGTCGCCGACCTCGACGAATTCCATGTCTACGACAGACCGCCGACCGGCTCGCCCTCGCCCGGGGCACGGTCGAGTTCGACCTCGGCCAGCACTACGCCTGGACGGCCTACTCGTCCGGCGAGTGGCGCCTGGTGCACCGGTCGATCGTGGGCGAGCCACAACGCTTCATCGGTCATCTCGACGACAACGACGGCAGGATCGTTGTGGACGATCCCCAATTCCGCTTCGCGGGGCCGGAGTTGGAGCACTGGTTCCGTGCCTACCACGCCGCCCGGCAGGGCGGGGACGCCGTGACGACCGCCGGCCCGCGACGCCGGTATCGGACGGCGCTCACACCCGTGTCGGCCCGCTGCTGCGCCGGAACGGGGCGATGATCTTTCGCACGGCTTCGGCGGCTCCCCAGTCGTCGTCGTCATGGGCGATGGTGCTCAGCAGTTCCCTCAGGTGGAAGATCTCCATCCGCTCCCGCCAGCCGTCGTCGATGCCCGCGATCTCCTGGTAGACGGCGAAGAAGCGCTCCGAGGCGGGTGGGCGCGGCGAGCACCACAGCATGCTGAGGTCGGTCTCGGGCCAGTTGTAGGACACCGCGGGGTCGATCAGTACCGGTTCCCCGACGGCAGTCGAGACGACGTTCTCCTGCCAGAGGTCACCGTGTGTCAGACACGGGGGCCGTTGCGGCACCAGGTCGGGCAGGGCCGCGCACAGTCGCTCCAGGGCCCGGCACTCGGTGGCATCGAACGCCGCTTCGACCAGGGGTTCCGACAGCCAGCGAAGGATGCGGCGCTCCGCGAGGAAGGCGTAGCCGTCGCTGTCCCAGGTGTTGTCCTGGCGCAGCCGGCCCAGCCAGCCCGGACGGTGCCAGCCGAACCGGTCGGCGGCCGTCGAGGTGTGCAGGACGGCGACTGCCCGGCCGAGCCGCTCCCAGAACGCCTCGTCGTCCGGGCGTGGCCGCATCCTCTCCAGCACCAGCAGCCGGGGCGAGGCGTGCAGCACCTTCGGAGTGAGCACCCCGCCGGTCTCACGCAGCTCCCTCAGGCCGGCGGCCTCGATCGGAAAAATGTCCCGGTCCGGTCCGAGAAGCGTTTTCGCAAAGAGCTGGGAATCATCCGCCAAAGTCACCATTCCGGCAATCGCGACCACTCCCCCGGAGGCCTTTTCCACGGATTCGGCTGCGTAGCCCGCTTCATGAAGACGCTTGATGAGTATCTCCCCGTCAGACACTCGGAAATCACATCACATTTCCTCCGTGGGCACCAGGGAGCGGTTCCGGATACATTCACCGGCAGCAGCGTTCCTGCAGCGAGTACAGTCCCGCCTCCAGTCCGCCGCTCCTCAACAGCGTCACGTGATCCCCGGCCTTGGCGGCCGCACCGTCCGCGACCACCACAATGAGATCCGCCATTCCCGCGGTGGAGAAACGGTGAGAAACCAACAGGGTGCTCCACCGTCCGTCGCCGACCTTCCGGCCTGAGCGACATAACGCTGGAAAAGGACGTGTTCCGCCTCGGCGTCGAGAGCGGAGACCGGCTCGTCGAACACCGTCAGCAAAGGCCCGTCCCGCATGAACGCGCGGCCGAGCGCCAGCTTCTGCCACTGGCCGCGGGAGAATTCCGTGCCGTCAGTGCGGCTTTTGCCGAGCCGATGCGCGGCAGGTCGCCTACCCCTACAGCCTCCTGCACCGTGAATTCGTACCGGATGAAGTCCTGGAAAGCCGCCGCCGTGCGGGCACGCCACCCTCCTCCCCATCGGCTCCTCGTAGTACAACCCGCCGTCGGGACGCCGGTGTTGCGTGTGCCGCTTCGGCGGGAGGCGGCCCGCCCGCTGGTAACACAGCATCGCTGCTTCCTGGTCCGTCCGGCGTGATCAGTACTGGAGGGCGGCCCAGACCTCGCGGTCGCGCTCGGCGGTCCAGATCACCGGGTTCGACGCCGCCGAGTTCGTCCCAGACGCGGGAGACGTCGAAGGGCAGGCAGTGCTCGAAGATGGGCCAGCCGCCGTAGCGGTCGACGAGCGCGGCGTGTGTGGCCCGGAAGGCTTCCTTGAGGGTGCCGCCGCGCTGCTGGACCGCACTGACCTCGTCCAGCATGACGGTGAGGAAGTGCCGGGTCTGGGCGACGGCGGCGTGTACCGATGTCGGCGCAGCTTCCCCGGCTGGACCGGGCAGCGGAACAGCACACGCCCGCCCGTTGCGCGAGCAGGGGCCGCACCTCGCCGATGGCACGAGTGATGGTGGAGCGGTCCACACCGAACGAGCGGGCCAGTACGTCGTGAGTGGTACCGCGGCGGAGATTCACCGGTGTGGCCAGCAGCCGGTCGACGAACACGCACTTGTGCTTCGCTCCGGCTCCTACAGCCCGTCGCCGCGGCTCGTCCGCCAGACATGCCTGAAGCCGCTCGTGCCTCACGTGCCCCAACCCCCATCATGCTCAGTTCAACGAGCTGCCTGGGCACGAGCCACGGCCAACGGTGCACGAGGTCGTCAGGCCCAATGCCGTGACTCTGTTGGTGATCTTCGGCGAAGGGAACCTCCGCGATGCTGGTGCGGAATCGTCTCGATGTGCTGTTCGAGGACGAGGAGTTCGCGGATCTCTGTCCCGCTGATGGGCGGCTCGGGTTCTCGCCGGGCAGCTCGCGCTGGTGTCGGTGCTCCAGTTCGCCGAGGTTCGATTACTCGCTGCTGAGCGATTTCCGCGCCCGCCTGGTGCAAGGCGACGCGGCGGACCGGATGGTGCGTGTGATGCTCAAGCGGTTGACCGAGGCTGGATTGCTGAAGGCCGGCGGGCGGCAGCGTACCGATGCGACGTATGTCCTGGCCGCGGTGCGACGGCTCAGCCGCCTGGAGGTGGCCGGGGGAGTCTGTGGGCCGCCCTTGAGGAACTGGCCGTAGGCCTCGCGGCCCAAGAGAGACCATGTCGAAGGCATCGCCGACCCTCCGGGGTGAGAGTGAGGGAACGGCGGATCAGTCCCGTACCGAAGTGCACTGCGAGTCGGCAGAGGCATGCGACGCGGGAGCAGCCATGTGCCCAGTCTCCCGCACCGTCAGGAACCGTTGCCGTTCAGGAACCTGCGGCCTGGCGCCGGCGCCGCCCTGGCACGATGGACCAGCCACGCGCCAAGGGCGGCGGAACCCGGCCCGTGCGGTCCCCTCGCCGCCTGGACCGACACGACGAAGAGGGCACTCATGGTGAGCACGTTGAGGATCGAGGCATTCGTTCCAGCCCCGGCGCCGATCACCGATCCGGTGACCAAGTTCGGAGGCCAGCCGGTGTGGCTGTGCGAACCGCAGTGGCCGGTCAACGACGCCTGGGACGAGCCGATGCGCTTCATCTGCCAGATCGATCTCGAGACCGTACTCGGCGAGGCGGGGCGAGGCAGACTGGCGTACGTCTTCATCACGCACGCGCAACACGGCGACGACACCTTCTTCGACCCCGACACCGCCTTCCCCGATGAGGGCGCGAACGCGATCATCGTGCAACCGGGAGGCGCCTACCACGGTCCCACGCTCCCGACAGCCACTGGCCCCACCCTCTTTCACGCCGATGACGGGTCCGACGCCGAATACGCCCTCCAGCTCATCCCGGACACCGACCCCGACTTCCGGCCCCAGCACCAGCCCGGCACACCGCCGCCCGACGATCACGCGCACTACTGGGAACAGATCAGCGGCGACAAGATCGGCGGAACACCCGCGTTCTTCCAAGACGACGATTGGCCCGACAACGGGCCCTGGACACTGGCCCTGCAGCTCAGCCCCAACTTCCAGCCGTTCCACCTCAACCTCGGCGCCGCGCCCACCACATTCGCATTCGTCTCCCCCGACGCGACACAAGGCCGCCTCCTCATCCAAGACACCTGACCCGAACCGGGAAACCACCGGCCCGTCCAGGAAAGATCAATGCCGGCCTCGCTGGTCAGGACCGGGTCGAACGCTCCTCCTACCTGCTGAACCACTCGTTGGGCGGGCCACTTCAACGTTCCCGCAGCTCACGGTCGTCGGCCTGATCCAGGCGACGTGCCGCGAGTATGGACAGCGTTTCCCAGGGGCACGTCGGTCACGGAGGCCCCCAGCGCACGCAGGACGGCAGGTCGCGCAGTCCACGGCCCGGCGTTCGGCCGGTGTACGAGACGGCGGCCGCCGACGGATCGCATGCCCTTGCGCGGCTCGGCTCAGCCAGGTCAGGGCTTCCACGCGCGCAGCATGGCGGCGATCCCGGCGACGGTGGAATGCGGGCTTTTCAACTCGTGGGCGAGCGCGGTCCGTTGCTCGCGGGTCGGGTTCACCGGGATGCTGCTGGCTTCGAGGTACATCACGGCGACGGCGCAGGCGACGGCCAGGTGGAGCGCTCCAGCCAGCGGCAGCGGCCGAGGGTGTGGGCCAGGGCGGCAGCGCGGGCGCAGGGGCCGTCGTAAACGGGTCGCTCAAGGAGTTCGCCACGGTGGCGAGCGACGGCGGCGACCGGCACGCCACAGTCGTCGACGCCGGGCTCACCGTGGCCTGCCCGTTCGGCGACTTCCAGGATCCAGGATTCGCCGACGTGCAAGATCACGCGGCGGTACCCGGCCGTGGCTTGGCGTAGGGGGCGTCGAGCTGCTGCTCCAGATCGTCGAGGAAGGTGCCGTGCTCGTCGATGAGGCGCTGCGCGGCGGCCATGCCGGCAGCCCGGGCACCGGTCGTGTCTTCGATGATCAGCCGCTCCACGTAGCGGTTGAAGTCCAGGCCGCGGGCGGCCGCGGCGCAAGAGGGTAGCAGGGTGGTAGCAGGCGTGCGGGCGGTGTCGCCGGAGTGGCTGCACCGGCCATGTCCGCTTGAACACGAGCGGGGGATCGGCCGGTCAACACGTTCACTCGATCGAGCAAGTCGGACCACGACCTCCATTTGCCGCAGATCCATGGCCCCTTCCCGTTCAACTTCCCGTCCGGTGCTAAGACGACGAACGGGCTTCGATCTCCTCCGCATCGTAAGCAGACCCGCACGACGTCCCGCGGATGGCCGGTCACGCTCCGATCGGCGATGACGAGTTCCGTGGCCGACGGATCTGGGAGAAGGCCGGCTCGGCGACGACTGCCGCTGCCGGGCAAGCCCGGAATGCCGCCCGGGCCGGGCCGTATCGTGACGGCCGGGGCAGCGCGGCTGCGACACCTGGGAGCGCGCGGCTGGGTTCTCCCTGGAGATGAGGTCGTCCAGGGCCATCACGCAAACTGCCGAAACAGCGGCGCCCCGACGCTGCCGCCCCGGCCCTCGCGCCGCGCAACATGGGAGTGAGCAGGTCGGCAGCCACATTGCTCTTTAGAAGCGCCTTCCGCCGCGGTTCGGTGAACAGTCGGCGATCCTGGCCGGTCAGCCCAGCGAGGCGCTCGCTGCACGCAGTTCGTCCAGAGCCGCCAGAGTGTAGTCGGCGAGGTTGTCCTTGGCGTCACGGTCGCCCTCCGACCACTGGGCGTATCCCCGCTTGAAGGCGAGGACGCCCAGCTCTCCGGCCAGCGCCGCGGTCGGATCAGGTGTGCCGCGGGCGACCAGAGCGGTCGTCATCGCGGCCGCGAGACTGACGCTCTTGAGGGCGTCGCGCTCCTGGAGTTCGGTGCTGGCGGCGACGGCCGCCTTCAGGCGAGGGGCGAGCTCGCGATTCATGGGGCCCATCGCGCTCGAGGCGCGCTCGAGACCGGCGGCGACCGCTTCGAGGGGGCTGGCGTCGTCCGGTGCGTCGGCGATTCCCTCGGTCAGCAGTCGGCTCAGGGTCTCCTGTCCGGCGACCAGCAGCTCGCGCTTGTCGGGGAAGTGCCGGAAGAAGGTGCTCTTGGTGACGCCGGCGCGCTCGGCGATCTGCGCGACCGTCGTGGCGTCGTACCCCTGCTCGGTGAACAGGTCGACGGCAGCCACGACGAGGCGTTCGCGTGCGCCTGGTTCCCATCTGGCCATGGTCACCATCCTAGGTGATGGGACTCTTGTCCCGTCACTGCGGTAGAGTGATGGGACAAGAGTCCCATCACTCGTCACCTGTTGGGGAGCCTTCCCATGCACGTTTTTGTCACCGGCGGTACCGGTCTGATCGGTTCCGCGGTCGTCGCGGAACTGCTCGCGGGCGGCCACACCGTTCTCGCGCTCGCCCGCTCCGACGCGTCCGCGCAGGCCGTCAAGGCGGCCGGTGCCGAGCCGCTGCGGGGCGCCCTCGCCGACCTGGACGTCCTTCGCGCCGGCGCCGCCCAGGCCGACGGGGTAATCCATCTCGCGTTCGACCACGCCTTCGGCAGCCCCGACACGCTCGCGAAGGCGGTCGCCGAGGAGGGGGGCGCCCTCGCCACCCTCGGCCAGGAACTCGTCGGCAGCAACCGCCCCTTGGTCACCGCCTCGGGAACGCCCCGCGTTCCCGGCCGGGCCTCCACCGAGGCCGACCCGTTGATGACGCAGGGGCCGGTCGGCGGGCGTGCCCGCGCGGTCACCGCGGTCCTGGGCCTGGCCTCGCGCGGGGTCCGCAGCAGTGCCGTACGCCTGCCGCGCACGGTCCACAACCAGGGGGCGGGCGGGTTCGCCGGTCTGCTCACCGACATCGCACGGCGGACCGGGGTCTCCGGCTATCCCGGCGACGGCACACAGCGCTGGCCGGCCGTGCACGCCTTCGACGCGGCGGTCCTCTTCCGGCTCGCCCTGGAGCAGGCGGAAGCGGGTACCTCCTGGCACGCCGTGGCCGACGAGGGGGACCAGGTCCGCGACATCGCCGCCGTCATCGGGCGGCGGCTGGGTCTGCCGGTCGATTCGGTGCCGGCGGAGACCTACGGCCCCCTCGGCGAGATCTTCGCCGGCGACCAGCCTTCCTCCAGCGCCCACACCCGGCAGGCGCTGGGCTGGCAGCCCAAGCACCCGAGCCTGCTGGAAGACCTCGAGAACATCCAGGCCTGACCGCTGGACGACGAGGCCGGCGCGCTGCGAGGTCCCAGTCGGCAGGGCAAGGTCCCCGTCCACACCCGACTGCATCCTGACCTCCCAGTTGAGCAGCTCCCCGGCGGCCGTGATGAGGTTGCCGACCAGCGGGAGAGGACGAGGGATCCGGCGCCGGTGGCGTCGAGCAGGGGGCCGGTGCCGACCTCGTGCATCGCGGCCAGGAGCGCGACCGGCCCTCAGGTCCTGGGAATCGAGCGGGACAGGCGCATCGCCGAGGCGAGGAAGAAGATGCCGCCGAGCGCGGCGTAGCCGGCGATGGTGGCCAGTGAGGGGTCGTCCTGAGTGGCGCTTCGGATGAAGTTCGCGCCGGCGAGGACGGAGATGCCGCCGCTGAGGATCATGGCCCACTGGCCGCCCATCGGGCGGCGCGCGACGCCCACCAGGAGCTGTATGAGGCCGGAAACGACCGCCCACGCGCCCCAGACGCGCAGTACGTCGGCCACGCCGGAGGCGCCGGCGATCACGACGCCGACGGCGGCGAGCGCACTGGCGGCCATGTTGGCGTACAGGCCCTTGACCAGGCCAGCGGCGCGCGCCGACCTGGCGTCGACCACGGCCGCGGCGACATCGAAGGCGGGGTAGAGGAACAGGAGCACCTTCGTACCGACGGTGAGTTCATCACCGGACACCAGCAGGAGTGCGGCCCAGGCGGCGGCGAAGGCGAAGCGGATGACGTACAGCCGGCGCAGGGCGGGTACGGCGGCGGTGGGCGTGGCGGAGGCAGTGGTGGATGCCATAGGGGTTCTCCAGTATCTGCGAAGTAGAGAGAACGGTCTCTCTTGTTTGCAGCCTGGCACAGCCAATCTGCGAAGACAAGAGAGAGCGTTCTACCCTCTATAGTGGGCCGTATGGCAAAGACGGAAGTCGGCACAGGCAGCGGCAGGCGAGTCTCCGAGGCTCGCGAACGGCTCCTGAAGACCGCCGGGCAGCTCTTCTACGCGGAGGGCATTCAGAGGGTAGGCGTCGACCGCCTGGTCGCCGAGTCGAAGGTCACCAACGCCACCTTCTACCGCCACTTCCCCAGCAAGGAAGACCTTGCCGTCGCCTACATCGGAAGCGTCGACCAGGCGATCCGTACCCAGATCGGCTCCCTGACGGCCGCGGACCTGCCGCCCGACGCGATCCTGCGGGGCATCGGCGCGTCCCTGGTCGACCAGATCCGCTCGCCCGGCTACCGCGGATGCGCCTTCCTCAACGCGGCAGCGGAATTCCCCGATCCCGACCATCCGGTTCACCGTGCCGTTGTGCAACACCGCGCATGGTTCCTTCAGACGATCACCGCACTGTTCACTGAGATCACAGCCGCGCAGGCCGATCACGCCGGGCGGCACTTCGTCATGCTCCGCGACGGCGCGATGAGCGCCGGCTACCTCGGCGACCCCGTCCTGGCCGGCGAGACCTTGCTGCGTGGCATCGACGGACTGCTGCGGATCCATACCGCCCGCGGACAGGACGAGGGCACCACCTCGGCATCCGCATCCGGTCAGGCCTCCTCCGCGGTGCCGACGGTCTCCGACATCGAGTGCTCGCCGCGCCCCGGCGGGTGACCACAGTTGGCGCTCCACCGGCCGCGTTGAGCACCGAGTGGGTGTCGGCGTACTTGCTTGCGTGCAGAGCCAGTTACGGATCGACGTGCAGATCAAGTTCTGGGTTGTCTCACGTGGCACCTGTCGCGAGCTTCAGGTGGCGGGTCGGAGCGACGGCGACGTAGAGGATCTTGAGACCGTGCGCGGCCCATGGCAGGCTCATGCCGCATGATCGATGAATTCGCTAAAGACAACCTGCACGGGAGACTGCGCCGAGACCGTGAGGCGCTGCTCTGGAAACTCGACGGCTTGTCCGAGTACGACGCCCGCCGACCTTTGACGGCGACCGGGACCAACCTCCTCGGCCTGGTCAAACACGTGGCCACCGTCGAGGCCAGGTACTTCGGCGAGGTCTTCGACCGCCCCTCCCCCGAACCGCTGCCCCGGTGGGACGACTACGACGGCAGCGACTTGTGGGCGACCGAGGACGAGAGCCGCGATCAGATCATCGCGTTCTATCGGCGCACGTGGGAGCACTCGGACGCCACGATCAACGAGCTTCGCCTCGACTCCCCCGGCCACGTGCCGTGGTGGCCGGAGCCTCATCGCAACGCGAACCTGTTCGCCATCATGGTCCATGTCCTGGGCGAGACCGTCCGGCATGCCGGGCACGCCGACATCCTGCGCGAGGGCCTCGACGGGCGGACCGGGATGCGCGCCGAATACGAGGAGAAGATCGACGCGGACGCGCGCGCAGCCTACTGCGCGAAGATCGAGCGGGCCGCCAGGTCGGCCGCACCACTCACGGCTTAGGGGCTTAGAGGTTGCCCTTGCTGCCGTGCCGGTCGAGCCTGGACAGTCGATCGTCCAGGTCGGAGGCGGAGGGACTTCCACTGGAGGCCCGCACGGCGGGGGTGGACCAACAGCGTGTTCGGTCAGTCGGTCGGCGGCCTTCTTCCCGCGGTGGGAGGAGCCGTTGTCCGCGATCCAGAACACGCTCCGTAGGTGTGGTTCACGGGGATCGCTCTGGCCCGGCCAGGAGCGGGAGTGGAGTGGCAGCGGCAGCGGTCCTGGACGGAGGTCTTCTCGTCCTCGCTGACGACGCTCGGCCGGGCGGGGTGCCCGCAGCGCCTTCGGTCTGGCGGAAGGGGGCGTGGTCGTCCGTCGGTTCAGGCGTTTTCGGGCCGTCGGAACGCGTCGGCGTTGCGCGCGCACCAGTCGGCGAAAGTTCGCGGCCTGCGTCCGAGCAGCCGCCCCACGGTGTCCGTCCGGAACCCGACGGTGTCGGCGCGCATGAGGGTGAAGCCCTCCGTGATGGCGTCGGCGAGTGCCTGGGGTGCCCCGTTGGGGAAGCGGAACCGTACGGCCTCGGCCGCTGTGGCCGTTTCCCGGACCTCGATGTTGCGGCCGATCGTCTCGGAGATGATGCGGACCTGCTCGGCGACGGTGAACATCTCGTCGCCGGTGAGCACGTATTCCTTGTCCTGGTGACCGGCCTCGGTCAGGGCGAGGGCGGCGACCGCGGCGATGTCCGCGGGGTCGATCGGGGCGTAGCGGCCCGGGCCGACCGGGTCGAGGACGTAGTTTCCCTCGCGGATGGTGGGCAGCCAGTCGAGGGCGTTGGTCATGAAGCCGCCGGGCCGCAGGAATGTGACGGGGATACCGGAGGCGCGGATGATCTGCTCGCGTTCGTGGTGCCAGCGCCCCATGGCGGGAATCGGGTCGAAGGTGACGTGGAAGGAGGACAGGTGCACGACATGCTGCACCCCGGCGGCCTGGGCGGCGGCGATGGCGGCGGCGGTGTAGTCGGTGCCTATGCCCTGTGTGAGCAGGAAGAGTTTGTCGACGCCCGCGAAGGCCGGAGCCAGTGTCGCGGGTTCCCCCAGGTCGCCGACGGCGCGTTCGGCGCGCTCGGGCAGTCGTGCGGCGCGGGCGGGGTCGCGGACGAGGAGACGTAACTTCGCGCCCTTCGCGTCGAGTTCGCGGGTGAGTTCCCGGCCGATGTTCCCGGTGGCTCCGGTGACCAGTATCATCGTGGCTCCCCAAAGTCGTTTGCCGTCTATCGAGTTCGAGGGAACGTTAGCCGGTGAACGATTAGCCGTCAACCGAGTTGGTTGCGGCTCGGGCGTCCGCTCCCGCACATCACCGAAAGGCCGCGATGTCAGAGTTCCTTGACCTGCACGGCAGAACGTCGAAGGTGCTTCGGGCCCTGGCCGACGCGGCCATGCGGCGCCATGGGCTGCACGTCGGACAGAACTACCTGCTCGCCGTGCTGTGGGAGCGGGACGGCAGCACGCCCGGCGAAGTCGCCGCCGCGCTGAACGTCACGACGCCCACCGTCGTCAAGATGGCCGACCGGATGACGGCGGCCGGGCTGCTCACCCGTCGCCGCGACGACCGGGACAACCGCCTCGTCCGGCTCTGGCTCACCGACGCGGGGCGTGCGCTGCAGAAACCGGTCGAGGCGGAACGGCGGTTGATCGAGGAGAAGGTCACCGCGGACCTCACCGAAACCGAACGCGAAGCCCTCTTGAACGCCCTGGCGAAGGTCCACCGGGCGGCGAGTGAGCTACTGAGCGAGCCCATCGACTACGGGGACTCTGCCAGCAGTTGACGCTCCCACGCCCCCCTGCCGGGGGCCCGGCCGGTCCGACGCCGACGTGTCGGCTCGGACCGGCCGGGGCCGTTTCGAGAAGTCAGGCGTGTACTTCCCGTCTGGCGGCGGTGTGCTGACGGAGTTTCAGCCGGTGTAGGTGGCGAAGATCTTCGCGAACTCGTAGGGAGACTGGGGGATGTTGGTGCACTGGTACAGGGCTCCGGTGCAGGCGTTGCGGTCGCGGGTGGATTCCCAGAAGGCGAGTTCGCCCAAGTGTCGGGACTGGGCGAAGGCGACCAGTTGGCGTGCGTCGGACTGGTCGTAGATGTGGCCGTCGTCGTTCTGGCCGAGCATCGGCGTCACGCCGATCATCGCCCAGAGTTCGGCGTCGCTCCGGCCGGGGTAGAGCGACTTGAGCTGGGTGAACGTGCTCTGGGCGGCTTGGACCGCCGCGTCGCCGTAGTCGATGCTCCTGTAGTAGTCCATGGCCATGACGTTGACGACGTCGAGGTCGACGCCGGCGTCTCGCGCCGACTTGACCACGTTCAGGCCGTCCGCGGTGAGGCCTTCCGGTAGCACCGGCAGCGTCAGCGAGATCCGCAGGCCCGGGTGGGCCTGTTGCAGGCGTGCCAGGGCCTGGGAGCGGCGGGTGACGGAGGCCGGGTCCGCGGTGGCGGCGCCCTCGATGTCGAAGTCGACGTACTTCAGGCCGTAGGCGGAGACGACCGCGTCGTACTCGGCGAACAACGCGTCCACCGACCCGCAGGCCTGGGCCAGTTCGATCCCGCTGGCGCCGCCGAAGGAGACCTTGACGTCTCCCCCGTTCGCTCGCAGGTCGTCGATCTGGTCCTTGGCCCAACCGTCGCGCGGGTCATAGGCGTTGAACCACATCGCCTTGCAGCCCGAGGCGGTGATGAAGGCCATGGTGTAGTTCTTGAGTCCGCTCGCCGTGGCCATCTCGGGCATGCTCGGGGTGGGCCAGGCGCCCATGTCGACGTACGGCGCGGTGGACAGGCTCGAGCCGGGCTGCTGGTCGCCGCCCGCAGATGTCGTACCGCTGACGGCGGTGCTGTAGGCGGAGAGGTTTCCCGCCGCGTCGCGGGCGCGGACGCGGAACGAGTAGGTCGTGCTCGGCTGAAGTCCCGTGGCTGTGTACGAGGTTGCGGTGACGAGGACTGGTGTGCCGCCGTCGCGGGAGACCTCGTAACCGGCGACGGAGCCGGAGTCGTCGGTGGCGGCGGTCCAGCGCAGTGTGAGCGAGGAGCCGGTCGCGGATCCGACGGTCACGCCGGCCGGGACGGCGGGCGGTGTGGTGTCGGCTCCGGAGCCGCCGGTGCAGGGCGCTCCGTCGAGTTTGCAGTTGGCGGGGGTGCCGGTGCCGGTGGAGACCCAGCCGAAGGTCGCGGACGCGCCGGGTGCCAGGGTGCCGTTGTACTCGCGGTTCTTGAAGGTGACGTGGGTGCCGGTCCGGGTGAGCAGCGCGTCCCAGTACGAGCCGACGGTGGTGCCCGAGGGGAGGTCGAACTCGACGGTCCAGGAGGACAGCGTCGTACCGCCGGAGTTGGTGATGGTGTACGCGCCCTGGTAGCCGCCGTCCCAGGTGGAGGTCTTGGAGAAGCTCGCGGTCGGTGTTCCCGCGGCGGTGGCGGGTGGGGCGAGGACGGCGAGGAGCATTCCGATGAGCAGGACGAGGGGTGCGGAGAGTCTTCGCATTGCTGACTCCTGGGGGGTTGGGCGCCGGGGAGGCGCGCGAGGCCGCACATGATTGGTCCATACCAAATCTCTGACATGTACGTACCGAGCGGCAGCGCCATTGGTCAAGCCCGGCGTTCCGTTGTCACGAAATCGGGTCGCTGATCCGTCTTCAGGGGAAGGGCATCTCGCAACGGGCCGCCCGGCAGCACCATCCGGGCGGCAGGCACCGCGGGGCTGCTCGCCGGGCCGGCCGTGCCCGTTCTGGGAACCCTGGCCGCCGCCTGCCTCGTGCTCTACTTCATCGGCGCCGTCATCGCCCACCTGCGGGTCGGTTCCCGCAACATCGTCGGCGGGATCGTGTTCCTCGTCACCGCCGTGGCCGCGCTGGTCCTGGGCCTGGCTTACCACGGCCCTTAATGATCTGTGCAGGAAGCACGGAGTCGAGGGGGCGGTCGTGCCCCCTCGACTCCGGCCCCTAACCGCTCACCTGACGTCGACGAAGTCGCCGGGCGCTGTCGACGCGGCGGTGGTGGCCGTGCCCGCGAAGGCATAGCGGTAGTAGCCGTCGACCGTGGCCTTGGTGGTGGTCTTCAGGACGCCGGTGCTGTTGGTTCTCACCGTCTTGAGGGTGGTGTAGGTGCTGCTGCCCTTCTTGCGGAACTGCAGCTTCACGGGCTGGGACGCGTAGCCGGCGTACTTGCCCGTCGACCAGTTCGCGCGGGCCAGCTTGCCCGTGACCGTGATGGTCTTGCCCTTCTTGACCGGCTCGGGAGTGGCGTCGGCGGTCAGCGTGGAGGCCTTCTTGATCGCGGTGGTGGCGACGTCGTCGTTGTAACTGGCGTTCGCGTACAGGTCCCATGCGCCGAGGAACAGCTTCCACTTCCCGGCGACGCCGTTGTCCTTCATGTCGGTGGCCGGGTGGATGTTGAAGACGGCCTTGCAGTTGTAGACGCCCTGGGTGGCGGTCTCGGTGCAGGTGGGGTCGTCGTCCGTGCCGAGGCCGCCGGTGATGCCGTCCGTGGTCGAGCTGTCGGTGCCCTGCCACAGGAAGGCCTCGGTGAGGGCGACGCCGTTCTGGTCGGTGGCGGTGTAGGTGACGGTGACGGACTTCGTGCCGGTGACGCCGAGGACGATGTCCTTGCCGCCGTTGATGACCGCGTTCGAGAACTTGGTGTTGCCCAACGAGTCCTTCGGCCGTACGGAGTTGGAGGCGAACGATCTGAGCTTGGCCGGCGCGTCCGTGTGCTCCGACGCCTGGGCGGTGGCCGGAAGAGTGAGCGCGGACAGGACCGCCGCACCGGAGACGATGACGGCGGCAGCGCGTATACGCATGAATCCCCCCACGGGAACCTGAGAGGCCCGCCGAAGTCTCCCTCCGGTCGGGCCTGTTGATCTCCGCATCCTACGAACTCGGTTCGGAACCAGTGAAGATCCTTTGTGCAATAAGTGCGTAATGGGCGAGGGAGCTTGCCGACTCGGCGGTGCGCCGTCAGCTGTCCGTGGCCGTGACGTCCGTGGCGTACACGAGGGCGACCCGGTGGTTGTACTGGACGGTGTACATCGCCTTGGCGCCGGTGACGACCGTGCCGCTGGAAGGGAAGAAGTCGTCTGTGAGGGACGGTGCCGTTGTGGCCACGTAGGCCTGGCCGGGCGGGACCACGTACATGCTCAGCGCGGCCTGCGTCGAGGGAGACAGGGCTGCCGGGTACTCGCCGGCGTCCGGGTAGCTGGAGCCGTAGACCGCCACCGGCGAGGTGCCGGCCGCTGCGATCACCTTCACGCCGTGGGCCGGCGTGGTGTTGCAGCCGTCCGGGTTGTGGAACCACACCTTGGCGCCGCTGTACCAGATGGCGGTCCAGTCGCCGTCCTGCCCGGCGACCACGAACTGCTGTCCCGCCACCGCCGTGCTGCCCCAGTCGTTGATCCGGTCGGTGCCGGCCGTGCCCGGGTGGATCGCCGGGTCCCCGAAGAGCGGGGCGGTGTCGGCGGGTTCGGTGTGCAGGTAGACGAAGTTCGCGGGCTGCTGCGTCTCGGTGCATACCGTGGTGGCGCCGGTCGGGTCGTCGGCGGGGCAGATCTGGACCGTCTGCGGGTTGTCGTCGAAGCGCGGAGCGATGGTGACCACCGAGCCGACAGGGCCGACACCGTGCTGCATGGCGTGCACTCCGAGCAGGCTCATGAAGTGGTTCCAGTCCCAGGACGGGCCCGGGTCCCAGTGCATGCCGGAGACGAGGGACGACCTGGGTCCGGCGACGTTGTCGTGGCCGATGATGTGCTGCCGATCCAGCGGTATGCCGAAGCGCGCGGCGAGGTACTTCACCAGGTCGGCCGTGGCCTCGTACTGCGCCTCGGTGTACCAGGTGGCGCCGTGCGCGGCGTAGCCCTCGTGCTCGATGCCGATCGAGTGCATGTTGGTGGAGTAGCTGCCCGCGTGGAAGGCGAGGTCCTTGGTGGGCACCATCTGCGTCACCGCGCCGTCGGAGGAGCGCATGACGTAGTGCGCGGCGGCGCCGCCCGCCTGTTCGAAGGTGGTGATGGCGGCGTCGTAGGAGCTCTCCGTGTCGTGGATGACGATGGTGTCGATACGGATGCCGTTGGCGGGGCGGTTGGAGACCTGCCCGTTCGCGGCCGCCGCCGGGACGAAGGTGCAGGCGACGGTGGCGGGGCACTCGGTTTCGGTGTCCGTCGCGGACTTCAGGGCGAGTGAGGCCAGTTGGCCGGTGGCCGGGTGGACGTCGCTGTCTGCCGCGAGGGAGACGCGTCGGCCGTCGGCGGTGGTGCGGTGGGCTCCCTTCTTCACCGTGGCGAAGACGCGGTCGGCGAAGGCCTGGGCGCCCGGGCGCCGGGTCGACTGGCTGTAACGGGCCACGGCCGCGTACCAGTTGGCGGGGTCGGCGGACAGGGTGCCGGTCACCGTCTTCTGGTACGAGGCGAGAAGTGCCGCGCCGCCGCGGATGTTGGCCGACGGGTCGGTGCGCAACTCCTTCGCCGACAGGCCGGTCAGCTTCGCGGCCGCCTGGACCGTGTGCAGGGCGGGGTCGGCGGCCAGCTTCGACAGCTCGGCGCGGCCGACCGCGCCCGCGTCCCCGGAGGCCATCATGGCGGGGGTCACGTCAGTCAGGTGCATGGGCCCGTAGCCGCCGTCCGTGCTGTGCTGTCCGGCGTGCGTCTCCCAGGCGGACTCCTGGTACGCCACCGCCAGCAGCACCTGACCCGGGACGTGGTAGGCGTCGGCGGCGGTCGTGAACTCCTGTTGGAGAGTGGGCGCCGAAGGTGCCGTGTCACCCGTGGCCAGTGCCGGCACCTGCGTCGCCGTCCCGGTTGCGAGGGCGAGCGCGGCGGCCGCGGCCGACAGGGCGCGACGGCGGCGCTTCGACGCATGGGCGCGGCCGGTGTTTCCAGTCGTCATGAAAGCGTCCTCGGACCTCGGAGAGGTCAGGTGGCTGGCTCCGCACCCTGCTCGGGGCTTCGTCCATCGGAGTCTGGGCAGTGGATGATCCCGCTCGGCGCGATCTGGCGTCAACTTGGACTGCCCAAAGGGGACTTGACGGAACGGCTCCAACCACGAGGACCGCCGGCTCTGCAACTGACCAAGCCGCGGGCCCGCCTTCGGGGATCACCGAGGGGGCCCGCGGGGACGTCGTACGGCCGGAATGCGGCTCAGCCGGTGGGGAGCATGCCTTCGCGCAGTCGGGCCAGGAGGCGGTTCAGCAGGCGGGAGACGTGCATCTGCGAGATCCCCAGCCGCTCGCCGATCTCGGCCTGTGTGCGCTCCTCCACGAAACGCATGTGGAGCAGGAGCCGGTCCCGCTCGTCCAGTTGGGCGACCAGGGGTGCCAACGCGTGGAAGTCCTCGACCAGTTCCAGCTTGGTGTCCTCGCGGCCGATGAAGTCCGCCAGGACGCTCTCGCCCTCCTCGCCGGTGGAAATGGCCGCGTCGAGGGAGGCGGAGGTGTAGCCGTTGGACGCCAGGCGCGCCTCGATGACCTCCTCCTCCGACAGGCACATCAGCTGCGACAGCTCCGCGACCGTGGGCGTGCGGCCCAGACGGCTGCTCAGTTCCTCGGTCGCCTGCGCCAGTTGCGCGCGGGCCTCCTGGAGGCGGCGCGGGACGTGGACGGCCCAGGAGGTGTCGCGGAAGAAGCGCTTGATCTCGCCGACGATGTACGGGATCGAGAAGGACGTGAACTCCACCTCGCGCGCCACCTCGAAGCGGTCGATCGCCTTGATCAGCCCGATCACCCCGACCTGGACGATGTCCTCCATCTCCTGCGGCCCCCGGCTGCGGAACCGTGCGGCGGCGTAGCGCACCAGCGAGAGGTTCATCTCGATCAGCGTGTTGCGCGCGTACTGATGCTCTTCCGTACCCTCCTCCAGCTGGGCCAGCCGAGCCAGGAAGAGCCGGGTCAACTCCCGTGCGTCCTTGGGAGTGACCTGGGAAGGATCAGTGCCCTCCGGCAGTCGCACCGCGCCGGCCCGGGTCGTCAACGCCGCCGTCATGTTCAATGCCTTTCCCTCGTTCTCAACACGGCTGGTCGGCCGCTCGCGCTGCCGGATACCCCGGATTCCTCATCCCATCGCCTTTGTTCAAGGCGAGATCCGCACGTGACCGAAGTCGGACCCGTCAGCGCTCGTTTTCAGCCGCCGGACTCCGTCGGCGAGGGCCGGCCCGCCGGATGTCCGGGGTCTATGTCGAGCGTCTGACGCAGCCTCAACAAGGGTCCCTCGCGCCGCCCGCCCCACTGCACCGGTTCGACCACGAAGCCGACGTGATCGCCGCCCGCGTCGAGGCATCGCTCGATGCGACCGACGAACCAGGCCGCCACGTCCGTCAGGACCACTGCCCCGCCGTATCCCTGTGTCCACCGCACCTGTGCGAACTTGTCGGAGTCGGCACCGCACTCGCCGCCGAAGAGGGCGGCCAGATCGTGCTGGTCGCGGGTGAGCAGATGGACTCCCAGGCAGCCTGCGGCACGCGCGGTCTCGTAGGTGTGGTTCGCCGTGGAGAGCCACACCGTGAAGCGCACCGGCTCCAGGGAGCACTGCGAGAAGAACCCCACCAGACAGCCCGACCGCCGCTCCCCGACGGCGGCCGTGACCACGCACATCTCGGGATCGAGCCGGTCGGTGAACGCGTCGGACTCGGGCACCTGCCGTCACTCCCGTCCCATGTCGCCGCCTGCGCACCGCCTGCCGCCCGAGTGCCCCTCGCGCGCCTCGGCACACCGCCTCAGCCGCCGAGGCCCACCGGGTCGTCGAACAGGGCGAGGCGTGCGGTGATGCGCTTGCCGACGGGCTCTCGCTGCGCGGCGAACCCGTCGACCACCGCCATCACGATCTCCAGACCGTGCTGCCCCACCCGTCCGGCGTCGGTGGCGCGGGCCGTGGGCAGGGCCGGATCGGTGTCCCACACCGCGATCTCCACCCATCCCCCGGCGACGCGCAGCTGCAGCAGCACCGGGCCGGGAGCGTACTTCAGCGCGTTCGTCACCAGCTCGCTGACCACCAGCTGCGTCAGGTCCATGGCGCGTGCCGACACCGGCAGACCCCGCTCGGACTGGAGCCGCGCCAGGAACTCCGACGCCCTGGCCCTGGCGTCGGCGATACAACCGACCTCGCCGTCCAGAGCCACGGTCACCTCGGCGGGCGCGTCATCCGGCATCCGGGAACACTCCTCCAACAGGACAGGCTCCCTGCCGACCATGTGCAATACCCCGTTCATGAGCGCGCGACTTCCCCGAAATTCCCGCCCTACACCTGCGCCACGCGTACATGTGTGGGCCATGTGCACGCATCGCGCACGGTTTCCGGGGCAACGGTGCCAACGAAGACATGGCCGGTCCCGTCGAGTACGCAGGGGATACGAGTGGCGGACAACCAGGAAGCAGCGGAGCACGGTGGGCTGCACGTGGTCCGGACCGAGGCCGACGGAGTCGTCGTTCTCAGCCTCCGCGGCGAGATCGACCACCAGAACGCCGGCGCCATCACCCGGGCCGTGCCTCCGGCCGACCCCACCGCCGGACACCGGGTGGTCGTGGATCTGAGCCGGGTGACGTTCATGGACTCCAGCGGGATCAACGCCCTCATCGCCGTCCACCAGTCCGCGCAGGCGGCGCGGGGATGGCTGAGGCTCGCGGGCGCCCAGGGCCCCGTGCTGCGGACGGTGCAGCTCGTGGGTCTCGACACCATCGTCACCTGTCACCCGACCGTCCAGGACGCCCTCGCCCGGTGACCGCCTCCGGCCGGTCGGCAAACCGAGGCGAGTACCCCGGCCGCGTGCCGTCATGCCGCCTTCTCCGCACATTTTCCGCACGGCCGGGAAGCTCGCTCCAGGCTTTGGTTGTCGTCCGACAACTGCGTTAACCTTCACCGGATTTCCTCACCGTGCGAATCCGTGAACAGCGGAAACGCGGGCGGTGGGCAGGGCTTCACGGCCCGGCGCGGTTCCGAGCCCTCGGCGTGGGGGCTCCTGGGAGCGGGACGAGGGTGCGCATGACCGGCAAGACGATCGAGGCCGTGGAACACGGTCCGGGCGAGCAGGAACTGCGGCAGCTGCTGGCCGGCCTGACCGCCGTGCGGGACGGGGACTTCGGCACCCGGCTGCCGTCCGACGGCGAGGGCCTGCTCGGCGACATCGCCACGGTCTTCAACGGCATGGTGGACCAGCTGTCCCTGTTCACCTCCGAAGTCACGCGCGTGGCACGCGAGGTGGGCACCGAGGGAACCCTCGGCGGTCAGGCGGAGGTGCCGGGGGTCTCCGGCACCTGGGCGGACCTGACCGACTCGGTCAACGCCATGGCCGGCAACCTCACCACACAGGTGCGCGACATCGCCCAGGTGGCGACCGCGGTGGCCAAGGGCGACCTGTCGCAGAAGATCGACGTGCCGGCGCGCGGCGAGATCCTGCAGCTCAAAGAGACCGTGAACACCATGGTCGACCAGCTCTCTTCGTTCGCCGCCGAGGTCACCCGCGTCGCCCGCGAGGTCGGCAGCGAAGGCCGGCTGGGCGGGCAGGCCCAGGTGCCCGGTGTCGGCGGGGTCTGGCGGGATCTGACCGACTCCGTGAACTTCATGGCGGGCAACCTCACCTCCCAGGTCCGCAACGTCGCCCAGGTGACCACCGCGGTCGCGCAGGGCGACCTCTCCCAGAAGATCACCGTCGACGCCCGCGGCGAGATCCTCGAACTCAAGAACACCATCAACACCATGGTCGACCAGCTCTCCGCCTTCGCCGACGAAGTCACCCGCGTCGCCCGCGAAGTCGGCACCGAAGGCCGGCTGGGCGGGCAGGCGGACGTCAAGGGCGTGAAGGGCACCTGGCGCGACCTGACGGACTCCGTGAACTTCATGGGAGGCAACCTCACCTCCCAGGTCCGCAACGTCGCCCAGGTGGCGACCGCCGTCGCGCAGGGCGACCTCTCCCAGAAGATCACCGTCGACGCCCGCGGCGAGATCCTCGAACTCAAGAACACCATCAACACCATGGTCGACCAGCTCTCCGCCTTCGCCGACGAAGTCACCCGCGTCGCCCGCGAAGTCGGCACCGAGGGCAATCTGGGCGGGCAGGCGATCGTACGGGGCGTGTCGGGGACCTGGAAGGACCTGACGGACAACGTCAACGTGATGGCGTCCAACCTGACCGGCCAGGTCCGCTCGATCGCCCAGGTCGCCACCGCCGTCGCCCGCGGAGACCTGTCGCAGAAGATCACCGTCGAGGCCAAGGGCGAGGTCGCCGCGCTCGCCGACGTCATCAACACCATGGTCGACACACTCTCCGCCTTCGCCGACGAGGTCACCCGCGTGGCCCGCGAGGTCGGCACCGAGGGACGGCTCGGCGGCCAGGCGCACGTGCCGAACGTGGCGGGCACCTGGAAGGACCTGACGGACAACGTCAACTCCATGGCCAACAACCTCACCGGCCAGGTCCGCAACATCGCCCTGGTGACGACGGCGGTGGCGGGCGGCGACCTCTCGAAGAAGATCGACGTGGACGCCCGCGGCGAGATCCTGGAGCTGAAGACCACCATCAACACCATGGTCGACCAGTTGTCGTCGTTCGCCGCCGAGGTCACCCGCGTCGCCCGCGAGGTCGGCAGCGAAGGCCGGCTGGGCGGGCAGGCCGAGGTCGAGGGCGTCGAGGGCACCTGGAAGCGCCTGACGGAGAACGTCAACGAACTGGCCGGAAACCTCACCCGTCAGGTGCGCGCGATCGGCGAGGTCGCCAGCGCCGTCGCCGAGGGCGACCTGACCCGCTCCATCACGGTGGAGGCGTCCGGCGAGGTCGCCGAGCTCAAGGACAACATCAACTCCATGGTGGAGTCCCTGCGCGAGACCACCCGGGCCAACCAGGAGCAGGACTGGCTCAAGACCAACCTCGCCCGCATCTCCGGCCTGATGCAGGGCCACCGGGACCTGCCCGTCGTCGCCGAGCTGATCATGGACGAGCTCACACCGCTCGTCGCCGCCCAGTACGGCGCCTTCTACCTGGCCGAGGACACCGAGCAAGGTCACGAGCTGCGGCTGGTGGGCTCCTACGGCTGTCCCGACGACGCCGACCGGCCCATCCGCATCCCTGTGGGACGCTCGCTGGTCGGTCAGGCCGCCCGCAACCGACGGGCCATCACCGTGGAGGAGCTGCCGCCGGGTTACGTCACCATCTCCTCGGGCCTCGGACACGCCGTGCCCAGCGCCCTCGTGGTGCTGCCGATCGTGGTCGAGGACCAGGTCCTCGGCGTCATCGAACTGGCCTCCGTCACCCGCTTCACCCAGATCCACCAGGACTTCCTCGCCCAGCTGATGCCGACCATCGGCGTCAACCTGAACACCATCGTGGCCAACGCCCGCACCGACGAACTGCTGGACGAGTCGCAGCGGCTGACCGCCGAACTCCAGGCGCGCTCCGCGGAGTTGCAAATCCAGCAGGACGAACTGCAGCGCTCCAACGCCGAGCTGGAGGAGAAGGCCTCCCTGCTGGCCTCCCAGAACCGCGACATCGAGGCGAAGAACCTGCAGATCGAACAGGCCCGGCAGGAACTGGAGACCCGCGCGCAGGAACTGGCGCTGGCCTCCAAGTACAAGTCGGAGTTCCTGGCGAACATGAGCCACGAGCTGCGCACCCCGCTCAACAGCCTGCTGATCCTCGCCCAGTTGCTCGCCCAGAACCCCTCGCGCAACCTCACCCCCAAGCAGGTCGAGTACGCGGGCATCATCCACTCGGCGGGCTCGGACCTGCTCCAGCTGATCAACGACATCCTCGACCTGTCGAAGGTGGAGGCCGGCAAGATGGACGTCGCCCCCGAGCGCGTCCCGCTGCGCCAGTTGCTGGAGTACGTCGAGGCCACCTTCCGGCCGATGACGACGCAGAAGAGCCTGGAGTTCACGGTGGCCACCGCGCCGGGCACCCCCGCCGACCTGCTCACCGACGACTCCCGGCTGCGCCAGATCCTGCGCAACCTGCTGTCGAACGCGGTGAAGTTCACCGAGCAGGGCGGCGTGGAGCTGCGTATCGAACCCGCGGCGGACCGGGAAGTGCCCTCCGGCGTCCACCGCGGCGGCCCGGTCGTGGCCTTCCGGGTGAAGGACACCGGCATCGGCATTCCCCAGCAGCAGCTGGAGACGATCTTCGGGGCGTTCCAGCAGGCGGACGGCACCACCAGCCGCAAGTACGGCGGCACGGGCCTGGGCCTGTCGATTACCAGGGAGATCGCCCACCTGCTGGGCGGGGCCGTCACCGTCGACAGCACGCCCGGCCAGGGCAGCACCTTCACGCTCTATCTGCCCGTCGCACGCGCCGACTTCGAAGACGTACTCGGCGGCGGCCGGGTGCCGGAGCTGCCGCAGGACACGGCCGGTCCGCCGGAGCAACCGGCCGCCCAGGCCCCGGCGGCCACCTCGTCCGCCCCGCCGCAGCAGCGCAGGCGCCGTCTGCTCGTGGTCGAGGAGCGGCTGCGCGGTCTGCTCACCCTCGTCGCCGAACGCGCCGTCGCGGACCTCGCGCCCGCACCGGACGACCCGCACGGGGCGATCGAGATCATCACGGCCGTCGGGGCCCAGGAAGCGGCCGCCGCCCTCGCGTCCGACCCCTGCCACTGTGTGGTGCTGGAGCTCGGCATGCCCGACGAGGAGGGTGTACGTCTCCTGGAGGCCATGCAGGGCGACTCGGCGCTGGCCGGCGTGCCCGTGCTCGTGCACACCGGTCACCGGATGGACCCGGCGCAGGAGCAGCTGCTGCGTTCCCGCGCGGGTGGCCGTCCGCTGGACTTCCTGGCCAGCCTGGACGAGCTGCGCGAACGCATCACGCTGCACCTGTCCGCCGAGGAGCCGGGAGACGTGCTGACCCTGGTGCGCTCGGACGAGCCCCAGCAGCCCGCCACGCAGGTCGTCGACGACTCCTTCCTCGGCCGCACCGTCCTGGTCGTCGACGACGACGCACGCAACCTCTTCGCGCTCAGCGGCGTGCTCGAACTGCACGGCTTCCAGGTCCTGCACGCGGACAACGGCCGCAAGGGCATCGAGATGCTGATCGCCCACCCGGAGGTCTGCCTGGTGCTGATGGACGTGATGATGCCGGAGATGGACGGTTACACCGCCACCGCGGAGATCCGCTCCATGCCCCAGTACGCGGACCTGCCGATCATCGCCGTCACCGCCAAGGCGATGCCGGGCGACCAGGAGAAGAGCCTGGCGTCGGGGGCCAACGACTACGTCACCAAGCCCGTCGACGCCAACGACCTCATCGACCGCGTACGGCGCAGGCTGCCCGCTTGACCGGACGGGCACGCCGCCCGGCGTGCCCGTCGCCCCTGCGCCGTCCCTGGACGTCCGAGCCGAGGAACCGTCTTCACGTGAGCCGACTTCACCAGCCGTCCGACCCGGACGTCCCCGCCACCGGCGGGGTGCCCCGGCCCGCAGCGGGGCCCGCCCAAGTGCCGGCCACCCGCCCGGGCACCGCCCCGGGCCGGGCCGGCAACGACGGTGAGGACGCCGTCGTCCAGACCTCCCCCGTCGGGAGACTGGCCGCGACCGTGGAGCGGCTTCGCCGCGAGGTGCGGGCGGCGCAGGCCGAGGCCGACGGGCGCGCCCTGATCGAGCTGGCCAAGGGCATCCTCGTCGAGCGGCTGGGCTGCGGGCCGGCGCAGGCCGCGCGCCAGCTCGCCGAACTGACCGAACAGGCGGGCGTGACACCGCTGGAGTTCGCCGTCGAGGTCATCAACCAGGCCTCCCGCGACCGGCTCTCCGAAGTGACAGCAGCCTTCCTCGCAGCCGCCGCGGGCCGAAACAGCGCACCAGACGCACCGGAACACAGCTCGTCCGCCGTGGGACTGCGGTCCGCGGAGAGCGCCGCACTGGCCGCCCAGGATGCGCAGGCCGTCGCCGACTCCCTGCTGGAACACGCCCTCACCCCGCTCGGCGCGGTGGCCGTGGCCATCTGGGCGCTGGGGGCCGACGGCTCCCTCACCCTCGCGGGCAGCGCCGGCTTCTCCCCCGCCGAGGCGAGCCGCTGGCGGCATGTCCCGCCGGGGGTGGCGACTGTTGCGCGCCGCGGCCTCACCGAGCGGACGGGCGAGTGGATCGGCCGCCTGAGCGAGACCGGCCTGCCGTCCGTCGGTCAGCACCAGCACCCCGAGGGCGGCCGGGCCGCCGTGCCGGCGTCGGCCGCGGGCCGTATCCACGGCGTTCTGGAAATCGTCTGGCCTACGCCGCTGGAGCCTCAACCCCCGCAGATCGTCCGCCAGATCGAGGCCCTGGCCGAACTGTGCGCGCACACCCTGGAGACCAATGCCCTGAGCGGCCCGGACGACGACCCGAGCCCCCGTCTCCTGCCCGACGCCGCCGAGCTGATGGACCTGGCCGACGGCCTGCACGACCCCGCGCTGGTCCTGGTCCCGCAGGTGGACGCCGACGGAAACCTCGTCGACTTCCGCATCCACCATGTCAACGCCCGCTTCCTCGACCCCGCGGGACGGCCCCGGGGAGTCGTCAGCGGAGCGCTGCTCCTCGAGGCGTACCCCATGGCCGCCGGCGAGAGCGGACTGTTCGAACAGATCGAACGCGTCTACGCGACGGGCGAGCCCTTCCGCACCCAGCGCATGCGGCTGACCGCCCTGGTGGACGAGGTACCGCTGGCCGCGGTCGCCGACATCAGCATCAGCCGGCACGGCGGGAGCGTCCTGCTGCTGTGGCGCACGGAGGACGAGACGGCACGGCTGGCCAACCTGCTCCAGCACGCCCAGCGTCTGGCCCGTATCGGCGGTTTCGAGGAGAACCTCCTGACCGGCGAGATCACCTGGAACGGCCAGCTCCACCACCTCTACGGCCAGTCGCCCGCCGACGGGCCGGTCCCCCTGGAGCAGCTGCCCGCCCACGCCCACCCCGACGACGCCGTCGCCCTCGGCCGCTTCCTGCGCACGGTCCTGCACCACCACCGGCCTGCGGCCGCCGCCTTCCGGCTGCAGCGGCCCGACGGCGTCACCCGGCACATCCGGGTGGCCGCCGAGCCGGTCCTCGACTCCGACGGCCGCCTGTACGTCGTGCGCGGCGCCTACCAGGACATCTCCGCCCACCACTGGACGGAGGTCGCCCTCGCCGCCACCCGCGACCAACTCGCCCACAGCGAGCAGCAGGCCAGCGAACGGCACCGGCTGGCCCTCCAGTTGCAGCACGCCATCATGCCGCCCGCCCAGGCCCCGCTGGAGCGGCCGGGGCTGCGCGTCGCCGTGCGCTACCGGCCCGCCGAGACCGAGCAGTTGGTCGGCGGCGACTGGTACGACGCTGTCGTGCTCCCCTCCGGGCTGGTGCTGCTGTGCGTGGGGGACGTCGCCGGGCACGGCATCGAGGCGGCGACCAACATGGTCGTCCTGCGCAACGCGCTGCGCGGTCTCGCCGTCACCGGTGCCGGGCCGGGGCAGCTGCTGTCCTGGCTCAACATGGTGGCCCACCATCTGACCGGATCCGTCACCGCCACGGCGGTCTGCGGCCTGTACGACCCGGACCGCCGCAGCCTGCGCTGGGCCAGGGCGGGCCATCTGCCGCCCGTGCTGGTGCGCGGGAGCGAGGCCACTCCCCTGCCGCTGGTCACGGGGCTGCTGCTCGGTGCCGTGCCGGAGGCGGCCTATGAGGAGCACGAGGTGCAACTCGCCGTCGACGACACCTTGTTGATGTACACGGACGGCTTGATCGAGCGCCGCGACCGCTCGGTGGAGGAGTCTTTGACCCACCTGCTGACGATGGCGCGCACTCTTCAGCCCACGCTGGAACAGCAGTTGGACCGCCTGCTCACCCACAGCAGATCCGACACGGACGACGACACGTGCGTCGTCGGTGTCCGGGTGACCTAGTGGGGGGGCCGGTCAGCTCCGGTGGCGGTAGTAGGTGATCTCGTCCGTCGTCGCGTAGTTGCCGTGGTCAACGTCGATGACCGTGAACACGGCGACGTCGCCGTTGGTCGTGTCGCGCAGGCAGACGGTGCGGCCCGGTGGGGCCTGGCGGAAGTGGATGCGTCCCTCGGTGGGGTGGCGGGTGGCCTTGGCGGCGCACTGGGCGGGGCTCGGCACGGTGTTGCCGGGGACGACGTAGGCATCGGTCAGCGGCTGGATTTCGAAGGCGCCCTTGCCGTCGCCGCCGGCGTTCGTGCTGACGCTCCATGCGGTCTCGGAACCGCTGACCGCCCCGGCGCGCAGGTCGAAGAAGTAGTTGTAGTTCTTCAACGACAGCGTCCGGTGTCCGTAGACCAGGGTGTAGTCGCGGGAGGCTGACGTGGTGTCGCCGCTTCCGTCCTTCGGTGCCACCACCCCGTAGACGATGGCCCCCACGGCGGCTGTGGCAGCAGCCGTCACCACGGCGGTCGTCACGCGCTGGCGGGTTCTTGGGGGTCGTCCGGTGGAAGGTTCCGGTTCCGGGTCGGATGGATCCGGAACCGGGTCTGGGTCCGGGGGCGGGGACGGTGTGGTGGGCGGGGTGTCGTCGGCCCACGGCGACAGCGCCTTGTCGACCGCCCCGGAGGCCGCGACGGCGAAGGCGATGGCCACGGCCCACCGGTCGGCCGCGTCATGGGCGAGCCAGAGCACCGTCAGCGCGTACAGCCCAGCCAGCGCCGCGCCGAAGGTCCCCAGCGTCGCGAGGAACAAGACGGCTCTCCGGCGTCCTGCGTTCACGTCCGCTCCCCCCTGCCACTCGTGACCCATCCCAGCTTGGCATGGAACAGACAAGGCGGGGAGAGGGGCGTGCGTCGAGCGGAAACTCTCACAACCGCCTTACAGGGGCGGCCAGTTGACCGGATCGGCGACGCGGCCGAGGGCGTCGCGCAGTTGGGCGCGGGCCGTGATGCCGAGCTTGGGGAAGATCTTGTGGAGGTGGAAGCCGATGGTGCGGGGCGAGAGGTAGAGCCGGGCGCCGATGTCGCGGTTCGTGAGGCCCTCCGCGGCCAGTTGGGCGATCTGCAGCTCCTGCGGTGTCAGGTCGGCCAGGGCTTGGTGCGCGGCGGGAGGGGTCACGGTCACGCCCGTCGCACGCAGCTCCCCGGTGGCGCGCTCGGCCCAGGGGCGTGCGTCCAGTCGTCCGAAGATGTCGAGGGCGGTGGTGAGGTGGGGCCGGGCGTCGGCGGTGCGTCGGCGGCGCCGTAGCCACTCGGCGAAGTCGAGGCGGGCGAGGGCGTGTTCGAAGGGCCAGCGCGCGGCAGCCGGGTCCTCGACGGCCGCACGGAAGTGATGCTCGGCGTCGTCGGGGTCGCCGAGCAGGGCGCGGGCCCGGTGCACGATCGCGGCGAGGCGGGCGGAGCGGTGCTCCTCCAGTGTCCCTTCGGCGGCGCTGAGCACCGTGCGAGCGTCGTCCGTCTGTCCGGTGCGCACGGCTGCGGCGGCGAGATCGGCGAGCTGGTAGAGGGAGGCGTGGTAGTGGACCGGTGCCGGGCGGGCATCGTCGGTGAACGTGCGGCGCAGGTGGCCGTACGCCGACTCGTGGTCGCTCTGCGCCAGGGCCGCCAGGGCGAGGGCGTGGCGGTGACGAACGTACAGGCTGCGGGACTTGCGCAGGTCCCGGCCGCGGACGGCGTCCTCCGCCTGTGCTCGCGCGCCGGCGTGGTCCCCGCGGGCGGCCAGCAGGGTGGCCTGGAGAAGCGGTGAGCCCACGGCGACGTTGTCCGCGCCGGCCTCGGTGGCCATCCAGAAGGCTTCCTCGGCGGCGGATCGGGCCGCGTCCCAGGCTCCGCTCTCGAAGTGGGCCAGGGCGAGGGCCTGCGCGACGGTGCAGTTGGCGCCGGCGGTGGCGGCGCGGCGCAGCTGGTCCATGGCCTGCCCGAGCAGGCGTACGGCTTCGTCGGTCTCGTCCAGGATCCAGGCCGCGCCACCGAGTGAGACGAGCCCGGTCAGGGAGCCGTCGGGCAGGGCGTCGATGGCGTGGGCGAGGTTCTTCAGGGTCTGCTGGCGGTCCGTGAAGGGACTGCCGGCCGCCCGGGGCCAGACGCGGTCGGTCTCGTCCGGCTGCGGTGCGATAAGGTCGCCGATCCGCTGGAGTTCGTGCCGGTAGCGGGGATCGCCCGAGTTGTACGCAGGCGTCGCGGCCGTCCCCAGCGCGCTCAGGGCGAGAGCCGGTGCCGAGCCGGCCATCGATTCGGCCACGGGCAGCAGGAAGGCCAGGGAGTCGTCGTGCCGCAGCGTGACGGCGAGGGACCAGCCGGCGCGCAGGGAAGCCTCGGCGAGGAGCTGGGGGTCGTCGGTCAGTGTGCTGACGCGGCCGGCGCTCTCCCCCACCCACTGCGGATGCCCGGCGTACATGGCCGACGTGGCCGCGGCGAGCAGCCGCCGGGCCCGCTGCCGCGGATCGGGGGTGAGTTCGGCGGCGCGTTCGAGTGCGGTGGCCGCGGCCGCGTGTCCGCCACGCTGCTGGAAGCGTTCCGCGCTCTCGGCCAGGGCGCGGGCGACATCCTCGTCGGGTCCGGAGGCGGCCGCGGCGAGGTGCCAGGCACGACGGTCGGGTTCGTGGGTGAGCGCGGCGGCGAGAGTGAGGTGGGCCTCGCGGCGTTCGGCGAAGGACGCGGCCTGGTAGACGGCGGAGCCGACCAGGGGGTGGCGCAGCCGGACCTGGCCGGCCTCCACGCGCACCAGCCCCGCCTGTTCTGCGGGTTCCCAGACCTGCGGTGTACCCGCGTCGGGCAGGGCGTCCAGGACGTCCGAGAGCTGTGCGGTGCCCGCGGCCGCCGCCACCAGCAGGGCGCGCCGCGTCGGGTCGGGGAGGGCGGGCAGGTCGGCGGCGAAGAGCTGCTCCAGCCGGGCGGTGAGGGGCAGCGAACCCGCCGCGCCGAAGTCCCGTATGCCCGGATCCCTGGCGAAGGCCCGGGCGAGCTCGATGAGGGCGAGGGGGTTACCTGCCGCCAGCTCCAGGATCCGCGCCCGAACCCGGCCCTGCGGGGGTCGTGGCCCGCTGTCCAGCAGGAGCCCGGCCGCGGCCCGGTCCAGCGGGCCGGCCGTCAGATGGGGGAAGTCACGGTCGAAGCGGGCCGGCACCGCTTCCTCGCGTGCCGCCAGCAGCAGGGCGGCTCGTTCCCCGTCCAGACGCCGTGCGACGAAGGCCAGCGTGTCCAGGGAGCCGACGTCCAGCCAGTGGGCGTCGTCGACGACGATCAGCAGCGGGCGCTCCGCCGCCGCGTCCGAGAGCAGCGTCAGCACCGCGGTCCTGATCAACAGCGGGTCCGGCGCCGCCGCTTCGTCGGCCTCGCCCAGACCCAACGCATGGGAGAGGGCGTCACGTTGGCGCCCGGGCAGCCCGTCGATCCCGCCGAGGACCGGCCGCAGCAGCTGGTGCACCCCGGCGAAGCCGAGGTCCTGTTCGCCCTCGCAGCCACGTACCCGCAGCACGCGCAGGCCGCGCTCCGCGGCCTGTACGGCGGCCCGGTCGACCAGGGTGCTCTTGCCCGCACCCGGCTCTCCGGTCAGGACGAGCACCTTGGGGCCGTCGCCGTCCGTGGCGTCGATCAGCCGCGTGATGCGCGACAGTTCACGATCCCTGCCGAGGATCGCCGGCCCGTCAGCCCGCCCGGCACCGAAGGCACCCAAGTCCATGAAGATCCGCTCCCCCCTTGCGCCTCCATCCTGCCAGGTCGCGGCGGATGACTGGTCACATGACAGAAGCGCTGCCCGGCACGCCCCTGACAGCATCCCGGTCATCGGGTGGGTCGCGGCGAGCAGGAGTTCGGCAGTGGGTTGGCAGGCGGCGTTCGATCCGGTGCAGCAGTGCACCGACGGGCCGCACCCCCTGCTCGTGCTGGGCGAGACCGGCACCGGCAAGACCCGGCTGCTGCGGATCGCCGAGCAGCGGGCCGGGGAACGCGGTGCCCGCGTCCTGTCCGCGCGTGCCTGCCCGCAGGAGGCGCAGCAGCCGTACGCCTGTCTGCACCAGCTCCTCCTGCCCGTACTGGCCGAGGCCGATGCCCTGCCGGAGCCTAGGCGCCGGGCGCTGCACGCCCTCCTCGCGCCGACGGAGGACGACGTGCCGCCGGAGGGAGCGGACCTGAGCAACGCGGTCCTGGCCCTGCTGACTCGCCTCGGGCGGACAGGCCAGGTCCTGCTGACCGTCGACGACCTCCACAACTGCGACCGCGACTCCCTGGCCGTCCTGTCCTACGTCACCCGACGGCTGTCCGGCGAGGCCGTCACCGTCCTCTTCACCGCCCACGGCGAGGCGCCTCCGCCCGCCGCACCCGCGGACCTCGCCGTACTGCTTCTCGGCCCCCTGTCACCACCGGCAGCGGCCCGGCTGCTGGACGCGCAGCCGGGCGCACCCACCGGAGGGGCCAGGCTGGAGCTGCTGCGGCAGGCCGAAGGCAACCCGCTCGCGATCATCGAGCTCAGCCGTGCCACGCGCCAACCCCGGCGCATCCAGGCCCTGTACGCCCCGCAACTGGACGCGCTGCCGGAAGGAACACGGCACGCTCTGCTGTACGCGGCTGCCGCCTGGCCGCACCAGGAACTCGCCCCGGTCATGGCCGCCCTGGGCACCGACGACCTGGGCGTGTGGGCCCCGGCGGAGACAGCCGGGCTGATCACCGTCACCGACGGGCGGCTCGCCTTCCGCAACCCGCTCACACGTACGGCCGCCTTCTACCGGCCGCCCGCCCAACTGCGCCGGCAGGCCCACCGCGATCTGGCCGCCGTATCCCCCCATCGTCCAGCGCACCTGGCCGCTGCCGCCGTCGGTCCGGACGAGGCCGTGGCCGCAGCCGTGGAGGAGGCGTCCGGTCGGGGTGACCGTTTCACCGCGGCCCGCGCGCTCGAACAGGCGGCGCTGCTCGGCTCGCACGGCCGGGACCGCGCCCGACGTCTCGCCGCCGCGCTGGCCGCCGCGAGCGACCTCGGAGACCCGGCGTGGGTGCGGGAGCTGTACGGGGCGCTGGAGCGGGCGAACCGCGATCCGCAGGGGATGTGTGCCGCGGCCTGTGCCATGAGTGGGGCGCTGTCCTTGCTGTCGTACCAGCGAGAGGCGTTCGATCTCCTGCTCGACACGGCACGGCGGGCGCGCGCGGCCGACGCCTCGACGGCCTTCGCTCTGGCTGCGGTGGCGACGGGCATCGCCCGCCAGTCCGGACTGCCCGAACACTGGCGGCAGTTGAGGCGCCTGCTCGGCCTGGCACCGGAGAACGGATCAGAACACGCCGACATCTTCGCCTCCGTGCAGGCCCTCGCCGCGACCGGTTCGAGCCGCCCGGCCCGGCTGCTCGCGGGCGCCGCACTCGCCCACCACACCGACGAGTCGGATCTGTGCGCGGAGCAGTTCCGGCAGGCGGGTGAACTGCTGCGCGCACAGGGCGCCTTGGGCCCGCTCGCCTGGACGCTGGCGGCCCAGGTGGAGACGCTGCTGGGCCTCGGGCGGTGGGCGGAGGCGGAATCCCTGATCAAGGAGGGCCTCTCGCACGCCGCCGTCCACCGCTGGACCCGCGTCGAGATGGACCTCGAAGCGCTGCGGACGACCCTGGGCGCCCTGCGCGGCGAGAGCGTGCCCGGCACCCGGTTCACCGGCCCCAACTGGCGCTCCGTCAGTTTGCACGAGAACCGGGCCACTCACGCCCGCATGCTGCGGGCCTGCGGTCTGAGCGCCCTGGTCCTCGGCGACGGGGACGGCGCCTTCCGGCATCTGCGCACGCTCTTCGCGGACGACGGCGAACCCCTCGACCCCTTCCTCTCCCCGCGCTGTATCGCCGAACTCGCCGTCGCCGCCCATCGCACGGGCCGTCAACGGGAGGCCGCGCACGTCCTCGTGCGGGTCCGGCGCAGCCAGGGCGCGCGGCCCACGACCCGGATGACGCTGCTGATGCACCACGCGGCGGCGCTGGTCGACGAGGACGCGGACAGCGAGCACCACTTCCAGCTGGCCGTGGTCAACCCGGAGGCGGCCCGCTGGCCCCTGGAACGGGCTCGGGCCCGCCTGGACTACGCGATATGGCTGCGCAGACGCAGACGGCCGCTGGAGGCACGCGCCCAGCTGACCGTCGTACTCGAAACGGCGACCCGGCTCGGCGCCCGGCACCTGGCCGAGTCGGCGCGCGGTGAACTGCGGGCGAGCGGGGTGTCAGAAGCTCCCGCGTCGGCGGATCCGCTGGGTGAACTGACCGCCCAGCAACGGCAGATCGTGCGACTGGCCGCCAACGGCCTGTCGAATCGCGAGATCGGCGAACAGCTCTTCCTGTCGCCGCGTACCGTGGGCTCGCACCTCTACAACGTCTATCCCAAACTCGGCGTCAGCAGCCGCCACCAGCTGCGCGATCTCCTCGTGCACGAGAAGTGACCGGGCGAAAGGCGGGTATCGCAGCATGGAGCCGGACGGGCCGCACCCGTGCCCCCTGGTGCTCGATCCGCTGGCGCAACGCCTCGTCGACGCGTCCTCGGCGCCGCCCTTCCTGCACGAGCTGCCGCCCGATGTCGGCCGTCAGGCGCTGAGGGAGTCCCAGGTCCACCGGATCGAGGACTTCGCCGTGGACGCCGCCTTCCAGGTGGCGCCCGTGGGACCGTCCGGACTGGTGGGCTTCTGGATCTTCAGGCCGCCCGCGGCGCAGGGGCCGCTTCCCGTGCTGCTCTACCTCCACGGCGGCCGGTGGGCGCTGGGTGACGCGCAGACCCACGCCCGGCTCGTCAGCGACCTCGTGACCGGCGCGGGCGTGGCCGCCGTCGTCCCCGAGTACAGCCGCACCCCGGAGGCCCGCTACCCCGTGGCCGTCGAGGAGTGCTACGCCCTCATGTCCTGGGTGGTCGGCCACGCGGGCGAACTGCGGCTGGACGCGGGCCGGTTGGCGGTGGCCGGGGACTGCGCCGGGGCCACCCTGGCCATCGCGCTCACCCTGCTGGCCAAGGCGCGCGGCGGCCCGGACATCCGTGCCCAGCTGCTGTACTACCCGATCACCGACGCACGCTGCGCCAGCGCCTCCCAGCACCGGTTCGCCGAGGGATATCTGCTCACCCGTCAGGCCCTGCGCGACTATTGGCGCCAGTACAGCGACGACCCCCGGGACCTGGCCGAGCCGACCGCCTCCCCGCTCCGCGCCGACCCGGAGCAGCTGGTGGGGCTGCCGCCGGCCCTGCTGATCACGGCGGAGGCCGATGTGACGCGGGACGAGGGCGAACAGTACGCGGACCGGCTGCGCCGCGCGGGAGTCGAGGTCACGGCCGTCCGCTTCCTGGGCACGGTCCACGACTTCGTCTCTCTGACGGCACTGCGTGACAGCCCTCCGGCGCGGGGCGCCGTGCGGCAGGGCGCCGCCTTCCTGCGGGCTCGGCTCGGGCGCGCGGACCAGTCGACCGACTGATGCGTCCGCACCCCGGCCGACGGCACGCTGACGGGTATGTCAGCCTTCTACGATTCCTTCACAGAAGACGGCTCCGCGGCACGCCCACACGCCCAGGTGTTCTCCACCAGCTGCGTGCCGGTGCGCGAGAGCCTGGACTTCTGGCGTGACGCCGTGCTCGCCACGCTCGTGGGAATGGACATCACCACCGAGGCCGGGGCCGTCGACGCCACCATGCGTACGGACCGTCTCGGCGACCTCCGTATCACCACGGTCGACTGCGATCCGGGAGACATCCACCGGTCCCCGCACCATGTCGCCCGCGGCGACGGCGAGCACGTCTTCGTCGCCGTGCAGGACAGCGGCACGGCCCAGGTCGAGCAGGACGGCCGGTGCACGGAACTGCGGCCCGGCGACATCGCCTTCTTCGAGACGCTCCGCCCCTACCGCACACGGTTTCCGCAACGGTTCCAGCAGAAGATCTTCGCCGTGCCACGCGGCCTCCTCGGCCAGTCGGAGGCAGCCCTGGGACGGATCACGGCACGGGCCGTACGCCCGGTGGGCGGGCTCGGGGCCCTGCTGTCACCGTTCCTGTCGCGACTGGCCGACACGTGCGGGTCCTACTCCGGCCCGGTGGCCGGCCGGATGGCCGACAGCGCCGTGAGCCTGCTGGCCGCGGCCGCCGCACAGCACCTGGGCGACGAACCGGCCGGTCTTCCCGGCGCCGACCGGGTGCTCCTGCTGCGCGTCCAGAGGTACATCCGCTGGCACCTGGCGGAGCCGGACCTCACTCCCGCCGTCATCGCCCGCGCCCACGGCATCTCGGTGCGCTATCTGCACCGGCTGTTCGAGCAGGAGGGCACGACGGTCGGCAACTGGATCCGCCGCCTACGACTCCAGGAGTGCCGCAGGGAACTGACCGCGGCCGCGAGCATGGGCAGCGTCGCCCGCCGCTGGGGATTCAGCGGCACCGCGCACTTCGGACGCGCGTTCCGCCGGGAGTACGGCACCTCCCCCACCGACTGGCTCCAAGCCGAGCGGGCCCGGCGCTTCACGGAGGAGGACTGGTGCCGGGCGACCTGAGCGAACTGCCGTACGGAAAGCGGCTCTTGTCGACCGCTTACGGCGATCTCCGGCTGGTCACCCGCGCGGACCCGGAATCCTGGCAGGGTTGCGTCCGGCTGCTCCGGCTGGGCGCACTCCAGGTCGCGGCCGAGGAGTGCGACGCCGTGGACGTCGTACGGACCACGCGGGACACGGCGGACGGCAGGGCGCACCTCTTCGCCCGCCTCCAGCTGGAAGGCAGCGCCCACCTGGTCCAGGACGGCCGCCGCACGCACCTGCACCCGGGGGTCCTGGCCTTCTACGACGCGAGCCGGTCCTTCCGGCTCACGCTGCCGGAGCGTCAGCGCGCCCGGGTGCTGATGGTTCCGCGTCCGATACTGCGGCTGGCGGAGCCGGAGATACGCAGGGTCACCGCGAAGGTCGTCGGCGCCACGCCCGGCGGACCGGCCGCGCTGCTGCTGCCGCTCCTGTCCGGGCTGGTGCAGGAGATCCTCGCCACCCCACCGGCCGCCGGCGAGGAACTCGCCGGCGCGGTCGCGGACGTCCTCGCCACCCTGGCGGCGGACCAGTTGGACGCCACCGAGCCGGCCGATGCCGGGCCGAGCACGATGATCGACCGCGTCAAGGCCACCATCGAAACCCGCCTCGCCGAACCGGAACTGACCCCGCGCGCACTCGCCGACGAGCACGGCATCTCGCTGCGCTATCTGCACAAGCTGTTCCAGGAGCAGGGCGCCACGGTCGGCGGCTGGATCCGCCGACGGCGACTGGAGGTGTGCAGGGCCGAACTCGGCCGCCCCACGGCGGCCGGCCTGACCATCGCCGCCGTGGCCGGGCGGTGGGGGTTCATCAGCCCCGCCCACTTCAGCCATGCCTTCCGCAAGGAGTACGGGATGTCCCCGGCGCAGTACCGGGGGCAGCGGCAGGGGCTCCCGAGTGCACTGCCGGACCAGCACCGGTGCACTGGCGCGCAAAGCCCGCCGCTCTCTCCGTTCTAACGTCCCGGCAGAGCTCATCCGAACACTGAGGAGAACCACATGTCCGACGCCGTGGAACCGGTCCGGCCGGTGCTGGAGCCGGCCGCCCAGGCCTTCGTGGAGGCGACCGCGAACCCGCCCTACCTCTTCGATCTGGGCCCGGTGGAGGGCCGCAAGGCGGTCGACGAGGTGCAGTCCGGCGAGATCACCCTGCCCGCCGTCGACGAGGAGTGGATCACCGTCGAGGGCGGCCCGACCGGCAGCGTCCGGGCCCGCATCGTCAAGCCCGCCGGCACCACCGCCACCCTCCCGGTGATCGTCTACATCCACGGCGCGGGCTGGGTCTTCGGCAACGCCCACACCCACGACCGCCTGGTGCGCGAACTCGCGGTCGGCGCGAACGCCGCGGTGGTCTTCCCCGAGTACGACCTCTCACCCGAGGCCCGCTACCCCGTCGCCATCGAGCAGAACTACGCCGTCGCCCGCTGGATCGTCCAACACGGCACGGCCAAGGGCCTGGACCCGTCCCGCATCGCGGTGGCCGGCGACTCGGTCGGCGGCAACATGAGCGCGGCGCTGACCTTGATGGCGAAGCAGCGCGGCGGCCTCCCGCTGCTGGCGCAGGTGCTGTTCTACCCGGTCACCGACGCGAGCTTCGACACCCCCTCCTACCACCAGTTCGCCACCGGCTACTTCCTGCGCCGGGACGCCATGCAGTGGTTCTGGGACCAGTACACGACCGACGCAGCCGACCGCGCCCAGATCACCGCCTCCCCCCTGCGCGCCACCCCCGAACAGCTGACCGGGCTGCCGCCGGCCCTGGTCATCACCGGCGAGGCCGACGTCCTGCGCGACGAGGGCGAGGCCTACGCCAACAAGCTGCGCGCGGCCGGCGTCCCGGTCACCGCGGTCCGCTACCAGGGCATCATCCACGACTTCGTCATGCTCAACGCCCTGCGCGCCACCCACGCCGCCGACGCCGCCATCAAACAGGCCATCGACACCCTGCGCACCGCCCTGCACGGCTGATCCGAGAAGGAGAACCGAACATGCCCACCACTCCCACCGTCCTGCTCGTGCACGGCGCCTTCGCCGACGCCGGCAGCTGGTCCGGGGTCATCGCGGAGTTGCAGGGCCACGACATCCCCGTGATCGCGCCGCCCAACCCGCTGCGCGGACTGGCCTCGGATTCCGCGTACATCGCCTCCGTGGCGTCCCAGATCGACGGCCCGGTCGTCCTCGTCGGCCACTCCTACGGCGGCGCGCTGATCACCGTGGCCGGGGTCACCGAGAACGTGGTCGGGCTCGTGTACGTGGCGGCCTATGTCCTCGAAGAGGGCGAGAGCCTCGGCGAGTTGCAGGGCCGCTTCCCGCTGTCGCCGCTGGTCAGCAGCCTCAAGGAGTGGACGTACCCGGTCCCGGGCGGTGACCCGGCCGTGGAGGTCACCATCGCCGAGGCCGCCTTCCCGTCGGTGTTCGCCGCCGATGTGCCCGCGGACGTCACCAAGGTTCTCTCGGCGGCCCAACGCCCGCTGGCCGCCGCGGCGTTCGAGGAGACCGCGTCCGCTGCCGCGTGGCGGACCAAGCCGTCCTGGGCGCTCGTCGCGGGCGCCGACGAGGCGATCAACCCGGAGGTCGAGCGCTTCGGCGCCAAGCGGGCCGGGGCCACTATCGTCGAGCTGGAGGGCGCCTCGCACGCCGTGGCGGTGTCCCGGCCGAAGGCTGTCGCCGACCTGATCCGCGACGCGGTACGCGCGACGAGCTGACGCGACGCACGGCGCGGCGCGGCCGGACACCGTACGGTTGTCCGGCCGCGCCGTTCGTCGTCAGCGGGCATGCCGGTTGTGACGTCGACGATGTGGGAACGGTCTCCTGCGGGCCCCGGTCCGTCCCGCCGGATAGGGTCGGGACGTGGACCGCAGCATGCAGCCGTACGACGGGTTTGTCGGTGAGGCTCGGGGCCTGTGGTGGGGGTCGGCCGGGCTGGTCCTTGTGGTTGTGGGGACGTCGGTGGTCGTCGCCGGCGCGGATCAGGTCGGGCGGCTGATCGTGGCCGTGGCACTGGTGCTCACGCAGGTCTGCGCCCTGAGGTGGCAGGTGCGTTCACCGGTCGTCGTGCTGGCGGTGAACGAGGTGACGGGCCTCGCCGTGTGGGCGTTGCTGCCGGCGGTGTCCTTGACGGGGGCGCTGCTCGCGGCTCAGGTCGTGTTGTGTGTGCTGTCGGCCACCAGGCCGCGGCGGGTGTCGGTTTGGGCCCTGGCGGTGATGTGCCTGGCGGCGCCGCTTGCGTTCGGGGCGGGTGGGCCCGCGGGTGGGACGGTGTATCTGCTGGCGGTGCTCCTGGCGTGGACCGCGGGGCAGTGGCGCCGGGCTCAGCAGGCGCGGACGCTGGCGGAGACGCGCCGGGCCGTGATGGAGGAGCGAGCGCGGATCGCGCGCGAGGTGCACGACGTCGTGGCGCACACCTTGTCGGTGATGGTGATTCAGGCGGGCGCCGCCGATGACGTGTTCACTCGGCAACCCGCGCAGGCGCGCCAGGCGCTGCAGGCGATCGAGACGGGCGCCCGCTCGGCGCTCGGTGAACTGCGGCTGCTGCTGCGCGCGTTCCACGGCGACGCGGAACAGGACGAGGTCGCGGAGCGGCGGGCGGCGGGGCCCTGGCTCGCGCGCCTGGACGAGCTGGCCGACTCCGTGCGCGCGACCGGGCTGACCGTACACATGTGTTGCGAGGGCTCCACCGTCGGCCTGCCGGCCGCCGTGGACCTGGCGGCGTACCGGATCGTCCAGGAGGCCCTCACCAACACGCTGCGCCACGCGGCCGGCGCCGACGAGGTGCATGTGCGCGTGGCATCCGGAGAAGAGTGTGTGGAAGTCAGGGTGTCCGACAACGGCCGTACACGACACGGCAGTTGGCCGGCGGCGGGAGCGGGGCGAGGGCTCGTGGGCATGAAGGAACGTGCGCGGCTCGTCGGCGGCAGCCTGCGCGCCGCTCCGCTGCCCGGGGGCGGATTCGAGGTGGCGGCACGGCTGCCGGTGGAGGACGCGTCATGACGCTGCGCGTGCTGGTGGCGGACGACCAGGTCCTCGTCCGTACCGGATTCCGCATGATCATCGATGCGCGGGAGGATCTCGCGGTGGTCGGCGAGGCGTCGGACGGCCGTGACGCGGTACGGCTGACGCGGGAGCTGGCGCCGGACGTGGTGCTGATGGACGTACGCATGCCCGTCGTGGACGGGATCGAGGCGACCCGGCAGATCGTGGACGGCGGCAGCCCGGCCCGGGTGCTCGTGCTGACCACCTGGGACGTGGACGCGCACGTGGTCGCCGCGCTGCGGGCCGGGGCCAGCGGCTTCCTGCTCAAGGACATCCGGCCCACCGAGCTCGTCGAGGCGATCCGGCTCACCGCCCGCGGCGACGCACTGCTGGCACCGACCGTGCTCGGCCGCGTCCTCGACCGGTTCCTGCGCACCACGCCCGACCCGGCGCCGCCGCCCTCGCTGCGGGAGCTCTCCGGCCGGGAGCGGGAGGTGCTCACCCTGATCGGGCAGGCCCTGTCGAACGCGGAGATCGCCGGACGGCTGGGCCTGTCGGAAGCCACCGTCAAGAACCATGTCACCGCTGTGCTGCGCAAACTGGGCCTGCGCGACCGCGTCCAGGCCGTCGTCGCCGCCTACGACCACGGCCTCGTACAGCCGCGTCGCCCGTGACGCCGGCCTCCTGGTCGCCTCCTCCTCAAGGATGAGGCCGGGCCCCGGTCCTCCTGTGTTCCCAGTGGCGAACCGCTCGTACGGCCGATCCGCGGGCGGGGTCGCCGACCCTAGCGTCGAGGTGTGATCGACGACCTGCCCTGCCTCATGTATCTGCTGGCCTACGACGCCTCGGCCGCCGGCCCCTACGACCGTTCCCGCACCGGGTTCCTGGTGCGGGCCGCCGCCCTGGTCGACCTGGCCCTGCGCGGTCGGCTGGAGGAGGGCGACGGCACGGTCGCCGTCACCGGCACCGGACCGGTCGGGGACCCCGTTCTGGACGGCGTCCTGCGTGACGCGGGCGCGGGGCACGGCTGGAAGCAGCTCGTGCGCAGCCACCGCAGGCGGTCACTGGCACAGGTGGAGGACCGGCTCGCCGCGGCGGGCGTCCTGACCGTGCAGGAACCGCGCACCTTCGTCGGCAAACGGCGGCTGACTGTTACGGACCGGGCCGTGCCCGCCGCTGTGCGCGCCCGCGTGGCCGCGGCGCTGCACGGCGACGGCCCGGTGCAGGACCTCCCGGCCGCCGACGCGGCGCTGCTGGCGCTGGCCGCGGCGGGCGGCATCCGCTCGGTCGTCTCACGGCAGGACCACAAGACCCACCGGGCGCGCATCGACGCCTGCACGGGGACACTCGCCGTCCTCGCGCCGGGCCTCGCCAAGGCCGTACGCGCTCTGCCGACCACCATGATCGCCGCACAGGGTGGCATGGGCGGCGGCTGAACGAACGGGGATTCCGATGAGCATGCACCGTGCCCTGACCGCCTTGGGCTGCGCCGTGGCCGCCGTACTCGCGACGGCCTGGTCCGCAGCCCCACCGACACATCCTGCGCCCGCCACGACGGTGCGCACCCACGACGGCCTGGTGCGGGGTGCCGCCCACGACGGCTACCGCACCTTCCAGGGGATCCCCTACGCGGCTCCCCCGCTCGGCACTCTGCGCTGGGCGCCGCCCCGGCCCGCGGCTGGCTGGTCCGGGGTACGGGACGCGTCCCGGCCCGCGAGCGCCTGCCCGCAGCCGGCGGGCGAGGTGCCCGGCGGCAGCACCGACGAGGACTGCCTCTACCTGAACGTCACGACGCCCGACGGGGCAGGGCCGGCCCGCCCGCGGCCGGTGATCGTGTGGCTGCACGGCGGCGGCTTCACCACCGGAGCGGGCAGCTCCTACGACGCGCACCGCATGGCCGTCCGCGGGGACGTCGTGGTCGTCACCGTCAACTACCGCCTCGGGGCCCTCGGTTTCCTCGCTCACCGCGGGCTGCCCGGCTCCGGCACCTTCGGCCTGGCCGACCAGCAGGCGGCGCTGCGCTGGGTACGTGCCGAGATCGGCGCATTCGGCGGGGACGCGCACGAGGTGACGCTCGCCGGCGAGTCCGCGGGCGGCTACGGCGTCTGCGCCCAGCTCGCCTCCCCCGCCGCCGCGGGCCTCTTCGACCGGGCGATCATCCAGAGCGGCCCGTGCACCGGCCGCGCCGACCGGCCCTTCGCCCCGTCCTCCGTCCCGCTGTCCACGGCGCGCGCGGCGGGCGACGACCTTGCGGCGAAGGTCGGCTGCGGCACCGGACGCGACGTCTTGGCCTGCCTGCGGCGTGTGGACGTGTCCCGGCTGCTCGCGGCCCAGGACAGCGACCAACAGCCCGCGTACGACACGCCGTTGCTGCCCGCCGATCCCGCGGCGGCGATCGCCGCGGGCCGCTTCCGCCACGCCCCCGTACTGATCGGGAACAACCACGACGAGGGCAACGGCTGGGCCGCGGGGATCATCCAGGCCGGTCACCCCGTCAACCCCGGCACCTGGCCCGATGTGGTCGCCGCCTTCTTCCCCGCTCCGGGACAGGCGAAGGCGATCGTCCGGGAATACCCGGTGCACCGCAGCGACGGCGGCCCGGTGTTCGGGGCCGTCATCGGCGATGCCGACTTCGCCTGCCCGACGGCGCGCACCGACGGCCTGCTCGCGGCCCATGTACCGCTCTGGCGCTACGAGTTCGCCGACGAACACGCTCCGCCGCTCACCCCTGGTACGCCGCCGTTCCCGCTCGGCGCGCAGCACGCCGCCGAACTGCCCTACCTGTTCGACCTGGGCGGCCGCCCCCGCGAGCTGAGCGCGGCGCAGCACCGCCTGGCCGACACCATGATCGACTACTGGGCCCGCTTCGCCCGCACCGGCGACCCGAACGGTCCGTCGTCCCCGCGCTGGCCCCGTGGGACGGTGCTTTCCCTGGCACCGGATCACGTCCTGCCCACCCGCACGGCACCGGCCCGCCACCACTGCGCCTTCTGGAACGCCCTCGACTGACCGCACACCGGATCACTGCGGCGCGGTCCGCTTGCCCGTCGGGTCATCGGGTACTGCGTTTGAGTGAGGTGATATCTGGACTGCCCGTTTTTGCAGAAAGTTGCCCTTCTGTGACTCCTCTAGGTGATCCCTGCGGCGCCCACTCGGAGGGACCTGAACATCGGCCGGAAGCTCTCGCGGCGGAGATCGCCGACGCCGTGGACAGCCTGACGCTCCTGTGGTCGGTCGCTGCTCAGGCGGCGACGCTGCGGTTGTCCGTGCACCAGTTGAGGGCGTTGCGGGCCCTGGACGCGGAACCCGGCCTGAACCTGACCGGTCTGGCGGAACGGTTGGAGACGGGACTGCCCACGGCGAGCCGGCTGTGCGACCGGCTCGAGGCGGCCGGGCTGATGGAGCGGGCGCTGCACCCCCGCAAACGGCGCGAGGTGCGGCTGAGTCTGACCCGTCACGGGCGGCGGGCGCTCGAGGACGTCGCGGTGAGTCGCACGCACGCGCTGGCGGCGGTGCTCGGGGCGATGGAGCCCGCCGAGCGGAACGCTCTCCGGCGTGGGATGCGGGCCTTCCTCGCCGCGCGGGAGGCGACCCTGTGGTTCGGTGGGGCGGACGCCGAAGAGACGTGAGCCGTCAGGGCGTTGACCGTTCGCGGCCCCTCCAGTCCAGGCAGACCACCGCGGCGTCGGCCGTGAGGTCCTTGCTGCCGAAGTGTTCGATCAGGCCCGCGACGACGGCCCGGGCGGTCTCGTGCGGGGGTGTCTCACGTGTGGCGCTCAGCACCTGGCGCAGGGCGTGCTCGCCGAAGAGGTCTCCGCTCGCCGAGCGGATGCCGTGCACGCCGCGGCTGACGGCGATCAGCCGGTCGCCGGGCTCGACGCCGAAGGTCTGTTCCTCGTAGTGGGTCTCCTCGAACATGCCCAACGGCAGCTGGGCGTCCAGTTCGATCCGCTCGATCCTGTCCTCGCGCAGGCGGTACAGCTGCGGCGAACCGGCGTCCACGGCGTGGACCGTGCCGGTGTCCAGTTCGAAGCGCAGCAGGAGGGTGGAGGCGTACGTCCTGCCGCCGTACTGGGCGTAGAGGGCCTGGTCGGCGAGGCTCGCCTGGTCGGCCAGGCCGATCCCGGCGCGGCGGGCGTTGCGCAGTGCGCCCACGGCCAGGTTGGTGAGCAGGGAGGCGTCGATGCCCTGGCCCATGCCGTCGGTGACGGTGAGGGTGAGGTGGTCGGCGCCGGTGGACCAGTCGAAGTTGTCGCCGCCGACGGTGTAGGCGGGTTCGAGGTGGGCGCCGATGACGTACTCGTCGCGGGCGCAGCCGCGGCCCGGCAGCAACTGCCACTGCATCTCCGCGGCGAGGGTGAGGCGCCGGGTGCGGCGCGCCTGCACGTAGAGGTCGGTGTCGCGGTCGGCGGTGCTCACCTCGTGGCCCAGTGCGGTGGCGAACTCGGCGAGCCGCAGCACCAGGGGCGGATCGGTGCGGCCGGCGGGCAGCCGTACGGAGAGGACGCCCATGCGGTCGCCGCGGACGGTGATGGGCAGGTGGACGAGGTCGGCGGCCGGGTCGGAGAGGGTCTCGATCGTGGGGGTCTGGGTGGTGAAGGCGGTGCCGGCCGGGCCGTTGCGCGCGGGCAGCGGGTCGGCGGTGTAGGGCAGATGGGTGACCGGGTGGAGGAGGGTCAGGCTGTAGTCGGCCAGCAGCAGGGTGACGTCCTGGGCTCCGGCGAGCTCGGCGAGCAGGTCGGCCGCCGTGGACACCAGGGCGTGGGGAGGGGCCGCGCGCAGTCGGCTCTCCGCCGAGGGGGCGGGTTCAGAGGTGTTCACGGACGGTGCCCTCCCCTGTGGTGGCTTTCACCGTATCGCCCTGCGGAGCGCCGACGTCGGGGACGGGAAGGGTGCGGCACAGCATCAGGCAGATGTCGTCGTCGCGTTCCGAGTCGTGCAGCAAGGGCTTGAGGACCGCCTCGGCGCAGGCGTCCAGGTCTTCCAGGTCCGCGGGGCTCAACGCGCCCAGCGCGTCGGCCAGGCGTTCGATACCGGGTTCGATACCGAGGGCGCGGCGCTCCACCAGGCCGTCGGTGTACAGGACGACGGTGGAACCGGTCGGGAGCTGGAGGGTGTGGTCCTCGTAGGTGTAGGGCAGCGGCACACCCAGCATGATCCCCGGTTTGGTGTCGAGGACCTCGACCGTGCCGTCGGGGGTGCGCACGAGTGCGGGCGGGTGTCCCGCTGCGGCCCACACCAGGGTCGGGTCCCCCGGGCGGAAGCGGGCGACCACGGCGGTGGCGTACAGGGCGGGATGCTGGTGGATGAGCATGCGGTGCAGTCTGGTGAGGATGCGGGCCGGGCTGTCGTCCTCCGCGGCGTAGGCCCGCAGCGCGGTGCGCAACTGGCCCATCAGCACGGCCGCGTTCAGGCCGTGGCCGGTGACGTCTCCTATCACGGTCAGGACGCTTCCGTCGGGCTGTACGAAGGCGTCGTACCAGTCTCCGCCGATGTTCAGGCCACGGGTCGCGGGCAGATAGCGGGCGGCCAGTCGCAGGCCCTCGGCGGCGGGCAGTTCGGTGAGCTGGGCCTGCTGGAGTGCCTCGGCGACGTCCCGGTGCTGTTCGTAGCTGCGTGCGTGGTCCAGGGCCACGGCCCAGCGGCCGGCCAGGTCGATCAGCATGACGGCGGCGTCGGGGTCGAAGCGGGGGCCCGGCGGGGTGAGGGTGAGCACGCCCAGCAGGCGGGGTGCGGTGAGCGGGATGCACAGCAGCGGCCGCTCGGGGGACAGGACGGAGGGCGGCAGGTCGTCGACGCCGGGCAGGCCGAGGGGGTGGAGGGCGGCGTGCTGGGGCCGTCCGCTGCGGGCCGCGGCCACGGCGGCGGCCGGATGGTCGCCCGGGCTGGACGCCTCGTCCTCGTCGAAGAGCCAGATGTCGGCCTTTTCGGCGAAGTCGGGGATCAGGAGGTCGGGCAGCCGCTGCAGGATGGCCGCGTGGTCGAGGGAGGCGGTCACGGCCGCGCTGGCACCGGCCTGGAAGGTCAGCAGGCGGCGGGCGTTCTCCGCGTCGGCGCGGGCGGCCTGCTCGGCTTCGAGCAGGGCGCGCTGGGTCTGGGCGGCGGCTTCCAGTTCGGCGTGCAGGGCCAGTACGCCCTGGTTGGTCTGGTGCAGCTCCTCACGGTGGAAGCGGACCTGGTTCTCCGCCTCGTCCAGCTGCGCCAGCAGGGCGGCGGTGTCCTCGTCCTGGGCGAGCAGGGCATGGGCCAGTTCCACCGGGTCCAGGTCCGCCGGCGCGGTCCACGGGCGGGACAGGGGCGCACGGCAGGTGAGGGTGTGCCGCCAGGGCGTGCCGTCGTACGGTCGTACGGTGATCCGGAGCCGACCGCCGGCCTGCGGGGCGGCGACGACGATCTCCGCGTCCCCCGCGCCCAGGCTCCGGCGCAGTTGCGCGGTGAGCGAGGTCAGAAAGCGGGTCCGCTCCACGACCGGTACGTCGGCGTCCGCGGTCAGCCGCGCCAGCCAGGCGCGGACGCGGGCCGCCTCGGCGGCCGAACCGATCTTCCAGGTGTCACAGTCGGTCATGGGCCTCGGTCCGGCGTTCGGGGGCGAGTACGGCCACACTGGTGTCGTCGCGCAAGGGGCTGGCCGCGCTGCCGGCGTCCCGCAGGACGGCAGCGGCGATCAGCGCGGGGTCGCGGGTCAGCAGATGCGGGTCGTCGGGCGGTGTCCAGCGGCCGGGCAGACCGTCGCTCGCCAGCACGAGCAGGCTGTCCGCGCTCCACGGCTGCCGCACCACCGGCACGGTGGCCGGGAAGGCCGCGCCGACGATGCCGGGGTGGGAGACCAGGGGCTGCCACACACCGTCGGTGCGCAGCCGGGCCGCGATGTTTCCGACGCCGGCGAAACGCAGCGTGCCGGCGCCGCTGTCGAGTTGGGCGAGGGCGACGGCCGCGCCCCGGGTGGGCCGCAGCGCCGTGTCCAGGCGGCGCAGGATGTCGGCGGGCGGCAGATGGGCCGTACGGTGCAGCTCCGCCATGGCGGCGGAGGAGGCCTGGGCGGCCTTGGTGCCGTGGCCGAGGCCGTCGGCGAGGAGCAGGGTCAGCAGGGGGCCGGAGCGGGACCAGGCCCAGGCGTCGCCGGAGTGCTCGGCGTGCGCGAGGGGGATGTTGATCCCGCCCGCCCGGGCCGCCGTCGGCCGCGGGTGGGTGTCGGAGCCGATGCGGGCGAGTACGACGGTCCCCCGTCCGCGCACGCTGTACAGGTCGAAGGCGCTGGAGATGCGCCGACAGGTGCCGAGCCCGGCACCCAGGGACGAGGGGGTGGTGGTGAAGCCGTCCCGCACGGCCGCGGCGACGTCGGGAATGCCGGGGCCGTGATCGAGGGAGAGAAGCTGCACCGCCACGGCGCGCGCTCCCCCGTGGGTGTCGGGCGGCTCCACGAGGTTGACCACGACTCGCCCGCCGCCGCCGTGCTTGAGCAGGTTGGTCGCCAGTTCGGTGGCGACCAGCGCGGCGTCGTCGGTGCGCCGCGTGTCGAGGTGGGCGTCCCGGCAGGCGGCCTCGGCCGCGACGCGGACGTCCCGCACCCGGGTCGAGTCGTGCACCGGGATGTCCCACACCCTGCTCATGGCGTCCCCCGGCGGGCGGTGGGCACGCCCTGCTCCCAGGCCTCGACGGTGACCGTGGTGCCCTGACCGGGAGTGGTGTCGATGGTGAAGTGCTGCATCAGCCGCCTGGCGCCGCCCAGGCCGAGGCCGAGGCCGCCGCCACTGGTGTATCCGTCCGTCAAGGCCAGCTCGACGTCACGGATGCCGGGGCCGTGGTCGACGAAGGACAGGCGCAGCCCTCTGCGGTGTCCGTCGTCCAGCGATGTCATCTCCATGAGTCCGCCGCCCCCGTGCACGAGGGTGTTGCGGGCCAGCTCACTGGCGGCGGTGACCACTTTGGTCTGCTGCGCCAGTCCGAATCCGAGGTCGGTCGCGGCCTGCCGCACCCGCTGCCGTACCCGGGAGAGGTCCGCGTCCGAGCCGATGGGCAGTTCGGCCGTGACTGGCCGTGAGACGGCCTCCATCACGTGTCCTCCTTGCCCGGGTCGGACGGCACGGCGGCCAGGGGGTGGCCCGACAGCAGTTCCAGCGCGCGCTCGACGTCCAGTGCGGTGGCCAGGCCGGGCAGGGTGAGTCCCAGCTCGACCAGGGTCATCGCCACGGCCGGCCGCATCCCGGCCAGCACGGTGCGGGCCGCCATGAGCCGGGCGTTCGCGGCGATCTCGGCGAGGACCCGCCCGAGGAACGAGTCGACGATGTCCACGCCGGAGATGTCGATGACGACGCCGGTGGCGCCGCTGCGGGCGACGCGCTGGGCGATGTCCTGCTGGAGTTGCTCGGCCGCCGTGTCGAGCAACTCGCCCTGGAGGGTGACCAGCAGGACATCGCCGAGCGCCAGCACGGGCACCTGGGCCGGCCGGCTCGGCCACGGCACGGTCATGACGGGCTCACCCGGGAGGCCGACGGGGCCGGGATCGCGATGCCCTGCCGTGCCAGGGCGTAGGCGAGGGCGTCGGCCAGGCTGGAGCGCGTCACGACCGTTCCCAGGTCGATGCCCAGGTGCACGATGGTCTGCGCGATCGCGGGACGGATGCCGGAGACGATGCACTCGGCGCCCATGAGCCGGGCCGCGGCCACCGTCTTGAGCAGGTGCTGGGCGACGAGCGAGTCGACCATGGGCACACCGGTGATGTCGAGGATGGCGTACGCGGCACGCTGGTCGACGATGGCCTCCAGCAGGCTCTCCATGACCACTTGGCTGCGGGCGCTGTCCAGCGTGCCTATGAGGGGTACGGCGACGATGCCGTCCCACAGCTGGATGACGGGCGTGGCCACCTCCAGCAGCTGCTGCCGCTGCCGCTCCATCAGCTCCTCGCCGGCGCTCAGCGCGGTCTCCATCACCACCAGGCGCAGGGTGCCCATGACAACGGACAGCAGCAGCACCGCCTCTCCCGCCTGCACTCCGGACGGGTCGGCGAACTCCGCGCGCAGCAGTTCGGTGACCGGCGGGCGCAGGGCGGCGACATCGTCGGCGATCTGCGCGGGGGTGGCTCCGCCGCGGGCCCGGGACGCCGCCACATGCCCCAACTGCTCGCGCACCGTGGCGAATTCGGGTGCCGTGATGTCTTCCGGGCGCCCACCGGCCAGGACCTCCGCCAGGGCGTCCACCACGCCCTTGCAGGCCTCCACCGCCTCGTCACGGGAGACGGTGAAGACCGTACGGAACAAGGGGGCGTCCGCCCAGCGCTGGGCGATCTGCTCGCGACGCTGCTTGAGGAAGGCTTCCACCAGCTGTGCCGCCGTCTCGCGCGTCGCCGTGTCCTGTTCCGTCACTTGCATCGTCTCCTTCGGTGCGAATCGTTGGGCCCCCTCCAGCAAATAGTTGCCGTACGACAAACATTAGCGGTGGGGCTGAGGCGCGAACAAGGTGATCGCCGTCCGGGTCAACGCCCGTGCCAGTCCAGGCAGACGACCAGGGCGTCGTCGTCCGGGGCGGACCGGCCGCGGTAGCCGGTCAGCTCCCGCAGGATGGCGCGCGGCACCTCGGCCGCGGGCAGCAGACGAGTGGCCTGGATCGCCCGGGTCAAAGCCTCCTCGCCGTACGTCTCTCCCTTCGGGGAGGCCACGTCGTAGACACCGTCGCTGACGAACACCAGCCGGTCGCCCGGCTCGACCCGGAACTCCTGGGCCACGTAGTCGGTCTCCTCGAACATGCCCAGCGGCAGCTGCGCCTCCATGGAGATCCGCTCCACGGTCCGGCCCCGCAGCCGCAGCGTCCGTGGCGATCCGGCGTCCACCACCCAGGCGCGTCCGGTGGCGAGTTCGAAGTCGAACATCAGCATCGACAGATAGCTACGGCCCCGGTAGTGGGCGTACACCGCCTGGTCGGCCAGGGCCGCCTGGTCGGCAACGGGGAGGCCGGCCCGGCGCGCGTTGCGCAGGGCGTTGACGGCCAGGTTCGTCAGGAGGGCGGCCTCGATGCCTTCGCCCATCCCGTTGGTGACGTAGAGCATGAGGTGGTCGGCCGTCGCCGACCAGTCGAAGTTGTCGCCGAAGATGGCGTAGGCGGGCTCGAGTTGGGCGCCCAGTTCGAACTCGGGCCGGGCGCAGGAGCGGCCGGGCAGGAGCTGCCACTGCATCTCGGCGGCCAGGGTGAGCCGGTCCTTGCGGCGGGCCTGGAGGTAGAGGTCGGTGTCCCGGTCGGCCACGACCATTTCGTGGCCGAGCACCTCGGCGATCTCGGCCAGCTCCGCCATCTGCTTGCGGACCGCCGGTTCGCCGCCGCCGAAGGTCACCGACAGCACGCCCAGCCGGTCGCCGCGCACCGTGACCGGGAGGTGCACCCGCGCCCTGTCCGGCGAGAGGCGTTCCACGAACGGCTCCTGGGCGGCGAAGGCGCGGCCCTCGGGGCTGTTGTGCACCGGCACCGGCTTCGAGGTGTGCGGCAGCGCGGACACCGGCTGCAGCACCGTCAGGCCGTAGTCGGCCAGGAAGAGCTCGACGGTGTCCGCGGCGTACTGGTCGACCAGTACACCGCGGACAGCGTCGAGCAGCGCATGGGGGGCCGCCGTACGCAGGGCGCGCTCGGCGGTCATGAATCTGTTCACGATGAGAAAACACCAATCTTTCACGTCGAACGCTCATGGGCCTGTGCCCAGGGTCAAGACCGTTCGCGGCGGCCGGACCGGGCGTCCCGTCCGCTTCCGTGGATCTGTCGCGCGCCGCCGGGCCTAGTACGCTGGCGGCCGTCCCGACGCCTGCGAGAGTGTGACCGTGACTGCCTTCCGCCCCCGCCCACCGGCTGACCAGGTCGCCCGCGTGACCTCGACGGCCGCGGAGCTGCTGGAAGTGCTCTGGGGCCGAGCCTCGACGGCGCCCGCCTCGGCGTCCCAGCTGCGTGTGCTGTTCATCCTCGAGCACCATGACGGCGTCAACCTGCGCACGCTCGCCGACTCCCTCGCTTCCACACCGCCTTCGACCAGCCGTCTGTGCGACCGGCTCCAGGCCGCCGGCTTCGTGGACCGCGTGGTGAGCCCGGCCGACCGGCGCGAGGTGCGGCTGCACCTCAGCAGTCGCGGGCGCGCCTTCCTCGCGGACCTGCGCACGCGCAGGGAGCGCGAACTCCAGGTCGTACTGGACCAGATGTCCGCGGCCCAGAGGACCGCGCTGCTCGACGGCCTGGAGGCGTTCTGCGACGCGGCGGCCTTCCGGATAAACGACGCCGACGTACAGGAACCCGACAGCCGGACGGCTTGAGCCTCCACGCGGGGCACGGCCCGGATCGCCCGGGTGCGGCAGCGCGACGCCCGGCCGTCGGCCGGTTCGCGGTGGCCGTGACCTGCGCACGGAGCGGCTTGCGCCCAGTGGAGCATTCCTGATCCTTCCCCCGTGCGCGTCCGACACGGCTTACTTTCTTGCCTCACGCCCATAGTTGTCAAACGACAACTATTGCGCGAGGAAACCCTCTTGCTGCCGGGTACCCCGAGCCGTCGCGACTTGCATCGATGTGGTGAACCTCTCGACCGCTACCGAGTCCACCCCTGGCGCATCACGCCTTCGGGACCAGACCGCGTGGATCGGCCTGCCTGATACCGGATCTCGCGGGCATGCGAACAAAGGGAACGAAGAGAACGCAATGGAGGTGCACCTGTGCACCCTTCCCCGCGGAAGGACCGAAGCCCGCACCGTGCCCCGTGGACCGCCGATCGCGCGCGGGAACTGACGCGCGCCTATCTGTCCGTGATCGCGCCGAGCGACCAGGACACCGTCAACGCCGCGCTGCTCGTGGTCTCGGAGCTGGTCACCAACGCTCTCCGGCACGCCGGCGGCGTGACCGGTTTCGGCCTGCGCACCGGCCCCGGCACGCTCACCGTGACCGTGTCGGACGCCAGCCCCGACCCACCGCGACGACGCTGCACTCCCGTCTGGGAGCCGGGAGGCTTCGGCTGGCCACTGGTACTCGACCTCGCGTCGGACGTACGCGTCAGGACCGGGCCGAAGGGCAAGACCATCGAGGCGACGCTCAAACTGCCGGTTGAGGCGGCCGACGTGTTCGGCGAAGGACTCAGCATGTGACCGCCGCGAGTGACCCGGCGTCCATGCGAACGCCGACGACACTGGACCGGGCCTGTTCCGCCTGATGGCCGGGGCGATGGGGGCGCATGCGCTGGGCGCCGGGGACGGCTTCGAGGAGACCGTCGAGGCCGAGGTGGGCCAGATTCTGCTGGGCCTCCGGCGTACCCATCACCGTCCTGCGGGCCGCGGTCGTCATCGGCTCGGCGTCCGTCGGACAGCCCAACCAGACATCAAGTTCGAGTGACGTTTGAACGCCAGTGAGCAGGTCAGGCGGCAACCAGCAAGGCCTGGATGCGGCTGACGGCACGCAGGATCTCGTCCCGGTTCTTCGCCCGCTTGATCCATGCCGGGAGACGGGCCACCAACGTCATCTTCTGCCCGGTGTCGTACCAGGGCGCTCGTTCCCGCAGCGGTGCCTGAACGAAACGACGTATCAAGTCGAGGTGTTCGAGGTTGTACGCCCACAACCACCCGTGCCGGGTCGCGACCTGGAGCCACAAAGGCATACCGAAGTACGGATCCGTCGCGGGTTGAGCTGTGCCGGCGGGGAGCGCGACACGGCGGCCGCTCCACACTCGAGAGAGTCCACAGTCACGACAGACCAGACGTCGCGGCGTGAACACGATCCGGCCGCCGGGATCAGAGGCTTCGGGCGCTGGAACGACACGAGCGGCCTTCTCGCAACCGGGACACCGCACAATGATCAAGCTGATGAAGTCGTACTCGGTGCTGCGTGGATCCCGGAACCGCCCAGGGCACAAGGCCATGCGGTGAGTATGCAACTCCTTCGTAGAACGGCGCATCCCGGGCGACGTCCCGGCCTCCGTCGGTCCCCCCACTCGACAGCCGCCCTCGGCCAAGATGCAAGACGGCCCAGGGCGGTTGTCGAGTGGGGATCGATGGTCTGGCCCTGTGTCAGCAGGTGTGGATGTCCTGGCCGTTGACGTCTTTCGCGACGTCGTTGCCCTGGCCGCTGAGGTAGTACGCGGAGACGAAGTCCCGGCCACCGGTGTCCATGTCGGTGTACAGCCACCAGTGGTTGTAGGCGCTGCCGGACCCCACCTGCGTACCCCAGACCTTGCAGTAGACGTAGTTGGTGCCGGCGTACAGGGCGCCGCCGTGGTCGCGTCCGGAGGCGGTGGCGAAGGTCTTCACCCACACCTTGCCGCCGGCGTCGTCCCCGGAGGCGCACTCGGGAATGTCGTCGCCGTTCTCGTCCTGCGCGACGTCGTTGCCCTGGCCACTGAGGTAGTACGCGGAGACGAAGTCCTTGCCGCCGGTGTCCATGTCGGTGGAGAGCCACCAGTGGTTGTAGGCGCTGTCGGAGCCGACCTTGTCGCCCCAGATCTTGCAGAAGACGTAGTTGCGCCCCGCGTTGAGGGTGCCTCCGTCGTTGAGTCCCTTGGCGGCGGCGAAGGTCCTCACCCAGGCGCGTCCGCCACTGCGGCCCGTGCCGGTGGTGGTGCCGTCGCAGGTCGGCAGGTCATTGCCGTTCTCGTCCTTGGCGACGTCGTTGCCCTGACCGCTGAGGTAGTACGCGGAGACGAAGTCCCGCCCACCGGTGTCCATGTCGGTGTACAGCCACCAGTGGTTGTACGCGCCGCCGGAGCCCACCTGCGTACCCCACTCCCGGCAGAAGACGTAGTTGCGCCCGGCGTACAGCTTCCCGCCGTGATCGCGCCCGGTGGCCGTGGCGAAGGTGTTCATCCAGAGTTTGTCGGAGCCGCCGCCCCCGCCGGCGCCACCGCCCCCGCCGCCGCCTCCACCGCCTCCGCCGCCGTTCAGCGGCTGGCTCTTGGGCACGGGGCTGACGTAGCCGTCGATCGCCTCGGTGTTTCCGAACATCGTGCCCGGTGCGGAGTTGAGCGTGTCCTCACGGACCTTCGCAGTGTGCGCGTAGTGCGCCTCTTCGTTGCCCTCGGGGCCCGTGGTGTTCTCCTCGCCGCCCACGTCACCGCTGACGATGGTCACCGAACCGCCGTCGACCGCGACCACGACGGCCACGTGGTGGACCACGCCCTTGGCGTTTCCGTAGACGTCGTGGAACAGGGCCGCGTCACCGACCTGCGGCGCGGAGTGCTCACCGCCGTATCTGGCCCGCTGTTCCTTGAAGCTGCGCGCGCGGGGGTCGAGATACTCGGTGTGGAAGCCGGCCTTGTCCCACACCCAACGGGCGAAGTCGGCGCACCAGTACTCGCCTCTTCCCTTGTTGCCGCTGCAGCTCGTCAGATATCCGGGATCGCAGACGCGTCCCGGCTCGCCGAGGCTCTCGAAGCGGTGGGTCTGGCCGCGCGCGATGTCGGCGATGGTCTGGACGTCTCCCAGCACGATGTCCGCGTGTGCCGGCGGAGCCGGTGCGGCGACGTAGAAGGTCAGGGCGAGCAGCGCGGTCACTGCGATGCCCCAACGGCGCAGGGGCAGGCTTATGTGTGCGAAGTGCATGGCGTCCTCTGTGGGGAGTGGCATCTCCGTCGCAGGTTACGAACGCGCCGCTTGCACCGTCTTGAACGAATCCGATGTGTCCCTGCCCGGCTGCCCGGACCGGGCCGGGGGCTTGGGCGCCGCGTCCAGGCAACCGCACGGCCGGAGCCGGGAGATGTATTGCGAGGGCGACATGCCGGTGAACTCCCGCATGTCCCGGTTGAGATGCGACTGGTCGCTGTACCCGTGCTCGGCCGCGAGTTCGGGCCAGCGCGTCCGGTCCGCGTCGACGCACGCGAGCAGGTTCATCAGCCGCATCAGCCGCGCCGCCGTCTTGGGCGGCAGCCCCACCTGCCGGCGGAACACCCGTCCGAGGTGGTCGCCGCTCCACCCCACGTCCGCCGCGAGCTCCACGATCCGAGCCCGACCGGCGGAGCGGGAGAGCAACTGCCATGACCGTACGATCTCCGCACTGGGCCGAAGGCCTTCGGCGGAGCGGCGCAGCAGGAACGCGTCGAGCAGGGCGAACCGCTCCTGATGGCTGCGCGCGGCCCGGCACCGCTCGGCCAGCACACGCCCCCCAGTCCCGAACACGTCGGCCACGTCGACGACATGCCCGGCCAGGTCGGACGGCGGCATGCCGAGGAGCTGGTAGGCGCCGAGCGGCGTGAGCCGCAGACCGATCCACGCCAACTGCACCGAAGATGTTTCGCGCCCGCCGTACCGGTAGAGAAGACCGGGGCCGGCCGCGTAGGCGGCGGGCAGGCCCGCCAGGCGCTCGCCGAAGTTCAGGTTCAACGACACCGACAGACTCGCCGGCACCGTGACGACCTCCCCGGGAGAAAGGGTCTCCACTCCCACGTGGTAAGCGCCTTGAACCAGTCCTCGCAACGCCGGATGAGGCTGTGCGTACACGTCCACCGTCAGGTCCCCCGTCTTGGCCCGGCCAGCGACTTTAGGGCCGGGGAGAGGAGGAGGGGCGACGGCGGACTCCCCTTTGCGGATACCTGGTCGATTCTTTGATCTGAGCATGCCCATTCGGGGTGCCTGGCGGAGCCCCGGCCAGTGCCGACTTGCCGCCAGCGGCAGGTCGGGGACCACGAGGCAACCGCCGAGAGCGCCGCCGCTCCTGTGTTGACAACCCTCGCGCCGTCGGCTTCCACAGCGCCGCCGACGTGCCTGCCGGGTGCGCGTTCGTGGACGTCAGCAGACACGCACACCCCGCGTCTCCTCCGGGCCGGATCCACGGCATGATCGGTGGGTGGACGGCGATGCCGTGGAGGACCGGACGGGTGGTGGGCTGTGGGTGAGGGGCCGGAGATTTCGTCTGCGAAGGAGGCCGCGGACAACGAGCTGGTGCTCGCGTTCGGGCGGTTGCAGGGGGCGGCGAGCCGGCTGGAGTACATCCTCGGCCGCTCGCTGGAGCGGGAGTGCGGCATCAGCCACCTCATGTACGAGGTGCTGCTCATCCTGGGCCGGGCGGGCGGGCCGGGCCTGTCGATGCGGACCATCGCCCAGGAGCAGGTTCTCACCACGGGCGGGGCGACCCGCCTGGTGGACCGGATGGAGGCGGCCGGGCTGGTCGAGCGGGTAGAGGATCCCGACGACCGTCGTGGCCGGCTGGTGCGTCTGACGCCGGACGGCGAGGAGACCACCGTGCGCGCGTCGCGGCTGCACGTGGAGAACATCCGCCGTTACTTCCTGGCACCCCTGCCGCCGGAGGACCGCGAGCGGTTCGCCGAGGATCTGCGCATACTCAGCCACTCCGCTCGGGACGAGCTGCCCCGCCTGCCCTGACGTAAGCGAGGAGCGTTGCGGTCGGCGTCACACGAGCAGCGAAATATCTGACGAGTCAGTTACTGTTCTGTCAGGTGAAGCGCTCGCAGTGGGCGGGCGCAGCAACCGTTGTCGAGGTACCGATGAAGCTGGTCTACGTCTTCGACGCCTACTGCGGCTGGTCGCACGGGTTCTCCCCGACCCTGCGCGAGGTCGCCTCACGGCACCCCGGCCTGCCGGTCGAGGTGGTCTCCGGCGGGCTGTTCACCGGCTCCCGCCGGGTCCCGATCCGGGAATTCGGCCACGTCCAGGGCGCGAATGCCGCCATCGCCGAGCTGACCGGTGCCCGGTTCGGCGAGGCGTACGAGCGGCTGACAGCCGACGGGTCGTTCGTGATGGACTCCGAGGCCGCCGCCCGCGGCGTGGCCGCCCTGCGCCAGGTCGCCCCCGAGCGGGCGGCGGAGCTGGCCACGGCACTGCAGGACGTCTTCTACGTCGACCGGCTGAGCCTGTCCGACCCGGCCACCTACCGGAAGGTCGCCGAGGACGCCGGGCTGGACGCCGACGCCGCCGTCGCCGCCTTCGAGTCCCCCGAGGCGCAGCAGGCCGCCGAGGCCGACTTCCGCCGCTCGGCCGTACTGGGCGTCCGCGGCTTTCCCACCCTGCTCGCCGTCGACGGTGACCGTGTCACGCCCCTGGCGCAGGGTCGAGCCACGGCCGACGAGATCGACCGACAGTTGACCGCCCTCGGCGCCCGCTGATCACCACCCCTGCCCCCACCCCATACTCACGCCGCCAACTCCCCCTCAAGGAGCCATCGATGAGCACCCTGTCCTTCAAGGTCCTCGACCTCGACTTCCCCGTCGGCAGCGAGAACAAGACCGCCACGCTCGTCACCGGCGAGAGGGAGGCGTTGCTGGTGGACGCCGCGTTCACCCGCGCCGACGGCCACCGGCTGGCCGCCGAGATCCTCGACTCCGGCAAGCGCCTCACCACCGTGTTCATCAGTCACGGCGACCCCGACTTCTACTTCGGCGCCGAAGTCCTCGCCGACGCCTTCCCCGAGGCCAGGTTCGTCGCCACGCCGATCGTCATCGAGCACATCCGGCACTCGTACGAGGGCAAGCTCAAGGCCTGGGCCGCGCTCGGCCCGAACCTGCCCACCCGCCTCGTCGACATCGAGCCCCTGACCGGTGACCTCACCCTGGAAGGGCACCGCTTCGAGCTCAAGGGCGGCCCGGCCGGACTCCCCGACCGCCACTACCTCTGGCAGGCCGAGCACCGCGCCCTCCTCGGCGGTGTGCTGCTCTTCCAGCAGGAGCACGTGTGGGTCGCGGACACGCCCACCCCCGGTGACCGCGCCGCCTGGATCGACCTGCTGGACGAAATGGCCGCGCTCAGCCCGGAGTTGGTCGTCCCCGGCCACCGCCTGCCCGGCACCCCGGCCGACGCATCCGCCATCGCCGCCACCCGCGAGTACCTTCTCGCCTTCGAGGAGGAGCTCGGCAACGCGGCCGACGGAACCGCGCTGACCGAGGCGCTGATCAAGCGCTACCCGGGCAACGGCATGCAGATCGCCGCCCAGATCGGCGCGAAGGTCGCCAAAGGCGAGATGAAGTGGGGCTGACCGAAGTGCCGTACGAGAACAGCGACTTCGCGGCCTCCACCGCGCCCGCCGATGTGGTGCGCCGCCAGTACCTCGCCTCCGCGGCCGGTGACCTGGCGGCCCTGCGGGCCACGCTCGCGCCCGACGTGGAGTGGACGGAGATGGCCGGCTTCCCGCTCGCCGGCACCTACCGCACGCCCGAGGGCGTGACCTCCAACGTCATGGAGAAGCTCGGCCAGGACTGGGACGGCTGGACCGCGCACGACGACACCTATGTCGTCGACGGCGAGAACGTCGTCGTGCTGGCCCGCTACACCGCGACCAACAAGGCGACCGGCAAGTCCATCGACGTACGCGTGGCCCACCAGTTCGTCGTACGCGGCGGCCTGATCGTCCGCTTCGAGCAGTTCGTGGACACCGCGCTCGTCCTCGATGCCATGAGGCGCTGAAGCAGAGGTGTCTCCGCGACCCCGGGCCGCCTTGGCGCGCAGGATGTCGGCCCACAAGCAGTCCTTGACGTTGATCCACAGGGGGCGCGAGATGCCTGCTCGATCACTCCCGCGAAGCCGTCCCCCCGCCTGGTCCTCACTCGGCAAGCGTCGCGGCGAGTTCCTTCGTGGCGTGGACCACGTCGGCATCGCGCTCGGTCAGCAGACGTGCGATCGCGCCGCGCTCGGCGCGTACGGCGCGGCGGGCCGCGTTTTCCCACTCGATGTGGGCGCCGTGATGGCGGTGGAGTTTCGGGTAGACGGCGGCGGTCGTCGCCCACTGCCGGGCTCCGGCGATGTCCCGCAGGAGCCGCAGGATCTCGGCCCGGCAGGTGATCTGGGGACGCTGTGCGAGATCCCAGAGGAAGGGGACGGTGACGGCTGTCGCCTGGCCCACGACGAAGCGGTACTGGCAGATCCTGTGTTGTAGGCGGTCCAGCGCGTCGCGTGCGGCGGGCGCGTCGCCCGAGGCGACGGCGGCGAGGAGGAAGGGGATGGCGGCGGCCGATCCGGAGACGTCCTCGATGTCGCGCCAGGAGACGAGGCCGACGTCGTGGAGTGCTGCCGGGATCTTTCTGTCCGTCGCGGGAAGATCATCGCCGGCAGGTCCCGGTCGTGGTGTCACGTCAGCCGCGCTCCGTGGGCAGCATGGCCCAGACGGTCTTGCCGGTGGAAGCGGTGCGCGTCCAGCCCCAGTGCTGGGCGAGGGCCTCGACCAGGAAGAGGCCCCGGCCGTGCTCCTGGAGCGGGTCGGCGGTGTGCGGGCCGGTCGGCACGCTGGGGCTCTGGTCGGTGACGGCACAAACTAGGTGGGCGGGCCGCCGGGTGAGGCGCAGCCGGACCTCGGAGGCGGTTTCGCCGTCCGCTTCGGGCCGTACCGCATGCAGCAGGGCATTGGCGGTCAGCTCGGAGACGATAGTCAGGGCGTCGTCCAGGCAGTGGTCCAACTCCCAGCCGGTGAGGACGCGTTCGGTGAATGCACGAGCCTGTCCGCAGCCAGAGCGCTCGCTGGGCAGACGCAGTTGGGCCGTCCTCGACGGGACACGTCCCGCGACACCAGGAGCTGCGGCCCGGCCCGGCTGGAGAACAGCGGGGTCGAACCAGGGTGCTGGGTGCGCGGGCAGCGACACGGCTTCTCCTGAGGTGACGTCAGGGTGGGCGTCGGCATGAAGGTTGGCGTCTTGGTTATTATCCACGCTGAGAGCGAACTCGTGCAATTTCACGAGAAATTGCATGCAGTTCCGGCCAGCCGGTGTCACGCGGGACAGGTCGCCCGGGAAGCGGGGGACTCACCGAGTGGTACGACATGCGCGAGGAGACAGTGGTGTCAACGGTTCCGAACGGGGTGCGAGCGAGTTCACTGGACGTCCGCTGGGTCAAGAGCCGGCACAGCAACGCCGAGGGCAACTGTGTCGAGGTGGCCGCCCTGGCGGAGGGAGGTGTGGCGATACGCAACTCCCGTGATCCGCACGGGCCCGCGTTGATCTACACGCCGGATGAAGTGGCCGCTTTTCTCGCCGGCGCCAGGGAGGGCGAGTTCGACCATCTGCTGTGAAAGATGCGGCGACTACTGTGAAGGATGCGGCAACGCAGCGACCACTGTGGCCGCGGGGACCAACTCCCGTGCCCCGCACGGGCCGACGCCTGCGACAGGAGGCAGGTTGGTGCGATAATGCGGTCTGTCGTCCCCAGCCCACAGGGAGTCAGGATGCCCTCCGAGTCACCCCGAATCTCCCGCCTCGAACCGTATCTGAACCGCACCGAGCCCGCGCCGACTTTGCTCAAGATGCTGGTCGGAGCGCAGTTGGTGGGCATCCGCGAAGACGCCGGTCTCGCCCAGGAACAAGCCGCCCGGGCCGTCGGTTTCAGCCCGGCGAAGCTGTCCCGCATCGAGGCCGGAAAGGGACGCAGGCCGCCCACCGAAGGCGACGTCCGGGCGCTTCTGGAGCTGTACCGGGCGGACGAACACGAATCGTCGGTGCTGCTGCAACTGCTGCGGCGCGCCGGGGAGCCCGGCTGGTGGCAGCGCTTCGACAAGCGGCTGATGCCGGAGTGGTTCGACCGGCTGGTCGGCTTGCAGGAGGCGGCCGACGCCATCCGTACCTTCGAGATCCAGTACGTTCCCGGGTTGCTGCAGACTCCGGCCTACACCCGCGCGGTCGTGCAGCGCGGGCTGCCCTCGGCCCCGGACCGCGAGGTGCAGCGGCGCGTCGAACTGCGCATGAAGCGGGCGGAGTTGCTCCAACGGGCGGACGCGCCGCAGCTGTGGGCCATCGTCGACGAGTCCGTGCTGTTGCGTGTCCTGGGCAGCCGTGAGGTCATGCGCGAGCAGCTCGAGCACCTGGCCGCGATGGCTCAACTGCCGCATGTGACCGTCCAGATCGTCCCGCTGGAGGTGACCGACGCCTCCGCGCCGGCCATCCCCGTCACCTACCTCCGCTTCGGCGGCCTCGACCTGCCCGACATCGTCTACCTGGAGCACATCAGGAGCGCCACGTTCCTGGAGGACCGCGACGAGACGGAGCAGTACCGGGTCTCCCTGGACCAACTGGCCGACGACGCCCTCGATCCCCGCGAGTCGCTGGCGCTGCTCCGCGCCACCGCACAGGAGCGCTACGGCGCCGTGTGAGCCCTCGCCCGCTTCCGGTCAGCTGATGCGGGCCACGCCGCCGAACTCGATCCACTCCTGGGTGGCCTGACGGGGCGCCACCTCGTTGTCGGGCCGCCAGGTGGACACCTCCACCAGGCCCGGTTCGAGGATCTCCATTCCCTCGAACCACTCCGCGACGTCCTTCTCCTGCCGCACCCGGCCCCAGTGTCCCTGCGTTGCCTGATCCATGAAGCCGGTCACGAAGTCCCGGACCTCGGGGTCCTCGCTGACCAGCTGACACATCACCAGGCAGCTGCCGGGCACGAGCCGTTCGGTAACGCGGCGCACCACCGCAAGGGGTCCGTCGGTCTCGCTGTCCGGAATGCAGTGGAACACCGAGTTGAACAGCACCGCCACCGGCTGCGAGAAGTCGATCAGCCGCTTGGTGTCCGGGTGGGAGAAGATCTCCTCCGTCTCGCGGAGGTCGGCCTGGATGACCGCGGTGCGATCGTTCTGGTCGAGCAGCGCCCGGCCGTGCACCAGGACCATCGGGTCGTTGTCGACGTACACCACGCGCGACGCCGGGTCGATCCGCTGCGCCACCTGGTGGACGTTGTCCTGCGTCGGCAGCCCGGATCCGTGGTCGAGGAACTGCCGCATGCCGTAGTCCTCGGCCAGCCTTCCGACCACGCGCTGCAGGAAGCGCCGGTTGTTCAGGGCCAGCGCGCGCGTGCTGGGCACGACCTTGTCCAGTTCCTCGCACGCGGCGCGGTCCACGGCGTAGTTGTCCTTGCCGCCCAGATAGTGGTCGTACATGCGCGCGGCCGTCGGCACGGTGGCATCGATCTTGGTGGACAACCGCTTCCCGGACTCCATCGTCTCCCCCAGTCCCACGTCGCGCCGAGCTGTCACGCGCGCCAGGCAACACATCCTAGAGACAAGACACTTGCCCCAGCCACCTCCTTGCGCCGGCGCCTGCGAGCTTGCTCCGGTCGGCGACCAGGACGGCGGCGCGTAGTAGTCTCCTGCGGCCGCTTCACAACTCCCTTACAGAGCAGGGCAGTTGGATCGTGCAGCCAGTCCGACAGAGGAGACTTCCATGATCCGCGCTCGACTCATCGCCGCTTCCTGCGCGGCGATCGCACTGGCCGCCGCATCACTCATCGTCGCGGCTCCCGCCGAAGCCTCCACCACGGTCTGCCAGCTCAAGTACTACGACAATCCGCTCATCCCGGGGAACGAGCAGTTCTTGGTACCCAACTACGACCTCTCGTACGGCAGCAGGGACGCCTGCGTCCCGTCATGGCAGCGCCAGATCAACCACCGGTACGGTGACGTACTCACCGTTGACGGCATCTTCGGCCAGAACACCCGAGCCTGGACCAGGCTCATCCAGAGCACCAGCGAGTACTCCTGGTGCGCGGGAGGCGTCGACGGCATAGCGGGCCCCAAGACGATCAGCTGCTTCGAGTACGAGAACGGCTACACCAGCTGGGGGTGAGCACGGGCGGCGAGTCCGCCGCAGCCGTCTGTCCCGAACCTTGTCAGCCACCCATCTCGAACCTAGACTCAATTGAAATGAAGCTAGTTCAGTTCAGGTTACATGGCGAGCGCTCGGGAGCAGATTCATGGTGGGTTCCTTGGACGGTAAGACCGTGCTCGTCACCGGGGCGGGGCAAGGCATCGGACAGTCGATCGCCGTGGAGATGGCCCGCCAGGGCGCGTCCGCGGTGGCCGTCGCCGACCTCAACGAGAAGACCGCCCATGAGACCGCGGAACTCGTGCGCGCCGCCGGGGCACATGCCGAGACGATCGTCTGCGATCTGCGCGACGGCCACAGCATCGATGAGATGGTCACCCGAACCGCGCGACGCTTCGACGGGCTCGACGTCCTCGTCAACAACGCGGGCGTGATCGAGACCGCATTCACCACCGAACCCGACCGGCGCGTGGACTCGCTGTCCGAGGAGGTCTGGGACGCTGTCTACCAGATCAACCTCAAGGCCGTCTGGCTGACCACCAAAGCCGCCGCACCCCATCTGCGCCGCTCCACACGCGGGCCCGCCATCGTCAACGCGGCCTCCGTCTCCGGCCTCACCGGCTTCCCCGACGCGCCTGCCTACGGCGTCACCAAGGCCGGCGTCATCCACCTGACCAAGGTCACCGCCGTCGACCTGGCGCCGGTGCGCTGCAACTGCTTCTGCCCCGGCGTCATCGAAACACCGCTCACCCGCGACCACCTGGCCGCCGCCGAGGACCCCGCCGCCCTCGAACACGAGCTGACCGCACCCCAGTTGGTACCGCGACTCGGCCGACCGGACGAGGTGGCCAGGCTGGCGTGCTTCCTGGCCTCTGACGACGCCGCGTTCATCACGGGAGCGTCGTACGTGATCGACGGCGGCGCCCTTGCCTGGCTCGGCGTACGGGACTGAGGGCCGGGCACGACGTACCGAGAGGTGAGGGAAGCGATGCGATCGAGACTGGCCGGGAAGACCGCGCTGGTGACCGGCGCCACGGGTGGAATCGGTGACGCCGTCGTACGAAGGCTCGCGGCCGAGGGCGCGACGGTCGTGGTGACCGACCTCGACGCCGGCCGCTGCGAGAAGCTCGCCGAGGAGGTCGGGGGTGGCGCACTGGGCCTGGCCCTCGACGTGTCCCACGAGTCGGCGTGGCAGGAGGTCGTCGCCGCGGCGACCGACGCGCTGGGCGAGCTGTCCGTGCTGGTCAACAACGCGGGCATCGCTTCGATGCGCACCGTGGAGAGCGAAACCCAGGAGTCCTGGGACCAGGTCCTCGCCGTGACGCAGACCGGTGTCTGGCTCGGCATGAAGCACGCCGGCCCGTCTATCGAGCGCGCCGGCGGCGGCTCGATCGTCAACGTGGCGTCGATCTTCGGCACGGTGGGCGGCTTCGGCGCCCAGTTCTCGTATCACGCGGCGAAGGGCGCCGTACGTCTGATGACGAAGAACGCTGCGCTGCACTGGGCCAAGCGCGGTGTGCGGGTGAACTCACTTCACCCCGGATTCATCGAGACGCCCCGCTCACGCGAACTGTGGCGCGACACGCCCCGGTTGACCGCGATGGTCGAGGGGACGCCGCTCGGACGGCTCGGTACGCCGGAGGAAGTGGCAGCCGCCGTGGCCTTCCTCGCCTCCGACGACGCGAGCTTCATGACCGGCTCCGAGCTTTACGTCGACGGAGGATGGACGGCGCGCTGAGCCGTGCCCGGCCCCTCGCCGCCTCAAGCTGCCGTCGCCGCGTACAGTCCGCCAGTCACCTCAAGCAGCCGTAGCCGCGTACGAGTCGACTCCGTCGGCCTCAATGCGACAGGCCCGGCCGCGGGCGACCAGCACGTCCAGGTGCGCCGCTGTCTCGTTGACGGCGAGCATCCGGTCGAAGACGCCCAGCTCCGCGAAGGACACCCTGCGCCGGGTCCAGCCCAGCTCGCCCGCCACCTCGTACGCAGTGCGGGTACGGCCGCCGAGCGCCGCCAGCGTCTCGGCGAGACGGTCGTCGTGGTGGGCCAGCAGCTCGCCGACCCGGGCGTGCACGCTGTTGCCGACCGGGCCGTGGGCGGGCAGCAGCCGGGCGTCGGCGAGGGTCGTCATCAGGTGCAGGGAGTCGAGGTAGTCGCCCAACGGCAGTGCGGGAGCGCCGAGTTCGAAGCCGATGGACGGAGTGATGTGGGGCAGGACGTGGTCGCCGGAGAACAGCAGGCCGCGCGCCTGATCGAGGTAGACGACATGGCCCTGGGTGTGGCCAGGGGTGGGGACCACCGTCAATCGCCTGTCCCCGAAACGGAGTTCCTCCGCGCCCAGCCAGCGGTCCGGCGCCTCCCAGACGGTGACGTCGAAGGCGTCGTCGTACATCGACGCGACCCGGTCGGCGAGGTCGTGCGCGCCGGCCCGGTGCAGTGTGGAGAGCGAGCTGACCGGTTCGTCCGTGCACAGCTCCCCCAGCAGCTCCAGGCCGCGCCGTTCGCCGGCGCCGAGGTAGACCTGTGAGCCCAGCAGCCTGCGCAGTTCGACGGCCTGGGTGTAGTGGTCACGGTGGATGTGCGTGACGAGGACATGACTGATCTCGCCGAGGTCGTGGCCGAGTTGGGCCAGCGCGTCCTCAAGTGCCTTGCGTGACTCGGGGATCGACCAGCCGCCGTCGATCAGGACCAGTCCATCCGTGAGCCCTTCGAGGGCGTAGATGTTGACGGCCCGTAGCCCGTCCTCTGGCAGCGGGAGCGGAATGCGGTGGACACCGGGGTGTACGGTCTCGGGTCCGGCCTGCGCCCAACGGCCTCGGTCGAAGCGGGAGGTTCGGGTCGTGGGGGTGGTCATGCATCTCCTTGGCGGTGCTGTTCGGGGTGTGCGGCGAGTCGCGCGTGCAGGTCGTGGGCGAGCCTGCGGGCTCCCGACCGGTCGAGCTTTCCGACGGTCGTCTGCGGCAACTCGGCGACGATGAAGGCGAATTCGGGCCACTTGGCCTTGGACATGCCGGTGCGGGCGAGGTGGGCGGTGATCTCTTCGAGGCTGAGCTCCGGGCTGCCGTCCTCGATCACGACGAGCACGGCGGCGCGTTCGCCGAGGAGCGGGTCGGGTACGGGGGTCACGCAGACGCGGGCCACCGCGGGATGGGATGCGACGGCGCGTTCGATCTCGGTGATGTCGAGGTTGCGACCGCCGCGGATGATGACGTCCTTCTCCCGGCCCATGACGGTGACCGTGCCGTCCTCGCCGGTCACCAGCAGGTCTCCGGTCGGGAAGAAGCCGTCGGGTGTGAGCGCCGGCGGCTCGACCTTGCCGTCACGGGCGTATCCGAGGAAGAGGGACGGGCCACGCACCTGGGCCTGCCCGGTCACGCCGGGGGCCAGGACGCTGCCGTCGGCGGCGACTGCCCTCAACTCCGTGCCGGGGAACGGCCTCCCGTCACGGCCGAGGCGGATCTCCTCCGGGTCGTCCGGGCTGGGCGATGTGTGCCCAAGACACTCGGACATGCCGAAGACGCGGAGGATCCTCGTACCCAGGGAGCGTTCGGCGCGGGCCAGGGCGCCCCGGTCCATGGGTCCGCCGCCCACGGTGATCGAGCGGACCCCGTCGAGGACCTTCGAGCCGGCCGCCGCCGAGCCCATCTGGAGGGCCATCGTCGGCACGCACATGGTCCACCGCACGTCGTTCGCGGCCATGCGGGCCAGCGCCTCCTCGCGGTCCCAACGGCCGGACAGGACCAGCGGCCCGCCCAGCATGAGCGCGAGGCAGACGCCGAAGCAGTAGGCGGCGGTGGAGGAGAGCGGGACGACGGCGGCCACCGCGTCCCCCGCGTGCAGGCCGTTGACGTCGATCGTGCAGGAGCACGCGTATCGCAGGGCGCTCTCGGACTGTACGACGCCCTTGGGCCGGCCGGTGGAGCCGGAGGTGAGGCCGATGACGCTGCCGCCGGACCAGCGGGAGGCATCGCGGGGACCGCGTCCGGCGAGCACCGTCCAGCCGTCGAGGGCCTCGGCCGACCGCGTGTCCGGGAGGGCCTGGTGGGCCCCCCACTCCTCGATCGCGGACGGCTCGGCGATCAGGACGTCCGGCCGGATGTCCTCGACGGCGGCGGCGAACTCGGCCCGCGTGGTGTGCCGGTTGACCAGCGCCAGGACCCCGCCCGTCCGGCCGACGGCGAGAGTCGCCGCGACCGTGCGCCACGAGTTGTCGGCCTGGAGGAGGACGGTGCCGCTCTGCGTGCCCTCAAGGGAATCACGAGGCGTGCCGTCCGGGCTCATCGCGTCCGCCAACTCGGTTGCCCGCCGCAGCAGTTCGCGCGCACCGTGGCGTCCGTGATCGTCGACGACCGCCGTGAAGTCGCCGCGTTCGGAACGCTCGTAGAACTCCCGCACTGTCTGTCGCATCCACTTCCTCGCCTCGTCGCGAAGGGCCCATGTCGGGAAGGGGCGGACTCAGCCGCCGTACATCTCCATCTCGCCGCCCATGACGGCGATCCGCCGTCCGCGCATGTCGCCTACCTGGGCGACGGCCGCCGCCCACTCGGAGCTCTGCAGGGCCTTGCGCAGGTCCTCGGCGGTGTCGAAGCTCAGGACGGACACGCCGTCCCAGCCCTCTGAGCGCGGTTCGAGGGCCGCGTCGATGTCGGTGTGGCGCCAGGACCTCAGCCCGGGCAGGTGCCGGGTGAGCTCGGCGTGCTCGCCGCGCCACCAGGCGATGAACCGTTCGTGCGTCCACTCGGGCGGCCGAGCGGCCAGCAGGACGAGGTTGTACATCGTGCCCTCCTCACGCGAACAGGACCGCGGGCGATCGTCCGATCAGCAGCCGCCGCACCCGGCCCTGGTCGTCGAGCCGGGCCGAGGCCACGAAGGTCGCCTCCGGTACGCCGGACCGGCGGACCTCGCCTAGGTACAGCTCGTCACGGCCGACGGTGGACGCGGTCAGCAGGTGGTGGGTGCGGGTGCCGACCTCACGCTGGGCGAGGTAGCCCTCCATCGCGGCCCGCCCGCCGTGGAAGTCGGTGCCGACCTCGCCGCCGGTGGAGAACAGGATCGAGAAGGAGAAGTCGTCGCTGATCAGGTCGAGGATGCGGTCGGCGTCGTCGCTGTCCAGGATCCCGAACCAGGTAGTCAGGAACGGGGCGGCCGACGTGGCCGGGGCGCTCACGGCCGGTCCACGAGGTCGAAGTCGGGCGTGAAGAACGACTGATAGCTCGCCATCAGCCCGCCGGGCGACACCTGCACGGCGGACAGGAACGCGCCGGTCGTCACTCCCCCGTCGACGACGAAGCCGTACGCCGTCTCGACGTCGCCGTCGACCGCGTACCGCACGATCTCGTGCCTGCGGTCCACCGCGTTGCGCCCGGCGATGTAGCCGGCGAAGTCCGCGCGGGAGGCGCCGGCGCGTTGACCGCCGGGCAGGGAGATCAGGAACCGGAAGCCCGGTTCGAGGAGTTCGAGGGCCTTTTCCGGGTCCTGGCCGTCCATGCGGGCCATGTATTCGCGAAGCACCATTGCTTGTCGCTCTCCCTCAGCACCTAAGCAACCTGAGTTCAGTTCAATTTCACGGTACGGCAGCGGCCCCGCCGCCGACAAGAGGCGGGGCCTGGGTCTACTCGGCGACCATCCGCACCACGCACCCTTCGATCATCTCGCTGATCTCGGAAAGCGGGATCGCACCGGTGGGGCGGTACCACCGCCAGACGCTGACGATCATGCCGAGGACGGCGAGACCGAGGGTGTGCGCGTCACGGACCGGGAAGGCGCCCTTCGACATGCCGCGCATCAGCAGGGTCGTCCAGTCCCGCTCGACCATCTGCACCAGCTGGCGGGCCGCGACCCGCTCGGTCTCCTCGCGCTTGGACTTGCGCGGAGTGGCGAGCAGGGACATGTTGGCCTGCAGGATGCGCATCTGGCGGATCTCCTGCTCGGTCACCGCGAACGCGGTGCGGACGGCCGCGCGCAGTTCCTCGACCGGGTCCGTCTCCTCGCTCGTGGCCTCGACGAACTGGTCGTGGGAGCGCTGCAGTTCCAGGCGCATGATGGTGAGCAGGCAGTGGGCCTTGGACTCGAAGTAGTGGTACAGGGCCGTCTGCCCGATGCCGACCCGGTCCGCGACCTCCGACCACTTGGTGTTCTCGTAGCCGTCCTCCCCGAACCGCTCCACGGCGGCCACGAGGATCGCGCCGCGCTTCGACCTGGGCCCCTCCTCCGGATCCACGATCCGCGCCCTCGCCATCGTCTCTCCCTCTCCTCCGTGGACGGTACCGATCACCGTTCGGTCGTCCGAGAGTAGACCCAAGTTCAAGTCGGGTACGAATCGAGCACCGGGCGGGTCCATCAGGCACCGTCCCGAGGGGTGGGGCCGGGCCGCATCGGGCGCGGCGGCGCGGAGCCCGGTGGTCCGGGGCGTGGCGGTTCGAGGTGCGGCGACTCGGGCGATGCCGACCCAGGCGGTCCGGTCTTGAGCGGTACGCTCGCGCGCCGCGTGAAATCGGGCCGACGCCCGGCCAGAAACGCCGCCACACCTTCCCGCCCCTCCCCCGACACCGCCGCGGCGCCCAGCTCACGCGCCTCCGCGTCGAGGTGTTCGTCGAGGCCCGTGGCGAGCGCCCGCCGGACCAGCCTCCGTGTCGCCCCGTACGCCGCCGTGGCGCCGCGGGCCAGCGCCCCCGCCGTCTGCACTGCCTCCGCCAGCAGCCGCTCCGGCTCGACGACCCGGCTCACCAGACCCATCTGCAGAGCCTCGGCAGCCGTAACGGGGCGATTGGTCAGTAGCAGGTCCGCGGCCCGTTGGGGCCCGACCAGCCGGGGCAGCGACCAGCTGACCCCGGCGTCCGGCGTGTACCCGATCGCGGTGTACGCGGCCGTGAAGCCGGCGTCGGGCGCTGCGATACCGACGTCCGCCGCGGCCACGAGCCCCACCCCGGCCCCGGCGACGGCCCCCTGCACGGCGACCACCAGCGGAGCGTCCAGCCCGGCGAGGATCCGCAGCGCGCCGTGAAGTGCGTCGGTGACCTCCGCGAGGTGTCCCGTCAGGCGCTCCTCGGGCAGCGCGGCGAACTCCTTCAGGTCACCGCCGACGCAGAAGGACCGCCCCCGCCCGGTGAGCAGTACCGCCCGCGCCCCCGCCTTCTCGCACTCCCGCGCGGCCTCCAGCAGTGCCCGGGCCATCGCCAGGTCGATCGCGTTGCCCGACCCCCGGCACATCTCGACCCGCGCCAGCCCGTCGCCGTCGACCTCGACACAGACCCTCATCGCAACGTCGTCGGCCTTCATCGCGCCGTCCACCCGCCGTCCACGGTGAGGACGTGTCCGGTGCAGTACGAGGACGCGTCCGACGCCAGATAGAGCAGGGCACCGTCCAGTTCTCCCGGCTCGCCCCCACGCCCCACCATGGCTCCCCGCTCGACCCACCGCCGGGACCGCTCGTCGGCGAACAGTTCCTCGGTCATCTCCGAGCGGAACCAGCCGGGCGCCAGCGCATTGACCCGTACTCCCGACCCGCCCCACTGTCCCGCCAGCTCACGGGTGAGCCCGATGAGCCCGGCCTTGGAGGCGGCGTAGGCCGCGCCGCCCATGGGGGCACCGGAGACCAGGCCCAGCACGGACGAGACGTTCACGACCGATCGCGTGCGACGGTTGTCGTGCTCCGGCGCTTCGGCGAGGAGCCGTGCCAGGTGGAAGGGCGCCACAAGGTTCACGGCCAGGACCTTCGCGAAGTCCTCGGCGCTCTCCTCCTCGGCACGTACGGCACCGGGCGCGCCCGCGTTGTTGACGAGGACGTCGAGGCGGCCGCTCTCGTCGCGCGCCGTCTCCATCAGCCGCACCCGGTCGGTCTCCCGCGAGACGTCGCAGACCACCGGATGGATACGCGGATCCTCGTCGGCGAGCTCCTTCAACCGCTCCAGTCGGCGGGCCGCGGCGAAGACGGTGGCGCCGGCCGAGGCGAGGACAGCGGCGAACCGGGCCCCGAGCCCGGACGACGCCCCGGTGACCACGGCGGTCCGCCCACGCAGCGAGAACAACTCCGCCGCCGCAGCCGGGGCCGGAGCGGGGGTCACTCGTCCACCCCGATCGGCAGCACGGTCGCCCCGCCGTCCAGTACCAGCGTCTGCCCGGTCATCCAGGACGAGGACTCGGACGCCAGGAAGAGGGCCGCGTGAGCCACGTCCTCCACGGTTCCCAGCCTGCGCAGCGGCAGCTTCCCCGTCAGGATCGGCTCTCTCGGCTCCCAGACGGCCCGCGCCAGTTCGGTCTTGATCAGCCCGGGCGCGATCGCGTTCACCCGCGCCTTCGGCCCGAGTTCGTAGGCGAGTTGCCGCGTCATGTGCAGCATGGCCGCCTTGGTGGCGTTGTACCAGCCGATGTGAGGGTCGACGATCAGTCCGCCGACGGAGGCGATGTTGACGACCGCACCGCCGTGCTCCCGCATCCACGCCCGCCACGCGCACCGGGTCCAGGCGACCATGCCGTACTGGTTGACCCGTACCGTCTTCTCCGCGCGCGGCAGGTCGAGGTCGAGGAGATCGCCCATGTAGGGGTTGGTTGCAGCGTTGTTGACCAGGACATCGACGCGGCCGAAGCGGGTCACGGTCTCCTCGACACAGCGTTCGGCGTCCTCCGGTTCGCCGGCGTTGGCGACGACCTCGTGGACCTCACCGTCGCCTTTGATCCTCAGCAGTTCCTCCCGCGCCGAGGCCAGGCCGTCCGGTTTCCGGGCTGCGATCACCACATGCGCGCCCGCCTCCCGGTAGGCCCGCGCGATGCCGAGTCCGATGCCCCGCGAGCCGCCGGTGATCAGGGCGACCTGTCCCTCCAGTTCCTGCCCGTTCACGCCGACTCCTCGGGATACTTGGCCAGTTCACGCCGGGCGACCGTCCGCAGATGCACCTCGTCCGGGCCGTCGGCGATCCTCAGCGCCCGCGTGATCGCGTACAGCCGGGCCAGTACGGTGTCGTCGCTGACCCCGGCCGCGCCGTGCGCCTGGACGGCCCGGTCGACCACCCGGTGCGCGACCTCCAGCGCCGCCACCTTGATCGCGGCGACCTCGGTGCGGGCGGCCGCGTTGCCCGATGTGTCCATCAGCCAGGCCGACTTGAGGACCAACAGCCGCAGCTGCTCGATCTCGATGCGGCTGCGGGCGATCCACTCGCGCACGACACCCCGTTCGGCGAGGGGGCCACCGAAGGCGGTGCGGGTCAGGGTGCGGCGGCACATCAACTCCAGTGCGCGCTCGGCGAATCCCACGGCACGCATGGCGTAGTGCATGCGGCCCGGCCCCAACCGCCCCTGCGCCAGGGCGAATCCCTCCCCCTCGCCGCCCAGCAGCGCCGACGCAGGCACTCGTACGCCCTCGAAGAGCACGTCACCGTGGCCACAGCGGTCGGTGTAGCCGAACATCGGCAGGTCGCGCAGCACGGTGATGCCGGGGGTGTCCCGGGGGATGAGCAGCATGCTCTGCTGCCGGTACGTCGGTGCGTCCGGGTCGGTGACGCCCATGAGGATGATCAGCCGGCAGTCGGGGTCGAGGATCCCGGACGTGTACCACTTGTGGCCGTTGACGACGTACTCGTCGCCGTCGCGGGTGATCCGGGTACGGATGTTGCGGGCGTCGGAGCTGGCAACCTCGGGTTCGGTCATGGCGAAGCAGGACCGGATCTCGGCGTCCAGCAGCGGCCGCAGCCAGCGGTCCTGCTGCTCGGGTGTGCCGAAGAGCGCGAGCAGTTCCATGTTGCCGGTGTCGGGGGCGGAGCAGTTGAACACCTCGGGGCCGATGATCGACCGTCCGGCCAGCTCGGCGAGCGGCGCGTATTCGAGGTTGGTGAGGCCGGCGCCCCGGTCGCCGTGCGCGAGGAAGAGGTTCCACAGGCCCTCGGCGCGCGCCTTCTCCTTCAACTCGTACATCACCGGCGGCAGTTGATGCGGATCGTCCGCCTCGGCGAGCTGGCGGTCGTAGACGGGCTCGGCGGGCAGGACGTACTCGTGCATGAACGCGGCCATGCGCGAGCGGAGTTCGTCGGCCCTCGGCGAGAGTCCGAAATCCATGACGGTACTCCTTCAGGACCGTGGGGCGAGGATGTCGCCGGCCGCGCGGATCATCGCCGCGATGGTCGGGGGCAGCCGCTCCTGGTCGGGGTCGTGGTGCTTGCCCTCGCGGTGCCTGCGCAGGTTGTGGCCCATGATCGCGGCCATCTTCGTGCGGGCCAGGGCGCGGAACCAGTCGAAGGCGGGGGGCTCGGGTCGGCCGTCGAGATAGGCGGTGAGCAGTTCTTCCTCGCCGGGCAGGCCGGGGACGGCACGGCCCACCCGGGGGAAGTTGCGGTGGTCGGCGAAGAGCAGGAACCAGGCGAGGTCGATGCGCGGGTCGCCGTATCCCCAGATCTCCCAGTCGATGACGGCGGCCGGGCGGTCGCCCCGGCACAGGACGTTGCCGAGGCGGAAGTCGCCGTGGACGAGGGTGGGCGGGATGCTGTCGGGGATGCGGGCGGCCAGGGCTTGCAGGACGTCCTCGGCTCCGGGGCGGAGTTCGGACGGCACCGCGCGCATGGTGCGGCTCCATCGCTCCAACTCCCCTGCCGGGTCCAGCGGTTCGACGGCCTCGGTCTTCGTCCAGCCGTGCAGGTCCCGTAGGACGTCAGGCAGGGCCAGCATCCGGCTGCGGCACAGCTCGGGATCGAGTCGGTGCTCGTCGAGGACCGGCTCGATCGCCTCTCCGTCCACGAACTCCATGGCGAACCAGGCCGGTTCGCTCTCGTCGACGGCGACGACGCCGGGGACGGGCACCGGTGAGTCGGCGAGTGCGCGCAGGATGCGGGCCTGGCGCAGGACGTCGTTGCGGCCGACGGGGCGTTGGCCGGGTGGTACCGCTTTGACGACGTACGACGCCGGTCCTGCCGTGATGGAGTAGGTGAGCCCGGAGTGGCCGCCGGGCAGGGGGTGCAGTTCGCCGAGGGACTGGTGTCGGTCGGCGAGTCGCTCACGGACCCGTCGCGCGAGTTCGTTCGTCTCGGTTGTGGTGCTCAACGCCCCTCTCCCTTCGGCTCCTTGGGCAGCCCCAGTACGCGCTCGGCCAGGATGTTGCGCTGGATCTCGTCGCTGCCGCCCGCGATGCGGTAGCCAGGCGCGCCGAGCAGGTGCTCGGTCCAGGCGTAGGTGCCCCACTCCCCCGTGTCGGCGGCCAGGCGTGGCCCCAGGAGTTGCTGGACGAGGTCGGTGGTGGCGCGCATGGTGGCGGTGGCGTGGAGCTTGCCGACGGAGGCCTCGGCGCCGGGTTCGCGGCCGGCCGCGAGTGCCGATGTCACGCGCAGTCCCGTGAGCCGTTGCACGAGGGCGCGGACGTACAGGTCGGCCGCCTGCTGCTCTTCGCCGCCGGTGAGCGGGCGGGGCAGGTGCCGGGCGAGTGCGAGGGCGCGGTCGGCGTTGTCCAGGCCGAGGACGCCGGAGTCGAGGCGTTCGGCGGCCAGCACGGTGAGAGTGACCCGCCAGCCTTGGCCGACCGGGCCGAGCCGGTCAGCGTCGGGGACGAACACGTCGTCCAGGTAGACCTCGTTGAAGCTGGAGCCGCCGGTCATCTGCCGGATGGGCCGTACGGTGACACCCGGCGCGTCCATGCGAACCAGGAAGACCGTGATGCCCGCGTGCTTGGGCACGTCCGGGTCGGTGCGGCAGACCGCGACGCCCCAGGTGGCGACCCGGGCGCCGGACGTCCAGACCTTGTGGCCACTCAGGACCCACCCGTCGCCGTCCCGTACGGCACGGGTGCGGACGGCGGCGAGGTCCGAGCCCGCCTCGGTCTCCGAGAACAGCTGGCAGGCGAGTTCGTCGGTGCGGAGCATGGGCCGCAGCCAGCGCCGCCGCTGCTCCTCGGTGCCCCAGATACGGACGGCGGGGGCGACGAGCTGCTGGGTGACCGGGAAGACCTCGGTGCGCCGCGGCACGTCGAAAGCGGATTCCTCCGAGCGGTACAACCGCTCGTAGTGGACTGGCAGTTCGCGCCCCCCGTACTCCGGCGGCCAGGCGAGCGCACCCCACCCCTGGTCGTAGCGGGTGCGCTCCCAGTCCCGTGTCCGGTCCGTGTGCTCGCGCTCCTCGGCCTCCGTCCGGTTCTCGAAGACGGCCACCGAGTCGTCGCCGCTGCCCCACTCCTGGCGGGCGGAGCGCGGTGGTGCCACGCCCTTGAGCCAGCGGCGGGCCTCGGCGCGGAACTCGTCCAGGCCGGGTATGCCGTCCATGATCCTCCTCTCAGCGGGTCAGCACGGTGCAGGCGCTGACGCCCGGGGCTCCGTACACGTGGGTGAATCCGGTCGACGGCTCGTCCGAGACCTGGCGTTCACCGGCTCGGCCGCGCAACTGCTGTACGACTTCGTAGACTTGGCGCAGGCCGGAGGCGCCGATGGGTTCACCGTTGGCGATGCAGCCGCCGTCGGTGTTGACCGGCAGCGAGCCGTCGATGCGGGTCGCGCCGTAGGGGATGAGCGATTCCTGTTCGCCGTGCTCGCAGAATCCGCACTCGGCCAGGTGCATCACCTCGGCACCGCTCTCGGTGTCCTGCAGCTGGCAGACGTCGATGTCGCCCGGGCCCAGTCCGGCCTCCTCGAAGGCGGCTTGAGCGGCGTCCGCGCTCACGCTGGTCGGTGTCCCGGTCGGTGCCCAGGGGCTGAACACCTCGAAGGAGCCGAAGCGGCGGGTGCGTACGGCCGCCGCACGCAGCGTGATCGGGGTTCCGGCGAGTTCGCGGGCCACGGCGCGGTTGCAGAGGATGAGGGTGACGGCGCCTTGGCCGGGCGAGCAGAACATGTAGCGGGTCAGGGGGTCGTTGACCAGGCCGGACGCCAGGATCTCGGCCGCGTCGAGCGGTTTGCGGCGCCAGGCGTGCGGGGTGAGCACGCCGTTGGCGTACGCCTTCTCGGCGACCATGGCGAGGGTGCGGGCGCTGATGCCGTGGTCGTGCATGTAGCGCTGGATCTTCATGGCGAAGAACTGGGTGGTGACCATCAGTCCGTCGTGGCCGTAGGCCTCGTCGAGCCCCCAGTCGGCGGGCCGCGGGTCGAAGGCGCCGCGCGGGTGTTTGTCGAAGCCGACGGCGAGGGCCACGTCCGCTGCCCCGGAGCGGATCGCGTTCGTGGCCGCGACCAGTGCGCTGCCGCCGGTCGCGCAGCCGTTGCGAACGTTGGTGAACGGCACTCCGGTCAGGCCGAGTTCGGCGACCAGGGTGTCGGCGTTGCCGGCGGCATCGCTGCCGCCGTAGGCGGCCCGCACCCGGGACCAGGGCAGTCCGGCGTCGGCGAGAGCGGCTCGCACGGCCTGCACGGCCAGCTGCCGGCCGCTCGCCTCGGTGCGGGCGAAGGAGGTGATCCCGGCGCCGCAGACGAGCACCTCCTCGCCGCTCATACGACGCTCCGGTGGCCCCGGGGAACGCCGGTGCCCGCGGCGAGCGTCACCGGCATGCCGATCTCGGCGTCCTCGGGCCGGATGTCGAGGGCGGCCAAGACCCGTACTCCTTCAGGCAGTTCGACGTATCCGACGGTGAACGGGGTGAAGCCGGCGGCGGGTGGGACGTACGGCGGCGACTTGGGCGCGTACCGCTGCACGGTCCAGGTCCACAGGGTGCCCGTGCCGGAGAGCTCGACCGGTTCGGCCTCTCCCCCGCAGCGCGGACACGCAGGGCCTGCCGGGTAGGTGGCCACCGCGCAGTCGGCGCACCGGGAGCCGTGCAGCCGGCCCCCGCTCTCCGGCTGTGCGGTCAGCGGCCCTTCCACTGCGGCTCCCGCTTCTCCAGGAAGGCCGACACACCTTCCGCAGCGTCCTCGGAGTTGAGCATCACGCCGACCGCGAGGTGCTCCATGACCATGAGCGACTGGATGTCGGCGTCGAGGCTGCGGTCGATGGTCATCTTGGTGATCCACATGGTGAAGGGGCTCTTGTCGATGAGCTGGTCGGCGAACTCCTCGACGGTGGCGTCGAGTTTGTCCGCGGGCGCCGAGGCGTTGACGAGGTCGAACTCGGCGGCCTCGACGCCGGTGAGCAGCTTGCCGGTGAGCATCAGCTCCTTCGTCTTGCGCACTCCGATCATGCGCGGCACCCGGTAGATCGGTCCGGCGCCGCCGAACAGCGCGCGGCGGATGTGGAAGTCGCCGATCAGGGCGTCGTCCGCGGCGATCGCAAAGTCGCAGGAGATCATCAACTCGAAGCCGCCCGCGGTGACATGGCCTTCGAGCACGGCGATCGACGGTGTCTTCATCGAGTAGAGCCGGTCGCAGACCTTGGCCGACAGCACGGCGACGTCGATGGCGTTGGACCTGCCGACGAAGTCGGCCTTGAGGCTGTCCAGGTCGAACCCGGAGCAGAAGGTGTTGCCTCGGCCGCGCAGGATCAGCACGCGCAGCTCGGGGTCGGCGTCGACCTCGGTGATGATCTCGTCCAGCCGATTGAGGATCGACACGGTCACGCAGTTCTTCTTGTGCGGGCGGTTCAGCCAGACCCGCGCCACGTGACCGTCGCGCTCGAACTGGATCTCGTCCTCGACTGCCATGAGCTCCTCCAAACTGAACTGAATTGAGTTCGATTCTGTGGGCGATAGATGCCCCTGTCAATGGATCGGGAGCGGCAACCGCTGCGAGCGGTGCCGAGCGGTCAGCCGGTTCGGCCGGTGAGACCGAGCAGCCCGGCCAGGCGCCGCCGGTGGTCGTCACCCGTGCCGAACAGGGCCTCGTCGGCGCGCGCCCGGCGGACGTAGAGGTGGGCCGGGTGCTCCCAGGTGAAGCCGATTCCGCCGTGGAGCTGGACGTATTCGGTGGCGGCCAGTCGGTAGGCGCCAGTGCAGGCCACCGCCGCCGCGCTCGCCGCCACGGGGAGTTCCGGCGCCGCTCCGGCGAGGCAGGCGGTCGCATACGCCGCTGCCGACCGCGCTCCCTCGACCTCGACGAGCAGGTCGGCGAGCCGGTGCTTGACCGCCTGGAAGGAGCCGATGGCGCGGCCGAACTGGGTCCGCTGGGAGAGGTGGGCGAGCAGCTCGTCCAGTGCGTGCGCGCTGCCGCCGACGTGCTCGGCCGCCAGCGCCACCCGTCCGACGTCGAGGACGGCGTCGACGATTTCCGCCGCCTGTCCGGGCTCGCCGACCGGTTCGGCGGACTGCCCCCGGAGGCGTACACATGCTTGGCGGCGGGTGGGGTCGAGGACCTTGCGGGCGATCCGGTCGCAGGTCGCTCCGTCCGGCTCGCAGGCGAACAGCCGCTCCCCGTCCGGTGCCCGCGCCGCGACCAGGAGTAGCCCGGCGTCCTCTCCGTCGGGCACGAAGTCGGTCTCGCCCCGCAGTACCCAGCCGTCCGGGCCGCGTTCGGCGGTGACGTCCGCGGGCTGCAGGAACCCGGCGACCGTCGCCGTGAGCGCTCCTGCGGCGATGCCCGGCAGCCAGCGCGCGCAGGCCTGCCTGTCGCCGGCGGCGAGCAGGGCGTGTCCGGCGAGTACGACCGTGCTGAGCAGCGGCGCGGGGCACAGCACGCGCCCGGTCTCCTCCAGCGCCACGGCAAGCTCGGCGAAGGTGTAGCCGGCACCGTCGTACTCCTCGGGCACGGCAAGGCCGTGGACGCCTATCTCGGCGGCGAGGCGGTCCCACAGCACCCGGTCATGTCCGCGAGGGCTGTCGATCTGCCGGCGGACCTCCTCGGGCCCGCAGGTCTCGGCGAGGAAGTCCCGCAGGACAGCCCTCAGTTGGCGTTGCTCTTCGGTCTCCGCCAGCATCGCGGGATCCGCAACGAGCTGGAACATCCAAGCCTCCTTCGATTGCACCCACCTGGGGAGCGCGGGGCCGGGTCCATGTGCGGCTTCGCCGCGACGGACCAGGACCGCCCGGAGCGATCCACGAGCAGATGAGCTCTCAAACCGTGAACCGCCCGCCATTCGCCAGCAGCACGGCCCCCACGAGGTTCGCCGCCTCCTCGCTCGCCAGAAACAGAGCGATGTCGGCGATCTCCTCCGGTGTCGCGTACGGCCGGACCCGCGGATCGGCAAAGCCCTGCCTCAGCGCCGCGGGTGTCCGCGCGGCCATGCCCGTCTCGGTCGGCCCCGGCGCGACGGTGTTGACGCGGACGCCGAACGCGACGGCCTCCTTGGCGACGGACCGGCTCAGCGCGTGCGCGCCCGCCTTCGAGGCCGCGTAGTGCGAATAGCCGGCCTGTGCGTCGAAGGCCGAGGAGGAGCCGACGGTGACGACGGCTCCGGATCGGCGCGGCGCCATGACCCGCAGGGCCGCCCGCAGAACGTGGAAGGTGCCGTCCAGGTTGACGCGCATGACGCGCCGCCAGGCTTCGTCGCCGAGCCGGGCCGTCACCTCCGGCGGCCGGTCCGCGACCAGGGCCTCGGCGATCCACTCCTTCGCCGTGGGGTCATCGACCCCGGCCGCGTGCACCAGGACATCGAGCCGCCCGTGCTGCCGTACGACCTCATCGAAAGCCTGGTCGACCTGTGCGGCTTCGGCCACGTCGAGCATCAGCGGGCGGGCTTTGCGCAGTTCCTTCGCGACGGCCTCCGCAGCCGGGCCGTCGATGTCCGCGGCGAAGACTTCAGCCCCCTGCTCGGCGAGTCGTCGGGCGACCGCCGCGCCGATGCCGGATCCCGCGCCGGTGACGAGTGCGATCCGCCCGTCGAAGCGTCCCGTGTGCTCATCGCCCATGCACGTCCACCACCCCGCATCCGTTTACTGAACTGACTTCATTTTTGTTACTGTGCCTTGTATGTCAACAGGCAGGACGAGAGCACTCCGACTCACCCGCTGGGGCGGCCCGCCGACCCTCACCGAGTCGACCCGGTCCGTTCCCACGGGCGAAGAGGTCCTGATCGAGGTGGAGGCGGCCGGCATCTGTCGTTCGGACCTCCACGTGATCGACGCACGCGACGGCGTTCTCCCCTACCGGCTTCCCTTCACGCTCGGCCACGAGGTCGCAGGCCGGGTGGTGGAGCGAGGCCCGGAGGCCGCGGGTCCGACCATCGGCGAGCGCGTGGTCGTCTACGGCCCCTGGGGCTGCGGCACTTGCGCACGCTGCGCGGCCGGGGCGGAGAACTACTGCGATCGACGCACGGCGCTCGACGCGGACGGCGTCGGTACGGGAGCGGGCCTCGGGCGCAACGGCGGGATGGCCGACCTGATGCTCGTACCGTCCAAGCGGCTCCTCGTACCGGTGGGCGACCTGGCCGCCGCCCAGGCGGCACCACTGTCGGACGCCGGGCTCACCGCGTATCACGCCGTCGCGTCGGTCCGGTCCGCGCTCGGCGACGACCCCTGTGCGTGCGTGGTGATCCTCGGCGTCGGCGGGCTGGGGCATCTGGCCGTCCAGATCCTGCGCGCCACGACGAACGCGCAGGTGCTGGCGGTGGACGTACGCGCGGAAGCCCTCGCACTCGCCGGCGAGTGCGGTGCGCACTTCGCGACACTCCTGCGACCCGACACCGCGGCGGTCCTGCGGGGCCGGACGGGCGGGGTCGGGGCCGCGGCCGTACTCGACTTCGTCGGGAACGGTTCCACCATGGAACTGGCGGCGGGGGTACTGCGAGCGGGCGGGGAGCTGGCCGTGGTGGGCAGCGGCGGCGGGCAGCTGGTGATCCGCAAGCCCGGCGCACTGCCTCCAGGGACACGGGTCTCACTCCCCTTCTGGGGGACCCGGCCCGAGCTGGAAGCGGTGGTCGCCCTGGCCCGTGCGGGTTCCCTGCGGGTGCGCGTCGAGGAGTTCCCGCTGTCCGGCGCGGCGGAGGCGATCGCGAGGCTCCGCTCCGAGGCGGTGCGGGGGCGGGCAGTCCTGGTCCCCGACTGAGGCTGTCCCGGCCGGCCGACACCACCGATGCGGCCGAAAATCATACTGTCCAACCCCGCGCCCGCCGACCTCTCGACTCCAGAAGTGAGTTCAATTAGCGTCTTGTTGCGTTCGACGACACGCGAAGGTGGTGGGACCCGCTATGGGTGCGGAGACTGTGGATCTGCTGGTGATCGGCGGCGGCATGGCCGGCCTGTCGGCGGCCGCCCGGGTGGCTGCCGAGGGCGGCACCGTGGCCCTGGTGGAGAAGGCGGAGCGTACCGGCGGCTCCGCGCGCTTCGCCGGTTTCGTATGGACGGCGCCGAGCCTCGAGGAGATGCGCCGCGTCAACCCGGACGGCGACCCGGATTTGACCACCGCCCTCGTGGACGGGTTCGCCGATGGCGTCGACTGGATCCGGTCGCTGGGCGTGGAGTGCCGGCCGCCGGTGCCGGTGCTGGGCTTCGGCCGCGGTCACCAGGTCGACACGAACCACTACCTGGACACCTGCGAGCGGCTGATCCGCGACCGGGGCCAGGAAGTGCTGACGGGCACCTGGACCAGCTCCCTCCTGATGGAGAACGGCGTGGTCAAGGGTGCGGAACTCCTTTTGCCGGACGGCTCCGCGCGCCGGGTCGAGGCCACCTGGACCCTGCTGGCGAGCGGGGGTTTCCAGGGCGATCCCGGCCTGCGCGCCGAGCATGTGCATCCGCAGGCCGCTGACATCGGGCTGCGCGCCAACCCGCACAGCCGGGGTGACGGTCTTCGGCTCGGCCGTACGGCGGGCGCGGCGTTCGGCAGGAAGGATGCGGGCTTATACGGCCATCTGATGCCGGCCGGGGTCTGCCTCGCCGACCCGGCGCGCTTCGTGGACCTGGCGCTCTACTACAGCGAGCACGCCCTGCTGTTCGACACGACGGGCGAGCGGTTCGTGGACGAGACGATCGGGGACCACCTCACCACGATGGCGTTGCTCGAACGGCCCCGGGCGCGCGGCCTGTTGGTCGCCGACGCACGGGTGCACCGGGAGTGGATCAGCGCCTCGTACGTGGAGGGTATCCCCGGCGTGGACAAGTTCCAGCTGTGCCATCGCGCCGGTGCCCGTGCCGCGGTCGCGGAGAGTCTGGAGGACTTCGCGTCGATGCCCGAGGAGTGGGGCTATCCCGGCGCCACGATCCGGGACCGGATCGAGGAGTTCAACGCCGCCGTGAGCGGTGGCGGGAGCCTCGCCCCCGGCCGCCTCCTCGACCGCCTGCCTCTGGACGAGCCGCCGTTCTATGTCGTCGAGGCGGCTCCGGCGATCACGTTCACCTTCGGCGGCCTGCTGATCGACGCCGGGGCGCATGTCCTGTCCGCGGAGTCGTCCGGCCAGGCTCCGGTTCCGGGCCTGCTCGCGGCGGGCGCCGACGCGGGCGGGCTGTACCGGCGCGCCTACGCGGGCGGCCTCGCCCCCGCCCTGGTCTTCGGCCTGGCGGCGGCCCGCACCGCGCTCGGCGAGACGCCGGCGCCCGTCGGCCGCTGACCTCTCCGGCCACCGGCTTCGGATGGCCGCACAAATCCCGTGCACGAGTCTTGCCCACCCGGCGCCCGCGCGCCTAGCTTACTGAATTGAGTTCACTTTAACTCTGTGGTCCGTGAGGTGATCATGCTTCCCGCACGCATGGCGCGAACGCGCCCTTCTCGGAGGGAGCGACTGTGAGTCAGTTCCTGCTTGTCCTGGTCAGTGGAGTGGCCAGCGGAGCCGTGTACGGCCTCATGGGCCTCGGGCTGGTGATCATCTACCGGGCCACGGACGTCGTGAACTTCGCGATGGCCTCGCTGGCGACCCTGGGCCTGTACGTGGCGCTCTCGCTCCACGACCGCGGGGTGGCGACGCTGCTCGGCGTCCTCGCCGCCGTCGTCATCACCGTCACTGCGGGCCTGGTGGTACGGGAGGCGGTGATCCGGCCGCTGGGGCAGGGCCAGTTGTTCTCCGCCCTCGTCGTGACGATGGGCGTGTCCCTGATCGCCGAGAGCGTGGCTGGATCGATCTGGGGCAACCAGCCGAAGTCGTTCCCGAACCTGATCGACGGGTCGGTGCGCTGGTCCGGTGCCGCGCTGCCGGTCCAGAGCCTGCTGACGATCGCCGTCGCCGCCGTCGCGATGGCCCTGGTCGGCTATCTCTTCACCCGCACCACGCTCGGCTCCGCCATGCGCGCCGCGGCCGAGTCCGCCGACACGGCCCGCGTGGTCGGCCTGAGCTCGCAGCGCCTGGCCAGGATCTCCTGGGCGCTGGGCCTAGGCCTCGCCGCACTCTCCGCCTGCCTGTACGCACCTCGCTCAGGCCTGGTGCCCACCGCGCTGGTCGCACCCCTGTTCCGGGCCTTCGCCGGCATCTTCCTCGGCGGCCTGACCAGCATGTACGGCGCTGTCGTAGGCGGTCTGACCATCGGCGTGCTGGACAACATGGCGGCGAACTACATCTCCGCCAGTTTCCGGGACACGTTCGTGTTCTCGTTCACCGTGCTGGTCCTGCTGATCCGGCCCCAGGGCATGTTCGGCACCCGCACCTTCCAACGGGTCTGAGGGGTCGCGTCCATGGTCTTCAACCGTTCCCTCCTGGCGAGGGCCGCCCTGGGCCCGGCGGCCGGCGCGGTGCTCATGGTGTTCATGGCCTCCGGCGCCATCCCCGCCTACCAGATGTACTCGGTGGGACTCGCGGCCGTGTACGCGGTCGTCGTGCTGTCGGTCGGCCTGCTCGCCGGCTGGTCCGGCATCTGGTCGGTGGGCCACCCCGCGTTCTTCGCCATCGGCGCCTACTTCGCCGCGTACGGCAGCGGCCACGACTGGCCCCTGGAAGCGGTGATCCTCGGCGCCGTCGCCACCGGCGCCGCCCTGGGCGCCTTCCTCGGATACGCCGGTGCCCGCTTCTCGGTGCTCTACATCGCCCTGCTGACCCTCGCCTTCACCATGGTGACCCTGGAACTGATCAACCGCTGGAGCAGCGTCACCGGCGGCGACCAGGGAGTACCGGTCCTCCAACTGCGCAGCGGACTCGGTCTGGGCACGGTCCTGGGTGGCAGCACGGAGGCGCAGTACCTCGCGGTCGGCGCCGCGGCCGTCGTCCTCGCGCTCGCCGTACCGGCCGCCGCCTCGGGGCTGCGGATGCGGCTCGTGGCCGCCAAGTCGCATCCCCTGGCCGCCCGTACGATCGGCATCGCGCCGGAGGCCCAGTCCTCACTGTCCTTCGCGGTGAGCGGGGCGTGCACCTGCTTCGCGGGCGTACTGCTCGGGCTGCTCACCGGCTTCGTCAGCCCTGATCCCTTCTCGCTCAACTTCGGCATCTCGCTGATCGCGGCCTGCGTCCTCGGCGGGGTCGGCACGATCCTCGGCGCGGTGGCCGGCGGGATCTACCTCACCTGGAACCCCTCGCTGTCCTCCGCGGTCGGACTGCCCCAGCCGGTCGTGCAGGGCATCGTCCTGATCGCCGTACTCCTGTTCCTGCCCGGTGGGGTCGTACCGTTCCTGGCCAAGCCGGCGCGCACTCTGTTGCGGCGCGTTCCGCGACGGCCGCACGCCGAAACGCCTGCGGACCCCTCTCCGAACCAGGCTCCGGCCCCGACCGGTGGCCCCGTACTGCTGAACCTGGAGCATGTGTCCGTCTCCTACGGCGGCCTCAAAGCTCTTGAGGACGCCTCCCTCACCCTTCGTCAGAACGAGATCTTGGCTGTCATCGGTCCCAATGGGGCCGGAAAAACTACCCTGTTGAACGCCCTGTCAGGGCTGACCGGCAACGGGCGGGTGAGCGGGACCGCCGACTTCGCCGGCCGGCCGCTGCTCAAGGCCAGGGCGACCGCGCGGCGGCGGATGGGCATCGGCCGCACGTTCCAGCACGCCGAGGTCTTCTCCGAACTCACCGTCGCGGAGAACGTGTTGTGCACCCGCCGCCGGATCACCCCCCGGCGCCGGGCCGAGGTCGCGCGGCTGCTGCACTCCGTCGGCCTGGCGGACGTCGCCGACCGCCGGCCCGCGGAGCTTCCCTTCGGCCTGCAAAAGCGCCTCGACCTGGCCCGCGCGATGGCCGAGGAACCTCAACTCCTTGTCCTGGACGAGCCGTTCGGCGGCCTCGACGCGGGCGAACGGGCCCTGCTGGCCGGGCACATCCGGCGACTGCACGCCGACGGCACCGCCGTCGTCGTCATCGACCACGTCCTCGACGACCTCTTCTCCGTCGCCCACCGGGTGCTCGCCTTCGACTTCGGCCGCACGATCGGCGAGGGCACCCCGGACACCGTCCTGCAGGATCCCGAGGTGCGCTCGTCGTACCTGGGCAGTGTCGAGGGCCGGACCCGGCCGCCCGAGCACACCGGCGGGCGGAGCATGGTCCGGCTGCACGGTGTCGGCCACGCCTACGGCGGTGTGGTCGCCCTGCGTGACGTCGACCTCGACGTCCGCCAGGGGGTCGTGCTGGGCATCGCCGGCGCCAACGGAGCGGGCAAGAGCACCCTGGCCGGCATCCTGCACGGCTCCCTCGCGCCGACCCACGGCAACCGCGAGACCGCCGGGGCCCTGCGCACCAGCCTCGCACCGGAGGGGCGGGCCCTGTTCAAGACGCTGTCGCTGCGCGAGAACCTCGAAGTCGCCGCCTACGCGGCCGGCATCACCGGCGCCCCGCTGCGCGCACGGCTGGAAGAGACCATGCAGTGGCTGCCGCCGCGGCTGCGCGACCGCATGTCCGCACCGGCCGGCGGGCTGTCCGGCGGGGAACAGCAGATGCTCGCCATCGCCCGGGCCCTGATCGTGAGCCCGGACATCCTGATCGTCGACGAACCGGCACTGGGCCTGGCCCCCGCGCTGGTCGACGAGGTGTACGACCGGCTGTCCGGGCTGGCCCGCGACGGCCTCACCGTCGTCCTGCTCGAACAGCTCCTCAGCCGGGCCCTGTCCGTGTGCCACGAGGTGGCCGTGCTGCACGAGGGCGTCGTCGCGGTCCACGGGCGGCCGGGCGACCCGGCGTTCGAGGCCCTGGCTGAAGCGGCCTACTTCAACGGCGGCCCGACCCTCGCCCCCGGCACGGCGGCCACCGCCCAGACCTCCCAGGTGAACTGACATCCCGTTGCGAACGAGGTAAACCATGTTCCGAACCACGAGAAGGTACCGCCGCGCCGCGGGATCGCTGGCCGTCCTGGCCGCGGTGGCGCTCACCGCCAACGCCTGCGCCGGCCAGGACTCCGCCGGTGCCACCGGCGGCAGCTCGTCGGAGATCCACATCGGCGCATGGCTCCCGCTCACCGGCGCCACCGCCACCTACGGCGTGGCCGAAAAGGTGGGCGCCGACGCCTACTTCAAGATGGTCAACGCGCAAGGCGGCATCAACGGCCGCAAGATCAAGTGGACGGTGAAGGACAACGCGGCCGACCCGCAGCAGACCGTGCAGATCGCGCGTGAACTGGTCGGCCAGGACAAGGTCGTGGCGATCGTGAACGCCAACGGGACCTCGCAGGCGGAGGCGGCCTTCCCGTTCGTCCTCAACCAGTCCAAGGTGCCGGTGCTCAACGAGGTCGGCGGCGCCGAGAACTGGTACGAGCCGCCGCGCCCGGGCCTGTTCGGCACGCAGACCCTGTACGAGGACCAGGCCGCGGCCGTCGCCTCCTGGGCGGTGCAGGACGGTGCGAAGAAGATCCTCGTCGTGCACAGCGATCCGGCCGCCTTCGTGAACGTGGCCAAGCAGGTGGAGCCCGTCGCGAAGAAGGTGGACCCGTCGGTCCGGGTGGACCGGCTGGCGGTCAAGTACCAGACCACCGACTACACGCCGGTGATCAGCAAGGTGAAGGCCGACAAGCCCGACGCCGTCATCGTGATCCTCACCTCCCCCGAGGCGGCGGCCTACCTCAAGGAGGCCAAGCTCCAGGGACTCTCCCTGCCCACCTACGCGTACGCGCCCGTGGCCGCCGAGTCGACGATCGCGCTGGCCAAGGACGCCGCCGAGGGACTCAAGGCCGTGCAGCTGGTGAAGGCTCCCTCGGACCCGGATCCCGCGGTCAAGGAGTTCCGGACAGCGATGGCCAAGTACGAGCCCGGTCAGGACGCCGGCTTCCTCGCCCTGTGGGGCTGGAGCAACGCGAAGGTGTTCGCCGAGATCGCCAAGACCATCAAGGGACCCGTCACCTCCCAGGCCCTGACCGCCGCGTACCAGAAGGCGTCCTCCGTGGATCCCGGGGTCTCCCCCGTGATGAAGTTCAGCGCGGGCGACCATCTCGGCACGCGCAGTGTCCAGCGCGTGGTCGTGAAGAAGGGCGTCTGGACATCGGTCGGCGACTTCTACACTCCGCCGGCCCGCGACTGAACACCCCCTCGTCCTCTGCCACTTCGCCTCAACCGCGTCCTCCCGCCCCATTGTGTTGAGCCTTGCCCAGCTTTACTGTTCGACTTTGCCTGAGTCTGTTCGATCCTGATTGCTCAGGCGAGAGGGAGGCCGCGGTGCGGAGTGACCGGATCGATTCACAGGCTGCGAGACCCGTCCGGCGTCGGTGGTGGCAGGCGGTCCTGTCGGCGGCCGCGACCATCGCCCTCGCCGCGGGCATGACCGCGCCCGCCGCGGCACGGGACACCGGCGGGCAGGCACCCGCGACCGTGGCCGGGGCAACTGCCCAGGCGCACACGGTGAGTTTCGACGGCTACTCGTTCCTCGTCGACGGCAAACGCACCTACCTGTGGTCCGGCGAGTTCCACTACTTCCGGCTCCCGAGCCAGGACCTGTGGCGCGACATCTTCCAGAAGATGAAGGCCGCCGGCTTCAACTCCACCTCGCTGTACTTCGACTGGGGCTACCACTCGCCGAAGCCGGGGGTGTACGACTTCACCGGCGTGCGTGACGTCGACAAGCTGCTCGACATGGCCGAGGAGGCGGGGCTCTACGTCATCGCCCGCCCGGCGCCCTACATCAACGCGGAGGTCGACAGCGGCGGTCTGCCCGGCTGGCTGACGACCAAGGCCGGGCACAACCGCAGTGACGACCCGGAGTTCCTGAAGTACGCCGACGAGTGGCTGACGCAGATCGACCGGATCATCGCCCGGCACCAACTCACCAACGGCACCGGGTCGGTGATCGCCTATCAGGTCGAGAACGAGTACTACGACGGCTCGGCCGCGGGCCGCTCGTACATGAAGCATCTGGAGGACAAGGCCCGCGCCGACGGCATCACCGTACCGCTGACCGGCAACAACAACGGCACCTTCAACTCCGGTACCGGCGCCCTGGACGTCGACGGCCCGGACTCCTACCCGCAGGGCTTCGACTGTTCCAACCCGACGAAGTGGAACGGCGTCCCCGACATCAGCTACGACCACCCGGCCGGAAAGCCGCTGTACTCCCCAGAGTTCCAGGGCGGCGCCTTCGACCCGTGGGGCGGGCCGGGCTACGACAAGTGCGCCCAGCTGATCAACGAGCAGTTCGCCAACGTGTTCTACAAGCAGAATATAGCCGTCGGCGCCACCGCGCAGAGCTTCTACATGACCTACGGCGGCACCAACTGGGGCTGGCTGGGCATGCCCCAGAATTACACGTCGTACGACTACGGGGCCGCGATCCGCGAGACCCGCCAGCTCGATCCGAAGTACTACGAGGACAAGCTGATCGGGTACTTCACGCAGGCGGTCGCGCCGCTGACCAAGACCGACGCGATCAGGGCCACGCCACCGGACGACTCCGCCGTCGTCGACACCGCCCGCATCAACCCGGACACCAAGACGCAGTTCCACGTCCTGCGGCACGGCAACTCCACCTCCACGGCCGTCGACAAGGCGCACATCTCGCTGGACTTCAACGCCCAGCCCGTCACGGACACCACCTACACCTGGGACGATCCCGACTCCGCACTGCAGTACAGCGGTTCGTGGTCGCACGTGGCCGACACCAGCTACACCGGCGGGGACTACAAGCACACCGAGTCGTTCTCCAACAAGGCCGGCGACTCGCTCACCGTCCCCTTCGACGGCACGGCGATCCGCTGGATCGGCTCGAAGACGAACAACCACGGCTACGCCGACGTGTACCTGGACGGCGACAAGGTGGCCACGGTCGACGACTCCGGCTCCGAGAACCAGGCGGTGCTCTTCCAGAAGACCGGCCTGGCCGGCGGATCCCACACGCTGAAGATCGTCGTCACGGGGAGCCACAGCTCGGGATCCACGGACAACTACGTGGCCATCGACGCCATCGACGTGCCGACCGGCACCGCAGCCGAGGAGCCGACCTATCCGGTCGTGCCGCAGCAGCCCGGCACCGCGATCACGCTGGACGGACGCGACTCGCACGTGATCGTGGCCAACTACCCGCTCGGGGACCAGCAGTTGCAGTACTCGACGTCGGAGATCATGACCGACGCGACCATCGCCGACCGTGACGTCGCCGTCCTGTACGGCGATGCGGGCAGCGACGGCGAGAGTGTCCTGCGCTACTCCTCCAAGCCCACCGTCACCGCCGACGGCGGCACCGTCACGACCACCTGGGACCCGGACAGCGGCGACCTGCGCCTCAACTACACCCACAAGGGCCTGATCCGCGTCAGCGTCACCGGCGGCGGAAAGCGCCCGCTCCTCCTGCTCGTCGGCGACAAGGCGACGGCCGAGACGTTCTGGCGCCAGGACACCGCGAGCGGCCCGGTGCTCGTGCGCGGCACCCACCTGCTGCGGACGGCCACCAGCCGGAACGACGGCCGCACCGTGGCCCTGACCGGCGACAACGCCGACGACAAGAACATCGAGGTGTTCACCTCGGCCCGCCAGGTCACCTGGAACGGACGGGCGGTGAACACCCGCACCACTGACACAGGAAGCCTCACCGGGACGATCCCGGTGGCCGCCGCGGTCCACCTTCCGGCCCTGACGAACTGGAAGCACGCCGACGAGTCCCCCGAAGCGGCCCCCGGCTTCGACGACACCACCTGGCAGGTGGCCGACAAGACGACCACCAACAGCGTCTCCGGCATCAACAAGCTGCCGGTCCTCTACGCGGACGACTACGGCTTCCACACCGGCAACACCTGGTACCGCGGCCGCTTCCACGCCACCGGCAAGGAGACCGGCGTCCACCTGGTCTCGGACTCCGGCGGCGGCGCACAGGCGTTCTCCGCCTGGCTCAACGGCACGTTCCTGGGCAGCTCCACCACGGGCAGCGCCGACTTCACCTTCCCGGCCGACGCGGTGAAGGCCAAGGGCGACAACGTCCTGTCCGTGCTCACCGTGAACATGGGGCACGAGGAGGACTACAACTCCACCAACGGCAACAAGACCGCACGCGGTCTGACCAGCGCCTCCCTCGTCGGGGCCCCGCTGACCTCCGTCACCTGGCGGGTGCAGGGCGTACGCGGCGGCGAGGACCTCCTGGACACGGTGCGCGGCCCGCTGTCGACGGGCGGCCTGTACGGCGAGCGGGCCGGCTGGTCCCTGCCGGGCTACCCGGACGACACCTGGAAGAAGGTGTCCCTGCCGGCGACCGACACCCGCCCCGGCGTCTCCTGGTACCGCACCGACGCCGAACTGGACCTGCCGCGCGGCCAGGACACCTCGCTCGGTCTGACCTTCACCGACGACCCGTCACGCAAGTACCGGGCCACGATCTTCGTCAACGGCTGGCAGGTCGGCAACTACGTCAACTACCTCGGCCCGCAGGACACGTTCCCGGTCCCCAACGGCATCCTGAACCCGAACGGCCACAACAGCATCGCCATCGCCGTGTGGAACCTGGACGGCAGCACCGGCGGCCTCGGCAAGGTCTCCCTCACCGACTACGGCAGCTACGCCTCCTCCCTGCGCGTCGCACAGAACGACAGCCCGCGCTACGACGCCCGCACCTACGCGATGCCGAAGCGTCCGGGAGCGGACGTCACCCTGGACGTGCCGGACACCGCCCAGCCCGAACAGGCCTTCACGGCACGGGCGACGGTACGGGTGCCCAAGGACCGGCCGGCCGCCTCCCAGCTGAAGGCCGCGCTCTCGGCGCCCGACGGCTGGGACGTGAGCGCCGCGAGCCCCACGTCCGTCGACCGCCTGCGCTCCGGTCAGTCGGCCACCTTCACCTGGAAGGTCCGGCCACCGGCCGGGACTCTGCCCTCCGCCTCGGCGCTCACCGCCACGGTGGACTACCGGCAGGCCGGACGGCAGGCCACCGGCTCCGACGAGCGGATCGTCGGCGGCATCCCACCGGCCCCGCCGGCCGGGAAGAGCGCGGTGAGCGACCTGCCGTTCCTGTCCTCCACCAACGGGTGGGGCCCGGTGGAACGCGACACCAGCGTCGGCGAACAGGCGGCCGGCGACGGCCGCCCCATCACGATCGCCGGTGTCGGCTACACCAAGGGCCTGGGCACCAACTCGGTCAGCGACGTCGAGCTCTACCTCGCCGGAAACTGCTCGCGGTTGACGGCGAACGTCGGTGTCGACGACGAGACGGGTGGCGCGGGAACGGTCACGTTCTCCGTGATCGCCGACGGCAAGACCCTGGTGACCACGCCGACGATCCGCGGCAAACAGGCCGCGGTGCCGATCGACGTCGACATCAGCGGCGCCCAGGTCGTCGACCTGAAGGTCGGTGACGCCGGGGACGGCAACGGCAACGATCACGGCGACTGGGGGACGCCTACGCTGACGTGCGGCTAGCCGCGCGACCGTAACTCGCCTGCGGCGGAAGGGCTTTGCTCCTCCGCCGCAGGCGTTCAACTGGGGCCGGGCGTCAACCGTCCCGACGGGCGGTGAAGTCGTGCGTGCCCGGGGGCAGTTCGGAGATCGTGACGCGGCCGTCGACGACGCCGACCGTGGCGTCGCGGCCATGGCGTCCGTCCCACACCTGACGGTTCCCGGCCCGCACGGTCAGGTGACGACCCCCCGGTACGGCGATCGTCGCTCGGGTGCCGTGGGGGACGACGACGGTGAGGTGGAAGGTGCCCCCGGAGTTCTCCCAGGCGACGCGCAACGGGCCGTGCGGGGTGGGGAGTTGGCCCTGCGCCCAGGCGACGTCGCCGGGATGCGGGCGTACCTCCCAGGTGGCGTAGCCGGGGGAGGTCGGGCGGGCGCCCAGCAGGTGGTGCGTGAGCGCGGGCAGGACGCCCGTGGACCAGCCGTGCGCCATGCTCGTGTACGCGTCCTCGTACAGGGAGCCGTTCGGGCCGATGCCCTCCCAGTTCGTGATGCCGGGGTCGTGGGTGTCCATCCAGCCGTAGGTACGCCGGATCTGGTCCAGCGCCGAGTCGGCGCGCCCGGCCTCGAAACGGGCCACGATCTCCGGGTACGAGGTGAAGGCGTACACGCGCTGTGAGGCGCCGTCGAAGATCGTGTCGTTGTCCATGAACGCGTTGCCGTACGGGCGGCGGGTCGTGGCGTCGAGGTGGGCCAGGGCCGATGCCGCGCGGTCGGCGTCGGCGACGCCCGCGGTGACGGCGAGGGCGTTGCCGTCCTGGGCGTGGCGGGCCGCGCCGGTGCCGGAGTCGAGGTAGGCGCCGGCGGCGTCGTCCCACAGGTGCGTGTTGACCGCGTCCTTCACGGTCGCGGCCCGTGCCGTCCAGCGGGCGGCGTCGGCCTCGTGGCCCAGCAGGCGGGCCAGCCGGGCGGCGTCCGTGAGGGCCTGGACGTACAGGACGTTGTAGTAGGTGATGCGTCCGGTGCGCGGCAGGAAGGCGTAGTCGCCGTATCCGCCGGTGTTGTTGAGGCCCTTGCTCAGCAGGCCCGCGTCGTCGGTGACGCTCGGGTACCAGACGTCGAGGACCTTCAGCAGCTGGGGGTAGTAGCGGGCGGCGTAGGTGCGGTCGCCGGTGTAGAGCACGTAGTCCCAGCTGCAGGTGACCCACCACAGCGGATAGTCGAACAGGGCGAGGGTGTACGAGGCGATCGACGCCGGTGGGATCCAGCCGTCGGCGCGCTGGTGTTCGGCGAGGTCGGCCAGGACGTTGCGGGCGGCGGCCGCGGCGTCGTCGTGGGTGAGGTACAGGGTGGGTGCAGAGACGGCCAGATCGCCGACGTACGGGTCGCGGTCGCGTTTCGCGCCGTCGTGCAGGACGAGTCTGCCCTCCAGGGAAGCGGTCCAGGCGTTGCGCGGGTCGACGTCGTCCTGGCGGAAGGTGTCGGTGACCAGTTCGTTGGTGTAGGCGGCCCCGTACCAGTAGCGGTTGAGGTCGTCGTCCGAGCACAGGAACCAGCCGCGGTAGGTGGCGGGGGTGCCCAGGTAGGCGGTGAAGTCGAGGCTGACGGCGTCGATCTCGACCGTGCCCCAGGGCTGGGCGGCGGGGGCGTCGGAGGCCAGGGCGTCGAGGGTGACGCGCAGATAGCGGAAGCCGTGCAGGCCGTCGGCGTAGACCTTGTCGCCGCTCTGGAAGCCCTTGCGGTCGCTCCAGTCGGCGCCCTGGGCCGGGACGGCGAACTGGTCGCAGCCCTGGCCGGCGCCGCCGGCCTGGTCGGATCGAGTGAAGTCGGAGCGGTCGGTGAGGAACTGGCGGGTCTCGGAGAAGGCCAGGCGTACGCCCGGTGAGTTGTCCGAGGCGGAGGTGAAGCGGATGCGCGGGTATCCGACGACGACCTTGCCGAAGTCGATCGTGACGCTGGGGGCAACGACCGGTTCGACCGGCTCGGGCCACACCTCGTTGATCCGGGTGAAGGCGCCGCGCGGGGTGTCCTGGACGCCGGTCACGGTGATGCGGACCTGGTTCGTCGACACGGGTGCGGTGAAGGGCACCGCCCGCTGGATGACATCGTTGTCGGCAACTGTCGCGGCGGTCTGCCAGCCGTCGCCGGCCAGGACGTCGACCGTGAAGTCGGTCGGCACGCCGTCGCTGTTGGAGATCACGGTGATCCCGGACAGCTCCTGCGGCTCGGGCAGGGTGATGGTCAGGGTGTCGGGGAAGGCGCCGAGCGTGTCGTCGTTCCAGAAGGTGTCCGGGTTGCCGTCGACGGCGTTGGCGGCGTCGTAGGTGCGTGGTTGCCCGTCGTTGCCGTTGTTGCCGGCGTGCGTCGAGGAGGCCTGGGCCGTGGTGCCCTGCGGCCAGCGCGGGGCGGGGGTCGGCTGCGGGCGGTGCAGGACCGTTCTGGCGCCGCCGGGTTTGAGCAGGGCGTCGGGGTTGCGGACGTCACCGGTCGGGGCGAGGGCGCGCGCAGGTCGTACCGTGCGGGACGCGGGTCCTTGGACATAGCGCTGCCAGCCCGTGCCGAGGCGTGGCACGCCGGGGGCTTTCGCCGCGGCCGTGTCCGCGCCGGGGGTCGCCGCGGCCGGGGTGGCACTCAGGGGGCCGGCGGTCAGGGCGGCGGCTCCCGCACCGGCTCCGGCCGCCAGGACCGTGCGACGGCCGGGGCCGGGTTGTCCGGTGTTCGGCGTTGTGCTGCTGGAAGTCATGGCACCTCGTCCCTCGAAGGCGATTGAAACGGCGGCTTGAAACGATTCAATATGCTGAGGCAGGGAGACGGTATCCCAAGACCTTGACTGCGTACAGACACCGCGCAGCTCCTCCACCGGGGCCACGGGGCGGACGGGACGCCCGGGCCGACGGGCGCCGGGAATCTCCGTCCGCCCCTCTGTACATACATCCGGGATGGATGTTTTCTGGAAGTCCAGCCCCCAACCGGTCCCCCACGGGGAGGTCGACATGGCGCACAGCGAAGACCTCGGAGTCGCCCGCACGGTGCACTTGCCGCAGGGGGTGATCGCCTACCGGGAACGCGGCGACGGGCCGCCCGTGCTGTTCGTGCACGGGCTGCTGGTCAACGCCGACCTGTGGCGGCACGTGGTGCCGGCCGTCGCGAACGCCGGATACCGCTGTCTGGCCCCGGACTGGCCGCTGGGCTCGCACGAGCACCCCATGAACCCGCGGGCAGACCTGAGCCCGCCCGCTCTGGCCGCGCTCGTCGCCGACTTCCTCGCCGCCCTCGACCTCACCGACGTCACCGTGGTCGCCAACGACACCGGCGGGGCGCTGGTCCAGATCATGATGGCCCGCCATCCGGAGCGGATCGGCCGGGTCGTGCTCACCGACTGCGACAGTCTGGAACGGTTCTTCCCACCTCTGTTCGCCTACCTGCCCGTGCTGGCGCGGCTGCCGGGATCGGGGTGGCTGATCGCCCAGTTCCTGCGGCCCCGGATGCTGCGCCGGCTGCCGTTCGCCTTCGGGCTGCTGTCCAAGGCGCCGATTCCGGCGGAGGTCATGGACTCCTATCTGCGGCCCGCCCGCCGGCATGCGGGTGTGCGCCGCGATCTGCGCCGCTTCCTCACGGGCGTCCACTGCCGGCACACCCTGGCCGCGGCCGAGTCGTTCCCCTCCTTCGACCGGCCCGTCCTGCTGGCCTGGGCCGAGGACGACCGTCTCTTCCCGCTCTCCCTGGCCCACCGGCTCGCCGCCCTGCTCCCCCACGCCCGACTCGCCCCGGTCGCCGACTCCCGCACCTTCATGCCCGAGGACCAGCCCGCCGCGCTCGCCGACCTCATCGCGGCCTTCGCCCAGACCCCCGCGCCAGAGCACCGATGACCGAGCGGCGACGCCAGCAGGACCGCACCCGGGCGACCCGACAGGTGCTGATCAGCACGGCTCGGCGGCTGTTCGCGCAGCGCGGATTCGCCGCCGTGCCGGCCGAGGAGATCGTCGCCGAGGCCGGTCTGACGCGCGGTGCGCTGCGCCATCACTTCGGCGACAAACGCGAGTTGTTCCGCGCCGTGTTCGAAGAGCAGGAGCGCGACATCACCGACCGCGTCGCCGCCGCGCTCGCCGACGCCGACGGGTCGTGGAGCGCCGCCACCAAGGGGCTGTCCGCGTTCCTGGACGCCTGCGAGGACCCCGAGGTGATCCGCATCGCGCTGACGGACGCCCCCGCCGTCCTCGGCTGGGCCGAATGGCGCGCCATCGAGGCCCGGCACGGGCTGGGCCTGGTCATCGCCGGGCTCGACCAGGCCATGGCCGAGGGCATTCTCGTACGACAGCCCGCCGACGTCGTCGGCCATCTGCTCCTCAGCGCCGCGATCGAGGCCGCCCTGCTCATCGCCCAGGCACCCGATCCCCGCGCCGCGCGCGTCGAGGCCGAACAGGCTCTCCTCGCCCTGTTGGGCGGACTGCGGACGCCGAGTGAATGACCGTCAGCGCAGCCGACTGCTGCCGTCGTCCTGCTCGCCTACCCCGGCAGGTTGAGTCCGCCGTCGGCTACCGCAGGAGTTGACTCCCGACGTAGGCCACTCGTTTGACGACGCCCGCCGCTTGGGCTGGGAGGCTCGCCGCACAACGAGAACCGAGGGGGAACCCAGTGAGCATCCTGAGGAAGGCGGCGGCCGGGGCTGCCGCGGCGACGCTCTGTCTGACCGGGGTCGTCGCATCGGCGGGCAGCGCCCAGGCGTCGAGCTGCACCATCACGAAGTGGCACTACACCGGCACCTACAAGTGCGGGACCAAGGTGCTGTCGGCCGACTGGACGGCGAACGGCAGCGTCGACGAGGTCTTCGTCATCGCACCCAACCGCCACATCTGGCACGTGTGGAAGAACGCCGGCGGGTGGAAGGAGATGCCCGGAGGAGGACGGGCCGACAACACGACCGGCTACACGTTCTGGGACGGGATCGAGCGTTGCGTGATCGTCTACGTGAACAGCGCCCCGCACTACTACCAGAACTGTTTCCGCAACGGGGCATGGCACACGTGGACCGTCGCGGGCGGGTGACAGGCCGCGCTCAGGACGCCGGTTTCGCCTCCTGCTGCGTGGCCTGGAGGTCGGCGAGGAGTTCCGCCTGGCCCGCCAGCACGCCCGAGAGGATGGTGCGGGCGACTCGCAGCAGCTCGGCGACGTAGGGGCTGGTCAGCGAGTAGTAGACGGTCGAGCCCTCCTTGCGGGTCACGACGAGGTTCGCGCGCCGCAGGACCGCGAGCTGCTGGGAGAGGTGGGCGGGCTCGATGCCGACCTCGGGCAGCATCTCGGAGACCGCGTGCTCGCGCTCGCTGAGCAGCTCCAGGACGCGGATACGGGCCGGGTGGCCGAGGGTCTTGAAGAACTCGGCCTTCAGTTGGTACAGCGGCGTACTCATCGTGCCGTCGCCTCCCCGGCCCGACAGCACGGCCCCATCGGCCGGACCTCGGCGCATCGCTTCCATCCACCCGTCGACAACATACGGCCATCCCCGCCCGCGGCACCGGGCGGACCGGCGTCGCACCGAGGAACCGAGCCGCCAAGTCCACCGGTGACGACCTCAGGAATTGCCAATGTTAGCAATTCCTGAGGTACCGGCGACAGGACCGGGCGGGCGGCTCATCGCAGGGCTTCCTCGGTCGGCGCCGCGGGCTGCGGGGCGGGTAGGGCGGGCAGCAGTCCGGCCGTCTCCAGGTGGTCGCGGGCGGCGCGGATGGCCTCGGGCGTGGTGGCGTACTCCCTGCCGTCACGGCACAGCAGGTCCAGCGCGCCGACCGATTCCAGGACCTGCCGCTGTCCCGGGCGGATCCCGGAGGCGAGGACCGTGATGCCACGGCGTCGCAGCCTCCGCACCGCGTCCTTGAGGACCAGGGCGCCGGTTGCGTCCATGGTTGTCACGCGGGACATGCGCAGGATCACCACCCGGACGTCGGCCACTTCCGTCAGCTCCAGCAGGAAGCGGTGGGCGGCGGCGAAGAAGAGCGGACCGTCGATGCGGTACGCCACGATGTGCTGCGCCAGCAGTGCGTGTTCCTCGGCGCTGTGGTCGCCCCGGTCGAGCGGGACCTCGTCGAAGCGGGCCTGCTTGGCCACGGCACGCAGGGCCAGCGCGCCTGCCACGGCCAGGCCGATGACGACGGCGTACACGAGGTCGAGCGCGAGGGTCGCGGCGGCGGTCAGCACCAGGATCAGGGCGTCGGACCGGGTCGCCTTGGCCATGGCCTTGAGGGATCCGACCTCGACCATGCGCACGGCCGTGGCCAGCAGCACGCCGGCCAGGGCGGCCAGAGGGATCCGTGAGACGAGGGGTGCCGCCGCGAAGACGATCACCGTCAGGATCGCGGCATGGGTGAGGGAGGCGAGGCGGGAGCTCGCGCCGGTGCGGACATTGACCGCGGTGCGGGCGATCGCCCCGGTCGCGGGGACGCCGCCGAACAGCGGGGCGGCGATGTTGGCCAGTCCCTGGCCGAACAACTCCCGGTCGGGGTCGTGCTGCTGACCGACCGTCATGCCGTCGGCGACCGACGCCGACAGCAGCGACTCCAGGGCCGCCAGGGCGGTGACCGCCACGGCCGGGGCGGCGAGCGAGCCGAGTGAGCCGAGGTCCAGGAAGGACAGCGAGGGTACGGGCAGTCCGGACGGCAGGTCGCCGATCGGTTTGGCCCCGTCGAGATGAGCGACCTGAGCGACCACCGTCGCGGCGATCACGGCCAGGATCGAGAACGGCACGGTCGGCCGCCACCGGGCCCCGGCCAGCATGACCGCCGCCACGGCGACGGCGAAGCCGACGGCGGTCCAGTTCGGGGACTGCGCGAACTCCTCTACCGCCCGCCAGGTGACCACCAGCACCTGGTCGCCCGCGGGCTTGGGCACGCCCAGCGCGTTCGGGATCTGCTGGAGCCCGATCACGCAGGCGATGCCGAGGGTGAAGCCCTCGACGACGGGAGCCGGGATGTACCGCATGTAGCGTCCGGCCCGGGACAGAGCCAGCGCGACCAGCAGCACGCCGGCCATCAGACCGACCGTGAGCACGCCCGTCGGCCCGTACTCGCCGACGATCGGCACGAGGACCACCGTCATCGCGCCGGTCGGCCCCGACACCTGCAGATTCGATCCGCCGAACAGGGCGGCGAACGCGCCCGCGACCACGGCGGTCGCCAGGCCCGCCTCGGCGCCGAGCCCGGAAGAGACCCCGAACCCGAGCGCGAGCGGCAGCGCGACGACGGCCACGGTCAGCCCGGCCAGCAGATCCCGGCGCGGGTCGCGCCGCATGTCGACAAGGTCGGCGCGCCGGGGCAGCACCGCCACCAGCCGGCCCCTCACCGCCCTGACTGCCGACGTCATCGCCCGGTCACCCGGAGGGAACGGAGCCGAACGGACAGGACTCCGGCCTGATACAGCGGAACGGACACGACCCCTCGGCCTCCCTACGAGCACCACCCCGTGGGTGACGCGAAAAGCCGTGTCCGCGGCTACCTGCGAACACAGCCAACAAAGCATCTAACCAATTGCGAAATTTTGCAATTCCGCATCACGCCCTGAGACACGACCAAGGCCTGCGTGACCGGCTACGGGCCGACGCGGTAGACGTCCTTGACCTTCACCTCGGTGACGCCGCGGCCTTCGGGGAACACGGTGCGCCAGTCGCCGATGACGTGGAGCTCGTCCGTGCCCATCGCGCGAACGACCATCAGACCCTCGTCGTACGCGCGATGGGCCTTCCACCAGAGGTTGGCGAAGGCCTGGCTGCGGATGAGGTGCATCCAGTCGGTGCGGTACAGCTCCCGGTTGTAGTTCGACTCGCCGAGCGTGGAGACGAACTTCGAGTACATCGCCTTGACGTACTCCAGCGTCACCTCGTCGTCCTCCGCGATGGCCCGGTCCCGGGCGTCCTTGAGGGCGACGCGGAACTTCTCCAGCAGGCCCTCGGTGGCCCCGGAGGTCCACGACTCGTGGATCTCCGGCGGGTCGCACAGTCCGTACTTCGGGCCGGAGATGCGCAGCAGGAGCCGCAGGGTCGACTCGGTCACCCACAGCGGACCCGGCTCGTCCCGGCTGCCGATCGGGTTGGGCAGGTAGGCGTCGTGGTCCCAGTCGGGCGGGGTGATCAGGTGGACGCCTGCGCGGCGCGGGTTGTGGTGGTTGCCGGTGGAGTGTTCCAGTTGGCCGAGCGGCAGATGGGTCTTCAGCGCGCTCAGGTAGGCGCCGTTGACGTCGAGCGCGGTGATCTCGTGCTCTCCGGGCGGCAGTTCGGGCCGTGCCCACTTGGGTCGGGCCTCCCAGATCTGGTCGGCGCCGCGGGCGGACTGCTTGCGCAGGACGTCGGGCAGCCACGGGTGGGCGATCACGTCGTAGCGGCCGCCCTTGCGGGTGTGGTCCAGCAGCGCCATCGCGTCCGGGATCGCCCGCTTCACCAGCGCGGCGGTCGCCCTGTCCACGTCGCCGGAGTGCTCGGCGAGCGCGGCGGCGACAGCGGTGGCGATCAGGTCCGGGTCGTCGACGGCCTTCATACGACGGCCGACCGGGACGACCCGGACGCCGCGTCCGTCCTGCCGCTGCCGGCCGGAAGACTGCGCGCGCTGGGGTGATGTACGGGAAGCGGCCCTCTCCGGCGGGGAAGGCTCGGGTGTCCGCGCGGTCTCGGCGTGCTCGCACTCGGCGGGGTCCAGATGCTGAGGGAATCCGGCGACCTGGTGCCGGGCGGGCTGTCCGCACAGCACGCACGGCTGGGGCGCGGCGAGGACGTCGACATCGTCGTCCTGCGCGGCCGTCGGCTCGGCATCAGCGTGCAGCTCGGCATCGGTGTGGGACTCGTCCTCCGGCTCCTCGCCCGGAGCTGCCTCCCCGGCCGTCTCCGATGCCTCGGCGGCCAGTTTCGTCCGCGCTCCTTCGAGGAAGTACGCGTACTTCTCGCGTACTTCGCCACTTGGGTCCCGTCCCGACTCCCAGCCCCCGACCGTGGACGGGCTGACTCCCAGCGCCTGGGCGAGCTGTGTGCGCGAGAGGTTCAGTTCCTCGCGCAGGGTGCGCCGCTCCTCGGCCGACGGCAGCGCCACCTCCTTCTTCGCGCCTGCGAGCAGCGCGTCGATCGCGCCGAAGTCCGTCATGACGTACGCCCCTCGGTGGCAGCGGAACGGTGGGGGCCGGCCTGGCGGCCGAGGGCGCGGCGGCGCGCGGCGGGCAGCGCCTCCGTGGCCCGGGTGGGGCCGGCGAGCAGGTCGAGGACGTCGATGCCGTAGTGCGCGGCGACGGCCTCGCAGTCGGCGAGGCTCCAGCCGGCGCTGCCGGACTGACGGCGGCTCACCTGGGCCTGGCTCACGCCCAGGACGGCGGCGAGTTCGGTCTGCGACTCGCCGGTCGCGTGCAGGAGCGCCGCCACCGCCGATCGCACCCGATCCTCAAGGCTCATACCCATGAGGGGGAAGTTACCACTCTCACCTCATGAAACATGCGTTTTACGCAACACCTGGCGATCAACAGGAGTCGAGCGGTCAACTGCCGCTGCCCACAGGGCACATGACTCGTCCGGCGTACGATGATCGAGTACTCGGCCCACCCTGACTCATCGGCGTGATGGAGCTGCAATGACGACCGACCCACAGCCGTCCGTGCGCATCGACACCGGCAAGGCGCATCCCGCGCGGGTCTACGACTGGCTGCTGGGCGGCAAGGACAACTACCCCGTCGACGAGGCCGTGGGCGCGCTGCTGCCGCCCGAGGCCAGGGATGCGGCGCGGCAGAACCGGCAGTTCATGCACCGGGCCGCGGCCTGGCTCGCCGCACAGGGCGTCGATCAGTTCCTGGACATCGGGACCGGGATCCCCACCGAGCCCAATCTGCATCAGATCGTCCAGGGCATCGTGCCGACGGCGAAGGTCGTGTACGCCGACAACGATCCGATCGTGCTGCGGCACGCCGAGGCGCTGCTGGTCAGCAGTCCGGAGGGGGTCACCGACTACATCGAGGCCGATGTGCGCCGACCCGACGGCATCGTCGAGCACGCGCGGCACGTCCTGGATTTCGAGCGGCCCATCGCGCTGTCGCTCATCGCGCTGATGCACTTCATCACCGACGAGCAGGGGGCCGGGGACATCGTCCGCGATCTGGTCGCCACGCTGCCGCCGGGCAGCTATCTGGTGCTCTCGCACGCGGCTTCCGACCTGTATCCGGAACTCGCCGAGCAGGTCACCGAGCAGTACGCCAAGGGCGGTATCCGGCTGGCGTTCCGTACCCGGCCCGAGGTCGAGCGCTTCTTCGACAGTCTGGAGCTCGTCCCGCCGGGTCTGGTCACCGCGACCGAGTGGACAACCCCCGACCTGCCCGCCGACCCGGAGGGCAGCGGCATCTACGCGGGAGTGGCACGCATCGGCTGAATCCGCCCCCGCGGGGGTGTCCCGCGGGGGTGTCCGATCGGCCTTACAGGGTCGCGGTCGTCTGCTCCCCGGACGCGCTGCCGGAGAGCCACTGGTTCCAGTCCAGGTTGAAGTCGGCGTAGCCGTTGTCGGCCGGGGCCTTGCCGCGGGGAGAGCCGGTGATCGTGACGGGGTCGCCCTGCTTGACCTGGCCGTAGAACCACTTGGCGTCCGACATGGACAGGTGGACGCAGCCGTGCGAGCCGCGGGCGCTGCCGCTGCCCGGGTTGGGGTCGCCGGTCGAGTAGTGCACGTACGTGCCGGACTGGGTCAGGTGGACATCCCAGGGCAGCGTCAGGTCGTAGTAGTTGGCGCTGCCCTTGTCGCAGCTGATGCCGACGCTGCAGGAGGTCATGTGGACCTTCTCCTGCTTGTCGATGACGGCCATCGTGCCGTCCCACGTCGGGTACTGGGCGCTGCCCGCGTTGATGGACAGCGTGCGCACCAGCGCGCCGTTCTTGGTCACCTTCATGGTGTGGTTGGTGACGGAGACGTCCGCGCGGACATCGTCGCCGATCTTGAAGGTGTGCGTGTAACCGTGCACGCCGTAACGGCCGTTGCCGTTGCTGACGCCGGTCATGTCGGCGTCGATCTTCACCGTCGTACCGGAGGGCCAGTAGGTCTTCGGCCGCCAGTCGGCGCGCCGGTCGCCCATCCAGTGCCAGGCACCCTCCACGGGCTGCGAGGCGCTCACCTTCATGTGCTTCTCGACGTTGGCGCGCGCCTTGGCCGCCACCGGGTTGGTGAAGACCACCGAGATCGGCATGGCCACGCCGACCGTGGTCCCCGACTGCGGCATGATCGTGTCCAGCAGCATGGGCGGGCCCGCGGGCTTCGTCGGTGACGGCGAGGCACTCGCGCTCGCCTTGCCCGACGCCTTGGCGTCCGCCCCGCTCGCCTTGTCGCTGCCGCCTCCGCCGCAGGCGCTCGCGCCCATCAGCGTGGCGACCGTGACGAGTGCGATTCCTATGCCACCCCTGCGCCGTCCCACGACCCGACCCGCTCTCTCGATCCCGACCCCTGTAAGGTCCGCCTCCTTGTCAGACAGGGATCCCCCGGGTCGCAGTTCCATGCGGCACACACATGTTTAGTGATCCACATCACTCGCGCTTGGCGTTCCGCGGACGCGCGAACCGGTGGCGCTTCGGTGTTCTCGCGCCGATGCGCAAACCCTCAGGCAGGTGTGGGGCTCTTGTCGTCCGTGCTGTCCGTGTGTCCCTCTTCCGGCTGTGCCGTCGGCGCCGGGTGGGTGCGGCTGAGGGCCTCGCCCTCCACGTCGAGGTGCGGCAGGATCCGGTCCAGCCAGCGCGGCAGCCAGGCGACCTTGTCGCCGAGGAGGGCGAGGACCCCCGGGACGAAGGCCATGCGGACCACGAACGCGTCGAACAGGACGGCGATCGCGAGGCCGAAGCCGATCATCTTGATCATGGAGTCGTCGGCGGTGACGAAGCCCGCGAACACCGCGATCATGATGAGCGCGGCCGCGGCCACCACCCGGGCGCTGTAGCGGAACCCGGTGGTGATGGACTCGCCGGCCCCCTGCCCGTGGACGTACGCCTCACGGATGCGGGAGACGAGGAACACCTCGTAGTCCATGGCGAGGCCGAAGACGATGCCCACGAGGAAGATCGGCATCATGCTCATGATCGGCCCGGTGGACTCGACGCCGATCAGCGAGGCGCCCCAGCCCCACTGGAAGACCGCGACCACGCAGCCGAGGGCCGCGAGCACCGAGAGCAGGAAGCCCATGGCCGCCTTCAGCGGGATGAAGATCGACCGGAAGACCATCATCAGCAGGACGACGGCCAGGCCGACGACGACGATCAGATACGGGATCAGGGCGCCCTGGACCTTCTGGGCGACGTCGATGTTGAGCGCGGTGGTGCCGGTGACCTCGAAGGTCGCGCCTGTGCCGGCCACGGTCGCCGCTCGCTCGTCGCGGATCGTGTGGACGAGGTCCTCGGTCTTCTTGTCGGTCGGCGCCCACTGCGGTACGGCGGAGAAGACCGCGGTGTCGCCCGCCTGGTTGAAGCGGGGTGCGGTGACCGACACGACGCCCGGGGTGGCACCGATCTTCTTCTCGATCGTCGCCACGGCGGCCTTGGGGTCGCCGGTTCCTTTGGCGTCGACCACCACGGTCAGCGGGCCGTTGAAGCCGGGGCCGAAGCCCTGGGCGAGGTCGTCGTAGGCGCGGCGCTCGGTGGTGGAGGTGGGCTTGGCCTCGTCGCCGGGCATGCCGAGCTGGAGGTCGAGGACCGGGATGGCCAGCACGATCAGGGAGACCATCGCGGTGAACCGTACGGGGAAGGGGTGGCGCTGTACGAACTCGGCCCAGCGGCTTCCGCGGTTGCCCAGCACGCCCTGCACGCGCCGCCCGGTCAGCCGGTAGCGGCGGGAGAGGACCGCGCGCGGCCAGAAACCGATCAGGGCCGGGACGAGGGTCAGGCACACGCACACGGCGATCACGACCGCGCCGGCCGCGCACAGGCCCATCTTGGTGAGCATGGGGATGCCGACCACGGACAGCCCGGCGAGCGCGATGACCACGGTGAGCCCGGCGAAGACGACCGCCGAGCCCGCCGTGCCGACGGCGAGGCCAGCCGCCTCCTGCTCGTCGTGGCCGTTGGCCCGTTCCTCGCGGTAGCGGGAGACGACGAACAGGGCATAGTCGATGCCGCAGGCCAGGCCCAGCATGGTGGCCAGCGTGCCGGTCGTCGAGGACAGCCCGAACGCGCTCGCCAGCGCCGTGATGGCGGTCATGCTGATGCCCACGCCCAGTACCGCGGTCAGCAGCGGCAGCCCGGCCGCGGCCAACGAGCCGAAGGTGACGAGCAGGACGACGGCGGCGACGACGATGCCGATCACCTCGCCGACACCGCCCGCCTCGGGTGTGCTCGCCAGCGCGGTGCCGCCCATCTCGACAGTCAGGCCCGCGTCACGGGCGGACTGTGCGGCGCCGCGCAGGGTGTTCTTGGCGGCGTCGGTGAGGTCGTTGGCCGCCTCGGTGTAGGTGATGGTCGCGAACGCCGTCGAGCCGTCCTTGCTCACCGCCTGCGCCTGGAAGGGGCCGACGGCGGAGGCGACCTGCGGCCCGTCGGCCGCCTGGGTCACGGCCTTGTCGATGGCCGCCCGGTTGGCGGGCGAGGTGACCTTCTGCCCGGTCGGGGCGACGAACACCATCCGGGCGGTCGCGCCGTCGGCGGTGGCTCCCGGGAAGCGCTGCTCCATCAGGTCGAACGCGCGCTGGGCCTCGATACCGGGTGCGGAGAACGTGCTGTCGGGTGCCGCGGGCGCCTTGGCGGAGGCGAAGCCGAGGGCGGCGAGGACCGCGACCCACAGGAGAGTGACGTACCAGCGCCGCCGGAAGGCGAAGGAACCCAGCCGAAACAGCAGCGAAGCCATGAACTGCACCCCTTACGGTCGGCCCCCGGTGATCAAAGTGTGGAGCCGGGGTGGGCCGTCCGCACGCCGGGGCGTCGGGGAGCCGGAGATCTCCGGCCGGCGGCGCTGGAGCCGGCTCAGCGTCCCCCCATCCTGGCCAGTTCCTTGCCGTCGGCGCCGTACACGATGAAGACGGCGTCGCCCAGGAAGCCGCGGCTGTCGTCCGACGGCCGTGGCTCGCCGACGGCGTGGGTGCTCACATAGGCGGGCCGGCCGGTCAGCCGCACGATGGGGAGATCGGTGGTACGGCCGTTCTCCGTCATCGTGATCCGGGTGGCGGGCGTGTGCCCGGTGTAGGCCAGGACGTACACCGTGCCCTGGGGCCGGGGGTGGACGTTGGCGGTCATCGGCACGGCACCCGGCTGGTTCACGTCCAGCGGCCCCACGCAGATCGGCTTCGTGTCGGCCGGGTCCGCGTCGCAGTACTCGCGCTTCTTGAGCATGTACCAGACGCCGAGTCCCGCCTCGATCCGCTCCCCGGGCCGCACGACGCGTACGGGGGAACGGTCGTCGTGGCTCGGCGTGTGGGAGACGGGCGGGCGGGTGCCGGTGACCGTGTGCGAGTCCGCGGGGCCGTGGGACAGGACGAGATTGCCCGCCAGCGGGGTCAGGAGGGCGACGGCGAGGGTGCCGGTCACCAGTCTGCGGCGCCGCCTGATGAGCTTGGCCCGGTGGACGATCCGGTCGTGCGGGAACACCGTGGGGGCGCAGCCCCGTGCGGCCTCGTCCAGGGTCCGCCACAGTTCGGGCGACGGCGGCTGGGGCGAAAGGTCGGTACTCATGTCTGGCATACCCCTCAGTCCCGGTCCGCCGTCGTGGCGGCGTACTCGGACAGTGCCGCACTGCAGCGCAGCTTCTTCAGCGCACGGCTGGCCTGGCTCTTCACGGTGCCGGTCGCGCAGCCGAGGATGCGCGCGGTCTCCTGTTCGCTCAGGCACTCCCAGTAGCGGAGCACGACGATGGCGCGCTGGCGGGGCGGCAGCGTGGCGAGCGCGGCGAACAGTTCCGACCTGATGTCGTGGTCGTCGTCCCCGGACTCGCTTCGAGGCTCGGGCAGTTGAGGGGTCAGGAAGTGCACGACCCGGCGTTTCCGCTGCCGGGTGATGTTGTTGTTGATCAGCGCGCGCCGAACGTACTGGTCAGGTGCGTCCAGGGTGCGTATGTGATGCCAGCGCAGATAGATCTTGGCCAGCGTGGCCTGGACGAGGTCCTCCGCCTCGTGGTGGTCGCCGTTGGTCAGCAGGTAGGCGATGCGCAGCAGCCGGGGCCACCGCATCGCCGCATAGGTCTCGAAGTCCCCCACCTCGGACGCGCGGAGGTCGTCCCCGTCGTCCTGTCCCGTGCCCGCACCTGGTTCTCCGCCCGAGTCCCGCACCGCGCCTCTTCGAGAGGCGCTCGGCGTTGGGCTGGTCATCACACGCACCCCGGTCTACCCCGTTTCCTTCCCCTGTGTGCGCGCTGGTCGGGGCGCGCACGAAGTCCTCCCTGTAACACCACGCGCACGCGGATCGGGTTGCACGTGCCGGGGAACGGATGCGGGGCGTCGCCGGGCCGCCGGGCCCGCTCAGACGTCGTCCAGGCGGCGGAGGTCGGACTCGTCCCACGAGCGGGTGTCGCGGGGCTGGGTGTAGGGCTCGGCCTGGGGTGGATGTCCGCCGGCGATGGCCCGCTGGCGCACGCTCTCCGCGTCGAACTCCAGGCCCAGCAGGACCGCGAGGTTGCTGATCCACAACCAGACCAGGAAGACCACGGCTCCGGCCATGGCGCCGTACGTCTTGTTGTAGGAGGCGAACCGGGCGACGTAGAACGCGAAGCCCGCGGAGGCGGCGAGCCAGATCAGCAGGGCCAGCAGGCTGCCGGGGGTGATCCAGCGGAAGCCCTTCACCTTGGCGTTGGGGGTGGCCCAGTACAGGATCGCGAGCATCACCGTCACCAGCACCACGAGGACCGGCCACTTGGCGATCGCCCAGACCGTCAGCGCGGTGTCGCCGATCCCGAGGGCCTGTCCGGCCTGGCGGGCGATGCCGCCGGTGAAGACCACGATCAGCGCGCTGATCACCGCCAGCACCATGAGCACCACGGTCACCCCGAGCCGCACCGGGAGGATCTTCCAGACCGGCCGGCCCTCCGGCATGTCGTAGACGGCGTTGGCGGCGCGAATGAACGCGGCCACGTACCCGGACGACGACCACACCGCCACCACGATGCCCACCAGGGCCATCACCGAGCCGGTCCCCGCGCTGTTCTGCAGCTGCTCCACGGCTCGCGTGATGATGTCGCGCGCCGGACCGGGGGCCAGCTGCTTCAGGTTGGACAGCACCTTGTCGGTGGTCGAGGAGCCGGCGATCCCCAGCAGGGAGACCAGCACCAGCAGGGCCGGGAAGAGGGACAGCACTCCGTAGTACGTCAGCGCCGCGGCCCGGTCGGCGAGCTCGTCGTCCCTGAACTCCTTGAAGGTGCCCTTGAGCACGGCGGCCCGGGCCCCCTTCGGCAGCTTGGTCGGCGTGTCGGGGGCGGCCCGCTCGACCTCCTCGTCCGGCCCGGCCTCCTGCGGTGCCGGCACCCGGGTGTCCGGGTGGTCGTCGCGGGCGTTCTGGGGCTTCCGGCCCGGAAGATGCAGCTTCGCCATTGTCGTCGGGTATCCCACCGGCGCGAGCCCAACCCGGTGCGTCGCGGCCGTCGCGTAAGGCCGGGGCGTTGTCAGACCCGCGTGAGAACGTGAGGACGAGCGTTCTGCGAGTGCGGCGGAGGCGAGGAGGCGCCGGTATGACCCGCATCGACACGCAGTTCCTGCGCGCCCTCTTCGACGAGGAGGGCAGCCTTCACACCGCGGGCCGGACCGCCCTGTACCGGCTCTACGGCCCCGAGGGGCTGCTCTACGTCGGCATCTCGGTGAGTCCGCTCACGCGGGTGCGTACCCATCTCAGGGATCAGGCGTGGGCCTCCGAGGTCATAGGGGTCCGGATCGACTACCCCGACGATCCCGAAGCGGCCGAGCGGGAGGCCATATGGGCCGAGCGTCCCCGGCACAACGTGGTCTTCAACGGGTCGCTGCCTCCTCCGCCGCCGGATCGTGTGCAACGGCTCCGGGTTCAACTCGCCCACGCCCGGCAGCAGTTGGAGGGGCTGGAGAGCGCGGTGCCCGAGTCGTCGGCCCATCTGCGACTGATCATGCGCGGGATCGACTCGAAGCGGGCGAAGATCGCGAGGCTGGTCGGGGAACTCGCGGCTCAGCCCGGCAGCAAAGGCCGGAGCGGGACCGGCGGTTGACGGCCCGCCGCGCCGAAGAGTTCCTCGGACACCGACCGCACCGCGCCCACCACCAGCGGTGCGATCCGTTCCACCGCCGAATCGCCCGTGCCCACCGCCGAGATCGCCGCCACCGGACCGTCCGGGCCGCGGATCGCGAGGCCGACGCAGGCGATGCCCGGGAAGCACTCGCCACGGTCGACGGCCAGGCCGTTGCGGCGGCGGATGATGCCGAACTCCCGGTGCAGGGCATCCAGATGGCCGATGCTCCGCGGGGTGCGGCGCTCGATGACCCGGGCGTAGCGGGCGTCGATCTCCTCGGGGCTCAGCCACGCGAGCATCGCCTTGCCGAGTCCCGTGCAGTGGGCGATCGCCCGGCCGCCGACCCGCGAGGGGATGTCGACGGCTGCGCGGCCACCGATCTTGTCGAGGTAGTAGATCTCGGGACCGTCCAGCACGGCGAGGTGCACCACCATCCTGGTGCGGACGGCCAGTTCGAGGAGCTGGGGCGCGGCGGCGGCACGCAGGGTGCTGTGGGCGATCTCCCGCCCGCCGAGGCCCAGGGCGCGCGGGCCGAGGAGGTAGCCGGAGACGGTGTGGTGCAGCCAGTCCAGGCGGACCAGCTGGTCGAGTATGCGGTGGGCGGTGGACCGGGGCAGGCCCGTGCGGCGGGAGACGGTTTCGAGCGTCAGCCTGGTCTGCGGGTGCTCGAAGAGGTCCATGATCAGCGTTACTCGTTCCATCATCGACGGGGGCAGCGGGTGCTGTTCCACGTCGATTCCCGGGTCAGGGCGAAGGGCAGACGTCATCGTCGGTGCCTCCCTGCTGAAACTGAAATGTATTTCAGTTTGGCGCCGGCGCCAAGGTACCAACGCCGTCGTCCGGGGACCAAGAGGCGTGCAGGATCAGTTTGTCGGGGTCGTGTGGAGACGCGGTGGTCAGTCGGCGGCGTACGGCGCGAGGATCAGCCGTACCGCCAACCGCAGGTCCGCCTCGACCCGTTGGACGGAGATCTCCTCGGTCTGGGCCGCCACGAACAGACCCCACCAGCAGTAGATGAGGAGCCGTACGGTGCTGCGGTCGGCTTCGCCGGGGTCGTGGACGCCGAGCAGTTTCAGGACCGTGCGTCCCAGGTAGCTTCCGGCGATGTCGTAGCGGGTCGGGGTGGTGCCGGCGTACTCGGTGAAGGAGGACATGGCCACCGCGGAGGCCAGCAGTGGGTTGTCCAGGAGCTTCAGGGTCAGGGCGGTGAGGGTCTCGGCGACGTCCTGCACCGGGTCCGCCGTGCCGGCGTCTGCGGCGGTTTCGTCGTGACCTTCCAGGAACGTCTCGATGTGCCATTCGAGGACCGCGGTGAACAGGTGCGTCTTGGACGGGAAGTAGCGGTACAGCGTGGCGATCGCGACGCCCGCCTCCTTGGCCACGTCCAGCATCTGCACCCCGGCGAGGCCGTCGCGCGCGGCCAGTTCGCCGGCGGCGCGGAGGATGGCCACCCTGCGGGCCTGCTGTCGGCGCGACACCGGTGCGGCGGGCTGTCGCGGTTCAGCGGTCCTCGGCACACCGTCCCCCTGGTCCTCGGGTTCTCCCCACGTTAGCCCAACCCGGGCCGATCCCGGTCAGCGGGATGAGGTGGGCGCCCGTGCCGGGCGGGGCGTTCAATCACCGGGGTGACCTCGGGTGAGCGCGATCCGCGTGCGCCCGCAGGGAATTGAGTTGTCGGCCGTGGAGCACGGCGTTCGTCACGGCTGAGCCGCGCGGGTTCCCGCGGTGTCCAGCACCGGGGAGCCCGCCTGCCTGTCGCAGTTGCGACCTTCCCCGATCAGTCCGTCCCCACGGGAGTCCCCCATGTCCCGTAATTCCGCTCATTCCCCATCTGCCGAAGGCATCAGCCGCCGCCGGCTGCTCAGCGCGTCCGCGGCCGTCGGTGCCCTCGCGCTCGGCGGTGCCGGTACCGCCCGGGCCTCGACCGCCGCGGCCACCCGGGCCGACGTGACCGAACTGCGCGCCCGTGCCGTGGTCGTGGGCACCGGCTTCGGCGGCGGTGTGACCGCGCTCCGGCTGGCACAGGCCGGGGTGAAGACCCTCGTCCTGGAGCGCGGCCGGCGCTGGGTCACCGGCCCGAACGCGACCACGTTCTGCCGCTTCGCCACCATGGACAACCGCTCGGCGTGGCTGACCGACCACTCCATCGTCGGCGGCGTCGACAAGACCTGGACGCCCTACACCGGCGTCATCGAGGCCGTCGAGGGCAACGGGATGACCGCCAACGTCGGCGCGGCGGTCGGCGGCGGCTCGATCACGTACCACGGGATGACCCTGCAGCCGACGAAGGCGAACTTCGCCCGCTCCATCCCGCTCGCCGCGGACTTCTACGACTACCTGGACAAGGTGTCGTATCCGACGGTCTCCCGGATGCTGGGCATCTCCCCCATCCCCGACGACCTGCTGGCCTCCGACCCCTACAAGTCCTCGCGGCTGTTCCGGGACGTGCTGCCCAAGGTGGGCCTGACGCCGTTCAAGGTGCCGCTGCCCATCGGCTGGGAGTACGCCCGCGGCGAACTGACCGGCCGCTACGAGCCGACGTACACCACCAGCGACGTGGCCTTCGGGGTCAACAACGGCGGCAAGCACTCGATCGACGTCACCTATCTCGCGCGGGCCGAGTCGACCGGTCTGGTGGAGGTGGCGCCCCTGCACGTCGTGCGGGATCTCGCGCTCGACGCGAACAAGAAGTGGGTGCTGTCCGTCGACCGCATCGACACCGGCGGCGCCGTCCAGGAGAAGATCAGCGTGACCGCCGACGCGGTGTTCCTCAACGCGGGTTCGCCCGGCACCACCCGGCTGCTGGTGAAGTCCCGCGCCAAGGGGCTGGTCCCGGACCTGCCGGACGCCGTCGGCAGCAAGTGGGGCAACAACGGCGACCGGATCTGGGCCTGGCTCAACCCGAACGGGGACGCCGGCACCCAGCAGGGCGGCCCGGCCTGCATCGGCGCCACCGACTCCGGCAGCCCGATCCCGTACACCATCGTGCACGCGGGCTCGCCCGCGCCGGTCTCGGGCGCCACCCTGATGACCGTCGTCGGCTACGGCATCGTCGACGGCGCGGGCACCTGGGCCTACGACGCCGACAAGGACGACGCCGTGCTGACCTGGCCGTCCACGGCGGACGCGGCGCTGCAGGCGCTGATCACGGCACGGATGGAGTCGATCGCGGCGGCCGGGGGCGGTCTCATGCTCGACACCAACGCCACCGCGCCCTCCACCTGGCACTCGCTGGGCGGCGTGCCGATGGGCGGGGCGGTGGACCTCTACGGCCGGGTCCTCGGGCACAAGGGCCTCTACGTCCTCGACGGTGCCCGCATCCCCGGCTCCACGGGCGCCTGCAACCCGTCGTACACGATCGCGGCGCTCGCCGAGCACAGCATGGAGACCATCGTCCGCAAGGACCTCGGCACCGTCTTCTGACGCTTCTTCCGCACGGACACGCCGACGGACCCGGCGCTCATGGAGTGCCGGGTCCGTCGGCGGCCTCAGTCGCGTCGGGCCACCAGCCGGTAGGCGTTGGCCAGGCCCAGCGGCCGGGCCAGCGGCCTGACGACGAAGCGGTCCGTGAGCGTGCCGAGGACCAGGGCCGGGATGCCGGCGATCAGGGTCGTGGCCCGGAGGGTGCGCTGCAGGGCGGTCGGCGGGGTGGGCAGCCACGGCAGGTCGTCGCGCGGGGCGATGGCGTCCAGGGCCAGCCAGGCGGCGGCGAGGAGGTCGACGGGGTCGTGCGGCTCGGCGTGCTGCTCGGCCATGACCGTGAAGCCGAGGGTGCGCAGCCGGCGGCGCAGGTTCTCCACGGGCACGAGGTGCAGGTGCTGCGGCTGAAGCCAGGGCAGCCACCAGCGGCCCAGCAGACGCGCGTAGCGGCTGTCGGGGTCCGGGACCTCGATCAGCAGATGACCGCCGGGGCGCAGGGCCCGGTGCGCCGCCTCGAGTTCACGGGCCGGCTCCGTGCTGTGCTCCAGGTAGTGGAACATGCTCACGACGTCGTAGGCGCCCGCGAGTCCGCCGGCCAGCTCGGGGAAGGCGCCCCGGTAGCCGCGGTCCACGCGTCCGGCGCGCTCGGCGAGTTCGGCGCCGTCGGTGAAGTCCAGGCCGTCGAAGGACGTGCCGGGGTGGACGATCCGGGCCGCCTCGCAGAAGTGGCCGTGTCCGGTGCCGACGTCCAGCCACTTCTTGGGCGTGTCGACGAACGGCAGCAGCGACTCGGCCCGCCCGACGTACATCTTCGTCCGGCCCCCGAAGGTCTGGCCGAGCTGCTTCTCCCCCAGCCCGTCGTAGAAGTCCCGGTAGTAGAACTCCAGTCCGGCCTCGCTCAGGCGCGGGTTCTGGAAGGTGTGCCGGCACTCCCGGCACCGGTCCAGGACGAAGCGGCCGGGCTTGTGCTGGATCAGGTCGGTGGTGCGCAGCCGTGTCGTGAGCCGGTCCGAGCCGCACCACGGGCAGGTGTCGCGCCGGGGTTCGAAGAAGCGGTCGAGGCCGTCGGCGAGGTCGGCCGCGTAGCCGGGGCGCAGGGCGGCCACCTGCTCGCCGCGGCTGCGCGGCGGGGTGGCCGGATCGTCGCTCATGTGTCCTCCTTGGCGGGTGTGGCCAGTCGCTCCAGGTGGGTTGCGGCCGCCCGGCTGCCTCCGGCGGCACGGAACGCCGTACGGATCCGGTCGGCGGCGGTGCGGTGACCGGGTTCGTCGAGTACGGCGTCCAGGGCGGCGCCCAGCCGTGCGGCGGTGACCCGGCCGAAGCGCACCCGGACGCCCGCGCCCGCCGCGGTGACCTGTGCGGCCACCACCGGCTGGTCGTCGCGGATGGGTGCGACGACGAGGGGGACGCCGTGCCACAGGGCCTCGCACACGGTGTTGTGGCCGCCGTGGCAGACGACGGCCTGCGTCCTTTCCAGCAGGGCGAGTTGGGGCACGGAGGGCAGGATCAGTACGTCCTTGTCCTGGTCGTCGGGCGGGCCGAGGGCGGCGCCCGGATCGACGACCACGCCCTGCACGCGGTCGGCGCGTTCACGCAGCGCCCGCACGCACTCGCCGAGGAAGCGGGCGCCCACGTCGGTGTTGGCGGTGCCGAGGGTGACCAGGACCGTGGCGCGGCCCGGATCGAGCCGGTGCCAGGGAAAGCCGGGCGCGGCCGGGCGGTGTCCGATGGAGGGCCCCACCCAGCGGATCCGCTCCGTGTGTGTCGCGGGGGCGGCCAACTCCAGTGTGCTGAAGGCGAGGACGAGGTGCGGGGAGAAGCGCGGGTCGCCGGTCCCCGCCGGATCGCCGACGCGGGCGCGGAGCTGGTGCAGGACGCCGTCGAGCCACTCGGCGACCTTGGGCATGCCCGCCAGGGCGTCCGCGAACTCCGCGGAGGTGGTGGCCGAGGTCGCCCACGGCAGGCCCAGCCGCTCGGCCACCAGCCCGCCGGCCAGGGCCTGTTGATCCGCCACGACGGCATCGGGCGCGAAGTCCGCCACCGCCGCTCGAACCCCGGGCGCCATCTCGTCGGCGAGCGGCACCAGGAACCGCTCCCAGAGGAACTTCAGCGCCTCCGGGCCCCGGATGTCCGGCGGCCGGACACCGTGCCCGGCGCCGGGCACGGGTCCCTCGCAGGGGAAGACCACCGCGGTCCGGCCCGCCAGCCGGCGGACAAGGCCGGGGTCGGGGCAGACCCAGGCGCACTCGTGTCCGCGTGCGGCCAGTTCGGCCGCCACCCCCACCGCGGGGTTGATGTGCCCGGTCAACGGCGGTACGACGAACAGGAATCTGCTCACCGGGCGACGGCTTCCGCCGAGCGCACCCCGTCGATCAGCGTGAGGATGTGCCCGCCGACCACGCCCGCCGCCTCCACCAGCACCGAGTGCTCGTGCCCCGGCACCACGACCGTCCGGCAGTCGGGCAGCAACTCCTCCAGCCACGGCACGAGTTCGGCGAGGTCCGAGTCTCCGCCGTACACCCCGAGCACCGGGCAGCGCACGGCGCGGATGCGGTCCTCGGTCAGCACCCGGCTGGCCGGGATGTCCCGTGCCAGTGTGCTCTCCCGGGCCAGCCGGGCGGCGCCCTTGGCCAGGCGTGCGGTGTTGTGGCCGCGGTGGGCGTTGATCCAGGTGAGCGCGTCGGTCTCGTTGTACGCCAGCTCGTGCAGGACGCGTCGCAGGATGCCGCCGAGCTTGACCGACCAGGCCGCGGTGGCCGGTTCGGACTCGATCAGGGTGACGCTCGCGGCCCGCTGAGGGTGCCGGGCGGCGTAGCCGAAGGCGACGGTGCCGCCGTAGGAGTTGCCGACGAGGTGGACCGGGCCGGTCACCTCCAGCCGGTCCAGCAGAGCCTCCAGGTCGTCGATGTTGTCGTCGAGGGTGTAGCCGCTCGACGGGCGGGCGCTGCGGCCGTGGCCGCGCAGGTCGTACATCACGACGTCGAGGCCGGACGCGGCGAACGCGGGCGCGACGGTGAAGTAGTAGCTGGCCAGACTGTCGGTGAGGAGCCCGTGCACGAGCACGACCGTGGCGGTCGCCGCCCGGCCGTCGCGCGGCCCCATCCGCTGTACGTGCAACCGGAGTTGACCGGTGTCGACCATCGCCATGGCTCAGCCCGCCTCCGCCGCCTTCAGGCTGTGCACGACGTACTCGACGAGTCGGCCGACGGTGAGGTCGATGATCTCGTCGAACTCCATCCCGGCCAGGAACTCGGCGAAGTTGACCTGTCGGCCGTACTTGTCCTCCAGCAGGCCGGCGAGTGTCACCAGGTCGATGCTTTCCAGCTCCAGGTCGCGGTTGAAGGTGGTCGCCATGCCGATCTCGACGTCGTCCAGCCCGTATTCGTCTTCGAGGAGGGCGGTGAGCAGGCCGGCGATGTCGGCGAGGACCGCGTCCTCGTCCGTGGCGGTGGGGTGGGTCATCGGTCGTCCGTCTCCTTAGCGGGCGTCGCCGGGCCGGCCGTCCAGGCCACGACGTAGTTCCGGTCGGGCAGTCCCGGTGGATTGGCGGTACGTTCGTGTCGCACCAGGTAGGAGCCGTTCAGCCGTCCCGACACCAACAGCACTTCCGGTTCGGTCGCTTCGAGGACGGTGAAGTCGCGGGGCTGGCCGGCGAATCCGGTGCCCTCCGCCTTGGCGACCGCCTCCTTCGCCGCCCAGAACCGGGTGAACCAGAGCGCCTCCGGCTCGGCCGTGGCGGCGGACCGCTCCCGCAGCAGGGCGAGTTCGGACACGCCGAGGGCGGTGGCGAAGGTCGCCGGGTCGCGGTCGACGACCTCCTCGATGTCGATGCCGGGACCGGAACCGGGACCGGCGCCGGCGTCTCCGTGTCGCGGCCGTACGATCGCGACCGCCGCCTCGGCGCGGTGGGCCAGCGACACGTCCAGCGGGGACAGGGTCCGGCCGTGCAGGCCGGTGACGTACGGACGCCCGGACGCGTCGTTGCGCACCCGCACCTCAGCCGGGAAGACCGGACCCTCGCCGTGGTCCCACAGCCACCGCCGCACCGCGTCCTTGGCCGCGATCCGGCCGAGCAGCCACTGTCTGCGGCCGCGTGGCGGGTGGGCGGCGTACTCCGACCGCTCCGCGCCGCTCAGCAGGTTGCGCATGGTCAGCTCGCGGGAGGCGAGGTCGGGCCAGCGCTCGTGCAACAGCATCCAGCCGCCGGGCCGGGCCTCGGAGAGCGTGTTGCGTTCGGGGAAGCGTTCGACGGGCCGGGTCTTGGGGTCGTTGTCGAAGCGGCGGTCCTGCCAGCCGGTCAGCTCCGCCCAGACCCGTCCGGCGACGGTCAGCTGGACGTCGGCTTCGAGTTCCGTGTCGGTGAGGGAGGTGATCCGCACCAGGCACGCGACCTCGGTTCCGGGGGCCGGGTGAGGGCCGTAGAACCGCATCTGCCGTGTCTGGACGGGGAAGACGACGGTCCGCTCGGTGCGGGTCGCCATGATCCAGTAGCCGAGGATCTGGCCGACGTTGTCGAGGAGGGCGCCGGGGGCTGCGGGTGTGGTGATCACGCCTCGGATGTGGGAGTCGCCGATGGCGGTGAGCTCGGTGACGCCCTGGAAGGCCGGGCCGTGGAACATCCAGCGTTCGCGGTAGAGCCGGTCCGCGGTGTGCTCGGGGATGTGTTCGGTGGCGGGGTCCGTGCGCCAGGGGGGCGGGGGTGCAGCGGTGTGGCCGGCGGCGAGTTCGACGACGGCACGGGCCTGGTGGCCGAAGGCGACCGCGAGCCGGTCCGGGCCCTCGGCGGTCACGGTGACTGGCACGTCCACCGGTGGCGTGGCCGTGACCCATTGCCCGAAGCGGGCCCCGTGCACGGCGACCGCCCGCTTGCCGGGGGCCGCCCGCTCGGCCACCTCCATCATGTGGTGCACGATCGTGGTCGCCGGCACGACCGGCCACCGGTCGGCCATGTCGGGCCAGCCCGGGCGCTGCCGGAAGAAGCAGTGGTCCAGGAGGTAGGGCATGGCGTCGGTGGAGACGTGGACGGTGGTGCGGTGCTCCTGGGGTGGGGCGGGACGCACAGCCGGCGGGATGGAGGCCGGTGGCAAGGGCGGGGCGGCCAGGTGGCCGGTCGGTGTGGCGCTCGGATGCCCGGTCGGGCGTCGCGCGCCCGCGGTGATCAGCTCCGCGGCCGTCGCCGCCGTGTCCCGCAGCAGGGCGGAGAGTTCGGCGGCGGCCGATGAGCGCGTGGCGAGCGTGTCCAGCGGCGAGGAGTGCGGCTGTCCGGCGGCAGGTCGGAGGGTGTGACGTAGTTCCGCGAGGGCCGGGCCTTCCAGCGACACCAGGGCTCCGCCCAGGTCGAGCCGGACCGGCGGCCGGGTCGACCGCGGGGAGGCCGGGGAGGCCTGGGCTGGGGTGAGGGCCGGGGCTACCGCCGCGCCCGTGCTCCACAGGGCGGTCGCCACCCGGCGGAGCTGCGCGAGGCCCGAGCGGTGCGGGGAGTTGGCGGCCACGACCAGGTGGTCGCGGCCGGCGAGGGTGTCGTCGATGAGCGAGCCGAGCCGGCCGGTGCCGACTTGGACGAAGGTGCGGTGTCCGGCGTCGTACAGCGCCTCCACCAACTGCCGGAACCGGACCGGCTCCAGCAGATGCCGGACGAACAACTCCCGTACGCCTGACTCGTCTTGGGGATACGGCGACGCGGTCGTCCCCGACCAGAGGGGGACCGTCGGCGGGAGGAGCCGGAGGCGGCGGGCGGCCTCTTCGATGGGGGCCAGGTAGGGCTTCAGCATGGGTGTGTGGAAGCCGGAGCGGAACGGCAGCACCTGGGCGATCACGCCCTGCGCCCGGAAGGACCGTACGAACTCCTGGACCGCTTCGTCCGGACCGCAAACCATGGACTGGCTCGGCGCGTTGTCGTGGGAGAGCACGACTCCGGCCGCCGCCCACGCCTCCTCGTCGAGGGCGGCCAGGACACGCGCCGCCGGTGCGCCCAGCGCGCCGAAGGACAGTCCGGGGACGTTCAGGCTGTCGGGGTCGAAGGCGGCCATGAAGTCGCTGACCTCGTCCGCGGAATACAGGCCCGCCGCCGCCATCGCGGTCCACTCGCCGACGCTGTGCCCGGCGACCGCGTCGGGTACGACGCCCATGCGCCCCAGCGCGGCGTCGAGGAGCCGGCCGACGGCGACCACCTCCAGGCCGTGCCTGCCGACGTCCGCGACCTTGGCGCCGGAGTGGATGCCGGGCAGAGCGAAGTGGGCGGCCACATCGTCCACTTGGGGCACGAACTCGCCCTCCAGGCCCGGAAACACGAAGACGAGGCCGCCCTCCAGCGGTCGCGGTGCGAACCACACGTCGCTGCGGCCCTGCCACGCGCGTCCCTTGGCGACGGCCTTGCGGGCGAGGGCCAGTTTCCTGGCGGTCGGCTCGACCACACCGAGCCGGCAGCCGCCGGCCGCGGCGTGGGTACGGCGGTCGTCCAGGCCGGCGGCCAGGACGGCGGTGTCGGAGGCGTCCAGCAGCCGGGCCAGCTCCTCGGGGCCGTCGGCGGCGAGCAGGAGCGTCTTCTCCGGCTCGGTCACGACGGCCTTGGCGCGGCGCGGCCGGCGTGTGCCCGGCGGCTCCTCCAGGACCACGTGTGCGTTGATGCCGCCGAACCCGAACGCGTTGACCGCGGCCCGCCGCACCGGCCGCTCGGGCGTGGTCTCCCACGGCTCAGCCTGCCGCAGCGGGCGGAAGCGGGTGGCGGTGAGCGCGGGGTGGGGGTCGTCGCAGTGGAGGGTCGGCAGGAGTGTGCCGTGGTGGACGGCGAGGGCGGCCTTGATCAGGCCGGCCACTCCGGCGGCGGGCATCGTGTGGCCGATCATCGACTTCACCGAGCCGATGACGGCGTGCTCCCGCGAACCGGCGCCCTCCGCCGGGCCGAACACTTCGGCCAGCGTGGCCAGTTCGGCCGCGTCACCGGCCGGGGTGGCCGTGCCGTGTGCCTCCAGGAGGCCGACGGAGCCGGGTTCGGCCGGATCGAGCCCGGCGGCGTGCCAGGCCTGGCGCACGGCGTGGGCCTGGCCGGCCGAGTCCGGGTTGACGAGGCTCGCGGTACGGCCGTCGCCGGCCACGCCGGTACCGCGGATGACGGCGTACACGCGGTCGCCGTCGCGTTCGGCGTCGGCGAGTCGCTTGAGGACGACGATGCCGGTGCCCTCGCCGATCAGGATGCCGTCGGCGTCCCGGTGGAAGGGGCGGATGCGCTGGGACGGGGAGAGGGCGCGCAGCTGGGAGAAGACGCTCCACAGAGTGATGTCGTGGCAGTGGTGGACTCCCCCGGCGAACATCACGTCGCAGCGTCCGGCGGTGAGTTCGCCGACCGCCTGGTCGACGGCGACCAGCGAGGAGGCGCAGGCCGCGTCCACGGTGTAGGCGGGACCGCGCAGGTCGAGGCGGTTGGCGACCCGGGAGGCGGCGAGGTTGGGCACCAGGCCGATGGCGTTCTCGGGGCTGTCGGGGCCGAGCCGGTCGGTGAACGCCTCGCGGACGCGGTCGAGTTGACCGGGTGTCAGCTCCGGGACCAACTCGCCCAGGGTACGCACGAGTTGTCCCGCGGTACGGACCCGCTGGTCGAGCCGGACCAGGCCGGGGGTGAGGTAGCCGCCCCGGCCCAGGACGACGCCGACGCGACGGCGGTCCGGCAACCGGCCCTCGCCGCCCGCGTCGGCGAGGGCCTCGGCGGCCACGTGCAGGGCGATGAGCTGGTCGGGCTCGGTGCCGGCCACCGAGTTCGGCATGATCCCGAACCGGGTGACCTCCACCTCGGCCAGGGCGTCGACGAATCCGCCGCGCCGGCAGTACACCCGCTCCGCGACGGCCCGGCCGGTCGCCGCTCCTTCCCGGTAGTAGGCGTCGGTGTCCCAACGCCCGTCCGGCACGTCGGAGATGGCGTCCCGGCCGTGCCGCAGGTTGTCCCAGTAGGCGTCCAGACCGGCGGCGCCGGGCAGCAGCGCCGACATGCCCACGATGGCCACCGGGGTCTGGCGGCCCGTCATGTGCGGTCGCATCTCACCAGCCCGAGGCGGTGTAGACGACGGCCCCGGCCGATTCCTCGCCCCAGGCGAGCTCGCGCAGGAGTGCCGCGGTGCCTTCGTCGGGGTCGATGAGCCGGATGCCGCGGCGGGCGTACTCACGGCCGAGTTCCGGGGTCACCATGCCGCTGTGGCCCTCGGCCGGCGCCCAGGGCCCCCAGTGCACGGTCAGGACCCGGCGTCCGGTGCGGGCGGCCCAGGCGGTGCCCAGGGTTTCGAGGGCGTCGTTGGCGGCGGCGTAGTCGGCCTGGCCGCGGTTGCCCAGGACGGCGGAGATGCTGCCGAACAGCACGGTGAAGGCAGGTCCGTTGGGCATGCCCTCCAGCGCGGCCAGCAGGGTTTCGGCACCGCAGGTCTTCGTGCTGTACACACGCTCGAAGGACTCGGCGCTCTTCTCGGCGATCAGCCGGTCCTCGATCACCCCGGCCGCGTAGACCACGCCGTCGAGGCGGTCGTACTCGGCGTAGGTCTCCTTCACGGCCTGGAGTGCCGCGTCGGGATCGCGGAAGTCGACGGCGTGGTAGCGGACTTGGCTGCCCAGCGCCGTCAGTTCCGCGACGGTGGCGGCTATCTCCCTTTGCGCCAGCAGGAGTTCGGCTCTTCGGTTGATCTCGGCGGGGGCCAGGCCGCCCTGGGCGGCGAGCGCCGCGCGCAGTTCGGCCGGGGTGCGGGCGTCGGCCGTCGCCGGGTCCTCGGGTCCGGCCGGGGCGGGTGTCCTGCCGAGCAGTTCGATACGGCAGCGGGATGCCGCGGCGAGCGAGGCGGCCACCTTGGCGGTGATACCGCGGGCTCCGCCGACCAGCAGCACCACCGAGTCCCGGTCGAGGCCCAGCGCGGCGGCCTCGGCGGCTCCGTCCCCGGCCGGTCCGGCGCCGTTGGTGGCCAGGGGGCCGAGCGGGGTCTCGACCAGCTCAAGTCCCTGCCGGCCGGACGCGGAGCGCAGGACGACAGGGGCGTCCGACCCGGAGATCAGCAGTTCGGCCAGCAGCGCGTCGGCGACCGTCCTGGACGAGGTGTCGTCGAGGTCGACCACCCGGGCGACCGTCTCCGGATACTCGCGGGCGATGGTACGGAACAGGCCGTGCAGCCCGGCCGAGCGGATCGCGCCGGAGGGTCTTACGGCGATCAGCCGCCCTGGGGTGCGGCGGAGCGCGGCCTGCAGCACGGGGAAGGCGGTGGGCAGGACCGGCAGGCCGGCGGGGCTGAGGGCGTCGAGGTAGAGGATGGCGTCCACCGGGGTGCCGGTCTCCGAGAGCAGGTCGTCGGCGGTGACGTGGTGGGCGTCGGCGCCGTGCGCGGTGAGCCGGGCCAAGGCCTCGCGGGCCGTGTCACCGCCGTCGCCGACGAGGAGGATCCGCAGGCCGGTGAGCGCGCCGGTCGGGTCCGCCGGGCCGTCGCCGTCCTGGTACTGCAGGCGCACGGGTCGCAGCTGGAGACGCTTCGGCGCCACGCCGGTCACCGGCGCGGGGTGCTGTGTCACATCGTCGGTCGTGGACGTCGGCCGCGGTGCTTCCCGCGCCTCCTCGGCCGGGTCGCCCGCGGGGAGGCGTGCCGCGAGCCATCCGGTCACCGAGGCCGCCGTACGGGCCCTGGCCAGCTCCTCCAGCTCCATGTCGTCCAGCGCCGTGACGTCCGCGCCCCCGATGCCCAGGCGCTTGGCCAGCTCACCGGCGATCTCCGCCCGCTTGATGGAGTCGATGCTGAGGTCCGCCTCCAGGTCCAGGTCGGGCTCGATCATGTCGACGGGATAGCCGGTGCGCTCGCTGATGATCTCCAGGACGACCTGTTCGAGGTCGGTCGCCGGAGCCTCGACGGCCGCGGCGGCTTCCAACTCCGGTTGCGGCATGACGACTTCGGCGACCGGCAGCGGCTGGGGAGCCGCCGGTGCAACGGGCGGCGTCCCGGGCGTCGCCCCGAAGTAGGTGAGCAGCACATCGCGCTGGGCGGCCACCATCTCGCGGCTGGTACGCAGGAATTCGCTGATCAGCGCGTCCCGGTCGGCCGTGCCGGGGACACCCTGCGGATGGTTCGTCGTCACTGTCGTCTCCACGACGCGTCGGGCCGGCGTCAGGGCGCCGGGAAGGAAGTCGCCTGCGGCGGTACGGACCAGCTGTCCGTCGACCGTCCAGCCGGGCCGTACGGGTGCGGGAGCGCGGCTCGCGTCGACGGCGTCACGGCCGCGGAAGAGCCGTCCGGTGCTCACCGGCACTCCGGTGACGGCCAGCCGGGCCAGGGCGTCGAGCCAGCCGCGCAGGCCGGCTCCGGCGTGCGGCTCGCAGGCGATGGTGCGGTGCGGGCGGTCGCCGAGGATCTGGGAGACCAGCCGGGTCAGCACGGTGCCGGGTCCCGCCTCGACGAAGGTCCGCGCCCCGGCCGCGTACATCGCCTCGATCTGCTCGGCGAAACGCACGGGTGCGCCGATCTGGGCGGCCAGTTCGGTCCGTACGGCGTCCGCGTCGTCGCCGTAGACGGCGGCGGTGCGGTTGGACCACACGGGGAACTCGGGGGCGTGGACGGTCTGTTGTGCGAGGGCCTCGGCGAAGCGCGCTCCGGCATCGGCGACCAGGGGGCTGTGGAAGGCGCAGGCCACCGGGATGCGTTTCGCGCCGAACCCGGCGTCCCGCAGCAGTCGTACCGTGTCGGTGACCGCCTGCGTCGGACCGGAGATCACCGTCTGGCGCGGGGCGTTGTGGTTGGCGACGACGACCGAGGCGGGGGCGCCGCGCTCGCGCAGGGTGCGCTCGACGTCCTCGGCGCCCGCCTCGACCGCGGCCATGGTGCCCGGGTCGTCGGTGCCGGTGGACGCGAGGATGGCCGCCGCGCGCTCGCCGCTCAGCCGCAGCAGTGCCTCCGGGCCGACGGCACCGGCCGCGCACAGGGCGACGAGTTCGCCGTAGCTGTGGCCGGCCGCCATGTCGGGCCGTACGCCGACCGCGGTGAGCAGGGCGTGGGCGGCCAGCCCGGCGATGCCCAGCGCGGGCTGCGCGGCCCGGGTGTCGGTGAGGGCGGCCCGGTGGCGGTCGCGGGTGGCGTCGTCGAAGGCGGCGGACGGGTACAGCACGTCGGCGTGCTCGCGGCCGAGCTGGAGATAGTGCTGCAGCTCGGGGAAGGCGAGGAAGACGTCGGCGAGCATTCCGGGGCGCTGACTGCCCTGGCCCGGGAAGAGGAAGGCCACCTTTCCCACGGGCAGGGCGGGTTCGTCGCTCGTACTGTCCGCCTGTGCGGGCACGGCGCCACGGAACCGGTCCGCGGACGCGCCGGATTCTCGGTCCGCGAGATGGATGCCCGCCGCCGGGTCGTGCTCGCCCGCCAGCGCCCTGCGCAGTTGGGCGAGCAGGCCGTCCGGGCCGTCCACCGAGGTCGCCACCACCGCCACCTGGACCGGGCCCTGGCCGGCCTCGGCGCGGCGGGACGCGGTCAGGGCGAGGTCGCGCAGCCGCCAGGGGCGGGCGTCACCGGTGTCGGCGGCCGCCAGGAGGGCCTCGATCGCGCGGTGGGCCGTCGCCGTGTCCCGGCCGCGGAAGGTGAACAGCTCGGCGGGCCAGACGTCGAAGCCGTGAGCCGACGGTACGGGATCGTCGTAAGCGCCCAGCACCACATGGAAGTTGGTGCCGCCGAAGCCGAACGCGCTCACCCCCGCGAACCGCCCGGCCACCGGGGCGGCCCAGGGCCGTGCCTCGGCGTGGAAGACGAAGGGGCTGCCGTCCTCCTGCCACGCCGGGTTGGGCCGGTCGATGTGCAGGGTGGGTGGCCTGACCCCGCTGTGCAGGGCGAGGAGGGTCTTGATCAGGCCCGCGAGTCCGGCGGCGCACTTGGTGTGCCCGATCTGCGACTTGACCGAGCCGAGCGTGCAAGCGCCCGGCTGTGCCCCGGCGTCAGTGAACACCTCGCTGAGGATGGTGAGTTCGGTGCGGTCGCCCACGACGGTTCCCGTGCCGTGCGCCTCGACGAGGCCGACGTCGGCGGGTGAGACGCCCGCGTTGCGGTACGCCCGTTGCAGCGCGGTTCGCTGGCCCTCGGGGCGGGGCGCGGTCAGGCCGAGCGAGCGGCCGTCGCTGGAGCTGCCGACTCCCTTGATCACGCCGTAGATACGGTCGCCGTCGCGTTCGGCGTCGGCCAGGCGCTTCAGTACGACGCAGGCGACGCCCTCGCCGAGCGCGATGCCGTCGGCCGAGCCGTCGAAGGCGCGGCAGCGTCCGGTCGGGGACAGGGCGTGCACGGAGGAGAAGAGGACGTAGTCGTTGATGCCGTTGTGCAGGTCGGCGCCCCCGCACAGGACGACGTCGCTGGTGCCGCCGACGAGTTCCTTGCAGGCGACGTCGACGGCGGCGAGCGAGGAGGCGCAGGCCGCGTCGACGGTGTAGTTGGCGCCGCCGAGGTCGAGGCGGTTGGCGATGCGGCCCGAGATGACGTTGGAGAGCATGCCGGGGAAGGAGTCCTCGGTCAGGCGGGGCAGCTGCTGTGCGACGCCGTCCGGGAGCTGCCCGTAGTACGCGGGGAGGACGGCCCGCAGGGTGGTCGCGTTGGAGAGGTCGCTACCCGCCTCGGCGCCGAAGACCACGGAGGTGCGCGTACGGTCGAACTCCCGTCCCTGTTCGCCGTATCCGGCGTCGTCCAGGGCTCGCCTGGCGGCTTCCAGGGCGAGCAGCTGGACGGGTTCGATGCTGCCGATGGAGGCGGGCGGGATGCCGTAGCGCAGCGGGTCGAAGGGGATCCGCGGCAGGAAGCCGCCCCATTTCGAGACGGTGGCTCCGGTGCCGTCCTCGGACCAGTGCACGGCCGGGTCCCAGCGCTCGGGCGGCACCTCGCCGACGGCGTCGTGGCCGGCGAGGATGTTCGCCCAGTAGGTGGCGAGGTCGGGGGCGTCCGGGAACATGCAGGCCATGCCGACGACAGCGATGTCGAGCGGGGCGGGCGCCTCGGGGGCGGTCCGCGCGTCCTCGCCCAGGCGGGCGCGGACGGCGCGTGCCCGGGCGGTGAGCAAGTCGGCGGCTTGGTCGGTCACCGAGCGGTGGAGGGCGGTGAGGGTGGTGGTCGCCGAGCGGAGGACCGCCACCTCGCCGGCCATGAACAGGCCCTCGGCGAGGCTGCGTTCCTCGTCGACGGAGGTCAGGGTGCCGTCCGCGGCGCGCTCGACGCCCTTGCCGGCGATGCGCAGCCGGCCGACGTTGAGGCGTTCCAGCTCTTCCCAGATCTGCCGGTCGGGCACGCCCCGGGCGCGCAGTTCGGCCTCGAACTCCCGGTAGCCGTCGGTGAAGGGGCTCGGCACGCAGCGGGTGGCGTGTCCGGGTGCGGTCTCCAGCAGGGTGGTCGCCCGCGCCCGTACGGCCTGCTGCTGGAAGAGAGGCTGGATCGCCCCGCAGGTGACCGCTTCCTCGGTGAACAGGTAGGCGGTGCCCATGAGGACGCCCACGCGGGCGCCGCGCGCGGTCAGGGGTGCGGCGAGGGCCGCGACCATCGCGGCGGACCGCTCGTCGTGGACGCCGCCGGCGAAGAACACCTCGACGGCGGCCGCGGTCTCGTCATCCGTGCCGTCCAAGTAGTCTTCCAGTACGGCGAGTTGGGCTTCCCAGAGGGGGAAGCTCGCGCGCGGTCCGACGTGGCCGCCGCACTCGGAGCCCTCGAAGACGAACCGGCGTGCTCCGGCCTCCAGGAACTGCTTGAGCAGTCCGGGCGAGGGCACGTGCAGGAAGGCGCTGATGCCGGCCCGCTCCAGGGCCTCGGCCTGGGCCGGACGTCCGCCCGCGATGATCGCGTGCGTGGGCCGCAGTTCGCGCACGGCGTCCAGCTGGGCGTTCCTGACGTCCTCCGGCGCGAAGCCGAGGATGCCGACGCCCCAGGGCCGGCCGGCCAGGGCGGTGCGGGTTTCGGTGAGCATGGTGCGGGTTTGTTCGGGGCCGGCGACGGCGAGCGCGATGAAGGGCAGGGCGCCGTCCTCGGCGACGGCGGCGGCGAAGCGTGCCTGGTCGCTGACGCGGGTCATGGGGCCCTGGGCTACGGGGAGTCGGGTGCCGAGCGCTGCGCTGAGCGGGGAGCCGGGGCGGAGAGTCGCGGCGGGGGTGTCGTCGCGTACGGCGTCTCGTATGGCGTCGGTCAGGGCGCGAAGTGTTCGGGCGGTGGTGTGCCAGCGGGTGGCGAAGCGGGCGGCCAGGAAGCCGTCTTGGCCTACCGGGAGGGGCAGATCCGTGGTTTGGCGGCTGCGGGTTGTCGGGGGCTGGTCGCGCCCACGCGGCGGAGCCGCAAATGTCACAGCCCCGCGCCCCTTAGGGCGTCGCAGTGCACGGTAGCCAGACACCACCGTCGTTTCCGAACCATCCATGGAGCGGAGAATGGTTGCCGTTGCCTCCGGTAGGCCTGACTCGGCCAGCAGGGCCAGCTGACTGTCCAGGACAACCCCGGCCGCGCCGCCCACCACCGCCGCTGCCGCAGTGTGCGGGCCGATGCCGCCGCACGCCCACACCGGGACGTCCACGGTGGGTTCGGCGAGGAGTTGCTGGAGCAGGACGTAGGTCGTGAGTTCGCCGATGCGGCCGCCGCTCTCGCTGCCCCGGGCGATCAGGCCGTGGGCTCCCGCGGCGATCGCCGCGAGTGCCTGGTCGAGGTCCGTGACCTCGACGAGCACCCGGTGGTCGGCGGCCGTGTCGTCGATACGCCAGGGGGCGTCGGCGCCGAGGATCACGGTGTGGGGGCCGCCGGGGACAGTGAGTTCGGCGGGCTCGGTCCGGCAGTGCGCGGTGATGCGCACGCCGAAGCGGCCGGGTGTCCAGTGCCGGAGTCGTGCCAGCGCTTCTCTGGATGTCCGGTCGCCGGGACCCAGGTCGAGGACTCCGAGCCCGCCGGCCCGGGTGACGGCGGCGGCGAGCCCGGGGTCGGGCTCGCCGAAGGGGGTGATTCCGATGATCAGGTCTTCGGCGCACACGGCAGATGTCATGATTCTCCGAATGAACGGTGAAACTGCGTGGTGGGGGGATTGAGCCCAAAGACAGCGAATTGAATCGCGAATGCGCGTCTCGTCCGTTTTCCGTGACGCGTCGCGAGCGGTTTTCGTGGGGAAACTGCTTGGAAACTAGACCCGCGGTAAGGCGGTGGTCAACACCGTATGTGATTCCTTTACTTGGCAGGCGGTTCCGCAACGCGCCGGAAACACAGGTGCTGTCAGGGAAAAGTCAGGGCCGCGTCAGGGATGTGGCGTGATCAGCGGCGATATAGCCGAAAACCGCCGATGCGGCAATGCTGGCCCCGGCACCCAGGTACTTTCGCCCCATTACGGACGCGGTGCAGTTGCCGGTTGCGTAGAGGCCCGCTATCGGCGCTCCTTCGGTGTCGAGGACGCGCGCGAATTCGTCGCAGAGAATTCCCCCGCTGGTTCCGATGTCGCCGGGATACAGGGCCACCGCATAGTAGGGCGACTTCGACACCAGACCGAGGCAGGGATTTGGGCTGTGGGTCACGTCGCCGTAATACTTCTCGTGGTCTCCTTCGCCCCGGTGGAAGTCCTCGTCGACGCCGGTCTCGGCAAAGCGGTTGAAGCGCTCGACCGTCTTGAGGAGGCCTCCGGCGTCGATGCCGCACCGGCGGGCGAGTTCTTCGAGGGTGTCGGCGCGTTTCATCGCGCCGCTGGTGATCCACTCCGTGGGTGTCCGGCCGGGCGGGGACATGCCGAACGGGTAGTGGCCGCGGTGCCGGGAGTCGACGACGAGCCAGGAGGGCACAGCGCCGCCGGACTCCAGCTCGTGCGCGTACATCTGCTGGCCGGCCTCCTGGTAGGCGACCGCCTCGTTGAAGTAGCGCCGGCCCTGCGCGTCGACGACGATCGCGCCCGGCTTGCTGCGCTCGGACAGGCACATGGCGGGGGTGCCGTCGGGCATCATCCACGAGGGCATCCACCAGGCCTCGTCCAGCATGTCCGTGGCGGCACCCCGCGCCATGGCGATGCGGATCACCTCCCCGGTGTCGCCGGGGTTGGCCGAGGTCCAGGTGGCCGAGGTGGGCCGCCCTCCCCCGTACTCCTCGCGCATCTCCGCGTTGCGGGCGAAGCCGCCAGCGGCCAGCAGGACGCCGTCCCGGGTCCGGACCCGCACCTCACGGCCGTTCTGCCGCAGGGCCGCGCCGACGACCCGGCCGTCCTCCACGACGAGGTCGGCGAGCGCGGACTCCAGCCACACGTCGGCGCCCTGACGCAGCAGCACCTGGAGGAGGCGGGCGGTCAGGGCGGCCCCGTTGGTCACGAGCCGCCGGCGGCGGATCCGGCCGAGGGCCGTACGCATCCCGACGCGGGCCAGGACCGCGAGCCCGATCCGGGTCCGCATCAGCATCATGGGGCCGGCCTCACCGGTGTAGACGGTGAGGCCGCCCGAGAATCCGAGGCGGATCCGGTCCCCCCACGGCCCGAGCCGGTTCTTGTCGAAGGCCTTCGCCTCGATCGACCTGCCGCGCGCCGAACCCCCCTCGCAGCCCCGCACGCCGGAGTAGTAGTCGCTGTAGCCCTCGCAGCGCCGGAACTCCACGCCCTCGGACTCCAGGAAGTCGACCATCTCGACACCGGCGCGGAGGTAGGCCCGCCGGCGGGCGTCGGACGAGGCCGGTCCCGCGTCGCCGACGACGGTCTCGAAGTAGCGCAGTGCCTCGTCGAACGAGTCGGAGACGCCCTCGCGGCGCATGAGCGGGTTGTGGGGCAGCCACATGACGCCGCCCGACATACAGGTGGACCCGCCGAACCTGTCGGTCTTCTCCACGACGAGAACGTCCTTGCCGAGCGCGCGTGCCCGCACCGCTCCCACGACGCCCGCACCGCTGCCGACCACCAGGAAGTCCGTCACATGATCCCAGCCGGTCAATGGACCTGCCTCCTCCACTCCTCGGATGCGGACAGGTGCGCCAACCGTAGGTGCGGGCGATCAGCGCACCGGCTTCGCGCTCCCGCTGAGTGGAACAGGCCGACCGAGTGGAACGGGGACCGACGTCTAGGGCCTCGCGACGTCCGTCCAGGGCGCCCGCGCCGCGATGTCCTGCCGCCATCGCAGGAGCGCCTTGGGCGGCATGCCGACCGCGAGCGCGCCGACGAGCCGGTCGCCTCCCCGGTAGGCGGCCACGAACCGACGCTCCGTCAAGTCGCCTTCCACCACGGTGACTTCGTCGTAGCCGCGCAGCCATCCGTACGCCTGGACGCGCATGTCGTACTGGTCGGACCAGAAGTACGGCACCGGCGCGAACGGCTTGGAGCTCTCCGGCCGCAGCAGGTTGCGCGCGGCGGCCATGGCCTGCTCGGCGGCGTTGGTGCGGTGCTCGACGCGCATCGGGACGCCGAACAGGGGGTTGTGCCAGCGCGCGACGTCACCGGCCGCGTACACCTCCGGTGCGGCCCGGCAGTACTCGTCGCACACCACGCCGTCGGCCACGGTGAGCCCGCTGCCCGCCAGCCATTCGGTGTTCGGCCGGCAGCCGACCGCGACGAGCACCGCGTCGCCGCGCACCGTCTCTCCGTCCGCCAACCGCACGCCGTCCGGGGCGACTTCGGTGACCGCGACGCCGCAGCGCAGGGTCACTCCGTGGTCCAGGTGCGCCTGGGCCAGCACCTTCCCGACGGACTCCCCCACCGCGTGCGCCAGCGGGACGGGGGCGGGTTCGAGGAGGACCACCTCGCAGCCGCGGGAGCGGGCCACGGCGGCGGCCTCCGCACCGAGGAAGCCGGCCCCGACCACGATCAGCCGGCGCCCGGGCCGCAGTTCCTCGCGCAGCGCGAGGGCGTCGTCGAGGGTGCGCAGGACGTGGGCGCCGTGCCCGGGAAGGCGTCGGGGGCGTACTCCGGTGGCGACGACCAGTGCGTCGTACGGCAGTTGGGTCCCGTCGGTCAGGTGTACGGCACGGCCGGTCGCGTCCAGGCCGGTGGCCGGGGTGTGCGGGCGGAAGTCCAGGCCGAGTGCGTCGAGGGCGGTCGCGGAGCGCAGGGCGAGACGGTCGGCGGGCCACTGGCCGGTGAGGAGTTGCTTGGACAGGGGCGGGCGGTCGTACGGCGGACGGGACTCGTCGCCGAGGAGGGTGAGCGTGCCGTCGTACCCCTCGCGGCGCAGGGTCTCGACGGCGGTGAGGCCGGCGGCCGAGGCGCCCACGACCACGATCCGGTTCGGTTCAGCGCGCATGGGCATCCCGCCTTCTCGGTAGGGGAGTTGCCGGTCAGGGCTCGTGCGTCACCGGTGACTGCCACAGCGCGACGATCGCGTCGACGAGGCCGGTGGCGGCTTCGTGCCAGGTCGGGCGGAGCGGGCGGGCGCCGGCGGCGAGGGCCCGTTCCCGCTCGACGCACATCTGCACGATCAAGTGCCGTGTCATGACGGCACGTTCGGCCCGCACCCCCTCGGACAGGTCCGGCACACAGCGCGTCAGGCCTTCCTCCGCGGCCCGCAGGCCCGGGGAGACGGCGTAGAACTCCTCCTCCGCGACCGTGTAGAGGGCGGGGTCGGCGGAGACCTGGGCGATGAATCGGGCGTACCAGCTGGGGCAGCCGAGTTCCTCCTGGTGCTCGGTGACGGAGCGGACGGACAAGTCCACCCAGTCGCGCAGGTCCGCGGAGTCGCCGATGTCCTCCAGCATCCGCATGCGAAGGACCTCGATGCGTTCGGCGTGTCTGCGAATGAGGGCCCGCACCACGTCCGCCTTGGTGCCGAAGTGGTAGACGACCGCGGTGTTGTTGCCCTGGCCTGCGGCCTCGCTGATCTGGCGGTTGCCGACCGCGTGCACCCCGTGCTCGGCGAACAGGCGCTCCGCCGCGTCCAGCAGTGCCTGCCGGGTCGCCCTGACCTGCTCGTCCCGCCTGGTGCCGCTCGCCATCCCCACCCCCGTGTGCGGTCCTCACCCCCGTGTGCCGTCGCGCCCCAAAACTTAAATCACCCGATTGATTTCTGTCCAGTGTGCGGCGGTGGACCCTCCCGGTACGGTGGTGGCCATGGCGGGGAGAAGTGTCCGGGCCGAGCAGGTCCGCGCGACCCGGGAGGCCATCCGGACCACCGCGGAGCGGCTGTTCGCCGAGCGCGGGGTCAACGCGGTGTCGAACCGTCAGATCAGTGAGGCCGCGGGGCAGGGCAACACCGCTGTCGTCGGGTACCACTTCGGCACCAAGGCGGACCTGGTCCGGGCGATCGCCCACCACCACACCGAGCGGCTGGAGCGCGTCACCGAGCGGTTGCTGGCCGAGACCGGCGACTCGGCCGAACTGCGGGACTGGGTGGCCTGCCTGGTGCGGCCGACGCCGACCTATCTGGCGGAGCTGGGCAGTCCCACGTGGTTCGCCCGGTTCAGCGCGCAGGTGATGGCCGATCCGGCCCTGCACGAGATCGTCGTGGACGAGACGCTCAGCGCTCCCGTGTGGCGGCGGATCCTCACCGGTCTGCACCGCTGCCTGCCGGAGCTGCCGGCCGAGGTGCGGGCCGAGCGGATCGCCATGACGCGGCACGTGATCCTGCACATGTGCGCGGACCGCGAGCGCGCCCTCGCGCTGGGCACCCCGACACCCCGGGCGAGCTGGCACGACGCGGCCACCGGCATGATCGACGCCATCGTCGGGATCTGGACGGCACCGGTCACCGAAGGGTCTTGACGGTCCGTCAGCCCTCTTCACGGAACCCGTCCACCTGTCTCAAGAGATTTTGAATCAACCGATTGACTTAGCTTCTGAGCGGGAGTTCACTCGGAGGCGCGGTCGACGGAGCCGGGACGGGTTCCGGCCGCTCAACTCCCTTTTCCCACACGGTCGATACGAAGGCTCCGCCGTGCCCGCGGCGACGAGGAGCGGCCCCGTGAAAGTAACCGTCGAACAGGACAAGTGCGTTGCGGCCGGCCAGTGCGTGGCCACCGCGCCGGACGTGTTCGACCAGCGCGACGAGGACGGAGTCGTCGTCCTGCTGACCGAGGAGCCGGCCGCCGATCTGGCCGACGACGTCCGGTACGCGGCCGCCGTCTGCCCGGCGCTGGCGATCCACATCGAAGACTGACGACCCCCCGAGGATGACGATGTCCGACGTACTTCCCGAAGCCGAGGCGCCCGAGTGGCCGATGCCGCGGGCGGCGGGCTGCCCGTTCGACCCGCCACCGGCGCTGCGGGCGCTCACCGACGACAAGCCGCTGGCCAGGGTGCGGATCTGGGACGGCAGCACACCCTGGATCGTGACCGGTCACGCCGCCCAGCGGACCCTGCTCGGCGATCCGCGGGTGAGCGTCGACGAGCGGCTGCCCGGCTTCCCGCACTGGCACGAGGGCATGGCGGCCGCCGTCGAGTACCGCCCGCGGTCCGTCTTCAACTCCGACGCCCCCGAGCACACCCGATACCGCCGGATCATGACGGGACCCTTCACCCTCAAGCGGGTCGAGGCGCTGCGCCCCACCATCCAGAAGATCACCGACGATCTCATCGACCGGATGCTCGCCGGGCCGAAGCCGGCCGACCTCGTCGAGGCACTGGCACTGCCGCTGCCCACGCTGATGATCAGCGAGCTGCTGGGGGTGCCGTACGAGGACCACGACTTCTTCCAGGAGAACGCGGCCCGCGGGATCGCCCACAACGTGTCCGCCGAGGAGAGCATGCGCACCTTCGGGGCGCTCAACGGCTACCTGGTCCAGCTCGTCGAGAAGAAGGCCGCCGAACCCGCGGACGACGCCCTCTCCGACATCGCCGCCCGCGTCAACGCAGGCGACATCACCGTCGCCGAGGCGGCCATGATGGGCCTCGGGCTGCTCATCGCGGGGCACGAGACCAGCGCCAACATGATCGGCCTCGCCACCGCCGCGCTCCTGGAACACCCCGAGCAGCTGGCACTCCTGCGCGACACGGACGACCCGAAGGTGGTGGCGGGCGCGGTGGAGGAGCTGCTGCGCTACCTGGGCATCATCCACGGCGGCCAGCGGCGCATCGCCAAGGAGGACATCGAGATCGCCGGCGAGACGATCCGGGCCGGCGAGGGCATCATCATCGAACTCTTCAGCGCCAACCGGGACGCCGACGTCTTCCCCGAGCCCGACGTGATGGACCTGCGCCGGGCCAACGCCCGGCACCACAACGCGTTCGGCTTCGGCATCCACCAGTGCGTCGGACAGCAACTCGCCCGCGTGGAACTCCAGATCGTCTACTGCACGCTCTTCCGCCGCGTCCCCACCCTGGCCCTCGCCGTGGAGCGCGACGAGATCCAGTTCAAACACGACCGGCTCGCCTACGGCGTGTACACGCTGCCGGTGACATGGTGAGCGCGCCGGCCGCGGGGACGGTCGCCGTGGTCACGGGCGGTGCCTCGGGCCTCGGGCGCGCGAGCGTGGAGCGGCTCCTGGCGGACGGGGCCCGGGTCGTCGTGGCCGACGTCGACCGGGACGCCGGCGAGGCGCTGGCCAAGGAGCTCGGGGCGGACGTGCGGTTCCGGTACACCGATGTCGCGGTCCCCGAGCAGGTCAGGGACCTCGTCGCCGTCGCCGTCGGCGAGTTCGGCGGGCTGCACCTGATGGTCAACAACGCGGGCGTCTCCGGCGCGATGCACGCGAGCCTCCTGGAGGAGGACTTCGCGGACTTCCAGCGCGTGCTGTCGGTCAACCTGCTCGGCGTGATGACGGGAACGCGGGAGGCGGCCCGGCACATGGCGGCGCACGGCGGCGGCTCCATCGTCAACATCAGCTCCGTCGGCGGTGTGCAGGCCGGCCCCAGCGTGCTGACGTACCGCGCCTCGAAGGCGGCCGTCATCCACTTCACCAAGTGCGCGGCCCTCGACCTCGCCGAGCACGGCATCCGCGTCAACTGTGTCGCGCCGGGCGGCATCCCCACCGGGCTGCTGGCCTCCGCGACCGCGACCGACGAGATGACCGACCGCATCCGCGCCCACATGGCGGCCATGCAGCCGCTGCCGCGCCCGGGCACCCCCGAGGACGTGGCCGAGGCCGTCGCCTACCTGGGCGGCGACCGCTCACAGCACGTCACCGGAACCGTGCTGACCATCGACGGCGGCACCACCGCGGGCCTCAAGCCGACGCGGCCCGCCCCGGCTCCGTAGGACCGAACCAGGGAAGGACGACGATGTCCAGCCAGGCAGACACGCTGTACCCGCCCGAGGGACTGGGCGCACCGAAGGACCGCCAAGGCCACACCGGCAGCGACCTTCACCTCCCGCCAGGAACCGAGATCTTCTCCGCCGACAACCACATCTCGCTCGCCGAGGACATCTTCGTCGACAGGTTCCCCGAGCGGCTCAAGGACCAGGCCCCGCGGATCTGGTACGAGGACGGCGCCTACGAGCTCGGCATGGGCGGACAGTCGTTCCTGCCCAAGGAGTTCAGCAGCGTCCTCATGCAGTACGACCCGCTGACCGGTTCCGGCTCGAACAACATCGAGGGCCGGATGGCGGAACTCGCCTCCGACGGCATCCAGCGGGAACTCGCCTTCCCCAACGCTCTGTTGGCGATGTTCTTCTACCCGGACCCGGAGGTCCGCGAGCTCACCTTCCGCATCTACAACGAGTACGTCGCGGGACTGCAGGAACGTGCCGAGGGCCGCTTCTACGGCGTCGGGCTCATCAACTGGTGGGACGGCAAAGGCGCGCGCAGGACCCTGGAGGAGCTGAAGGGCTACGGGATCAGGACCTTCCTCATGCCGATGAATCCGGGCAACGACCTGGAGGGCAACCCCATCGACTACGCGAGCACCAGGATGGACCCGGTCTGGGAGGCCATCGAGGAGTCGGGGCTGCCGGTCTCGCACCACATCGGCGAGAGCACGCTGAAGTCCCCCTGCGAGTCCAACGCGATCGCCGTCGGCATGGTCGTCAACGTGTCGCCGTTCCGCGAGGTGTGGGCGAAGTACGTCTTCAGCGGCATCCTCGACCGCCATCCGGGCCTGCGCGTCGGCTGGTTCGAGGGCGGCGCGAACTGGGTTCCCTCCGCCCTCCAGGACGCCAAGCACATCCTCGCCTCCTACCGGCACATGCTGGACCGGCCGTTGGAGCACGACGTCCAGTACTACTGGGACCACCACATGTACGCGTCCTTCATGGTCGACCCGCTCGGGCTGAAGCTCCTGGAGGACATCGGGGTGGACCGGGTCATGTGGTCCGCCGACTACCCGCACAACGAGAGCACGTTCGGCTACTCCGAGAAGTCGATCGGCCTGGTCGTGGACGCCGTGGGACCGGAGAAGGCGGCGCGCATCGTCGGCGGCAACGTCAAGGAATACCTCGGCCTGTGAGGCCGTCCGGACCCATGACCTCGCAACGGAGGCGGCGATGACCGTCATCGACATCCCGGCCGAACCCGACCTGGACCGGATGAGCCGGGAACGCGGCGCACGGCTGCGGGCGGCCATGACCGACCAGGGCGTCGACGCTCTGGTCCTGCTCGGCAACACGGCGGTGAGCTATGCGACCGGGGTGAGCTGGCCGCTGGGCGACTCCGGCCTGGCCCACGCGGACCGGCCCGTCGCCGTGGTGGTGGCGGACGACCCGTGGCCGCACCTGTTCATGCCGTTCCGCGAAGGCACCCCGGGCGAGCCGTCACTGCCCGCCGACCATGTCCATCCGCCGGTCTATCCGGAGTACGACGAAGGGGTACAGAGCTTCGCCGCCGTTCTCGCCGAGCTGCTGCCGGAGGGGGCGCGGGTCGCGGCCGACGAGCTGACCGGTGCGATGCGCAGGGCGGACAAGGCCCTGTTCCCGGGCGGGCCGCCCGGCGACGCCTCGATGGTCCTGGCGGTGGCCAAGCTGATCAAGACCCCCGACGAACTGGCCTGCATCCGCACGGCGTTGCGCATCACCGAGCGGGCCATGGCCGGCATCGAGGGCTCGCTCGCGCCGGGCATGCGGCAGATCGACCTGTCGGCCGGCTTCGTACGGCAGGCCTACGAGCACGGCGCCCAGGCCAACGTCCTCGACCCCATCTGGCAGGTGATGCCGAACAGCAGGGCCGAGGGCGTGTGGACCACCCACGGCGACCTCGCCCTGCCGCTGCTGACGACCGAGCGGGAGCTGGCCGCGGGCGACGTGCTGTGGACCGATGTGAGCATCACGTACGCCGGGTACTGCTCCGACTTCGGCCGGACCTGGATCGTCGGCCGGGATCCAGATCCGCGCCAGCGGGCGCAGTTCCGCAAGTGGTGGGACATCCACTCCGCGGTGAAGGACGTACTGCGGGCGGGCGCCACCGCCTCCGACCTGACCAGGGCGGCCATCGCCGCGAACGGCGGCACCAAGCCCTGGCTCCCCCACTTCTACCTCGCCCACGGCATGGGCGTGGACCCCGCCGAGATGCCCTTCGTCGGCACCGACCTGGGCGAGGAGTTCGACGAGCAGCTGGTCCTGGAGGCCGGCATGGTGCTCGTCCTCGAACCGGTCGTCTGGGAGGACGGCACCGGCGGCTACCGCAGCGAGGAGGTTCTCGTGATCGAGGAAGAGGGCTTCACGGCCCTGACCGACTATTCCTACGCCCCTTATGGCGACTGAGGTCCTGCCGGACGACCGGGCTCTCCGCGTCGGGCGGCGGGAGCGCGCGCTGGCACAGATGGCCGCCCATGACCTCGACGTCCTCGTGCTGGGACGGGAGGCCAACGTCCGTTACGTCACCGGCACCCGGAGCCTGTGGACCGCGGGCACCCGCCCCTTCGCGCCCGCTGCCGTGCTGGTCCGCGCCACCGGCGCCGTCCACGCGCTCATGACCTGGGACGAGGGGCTGCCCGACGACATCCCCCGCGAGCACCTGTACGGCCTGACCTGGAACCCGATGAACTGGGTGACGGCGCTGCAGGGCATCGAGGGCACGGGCACCGCCCTGCGAGTCGGCACGGACTCCATCTCGCCGCTGTTCGCGCAGCTGCTGCCGATGGCCTGTCCCAAGGCCGAGCTGGTCGACGGCGAACCGGCCATGCGGGCCGCCCGCCGGGTCAAGACCGCCGAGGAGATCGTGGCGCTGCGCGAGTCCCTCGCGGTGGCCGAGGCCAGTCTGGCCACGGCGGTCGCCGAACTGCGCCCCGGCGTCACCGAGCAGCACCTCACCGGCGTCCTGCTGGAGGCTGCGGCCGCCGGCGGTGTGAGCACTCCGGCGACGCAGGAGGTTGCCTGGGTGACCTCGCGGGATCACCCCTGGCGCAAGGCCGGCACGGACGGCCGGGTGGGCCCGGGCGACCTCGTCGCCTTCACCTCGGGCGTGGTCGCGGGCGGCTACATCGGCGAGGTCGGCCGCACCTGGCCGGCCGACGGCGGGAACTCCCCCGACACCCGTGCGCTGTACCGGCGTTGGGCCGACCTGTGGGGCGGTCTCTACGACGCCTGCCGGCCCGGAGCCCCGGCCGCCGATCTGCTCGCCGCCTACGACACGGCGGGTGAACCACTGCCCCCGATGCCCGTCGCGCGCGGCCTCGGCCTGGGCTTCGACCCGCCGGTCGTCGCCTCCGGCCTGCCGCAGACGGCGGCCGAGGAACGCCTCGAACCCGGCATGGCGCTCGCCGTGACCGGCTACGTCTGGCAGGAGGGCGTCGGAGCCGTCCTGGGCCGTGAGGCCGTGCTCATCACCGCCGACGGGGCCGAGCTGCTCACGTCGAGTCCCCACTGGAAGCCGTAATCCCCGCGCGGGGCAGGACCGACCGCTCCGGTCCTGCCCCGCGCCCCTGCACGCGGCCGGGAAAGGAACCCCCGCACATGGCTGACAGCACGCGTCCCTCCGCGGAAGAGATCATCCGCTACGAGAAGGACCCCAAGACCAGGATCGCCACCCTCACCCTGGACCGGCCCGACGCCCTCAACGCGCCGACCGCGGCGGCCCGGCTGCGCTTCGCGGACCTGCTGCACCGGGCCAACGTCGACGACGAGGTGAAGGTCCTGGTGATCCGGGGTGTCGGCGACGACCTCGGCTCGGGCGCCGACATCGCCGAGACCATGGAGATGCACGCCGCGCCGACGGCCGGACCGCTCCTGGCGGAAGAGGGCATCGGCGAGGACGAGGACGTCCGCTATCCCCCCAAGGGCTCCTACCGCTACGGCGGCACCCCCTCCCAGTGGTACGCGAACCCCCGGGGCGGCTGCCGGAGCCTGCAGGACTTCAAGAAGATCAGCATCCTGGAGGTCAAGGGCTACTGCTACGGCTGGCACTTCTACCAGGCCGCCGACGCCGACCTGGTGATCTCCTCCGACGACGCCCTCTTCGGCCACCCCTCCTTCCGCTACATCGGCTGGGCGCCGCGGATGTGGAGCTGGGCGCAGACGATGGGCCTGAGGAAGTTCCAGGAGATGGTCTTCACCGGCCGCCCGTTCACCGCCCGCGAGATGTACGAGTGCAACTTCCTCAACTCCGTGGTCCCGCGGGCCGAGTTGGAGGCGGAGGTGGAGAAGTACGCGCTGGCCTGCGCGCGCACCCGGCCGACCGACACCGTGTTCATGCAGAAGGTCTTCTTCGAGATCTTCAAGCAGCACCAGGGCGAGTACATGGGTTCGCTGCTCACCGGTCTCTTCGAGTCGATCGGCGGGATCGCCCGGGCCGACGGCAACGACCTGATGCTCGACGAGGAGACGGTCGACGGAGGCATCGCCAACGCGGTGCGCGGCAACGACGACCGCTTCCCTCCCGACTTCCGGCTCAGCAAGTCGGGCCGCAGGCGCGGGAACGAGTCATGACCTCCCCCGAACCGCCGCTCGGCGACTGGGTCGTGGCCGACCTCTCCACGGGCATCGCCGGCGCCTACTGCACCAAGCTGCTGGCCGACGGCGGCGCGCAGGTGGTCAAGGCCGAGGCCCCGGAAGGCGATCCGCTACGACGGTGGTCGGCGTCCGGCGCCCCGATCCAGCCCGGCCGCGACGGGGCCCTCTTCAGCTTCCTGGCCTGCTCCAAGGAGAGCGTCGTGGCCGAACCGGACCTGGTGCGGGAGCTCCTGGAGTCGGCGGACGTTGCGGTGTGGTCGCCGGGCTCACCGCTCGACCCGCGGGAGATCCACCGCACGTACCCTCATCTGGTCGTCACCTCGATCACGCCGTTCGGGCTCGACGGGCCGTGGCGGGACCGTCCGGCCACCGAGTTCACCCTGCAGGCCTGGTCCGGCGGGATCATCGGGCTGGGGCGGGGCGACCCGGAGCGGGCGCCGGTCTGCGTGGGCGGACAGGCCGGCGACTGGACCTCGGGCGCGTACGCGGCGGCCGCCACCCTGGCCTCCCGTATGCGCGGAGGGGGTGAACTCGTCGACCTCTCCATGCTCGAGGCGCACATCATGACGTTCACCTATCACCCGGTGACCTTCTGGGAGATGCTCGGGCGTCCCTGGCAGCAGGCACGCAGGCTCAACATGCCGGGCGTGGCCGCCGCCAAGGACGGCCTTGTGGCGCTCGGGTGCGCCACGGCCCAGCAGTTCTTCGACCTGTGCGCGATGGTCGGGCACCCGGAGTGGATCGACGAGGAGAACCCCTTCTCGATCGTCGCGCGGGCCACCGAGGTGGCCCCGGTGATCCAGGAGTGGATCGCGGCCCGTACGACCGCCGAGATCCGCGAGCTCGCCACGGCGTTCCGCATCCCCAACTCCCCCGTCGTCAACGGCGCGAGCGCCGCCTCCATGGACCACTTCGACGCACGGGGCACCTTTCTGCGCAACCCGCGCGACGGCTTCCTCCAGCCCGGCCCCCCGTATCGCCTGCACCCGGACGTACTCCGCCCGCCCGGTCCGGCCCCGCGGCTCGGCGAGCACACGCCGAAGCGCCGTACCGCCCGGCGGGCCGCCGAGCCGGGCCTGTCCTTCGGCGGTCTGCGGGTCCTGGACATGACCGCCTTCTGGGCCGGCCCCTCCTGCACCCACGCCCTCGCGATGCTCGGTGCGGAGGTGATCCACCTGGAGGCCACCGCGCGTCCCGACGGGACCCGGCTCATCGCCGGGGTGCCGCCGAGTGTGGAGCAGTGGTGGGAGCGGTCGCCGATCTTCGCGGGCCTGAACACCGACAAGAAGAGCCTGACGCTCGACGTCCGGACCGAGCGCGGCCGAGAGGTGCTGCGGCGGCTGATCGAGACCTGCGACGTGGTGGTCGAGAACTACACGCCCCGGGTGCTGGACCAACTCGGCCTGGACTACGAGGCGATACGTGCCGTGCGCCCCGACGCGATCGTGGTGCGCATGCCCGGCTTCGGGCTCGACGGGCCGTGGCGCGACAACGCGGCCTTCGCCTTCGTCATCGAGGACGCCTCGGGCCTGACCTGGCTGACCGGCCATCCCGACCAGAACCCCGTCGAGCCCTACTCGATCGGCGACCCCAACGCGGGCCTGCACGCCCTGGTCGGCCTGCTCCTGGCGCTGCAGCACCGGCGCCGCACCGGCGAGGGCATGCTGGTGGAGGCGGCCATGGTCGACGCGGCCCTCAACGTGGCCGCCGAGCAGGTCATCGAGCACTCGGCGTACGGCGCCCTGCTGGAGCGGGCCGGCAACCGGGGGCCGTCCGCGGCCCCGCAGAACCTCTACCGGACCGCGGACACCGACGAATTCGGCGGGAACGACTCCTGGGTGGCGATCGCCGTGGCCACCGACGAACAGTGGCAGGCACTGTGCGAGGCCCTGGGCCGACCCGACTGGACGACCGACCCCGACCTCGCCACCGCCGCGGGACGGCGCGCACACCACGACACCATCGACGCCCACCTCTCCGCCTGGTGCGCCGAGCGCACCGCCGACACCGTCGTCGACGGCCTCTGGGCCGCCGGCGTCCCGGTGGGCAAGGTCCTCCAGCCGCACCGCCAGGCCGAGTTGGAGCAGCTGCGCTTCCGCGGCTTCTTTGAGGAGGTCGACCACCCCGTGAGCGGCAGGGCCCGCTACAGCACTCTGCCGGTACGGCTGTCCCGGGGCCCCGAGCGCCACCATGTGCGCCCCGCCCCGCTGCTCGGTGAGCACAACCGGGAACTGCTGGCCGGACTCGGGCTCTCGGAGCGGGAGATCGCCGCGTTGGAGTCCGACGGGATCATCGGCCGGGCACCGGCCCGGTAGGCGACGTACAGAGGGAATGAGATGACACCACGCATCGGGATGATGCTCGCGAGCACCGTGGACAGCACCAGCGTCGTGGTGGTCCGCTGGGCGGCGGGCGATCAGGAAGTGACGTGCGGGGGCTCGCCGATGGTCGATCCCACCCAGGCCGACCCCACACCCCGACAGGCCCCGGATCCGGACCGGTCGACGGGAACGCTGCTGGGCAAGCGGTACGCCACCGAGGACGGCACCGTCGAGCTGCTGTGCACCAGGCCCGGCAAGGGCACTCTCGCGGTGGGCGGTACGCCCCTGCGCGTCAAGAGCGCCAAGCCGCTGCCCGCGTCCGACTGACGGGCGCCGAGAACGCCCGGGGATCCCGCAGGTGGGTGCGGGATCCCTCGGGTTCACGCCTTGGTCGCCAGAGCGGCCGAGGGGGCCGCGGCTCCGGAGCGCTCTCCCGAGCGGATGAACAGGGCCAGGACGAACCCGGCGGCGGAGCAGGCCCCGATGAGGGTGAATCCCTGACTGAACGCGTCGCTGCTGCTGAACGGCGTCCGGGGCACGAGGTTGTGGCTGAGGAAGTACGTCGCGAGCGAGGTGCCCAGGGTCGTGAAGACCGTGCGCACGACCACGTTCAGGCCGGTCGCCTCACTGGTGTTCTCCTCGGGTGTGTCCTCCATGATGAGGATCGGGATCGCGGACAGGACGAACGACGTCGCCACGGCGAGGAACGCGACCGAGACGACGACTCCGGTGACGCTGTCGTGGAACAGCGCGAGGCAGAGCGCGTTGACGACACCGAAGAGGCTGCCGACGACCAGTGACTGCCGGGCGCCGGCCCGCGCGGCCAGCCAGCCGGCGACCGGCGACAGCAGCAGCCCGAGGGCAGCCACGCCGAACAGCAGCCAGACCGTCTCGCGCGCGCTCAGACCGATGCCGACGGGCGCCAACTCCGGTGTCTGCATGAGCGTTTGGAGCAGCAGACCGGCCGCGCCGACGATCCCGGTCACGAGCACGGCGGTCGCCAGCGTCGTCAGTACGGTCTTCCGGCCCGTGAGCAGCCGCACGTTGATCATGGGATGCTCGACACGCCGCTCCCACGCGGCCCAGAGCGCCAACAGCGCCAGGCCGCACACGATCCCGGCGATGGTGCGCCCGTCGGACCAGGACCGCGTGATGCTGCCCTGAACACCGAACAGCACCAGGGAGACCGCCGCGACCAGCACCACGCCCGCGAGCCAGTTGACGCGCTCGCCTCCTCCGACCCGGGCGGATCCGGGCAGCAGGATGCAGGCGAGACCGGCGAGCAGGGTGGCGGCGCCGGTGACGACGAGGAGGTAACGCCAGCCCGGTGACTGGACCATCGCCTCGGCGACGACGGCGCCGGTCGCTCCGCCGAGCGTCGCGGCTCCCGCGATCACCGCGGTGGCCACCGGCACCTTCTGCCACGGGAGGGCTTCCCGGGCGAGGCCGAAGCACAGCGGCAGGACACCGCCGGCCACGCCCGCGACCGCCTGCCCGGCGATGACCCCGGACAGGGTGTCGGTGGCGAGGCTGATGGCGGCTCCGACGGTGGAGACCAGCAGCAGGGCGACGAGCAGCCTGCGCCGCCCGTAGCGGTCGCCGACGCGCCCGCCGACCACGGCGGAGGCGGCGGCGACCAGGATGAACGCGTTGACCGCCCAGCCCGCGTTGTCGAGGTCGGTGCGGAAGTGGACGATCAGCACTTGCAGTGCGCCGACCAGCGCCGTGGCGGCGAAGCCCGCGGCGGCCGCCGCGAAGGCCAGCAGTCCGACCAGCAGCGGCAGGGGACGGGCAGGGCGGACACCGGTGGCGGTGTCTGGGGATGGTGACATCTCTGTCCTTCTCGGATAGGCGGCGAGGAGTGATCGCCTCGCTCGGAACGCCGTTCCGCAGGAGGAACCGACCCGGGGACTGGGCCGCTGCTCCCGTGGAAGGGCCCGTTCGCCTCGGAGCGTGACAGCGGCGCGAAAGGGGCGGCAAAACCGAGTCCCGCTGAGTGGTGCGCCCGTTGAAAACCCCGCTCTACAAGGCCGGTTGGGCCGCCCGGGCCCCCTCGGGGAAAGACTCCCAACGGTCCAGTTCCGCCAGGCGCGAGCGCAGGGACGCCCGGATGTGTTCGACCGCGTCCGCGCCGACGGCCAGCCGCAGCGGCGGCTCCTCCAGCGCCGTGACCGCCGTGATCGCGTCCGCAACCGCGACCGGGTCGCCGAACGCCTCGGGCGGCAGCTCGGAGAAGTCGGTGAGGAACTTGCCGACGGTCGGGGCGTAGACGTCGTTCGGGGCGACGACGCGGAGGTTGGCGGCGAAGTCGGTGGCGAAGGTGCCCGGCTCGATGACGGTGACCTTGACGCCAGTGGGGGCCAGTTCGTGGGCGAGGGCCTCGCTGAACAGCTCCACGGCACCCTTGGAGGCGGCGTACAGGCCCGAGGAAGCCCAGGCCAACTGGCCGACGAGCGAGGAGGTCTGCACGACACGGCCCCGGGCGGCGCGCAGCGCCGGGAGCGTGGCCCGTAGGACGGTGAGGTTGGCCAGCACGTTGGTGTCGAAGACCGCGCGGGCCTCGTCGGCGTCGATCTGCTCGACGGCTCCGAACAGCCCGTATCCGGCGTTGTTGACGAGGACGTCCAGGCCGCCTGCTGCCTGTACGGCGGCTGCCAGGACGTCCTGGGCGTCGGGGGCGGTGATGTCCAGTGCGACCGGGGTGACCTGCCCGCGAGGGGCGCGGTCGGACAGGTCGGCGAGCCGGTCTCGGCTGCGGCCGACCGCGATCACATGGGCGCCGTCGGCAAGCGCGCGTTCGGCGACGAGGCGACCGAAGCCGGAGGTGGCGCCGGTGATGAGCCAGGTGGAAGGCATGTCGAGGACTCCGTGGGGTGGGGTGGAAGCGGGATCGCCGAGTGGCGTCCCGCTCTTCAGCCAACCGCCGTCGGACCCGTACGGGGGCCCTGGAACCGGCCCGCCGCTTCCTGGGATCCGGAGGGCCACCTTGGCCACCGCGCCGCGCACCGGCGCGCGCGACCATGGGGCCATGGAGCGGAACGAAGGACTCGCCGACTTCCTGCGTGCCCGGCGCGCGGCGATGGACCCCGGGCGGCTCGGCATCCACGACGCGGCCCCGCGCCGGGTCCCCGGGCTGCGCAGGGAGGAGCTGGCGGCCCTGGCGGGCGTCAGCGTGGACTACTACACACGCCTGGAGCAGGGCAGGCCCATCACGCCCTCGGAGTCGGTGCTCGACGCCCTGGCGGACGCCCTGCAGCTCGACGCGGCGGAGCGCAGCTATCTGCGCGCGGTGGCACGCAGGCCCTCGGCCGCGGGCAGGCGCCGTAACCCCCGAACCGTGCAGAAGGTACGGCCCGGTGTGCACGCGTTCCTCGCCCGTCTCGGGGACACGCCGGCGTTCGTACTGGGCCGCCGTACCGACATCCTGGCCAGCAATCGGATGGCCCGCGCTCTGCTCGCCGACTTCGACGCGATGCCGGTGCGGGAGCGCAGTGCCGTGCGCTGGGTGATGCTCGACGAGGCCGCGCGGTCGTTGTTCGCCGAGGGCTGGGAGAAGGCCGCCTCCATGTTCGTCGGGATCCTGCGGATGGACGTGGCACGTCATCCCGACGATCTGCGCACGGCCGAGCTGGTGGGCGAACTGTCCATGAAGAGCGAGCACTTCCGTCGCTGGTGGGCCGACCAGAAGGTGGTCGAGCCCGCGCACGGCAGCAAGACCCTGCGCCATCCGATCGTCGGCCGCCTGACCCTCCACACCGAGGCGCTGACCTTCCCCGGCGACCCCGACCAGAGCCTGTTCGCCTTCCTCGCCGATCCCGGATCACCGTCGGAAGAGGCACTGACGGTGCTCTCCGCCTGGGCGGCCGAGCGCGCCGGCTCCGGCCGGTCCGAGGCGGCCCCTGCCCGGCGCCGGCCGTAGGTCCGGCATCTCGGCCAGGACCCGGAGAGTCTCTTCCGGGAAACCGCCCAGTTTCCGCGACCGTCGCCGTCAGTACGTATGACAGCCGGAAGGGGGGACCGACATGGGAGGAACCCGACACCATGGAAACGTCACTGCTGACGCGTGCGCGGGCAGGGGACGGAGAAGCGTTCGGCCTGCTGGTCGAGCCCTACCGCCAGGAACTGCACGCTCACTGCTACCGGATCCTCGGCTCCGCCCAGGACGCCGAAGACGTACTGCAGGAGACCCTGCTGTCGGCCTGGCGCGGCCTGACCGCGTTCGAGGAGCGCTCGGGCCTGCGCACCTGGCTCTACCGCATCGCCACCAACCGCGCCCTGGACGCGCGCCGCTCCGCAGGCCGGAGGCCCCAGATGCAGCGGCCCGAAGTCGGCGTCAACCCCGAACTGCCTGCACCCACGCACACCAGCGAGGTGGCGTGGCTCGAACCGATCCCGGACCACGTCCTGGAGACCCTGGCCGACCACCGGCCCGGTCCGGCCGCCCGGTACGAGGCCAACGAGGCGATCTCTCTCGCCTTCGTCAACGCCCTCCAGCTCCTGCCGGCCCGCCAGCGCGCCGTACTGGTCCTGCGCGACGTGCTCGGCTACAGCGCGGCCGAGTCCGCCGACATCCTTGAGACCAGCACCGAGTCCGTCACCAGCGCCCTCAAGCGCGCACGTGCCACCCTCGCCCGGCACCGGCCCGAGCGGGCACCCGCGCCGCCCCCGGACTCGCCGGCCGAGCGCGCCCTGGTCGACAGGCTCACCCGTGCGTACGCGACGGCGGACGTCGACCAGGTGATCGCCCTGCTCGCCGAGGACGTGCGCCTGAGCATGCCCCCGGTGCCGTTCGAGTACCGCGGCCGCGACGCCGCCGCCGGGATGCTGGCCGCGGTCTTCGCCCGGGTCGGAGGGCGCCGACTGGTCGCGACCCGCGCCAACCACCAGCCCGCCTTCGGTGTGTACCAGCGCGAGCGGCACTCCGGCGTGCTGCACGCGGCCGGGCTGATGGTGCTCACCCTCAGCGGCGACCGGATCGCCGAGATGACGATCTTCGACAACAACGTTCTCGCCCGCTTCGGGCTGCCGCGCACCCTGCCGGCCTGATCACGACAGGAAACACCCCCATGATCGAACAGAGCCGGGTGGCGACCCCCGCCACCCGGGCCGAACCCACGGCTGCGCACAACCCGCGAGCCGTCCTCACGGTCCTGTCGCTGGCCGCGTTCATGGCCAGCCTGGACACCTTCGTCGTCAACGTCGCCTTCGACGCGATCGGTACGAGCTTCAGCGGGTCGTCGATCGCCAACCTGAGCTGGGTGCTCAACGGGTACGCGATCGTCTTCGCGGCGCTGCTCGTGCCGCTCGGACGTCTGGCCGACAGGATCGGCCGCAAGCGGATGTTCCTCCAGGGCCTCGGGCTGTTCACTGCGGCGAGCGTCGCCTGCGCCGTCGCCCCGGGCCTGTGGTGGCTGGTGGTGTTCCGGCTGCTGCAGGCCGCCGGCGCGGCCGCGATCACCCCGACCTCGCTCGGCCTCCTCCTGGCCGCGGTGCCGGCGGGCAAACGGCTCGGGTACGTGCGGATCTGGACCACCGTCGCCGGGATCGCCGCGGCAGGCGGACCCGTCATCGGCGGCCTGCTGGTCACCGCTTCCTGGCGCTGGGTGTTCCTGATCAACCTCCCGGTCGGGATCGTCGCGTTCGTCGCCGCCCGCCATGTCGTGCCGGACTCGCGGGACACCGCCGTGACCAGGATTCCCGATGGGCTCGGCGCCGGGCTGCTGACCGTCGGTGTGGGCGCGCTGGCCCTTGCCATCGTCAAGGGCGGCGACTGGGGCTGGGGCAGCGAGGACACGATCGCGGTCTTCGTGCTCGCCGTGGCAGCGCTGGCAGGGTTCGTCTGGCGGGCCGAGCACCACCCCGTGCCGGTGGTCGACCCCGCCCTCTACCGCGTCCGCACCTTCGCCGCGGCCAACCTCGCGATGCTCGCCTTCAGCCTCGGCCTGGCCGGCTACCTGCTCATGGTGGTGCTCTGGCTGCAGAACGTCTGGCACTGGTCGACGATCGCCACCGGTTTCGGCGTGGCGCCCGGACCCGCCATGGTCCCCCTCGTGGCCGTGCTCACCCAGCGCCTCGCCCACCGGGTGCAGGCCGGCGCCCTGGCCGCCGTGGGCAGCGTGCTGTTCGTGGTGGCCGCCGTGGTCAACCTCCTGTTGCTCGGCCCGCACGGCACGCGCTACGCGAGCGAACTGCTGCCCGGCCAGCTGATCGCCGGCCTCGGCATAGGGCTGACCCTGCCCACGCTGCTGGCGGCCGCGACCGCGGGCCTGCCGCCGCACCGGGCCTCGACCGGCAGCGGAGTGATCAACATGACGCGCCAGATCGGGTTCGTGCTCGGCGTCAGCATCGTCGTCGCGATCCTCGGCGCCCCCGCCTCCTACGCCGCGGCACACCATGCCTTCCAGCACGGCTGGTGGACCATCGCGGGCGCCGAGCTGGTCGCCGCGGTGTCCTGCCTCGGCTTGCTGCGCCGGCGGGCGAGCACGGACTGACCGGCACGCGTCCCGTCGGCCGGGCCCCACCACCCACCCGCACAGACCCAAGACACACACCCACATCACGCGGCAGAAAGCAGACCGTCATGTCCAGCGCAGTCTTCGGCATCACCTTCGACGCCTCCGACGCCAAGGTCGCCGCGTCCTTCTGGGCCGAGGTCCTCGGCCGTACCGTCGCGGAAGGAGCCGACGAGACCAACGCGGCCATCGAGGCCGACCCCGCCGTCCCGGGCTCCCGGATCGGCTTCCGCCAGGTCCCCGAGGGCAAGAAGGTCAAGAACCGCGTGCACTTCGACCTGGTCACCGCCGACTTCGACGCCGAGGTACGACGCCTGACCGAGCTCGGAGCCACCCGGCTCAACGAGGTCGACGCCCACATCCACTACGTCACCCTCGCCGACCCCGAGGGCAACGAGTTCGACCTCATCGCCGCCTGACCTCACCGACGCGGCCGGCCCGGTAACGGCCGGGTGTGGTGCCGATGATGCTCGCGAAGGCCTCGATGAAGCCGCTGGGGTTCGCCCAGCCGCAGGCGTGCGCGACGCGGGTCGTGTCGTGGCCGTCGGCCAGCAGGACGAGGGCGTGATGGATGCGCACCTGGGTGCGCCATTCGTAGAAGGTCATGCCCAGTTCGTCGCGGAAGAGCCGGCTGAGCGTGCGGGCGCCGGCTCCGACCGCCCGCCCCAGTTCGGCCAGTGAGCTGTTGTCCGCGGGCTGCTCGTGAAGGATCCGCGCGACGGCCCGCAACCGGTCGTCGCGCGGCTCCGGCAACTGCAGCGGCTGCTCGTTCGCCTCGTGGAGTTCGTCGACGAGGACCCGGCGCAGCCGGGCGCTCGCGGCGCGGTCGTGGCTGCGGGGCCCCGTGAGGGTCAGCAGGATCTCGCGGGCGAGGCCGGAGACGAGGAACACGGCCGGCCGGTCCGGCACCAGCCGAGCCAGGGACGCCGGCAGGAACACGATCCGCATCTCGGTGTCGCTGTGCGCACGGTGCTGGTGGGTGAACCCCGCGGGAGTCCAGGCGACCCGGTTGGCCGGCACGATCGACGTACCGCTCTCCGTGCGCACGGAGAGCACACCCCGGGCCGCATACACCAGATGCCCACGGGTATGGCGGTGCACCGAGCTCGCCTCCCCCGAGGGCCACAGATGCACCCCTGCGGACGGCCAGAGCTGTGACGTCCCACCGGTCCCGGGGACTTGGCGGCCTACAGGCATAGCTTGGCATTCTACCGGTGGCCCGCCGCACCGGCCCCGGGCAACAGTGGACCCATGCGCGAACAAACAGGGCACCCTCAAAGGGTTACGACGATGAAGGCGGCGGTCTGTGTCAGGGCAGGCGGCCCGGAGGTGCTGGAGCTGCGTGAGCTGCCGGTCCCGGAGGTCCGGGAGGGCTGGAGCCTGGTGCGGATCAAGGGCGCGGGACTGAACCGCTCGGAGCTGAGGACCCGTCAGGGGCACTCCCCCGACGTAAGGTTCCCGCGCGTGCTGGGCATCGAATGCGTGGGAGTCGTGGCGGCCTCGACCGACCCCCTCCTCCCGGACGGCACCACCGTCGCCGCCGTCATGGGTGAGATGGGCCGGCAGTTCGACGGCGGATACGCGGAGTACGCGCTGCTGCCGAACTCCCTCCTGATGCCGCTCGCCACCACCCTGCCCTGGGACGTCCTGGCCGCGCTGCCCGAGACGTACCTGACCGCGCAGGGCTCACTGGACGCGCTGGGAATCGAACCGGGCGGCAAGGGACGGCTGCTGATCCGCGGCGGGACCTCGTCGGTGGGCATGGCGGCCGCGTCGATCGCGGCCGGGTACGGCATCGAGACCGCGGCCACGACGCGGCGGCGCGACAAGACCGATGCGCTGGCAGCGGCGGGCGTGGACCACGTACTCCTGGACGACGGCGAGCATCTGGCGGACGGTGTGCACGAGATCTGGCCCGAGGGTCCGGACTACGTTCTGGATCTCGTCGGGACGGCCACGGCGGTCGATTCGCTTCGGCTGGTGCGGCGTGGCGGGACGGTGTGCATGACGGGCACGCTCAGCGGCTGGCTGATCCCGGACTTCGAACCGGTCGCGATGATCCCGTCCGGAACCAGGCTCACGGCCTTTCACAGCGACAACGTCAAGGGCAGCGCGGGCAGGCCCCTGCTGCAACGCGTCGTCGACGAGGTCGAGGCCGGCGTCTACCGGCCCAACGTGGACCGCGTCTTCGCCCTCGACGACATCGCCGCGGCCCACCGCTACATGGAGGACAACCGGGCCGCCGGGAAGCTGGTCGTGCTGCCCTGAAGGGAGAATGGGCGAGGCGAGGAGGTGCGGCGATGGCTGAACGCATGATCGACGCAAACGGCGTGGAGCTGTGCACCGAAGCTTTCGGTGACCCCTCGGACCCGCCCGTCCTGCTCATCATGGGCACCGGCGCGTCGATGCTCTGGTGGGAGGAGAGCTTCTGCCGGCTGCTCGCCGATGGCGGACGGTTCGTGATCCGTTACGACCACCGCGACACCGGTCGCTCCGTCACCTACGAGCCGGGGCGGCCCGCCTACACCGGCGCGGACCTCGTCGGTGACGCCGTCGCCGTGCTGGACGCCCATGGGATCCCGGCCGCGCACCTGGTGGGTGTCTCGGCCGGAGGGGCTTTCGCCCAGCTGGTCGCGCTCGACCATGCCGATCGGGTGCTCTCGCTGACCCTCATCAGCACGACCGGCGCAGTGCCCATGGACCGCGAACTGCCGCCGCCGACGCAGGAGTTCATGCGGTTCGTGTCGTCGGCGCGGGTCGACTGGTCCCGGGCCGCCTCGGTGATCGACCACCTGGTCGCCTACTCACGTGTGCTCGCGGGCGGCCGCCGCCCGTTCGACGAGGGCGCGGCCCGTGACCTGGTCCGCCGTGACGTCGAGCGCGCACGCGACTTCGCCGCCGTACAGAACCACGACCTGCTCCCCCACGGCGAGCAGCCACACCAGGGCCTGTCGTCGCTCGCCGTGCCAACCCTGGTCATCCACGGCACCGCCGATCCGATGTTCCCCTTCGAGCACGGCCGGGCGCTGGCGCAGGAGATCCCCACGGCCGACCTGATGGCCTTGGAGGACGCGGGCCACGGCGTCGAGCGGGCCGACTGGGAGACGATCGCCGATGCGGTCCTGCGACACACCGCGACACCAGGGGATCACGCCTGACGCAGATGCCGACTCACATCGCCGACCAGGTTGATGCGAACCCGCCGCTCCACGAAGCGCCACTGCCCGTCCCGTCGCTCGAAGCGGTCGTGGTAGCGGCCGCCGGCGATGGGTTGCAAGGGCAGGTCGGGCAGTGCCTGCAGCACGGTGACGTACGAACGTGCGACCGCCGTACCCGCCTCTTCGTCGACCTCGATGGCGATGTTGGTCGTGACGTGCTGGGTGCGGGGCGTGCCGTCGGCGTAGACGATCAGCGTGTCCCGGAACATCTTCTCGATCGCGTCCCTGCTGCGCACCGGCTCGCCGCTGCCCGCGAAGGTGGCGTCCTGGAGCAGCCCTCCAAGGCCCGCGAAGTCTCCGTCGTCGACGAGTTCGGCGTAGCGCGCGATCAGGTTCTCGATGGCTCGGTGGCTGGACATCAGGCAAGCTCCAAACTGAGCTGGGAGCCGAGTTCCGCGAAGCCCAAGGCGGCTGCCACGCGCCGTGAGGCCAGGGGCCGTGCGCGCCATTGCGGCAGCAGCCCGGCGCCGAGAGCGTGCGAGACCGCCGCCGAGCCGGCCACTCGCGCCAGCCCTCGCCCACGCGCCCGGGGCGCCGTCAGCACGCACAGGTGGGCGGTCCTGCTCGGCCAGGTCCGGTAGCCCGCGGCAGCAATCGCCCGACCCTGCTCGTGAACCACGAACGCCGGCGAGGTGATCTCGTCGAGTGCGGCCTCTCCGGCGTCCTGTTGGCCGGCCGTCTCCTCCAGGCGGCGCAAATCCGGGTGGTCGGCGGGCAGTTGAGCGACTGCCACCGCACCGGTTCCCGCCCGCCGGAAGCCCTCCGCGGAGACATACGCCAGTGTCGCGGGCCCCAGCATCCGGGCCACGGGCAGCACCTCCCGGACCGATTCGCCATCCATCAGGGCCTCCACCGACAGCCGCGCCGGCGTGTCGGAAACGATCAGGGCGGCGCGCTCACTCGGCACGGTCATCAGCGCCGAACCGCCCAAGGCCACAGCCCCGAGCCAACCGGGCGGGCACAGAGCGGATTTCGGGGAGACCACCACGTTCACACCACCGGCCGGCGCGAATGACACCGGCACTCCCGCCAGTTCCTCCCACAGCCCCCGGGCCCTCACCAGCAACGGATCACTCGCCACACCGCCCGATCCTGCCAGACGCCCCCGGATCGCTTCGCGTGCCCACTGCAGTGGGGCATGTGGCTGGTGTTGCGGCGGGTCTCGGGGCGGCCCGTGGTGACCATGGCTGGTTTGCGTCGGTGAAGCGGGCGGACGGCACGGATGACGGTTCCCTTATCGGCCAGACAGAACGTGACCGGTTGTGGCCCGAGGCCGGTGCCTGCCCGCCCGGCAATTGCCTGGCGGGCAGGCCTATGTCCGCATTGGGCGAACCTTGTTCACAGTTGAGCGGTTTCTCTCCGTGACGTGTCCGGAACAGACCAAGTGCCGCTCCGTATCGCACAGTTGAGCCGGAATGCAAGGTGCCGCATTTCAGTCAATGTCCATGAGTGATCTTGGCTGAGAGGGGTCGATAAGTAGACAATATTTTGGGCGGTCGGCCCGGGGCGATTGACCACTGCCCGACGAATGACCTCCAGAGCCAGCGGGTTCGGAGGCAGCGTGCAGGAGGGGTTGTGGAACGCGAATTCACCAGCAGGTGGCACGAGGACCTGCGCTACACGGTCCGGGAGTTCGCCGAACGGGAGGTGCGTCCGCGGATAGCGGAGATGGAGACCTCCCGTGCGGTGGCCCATGAGCTGTCCCGGCTCATAGCCCGGCAGGGCTGGATCGGTGTCACCATCGCCAGGGAGTACGGCGGGATGGCGGCCGGACACCTGGCCAAGACGATCACCATCGAGGAACTCGCCCGCGTCAGCGGCGCGATGGGCGCCATGGTCCAGGCCTCCCAGCTCGGCGTGGCCAAGATCATCCACTTCGGGAACGACGAACAGCGCAGAACCTGGCTGCCGCGCATCGCCGCCGGCGACTGCCTGCCCACGATCGCGGTCACCGAGCCCGCCTCGGGCGGCCATGTCCTCGGCATGGGCAGCACCGCCGTCCGCGACGGCGACGAGTACGTGCTCAATGGCAGCAAGGTCTTCGTCGGCAACAGCCACGTCGGCGACCTCCACGGGGTGGTGATGCGCACCGGCGAGGGCTCGAAGGGACTGTCCGCCTTCCTCGTCGAGGCCGACCGGCCCGGCTTCTCGCTCGGCGAGCTGCAGCCCGCGATGGGCCTGCACGGCTTCAGCTTCGGCGAGCTCGTCTTCGACAACTGCCGGGTCCCGGCGGCCAATCTGCTCGGCACCGAGGGCCAGGGCCTGGCCGTCGCCTACTCCTCCAGCATCCTCTACGGCCGCCCCAATCTGACGGCGGTCTCCCTCGGCATCCACCAGGCCGTCTTCGAGGAGACGACGGCCCTGTGCATCGAGCGGGAACGCTACGGCGCACCCCTCGGCGAACTCACCAACATCAAGCTCAAGTTGGGCAGGATGAAGTCCCGGCTGATGACGGCCCGGCTGGCCGCCTACCACGCCGTGCACCTGCTCGACCAGGGGCTGCCGTGCGACGCGGAGCTGATGAACGCCAAGCTCCTCAACGTCGAGGCGGCCATCGACTCGGCCCGCGACAGCATGGAGATCCATGCCGCGAGCGGACTGTTCACCGACCGCCCCGTCGAGCGCTATCTGCGCGACGCCCACCACATCTACTCCCCCGCCGGCACCTCCGACATCCAGCTGCTGCGCCTGGGCGAGATCGCCCTCGGCACAGCCAAGGGCCAGTGGTCCGAGCGCCTCGCCGATCTCGTACGGACCGTGCCGCCGCGACGCTCGCAGGAACCGCTGGAGACCGCCGGCCACCCTGCCTGAGCGAAGAGGACCGCCGGGAACCGGGAACACAGCGCTGTGCCCCCGGCTCCCGGTCAGATCTCGCCCCGGGTCTCCATGGTGTGCAGCCGGTCGACCAGCTGCTGCGCCAGCGACTTGATGGTCGCCAGGCCCTCCCGGCCCCACGGGTGGGTGTCGGTGTCGACCACGCAGATCGTGCCCAGGGCCATGCCCGTCTTCCAGTCGATCAGCGGAGCGCCCATGTAGGAGCGGATGCCGATCTCGTCGACGACGCGGTTGCCGGCGAACCTGGGGTAGTCGCAGACGTCCTCCAGCACCAGGGCCTTCTTGCGTACGACGACGTGCGGGCAGTAGCCCTGGTCACGGGTCATCGTCCGGCCGACCGGGGTCTGCTGCTGGGACGGCTCCAGCTGCACGCCCGGCCGGCCCGCCGCGTACAGGCCAGCGAAGTACTGGCGGTTCTCGTCGATGAAGTTGACCATCGAGAAGGGTGCGCCGGTGACGTGCGCGAGGTTGCGCGCGAAGTCGTCGAACTCCGGGACCGGGCTGTCGGCGATGCCGAGCTCGCGCAGCCTGGCCACACGGGCGGGCGCGTCCCGGTCCTCGGGGGTCAGCAGCAGATGACCGGTCGGGTCGAACGGGGGCTGGTAGGGAACCGGGGCTGACATGCAGGCTCCATTCGGCTCGGCGGAGGATGTCCTCAGCCGAGCGGGTTGCGCTCCGCGGGCGGTGTGCCGGGAGTCGAGGCGAGCAGATGTTGCAGGAGTGCGATCAGCACGCGCGTCGCCGAGTTGCACTGGCGGGCGTCGCACATCACCACGGGAATGTCGGGCTTGAGGTCAAGGGCCGCGCGTATCTCCTCGGACTCGTAGCGGTAGGCGCCGTCGAACTCGTTGACGGCCACGATGAAGCCGATGCCGCGGCGCTCGAAGAAGTCGACGGCGGCGAAACACTGCTCCAGCCGCCGGGTGTCGGCCAGCACCACCGCACCCAGCGCCCCGGACGACAGCTCGTCCCACATGAACCAGAACCGCTCCTGCCCCGGCGTACCGAACAGGTACAGGACGTGGTTGTCGTCCAGGGACATGCGGCCGAAGTCCATGGCCACCGTGGTGGTCGTCTTGCCCTCGATGCCGGCCAGGCTGTCGGTACGGGCGCTGACCTGGGTCAGCAGTTCCTCGGTGCTCAGCGGTTCGATCTCGCTGACCGCACCGACGAAGGTGGTCTTGCCGACCCCGAAGCCGCCCGCGATGAGGATCTTCAGCGCGGTCGGGAAGGGGTCAGAGGCGCTTGCGAAGGCCATGCAGCACCGTCTCCAGGAGATGTCGGTCGGTCGGGGAGCCGGCTTCGATAGCACGCGGCGCGCTCGTGGTGAGCGCCCGGTGCGTGACGAGGTCGGACAGGAGGACTTTGGTGACGACGGCCGGCAGCCGCAGGTGGGCGGCCACCTCGGCGACCGAGACGGGCCGGTCGCACAGCGCGATGACCTGGTCGTAGTCCGGGCCGAGATGGGCGGGGGGCCGGACGCCGGTCGTCATCACCAGGGTGAGCAGGTCGAAGTGCGACGAGGGGCGGGTACGGCCGTTGCTCACCGTGTACGGCCGTATCAGCCGCCCGGCCTCGTCGTCGAGCCACGACCCGTCCGGCGCATCCGGCATCCTCAGCGCCCCGGGTCGAACGAGCTGCCGGCCGCCTGCTGCCGTGCCGGGGTGGCGAGGTACGGGCGCACGCTCTTGACCAGCATGGCCATCTCGTAGCCGAGCACGGCGGCGTCGGCGTCCCGGTCGGCCAGCACGGCCAGACAGGCGCCGGAGCCGGCCGCGCAGACGAACAGCAGAGCGGTGTCCAGCTCCACCACCACCTGCCGCACGTCGGCCCCGGCGGCGAACTGCACGCCCGCGCTGCGCGCGAGCGAGTGCAGGCCGGAGGCCAGCGCGGCCAGGTGTTCCGCCTCGGCGGCCGTCTCCAGCCCGTCGAAGGCTTTCGCCAGCCCGTCCGAGGACAGCAGCAGGGCACTGCGTGTGTAGGGGACCCTCTGGACGAGTCCGGCCAGGAGCCAGTCGAGGTTCTTGGGCTGGCCGGCATGCATGTCGCTCACGGTGGGGTTCTTTCTCCTTGTTGCGAATACAGGGGCCTCGGGTCAGCGCGAACTGCCGGTGGGAGGCTCGTCCGGTTCGTTGTCGGCGAGGCGGATTCCGCGCTGGAACAGGGCCATCAGCCCTGGATCGTGTTCTTTGTCCTGCTCCTCGGCGTTCCGCGGGGCGGGGCTGTCGCGCAGCTCGGGCGCCAGGTGCTCCTGGGCGTGGCGCTGGGGCAGCGCGGGCCGCCGGTCGCCGGGCATCCCGCCCTGCATGGGCGGGCGCGTGTGCGGCGGGGGCGCGGCCTGGGCCGGCGGCAGGGGCTGCCGCAGCGGCGGCTGGGTCATGGGACGGGTGGCCTGGGCCGGGCCGGCCGCGGGCGACGGCTGGGCGGGCGCGGCGGACCTGGGCATCTCGGCCTGCGTCCGGGGTGGCGCCGCGGCGTTCTCGTCGCCGAGCAGGCCGGGGGGCAGGATCAGGACCGCCTGGATGCCGCCGTAGATGTTGCTCTGCAGCCGGACCGCGATGCCGTGGCGGCGGGCCAGCGCCGACACCACGTACAGGCCGATCCGGCCGTCCGCGAGCAGCTTGCTGAGGTCGACGTGGTCGGGCTCGGCGAGCAGCGCGTTGATGCGGGCCTGTTCCTGGGGCGGCATGCCCAGGCCCCGGTCCTCGACCTCGACGGCCAGTCCGGAGGCGACGCGCTGGGCCCGCAGCAGCACCTGGGTGTGGGGCTCGGAGAACGCGGTGGCGTTCTCGACGAGTTCGGCCAGCAGGTGGATGACGTCGGCGACGGCGTGTCCGCGCAGGGTCCCCTCGATCGGCGGGACCAGCTTGACCCGGGAGTAGTGCTCGACCTCGGCGATCGAGGAGCGCAGCACCTCGGTCAGGGTCACCGGGCGGGTCCACTGGCGGCGGGAGACCGAGCCGCCGAGGACCGCGACGTTCTCGGCGTGGCGGCGGATGCGGGTGGTGAGGTGGTCGACGGTGAACAGGCCCTTGAGCAGCTCCGGGTCCTCGACCTCGTTCTCCAGCTGGTCGAGCATGTTGATCGCGCGGTGCACGAGCGACTGCAGACGCCGGGCGAGGTTGACGAAGACCTCGACGCGCTCCCCGCTGTCCTGCGCGTTGCCGCGGGGCAGCTGCGCCGTCTGGGCCAGCGCGGCGCGCACCTGCCACATGCCGACGGCTATCTCGTACGCGAGCAAGGCCAGCGGGTCGGTCCGCGGCGGGACCACGCCGCTGAACGGGGTCTGCTCGACCGGCTCGCCGCGTTCGAGCCGCTGCACCACGGCGTGCAGGTCGGCCTGTCCGGCGGTCACCGACCGGCGCAGCGCCTCGTACTGCCGTGCCGTGCGCCGGTCCTCGGCGCGGCCCGCGTACACGGCGGCGGCCAGCACACCGCAGCCCAGCACGGCGGCGACGGCGAGGACGGTCCAGGTGCCCGCGCCGGCGGTGCCCGACTGCGAGCGCAGCACGAACACGACGACGGCGGCGGCGAGGACGGCCATGACGGCCGCGGGCAGGACGCCGAGGCGCACCGCGCGGGACCGGCCCGCGGTCTCACCGAGTTCGTCCTGCCCCGAATGCCGACCGCGCCTGCTTCGCGTCGGTCCCGCCGCGGCCGCCTGACCTGGTTCCACGCGCACTGCGTAAGGCGGAGATTCGGGCATCGGAGTCCTCTCGGTCAACCAGCAAGGACGCGCGGCACGCAGCGCGCAGCAAAGGTCAACTCCCGTACAAGACCGGACAGTTAACGGTCAGCAACCCTACGCCACTCAACGCACTCTGGCGTAAACACATCCCCACAGAAACAGACCCACAGCCCGCTGAAACGATTCCGCTTCACGGCCTCTTCACCACGTCCGACGCGACTCTCGACCAATCCGGCCAGCCGGAGGACCGATTCGTCCCCTGCCGCAACACACCCGACACACCGTTCCGAGGCGCGGAAACCGGTCGGACGGTCGCCATGGCAGGAAATGCACGCTCCGACAGCGATCAAGAGACGTTCGGAATGTGGCGAAAAACGGCCCGAACCGATGTGGCCACCTCCCGCCGGGCGTTACGACGCGGCCCAGGCCAGGCCGTCGGTGGTGACGGCCAGACCGCTCCGGGCGGCGGGACCCGGGTCGTCGAGCGGGCCGCCGTACAGGGCCTGCTCCTGGAGGTCGTTGCCGGTGTGGAAGGTCTCGGCGACGACACGCGTGGACAGCAGCGGGTTCACACGGTGGTCACCGGCCGTCAACTTGCCGACGGCGCCGTCCAGTTCGGCCGCCGCGGCGCTCCAGTGGGCGCCGAGGTCCGCGGGCACGCCGACCGCCGCGTCGCCGGAGGCGACTCCCCCCGCCAGTTCGGCGAAGGCGGCGGCCTCGTCGAGGTCCACGCGGGTGACCTTCTTCGCCGACCAGAAGTACGAGCGGTCGTTGCGCTCCATGTCGTAGAAGGCGATGAGGAATTCGTAGAACACGCCGTACTCGCGCCGGTAGCGCGCCTCGAACTCGGCGAAGCCGCGCTCCTCGGAAACGCTGCCGTCCAGCGCGGAGTTCACCGCGCGGGCGGCCAGCAGGGCGCCGTAGGTGGCCAGATGGACGCCTGAGGAGAGCACCGGGTCCACGAAGCACGCGGCGTCCCCGACCAGGGCCATGCCGGGTGTCCACAGGGAGTTCTTCCAGTACGAGTAGTCCTTGCGGACGCGGACCTGGTCGTACGGCGGCTCGCTCGCGACCGGCACGTCGGTAAGCAGCCGGTCGACCTCCGGGCAGGCCTTGATCATGTCCTGCCAGGCGGTGCGGGCGTCGTGCTGGACGGCCGCGTAGTGCTCGGGTGCGATGACGGCGCCGACGCTGGTGAGGTCGTCGCGCAGCGGGATGTACCAGATCCATCCGGCGTCGAAGGCGGCGCAGAAGATGTTGCCGCTGTTGGGTTCGGGCAGCCGGCGGCCGCCGGCGTAGTAGCCGAACACGGCGAGGTTGCGGAAGAAGTCGGAGTAGACGCGGGCGCCGCCGACCCGGCCGTGCAGGCGGCTGGTGTTGCCGGAGGCGTCGATGACGAACCGGGTGTGCGCGGTGCGGGTCGTGCCGTCCGCGTCCGTGTACTCGACGCCGTGCACCCGCCCGCCCTCGGTGAGCGCGCGGCGCACCGGGCTGTTCTCGCGGACCTCGACGCCGACACGCCGGGCGTTGCGCAGCAGGATGTCGTCGAAGCGGGAGCGCTCCACCTGGAAGGCGGTGGCGGTCGGCTCGGGCAGTCGCGGGGTCATCGAGAACGAGAACTGCCAGGGCTGCGGGTCGCGGCCCCAGCGGAGGGTGCCGCCGCGCTTGAGGGTGAAGCCGGCCTGTGCGACCTCGTCGGCGACGCCGAGCAGGCGGCACACTCCGTGGACGGTGGCGGGCAGGAGCGACTCGCCGATCTGGTAGCGCGGGAAGGTGTCTCGCTCCAGCAGGAGCACCCGGTGTCCGCGCATCGCCACGGCCGTCGCGGCGGTCGAGCCGGCGGGTCCGCCGCCCACGACGACGAGGTCGTACTCCGGGGTCATTCGGGGTCTCCTGTTCTGCAGCGGTCCATCAAAGCCCGTACACGGGTGGTCAGTTGGGAAGCCAGGCGCGGAGCGCCGCCGCCGTGCCGTCGGCGTCGCGGTGGAGGAGCGTGTAGTGGTCGCCGGGGATGTCGGCCGTGTCGTGCGGCGGCGGCCACTCGGGTTCCCAGCCGCCGTCGGGGTCGATGCGCCGCATGTGCGGGGTGGGGCGGCCGCGCAGCAGCAGGGTCGGCACGGGTGACGGTTCGGGGCGCCAGTCCTCCAGCACGCGCGCGTAGCCGCCTCCGGCGATCAGCAGCGAGTCGTCCATCTGCTCGGCCGCCTCGTCCGGCAGGTCGGTCGCCGCGGCCATCAGGGCCAGTCCGCGTGGATCGCCGCGGCGCAGGAGTCCTGCGTGGGAGTCGAGCAGGACCACGCCGGCCGGCGCCTGTCCCTCTCGCGCGAGGTGGCGGGCCACGGCGTGGGCGATAGCGCCGCCGGCGCAGTATCCGACGATGACGGGTGGCGCGTCGGTGGACAGCGCGCGCACGGTGTCGGCGTGCGCGCGCACCAGCGTGCCGACGCTGTCGGGGACGCCGCGGCGGGCTCCGAACCCGGGGTGCTCCAGCAGGAACAGGTCGCGTTCACCGGCGAACCGCTCGACCAGGCCGGTGGGCACGCGCGTGTACGGCGAGAGGTAGTCCGGGATGTACGCGAGCGGGGTGCCCTCGCCCTGGGTGAGCCGCACGGGCGGGACCTCGTACCGGGCACGCTCGCCGTCGGTGATGGCCGGCAGCGCGTGGGAGGCGAGGAGGCGCAGGCCCATCGCCTCCAACGGCCCCCGCTCGCGCAGCACCCGGTGGTAGAGCACGCTGAAGCGGTACGACGCCGCCGCCGCCCCTCCGTCGGAGCCACCGCCGGTTTCCGCCTCTGGCTCCCCCTGCGGCAGCGCCCCCGCGTCGATCAGCGCGGCATGGACGTGCGCGGCCAGGGCGGGCAGCGTCGGGTACTCCAGCACTACGGTCGGCGCCAGTCGTACGCGCGTGAAAGCGCTCAGCCGGTTGCGGACCTGGACCGCGGCCAGGGAGTCGAACCCGAGCTCGGTGAAGGACCGTTCGGCCGGGAGCGCGGCCGGGTCGGGGAAGCCCAGGACCGCGGCGATCTCGGCGCGGATCAGGTCCGCGAGCACGGCCTCGCGTTCGTGCGGGGCGACGGCGGCGAGTCGCTCGCGCCAGGCACCGGGCGCCTGCCCGGGTGGCGCGGCGGCCGGGCCGCCGGTGGCGGCGGCCGGGCTGCCGGTGGCGGCGGTCGACGCGCCGGTTCCGGCGGGCGCGGTCCGGGCCGGACGCCGCTTGAGCAGGTCGGCGAGGACCGGTGCGTCCGCGGCGGCGCGGTCCAACGGGATCGGCACGAGTACGGGTTCCGTACTGCGCAGGGCCGCGTCGAGGAGCGCGATGCCCTCCTCCTCGGTGACGGCCAGGACGCCACCCTCGCCCAGCCGTTCGGGCGCGACCCGGCCCGCCATCCCTTCGTCGCCCTCGGTCGTCCACGGCCCCCAGGCCAACGCCTGGGCGGGCAGCCCGTGAGCGGCCCGGTGGCGGGCGAGCGCGTCGAGGAATCCGTTGGCGGCGGCGTAGTTCGACTGCCCCGGCCGGCCGAGCACCCCGGCGGCCGAGGAGTACAGCACGAAGGCCGCCAGGCCCGACTCCTTCGTCGCCTCGTGCAGATGCCAGGCGCCGTCCGCCTTCGGCGCGAGCACGGTCGCGAGCCGCTCGGGGGTCATGGTGTCCACCACACCGTCGTCCACGACTCCGGCGAGGTGGAACACGGCCGTGGGCGCGGGCCGGCAGGAGGCGACCAGGGCGTCGACGGCAGCGCGGTCGCTCACGTCGCACGTCACCACACGCACCTTGGCGGGAAGGTCTCCCACCCAGTCCGGGACCCGTCCGCTGCGGCCCGTCAGCAGCAGGTGGCGCACGCCCCGTTCGGCGACCAGATAGCGGGCCAGGGCGTGTCCGAGAGCGCCGGTGCCACCGGTGACGATCACCGTCCCCTCCGGGTCCAGGGCGGGGGGCTCGGACGAGGGCGGCGCCACCGGAGCCAGTCGGGGCACCAGAACGGTGCCGTCGAGCAGCGCCACCTGTGGTTCGCCGGAGCGCAGTGCCGCGTCCAGTTGTGCCGGTGTGCCCGGCGTGCCCCGCTGGTCGACCAGCGCGATCCGGCCCGGGTGCTCGGACTGGGCACTGCGCACCAGCCCCGCGACGGCCGCCCCGGCGAGGTCGGGGTCCGCGCCGGTGGCGTCGCGGGTGAGCACGACCAGACGGCCGGGCCTGATGTCGGCGGTCCAGTCGCGAATCCGCTCCAGTACGGCCGTCAGGAGCGCCCGTGCGCGATCGGGCGGGGTGGCGTCGGCAGGCAGGGCGGCGGCGAGCCGGGCCACGTCGAGGAGTTCATGCTCCGTGGGCGTGTCCGGCAGGCCGCGCTCGGAGTCCGCCGCGGCGGGCCGCCAGGTGAGGCCGTAGAGGTCGTCGGCGGCCGCGAGGTGTGCCGGGATCGGACGCGTGACCATTGAGTCGACGTGGGCGAGGGGGCCACCGGCCAGGTCGGTGAGGGTGACCCGGAACTCGTCGGGCCCCAGGCGCCGTATGACTGCCCGTGCGGCGGAGGCTCCGGGCGCGTGCACGGTCAGGCCGGTGAAGGCGAGGGGGGCCCGGGGCTCGCGGGGGTGCTCGCCGGGTTCCTGGGCGAGGAGCGCGGAGTGCAGTGCCGCGTCGAACAGTGCGGGGTGCAGGGTGTACGAGCTCGCGGTCGCCGCTTCTCCGCCGGGCAGCGCCAGTTCGGCGTAGAGGTCGTCGCCTTGGCGCCACAGGGCTGTCACTGCGCGGAAGGCGGGCCCGTAGTGGTGGCCGTCTGCTTCGAGGCGGGGATAGTCGACCGGGATGGGTGCGGCGCCCGCGGGCGGCCATGTTCCGGGCAGGTCGGTGGCGGGGGGTGCCTCGGTGGGAGCGGTCGTCGCCGTCGCATGGTGTCGCCACGCCTGCGTGGTGTCGGCGGGGCGGGCCCAGACGGTGACCGGTCGGGCGCCCGCTTCGTCCGGGGCCGCGGCCACCACCTGCACCTGTGTCCGGTCCTGCGGGGACAGCACCAGGGGTTCGTGCAGGGCCAGTTCGGCCAGTCGGGCCGGGCCGGGGGTGCCGGTGGCGCGGAGGGCCAACTCCGCGAAGACAGCGGCGGGGACGACCACGCGGCCGCCGATGGCGTGGTCGGCGAGCCAGGGCTGGTGTGCGGTGGACAGTACGCAGGTGTGCCGGATGCCGGGGCCGTCGGCATCCGGCTGGGGCTGGCCCATCAGGGGGTGGCCGGTCGGCGGCCGGTGCCGGACGGCGTCGAGCCAGTACCGCTGTCGTTGGAAGGGGTAGGTGGGCAGCGGACGTCGGCGGGCACCGCTTCTCGCGTACGCCGCCCGCCAGTTCACCTCCACCCCGTGCACATGCAGGGCGGCCAGCGCCTCGAAGGCCGTGCCCGGATCCGCGCAGCGGGTCATCACCGCGTCCGGCCCGGAGCACTCCTCCGTCGCCGTGCCCAGCGAGGCGGACGGGCCGGCCTCGACGAACGCCGTGACGCCCTCGTCGGCCAAGTGCCGTATCGCGTCGGCGAATCGGACCGTCTCGCGTGCCTGTCGTACCCAGTGGTCGGCGGTGGTGAGTGCGTCGCGCTCCTGGCGGCCGGTCAGGGTGGAGATCACGGGCACGGACGGCTGGTGGTACGTCACCGACTCGGCGACCGTGCGGTATTCGGCCAGCATCGGGTCGAGGAGCGGTGAGTGGAAGGCGTGGCTCACGTGGAGCCGGTGGGAGGGCCGTCCGATGCGGGACACCAGGTCCGTCACCGCGTCCTCGTCGCCTGAAAGCACCACGGACGACGGGGAGTTGACGGCGGCGACCGCCACCCGTCCGGAGATCTCGTCCAGTTGGCGGGTCACCTCGGCCAGTGGTACGCGGACCGCGACCATCGCGCCGCCGACGGGCAGCGCCGCCATCAGCCGGCCGCGGGCGGCGACCAGCCGTACCGCGTCGGCGCGGGAGAACACGCCGGCGATGTGGGCGGCGACGAGCTCGCCGATCGAGTGGCCGACCAGGTAGTCCGGACGTACGCCCCACTCGGCGAGCAGGGCGTGCAGGGCGACTTCGAAGGCGAACAGTGCGGGCTGCGCGTAGTCGGTGCGGTTCAGGAGACTGGCGTCGGGGGCGTCGATCACCTCCAACAGCGGCCGTTCCAGCCACGGGCCGAACTCCTCGCACAGCTCGGTGAACACCGCGTCGAAGACGGGGAAGGCGGCCCGAAGTTCACGCCCCATGCCGACGCGCTGGGCGCCTTGGCCCGCGCACACCAGAGCCGTCCTGGGGCGCGTGCGTGCGGTGCCGCGCAGCACGGCCGGACTGTCGACGCCGGCGGCCAGGTCGCGCAGCCCGGCGAGCAGACCCTCGGCATCGGCGGCCAGAACGGCGGCGCGGCGGGACAGGGGTGCCCTGGTCGTCGCCAGCGAGTACGCGGCGTCCAGCGCGGCGTGCGGGCCGGACACGTCGGCCAGTGCGACCGCCAACTCCCTTGCGTGCGCGCGCAGTCCGGCCTCGTCGCCGCCTCCGACGAGCCACGGGGTGACCGGCAGGTGCGATTCGGGACCGGCACCGGAACGCGCGACGGAATCGGTCTCCTCCGGCTCCTCGATGATCACGTGAGCGTTCGTGCCGCCGATGCCGAACGACGAGATCGCCGCCCGTCGCGGGTGCTCGCCGCGCGGCCAGGGGCGCGCCCGGTCGAGGAGCCGTACGGCACCGGAGTCCCAGTCGACGTGCGGTGACGGCTGCTCGGCGTACAGGGACACGGGCAGCTCGGCGTGGCGCATCGCCTCGATCATCTTGATGAGGCCGGCGATTCCCGCCGCGGCCTGGGTGTGCCCGAGGTTCGACTTGACCGAGCCGAGCCACACCGGGTCGGCGGGATCGCGGTCCTGTCCGTAGGTGGCGAGCAGGGCGCCGGCCTCGATCGGGTCGCCGAGCGAGGTTCCCGTGCCATGTCCCTCGACGACGTCGACGTCCGAGGCCCGCAGCCCCGAGTCGGTCAGCGCCAGCCGGATCAGTTCCCGCTGGGCCTGGCCGCTGGGGGCGGTCAGGCCGTTCGACGCGCCGTCCGAGTTGACCGCGGAGCCGCGCAGGACGGCGAGCACCGGATGGCCGTTGCGTCGCGCGTCGGACAGCTTCTCCAGCAGCACCAGGCCGACGCCCTCGGCCCAGGCGGTGCCGTCCGCGCCCGCGGCGAAGGACCGGCAGCGGCCGTCCGGCGAAAGGCCGCGCTGGCGGCTGAAGGCGATGAACGGCTGGGGGCTCGACAGCACCGTCACCCCGCCCGCCAGCGCGAGCGTGCACTCCCCCGCGCGCAGCGACTTGGCGGCCAGGTCCATCGCGACCAGCGAGGACGAACAGGCCGTGTCCAGGGTCATGACCGGGCCCTGCAGCCCCAGGACGTACGCGACACGCCCGGAAGCCACGCTGCCGGACGAGCCGATGCCGACGTGCGACTCCAGCTCGTGCGGCGCGAGCCCGCTGCCGTAACCCACGTGCATCAGCCCGACGAACACGCCCGTGCTGCTGCCGCGCAGCGCCGGTGCGGGGATCCCGGCGCGCTCCAGTGTCTCCCAGGCGACCTCGAGCAGCAGCCGCTGCTGGGGGTCGGTGGCCAGGGCCTCGCGGGGTGACATGCCGAAGAAGAGCGGGTCGAAGTCCGCGACGGCGTCGAGGAAGCCGCCACGGCGGGTGTACGACGTCCCGAGCCGGTCGGGGTCGGGGTCGTAGAGGGAGGCCAGGTCCCAGCCACGGTCGGTGGGGAAGTCACCGGTGACGTCCGTTCCCTCGGCCACCACCCGCCACAGGTCCTCGGGGGAGGTCACCCCGCCCGGGTAGCGGCAGCCGACGGCGACGATCGCGATCGGTTCGGATTCCGGGCCGCGGGGCGGCGGGGTTGCCGCCGGCGCCGGCGTGCCGTGCAGCCGGGTGTCCAGGTGGGCGGCGACGGCGGCCGGGGTCGGGTGGTCCCAGACCAGCGTCGCCGGGAGGCGCAGCCCGGTGCGCAGGCTGAGCCGGTGCCACAGGGTCATCGCGTCCATCGAGGACAGCCCGAGGTCCGCGAAGGACGTACCGGCGTCGGCCGCGCTCCCCCGGATGGCCGAGACTTCCGCGCACACCAGGTCGGTCAGCGCGGCGCGCCGTTCGCCGGGTGTCCGGTCGGCGAGGTGGGCGAGGGCGGGTTCGACGGGGCGCGCGGTGAGTGCCTCGCGGAGCAGGGCGCGGCGCGGCTTGCCCGCGGCGGTGCGGGGCACGGCCGGGGTGAACAGGATCTCGTCGGGCACCTTGTGCGCGGAGAGCACGGCGGCGCACGCCCGCAGCAGGGCCGCCCGGTCCAGGGTCTGCCGCTCGGGCACCACGAAGGCCACCGGGACCTCGCCGAGCAGCGGATGGGGGCGCGCCACGACGGCCGCGTCCCGTACTCCGGGCAGTGCGCGCAGTACGTGCTCGACCTCGGCCGGGTCGACGTTCTCGCCGCCGCGCACGATCCGGTCGTTCACCCGGCCGGTGACGGTCAGACAGCCGTGCTCGTCGAGGCGGCCGAGGTCGCCGGTGCGGTACCAGCCGTCCCGTACGGCGTCGGCGGTGTCGTCGGGCCGGTTGTGGTAGCCGAGCATGACGCCGGGGCCGCGTACCCAGATCTCGCCCTCGCCGTCCGGGCGGTCGTCTCCGGTCCGCGGGTCGGCGAGCCGGACGTCCATGCCGGGCAGCGGGCGTCCGCTGCCGCCGGGCACGCGTGGCGCGTCGGGCGACTCCATGGCGATCTTGCCGCAGGTCTCGGTGCTGCCGTACCCGTCGAGGAGCGGGGCGCCGAACCGTGCCTCGACCTGTTCCCGCAGGTCCGGCTCGCTGGGTGCGCCGGCGGTGACGCAGAACCGCAGCGCCGGGACCGGGCCCAGGCCGGCGTCGAGCAGCCGGCGGTAGGTGAGGGGCACGCCGCCCAGCACGGTCGGCGCGAACTCGCCGACCAGGCGCACCAGTTCGGCCGGGTCGGGCGTGGCGGTGATCCGGGCGCTCGCCCCGGCGGCGGTGGTGCCCAGGACGCAGAGCGAATGGGCGTAGGTGTGCGAGAGCGGGAGCGGCCACAGGAGGCGGTCCGCCGCCGACAGTCCGAGCCGAGGCAGATAGCAGGCCACGGAGGACCAGAGGGCGGAGCGCTGGCTGGAGACGGCGGCCCTCGGTGTGCCGGAGGTGCCGGAGGTGTAGATGAGCCAGGCGGGCTCGTCGAGGCCGAGGTCGTCGGCGGGCGGGGGCGTGGACCCGGCGATCAGGGCCTCGAAGCTCGTGGCGTGTTCCGGCAGGGGGCCCTCGCCGGTCACGACCAGCCGGAGCGACCAGCCCGCGGTGAGCCGGGCGATCCGGGGCAGGTTGCGCCGGTCGGTGACCACGACGGCCGGATCGCAGTCGGTCAGCAGCTCCGCGAGCTCGGGATCGGTGCCGCGGGAGCCGATCGGCACGCCGACCGCGCCGGCCCGCACGCCGGCGAGCAGCCCCTCGACCAGTTCCACGGCCGCGTCGAGACAGAAGACCACCCGGGCGCCCCGGCCGACGCCCAGTGCGGCCGCCAACCGGGCGGTCCTGCGCTCCAGTTCGGCCCAGCTCACGCCGCGCCGGTCGTCGGCGAACGCGAGCTTCTCGCCGTAGCGCAAGGAGTTCTCGACGAGCAACTCCGCGACGGGCCGCACCTCGAACGCTTCCGCCACCCCCACCAGGCTGCCCCTTTTTTGGTCGAACGTCCGCTCCATGGCGGCCTGTTGATCAGACTACGACGGGACACTGACACGTCACGAAAGCGGCTCGCCGCTGGATCGGACCGTCTCTCCGCGTCCGGTGGACATGACACGGAGGCGCAGACGGAGTGCGCTCGCTGTATGAGCGGCTGTCGAGGGCCTGGGTGGGACGTTCGGCGGAGATGGCCGCCCGATTCCGGTCGGGGGTGCCGTCTCGTGAGGCCGTACGCGCCGTTCGCCTCGCGGGATGTCCGGTCGTCCCATAGGGTCGCGGTGCCGCTGTGACCGTACGGGCGGCGATACGGCGTGGCCGATGAGGAGTGCCCATGTCCGGACAGTTCGAAGCGGTGGTCGAGGTCGACCGGCCCATCGAGGAGGTCTTCGCCTACCTCGCCGACGGGCGCAACGATCCGCAGTTCAGCCCCCGGGTCCTCAGGATCGACCGGACGCCCGACGGCCCGACCGCCGTGGGCACGGTCTTCCGGAGCACGGTCAAGGACGCCGGGATGAAGACCGCCCGGGAGTTCCGCATCACCGAGTTCGAGGCGCCGGTGAGGCTGCGCTGGGCCGAGGTGTCGAAGAACAGCGTGACGGCGAGCGAGGGCGGCTACGACCTGGAGGCACTGGGCGAGGGGCGGACCCGCGTCCGCATCTTCAACGTCCTGGAAGGCCACGGGCTGGGCAAGCTCCTCGTCGGACTGGCCCTGAGCGCGGCCCGCAAGGACGCCCCCGCCTTCGGGGCCCGCATCAAGGCGGCGGCGGAGTCGGCGATCGCCGCGAGCTGATACGTCACCTGGAACCCCAGGGCCGCGACGGACCCCGACACCATGGGCTACCGCGACGACCCAGTAGGCGGCTCCGTGCTTCCGGCGGCTGCCGATCGGGACCGGCGCCACTGCCAGACGGCGCCCACCGCGACCGACCCGGTGATCAGGACGATACCGAGCACCGGCCAGTTGCTGCCGGCGATCCGGACATCGGTGGCGAGGACGCCGACGACCAGGATCAGTGGCACCAGCAGGGCGATCAGGGCCCGGCCCGCGCTCGCCAGCGCGGCCGGGTCCAGCCGGCCGCGCGCGGCCAGGGGGATGTCGGCGAAGTAGTGGCGCACGGCCCGGTCGGTGAAACGGGCGGTGGCACGGTCGTACGAGTACGCCATGTAGGGCAGCCAGACCAGCGGGGCGACCAGGCCCACCAGGAACACCCCGGCCAGGAGCAGCCAACGACCGGCCTGGACCGCCCGCTGCGGCCGGCCGGTGGCGTCCGTCGGCGCGAGCAGACCCAGCAGACGTGCCATGCGCCAGGTCAGGTCCCACGCCGCCGTCAGGTGCAGCCGGCGCGGTGGCGGGGGCGGACGGTGGGCGGCAAGGGCGCGGCGGGCGGTGTCCAGGTCCGTGTGCACTCCCTGCAGGACGAGAAGTTCGGCGGCGCGCTCCTCCGTCGTCGGGTCGCGGCCGTCGAGGGCGGCGAGCTCCAGGGCCGTACGGGCCTGCCGGAGCAGGGCCGCGCAGAACGCCACCGGGATGAGCAGCAGGAAGGGGCCGCCGACGAACGCGCCCTCGGTGACGGTGGCGCGGCGCCCCCGGCGGACCAACTCGGCCCGTACGGCGGCCGGTTCAGCGTCCTGGGCGAGAGCGTCCACGGTTCTGCGGGCGGCTTCGCCCCGATGCCGTACCGCGAACAGGGCGAGTTGCTCGGGCAGACCGCGCGGGTCCGCGAGGACCTGACGCAGGAGGGTCCGCTCCGGGGGCAGCATGGCTGTCAGTACCGCAGGGCCGTGCCCACCTCGGCCTTCACGTCGCCGGACAGCTTGTGGGTGCTGCGTGCCGTCGCCTCACCGGACTTGCCGGCCGCGACATCGGAGAGCGTCACGACCACCGTGTCCAGCAGACTGCCGCCGGGATCCTCGAAGTTGACCTGTACGGCGAAGGACTTGGCGGAGGACGTCTTGTTGTCGGCGGTCACGGACACGGTGGTGCGCCCGTCGCCGCCGGTCTTCGGTGCACCCAGCCGCACCGCGTCCCTGGCGTCGATCCCGCCCTTGACCTCGTCCAGCTTCCGCCCCGCCTCCGCGGTCGCCGAAGCGAGTACTTCCGGGGCGCGTGAGGCGAGGGAGGCCGCGGCCGATGCCGCCTTGCTGACCGAGGAGGACGCGCTGCCGTCGTCCGAGCATCCGGCCAGCCCCGCGACGAGGACCGTCACCAGTACCGCACCTGCCGTCCAGCGGGCCATGACCTCTCCTTCGTTCGGTCCGCCCCCGTCCCAGTGAAGTGCCTGCGGTCGGCGATCGCACGTGGGTGTCACCCGAACAGCACGGTACTGCTCGCGCTCGTGGTGCGGGGGCGGCCGGCCGGCGACTGGTCGGCGCAGCCGGTCTCCGCTGCCTCCCGTCGGCCGTCGGCCGTCGGCCGTCACCAGGGTGGCCGGATCGCGCCGGAGGCCGGGGCGAGCGAAATGGGGAGAGGTGATGGTCAAGACTTCACCACGAACGCTTGTGCGCTTGTTCCGGGGCACCGATCATTGGCCGAATCACACACCCCTCCCGCGCCCCCGAGGAGTTCCCGGTGACCGCTGGCCCCATCGCACCCGAGCCGGTCGCCGAACCGGCGGCAGCCCAGGAGGAGCGGCAGAAGCTGCGCAAGCACTTCGGCCGCTTCGACATCCTCTTCTTCCTGCTGTGCACCATCGTCGGCGTGGACACGATCGGCACCGTGGCCGCCAACGGCGCCGAGGCTTTCACCTGGCTCATCGTGCTCGCCGCGGTCTTCTTCATCCCCTCCGCGCTGCTGACCGCCGAGCTCGGCGCCGCGTTCCCGGACGAGGGCGGGCCGTACATCTGGACCAGCCGGGCCTTCGGCCGCCTCGCCGGTGCCGTCAACAACTTCCTGTACTGGATCACCAACCCGGTCTGGCTCGGCGGCACCCTCTCCGTCTCCGCCGTCGCCGCGTACACCACGTTCTTCAACGACGGAAAGGACTTGAGCACCCCGGCGTTCTACGTCTTCACCCTCGCCTTCGTCTGGATCGGCGTGCTCGCCGCGATCCTCTCCTTCGACATCGGCAAGTGGATCCCGACCATCGGCGCGTGGAGCCGTTTGCTCCTGCTCGGCCTGTTCACCCTCACCGTGGTCGTGTACGGCATCAAGCACGGACTGCACGGATTCGGCTTCGGCGACTTCTCACCGACGTACGCGGGATTCGTCGCCCTGGTGCCGGTGCTGATGTTCAACTACGTCGGCTTCGAGCTGCCCAGCACCGCCGGCGACGAGATGACCGACGCCCGGAAGGACGTGCCGTTCGCGATCTTCCGCAGCGCCTTTCTCTCCGTCCTGCTGTACGGGCTCCCGATCCTCGGCATCCTCCTCGTCCTGCCGGTCAAGGCCGTCACGGGCCTCGGCGGCTTCATCGACGCCATCCGCCAGGTCTTCACGGTGTACGGCGGTCACGTCGGCGCCGACGGCAGCGTCTCGCTCAGCGGTGCGGGGAGCGTGCTGGGCGACCTCGCCGCGATCATGTTCATCCTCACGGTGCTGTCCTCCGGCGTCACCTGGGTCATGGGCTCCGACCGGGCGCTGGCGGTCTCCGGCTACGACGGCGCGGCTCCGCGCTTCCTGGGCGTGATCTCCAGCCGGTTCGGCACGCCGGTGCGGGTCAACATCCTCAGCGGGCTGGTCTCGACCCTCGTCCTGGTCCTGGCGCACGAACTGACCGACGGCAGCGCCGCGAAGCTCTTCGGGGCCGTCCTCGGCCTCGCCATCTCCACCACGCTCATCAGCTACCTGGGCATCTTCCCGGCGCTGCCGGTGCTGCGCCGCAAGGCCCCGTACGTCCCCCGCCCCTACAAGGCGCCGATCCCCCGCACCATCGCCACGGTACTGACCCTGCTCATCCTGTTCGCGAGCGTGCAGCTGGTCGCTCCGGGACTCGGCGACCACTGGTTCGGCTCCGACTTCCGGCCGGACGGCTGGAGCTACGGCGAGCGCTGGAAGTACCTCCTGACGGAGGCCGTCCCGCTCGCCGCCTTCATCCTCCTCGGCGTCCTCTTCTGGGCGCTGGGCAGCCCGACCCGCAAGTCGGCCACCGTCGAGAAGTAGCGCGCCACTGATCACTCGGGGGCGGCACCCTCTGTGGTCCCGGTGCCGCCCTGCCCGAGGCGGTTGATCGTCTGCTCGCTCCACGCCCTGATGGCCGCGGCCTGCTCGGGCGCGAGCGGGTCGAGGAAGTGGCGGCGGACGTTGCCGCCGTGCGCGACGACGGCCCGCTCCACGAGGCGGCGCCCCTCCGGCGTCAGTCCGATCCCGGTGCGTCGCCCGCTGGCCCCGCTCTCCGCGCGGACCACGAGGCCACGGCCCTCCATCCGCGTGAGCTGGTGTGAGACCCGGCTCTTCTCCCAGCCGAGTGACGCCGCCAGGTCCACGACGCGCATCTCGCTGCCGGGCGCCCGCAGCAGGGTCACCAGCACGCTGAACTCGGCTTTGGAGATGCCGATTTCACTCTGCAGCCGCCGGTCGATCTCCTGGAGGAGCAGCCGCTGGGCCTGCATCCAGGTGTCCCAGAGGTCCCACTCCTCCGGCTTCAGGGCATCGGGATTCCGCATGCGGCAAGGCTACCGGGCAAGAGTTGACGCAACAACTCCTCCTCCCTAGAGTTGACACGTCAACTCCTACTTCCAGAAGGACGCCATGAACCTGCGCATCGGGATCATCCTCGGCAGCACCCGGCCCGGACGCCGCGGCGACCAGATCGCCTCCTGGCTGCTCGACACCGCACGCGCCCACGGCGGCGCCGACTACGCACTCGTCGATCTCGCCCACCACGACCTCGGCAACCTGGACGAGCCCGGCAACCCCAACCACCAGCGGTACCAGCACGACCACACCCGCGCCTGGGGTGAACTGATCGACGGCTTCGACGGCTATGTGTTCCTCGTGCCCGAGTACAACCACTCGTTCCCCGGGGCGCTCAAGAACGCCCTGGACTACGTCTACCGGGAGTGGAACGACAAGGCCGCCGGCATCGTCAGTTACGGCGGATGGGCGGCCGGGGTCCGGGCCGCCGAGGCGCTGCGCCTCGTGCTCGCCGAACTCCAGGTCGCAACGGTCCGCGCACAGCCCGCCGTTCCGCTGATCCCCAGCTTCGCCTCCGGCACCTTCGCACCCGGCGACGGTCTCGCGGCCTCGGTCGGCGACATGCTCGACCAGGTGACGAGCTGGTCGACCGCGCTGCGCGGCGTGCGAGAAGGGAAGATGAGCCCGGCCGCCTAGCCGGGCACTGCCCCCGGAGGCGGTCGCCACCGGCGTGCGGGGACAACCGGAACGGGGCTTTCATGGCGAGGATCGTCGTACTCGGAGCCGCTCTCGGCGGTCTCCAGACCGCACTGCTGCTCGCCGCCGACGGCCACGACGTGATCGTGCTGGAACGCGATCCGCACCCCGCACCGCACGACCCGGACTCGGCGTGGTCGCGCTGGACCCGCCCCGGCATCCCCCACCTCCCCCTCGCCCGCTGGATGCAACTCGCCGAGGATCAACTGCCGGAACTCGTACGGGAGATGACGGCCGCCGGAGCGGAGCGCACGAACGTGGTCGCGCCGGAGCCGGGGCTGCGCGGTCGACTGCGCGCGGACGACGCACGGTTCGACACCCTGGCCGCCCGGCGCCCACTGCTGGAGTCCGCCGCAACCCGGCTCGCCGAGGCGACCGGTGTCCGCATCCGGCGGGGTGTCGTGTGCCGCGGGTTCAGCGACCCGCGCGACGGACGGCCGCCCCGCCCTCCGCACGTCACCGGTGTGGAGACGAGCGAGGGCACGGTCACGGCCGACCTCGTCGTCGACTGCACCGGCCGACGCTCCCGACTCCCTTCCTGGCTGCGGGACTTCGGCGTGAGGGAGGTGAGCGAGGAGTCCGGGCGGCGCGGCTTCGCCTACTACGGCCGCTACTTCCGCTCCCCCGACGGCGCCCTCCCCGCCACCACCTTCCCCCTCGTCGTCGAGCACGGCTCGCTCGGGCTCCTGCGCATCCCGGCCGATCACGGCACGTACTCGCTCTGCCTCATCATCCGCAGCGACGACCGGGAACTACGCACCTTGCTCCGCGACGAACGCGCCTGGTCCGCCGCCGTGCGGCTGTTCCCCGGCGCGGACGCCTGGCTCGCCGGGCGGCCCATCACCGACGGTGTCCAGATCATGGGCGGGCTCACGGACCGCAAGCGGAATCTGTACGACGCCGAACAGCCCCTGGTCACCGGGGTGGTCGCGGTCGGCGACGCCTGGGCCTACACCGTCCCAACCGTCGGCCGCGGCCTGGCGATGAGCCTGGAGCACAGCCTCGCCCTGCGCAACGCCCTGCGGGAAACGTGCCTGACCGACCCGGTCGACCTGGTCACGCGGTTCGCCGCCGCGACCAACGCCGACCTCGCCCGGATCTACCGGCAGACCACCTCGTACACCCGCCACCGCCTGGCCGAGATGGACGCGCACGCGGCCGGCCGCCCCTACGACCACCCCGGCTGGCGCCGCGCCAGGGCGCTGGCCCACCTCGCCCGGCAAGACCCGGACGCGCTGCGCGTGGAACGGGCCGCGGCCCACCTTCTGCCCGGCGCCGCGGAGGCCCTACGCGCGCCGGTCGTCGCCGCTGCCGTGGACCGGCTCCTCCACGAGTTCGAGGGTCGGATGCCGCCCGGCCCTGCCCGGCCGGATGCCCTCAAGGCCGTCGCCGAGTGAGCGGGGAGGACAGGCAACTACCCTGCGGTTGAGCGCAGTTGCGCCGAGCGTCGTTACGGCTCCTTGGTCTCCGCCTCGAGGGCGGCGCGGGTCGCGTGGCCGTACACGCCCGACTCGTCCGTCAGGATGAGGCGGGTGAACTGATAGCTGCGGACCGCGCTCTGGACGTCGCTGTCGAAGTCGCCGTCCGCCTTGCCGTCGTAGTAGCCGATCTGCTTGAGGCGGAGCTGGAGTTCGACGACTTCGGCTCCCTTGTCGCCGAGGCGCAGGACGGGGGCCTGTCCCCCGGACTCGGTCGGTGCGGGGGCGCCCGTGGTCGTGGCGGTGGCGGTGGCCGACGGGCCTGTGGGGGCGGTGGAGCCGGTCGGGGTGGGCGAGCCTTCGGTGGAGGTTGCTCCGGGTGAGGAGGACTCGGTCGGGGACGAGTCCGCGGAGGTCGTCGCCTGTGACGGGTCCGGGGAGGGCGTGGAGCTCGCCGAGAGCGATCCCGCCGGGAGGCCGGCGCGCACGCCGCCGGACAGGGAGTCGTCCCGGGCGGGGCCGTCGTACCAGAAGATGCCCCCGACGAAACCGGCGGTCACGACGACGGCCACGGCGGCTCCGACCCCGGCGATCAGTACGGCGCGGGGGCGTCGCTTGCGGGGCGGGGCGTTCTCGGCTGGGGGCGGGGGCGTGTCGTGATCGAGTCTGGCCTGGGTCACGTCGTCCAGTTCGGCCGGGAGTTGTTGCTTCCCGACGTCGTTCGAGCTGTCAGCCTGGTCCTCGGGCGTCTCCAACTGCCCGGGCTCGTCGCCGACTTCGACGAACGGCCGGATGCGTACCGGGTCGAAGTCCTCCGCGGCCGCGGCCTCCGCCGTGCGCGCCGCGCGGTGGGCGTCGGAGGCGCGGCGACCGCAGGAGCAGGACGGAGTGCCGTCCGCTGCCCGGGACTTGCCGCATTCAGGGCAGACGGGGCCCATCGGTTCGCTCACTTGTTCCCTCTCCGTGCGAAGTCCAAAGTTTAAACAGTTGGGCTCCACGCGATGTCCACAACTCCTGGGAATCCGGACTCGGGACGTCCGGAAGAGAAAGGAACCGGCCACCGCGCGGACGGCGGTGTGGTGCCGGGCCGCCCGATCGCCGTACTGGCACGATGGCGGCATGGAACGTGTGCTTGGAATCGGTGGTTACTTCATGAAGGCCGCCGACCCGGTGGCCCTGAGCGCCTGGTACCGCGACTGCCTGGGTCTGGACGCCGACGAGCATGGGCTGTGGCGTCAGGAGGCCGGGGCGACGGTGTTCGCGACGTTCGAGTCGGGGACCGACTACTTCGGGTCCGCCGACCAGCGGACCATGCTCAACTTCCGGGTCCGCGACCTCGACGCGATGCTCGCGCAACTGCGCGCCAAGGGTGCCGATGTGGCCGAGGAGACGCAGGACATGGAGGGCGTGGGCCGGTTCGGCTGGGTCACCGATCCCGAGGGGAACCGGATCGAGCTCTGGCAGCCCGTCTGACCGGTTCGCCCGGCCGTCAGCCCTGGCCCGCGTGCAGGTGGCTGTGGGAGACCTCGGGCGGACAGGGCTCTTTTCTGGCGCGGTGGTCGCGGTGCCAGTCGTGGACGGCGAGGGCCAGCGCGCAGGCGACGGGCACGATGCCCAGGCCGACGGCGGTGGCGACGGCCGTGCGGTAGTCGTGGTGGCCGGAGGCGAGGACGAGGTAGAAGAGACCGGGCAGGGCCGCCGTACCGATGGATCCGCCCAGGCGCTGTCCGGTCTGCAGGGCGCCGCCCGCCGCCCCGGCCATGCGGACCGGTACGTCCCGCAGGGTCATGGTGACGTTGGGCGAGATGACGCAGCCGCTGCCCAGGCCGCCCAGGAACAGGGCGGGGACGGTGATCCAGGCGGCGAGGCCGGTGGGGGCCAGGCGCAGGATCAGGGCGGTACCGCCGAGGCCGAGCGCGACGGCGGCGAGGCCGCAGACGGTGAGCACTCTGCCCAGGCGGTCGACGAGCCGGCCGGCCAGGGCCGCGGCGAGGGCGGAGCCGAGGGCGAAGGGGGTCACGGCGAGGCCCGAGCGCAGGGGTGAGTAGTCGAGGCCGTTCTGGTAGTAGAGGGCGAAGACCAGCCAGACGCCGCTGAAGCCGACGAAGTAGAGGGTGGCGATGGCCGCGCCGGCGGCGTAGCCGCGGGTGGTGGTCAGCAGGCGGGGGTCCAGGAGCGGCCGGCCTTCGCGGGCCGCGACGCGTTGTTCCCAGTGGGCGAACGCCCACAGGAAGGCCGGTCCGACGAGGAAGAGCCACCACAGCCGTCGTACGCCGCCGGACTCGGCGAGCACCAGCGGCAGCATCAGGGCGAGGACTCCGCAGCCGAGGAGCGCGACGCCGACGACGTCGAGGCGTTCCCGGCGGCCGGGAGCCGTCCTGGGGAGCAGGCGGATGCCGAGCAGCAGGGCGACCGCGCCGACCGGGACGTTGACGTAGAAGATCCAGCGCCAGCCCTGGGGGCCGTCGGCGAGGGCGAGGATCAGGCCGCCGACGACGGGGCCGACGGCGCTGGAGATGCCCACGGTCGCGCCGAACAGGCCGAAGGCGCGGCCGCGTTCGGCGCCGCGGAACATCTGCTGGATGAGGGCGGAGTTCTGCGGGGCGAGGCAGCCGGCGGCCACGCCCTGCGCGAGGCGGGCCGCGACGAGCCAGGTGATGGAGGGGGCGGCGCCCGCCGCCGCGCTGCACAGCACGAAGGCGGCGAGGGCCACGAGGAAGACACGGCGTCGGCCGACGGCGTCGCCGACGCGGCCGGCGGTCACCAGAACCAGGGCGAAGGCGAGCGCGTAGCCGGAGACGACCCACTGGATGGCGGGTGCCGTGGTGTGCAGGTCCCGCTGCATGGACGGCAGCGCGACGGCGACGATGGTCACGTCGAGCAGGCTCATGAAGCCCGCCACCAGGGTGACCCACAGGGCCTTCCACCGCCGGGGGTCGGTCCCGTCCTCCGCCTGCGTCGGCACCGTTCCTCCTCCGCGCGCCGGGGTACCGGCTTGTCCGGACAGCATGCCCCGGGTACCGCACCCGTGCGCGTCGACCACACCTCCCAGCGCAAAGGAATCTTATGGTCTAGGCCAATAGATGGTTTGGTCTAGACCTAAACGTAGACGTGCCCGCCGCCCAGCCCGAAGCTGGGGGCCACTCCCCCACCTCACCGGAGGCACACCGTGAGACGTCTTCGCGCATGTCTCGGCGCAGCCGCCGCCGTCGGACTCACCGCCGCGGGAACCACCGCGCTGATGGCGGGCCACGCCTCGGGCGCCACCACCGCGCTCGACAACCGCTGGTACGCCGCGGCCCCCTACCTGATGCCGCTCGACAACGACCCGCCGGACCCGGCCGCCATCATGGACGCCACCGGCCTCAAGGCCTTCCAGCTCGCCTTCGTCCTCGCCCCCAACGGCGGCGGCTGCTCGCCCACTTGGGGCGGCACGGCACCGGTGTCTTCGGACACGGCCGTCCAGTCGGTCATCGACACCATCCGCGCCAAGGGCGGCGACGTGTCCGTGTCCATCGGCGGTTACGGCGGTACGAAGCTCGGCCAGACCTGTTCCGACGCGGCATCGACCGCGGCCGCCTACCAGCAGGTCATCACCAAGTACGGCCTGCACGCCATCGACTTCGACCTGGAGGAACCGGAGTACGAGAACACCGCGGCGATCCACAACGAGATCGGCGCCGCGAAGATACTCCAGCAGAACAACCCGGGCCTGTACGTCTCCGTGACCACGGCCGGCACGGCGGACGGCACCGGCTGGTTCGGCAAGCAGATGCTCCTGGAGGCCAAGTCGCAGGGGTTCACGCCGAACAACTTCTCCATCATGCCCTTCGACGGCGGCTTCAACGGGGCGGCCTCGCAGACCAGCGCCCTCACCAACTTCAACGCCATCCTCCAGTCGGCCTTCGGCTGGGACCAGGCGACCGCCTACGCCCACGAGGGTTTCTCCGGGATGAACGGGCGCAGCGACACCGGCGAGTACTTCACCCAGGCCGACTTCCAGACCGTGCTCGACTACGCCACGAGCCACAACATGGACCGCTTCACCTTCTGGTCCCTCAACCGGGACCGCCAGTGCACGCCGGCCGACAACGGCGGCCGTACGTCCGGGACTTGCTCCAGCGTGGCGCAGAACTCCTGGGACTTCGCGAAGTACTCGGTGAAGTTCGCGGGCGCCACCCCGCCGTCCACGACCCCCACCCCCACCCCCACGCCCACTCCCACCCCGACGCCCACCGGGTGCAAGACGCCGTGGAGTTCGAGCGCGGTCTACACCAACGGCGACGAGGTCTCGTACAACAAGCACAACTGGAAGGCCAAGTGGTGGACCCAGAACGAGGTGCCCACGGCCTCCGACTGGGGTGTCTGGCAGGACGAAGGACCCTGCTGACGGCGCGAGTCGCGGGCCCGCGAGAGCGCGGGCGCGCGACTCGCCACCCCTGACGCCTCCGTGCGCCGGTGTGTGCTGCCGGATTCCCTCCCGCCCGTCGGGCACCCGGTCGAGGACCGGGTATCGATGCCAACGCGGGTGGAAGCGGGCGGCGTTGGGGGGCTGGCACTGTGGCGCGCCGATCGCGGGCTCACCGACCCTACGAGTCACGGCGAGCACGGAGACGCAACGCCGTACGCCTGCTGCGCGTCGAGGGGCGCTACGGTCCGCGGCTGCGCGATGTACTGCCGGCGCTCGCGGGGCTGGCGGTGGTCGTGTGCGCGCTGGTCGCCGGGCTGGCGGCGGGCTATCGCGCCGCCGGGGTCGCCGTACCCGTCGCCGGTGGCGCCGCGGTGCTGTTGCTGGTCGCGTTGGGGGCCCGACGCCGGCGCCCCGGGATCCGCCGCCGCTCCGGCTACTACACCTCGGACGAACTGCTCGAACTCGACACGCAGGGCCTCGCGTTGGCGGTGGCCCGGATGCTGCGCCGGGACGGGTGGCGGGTGCGGATGACATCCGCACCCGAGCGGCCGCACCTGTGCGCCAAGGACAAGGGCGGCCACCGTCTCGAAGTGGCCTTCCGGCCGGTGGCGGAGCCCCTCCCCGACGAGGATCCGCTCCATCCTCACCAACGCCGGGGAGACACCTCGCCGTTACGCCTGGTCGTGCACCGGGGAACATTCAGGGCACGGGACGTCCGCTGGGCGCACCGGGAGGGGAGGATCTGCCTGCTCGACGGGACCGCGCTGCGGCGCTGGGCCGAGGGCACACGGCTGAACGACCTGCTCGCCGGTCAGCTGTGACGCCCCGGGACGTGGGAGGGCGGTCACGCCCGTTCGCTCAGGAACGCGTCGAGCGCGGCGGTCAGTTCCGCGGGCTTCTCCACCGGCAGTTCGTGGCCCGCATCGATGATGCGGACCACGGCGTTCGGATAGGCCTTCGCCATGCGCAGCATCTGCTTCAGGGGCAGTTGGATGTCGTGGTAGCCGTGCACGAGGAGCGTGGGAGCCTCGATCTCGCCGAGCCGGTCGAGGACGTCGAAGGCCCGCATCGCGCCGTAGTCGGTCATCACGACCTCCTTCGGCGTGGCCGTGGAGGCCTCGATGTACTTGCGGACCTCCTCGCGCGGGTAGCCGGGCGAGAAGGCCCGTTTGATGTTGGTGGCGACGAACAGCTTGTAGGGCAGGCGGGTGGAGACCGCCATGAGCAGGCCCCGCCCACGGCTGTAGGTCATACGGCTGATCGAGTCCACCAGCACCAGGCGCTCCACCCGGTCCGGCCGGGCGAGGGCGATGGTCTGGACGATCATCCCGCCCATGGAGTGGCCGACGAGGACGCACCGGTCGACCTTCAGGTGGTCCAGCAGGGCGAGGACGTCGTCGGCGAGTTCGCCGACGGCCCGTACGCCCGCGCCGGTGCTCTCGCCGTGCCCGCGCAGGTCCAGCCGTATCACCCGCCGCCCGGCGGCGAAGTGCTCGATCTGGTGGTCCCAGCGATGGCGGTCGGCCGTCCACCCGTGCACGAACACCAGCGGCACGCCCTCGCTGTCGCGGGGCCCCTCGTCGTCGTACGTCAGCACTGCGCCGTCGACTTCGAGCTGCGGCATGGTCGCCTCCTGGACGCGGTCCGGTTACTGGCGAGTACCGTAGCCGTGGCCGGGCCGTTCGTCACTGCCGGAGGCGTGTGTTCAGCCGCCGTTGAGCCGTGACTTCAGGAGCGTCTTGCCGAGTTCGGCGCCCTTGCGGCTGTCCGCCTGGGCCTTGCGGAACAGGTCGGCGGTCTCGGTGTCCTTCTCGCGCTCCGCGTCCTGGATGTACGTCTCCAGACGCAGGGCGTTGCTCAGGCACGCCTCGACGTACCAGATGAGGTTGTAGTCCTTGTCCGGGGTGCCGGTCACACCGCCGGTCTCGCTGCTGCTGGTCATACGGGCCGCCTCCAGCCGTAGTCGTTGTGGGACCGTCCGAGTACCCGCACTTCGCCGGGCAATCGGCCGACGTCGCACGGAAAGCGGCCGGCGACCGTGGGTGGGTTTCAGGCGTCGGACGCGCCCCTTTCTCCGAAGGCGCCACCGTCCGCGAAGGCCAGTTCGGCGAAGCGCTCCCCGATGCGGCGGTGGGTCGCGGCGTCCGGATGGAGGTCGTCCGGCAACGGGAACTCGGCCGCGTCGGCCTCGCCATAGAGATCGCGGCCGTCGAGGTAGTGGAGGTTCGGGTCGTCGGCGGCGCGCCGGCGGACGATGCGGGCGAGTTCGTCGCGGATGACGTTCAGGGTGAGCTTTCCGCTCGCGCGCTCCGCCGGGTCGCCCAGGGCGGCGAAGCGCAGGCGTCCGGCGGCGATGCCGCTGAAGTCCGGGACGCTCGGACCGGGCGTGTCCTCGTGCATGGGGCACAGGATCGGCGAGACGACCAGCAGGGGCGTGTCGGGGTGGCCCTCGCGGATGGTGTCGAGGAAGCCGTGCACGGCGGGGGTGAAGGCACGCAGGCGCATCACGTCGGCGTTGACCAGGTTGATGCCGATCTTGACGCTGATCAGGTCCGCGGGGGCGTCGCGCAGGGTGCGGGCGGTGAAGGGGTCGAGCAGGGCGCTGCCGGCCAGGCCGAGGTTGGTCAGTTCCACTCCGGCGAGGGAGGCCGCGAGCGCGGGCCAGATGGACGTCGGGCTCGCGGCGTCGGAGCCGTGGCTGATCGAACTGCCGTGGTGCAGCCACACTCTGCGGCCGTCGGCGGGGGCGGGGTCCACGGGGGCGTCGGTGCGCAGGGCGACGACTTCGGTCCTCTCGTTGTGCGGCAGCCAGATCTCCACGGTCTTCAGGCTGTCGGGCAGGCCGGTGAAGCGGACGGTGCCGACGGGGCCGGGCCGCAGTTCGGCGGTGCCGGCCGTCATGTCGACGGTGACGGTGTTGCCGCCCGTGACGCTGCCCTGACCCGTCAGGCGGCCGTCGACGAGGAGGTCGTACAGGCCGTCGGGGCGTGGCGGGGCGCCCACGTACTCGCGCTTGGTGCGCAGGGTGTCCAGTTCGACGACGGTCGCCCGGGTGCGGAGGGCGAGCCGTATGCCCGATGACTGCGACTCGGCCATGGCCAGCTGCGGGTCGGTGTTCTGGGCCCGGGCCCAGGCGGGCAACCGGTGCGGCAGCAGGCCGTGTTCGGTCCTCTCCACGTCGAGAGCGCCGCGCAGGAGGCCGGCCGTGACGGGGGTGGTGATCAAGTCGTGCTCGGCGGGCATGTCCTCGGCCTGTCGATCAAGGGGTGGGGGTGGCGGGCCAGTTGCGCAGCAGGGCGTCGAGGGCGTCCAGGATCCGGGTCCAGGACTCCTCCGAGTCGGGGGCGCTGTGGCTGAAGCCGCCGGCCAGCTCCAGGCTGCTGTAGCCGTGGAAGACGCTGCCCAGCAGCCGTACGGCATGGGTCTGGTCGGGTTCGCCCAGGTCGTAGCCGCGCAGGATGGCGCGGGTCATCTGCGCGTGCCGTACGCCCGCGCTCGCCGCCGCGGTCTCGGGGTCGAGCCGCATGCGGGCCGCGGTGGCGCGGCCGGGGTGTTCGCGGCCGTAGTCGCGGTAAACGTTCGCGAAGGCGACCAGGGCGTCCTTGCCGGCCCGGCCCGCCACGGCGTCGGCGGCCAGGTCGGCGAGCTCCTCCAGGGCGAGGAGCGCGATCCGGGTCCTGAGGTCCTGGGAGTTCTTCACGTGCGCGTACAGGCTCGCGACCTTGACGTCGAAGCGCCGGGCCAGCTCCGAGGCGGTCACCTGGTCGAAACCGACCTCGTCGGCCAGCTCCGCGCCCGCCCGGACCACCCGGTCCGTGGTCAGTCCTACCCGTGCCATGAGCACCCTTCCGCTCGCCTGAAGCGATTATGCATTTGCCTAAAGCTTTTAGGCAAATTAGCGTGGCCTTATGGAACCGCTGACCGAGCAAGAGATCCGTGCCGCCTTCGTGAACTGCTCCAAGGGCGAGGCGAAGCGGCTGAACGTCCCGCGTGACCTGGCCGAGCAGCCCTGGGCGGACCTGGACTACCTCGGCTGGCGCGATCCGCAGGCGCCCGACCGGGCCTATCTCGTGATAGCGCTGGACGGCCGCCCCAGGGCCCTCGCCATGCGCGCGTCGAACGCCGGCTCCGGGCAGACCCGGCGCAGCATGTGCTCGATGTGCCTGACCACGCACTCCGGGGGCGTCTCGCTGATGGTGGCGCCCAGGGCGGGCAGGGCCGGGCAGCAGGGCAACTCGGTGGGCGCCTACATGTGCAGCGACCTCGCCTGTTCGCTGTACGTGCGCGGCAAGAAGGACGCGGGCGTCGGCGCCCGGCTGCACGAGACGATCACCCTGGAGGAGAAGGTCCGCCGCACCGTGGCCAACCTCGCCGCGTTCGTCGCCAAGGTGAGCACGGCATAAGCTCGGCGAATGGCGAAGTACTTCGACGTGCACCCCGACAACCCCCAGCCGCGCACCATCTCCCAGGTCGCCGACAGCATCCGCCAGGGCGCCCTGATCGCGTACCCCACCGACTCCTGCTACGCGCTCGGCTGCCGGCTGGGCAGCCGGGACGGCATCGACCGGATCCGCACCATCCGGCACCTGGACGACCGGCACCACTTCACCCTCGTGTGCCAGGACTTCGCGCAGCTCGGCCAGTTCGTACGGGTCGACAACGACGTGTTCCGGGCCATCAAGGCGTCCACGCCCGGCAGTTACACCTTCATCCTGCCGGCGACGAAGGAGGTGCCGCGCATGCTCCAGCACCCCAAGAAGAAGACGGTCGGCGTGCGCATCCCCGACCACGTCGTCACCCAGGCCCTGCTCGCCGAGCTGGGTGAGCCGCTGCTGTCCAGCACGCTGCTGCTGCCCGACGAGGAGGAGCCGATGACCCAGGGCTGGGAGATCAAGGACCGCCTCGACCACGTGCTCGACGCGGTGGTCGACTCCGGCGAGTGCGGCACCGAGCCGACGACCGTCATCGACTTCTCGGACGGCGAGGCGGAGATCGTACGACGAGGAGCCGGGGACACCTCCCGCTTCGAGTGAACTCCAGCGTTCCAGCAGGCCGGGGCCCCTTCCGGCCCGGTAGGTGGCTCGTGCAACGATGGCCGCATCCGGCCCGTCGGGCAGCAGAGCCGGTCGGCGCCGAGCACGCAGAGAGGCAGCCCCCCCCATGACCTCCGTACAGGGAACGGCCGTTGACATCACCACCGAGGACGGCGTCGCCGACGCCTACCTGGCGCACCCCGCCGACGGCCTCCCCCACCCCGGCGTACTGCTCTACCAGGACGCCTACGGACCGCGTCCGCACCTGAACGCCATGGCCGACCGGCTGGCGGCCGCCGGTTACACGGTTCTGCTCCCGCACGTGTTCTACCGGCACGGGCGCGCGCCGGTCTTCGACCTCCCCGACTTCATCGGCCCGGAGACCCGGGGCGCCCTCTGGGAGAAGATCCCCGCGGTGATGCAGTCCCTCACCCCGGAGTTGGCCATGCGGGACGCGGGCGCGTATCTGCAGTGGATGGCCGACTCCCCGCTGGTCGCGGACGGGCCGGTCGCGCTGACCGGCTACTGCATGGGCGCCCGGCTCGTGCTGCTCACCGCCGGCACCTACCCCGACCGGGTCGCGGCGGCGGCCGGTTTCCACGGCGGGCGGCTGGCGACGGAAGCACCGGACAGCCCGCATCTGGTGGCGGGGAACGTCACCGCGGAGGTGTACTTCGGCCACGCCGACCAGGACGCCTCCATGCCTCCCGAGCAGCAGCAGTTGCTGGAGGAGACCCTGACGGCGGCGGGCGTACGACACCGCTGCGAGGTCTATCCGGGCGCGCAGCACGGGTACACGCAGGCGGACACGGACGCCTACGACAAGGAGGCCGACGAGCGGCACTGGGCGGCGCTGCTCGATCTGCTCGGCCGGACCTTCTGAGGCGCGGGTTCAGAAGTTGGGGCGACGCCCGCGGGTTCAACTCCGCGGGCGTCGTTCTGTGTTCAACTCATTGACATGCACGCATCCCGGTGCCACCTTGAGAGCGCTCTCAACCACAGGTACGGACCAATCCCCTCGAGTGACCCCCCACACACGGAGGTGGAGCGTGCACCACAAGCTCACACGCCGCATGCCGGCCTTCGCGGCCGCGGCCGCCCTGATCGCCACGGTGATCGCGATCCAGTCGCCCTCGTCCGCCAAGGCGGCGGTACCGGCGACGATTCCCCTGAAGGTGACCAACAACTCCGGCCGCGGCGACGCCGTCTACGTCTACACGATCGGCACGCTGCTCTCGACGGGCCAGCAGGGCTGGGCGGACGCGAACGGCACCTTCCACGCCTGGCCGGCCGGCGGCAACCCGCCGACGCCCGCGCCGGACGCGTCGATCGCGGGGCCGGCCGCCGGTCAGTCGAAGACGATCCAGATCCCCAAGTTCTCGGGGCGGATCTACTTCTCGTACGGGCAGAAGCTCGTGTTCAAGCTGACCACCGGCGGACTGGTGCAGCCCGCCGTGCAGAACCCGACCGACCCCAACCACGACATCCTCTTCAACTGGTCCGAGTACACGCTGAACGACTCCGGTCTGTGGCTCAACAGCACGCAGGTGGACATGTTCTCGGCGCCGTACGCGGTGGGTGTGCAGCGCTCCGACGGCAGCACGCTGAGCACCGGGCACCTCAAGTCGGGTGGCTACAACGGGGTCCTGAACGATCTGCGCGGGAAGTCCGGCGGCTGGGCCGGGCTGATCCAGACGCGGTCCGACGGTACGGTGCTGCGGGCGCTCGCGCCGGGGCACGGGCTGGAGTCCGGTGCGCTGCCGGCGTCCGTGATGGACGACTACATCAACCGCGTCTGGCAGAAGTACGCGTCGGCGACCCTGACCGTGACACCGTTCGCCGACCAGCCCGACACCAAGTACTTCGGCAGGGTCTCGGGCAACGTCATGAACTTCACCAACGGTTCGGGCGCGGTCGTCACCAGCTTCCAGAAGCCGGACGCGGACAGCGTCTTCGGCTGCCACAAGCTCCTCGACGCGCCCAACGACCAGGTGCGCGGCCCCATTTCACGCACCCTGTGCGCGGGCTTCAACCGCACCACGCTGCTGGTCAACCCGAACCAGCCGGACACGTCCTCGGCGAACTTCTACCAGGACGCGGTGACCAACCAGTACGCCCGCGCGATCCACGCGCAGATGGCCGACGGCAAGGCCTACGCGTTCGCCTTCGACGACGTCGGCAACCACGAGTCGCTCGTCCAGGACGGCAGCCCGCAGCAGGCGTATCTGACCCTCGACCCGTTCAACTGACGCCGAAGGGCCTCACCCCGTGCGGGGTGGGGCCCTTTTGCGTGCGGGTGGTCAGCTGGTCGTCAAAGCGGTGTCGTCGACGACGAAGCTGGTCTGGAGCGAGGAGTCCTCGACACCGCTGAACTTCAGGGCGACGGTCGAGCCCGCCAGGGACGACAGGTCGAAGGACTTCTGGGTGTAGCCGGAGGCGGCGTTGAGGTTCGAGTACGTCGCCAGGGTGGTCGAACCGGCGGTGACCGTCAGCTTGTCGTACTGAGTGCTGGTGGTGGTCTCCGAGGTATCGATGTGGAGATAGAAGGTGAGCGTCGCCTTGCAGCCGCTCGGGATGGTCACCGACTGCGAGAGCGTGTCGGTGTGGGTGGAGCCGTAGCCGTCCAGCCACGCGTAGTACGAGCCGCCGTGGGCGCTCTCGCTGCTGGAGTTGGTGATGACTCCGCTGGTCGCGGTCCAGGTGGTGTTGCCCGACTCGAAGCCCTGGTTGCCCAGGAGCTGGGCCGAGGTGCAGGTGCCGCCGCCTCCGCTGGAGCTGACCGTCCAGGTGAAGGAGGCGGTGCCGGTGGCGCCGGTCGAGTCGGTCACCGTGACGGTGGTGCTGTAGGTGCCGGCGGTGGTCGGCGTACCGGAGATCACGCCCGTCGAGCTGTTGATCGACAGGCCGGTCGGCAGACCACTGGCGGCATAGGTCAGGGAGCCGCTGTTGGTGGAGCTGGCCGAGATCTGCAGGCTCACCGCGGTTCCGACGGTGGAGGACTGGCTGCCCGGGTTGGTGACCGTGACACCGCTGGTCGGCACGGTGATGTGGCTGCCGACGTTGATGCCCGCGAACGCGTTGCCGACACCGGCGTACTGGGTGGAGCTGGTGCCGTACAGCGCGGCGGCGGCGTTGAGCGCGGCGGTGCGGGCTCCGGCGTAGTTGGTGCTGGACGTCATGTACGTCGTCAGCGCCTTGTACCAGATCTGCAGGGCCGCGGCCCGTCCGATGCCGGCGACGGCGACACCGTCGGAGGTGGTGCTGGTGTAGGTGACGCCGTTGATGGTCTTGGTGCCGCTGCCCTCGGACAGCAGGTAGAACATGTGGTTCGCGGGGCCCGAGGAGTAGTGCACGTCGAGGTTGCCGACACCGGAGTACCAACTGTCCGCGGACGAGCCGTCCTTGCTGGGCTTGTCCATGTAGCGCAGCGGGGTGCCGTCGCCGTTGATGTCGATCTTCTCGCCGATGAGGTAGTCGCCGACGTCGGAGGAGTTGTTGGCGTAGAACTCCACGCCCGTGCCGAAGATGTCGGAGGTCGCCTCGTTCAACCCGCCCGACTCACCGGTGTAGTTGAGCCCCGCCGTGTTGGAGGTGACGCCGTGGCTCATCTCGTGGCCGGCGACGTCCAGCGAGGTCAGCGCGTGCGTGCCGCCCGAGCCGTCGCCGTACGTCATGCAGAAGCAGCTGTCGTCCCAGAAGGCGTTGACGTACGCCGAGCTGTAGTGGACGCGCGAGTAGGCGGCGACGCCGTCGTTCTTGATGCCGCTGCGGCCGAAGGTGTTCTTGTAGAAGTCCCAGGTCGTCTGGGCGCCGTAGGCCGCGTCCGCGCCGGCGGTCTGCGTGTTGGAGCCGGAACCGGTGCCCCAGACGTCGTCGGAGTCCGTCATCAGGGTGCCGGTGCCGGACGTGCCGTTGTTGAGGTTGTACGTCTTGTGGCCGCCGCGCGTGGTGTCGTACAGCTGGTACGTCGAACCCGACAGCGTCGTGTTCAGCGTGACCGTGCCGCTGTACTGGGTGTTGCCGGTGCCCGTCTTGATCGCCTGGTACCGGTAGAGCTCCTTGCCGGTGGCGGCGTCGGTGATGACGTGCAGCTGGCTGGGCGTGCCGTCGTCCTGGAGGCCGCCGACCACCGTCTCCCAGGCGAGCTTCGGGGTGCCGGTGCCGGCCCAGATGACCTTGCGGGCGCTGTCGGTGCTGGGCCGTACGGCGTCGAGGGCCTTCGCGGCCTTCAGGGCCTTGGTCGCGGCGGCCGCCTTGGTGAAGGTCGCGGTGGTGGAGGCGACCTTGATGGTGTGCTTGTTGTTGAACGTCGTACTCACCGTGCCGGCCGCGAGGGAGGCGGGTGGGGTGTGCACGACGAGGTCGCCGCCGAGGACGGGCAGACCGGCGTACGTCCGCTCGTAGCGGGTGTGCAGGGTGCCGTCGTTGTCCTTCACGACGTCCCTGACGACCAGCTTCTCCTTGGCGCCGAGTCCGAGGGAGCGGGCGGTCGCGGAGGTCTTCTGCTCCGCGCTCTTGACGAGTGCCTTGTGCTGCGCCGGGGTCAGTTTGGCCTCAAGGCCCCCGGCGCGCAGGGGACTTGGGTGGGGAGCCGCGGGCGTGGCGGTCGCCGGAACCGACTGGATGCCGACGGCGAGGAAGGCTGCGGTGGAGACCAGGGCTCCTGCCGCGGTCCGCTTGCGGGGGATGCGTCTCACTCGTTCTCCTACTGCGTTGGCCGCGTGGGGCGACCGGTGACAGACCGGGCAGACGGGTGTGCTGACCGGGACGAGCCGAGCTGTGCGGGACCGGCTGTGTTGAGAACGTGGGGGGTGTGTGCGGCGGTTGGGGGGATGGTGGCAGGATTGACCGGTCCATGTCATCCGCGTCCGTGGTAATCGAGGGTTATCCCTCTGTGCGTACGCCGCCCAAGTCGGCTTGCAGAAACCGCACTTGACGATCCAACAGCTCCTTCGTCGCCGGGCTGCCGATCGGTTGATGGCCGACGCCCGGCAGGAACAGCACCTCGTGGGGGCGCCCGGCGGCTTGCAGCGCCTGCGCCATGCGCAGTGTGTTGACGGGCGGGACGTTGACGTCGGCGAGGCCGTGCATCAGGAACAGCGGCCTGGTCAGACGCGGCGCCTCACGCACCAGATCGCAGGCCGCGTACCGCTCCGGATGCCTGTCGGGCTGCCCGAGGAACCGCTCCCGCCAGTGGGCGTTGTACAGCCGCTGATCGGTGACCCCCGCCCCGGCCACCGCCACGCGGAAGACGTCCGGCCGGCGCAGGACGGCGGCGACGGCGAGCGCTCCGCTGAAGGACCATCCGCGGATGCCGACGCGGTCCGGGTCGAGCGCGGGATGGCGCCGTACCGCCTCGCGCACGGCGGTGACCTGGTCGTCGAGGGCGAGCGTGAACAGATCGCCGTGCACCTCGCGCTCCCAGTCCGGCCCGCGCCCGGGGGTACCGCGCCCGTCGGTGGCCAGCACCGCGAACCCCTGCTCGGCGAACCACTGCGACACCAGCACCCTCCAGTCCGCCTCCGCGGTGACGCGCTGTCGCGCCGCGCCGCCGTAGGAGTCGACCAGCACCGGCAGGCGCCCGCGGCCCGGGCGATACCAGGACGGGAAATGCAGCCGGGCACGCAGCCCAAGGGGTCCGAGGGCGAGGTGACGCATATCGAGCTCGATGACCGGCTGTTCGACGTACGAGGCGACGGGCACGGGGCCTCGCCCTTCCCGGCGGGCCTCGACTCCCCCGACGGACCGGTCGGCACCGCGAGCGACTCCGAGGAGCGTGCCGCCACGGCGCACACCGGAGTGGACAGCCCGGGCGGAGGTGAGCTGCCGCAGGCCGTCCACCGGGTCGTGGCTCCACAGGTGCGTCTCGGTGGGTTCCTCGGAAGCGGTGAACAGCACCTGGTCGCCGTCCTCGCCGAGCAGGGCCCGGAGTTGGAGTCCGGGTGGTGTGACGGGTACGCCGTCCACGGTCAGGTGGCGAGTACCGTCTCGGTCGGCGTGTGAGAGGAGGGCGCCGGAGGCGGTGCGGGCGGGGAGTCCGGGGACGAGACGGACCCAGCGGTCGTCGCGCTGCTCTTCCAGGATCGTCGTCCGGCCGTCGGCGGGGTCGATGGCGAGGAAGCGGACGGCGCACTGGTCGCGGGACTGTACGACGGCGTAGGGGCCGTGGTCGTCCCAGCCGGCGCCGACGACGTACTCGAAGGCGTCACGGTCCCAACACGTCTGCGTGAGCGAGCCGTTGAGATCAGCGATCCAGAGCGTGACGTCCGGATTGGGGCAACCGACCGCCGAGAAGGGCGGCTTGGGATCTTCGCCTTCGATCCCCGGCCAGGGCGGGACGGCGGCGAAGTCGCTGCGGGCGACGAGCAGGTGGGTCCCGTCCGGGGACCACCAGTGGCCGCGCGGGTCGTCGGGTGAGGTGGCGACGGTATGCCTGGCGGCACCGAACTCGATGTCGGGGCCGCCCGGTTGGGCGAGGGCGCGGTCCGCACCGCCGTCCGCCGCCCTGACACGCAGGGCGCCGTCGGTGACGTAGGCGATGTGACGGCCGGTGGGATCAGGGCGCGGGTCGGACACCGCGCCCGGCACCGGCAGGCGTCGCGGTGGCGTCCGGCCCGGACGGACCGTCCACAGCTCGCCCTCCAGGGCGAAGGCGATCAGACCGGCGGTTCGGTCGGTGGCGTACGACTCGATGCCCGATCCCCCGGGCCCCAGCAGCCGTAAGGGGTCCGCAAGGAGCTCTTCCGTGCCGGTGTCGAGGTCCAGCGCCCAGAGGCAGACGGCCGGGTCGTCGCCGGCACGGGAGCGGAGGAACAGGACGGTTCGGCCGTCGGGGGTGAGCGAGAAGCGGTCCGGCATGCCCAGGGTGAAGCAGCGGGTGCGGATGAGCTGCTCGGGAAAGGAGGGTGTCGGCATGCAGAGGACCTACCATCGAGCACTTGACTCAAACACATATTCGAATAATTGGTCGCCGCCGCCCCGCCCCGCGTGCCATCGTGGTGTCATGAGCATCGACGTTCGTCCCGCTTCGGTCTTCGAGGACGTCCGTGCCGTGATCGGCCCCAAGTCGCCGGGGGCCACGGTGTGCTGGTGTCTGAGTCACCGGATCCCGTCCCGGCTCGACAAGGAGCTGCGCGGGCCGGCGCGCGGGGAGTACGTCGCCGGGCTGTGCCGTGCGGAGCCCGCGCCGGGGGTGCTCGCGTACGACGGTGACGTGCCGGTCGGCTGGGCCGCCGTGGCGCCGCGCGCGGACACCACGTACGCGCGCAGCCGCACCGTCCCGCACCTCGACGACCTGCCGGTCTGGTCGCTGTGGTGCCTTCGGGTGCGTCCCGGCCACCGGGGGCAGGGGATCTCGCACGCGCTGATCGCGGGCGCCGTGGAGTTCGCTCGCGCGCAGGGCGCACCGGTCGTCGAGGCGTATCCCGTCGACAACGGTGGCGGCGCGGTCGACACGACGATGGCGTACGCCGGGATCCGCAAGAACTTCGAGCGAGCCGGGTTCGTGCATGCCGCCGACACCAGGTCGGTGCTGGCCGGTCATCCCCGGGTCGTGATGCGGCTCGACCTGCGGTGAGGGCTCAGTCGGCGCCGGGTGACGGGTTCTCGGACGGGGTCCGTTCTTCGGCGGGGCGGTCCGCGGTGAGGCTGCCCAGCAGGGCGAGGGCCTCCGCGGAGGGGCTGTTCGGGGCGGCTTCATAGACGACGAGTTGCCGGCCGGGGGCGCTGTTGATGGTGAACGACTCGTAGTCGAGGGTCAGTTCGCCGACCAGGGGGTGGCGCAAGCGTTTGGTTTCGTGGGTCTTCCGGCGGATGTCGTGGCGGGCCCACAGGCGGCGGAACTCCGGGCTCTTCAGGGAGAGTTCGCCGACCGTGCGGATGAGGTGCGGGTCGTCGTGGTCAGTGCCCGCGGCCGCGCGGAGTGCGCCCACGGTGTTGGCCGCCGCCCGCTCCCAGTCCGGGTAGAACTCGTGCGCGTCCGGGTCGAGGAACACCAGGCGGAGCAGGTCGTCGCTGTAGGTGTGGCCCGCGAACAGGGCCCGGCCCAAGGGGTTGTGGGCGAGGACGTTCATGCGGCGTCCGAGGACCACCGCCGGTGTCGAGTGCCAGCGGTCCATCATGCGCAGCAGGACCGGGCTGACCTGTTCCGGCGCTTTACGGGTGCGGTCCCGCCCTCGGGCCGGGCGGGCCAGCCGGTGGAGGTGTTCCGTCGCGTCGGCGTCCAGGTGCAGGGCCCCGGCCAGCGCGTCGAGCACCTGGGCGGACGGGTTACGCTCGCGGCCCTGTTCGAGCCGTACGTAGTAGTCGGTGCTGACCCCGGCCAGCATCGCGACCTCTTCGCGGCGCAGCCCCGCCACCCGGCGCCGCGCGGAGACGGGCAGGCCGGAGTCCTCGGGCCGCACCTGCGCCCGGCGGGCTCGCAGGTACTCCCCGAGCGAAGCGAGACGGGGGTCCCCGCGGACGGAGTCCGGGGCAGGGTTCGCGCTGTCCATGCCCACGAGCGTAGGCATGGCCCGCACGCCTGGGCGAGCGCGGAAGGTGGCCGTGGTACTCCTACGTTCACCCCTCCCACGAGAACCGCTGCCTGGTCGCCGTTGTGCGATCGCCGCAGGCTGTGGGCATGACTTCCGAACTTCTCAACAACACCAACAGCAGCACCTCCGCCCAGCCCCTCGGCGGGCGTGTCGCGGTGGTGACCGGCGCCTCCAGCGGCATCGGTGAGGCGACGGCCCGCCGGCTGGCCGGCGACGGGGCCGCGGTCGCCCTCCTGGGCCGCCGCGAGGACCGGCTCAAGATCCTGGCCGACGAGCTGCGGCCCACCGCCACGGGTGCCGTGCTGCCGGTGACCGTCGACCTCACCGATCCCGACGCCCTCGACACCGCCGCCCGCGCCGTCCGCGACGCGCTCGGCCCCGTCGACCTCGTCATGGCGAACGCCGGGGCGATGCTCGGCGCGCCCTTCGAGGACGGCCGGGCCGACGAGTGGGACCGCATGATCGACGTCAATCTGCGCGGCCTGCTGCACACCGCGCGCGCCTTCACAGGCGACCTGCTCGCCACCGCGGAGCCGGGCCGGGCAGCGGACCTGGTGCACGTCGGCTCCGTGGCCGGGCACGCCCTCTACCCCAACTGGTCCGTCTACAGCGCCACCAAGTCCGCGGTCGCCCACCTCACCCGCAACCTGCGCGCCGAGCTGGGGCCCCGTGGCGTCCGCGTGAAGAACGTGGAACCCGGCGTCACCGTAACCGAGTTGGGCTCGGACATGCAGGACGCCGACCTGCGCACGGCACTGGACGACATGCGGACCGGCATCCGGCCCCTGGCCGCCGAGGACATCGCCGACGCCATCGCCTTCGCCGTGAGCGCGCCCCCGCACGTCAACGTCGCGGAGCTGATCGTCGTCCCGGTCCAGCAGGGCTGAACACCGGGCGCGCCTTCCTCCGCACCGGAGGGCCCGTCACGGATTCGGCCAGGGCACGACCCTTCGGCGAGAAGCCCGGCGAGCAGGTGGCGGGTTCGATGCCGTGACCGCTAGTGCGGAGGCCACCGGGGACACCGACGTCACAGCGGCCACCCCGGTCGACCGATCATGGCCAGAACTCACCGTCGTGCGACAAGAGTTAACCACTCATAGTTGAGAGTTAATCACTTACCGGCGGTAATCCCTTGCGGTTACAGGCTCCCCACCCGTAGACCTTGCTCCACAATCTGCCATGGCTCTGGGGGGAGTTGGCATATGCAAGGCACGGTTGACGGGTTCCGCTATGGCGCGGTGACCCCGGTGGCGGCCTATCTGATGGCCTGCATGGGAGGGGCGCTGGGACTGCGCTGCATCGTCCGGTCCCTGCTCAACGAGGCGTCCTGGAAGCCCGGTTGGCTCGCGCTCGGCGCGGCGTCGATCGGCTGCGGGATCTGGACGATGCACTTCATCGCGATGCTCGGCTTCCAGGTCGAGGAGACCGGAATCCGTTACGACATCGGCCTCACCCTGCTCAGCCTGGCCGTCGCGATCGTGGTGGTCGGCATCGGGGTGTTCATCGTCGGATACCGGGGCGCGGGCCGCGGCACGCTGGCCGTCGCGGGCACCGTCACCGGCCTCGGCGTCGCCGCCATGCACTACCTGGGCATGGCCGCGATGGAGCTGAACGGCGACATCCAGTACAACACCGGCACGGTCCTGCTGTCGGTTGCGATCGCGATCGTCGCGGCGACGGCGGCACTGTGGGCGGCCGTCACCGTCCGGGGCTTCCTGACAAGTCTCGGCGCCAGCCTGGTCATGGGCGTCGCGGTGTCCGGCATGCACTACACGGCGATGGCCGCCGTCAGCGTCCATGTGCACGGCAAGGGCAACGGGACCTGGGCGGGCGACTCGCCGACCTCCCTGCTGCTTCCCATGCTGCTGGGCCCGGCGGTCTTCCTGCTGCTGGCCGGAGTGGTGGTCATGTTCGACCCGCTGCTGGTCCTGGGCGACGGCGAGTGGAACCAGTCCGCCGCTGCCCGGCGCAAGGCCGGGGCCAAGGAGCGAGAGACCGCGCCACTCGCCGGTGAGCCCTTCTTCGACGGCGCCACGCGAACCGCACGGTCACGACAGGACGCATACACTCCGGCCCCGCCGAGGCAGCAGGGTTCGTACGGCACCTCGCCGCAGTCCGCATCGCGTTGGACCTCGCCGCGCTCGCCCGAGCGCTGAGCCGGGTCTTCCCGACGGCGCCCGGGACGCGCTCAGTTCGGCGCGCCCGGCGGCACGCGCGGCAGCGGGTCGAGGGTCACCGAGGCGGGGTCGGCCAGGACGCGGTCGATCAGGTCCGCGGCCTCGCGCCGGCCGTCCTCGTACCCCTCCCGCAACTCGCCGGCCAGTCGGCGCAGGGCACTGCGCAGCGCCGTGCGAACCGGAGCGTGCAGGGCGCCGTCCTGCAGCACGGTCAGCAGGTGGTTGAGGACCGTCCAGTCGGCCGTGCGCTGCACCTCCGCACCGCCCACGACCTCGGCCGGGACCGGGTCGGTGCGGCGCCACGTGGCCGCCAGCAGCGCGTCGGCCAGATCGGCGGCTCCGGGTACGGCGGGGTCGGCGGCGTGCTGCCAGGCGAGCCGGTTGAGGCGGGCCGGCTCCAGCAGCGGCTCGGTGACCAGGGTGACGGCGACACGGACGGCCTCGAAGGGGTCGAAGACGTACCCGGCGTCGGTGTCGAGGTACTGGTCGGTGCGCCCGTAGCGAATGGCGGGCGGGGTGAGGGTGCTCAACACGCTGTCCGGCAGGGCGAGTTCCTCGGCGCGCAGAAGGTTCGCGAGCCGGGCGAGGGCTCTGTGCTGGGTGGTGGCGTCGACGGGCCGGGGGCCCTGGGTGGCGTCGCCCGCGAGGCCGTACGCGTAGTGCACTCCCCCGACCAGGCGGGCGACGGCGGTCACCTCGTGGCGGTGCAGGAGGTGCAACAGCAGGGCGCGCTCCTCGAGTTCACCGGTCTGCCGGTCGGGCGGCAGCACTCCACGGCCGAATCCCTCCAGCGCGATGCGCCGGGCGCGCGTCATGTTCTCCAGTGCCTCCAGCGGGTGCCCTCCCGTCACCCAGGGCACCGCGTCGGCGTGGGCGGCATGGTTGCCCTGGGCGTCCTCGTCGGCGATGAAGTGCAGACCCGCGCGAGCCGCCTCCTCACGCAACTCCGCGAGGGCCGCGGCCTCGTGGTCACCGTAGGCGTGGGCGACGAGAAAGTGGTCCCAGGGGCCGAGGCCCGTGGTGTACGCGACGGAGAGGTCGAGGCGGGCGTCGTCGGTGACGCGGACGCGGGCGTGCGGGTAGTCCATGACGGACGGCTTCGGGTGGGTCGTACTGGCGAAGTTGTGCATGAAGCCGAGCGCGTGGCCGATCTCGTGCGCGGCGAGATGGCGCAGCCGGGCGAGGACCAACTCCTCGACGGCGGCGAGCCGTTCGGCCTCGTCAGGGCGGCCGTAGGGGGCCAGCAGGGCCTCGCCGAGGGCGCGCACCTGCTCGACGCGCTGGGAGCCGAGCCGGACCCGGGCGTGCAGGATCTCGCCGGTGCGCGGGTCGGTCAGCCCCTGCCCGAGGGACCAGCCGCGGCCCGCCCGGTGCACCCACACGACACCGTTGACGCCGGGCTCGTACGGGTCGAAGCCGGCGTCGCCCGCCTCCACCCGGTAGGCGCCGGGCAGTCCGGCGGCGGCGAAGGCCTCCTGCCACCAGTTGCCGCCCTCGATCACCGCCGAGCGGAAGGGCTCCGGGATCGCCGGGTCGACCCGGAACACGATGGGGGCGCGGTCCGGGCCGACGCGGAAGCGGGGCTGGACCTTTACCTGGGTGTCGCGCAGGCCGACGTTGCCGTGGTCTGCGTAACCGACGCCGTAGCCACCGGAGTTGGGGTGGAAGCGGCGGGCGGGCATCGGATCGGACGGCAGTCGGACCAGGTTGAGCTGCTGGACGAGGGTCAGGGCGCGCGGGTCGGCGGCGACCGCGCGCACCGCCGACCCGCGGCCCGGTCCACGGAAGGTGAGCAGCGCGGGGAGCCGGATGCCGGCCGGTCCGGTGCGGCTGTCGGCGACGAGCGGCAGACTGCGCTCCTCGTCGACGACGTACTCCCCCTGCTCCCTGTCGAACAGGTGCTCCGCGACCCGGTCGTGGTCGGCCAGGACGAGCCCGCTCGCGTCCACGACCACCGCGCCGTCGGCTTCGCGCAGCACCGGCCCGCTCCACACGACGGACGGCGCGAAGGACTCCTGCCCGGCCCGCACGGCCGCCTCGTCGCCGGACGTCAGGAAGTGCTTGTTCCGTACGAGGAACAGCACGCGGTCGCCGACCCGCCGGAACTCCGCCGACCTCGCCTTGCCCGCCCTGCCCCGGTCCAGCCACAGGTCGCTCGAACCCAGCCCCTGGGAGAGGGAGACGGTGAGCAGGAAGGGCTCGCCGAAGTGGCGGATGCCCAGCAGCAGCCGGCCCTGCTCGGGGTCGGGGACGAGGTCGATGAAGTCGGCGGGCATGCGTGGCCTTTCGGAGGGGCGGTGCTCGCCGTTGATCCTCTCAGGCCGGGCGCGGCGGTTCGGACGGTACGTGCCGGTTGCGGTGCGCTCGTCGCACTGCCCGCGGACCGGGCCTCAGCAGTCGAACACCGACCAGCAGATGTCGTTCCGCAACCGCTGGTCGTCGAGGACGAGTTCGCGGATCGCCTCGGGGAGCCGGTCGCGCTGCCACCGGCACTCCCGCCGCCCCGCGGCCTCACTCGCGCCCTTCGGCGCGGCGGCGCGCACAGCCTTGATCGCATAGGCGGCGGCACCGAGTTCGTGCGCGGCGACATGCGCGACGACCGCGGCCTGGCCGGCGGCGTAGGCGGCATGCCGTGCCGCACCCTCCAGGTCCCGAGCCGCGCCCATGGCGTGACCGCCGGCCGCGCGGGCCTGCATCATCCGGACCTCGCCCCGGTTCCAGGCGCGGGCATGCTCGATCGCCTGCCGCGGCCGTGGGTCCCCGGGCCGGGCCGACTCGAACAGTTCGAGCACGTGCTCCGCGCAGTCCGCCGCCCACAGGGCGAGGAGATGGTGATCGTCGTCCGTGAGGGTCCCGCCTCGGCGGATCGTGACGAAGCGGGGATCTCTGACCTTCGGCAGGATCACGGCTCTTGTTCCTTCCCGGTGGCCGATCCGCACGGCAGGTTACCGGGATTCATTCGCGGTGCTCCGGCTTTGAGGCTGGGGGTGCAGCGAATCTTGTGGCGGCGACGCGGACCGTCGCGGTCTCGTTTCGGCGGAGCCGGACCCTGCTCGTTCGTGACGGTGACGGGTCGCTCGCACGTTCCCGGTGACGGCGTGGGTTCGATTTGCCTAGTGTGGTCGTCATGCAGCTGCGGTACGCCTTCCGGTTGTACCCCGACGCCGCTCAACAGGCCGCGCTGGCCAGGGCGTTCGGGTGCGCCCGTGTCGTGTTCAACGACGCGGTGCGGGCCCGTGAGGACGCCCGGAGGGCCGGGCTGCCGTTCCCGACCGCCGGTCAGCTGTCCCGGACGCTGATCACCGAGGCCAAGCGGACGAAGGAGCGGTGCTGGCTGAGCGAGGTGTCCGCAGTCGTGCTCCAGCAGTCTCTGCGCGACGCCGAGGCGGCCTACCGCAACTTCTTCTCCTGCCGCAAGGGCACCCGCACGGGAGCGAAGGCCGGCTCGCCCCGGTTCAAGTCCCGTAAGGACGCCCGGCAGTCGATCCGGTTCACCGCCAACGCCCGCTGGAGCATCACCGGCCATGGCCGTCTGAACCTGCCGAAGATCGGCGCGGTGAAGGTGACATGGTCTCGCAAACTGCCCTCCACGCCCACCTCCGTCACCGTCGTCAAGGACGCGGCTGGCAGGTACTTCGCCTCCTTCGTCATCGACACCGACCCCGCAACCGATGCAATGCGGATGCCCGAGAGCGACCGCACCGTCGGCATCGATCTCGGCCTCACCCACTTCGCCGTCCTCTCCGACGGCACGAAGATCGACTCCCCGCGCTTCCTGCGGCGCGCGGAGAAGAAACTGAAGAAGGCCCACCAGGAACTGTCCCGCAAGCAGAAGGGATCAAAGAACCGGGCCAAGGCCCGCCTGAAGGTCGCCCGCGCCCACGCGAAGGTCGCTGACGCGCGCCGTGAGTTCCACCACCAGCTCTCCACCAGGCTGATCTCCGACAACCAAGGGATCGCCGTGGAGGACCTGTCGGTGGCAGGACTGGCCCGCACAAAGCTGGCCAAGTCCGTGCACGACGCCGGATGGTCCTCGTTCATCAGCATGCTGACCTACAAAGCACAACGGTACGGGCGCACCCTGGTGAAGATCGGCCGATTTGAGCCGACCTCCCAGACCTGCTCCACCTGCGGCGCCGTGGACGGACCCAAACCCCTCAACGTGCGGGAATGGACCTGCAGCGCCTGCGGCAGCGTCCACGACCGGGACCACAATGCCGCACTCAACGTCAAACAGGCCGCCGGACTGGCGGTATCAGCCTGCGGAGCGCCGGTAAGACCAGGAGCAATCCCGGCACAGCGCGAAGAAACAGGAAGCCACGGATTCCCGACCGGAAACCGTGCCGCGTAGCGGCACAGCCTCCAGTCGAGAAGGCCAAAATCCTCGGATTTCACTTCAGGGCGAGGAGCATGTCAAGGTGCCCCGGTGTCTGACTCCTCACGCGATACCGCCGAAGGCGCCGGCTGGGGCGCCGCCGAACGCGGCGAGTACAAGCGGCTGATGCCGCACAAGGTCGAGAAGCTGTCCTGGCTCAACCCCCGGACGCTGTGGGCCGCCCGCAACGGCGTGCTGGCCTCCTGGTTCGGCGACCCGACCGGCCGTACCCGCGCCCGCTGGGTGGCCCAACGCGAAGCCGCCGGCGCACCCGCCGACAAGCTCATCCGGCGCGACGACCCGGACCGCTTCTCGTTCATGGTCATCGGCGACACCGGCGAGGGCGACGATCCCCAGTACGCCGTCGTACCGGGCTTCCTGAAGGTCAGTCAGGGCACGAACTTCTCCGTGATCGCCAGCGACGTCATCTACCCGGTGGGCAGCGCCGACGACTACCGCACCAAGTTCTTCCGGCCGTACCAGGACTACCCGGCGCCGATCTACGCGGTCCCGGGCAACCACGACTGGTACGAGGGCCTCGGCGCGTTCATGCGGGTCTTCTGCGCGGACGCCCCGCCGCTCGCCGCCGAGCCCGCGCCCCGCCCGCTCACCAGGGCCTGGCTGCGCTCGCTGCTGTGGCACCGGCCCCGCAAGGCGGACGGCCAACATCTCGACGAGGCGCGCGAGTTGCGCTCGGCACCGGCTCAACAGGCCGTCCAGCCGGGCCCGTACTGGGCCATCGACGCCGGACCCGTACGCCTCATAGGCATAGACACGGGTCTGCTCGGCACCATCGACGCCGAACAGGGCGCCTGGCTGCGCGAGGTGTCGAAGGGCCCCCGCCCGAAGATCCTCATCACCGGCTCGCCGCTGTACGTGGACGGCAAGTACGACCCGTGCACGATCGAGGACGGCGGCGGCACGGTCGACGACATCGTCAGCGACCCCGAGCACCACTACGTGGCGGCCATCGGCGGGGACATCCACAACTACCAGCGCTACCCTGTCCGGTTGGCCGACGGGCGCACCATTCAGTACGTGGTCTCGGGCGGCGGCGGGGCGTTCATGCACGCCACCCACACCATCCCGCGCGTCGACATCGCGAACGTCACCGAGAAGGAGTTCCGCTGCTACCCGCTGCGCGGCGACTCCCTCGCGTTCTACAGCCGGCTCTACGGCCGCCGGCTGCGTCTGCGCCGCTTCTTCACCCTCACCGAGGCCGAGGCGATGGCGGTGATCGCCGAGCGCCTGGGCATCGAGCCGACCCGCGCCCCCGGCACCCCGGCGCGCGTGACCCGCCGTACCCGCCTGGTGGCCACCCTGCTCGGCGCCGGCGGCCGCCCCGACCGCACCTCGCGCTTCCGCCTCCCGGTGCGCAAGATCTACACGCAGCTGTTCTCGCCGGGTTCGGCGACCTACAGCCCGCCCTTCTTCAAGTGCTTCCTGCGCCTGGACGTCACTCCGGAGGCCGTCCGGCTGCGCTGCTACGCCGCCACCGGCAACCGCGCGCAGGAGATCGAACCGCCGGTGGAGGACGAGGTCACCATCCCGCTCACCTGACCAGATCTTGACCCAGGTCATGGGAACAGTTCGCGCGGCGACCGGGTTGGCATGCCGTAATACTTGATTCATCAAGCAACCGCGGAGGAACCCGTGTCGCCGTCTCCTCGCCCCCTGCGCAAGCTGGGCTTTCTGACCATCGGCCTGTTCGACGAGGCGGATCCACGGCGGGGCCACGAGTCCACGCTGGAGATCATCGAGCTGGGCGAGCGGCTCGGTTTCGACAGCGCGTGGCTGCGCCACCGCCACCTGCAGTACGGCATCTCCTCCCCCGTCGCGGTGATGGCCGCGGCCTCGCAGCGCACCAGCCGGATCGAGCTCGGCACCGCGGTCATCCCGCTGGGCTGGGAGAACCCGCTGCGGCTGGCCGAGGACCTGGCCACGGTCGACATCCTGTCCGGGGGTCGCGTCAACCCGGGCGTGAGCGTGGGTCCGCCGATGCACTTCGACCAGGTCAAGGAGGCGCTCTACCCGGACACGGCCGACGCCGAGGACTTCTCGTACGAGCGGGTGCGGCGGCTGGTGGACTTCGTGCGGGGCAAGAGCGCGACGGACTTCAGCGGGGTCGAGGGCTTCGAGGTCTTCTCGGACCGGGTTCAGCCGCACTCGCCCGGCCTGGGCAAGCGGCTCTGGTACGGCGGCGGCAGCCTGAGCTCGGCGCGCTGGGCCGGCGAGCACGGCATGAACTTCCTGACCAGCAGCGTGGTCAAGGCCGAGGGGGCCGACGGGCCGGACTTCGACTTCGCTGGGATCCAGCTCTCCCACATCCGCGCCTTCCGCGCCGCCCACCCCGACGGCGAGGCCGCCCGCGTCTCGCAGGGCCTGGTCGTCATCCCGACCGACTCCGCCTCGCCCGAGCAGCGCGCCCGGTACGAGGAGTACGCGGCCAAACGCACCCCTCGTACGACGTCACCGCAGGGCCCCGCCCGGCTCCTGTTCGCGCCGGACCTGGTCGGCACCTCGGCCGAGATCGCCGAACGCCTGCACGCACACGCCGCGTTCCGCGAGGTGGACGAGGTCGCCTTCGCACTGCCGTTCACCTTCGAGCACGAGGACTACGTGCAGATCCTGACGGACATGGCCACGAAGCTCGGGCCGGCGCTGGGGTGGCGGCCGGGCGGCGGTACTGCCTGACCACGCGCTACGGCGTACGCCGCGCCGGGGCGGTGGATCCGGACCTTGCCGCCTGCCCTGTCATCCCTCGAAGCGGTAGCCCATGCCGGGCTCGGTGATCAGATAGCGGGGGTGGGCGGGGTCCGTCTCCAGTTTGCGGCGGAGCTGGGCCATGTAGACGCGCAGGTAGTTGGTCTTGTTGCTCTGGGACACGCCCCAGACCTCCTGGAGCAGGTGCGTCTGCGTGATCAGCCGGCCGGGGCTGACCACGAGGATCTCCAGCAGGTGCCACTCGGTCGGGGTCAGCCGCACGTCCCGCCCGTTGCGCACGACCTTCTTCGCCAGCAGGTCGATGCTGAAGTCGTCCGTCTCGACCCGTGTGGTCTCGGGGACGAGCGGCGCGTCCTCGGTGCGGCGGACCGCGGCCCGCAGCCGGGCGAGCAGCTCGTCCATGCTGAACGGCTTGGTGATGTAGTCGTCGGCGCCGGCGTCCAGGGCGGCGACCTTCTCGTCGGACGCCTGCCGCGCCGACAGCACCAGGACCGGCACCCGGCTCCAGCCGCGCAGCGCCCTGATCACGTCCACGCCGTCCATGTCGGGCAGCCCGAGGTCGAGCATGACCACGTCCGGCCGGCGCGCCGCCGCGAGCCGCAGCGCGGTGGCCCCGTCGGGGGCGGCGTCCACTCCGTACCGCCGAGCCTGCAAGTTGATCACGAGGGCCCGTACCAGCTGCGGGTCGTCCTCCACCACGAGCACCCGGGTCATGGGTGTGTGCCTCTCCTGTCGTGCGTCGGGCCGTGCGCGCCGGGCCACGACACGCACGGATCGCCTGACGCCGTCACCGCTACTGCTTCGCCACGAGATCCTTGAGCGCGATGTTGAGTTCGAGGACGTTGACCCGGGGCTCGCCCATGAAGCCGAGCGTGCGGCCCTCGGTGTGGTCCTTGACCAGCTTCTCCACCGCGGAGACGGACAGGCCGTTCTTCGCGGCGATCCGGTGGACCTGGAGTTCGGCGTAGGCCGGGGAGATGTCCGGGTCCAGACCGGAGCCGGAGGACGTGACCGCGTCGGCGGGCACCTCGGACGCCTTGACCGTGTAGCCGGGCACCGAGTTGTCCTTGATGACGGCGGCCTTGGCGGCCTCGACCTGCTTGAGCAGGTCCTTGCTGTCGGCGGACAGGTTGGTGGCGCCCGACAGCAGCAGCTTGTACTGCGTGTTGACGCTGTTGGTGCCGAGCCCGTTGGCCGGCCGGCCCTGGAACCACTTCAGGTCGGGGTCGGGGGTCTTCTGCCCCTTCTTGAGCGGCAGGTTGTACGACTGCCCGATCAGGGACGAGCCGACGACCTTCCCGTCGGACCTGATCTCGGAGCCGTTCGCCTTGTCGTTGAACAGCGCCTGCGCCACACCGGTGACGACCAGCGGATAGATGACGCCGGTCACCAGGGTCAGCACGAGGAGGGCACGCAGGCCCGCCCCGAACAACCGGGCAGTGTTCGATACGGAGTTGTTCATGATGGATCAACCGATCCCGGGGATGAGAGAGATGAGCAGGTCGATGATCTTGATGCCGATGAAGGGGGCGATCAGCCCGCCGATGCCGTAGATCGTGAGGTTGCGTCGCAGCAACTTGTCGGCGCTCACCGGCCGGTACTGCACGCCCTTCAGGGACAGCGGCACCAACGCGATGATGATCAGCGCGTTGAAGATGACCGCGGACAGGATCGCGGAGTCCGGGGAGGACAGGCCCATGATGTTGAGCTTGTCGAGGCCCGGGTACACGGCCGCGAACAGCGCCGGGATGATCGCGAAGTACTTCGCGACGTCGTTGGCGATCGAGAAGGTCGTCAACGCGCCCCGGGTGATGAGGAGTTGCTTGCCGATCTCGACGATCTCGATGAGCTTGGTCGGGTTGGAGTCGAGGTCGACCATGTTGCCGGCCTCCTTGGCGGCCGACGTACCGGTGTTCATCGCCACGCCGACGTCGGCCTGCGCGAGGGCGGGCGCGTCGTTGGTGCCGTCGCCGGTCATCGCGACCAGCTTGCCGCCCGCCTGCTCCCGCTTGATGAGCGCCATCTTGTCCTCGGGCGTGGCCTCCGCGAGGAAGTCGTCGACGCCCGCCTCCTCGGCGATCGCCTTGGCCGTCAGCGGGTTGTCGCCCGTGATCATGACGGTCTTGATGCCCATGCGGCGCAACTCGTCGAACCGCTCCCGCATGCCGTCCTTGACGACGTCCTTGAGGTGGATGACGCCCAGGATCCGGGCGCCGCGCTCGTCCTCGACGGCGACGAGCAGCGGCGTGCCGCCCGCCTCGGAGATGCGGTCGGACAGCGTGTCCGCGTCCTCGGCGACGGTGCCGCCCTGCTCCTGGACCCAGGCGATGACCGAGCCGGCCGCGCCCTTGCGGATCCGGCGCCCGTCGACGTCCACGCCCGACATGCGGGTCTGCGCGGTGAAGGCGATCCACTCGGCACCGGCCAACTCGCCCTGGTGCCGCTCCCGCAGTCCGTACTTCTCCTTCGCCAGTACGACGATGGAGCGGCCCTCGGGCGTCTCGTCGGCCAGCGAGGACAGCTGCGCGGCGTCGGCGACCTCGGCCTCGGTGGCGCCCCGCACCGGCACGAACTCGGACGCCTGCCGGTTGCCCAGCGTGATGGTGCCGGTCTTGTCGAGCAGCAGCGTCGACACGTCACCGGCGGCTTCCACTGCCCGGCCGGACATGGCCAGGACGTTGCGCTGCACCAGACGGTCCATGCCCGCGATGCCGATCGCGGAGAGCAGCGCGCCGATGGTGGTCGGGATCAGGCAGACCAGCAGGGCGACCAGTACGACCATCGTCAGATGCGTACCGGCGTAGTCCGCGAACGGCGGCAGCGTGGCCACCGCCAGCAGGAAGACGATCGTCAGCGAGGCCAGCAGGATGTTCAGCGCGATCTCGTTCGGCGTCTTCTGCCGGGCCGCGCCCTCGACGAGGCTGATCATCCGGTCGATGAAGGTCTCGCCCGGCTTCGTCGTGATCTTGATGACGATGCGGTCGGACAGCACCTTGGTACCGCCGGTCACGGCGCTGCGGTCGCCTCCGGACTCGCGGATGACGGGGGCCGACTCGCCGGTGATGGCCGACTCGTCGACCGAGGCCACGCCCTCGATGACGTCACCGTCGCCGGGGATGACGTCGCCGGCCTCGCAGACGACGAGGTCGCCGATCCTCAGGTCGGTGCCGGGCACCTGCTCCTCGCGCTCGCCCACCAGCCGCCGGGCCACCGTGTCGGTCTTGGCCTTGCGCAGGGTGTCGGCTTGGGCTTTGCCCCGGCCCTCGGCGACGGCCTCCGCCAGGTTGGCGAAGACGACGGTCAGCCACAGCCAGGCGCTGATCGCCCAGCCGAACCAGTCCCCCGGGTCCTTGAAGGAGAACACGGTGGTCAGCACGGACCCGATCCACACCACGAACATGACGGGCGACTTGACCATCACCCGCGGATCGAGCTTGCGGAACGCGTCCGGCAGCGACTTCAGCAGCTGCTTGGGGTCGAAGAGGCCCGCACCGACGCGGCCCTCGGGAGCCTTGTGCCCGGTGGGTACGTCGCTGTGCGGCGCCCGGGTCGGAGTGGCTGTGGACATGGAGTCCTCTGACTTCTCTGTGCGGGTGGTCATGACGCCAGCCCCTCGGCCAGCGGACCCAGCGCCAGCGCCGGGAAGTAGGTCAGACCGGTGATGATCAGGATCGCGCCCACCAACAGGCCGGTGAACAGCGGCTTTTCGGTGCGCAGGGTGCCCGCGGTGGCCGGCACCGGCTTCTGCTCGGCGAGCGAGCCGGCCAGCGCCAGCACGAACACCATCGGCAGGAAACGGCCCAGCAGCATCGCCAGTCCGGTCATGGTGTTGAACCAGTCGGTGTTCGCGTTCAGACCGGCGAAGGCCGAACCGTTGTTGTTCGCCGCGGAGCTGAAGGCGTACAGCACCTCGGAGAAGCCGTGCGCGCCGGAGTTCAGCATCGAGTGCGGCGGCGTCGGCAACGCCATGGAGGCGGCCGTGAAGATCAGCACCAGTGCCGGCGTGATCAGGATGTAGCAGGCGGCCAGCTTGATCTCGCGGGAGCCGATCTTCTTGCCCAGGTATTCGGGCGTACGGCCGACCATCAGACCGGCGATGAACACCGCGATGACCGCCATGATCAGCATGCCGTAGAGGCCGGAGCCGGTACCGCCGGGCGCGATCTCGCCCAGCTGCATGCCCAGGATGGTGATGCCGCCGCCGAGCCCGGTGAACGAGGAGTGGAACGAGTCCACCGCACCGGTCGAGGTGAGTGTGGTCGACACCGCGAAGATCGACGAGGAGCCGACGCCGAAGCGGACCTCCTTGCCCTCGTACGCCCCGCCCGCCGCCTGCAGCGCCGGGCCGTGGTGGGCGAACTCGGTCCACATCATCAGGGCGACGAAGCCGACCCAGATCGTGGCCATCGTGGCGAGGATCGCGTAACCCTGCTTGATCGAACCGACCATGACGCCGAACGTCCGGGTCAGCGAGAACGGGATGACCAGTAGCAGGAAGATCTCGAAGAGGTTCGTGAACGGGGTGGGGTTCTCGAAGGGGTGCGCGGAGTTGGCGTTGAAGTAGCCGCCGCCGTTGGTGCCGAACTCCTTGATGGCCTCCTGCGAGGCGACCGCGCCGCCGTTCCACTGCTGCGACCCACCCATGAACTGACCGACCTCGTGGATGCCGGAGAAGTTCTGGATGGCACCGCACGCGACCAGCACGATCGCGGCGATCGCCGCGCCGGGCACCAGGATCCGCAGGGTGCCGCGCACCAGGTCGGACCAGAAGTTGCCCAGCTCGCCGGTGCGGGAGCGGGCGAACCCGCGCACCAGGGCCACGGCGACGGCGATGCCGACGGCCGCCGAGACGAAGTTCTGCACGGCCAGACCGGCGGTCTGCACGACGTGACCCATGGTCTGCTCGCCGTAGTACGACTGCCAGTTGGTGTTGGTCACGAAGGACACGGCCGTGTTGAAGGACTGCGCCGGGTTGACCGAGTCGAAGCCCAGGGAGCCGGGCAGGATGCCCTGCAGCCGCTGGAGCAGGTAGAGGAACAGCACGCTGACAGCGGAGAAGGCGAGGACACCGCGCAGGTAGGCGGGCCAGGTCATCTCGGCGTCGGGGTTGGCACCGATGCCCTTGTAGATCCACTTCTCTACCCGCCAGTGCTTGTCGGAGGAGTAGACCCTGGCCATGTAGTTGCCGAGAGGGATGTAGGCGAGCGCCAGCGCGCCTATGAGGGCGAGCAGCTGGAGGAAGCCTGCGAGTACGGGACCCATGTCGTGGCTCAGAACCTCTCCGGGAAGATCAGGGCGAGGACGAGATAGCCCAGCAGGGCGACGGCCACGACAAGGCCGACGATGTTCTCGGCGGTCACAGCTTCGTCACCCCCTTGGCGACTAGAGCCACCAGCGCGAAACCCGCGATCACGGTGACGACGAAGGCCAGATCGGCCATCGCGAACTCCTGGAGTGAGGTTCGGTTGAATCGGACGGTTCGAGGAAACAGCCCTCGCGGCCGGAGATGAGCGCCGTTGACGGGTCCCATACGGCGGCCCGCACGGCTTTGACGGGACTCTTACGGCCCCGCCCCGCACCGGTGAGTACGGCGCCGGGACCAGCGGTGACCTGGTTCACAGCAGCCGGAACCGGAGCCGGCAGATCGCCGCGTCGATCTCAGCCCCCGCCACACGCTGCGGCTGGGTCTCCGCGATCAGTACCGTGACGCGCGTGCCCGGCTCGGCGGCGGACACCTCCCGCACGTACGCGGCGATCGCCCGGCCCACGCTGCGCCGCCCGACCTTGACGCTGTCTTGACGTGGCCCGGCCCGATAGGGTGAGAACCGGTGTGCCGGGAAGTCTGGTCGGCCGGGGACCACGGCGGTTCTCCGTAAGCCCCAGGGGGACGGCATGCGCAGCGTCGGTACGGTTCTCGCCCTCGTGGTCCTCGCCACGCTGGTCGCCACCTTCGCGCGCCGGTGGCGCATTCCCGCCCCTTCCCTGCTCGTGGTCGCCGGTCTCGCGGTGGCCCTGCTGCCGGGCACCCCGCAGATCGAGATCAGCCCCGAGATCATCGGCCTGGTCGTGCTGCCGCCACTGCTGTACGCGAGCGCGGAGGAGATGCCGTGGCGTGAGCTGCGCGCGGTGTGGAAGCCGGTCGGCATCCTCGCCATCGGGCTGGTGCTCGCCTCCGCTGCGGCCGTCGGCGCGGTGGCGGCCCTGGTGACCCCGCTGTCCTGGGAGATGGCGTTCGTACTGGGCGCGGTGCTCGCCAGCACCGACCCGGTGGCCGTCACCGCACTGGGCCGGCGGCTGGCGCTGCCGCCCAGGGTCCAGGTGCTGGTGCAGGCCGAGAGCCTGTTCAACGACGCGACCTCGCTGGTGCTGGTCAGGGTCGCGGCCGGCATCGCGGTTGCCTCCGCCGCCGCGAACTGGGGTGCGGCGGGCGGGGAGTTCCTGGTGCTCGCGGGCGGTGGCACGGTGATCGGGGCCGCGGTGGCCGCGGCGATCGCCCTGATCCGGCGGCGCACCGAGGACCCGGTCCTGGAGACGGTGATCGCCCTGGTCACCCCGTACGCCGCCTATCTATTGGCGGAGGCCGCGCACACCTCCGGAGTGACGTCGTGCGTGGTGGCGGGCGTGGTCCTCGGCGGCCGGGGGGACCGGCTCACCAACGCCCGCATCCGGCTGCAGTTGCACGCCGTGTACGGCACGGTCGTCTTCCTGCTGGAGAGCGTCGTGTTCAGCCTGATCGGGCTGGCCCTGCCCACGCAGGTGCGGGCGCTGGCCGACGGCGACCGGGCATGGCCGCTGTACGCCCTGGCGGTCGCCGGCACGCTCGTCGCCGTACGACTGCTGTGGCTCGCGCCGCTGTCGGCCGTCGTGCAGCGCAAGGGCGGGATCAGCCGCCTGAACTGGCGGATACCGATGGTGCTGACCTGGGCGGGCACCCGCGGGGTGATGCCGCTGGCCGCCGCCCTGTCCATCCCCGAGGTCACCAAGGACGGCACCCCGCTCACCGACCGCCCCCTCGTCCTGGTCCTGACCACCTCGGTCGTGGTCGTCACCCTCGTCGTGCAGGGCTTCACCCTGGCCCCGGTCGTCCGCGCCTCCGGCATCGCGCTGGAGCCCGCCCACACCGCGCGCGAGGAGGCCGAGGCCCGCTCCCACCTCGCCCACGCCGGGCTCGCCCGCCTGGAGGAACTCGCCGAGCTGGAGGCCGCACCGGACGTCGTCCTCGACCGCCTGCGCCGCGGCCTGACCGCCCGCCTCGACGACGCCCGCGACCGCCTCACGGAACAGAACGGCACCGCGACCGCCACCGAGTCGGCCGACCTCGTCTACCGCCAGCTCCGCCGCGATCTGATCACCGTCGAGACCATCGAACTCCAACGCCTCTACGACACCCACACCATCAGCGACACCACCCGCCGCCGGCTGCAGCGCTCGCTCGACCTGGAGGAGGCCCGCCTGTCGGACTCCTGACGGAACCCGGCGCACCCGGGCCGCAGTCCGAGCAGGTCAGCAACGCGGCCGGCGCCGGTTACCACCGCCCGGGCGCCGTCCCCGCAACCGCCTTGGACGCCCTGCCGTCCACCCCCACCGGCACGTCCCCGGTCAGCATCACCCGGTGCATGATCCGCGGGAAGTCGAGGTGGGCGTTGTCGCCGGGGGCGAGGTGGATGGTGGCGCGGTTGTCCCAGAAGGCCACGCTGCCGGGCTCCCAGCGGAAACGGACCGTGTACTCGGGCCGGGTCGCCTGCTCGAGGAGCATGTCGAGGATCGCGCGGCTCTCCGGCCGGGAGAGGCCGGCGATCTGTTCGACGTAGTAGCCGTTGACGAACAGCACCCGCTCCCCCGTCTCCGGGTGGACGCGGACCAGCGGGTGCACGGAGGCGACCTGGTGGTCCAGCAGGTGGCGCAGATAGGAGTCGTCGCCGGGGCGCGGCTGGTAGCCGACGCCGAGACGGTGCTCGGCGCGCAGTCCGTCGACGAACTCCCGTACCGGCACGGACAGTCCGGCGTACGCGGCCGCCAGGTTGGACCAGGTCGTGTCGCCCCCGTACGGCGGTACGGTCTCGGCGCGCAGGATCGTCGCGGCCGGCGGGTCGATGCGCGCGCCGTGGTCGCAGTGCCACCCGCGCAGCAGCGTGTGCCGGCGGCGCTGCAACCACTCCTCGTGCTCCATGCCGAACTTCCCACCCAGTTCCAGCCGGTCGGCGGTCGTCTCCACCTCGGGGAAGTCCGGCGGCGAGGCGCTCCCCCGCTTGCCCAGCACGACCGGCTCGCCGAACCGGCGCGCGAAGGCCACATGCCCGGCGTGGTCCAGCCGCTGCCCACGGAAGAACACCACCTTCCAGCGCAGCACGGCCGCCCGGATCGCGGCGACCTGGGCGTCGTCGAGGCCGGCGGCCAGATCGACGCCCGTGACCTCGGCCCCGATGTGTCCGGCGACCGGTCGCACCTCGATCCCGGCGCCCTGCTCGATCCCCGCCGCCCTGTCCCGGTCCGTCGTCATGCACGCCCTCCAGCAGCCGTCAGTCGCGAGCCGTGACTCGTGACTCGTCCACTCCGTTCCACGAAGATCGTGACAGTGTTCGCGAGCCCTGGCGACAGGGCCTCACAACTCTCAGGCCCGCGGCGCGCGTACAGGCTTCGGTGCGGTACGGCGGTGAACGGGGCCGCCGGGCGTATACCAGCCCGCCTTCTTGCGCACGGCCGGTGACGGGTCCTCGTCGCGGGCGCGCTCCAGGGCGGCGAGGGCCTGCGGGTCGGTGTGCACCCAGAGTCCGACGAGTTCGACCGCCCGGGTCCTGACCTGCGGGTCCGGGTCGTCGTGCAGGATTCGGATCGCGCGCTCCTCGATCACGGCACGGTCGGGACGGCACGCGTCGGCGTCCGGCTTGCAGCGGTCGCAGGACAGGGCGTGCAGCGCGGCCACCCGTACCCCGGGGTCGGGGTCGTCGACCATGGCGATCAGGTCGTCCACCGCCTCGGGGACGAGGAGTTGGTCCAGCAGCCGGCAACACTCCTCCCGCACCTTCGGCACCGAGTGCGCGAGCCCGCGGCGGATGTCCGGTACGGCCTGCGTGCCGCGTCGCACGAGTTCGCGGAAGGCGGCCGGGCGGCGCGGCTCGCTGCCCAGCGCGTCGACCAGGGATTCGTTCGTCGGCATCGGATCCTCCCGTCGACCGGTCCGACGAGACGAGTGTGTGCGCCCGGCCCCCTCGGCCTCAAACCCTTTTGCGGCGGGACGCGTTCGTTACAGCGTGAACTCCCGTATCACCGTGTTCCGGAACACCGCCGTTCCGTCGATCGTGAACAGCGCGAGCCCGGTGTCGATCAGGTACGGGAACGCCTCCGAGGAGTGCACGTACCGGCCGTCGTCGACGAACATCTCCACGCTCGTACGGTCCACGAGGATGCGCAGCTTCACCGTGCCCGCGGACCGGTCGAACGGGCTGTGGCTCTCCTGGCGGTCCCCGCTGGTGTCGGGGCCCACGGTGGTGCGGCGGTTGAGGAAGGCGTAGTCGCCGTAGACGCCCGCGTCGATGTGCCGGCCGCCGTCGGGTGAACGGCGCAACTGCACTCCGGCGCCGGTGAGTCGGTCCCAGGTGATCTCGGTGCTCACCTCGTAGGAGATGCCGGTGTAGTTCAGCACGCGGGTGCCGTCGACAGTCAGGTCGCCGAGGTCCACGGTCCGCGAGACGTACGAGTCGAGCGCGGCGATCGGCCGCGAGGCAAGGTAGTAGGCGCCGGAGGAGGCGCGCTTCAGTCCGACCTCGCGGACGATCGAGTCGGTGCCGTTGAAGCCGTCGCAGTCGATGGTGGGGGTGGTGTTCGCGTAGGCCCAGTTGTTCAGCCAGCCGAGGGCGTAGCGGGCCGTCGGGTCGAGGGCGCCACCGGCATCGCGCTTCTCGAAGGTGACGGCGCCGTACCAGTCCCAGCCGTGGTCGAGCCATTGGGGGTCGGTGGAGTCGGCGGTGAAGGCGGTGCCGTCGAAGGAGCCGGTCCAGTACGCGTACGTGTTGGGCTGTCCGGACGAGCGGCCGTCGGCGCTGGCGCCCAGCACCCACTTGGCGGTGCCGTCGTCGGCGGTGAGGCGGAACAGGTCGGGGCACTCCAGGACACCGATGCCGTCCTTGACGAAACCGCCCGTGTAGGCCCAGGACTTGAGGTCCGCCGAGCGGTAGAAGCCGATCTTGTTGTTCTCCGCGAGCGCCATGACCCACTGGTTTCGGTCCTCGTCCCGGATGACCTTGGGGTCGCGGAAGTCGGCCACGCCCGGGTTGGGCAGGACGGGATCGGTGCCGTGGTTCGCAAACGTACGGCCGCCGTCCGTGGAGTAGTACAGGAACTGCTCCTGGTGGTCGGTGCCGCCGCCCGGCGACATGGTGACCAGGACGACCACCGCGCCCGCCCCGAAGCCCGCGGTGTTGCCGGTGTCGACCACCGCCGAGCCCGACCAGACGTCCCCGTTGGACGTGGTGTCCTTCGGCACCGCGACCCCGCGATCGGTGAAGGAGACCAGGTCGCCGCTGGTGGCCAGGCGCCACGCGGTGCCGACGGCGCCGCTGAAGTAGTCGGCGTTGTAGAGGTAGTAGTAGTGGTACTCGCCGTCGATCCAGACCGGCCGCTGCGGGTCGTTCTTCCAGGCGTCCGGGACCGTGAAGTGGTAGCCGGCCCGGTAGCTCGCGCACCCCGGAGCCTTGGCCCCCTTGGGTTTGGCGGCGGCCGGCGCCGCGGGCAGCAGTGCGGCGGCGGTGCCGGCGCCCGTACCGGCCAGCAAGGCTCTCCTGGACATCCCACGCATCACTCTTCGTTCCTCTCGTCGTCGAGCTGAGAACGGCGGCTCATGTGATGCAGGACTGTGCGACCTAACTCGTTAAAGGTCAAGGGGTGCACGACCCTTGACACCCCCACCTCCCGCTCCCCATCATCTCGGGCATCAACCCTGATCTAACACGAGTTAGGCACGCTGGATGACCGACTCGAACCTCACTCGCCGCACCCTGCTGCGCTACGGCGCCTACGGGGCGGGAGCCGCCGCCCTGGCCGGTACCGCCGCGAGCTGGGACCGGCTCACCGGAAGCGACATCCCCGGCCGCGACGACGGTTCCCTCACCGTCGCCACCCTCGGCCCCGCCTACGGGCCGGAGGCCATCCGTACGCTCACCGAGGGCTTCCGGAACGTGCACCCGGACATCAAGCTCCGGATCAACGCCGTGCAGGCCGTCGACTGGTCGGACTTCTTCGCGAAGATCCTCACCCAGATCGCCGCGGGCACCGCACCCGACCTGGTCTACGTCGCCACCGAGGGCGTGCAGCTGTTCGCCAAGAGCCTCGGCGTCCCGCTGGACCACTACGTGCGGCGGGACGCGGCCGAGCTCAAGGAGTACTTCGCCGACGTCCACCCGTCGCTCGTCGAGTCGATGATGTACGAAGGACGGCTCTATCAGCTGCCGGTCGAGTTCAACGCGGCCGACATGTACCTGAACCGGCAGGTGCTGCAGCGGGCGGGCGCGGACTTCCCGGCCCCCGACTGGACCCGCGACGACTTCACCGCCCTGTTGCGGGGCATGAAGAAGTCCAGCGGCTCCCAGTTCACGCCGTACTTCTGGACCAACCGTCTGTGGGGCGGCGTGGTCCCCTGGCTCTTCGCGGGCGGTACCAACCTGCTCACCGAGTCCAAGGCCCCCGGCGGCGCCTGGCTGTGGGACTCCTTCTACCCGGCCGCCGAGCGCGAGGGCCGCGGCGGCGGCTTCCGCTGGACCACCCCGCAGGCCACCGACGACCGCGTCGAGGAGGCGTACGACTATCTCGCCTCCCTCATCCAGGAGGGCCTGTGCACCCGCCCCGAGGGCGGCAACGGCCAGAACCTCGTCGGCGTGTTCTCCACCGGCCGCGTCGGCGTCACACCCGCGGGCGGCTTCTGGGCGGGCGGTCTGCACCTCGCGGGCATGAAGGCCGACGCCTTCGACGTGCAGTACTTCCCGCGCTGGCGCACCCAGCGCCACCAGTTCGGCGCGGCGGGCTACGCCCTGCTGCGCACCTCCAGGAAGCAGGACGAGGCCTGGGAGTTCATCAAGTACGCCGCCCGCAGGGACACCCTCATGCGGCTGTTCGACACCAACCAGACCACCCCGGCGCGCCGCTCGATGCTGACCGCCGGCCGCTACGAGGAGTCCGGCCCGCGGCACTGGCAGGTCTTCTACGACACCCTCGACAAGTTCCCCGACACGGGACCGATCCCCGCCCCGCCGCAGGTCGCCGAGGTGACCGAGGTGCTGCTCAAGTACACCGGCACCGCCCTGGCCTCCCCGCGCTCGGTGCGTCCCGCGCTGCGCCGGATGCAGGGCGATCTGGAGAAGGCCATGGAGCGTGACGTATGACGAACACTCAGACAGTCAGCCCCGCAAGGCCGTTGACCCGGCCGGTGGCGGCCCCGCGGCCGTCCCGCCGGGATCGCGGTACGCGGCTGCTGGCCACGCTCTTCCTGGCCCCGACCGTCGTCGGGATCGTCGTCTTCACGGTCGTGCCGATCGTCGGCTCGGTCGTGCTGAGTCTCTTCCACTGGAACGTGATCGACTCGCCGAGCTTCGCGGGGACGGCCAACTACCGTGAGGTCTTCACGGATTCGACCGTGCGGGTCTCCTTCCTCAACACCCTCGTGTTCATGGTGTTCGCGGTCGCGGCACAGCTGCTGATCGCCCTGTCGCTGGCGCTGACCCTGAACGGGCGGATGCCGACCTGGCTGCGGTCGGTGTTCCGTTCGGCGTTCTTCTTCCCGCTGGTGCTGTCCGCCGCGTCGATCTCCGTGGTGATGAAGTACCTGTTCAACCAGGACTTCGGTGTCGTCAACTGGCTGATCGGGCTGGTGGGGATCTCGCCGGTGCCGTGGCTGACCTCGGAGCACGCGGCGCTCGCCACCGTGATCATCGTGTACGTGTGGCAGCAGTTCGGGTTCTCGTTCCTGCTGTTCATCGGCGGTCTGAACAACATCCCCAAGGAGGTCCACGAGGCCGCCTCCCTGGACGGCGCGACCGGCCTGCGCAAGCACCTCCACGTCACGCTGCCGCTGCTGTCGCCGACGCTGCTGGTGGCGACCGTGGTCGGTGTCATCAACGCCTTGCAGGTCTTCGAGCAGCCGTACGTCCTCACCAACGGCGGGCCCGGCGACTCGACCCGCACCGTCGTCATGGTCATCTACGAGACGGCGTTCGAGCAGCTGCGCTTCGGCGAGGCCTCCGCGGTGGGCGTGCTGCTGTTCGTGCTGATCATGGCGGTGACCGCCCTCCAGTTCCGGCTCAGCCGGCGTTTCGTCCACTACCAGTGAGCCGGGTGAGTCCCTTGAGCCAAGCAAGCCTGTCCCTGAGCCGCGCCCGGTACTCGCTCGGGCCCTGGGCCCGGATCGTCGCGCTGGCCGTGTGCGCGCTGCTGACCCTCGGTCCGGTCATCTGGACCGTCTCCACCTCGCTGCGCACCCCGGCCCAGTCCTTCGACCTGCCCCCGAAGATCATCCCGACGCATCCCACGACCGAGGCCTATCGCGGGGTCTTCGACCAGATCGACGTGTGGCTGCTCGCCCTCAACTCGACGCTGGTGACCGCGCTGATCGCGGTCGGCCAGATGGTCACCGCGGGGCTTGCCGGTTACGCCTTCGCACGCCTCGAATTCCGTTTCAAGAAGCCCCTGTTCGGGCTGGTGCTGGCCACGATGATGGTGCCGCTGCAGGTCACGATCGTCCCGGTGTTCCTGGTCCTGAAGTCGATGGGCCTGACCGACACCCTGCTCGGCCTGATCGTTCCGGCCTTCCCGACCGCGTTCGGCACCTTCCTGATGCGCCAGTACTTCCTGGGCATGCCCAAGGACCTGGGCGAGGCGGCCATGCTGGACGGCGCCGGGCCGTGGCGGATCTTCCGCTCGGTGTACGCGCCGCTGGCCGCGCCCGGCCTCGCGATCGTCGGCGTACTGGCCTTCAACTACCACTGGAACGAGTTCTTCCGCCCGCTGATCCTGGAGACCTCCGGCCAGAACTACACGCTGCCGCTGGGCCTCGTCTCCCTCCAGGGCAACCTGGGCACCGGCTCCATCTCGGTGGTCCTCGCCGGTGTCGTCCTGTCCATGCTCCCCGCCGTCGCCGTGTTCGTCGTCGGCCAGCGCCCTCTGCGCGAGGGCATCACGTCCGCAGGAGTCAACCGTTGAGCCACGACCCCAACGCACCGCGCTTCAGGGTCCGTCCGCCCGCAGGCTGGGTCAACGACCCCAACGGGCCGTTCCGTTGGCGGGACCGCTACCACCTCTTCCACCAGCACAACCCTGAGGCGCCGGTGCACGCGAACGTCCACTGGGGCCATGTCTCCAGCCCGGACCTCGCACACTGGGAGCACCATCCGATCGCGCTCACCCCGACGCCCGGCGGCCCGGACGAGGCGGGCTGCTGGTCGGGCTGCGTGGTCGACGACGACGGCGTGCCGACGGCCGTGTACACCGGCGTCGACCGCCACCACACCGGCCTCGGCACGATCTGCCTGGCCCGCGCGGTCGTCCCGGACGACGAGACCCTCACCGACTGGAAGCCGCTGCCCGCACCCGTGCTGCCCGGTCCGCCCGCCGGCCTGGACGTGACGATGTTCCGCGACCCGTTCGTGTTCCGAAGTGGCGGGCGGCGATGGGCGGTTGTCGGAGCGGGGCACGCGGACGGAACGCCGTCCGTCCTGCTGTACGACTGCGACGAGCTGACCGACTGGCGGTTCGCCGGGGTTCTCCTCGACGGCAACGACCCTGTCGCCGCGGATGTGTTCGGCGACAAGGCGGTCGGCTGGGAGTGCCCGCAGCTGTTCGCGACGGCCGGTGGTGAGTGGGTGCTCGTGCTGTCGCTGTGGGACGGACACCCGTGCCACACCGGCTATCTGACGGGACGTCTGCACCCGTCAGCCGACGGCGGGTTGAGCTTCGAGGCGCGCACCGGCGGCCTGCTGGACCACGGGCGGGACTTCTACGCCCCCGCGGTGCTCCAGGAACCGGACCGGGCGCTGATGTGGGGCTGGTCCTGGGAAGCGCGGGAGCAGAGCGAGGTCGACGGCGCCGGGTGGGCAGGGGTCCTCACCGCGCCGAGGGTCGTGGACACGCGTCCCGACGGCACGCTGCGCGTCGTACCGGCTCCGGAGCTCGAACTCCTGCGCGCGCCCGAGCCGTTCGTCTCGGCGCCCCGCGGCCCGCTTCCGCTCCCGCGGTCGTACGACATGACGGTCACCGCGCGCGGCCGTACCACCGTGCGTCTGCTGCGGTCCGCCTCCGGGGCGGAACTGACGGTCGTGCTCGACCCGGACGAGGGCACGGTGACCCTGGACCGCGGTGACTGGCCGAGGTCGCGGCCCGACGGGTCGGCGCCGATCGTGGTGCGGGCGCCGGCCGAGGAGGTGCGGGTGCTGGTCGACGGTTCACTGGTGGAGCTGTTCGTCGACGACCGGGTCACGGTCACCGAGCGGGTCTACCGCCGGCCGGACGACGTGGCGGAGCTGGAGGTGACCGGGCTCGCGGGCGGGGTCACCGGGTGGGAGCTGATCACCCGGACGGCCGAGTGATCACCGGATCGGTCTCACCGGCACCCGCGTGATCACCGGGTGGGAACCGGCCCCACGGATGCCCGGCTGATCACCGGGCAGGCGATGCGCCGCGTGGTGGCGGCGGGGGTGCGGCCGGTGTCGATGGAATCGAGCAGCAGGCGGGCCGCCGCCTCGCCCATCGCCCGGTGCGGGAGGGCGACCGTCGTGAGGGGCGGGTTGAGGTAGGCGGCCATGTGCTCCTGGTCGTCGTAGCCCACCACCGAGAGGTCGGCGGGGACGTCGATGCCGAGCCGGGTCGCGGCGTGCAGGACGCCCGCCGCGACCCGGTCGTTGTAGCAGAAGACGCCGGTCGGGCGCCGGTCCGCGGGCGCGCCGTCGAGGACGCGCATCGCACCCTCGTAGCCGCCGGAGATCTCACCGCCGGTGCGCAGGACCCAGTCCTTGGGGACCGTGACGCCCTCGGCGCGCAGGGCGTCACGGAAGCCGCGCAGCCGCTCCACGGAGGCGATGTCGTCCTGGCCGCCGATCATGGCGACCCGGCGGTGCCCCTCCTCCAGGAGCAGCCTGGCCGCCGTACGGCCCCCGGCCCGCTCGGCGGGGACGACGGCGGGCAGGGAGTCGTCCTCGGGCAGGCAGTTGGCGAGGACGGAGTGGGTGCGGTGCAGGCCCTCGGGCACACGGACCCGGCGGAGCGACATCGCGGCGTAGATGATGCCGTCCACGCGGCGGTCGAGGAGTTCGGCGACGGCGGCGTCCTCCTTGGCGGGGTCGCCGCCGGAGTCGACGGTCAGGACGAGGTGCTCGCTGCCCCAGGCGGTCTCCATGGCGCCGCGCAGCAGCCGGCCGGCGAACGGCGAGGAGGCGATCTCGTCGGTGACCAGGCCGATCACCGCCGTACGGCGGCTGCGCAGGCCGCGGGCGACGGGGTCGGGGCGGTAGCCGAGCCGGGCGGCGGCCTGCCGGATGCGTTCCTGGGTGGCGGGCGAGAGGTTGCCGTCGGCGCGTCCGTTGAAGACGAAGGAGACCGCGGTGTGCGAGACCCCGGCCAGCCGGGCGACGTCGCGGGACGTGGGGCGCCCGGATCCCGTCGGCTGCTTCTCCTCGGTGCCGCTCATGCCGTCCGCTGTCCTCATCCCCCACCTGTGCGTTTGATCAGGACTCACCCTATCCGTGAGGCTGGGGGTACGGCACAGTCGAGGGAAAGGTCCCACCGTGGTCAGCATCCCGACGCACACGCTCAACGACGGCACGCGGCTCCCCGCCATCGGCCTGGGCACCTGGCCGATGAGCGACGCGGAGGCGGAACGCGCCGTGGCCGAGGCACTGGGCCTGGGCTACCGCCTGGTCGACACGGCCGCCAACTACCGCAACGAGGACGGAGTGGGCCTCGGCATCGCCCGCGGCGGCGTCCCGCGCGAGGAGGTCGTCGTGACGACGAAGCTCCCGGGCCGCCATCACGGTTACGAGGAGACCCTCGCGTCCTTCGAGGAGTCCCGGCGCCGGCTCGGCCTGGAGTACGTGGACCTGTATCTGATCCACTGGCCGCTCCCCCGCGTCGACAAGTACGTCGACTCGTGGCGGGCGATGATCAAGCTCCGGGAGGACGGGCTGGTCCGCTCGATCGGCGTCTCCAACTTCACCGTCGAGCACATCGAGCGGCTGGAGAAGGAGACCGGGGAACTGCCGTCGGTCAACCAGATCGAGCTGCACCCGCTCTTCCCGCAGCAGGAGCTGCGGGAGTTCCACGCGGCCAAGGGCATCGTCACCGAGAGCTGGAGCCCGCTGGGTCGTGGCTCCAGCCTGCTGGAGGACCCCGTGATCGTCAGCATCGCCGAGGCCTTCGGGGTGACGCCCGGGCAGGTCGTCCTGCGCTGGCACACCCAGCTCGGCGCGGTCCCCATCCCGAAGTCGTCCAACCCCGAGCGCCAGCGGCAGAACCTCGACATCTTCGGCTTCGAGCTCGGCCCGGCCCAGCTGCGGGCCGTCTCCGACCGCGCGCATCGCCGCCTCGGCGGGGACCCGGTGGTGCACGAGGAGTTCTGAGCGGCCCACCGGGGTACCCGGGGCCCGCGCGGAACGGAGGGAGCGCGAGGTGAGCGGACAGGACCGGCTGCGGGAGTACCGCGGCAAGCGGGACTTCGGGCGGACCGGGGAGCCGGAGGGCCGGCCGGGGGCTCCCGGCGAGGAACCCCGGTTCGTCGTGCAGATCCATGACGCGAGCACCCTGCACTTCGACTTCCGGCTCCAGGTGGGTGACGTACTGAAGTCGTGGTCGATCCCGAAGGGCCCCTCGGGCGATCCGCACGACAAGCGGCTCGCCGTGCCCACGGAGGACCATCCGCTGGAGTACGAGGAGTTCGAGGGCGTCATTCCGGAGGGCGAGTACGGCGGCGGTGCCGTGATCGTGTGGGACCACGGCACCTATGAGCCGCTGAGCCATGACCGCAAGGGGCGGCCCGTCGGGTTCGAGGAGTCCCTGGAGCGCGGGCACGCGCGGTTCCGGCTCAAGGGGTCGAAGCTGCGCGGCGAGTACGCGCTCACCCGGTTCCGCGGCGGCGAGGACGGTGACCGGGAGGAGGCCTGGCTGCTGGTGAAAGCCGGCGGCGGGGCGCACGGTCACGGGACGCCGGATCCGCGCCGGGCGCGCTCGGTCACCAGCGGCCGTACGCTCGCCCAGGTCGCCGCGGACGGCGGGGCGTCTTCCGGGTGAACTCGCCGTGTCCCGGCACGGATTGAGGCGTTCCGGCCCCAACAGGCCTCGCGGGCCTCTATGTTCACGGCCGTAGGCGATCTTCGCTCCTCGTCCCGGGAGGCCTCTCCGCATGCGCAACGCGCTCCGTACCGCCGCCGTCGGTGCGATCGTCACCGGCACCGTCCTGACCTGCGGCACCGCCGGTGCCACTCCGGCCGGGCCGGGGGTGACCGCCAAGCTGATCAGCGTGACCACCGTCGGGGACACCGACTACGTGGTGCGGGAGATCACCGTTCCGCCGGGCCAGGCGACCGGCTGGCACTACCACGACGGACCCGTCTACGGCTTCGTCCAGCAGGGCACGCTCACCCACTACCACGCCGACTGCAAGCAGGACGGCGTGTACAAGACGGGCACCGTCGTCCGTGAGCCGGGCGGGCCGAGCGACGTTCACCTCGGCCGCAACGAGGGCGACACGCCGCTGGTCCTGGACGTGCTGTACATCCTGCCGCACGGCGCGCCGTACTCGGAGGACGTCCCGAACCCGGGCTGCTCCTTCCAGTGATCACCCCGGCGGCAGCGGCTGTTCGGCCCAGATCGTCTTGCCGCTGCCGGTCTGCCGGCTACCCCAGCGCTGGGTGAGCTGGGCCACCAGCAGCAGCCCGCGGCCGCCCTCGTCGAAGGCGTGGGCGCGGCGCAGATGCGGTGAGGTGGAACTGCCGTCGGAGACCTCGCAGATGAGGGTGCGGTCGCGGATCAGCCGCAGCTGGACGGGGGGTGCGCCGTACCGGATGGCGTTGGTGACCAGTTCGCTGACGACCAGTTCGGTGACGAACGCGGCCTCGTCCAGGCCCCAGGCGGTGAGCTGTTCGGTGGCGGCCTGCCGGGCGGCGGCGACCCGTTCCGGGTCCGGGGTGATGTCCCAGGTGGCGACCTGGTCCGCGCCCAGCGCCCGGGTGCGGGCCAGCAGCAGCGCCACGTCGTCGCTCGGCTCCTCCGGGAGTACGGCCTTCAGCACTGTGTCGCACAGGGTGTCGAGGGTGTCGGCGGGTGCGGTCAGGGCGCGGCACAGCTCGTCGGTCGCGTGGTCGACGTCGCGGTCGCGGTCCTCGATCAGGCCGTCGGTGTAGAGCGCCACGACCGCGCCCTCGGGCAGTTCGAGCTCGGTGGCCTCGAAGGGCAGGCCGCCCACGCCGAGCGGGGGTCCCGCTGTCATCGGTACGAGGCTCGCGGTGCCGTCGGGCAGCAGCAGCGCGGGCGGCGGGTGGCCGGCCGCGGCCATGGTCAGGCGACTGGAGACGGGGTCGTAGACGGCGTAGAGGCAGGTGGCGCCGAGCTCGGCGACCTCGTCGGCGTCGTCGGAGGCGAGGTGGGTGACCAGGTCGTCGAGGTGGGTGAGCAGTTCGTCCGGCGGCAGGTCGACGTCGGCGAGGGTGCGCACCGCCGTGCACAGGCGGCCCATGGTCGCCGAGGACGGGATGCCGTGCCCGACGACGTCTCCGACGACCAGGGCGACGCGGCTGCCGGAGAGCGGGATCACGTCGAACCAGTCGCCGCCGATGCCGGCCAGCGATCCGGAGGGCAGGTAGCGGTGGGCCACCTCGACGGCGGCCTGGCCGGGCAGTCCCCTGGGCAGGAGGCTGTGCTGGAGGGCCAGGGCGGTGGTGCGTTCGCGGGCGAAGCGGCGGGCGTTGTCGATGCAGACGGCGGCGCGGCTGGCGAGTTCCTCGCCGAGGACGGCGTCGTCCGTGCCGTAGTCGTCCGGATTGCCGATGCGGACGCAGACCATGACACCGAGCGTGGTGCCGCGGGCCCGCAGCGGCACCGCCAGCACCGAGTGGGCGCCGGTGCGGTGGCGGCGGCCTTCCGGGGCCCGGGCGTTGCGTTCGGCGACCCAGCGCACGAAGTCCGGCTCGCCCGCCTGGCTGAGGACGGCACGCCCGGTCCGCAGGGCCTTCGCGGGCGGCGTGAAGGCGGGGTAGACGTCCGTCTCGCCGACGCGCACGGCGGCCTCGGGCGTGCCCTCGGTGCCGGAGCCGTGGGCGACGCGGCGCAGCGTGATGTCGGCGCCCGGCAGCGCGGGCCGCTCGTCCGCGCCAAGCACCCAGTCGAGCAGGTCGACGCTGGCGAAGTCGGCGTATCCGGGCGCGAGCAGCTCGACCAGTTCCTCCGCCGTGCGCACCACGTCGAGGCTGGTGCCGATGGACGCGGCGGCCTCGTTCAGCAGGGCCAGGCGCCGGCGGGCCCAGTACTGCTCGGTGCTGTCGAACGCGGCCAGTGCGACGGCCGTCGTCTCACCCGTGGCGGCGTCCTTCAGGGGCCACATCTCGATGCTCCAGGCGTGCTCCCGGTTGAGTGAGGGCGCGCCCGCGAAGCTCTCGTAGCGGACCGACAGCCCGGTCTCGGCCACTTGGCGCAGGTTGGCCAGGAAGCCGCGGTTGTACTCGGCGTCCTCGACGGAGTCCGGGAAGTGCCGGCCGAGCAGGGCCTCCTCGGGTACGCCCATCACGCGGCAGGCGACGTCGTTGAGGCGCAGATAGCGCTGCCGGGTGTCGAAGACCGACATGGACATGGAGGCCTGCTGGAAGGCCTGCCCGGCCAGCAGCGAGGCGTGGTCCTGCGGCGGCTCGACGGTGACGGTGTAACCGGCCGGTTCCCCGCCCGGGCCCTGCAGGGCGCAGGCCCGCAGCCTGAGCGTGACGGTCGAACCGTCGCGGTGGCGCAGTGCGGCGGTGCCGTGCAGGGCCGCGACGGCCTCTGACGGCGGTTCCTCGGCGAGCAGCTCCCGCACCGGGTGTCCCACGACCTCTTCGGCCGGGTGTCCCGTCAGCTGCCGGGCGCCCTCGCTCCACCCCGTCACGATGCCCTGGGCATCGACGATCGCCACGGCGGAGGCGTGCTCCATATCCCTCAGGATGGTGCTTTTGTCGCACCGATACAACCGAAACGGAGGACCGGCGAGGCCCTCCGTTTCGCGCCCGTCACTTCTGTGCGGCCCTGAGCGCGGCGAGCGCCCGGTCGGCGTGGGTGTTCATGCGCAACTCGCTGCGGACGACCTCGAGGATCGTGCGATCGCGGCCTATGACGAAGGTGGCCCGCTTGGTGGGCGCCAGGGTGAAGCCGCGCTTGACGCCGAACCGCTCCCGGATCGTCCCGTCGGCGTCCGACAGCAGCGGCATGCCGAGGGTGTGCTTGCCGGCGAACTCCTGCTGGCGTTCCACCGAGTCGCCGCTGATGCCCACCGGGCGGGCGCCGACGGCCGCGAACTCGGCGGCCAGATCGCGGAAGTGGCAGGCCTCCGCGGTGCAGCCGGCGCTCAGGGCGGCCGGGTAGAAGAACAGCACGACGGGTCCGTCGGCGAGCAGTCCGGACAGGGTGCGCGGGGCGCCGGTCTCGTCCGGCAGCTCGAAGTCGTCGATCCGGTCGCCGACGTTCACCTTCTCGCTCATGCCTGCGCCTCCCCGCCACGGGCGACGCTGCGGGCCCACAGGACGAGGGGCAGTTGCAGCGGCAGCCGGCCGATGGCGGCGGCCTTGAGCGGCGCGGGGCGGTGGCGCCAGTCGACGGCCATCTTGACGTTGGCGGGGAACACGCCGACGAAGAACGCGGCCGCCGCGAGCGCCGCCGCCTTGCGGGTGCGGGGCAGTGCGATGCCGGCGGCGAGGGCGAGTTCGGCGGCTCCGCTGGCGTACGTCCATGTCCTGGGCGTGCCCGGCAGGGCGCTCGGGACGGTCGCGTCGAAGGGGCGGGGTGAGGCGAAGTGGGCGACACCCGCGGTGGCCAGCAGGCCGGCGAGCAACAGGGGCGAGCGTTCGGACCGGGTCAACGGTTCCTCCTCCGGTGGGCCTGCCGCGCGATATTACTGGACGGTACAAGCAGCCCGTACGGCGCCCTGTCCGCTTGTCAGGAACGGCGGTTGTGGGTGCCGGGCGTGTAGCCGAAGGAACGGCGGAAGACGTCGATGAAGGCGCTCGCGGAGGACCAGCCGCAGCGGTGGGCGACGGTCGTGAAGGGGGTGTCGTCGGCGAGCATGCGCAGGGGCGCGGTGGGCGTGCACGGTGCCGGCGGGGATGCACAGGGCGCGGTGCCGGAGGCGAATCAGGTGCCGGCGTCGGTGGTGACGGCGAGGACGCCCGTGCCGGCGTACACGATCTGGTGCTCGTCGTGCACATGCCTCGTGGTGAGCGTCGGCGGGGTCGCCGCACCGGCCGTCGGGGCCCTGGCCGACGCGACTGCCCTGCTCCCGTTGATCGTGCTGCCCGTCCTGGGCCGGCTCCTGCTGGTCGGTCTGCGGGAGCCCGTCCCTCCCGTCGGGCAGGCGCCCGCACCCCGGCCGTGTTCCCGCAGGGCGTCGGCCTGAGTCAGGCGGTGGCCGCCGGGGCGACGGTCTGTTCGGTCTCGTCGTCGATGGCGTGGGCGAGGAAGTCGTCGACCATGCGGTGGAAGAGGGTGGCCAGCTGGCCGAGTTCCTCGGGCGTCCAGTCGGACAGCGCCACCTGCATGCCGCGGGCGCCGGCGTCACGGACGCGGTCTATGGCCTGCCGGCCCGCCTCGGTCAGCTGGATGCGCTGGGCGCGGCGGTCGTCGGGGTCGGGGACGCGGGTGACGTACCCGGTCTTCTGCAGTTGCTGCACGGTGCGGGTGACGTGCGAGGCCTCCACACCGAGCCGGGTGGCGAGCTCCCCCGGTCGCAGCGGCTCCGAGTCGGCGACCTGCCGCAGCAGCGCCACGGCCGCCCGGTCCAGCGGCACCCCGGCCAGCGCCATCAGACGGTCGTGCTGACGGGCCCGGGTGCTCAGGTAGGTGATGCGGGTGAGCGCGCGCTCGATCTCGATGACCTCGTCGGACGCCGGGGTGTCGGGGATCTCGGGGAGCGGTGGAGTGGACATGCATCCACTTTACCATCTTGTTGCGTAACTCAAGTAATCTACTGCGTACGTTCAGCCCTCGTACTGCGAAGGAAGTACGGCGTTCGTACGTCGCCCCGGGTCAGTGCCAGCGCATCCACGCGGTGAGGCCGCCGTCGACGACCAGGTCGGTGCCGGTGAGGTAGGACGACTCGGGGCCGGTGAGGAAGGCGACCGCGTCGGCGATCTCCGTCGGGGTGGCGGCGCGGCCGGCGCCGCAGGCGTCGAGGGACTTCCCGACGTGCTCGCCGTACACCGAGCCGGACTCGGCCCGTGCCATCGCGGTGGACACGACACCGACGCTGACGGTGTTGACCCGGGCGCCGCGCAGGCTCCAGGCGAGGGCCGCGGCCTGGGCCCGGATCTGGGCGGCGCGGTTGGACACGATGTACGCGGGCACCGCGTCGTCCCCGACCCGGGCGACGATGTCGAGCGCGAGGAGTTCCTCCGTGCCCACCGTGGCCAGGGCGGTCTCCTCGTCCGGGCTCAGGGAGCCGTAGTGGCCGGCGACGGCCGTGAGACAGACGAGTGCGGTGCCGCGGGTGGCGACGGCCTGGAACTCGTCGAGCACATGGGCCGTCCCGACCATGTTCACCAGGAAGTTGGTGCTCGCTGAGGCGATCGCCGCGCACACGCCCGCGGTGTGCACGACGGCCGCGATCCGGCCCTCGGCCGCGGCCGCCTCGGCGAGCTTCCGCACCGACGCGCGCTCGCACACGTCCATCACCGTGCCCTGCGCCGCGTACCCCTCGGCGCGCAACGCGGTGACGGTCCGGTCGAGCTGACCGCGGGAGGCGTCGGCGAGGAACAGCGTGCGGCCGCTGCCGATACGGCGGGCCACCGCCGTTCCGATCCCGCCCGCCCCGACGACCACGACCACGTCGTCGCGTGCGCCGTACGGAAGACCCGCCATGGACAACCTCCTTGCTTCAGGCCCCCGTCGGGGAGGCCTCGGTGCGTACGGCCTCGTCCCAGGCCGCGCCGGCCGCGATCGCCTGCCGCCAGGTCCGGATGGCCTTGGGCGGCATGCCGACCGCGAGGGCGCCGGTCACCCGGTCGCCGGTGCGGTACGCGGCGACGAACCTGCGCTCGGACAGGTCTCCGTCCACGACGGCGACTTCGTCGTGGCCGCGCAGATAGCCGTACGCCTGGATCTTCATGTCGTACTGGTCGGACCAGAAGTACGGCACGGGCGCGAACGGCTTGCGGCCGGCGGGGCGCAGCAGGTTGCGGGCGGCGGCCATGCCCTGTTCGGCGGCGTTGGTGCGGTGCTCGATCCGCATCGAGGTGCCGAACAGCGGGTTGTACCAGCGGGCGACGTCACCGGCGGCGTACACGTTCCGCGCCGCCTCGCAGTACTCGTCGCACACCACGCCGTCGCCGACGCTGAGTCCGCTGCCCTCCAGCCACTCGGTGTTGGGCAGTGAGCCGATGGCGACGAGCACCTCGTCGGCCTCGATCACCTGGCCGTCGGCGAGCCGCACCCCGTCCTCGGTCACCTCGCTCACACCGGTCCCGCAGCGCAGGTCCACGCCCCGCTCCACATGGGCGGCGGTGAGCATCGCGCCGACCTCGGTTCCGACGGCGTGGGCCATCGGCACCGGCGCCGGTTCGAGGAGGGTCACCTTGGCACCGAGCCGCCAGGCCACCGCGGCGGCCTCCGCGCCGAGGAACCCGGCGCCGACCACGACCAGCCGCAGCCCCGGGCCGAGCCGGTCGCGCAGGGTCAGCGCGTCGTCGAGGGTGCGCAGCACATGAGCGCCCTCGCCGGGCAGCCGCCGCGGCCGCACCCCGGTGGCCACGATCAGTCCGTCGTACGGCACCTCGCTCCCGTCGGCCAACCGCACGGTGCGCTCGGCCAGTTCGAGGCCGGTCGCGGCCACGCCGAGGCGCAGGTCGAGGCCGAGGGCAGCCAGGTCGTCGGCGGGGCGCAGGTCGAGCCGCTCGGGCTCCCACTCGCTCGCCAGGAGCTGCTTGGACAGCGGCGGACGGTCGTACGGGGCGAGGGGCTCGTCGCCCACCAGGGTCAGCGTGCCGTCGTAACCCTCGCGGCGGAGCGTCTCGACCGCCGCGAGTCCGGCGGCCGAAGCTCCGACGACGACGATCCGGTTCACTGCTCGACCAGTCGGATCGCGGCGGCCGGGCAGACCGCGACGGCTTCCCGGACGTCGTCGAGGAGTTCGGGTCCGGGCGTCTCCTCCAGCAGGACCGCGATCCCGTCGTCGTCCTGGTCGAAGACGTCCATCGCGGCCAGTACGCACTGCCCGGAGGCGACGCACTTGTCGGCTTCCAGCTCCACCTTCATGGGTTCTTCCTTTGCTGTACGTGGTTCTCGGTCTGTTGCGGGACGGGAAGCCGTCACCAGGCGACGGGCAGTTCGTGCACGCCGTAGATGAACGCGTCGTGCTTGAACCTCACGTCCTCGGGCCGGCAGGCGAGCCTGAGCGTGGGGATGCGCTTGTAGAGGGTGCCGTAGACGACCTGGAGCTCCATCCGGGCCAGGGGCTGACCGAGGCACTGGTGGACGCCGAAGCTGAAGGCGACGTGCCGGCGGGCGTCGCGGGTGATGTCGAGGCGGTCGGGGTCGGCGAAGACCTCGGGGTCGCGGTTGGCGATCTCGTTGGTGAAGATGAGGCCCTCGCCGGCCTTGACGACCTGCCCGGCGATCTCGATGTCCTCGACGGCCGCGCGCCGGCGTCCCAGGTGGGTGATGTTGAGGTAGCGCAGGAGTTCCTCGACCGCGGAGGCGACGAGTTTGGGGTCGTCGGACTCGCGCAGCAGCGCGAGCTGGTCCGGGTGTTCGAAGAGCGCGGCGGTGCCGAGGGCGATCATGTTCGCGGTGGTCTCGTGGCCCGCGAACAGCATGAGCAGGGCCATCTCGGTGGCCTGCCGGTGGTCGATCTCGCCCGCGGTGACGCGTCCGGCGATGCTGGAGAGCAGGTCGTCCCGGGGGTCGGCACGCCGTTCGACGAGCAGTCCGGAGAGGAACTCGGCGATGGCCCGGACGGCCTGGCCGCGCTCGGCGGGGGTGGCGTCGCGGTGGACCATGGTCTTGGTGTTGTCCTGGAAGAACTCGTGGTCGTCGTAGGGGACGCCGAGGAGTTCGCAGATGACCAGGGAGGGGATCGGCAGGGCGAACGCCTCGACGAGGTCGACCGGTTGGGGGCCGGCCAGCATGTCGTCGATCAGCCCGTCCACGATCTTCTGGACGGTGGGCCGCAGCGCCTCGATCCTCTTGATGGCGAAGGGCGCCGTGACCATCCGGCGCTGCCGGGCGTGTTCGGGGTCGTCCAGCATGATGAAGCTGAACTTGTCCTCGCCGTTCTCCCCGCCGCCGCCGTCGCCCTTGGTGGGGTAGCCGGGCATCGTGTTGTCGGCGCTGACCCGGGCGTCTCCCAGCAGCGCCCGCTGTTCGGCGTAGCGGGTCACGAGCCAGGGCTCGCTGCCGTCCTGCAGCCGCACCTTGACCAACGGGCCCTGTTTCTGGAGCTCTTGGAGGGCGGGCGGCGGGTCGAAGGGGCAGCCGGAGGCGCGCGGCATGGGGAACTCGGGGACGACGTCCGCCGTCTGGGCCATGGTCTCTCCTCGGTGGTGGGGGACTCCGGGATGAGCACATGCAAACAGAGGGGGCTGACGCACTCCGGACAGACACCTGACGGGAACCTGACGTGACCCGGATCACATTGCGAGTTGAGTACTCTTCTGCGGGAGGGCTGCATGACAACCCCCTTGCGGGCGGGTGGAGTTGAGAATCCCCAGAAGGTCCGACGCGCACTGCGCACATCACGAAGAGGGCGGCACAAGGCCGCCCTCCACGAAGTTCGCACATCCGCCCCCGAGTGTTTGCTTTCGAGCCCCTCAGGTCTCCGCGTCGGCGCTCCCCAGCCAGTAGCCGAAGCCCCGGCGGGTCTGGATCAGCGGGGGATCGTCCCGGTCCACCTTGCGGCGCAGCCGGGAGACGAGCTGCTCGATGGCGTTGTCGCCGCGGAAGTCGCCCCAGACGTAGCGGCCGATCTGCTCCTTCGACAGCACCCGGTGGGCGTTGACGAGGAGGTGGCGCAGCAGCCGGTACTCGGCGGGGGTGAGTTCCAGCGCCCGCGTCCCGCGCCTGGCCTGACATCGGGCGTCGTCCAGGGCGAGGTCGCCGTAGGCGAGCGCGTCCCTGCGCGGGCCGGGGTTCGGGCCGCGCAGCAGGACCTGCATCCTGGCGAGCACCTCCGCCACCCGGAACGGCTTGGTGACGTAGTCCTTCTCCCCCAGGCCCAGTTCGGGCAGCAGCCGGTCCAGGGAGTCGAAGGCGGTCAGGAAGAGCACCGGCGGACGGTGGGCGGCGGGCGGTCGCCGGCCCCGGCCCAGGGACGCAACGTCCGGCAGCGTCGCGTCGAGGACGACGAGGTCGTAGCGCTGCCGCACGGCCCGCGCCATGGCCTCGGTGCCGGTGTCGACCTGGCTGACCCGGTAGCCCGCCAACTCCAGGGTGGTCGACAGCAGTTCGGCCAGTTCCGGTTCACCCGCGACGACCAGCACATGCTGCCCCGCTCCGCGGGCGAGGGCCGGGCGCTCACTGACGGTGCCGTTCGGCGACGAGGGAGGCATGTCGGTCACCTTACCGTTCTGCTTGCCTAACTCAAGTAAATCAATCCATTGCTTGACTCAAGTAATCTAACTATGCTTGCCTTACGCAAGCAACCCTTCCTGCTCGGTTGTCCAGCCGCCCGCTCCCCCGGCCGAGCGACGTGCGGCGTTTCCCGCGTCCGGCCGCGCCCTTCGGCACCGGACGGACACCTCCGAGACGGAAGAGCAGGACATGGCCATGAAGAACTCTGTACGGGCCGGGCTGGCCGGGGCCCTCGCCTTCGGGGTGCTGGGCACCGCGGTCGGCATCGCGCACCACGACGACTCGGACGGGCCCGCGCCGAAGGGCCCGTATGTCGCGCTGGGCGACTCGTACACGGCCGGCCCGGAGATCCCCGACCAGAGCGGCAGTCCCGCCGGCTGCGACCGCTCCGACCGCAACTACCCCTCGCTGGTCGCCCGCCGACTCGGCCTGAAGTCCGCCGACTTCCGCGATGTGAGCTGCAGCGGCGCGACCATCGGCAACCTGACCGGCGTCCAGGGCACCGACGACGGCGCCAACCCCGCCCAGCTCTCGGCCCTGTCCGGCAAGACACGCCTGGTCACCCTCGGGATCGGCGGGAACGACATCGGGTTCAGCTCGATGATCAAGCAGTGCGTGCAGCAGGGGGTGATCTACTACGCGCTCGGCGGGGGCGAACGGGCCGACGGCGACGACGCGCCGTGCCGTGAGCGGTACGTGTCCGGGGGCACCGACGAGGTCCAGGAGAAGATCCGGGCGGCGGACGAACAGCTCACCCTGGCGCTCGGCGAGGTCCGGCAGCGGGCGCCGCAGGCGCGGGTGTACGTCGTCGGCTACCCGGCGATCCTGCCCGCCGAGAGCTCCGGCTGCGGGCGCGCGATGGGGCTGGCGCCCGGCGACGTCTCGTATCTGCACGAGAAGGAGCAGCAGCTCAACGCGATGCTGCGCGCTCGGGCCAAGGCCGCGGGGGTCCGCTACGTCGACACGTACACGCCCTCCGTGGGACGCGACGCCTGCTCGGCGCAGGGCGAGCGCTGGATCGAGCCGCTCGTCCCCCGCGCCGCCGCCGCGTCCGTCCACCCCAACGAGCGCGGCGAGCGGGGCATGGCCGACGCGGTCCTGGAGGCGCTCGGCACGGCCGGCTGAAGGTCGGCCGCGCCCCACGGGCTCACCGACCCGGCGTCACCGGCGCCAGCCACAGGCCGATGATCGCGTCGGCGAGCCCGGTGGCCGCGTCGTCCCAGTTCGAGCGGGAGGTCGGGCGGCCCTCGGCGAGGGCCCGCTCCCGTTCGGCGGGCATGTGCACGATGAGGTGGCGGGCCATCTCGCCGCGCTCCGCGCGGACCTCGGGGGGCAGGTCGGGCAGACAGCGGTTCAGCCCGTCGATGCACTGCCGCAGGGACGGGGAGGCGAGGGACTCCTCCATCATGATCTGGTGCAGCGCCGGGTCGGTGGTCACCTGGGCGCAGAACCGCGCGAACCAGGTGGGCCCGCCGAGCCGGCCGAGGTGCTCGGGCATGGGACGCACCAGGCAGTCCGCCCAGTCGCGTACGCCGGGCGAGTCGCCGATCCCGGCCAGCAGCCGGGCGCGGATCTCCTCGATGCGGACGGTGTGCTTGCGGACGATGGCACGGACCAGGTCCGCCTTGGTGCCGAAGTGGTAGCCGACCGCGGTGTTGTTGCCCTGTCCGGCGGCCTCGCTGACCTGGCGGTTGGAGACCGCGTTCACACCGCGCTCGGCGAACAGCCGCTCGGCCGCGGTCAGGATCAGCTCCCGGGTCGCGCTGACCTGTTCCGCCCGTACCGTCCTGCCGGTCATCCTCACCACCGCACCGGGACTTCGCTCAGCCCTCCGACGGCCAGCCCCTCGAGCCGTCGCAGGTCCGCCGCCGGTGCGGCGAGTTCCAGCGACGGAAGCCTACGCAACAGCACGTGCAGGACGGTCTGCAGCTCCGCGCGGGCGAGCGCCTGGCCCAGACAGGAGTGGGGTCCGGTGCCGAAGGCGAGGTGAGGGTTGGGGCTGCGGTCGAGGACCATCTCGCCGGGCGTGTCGAAGACCGTCGCGTCCCGGTTGGCGGCCGCCGTGCAGCAGATCACGGTCGTGCCGGACGGCAGCACATGGCCGGCGATCTCGGCCTCCTCGTCGAGGTAGCGCGGTACGCCGACGCCGGGGTCGGCGTCGAAGCGCAGCGCCTCCTCGACCGCGGAGTGCACCAGTGAGCGGTCGTCGAGGAGGCGCTCCCAGCGTCGGCGGTCAGCGAGGAGCAGGGCCACGGTCTTGCCGATGACGTTGGTGGTGGTCTCGTGGCCGGCGACCAGCAGGGCCTGGCCGGTGAAGACCAGTTCCCGTTCGGACATGGGCTCGCGGTCGGGGTCCCACTCGATGACGAGGTCGCTGAGCAGGTCGGCGCTCGGGGTCTCGCGCTTGGTGTAGACGAGCGCGGCCATGTAGTCGACGAAGTCGTCCTGGGCCTGCTCGATCTCGTCCTGGCCGTAGCGGTTGAGATTGAGCAGGACGTCGGACCAGTACGCGAAGCGGTCGTGGTCGGCGGCCGGGACGCCCAGGAGGTCGCAGATCACCCACACGGGCAGCGGGTAGGCGAGATGGGTGCGCAGGTCCGCCGGACGGCCGTGCGCCACCATGTCGTCGACGAGCTTCTCGGCCATCGCCTCGATGCCCGGTCGCAGCGTGGCGATGCGCTCGGCGGTGAACCATCTGCCGACGGCCTGCCGCCAGCGCCGGTGCGTCTCGCCACGCGCCGGGATGGCCATCGCCATGTCGCTGCCGAACACCCCGCCCGACTCCTCGTCCGAGATCCGGGCCGCGTCCCGGGCCCGCAGCACATTGGTGAAGCGGGGGTCGGCCAGCACCTGCCGGACGTCCTCGTGCCGGGTCAGCAGCGTCGCCTCGTCCCCGCTGGGCAGCGTGACGCGGGCGAACGGGCACCGCTCGTGCAGCACGTCCCACTCGCCGGGCGCCGCCAGCGCCGTACTGCCGTGCAACGGATACCTCAGGGGCTCTCGGTCCTGGCTCGGGCACATACGCGCTCCTTGGATCCGGCGGTCGCTGCACGATCAGGCAAACCGAGCCCTTAAGGTAAGTCAAGCGCCTGACTTAAAGCCGGCGAAGTTTCCCGGCTCCCCGCACGTCCCCGCGCACTCACATTCCCGACGGATCCACGTCCCCATGGAGGACCCTTCATGTCCGACGCTCTTCCCAGACCTGCGGACGCGGGTGATGCGGCCGCTCCGCGGTCGAACGCCGTGGTGGCGGTGCTGGCCTTCGCCGGCATCGTCGTCTCGCTGATGCAGACCCTGGTCATCCCGATCGTTCCGGAGCTGCCGAAGCTCCTGGACGCTCCCGCTTCGGACACCGCCTGGGCCGTGACCGCGACACTGCTGGCGGCGGCGGTGGCGACGCCGGTGGTGGGACGGCTCGGCGACATGTTCGGCAAGCGCCGGATGCTCCTGGTCAGCGTCGTGCTCCTGGTGACCGGCTCGGTGGTGTGCGCGCTCAGCGAGTCGCTGGTGCCGATGATCGTCGGACGGGCGGTGCAGGGGCTCGCCTCCGGCGTGGTGCCGCTGGGCATCAGCATCATGCGGGACGAACTGCCGGCCGAGCGGCTGGCCGGGTCGACCGCGCTGATGAGCGCCTCGCTGGGCGTCGGCGGCGCGCTGGGGCTGCCGACGGCCGCACTGATCGCGGACCACTTCGACTGGCACGTGCTGTTCTGGAGCTCGGCCGGCATGGGCGCGGTGGCGCTCGTGCTCGTCGTGCTGTTCGTGCCGGAGTCCCGGGTGCGTTCGGGCGGCCGCTTCGACGTGGTCGGCGGTGTCGGCATGGCCGCGGGGCTGGTGTCGCTGCTGCTGGCGATCTCCAAGGGCGCCGACTGGGGCTGGACCAGCGGCACCACCCTCGGTCTGTTCGCCGCGGCGGTCGTGGTGCTGCTCGCGTGGGGCTTCTTCGAACTGCGCACCTCCGAGCCGCTGGTGGACCTGCGCGCCACGGCCCGCCGTCAGGTGCTGGTGACCAACCTGGCGTCGATCGCGATCGGCTTCTCGATGTTCGCGATGTCGCTCGTGCTGCCCCAGCTGCTGCAACTGCCCACCCAGACCGGCTACGGCCTGGGCAGGTCGCTGCTGACCGCCGGCCTGGTGATGGCACCCTCGGGTCTGGTGATGATGGCGTTCGCGCCGGTCTCCGCGGCCGTCTCCAAGGCCAAGGGTCCGAAGGTGACGCTGATGATCGGCGCCCTGATCGTTGCCTCCGGCTACGGCCTGAACATCGTGCTGATGTCCGAGGTCTGGCACCTGGTGGTGGTCTCCTGCGTGATCGGCGCCGGCATCGGCTTCACGTACGGCGCCATGCCCGCGCTGATCATGGGTGCGGTCGACCCGTCGGAGACCGCGGCCGCCAACAGCCTCAACACGCTGATGCGGTCGATCGGTACGTCGTGCGCCAGCGCCGTCGCCGGTGTCGTCCTGTCGCAGATGACGATCAGCCTGGGCGGCTACGCGCTGCCGTCGGAGGACGGCTTCAAGGTCGTCATGGGCCTGGGTGCGGGTGCGGCCCTGCTGGCCTTCGTCGTGGCGTCGTTCATCCCGCGCCGCCGTCCCGTGACCGGGGCCCCGACGGCTCCGGCGGTCGCCGAGCCGGCGGCCGACGCCTCCAAGGTGGGCTGAGCCCGCTGCCCGGCGAGGGCCGCCGGCCGACGGTCGGCGGCCCTCAGGCCGGCTGCTTGCGGGTCCGCAGCAGGCTGACGCCCGCCCCGAGCGATACGACTCCCATGCCGACGCAGGTCAGGACGCCCTGGGCGCCGTCGACGACGAACGGGGCGAGCGCGGCGACGACCAGGTTGAACAGGAAGAGGAACCAGAGCACGGGTCGCGACGCCAGCAGGGACTGCATGGGTTTTCCTTCCGGGAGGGGTGGGCTGTTCGTGTACCGACAACCCTGCCGGGGCGGGAGGGGCGGCTCGATGGAGTGCGCTCCCGAACCCATGGTGTAGCCCGCTTCACCACCGTCCGGGCCGTGCCCCTCGTGCTCGGGGATGACGGATGCGCGGGCCCGTACTGCGTTCTCAGTAGCGGCGATTGTCGGCAGCCGCACGACGACGTGACGGGCCCGTGCCGCGAGTCTGAGGAGGTACCCGAGACCAGATGGGGAGACCTCCGTTCCATGGCCGCATTCCTGTGCCGACCGGTCGGCGTGGGCACCGGCGCGGTGACCGCGCCTGCCGCCGGGGACTGGACCTCGACCAAGCCCGGCATCGAGGCGCAGAAGGCGTTCGACGTGCTGGAGCAGCGGCTGCCCGGCACGAAGGGCGACGAGGCGAGCGCCCGGGCGGGACGGCGGTCCTCGCCCTGCTCGGCAAGGCCGCCTGCCGGCTGTCGCGGTCGCTGGACGGGGTGCTGCCGGTGATCGGGGGCGAGGGGCTGACCCACCGGGCCCTGGCCGCCCCGGCTTCCGCCGAGCCGGACGCGCGGGAGGCCGCCCGTCTCTGACCTTCGCCCCATCCCCCCGGGAGGGTCGCCCGTGTCGCCGGACACGGGCGACCCTCGCCCGCCGTTCCCGGTGGGCATCGCCCACCATGGCCCCAGGAACCACGACCGGAGTTACGCCATGAGCATCCCCTGGCAGCGCTACGCGGACGACCACGTCCGCACCGTCGACACGATGACGGCCGCGCTCCTGTTCGCGGCCTTCCTCTTCGGCAGCGAGGTCCAGGTGCCCGGCGCCCACCGCGACGACTCGGTGCTGCCGACCATCGCGCTGGCGGCCGCCTCCTGCACGGCACTGTTCTGGCAGCGCAGCCACCCCCGGACCGTCGTCACGGTGACCGCGCTCGCCGCGGCCTGCGCCGGCGCGCTGGGCCATCTGCTCACCCCGCTGCTGCTGGGCCCGGTCATGCTCGCCCTGTTCCGGCTCGCCATCGACACCGACCGCAGGACCACAAGGCTCTTCTTCTTCGCCACCCTCTTCGCCGTGGTGATCCCGGCCTTCGCGGTCGACCCCAACGACCATCCCTGGCCCCTGAAGACGCTCGGCCCGGCCGCCTGGCTGGTGCTGCCGGTCGCCACCGGGAGCACGGTGCGCATGAAGGAGGCCTATCTGGAGGCCGTCCAGGCCCGCGCGGAGTACGCCGAGCGCAGCAGGGAGGACGAGGCCCGGCACCGGGTCGCCGAGGAACGCATGCGCATTGCCCGCGAACTGCACGACGTCGTCGCCCACCACCTGGCCCTGGCCAACGCCCAGGCCGGCACGGCCGCCCATCTCGCCCGCACCCATCCCGAGCAGGTCCAGAGGATCCTCACCGATCTCGCCGGTACGACGTCCTCGGCGCTGCGCGAGATGAAGTCGACCGTGGCCGTGCTGCGCCAGGGAGACGACCCGGACGCGCCGCTGGCACCGAGCCCGGGGCTGGCCCAGCTCGCCGACCTGACGGACGCGTTCGGCGGCACCGGCCTGACCGTCCGGGTGGGCACGGAGGGGTCGCCCCGGCCGCTGACACCCGGCGTGGACCTGACGGCGTACCGCATCGTGCAGGAGGCGCTGACCAACGTCGCCAAGCATGCCGCGGCGAAGGACGTGTGCGTCCATCTCCACTACGGCGACGACCAGTTGACGATCACCGTCACCGACGACGGCACCTCCGTCGCGCCCGCCGAACCCGCCCCGGGCCACGGTTTCGGACTGATCGGCATGCGTGAGCGCGCCCGGTCCGTCGGCGGCGCCCTGCAGGCCGGTCACCGGCCGACGGGCGGCTTCGAGGTGACCACCCGGCTGCCCCTGTACCCGATCGCTCCGTGACACGAGGAACGCGAGCCATGAGACGACAAGAATGGACACCATGACCATCCGCGTGCTGCTCGCCGACGACCAGGCCCTGCTCAGGGCCACGTTCCGGATCCTGATCGACTCCTGCGCGGACATGGAGGTGGTCGCCGAGGCCACCGACGGTGCCGAGGCGGTCGACCTGGCCCGCATCCACCGCCCCGACGTCGTCCTGATGGACATCAGGATGCCGGGCACGGACGGCCTGGCCGCCACGACCGTCGTCTGCGCCGATCCGGAACTGTCGGGCACGCGCGTGCTGATCCTCACCACGTTCGAGATCGACGAGTACGTCGCCCAGGCGCTGCGGGCCGGCGCGAGCGGGTTCCTCGGCAAGGACGTGACCGCCGACGCCCTCCTGGACGGCATCCGCACGGTCGCGTCCGGCGAGTCGCTGCTTTCGCCGCACGCCACGCGCGTGCTGATCGCGCGTTTTCTGACCGCCCCGGCACAGGGCGCGCGCCTGGCGGCGTCCGACGACCTGTCCGCGCTGACGGCTCGGGAGCGGGAGGTGATGGCCTGGGTGGCCGAGGGCCACTCCAACGAGGAGATCGCCGAGAAGCTCTACGTCAGCCCGCTGACCGTACGCACCCACGTGCACCGCGCGATGACGAAGCTGGGCGCCCGCGACCGCGCCCAGCTCGTCGTCATCGCCTATCAGTCGGGGCTCGTGCAGGCCCCGCCGCGCAGCGAGCGCTGAGGCGTCAGCCGGCGGACAGCTTGTCCAGCCACTGCTCCAGCAGCGCCGACTCGGCGGGGGTGAACACCGGGGACTGCTCGGCACGCAGCCGGGCCGCGAGCGTGGCGGCGGCGACGGGCACGGCCCTGTCCCGACCGTCCTGCTCCCCCGCCTGCTCGCTCTCGGCGGGCCGGGTCAGCGTGCCGAGCAGGGCGTCGCGCAGCCGCTCGGAGAACCGCGGGTCCGGGTACTGCTCGGGCCTGGTGAGCATCGACAGGGCCGCGCCCACGTTGGCGGACATGATCATCCGGGTGGCGAGGGCGGGCGGGACGGTGAGCCGTCCGGCGGCCGCGCAGCGCTCCAGGATCTCCAGCAGCAGGGCGTGCGCCTCCTGGGCGGCGGCGGGCGGGACCGTGAGCTCGGGCGAGTACATCAGCCGGTAGTGGTTGGGGTGCTCCAGGGCGAAGCGCATGTGGTTGTCCCAGCCGCTCCTGAGGTCGGCCACCGGATCGCCGCTGGGCCGGGCCGCCCGCTTCGAGGCGAGGTACTCCTCGAACCCCCGGTCGACGACGGCCGCCAGCAGCCCCGCCTTGTCCCCGAACAGCCGGTAGAGCATCGGCGCCCCCACCCCGGCCTTCTCGCACACAGCACGGGTGGAGACATCGGCGGCCGGCGCCTCGGCCAGCAGTTCGGTGGCCGCTTCCAGGATCTTTTCCCTCGCATCCATGGGTACAAGGTACGCCATCCGTAACGCCGATACGAATTGACTGTACCGACGCTACGATTCCGTGTTATCGTCGATACGAAGCAGTCGTAGCAGCGCTAACAAAGGATGCAGTCATGACCTCTCAGCCCCAGCAGGACCGGCGTGTCGCGATCGTCACCGGGGGTTCGCGCGGCATCGGACGACAGGTCGCCCAGCGGCTCGCCGCCGACGGCTTCGCGGTCGTCGTCGGCTACGCGGGCAACAAGGACGCGGCGGACGACGTCGTGGCCGGGATCGAGGCGGCCGGCGGCACGGCGTACGCCGCCCGCGCGGACGTCGCCGACGAGGCCGAGGTCACCGCCCTGTTCGACCTGGCGGAGGCCACGTACGGCGGCGTCGACGCGGTCGTGCACGCGGCCGGCCGGATGCCGCTGTCCCCGGTCGCGGAGCTCGACCTCGGCGAGCTGGACGCCCTGTACCGGACCAACATCCGCGGCACCTTCGTGGTCGACCAGCAGGCCGCGCGCCGGCTGCGGCCCGGCGGAGCGCTCGTCAACTTCTCCAGCTCGGTGGTGGGCCTCGCCTTCCCGGGCTACGGCGCCTACGCGGCGAGCAAGGGCGCGGTCGAGGCCCTGACGCTGATCCTCGCCCGGGAGCTGCGCGGCCGTGACGTGACCGTGAACGCGGTGGCGCCCGGCCCCACCGCGACCGATCTCTTCCTGGACGGCAAGGACGAGGAGACCGTCGCCCGGCTGGCCGGACAGGCGCCGCTGGAGCGGCTGGGCACGCCGGAGGACATAGCCAACGTCGTCGCCTTCCTGACCGGCCGCGAGGGCCACTGGGTCAACGGCCAGGTGCTGCGGGCCAACGGCGGCATCATCTGACGGCTCACCGCCGTCGCCCTGCACAGCAACCCCCATCCAGAGGATTCCGACAGGATCCGAGAGGAACAGTCATGAACGACAGCAAGGTCGTCCTCGTCACCGGCGCCTCCAGCGGTTTCGGCGCCCTCACCGTCCGCGCGCTCGCCGCGCACGGCCACACCGTCTACGCGGGCATGCGCGCCCTGGGCAGCCGTAACGCCGGAGCCGCCGCCGACCTCGCATCCCATGCGGCCGAGCACGGCGTGGACCTGCGCGCCGTGGAACTCGACGTCACCCGGCAGGACAGCGCGGACGCGGCCGTCGCCCGGGTCGTCGCGGAGCAGGGGCGCCTGGACGTGGTGGTGCACAACGCCGGGCACATGGTGCTCGGCCCGGCCGAGGCCTTCACCCCCGAGCAGCTGGCAGACGTGTACGACACCAACGTGCTCGGCACCCAGCGCGTCAACCGCGCGGCACTGCCCCGGCTGCGCGAGCAGGGGCACGGCCACCTCGTGTGGATCGGCTCCTCCAGCACCCGCGGCGGCTGCCCGCCCTTCCTCGCCCCGTACTTCGCGGCGAAGGCCGCCATGGACGCCCTCGCGGTGAGTTACGCGGCCGAGGTCGTCCGGTTCGGGATCGACACCACCATCGTGGTGCCCGGCGCCTTCACCTCGGGCACGAACCACTTCGCGCACGCCGGCACACCGGCCGACGGCGAGCGGGCGACCGCCTACGACGCCCGGTACAAGACGCTCATGGACGACGTGAACGAGCGGCTGGCGCGGCTGATACCGCCGGACGCGGACGTGGCCAAGGTCGCCGAGGCGGTCGTACGCAGCGTGGAACTCCCGCCGGGCGAGCGCCCGTTCCGGCTCCATGTCGACCCGAGCCGCGACGGCAGCGAGGTGGTGTCCGCCGTGGCCGACCGCATCCGGGTGGAGTTCTTCCGCCGCGTCGGCCTGGAGGACCTGCTGACACCGGCGAGCAGTCTGTAGCAGCGCCGTTCGGCGACTTCGGGCGAACGGGAGCCGAGCAGGACCGGGTCGGCGGCATGGTGGCGGACGGACCGGGCAGGAGCGGTTCGGCGGCATGCGGGTGGACGGGACCGGGCAAGACCGCCTCGACGGCATGGTGGCGGACAGGACCGGGCAGGAACGGTCGGACGACCCTGGCCCGGCCTTCTTCGGACAGCGCCGTTCAGGGGAAACCCGGGGGCAGGGCGCGTGACGGTCGGCGGGGCCGTCGACATCTCACCCCGTGACGCTCCCTCTGATCCCGCCGATGCTGGCCACACCGGGCCGCCTGCCGCCCGCCGCGCAGGACGCCCGTTGGGCCTACGAGACCAAGCAGGACGGCCAGCGTGTGGTGGCCTACCTCGAAGGGGACGGTGGCGTGCTGCTGCGTGCCCGGTCCGGGGAGGACATCACCGGCGCCTACCCCGAGCTGCACGCGCTCGGCACGGCGCTGGGGACGACGTCCGCCGTGCTGGACGGCGAGGTGCTGGCGCTCGACGAACGGGGCCGCGCCGACTTCCAGTTGCTGCAGTCCCGCATGGGCCTGGTGCACTCACCCGGCAGGGCGGCACGTCAGGCGGCGAAGGTGCCGGTCCATCTGGTGCTGTTCGACGTGATGCATCTCGGCGGCCGGGACCTCACCCCGCTCCCCTACACCCACCGCCGGGAGCTGCTGCACGGACTCGGTCTGGACGGCCCGTTCTGGTCCACGCCCGCCGCCCTCGTCGGACACGGCGAGCAGGCCCTGCGGGCCACCCGGGAACACGGTCTGGAGGGACTGGTGTGCAAACGGCTCGACTCGGTCTACGAGCCCGGGGTGCGCTCCCGCAACTGGATCAAGATCCGCAACATGCGCACCGAGGACGTCCTGGTGGGCGGCTGGCTGCCCGGCAAGGGTCGGCTGTCGGGCCTACCCGGCGCGGTCCTGGTCGGGCAGCGGGCCGGCGAACGCCTTCGGTACGTCGGCAGTGTGGGCACCGGCTGGAGCGAGACCGAGCGCAGCCGGCTGGCCGAGCTGCTGGCGGCCGCCGCGACGGACGTGTGCCCCTTCGACCCCGCCCCGCGGGTCGCCGGTGCGCACTGGGTCGTGCCGCGGCTCGTCGGCGAGGTCCGCTACAGCACCCGCACCCGGGCCGGTCTGCTGCGCCAGCCGTCCTGGCTGCGGCTGCGGCCCGACCTCGCGCCGGAGGACGCGGCGGCCGACCTCCCGGACGACACCACCCACTGACGCCCCGTCACCATCCGAATATTGGGCTGTGCTTCACCACTGGTACGCCTGTGGCCTCTTGGCCCGGAAGTGAAATGCCGCGATGCTGAACTCCCTTGCCCCCCACAGCCGTTGGGCTGCGCCCGGACCAGGAGGAGGACGCAGTGTCGTCAGCGAAGTTCAAGGTGAACCGCAGGAGATGGCTGACCGGTCTGGCCGGTGCCGCCGTGCTCGTCGTGGCGTTTCCGTCCGCCGCCTTCGCGGCGCCGCCGACGGCGCTGCCGGCCAATGCCGAGGCCGCCGAGTTCACGTACCAGCCGGCTTTCGACTACGACACGGACGGCTGCTACCCGACCCCCGCGATCGGCCCCGACGGCACCATCAACGGCGGTCTGAAGCCCACCGGTTCGCTCAACGGGGAGTGCCACGACGCGTCCGACCTGGACAACACCAACAGCTACTCCCGCTACAAGTGCAACAACGGCTGGTGCGCCTACATGTACGGCCTGTACTTCGAGAAGGACCAGGCCATCTCCGGCAGCAGCATCGGCGGGCACCGGCACGACTGGGAGCACGTGGTGGTCTGGGTGCAGGACGGCCAGATCAAGTACGTGTCGACGTCCAACCACGGCTCGTTCACCGTGCACGCCGCCTCCGAGGTCCGCTTCGACGGCGGCCACCCGAAGATCGTCTACCACAAGGACGGCATCAGCACGCACTGCTTCCGGCTGGCGAACTCGAACGACGAGCCGCCGGAGAACGACAAGCACACCTGGCAGTACCCGCCGCTGGTCGGCTGGAACGGCTACCCGGCGGGCCTGCGCGACAAGCTCAGCGCGTACGACTTCGGCAGCGCCAACTTCGGCCTCAAGGACGCCAGCTTCGCCTCGCACCTCTCCTCGGCGAAGCCGTCCGGCATCGCGTTCGACCCGAACGCCTGACACCGGGACCGTTCGTCGGCCGTCGTTCCACAGCTCCCGGAGTCATCCTGGCTCCGGGAGACAGGAGGGACGCAGCATGCCGGTCGAGGAACGGAGCAGCCGCGGACGGCTCTCCCGACGGGGCTTCCTGGCCGCGGTGACCGTTCTCGGCGCCGCGAGTGCGCGGACCGCGGCGCAGGGGAACGGCTACACCATGCCCACCCTCGCCTTCGCCGACCCGGCCGTCCAGCACCGGCTCGGCACCCTGTACTCGACCGCGCTGGCGACCCTCGCCGGCAGGCACACCATCGACGCCGACCCGTCCGTGTACGACAGGGCGGGGCTGCTCGCCTACCCGCCCGGGACGGTCGTACGGGCGGGTGGCGGCTATCCGGCGCCGCAGCGGTGGACGCGGGACGCGGCCGTCAACGCGTGGAGCGGGGTCAGCCTGCTCGCGCCGGCCGTGGGCCGCAACACCCTGTGGTCGGTGGTCGACCGGGGTCCGGGCGGACTGGTCGTGCAGCAGGACGACCAGTGGTGGGACCAGGTGGTGTGGATCGTGGCCGCCCTGCACCACTACCGGGTCACCGGCGACCGCGTCTTCCTGACCCGGGCCCACGAGACCTCCGCCAACACCCTCGCCGCGCGCCGCACGAGCGACTTCGACCCGGCCTACGGCCTGTTCCGGGGGCCCGGATTCATGAACGACGGCATCTCCGGCTACCCGAGCCCGCCCGCCTCCGCCCAGGCGCACTCGTCCTTCGTCCTCGACCATCCGGGCACCGAACGCCTGATGTGCCTGTCGACGAACTGCCTCTACTACAGCGCCCTTTCGGCGCTCGCGGACATGGCCGACGCCCTGGGCGAGCCGACGCGGGCGGTGTCGCTGCAGGCAGAGGCGGCGCGCCTCCGGAAGGCCGTCGACCGGCATCTGTGGCGGGAGGACGCGGGCACGTACGCCTACTTCGTCCGCGAAGACGGGCACGTCGACACCTCCCAGGAGGGTGCCGGACTCGCCCTCGCCGTCCTGTGCGGAGTCGCCGACGCGCGACGGGCCCGGCTGCTCCTGGACGGCACTCACTGGCAGCCGCACGGCATCGTCAACGTCTGGCCGCACTTCCCGCGCTTCGACGACAGCGGACCGGGGCGGCACAACGTCATGGTGTGGCCGATGGTGCACGGCCTGTACGGGAACGCGGCCGCCGGCGCGGGCCGCGCCGACCTGTTCGAGCGGGCCGTCGACCGCCTCGCCGCTCTCGTCTCGGCGAGCGACGACGACTTCTACGAGCTGTACGACTCCGTGACCGGCGCCGTCGACGGCGGCTGGCAGGAGGGCGGCAGCGGGCGGGCCGAGCACTTCGTCTCGCAGCCGGACCAGACCTGGTCGGCGACGGCGTACCTGCGGCTGGTCAACGAGGGTCTGTTCGGGCTGACCTTCACCGAGGACGCCGTACGGCTGCGGCCGTGTCTGCCCCCGGGGTGGGGTGCGGTGAGCCTGCGCGGGCTGGCCTACCGGGACATGACGCTCGACCTCACGCTGAGCGGCGGCGGCAGCCGGGTGCGGGCGTGCACGATCGACGGACGGGCCGCGGCACCCGTCGTACCGGCCGACGGAACCGGACACCACAGCGTGGACCTGGTCCTCGGGATCTAGGTCCGGAAGCGTGCCGGGCTTGGTTCCCGCGCCCGATCCCGGGCCGCGGGCCGGTGCCTAGCGTCGTTCCCATGCAGACCACCGACACGAGCGGACAGCTCGAAGAAGCCCTGGAACGAGTCCACGCCACCGGACCGGAGCGCCTCGGCCGGCTCACGAACCACGCTCCGATGGTCGTCGAGGCGCTCGCCGCGCACGGACAGGCGGGCGCCGTGCACCGCTGGCTGGACCTGTACCACGACAAGTTGGAGGACTTCCCCGACAGGCTCGAACCCGTGACGGACGCCAACTGGCCCACGGCGCTGGGCGATCCACGCCGGGCCGCGGACTGGATCGACCACTTCACGCGGACGCTCGCGGAGCGTCCGTGGCGGGACGTCCTCGCCGAGTGGTGGCCGCGCCTGCTGCCGGGCATGTACGGCGGTTCCACGCATCCCGTGATCCGGACCGGCCACGCGGTGCGCGCCCTGGAATCCGGCGAGAACGCACCCCGCCGCACCGAACTCGCCCACGCCCTGGGCTACTGGGCGGCCCGCCACCACCCCGTCTCCGGCATCACCACCCTGCCCGGCGCGCCGACGGCCGCGGCCTCCCTCGACGCCGTCCCCGCGATCGCCGAGGGTCCGATGGGATTCCCGGCGCGGCTGGCCGCGGTACGCCGACTCCCGCTGTGGGCGGGCGAAGTGAGCGACCCGGACACGGCCCGGGAGCGCCTGACGGAACTGGTGCAGGCCGCGACCCACCGGTACGCCACCCACGGGCACGGCGAGGAGACCATGCTCGTGCACGCGGCGACGGCACCCAACGCGGTGCTGCGCACGCTGGGTTCACTGCCCCGCGACCTGTGGGCCCCCAGCCTGCACGCCGCCTGGACGGCGTCCGCGGCGGTCACCGCGATGTACGCCCCCGCCGAGCCCGTCACCTACACGCCCCCGGCGCGCCTGACGGCGGAAGAGGTCGTGGAACGCGCCCTGGCACACGGCGACGAGCACGTCATCAAGCTCACCGACACGGCCCTGGACGTCGGCGACGAACAGGCACTGGCGGCCGCCCAGCGGGCGATCGAGATCAGCGCGCCCTTGGTGTAGCGGGCCACTCGGCCGTGGCTGACGCTGCGCGGGCACGGCGTCGAGGCGAGGTGTGCGGGGCAGTCGGCGACGCTCCCGGCGAGGCGCCGTCCTGACAGGAAGGCCTGCGAGGATCGGGGATCGCGACGAGAGAAAGAACCTGGAAGCGATGACCGATCAGTCCACCCCGCCGGGCCGCTGCTGCATGCCGTCGGCCGGGCATTCGGCCGAGTCCGTACGGCCGCTGCCCTCGCCCCCGGCCGGGCGGCGCACGGAGGCCGGGACCGACGGGACGGTGCTGCTGCCGGGCGGCGAGTTCCTCATGGGGGCCGAGGACGCGGAGGGTTTCCCGGCGGACGGGGAGGGCCCGGTGCGGGCGGTGCGGCTGGACCCGTTCCGCATCGACGCGTACGCGGTCACCAACGAGCAGTACGCGGAGTTCGTGGCCGACACCGGGTACGTCACCGACGCCGAGCGGATCGGATGGTCGTACGTCTTCGCCTCCTTCCTGCCCGGCGCGCTGCGGCGCGGCGCGCCGCGTCCCGAGCACACGCCGTGGTGGTGCGGGGTGGGCGGGGCGGCGTGGAACCGGCCGGAGGGCCCCGGCAGCACGGTCGAGGACCGCGCGGACCATCCGGTGGTGCACGTGTCCTGGCACGACGCCGCCGCCTACGCGCGGTGGTCGGGCAAGCGGCTGCCGACCGAGGCCGAGTGGGAGTACGCGGCCAGGGGCGGCCTGGAGCAGAAGCGGTATCCGTGGGGCGACGAGCTGAACCCGTCCGGCGAGTACCGCTGCAACATCTTCCGCGGCACCTTCCCCGCCAAGAACACCGCCGCCGACGGCTACCGCGGCACCGCCCCCGTGGACGCCTTCGAACCCAACGGGTACGGCCTGTACAACGTGTCCGGCAACGTCTGGGAGTGGTGCGCGGACTGGTGGTCCACCGACCACGACGGCCCTGCGACGACCAATCCGACAGGCCCGGCCGACGGCACGGCGAGGGTCATCCGGGGCGGCTCCCACATGTGCCACCGGTCCTACTGCAACCGCTACCGCGTCGCCGCCCGCAGCGCCAACACACCGGACAGCTCCAGCGGCCACACCGGGTTCCGCTGCGTGCGGGACGCGGGGCGGTGAGAGCGGACGGCCCGTCGTCCCCGTCTCCCCGCCCGCTTCCGCTCAGACGTTACGGCGGTACTGCCCGCCCACCTCGAAGAAGGCGTCGGTGATCTGCTGCAGCGAGCAGACCCGGGCGGCGTCCATCAGGACGGCGAAGACGTTGTCTCCGCTGATCGCCGCCTCCTTGAGAGCGGCCAGGGCGGCGTGAGCCGGCTCCTGGTGGCGGGCCTGGAAGTCGTGGACGCGCTCCAGCTGGGAGTGCTTCTCCTGCTCGGTGGCGCGGGCGAGTTCGACGGCGGCGGGCTCTGCGGTGTCGGCGTGCGGGTTGCGGAAGGTGTTGACGCCGATGAGCGGCAGCGAGCCGTCGTGCTTGCGCTGCTCGTAGAGCATCGACTCGTCCTGGATGCGGCCGCGCTGGTAGCCGGTCTCCATCGCGCCGAGGACACCGCCGCGTTCGCTGATCCGCTCGAACTCCTGGAGCACCGCCTCCTCGACCAGGTCGGTCAGCTCGTCGATGATGAACGACCCCTGCAGTGGGTTCTCGTTCATCGCCAGGCCCCACTCCCGGTTGATGATCAGCTGGATGGCGAGGGCGCGGCGCACGGAGTCCTCGGTGGGGGTGGTGACGGCCTCGTCGTAGGCGTTGGTGTGCAGGCTGTTGCAGTTGTCGTAGATCGCGATGAGGGCCTGCAGGGTGGTGCGGATGTCGTTGAAGTCCATCTCCTGGGCGTGCAGGGAGCGTCCGGAGGTCTGGACGTGGTACTTCAGCTTCTGCGAGCGCTCGTTGGCGCCGTACTTCTCCTTCATCGCCACCGCCCAGATACGGCGGGCGACCCGCCCCAGCACGGAGTACTCGGGGTCCATGCCGTTGGAGAAGAAGAACGACAGGTTGGGGGCGAAGTCGTCGATGTGCATGCCTCGCGCGAGGTACGCCTCGACGTAGGTGAAGCCGTTGGCGAGGGTGAAGGCGAGCTGGCTGATGGGGTTCGCGCCGGCTTCGGCGATGTGGTAGCCGGAGATCGACACCGAGTAGAAGTTGCGGACCTGGTGCTGGATGAACCACTCCTGGATGTCGGCCATCATCCGCAGGCTGAACTCGGTGGAGAACAGGCAGGTGTTCTGCCCCTGGTCCTCCTTGAGGATGTCGGCCTGCACGGTGCCGCGCACGGTCGCCAGCGCACGGGCACGCAGTTCGGCCGCCTCCTCGGGCGAGGGCTCGCGGCCCTCGGCGTCCCGGAACTTCTCGGTCTGCTGGTCGATGGCGGTGTTGAGGAAGAAGGCCAGGATGGTCGGGGCGGGGCCGTTGATCGTCATCGACACCGAGGTCGTGGGCGCGACGAGGTCGAAGCCGTCGTAGAGCGCCTTCATGTCGTCGAGGGTGGCGATGGAGACGCCGGAGGTGCCGACCTTGCCGTAGATGTCGGGGCGCTCGCCGGGGTCGCGGCCGTACAACGTCACCGAGTCGAACGCTGTCGACAGGCGAGTCGCCGGCTGCCCCTCCGACAGCAGCTTGAAGCGCCGGTTGGTGCGGAACGGGTCGCCCTCGCCCGCGAACATGCGGGCCGGGTCCTCGCCGTCGCGTTTGAAGGGGAACACCCCGGCCGTGAAGGGGAATCGGCCGGGCAGGTTCTCCGCGCGCCAGAACCGCACCAGCTCGCCGTGGTCGGTGAAGCGGGGCAGGGCCACGCGCGGGATCCTGTTGCCGGACAGGGACTCGCGGGTCAGCGTGGTGCGGATCTCCTTGTCCCGGACCTTCACGACCTGCTCGTCGCCGGAGTAGGAGGCCACGACCGAGGGCCAGTTCTCGATCTGCTGAATGATCTCGTACGGCAGCTGCCGACGCGCCTCGACCAGCAGCGACCGTACGTCCGCCGCGTCCAGGCCGGCGTCGACGAGCTCCTCCTCGACCAGTGCCAGCCGCTGCACGCGCCGTGCCGCGTCGGCGAGTCGGCCGGTGGCGGAGTGGTAGGCGCGGACGGTTTCGGTGATCTCGGCGAGATAGCGGACCCGGTCGGCGGGCACGACCTGGCGGATCCCGGAGGAGTGCCGTACGTCGACCGGGGCGAGCGCGCCCTCGACCAGCGGCAGCCCCTTCTCCGCCAGGAGGGTCTTGAGGTGCTGGTGGAGTGCGGTGACGCCGTCGTCGTTGAAGGTGGCCGCCGAGGTGCCGTACACCGGCATGTCCTCGGGGCGCTTGCCGAACGCCTCGCGGTTGCGGACCAGTTGGCGGCCCACGTCGCGCAGCGCGTCCTTGGCTCCGCGCCGTTCGAACTTGTTGATGGCCACCACGTCGGCGAAGTCGAGCATGTCGATCTTCTCCAGCTGGGAGGCGGCGCCGAACTCCGGCGTCATCACGTACAGCGAGGTGTCGACGAACGGCACGATCGCCGCGTCGCCCTGCCCGATGCCCGGCGTCTCCACGATCACCAGGTCGAACCCGGCGGCCTTCACCACGTCGATGACGTCCGAGAGGTGCTCGGGCAGCTCGCGGCTGCCGCGGGTGGCCAGGCTGCGGAAGAACACCCGGTTGCCGTCGAGGGAGTTCATCCGGATCCGGTCGCCGAGCAGCGCACCGCCGCCGCGCCGCCGGGTCGGGTCCACGGCGATCACCGCGATCCGCAGCTTGTCCTGCTGGTCGACCCGGAAGCGGCGCACCAACTCGTCGGTGAGCGACGACTTTCCGGAGCCGCCGGTGCCGGTGATGCCCAGCACGGGCACCACCCGCGCCGAGGCCGCGGCGCGCAGCTGCGCCGTGAAGTCCGCGGGCAGCTTGCCGAGTTCGGCGCCCGTGACGGCGCGGGCGATCGCGAACCGGTCGCCCGCGAGGACGGCGGCGACGTCGGCCGGCTTGCTGTCCCACAGGTCGAAGTCGCAGTCCCGGACGACGGAGTTGACCATCCCGGCGAGGCCCATCCGCTGCCCGTCCTCCGGCGAGAAGATGGTCACCCCGCTCCCCCGCAGCCGGGCGATCTCCTCGGGCACGATGACACCGCCGCCACCGCCCACCACGCGCACGTGCTCCGCCCCCTGCTCGCGCAGCGACTCGACCAGGTACTCGAAGTACTCGACATGCCCGCCCTGGTACGAGGAGACCGCCACCCCGTGCGCGTCCTCCTCCAGCGCCGCGTCCACGACCTCCTGCACCGACCGGTTGTGACCGAGGTGGATCACCTCGGCGCCCTGGGACTGGAAGATCCGCCGCATGATGTTGATCGACGCGTCGTGCCCGTCGAACAGGGCCGAGGCCGTGACCAGACGGACGGGGTGCACAGGGCGGTGCAGATCGCTCATGGCGGGGCCTTCCCAAGACGAGTCACGGAGCGCCGACACCTAGATACTAGGACGTCCTAGTAAATCGATGGCGCGCCACGCGGTGTGACGAGAAGCACAGGTACTAGGACGTCCTACTTTCGCGCCCGCGCGCGTCGCAGATGGCGCAGCGCCGACGCGGCCGCGTGCGCTCCGCACATGCCGTGCGCCCCGGCCCCGGGCGGGGTGGCGGCCGAGCAGATGAACATGCCGGGCACCCCCGTGGCGTACGGGTCCGGGGCGGGACGCGGGCGCGCCAGCAGCTGGCGGACGGTGTTGGCGCCGGTGACGATGTCCCCGCCGGTGAAGTTGGGGTTGTACTCCTCGAACGCGGCCGGTGTGCGCACCGCCGTGCCGACGATCCGCTCACGGAAGCCGGGCGCGAACCGTTCGACCTGCCCGACGATCGCCTCGGTGGCGTCGCCGTCGTAGCCGTACGGCACGTGCGCGTACGTCCATACGGGGTGGACGTCCCCGTTTGAGCGCTGCGGGTCGGCCAGGTACTGCTGCCCGACCAGGACGAACGGCCGCGCGGGCATGCGGCCCAGATGGACGGCCTGTTCGGCGGCGGCGACCTCCTCGAAGGTGCCCCCGAGGTGCACGGTGCCCGCCCGCCGGGCCGCCTCGTGGGTCCAGGGCACCCCGCCCTCGACCGCGAAGTCCACCTTGAAGGCGGCGGGGCCGCGCCGGAACCGGCGGTAGGCACGGGCGACCCGGGCCGGCAGCCGGTCGCCGAGGACATCGGCGACCGCGCTCGGCGCGAGGTCGAACAACACCACGTCGGACGGCGGGAGTTGAGTCACCGACCGCACCCGGACACCCGTCTCGATCCGGCCGCCCCGCTCTGCCAGCAGCGCCGCGAGCGCGTCGCTGATCGCGCGGGAGCCGCCCGCCGCCACCGGCCAGCCGTACCGGTGCCCGGCCGCGATGATCGACACCCCGATGGCGGCGGTCGCGGGCCGGTGCAGCGGCCGGAAGGCGTGCGCGGCGGCCCCGCCGAACAGTGCCCGCGCCGCCTCCGTGCGCCACAGCCGCGCCACCGCCGCGGCGGGCAGCAGAGCGGGAACGCCGAAGCGGGCCAGCAACAACGGATGGTGCGGTACGCGGGTGAGCGGGCCCATGAAGTCGTCGGCCAGCGCGTCGAAGCGCTCGCCCAGCGGCCCGAACAGCCGCTCCCACCGGGCGCCGTCGGGCCGGCCGAGGCCCTCGGCGGTCTCCCGGACCGACCGGTGCAGGACGCCCGCCGCGCCGGAGTCGAGCGGGTGCACGCAGTCGATCTCGGGCAGGCACCAGCGCAGCCCCAGGCGTTCCAGGCCGAGCGTGCGCAGGTACGGCGAGCCGACCGCCATCGGATGGGTGGCCGAGCAGTGGTCGTGCAGCAGGCCGGGCGTCAGCTCGCTGGTGCGGGTGCCGCCGCCGATGGTGTCCGCCGCCTCCAGCACGGTGACGTCGACGCCCTCGCCCGCGAGCCGGACGGCCGCCGCGAGCCCGTTGGGGCCGCTGCCCACGACGACGGCTGTGCTCATGGTGGCTCCTCGGGGCGGCGGCTCGGCACTCCCTTTCGATGCTAGGTCGGCAGTCGTACGACCGCCTCGACGGGCCACTACCCCCCGGCCACCAGCGCGTTCCCGAGCGCCGTCCGCTCGTACAGCACGTAGTGGCCATGGCGTCGCGCTCCGAGCAGTCCCGCCTCCCGCAGGGCCGTCAGATGGGCCGACACCGTGGACGGCGCCAGGCCGTGCCGGTCGGCGAGGGCCGTCGTCGCGGCGGGGGCCGTCAAGTCGGCAAGGAGTGCGGCGCGTTGACGGCCCAGGAGGCGGGCGAGGGCGGCGGGCGGGCGCGCGGGCGAAGTGCTGTGGAGGCGGCCCATGCCCAGGGCCGGGTAGATGACCGTCGGCTGCCAGGGGCGGGCGAAGCCGCTCACGACGTCCGGCCAGACGAAGACGCTCGGCATCAGCAGGATGCCGCGCCCGTCGGGCCGCTGGGCGTCCGCCCGGTCCTCGTACTGCCCGAGGGTGAGGGTGTGCGCGGCCCAGTCGACGGTGGGGTGCAGCCCGGTGAGCAGGGCGTCGAGGCCTGTGTCGGCGGCCCTGCGGGCGCGCTGGGCGATGTCGGCCTCCAGGAGGGCACGGTGGCGCGGCCAGTCCGGGGCGAGCAGGGCGTGCCAGGCCAGCTCGGTGAGGTCGGCCAGGCGGCGGACGGTCGCGGCGGGGTCGTCGAGGGCGGCCCGGCCCTGCGGCGACTCGGCGAGGCCGGGTGTGCAGGCGAGCGAGCGTGCCATCTCGGCGCGGGCCAGGGCGGGGTCGGTGGCGCGCATCCGGGCGAGTTCGTCGTCGATGGAGGGGTACGGCTCCTCTGGCGGCGGGCCGAGGAAGTCCGGGGTGTAGCCGCCGGGGCGGGGCACGAACAGCCACAGGGGTGCCAGGTCGAGGCCGGCGAGCGTGCGGTCCGTACGGCGCAGCCAGGCGCGGTGGTAGCCGTGCCGGGACGGGCGGCGCAGCATGCGCAGCGCCTCGTGGGTCTGGCACAGCGGCGAGATCGCGAACCGGCAGCGGGTCAGATCGTCCGGACCCAGGTGCAGGGTCAGCGGCAAGGCGGCCTCCGTACGCGGTGTTCCGATTCGGTCAGGAGCGAAACAGTGGAGGGCCTACGCCCGGCCCGGCACGCTGGCCCCCGTTGTTCCCGACACCCCGGAGGGCATCTGGATGGGCAGCGTACGTCCCGCCGCGTGGCGCAGGGGCGCCGTCGTCGCGGCGCTGATGCTGGCGGCGTTCACCTTCAACACCGCCGAGAACCTCCCCGTGGGCCTGTTGTCGCTCATGGCGGCCGACCTGGGGGTGTCACTCGGCGCGGTCGGCATCCTCGTCACGGGATACGGGCTGACGGTGGCCGTGGTGTCGCTGCCGTTCGCCCGTGTCACCCGCTCGGTGCCGCGCCGGTACCTGCTCGCCGGGCTCCTCGGGCTGCTGGCCGTGGCCAGCTGGGTCTCGGCGGCGCACGCCGTCTCGTACGGGCTGCTGATGGCGGCGCGCGTGGTCACGGCACTCGCGCAGGCCGCGTTCTGGGTGGTGATGGGCCCGGTCGCGGTCGGCCTGTTCCCGCCCGAGCGGCGCGGCCGGGTCATGGGGCTGCTGTCCATCGGCGGTTCGCTCGCCACGGTGCTCGGCGTACCGGCCGGGACCTGGCTCGGCGGCCACAGCGGCTGGCGGGCGCCCTTCGCCGTCCTCGGCGCGCTCGCGCTGGTCTGCCTCCTCGTCGTCGGCGCCCTGCTGCCGACCTCCCGCCCCCAGGAAAGCCACGCGGCGTACGGCGCCGCCCCGGACCGGCGCCGTTTTCTCGTCGTCGTCTCCACGACCGCCCTGTCGGTGACCGGGGTGTTCGCGGCGTTCACCTACGTCGCCGCCTTCCTCGACGAGGTCGGCGGGTTCGGCGAGGACGCCGTGAGCGGTGTGCTGTTCGCGTTCGGAGCGGCCGCGCTCGCCGGCGTCACGCTCGCCGGGCCGCTGCTCGACCGCTTCCCCCGCGGCACGCTCACCGTGCCGGTGGTCACGCAGGCGGTGGCCCTGCTCGGCCTGTACGCGGGCGGCGGCAGCCAAGTGGCCGCGGTGGCGCTGCTGATGCTGCTGGGCGCCTCGGTCGCGCCCGTCTTCATGGCCACGCAGAGCCAGGTGCTGCGGGTGGCGCCGGGCCGCACCGAGACCGCGCTCGCGGCCAACTCGATGGCCTTCAACGCGGGCGTGGCCGCAGGTGCCCTCCTCGGCGGCGGACTGCTGCCGCTCGTCGGGGTGCGCGGCACCTTCCTGGTCGGCGGCCTCCTCACGGTGGGCGCGCTGGCGGTGCTGACCTGGCCGGAGTCCAGGGTGCCGGCCGCCGTGACGGAGCGGTGACGACGTGATCCCTGTCCCGATTGGCGCAGTACGGCACAGCCGCCCCCTCCGGGAGGTCTATCGTGTCCGCATGTCCGTGCCCGAACTGATCCGTATCGTCTCCCGCGACTCGCCCATGGCGCTCGCCCAAGTGGAGCGTGTCCGCGCCGAGTTGGCGGTGCTGCATCCCGGGGTGCGCACCGAGGTCGTGCCCGTGAAGACGACCGGTGACAAGTGGATGGGCGACCTGTCCAAGGTCGAGGGCAAGGGGGCGTTCACCAAGGAGGTGGACGCCGCGCTGCTGGCGCACGAGGCCGATCTCGCGGTGCACTGCGTGAAGGACGTACCGGCCGACCGGCCGCTGCCCGCAGGCACGACGTTCGCCGCGTTCCTGAAGCGGGACGACATCCGCGACGCCCTCGTCCACCCGGGCGGCCTCACCCTGGACGAACTCCCGGAGGGCACCCGGATCGGCACCTCCTCGGTGCGCCGCGCGGCCCAACTGGCCGCCACCCACCCGCACCTGGAGTGCGTGCCGTTCCGCGGGAACGTCAACCGGCGGCTGGCCAAGCTGGCGGCCGGCGAGGCGGACGCGCTGCTGGTGGCGATGTCAGGTCTTGAGCGCATCGGCCGCCAGGACGTGGTCACCGAGGTGCTCTCCCCGGAGACGATGATGCCGCCGATCGGCGCGGGCATCCTGGCCCTGCAGTGCCGGGAGGGCGACACCGAGCTGATCGACGCCGTCAGCGGGCTCGGCGATCCGGACACCCACCGGGAGGCCACCGCGGAGCGCATGTTCCTGCACGTCCTCCAGGGCCACTGCAACAGCCCGATCGCCGGGTACGCGCGCGTGGACCACGGCGGCGAACTCTCGCTGCGGGCCTGTGTCTTCACCCCGGACGGCAAGACGCGGCTGAACGCGCACGAGTGGGCGGGCCGACTGGATCCGGCCACACTGGGCACGTCGGTCGCGGTGGCACTGCTGCGTCAGGGAGCACGCGAACTCATCGACGGCATCCCGCACTGAGCCGGGATCCGCGGGGTGCCGCCGGTCAGGCGGTGCCCTCCTCCGCCTGATCCCGAAGGAAGTTGCTCACCTGATGGGCCAGGCCGCCCTCCCGGCCGGGGCAGGCGTGCGCGCCGACGCTCTCGTCGTGCAGTCCGATGCCGCCCGCCCACAGCCGGCGGTCCGCCCAGTCGTCGTCGACGCGCAGCTGGATCTGGACGTCGATCTGGCTCAGCGAGGCCTCGGGGCCGGCCGCGTACAGCACCGCCGTGGCCCGGCGCAGCGGGTAGACGTCGAAGCCCTCGATGAACTGCGAGTTGCGCCAGTCGATGAACGCGGCCTCGCCGTCGGGCCCGATCCGCACGTCGATCTGGCCGTCCTCCAGGTGGATGGTGGTCTGCCGGCTGCCGCGGTTCTCGACGGTCACGCGGACACTGAAGTACGTCAGCCCCTCGGCCGCGTCGTCCCGTCCCCGGGGCGGCTCGGCGGCTTCCAGCCGGTGGACGCGGACACGCAGACCGGCATGCTCGTCGTACTCTTGCCAGTCCCCGACCACGTTCGGCTCGTACACAGTCCACCTCTTCGACCTCAGTGAGCTGCTTCCTATCTGTGTGCTCAGCGCACTGTCAAATGAGCAGAATGCGCTGTGGCCAGCGAATTCACCCCCTTTGATCGCTGATCAAGCCGTGCGCAGGAACAATTCGCAAAGGACCGCACGCATGCGCGGTCCGGTGCGTGCCGCACATCACTTTCGCGCCCTTGATCAGCGGGCCAGCCGGCCGAGGAGCGAGGAGGCGGCGGTGATGCCGAGCGCGGCGGCCACGGCCAGTACGCCGAAGTCGAGCGCCACGTGCGCGTGCGTGCCGAGCAGGAGGCCGCGCAGGGCGTCGACTTCGTAGCTCAGCGGGTTGGCCTTGCTGACCGCCTGGAGCCAGCCCGGCATGACGGAGACCGGGTAGAGGGCGTTGGAGCCGAAGAAGAGCGGCATGGTGATGGCCTGTCCGAAGCCCATGAGGCGGTCGCGGCTGAGCACGATGCCGGCGATGGTCATCGACAGGCAGGAGAAGAAGGCGGATCCGAGGACCACGACGGCCGCGACGCCGAGCAGCTTGAGCGGGTTCCAGGTCAGGGCGACACCGAGCAGCGCGGCGATGACCACCACGACGATCGCCTGGACCAGCGACTTGATGCCGGCCGCGAAGGCCTTGCCGGTGATCAGCGCCGACCGTGGAGTGGGCGTGACCAGCAGCTTGTTGAGGATGCCGGCGTCGCGTTCCCAGATGATCTGGATGCCGTAGAAGATGGCGATGAACATCGCGGACTGGGCGATGATGCCGGGCGCCATGTAGTCGATGTAGGGGATGCCGCCGGTGGGTATCGCCCGGATGCGGGTGAAGGTCTGACCGAAGATCAGCAGCCACAGGGCGGGCTGGACGGCGCGGGTGTACAGCTCGGTTCGGTCGTGGCGCAGCTTCTGCAGTTCGACGGCGCACATCGCCACCACCCGGGCGGGCAGCAGCCGCCAGCCCGCGCGCGGCTCGGGCGGGCGCAGCAGCAGGGCTATGCCGGCCGCCGGGTCAGCCGACGCGGTTGGCGGTGCGACGGGTGCTTCGGACATCGCGGAAATCTCCTGACTTGTCGTCGAGGCCGCTGCCCGCGACCTCGCGGAAGACGTCCTCCAGCGTCGGCAGCGGACCGCCCGCCGCCGCTCCGGCGGCGCGCCGGCGCTCGCCGAGGCCCTCCCTGAGTTCGGCCGGGGTACCGAGGGCCCGGATGCGGCCGCGGTGCATGAGGCCGACCCGGTCGCAATACTGGTCGGCCTCGTCCATGTAGTGGGTGGTCACCAGGACGGTCATGCCGGTGGCGGCGCGTACGGCGTTGATGTGCTCCCACACGCCGGTGCGGGCGATCGGGTCGAGGCCGATGGTCGGCTCGTCGAGGATCAGCAGCCGGGGTGCGCTGACCAGCGCCTGGGCGAGTTCGAGGCGGCGGATCATGCCGCCGGAGTAGGTCTTGGCGAGCCGGTCGGCGGCGTCGGTGAGGTCGACGGCGGTCAGGGCCTGGGCGACGCGTTCGTCCCGTTCGCGGCGGGAGACGTCGAAGACGCGGGCAAACAGGGCGACGTTCTCGCGTCCGGTGAGCCCGGCGTCGGCGGACAGCTGCTGCGGTACGTAGCCGAGCAGGCGCCGTACGGCCATGCGGTCGCGGGCGGTGTCGTGGCCGAAGACGCGGACCATGCCGGCCGGGACCGGCAGCAGGGTGGTGATGCACCGGATCGCGGTGGTCTTCCCGGCGCCGTTGGGGCCGAGCAGGCCGAAGACCTCGCCCTCCGCCACCGACAGATCGAGCCCGTCGACGGCGTTCGTCTCGCCGAAGGAGTAGGCGAGCCCGGTGCAGCTCACGGCCTGCGTGTTCGCGTCCCGTGTCATGACTCCTCGGCCTCCTCGTGCAGGTTGTCGGCGAGCTTCCGCAGCGCGGGGATCGCCGCGCTCAGTGCTGCCAGGTCCGTTCCGTCGAGACCGGACAGCCCGTCCCGTACGAGTTCCGCCCGCCGTTTGCGCCATTCGGCGAGCCTCGCCTCGGCCGCCGGGGTCGGCATCAGCCGGGCGGCGCGCCGGTCGGCGGGGTCGGTCTCGCGGACCAGATAGCCCTGCCGGGAGAGCTGGTTGACGAGCGTCGAGACCGAGTTGCCGGCCAGGTGCAGCTCCTTGGCGGCGTCCGAGATGCCGATGCCGGGCCGGGACACGACCAGGCGCAGCAGCTCGACCTCGGCGCCGCGCAGTTGCGGTGCGATCTGCCGGCGCAGACGGCGACGGAGAAGCCGCTGGACGCCGATGAGGGCGTCGATCAGCTCGTCCGGGAAGGTTTCCGGTTCCACATCTCGAAGATACCTCTGTAGCAGAGGTAATGAACCCAAGGGACAGTCAAGCGTGACGGCGCACAGCCGCCGGACCACGTGGCGTCACCGGAATGCCCGATTTGTTTTGAAAGCCCGGATGCCGGGCATCCGCATTACGTGCTTCGGACAGGAGGCACATCCGTGGGAGCCGGCCAGGCCCCGGATGTCTCCGTAAGTCCGAGCCGTGCCTCCCATGGTGTCCGTCCACCGGCACCGCCTGAGGGAGGTGCGCGCGATGCGCGTCACCACCAGCAGAACCAAGGTTCACCCGCACGACGACGCCCCCGACACGGCCGAGGCCTTCGAGCGGCTCTCCCGGACACCCGCCGGTCCCCGGCGCGAGGCACTCCGGGACGAGCTGGTCCGGGCCTGGCTGCCCATGGCGGAGCGGATCGCGGTGCGGTTCAAGGGGCGCGGCGAGTCCCTCGAAGACCTCTACCAGGTAGCGGCACTCGGCCTCGTCAAGGCCGTCGACCACTACGACCCGGCCCGCGGCCACGCCTTCGAGGCGTACGCGGTGCCCACCGTCACCGGCGAGATCAAGCGGCACTTCCGCGACCACATGTGGACGCTGCACGTGCCGCGCCGGGTCCAGGACCTGCGCAACCGGGTGCGGCAGGCCGCCAAGGAGCTCTCCCAGACGACACCCGGCCGGCCGCCGACCGTCGCCGAGATCGCCGAGTGCGCCCAGCTGAGCGAGAGCCAGGTGCGCACGGGGATGGAGGCCCTGGACTGCTTCTCCGCGCTGTCACTGGACGCCGAGATGCCCGGCACCGACGGCTACGCCCTCACGGACGCGATCGGCGGGCCCGATCCGGCGTACGACCTGGTCGTCGACCGGGTGTCCGTCGGCCCCTGCCTCCGGAAGCTTCCGGAGCGCGAGCGGACCATCCTCTACCTGCGGTTCTTCGGGGGCATGACACAGAGTCGCATCGCCCAGCAGCTGGGCATCTCGCAGATGCACGTCTCCCGGCTGCTCAGCGGCTGCTTCGCCCAGCTGCGCGAGGAGCTCGTGGCGGGGGCCGGCTGACAATCCCGGGCGGCTTCACTCGGGCGGGCTCTCGGGGATCTGCGTCGGGCCGTGGCGGTCGAGGGCGTCCTCCAGCTCGGCGCGGATCTCCGGGGGCATCTCGCCGGTGCGTCCCCAGATCAGGATCAGTTCCGCGACATTGCGCAGTCTGATGTTCGTGTGCTGCGAGACGTCCTTGAGTACGGCCCAGCCCTGGTCCGGGCTCACCCGGCCGAGGGCGACGACCATTCCGATCGCCTGGTCCACGACCGCGTGCGAGGCCACGGCCTCCTTCAGCTGGTCGACTTCCTCTTCCAGCGCGAAGATGCGGTCCGTGTCGTCCTCGGGCTCTCGTGCTCCTGCTGCCACGCGTCCCATGGTCGTCACTCCCCCGGCTCTGTGCCAGTGGGCCGCGAACGGGCGACACGCCCGTTTCGGTGCCGTCTCCAGGGTACTCGGCAGGCGCACAGGGCGGTTCCGGTTGGACACTGGTGACAGACCGGTGGCTGCCGGTCGACGAGACCAGGACGCGAGTGCCATGAACCACGACACGACACGCCCGAGCGGTCCGAGGGGCGTCGTCTCCTCGCACTCCGTGTTCGGTGCGCCCTGCTGGGTGAGTCTGACCAGCCGCGACCTCGACGCGACGCAGGAGTTCTACGGGGCCGTGCTGGGGTGGCGGTGGCGCTCCGGCAAGCTCGGCGACCGCTTCCGGATCGCGATGGTGGACGATACGCCGGTCGCCGGAATCGCCGCCGTCGCCTCCATGTGGCAGATGGCCGTGGCGTGGACGCCGTACTTCGCGGTGCCCAGCGCGGACGAGGCGGCGGCCCGGGCCCAGGAACGCGGCGGTACGGCGGCGGTCGGGCCGATCTCCTTCCCGCCGGGCCGGGCGGCGCTGCTGGCGGACCGGGACGGGGCGGCCTTCGGGGTCTGGGAGGGTGAGCTCTTCGCGGACTGGGACAAATGGCAGCAGGCGGCGCCGACGTTCATCCGGCTGCACACCCGGGACGCGTTCGACGCGGCGATCTTCTACGGCGAGGTCCTGGACTGGGCCACCGAGCGGCCCGACTGCTGCGAGGTGCGCTACGAGGGCGGCGAGGTGGTGCTGCGCAGCCAGGGGACGGTGGTGGCGCGCATCGAGTCCGGGGCACTGGGAGCGGCGCCGGATCCCACCATTCGCCCGCACTGGCAGATCCACTTCACGGTGGAGGACGTGACGGCCTGCGTGCGGGCGGCGGAGACGCACGGGGGCAGTGTGCTGTCCAAGGGCAGCGAAGAGGCGGTGCTGCGGGACGCGGACGGGGCGCAGTTCACGGTCGTGCGGGCCTAGGACAACCGGTCGTCACAGCTTTCTGTGCGAGGGCCTCGACAGGAGCATCAGGCTGCGGCGCTCCACCAACAGCCCCGTGTTCGCCTTGTGTTCCGTCTCGTCCGGGGGGCCGTGCGGCTCCGCCGTGTCGATCAGGGGCGTCCAGCGTTCTCCGTACTCGGCGTCCGGGAGCTGGAACTCCACCGGTTCCCAGTAGCTGTTGAGGAGGAGCAGGAAGGAGTCGTCCACCACCGGGCGGCCCTGCGGGTCGGGTTCGGCGATCGCGTCGCCGTTGAGGAAGACGGCCACCGAGTGGGCGTCGGGGCGCTGCCAGTCCTCCTCCGTCATCTCCCGGGCGTCCGGGGCCAGCCAGACCAGGTCGGGCAGGGGCTGGTCGGCGCGGGTCGCGGTCTCGCCGCGGAAGAAGCGGCGGCGGCGCAGGACCGGGTGGGCGGCCCGGAGGGCGATGACGTAGCGCGTGAAGTCGGCCAGTTCGCGCTGCTCCTCGGTCAACCGCCAGTCGATCCAGGACACTTCGTTGTCCTGGCAGTAGGCGTTGTTGTTGCCCCGCTGGGTGCGGCCGAGTTCGTCGCCGTGGGCGAGCATCGGGATGCCCTGGGAGAGGAACAGCGTGGCCAGGAGGTTGCGTTGCTGGCGGGCGCGCAGGTCGGCGACGGCCGGGTCGTCGGTGTCGCCCTCCGCGCCGCAGTTCCAGGACCGGTTGGTGCTCTCGCCGTCCCTGTTGCCCTCGCCGTTGGCCTCGTTGTGCTTGTCGTTGTACGACACCAGGTCGCGCAGGGTGAAGCCGTCGTGCGCGGTGACGAAGTTGACGCTGGCCCGCGGGCGGCGCCTGCTGTGCTGGTACAGGTCGGAGGAGCCGGTCAGACGGGAGGCGAACTCGCCGAGCGTGTGCGGCTCGGCCCGCCAGAAGTCCCGTACCGCGTCCCGGTACTTGCCGTTCCACTCCGACCACAGCGGCGGGAAGTTGCCGACCTGGTAGCCGCCCTCGCCGACGTCCCACGGCTCGGCGATCAGCTTCACCCGGCTGATCACCGGGTCCTGCTGGATCAGGTCGAAGAACGCCGACAGCCGGTCCACCTCGTGGAACTGGCGGGCCAGCGTGGCCGCGAGGTCGAAGCGGAAGCCGTCGACGTGCATCTCGGTCACCCAGTAGCGCAGCGAGTCCATGATCAGCTGCAGCACGTACGGGTGCCGCATCAGCAGGCTGTTGCCGGTGCCCGTGGTGTCGTAGTAGTGGCCCCAGTCGCCGTCCACCAAGCGGTAGTACGAGGCGTTGTCGATGCCGCGGAAGGAGAGGGTGGGGCCCTTCTCGTTGCCCTCGGCGGTGTGGTTGTAGACGACGTCGAGGATCACCTCCAGGCCGGCCGCGTGCAGCGCCTTCACCATCGACTTGAACTCGGTGACCTGACCGCCGCGGGTGCCGTGGGCGGCGTAGGCGTTGTGCGGGGCGAAGAAGCCGATCGTGTTGTAGCCCCAGTAGTTGGACAGGCCGCGGTCCCGCAGCACGCCGTCCTGGGCGTACTGGTGCACCGGCATCAGCTCGACGGCGGTCACACCGAGCGAGGTCAGGTGCTCGATCACCGCGGGGTGGGCCAGGCCCGCGTAGGTGCCGCGGAGTTCGGCGGGGACCTCGGGGTGGGTGTTGGTCAGGCCGCGGACGTGGGCCTCGTAGATGACGCTGTCCGCGTACGGGCGCCGTGGCGGCTGGTCGTCGCCCCAGTCGAAGGCCGGGTCGGTGACCACGCCGAGCATGGTGTGGCCGGCGCTGTCGGACCGCGAGGGGCCGTCCGGCGAGCGCTCGAAGAGGGAGGCGTGGTTGTCGACCTGGCCGTCCACGGCCCTGGTGTACGGGTCGAGGAGCAGCTTCGCGGGATTGCAGCGGTGGCCCAGCTCCGGGTGCCAGGGGCCGTGCACCCGGTAGCCGTAGCGCTGGCCGGGGCCGATGTCCGGCAGGTAGCAGTGCCACACGAAGCCGTCCACCTCGGTGACCGGGACACGCCGCTGCCCTCCCCCGTCGTCGACGAGGACGAGTTCGACCCGCTCGGCGACCTCGCTGAACAGAGCGAAGTTGGTGCCCTTGCCGTCGAAGGCCGCACCCAGCGGGTAGGGGTGCCCGCTCCACGCGGGCACCCCTGCCTTGCGGCGGCGCTTCGCCGTCACCGGGCGGCTTCCAGTACGTCGCCCGACGCGGCGGCCAGCGCCACGGCCGGCACCTCGCGCGGCAGCTGGCGCACCTCGCGCAGGCTCGGCGCGGGCGCCACGGGCACCAGGGGCACGCGCTCACCGGCCCGGGCACGCTGCGAGAACCAGATGACCTTGCTGCCGGTGTCCGTGGCGCAGCAGCCCCAGCCGTCGCTGGTGGCGGCGATGCGCGCCAGGCAGGAACGCAGGTCCTGGTCCGGGCGCAGTTCGCAGTCGTTCTCCCCCACGGCGGTGATCAGGTGCTGCCCGTTCCACCACATCTCGATCGAGGTGGCCTTGTCCGTCGCGTGCTCGTCGATGGCCTTCAGCAGCAGCTCGGCGCTGCGGCAGACGGGCTCGACCAGTGTCTCGAGGTCCCAGAGCCGGAGGTGAGCGGCCAGGATGCGCCTGACCTGGCCGACCCGCTCCGGGCTCACTTCCACATCGAGGTGGTAGTAGCAGGGCACTGCGGTCTTCATCGTCGTTTGCTCCTCACCGGCGAAGCCCTCGCTTCTCCTCGCCCCTGCGGGACGAGCCCCGAACGCGAAGCGTGAGCAGTGATCGCTTCTGAGTCACCTCAAGCGTGGGAGCACTACGCCATTCGTGCAACACGAGAGCACCACCGAGGTGGTTGAACACCCAACAAGACGTTGCGTGGTCACACGTGCACCATGGGTGAAGACCTCTGTGCGCGTGCGGATCCCACTCCGGAAGGTGAACGGCGTCATGCTGCTACCGGCCAAAGCCGAAGTGGCCCGGCAACTGCGGCGGTACCGGGCGTGGGAGCGCGTCATGCTCGCCTCTCCGGCCGACCGCACGGTGCGGGCCACTTTCGAGGACTCGGGGTACACGTTGTGCGTGCTGATGGGCAAGCGCTGTGCCCGCGAGGCGGCGGACGCCGCCGAGCGGTATCTGCGGACCACTCTGGTCGCCTATCTCCGCGAGCAGAACGAGCGGCCCAGGGCGGCCGCTCCCGTCCGGCCCGGTCCGCCGGCGGCGCCGTACCGGCATTCCCCCGCGGGCGGGTGACCCCCGGCGCGGCTTCCATCCCCGACCGGGCAGGCGGGCCCGGTTCCGAGCACGGCGGAGGTGAGACCCATGAGTGCGACTTCGGTCATCGGCCGCATCCCGGTACGGGATGTCCACCCGGTAGTCGAATGCGGCAGGCGACCGGCGAAGGCGGTCGCGGGCGAGACGTTCGAGGTCACCGCGACCGTGTTCCGCGAGGGGCATGACGCGGTCGCCGCCAATGTCGTGCTGACCGGCCCCGACGGCTGTCACGGCCCGTGGACGCCGATGCGCGAACTGGCCCCCGGCACCGACCGCTGGGGCGCCGAGGTGACGCCCACCTCCGAGGGCCGTTGGACGTTCCGCGTGGAGGCCTGGAGCGACCCGGTCGCCACCTGGCGCCACCGGGCCCGGATCAAGATCCCGGCCGGCCTCGACGTCGGCCTGGTGCTGGAGGAGGGCGCCGATCTCTTCGAGCGGGCGGCGGCCGGAGTCCCCGCGGACGAAGGCCGTACGACGGTGCTGGCGGCCGTGGACGCGCTGCGCGACGAGGCCCGTCCCGCTGCCTCCCGTCTGGCGGCGGCGTTGACGCCGGAGGTGGACGCGGTTTTGGCCGCGCATCCGCTGCGGGAGTTCGTCACCGCCTCCGACACGCTGCCCCTGCTGGTCGAGCGGGAACGCGCCCTGTACGGGGCCTGGTACGAGTTCTTCCCCCGCTCCGAGGGCACCCCCCAGCAGCCGCACGGCACCTTCCGCACCGCCGCCCGCCGCCTGCCGGCGATCGCCGCGATGGGCTTCGACGTCGTCTACCTCCCCCCGATCCACCCCATCGGCACCACCTTCCGCAAGGGCCGCAACAACACCCTCTCCGCCGGCCCCGACGACGTCGGCGTGCCCTGGGCCATCGGCTCCCCCGAGGGCGGCCACGACACCGTCCACCCCCAGCTGGGCACCCTCGACGACTTCGCCTGGTTCGTGCAGCAAGCCAAGCGGCACGGCCTGGAGATCGCCCTCGACTTCGCCCTGCAGTGCTCCCCCGACCACCCCTGGGTGCACAAACACCCCGAGTGGTTCCACCACCGCCCCGACGGCACCATCGCCTATGCCGAGAACCCGCCCAAGAAGTACCAGGACATCTACCCCATCGCCTTCGACGCCGACCTCGACGGCCTGATCACCGAGACCCTGCGGGTCCTGCGGCTGTGGATGGACCTGGGGGTGCGGATCTTCCGCGTGGACAACCCGCACACCAAGCCGGTCGTCTTCTGGCAGCACGTGATCGCGGAGATCAACCGCACCGACCCGGACGTGATCTTCCTGGCCGAGGCATTCACCCGGCCCGCGATGATGCGCACCCTCGCCCAGATCGGCTTCCAGCAGTCGTACACCTACTTCACCTGGCGCAACAGCAAGCAGGAACTGACCGACTACCTCACCGAGCTGTCCCGGGAGACGGCCGCCTACATGCGGCCCAACTTCTTCGTCAACACCCCCGACATCCTGCACGAGTTCCTCCAGCGCGGCGGCCGGCCCGCCTTCGAGCTGCGCGCCGTGCTCGCCGCCACCCTCTCCCCCACCTGGGGCCTCTACAGCGGCTACGAACTGTGCGAGAACCTCCCGCTGCGCGACGGCAGCGAGGAGTACCTGGACTCGGAGAAATACCAACTCCGCCCACGCGACTGGGAATCCGCCGAACGCGAAGGCCGCAGCATCGCTCCGCTCATCGCCAGGCTCAACGCCGTCCGGCGGCGTCACCCGGCCCTGCACCGGCTGCGGAACCTGCGTTTCCACACCACCGACAACGACATGGTCATCGCGTACAGCAAGACCACGGGACCCGACACGGTCCTCGTCGTCGTCAACCTCGACCCTCACCACACCCAGGAGGCCACGGTCTCGTTGGACATGCCGCGACTCGGCCTGGAACAGCACGCATTCATGTCGGCGCACGACGAACTGACGGGTGAGACCTATCACTGGGGCAGAAACAACTATGTGCGCCTGGAACCCGGTCGGACTCCGGCACACGTGCTCCACGTCCAGCGGTCGTCCGCGTAGCCATCGATCGGAGGGTCAGAGCCTCATGACTGTCAACCAGCCCGTCCCGGACACCTTCGAGGACACCCCCGCCAAGGACCGTGACCCGGAGTGGTTCAAGCGCGCGGTCTTCTACGAGGTCCTCGTCCGCTCCTTCCAGGACAGCAACGGCGACGGAGTCGGCGACCTCAAGGGCCTGACCGCGAAACTCGACTATCTGCAGTGGCTCGGCGTCGACTGCCTCTGGCTGCCGCCCTTCTTCAAATCACCCCTGCGGGACGGCGGTTACGACGTCTCCGACTACACCGCCGTCCTGCCCGAATTCGGTGACCTCGCCGACTTCGTGGAATTCGTCGACGCCGCCCATCACCGCGGCATGCGCGTGATCATCGACTTCGTGATGAACCACACCAGCGACCAGCACCCGTGGTTCCAGGAGTCCCGGAAGAATCCCGACGGGCCGTACGGCGACTACTACATGTGGGCCGACGACGACAAGCAGTACGCCGACGCCCGCATCATCTTCGTCGACACCGAGGCCTCCAACTGGACCTTCGACCCGGTCCGCGGCCAGTACTTCTTCCACCGGTTCTTCTCCCACCAGCCGGACCTCAACTACGAGAGCCAGGCGGTGCAGGAGGAGATCCTGGCCGCTCTCCGCTTCTGGCTGGACCTGGGTATCGACGGCTTCCGTCTCGACGCCGTGCCTTATCTGTATGCCGAGGAAGGCACGAACTGCGAGAACCTCCCCGCCACTCACGAGTTCCTCAAGCGTGTCCGGCGCGAGATCGATGCCATGTATCCGGACACGGTGCTCCTGGCCGAGGCCAACCAGTGGCCCGAGGACGTCGTCGACTACTTCGGCGACTTCCAGAGCGGCGGCGACGAATGCCACATGGCCTTCCACTTCCCCGTCATGCCGCGGATCTTCATGGCCGTGCGCCGCGAGTCCCGCTACCCGGTGTCGGAAATCCTCGCCAAGACCCCGGCCATCCCGTCGAACTGCCAGTGGGGCATCTTCCTGCGCAACCACGACGAGCTCACCCTCGAAATGGTCACCGACGAGGAACGCGACTACATGTGGGCCGAATACGCCAAGGACCCGCGGATGCGCGCCAACATCGGCATCCGCCGACGCCTCGCCCCGCTCCTCGACAACGACCGCAACCAGATCGAGCTGTTCACCGCCCTGCTCCTGTCCCTGCCCGGCTCGCCGATCCTCTACTACGGCGACGAGATCGGCATGGGCGACAACATCTGGCTCGGCGACCGCGACGCCGTTCGCACGCCGATGCAGTGGACGCCCGACCGCAACGCGGGCTTCTCCTCCTGTGATCCCGGGCGCCTCTCCCTCCCCGCGATCATGGACCCCGTCTACGGGTACCAGGTGACGAACGTCGAGGCCTCCATGTCCTCGCCGTCGTCCCTGCTGCACTGGACCCGCCGCATGATCGAGATCCGCAAGCAGAACCCCGCCTTCGGGCTCGGCTCCTACACCGAGCTCCAGTCGTCCAACCCGGCGGTCCTCGCCTTCCTGCGCGAGTACGGCGACGACCTCGTGCTGTGCGTCAACAACTTCTCGCGGTTCGCCCAGCCCACCGAGCTCGATCTGCGCGAGTACGACGGACGGCACCCGGTGGAGCTGATCGGCGGAGTGCGCTTCCCGGCGATCGGTGAGCTGCCGTATCTGCTGACCCTCGCAGGGCACGGCTTCTACTGGTTCCGGCTCACCCGAGTCGCATCCCGCATCGGCCGACGACTCTGAACCCGCCCCGAGGAAAGGACGCGTCACCATGACGAACACCGCGTTCGTCCGCCCGAGACCCGCGGTCGTCACCGACCCCATGGTCTCGCTCTCGGGGCTGCTGCGGGAGTGGCTGCCGCGGCAGCGCTGGTTCGCGGGCAAGGACCGGCCCGTCAACGAGCTCGGACTGCTGTCGCTGACCGAGCTGTTCCCGGGATGCCTGCATCTGCTGGTGCGCGCCGGCGACGACTGCTACCAGCTGCTGCTCGGCGTACGGCCGCATCTGTCGCCGCGGCACGGCCGGGCGCTGATCGGCAGGGCGGAGACGGGTCCGCTGGCCGGGATGACGGTGTTCGACGCCCTTCAGGAGCCGCGGTCGGCACAATTGCTGCTGGAGCGGCTGCGCAGGCCCGGCGGCGCCGGTCCCCTGCGCTTCGAGGCCGATCCGTCCGTGCCCCTGCCCTCCGGGCTGGTGCCTCGGGTGCTGGAGGCCGAGCAGTCCAACTCCTCGCTGGTGTACGGCGACGAGTTCATCCTCAAGGTGTTCCGGCGCGTCCAGCCCGGCGTCAACCCCGATCTGGAAGTGCCGGGCGCGCTGGCCGGGCAGGGCTGCGCGCGGGTGCCGGCGCCGGTGGCGTGGTTCCGGACGACGTATCCGCAGGAGGCGACGCTGGGGGTGCTCCAGCCGTTCCTGCGGGACGCCTCCGACGGCTGGACGCTGGCCCTGCGGGCGCTGGCCGCGGGCGACGACTTCACCCTTCAGGCCCGGGAGTTGGGGCGGGCCACGGCGGAGGTCCATCTCGCGCTGGCCGTGTCCTTCCCCACCGGCGCGCACGAGGAGGGCGTGCGTACGGCGTCCGCGATGACCGAGCGCCTGGACGCCGCCGCCGACACCGTCCCCGCCCTGCGGCCGTACGTCCCCGGCCTGCGTACCGCCTTCGGTGCGCTCGTCGCGTGCGATCCCGGCCCGCCCGCCCAGCGCATCCACGGCGATCTGCACCTGGGGCAGGTGCTGCGGGCCGGCCGGGACTGGTTCGTCATCGACTTCGAGGGCGAGCCGTCACGACCGCTCGCCGAGCGGCGCAGCACCCACTCCCCGGTGCGGGACATCGCGGGCATGCTGCGCTCCTTCGACTACGCGGCCCGCCAGCGCCGCCCCTGGCGTCCGGAGTGGGCGCGGCGCTGCCGCGAGGCCTACTGCGCGGGCTATGCCGAGCGGGCCGGCTGGGACCCGCGCAAGAAGCACGGTCTGCTGCGTGCCTACGAGACGGACCGGGCAGTGTACGAGGTGTTGTACGAGGCCAGACACCGTCCGGACTGGCTTCCCGTACCCATGGCGGCGATCGAGCGTCTCGCCGTGAGAGGAGGCTGAAGCGATGGCCCTGCGCGACACCTCGCTCCCCGAGCCGTCCGGCCCCGCGCTGTGCGCGAGCGCCCCGTCCCTGGAGGCCGGTGACCGGGAACGGCTGCTGGCCGGCCGGCACCACGACCCGCACGCGCTGCTGGGCGCCCACCCGGTCGCGGGCGGCATCGCCTTCCGGGCGCTGCGCCCGTACGCCCGGGCGGTGAGCGTGGTCGTCGCCGGGGAGCGGCACAAGCTGGCCTCGGAGGGCGACGGCCTCTTCTCCGGGGTCCTGCCCCTGGCGGCGATCCCCGAGTACACGCTGCTGGTGACGTACGCGGACGGCGAGCACGAGGCCGCCGACCCGTACCGCTTCCTGCCCGCCCTCGGTGAGCTGGACCTGCACCTCGTGCGTGAGGGCCGGCACGAGCAGCTGTGGAAGGCGCTGGGCGCCGAGCCGATGACGCACCAGGGCGTGACCGGCACCCGGTTCACGGTCTGGGCGCCGAACGCCCAAGGGGTCCGGGTCGCCGGGGAGTTCACCTGCTGGGACGGGACGGCCCTGCCCATGCGCTCACTGGGCGCGTCCGGGGTGTGGGAGCTGTTCGTGCCCGGCATCGGTGAGGGCGCACGCTACAAGTTCGAGATCACCTCCCGGTACGGCGGCCGCTTCCTCAAGGCCGACCCGATGGCCCGCCGCACCGAGGTGCCGCCCGCGACGGCGTCCGTGGTGACGGCCGCGCACCACGAGTGGGGCGACGCGGAGTGGATGGCGCACCGCGGGGACACGCCCGTGCACGAGGCGCCGTTCTCCGTGTACGAGGTCCATCTGCCGTCCTGGCGCGCGGGGTTGACGTACCGTCAGCTGGCGGAGGAACTGCCCGCGTACGTCAAGGACCTGGGCTTCACGCACGTCGAGCTGATGCCGGTGGCCGAGCATCCGTACGGCCCCTCCTGGGGTTACCAGGTGACCTCGTACTACGCGCCGACCTCACGGCTCGGCACCCCCGACGACCTGCGGTTCCTGATCGACGCCCTGCACCGGGCCGGCATCGGCGTGATCATGGACTGGGTGCCCGCCCATTTCCCCAAGGACGACTGGGCGTTGGCGCGCTTCGACGGGGATCCGCTGTACGAGCCCGGGGACTCGCGGCGTGCCGAGCATCCGGACTGGGGGACGTACGAGTTCGACTTCGGCCGGGTCGAGGTGCGCAACTTCCTTGTCGCCAACGCCGTCTACTGGTGCGAGGAGTTCCACATCGACGGGCTGCGCGTCGACGCCGTCGCGTCGATGCTCTATCTCGACTACTCGCGCGACTCGGGCCAGTGGACGCCCAATGTGCACGGCGGTCGCGAGGATCTGGACGCGGTGGCGTTCCTGCAGGAGATGAACGCGACCGTGTACCGGCGGGCGCCGGGCGTGGTGACCATCGCCGAGGAGTCGACGGCCTGGGACGGGGTGACCCGGCCCACCGACGGCGGCGGCCTCGGGTTCGGCCTGAAGTGGAACATGGGCTGGATGCACGACTCGCTCGGCTACATGAGCCACGAGCCGGTGCACCGCAAGTACCACCACAACGAGATGACCTTCTCGATGGTGTACGCCTACAGCGAGAACTACGTCCTGCCCATCTCGCACGACGAAGTCGTCCACGGGAAACGGGCGTTGGTGTCGAAGATGCCCGGCGACTGGTGGCAGCAGCGCGCCGACCACCGCGCGTACCTGGGCTTCATGTGGGCCCACCCCGGCAAGCAACTCCTCTTCATGGGCCAGGAGTTCGCGCAGGGCGCCGAATGGTCCGAGACGCACGGGCCCGACTGGTGGCTGCTGGACCCGGCGTACGGCGCGGAGGCCGACCACCGGGGCGTGCGTGACCTGGTCCGCGACCTCAACACCGTGTACCGGGACACCCCGGCGCTGTGGCAGCGGGACATCGATCCGGCCGGGTTCCGGTGGGTCGTCGGCGACGCGGCCGAGGACAACGTCTTCGCCTTCCTGAGGTTCGCGGCCGACGGCAGCCCGCTGCTCGCCGTGTCCAACTTCTCGCCCGTGGTGCGCGCCGACTACCGGCTGAGCGTCCCCGACGAGGTGCCCGCCTGGCGCGAGGTCCTCAACACCGATGCCGCGCGGTACGGCGGCGGCGACGTGACCAACCCGGACGACCTCAAGCCGGAGTCGGGAAGGATCTCGCTCACCCTGCCGCCGCTCGCGACGGTGTGGCTGACCCCGTTCCAGTGACGATCACCGGGGTACTCGGACGTCGTATCACAGGGCGACGTCGGAGAAAGGCGGCCTCAGGTGCGGACCGTCGGAGTGGAGGAGGAACTCCTCCTGGTGGACCCGGAGACCGGTGAGCCGAGGGCGCTGTCCGCCGCGGTGCTCGCCCGGGCGACGCACGACGGCGCCGACGAGGGGGTGTTCGAGAAAGAGCTGTACGGGCAGATGCTGGAGTTCGCCACGCATCCCCAGGCCGACATGGCGGACCTGGGCGCCGAGATCGTCCGCTGCCGCCGGGAGGCCGCCCGGCACGCCGGTGAGATCGGCTGCACGGTCGCCGCGCTCGCCACCTCGCCGCTGCCTGTCAGCCCGTCCGTCGGCAAGGGCAGCCGCTACCAGTGGATGGCCGAACAGTACGGGCTGCCCGCGCAGGAACAGCTCGTGTGCGGCTGCCACGTCCACGTCTGCGTCGACTCCGACGAGGAGGGCGTCGCCGTCCTCGACCGCATCCGGCCCTGGCTGTCGGTGCTCGCCGCGCTCAGCTCCAACTCCCCGTTCTGGCAGGGCAAGGACACCGCGTACGCCAGCTACCGCAGCCGGGTGTGGCCGCGCTGGCCGTCGGCCGGGCCGACCGAGGTGTTCGGGTCGGCCGAGCGCTATCACCGGCTCGTCGCCGACATGGTGGCGAGCGGCGTGATCCTCGACGAGGGGATGATCTACTTCGACGCCCGGCTGTCCCAGACCTATCCGACCGTGGAGATCCGGGTGGCCGACGTCTGTCTGCACGCCTCGACGGCCGTCCTCGTCGCCCTCCTTGCCCGCGGGCTCGTGGAGACGGCGGCCCGGGACTGGCGGGCGGGCCGGGCGCCGGCCGACCACAGCGTCAGTCTGCTGCGGCTGGCCGCCTGGCGGGCCGCCCGCTCCGGGCTCACCGAGGAACTGCTGCACCCCGTGACGATGCGCAGGCTGCCCGCCGAGACCGTGGTCGGCGCACTGCTCGAACACGTCGGGGACGCACTCGCCGACACCGGCGACCTGGACCACGCCCGAACCGGCTGCGCACGGCTGCTGGACGGCGGCACCGGCGCCCAGGTCCAGCGCGATCTCCTGGAGCGAACGGGGAGTCTGCGCGAGGTCGTCACGGGCTGCGCGCGCCACACCCAGGAGTGATCCGGCACCCCCGAGATCATCACAGCTCCGTCACTTCGCACGTTCCGGTCACCATCCGCTCTCACCTGGGCTAGATTCGAGCACCGTCGACAACGGAACTCGTCGACGTGGTCACCCTCCGTACAGCTCAGGAGCAGCGCATGCGCGACGTCGCCATCGCTCCCCCGACCATTTCACCCCTCACCGGCGGGCTGGCCGACAGCATCTTCGACACGGCGGCCCTCGACCCCACCCTGCCGCTTCTCGCGCGCCGCACCGATCCCGCCTCCGGCACGTGGGAGGAGGTGACCGCGGTGGAGGTGCGGGACGAGGTGGTGGACCTGGCCAAGGGGCTGGTCGCGTCCGGGATCTCGCCCGGCCACCGCGTCGCGATCATGGCGCGTACCCGCTACGAGTGGACCGTGCTCAGTCACGCGCTGTGGGCGGTCGGCGCCGAGGTCGTGCCGATCTATCCGACCGCCTCCCGCGACCAGGTGGAGTGGGTCCTCAGGGACGCCGACTGCGTGGCCGTGGTGGTGGAGGACGAGCAGGCGGTGATGACGGTCGGCTCCGTGTGCGGCAACCTGCCCCGGCTGCGCCACGTCTGGCAGTTGGACGCGGGCGCGCTGGACGACCTCGTGCAGCGCGGCACGTTCATCCCGCTGGCCACCGTCGACTCACTGCGCCGTATCGTGCTGCCGGACTCCACGGCCGCCATCAGCTACACCTCGGGCACCACGGGCCGGGCGCTGGGCTGCGCGCTCAGCCACCGCAACCTCGCGAGCGCCAGCGACGTACTGCTGCGGGGCTGGGGCCACACCGTGATCCCGCCGGGCGAGCGGCAGGCGACCGTGCTCGCCTTCCTGCCCTTCTCCCACGTCTACGGCCTTCTCGTGCAGACGCTCTGCGTCCGCGGCGGCATGCAGATGGCGCACGAGCCCGACATGAGCGAGGAGGCGCTGTCCGCGTCCCTGCGCTCGTTCCGCCCCACCTATCTGTGCGCGGTCCCCTCGCTCCTGGAGAAGATCTACAAGAACTTCCTGCGCACCGCCCAGGAGTCGGGCCGCGGGGCCCTGTTCGAGCGGGCCGCGGACACGGCGCGGGACTTCGCGGCGGCGCTGGAGCGCCAGCGGCTGGGCGGCGGTTCGGGCCCCGGGTTCGATCTGCGGCTGCAACACGCCCTGTTCGAGCGGACGGTGTACCGCAAGCTGCGTGCCGCGCTCGGCGGCAGAGTGGTCCGCGCGACGTCCGGCGGCTCGTCCCTCAGCCGCGAACTCTCCCTCTTCTACGAGGGCATCGGGATCTACGTCAACGACGGGTACGGCCTCACCGAGGCGTCCGGCGGTGTCACCGCGCAGCCGCTCGGCCGGGAGATGTCGGGCACCGTCGGGCAGGCGCTGCCGGGCAACGAGATCATCGTGGCCGACGACGGCGAGATCCTGGTCCGCGGGCCGTCGGTGTTCCACGGCTACATCAACGCCGAGGCGGCCACCCGGTCCGTCCTGCGCGGCGGCTGGCTGGCCACCGGGGACCTGGGACGGCTGGACTCCGAGGGCTATCTGACGATCACCGGCCGCAAGAAGGACATCATCGTCACCAGCAGCGGCAAGAACGTCGCGCCCGCCGCCCTGGAGCAGCGGCTCAGGATGCATCCGCTGATCCACCAGGCGGTCGTCGTCGGCGACAACCGCCCCTGCGTGGGGGCGCTGATCACCCTGGACCCCAGGTTCGTCGCGTACTGGCGCGGTTCGCTGTCCCTGCAGAGCGACACGCCGAGCCACCAGGCCCGTGAGGAGAACGCGCTGCGGGAGGAGATCGGGCGGGCCGTGGCCGCGGCCAACAGCGCGGTGTCGCGCTCGGAGTCGATCCGGGTGTTCCGGGTGCTGCCCGACCAGTTCGACACCGCCAACGGGCTCATGACGCCGTCCATGAAGCTGCGCAGGGACGCGATCGTCAAGCACTACGCCTTCGAGATCGACGCGATGTACCAGGCCCGCACCCGGCAGCCCCGGCAGAGCCCGGTCGACGAGCTGTCGAGCTGGGACGAGGCGGACAACGTCTTCCGCTGATCGGTCGATCACCGGCAAGGTTGTCCTCGACGCGTTCGTCTGCCTGCCTCGTCCAGCTGGCGGAACGGCTGGAGGCAGGGTGGGATCGATGTGGTGCGTGCAGCGATCCAGGGCATGCGAAAGGCGTTGGATGCAGACCGCCTGGAGCCGCAGAAAGGGATGAACGACGTGACACGACCCAGGATCCTGGTGGTTGGCGCGGGCTTCGCCGGTGTGGAGTGCGTGCGCCGGCTGGAGCGGAAACTCGCGCCCGACGAAGCGGACGTCACCCTGGTGACGCCGTTCGCCTATCAGCTCTATCTGCCGCTGCTGCCCCAGGTCGCCTCCGGCGTACTGACGCCGCAGTCGATCGCCGTGTCCCTGCGGCGCAGCAAGAAGTACCGCACGCGGATCATCCCGGGCGGCGCGATCGGCGTCGACCTGAAGTCCAAGGTCTGCGTCGTCCGCACCATCACCGACAAGATCGTCAACGAGCGGTACGACTACATCGTGCTGGCCCCCGGCAGCGTCACCCGCACCTTCGACATCCCGGGCCTGACCGAGCACGCCTTCGGCATGAAGACCCTCGCCGAGGCCGCCTACATCCGCGACCACGTCATCTCGCAGCTCGACCTGGCGGACGCGAGCGACGACCCGGCCGAGCGGGCCTCCCGGCTGCAGTTCGTGGTCGTCGGCGGCGGGTACGCCGGCACCGAGACCGCCGCCTGTCTGCAGAAGCTCACCCACGCGGCGGTCAAGCGCTACCCGCGCATCGACCCGTCCCTCATCAAGTGGCACCTGATCGACATCGCGCCGAAGCTGATGCCCGAGATGGGCGACAAGCTCGGCCGCAGCGCGATGGAGATCCTGGCCCGGCGCGGCATCGACGTCTCCCTGGGCGTGTCCATCGCGAAGGCGGGCCCCGAGGAGGTCACCTTCACCGACGGCCGGGTGGTGCCCACCCGCACCCTGATCTGGACCGCCGGGGTGGTCGCCAGCCCGCTGATCGCCACACTCGGCGCGGAGACGGTCCGCGGCCGGCTCGCGGTGAACGCCGAGATGACCCTGCCCGGCCAGGACGGCGTCTTCGCGCTCGGCGACTCCGCCGCGGTGCCCGACCGGGCCAAGGACGACGAGAACGCCATCTGCCCGCCCACCGCGCAGCACGCGATGCGGCAGGGCAAGCACGTCGCCGACAACGTCATCGCGACCCTGCGCGGCAAGCCGCTCACGCCGTACGAGCACAAGGACCTCGGCCTGGTCGTCGACCTCGGTGGGACGGACGCCGTGTCCAAGCCGCTCGGCATCGAACTGCGGGGCATTCCCGCCCAGTTCGCCGCCCGCGGCTACCACTGGATGGCACTGCGCACCAACGTGGCCAAGGTCCGGGTCGCGACGAACTGGACGCTCAACGCCCTGGCCGGCGACGACTTCGTGCGCACCGGCTTCCAGGCCCGCAAGGCGGCCCGGCTCAAGGACTTCGAGTTCACCGACGCCTACCTGACACCCGAACAGGTACGGGCCCACGTCGAGGGCGCCGACCGCGAGGAGTGAGGCGGGTGCGGGCCGCCCGCCCGCGTCGTGTCATGCTGAGATACGGATCATGACCTGACAACGGGAGCGAGTACGGCGGCGTGAGGACAGCGGGTGGGTCGGTCCGGGCACGGCTGAGGGATCGGGTCGTGGCCTCCGACCCCGGGCTGCTGCGCCTGGCAGCGGGCCTGCGCACTGTGGCCGCCATCACCCTCACGCTGGCCGTGCTCGCCCTGCTGCGGGCGGACGTGTCCCACCTGGTGGCCGGGGCCATCGCCGCGATGGTCGCCACCTTCGCCATCCGGGAGAAGCAGCGCGGCGCCCAGGCCCTCACCCTCGCGCTCGGCCTCCCGGTGGCGCTGGCCTCCGTGTCGCTGGGCGCGGTGCTGCACTCCCGTGTCGTGGCCGGCGACCTGTTCTTCGTCGCGCTCATCTTCTGCGCCGTCTACGTCCGGCGGTTCGGGGACCGGGGCACCGCGCTCGGGCTGATCGGCTTCCAGATCTACTTCGTCTCCCTGTTCGTCGGCGCCACCGTCCCGGCCCTGCCCGGACTGTGCGGGGTCGTCGCGGTGGCCTTCGCGTCCAGTGCCCTGGCCCGTTTCGTGCTGGTGCCGGAGACGCCCGCGGGGATCCTGGAGCGGCTGCGCGACGCCTTCCGGGCCCGGCTGGCCCAGCTGGTCTCCGCGCAGCTGGAACTCCTCGACGCGGGCCCGGACGAGACCGAGAAGGCGGTGGCGGCCCTGCGCGAGGGCACCGCCCGGCTGCACGAGACGGCGATGATGATCCAGGGCCGTCTCGAGGACGGCACCGCCGACGCGGCCGTGGCCCGGCTGGTGCAGCGGCGTGTCGCGGACGCCGAGATCGCCGCCGAGCGCCTGGGCCTGCTGCTGCTGACCGCGCGCAGCGCCGAGCGCGCCGACACGCTGACCCTGCATCTGCCGGGCGCTCCCGTGCCGGAGGGCGGCCGGCTGCCGGACGGGGAGGAGGCGACGGCCGCGCTGCGCCGGGATCTGGAGGCGCTACGGCTGCTCGTGCTGCGGCCCGTCTCCGTGAGCACGGGCACCGGACTCGCCCAGGTCCGCAACCGGCTGCTGGGCTACCGGGACGAGGAGAACCTGCCGAAGGCCTCCCCCGCCGTCCAGGACGTCTTCCGTGGCATCGGCGAGGCCGCCCGCGCGGTCCTCGGTCTGCGCATCGCCCTGGACGGCCCCCAGGACGAGTCGGACGACACCCCGTCCACGGCACGCTCGCGGGAGGAGCTGGACGCCGAGGACGCCGCGATCGACGCCGGCGACGAGGAGGCGCGGGAGCAGCCGTCGGGGCTCGACCGGCCCACCACGCGGGCGGCCCTGCAGGTCGCGGTGGGGTCGTCGCTGGCCATCGTCGGCGGCGAGTTCCTGTCCAGCCAGCGCTGGTACTGGGCGGTGCTGACCTGCTGGATCGTGTTCATCAACACCGCCTCGACGGGCGAGATCCTGGTCAAGGGCTACCGCCGGCTGGTCGGCACGGTCCTCGGCGTCGTCGCCGGCCTGCTGCTCGCGGGCCTGGTAGGCCATCACACCTGGCCGGCGTTCGCGCTGGTGCTGCTGTGCGTGTTCGCGATGTTCTACACCGCGCCCCTGTCGTACACGCTGATGTCGTTCTTCGTGACGGCCGCACTCGGCGTGCTGTACACCCTGCTGCACACCTACAGCCTGTCCGTGCTGGTGCTGCGGGTGGAGGAGACGGCGCTGGGCGCGGCCTGCGGGATCATCGCGGCGGCCTTCGTGCTGCCGGTGCACACGGACCGTCGTACCAACGATCTCCTGGTGACCGTCCTCGACCGGCTCAGGGACGTCACCGAGGCCGCCGTCGACCAGCTCAGCGGCGGGCCGCCGGCCGAACTGCTCGACGCCTCGCGCGAGTTGGACCAGGCGCTGGCCGACCTGCGGGCCGCCACCCAGCCGCTGACCCACCCCATCACCCCGCTGCGGGGCCGCCGCAACACCGCGCGCTACGTCGTGGCGCTCCTGGAGACGTGCGCCTACCACGCGCGGTCGCTGGCCGCGATGGCCGAACTGCTGCCCACCCATCCCTCGATCGCGGCGGATCCGCGGCTGCGCCGGGCCGGGCGGCGCATCCTGCACAACATCGGGGCGATCGCCGCACGTGTCGCGGACGAGCGGGCGGCCGTCGAGGTCGAGACGGGCGCGAGCCTCGCCGCCCTCCTGGAGGTCGACGTCCCCGGCACCTCCCGCTACGGCCGCATCACCGACCGCGTGCTGCGGCATCTGCAGCGCCTCGACGAGGCGGTGGTCGGCCTGGCGCGGCCGCTGCGGGTGCCCGTGCGGGCGCCGAAGCGCTGAGGGGTCTCAGAAGTCGGTGGGCAGGTCGCTGACCTCGGCGATGCCCCGCAACTCCTCGTTCTGCCGGTGCCGTTCGCGGATGTAGTCGGCGATCTCGCCGAGCCGTTCCGGGTCGGCGGCGGTGTCGGCGTCGGTGATCACCCGGACCGGGCCGGTCTCCGCCACCTGGATCTCGATGACCTCGTTGTCCAGCCGGCCCGTGACCGCGGCGGCGATGACCAGGGCGGCCTCGTCTCGCAGCTCCTGCGACAGCTCGTCCGCCTCCCCGCCGTCGAGCGCGAAGTCCAGCGAGGACAGACGTTGCTCCTCCAGCGCGCGCAGGACCGGCTCGACCACGTCGAGAAGCTGCCGGTAGTCCTCCGTGTCCATCCGGTTGCGCAGGAGGCCGAGGTAGAGGTCGACGGGCCGGTGCTCGGGTGGAAACTCGGATTCGTTCATCCGGTCCGTGTTCCCCGCCTCGCGCTCCTCAGACCCCGCCCCGGTCACGCCCTGCGCATCCGGGTGCCGCGCCGGGCGCGGCCGAGGGAGTGGAGGTACTCCAGGGCGTCCAGGACCACCGTGCGGTCGTGCCAGGCGAGCCAGCGGCCGGCCTCGGCGCCCATCACGTCCAGCGCCTTGAGCTGGGCCCGGGTCGGCTCGCGCAGGGTGTGCTCGGCATGCGCGGAGACCATGCCGACGCACAGGCCCGACGCGGTGGTCAGCGGCACGCTGTGACAGGCCCGGCTGCCCGCCTCCAGGATGGCCGCGCGGGCCGGTTCGGAGAACACCGGGTCGCTCTCCACGTCCCGGACCGTGACCTGGGCGATGTCGCGGGCAGCCTGCGCGCAGGCGGTGCCCTCCCCGCTGACGTGCTCGAAGAAGTCGACGAAGTCCTCGGTCAGGCCGGTGTGCTTCTCCAGCCGCAGGCCGCCTCTGACCCGGTCGGCCACCTGGACGTTGCCCATGCCGGTGCCGACCACGGCGAGGGTCTGGCTCAGCACAGCGCTCAGCACGGCCCCGCGGTTGCGGGCCTGACGCCCGTGGCCGGGCGCGAAGGTCAGCGTCGGTTCGGGGTGGCGGACGCGCTGCGGGAACCACAGCCGCTCGCCGTGGTCCGGGCGCGGGACGGTGACCACGGCCTCGGCGAGCATGCGCAGCCTGATGTTGAACCGCTGGGATGCCTGCTGCATGAGCGCGAACGCGCTGTCTCCGTCGGGCAGTGCGTAACGCTCCTGCAGGATGCCCTGGGCCCGCTCGATCGGCGGGCGGGTACGGGCCCGGGCGCGCAGGTCGCGCACCTCGGCCCGCAGCCGCTCCACTTCGTCGTGCCCTTCACCGGGCCCGGTCACTCGACGGCCGCGGTGGGACGGGGCCCGTCGGCGGGGGCGGCCGCGAGCAGACGGTGGGCCGCTTCCAGGGCGCGTCTCACGTCTCGGGTGCCGGTCGACACGCACAGGGTGTAGGCCAGGTCCTGCGCCCGTGGGCTTGCCCAGCCCCGGCCGGTCTCGGCCTCCTCGGCGCGCAGGGACTCGTACTCCTCGACGAGCTTGCGCAGGACGGCGGGATGGGGGATCAGCATGGTTCTCGCTCCTCGTTCGCTCGTGGTCTCATGCCGCCGCGGCCGGACGCTGCCGGGTGTCGCACCGGCCGCGCTGTCCGAGCGCCTCGGCGCGCACCTGGGCGCAGCTGCGGCTGATGAGGCGGGACACGTGCATCTGGGAGATGCCGAGCCGGTCGGCGATCCGGCTCTGCGTCATGTCCTCGAAGAAGCGCATGTAGAGAATGGCGCGCTCGCGTTCGGGCAGGCGGCGCAGGCACTCCTTGGCGGACTCGCGGTCGATCACGACGTCGTACGAGTTGTCGGGCTCGCCCAGGGTGTCCGAGAGGCTGTAGCCGTCCTCGTCGCCGGAGAGCTCGGCGTCCAGCGACAGGGTGCTGAAGCTCTCCAGGGCCTCCAGTCCGCAGGTCACCTCGTCCTCGGTGAGGCCGCTGTGGGCGGCGAGGTCGGCGACGGTGGGTTCGGGGCTGCCCGGGGTCTGGGTGAGCTCACGTCGGGCCACCCGGACCTTGTTGCGCAGCTCCTGCACCCGGCGGGGCACCCGCAGCGCCCACATCCGGTCCCGGAAGTGCCGCTTGACCTCGCCGGTCACGGTGGGGACGGCGTAGCTCTCGAAGGCGCCACGCTCCGGGTCGAAGCGGTCGACGGCCTTGACGAGGCCGAGGGCCGCGACCTGGCGCAGGTCCTCGACGGACTCGCCGCGGTCGCGGAAGCGGCCGGCGATCCGGTGCGCCATGGGCAGCCAGGCGGTGACGAGCTCCTCGCGGACGCTGTCCCGCTCGGGGCCGTCCGGAAGGCGGGAGAGGCGGGCGAAGAGGTCCGCCGTGTCGGGGGCGTCGTCGTGACGGCGCTTGCGCTGGGCGGTGGGCCGGTTACGTGCGCCGGGACGGCTTGTCGACATGTCGATGAGCATGCGGAATCGCTCCTGAACGTGGGTTTCAGGGACTTACCGCGGGATGGACACCACCCGGACCGGTCGAGGGCCCAGGGCGGTCATACCGCTCCCGCTGGGGGCGCCTCCGGTCCGAAGCACGATTCTCCATCTGCCCTGGCCCTGCCGGAACAAACGGCCATCCGGAAAAGAATTTCACGAAGAGTAGTTCAGGAAAGAGCGACCTCGGCGGTGATGCACTTGCCGCCGCTCGGAAGCTCGGAAACCCGCACGTCACGGGCGAGCCGGCAGACGATGGGCCAGCCGCGGCCGCCGGTGCGGTGCCGGTCGCGCGCCTCCAGCGCCCCCGCCACCGGCATCTCGTCGCTGCGGTCGCTGACCGAGACCCGCAGGCACGGCCCGGCGACGTCGACGTGGAAGTCGGTGACCCCGCCGCCGTGCAGGATCGCGTTGGTCGTGAGTTCCGAGACGACGAGCAGAGCGTCGCCCAGGGCATCCGGGTCGCACGGCGTGCGGGCGGCGCGGCAGCGCTCGGCAACCACCCGCTCCACGGCCCTGCGCGCCTCGGCGGGCCTGCACAGCCGTGTCGTCCCGTAGCCCCGGGAACCCGGCTCGACGGTGGTTTCGGTCCTGTGCTCGTTGCACATCGCCTGGCTCCCTGTAGGCAGCATGAGAAGTGGGGCCCCTCTTCTACGGCTCACCTGGGCAGGCCCGGACAAACATCGCAACGAGCGGGCGGACACCGGTCATCCCACGGCGTTTTGCGGGTACCCGGACGTCATGACGGATGTCGTGGACTCGGACGAACTGCTGCGTCGCCTCCAGCGTGCCCGGGCCTGTGCCCAGCAGGAACAGCTGACCTGGCAGTCGCGGAGCGAGGAGTTCGGGGCCGGCTCCCCCGACCCGGCGCACGCCGCCGCCGTACGGACGCTGGCCTACGAGGTCGTGGTCAGGGTGCTGGACGAGGTCCTGACCCCGGGCAAGCGCGCGGCGCGCACCGGGACCACCGAGTGAAACCGGTCACGTGACCCGCTTCGGGCTACGCGAAATCCTCTTTGATGGTTTACCGTTCATACATACGTGGTGACGGAGTGGACCATATCGGTCCTCCGACACCACCGCTTACGGCCCTGGCTGGCCTCCCCCGTCCAGCCAGGGCTTTTTCACGTCCGGGGACTTCTTCGCGGAACTGCCGTCCGCCGAGGTGCTCGCGGCGCCCGCAGCGGATGAAATGGGCGTAGGGAAACACCGGAACCCCGGCCGGCGAGGAGCCCCGCGTCATGACCAAAGCGATCAAGCTGCTGACCGCCCTTCCCCCACCCCAGCGCCAGAGCCTGATGGCGCTCGCGCGGGAGGTCTCCTTCCCGGAGGACACCCGCATCTTCGAGGCGGGCGGCCGGGCCGACCGCTTCTGGGTCGTCCGCTCGGGGGCGGTCTCCCTCGACCAACGGGTCAACTCGCTGCAGCGGGTGACCGTGGCGAGCCTCGGCGCGGGCGATCTGCTCGGCTGGTCCTGGCTGTTCCCGCCGCACGAGTGGGACTTCGGCGCGGAGGCCTTCAGCCCCGTGCGCGCCTACGAGTTCGACGCGGCGCAGGTGCTGCGGCTGTGCGAGGAGGATCCGCGGCTCGGGGTGGTGCTGGTGCGCAGCGTCGCCGAGATCCTCGCGCACCGGCTGGAGATGACGCGGGGCAAGCTCATGGAGCAGTACGCGACGCACCGGCGCGGCGTCCTGTAGCGGATCAGACGCGGTAGCGGCGCAGGGCGGGCACCGCGAGGGCGAGGCCGAGCATCACGGCGACGACCAGGAGCCCGCCGCCGGCGACGGCCGCGCGCGGGCCGAAGGCCGAGCCGGCGGTGCCGTGCAGGACGTCGGCCAGGCGCGGGCCGCCGGCGACGACGACCGTGAAGACACCCTGCATCCGGCCGCGCATCTCGTCGGTGGCGGCGGACAGCAGGATCGCGCCGCGGAAGACCATCGAGACCATGTCGGCGACCCCGGCCGCGGCCAGGAAGGCGGCGGCGATCCACAGGTTGCCGCTCAGTCCGAAGCCGGTGATCGCCAGCCCCCACGCGACGACCGCGCCGATCACCATCGGACCGTGCCGCCGGGCCCGGGAGAAGGTGCCGGAGAACAGTCCGCCGAGCACGGCGCCGATGGGGATCGCCGCGAACAGCAGGCCGAGCGCGAGCCCTTCGCCGTAGGAGCCGTACGTCTCGGCGGCGAGCTGCGGGAACAGGGCGCGGGGCATGCCGAAGACCATCGCGATGATGTCGGCGAGGAAGGAGAGCAGCAGCACCTTGTGCATGGAGATGTAGCGGAAGCCCTCCGCGATCTCGCGCACCCCCGCGCGCCGGGTCGCGGCGCCGGCCAGGGGCGGCAGCGGGGGCAGCTTGTAGACGGCCCATACGGTCACGCACAGCGCGAGCGCGTCGATCAGGTACAGCTCGGGCAGGCCGATGACGGGGATCAGCGCGCCGGCGAGCAGCGGGCCGACGACCTGGCCGGTCTGCATCACGGTCGAGCCGAGTGCGTTGGCGGCGGGCAGCTGTCCCTCGGGTACCAGTCGGGCGATGGAGGCGTTGCGGGCCGGGGCGTTGAGCCCCCAGAAGGCCTGCTGCATGGCGAGCAGGACCATCAGCGCGGCCACCGACTCGAGGCCGGTGACGGCCTGCAGCCAGAACAGCAGCGAGGTGACGGCGATCCCGCTGTTGGTTATCAGCAGCAGCTTGCGGCGGTCCATGCTGTCGGCGACCGCGCCGCCCCACAGCGCGAACACGATCAGCGGCAGCAGGCCCGCGAGACTGGCGGCGCCGACCCAGGCCGAGGAGCCGGTGATGTCGTAGATCTGCTTCGGTACGGCGACCGCGGTGAGCTGGCTGCCGACCGCCGTGACGATCGTCGAGGACCACAGCCGACGGTAGGCCGGGATGCGCAGCGGACGGGTGTCCATGGCCCAGCGGCGCCAGCCCCTGCGCGGGGGATCCTCCGCGACGGGGGCCGACTGGGGTTCGGTGCTGCTCTCGCTGGTGTCCACGGGTGTCCTGGTTGCTCGATACATCTTTCGGGTCCAGGGTTCACTATCCCAGCAGGGGCCGAGAGTTCGGGACGCGCATTCTCAGCTTGTGGACTTCAGCGGCTCGCCTTCATCAAGCTTTCACGCCCTTACGACGAGCAGCGCGCCGAGCGCGATCATCGTCGCCGCGACCAGCCCGTCGAGCACCCGCCAGGCGCTCGGCCTGGCCAGGAAGCGGCCGAGCGCCCGAGCGCCGAAGCCGAGGGCCGCGAACCAGCACAGGCTGGCGAGCGCGGCGCCGAGGCCGAAGGTCCAGCGCAGCGGGCCGCGGTGGGCGGCGACCGAGCCGAGCAGGAAGACGGTGTCGAGGTAGACGTGCGGGTTGAGCCAGGTCAGCGCCAGACAGGTCAGCACCGCCCGCCTGCGCGAGCCGGCCGCCTCGCCCTCGGCGCGCAGGGCGCCGTCGCCCGGCCGGAACACGCGGCGGGCGGCCAGGGCGCCGTAGCAGAGCAGGAAGGCGCCGCCGATCCAGCCGACCGCGGTGAGCGCCTGCGGGTACGCCACCACCACCGCGCCCACACCGCCGACGCCGAGCGCGATCAGGACGGCGTCGGACAGGGCGCAGATGCCCACCACGGCGAGGACCGCGTCGCGGCGGATCCCCTGGCGCAGGACGAAGGCGTTCTGGGCGCCGATGGCGACGATCAGCGAGAGGCCGGTGCCGAATCCGGCGGCCGCGGCGGTCAGGGCGTTGGTCATGCCATCGACGCTAGGGAAGCGACATCCTGACGTACAGCTAAAGATTCTTACGTATCCTTAGCGCTCGTGAAGTCAGAGCTGACCGAGCTTCCCCTCGACCAGGTGCGGACGCTGCTCGCGGTGGTGGACGAGGGCACCTTCGACGCGGCGGCCGCGGCGCTGCATGTGACGCCGTCGGCGGTGAGCCAGCGGGTGAAGGCGCTGGAGCAGCGCACGGGCCGGGTGCTGCTGTTGCGCACGAAACCGGTGCGGCCCACCGAGTCGGGCGAGGTCGTGGTCCGCTTCGCCCGCCAGCTGGCCCGCCTGGAGCGCGACGCGCGTGCCGAGCTCGGGATGAGCGGTGCCGGGGAGCCGACCCGGGTGTCGATCGCGGTGAATGCCGACTCCCTGGCCACCTGGCTCCTGCCGGCGCTGACCCGCGTACGGCACGAGCCGCGGCTCTGCTTCGAGCTGCGCCGCGAGGACGAGACCCGTACGGCGTCGCTGCTGCGGGAGGGCCTGGTGATGGCGGCCGTGACCTCGTCGCCCGAGCCGGTCACGGGCTGTTCGGTGCGGGCGCTGGGCAGGATGCGGTACGTGCTGGTGGCCAACCCGGACTTCGCCCGGGAGCATCTCGGCGGACCGCTGCGGGACTGCCTCGCGACCGCGCCGACGGTGGCCTTCGACCGCAGCGACGACCTCCAGGACGCCTTCGTCCGCCGTCTGCGGCACGACCGGCGCGGGGCGAGCGCGGAACGCCACTACATGCCGACCTCGGAGGGCTTCGCCGAGTCCGTGGCCGCGGGGCTCGGCTGGGGCCTGGTCCCCGAGGTCCAGGCCGAGCCCCTGCTGCGGGCCGGCCGCCTTGTCCACCTGGCGCCGGAGCGGTCGGTCGACGTACCCCTGTACTGGCAGCAGTGGAAGCTGGACTCGCCCGCGCTGGCGGCGGTGTCGGAGGCGGTCGTGGCGGCGGCCGCGGAGGCGCTGCGCGGGGCGTAAGCCCGTGCAGGGCCGCTGATCACACCTCACACCCCGCGTCTCACCAGGGGATCACACCGTCGTCCTCGAAGAACGAACCCGTCGGGCCGCCGTCGGGCAGTGTGGCCAGCCGGATCGCCGTGGCCGCGCCCTGCTCGGGGGTGCGGGGACCGTGGAAACCGTTGAAGTCGGTCGCGACCAGGCCCGGGCAGGCGGCGTTGATCAGGATGTCCGTGCCGGCGAACTGCCGGGCGTACTGCACGGTGACGGCGTTGAGGAACGACTTCGAGGGCGCGTAGGCCGCCATGACGGGACCGATCTCGGTGTCCGGGTCGGCCTGCCGGGTCAGGGAGCCGACGGAACTGGAGACGTTGACGATACGGGGCGACGTGGAGCGGCGCAGCAGCGGCAGCATCGCGTTGGTCACCCGGATGACGCCGATGACGTTGGTCTCCACGACCGTGCGGACCAGGTCGAGGTCGAGCGTGGTCGGATCCTGCACCCACCCCGGCCCGGTCTCACCGGAGATGCCCGCGTTGTTGACCAGGACGTCCAGGCGCCCTCCCTGTCGTTCGATCAGTTCCGCGGCGGCTATGGCGCTCTGATCATCCGTCACGTCCAGGGGTACGCCGAACGCGTCCGCCCCGCCCGCGCGCAGCTTCTCGACGGCGGACGCGCGCCGGGCCTCGTCGCGGGCTCCCACACCCACCCGGTAGCCGAGGGCGCCGAGCCCAGACGCGATCTCGTACCCGATCCCCTTGTTCGCGCCGGTCACCAGCGCGATCTTCGTTTCGCTCATGGCACTGATGCTCGCTCGCCGACGTGGGCTGCATCCAACACCGATCCGGTGCCCTGTCATACCCGGCGGGTATCACCGAAGTACGCTCTGGCCATGGACACCCTGGAGACCCGCGAGCTGCGGTACTTTCTCGCCGTCGCGGAGGAGCTGCACTTCGGCCGCGCCGCCGAGCGCCTCGGTATGGCCCAGCCACCGCTGTCCCGGGCCATCCAGCAGCTCGAACGGCGCCTGGGCGTCGCCCTGTTGACACGCAACCGTCGCGGCGTCGCCCTGACCGGGGCCGGAGAGGTGCTGTTGCACGAGGGGCGTGCGGCCCTCGACGCGGCCACCGCCGCCGCCCGCCGTACCCGTCGCGCCGGTGGCGCCGACGCGCCGGGCGGCTCCGGCAACCGTCTGGTGCTGGCGGTGAAGGCCGCGGCCGCCCACGACCTCCTGCAGAAACTGCTGGACGCCTACGCGGCCCAGCCCGACGCCGCCGAGATCGAGGTGCTCCCGAGCGGCATGTGCGAGCAGGAGGAGATGCTGCGCGACGGGCGAGCCGACGTGGCGCTCATGCACGCGCCGTTCGACTCCCTCGCCGGGTTCGACAGCGAGGAGCTGATGCGCGAGGGGCAGATCGCCGTCCTTCCCGCCGGGCACCCTCTCGCGGCACGCCGGACTCTGACCCTGGCCGAGGTCGGCGACATCCCGGGCCTCCCGCTCGCGCGCTGGCCCCGGCACGGCGTCTATCCGCCCGGCCCGGGCCCCGAGATCCGTGACCAGACGCAGTTGGCGCAGCTGATCGCCCTCGGACGCACCGTCACCGTCTTCCCCGAGTCCGCCCGTTCCTGGCTGTGGGCCGCGCACGCCACCGTCCCGGTGACCGACGCGCCGCCCGTCGTCACCCACATCGCCTGGCCGCCCCACAGCCGCTCCGTGGCTCTCGCCGGGTTGATCCGTACGGCCACCGGGCTCTGACCCGCGCCCGTGTCATTCGGCGGCTTCGGCCGACGGCGCGTCGGGGGGTGCGGGAGGCGCATCGTGAAGACCGTCTGCGTGTCCGGGGTGCTGGTCACCGCCCAGCACCGGGGTGCGTATCCGGGCCATCAGCTCGCGCGGGCTGCAGGGCTTGGATCACTCCTCGTCCTGCACGTAGGGCGCGTGCACGACCTTGACGGCGACCCGTCGCCCCGAGTCCGAGCGGCCCGGATCGGTCACATGGTGGATCGCAGGAACCGGCCGTCAGCCGTTCAGTGCCCGTAGCTGTGCCTCCGCGCTGTCGAGCAGCATCTCCAGCGCCGTGGGGTACGCGCTGTCGACCATGCGGGCCGCCAGCAGGGGTGCCGCCTCGGCGATGCGTGGGTGGGTGGTGCGGGGCAGGCGGGCGTACGTGGAGCGCCACATGTCCTCGTCGGCGTGCAGGGCGGCGCTCGGCAGGGCGAGGGACGCCGCGTCGAGGGCGGCGAAGGCCAGGGTCTGGTCGATGAAGGCGTGGTAGATGCGCACGGTGTCCGGGAGCGGGAAACCCGCGGTGCGCAGGACGTCCAACACCGCCTCGTCCGCGGCCAGTTCGTTCGCGCGGCCGGTGACGCGGCTGGTGGTCAGCACGGCCGCCTGGGGATGGGCGACGTAGGCGGCATGGATGCGCAGGCCCACATCACGCAGGTCGGCCCGCCACTCCCCCGTCGGCCGCCAGCCGTCGAGGGCCTGCCCGATGAGGGCGTCGCCGATGGCGAGCGTGAGGTCGTCCATGCCGCGGAAGTAGCGGTAGAGGGTGCTCGGGTCGGCGTCCAGGGCGAGGCCCAGTCGGCGGGCGGTCAGGCCCGCGCTGCCGTGCTCGCGCAGCATCCGCAGGGCCGTCTCGACGATCAGCGCCTCGGACAGCACCGTCCCGCTCCTGGTCGGCCGGCGCCTGCGCCGCTTCTCCTCGGGTACGACCGGTTTCGGCATGCCTGCCTCCCTTATGCCAACGCCATTGACCTTACGTGAGGCGGCGGCGTTGTATCTGCGGCGGGGCCCCTCGTCATCCATCCTCAGGACAGGGAGATCTGTCATGCGTGTACTGCTCGTGGGCGCCGGCGGTGTGGGCACCGCCATCACCCGGATCGCGGCCCGCCGCCCGTTCTTCGAGGCGATGGTGGTGGCCGACTTCGACCCGGCGCGCGCCGAGGCCGCTGTCGCGACGGTCGACGACGGTCGCTTCCGTGCCGAGCGCGTCGAGGCGAGCGACGAGGACGCGGTGGTGGAACTGCTGCGCCGGCACGGCTGCGACGTCCTGCTCAACGCCACCGACCCGCGCTTCGTGCTGCCCCTGTTCCGCGCGGCCCGCGCCGCCGGCGCCTCCTACCTCGACATGGCGATGTCCCTGTCCCACCCGCACCCCGAGCGCCCCTACGAGGAGTGCGGGGTCAAGCTCGGCGACGACCAGTTCGCGCAGGCCGAGGAGTGGGCGAAGGCGGGCGCGCTGGCCCTGGTCGGCATGGGCGTCGAGCCGGGTCTGTCGGACGTCTTCGCGCGGTACGCCGCCGACGAGCTCTTCGACGAGATCGAGGAGATCGGCGTCCGCGACGGCGCGAACCTGACCGTCGACGGCTACGACTTCGCCCCCTCCTTCAGCATCTGGACCACGATCGAGGAGTGCCTCAACCCGCCGGTCGTCTACGAGGCCGACCGCGGCTGGTTCACCACCGAGCCGTTCAGCGAGCCGGAGGTCTTCGACTTCCCCGAGGGCATCGGCCCGGTGGAGTGCGTCAACGTGGAGCACGAGGAGGTGCTGCTCGTGCCGCGCTGGGTGGACACCCGCCGGGTCACCTTCAAGTACGGCCTGGGCCGGGAGTTCATCGACACTCTCAGGACGCTGCACCTGCTGGGCCTGGACCGCACCGAGCCGGTCACCGTGCCGAGCTCCGGCGGACCGGTCGCGGTCTCGCCCCGGGACGTCGTCGCCGCCTGTCTGCCCGACCCGGCGACGCTGGGCGAGCGCATGCACGGCAAGACCTGCGCGGGCACCTGGGTGCGCGGCACCAAGGACGGGCAGCCGCGCGAGGTGTACCTCTACCATGTGGTCGACAACCAGTGGTCCATGGCCGAGTACGGCAGCCAGGCCGTGGTCTGGCAGACGGCGGTGAACCCGGTCGTCGCCCTCGAACTCCTCGCCACCGGCGCCTGGTCGGGCTCGGGCGTCCTCGGCCCGGAGGCGTTCCCGGCCCGCCCGTTCCTCGACCTGCTCACCGAGTACGGCTCCCCGTGGGGCCTGCGCGAGCAGTGACCGGCACCCTCCCAGGACTCCGTTGTTTCACTCACGCATCGACAGGTGACCCGGAAGCGAGTAAGCCATTCGCGAGGGCACATACGACATCGATCGCAGGTGACATTGATGGACGACTGGCGAGACGAGGCCGCCTGCCGGTTCGAGGACCCGGACCTCTTCTTCCCGATCGGCACTTCCGGCCCGGCACTGTTGCAGACGGAACAGGCCAAGGCGGTGTGCGGTCGTTGCCCTGTGCGGGAGCGCTGTCTGCGCTGGGCACTGGACGTGGGCGAGTGCCTGGGCGTGTGGGGCGGCCTGAACGAGAACGAACGGCGGCTGCTGCAACGGCGACGGCGTGCGGCACAGGCCCGTAACGGCTAGGCCTTGTCCGGCTGCGGAGCGCCCGGCAGGCGCAGCGTGAACACCGCGCCGCCGCCGGGTTCGCTCTCCGCCGTCACCGTGCCGCCGTGCGCGGCGACGAGGTGACGGACTATGGGCAGCCCCAGCCCGCTGCCGCCGGTGCGCCGGCTGCGGGACTTCTCCGCCCGCCAGAACCGGTCGAAGACGTGCGGCAGGTCCTCGGCCGCGATACCGGTACCGGTGTCGGCCACCGTGAAGACCACGTCGTTCCCCTCGTGGCGGGCGGCGAGGGTGACCGTGCCGTCGGCCGGGGTGTGCCGCAGGGCGTTGGAGACGAGGTTGCCGAGGGCCTGCCGCATCCGCACCGGGTCCGCGTCGAGCCGGCACTCCCCGTCGGTCTCGGTGCGCACGTCCACCCCGGCCGCGACCGCGGCGACGCGGTGGGCGGCGGCGACCTGGTCGAGGAGTTCGTCGGCGTGCAGGGGCTCCGGGTGCAGGCGCAGGGTGCCCGCGTCGGCGGCCGCGAGGTCCTGGAGGTCGTCGATGATCCGCTGCAGGACGAGGGCCTCCTCGTGCAGGGAGGCGAGCAGCGCGGGGTCCGGGTCGACGACACCGTCCCGGGTGACCTCCAGCCAGCCGCGGATGTTGGTGAGGGGGCTGCGCAGTTCGTGGGCGATGTCGCTGACCATGGCCTTGCGCTGGGCTTCGATGCGTTCGCGGCGCTCGGCCAGGTCGTTGAAGGCCTCGGCGAGGATCCCGGTCTCGTCGCGGGTGGTCACCGGGACGCGCACATGCCGTTCCGGCGGCTGCTGGGCGGCCGCGGTCAGCGCGCGCAGGGGCCGTACGAGCCGGGTGGCGACGACGGCCGTGACGGCGACGGTGACCGCGAGCACGAGCCCGACCACGCCGACGATCTTCGCCTTGTTGGCCGGGGACATGTCGAAGCGGGGCGGGGTGGTGTCGTCGCCGCCGAGGTACAGCTCGGCCGCCGGGGCGACGTACGGGTCGAGTTGGGTGCGCTGGGCCGCCTCGACGCAGGTCTCCGCCGTCTTCTGGGCCTGCGGGTCGAGGTCCTTGGCGTACTTGGCGAGGATGCGCCGCCCGACCGGGTTCGTGCTGCTCGGGCTCATGTAGAGGAACAGCGGCGCGTCGAGACTCGGGTGCTGCTTGCGCAGGCAGTCGCGGGCGGTGGTGGCCAGCGCGTCCAGCGCCTTCTGTTCGGTGGGGACGGGCTGGCTGAGTCCGTACCCGCACCCCTCCATCAGATCGCTGGACGCGTCGCTGCCGTCCGAGTTGAGCAGGAGCGGACGGCCGCTCGGGCTGTGCTCGAGCTTCACGTCGACGCCGTGCTCGGCGTAGCAGGACCGCTTGTTCTTGGCGAACGCGTCCAGCTTGGCGCGCTCCTGCGCCGTGAGCCGGTACGGGCCCACGGCACGCGGGTCGATTCCGCTCAGCTGGGCGCCGGGCTGGGTGTAGGTGTCGGTGCGCAGGGGGTCGACGGTGGCGGCGGCGCCGAGGGGCAGGGCGGTGCCCTTGCGGGCCGAGTCGGCGATCAGGGTGCGGTCGGTGGTGGTCAGCGCTATGCGCCGGCCGGTCTGCCGGGCCAGCGTGCCCACCAGGGACTGGACGCCCTTCCACTGCGGGTGGGTCGCGGCGTACCCGCTCAGCTCGGCGAGGATCTTCATGTCGTCGGCCAGGTCCTGGCCCTGTTCCTCGCGCAGGGCGCGGGTGGTGGTCTCCACGGCGAGCCAGGTCGTGGCGGCCACGGAGCACACGGCGATGAGGGCGGAGGCGATCAGCAGCCGTACCAGCAGCCGCTTGCGCAGCGGGATGCGGCTCGTCATGCGCGTCCGCCGCTGAGCTTGTAGCCCACCCCGAACACGGTGAGCAGGCGCACCGGCTTGCGCGGGTCGGCCTCGATCTTCTTGCGCAGGTTCATGATGTGGACATCCACGGCCCGCTCGGTGGACGCCCGGTCGAAGCCGCGGGTGCACTGGAGCAACTGCCGCCGGGTGAACACCCGTTCCGGCTCCCCCGCCATGGCCAGCAGTATCTGGAACTCGCCCGGCGTGCACTCCACGAGCTCCCCGTCGCAACGCACCTCGTGCCGCTGCGGATCGACGGCGATCCCCGCCGCCCGTACGACGGGATTCTCCGGCAGGGCGGCCGCCCGCCCGCTGCGCCGGAGCACCGTCCGGATGCGGGCCATCAGCTCGCGCGGGCTGTACGGCTTGGTCATGTAGTCGTCGGCGCCCAGTTCGAGGCCGAGCAGCAGGTCGTCCTCCTCGGAGCGGGCGGTCAGCATCAGCACGGGGATGTCCTCGGCTCCGCCCCGCAGTACCCGGCACACCCCGAAGCCGTCGACGACGGGCAGCATCAGGTCGAGGACGACGAGGTCGGGTCTGAGCCGACGGGCGGCGTCCAGCGCGGCCGCCCCGTCGTGGACGACGGTGGCCGTGTGGCCCTCCGCCAGCAGGGAGCGGCGTATGAGTTCGGCCTGCATCTCGTCGTCCTCGGCGACCAGCACATGTGCGCACACCCGGCGGATCCTAAGCGGTCAGCGGGCCAGGGACGCGGCGTCGCCCATGACGACGACCGGGTGCAGGGCCGGGTCCAGCGCCCGGAGCAGTTCCTTCATGTGGTTCTCGGCGATGCTGACGCAGCCGTGGGTGGGGCCGCCGTGGTCGACGTGGATCCATATGCCGCCGCCCCGGCTCGCCCCCAGCGGGCGGGTCCAGTCCAGGGGCGAGGTGCCCGCCCGGCGGTTGTAGTTGATGGCGATCACGTAGTCGAAGGATCCGGCGAGCGGCTCGCCCTCGAATCCGGTGCCGGGCGAGGTGAAGCCGGAGCCCTGGTCGTACGGCAGCTTGGTGCCGGGGTCGGCCAGCAGCCCGCCGGCGTCGGTGAGGCCGTACACGCCGATGGGTGAGCGGAGGTCGCCGGCCATGTGGTGGTCGGACCAGCCCCTGAGGGCGTTGTGGGCGGGCCAGGGCGTGCCCGCCTGCCAGCCCGTCGCGGTCCGCTCGTACAGGACGACCGTGGACTTCGGGGAGTTCGCGCCGCGTCCGGTGACGACGACCGCCTGCCGGGCGTCGGAGGGCACCTCGGCCAGCGTCTTCGGGCCCAGGCCCGGCAGTTGCACCCGCGCGGCCTCGGCGGACATCTCCGGCTCGGACGTCTGCAGGGGGCTCACGCTGGGCGTGCCGGGTTCGGCGGTGGCGACCTCGGACGGACGGCCCGAGGACGCCACGGCCCCGCCGCCGCATCCCGTGAGGAGCAGGGAGGCGGCGAGCAGTACGGTGCGGCGGCTATTCATGATCACGGGATCGACTGTGACCGAGACATGTGAGGAACTCGTCAGGTTTCAGGCTTTGTTCGGCTTCCCGGGAGCGTAGAGCCAGGTGGTGAACAGGGGGTGAAGGCTCTTACCCGACTCCCACTCGGCGAGCCGTTCAAACTCCGCCGTCGTGCCGTGTCCGTTCCGGTGCCGGCCGGCCCAGGTCCGCAGGATGCGGTAGAAGGTCCGGTCGCCGACGGCCTTGCGGAGTTCGTGCAGGGCCATGGCGCCGCGGGCGTAGACGGGGGTGCCGAAGATGTTCGCGCCGCTGCCCGGGTCGCCGGGCGGGAACGCCCACAGGTCGTTGCTCGCGGGGAGGGCGTAGAGCGTGTCGAAGGTCTTCTGCGCGCTGTCGCCGCCGTGCTGCTCGCTGTAGAGCCACTCGGCGTAGGTCGCGAAGCCCTCGTTGAGCCAGATGTCCTTCCAGGAGGTGAGGGAGACGGAGTCGCCGAACCACTGGTGGGCGTTCTCGTGCACGAGTGTGCTCAGGTCGGGCGCGCGGTCGTACAGCGGCCGGGACTGCGTCTCCAGCGCGTATCCGACGCTCTCGGCCTTGTCGACGATCGAACCGGCCGAGCGGAACGGGTAGGGCCCGAACAGCTTGCTCTCCCACTCCAGGACGGAGGGCAGCTTCTTCAGCACGGGAGCTGCGGCGGAGGCCTCGCGCGGGTCTACGGCGTTGTAGACGTGCAGGCCGTCGCGGGTGGTGTACTGCTGGACCTGGAACTTCCCGACGGTCGCGGTGGCGAGGTAGGCGGCCATGGGCTCGGCCTGCCGCCAATGGAACGTCGTGTACCCGTGGGCCGTGCGCCGCCCCACCAGCACGCCGTTCGAAACGGCGGTGCGGTCCTTGGGCACGGTGATCGTGATGTCGTACGAGGACTTGTCCTTGGGGTGGTTGTTCGCCGGGAACCAGGTCATGGCGCCCTGCGGCTCCCCCGCGACGAAGGCGCCGTCGTCGGTGGGGATCCATCCGTCGGCCGAGCCGTCGGGGTCGGTGACCTGCTTGGGGGTGCCCCGGTAGACGACCTTGACCTGGAACTCCTCGCCCTGGCGCAGGGTCCGGTGCGGGGTGACGACGAGTTCCTGGCCGTCGCGGCGGAAGTCGGCCTTGGCGTGGTCGACGGTCAGGCCGGTGATCTTCAGCCCGCTGAGGTCGAGGTCGAACCGGGGCAGCCGCTGGGTCGCGCGGGCGGTGAGGACGGCGGTGCCGTCGAGGTGGCGGCTGCCGGTGTCGTAACGCAGCGTCAGGTCGTAGTGGTCGACGTGGTAGCCGCCGTTGCCGGCGAGCGGGAAGTACGGGTCGCCGACGCCGGACGCGCCGCCGGTACCGGCCGACGCGGGCCCGGCGGCGGCGAGCAGGGCGGCCACGGCGACGGGGACGGTGGCGACGAAGGCCTCGCGGCGGAGAACTGCTGCGGGTCTGACGGACTTTCGGCCTGACTGCCTCACATACCCTCCTGGCTGGACGGACAACCGGTGGTCGATCGCCCCAAGGCTAGGCGCCGTCGCGGCCCGGGCTCCTCCTCATTCAGGTCAAGTCACGCAGCGTCGTCCGATTCCCCCGGACTAGGCTCGGCATCGTCCGCCGCACCGTCAGAAAGGCCCTCACCGTGAGTGTTCGTGTGCGTCGCGTCTACGATCCGCCCGAGTCGGACGACGGTGTGCGGGTGCTGGTCGACCGGCTGTGGCCGCGCGGGATCAAGAAGGAAGCCGCGCGTGTCGACGAGTGGCCCAAGGGGCTGACGCCGTCGACGGAGCTGCGGCGGTGGTATCACGCGGGTGAGGGGTCGTACGAGGAGTTCGCCCGGCGGTACGAGGCGGAGCTGGCCGAGCCGGAGGCCGCGGAGCTCCTCGACGGCCTGCGGGGACGGGTGCGGAAGGGGCCTGTGACGTTGCTGACGTCCGCCAAGGACCCGGAGCGCAGTCATGCCGCTGTGCTGGTCGGGCTGCTGGAGTCCGCTTCGAGGTAGTTCTCGGTAATGGCCAGGGCCGTTGCCATGACGCTGAGTTGGGGGTTCACCTCCGGGCAGGACGGCAGTACGGAGGCGTCGGTGACGAGGACGCCGTGGACGCCGCGCAGCCGCCCGTCGGGGCCGGCGGGCGCGCGCTGCGGGTCGGCGCCCGCGGCGGCCGTGCCGGTGGGGTGGAATGCGGACAGGTGCAGGTCGCGTGCGGCGGTTGTGGAGAGCACTTCGTCGAGTTCGGCCAGGGTGCGGGCGCGTGGTGCGCGCGGGATGCCGGTGAGGACCTCCTGGGCTCCGGCGGCGAAGAGGACGCGGGCCATGGCGCGTACGGCGGTCAGCAGCCGGTGCCCGTCGCGGGGGTCGAGGTCGTAGCGGACGAGGGTGCGTTCGCGCCCCAGGACGCGGCCGGACGGCCGGTCGGCGATCATGGCGCCGAGGACGGCGAGCCGGTCGGCGTCGTCGAGTTCGCGGCGCAGGGCGGTGCCCAGGCCGGGCAGGACGAAGCTGCTCATGCCGGGCGGGCTCGCGGTGGCCTCGATGAGGATGCCCTGGTCGTGGAGTTCCTCGATGCCGACGCTCTGCAGGACCCCGCTCCAGGAGGTGACCGGGTCGGGGAAGCGGCCGGCGATGCTGGTGGCGGGGTGCACGCTGAGGTTGCGGCCCAGGCGGGGGTGGCCGCCGAGGCCGGAGCGGCGGAGCAGGGGCGGGGTCTGCAGGGCGCCCGCGGCCACGACGACGAGGGGGCTGAGGATCTCCAGTTCGCTGCCGTCGGCCCGGCGGACCAGCACGCCGGCGGCCCGGGGCGGCCCCGGTCGGTCCCGGTCGAGGAGGATCCGCCGGACGCGGGCGCCGGTGACGATGCGGGCTCCGTGGGCGTGGGCGTCGGGGAGGACGGAGAGCTGCACGCTCTGTTTGGCGCCGGTGGGGCAACCCACCACGCACTGGCAGGAGCCCTTGCAGCCGGGGGCGTTGCGCCGCAGCGGGCCGGCTCGCCAACCGAGCTTCTCGGCTCCGGCGAGCGCGAGCAGGCCGTTGGTGCCGAGGACGTCGAGGGGCTGGGTGGCGACCCGGATCGTGCGCTCGATCTCGTCCAGCCGGGTCGCCAGGTCTTCGGCGAGGTGGAAGCCGTGGTGGCGGTGCCAGCGGTCGAGGACGTGGTCCGGGGTGCGGTAGCAGGTACCGGAGTTGACGACAGTGGTGCCGCCGACGGCCCGTCCGACGGGAAGGAGGAGGGGTGGGTTGCCGAGGGCTGCCGTGGCGCCGCCGTCGCGGTAGAGGGCGGTGAAGCGGTCCAGGGGTGTGCGTCGGCCGAAGGACGCCGTGGTGTGGTGTTCGCCCTCTTCCAGGACGACGACGTCGAGGCCGGCGCGGGCGAGGGTGCGTGCGGCCACGGCGCCGCCGGCGCCGGATCCCACGACGACGGCGTCGGCCGTACCGCGGGCGGGCCATTCCACCGCCGGGACGCAGTCCAGGGGCGGATCCTCGGGGGCGGTGGCGGTGTGCGGTGCGGGTGTGCGCTCGGTGGCCGCGGCGAGCAGGACGGGAACCTTGAGCAGGTCGAGGGCGGGCAGCAGTGCGGGGCGTGCGGCGAGGGACGCCAGTACGGCTTCTCGCTCGTCGGGGGTGAGTCCGGCCAGGGGGCGTCCGCTGTGCAGGACGGCGTAGGCGTCGACGGCTGCGGTGGCGGCCCGTATGCCGGTGCGCACGGGGGTGGGCAGTGCGGACAGGAAGGTGCCGAGACGGGCGGGGACGCGGGCGGTCCATGGTGTGTCGCCGGTGTCGGCGAGGAGGGCGGCGACCAGTCCCGGGGCGGTCACCGGTCCCCCACCTCGGCGTGGGCGGTGCCGTGCAGGGTCCAGGTGGCCTCGGTGCGCCAGTGGCCCCACCAGCGTTCGAGCAGGACGTCGGCGTCGGCGGTCTCGCTGTTGTGGCAGACGGCGGGTGAGCCGTCGGGGTCGTGGTAGTCGAGGGTGAGGGTGCGGTCGGTGGGCTGGGTGACCTCGACGCGCAGGCGGCGCAGCAGGGTGCGGCCGGTGACGGTCCATCGGGGCAGGCTGATCCGGGCGCGGAACCGCCCGAGGCCGAGCAGCCCGACCGCCGAGCGCTCGGCGCGGCGCGGCAAGACGCGGCCGCGGTGGTGCAGGCGCAGGAAGACGAGGGGCGGCAGCCGGCGCAGTGCGGGCCGTGTCGACACGGCCGCGATCACTTCCAGTACGGCACCGTCGCCCAGGTCGGCGTGGAGCCAGGCCCAGCGGCGGGCGTTGCCGTGGCCGTGGATGCGGGCGGAGGCTCCGGGGGCGGCGCGCAGGGTGAGGGTTCGCTCGCCGTCGTGGAAGGTGCCGTCGTAGCTCGCCCGGGCCGCCGGAAGCATGTGGGCGGCGGGCAGCAGGGGGCGCTTCCAGGACCAGCGCGGGAAGGTGAACAGGGGTGCCGCGAGGGGCTGTTCGGTCAGGTCCCAGCGGAAGGCACCCGCGCTTCCGGTCAGGCGCCCCTGGATGGCGGTGACGTCTGCGGCGGTGAAGCCGTCTGTGGGGCTGTTCCAGGGCGCGGGACCGAAGCGGGCGTGCAGGGTCTTTCCTTCGGGCGGGAAGGCGGCGGCCCAGCCGTGGGCGAAGGGCGCGGATCCGTCGGCCGGGGTGACCACTTCGTGGTGGAGCCAGATGCCGGTGCCGGTCGTCGGGTCGGTGAGGGTGGTGTACCAGACCTCGGTACGGCCGGGACTGCCGTCCGAGCGAGGGGCGAGGTGCCGGGCCGGTTCCTCTCTGCGCGGGAAGCGGAAGCCGAGGAGGAAGGGCGCAAGGCCGGTTCCGAGCGGGAAGCGCAGAGTGCCCTGCCCGACGCGCGCCCCGTCCTCGTACAGCGTGAACGGCAGGACGGTCATCGACCTCACCGGGTGGCGCGGGGTGACCGACTTCCAGCCGTCCAGGGTGAGATGGCGGCCGTCTGCGGTGAACGACAGGCGGTAGCGGATGCGGCGCCGGGCCAGGGGCGAGATCTCCAACTCGCCCGTGCTGTCGGGATCGTCGGCCACCCCGGAGACGCGGGTACGTCCGGTCAGCCGGGCCCGGGTGGTGCGGTGCGGGCGCAGCAGCTCGTCGGCCTCGGCCCGCAGGTCGAGCCGGATGCGGCGGACCGGAGTCCCGGTGCCGAGGCGGACGGTGCCGAACATGGTCTCGGTGAAGGTCGTGCCCCTCATGCCAGTCCCTCCCGCATGATCCGTTCCGTCTCGCCGAGGTAGGCGTCGGCGGCGGCGTGGGCCTCGGCGCGGTCGCCGGACGTCACCGCGGCCACGACCGGGGCGAGCCGCCGGTGGGCGGCCTCGGGGTCGGTGAAGGGTCCGCGCAGGGCGGCGCGGACGGGCAGGTAGGCGTTGAAGAGGGTGTTGGTGAGCAGGACGTAGACGCGGTTGCCGGTGGCGCGGGCGAGGGCGCGATGCACCTCGACGTCGGCGAGCTGGACCTCGTCGGGGCTCGCCGCCTCGCGTACGGAGTCCAACAGGGCACGCAGTTCGGCGTGTTGGGCGCGGGTGGCCCGCGTCGCCGCCCGCTCGGCGATCAACGCGCCGACGGCGCGCCGTACTTCGAAGATCTCGCGGACCCATCTGGCGTCGTGGCGCACGAGCATCGGCAGCAGGTCGGCGCCGCCGACGCGGGCGTAGTCGCGCACTTTGGTGCCCACGCCGTGCCGGGTCTCCAGGAGACCGGCCTGCACCAGTCGGCCGAAGGCGTGTTTCAGGGTGGTGCGGGTGACCCCGTAGCCGTCGGCGAGTCGGCGCTCCGGGGGCAGGTAGCTTCCGGCGGGATGCCGGCCGCCCAGGATGTCGTCGCGCAGCCGTGCTTCGAGTACGTCCACGATCGTCTCCCGGGGCAGCGCTTCCATGGACGTCTCCTCGCACGAGCGGACTGGATGAGTGGCTGAGCCACTGAACCAGTGCGAGTATCCGAGGGTCAATCCCCTTGCGGGGACGGGTTGTTCCGGGAATGCCGAGAGGCGGCCGGCAGGATCCGCCGACCGCCTCTCCCCATGGCCGGAGTGTCAGGCGGTCTGCTTCGCCGCCGCGCGTCCGGCCGCCCGCCCCGAGAAGAGGCAGCCGCCGAGGAACGTGCCCTCCAGCGCGTTGTAGCCGTGGACGCCGCCGCCGCCGAAGCCGGCCACCTCGCCGGCCGCGTACAGGCCCTCCACGGGGTTGCCGTCGGTGCCGATGGCGCGGGAGTCGAGGTCGGTCTGGATGCCGCCGAGGGTCTTGCGGGTCAGGACGTGCAGCTTGACGCCGATGAGGGGGCCCGCTCCGGGGTCGAGTATGCGATGCGGGGTGGCGACCCGGCCGAGGCGGTCGCCGATGTAGCGGCGGGCGTTGCGGATGCCCTGGATCTGGGAGTCCTTGGCGTAGGGGTTGGCGATCTGCAGATCGCGGGCCTCGATCTGGCGCCGCAGGTCGGCCGCGTCGAGGAGCGGCTTGTCCGTCAACTCGTTCATCTTCGTGACGAGTTGCTCCAGGGTGGGGGCGGTGACGAAGTCGGCGCCCTTGCGCAGGAAGGCGTCGACCGGGCCCGGGGCGCCCTTGCCGAGACGGTTCTTCAGGACCGCGGCCTTGTCCTTGGCGGTGATGTCGGGGTTCTGCTCGGAGCCCGAGAGCGCGAACTCCTTCTCGATGATCTTCTGGGTGAGGATGAACCAGGAGTGGTCGTAGGCGGCGATGTCCTCGGTGGTGCGCAGGTGCCTGAGCGTGTTGAGGGTGTCGTACCCCGGCAGGCACGGGTCGGGCAGCCGGCGGCCGAGCGCGTCGAACCACATCGAGGACGGTCCGGGCAGGATGCGGATGCCGTGGCCCGGCCAGATCGGGTCCCAGTTCTGCAGGCCCTCGGTGTAGTGCCACATGCGGTCGCGGTTGACCAGGCGGACGCCCGCCTCGGCGCTGATGTCGAGCATGCGGCCGTCGACGTACGCGGGGACGCCGGTGACCATCTCGGCGGGCGGGGTGCCCAGCCGCTCGGGCCAGTAGCGGCGGACGATGTCGTGGTTGGCGCCGATGCCGCCGGTGGTGACGACGACGGCCTGGGCGGTGAGTTCGAACTCGCCGACGCGGTCGCGGTTGGAGGCCACGCCCCGGGCCGCGTTGTCCTCGGCGAGGACCGTGCCACGCACCCCGCGGGCGGTGCCGTCCTCGATGACGAGCTGGTCGACCTGGTGCCGGTGGTAGAAGGTGAGCAGGCCGTCGCGGGCGGCCCGCTTGGCCGAGTCGACGAAGGGTTCGACGACGCCCGTGCCGGTGCCCCAGGTGACGTGGAAGCGGGGTACGGAGTTGCCGTGCCCGTCGGCGCGCAGGTCACCGCGCTCGGCCCAGCCGACGGTGGGCAGGAACCTGATGCCGTGGCCCTCCAGCCAGGACCGCTTCTCCCCCGCCGCCCACTCGACGTAGGCGCGGGCCCAGCGCACCGCCCAGGAGTCCTCGTCGTCGGCCCGGTCGAACTGCGCGCTGCCCTGCCAGTCGTTCCAGGCGAGGTCGAAGGAGTCCTTGATGCCGAGACGACGCTGCTCCGGCGAGTCGACGAGGAACAGCCCGCCGAAGGACCAGAAGGCCTGGCCGCCGAGGTTGGCAGCGTTCTCCTGGTCGACCAGGGCGACCCGGCGGCCCCGGCTGGTGAGCTCGTGCGCGGCGACCAGGCCCGCGAGGCCCGCTCCGACGACGATGACGTCCGCATCCATGGCGACCGTTCCTTTACTGGTGAGGGTCTCGTTGGGGGGTGCCGCTGCCGTCGGTCAGCAGCGCGGTGAGCAGTTGCTTCAGCCAGACCCGGGCGCCGTCGACGTCCTTGTCCAGCAGCAGTTGGACGGTGACTCCGTCGTAGGCGGCGACCACGGCGTGAGCCGCGCCCTCGGCGTCGTCGAGCACGGCGGGCGGCTTGGCGAAGCCACGCGCGCGTGCGAGCCGGTCGGCGATGGCCTGCCGCAGTCTCGCCCGATGCTCCAGCAGGGTCTGGGCGACGTCGGGATCGCGGGCGGCGTGCACCAGGAAGTCCGTCTTGACCAGGAGCCAGTCCCGGTCGAGGAGCAGCACCTCGGTGACGCGGTCCACGGCGGCCGGTACGTCGAGGTCGGGGCCGTCCAGGGCGAGGGCGCCGGAGACCTGCTCGGCGATCAGGTCGGCGCGCTGGCGGTAGAGGGCGAAGAACAGCTCGTCGAGGCTGTCGAAGTTGGAGTAGAAGGCACCCCGGCTGTAACCGGCGGCCTCGCAGACCTCCTCGATGGAGACGCGCCCGAAACCCTTGGCGGCGAACACGGCGAAGGCGGCGTCGAGGAGGTTGGCGCGCGTGCGGACCCGGCGCCTGGTCACGCGCCGCACCGTTTCTTCCACCACCATGTCCGGCCCTCCGTTCGATACGCGAATGTATCCGATACACCGATGTATCGAAAGCGGTGGAGTCAAAAGCGGTGCGTCGCAAGCGGGTCCTCGAAAACGGCAGACCCAAAATGGGTGGGAACATATTTTCGAATAAGGGGTACGCTGGATACATGAGCACGCACCTCCAGGGCTCCCTCTTCGACCAGACCGACCAGCTGCGCCTCGGCTCCCTCGACGGGATCCGCCGCACCCGGCTCGGCCTCGGCGCCTGGATCGACGAGCTGCCCGGCTGGCTCACCGGCTCGGACACACTGTTCGAACAGCTGGCCGCCGAGGTCCCGTGGCGCGCCGAGCGCCGCAAGATGTACGACCAGGTCGTGGACGTACCCCGGCTGCTCGCGTTCTACGGCGCCGACGATCCCCTGCCGCACCCGCTCCTGGACGAGGCGCGCTCCGCCCTGACCGCGCACTACGCCGAGGAGCTGGGCGAGCCGTTCGCCACCGCCGGGCTCTGCCACTACCGCGACGGCCGGGACAGCGTGGCCTGGCACGGGGACCGGATCGGGCGGGGCGCGCGGGAGGACACGATGGTCGCCATCCTCTCGGTGGGCGCGCCGCGGGACCTGCTGCTGCGTCCCATGCGCGGCGGGCAGTCGGTGCGCCGGCCGCTGGGCCACGGCGACCTGATCGTGATGGGCGGTTCCTGCCAGCGGACGTGGGAGCACTGCGTACCCAAGAGCACGCGGGCCGCCGGTCCGCGGATCAGCATCCAGTTCCGGCCGAACGGCGTGCGCTGAGGCGGAGAGGCGGCCGCTTCCGGCGCACGCGGGGGCGGCCTCCGGCGGACGGTGCCGGAGGCCGCACCTCCTCTGTATGCGGCCGGGCCCACCTCGCGACACCTGTAGTGACCGTGTTCGCCGGGTTAGGCATGGTGTGGGCGATGCCGATCCGGTTCCTCGTCGCCGGTCTCGGCGCCCGCCACTCGCTGCGCCGCCGCGGGCCGGGAGGCTTAGCCCTCGAACGCCTCCTGCGTCGTACTGGCACATCTGGCCACGCTTCCTCACGGTTCGTCGTCCTACTGCTGGCCTTCTGTCTGCTGCTCCTCCTGTTCGCACTTCCGCTGTACGTGCTGCACCAGCCGGTCGTCGTCGCCTTCGCCTACGGGGTAGTGGGCTGGAGGGTGCGGCGTACGCGAGTGACGAGGTTCCTGTTCGGGAGGCGTCCCTGAGCAGCGAATTGGCCCGGACCCGGTGGTTCCGGTCCGGCCCGGCTCTGCTTTGCTGTTGCTGTCGGGCAGGAACTCTGGACTCGGGGTCGGTCATGCGGGCAGACGTGCGGCAAGTCGCCGACGGCATTCATCTGGTGCACGGCAGCAACACCAACTGGGTGATCATCAGGGAGGGGGACGAACTCACGCTGATCGACACCGGCTATCCCGGGGACCGGCAGCAACTCCTCGCCTCGCTGACGGCGGTGGGCGGCTCGCCGGAGGCCGTGGCGGCGGTGCTGATCACCCACGCCCACAACGACCACCTGGGCTCCGCCGAGTTCCTGCGCTGCACCTACGACACGCCGGTCTACCTGCACGAGGCCGAAGTGCCGCACGCCCGCCGGGAGTTCCTGCACCAGGTGACCATCGGGCAGGTGGCGCGCAACAGCTGGCGGCCGGGTGTGCTGCCCTGGGCGGTGCACGCCCTGCGCTCCGGCGGCACGGCCAAGGTCCCGGTCGGCGCGCCGGAGGCGTTCCCGGTGCAGGGCGCGCTGGACCTGCCCGGCCGGCCCGTGCCGGTGCACACGCCGGGCCACACCGACGGGCACGTGGCCTTCCACCTCCCGGACGCGGGCGTGGTGATCTCGGGCGACGCACTGGTCACCGGCCATCCCACCTCACGCCTGCACGGGCCCCAGCTGCTGCCCGACATGTTCCACCACGAACGCACGCGGGCCGTTGCGTCCCTGGACGTCCTGGCCGGGCTGGAAGGCGGGCTGCTGCTGCCCGGGCACGGGCCCGAGCACCGTGGTCCGGTCCGTGAATCGGCACTTCAGGCCAAGGAGCGCGCCCTCTAAGGTGAGGTGACGATCACCCGCGAGGCAAGGAAACGCACGCCATGGCACTGCAGATCAGCGCGACCAACCCGGAGCATCCCGCGCTCCTGCTGGCCCTGCCGTGGCACCTGCCGCTCGAGGAGTGGCCGGAGGAGTACCTGGTCCCGCTGCCGCGCGGCATCTCCCGGCACGTCGTGCGCTACGCGCGCGCCGGCGACGAGGTCATAGCCGTCAAGGAACTCGCCGAACGCCCCGCCCTGCGCGAGTACGAGCTGCTGCGCGACCTGGACCGGCTCGGCATCCCCGCCGTCGACCCCCTCGCGGTGGTCACCGGCCGCACCGGTGCCGACGACGCCCCGCTGGAGCCGGTGCTCGTCACCCGGCATCTGCGCGGATCACAGCCGTACCGCTCGATGTTCGAGACGACGATGCGCCCGGCGACCATGCACCGCCTGATGGACGCCCTGGCCGTGCTGCTGGTGCGGCTGCACCTGGCCGGGTTCGCGTGGGGCGACTGCTCGCTGTCCAACACCCTCTTCCGGCGCGACGCGGGCGCCTACGCCGCCTACCTCGTGGACGCCGAGACCGGTGATCTGCATCCCCAACTGAGCACCGGGCAGCGGGAGTACGACCTCGACCTCGCGCGCGTGAACATCAGCGGGGAGCTGCTCGACCTGGAGGCGTCCGGGGCGCTGCACCCTTCCGTGGACCCGATCGAGTTCGGCACGGAGATCTGCGCCCGCTACGGCGACCTGTGGGACGAGCTGACCCGCACCTCGGTCTATCCGGCGGGCAAGTACCACTACATCGAGCGCCGGATCCGCCGCCTGAACGAACTCGGCTTCGACGTCGCCGAGATGCAGATCCAGCACTCCTCCAACGGCGACACGGTCACCTTCGTGCCGAAGGTCGTCGACGCCGGGCACCACCAGCGCCAGCTGCTGCGGCTGACCGGCCTGGACACCGAGGAGAACCAGGCCCGGCGGCTGCTGAACGACCTGGAGAGCTGGATGGCCACCCAGGACGACTACGCCCCGGGCGACCCCCTCGCCGCCCGCCCCGAGGTCCTCGCCCACCGCTGGGTGCGGGACGTCTTCCGGCCCACGGTCCGGGCCGTGCCGCCGGAGCTGCGGGGCTCGATGGACGCGGCCGAGATCTACCACGAGCTGCTCGAACACCGCTGGTACCTCTCCGAGCGGGCCCAGCACGACATCGGCCTCGACATGGCGGTCGCCGACTACATCGAGAACGTGCTGCCCAAGGCGCGCGAGACCCTGGTGCCGGTCACGCCTGAGTGACCCGGGCGTGCGGGACCACGGCCACCGGGCACGGCGCGTGGTGCAGGACCCCGTGCGCCACCGAGCCGATCCGCGCGCCCACGGCCGTACGGCGGGCACGGCGGCCCACGACCATCAGCTGGGCCCGCCCGGCGACCGACAGCAGCACCTGCCCCGCGCTGCCCATCTCGATGTGCTCCAGCACGGGCACGTCCGGGAAGCGCTCCCGCCACGGCTCCAGCGCCGCGGTCAGCGCCTTCCTCTCGTACGGCTCCAGGCCGCCGGCCTCGTCGAGGAGCTTCATCGAGCCGGGGCTGTACGCGAACACCGGCGGCAGCGTCCAGGCGCGCACCGCCCGCACGGTCGCCCCGCGGGCGGCCGCCGTCTCGAAGGCGAACCGCAGCGTGTCGGCGCTGTCCTCGGGCTCGCCCTCCTGACCGACGACGATCTCGCGGCCCGCGGCCTCGGCGGTCGGCTGGTCTCCGGCCCGGACGAGCACCACCGGCCGCGTGGTCTCGGCGATCACCTGCTGGCCGACCGAGCCGAGCAGGAACCCGACGACCGGTCCGTGCCCGCGCGCGCCGATGACCAGCATCTCGGCGTCGGCCGCCGCGCCGACCAACTGCTCGGCGCTCTCGCCCTCCAGGACGTCCGTGGTCACCTCCAGGCCGGAGTGCCGGCTGCTGACGGCACGGGCGGCCTCGGACACCGCGTCCCGCACCCACCCGGCCTGCGTGTCGAGGTCCGCCGCGTCGATCGCCTCGTACGGCTGGAACCGCCAGGCCTGCACCACCCGCAGCGCCAGCCCCCGGCGGACCGCCTCCCGGGCCGCCCAGTCCAGTGCCGCGATGCTCTCCTCGGTTCCGTCGACGCCTGCGGTGATCGGGCGGGTCATGGCACTGCCTCCCAGTGTCGCGGTCAGGTCACTCGCGCCCAGTCTTCACTAGGCTCGCCCCATGACCTTGGAATGGGAGCAAGTGATCGTCGACTCGGCCGACCCGGAGGCGCTGGGCCGGTGGTGGGCCGAAGCGCTCGGCTGGGTCGTGGTCAACGACGAGCCCGAGGAGTACGAGATCCGGCCCGAGAAGGACCGGCTGCCGGGGCTGCTCTTCGTGCGGGTGCCGGAGACCAAGACCGTCAAGAACCGGCTCCACCTCGACTTCCGCCCCGAGGACCGGGACGCGGAGGTCGAACGGCTGCTGGCGCTGGGCGCACGCCACGCGGACATCGGGCAGCGGGGCGACGAGTCGTGGGTGACGCTGGCGGATCCGGAGGGGAACGAGTTCTGCGTGCTTGCTCCACGCAGGCGCTGACACGGCCGCGCCGACGTCAGCTGTTCCTGTGCACGTCACGGCCAGCGTTGAAGACATTGATGCTGCCGCCCAGCTGGGTGTAGGCGGACACCGATACCTGGCTGACGCGCACGGAATTGGTGGGCGGCGTGAGACCGGGGCTGCTTGCCACGAACTCCCGCAGGCGGGAGGCGGTTTCCGGGCGATCGCTCACCAACAGGCGCAGCCTGGCTCCCCAACGGGGCACCATGTCCGCCAGCATCTCGTCGCGGGACATCTCTGGGCTGTTCGCAACGGCGTCGGCAAGAGCGTCGAGCCTCAGTGCCGTCACCACGTCCTGCTGCTCGTCCTCGTCGAAGGTCCTGAGGAAACCGGCGCGGACCGCGGACCAGTCGTCCCGGCCCACCGCGGAGACGAGCGTCGTGACGACCGCCTCAGTGAGGAGAGCCATCTCGGAATCCATACGACCTCCCTGGTCGGACCGCGTGGTGAGCATACCCTTCACCGATCTCCACGTATGCCGTTCAGAGCGGTGCGCAGCGACAGCGTCAAGGAGTGTTCGTCTCCGAGGACGCGCCGGGCAACGTCGTGTGTCCGTGCCAACATAGCCTCGGCCTCGACGGGGTGGCCCATGCTCCACAGGGCCTGCGCCAGGTCGTGGTGAGACGCGATGGTGTCGGGATGCTCCTCTCCCAGGATTCGGACACGGTCAGCGGCCGCCTTCTCCAGCAAGGGCAGCGCCTGCTCATCGTCGCCCGAGGCCATGAGCGCGAAGGCGAACGAGGCCAGAGACGTGAGGGTGTCGGGATGATCCGCACCGAGGACGCGCTGCCGGTCCGTCAGCGCCCGCTCCAACAGTTCGAGAGCCCGTCCCGGATCGACCGCTCCGTGGACAAGGCCGAGATTGTTGACGGTGGCGAGGGTCCTCGGATCGTCCTCTCCGAGCACCCGGATCTGATCGGCGAGGACCCGCTCATAGGATTCGCGTGCCTCGACCACGTCACCGGACAGGAGATGGACGTAGGCGAGGTTTCCGCGCGTTGTGATGGTGTCCGGATGGTCCTCGCCCACCACTCTGATCAACTCCTCCAGAAGCTGGGTGTAGCGGGCACGCGCGCCGGCCAGGTCGCCCGAGGAGGCGAGAGCGGCGGCGAGGTTGTTCTCCGTGCCGAGTGTCTGGATGTGTTCTGCGCCGAGGATGCGCACCTGGTCGTGCAGGAGATTTTCGTAGGTTTCCACCGACCGGTCGATGTCACCGGCCGACGCGTATGCGGCGGCGAGGTTGTGGCGGGTAACGAGGGTTCGCGGGTGGTCTTCGCCCAGAATCCGTCGCTGGGTGTCGAGGATGCTCTCGTAGGACGTCAAGGCGTGCTCGACGTCGCCGAGTGCGTGATAGGCGAGCGCGAGGTTTGCCGCTGTCACCAGGGTTCCGGGATGGTGGTCGCCGAGGACACGGGACTGGCGTTCGTGCACGTCCTCGTAGAGGGTGACGGCTCTGCGCGTGTCGCCCGCAGACGCGTAGGCCCCGGCCAGGTTGTTCAGCAGCGCCAACGTGTCCTGGTGGTCGCGCCCGAGTTCCCGCGTCACATCCTCGACCGCCCGTTCGAGCAAGGTGACAGCACGTCGGACGCTGCCCTGCTCAACCAGGAACTGTCCGGTGCGCGCTCGCAGGACGGCCATAGCCGGCGTCGCGGAGCGTGGCTGGATGTGGGCGTCCAAGTGGTCGACCTGTGGGAGGAGTTCGTTCCACCAGGAGAGCGATTCGCGAGTGACAAAATCGTCCGGCAGCGACGCCAATAGCAGGTCGGTGGCGCGTTCCTGCGCCACCTGGATCCGCTCTGGGGCACGGTGCGGATCGGCAGGGTCGGGGGTCCTTGCGGTCGCCTGCACCAACGGGTGCACGGAGACCGTGTCCCGGTCGAGGGTGATCAGGCTGTGTGCTGCGAGTCCTGCCAGGGCCCTGAGCACTTCGCCTTTGTGGCCGAGTCCGACAAGGAGAGTCCGGGGAATACCTCTCGGCGCGTACCAGGCCATGATGCGCAGCAAGTCGGACGCGAGTGGGTTGTCCCTCAGCCGGTCGAGACTGATCTGCCACACCCGCGCGACCGTCCGTTCGGGGGCCCAGCCCTCCGCCGAGGAAGCGAGCGTTTCCGCGGGGTAGTCATGAAGCAGCGCGAGATAGTCATCCGCGCCCATGTACGTCACTCGGCAGTAGGCGGCGGCCTGCTCGATCGCCAGGGGCAGATGGCCGAGTTCCCGGCACAGTGTGCGGATGCCGGTCAGTCCGGAGGCATTCGCTCCGCCCGCGTCGGAGATCCGTCTGAACAGTTCGATGGCGGACGGTTCATCCAGTGCGTCGATCCGCAGGTCCGTGGCCACGCCGTGCCAGCCGCCAGACCGTCGTGTCGTCACGAGCACTCGTCCTCGCGGATTGAGCCGGGCCAGCAGCCCTCGGACGTCGTCGGGTTGGTCCACGTCGTCAAGCACGAGCATCCAGTCGTCGTGCGCGCTGAACCACTGGAGCGCCCGTTCCCGCAGAGTGTCGGCAGGCAGCACGGCGAGCACGGGCTGCAGAGCCCGGGCGAAGTCCACGAGGCCCGCGTCGATCTCCTCGCCGGTCTCGGCCCGGGCCCACCACACGACCCTGCCCTCGGCCGTGTTGCGTGCCGCGACATACGCAGCGAGGGTCGTCTTGCCCACACCACCCAGACCGTGCACGGCCACCACCCGCCCGCGGTCTGTGTCCAGGGTCTCCTCCAGCAGCCGGACCTCGGCCTCACGTCCGACGAAGACACCTGGAACCCCGGGGATATTAGTGAGGGAACTGACCGGCTCCACGTCCGCCAGAGGTACGAATGCCTCGGGCGGCAGCAGTCCCTCGCGCGTCCCCTCGCGCAGCGCCTCGGCCGAGCCCGCTGCGGAGACCTGGGCGAGAGCAACAGCCAGTTGTTCCGCGGACACGTCGGTTCCGGTTTCCGGTCCCGGCCCGCTGTCCGGCACCGGATCACCGGCCCGGTTCTTGCCTCGTGGCCACTTCACGAGCCACTCCTATGCACGTAGCGGCCTGTCCTCGTGATCGTCACGTCCCCTGCCCTGCGCGTGCACGTTGCGCCTTCAGTGTCCACCAGCCTGGTCATCTTCCCGACCTGCCGCTCGCCCGCACCGTTCATCGCGTTCCACCTGTCGTCGGGCGGCCGATGTCATTCGGGAAAGTCCAGGCGATCACCGGCGCGGCCCGCTCGTGCGCGGCCCTGATCAGCTCCGGTGACCGATGCGGGCTGTCCGCTCTGGACGTGCGGACCACGGACTGGACGACGCGGTGGACGTACACGTATTCCTGGTCGAGTCCGATGAGACTGTGCGCGGCCAGTCGGCCCAACGCCTTGAGCACGGCCGGCCGAGGGCCCAAGGACTCCAGGGCGGCGCGCGGGACTCGCGTCGTCGGAAACGCAGGGTCATGCGCAGGAATCCATGCGAGAGTGCGCAGAACATCCGCGGCGAACGGGGTGTCGCCGAGGCGGTCGAGACTCGGTTCCCAGACACCCGCCATGGTCCGCTCCAACTGGCGTCCCTCGTAAGGCGCCTGCTGCATCACGTCCGGCGCTTCGGCCATCTTGTCCAGGTAGAGCTGGGCGGTCATGCCTTCCTCCAGTACGCAATAGGCAGCCGCCTGCTGGATCGCCAGGGCCAAATAGCCGAGTTCCGCGCACAGTTCCTCGACACCGCTCGTGTCCTGCGGCCCCTTCTCCTCGTAGATCCTGGTGAACAGTTGCACGGCAGCCGCTTCGGACAGCAGCCTGACCGGTACCGCGGTACCAATGTCGTGCCACCCGGCAGCGAGCCGGGTCGTGATCAGAACACGGCCCCGGTTCCGCGCGATGGCCTTGAGGAAACGCACGTCGTCGGGGTTGTTGACGTTGTCCAGTACCAGCAGCCAGTCGCGATGCGTCAGCAGCCACTCCTTCGCCCGTTCGCGCAGTGCCTCCGGCGACAGCCATTTCGCCACCACGTCCCGCAGTTCATGGGCGATGTCCGCGAGACCAGCGGTGATCGACTCGGCCGAGCTCCCGTCGATCCACCAGACCGGGTGGTACTCGGCAGTGTGGTTGACCGCCCATTGGGAGGCCAGCGTGGTCTTGCCGACGCCTCCGAGGCCCCACAACGCCTGGATCACAGCCCCTTCCTCGAAGGCGCGCGTGATCGCCAGTAACTCGTCCTCCCGCCCTTCGAAGATCCTCGGCTCATCGGGAAGTCTGCCGAGCCCAGGTCTGGCCTCGATGTCGGCGAAGGGCAGGAACGCCTCGGACGGCACGGTCAGGGCCAGATCGGTCCTGTTGTTCACAGCCGTGGCGTGATGTCCAGTTGCGGCAGCACCCAGATCCCGCCCTGCGGCAGCAGCCCGCGGAGCCGACGCCGCGACCAGCGGCCTCGGACCGTTTCGGTCGGGGGCCTGGGATATGGCCTCGGGCAGGTCATCCAGCGTCGGCCGGGCCGACGACTGCCAGAAACGGGGCCATTTCATGCAGCACGCCCTGCCGGAGCGGCGGAGCCCGGCAGGCACCCGCCACATCCTCGTCGGCGGTCGCTTCTTCGTCGAGACACAGGGAAGCCAGCCTGTCGAGCTTGGTGTGACCGACTGTGGCATGCCCCCATGCAGCCCATCATGGCGCGAGCGGGGCCACGCCATGCATCCTTCGGCGAGATCGCGAGAAAGTCCCCGTCCGCTCCCTCGGTCCGCCCGACCCTCACGAACGGTCGGTCACCTCGTCCCCTCCATGATCCCTTCGCTCTCGGCCGAACCAGAGCGAAGCGGGACGATCGAACATACGATGGGCGGGAGCCGGCGCGGTGACCGTCTTGCGACAGGGCTCGCCGCGCCGTCGGTCCGACCACTCGGGGTGGGAGACGTATGGCACAGGCGTCCGACGCAGCGCGGACCGTCATCATGACCGTGGACGACGACCCGGGGGTGTCCCGGGCCGTCGCCCGCGATCTGCGACGGCGCTACGGCGAGTCGTACCGGATCGTGCGCGCGGAGTCCGGCGAGTCCGCGCTGGACGCCCTGCGGGAGCTGAAGCTGCGCGGCGACCTCGTGGCCGTGATCCTGGCCGACTACCGCATGCCGCAGATGAACGGCATCGAGTTCCTCGAACAGGCCCTGGACGTGTATCCGGGCGCACGGCGTGTCCTGCTGACCGCGTACGCGGACACGAACGCGGCGATCGACGCGATCAACGTCGTCGATCTGGACCACTATCTCCTCAAGCCGTGGGATCCGCCGGAGGAGAAGCTGTATCCGGTCCTCGACGACCTGCTGGAGGCGTGGCGGTGCAGTGACTTCCGGCCGGTGCCCGCCACCAAGGTGGTCGGGCACCGCTGGTCGGCGCGGTCCTCGGACGTGCGGGAGTTCCTGGCCCGCAACCAGGTGCCGTACCGCTGGTACTCGGCGGAGGAGCCCGAGGGGCAGCGGCTGCTCGCGGCGGCCGGCGCGGACGGGCAGCGGCTGCCGCTCGTGATCACGCCGGAAGGGGATCCGCTGGTCGAGCCGGAGGCACCCGAACTGGCCGCGCGTGTCGGGCTGGCGACGACTCCGGCGTCGGACTTCTACGACCTGGTCGTCATCGGCGGCGGACCCGCCGGCCTGGGTGCGGCGGTGTACGGGGCGTCGGAGGGGCTGCGGACCGTGCTCGTGGAGCGGTCGGCGACCGGCGGGCAGGCCGGGCAGAGCTCCCGGATCGAGAACTACCTGGGCTTCCCGGACGGCGTGTCCGGGGCGCAGCTCACCGAACGGGCCCGGCGGCAGGCGGCGAAGTTCGGCGCGGAGATCCTCACCGCTCGCGAGGTGAGCGGGCTGGAGGTCAACGGGGCCGCGCGGACCGTGCGGTTCTCCGACGGGTCGGCGGTCGCCGCGCACAGCGTGATCCTCGCGACCGGCGTCTCCTACCGGCAGTTGGAGGCGCCCGGCTGCAACGACCTGACCGGCTGCGGGGTGTTCTACGGATCGGCGCTCACGGAGGCGTCCTCCTGCCAGGGGCAGGACGTGTACATCGTGGGGGGCGCCAACTCCGCCGGGCAGGCGGCGATGTACCTGGCCCGGGGCGCCAAGTCGGTGACCCTGCTGGTGCGCGGCGCCGACCTGTCGGCCTCGATGTCGTACTACCTCATCCAGCAGATCAACGAGGCCCCGAACATCTCGGTACGCGCGCGTACCGTCGTCGAGTCCGCGCACGGCGCCGATCACCTGGAGCAGCTGACCCTGCGGGACCTGAACACCGGTGAGACCGAACTGGTCGACGCGCAGTGGATGTTCGTGTTCATCGGCGCGGCCCCGCTGACCGGCTGGCTGGACGGTACGGTGCTGCGCGACGAGCACGGGTTCATCCTGGCCGGGCCCGATCTCACCGCGGACGGGCGGCCGCCGGCGGACTGGGAGCTGGACCGGCCGCCGTACCACCTGGAGACCAACATTCCCGGCGTGTTCGTGGCGGGCGACGCGCGTGCCGAGTCCGCCAAGCGCGTCGCGTCCGCCGTCGGAGAGGGAGCCATGGCCGTGATGCTCGTACACCGGTATCTGGAGCAGTCGTGAGCGGGCAGTTGATGCCCTGCAGCCCGCAGGAGATCGGGTCGCTGTTCCTGTTCGAGAAGCTGACCCCGGAGCAGCTCGGGCGGCTGTGCAGCGAGGGGCGGGTGGAGAAGTTCGAGCCGGGTCCGGTGTACACCGAGGGCGAACCGGCCACCTGCTTCTACGTGATGATCGAGGGCGGTCTCGTGCTGTCCCGGCGGGTTGGCGGCGACGACGTGGAGGTCACCCGGACCGCGCAGCCCGGCGTGTACTGCGGGGCCATGCAGGCCTATCTCGGGGACCGGGTCCGGCAGGTCTACAACAACTCCATGCGGGTGACGGACACTTCGCGGTTCTTCGTGATGCCGGCGGACACGTTCGCGAACATCATGCAGGAGTGGTTCCCGATGGCGGTGCACCTGCTGGAGGGACTGTTCTTCGGGTCGAAGAGCACCCAGCGGGCGATCGGACAGCGGGAACGGCTGCTGGCCCTCGGCTCGTTGTCGGCCGGGCTGACGCACGAGCTCAACAACCCCGCGGCGGCGGCCGTCCGCGCCACGGCGACCCTGCGCGAGCGGGTCGGCAAGATGCGCCACAAGCTCGCCGTCATCTCCTCGGGGCCCTATCCGCGTGAGGCGCTCGCCAATCTCATCGAGGTGCAGGAGCGCACGGCCGAACGCGTCGCCAAGGCACCGACGTTGAGTCCGCTGGAGGCCGCGGACCGGGAGGACGCGGTCACCGACTGGCTCGACGACCACGGCATCCCGGACGGCTGGCGGCTCGCGCCCACCTTCGTGCAGGCCGGCCTCGACATCGACTGGCTGGACCAGGTCGCGGCCGCCGTGGACGCGGAGATCCTGCCGGGCGCGATCGGCTGGCTCAACTACACGGTCGAGACCGAGCTGTTGATGGACGAGATCGAGGACTCGACCAGCCGTATCTCGCATCTGGTCGACGCGGCGAAGCAGTACTCCCAGCTCGACCGCGCCCCCTACCAGAACGCCGACGTCCACGAACTCCTCGACAGCACACTGCTGATGCTCTCGGGCAAGATCGGCACCCGGATCCAGGTCGTCAAGGAGTACGACCGTACGCTGCCGAAGGTGCCGTGCTACCCGGCGGAGCTCAACCAGGTGTGGACGAACCTCATCGACAACGCGGTGCACGCCATCAACGGCGTCGGTGGAGAAGGCACGTTGACGGTGCGGACGGCGCTGGAGCACGACCGGCTGCTGGTGGAGTTCCGGGACACGGGGCCCGGGGTGCCGGCCGACATCCGCGGCCGTATCTTCGATCCCTTCTTCACCACGAAACCGGTGGGCGAGGGGACCGGGCTGGGGCTGGACATCTCCTGGCGTATCGTCGTGAACAAGCATCACGGCACCCTGCAGGTCGAGTCCGAGCCGGGCGACACCCGCTTCCAGGTTCTTCTTCCGCTCACCGCCGCGGCCGACGAGACCTCCGAGGAGTCCGCATGAGCAGTGCGAACGGCATCGACCCGAGTGTTCCGCCGAGCGGCACGGGCTGCGTCGAGTGCGACGAGGCGGGCGGGTGGTGGTTCCATCTGCGGCGGTGTGCGCAGTGCGGGCACATCGGGTGCTGCGACGACTCGCCCGCCAAGCATGCGACGGCTCACTACAAGGCCACGGGGCACCCGGTGATCCGGAGTTTCGAGCCGGGCGAGCAGTGGTTCTGGGACTTCTCCAGTGCGCAGCTGTACGAGGAGGGGCCCGAGCTGGCGCCGCCCGTGAGTCATCCGGTGGATCAGCCGGCTCCGGGGCCTGCGGGGCGGGTGCCGGAGGACTGGGCTCGGACCCTGCGCTGAGAACGGGCTGTCAGTGGTGCGTGACAGGATGGACGGGTGTCTGAAACCGGATCCCCCACCCCCCTGATCGGCCGCGGCGAGGACCTCGCCCGCCTCGCCGACGTGCTCAAGCGCGCCCGGGCGGGCGAGGCGGGAGCCCTGCTCGTGGCGGGGGACGCCGGGGTCGGGAAGACGCGGCTGCTCGACGAGGTCGCGGGGCAGGCCGCCGCCGACGGGATGACCGTGCTGACCGGGCACTGTGTCGATCTCGGGGACGTCGGGCTGCCGTATCTGCCCTTCACCGAGATTCTCGGGATGCTCGCCGGGGACGCGCGGTTCGCCTCGGCGGTGGACGCGTATCCCGTGGTCGGGCGGCTGCTCGGGGCCGGGGCGGACTCCGCGGCGGACTCGGGCGGGCGGCTGCGGCTCTTCGAAGGGGTCGCCGGGCTGCTCGCCGAGGTCGCCGACGTCGCACCGCTGCTGGTGGTGCTCGAAGACCTGCACTGGGCCGATCAGTCCTCGCGGGATCTGCTGCGGTTCCTGCTCAGCCGGGGCATTCTGCAGCGGGCCGCCGGTGGCGCGCCCACTCACCGCCTCGCCGTCCTCGCCTCCTACCGCGCGGACGACCTGCACCGGCGTCATCCGCTGCGCCCCCTGCTGGCCGAGCTGGTACGGCTGCCCGCCGTGGAGCGGCTCGAACTGCGGCCCCTGGCCGATCCCGAGGTCGCCGAGCTGGTGCGGGCGCTGCAGGACCGACCGCTGCCGGACGCCACCGTGCGGCGGATCGTCGAGCGGGCGGAGGGGAACGCCTTCTACGCGGAGGAGCTGGTCGCCGCCGACACGGACACCGGAGGGGTGCCGAGCGGGCTGGCCGACGTACTGCTCATCCGTGTCGAGCAGCTGTCGGACACCGCCCAGCAGGTGCTGCGGACCGCCGCCGTGGCCGGGCGGCGGGTCGAGCACGACCTGTTGCGGGACGCGGTCGGGCTGCCGGAGGACGAGCTGGAGTCGGCGCTGCGGGAGGCGATCGGGCGGCAGCTGCTGGTCGCCGGGGGCGGGGACACGTACGCCTTCCGGCACGCGCTGGCCCGGGAGGCGGTGTACGCGGATCTGCTGCCGGGTGAGCGGGCCCGGCTGCACGGCGCGTTCGCCCGGCTGCTCGAAGGGCGCGGACATCCGGGCGAGAGCGCCGCGGAGCGCGCCCACCACTACCGGGAGAGCCACGATCTGCCGGAGGCGCTGGCCGCCTCGCTGGAGGCCGCGGGCCACGCCCAGCGCGTCGGCGCCCCCGCCGAGGAGCTGCGGCACCTCGAAACGGCCCTCGATCTGTGGGCGTCGGTCGATGCGGCGGCACGGCCGTCCGGCGAGGGCGTGGACCGGGTCACGCTCACGCTGCGCGCGTCTGCGGCGGCCGCGCACGCCGGTCAGCTCCATCGAGCCGTGTCCCTGACCCGGTCCGCGCTCGCGGGCATCGGGCAGGACGCGGACTCCGAGCTGGCCGCGCGGGTGCGGTACACGCTGGCCGGCAATCTGATGAGCGTCGACAACCTGACGGCCGCGTTCGCCTACAGCAGCGAGGCGCTCGCGATGATCCCCGCCGAGCCGCCCTCCCGGACCTGGGTGTGGGCGGCGGCCACGCATGTCCTGGCGGCCCGGCACATGGGCGAGAACGAGACCGCGCTGCGCGTCGCCCGTCAGGCCCTCGGCGTCGCCGAGCGGCTGGGGGCGGCGGACGCGCAGGCCGATCTGCTGGTGTCGCTGGCCATCCTGGAAGGGGGCGGGCGGCGCACCGTCGCGGGACGCGAGCGGCTCGTGGCGGCCCGGGAGCTGGCGCGGCAGGCGGGCAGCACACCGGTGGAGATGCGCGCCCTGTTCAATCTCGCCGTCGGCTGCTTCGAGTCCGGGGATCTCGAAGGGTGCCTGCCCTGGGTGACCGAGGGATTGGACCGGGCCCGGCGGGCCGGGCTGCTGTCGTCGCTGTACCCGCTGGAGATGCGGTATCTGCATCTGCTGGTGCTGTACACGCTGGGCCGCTGGGACGAGTGCGTGCGGGCCGCGGCGACCGATGCCGCGGTGCTGCCCTCGTCGGGCGGGTACGCGGTGGGGCCCGCGCTGTATGTGGCGCTGGCCCGCGGCGATCTGAGCGCGGCCGAGCGCGCGCGGGCGCTGCTGGAGGGGCACTTCGACTGGATGGCGACGATGGTCGCGAGCATCGCGTTGACCGAGGCCGCCCTGTTGCAGGGCGACACGGAGGCGGCGGTCGAGCGGGCCCGGGTCAGTATCGACGCGCTCACCGACGACTCGGGCGTACGGCCCCACATCGCGGTCCGGCTCGCGGCGCTCGCCCTGTCCGCCGTCGCCGACGCGGCGGCGGAGCTGCGGCAGGCCGGTGACACCTCCCACCGCTGGAAGGACACCGCGGACGAGTTGGTCGAGGTCGCCCGCCAAACGGCGCTGCACGGCGAGGGCGATGTCCCGCAGGGTCCCGAGGGGCAGGCCTGGCTGGCGCGCGCCGAGGCCGAGTGGGCACGGGCCGTGTCCGGGCCGGACGCGGCGGCCTGGGAGAAGGCGGTGGCCGCGTTCGGCTACGGCGACGTGTACGAGCGGGTGCGCTGCCAAGTGCGGTACGTCGAGGCCCTCTTGGCGGGCGAACGGCGTGAGGAGGCGGCGGTGCGGGCGCGCGAGGCGAGAGCGGTGGCCGAGCGGCTCGGCGCCACTCCCCTGCTGGAGCGGCTCGACGGGCTGATCCGCCGCGGCCGCCTCGCCGACACCCCGGCGGGCGGTGAGCGCACCTCGCCGCTCACCGCCCGCGAGCAGGACGTGCTGCGGCTCCTCGCCCTCGGGCGCAGCAACCGGCAGATCGGCGAGGAGCTGTTCATCACCGGCAAGACGGCGAGCGTGCACGTCTCCAACATCCTGGCCAAGCTGGGCGCGGCCGGCCGTACGGAGGCGGTGGCGATCGCCTACCGGGAAGGGTTGATCGTGCCCGAGCGGACGGCGTCCTCCTAGGGGCCGGCGCAGTCGAGGCCTTTCAGGTCCACGGCGTCGGCCATCGCCTGCATCCCCTTGTCGTTGGGGTGCAGATGGTCGCCCCCGTCGAAGAACGGGAGGATCCGCTCCGGGTCGTAGGGGTTGCGCAGGATGTGGTCGAAGTCGGTGACGGCGTCGAAGTCTCCGCTGTCTCGCAGGTAGGCGTTGACCTCCTGACGTACGGCCTCGGCGGCCGGATCCCATTCCGACCAGCCCTTGAAGGGGGCGACGGTCGCGCCGACGACGCACTTCCCGGCCGCGTGCACCCGCCGGGCGATCTCGCGGTAGCCCGCGATCATGTCCTGGGCGGTGACGCCGGTGTGGGCCTTGATGTCGTTGACGCCCTCGAAGAGGAAGACGGTACGGACGCCCGGCTGGGACAGGACGTCACGGTCGAGGCGGTTCAGCGCGCTCTGCCCGGCGCCGTCCGCGAGGACCTTGTTGCCGGAGATCCCTTCGTTCGCGACGCCCTTGACGGCGGTGTCCGCCTTCGCGAGCCGGCGGGCCAGGTAGTCGGGCCAGCGGCGGTCGAGGTCGGTGGTGGACTGCCAGCCGTCGGTGATGGAGTCGCCGAGGGCGACGACGGCTCCGGTGCCCGCGGGCGGTCGTACGGAGACGGAGTCGAGGTAGGTCCAGGAGCCGGTCGTCTCCGTCCAGTTGGCGGCGCTCTCCTCGGCGGTGTGGTCGCCGCTGGTCGTGTAGGACGTCTGCATGGCCATCCAGTGGCCGGTCGCCGGGCCCGCCGCGTCGGGTGAGTGGATGCTGACGACGAGGTCGGTCGCGGCGGGGACCCGGCCCGGCAGGGGGTCGCTGAGGGCGACCGCGCCCGCGGGGACGGTGACGGAGGGGGCGCCGTCGAAGGTGAGGCGGCGGTTGCTGCCGCGGACCAGTTCGGCGCCCGCCGACCGGACACCCGCGTAGGCGCTGTCGAAGGTCACCGGCCGGTCCCCGAAGGCGTTGGAGAGCCGGATCCGCAGACCGCTGCCGCCGACGCTCGTGTGCACGACCAGCCGGTAGCCGCGGTCCGCGGCGCCGTCGCCCATCCGGTCGGCACTGGAGGCCCAGGTGACCACGTCACGGTTGTCCACGGGCGCGCCCAGGGTCTGGAATCCGGCCTCGGAGGCGTGCACGGGTGCGGCCTGGACCGTGCCCGCCAGCAGGAGCAGCACGGCCAGGCGGCAGGCGCGCGTAACACGGGCGCTCACCGGGCGAGGTCCTTGAGCGTGACGGACCCGCCGGGCCGGAGGGTGACGGTGCGGGACGTGCCGCCGTACGCCACCGTCGTCGTACGACCGCCGACGCTGCGGATGTGTGCCTCGGTCGGCCTGCCGTCGCGCCAGCGCAGGTCGACGACGAAGCCGCCGCGGGCGGGGGCGCCGGTGAGGGAGCCGGCCGCGGACCAGGCGTCGGGGAGGGCCGGGAGGAGTTCCAGGTGGCCGGGGCGGGAGTACAGGAGCATCTCGCTGACGGCGGCCGGGGTGCCGAAGTTGGCGTCGATCTGGAAGATGCCCCGGCCCTGGGAGACCTCGTAGATGTCGAAGAGGTTGGGTGCGGTGCCGTTGCTGCCGTCGGTGGAGGGGCGGAGGTTGGTGACGATGAGCTGGTAGGCCTTGTCGGCGTTCTTGAGGCGGGCCCAGCACAGGCTGCGCCAGGCGTTGGCCCAGCCGAAGCTCTCCATGCCGCGCGCGGTGAGCAGGGCGGTGGCGCCGGCCACGAGGTCGGCCGGGGTGGAGCCGTCGGGGCGGATGCGGTCGCCGGGGAAGAGGCCGACGAGCGGGGACAGGTGGCGGTGGGTCGTCTCGCCGAGGTTGTCGGGGGACATCCACTCCTCCAGCCAGCCGGACTTGGGGCTCACCTGCGGCAGGTACAGACGCTTCCGCAGGCCCGCGATCGTCTCCGCGTACCCGCCGTCCTTCTTCAGTTCGGCCGCCGCGACGCAGTAGTTGCCGAACAGCGCCCACACCAGCTCCTGGGCGTAGGTGATGCCCTTGGCGTCGAGCGGGCCTTGCTCCGGCGACCAGTCGCTGTCGGCGATCAGGACCTCCCGGGAGGTGCCGGGCAGGGTCGTCGTCAGCAGCCGTGCCTCCCAGAACTCGCAGGCGCCCTTGAGCAGAGGGTAGATCTTCTCCAGATGCGTGTGCGAACGCGTGTACTCGTAGTGTTCCCAGAGGGTGTTGCACAGCCAGGCGTTGCCCGCGGGATGCCACCACCAGCCGCCCCCGCCGTAGGGGTTGGTGGAGATGCCGATGGTCCAGCCCGCGTTCTTTCCACTGGAGTTGCGGTAGCGGTTGCGCGGGTCGTTGAACAGTCGGCGGGTCACGTCGGTCCAGGACGGGACCTGGGCCACGCAGTAGTCGGTGAACGCGTCGAAGCAGGAGGACAGGCCCGCCCGGTCGGCCATCCAGTAGTTCATCTGGATGTTGATGTCGGTGTGGTAATCGCCCATCCAGTCGGGGTCGTTGCCGTCGAGCCACAGCCCCTGCAGGCCCAGCGGCAGGCTGCCGCGCGAGCCGGAGATCATCAGGTAGCGGCCGAACTGCACGTAGGCGGCTTCGAGTTCGGGGTCGGGCACCTCGTCCCGGGCCCGCGCCTGGATGCGTTCCCAGGTGTCGAGGGAGCGCTGCTCGGCGGTCGACGTGCCGAGCGAGAGGCCGAACGCCCCGAACACCTCGCGGTAGTCGCCGACATGGGTGTTCAGCAGGGTGTCCGCGGAGTGCGCGGCGGCGTCGCGGACCTTGGTGCGGGCGAGCCCGTGCGGGTCGAGGGACGGGTCGCGGTAGCCCTTGGCCGCGTCCGGCGCGTAGTCGGTGCCGCCGCTCACCACCACGGTGAGGTCCTTGCAGCCGGAGAAGTCGATGCGTGTGCCGCTGACGGTGACGCGGCCGCCGGTGCCGTACGCGGTGACGGCGGCCCCGTACTTCAGTCCGTTGGGGAACGCGGCGCCGAAGGAGACTCCGGCGCCCTCGCCGTGCGTGCCCTCCAGGGTGACGGTGCCGGTGTAGCGCCCTCCCCCGCTCTGGGTGAAGTGCAGGACGATCACGTCGTCGGGGCGGCTGGCGAAGATCTTCCGCCGGTAGGTGACGCCCGATCGGACGTACGACGTCGTCACCACGCCCTGGGCGAGGTCCAGGGTGCGGCGGTAGCCGGAAACGGCGCCGAGGTCGTGGTCGGGGATGTCCACGGTGAGCCGGCCGAGCAGCGTGAACGAGCCGAAGTCCGTGCGCCCGTAGGGGAATTGGCCATCGGAGTCGAGGGTGTCGTTCAGCCCGCCGGTCCACATCGTGGCGTCGGTGACGAGCAGGACCTCGTGCCCCGGGTCATTGCTCGCGAGGGCGCCGAGGCGGCCGTTGCCGACGGGCAGGCCCTGCTCGATCATCGAGTTGTCGTCGGCGGGGGCCTGCCACCACAGTTCGAGCGGTGAACTCGCCTTAGTGGAAGGCGAGTCGACCGGGCGCTGCGGTGCGGCCGAGGCGGTGAAGGCTGGCAGGCCGGCCAGCGCCGCGCCGGTCATCGCGGCGAGGGCGAGCAGGTCGCGTCTGGGCAGCATGGGGGAAGGGTCGGTGGTCATGGCGGCTCCTGGTCGGTCGTTCAGTACGACTTCGGTACGTCGATCCGGTCGATGTCCGGCGCGTAGCTGTTGCCGCTGTCGAAGGTGATCGTGTTGGAGCCGGCCTTGAGGGTCAACGGCACGCTGACGGTTTCGACCGTCCCCCAGTCGCCGGTGGAGGGGTACTTGTGGCTGACCGCGCCGCCACCGTTGGCGGAGACCGCGGCCGAGCGGGCGTCACCGCTGACGTAGGCGATCTTCACCTGGTAGGTGCCGGCCTTGGGGACGACGACGTCGTTGAAGGTGAGCTTGCCGCCGAGGTAGAGGTTGCCGACCTTCTTGCCGCCGGAGCAGGCCGAGCAGTCGGCGACGGAGGCGTTGCCGGCGAGGGTGTTGGCGGACGACTCGGCCTCGTAGCCGGTGAAGGCGAGGGCGCTGCCGTGCGGGGTGACGGTGAACAGGCGGGAGCCGTGGGCGGGCAGGGCCTCGGTGACCTTGTCCTTGAAGCTGCCGAGGTTCTCGTGGTTCCACAGGTCGCGGACGGCGGCCTTGCCGGTGAAGCCGAGGGCGGCCCAGTTCGCGGAGACGGCGGCCGGCTTGTCGGCGAGGTTGAAGAGGGCGACGGTGTAGCTGCCATCGGGGTTCTTCGCGGCCCACACCTGCTGCGGGTCGGACGGGGTGATGGGGCGTGCCGGCGGGGTGGCGCCCTGGTCGACCGCGATCACCTCCTTGTTGGTCAGCAGGGAGAGGCCGTAGGAGTCGAGGCGGGTGAGGTCGTCGCCGGTGAAGAGGGGGGACTTGGCGATGGCCCACAGGGTGGCGTAGCTCTGCCGCTCGGCCTTGGTCAGGCCGTCCATCTCGCCGTTGCCGACGTCGAGGGAGTCGAGGTCGTTCCAGCCGCCGGGGCCCGCGTACTTGGTCCAGCCGGGGGTGTCGTCCCAGCGGTCGTCGACGGAGTTCTCCCAGCTGACGAGGGTGTTGCAGTAGCACTCGACGTCGGTGTCGATGCGCCAGCCCTGCGAGTACTTCTGCCAGTCGGCGGCGTGGCCGATGTCCAGGGACCAGGACAGTTCGAGGTGGATCGGGCGGCCGGTGGCGGCGATGGCCTTGTTCCAGGCGGCCACGTCAGCAACGTTGTCGTACTGGTCACCGCTCTTCCCGGACCCGGGGCCGACCCCGTCGAGCTTGAGGAAGTCGTAGCCCCAGCCGGCGATCAACTGGGCCTGGGAGTCTATGTACTTCTGCGCGCAGGGCCGGGAGAAGTCGATCTTGTAGGCGCTGTCCCAGCCGTTGGTGGTGCGCAGGTCGCTGTAGACGATGTCGGCGGTGGTGCAGCCGTCGGCGTTCCAGATCGGCGTCTTCCCGTCGCCGTAGGCGCCCTTCTCCAGGCCCGCGGGGAGGTAGATGCCGGCCTTGAGGCCCTTGGAGTGGATGCGGTCGGCGACGGCCTTCATGCCGCTGGGGAAGCGGACCGGGTCGGCCTTCTGCCTGCCGTACTGGTCGTAGCCCGTCTTCCAGGTCTTGTCCATCCACCAGCCGGCGTCGATGTTGACGTACTCGTAGCCGTACTTCTTGAGCTTGGCGGCCAGGGCGTCGGTCTGCTTGGCGACGTTCGCCTCGGTGAGGTAGCTGTAGTCGCCGTCCAGGTTGAGGCCGGGGTACTTGGACGACTGCATGCTCCAACTCGACCAGCCCATGTAGGGCTTGGCCGCGAGGGCGGGTGCGGTGGTCCCGGCGTGGGCCGCGGGGGTGACGGTGACGGCGCCGGCGGCGAGGGCCAGGACCACCGCGGCTCTGAGGGCGCGCAAGGGCATGACGGAGTACGAGGATGACCGCATGGGTCGTACCTCCAAGGGGAGTTGGTTCAGCGGCTCGGGTGCGGGTCGTCGGGGGTGATGAAGGACTGGATCGCGGTGGCCGCGGCCCCGCGGGCCCACTCCTCGAAGGGCAGTGGGCGGGTCTGTACGTCGCACTGGGCGGCGGAGCCGAAGGCGGCCGCGGCGAAGGCGCCGCGGATCTGCTCGGCGAACAGGTCGTAGGCGGCGAGGCCCTCGCCGGAGATGATCACGCGCTCGGGGCCGAGGAGGTTGGCGACGGTGGCGATGCCACGGCCGATGGCCTCGCCCGCCCTGGCGTACGCCTCGCGGGCTCCGGCGGCTCCCCGGTGGGCGAGTTCCACGGCCTGGGCGGTGTCGGTGACGTCGGCGCCCGTGGTCTCGCGGATCCGCCGCAGGATCGCCGCCTCGCCCGCGATCGCCTCCACGCAGCCGCGGTTGCCGCAGTGGCAGGGCGGTCCCGCCGGGTCGACGGTCACATGGCCGATCTCGCCGGCGACGCCGTGGGCCCCTTCGATCACCCGGCCGTGCACGACCAGGCCGCAGCCGATGCCGGTGCCGACGGTGACCACGGCGAAGTCGGACAGGCCCACGCCCGCCCCGAACCACTGCTCAGCGACGGTCAGCGCGCGTACGTCGTTCTCGACGGTGACCGGCAACCCGGTGGTCATGGCGGCGAGTTCGGCGAAGGGCACGTCACGCCAGTCGAGGAAGGGCGAGTAGCGGACGACGCCCTCAGCGCGGTCGACGTCGCCGGAGACGGCGACACCTAGGCCGAGGACCGGGGTGCCCAAGTCCTCGGCCTCGGCGAGCAGTTGGTGCACCAGCTCCGTGAGGTGGGGCAGCACCGCCTCGGTCGTCCGGTCGGTCAGCGGGACGTGCCGGGCGACCCTGATACGGCAGCACAGGTCGGTGAGTACGCCGATCAGCTCGCCGCCGGTGACCTTGACACCGATGAACAGCGCCCGTCCGCCGTCGACCCGTACCGGGTTGGCGGGCCGGCCGAGTGCCGGGCGGGCCTCCTCCGCCGCGTCCTCCACCAGGTAGCCGGCCTCGATCAGGGGCCGGACCGCCTTGGTGACGGCGGCCGGGGACAGCCCCGCCCGCCGGGCCACCTCTAGCCGGGTCAGGGGCCCTTGGGACAGGACCGTGGTGAAGATCTGCGAGACGGCCGGGGTGTTCGCCGGGAACGTCTCGACACGAGGGGTCGGGCGCATGACCGGGAACCTAGAGCCCTTCTTTTCCGTCGTCAATAAAAGAAGCAGGATTCGTCTGTGACCCCGCTGTCAGTCCCGCGCGGCACAATCGCCCCATGACGACGATCGATTGGGCCGAACTGACCCACGCCTATGGCAGCGCCGAGGACATCCCTGGACTGTTCGCGCAGCTCGGCGGCCCGGAGGACGACAGGGTGTGGTCCGACCTGTGGTCGGCGCTGTGCCATCAGGGGTCGGTGTACGAGGCCAGTTGGGCGGCGATGCCGGTCCTCGCCGACATAGCGCTCGGGCGCGCGCCGGGCGAGCCGGTACAGGCGGTGCTCATGGCGGGACTGATCACGACGGATCCGGACGCCGAGCGGCGCACGCGCTACGCACGCGAGATCGAGGAGTTGCTGGGCGTGGCACGCGCGTTGCTGGCGACCGCGACCGAGGAGACCGGCGACTTCGTCTACCTGCAGATGGCCGTGCTCGCCTTCGAGGACGCCGGCGTGTGGGCCGAGGCGCTGGAGCAACTGGTCAACGAGGAGTACGAGCTGGAGTGCCCCGAGTGCGCGGCCGGCCTGTTCGTCGCCTTCGGTTCGTACGGCTTCTTCAGCGTGGTCGGCGACTACGTGGTCGGACCGGGCGCCGAGAGCGGGGAGGGCCGGGTGGATCTGATGCCGGTCGCGCCGGACCGGCTCGACGGCATCGGCGCGCGTCTGTACCGGGAGGCGACGGCGGCCGGGCGCGCTGATCTCGCGAAGGCGCTCACGTACGTCTTCGGCAGGGCCCGCTGCCCCTCCTGTGACGCCGAGTTCACGGTGTCCGACGAGGTCGAGCGGCAGTGGATCTGATCCGGGCGCCCCGCTCGTGGCCGGGGCGCCCGGACCGGTGCGCGCGCTCCGCGGGTCAGCGGTGCGCGGCCGGCGTGTTGGCGCTGGTGACGTTGACGGCGGCCCAGGCCTTGTTCACCGTCAGGTACTCCGTGCTGTTGAGCCCGTAGAGGTCCTTGGCCGCCTTCAGCGTCGCGGTGCGCGCGTCGTGGAAGTCGGTGGTGGAGACCATGTAGCGGGTCAGGGCGCGGTAGAAGATCGCCGTGGCCTTGGTGCGGCCGATGCCCTTGACGATCGAGCCGTCGTAGGTCGGCGAGTCGTACTGGACGCCGCCGATCGTCTTCTGGCCGCTGCCCTCGGCGAGCAGGTAGTACGCGTGCGAGGAGACGCCGGAACCGGCGTGCACCTCGGCGTCGTACGTCTCCGGCGCCCAGTAGTCGATCGTGCCCTCGAGCACGTCGAGGGACGGGTGGTCGAGACGGCGCAGGAACTTCTGGGCCAGGCCCATCTTCTCGCCGATGAGGTAGTCGGGCTTGTCCTTCGCGTTGTTGGCGAAGAACTCGACGTTCGAGCCGAAGATGTCCGCGAGGGACTCGTTGAGCGCGCCCGGCTCGCCGTACTGGTTGCCGTCGGCGTCGACGCGGGTCGGCTCCAGCTTGGCGGTGGCGTCGACCACGCCGTGGGTCAGCTCGTGGCCGGTGACGTCCAGGGCGACCAGCGGCTTCTTGAACATGTCGCCGTCACCGTCGCCGTACAGCATGCAGCCGCAGGTCGGGTCCCAGAAGGCGTTGGCGATCTTCTCGCCCCAGTGGACCATCGCCTTGGCGGGCTTGCTGTTGTTCGCTATGCCCTTGCGCGCGAAGGTCTTCTTGTAGAAGTCCAGCGTCTTGGTGATGCCGTACTGGGCGTCCGCGGCGGCGCTGTTGCGGCTGGAGGTGGCGCCGTTGCCGAAAACGTCGTTCTTGGTGGTGATCTTCACGCCGCGGCTGAAGCTCTCCGTGTAGCCGCCCCTGGCGTCCCGGGTCTCGGTGCCGTAGCGCGTCGGGTCCTTCAGCTGGAAGGTGGTGCGCGCCGTCTGGGTGGTCTTCAGCGGAACCACGCCGACGAAGAGCGACTTGCCGGTGCCGTTGGCCGTCTTCGGGTACGCGGAGGCGGCGGTGGCCGCGGACGCCGAGGTGAGCCCGGCGGACAGCGTGCCGACGCCGGTGGCGGGGTCCGCCACCTCGCCGCGCTCGCGCAGGGTCTTGAGCAGCTCGGGCGAGAGGAACTCGTCGCTGTCGGGGGTGTTGCTGCGCACCTTGCCGGTGACGGCGTCGACGACGACGGTCCGGGAGCCGCCGCCCTCGGTGGTGCCGCTGTCGGCGACCGTCACCTGGTAGGCGAGCGCGGAGGCGCCGTCGCGGGCGTCCACGACGAGGACGGCGGTGCCCGCGTCGCCCTTGGCGACGGACGCGGCCTTCTGCTCGGCCTGCGCGGCGGACAGCTTGGCGTCGGTGGTGGCCGGCTCGACCGTGTGGTCGGCGGCGCGGGTGACGCCCGCGTACGACAGCTGCTTGGTGAGGTGGACGACGAGGTCGCCGCCGAGCACCGCCATGCCCTGGTGGGTCCGGGTGAACCGGACGTGCCGCGCACCCTCGGGGTCGATCATGACGTCGGTGGCGTGCAGTTCGTCGCCCTGGGAGACGCCGGTCGCGGCGGCGTGGGCGAAGGCGGCGGCGCGGGCGGCCGACGCCACCGACGCCGCCGAGGAGGACTGGGCGACGGCAGCCTGACCGGCCCCCGCGTCCGGTCCGGCGAAAGCGGTGCCCGCAAGGCCCGTGGCGGCCGTCGTCACGGCGACGGCGACGGCCAGGCTGCGTATGTGCGGTCTACGCACTGGTGAGGGTTCCTTCCTCGCAAGGCGGCCGGGATCACCAACCGCCCTGAGGCATGGCGCAGTTGGGCGCCATGGGGGCTGGTCGGGCCCCGGAACGAAACCCTTTCGGATGAGTCATGGACATGTAAAGCCGAAATCATCGCTTTCAGCGCGAAATATGGCAATACTTTGCAAATCCATGTCACACGGTGATCGAGAGGTGACCAACTGCGTGTCGACTACGGAGATGTGACGAGACGGAAGAAAGTTGCCTCGCGTGAATGTGACTCATCTCGCATCCAGGAGCGCCCTGCTGGGGACGGTCGTGCTCTCCCTTCTCACCGTCCCGGCGCACGCCACCCCGGCCGAGTCGCTGCCGAAACCGGACATCACCGGCCTCCAGGGCGTTCTGCGCACCGCGCTCCGGCAGGGCGCGCCGGGGGCGATCGCACGCGTCGACGACCGGGGCACGGTCCGGACCACGGCCGTCGGCCTCGCCGACCGCCGCAGCGGACGGGCCGTCTCCAACGCCGACCGGTTCCGCATCGGCAGTGTCACCAAGGTGTTCTCGGCGGTGGTGCTGATGCAGTTGGCGGACGAGGGGAAGCTGAACCTGGACGCCTCGGTCGACCGCTATCTGCCGGGGCTGCTGCCCGACCGCTCCATCACGGTGCGGCAGGTCCTCGGCCACCGCAGCGGCCTGTACGACTACACGAACGACATGTTCGCGCGCTCGGTCGCCGGCTTCGAGGCCGTGCGCACCAAGGTCTTCACCTATCGCCAGCTGGTGAACCGCTCCCTGCGGCACGCCCGCACCAACCGGCCCGGCGCCGCGTACTCGTACTCCAACACCAACTTCGTCGTCGCCGGCATGCTCATCGAGAAGCTGACCGGCCACTCCGTGCACACCGGGTACCAGAACCGCATCATCAAGCCGCTCAAGCTGCGCGACACCTTCTACGTGCACCCCGGCACGAGGATCCCCGGCCGCCACGCGAGCGGCTACCTCACCCCGGACAAGGCGGGCGCGCCCCTGATCGACGCGACGCGGCAGACGGTGTCCTGGGCGCAGAGCGCGGGCGCGATCATCTCCAGCACCCGCGACCTGAACACCTTCCTGTCCGCGCTGCTGCGCGGCCGCCTCACCTCGGCCGCGCAACTCCGGCAGATGGAACGGATGATCCCGGTGAACAGCACCCAGGCGTACGGCCTGGGGCTGCGCCGCCGCGACCTGTCGTGCGGGATCTCGGTGTACGGCCACACGGGCGCCGTCCAGGGCTACTACACGTACGCGTTCGCCACGAAGGACGGCCGCCGCAGCCTCGCGGCGATGGCCAACACCTCCAACAACGGGGCGGTGCTCAACACCATGCTGGTCACCCTGGAGTCGGCGTTCTGCGGCAAGCAGGCGAAGCCGCGGAACGTCACGGCCGGATCGTCAGCCAGTCCGGGCGCGCGACCCGAGGGCCTCCCTTCGCGGCCAGGCAGAGGGAGTGAACACCGGACAGCCGACGGGGCAGAGTGACCGACCGCTCCTCCCAGGTGTCCGCCGCACCGGGGGCGCCCACAGCATCTGTACGGGCTGTGAGCCGAGGGGCCTTCGGCCTCGAAATAGCAGGCATTGGCTCTTGCATCCTTTCCGCAGTCGTGGCGATGTCGGGAAGCAGGTCGGCGGGCAGTGTGATGCGGATCGTCACCTCGTCCGGGTCGTAGTGCAATTTCGGCCTTTCTCTCGGACCGCGTGTTCGGCCCCGAGTGGGGGCGCGCAGGATCTCGCACACCGACGACTCTGCCGGGTGTCCAGGAGACTCCGCGTGGGTTCCTTCTGCCCGCAAGCGCATGCACTTCGTCCGGTTGAGCATGGGGGCTGAGACATGATCGTGCGGCCTTGTCAGGAGCGCTGTCAGCATTTCACGTTGTCACCGGACGACGACCGGTTCCTGCGTGGTCTGCATGATGTCCGTCATCTCGTGAGCGGCGAATGGGCCTGGGACGTTCTCACGGCCCTCCGCCAAGGTCCGCTGCGGTACACGAGCCTCCTCAACACCATTCGTTCCAAGGACACAGGAACCGGCTGGCCGAGCAAACAACACCGGCTTTTGCGTGATGGCCCGTTGAATCGGACTCTTCGCCGACTTGAACAAGGCGATCTCGTCACACACCACCGCGAACCCGTCTTCCCTACCGCGTCACCTACGAGCTCTCGCCCGGCGGCCAGGAACTCCTCGACGAAGGCACCCCCCTGGCCACATGGGCCCTCAATCACAGGGGTCTCGTGGACCGGGCTCGGCAACGCCGCCATATCGAAAGCGCCGCGCACCATGAACCGGGCTGACCTCGCTGCCGGGGACTGCGGCCGAGGCCGGGCTCTGCGACCTGTGTTCCGGCGTGCCGCAGGGCTCGGCGGCAGCGCGTCGGAAGCTAGTGCCGCCGTACGACGATGAGTACCTTCCAGGTCCGATGCCGTCCGGTCAGCCTTGCGCCGGGGCCTGTGGAGCGAGCTCAAAGGCCTTGTACGTCTCCGCGGTCGCCTGCGTTGCCATCTGTGTCGGTGTCGCGTTGATGGCTGCGGCGGGCGTCTCGGTCGAAAATGCCCATGATCTCGCACGGTCCCCCTGCGGAGCCGATGGCGTGCGGCATCATGGTGGGGAACTCCGCGGCCTGGTTGGTCTCGATGCGCAAGCGCCGGTGCCCGAGCATGAGGGTGGCGGTGCCGGACAGCACCACGAGCCATTCACGGCCGGGGTGGGCGCGCATGCGGGCGGGATTGTCGGGCGGCGGTTCGGTCATCCGCTGACGCATGACGCTCATGCCGGGGTCGCCCTTTATGGGCCAGCGCATCAGGCCGTGGGTGCCGTCGATCATCGGGCTGATGACGACATCGTCGGCGGCGTTCTCCACGAGCTGGTCCAGGGTGGTGTCCAGGGCGCGGGCCAGGGTGACGAGTTGGTCCAGGGCGAGGCGGCGCCGGCCGTTCTCGATGCGGCTCAGTGAGGACTGGCTGAGGTTGGCGCGGGTGGCCAGTTCCTCCAGGGACCAGCCCTGGGCGACCCGCAGGGCGCGGATCCGTTTGCGTACGAGGCCGTCCAGCTGGCCGTCTTCTTGCGTCATAGGCAACATCGTATGCCCCTAGTGCAATGTGGGCTTAGCGTCGACCACGGCTGGTCCGGTACGGCGCGGGCCTCGTACGACGAAGGGGCGCGGCATGTCTTTGCGGACTTCCCGCTGCGAGAGCGACGGCCTGCCCGTCGAGACTGTGGACGCGGTGGTGATCGGCGGCGGGGCCGCGGGCCTGAACGGTGCGCTGACGTCGGCGCGTTCGCGCCGCTCGGTCGTCGTGACCGACAGCCGTATTCCGCCGCACGTCCCCGCCAGGCGCGACATCGGCGCCTGACCGGCACCCGTACCCCACCCCGCACCACCCCGCGATCTTCTTTCCGCCTCGCCCGGGACCCGCTCCGGTGACGAGCCCTGCCCGCACGCCCTCACTTTTGGAGACCCTCCCATGCCTACGAACCCGCCCCCCACCAGGGCAGCTGCCAAAGTGCCCGGCGGGGCCGCACCCGACGCACGCCAGTTGCGCACGATCCTGATCGCCGTGTCGATCGCGCTGATGGCCGTCATCGCCTCCGTGTCGGGTCTGAACGTGGCGCAGACGGACATGGCCGTCGAGTTCCACGCCTCCCAGGGCACCATTTTGTGGATCATCAACGTCTACACCCTGGCCCTGGCCTCGCTGCTGCTGCCGCTCGGAGCGCTCGGCGACCGCCTCGGCCGCAAGCCGATGCTGATCACCGGCCTGCTCGTGTTCGGCGTCGCCAGCGCACTGTCGGGCCTGGCCCCCACCGCGGAGATCATGCTCGCCGCCCGCGTACTCAGCGGCATCGGCGCGGCGATCGTCATGCCCATCACGCTCGCCGTGATCACCTCCACCTTCCCCGAGGAGCAGCGCGGCAAGGCCATCGGCGTATGGACCGGTGTCGCCGGAGGCGGCGGCATCCTGGGCATGTTCCTCTCCGCCCTCCTGGTCGACGTGGCCTCCTGGCGCTGGCTGTTCGTGCTGCCCATCGCGCTCATCGCCGTGGCCCTGGCCCTGACCATGGGCTCGGTCCCCAACTCCCGCGAGCGCGCCGCGCACCCCTTCGACACCGTCGGTGCGCTGGCCTCCGTCATCGCCGTGGTCGGATTCATCTTCACCCTCCAGGAAGGCCCCGAGCACGGCTGGAGCGCTCCCGCCACCCTGATCGCGCTCGCCGTCGGCATCGTCGCCGGTGTCACGTTCGTGTGGTGGGAGCTGCGCTGCCGGGACGCCTCCCTGCTGGACGTCCGCCTCTTCGGTGAACGCCGGCTGGCCGGCGGGTCCGCGACTCTCCTGGTGGTCTTCGGCATTCAGGCCGGCATCGCCGTCGTCCTCTTCCCCTTCCTCCAGGCCGTGCTCGGCTGGTCGGGGCTGCTGTCCACGCTCGCACTGATGCCGATGGCCGTGCTGATGATGATGACCTCCGGTCTGGCGCCCAAGCTCGCCGCGCGGATCGGCGCCCGCCTGACCATGGCCGGCGGCATCGCCCTGGGCGGCCTCGGCCTCGTCTCGATGGCGCTGTTCGTGTCCGTCGACGGCGGCTACCTGTCCATCCTGCCCGGCATGATCGCCATGGGCCTCGGCATGGGCCTGGCGATGACCCCCTCCACCGAAGCCATCACTGCCTCCCTCCCCCGCGAGAAGCAGGGTGTGGCCTCCGCGCTCAACGACGTCACCCGCGAGTTCGGCACCGCGCTCGGTGTCGCCGTACTCGGCGCGCTGCTCTCGGCCGGCTACCAGAGCTCGATCGGCACCAAGCTCTCCGGCATCCCCCAGGGCACAGCAGACAGCGCCCGCGAAGGCATCGCCACCGCCATCGAAGCAGCCCAGGACGCCGGCGCGCAGAAGGACGCCGTCATCCATGCCGCCCAGCAGTCCTTCGTGAACGGCTGGCAGCAGGCCATGTGGGTGGGCGCCGCCGTCATGGCCGCCATGGTCCTCTACGTCCTCGCCCGTGGCCCCAAGAACACGCCCGCCACCCCCGCACCCCCGGCCGAAACGAACACCGACCCCGTTCCCACCCAATGACCATATGAAAGCCGGGCGACCGGCACACCCCACCGTGCGGCAGGCATCCGCGACTTCACAGTGCCTGCCGCAGCCTGTACGTCAGTCGTCTGGTACTGCAGACCCGCAGGTCAGGTTGGATTCTCCCAGAGGCGTACCGTGCCGTCGTCGCCAGCTGTCGCCAGCTGTCGCCAGGAAGCGTCCGTCGGAGCTGAAGTCCATGCAGGCGACCGCGTTCATGTGGCCATGGAGCGTCCTGACACGCGTCGGTGTTCCGGCCGTGGACCACAGCTCGATGATGCCGTCGCTGCGCCAGTCTTGGTTGAGCACAGCCACGGGAGCGGTGGCAAGGAGTGGCCTGCTCGGGTGGAAGGTCGCGCTGGTGGAGGCTGATAGCCCCTTCGCAGAGCGGCGCCACATTCCGTCGGATCCGAGCCGCCAGAGGTCGCAGCGAGCGCCGGTCACAAGGAGGCAGTCGTCGTGCGGACTGGCCAGCACACCTTCCGGCAAGTCTCCGTTGGAGTCCTGCTACTCCGAGGCGAGAAAGAGCTGCTGACCGTGCTCCTTGAACTCGGGTGCTCGGTAAGCGACAACGGGTCCGCCTGCAACACCGACCGTCAACTCGCCCTGACGCTGACCGTCGACTCCGTAACGGCATACGAAGTAGCCGTCGTAATTGGAGGATTCGCCAGTCCACGAATACTCGCCAGCGAGGTAGCCACCCTTGGGGTGGAAGGTGAAGGATTGCGCCGTTTTGAGTTTCCAACTGGCCCGCAGGGTCACGGGTCCGGGCCCAACGGACCAGAGTTGTATGTGCTTTTCTCGACCGACTGCCAGGAACTTTCCGTGCCGATCGAAAGCCAGCGCACTGACGTCCGAGACGGTTTCGCCGAGGTAGTCGGGTCTGGCTGGCAACCGTCCCCCTGGCAGTACGCTCCCACACCAGATCCTCAAGTCCCCCGCCACCCACACGAGTTCGTAACCGGCCACTCCCGGCCGGAATGCGACCGCCGACGCGGGCCATCCATCCGGATCCGCAAATATCGTTCTGCTCTGGTCCCGGTGGTGCGCCAGGGCCGCCCCTGTCCCGGCAAAGACCGCTGCCAGCCCCGCCACCATCACGACCCGCCTGCGTACCCTCTCCGGTTCTCTCGCTTGTGGCGTGGGAACCGACCGGCCATGAGCGCGATGAGCAGGCTGACCGGCGAGGGCCTCCTGGAGCCGAATGTGCCGGAACGGGTAGGTGCCGCCGGACTGGCGCAGGATCTCCCGCTGCCGGGCATCGGCCAGGAAACTCAGCAACCTCCACGGCAACCGGCCCCGTGCGGCGAGCCACCAGCGGGCCAGGACGAAGCGCGGCCAGGCACGGGTCAGCACCACGAAGCAGGAGACTGATTCCCTGTACAAGAAGAAGATTGCCGAGACGGGAAACAAAAAGGAGTACGTTGTCAGCGGCGTGTTCACCTCGGGGCCGGTGACAATGATTCCGCATCGGGCGTATGACAAATACTCGCTGAGGATCCTCGGGGGCGCGGTGACCTAGAGAAAGTAGTTACGCCCGGACGCGACGGTCCCTGCCTGCAGCAGCAGGGGCCGTCGCTCCGTAATCCCGTGTTCCGCCCGTGGACAATCTTGTCAGGCAATCTGCCCTACAGGGGCGAGCAGATGAGTTCTTCCACCTTCTCTTTGTACTCCTGCATTTCGCCCGCCTCGTAGCCCGCGTCCTTCAGGCTCTGCATCAGTGACGCCGTGTCGCCGCACAGGCGGGGACGCTGCTGTTCCAGGTAGGATTTGACACCTTCAGCGGTCAACTGTTCCCACACCCGTCTAGTCTCGTCGTTCTTCTCGTGCGCGTAGGAAAACTCGACCCATTCCTTCTCCCGGGCCGTCAGACGGGACGTGTCGACAGGCGTGTCGCTTCCCCCACATGAGGCGACCATGAGAGTGCACGCCACCACCGCGAGACATATGCGCACTTTCTTCATAATTCCTCTTCTGTTTAGATCGGCAGGGGCGCACTCTACGGCATGCGCACGTCAGTTACCCGAATGGAAATGCGTCACGATGAACGCCTGTGTTCGCGTAAGCTGCGAGTCCCCTTCTGGTGCTGGCCTCGATTCGTTCAGTGCCCGTGGCAGCGGAAATGCGAAGGTCCCCCAGACAGCCTGATCGTCTCCCCTCTGCAAGAGCGTGACGTGAAAGGCCTCGATCTGTCTTGTTGACCTAAGACGGTGTCTTGATTGGCGATAGCTCGTTGCTCCGGGCATGGACATAGTTGAGCGGCTGGTGCCGGATGGGCTGTGGGAGATCTTCCAGGACGTGGCGCCGGAGCCGCCGGTACGCGCCCAAGGTGGAGGCCGGCGGCGGTGCGATGACCGCGCGGTCCTGGCCGCGATCATCTTCGTCGCCACCTCAGGCTGTGCTTGGCGGCAGTTACCGCCAGTCTTCGGCGCCTCTTGGCAGACGGTGCACCGGCGTTTCACGGACTGGTCCACGGCGCGGGTGTGGGCCAAACTGCACCGCGTGGTTCTCGACCGACTTGGCGTGAACGGTGAGCTGGACTGGTCGCGCTGCGCGATCGATTCGGTCAGTGTTCGGGCGGTCAAAGGGGGCCCCTGACCGGACCGAATCCGACCGATCGCGGCAAGCTCGGGTCGAAGATTCACCTGGTCTGTGACCGCAACGGGCTACCGCTCTCGGTCGGCATCTCCGGTGCCAACCTCCACGACAGCCAGGCACTGATCCCGTTGATGCGTGGCATCCCGCCGGTCCGCTCCCGCTTTGGCCCCCGGCGCCGACGCCCAGCCAGGCTGCATGCGGACAAGGGCTATGACTTCGACCACCTACGAGGTTGGCTGCGCCGTCGGCAGATCGTGCCGCGCATCGCCCGCCGCGGGGTGGAAAACTCCAACCGCCTGGGCCCGCACCGCTGGGTGGTCGAGCGGACGATGTCCTGGCTGAACGGATGCCGTCGCCTGCACCGTCGTTATGAGCGCAAGGCCGGCCACTTCCTCGCCTTCGTCGGCATCGCCAGTGCCCTGATCTGCTACCGGCGCCTCCGCCGATCAGGACATTCTTAGAGTCCCCAGCAGGCTGGCGAGGCAACGGGAGGTTGCAGGGATGCTCGTGTGGTGGACGGCAACGGACCTGGAATCGCGACAGTTCTCCGCGATTGAGCGAACCTCCGACGTTGCCGATCTAACGGATCACTTCACCGCACTGCGCTCGCGGGGTCAGGGGTACCTGGAAGTCCGTCTGCCGGGCGGCGAGTTTCCGCTGCTGACCGTGGGCTTCCAAGACGATCAAGCAGTCATCCATCTGCTCGACGCTACTGAGAAGTCGTCCCTCCTCGTCGGCGATGGCACGGCCACAGCGGATGCCGTCGTGCAAGTGCCGATCATGGACGACCTGGCTGTGTTCAGTGGCGACTGCGTCCTCGCTGTCGATCGCGCGTGGGCCGTTGTACGCAACTTCATCCTCACCGGGGCGCCTGGCGAGCTGGGTGAATGGCGTGCCTTGTAACCCCGGCCCTATCACCAATCGAGACACCGTCTAAGAGGACAACGACAGCAGTACCACCCGGCATGACCAGCAAGAACACCCCGGCAGATACGCCGGGACGCCGGCGCCCTCGACGGGCCTGGCCGACCGCCGTACCAGCGGGGTGCGCGGCCGAAGAGGTCGGCGGCCGAGGTGGAGAACGAGCGGCTCAAGCGGGAGGTGGCCCATCGGGACGCGGCTCTGGATGTGCCGGGAAGAGTTGACGCGCAATTGGCTCCAGGAAGCGGAAGGAGCAACTGCGGTCGGCTCGTGAGGTCGAGGTGCCGAAGCATTCGGCGTCGCGAAGAACTCGACGAGTGTCGTCGAACCCTGATGGCCGGTGCTGTCGAGGAACACGACGCCCTTTTCCGCTGCCTCAGTGAGCGCAGTGCGCGGCGGCGACTGGGGCAGCGGTGACGGAGTCCTGGCCGTAGGAGCCGGTGTGCCGGACGAAGCGGTAGCACTGGTCGACGGTTGTCTCCGAGTTGGATACGAGTACGAGGACTGTCACCGCGGCCCCCTCGCGGGTCACGCTCGTGATGTCGTAGAAAAGTCGCCCGTTGGGGGAGAGGGCCTTCTGGACCCCGGTACGGGTCAGGTCGGCGTCGGGGAGGTTCGCGATACGGGTGCGCGCGAGGCGGGCCAGGTCATTGATCTCGTCGCCCGGGCGGCAGGTGTCGTCGTCGCGCTCGGTGAGGTGGGACGTCCATGCCTGGCCGGATGGGTGGGTGTAGGTGAAGACGAGGCAGCGGGTCACCCGGACGGGGCCTGCCCCGAGGATGGCCTTCCCGTCGTACTGGGCGAATTTCGTGGTCGTGGCGGTGAATTCGTGGCGGGTCGCGTCATAGGTGATCACGGGGGCCTCGGTGTGCCGCCAGATCACTTCGGTGAGGGCGTCGGGGTCGGTGGTGCCGCTTGTGTCGAGGGCGTGGGCCGTGGTGCTCGCCGTGTCACGGGCTCGGTCCAGGAGCGATGCGCGGGCCGTCTCCTCGCGTTCGCTGTTGACGCGTTCGTCGTGCCAGGTCCGGTACCACAGCCAGGAGACCGGGACGGCGAAGACGACGATGAGCGCGATGAGGATGGTCAGGCAGCCGGTGGTCATGAGGCGGTTCGTCCGCCTCATGACCACCGTGCCGCCGGTCTCGTCAGTGTGCACTAGCTGCCTTTGTATCCGATGTCGGCCAGGGTCTGGCCCATGACTTGTGCGTAGCCCGTGGTGCCCGCGCTCTTCGGGTGGAACGACTCCAGGCTGGCGCAGATGTCCTCCCCGGGCCAGGGGAGGCAGGGAACCTGGTTGGCCGGGTCGCCGTCGTGGAAGTCGCCGTCGCCGTTCGGGCCGGCCACGACACGGTTGATCCACTCGTCGTCGTCACAGATCCCGTGTCCTTGGAACGCGGGGATCGGGTCGGCGAAGGCCACTTTGACCCCCGCCCTGCTCAACTCGTCCACCTTGGCCTTCTGTTTGTCGCGGACGTAGTCGGCCAGGTAGTTCAGGGCGTCGAAGTCCGCGGTCACGCAGGGATCGTCGCTGACCAGGTGGGGGTAGCCCATCAGTACGATCTGTGCGCTCGGCGCGGCGGACGCGATCTCGCTGATGACTGTCCCGGTGTCCGTGACCGACTGGTCGACGTTGCCGGTGTAGTCGTCGGCGTCGCACACCCCGACGATGTAGCAGTTCGTGACGGCCTTGGTGAAGTTGTCGCCGTCGTTGCCTCCGATGGTCAGCATGACCAGAGTGGTGTCCGAGCTGAGGACACCGGAATCGATCTGGCTCTTCTCCCGGTAGTTGCCGATCTTCCCCCAGGGCGTGGGGTCGCCGGTCGTCAACTGCCAGGTGTGGGCGCCGGAGCAGCTGACGTCCAGGTAGTCGGCGGTGGTGCTGTGGGCGTCCGAGAGGTCACCGAGGGTGGTGCTCCGGTTGGGCAGCAGGGTCTTGCGGGGCCAGGAGTTGGCGCCGCGTCGGCAGGCGTTCCAGGTGGACTCGCCGTGGTCGCGGTCGCTCTCGGGAGAGTAGGTCCCCGAGCCCTCCCCCGAGGTGTAGGAGTCGCCCATCGCGACCACCATGTCCGTCGGTTTGCCGGAGAGCTTCTGGAAGGCCACTGAAGTGAATGCCACGTCCTCGTCGGCGGTGCCGTCATCGGTGGTGTTCGACAGTTCTACCCGGGGCGTTCCGGTGAACTGGTAGACGCCGAGTTCGGCCCAGGTGTTCTCGCCGTAGTGGGTGTTGAGGTAGCGGTCGCGGTCGCCGCCTGCCACGCCGTGGATGATGTAGTGCGCCTGCTGGGTGTGTGCCCCGGTGTCGGGCAGGTGCACGAACACGCGGGCCCAGCCGTTCAGGCTCTGCCCGAGAGTCCAGGTCCCCTTGACGGTCATGAACCCGTCGTCGCCGCCGAGGTGGGATTCGTCGCGGGTGTGGGCGTACCAGAAGTGCCCGTCGGATTCCGCGCATTCGCCGTCGAACCTCCTCGCCGGCCTGGTCACCTGGGAGGCCTTGCCGAGGCTCTACTCCGGCCGATGAGAAGGCGGGAAAAACATTGGTCCGGGCGGCGATCAGCTTGCTAGCTTCTCCCCCGACCGTGACGCCGCCCGAGGAGGTGAGACCCATGAACGCTGCAACGCTGTGGGTGCTCCCCGTCTCCGTCACGGGCGCGCGACCGATCTAGGGGTCGCCGGGAGCGCCTCGACCACAAGGCACTCCCGAAAGGCAACACCCCATGGACACTGTGCACTTCACTGCGGAGACGACGTCGGCGGACGGTGTCGTCGAACGCGACTTCACGATCGGCGAGATCACCGGCGCACTCTGGTCCCCCGCCTCCGGCCCCCAGCGGGCACCCCTGGTGCTGCTCGGCCACGGCGGCGGCAACCACCGCAAGTCACCGGCCATGGTCGGCCGGGCCCAACGCCTGGTGACCGGCGCCGGTTTCCACGCGGCCTGCATCGACGCGCCCGGGCACGGCGGCCGCCCCCGGACGGCGTACGACGAGCAGGAGATCGCCGCGATGCAGCGGGCGATGGCGGCGGGTGAGCCCGTCGGCGAGATCGTCGTCCGCTACAACGCCCACCTGGCGGAGCGGGCGCTGCCCGAGTGGCAGGCGACGCTGGACGCCCTGCAGGGGCTGCCGGAGATCGGGGTCGACGGGCCGGTCGGCTACTTCGGGCTGAACATGGGCACCGCGATCGGCGTGCCGTTCGTGGCGGCCGATGCGAGGATCACGGCCGCCGTCTTCGGTCTCCACTGGCCCGATGCCCTGGCGGAGTCGGCGCGGCGGATCACCGTCCCGATCGAGTACATGCTCCAGTGGGACGACGAGCACATCCCGCGCGCGGCCGGTCTCGCGCTGTTCGACGCGTTCGCCTCGAAGGAGAAGACGCTGCACGCCAACGCGGGCACCCACAAGGAACTGCCCAGGTTCGAGGCCGACAAGGCGGTCCACTTCTTCGCCCGCCACCTCGGCAGGGCCCTGGCCGCACAGGCATGACCCGACGGGCGTCGGCGGCCGGCCCTCGGTCGGCCGCCGGGCGCCGCGACGGCATACCCTCGCCCGATGGAGAAGATCACCGCACGCCTGACGGCAGCCGCCACGCCGTCGGCCCCCGCGCTCGTACTGCGCCCCTGGACGCCCGCGGACGCCGCCGCCCTGGTCGCGCTGGACTGGGACGACGCCCTGCGGCGGTGGACGACCGCGACCACGGACGACGAGGCGAGCGCGACACGGTGGATCGGGATCCAGCAGGAGGGGTGGGAGGCGGGACACCGCTTCGCGTTCGCCGTCGTCGAGTCCCCGTCCGGGGACACCGAGGGGCGGCTGGCCGGTCACATGGTCCTCAAGATCGTCACGCCGGGCATCGCGTCCGCCGAGGTCGGTTACTGGACCGCAGCCCACGCGCGCGGTCGCGGAGTGGCGCCGCGAGCCCTGGAGGCGCTGACGGAGTGGGCGTTCACCGCCTTCCCCGGTGAGGAACTGACGCGCCTCGAACTCCTGCACCAGGAGGACAACACGGCGTCCTGCCGGGTCGCGGAGAAGACGCGGTACGCACTGGCCTCGATCCTCCCCGCGTCGCCACCCGCCCACCCTCACGCCGGGCACGTGCACGTACGGACGCGCGAGATCTGATCCACTGACGGCGATCGGAAGGCTCAGGGGCAGGGCGTCCCGGCGGGCGGACACAGAGGGACGGCACCCACCAGGACTCAGAGCTCAGCGATAGCAGGTGGTGACGCCCGGGTGCCAGCGGCAAACGAGCCCGGCGAAGCCGCCGTTCGCGACGACCTCGACGTCGAACTTGTCGCCGCCGCGCAGGACTTGGCGGTCCTGGACGAGTCCGTCCGCGCCGTCGCGAATGGTCTCGACGAGCCAGCGCCCGGATCCGACGGTCAGCGGAACCTCGGCCGTGTGGGCCGCGCCGGAGTACACCCCGCCCAGGAACCAGCGGTCCCCGCTGCGGCGCGCGAGCACAGCCTCCTGCCCGGGGGCTCCGGCGAGCAGCCGGGTGTCGTCCCAGGCCGCGGGGACCTGGTCGAGGAAGGCGCGGGCCAGTGGCCGGGCGTCGTACGACTCGGGTGTGCCCGCGAACATCTGCAGGCCCGACTCGTAGGCGACGGTGAGGCCGACCTCGGCCGCGTCGGAGTTGGGGCGCAGGCCGACGCGCTGGAAGGCGCCGGGGGTGAAGTCCATGGAGCCGATGACATTGCGGGTGAAGGGCAGTGTGGTGAGGTGGGCGGCGGTGTTGGTGCGCTTCTCCTCGCCGCCGACGCCCTCCAGGGTCATCACCTGCGGCCAGGTGCGCTGGATGCCCTTGGGAATGGTCGAGCCGTGGAAGTCGATCATCAGGTGGTGGGCGGCGGTGTCCTTCAGAATGGCGTCGTACCACTGGAGCATGGACTGGGCCTCGGAGTTCATGAAATCGATCTTGACGCCCTTGACGCCCCAGCGTTCCAGGGTGGGCAGCCACTGGGCGCGTTCCTCGGGTGTGTCGAGGTCGCGCTGGTGGATCCAGACGACGATGCCGACGCCCTTGGCCCTTGCGTAGTCGACGAGTTGGGGCATCCAGCTGTCGGTCTGCCAGTTGGGGTCGGTGGTGTCCCACGCGTCGCTCTTGAAGTACCAGCCCGCGTCGACGGCCTCGTAGGGCCAGCCGCGCTCGGCCGCGTAGTCGACGTAGGCCTTCTGTGCCGTGAGGCTCTGGCCGGCCTCCCTGCCTCCGGCGAGCCAGGTCCACAGCACGGTGCCGGGCCGGATCCAGGAGGGGTCGCGGACCTGGGAGGCCGGGGCGAGGTCGTCGGTGAAGGTGGAGCGGGTGACGGTGGCGAGGTCTCCGGTGACCATGGCCCGCCAGGGGGTGGCTAGCCGGCCGTCCGTGTGGACCGCCTCGTCGGCGAGCTTGATGCGGTAGGTGCCGGTGCCCTGGTCGTGGGCGAGGCGTGCGCCGGAGTAGGCGCCGGTGAGGTCGGACTCGGCGAGCAGGGTGTAGCCGCCGTCGGTGGCGAACAGCGCCTGGTCGGAGTACTCACCGGTGGGGGCGGTCGCGGCGGTGTACTGGCTGAACTGGCCCTCGTTGTCGGCCCGGTAGGTGCCGAGCCAGGTGCTCGCGTCCGGCGGCAGGTTGAACGCGGAGGTCTCGCCGAGCACGTCGCCGTACCCGCCGGTGGGAAGGACGTAGCGGTAGGCGACGCCGTCGGCGGAGGCGCGGACGACGAGGTCGAGCTGGGCGCCGGCTGCCGTGGCGAACGACAACCGGGTCTCGTTCATGCGGACTTGGCGGTACAGCCGCTTGCCGGACTTCGTCCGGTAGCGCTCCTCGACGAGCCGGTCCCTGCGGTGCAGGAAGTGCAAGTCTTTGGAGAGGTCGGCCTGTTGGGTGACGATTCCGACCGGCGAGGGCTCGATGACGGTACGGCCGCCGCGGGACACGGAGAGGCTCAGTGCGCCGGTGCTGTCGTCGAGGGAGATCCGTGCGAGCGGTTCGTGGGCGGCCGCGGTGCGCTCGGGGCCGGAGACCGACCAGGCGTGTTCGGGGGACGGGGTGTCCTGGCCGGCCCGTGCGGGCGCGGTCGTGCAGAGTGTGGCCGCCAGGCCGGCGCAGAGCGCGGCGACCGCGGTCCTGATCGGAACCGCCATGTGAAGCCTCCCGTGTTGACGTGCCGAACCGGACGGATCATCGATACATCGGGTGTATCCGGGAACCTAGAGACCCCTTGCAAGCCTGTCAACAGTCCTGAAGTCACCTGAATCACGCCCGACTCCTTGACTCCTCCGATGTATTAGGGGTTCTCTGCGTTCCTTTCGACTCCCCTCCGGAAGGACGGCTCGCATGGGCAAGGTCTCGCTCCGGCACTTACTCGCGGCACTCGCGGCGGCGCTGCCCCTGGCGTTCGCGCCCCTGCCCGCGAGTGCCGCTCCGCCCGGCGGTCACTCCCCTCACTGGACCGCGTCTCCAACCGTCTCGGCACGGCCCCGCTCCAACTGGGTGCCGCGACGGTCGCGTTGCAGCGGCCGGGCGCCCCGAAGAGCCCCGACTCCGCGCCGGACACCCTCCGTTCGGTCGCCCTCCACGGCGCCGCGTCCGTCGTGGTCCCCGTCGGCGAGGACGCGGTGAGCGATCCGGTGCCCCTGCGGGTGCCCACCGACGCCAACCTCCTGGTCGGCCTGTACACATCGGCCGACTCGGACCCTGCGACGTACCACCGCTCCGCCCTGCAGACCTCGTTCATCGCGCCGGACGGCGACCGCACGGCCGACGCGGACGGCACGTCGTACACCACGACGACCGGCTCCTGGTACTACCTGACCGGCGTCGACGTGCTGCACGCACCGGCCGCGGGCAGCGTCGTCGCGCTCGGCGACTCGATCACGGACGGCTCCGGCTCGACGGCGAGCGCGGGCGTCAACGACATCAAGGGCAGCCCCAACCAGACCGACCCCGCCGCCTTCGAGGCCGCGTTCCGCGAGATCGTGACCCGGGCGCACGCCCACGGCATCCGCGTGATCGGCGGCACGATCACGCCGTACGGCGGCAACCGCGGCTGGAGTACGGCACGCGAGGCGGTACGGCAGTACGTCAACGACCTGATCCGGTACGGCGGGATCTTCGACACGGTGACGGACTTCGACGCCGTCGTGCGCGACCCCGCCGCCCCCGACCGGATCCTCCCGGCGCACGACTCCGGGGACCATCTGCACTTCAACGACATCAGCCTCCAGGCGATGGCCGACGCGGCCGGCCTCACCTTGCTCATCGGAAACGGCAGCACGCGATGAACAGATGAACCGGAGAGCGGTCTTGCGTGCCGGGGCGGGTCTGCCGGCGGGCGGCGCCGCGCTCGCACCGCCGCGGGCCCGCCACAGCACGGGCGACCACATGTGGGACGCCGACGTGTACCTCCCGTCCGGCACCGACAACGCGTACGACAGCTGGTTCAACGTCGAGGTTCCAGGCTTCCGGCCCGTGCCGGGAACCCGGACGCCTGGGTGAACGTTTTCCGGACAACCCCACCATGGGCGAACCACGAGACACACCAGGGCGGCGGCATGAGCGAGTTGGTCCCCGGGGGCAACATGCCCCTTCCGGCCGGCGCCGTGACCGTCCGGGTGCCCGGTCCCTTCGACGTGTCCGCGCTGATCACGGACGACGGGGGCAGGGTCCGGGGCGACGCCGACTTCGTGTTCTACAACCAGCCGTCGGCCCCGGGTGCTCGTCTCGACGGCGACGCGCTCACCGTCGACCCGCCGAGACTGCGCCCGGGGGCCACCCGGATCACAATCGCCGTCAGCCCCGCCGACCCCGGCACTCCCCTGGGCCGGCTGCCCGCGCCCACGCTCCAGGTCACCGGCGCGGGCGGCCGCTCCCTCGCCCGGTTCGCCCCACCGCGTCCGCAGCAGGAGACGGTGCTGCTGCTCGCGGAGATCTACCGGCGGGGCGGCGGCTGGAAGCTGCGGGCCCTGGGGCAGGGGTACGCGGACGGACTCGCCGGTATAGCGAGGGACTTCGGCGTGGATGTCGTCGACGACGGAGCCGGGACACCAGCGCCAACGGCAACGCATGGGACCCCCACTGCACGCCCCGTCATCCCGGAGCAGCGAACACCCGGGTTCGCGGCGGCCCCCACCCTCCCTGCGGCCCCGCCGCCACCCGCGTTCCGGCCTCTCGCCGCCGACGACGGATTCCTCACCCTGGTCAACTCCGCTCGCGCCAGGGCCGGTTCCGCGCCCGTCTCGCTCGACGCCCGCCTCATGACCGCCGCCCACGCGCACGCCGGCGCCATGGCATCGGCGGGCCGACTCGGCGTCGAGGGCCCGGACGGCGTCTCCGTCCACCAGCGGGTCACGGCCGCCGGATACACGTACATCACCGTCGGCGAGCACCTGGTCTCCGGCCCGCGCACGCCCACCGAGTTCGTGGAGTACTGCGTCCGCAACGAGCAGTCCCGCCGCACCCTGCACGACCCGGCCTTCACGCACGCCGGCATAGGGCATGTCGCCGACAGTCGCTCCGGTGACGTCTACTGGACGGCCCTGTGGGCCACCCCCTTCAGCCCCGCCGCTCTGGCCCGGACCGCCGCCGCGGTAGTCGACCTCACGAACAGGGAGCGCGCCAGGGCGGCCGGCCTGCCTCCGCTGGCCGTCGACCCGTTGCTCACCACCGCCGCGCAGGCGCACAGCGCCGACATGGTGGCCCGCGACTTCTACTCCCACACCTCCCCGGAGGGCAGCCGGCCATGGGACCGGGCGGCCGCCGCCGGATCCACCCGCCGCTCGATCGGCGAGAACATAGCCTGTGGCCAGCGCTCCCCCGCCGAGGTCGTGGAGGGCTGGATGAACAGCCCCGGCCACCGCGCCAACATCCTCAAGCCCGACTTCACCCACATCGGCGTCGGTTTCGCGGGCGGCGGCCGGTCGGGCACGTACTGGACCCAGCTCTTCGGCGCCTGACCACAGGACCCGACCACAGGACCTGACCGCAGCACAATCACCGGACGGCCCCGACGACCGCCCCGGTCCGCGATCTTGGCGGAATGACATCGTCCGGGCCAGGATGCCCGCATGAAGGGATCCCTCTTTTCCAGTGAGCACATGGTCCAGCCGGCCGCGCAGGCGGGCATGACCGTAGAGAACGCCAAGTGCATCAAGTACGCGGTGAACGGCGAGATGCTCGCCCGCCAGGGCGCGATGATCGCCTACCGCGGCAACCTCCAGTTCGAGCGCAAGGGCCAGGGCATGGGCGGCATGCTCAAGCGCGCGGTCACCGGGGAGGGTCTCCCGCTCATGACGGTGCGCGGGCAGGGCGAGGCCTGGTTCGCGCACGAGGCGCAGAACTGTTTCATCGTCGACGTCGACCCGGGCGACGAGTTCACCGTCAACGGCCGCAACGTGCTGTGTTTCGACGCCTCGTTGTCGTACCGGATCGCCACCGTCAAGGGCGCCGGCATCGCGGGCGGCGGCCTGTTCAACAGTGTCTTCACCGGGCAGGGCCGGCTGGGGCTGGTCTGCGAGGGCAACCCGCTGGTCATCCCGGTCTCGCCGCAGTATCCGGTGTACGTCGACACGGACGCGGTGGTGGGCTGGACGGCGGGCCTGCAGACCTCGCTGCACCGCTCGCAGTCCATCGGCTCGATGCTGCGCGGCGGTTCCGGAGAGGCCGTGCAGCTGATGCTGCAGGGTGAGGGCTATGTCGTGGTCCGGCCGAGCGAGGCGACCCCGCAGAAGGCGCAGCAGCACTGAGCCCCAGCAAGTGATCTGCACCTCACGCGCAACCTCTCGACCGCTCATGACGTCTTGACCGGCAACAGGTGACGCCCTGGCCCCCGCAAGGGGTCAGGGCCAAATTTTCGACGCTCTATACACACTATGTATACACAGGACGCATACTCCCCATGTATACACGGGGTGTATACCGACCGAAAGGGATGCATGTACGGCAAGGCATTCGCCCCGGAGTACCAGGGCGCCCTCACCACCCTGTCCGTCAACTCGTCGCTCACCGACGTACTCGCCGCCGGGACAAGGGAGTTGAAGGCGGCCGAACGGGCCGGCCGGCACGGTGAGGCGGCGCGGTCCGGGCTCGCGGTCGCCGAGGCGCACCGCCGGCTGGGGCAGATAGGGGACGCCGACCGGGCGTGGAAGGCGAGCTACCGCGCGGCCCGGGCGGCCGGCGACACGGCGGCGATGGCCTGGGCGCTGTGGAGCGGCGGCACCCTGGCCCGGCAGCGGGGCGCCTTCCCGCTGGCCCGGCGGCTGCTGGGGCTCGCCGCCGAGCTCGGCGAGCTGGGCGGCGACGTCGTCGTGCGCGGCTACTCGCTCGCGGGCCTCGCCGAGACCGGCCGGATCCAGGGCGACTACGAGGCCGTCGCCAGGCTGCACGAACAGCTGCTGGCCGAGGCCCGGCGGCGCGGCGAGGCACGGCACACGGTGTGGGCGCTGGAGGGGATCGCGCAGATCCACCGCAACACCGGCCGCTACGACACGGCGTACGCGCTGTTCGAGGAGGCGGCCGAGATCGCCGCGCGGGCCGAGGACCGGCGCGGTCACGCCTGGGCCCTGCGCGGCCTCGCCGACGTGGTCTCGGTTCGGGACGGCGACACCGCTCGGGCGCTGGCGCTGCTGTCCGAGGCGGAGACGGCCTGCCGGGCGATGAAGCTGTCCAGCGCGCTCGCCTACAACCACAAGATGCGCGGCAACGTCCTGTACCGGGCCGGGCGTTACACCGAGGCCCGCGACCTCTACGAGCAGGCACTGGCGGAGTTCCGGGCGATGCGCGAGCCGCGCGGCGAGGCCCTGTCGCGGCTCGGGCTGGCCAAGGCACTGGCCCGGCTGGGCCGCGACCGAGCCGAGACGGCGGCCGAACTCGACGAGCTGGCCCACGAGTTGGACCGGATCGGACTGCGGCATGCGCGGGAGATGGTGGCGCGGGCCCAGGAGGAGCTCGGCCTCGCGGCGGAGGTCGTACGGTGACGGCGCTCCCCTCGATGCTGCGGGCGTCGGCAGACGCTCCCCAAGTCCTCGTCCGGTGCCGGGAGTTGACACGGCCCGCGCTGGCGGAAGCCGTCGGGCGGCTGCACCCGTGGGTGGGTGAGATGGCCGCGTACTCCTTCGGCTGGTGCGAGGTGGGCGGCGCACCGGCCGTCGGGTCCGGCGGCAAGGGCGTACGGCAGGCGCTGGCCCTGCTCGGAGCGACCGCCGCCGGCGCGCCCGGGGCGGCCGGGGTGCCGGCGGCGGTCGCGGTGGAGCTGGTGCATGCCTTCTCGCTGCTGCACGACGACATCATGGACGGCGACCCGGACCGCCGCGGGCGCCCCACGGTGTGGAAGGCGTACGGCACCGGGCCCGCGGTGCTCGCGGGCGACGCCCTGTTCGCGCTGGCGGTCGAGACCCTCGCCGCGGCTCCCGCCGGGTCTCAGGCCGTGCGGGTGCTGTCGGTGGCGCTGAGCGACCTGGTGCGCGGGCAGGCCGACGACCTGCTGTTCGCCACGCGCCCCTGGACCGGGCCGGAGCGGGTGCGGCCGCGGGAGTACCGGGCGATGGCCGAGCACAAGACGGGCGCGCTGCTGGGCTGTTCGGCCGCGCTCGGCGCCCTGCTCGGCGGCGCGGAACCCGCGGTGGTCGCCGCGCTCGACCTGGCGGGACGGCATCTCGGCGTCGCCTTCCAGATCGTCGACGACGTGCTGGGCATCTGGGGCGATCCCTCGGTCACCGGAAAGCCCGTGCACGGGGATCTGCGGGAGCGGAAGAAGACGTACCCGGTGCTGGCCGCGCTCGACTCGCCCGCGTCCGAGGCCCGGCGGCTGGCCGCGCTGCTGGACTGCGGCGACGCGCCCGAGGAGGCGGCGGCGCTGATCGAGGCGGTGGGCGGCCGGTCGGCGGCGCTCGCGGAGGCCCGGCGGCACGTCGACGCCGTGGAAACGGCTCTCGCCGGGGTGCCGCTGGAGGGGCGGGCCGTGGAGGAGCTGCGGACGCTGCTGGACTACCTGCTGCGGCGCGACGTGTGACGCGATGTCGCACGCGGGCCGTGCAACAGGCCGTGGCGTTGCCGTGCACCACCCGAATCCGGTTTGACCTCGGCCGCGTCCCGGGTCAGGGTGCAGAGGGCGCGGTCCGTCACCCCGCGCCGGAAGGGTGAGTACCTTGATCGGGATCTCCGACGTCGAGGCCGCGGCCGAGCGGATCGCCGGGCACGTCGTGCGCACGCCCACGCTGCCCAGTCCCGGGCTGACCACACTGCTCGGCGCTCCGGTCACCGTCAAGCTCGAACTGCTGCAGCGCACCGGCTCGTTCAAGGCCCGTGGGGCGACGGCCAAGCTGCTGTCGCTGAGCGAGCAGGAGAGGGCGGCCGGGGTGGTGGCGGTCAGCGGCGGCAATCACGGGATCGCCCTCTCGATGATGGCCGCGGCGCTCGATGTGAAGGCCACCGTGGTGATGCCGCGCTCGGCGCCCGCGCGGGCCGTCGAGATCGCCGAGAGCGCCGGGGCCTCGGTTCAGCTGACCGACGACATGGCCGGGGCGTTCGCGCTCATGCCCCAGCTCCAGGAGGAGGGACTGACCCTGGTCCACCCCTTCGACGACCCGGTGCTGATCGCCGGCCAGGGCACGGTCGGCCTGGAGCTCGCCGCCGACGCCGGCGAGCTCACCGACGTTCTGGTCAGCATCGGGGGCGGCGGGCTGATCGCCGGTGTGGCGACGGCGTTGCGGGACCGCAGGCCGGACGTGCGCATCTGGGGCGTGGAGACCGAGGGCGCCGAGGCGATGTCGCGGGCGCTGGCGGCGGGCGGGCCGGTGCCGGTCGAGCTGACCTCCGTCGTGTCCACGCTCAGTGCGCCGGCCGTCTCGCCGCTGACGTACGAGCATGTGTCCACGCAGGTCGACGAGGTGCTGGTGGTGTCGGACCGGGAGGCCGTGCAGGGCACGCTGGACCTCGCCGACCACGCCAAGGTGTGGGCCGAGCCCGCCGCCGGCTGTCTGCTGCCCGCGGCCCGCCGGGTCCTCGAACGGGTCGGCGAGGGGGCGCGCCTCGGGCTGGTCGTGTGCGGGGGCAACGCGACGACCGGCGATGTCATGGGGTGGGCGGAGCGCTTCGGGCTGCGCTGAACTGCTTTCACCGCGCACCTGAATGCCTGGTCCTGAATTCCGGTCAGGTAAAGGGGAGTTCCTGGAATCAGTTCGACGCTGTGTGAACAAATGCGGCTGTCCGCGGATGATTTGCGGATCCTTTGAACACACCCCGTCGCACTCCGCGTACCTCTGTGTACGGAAAGAGCCCGGGGTTCGACGAGGGATGACCATGGTCAAGGCGCATGTGTTCACACAGGAGTTGGTCGCCGGAAGGTACCGGCTCGTGGACGTCGTCCATCGTGAGACGAACCGGGTCTGCTGGTACGGCAAGGACGTCGACGCCCAACGCCCCTATCTGCTCACCCAGATATCGCTGCCGCCCGATCTCGACGGCGAGACCGGGCTGCGGGCGAGTGCCCGGGTCATCCGCATGTCCGAGACCATGGGGCGGCTGTGTCCGGGCGCGGTCGCCACGGTCGTCGACGCCGTGGAGCAGGACGGCACCCTGTGGATCGTCACCGAGTGGATCGACGGCACGCCACTGGGCGAACTCCTCGCCCAGCAGGGCACGTTCAACTACGTCCGGGCGGCTCGCACCGCGCTGGAGATCCTCGACGTGCTGGAGGCGGCGCACGGCCAGGGCATCACGCACGGCGAGCTCAGCCCCGGCCAGGTCTTCGTGCGGGACCGCGGGTCGGTCGTGGTCACCGGGTTCGGGCTGGCGGGCGCCACGCTGGCGCCGAGAGTGACCGCGCCGTCGTACGCCTCCCCCGAACAGGCCCGCGATGAGCGCATCGGGCCGGCGGCGGACCTGTGGGCGCTCGGCGCGATGCTCTACACGATGGTGGAGGGGCGTCCGCCGTTCCGGGACCGGGACCGGCCCGAGGCCACGCTCAAGGGCGTCGACCGGCTGCCGCTGCGCAGCCCGGTGCACGCGGGTCCCCTCACCACGACCGTGCTGGGGCTGCTGCGCAAGAACTCCCGGGAGCGGCTGACCCGCCAGGTGGTGCGCGAGGCTCTCACGCGTGTCGTGACCGAGGATCCCGACACGCTCGCCGCCGCGGTGCCCAGGCCAGGGCTGCGCGGCGCCTACGCGGCGGCCGTGCACGCCGCCCCCGGCTGGAGCAGACGGACGATGGCCGCCGGTACCGCGCTGGCCGTGGTCACGGTCGCGGTGGCCGCGCTCGCCGCCACCGGCCAGCTCCCCGGCCTCGACAACTCCTCGACGGAGTCGGCACCCCGGCCGTCCGCGTCCGCCACCGCCCCGGCCCCGGGCAACAGCACGGACGGCCGCAGGTCCACCCCCCCGGCTTCGGCGTCCGCCACCGCGTCGCCCACCTCCTCGCCCACCTCTTCGGCGACGGCATCGTTGTCACCCTCGGCCCCGGCGTCCGCGTCGGCCTCCGCCCTGCCGCAGGGTTTCCGCCGCTACACCGCCGCCGAGGGATTCTCCGTCGCCCTGCCCAAGGGGTGGAAGCGGGTGGAGACCTCGCGGGTGGGCGACCTGTCGACCCGGGTGACCTTCGGCGCGGACGGCGACCCGCGCACCCTGGCGATCACCTACAGCACCGTCCTGGGCCCCGATCCCGTCGCCGTCTGGCGTGACGACGTCGAGCCCGAGCTGGCGCAGGACGCCGGCTTCAAGCGGATCGGGGACATCAAGGCGACGACGTACCAGGGCTACAAGGCCGCCGACATGGAATGGCTGTCCGAGGCACACGGCACACAGGTGCGCACCTTCGGCCGCGGTTTCCTGCTGGGCGGCGGCCGCGGGTTCTCGCTGCGCTGGACGACCCCGGCCGCCGACTGGAACGACTCCGCGAACCGTCAGGCCCTGGACACCTTCCTGCGCACCTTCCGGGTGACGTCAGACTGACGCGCGGGGTGCCCGCATCGCGCGCAGCGGGGGGCTGTGCAGGGGTGTCGTGCGCCATGTCGCGGTGAACGTCCCGGCCGGGAGCGAGCAGGTCACCGCGAGGCGGTGGGGTGTCTCCAGGAACACGATCTCCACGGCGAGGGTCTCCGCGTCGGCCCATCCCCCGCTCACGGCGACGGGCAGCGGCTCCTCGACGACCGTCCAGCCCGCTTCACCGATCGGCAGCTCCAGCGGGCGGCCGTCCTCGGTGAGCGTGACGGTCCAGCCGCCGGGGTCCTGGCGCACGGCGACGGAGGACAGCTTCGGCTGGTCGGCGCAGACGCCCCCGGCCGGAGCGAACCCCGCGCCGGACCAGTCCTGCGTCCGCCCGGGCGGGGCGGGCCTGCCCGCGGCCGGCGGCAGCGCGAGCCGCGCGAGGCGCTCCCCGAGCGCCGCGTCCTCGGCGTCCCTGCCGGTCAGCGGCTCGGGGCCGAAAGCGGGCAGCAGGTGCTCCCACACCAGATCGAGCGTGTGCTGCATCTGCTCGGTCGCCGCCGTGATCGCGACGACCGCGTCCTGCTCGGGCAGCACCAGGCAGAACTGCCCGTAGGCGCCGTCGCCCCGATAACCGTGCCGGGCCATCCAGAACTGGAAGCCATAACCCCGCTGCCAGTCCGTCATCGGTCCCCACGCGGCGCTGTCGCCGTTGTCGATGTGCACACGCGTGGCCTCGGCCACCCAGCCCTCGGGCAGCAGCCGCTCCCCCTCCCACACCCCGTCCCGCAGGTACAGCTCGCCGAGCCGGGCGATCGCGTCGGTGGTGGCGTGCAGCCCGCTGAAGCCCAGTTCACGGCCCGAACGGCCACGGATCCAGGCCACCTCGCCGACGCCGAGCCGGTCGAGGAGCCGCGCCCGCAGGTACTCGGTCAGCGATCCGCCCGTGACGCGCTGGATGATCGCCGCGAGGGTGTACGTGGTGGGCTGGTTGTACGCGAACACGGTCCCGGGATCCCGGTCGGGCGGCAGCAGCAGGAAGCCGCGGACCAGATCCGCGCCGTCCAGGGCATGTGCCCGTGCGTAGGTCTCCTCGACATGCCCGCTGGACATCGACGCCACGTGCCGCACCAGCATCGCGCGGCTGCGCGGGTCGGTGATGTCCGCCTCGAACTCCGGGAAGTACGAGATCACCGGATCGTCGAGCCCGACCAGCCCCTCGCCGACGGCGAGGCCGAGGGCCGTCGAGGTGAAGCTCTTGCTGAGCGAGTACAGCAGGTGAAGCCGGTCCGGGGCGTACGGCGCCCACCAGCCGGAGGCGACGAGGTGACCGTGCCGCATGATCATCAGGCTGTGCGGCTCGATGTCGGGCGCGGCTTCGAGGGCGTCGAGGAAGGCGTGGACGCCGGTGGCGTCGACCCCCTGGGCCGCGGGCGTACTGGAAGGCAGCGGGCGGGCGCTCATGAGGGCATCCTCTCCCATGATCCACGGCGGATCGAGAGGCCGTTTTCCGTCGCCGACGCAGGGGACTCGGCGGTTATGGTGCAAATCGGATACACGATGATGACCGAGCAGGCCGGCCCCCGTGAGCTGGTCGACCATCTGGTGCGGGCCGAGGAGGCCGGTTACGACTTCTCGGTGACCTCGGACCACTACTTCCCGTGGCTGCGCTCGCAGGGCCACTCGCCGTACGCGTGGAGCGTGCTGGGCGCGGCCGCGCAGGCGACCTCGCGCATTCCGCTGATGACGTACGTGACGTGTCCGACCAGGCGCTACCACCCGGCGGTGGTGGCGCAGAAGGCGGCGACGATGCAGTTGCTGTCCGAGGGCCGGTTCCGGCTGGGGCTCGGCTCCGGCGAGAATCTCAACGAGCATGTGGTGGGCGGCGGTTGGCCGTCGGCCGATGTGCGTCACGAGATGCTCGAGGAGGCCGTGGAGATCATCCGGGCGCTGTTCGAGGGCGGCCATGTGAACCACCGGGGCACGCACTTCGACGTGGAGTCGGCCCGGCTGTGGGACCTGCCGGACGAGCCGCCGCCCATCGGGATCGCCGTCTCCGGCGAACAGTCCTGTGCCCTCGCGGGCCGGCTCGCCGACCTGGTCATCGCCACGGAGCCCAAGGAGGGCCTGCTGTCGGCCTTCGAGCGGCACGGCGGCGAGGGCAAGCCACGGGTGGGCCAACTGCCCGTCTGCTACGACCCCGACCGGGACACCGCCGTCAAACGCGCCCACGCCCAGTTCCGCTGGTTCGGCAGCGGCTGGAAGGTCAACTCGGAGCTGCCGCACCCCGATTCCTTCGAGTCGGCGACCCAGTTCGTCACCCCCGACGACGTCGCCGCGTCGATTCCCTGCGGCGACGACCCGGAGGCCTTCGTCGAGGCCGTACGGCCGTACGCCGAGGCCGGTTTCGGCGAGATCGCGCTGGTGCAGATCGGCGGCGAGTCGCAGCCGGCGTATCTGGACTGGGCGGAGAAGACACTGCTGCCCGCGCTGCACGACGCGTTCGGCTGACCCTCAGCGCGCCGACACCAGGGTCCTGGCAAACCATGGCCAAGGGGTGCATATAGGCTGCCGGTCTGCACGTTCCGCAGTCCGACCAGCTTTGCACAGGAGAGTCATCGGTGACACTGGCGATCGACCCGTCCGAGACATCCGAGTCGTCCGGCACCCCGCAGGCGTCCCCCGCGCCGCTGTCCGACCTCGTGGCGCGGGACGCCCGCGAGTTCGGGGTCTACGCGCGGACCGGCGGCTGGGCCTTCGGCCTGATGGTGGCGCGCAGCGTCCGGCCCGGCGGTCAGGGCGCCGAGGAGACGCCGAAGGTGTCCGCGAAGGAGTTCGCGGAGCTGGCCGGCTGCTCTCCCGAGCGCGTGATGCGCTACTACAAGGCCTGGGACCGGGCGGCCGACGACGGGATGGTGCCGCACTTCGAGGCGCTGGCGCCGGGCCAGGAGGTGGAGCTGCCGGACGCCGACGTGTGGCTGAGCTACTACGTCTCCCGCAACAGCGCCACGTCCGAGCGGGGCACGGCCATCGCCGAGGCGGCCGAGGCCGAGGGCATCCGCCCCACCAAGGCCCTGGAGGTCGCCGAGAACCCGACCGCGCTGCGGGCCGCGATCCTCGCCGACCCTTCCACCGCGCGGGCGGCCCGCCAGGCGCTGCTGGACCGGGTGCGCGAAGACCCGGAGCTGCAGGCCGAGTTGGCGCGTGACGTGGTGCGCACCGACGATCTGAAGAAGGCCGTGGCCACCGAGAGCCGGGCCGCCGACCGGATCGGATACGTCCGCCAGATCGCCGAGTCGGGCCAGGTGAAGACGCCCGCCGGGCAGACCATCGACGCACCGGTCGACCTGCGCCAGGAGGCCGAGCGGCACCTCTCGCTCATCGACGAGCTCGAAGAGGACGAGGACACCGGCGAGTGGGCCACCGAGGCCTACGACACCCTCAAGTCCCTGGTCGCCGAGACCGTCGAGGCCGATCCCGAACTGCGCGTCCAGGAGCGGCGGACGAAGTTCTACAGCAGCCTGCAGAAGGCGACGAAGGCGTTCGAGGAGCTGACCTTCGACGATGTGCAGGAGTTCGTCGAGGACGACATGGTGCAGCGGCTGGAGGAGCTCCAGGAGGCCATCGCGAGCTGTCTGACCGCGCTGCGCGGCGCGAAGGACTGAGCGTCGCCGTACCCGGGCGAGGCTGAGTAGCCGTACTCATGCCGCCGTCCATCCGCTCCACCAGCATGGGGGCTCCTACGAAAGGGAGCCCCCATGACCGCTGTTGCGCACCCCGCCGTCCCGCGACGGCAGCTGCCCGCCGTACTCGCCGTTCTCGTGGTCCTGGGCATGGCCGTGTCGGTCTGGGGCTCGAAGGACCGCACGACGTGGTTCCTGGAGACGGTGTGGGTGCTGGTCGGCCTGCCGCTGCTGGTGTTCACCCACCGCCGGTTCCCCCTCACCAGCCTGCTGTACTGCCTGCTCGCCTTTCACGCGCTCGTCCTGATGGTCGGCGGCCACTACACCTACGCGCAGGTGCCGCTCGGTGACTGGGTGCGGGATGCCTTCGGCCTGGACCGCAACCCGTACGACCGCTTCGGGCACCTCATGCAGGGATTCGTACCGGCGGTGCTGGTGCGGGAGTTGCTCAGCCGCACCTCGCCGTTGCGCGGCAGCCGGTGGCTGGCGCCGCTCACGGTGTGCGCGTGCCTGGCCTTCAGTGCCGTGTTCGAGATGCTGGAGTGGCTGGCCGCGGTCGCCGGCGGACACTCCGCGGACGCGTTCCTGGCCACGCAGGGCGATGTGTGGGACACGCAGTGGGACATGTTCTGCGCGCTGATCGGCGCCACCGTCTCGGTGCTGGTGCTCTCGCGCGCGCACGACCGGCAGCTGGACCGGCTCGGGGTCACGAGGTCGTGTGGCGGCGCCGGGTCCACAGCGGGATGACGTACCAGCACACCGCGTACCAGGCGACCACGCAGGCGACGATCCACGGCACCGCCCCGTTGTGGGTGGCGACCCTGAGGACCAGCAGCAGCGAGGAGGTCATGGTGGCGAGCAGGAGCAGCAGGCCGACGAAGGTCATCCGGGAGGCCCACTCGACGGCCTGCGGCTTGACCTTCCGCCCGGAGACCAGGCGGTGCAGGGAGACGGGACCGATGAGCGCGCCGGTTGCGGCGGCGCCCAGGACCACCGTGACGATGTAGATGGTCTTGTCGGTGTGCTCCAGCGAGGCGTACTTCTGCTGGAACACCACGGTCAGCAGGAAACCGAACAGGATCTGCACCCCGGTCTGGGCGACGCGGACCTCCTGGATGAGCTCGACCCACATGCGGTCGGCACGCTCCTCCTGGGTCTCGTCGCGGCCCGTCCGCGTCTGCGTCTCCACCATGCGCTACGGGTATCCGCCGGCTGATCGTCCAAACGAACCGGGGGACCGGCCAAGCGCCCGTTCCCCCGTCCGGCGGTCCTACCAGCGGCTCTCCACCTGGTCCTTGATCCGGCGGTCGTAGAGGTCGCGGATCGCGGTGAGGGTCTCCCCGGACAGCTCGGGCAGCCTGGCGGCGGCCGCGTTGGCGCGGGCCTGCTCCGGGGAGCGGGCGCCGGGGATCACGCTGGTTACACCGGGCTGGTCGACGATCCAGCGCAGGGCGAGCTGGGCCGGGGTGTATCCCTCGGGGGCGAGGGCGGCGAACTCGGCGGCCGCTTCGACGCCGGTGGTGTAGTCGACGCCGGAGAAGGTCTCGCCGACGTCGAAGGACTCGCCGTGCCGGTTGTAGGTGCGGTGGTCGTTCTCCGGGAAGACGGTGTCCTTGGTGTACTTGCCCGACAGCAGGCCGGAGGCGAGCGGCACGCGGGCGATGATGCCGACGCCGGCCTCCCGGGCGGCGGGGAGGACCTCGCGCAGGGGCTTCATGCGGAACGGGTTGAGGATGATCTGCACGCTCGCCACGCCCGGGCGGGCGATCGCGGTCAGCGCCTCCGCGCAGGTCTCCACGCTGACGCCGTAGGCCGCGATGCGCTCCTCCTCGACCAGGGTGTCGAGGGCGTCGAAGACCTCGTCGGTGGAGTAGACAGGGGTCGGCGGGCAGTGCAGCTGGACCAGGTCGATGCGGTCGACGCCGAGGTTGCGGCGCGAACGGTCGTTCCAGGCGCGGAAGTTGTCGAGGACGTAGTTCTCCGGGAGCTGCTCGACGCGGCGGCCCATCTTGGTCGCCACCAGCACGTGCAGGTCCGGCCGGCCGGCCAGGAAGGCGGCGATGGTCTGCTCGCTGCGGCCGTCGCCGTACACGTCGGCGGTGTCGAAGAAGGTCACCCCCGACTCGGCCGCCGCCTCCAGGACCGCCAGGGCCTCCTTGTCGTCGACGTCTCCCCAGTCGGCGCCCAGTTGCCACGTCCCGAGACCGACGACGGAAGCATGCTGACCCGACCTGCCGAAAGTGCGCTCGTCCATGGCGTCAGTCTGTCATCCGTCGCGGCCCTGCGCGGAATCGGCCGCTCCGGCCCGCGGCCTGTGAATCGTTCACTCACATGGGTGATAGGACCCGACAGGCGGCCGACTCGTGTCAACTCGCGCCTAGCGTGACCCCGTGACTGATCGTTCACTGAGCAACCACTCGTCAGAGGCGGCGGACGACCCGTCCTGGACCCGCCGCGGCTTCCTCCTCTCGGCCGCCGCGCTGGCCGCCGCACCCGTCCTGATCGCCGCCGATCCGGCGGTCGCGGCACAGGAGCTGCCGGACTTCCCCGAGGGCGTCGCCCTCTACCGCTCGGCGTACCGCAACTGGGTCGGCGAGATCACCGCCGACGGCCTGTGGGCCTGTGCGCCGGCCGGCCCGGACCAGGTGGTCGACGTCGTCAACTGGGCCTGGCGGGGCGGCTGGACGGTCCGCGCGCGGGGTGCCTCGCACGGCTGGTCACCGCTGACGATCACGGAGGGCACGTCGTCGGACTCGCCCGTCCTCCTGGTCGACACCGCGACTCATCTGACCGGCCTGTCCCTCGACTCGCCGACCGCCGTGCGGGCCGGCACCGGCGTCACGCTGGAGGCCCTGCTGACCTACCTCGAAGGACACGGCCTGGGCGTCACGGCCGCGCCCGCTCCGGGCGACCTCACGCTGGGTGGCGCCCTGGCCATCGACGCGCACGGCACGGCCGTACCGGCGCGGGGCGAGGAGCGGCCGGCGGGTCAGACGTACGGCTCGCTCAGCAATCGCGTGCTGTCCTTGACGGCGGTCGTGTGGGACGAGGACGCCGGGGCGTACGCGCTGCGGACCTACGAGCGCGACGAGGCGGACTGTGCCGCCCTGCTCACCCATCTCGGCCGCGCGCTGGTGACCGAGGTGGTGCTGCGCGTGGGCGCCGACTCCAATCTGCGGTGTGTGTCTCACACGGACATCCCGGCCGCCGAACTCTTCGCCGCCCCCGGCTCGGACGGCCGTACCCTGGCGAGCTTCCTCGACCGGGCGGGGCGGGTGGAGGCGATCTGGTTCGCGTTCACCGAGTTCCCGTGGTTCAAGGTGTGGAGCGTGTCGCCGACCCGGCCGCTCACCTCACGGCACGTGACCTCGCCGTACAACTACCCGTTCTCGGACAGCGTGCCGACCGTGGTGGCGGACCTGGTCGGGCGGATGACCTCGGACGCGGCCTGGTATCTGGCTCCGGTGCTGGGCAACGCGCAGTACGACGTGGCCACGCTCGGGCTGGTGGCGACGCTGTCCGCGGACATCTGGGGGCCGTCGAAGAACACGCTGCTCTACATCAGGCCGACGACGTTGCGGATCAACGCGAACGGCTACGCCGTGCTCACCACGCGGGACCAAGTGCAGCGCGTCGTTGCCGAGTTCACCGCCTACTACCGTGAGCGGCTCACGGCGTACTCGGCGCTCGGCCGGTTCCCGGTGAACGGTTCGGTCGAGATCCGGGTGACCGGTCTCGACGACCCGGCAGACGCCGAACTGGACGGCGCCCGCGCCCCGTTGCTGTCGGCGCTGCGCCGCAGCGAAGCGCACCCCGAGTGGGACACCGCGGTGTGGCTGGACGTCCTGACGCTGCCCGGCACTCCGTACGCGGAGGCCTTTCTGCGGGAGCTCGAGCAGTTCCTGTTGCGCACCTACGACGGCGAGCACGCGCTCACCCGCGTCGAGTGGTCCAAGGGCTGGGCGTACACGGACGACTCCGTCTGGAGCGACGAGGTGGTGCTGGGTACGGCGATCCCGGCGTCCTTCGGCGAGGCGGTGTGGGGGCAGGCCGCCGGAACGCTGGACCGGCTCGACCCGCATCGCGTCTTCGGGAACGGATTCCTGGACCGGCTGTTCCGATAAGCGCTTGCCGCGCCGCGGAGGCGCTGAGAGGGTCGCGGTCATGCCGATCTTCTCCGCGCCCGACGGGACCGAACTCGCCTACCACGTGTACGGGGAGGACGGCCCGCCCGTGATCTGCCTGCCGGGCGGACCGATGCAGGCCTCCGCCTACCTCGGTGAGCTCGGCGGCCTGGCCGCGCGCCGCCGTCTCGCCCTGCTGGACCTGCGCGGCACCGGCGACTCCGCGCTCCCCCGGGACCCGGCCGGCTACCGCTGCGACCGGCTGGTCGACGACGTGGAGGCCCTGCGGGAGCATCTCGGCCTGGAGTCGGTGGACCTGCTCGGGCACTCCGCAGGCACGAACCCGGCCGTGCTGTACGCCGCCCGGTACCCGGAGCGGGTGAGCAGGCTCGCGTTGATCACGCCGAGCGCGACGGCCGTCGGGATCACGGTGCCGCCGGAAGTCCGGCGCGCGACCGCGCGACTGCGCCGGGACGAACCGTGGTTCCCGACCGCCTTCGCGGCTCTGCAGGCCATCACCACCGGACAGGCCACCGCCGACAGCTGGGACGCCATCGCGCCTTTCCTGTACGGCCGTTGGGACGAAGTGGCGCGTGCCCATCACGCCGCCGGCGCCGCCCAGCGCAACCAGGAGGCCGCCGCCGCCTTCGCCGCCCCCGGCGCCTTCGACCCGGCCTCCACCCGGGCGGCGCTGGCCAGGTTCGCGGCGCCGGTGCTGGCGCTGGCCGGGGAGGTCGACCTGAACTCCCCCGCGCCCGCGGTCGAGGAGTTCGCCGGGCTGTTCCCCAAGGGCGAGTGCGTGGTGCAGCCGGGGGCGGGGCACTTCCCGTGGCTCGACGACCCCGGGCGATTCGTGGCTACGGTCGCGGGGTTCCTGGCGTGAGGTGCTGCTGCACGAGGGGGGCGTAGCGCTCCACGACGTCGTCGAGGTCGGCGCTTCGGACGTGGCTGCCGCGGGCGATGCCGTAGACGACGCCGAGGCCGAGGAGCGCGGCGACGGCGAGTTCGGCGCGCAGGCCGGCGTCGGGGCCGTCGAGACGGGCGGTGAGGCGTTCGGTGACCTGGGTGCGGAAGTTGGCGCGCAGGATGTCGCCCTGTTCGCCGTGCAGGGGTGCGAAGACAATGCGCAGCAGCGGGTCGGCTCCTTGCCGGGACTGGCTGACCAGTACGTGCCGGACCATGTGCCGGCCGAGTTCGGGCGTCGGGGCGGCGAGCAGGGCGTCGGCGTCGGCCTCGAAGGACATGACACGGGCGAAGAGGGCGTCCTTGTTGCCGAAGTACTTCAGGATCAACGGGGCGCTGACGCCCGCGCGTTCGGCGACCGCCTTGAGCGTGATGTCGGCGTGGGCGTGCCGGGCCAGCAGGTGGCGGGCGGCGCGCAGGATGGCCGCCTTGGTCGCCTCGGCGTCGCGGCGGGCGGGTGCGGGCGCGGTGGGGGAAGTGCTCACGGCACTCATGCTCCCTCCAGTGCCTCGTCGTGTGCGTCCTGGGCACGGCCGCGGGCGCGGCGCGTCCTGCGGGCACCGGCGTCGCCCGGGATGGTCAGCGCCGTGGCGCTCGCGGCCAGGGCGACGACGCCCGCCATGGCGAACGCGAGCAGATAGCCGTGCAGGGTGGGGACGGCGATCGCGCCGACCGGGCTGGTGTGGTGCACCAGGACGGCGGCCACGGCGGCGCTGGAGGTGGCCTGGCCGATCGTGCGCATCAGGACGTTCACGCCGTTCGCCGACGCGGTCTGTCCGGCCGGGACCGCATGCAGGATGAGGGTGGGCAGCGCGGAGTACGCCAGGGTGGTCCCGGTGCCCACGACCGCCGCACCCACGATGATCATCCACAGGTCGCGGCTGTCGGCGATGCGCACCGCGTAGCCCAGAGCGATGACCAGGGCCCCGATGGCGAGCGTGATCCGCGGCCCGCGGGACGCCGAGATGCGGGCCGAGAGGGGCGAGAAGACCAGCATGATGAAGCCGCCGGGCAGCAGCACCAGGCCGGTGGCCACGATGGAGAGCCCGAGCCCGTATCCGGTGGCCTCGGGCGCCTGCACCAGCTGCGCGGTCACCAGCGAGTTGGCGTAGAACGCGAAGCCGGTGAAGAGCGCGGCCACATGGGACAGCCCGACCTTCGGCCGGCTCACCAACCGCAGGTCCACGAGCGGCTGTTCGGTCCGCAGCTGCTGCCACCACCACAGGGCGAGCACGCCGACGGCGGTGGCGAAGAGCGCCAGGATCCGCGGACTCCCCCACCCCCACTGCCCGCCCTGGGACACTCCCAGGAGCAGGGACACCAGCCCGGCGGCGAGCCCCACCGCGCCCAGCACGTCGAAGCGCCCGGGTTCCCGGACGGGCGACTCGCGCACCGCCCACCAGACCGCACTCGTGCCCAGCGCGCCGAGGGCACTGGTCACCCAGAACATGATGTGCCAGTTCGAGTACTGCACGATCAGCGCGGCGAGCGGCAGGCCCAGCGCGGCGCCGATGCCGACGGTGGAACTCATCAGCGCGACCGCGCCTCCCCGTCGTTCCGGCGGCAGTTCGTCGCGCAGGATGCTGATCGAGAGCGGTACGACGGCGGAGGCGGCGCCGGACAGGGCGCGGGCCGCGATGAGGACGCCGATGTTCGAGGAGAGCGCGCAGGTGACCGAGCCGAGGGTCATCAGGCCGAGGGCCGCCATCAGCACCCGCCGCTTGCCGTACATGTCGCCGGCGCGGCCGAGGACCGGGGTGAGGACGGCTCCGGACAGCAGGGTCGCCGTGACCATCCAGGAGACCGTGCCCGCCGAGGAGTGGGTCAGCCGGGGCAGGTCGGGCAGCAGCGGCACGACCACGGTCTGCATGACGGCCATGAGGATGCCGCCGAACGCCAGCACCGGGATCGTCAGCCGATCCCGCAGGGCCCTCGCCTCGGAGGGCTCGGCTATCGGCACGGGCTGGTCCATCGGCGCTCCCGGACGACAGAAAACAAGGGTGAATGGGAATTCACCATAGCCGGTGAATTGCCATTCACCCAAGCGGGAAAACGGACGCCCGCTACTTCCTGGAGGCCAGTGCCCGCGCGTGCACGGTGCGCGCGATCCTCGGTCCCAGCCAGCGCTTGAAGCGGCGCAGCGCCTCCAGCTGCCCGGCCGCCCTGTCGATGCGGTAGTAGAGCTGGGGCGGGACGTACGGCAGCAGGGGCGAGTGACGCTGGCCGAGCAGGGCGAACATCTGCTCCGGCGGCAGATGCATGTAGCGGGGCAGGTTCTCGTACCACTGGGCGCTGTAGCGGGCCGCACTCTGGATGGACAGGAGGGCGGCCTTGCGCTCCCGCTCGTAGCGGCCCAGGGCCTGCGGCAGATCGGGCTGCTCGCGCAGGGCGGCGGCCAGGGCGATCGCGTCCTCCAGGGCGAGGGTGGTGCCGGCGCCGACGGAGTAGTGGGTGGTGTGGGCGGCGTCGCCGAGCAGGACCAGGTTGTCGCGGAACCAGGTCTGGTTGGTGAGGGTGCGGAAGTTCAGCCACTGGGCGGCGCCGTCGGCGCAGGAGCGGCCGATCAGGGGGTGGCCGTCCAGGATGTCGGCGAAGAGTTTCTCCAGGAGGGCGAGCCCGTCGGCCTCGTTCGCGGTGTCGAGGCCGAGGCCGGTCCAGGTCTCGGGGGCGCATTCGACGACGCAGGTGCTGCGCTCGGGGCTGAAGGCGTAGCCGTAGCACCAGATCCAGCCGTGGTCGGTCTCCACGAAGGCGAAGGTGAAGGCGTCGAAGACCTTGGTGGTGCCGAGCCAGATGTAGTGGTTGCGGCCGGGCCTGAGCTCGGTGCCGAAGTGGTCGGCGTGCGCGCCGCGCAGGGCGCTGTGCACGCCGTCGGCGGCCACGACGAGGTCGGCGGCGGGCAGGTTCCCCTCGGTGATCTCGTGCTCGAACTCCAGCCGTACGCCCAGCGAGCGGGCCCGTGCGGCGAGGATCTCCAGGAGCCGGTGGCGGCCGATGCCGAAGCCCTCGTCGCTGTCGCGCCGGGTGGCGAGGTCCCGGACGCGGGCGACGCCCTCGTTCCAGGTGACGGAGTGCTGCTCCAGGGCGCGGGCCGACTCCGGGTCGTGCTCGTGGAGCTTGTCGAGCAGCCCGCGCCAGTAGGTCACGCCCCAGCCGTAGGTCGATCCCTCCGGATTGCGTTCGTGGACGGTGATGTCGTGGGACGGGTCCTGCCGCTTCAGCAGGATCGAGAGATACAGGCCGGCGGGCCCGCCGCCGACGCAGGCGACCTTCACGCACACCCCTAGAAGTTGCCGGAGTTACCCAGAGCGGTCATTTGGCAACGCAGAGTAGCAGGGCGTCCCGCCGACAGCGCTGACACCCGCACCGGCTGACGGCCGGAACGCGGCGGTTTGTCCGGCAGGGGTCGGGTACCCGCGCCGGACGCAACCGAGAATCGAGCGAAGGAGGGGTTCACCCGTGTCGCAGGTCGAGGAATCCATCGAGGTCGGCGTCCCGGTGCACACCGCCTACAACCAGTGGACGCAGTTCGAGACGTTCCCGGAGTTCATGAGCGGCGTGGAACGCATCGAACAGCGCACCGACACGCTCACTCACTGGGTGACCAGTGTGAACGGGGTTCACAGGGAGTTCAACGCGGAGATCACGGAGCAGATCCCGGACGAGCGGGTCGCCTGGACGACCGTGGCCGGTGAGGCCCGGCAGGCCGGGGCGGTGACCTTCCACCGCCTCGACGACCGTCACACCAAGGTCATGCTGCAGCTGGACTTCCACCCGGACACCATCACCGAGAAGGTCGGCGACAAGCTCGGGTTCGTGAAGCGGCAGACCAAGGGCGACCTGGAGCGCTTCAAGAAGTTCATCGAGCAGCGCGGTCAGGAGACCGGCGAGTGGCGCGGCGTGGTCACCTGACCGCCGCGGCCTAACCGGCCCCCGCCGTACGGCACTCCGGGTGGCCCCAGCCCTGGTCGTTCTTGGCGATGGGCTCGCCGGCGGCGTAGGGGCGCCCGCACAGGCAGCGGCCGGGGAACTTCGCCTTGATCGTGCGGGACGAGGAGCCGCCGCGCTGCCCCGCCGCCCCCGCCTTGCGGCGCGGGGCGGCGGACTTCTTCGGGGTGTCCGGGGAGGGCGGCGGCTCCGGCGAGCCGAGGTCGCTGCCCGCGGGCTCCTGGACCGTGGCGGCCTGGCTGGCGGCCCGGTCCGCGAAGTCGTTGAGCGGGTCGCCGTCGACCTGGTGGGCGGGGACGTAACGGAAGTCGACGGTACGGCCGTCGAGCAGCTCGTCGATGCGCACCACCAGGTCCTGGTTGGCGACCGGCTTGCCGGCGGACGTCTTCCAGCCGTTGCGCTTCCAGCCGGGCAGCCAGGTGGTGACCGCCTTCATGGCGTACTGCGAGTCCATCCGGACCTCGAGCGGTACGCCCGGGTCGGTCGAGGCCAACAGCCGTTCCAGTGCGGTGAGTTCGGCGACGTTGTTGGTGGCCTTGCCGAGCGGTCCGGCCTCCCAGCGGGCCGGGGTCTCGGAGTCGTCGGAGACCACCCACGCCCAGCCCGCCGGACCGGGATTTCCCTTCGAGGCCCCGTCGCAGGCGGCCACCACACGTTCACGCATGGCCTCGATCATGCCACGGACGGACGGGGCCTCCGATCGCCTCCCACCGAGACGTCCTGTCCCACCGAGACGCCCTAGACGTCCTTCGTCTTCGGCAGCTCGCCCTCGGTCTTGGAGATGTCGATCACCGAGAAGTTCGCGCCCTGCGGGTCGCTGAGCGCCGCGAACCGGCCGTAGGGGCTGCCCATCGGGCCGAAGCGCAGGGTGCCGCCCAGCTTGGTGGCCTTGGCGACGGCCTCGTCGCAGTCGGGGACGACGAAGTAGACGTTGACGTACGAGGGCACCTCGGGCGGGAACTCCTCGCCCATCCTCATGCGGCCGAGGACCGTGGTGTCGCCGAGGTTGAACAGGCGGAAGTCGACGTTGTCGTCGACGATCTGCTGCGCCGAGTACGGGAAGACGGCGCTGAAGAAGGCGTCCGTCTTCTCGGGTTCGCGGGTGAAGACCTCGGCCCAGCCGTAGGCGCCGGGCACAGCGGTCGCCTCGAAGCCCTCGTGGACGCCGGCCTGCCAGACGCCGAACACGGCGCCGCTCGGCTCGCTCGCGATGCACATCGTGCCGAACTCGCCGACCTGCATCGGCTCCATCAACACCTGGCCGCCGTTCTCCCGGACCTTGGCGGCCGTGTCGGCGGCGTCCGGCGAGGCGAAGTAGAGGCACCACTGCGACTGGCCCTCCTGGCCCGGCATCGGCGGTACGACGGCGGCGACCGCCTTGCCGTCCGCGTAGGCCTGGGTGTAGTTCCCGTACTCCGACGACGCCTCGCCGAAGGTCCAGCCGAGGACGTCGCCGTAGAAGCTCTTCGCTCCCTCGACGTCACCGAACATCGCGTCGGCCCAACAGGGGGTTCCCAAAGGTTGTACGGCCATGACTGCGGCCCTCTCCCGAATCGGTGGTTGGTCCGTTTCCTCACGCTAGCCATCCGTCCGGCGGACCGCGCGCCGAACCGGCCGGTCCGTTCCAGACTGGACGGCGAGTGTTTCCGAGGCCTTCCCGGAGGCTTCGCCAAGGCTTTCGAGGTCACGGACGGGGTGTGGGATGACGGACAGGACGATGCGGGCGTGGTCCGTGGTGATGCCCGGGGCGGTGGAGGACGGCGGCCTCCGGCTCGTGCGCAAGCCGGTCCCGGAGCCCGCGGACGACGAGCTGCTGGTGCGGGTGCGGGCGTGCGGGGTGTGCCGGACCGATCTGCATGTCGTCGAGGGCGATCTGCCCGTTCACCGGCCCGGGGTGACACCCGGGCACGAGGTGGTGGGCGTGGTCGCCGGGCTCGGGGCGGGGGTCGGCGGGTTCACGGTGGGCGACCGGGTGGGGGTGGCGTGGCTGCGGCGTACGGACGGCACCTGCGCGTACTGCGTGCGCGGGGCGGAGAACCTGTGCCCGGCCTCCCGGTACACGGGCTGGGACGCCGACGGCGGTTACGCGCAGTACACGACCGTGCCGGCCGCCTACGCGTACCGGTTGCCGGGCGCCCTCGACGACGTGTCGATCGCCCCGCTGCTGTGCGCCGGGATCATCGGCTTCCGCGCGCTGCGGCGGGCCGCGCTGCCGCCGGGCGGACGGCTCGGGCTGTACGGCTTCGGGGGCAGCGCCCACCTGTGCGCGCAGGTGGCGCTCGCCGAGGGCGCCACCGTGCACGTCCTCACGCGCGGGGCGGCGGCGCGGCGGCTGGCGCTGGACCTCGGCGCGGCCTCGGCGCAGGACGCGTACGCGCTGCCGCCCGAGCCCCTGGACAGCGCGATCCTCTTCGCGCCGGTCGGCGACCTCGTCCCCGTCGCGCTGCGCGCCCTCGACCGCGGCGGCGTCCTGTCCATCGCCGGCATCCACCTCAGCGACGTCCCGCCGCTGCACTACGAGACCGAGCTCTTCTACGAGAAGGAAGTGCGCAGCGTCACCTCCAACACCCGTGCTGACGGGCGGGAGTTCCTTGCCCTCGCCGCCGAGCACGGTGTGCACGCCACCACGCACACCTACCCCCTCTCGCGGGCCGACGAGGCGCTGCGGGACCTCAGGGCCGGGCGGTTCGACGGGGCGGCCGTACTGGTGAACGACCTCGACTGAGCGGTACCGGTGGTGCGCGACCGGCGCGCGATCACCGGGCCCGGCCCGGCGCGCCCCGGTCGACGGGTTTGGTGATCCGGGACGCGAAACCGCCCCCTTCGCGCCGTACCGGGCCCCTCCCCCGGCTGTTTGCCTTGTACATGCGGTGCGCACCTGTCACATCGCCATGTGCATCCCAGGGAGGGAATGTGTCCGCCCCCGAAAGCGTCACCGGCCCCACCACCGACGATCCCGCCGCCGAGGCCCAGCTCACCAGTCTCAGCACCCGGGCGGCGCGCCAACTCACCACCACGACCAAGTCCGAACCGCAGATGCAGGCCATCAGTTCGCGATGGCTGCTCAAGGCCCTGCCGTGGGTGGACGTCAAGGGCGGCGCCTACCGGGTCAACCGGCGTCTCCAGCTGCGGATCGGGCGCGGCCGGGTCCAGTTCGACCAGAACGGCGCCGACGACGTCAAGGTCATCCCCGAGACCCTCACCGAGCTGCCGGTGTTGCGCGGCTACCCCGACATCGATGTCCTCCGGGAGATCTCCACCCGCTTCCGGGTGCGCGAAGTGCGCGCCGGGCAGGTCCTGTACGAGGCCGGGCAGCCGGTCACGGAGACCTATCTGGTGGTGCACGGCAGGTTCACCCGGTACACGGCCGGCAAGTACGGCGAGGAGGAGATCCTCGGCGTGGTCGCGGACGGCGACCAGATGGGCGACGAGGCGATCGGCCAGTCCGACCCGCTGTGGCTGAGCTCGGTGCGGGCGGAGACGCCCGGCGTGCTGCTGGTGCTGCCCTGGGACGTCGTACGGGAGTTCACCGACCGGGTGCCGTCGCTGGCCGCGCATCTGGAGGCGTACGCCGAGCGGCAGAAGCTGCCGATGAACCGCAAGGGCGAGGCAGACGTGCCCGTGCAGGCCGGCCATGTGGGCGAGCCGACCATCGACGGCGGCTTCGTGAACTACGAACTCGCCCCGCGCGAGTACGAGTTGTCGCTCACCCAGACCGTGCTGCGGGTGCACACCAGGGTCGCCGACCTCTACAACGACCCGATGAACCAGACCGAGCAGCAACTGCGCCTGACCATTGAGGAGATCCGCGAGCGCCAGGAGTGGGAGCTGGTCAACAACCGGGAGTTCGGGCTGCTGCACAACGTCGACTACGGGCAGCGCGTCAGCACCTTCACCGGGCCGCCGACGCCGGACGACATGGACGAGCTGCTGGCCATGCGCCGCAAGACCAAGGTGTTCCTCGCCCATCCGAAGGCGATCGCCGCGTTCTTCCGGCAGTGCAACCGGCGCGGTCTGGTGCCGGGCACCGCGAGCGTGAACGGCCATGAGATTCCGGCCTGGCGGGGGGTGCCGATCTTCCCGTGCAACAAGATCCCGATCAGCCCGCAGCACACCAGCAGCATCATCGCGCTGCGCACCGGCGAGTCCGACCAGGGCGTGATCGGCCTGTACCAGACGGGCATCCCGGAGGAGTACCAGCCGGGCCTGAACGTGCGGTTCATGGGCATCGACGCGGCCGCGATCATCAGTTACCTCGTCACCGCCTACTACTCGATGGCCATCCTCGTGCCCGACGCGGCCGGGATCCTGGAGAACGTCCAGATCGGCCGGACGGCCGACTGACCCGGTGGAGAACGCGATGAGCACGCCCACGTCCGCCCCGTCCCTGCCGGGCCCGCCCAACCTGGCAGCCACCGTGCGCACCCGGCGCGGCGGGGCGATCCCCGGGCTCAAGTACCGGCCCGTCGCGCCCGCCGACCCGGAGAAGGCCGCCGAGGTCGACCGCCGGCTGGAGGCCTGGGCGCGCGGCCTCGACCTGTTCCCCGCCGCCTGGAAGGGGGACTTCTCGGGGTTCCAGTTCGGGCGGGCCGTGGTCCTCCAGCATCCCGGTGCGGCCGATTTGGAGCGGCTGACGGTGGCCGGGCAACTGCTGCTCGCCGAGAACCTCGTCGACAGCTGTTACTGCGAGGAGGACGAGGGCCGCGGCGGAGCGCGCCGCGGACTCGGCGGCCCGCTGATCCTCGCCCAGTCGGCGATCGACCCGTTCCACGGCACCCCCGCGCTGGAGGCGCAGTGGCGCGAGGGGGTGCAGGCGGACGGCCCGCTGCGCTCGTACCACTGGGCCATGAAGGACTACGCGGCCTTCGCCACCCCCAGTCAGACGGACCGTTTCGTCCACGACATCGCCCGCCTCCACCTCGGGTATCTCGCCGAGGCCGCCTGGATGGAGACGCGGTACGTGCCCCGGGTGTGGGAGTACCTGGTGATGCGGCAGTTCAACAACTTCCGGCCCTGTCTGTCGATCGTCGACGCCGTCGACGGCTACGAGCTGCCGGAGGCCGTGTACGCCCGTCCCGAGATCCAGCGGATCACCGCGCTGGCCTGCAACGCGACGACCATCGTCAACGACCTGTACTCGTTCACCAAGGAACTGGCGAGCGACCCGGACCACTTGAATCTGCCGCAGGTCGTCGCCGCCAACGAGCGGTGCGGGCTCAAGGCCGCCTATCTGAAGGCGGTCCGGATCCACAACGAGATCATGACCGCCTTCGAGGAGGAGTCCGCCGTCCTGGCCGCCGCCTCGCCCCTCGTGGAGCGCTACGCCCAAAGCCTGTCGGACTGGGTGGCCGGCAACCACGAGTGGCACTCCACCAACACCCACCGCTACCACCTCCCCAACTACTGGTAGGCGCAGCCCCGATGAACCATCAGCAGGACGACAAGGAGTCACCGTTGACCATCGCCCCCGCCGACGCCAGGAACCTGCCGACCCAGTCCATGTACCAGAACCGCGTCGCGGACTACTGGAACGCCGAGGAGAACCCGGTCAACCTCGAACTCGGGAAGCTCGACGACCTCTACCACCACCACTACGGCATCGGCGCCGCCGACCGCTCCGTCCTCGACGAGCCCGATCCCGTCCTGCGCCGGGAGCGCATCACCGCGGAGCTGCACCGCCTCGAACACGCCCAGGCCGAGCTCCTCGCCGCCCGGCTCGGCCCGCTCTCCCCCGCCGACCGCGTCTTCGACGCCGGCTGCGGACGCGGCGGCGGCAGCGTGGTGGCGAACCTGCGCTACGGCTGCCACGCCGACGGCGTGACCATCTCCGCCAAGCAGGCCGCCTTCGCCAACGAGCAGGCCCGCAAGCGGGGCATCGACGGCAAGGTCCGCTACCACCACCGCAACATGCTCGACACCGGCTTCGAGACCGGCGCCTACGCGGCGTCCTGGAACAACGAGTCGACGATGTACGTCGAGCTGGAGCTGCTGTTCGCCGAGCACGCCCGGCTGCTGCGCCGCGGCGGACGGTACGTCGTCGTCACCGGCTGCTACAACGACACGTACGGGCGGGCCTCGCGCGAGGTGTCACTCATCAACGCCCACTACATCTGCGACATCCACCCGCGCTCGGAGTACTTCCGGGCGATGGCCCGCAACCGGCTCGTGCCCGTCCACGTCCAGGACCTCACCGCGGACACCATCCCCTACTGGGAGCTGCGCCGGGAGGCCGAGCACCTGGTCACGGGCATCGAGGACACGTTCCTCAGCGCGTACAAGAACGGCAGCTTCCAGTACCTGATGATCGTGGCCGACCGGGTGTGAGACCGGGTCAGGATCCGGCGAGCCGGGCGACCGCCTCGTCCACGGAGGCCGCCGGATCCAGCACGTCCAGGCTGCCGTGGGCGCGCAGCACCCGCACGGTGCGCGCGCTGCACACGACGGCGAACCCGCCGCCGTCCTCCAGCGCCCGGCGGCGCATGCGCAGCAGCAGACTGAGCCCGGTGGAATCGATGAAGGTGACGGCGCACAGGTCGACCACGTACGCCGGGGCGCGCAGAGCCGCGACGGAGTCCAGCCAGAACCTCAGGTGAGGGACGGTCGCCAGGTCGATGTCGCCGCGCAGTTCGGCGACCAGGAGGCCGTCGGCGGCGCTCAGGAGTCCGTGGTCGTCGGGCGGTGGCGGCCACGAGACCGTGGTGACGGGCTCCAGGGTGTTCTCGTGCAAAGGACCGTCCCGTTCCGTGCGTGCGCCCCTCGCGCCGGGGCGCGCGCTCCGGCGCGGGTGCGTACGGCGGTGGTGGCATCCCCGCACCGTGCGCGCCCGCGCCGGAACTCCCCCCGGGCGGCTCCCCCTTGAACCGTGGGCATTTACTGTTCTACCTTCGCCACATGGTCGGGACATCAACGTCCGCTCATGAGCTTCACAACGAGCGAACGGCAGATGGGCCGGGTGATGCGGAATGCGACCGCACCTCGCGCTGATCGAGGACGAACCCGACTTCGCACTGATGTGCCGTTCCTATCTGGAGCGCGCGGGATTCACCGTCACCTGGGCCATGGACGCGCGCGCCGGCAAGTCCGCCCTCCACGAGGGCGGCATCGATCTCGCGATCCTCGACCTGGGGCTGCCGGACGGCTCCGGCCTGGAACTCCTGCGGGCGCTGCGCTCCACGAGCCGGCTGCCGGTCATCGTGGTCACCGGGCGGGGAGCGGAGGCCGACCGGGTGGCGGGGCTGGAGATCGGCGCGGACGACTATCTCGTCAAGCCGTTCTCGCAGCGGGAACTGGTGGCCCGTATCCACGCGGTGCTGCGCCGCTCGCAGCCGCCGGACGTGCCGACGGTGCTGCGGGCCGGTTCGCTGCTCATCGACACCGGGGCCCGCCAGGCCTCCGTCGACGGTGTCCTGCTGACGCTGCGGCCCAAGGAGTACGCGCTGCTGGAGATGCTGGCCGCCGCGCCCGGCCGGGTCTTCTCCTCGGAGCAGGTGCTGGAGCGCATCTGGGGCGCGTCCTGGCAGCAGCCCGCGACGGTCGTCGAGCACGTGTACCGGCTGCGCGGCAAGCTCGCGCAGCTGCCCCCGCCGGTCCCGCGCATCGTCACCGTGCGCGGCTACGGCTACCGCCTCGATCCCTGAGCCACCCGCCGCGGCCCCGGAGGTCCGACCATGCCCGAGGACCCGGACTTCCGGTCCCTGTTCGACGCGACCCTGTCCCCGCTGCTCGTCCTCACCCCCGACTTCACCATCGTCGAGGTCAACCGCGCCTACCTGACGGCCACCCGCACCGAGCGGAGCATCGTCGGCCGGCCCATTTTCGACGTGTTTCCAGACAACCCCGAGGACCCGTCCGCCGACGGCGTCGCCAACCTGCGCCGGTCGCTGGAGACGGTGGTGGCGAGCCGCCGCACGGACACGATGGCGTTGCAGCGCTACGACATCCCCACGGGCGAGGAGGGAACGTTCGCCGAGCGGTACTGGAGCCCGGTCAACACACCGGTCCTGGACGCCGACGGGCAGCTCACGTACATCATCCACCGGGTCGAGGACGTCACCGAGTTCGTGCATCTGCGCAAGGTCGGGCGGGAGCAGCAGCGGGCCGTCGCGGACGCGCAGATGCGGGCCGAGGGCATGGAGATCGACCTGTTCGTGCGGGCGCGGGAGATCCGTGAGGTGAACGAGCAGCTGAGCCGGGCCAACGCCGAACTGGACGCGGCGGGGCGGCGGCTACGGGAGGAGCAGCGGGCCAAGGACCGCTTCATCGCCACGCTCTCGCACGAGCTGCGCAACCCGCTCGCCGCCGCCACCGCTGCCACCGAGCTGCTCGCCCTCGACATGCCGCGGGGCCACCCCGCGCTCGCCGTCCTGGAGCGGCAGCTGGGCACGCTCACGCGGATGAGCAACGACCTGCTGGACGGCACCCGCGCGGTGACCGGGCGGCTCGAACTGGTGCGGGATCCCGTCGACCTGCGGTCGGTCGTGGACGGGGCGTGCGCCGACATCCGCGGGCTGTTCGGGCACGAGGGCCGCACCCTGGGCGTCGTACTGCCGGACCGGCCGGTGATCGTGGACGGGGACCGGCTGCGGCTCGCGCAGGTGCTGACGAACCTGCTGTCGAACGCGCTGAAGTACACCCGGCCCGGCGGCCACACCGAGGTGGGGCTGAGCGCCGAGGACGGCCGGGCCCGGCTGACCGTGCGGGACGACGGCATCGGCTTCGAACCGGCCCAGGCCGAGGAGCTGTTCGGGGTGTTCATGCGGGCCGCGCCGGCGGGTCCCGACACGCCGGAGGGGCTCGGGCTGGGGCTCGCGGTGGCGCGGACGGTGGTGGAGCTGCACGAGGGCCGCATCTCCGCGCACAGCGACGGGCCCGGCAAGGGCGCCTCCTTCACGGTGCTGCTGCCCACGACCGACGCCACGGGCCCGCGGCAGCCGCGCCCCTCCGCCGTCCGCCCGGCAGCGAGCCGGCTGGCCATCCTGATCGTCGAGGACAACGCCGACCTCGCCGAGACCTACCGCACCCTGCTGGAGCGCCAGGGCCACCGGGTCACGGCCGTGCACACGGGCCACGACGCCCTGGCCGCCACCGAGCGCGAGCCCTTCGACGTGGTCCTTTGCGACCTGGGTCTGCCCGACATCGACGGCTACGCGGTGGCCCGTGCTGTACGCGCGCGGCCCGACGGCGACCGGCCGCGCCTGATCGCGGTCTCCGGGTTCAGCCAGGGCACCGACCGCGCCCTGTCCCGGGCGGCGGGCTTCGACGCCCACCTCGCCAAACCGCTGCCGTTGACGGACCTGCTGGAGCTTCTGGAGCGGCTGGGCGAGGGGTGAACTCGGTTGCGCGTCTTCCCCCTTGTGCCCGGCTGTGCTTGCCTGGGGAGCCGTTTTCGGTTGCCGGGGCGGGAGTTGCTGCATGCGGACACCGTGGATCGTGGGCGTGCTGCTGACCGGAGTCTTGCTGCTGGGCGCGTGCGGCGACCCGTCGTCCGGGCCGGAGTCCGCGCCGCCCTCACCGGCCGTGCCCGGGGTGTCCGCGACGACGACCCACCAGCGGGCGCCCGCCTCCGCGAGCGTGCCGGCCGTGGGGCCCCGCGTGCTGTACCTGGGCGACTCGCTCGCGATGGAGGCCCAGGACGTGCTGGGCGCGCAGCTGCGCCGGGACCTGAACGCGACGTACCGGAGCGCCCCGTACTCCGGCACCACCCTGTGCGACTACCTGGAGGGCACGGGAGCGAAGTCGCTCGTGCCGGACTCCGACAAGGCGGCCGCGCTCGTGCGCTCGCTGCACCCGGACTACGTGGTGCTCCAGTTCTGGGGCAACGCCTGGGGCTACACCTGGTGCATGGACGGCATCACCTACGACGCCTCGCAGCAGCGGTACTTCACCCGCTACAAGGCCGACCTGGCCAGGCTCACCGAGCAGATCGCCGACGCGGGCGGCGGCAGGCGGCCGCGGATCGTGTGGGTGCTTCAGGGACCCGATCCGATCACACCCGACCGGGTGCGCCGGGTGAACGGCATGTACGAGCGGCAGGCCGCGGCCGCGGGCGACCTGGTCGCCGACGCGGGCGCCACCGTCAGCCCGGCAGGCGCCCGCTACACCTGGACCCAGTACCTGCCGTGCACCACGTACGAGCACGAGCATCCCGACTACTGCACCCAGCCGTCCCGCGACCGCACCGCGCTCCACCTCGACCAGGACTACCTGCACTTCTGCCTGGCCCCCACGACGTCCACGCCGAAGCCGTGCCCGGTGCGCTCCCCCGGCATCCTGCGCATCGCACGCGCCATCACCGGGGTGATCGCGCAACGCGTGCGTGCCCAATGAGCCGGGCGGACGGCGGACCTCACCCGCCAGACGAACGGGGGCCGGGCATCCGGGGAACGGGCCGGTCGAGGCGGCCGAGGCGGCTGCGTGCCGGGGCCTCGGGTGCGGGCGTCCCCTCGCGCAGGGCGGCGCCTTCCGACGCGCTCGCCCCGCGGTACCAGGCGCCGTACCGCTCGGCGAGCGGGATCGCCGAGACGCCGTGGAGGACGACGCTGAGGGCGACGGTGACGGCGACCACCCGCCCGATCTGCTCGGTGCCCGGCACGCGCTCCTCCACCACCAGCAGGGCCAGCACGATCGAGGCGAGGCCGCGCGGCCCGAACCACCCCAGGTAGGCGACCGTCGGCACCCGCAGACCACTGCCCAGCAGCGCAAGAGCCACCGGCACGAGCCGGACCACGGTGAGGCTCAGCACGCCGTACCCGATCACGGATCCGCTCAGGTCCTGCAGGGTGGGTCCCAGGAGGACCGCGCCGAAGATCATCAGGCTGATCGAGGCCAGCAGACCGCCGAGGTTCTCGGCGAAGTCGGCCGTGCGCTGCGGGTCTTCCGGCCCGGCCGGCGCCGGGAGGCGTCGCAGGGCGTGTCCGAAGGCGAAGCCGGCGACCCAGGCGGCGATGAAGCCGCTGCCGCGGGTGACGACACCGGCCTCGTACGAGCCCGCCGCCACCGCCAGGACGTAGACCTGACCCCATTCCCGGGCCACCCACCCCCTGCCGCGCGCGGCGCGCAGGAGCCGGCCGCAGACGTCGCCGATCAGCAGGCCCAGGGCGGTGCTGAGCAGCAGGGCCCGCCAGAACACCCCGGCAACCCCCTCGTGCGCGTAGGAGGTACCGGGGATCGCCGCCAGGAACAGGACGAAGAACGGCAGCACCATGCCGTCGTTCAGCCCGCTCTCCACGTTCAGCCCCTGCCGTACGAGGGCGGGCACCTGCGGGTCGGAGATCGCGGTCTTGCCCAGGGCGGCGTCGGTGGGGGCGAGGACGGCGCCCACGAGGGCCAGTTCCCAGAGCGTCAGGCCGGGCAGGAGCGGCCAGGCCAGCAGCCAGCCGGCCGCCAGGCTCAGCGGCAGTCCGATCCCCAGCAGCCGGCCGGGCAGGAAGCCACCGGTGGTCAGATCGCGCAGGCGCACCGCCATGGCGTCCGTGAACAGCACCAGGACCAGGGCCGCTTCGAGCAGCGCCGTGATCAAAGCCGTGTCGTGGCCGATGTCGACGAGGCCGAGAACCGCGGGGCCGATGAGGACTCCGGCGCCCACGAACACGATCGCCGAGGTGAGCGGGGTCCGGGCCAGCCGATGCGAGCCGAGGGCGTACGCGGCGGTGACGCCCGCCACCGCAAGTCCCGCCCACGCGTGCGCACTCATCACGGGCTCCTCACTGCCGACCGTGCTAGTCGCGCATGAACGCCCCGGTGACCTCCTTCTCGAGGTCGGCGAAGGCCCGCCCGCTGACGTCCACCAGGACGTGCCGGACGGTGCCGCCGAGGAACCGGAACGGCGCCTCGTAGTCGTCCGAGACGGCCTGGCCGCTGTCGCGTCCCACGCACAGTCCCTCGCCGTCGAGGGAGAACATGCCGGGCTGGGTGCGGATGGCGAGGCGGCCGGCCTCATGGTCGTCGACGCGGAGGACGAGCGTGCCGCTCGTGATGCCCTCCTCGGTGCGGTCCTCGGCCGTGAAGGCGGCCGACAGGATGTGCTCCCCGACGCCGATGCGGTCCGGCGAGACGACCTTCTGCTCCAGCAGGCCGAGCCAGTTGTAGACGTAGTGCAGTCGGCCGTCCAGCAGGTACAGGCTGTGCCCGCCGAAGCGCCCGCCCTGCGCGAACAGCACACCGCGCGCCTCCGGCGTGTCGATGTGCACGTCGGCGGCCACGGTGTAGGAGCGGCCGCGGATGTTCACCGCCACCGACTCCGGCACGTCCGCGCAGTCGGGGTAGTACACGTACCGGTCCCGGGGCGCGGAGAGCTGGGGCCGGGGTGTGGAGAAGATCTCCGCCGCCGTACGGTCGTCCAGCGGCAGCCCGTTGTACCGCTCGGCCTCCCGCGCCCACAGCAGCTTCAACTCGGCCAGTTTCCCGGGATGTTCGGCGGCCAGGTCGCGGGCCTCGGAGCGGTCCTCGCGCAGCCGGTACAGCTCCCACACGTCGTCGTCGAAGCTGCTCCAGCCGGACGGCGCGGGCGGGTGGAGCGCGGAGGCGTGCCAGCCGTCGTGCCAGATGCCGCGGGTGCCGAGCATGACGTAGAACTGGGTGTCGCGCGGGTCGGGCGCTGCGGCGTCCTCCAGCACCGGGCGGAAGCTGGCGCCGTGCAGGGGCGTCTGCTCGTGGCCCTTGACGGTGCCGGGCGGTTCGACGCCGAGCAGGTCGTAGAGCGTGGGCACGATGTCGATGGCGTGCAGGTACTGGTGGCGTATCCCGCCGGCCGCCTCGCCCAGACCGGCAGGCCAGGACAGGAACATGGGGTCGGCGACACCGCCCTCGTAGGAGGCCCACCGCTTCCAGTACTTGAAGGGCGTGTCGAAGGCCCAGGCCCAGCCCGTCGGATAGTGGTTGTACGTCTTCGGGCTGCCCAGGTCGCCCAGGCGGCGGATGTTGTCCTCGATGCGGTCGGGCACCCCGTTGAAGAAGTTGTTCTCGTTGAGGGAGCCGTTGGGACCCCCCTCACCGCTCGCGCCGTTGTCGGACACCACCACGACGATGGTGTTGTCCAGCTGGCCCGACTCCGCCAAGTAGTCCAGCACCCGCCCGAGTTGGGCGTCGGTGTAGGAGACGAAACCGGCGAAGACCTCCGCCATGCGGGCGAACAGGCGCTTCTCGCCGTCGCTCAGGGTCTCCCAGGGGCGCACGAACTCGCCGGCCGGCCAGGGAGTCCCCGTGGGGCCGAGGGCGTGCGGTTCACCGTGCGGGTTGACCGGGGTGAGCTCGGTGTCCTCGGGCATGAGGCCCAGCTCGATCTGCCGCCGCAGGGTCAGTTCGCGGTAGACCTCGTAGCCGTCGTCGAAGACCCCGCGGTAGCTGTCGGCCCAGTCGCGCGGGACGTGGTGGGGGGCGTGTCCCGCGCCGGGGCACAGGTACATGAACCACGGCTTCTCTGGGGCGATGACCTTGGCGTCCCGGATGAACCGGACGGCCCGGTCGGCGAGGTCCTTGGACAGGTGATAGCCCTGGTCCGGGGTCTGCTCCACCTCGTAGGGGTGGTTGTCGTACACCAGGTCGGGGTAGTACTGGTCGGTCTCGCCGCCGAGGAAGCCGTAGAACCGCTCGAAGCCCCGGGACAGCGGCCAGTGCCGTTTGGAGGAGGCCATGTTCGCCTCCTCGGACGGGCACAGGTGCCACTTGCCGACGCAGTACGTGTTCCAGCCGCGCTCGACGAGCACCTCGGCGATGTTGGCGTTCTCCTGCGGGATACGTCCGTTGCAGCCCGGGAAGCCGCTGGTGACCTCGGTGACGCAGGCCATGCCGTTGCTGGTGGCGTTGCGGCCGGTCATCAGGCAGGACCGGGTCGGCGAGCACAGGGCCGTGGTGTGGAAGTTGGTGAAGCGCACACCGGCGTCGGCGATGCGCCGCATCGCGGGAGCCTCGACCCGGCCGCCGAAGAAGTCGAAGGTGCCGAAGCCGATGTCGTCCCACACGAGACAGAGGACGTTCGGCGCGCCCTCGGGGGCCTGCGGCTCGCGGTACGGCTCCCAGTCGGGCACCGAGTCCCGGATGTCCTGCTCGATCCTCCCCCGGAACACGGCGGCCATGACGCTCCTCCTGGGCTCGGGGATGCTGCGTCCAGCCTGGTCCGGGCCGGTGTGTGCCGTCGTCACCCCGGGCGGGTGACGACGGCGCACACCGGCCCGGGTTCGCCCGTTCGGCCTCCCACGACGTGCTCGTGCTGCGCCGAGCGGCGGGAATGGAGGCATCCAATCACCCGAACGCGCCGGGAGGTCCCATGAGCGCGCCGCCGACACCCGGCTCCTCCGGACCTGCGGACGAAGGCGACCGGGCCGACGAGAAGCCCGTGCGGAAACGCGGCTCCGCCCCCGGCCGGCTCGCCCGGAGCATCGCTTCGGGCGTCCTCGCCGTACTGACCTGTGTCCTGGTGCCGGTCGCCCTGCTGGCGACCTGGGTGCACGACATCGCCCTCGACACCGACCGGTACGTCTCGACCGTGTCACCGCTCGTGACCGAGCCCGCCGTGCAGGACGCGGCCGTACGCAGGATCACCGACGCCGTGGACGTGCGGGTCGACGGCACCCAGGCCGCCGGGGACATCTCCGACTGGCTGGCGTCCCAGGGCCTGCCGCCCCGGGCGGCCGCCGCTGTGCGGATGCTCGGCCCGCAGCTCGACTCGGCCGTGGACCAGGCGGTGACCCGGGTCGTCACCCGGGTCGTGCACAGCGAGGCCTTCGCCGACGTGTGGACGTCCGCCAACCGGGCCGCACACAGCGCCGTCGTCCACGCCCTCACCGGGCAGGGCCGCGGGGCGGTCGGCGTCGACGAGGGGACGGTCACCCTCGACGTGGGCACCGCCGTCGACCGGGTCAAGAACGAGCTGGTCGACGCGGGGCTCACCCCCGCCGGGAAGATCCCCGAGGTGGACAGGCAGCTGGTGCTCTTCCACTCGGACCAGCTCGCGAAGATCCGGAAGGGCGCGCATCTGCTGGACGTGGTCGGGAACTGGTTTCCCGTCCTCGTCGTGGTGATCGGGACGGCGGCGGTCCTGCTGGCCCGCCGCCGACGCCGGGCCCTGGCCCGCACCGCGCTGGGCGCCGCCTTCGCCTGTCTGGTCGTGGCCATCGGCCTCGTCGTCGCCCGGCGCTACTACCTCGACCACCTCCCGCCGCAGATCCAGTCGCGGGCCGCCGCGGCCGCCGTCTTCGACACCCTGCTGCGTTTCCTGCGCGTCAGCCTGCGCACGGCCGTCGTACTGGGTGTCGTGATCGCGCTGGGCGCCTACCTGGTCGGTCCGGGCCGACTGCCCGTCGCCCTCCGGCGGGCCGGCGAGCGCACCGCCGACTCCGCGGCGTCCTGGGCCCACACCCACCAGGTCGGGGCCGGGCGGGTCGGCGTGTGGGCGCAGGCCTATCGCCGGTGGATCACGCTCGGCGCGCTGCTCGTCGTCGCCCTGGTCTTCGCCCTGTGGAACCACCCGACCGTGCTGACGATCCTGCTGCTGGTGCTGATCCTGCTGGCGGTCCTCGCGCTGATCGCCCTGCTGGCAGCCGCCGGACGCGTCGCGGGCGACGCCGAGAGAGCGGACGGACACGGCCGTGGCGCCGGCTGACCGGGCCCGGCGCACACGGCACACCCGCATCACCCAGCCCGGGTGATCCAGCCCGCGAGGGCGCGCCCGAGCCTGGGTTCATGACCGCGGTGCCCCTGCCGACCCCGTCCTTCCCCGGGCCCGACGCGGGTTCCGAGCCGGGCCCCTTCCACCTGCTGGCCAAACCCGCCGGAGCGATCTGCAACCTGGACTGCACGTACTGCTTCTTCCTCTCGAAGGAACTGCTGTACGAGGGCAGCCGGTTCCGCATGGCGGACGAGCTGCTGGACCGCTACATCCGCCAGCTCATCGAGGCGCACGGGCCGGCCCCGGAGGTCACCGTGGCCTGGCAGGGCGGCGAGCCCACCCTGATGGGCCTGGACTTCTTCCGCCGTTCGCTGGCGTACGAACGCCGCTACGCCCGCCCCGGCCAGCGGATCGTCAACACCATCCAGACCAACGGCACCCTGCTCGACGCCCAGTGGGCGCGCTTCTTCCGCGACAACGACTTCCTGGTCGGGCTGTCGGTCGACGGTCCGCGTGCGATGCACGACGCCCACCGGGTCGACAAGGGCGGCAGGCCCACCTTCGACCGGGTCATGCGCGGGCTGCGACTGCTGCGAGAGCACGGCGTGCAGTGGAACGCCCTGACCACGGTGCACGACGCCAACGCGGCCCACGGCCGCGAGGTGTACGCCTTCCTGCGCGACGAATGCGGCGCCAGGCACCTGCAGTTCATCCCGATCGTGGAACGCACCACGCAGCAGCACCTGGCCGCCGCCGACGCGGGCTGGGGCACCCGCGCGAAGGACCGGCCGCTGTACCGGCAGGAGGGCGACCGGGTCACCGCGCGGTCGGTCACCGGCGAGCAGTACGGGCGCTTCCTCATCGACGTGTTCGAGGACTGGGTACGGCGGGACGTCGGCACCGTCTACGTCCAGATGTTCGATGTGGCGCTCGCCAACTGGTACGGCGTCCCGCCGTCGCTGTGCGTGCACTCCGAGACGTGCGGGCGGGCCCTCGCACTGGAGCACAACGGCGATGTCTACTCCTGCGACCACTTCGTGGAACCGGCCCATCTGCTGGGCAACATCGGGCAGTGGCACCTGCTGGAGCTGGTGGACTCGCCGCGCCAGCGGGAGTTCGGCCGCGCCAAGCGCGACGCGCTGCCGCGGTTCTGCCGTGAGTGCGACGTCCGCTTCGCCTGCCACGGCGGCTGTCCCAAGGACCGCTTCGACCGGACGCCGGACGGGGAGCCGGGCCTGAACCACCTGTGCGCGGGGTTCAAGGCGTTCTTCCACCACGTGGACCGCCCCATGGCCACGATGGCCGCGCTCCTGCGGCGAGGCCTGCCTCCGGCCCTGATCATGCGGCGCTACGCCGACGACGACGCCGTACGGCCCCACAACGCTCCGTGCCCCTGCGGCGGCGGACGCAAGTGGGCGCGCTGCCACGGCCGCCCCGCACCGCGTGCCACGGACACCGGGGCCCGGGCTGCCACCCGCACCGGGTGATTACGGCCACGGCCGCCCGGCGCACCGTGAACAGCGTCAGAACCGCTCCCCCCGCCACCGTGTCCGTGGCGGGCCGCAGACCGGAGGACGTCGTGAACGACTACCCCCTGCTCAACGGGTTCCTCACCATGATGTGGTTCTTCCTGTGGATCATGTGGTTCATGCTCCTGTTCCGCGTCATCGGCGACATCTTCCGCGACGACGGCCTCGGCGGCTGGGGCAAGGCGGGCTGGACCCTGTTCGTGTGTGTGTTGCCCTTCCTGGGCGTCCTCGTCTACCTGATCGCCCGCGGACGCGGCATGGGTGAGCGCGCGATGCGCCGGGCCGAGGCGCAGGAACAGGCCTTCCGCAGCTATGTGCAGCGCGCCGCCGCCGACACGCCGGCCGCCGGTCCGACCCGCGCCGACGAGCTGGCCAAGCTGGCCAGCCTGCACGACCACGGCGACCTCAGTGACGCGGAGTACGAGAGCGCCAAGTCCAAGGTCCTCACCTCCGTCTGAAGAGAAGCGTGCCCATGCAGTACGAGATCCGGGTGGACGGGCAGATGTCGCCGACGCTCATCCAGGCCTTCCCCGAGCTGCAGACCTTCGTCGTGCCGAACCAGACCGTCCTGGTGGGCCCTGTGGCCGACGAGGCGGAGCTGTACGGCCTGCTGGCACGCTGTCAGTCGCTGGGGCTGCATGTGGTGGAGATGCGGCGGCTGCCCGAGTGACGGCCCGGTCGCGGCGTCCGCCACGCCTCACAGAACGTGCAGTTCCCGGGCCCGGCGCACGGCCTCCCCGCGTCGGCCGGCTCCGAGTTTGCGGTAGATGCTCTTGAGGTGGGTCTTGACGGTGTTGACCGACAGGTGGATGTCCTCGGCGATCTCCTCGGTCGACATCAGCTGCGCCAGACGCTCCAGGATCTCGTGTTCGCGCCGGCTGAGCGGTTCGATCAGCTCGGCGGGCGACCGGTCGCGCGGCAGCTCTCCGCGCACGGTCGCGGGCAGCCAGTCGTGCACCGCCACCAGCTCCGGCCGGCGGTGCAGGAGCCGTCGCAGCCAGGGCCCGGTCTCCAGGAAGGGCCGGCGCAGCCCCTCGGGCCGGGCGACGAAGAGGGCCCGTGCGATCAGCCGTGCCGCCGCGTCGCCGTTGCCCAGCAGTTCGGCGGCCTGAGCCCGCACCAGCAGCGCCCGCACGGTGACGGCGGGGCCCTCGCCCGGTCCGGTGGGGAGTTCGTCGAGGAGTTCCAGCGCCGCGTCCTGCTGCCCCGCGTCGAGCATGGCCCGGGCCTCGGTCACCCGGTTCTCGGGGGCCGGGTCCTTGTCCTGGTGGAAGACCTCCAGCGCGGCCAGCGGCCGGCCCGCGGCCAGGTGGGAGGCGCCGACGGTGAGGACGGCACGGTCGTGCACCCAGGGGGAGGGCCGGATGGCCGGGGTGTCCTGGTCCAGCCCTTCGAGGGCCCGGAGTGCGGCCTGGGGGTCCCCTCCGGCCAGCCTCAGACGCGATCGGAGCAGGGTCAGACCGGTCGTCACGATGGGGTCGTGCAGGGCCGCGGACGCGGCGGCGGCCCGGTCCAGATGGCCGCGGGCCTCGCCGAGCTCGTCACGGTCGATGGCGACCGCGGCCAGGACGAGCTGGGCGACCCCGGTGCGCGCGGTCGGCGGCAGGCCCGAGCGCTCCGCCTGGGCGACGGCCTCCCGGGCATGTCTCTCGGCGCGGGCCGGCCAGCCGCGCAGGAAGTCGATCAGGGCGAGCCGCCCGAGGCTCTCGTGGCGGGGGGACGCGGTCACGGGGCTGGCGGTCACCCCGGCGGCGGCCGACAGCGTCGCCCGTGCGGCGTCGAAGCGGCCCTCCCACAGCTGCGCCGACCCGAGGTCCGTGAGCATGAGTGCCGGGAGCTCCGGATGCCGGTCCACGAGTTCCTGCGGAAGCGCCGGCCGGGCCGCCTCCGCGTCCTGTGCGGCCGCCTCCGCCTCGTCGGCCGAACCCGTCATCCGGGCGGCGAGCACCCGCAGCGTGGCGCAGCTGAGCCGCAGCGCCGCCGAGACCTGGTCCTCCTCGCCCAGCCGCGACTCGACTCTGCGCAGGTGGCGCAGGCCGCGGTCGATGTCGTGCCGGGCCAGTTCGCGGGCCGCGCGCACCAGGTCCACCGCGGGTCCGGAGGCCTCCGGGGGCATCCGGGAAAACAGCCGGTCGAGTCGGTCGACCTCCAGCCCGGTGCGCAGCCGCCCGATCGCCAGTTCCTCGACGAACAGGGTCGCGGCGAACTCCCAGTCGCCCGCGTCCGCGGCGTGCGGCAGCGCCTCGGCCGGAAGGCCCGCCCCGCTCAGCCACTGGGCCGCAGTGCGGTGCAGCACGGGTTCCAGACCCGGTCTGCGCACGCGGAGGTGGACGCGGAGTATCTCGGCGAACAGCGGGTGCAGCCGGTAGGTGGAGTGTCCCAGGGACTCCACGAAGGCGTTGGCGTGCTGCAGCTCGTCGAGGATGGGCGCGGCGTCGTCGCGGCCGGTGAGCACGTCGGCGAGCTCCGGGCGGATCTGCTCCAGGATGCTGGCGCGCAGCAGCAGGTCCTGCGTCTCGGGCGGCTGGGCGTCGAGCACCTCGGCGAGCAGGAAGTCGGCGAGCGTGCTCTGCCCCGCCTCGAACTCCTTGAGGAACGCCTCGGGGTCCTCGGCCTGCTGCGCCGCCAGGATGCTCAGCCGCAGTCCGGCCGCCCAGCCCCCGGTGCGCGTCGTCAGGGCCCGTACGCCTTCGTCCGACAGGGACATCCCGTGCCGGTCGAGCAGCTCGGCCGTCTCCCGCGGCAGGAAGGCCAGGTCGGCGCCGCGGATGTCGACGGCCTCGCCCGCGGCACGATAGCGGTGCAGCGGCAGGAGCGGTTCGGTGCGGCTGATGACGACCAGGCGCAGTCCGCCGCCGGAGTGGCGCAGCACGAAGTTCAGCTCGTCGGCGATCTCGGCGGAGGCGGCCACGCGCTCGAACTCGTCCAGCACCAGGACCACGGGCCGCTGCTGCCGGCTCAGCAGGGCGGCGAGCCGGGCGAGCATCGAGTGGTCGACCTCGCCGGAGCGCGCGGGGGTGCCGACTCCGTCGTCGGAGCCGGCGAGTTGCCGGCGCCGCAGCGCCTCCAGTACGTAGGTCCAGAAGACGCCGGGGCTGTTGTCCTCGGCCTCCACCGTGAGCCAGGCGATCCGCCGCGGTACCCGTGGCCCGGTGGTCCAGTCGGCGACCAGCAGCGTCTTGCCGGCCCCGGCCGAACCGTTGACCAGGGTCACCGGCCTTCGCACACCCTGCGTGAGCCGTGCGATCAGCCGCGGTCTGCGCACGAACGTCCTCGGCACCGCGGGCAGGCCGAAACGCGCCGCCAGCAGCGGGCCGCCGTCGGGTGTACGACTCTCACCGGTTGGTTCGCCCACTCTATGAGCTTTGCTCGGAGTGCCGCGGGTCGCAACGGCGACAGCTGCGGGGCGCCGTGGGCCCGTCCCCCCGGGCGGGCCCACGGGGCACGGCTACTCGCCCGCGTAGGCCTTCTCCAGGGCCGCGATGTCGAGCTTGTGCATCTTCAGCATGGCCTGCATCGCCCGGGAGGACTTCGCGGTGTCGGGGTCGCTGATCATCTCGTCGAGGCGCTCGGGGATGATCTGCCAGGAGACCCCGAAGCGGTCCTTGAGCCAGCCGCACGGGCCGGGCTCGCCGCCGCCCTCGGTGAGCTTGGTCCAGTAGTAGTCGATCTCCTCCTGGTTGTCGCAGAAGACCTGGAAGGAGATCGCCTCGGTGAACTTGAACTGCGGCCCGCCGTTGAGCGCGACGAACTTGTGGCCGTTGGCCGTGAACTCGACGGTCAGGACCGTGCCGGCCGGCTGCATGGCGCCCTCGGTGTAGTGGGACACCCGGCCGACGCTGGAGTTCTTGAAGACCGAGACGTAGTAGTGCGCGGCCTCCTCGGCCTGGCCGTCGAACCAGAGACACGTGGTGAATCCGTCGGTGGTCATGGGCACCTCCTGGGTGTGGGAACGCGGTCATGTGTGTCGACCGATCCTTCTCCCGGAACTCATCGGTGGGGCGGCCGATTAATCCATGTGGCCGCCCCGCGCCCCGGACCTAGGCTCGCCTCCATGACGTCACCCGCCGCTGACAGCGTCCGCCCCTTCCGCCTCGACATCCCGCAGCAGGACATCGACGACCTGCACGACCGCCTCGACCGCACCCGCTGGCCCGACGAACTGCCCGGCACCGGGTGGGCGTACGGCGTACCGGCGGACTATCTGCGCGAGCTCGTCCACTACTGGCGCCACTCCTTCGACTGGCGGGCCGCCGAGGCGCAGCTGAACGAATGGCCGCAGTTCACCACCACGATCGACGGCTCGAACGTGCACTTCGCGCACGTCCGCTCCCCCGAGCCGGACGCCACGCCGCTGATCGTCACGCACGGCTGGCCGGGCTCCGTCGTCGAGTTCCTGGACGTGGTCGGCCCGCTGACCGACCCGGCCGCGCACGGCGTCGACCCGGCCGACGCGTTCCACGTCGTCGTACCGAGCATCCCCGGCTTCGGACTCTCCGGGCCACCCGCCGACACCGGCTGGGAGGCGGGCCGGGTCGCCGACGCCTGGGCCGAGCTGATGGGGCGGCTCGGCTACGAGCGCTTCGGCGCCCAGGGCGGCGACTGGGGCGCGGCCATCTCCCGCGAGCTGGGGCGCGCCCATCCCGACCGGGTGATCGGCGTCCACCTGAACCTGCTGCCGGGCGCCCAGCAGGCCACCAAGCCGACGCAGGAGGAGCTGGACGGGCTCGACACCGAGGAGCAGGAGCGGGCCCTGCTGTCCTGGCGCCGGTGGAGCGAGTGGTCGCGGGAGGGCACGGGGTACGCGGTCCTCCAGGCGACCCGGCCGCAGACCGTGGCGTACGCCCTGTCGGACTCGCCGGTCGGCCAACTGGCCTGGATCGTCGAGAAGTTCCAGGAGTGGACGGACTCCTCCGTGCTGCCCGAGGAGGCCGTGGACCGGGACCGGATGCTCACCGACGTAATGCTGTACTGGCTGACCGGGACGGCCGGTTCGGCCGCCCGCATCTACTACGAGCGCGCGCACACCACGGGCCGCGCCGCCCTGCCCACCGAGCCCTCGACCGCGCCCACGGCGCTCGCCCTGTTCCCGGCCGAACCCCAGCTACCGCTGCGGCACAAGGCGGAGCGGACGGAGAACCTCGTCCGCTGGACCGAGTTCGACCGCGGTGGTCACTTCCCGGCCATGGAGGAGCCGGACCTGCTGGTCGGCGACGTACGGGCGTTCTTCCGGCAGCTGCGCGAGAAGGGCTGAGGGGCCGCTCTGCCGGCGGCGAATCTGCCGCGGGCAGAGAAACCGCTGCTCCGGGCCGGTGCGGGCCGAGAGTGGAGTCGACGGCATCACACCCGACGGGAGAACCGATGACTCCACTCAGCACGCTCACGCCCCGCGCCGAGGAGGGCGACACCCCGCCCAGCCGGTTCGACGACCAACTCGCCGCGCAGTTGCTCGGGCAGCGGATCGTCGTCCTCGGCACCCAGGTCGACGAGGTCTCCGCGAACCGGGTCTGCGCCCAACTGCTGATCCTGTCCGCGGAGGACCCGCGCACCGACATCAGCCTGTACATCAACAGCCCGGGCGGCTCGGTGTACGCCGGGCTCGCCATCTACGACACGATGCGCCTCATCCCGAACGACGTCTCGACGCTGGCCATGGGATTCGCGGCGAGCATGGGCCAGTTCCTGCTGTGCGGCGGCACGCCCGGCAAGCGGTACGCCCTGCCGAACGCGCGGATCATGATGCACCAGGGGTCGGCGGGTATCGGCGGCACCACCGCCGACATCGAGATCCAGGCGGAGAACCTGGAGCACAGCAAGCGGACCATGGAGCGGCTGCTCGCCGAGAACACGGGCCAGACGCCGGAGACGATCGCCCGGGACGGCGACCGCGACCTCTGGTTCACGGCCGAACAGGCCAGGGACTACGGCATGGTGGACCAGGTCCTGGAGTCCCTCGCGGACGTCCGCCCGGCTGCCTCCAAGCGACGGATGGGGCTGTGACATGGGGAACTACACGATTCCGTACGTGGTCGAGCGGACCGCGCACGGCGAGCGCTCCTCCGACGTCTTCAGCCGCCTGCTCTCGGAGCGGATCATCTTCCTCGGCACCGAGATCGACGACGGCGTCGCCAACGTCGTCATCGCCCAACTCCTCCATCTGGAGTCGGCAGCGCCCGAGAACGAGATCGCGATCTACATCAACTCCCCCGGCGGATCGTTCACCTCGCTGATGGCCATCTACGACACGATGACCTACGTACAGGCGCCGATCTCGACGATCTGCGTCGGCCAGGCCGCGTCCACCGCGGCCGTGCTGCTGGCCGGCGGTGATCCGGGGCGGCGGATCGTGCTGGAGCACGCGCGCGTGCTGCTCGGGCAGCCGGCGAGCGGCGGCAGCCGGGGCGCGATCTCCGACCTGACCCTGCAGGCGAAGGAGATGGTCCGGATCCGCGCGCAGGTCGAGGAGGTGCTGTCCCGGCACACGCACCACGACATCGCGACCCTGCGCGCGGACATGGACCGCGACAAGGTGTTCACGGCCCAGGAGGCGGTGGCGTACGGGCTGGCCGACGAGGTGCTGAGCCGACGTCTCCAGACGGTCTGAGACACCGCCTCCGCGACACCGTCAGGCGACCAGGCACAGTCCGTTGTACGGCGAAGTGGACGTGCTCCGGCTCCTGTTGGCCCGTCGGCTGTCGATCCGGACGATCTCGCCGTGCGCCCGCGAGAGCAGGTCGCCGAGGCCGAGGCCGAGGGCGTGGGCGGCGGCCGCGAGGACCTCGGAGGAGGCCTCCTTGCGGCCCCGCTCGACCTCGGAGAGGTACGGCATGGAGATCCGGGCGGCGTCGGCCACGTCCTTGAGGGTGCGCTCCTGGGCGAGGCGCTCGCGCCGCAGGACATCACCGACGAGGTCCCGCCACAGCGGCTCCTTCGGCGCCCTCGGTGACGGCGCGGGCGTCGCCGGGGCGGCCGGTGGCGCGGCGGCGGGGCGCTCGGCCTGCGGACGGCGCAGAGGAATGACGCGGGCTTCGTTCGGCGCTTGGCTGCTCACGTCTTCAGACTAAATTCCCTCGCCGCGAAGGGAAGAGATCGGCATTCTGCCCTGGGTGGAATCCGAAAGACGGAAGGCGCGGTGAAAGCGTTGCGGGAGACGTTCAACGAGGCGGCCGAACTGTACGACCGGGCCCGACCGCGCTACCCCCACGCGCTGGTCCAGGACCTGGCCCGCACGACCGCCCTGTCCCCCGAGTCCCACGTCCTGGAGATCGGCCCTGGCACCGGCCAACTCACCGTCCCCCTGGCGGAGTTCGGCTGCCATGTCACGGCGGTGGAACTGGGCGACGCGATGGCGACGGTGGCCCGGAGGCGCCTGCGCGCATATCCCCGAGTGAGCGTACAGACCGCGGACTTCGAGACTTGGGCCCTACCCGCCCAGCCCTTCGACCTGGTGGTGAGCGCGACCGCGTTCCACTGGATCGACCCGGCGGTACGGGTGGTGAAAGCGGCCCGCGCCCTGCGCCCCGGCGGCCGTCTCGCCCTCGTCGGCACCGAGCATGTCGCCGGTGGTACCGAGGAGTTCTTCGCCCTGGCCCAGGGCTGCTACGAGCGCTGGGATCCGGCCACCCCGCCCGGACTGCGTCTGCAACCTGCCGCCGACATCCCTTCGGGCACCGCCGAGTTGGCGGACTCCCCGCTCTTCGAGCACGTCGTGGCGAGCCGTCACACGCAGGACATCGCCTACACCACCGACCAGTACATCGACGTCCTGCTCACCTACTCCGGTCACCGCGCGCTGGACGAAACGGCCAGGCAGGGTTTGCTGGGCTGTCTGCGACGGCTGATCGACACGCGTTACGACGGGCAGGTCACGAAGCGTTACCTCCATGAACTCATCGTGGCCACCCGTGGCGCCATGTGAGAACCGTGCATGGTCCGGCGGACTCGGGGTACCCGCACCACGAGGACCGAGGCAGACAGACGTCTGACCGTGACCTACGTGGGAGAGGTAATGGATACCGCCGTGAATCGGTCGGAGGCACAGGTCGTCCCCATGACCCCCGGTACCGGCACGGGTGACGGATCACTCCCGGGCATCGAACAACCGAGTGCCGTGGCTCCGCGTGACGCCCGCGAGCTGTCCCGGCAGTTCTTCCAGCGGCTCGCCGAGCTGGAGGAGGGCACCCACGAGTACCAGTACGCGCGCAACACGCTCATCGAGATGAACATCTCACTGGTGCGCTTCGCCGCCGGCCGCTTCCGCGGACGCGGCGACGACATGGAGGACATCGTCCAGACCGGGATGATCGGTCTGATCAAGGCGATAGACCGGTTCGAGCTGGCCCGCGAGGTCGAGTTCACCTCGTTCGCGCTGCCGTACATCGTCGGCGAGATCAAGCGGTTCTTCCGGGACACCACCTGGGCCGTGCACGTACCGCGACGCCTGCAGGAACTGCGCGTCGAGCTGGCCAAGGCGCGCGAGGAGCTCGCGAGCCGGCTGGACCGGGACCCGACGGTCGCCGAACTCGCCACGCTCATGAACATCTCCCAGGACGAGGTCGTCGAGGCCCAGCTCGCCGCCAACGGCTACAACTCCTCGTCGCTGGACGCCGCCCTGACCGGCGACGGCCCCGAGGGCGGCGAGGCCGTGCTCGCCGACTTCATCGGCGTCGAGGAGGACGGCCTGCGGCTGGTCGAGGACTTCCAGTCACTGGCTCCCCTGATGGCCGAGCTGGGCGAGCGCGACCGGCAGATCCTGCACATGCGGTTCGTGGAGGAGGCCACCCAGGCGGAGATCGGCGAACGGCTCGGCTGCTCGCAGATGCACGTGTCCCGCCTGATCAAGCGGATCATCACACGGCTGCGCCAGGGCATGCTGGGCGAACTCGGCTGCGCCTGACCACCCGGACGAACAGGTGACCGCCGCGGGTGATCGCGGCGGTCACTCGCCGGTGAGGCCCACGACGGCGCAGACCCGTTTGCCGACCGGCACCCGCTCCACCGTGACCCTCCTGGCAAGGGCGTGCACGATCTCCAGGCCGTGCCGGCCGATGCGCTCGGGATCGCGTGGAAAGCGGCGCGGCAGCGCCCCGCTGCTGTCGTAGACGCACACCGTCACGGCGACGTCGGTGCCTTCGAGTTCCAGGATGTACGGGCCGTTGCTGTGCCGGTCCGCGTTGGTGACCAGCTCGCTCACCACCAGCAGGACCTCGTCCTCGGCCCGGTCGTCGATCTTGGCGCACCACTCGGTTCTGAGTCTGCCGACGAAATGCGCGGCGAAGGCCCGCGCCTCGGCGATGCAGCCGGGTTCACCGGTGTAGTGCGCGGCCCGCCTCAGCGGCTCCACGGGCACGTCGAAACCAGTCGGTATCACTGCCTCGCCCACGTGCTCGTTCATGCGTGTCTCTCTCGGAAGCCGGACCGGCCGGATGCCGCTGCACCAGTGCTCGTACCCCGAGCCGGGCCCCGCAGTCCCCGTGGCGGCCCGATGTGTCCGCCTTCGCTCACAGCGAGGGTGAGGTCGCGGACGACACCGGAGCACTGTACGTGGTGGACTCCGACGCGGTGTCGGTGGTGTCGGAGGGCCCCGGCGGCGGAGCGGAGGATTGCGGCGACGTACCCGGCTCGGACGTCGGCGGCGCGGACGAGGGCGACTGGCTGCTCGGCGAGGACGAGGACGGGGCGGTCGACGTCGGCGGGCACGGGGTCGTGGACGGCGTGGGCGGGCCGGCGCTCGCGCTGGGCGAGGACGCGCACGGGGACGGCGAGGTGGACGGCGGGGTCGACGGTGTCGACGGCGTGGGGGTGGTGACGCTCACGGACGGCGAGGGCTGCACGGGCGGCCGGGTGGGCCGGTCCTGGTGGCCGGTGTCGCCGCGGTGCCGGGCGATCCACGCGTCGTCGTCGGAGTCGTAGATCACGAAGATGTTGATGATCTGCGGTGCGGGGGTGACCACGACGACGTTCGAGGGCCGGTACGACGCCCAGGAGTCGCCGGTCGGCCGGGGCGTGGTCTGCTGGGCGACGGGCGGGGTCAGCGGGTTGCCGCAGGCGCAGCGCGCGCGGGGCACTCCGTGGCCGTCGACGAGGACCGCGGTGCCGGACTGGAGGACGGCCTGGTAGCTGGTGGCGGCGCCGTTGCGGTAGCCGTGGTTGGTGACGCGGGTGTCCATGCGCAGCTGGACGGGCGTCAGGGAGCGCAGGTAGGCCGGGACCCCGGCCGGCTGAATGCCCTCGACGGAGGCGAAGGCCTGGTTCTTGGCCGGGTCCGCCTGGAGGTACTTGATCTGCTTCTCGACGTCGCAGCTGGAGACGTTGCGGCTGCCGCCGTAGAGGCCGGCCGCGCCGCCGTCCACGCCCCGTACCGCGTTCGCCGGGGCCGACTCGGTGGCCGGGCTCGCGGAGACGGGGGCTGCGGAGCTGTCCTCGGCCGTGGACGCGGTGAACGGGTCGGGGCCGGTCTTGCTCGCGGACTGCAGGAAGACCTCGCCCGAGCCGGAGGCGCCGGAGCCGGAGCCGTCGGACCTGGTGAACACGACGGCCAGCACCACGGCGGCGACGACCGCGGTGGTGAGCACGGCGACCCGCGGCGCGGACTTCCACCAGGGGCGGTGGGGTTCCGGCGAGGGCGTGCCGCCGCTGCTGCCCGGTGGCTGCGAGGGCGGGCCGGAGGGCGGCTGGGAGGGGCCCGACAGCGGGCCGGAGGGGGGTCCTGTGGGGCGGCCGGAGGACGGCGGTTCGACACTCACGAGCTCTTCTCCCCTACGCGGGTTTCCAGCGACTTGCCCCGAGTTGCGTCGCTTTGCCGAATAGCTCCCCCATTGTGTGCTCCGGTCCCGGGCCGCCCGCAAGCCGACGCGGACGGACCTCTCGGCGGGCGGAGGCCGCGGGCGCTGCTTAGCGTGGCAAGGGTGAGCCCGCGAACCCCCTCCGACCTGCCCGTTGCCCGCCACGGCTGGGTGCAGGCACTGGCCGCGGTGCTGGCCGCGGTGCTCGCCATGGGAGTCGTGGCGGCGCTGGGGCTGTGGGCGGCCGGGGCGGGCGATCTGCCGGACGGCGCGTTTCCGCGGGTCGTCACGGCGACGGTCGTCACGGCCGTCGGCGGCACCATCGAGCTGTCGGGGAACGCGGGCGGGCTGGCCAAGTCCGACGCCGGGCTGACCGTGATCCCGCTGTCCGTCACGCTGGTCGGCGCGCTGGTCCTGGCGGCGGGTTTTCTGCGGCCGCTGCGGCACCGGGCGGTCGCCGGGGCACCGGAGCTGGCCGGCTGGGCCGCCCGGATCGCCGCCCTGTGGGTGCTCGCTCTGCTCGGCCTGGCCTTCGGGGCGCGCCAGGACTTCACGCTCTCCCTCGGGGACGGCACGGTCAGCGACCTCGGCGACCTGTTCGGCGTCTCCCCGAAGGTCGGCTTCCGGACGGACGTACCGCCGACCCTGCTCTTCGGCCTCCTCTGGCTGGCCGGAGTACTGCTGCTGGCCCTGCTGGTCTCGCGCGGGGCGCCGCTGCCCGGCCGGCTGCTGCGCTTCCAGGAATCGGTGCGGCCGGCCGCGTACGCGATGGTCGTCCTGCTCCTCGCCTACGTGGCGCTGGGCGTGGCCGTCGGCCTGGTCACCGCGATCGCCCGCGGCCACCGGGTCGAGACACTGGCGGTGATCCTGCTGGGCCTGCCGAACCTGGTCTGGCTCGCGCTCACGCTCGGCCTCGGCGCCACCTGGACGGGCCGGGTGCAGGGCCCCTTCGGCCTGCCCATGCCGCACGTCCTGGACGAGGTCCTGCGCACCAAGGACGTCTCGACCCTCAACCTCGGCACCCTCTCCGACTACGACGGCCGGGTGTGGTGGCTGGTGGCCGTCGACGCGGTCCTCCTGCTGGTCGCCGCCTTCGTGATGGCAGCCCGCTCCCCCGCCCGCGTCCGCGCCTGGCAGCACGCCCTGCACATGGCGGTCGCCCTGGCGCTGACGGTCTTGATGATCTGCCTCGTGTGCCGCATCTCCGCCCACTACGGCCTCTCAGTCCTCGGCATCGGCGACCTCGGCGGCGACCTGTCCGGCGACCTGTTCCTCAAGCCGAAGCTCTGGTCGGCCCTGGGCCTGGCGGTCGTGTGGGGGTTGGTGACGGGCTTCCTGGGCGCCCTGCTGGCCCGGCCGGTACGGCGGCGGGGGCCGACGGCCGAAAAGGAGTGGGAGCGATGACGTGGCCCATGGGAGTGTGCGCCGAGTCGAGGAAGGGACACGACATGGCGCTGGCTCTCGAAGACCGCCTGGCCGTCACCGAGTTGATCGCACTCCACGGCCACCTGGTCGACGACGGGCAACTGGACCGCGCGCACGAGGTGTTCACCGAGGACGTCGTCTACGACCTGTCGGACTTCGGCCAGGGCGAGCTCGTCGGACTCGCGGCCTGGCGCGAGGCGGCGCTGGCGCTGGGCGCGGCGAACCCCGTGGCGCATCACGTGACCAACGTGGTGGTCGAGGAGGTGGACGGTGACCGGGTGCGGGTGCGTTCCAAGGGGCTCGGGATCAAGGCGGACGGCTCGTGCGGGTCGGTGACGTACGAGGACGTCGTGGTGCGGGTCGCCGCGGGCTGGCGCATCCGCCGGCGCAAGGTGGTGGCGCGGCGGGTGCCGCTCAACGGAGTGGGTCGGGGGGCCTGAAGACCGGCTCCGCCCACCGGGGCGGGGACTGCGGGGGCTCCTCCGCCACCTGCCTTGCCACCTCGGTCGGCGGATGGTCCAGGGGCGTCTCGCCCGTCGTGGCCGTGCGCAGGGCCGTGACGAAGGCCCGGCAGGAGTCGTGGCGGTCGTCCGGGGACTTCGCCATGGCCCTCGCGAACACCGCGTCCGTGTCGGGGGCGAGGTCGGGGCGGAATTCCGTCAGCGGGGGCGGCTCGTCGTACTGGTGAGCCCACAGCAGGGCCATGTCGTCGTCGCGGCGGAAGGGCGGCCGGCCGGCCAGGGACTCGTAGACGACGCAGGCGAAGCCGTAGACGTCGCAGCGCCCGTCGACCGGGCGGCCGGAGATCTGCTCGGGGGCCACGTAGTCGAGGGTGCCGACGAACTGGCCGACGCTGGTGAAGCCGGTCAGCGAGAGGGACTTCTTCGTGAGCCCGAAGTCGGTGAGATAGGCGTGCTCGGGGTGGTCGCTGTCGGTGCCGCGGGCGACCAGGATGTTGCCGGGCTTCACGTCCCGGTGGACCAGCCCGTGCTCGTGGGCCGCGTCCAGCGCCGAGGCTACCTGGGCGGCGATGCGCAGGGCGGCCGAGGGCGCGAGCGGGCCCCGCCGGTCGAGGAGGTGACGCAGGTCGCTGCCCTCGACGTACCGCATGGCGATGTAGAGCACGCCGTCGGTCTCACCGGCCTCGTACACCGGCACGATGTGCGGGTGGTCGATCGCGGCGGCCGCCCGGGACTCGTGGGTGAAGCGGAGCCGGAAGGTGTCGTTGCGGGCGAGTTCGGGGGCGAGCAGCTTGAGCGCGACGGTGCGTTCGAGGCGCAGGTCGCGGGCGCGGTAGACGACGGCCATTCCGCCGCGGCCGATCTCCCGCTCGATGCGGTACCCGGCGACCTGTCGGCCGATCAGCTCTGAGGGGCGGCCGGAGAACAGGCTCGTGTCACGGGCCATCGGGCGTCACGACCTGCGTGGGGGCGTGCCCGGGGTCCGCGGCCGCCGCGTGGGGCCCGTCGTCGGCTGCGTAGGTGCCCACGCGTTTCCCGTCGCCGTACACCCACCGCCCCCGCTCGGTGTCGTACAGCCACACGGACTCGCCGTCGACGACGATGCCGATGCGCAGTCCGCGGGTGCGGACGCGGAAGGACTCGCCGTCCAGGCCGCCGCCCGCGAGTTCCTCGACCGCCGTCCGGTAGTGCGCGAGGGTCTGTTCGGCACGGGCAAGCAGGGGACGTGGATCGGCGGTGCGGGCCTGGGGGCCGCCGGTGGCGGGCGGGTCCTGCGGTACGGCGATCAGGAAGCGGCCGTCGACCCAGGCCGACCAGCCGTTGGCGCACAGGACGTGCGCCCAGTCGCCGCGCCGCTCGACGAGCTGGACGGGCAGCAGCGGGTCGAGTGCCACGGTGGGCCGGGCCGGGTCGGGGCTCTCCCAGGCGGGCATGCCGTGCTGGGGGACGACGTGGGTGGGCCGGAAGCCGGGAGTGGTCATCGGGGCGCCTACTTCCGCAGCACGGCGGGTTCGTGCCGGCGCAGCAGCCGGGAGACGGCGTACCCGAAGACCAGCGAGAGCACGACCAGCATGACGATGTTCAGCAGCCACACCCCGGCCGAGTGCCTGAACAGCGGGTCGCCGGTCAGCTCGCCCGGCACGATCCGGGCCAGCCCGACGGTCCCGGCCATCGCGCCGAGCGCCCACCGCGAGGGCACCAGCCAGGACAGCTGCTCCAGGCCGGGCACCCCGTGCAGCTTCAACAGGGCGCCGCAGAAGACGACTTGGACGATGGCGAGCAGCACGAGCAGCGGCATCGTCACCTCCTCCTTGCGTACCAGCGCGGAGACCAGCAGGCCGAGCATCATCGCGGTGAAGGCCAACAGGGCGACGGCGACGGTGATCTCGACCAGGGGTGGCATCAACACGCCCTTGCCGCCGGGGGCGTTGAGGTCGACGCCCAGCAGCGCCACCAGGGTGAGGACCACCGCCTGAAGCACGGTGACCGTCCCGAGCACGACGACCTTCGACATCAGGTACGCCGATCTGGACAGGCCGACGGCCCGCTCGCGCTGGTAGATGCTGCGTTCCTTGACGAGCTCGCGCACGGCGTTGGCGGCGCCGGTGAGGACTCCGCCGACGCACAGGATGAGCAGCGCGTTCATCGCCGTCTCCTGCGTGAGCCTGCTGCCCGCGAGGGCGCGGGCCATGGCGCCCATCACGAAGGGCAGGGCGATCATGATGACGAGGAAGGTGCGGTCCGCGGCGAGGGCGGCCGTGTAGCGGCGGACGAGTGTGCCGAGCTGGGCTCCGCGGCTGCGGGGCCGGGCGGGCGGGGTGATCACGACCGGGCCGGAGCGGGGGACGCGGGGCTGGGCGGTGGCCTCGGTGACGTAGCGCCGGTGGAAGGGCGAGAGGCGGAAGTCGCCCGCCCAGTCGCGGTCCTGGTCGCGTTCGAAGGCCTCGAAGGCCTCCGGCCACTGCTCGAAGCCGAAGTAGGCGAGGGCGTCCTCGGGCGGGCCGTAGTAGGCGACCTTCCCGCCGGGCGCGAGGACGAGCAGCCGGTCGCACACGTCGAGGCTGAGCACGCTGTGGGTGACGACGATGACGGTGCGGCCGTCGTCGGCGAGGCCGCGCAGCATGTGCATCACCGAGCGGTCCATGCCGGGGTCCAGGCCGGAGGTCGGCTCGTCGAGGAAGAGCAGGGAGGGTTTCGTCAGCAGCTCCAGGGCGACGCTGACCCGCTTGCGCTGGCCGCCGGAGAGGCTGTGCACGGGCTGGTCGGCGCGCTGCTCCAGGCCGAGTTCGCGGATGACTTCGTCGACGCGGGCCCGCCGTTCGGCCTTCGCGGTGTCCTGCGGGAAGCGCAGTTCGGCGGCGTAGGACAGGGCGCTGCGGACGGTGAGCTGGGCGTGCAGGATGTCGTCCTGCGGGACCAGGCCGATGCGCTGACGCAGCTCGGCGTAGTCGCGGTAGAGGTCGCGGCCGTCGTAGAGGACGGTGCCGTGGTCGGCGGGCCGCTGCCCGGTCAGCGCGCCCAGGAGCGTGGACTTGCCGGCGCCGCTCGGGCCGACCACCGCGAGCAAGCACTTCTCCCCCACCGGGAACGACACGTGGTCGAGCAGCGTCTTGCGGCCGCGGTCGACGGCGACCGCGAGGTCCTGCACGTCGAGGGAGACCTCGCCGGTGTCGACGTACTCCTGCAACTGGTCGCCCACGAGGCAGAACGCCGAGTGGCCGATGCCGACGACGTCACCGGGGCCGAGCGGGGCGGCGGTGACGGCCGAGCCGTTGAGGAAGGTGCCGTTGTGGCTGCCCAGGTCGGCGATCTCGTAGGTGCCGTCGGGCAGGGCGCGCAGTTCGGCGTGGTGGCGGGAGACGACGAGGTCGTCGATGACGAGGTCGTTGTCGGCGGCCCGGCCGATGCGGACGGTGCGGGCGGGCAGCGGCCGTACGGTGGTGGGCTGCCGGAAGGTGCCGGTCAGGCCCGGCATCGAGACCCCCGACGGGCGCTCGCGGACCGGTGCCGGAAGGCTTGCCAGCACGGCGCAGGGGCCGTCGGCCGGGCTGCCGAAGCGGATGACGGAGCCGGGGCCCACACCCCACTCGTGGACGCGGCGGCCGTCGGCGAAGGTGCCGTTGGTGCTGTTCTCGTCCTCGATGGTCCAGTGGTCGGCCTCGGGCCGCAGCACCGCGTGGTGCCAGGAGACCCGGGCGTCGTCGATGACGATGTCGCTCAGCGGGTCGCGGCCGACGTGGTAGTCGTGGGTCGGGCTCATCACCGTGGAGCCCGACTCGGTCTCCAGGACGAGTTCGGGCGCAGTCGGCATGACCGGCCGCTCCGCCATGCGGGAAATTCTACCGATTCGTCCACATGTGCGCCTGGCGCGCGGTGAGGCCTCGCCTCCGGTCAGCCGACCGGCAGGAAGAGCGCCGGGGTGACGCGCTGCATGCGCAGGGCGTCGATGGACTCGGCCAGCAGCTCGTACTCCGTGGTCTCGTCGCTGATGGCCAGCCGCACCAGCCGGCCGGCCGCCAACTCGTCCGCCACCAGATCCTGTTGACCGTCGTCGGCGCACCACACGCGCAGTACGGCGGGTACGTCCGGGACGTTGTCGGCGACGGGGACGAGCGAGCTCGGCGGGAAGTGCTCGGCCTCGGGCTGCGGGTCGAGGCGGTCGGCGATCCAGTTGGCGCGGTCGCGCAGCCACCACAGGGCGAGGGCGAGGGTGGGGGCCCGGTAGGTACCGAGGGGCACCCCGATGCGCTCGCCGCCGCAGACGCCGTACGCGGTGACGTGGCATAAGAACTCGTCGTGCACGTTCCACACTCCCCCGTGGCTCGTTCGCCGGTCGGCGGCCTCGCTTTCCCTGCGGCTCATGTGCTGTGCGTGACGGCCTCTTTGCTCGCCGTGAAGTCCCTATGACTGATGAGTATGTTCACTACTGAAACACTGTCACCACGACTTTCCGGCCAGTCTCCTGGCATATTCACAGGGGCTGTTGGCCGAAATGCAGCGCCCGCCGCCATTACCCGAGGGGTAATCGACCGTGCGGGCCGCCGCGGGCATGGTTGTCGTACCGGGTCGCCGGAGCGCGAATCCCGGTCCTGACCAGCAGTTACGACCTCGATGGAGGCTGATCGACCATGTCCGCGAACACCGACCGTTACGAGATCGCCGTCGCCCGCTACTTCGAGGCCTGGAACGCCGCCGAGCCGGAGGAGCTGGCCAAGGCGGTCGCCGCCGCCTGGACCACGGACGGCTCGTACACCGACCCGCTGGCCGAGGTCGGCGGGCACGAGCAGATCGCGGCCGTGATCGCCGCGGCGCACGAGCAGTTCCCGGGTTTCGCCTTCCGGCCCGCCGGCGCGGTGGACGGCCACCACGACACGGCGCGCTTCTCCTGGGAGCTGGTGAACGAGAGCGACGGATCGGCGCCGGTGGCCGGCTTCGACGTGATCACGCTGGACGCCGACGGCCGGATCCGCTCCGTGCTGGGCTTCCTGGACCGCGTTCCGGCGGGGGCCTGAGCGTCGCCGATGAGTTTCCGCGCTCGCGGTGGTCTCTTGAGTATCGGACCACCTCGAGCGGAGGAACCACCATGACCACGAACGCCGGACTCGACGAGGAGTTCACCGCCGTCCTGCGCAAGAGCCCGAACGACGGCGGCTGGACGTATCTCGTCTGGCCGGACAGCGTCGCGTTCTTCGGCACCCGCGGCCTCGTCAAGGTCCGCGGCACGATCGACGGGCACCCGTTCCGCAGTTCCTTCATGGCCCTCGGGGACGGCACGCACAAACTGCCCGTGAAGGCGGACATCCGCAAGGCCATCGGGAAGGGCGAGGGCGACACGGTGACCGTGCGCCTGGAGGAGCGGCTCAGCTCCTGAGCGCCTCGCGGTAGCGCCGGGGGGCGACGCCGACCGCCCGTTTGAAGGCGTTGCTGAAGGCGCTCTCGGAGGTGTAGCCGACGGAACGGGCGAGCGCCGCGACCGGGGCCGTGTCCTGGCGCAGGGAGCGGGCGGCCAGGCTCATGCGCCAGTTCAGCAGGTACGTCAGGGGCGGCACCCCGGCCGCCTCCTTGAACCGTACGGCGAAGGTGGTCCGGGACATCGCGGCGGCGCGGGCCAGCTCCTCCAGCTGCCAGGGGTGTGCCGGGTCGCCGTGCATCAGCCGCAGCGCGGGGGCGAGCCGCTCGTCGGCCAGGGCGCGCAGCCAGCCGGGCGGCAGCCCCTCGGCCTCGGTGAGGCAGACCCTGAGCACCTGGACGAACATCAGCTGGGCGAGCTGGTCCGAGGCGAACTCGACGCCGGCCCGGCGCGTCTTCATCTCGGTCACCAGCTGGCCGGTCAGCCAGCGCAGCACCAGCGCCTCGGCCGCGTCGGCCCGTACGTGGATCAGCTCGGGCAGGGCCCGGCGCAGCAGTTCGCCGCTGTCCCGGCTGAGGTCGATGTGCCCGGAGACGCAGGCGACCTCCTCGCCCGCGCCGAGCCGTCCCATGCGGGTGCCGGGGTCCATCTCGACCTGGCCGGAGCTCAGCGGCTCGATGCCGGGAGCGCTGCACAGCACGTACGGCCGTCTGCCGTCGGAGACGACGATGTCGCCCTCGACCAGCGCCAGGGGCTCCCCGCCGCCCGGCGGGACCATCAGGCACCGCCCCCGCACCACCGCGTTGACCTTCAGTTTGTCGCGTCCCTCCAGCCGGATGGCCCAGTCGCCACCGGCGGTGAAACCACCGGAGAACACGCTGCGGGCATCGGCGACGGCGAGGGCGTCGGAGAGCGGGTCCACGGACATGCTCGAACTATCACGCAAGTAATGCGGATTCTCAAGCATTCATCGTACGGAAACGCGGACCTACGGTGGCACGGAAGGCTCACACAGAGGAGTTACGCCACATGTCCACCGCACAGCAGCCCCTCCCCTCCGGCATCGGCGCCGCGGCCACCGCCGAGGAGGTGATCAAGGGTGTCGACCTGACCGGCAAGGTCGCGATCGTCACCGGCGGCTACTCCGGCATCGGCCTGGAGACCGCCCGCGTCCTGCGCTCCGCCGGCGCCGAGGTCGTCGTACCGGCGCGCGACCTGGAGCGGGCGCAGGCCGCGCTCAAGGACGTGCCGGGAGCCCAGGCCGAGTATCTGGACCTGCTCGACCCGGCATCGATCGACACCTTCGCCGAGAAGTTCCTGGCCTCTGGGCGTCCGCTGCACATCCTCGTCAACAGCGCGGGGATCATGGCGACACCCCTGGCCCGGGACGCGCGCGGGTACGAGAGGCAGTTCGCCACCAACCACGTGGGCCACTTCCAGCTGGTACGGCGCCTGTGGCCCGCGCTGGTCGCCGCCGGCGGCGCGCGGGTCGTGGTGCTGTCGTCGCGGGGCATCCGCTTCGCCGGTGTCGACTTCGACGACCTGCACTTCGAGCACCGGCCCTACGAGCCGTTCGTCGCCTACGGCCAGTCGAAGACGGCCAACGCGCTGTTCGCCGTGGAGCTGGACCGGCGCGGTCGGGCCGAGGGCGTAAGGGCCTTCGCCGTGCACCCCGGCATCATCATCGACACCGGGCTGGTCAAGCATCTCGACCCGGAGCTCATCCGGGCCTCCGGCACGGTCGACGAGGACGGGAACCCGATCATCGCCCCCGAGCGCCAGTGGAAGACGGTGCAGCAGGGCGCGGCCACCGGTGTGTGGTGCGCGACCAGCCCTCAGCTCGCCGGTCTCGGCGGGGTCTTCTGCGAGAACTGCGACGTCAGCCCGCTGGTGACGCCCGAGACCGAAGCCGCCTGGTACGAGGGTGAGCAGACGCCCGGTGTCCTGCCGCGGGCCGTCGACCCAGAGGCGGCGGCCCGCCTCTGGGAGGTCAGCGAACGGCTGATCACTGCTTGACGATCGCGTCGATGCGGGCCAGTTCGTCCGCGTCGAAGTCCAGGTTGCCGGTGGCCGCGACGCTGTCCTCGATCTGCTGGGCGCTGCTCGCGCCGACCAGCGCGGAGGTGACGCGGCCGCCGCGCAGCACCCAGGCCAGGGCGAGCTGTGCAAGGGTCTGGCCGCGGCCCTTGGCGATCTCGTCGAGGGCGCGGAGCCTCGCCACCAGGTCCTCGGTGACCGCGTCCGAGTTGAGGAACGGGCTGTCGCTCGCCGCCCGCGAGCCCTCCGGGATGCCGTCGAGGTAACGGGAGGAGAGCAGGCCCTGCTCCAGCGGGGAGAAGACGATGGAGCCGACCTGGAGCTCGTCGAGGGCGTCGAGGAGGCCGCCCTCCTCGGGGCGCCGGTCGAGCATCGAGTAGCGCGGCTGGTGGATGAGCAGCGGGGTGCCGAGCTCGCCGAGGATGCGGGCGGCCTCGCGGGTCTGCTCCGCCGAGTAGTTGGAGATGCCGACGTAGAGCGCCTTGCCCTGCTGCACCGCGGAGTGCAGGGCGCCCATCGTCTCCTCCAGGGGAGTCTCCGGGTCGGGGCGGTGGGAGTAGAAGATGTCGACGTAGTCGAGGCCCATCCGCGCGAGGCTCTGGTCGAGGGAGGACAGGAGGTACTTGCGCGAACCCCACTCGCCGTACGGGCCGGGCCACATCAGATAGCCGGCCTTGGTGGAGATCACCAGCTCGTCGCGGTACGGCCCGAAGTCCGTCTTGAGGAATCCGCCGAGCGCGGACTCGGCGGCGCCGGGCGGCGGGCCGTAGTTGTTGGCCAGGTCGAAGTGGGTGACGCCGAGGTCGAAGGCGCGGCGCAGGATGGCCCGCTGGGTCTCGACCGAGCGGTCGGGCCCGAAGTTGTGCCACAGGCCGAGCGAGATCGCGGGCAGCTTCAGGCCGCTGCGGCCGGTGCGCCGGTAGGGCAGGTCCGCGTAACGGTCGGGGTGTGCGGTGTACAACGCGACTCCAGAGGGGTTGGCACACGGTTTTCCGGTTCCCGGAACTCCTGGGAGTCCAGAGCTGCTGGGACCAGAGCTCCTGGGAAACCAGCACCCACTCTTTCGCGACCTGCGGGCAGTGGTCCAACAGGAGAATGCGATGGAACTCAGCGACTAGGCTGCTCAATCATGGAACTCCGCCATCTCCAGCACTTCGTCGCGGTCGCCGAGGACCAGCATTTCACCCGGGCCGCCGAACGGCTGCTGGTGTCCCAGTCCGGTCTCTCGGCCTCGATCCGGGCGCTGGAGCGGGAGCTGCAGACGCCGCTGTTCGTGCGGACGACCCGGCGGGTGACGCTGACGGAGGCGGGGCGGGCCCTGCTGTGCGAGGCGGAGCGGATCCTGGCGCAGGTGCGGGCGGCGCACGAGGCGGTCGCGGCCGTGCAGGGGGTGCTGCGGGGCACGCTCTCGCTGGGGACCGAGCAGTGCATCGCGGGGGTTCATGTGGCGCGGCTGCTGGCCGCGTTCCGGCACCGGCATCCGGATGTGGAGATCCGGCTGCGGCAGGCAGGGTCGGGTGCGCTGGCGGAGGAGGTCGCGGCCGGACGCCTTGACCTGGCCTTCGCCTACCGGACGCAGGCAGACACCGACCAGCTGCGCTCGGTGGCGCTGACGGCCGAGCCGATGACGGTGCTGTGCCACCCCACGCACCGGCTGGCGGCCCTCGGCGCGGCCGTGACGCCGGACGAGCTGGGCGGCGAGGTGTTCGTCGACTTCCACCCGGACTGGGGCCCGCGCCGCACCACCGACACGGCCTTCGCGGCGGCGGGCGTACGCAGGACCGTCGCGCTGGAGGTCAACGACGTGCACAGCCTGCTGGACCTGGTCGACGAGAACCTCGGGATAGCCGTCGTGCCCCGGCACTTCCGGCACAAGCGCGAGGCCCTGACCGCGTTGCCCGTGAAGGGCACCGGTGAGACGGTCTACGAGACGGTGGCCCTGCTGCCGCCGCCGCAGGCGACGAGTCCGGCGGCCCGGGCGCTGATGGCGCTTCTGGAACAGGGGACGCACGACGGCCCGTGATGCGCGATGGTGGAGGGATGCATGCCAAGGACATCCTCATCGACGGGTTCAACCGCATCCAGGAAGAAGTCCACGCCGCCGTCCAGGGGCTCGGCCCGGACGACCTCGACGCCCGCCCCGCCGCCGACGCCAACTCCATCGCCTGGCTGATCTGGCATCTCACCCGGGTCCAGGACGATCATGTGGCCGACGCCTTCGGCCTTGAGCAGGTGTGGCTGACGCAGGACTGGCACAAGCGCTTCAACCTCGACCTGCCACGCCACGACACCGGTTACGGCCACAGCCCGGCGAAGGTCGCCAAGGTGCGGGTCGACTCGCCCGATCTGCTGACCGGCTACTACGACGCCGTCCACGAGCAGTCCCTGCGGGCCCTGCGCGAGCTGACCGCGGGCGACCTGGAGCGCATCGTCGACGAGCGCTGGGATCCGCCGGTCAGCCTGGGCGTACGGCTGGTGAGCGTCCTGTCCGACGATCTGGAACACGTCGGACAGGCCGCCTATGTGCGCGGGCTGCTTCAGAGCGCGGCCGCGTAACCCGGCAGGACGACGTCCTCGATGAGGGCCTTGCGCTCGTCGAACGGGATGAACGCGCTCTTGAGGGCGTTCACCGTGACGGTGCGCAGGTCCTCGACGCTCCAGCCGGCCTGCTCGACCAGCAGGGACATCTCCCGGGTCATCGTCGTGCCCGACACCAGACGGTTGTCGGTGTTCAGGGTGACGCGGAAGCCGAGGTCCTTGAGCGCGGTGATGGGGTGCTCGGCGATGGAAGTGGCGGCGCCGGTCTGGAGGTTGGACGTCGGGCACATCTCCAGGGCGATCCGGCGGTCGCGCACCCAGCCGGCGAGCCGGCCGAGCTTGCCGTCGACGATGTCCTCGGTGATGCGCACACCGTGACCGATGCGCTGGGCGCCGCACACCTGAAGTGCCTGGTGGATGCTGGGAAGGCCGTGCGCCTCCCCCGCGTGGATGGTGAACGGCACGCTCTCGCGGCGCAGGTGCTCGAAGGCGTCGAGGTGGTCGGCGGGCGGGAAGCCGTCCTCGGCGCCGGCGATGTCGAAGCCGACGACGCCCGCGTCGCGGTAGGCGACGGCCAGGTCGGCGGCCTCGCGGACGCGGTCGAACATCCGCATGCCGCACAGCAGGGTGCCGACGCGTACGGGCGTACCGGCGGCGGCCGCCTTGGCCATGCCCGCGGCGAGCCCTTCCTGGACGGCCTCCACGACCTCGTTCAGCGTCAGCCCGCCCTTGACGTTCAGCTCGGGGGCGTAGCGCACCTCGGCGTAGACGACGCCGTCGGCGGCGAGGTCGAGCACGTACTCCTCGGCGACGCGCAGCAGGCCCTCGCGGGTCTGCATCACGGCGAGGGTGTGCTCGAAGGTGGCTATGTAGCGCACCAGGTCGCCGGAGTTGGCGGCCTCGAAGTACCAGGCGGCCAGCTCGTCGGGGTCGGTGGTGGGCAGGGTGTGGCCGACCGCTGCCGCGAGCTCCACCACGGTGGCGGGGCGCAGGCCGCCGTCGAGGTGGTCGTGCAGGACGGCCTTGGGCAGGCGGCGGATCGTGTCGGCGTCTACGCGCGTAGCAGTCATGGCGGGTCTTTCCTCGGCAGGTCGGTGGGAGCGGGCGGGGGTCGGTCAGTCGGCGGGCTGGAGCAGGTCCCAGCGGTTTCCGTAGAGGTCCTGGAAGACGGCGACCGAGCCGTAGGGCTCGTGGCGCGGTTCCTCCAGGAAGGTCACGCCGGCGGCGAGCATACGGGCTTGGTCGCGGGCGAAGTCGTCGGTGTGCAGGAAGAACCCGACCCGCCCGCCGGTCTGGTCGCCGACGCGGCCGCGCTGGGCGTCACCCTTGGCCCGGGCCAGCAGCAGGGCGGTGCCCTGGCCTGCGGCGCCCGGCTCCACGACGACCCAGCGGGAGCCGTCCGGGCGCGGGGTGTCCTCGACGAGCCGGAATCCGAGGGCCTGCGTGTAGAAGCGGATCGCCTCGTCGTAGTCGTCGACGACGAGGGTGACCAGGGCGATGCGTCTCATCGCGGCCTTTCGGAGGAGGTGGCGATTGATGGCCATGGAGGGCGGTTGACGGGTGAGGTTATACGTAAAACCTCGGGTGCGCCAGTCCGCTCTGTCGGTGGCGTCGTCTACAGTTCAGTAGACCGACTACACCTGTGTAGTCACACGGTCGTCGCATACGGCCGTGCCCGCACCCGCATCACGAAAGGGGCCCTCGAAGATGACCGCCGAGCCTGCCGTCCACCAGCCCCTTCTCGCGATACCGGCGCTCCGTCCCCACCCCTGCCCCACGACGGAAGAGCGCCGCCATGTGTCCCCAGCCCGAGACCGACATCACCACCGCCCGTCCCCGGCCCGAGAGTGATGCGACCGCCCGCCCACGCCGGTCGCGCCTCTACGGCCTGCACCGCCTGCTCCGCCGCCGCCTCGGCACGGCGATCGCCCTGGCCTATGCCGCCGCCGCGCTGCTGCCCGCCCCCGGTCTGTGGCTGCGGCGGCCGCACCCGACGGGCCTCTCTGAACTCCCTTTCAGCACCCCGCAGTTGCTCCTCGGACTGGTTCTGTTCGGCGCCGGGCTCCAGGTGCCGCTGCGTGAGCTGCGGCTGTTGCTACGGCGCCCGGGCGCGCTGGTCGCCGGGCTCCTGCTGCATGTCGGGGCGCCGCTGCTGATCCTGCCCGGGGTGGCCTTGCTGCTGCGGCAGTCGCCGGACCGGGACGGCGGCAGCGGCATGGTGGCCGCGATGATCCTCGTCGTCGCGATGCCGGTGGCGGCCGGGGCGACGGTGTGGACGGCCAAGGGGGACGGCGACCAGCCGACGGCCGTGGGGCTGGTGCTCGCCTCGACGCTGGTCAGCCCCCTCACCGTGCCGCTCACGCTGACCCTCCTGTGTCCGCTGCTGCGCGGCGACTACGCGGGTCGGCTGGCGGACGCGGCGCAGACCGCGGGGAACGCCTTCGCCCTCACATCGGTCGTGCTGCCCTGCGGTGCAGGGCTGCTGTGCCGGCTGCTGCTGCCGCGGCGCGCTGCGGGCGGGCTCGTCGACGCGGCCGTCGCCGCTGCCCTGCCGGCCTCGCTGCTGCTGACGTACGTCAACGCGTGCGGTGTCCTGGACCCGTTCCTCCGGCATCCGCGTCCCGTGCTGCTGGTGGGGGCGCTGGCCGTCGCGGCGACGGTGTGCGGGCTGTCCTTCGGCGTGGGCAGGGTCGCCGTCCGTGCGCTGCGGCTGGACGCGAGGGCGGGCGCGTCCGTGACGCTGGCCTGCGGGATGAACAACAGCAGCGCGAGCGCGGTGCTCATCACGACGACACTGCCGGACCGGCCACACATCCTGCTGCCGGTGCTCGCGTACGGGCTGCTGCAGAAGGTGGCGGCGGGGCGGGTGGTGCGGGGATTCGGCGGCGGGAGAGCGAGGCTGCCGGGCGGGCTGCGGGAGTGAGCGGTGGCCGGGGGGCTCGTTCACGCGTCGGCTGAGCGGTTCCGGGGGCACGCGTTCGTCGGGCGGTTGCTTGGTCATGCGCCAGCCGGGCGGTGCCTCGGCCACGCGCAGCCGGACGGTGTCTCCGCGTCGGCAGGGCGCTGCCTCGGCCAGGCACCGGCCAGACGGTGCCGCAGCTGGGCGGTCCCGGGGACACGCGTTCGCCGGGCGGTTGCTCGGTCGTGCGCCAGCCGGGCGGTCCCGCGACCATGCGCCAGCTGGGCGGTGCCTCAGTCACGCGTCGGCTGGGCGGTCTTTCGGTCACGCGTCGGCCGGATGACTCCTCAGCCGCACCAGCCGGGCGACCCCTCGGCACGCGTCAGCTGAGCCGTCCTTCGGTCACGCATCAGCGAAGCGGTGCCTTGGCCACGCAACCGCCGGGCGTCCCCTCGGGTCGGATGCCGAGCGAGGGTTCCCTGGCTCATGCTCCGGTCCTGGCGGACCTCGGCACACGCGCCGGCCGGGAGGTGCCTGGCTAACACGCCTACCGGAGCAGTCCCCGGAACTCGCGCCGACCGGAGCAGTCCCCGGAACTAGCGCTGGCTGGAACGGTCCCGCTGCACACACGCCAGCCGCAGCAGCTCCCGCCCACACGCCAGTCACAGCGGTCCGCCAACCCACACACCGGCCACGGCGGCCCGCGACTCACACGCCGGTCGCAGCAGCCCCGGTGCACGCGTGCAGCCGTCGTGAGGCAGGCTCCGGGTGTCCTAGGGCCCGGGAACGAGGACTGCGGGCCGAGGTGCTTCGGCGGGTGGGTCGGTAGCGTGCCCGGCATGAAGATCGTCGAGCAGCCGCGTGGGGCCGAGCAGCGCAAGCGGGACGTACTGGCCCGGCTGGAACGGGAGACCGACGTCTGGGTGGCGACCGCGGACGCGCACGGGCTGCCGTGTCTGGTCGCTCTGTGGTTCGTGTGGGACGCGGAGTCCGTGTGGGTGTGCACCCGGACCACCAATCCGACCGGGCGCAATCTGCGCGACGGCGGCCGCACCCGGCTCGCTCTCGGGGACACGCAGGACGTGGTGCTGGTCGACGGGGAGGTGGAGGTCTTCGGCCGGGAGGACGTGCCCCTCGCGGCGGTCGAGGCGTTCGTGGGGAAGACGGGGTGGGATCCCCGTGCGGACAGCGCCGCGTACGCGTTCTTCCGGGTGCGGCCCCGCGCCGTTCAGGCATGGCGCGGGACGCACGAGCTGCGGGGGCGCCATCTCATGCGGGACGGCGTCTGGGCGGTCTGAGGGCGACGCGGGTCAGGGCGTGAGGACCATGCGGAAGCGGGCGCCGCCGGCGAGCATCTTCCGGTAGGCCTCGTCTGCCTGCTCCAGCGGCACGGTCTCGGTCGTCGGGCGGATGCCGTGCAGGGCGGCGAACGCCAGGGTGTCCTGCACGTCCTGCGCGGTGCCGGAGGGGTGGCCGCGGATGATCCGGCCGCGCATCAGCAGCTGGTTGGGGCTGATCCCGAGGGCGTCGGGGTCGGCGCCGATGGCGACCAGTTCACCGCGGTGGGAGAGCCCGTCCACGGTGGCCGTGATGGCGGCGGAGTTGCTGGCGGTGGCGAGGACGACCTTGGCGCCGCCGAGGGACCGGAGCGCCTCCGCGACCGGGGTGTCCGTGGTGCTGTCGACGTAGTGGTGGGCGCCGAGCTGCTTGGCGAAGTCCGCCTTGTCGGCGCCGCGGGCGATCGCAACGGTCTCGTAGCCCATCGCGACCGCGAACTGCACTCCCAGATGGCCGAGGCCACCGATGCCGAGGACGCCGACGAGGTCGCCGGGGCGGGCGGAGCTGCGCCGCAGCCCGTTGAACACGGTGACGCCGGCACAGGCCATGGGGCCGGCGTCGACGGCCGAGAAGGCCTCCGGGACGCGGGCCAGCGCGTCGACGGGCGCGATCGTCCGCTCGGCGAAACCGCCGTCGTAGGCCCAGCCCGGGACCTTCAGGTTGTCGCAGACGATGAAGTCGCCCTGACGGCAAGGAGTGCAGTGACCGCAGCTGCCGCCGAACCAGCCGACCGTGACGCGGTCGCCCGGCTGCCAGCCCATCTCCCGCGCGCCGTCACCGAGTTCCTCGATCCGTCCGGCGATCTCGTGCCCGGCGACCACGGGGAACCGGACGCCGGGCAGGGCGGCGTTCACGAAGGCGGCGTCGCTGTGGCAGATCCCGCACGCCTCGACGGCGATCCGCACATGGCCGGGGCCCGGCCGCGGCACCTCGCGCTCGGCGATCCGCAGGGGTCCGCCGGCCTCGGTCACCTGGGCGACTCGATAGGTACTCATCCGCTGCTCCTGGGAAGGTGCGAAAAGGTCCTGAACCAGCACACCAGCTCCGGACCTGCCGCGCGCGCCGAACGGTGGGGGCAGTGCACTGGGCGCCGGGGCGGGCATCCGCTGGACGGCCGGTGTGTCCACGTATGGCTTCTACTCCTCCTCGCCGCTCGGGGGAAGTTCGATCGCGGCCACTGGACGCGCCGACGGCGTCAGTCCGCCGCGCGGTGCAGGGCGTTGAGCCGTTCCAGCTCGTCGTCCGTCAGGCACAGTGCGCCCGCCGCGATGTTCTCGGCGAGGTGGTCGGGATTGCCGGTGCCGGGGATGGCGAGGACGTGCGGGCCCTGGTGCAGGGTCCAGGCGAGGCGGACCTGCGCGGGGCTCGCGTCGTGGGCGCGGGCGACGGCGAGCACCTCCGCGTCGTGGGCGGTCGTCGCACCGCGCGCCCCGCCCTGCCCGGCGACAGCGAAGAACGGCACGAAGGCGATGCCCTGTTCACCGCAGAGCCGCAGGACCTCCCCGGTGGCCGGCGCACGGTCGCCGAGCCCGTACCGGTTCTGCACGGACACGACGGGCGCGATCTCCTGCGCCTCGGCGAGGTGCCGGGGCTCGATGTCGGACAGGCCCAGGTGCCGTACGAGGCCCGCCTCGCGCAGTTCGGCCAGCGCGCCGAAGTGCTCGGCGACCGACTCCTGGCGCATCCGGCGCAGATAGACCAGGTCGAGGTGGTCCCGGCCGAGCTGGCGCAGGTTCTCCTCGACATGGCCGCGCAGTTGGTCGGGCCGGGCCGAGGTGCCCCACTCGCCGTGGTAGTCGCGGTAGGGGCCGACCTTGGTGGCGATGAGGAGGTCGTCGGGGTACGGGGAGAGCGCGCTGTTGATGAGTTCGTTGGCCGATCGCAGCTGGGAGAAGTAGAAGGCGGCGGTGTCGATGTGGTCGACGCCGAGCTCGACCGCCCTGCGCAGCACAGTGATCGAGCGCTGCCGGTCGCTCGGTGTGCCGAGGTGGAAGGCCGCGCTGCCGGTCAGCCGCATCGCGCCGAAGCCGATGCGGCTGACGGTCAGGTCGCCGAGTTTCCAGGTGCCCGCGGCGTCCGCGGTGATCGTTTCGGAGGTCACCGGCGGAGTCTCACACGACGGGTGCCGTGCCGCGTGGACTTTACGGATACGTATAGGAGTTCAGGGTGGCGACTGCGGCGGCCGGGTTGCCGAGGTCATAGCGGTCGACGGCGAGGAAGTTCGGCTTCTTCCGGGCGGCCGGCAGGCAGAACCGCCGGGCGCGGTCCGCGAGTTTGGTGTTGTCCGTCGTCGCCGTCGCGGCGATGGCGGCGTCACGGAAGTGGTTCATGACGAACAGCGGGCGGAAGCCGGTCTCGGTGCGGGTCAGCGGGATGTTGGTGTCGGCGCCGTACCAGCGGCTGTAGCAGGACCAGTCGGAGGTGCCGATGCCGGAGCCCATGGACCAGTAGTTCTCCACGGTCCACTCGCGCTGGTACATCACGCCGAAGCTGTCCCGGGTCAGGCCCGCGGCCTCGTCGGCGGCACGGCTGTGGTCGGTGAAGATCAGCAGCCGCTGATCGGCCGCGACGAGGTCGGCGAGCCTGGGCCAGCCGTGCTGCCGGACGCCGGTGCGGTCGGGCCGGTAGAGGACGTCGGACAGGCCGCTGACGCGGGCGAGTTCGGACCGCAGGACGCCCGGATCGACGTAGTCCTCCAGGAAGACGGTGACGAACTGGTCGGGATGCGCCTTGAGGAAGTCGACCATGCGCTGGAGGTCGACCCACAGGGCGACGGGCTTGCTGACGAGCGTGCAGCTGTTGTGGCAGAGGATCGCGCCGTCCGGGGTCTGGTGGATGTCGAGCATGAACCCCCGTACGCCGTCGGCGAGTTGCTGGTCGATGCCACGCGTCTGGTTCGGGACGAGGTTGACGAAGGGCGGGGCGAAGCCGCCGTCGACGCCGTTGGCGTAGGCGTTGTGGGCGGTCAGGAAGGTGACCTGGTCCAGGGTGCGCCGGTCCTGGGGCGGCATGGGGCTGGTCGCGGGCGTGACGGGGGTGAGGTACCAGGTGGCGAGTACGCCCGGTGCGCCGACTGCCAGCTGGGCGGGGTAGTTGGCGCCGGAAGGCTTGGCGGCCACGGTCAGATAGCGGTCCGCGCCGGGGACCTTGAGGGTGTACTGGTCGTCGCCGCTCGGCGCAATCTCCCAGGCCGCGTCGGCGGCGGTGCAGGACACCGTGCGGGCCTGGTCCCCGGAGCGGCCGAGGCAACTGCCCGTCGTGTCGGTGCTCTCCAGGACGTACGAGGTTCCGCTCGCCGTCAGTCTCCACTGCTGGCGGTCCTCGTCGCCCTTGGGTCTGTGCTGCTCGACGGCTCCCGCGTTGTCGGCGGCGTTGAGCCCGGTCGTGGCGCTCTGGAGGTAGTAGGAGCCCGGCTCCGGGACCTCGGCGGTCGCGCCGGCCGGGGGTGCCACGACCGCGGCGGCGAGCACCGCGGCCGTGGCGAGCAGGACGTGGGGGGTGCGCATGGTGATGCCCTTCCGAGTCGGTTCGGAACGATCAACAAGTGATCAGGTGCATGTCACCATGACGTAGAAAGCGGCGTCAGCAGTAGAGGTTGGCGCCCGGTGAGACTCCGAGGACCTGGGCGAACCGTTGGTAGGCGTCGACGCGGCTC
>NZ_JALDAY010000007.1 GCF_022698165.1 Streptomyces cylindrosporus
ACAGGCCCGGCTGGTAGAGGTGATCGTCGTCCTGGTCGACGACCGTGATCCGCAGCTCGCTGTCGTCATACGCGCGGCACAAGCGGTTCGCGGTCATGGTGCCCGCGGTACCGCTTCCGAGAATCACGATGTGTTTGCCCATACCCCCACCCTCGTGCGGGAGATGAGGGCGAGGCAGGGGCCGATGGTCCCTGCCAGGTACCCACCCGGGTATAACCTCACCCTGACCAAATACCCAGCAGGGTATATCGCCGTGGCAGGACACACGAGGGCCGAACGGCCCCTTCCCCGCCCCGTCGGCCTCTTCATCCTCCGCACCCTGCGCGGTCGACTGGAATCCGGAGCAGCGGACACCAGCGAGAAGGGCCCTGCCATGACCGACACCACACCGCAGACCCTCAGCACGAACCGGCCGCAGAACCCGGACGTGCACCGCCTTGAGGTCATCCACGTCGACCGGGACGCCTACACAGTGGACGTCCGCGAACACCGCCTCCGGGTCGACCAGCCGCTGGAGGCCGGCGGCACGGACACCGCGCCCACCCCCACCGAGCTCTTCGCGGCCTCGCTGGCCACCTGCGTCGCCTTCTACGCGGGCCGCTACCTCCATCGGCACGGCCTGCCCGGCACCGGGCTTCGCGTCCGTGCGGAGTTCACGATGGCCACCGACCGCCCGGCGCGTGTCGCCTCCGTGCGCCTGGTGGTCGTCGCACCGTCGGAGCTGCCCGAGCAGCGCCGCGCGGGTCTGCTGGCCGTGGTCTCGCACTGCACGGTCCACAACACGCTGAACCGGCCGCCCGAGATCGACATCGAGCTGGAGCCGTGAGTACGGCCTCCCTGCCCGCCGTGTCGGCGTGGCCGGCCCGGATCCGGGCCGGGCTCATCGGTGACGACGAGGTGCTGGACGGCCCGTACGGCCCGAAGCGCATCGTCTACGCCGACTACACCGCGTCCGGTCGTGCCCTGCACTTCGTCGAGGACTTCGTCCACGAGCAGGTGCTGCCGCGCTACGGCAACACCCACACGGAGAGCTCCGGCACCGGCCTGCAGACGACCCGGCTGCGCGAGGACGCCCGCCGGATCATCCGGGACGCGGTCGGCGGCACCGAGGACGACCTGGTGATCTTCTGCGGCTCCGGCGCGACCGCGGCGGTCAACAAGCTGGTCGGCATCCTGGAGTTGCGCCGCCAGGTGAGGCCGCCCGAGGGCAAGCGCCCCGTGGTCTTCGTCGGGCCGTACGAGCACCACTCCAACGAACTGCCCTGGCGGGAGTCGGTCGCGGACGTCGTGGTCGTCGACGAGGATCCGGACGGCCACATCGGCCTCGCGCGGCTGGAGGCGGGGCTACGGCGGTACGCCGACCGCCCGCTGCTGATCGGCAGCTTCTCCGCCGCCTCCAACGTCACCGGCATCCTCACCGACACCGACCGCATCGCCCGCCTGCTGCACGCGTACGGCGCCCTGTCCTTCTGGGACTACGCGGCCGCGGCACCGTACATCCCGATCCGGATGGCGGAGAGCGCCCGGGGCGCCGGGGATCACAAGGACGCGCTGTTCCTGTCCCCGCACAAGTTCGTCGGCGGTCCGCAGACCCCGGGTGTGCTCGTCGTGCGGCGTGAGCTGGTGCGCAACCCGGTGCCCACCGCGCCCGGCGGCGGCACGGTGGCCTTCGTCGGCCCCCTCGGCCACCGCTATCTCGACGACCCGGTCGCCCGGGAGGAGGGCGGCACCCCGGCGATCGTGGAGTCCATCCGTGCCGGGCTGGTCTTCGCGCTCAAGCAGGCGGTCGGCACCGACGCCATTCAGGCCGCGGAGGAGCGCCACTGGCGCCGCGCCCTCGCGGCCTGGGAGCGCAACGCCGGCATCGAGGTCCTCGGCAACCACCACGCCCGGCGGCTGTCCATCGTCTCCTTCCGCATCCGCCACGGCGAACACGCCTACCTGCACCACAACTATGTCGTCGCCCTGCTCAACGACCTGTTCGGCATCCAGGCCCGCGGCGGCTGCTCCTGCGCCGGCCCCTACGGCCACCGCCTGCTCGCCATCGACGAACCCACCTCCCAGGCCCTGCTCGACGAGGTCGTGCACGGCTGCGACGGCATCAAGCCCGGCTGGACCCGCGTCAACTTCAACTACTTCATCAGCGACACCGTCCGCGACTACCTCATCGACGCAGTCGGCCTGATCGCCACGCACGGGCACCGGCTCCTGCCCGACTACCGCTTCGACCCGCACACCGGGCAGTGGCGCCACCACAGCGGCCCCACGGATCCCCCGTTGCGACTGACGGACCTGCGTTTCGGCACCGACGGGCGGATCACCTCCCCGACCGTCCGCCACCGCCGACTCGGCGAGGCGGCGCTGGCGGATCAACTCGACGCCGCCCGCACGGTGCTGGCCGACCGCCCCGACCGGAACGACGACGGCCCCACCGGACTGCCGGCCGACTTCGAGCGCATGCGCTGGTTCCCGCTGCCGCCCGTCTGTCTGGAACAAACCCGGACCGGCACCGGTTGAACCAAGCAGACACAGATACCCCACCGGGTATACGAGAGGAGAGGGAATCCCATGCCGACCGTCGAACTGACCAAGGACAACTTCGAGGAGACCGTCATCGGCTCCGACATCGTGCTGATCGACTTCTGGGCCGCCTGGTGCGGGCCGTGCCGGATGTTCGGCCCCGTCTACGAGAAGGCGTCCGCGCGCCACCCCGACATCGTCTTCGGCAAGGTCGACACCGAGGCACAGCCCGAACTCGCCGGAGCGTTCCGGATCTCCTCCATCCCCACCCTGATGGCCGTCCGCGACCGGACTGTCCTGTACTCCCAGCCCGGCGCACTGCCGCCGCAGGCTCTGGAGGAGCTCATCACCAACATCCGCGCAGTCGACATGGAGGACGTGCGCCGGAAGGCCGCCGCGGGCTCAGGCGGAGCCGACTGACACCGCGGCACCCGTCAAACAGCTCCACCGTGGCGTTCAGCAGGTACGAAGCGCAGTCAGCGCCTCGTCGAGGTCGGCCGCGCGGGGGCGGTTGTGGGGCAGCTTGCCGAGCACGGCTGCCATGCCGCAGGTGTCGGTGAGGGCGGAGAGGACGAGGCCGCCCGAGATGCCGGCCGAGATCAGCAGGAGGGCCGGATGCACGAGCACGCCGAGGACCAGGCCGAGGAGCACCAGGGCGCCGGCGGTGAAGCGGACCTGGCGTTCCATGCTCCAGCCGGCCCGCGTGTCGCAGGCGGCGGGCCGGTGCAGGTCGTGTCCGTCGGCGGCCCAGGCGCCGGTGCCGCCGGCGAGCGTGGCCGTGATGATGCCCTGCTGGGCCAGGAGCTTGCAGGCGTTGTCGGACCGGGCGCCGGAGGCGCACACGACCAGGACGTCGCCGCGCTCGGCGGCGTGGCGTATCTCCGGCAGAGCCCGCCGGATGTGGTCCAGGGGAATGTTGACGGCGCCGGGCAGGTGCCCGGAGGCGTACTCGGCGGGCGTGCGCACGTCGATGACGGTCAGCTCGTGCAGCCGTGCGCGGGCCTGCTCGGTGCCGAGGGTGACGAGAGCGGGGGTGTTGGTCATGGCAGGTGTGATCCTTAATGGTCGACGCCGCCCCGAACCGGGACGTACAGTACCCCTAGGGGTATTTTTTTGAGGAGTGGTCGTGGAACTGGAGCTTGAGGGTGCGGACCTGAAGGCCGTGCTGAACCGCCTGCGCCGGGCGCAGGGTCAGATCTCCGGCGTGATCCGGATGATCGAAGAGGGCCGGGACTGCGAGGACGTAGTCACGCAGCTCGCCGCCGCCTCCCGGGCACTGGACCGGGCCGGTTTCGCGATCATCGCGACGGGCCTGCAGCAGTGCCTGACGGACATGGAGTCCGGCCGCAAGAACGGCGAGGACCCCGAGGCGATGCGCGCCCGCTTGGAGAAGCTCTTCCTGTCCCTGGCCTGATCATGCGCGGTGGCCGCCTCACGCGACGGCGTCGATCAGCATGAAGGCCGCGACCGCGAGCAGCACCACGGCGAAGATCCGCTGAAGCGTGGGCCCGGAAACCCTCGCCGACAGCCGCTTGCCGTCCCACGCGCCGAGGATCGCCGCCCCGATGAACGGTCCGACGACCGCCCAGTCCAGCCCCTCGACCGTACCGGCGCGCGTGGCCAGCGCGGCCAGCGAGTTGACGGTGATGACCAGCAAACTGGTGCCGACCGCGTCGCGCATCCGCAATCCCAGCACACCCACCAGCGCGGGTACGGCGAGGAATCCGCCGCCGACCCCGAGGACCCCGGTGACCGTTCCGAGTCCGGCACCGGCCGCCGTGGCCCGCCCCGGCCGCGCCGTCACGGCGCCTTCGGCGGCCGGCCGGGAACGCAGCATGCGCAGGGCGGCCACTCCCGCGACCACGGCGAAAGCGGCCGTCAGCACAGCCTCCGGGATCCGGTCGGCGAGCGCGCCGCCGAGCATCGCCGGGCCGATCCCGGCCGCCGCGAACAGCAGTCCCGTGCGCCAGCGCACATGGCCGTCACGGGCATGTGCGACCAGCGCGGTGACCGAGGTGAGCGTGACGATGACCAGGCTCGCCGTCGTCGCCCCGACCGGGCTGAAGCCGAGCAGGTAGATCAGTGCCGGGACGGCCAGGACGCTGCCGCCGCCCCCGAGCGCTCCCAGCGCCAGGCCGATGACCGCTCCGGCGGCCAGGGCGAGCAAAAGAGCGCTCACGCTATCGTGCCGTTCCCGCCGCGCGCGTCCACCACCGGCAGCCCCGCTCCGGCCCAGTCGCGCATCCCGCCGATCACGTCCACGGCCTCTGCCCCACGGGCGACCAGCAGTTCGGCCGCCTGCCGGGAGCGGTTGCCGGACCGGCAGATCACGATCAGGGGCCGCGCCTGCACGTGAGCGGGCAGCCCCGCACCGGCGGTCAGCGCCGACAGGGACAGGTGAACGGCTCGCGGCGCGTGCCCGGCCTGCCACTCGTACGGCTCGCGCACGTCCAGCAGTACGGCGTCACCGCCGCTGCCCGCATGGCCGGTGCGTACCGCCGCCTGTTGCACGGTCACGCGCCCCGGGCCGCCGGTGCCTCGCCGGAAGATGCTCATCTCGGTCTCTCGCTCCAGTTTCCTGTGTCGGTACGGATGTTCGGCCGGTCCCCGCGCCGTCAGGCGGTGCGGACGACCAGGCCCGCCTTGTCGGCTCCGTCGAAGGAGTCGTCCACGGCGACGACGTCCCGGCCCGCGGCGTCCAGCAGCGAGGCGGCGATCGCGGCGCGCATGCCGCCCGCGCAGTGCACCCACACCTCGCCCTCGGGAACCTCGCCGAGGCGGTGGTGCAGGGTGTGGATCGGGACGTGGACCGAGCCCTGCACGTACCCGCCGGCCCGCTCGGACGCACGCCGCACGTCCAGGACGACGACATCGGTGGCCCGCTCGGCGAGATCCGCGAACGTGGCCCGGCGGAAGGACGCCGGCGCCTCCCCCGCACGCAGCCACTCGGTCGGTCCGCCGGTGGCCGCGGCGGCCGGGCGGTCGATACCCACCCTCACCAACTCACGCTGCGCAGCAGCCAGTTGACCGGGCGACGCGGCGAGCAGCGTGACCGGCTTGCCCCACGGGATCAGCCAGGCCAGATACGTGGCGAGCTGCCCCTCGCCCTCGAAGTTGAACGAGCCCGCCACATGCCCGTCGGCGAAGGCGACCCGGTTGCGCAGGTCCACCACCCACTCCCCCGCCGCGAGCCGCTCCGCGATCTCCTCGGCGTCGGCGACGGCGGGCGGGGTGAGGTCGACGGGCACGGGCCCGGCGGCGTTGGCCGGTCCCATGTGGGTGTAGTAGGCGGGGATGTCGTCCAGACCGGCCAGCAGATCGGCGACGAAGGTGTCCACGTCCCGGGTGAGCGCCTCGTTGGACGCCTTCTCCTTGCCGATGGTCGTGTCGCCGCCCTCGGTCTGGGCGGACGAACAGAAGCTGCCGAAGCCGTGCGTGGGCAGTACGGCCGTCTCGTCGGGCAACTCCGCCGCCAGCCGGTGCGCGGAGGCGTGCTGGGCGCGGGCGAGGTCCTCGGTCAGCCGCGGCTCCACCAGGTCGGGGCGACCGACCGTGCCGATGAGCAGGGAACCGCCGGTGAAGACGGCGACCGCCGCGCCGTTCTCCTCCAGCACGTAGGAGGTGTGGTGAGGGGTGTGACCGGGCGTGGCCAGTGCGCGCAACGTCAGACCGGCACCCGGATCGATCTCGGTCCGGTCTCCCTCGTGGACGGGGACACGCTCGAAGAAGACGCGGGCCGCGGCGGGAACCAGGTAGGCGGCGCCGACGAGCCGGGCGAGCTCCAGGCCCCCGGTGACGTAGTCGTTGTGGACGTGCGTCTCGACGACGTGCGAGATCCGCACCCCGCGCCGGGCCGCCGCGGCAACCACCTGATCGACATCGCGGGGCGGGTCGACCGCCACCGCCGTGTGCCGGCCCCCGGCCAGATAGCTGCGGTTGCCGAGCCCCGACACCTCGATCGTGTCGACGAAGAACACGAAGTGCTCCCTTCCATCGAAGAATTACCCCAGGGGGTATGCTTGCGAAGGTAACACAAGTACCCCGGGGGGTATTTTCAAGGGCCGGGAAAGCCCAGGAAACACCTCCCGGGTACCTCACACCCGGCCGGCCATCCGTCCCCCGCCGCCGAGAACCGCCAGGAAGGGCTCACACCATGCGCTACGACCGCACCGTCCGCCTCGACGCCGACTTCGCCACCGCCGTCGCCCGCACCCGCGAGGCCCTCGCCGCGCAGGGGTTCGGCATCCTCACCGAGATCGACGTGACCGCCACGCTGAAGGCCAAGCTCGATCACGACATGGAGGACTACGTCATCCTCGGCGCCTGCAACCCGCCCCTGGCCCACCGCGCCCTGGAGACCGACCGCTCCATCGGCCTGCTGCTGCCCTGCAACGTCGTCGTCCGCCGCGACGGCGACCACACCGCCGTACAGGCCCTCGACCCGAACACGATGGTCGCCCTGACCGAACTCGACGCCCTGCGCCCGGTCGCCGAGGAGGCCACACGCCGCCTCGACGCCGCCCTCTCCGCCCTCACGGCAGGTGAGACGGAAGATTGAGCAGCCGACGGGCCCGACTCGGACTGCGCGGCAACTGGAAAACCGACAGGTCCCGCGGCGGGGCGGCCGCGATGGCCTGCCCGGCGATGCGGATCCGGCGCATGCTCGGCGTGTCCAGCGCTCTGATCAGGTCGAGCAGCGGGGTCTTGCCAGAGTCGGAGGGGCCCAGCACGACGACGAAGGCGTTCTCGTCCACGTGGAGATCGACGTCGTCCAGCGCGGTGACGGCGATCTGCCCCACCCGGTAACGGCGGCACACGTCATCCAGCTCGATCCGGGTGCCCGTCGCCGCATGGCCGACCGAAGGCTGGAACAGGACGAAGGTGGTGAAGGCCATGGTGGCCGCGGTCGCGGTGCCGGTGGCAATGACGGCGCTGGAATGGGTGATGGCCAGCAGACGGTGGGCCCCCAGGATGCATTCGTCAGGCGAGCAGGGCCCAGCGGACGCCTCCGCCCCGTCCGCGCTCTGCTGGGCGGCAAAACCCGCACCCACAGACGTACCTGGTGGACGGCCTGGCCATCCCCATCACCCCGGACAGCCAGGCCGCGATCAACGACGAAGGTACTCGCCCAGCGCCATGCGGAGGAGTGGCAGCAGGGCCTGGCCCAGGCCGGCGGCTTCGACCAAATGACGCCGGAGCTGATGCGGCTGTGGATCGAGTTCGCCGTCGGGGCGTCACGGCCGGGACACCCAGCCCGCGCCTGCTTCGTCGAGCGCTACGAGCGCAGTCGCGATCAGTTCTCGGAGGGCTTCCCCGACGAGGCGGCCCGCGCCGGGCTGCGCGAGGGCGTCAGCCCCGACTTCGTCCGGCTGCTGTTCGGCGAGAGCGAAGACGAGGGCACCGAATAAGCGAAGGCGAGGGCGCCGAATAGTCGACCGCCTTCACCCCCGGGACGTCTCGCCGCGGCAACGGCTCACAGGACCGGTGCGACGTCGGTGGCGGTCCGGGTCGGCAGCCCGCGCCCGCGAGGGCCTGCACCGCCCGAGCCAGGGCAGAACCGAGTCGCGGCGGATCTGGCGACCATGGCGTGGGGGAGGTTGACCCTTCGTGCCCTTGGCGGCTGCTCCTGGCCCCGCATCGAGCTGTCGGCACATTTACTAACAGTTGATTGAACAGCCCAGACTGTTAAACCTACTGTTAGTACCCATGAGAGCGGACACGGCAGCGGGCGGCGGCGACGCCCGTGACCTGGGTGACAGCACACGGCTCGCCTCCGAGCTGCGACTCGCGGTGGGCCGTATGACGCGGCGGCTGCGGCAGGCCCACGCCGTGGGGGACGTGTCCCTGTCGGGTGTGTCGGTGCTGGCGCGGCTGGCCGCCGACGGGCCCGACTCGCCGACCTCGCTCGCCGAGATGGAGCGCGTGCGCCCGCAGGCGATGGCCAGCACTCTCGCGCTGCTCGAACAGCGCGGGCTGGTGCGCCGTACCCCGGACGCGGCGGACGGGCGGCGCAGCATCGTGGCCGTCACCGATCAGGGGCGGGCCATGCTGGCCGAGCGGCGCTCCGAGTCGGTGCAGCGGCTGGCGGCCGTCCTCGACGAGTTCACGGTCGAGGAACGCGCCACGCTCGCGTCCGCGCTGCCGCTGCTGGACCGGATGGCGGAGCGACTGTGAAGCAGCGCTCCGAGCCCGGGCCCGGCTACAAGTGGGTCGCGCTGTCGAACACCACGCTCGGGGTGCTGATAGCCACGATGGACGCCTCCATCGTGATCATCTCGCTGCCCGCGATCTTCCGGGGCATCGGCCTCGACCCGCTCGCGCCCGGCAACATCGGCTATCTGCTGTGGATGATCCTGGGCTATCTGCTGGTCTCGGCCGTCCTCGTGGTCGTGCTCGGCCGGCTCGGCGACATGTTCGGCCGGGTGCGGATCTACAATCTCGGCTTCCTGATCTTCGCGTGTGCGTCCGTGGCGCTCTCCCTCGACCCGTTCCACGCGGGGGCGGGTGCCCTGTGGCTGATCCTGTGGCGCATCGTGCAGGCCTTCGGCGGCTCCATGCTCACCGCCAACTCGGCGGCCATCCTCACCGACGCGTTCCCGGCCCGGCAGCGCGGCATGGCCCTGGGCATCAACCAGATCACCGCGCTCGCCGGGCAGTTCCTCGGCCTCCTCGCGGGCGGACTGCTCGCGGCGGTCGACTGGCGCGCCGTGTTCTGGGTGAGCGTCCCGATCAGCGTCACCGGGACCATCTGGTCGTACCTCAGCCTCCGGGAGACCGCCACGGGCCGCCCCGGCCGCGTCGACTGGCTCGGCAACGTCACCTTCGCCTCGGGCGCCGGCATCCTCCTGGCCGCGATCACCTACGGCATCCAGCCCTACGGCGACAGCGCCACCGGCTGGGGCAACCCGTGGGTGCTCACCGGCCTGACCGGGGGCGCCGTACTGCTGCTGCTCTTCTGCTACGTCGAGACCCGCATCGCCGAACCCATGTTCAACCTGGCCCTGTTCAAGGTCCGGGCGTTCGCCGCGGGCAATCTGGCGGCCCTGCTGACCGCGATCGCGCGCGGCGGGCTCCAGTTCATGCTCATCATCTGGCTGCAGGGCATCTGGCTGCCCCTGCACGGCTACGACTTCGAGGACACCCCGCTGTGGGCGGGCATCTTCATGCTCCCGCTCACCCTCGGCTTCCTCCTCGCCGGTCCGCTGTCCGGGTATCTGTCGGACCGCTTCGGCGCCCGCCTGTTCTCCACGCTCGGCCTGGCCCTCGTCGCCTGCTCCTTCCTCGGACTGCTCGCCCTGCCGGTCGACTTCGACTACGGCGCGTTCGCCGCGCTGCTGCTGCTCAACGGGCTGGGCCAGGGCATGTTCTCCTCACCCAACACGTCCTCCATCATGGGCAGCGTGCCGCCGGAGTACCGGGGCGTCGCCTCGGGCATGCGGTCCACCTTCCAGAACTCCGGTACGGCACTGTCCATCGGCGTGTTCTTCTCCCTGATGGTCTCCGGGCTCGCCTCCTCGCTGCCGTCGGCGCTCAGCCACGGCCTCCAGGCGCACGGCGTACCGGCCGCGGCGGCCGAGCAAGCCGCGTCGCTGCCGCCGGTCAGTACCCTGTTCGCGACGTTCCTCGGCAACAACCCCATCGAGCACCTGCTCACCTCCCAGGGCGCCCTCGACCATGTCTCCGCGTCGCAGCGCGCCGCACTGACCGGCCACACCTTCTTCCCGCAACTGGTCTCCGGCCCGTTCCATCACGGCCTGACCATCGTCTTCAGCGTGGCCGCGGGCATGGCCGTGATCTCCGCCGTCGCCTCCGCCCTGCGCGGCGGCCACCGAGCGGCCCACGAAAACGCCGGCCGGCAACGCCCGTCCGCGGTGCCCGAGGCTCACGACGCGTCGGAGTCCTCGCACAACACGCCGTCGTAGGAACCGATGTGGCGCAGCCAGTCGGCCACGACGGCAAGGTCGGTGGCGGTCAGACCGGTGCCGGAATCGACGGCGAGGAGGAGCGCCTGCCCCGGATGGTGCGCCGACACCCACGCACGGTCGACGTCGGTGATCGCGTCGTCGACCCACACGAACGTGCGTCCCGCCGCGGCCTCGACAAGCGCCCGGGTCTTCCAGTTCAGCTCGCCCACCGCGTCCGTCATCGGCGCCTCGGGCAGTTCCGCGACCGACAGCGCGGGAAGTCCGAGCAGTGGCCCGATCACGGCGTTGGCCCGGTGCATCCACGCGGTCGCCCACACCAGCGCGCAGGGCAGCGCCAGCAGCCGCGGGCCGTGGCCGGCGTCGATCTTCGCCAGCTGGGGATTGGTCACCCGCTCCCAGTCGTCCCAGTCGTCCAGGGTGGTGGGAAGCCGCGCCCCGGCCAACGGCAGGAGCGTTCCGTCGACATCCAGGAACAGGAGCGGCAGCTCGGCGGAACCGGTCATGGCCGCACGCTATCGGCCCGCCGCGGGCCGGACTCGTGCAACCGCCGAACGCCCCTTGATCGTCCCTGATGCGTGAGCTTTCTCCTCAGTCTGCTGTTCGTCGTGATCGCCGCGGTGACCGGTGTGGCGTTCCTCGGCAAGGGCCTTGTCGGCCTGGGGCGCGGCGGACTCGCGCCGTCGCTGCGTGCTCTCGCCCATCTCGTCGGTGCGGGCGCCGCCGTCCTGTACGCGTTGGGCATGCTCGTCGTCGCGGGCGCGGTGCTGGAGGCGGAGGACGGCGGAACGGACTCGTCCCCGATCATCCCGTGCCGCACGGGCGTCACCGCCTCCGACTACCGCATCGACGACTACCGGGTCTGGTACGTGCCGGTCCGCTTCGTCTGCCATCGAAGCGACGGTTCGACGTACGACCGCGAGGTCCCCGGCTATGTGAACCCGGCGCTCGCGGCCCTCACGGTCACCGGCGTGGGCCTGAGGGTGTCCGCCCGGTACGTGGACGAGCGGGCACGGAAGTCCTGAGCATGCTGGCCTTCTTCGGCATACCCTTGATCAGCCTCCTGTCGTGCGCCGTCGGGGTGGTTCCGTACCGGATGTGGCGGGCGCGACGCCGTCCGACCAGGCCGGCCCGCTGGGCTGTGATCGGCGCGTTCCTGGCCGTCGTCGGATACGCGGGCGCCGTCCTCTACGGGCTGGCCTTCACCGATCCCGTCGCCGTGTGCGGGCAGCGGACCCTCGACGACGACTTCCCGCTGGTACATGTGACGGTGGACGCCTTCCCGCCCGACGTCGCCTGCTACTGGACGGATTCGGGGACGTACGGCCCAACACACCCGACCGCGCTGGGCAGTTGGACGATGTGGGCGGGCACCGGCGTGCTGATGGTCGCCCTCTCCTTCCTCCTCCTCACACGGCAGTCGCGGACCTCGCGCTGGGTGCGGGCCGGTGTGATCGGCGCGCTGACGGTGGCCGCCGCGGTCTGGGTGACCGGCATCGACCCCGTGCTCGACCTCTCCCGTACAAACCTCAACGACCAGTGCCTGTACCGGAAGACGGTCCCCCCGGACACCAAGCTCACGAGGATCGAGATCCTGGACATCAGGAGGACCGTCTTTCCGCCGTCCGTCGTCTGCGCCTACTCCGACGGCGAGGCCGACCTCCTCGCGGACCGGTGGGCGGCCGTGCTCGTGTGCCTCTCCGTGTCCGGTGCGTTGACGGCGGTGGCACTCACCCAGGTCGTGCGGGCCGGGCGCCGTACCGGACTTGCGGAGTGACCGGCGTACGTCAGCTGTTGCGCTGGCGCAGTGCGATCCGGTTGCCGTCCGGGTCCACCGCCTCGATGCGGATGCCGTACCCGTAGTCCTCCGGTTCGGGCTGGTCGAAGGTGACTCCCCGGCCGCGCAGCAGCTCGAAATCCTTCCTCAGGTCGTCCGATTCGAGGAAGACCGGACCGGGCGCGAGGCCCGACTCCGGCTCGGCCGGCACTCCCGCGGACGGGGCGTGCGACCACAGGAGGAGCTCGACCGCACTGCCCGGCACGCCCACCGTGAGGAAACGCTGCTGGAGGCCGGGCGCGTCCACGCGCTTCTCCAGGCCCAGTTGCTCCGTGTAGAAGCTCAGCGCCCGGTCCTGGTCGGTGACGTAGACCGTGACGTACATGATGTTGTTCAGCATCGGATTTCCTTTCGTTCGGTCCGACGCCTCGCTGACGGAGGCCGGCGCGGGTTTGTGACGGCGGCCGCACATTGCTCTGTCCGCGAGCCACTCGAAATTCCCTGTGATCTGCGACGACCCTCGTCGTAGGCTGACGCCCGCTGTCTGCCGAGGGAGGACACGTGACTCCACCCATGCGTGAACACGTGGGTTTCCTGCGTCGGTGGCTAAGCCGCCGTACAGAGGACCAGCCCGGCCCTGTTGAGGACGTTCGTTGCGCCGACGTGGTCCGCGTTCGCCGTGAACCCGCATCGGACGCATTCGAACTTCGCTTGGGTGACGCGGTTCTCCTTGGCGACGTGCCCGCACTCGGGACACGTGCGGGAGGTATTGCGCGCATCCACCGGGACCACGAGGCGACCGGCACTCTCAGCCTTGTTCGCCAGGATTCCGAGGAACTGCGCCCAACCCGCATCGAGAACACTGCGGTTGAGTCCGGCCTTCGCGGCAGCATTGTTCGGCAGGAAGCCGCCGGGCTGGCCGGGGTCGGGCTCAGGGGCTGGGCTCTTGGTCATGCCCGCCGTGTTCAGCCGTTCGTGCGCGATCACGTCGTGATCACCAACCAGCGCGCGGGCGGTCTTGTGGTGGAAGTCGGCGCGCTGTCGCCGGATCTTGCCGTGCAGCTTGGCGACCTTCCGAGCCGCCGCGCGATGGCGCTTGGTGCGTCTTCGGGTTCGTTGGGGAAATGTCGCGAGGTGCTGCTGCGCCTCGGCCAGTTCGTCGGCCATCGCCTCAAGGAAGCGCGGGTTGGCGACGTGCACGCCGTCGGAGGTGGTGAGGAAGTGGACGACGCCCATGTCGATGCCGACGATCGCGCCCGTGGGCGGCAGCTCATCGGCGGGTACGTTGTCGCAGACGAGGACGGCGTACCAGCGGTTACCCTCCCGCTTGACCGAGATCGTTTTGACACGGCCCCGCACTCGCCGGTGCTGGTGAACACGGACGTGCCCGACACCTTGAAGGCGCAAGCGGGTCTGCCGGTCGTTGGGGGTGGAGGCCCAGCGGCAGCCGTCGCCGTCCTTGGGGAAGGTGACGGTGTCAAAGTGCCCGATGCCCTTGAACCTGGGGTAGCCCGGCGTGCGCCCCGCCGTGACGCGGTGGAAGAAGGCCTGGAACGCCCTGTCCAGCCGCCTGAGCGTGGCCTGCTGGCTGGAGAACGACCATCGGCCCTGACGCTCCGGGTCGAACGCCCGGATCGCTTTGAGCTGGGCGGACTGATCCCCGTACGTGATCGAGGTCTTCGAGCCGTGCCGGTAGGCGTCCCGACGCTCCTGCAACGCCCCGTTGTAGAGCGAACAGTGGTCGGCCAGCATCGCCCGCAACGCGGCTTGCTGACCTGCCGTTGGACGCAGAAGGAACTTGTAGGTGCGGATCACGCGTGCGCCTCCTTGTCCTTCTTCCCGGGGCGTTCCCACTGGGTGTTGATGTATTTCTCCCCCGTGGCCGCCCACCCCGCGCCAACCGATGCGGCGAAGTACGACGACGACCACAGCGTGGCCATGCGGCTCTTGAGGTGCGAGAACTCCGCGCGCAGGACGTGGAAGGTGCAGCCCTCGAACTGGTTGGCCACGCACGAGGGCGGGAACTTCGGATCGTGCTTGACGAAGAGGCGTACGCGGTCGGGCATCACCTCAAGAGCGATGACCTCCCACCCGCGCTCGTCTGCCCTGTGCCGGGTCAGCTCCTCAATGCCTTCCGTGACCTGGTCACCGAGGACCGGACGGCAGTACTTCGGGCACCACACCACGTGGGGCCCGAGGTCTTACACACCGCCGGAAAACCGGCGAACCTTCCTGGTCACAACCCCACGATCACTATACAAACGCAACAGGTCCAATGCGGCAGAAAGGCGATACAGGTGAACAGTGCAGATTCACGCACCCGGTCAAGGTCAGAGCAATCCACAGAAGCCCTTCCCCACCCCGCTACAGCGGGGCATCCCCTGGCCTGGCACTGATGGGGATCCGCAGCCTGACCCGTACCGAAGCCGAGCGCAGGGCTTCGTTGTTGAGCGTGGAGCGGTACGACGTCGACATCGACCTCACCGCGCTGCCCGACGGCCCGGAGGTGCGGTGCGTGTCCACCGTGACCTTCACCTGCCACGAGCCCGGCGCGGAGACCTTCGTCGACTGCGCGGCCGACGTACGCGGCGCGACGCTGAACGGCACGCCCCTCTCCCCCGCCGTCGACGGCCGCATCGCGTTGCCCGCGCTCGCCGGGCACAACGTGCTGCGGGTGGAGAGCGTCCAGGCCGACACGGCCACCGGCGAGGGCGTGCACCGGGCGGTCGACCCCGCGGACGGCGAGGTCTACGTGTGGATGTCCTTCGAACCCGACGAGGCCCGCTTCGTCTGGGCCTGCTTCGACCAGCCCGACCTCAAGGCCCCGCACGCCTTCACCGTCACGGCCCCCGCCGCCTGGACCGTCACGAGCAACTCCGGCGACGCGCGCGTCGAGGACCTGGGTACGGCGCGCCGCTGGGCCTTCCCGGACACGCCGCCGCTGTCCTCGTACAACACCGTCGTCAATGCGGGGCCCTTCCACGAGATCCGCCGTGAGGTGGACGGCCACGACCTCGGTCTGTACTCCCGCCGCTCGCTCGCCGAGGTCCTCGAACGCGACGCCGACCAGATGTTCACCCTCACCGGTCAGGGTCTCGCGTTCTACGCCGAGGTCTTCGCGATGCCGTTCCCGCAGCGGAAGTACGACCAGGTGTTCGTGCCCGAGTTCGGTGGCGCGATGGAGAACTACGGCTGTGTGACCTGGTCCGACGCCTTCCTGCGGCGGGCCGTGCCGACGCCCGCGGAGAGCGAGCTGCTGGCCAAGGTGCTGCTGCACGAGATGGCGCACATGTGGTTCGGCAACATCGTCACCATGCGCTGGTGGGACGACCTCTGGCTGAACGAGGCGTTCGCCGAGTTCGCCTGCCACTGGGCCGCCGAGCGCGCGACCCGGTACACCGACGCGTGGGCCGGTCATCTCGCGGACGACAAGCTCCGTGCGTACCTGTCCGACCAGGGACCCGCCTCCCACCCGATCCACCAGCCCATCCACGACGTCGCCCAGGCCGCGTCGATCTTCGACAACATCACCTACCCCAAGGGCGCCTCCGTCCTGCAGCAGCTGATGACGTACGTCGGCGAAGAGCGCTTCCGCGCCGGCATGGCGGCCTACTTCGCCCGCCACGCCTGGGGCAACACCACGCTCCAGGACCTGATCGACGCGCTCTCCGAGGCCGGTGGGCGCGATCTGACCGGCTGGCGCAAGGCCTGGCTGGAGACGGCGGGCACGGACCGCTTCTCGCTGGAGCGCGACGGCGAGTCGGTCACGCTCGTGGCCGCCGACTCCGCGCGTCCGCAGGTGCTCGCGGTGGGCGCGTACGCCAGGAAGGGCGAGGCGTACGAACGGACCGCGCTGGTCCGGGTCGAGGTGACGCAGCCGCGCACCGCGGTCACCGGGCTCCCGCCCGCCGCGGACGTCCTGCTCGTCAACGACGACGACCTCACCTTCGCCACGACCCGCCCGGACCCCGCCACCCGCGACCTCCTCTTCCGTACGGCGGCCCACCTGCCCTCGGCGATCTCGCGGGGCCTGGCCGTCGCCACCGTGTGGGACATGCTCACGACCGGCGAGGCCACGGCGGCGGAGGCCGGGCGGTGCATCACCTCGGTGCTGGCGGCCGAGACCTCGGACGCCGTGATCGAGCCGTACCTCACGCTCGCCGCGAGCATCGCCGAGCTGTGGGCGCCGGACGCCGTACGCGCCGAGTTGACGCGGGCCGTGGCGGCGACGTGCCGGAGCCTCGCGGCGGACCCGGGGCGCCGGCAGGTCGCGCTGCGCGGGCTGGCCCGCACGGCGACGGACGCGGACGACCTGGCCTGGCTGCGCGCACAGGCGGGCGACGACGTGGACCTGCGGTGGCGTGCCCTGGTCCGGGAGGCGGAACTCGGCGGGGACGTGGCGTCCGAGACCGGACGGCTGCTCGAACGCGACCCGGACCCCGACGCCTGGGTCCGCGCGCTCACCGTACGCGCCGCGCTGCCCGACGCCGCCGCGAAGGCGGAGGTCTGGCAGCAGCTGGCAGTCGACCGCAAGGTCCCGGTCAGCTCGATCCGGGAGGTGGCCGAAGCCTTCTGGCGGCCGGGACAGGACGCCCTGCTGGCCCCGTACGCCCAGCGCTACCTGGACGCGATCCCCCAGTTGCATCAGGGCGGGATGATCCCGGCGATGGGCTTCACGCGCCAGCTCTTCCCGCCGCACGCCGTCGACGAGCCGTACATCGAGAAGGCCCGGCAGGCGTCCGAGGATGCGGCCCCGGTCGTCCGCAAGACGCTGCTGGAACGCTCGGACGCGATCAGCCGGATGCTGCGGTCCCGTGCGGGATCGGGGTCCTGAGACACGGGAGGGCCGAGCGGAATCTCTGACGGGAATACACGGCTCCGTGCAGCTTGCTGCCCACATCGTCCACGGCCGCGACCGCCGTCGCTCACTACACTGATGTACGCACGACGGTATCGAGCCACGGATTCCCGACCGGCCGGAACGTCGACGGATGAGGACGCGCGTGCACGACGAGTCGCCAGGGACGGCAGAGGCCGCCACCGACGGGTCCATGTCCGGACGGACCGAGTGCGGCAAGCAGGCGCGCAGTCCGCTGCGGGCCTTCCTGCAGACCGAGACCGGCAGCGCCGCGGTCCTTCTGGTCGCTGTGCTGGCCGCACTCGTGTGGGCCAACGTCTCGCCCGACACGTACGAGTCGTGGTGGCGGACCGTGATGTCGTTCCGCGTCGGTTCGGTCGGCGTCTCCCTCGAACTGCGCGAGTGGGTCAACAGCGGGCTGATGGCGCTGTTCTTCTTCATCGTCGGGCTGGAGGCGCGGCGCGAGTTCGACATGGGCGAGCTGCGCGAGCGCCGGCGTCTCGCGCTGTCGGTGATCGCCGGGGTCAGCGGCATGGTCGTCCCCGTGGCGGTCTATCTCGGGATCAACGCCGGCCACGACTCGGTGCACGGCTGGGGCGCGGCCATGTCCACCGACACGGCCTTCGCCCTCGGCATGCTCGCCGTGTTCGGTTCGCGGCTGCCGGGCGGTCTGCGCGTCTTCCTGCTCAGCGTGGCGGTCACGGACGACCTGCTGGCCCTGGCCGTCATCGCCTTCGCCTACAGCGGCGCGGTGTATCTGCCCGCGCTGCTCACGGCACTCGGCGTCTTCGCCGTACTCCTCCTGCTGCGCTCCGCCGGAGTACGCATCTCGGCCCTCCACGCGGTGCTCGGCGTCGCCCTGTGGGGTGCGCTGCTGCGGTCCGGTGTGGACCCGGTGGTCAGCGGTCTGGCCATGGGCCTGCTCACCTACGCGCATCCGGCCGAGCGGCACGCCCTGGAGCGGGTCAGCCGCCTGTTCCGCGGCTTCCGGGAGCAGCCGACGCCCGAACTCGAACGCGACCTGCGCCGCGGTCTGGCCTCCGCGCTCTCCCCCAACGAGCGGCTCCAGCGGATGATCCATCCCTGGACGAGCTATGTCGTCGTGCCGCTGTTCGCGCTGGCCAACGCGGGCCTGACGATCGACGCGGACGGGCTGTCAGCGGCCTTCACCTCGCCGATCACGCTAGGCATCCTGTTCGGGTACGTCGTCGGCAAGCCGGTCGGGATCCTGGGCTCCACGTGGGTCGCGATCCGCCTGAGCCGGGGGCGGCTGCGGCCGCCGATCGGCTGGGGGGCCATCGCCGCGGGCGGCAGTCTGGCCGGGGTCGGCTTCACGGTGTCGCTGCTGATCGCCACGCTCGCCTTCGACGGACCGCGGCTGGAAGAGGCGAAGATCGGCATTCTCGCGGCGGTCCTGGCTTCCTTCCTGATCACCTGGGCGGTGACGCGGGTCATCGCCCTGCTGCCGGCGCAGGCGCGGACCCGGGCCCTGCTCGGCGAGGGGCACCCCATCGTCGACCTCAGCGAACCCGTCGACACCGAGCGCGACCACATCCGCGGTCCGCTCGCCGCGCCGGTGACGCTGGTCGAGTACGGGGACTACGAATGCCCGTACTGCGGTCTCGCCGAGCCGGTGGTGCGCGAGCTGCTCGCCGACTTCGGCGACGACCTGCGCTACGTGTGGCGCCATCTGCCGCTGCCGGACGTCCACCCCAACGCCCAGCTCGCCGCCGAGGCGGCGGAGGCGGCGGCGCTGCAGGGCCGCTACTGGGAGATGCACGACGTCCTGATCAGCCATCAGGGAGACTTGCGGCTCAAGGACCTTCTGCGGTACGCCGAGCAGGTCGGCCTCGACCTCGACGCCTTCCGCCGGGATCTGCGGGCGCGGGCCGGGGCTCAGCGGGTGGCGGAGGACGTGGAGTCGGCGGACCTGAGCAGCGTCTCGGGCACACCGACGTTCTTCGTCAACGGCCGCAGGCACTTCGGCGCGTACGACGTGGAGTCCCTGTCAGCGGCAGTACGAGCGGCACGGGACCGGGCGGCGCTGGCCGCGGTCGATTGAGGCCATGCCTGTCGCCGCTGCCGGCTGCGGACGAACTGTTCCATGCCGGGGGCGTAGGGACGGTCGGCCTCGACCGGATCATCGAGCACGCCGCGCCTGTCTCGACTCGCGTCATGCCCCGCTGATCGCTCGGCTGGTGCGCGCACCCTGTCCGCCCGGATGGACCGCAACGCCTCGGCGGCCGCGCGGCGGGAGCGGCGGCGTTGCTGCCGACGCAGCACGGATGGGGCCGCCTGGGGTCGATGCCTCGATCATGCGACGTGCGCTTCCTCGGCGGGCCTGGAGCGGTTCGGGGTCGTGGCCAGCGTACGTGTGGCGCGGGCTGAGAAGGTGCGCAGATGGTCGCCCCACCGGCTGCGGCATGCCTCGCACAGTTCGACGCCGCCGAACTGCCCAGCAGCCTCGGCTCCGTAGGAGTCCCGGCGGCGACAGCGAGGGCACTTGTCCCGGTCGGGACGGTTGAGCATCTGGGCCATGCCGGGGAACAGGACACGGTCGGCCTGATCCATGACGGCCTCGTAGCGTTCCTTGCCCGTCGGCGGGGTGGTCTCGGCTTCGAAGCGGTACCAGAGTTTGGCGTTGTGCCGCGCTCCGGCCACGACGTCGGAGGTCTCCGGTTTGCCGACCATCAGGCCGTCTTCGACAAACCGGTAGCGGCGCATCATCTGGTGGATCGGTCCCCCGACGAAGCGGGCGAAGTTGACCGCGCAGCGTCCGGCGACTGTGCCGGACCAGCGGGTGTCCAAGTCCCACAGGGCCTGCCGGTAAGAGCCGTAGGCGTCCTCGCGAATCTCGCCGCCGGCGTAAGCGTAGGTGTTGTGGATTTCTCCCTCGGCCCGGTGCTTGTGGAAGGCGACGGCGTCGTAGAGGACTTCGCCGATCTCGGTGAGCAGGCGGTTCTCGTCCTCGGTGAGCCAGGCGTCGTCGTCGTTGCAGGCGATTGCGGCAGCCACGTAGAAGCGGAACATGCCGTCGCAGTCACGCAGCCGGAACCAGTCCTGGGGCGAATGGGCCAGCGCGTCGACGTACCGGCGCATGAGTTCGGTGTCGCGCCGCCCGGTCGACTTCTCCGTCATCAGCAGCAAGGAGGCCCGGTACTCGCGGGCCATGGGCTCGCGCACCTGGCTGTCCCCGAAGAGCGTGTCCAGTAGAACGTCGATGTCGTAGCCCAGGACGGGGTCGTCGCCGAGCACGTCCACCAGGTCGCCGAACACCTCGGCGACGATCGCGATGCCGCCCAACCGGGCCAGAGCGATATAACGGTCCCAGTTGGTGAACTCCGGGACCACGCACCGGTTGTACTCCCAGGTGTGCGCCAGAGTTTCGGCCCTGCGCTCGGGCGGCAGCGCGGATGACTGGAAGTCGTCCTTGAGGTCATCGGGATAGAACCACTGCTCCTGCGCCATGACAGGCACCCACTCTCACGGGGTTCACGGTCCACGGGGCGACCGGCTACTTCACTGCCAGCGTCCCCGGTGCAGGTGGGCGGTCGCAGCGACTTCCGACGGCGCACGGATGAACACGCTGGGCGCACAGGAAGCACTCCCGGTGACCAGTCAATCGATCATACAGACACCGCCTAGCGATCCCGGCGGGTGTTGAGCCGCGCCGCCTGGCGGGTCAGGTAGTCGCGTTCGGCGATGTTGGGGGCCTTGTGGGCCGCTTCGGTGTACAGGCGGGCCGCCGTCGTCAGGTCGCCGTCGCGTTCGTGGAGGTAGGCGGCCACGGCGGCGTAGCGAGGCAGCGCGTCGTCCAGTGCGGCGAGTGCCGCCAGCCCGGCGCGCGGGCCGTCCGCCTCGCCGACCGCGACGGCGCGGTTGAGGCGGACGACGGGGCTGTCGGTCAGGCGGGCGAGTTCGTCGTACCACTCGACGATCTGCACCCAGTCCGTCTCCTCGACGGTCGGCGCGTCCGCGTGGAGCGCGGCGATCGCGGCCTGCGCCTGGAACTCGCCGAGGCGGTCGCGGGCGAGGGCCGCCTGGAGGATTCCCACGCCCTCGGCGATCGCCTTCGTGTCCCACCGGCTCCGGTCCTGCTCAGCGAGCGGCACCAGACCGCCGTCGGGCGCGGTCCGGGCGGCCCGCCGGGCGTGGTGGAGCAGCATGAGCGCCAGCAGCCCCGCCACCTCGGGGTGGTCGATCGCGGCCGCGAGCTGCCTAGTGAGCCGGATCGCCTCGGCGGAGAGGTCGACGTCGCCGGAGTAGCCCTCGTTGAAGACGAGGTAGAGGACGCGCAGGACGGTGGCGACGTCGCCGGGCTGGTCGAAGCGCACGCCGGAGACGGTGCGCTTGGCCCGGCTGATCCGCTGCGCCATGGTCGCCTCGGGCACCAGGTAGGCCTGGGCGATCTGGCGGGTGGTCAGCCCGCCGACCGCGCGCAGGGTGAGTGCGACCGCGGACGACGGGGTCAGGGAGGGGTGGGCGCACAGGAAGTAGAGCTGGAGCGTGTCGTCCGTGCCGGGTGCGGGGCCGGGCGGCGGCTCCTCGTCGACGCGGTCCTCCCGCCGGCGGCGGGCGGCGTCCGCGCGGGTCGCGTCGAGGAACTTGCGCCAGGCCACCGTGACCAGCCAGCCCTTGGCGTCCCGCGGTGGATCGTCCGGCCAGACGCGGACCGCCTCGACCAGCGCGTCCTGTACGGCGTCCTCGGCCGCCGCGAAGTCGGCTCCGCGGCGGACGAGGACGCCGAGCACGCCCGGCGTGAGGCTTCTGAGCAGGGCCTCGTCGATCGGGGTCACTTGAAGGTGCACTCCGGGATGGTGGGGGACGCGCCCAGGAAGGGGCGCAGTTCGAGCCACTCGTGGATCGGCTTCCCGCCCGCGCCGGGGGCGGCCGACAGTTCCCCGGCCAGCTCGACGGCCCGCTCGTAGCTGTCCACGTCGATGATCATCCAGCCGGCGATGACGTCCTTGGTCTCGGCGAACGGGCCGTCGGTGACCGGCGGCCGCCCCTCGCCGTCGTACCGCACGAACGTGCCCTCCGGGGCGAGCGCCTGGCTGTCGACGAACTCGCCGGTCTTCTCCAGCCGGGCCGCGAAGTCGTTCATGTACTGCACGTGCGCCGAGATCTCCTCCGGCGTCCACTGGTCCATCGGCACGTCGTTCACCGCGGCCGGGGCGCCTCGGTAGTGCTTCAGCAGCAGGTACTTGGCCATCGTGATGCTCCTCGGTACTGGTGCGACCCATTGTGGCCGCGTTCACCCCGGGGACGGAGCAGGCGGCGGGTTCTCGACATCTCCGTCCGACTTTTTTCCGGGAGCGGGACTCCGATCCCCAATCCCCTTCCCTCAACTCTTACTTCACACCTTGACGGAAGTGGTCCGTACCTTTAGTTTCACCGGGCAACGCCACCCCCACGAAAGGCCACCCCACCCATGGCCAGACCCGGGCCCCTCTCCGCGTCCCCCGTCCTCGCGGTCGCCGCCCTGACCCTCTCCGCGGGCCTGCTCGCCGGCTCTCCCGCGCAGGCCGCGAGCACCGCACTGCCCACCGGCTTCGCCACCGTCATGAACGCCGCGAGCGGCCGCTGCCTCGACGCCAAGGCGGCCGGCACCGCCAACGGCACCGTCGTCCAGCAGTACTCGTGCAACGGCACGACGGCCCAGCGCTGGAGCTTCACCGCCACCAGCGACGGGTACGTCCGCATCAACAACGCGGGCGACACGAACCAGGTCGTGGACGTCGCCGACGTCTCCACCGCCGACAACGCCCAGGTCCATCTGTGGAGTTACGGCGGCGGCGCCAACCAGCAGTGGCTGCCGGTGGACGACGGCGGCGGCGCCTACCACTTCGTCAACCGCAACAGCGGCAAGTGCCTGGACGATCCCGGCGCCTCGACCGCCGACAGCGTGCAGTTCGTGCAGTACACCTGCAACGGGACCGCCGCCCAGCGCTTCCAGGTGGTCCCCGTGAGCCAGTCGGCCGCCGACCCCGATCTCGGCCCGAACGTCGTCGTCTTCGACCCGTCGATGTCGTCCTCGACGATCCAGAGCAAGCTGAACTCGATCTTCCAGCAGCAGGAGACGAACCAGTTCGGCTCCCAGCGCTACGCCGTGCTGTTCAAGCCGGGCTCCTACGACGCGGACGTCAACGTCGGCTTCTACACACAGGTGCTGGGCCTCGGCCTGTCACCGGACGCGGTGACGATCAACGGCGCGGTGCACGCCGAGGCGGACTGGTTCCAGGGCAACGCCACCCAGAACTTCTGGCGCGGCGCCGAGAACCTGTCGGTCAACCCGGCCTCCGGCAGCGACCGTTGGGCGGTCTCGCAGGCCGCGCCGTACCGCCGTATGCATCTGCGCGGCAACCTCGCGCTGGACGACGGCGGCTGGTCCAGCGGCGGCCTGCTCGCCGACAGCAAGATCGACGGCCAGGTCAACTCCGGTTCGCAGCAACAGTGGTTGACCCGCAACTCCCAGCTGGGCAGCTGGACCGGCTCCAACTGGAACATGGTCTTCACCGGCAGCACGGGCGTCCCCGCGACCAGCTTCCCGAGCCCGCCGTACACCACGGTCGCGCAGAGCCCGGTCTCCCGTGAGAAGCCCTTCCTGTACGTCGACGCGGCGGGCGCCTACCAGGTGTTCGTGCCGTCGCTGCGCTCCAACTCCTCCGGCACCAGCTGGGCGAACGGCGCCTCGGGCAGTTCGCTGTCGCTGGACTCCTTCTACGTCGTGAAGCCGGGCGCCACCGCCGCCCAGATCAACTCCGCGCTCGCCGCGGGCAAGAACCTCCTGGTCACCCCCGGCGTCTACCACCTCGACCAGACCCTGCAGATCAACCGCGCCGACACGGTCGTACTCGGTCTGGGGCTCGCCACCTTCGTCCCGGACAACGGCGTCACCGCGATGAAGGTCGCCGACGTCGACGGCGTGAAGATAGCGGGCCTGCTCTTCGACGCGGGCACGACCAACTCGCCCTCCCTGCTGGAGGTCGGGCCGACCGGCTCCACCGCCTCCCACACGGCCGACCCGACCTCCCTGCACGACGTCTACTTCCGCGTCGGCGGCGCCGGCGTCGGCAAGGCGACCACCAGCCTGATCGTCAACAGCGACAACGTCATCGGCGACCACATGTGGATCTGGCGCGCCGACCACGGCAGCGGCGTCGGCTGGACCAGCAACACCGCGGACACCGGCCTGATCGTCAACGGCGACAACGTCACCATGTACGGCCTGTTCGTGGAGCACTTCCAGAAGTACCAGACCATCTGGAACGGCAACGGCGGCCGCACCTACTTCTTCCAGAACGAGATGCCCTACGACCCGCCGAACCAGGCCGCCTGGATGAACGGCTCCACCCAGGGCTACGCCGCCTACAAGGTCGCCGACTCGGTCACCAGCCATCAGGCGTACGGCCTCGGCAGCTACTGCTACTTCAACGTCAACCCGGCAGTCGTCGCCGCACGCGCCATCGAGGCACCGAACAACTCGGGCGTCCGCTTCACCAGCATGGTGACGGTCTCCCTCGGCGGCACCGGCACGATCAGCCACGTCATCAACAACACCGGAGGCCCCTCCAACTCCGGCTCCAACGTGGCCAACCTGAGCAACTATCCGTAGCAGTCGCCCAGGCGGGCCCGCCGGCAACGGAAAAAACCCGGCGGGCCCGTGCTCTCTGATCACTACGATGGGAGCCGAAGACAACCATTCGACCGGCCCGACGGAGTGTGCCGGTCGAGGTCGCCGGTGCCAGGGACCGCTCCCCGGGCTGCGGTGATCTTCCTACCCAGGAGGACCCCCCGCATGTTCCGACGTATTGGCAGCACGGTCGTCCGACATCCCGTCTGGACGATCGTGGCCTGGCTGATCGCCGCGGTGGCGATCGTCGCCACGGCTCCGAGTCTGCCCTCCAACAGTGACGAGAGCAGCTTCCTCCCGAAGAGCTACGAGTCCATCAAGGCCGCGGACCTGCAGGAGAAGGCGTTCCCCAGCGCCTTCACCCCCTCCGCGATCGCGCTCTACCAGCGCACCGACGGCGGCAGGCTGACCGCCGCCGACAAGAAGGACGTCGCCCGGATCACCTCCGAGCTGTCCGCCAAGCACATCGACCAGGTGCAGAAGGTCGTCCCCGGCCAGCCGTCCAAGGACGGCAGGTACACCATGACCCTGGTCCAGATGGACAGCAAGAACGCCGGCCAGCCCAAGCAGGCCGACGCCGCCAAGATCCTGCGCGACGACGTCAAGCAGCTCGCCAAGGGCACCGATCTGGACGTGAAGCTCGGCGGCTCGGCGGCCCAGGCGCTGGACCAGCAGGACTCCTCCAAGCGGGGTCAGGCGCTGATCGGCATCGGCACCTTCGTGATCATCCTGGTCACGCTGCTGATCATCTTCCGGGCGCCCATCCTGGCCGTACTGCCGCTGATCCTGATCGGCGTGGTCTCGGCCATCGCCAACGGGCTGATCGCGTACGCCACCAAGCTGTTCGGCCTGCAGGCCAACAGCTCGATCTCGTCGATCCTGATCGTGGTGCTCTTCGGCGTCGGCACGGACTACTTCCTGTTCCTGATGTTCCGTTACCGGGAGCGGCTGCGTGCCGGTGACGAGCCCAAGGAGGCCATGGTCAACGCGGTCGGCCGGGTCGGTGAGGCCATCGCCTCCGCCGCCGGGGCGGTCATCATCGCCTTCCTCGCGCTGGCGCTGTCCACGCTCGGGTTCCTCAAGCAGATGGGCCCGGCCCTGGCCATCGCGGTCACCGTCACCCTGATCGCGGGCCTGACCCTGATCCCGGCCGTCGTCTCGCTCATCGGCCCGAAGGTCTTCTGGCCCTCGAAGACCTGGCAGCGGGAGCCCGAGAACGCCAGGTTCGCCGCCCTGGGCCGTGGCGTGCAGCGCCGCCCGGCGCTCACCGCCGCGGTGTCCGGTCTCGTCCTGGTGGCGCTGTCGCTGGGCATCCTCGGCTACAAGGCCACCTTCGACCTCGCCTCGGGTTCCATGCCCAAGACCAAGGAGTCGATGGTCGTCCAGGACGAGATGCAGAAGGCGTACTCGGCGGGCGCCGCCGCCCCCACCGACGTCTACCTGTCCAGCACCGACGGCAAGCCGCTGGACCGGTCCGGCTTCGACGCGTACGCGCGCAGGCTCGGCGCGGTGGACGGGGTCGCGAGCGCCCGTATGTCCCAGGTGAACAAGGCGGGCACCACCGCGGACTTCACCGTCACGCTCAAGTACGAGGCGTCGACGGACAAGGCGATCGACGCGGTGGGCAGGGTGCGGGACGTCGCCCACTCCGACGCCCCCGACGGCACGGAAGCGGTGGTCGGCGGCATGTCGTCGATCTACAAGGACATCGACGCGGCGGTCAACCACGACTACCGGACGGTGTTCCCCGTGGCGGCCGTACTGATCATGCTGATCCTGGGGCTGCTGCTGCGCAGTGTGGTCGCCCCCTGGTACCTGATCGCGTCGGTGGGTCTGGGCTTCGGTGCGACCCTCGGCGCCACGGTGTGGATCTTCCAGGAGGGGCAGGGCAAGCCGGGCCTGATGTTCATGCTCCCGGTGATCATGTATCTGTTCGTGGTCGCCATCGGCACGGACTACAACATCCTCATGATCGCCCGGCTGCGCGAGGAGGCCCGTGAGGGCCGCGAGCCGCGCGAGGCGGCCGGGATGGCGCTGCGGCACGCCGGGCCGACCGTGGCCGCGGCGGGCTTCATCCTGGCGGCGACCTTCGCCACGATGATGCTGGCGGGCAACTCCCTGCTCACGGAGATGGGCTTCGCGGTCTCCTTCGGCATCGCCGTCGCCGCGTTCGTGATGGCGATGTTCTTCACGCCGAGCCTCACGGCGCTGATCGGCCACGCGGCCTGGTGGCCGGGGCACGGCGACCGCGCGGAGGAAGCGGCGGCCGGGGGCGCCGTGTCGGACCAGGTCTCCGGTGGGGAGGACCGGAGCGGCGTCGCGCAGCAGGATCCGGCGGGGCGCCGCAGGTAGCCGGTGCACGGAGGTCGGGTCTCCGCTCGGCAGGCCCGACCATCCTCCCGAGGGCAGGCGGTAGCGGTCACGGGATCTCCTGCTCCGCCCAGATGATCTTCCCGTCGGCCGTGTACCTGGCGCCCCAGCGGTCCGTCAGCTGGGCCACCAGGAAGAGGCCGCGGCCTCCCTCGTCGGTGCTGCGGGCATGCCGCAGGCGGGGCGCGGTGCTGCTGGCGTCGGCGACCTCGCAGGTCAGGCTGGCGTCGCGGAGCAGGCGCAGGCGGATGGGCGGCTCGGCGTAGCGGATCGCGTTGGTGACCAGTTCGCTCACGACGAGTTCCGTGGTCATGGCCAGGTCGTCCAGGCCCCAGGCCTCGACCTGGCGGGTGGCGCGGGCGCGGAGGTCGGCGACGGCGGACGGGTCGACGGGCACGTCCCAGGAGACGACCTGGTCGGCGCCCAGGGTGTGGGTGCGGGCCAGCAGGAGGGCGATGTCGTCGGGCTGCGGTACGGGGACGAGTTGCCGTACGGCGGAGGTGCACAGGGCGGAGAGGTCGGTGTCGGAGCGGGCCAGGAGGGCGCCGAGCCGGGTCATCCCCCGTTCCATGTCGCCGTCGGCGCCCTCGATGAGGCCGTCGGTGTACAGGCCCAGGACGCTGTTCTCGGCGAGTTCGATCTCGCCGGCCTCGAAGGCCATCGCGCCGAGCCCGAGCGGAGGACCGGCCGGCGGCTCGGGGAAGGAGACCTGCCCGTCGGGGCTGATCACGACGGGCGGCGGGTGGCCGGCCCTGGCCATCGTGCAGCGGCCGGTGACCGGGTCGTAGACGGCGTAGAGGCAGGTCGCGCCCAGGAACGCGGAGGCGCCCCGGTCGGCGGCCTCCTCGTCGGTCTTCTCCGCGCTCAGCCGCAGCACCAGGTCGTCGAGGTGGGCGAGGAGTTCGTCGGGCGGCAGCTCCATGTCGGCGAGGGTCTGCACGGCGGTGCGCAGCCGCCCCATGGCCGCCGCGGCGGTGATGCCGTGACCGACGACGTCGCCGACGACGAGCCCGACCCGGGCCCCGGAGAGCGGGATCACGTCGAACCAGTCGCCGCCCACGCCGTCCGTCGGGTCGGCCGGCAGGTAGGCGGAGGCCACCTCCAGCGCGGTACCGCCGGTCAGGGCCTGGGGCAGCAGGCTGCGCTGGAGGGTGATCGCGGCGGTGTGCTCGCGGGTGTAGCGGCGGGCGTTGTCGACGCAGAGCGCCGCCCGCGCGACCAGCTCCCGGGCCAGCAGGACGTCATCCGGCTGGAAGGAGACGGAGTTGAGGGACCGGATGAACGTGGTCAGCCCCAGGACGGTGTTGCGGGCCCGCATGGGCACGGAGATGAGGGAGTGCATTCCGAACTCCCGGATCCGCGCCGCCCGTTCGGGCTGCTCGGTGACCCAGCGCTCGTCGGCGGGGTCGAGGACCGGGATGAGGATGGGCTCGCCGTCGATGAGCAGGTTCACGTCGTGCGAGGGAGGCAGGAAGCCCGCTCGGTCCCCCACCCGTGCCACGGCCTCCGGGCAGCCCTCGCGCACCGAGCTCATGCCGGCGCGGCGCATCACCGGTCCGACGGTCGCGGGCCCGGCGTCGGTCAGCCAGGCGCCGTGGCCCTCGGTGCTCAGTACGGGTTCCAGGAGGTCCACGACGACGAAGTCGGCGAAGCGCGGGACGGCGAAGTCGGCGAGTTCCTGGGCCGTGCGCATGACGTCCAGCGTGGTGCCGACGCAGGCACCGGCCTCGTTGACCAGCGTCAGCAGGCGGCGGGCGTTCCAGCGCTCGGTGACGTCCTGGACCATGTAGCAGACCCCGGTGGCCAGGTCGTCGGCGTCCACCAGCGGGAAGAAGGACGTGGAGTAGGCGTGCTGGCGGTGCGGGTCGGCCCAGCTCCAGCCGAGGTACTCGTAGTCGGTGACCGGGACGCGCGTCTCCAGCACCTTGCGCATCAGGCCCTCGATGGTGGCCGCCTGCAGCCCGGGCAGCAGCTCGCTCAGCCGGCGCCCCAGCCGCTGCTCGCGGGGCACGCCGCCGAACCGTTCGAGGGTGTCGTTCAGCCAGACGTAGCGCAGCTCGCGGTCCATCACCGCCATGCCGACCGGGGAGCGGGTGAGGAAGCCGTCCAGGACGGACTGGCCGACGGCCCACTGCGCGCGCTGCTCACGCGCCGACATCAGGAAGCACTCGTCCCCGCCCAGCCGGAAGGACGCGGACACCCGCAGGTCGACGTCGACCGACCGGCCGTCGCGGTGCCGTAGGGCGATGTGGCCGTTCCAGCCCATCCCGGCGCGGCAGCGCTCCGCCACGCCGGCCACCCGGGCGGGGTCCCCGGCCATCGCGACCAGGCGAGCGGCCGGGCCGCCGACCACCTCGGACGCCGGGTGGCCCAGGAGGGCCTCGGCGGCGCGGGTCCAGGCGAGCACGACGCCCTGAGCGGACACGATCGCCGCCGCGTCGGTGGACGCGTCGAGGAGATCGCGCGGTGCTGCGGGCCGCGGCCCGTCGGACGCTTCTAGCGCAGGGTCCATGGGTGCCATCCGGGTGCCGTGCTGTACAGGACCATGTTCCTGCTTGTGCGGCCGATGTGCACGGCCCTGGTGGGGCCCGTTGCGCTTCCGCCCCCGGCGTGGCGGAGGGAGCATGGAAGGGCCGCTGGTCGGAACCCGGATGGTGCGGCGACGCCGTGCGGCGTCGCGTGCCCCGGTGGAACGGTGGAGGTGGTTCCGGGATGACAGCCGAATCCTTCCAGCCCGACGCCGGTGTGCCCGGTACCGAGTCGCCCCCGCCGACCGGTGTGCTGGACGTCCTGAGCGTGGCCGCGGTGGTGGTCGACGCCGAGGGACGCATCGTGTTCTGGACCCCGCAGGCGGAGGAGCTGTTCGGGTATACGGCGCAGGAGGCGCTCGGCAAGTACGCGGCCCGGCTGTTCATCCACCCGGAGCACCTCCAGGCGGTGGTCAGGCTGTTCTCGGAGGTGCTGGAGACGGGGCGCAGCTGGGCGGGCGCCTTCCCGATCCGGCACAAGGACGGCAGCAGCCGGATCATGGAGTTCCGCAACATGCGGCTCCAGGACGACCTCGGGGACGTCTACGCGCTGGGCATCGCCGCCGACCACACCCTGTTGCAGCGTGTCGAGACCGATCTGGCGCTGTGCGAGCGGCTGATCGACCAGTCCCCCATCGGGCTGGCCCTCCTCGACCCCGATCTGCACTACCTGCTGGTCAACCCGGCGCTGGAGCGCATCGACGGCATCCCCGCCGAGGACCACGTGGGCCGCGGTCTGCGGGAGACCCTGCCCCTGCCGGACGTCGACACCATCGAGTCGGCGCTGCGCCAGGTGCTCACCACCGGCACCCCGCTGCTCGACCAGTACCATGTGGGCCGCCCGCCGACCGACCCGGAGCACGAGCACGCCTGGTCGCTGTCCTTCTACCGCCTGGAGGACCCCGGCGGCCGGGTGCTGGGCGCGGCCACCTCGGTCGTCGACGTCACCGAACGCCACCGCGCGGCCTCCGAGGCGGATCGGGCCCGGCGCCGGCTGGCCCTCATCGCCGACGCCTCCGTGCGGGTCGGCACCACGCTGGAGGTGGAGGAGACCGCGCGGGAGCTGGCGGAGATCGCCGTGCCCGCGCTCGCCGACGTGGTCGCCGTGGACGTACTCGACTCCGCGCTGGCCTGCCGCCGCTCGCGACGGCCGGACGACGGACCCGAGCTCTTCCGCGCCCTCGCCCTCAAGGCGGCGCATCCGACCGTGGCACTGCGCGCCGCCGACCCGCCGGGAGGGCTCGCGGCCTACGACGGGGACCGCCTGGTCACGCTGTGCGTCCACACCGGTAGACCGGTGCTGGTACGGCATGTCGGCGACCAGGATCTGCCGCGGATCGCCCGGGACGCGGAGGCCGGTTCGCTGCTGGCGCGGGCCGGGGTGCACTCGTATCTCGCGGTGCCGTTGATCGCGCACGGCGAGGTGCTCGGCGCCCTCGACCTCAAGCGCACCCGCAATCCCCTGCCGTTCGACGAGGACGACGTCGTGCTCGCCGCCGAACTGGCCGGCCGTGCGGCGGTGGCCATCGACAACGCCCGCTGGTTCCAGAGCGTGCGCAACACAGCGCTCACCCTCCAGCGCAGTCTGCTGCCCGACCATCCGCCCGAGCACGCGGGCCTCGAACTCGCCTCCCGCTACCAGCCCGCGCAGGCCACCAGCGAGGTCGGCGGCGACTGGTACGACGTCATCCCGCTGTCCGACGACAAGACCGCACTCGTCGTCGGCGACGTGATGGGCAACGGCATCGACGCGGCCGCCACCATGGGCCGGCTGCGGACCGCGACCTGCGCCTACGCGGACCTCGACCTCGCGCCGGACGCCGTGCTCCAGCATCTCGACAAGATCACCTGCGATCTGGAGCACTACATCGTGACCTGCCTGTACGCGGTGTACGACCCGCGTACGCGGCTGTGCCGCATCGCCAACGCCGGGCACATGCCGCCCGCGCTGGCCGGCCCGGACCGCGCCGCCGAACTGCTGGACCTGCCGCCCGGGGCGCCGCTGGGCGTCGGCGGCATCACCTTCGAGACCACCACGGCCCGGCTCGACCCGGGCGACCTGCTGGTCCTGTACACCGACGGCCTCGTCGAGACCCGCCACCACGCGATCGACGACCGTCTCAACCTCCTGCTGAGCTTCCTCGACGAACCCCACCGCCCGCTGGAGGAAACCTGCGACCTGCTGCTCTACGGCCTGCGCCATCCCGACGACCACGACGATGTCGCGCTGCTGGTCGCCCGGGCGGTGTAGCGGAACCGGGGTCGCCCGAGCCGCGTTCTCATATGCGGGACGCACGAGAGACACACGGGGACACGATGAGTGAGAAGGCCCGCAAACTGTTCGAGGCGCTCGACCTCGACCACAACGGCACCCTGACCCGCGACGAGGTGATCATCGCCTTGCGGACGAAGGGGCCGACGCTCGCCGCGTCGGGGGATCTGCCGTTCTGGGGCCTGGGAGACGCCGACGACTCCTCCGCCCTGTTCGACGCGGCCGACCAGAACGGGGACTCGGTGCTGACGCTGGAGGAGTTCGCGGCGGTGGTGGACCGCCGCTTCGGCTGGTCCTGATCCGGGTGTGTGCCCCGGTCAGCCCTGGACCGGGGTGAGCACTACGAAGTCCGCGTTCCACGGGTCGAGGCAGACGGCGAGCCTGCCCACGCCCTCCGCGTCCGCCGGCCCCATCTGCACGCTGCCGCCGTTGCCGGTGACCTGGGCGACGGCGGCGTCGCAGTCGGCGACCGCGAAGACCGGGTGCCAGTAGGGCCGTCCGTCGGCCAGGGAGAGGTCCTTGGCGGTGAGTTCCATGAGGCCGCCCTGCATGCGGTCCTCGCCGCGTCCGGCCGGGGTGATGAGGGTGTACGTCCCGCCGCCGCCCGGTAGCTCCATGTCGCCGAACTGCCAGCCGAGGACACTCCCGTAGAACTCCTTCGCGGCCGTCGCGTCGGTCGTGTACAGCTCGGTCCAGGACAGCGAGCCCGGCTGGTCCACCAGTTCGGCGCCCTTGGTGGTGCCCGGCTGCCAGACGGCGAACTCGCCGCCCAGCGGGTCGCTGTACTGCGCCATCCGGCCCCACTCGCCGAGGTCCCGGGGCGCCACCCGCACCGTGCCGCCCAGCCGCCGCACGGTCTGCGTGGTGGCGTCCGTGTCGGTGACGCTGTAGTAGATCATCCAGGCGGGGCGCGCGCCCTCCTCGGTGAGCTTCCCGAGCCCGGCGACGACCTTGCCGTCCTTCTTGAACATGCCGCCTTCCGTGTCCCCGCTCTCCCCCATGGGCTCGTAGTCCCAGCCGAGCACGGTGCCGTAGAAGGCCGCGGCGGCCGGGACGTCCGGAGCGCCGAGGTCGAGCCAGCAAGGAGAACCGGGAGCGAAATCGGTGGTGATCACGGCGAATCCCTTTCTGCACGGCGCACGCATCGCTGCACCTCGTACGAACTCAGCCTGACATCGAGTCCCCACGGCCGCTCGTCGGCGACGGCGGGGTGTCAACGGCCGGCCAGTCGTGGGCAAAGGCAGAGGCAAGAAACGCCGACTTGACCAGCCCCTTGTGTCTCAACGGCCTACTGGAAACACAGCGTTCACCCAGAGTCCGTCGCGCAACGCCAGGGTGCCCCCGTCGACAGCGCAACTGCTCGTCAGGGAGGGGACCATGACCGCACAGGCAGGGACAACGGACGAGGCTTCACAGGGGGCTTCCGAGGGGGTGGGCAAGGGGGTCAGCCGGCGTCACGCGCTCGGCCTTCTCGGCACCGCGGGCGCCGGGGCGGCCATCCCCCCGGTGCTGGCAGCCGGTGCGGCGCAGGCCGCGCCGCTCGGCGCACCGGCCTTCCACATCACGCCGGACTCGGCGGGCGCACCGCCGGTCCAGGGGCTGCATCTGACCTTCGGGGCCGATCCGAGCAGCCAGATGACGGTCTCGTGGATCACCGACAAGCCGGTGAACAGACCCGTGGTCCACTACGGCACCCTGGAGCACGGCTTCGGCTCCAGCGCGAAGGCCCGGACCGTGACCTACGTGGACGGCACCTCCAGCCGGACCGTCTACGTCCACCACGCCGCCCTCAACCGGCTGGCGCCCGGCACCGATTACCTCTACTTCGCCGGGCACGAGGGGACCACGCCCGACGGCGGCACCTTCCGCACGGCGCCGCGCGGCCGGCAGCCCTTCACCTTCACCAGCTTCGGCGACCAGTCCGCCCCGCAGGTGACCTGGGCGGCCGACGGCACGGTGGGACTGGACGCCAACTCCACCCCGGCGACCAAGGACATCGTCACCGGCATCGAGCAGGTCGCGCCGCTCTTCCACCTCCTCAACGGCGACCTGTGCTACGCCAACCTCGACGTCGACCGGGTCCGCACCTGGAACAACTTCTTCGCCAACAACAGCCGTTCGGCGCGCTTCCGCCCCTGGATGCCGGCGGCCGGCAACCACGAGATCGAGAAGGCCAACGGCCCGCTCGGACTCGGCGCCTACCAGAGCTACTTCACCCTGCCCTCCACCGAGACGGACGCCGAACTCGCCGGGCTGTGGTACGCGTTCACGGCCGGCTCGGTCCGGGTGATCGTGCTGCAGAACGACGACAACTGCCTCCAGGACGGCGGCGACATCTACATCAGCGGCTACTCCGGCGGCCGCCAGCTCGCCTTCCTGGAGAAGGAGTTGCGGGCGGCACGGGCCTCCCGCGACATCGACTGGATCGTCGTCGCCATGCACCAGGTGATGATCAGCTCCTCGGACGCGAACGGTGCCGACCTGGGCCTGCGCCAGAAGTACGGCCCGCTGTTCGACCGGTACGGCGTGGACCTGGTGGTGTGCGGCCACGAGCACAACTACGAGCGCTCGCTGGCCGTGCGCGGTGTCGTGAGCGGCAGTGAGACCCTCACCCCGAACCCGGTCTCGCAGGCCACCGACTCCATCGACACCGGCCTCGGCACCGTGCACATGGTCCTCGGCGGCGGTGGCGTCTCCGGCACCACGAACCAGAAGTTCTTCACGGATGGCTCGGCCAAGGTGATCACCGCCGTGTCGGCGACGCCCGGCTCCAACGGCAAGCGCACCTCCACCTACACCAAGGAGCAGGCGGTCTGGTCCGGCGTCCGGGACGTCGAACACCCCTATGGCTTCGCCGCGTTCACGGTCGACCCCGGCCGCCACGCCGGTGACACCACCCGCATGCACGTGACCTACTACAACGTCAACAAGCCGCACGGCGAGCTGTCGGTCTTCGAGACCTTCACCCTCCACCGCAAGCGCTCCGACGGCAAGGCCTGAAGACACGCCCGGGGATGCCCCACCGACGGGGGGGCGTCCCCGCCGGGCGGCTGTCACTTCTTCAGCAGGGCAAGCAGCGCGTCCGCCGGCAGCGGATGGCGCGTGTCCCCGCCCGGGCCCGTCGTGACGGTGGCGGTGAGCAGCGAGTTGAGGACGGCTTCCTCCACAGCGTCGAGTACGGCGGCGAAGAGCGCGTCGAGCGAGTCGTCCGGTACGACGGCGGGTCCGGCCGGTGTGCCGAGGCGCCGGGTGCCGAGGGCAAGGCCGTAGTCGCCGCTGCCGTGCGCGTACGCGGCGCCGACCCTGCCCAGTGCGTAGACGGCACGTCGGGCGAGCCGGGTCAGCTGGCGGGCGTCGAGCGGCGCGTCCGTGGCGACCACGACCATGCAGGAGCCGTCGTCCGGCGTCGGCTCCGGTGCGGGAAGACCGACGTCGGCCGGGGTGACCGTACGCCCGAGAACCCGCAGGGTGCCGCCGAAGTTCGCCTGCACCAGGACTCCGAGCGTCGCCTCCCGGCCCGCGATCCGCACACACCGCGACGAGGTCCCGATGCCCGCCTTGAATCCCAGAGCGACCGTCCCCGTCCCCGCACCGACCGACCCCTCGGCGACCGGCCCTTCCGACGCGGAGTCGAGAGCGGCCCGCACGTGCTCCTCGTACACCGGACGTGACCGGATGTCGGACAGAAGCCCGTCGTTGCACTCCCCCACCACCGGGTTCAGACTCCGTACGTCCGCTCCCTCCGGCCGCTCCAGCACCCAGCCGACGAGTGCGTCCGCGGCCCGGAACGCGGAGAGGGTGGAGGTGAGCAGGACCGGGGTCTCGATCGCGCCGAGTTCGGCGATCTGGGTGCTGCCGAGCAGCTTGCCGTAGCCGTTGCCCGCGAACACGCCCGCGGGCAGCGGGTTGCCGGGACCGACCCCTTCGGGCACGATCGCGGTCACCCCGCTGTGCACGCGCGGCGGTCGGATCAGCGTGGTGTGCCCGACTCGGACGCCGGGCACGTCGGTGAGGGCGTTGTGCGGGCCGGTCGGCAAGTCGCCGAGGGTCAGGCCGAGTTCGCGGGCTCTGCGCGGGGCGGCGGGTGAGGAGGGAGACGGTGCGGGGGCGTGCATGACCGGCACATTAGCTCCGCGGCGCCACACCCGCGCGCGGCCCAGGTCCGTCAGGCGGACTTCCCCGTCAGGCGCGCGGGCCGGTGTGCGTGAACAGGCAGAACGGGTGGCCCGCCGGGTCGCGCAGGACGCGTACATCATCCTGGGGCTGGAAGTCCGCCACCGTGGCCCCCAGGGCAAGAGCTCGCTCGACGGCTGATGGCAGATCGTTCACCTCGATGTCCAGGTGCATCATCATCTGCTGCTCGGACCGTGTGGAAGGCCAGTGTGGGCGGGTGAAGAGCGGGTCCGTCTGGAATGACAGCCCGGCGCTGCCGTCGGGCGGAGCGATCTCGACCCAGCCGTGTTCCTCCTTCCGCATCGGCCACCCGAGCAGGGCCTGGTAGAACTCCGCCAACTCATGCGCGTCCGGTGCATCGAGAGTGGTCGCGGCCAGCGTGAAACGCGGTTCGGGCTTCATGCAGTGCTGCTGCCCCGTATCACCGCCGAAAGCGCAACGAGCTCATGCGTTCGCGCCGCGCCCACGTGCCAGAATGGTGAAGTCCGATCTCCGTTCCGGCTGCTTCGAGGTTCCGTTCGTGTCCCAGACCGTCGGCCGTGTGCCCCAGCGACGCAACGCACGGTCCAACCGAGCGCGCATCCTGGCCACCGCGCGTCAGGAGCTGGGGCGCAATCCCGACATCACCCTGGAGGAGCTCGCCCGCGCCGCCGGTGTCGTACGGCGCACTCTGTTCGGGCATTTTCCCGGGCGGGCGGCGCTGCTGGACGCGCTGGCCGAGGAGGCCGCGGAGGCGCTCCAGGCCGCCGTTGCGGCCGGAGCAGGCGCGACGGAACCGGCCGACCGGGCGCTCGCCCGCTTCATGTTGTCGCTCTGGCCCGTGGGTGATCGCTACCGGATGCTGCTGGCGCTGGCCCGGCAAGACCTCGGCATGGAACGTGTCACGGGGATCCTGGAACCGGCCAGGATCAGGGCCACGGCCATCGTGGAGCAAGGACAGCGGGACGGCGTCTTCCACTCCCAGCTGCCCGCCGCGGTGCTGAGCGCCGGCCTGGAGGCGATGACGGTCGCCCTGTTGGAAGAGGTCAACACCGGGGCGCTGGAGGACGACGGCACCCGGGTGGCCACCACCACCCTCATCGCGGCCGGGGTGCCGGAGGAGCAGGCGCGGGGCGTGGTCGACGACGTGGCCGCTGCACCTTCTGCATCCGCGCCGTCATAAAAGGCGAGGGGACGGTGCCGGGCGTCCCCTCCTGGCACCGTCCCAGGGCCGTGCGCCGCTCAAGGCACGGCCCGTCCTGGGGAACTCAGGCGTCCACGGTCTCGGTCTGCTCCTCGGTCGTCCGCGTCGCATCTTCCCCACCGTGCTTCGCGGTGTGCCTGCGGCCGGGCAGGACGGCGATGACGATCAACGTGCCGGCGGCCATGATGATGCCGCCGATGAGGCTGGTGTGGGCGATGGCGTGGGCGAAGGACTCGTGGACCGCGCCGAGCAGGGTCTGGGCCTGTTCGGCGCCGCCCTGGGGGTTCTTGGCGACCTGCTCGGCGACCGCGATTCCGCCGCCGACGGAGTCCTTGGCGGTGTCCAGCGCGGCGGCCGGGAGGTGGCCGCCGACCATGCCGGTCAGCTTGTCCTTGTAGGACGTGGCGAGCAGCGAGCCCAGGATGGCGATGCCCAGCGAGGCACCGAGTTCCAGGGCGGTGTCGTTGGCGCCACCGCCGACGCCCAGCTCGTCCTCCGGGAAGGAGCCCATGATGGTGTCGGTGGCCGGGGACAGGCTCAGGCCGATGGCGAAGCCGAGCAGCACCAGCGGGGCCAGGAAGTCGGTGTAGGCCGAGCCGGAGTCGATCCGCGTGAGCAGGAAGACGCCCACGGTGCCGATGACCATGCCGGTGCCGACCACGAGCTTCACCCCCAGCTTCGGGGCCAGCCTGCCGGTCACGGCGGCGCCGGCGAAGACCGCGCCGGCCAGCGGCAGCAGGCGTATGCCGGTCTCCAGGGCGTCGTAGCCGAGGACGAACTGCAGGAACTGGGTGGAGTAGTAGATCGAGCCGAAGGTGCCGAAGAAGAAGAACAGCACCGCGAGCATCGAGCCGCTGAAGGGGCGCTCGGTGAACTTGCGGACATCCAGCATCGGATTCGGGTGCTTCAACTCCCAGGCCACGAAGGCCAGCAGGCCCACGCCCGCGACGACGGCCGCGGTGATCGGGCCGACGCCCCAGCCGAAGTGCGGGCCCTCGATGGTCGCGTAGACGAGGGAGCCGACCGACACGATCGACAGCAGACCGCCGACGTAGTCGATCCGGCCCATGCCCTCCGCCTTCGACGGCGGCACCAGGAGCAGCGCGCCGACGACGCCCAGGACGGCGACGGGGACGCTCATCAGGAAGGTCGAGCCCCAGGCGTGGTCCTCGAGGAGCCAGCCGGCGGCCAGCGGACCGGCGGCGATGGCGAGACCGGAGGTCGCGGACCAGGCGGTGATCGCCTTGGCGCGCTCGGCCCTCGGGAAGATCGCGACCAGTAGCGACAGCGTGGCCGGCATGACGACGGCGGCACCGACACCCATGATCGCGCGAGCGGCGATCACGAGGTTCGTCTCGTCGACCAGGCCGCCCATCACCGAACCGCCGATGAATATCAGCAGGCCCAGGACGAGCGCGCCCCGGCGGCTGTACTTGTCGCCGATCGCGCCGAGCACGAGCATCAGCGCGGCGTAGGGGACGGTGTAGCCGTCGATGACCCACTGGAGGTCACTGCTGCTCAGCCCCAGGTCCTTGGTCATGTCGGGGGCGGCCACGATCAACGACGTGTTCGCCATGACCACGATCAGCAGGCTCAGGCACAGGACCAGCAGCGCCCACCCGCGGCGCGGATAGGGCTCGGTCATCTTCTCGACGGGTGTCTTCGCAAAGAGCGGCATCGTCAGGCTCCTCGGCAGGAGGTGAAGCGGTGGCTTCGGGGGGCGGATCGATGGGAGTGGCACGGGCGGGGCCAAGAGGAGGCCCGACGCCAAGGGCAGTTAATTGCCCACCGATGTGCAGACTAGTTTATTGCCCACCAGTGTGCAACTATCGAGTCGCCCTCCCCCGCCGACCGGAGGTCCGACATGACCCACGCACCCGCCACAGCCACCCCGGAACGCAGCCGAACCCTGCTCACACGGGCTCGCATCCTCGAAGCGGCCCGACAGCAGCTCGGCCGCGACCCGGACAGCAGCCTCGGTGACATCGCCGAGGCGGCAGGTGTGGTGCGCCGTACGGTCTACGGCCACTTCAACGGCAGAGCCGCGCTCATGGAGGGGCTGGTGGAGGATGCCGCGCGAGCATTGCGGCAGGCGCTCGCGGTCCCGCGGGCGCCGGCGGCGGATGCCGTCACGGAGCTGGCCCGCTTCGTCCTCGCCGTGTGGCCCGTCGGCGACCGCTATCGCATCCTGCTCCGCCTCACCCCCCAGGACCTCGGTCCCGAACGGGTCACCGAAGTCCTCTCCCCCGCACGCGAGATGGCGGAAGCGATCATCTCCCGGGGCCTGCGGCAGCGGGTCTTCCAGACCTGCGCGCCGCCGGCCGTGCTGAACCGGGCACTGGAGAGTTACCTGCTGGGGCTTCTGGAGTGCGTGAACAGCGAGGTATGGAGCGACGACGGCACCGGCACCGCGACCGCCGCCCTGATCGCGATGGGCGTGGACGCGGACAGCGCCGCGAGATGCGTCCACGGGCTCGTCCGGACGGAGGGCGACGCCGCGTAGGCACACTTGCCCAAGCACCATCGGCCCAGGCGACACCTGCTCATCGTCGCCGCGCCCCCGGGGGCCTTGCTGATCGGCGCTGTCGCGGTCGGCCGGATCGCCACAGGGGGCGGGTCGTGCCGTTCCCGGGGATGTCGCGGGCGGTCAGCGGATCGGCGCCACCGCGCGCCTGCCGCTCGTCGGGGACGTGACCGCGAGCGCGGCCGTCTCGGCAGCGAGTGGCAACCGCATCGCCTGGCGGGGATCTACGCCCGCCTCACGGGCCGCTCGGCCGCCTTCCGCCCGGACTCGTCGGCCGAGTGAGGTCAGTCGAGCTCGGGCAAGGGGCGCCGGGCGACCTCGTGGGCGTCGTCCGCCGGCAGGCCCAGCATGCGCAGGACCATCTCGGCGAGGTTCGCCGCGGCTTCGTCACCGTCCACCTCGGGACGGGCGAATCGCAGCTCCACCAGGGACAGCAGGGTTCCACCCAGTGCGGACAGGGCGACCGTGGGGTCGACGGCGGTGAAGCGGCCGGAGGCCACGCCGGCCTGGAGGTCGCGCAGGGCCCGCCAAGTCAGACCGTTGCCGGAGTGGACGTGGCCGAGACCGCCACGGCGCAGGACCTGCATCAGCTCCGGGTGGGAGTCGGCCATGCGGGCGCTCAGCCGGAAGCCGGCGGCGACGAGTTCCGCCGGGTCGTCGATCCCGGCCAGGCGCTTGTCGAAGTTCTGGCCGAACTCCTCCAGCGCGTCCACCACCGCCGCCTCGAACAGTTCGTTCTTCGACTCGAAGTGGTTGTAGAAGGAGCCGAAGCCCACGTCGGCGCGCTCGGCGATGGCCTGGATGCTGGCACCGGTGTCCCCCGTCTCGGCCAGTATCTGCCGGGCCGCGCCGATGAGCGCCTTCCGGGTCGCGGCACGGCGCCGCTCGAAGCGGTTGCTGGGCGGGGCTGACGTCGGCATGCGCAGAGTGTAACCGCGTAGCGATCGCGATCGCAGTCCTGATGAATTCATCATTTCCCCTCGCGAACGTCTTGACGAAGAGACTGTCAAACTTGATGATTTCATCATTAAGGCGATGTTGCTCGGAGGGCACCATGTCTGAAACCCGCGTCCACGGGGCCGACGTCATCACGGCCCACCAGGACCTTCACAGCGAGCAGGGCGCCCTGCGGGGCGAGCACCCCGGGCGCTCCCGAAACCCCGTCATCAAGGTCGCCGACCTGGCCTGGCTGGAGTTCGAGAAGCCCGACCTGGAGCGGGCCGAGGTCTTCGCCCGGGACTTCGGCTTCCAGGTCGCCGCCCGCACCGAGCGCGAGCTGTGGCTGCGCGGCACCTTCGCGGGCTCGCCCTGCATGGTGATCCGGCGTGGTCGGACCTCCCGTTTCATCGGCCCGGCGTTCCGCGCGGTCGAGCGGGCCGACCTGGGCCGGCTGGCCCGCGTGACGGGCCGGGACGTACGCGACGCGGACGTGCCGGGCGGTGGCAAGGTGGTCGACCTGCTCGACCCCTCGGGCTTCCCGGTGCGCGTGGTGCACTGCGCCGAGCGGCTGCCCGCGCTGCCGGAGCAGCAGCCACTGCTGCTCAACTTCGGTACCGATCACCGCCGTACGAACGCCACCCAGCGCCCGCCCCGCGAGCCGTCCCGCATCCAGCGGCTGGGCCATGTGGTGCTGGAGACAAGGGTGTTCAGCCAGGCCCTGGACTGGTATCTGGACACCCTCGGCATGATCGTGTCCGACTTCCTGTTCCTGGACGGGCAGCGGGGCCGGGGGCCCACGATGGCGTTCATCCGCTGCGACCTCGGCAGCGTGCCGGCCGACCATCACACGCTCGCCATGCACCTGGGGCCCGGCACCGGCTACGTCCACTCCGCGTACCAGGTCACCGACCTGGACTCCATTGCGACCGGCGGCGAATACCTCAAGGAGCGCGGCTACAAGCGCAGTTGGGGCATCGGCCGGCACATCCAGGGCAGCCAGCTCTTCGACTACTGGCGCGACCCCGACCACTTCATGCTGGAGCACTTCGCCGACGGCGACCTGTTCTCCTGCGACCTCGAACCCGGCTGGGCACCCATGTCCACCAGCGGACTGGCCCAGTGGGGACCGCCCGCCACTCGCGACTTCCTCGGCGCGAGCCCCTCCCCGCAGCGCATCCGCGACGTCGTCCAGGCATTGCGCGGCGACAACGAGATGGACCCCGCACGCCTGCTCGGCCTGCTCAAGGCCGCCAACTCCTGAACCCCCGACTCCCTCACAAAGGCAATGCGATGAGCACCAATGTCCTGCGTACCGCCGACGGCTGGTGGGTCGTCCGCGGCGACCGCGCCGTCCCCGTCGACACCAAGGCCGCCACCACCGCCGAGCTGCTCGCCGACCCCGACGCCGTACGAGAGGCAGCCCTCTCGGACGAGGCGGGCACGCCCGTCGCCGACCTGGCCGCCCTCTCGCCGGTCACCACTCCGTGCCGTGTGGTCGCCCAGATGGTCAACTACCGCAGCCACGCCCGCGATTCGGGCTTCACCGGCGACATCCCGCCCGCCTTCTTCCGCAAGGCGTCCGGCTCGGTGAGCGGCCCCGGCGAGACCATCGTCCGCCCCGCGCACGTGAAGTTCCTCGACTACGAAGTCGAGCTCGGGCTCGTCATGGGCGCGTCGCTGCCCGTCGGCACCGTCGTCGAGGAGCGGGACCTGCCCTCGTACGTCGCCGGGCTCGTCGTCACCAACGACGTCAGCGCCCGTGACGTCCAGCTGACCAAGACGCAGTTCTACGAGAGCAAGTCGTACCCCACGTTCACGCCCACCGGGCCCCACCTCACGCTCCTGGAGCCGGAGGACTTCGCCCATCTCCTCGACCTGCGGCTCACGTTGAGCGTCAACGGCGAGCTGCGTCAGGACCGCACCCTGGCCGACATGATCGTCCGCCCGGCGCAGGCGCTGACCCTGCTGGCCCGCTTCCAGGCCCTGGACGCCGGCGACCTGCTGCTCACCGGCACCCCCGGCGGCACCGCGCTGAAGGCCCCGCCGAAAGCCGTGGAGAAGATCGGCGCGCTGCTGCCGCCCGCGGTGAAGTGGAAGGCGTTCTTCAAGAGCCAGGCGAAGAACCCGCGCTACCTGCGCACCGGGGACGTGATCACGGCGACGATCGCGACCCCGGACGGCCGCATCGACCTCGGCGAGCAGCGCACGCCCGTCGCGTCCGCGAACTGACACCCGAGGTGAGCCGCACATGAACGTCGACGAAGCCGCCCGCGTGCCCGTCGTGATCGTCGGGGCCGGGCCGGTGGGTGTCACCGCCGCCCTCCTCCTCGCCCGGCGCGGAATCCGCAGCGTCGTCCTCGAACGCCACCGGGACGTCTATCCGCTCCCGCGCGCCGTCGCATGCGACGACGAGATCCATCGGATCCTTCAGGCCGCGGGCGTGGGCGAGGAGTTCACCGCGATCTCCCGCCCGGCGGGCGGGCTGCGGCTGCTGGACGCCCGGCATCGGGTGATGGCCGAGTTCCGGCGCTCCCGGCGCGGCCGTCACGGCTATCCGCAGTCCAGCATGTTCGACCAGCCCGAGCTGGAGCGCGTGCTGCGCGACGCCCTCGCGAAGCGCCCGGAGTGCGAACTGCGCGGTGGCGTGGAGGTCACCGGTGTCGGCCCGGACACCGCGGGCCCCGTCCGGGTGACCTACCGTGACGACACCGGCGAGCACGAGCTGTGGGCCGAGGCAGTGCTCGGCTGCGACGGCGCCAACAGCCTCACCCGCGATGCGATCGGCGGCGTCTGGGAAGACCTGCACTTCGAGGAACGCTGGACGGTCATCGACGCCGAGACGACCGGTCCCGTCCGTTGCTGGGAAGGGGTCGACCAGGTCTGCGACCCCAAGCAGCCGGCGACCTTCATGCGGGTGAACGACACCCGCTACCGCTGGGAGTTCCGGCAGCGGGAAGGCCAGGAGACCGTCCGCGAGCTGGTCGCCCCGTGGCTCCCGCCCTCGTACGACGGGGACTTCGACGTCGTGCGCGAGACGCAGTACACCTTCCGGGCACGCGTCGCCGACCGCTGGCGCAGCGGACGGGTCTTCCTGCTCGGCGACGCCGCGCACCTCACCCCGCCGTTCGTCGGACAGGGACTGTGCTCGGGGCTGCGGGACGCCCACAACCTCACCTGGAAACTCGCCCGCGTCCTCCAACAGGGCGGCGACGAACGGCTGTTGGACACCTACGAGAGCGAACGCAGGCCGCACGCCCGGCACGTGGTCCGGCTCGCGGTCGCGATGGGCTGGGCCATGACCGGCGGCCAGGACGGCGCCGCCGCGATCCGCCGCAGGGCGCTGGCCGCCGCCTGCCGCATACCCGGCCTGACCGAACGGGCCGGCCGCGACCTCAGCCCGCCCCTGACCGCAGGGCCGCTGGTGCGGCGCGGTGTCCGACGCGGCCTGGTGGGCACGCACTGCCCGCAACCGTGGGTGAGCGTGGGCGGACGGCGTACCCGTCTCGACGAGGTGCTCGGCGACTCCTTCGCCGTCCTGACAGCCACCGGACCCGGCCCCTCGCTGACCGCACTCGCCCACGGCCTCGGCATACCCGCGCTCCCGGTGACCGACCTCGGCGACGACGGCACCCTCGCCGCCTGGCTGCGCTCCGGACGCGCGGACGCGGTCCTGCTGCGGCCCGACCGGATCGTGATGGACGTCGTCCCCTCCGGCGGCCGGGACTTCACGTCGACCGCCGCCTGGTCGCCCCTGCTGCACACCACACGAAGCCCTGTTCCCTCCGAACGGACGGCCCCGAAAAGCCTGTTGAGGAGTACGACGTGACGAGCACGCCCTTCTTCACACCCGACCCGGAGACGGCGGCCGCCAGCCGCATCGCCGAGTTCGCCCGGCGGCAGGGCATCGCCCCGGACGACTACGCCGCCCTGCACCGCTGGTCGGTCACCGACCTGGAGGGCTTCTGGGGTGCGGTGTGGGACTACTTCGCCATCGACTCCGACACCCCGTACGAACAGGTCCTGGCCGAGGAACGAATGCCCGGCGCCCGCTGGTTCACCGGCGCCACCCTCAACTACGCCCACCACGCCCTGCGCAACCTCGCCGACGACCGGCCCGCGATCATCGCCCTCGACGAGACCGGCTCCGGGTACGAGGTGACCGGCGAGCGGCTGCGCGGCCAAGTCGCCTCCGTCGCCGCGACCTTGCGCGACCTCGGCGTCGGCAAGGGCGACCGGGTCGTCGGCTACCTCCCCAACACCCCGCACGCCATCATCGCCTTCCTCGCCGCGGCGAGCCTGGGCGCCGTCTGGTCGGTGTGCGGACAGGACTACGCCCCCAAGGCCGCCGCCGACCGCTTCGCCCAGCTCGAACCCACCGTGCTGATCGCCGCCGACGGCTACCTCTTCAACGGCACCACCAACGACCGCCGCGAGGCCGTCCTCGAACTCGCCGGGTCCCTGCCGACCTTGAAGGCGACGCTGCTGGTCGGCCATGTCGGCCTGCCCTGGCCGGAGGGCAACTACCCGTCCCTGGTGATCCCGTGGGAGGACGCGGCCACCCGCACCGAGGAACTCGCCTTCACCGCGGTGCCGTTCGACCACCCCCTGTGGGTCGTGTTCTCCTCCGGCACCACCGGCCGGCCCAAGGGCATCGTGCACGGCCACGGCGGTGTGCTGCTCGAACACCTCAAGACGCTCGCCCTGCACTCCGACCTCGGCCCCGGCGACCGCCTCCTGTGGTACACCACCACCCACTGGATGATGTGGAACCTGGTCGCCTCCACGCTGCTGACGGGTGCCACGACGTGCACGTACGACGGCAGCCCGGCACCCTTCGCCAAACTCGACGTGCTGTGGGAGCTGGCCGCCCGCCACCGGGTGACCGTCTTCGGCACCAGCCCCCAATACCTGCTGGGCATGGCCAAGTTCGGCATCGACCCCTCCACGCACGACCTGTCATCGATCCGCGTGGTCGGCTGCACCGGCTCCGCCCTGCCGGCCTCCGCGTATCCCTGGGTCCGGGATCACGTCGGTGACCATGTACTGCTGGCCTCCATCAGCGGCGGCACGGACGTGGTGTCCGGCTTCGCGGGCAGCGCACCCAACACCCCCGTCTGGGCCGGGGAGTTGTCCGCCCCGCACCTGGGCGTGGCGCTGGCGGCGTACGACGCCGAGGGCATGCCGGTGGTGGACCAGGTCGGTGAGCTGGTCGTCACCCGCCCCATGCCGTCGATGCCGCTGTACTTCTGGAACGACCCCGACGGCACCCGGTACCGCGACGCCTACTTCGCCTCGTATCCCGGCGTGTGGCGGCACGGGGACTGGATCACGCTCACGGGTCACGGCTCGGTGATCGTGCACGGCCGGTCCGACTCCACCTTGAACCGCAACGGCGTACGGCTGGGCAGTGCCGACATCCACGACGTCGTCGAGCGCCTCCCGGAGGTCGCCGAGGCCCTGGTCATCGGCGCGGAGGAGCCGGACGGCGGCTACTGGATGCCGCTGTTCGTGGTCCCGGCCGCCGGCACGGCCCTGGACGACGCCCTGCGCGACCGCATCCGCGAGGCCATCCGCACCGGCGCCTCACCCCGCCACGTACCCGACGAGATCATCGAGGTGCCGGGCATCCCGCACACCCGTACCGGCAAGAAGCTGGAGGTCCCGGTCAAGCGCCTGCTCCAGGGCGCCCCGGTCGAGCAGGTCGTCAACCCGGCCGCCGTGGACGAGCCCGACCTCATCGACCACTTCGCCCGGCTGGGCGCCGAACGCCGTGGCCGATCGGCATGACGACCCCGCAGATCACGCTCGGCGGCTCACGTCGGCGTGTCACCCGGTCGTTCACCGCGCGGGGTCCGTCAGTCGGCCGCGAAGTCCTTCAGCGCGTCGGCCGTGCCGTTGTACCGGTCGTGGTCGCCGACCGTCTGGCCGGACGAGGTGTACTGCCACATGGTGTACGACGACCAGCCGGCCGGAAGCGTGCCGACCGAGGAGGCGTACCGGGCGACCCACAGGGGGTTGGTCGCCGCGAAGCCGGTGTAGCCGCCGGTGCAGCTGGTCCACCAGGAGGTGGACGTGTAGATGACGGCCGCGCGGCCGGTGCGGGCCTTGTAGCGGTTGAGGAAGTCCCGGATCCAGCCGACCATGCCGCTGCGGGAGAGGCCGTAGCAGGAGTCGCCGTAGGGGTTCCACTCGATGTCGAGGGCTCCCGGCAGTGTCCGGCCGTCGCCGGTCCAGCCGCCGCCGTGGTCGACGAAGTAGTCGGCCTGTGCGGCGCCGCTGCTCGAGTCGGGGGTGGCGAAGTGGTAGCCGCCGCGGACCAGGCCGACGTCGTAGGCGCCGTCGTACTGCCCGTCGAAGTACGGGTTCGTGTAGGACGTGCCCTCGGTGGCCTTCGTGTACGCCCACCGCACCCCGCTGCCCCAGAGGGTGGGCCAGGCGACGTCGCGCTGGTAGCTGGAGACGTCGACGCCCTCGGTCTGCACGGCCCGTGCCGCCGGGGGTACGGCGTCGGGCCGGCCCTCGATTCCGTCGTGGGCCATCACTCCGATGCCCATGTAGGCGCTGCCGCGCTCGGGTATGGACTCGCCGGCGGAGGCCGGGGTGGCCGAGAGTACGGACAGGACGGCGAGGAGGCCGGTCAGGGCCGCGGTGAGCCGCAGGCCCGGGCGACCGCGCCCCGCAGATATGGATCTTTGCATGTCCTCATCTGACCCTCGCTCCGGCCGGTCCGCACGTCATGCTCAGCCGACCGGCAACCCCCAGCGCGGCGCGTCCCCGTTCGGCCGTACGGGCGCCACGGTGAGGTCGGGCCGGTCGCCCTTGGCTGTGATCAGTACCGAGTCGCCCTTCCGCAGCGCGACCTCGATCGCGCCGTCGCCCGCGTCCGTGTAGTGCAGGGGGCGGCCGCGTCCGTCGCGTACCTGGATCGGCCCGGCGATGCCGTGCCGTACGACACAGGGTGCGCCGGCCTCGCTGACCAGGCGCACCCAGCGGGTGGTGCCGTGCTCGCGGCGCGCGCTCAGCAGGAAGGCGCCCTGGGTGCGGAAGTCGTGGACGGCGGTGTCGGTCCAGGCGGCGGGCAGTGCGGGGAAGACGCGGATGACGCCGCCCCAGGACTGGCAGACCATGTCGTGGAGTGACTGGGCGGCCGACAGGGGTGTCTCGATGACCGGGCCGGACTCCTTGTACATGGTGTTGGGCTGGATGAAGCGGGTCATCAGCTGTCCGAGGTAGGCGAGCGCGTCCTCGCCCTTGCCGAGCATTGCGGACATGGAGGCGGCGCCGGTGAAGGTGTAGCCCTGCAGGGCGCCTTCGAAGCCGACCCAGTGGGCGAGTGACTTCTCGATGAGGGCGCGCTCGTCGGGGGTGCGGCCGGTCACCTCGTACAGCGGGTAGACGGCGAGCAGGTGCGAGTAGTGGCGGTGCGACTTAGCGAAGGGGATGTCCGCGCCGATCATGAAGCCGTTCGCGTCCGTGGGGTACGCCACGCGCTTCGCGAGGACCTCGCGCCAGCGGGGGGCCAACGGGTCGTCGATGCCGAGGAGTTCGGCGCTCTGGATCAGGGTGGTGCAGCCCCAGGTCAGGAGCATCAGGTCGTAGTTGCAGTCGCGGGAGTTGCCGCCGTACTCCGGGGAGAAGGTGGCGGGCAGGTGGAGTCTGCCGTCGGGGCCGGGCTCCAGGAAGTGCAGGTAGTAGTTGATCGCCTTGCGGAGGAGGGGGAAGAGGACGTCCCGGAGGATCGACTCGTCCCTGGTGTGCCGGTAGCTGAGCCAGACGTTGTGCAACGCCCAGGTGAGGTCGCCGACTTCGGGGGTGGGCGGGTCCTGGCCGGGGATGCCGACGCCGTAGCCGGTGAGGGTGCCGGCCGCGCCGTTGACGAGCTGGGGGTCGGTGGTGCGCGGGATGCCGAGCGAGTCGGCGCGGTAGGGCTGGGCGACCTCCTTGGCGAGGTTGTCGCGGTATTCGCTCAACGCCCTGGTGATGGCGTCGAGTTCGAGGTGGTTGGAGCCGTGGACGAGCCAGTACTCCAGCTGGGCGTTGAGGTTCCACCAGGTGTTGGGCCAGGGCGTGGGCTCCAGCCAGGGGCCGCTGGTCGCCATGACGGGGGCGTCGCGGCGGGCGGCGGAGGCGGCCTTGTAGAGCTGGATCCAGTAGAAGCGCTGGATGCGGGCGTCGGGGAGGGAGAGGAAGCTCTTGCGGTAGTAGGTGTGCCACCAGGCGCGGTGGGTGGCCGTGAGGGCGGCGTAGGGCAGTGCGGCGGAGGCGCGGACGGCCTTCAGAGCTCGGTTCAGGGCCGTGGTCCGCGGGTACGAGTGCGCGACATGCGCGTACAGCGTCCTGGTACGGCCGCTGGACCGCTCCTGCCATGCGGTGACGTGCTGTCCGCCCGACAGCAGGGGCTGTACGGCGGCGTGCACCCCGTCGTGGTCGGTGACCTCGGCCGGCGGGTTGCCCTGGTAGCCGTCGGGCAGTGGTTTGAAGGCGGCGCGGGGGCTGATCGCGTCGGCCGGGTGGAACACCCAGCGGAATTCGCGCTCGCCCTCGCTGGGCGTTACCTCGACGGCGAGGACCGAGCGGTCGTTGTGGACCAGGGCGCGCAGCGCGAGGGTGCCCTTCTCGGTGGTGAGCGTGCCGGTCAACTCGGCGTCGTGCAGGGACAGTCGCCAGTCGAGGCCGGTGATCGCGCCCACCGGCTCCAGCGTGAAGTACCCGATGGGCAGCCGGGCCAGCCCGAACAGGGACCCGAACTCGGGGCGGTGGTCCTGGACTTCGGAGTGCTGGACGTTGAAGCGGACGGCGGCCGAGGTGGCGCCGGGCTCGGCGTAGATGCCGGAGCCGAGGAAGCCGTTGCCGAGGAACGGGCCCTCGTACCAGGCCGTCGGCATGCGCTGCCAGACGAGGTCGGCGTCGGCGAGGACGGTGCGCCAGGCGTCGGCCGCCGCGGCGCTCTCCTCGGCCACGGATCCTTCCGCCGCCGTCGCCGGGGTGGCCGGACCCGATGTCAGAAGTGCTCCGCCCAGGGCGGATCCGGTGGCGAGGACGGTGCGTCTGGACGGTTCGGGTGCGGCGGGGCAGGACACGTTACCTCCAGGCGGCTCTGTGATTCATCGGAGCTATCCCGCGTTGCAACATAGGGATGGGGGCAGACCGCGTCAATGGAGCGGGAGATATCCGATGTGTCAGGGGTGCATCCAGGCCCGGGTGCCGAAGGAGGCACATGCCCGAGCCGCCACCTCGGCCGCTCCCCGCAGCGCCGCCGCGAAGCCGTCGGAGGTCAACTTCCCCTGCGCGGCGAGGTGATGAGCGAGCGCGCCGTGCAGAAAGTCGCCCGCGCCCAGCGTGTCCACCACGCGCACCGACGGCACCTCCACGGTGCCGCCGGCCCCGTCGGGCCCTGCCCAGACGATGGGCTCCCCTCCCCGGCTGACCGCCGCCCACGCCACCCCGTGCCGGCGCAGGAACCGCAGTGTGTCCGCCGGGATGCCCGTGCCGGGCGGGTGGAAGTCGGCCGAGCAGACGGCCACGTCGACGGACGGCAGCAAGTCCCGCGTGCCGTCCTTCCAACTGCCCCCGTCCAGCAGGGTCGTTCGTCCGGTCGCGCGTGCCGTGCGGGCGGCAGCCGATGCCAGTTCCCCGTGGTGGCCGTCGAATTCGACGATGTCGCAGGCGGCGACCAGCGTTTCCAGGTCGTCGGGCGGAGTGAGGCGGTGGGCCGTCGCGTTGGTCGAGGCGACCGCGCGCTCGCCGCTCGACGCGGTGACCAGGATGGACGACACGGCGGGCGGCCCGGCCGAATCCGCGGCCAGGTCACGCACGTTCACGCCGAACCGGTCGAGGTCCGCGGTGGCGGCGAGTCCCAGCGGGTGCGAGCCGATCGCCGTGAGCAGCCCGGCCGTACCGCCGAGGTGCGCGAAGGCGACGGCCGCGTTGGCCGCCGGGCCGCCCGCGGCGACGGTCTGCTCACGGGCCGTCAGTTTCTCGTCGGGACCCGGCACATGGTCCACGAGCTGGATGACGTCCACCGTGCACAGGCCGACGAACAGCCCTCTCGGCCGTGCCCCGTTCACCGCTTCAGTCATCTTCGCCCTCTCCCCTGCCGAGTCGTTCCCCCGGCAGCCATCGCAGGGCGAACCAGAGTTCCATCCGTACGTCGAGATCGTCGAGGTCGACGTCGAGCAGCTCGGCCGTCCTCGCGATCCGGCGCCGGACCGTGTTGCGGTGCAGCTCCAGGGCGGCGGCGGTGCGGTCCCAGTTGCCGTGCTGGGCCAGCCAGGTGCGCAGGGTCTCCAGCAGTACGGCCGGCCCGGGTGCGGGGGCGTCGGCGAGCGGCGCGAAGCGGGCCCGGGCCAGCGCCACCGCGTCGTCGGCGCCGACCAGGGAGTGCAGGCTCAGCTCCTGCTCGCGGTGGAGGGCCCAGGGCGCGCCGGCGGCGACGGCGTGGCGCAGCATGCGGTCGGCCTGCCGGTCGGCGATCACCAGGTCCGCGGCGGCGACGGGTGCGCTCAGGCCGAGGGTCCAGCCCAGGCGGGCGACCGGGGCGAGGTCGGGCAGTGCGGCGCCGGCCGGGAGCAGTCCCCGCAGACGGATGCCGTCGACGTCGAGGTACGGCGTGTTCAACGCGGTGCCGAGGGCGGCGAGTTGGGCCGGGTCGGCGCCCGGGCGGCTCGCCGGTCCGGCGTGCGAGGTCGTGAGGCGGCCGTGGATCACGGTCCAGGTGTCCGTGGTGCGTGCCGCGGAGGCCAGCAGTGGAGCCACTTCGACCGGGTCGTGGCCGAGCATCAGGCGGACCAGCGCGGCGGCCGAGCGTGTGTCGGTGCCCAGGGCGTGCCGGGGAGTGGTGAGCAGCGACAGCAGGACGAGGGCGGTGCCGGTGACGGAGCGGTGCACGGCCGTGGGCGGGCGATCGGCGGCGATGCCGAGGGCGAACACCCCGTCGGTCGTCCCGGCCGTCTCGGCCGGGAGGGTGTGCACGGTCAGGTGGACATCGGCCTGGTGCTCGGCCGCCGCCGTCGGCGGTTGGGCCCGCCCGCCGCTCATGCCCCAACGTACGCGGGTCATGGTCTCGGTGGCGAGCGCGCGCAGCTGCTCGACGGCAGGCTCGGCCGGACGGGTCCCGGCAGCGAGGAGTTCCTGGCCGTACGGGTCCAACAGGACTGCCCACGCGCCCAGATGGGAGGCGAGCCGGTGCAGTACCGCCTTGAGCGGGTCAGGGCGGGCCGCGGCGGTGGCCAGAGCGGCCTGGGCCTCGGCTACCTCCCGCAATTCCCGGTGCCGGGCTTGTGCCATCGCCTGGTGGGCGGCGTGGTTGACGGCGACGAAGGGGGTGCCGGGCGGGATGCGCAGCAGGGGCAGCCCATGCCGGTCGCAGGCCGAGCGCAGGGCGGGCGGGACCTCGTCGTGCACGGGCGCGACGCCGAAGCCGAGTGCCGCGATGCCCGCCTCCACGAGACGGCGCACATAGGCGTCGACGGCCTCGTCCGTCCGCGGGAGGCGGACGCCGGCGATGAGCAGGAGCTCGCCGCCGCGGAGGTAGGGCGCCGGGTCCTCCAGTTCCGTGGTGCCGATCGTGCCGACCAGACGGTCCTCACGGGGGCCGGCGATCTGCTCCAGCCCGAGGCCGGGGTCGGCGAGCAGGGTGCTCAGCGACACGGCGGGCGTGTCCGGTGCCTGCGGGGTCGACGGCATGAGCGGTTCCTTGGATCCATGCGGCGGGATGATTCATCCCTTCGTCGCCAGGATATGAGATGGATCCGACACTGGGGCGGCGCGGCGGGCTGGCCTACGGTTGCCGGGAACCCGATCCCCAGGAGCCGCCGCCCATGACCATCCCGACCGCGACCTCCGCCCCTCTCCCCGTCGCCGAAGAGCAGCGCCTGCGCCGCGAACTGGCCGCCGTCTACCGGCTCGTCGCGCACTTCCGCATGACCGACCTGATCTTCACGCACATCTCACTGCGGCTGCCCGGCCCCGACCACCACTTCCTCATCAACCCCTACGGCCTCCTCTTCGAGGAGATCACCGCCTCGAACCTCGTCAAGATCGACCTGCGGGGCAACCCGGTCGAGCCGACGCCGTACCCCGTCAACCCCGCCGGGTTCGTCATCCACAGCGCGATCCACGCGGCCCGCTCCGACGCGCACTGTGTGCTGCACACCCACACCAGGGCGGGCTGTGCCGTGGCCGCCCAGCGGGACGGGCTGCTGCCGGTCAACCAGATGTCCCTGGAGTTCCACGGCCGCCTCGGCTACCACGACTACGAGGGCGTCGCCCTCGACCTCGACGAGCAGCGGCGGCTGGTCGCCGACCTCGGCGGGCACAGCGCGCTCGTCCTGCGCAACCACGGACTGCTCACCGTCGGCGAGACGTCCGGTCAGGCCTTCCTGCGCATGTACTACCTGGAGAAGGCCTGCGAGATCCAGGTCGCCGCCCAGGCCGCGGGCGCCCCGCTCACCGTGCCGCCCGCCGACGTCCGCGAGCGCGCCGGCCGCCAACTGCGCGGCGAGGACCACGGATCCGACCTCCGGGACGACGAGGCGTACGACCTGGCCTGGCGGGCCCTGCTGCGTCTGGTCGACCGCATCGCCCCCGATCACGCGGACTGACCTGCCCCGCCGCCGAAGATGATCATCCCTTGGGTTGCTGTTCGGATGGACGTCGGCCTTCCGCTCCCGACCGTTGGCGTTCGGCTCACACCGTTCTCCCGGCATCCGCGCCGCACCGGCCGGATGTGCCGAGCCGACGAAAGGCACCCACCGTGCGCCGTCCCACTCCGCAGTCCGTCCGTCGCGCCTGCCTGGCCGCCGCCGCGGCACTGCTGCCGGCCGTCTGCTCCACCCTGCCCGCACAGGCCGCGAGTTACGGCACCCCGACCATCAAGCTCTCCACCGCCTACCTGTCGGGCGCCGTCGGCTCCACCGGCGACCCGACGGTCACCGTGACCGTGGCGCAGAGCGGCGCGGACGCGAGCGCCCTCACCGTCGCCGCGTCGAAGACCAGCAAGTCGGCGGTCGCGGGCACCTCGGACGTCTCCGTCACCGGGAGCGGCACCACCCGTACCGTGGCGGTCACCGCGCACGCCCAGGGCTACGCGGACCTCACCCTCAAGGTCACCGGCCTCGGCGGCAAGACCGCCACCACCACACTGCACTTCGCGGCCTCTCCCGCCGTCCAGTACTCCACGGACGCCCGCTACCTGACCGGCGCGAGTGACGCCTCCGCGGCGGTGGACGTCGGCGGCGGGTACGTGGTGGTCGCCAACGACGAGGACAACACCCTGCGCCTGTACAACGGTGCCGCCTCGGGCGCGCCGGTGAGGACCTGGGACCTCGACAGCGCCCTGAACGCCGACAAGGAGGTCGACATCGAGGCCGGCACGCTGGTCGGGAGCACGATCTACTGGACCGGCTCGCTCGGCAACAACAAGGACGGCGAGTACAAGGCGGACCGCAACACCGTCTTCACCACCACGGTCTCCGGCTCCGGCGCAAACACCTCCCTGTCCTTCGGCAGCGCCTACCACCAGCTCCGCGACGACCTAGTGGCCTGGGACGAGGCCAACGGCGACCGGTACGGCTTCGAGGCCGCCACCGCGGACGGCGAGATCCCCAAGGAGATCAACGGATTCAACGTCGAGGGGCTGGAGTTCGCGCCCGACTCCACCTCCACCGCCTACGTCGGCTTCCGCGCCCCGCTGGTCCCGCCGCAGGCCGGCGGCAAGGCGCTGATCGTGCCCGTGACGAACATGGACAAGGTCGTCACCGGCACCGCCGCCGCCTTCGGTACGCCGATCGAGCTGGACCTCGGCGGACTGTCGGTCCGCGACATCCGCAGGAACTCCCTCGACCAGTACCTGATCCTCGCCGGTTCCTGGGCCGCGGACGACAACAGCGACCCGTACGCCTTGTACTCCTGGGACGGGGTGGCAGGGCACCAGCCGGTGAAGGTGCTGGACCTGCCCACGACCGACGCGGGCGGCTGGGAGTCGATCGTGTCCGTGCCCGACCTCACCCGGCCGGGAGCCCGTGTGCAGCTGATCACCGACGACGGCTCCGCCGACCTCTACGGCGACGGCACCGAGGCCAAGGACCTGACCCACCCGGAGTGGCAGAAGTCCCGCAGCACCTGGTTCACCCTGGGCTGACCCGGCGCCGGGCCCCCGGACGGACAGTAGAGTGAACGGTCCATGCCATAAAGGCCGACCGCATCCGTCCAGGCCACACCCGGTGAAGGAGACACGGTGACCCTGCGCGAGGACGATCCGCGGACCGTCGGCGGATACCGGATCGAAGCGCGCATCGGCACCGGCGGCATGGGCGTCGTCTACCTCGGCCGGTCGGTGTCGGGGCGGGCCGTCGCGGTCAAGGTCGTCCACGCGAAGTACGCGGAGAACGACGAGTTCCGGTCCAGGTTCCGGCAGGAGATCGCGGCGGCCCGGCGGGTGAGCGGAGCGTTCACCGCGCCGGTCCTCGACGCCGACCCGGACGCGGAACGGCCGTGGATGGCCACCGCGTACGTGCCCGGCCACACCCTTGCCGAGCGGGTGACCGAGGAGGGCCCGCTGGACTGGCCCTCCCTGCGCCGCCTGGGCACCGAACTCGCCGAGGCGCTGCGGGAGATCCACCGCGCGGACGTGGTCCACCGCGATCTCAAACCCGGCAATGTCCTGCTCCTGGAGGGCGGCGGCGAGGACGGGGCGGTGCGGGTCATCGACTTCGGCATCTCGCGGGCGGCGAGCAGCGACGTCCGTACCCAGACCGGCATCGTGATGGGCTCGCCGCCGTTCATGGCGCCGGAGCAGTTCAGCAGCCCCCGCGATGTCGGCCCGGCCGTGGACGTCTTCTCGCTGGGCGCGGTGCTGGTGTACGCGGCCACCGGGCGCAGCCCCTTCGAGGCGGAGAACGCCTACCTCGCCGCGTACAACACCGTGCACAGCGAGCCGGAACTGGGCCGACTGCCGCAGCCTCTGCGGCCGTTGGTGTCCCTGTGCCTCGCGAAGGAGCCGACCGCGCGGCCGACCTCGGCCGAGGTGCTGGAGACGCTGGCCGCGCTGCCGGAGGAGGTGACCGACGGGGAGCCGCAGGGCAGCCCGGCGCCCGTGGTCACGGAGACGGTGACCACGCTGCCGCCCGTCGCGGGCAAGAGCGGGCGGCGCGGGAAGAAGGTGTGGTTCGCGGTGGCCGGCGCGGCCCTGCTGGGCCTCGCGGGCACGGTCGTCGGGGTCAATCTCGACGACGCCCCGGCGGCGAGCCCCGGCCGGGCCGGCGTACGGGCGACCGGGACTCCGGCCGTACCGGCGGGCTGGAAGCCCTGGCACAACGCGCTCGCGTCCGACAAGGACGACCCGAAGAGCATGGGCATGGGCTCGGCCTGCACCCCGGATGCCCTCGGCGTGTTCTGCTCCTCCCCGACGGTCGCGCTGCAGCGACTGAGCCCCGCGACCGGGCAGGTCGACTGGACCAAGCCGATGAGCGACAAGCAGGTCTCCGGCTTCTCGCTGAGCGAGCCCGTCGTGCTCGACGGGGTGGTGTACGTCAACAGCGCCGACCGCAACGAGGGAGTGGACGCCTTCGACGGCCGGACCGGCAAGCGGCTGTGGCATCTGAACGGTCCCGTCGGGGAGTTCGACGCCCTGAGCGGCGTACTGCTCGTACGACTGGACAAGCTCACGCTCCAGGAGGCGGACGACGGCGCGAGCTATGCGGCGTACGAACCTCGCACGGGCAAGGAGTTGTGGCGGCGCAAGCTGGTCTCGAAGTCGGCCCAGCCCTTCTACGAGGGCTCGGACGGGGTGCTGTACGCCGATCTGCGCGGCGGTTCCGGCGGGATCGCGCGCATCGACGCCCGCTCGGGCCGGACGCTGGGCGCGGTCACTCCGCCGAAGGGTGATCTGTGGCTGGCCACGGTCCATGACAGCACGGCGTACTACGCGCGCTGGGAGGACAACACCGGGGTCTCCGCCGCCTTCTTCATCCAGGACCTCACCAGCGGGAAGACCCGCCGCATCGACTTCCCCTGGAGCGTGGAGCCGGAGGCGCCGCCGCTCGTGCGCGGCGACACCATGTACATCTTCGACTACGGCAACGAGACGCTGCTCGCCCTCGACCTCAAGCGCGGCAAACCGCTGTGGACCAGCTCCCGCGACCTGCGCGTGTTCAGCGAACCGTCCCTGCACGACGGGCGGTTGTACGTGAACCTGCCCGACACCAGCGTCATCGCCCTGGACCCGCGCACCGGCAAGGAGATCGGCCGCACCGCGCCGTCCTTCGACACGGAGGGCACCTCCTTCGAGGAGCTCTCCCCGAGCGGGACGCCGCCCTTGCTGGTGGGCCGGGTGCTGTACGGGGTCAGCGGACCGGGGGTCTTCTCGGTGGCCGACGTGACCTGAGCGGCCCGGCCGGAAAAGAGGCAGCCTTGTCACGGGCGGAGTCTGCGCGTCAGCCGACGGCAGCGGACTCCTCCGGGGCGTGGCTGTGGTAGCGGAGCAGGAGCATCGCCGCGTCGTCGTGCGGCGGGCCGCCCGCGTGCCGGACCACGTCCTCGCGCAGGCTGTCCAGGGCGCTCTGGGCGTCGGCCTCCTTGAGGAGGTACGCGCGCTCGCCGAGGGGGTAGAAGGTGCCGCGGTCGTCGCGTGCCTCGCTCACGCCGTCGGTGTACAGCAGCAGTTGCTCGCCCGGGGCGAAGCCGACGGGGAAGGGCCTGGGGCTGCCGTCCCCGTACCCGCCCAGGCCCAGCGGCAGCGCGTAGGCGGGCGGCCGGGGGAAGTCGGCGGTGCCGTCCTCGTGGACGACCATCGGCGGCGGGTGCCCGTAGTTGAGGAAGACGGCCTTGTGGTCGGCGCCCACCTCGGCGAGGATCGCGGTGACGAACTTCTCCCCTTCCAGCACCCGGGCCACACTGCGCTCCAGCCGCTCGCCCAGCCGCACCAGGTCGGGCTCCTCGTGCGCCGCCTCACGGAAGGCGCCGAGCACCACGGCGGCCGTCTCGACAGCGGCCAGGCCCTTGCCCTGCACATCGCCGACGATCACCCGCACCCCGTGCGGGGAGGCGACCACCTCGTACAGGTCGCCGCCGATCCGGGCCTCCGCGACGGCCGAGGTGTACGACACCGCCGCCTGCAGCGGCCCCGCGGTCAGCGGCACCGGCCGCAGCAGCACCCGCTGGGCGACCTCCGCGATCGAGCGCACATTGGCCAGTTCGGCCTCCCGGCGACCGCGCATCACGGCGGCCGCTATGCCCGCGCCGGTCACCCCGATCACGGACACCATCGCCATGAAGCCGCGGCGCTCCTGGAACAGCCCGTCGTACAGGCCGAGTGCCACGCACAGCAGCAGGGCGGCCGCGCCGAACACGGCGGTACGGCGCCAGCCGCCGACGAGTCCGGCGAAGGCGGGCCCCAACGAAGCCAGCGGCAGGAATCCCAGGCCGGGCCCGGTGAGGACGTCGCCCACGGCCACGGTCGCCATCACCGCGACCGGCAGCCAGGCCAGCACGGTGTGGCTGCGCTGCGGCTTCGTTGCGGCCATGGCGTGCTCCAAGGCGTCCCTGCGCTCAGGGGCCACCAAGGGCCCCTTCCCCACCTCTCGACGTCGAACAGACTGCCAGCCGGTGCTGTGAACCGCCTTCGCTTTACCCAATTGAGGCCGAGAGCGGACATTTACCGACCAACCTCCGCCAGAGCGCCGAGCAGACCGGCCGCGGCCTGCCGCAGGCGTGTCAGGCCGAGGGTGGCGTGATAGCGCACGGGTCGTGCGGGTCTGCGAGCCCGTCGTACTGCGGGCAGGGCTTGGGGCAGGTTGGCCAGCGCTTGATCAGCGACCTTGCCACGGCCTGGCGCTCCCACGGGCGCAGCCCGCCGTCGACCAGCGCCCTCAGGCCGTCCACCGCCCTTGCTCCGAGTTCGGGGTCGGCGTCGTCGAGGAGCGGCAGCAGCCGCCATACGGCGTCCCAGTCGCCCGATTCCCCAACGGCCCGGGCGGCAGCCGCACGGGGGGGGCCGGGCAGTGTGCGGTCGTGGAGTGTCGCTCGAACGCCTCGGTCGCCGCCTCGCCGTCCAGGGCCAGCCGGATCGCGGCGCGCGAGGCCCTGGCCGCACGATCGGGTTCTCGTCCGCCATGAGTGCCGGGAGCGTCCGTGCGCCCGCGTCCCGGTCCCCGAGCCGCCCGAGGGCCTGCGCCGCGGCCGCCCGCACGTGGGGATGGGGGTCGCGTGTGGCCCGTACGAGATGAGCGCTGTGCTCGGACCGGCCGAGCCTGCCGCGCGACGCCGCGCGTCCGCATCCGATGCCGCCGACTCCCGTACGAGGTATGCGATCTGATGCTCGGCGCACATGCCGTCACCCCCGCGGAGCGAGACTCCTGGGGCGTGCGGAGGTTGTGCCTGGTGCGGGCGCGGTGAGTCGGCTCAGGCAGTCGAGGGCGGTCCCCCGGCCGCCCTCCCAGCTCGCGGCGGCGAGCACCGCGGCCGCCGCCCCCGTGCCCAGCACGGCGCCGGCGATGACGTCGCCCGGATAGTGCACGCCGGTGTGGATGCGGGAGTAGCCCACCGCGCAGGCCAGCAGGCCGAGCGGGACCGTGGCGGCCGGGAAGGCGGGGCCCACGGCCGCGGCGAAGGCGACGGCGGAGGCGGTGTGGCCGGAGGGGAAGGACGCGGAGGCCGGCATGGGTACGTGCCGTCCCGGGAACGGCGAGTCCTCGGCGCGGTGCGGACGCGGCCGGCGCAGCAGCCGCTTGCCGATCAGGTTCGCGGTCGCCGAGGCCACGGCCACCGCCCCGACGCCGAGCACGGCGGCGCGGCGCGAGCTGCCGGGGCGCAGGGCCAGCAGGCCGGCGATCGCGAAGGAGATCTTGGAGTGATCGGCCGCCGCGGACAGCCGGCGCAGGGCGTCGTCGAGCGTGGGTGTCCTGGTGACCGTGACGGCCTCGTAGAGCGCCTGGTCGAGGGCGGCGAGATCACGCAACAGGCCTCGCTCTGCCGGGTGTTCGGGCGGCGGACGGTCAGGCATCGCTGTGCTCCTGCTTCTTCTCGGTGGGAACGGGGGTGCGGCCGAACGCGAGGCGGACCACGCGCCGCCAGTCGACGGACGGTGCGACGTAGGGGGCGCCGGGCCGGTGTCTGGGCACCCGCACCCGCAGTGCTCCGGGCCGCACCGTGCAGACGACCGGCGGCGGCAGGGTGAGCGCCTCGCCGTCGACGGCCACCGCGATGAGCTCCTCCTCGGCCTCCACGACGACCTGACGTGCCGTCAAGGACGTTATTCCGGCCGCCCTTTCGCCGAGCAGGACCACTTCGGCGGCCTGCGCCGCGCCCTCGACGCGGACGGCGATCACGCCGAGTCTGCCGCTGTCGAGCCGGGGGCGGCGCCCGCCGGCGAGCGGATCGGCGCGCGCGTACGGGTTGTTGCTGACGAGAAGTGCCTGCGGTGCGTGCAACTCCTTGTCGTCCACGCGGGCTTCGAGGGTGGTGCCGGCGTCGCCGGCGAGGAGGTCGGGGAGTTGGTCGAGGGCGGTGGCCGCCTTGGCGTCGCGGTAGTCGGGGCTCTGCACGATCTCCGCGTACGTCCCGAACGAGACCGTGTTGACGAACGGCCGCCCGGAGACATCGCCGAGGTCGACGCGGAGTTCGACGCCGTCGGTGAGTGCGTCCAGGCTGTTCGCGGGGTTCTCCCGGTCGAGGCCCAGGTCCATGGCGAAGTGGTTGCGGGTCCCGGCCGTGACGACCATGAACGGCAGCCCGTGTTCGGCGGCCACCCCCGCCACCAGGGCCTGGGTGCCGTCGCCGCCGGCCACGCCGAGCAGGTCGGCGCCCTCGGCCACCGCCTGGCGGGCCAGCGCCACCGGGTCGGGGTTCGTGTCGAGGTCGAGGAGGATCACGCGGGCGCCGAGGGCCTGGGCCCGCTCCACCAGGTCGAACCGGCCGACCTTTCCGCCACCCGACCGGGGGTTCATGATGAGCACGGGCCGGCGCGGCGGACGGGCCGAGCGGGAGTGCATCCCGTGCGGCTTGCGCAGGCGGCGCAGGGCGCTCCTGGCGCAGGCCAGCGCGGCGGTCCACGACGCGAGCGACGCCATCGCCACCACCCACAGGCCAGACACCGCGTACAGCACCAGGACGGCCACCGGGGCGGCCATGGCCAGCAGAGCGCCGAACAGACGCGCCGGTCCCCGGTGCGCGAGCGCCCACCAAAGACCCGCACCCGCCAGGCCGAGCCCGACCAGACCGAGCACCAGGACCGCCCACTGCCCGGCGGTCGCCACGAAGGCGACGGCCCCGGCAAGGCACAGCAGCGCGAGCCGGGCCAGGGACCGAGCCGCGCGCAGCTCTCGGCCGGAGCCGCGCGGCTCCGCCTCGCTCGTCGTACGGGTCACGTTCATGCTGCACGGGCGGTACGCCCTGCCTCCCCCTCCATGGTCGTCACGGCCTGCCGGTGCGGCACCCCGGCGTCCATGATCCCGGTCCGGCCGGAACGGCGCCACCAACGTGGCCTGCTCCCCAGTACCACCGTGTACGCCCCCCAAGCGCTCCTCCGTTGTGATGGCGCGCGCCGTCGGAGTTCGGCCTTTCTGCCGGTCGCAGGCAGGTGTTCGACTGGTCAGACGTGCGGGTTGACAGCATGGGCGGTTCCGTCGGCCGGGCCCTCCGACGGCCGGGAAATCGCCCGTGACCTGCGGGGATCCCCGCGGGGGCCGCCCTGGGACCGGGCGCGGACCCGGTGTCGTACTGCCTGCTGAGACGTCAGCGGCGACTTCCGGCCGGTTGGGGCTTGGCGTGATGGCACGTGCCGGGCGGTGGCCGAAGTGCCGACACCCCGTCAGGGTGCGCTTCCATTTGTGTGCGATCCATGCAGACGGCAAGGAGCACCTGTGCTGAGACGCGACGCCTTCAGACTGCCCCGGCATCCGACCTCGGTCGCCTGTGCCCGGCGGCGCGTTCGGCACCACCTCACCGCGTGGGGGCACAAGCCCGACGACGAGGTCACCGAGGAGGTCGTGCTGCTCGTCTCCGAGCTGGCGGCGAACGTGGTGCGCCACGCGCCCGCGCAGGCGCAGGAGTTCGAGATCGCGGTGACCGCGCTGGCGGACGACTCCTGCTTCATCGAGGTCTCCGACGAGAGCCCGACCCTGCCGTCGCTGCGGGCCGTGTCCTGCTGGGAGGAGGAGAGCGGGCGCGGACTGCGGCTGGTCGACGAACTCGCCCGCACCTGGGGCGTCCATCAGCGCGGCGGACACGGCAAGACCGTGTGGGCCCTGATCACTTCAGGCCCTCCCTAGCCGGACGCCCGCCGTCCCGACCCGGCCCGCGTGCCCCGACGGGATCAGGGTGGGCGAGTCCCCGCATTTCGGGTACCCGTGGGCTTGGAACCGCCCCCTCCGGGGTGGGTCCGAGCCGATGCCGAGGTGCAGCCATGGGTGATGCGCAGCGCGTCACGGAGTCCGACCGCCTGCCGGACGAGTGGGGCAGGATCCTCGACCTGCTGCGCCGGACGCGCGGCTTCACCTTCACCGGGTACAAGCACGGCGTGCTGGAGAGGTCCGTCAGCCGTCGGATGGCCGTCCTCGGCATCACCTCCTACACGGCGTACCGGCAGCGGCTCGCGGCCGGCCCCGGCGAGTGCGATCTTCTCCTGCGCGCGCTGCTGATCGGCACCACGTCCTTCTTCCGCGACCCGTCGGCCTGGGACTACCTGCGTCGGGAGGTCGTTCCGGAACTGCTGGAGGAGAGCGTTCCGGGCAGGGAGATCCGGGTGTGGAGCGCCGGCTGCGCCCGCGGCGAGGAGGCGTACTCGCTGGCGATCCTGTTCGCGGAGGCGATCGGCCGGGGCCCGGTGCTGCCCGATGTGAGGATCTTCGCCACGGACGTGGACCCGGACGCGCTCCAGGTCGCGCGGAGCGGGCTGTACCCGGGCAAGGCGGTGACCGCGATGCCGTCGCGGTTGCGCGACACCTACCTGACTCCGCAGGGCGACCAGTACCGGATCCGTTCCGGCCTGCGGTGCTCCGTGGTGTTCGGCCGACACGACATCATGCGCGACGTGCCGCTGTCCGGGGTCGACCTGCTGGTCTGCCGCAACACGCTGATGTACTTCGACACCACGACCCAGGCCGGGGTCCTGGACGGGTTCCGCTTCGCCCTGCGTGGCGGGGGGTTCCTCTTCCTCGGCCGGGCGGAGACGCTGGCGATCTACGGCCACGACACGTTCGTACCCGTGGAGCGGCGGCAGCGGGTCTACCGGCGGCTGCCGGACGGCCCGGCGGCGACCGAGCACCGGCCGGCTGCCGCCCGGCGACGCGATCGACGGCGCTGAGACTCGGCTGCCCGGACGCGCCGGGATGCTCTCAGCCGTGCGGAACGGTGCCGGTGTCGAGGGCCGCAGCGCGCAGGGCCGCGGCGAGCCGGGCGACCGGTTCGGTCGGCGGCTGGGGCATGCGGGCCAGCAGGAGGCGCCGCTGTTCCTGGGGGCCGCCGCGGACCGGCAGGACGCGTACGCCCGCGGGCGCGGCGGGCGCGAGGACGGCGGGCACGGTGGTCAGGCCGAAGCCGGCGGCGACCAGGTGCAGCTTGGCCAGCCAGTCGCGGGCGGTGTGGACGATCTCGGGCCGTTCGTCGAGGCCGGGCCACACCCCCATCAGCCGGTCCTCGCCGGAGGTGGAACCGGCGATCCAGCGCTGTCCCCGCAGATCGGCCACGTCGACGTACTCGCCGCGCGCGAGCGGATGGGAAGCGGGCAGGGCGAGGCACAGGGCGCGCTCGCTGAGCGTGCGCAGGGCCAGCGGCGGCGATTCGGCGTCCGGTGGCCGGAACGGCGGCGCCGACGCCAGCAGCGCGAGATCCAGGCTCCCGGCCCGCAACGCGCGGACCAGCGCCGGGGTGCTGCCCTCCCGGGTGACGACCCGCAGGGCGGGATCCGTCTCGCGCAGCCGGGCCAGCGCGCCGGGCAGCAGTACGGCGCCGGCGCTCGGGAACCAGCCCAGCCGGACGGTCCCGGCCTGCCCGGGCAGGCCGGACAACTCCCGGGCGGCGGCGTCGATCTCGTCGAGCACCGCCCTGGCGCGCCGCAGCACGACATGCCCGGCCGGGGTCAGCCGTGCGCCGTCCCTGCGCCGCTCCAGCAGTTCCGTGCCGGCCGCCCGTTCGATCGCGGCGATCTGCCGGGACACCGCGGACTGGGTGTAGCCCAGGGAGGCGGCGGCCGCGGTGAAGGTCGCCTGCTCGGCGACCGCTCGGAAGACCCGCAGTGCGGTGAGGGACACATCGGTGAAGTCCATGACGATTCCGCATCGTAGCTGTGCCTGGTTCTCGTTGGACTCATGGCACGGGGGTTCCTAGCGTTGCCTGCATGACCTCATCACGCATCGCCCTCGTGACGGGCGCCAACCAGGGTCTGGGCCGAGCCCTCGTCGAGGGGCTCGCGGCCCGGATGGATCCCGAGGACCTGGTCCTGCTCACCGGCCGCGACCCACGGCGCGTCGCCGACGCCGCCCGGGAGGTGGCCCAACTGCCCGGCACACGCAGCCGAGTCGAGGGACGGGTGCTGGACGTCACCGACACGGACGCCGTCGCACGGCTCGCCGACGAGCTCACCGCGCAGCACGGCGGGGTGGACGTGGTGATCTCCAACGCGGTCGCCCGCGTCCTCCCCGACGAGTCGCAGGCGGCGCGCGCCGACGAGTTCATCGACGTCTCCAACACCGCCACCCATGCCCTCCTGCGTTCCTTCGGCCCCGTCCTGCGCCCCGGCGGCCGGCTCCTTGTGGTGGCCAGCAGCCTGGGCACCCTCGGCCATCTCGACCCACGGCTGCACCACCTATTCGACGGGGCGGACCTGGAGCAGGTCGAGTACGCCGTCGAGTCCTGGCGCACCGCCATCCACAACAGGACGTCCGAGGAGGCGGGTTGGCCGCGCTGGCTCAACGTGCCCTCGAAGGTCGCCCAGGTCGCGGCCGTGCGCGCGGTCGCCGCCGAACGCCGGGAGCGGGACCTCGCCGAGGGCACCCTGATCGCCTCGGTGTGTCCCGGGATGGTCGACACGGCCACCTCCCGCCCCTGGTTCAGCGACTACAGCCAGGCCCAGTCCCCCGCCCGCGCCGCCGGTCCCGTCCTCGACCTGGTCCTCGCCGACCACGTGGACCCGGCCCTGTACGGCGAGTTGGTGCGCTTCGGCAAGCCCCTGCCGTGGCACGACGGGACGCCGCTGGTCGAGCAGGACCGGCTGCTCACGCCCTGACCCGGTCGCCCTAGGGGCAACACCCGTCCCCGGGCGCGGACTTGGCGCCCGTTTCCAGGCGGCAGAAGCAGGACGCCTCGACCGGTACGTCCGCCAGTGCCGTGGCGATCTTCAGCTGCTGGGCCACGATCGCGGCCTCGCCCGCCTTGCCGAGCCGTACGAGGCATTCGTGGAAGCCGTGCAGGGCCCAGACGTTGCCCGGGTGCTGCTGGGCGCGCGGGAGGGTGCCGTCGAGCCCGAGGTCGGCGCGGTAGACCGCCTCGGCCTCGGTGACCCGGCCCTGTTCGAGCAGCAGCGCTCCGTAGGCGTGCCGGGTGGGTTGCATCCACCCCCAGGGCTCGTCGTACGGGAGGCCGTCGTCGAGCTCGATCGACCGGCGCAGGGCCGCGAACGCCTCCTCGTAGCGGCCCTTGCGGTACTCCAGTTCGCCGTCGAGCATCGCGGCGGCGATAGCCAGGATGTCGGCGCAGGTGTTGTTGAACAGCATCCGCGTCTCCGGCACCCGCTCGACCGCCGCCCGGAACAGCTCGCGTTCGGCGTCGGCCTCCTCGACGCGGCCCGTGGCGGAGAGGGCGACTCCGCGCGCGTAGTGCAGCATCGCCGTGGTGACGCAGTACAGGCGCGGGTCGTCGGGCATGGGGAGGCGCAGGACGTCGTCCCAGCGGCCGAAGCGGATCAGTGCGTGCACCCGCATGGCGAGGAAGCCCTCCAGCCAGTCCGCCATGGGCGGGCTCTGCACGCGCAGCAGTTCCTCGGGCACGGCCGCTTCGAGCCGTCCCACCGTGTCGATCGCCTCCTGGAAGCGGCCGAGGAACATCGCGCCGTAGATCTTGAAGTGGAGGTTGTGGCACCGGTAGAGGGTGTAGAAGTTCATCGCCCCGGCCTCGGCGTGGTACTTCTCGTCGGCCTCGATCGCGTCGGTGTTGTCGGTGATCACGCGGCGGTAGTCGCCGCAGAGGACCTCCAGGTGCGAGGGCATGTGCAGGAGGTGTCCCGCGTCGGGCACGAGGCCGCGCAGCCGGTCGCCGGCGGGCAGGGCGGCCTCGGGGGTCGGGGACATCTCCATCAGGTGGATGTAGAGGTGGAGCAGGCCCGGGTGGACCGTGCCCGCCGCCGTGCCGAGCGCCCGCTCCAGCACGGCTCTGGCCTCGGTGGTGCGCGAGCCCGCCGCGGGGGTGCCGGTGCGGATGTCCCACAGCTGCCAGGGGGTCAGGTTCATCATGGCGTCCGCGTACAGGGCGGCCACGTCGAGGTCGTCGGGCGCCAGTCGGTGAACGGCCCGCATGCTGTCGGCGTAGGCGGTGTTCCACACGGCGCAGGTCTCGACCGCGGGAGCCTGCCGCTGCGGGTAGCGGGCGCGCAGTGCGCCGACGAGGGCCTGCTCGACCGGTGTCGCGCCGGCCGCTTTGGCGTGGGCGCGTTCGACGGCGGCGTGGGTGCGCTCGACGGTCCGCGACAGGTCCTGCTCGTCGAAGAACTCCCACGGCTTGTTGTAGTTGGGGCCCAGCGCGTAGGCGATGCCCCAGTCGGCCATGGCGCAGTCGGGGTCCGCCGCGGCGGCCGCCTCGAAGCAGCGGACGGCCTCTTCGTGGTTGAAGGCGTACGTCCAGTTCAGGCCCCGGTCGAACCACGTCTGCGCCTCGGCGGACGAGGTCGTCACGCGTCGGGTGTGGCCGCCGAGGTCGTAGTAGGTCATCCGGGCTCCTCAACGCTGCGGCCACCGCTTCGCACGATGCCCTCATCATGCCTTTTCGCCGCTACGGCGACCTGGTGGGCGCGCGCCGTGCCGCAGTGAGCCCTGTGTGCGCCTCCACCACCCTGGGGAAAAATCGCCATGTGACCGGTCGTCGGCCGGACATGGTGCAGCCCAGCCCCGCGTCGTCGAGAAAGCAGGTCCGCTCCCGTGCTGTTGCGTCTTCCCGAGTCCGTGTCCGAAGCACAGGAGTGCCTGGCGGAGGGTGCGGTGCCCATCGGCGGGGCCACGCTCGTGTGGGCCGGGTGGCAACGGGACGGATTCCCCGAGCAGGCCATGTCGCTGCGCAACCTGCCGGAGGCCAACGTCATCGCGCCGGGCGCGCTCGGAGCCGCCGTGGTGCTGAACCGGATAGACGACCGCGTGCCCGAGGTGCTGCGGCGGGCGGCCGGCTCGGTGGGGACCGGTGCGGTACGCCGGACCGCCACCGTCGGCGGCAACATCGTCGGCAGCACGCTTCGCTGCCTGCTCCCCGCCGCGCTGGTGCTGGACGCGCGCGCCACCGTGCTGGAGCGGGACCGGGTCTTCGAGACGGACCTCGCCGAACTCCTCGCCAAGCACCACCTGTTGGTCAGCCTGCGCTGGAGGGATCCGGTCGCGAGCAGTTACCGCAAGCTGGAGGGCGAAGCCGGCGGCCCGCCGCCCTTCGTCGTCGCCGCCGCGGTGCACGATGTCGGGGACGGGCCCGGTCTGCTGCGCGTTGCCGTGCGCGACGGGTACGAGGTGCTCGCCGACAGCGCCCCTTGTGACGCCGGGCCCGAACAGGCGATCGGTGCCCTGCGCGACACGGCCGTGGGCACGCTCCCCGACGCGGCCTGGGACGTGGTGCGCGAGCAGGTCACCGAGCTCCTGGACCGCCCGGAGGTCGGCTGAGGCCGTCGGGCATCAGGAATGACCTCAGTACGGTGAGCATCTCGTCGGGCGTCTCCTCCGCGGGGTAGTGCCCGCAGCCGGGAATGACCGCCGTCTCGACGTCGTCGGCGGCGAGCCGCATCGTCGCGCCGACGCCCTCGCCCAGGTTCTCCCCTCCCCCGATCGCCAGAACGGGCAGCTCCAGTCGCCGCGCCCGGCGCCGCTCGTTCTGCGCGACGGTGGTGTCGAGCGCGCGGTAGAACTCGAAGCTGGAGCGCAGTGCGGCCGGGTCCTCGGCGAGGGTGTCGACGTAGTGCCGTACCGCGTGATCCGGCAGCGGCTTCGCGGCCTTCGTGGCGAACTGGTGGCCGAAGAAGAGGTCTTCACGGCCGCGGACGAGGTCCTCGTTGAGACCGGAGAGCCGGTTGAAGGCGAAGTGCCACAGACGGTCGTTGGTCTCGCGGCTGCTGTGGAGCGGTGGGGAGGGGGACAGTCCCGGGATGGCCGCCTCGGCGACCGCGAGGCGGTCGATGCGGCCGGGGTGGTCGGCGGCGAGGGCGTAGCCGACCCACATGCCCACGTCGTGCCCGACCATCGAGAACCGCTCGTGCCCGAGCGCCGCCATGAGCGCCACCGCGTCGCTCGCGAGCGTGCCGGTGTCGTAGCCGTCGACCGGCTTGCCGGACTCGCCGACGCCCCGCGGGTCGAGCGCGACGACGCGGAAGTCCCGGGCGAGCGCGGGCATGAGCAGCCGCCAGGCGTACCAGGCCTGGGGCCAGCCGGCGTGGAGCAGGAGGGCGGGCCCCTCTCCGCCGGTGACGGCGTGCAGCCGGACGTCCCCGACATCGACGTGACGACTGGTGAAGGTGCGGGCGAACCCCTCCGGGAGTCCTGGCGCCCGCGAGACGCAGCCCCGGCCCTCGGGGGCGGACGGGCCACTTGCAGCGTTCGTCACCATCATCCTCGTCCTCGTTTCGCCGGCCGCGACGGGCGACCGCAACGCTATCCATCTTGGATCGATCGGTCAAAGATGGTGGGCGCATACTTGGACCGGTCGATCCAGGCGCGGGAGGGTGAGCGGCATGTCCGGCCGGAAGCAGTTCGACGTCGGCACGGCCCTGGACCAGGCCATGCGGGTCTTCTGGCAGCACGGGTACGAGGGCGCCTCGCTCGACGCGCTGGGCTCCGCCACCGGCCTCGGGCGCGGTTCGCTGTACGGCGCCTTCGGCAACAAGGACGCGCTGTTCCGCCAGTGCCTCGACCGCTACGCCTCGATCTACGCGGCCCGGCACGAGAAGGCCCTCGCGGCGCACCCGGGCGATCCCGTACATGCCATGGAGGCCTTCTTCGACGCGACGCTGGCCCGCATCGCCGATCCGTCGGTCCCGGTCGGCTGCCTCATCGCGCAGTCCGCCGCCCAGTCACCGGCGCTGAAGGCGGAGAACGGCGCCCGTGTGCGCGCTTTGGTGGACGCCCAACGGCGCCGGGTGCGCGGGGCGTTGGAGGGCGCGGCCGCCCCTGACGTACTCGACGAACTGGCCCTCTACGTCGTCGCCGTCAACCAGTCCCTCGCCGTGCTCAGCCGCGCCGGCACACCGGTGGAGGAACTGCGCGTCGTCACCCGCCTGGCCTGCGCCACGGTGGCGCACACCCTCGCCGAAGGAGCCTGAATGCGTCTCGGAGTGGTCGTCGCCGTCCTGTACTGCACGCAGTTCAGCAGGGAGCTGGACGACGCGGAGGCCGAACGGCTCGTCGGCATGATCCTGGAGCGCCCCTTCTACGACCTCACGGTGGAGGAGCAGTACGCGGGCATCGAAGCGGCCCTCACCGCCCAGTTCTGGGACGAGGACCTGTCCTGGCAACCGCACGACGAGGCGTCGATCCGTGACTTCCTGCGCCGCCTGCTGGACCTTCTGGACGCGCGGCGCCCGTGGCCGGAACCGCCGGTGCGCGCGCTGGGATTCGACCGCTGGGAGGAGTACAAGCACGGCGTGCTGCTGGCGCACGTACGTCTGCGCTCGCCCGCCCAGGACCGGCTGCACGCCCGCCTGCGGACCGTGCCCGGGGACCCGGAACAACTGCGTGGCGTCGTGCTGCGGCTCGGCTCCGGGGACGAAGTCGCCGTGGTGGCACCGCCGTTGCCCGACGGGTACGACGCGGTGCTGATGGCGCTGCCGCCGCACCGGAGCGCGACGCAGGTGATCGACGCGTTCGTCACACACGCGGAGTGCGAGCGGGACCGCGTGTCCCCGCCGGGGCGAGGGTGGCTCCGGCGCCGGGGCGCGCCGCTGCCTCCCGGGGTGCGGCCGGCCCGCGCCTGAGTTCAGCGGTCCAGGTCGTCCGCGTCCAGCACCTCGTCCGGCTTCGGCGCGCGCACGTCGAGCGTCTCGTCGAAGTCGCCGAACGACGTGGTGGTGTGGAAGTCGCCGCCCTTGTAGACCGTCTTCAGCAGGTACGGCTTGCCCTGCGTCGCCACGTAGAAGGTGTACGTCCCGCCCTTGTCGGCCTCGTCGGTGACCGTGAGCGCGACGGCCTCCTTGCCTTCGACGCGGGTGGGCCTGCCCTTCGTCGCCGTGCCGAAGGAGTCGAAGGTCCGCTCGCAGGAGGTGAGGCCCTTGTCGCCGTCCTGACCGGCCTCGACCGGCGACTTGATCCACAGCTTCTGTTCCGTGTCGACGTCGGTGTCGCCGTTCCAGCGCCGGAGGTAGGCGCGGTCCGGTCGGACGTAGTCCGTGCCGCCGATGCGGATCTGTTCGAGCGTGCCGCCCTCGGACCAACTGGTCCTGGCCCGGCACCGCTTGTCGAGGTCGGTCACCAGCCGGGTGGTGACCGTGCCGCCCTTCGTCGCGGTGCTGCTGACGTCGACCGTCACCGACTTCAGCGCGCGCATGGTGTCGTTGGCGTCGTCGAGCAGTTCCTCGGCGGACCGGTCCTCGGTGCCGCCGTCGCCGCAGCCCGACAGGGCCGCTCCCGCCAGCAGGCACGTCAGTGCGGCGGTCACCGCGGCAGGCATGTTCCGCATGAAAGGGCTCCCCGTTGTGGCCATGATCAGCCCGGGGAGCCTACCAAGGGCCCGGCTCCCGGCCGTTCAGTCCGCCGTCTTGCGTGCGAGCGCGTTGTTGGCCGTCGAGTTGTGCACGCTGAAGCTGACGGCGTCCGAGCGGTAACGGTCGTCCGACCACTCCACGGGCCGCCCCTCGCGTGTCGTGGTGACGCGGCGGACGCGCAGCAGGGGGCTGGTGCGGCGGATGCCGAGGAGCTCGGCGTCCTGGGCGCTCGCCGCGACCGCGTCGATGACGTGCTCGCCGTAGGCGAAGACGAGGCCGGTGCTGTCGAACAGCTGCTGGGTGACCGACGCGGCGTCGGGGTCGATGACCTCGACGGCGGGTGAGATCCAGTCGGCGTACACCGTGCGCTCGACGAGCACCGGCTCGCCGTCCAGTCCGCGCACCCGCAGGACGTGCAACACCTGCGTGCCCTCGCGGAGTTGGAGCCGCGCCGCGTCCTGCGCGCTGGCCGGCAGGTACTCCTGCGCCACCACGTGCCCGGTCGCCTCACGGCCCATCGCGCGCGCCCACTGGGCGAAGCTGCGCAGCTCGGCGAAGCTCTGGCTGCGACGGCTGGCGAGGACCACCCGGCGGGCGCCCTGGCGGGAGCCGATGAGCCCTTCCGTGGTCAGCGCGGCGACGGCCTGGCGGACGGTGCCGCGCGAGACGCCGTAGTGCGCGGCGAGCTCGGTCTCGGCGGGCAGCCTGCTGCCGACCGCGTACTCCTCGCGGTCGATCGCCCGCCGCAGTTCGTCGGCGATCTCCTCGTGTCGCGTCGCCACCGTTCCCCTCCGAATCTGCTGCTGTGCACAGCGTGAACAGGCTAGACGAGACCCTACAGTGAGCGCGCTTACCCGCGATTGTGCAGGGAATCGGGGGTCAGGATTTCGCCAGTGTTTACGAACACGTCACCACAGGCAGCCTTACTGAGGCCAACTTGTTCAGACAAGTTCCGAGTTTTGTGCGTCCCCTGCGCCCCTCCTGGAGTCACCGTGTCCCAGTCGAGAACAGCCGTCCTGACCGGCTCCCTCGCCGTCGTTGCCGCACTCGCCCTGAGTGCCTGCGGCGCCGCTCCCGACAACGCGTCGACGACGGCCGACGGCAAGAACGCCGCGACCGCAACCTCCGCGGCCGGCTTCGGCGGCCTCGACGCCCTGGTGAAGGCCGCCAAGAAGGAGGGCACGCTGCACGCCATCGCGCTCCCCCGCGACTGGGCGAACTACGGCGCCCTCATCGACGGCTTCACCAAGAAGTACGGCATCAAGATCACGGTGGAGAACCCGGACGGCTCCAGCCAGGACGAGATCAACGCCGTCACCTCCCGCAAGGGCCAGGACCGCGCCCCCGACGTCCTGGACCTCGGCTCCTCCTTCGCGCTCAGCGCCGCCCAGCAGGGCCTGCTCGCGCCGTACAAGGTGGCCTCCTACGCCGACATCCCCACCGGCCAGAAGGACCCGCAGGCCCGCTGGTACAACGACTACGGCGGCTACATCTCCATCGGCTGCGACGCGAAGCGGGTCAAGACCTGCCCGACGACCTTCGCGGACCTGCTCAAGCCGCAGTACAAGGGCCAGGTCGCGCTCAACGGCAACCCCACCAAGTCGGGTTCGGCCTTCGGCGGTGTGTACGCGGCGGCGCTCGCGAGCGGCGGCTCCTTCGACGACATCCAGCCCGGCCTGGACTTCTTCGCCAAGCTGAAGAAGAACGGCAACTACACGCCCGTGGAGTCGACTCCGGCGACCGTCGAGAAGGGCGAGACGCCGATCAGCATCGACTGGGACTACCTCAACGCCGGGTACGCCGAGGAGTTCAAGTCCAAGGGCCTGGACTGGAAGGTGGCGATCCCCTCCGACGGGCAGTACGCCCAGTACTACTCCCAGGCCATCAACAAGGACGCCCCGCACCCGGCGGCCGCCCGGCTGTGGCAGGAGTACCTCTACAGCACCGAGGGCCAGAACCTGTGGCTGAAGGGGTATGCCCGGCCGGCCCTGATGACCGCGATGGAGAAGGCCGGCACCCTCGACAAGACGGCCGCCGCGAAGCTCCCGCAGGTCTCCGGTACGCCGTCCTTCCCGACCGAGGCCCAGCAGAGTAAGGCCAAGACGGTCATCGCGCAGGGCTGGGCGAAGGCCGTCTCCGGATGACGGCCACCCTCCCGAGGACCGATGTGGTGCCCGCCGCTTCCCCGAAGCGGCGGGCCCGCGCCGGCGGCGTACTCGCCGTCGTGCCCCTCCTCGCCTTCACCGCGATCGCTTTCGGGGTCCCGGCGATCGCCATGCTGAACGGTGCGTTCAGCGTCAAGGACCAGGCCACGGGCGCCAGTTCGTACAGCACTCAGAACCTGACCACCTCGCTGCAGGGCGCGTACCTGACCGCGCTGCTCGGCAGCGTCAAGCTGTCGGCCGTCTCCGCCGGCATCGGGACGCTCCTCGGGCTGCCGCTCGCCCAGGTGATCGTGACCTCCCGCTTCCGGGTACTGCGCGAGGCCGCGCTCACCGCCTCCGGTGTGCTCGCGAACTTCGGCGGCATCCCGCTGGCCTTCGCCTTCGTCGCCACGCTCGGCAACGCGGGCGTACTGACCCGGCACCTGGGCCTCACGGACGCGGGCTGGGACCTCTACAGCTTCTGGGGTCTGGTCATCGTCTACCTGTACTTCCTGATCCCGCTGATGGTGCTCACCATCACGCCGGCCCTGGAGGGCCTGCGCTCCCAGTGGCGGGAGGCCGCGCAGAACAACGGGGCGACGGGCGTCCAGTACTGGCGGCACGTCGCCCTGCCGGTGCTGCTGCCCTCGCTGCTCGGCGGTTTCGTGCTGCTCTTCGGCAGCGCGTTCGCCGCGTACGCCACCGCCGCGGCCATGGTGGGCAGTTCGGTCCCGCTGGTCACCCTGCAGATCGCCGACGCCATCTCCGGCAACGTGCTCGTCGGCCAGGAGAACGTCGCGCTCGCGCTGAGCCTCGACATGGTCCTGGTCGCCGGGCTCGTCATGGCCGTGTACCTGCCCCTGCAACGACGGAGCGCGCGATGGCTCGACGCCTGAACCCGTGGCGGTGGGTCGTCCTCGGCCTGGCCGCCCTGTACTTCCTGGTCCCGCTCGCCGCCTCGGTGGTCTTCACCGTCGACGTGCCGGGCCAGGGCGTCACCTTCGACGCCTACTCGCAGATCGTCTCCACCGAGGGCTTCGGCTCCAGCCTGCTGCTCTCGCTGGAGCTGGCGGCCGCGACCATCGCCCTGGTCCTGCTGCTGATGGTGCCCGCCATGGTCGCGCTGCGGCTGGGCGCGCCCCGGCTGCGGCCGGTGGTGGAGGTGCTGTGCTCGCTGCCGCTGGTCGTCCCGCCGATCGCCTTCGTCGCCGGGATCGCCACCGTCCTCAAGTGGGGCCCCGAGTACCTCTCCCGCACCCCGCTGTTCGAGACGTTCGTGGCGATCCAGAACCCGAGCTTCCCGTTCGTGCTCGTCCTCGCCTACGTGGTGATGGCGCTGCCGTTCGTGTACCGGGCGCTCGACTCGGGGCTGCGCGCCATCGACGTACGCACTCTCGTCGAGGCCGCCCGCAGCTGCGGGGCCGGCTGGCCGCAGGCGCTGCTGCGGGCCGTGCTGCCCAACCTGCGCGGGGCGCTGCTCAACGCGTCCTTCCTCACCCTCGCCCTGGTGCTCGGCGAGTTCACCGTGGCCCAGCTGCTCGGCTTCCAGCCGTTCGCCGTGTGGATCTACAGCGTCGGCGGCTCGCAGGCCCAGCTGTCCGTCGCCGTGTCCGTGCTGAGCCTGCTCGTCACATGGGCCCTGCTCCTCGCGCTCGCCGGCCTCGGCGGACGCGACCGTACCGCTTCGTCCCGGGGATGAACCATGACCGCCACCACGCTTGAGAAGACGGCCGTCGACAAGGCCGCCACCGTCGAATTCCGGGGTCTGCGCCGGGAGTTCGGGGCGACCGTCGCCCTGGACGGCCTCGACCTGACCGTGCGGCCGGGTGAGTTCCTGGCCCTGCTCGGCCCCTCCGGGTGCGGCAAGACGACCGCGCTGCGCATGCTCGCCGGGTTCGAACACCCGGACTCCGGCGAGGTGCTGGTCGACGGCGAGGACGTCACGCGGGTCCCGGCTCACCGCCGTGACGCCGGGATGGTCTTCCAGTCGTACAGCCTCTTCCCGCATCTCAACGCCCTCGACAACGTGGCGTTCGGGCTGCGGATGCGGAAGGTGGGGACGGCCGAACGCCGGTCCCGTGCAGCCGAGTTGCTGGAGCTGGTCGGGCTCGCCGACAAGGGCGACCGGTTCCCGCACCAGCTCTCCGGCGGCCAGCAGCAGCGCATCGCGCTCGCCCGCGCCCTCGCGCTGCGGCCGCGCGTCCTGCTCCTGGACGAGCCGTTGTCCGCGCTCGACGCCAAGGTGCGGCTGACGCTGCGCGAGGAGATCCGCCGCCTGCAGCAGGAACTCGGCATCACCACCCTCTTCGTGACGCACGATCAGGAGGAGGCCCTGTCCGTCGCCGACCGGGTCGCCGTGATGCGCTCGGGACGGCTCGAACAGTGCGCCGCACCCGCCGAGTTGTACGGCCGGCCCGCCACCGCCTTCGTCGCCGAGTTCGTCGGCACGATGAGCCGGATCCCCGGCCGGCTGTCCGGTGACACGGTGGAGGTGCTCGGCGTACGGCTGCCCGCCGACGGGACGCTTCCCGCGGACGGGGTGGTCGACGTGCTGGTGCGGCCCGAGGCCGTGCAGGTCGCCGCGGACGGCGCCGGTGACGCCCGGGTGATCGCCGCCGCCTTCCTCGGCGCGGCCACCCGGCTGACCGTGCGCCTCGCCGACGGCACCGAGGTGAAGGCCGACCTGCCCACGCACGAGGCCGCCGCGCTGGGCGCCGGGACCGCCGTACGGGTGTCGCTGCCCGAGCGGCCGGTGCTGGTCGCCGGACGACCGGCCTGACACCCCACACTCGTAACCCATCAGATCCCATCCGATCCCATCCGTTCCCCCCACCCGAAGGCAGTTACCGTGACCCAACCCCCGCTCCAGGCAGTCCTGTTCGACATGGACGGCACGCTCGTCGACACCGAGCGACTGTGGTGGGAGGCGGTGCAGGACATCGCGACGGAGCTGGGCCGGCCGCTGGCCGAGGCCGACCAGCCGGAGGTGCTCGGCCGGCCGGTCGAGCACACCGCCGACTGGCTGGCCGGGCTCACCGGGGCGCGGGACCTCGCCGCACGGCTGCACCGGGAGTTCGCCGAGCGCGTCCGCACCGGCATCGTGCCGCGCCCCGGCGCGCTCGCCCTCCTCGACGCCCTCGCCCGCGACGGCGTGCCGACCGCCCTGGTCACCGCCTCTCCGCGGTCGGTCGCCGACAGCGTGCTGGCCGTGCTCGGCGCGGACCGCTTCCGCGTGTCGGTGACCGCGGACGACACCCCGGCCACCAAGCCCGACCCGGACCCCTACCTCGCCGCCTGCCGGGCCCTCGGCGTCGACCCGGCCCGCTGCGTGGCCGTCGAGGACACCCCCACGGGCGTCACCTCCGCCGAGGCCGCAGGGTGCGCCGTCCTGGCCGTGCCCTCGCTCGCGCCCATCGCCCCGGCCCCCGGCCGGACGGTGGTGCCGAGCCTGGCGGAGGTGACACCGGGCCGGCTGCGGGACCTGGTCCGGCCCCGGCTGCGGGTGCTGAGCTGGAACCTCTGGTACGGCGGTACGAAGGTCGACGACCACCGCGCCAAGCAGCTCAAGGTGATCCTGGACACCGAGGCCGACGTGGTGGGCCTGCAGGAGACGGCCGGCACGGCGGCCCGGGAACTCGCCGAGGCGCTGGGCTGGTACCACCACGAGGCCGGCGAGAACCTCGGCGTCATCAGCCGCCACCCCATCACGGCCGGCCTCGGCGACCCCGATGTCGGCTTCTACGGGGCGGCCGGCGCCCGCATCTGCGTCGACGGCCTCCGCGAGGTGGACGTGTGGACGGCCCACCTCCACTACACGCCGTACGGGCCCTACGAGGCCGCCTTCGACGGCCTGCCGCCCGCCGAGCTCATCGCCCACGAGGGCGTACGGCTGGGGCAGATGCGGGAGGCGCTGCGGTGGATCGCCGAGTCGGGTGGCGCCGGACGGCCCGTGATCCTCACCGGGGACTTCAACTGCCCCTCCCACCTGGACCGGCCCGACGTGGACTGGCCGGTGACCTGGGCCGCCGAGGAGGCGGGCCTGCGCGACTCCTACCGTGAGGCCCATCCCGACCCGGTCCTCGCCCCCGGCCACACCTGGTCCCCGATCCACCCGGTGCACGAGGAGGATCCCGCCCGCCCGGAGCCGCAGGACCGCATCGACTACGTCCTCCACAACGGCCGCGGCCTCGACGTGATCGACGCCCGTACGGTCGTCACCGGTGTCCCGCGCCCCTGGCCCGACGTCGCCGGCAACGACTGGCCGTCGGACCACGCGGCGGTCCTGACGACGTTCGCCCTCACCCCTCCGGAGTGATCCTCAGGTCGCCGAGCGCCTCGGTCGCGGCGTCGAGGAAGCGCTGCCGCGCCGATTCCACGTCCGTGGCGCCGTCCCACGACCCTTGGTAGAGGATCCGCTCGGCGATCCGCACCAGGCGTTCCTGGAGGTCGGGGTCGCCGGTCTCCCGGTAGCGGGCGTTGGCCTCGTCGAACTCGGCGCGTACGGCCTCCGGCAGCTCCATGGCGGTCACGGCGGTGAGGGCCTCCTCGGCGACCACCGCCACGCTCCGGGGCCCGACGATCCGGATGCGGAAGACGGTGGTGAACAGCCGTCCGCCGAGGTCCTGCACCCGTCTCCAGTTCTCGTACCTCGGCGGGAGCTCGCTGTGGAACCGCCCCCGGGCCAGGGTGTATTCGTGCCAGGCGGTGAGGAACTCGGCGTACGCCGTGCTGCGTTGGCCGCGCACCCACTGCTCCTGCTCGGCGTGCCGCTGATGGCGGATCTGGTGGAGGAGGGCCGCCGCGTTGCGGTCGGCTCCGATCTTCGCGCCGAGGATCGCGGCAAGCCCGCCCAGTGCCGCGCCCAGCACACCGACCGCTCCCGCCGCGATCGCGGCGACTCCTTCGTCCATGCGGTCATCCTCACCGCCGCCCCGCCCGGGCAACCCTGACGCACCGCCGCCCGGCGCACGCGAAGTGGCCGGGCGGCGGACGTCGTCGTGGGGCGGGGATGTCAGGGAATCAGATACCACTTCTCGATGTAGCCGACGTCACGTGCCAGCCGGTCCTGGACGCGCAGCTTCCAGGTGCCGGAGACGGGCTGGTCGGAGGCGTCGACGACGAAGGTCTGGTCGACGTTGTCGGCCGAGCCGCCGCTCCGGTTGAGCAGGGAGTAGACCTTGCCGTCCGGGCCGACGAGGTCGACGGTGAGGTCTCCGCGGTAGGTGTGAACGATCTTGACGTAGACCTCGGTGGCGGTGGAGGCGTTGCCGTCGCGGTCGGCGACGGTGACCGGGGACTCCACCGCGGCTCCGGCGTCGGGGATGTCGACCCGGGTGGCGTTGCCGTACAGCTTCGCCACCCGCCAGGTGAAGGTCCGGGTCGCGGTCGAGCCGGTGTCGTCGGTGACCGTCACCTTCACGTCCTGGGTGCCGACGGTGGTCGGCGTGCCGCTGATCAGGCCCGTGGGGCTGATGGTCAGGCCGTCGGGCAGGCCGGTCGCCGAATAGGTGAGCGCGGAGCCGGAGTTGGTGGTGTAGGCGTCGATCTGGAGGGAGACCTGGTCGCCGACCCCGCTGGTCTGATCGGCCGTTGCCGCGATGTTGACGCCCGGTGCGATGCGCGGGCCCACGTTGATCGCGGCCCAGGCGTCGGAGACGGCCAGGTACGTGGGGCTGTAGGCGCCGAACAGGTCGGCCGCGGCCTGGAGGGTGGCGGTGCGCGCGCCCGCGTAGTTGGTGGTGGAGGTCATGTACGTGGTCAGGGCCCGGTACCAGATCCGCTGGGCGTTCTCGATGCCGATGCCGGTGACCGGGAGGCCGTCGTGGGTGGGGCTGTCGTAGGCGACCCCGTTGACGGTCTTGGCGCCGCTGCCCTCCGAGAGGAGGTAGAAGAAGTGGTTGGCGGGGCCGGAGGAGTAGTGGACGTCGATGTTGCCGAGCGAGGAGTCCCAGTAGTCGCGGGAGGTGCCGTCCCTGGACGGCTTGTCCATGTAGCGCAGCGGGGTGCCGTCGCCGTTGATGTCGATCTTCTCGCCGACCAGGTAGTCGGGGACGTCGGCGGGCAGGTCGGCGTGGAACTCGACCGCGGCGGCGAAGATGTCCGAGGTCGCCTCGTTGAGGCCGCCCGACTCGCCGGAGTATGTCAGGCCGGCGGTGGCGCTGGTGACGCCGTGGCTCATCTCGTGGGCGGCGACGTCGAGGGCGGTGAGCGGGTGGGTGTTGCCCGAGCCGTCGCCGTAGGTCATGCAGAAGCAGGTGTCGGACCAGAAGGCGTTGACGTAGTTGTTGCCGTAGTGGGCGCGGCTGTAGGCGGCGACCCCGTCGTTGCGGATGCCGTTGCGGCCGAAGACGTCCTTGTAGTAGTCCCAGGTGGCCGCGGCGCCGAACGCGACGTCCACGCCCGCGGTCTGCCGGTCGGCCGGGGTTCCGTCGCCCCAGATATCGTTGTCATCGGTGAACAGGGTGCCCGTGCCGGAGGTTCCCTGGTTGAGGTCGTAGGTGCGGTGACCCGCGCGGTCGCCGTCGACGAGCTGGTAGGTCGAGCCGGACAGCGTGGTGCCCAGCGGCACGGTTCCGTTGAACTGGCCGGTGCCGGTGCCGGTTTCGACGCCTTGGTAGCGGAAGAGTTCCTTGCCCGTGCGGGCGTCGGTGATCACGTGCAGTTCGCTGGGTGTGCCGTCGTGCTGGAAGCCGCCGACCACCGACTCCCAGGCCAGGGCGGGCTTTCCGGAGGCGGCCCAGACGACCCGGCGCGGCGTGCCGTCGATCTCGGCGGCCTTCGCTCCGGCCCTCCGCGCGGCGGTGAGCGCCCGCGTCTTCGCGGTGCCGGCGGTGACGCTCGGCCTGGTGGCCGGGACGGTGAGCGTGGCACCGGTCGCCCTGGTGCTCGTGGTCCGGCCCTTCCCGGTGTGCACGACCAGGTCGCCGCCGAGGACCGGCATTCCGGCGTACGTCCGCTCGTAGCGGGTGTGGGTCGTTCCGTCGGCGTCCTGTACGACGTCCTTGACGACCAGCTTCTCCTTGGCGCCGAGACCGAGGGTCCGGGCGGTGGCGGCGGCCTTGTCGGTGGCGTTCTCGACGAGGGCGGCGCGGCGCGCCGGGGTGAGCGGGACCTGGGCCGCGCCCGACTTCGGCGTGGCGAGGATCTTTCCATGGCCGCGCGCGGCGGGCGCCGCACCGGCGGTGCCGGTCTGGACTCCGGTGGCCAGCAGCGTACTTATGGCCGTGAGGGCGAGGGCGAAGGTGTATCTGGAGCGGTGCGAGGAAGGGTGTTGCCGCGACAAGTCGTTCTCCTTCTGCAGGGGCGAAGGAACCGTGCATGTTGTGAACACACGGTGAAGTCCGCGGACAGCAGACTGGCACCCGACCCACCCGCTTGTCATGAATGCAACAACACAACGGCCGGAAACCGCCGCCAACTTCCGGTCCCGTCAGGCCAGTTCCGGACTCTCAAGCGAACGTCGAACGTCGGTCTTCGTCCAGCATGTGTCAGTCCCAGAGACACGCTCCCGCCACCCCGGCCACCCGCCTACGGTCCCGTGCATCGGACAGGCCGGCGGCCGCCGGTCCGCCACAGCCGACTACCAAGGGGAGGCGCCATGGCGAGTGTGGAAGTGTCGCTGAAGGAGATGATGACGGGGGTCGAGGGATCGTTGGGGGCCGCGGTCGTCGACTACACCAGCGGCATGGCCCTGGGCACGCTGGGCGGGGGCAAGGACCTCGATCTGACGATCGCCTCGGCCGGCAACACGGACGTCGTGCGGGCCAAGGTGCGCACGATGGAGACGCTGGGGCTCAAGAGCCGGATCGAGGACATCCTGATCACCCTGGGCAACCAGTACCACCTGATCCGCCTGGTGACCGGCCGCAACGGGAACGGGCTGTTCCTCTACCTCGTACTGGACAAGGACCGCTCGAACCTCGCGATGGCCCGCCACCAGCTCAAGCGGGTCGAGGAGAAGCTCGAGGTCTAGGCCGCCCGGAGGTCCGGGGTTTCGTGCGCCCACGATGTGAAGACTTCTTCAAGTCACCACATCAGCATGATCCCAATACGTGCCTGGGCGCGGCCGCGGACGACCAGGATCGGTTCTCGCAAGACGGGTGCGGCGGCACCTCCGGGCGCCGCCGCACCGTGGCACCACACCCGAACGGCAGGGAGAGAGCACTCATGCAAGTCCCCCTCTACCAGGCCAAGGCGGACTTCTTCCGCATGCTCGGGCACCCCGTGCGCATCAGGGTCCTGGAGCTGCTCCAGCACGGGCCCGTCCCGGTGCGGGACCTTCTCGCCGACATCGAGATCGAGCCGTCCAGTCTCTCGCAGCAGCTGGCGGTCCTGCGCCGGGCCGGCATCGTGGTGTCCATCCGGGAGGGCTCGACCGTCAGCTACGCGCTGGCCGGCGGTGATGTCGCCGAACTCCTGCGCGCGGCCCGCCGGATCCTCACCGAGCTGCTGGACGGGCGCAACGAACTCCTCGCCGAGCTGCGCCGCGCGGACGCCCCCGCGCCGCAGGTGCCCACCAGCAGCCGCGGCTGAACCGGCGCTGCCCCCGGCACGGTGGCCTGCATTGCTCCGCCCGAGTGGTGCTCGCCTCCGCCCGGTCGTAGCGTCGGTACAGGGACGACCGCAGAGGAACCGCAGCCGGGGAGCGGACATGCGCGCACACGCACTGACCACAGCAGTAACGCTCTGCCTGGCCGCGTCGCTCGCGGCGGCCGCGGGCGCGCCTTCCTCGGCGAGGCCGGAGTCGTCGCGGACGGTGGCGGAGCAACCCGCGCCGCCGGTGCTCGTCGACTGCTTCTGGCACCCGCAAATACGCCCCTCGGCGTTCATGCTCGCCTGCGGTGACGGCAACAGCCGTCTGACCTCGCTCAAGTGGTCGCAGTGGGGTGCGGACTCGGCGACCGCGCAAGGCGTGAACGTCGTCAACGACTGCAAGCCGTACTGCGCGGCGGGCACCTTCCATTCGTACGCCGTCTCGGTGCGGCTGGATCATCCGCGGTCCTGGAAGAAGCGCCCGCAGGTACGCCACTACACCCGCATGACGCTCGTCTTCACCGGCGCTCGCCCGGACACGTACCCGCCGACGGTGCGGTATCCGCTGTGGGACTGAACGTCAGCCGCGGTCGTCCGCGTCCATGGGCGGCCGGCCCTGCGGAGACTCCCCCGCGGTGAGGTGTTCCAGCACCTCGACCAGTTCCTGGCAGGCCTGTTCCACCGAGCGCCGGGTGTTGAGCTGTTCCGTGATGACGGCGGACAGCAGGAGGGCGGTCAGGGCCATCGCGCCGTTGAAGGCCTGGAGCTTGATCATGACCTCGACGCCGGTGAGGTGCGCGAAGGGGCCGACCCGGTCGGTGGCCGCAATGGTGGCCATGACCGAGGCGAACAGGGCGCACAGCATGCTGCCGGTGAGCTGGAAGCGCAGCGCCGCCCAGATCAGCAGCGGGTAGACGAGGAACAGCAGGCTGACGGAGCTGTGGGCGGCCAGGGGTATCAGCCCGCAGGCCACCAGGGTCAGGCCGACGGCCTCCTTCCAGCGGTGCGGATACGGCGGCCAGGGCGTCGCGTACAGCGCCAGCAGGACCGGCGTGACGATCAGGACGCCCATCGCGTCGCCCGCCCACCAGGCCGACCAGACCAGCCAGAAGCCGCTCATGGCGAGCTTGCCGGTGAGCACGAGCAGGCCCGCGCCGGCGGTGGCGCTGATCAGCATGGCGGCGAGGGCGCCGAGGAAGACCAGGGCGAGACCGTCCCGCAGTCGGGCGAGGTCGGTGCGGAAGCCGACCTTGCGCAGCAGGTAGTACGCGGCGAGCGGGGCGAGGGTGTTGCCCAGCAGGGTGCCGAGCACGGCGAGCTGCGGGGTGGTGATCGACATGACGACGAGCAGGGAGCCGATCGCGATGCCGGGCCAGGCGCCGAGTCCGAACAGCAGCAGACAGGTCAGTGCCACGCCGGTGGGCGGCCAGATGGGTGTGACCACGGCACCCTCGACCACGAGCTGCCGCAACAGCCCCAGCCGCCCGGCCGCGAAGTAGCAGGCGGCGACGGCCAGGGTCCTCAGGGCGAAGAGGCCTGGTCGGCGCAGATCCTGGGTAGCCACCACAGTTGCCATCAGACACCGAGGGGGGCCGGACGGCGAGGCGAGCGGGGCAGCGGTAGGGGCGGGACCGGGTTCGCGCCCTAGCGCCGGGCCGCCGGTCCGTCGTGGCCGACCACCAGGACCGCCGCGTCGTCCTCGTGGCCGACGCGTTCCGCCACCTTCATCACGGCCGCCGCCAGCGAGCTCGCCTCCATGCCCGCCACCGCGGCGATTCCCGCGAGGCGTACCACCTGGTCGAGGCCCTCGTCGATGCTCAGGGACGGGCCCTCGACGACGCCGTCCGTCAGCAGGACGAAGACGCCGCCCGTGGTGAGCCGGTGGCGGGTCACCGCGTACTCCATGCCCTGCTGGATGCCCAGCGGCGGTCCGCCCTCGTCGTCGGCGATGCCGGACCGGCCGTCCTGCGTGGCCCAGATGTGCGGGGTGTGCCCGGCACGTGCGCTCTCCAGGACCCCGGTGGCCGGGTCGAGCCGCATGAACGTGCAGGTGGCGAAGAGGTCGGTGCCCAGCGAGAGCAGCAGGTCGTTGGTGCGGGAGAGCAGCTCGCCGGGTTCGCTGGTGACGGAGGCGAGCGCGCGCAGACAGACCCGGACCTGGCCCATGAAGGCGGCCGCCTCGATGTTGTGGCCCTGGACGTCGCCGATCGACAGGCCGATCCGGCCGTCGGGCATCGTGAAGGCGTCGTACCAGTCGCCGCCCACGTTGAGGCCGTGGTAGGCGGGCGCGTACCGGACGGCCAGGTGGAAGCCGGGGGCGACGGGCAGGTCCCTGGGCAGCATGCCGCGCTGGAGGGCCACGGCGAGCTCGACGCGCGAGCGCTGCAGCTCGGCCAGCTCGCGCGCCTGGGCGGTCAGCGACCCGAGGCGGGCGAGCAGCTCGTCGCCGTCCTCCGTTGGGCGCGTCAGGGACATTGTTCACTCCGGCGGGGCCGTGGGCCGTGGCCCCTTCAGGGCAAAACCCCAGATTATGCGTTTAAAGGGATGATAGCGACATCCGTCGCCGTCCCCGAGTCCGCAGGTCCTGGGCTGCCCCCCGGGGGCCACGCGCCCGCCCGCCGGTTCAGCCGCCGAGGGCCGCCATGACCACGTCCTTGGCCTCCTCCTGCACCTGCCGGAGGTGGTCCGCCCCCCGGAAAGACTCGGCGTAGATCTTGTACACGTCCTCCGTGCCGGAGGGCCGCGCAGCGAACCAGGCATTCTCGGTGCTGACCTTGATGCCGCCGATGGCCGCGCCGTTGCCCGGGGCCTCGGTGAGCACACCCGTGACCGGCTCCCCCGCCAGGGTGTCGGCGGTGACCTGGGCGGGCGAGAGTTTGGCGAGGAGGGCCTTCTCCTCGCGGGTGGCGGGGGCGTCGATGCGCGCGTAGGCCGGGGAGCCGAAGCGGTCGGTCAGGGCGGCGTAGTGCTCGGACGGGGTCTTCCCGGTGACCGCGGTGATCTCGGAGGCGAGCAGCGCCAGGATGATGCCGTCCTTGTCGGTGGTCCACACCGACCCGTCCCGGCGCAGGAAGGACGCGCCGGCCGACTCCTCGCCGCCGAAGCCGATCGACCCGTCGACCAGCCCGTCCACGAACCACTTGAACCCGACGGGCACCTCGACCAGCCGGCGCCCGAGGTCGGCGGCGACCCGGTCGATCATCCCGGAGGAGACGAGGGTCTTGCCGATGCCCGCGTCGGCGGGCCACTCCTTGCGGTGGGTGTAGAGGTAGGCGATGGCGGCCGCGAGGTAGTGGTTGGGGTTCATCAGGCCCGCGTCCGGGGTGACGATGCCGTGCCGGTCGGCGTCGGCGTCGTTGCCGGTGGAGATCTGGAACCGGTCGCGCCGCTCGATGAGCGAGGCCATCGCGTACGGCGAGGAGCAGTCCATGCGGATCTTGCCGTCCCAGTCCAGCGTCATGAACCGCCAGGTGGGGTCGGCGAGCGGGTTGACCACGGTCAGGTCGAGCCGGTGCTGTTCGGCGATACGGCCCCAGTAGGCGACCGAGGCCCCGCCCAGCGGGTCGGCGCCGATCCGGACGCCGGCGGCGCGGATCGCGTCGAGGTCGAGGACGTTCGGCAGGTCGGCGACGTAGGCGCCGAGGAAGTCGTGGCGGCGGGTGGTCTCCGCGGCGAGCGCGCGGGTGTACGGGACGCGCCGTACGTCCTTCAGGCCGGCCGCGATGATGGCGTTGGCGCGGTCCTGGATCCAGGAGGTGGCGTCGGAACCGGCCGGGCCGCCGCTCGGCGGGTTGTACTTGAAACCGCCGTCGGCGGGCGGGTTGTGGGACGGGGTGACGACGACGCCGTCGGCGAGGCCGGAGGTGCGGCCGCGGTTGTGGGTGAGGATGGCGTGCGAGACCGCGGGGGTGGGCGTGTAGCCGTCGGCGCTGTCGATGAGCACGGTGACCCCGTTGGCGGCGAACACCTCCAGGGCGGTGACCTGGGCCGGCTCGGACAGGGCGTGGGTGTCGGCGCCGAGGAAGAGCGGGCCGTCGGTGCCCTGTTCGGCGCGGTACTCGCAGATCGCCTGGCTGGTCGCGGCGATGTGGTCCTCGTTGAACGCGGTCGCCAGGGACGAGCCGCGGTGCCCGGACGTACCGAAGGTCACCCGCTGGCCCGGGTCGGACGGGTCCGGGTGCAGCGCGTAGTACGCGGTGACCAGCCGGGCGACGTCGACGAGATCCTCGGGTCCGGCAGGCTGACCCGCTCGCTCGTGCTGCATGTGCCCGCTCCTCCACATCGGTTGACCAAAAGCGTTTGCAGCGCCCATCCTCCCCCGTCGCCGGGCCGGTTCGCGAGTGTGCGCTCCTCACGCACACTCGCGTGCGGTCGGCTACTTCCGCAGGAGCGCGCAGACGAAGTCCTCCTGGACGGCACGCATCTTCTTCAACAGTTCCGGTTTGAGGGCCTCGTTGATCTGGGTGGTGACGGAGAAGGTGAGCGACCTGCGGCCGTCCGGGGTGGCCGCGATCAGCTGGGTGTAGCCGGGGAAGTTGCCGGTGTGCCCGAGGACGACCCCGCACCGGGTGTCGTACCGGAAGATGGCCAGTCCGGCGGAGTTGCGCCCCGGGCCCTGGGGCTGGGAGGCGCCGTCGATCCAGTTCCGCTGCGCGTGCACCACGTCCTTGCCGTACAGCGCGCCGCCCGCGTAGCCGCGGATGAAGCGGGTCATGTCGGCGGGCGTGGAGATGATGCCTCCGGACGCCCAGGCCCCGGAGACGCCGAAGACCTCGCTGACGTCGGCCGGCGGCGCGGGCGGGCTCACGTCGTAGCCGTGCAGGTAGGGCTCGGGCATCCGGTAGCCCTGGGGCAGGCTGGTGTCGTGCAGCCCCAGCGGCCGGTAGACCAGCGTGCGCAGCAGTTTCTCGTACGGGGTGCCGGTGACCGCCTCCGCCATGAGGGCGACGGCGATGTTGTCCGAGTTGCTGTACTGGTAGCGGCTGCCGGGACTGAAGCGGAGGGGCTGGTCGGCCACATAGTCGAGCAGGCGCCGGGAGTCGAAGTGGTGCCGTGGGTCGGCCGCGAGGGCCGCGCGGAACCCGGCGGACTCGGAGAAGTCGGGCAGCCCGCTGGTGTGGTCGAGGAGTTGGCCGAGCGAGACGCGGTGCCAGGCCTTGGGCAGCCGTGGCAGCCGTTCGCCGAGGGTGTCGTCGAGGCGCAGGGCGTGCCGGTCGACCAGGCTCAGCGCGACGGCCCCGCTGAAGGCCTTGGCCGTGCTGGCGATGCGCATGTGGTCGTCGCTGTGCGGGCGCCGACCGGTGGCGAGGTCCGCGACGCCGGCCCGGACGACATGGGTCTCCCCGTCCCGTCTCAGCAGGGCGATGACTCCGGGCGGCCCGCCCGGGGTGTCCACCAACTGCTGGGCCTGGCGCTGGAGTTCGTCGTCGTGGGTGGCGGCCGTGCTCGTGGCGGCGGGGCCGAGGGCGGCGGCGCAGACCGCGGCGAGGCCGGTTGCCAGCAGGCGGGCGCGGGCCGGGACGGAGCGGTGGGGCATGGGGTCTCCCGGGAGGCTGGGCGAAGGTGCAGGCCCAGCCTTTCCCTCACCCGGAGCGGTAGCCTCCGGTGCTGCTGCATCCGGCGGAACGCGTCACGCGCCGGCCGGCACCACCTTGGTCACCTTGCCCTGGGGGGTGGCGTCCAGATATCCGGTCTCGCCGTAGTTGTCGGTGAGGTAGATCCGCAGGGCGACGGGCGTGTCGAAGGTGCTGTTGGGCGGCTGCAGCCACAGGTAAGGGTCCGCCGGCTTCTCGACCTTCAGCTTCTTCTCGGCGAGGGCGAGCAGCGCGGGCACCTTGTCCCAGTCGAAGTCCTTCAGGCTCACCGGCTCGTTGCCGCCGCTCAGGGTGCCACCCAGCGGGCTCTTCTCCACCCCCTGCCATGTGCGGTAGGTGTAGCTGTCGTAGCGGGTCTCGCTGCCGGGGACCATCGCGTCCACGGACACGTACCCGGGGTACACCTTCAGATCGCCGAAGGTGGTCCGGCCCGTCTTGTCCTCGATGGCCTTCAGCGCGGACCGGATGCCCTGGGGAGTGAGCATGCCGGTGGCGAGCTTCGACGTGGCGCTGGGCACCGGTGACCCCGAGGGCTCGGTGGTCGACGTATCGGTCGATGCGGAGCCGGTCTGCGGCGTTGTGTGGCTGCTGGGGCCCGAAGCGCCGGAATCCTTGTTCCCGTCGTCGCCGGACACCGCCAGCCAAGTAGCCCCGCCCGCAAGCACGGCGCCCACGACCACGGACGCGATCACCGCCCCGCGCCGCCGCCCCGGCCGCGGCACCACCGTGTCGGGAGCCGGTGGCGTCGGCGGCAGCGGTCGCGGCGGCGCCAAGGGGTAGGAGGTCGTACCGGAGTCCTCCACCGCCTCGGCCGCCGCGGCCAGCAGCGCGTCGACGGTCTGGGCGTCCGGCCGCGCCGCTGGGTCGCGTACCAGCACGCGTTCGAGTACGGGCGTGAGGGGCCCGGCCTGCTTCGGCGGTGGCACGTCATCGTGGAGTACGGCGGCCAGCGTGGCCAGCGTCGTGCCGCGCCGCAGCGGATGGTGGCCCTCGACGGCGACGTACAGCATCATCGCCAGCGACCACAGGTCGGCGGCGGGGCCGCCCTCGCCGCCCGTGACGCGTTCCGGGGCCATGTAGTCGGGGGTGCCGATGATGGAGCCGGTGGCGGTCAGGGCCGTGGACTCGCGGATGGCGGCGATGCCGAAGTCGGTGAGGACGGGGCGGCCGTCGGGGCGCAGCAGGACGTTGGCGGGTTTCACGTCGCGGTGCTGGACGCCCATGGCGTGGGCCGCGCGCAGGGCGTCGAGGACGCCGCGGCCGACGCGGGCGGCTTCTGCGGGGCGCATGGGGCCGCGGGCCAGGCGGTCGGCGAGGGAGCCGCCCTCGACCAGTTCCATGACGATCCACGGGTAGGTGCCGGCGCCGCCGTCGACGATGTGATGGATCGTCACGACGTTGGGGTGCTGGACCCTGGCGAGGGCGCGGGCCTCGCGCAGCACCCGCTCGCGCAGCATCCGCGCGCTCTCGGGGTCGTACTCGGCGAGGTCCGGGTCGGCGGGCCGGACCTCCTTGACCGCCACGCTGCGGTGCAGCAGCAGGTCGCGGGCGCGCCACACCGTGCCCATACCGCCGCCGCCCAGCCTGGACTCCAGCTCGAACCGGTCGTCGACGACCCGTCTGCCGGTCTCCCCGTCGTTCATGGCGAGGAGCTTAGGGGACAAGTGTTCACGGTCCGGTCGGTGGCCCTTGCAGCCAGGGCCTGTTGGGCTGGTTCGGCGGCAGGGTGAAGCGGGTGGTCAGGCCGGCCGGCTCTGGGGCGGCGGGGGCATGCCTGCGGTGCCTCTGCCGGGCGGGGACGGTGTCGGCTGGGGGCTCGGCGCTCCGTCGCCGACCCGTGGGCGCCTCCGCCATGACCACCGCCAGCACACACCAGAACAGGACGTCGATCCGGTCGAGGTTGGCCGGGTGGTCGAGCATGCTCATCAGGAAGAAGCCGGTCAGGGACGCGAGGCCGACCGTGCCGACGACCGACTTGGCGCGGGCGGCGCGGGCCGCGGACGTCCAGGCGATCACGGTCACCGCGCCGATGGCGAGCAGACCGAGCGGGCCCGTCTCCACCAGCCAGTTGAGCCAGAGGTTGTGGGCGTGGACGAAGACCCGGTCGCCCGGTGCGGTGGCGGTGATGACGGCGCCCGACCGGCCGAGGCCGACGCCGAGGGGGTTGTGCGGGGCGAGGTCCAGGGCGGCGCGCCAGGCCTGACCGCGTACGCCGAGGGAGTTCCCGGCGCGGGAGGCGAACCAGATCGCGGCGGACGCGGCGAGCAGGCCGCCCAGGCTGATCCCGGCCACCAGACGGCGCCCGGTGCGGTCGGCGAGCCGAGGCGCGAACCAATAGGCGCCGCCGAGCACGAGCAGGCCGGCGGCAGCGGCGACGTACCCGGCCCGCGAGAAGGTGGTCAGCAGGGCCCCGTACCCGACGACGCCCAGGACGACGATCGCCGTACGGGCCGTGCGCTCGTCGACCGCGACGGCGGCGAGCAGCGTGAACGGCAGGAGCAGTACCAGGAAGGCGGCCAGCAGGTTGGGGTTGGCGAAGGTGCCGGTGGCCCGGATGAGCACGTCGCCGCCCGCGTCGCAGGCGATGTCGGTGAGGAGGCCGGTGCGGCAGAGGCCGGTCGGGGTGTCGTTGGTGAACTGGGAGAAGGCGCCGGTGCCGGCCGCGGCCACCCCGGCGAGGGCGAGGAGGCCGACGGCGCGCCAGGACTCGGGCTGGGTGCGGCGCAGGCCGACGACGAGGTAGTAGCAGGCGATCACGGTGAGCAGGCCGCGCAGCGGGGCGGTGGGGTGGCCGCCGCCGTAGGTGGCCAGCACCGACGCGACGAGCAGCAGGCCGACGGGGATGTCGAGGCGGGTGCGGAAGTCCCGCAGCCGGGCCCGGGGCCGGCCCGGCGCCGGTACGGCCATGGCGGTCAGGCCGATCAGCAGCACGAGCCGCGTCGGCGTGAGGATCCCGGTGATCGGGTCGTCGGGGAAGAAGTCGGTGGCCGCGTCCAGGAGCAGCACGGCGACCGCGCCCAGGGGCACGAACTGCAGGAACCTGGCTGCCGCCGACGGCTGCCCCGCCGATGCCGGTACCGGTCCGCCGGTGGGTGTGCGTCCGTCAGGTGTCGATGCCATGGCACCCGAGCCTGGGCCCCGAGCGCGAAGAGCGGGCGTCGGGCGGACGAACACGACGGATCGGGTACGGGGACGGGGCTTTGCGGATGCTTCACGGCGCGCGGACTCGCCGTCGCCCGACAGCGTCGAGCCTTGCGGTCACCTCATCACGCGCGGGCGTGCAGTCGCCGCACCGGCGTCCAGCCGGGCGCCCACCTCACGACACGCCGACTTGCCGCCACCCGACGACGCCGGACCGTGCGCTCACCTCATCACGCGCGGGCGTGCAGTCGCCGCACCGGCGTCCAGCCGGGCGCCCACCTCACGACACGCGGCCTCACGCTTTCCTCACCACGCCCGACCGCGCGCCCCGCGTCACCGGACCGCCCGGCTTCACACCCGCCTCCCCGGACCGCCCCGCCCCGCCTTGCCCCGCCTCACGAGGCCCGGCCCGTCGCTCGCCCCGCAACGCCGGGCCCCTGCCGGCGCGGTGACGCGGGCGATGGTCGGCAGACGACCGGCGTGGCTGGCCTACTCGACCCCGACCAGCGCCCGCACCTCGAACTCGGCGTACTCCTCCGGTGGTTCGGGCCGGCTCAGGACCGTGCCGAGCCAGCCGAGGAGGAAGCCGGCCGGGATCGAGACGATGCCGGGGTTCTGCAGGGGGAACCAGGCGAAGTCGGAGTCGGGGTAGAGGGAGGCGGGGGTGGAGGAGACGACGGGTGAGAAGACGACGAGGAGTACCGAGCACAGGAGCCCGCCGCAGAGGCTGAGCAGCGCGCCGGTCGCGGTGAAGCGCCGCCAGAACAGGGTGTAGACGAGGGTCGGCAGAATGGCGGACGCGGCGATCGCGAAGGCGAGGAAGGCGAGCGTCGCGGTGTTGGCGCCCCAGGACACGAGGGCGAGGAGGATGCCGAGGACGCCCATGACGGCGGCGGCGAGCCGGGCGACGAGGAGTTCCTCGGTCTCCTTGGCCCTGCCCTTGCGGATGACCTCGCCGTAGAGGTCGTGGGCGAGGGAGGAGGCCGCGGCGAGGGTGAGTCCGGCGGCCACCGCGAGCAGCGTGACGAAGGCCAGGCAGGACAGCAGGGCGGTGAGGACGCCGCCGCCGAGGGCGTGCGCGAGGAGCAGTACGGCGGCGTCGCCCTTGTGGTCCATGCGGGAGATGGTGTCCCGGCCCACGACGGCCGTGGCGCCGAGGCCGAGGATCCCGGCGGCCAGGCACACGAGGCCGACCAGGCCCATCGCCCACACGACCGAGGTCCGCAGGACGTGCCGGGAGCGCGGGGCGAGCAGCCGCATCATGACGTGCGGGAGCGCGGCGAGGCCGAGCACGATCGCCAGTTCCAGGCTGAAGAAGTCCAGTTTGCTGGTGGTGCTGCCGCCGTAGCGCAGCCCGGGTTCCAGGAAGCGGGTGCCGATGCCGCTGTTGTCCGCGGCCGCGGTCAGCAGGGCGTTGAAGTTCCAGTGGTAGTGGTGCAGCACCATCACCGCGGTCACGCCCACCCCGGCGATGAGCATGACGGCCTTGACGATCTGGATGAACGTGGCTCCGGGCATGCCGCCGAGCGCGGCGTACACGATGACGATGGAGCCGATGACGACCACGCACAGGGTGCGGGTGGCGGCACTGGGTTCGCCGGTGAACTGGGTCAACAGGGCGACGCTGCCGACGAGTTGGGCGACGAGGTAGAGGGTCGTGACGGCGAGGGTGCACAGGGCCAGGGCGAGCCGGACCGGGCGCTGACGGCGCGGCATACGCAGGGCGATGGTGTCGCCGAGGGTGAACTTGCCCGCGTTGCGCAGGGGTTCGGCGATCAGCAGCAGGACCGTCATCCAGGCCACCGCGGTGCCGCCGAGGTAGAGGAGGCCGTCGTATCCGGTGAGGGCGACCAGGCCGGTGCTGCCGAGCAGGGTGGCGGCGGACAGGTAGTCGCCGCACATCGCGAGCCCGTTTCGCAGGGGTGTCATGGTGCGGTTGCCGAGGTAGAACTCGCTGATCTCGTCGCGCTGCGGGGCGATCAGCAGCGCGGTGAAGAGGGTCACCACGACCACGGCGGTGAAGAGCAGGAACGTCAGCTGGAGGCTGAACCGGTCGGTGACGACGGCTGCGGTCATCGCCATGTGTGCTGCCCCCCGCTCCGGAACGGGGCGGCCTGCCAGGTGCCCTGCTCCCCCGGGTCGGGCTGCTGTTTGTGCGCCTGGGTGCGGAAGCCCCGGGCGATGGGGTCGATCCTGGTGCGCATGTGTACGAGGTGGCGTCGCGCGACCAGGGCCATCACCACGAACTGGCCGAGCCCGAGCGCGAGTCCGAGGGTGAGGTGGCCGACGAGCGACGTGTTCATGAGAGCGGGCGTGAAACTCGACAGCAGGACGTACACCAGGAACCCGCCGACGGCGAGGGCGGTCATCCGTATCCCTGTTCTGCGCTGGGCCCGGCGCAGCAGCCGAAATTCGGGGTTTTCGGATATCTCGCGCTGTCTTGCCTGCTCGACATTCACGCGGGCGCACCTTCTTTGCATCCTGATGCCGCGAAGGTGAATCGTCCGATCAGTCCAAAGAACGGATCGAACACGCGCGGGGAGCGTGCCGGAGTCGATCACCATGCGGACATTGTGGGGGGTTCGTGAATCTGGAATCGCTGCTTTCCGGATTCCTGCGGGCCGGCCGGAGGGTGAGGCGGCACCGGATGCCGGAGTATTGCAGCGCGCCGGTTGAAGTATCAACCGGACGGACGGGCGAATTTACCGGGCTGGCTCATTCACACACGCGACGGTGAGTCACGGGCGTCGCGCGGCCTGCGAAAAACAGCACGTCCGCGAATAGTCCATACCTATTCCACGGAAAGGCTGTCTCAAATGCAGCGCACAGGAGTCGAGCCTCCGTCACCCCGCCGCGCTGACGGCAACGTAAGTGAACGTTTAACCACCCGTTGACACCCCTGTGGCGATGCAGGTTCCCGCTCCGTCTGCGCCATGACCCGCCACCGCGAACTGCCGGCGCCGAGCTCATCGGAGTGGAGGACGACGTCTACAAGGGCCGGGTCAAGGTCAAAGTCGGCCCGGTGGTCAGCCAGTTCGCGGGCACGGGGCCGGGAACGCCTCCGCGACGATCGACGCGCGGCTGCGCCCCGAGGCCGTGGGCACGGTCGTGACGGTGAGCGCCGATCTCAAGTACACCTGCCGCGGAGCCCGAGGAGGAGCCTGCGGGCGAGCCGCTGGACCTGGTGCGGCCGCCCGGCGCGGCGGCACCAGGTCCGGCGAACGGGCCGGGCCGTCGCCGTCAGGCGCTCCGCGTCAGCCGAACATGCCCGGCTGGTAGTCGCCGGCGGGCTGCTGGACGATGACGTTGAACCGGTTGTACATGTTGATCAGGGCGATGGTGGTCACGAGGGCGGCGAGCTGCTCCTCGTCGTAGTGCTTGGCCGCGTTCTCCCAGACCTCGTCCGGGACCCCGCCCGCCGCGTCCGCGATACGGGTGCCCTCCTCGGCCAGCGCCAGCGCGGCACGCTCTGCCTCGGTGAACACCGTGGCCTCCCGCCAGGCCGAGACCAGCAGGAGGCGCTGCACGTCCTCGCCCGCGGCCAGGGCGTCCTTGGTGTGCATGTCGGTGCACATTCCACAGCCGTTGATCTGGCTGGCGCGGAGCTTCACCAGCTCCTGCGTGGCGTGCGGCAGCGTCGAGTCGGAGACGGCCTTGCCCGCCGAGTTGATGTGCCGGAAGACCTTGGTCGCGACCGCGTTCTCGAAGAGGTTCAGACGCGCTTCCATGATGTGCTCCTGTGTCGTCGTCGTTGGCTACACCTCTCTGACGGGACGGCACGAGGAGTTGTGACACGCGCGAATGTGACCTGCGTCTCCCTGGGGCGCGGGGTGTGGTGACGAAGCGGCGCAGTCCCGGGGCGACCGGCGAACAGCTCGATGAGGCCGGGCGCCGCGTGCTCGGCGAACAGGCTCGACGCGGCGACCCGGCCCGTGCGCGGTCCGCGTGAACAGCTTGTCGCCGAGTTCCCTGGGCAGATGGGCGATCGGTTGTGCCGGGGTGAACGAGAACCTCCCGCGCTCTCCACGGGTGCACATCTCCTGTGGGCCGCCGGGCTTCGAAGGCCCCCAAACGGCCTGAGGAGCAAGGGAGTTCGATGGACTCGGGTGAGGGTCAGTCCAGCAGCCCGGCGGCCAGTGTGGCCCCGAGTTCCCAGCAGGCCTCGATGTCGGCCTTTGCCGGCTCGCCCGTCACGGTCACCGGCTTCGCCGCGAGCCGCCAGCCGAGGCCGGTGGTGATCGCCTCGATGCCGCGCACCGCGCCGGTGACGTCGCTGCCGCCGTGCACGTAGTAGCCGAAGGGCCTGCCCCCGGTCGCGTCCAGGCAGGGGTAGTAGATCTGGTCGAAGAAGTGCTTGAGGGCGCCGGACATGTAGCCGATGTTGGCCGGGGTGCCGAGCAGACACGCGTCGGCGGCCAGCACGTCGGAGGCCGTGGCGGCGAGCGCGGGGCGCCGTACGACCTCGACACCCTCGATCTCCGGGTCGGTCGCGCCGGCGACGACGGACTCGAGCATGGCCTGGCAGTTGGGCGAGGGCGTGTGATGCACGATCAGCAAGGTGGGCACACCCCGCACCCTAATTCAGAAGCGGAAACGCTGAATTTGATGAGAAGGAGTTGTTGGACTTCAGAATCGTGCGCGGCCACAGTGAAACCATGAACCACCTCGCTGATCCCGGCCGCTACGACGGCACCATGCGCTACCGGCGCACCGGCCGTTCGGGCCTCGACCTGCCCCTTCTGTCCCTCGGCTACTGGCACAACTTCGGGGACGACCGGCCCTTCGAGACGCAGCGCGAGATCGCCCTGCGCGCCTTCGACCTCGGGATCACCCACCACGACCTGGCGAACAACTACGGCCCGCCGTACGGCTCCGCGGAGCTCAACTTCGGCCGGCTGATGGAGCGGGACCTCGCGCCGTACCGCGACGAGCTGGTGATCTCCACCAAGGCGGGCTGGGACATGTGGCCCGGTCCGTACGGCCAGGGCGGCGGCTCCCGCAAGTACGTGCTGGCCTCGCTCGACCAGTCCCTGAAGCGCATGGGCCTGGAGTACGTGGACATCTTCTACTCCCACCGGCTCGACGCGAGCACTCCGCTGGAGGAGACGATGGGCGCGCTGGACACGGCGGTGCGCCAGGGCAAGGCCCTCTACGTGGGGATCTCCTCGTACGACGCCGAGCGCTCGCGGCAGGCCGCGGCGATCCTGCGTGACCTGGGGACCCCGCTGCTGATCCACCAGCCCTCCTACAGCATGGTCAACCGCTGGATCGAGACCGAGGGCCTGCTGGACGCCGCCCAGGAGGAGGGCTTCGGGGTCATCGGCTTCACGGCGCTGGCGCAGGGGCTGCTGACCGGGCGCTATCTGAACGGGGTGCCGGAGGGGTCGCGGGCCGCTGCGGGGACGTCGTTCGACACGTCGTGGCTGTCGGAGGACATGCTGGCCAGGCTGCGCGCGCTGAACGACATCGCGGCCCGGCGCGGGCAGAGCCTCGCCCAGATGGCGCTCGCCTGGGCGCTGCGGGACGAGCGGGTCACCTCACTGGTCATCGGCGCGTCGCGCACCGAGCAGCTGGAGCAGAACGTCGCCGCGCTGGAGAACCTCGACTTCAGCGCCGAGGAGCTGGCCGAGATCGACAAGTACGCCACCGACGGCGGCGTCGACCTGTGGCGGGACGCCCGGACGGGCAACCTCGGCTGACGTCGGGGCTCAGCACAGCACGCGCAGCGCTCCGGGCAGGACCCTGACCGTGACGGGCAGTACGGCCTCGACCTCGCCGTCTGCGCCGTAGGGCACGTCACGGTCGGCGGAGATGGTGATCTCCCGCCCCCGCAGGATGCGCACCTGGGGCCGGTCCACGTGGGCGCCGGTCTTCAGGTCGTTCATGAGGGCGAAGAAGAGCCGCCGGGGCGCCTCGCTGATCATCACGATCTCCAGCAGTCCGTCGTCCACGCGGGCGTCGGGGGCGATCAGACGGCCGGAGCCGTAGTAGCCGGAGTTGGCGGCCACCACCGTGTAGCCGGTGTGCCGGTGCTCCCGGCCGTCGACGGTGACGCGGTAGCGGGCCGCCCGCCAGGTGGTGACGGCCCGCAGGCCGCCGGCGTAGTAGGAGGCCGCGCCGCGCAGCAGTCTCGCCTGGTTGGCGTGGCGGTTGGCGAGGGCGTCGACGCCCGCGTAGACGCTGCCGAGGACGACGGTGCGGTCGTGGACGGCCGACTCCACCTCGATGGTGTCGACCGCGCGCGGCTCGTTGTGCAGCAGCACCTCGGCCAGCCGGGCCGGGTCCGAGGGGAGTTCGAGGGCGCGGGCGAAGTCGTTGCCGCGCCCGGCCGGGACGAGGCCCAGCACGGTGCCGGTGCCGCTGAGCGCGCCGCCGATCCCGCCGGCGATGCCGTCCCCGCCGACGGCGAGCACGACCCGGCCCTTGCGGCCCGCGTCCCGGGCGAGTTCCTGGGCGTGGGCGAGGCTGCGGCTGTACTCGGTCTCCAGCTCGGCGCCCGCCTCCCGCAGCGGCCGGGCCACGGCGAGCAGCGCGGCGGCGCCGGTGGATCCGCCCGCGGTGGGGTTGACGACGGCGGTGAACTGTCGCATCGGTGTGGCCTCCGGTCAGTCTTCGAGGGGCAGCAGAACACCGGGGTTGAGCAGCCCGTCCGGGTCCAGTGTCCGCTTCACGGCCCGCAGCGCGTCGACGGCGAGGGGTCCGGCCTCGCGGACGTACCAGTCGCGGTGGTCGGTGCCCACGCCGTGGTGGTGGGTGATGGTGCCGCCCGCGGCGAGGATCGCCTCGTTCGCCGCGTGCTTGGCCCGCGTCCAGTGCGCCACCGGGTTGTCGCCCTGGGCCGAGACGACGGTGAAGTACAGCGAGGCGCCGTTCTCGTAGACGTGGGAGATGTGGCACATGACCAGGGGCGGGGTGCCGGACTCGGTGAGCGTCGTGGTGAGCGCCTCGCGCACCGCCGTGTAGAGCCCGGGGACGCGGGACCAGAAGGTCGCCGTCTCCAGCGTCTCGGCGAAGGCGCCGGCGTCGAGCAGCGAGTCGCGCAGATACGGCGCCGAGTAGCGCCCGTGCGCCCAGCGCTCGCCGGGTTCCGCGCCGAGGGGCGTGCCACCGCACTCGCGCAGTACGGCCGCGGCGCCTTCCCGGCGGTACGAGACGTCCTCCTCCGTACCCTCGTAACCCGCGATCGCCGTGCATCCGGCGGGCGTCGGGGCCTCGGACGAACCGATGGCGTCGGGCTGGGCGAGGCCGATGAGGGTCTCGGTCTCGTCGGACAGGCGCAGTACGGTCGGGCGCGGCCCGTCCTGGGCGAGGCGGCGCAGTGCCGCGGCCCCTTCGTCGAAGGAGGCGAAGCGCCAGCCCTCGTACACGCGGGTCTGCGGGACCGGGCGGACGCGTACCGTCACGGAGGTGATGACGCCGAAGGCCCCCTCCGAGCCGAGGACGAGCTGACGCAGGTCCGGTCCGGCCGCCGAGCGTGGTGCGCGGCCCGTGTCGACGGTGCCCTCGGGGGTGGCGAGGGTGAGGGCGAGGACCATCTCGTCGAAGCGGCCGTAGCCGGCGGAGGCCTGGCCGCTGGAGCGGGTGGCGGCGAACCCGCCGATGCTGGCCCACTCGTACGACTGCGGGAAGTGGCCGAGCGTGAAGCCGTGTTCGGCGAGCAGCGCCTCGGCCTGCGGGGCGCGCAGGCCCGGTTGCAGGGTGGCGGTGCGGGAGACGGGGTCGAGGTCGAGCAGCCCGTCCATGCGCCGCAGGTCCAACGCGACGAACGCGCCGCGCCGTTCGGGCGCGAGACCGCCGACGACCGACGTGCCGCCGCCGAACGGCACGACGGGCAGGCCGAGTTCGGCGCACGCCCGCAGCACGGCGAGGACCTCCTCGTGCCCGGCCGGGAGCAGTACGGCCGCCGGGACGTCATCGACCTCGCCCTCCCTGATCCGCAGCAGATCGGGGGTGGACTTGCCCCTGGTGTGCCGGATCCGCGTCTCGGCATCCGTGCGCACGTACTCCTGGCCGCCGACCGCGGCCGCCAGCGCTTGATGGGCTGCGGGCTCCAACTGCCCTTCCGGTACGGCGATTTCCGCCAGCTCGACCGGGTCGGCGGCGCGCGGTTTCACGCCGAGCAGATCGCGCAGCAGCCCGATCACCGTGTCGGGCAGCGGCGTCGCCCTGGCCGGGTCGCCCCAGCCGCTCCACAGCATGTCCATGAGTGTCGTCCTCACCGGTCGATTCGAGCGATTCCGTCCGCCGACGCCACCCGCGGGCCCGTCGAGGCGTTACACTGTGACACATGACGCCTATTCGTCACAACGGTTCGGACAACGACGCGGTGCTCGACGCGGTACGGGACTGCGTCCTGGCCGTCGGGGTCCGCCGTACGACGCTCACGGACGTGGCCCGCCGCGCGGGCGTCTCCCGGATGACGCTGTACCGGCGCTGGCCCGATGTGCGCACGCTGGTCGGCGACCTGATGACCCGGGAGTGGGTCGACGTGGCCACCCGGGCCATCCCGGAGCGCAGAGAAGGGGCCGACGCGCGCAGCCTGCTCGTGGAGGGGCTCGTGGCCGGAGTGGCCTCCTTCCGCGCCCATCCGCTGTTCCGGAAGATCGTCGACGTCGACCCCGAGCTGCTGCTCCCCTATGTGCTGGACCGGCGCGGGGCCAGCCAGATCGCCCTGCTGGAGCTGCTGGTCGGCAGCATCGCGGAGGGACACGCCGACGGGTCGGTGCGCGCCGGCCACCCCGAGCGACAGGCGCGGTCGCTGCTGCTGATCGTCCAGTCCTTCACCCTGTCCCTGCGGACCATGACCGACGAGGACGATCCCGAACTCGACTCCCCCGCGTTCCTCGCCGAGTTGAGCGCCATCCTGGAGAGGACCCTCGCGCCATGAGCATCGCCCCCGCACACGGCTCTTCCCTGTCCGCCGCCCGCCGCTCGCGCGAGCTGACCGCGACCGTCGGCGGCCCGGCCGTGGACGTCCTCGTCGTCGGGCTCGGCGCCACCGGTGCCGGAGCGGCGCTGGACGCCGCGGCCCGCGGGCTGTCCGTCGTCGCCGTCGACGCCCACGACCTGGCCTTCGGCACCTCCCGCTGGAGCAGCAAGCTCATCCACGGCGGGCTGCGCTATCTCGCCTCCGGCCGGCTCGACGTCGCCCACGAGAGCGCGGTCGAGCGCGGGGTGCTGATGGAGCGCACCGCGCCCCATCTGGTCCGCGCCCAGCCGTTCGTGCTGCCCCTGACCCCGCTCGTCTCCCGCGGTCAGGCGGCACTCTCCTGGGCCGGCTTCAAGGCCGGCGACACCCTGCGCCTCTCGGCCCGCACGGCCCGGGCGACACTCCCCGCGCCCCGCCGCCTCTCCGCGGTGGAGACCCGCCATCTGACCCCCGCCCTGCGCACCGACGGCCTGCGCGGCGGACTGCTGTCCTGGGACGGCCGGCTCGTCGACGACGCCCGCCTGGTCACCGCCGTCGCCCGCACCGCCGCCGCGCACGGGGCACGGATCCTGACCCGCGTCCGGGCACTGGAACTCACCGGCTCCGGGGCCCGGGTCCGCGACGAACTCACCGGCGAGGAGGGCGAGATCCGCGCCCGCGCGGTCGTCAACGCCGCGGGCGTCTGGGCGGGCGGCCTGGTGGACGGCATCCGCATCCGGCCCTCGCGCGGCACCCACCTCGTCCTGCGCGCCGCACATCTCGGCCCACTGCCGGCCGGCCTGCACATCCCGGTCCCCGGCGAGACGAACCGCTTCGTCCTCGTCCTGCCCCAAGGCGACGGCCGGGTCTACGTCGGCCTCACGGACGAACCCGTCGAGGGCCAGATCCCGGATGTCCCCGAGGCGCCGGAGGCGGACATCGGCTTCCTCCTCGACGTGCTCGGCTCGGTCCTGGACGTCCCGGTCCGCCGCGAGGACGTCGTCGGGGCCTTCGCCGGACTGCGCCCTCTGCTCGACACCGCGACCGGCGAGGCGACGAGGACCTCCGACATCTCCCGCCGGCACGCGGTGCTCACCTCGCCCGACGGCGTGATCACCGTGGTCGGCGGCAAGCTCACCACGTACCGGCGGATGGCCGAGGACGCCGTGGACGCGGCCGTCGAGGCCCGCAACCTCACCGCGGGCCCCTCCCCGACCGCGTCCCTGCCCCTCGTCGGCGCCGCGTCCCCGCGGACCCTCGAAGCCCTGCCGGCCCCGCGCCGTCTGGTACGGCGGTACGGCACCGAGGCTCCGGCCGTGCACGCCCTCGGCGCGGCCGACCCCCGCCTGGGCGAGCGGGTACTGCCGGGCCACCCCGTCACCGCCGCCGAACTGCTGTGGGCGGTGCGCCACGAGGGCGCGCTCGACGAGTCCGACGTACTCGACCGGCGCACCCGGATCGGAGTGGTGCCCGCGGACCGGGCGGCGGCGCTGGATGTCGTACGAGAGCTGCTGAGTGAGGCACCGGCACAGCAGGGCTGACGCGTCCCGGACCTGCGGCCCCACGCGCGGGATTCGAATTGCCCACTTATGCTCCCTTTGTGTGACGCACACCTTCGACGAGCTCGTGGAGAAACAGCGCGCGGCCGACCAGACCCACAACCAGGTCGAGGAGCTGCGGCTCTCGTACGGTCCGCCGACACAGCCGGGCGGCTGGACCGGGCAGCAGACGGAGACGTACGAGACCGCGTGGCGAGCCTGGCGCGATCTGGCCCGTGAGGCGCAGTCCTCGGTCACCGAGTACGCCAAGGAGACCGGCAAGCCGCGCACGAGTGTGGAGGCCGAGGTCAAGCAGGCCGTACGGCATCCCCAGCCGGAGTCCTGACCCACGCGGAAGGGCGCCCGGACCGATCACGTCGGTCCGGGCGCCCCTGGCGGTGCGTCAGCGCACGTAACGGCGGCGCGTCCGCGTGAGCAGGAACAGGCCCGCGATCAGCAGCGCGGTACCGGCCGCGGCCGGCCACAGTGTCGTGCCGGTCTCGGCCAGCCCGCCCTGGACGGCCTGCGGTTCGGTCTGGTTCGCGGCGCCGGTGTCGCTGCCGCCCGTGGTCTGGGCGGCGTTGTCGCCGGTGCCGGAGCCGTTGTCCGAGGAGCCGCCGTTCTGCGCGGCCGCGGTGGTCTTGGACGCCGAGGGCTTCGCGTAGACCTTGGGTTCCGAGGTGCTGGACATGGTCGGAGCATCGGTCGTCGGGGCGGCCGACTGCTGCTGACCGGAGCCGTTGCCGTTGTCGGAGCCGTTGCCTGATCCATTGTCGGAGCCGTTGTCGGATCCGCCGTTGCCGTTGCCCGAATCGCCGTTCCCGTTGCCCGAGTTGCCGTTGCCGTCACCGGCCGGCGGCGTCGTCGGGTCCTCGGTCGGCTGGGCGGTCGGCTCGTCCGTGGGCTGGTCGGTCGGCTTGTCAGTGGGCTTGTCGGTGGGCTGGTCCGTGGGGTTCTCCGTCGGCTGCTGGGTCGCCCCGCCGTCCGAGCCCGGGTCCTCGGAGGTGCCCGCGCCGCAGTTGCGGCCGCCGTTGATGCAGGAGACCACCTCCTTCATCAGACCCTCGTCGAAGACGTTGATGAAGTCGCCGTGGTCGGTGACCGGCTTGTGCAGCTGCTCGGGGAAGGAGTCCACCGCGAACAAGGGAGTGGTCTTGCCGCCGTCCTGCAGGCTCGGCGCCTTGACGTCGTAGACGATCCGCTGGACGAGCTGCGGAATGGCCTCGAAGCCGTTCGGGCAGTTGCCCTGGGCGTCCGCGAAGGCCACGTGGGTGCGGTGGTTGGCGCTGTCGATGTTGCGGCCGTCCCAGCAGCTCTGGAAACGGAAGGTGCGCACCACGTCGCTGCCCTGCGGGCACAGCGGGTACTTGTCCTTCAGCTGCCGGTCCTCGAACCCGGTGCAGCTCCAGGAGGCGTTGGCGTTGGCCGGGCCGTTGACGAAGGCCTTGGCGTCGCCGGTGATGATGCGCAGCAGGCGGGGCATCTCGGTGACCTTGCTGCGCGGGCTGCCGATGAAGGTCAGCGTGACCTGCTTGGCCCTCACGATCTGACCGGCGTTGCCCTCGATGCCACCGCCGGGCTTGTTGGCGTCCTGCTCCTGGGTGCCGTTCTGCAGCCGCAGCACGGGCCAGTAGTACGTGGACTTGTCGCCCGGGTTCTCACAGCTCGTGTCGGCGTTCGCGAGGTCGTCGTCGCTGGCGAAGGCGTTGTTGGACTGGTTGCCGATGTAGTCGTGGAAGTGGTGGGCGCCGTTGGTGACACCCGGGGCCACGATCACGTTGTCGGAGTTGAACAGCCCGTTCTCGTTCACGCCGCAGCTGGTGGTGAAGCTGCCCTTGGAGACGAAGGAGTTCAGGTCGGGGGCGGGGGCGTTGGGCTGGACGCTGTTGATGTCCTGGTAGTCCCCGGCGACGGGCCCGTTGCCGGCCTGCCCGCCGTTGCCGTTCTGCTGGCCCCCGCCGTTCTGACCGTTCTGGCCGTCTCCCTGGCCGCCCTGCTGCTGACCGTTCTGGGAACCGTCACCGCCGTTGCCGCCGTTGTCCTGGCCGGCGTTCTGGTCGTTCCACGTCCGCATCGAGCAGTCCGCCATGGAGTCCAGGCCGTCGGCGCTCTGCCCGGCATGCTCCATGGCGCCGCCGATGCGGTCGAGCGTCTGGGACCGCTGCTCCTTCAGCGGCTTCATGACCGTCTCGTCCGTGTAGCCGCTGTCCTGGCGCTGCTCGGGCGTCGCGGCCTGAAGCTTCTGGTAGGCCTCGGCTATCTGCTGGTCCAGGGAGGCGAGTTGCTTGTCGACGTCGCCCCGCGCCTGGTCCGGCACCTGGGTCAGCTTGCTTCCGACGTCCGGACAGTCGATCGTGCCGGCCGCCGCGCTGCGGGTCGACTGCTCAGTGCCCGAGCCGCCTTCCGTCGCGGAGGCGTACACGTTGGCCGCGACCAGGCCGCCTCCACCCAGCATCAGGGCGAAAGCCGCGAAGGTCGCGCGGCGCGGTCCTGTCGGGCGTCTGCGCGTGTTGCGTCCCACGAGTTCTCCTACGGATCATGGCGGTCAGGCATGGAAATCCCTCGACCCCATACGGACACCGGCACAGGCGTGTTCAACCGCACCACAGATTCATAGGAACATCTCAGTAAGCGCATGCACCGCGACGCGCTCGCGTAGCGCCCGGGAGGCCGCCGGTTCCGCGGATCCACGGGCTGACGGGCCCTACAGCTCCAGCCAGAAACCCGTGCGCGTCAGCCAGCGGTCGAGCAGGGCCGTGTCGCCGTCGGTTTCGACCGCGGGTGTCGGACGGCGGTAGAGGAACAGCAGCAGGTCGGTCGCGGATCCGCGGACGCTCACGGCGGCGTCCCCGACGCCGGGCCGCCAGAGGGGCCGGGCGCCGGTCAGGTCGACGAGCCACTGCCCGGCGCCGGTCGCCTCGAAGCTGAGCGTGCGGCCGGGGCCCAGCAGACCGGGCGCGTCCGGTCCGGGCTCGTACGCCTCGGGGACCGTCGAGAAGTCCAGCCACTCCTCGACACCGTCGACCGCGAGACCCTCGTCGAGGGTGAACCTCCCGCCGGTCGCCAGCACCGCGTCGGCACGGTGGACGACGGTCTCGTGGGTCATCCTCCTCGCCCAGAACGACGTCGACTGCTCGACGAGTTGCTCGTCGGCCGGAGTCCACACCGGCACCCCCGGCCCGGCGTCGCGCAGGGCGGCGGCGAGCTCCGACGCGCCCTCGCCGAGCCACGCGTCGAGTGCCTCACCGTCCACATGCGCGTACACGGCCGGGTCGTTGACGCCGTCGTCGGGGAGTGGTTCGGCGGACCGGGTCCGTACGATCGCCTCCGCCCAGCGGTGGTCCCCGCCCACGTGCCGCAGCAGTCGGCCGAGGTCCCAGCCGGGGCACGACGGCACCGGGGTGGTCGGGTCCGCGTCGGCGGCCTCGGTCCGGAGCAGGTCGGTCTGGTCGACGATCGCGCGGCAGTGGTCCTCGAAGGTCAGCGAAGTCACCCGTTCATCATGCGTCAGGTGCCCCGGGCGACGGCCTCGGCAGACGCGAGGGACGCCCCCCGATCCGCCAAGCCAATCCCTGACCGTCCCGCACTCTTGACGTGGCCCTTGACGTGTTTGGTTCAGACCTTTAGGTTCCCGGACGCACGGCTTCACAAGTTCGACTGACGTTCACTCACATGAACGTGCTTCGTGGTGCCACCCCCCACCGTCCGCCGCCTGCGAAAGGCTGTGAACCCCACTCATGAGAGCCCAACCCCCCACGCGCCGCGCCGTGTTGCGCGGCGGCCTCGCCGCAGCCCTGCTCACCCTGCCCGCCACCTTCCTGGCCGCCCCTGCCGCCGACGCCGCCGCGTCCGCGCCGATGGCCGTCGCGCCCTACCTCTACAACGGCTGGGGCAGCCCGCCGAGTCCGACCACCATCACCAACGCGACCGGCGTCAAGTGGTTCACGCTCGCCTTCGTGCTCAGCAACGGGCACTGCAATCCGCAGTGGGACGGCTCCCGGCCCCTGACCGGTGGCGTCGACCAGCGGACCGTCAACACCGTCCGCACCAACGGCGGCGACGTCATCCCCTCCTTCGGCGGCTACAGCGGCAACAAGCTGGAGAGCTCCTGCTCCAACGCCACCGAACTGGCGGGCGCCTACCAGAAGGTGATCAACGCGTACGGCCTCAAGGCGATCGACATCGACATCGAGGCCGACGCCTACAGCAGCGCCACCGTGCAGAAGCGCACGGTGGACGCGCTGAAGACCGTGAAGGCGAACAACCCCGGCCTGAAGGTGTACATCACCATCGGCACTGATCAGAGCGGCCCCGACACCAGCCTCATCAAGCGCGCGGCCTCCTCCGGCCTCTCCGTCGACGCGTGGGCCATCATGCCGTTCGACTTCGGCGGCGCCGGCAAGAACATGGGCACGCTCACCAAGCAGGCCGCCGAGGGCCTCAAGTCCGCGCTCAAGAGCGCCTACGGCTACAGCGACGACCAGGCCTACCGGGACATGGGCATATCGTCGATGAACGGCATCACCGACGACAACGAGACGGTGACGGTCGCCGACTTCCGCACCATCCTCGGCTACGCCCAGCAGCACCACCTCGCCCGGCTCACCTTCTGGTCCGCGAACCGCGACCGGCCCTGCACCGGCGGCCCCGACGACAGCTGCTCCGGGGTGAGCCAGCAGGCCTGGGACTACACCCGCGTCTTCGCCGGATACACCGGCTGATGCACGCCGCACATCAGCTCACCTCGTCCGTCGGCGAGTCGTACAGCTGGCCGAACGACCTGCGGCGCAACCCCGACCAGTCCTGGTACAGCGGCTACCACCCGATCCTGTGGACGAACACGAAGTTCCGGATGCCGTCGTCGGCCTTCGCGAGCCCGACGCGGAACCGGTTCCTGCTCGACGGCCTCAAGTGGCTCGGCGGGCTGCCGAGTCCGCACCGGAGCGCGCACCACTGAGCCGGTGCGCGAGGGGCCCCGACCGCGGCGAGGGTGCGGTCGGGGCCCCGCACCTGTCGTGATGTCGTCGCACCGCCGGGCGTGATCCGGGGCCCGCACTGGCGTTCCCTACGATGACCGGGTGACGAGTGACACCCCCACACGGGCCGGCGCCGACGAGGCCGTCCGCCCGGCCGCGGAACCCGAGACCGCTTCCTGGGCGCAGCGCCTGCGCCGGTTCGGATACACGCCGGCCCCACGCACCGACACACGCGAGCGCCTGGTGCCCCCGTTCCCGCAACCGAGCACCCGGATCTGGGAGTTCCTGGGCCTCGGCCCGCGGCTCGCCCGGCGGCTGGCCGGATCCATGGCGTGGGTGGGGCCGCTCCTCGTCGCCGCGGTCGCCGGAGCGCTCCGGTTCTGGCGGCTGGGGCAGCCGCACGCCCTCGTCTTCGACGAGACGTACTACGCGAAGGACGCCTGGTCGCTGCTGAAGCTCGGTTACGAGGGCACCTGGCCGGACCGGAAGATCGCCGACCCGAAGATCCTGGCCGACCCGCAGGTGATCCCGCTCTCGGACACGGGGAGCTTCGTCGCGCATCCGCCGATGGGCAAGTGGGTGATCGCGTTCGGGGAGAACCTGTTCGGTCTCGACCCGTTCGGCTGGCGGTTCATGACGGCCCTGCTGGGCACCTTGTCGGTGCTCATGCTGTGCCGAATAGGCCGTCGGCTGTTCCGTTCGACGCTGCTCGGCTGCCTGGCCGGGGCGCTGCTGGCGGTGGACGGCCTGCACTTCGTGATGAGCCGTACCGCGCTGCTGGACCTGGTCGTGATGTTCTTCGCGCTTGCCGCCTTCGGCTGTCTGCTCGTCGACCGGGACCGGGCCCGCGCCCGGCTCGCGGCCGCCCTGCCCGTCGGCCCGGACGGCTTCGCCCGCCCCGACCACCACACCGGCGAACACGCCGGCACCGGGTGGCGCCCCTGGCGGCTCGCGGCCGGTGTCTTCCTGGGCCTGGCAGCGGCGAGCAAGTGGAACGGCCTGTACTTCCTCGTCTTCTTCACGGCCCTGACCCTGCTCTGGGACGTCGGCGCGCGCCGGATCGCGGGGGCGTACAGCCCGTACCGGGCGGTGCTGCGCAAGGACCTGGGCTGGTCGGTGGTCTCGATGGTGCCGGTCGCCGTGCTGACGTATCTGGCGACCTGGACCGGCTGGTTCATGACCGATGACGGCTATGCCCGGCACTGGGCGGACGGCCGCGGCGGCACCTGGTCGTGGATCCCGGCCCCGCTGCGAAGCCTGTGGCACTACGAGCACGCGGTCTACGAGTTCAACATCAACCTCCACGCCTGGCACCGCTACAAGTCCAATCCGTGGAGCTGGCTCGTCCAGGGCCGCCCGGTGTCCTTCTTCTACGAGTCCCCGAAGCCCGGCCAGGAGGGCTGCCACACCAGCGTCGACTGCTCCCAGGAGATCCTCGGCCTCGGTACACCGCTGCTGTGGTGGACGGCCTGCTTCGCGCTCGCCTACCTCCTCTACCGATGGGCGATGCGCCGCGACTGGCGCTCCGGTGCCGTCCTGTGCGCGGTGGCGGCGGGCTATCTCCCCTGGTTCAACTACCAGGACCGTACGATCTTCTCGTTCTACGCCGTCGCGTTCGTGCCGTATCTGTGCCTGGCCGTGGCCCTGCTGATCGGCGCCCTGCTCGGACCTCCGGGGGCGAGCGAGCGGCGCCGGCTCGTGGGCGCGACGGGGGCCGGTGTCCTCGTCCTGCTCATCGTCTGGAACTTCATCTACTTCTTCCCGCTCTACACGGGCCAGACGATCCCGTACTCCGACTGGCACGCCCGGATGTGGCTGGACACCTGGATATAGGGGCGGGGGCTCGTCAGAGGGAGTCCAACTCCCCTGTCGTACGGCCGAGATAGGTGACCGGACCCGGATCCGGCACCTCGATCTCGTGGAAGCCGAGGCGGTCGTAGAAGGCCCTGGCCGGGGTGTTGGCCGTGACCATGCACAGGTGCGCGGCGGCGACACCCCGGTCGTGCAGGGCGCGCAGGAAGGTCCGCATCAGCTCACGGCCGTGCCCGCGGCCCTGCCACGCGGGGAGCAGGTCGATGTGCAGATGGGCCGGGTACGCGGCGACCTCGGGGACGATCATCCGCTCGGGATGGTGCAGCAGCGCGATCATCGCCTCGTCCGGGGTGCTCGGCGGCCCGGCGGGCTCCGGGTAGCGGTCCGCGACCAGGAGCAGCCACTTGGCGCGGAAGGCCTGGACGAAGCCGGGGGTGTCGGCGGTGCCGAGGATGTAGCCGACGGCCCGGCCGTGTCCGTCGTCCAGGACGAAGGCCAGTTCCGGCTCCAGGTGGGCGTACGGCGCCGCGAAGTTCGTCGGGAAGATGCCGGGGTCGGCGTAGAGGGGGCGGCTGTCCTGGCCGTTGTGCGCGGTGCGGACGCAGATGTCGTCGAGGGCCGCACGGTCCTCGGGGCGGTAGGGGCGGATGGCGGGAGACGAAGTCACACCGGCATCCTGCATCCGATGGGAGCGCTCCCACAAGGGGGCGGTGTACGGGCCCGGTCGCGCGACCGGGCCCTCGGCCGTCGGGTCAGACGTGCGGGCGACGCCCCTGCTCCTGGTGCGGGAACGTCTGGTCCGCGCCGGGCAGCGTGGGCTTCGGCAGCGTCGCGACCTCCTCCTTGGCCTTCTCCAGCTGCTCCGCGGTGTCCTCGGGCAGCCGGGGCGGGCGCGGGCGGGCGTCACGGAAGCGGAACGCGGTCGTGAGGTCGCCGAAGGTCTCACGCCGCCAGTCGCTGACGTTGGGCTCCTCCACGCCGGTGAAGCGCTCCAGGAACTGGAGGGCCGAGGTGTGGTCGAAGGCCTCCGAGGCGACCCAACCGCCCACGGTCCAGGGCGAGACGATGATCGCGGGCACGCGGAAGCCGGCGCCGATCGGCAGCCCCTGGACGTACTCGTCCTCGGTGCCGGCGGGTGCGGTCGGCGGGGGCACGTGGTCGAACAGGCCGTCGTTCTCGTCGTAGTTGAGGATGAAGGCCGTCTTGCGCCACACCTTCGGGTTGGCCGCGATCGCCTCGATCTTCGAGGCGACGAAGTCGGCGCCGGCGGCGGGCAGGTAGTCGGGATGCTCCGACTGGTAGCTGGTCGGCATGATCCAACTCACCGTCGGCAGCCGGTCGCCCCGGGCGTCGTCCTCGAAGGTGCCCTCGGGCTGCGGGCGCACGCCGCGCTCGTAGAGGTCGGAGCCGGGCTGCGCGTTCTTGAACGTGGCGAACTGCTCCAGCATGTTGCAGCCGTAGTCGTCGTCCTGCTGGTACACCTTCCAGCTGACGCCGGCCGCCTGCAGCCGTTCGGCGTACGTCGTCCAGCGGTACGGCGTCGGCGCGACGTTGCTGATGATCGGGCCGCCGTGGGTGCCGGCCGGGTCGATCGAACCGGTCATCCACATCAGGCGGTTGGGCCAGGTGGGGCCGAAGACCGAGCAGTAGTAGTTGTCGCAGACGGTGAAGGTCTCGGCGAGCGCGAACTGGAACGGGATGTCCTCGCGCGTGTAGTAGCCCATCACGTAGGGGCCGTTGACGCCGTCGGCCTTGCGGTGGGCCGGCAGCCACTGGTCCATCTTCCCGCCGTTCCACGCCTGGTGCTGCACCGACCAGGCGTGGCTGGTGGAGGGGATGGCCTGGGCGCTCGACGTGTGGGTGTCGAGGTGGAAGGGCAGCAGATAGCCCTTCGGGTTCACGGCGTCCGGCTGGTAGAAGACGGACCGTCCGGTGTCGAGCTTCAGGGCGTGCGGGTCGGCGAAGCCCCGGACACCGGACAGGGTGCCGAAGTAGTGGTCGAAGGACCTGTTCTCCTGCATCAGCATGACGACGTGCTCGATGTCGCGCAGCGAGCCGTTCCTGGGCGGTTCGGCGGCGACGGCCTTCTGGACGCTCGGCGGGAGGAGGGAGAGGGCCGCGGCGCCGCCCAGCGCGCCCGCGGCGGAACCCAGAAGTCTACGACGTGTCAACTCGGCCATGGTTGCCCCTTCTTGAGCGGGAGAAGCTCTCGGGAGTGGCGGCCGGCCCGGTGCGAGAGGCGGGCCGTCGATCACTCTCCGCTCGAAGAGGCGGGGCACATCAGGGGCCGGTGGTGAACATGTGGCCAACGCCCGGTGGGGAGTTGGCCAAGCCATGACCGGGGATGGTTGGCGGCTACATGGATGTCGCCCGGTGTTGGGAGACGCCCGAATGGAACTCCATGGCCAGGGCGTCGGGTTCGACCGTGATGACGGCCTGGGCACGCGGTGGACGGGAGGTCACCTCGAACCGGGGCCAGGCCTGGAGCACGGTCGCGAGGATGATCTGGAGCTCGACCCAGGCGAAGTTCTCCCCGATGCACTTGCGGCGGCCGTCGCCGAAGGCGAGGAAGGACCCCCGGGTGCCCGCGCCACCGTCCGCCTCCCAGCGGTCCGGGTCGAAGCTGTCCGGGTCGGGGAAATGGGCGGAGTCGTGCTGGTGCATATACGGGCTCCACATGACGTCGGCGCCCTCGGGTATGAGGTGTCCGCCGAGGACGATGTCGCGGGCGGCGGTCCGCGTCACCATCCAGAGCACCCCGTACTTCCTGATCGCCTCCTGCAGAACCCGTCGGGCGTACGGGAGCCGGTCGATGTCGTCGTAGCGCAGCGGCCGGTCCCCGCACACCGAGGCCAGTTCCTCGCGGAGGCGTCGCTCGACGGCGGGGTTGCCGGCGATCTCGTACAGCGCCCAGGCGAGGGTGGTGCCGGTGGTCTCGATCGAGCCGGCCAGAAGGGTGATGGTCTCGTCCTGGAGTTGCCGGCGGCCGAGTCGGTCCTCGGCGCCGATCAGGGTCTCGAACAGGCCGCCCTGCTGCCGCACCGCCTCGGCCGCGTGCGGGCACGCCTCGACGCCGGACGCGCCGTCCGCCGGAGCCGGTCCGGGTGCGGTGACGTCGATGTGGTGGTCGATGGCCTGGTCGATGAGGGCGCGCAGGCGGGCGACACGGTCGGCGTGCGCACGGTTGGCGGGCAGCGGCAGCCGCGTGATCCAGGGCGGGAGAATGACCTGCCGAATCGTTCCTTTCATGATGTCGGGCATGAGGGCGGTGAACTCGCCCTCCAGATGGGCGGGCAGGCCCGTGCCGAACACGGCGACGAGGAACGTGGCGAGCGTGATCCCGTTCATGTCGGCGAGCACGTCGCGCGGTTCGGCCGCGGTCCAGGCGCCGACCATCTTGCGCACCTGGTCGATCATGGCGTTGCCGTGCTCGGCGATGTGCGCCTTGTTGAACATGGGCTGCATCAGACGGCGGTTGCGCAGATGGGTGTCGCCGTCGGCGACGGTCGCGATCCCGTCGCCGAGGAAGACCCGCAGCGCGTCGTTGTACTTGCCGCCCTTGACGAAGTGGGCGGCGTCGTTCACCAGGACGCGCCGGGTCAGTGCGGGGTCGGTGACCACGTAGGCGGGTGTGGGGCCGATGCGGATGCGCACCACACTGCCGTACTCACGAAGCGAGTTGAAGAACGGCAGCGGGTCGCGGGCCAGGCGGAGGCCATGTCCGATCAGCGGGAGTCCGCCGGGGGCCGTGGGGGTGGGGATGGGAGCCGTGGTGGGGGCGCTCATCACGCGATCACTCCTCGTGGGGCGGGATCAAACCCCCGGATGCATGCCCATGACAGCCAAAGCCGATGCACCGGGCCGATGATCTCTGCGTCACACAGGTCCCTCCGATGTCTCTGTCCGCCCAGGTGCGCCGCAGGCCCGTCGTGGCGCATTCTTGCTGTGTCGCCCGCTGGACGGCGCACGGACGAGGTAGGACCGGATGACTCGGAGCGCGGAGGAAGCACACCGGACGCCCGGGCAGCTGGCCGCGCTGCTGATCGACACCTCGACGGAGGCGATCGACCAGGCCGGCGGCTACGCGGGAGGGGTCTATCTGCGCTCCGGCACGCCCGGACTGCTGCGGCTGGCCGTGCTCGCGGGGCTGCCGGGCCCCCTCTTCCGGCCCTGGTGGCGGATGCACGTGGACCGCCCGTTCCCGGTGGCCGACGTCTACCGGCTCGGCGTGCAGGTGGTGCTGCCGAACGCCACGGAGACGATGCGGCGCTACCCCCAGTTCGCGGCCGGCCTGCCGTTCCAGTTCGGCTCGCTGTACGTGCCGATCGTGGGCGGTTCGACCACCTACGGCGTACTGACCGTGCTGCGCCCCTCCGCCGCGGACGCCGCCGAGCTGCTCCAGCACCGCGACCGCCTGGTCCGGCAGGCCGAGGACCTGGGCGCGGCCCTACGACGCCTGGAGGAGCCCGACGGACCGCAGGTCTCCTGGGACGGCGAGCCGGTCTGCGTACGGCCGCCGGGCGCCCGGCCGCCGGGCGGGCGCGCCGGGGGCTTCGCCTGGGATCCGGTGACGGACGTGGTGACCGTGGACGAGCGGCTGCCGGCCCTGCTGGGCCTGCCGGCCGAGACGTTCGGCGCGTCGGTGCAGGCACTCGCCGAGGCGGTGGCCCCGGGCGAGACCCAGCGGGTCCTGGCGGCGCTGCGGGAGACCGCCGCGGGCCGCCCGCCGGCGCTGCCCCTGTACGTGCGGGACGGGGACGGCGCGCTGCGGCTCGTGGAGCTGTGGAGCCCGTACGCCCCGCCCGCCAGGCGCGGCACGGTCTCGGGCGTGCACCCGGTCCGGGGCTCGGTCGTGGACCCGGGGCCCGGCGCGGCGGCCGACGCGGCGGCGGACCTGCTGCCCGACGGCGTGCTCTGCGTGGACCGGCTGGGGCTGATCCTGTACGCCAATCCACGCGCCGGACAGCTGCTGCGCCGCCCGCGCGCCGAGCTGCTCGGCCGCTCCCTGTGGGACGGCGTGCCCTGGCTGAACCAGCCGAACTGCGAGGACCATCTGCGCAGCGCGCTGCTGTCCCCGGAGCCGGTGAGCTTCCACGTCGGGCTGCCCGCCGCCGACGGAGCGCCGACCGGCACGCCGCCGTACGAAGGTGCCTGGCTGGACGTCTGCGTCTATCCGGGCCCGAACGTCCTGACCTGCACGTTCAGCCCGGCGAGTCCCGTGGCGGACGCCGCCGCCGAGCTGACGCCGACGCCCGAGCCGGAGGAGACGGGCAAGGCGGCCGCGACCGGAGTGCCGTCGATGGCGCCGCTGTACCGGCCGATCGTGCTGGCCATCGCGCTGACCGAGGCGGTCACCGCACGGCAGGTGTCGGCCGTGGTCATGCGGGAGCTGCTGCCCGCGTTCGGCGGCCGTCGGCTGGCCATCTACCTGCTCCAGGACCGGCATCTGTACCTGGCCTGGGAGAGCGGCTTCCCCAAGGGGTTCCTCGCCCCCTTCGAGGGCGTGGGCCTGGACGCCCATCTGCCCGGCGTCGAGACGCTCACCACCGGCCGGCCGCTGTTCTTCGACTCGATGGAGCAGCTGACGGCCGCCTATCCGGGGATCGCGCTGGACGCGGCGGAGGGCGCCCGCGCCTTCCTGCCGCTGATCGCCTCCGGGCGGCCGGTCGGCTCCTGCATCCTCGGCTTCGACCGCCCGCACACCTTCAGCACCGAGGAACGGACCGTGCTGACCGCGCTGGCCGGGCTCATCGCGCACGCCATGGAGAAGGCCCAGCGCTACGAGAGCGAGGCGGCCCTCGCCCGCGGGCTCCAGCAGGCCCTCCTCCCCCGCCGGCTCTCTGCCCACCCGCTGGTGGAGACCACCGGCCGCTATCTGCCCGGCACGCAGGGCATGGAGATCGGCGGGGACTGGTACGACGTCGTGGAGGCCGGGGACGGTCTGGCGCTGGTGATCGGCGATGTCCAGGGGCACGGGGTGCAGGCGGCGGCCACCATGGGACAACTGCGCAGCGCGGTGAGGGCGTTCGCGCTCGGCGACCGTCCACCCGACGAGGTGATGAGCGGCACGAATCATCTGCTCATCGACCTCGACCCCGGCCAGTTCGCGAGCTGCTGCTACATCCGCCTCGACCCGGTCTCGGGGATCGCCCAGGTGGCCCGTGCGGGCCATCCCCCACCGCTCCTGCGCCTCCCGGACGGCCGCACAGAGGTCGTCGACCTGCCCGGCGGGGTGGTACTGGGGGTGGATCCGGGGGCCCACTACCCGGTCGCGGAACTCCGGATCGAGCCCGGAGCCGTCCTCGCCCTGTACACGGACGGGCTCGTGGAGCGGCCCGGCGCGGACATCGACGACGGCATCACGGCCCTGCGAGTGGCCCTGGCGAAGGCGGGCGCCCCCGCGACCCGCCCCGGCCGCCGCCCCCTCGCCGGCATCGCCGACCGCCTCACAGCCACGGCCCGCCACACGGCCGACCGCCCCGACGACATCGCCCTACTACTGGCCACACGGCGTGTCGCAAGCGGGGGACGGGGCTGAGCCGAGCGACTGACGACCACTGGAAGTCCACACGCCGAGGCCGGCAGCCCGCCGGCCGCTGGGGGGCCGGGCGCGGGGACCGGCACGTCGCGGGACCGGTGGGAGGCCGGGCGCGGGGACCGGCACGTCGCGGACCAGTAGGAGGCCGGGCGCGCGGGGACGGGCAGACCGACAACTGGTAGAGACCCAGGCGCCGAGTCAGACAGCCCGCCAAACCGGCAAGAGCCCAGGCGCCGGGACCGGCACCTCACGGACCGGTGAAAGCCCGAGCGCGCGGGGACGGGCAGACCGACAACCGGTAGAGACCCAGGCGCGCAAGGACCGGCAGCCGCCAACCGGCGAGAACCCAGCCGCGTCGGGACCGGCACCTCACCAACCAGCGAGAGCCCGGACGCCGGGACCGACAGCCCGCCGACCGGCGAGAACCCAGCCGCCGAGTCAGACGGCCCGCCAACCCCCTGAAGCTCCGGCCGCGCCGCACGTTCCCCGAACCCGGCGTGTGCCGCTGACCCTGTCGGCGGCTCTCCCGCTGGGCGTGCCCCGCCGCGCCCTGGCCGCGCGCAGACTCCCCGCCGACACGCCCTCTCAGCCCCGAGGACGCCCAGATCGGCCAACGGTGTGCCCGCGCATCCGTCCCGACGTCCGGACCGACCGACGGTGTGCCCTCCACCCCCTGCCCATGCCCGGATCGGACGACAGTCCGCCCCCGCCGCCCTGCCGACGCCCGGTCCGACCGACAACGTGCCCCCGCACCCCTCCCGACGCCCAGCCCGACCGACAACGTGCCCGCGTCGGCCCGCCGCCACCCACACTCACAGCCACCGGCACCGGCACCGGCACCGGCACCGGCACCGGCACCGGCACCGGCAGCGTGCCCTTCGCCACCCCCGCCCCCACCCCGCCGCCGCCCTCCCCCCCCCGCTACCAACGCCAACCAGCGGCGCGCCCTGTCACCCTCTGTGACGCCTCTCGCCTCCTGAGGCCCGGCAGTGTAGACATGGGCACATGGTCCGACTTCTGGGCCGCTCCGGGGCCGGGTCGAGCCGTCACCCCAGCGGGTCCCGTGCCGAACGCGCGCCGGACGGCGCCCGCGGAGCGCAGGGGCGGCGATCGGCGCGGACGCCGGGCGGTGCGACGGCCCGGCGGCTCACGCGCGCGGACCCACCGGACCAGGGACGGTTCGCGGCACTGCGGTCGGCACTGACCGGACGCAGCGTCGCCGGACAGGTGTTCGTCCTCCAGGTCGTGATCGTGCTGCTGCTGGTGGTCGCCGCGGTGGTCGCGCTCTACCTCCAGGCACGCCACGACAGCACCCAGGAGGCCCGCAACCGGTCGGTCGCCGTGGCCGAGGCCTTCGCCAATTCGCCGGGCACCCGCGAGGCGCTCACCAACCCCGACCCCACGGCCGTGCTGCAGCCGCGCGCGGAGGCGGCCCGCAAGGCGACCGGCGTCGACTTCATCGTCGTCATGAACACCGACGGCATCCGCTACACCCACCCGAAACCGGACCGCATCGGCAAGAAGTTCGTCGGCAACATCGCCCCCGCGCTGGCCGGCCAGACCGTCGTCGAGGAGATCAACGGCACGATCGGACGCCTCGTACAGGCCGTCGTACCGATCAAGGCGGACGACGGCACGGTCGTGGGCCTGGTCTCGGCGGGCATCACCACCGCGAACGTCGGCGGCGCAGCCAACCGGCAGCTGCCACTGGTCCTGCTCGCCGCCGCCGTCGGCCTCGCCCTGGCCACGGCCGGCACCGCGCTGGTCAGCAGACGACTGCTGCGCCAGACGCACGGCCTGGGTCCGCACGAGATGACCCGCATGTACGAGCACCACGACGCCGTGCTGCACGCCGTCCGCGAGGGCGTGCTCATCGTCGGGGACGAGGGCCGGCTGCTCCTCGCCAACGACGAGGCGCACCGCCTGCTGGACCTGCCCGAGGACGCCGAGGGCCGGCACGTCCTCGACCTGGGCCTGCCCGCCGACACCGCCGACCTGCTGGCCTCCGGCCGGATGGCCACCGACGAGGTGCACCTGGTCAAGGACCGGCTGCTCGCGGTCAACCAGCGCCCCACGGACGCCGAGGGCGGCCCGCCCGGCAGCGTCGCCACCCTGCGCGACTCGACGGAGCTGCGCGCCCTGTCCGGCCGGGCGGAGGCGGCCCGGGAGCGGCTGAACATGCTGTACGACGCCGGCGTGGGCATCGGGACCAGCCTCGACGTCACCCGCACCGCGGAGGAGCTCGCGGAGCTCGCCGTGCCCCGGTTCGCCGACTTCGCGAGCGTCGACCTGTTCGACGCGGTGCTCGGCGGCGGCCAGCCGGAGGCCTCGACCGTGCTGCGCCGTACCGCCGTCAGCGGGATCCGCAAGGACGCCCCGCTCTACCCGGTCGGCCGGCAGATCACGTTCGTCGAGTCCTCGCCGCAGGCCCGCAGCCTCCGCTCCGGCCGGCCCGTCCTCGAACCGGACCTCGACCTGGCGCCGGGCTGGCACGCACAGGACCTGGAGCGGACCGCGCAGGTCGTGGGGTACGGCATCCACTCGCTGATCACCGTGCCGCTGCGCGCCGGGACGCTGCTCCTGGGCGTGGTCAGCTTCTGGCGCTCCGAGAAGCCCGAGCCCTTCGACACGGAGGAACTCGCCCTCGCCGAGGAGCTGGTGGCCCGGGCCGCGGTCTCCATCGACAACGCCCGCCGCTACACGCGCGAGCACAGCATGGCCGTGACCCTGCAGCGCAGCCTGCTGCCCCGCAGCCTGCCGGAACAGACGGCGCTGGACATCGCCTACCGCTATCTGCCGGCGCAGGCCGGGGTCGGCGGCGACTGGTTCGACGTACTGCCGCTGTCGGGCGCCCGGGTCGCGCTCGTCGTGGGTGATGTCGTCGGGCACGGACTGCACGCCGCGGCCACCATGGGTCGCCTGCGTACGGCGGTGCACAACTTCTCCGCCCTGGACCTGCCGCCCGACGAACTCCTCGCCCTCCTGGACGAGTTGGTGGGCCGCATCGACCAGGACGAGACCACCGAGGACGGCAGCGCCCCGGTCACGGGAGCGACCTGCCTGTACGCGATCTACGACCCGGTGTCGCGGAAATGTTCCATCGCCCGTGCCGGCCATCCGCCGCCGGCCCTGGTCCGGCCCGACGGCGGCGTCGAGTTCCCGGACGTCCCGACCGGTCTCCCGCTGGGCCTCGGCGGCCTGCCCTTCGAGACCGCCGACCTCGAACTGGCCGAGGGCAGCCGGCTCGTGCTCTACACCGACGGCCTCGTCGAGGACCGCGAACGGGACATCGACGAGGGGCTCGACCTCCTGCGCGGCGCCCTGGAACGCGCCGGGGACTCGCCGGAGGACACCTGCCGGGTCGTGCTCGAGACCCAGCTGCCGAACAAGCCCAGCGACGACGTCGCCCAGGTCCCCCCGGACCCGGCGGCGGTGGGCGAGGTGCGTGCCTCGGTCACCCGGCGGCTGGCCGAATGGGGCCTGGACGAGCTGACGTTCACCACCGAGCTGATCCTGAGCGAGCTGGTCACCAACGCGATCCGCTACGGCGCCGATCCCATCCGCGTCCGGGTGCTGTTCGACCGCACCCTGATCTGCGAGGTCTTCGACAGCAGCAGCACCTCACCGCATCTGCGGTACGCGGCGATGACGGACGAGGGTGGCCGCGGGCTGTTCCTGGTGGCGCAGCTCAGCGAGCGGTGGGGCACGCGCTACACGCCCGAGGGCAAGGTCATCTGGGCCGAGCAGCCACTGCCCTGACCCGTCGTCCGTTCGTTCTTCCCTACGAAGTTCTCACGTGACGGGTGCCGTCCATCGCCAATTTCTGATAGGAAACCTTCCTATCAGAGTGATGCACGGCCAACTCCCCACCCCCCACCTCCTCTTGGAGTCCCCGTGAGCCATCCGTCCAGCGATCTGCCACGCCCCGCGCTCACCTCGCGCCGCACCGTCCTCGCCCTGCTCGGCGCATCCCTGGCAGCGGCCCCGCTGCTGCGCCCCTCGCACGCCTCCGCGACGACCGCCGCGGGCTGCGTCGGGCTCGACGACCCGGCGAAGAAGGAGATCGCCATGCAGTTGGTGTCGAGCGCGGAGAACTCCTCGCTCGACTGGAAGGCGCAGTACAAGTACATCGAGGACATCGGTGACGGCCGCGGCTACACCGCCGGCATCATCGGCTTCTGCTCCGGCACCGGCGACATGCTCGACCTGGTCCAGCTCTACACCGACCGCAAGCCGGGCAACGTTCTTGCCAAATACCTTCCGGCCCTGCGCCAGGTGAACGGCTCCGACTCGCACGACGGGCTCGACCCGAACTTCCCCAAGGACTGGCGCAAGGCGGCCCAGGACAGCGCCTTCCAGCAGGCGCAGAACGACGAACGCGACCGCGTCTACTTCAACCCGGCCGTGAAGCAGGGCAAGACGGACGGGCTGGGCACGCTCGGGCAGTTCACGTACTACGACGCCATCGTCATGCACGGAGACGGCGACGACCCGACCAGCTTCCGCAACATACGCAAGCGCGCCCTGAACAAGGCCGAGCCGCCGGCCCAGGGCGGCGACGAGGTGACGTACCTCAACGCCTTCCTCGACGCGCGGGTGTGGGCCATGAAGCAGGAGGAGGCCCACAGCGACACCACCCGCGTCGACACCGAGCAGCGGGTCTTCCTGCGCAAGGGCAACCTGTGCCTGAACACCCCGCTGGACTGGAAGGTGTACGGGGACAGTTACCACATCGGCTGATCCGGCAGGTAGGCTTCCTATGGGCTCATAAAGTTGATTTATGAGCCCATAGACCGGACCCGCGTACCGACTTAGGCTTGCCTTAGCTTAGGCTTCCCGTTCGAGTCGATCTATCGCCGCTCGAAGGGAACCTGATCATGCCCCGCCCCCTGCGGGTAGCCATCGTCGGAGCCGGCCCCGCCGGGATCTACGCCGCCGACGCGTTGCTCAAGTCCGACGTGGCCGCCGAACCCGGTGTGTCCATCGACCTCTACGAGCGCATGCCGGCGCCCTTCGGGCTGATCCGCTACGGCGTCGCCCCCGACCACCCCCGCATCAAGGGCATCATCACGGCCCTCCACCAGGTGCTCGACAAGCCACAGATCCGCCTGTTCGGCAACGTCGACTACCCGAACGACATCAGCCTCGACGACCTGCGCGCCTTCTACGACGCGGTGATCTTCTCGACGGGCGCGACGGCCGACCGCGAGCTGCACATACCCGGCATCGATCTCGACGGCTCCTACGGCGCCGCCGACTTCGTCTCCTGGTACGACGGCCACCCGGACGTGCCGCGCACCTGGCCGCTGGAGGCCGAGAAGGTCGCCGTGCTCGGCGTCGGCAACGTCGCCCTCGACGTGGCCCGCATCCTCGCCAAGACGGCGGACGAGCTGCTGCCGACGGAGATCCCGCCGAACGTCTACGAGGGCCTCAAGGCCAACAAGGCCCTGGAGATCCACGTCTTCGGCCGCCGCGGCCCGGCGCAGGCGAAGTTCTCCCCGATGGAGCTGCGGGAGCTGGACCACTCCCCCAACATCGAGGTCATCGTCGACCCCGAGGACATCGACTACGACGAGGGCTCGATCGAGACCCGGCGCGGCAACAAGCAGGCCGACATGGTCGCCAAGACCCTGGAGAACTGGGCGATCCGCGACGTCGGCGACCGCCCGCACAAACTCTTCCTGCACTTCTTCGAGTCCCCGGCGGAGGTCCTCGGCGAGGACGGCAAGGTCGTCGGCCTGCGCACCGAGCGCACCGCCCTCGACGGCACCGGCAACGTCAAGGGCACCGGCGAGTTCAAGGACTGGGACGTCACCGCCGTCTACCGCGCGGTCGGCTACCTCTCCGACAAGCTCCCCAAGCTGCCCTGGGACATCGACTCGGGCACCGTCCCGGACGAGGGCGGCCGGGTCATCCAGGAGAGCGGCGAGCACCTCCGGTCGACCTACGTCACCGGCTGGATCCGGCGCGGCCCGGTGGGCCTGATCGGCCACACCAAGGGCGACGCCAACGAGACGGTGTCGAACCTGCTGGACGACTACGCGAACGACCGCCTCCACACGCCCGCCGCGCCCGAGCCGGAGGCCGTGGACGCGTTCCTCGCCGAGCGGGGCGTGCGCTACACCACCTGGGACGGCTGGTACAGGCTGGACGCCGCCGAGAAGGCGCTGGGCGAGCCGCAGGGCCGCGAGCGCGTGAAGATCGTCGAGCGTGAGGACATGCTCCGCGAGAGCGGCGCCTGACGGTCGCTCAGGAGGGCTTCCGGGACGACAACGCGGAGACGGTACGGTGCACCGTCTCCGTGTGGCCGAACAGTCCCGGGAGCCCTCCGCTGTGCAGGAACACGGTGCGCTGCCCCGGCCCGATGTCACCGTCCCGCACGGCGGCGAACAGCCCGGCCATGGCCCGCCCCGTGTAGACGGGGTCCAGGACGATCCCCTCGGTGGCGGCGGCCGTCCGCATCGCCGCCAGGACGGGCTCGTGCAGGACGCCGTATCCCGCGCCGACCTGGTCGGTACGCACGCGAAGGGAGCCGGGGTCGACGCCGGCGAGTCCGGCGACGGTGGCAGCCGGCTCGTCCACGGCGCCGCAGTGCACGCCCAGCACCCGCTCCGCCCCCAGCGCGCCGACGAGACCGGCCATGGTGCCCCCGGAGCCGAGAGCCACCACCACATGCGCCACGTCCGGCAGTTGGGCCAGCACTTCCTGACCGCCCTCGACATATCCCCGCGCGCCCAGCGGACTTGAGCCCCCGAAGGGAATCAGGAAGGGCCGGGCTCCTTCCCCGCGCAGCTGTTCACAGACGTCCTCGGCCACCCGGCCCAGGCCGCTCGGAGCGCCCTCGCCGGCCCAGTGGACACGGGCCCCGAAGAGGCTGTCGAGCACGAGGTTCCCGGAGCCGTGCGCCGCCCTGTCGGGCGTACCGGGGAAGACGAGCACCACGTCGAGGCCCAGCCGGGCGCCGGCGGCCGCGGTGAGCCGGGCGTGGTTGCTCTGTGCGGCGCCGGTGGTCACCAGCGTGTCCGCGCCCGCGGCCGACGCGGCGCCGACGAACCACTCCAGCTTGCGCACCTTGTTGCCGCCTCCGCCGAGACCGCCGAGGTCGTCCCGCTTGATCCACAGGTCGTCCTCGCGCAGGCCGAGTTCGGCGCCGAGGCGCGGCGCGCGCTCGATGGGGGTCGGCCAGGTGCTCAGGGCGATCTTGTCACTCATGGCACCCATCGAATCAGTACGCCGGTCAAAGGCACGTGCGGACGAGCCACTCGTCGGCGTTGTACGCGTCCCTCGCCGGATCCGGCGCCACCGCGGGCCGCTCCTCGATGGTGTCCTCGAGCCGGATCCGCTCCGGCAGACTCCCGAACCGCGCCCGCCGCCCGGCCTCGTCGGAGTCCGCCACCGTCTTCTCCTGCGACTGCATCGCCATCCCACGCTCCTGCGCTCGAAGCCCGTCCGAACGTTACCGGTTCGGATGACGACCATGCTCGCAGGCGACGCGTCACCAGTCAAGGCGGTGACGACGCACGGATGGCGCGTTCCACGGAATTCGAAAGGCGCGCTCCGCGGAACCGCTCCCGGCGCCCGGACGTTCCCCTCTGTGCAGGTGCGACCACGGGGGCCGCACGGAGACGGGCGAGGTGGCGCGTGACGCGGGTACTGGTCATCGGTGGCGGAATCGCCGGTACGACGACGGCTCTGGCACTGGACAAGGCGGGCTTCGAGGTCGCCGTGCACGAGGCGCATCCCGACTCGGCCGAGGACCTGGGCGCGTTCCTCACCCTCGCGAGCAACGGCATGCGCGCGCTGGCCCAGATCGACGCCTCCGCCGCGGTCACGGCGCTCGGCTTTCCGCTGACCTCGATGCGCGTACTGGACGACACGGGCAAGGAGTTGGCGCAGGCACCCCTCGGAGAGGCGGGCGATCCGCTCCTCCGATACCGGTGCCTGCGGCGCGGCGACCTCAACTCGGGGCTGCAGGCGGAGGCGACACGCAGGGGCATCGCCGTCCACCACGGCAACCGGCTCACCTCCGTCCAGGAGAACGGCGCGGGCGTCACCGCGCACTTCGCCGACGGCAGCACCGCGACCGCCGAGGTCCTGATCGGCGCCGACGGCCTCAACTCGACGGTCCGGCAGGCGATCGCCCCCGACGCGCGCCCCGTCTACGCGGGCCAGCGCGTCTTCTACGGCTACACCGGCGCCGCGTCCACATCCGACGGAGGCGCGCGCATCACGATGGTGCGGGGCAGCGAGGCCGCGTTCGGCTTCGCGGTGTCGCCCGACGGGGAGACGTACTGGTTTGCGCGCGTGGCCGACGACCCGCTGCCCGCGGAGGCCACCGACCAGGGCACACCGGCCGGTTGGCGCGAGCTGCTGCTCCCGGCGCTGCGCAAGGACGCCACCCCCGCCGCCGACATCGTGGCCGCCACCGGTGACGACGTCCTGGTCACCAACGCCACCGAGCTCCCTCCGGGCACCCCCTGGCGTTCCGGCCGGGTCCTGCTCCTCGGCGACGCGGCCCACGCGGCCTCGCCGGCGACCGGACAGGGCGCCTCGATGGCCATGGAGGACGCCGTGATCCTCGCGAAATCCCTGCGCGACGCACCGGACACCGACTCGGCGCTCTCCGTCTACGAGGAGCTGCGCCGCCCGCGCGTGGAGCACAACATCACCGTGAGCGGGAACATCTCGCGCGGCACCCACTCCACGTCCCCCGCCGCCCGCAGCGGCGCACCCGCCCGGCCCGGTGAGGACGAACTCGTACGGCTCCTCGAATGGGACGCATCAATTCGGTGAAGTGACCCCCCGCCCCGCCGTGTTTGTATACGCTCCGTTTCTTCACGGAAAATCCACACAGGGGGGATGTTTCACATGCGTATACGCCTTGTCGCGGCAACCGCGACCGCCGCGGGCACGCTCGCCGTACTGGCCGCCGTCCCGGCACACGCCACGGAGTACTCGTCCGCGCTGAAGATCAAGGGCATCCAGTACGACGCGCCCGGCAGAGACTCCAACAACTGCACCACCGGGAACACGAAGGACGAGTACCTGACGATCAAGAACTACTCGGCCCACACGACCGTGAACCTCAAGGGCTACGTGGTCAAGGACAAGGCCGGCAACAAGTTCACCTTCTCGAAGAACCACTACCTCCAGCCCGGCGACTACGTGAAGCTCCGCGGCGGCAAGGGCACGGACTCGGACACCAAGAACGTCGTCTACCGCAACAACTGCAACTTCATGTGGAACAACGACAAGGACACGATCTACGTGTACAAGCCGTCCGGCAGCGGCGCCGACTCGCACTCCTACACGAAGAGCGGCAACGACCCCGACGGCAACGGGTACATCACGTTCCACGGGTGACGTCGGCGGCGTGCGGGCCGCCTCCGCGCGGCCCGAGGTCGCGCCTGGCCACGACGCCCAGCCCGACGACGAGGAGCGTGAGCACCACGGCCTGGGCGAGCGCCCCGCCGACGAGCGCGGCGGGGACCGGGACGCCGAGCCAGGTGTAGAGCGCGGCGACGCGTACGGCGAGCAGGAGCAGGCCGAGCGCGGCGAGGGCCGGCGCACCGCAGGCGGCGCTCCGGTCGGCACGGCGGGTGTGCCACACCAGCCAGCCCAGAGTGCCGACGACGAAGCACGTGGCAGGTGCCCAGGCCGCGTCCGCCATGGCGGGCAGCAGCACCTCGGAGGCGCCTGTCACCACGCAGCACGCCGCGAAGACCAGCCCGGGCGAGCCGGCCGGCCGCAGGGCCGCCGGGGCGTCCCGGTGATGGCCGGCGCACAGGGCGAGGGCGGACGCCCAGGCGAACAGGGCGAAGGCGGCGGCGAACCACGGGGCGCCCGGCACGGTTCCGCTCAGCAGCGGTCCGGCCAACGGCCACACCGACGGGAGCGCCGCCAGCAGCACCGACACCTGGGCCAGGCGCCTTCGGTCGTGCACGAGGGCGAAGAAGCCGACCGGCCACAGCAGCGGCAGCACCCATACGGCGATCTCGACCACGGCGGGCGTGGGCCCGTGCCCGGCGAAGCCGGACAGGAAGAGGTCCCATTCCCGTGCGCCGTGGGTCGACGCCCAGGTCAGTTGCAGGACCCGGTCGACGACGGCGGTGGCCGCCTGCAGGAGCACGGCGAACAGGGCGAAGTGGCGGACCGCCGACCCGAGGAGCACATAGGGCCGAGGTGCCCCGGCGGCGGCGAGCCGGGTGCGTACGGCGAGTGCCGCGACGCTCGCCACCTCGCCGAGGGTGGGCCGGCTCTGGTCCTGGGTGTCCCGGTCGAGGTCCCACAGGTAGACCTCGACCATCTCCTCCTCCCGGGCCCGCCGGTAGTAGTCGGGGAGTAGCCGCAGCACCGTGCGGTAGCGGGCTTCGAGCAGTGTCGTCATGCGAGACCTCCCGCGAGTCCGGGTCCCTGGGCCGGGTTCGTGACGGGGCCGGGGGCGCCGCGGCCCTCGGCGATACGGCGCTTGGCGGCGCTGGCTCCGGCCGCCATGCGCTCCGCCTCGGCGTCGAGAGCCCGCATGCCCTCGTCGGTGAGCCGGTAGTAGCGCCTGAGCCGGCCCTCGTGCACCTCCTCGCGGTCGAGCACGATCAGCCCGTCGGCGGTGAGCCGGTCCAGCACGCCGTAGAGAGTGCCGACGCGCAACTGCACGGCGCCGTCGGACAGTTCCTCGACCTCGCGCAGGATGCCGTAGCCGTGTCGGGGCTGGTCGGCGAGGGCGGTGAGGACGAAGAACGCCGCCTGTGTCATGTTCCTCGATGCCATGCCGCCATGATATCTCGGTTACCGATATATAGCGCGCCACGGAGTTACCTGGGCGTGTCCCCCGAGGACGGGGTGGGGGTGACAGGGGCGGCGTCCGTGCGGTGCCGGCCGGACTCCGGCACCGCCGGGCTCGGTGGGTGCGACCACCGCCGCCGCGAACAGGGCCCGCCCCGAAGCGGATGGTGGGCGGGCCCTGTTCGGGGCGTCATTCTCGCGGCCCGAATGCCCGCGGGACACGAGTGAAACGCCGCGGACTGGGGTGTTCCGCTCGCACCCCGAGTGCGGCACGCACATCCCGTGTGCACACCCCGCCCGATCTCGCCCGAACCCCGCGGACGATACTGGTGGGTCCACGTGCCCCCGCCACCCGATGGACCCATGCGCTTCTTCTCCACCGCCCGCCCGACACCCTCCCCGACCCTGTGGCTGGCCCGCGGCCACCACCCCGGACCCGACGCGCCCGACACGGTTCGCCGGACCCTGAAACGCCTCAAGGGCAGCGAGGTCCTCGACGACCAGCACGAGCTGCCCGCGGCCGAGGACGCCTCTCCCCTCGTGTTCGAGGCGCGCTGGCGGGTCCGCGCCGGGACGGTGACCGTGCGGGCCCGGCTGACGCTGACGCCCGGCGCGGAGGGTGGACACGACTGGACGCTGGCAGCCGAGGCGGAGTCCCCGTGGGATCCGGAGTGGCCCTCGCCCGCCACCATGTTCTGGCCCGACGAACCGGACGCCGACTGGGACCACGAGCCCGGCACGGCACTGCGCACACGGCAGGCCAACCGTCTGCCCACGGACGACAAGGAGATCCGGCGGCTGCTGCGCGACTGCGTGCGCGGCGGCTGGAGCATCAACCTCGTCGTGCACGAGGCGATGACGCCGGACGAGCGCGGCCGGGGCCCGCTCGGCCCGCTGCTGCCACCGGGGCTGCGCCACCGCGTGCTGGAACACCGGGCCGCTCCCGAGCAGTTGCGGATCGTGAACCGGGCGCTGCGTGAGTTCGGTGTGCAGGTCCCGCGCGGCGGCGCCGTGCTGCTGTCCGCGGACCGGGACGGCGTCGACGCGGACGAGTTCGCCGTACGCACGGTCTTCCTCGACGGTTCGCGGCCGACGGACCTCGTCGACGCGCTGACCCGTTTCGCCGCGCTGCCGCCGCCCCTGCCGGAGGGGGCCGAGGAGGTCGTCTCGGCGCTGCGGGACGAGTGGCAACTGATGACGCTCGAGGAGGAACTCGCCCGTGAGCGCGCGCTGGTGGCGCGGTACGCCGAGGCCCTCGACGCGATGACGAAGTCCCGGGACCTGTACCGCGAGGCGGCCGAGCGCGCCCATGAGGCGCTGGAGGCCTACCGCGAGTCGGGCACGGCCGCACCGACAGCGCCGCAGCCCGCCCCCACTGCGTCCCCCTTCCAGCACCTGACCCGCACCCTGGAACGCCTCAAGGGGACGGGCAAGGCCCTGCGGCCCACGCCCACGACGGACAGCGAGCGTGCCGGAAACCCGGAGCAGGACGGCTCAGACGATTCGACCCGCGACTGACGCGGGTGTGTCACTCCGCCCCACGGCGTGCCCCCACCAGGGGGCGTGCCGGCGCGTTCACGGTCGGCGCCTGTGACGCCAGTCGCACCAGCAGGGCGGTCAGGGCCACGAGGGACGCGCAGACGGCGGCCAGGCCCGCGATCCAGTTCGGGGCGAGCGTGAGGTCCAGCGCGCGGGACAGCCGTGCCGAGTGGAAGCGCCCCTCGTACAGCTGGGCCGCCGCGAGCAGGGCCGGCACCACGACGGCGACCGCGAGGACGGTGAGGCCGGGCCGCAGGGTCAGCAGTACGGAGACAGCGGCGCACACCGTCGAGAGGCCCAGGGCGAGTCCGTAGGCGTGGAGCGACGCGCCGTCCCGGTGCAGCGGGAACCAGAGCATCGCGCAGGCGAGCAGCGCGGCGGCGGCGAACAGGCCGGGCCACTGGAGCCGGGCGGCGGGCCGGGCCGGCGTACGGGCGATCCGGCGCGGTGTGCGGAGGTCACCGATGGCGGGCGCGAAGTCGGGGGCGGGCGGCGGGAGGACGCCGGGCACGGGCGGCGGCTGGTCGCCGTACGCCTCCTGCTCGTCGTACGGCCGCGGCGGCTCCTCCGCTTCGAGCCTGGCGGCCTGCGCCTCGCGTTCCTCGCTCAGCCGGCCGATGAGTTCCACGAGTTCCTCGACGGGCCGCGCGGTGGCGGCGGCGCGGGCCGCCTCCTGTCCGCAGTGGGGTTCCATCGGCGAACGGTGCAGCAGCGCCATCAGCCGCGTCACGTCCTCCACGGGCCGGCTCCCGGCGGCGGCACGGATCGCCTCGTCGGCGCTGTCGGCGTCGCGCGGCGGCCGGGTGAGCAGGGCGGCCAGCCGGGTGACGTCCTCCACGGACCGGTCCGTGCCGACCGCCCGGAGCGCGTCGACGGTGGCCTGCGCGTACTGAGGGGACTGCTCCAGCAGTGTGATCAGCCGGGCGACCTCCTCCAGCGGGCGGTCGGCGACCGCGGCGTGCACCAGTGCGCTGACCGGGTCTTCGTGAGCGGTGGTTATCGAGGGTTCGTTCGGCTGAGGTGATGAAGAGCGGGTGCTCATTCTCTGCTCCATGGGAGAGATGAAAGGAGTTCGGCGAGCTCTCGCGCCCCCCCGAGTGCGCTCACGCGACGTTACGTGCCATTACTAGGCGCCACCCCCGCGCCGTGCCACTCGGGTGGGCCACCGGAATGAGACGTGCCGCGGACCGGCGACGTACGAAGGGCGGATGCGGGAATGCGGGAAGGGGGCGCGCCGCTCGGGCCCGCCCGTCCGAGGAGGACCCGTGGATACGACCACAACGGTGATCGTCGTTGCCGTGGCCCTTGCCGCACTCGTCCTGACCATGGCCGTCGTCCTGTTGGTACGGCTGGTGCGGACCCGGCGCGATCTGCGCCGCGCCGGACTGCCGACCGGCCCCCGCTGGGTTTTCTGGGGCGCCGTCCTCTACTTGGTGCTGCCCACCGACCTGCTGCCCGACCCCGTGTACCTGGACGACATCGGCGTCCTCCTTCTCGCACTACGCACCATCAGTGCACCTTTACGGATGCCGAATAGCCATAAATCCCCCGCGGTTACGGAGAGTAAGGAAACCAATCACTCGTTCGATTCGTATAAGTGACTGGAAGGGCAAGGCAGTCGGCGGACCGAGCGGCACCACAGGGCAGGGAGCGCTCGGTCGGCGCAGCACCGACGAGGGAGACACGATGCAACCGTTCGCGCTCAACTACGCACGTCCGGCGGTGGAGTTGGAGGCCAGGACTCCGTATGCCTACGACTCCGGACTGCAGTTGAACGTGCTCAGTGACGGCCGGGTCGCCGCCGGTGACCTGGCTCTGCTCAGAGAGCTGGGGACCACGACGTCCACTGCGGGCTCCAAGACTCACTTCGACGACTGAACGCGGAACCGCCGACCATGACCGTGCTGATACTGACCTGTGAAGAGGACGTCACCGCCGACATGGTGGTCGTCCATCTGAACGCGTCCGGGGTCCCGGTGGTCCGTCTGGACCCCGCCGATCTCCCCGGCGGTGTGGCGCTGTCCGGTGAGTATGTGCACGGCGCCTTCCGTGGCCATCTCCAGTCCGCGGGCCGCCTGGTGAGCATCTCCGGTCTGCGCTCCATATGGATGCGCAGGCCGGGCCCGGCGGCCACCCGGGCGCCCGAGCCCTCGGACTGGCTGACCGAGGAGTCCGGACAGGCGCTGTACGGCATGCTCCGCGGCTCGGACGCGCGCTGGATGAACCACCCGGACGCGGCCCGCCGGGCACGGCACAAGCCATGGCAGCTGAGGGTGGCACAGGGCTGCGGACTGCCCGTCCCGGCCACTTTGATCACGACGTTCCCGCAGGCGGCACGGGAGTTCGCGGAGCGCTATCCGGACCTGGTGGTCAAGCCGGTCTCCGGCGCGCATCCGCAGGATCCGCCGCGGGCGGTGCCGACCAGCCGGGTGGCGCCGGACACGGACTTCACGGCGGTCGCGTTCGGTCCCACGCTGCTTCAGCGGCGGGTCGCGAAGAGGGCCGACATCCGGCTGACCGTGGTGGGCGAGCGGCTGCTGGCCGCCCGCAAGGCGACCCCCGAGGACGCCGATCCCGACCAGGTGGACGTCCGTTTCGCCTCGCCGGACGTGCCGTGGCAGGCGACCGAGGTGCCGCCGCGGGTCGCCGCCGCGGTCGGCGCGTACATGCGGCGGGCCGAACTGGCCTACGGCGCCTTCGACTTCGCCGAGGACGCCGACGGGACCTGGTGGTTCCTGGAGTGCAACCAGTCGGGTCAGTTCGGCTTCGTCGAGGTGGAGACGGGCCAGCCGATCTCCCGGACCGTCGCCGAGTGGCTGGCGCATGGCGGCCCCGAGCCGAGGTCACACGTCAACGGGTCCAGTACGACGGTGTGTTGAGGCCGGTCAGTGCGGCATCGAGCCCGGCAGCAGCGCCGTCCGCTGCCATCCCGTGCCAGGAGAGGCTGGCCGCTCGGGGATCGGCGCGGGGGCGAAGGACTGCAGCGGACGCATGGCGTACTCCAGTTCCCGGCTCACGCGCTCGGCCTCCCGGCGAGTCTGGGTGGGGACGTCGCCGCGCTCGGCGACGAGTCGGTCGTAGATGGGGGAATCCTGGAACACCCGTCATGCGCCTTTCGTGTGCTGGCCCACGCGCATGGGCACAGCTGACGAGTGTATGCGCCCCGGCAGGCCGAGGTGTGAATTCCTCAAGAGCACTTGACGTCCGCGAAGCGGGTGTGCGTTCGCTCAGGCCCCGGTCGTCGAGCCGGGACGGACGATCATCAGGACGGTGACGGTGGCCCACAGCAGGTTGAAGATGCCGGTGAACATGGCGAGTCGGGCGGTGCCGGAGCGCTCCACCGCCTGTCCGGCGTCCAGTTGTTCCAGCAGTTCGTCCTGGCGGGGCAGGACGAAGGCGATCAGGATCCCGGCGGCCACCGCGGTCAGCGTGATGGACGCGACGAGCCACTTGTCGCCGAGCACTCCCATGGCCGACGCGGTGGCGAAGCCGAGGGCGGGCACGGCGAGGCCGATGCCGGAGTAGACGCGGCAGATGCGGCGCAGCAGCCGCACGGTGCCCACCCCGGCCGCGTCGGCGCCGGCCCGGCGCACGGCCGGCGGGAACATGCTGGCCGCCACGGTGACGGGGCCGACGGCGACGATGGCCGCGAGCACGTGGAGGGACAGCAGGACCTTGGTCATCGAGGAGCTCTTTCCGTGGATCGATCGGCTGTGCGCGGCCCACGGTAGGGATCTTCGAGACGGATCGACAGCGGCAGAAACGACAGAGGCCAACGGATTCCCGCCAACGCCCTCGTCTGAGCCATCGGCCTCGTTCCCTGGTCATACGCATGGCGGGAACCCGTCTATCGTGGCGTTCATGCACTCCGTGGCGATCCTCGCGCTCGACGACGTGGTGCCGTTCGACCTGACGGCGCCCATGACGGTGTTCGACTGGGCACAGCTGCCCGACGGGCGCAGCCCCTACCGGGTGACCCTGTGCGCCGAGAAGCCGGAGGTACGCGGAGACGGACTGGTACTGCGGGTGGAGCGGGGGCTCGACGCGCTCGCGGACGCGGACACGGTGGTCGTGCCGGGCCGCAAGCCCGGGGTGGGGCCGACGTCCGAGCCGGTCCTGGCGGCGTTGCGCCGGGCCGCCGCGGACGGCACCCGGATCGCCTCGGTCTGCTCGGGCGCGTTCGTGCTCGCGGAGGCGGGGCTGCTGGACGGGCTGCGGGCCACCACACACTGGGCCGCCGCCGGTGAACTGGCCCGCCTGTTCCCGCGCGTGCAGGTGCAGCCGGACGTGCTGTACGTCGACAACGGGCAGATCCTCACCTCGGCCGGTGCCGCGGCCGCGCTGGACCTGTGCCTGCACATGATCCGCCGGGATCTGGGCTCGGCCGTCGCCGCGGACGCCGCCCGCAGGTGTGTCATGCCGCTCGAACGGGAGGGCGGGCAGGCCCAGTTCATCGTGCACGAACTGCCGCCCGTGCCGCGCGGGTCGACTCTGGAGCCGGTGCTGGAGTGGATCGAGGACAATCTGGCGGGCGAGATCACCCTGGGCGCGATGGCGGCACGTTCGGGGATGAGCGAGCGCACCTTCAGCCGGCGCTTCCGCGAGCAGACGGGCACGACGCCGTTGCAGTGGCTGCTGCGCACACGGGTACGGCGGGCGCAGTACCTGCTGGAGAACAGCGACCGCCCGATCGAACGGATCGCGCAGCAGGCGGGGTTCGGCTCACCGACGGCGTTCCGTGAGCGCTTCCGCCGGGTGGTCGGGACGACTCCGCAGGCCTACCGGTCCGCGTTCCACGCGAACGGGACCCCGGTGACCTCGGGTGCGCAGGCGGGCGGCCGGTGACGGACTTCCGTGTCCCGTACCGCAATTGACGCAAACCACCGCGCCACCCGAGTCCCCGCGGCCCGCCGGACGTTGAACAGAGGGCAACCGACCCAGCACGAACGGTGACCATCATGAACCGCTCCGGCCGCCTCCTCTGCGCCCTGTACCTCGCCACCAGCGGCGGGCTCGCCTGGACCACGCTCCTCGAATCGCTGCACGGACCCGCGTGGGCCGCCTGTCTGTTCGCCGCCGCGAGTCTGGTCCCGGTCATCGCCGTCGTACGCGAGACGCTGATCCACGAGCTGCGCACGGCCGCCGCCGGGCCGCGCCGGCCCGTGCGGTCGGCGGCCGACGAGATCGTCCGGGAGGAGCTGGACGCGGCGTGCTGCGAGCGCTGGTGGACGAGTCTCGGCACAGACCACGACATGGCCTGTCCGCACCGGATCCCGCGCAGCAGCGCCGCCTGACCGCAGGCCGCTCAGGCGACCTGGCCGCTGTGCAGGTGGGTGTAGGCCCCGCCGCGGCGCAGGAGTTCCTCGTGCGTCCCGGTCTCCAGGATGCGCCCGTCGCCCATCACCACGATCCGGTCGGCGCCCCGCACGGTGGACAGCCGGTGCGCCACGACGAACGTGGTGCGGCCGTGCAGCAGCCGGGCCAGCGCCTCCTGGACCAGGGCCTCGGAGCGGGTGTCCAGGGCCGAGGTCGCCTCGTCCAGGATCAGCACCCTCGGGTCGCGGATCAGGGCGCGGGCGATGGCGAGGCGCTGGCGCTGCCCGCCGGAGAGCCGGGCGCCACGTTCACCGACCAGGGTGTCGAGGCCCTGCGGCAGCCGGTCGACGAACTCCAGCGCGTTGGCGTCCCGCAGCGCCGCCCGCACCGTCTCCTCGTCGGCGTCGTCCATGCCGTACGCCACGTTCTCCCGGATCGTGCCGTCGAAGAGGATCGACTCCTGCGGCACCACCGAGACGAAGCGCCGATAGGTGCGCAGGTCCAGGGTGTTCATGTCGGTGCCGTCGAGCAGCAGCCGGCCCGTGGTCGGGCGGATGAAGCCGATGACGAGGTTGAGCACGGTGGACTTGCCCGCGCCGGACGCGCCGACCAGTGCGACGGTCTCCCCCGGTACGACGTCCAGGGTGAAGTCACGGACGGCGGGCCGGCCGCTGTCGTCGTAGGCGTGGCCGACGTTCTCGAAGGCGACCGCGCCGCACAGCGAGGTCAGTTCGGTCTTGCCGTCGTTGTCCTCCAGCTCGGGCGCCTGGAGCACCTCGCCGACCGAGCGCACCGACTCCAGGCCCTTGGTGATGACCGGGGCCAGACTCGCCAGCGTCGTCGTGGAGTTGGTGAGCGTGGTCAGGAAGGCGCTGAGCATGACGACGTCGCCCGCCGTGACGCCCCAGACGCCGTAGTACGACACCAGTGCCGCGCCGGCCAGGACGAGTACGCCGACCACGTTGAGGACCACCCAGGCCAGCGAGCCGAAGCGGCCGTTGACGAGGTCGAGGCGCAGGCCGGAGGTGAGCAGCCGGCGCAGGGTGCCGTCCATGCGGCGCAGCGCCTTGCCCTCCAGGCCGTGGGCGCGGGTGACCGGGATCAGGCGGGTCATCTCCGAGACACGGGAGGAGAGGGTCTCGACCTCGTGCCGGAAGTGCTCGTTGTGGGTGCGCAGCCGTGCCCGCAGCCGGGCCACGACCAGCGCCGCGGCGGGCACGACGACCACGAAGACGGGCACGAACTCCGGTGTGCGGACGGCGATGATGACGAGTCCGCCGACGAGGACGGTGATGGCGCCGAGCCCGGTCTCGGCGGTCTGCTGCACCATCTGCTCGACCGTCTCCACGTCCCGGACGACCTTGGCCTGCAGGACTCCGGCGCTGACCCGCGAGTGGTAGCCGATGGACAGCTGCTGCATACGGGTGCACAGCGCGGAGCGCAGAGCGGTGCCCATGCGGCGGACGCTGCCGTACAGGAGGCGTACGTACAGCACGTGCAGCGGGTAGTTGACCAGCAGGATGAACAGGATGATCCCGGTGCTCAGCCACAGCCGCTCGACCGGCGCGTGCTGGACGACGGTGTCGATGATGGACGCGGTGATCAGCGGCAGCAGCCAGACCGGGCTGTGCTTGACGGTGAACACGCCGACCGCCGCGATCAGTCGGCGGCGGTCGGCGCGGAACAGATACACGAGGGTGCGTATCGGGTGTTCGTCGCGGTAGCGGTGGTCGAGGGGTCTTTCCGACGACGACGCCATCGGCGGGGGTCCTCCGGAGGAAGTGTCAGACGGCGTCGAGCTGGTCGAGTTCCTCGGCCGAGAGCTCGAGTTCCGTCGCGGCGAGGGAGTCGAGGATGGTCTCCGGGCGGCTGGAGCCCGGAATCGGTACGACCACCGGGGACTTGGCGAGCATCCAGGCCAGGCAGACCCGCTGCGGGCTCACCCCGTGGGCCTCGGCGATCCGGGCGAACGGCGCGTAGGAGGAGCCGAGTTCGCTCGCGCGGGAGATCCCGCCGAGCGGGCTCCAGGGCAGGAAGGCGATGCCCAGCTCATCGCAGAGTTCCAGCTCCGGCTCGCTGGAGCGGAAGGCCGGGGAGAACTGGTTCTGCACGGAGACCAGTCGCCCGCCGAGGATCTCCTGGGCCTGCCGGATCTGGTCGGGGTTGGCGTTGGAGATGCCCGCCAGCCGGATCTTGCCCTCGTCGAGCAGGTCCCGGATCGCGCCGACGGACTCGGCGTACGGGACGCGCGGGTCGGGCCGGTGGAACTGGTAGAGCCCGATGGCCTCCACGCCGAGCCGGCGCAGGGACGCCTCGCAGGCCTCCTTGAGGTGGCGGGGGCTGCCGTCGAGGGTCCAGCTGCCGTCGCCGGGGCGCAGATGGCCGCCCTTGGTGGCGACCAGGACGTCCCCGCCGCGGTCGTCGGAGGCGAGGGCCTTGGCGATCAGGGTCTCGTTGTGGCCGACTTCGTGGGCGTCACGGTGGTAGGCGTCCGCGGTGTCGATCAGCGTCACGCCGGCGTCGAGCGCGGCGTGGATGGTGGCGAGGGAGCGTGCCTCGTCCGGCCGTCCCTCGATGGACATGGGCATTCCGCCCAGACCGATCGCGCTGACCTCGACGTCACCGATACGACGGGTGTGCATGTGCTCGTGTCCTCTTTCGGCTTTCCGGCTTCCGGCTTTACGGCTTTCGACTGTCGCACTTCCAGCCTGACTCTCCGCTCGGCCGGAGGTCCAATAGAGGAAAGAGAACGCATTCAGCAGCCGCGCAACTGAATCGTCCGGCGTGCGGAAAGGGCTTGCCCGAGCGGCGGGTCGGTGTGCGACGCTCACCCTCGATCGATCGCGACGAGAGGCGGCGGCATGCGCATCGGACTCCTCGGAACCGGCCCCTGGGCGGCGATGGCTCACGCCCCCGCGCTGGACGAGCACCCGGAGCTGGACTTCGTGGGTGTGTGGGGTCGCCGTCCGGACGCGGCGAAGGCGCTCGCCGACCGGTACGGCGTGCGGGCATACGACGACGTCGACGCGCTGTTCGCCGACGTGGACGCGGTGGCGGTGGCGCTGCCTCCGGGTGTTCAGGCGGACCTGGCGGCGCGTGCGGCGCGGGCGGGGTGCCATCTGCTGCTGGACAAGCCGCTCGCGACCACGGTCGAGCAGGGGCGGGCCGTGGTCGACGCGGCGCGGGAGGCAGGTGTCGCGTCGGTGGTCTTCTTCACCACGCGTTTCGTCACCGAGACCGCGGCCTGGATCACCGAACAGGCGGGCGTGGACGGCTGGTTCACGGCACGGGCGCAGTGGCTCGGTGCCCTGTTCGGGCACGACAGCGACAGTCCGTTCGCGGATTCGCCGTGGCGGCAGGAGAAGGGCGCGCTGTGGGACGTGGGCCCACATGCGCTGTCCGTGCTGCTGCCGGTCCTGGGCGAGGTCCGCCGGGTGGCGGCCGCGGTGCCCGGTCCCGGGGACACGGTGCAGCTCGTCCTCGACCACACCGGCGGCGCGTCGAGTTCGCTCACCCTCAGCCTGTCGGCACCGGCCGCGGCGGCGGGCGCCGGCGTCGAACTCCGGGGCGAGTCGGGGGTGACGGTGCTGCCGGAGGGCACCGACAACGCGGTCACGGCCCTGGTCCACGCGGCCGACGCCCTCCTCACCGCCGTACACACCGGGAAGCCACACCCGTGCGACGCGTCCTTCGCCCTGCGGGTCACCGAGATCCTGGTGGAGGCCGAGACGCTGCTGGAGTCCGGCGCCCGCTGACAGCACGCCGGAGCCCGCCCCTACTCCTCCTCGAACGGCTCGTCGCTCCACCGGAACCAGGCCCGGTCGCCCTCGATGTGCAGCAGGAACTCGGGGACCGGGCCGTCCGGAGAGGAGAGGGAGACGCTGCGTCTGATCTCCGCGTACGCCGCCTCCCACTCCTCCCAGTCGTCGTCCCGCTCCATGAGGACGAGTTCGCGGGCGAACAGGTCGCGCACGGCGTCGTAGCCGGGGTGTGCGGTGAAGCGGCCGGACAGCCAGGGGAAGTCGGCATCGTCGATCAGGATGTCGCCGACCGCCGCCTCACCGCTGTGCACCCGCCAGGTCTCGCCCAGGAACGCCATGGCGCCAGCATGCCGGTCGGCACTGACAGCGCGGCCTACTCGGTGCGCGGGGGCTCGAAGTTGATGCGTTCTCGCTCGATCGGGTATCCGGCCTTGGCGAAGTTCGCCGCCATCGGGAAGTTCCCCCGGTCGGTCGCCGCGGACACGAACTCCGCGCCCTGGTCGGCCAGGAAGTGGGTGCACTCCGCCAGCAGGTCGTAGGCGTAGCCGTGTCCGCGTTGGTCGGGCAGCACGCCGATGAAGCCGACGCACGGGCCGGACGGGTTGTGTGCCGGGATGTGGATGCCCACGGGCTCGCCCGCGCGTGTGTACGCGATCTGCCACCACTCCCGTGGCGACGGGCACCAGTGGAAGAAGTCGAGCTCCTCCTGGGCGGCCTGGTCGAGGCCGCCTTCCTTGATGGCCTTGAGGGCGTGCGCGTCCAGCGTGGCGGAGTGGATGCGGCGCAGCGCGTCGAAGAACACCGCGTCGTCCGGTTCGGCCCGGAAGTCGAGCCGTCCTGGCCGCTCGGGCAGCCCGCACTCCGGCGTCCACCGGTACAGGAACCGCTCGACGAGCAGTTCGTAGCCGGCCGCCCGCGCGGCGCCGAACCGGGTCTCGGCGGCGGCCCGTTGCCGCGTGTCCTCGCGCCAGCCGGCCGGCAGGGTCAGTTCGAGTTCGACCTGCCAGGGTGCGCTGCGCAGGAGTTCGGCGCCCGCCTCCTCCTCGCCCTCGGCCACGTCGAACCAGTTGACGTTGAGGGGCTCGGCGTCGTCGGGGCCGCCCCACCAGGCGCCGCGGGCGACGACGGTGCCGTCGCGCAGGGCCACCCGCTTCCACTCGGGGCGGTGCCGGGTGCGCCGGTGGCCGGCCCGGGCGTCGAGCGGGTCGGGCATGTCGTCGAAAAGGTGGGCGTCGCTCTCGTCGAGCGCGCGGATGACCGGATCGGTCACGGGTTCCTCCGGGATGCGTACTGCGTGGAGCGCTCCCGGGTCAGGTCGGTCGAGACACGCCGGGGGCAACGGACAGGGAGCGCTGGGTGGTTGTGGTTCGCACGGCACTCGCCTCCTTCCGCCGGTCTCGGGGCGTGGCCCCACACGCTACGGGCCTGTCGTGAGCACGTCCAGCGAATATCCGGGGCCGTTTCTCACGCCCGGGTGACCGGCCGCTCGACGGCCTCCGCCGCCTGTTCCGACTCCCCCTCGGCGTCGATGTGCGGCAGCATCCGGTCCAGCCACCTCGGCGTCCACCAGGCGTGCCGTCCGAGCAGCGTCATGACCGCCGGGACCATCAGCAGGCGCACCACGGTCGCGTCGATCAACACGCTCACGGCGAGGCCCAGTCCGAGCATCTTGACCACGATGTTGTCGCTGACGATGAAGGCGGCGAAGACGCTCACCATGATCAGTGCCGCGCAGGTGATGACCCGTGCGGTGATCTCCAGGGCGTGCGCGACCGAGGCCTTGGCGTCCCCGGTGCGCAGCCAGGACTCGTGGACGCGGGAGAGCAGGAAGATCTCGTAGTCCATGCTCAGTCCGAAGATGATCGCGAACATCATCATCGGCACATAGCTCTCGATGGGCACCTTGCCGGAGACGCCCAGGGCGGGCCCGCCCCAGCCCCATTGGAAGACGGCGACGACGACGCCGTAGGAGGCGGCGATGGACAGGACGTTGAGGACGGCCGCCTTGACCGCGACGAGCAGGCCGCGGAAGACGGCGAGGATGATCAGGAAGGCCAGGGCGACGACGACGCCGATGATCAGGGGCAGCCGGCCGGCGACGATGTCGCGGAAGTCGACCTGCGCGGCCGTCGTGCCGGTGACGTATCCCTTGGCGTCCGTGCCGGAGACGGCGGCGGGGAGGGTGTGGTCGATCAGACGGTTCGTCAGGCCGGTGGTCTCGGCGCTCTGCGGGGACTGCCGGGAGTAGACGGTGCCGATCAGGACGTCGCCGTCCTTGGTGGGCGTCAGCGGCGTCACCGTGGCGGCGCCCGCCACGCCGTCGAGGGTCTTCTGCGCCTGGTCGGAGAGGGTGGAGCGCTGGGCGGAGGGCACGGTGGTCTGGTCGATGACGACGGTGAGCGGGCCGTTGGAGCCGGGGCCGAACGCGTCGGTCATCAGGTCGTAGGCCCGCCGGTCGGTGAAGGAGGTGGGGTCGGCACCGTCTCCGATGTGGCCGAGCTGGATGGAGAACACCGGAATGGCGAGGACGATCACGGTCGCGACGCCCGCGGCCAGGTACCGCCAGGGCCGTCGCTCGACGCGCTGGGCATAGCGGTGCCAGGTGCCCTGGGGCTGGGCGCCCGGCACGGCGTCGGTCTCGGCGACGGGTCGGCGCACTCGGTAGCGGTCGATACGTGTGCCGATCAGCCCCAGCAGCGCCGGGACCAGGGTCAGGGCGCCCGCGACCGCCGATACCACCGTGACGGCGGCGGCGAGGCCGAGTTTGCCGATGAAGGACACGCCGGACGCGGACAGGCCGGCCAGCGCGATGATCACGGTGCAGCCGGAGACGAGGACGGCCCGGCCGCTGGTGGCGGTGGCGTGGCCCGCGGCGCGCACCGGGTCGGCGCCGTCCATGAGGTTCTGGCGGTGACGGGTGATCAGGAACAGGGCGTAGTCGATGCCGACGCCGAGCCCGATCATCGTGGCGAGGGTGGGTGAGACGGTCGCGAAGGTGAACGCGGCGGCGAGCAGCCCGAGGCAGGCGAGCCCGCCGACCGCGCTGAGCAGTGCGGTCAGCAGGGGCAGTCCGGCGGCGATGACACTGCCGAAGCCGACCAGCAGGACGACGACGGCGACCGCGAAGCCGATGAGTTCGCTGACCCGGTCGTCGGCGGCGGGCCGGGCGAGTTCACCGAGCGGTCCGCCGTATTCGGCCTGTGCGCCGGCCGAGCGCAGCGGCTGCACCGCCTTGTCGACGCCGTTCAGGTAGCCGTCGCCCAGGGTCGAGGGCTGGGTGTCGAAGCGGACCGTGATGTAGGCGGTCTTCCCGTCGGAGGACAGGGGCCCGACCTTCGAGGCGGGGGCGGACAGCGGGTTCTGCGCGGACAGGACGTGCGGCAGTTTCTGCAGGTCACCGACCGTGGTGGACATCTGCGAACTCAGTGCGGTCAGGGACTGCCGGCCGTCGTGCAGGACGATCTGGCTGCTGTAGCCGCCCGCGGCCGGATCATGTCGTTTCAGGACATCCAGGCCCTGCTGGGACTGCACGCCGGGCAGCGAGAAGTTGTCCGAGTAGTCCCCGCCGAAGGACCGGTTGAGGGCCTGCAGCGCCACCAGGGCGATCAGCCAGCCGACGATCACGATCACGAAGTGGCGGGCGCACCATTGCCCCAGCCGTCGCAGAGCCCCTCCGGTGACGGTGCCCGCTCCCCCTGTGCCGGTGCGGGTGGCTGCCATGGCCTTCTCCAGGATCGCTGTCTCCCATTACACGCCCGTGCGATCGCTCCGGCATCTCGGGCCGTGGCCGGTTTCCGACGCCCTCCGGATGCACGCCGGGCTCCCGCGATGAATGGTGATAGGGGACCCGGACGACAGCTCCGGGGCCGAAGAAGCGATCCGGAGCCGAGGAGCACAGATCATGCCGACGTCACAGCCCGACGCGTCCGGGTCGTCCGAGGACCGCGTCACCCCGGACGACCTGCTTCACACCCGTACCGGCACCGAGGTCTCTCCGGAGGACCTCGTGCTCGCGACCGGCAGGGACATCACCCCGCACAATCTGGAATGGGCCAGGCACAAGCTGGAGACCGAGGGCCCGGCGGCGATGGAGAAGCTGCTGCCCTAGCTCCCGCCGGAGTCCGCCGGGTCGGGCTCCAGGCACAGCACCGGGACCCGCTGGACGAGGTTGTTGGCGAAGCCGCCCCGGTTCCAGTGCTGGTCGAGGGGCTGGGTGTGGCCCTCGGCGTCGGTGGCCCGTGCGCTGAGTACGTGCTCGCCCGGGTCCGCCGTCCAGTCGTACCGCCACCGCCGCCAGGCCCAGGGCCGCCCACCGTCGGGCTCCAGCTCGGCCTCGTGCCAGGTGCGTCCGGCGTCCGTGCTGACCTCGGCCCGCGTCACCGGTGCCCGTCCCGACCAGGCGCGCCCCTGAAGCGGCACCGGACCGGGCCGTACCACACGGGCCCGGGACATGAAGTCCGGGAAGCCGGGCGGGATCAGCAGGGCGCGCGGTGCGATCCGGGTGACCGGCTCACCCTCCTCGCCGGACTCCTGCCGCAGCCGGTAGGCGACGGCCTGCTGGAAGCCGGTGAACGGGGCGTCGGCGACGGTGACTTCGCGCAGCCACTTCACATGCGCCATGCCGTACCAGCCCGGTACGACCAGCCGCAGCGGATACCCGTGCTGCGGGGGCAGCGGGCCGCCGTTCATCTCGTACGCCACCAGTACCTCGGGCTCGGCGCCGGTGGCCACGGCGACGGGCAGGGAGCGCTGGTAGTCCTGCTCCACCCCGCGTTCCACGCCGTGGTCGGCGCCGGTGAAGACCACGTCGACGGCGTCGGCCGCCACCCCGGCCTCGGCGAGCAGCAGCCGCAGGGGTACGCCGGTCCACTCGGCGGTGCCGACGGCCTCGACGAGCCAGGGCTGGCTGACCGGGCGGGGGGTGAGCAGGGCCCGGCCGTTGCCCGCGCACTCCAGGGTGACGCGGGCGGTGGCCCGGGGCATCGCCCGCAGTTCGGCGAGGCCGAGCTCCAGCGGGCGGCGGACACGGCCTGCGACGGCCAGCCGCCAGGGGGTGTCCTCGGGGACGTACGGGATGTCGTAGTGGGTCAGTACGTAGTGCAGGCCCGGCGGTGTGACGTCGTAGCGCAGCGCCTCCAGGGGCAGACCGTGGTTGCGGGTGGCCAGCGCCAGTTCGTCCCGGCCGATGCCCTCGTCGGGGGCGGCCAGCCGGGCGGGGGCGCTCGTGTCACCGAGTCGATGGCCCATGGGCGCATTATCACGCCGTACGCCCGGCCCGGCACGTCCTCGGACCGCGGCCACAACTGTCCGCCGGCCGAGGAGAGTTCCGATCGATCAGCGGACGGTCGTTGCCGGTTCGCCCTTTCGAAGAGGGCCGTCGGGCTGACAGACTCCGGAGGGTGCCCGACTTCGACATGCTCGTCATCGGATCCGGCCCGGGCGGCCAGAAAGCCGCCATCGCCGCGGCCAAGCTCGGCCGCCGGGTCGCCGTCGTCGACCGCCCCGACATGGTCGGCGGGGTCTCCATCCACACCGGAACCATCCCCTCCAAGACCCTGCGCGAGGCGGTGCTGTACCTGACCGGTCTCACCCAGCGCGATCTGTACGGCCAGAGCTACCGGCTCAAGGACGACATCACGGTCGCCGACCTGACCGCGCGCACCCAGCACGTGGTCAGCCGCGAGGTGGACGTCATCCGCAGCCAGCTCTCCCGCAACCACGTCTCCCTGTTCGCCGGCACCGGCCGCTTCGTCGACGCGCACACCGTCGCGCTGCGCGAGGTCACCGGCCACGAGCGGCTGCTGAGCGCGGAGAACATCATCATCGCGACCGGCACCCGGCCGGCCCGCCCGGACAGCGTCGAGTTCGACGGCCGTACGATCATGGACTCCGACAACGTCCTCGACCTCGAACACGTGCCGCGTTCCATGGTCATCGTCGGTGCCGGGGTGATCGGCATGGAGTACGCGTCCATGTTCGCCGCGCTCGGCAGCAAGGTGACGGTGGTGGAACGGCGGGCCGGGATGCTCGACATGTGCGACATCGAGGTCATCGAGGCGCTCAAGTACCACCTGCGGGACCTCGCCGTGACCTTCCGGTTCGGCGAGACCGTCGCCGCGGTCGAGCGGCACCCCCGGGGCACGCTCACCGTCCTGGAGAGCGGCAAGAAGATACCGGCCGACGCGGTGATGTACTCGGCGGGCCGACAGGGCCTCACCGACGAACTCGACCTGGGGAAGGCGGGGTTGACGGCCGACCGGCGCGGCCGGATCACCGTCGACGAGCACTACCGCACCGAGGTGCCGCACATCTACGCCGTCGGCGACGTCATCGGCTTCCCGGCGCTGGCCGCGACCTCCATGGAGCAGGGGCGGGCGGCGGCCTACCACGCCTGCGGTGAGCCGGTGGGGCAGATGCAGAACCTTCAGCCCATCGGCATCTACACCATCCCCGAGATCAGCTTCGTCGGCCGGACCGAGGACCAGCTCACCGAGGAGAGCGTGCCGTTCGAGGTCGGGGTCTCCCGCTACCGGGAACTGGCCCGCGGCCAGATCATCGGCGACTCGCACGGCATGCTGAAGCTGCTGGTCTCCTCCGAGGACCGCACCCTGCTCGGCGTGCACTGCTTCGGCAGCGGCGCCACCGAGCTGATCCACATCGGCCAGACCGTGATGGGCTGCGGCGGCACGGTCGACTACCTGGTCGACGCCGTCTTCAACTACCCGACGCTGGCGGAGTCCTACAAGGTCGCCGCCCTCGACGCGACCAACAAGCTCCGGCAGATCGACCACATCGGGGACTGACGGAGGACGTCAGTCGTGCTCCTGCGGACCGGGCAGGCCGGTCTCGTCGTCGACGACGTGGACGGCCGCCTCCTCGGCGCCGGCGGCACCGCCGTCGATGCCGACGTCGGCGGCGACCGTCTCCTTCGTGGTGTCCGGGTGGGCGCCCTCGTCCGGTGCGACCAGCCGGCCGGCGCGCTCGGTGCCGGCCTCGGGGTCGAGGGGTTCGCCCTCGCCGCCGGGGAGGTCGCCGGTCCCGTCGCCGTCGGGCGGCGTCACGTCCGGCACCTCCTCGTCGAGCCGTTCGTCGAGGCTCTCGCCCTCGCGCTGCTCGGCGGCCGTGGTGCCGTGCCGGGTGACGCCCAGCGGCTTCTCGGGCGGGGAGTAGCCCTCGTCGAGGGTCTCGTCGTAGGTCCGCTCGCCGACGGCGTCCTGGAGATCCAACGGTGCGGCGTCCTCCTGCTCCTCGTTGGTCCCGACCGGCTGGTAGGCGTCGTCGGCCATCGGTTCGGAGTCCGTGTGTTCGCTGTGCATGGGTGCCTCCCTGGGTCGCTGCGGCAGGCCGCTTCTGTACGGTGTCCCGATCCGCGTTTCCCGTTGCGCGCCGGCCAACCCCGGGTGCCCCGGGCGGCGCGGAGGTTACCCCCTGGTCAATCTTGAAACGTCAATGAGTAGGGCTATCATCACTCGCACACACGGCGTGACCGAACGACGACCCAGGCAGCCGTGCGCTCTCCACCACCCCGTTCATTCGCTGCCCCTGATCTGATCCGAGGCCAACCCTCCATGGTCCGGGGCGAGTTCGTCACCCGTGCAAGACGGAAAGCAGCGCAACCATGAGCAACAACAGGGGCAGAGGGCTTCAGGCCAATGCCCTCGGTACGTTCGACACCGTGGTGATGGCCGTCGCGGGCAGCGCCCCGGCGTACTCGATCGCCGCCACCACGGCGGTCCTCGTCGGCGCGGTGGGGCTGGCGAGCCCGGCCGCGCTCCTGTACTGCGCGATACCCATGCTGGGCATCGCGCTGGCGTTCAGCTACCTCGGCCGCATCGACGTGAACGCGGGCGCCAGTTACTCCTGGGTGGGCCGCACGCTCCACCCCTTCCTCGGTTTCATCAGCGGCTGGGCACTGGTCATCTCGGCGACCATCTTCATGGTGGCGGGCTCGCTGCCGGCCGGTTCGATGACGCTGGCCCTGTTCGACGACGGTCTCGCCGACAACACCGCGCTGTCCACGGTGGTCGGCGCCGGCTGGTTCGTCGTCATGCTGCTCGTCGTGCTGGGCGGCGCCCGGCTCACCGTCCGCGCGCAGCTCGTGATGTCCGGCATCGAGCTCGCCATCCTGGCGCTCTTCGCGGTGCTGGCCTTCTTCCACACCGGCAACGCCCGCGCCTTCGACTGGTCCTGGCTCGGCTTCTCCCACTTCGACGGCATGGCGGGCTTCGCCTCCGGCGCGCTGGTCGCCGCGTTCTACTACTGGGGCTGGGACGTCACCAGCAACCTGAGCGAGGAGACCCGCAACAGCCGCCGTACGACGGGACTCGCGGGGCTGATCGGGGTGGGCATCGTCTTCCTGCTCTTCGAGGTGTTCACCATCGCGGTGAACGTGATCCTCTCCTCGAAGCAGATCGACGAGAACGACGCCAACGTGCTGGGTGTGCTGGGCGAGGAGGTCTGGCCGGGGGTGGGCGGCAAGCTGCTGATCGTGGCGGTGATGCTGTCGACCATCGCCACCCTGGAGACCACGCTGATCCAGGTGACGCGCTCGCTGTTCGCGATGGGCCGGGACCGCACGATGCCGTCCGCGCTGGGCCGGGTGCACCGCACCTGGAACACGCCGTGGGTGGCGATCGCCGTGGTGGGCGGGGTGGCGCTGGCGATGTTCATCGCCTCCAACGCCCTTGGTTCGGTGGGTGACATCCTCTCCGACGCGATCTCGGCGATCGGCCTGCAGATCGCCGTGTACTACGGACTCGCCGGGCTCGCGGTGGTCGTCGCGTACCGCAAGATGCTGCTGAAGTCGCCGGGCAACTTCCTGCTCGGCGGTCTGTGGCCGCTGTTCGGCGCCGTGTTCATGTTCTGGATCTTCTTCGAGTCGCTGGGCGAGCTGGACACCGCGGCGATCGCCATCGGCATCGGCGGACTCGCCGTCGGCCTGGTGCCGATGCTCTGGTACTGGCGGCAGGGCAGCGACTACTACCGGCCGGCCCGCCTGGACGCCACCCGTACCGTCGAGGCCGAGTACGTCTTCGACGACCACCCGGCACCCGACACCCGTGCCCACGAAGGTCTCTCCACCGACTTCTGAGGGAGACCGCGATGGCGCGAGACCGCTTCGCCCCCGACTTCGACCCCGACTGCGGGGACGCGGCCCTCACGGACGCCTCCCACGACATCGTCATCGGCCGCTGGCAGGGCCTTCGGGACCTGCTGCGGACGACCGGCCCGGACTGGCTCGCGCGCGGCCACCGGGTGCGGCTGCTCGCCCAGGCCTGCGCGGGCAGTTCGACGGCGGAGACCTGGCTGGCCGCCGAACCGCACAGCGCCGACGCACTGGTGCTGCGGGCAGCGACCGAGACGGCACGGGCGTTCAACCTGGCCATCGCCGCGGGCCGGGGCATGCCGATCGACCAGCACCGCATCGACGCCGCGGTGACGGCCTGTCTGCAGGCCGCGGAGGCCTACCTGGACGATCCGACGCCGTGGATCTCGCTGATCTCGGTGGCCCGGCTGTATCCGCAGGGGGTGCGCCGGCAGGAACTGGCGCGCTGGTGGGACGAGTTGCACCAGCGCGACCCGTACAGCGTGGAGGGACATCTGCAGGTCCTGCACTACTACTCGGCGCGCTGGCACGGCACGCACGGCCTGATGTACGACTTCGCGCGCGACGCGGCCGGCGTGGCGCCCCAGGGCTGTGCGCTGCCGGTCCTGGTGCAGTACGCGCGGGTGGAGGAGTACCGCTACGCCCTCGACACCGCGCAGGGCAGCCAGTCCGCGGTGGGTCTCGGGCAGCACTGGAACCACGACGGCGCGGTCGGCGACGTACGCCGCACCTGGCAGCGCTGGATCATGGGCCGCCCGGACAGCGCCATCGCCCCCGGCGAGCTGCGGGACCTCAACTACCTTGCGCACGCGGCCTGCAACGCGGGTGTCGCGGACATCGCCACGGCGCTGCTGCGGATGCTCGGCCGGCGGGCCACCCGGACCCCCTGGTCGTACACGGGGGATCCGGCCCAGCAGTTCCTCAAGTGGCGCAAGCAGCTGCGCCTGCGCAGCTGAGCGGGGCGCGGCTCCAGGGTCACGGGGTGGCGCCGGGCCCGTCCGGGCGGGCGCGGCGCTGCTCGACCATCTCGCGGCTCAGCTCCTCCGTCTCGGGTTCGGGCAGCCGCTCGAAGCCGTCCTCGGTGATCACCGAGACGATGGGGAAGATACGGCGGTTGATGTCCGGCCCGCCGGTCGCGGAGTCGTCGTCCGCCGCGTCGTACAGCGCCTGGAGCGCGGCCAGCGCCGCCTCGCGCCGGTCCATGCCCGGGCGGAAGAGCTTCTTCAACGCGCCCCGGGCGTACGGGGATCCGGAGCCGTCGGCGTGGAAGTCCGACTTCTCGTACAGCCCGCCGGCCACGTCGAAGCTGAAGATGCGTCCCCTGCGGCCCTCCGGCGCGGCGGGGTCGTAACCGGCGAGGAGCGGTACCACGGCGAGGCCCTGCATGGCCTGGCCGAGGTTCTGCCGGATCATGCCGGCGAGGCGGTTGGCCTTCGCCCGGAGGGTCATCGGGATGCCCTCGATCTTCTCGAAGTGCGTGAGCTCGACCTGGAACAGCTTCACCATGTCCAGGGCGAGGCCGACGGATCCGGCGAAGGCGACGGCGGTGTGGTCGTCCGCGGGGTGCACCTTCTCCAGGTCGCGCTGGGCGATCAGGTTGCCCATGGTGGCGCGGCGGTCCCCGGCGATCAGCACGCCGTCCCGGTAGGCGAGGGCGAGCACGGTGGTGCCGTGCGGGAACCGGCCGGGTTCGGCCCGCACGCCGTCCGGGAAGGGACTGCGGGTGGGCAGCAGCTCCGGGCGGTGGGCCGCCAGGAACTCGGTGAAGGACGTGGTGCCCGGCGTGAAGAACTCCTCCCCCAGCCGGCCCTCGCTGTCGCTCGCCGCCATGCCTCTCCCCCTCCTGCTCGCACCGGTACTCCGACTCCTACCTGAACCGGGGGCACGGGAAACGCCCGGACCGCTCACAGCGCCTTGCGCCGGACGAGCACTCCGAGCACCAACAGGCCCGGCAGCAGCGGCAGCCACACGGTCAGGAGCCGGTAGCCGAGGACCACGGAGGCGGCCGCGGCGCCGGGCGCTCCCGCGACGGTCAGGGCGAGGGCCAGGGCGGCGTCGAGGGAGCCGAGGCCGCCGGGGGTGGGCAGCAGGGCGGCCGCGCTGCTGGCGGCGAGGTAGAGCAGGGTGACGCGTTCCGGGGCCAGCGGCAGGGCGACGGCGCGGGTGACGGCGATCAGCACCAGGGAGTGGAGCGCGACGAAGGCCAGCGATCCGCCCCACAGCGCCGGCGCCCGCCCCCGGCGCACATGGACGGCCCGGATGTCGGCGAGCACCGCCGCGAGGGCCCGGCGGCAACGCGGCCACAGCACGACGCCCGGCAGGAGGAGGACGACCGCGACCCCGGCCGCCACCGCTGCCCCGGACAGCCGCGGCAGCCGTAGCAGACCGGGGCAGGCCGCGGTGAGTACGGCGATCAGGGTCGCGCGGACGACGACACCGGCCGTGGCCTTGACCGCGAGGGCGGTCGCCGAGCGGGCGGGCGTGAGCCCGCAGCGCATCAGGAAGCGCAGGTTGACCGCGCCCGCGCCGAGGCCCGCGGGCAGCATGTGGTTGGCAGCCGTGGCGGCGAACTGGGCGGCCAGCAGCCGTCCCGGGGGCAGTCGCCGGGTCACCGCGCCCTGCTGGGCGAGGGCCGCGCAGAACCAGGTCCCGGCGGCCGCCGTGGCGGCCAGCAGCAGCCAGCCGTGGTCGGCGAGGGCGAGCCGGACGGCGCCGGTGTGCAGGACGGGCCAGTGCCGCCGGACGAGCCAGACCGCGCCCACGAGACCGGCGAGCGTGAGCGCCGCCTGCCAGCAGGCCCGTCGGCGCGGACCGGGCTGCCGTGCCGCCGGCACCACGTCGGCCATGGTCCACCCCTTGCCGTGAGGGCTGCTGCCGTGGAGACCGCGACACCCCGCGAACAGAGGACGCGAACCGGCTGAAACACGGACAAGCTAACCCGGCTCGCGGAGGCGTGCCGCACGTTGTACGGCCGATCGCCTGACGACTGGACGTGTCTCCCGCTCAGCGCACGCTCGGCTCCCGGTGCGGAGGCTGCTCGGGAGCCGGGCGGTCCGGGACCTGCGGGAGCGGGCGTACCACCGGGCCGTCGCCGTTGACCGTGAGGGACGTGTCGTGGTGGCGGATCGTCAGGGGCGGGCCGGACAGCAGCGTGTAGGTCGCCTTGTCGGGGCCGATCTCGACGCGCAGCCGGCTGCCGAGGAGCTGGACGTGGAAGGCGAGGCGGCTGAGGCGCTCGGGCAGGCGCGGGGCGAAGCGGAGCGTGCCGCCCTCGCGGCGCAGTCCCCCGAAGCCCGCGACCAGGGCCGTCCAGGTGCCGGCCAGCGAGGCGATGTGGAGGCCGTCACGGGTGTTGTGCTCCAGGTCCTCCAGGTCCATCAGGGCGGCCTCGGCCGTGTAGTCGTAGGCGAGGCCCAGGTGGCCCGCCTGGGCGGCGATCACCGCCTGGACGCAGGCCGACAGCGAGGAGTCCCGGACGGTGAGGGGCTCGTAGTAGGCGAAGTTGCGGGCGAGCTGGTCGTCGTCGAAGTGGGCGGCGCAGGTGTACATCGCCAGCACCAGGTCCGCCTGCTTGACGACCTGCTTGCGGTAGAGGTCGAAGTACGGGAAGTGCAGCATCAGCGGGTACTGGTCGGGGCCGGTGCCCGCGAAGTCCCACTGCTGGTAGCGGGTGAAGCCGGCGTGCTGCTCGTGGACGCCGAGTTCGTGGTTGTACGGCAGGTGCATCGCCTCGGCGGCGTCGCGCCAGCCGGCGCTCTCCTCCTCGTCGACGCCGAGGCGGGCGGCCTGGCGCGGATGGCGGCCGACGGCGTCGACGGCGGCCAGGAGGTTCGCGCGGGCCATGAGGTTGGTGTACGTGTTGTCGTCGGCGACGGCGCTGTACTCGTCGGGGCCGGTCACGCCGTCGATGTGGAAGACGCCGTGGCCGTCGTGGTGGCCGAGCGAGCGCCACAGCCGGGCGGTCTCCACCAGCAGTTCCACCCCGGCCTCGCTCTCGAAGCCGGTGTCGCCGGTGGCCGCGACGTAGCGCACCACGGCGTCGGCTATGTCGGCGTTGACGTGGAAGGCGGCGGTGCCTGCGGGCCAGTACGCCGATCCTTCCGAGCCCTCGATGGTGCGCCAGGGGAACGCGGCGCCGGCCAGGCCGAGTTGGGCGGCGCGCTCGCGGGCGGCGGGCAGGGTGCCGTGCCGCCAGCGCAGTGCCTCGGCGACGGCTTCCGGGGCGGTGTAGGTGAGCAGGGGCAACACGAAGATCTCGGTGTCCCAGAAGGCGTGGCCGTCGTAGCCGGAGCCGGTCAGGCCCTTGGCGGGTATCGCGCGCCGTTCGGCGCGGGCGCCGGCCTGCAGCACGTGGAAGAGGGCGAAGCGCACGGCCTGCTGGAGCTCCTCGTCGCCGTCGACCTCGACGTCGGCGCGCGCCCAGAAGTCGTCGAGGTAGTCGCGCTGGTCGGCCAGGAGGCCGTCCCAGCCGCTGTGCGCGGCCGCCGCGAGGGCCGCCTCCACCTGGTCGGCCATCGCGGGCCGGGAGCGGACGCCGGACCAGCCGTGGGCGACGAGCTTCTCCACGCGCAGCCGCTGGCCGGGCTCCAGCACGGAGGTGACGGTCAGACGGGCCACGTCCACGTTGCTCTCGCTGTCGGTCGTGGTCCGCTCGGGGCCGCTGACGGTGTGGTCGGCGGCCACGGCGACGCGCAGTCCGCTGCGCCGGGTGCGGTGCACGAGCCGCAGCCGGTGTCCGACGGCGACGTCCTCCTCCGGCTCCAGCGGCGACTTCAGGGCCTTCGCCGCGCGCGGGTCGCCCTGCTGCTCGGGAAGGCTCTCGTTGGCGACGAGTTCGGACTGGATGACCACCCGGGAGCGGTCGCCGACCGCCTCCACCTCGTAGGCGACGGCGGCGACGGCGCGCTGGGTGAGCGAGACCAGCCGGGTCGAGCGCACCCGTACCGTCGACCCGGCCGGCGAGGTCCACTCGCAGGTCCGCTCCAGCACCCCGCGGCGCAGGTCCAGGACGCGTTCGTGGGAGACGAGCCGCCCGTAGCGCAGGTCGAAGGGCTCGTCGTCGACCAGCAGCCGCAGGATCTTGCCGTTGGTGACGTTGATGACGGTCTGGCCGGACTCCGGATACCCGTAGCCGGCCTCGGCGTACGGCAGCGGGTGCAGTTCGTGGACGCCGCCCAGGTAGCTGCCGGGCAGGCCGTGCGGCTCGCCCTCGTCGAGGTTCCCGCGCCAGCCGACATGGCCGTTGGAGAGGGCGAAGACCGACTCGCTCTGGGCGAGGACGTCCAGGTGCAGGTCCGTCTCGCGCACGCACCACGGGTCCACGGCGTACGACCTGTGCGTGATCACTTGCCGCCTCCCAGCTCCGCGAGGTCCCGTACGACGACGTCCGCGCCGTGCGCGTACAGTGCCTCGGTCTGGCCGACCCGGTCGACGCCGACGACGTAGCCGAAGTGGCCGGAGCGGCCCGCGTCCATCCCGGCCAGGGCGTCCTCGAAGACGGCGGCCTGCTTCGGCTCGACGCCCAGGTCCTGCGCGGCGGCGAGGAAGGTGTCGGGGTGCGGCTTGCCCGGCAGGCCCCGCTCGGCGGCCACGACACCGTCGATGCGCACGTCGAAGAGGGGTTCGGCGCCGATGGAGTGCAGCACGTCGCGGGTGTTGGCGCTGGAGGAGACGATCGCGGTGCGCAGGCCCTGCGCGCGGACGGCCTCGATGTAGCGCAGGGTGCCCTCGTACGCCTCGACGCCCTGGGTGCGGATCTTCTCCAGCAGCAGGACGTTCTTGCGGTTGCCGACCCCGTTCACGGTCGGCGCGTCCGGCGGGTCGTCGGGGGATCCTTCCGGCAGTTCGATGCCGCGGGAGGCGAGGAAGGTGCGCACACCGTCGGCGCGGGGCCGCCCGTCGACGTACTCGTCGTAGTCGGCTACGGCGTCGAAGGGCCGAAAGCCGTCGCCCTCCCGCTCCCTCAGGAAGGCGTCGAAGGTCTCCTTCCACGCGGCCGCGTGCACCACCGCCGTCCTGGTGACGACCCCGTCGAGGTCGAAGAGACAGGCCTGGATGTCTTCGGGAAGACCGAGCTGTGTCATACCGGTCCGGTTCCCCTTTACCGGCTCTCCCACTTTGTGGCGCACACCACATCGATCAGTGGTACGGGCCGTTGGCCGCACGGGTGACACACTCTCCCGTGTGCCGCTGACTTTCGACGATCTCCTCGCCCGGGCCCGCACCCTCACCCGCACGGGCCGGCGCGCGGTCCTCGGCATCGCGGGCAGCCCCGGCGCGGGCAAGACGACACTCGCCGAGAGCCTCGTTCGGGAGCTGAACGGCGGCGGGGAGCCCTGGGTCGCGCACGTCCCCATGGACGGCTTCCACCTCGCCGACGTCCAGCTGGAGCGGCTCGGGCTGCGGGACCGCAAGGGCGCGCCGGAGACCTTCGACGCGGCCGGGTACGCGGCGCTGCTGGGCAGGCTGCGGGAGGAGCGCGGGGAGGTGGTGTACGCGCCCGGCTTCGAGCGGGTGCTGGAGCAGCCGATCGCGGGTGCGGTCGCCGTGGAGCCGACGGCCCGGCTGGTGGTGACGGAGGGCAACTACCTGCTGCTGGACGCGGAGCCGTGGCCCCGGGTCCGCCGGCGGCTCGACGAGGTGTGGTTCTGCGAGCTGGACGAGCAGGAGCGGCTGCGCCGGCTGATCGCCCGGCACGAGGAGTTCGGCAAGGGCCACGAGGAAGCCGTGGAGTGGGTGACGCGCAGCGACCAGCCCAACGCCGAGCTGGTCGCCGCGACCCGGGACAGGGCCGACCTGGTCGTGCCGGTCGGCGCCCTGTCCTGGCCGTACGAGCCGTCGGGGACGGCCTAGGCGCGCAGGCTCAGCTCCGGCTCCCCGTGCTCGTCCGGTGCGCCGATCACCGCGGTGAAGGCGGACGTCCGCAGGGTCAGCCCCTCCTCGGCCCAGGTGGCCTCGACGGTGTACGGCCGCGTCGAGCCGTACTGCACGGCGAACACATGGAGGTCGTCCGGCGCGTCCGGGACCGGGCCCGCCTCCAGCGCCGTCGAGCTGACCAGGTGGCGCCAGCCCTCGTCGGGGTTGCCGTAGCCGCGCGGGTCCGCGGCGAGCGCGAACGCGGCCTGTTCCTGGAGGAGTTCGGAGCGCGCGTCGAAGTGCTCCGGGCCCTGCTCCGGCGGGTGGGTCAGCCGCAGCGCGCCCGCCGACGCGACCGCCGCCTCGGCGGTACGGCGGACGCGGTCGCCGTCGTCGGCCGCGTACGGCAGGCCCGCGAGGAGGTACGCGCCCTCGGGGAGGCGTTCGACGGCGACCGTGGTCCACAGGGTGGTGCCGTCGGTGACGTACAGGGACCGCACGTGCCGCAGGACGTGGTCGCGGCCGACGACCGGCTTGGTGACCAGCTTCGCGGTCAGGCCGTCGGCGCGCAGGTCCCGTACCCGGACCTCGCCCATGGGACGGCAGAAGACGAACCCGTCGCACACCGGGCCGAAGCCGTGCTGACGGTTGACCGCGGCGGGCAGGTAGTAGGTGCCGCCCGCCTCGACGACCGCGGGGGTCATACGGCTGTCGAAGGCCACGGAGACCGTGCCGGCGCGCAGTTGGTGCCGGGCGGGGCGCGTCGACGGCTCGCGGTGCCAGCGGGTGGTGTCCTGGATCTGCCAGACCAGCATCCACGCGAAGTGTCCGTCGACCCCGCCGTCCGCCTGGGCCGCGTGCCGGGCCCAGCGGCTGTCGCCCCGGTAGCGGCCCAGGTCGGAGCCGATCCGGGCACCGAAGTAGCGCAGGCCGAGGACCGACTCGAAGGCGGAGTGCTGCTCGCTGTAGCGCGGCCCTCCGTTGTCGAAGCCGCCGCCCGTGAGGCGGGCGTCGATGTAGCGGGCGAGCGTGTCGCCGTCCTCGGCGAAGACCTCCTCGCCGCTGACGCGGTGGGCCTGGGCCAGGAAGGAGAGGGAGATCGGGCCGTAGTTGTTGTCGTACGCCCCGCCGTGCTCCGGGGGCAGCAGGGCACCTCGGTCCGCGACCCGGTGGGCGCGGATCTTCTCGGCGTACAGGCGCAGCGCGAGCGCACGCACCGGCTCGCTCTCGTTGTCCGGCAGGTGGCGGGCCAGCATCAGGCCGCCCACCACGCAGCCGATGGCCTGGTTGCCGGCCTCCTGCGGGTTGAAGAAGGTGGCCTCGGTCAGCCAGCGCCAGTAACCCCGTGCCACGTCGAGGAGTTCGGCGCGCTGCTCGTCGTCGACGAGGTTGTCGGTGGTGTCGAGGAGGTTGACGGCCTGGAGCAGCGCCCACACGGTGCTCGGCCAGTCGCCGATGGGGTGCGCGCCGGCCGCCAGGGTGTAACGGGCGTACGGGAGACCAGAGTTGCGGATCCGCAGGTTCGGGTAGCCGGGGTTGTCCTCGCGGTAGACCCGCTCGCGCAGATGGAAGGCGAGGCTGCGCCGCACGGCCTCCGGCAGTCGCGGGTCCTTGGAGCGCTGCCAGGCGAGGGCCAGCAGGGAGGTGATGCCGAGGGAGGTGTCGCCGATGTCGTCGACGCTGTCCGGGTGTTCGAGGTTGCCCTCGGGCGTGAGGCGTGCGAGGGCCTGCTCGGTGACGTCGGCGAGCACGGCGTCGTACGCCTCCGGGGTGTCCGGCAGGTCGTGCAGCGGTCCGAGCTGGCGTGGGAGGTGCAAGGAGATCAGCCCTTCATGCCTGAGATGTGGCGCGCAGTGTGAGGGTCAGTGTCTGCGGTCCGTGCCCACCGAGGTAGACGCGGTTGCCGGTCGTCGCGTCGGTGCCGCCGGCCACGGTGTAGTCCTGCCCGGGGTCGTAGCGCAGTACGTCTCCCCGGTCCGGTCCCGCAAGGGGTTCGCCCGTCTCGACGGCGGCCGAGACCCGGATCTCGTCGGCGCCGACGCGGTAGGTCAACGGCTCGCTCGTCAGGCACCAGCGTCCGTCGCCGAGCGGTACGGCGCCCTGCGGCTCGCCGCCCGGCCGGAAGGTCAGTTCGAGCGCCCAGGGCACAGCTGGGCCGCTGATGTCGATGCGCAGGTCGGCCCCGTCGTCCCGCAGGTCGACCTCGACCCGGGTCGTGTGGGAGACCTCGTCCTGAGGGCGGTCTGGGAAGGACATCGCCGCGGAGAAGCGGCCCTCGTCCACCAGGCGGTAGGCGCCGTCGTCGCGCCTGAGCTCCTTCGGGAGCGGCTGGTAGTAGGCGGTGGTGAGGGTCTGGGTGAGCCGGTACCGGTTGTCGGCGAGCCGTTCCATGGCGTCGGCGCGGAACGGGCCCAGGTCGAAGAACGCCCGCGAGAGGCGGACCGCGTCGAGGACGGCGGCACCGGCGAACAGGCGCAGGAAGGTGGGGTTGCAGGCGAGGCCCGAGCGGATGCGCCGGTGCTCGGGCACGTCGGAGCCGCCGTACACCACGGTGTGCGCGGTGGCCGAGACGTGGGCGGCGAGGCGTGCGGTGGGGAGGTAGCGGTCGCGCGGGAGCTGCTCCGCGTCCGGGGCCGGCAGGGCGCGGCACAGTTCCGGGGTGAGCAGGGTCTGGGCGAGCAGGTCGGGGTCGTCGATGCCGTCGGCGGCCGCCAGGCGGGCCGCGCGGGCGAAGTCGCCGCGGCCGGTGCGGATCGCGAGCAGCCGGTAGTGCGGCAGGTAGGGCCACAGCGCGAACGAGAGCCTCTGGTCCTGGCGGCGCGAGTGGACGGTCTCCACCGTGCCGTCCGGCCTGATCAGGTCCAGGGTCGCGGTGAGGTTGCGTTCGACGGCGTCCTGCAGGTCGCCGCGCCCGAGCACCTCGGCCAGCAACAGCAGCGACGGGTTGGTGACGATGGACGCGTAGACGGCGCTGCGTTCCGAGTACAGGCCGTCCGCGTCGATGTCAACGCCCTCGGCGAGCCACTCGTCGACGCGGTCGAGGAGCCGGTCGTCGGGGAACGACCGGTGCAGACGGGCGAGCGCCGCGGCCAGCTCCCAGCGGTGGTTCGGGGTGTGCACGCCACCGGCCAGGAGGCTCTCGGTGGCGGCGCCGGCGATCTCGGCGAGCGCCGCCGTGACGTCGGCCAGTTCGGGCCCCGCGCCCGCGGCGAGGACGTGCGCGTCGCACACGTCGTTGACAGTGAACGCGGAGTCCGGCGGCGACTGCACGTTGTCGCCGCCCGCGAAGAGACCGGAGGCCGTCTGCAGGGACCGCAGGGCACGCAGGTGGGTCAGCGCGGCGGCGACGGCCCGCTCGCTGCCGTGCAGGGCCGACTCCGGCGAGCGGTACACCGCGACCAGGGTCTTCACCTGCCGGGCCAGGGCGCGGTGCGGCCCGATGAATTCCGCCGACGGGTCGGCCGCGAGCAGGGCGGCCGACCCGTCGGCGGCGAGCGCCGCCGCGCGGACGAACTCGTGGTCGAGCGGGGTGGGCAAGGTCAGTCCTTCAGGCCGGCGTTGATGTCGGCGCCCATGACATAGCGCTGGAAGACCAGGAAGATCACGATCAGCGGGATCATCGAGATGACCGAAGCGCCCAGCAGGACCGACCAGTTGATGTTCTGCGCGCCGACGATGCTCTGGATGCCGATCTGCACGGTGAACTTGTTGGGGTCGTTGAGCATCAGCAGCGGCCAGATGTAGTCGTTCCACCGCCACTGGAAGGACAGGATGGCGAGGGTCAGCATGATCGGCCGGGACAGCGGCACCATGATCCGCAGGAAGATCGACAGCTCGCGGGCGCCGTCAATGCGGGCGGCTTCCACGAGTTCGTCGGGAACCGTCAGGAAGAACTGGCGGAACATGAAGCAGCCGGTCGCGGTGAGCACGGCCGGGAGGATGATGCCGGCGAAGGAGTTGTAGAGGCCGAGGTTGCGCACGACCAGGAACTCCGGGGCGAGCATGACCTCGGACGGCAGCATCGTGGTGGCCAGGATGCAGACGAAGAAGACCTTGAGCCACCTGTTGTCGTACTTGGCCAGCGCGTATCCGGTACAGCAGCTGACGCCCACCGTGAGGATCGTCGTGATGACGCACACGATGGTCGAGTTGATGAAGTACTGCGAGAAGTTGGCGCTGTCCCACGCCGCCTTGAAGCCCGACAGGGTGGGGTTGTGCGGAACCAGCGTCAGCGGATAGGAGAACAGGTCGCTGGCCGGCTTGAAGGAGCTGAGGACGAACCACAGCACCGGAAACCCGTACAGGCACGCCATGATCCACAGCAGTGTCGTCGCGGACACCGCCTGGCGGATCCCACCGGTGGCCGCCTTGCGAGGGCGCTTCCTGGAGACGGCTCGTCCGGGACCGGTGTCGACCTTGTGCGGCATGTCTGTGGTTGTCATCGGTTCTCCACCCGTCGGTTGACGATCAGCTGGATGATCGCGACGGCCATCAGGATGAGCATGAGCACGAACGACGCGGCGCTCGCGTAGCCGATCTGGCCCCGCTGGAAGCCGGTCTGGTAGATGTACTGGACCATCAGGTTGTTCGAGGTTCCGGGCCCGCCGTTGTTGAGGGAGACGAACACCGGGTACTCCTTCATCGCGTTGATCGTGTTGAGCAGGATCACGATGAACGAGGTGGGCGCGATGCTCGGCAGCGTGATGCTGAAGAACTGGCGCCAGGGGCCGGCGCCGTCGAGCGAGGCCGCTTCGTAGTACGACACCGGTACGTTCTTGATCGCCGCGATGAACAGCAGCATCGAGAAGCCCGTCCAGGCCCAGGACGCCGCCATCACCACGACCAGCAGCGACAGGTCCGCGTTCGACTGCCAGTGGACGGCGGACCCGCCCAGTTTCTCGATGACGTAGTTGACCAGTCCGAAGTTCTCACCGAACATCCACCGCCACAGGACACCCACGACGATGGGCGACAGCAGCCACGGGATGAAGAAGATGACGCGGGCGACCGACGCACCCTTGGCGTGCTTGCTGACCACCAGGTTGGCGGCGAGCAGCGAGACCGCGAAGTTCAGCGGGACGAAGAGCACCGCGTACAGCAGCGTCCGCGTCAGCGCGTCGTAGAAGGTCGAGTCCCCGAACAGGTTGTGGTAGTTGTCCAGTCCGATGAACTGGAACGCCCCCACACCGGTGTAGTTCGTGAAGGAGTAGACGAGCCCGATCACCGCCGGCCAGACGAAGAACAGCGCGAAGAGCACGACATTGGCCGCGATGAGGACGAGGGGCGCAAGAACGTACTTGCTGCGTCTCCTGGGCGGGCTCGCGGACACGTCCGAGGCGCGTTTTGTCATCTTCCTGACTCCGTGCTGGTGGATGGGGATTGCACTGCCGGGGCCGGGCGGCGGAGTGGGGACTCCGCCGCCCGGCCCGGTGGCCTACGAAGCGCCGCCGACCTGCTGGTTGTAGCCGGCCACGATGTTCTCCAGGGCCTTGTCGGCCGACTGCTGACCGTTGATCGCCTTGCCGAGCTCCGTCTTGGTCGGGTCCTCGGTGAGGCTCTTGCCCTTCAGCACCCAGTTCGTCTGCGCGGTGTTGAAGTAGCCGGAGATCGGGGCGTAGAGCGGGATCTCCTCGTTGTAGAGCTTGAACGCCGCCTGCGCCGCCTCGGACTTGAAGGGGTACGTCGGGTTCAGGCCGCTCTCGACCGGCAGGAAGCCGGACGTCTCGCAGAGCGTCTTGTAGTGGGCCGGCTCGTACAGCCAGGACAGGAACTTCTTCGCGGCGGTGGCGCCCTCGCTGTTGTTGTTGAAGCCCACCGTCATGCCACCGCTGTTGACGTCACTGGCCTGCACCGGCTGGGCCGGGGTCGGGACGCTCGCCCAGTCGAACTTCTTGATGCTGTCCGCGAAGGAGGCGACCTGCCACACGCCGGACCAGTAAGCGACCACGTCACCGCTCTGGAACATGGCCGACGGGTCGGCGCCGCTCGTCCACACCGACTTCGGCATGGTCTTGTCGTCGTTCCAGCCGACGAAGGTGTTCACGGCCTTCTTGGTCGCCGCGTCCACCGAGAACTTGCCGGAGGAGTCGGCGTGGACGTACTTGCCGCCCATCTCGTAGACCATGGCGCGCAGCCGGGACGGCGACTGGTCGAAGGTCAGGGAGTACTTGGCGCCGGTCTTCTCGCGGACCTTGTTCGCCGCGGCGATGAAGTCGGTCCAGGTCCAGGTCTTCGAGGGCGAGGTCGGGAAGGAGACCCCGGCCTTCTCGAACAGCGACTTGTTGATGAACAGGCCGGAGGCGGTGACGTCCGAGGGAATGGACAGCACCTTCCCGGACGAGTCCTTGGCGAGGAAGTTGGCGTTGATGTTGTTGCTCTTGGTGTTGGCGATGGAGCTGAGGTCGATCAGCTTGCTCGACCAGATCGGGTCCAGCGCCGGCACGGCCGCGACGTCGGGCAGGGAGTTCGCCTGGGCGGCGTTGTGCAGCTTCGTGGTGTAGCCGTCGTAGGGGATGTTGACGAGCTTGACGGCGACGCCGGTTTCCTTCTTGTACTGCGCCACCATCTTCTTCCAGCCCGCGTCCTGGCCCGGGACCGTGGAGATCCAGAAGGTCAGCGACTTGGAGGTACCGCCCGAGCTGCCCCCGGACCCGCAGGCGGTGAGCAGAAGGGCACCTGCCGAGGCTGCGGCAGCGAGCGGAACAAGGCGGCGCATGCCGCCGCGGACGAGTCGGCGGGAGCGCCGCACACCCACAGTGGTCATCTTCGATCCCATTTCGTGAGAGGGGACGGAGCACGGCGCCGTTCTGGGCGGCACGGGTGCATTGTGAAGAAAATGTCGCTTTCCGGGGGCGCGGCCTCGCCCGGCCGCGTCGCCTTCGCGGGTGGGATCCCCCGGCCATGAGGGCCGTCGTCGCACGGGCACGCCCTCGTGCGGCTGCCGTACTTCGCGTACGGCCGGGACGCCAACCCAAGCCGGTGTCCCGACCGACTTAGAAAGCGCTTGTCCGGACATTGGCAGACCGAGTCGGAGGCCGTCAATCCTTCGCATGCGCGGCCTCGGTCACGGTTTGGACTCCATGGGCGACGGCGAGTCTGCTGGCGCCCACGACGGTGCCGAGATCACCGAGCGTGCTGCTGACCACCTCGGTGGGCCAGCTCAGCCGCTCCAGCTCGGCCCGCACCCCCGGCAGGAGCTGCGGGTCCGCTCCGGTGGAGCCGCCCAGGACGATCAGTCCCGGGTCCAGTACGGCGGTCACGGCGGCGGCGAGGCGCCCCACGTCGACGGCGTGGCGGCCGACGACCGCGCGGGCGGCGGCGCGGCCCTGCCCGGCCAGCGCGAAGAGCTGCTCGGTGGTGCTCGGACAGGGCCCGTCCGTGTCCGGCCAGGCCTCCGCGGCCCGGCGCAGCAGGGAACGGGCGCCCACGTGCTCCTCCAGGGCCTCCCGGCCGGGCTCGCGGCCCACGTCCCACGGGTAGGGCAGCCGGGCGACCTCACCGGCCGCGCCGTTCGCCCCGCGCAGCACCTGGCCGCCGATGACGACACCGAGACCGATGCCGACGCCGATGCGCAGGTAGCCGAAGGTGCGCCGGCCCCGCGCGGCGCCCTCGTGCAGCTCGGCGAGGGCGGCGCAGTTGACGTTGTTCTCCAGGTGGACGGGCACGCCCGGCGGCAGCGCGACGGCCACCGCGTCGAAGACGGGACCGGCCTTGGCGGTCGCGGGCCGCACTCCGGTGCCCTCCCGGGTGACGTCACCGACGGCGACCACGATGGTGCGCAGCGGTGTGCCGGCGGGCAGCGCGCCGAGCGCCTCACGCACCACATCGACGGCGTCCGACCGGGAGCCCGTGGCCTCGGCGAGCGGCGTGCCGTCCAGGGCGCAGCCGCGGACCCGGGTGAGGGCGGGGCCGAGGTCCACGGCGAGTACGGCGCCCGCTGCGGGCCCGAGCCGGTAGACGGCGGCGCTGCGGCCGGTGCCGCTGGAGGCGGTGCCGGAGTGGGCGGCGAGCCCGGCGCTCTCCAGTTCGACGACGGCGGAGGACACCGTCGGCTTGGACAGGCCCGCGAGGCTCGCGAGCTGCGGCCGGGTCGCGCTGCCCGCCTCGGCGAGCACCGCGAAGACCGCGCTTGCGCTCTCGGTCAGGCGGGGGGCTTCCGCCACGTCGTGTATCACAGTTCTCCCACGGGTCACGGGCCGCTCAGTGGTCGAGTGCGCGATGCCTCTTGACGCACTGTACTTCGTTAGTTAACTTCCTAACGAACTTCACGGTACTCGCCTGCCGTGTCCGCCAGAAGCCCGTCCCGGGGCTTCCCTAGTTCACCAACTCCCGTATAAACAGGCACGGTTCGCCCGCCGTCGCAGCACCACGCATCGACGAAAGAGGTTCCGTGCAGGACTCCACGCCCCTCGTGGTCGGTATCGACGTGGGCGGCACCAAGACGCACCTCCGTGCCTGCGCGGCGGACGCCCTGGTGGCCGACCACGTCCGGTCGAGCGGTGGCTGGCGGCCGCACGACCCCGTGGCCGCCGCCGGCTGGCTGGCCGCGCTGGTCGCCGAGGCACTGCCGGCGGACATTCGTCCGTCGGCCGTCGCCGTGGGCGGCCACGCCTGCGAGACCCCGCGCCAGTGCGCGCAGATCCGTACCGCCCTGCAACTCCACTTCGACGCGCCCGCGCTGGTCGTGGGCGACGCCGAACTGCTGGTCCCCGCCGCCGGGTTGGACAAGGGGGTCGGCCTGGTGGCCGGCACCGGTTCCGTCGCGGTGGGCCGGCGCTCCGACGGGACCTGCGTCCAGGTCGGCGGCTGGGGTGCGGTCCTCGGCGACGAGGGCGGCGCGGCCGGTCTCGTGCGCGAGGCCGCTCGGGCCGTGTGGGCGGCGCACGACCGCGGGGAGCGGCCTGACGAACTCGCACTCGGCCTCACGGCCGGCTTCGGCGTCGCCGAAGTACCCGCGCTCGGGGCCGCGTTGGAGAGCGCCACCGACGTCTCCGCCGAGTGGGGCCGGCACTCCCCGGTGGTCTTCGCTGCCGCCGAGGCCGGCTCCGCGCTCGCCCGGGACGTGATCGCCGACGCCGGACGGTCGCTGGCCGCCCTCGTGGCACGGCTCGCGGCACGCGAAGTCGCCGTGGACGACGTGGTGGTGGCGGGCGGCACGATCCTCGCCCAGCCCGCCCTGTACGACGCGTTCACGTCCGCGCTCGCCGAGACCGTGCCCGGGGCACGCCCGCAGCCTTTGCGCGTGCCGCCGGTCGAAGGTGCGGTGGCGCTGGCGCGTTCGATCCTGTGAACCGGTCGGGCCGCGTTCACGTACCCGACACGTGCCGGTCGCCGAGCCCTCCCCGACGGGTCAGGACACGGCCGTAGATCTTCGCTCAAAGCTTCACGGGACCCACCGGAAACACACATCTCGTGCGTCCCGCCGGACCCCGCTGATCGCACGATCTCCCCCCGGCCGTACGGCCGAAGAACTCAAGAGAGGCACACGCATGCCGTCATCCGCCGGGCACCGCTCCTCCACGTCGGCCGGCCGCGCCGCCGTCGGCCGACGGGGTTTCCTCAAGACCTCCCTGGGCGCCACGGCCGGGGTGATGGCCGCGCCCACCTTCGTCTCCTGGCTGGCCGCCGCCGACGCCAAGGCCGCGACGAGCCCCGCCGCGTTCGTCGACGACTACAAGACCAACGTCCTGACGAACCTCACGCCCGAGACCAACGCGGTCGTGCGGATCCTCGGCGGCTTCGCCCTGATCTGGAAGACGGGCGGTGCGTGGAACACCGGCACGCCGCTGATGCCGGAGATACTCCGCGCCAACATGCGCTACTGCGCCCGGATCACCGGTGCGCGCACGGACGCGCAGGCCAAGGAGGCGTTCATCTACGACCGCCAGCACCAGAGCTACGCGATGATCGCGGGCCTGGGTCCGCTGGCCGATCTGTACAAGGCGGGCGCCAAGGCGGTCACGTCGATCACCAGCGCTCCCGATTCCACCCCGGCGACCACGATCAGCGACGCCGTGCCCGCGGACGCCCCGGCCGGTTCCGCGCTGGGCGCCGGTTCGCACGACTCGGCGCTCGGCAAGGTGGCCGAGCTGGTCGACACGGTGCGCGGACCGTACGCCTCCGGCAACCCGGCCAAGTACGCCTACCAGTACCCGCGTCCATGGCGCATGAACGAGGACAGCGTGGTCGTCGACACCGGCGCCACGGACGCCCTCGGCTTCCCGGTGTACGACTCGAAGGTGATCGTGGCGCCCCAGCTGCTGCGCCAGCGCAGCACCTCCCCCACGGACGACGGCGGCTTCCCGAGCGGCCACACCAACGCCTTCCACCTGGCCTGCCTGGCGTACGCCTACGCGGTGCCCGAGCGCTTCCAGGAGCTGGTGACGCGGGCCTTCGAGCTCAGCCACACCCGGATCGTGGCCGGCATGCACAACACGGTCGACGTGATCGGCGGCCGCATCATGGCCACCGCCCTCGCGGCCGCCACGCTGGCGGACCCGACCAACGCCGACCTGAAGGCCGCCGCCCGCGCGCAGGCCCTGGCGTACTTCACGCAGCAGACCGGCACCACCGCCGACACCCTGTTCGGCTACGCGCACTCCGACTCCGCCGACGCCTACGCCGACCGGGACGCCAACGCCTGCACCGTCGAGCCGAAGCTGACGTACGTGCTGACCCGGCGTGGCCGCAGCGAGGCGCTGACCGTGCCGAAGGGCGCGGAGGTGCTGCTGGAGACCCGGCTGCCGTACCTGGACGCCGAGCAGCGCCGCGAGGTGCTGCGCACGACCGCGCTGCCCTCCGGGTACGTGCTCCTCGACGGCTTCGAGCAGTGGGGGCGGCTGAACCTGTTCGCCGCGGCGGACGGTTACGGCGCCTTCGACAGCGATGTGACGGTGACGCTGGACGCCGCTGCGGGCGGCTTCGGCGCGGCCGACGCCTGGCGCAACGACATCGACGGCGACGGCGGCCTGACCAAGAAGGGCAGCGGCACGCTCACCCTGGCCGGCCACAACAAGTACACCGGCGGCACCGTGGTCGCCGACGGCGTCCTGGCCACCGCGTCCTCGCACGCCCTGGGCCACGGCGACGTGCGGGTGAAGGGCGGCACGCTCCGGCTGGGCCGCCCGGTCCAGGTGCACGGCCAGTACTCGCAGGAGAACTCCACGCTGGAGGTGACCCTGCGCTCCGGCCACGAGCCCGCCCTGGAGGTCACCCGGCGCGCCCTGCTCGGCGGCGGCAGCGTGCTGTCGCTGCGGCTGGACGCCGACCGGCCGCCGGCCGCGGGCGGCACGGTGCGCGTCCTGGCGGCCGCTCAGCTGCGCGGCCGGTTCGACCGCGTGGAGCTGAACTCCGACCGGCTGCGGGCCGTACCCGTCTACACGACGGAAGGTCTGTCGGTACGACTCCTGAAGCGGTGACGCCCCCGGCGGCGGGACTGATGCGAAAGTAGGCGCATGGGACGCCTCGACGATCACTCCCGCCGCCCCGCGGCCGGTGACACCGCGGGGCGGAAGATGGCGCACGAACAGCACTCGGTCCTCGATCCCGGGACCCGCGACGACCCTCCGCCCCGCGACGGCGCGGAACACCCCCCGCCGTCGACGACGCCCGCGCCGCCGTCCCCCCGCCCCGCGCGCCGATGGCTGCTCCCGCTCCTCGTCGTGGTGCTGCTCGGCCAGATGGCCGCCGCCATGGTCACCACCGCCGTGCAGCAGACCCCGACGATCGACGAGCCGATCTACGTCGCCACGGCCGCCGACTACCTCCACGAGCACCGCGTCCGCCTCAACCCCGAGCACCCGCCGCTGGGCAAGCTGGTCATCGCGGCCGGGGTGGCGGTCGCCGACCCGCACGTGGACGCGGCGTACAAGGGCGACCAGGGGAAGTTCGGCCGGCATCTGCTGTACGAGTCGGGCAACGACCCCTGGCGGCTGATGTTCTGGGCCCGCCTCCCGATGATCGTGCTGACGCTCCTGTTCGGGCTCGTGGTCTTCGCCTTCGCGCGTGAACTCGCGGGCGCCGCGGCCGGGTTGGCGGCCCTGGCCCTGTACGCCTTCTCCCCCGACGTCATCGCCCAGGGCTCGCTGGCCACCCTCGACGTGCCCGCGGCCGGGTTCGTGCTGACGTCGGCCTGGCTGCTGTGGCGGGCCCGGCGACGGCCGAAGCCGTACGTCCCCCTCGCCGGGATCGCGCTCGGAGCGGGCCTGGCCACCAAGATGAGCGTCCTGCCGGTGGTTCCGGTGCTGTTGGGGCTGGCCGCGTGGTCGGTGTGGCGGGCGGGCCACGAGGACCGGCGCGGGGCGCTGCTGCGGGCGGCGGCGGCCGCGGCCGTCGTCGCGGTGGTGGCCATGGCCGTCGTATGGGCGTCGTATCTGGTGGTCGATCCGCGGCTGCGCCGGTCGCCCGAGCAGTCCGTGCCCGCCGTGCACGGACTGAAGGGGCTGCTGGTGCGAATCCTGCCGTTCCCGGAGTCGTACCGGGACGGCATGCGCATCCAGTTCGGCCTGGAGAACTACCCGTGGCAGGGCTTCCTGTTCGGTCATCTGTACACGGGGTCCCGCTGGTACTACCTGCCGGCCGCGCTGCTGGTGAAGACGCCGCTCGGCATGCTCGCGCTGTGGGCCGCCGGGGCGGTCGTGGTGGTGGCGGTACGGCGGCTGCGGCCGGCGGCGCCGTACGTGCTGCTCGCGCCCGCCGTGCTGCTGGCCTCGGCGATGACCGGGTCGCGGGACTTCGGGACGCGGTACGCGATCTTCGTGCCGATGTTCCTCGCGGTGGCCGCGGGCCTCGTCCTGGCCCTGCGGTGGCGGTGGGCGCCGCTGGTCACGGGGGCGCTGGTGGCGTTCGTCGCGGTGAGTTCGGTGCGGACGTTTCCCTACTATCTGCCGTACTCCAACGAGGCGTTCGGCGGTCCGGCCAAGACGCATCTGCGGCTGCACGACTCCAACGTGGACTGGGGCCAGGACCTCGGCCGGCTCGCCGACCGGCTGCGCGAGCGCTACCCGGGCGAGCGGATCTGGCTGGTCTACAAGGGCAGTGGGGTGCCGGCGTACTACGGCATTCACGCGGCCGATCCGCGCAAGGTGCCGCCGCGGCAGGTGCGGGGACTCCTGGTCGTGTCGGACTCCTCGGTTGCCAAGGCCCGAGGACGGCTGGCCGCGCTGATCGACAGCAGCCGTCCCGTCGACGAGGTCGGTCACTCCATCACCATCTACCGGCGCTGACACAAGGCCACCGCGGGCAACCTGAGGATCCGTCGGGCGCGCCCCGGATGCCCCCGTACAAGCCCTGGTCACGACGGTGTGTGAGCTATGTTGAAGCACTGTGGGAGACAAAGGAGGCGCACCGGTGCCATCGCCGCAGCAGGCACGCGCACAGGCATCCGCCATCACATCGGGCAAGACCGCACCGGAAGTCGAGGCCGCCCCGGCCTCCCAGCTCAGAACGCTCTTCGACCGGCCCCGGCTCTCCCCGGGCCAGCGGCGCATCGCGCAGTACCTGATCGAGCACATCACCGAGGCGGCGTTCCTGTCGATCACCGACCTCGCCGAGCGGGTCGGCGTGAGCCAGCCCTCGGTGACGCGGTTCGCCGCTGCGGTCGGATTCAGCGGCTATCCCGCGCTGCGCGAGAAGCTCCAGTCGATCGCCCTGGGCACGCTGGCCGGCGGGCCGGGCACGGCCGAGGAGAACGGCAGCAACGAACTGCAGGCGGCGGTCGACGCGGAGATCGAGAACCTGGAGAACCTGCGGCGCGACTTCGCCGACCCCGACCAGCTCATCGACATCGGCCGCAAGCTGGCCGCGTCCACGCCGCTGACCGTCCTCGGACTGCGGATCTCGGTCTCGCTCGCCGAGTACTTCGCCTACGCCGCACGCCGTATCCACCCGGACGTGCGGCTGGTGACGCGAGGGGGCAGCGTCGCCTACGACGCGCTGTTGCAGTCGCGTGAGGCGGGTGGGACGTGGGTGCTGGCCTTCTCGATGCCCCGGCACGCCCAGGAGACGCTCACGGCCGTACGGGTCGCGCGCAGCGCCGGGCTGAAGGTGGCCCTGGTGACCGACCTGGCGCTCGGGCCGGTGGCCGACGAGGCGGACGTCGTCTTCGCCACCGGCACGGGATCGCGCCTGGTCTTCGACTCGTACGCGGCTCCCGGTGTCGTCGCCGCCGCGCTGCTGCAGGCGATGACCGACGCCGATCCGGAGCGCACCCAGGCCCGGCTGGAGGAGTACGAGCAGATCTCCGACCAGCACCAGTTCTTCCTGCGCGACTGACACCCCCCTGCTGCCGCTAATTACAAAGGGACCTTTCACAACATTTCGCGCATGAATGTTTTCATGCCGCTTGCAAACCAGTCGGCATATATAAATACTGCTCACGCGTCACCCGGACACCCGAAGCCGCCGTCTCCTACCCGCGTCGGCGCCGGCGGTGTCCGGTGGGGCCTCGCCTCGCGCGAGCGCCCCTGGCGGTCCCGGTCATCCCCTAGGCCGGGGCCGCCCGCCCTCGTCGACCACCCCCCACGACGCCGCACACCCGGAAGCGATGAGCATGCAACTGACGACCACGCGTCTCAGCCCCGACTGGCCGTGCCAGGTCAAGGCGCCCGGCAGCTACGACTGGGAGCGCTCGGCGGCCAAGTGGCTGCGCGAGCTGGTGCCGGCGCGGTACGCGAGCTACCCGGCCCTGATCCGGCACCCTGTGCTGCTCGCGCGCCATGCGCAGATCCAGGTCCAGCAGGAGATCCGGGTCGCCCGCACCGCCCTGCAGACCGCGCGCGCCGATCTGCCCGCGCTGGGACTGCCGGAGTCGGTCATCGAGCACACGATCAAGCTGTACGCGGCGGAGGTGCTGCAGCTCCAGCACATCGCCCGCAGTGTCCGTGCCGTCTCGCAGGCGCTGGTGGACTCCGGGCGCTGAGCGCACAGGCCGGCGGCAACCCGGCGGTGCCGGTCGCCCGCTGCCGGGGGAAGCGCGATCGGACAAGGCGGCGAGCGGACCGGCGCCGGTGTGCAATGCTCGTCGCGTGACCATCGAACCCGCCGCATCGGCGCACCCCCTGACCGCGCCGGGCTCCGTCGGGCCGGCGAAGGCCCTCACCGGGCAGCGCGCCGACGCGGACGGGCTGCGCGCCCTGGCGGAGGCGTCCGCCGTCCTGGAGCGGGCCAAGGGCGCGGTGATGGCGCAGACCGGCTGCGCCGCGGAGGTCGCGGCCGAGATGCTGCGGCGGCGGGCCGAGGCCGGTGGGCGCACGCTGCTCGAGGAGTGCCGGAGCACGCTGCGCAGCCTGGTGCCGCCTGTCGACCCGACTGCCGAGCCCCTGGTCACCCCGGAGTCGCTGGCCGGCATGTTGCAGCACGCCCTGCTCCCGCTGCCCACCCGGCCGGCGCGCCTGGCCGGGCTGCGCGTCGAAGTCGCCTATCTGCCCGCGCAGTCGGGGATCCACGTCGGCGGCGACTGGTTCAGCGCCATCGAACTGCCGGACGGAAAGGCCCTGTTCGTGGTCGGCGACGTCGCCGGTCACGGCCTGAGCGCGGTGGCCACGATGGCCCAACTGCGGTTCACCGCCAAGGGCATGGTCATCACGGGCTCCTCGCTGACCGGTGCGCTCACCCGGCTCAACACGCTGTTGCTGCACTCCCGGGATCCGCACGGCACGGCGACCATGGTCCTCGCCCGCTACGACCCCGCCGAACGGCTGCTGGTGTGGGCGCAGGCCGGTCATCCGCCGCCGCTGCTGCTGCGCGACGGACAGGTGCGGGTACTCGACCGGCCGGGCGGGATGCTGCTCGGCGCGACCGACGAACCGGTCTTCGAGGAGGCCCGGTGCCGGCTCGAACCCGGTGACCGCGTGATCCTCTACACCGACGGTCTGGTGGAGCGCCCCGGCGAGGGCCTGGACCGGGGGCTCAAGCGGCTCTCCGAGGCCCTCCTCGCCCATGCCGCCGACGAGGCCGACACTCTGGCGCCCCTGCTCGCCGACATGCTGGAGGGCGAGCGCCGGGACGACGTGTGCGTGCTCGACATCAGGGTGCCGACCGATCCGGAGTAGGCGGCGGCACGCGCACGCCCCAGCGCCGCGCCGTCATTCGTCGCCGCGGTGCAGCCAGTACCAGCAGATGCCCGCCACGAGGGCCAGCAGGAAAGTGCCGGGCAGGATCAGGCCCGGGATGCGGGAGCCGGTCATGGGCGGGGCCTTCGGGTCGAGCGGGCGGGACGCCGTCTACGTCGGCCCTGTGCCCATGGTGACGCGCGACGGCCCGACCCGCGTCGCGACTTTTCCCACCCGTTGCCCTGCGTTCGAGTACCGGCGGCCGGGTGGGGTCAGCCCGTGCCGGTCCGGGACTCCAGTGCGAGCCGGGTGTCGTTGCCGTAGACGCCGTTCTCGTCGCCCCTGATGCCGTACCAGAGCTGGAAGCGGGCCACGGCCTCCTTGAGGGTGGCGTCGTAGGTGCCGTTCGTGGAGCCGTCCTTGTAGACGTCGGGGATGCGCAGCAGGCGTTGCTGGAGGTCCGTCACCTCGGGGCCGCTGTCGCCCTCGCGGAGGGTGCCGGCGCCGTCGGGGTCGGTCGGTCCGGCCGCCGTGGGCGTCGGGGTCGCCTCGGCGGACGCGGTCGGGCTGGGGGCCGGGGTGGCGGCCTCGCCGTCGCGGCCGGGCAGCAGCAGGGCGCAGCCGAAGCCGACGAGCGCTGCCGCGCCGACGCCGATGGTGACGGCGGCCCGGCGCAGTCCCGGACCGAACCCGAACCGGTCGCCGCGCCGCGGTGTTCTGAGCTCCTCGGTGCGCACCGGCGGGAGTTCCTGGGTCTCGCCCTCGTCCCAGGAGTGCGGGTCCGGGACGGCGACGGGTTCGAGGCCGCGGGTGCCCGCCTCCATCTCCCTGAACAGCTCCGCGAGCGCGTCCGTGCGGCGCGGCCGCAGCACGACGATGGGCTCCAGCGGCGGACGGTCGTCGGGTGACCCGGATGCGGGCGGTGTGGGCACAGTGCTCTCCTTCCGTCCCGTGACGGGACTGTCCGCCTTCCCCCGGAGTGATACGCGGCCGGGTCCCCGGAGGTTCAGGAACCAATCCACGAAGCGCTGCCGCCGGTACGATCGCCTGTCCATGCCGAGAGCACTGAGTTCCCTCGCGGGCGTGCACTGAGTGCCATCAGAGCGGTCCGGATGCTACGTTCCGTGCATGAAGACGGAGGCGGCGGCCGCGAAGCCACCGATGCGGGACGCCCTGGTGGCGGCGGCGTTCCAGCTGTTCCTGGAGCGGGGCTACGAGCAGACGACCGTCGACGACATCGTGGCCCTGGCCGGCGTCGGACGGCGCTCGTTCTTCCGCTACTTCCCCTCCAAGGAGGACGTGGTCTTCCCCGACCACGAGCGGTGCCTGGCCGACATGAAGGCCTACCTCGTGAACAGCGCGGACGACGACGAGCCCGTGCGGCGGGTGTGCGACGCGGCCCGGCTGGTGCTGCGGATGTACGCCGAGAACCCGACCTTCTCCGTGCAGCGCTACCGGCTCACCAAGAAGGTGCCGGGGCTGCGCGCGTACGAGCTGTCGGTGGTGTGGCGCTACGAGCGGGCGCTCGCCGAGTATCTGCGGGCGCGGTTCGCGGGCCGGCGGGACGGGACGCTCCAGGCCGATGTGATCGCGGCGGCCGTGGTGGCGGCGCACAACAACGCGCTGCGTTCCTGGCTGCGTTCGGACGGCCAGGGCGACGCGAGCGCGACGGTCGACCACGCGCTCGGATACGTGCAGTCCGCCTTCGGTACCGCGCCCGCGCCGCCGCGGGGAGAGCTACCCGAGGACGTGGTGGTCGTCGTCTCACGGCGCGACGCCCCGCTGTGGCGGGTGGTCCAGGAGATCGAGTCGGCGCTCGGCCGCGGCTGAACCTCGCGCCCGCGCCTCTCCGCGGCCCCTCTGGCCTGCGGAAACACCTCCGCCAAATTGAGGGTACGCAGTGCCTTTACGGCTGACACTCAGTGCCATACATTGGGGCTGTGCACGGTGGCACAGCGAACCGCGCACGTGGGAGTCCGCCCTAGCGCAGGGAGTTGACCAGCGTGTACCACCACTCAGGAAGCGTTGCCCGTCAGGCCGCCGGCTCCGGGGCGGGCCTGCTCGATCCGGTGGCGTCGGACTCGGAGAGCATCGTCTTCCAGCGCTGCACCTGGTGCGGCACGGCGATGTACCACCGGCTGCTGTGTCCGGTCTGCCAGGGCAGCGACCTGCGGACGGAGCGCAGCGAGGGTGTGGGCACGGTCCGGCACGCCACGATCGTGCACCGCAACACCCCCGCCGCGCGCAATGTCTCGCTCGTCGAGCTGGCCGAGGGCTTCGTGGTGCGCGGCCGGGTGATGGGCCCGCTGATCGGCATCCACAGCGGCGACCGGGTGCGGCTGTCCACCGCCAAGGACCCGGTGCGCGGCGAGCCGGTCTTCCAGCTGGTCGACGAGCCCTACCGCGCCTGGACCTGACCCGCCTGCTCCACCAGCCCGGGGACCAGATCGCGTACGGCGACGGGCCGCCCGGTCTCGAAGCACCGGTTGGCGGCGAGTCCCACGGCCAGCGCGAGCGCGCCGTCCCGCTCGGTGGCGGTGGGGTGCCGCGCGCCTTCCGGATCCACCGGACTCCCACCGTCCGCGTCCACCGGCCCGAACAGCGCGTCGAGCATGCGCGGGTCTCCCCCGCCGTGGGCCTCGTGTGCGGCGTCCAGGGGGATGTCGACGGGCGGTTTCCACAGCGGGCGCAGTGTGAGCCGCGCGCCGCCCGCGTGCTCGGCGGCCGTGTCGCCGTGCAGGGCACCGCTGTTGGAGGTCACCCGGGTGACCGGGGCCTGCCAGCGGCTCTCCTCGACCTCCAGTTCCAGCCGGCCCGCGCTGCCGTTGAACATCACGCGGTAGCCCTCCCACGGCGAGTACGCGGTGAGGTGGTACGTCATCGTCGCCCCGCGCGTGTGGCGGACGAGGACCGCCATGTCGTCCTCGATGGTGACCGGCCCGCCGAAGACATTGCGGTCGCGGAGGTATCCGTCGTCCTGCTCGGCGTCGAGGTAGAGGGCGCGCAGGGTGTCGTTGGCCGCGAGGTCCAGGGCGAAGGGGTCGTCGGCGGCGGCTTCGGCGCCGTGGGCGCGCTCGTACGCGCGGCGCAGTCCGTGGCGTTCGCCCGCGTCACGGCCGTAGAAGGCGAGCCGTCCGTAGCCGAAGACCTCCTGCGGCTCGTCGGCGAGCCACCAGTTGACCAGGTCGAAGTGGTGGCTCGACTTGTGGACCATCAGGCCGCCGCTGTTGTGCTTCTCGCGGTGCCAGCGGCGGAAGTAGTCGGCGCCGTGCCGGGTGTCGAGGAGCCACTCGAAGTGGACGGAGAGGATCTCGCCGATCCGCCCCTCGGCGAGCAGGGCGCGGACCTTCTCGTGGACGGGGTTGAAGCGGTAGTTGAAGGCGACGGTGAGTGAGTTGCCGGTGGCCTTCACCGTGTCGAGGATGCGTGCGCAGCGGGCCGCGTCGACGGTCATCGGCTTCTCGGTGACGACCCGGCAGCCCGCCCGCAGGGCGGGGACGATGTAGCGGTCGTGTTCGGCGTCGACGGTGGTGACGACGACCTCGTCGATGTCCTCCTTGGCGAGCATGTCGGCGAAGCGGTCGGGTTCCCAGGTGGTGGCGGCGGGTTCGCCGGCGGCGGTGAGCAGGCCGTTGTGGAAGGCCATCCGGGTCGGGTTCGGGTCGCACAGGGCGGCCAGGCGGTGGCCGGGGCGGGCGGCGAGGCCGCGGGTGAAGGTCTGGGCGCGGTGGCCGGTGCCGACGATCGCGGCGCGCAAGGGGGTTCGGCTCATGGGGGTGCCCTATCCCGGAGGCCCGACGCGCATGCCTGTCCGGCCAGGATGGCGCGAACGTGTCGGCGGATGTCGATCACATTCCCGTACACAGACAACCCACAGGCTCTTCTTCACGTCCTCCGGTACGCGAGAGGCCTCCGCTGACCAACGGGGTGCCTGAGCTCGCGACTTGAGGATCGCAAGACGAAGGAGGGGCATCTTGATCCGTGCCCGGCGAATAGGGGTGGCCGCTGTGGCGGTGCTCGCGGTGGCGGGGGGATCGCCAGGGTTGGCACAGGCGGCGCAGCCGTCGGATGCCGGACCGTCGGCGGTGGTGACCGACAACGGCGGTGGTATGCCGCCCGGTTGGCGGGTCACCGGTGAGGGGGCCGGCCGGCAGCTGGTGTGGCGTTCGAGCGCGCCGGTCGCGATGGGGGACGCGCGCGTCGACTTCTACGCGGGCGGGCGGCTGCTCGGCCATCCGGAACCGGGGAAGGACGGGCGCACGTTCCGTCTCGACCTCGCGGACGCCGGAGCGTCGAGCCCGCTGAAGGACCTTGAAGTGCGCGCAGGCGGACGGGAGTTGAACGCCGCCGGGCGTTCCGAGACGCCGCGCGGCCGGAGTTCGGTGACGGCCGCCCGGCCGCCCGCGCAACTCCCGGCGAACTCCGTCGACCCGGGCAAGCCGGGCTCGTACCGCACGACCACCGGCGAGTACGACCTCGACCCGGTGAAGCTGCCCGACTTCCCCCAGCCGGTCGAGATGAAAGCCGTGGTGGTCGCGCCGAAGGGCGCCACCGGCAAGCGGCCTCTCGCCCTGTTCCTGCACGGCCGCCACGCCACCTGCTACAAGGGCGAGGACGTGACCGGCGACTGGCCCTGCCCGCAGGGGACCAAGCCGATCCCCAGCTACCGCGGCTATCTGCGCGACCAGCAACTCCTCGCCTCGCAGGGCTATGTGACCGTCTCCATCTCCGCCAACGGCATCAACGGCCAGGACTACGCGGCCGAGGACGGCGGCGCCCAGGCCCGTTCCTCACTGGTCCGGCAGCACCTGGCCCGCTGGGCCGACTGGGCGGCGAACCCGGGCTCGGCGCCCGCCGTCGTGCGGGACGCGCCGAAGGCCGACCTCTCCCGCGTGCTGCTCGTCGGGCACTCGCGCGGCGGCGAGGGCGTCAACCGTGCCGCGCTGGACAGCCTCTACCCGCCGCCCGCCGCGCAGGACGGCTACCACGGCCCGGTGCGCTGGCACATCCGCGGCAACGTGCTGATCGGACCGACGATCTTCGGCCAGAACCCGGTCGCGGACGTGCCGTCGACGACGATCCTGCCGGGCTGCGACGGCGACGTCTCCGACCTCCAGGGCGAGGTGTTCGTCGACGGCACCCGCGGGATCAGCCGCGGCAAGGCGCTGCACAGCGCCGTGTACGTGGTCGGCGCGAACCACAACTTCTTCAACACAGAGTGGACTCCAGGGCAGGCCCAGGCGCCCTCGGACGACGACTTCTACGACGACCCGCAGCAGCGGGACCCGGTGTGCTCGCCGGGCACCGCGACCCGGCTGACGGCCAACCAGCAGCACAAGGCGGGCAGCACCTACATCGCGGCGGCGGCCCGGCTGTTCGTCGCGGGCGACGACAAGGTACGGCCGCTGCTGGACGGTTCCGGAAAGCGCGCGCCCTCCGCGGATCCCGCGCGCGTGCTCACCCACGCGGTCGGCGCGAACCGCGCCGGCGGATTCCTGCCGGACGGCAGCATGTCGGTGACGGGCGCACGGCTGTGCTCGGCCGTCGACCCGGACGTGAACGTGGCCTGCCTGGGCCCCGGCACCAAGGGCTCCTCACCGCACTTCGCGCAGTGGGAGACCGAGCGCGAGGTCGGCCGCCGCGCCGTCGCACTGCACTGGCCCCGCGCCGGATCCGCCGTGCAGGTACGCCCCGGCACGCCGGTGAAGCTCGCCGGTGCCAAGGACCTCGCCCTGCGTGTGATCGTCCCGCCGGGCTCGACCGGCACGAAGCTCGACGTGTCCCTCACCGACACCCACGGCAGGCGGGCCGGCCTCGGCCGCGTCACCGTCGACGGGCTGCCGGGCACCGAGCGCACCGCCTCCTACTGGGCCCGCGAGGTCCGCGTCCCGCTCACCGCCGCGACCCGGGCCGGCCTCGACCTCGGGCACGTCAAGTCCCTTGAGTTGACGCCGCGTTCGACCAAGGGACGGGCCTGGCTGATGGACGCATGGGGCTGGCGGCCCGGCACCCCGGCGGTGCGGGAGGCCGCGCTGCCGCGCGTCGACATCGGCCGTACGACCGTCAAGGAGGGCGACTCCGGCACCCGCACGTACACGGTGCCGGTGCAGGTCTCCGGGCAGGGCAGCGGCCAGGTGCGCGTCTACGTCGTCGACCCGGCCACCGGCAGGACGAAGCAGCACCTGGCGACCGTCCGGCCCGGCGGCCACGACATCGACGTACCGGTGACGGTGAAGGGCAACACCCGCTTCTCGTACGACGTCGACAACACCGTGCTGGTCAAGGCCGTCCGGGGTGCCGTCATCGGCGCCTACCGCGGCGGGGTGACCGTGCGGAACGACGATCCGATGCCCACGATCGGCGTTGAGCCGGTGGCGGACCGGGTCACCGAGGGGCAGCCCCTGAAGTGGAAGGTGACGCTGTCCGAGGCGGCCGACGTGGACCTCGGCGTGTACTTCGCGATCGCCCCGGTCACCAGTGGCCCGGAGCTGTCCACAAAGGACGTGGACCCGGCGTGGCTGGAGAGCGCCTCGGGCGAGAAGCCGGATCCGGAACGCCCGCTGTCCTCGGTCCAGTACCTGTACCTGGGCGCGGACATCCCGGCCGGCAAGCTCAGCGGCGAGGTGGACCTGCCCACGGTCAAGGACCAGGTCACCGAGCCCGCCGAGTCGGTGCTCTTCCGACTGACCGACGACAACGGCGACCCGAGGCCCGGCGGCCCGGAGCTCAAGGGCACGGTGGTGGACGCGTCGTAGCCCGGCACGAGCCGTGACGGCGGCCGCGCGGTTCCCCACGGGGGGGGCGTCGCGCGGCCGTACGCGTCTCAGGCGTCGAGCGTGACGCGGATGCCGACGGTTCCCTTCAGGCCCCGGCGCAGGCGGCTGCCGAGCAGGGTGAGACGGCCGACGATGCCGTACTTGCGGGCGATCAGCTGCCGGTAGCGGGCGACGGTCGCCTCGTCGGTGATCTCGGCGGTGGCGGGGAGCTGGGCGCCGGTGGGGTTGCCCCGCAGGTCGCAGGGGCCGACCAGGACATCCCCGCGGGCCCTGATGCGCTTGACCTTCCAGGAGTCGGCGACCGTCCACACACCGAGCGTGTCGCCGTCGCGCACCACCCACACCGGGGTGGCGACCGGGGTGCCGTTCTTGCGGTAGCTCGTGATCAGCAGGTACTTGCCCGCGCCGAGCCGCTCCAGCGACGTGTCGTCCATGCCGGAAGTCTAGGCACCCGGTCTCGCCCGGAGCAGCTCCAGGTAGCGGCGGGCGAAGAAGTACGCGTCCCCCGGCCAGCGCGCGGACAGGTAGTGGCCGTCCTGGACGACGAAGGCGGGCGAGTCGTCGGTGGCCGTGCCGCGCCGGGTCAGGACACGCGGGCCGCGCTCGAACTGTCCGCTCGGGTCGGTGAGGGCGGCGCGCACCTCGTCCTCCACGTAGGCCGGGTAGGTGCGGTAGTAGCGGCCCAGGCGCCAGGCGGTGGTCAGGTAGGCGGTGCGTTCCATGTACTTCGGCAGGCAGGTCGTCCGGTGGCCCGCCAGGACGCTGCGGCCGGTGGCCGGGTCCTCGGCGCGGGCCAGGACCAGCACGCCGTGGCAGATCGCGCCGACCGGCCGGCCCAGCGCCCAGAACCGGGCGACCTGCCGCTGGAGCGAGGCGGAGCCGAGGTACTGCCGCATGCCGGGCGCGTGGCCGCCGGGCAGCAGCAGTCCGTCGTACGCCGTGACGTCCACGTCGGCCCAGGCGGCGGGCGCGGTGAACTCCGGGGCGGCGGTGAGCTGCTCGTAGAACCGCTTGGGTTCGTCCTCGGCGCCGAGCTGCCCGAAGAGCACGCCGGTCAGCAGCCGCGGGTCCGCCGCGGGCCGGGTGCCGGCGCGTTCGGTGGCGAAGACGACCTGGTGTCCGGCGTCGGTGAGCAGCCGCCAGGGGACGGCCACCTCCGTGACGTCGAAGTCACGGTCGGGGAGCGGCATCAGCACACGCATGGGCCCATCATGCAGGGCCGTCACGTGCCCATGACACCCGCCCCGCCCAGCTCAGGTCCGGTCGAGCGCCGTCACCATCCGCCGTACGCCCTCCGCGAGGATCTCGGGCGTGGTCGCGAGGTTGAGGCGGGCGTGGCCCTCTCCCCCGGTTCCGAAAGGGATCCCGGAGTTCAGGGCCACCCGGCCGCGTTCCAGGAAGACCGCCGCGGGGTCGTCGCCGAGGCCGAGGGGGCGGCACTCGAGCCAGGCGAAGTAGGTGCCCTCGGCCGGGTGGCAGACGATCTGCGGGAGGTGCTCGGCGAGCAGGCCCGCGATCAGGAGGCGGTTGTCGTCGATGCCCGCGAGCAGCGCGTCCAGCCAGGCCGTGCCGTCGGTCAGGGCGGCGGTGTGGGCGATGACGCCGACGTGGCTCGGCCCGTGGCCGACCTCCTCGGGCAGCCGGGCCAGGTCGGCGGCGGCCCCGGGACCCGCGATCGCGAGGGCGGCCTTCAGGCCCGCCAGGTTCCACGCCTTCGACGCGGACATCAGGGACAGGCCGCTCTCCGCGCCGCTCACGCTCAGGTACGGGACGAAGTCGACGCCGTTCGCGACCAGCGGGGCGTGGATCTCGTCGGCGACCACGCGGACCCCGTACCGGTCGGCGAGGGCCGCGACGGCGGCGAGTTCCGCTGCCGTGTGCACGGTGCCGGTCGGGTTGTGCGGGCTGCACAGCAGGTAGGCGGCCCGGCGGCCGCCCGCGACGGCGTGCCGGAAGGTCGCCTCCAGCACACCGAGGTCGATGCGCAGGTCCGCGCCGAGCGGAGCCTGCAGCACCAGCCGGTCCATGTGCTCCACGAAGTGGAAGAACGGCGGATACACGGGCGAGTTCACGACGACCGGATCGCCGGCCCCGGTGACCAGTTTGATCATCTCGACCACGCCGAGCATCACGTCGGGCACGATCGCCGTGCGCTCCACCGCGAGCCCGTCCCACCCCCACCGCTTCTCGGCGAACGCGGCGAGCGCCTCGGCGTACGCCGTGCCCGCCGGATAGCCGGTGTCGCCGCGCGCGAGGGCGTCGGTGACCGCGCGGACGACGGGTTCGGCCAGGGGCACGTCCATCTCGGCCACCCACAGCGGCAGTACGTCCGCGGGGTAGGTGCGCCATTTCATGCTCGTACGGGAGCGGAGGTGGTCGAGGGAGAGGATGCGGAGGGGATTCGGTTCACCGGACGGGTCGTGCGGGATCCTGGTCATGGAGCAAAAGATAGGGGGCCGTGGGGTGACCTGGAACGAGCCGGAAGTGGCCTGCGACGAGTCGGGGTCGGACGGCGAGAATCTCACCGGTGGGAACACCGACGTCTTCGCCCACGCGAGTGTGCGCATGCCGGTGGATGCGGCTGCCGCGTACGTGCGGGAGATCAGGGACCGGATTCGCTCGCCCGCGGAGGAGTACAAGGCCAACCATCTGCTCAGGGAGAAACACCGGGCGGTCCTGGAATGGCTGCTGGAACCCGGCGGGCCGATTCACGGGACGGCCCATGTGCATCTGACGGAGAAGGCCTTCTTCGTCGTCGACCGGGCCGCCGACCTGCTGCTCGGCGACGGCACCGAGGCCCTCGTCCTCTTCCGTGCGGGACCGCGGGTGTTCGGGGAGGAACGCTGGCGGGAATTCCTGGCGGCCGCCAACCGATTGCTGCGCGTGCGCAACGACGGGGAGCCGGACGAGCCCGTCGACGCGTTCTTCCGCGCGGTGGACGAGCTGCGGCGCGCGCATTCCCGTACGGCTCTCGCCCCCATTCTGGAACGGCTCGCCGCAGCCCGTCCCCGGGCGGTTTCCTATCGCGCCCGTGTCCTCGCCGGGCCGGTGCTGGTTCCGGTCCTCAATCCGCTGCTGCCGGCCATCGTGAGCACGGCCGCCCACTGGAGTGCGGGCGGGCGCCGCGTGCGGCTCGTCCACGACCGGCAGAACATGCTGACGCCGGAGCGGATCGCCTGGATCGAGGAGACCGCCCGGCGGGCCGGGATCGGGCTCGACGGAGTGCGGCTCGTGGTCGCGCGCGAGGATCCCCGGGTGCAGCTCGCGGACTTCCTCGCCGGGATCGCCCGCAAGATCGCCTCGGACGTGCTGCACCGGCGCGTGGACCCCGTGCTCACGGGGTTGCTGCGCCCCTATGTGGATGCGGCGTCCGTGTGGGGCGACCGGGACGGATGGGCCCTGATCGGCGCAGAAGACGGCGTGGGAGAAAACAACCGCTCCGTACCCTCTGCGGATTGCAACTCGGCCGTCTAGATTTCCCATTGACAACCTTCACACCCCCCACCCGGCACCGCAGGAGCTGAACCCGTGACCGAGAACCACGCAGCCACGGAAGATCCCGCCGCGACGCTGCGCAGACGCATCAACACGCTGCGCCCGCACACGGCCCGGATCTGGAACTACTGGCTGGGCGGCGGGGACTACTACGAGGTCGACCGCGTGGCGGGCGACCGGATCCGCGAGCTGCATCCGGAGATCGGCGAACTGGCCCGCGCCGACCGCCTGTTCCTGGGCCGGGCGGTACGTCACCTGGTCGCCGACGTGGGGATCCGCCAGTTCCTCGACATAGGCACCGGCCTCCCCACGGCCGACAACACCCACGAGGTCGCCCAGCGGCTCGCCCCGGACGCGCGGGTCGTCTACGTCGACAACGACCCGCTGGTCCTGGCGCACGCCCGGGCCCTGCTCACCAGCTCCCCCGAGGGCCGTACGGACCATCTGGACGAGGACCTGCGCAACGTCGACGCGATCCTGGAACGCGCCGCGCAGACCCTGGACTTCAGCCGGCCGATCGCCCTGATGCTGCTCGGCGTGGTCATCTTCATCGGCGAGGACGAGGACCCGTACGGGATCGTGGGGCGGCTCATGGACGCCCTGCCCTCCGGCAGCCACCTGGTCATCTCCCACACCATCACCAGCCCGGCGATGCCCGGGGTGGACGCGGCGGTGCACTTCTGGAACGAGCACGGCACCCCGACGCTCACCCAGCGCACCCCGGATGCCGTGGCCCGCTTCTTCGACGGCCTGGAGGTCCTGGAGCCGGGCATCGTCTCGTGCTCGCAGTGGCGGCCGGAGCCCGCCGAGGCCGGCGAACCGCAGGCGGTGGGGATCTACGGCGGGGTGGGCCGCAAGAAGTGAGGAGCGAGACATGAGGACATCGTCCACCCACTGAACACTCCCGTCCCGGGCGACGTATGGAGGAGGGGCGCTCAACGACCGGAGGGCCCCGCGGTGTTGACACCGCGCGTTCGGGTTCGGGAGCCATGCATGAGGCACGCACGACGACGGATCGTCCGGCGAGTGACGCGACTGGCGGCCGTCGGCGGACTCCTCCTCGGAGGAGCCATGGTCACGCAGGCCGCCATGGCGAGCGAGACCCCCGGCACCTCGGCCGTCCCGTTCAGCTCCACCGACGCGGCACCGGGCACGGGAGCCTCGCTGATCTCCGAGCTCGGCACCGCGCGTACGGCGGGCACCTGGGTCGGTGCCGACGGGAAGACGGTCGTCGCGGTCACCGACGAGAAGGCGGCGGCCGCGGTCGAGCAGGCGGGCGCCGAGGCCAAGATGGTCGGCCACAGCATGAACGAGCTCAAGGCGGCCACGGCGACGCTGCGTTCGGCGCCCCGGGTGGCGGGCACGGCCTGGGTGATGGACTACAAGACGAACCAGGTCGTGGTGCAGGCCGACAGCACCGTCTCGGCCACCGGCTGGTCGGACATGACCAAGGTGGCCTCCGGCATCGGCAGTTACGTCCGCATGGAACGCACCAAGGGCACCTTCACCACCCGCGTCAACGGCGCCGTGCCCATCCTGTCGACCGGCGGCCGCTGCTCCGCGGGCTTCAACGTGACCAACGGGCAGAGCGACTTCATCCTCACCGCCGGGCACTGCGGGCCGACGGGCTCGGTGTGGTTCGCCGACAACCGCGGCACCCAGGAACTGGGCAAGACCGTCCAGCAGAACTTCCCCGGCAGCGACTTCTCGCTGGTCCAGTACGACAGCGGTACGGCCGGGCAGGGCGCGGACATCGTGGCGATCGGCAACGGCAACGGGGTGCGGATCACCGGCGTCGGCGATCCGGCCGTCGGGGAGCGGGTGTTCCGCAGCGGCAGCACCAGCGGGCTGCACGACGGCGAGGTCAAGGGCCTCGACGCCACGGTCAACTACCCGGAGGGCACGGTGACCGGGCTGATCGAGACGAACGTGTGCGCCGAACCCGGGGACAGCGGCGGCCCGCTGTTCTCCGAGGGCATCGCGCTCGGCGTGACCTCCGGCGGCAGCGGCGACTGCACGTCGGGCGGTACGACGTTCTTCCAGCCGGTGACGAAGGCCATGCAGGCGCTGGGCGTGCAGCTGATCGTCTCCAAGCAGGCGGCCGCCGGCCAGAACGCCTCGCAGAGCCCCGCGCCGTCCGACTCGGCCACGCACAGCGCGATCGCGCCGAACACCACCACGCCCGGCTCCTCGGCTCCGACGTCGGGCCTGGCGAGCGGGTCCACCCTGCTGGCCCGCCTCACCGACCCGCGCAACATCGGCCCCGGCATGCTGGTCATCGGCGGCAGCCTGCTGGCCCTGGTCGCCACCCGCTACATCCGCGCGGAACAGGACCGCAAGGAGTACCGCCGGTACTACTCGGCCACTTGGGGCTGACCAGCTGTACGGCGTGCTCAGCCGAGCGTCAGCAGGACCGTCGCCGCGGCCGCGCCCAGCAGCCCCACCGTCTGTCTCCGGGTGACCCGCTCGTGCAGGAGGGCCAGGCCGAGGACGACCGGGACGGCCGGGTAGAGGGAGGCCAGGACCACGGCGACGGCGAGCAGCTGCCGGTGTACGGCGAGCAGGTACAGGATCAGCCCGAGCGCGGCCCCGGCCCCGACGAGCAGCGCCTGCGCGGCGAGCGGCCGTGGCAGCCATGCGGGCCCGCGCCGCAGAACGGTCGGCAGCAGCAGGAGTACGGCGGCGACGCGGCCCGCGACGACGGGCCACAGCCCTGCGGCCGGTCCCGCGAGGCCGAGGGCGACGTACTGCACGGCCACCCCGGCGCTGGCCAGCAGTCCGTCCCCGGCTCCCCGGGCCGCGCCCGCCCGGCCTCCGGAGACCAGCCACAGCGCGGGCAGCGTCACCGCGATGCCCAGCCAGGCGAGCGCGCCCGGGCGGTCGTCGAGGGCGAGGACCCCGCACACCACGGACAGGGCGACGCCGGTCACCGCGCTCACGGGTACGACGACGCTCATCGCGCCGCGGCTGAGGCCCCGGTTGAGGAAGTGCATGGCGGTGCCGCTGCCGAGGCCGGACAGGGCGCCCCAGAGCAGATCGGCGGGGTGGACGGAGGAGGCGGGGATCACCAGGGCCGCGACCGACGCGAGGGCGAGCCCGCCCAGCTGGCCGAGGAAGGTGACAGCCGTGAAGGGGGCCCGGCGGGACAGGATGCCGCCGGTGTAGTCGACGATGCCGTAGCAGAGTGCCGAGGCAAGTGCGAGGAGAGGGCCCATCCCCTCAGGGGTGCCCAGGTCCGGCGCGGGGATGCGCCGCGGGCTTCAGAGGGCGGTGCTCAGGCCGCTCGCGCGGGCTGCGGGGCCGCGGCGGCCCACTCGAGGACGAGCCGCTGGTACTCCTCGCGCTGCTCGCCGCTCAGTGTCCCGCCCGACCGGCGCCACAGGGCACGGATCTCCTCGTTGACCTCGTCAGCCGATCGATCGGTAGCGGGTTCAACAGTGGTGGACATGGTGTGAAGCATACGGCGCCGGAGGTGAAGGCCACGTGAGTAATCAGGAATAAAGCGGACTTATCGGACCGTGTTGCTGATCACGTCGATCCGTCGAGCCTGGTCGGGGAGTTCGCAACATCCTTCGGGGAGTTGGCGGTTCCCAGGAGATTTTCATGCGTCGGCGGCCCCGAGCACCAGCACCTGGATCGCCAGGACCGCGGCCCCGCGGGCCCAGTCGTGAAAGTCGGACACCTTGGTCTCCAGCGCGACCGGGGCAGCCCGCGGGTGCCGTTGGGCGGCGATCGACTCGCGCACCGCGTCCCCGGCGACGTCCATCAGGCCGACGCCTTCGCCGGCGAGCAGGATCTTCTGCGGCATCACGAAGTTGGAGATCTGCGCGAGCAGGACGCCGAGGGCGCGCGCGGCCTCGTCGACGACCCGGGCGGGCATGGGCTCGCCTGCCGCGGCCCGGGCGAGGATCTCCTCGTAGGTGCAGTCGTGGCCGGTGGCGGCCCGCACCTGGTAGCGGATGCTGGGGATGGTGAGCAGGGAGACGGCGCTGCCGCGTTCTCCGTCGGGGGTGAGCGGCCCGTTGGGGTTGACGATCCAGTGCCGTCCGAAGCCGCGGTCCTCCTCGGCGTTGGGCACGCGCTTGCCGCCCAGGACCAGTCCGTAGCCGATGCCGGCGCCGATGGTGAGCACGACGAAGCGGTCCAGGCCCCGGCCCGCCCCGAACCAGGTCTCGGCCTCGACGAGGGCGGCGACGTCGTTCTCGACGACCACGGGCAGTCCCGTGCGCTCCTCCACGAGCCGCGCGAGCGGCACGTCCCGCCACTGCAGGAACGGCGACTCCCCCACCACGGCACGGTCCTCGACGAGGCCGCCGACGCCGATGCCGATGCCGGCGAGGCGCGGGTGGGCGGTCGCGAGTTCGGCGGCCATCTCCGCGAGCAGGTCGGCCACCCGGTCCGGCTCATGGGTCGTGAGCGGGCGGTCGTGGCGGGCGACGATGGCGCTGCGGAGGGTGGTGACGACGCCGTAGACCATGTCCTCGGTGACCTTGAAGCCGATGAAGGAGCGGGACTCGGCGACGACGTCGAGGGGCTGCGAGGGGCGGCCCTGGCGCACCTCGGGCGGGGCGCCGGCCTCGGCGACCTCGATCAGCAGGCCCGATTCGATCAGCGGCTTGGTCAGCCGGGTGAGGCTGCCCGCGGAGAGGTCGAGCCGCCGGGCGAGTTCGGTGCGCGACAGCGGGCCGCCCAGCAGCACCTCGATCGCCACCGCGCGTTCACCGGGGCTCAGTGGAAGCCAGCTGGCGGCAACTGTGGTCATGAAGGTCAGACTCCCACATGATCATTCACATGATTTCTTTTGCTTCAAAAACAACAGGTCCACTGTAGTGCGCTGAACCGGGCCTGGAAAAGATGCATGCAGGACCCTTGACGGGCCGATTCTTTCGCGACAAAAGTAAGTGGCCGAGGACGAGCCGCCGTAGACGAGGGAGTCTCCCGATGACCATCGCCTCCAGCAGCCCTCCTTCGCGTCTGCCGCTGCGCGGCGCGGAAGGGGCTGGGACCACACCGAGGACGGGGCGGGCCAGGGCCCGCGAGCGCGGAGGCGACGGACGGCTCGCCGCGGTGTTCGTCGCCCCGGCGCTGCTGGGCTTCACGGTCTTCCTGCTCTGGCCGACGCTGCGCGGGATCTACCTGAGCTTCACCCGCTTCAACCTGCTCACCCCGGCCGAGTGGGTGGGCCTCGACAACTACGTGCGGATGGTCCACGACCCCATCTTCTGGGACTCGTTGAAGGTCACCGTCGAGTACGTGGTCATCAACATCGGCGTCCAGACGGTGTCGGCGCTCGCCATCGCCGTGCTGCTGCAGCGGCTGACCCAGTCGGCCGTGCTGCGCGGGATCGTGCTGACGCCGTATCTGATGTCCAACGTCGTCGCGGGTCTGGTGTGGCTGTGGATCCTGGACAACCAGCTCGGCATCGGCAACGAGATCATCGCCGGGCTCGGCTTCGACCGCATCCCGTTCCTCGCCGACGAGACCTGGGCGATCCCCACGATCGCCCTGATCAACGTGTGGCGGCACGTCGGCTACACCGCGCTCCTGCTCTTCGCCGGGCTGCAGGCCATCCCGAACGACGTGTACGAGGCAGCGAAGGTGGACGGCGCGGGCGAGTGGCGGATGTTCTGGCGGATCACCATGCCGCTGCTGCGGCCGGTCCTCGCGGTCGTTCTGATCATGACGGTGATCGGCTCGTTCCAGGTGTTCGACACGGTCGCGGTGACGACCGCGGGCGGTCCCGCGAACGCGACCAACGTGCTCCAGTACTACATCTACGGCGCCGCGTTCGGCCGCTTCCAGTTCGGCTACGCCTCGGCGATGTCCGTGGCCCTGCTCGTCGTGCTCAGCGCGATCACCGTCCTGCAGTACCGGATCACCCGGGCCGGCCAGAGCGACCTCGGCTGACGGGAGAGGAGACCGACATGGCTGCCGTGACCACTACGACGACCACACGGATACGGCCCCTCGGGCGCCGGCCGTCCCTCGGCCGGATCGCGGCCTGGGCGGTGATGGCCGCGATCGTGCTCGTCACCCTGCTGCCGTTCTACTGGATCCTGCGCACCGCGCTGTCCACCAACCCCGGGCTCGCCGCCCACCCCGGCGATCCGCTGCCGGTCGACCCGAGCATGGGTGGTTTCGAGCGGGCGCTCGGCCTCCAGTCGACCAAGGAGGCGATCGCACAGGGCGGTGCGGGCGGCGGACTGAAGTTCTGGCGCTATCTGCTCAACTCGGTGATCGTCTCGACGCTGATCACCGGCTGCCAGATCTTCTTCTCCGCGATGGCCGCGTACGCCTTCGCCCGCCTGCGCTGGCGCGGCCGGGACAAGGTGTTCGGCCTGTTCCTCGCCGGACTGATGGTGCCGACGATCTTCACGCTGCTGCCGAACTTCGTGCTCATCAAGCAACTCGGCCTGGTGGACAACCTGTTGGGGATCGCCCTGCCGACGATGTTCATGACACCGTTCGCGGTGTTCTTCCTGCGCCAGTTCTTCATGAACATCCCGAGCGAGGTCGAGGAGGCCGCCCTGCTCGACGGCGCGGGGAAGGTGCGGATCTTCTTCCGGGTGCTGCTGCCGATGGCGTCCACGCCGATCATGACGCTCGCGGTCCTGACGTACATCACGGCCTGGAACGACTACTTCTGGCCGCTGATGGTCTCCTACAGCGACAGCTCCCGTGTCCTGACCGTGGCCCTGGCGATCTTCCGGGCGCAGACCCCGCAGACCGGCACCGACTGGTCGGGCCTGATGGCGGCCACGCTCATCGCGGCCCTGCCGATGCTCGTGCTGTTCGGGTTCTTCGCGCGCCGCATCGTCGGCTCCATCAGCTTCACCGGCATCAAGTAAGGGGACGGACATGCGAGTTGGGATGCGTACGGTCGTGGCACTGACCGGAGCGCTGGCGCTGTCCCTGGTGAGCGGCTGCGCCAAGGGCGGCGGGGCCGGATCCTCCTCCGGCACGGTGACGTACTGGCTGTGGGACGCCAACCAGCTGCCCGCCTACCAGGCGTGCGCCAAGGGCTTCGAGAAGGAGAACCCCGGACTGCACGTGAAGATCACCCAGTTGGGCTGGGACGACTACTGGACCAAGCTGACCGCGAGCTTCATCGCCGGCACCGAGCCGGACGTGTTCACCGACCACATCCAGAAGTTCGGCCAGTTCGCCGACCTGAAGGTGCTGGAGCCGCTGGACGACCTGGGCATCGATCCGGCCGCCTACCAGAAGGGCCTCGCCGACAACTGGATCGGCCAGGACGGCCACCGCTACGGCGCCCCGAAGGACTGGGACACCGTCGCCCTCTTCTACAACCAGAAGGCGGCCAAGGACGCGGGACTCACCGCCGAACAGCTCAACAGCCTGTCCTGGAACCCCGAGGACGGCGGCACCTTCGAGAAGGCCATCGCGCACCTGACCGTCGACCGCAACGGCAGGCGCGGCGACGAACCGGGCTTCGACAAGAACCACGTGAAGGTCTACGGCCTGGCCAGCAACGGCGCCGGGGACGGCGACGGCCAGACCCAGTGGAGCAACTTCGCCGCCTCCGCGGGCTGGACCTACACCGACAAGAAGCGCTGGGGCAGCAAGTACCGGTACGACAGCAAGACCTTCCAGTCGGTGATCAAGTGGTACTTCGGGCTGGCGAAGAAGGGCTACATGGCGCCCTTCACCGCCTACAACTCCCAGTCCAGCCCGGGCAACGCCCAGGTCGCCGCGGGCACGGCGGCCGCCACCTTCGACGGCGCCTGGATGATCTCGACGTACGCCGGGTTCAAGGGAGTGAAGATCGCCACCGCCCTCACCCCCGAGGGCCCCACCGGCAAGCGCGCCACGATGATGAACGGGCTCGCCGACTCGGTGACCAAGAACGCCCGCAACAAGGCGGGCGCGTTGAAGTGGGTCAAGTACCTGTCCTCGGACGAGTGCCAGAAGACGGTGGGCGGTTACGGCATCGTCTTCCCGGCCACACCGGCCGGGACGAAGGCCGCGGTGGCCGCGTACGAGAAGAAGGGCCTCGACGTCTCGGCCTTCACGAAGCCGGTCGCCGACAAGAAGGACTTCACGACCTTCTCCTATCCGATCACCAACTACGCGGCCGACGTGTACGCGTTGATGCACCCGGCCATGCAGGACATATACGGCAACGGCAAGTCGGTGACGAGCCTGAACCGGACCAACAGCCAGATCAACCTGATTCTCGACCAGTGACTCGACCATTGAAGGGCACGCCTTACATGACGTTCTCGATCGGTATCGTCGGCGCAGGCCAGTTCTCCGGCCAGTTCGCCACCCTTTTCCAGGCCCATCCCGGCGTCAGCGACATCTACGTCACCGATCTGCTGCCCGAACGCGCCGAGCAGCTCGTCGCCGCGCAGGGGCTGGCGGGCACCTTCCCCTCGTACGAGGCGATGCTGGAGTCGAAGGCGGTCGACGCGGTCGCCGTCTTCACCCAGCGCTGGACCCACGGCCCGCTGGTGCTGGCGGGCCTGAACGCCGGCAAACACGTGTACTCCGCGGTCCCCATGGCGATCACCACGGAGGAGATCGCGGCGATCATCGACGCGGTCAAGGCGACCGGGCTGACGTACATGATGGGCGAGACCAGCCAGTACAACCCGGCGACCGTGCACGCCCGCAACCAGATCGCCGAGGGCGCCTTCGGGCGGCTCTTCTACGCCGAGGGCGACTACGTCCACGACATGGATCTCGGGTTCTACGAGGCGTACCAGTACAGCGGTGGCGAGAACTGGAAGCAGACGGCCAGCTATCCCCCGCTGCTCTACCCCACCCACTCGGTGGGCGGGGTGCTCGGCGCCTGGCAGACGCACGCGGTGAGCGTGTCGGCGATCGGTGTCGTCGACGACCGCGGCGACGGCGTCTTCGACAAGGACGTCAGCCAGTTCGGCAACGACTTCTCCAACGCGACCGCGCTGTTCGAGGTGGCGGGCGGCGGCTCGTTCCGCACCAACGAGTTCCGGCGGGTCGGCTACCCCTCCCACATCCGCGAGTCCCGCTTCCGGTTCTTCGGCACGGAGGCGAGCATGGAGCAGCTCGCGACCGTGGCCCTGTGGCAGGACAAGAAGGGCGTCAAGGACATCAGCGAGCTCCTCGAACCCAAGCCGACCATGTCCCCGGACGACCCCTCGCTCCAGCACATCGCCCCTGACCTGCGGGCCGCCTTCACCTCCGGTTCGGCGCCGGTGCACGACCGCTCACGGCTGCCGCGGGTGTTCGACAACCTGCACAACGGCCACGAGGGCAGCCACCACTTCCTGGTCGACGACTTCGTGACCGCCGTCAACACACGGTCGCTGCCCTCGGTGAACGCGTGGGTGGCGGCCCGCTACACCCTGCCGGGCATCATCGCCCACGACTCGGCCCGGCAGGGCGGGGCACGGCTGGAGATCCCGGACTTCGGGGACGCGCCGCAGTAACGGCACGTCCGGGCCGGGCACCTGGGATCAGGTGCCCGGCTTCCGCCCGTACACGAACACGTCGTCGCCCTTCTTCAGGAGCGACCAGTACTTCTTGGCGTCCTTGGTGGTCATGTTGACGCAGCCGTGGGAGCCCGGCGGGTTCCACATGCTGAGGTTGACCGAGTGGAAGGCCTGGCCGCCGTCGAAGAACTGGCTGTAGGGCATCGGCACGTTGTAGATGTTCGAGACGTGGTCGATGTCCCGCCAGTAGATCTTCTTCAGGCCGGTGCGGGTGACGTACCCCTTGCGGCCGGTGCGGACCGGGACCGGGCCGTAGACGAGGGTGTTGCCGTCCTGGATCCAGCTGAGCTGGAGGGTCAGGTTGACGCAGGCGATGCGGCCCTTGTTGGTCGGGCACTTGCCGTCCTTATTCGGGTTGTGCCCGACGGCCTTCTGCTTGTTCATCAGGTCCATCACGCCCCAGGTGACGGAACCCGCGTAGCCGATGTTCGGCGTGATGCCGTGCTTGGTCTGGAAGGCCTTGATGGCTTTGCAGTCGCTCGCGGACTGCTTGCCGTCGACCGGCAGGCCGAGGAATTTCTCCACCTGCTTCTGGTACGGCCCGGTCGACGTCGTACAGCCCGTGGACGCCTGGGCGGACCCGGTGCTCAGTGCGAGAGTGAGTGGTGCCACCAGTCCGGTGATCCCCAGTACGACGGCTCCCCGTCTGCGTATGTCCCCCATGGCCGGCCTTGCCTTTCGCGCTCGATGACGGTCCCTTGTGCGATCTCTCCCACCTAGACCGGTGTCGGGCGTGATCGGTTGTAGCGCCCTGCACGCTAAGACGAAACGGTGACAATCGCAGTGCGGCAGGTCACACGTTCACCCGGTGTACCGGACCCTCGCGAGGAACCCGGAGTTCACCGCCGTCAGGCCGCCGTCGACCGTCAGCGCGGTGCCGGTGATCCAGGCCGCGTCGCGGGAGGCGAGGAAGGCGACGGCGGCGGCGATGTCCTCGGGCTCGCCGACCCGGCCGAGGGGGTAGAGGGGGCGCAGCGCGTCGAGTTCGTCGTCGCGTCCCTCCCAGGCGGAGGTGCGGACCGTGCCGGGTACGACGAGGTTGACGCGGACGCCGCGCGGTCCGGCGTGTCCGGCCAGGGTGCGGGTCAGGGAGAGCAGACCGGCCTTCGCCGCGCTGTAGGCCTGGTTGCCGAAGTTCTGCAGGGCGTTGACGGAGCCGATGCTCACGACGGCGCCGCGGCCGGAGGCGGCCAGGTGCGGGAGGGCCGCGCGGCAGCAGCGGTAGGTGCCGGTGAGCGTGATGTCGAGGTCGCGGTCCCAGGCCTCGTCCGTGCCGTCCTCGAACAGCGGGGTGTCGGGCGTGCAGGAGGCGGCGCTGTTGACCAGGACGTCCAGCGCGCCGAAGGCGTCGACGGCGTGCGCGACGACCGCCTCGACCTGCGCGCGGTCCGCCACGTCACAGCCCGACGCCCGGGCGGCGAGGCCCAGTTCGCGCAGCGCGGCCGCGGTCTTCTCGACCTCGGACGCGTCGGCGTCGGTCAGCAGGACACGCGCGCCCTCCTCGGCGAGCCGCCGGGCGACGGCGGCGCCGATGCCGCGGGCCGCGCCGGTGACGAGAACCCCGTACCCCTCGAAGCGCTTTGAGTCAGCCATGAGCCGAAGCTACTCCCGGAATGATCTACCGGGCAGATAGCGTGCGCCCATGTCGGCGTTCATACAGCAGCTTCCCGCGCTGATCGGTGTCGTGATCGGTGCGCTCGGTTCGTACTTCGCGGTGGTGCGCAGCGACCGCGCCCGGTTCCACCGCGAGCAGGCGGCCCGTTGGGAGGAGCGGCGGCTGGCCGTGTACATCGACTACGCGCGGACGCTGAAGAAGACGATCACTCTGGCGTGCCGGGTGGCGTCCCACTTCGGCAACGACCCCCATCCGCATCCGCTCACCCCCGAGGAGGCCGCACCGCAGCTGGCCGCGGCGACCCTCGCGCGGGACCCGGACGGGGAGGCGCTGCTGCTGATGGGGAGCCCGGAGGTGGTGGAGAAGGCGCGGGTCTGGGTCACGGTGGTGCTGGAGATGGAACAGTTCCTGCGTGACGGGACGCGCGATCCGGCGGCCTGGCAGGGGCTGCTGGAACGGCACCGGGGTGGACGGGACGGCTACTACGCCGCCGTACGGGAGGATCTGGCTCTGCCACCGGGCCTCACGGTGCGGTGGCAGCTGCCGTCGGTGGGGCCCTCCTGACTCAGCGATAACCGGTCGTGTCCGCCGGCTTCCCCGCGTCCTGCACCTCCACCAGGTACCGCCAGGCGTCCGGGCGGCTGCCGTCGAGGTCGGTGAAGCCGTAGGTGAGGGCCAGGCCGCCGCTGGAGAGGGACTCGCCGTTCCAGCGGGACACGTCCGGGTCGGCGGCGAGGGCGGTGACGGCGCGGCCGACGTAGCGCGGGGTCTCGGAGATGGCGAAGTGGGGGACGCGGTCGAGGGCTTCGCGCCAGGTGTCCTCGCGGACGCCGAAGTGGTCGAGCATGATCTCCGAGCGCAGCCAGCCCGGCGTCAGCCCGACGGCGGTGGCCCCGCGCGGGCCGAGCTCATGGCCGAGGGCGAAGGCCATGCGCAGCACGGACGTCTTGGCGAGGTCGTAGAAGAAGGAGACCCGGTAGTTGTCGCGGTTGTATTCGGCGGTGCCGTCGGTGACCTCGACGACCAGGCCGCCGGGCCGGCGCAGCAGCAGGGGCAGGGCGTGGTGGCTGGTGATGGCGTGCGTCTCGACGGCGAGCCGCAGCAGCCGCAGGCCCTTGTCGAGGTCGTGCTCCCAGACCGGGGTGTCCCATGCGAAGAGGTTCTCACCGCCCCAGATGTCGTTGACCAGGACGTCGAGGCGGCCCTGCTCGTCGGAGATGCGGTCGACGAGGGCACGGACCCGGTCCGGGTCGAGATGGTCGGTGGGTACGGCGATGCCGTGGCCGCCGGCCTCGGTGACCAGGTCGGCGGTGTCCTCGATGGTCTCGGGGCGGTCGTACTCGGAGCGCTGGGCGCGGGTGCTGCGTCCGGTGACGTAGACCGTGGCGCCGGCCGCGCCGAGTTCGACCGCGATCCCCCGCCCGGCGCCCCGGGTCGCCCCGGCGACCAGCGCCACCTTGCCTTCGAGTGCTGCCGACATGTCCGGCCTCCCGTTTCCCCTGCGACTGCTGTCACCGTCGAGGGTGCCGGGGAAACCGGACATCTCCTGTCGTGTTTTACCGAGGGCCTCGAACGGTCACCCGGCCGGGCGCAGCCTCGCCTCCAGCGCGGCGCGGTCCGCGAGGAACCAGATGTGGCCGCCCTGGTTGGTCTCGTGGACGAAGTCGCGCAGGGCCGCGCTCTCGGCGAGGTGCCGGGAGATGTCGCCGACGACGGCGAGGCGCTGCCGGTAGTTCACGAACTTCTGCATGACCGCGCCCGCGACCCCCGACCGCAGTTCGAAGAACTCCTCGGCCACCCGCTCCACGGGCACCACGACCAACTCGGCATCGTGGCCCATTGCGTCGCCGATGAGATCGAGCGCGGCCTGTTCTCCGTCGAGCGGCGGGCCGTCAGGGTCGCAGACCAGGGCTCGGGTGTCGTGGACGGTCACGAGAGTGTTGGTGGTCATGACCGTGATCGTATGGCGCGGCCGGGATGGGTGGGCCGGCCGCGCTCCTCCGGCCGGGGTCAGTGGCCTCGGGCGATCCATTCCTCCAGGTGCGGGGCCTCGGCGCCGATCGTGGTCGACTCGCCGTGGCCGGTGAGGACCTTGGTGTCGGGTGGGAGGGCGAGCAGGCGGTCGCGGATCGAGTCGATGATCGTCGGGAAGTGGGAGAAGGAGCGGCCGGTGGCGCCCGGGCCGCCCTGGAAGAGTGTGTCGCCCGTGAAGACCGCGCCGAGGGCGGGGTCGTAGAGGCAGACCGCGCCGGGCGCGTGGCCCGGGGTGTGGATCACCGTGAGGTCGGCGCCTGCGGCCTCGATGACCTGGCCGTCGACCAGATGGGCGTCGGGGTCGCGGTCGGGGTAGGTCTGCTTCCACAGCGGCAGGTCGTCGGGGTGCAGCCAGATGGTGGCGCCGGTGCGGTCGGCCAGCTCCGGCGCGGCGTCGATGTGATCGTTGTGCGCGTGGGTGCACACGATGGCCTTGAGGCGGCGGTCGCCGACCGCTTCGAGGATGGCGTCGGCGTCGTGGGCGGCGTCGATCACGATGGCCTCGTGGTCGTCACCGACGATCCACACGTTGTTCTCGACGTCCCAGGTGCCGCCGTCGAGGCTGAACTGCCCCGAGGTGACGAGGTGTTCGATACGAGCGGTCATCACAGCACCACCACCGAGCGGAGGACGTCACCGTGGTGCATCCGCTCGAAGGCCTTCTCCACATCGGTCAGTTCGATCGTCTCGGTCACGAACTTGTCGAGGGGAAGCCGGCCCTGCAGATGCAGGTCGATGAGCATGGGGAAGTCACGGGAGGGCAGGCAGTCGCCGTACCAGGAGGACTTGAGCGACCCACCACGGCCGAACACGTCCAGCAGCGGCAGTTCGAGCTTCATCTCCGGGGTGGGCACACCGACCAGGACGACGGTTCCGGCGAGGTCGCGTGCGTAGAAGGCCTGCTTGTACGTCTCGGGGCGGCCGACCGCCTCGATGACGACGTCGGCGCCGAAGCCGCCGGTCAGCTCCTGGATCGCGGCGACGGGGTCGGACTCGCGGGAGTTGACGGTGTGGGTGGCGCCCATGGAGCGGGCGGTCTCCAGCTTGCGGTCGTCGATGTCCACGGCGATGATCTTCGCCGCGCCCGCCAGGTTCGCCCCGGCGATCGCCGCGTCGCCGACGCCACCGCAGCCGATGACCGCCACACTGTCGCCGCGGCCGACGTTGCCGGTGTTGATCGCCGCGCCGATGCCGGCCATCACACCGCAGCCGAGCAGCCCCGCCACCGCCGGTGCCACGCTCGGGTCGACCTTGGTGCACTGCCCGGCCGCGACCAGCGTCTTCTCGGCGAAGGCTCCGATGCCGAGCGCCGGGGACAGCTCGGTCCCGTCGGTGAGGGTCATCTTCTGCTCGGCGTTGTGGGTGTTGAAGCAGTACCACGGGCGTCCCCGCAGACAGGCCCGGCAATTGCCGCACACCGCACGCCAGTTGAGGATCACGAAGTCGCCGGGCGCGACATCGGTGACGCCCTCGCCGACCGACTCCACGACGCCCGCGGCCTCGTGCCCGAGCAGGAACGGGAACTCGTCGTTGATGCCGCCCTGCTTGTAGTGCAGGTCGGTGTGACAGACCCCGCAGGCCTGCACCTGTACGACCGCTTCCCCGGGGCCGGGGTCCGGCACGACGATCGTCTCCACCCGCACCGGCTCGTCCTTGCCCGGTGCGATCACGCCGCGTACTTCCTGCGCCATGGTGTTGAACCCTTTCGTCGGCCACTGTCCGTGTCTTTCGACCCTACGGGTGACTGATCGGTAACGACATCGCCGCCCCTGTCTCCGCCGACGACCTTCTGGGGACAGGGGTTCATTCTGATTCGGGAAGAAATCATTAAGGATGATTCACCTTTCAGCAGCTCCACTGGAAAGTGGAAATCTCTTTGCCCGGTCCGGATGTGTGCCTGGTTCTTGACCATGCCGGTTCTCCGTATTTTGGTGCGCGAATTATTCCATCGAAGTGGAGAGCGATATTTCCGGAAACCAAATGGCCGATTCCGTCCTCGATGCCGAGGACCAGGATCTGCTGCGGGCCTCGGCCGATTTCGGGCACATCGTCGGGTCGCGTCCGCTCGGCGTGCTGACGGCGCGTTCCGTGGGCGCCGTGCAGGGACTCGTCGCCTTCGCAGGGCCGCGCGGAATCGCGGTGACCGCGCGCGGCGGCGGCCAGGCAGTGTACGGGCAGGGGCAGGCGGACGGCGGCTATGTCGTCGACATGACGGGACTCGACGAGGTGCGCTGCGTGCCGGAGGACCGGCTGCTGGTCGCCGGGGCCGGGGCGCTGTGGAGTGACGTGGTACGGGCCTCCCTCGCCGCCGGTCTCGCGCCGCCGGTGGTGCCCGACCATCTCGGCGCAAGCGTCGGCGGGGTGCTGAGCACCGGCGGTTTCGGCGGCTCCAGTCACCGGTTCGGACTTGTCGCGGACTGGGTGCGGGAGTTGGAGGTCGTCACCGGCACCGGTGAGCGGCTGGTCTGCTCGCAGCAGGAGCACCCGGACCTGTTCCGCGCGGTGCCTGCGGGGCTCGGCCAGTGCGCGCTCGTCGTCCGGGCCACGCTGCAACTGCTGCCCGCTCCGGCCCGGGTGCGCCGCTACCGCCTCCACCACCGCACGCCCGGCACGTTCTTCACGGACCAGCGCCGGCTGGCCCGCGACGCCCGCTTCAGCCATGTCGCCGGCCAGGCGCGCCCCGCGCCGGGCGGCGACTGGCACTACATCATCGAGGCGGTGGCCCCGCACAACGGCCAACTCCCGCCCGAGGACGGCCTGTTCATCGGCGATCTCGACCACGACCCGGACACCGAGGAGATCGAGGACCTCTCCTACGCGGAGTACCTGCACCGCCTCGACCGCGACGAGCGGCTGCTGCGGGCGAGCGGCGAGTGGCAGCGCCCGCACCCGTGGCTGACGCTGCTGCTCCCGGAGGAGGCGGCCACCTCGTTCGTGCCGTCCGTGCTGTCCGAGGACGCCCAACAGGCGCTGCGCGTCTGCGGCTCTGTCCAGCTGCGCCCCCTCACAGGCAGCACGCTGCACACGCCGCTGCTGCGCAGGCCCGCCGGCGAACGGCTCTGCCTGCTCTCCCTGATGCGCACGGCACCACCCGACCGGCCGGACGTCGTACGGCAGTTGGTGGCCGCCAACCGCGCGCTCCACACCCGCGCCAGGGCCGTCGGCGGAGTCCTGTACCCGGGCGGCGCGCTCCCGATGACACCGGCCGACTGGCGAACGCACTTCGGCCCCGACTGGGACGAACTCGTACGCGCCAAGGCCCTGTACGACACCCACCGCATCCTCACCCGGGGGTACGGGCTGTGGCCCTGACCTCCGTGACCGTGCCGTACCGCGGCCGGCACCGCGGTCTCTGCCCGGGGCGTACGCGGCCTCGGTGGCGCGGAATCGTTCGTGGTCGCGGGCGGGCGCCGACGTAGCCTGAATGCTCACCCGCCTGCCGAAGGAGCGCCGTGAGCATCGCAGAGACCGAGACCGGCCCGCCCGCCTGGCGGCTGCTCCTCGGCTACGTACGACCGCACCGGTGGCCCCTGCTCACGGGCGCCCTCCTCTCGCTGGTCACGGGCGCGACCGGGCTGCTGCTGCCGCTGGTGGCCAAGGGCCTGATCGACGACCTCTCGCACGACCGGGCCATCACCGGCGCGCTGCTCGCCATGTCGGCGCTGGTCGTCGCCAACGCGGCCCTGGGCGCGCTGGGTTCGTACGTGCTGCGCCGTACCGCCGAGTCGGTCGTCCTCGGCGCGCGGCGCGCCCTGTCCTCGTATCTGCTGCGTCTGCGGATCCCGGCGGTCGACCGCAGCGAGCCGGGCGATCTGATGGCCCGCATCACCTCCGACACCACCCTCCTGCGCGAGGTCACCACGGACTCACTGGTGGGCCTGGGCACCGGCGGGCTCACGCTGGTCGCGACGATCGTGATGATGGGTCTGGTCGACCCGGTGCTGCTCGGGGTCACCCTCGCCGTCATCCTGGGCGCGGGCACGGTGCTCGGGGTGATCGTGCCGCGCATCAACCGGGCCAGCAGACGGGCCCAGGACGCGGTCGGCGTGATGGGCGCCTCGCTGGAGCGCATCCTCGGCGCGCTGCGCACGGTCAAGGCGTCCGGGGCCGAGCACCGCGAGGAGCGGACGCTGCACGAGGCGGCCGAGGAGTCGTGGCGGCAGAGCGTGCGGGCCGCCAAGTGGTCGGCGGCCGCGGGCAACACGGCCGGGCTCGCCATGCAGATCGCGTTCATCACGGTGCTGGCGGTGGGCGGCGCGCGGGTCGCGACCGGCGCCATCCAGGTCGGCACGCTGGTCGCGTTCCTGCTGTACGTCTTCTATCTGATGTCGCCGATCCAGAGCGTGGTCGGCGCGATCACGCAGTACCAGACGGGTGCCGCCGCCCTGGCCCGCATCCAGGAGGCGCTGAACCTGCCCTCCGAGCCGGCCTCCCGCCCCGCACCGCTCCCCTCCCCCGGCGCGCAGCCGGCCGAACTCGCCTTCGAGGAGGTCCGCTTCCGCTACGCCGACGATCTCCCCTACGTCCATCACGGCGTGACGTTCGCCGTCCCGGCCCGCGGCATGACGGCCTTCGTCGGACCCTCCGGCGCGGGCAAGACGACGGTCTTCTCGCTCATCGAGCGGTTCTACGACCCCGAGTCCGGGACCATCACCCTGGACGGACGCGCCCTGCGGGACTGGGAGTTGCCCCAGCTCCGCTCGGCGATCGGTTACGTCGAGCAGGACGCGCCGGTGCTGTCGGGTTCGCTGCGGGACAACCTGCTGCTGGGCAACCCGGAGGCCGGCGAGGACACCGTCACCCGCGTGCTCAAGACGACCCGTCTCGACGGTCTGGTCGCCCGGCTGCCCAAGGGCCTGGAGACCCTCGTGGGGCACCGCGGCACCAAGCTCTCCGGTGGCGAGCGCCAACGGGTCGCCATCGCCCGCGCGTTGCTGCGCAGGCCCCGGCTACTGCTGCTCGACGAGGCCACGTCGCAGCTGGACGCGGTGAACGAGGCCGCGCTGCGGGACACGGTCGCCGACGTCGCCCGTACGACGACCGTGCTCGTCGTCGCGCACCGGCTGTCGACGGTGACGATGGCGGACCGGATCGTGGTGATGGACGCGGGGCGGGTGCGGGCGGTGGGCACGCACCGGGAACTGGTCGCCGCGGATCCGTTGTACGCGGAGCTGGCCGCCACGCAGTTCCTCGCGACGGCCGGCTGACGAACGGTGGGTGGAGGGGGCCGGACTAGAAGGGGTAGTGGGCGTGCTGGGTGGCGATGGTCACCCAGCGGGTGTTGGAGAACGCCTCGATGCCCCAGCGGCCGCCGAACCGCCCGTAGCCGGAGGCCTTCGCGCCGCCGAAGGGGGCCTGCGGCTCGTCGGCCACCGACTGGTCGTTGACATGCACGATGCCGGTGCGGACACGGCGGGCGACGGCGAGCCCGTGGGTGGCGTTCTCGGTGATGATGCCGCAGGTCAGCCCGTTGTCGGTGTCATTGGCGACGGCCACCGCGCCGGCGTCGTCGGCGAAGGTGTCGACCACGCAGAGCGGTCCGAAGGCCTCGGCGTAGTACAGGTCGGCGTCCTTCGGCACACCGGTCAGCACGGTGGCGGGATGCACGGCACCCTCCGGCGCACCGCCCCCGACCAGGACCTTCGCCCCCTTGCCGACGGCGTCCCGGACCAGTCCGGCCACCCGCTCGGCCGCCGAGGCGCTCACCAGCGGCCCGACCACCGTGTGCGGGTCGGACGGGTCGCCCGCCCGCAGCGACGCCACCTTCGCCGCGAACTTCCCGGCGAACTCCTCGGCCAGCGACTCGTGTACGAGGATCCGGTCGCCGGACATGCAGATCTGTCCGGCGTTCATGAACACGCTGAAGGCGGCAGCGTCGACCGCGTAGTCCACGTCGGCGTCATCGAGCACGATCACCGCGTTCTTGCCGCCCAACTCCAGTACGGCGGGCTTGAGATGACGGGCCGCCAGCTCGCCGACGATTCGGCCGACACCGGTGGACCCGGTGAAGTTCACCCCGCGCACCCGCTCGTCCGCGATCAGCGCCTCGGCGACCTGGGCCGCGTCCTCGCGGGCGTTGGTGACCACGTTGAGCACACCGTCCGGCAGCCCGGCCTCCCGCAGGACGTCCGCGATCAGCAGACCGCAGGCGATCGGCGCGTCCTCGCTCGGCTTGACGACCACGGTGTTGCCCGCGGCCAGCGGCGCCGCCACCGCCCGGACACCGAGGATGACCGGCGCGTTCCACGGCGCGAACGCGGCGACCACGCCCAGCGGTTCACGCACCGCGAGTCCGAGGGCGCCGGTCTCCTGGGCGCTGAGCACCTCGCCGCGCGGCGCGGTCACCGCGGCGGCCGCCTCGCGCAGGATGTTCGCCGCGAGGGCCACGTTGAAGTGGGCCCACGGCCGGGTGCCGCCGACCTCCCGGGCCATCAGCTCGGCGACCTGCTCACCTCGGGCGTCCAGCAGGTCGGCCGCCTTCAGGAAGATCGCGCGCCGGGCGAACGGGGTCGACGCCGCCCACTCCTCGAACGCCGCGTCGGCCGCGTCCACCGCCCGCCGCACGTCCTCCGGCCCCGCGGCGGGCACCGTCGCGTACACCTCGCCCGTGTACGGATCGAGGTCGTCCGTGGTCCGGCCGGAGGCCGCCGGGACGTCCTTGCCGCCGATGAACAGTTCACGGGTGATGGGCATCGTCCGCACCTTTGCGTTCGCCGTGTGAAATTTCATTCACCTTTCGATCTGCATGCTCCGAGCAGGTCGCGGCAAAGTCAAGGGCCGCCCGTCCCCGGGCGGCCCTCGATGGAGACGTGCGCTGGGGCGCGGCCTATTCGAAGGCGCCGAGCAGCCCGTACGCGGGGGCGGCCATGTCGGTCACCTGGTGCAGCTGGTTGAGGTCGTTGAGCCGGTTCAGCTGCTGCAGCTGCGCGGACGGCCGCGGGATCTGCGCCTTGCGCTCCTCGGGCATGTCGCTCACGGTCAGCGAGTCGAGGGTGGCGATCGGGTTGATCTGGCCCTCGTTCGGGGCGACCGTGGCCGCGTTCGCCATCGGGGCCGCCAGACCGGTGATGCCCGCTGCGAGGCCAACGGCGGCGACGATACGTCGTGTTGAGATCATGCTTTCAGCAACGGCGGCCGGCGCCCGGCGGTCACGGGCGGGCCGCGCCGCTCACCCGTCAGGCGCAGCACGCCGCTGCGCTTGCCGAGCCTGCCGGGGCGGAGGAGTCTCGAAGGAGAGGCCCTTCGCGGCCCGCTCCTCGCCGGGTCGCGGCCCTCGAAGGAGGTCAACCATGGGCACCGCGGCAAGCACCGCCTTCAGCGCCGATACGCTGCGCAAGGGCGTCGAAGGACACACGGCGACGGATCTTCTGTCGCTCTACGCGGACGACGCGCAAGTGCGCATCGTGGACCGCAACACCCAGCCCAGCCAACCCAGGGTCCTGCGCGGCCGCGCCGAGATCGGCGCGCTGTTCGAGGACATATACAGCCGTGACATGACGCACAAGGTCGACCAGTGCATCATCCAGGGCGACCACGCCGCCTACAGCCAGTCGTGCCAGTACGCGGACGGGACCCGGGTCCTGGCCGAGTCGATGATCACGCTGCGCGACGGGAAGATCGCCGAGGAAATCCTGATCCAGGCATGGGACGAGCAGTAGGGAGAACTCCGAGGGTCCAGGTCTCCACCCGGCTGACCTGGACCTTCACTGCCCGCCTCGGCCGGCCTCGGCAGCCGCGACCAGCTTCCGCAGCAGGTCGGCGAGCGTCTGTTGCTCTGCTGCGCTCAGTGCTGAGAGCAGCGCGACCTCGCCGGCTTCCTCCGTCGCCGCATGCTGCTCGAAGGCGGCACTTCCCGCTTCGGTGAGCCGGACCCGCACACGCCGCCGGTCGGCGGTCTCGTGCGTACGGCTGATCAGCCCCGCCTCCTCCAACGGCCCCAGCCGCGCGGACAGCGCGCCCCGGGTCAGCCCCAGCCGCTCGGCGAGCAGCGAGGGGCTCGCGGTGTACGGCGGGCCGAGCCGCCGCAGGGTGAGCAGGACCTTGTACTGCCAGCGCCGCAGTCCGTCGGAGTCCAGGGCCTCCCGCCGGGCCTGTGCCGCGTGCCGGGCCAGGAACGCCAGCCGGACGAAGATCGCCTCCTTGACGGGGTCCATCCAGGCCAGTTCCTTCTGCCACTCCTCGACGTGCCGGTCGGCCGAGTCCTCCATCGTCTGTCTCCCGCAGTGGTTTTCTTGTGGATGGTTTTCCGCAGAACTACCTTCTCCCGTCATGACGAACACGACGAGTGCTTTGCGCACATCCGTGGATCTCGACGAACTGATCTCCGCCGCACGGGAGTTGTCCCTCGCGGCCCGCTGGCCCCGCGCCCTCGGACTGCTGGACTCGACCGCCGTCGCCGAGCCGGCGGACCGCGCGCGGGTCGCGCTGGCCGCGGTCGAAGTCGCCCTGGAGAGCGACTGGTTCGCGGGCACCGACCTCACCCCGGGCCGTGTCGAGGCCGCGGCCGGCCTGCTGCCCGAGGACGACTGGGACCTCGGCTTCGCCCGGCTGCGGCACACCTACTACGGGCTGCTCCGCGTCGACGGCACCGTGCGCTTCGGCCCCGACGGCAAGGATCCCGAGGCCTTGGCCGCGGTCCGGCGGGAGGCGTACGCGCTGCGGGACCGCGCCCGGGACGCGGTGCGCGGCGGCTGGGCCTCGATGTACCTGGGCCTGATCACCGACAACCACTTCGGCGAGGGCGACGCCGCGGCCGCCCACTACACGGCCGCGCTGGAGGCCGGCGAGTCGGGCGCCGATCCCCTGCTGGCCCGGGAGGCCCTGCGTCATCTCGGCGGCCACGACCACGACACCGGCGACCGGGACCGCGCCCTGGAACGCTGGCGCCGGGCCCCCACGCTGGGCGCGGGTGCGGGCAACGTCCCGGGCACCCTCTCCCAGCAGCTGCTGCTGGCGATGCTGGCCCGCGACACCGGCGACGAGCCCGGGGCCCGGGCCCTCGCGACCGAGGTCGCCCGCTGGGCCGCGGCCATCGGCGCCGACCGTCTCCACGCACAGGCGACCGGCTTCCTCGCGGGGGTCGATCCGATGGGCTCGCCGAAGGAGGGCGAGAGCGTCGGTTAGGCTCGTGGCGGGCCGTGACTGGCGCTGAGGTGGAGTACCACCGGGGAGCGGTCCCGCAGAGTCGATGCCGTGCGCCTGGGCGATCCGGTCACCACCAGCCCAGGAGTGGATCATGCCCCAGGCCCGTCTCATGGACGGCACCGTGCTCGCCCGGCGCATCGTCGAGGCCACCGCGAAGAAGGCGGCCGACCTCACCGACCGCACCGGCACGGCGCCCTGTCTCGCGACCGTGCTGGTCGGCGAGGACCCCGCCTCCGTCACCTACGTCCGCATGAAGCAGAACCGCTGCCGCAAGGCCGGCATCGAGTCCCGCCACGTGGCCCTGCCCGCGGCCACGACCACCGCACAACTCGTCGCCACCCTGCGCGAGTTGTCGGACGACCCCACCGTGCACGGCATCCTGCTCCAGCACCCGATGGGCGAGCACATCGACGAGCGGGCCGCGTTCGAGGCGATCGCGCCCGAGAAGGACGTCGACGGCGTCACCTTCGCCTCGTTCGCGACGATGAGCTTCGGCCTGCCGGGCTTCGTGTCGTGCACTCCCGGCGGCATCGTGCGGCTGCTCGACGAGTACGCCGTCGACCCGGCCGGGAAGCGGGCGGTGGTCGTCGGCCGCAGCGCCATCCTCGGCAAGCCGGCCGGGATGCTGCTGCTCGCCCGCGACGCCACGGTGACCTACTGCCACTCGCGCACCCGGGACCTGTCGTCGGTGGTGCGGGAGGCGGACATCGTGGTCGCCGCGGTCGGCCGGCCCCGCCTGATCCGCGGCGAGGACATCAAGCCTGGCGCGGTCGTGATCGACGCCGGCTACAACCCGGGCAACGTCGGCGACGTCGACTTCGACTCGGCCGTGGAGCGGGCGAGCCTGATCACGCCGGTGCCGGGCGGCGTCGGTCCGATGACGATCGCCACACTGCTGGAGCAGACCGTGGACGCCGCCGCCCGGCAGCTCGGGGTGTGATCAGCGCATCCAGGCGCTGTAGTCCATGACGTCGCCGGCCCGCACGCCGTACTCGGGATCGGCCTTCGTGAACGTGGTCTCCAGGCCGAGCACGGCACCGGTCGCCGGGTCCATGATCAGCATCCGGCGGGTACCGGACCCCTCGTACACATACGCCTGCCCGCGCCTGCCGAGCCGGTCGGTCACCTGGCCGACCGGCCGCAGCCCTTCGGCGCCGGCCAGCAGCCGGGCGAGCGTCGCGGACTCGCGGGCGCCGAGGGTCCAGTGGTCGAGCAACACGTCGACGGCGTCGAGGAGTTCACCGGTGTCCGGCGCGGTCCGGAGGGACGCCGCCTCCTCAAGGTAGGCGCGCAGTCGGGCCACGTCGTGCGGCGGCGGGGACTCGGGCGGCGCGTCGCTCCAGCTCGGCGGGTAGGTCTGCCGGCTGATGACGTGGCCGTCCTCGACCAGGTGGGGATCGCCGCCGTCGTCGCGCAGGACCGGCCGGCCCGGGTGCCGCGGATCGGTGGCCACCACGAGCTCGGTGTGGCTGCCGTCCGCCTTCCAGCGCACGACCCGCTCCTCCGGGAGGGTGACCGGCGGTTCGTCGTCGCTCATGCCCATGCTCCAGGACTGCACATGCGTGCCCTTGCGCAGCTCCGGCACCCCGCCGTCCGCGGCAGCCGCGGCCCGCTCCGCCAGAACCTTCAGGGGTACGGGGGTGGAGTCGGCCCGCACGACCAGCGGGCGGGGTGCGGCCACCGCGGGCGGCGTGCCGGGACCGCTGACGACGAGGGCCAGGGTGACGGCGGTGACGACGGCCGCGGCGACGAGACCCCAGGCGAGCCGTGCGCGGTGACCGGCGGCCGTGCGGCGCAGCCAGGTCCGCCGAGCGGCGGGCCGCCGGCCCAACAGTTCTGCGAGGCGCCGTTCGGCGTTGTGGTCCAGGGGCCCGTCGCCGTAGTGCGGGCCGTCGACCGGCATCGGGTCGGCGCGGCGCAGGAGTTCGAGTTCGTCAGCCATGGTGGTGCTCCTTCGTGGCTGTCGCACCGGTCGTCGGGGTGGGGCGCAGGCGGTCGATCTCGGCTCTCAGCCGGCGCCGCGCCCGGTGCAGCCGCATCGCCGCGGCCCGCCTGCCGCAGCCGAGCGCGACGGCGACCTCGTCGACGCCGAGTTCCTCCCAGGCCGTCAGGCGCAGCACCTCCTGGTCGGCCTCGGAGAGCCGGGCCAGCGCCTCGTGCACCCAGGCGCCGGGCGCCTCGGTGTCGGGGCCCACCACGACCTGCCGGCCGTGCGCGGTCTCGTCGTTGCCCAGCCGGTCCATCAGCCGGCGCCGCCGTCCGTATCCGCGCACCGCGTTGGCCAGGCAGTTGCGTGCCACGCCGTAAAGCCAGGGCAGCGGGGCTCCCGGCAGGTCGGCCCGGCGGCGCCAGGCGACCGTGAACACCTCCGCCACCACTTCCTCCACCTCGCTGGTCCGCCCGTCCAGTCGCCGCGCGACATAGCGGCTGACCGCCCAGTAGTGCTCGCGATAGGCAGCGGCGAAGATCTCGTCGTTGCTCATGTCCCGTTCATGTCCGGCACCTTCCGGATCGTCACACCCTTCTGCGTGACGCTCGTCGCACCGGTCGAGTGTGACCGCCTCGACCGGTCCGGACACAGGCGGGGCATGAGGAACCTCAAGTGGCTCACGACCACGGACCACAAGACGATCGGAACGCTGTATCTGGTCACGGCGTTCTCGTTCTTCTGCCTCGGTGGCGTGATGGCCCTGTTCATGCGTGCCGAACTGGCCCGCCCTGGCCTGCAGATCATGTCGAACGAGCAGTTCAACCAGGCGTTCACGATGCACGGCACGATCATGCTGCTGATGTTCGCGACGCCGCTGTTCGCGGGTTTCGCGAACTGGATCATGCCGCTCCAGATCGGCGCGCCGGACGTGGCGTTCCCGCGGCTGAACATGCTGGCGTACTGGCTCTACCTGCTCGGCTCCACCATCGCGGTCGGCGGCTTCCTCACCCCGCAGGGTGCGGCCGACTTCGGCTGGTTCGCGTACGCCCCGCTGTCGGACGCGATCCGCTCGCCGGGCGTCGGCGCCGACATGTGGATCATGGGTCTGGCCTTCTCCGGCTTCGGCACCATCCTCGGTGCGGTCAACTTCATCACCACGATCATCTGCATGCGCGCGCCGGGCATGACCATGTTCCGCATGCCGATCTTCGTGTGGAACGTCCTGCTCACGGCGGTGCTCGTCCTGCTCGCCTTCCCGGTTCTGGCGGCGGCGCTGTTCGCCCTGGAGGCGGACCGCAAGTTCGGGGCGCACGTCTTCGACGCGGCCAACGGCGGAGCGCTGCTGTGGCAACACCTCTTCTGGTTCTTCGGCCACCCCGAGGTGTACATCATCGCCCTGCCGTTCTTCGGCATCATCAGCGAGGTCGTCCCGGTCTTCTCGCGCAAACCGATGTTCGGCTACATGGGCCTGATCGGCGCGACCATCGCGATCGCCGGCCTCTCGGTGACGGTGTGGGCGCACCACATGTACGTCACCGGTGGCGTCCTGCTCCCCTTCTTCTCCTTCATGACCTTCCTGATCGCGGTGCCGACCGGGGTGAAGTTCTTCAACTGGATCGGCACGATGTGGCGGGGCTCGCTGTCGTTCGAGACGCCCATGCTGTGGGCCACGGGCTTCCTGGTGACGTTCGTCTTCGGCGGCCTGACCGGTGTGATGCTCGCGTCCCCGCCGGTCGACTTCCACGTCTCGGACTCGTACTTCGTGGTCGCGCACTTCCACTACGTCGTCTTCGGCACGGTCGTCTTCGCGATGTTCTCCGGATTCCACTTCTGGTGGCCCAAGTTCACCGGCAGGATGCTGGACGAACGCCTCGGCAAGATCACTTTCTGGACGCTGTTCGTCGGCTTCCACGGCACGTTCCTGGTCCAGCACTGGCTGGGCGCCCAGGGCATGCAGCGCCGGATCCCCGACTATCTGGCGGCCGAAGGGTTCACCACGCTCAACACGGTCTCGACGCTCTTCTCGTTCCTGCTGGGATCGTCCCTGCTCCCCTTCTTCTACAACGTCTGGAAGACGGCCAGGTACGGCGAACGGGTCGAGGCCGACGACCCCTGGGGCTACGGCCGCTCCCTGGAATGGGCGACATCCTGCCCACCCCCGCGCCACAACTTCACCACCCTCCCCCGCATCCGCAGCGAGTCCCCGGCCTTCGACCTCCACCACCCCGAACCCGCCTCGGCTGAAAGGGAGTTGACGTCGCTGTGACCGCCATGGACGAACACCCCGTCGACACGGAGGCCTTCCTCAACGACATCGAGGGCCATCTGCTCCTCGCCTCGGCCCGCGACGAGAGCCGGGCGGCCGCCCACCGTTTCACCGCCCCGCTCGACTGGCTCACGGAGGGTCAGCGGGCCGAGGTGGAGCGCCGTTTCCAGGCGGAGTACCTCGCACTCGCCCGCGCCTCCTGGGAGCACACCGCCACGCGGGGCCGGGAACTGCGCGCCGAGTACGAGGCGACGTACCGAAGACTCCGTGAGCGGACGCTGGCGCTCGGCCTGCTGGGACTGGCCATTTGCGTGGCCGTGGGAGTGGTGGTCCTGCCGCTGCGGTAGCACGCACCTCGCGGTGTTCGGCCCGCCCGGGACCCGGGCGGGCCGAACCGAGAGTGCTAGTTCAGGGTCCACTTCTGGTTGGTCTGGCCGTTGCAGGTCCACAGGTCGAGGAGCGTGCCGTTGGCCGTGCCGTTGTTGTACGCGTCCAGGCAGAGCCCGGCGTTGACGTTGGTGATCGTGCCGTCGCTGTTGACGTTCCACTTCTGGTTGTTCTGGCCGTTGCAGTCCCAGATCACGACCTTGGTGCCGTTGGTCGTGCCCTGGTTGTAGGCGTCCAGGCACTTGTTGCCGTACACCACGAGCTCCTTGCGGGACGTGTACGTCCACGCCTGGTTCTGGCCGCCGTTGCAGTCCCACAGCTCGGCCTGGGTGCCGTTGGTGATGGTGTTGTTGTAGACGTCCAGGCAGCGGCTCGACTGGCTGCCGACGACCTGGTTGCCGTTGGCGCCGGCCAGCGGGCGGACCGTGATGTCGGCGAGGGTCGGCGCGCCCGAGAAGGTCAGCGTGTTCGAGGAGCCCTTGGCCAGGCCGACCATCACCGAGATCGTGCCCTGCGAGGAGCCGGTCGGCGGGAAGGAGACGGTCGTCGTGCCCTGGCCGTTGACCTTGAGGGTGGCGGTGCGGGCGGCGGACGTGTTGTTGGTGTAGGCGACGTCGACGACCTTCACACCGGTGTTGCCGGCCACCACGCCGGAGAAGCTCGACGTGCCCGTGTAGGTGCTGCTCGACGCCTCCGTGCCGCCGGTGACGGAGAGCATCACCGAGCCGCCCGCCGGGACGCTCGTGGTGTAACTCGTGCCGTAGGAGCCGATGTTGGCACGGGCCCACAGGTCACGGACGGTCGCGGAGGCGTTCGTCAGGCCCAGGTCCGACCAGCGCACGGTGATGTTCTGCGCGGAGGAGGTGCGGTTGAGCAGGACGACGGCGCGGTTGCCGCTGCCGGACAGGACCTTGCCGTAGACCTGAAGCCCGGTCGTGTCCTCGGCGACCTTGACGCCCTGCAGTCCACGGGCGTCCTGGTCCACGGCGACGACCTCGGGGTTCTTGAGGATGTCGGCGGTCTCCGTCGTCATCGTGGCGAGGTTGTTGCCCGCGAGGAGGGGTGCGCCGGAGATCGCCCACAGGTTCATGTGGGTGCGGTTCTGGGCGGCGGTGAAGCCGTCCATGCCGACCATCAGCATGTCCGGGTCGTTGTAGTAGCCGGTGTGCTGCGCCAGGGGGTGCAGGGTCTGGTCGAAGTTGGAGAGCAGATTCGTCATCGACGGCGAGTTGCCGTAGTAGATGATGTCGGTGCTGGTCCGCCACATCGGGGCCTGGCCCGGCGCCCAGTTCCAGGGGTTCTGCTTGCCCCAGTTGCAGATCGAGAGGGTGAGCGGACGGCCGGTGGCGGCCGTCGCCTTCGCGACCGAGTCGCTGATCGACTGGTACGTCGTCGCCGCGTCCAGCCCCTCCACGTCACCGCCGCACCAGTCGACCTTCACGAAGTCGAAGCCCCATTCGGAGAACTGGAGCATGTCCTGGTCGTAGTGGCCCTCGCTGCCGGTGTTGGCGGCGGCGGGGCGGCCGGTCGGGTAGTAGTAGCCGCAGCCGTTCTTGCCGGCGTCGGTGTAGATGCCGGCCTTGAGGCCCTTGCTGTGGATGTAGTCGGCGATGGCGCTCATGCCGCCCGGCCACTCGGACTCGTCGACGGTGATGTTTCCGTCGCTGTCCCGGGTGCCCTGCCACCAGCCCTCGTCGATGTTGATGTACTTGTAGCCGGCCGCCGGCAGGCCCGCGGCCACGAACGCGTCGACCTGCTGCTTGATGACGCTGTAGTCGATCTTGGCGGCGAAGCTGTTCCAGGAGGCCCAGCCCATCGGGGCGGTGGGCACGGCTATCTGACGGCTCGTCGCCGCCTGCGCCGGGCTTGGCGCGGCGAACAGAAGCGCGGCGGCTGCGGTCAGGGCGAGGACCACAAGGCGTACGGCGGTGGCTCTGAGGTGTCGTACGAGACCTCTGCGGGTGGTGCGCGGCGGGGGGTACATGCGGCTCCTTCGGGCGGGGGAACTCCCGGACGGACAAAGGCGGCTGGCGAATTATTCGATATACCGAACAAGGATCGGTGAACCGAACATATCGCGGGCCGAAAGTAGAGCCATCGGGAGAGGGAAGTCAACGGATGTGACAGGGGTGAAGTGGCCTTCGTGGACGGGTCGTTCTCGTCGCGCGGCGCTTTCCGGCGCCATACTGGCCGTCGTGCGCGTAGCGATCATGACGGCGGGCTCGCGGGGCGACGTGGCCCCGTACACCGGACTGGGCCACCGGCTCTCCCGTGCCGGGCACGAGGTCACCCTGGTGACGCATGCCCGGTTCGAACCCCTGGTCGCCGGGTCGGGGGTGCGCTTCCACCCGCTGCCGGTGGACCCGCGGGCCGAGCTGGAGTCCTCGCGCGGGCGCGGACTGCATCGCAGCGGGACCGGCGTGGGCAAGCTGGTGCGGGTGGTCGCGATGGCGCGGGCCCTGGCGGGACGCATGACGGACGACCTGCTGGCGGCCGCCCGCAGGAGCGACATGCTGCTGCTGTCCGGTTCGGTGGGTCCACTGGGCCACACCATCGCCGAGGGCCTGTCGCTGCCCTGTCTGGACGTGCCGCTCCAACCCTTGGCTCCCACAAGGGAGTTCGGCCCGCCGATGCTCGGCGTCCACTCGCTGGGAGCCGCGGGCAACCGGGTCGCCGGGCACGGCGTGGGCCTGGCGGTGGAGCTGGTCTTCGCCGGCGCCCTGCCCGAGCTACGGGAACGTCTCGGGCTGCCCCGCGTACGGACCACGGCGGCCTGGCGGACCCGGGAACGGCGGCGGCGACCGGTCCTGCACGGCTTCAGCCCCCTCGTGGTCCCCCGCCCGTCCGACTGGCGGCCGGGCCTGACGGTGACGGGCTACTGGTGGCCGTACGACGGCGAGGCCCACCTCCCGCCGCGGCTACGGGACTTCCTCGACGCGGGCCCGCCTCCGGTGTACGTCGGCCTGGGCAGCGCGACCGTGCCGGACCCGGCGCGACTGAGCGCGGCCGTCGTACGCGCCCTGCGCCGGGCCGGGCTGCGGGGTGTGATCCAGCGCGGCTGGGCCGACCTGGAGGCCTCCGGCGACGACATGCTCACCATCGACGAGGTCCCGCACTCGGCGCTGTTCCCGCGCATGGCCGCGGTGGTCCACCACGCGGGCGCCGGCACGACGGCGGCGGGACTGCGGGCAGGGGTGCCGGCCGTGCCGGTGCCGATCCAGTTCGACGAGGGCTTCTGGGCGGGCCGCCTGGTGAGTCTCGGCGTGGCCCCACGCGCCCTGCCACTGCGCCGCCTGACGGCCGACGCCCTGGGCGCCGCGCTGATGCGGGCGACCCGCGATCCGGCGTTCGCGCGACGCGCGGCCGAGCTGGGGACGCGGGTTCGGGCGGAGGACGGGGCGGGACCGGTGCTGGAGGCGGTGCGACGGGCGGGGACGTGAAGCCCGTTCAAGGCGCGGCTCCCCGCACACCTTCAGGGCGCCGCCGACGGCAGCGCGCTCCGTCCCGGCTCCCACCCCGCCGGCCGCAGAATCCCCAGCAACTGCCGGACCAGTTCGTCCACCACCTCGTCCAGCGTCGCCTCCACCCACCCCGCGCTCCAGTCGTGGAGCAGGCCGTTGACGCTGCCGATGAAGGCCGTCGCCGCGATGCGGTAGTCGCGGCGGGCCGCCTCGCCGCGGGCCGCGGCCGCCTCGGCCTCCGCGCAGATGAGGTCGACCCAGCGGGCCCGGCGGGCCAGGCGCTGTTCCTCCAGGCGGGGGCTGACGCCGATGATCTCGACGAAGGTGATGCGGATGCGGCGCGGGTCGCCCGTGACGTTCGCCGCGTACGCGCGGAAGATCGCCGTCACCCGTTCGGCGAGCGGGCGGCCCTCCGCCTCGGCGAACGCGGTCAGCACCGCCTCCTCGGCCCAGTCGTTGACCTGGAGGTGCAGCGCGGCGAGCACGTCCTCAAGCGTGCGGAACTCCTCGTAGAACTGACGGGTCGACAACCCCGCCGCCTCGCTGAGCGCGGCGACCGTGGTGGCCCGGTAGCCGGGGTCGGCGCCGAACAGCTCCAGCGCGGCGGCCAGGAACCTGCTGCGCCGCTCGGCCTGCCGCTGAGCGGCGGACTTGCCTCCGTACCGCCCCGTCGGCGCCTTGAGCCTCCCCGTCACGGACCCTCCTTTGTCGCCCGATCCCCAATTTTGTCGTGTACGCAGTCTTGTGGAGAAGGACGCCTCTTCCTTACTTTCCAGTAAGTAAGAATCTGAAGGAGCCTCTTTTCAGATTCTTGCCCAGCCCTTCACGCCGGCCTTCACACCAGCCCTTCACGCCGAGCGCCTGCTTGGCATGCCCCCGTCACCCGCCGCACCCAGAGGAGAGAGCAGCCATGCCTGCCTTCAGAACCAGGCACCTTTGCTCCGTAGCCGCCGCCCTCGTCCTGACCATCGCCGCGCCCGCGACCGCCGCCACCGCCGCCGACTCCTCCGCCGCCGACCTGCGCGAGGTGCTGTTCGTCGGCAACAACTGGGACGGCACCGCGGACGTCATCAAGTCGTCCGGCGACTTCGCCAAGGTCGGCCGGCTCAACGTCATCCCGGACAAGGACCAGCGGATGGCGGAGATCAACGCCGACCCGATCAAGTGGATCTACTTCATGGCGATCCGCAACGGCGTCGGCGAGGGCCACGACCAGTTCGTCGACGACATGTACTCCACGCCGGACGGCAAGTCGGTGGTCGTCTCCCGGCCGAGCTTCGCCGACGTCGTGTCGATCGACCTCGCCACCGGCGCCATCAACTGGCGCTTCCCGGTGTCGGGTTACCGCTCCGACCACATGGCGGTCTCCCCCGACGGCACCCGCGTCGCGGTCTCCGCCTCGACCGCGAACACCGTGCACGTGCTGGACATCAACACCGGAAAGCAGCTCGGCTCGTTCGCGACGGGCGACAAGCCGCACGAGAACATCTTCACCAAGGACGGCAAGTACATCTGGAACATGGCGATCGGGGACGTCAACACCTCCCTCGACGACCCGGCCTGGGACTGGACCAAGGGCGACCGGCACATCACCGTCGTGGACGCGACGACGTACAAGCAAGTGAAGATCATCGACATGCGGGACCGGCTCGACGCCTTCGGGCTCAAGGACTTCTCCGACGCCGTCCGCCCAGCCGTCTTCTCGCCCGACGAGTCGAAGCTCTACTTCCAGGTGTCCTTCTTCAACGGCTTCCTGGAGTACGACGTCGCCACCGACAAGATCACCCGGATGAAGACGCTGCCGAAGAACCCGGCGACCAGCGAGGACCGCACCACCTGGGTCAACGACTCGCGCCACCACGGCATTTCGATGAACCCGGCCGGCACCAAGCTCTGTGTCGCCGGGACGATGGACGACTACGCGACCGTCGTCGACCGCTCCACGCTCCAGGAGGGTCCCCTGGTCACCGCCTCCAAGCCCTACTGGGCCACAGTCAGCGGCGACGGCAAGGACTGCATCATCTCCGAGAGCGGCGCCGACCAGGTCACGGCCATCGACTTCGCGACGGGCCAGAAGGTCACGTCCGTGCCGGTCGGCGACCATCCGCAGCGGGTGCGGCTGGGGCATGTGCAGGCGGACTGGACGGGGCCGGCCACCGGCTGAGCCGCCACCGCACGCTCCGAGATGCGGGCGCACCGGTCACCGCCGATCATGGGATCGATTGTCGGGGGATCGGATGCGCCCGCGCCGCCGTCGGCCACGGGTGCCCGCACGGCGTAGCTGGGAGCGTGCCCATGACCGGCCCCATCAGCGATCTGTCGCCCGCGACGGACCGGCCGCCCGCCGCGGCCTGGCGCAACCTGGTGATGGCGACCCTCGGCTTCGGCCTGACCTTCTGGGCCTGGAACCTGATCGCCCCCCTGGCCGGCGACTTCGACGAGCACCTGCACATGAGCTCCTCCGCCCAGTCGCTGCTCGTCGCCGTCCCGGTCCTGGTCGGCTCGGTCGGACGCATCCCGGTCGGCGCCCTCACCGACCGCTACGGCGCCCGCCTGATGTTCCCGCTGCTGAGCGCGCTGACGATCGTGCCGGTCCTGCTGCTGATCCCGGCGAAGAGCTCCTACGGCGCCCTCATCGTGGTCGGCTTCTTCCTCGGCCTCGGCGGTACGACCTTCGCCATCGGCGTCCCCCTCGTCAACGCCTGGTTCCCGCCGGCCCACCGGGGCGCCGCCCTCGGCGTCTTCGGCATGGGCATGGGCGGCGTGGCCGCGTCCGGGTACTTCACGCCGCGCATGTACAAGCACAGCGAGAACCTCCCCTTCCTGGTCCTCGCGATCGCCCTCGCGGTCTACGCCGTGCTCGCGGCCCTGCTGATCAACGACCGCCCCGGCCGCCCGATCCCGTCCACCCCGCTCACGCAGCGCCTCGCCCAGGCCGGCCGGCTGAGGGTGACCTGGGAGCTCTCCGCGCTCTACGCCATCGGCTTCGGCGGGATCGTCGCGTTCGGGGTCTACCTGCCTACGTACCTGAAGACCTGGTACGAGCTCAGCCCCACCGACGCCGGTACCAAGGCGGCCGGGTTCGCGGTGGTCACCGTGGTGTTCCGGCCCATCGGCGGCTGGCTCGCCGACCGCGTCCACCCGGCCGTGGTCACCTCCTGTGCGCTGGGCGTCGTGTCCCTCCTCGCGATCGTCCAGGCCTTCGACCCGGCCCTGACGCCCGGCGCGACGATCTGTCTGCTGGTGATGGCGGCCGGTCTCGGCACGGCGAGCGGCTCGGTGTTCGCCCTGGTCGCCCGGGTCACACCACAGCCGCAGGTGGGCAGCGTCACCGGCATCGTCGGCGCGATGGGCGGCCTGGGCGGCTTCGTCCCGCCCCTGGTGATGGGCGCGGTCTACAGCGCCAAGAACTCGTACTCGATCGGCTTCATGCTGCTGTCCGACCTCGCGCTTGCCGGTTGCGTCTACGCGTACGGCCGTATGCGCGACGCGGGCCGCGGCGCCCCGGCGGAGTCCCGGGCGGGCGTGTCGGAGAAGGTCCCCAGCTGAGCGCTCCACCGGCCGTGCCGATCAGCGGCTCGGCCGCGGGGCGGCGACGGGTCGCCGGTCGGCTGCGCACAGCCCCGCCCCCCCTTGGCAGCGCCGGCCCACCGCAGCCCGCTTCCCCGGGACCGCCCAGCGGCCCGCCCGGGTCACCCGGTCAGAAGTGTGCCGCCGCCCAGGCCGCCAGCTCGGACTTCGCCGCGCTCAGCAGGCTCGCCGACGGGGAGGTCGCCCCGTTGGTGACCAGCGCGTAGTGCAGGACGCCCGAGTCGGAGTCGGTCAGCAGCAGCCTGCGGCTGCCCGTGCCGCCCGGCTCGACGGCCGCGGCGACCGGTGTGGAGGCGGTGTACGACGGCGGTCCGTAGACCGTGCCCAGGTCGGAGACCACCGTGGTCGTCGCGGTCGGGAAGGACGCCGGCAGGTGGAGCTCGGTGGGTGCGGAGCCGGAGCCCGACCGCCACACCAGCAGCCCGTACTGGCCGGAGCCGACCAGCTGGGACACGTTGGGCAGGGAGCTCGGCACCGGGTTCCAGGTGAGGGTGGTCGAGCCGTCGCGCGAGCGGTCCTCGTAGGTGAAGGCGAGGGTCGTGCCGGCGGTGGCGCTCGGGTAGAGACGGTCGAGGAGACGGGCGTCCTGACGGAGCGTCACCGTCCCGGAATCGGTCATGTTGACGGCCGACAGGTCCTCGTCGTTCCAGGCGTCGCCGGAGGTCTGCACCTTGTCGGGGTTGTCGTTCATCAGCTCGTGATGGCGGCCGTTGTAGATGTCCCACTGCCACTGGTTGCCGGAGAGCACCGGTCCGGAGGCGGACGGGTTCGACCACCAACCGGAGCCCGGCAGACGGGAGTCGAGGGCCTGGTACATCGCCTTGTCGACGGTCGGCGCCTTGCCCGCGACCGTCCCGGACAGCGGATGGCCGAACTCGCTGACGACCGCCGTCGTCCCCGCGGCCGAGGCACGGTCGCGGATCGTGCCGAAGTTCGTCGAGTACTGCCCGTCGGAGGCGTTGCCCCACATCAGGATCCCGGAGATGGCCTTCTGGTCGTAGAAGTGGGTGTTGAAGACGTAGCGCGAGCCGAGGGTGCCGGCGTCGAGGAGTCCGCCCTCCTGCTTCTGGGAGTCGATGTTGGCGTTCCAGAAGAGGTTCGGCTCGACGAAGGCGGGCTTGTCCTGCCAGCCGGCCGCGTCCATCCGGGCCCGGAACTTCTGGTAGAAGGGCCACAGCAGGTTCTGCTCCCAGGTGCGGGAGGTCTGCCCGGAGTCGTAGGTGCCGGCGTACGGCTCGTTGTAGGGGTCGAAGCCGACGATCCCGGTGAACTCCTCGGTGCTCAGGTTCTGCCGGATGTACGTCATGGTCTTCTGGGCGGTGGCCAGGAAGGCGTCCTGCAGGCCGTAGGCGTTGTGCCAGAAGTCGTACTGGGCGGCCGTGACCGCCCCGTTCTGGGTGATGTTCTGCCCCCAGAACAGGCAGATGCCGCAGGACTCCTGCGGGTAGTCGCCCAGCTCCACCGCCCACTCGGGGGCGCCGTCGCCGGTGTACCAGCTGCCGGAGTTGAAGAGGTAGCGGGAGTAGAGGTCCTGGTGGAAGTCGGGGTAGACGCGGATGCCGGCGTCGAGGAAGGCGCGGATCTGGTCGGTGGCGGCGGCCAGATACGCGGAGTCGACCTGGCCCTGCGCGGGTTCGGCGTGGGCCCAGGAGAGCAGGAAGCGGACGGAGTTGCCGCCGCCCAGGGCGCGCAGCGCGGTGGCCGACTTCTTCGCGTCGGCGACCGAGGCGAAGGGAAGGCCGCTGTTCTCCTCCAGCTTGGTCTCGCCGGAGACGTTGTAGCCGCGCAGCACGACCTCACGGCCGTTGCCGTCGATGAAGTGGCCGCCCGAGACGGTGAGCGCCGTGCCGTCGAAGGAGAGGGAGTCGGGGACGGTGGCGGCGGAGGCGGGCGAGACGCCCACGACCGTCAGCAGTCCACTGAGGACAACCAGGACAACGAGCAGACGTGCCCGGATATTCGGCATGTCCACTACAGTCCGGCGATCTCCGGACATCGTCAATACTTCTGACTCTTGAGTAAGTTTCAGGATTCCCCCCCGCCCACTCTTTGAGCGCTCAACGAACACCGCCCGACTACTCGCCCCCTCCCGTGCGCGGTCATAGAGTGACGCACATCACGTTCGGCCGCTGGTTTCCCTCACTTTCCGCCCGTACGGCCACTGGAGGGCACATGACCCACATATCGGTGAAGGTGGACGGCACGACGTACCAGGACGAAGTGGAACCCCGTCTCCTCCTGATCCACTACCTGCGTGACCGCCTCGGCCTGTCCGGCACCCCGATCGGCTGCGACACCTCGAACTGCGGGGCCTGCACGGTCGAACTGGACGGCGTGAGCGTCAAGAGCTGCTCCGTGCTGGCCGTCCAGGCGGACGGCGGTGAGGTGACCACCGTCGAGGGGCTGGCCGAGGACGGGGAGCTGTCGGCTCTGCAGCGGGCCTTCCACGAGAAGCACGCCCTGCAGTGCGGCTACTGCACCCCGGGCATGCTCATGGCCGCACGCGATCTGCTGCGGGAGAACCCGCACCCCAGCGCGGACGAGATCCGGCACGGACTGGAGGGCAACCTCTGCCGCTGCACCGGCTACCAGAACATCGTGCGAGCCGTCCAGGCCGCCTCCGAACAGGAGGTCCCGGCATGACCGACCAGGCCGTGGAACCGGAGGTCGGGCGCGCCCGGCCGCGCAAGGAGGACGCCCGGCTGATCACCGGGCAGACCAACTGGACCGACAACATCAGCGTGGGCGGCCTGCTGCACATGGCGATCCTGCGCAGTCCCATGGCGCACGCCCGCATCACCCGCGTCGACGTCTCGCCGGCCCGCGAACGTCCGGGCGTCATCGCCGCGTTCAGCGGTGCCGACCTCGCCGAGGGGCTGGGTTCGCTGCCCTGCGCCTGGCCGGTGACCGAGGACATCGTGCTGCCCGACCATCCGCCGATCGCGGTCGACGAGGTGCGGTACGCCGGTGACCCGGTGGCGCTCGTGGTCGCCCGGGACCGGTACACGGCCGCCGACGCCCTGGAGGCCATCGAGGTCGACTACGAGCCGCTGCCCCCGGTCCTCGACCTGGAGGCCGCGCTCGCGGAGGACTCCCCGCTGGTCCACTCCGACAAGGGCACCAACCGCAGCTACGTCTGGCCCCTGAGGACCGGCGAGGACTTCGACTCCGTACGGCAGCGGGCCGAGGTCACCGTCAAGCGCCGCTACCACCACCAGCGGCTCATCCCGAACGCGATGGAGCCGCGCGCGGTCGGGGTCACCCCGCTCGCCGCGTCCGGCGAGTACACCCTCTACTCCTCCACGCAGATCCCGCACATCGTGCGGGTGATGATGGCCGTGGTCACCGGCATCCCCGAGCACAAGATCCGGGTGATCGCCCCCGACGTGGGCGGCGGCTTCGGCTCCAAGCTCCAGGTGTACGGCGAGGAGGCCCTGGCCCTCGCGGTCGCCCGGAAGACCGGCCGACCGGTGAAGTGGACCGAGTCCCGCTCCGAGGGCTACCTCGCCACCCACCACGGCCGCGGCATGATCCAGGACGTCGAGATCGCCGCGATGCGGGACGGCAGGCTGCTCGGCCTCAAGGTCGACCTGCTCACCGACATGGGCGCCTACCTGATGCTCGTCACCCCGGGCATCCCACTCCTGGGCGCCTTCATGTACCCGGCGATCTACAAGATGGACTCCTACGACTTCACGTGCACCGGCGTCTTCACGACCCGGACGCCGACCGACGCGTACCGCGGCGCCGGGCGCCCCGAGGCGACGTACGCCATCGAACGGATCATGGACGAGCTGGCCGTCGAACTCGGCCTGGATCCGGTGGAGTTGCGGCGCCGGAACTGGATCGGGCACGAGGAGTTCCCGTACACGTCCATCGCGGGTCTGACGTACGACAGCGGCAACTACGAGGCGGCGACCGAGAAGGCCCTCGCCCTGTTCGACTACGACAAACTCCGTGCCGAGCAGGCCGACCGCAACCATCGCGGGGACTCCGTGCGGCTCGGGATCGGTGTGTCGACGTACACCGAGATGTGCGGGCTCGCGCCGAGCCGGGTGCTGCGGGATCTGCGGTACGCGGCCGGCGGCTGGGAGGCCGCCACCATCCGGATGCTGCCGACCGGCAAGGTCGAGGTGGTCACCGGCACCAGCCCGCACGGGCAGGGGCACGTGACCTGCTGGAGCCAGATCGCCGCCGATGTGCTGGGCGTGCCGTTCGAGGACGTCGAAGTGGTGCACGGCGACACCAAGGCGGCCCCGCAGGGCATGGACACCTACGGCTCCCGCTCGCTCGTGGTGGGCGGGGCGGCCGTGCACCACGCGGCACGGAAGGTCGTCGACAAGGCGCGGAAGATCGCCGCGCATCTGCTCGAAGCGAGCGAGAACGACCTGGAGTTCACGGACGGCGTGTTCTCCGTGAAGGGTTCGCCGGACGCCCGTAAGACGATCCAGGAGATCGCCTTCGAGACGTTCACCTCGCACGACCTGCCCGACGGCCTCGAACCCACCATCAACGCCGAGCACTTGGTGGATCCCGACAACTTCTCCTACCCGCACGGCACCCACCTGTGCGCGGTCGAGGTCGACACCGAGACCGGACAGACGCGCATCAGGTCGTACGTCTGCGTCGACGACGTCGGCAAGGTCGTCAACCCGATGATCGTCGAGGGGCAGGTGCACGGGGGTCTGGCGCAGGGCATCGCGCAGGCGCTGTACGAGGAGGCCGTCTACGACGACGAGGGCAACCTGGTCTCCGGCACGATGGCCGACTACCTGGTGCCGTCGGCGGTGGACCTGCCCGAGTTCACGACCGCGCGGACGGAGACGCCGGCCACCTCGAACCCCTTGGGGGTCAAGGGAGTCGGCGAAGCGGGCACGATCGCGTCGACGCCCGCCGTGGTCAACGCGATCGTGGACGCGCTGCGCCCCTTCGGCGTCCATGACATCCGGATGCCCTGTACGCCCGAACGGGTCTGGCGAGCGGTCCGGTCCGGGAAGGAGGCCCGGTCATGATTCCTCCGGCATTCGACTACACCCGGCCGACCAGCGTCGACGAGGCGGTGCGCGCGCTCGCGGACGCGGGCGAGGGCGAGGACGCCAAGGTGCTCGCCGGCGGGCAGAGCCTGCTGCCGCTGCTGAGGCTGCGGCTCGCCTTCCCCGAACTGGTCGTGGACGTCGGCCGCATCCCCGAGCTGCGCGGGGTGCGCGAGGACGGCGACACCCTCGCCATCGGCGCGATGACCACCCACCACGACGTCGTCCGTGACCCGCTGGTCCGCCGCCACGCCGGCCTGCTGGCGGCCGCCACGGCGACGGTCGCGGATCCGGCGGTACGGCACCGGGGCACCCTCGGCGGCTCCCTCGCGCACGCCGACCCGGCCGGGGACCTCCCGGCGGTCGTCCTGGCGCTGAACGGCGAACTGATCGCGCAGGGCCCGCACGGACGGCGCACCATCGCCGCCCGGGACTTCTTCGTCGACTACCTCCAGTCCGCCCTGGAACCCGACGAGCTCCTCGTCGAGGTGCGGGTGCCCAAGTCGGACGGCTGGGGCTTCCACTACGAGAAGTTCCACCGGGTCGCCCAGGCCTACGCGATCGTCGGCGTGGCCGCGCTGGTGCGGCGCGACGACGGGCGGATCGCCGAGGCACGGGTCGGCCTGACCAACATGGGCGCGACCCCGCTGCGGGCCGCCGCGGCCGAGGAGGCCCTGGCCGGCGCCGCGGACGCGCAGGCCATCGCCCGGGCGTCGGACGCGGCGGCGGAAGGGACCCGGCCCGCCCAGGACGTGTCCGCGTCGGCCGAGTACCGGGAGCACCTGGCGCGGGTGCTGACTCAACGGGCGGTGCTGGCCGCCTCCGGAATGGGGTGAGAGGCGATCGAGGACATCGACGGCCCGGAGCAGGTGCGGGCCCGCCTGGAGGAGACGGGTTACCTCGTCGACGACGGGCTGGCCGTCGCCTGCTTCCTGGCCCTGCGGCTGCACCGGCCGATCTTCTGCGAGGGCGACGCGGGCGTCGGCAAGACGGCGCTCGCCTCCGCCCTCGCCGAGGCGCTCGGGGCGCCGCTGATCCGTCTGCAGTGCCATGAGGGCATCGACGCCTCGCAGGCCCTGTACGACTGGGACTTCCCGCGTCAGCTGCTGCATCTGCGGGCCGCCGAGGCGGCCGGGGTGAAGGATGCGGAGCGCCTGGAGAGCGAGCTGTACGACCGCCGTTTCCTGGTCGCCCGGCCGCTTCTGAAAGCCCTGGAGACGCAGCCGTCGGTGCTGCTGGTGGACGAGGTCGACCGGGCCGACGACGAGTTCGAGGCGTTCCTCCTTGAGCTGCTGTCGGAGTTCTCGGTGACGATCCCGGAGCTCGGCACGCTGCGCGCCGGGACTCCCCCGGTGGTCGTGCTGACCTCCAACCGCACCCGCGAGGTGCACGACGCGCTCAAGCGGCGCTGCCTGTACCACTGGTTCGACCACCCGGGCTTCGCCCGTGAACTGGCCATCGTACGGCGGCGGTTGCCGGGCGTGTCGGCCCGCCTGGCGGAGCAGGTGACCGCGCTGGTGCAGGAGCTGCGCTCCCAGGACCTGCTGAAACCGCCGGGCGTGGCCGAGACGATCGACTGGGCGCAGGCCCTCGACGCGCTGGGCGTGGACGAGGTGGACGCGGAACTGGCGGTGGCGACGCTGGGCTCGGTCCTCAAGTACCGGGAGGACGCGGAACGGGCGCGGGGGCTGGATCTGGCGGCGGTGCTAGCGGGACGCGGGGCGTGAGGGACATGGACGTCACCTCGCCGAAGACACCACGGGCCGACGCGGCCCTCCTCGGCTTCGCCCGTGCGCTGCGGGCCGCCGGGGTCGACGCGAGTGCCGAGCGGGTGTACGCCTTCCTGCGGGCCGTCGGCGAGCTGCGGCCCGGGATGCGGGCGGACGTGTACTGGGCGGGGCGGCTGACGCTGTGCGGTGGGCGGGACGATCTGGAGCGGTACGAGCGGGTGTTCGCCGCCTGTTTCGACGGCAGCGCGCCCGACGGGCGTACGACGGCGACGGCTCCGCCGCCTCGGCCGCGCCTCGTCGTCAGGGACGGCCCGGTACCGCGCGGCCCAGCCCGGCCGGAACACGCCCCCGCCCCGCCCGCCGCCTCCCTCGCCAGCTCGGCGGAGGTGCTGCGCCACCGCGACGTCGCCGAGCTGGACTCCGCCGACCGGGAGCAACTGCGGCGTCTGCTGGCCGCGTTCGCCCTGCGGGGCGAGACGCGCCGCACCGCGCGGCGGCGGCCCGCCCGGCGCGGGCAGGTCGATCCGCGCCGGACGGTACGGGAGTTGCTGCGGCGCGGCGGGGAACCGGCGCGGCTGCGGCGGCACGCCCGGACGGACCGGCCACGGCGGGTGGTCCTGCTCGTCGACATCAGCGGTTCGATGGCTCCGTACGCCGACGCGCTGCTGCGATTCGCGCACGCGGCCTCCCGTGGGAGCCGCGCCGAGGTGTTCACGATCGGCACCCGGCTGACCCGCGTGACCCGCGAACTGACGCACCGCGACCCCGACCTGGCGATGACCGCGCTCGCCGCGGCGGTGCCCGACTGGCGCGGCGGCACCCGACTCGGGGAGCTGCTGCGGGAGTTCCTGGACCGCTGGGGCCAGCGGGGCATGGCGCGCGGCGCGGTCGTGGTGCTGCTGTCGGACGGCTGGGAGCGCGGCGACCCGGAGCTGCTCGGCGCCCAGATGCGCCGTCTGCACCGGCTCGCGCACCGGGTGATCTGGGCCAACCCCCGCAAGGCGCGGCCCGGTTACGCGCCGCTGGCGGCCGGGATGGCGGCGGCGCTGCCGAGTGTGGACGCGTTCGTCGAGGGACACAGCCTGGCGGCGCTGGAGCGGTTGGCGGCCGTGGTCGCGGGGGCCGAGCCGGGTCTCGTGGAAGGAGCGGAACGTGCGTGAGATTCTGCCGACGCTGGCCCAGTGGTACGCGGCCGAGGTCCCGTTCGGCCTGGCGACGGTCGTCGGCGTGAGCCGCAGCGCACCGCGCGACCCCGGCGCCGCCATGGCCGTCGGGCCCGGCGACGAGGCGGTGGGGAGCGTGTCCGGGGGCTGTGTCGAGGGCGCGGTGTTCGAGCTGGCCAAGGAGGTCGTGGACAGCGGCGAGGCCCGTCTGGAGACCTTCGGGTACAGCGACGAGGACGCCTTCGCGGTCGGCCTGACCTGCGGCGGCGAGATCACCTTGCTGGTCCGCCCGGTGACGCGGGAGACCGACCCCGGATTCGCCGAGGTCGCGGAGTCGGTCGCGGCGGGCCGCCCGGTGACCGTGGCCACGGTGACCGACGGGCCCGCGTCGATCGGGGCCACCCTCGCCGTCTGGCCGGACAAGGTCGTCGGCACGCTCGGCACGACCGGCCTGGACGTCGCCGTCACCGCCGACGCGCGCGGCGAACTCGCCCTGGGGGCAACCGGGTTGCGCCACTACGGCCCGCGCGGCGAGCGCCGCGAGGACACCGTCACCGTCTTCCTGCACTCCTTCGCGCCGCCCCCGCGGATGCTGGTCTTCGGCGCCATTGACTACGCGGCCGCCGTCGCCCGCATCGGCAGCTTCCTCGGCTACCGGGTCACCGTGTGCGACGCCCGCCCGGTGTTCGCCACGCCCAAGCGCTTCCCGGACGCCGTCGAGGTGGTCGTCGACTGGCCCCACCGCTACCTCCACGGCACGGACACCGACGAGCGCACGGTGATCTGCGTCCTCACCCACGACCCCAAGTTCGACGTGCCGCTGCTTGAGGAGGCGCTGCGCCGGCCGGCCGCGTACATCGGGGCGATGGGCAGCCGCCGTACCCACGACGACCGTATGAAACGCCTGGTCGACGCCGGGCTCACCGACGCCGAGCTGGCCCGGCTGCGCTCCCCCGTCGGCCTCGACCTCGGGGCTCGTACGCCCGAGGAGGTCGCCGTGTCCGTCGCCGCCGAGATCGTCGCGCTGCGCTGGGGCGGCAGCGGCACACCGCTCGCGGCCACGGCCGGGGCCATCCATCCGTCGACGTGACGCCCGTTGGAGGAAGTCATGGAACTGCACCACGAGTTCACCGTCCCGGTCCCGGTCGACGAAGCCTGGCGCACGCTCCTCGACATCGAGCGGGTGGCGCCCTGCATGCCCGGGGCGGCCGTCGAGGAGTACGACGGCAAGACCGTCACCGGCTCCGTGAAGGTCAAGGTCGGCCCGATCACCGTGACCTACAAGGGCACCGCCGTCTTCGAGGAGCAGGACGAGTCGGCGCACCGCGTGGTGCTGATCGCGAGCGGCCGGGAGACCCGCGGCCAGGGCACCGCGCGCGCCACGGTGACCGGCACGCTGTCCGGGCAGGACGGCGGTACGGCGGTGTCGGTGCGCACCGATCTGACGGTCACCGGGCGTCCGGCGCAGTTCGGGCGCGGGGTGATGGCGGAGGTGGGCGACCGCCTCGTCGGCCAGTTCGCACAGTGCCTCGCGGAACGGATCACCGAGCCGGCCGAGCCGGAGGCGGACGAGCGGGAGCAGGAGCAGGGACCGCACGAGCAGGAGCAGCGGCCGGAGGAGCCCGAGCCCCTCGACCTGCTCCGCACCGCGGGGGTGCCGGTGGCCAAACGGGCGGCCGTGGGCGTGGCAGGTGTGGTTCTGGTGGCGGTGGTGTTCGCTCGGATACGGCGTCGGCGGCGGCACTGAGCCTGCCTTCGAACTCCCCCGAACCGGGATGTGTGAGCCGCCCTCCAGAGGGGTAGTCGCGGCACAAAGCACCTCTGTGGGAAGGAGGTCCGTGACAGCGCACACACACTCGCAGCGCCCGGGCCGCTTCCCTTAGTCCGAAGCGGCCCGGATCTTGCCCTCGCGCCGATCGGATCACCTCTCGCCGCCCGGGAACAGCATCCCGGGCAACAGGACCAGCGCCAGCACGGCGGCCGCCGCGTAGAGACCGGCCGCTCCCAGTGCGACGGCGTGGAATCCCCGTACGAAACGCGTCCCGTCGGCGGGCTGCCCGGCGATCGCGCCGGCCACCGCGATGCCTATCGCGCCACCGGTCTGACGTGCGGTGTTGTTCGTCGCGGAGGCCAGCCCGGCGCGCTCGGCGGGCACCGCCTCGATGGCCGCGGCGACGACGGCCGGGGTCAGCAGGCCCATGCCGGTGCCCCACAGCAGGAACGCGGGCAGCAGCACCGGGTACGGCGAGTGCGCTCCGGCGCGGACCAGCAGCGCGAGACCGGCGGTGGCGAGGAGCAGTCCGGCGGCGGCCGGCAGTCGGGCGCCGATCCGGCTGGTGACACGGCCGCCGAAGGGCGCGATGACCGCCAGCGGGGCGAACAGCGGGACGACCGCCAGGCCCGCGAGCAGCGCCGAGCGGTGCTGGACCGACTGCAGGAACAGCATCAGCACGAAGAGGGTGCCGAGGGTGCCCAGGTTCATGATCCCGGCCGTCACGTTCGCCGCGTCGAAGGCGGGTCGGCGCAGCAGCGACACCGGCAGCATCGCGTCGTCGCCGCGCCGGAGTTCGGCCAGGGCCAGCGCGGGCACGGCGAGGACCGCGACCAGGACGGCCACCAGCACCCGCGGGCTGCCCGCGCCCTCGCGTCCGCCCTCGATGAAGGCGTACGTCGTGGCCAGCAGGAGCAGGCTGCCGAGGAGCACGCCGGGCAGGTCGAGGCGGCGGGCCTGTTCCTCGCGGCTCTCCCGCACGATCGCGGCGGCCCACACCAGGGCCACCAGCACGATCGGCACGTTGAGCAGGAAGATCGCCCGCCAGCCGAAGGCCTCGGTGAGGGCGCCGCCGAGCAGCGGGCCTGCGGGCAGGGCCAGGCTGCCGATGCCCGCCCAGACGCCGATCGCCCGCGCGCGGGCCGCGTCGTCGGGGAAGGCCCGGCTGATGATGGCCAGCGTGCCGGGCAGCAGCAGCGCCGCGCCCACGCCCTGCGCCACCCGCGCGGCGACCAGCACCGGGATCCCGGGAGCCAGCCCGCAGGCGAGCGAGGCGGCCCCGAACACGGCGAGACCGCCGAGCACCACACGCCGGTGCCCGTAGAGGTCACCGGCCGTGCCGCTGGTCAGCATGAGGGAGGCGAGGGCGAGGGCGTAGCCGTCGACGACCCACTGCAGGCCGCCGACGTCGGCGCCCAGGCCCGAACCGATCGCGGGCAGCGCGACGTTGACGATGGTGACGTCGAGCAGCACCAGGAAGTACCCGGCGCACATGACGACGAGGACGGTGCGCGGCGAACCCGCGTGCCGGGCGGGATCCACCGCGCGCCTCAGGAGCGTTACCGGTGTATCAGCCATGTTCCCGGCGAGTGCCCCTCGCCGGTGCGCCGAAACCGGCGGCTATCGCGCAGGCAGCCGGTGCAGCTCCACGTCCGTGAGCCGGCCGTCGGCCGCGGTGGCGGTCAGGTAGGTGCAGTGGGGCTGGCGCCGGCGGTCGGTCGGTGAGCCGGGGTTGAGCAGCCGCAGACCGCCGGGGGCGGTGGTGTCCCACGGGATGTGGCTGTGCCCGAAGACCAGGACGTCCAGGTCGGGGAAGCGTGCCGCACAGCGCGCCTCGCGGCCCTGCGCGGCGCCGGTCTCGTGCACGACGCCGAAGCGCAGGCCGCCGATCTCGGCGTACGCCACCTCGGGCAGCCGCTCGCGCAGCGCGGGCCCGTCGTTGTTGCCGTACACCGCGACAAGTCGGCGGCTGCGGCCCTCCAGCAGGTCGAGGGTGTCCGTGTCGACCCAGTCCCCGGCGTGGAACACGACGTCGGCGCGCGGGAGTTCGGCGAGGAGCTGCTCCGGCAGCCGCTTGGCGCGCTTGGGGAGATGGGTGTCGGACATCAGGAGCAGGCGCACGGGGCCAGCCTAGAGGCGCGTCCGGCGTTGCGGCGATCTACAGCTGGGACTGTTCAGTCTGGACTGGACAGTTTCGGTTGACGGTTTTACGGTGTCGTCATGGACGTACAGCCCGTCGGCCCTTCCGAGGGCATCACCGAGTCCGCCACGCGTGCCGCGCGGGACCTGCGGGTGGTGTTCAGCCGGCTGCGCCGCCGGATCCGAGAGGTCGCCGAGGACGACGAGCTCACTCCGCCGCAGGTCTCCGCGCTCACCCTGGTGGCCAAGCACGGCGCCGCCACGGCGAGCGCGCTGGCCACCGCGGAGGGAGTACGCCCGCAGTCGATGGCGACGACGCTCGCCGCCCTCGACCGCCAGGGGCTCATCCGCCGCAGCCCCGACCCGGACGACGGCCGCCGCCAGCTGGTCACCCTCACCGAGGCCGGACGCCTGCGGGTCGAGGGGGACCGGCAGGCCCGCGAGGAGTGGCTCGCGCGGGCCCTGCAGGACCGCTTCACGGAGGCGGAGCGGCGGACGGTCCTGGAGGGGCTGGCACTGCTGGAGCGGCTGACCGGGCCGTGACACCGGGACCCCCTCACATCTCGCCCGGCACACTCGTAACTCTCTCGAAAGGCCCCGCTCTCTCATGACCGTCACCGCTCTCGACCCGCGCACCGCCCTCGTGGTGATCGACCTTCAGGCCGGCATCGTCGGAGCCCCCACCCAGCCGTACACCGGCGCCGAAGTGGTGGCCCGTACGGCTCGGCTCGCCGACGCGTTCCGCGCCCACGACCTGCCCGTCGTGCTGGTCCGGGTCTCCTTCGCCGCCGACGGCGCGGACGTCGTGCCCGGGCGGACCGAGGCGGCGCCCCGCGCCGGCGCCCGGCCCGCGGGCTGGGACGAGATCGTGGGCGAACTGGCCGGTCACCCCGGGGACATCACCGTCACCAAGCGCAACTGGGGCGCCTTCCACGGCACCGACCTCGACGTGCAGCTGCGCCGCCGCGGTGTCACCCAGATCGTGCTGACCGGCATCGCCACCAGCATCGGAGTGGAGTCCACCGCGCGCGCCGCCCACGAGCACGGCTATCACGTCACTCTGGCCACGGACGCCATGAGCGACATGAGCCCGGAGGCCCATCGCGGCAGCGTGGAGCGCATCTTCCCCCGCCTGGGCGAGACCGGCAGCACGGACGAGATCCTTCAACTCCTCGCAAAGACGCACGGCTGAGCGCGACCCGAAAGGGATCAAACAGACAGGGGAAGGTGGGACAAAGCCCCCGGCCGGGATAGCATCTGGCCACCGCACCACATCACACGGCGAGCGAACCGAGGGGGCTCGGAAGCCCGATGCCGGTCAAGGTCAGCGTCATCGTCCCGGTCTACAACCCGGGGCCCTACATCGAGGACTGCATCGCCTCGCTGCTCAAGCAGTCCCTGCCTCCGGACGAGTACGAGGTCATCTTCGTCGACGACGGTTCCACCGACCAGACCCCGGCCCGGCTCGACGAGCTCGCCGCCAAGGAACCCCGGGTCCGGGTGATCCACCAGGAGAACTCCGGCTGGTCCGGCAAGCCGCGCAACGTCGGCATCGCCGCCGCCCGGGGCGAGTTCGTCATGTTCGTCGACAACGACGACTCGCTCGGCGAAGAGGCCCTGGAGCGGATGTACGGCTACGGGGTGGCCAACGGCGCCGACGTGATCGTCGGCAAGATGGCGGGCAAGGGCCGCTCGGTGCCGGTGGAGCTGTTCCGCCAGAACCGCCCGCGCGCCTCCGTCGAGAACGCCCCGCTCATCGACAGCCTCACCCCGCACAAGATGTTCCGCAAGGCGTTCCTCGACGAGACCGGCCTGCGCTTCCCGGAGGGCAGGCGGCGGCTGGAGGACCACGTCTTCGTGGTGGAGGCGTATCTGCGCGCCGCCAACGTCTCCGTGATCGGCGACTACGTCTGCTACTACCACATCCGGCGCGACGACGAAGCGAACGCGGGCATCCAGCAGTTCGAACCGGCCGGCTACTTCAAGAACCTGCGCGAGGCCCTCGACGTCGTCGAGGAGTACACCGAGCCGGGCGCCGTCCGCGACAGCCTGCACCGGCGCTGGCTGCGGGTCGAGATGGTGGAGCGGCTGCGCGGCAAGAGATTCCTGAGGATGCCGGACGACTACCGGCGCAAGCTGTTCCAGGAGATCCACCACATCACCGCCGAGCGCTTCGGCCCCGCTGTCGCCGCCGGTCTCCAGCCGACCCAGCAGGTGGTCGCCGCGCTGATCGCCGCCGACCGGTACGAGGACGTCGTCGCGTTCGCCGAATGGGAGGCCGGGCTCACCCTCAAGGCCGCGCCCGGGAGCCTGCGGTGGCACGACGGCGCGCTGCGCGTCGAGCTGGCCGCGGAGTTCACCGCGGGCGGCGCGCCGCTCACCTTCCCCGGCAGCGGGGTGCGCGCACCGCTGGGCGGCCCGCCGCCGAACGTCGCCGAGGCAGAAGCCTGGGTGGCCTCCGACACCGTCGCCCAGTTCGGCAGGGCCGCTCTGGACCTGCTGGTGCGGGAACGCTCCACCGGGGCCCAGTACTTCCAGCCGGTCGAGGTCACCCGGGAGATCGTGCCGGTCGAGGACAGCGGGAAGGTCCGGCTGGTGCTGCGCGCCACGGCCACCGTCGACCCGGCCCGCGCGATCGACGGGGGTCCGCTGCACTCCGGGCTGTGGGACACCTACGCCCGCGTGCGGCTGGGGGGCTGGAGCAAGGAGACCCGCATCGGGCCCGGCCCGCGCAAGGCACGCGCCGCCACGTCCGCCGCGGTGGTGGCCGGCCGGGTGGTGCTGCCGTACTGGACCGACCAGCACGGCCACCTGTCCCTGGACGTCGACCGCGCGAGCAAGCGCCTCGGCCTGAGCCGCCTCGACCCCGAGCAGGTCAGCGTCTCCGGCGGCCGGCTGCGCGCGCCCCTGCCGCTGCACGTCCCCGGCGACACCGCCGTGGCGCTGCGGCTGACCTCGCCGGACCGTTCGGTGGACACGCCCGCCACGCTCGCCCCGGCCGGTGACGGGGCGGTGCTGGAGGCCGCCCTGCCCGCCGGTGAGCTGAGCGGCGCGACCTGGCGGACCGCCCTGTGCGCGGCCCCGGACGCCGCCGAGCCGCGCTTCCTGCCGCTGCCGCTGTCCCTGCGCGCGGACGCCAACCAGGTGAAGGTGGTGCGGACTCCCCGGCCGTCGTTCGTGCAGCGGCTGGTCCGGCTGACCCGGCGGACGCTCGCCGCCGTCCTGGGACGGCGTACGGCGTCCCGTGCCAAGGCCCGAAAGGTGTGAGAGTTGCGGTCACTGGGGATTGCCGGCGCCTGGGCGCTGGAGCCGAAGGTCTTCCCGGACGAGCGGGGCAGCTTCCACGAGTGGTACCGCGGGGCGGAGTTCCGGGAGGCCACCGGGTACGACCTGTCGCTCGCGCAGGCCAACTGCTCGATCTCGCGCTGGGGTGTGGTGCGGGGGGTGCACTTCTCGGACGTGCCCCCGGGACAGGCCAAGTACGTGACCTGTGTGCGCGGTGCGATCCTCGACGTGGTGGTGGACCTGCGGGTCGGCTCGCCGACGTTCGCGCAGTGGGAGGCGGTGCGCCTCGACGACGACACCCGGCACGCGCTGTTCCTCGCCGAGGGACTCGGGCACGCCTTCATGTCCCTGACCGACGACGCGACGGTGGTGTACCTGTGCTCGACCGGGTACGCGCCCGAGCGGGAGCACGGCATCGACCCGCTCGACCCGGACCTGGGCATCACCTGGCCCGAGGGCATCACCCCGCTGCTGTCCCCGAAGGACGCGCAGGCTCCGTCACTGGCCGAGGCCCGGCGGACCGGGCTGCTGCCGTCGTACGAAGCCTGCGTCGCCCACTACGAGGAGCTGACCGGGCGGCCGTTCACCGGCTGACGGCGAACGGCTCCAGGGCCGAGCTGAGCGCCTTCCAGCCGCGGGACCGGCTCAGGCCGCGGTTGCGGGCACGGACCAGCGGGCGCCAGAAGTCGGCTCCCGTCAGCGTCTCCGGCTTGACCGCCTTGACCCGCTCCAGGACCGCCTCGGGCACCTTCTGCGGGTCGGGCACGTCGAACTCGGCCATGATCTCGTCGTACTTGTCCTTGAGCACGGTGCTCTTGGGGTCCGCGCCGAAGACGACCAGCTGGCCGGTGGGCTGGGTGTCGACGAGGACGGTCACCAGGTCCGGGCGGTAGCGGTTCAGGATCTCGATGACCTTGTAGACGTCGCCGGTCCAGGCGGTGGTGTGCCGGTCGCGGGCCGCCTCGTCGATGCTGCGCGGCAGCATGTCGTCGAAGACGATGACGCTGGCCCAGTCGGCGTGCTTCTCGATGTTGATGAAGTCGCGCAGCGCGTATTCGAACAGGTGCATGCCGTCGATGAACGCCAGGTCGAGCGTGGTGCGCCGCCAGTACCCGAACGGTGCCCGGCCCCGGCGCAGGTTGCGCACGGGGTGCCGGCCGCCGCGCAGGTGCTGGAGCGGGTTGTCGCGGGCGAAGAAGTCGTCGCTGGTGGCCTTCACCAGGTGGACGTCGCACTTGATCTCCGTGACCACCTTGAACGCGGGGTCGACCGCGATGCTGGGGACGCGCGACAGCTTGAGGCTGCGGCCGTCGTTCACCCCGATCTCCAGGTAGTTGCGGTTGGCGGTGACCTTGTGCAGTTCCCGCAGGAACTCATGGCGTTTCACGAAGGGGACTCCTTGCGGATCAGGGGAAGTGCCTCGTGCAGGGCGGCGCGCCAGTCGCGCAGGGGCGGCAGGGCGAGCTCCTGCCAGCGGCCGTGGGCCAGGACGCTGTACGCGGGGCGGGGCGCCGGGCGCGGGAAGGCCCCGCTGCCGACGGGACGCACCCGCTCCGGGTCGGCGCCCAGGCCGTCGAAGACCTCGCGGGCCAGCTCGTACCAACTGGCCTCGCCGGTGCTGGTGGCGTGGAACACGCCGCTCGCGCCGCGGGCCAGGTGCGGGCCCAGGTCGGCGAGACGGGCGGCGACGTCCGCGCTCCAGGTGGGCTGACCGCGCTGGTCGTCGACGACGTCGAGGGTGTCGCGACGGGACTCCAGGTCGATCATCGTGCGGACGAAACTACGCCCGTGGACGCCGTAGAGCCAAGCCGTTCGCACGATTGCACTCGATGTGGGGAGTTCCTCCGCGACGGCGCGCTCGCCGGCGAGCTTGGTGCGGCCGTAGGCGGTGCGCGGGGCGGCCGGGTGGTCCTCCGGGTACGGGGCGGTGGCGTCGCCGGCGAAGACGTAGTCGGTGGAGACGTGGATGAGGCGGGCGCCGTGCGCGGCACAGGCGCGGGCGAGGTAGCGGGGGCCGTCGCCGTTGATGCGCAGGGCGCGGTCCTCGTCGGTCTCGGCGTCGTCGACGGCCGTGTACCCGGCGCAGTTGACGACGATCTCCGGGCGGTGGCCCGCCAGCGCGCCCTCGACCGCGAGGGGTTGGGTGATGTCCAGGGCCGCGTGGTCGAGGCCCGTCACGTCCTCGCCGCGGCGCAGGAGTTCCTCGACCGTGTCCCGGCCGAGCATGCCGGCGGCGCCGGTGACCAGCCACCTCATGCCGACCGCCGCTTCAGGGGCTCCCACCAGGCTCTGTTGTCCCGGTACCAGGCGACGGTGTCGGCGAGGCCGGTGGCGAAGTCGTGGCGCGGGCGGTAGCCCAGCTCGTCGCGGGCCTTGCTCCAGTCGACCGAGTAGCGCAGGTCGTGGCCCTTGCGGTCCTCGACGTACTCGACCCGGTCCCAGCCGGCCCCGCAGGCCTCCAGGAGCAGGCCGGTGAGCTCCTTGTTGCTCAGCTCGGTGCCGCCGCCGATGTTGTAGACCTCCCCCGGGCGGCCCTGCGTGCGCACCAGTTCCACGCCCTGGACGTGGTCCTCGACGTGCAGCCAGTCGCGGACATTGAGCCCTTCGCCGTACAGCGGGACCTTCAGGCCGTCGAGGAGGTTGGTGACGAACAGCGGGATGACCTTCTCGGGGTACTGGTGCGGCCCGTAGTTGTTGGAGCACCGGGTGACGCGGACGTCGAGGCCGTGGGTGCGGTGGTAGGCGAGGGCGAGCAGGTCGGAGGAGGCCTTGGACGCGGAGTAGGGCGAGTTGGGGCGCAGCGGGTGGTCCTCCGGCCAGGAGCCGGAGTCGATGGAGCCGTAGACCTCGTCGGTGGAGATGTGCACGAAGGGCTCCACGCGGTGGCGCAGGGCCGCGTCGAGGAGGGTCTGGGTGCCCACCACGTTGGTCAGGACGAAGTCGGTGGCGCCGGTGATCGAGCGGTCGACGTGGGACTCGGCGGCGAAGTGCACCACCTGGTCGGCCTCGCCCATCAGCTTGTCGACGAGTTCGGCGTCGCGGATGTCGCCCTGTACGAAGTCCAGCCGGGGGTGGCCCAGTTCGAGGTTGTCGAGGTTGCCGGCGTAGGTCAGCTTGTCCAGCACGGTGACCCGGGGGGCGTCGGGCCCGCCCGCGGCGAGCAGGGTGCGGACGTAGCAGGAGCCGATGAAACCGGCGGCGCCGGTCACGAGGAGGTTCATGTGTGGATCTGCACCTTGCTGTGGTCGCCGAGGACGAGTCGGTGGGCGCTGGGGACGCTGGGTGCGGGCGTCACCTCGACGTGCCGGCCGATCAGGGAGTTCTCGATGCGGCCGACGCCGAGGATCGAGGAGTCGCGCAGCACGATGGAGAACTCCAGCTCGCTGTCGGTGATCCGGCAGTTCTCCGCGACGGAGGTGAACGGGCCGACGTAGGAGTCCTGGACGACGGTCCCGGCGCCGATCACCACCGGGCCGACGATGCGGGAGCGCTCGATGCGGGCACCCTCCTCCACCACGACCCGCCCGATCGTCTCGGACTCCTCGTCCACCTCGCCGTCGATACGCCGGTCGACACCCTCCAGGACGGAGCGGTTGACCTCCAGCATGTCGACGACGTTCCCGGTGTCCTTCCAGTAGCCCTTGATGACCGTGCAGCGGACGTCGGCGTGGGTGTCGATGAGGTGCTGGATGGCGTGGGTGATCTCCAGTTCGCCGCGCCAGGACGGGCGGATCGCGCGGACCGCGTCGTGGATGCGGGGCGTGAACAGGTAGACGCCGACGAGGGCGAGGTCGCTCTTGGGGTGTTCGGGTTTCTCCTCCAGGCCGATCACCTGGCCGCTCGCGTCGAGTTCGGCGACGCCGAAGGAGCGGGGGTCGGCCACCTTGGTGAGGAGGATCTGGGCGTCGGGGCGGTTGGCGCGGAACTCGTCGACGAGAGCGGTGATGCCGCCGACGACGAAGTTGTCGCCGAGGTACATCACGAAGTCGTCGTCGCCGAGCCAGTCCCGCGCGATCAGCACCGCGTGGGCCAGCCCGAGGGGCCGCTCCTGGGGGATGTAGGTGATCTCCAGACCGAACTTGGATCCGTCGCCGACCGCCTCCTGGATCTCGGCGGCGGTGTCGCCCACGATGACGCCGACCTCGGTGATGCCGGCGGCGGCGATGGACTCCAGTCCGTAGAAGAGCACGGCCTTGTTGGCCACGGGCACCAGTTGCTTGGCCGATGTGTGGGTGATCGGCCTGAGGCGTGTACCGGCACCGCCGGACAGCACGAGAGCCTTCATCTGCTTCACCATAGCGTCGATCGCCGTAAAGCGAGCGTTGGTGCGTTGGCTTCCTGGTCAAGGGGCTGTCAAGCAGACGGTGTACGGGCGGTAAAGGCGCCGGTCAGTCCTCGCCCCGCACGATGTTCCACTCGGCGGCCGTCCGGGGGGTGCTGTCGTCCACCACGGCCGGCAGACAGGTCCGCACAGTGCTCTTGCCGCTGCGGTCGCGTGCCTTCGACCAGCCGGTCCGGGGGCGGCGGATGACGAGCTTGTCGTCGGTGTGGGTGGTCACGGCGGTTCATCTTCCTTCTGCGTCGATGCTCCGGGACCGGGTAACCGGCGGTGCCGAGGTCAAACGCCGTGCGCGGCGGGGGCGGAAGTGGCTGACGGGGCGGGTCCGTTGGAGCGACGGGCCCGCCCCGTGGCCCGGCACTCAGCCGTGCAGGGCGGTGCGCAGGGTGTCGACGGCCTGCTTGATGGCGGCGTCGGCGGCGTGGGTGGCGCGCAGGGCGTTGAGCATGACGAAGTCGTGGATGATGCCCTGGTAGCGGACCGCGGTGACCGGGACGCCGGCCGCGCGCAGCTTGTTCGCGTAGGCCTCGCCCTCGTCGCGCAGGACGTCGGCCTCGCCGGTGATGACCAGGGCTGGCGGCAGTCCGGTGAGCTGTTCGGGGGTGGCGCGCAGTGGGGAGGCGGTGATCTGGGCGCGGTCGGCTGCGTCGGTCGTGTACTGGTCCCAGAACCACTGCATGGCGTCCCGGCGCAGGAAGTAACCGGTGGCGAACTGGTGGTAGGAGGGGGTGTCGAAGCTTGCGTCGGTGACCGGGTAGAACAGCACCTGGGCCAGCAGCGGGAGGTCGCCGCGCTGCTTGGCCATCAGGGTCAGGGCGGCGCTCATGTTGCCGCCGACGGAGTCGCCGGCCACCGCGATGCGGGCTGGGTCCAGGCCCTTGGTGGCGCCGTGTTGGACGATCCAGCGGGCGACGGCGTAGTTCTGCTCGATGGCGACGGGGTAGCGGGCCTCGGGTGAGAGGTCGTACTCGGGGAAGACCACCGCGGCGTTCGCGCCGACGGCGAGTTCGCGGACCAGGCGGTCGTGGGTGTGGGCGTTGCCGAAGACCCAGCCCGCGCCGTGGATGTAGACGATGACCGGGAGGGTGGCGGTGGTGCCGGCGGGCTTGACGATGCGGGCCCGGACGCTGCCGGTCGGGCCGTCCTCGACGGTGATCCACTCCTCGTCGACGGCGGGCAGGGGGATCTCGCCGGACTGCACCTCGTCGACCGCCTTGCGGCCCTCCACCGGGCCCAGGTCGAAGAGGTAGGGCGGGTTCGCGGTCGCCTCCACGAAGGCCTGGGCGGCGGGTTCGAGGACGGGGCGGGGTGCGGTGCTGCCGGTCATGACGTACTCCTCGTGTCGGGTGAGACAGATAGTAGCGCTCGATTTAGTCGTGCACAACTAATTCGCGGTCGATACAATAGGGCAGACCGGAAGATAAGGTGGTGATCACCGTGAGCAGCGCAGGAACCGGGAGCCGTGCCATGAGCCCAGCCGCAGCGGAGCCGAGCGAGGGATCGCTGCTCCTGGACGACCAGCTCTGCTTCGCGCTGTACGCCGCCTCCCGCGCCGTCACCGCGCGCTACCGCCCCCTGCTGGACGAACTGGGGCTGACCTACCCGCAGTACCTCGTGATGCTCGTGCTGTGGGAGCAGGACTCGATCTCGGTGCGCGACCTGGGCGTCGCGCTCCAGCTGGAGTCCAGCACGCTGTCCCCGCTGCTCAAGCGGCTGGAGGCGAACGGGCTGCTGCGGCGCGAGCGCCGGGCGGAGGACGAGCGGTCCGTCGCCATCCGCCTCACCGAGGCGGGCGCCGAGCTCAGGGACCGGGCCGGCACGGTGCCGCTCGCCATCGGCGACGCGATGGGCCTCACCCCCGAGCAGGACGCCCTCGCCAAGCAGCTCCTGCGGCTGATCACCGCCAACGTCAGCGACCGCTGAGCGCCAGCTCGGCCCACACCTGCTTGCCGCCGCTGACCGGCACGGTCCCCCACACCTCCGACATCGCCTCGGTCAGCAGGATGCCGCGGCCGCCGGTGGCATCCCAGCTGATGCTCGTCGGCTTCACCGGCGTGCGCGGCGAGGAGTCGGCGACGGCGACCCGCATCCGGTGGTCGAGAAGGGTGAGGTCGAGGCGGACCCGGCCGTCGGTGTGCACCAGGGCGTTGGTGACCAGCTCGGAGACGACGAGCAGGACGCCGTCCATGTCGTCAGGGGGCACGCCCCAGGCGCGCAGGGTGCGTCGGGTGAAGCGGCGGGCGTGTCCGACCGCCTCCGGGACGCGCCAGACCGTCCAGCTCTCCCGCAGCGGGCGCAGCGCCATCCCGTCGTAGCGCAGCAGGAGCAGGGCGACGTCGTCGCTGCGGTGGGCGTTGCCGAGCAGGGTGTCGGCGACCAGGCCGAGGTGGGCGGGGTCGGAGACGGCCAGCTCGTGGGCGACGCGGTCGACGCCCTCGTCGATGTCGGCCTCGGCGGACTCGACGAGGCCGTCCGTCATCAGCGCGACCACCGTGCCGGGCTGCAGCCGCAGCAGGCTCATCGGGAAGTCGGCCTGCGTCACCACGCCCAGCGGGGGTCCGCCCTCCGCGTCGGGGATCTCGGTGCTGCCGTCCGGGTGGCGCAGCACCGGCGGCAGATGTCCGGCGCGGACGTACCAGGCGGAGCCCTCCTCCATGTCCACGTCGACGTAGCAGCAGGTGGCAAAGAGGTCGGTCTCCAGGTCCACCAGGAGCCGGTTGGCGTGCGAGACGACCACGTCCGGCGGGTGGCCCTCGACGGCGTAGGCGCGCAGCGCGGTGCGCATCTGGCCCATCAGGGTGGCGGCGCCCGCGTTGTGGCCCTGGACGTCCCCGATGACGAGGGCGACGTGGTTGTCGGGCAGCGGGATCACGTCGTACCAGTCGCCGCCGACCTCCAGGCCGGCCGTGGTGGGCAGATAGCGGGCGACGGCGACCGCGCCGGGCAGCTTGGGCAGGCGACGCGGGAGCAGCTGGCGCTGGAGCATGCCGACGAGTTCGTGCTCGGCGTCGAAGGCGTGGGCGCGCATCAGGGCCTGTCCGGCGAGGCCCGCGGAGGCGGTGAGCAGGGCGCGTTCGTCGGGGCCGAAGTCGTGCGGGGTGTCCCAGCCGATCAGGCAGGCCCCGGCCATGCGGCCCCCGGCCGGCAGCGGCAGGACGGCGAGGCCGCCGGGGCCGACATCCGCGAGGGCGGGTTCCAGGGCGGTGCCGGCGGGCCAGATCTGGGCACGGCCCTCGCGCAGGGCGGCGGCGAGGGTCGGCATGGCGCGCACGGGCGCGTCGGGCCACTCCGAGCGCCACTCCAGCCGCCACAGCTCGGGCCAGGACTCCTGGTCCGGCGGGTCGAGGACGGTGACGACGAGCCGCTCGCCCTCCAGCTCGGCGAGCGCGATCCGGTCGGCCCGCAGCGGCTTGCGCAGGGCGGAGACCACGGCCTGGCTGACGTCGCGGACGGTGCCCGCGGTCGCGAGGGCGGCGGCCAGGCGCTGGACGCGGGCCACGTCGGTGACGTCGGAGCGCAGCGTGGAGGCGTCGGCGACGGTGCCGACGAGACGGGCGGGCCGGCCCTCGCCGCCGGGCAGCAGCCGCCCGCGCAGCCTCAGCCACTTCGGCGGACCGGACGGCTGGAGCACCCGGAACTCCAGTTCGCGCTCGCCGATGGACATGTGGTCGGCCTCGACGACGGACATCAGCGAGGGCAGGTCCTCCGGGACGGTCAGGCCGAGCAGGGTCTCGACCTTGCCGTCGAACTCGTCGCGGCTGAGGGCGAACAGCTCCAGGATCTCGTCGCCGACCTCACCGCGGCCGGTGTCCAGGGCGAGCACGAACGCGTTCGCGGGCAGCTCGCCGCCCTCCGCGGCGGGGGCCCGGACGGGGCTGCCGACGGCGTCGGCGATAAGCTCCAGGCATTTGCGGTCCTCGGTGTCGAAGCCGTCCGGCCGCTCGCTGACGGCCAGCAGACACTGCCCGCCCCCGCCCCCGCGCGCGGGCAGCACCGCCAGGTGGAAGTCCCGCGCCGGCGTCCGCCGCGACTCGGCGAGCTCCTTCGGCCCGAGCCAGACCGGCTGCCCGGCGCGCTGGGCGTCGGCCACCGGCGAGTGCCCGGAGCGCGGATAGCTGTCGCGCACCCCGAACAGGGTCCTCGGTACGCCCGCCGACTCCACCAGGCACAGCACGTCGCCGTCCTCCCCCGGCGCGTACACGGCGACGAAGGCCGCGCCGGCGAAGACGAGCGCCTGTTCCAGGACGCGGCGCACCCTTTCGGGCGAGGCCGGACCGTCGGTGAGCGCTTTCAGGGCACCTTCGGCACGCAGAGTCCTCGTTCTGCGTCCCTCAGCGCCCTCACTGACCACGTCCGCAATTACAGCGCGTATGAGGCGCCTGCGCAGCCCCTGTGAGCGTTCCGTGGAGGTCAGAAGGCGTGTCCGGTCGAAAGGCGCCGAACATGTCTTAACGCATGCGTACCGCACGGTGGTCTCGTGACAGGCGTGACTGTCCCCGGCCCCGGCTCGGCTGGAAGTCTCGTTGCCGGGCCACGGAGGGGGTTCGATGGACAAGCGGTACGAGGTGTACGCGCTCGCGGACAGACACTTCTACGAGACGCCGGACCGGGCGGCCGCGGCCGGGCAGCAGGCGTCGCCCCTGTTCGGGACCGCCCGCCGCGAGGTGCCGGAGGGCTGGGAGGCGGCGCGGATCGGGGACTGGCTGACGCTGACGCCGCCGGCCGCCGAGGCCGCCCCGGCACAGGGCTGGAAGATCCACGCCTCGGCCACCCGGGCGAACGCCGACCGCATCGCCGCGATCGTGTGGGACTACTGTGTGCCGCGCCGCATCCCGTTCAAGTTCGTGCCGGGCCCGCATCTGCTCCATTTACGGAACACGAAGTACGCCGGCCGCGACACCAGCGGCAAGTTCGTCACGATCTACCCGGCCGACGAGGACCAGCTCCACCTGGTCCTGCAAGAGCTGGGCAGACTCCTGGAGGGCTTCGAGGGCCCGTACATCCTCACCGATCTGCGCTGGTACGACGGTCCGCTCTACGTCCGCTACGGCGCCTTCGCGCGCACCTTCACCGTCGACGAGCGGGGCTCGCTGGTGCCGGCGGTGCGGGACGGCGAGGGCCGGCTGGTGCCGGACCGGCGGGCGCCGTCCTTCCAGGTGCCCGAGTGGGTGACCCTGCCGGCCTTCCTCGAACCCCATCTGGCAGCGCGCAACACGACGACGGTGGGCGAGCTGCCGTACCGCATCGAGAAGGCGCTGCACTTCTCCAACGGCGGCGGGGTGTACGCGGGCACCGACACCCGGGACGGGCGCAAGGTCGTCCTGAAGGAGGGGCGGCCGCACGCGGGGCTGGCCTCCGACGGGGCGGACGCGATCACCCGCCTCGAGCGGGAGAAGGCGGCGCTGGAGCAGGTCGCGGGGACCGGTGTGGTGCCCGAGGTGCGGGACTGGTTCACGCTGGGCGAGCACCGGTTCCTGGTCATGGACTTCGTCGAGGGCCGCCCGCTCAACTCCTTCTTCGCCGAGCGGCATCCGCTGCTCACCCCGGACCCGGATCCCGAGGCCGTCGCCCGGTACGCGCAGTGGGCGGTGCGCGTCCACGGGGCCGTGGAGCGGGCGGTGGCGGCGGTGCACGCGCGCGGGATCGTCTTCAACGACCTGCACGTCTTCAACATCATGGTCGCGCCGGACGAGGAGTCCGTCTTCCTCATCGACTTCGAGGCCGCGGCCCCGGCGGCGGAGAACGGCCGCCAGGTCGTCGCCCACCCGGGCTTCTTCGCCCCGCCCGACCGCACCGGCGCCGACGTCGACCGCTATGCCCTGGCCTGTCTGCGGCTCGCGCTGTTCCTGCCGGTCACCACGCTGTTCGTGATCGACCGGGGCAAGGCGGCCCACCTCGCCGAGGTGATCGCGGAGCAGTTCCCGGACGTACCGCGGGAGTTCCTGGACGAGGCGGTCGCGGAGATCACGCGCGGCGCCGAGGTGGGCGCCCCGGCCTTCGTGCGGCCCGCCGACCGGCCGCACAGCCGGGACTCGATGGTCAAGGCCATCCTCGCCTCCGCCACCCCGGAGCGCGACGACCGGCTCTTCCCGGGCGACATCGCCCAGTTCTCCGACGGCGGCGGACTCGGTCTCGCCCACGGCGCGGCCGGCGTGCTGCACGCGCTGGCCGAGACCGGCGAGCGCCACGAGGAGGGCGAACGCTGGCTCCTCGCCCACACCGACCCGTCCCCGGCCGGTACGCCGCTGGGCCTGTACGACGGTCTCGCGGGCGTCGCCCACGTCCTGGACCGGCTCGGCCACCGCCGGCGGGCCCTGGACCTGGTCGAGGGCATCCTGGCCGAGAAATGGCAGCACCTCTCCTCCGACCTGCACGGCGGACTGGCCGGCCTGGGCCTGGTCCTCGGCGAACTCGCCCGCACCACCGGCGAGTCGGAGCTGGCCGAGCGGTCCGCCGAGGCCGCGGACATCCTCGTACGACGTCTCGCCGAACCGCCCGCGGAGAAGCGCCGGCGCCGGGCCGGGCTGCTGCGGGGCTGGAGCGGGCCCGCCCTGTTCCTGCTTCGGCGGTACGAGGCGACCGGCGAGGCACGGCTGCTGGCGGCGGCCGGGGTGGCGCTGCGCCGGGACCTGGAGTGCTGCGTGGTGCGCGAGGGCGGGGCGCTGGAGGTCGACGAGGGGTGGCGGACGCTGCCCTATCTCGGCGACGGCAGCGCCGGTGTCGGGATGGTCCTCGACGACTATCTCGTCCACACGGCCGACGCGAGCGGGGACTTCGCGCACGTGCGCGAGGGGATCCTCACCGCCGCGAGCTGCCGGTTCTACGCGCAGCCCGGTCTGTTCCAGGGGCGCGCGGGGATGATCCTGCACCTGAGCCGTACCGGCGCCGCACCGGACCGGCTCGCCGAACAGCTCGACGGGCTCGGCTGGTTCGCCATGGCCTACCAGGGCCAACTGGCCTTCCCCGGGCACCAGATGATGCGGCTCTCCATGGACCTCGGTACCGGAACGGCAGGCTGCCTCCTCGCGCTCGACGCGGCCACCGGGGGCACCGCCCACCTGCCGTTCCTCCCGCCGCTCAGGCGGCCCTCATGACGCGGCTCCGCAACCTGACGGAGTCGTGACCGAACCCCGTCCCCACGGGTGAACACGGAAGGAAGGACACGAGATGGCACTGCTCGACCTGCAGACGATGGAGTCCGACGAACACACCGGCGGTGGCGGCGCGAGCACCGTCAGCCTGCTCTCCTGCATCAGCGCGGCGAGCGTTCTGCTCTGTCTGTGACGCTCCACCGAGCACCGTGAGCACACGGCTCCGGGCGGTCCGCTCCCTCGGGAGGGGCCGCCCGGGGTCCTACGCACGCCCCCTCCCCTTCTGGATGCGAGGCCGCGGCCGACATGACGACTCGTGCCGACACCGCACCGACGCCCCCACTGACGAACGCCGCCGTCCAGCACAGCGCGGGCCGCTGCCTGGCCCTCTGTCTGCTGAGCACGGCCTCGACCGCGGTCGTACTGCTGCTGCCCGCCGCTCTCGGCCGGACCCTGGACCTGCTGCTGGCCCACGCCCCCGCGACCCGCTGGGTGCTGTACTGCGCGGGGCTGGTCCTGCTGGCGGCCCTCCTCGACGCCTGCGAGACGGTGTTGAGCGGCACCGTCGACGCGCGCACGACGGCCTGGCTGCGGCGCCGCCTGGCCGGACACGTGCTGGCCCTCGGCCCGCGGGCCGGCGCCCGTTTCGGGCCGGGTGACCTGGTCGCACGCCTGGTCGGGAACGCGGCCCAGGCCGGGACCGCACCGGCCGCCCGCGCCGCGCTGCTCGCCGCGCTGGCCGGCCCCGTCGGGGGCGTCGTCGCCCTCGGCCTCGTCGACTGGCGGCTCGCGGCCGTCTTCCTCGCCGGGGCGCCGGTACTGACGCTGCTGCTGCGCGCGTTCGCCCGCGACACGACCCGGTGCGTGGCCGACTACCAGCGCGTGCAGGGACGTATCGCGACCTCGCTCGCGGAGGCGGTGGCGGGCAGCCGCACCGTCCGGGCGGCGGGTACGGCGGACCGGGAGACGGCACGGATCCTGCGCCCGCTGCCCGAACTCTCCCGTGCGGGCCACCGGATGTGGCGCGTGCAGGGGCGGGCGGCCGGTCAGGCCAGTGCCGTGGCGCCGCTGCTGCAGCTCGGCATCGTCGCCGTCGCCGGAGTGCTGCTGACCCGGCACCGGCTGACGGTCGGCGAGGTGCTGGCGGCCTCCCGGTACGCGGTGCTCGCGACCGGGGTCGGCGTGCTGGTGGGCCAGTTCGCGAGCCTGGCGCGGGCGCGGGCCGCCACGGCGCGTCTCGCCGACGTGCTGGAGCAACCGGCCCCCGCGTACGGCAACCACCAACTCCCTTCCGGACCAGGCAGGTTGGAGCTGCGTGGCGTGACGGCCCGGCGCGGCGACCACACGGTCCTCGACGGCATCGACCTGACCGTCCCCGGCGGTACGACGCTCGCCGTCGTCGGCCGCTCCGGCACCGGCAAGTCCCTGCTCGCCGCACTCGCCGGCCGCCTGGCCGACCCCGACGCCGGGGAGATCCTCCTGGACGGCGTCCCCCTGCCCTCCCTCCCCCACGACCAACTGCGCCGAGCCGTCGGCTACGCCTTCGAACGCCCCGCCCTCCTCGGCACGACGATCGAGGACACGATCGCCCTGGGCCTGCGCTCCCCCTCCCCCGCCCGGGTCCGCGAGGCGGCCCGCAAGGCCCGCGCGGACGACTTCGTCCGGCGTCTCCCGCACGGCTACGCCACCCCCTGCGCCGACGCCCCGCACTCCGGCGGCGAGTCCCAACGCCTGGGTCTGGCAAGGGCGTTCGCCCACGGCGGCCGACTGCTCGTCCTCGACGACGCGCTGTCCAGCCTCGACACGGTGACGGAGGCCCGGATCGCCGACGCCCTGCTGGCCGACGGCTCGGCGACCACCCGGCTGATCGTCGCGCACCGGGCGACCACGGCGGCCCGGGCCGACGCGGTGGCCTGGCTGGACGGGGGGAAGGTGCGGGCGGTGGGCACGCATGCCCGGCTGTGGCGGGATGCCGGGTATCGGGCGGTGTTCGGGGACGGAGGGGCGGGGTGAAGGGCGTCGGGCACGGGCGCGGCACGCGCCGGGGGCGGTCGGGGCGGAGGGCCGACGCGAATGCCCTGCGGGACAGGGGGCCGACACGGGCGACTTCCGGTCCGAACCGCGGCCGACGTGGGCGCTGGTCTGACCAGAGGACCGACATGAGGGGCGGAGTCGGGGTACGGGGGCTGCGGTTCCTGTGGGTGCGGTGGCGGGTGGTGCTGCGGCTCGCCGGGTGGTCCGTCGTGGAGGCCGGGCAGACCTTCCTCACCGGATACGCCCCGGCCCGCGCCCTCGACCAGGGGTTCCTCGCCGGACGGGCCGGGCTCGGGCTGGCGTGGCTCGCCCTGGCCGGGGTCGGCGTGCTCCTGGGGGCCTACGGCACCGCTCGCGCGTACGCGGCCGTCGCCGCGCTCGTGGAACCCCTGCGGGACCGGCTCGTCGAGCGGGTGGTCGGGCGCGGGGTGCGGGAGGCCGACGGCGCAGCCCTGTCGGGGCTGACCCAGCAGGTCGAGATCGCCCGGGACACCTTCGCCGGACTGGTGATGGTCTCCCGGTCGTTCGCGTTCACGGCCGTCGGGGCGCTCGCCGGGCTCGTCTCCCTCGATCCGCTCCTGCTCCTGGTCGTCGGGCCCCCGCTGCTGGCCGGCGTGGCCCTGTTCGCGGCGACGCTGCGGCCGCTGGCCCGCAGGCAGGAGGCATATCTGGTGGCCGACGAGGCGCTGGCCCACCACTGGGGCGCCGTCTGCCCGGGCCTGCGGGACATCACGGCGACCGGCGCGGAGGAACGCATCGCCGCCGACACCGGGGACCGTATCGACGCCGAACTCGGCACCGCCCGCGCCCTCGCCCACTGGGGCGTCCTGCGCGTGGCGTCCCTGGCGATCGGCGGCCAGCTCCCGATCGTCCTCCTCCTCGCAGCCGCGCCCTGGCTTCTCGACCGTGGCGTCACCACGGGCGCCCTCGTCGGCGCCCTCGCCTACGTCACCCAGTCCCTGCTGCCGGCCCTGCGCAACCTCGTGCACGGGCTGGGCACGAGCGGTTCACGACTGACGGTCGTGCTGCGCCGGCTGGCGCCCGCACCCTCACGACGGGAGGCAGCGACGGGGCCCTGCGGGCAGGACTCATCCCGGGACGCCGGTCCGCCGCCTGCCCGACCGGGTGCCCGCCGGCCCCGGGCGAGCGCGACCACCCCGGCCGCCCCCGCCACCGGCTCACCTCTCCCCGCCACCTCGTCCACCCCGCCCGCCCTCGCCCTCAACGCCGTCACCTTCGCCTACGGCCCCACCGCCGCCCCCGTCATCGAGGACCTCGACCTCACCCTGCGGCCCGGCGCCCACCTCGCCGTCGTCGGTCCGAGCGGTATCGGCAAGTCCACGCTCACCGCTCTGGTCGCCGGCCTGCTGCGGCCCCGGCAGGGCACCGTCCGGGTCGGCGGAGCGACCGTGCCCTCCGCGGCGGCCGCGGCGCAGCGCGTGCTCATTCCGCAGGAGGCGTACGTCTTCACCGGGACCCTCGCCGAGAATCTCGGGCACTTCCGGCCGGACCCGGGGCCCGAGGCGGAGCTGCTCGCGGCGGTCGACGCGGTCGGCATGGGCCCGCTGGCCGAGCGGCTCGGCGGGCCGGGGGCCCGGGTCGACCCGGCGGCCCTGTCCGCGGGCGAGCGGCAGCTGGTCGCGCTGGCCCGCGCCTACCTGTCGTACGCCCCGCTCGTCCTCCTCGACGAGGCGACCTGCCATCTCGATCCGCAGGCCGAGGAGCGCGCGGAACGCGCCTTCATGGAGCGGCCCGGCACCACCCTGGTCGTCGTCGCCCACCGGATCAGCTCGGCCCGGCGCGCGGAGCGGGTGCTGGTGATGGACGGCACGGGGACGGCGTACGGGACCCATGCGGAACTGATGCGGGTCTCGGCGCTGTACCGGGACCTCGTCGGGAGCTGGGCGCCCGGCCCGGCGGGGGGGTCAGAGCCAGCCCTCGCCCTGCGAGATGCGGATCGCGTCGATGCGGTTGCGGGCCCCGGTCTTGCGGGTGATGGCCGCCATGTAGTTGCGCACGGTCCCGTGGGACAGGTGCAGGCTCCCGGCGATCTCGGCGACGGAGGCCCCCTCGGCGGCAAGGGATAACACGCTCAACTCCCGCCGGGTCAGCGGCATTTCGGCGGCCTTGAGGAAGCCGAAGCCGAGCGAGTCATGGACGAAACGTTTTCCCTCGGCGACCCGCCGGATCCCCTGCACCAGCTGGTCGGGCGCGCCCGCCTTGTCGACGTAGCCGAGCGCGCCCGCCTCGATCGCGCGTTTCAGCAGGCCGGGCCTGTTCGCAGTGGCAAGGACGAGGAGCCTCGGCGGTGTGTGGTCCGGGGTTCTCGGACACAGGTCGCCGAGCGGTGGGACGCCGTACGCCTCCGCGCAGTCCAGGTCGGCCGCGCAGACGTCGGGCCGCAGGGACCGCACCCGGTGGGGCGCGCTGCGCCAGGGCGTGTCCTCGACCGTGAGATCGGGTTCCCGGCGCAACCACTCCGCCAGGACCGATCGCACCAGACACGCGTCGTGCACCAGAAGTACCCGGATCACTGCCGCCGCCCCCTCAGCTCGCGTACGCCGGTTCCATGGTGTTGAGCGCGTGCCCATTGTTCGCGTCCGTGACCGTCCGTGGGCGCGAAGAATCGGCCATCGGGGTGCGCGGGGGCGCACGCGGGGCGCCCGTACACCGCCGCGCGCATCAACTGAGGGGGCATGGGAGAGGGGCGTCGGGGTACCCGACCGTCCTTCACCGTCCGCGGGCACCCCTGCGCCCATGGCGAGCCCTTCCGGCGCCGCCTGCGTCCCGCTCGCCGTGCGCGTCCGGCTTCCAGGGGGCAGATTTGATCCCTGGGACAGGGGACCGACCGGGCGAGGAGGTGGTCGCCGTGTCCGACGGGCGTACCTCCGCGCCGGCGAGCGCGCGGACACGGGTGGGGCGGCCGCTGCTCTCCCTGGCACTGGCCTCGATGATGGACGAGGTCCACGCGCACTCCGGCGCCGTGTATCTGCTGGCGGCCGAGGAACCGGTGCTGGAGATGGCCGTGATGGCAGGGCTGCCCCGGGCCTTCGCGGCGCCGTGGGAGCGGGTGGGGCTGAGCGCGCCGATCCCGGTAGCCGAGGCGGTGCGCGAGCGGCGCCTGGTGTGGGTCGGCGGCGAGGAGGACATGGCCCGCCACTATCCGCGCATCGCGGTGGTGCTGCCGTACCCCTTCGCGCTGGCCGCGCTGCCGGTGGCGACGGCCTCGACGGCGTACGGCGCGGTCTTCGTGACCTGGCCGGGCTCCCATCCGCCGCAGCTGTCGGACCGGGAACGGGACCATCTGACGGCGGCCTGCGACCGGCTCGCGCTGCGGCTGGAGCGCGCCCTGGAGGAGAGCCGTCCGCTGCTGCCCGAGCCGGACCTGCTCGCCGCGCCCGTGGTGGGCGGGACGGCCGGCACGCTCGGCACGGTGGAGGCGGCGCGGATGGTGGCCCGGCTGCCGTACGGGCTGTGCTCGCTGGATCTGAACGGCCGGGTGACCTTCGCGAACACGGCGGCGGCCGAGCTGATCGGCGTGCCGGTCAGCGGACTGCTCGGCACCCAGCTGTGGGCGTCGGTGCCGTGGCTGAACGACCCGGTGTACGAGGACCGCTACCGGGCCGCGCTGATCAGCCAGCACACCACCTCGTTCGTGGCGCTGCGGCCGCCCGGGGACTGGCTGTCGTTCCGGATGTATCCGAACACGACCGGGCTGAGCGTGCGGGTGACCCGGGCGCGGGCGGTGGCGGAGATGAACCGGGCCGGTCCGCAGCCCGGTGACGCCCCGTCCCGGCTGGTGACGATCTCGCAGGTGCTGACCCTCGCGGGGGCGCTCACCGAGGCGGTGGGGGTGCAGGACGTGGTGCAGCTGGTCGCCGACGAGGTCGCGCCGGCCGTGGGCAGTCAGGCGCTGGTCGTCCTGGGCTCGCGGGCCGGGCGGCTGCATGTGCTGGGGCACCGGGGCTATGCGGACCCGCATCTCGTGGAGCGGTTCGACGGGCTGCCGATGTCCGAACAGACGCCGGGCACGCACGCGCTGAACACCGGAGTGCCCGCCTTCTTCGACTCGCGGGAGGAGCTGGAACGGCTGTACCCGTCCCGGCACGCCACCCCCGACGGCTTCGCGGCCTGGGCGTATCTGCCGCTGATCGCCTCCGGGCGGCCGGTGGGCACCTGTGTGCTCGCCTATGCCGATCCGCACCCGTTCCCCGCGGACGAGCGCGCCGTGCTGACGAGCATCGGCGGGCTGATCGCGCAGGCCCTGGAGCGCGCCCTGCTCTACGACGCCAAGCACCAGCTCGCGCACGGCCTGCAGGCGGCCCTGCTCCCCCACTCGCTGCCCCGGCTGCCCGGCATCGAGGCGGCCTCCCGCTATCTGCCCGCCACCCAGGGCATGGACATCGGCGGCGACTTCTACGACCTGGTGCCCACGCAGGGCGTGGCGGCGGCCGTGATCGGGGACGTGCAGGGCCACAACGTGACGGCGGCCGGGCTGATGGGGCAGATCCGCACGGCGGTACGGGCGTACACGACCGTCGGGCAGGCCCCGGAGGAGGTCATGCGCAGCACCAACCGGCTGCTGATCGACCTGGACGTCGACCTGTTCGCCAGCTGTCTGTATCTGCGGCTGGATCCGGCGCGCGGGCGGGCCGTGATGGCCCGGGCCGGTCATCCGCCGCCACTGCTGCGCCGCCCGGACGGGAAGGTGCGGGTGCTGGACCTGGCCGGTGGTCCGCTGCTCGGCATCGACGGTCTGGCCGGGTATCCGACGACGGAGGTGGACCTCGCGCCCGGCTCGGTGCTCGTCCTGTACACCGACGGGCTGATCGAGTCGCCGGGCGTCGACATCGAGGACGCGCTGGCCGAACTCGGGGAGCGGCTCGGTGCGGCCGGGCAGCTGCCGCTGGACGAGCTGGCCGACCTTCTGATCAGGGAGGGCGCGAACGCCCAGGAGCGGATCGACGACGTGGCGTTGTTGCTGCTCAGAGCCCGGTAGGGGCTGGTTTCCCGGTCATGTGACGCGGCCCGGCCCTCCCGCCGGAGGGCCGGGCCGTCCGCTGTCGGCCGGAACCGCGGTCGAGGCCGATCAGCGGGTCGAGGTGAGCGAGGAGCCGTCGTCCGCGCCGGACTGGTCGTCGGCACCGGACTGGTCACCGACGCCCTCGCCCGACTGGTCGCCCGCGGTGGCGGACGGGTCGACCGCGCCGGCGCTCTCGTCGCCGCCGCCGACCGCGTCGCCGCCGGCACCCACGTCACCGGCGCCATCGGTCGCGGAGGCGGACGGGTCGGCCGCACCGACACCCTCGTCGCCGGCGCCCGCGCCCGCGGCACCGTCGCCCAGCGTGGCGCCCGTGGCCGTGAGGGCCGTGGTCACCGGCTGGAAGAAGGTCTCGCCGCCGTTGGTGCAGTCGCCGCTGCCGCCGGAGGTCATGCCGACCGCGCTGCCGTCCTGTGTGAACAGGGAGCCGCCGCTGTCGCCGGCCTCGGCGCAGACGTCGGTCTGGATGAGGCCGGTGACGGTGTCGACGCCGTTCGGGTCGGTCTCGCTCTGGAAGTTGACCGTGGCGTCGAGGCCGGTGACCGTGCCGTCGTGCAGACCGGTGGTGCTGCCCATCCGGAAGACCTGCTCGCCGACGGTCGCGTCCGCGGCCCCGGTGATCTGGACGGTCTGGCCGCCGCCGACGTTGACCTCGCTCGGCGCCTGGGTGGCCGGGTCGTCGTACTTGACCAGGGAGAAGTCGCCGTCGCCGGGGAAGGTGGCCTGGTCGACGGTGGCGATGGGGGCGCCCGTCTCGGAGTCGGACCACTCCTTGGCGGCCACACCGCAGTGTCCGGCCGTCAGGAAGGCCGGGCTGCCGTCGCTCGCGGTGACGTTGAAGCCGAGGGAGCAGCGGACCGTGCCGCCCTCCGCCTGGGCGAAGATGGCGTCGCCGCCGGAGACCAGGGTCTTGAAGGTGCCGGAGGACTTCTTGACGGCCGCCACGTCCGAGCCGAGGCTCTCGACGGTCGACGTCAGTCTGTCCCACTTGGCGCCGGTCACCGTGGAGTCGGCGGTCACCTGGATCTTGTTCGTCTTCGGGTCGAGGGCCCAGGCGGTGCCCGGGATGGTCGCGTCCGCGGCCAGGGTCTTCGCCCCGGCCTGCAGGGTGGCGAGGCTGTTCTTGACCTCGCGGACCTTCGCGCCCGCCTTCTTCGCCTGGACGACCACGTTGTTGTCGCCGGATACGACGTTGACGACCAGCTGCTGGGTGCCGGAGTCGTAGTAGGAACCGGCGAAGGCCTGGCCGAGCAGGTCCTGAAGCTGCGCGGCGAGATCCGATGCGTCGGTCGCCTTCAGGGTCTTGGGGGCGGCGTCCGTCGACGAACCGTCCTGCGAGGCATTCGCGTTCGGCAGCAGGATCGCCGCCGCGCCGAGCGCCACGACGCTGCCCGCCGCGATCGCGGCCTTGCGCTTCGGAATTCGCTTGTGACTCAAACTTCTCGACCTCCTGGGGGACCGGAGTCTGTGTGCCGCCGTTCGGCAGCCGTTCTGTTCGGGCGCCTGGATGGCCATGGGTACGCACGGGGCACGCGGGGCGTTCAATTCCGTTTGCCAACTCGCTTTGCACGACGAGGAATCGGCCATGACCCGGGACTTACCGAGGGGCGCGGGGAACAATCCCCCATATGACGATGACCACCGCCGAAGCCGACAAGATCCTCTCCGCCAACTTCGCCCCCTGGGTGCTCGATCTGGGCCTGACCGTCGAGGAGTTGGGCGAGGGCCGGGCGACGTTGCGTCTGCCCTGGTCGGACCGGCTGTCCAGGGAGGGCGGCGGGCTGTCGGGGCAGGCGTTGATGGCCGCGGCCGACACCGCCACCGTGATCGCGGTGTCGGCCGCGCGCGGCGGCTACGGCCCCATGACGACGGTTCAGCAGTCGACGTCGTTCCAGCGCGCGGTGACGGGTTCGGATGTCCTGATCGAGGCGGTGCTCACCAAACTGGGCCGCCGCATGGCGTTCGCCGACATCACGATGACCGACGGATCGACGGGTGAACTCGCGGCCCGGGCGAGCACTGTCTATGCACTTCTGGGCTGACACGGTCCGCAGTCGGTCGGCAACGGTCCGTTCCGAACGCGGTGCCGAAACGAAGCTCCAGAGAATCTGCACATTGAATACTCAACGAAGTCACCGTGCGCGGAGGTTCTGCACAAGCCGGCGAGGGCCGTCACGCCATTGGGGCGGGAGTGTCTGATTCGCCGAGCGATCAGCAAGGGGTGGGACGAGCCGATGCCGTGACGCATGTGAAGAACTCGCCGCAGAGGCGTGCAGGAGCCTGCACGGATCGATACCTGAGGGGCTCAAGTTGCCTGGTGAGACGGTTGGTTGATTGGAAGCGCCCGGCCGCGCCGTGCTTTGATCCATCGCACCGCGGGGGCCGCGAAGGGTTCCCGGCAACGGGCGCCCGGCGCTCGCGGTCGCGGCCGTCGCTCTGTCCCCAGAGGGGGCCGCTCCCCCTTGTGAATATCCATATGAAGGGAAGTTCCATCATGAACTCCACCCCCCAGGTTGAGACCGTCGAGATCTCCGACGCCGAGCTCGACAACGTCTCCGGCGGTCTGTCCGTGAACGCCCTCGGCACCGTCACCGGCCTGGTGGACGGCGTTGCCCCGGTTTCCGGCCTGGTCGACACGGTCGTCGGCACCGTCGAGGGTGTCACCGGCCTGAACACCGCCCCGGTCACCAACCTGGTCGCCGGTCTCTGATCGCTGCCTTTGTGATCGTCGGGTCCCGGAGCCGTACAGCGGTTCCGGGGCTTGCGGTTGCCGTAGACCAACCGGCTCGGGCGAGCCGGTCCTTCCTCGTTTTCAGGTGAGGGAAAGTTCCGTGCAGTTCCGCCAACAGGCCCTCGCCAAGCTCCAGTCGCCGGAGGAGCTCGACCTGCCGGTGCGCTTCGCCCGGCCCCAGGGCTGGCTCGTCCTGTCCGTGACGGTCGTCGCGGTCGCGGCCGCCTGCGTGTGGGCGGTGACCGGTTCGGTGGCCTCCACGGTCAGCGCGCCCGCCATCCTCACGCACGGCGAGGGCAGTTACATCCTGCAGAGTCCCGTGGCGGGCCAGGTCACCGCCGTGCTCGCCGAGCAGGGCGAGCGACTGCCGGCCGACTCCCCCGTCCTGAAGGTCAAGACCGCCCAGGGCGAGACGGTCGTCCGCACGGTCGCCGCGGGCCGGATCACCGGACTCGCCGCCACCATCGGCCAGATCATCCAGACCGGTGCGAACATCGCCGCGGTCGAGAAGGTCGCGAAGGCCTCCGACCCGCTGTACGCGACCGTCTACGTCCCCGCCGAGAACGCGGCCTCCATCCCCGCGGACGCCGCCGTCGACCTCACCGTCTCCTCGGTGCCCACCCAGACGTACGGCGTGCTGCGCGGCCATGTGAAGTCGGTGGACCGCTCGGCACAGTCGGCCCAGCAGATCGCCGCGTTCCTCGGCGACAGCCAGCTGGGCGAGCAGTTCACCAAGAAGGGCCGCCCGGTGGCCGTACTGGTGAAACTCGACAAGTCGTCCGGGACCAAGAGCGGTTACAAGTGGTCGTCCAAGGACGGGCCGCCCTTCGGCCTCACCTCCATGACCACGGCCTCGGGTTCGATCCGGCTGGCCGATCAGCGTCCCGTCGATTGGCTGCTGCCGTGAGCACCGCAGAGCAGACGCGGAGCAGACGCCGCTCCGCCCCGCCCAAGCGCCCCGTCCCCACCGGGAAGTCGAAGACCGTCCGCACCCCGACCATCCTCCAGATGGAGGCCGTCGAATGCGGCGCCGCCTCCCTCGCGATGGTCCTCGGCCACTACGGCAAGCACGTCCCGCTGGAGGAACTGCGCATCGCCTGCGGTGTCTCCCGCGACGGCTCGCGCGCGAGCAACCTCCTGAAGGCGGCCCGCAGTTACGGCCTGACGGCCAAGGGCATGCAGATGGACACGGCCGCCCTCGCCGAGGTGAGGACGCCTGCCGTGCTGTTCTGGGAGTTCAACCACTACGTCGTCTACGACGGCATGGGCCGCCGCTTCGGCCGGCGCGGGGTGTTCATCAACGACCCCGGCAAGGGCCGGCGTTTCGTGCCCATGGAGGACTTCGACGGCAGCTTCACCGGTGTCGTCCTGGTGATGGAGCCCGGCGAGGGCTTCACCAAGGGCGGCCGCAAGCCCGGGATCCTGGGCGCGATGCCGGCCCGGCTGCGGGGCACCGCCGGAACCATGCCGGCCGCGGTCCTCGCGAGCCTGCTGCTGGTGCTGGTCGGCGCGGCGGTGCCGGCCCTGAGCCGCACTTACATCGACATGTTCCTCATCGGCGGCCAGACCTCGCTGCTGACCGTGCTGTTCTCGTCGATGGGCGCCTGCGTCCTGCTCACGGTCCTGCTGACCTGGCTGCAGCAGGCCAACCTGCTGCACGGCCGCATCATCTCCTCCACCCTCTCCAGCGCCCGCTTCCTGCGCCATCTGCTGCGGCTGCCGGTGACGTTCTTCGCCCAGCGCAGCCCGGCCGACCTGGTGCAGCGCCTGCAGTCGAACGACCAGGTGGCCGAGACGCTGGCCCGCGACCTCGCGGCGGCGGGCGTGGACGCGGTGGTCGTCGTGCTCTACGCGGTGCTGCTCTACACGTACGACCCGCAGCTCACCTTCGTCGGCATCGGCGTCGCGCTGCTGAACATCGTCGCCATGCGGATCGTCATCCGGCTGCGCGCCACCCGCACCGCGAAACTGCGTGCCGACAGCGCCCGGCTCACCAACACCGCCTACACCGGGCTGCAGTTGATCGAGACGATGAAGGCGACCGGCGGCGAGGACGGCTACTTCCTCAAGTGGGCCGGGCAGCACGCCACCACCCTGGAGGAGCAGCAGCGCCTCGGTGTGCCGAGCGCCTGGCTCGGGGTCGTCGCGCCGACGCTGGCCTCGCTCAACAGCGCGGTGATCCTGTGGATCGGCGGCATGCGCGCGGTCGAGGGCGGTATCTCGGTGGGCCTGCTGGTCGCCTTCCAGTCGCTGGTCACCCGCTTCACCGCGCCGATCACCCGCCTCAACGGCGTCGCGGGCCGCATCCAGGACTTCGCCGCCGACGTGGCCCGCCTCAAGGACGTCGAGAACTTCCAGGCCGACCCGCTGTACGGCCGCCCCGGCGCCGGCGACTCCACACGCCGCCTGCACGGGCACGTCGAGCTGCAGAACATCTCCTTCGGCTACAACCCGCTCGACAAGCCCCTGCTCACCGGCTTCGACCTCACGGTCGGCCCGGGCCAGCAGGTGGCGCTGGTCGGCGGCTCGGGCAGCGGCAAGTCGACCGTCTCCCGGCTGATCTCCGGCCTCTACTCCCCCTGGGAGGGCGTGATCCGCATCGACGGACAGCGCCTCGACGACATCCCGCGCGGCGCCCTCGCCGCCTCCGTCTCCTTCGTCGACCAGGAGGTCTTCCTCTTCGAGGGCACCGTGCGCGACAACGTGGCGCTGTGGGATCCGTCGATCCCGGACGACGCGGTGGTGGACGCGCTGCGGGACGCGGCGCTCTACGACGTCGTGACGCGCAGGCCCGGCGGCATCCACAGCAGGGTCGAGCAGGACGGCCGCAACTTCTCCGGCGGGCAGCGCCAACGCCTGGAGATCGCCCGGGCGTTGGTGCGCCGCCCCAGCATCCTGGTCCTCGACGAGGTGACCAGTGCGCTGGACGCGGAGACCGAGCAGGTCGTGATGGACAACCTGCGCAAGCGCGGCTGCGCCTGCGTGGTGATCGCACACCGGCTCAGCACCGTCCGGGACAGCGACGAGATCGTCGTACTGCAGCACGGCACGATCGTGGAGCGCGGGCGGCACGAGGACCTGCTGGCGCGCGGCGGCGCGTACGCGGCGCTGGTCAGGGAGCGATGAGATGACGACCGCACACGAAGGCGACCTGGTTCTCGGCGCCCTCGGCCAGATGGGCAGCTATGTCGACTGCTCGGGCCTGACCCGGCTCGACCTGGAAGGCCCGCAGGTGCTGTGGCTGGTCGCGGCGGGCAGCCTCGACCTGTTCGCGGTCGACGCCGTCCAGCAGGGCCACTGGCACCACCTCGGCCGCCTGGAGGCGGGCTCGCTGGTCCTCGGCCCGGTCCCGGGACCTCAACACACCCTGGTGGCACGCCCGTTGAGGGACTGCGTCGTCCACCGCATCGGCCTGCGCGAGCTGTACCAGACTGCCGACACCCAGACCTGGTCCTACGACGAGTACGGCAACGCCCAGTACGTCCCGCCGACGACCAGCCCCCTCGAATACGCCCTCGCCCTCGGTGTCGGCCGCAGCCTGTCCGTCCTCTTCCAGGCTCCGATGGCCACCGAGCGGGCCGCGGAGATCACCGACGACGACGTGTTCTGGATGCAGGTGCCGCCGGGGAGTGTGCAGTACGGATCGCTGTACGGCGCCGAGGCCGCCGCCGATCTGCTGATGGACCCCGCGGTGTGGCAGTCCATGGTCGACCAGCAGTACCGGCTGCTGACCACGCTGGACCGCTGGATCGAGCAGCTGGAGCGGACCCACGAGACGCGAACGGCCGCCGGGATCAAGGCCGGTGAGGCGGTCCGCGCCCAGGCCGACCGGACGCTGCTGGCCTCCATCGGCAAGTCCTCGGCCAAGCGCACCACGGCCGCCGACGCGGACGCCACCTACGCGGCGTGCAAGCTGGTCGCCGAGGCGGCCGGGATCGAGCTCGCCGAGCACGCGCAGAACGGGACCGGCAGCGACCGGCTCGACCCGGTGGAACAGGTGGCCGTCGCCTCCCGGGTGCGCACCAGGGCCGTACGACTGGACGGCCGTTGGTGGCGGGACAACGTCGGGCCGCTGGTCGGTCACCGGGCCCTGTCGGGTGCGCCGGTCGCGCTGCTGTGGCGGCGCGGCGGATATGTGGCCGTGCATCCGGCGAGCGGGCGCGAGACGCCGATCGAGAAGGCGAACGCGGAGGAGTTCGAGCCGCGCGCGGTGATGTTCTACCGCCCGCTGCCGGAGCGGACGTTGAGCCCACTACGGCTGCTGCGGTTCAGCATGCGGGGCACCGGCGGCGACCTGGGCAACCTGCTGATGAGCGGGTTGGTGACGGTCGCCATCGGCGCGCTCGTGCCGATCGCGACCGGCAAGGTGCTGGGCGAGTTCGTGCCGAAGGCGCAGACGCATCTGATCGTGCAGGTCTGCCTGGCCGTGATGGTGACCAGCGTGGTGGCGGCTGCCTTCATGCTGCTGGAGAACCTCACCATCCTGCGTCTGGAGGGCCGTATCGAGTCCACGCTCCAGCCGGCCGTCTGGGACCGGCTGTTGAGGTTGCCGACGAAGTTCTTCACCGAGCGCTCGACGGGCGAGCTGGCGAGCGCGGCCATGGGCATCAGCGCCATTCGCCGCATGATGGCGGGTCTCGGTCCCGTGGTCGCCCAGTCGGTGACCGTGGGCGCGATGAACCTCGGTCTGCTGTTCTGGTACAGCCCCTCGATGGCCCTCGCCGCGATCGGCATGCTCGTCGTCATCGCGGGCGCGTTCCTCGGGCTGGGGCTGTGGCAGGTGCGCTGGCAGCGCAAGCTGGTCGTGCTGTCCAACAAGCTGAACAACCAGGCCTTCCAGACCCTGCGCGGCCTGCCGAAGCTGCGGGTGGCGGCGGCCGAGAACTACGCCTACGCCGCCTGGGCCTCGGAGTTCGCGCGCAGCCGGGAGCTCCAGCAGAAGGTCGGCCGCATCAAGAACCTCACCACGGTGATGGGCGCGGTCTATCTGCCGCTGTGCACCCTGCTGATGTTCATGCTGCTCGCGGGCCCGGCGCGCGGCTCGATGTCGGCGGCCGCGTTCCTCACCTTCAACACCTCGGTGACGATGCTGCTGACCTCGGTCACCCAGCTGACCGGCGCGTTCGTGTCGGTGGTGGCCGCGCTGCCGCTGTTCGAGGAGATCAAGCCGGTCCTGGAGGCCACCCCGGAGGTACGCGCGGCGAGCACCCGGCCGGGACCGCTGACCGGCGCGATCGAGGCCCGCCGGCTGTCCTTCCGGTACGCCGACGACGGGCCGCTCGTCCTCGACGACGTGTCCTTCGACATCCGCCCCGGTGAGTTCGTGGCGATCGTCGGCCCCAGCGGCTGCGGCAAGTCGACGCTGCTCAGGCTGCTGATCGGCTTCGACAAGCCGGTCTCCGGGAGCGTCCTGTACGACGGCCAGGACCTGTCCGCCCTCGACCAGTCGGCCGTGCGCCGGCAGTGCGGTGTGGTGCTGCAGCACGCGCAGCCGTTCACCGGCTCCATCCTGGACGTCATCTGCGGCACCGAGCCGTACACGCCCGAGGAGGCGATGGCGGCGGCCGAGATGGCGGGGCTCGCGGAGGACATCAAGCGGATGCCGATGGGACTGCACACCATCGTCTCGGGCAGCGGCGCGGTCTCCGGCGGCCAGCGGCAGCGCCTGATGATCGCCCAGGCGCTGATCCGGCGACCGCGGATCCTGTTCTTCGACGAGGCGACCAGCGCCCTCGACAACGAGACACAGCGCGTGGTCATCGAGTCCACCAAGGCCCTCAACGCCACCCGTGTCGTCATCGCCCACCGTCTGTCGACGGTGCTGGACGCCGACCGGGTCATCGTCATGGAGGACGGCAAGGTCGCCCAGCAGGGCCCGCCCGCGCAGCTGCTCGCGGACACGGGCGGGCGGCTGCACGAGCTGGTGCGCCGGCAGCTGGCCTGAGAGGTCAGTCCAGGCCGGGGACGGGTGCTCCGGAGGGCACACCGGCGTCGAGGTAGGCGGCGTAGAACTCCTTCCAGGGCGCGTTCGCCCCGGCATGGGGTCCCTCGAAGGCCTCGCCCCGCGCCTTCGCGTCCAGGGCGGCGAGGCACACCTCCCAGCCGGCGCCGTTGCGGGCGGCGGTGTCGGCGGCCTGGAGGACGTTGGTGAGGGTGAAGCGGGTGCGCTTGTCGTCCAGCGCCTCCAGGTCGAAGTGGAGCTCGTCGCCGCCCCACTCGAAGGAGAGGTGGCGTGGCTCGTCGAGCGCGAGCACCCGGCCCGTCGACTCGGGCATGTTCGGGTCGCCGCTGAAGGTGATGGTGCCGCCGGGGCGCGGGTCGATCTCCGCGCGGGACGGGAACCACTGGGCGAGTTCCTCCGCGTCCGTCACGAACTGCCAGACGCGCTCGATCGGATGGTCGTAGGTACGGCTGAAGCGGACGGCCGATCGGCCGTCGTCCAGGGTCAGATAGGTGCCGGTGAGATCAGCGGCCATGGTGGATCAGTCCTTCGGGGCGGGTTCCTCGGGGTCGTCCGGCGCCGTCTCGTCGAGGCGGCGGCCCAGCTGGTCGAGGCTGCGGTTCCACAGCGTGCGATAGGGCGCCAGCCATGCGTCGAGTTCGGCGATCGGAGCAGGGTCGAGGGCGTAGACGCGGCGCTGCGCGTCCTGCCGGACCCGGACGAGACCGGCCTCCCGGAGCACCTTCAGGTGCTTCGAGGTGCTCGGCTGGCTCAGACCGCACGCCTCCACGATCTCCCCGACGGGCCGGGGCCGCTCCAGGAGCAGCGCGACGATGGCCCGCCGGTGCGGATCGGCGAGGGCGGTCCAGAGCGAGGCGTCGGACATGACTCCAATATGCCTCAGCGGTTATATGCCGGTCAAGGAATAAGAGATGGACGACACATCCTGCGAAACGTTGCCGTTTCGCTTCAGGAGGGTCTAGTCTGCTGGTGTACGAAACCGTTTCGTTCCTGGTTTCGGCGATTCCGGCAACCCGAACGACTTCCCTGGAGTGGTTCTCCCATGTCCCAGAAGACACTCACCGACGACACCTCCACAGGTGCCGTGGAGGCGCCAGCCTCGTCATCGTCGAAGCGCTGGTGGATCCTCGCGGTCATCGCCCTCGCGCAGCTCATGGTGGTGCTGGACGCCACCATCGTGAACATCGCCCTGCCCTCGGCCCAGGCCGACCTGGGCTTCTCCGACGGCAACCGGCAGTGGATCGTCACCGCGTACGCCCTGTCGTTCGCCTCCCTGCTGCTGCTCGGCGGCCGGATCGCCGACCTGTTCGGCCGCAAGACGGCCTTCCTCGTCGGAGTCGTCGGCTTCGCCGCCGTCTCCGCACTGGGCGGAGCCGCCACCGGATTCGGGATGCTGGTCACCGCGCGCGCCCTGCAGGGTGCCTTCGGCGCGCTGCTCGCGCCGGCCGCGCTGTCGCTGCTCAACACCACGTTCACCGACGCCAGGGAACGCGCGCGGGCGTTCAGTGTCTACGGCGCCATCGCCGGCGCCGGCGGTGCGGTGGGCCTGCTGCTCGGCGGTGTGCTGACCGACGCCTTCGACTGGCGCTGGACGCTGTACGTGAACGTGCTGATCGCCGTCGTCGCGTTCGTGGGCGGCTGGCTGCTGCTGACCAACCACCGCGACGACACCAGCGCCAGGCTGGACGTCCCGGGCACGGTGCTCGTCGCCGCCGGTCTGTTCTCCCTGGTCTACGGCTTCTCCAACGCCGAGACGCACGACTGGGGTTCGGCGCTGACCTGGGGCTTCCTGATCGCCGGTGGTGTGCTGCTGGCCGCCTTCGCCTGGTGGCAGACCAAGGCCGCGCACCCGCTGCTGCCGCTGCGCATCCTGCTCGACCGCAACCGCGCGGCCTCGTTCCTCGCCGTGCTGATCTCCGCGGGCGGCATGTTCGGCGTGTTCCTCTTCCTGACCTACTACCTCCAGCTCAACCTCGGCTTCAGCCCGACCAAGACCGGCGTGGCGTTCCTGCCGATGGTCGGCGCCCTGATGGTGGCCGCACAGCTCGGCACCACGGTCCTGCTGCCCCGCATCGGCCCGAAGGTGGCCGTTCCGCTCGGCTTCGCGGTCGCGGCGGCCGGCATGGCCTGGCTGACCGGCATCGGCGTCGGCTCCAGCTACGTCAGCGCGGTGCTGCCGCAGCTCATCGTCACCGGTTTCGGTCTCGGCCTGGTGATGCCGGCGGCCATGCAGCTGGCCACCGGCGGAGTGGCGGCCGAGGACGCGGGCGTGGCCTCGGCCACGGTCAACGCGATGCAGCAGGTGGGCGGTTCGATCGGCACGGCCCTGCTGAACACCCTGGCCGCGAGCGCCGCGACCGACTACCTCGCCGGCAAGGACGCGACCAGCAAGCTGGTGCAGGCCCAGGCGACGATCGAGAGCTACACCACCGCCTTCTGGTGGTCGGCGGGCATGTTCGCCGCCGGCGCCGTGATCGCCTTCCTGCTCTTCCGCCGCGGAGTCCCCGAGCAGGACCCGGACGCCGCCCCCGTCGTCCACATGTGATCACCACGAGCTGAGCCGCACGGACCGAGGGGCCGCCGTCTGCAGGGAGACGGCGGCCCCTCTTCACTGGCATGGTGTGGGTGTGCGCAGGGCATCGGCGGCGCTGGGCAGCGCCGCGTTCCTCGTTCTCGTCTCCGGCAGCGCGGCCGTACTGGTGCCGTGGTGGCTGACCGGCTGGCGGGCCGGTGACTGGTGGCTGCCGCTGCGGCTGCTCGGTCTGGTGCCGCTGGTGGCGGGGGCCGCCGTGATCCTGGTGGCCTTCGGGCGGTTCGCCCTGGAGGGGCTCGGCACACCGGCTCCGATCGCGCCGCCGGTGCGCTTGGTGGTGACCGGTCCGTACCGGTACGTGCGCAATCCGATCTACCTCGCCGTGGCAGCGGTCCTGTGCGGCCAGGCCCTGCTGCTCGCCCGCCCGGTGGTCTTCGTCTACTGCGCCTGCGTCCTGCCGGTCATGTGGGCGTTCGTGCGCTGGTACGAGGAGCCCGGGCTGGTACGGCGGTTCGGCGCCGACTACGAGCGCTACCGGCGGGCGGTGCCGGGGTGGTGGCCGCGCGGGCGGCCCTGGCCGGGCGAGTGACCAGCTTTTGACCTGGGCCGAAATGGGTACTCACCGGCCCATGCGAATCAGCGTGGTGGATGTGGGGTCGAACACGGTCCGGCTCGTGGTGGCGGACGCGGAGGGCGGGGTGCCGCTGCCCGTGCACACCGCGAAGTGGCGACTGCGGCTGTCGGAACAGGTCAGGCCCGGCAGCAGCATCCCGGAGGAGGCCGTCGAACGGCTCGTCGTGGCGGTCGACGAGGCGAGCCGGACCGCCGCCCGGTGGGGTGCGACGCCGCCGCTGGCCTTCGCCACCGCGGTCGTACGGGCCGCCCCCAACCGCCAGGAGGTGCTGCGCACCGTCCGCTCGCGGACCGGCGTCCTGCTGTGCACGCTGCCGGGCGAGCTGGAGGCCGAGCTCACCTTCCTCGGGGCGCGGCGCTGGATGGGCTGGCAGTCGGGCCCGCTGGCTCTGTTCGACATCGGCGGCGGCTCCCTCGAAGTGGCGTTCGGACGGGGCCGGTTGCCCGAGTTCGTGGCCTCCCTGCCGCTCGGCGCGGGACGTCTGACGCACGAGTTCTTCCCGGATGCGGATCTGCCGCTGCCCCAACAGCTGCGGGCGCTGCGCCGCAAGGTGCGGCATCAACTGCGGGACGTGGCGGCACGGATCCGCTGGGAGGGGCCGCGCACGGCGGTGGCCACCTCGCGCACCTTCCAGCAGCTGGGACGGCTGTGCGGGGCGGCGCCCGGACGGCACGGCCCGTTCGTGGAGCGGCGGTTGCGGCGCTCGGACCTGGGTGCGGCGGTGGAACGACTGGCCGGCCTGCCCGTCGCCGAACGCGCCGAGCTGCCCGGCATCTCCGCCCCGCGTGCCGCGCAGAGCCTGGCCGGCGCGATCGTCGGGCACACCGCGATGAAGCTGACCGGCCTCAAGGCGGTCCACATCTGCCCGTGGGCGATCCGCGAGGGAGTCCTGCTGCGCCACATCGAGGACGGAGCCTCCTGGTGGACGGAGATCAACCACCTCGACGACTCCTTCGCCGCCAAGGATCCGGTCCCTCTGCGCATCGCATCTGCGACCACCTGAGCGGAAAGTCAAGCGGATCCAACTCAATTCACCAGGTCGAGTGAACCAGATCTTGCGCACGGCTCGTCAGGGATGTTCGCCATCGCACCGGGGTAACTACCGGGATCGAATGCGCCCCTTGTCGAGGTGGAGCGGACATGACGCCCGACGCGGACGACCGCGCCTCCGAAGCCCCCGCGGCGAACGCCCACGCCCGGACCCGGACCGACGGCCGGTTCACCGTGGTCGAGGTCTCGGGTGAGATCGACCTGGCGACCGCGGAGTTCCTGACCGAGCATCTGGACGCCGCGACCGCTCGGCCGCGGCCGGACGTGCTGGTCGACCTGCGGCACGTGGAGTTCTTCGACTGCTCGGGCCTGCGGGTGCTGTGCCGGGCCGAGAACCGGGCCAGGGAGCGCGACGGCCGGCTGCGGCTCGTCTCCGACCGGCCGGGCATCCGCCGGCTGCTCGCCGGCGCGGGACTGCTGGGACGGTTTCCGCCCCTCCCCGACGTCCCCGGGGAGGGGCGGGACTGATCCCAGAGGCCGGCGGGCGGCCCCACTCCGCCCGCCGGCCCCCGGTGCGAGATCGCCGGTGTCCCCGCGACAGGGCCTCGCACTCCCCATCCGCGGGCCGCCGAGTGTGCACGGGGGACCGTGCGATCCCGGTCCCTCAGAACGTGAAGACGCTGGTCCCGTAGGTGTTCTTCACGCACTCGTTGGCGAAGGTGCGCTCGAAGGAGACGCGCTTGCCCTGCCAGACCCCGTCGACGGTGACGACGACCGGGTCGTACTCCTTGGTGCACAGCACGTCGGGTCTGGTCGCCAGGGCGTCGAGGCCGCCGGCGGCGCGCAGTTCGGCGCAGGCGAGGGCGGCGGCCGGGTGGGTGCCGGAGGGCGTCGGAGCGCAGTTCAGGGTGACGGCGCGCTGCGGCGTGGTGGCGGCGGCGCTCTCGCCGTGGCCGGTGGTGAGCACCAGGGCCGAGGGGGCGTAGAGCGAGGCCGGCGCGGCGGCCGGGGCGGCGAGGGCGGTTCCTGTGAGCGGTGCGCAGACGGCGGTGGCCGTGAGGGTCAGGGTCGCTGCCCAGCGTGCGGTGTTCCGCATTGTGTGCATCCTTCCGCTGGATTCGAGGGTGTGCCGGACCGTTCGGGTTGGTGCCGGACCGGCGAGCGCGAGTCTGCCGAGTCCGCGCCGGAAACACACCTCGACCCCACGCGTTTCAGTAACATTGCGTATTGAATCAGTGGCTCGAAGTTACGGAATCCGACCGGTCGAACCCCGGAACTGAGCGGTTCTTGATCGCCCGAAGCAGCCAAGTGGCCGGTTCCCACCGCTTCGTTAATAGGCCTGAAACATTCCGGTTGAGCTCTCGGCGGACTCCGCCGCACCCCCTTGTGTTCATGGATCGGTCGAGTAATCGTCATTACATGATTACGACAGAGCAGCAGGAGAAACTGCGCGGCTGGTTCACCGGCCGTCTGCCCGACGACCTCTTCGAGGAGTTGGCCGAGCTCACGGTCGACCGCGAGGAGATCACGGTGATCGGCCGCATCCCGGAGCCCCGGCTCGCCGAGGACGCCTCGGCCGCCGAGCGGGGGGCCGCGCTCAAGGCGCGGATCGAGGAGTTCCGGGAGCGCACCCGGGAGGCACGGATCGAGGTGGCCCGGGAGGCCGAGCACCGGTTCCGGCGCAAGGTGTCCTGGGGTGTGGAGTGCGGCGGGGAGCGCGCGATGTTCACGCACATCGCCGCGCCGGTCATGACCCGGTTGCGCCAGCCCGAGCGGCAGGTCCTCGACACCCTGATCGCGGGCGGGGTCGCCCGCAGCCGCAGCGACGCACTCGCCTGGTGCGTACGCCTGGTCCAGCGCCACACCGACGACTGGCTGACCGAGCTGCGGGAGTCCCTCGAACAGGTCCAGCGAGTACGGGCGCAGGGGCCGGACGCCGAACCGGAGGACGCCGCACCGGACGACGAGTGATGGAGGAATCGCACACCTCGGGCCCGAAAGATGGATGAACCGTCCTCTGGTGCGGCTCTTGCCCTCGCCCGTACGGTCGGCAGACCCCCATGAGGACGGCCACCCTGCCCGCCGCACACCCCGCGAAGGCGACCGGCCGGCCACTCCGCCGCGCCACCAAGCGCTCCACCGCCCCGCCCCCGCTGGAGCCCCCATGACCTCGCAGTCCCCCGACTCCCCCGTCACGCCGCCACCGTCCCTCACCGAGGTCGAGGCGCACGGCGTCGAGCGCATCCCCGACGCGGACCGCACCGCGACCCCGCTCGACCTGTTCCGGCTCGCGTTCGGCGGCGCCAACACGTTCTCCACGTGTGTCCTCGGCGCCTTCCCGATCCTGTTCGGCCTCTCCTTCTGGCAGGGCCTGGCGGCCACGCTCCTCGGCGTGGTCGCGGGTGCGGTGATCCTGTGCCCGATGGCGGTGTTCGGCCCGGTCAACGGCACCAACAACGCCGTGTCCTCCTCCGCGCACCTGGGCGTGCACGGGCGCGTGGTCGGCTCGTTCCTGTCCCTCCTCACCGCCATCGCGTTCTTCTCGATCTCGGTGTGGAGCTCCGGTGACGCCCTGGTGGGCGGCGCGCACCGGCTGTTCGGCCTGGAGCGCAGCAATCTGTCGTACGTCGTCGCGTACGCGCTGTTCGCCGGTCTGGTGCTCGCGGTGTGCGTGTACGGCTTCCGGTTCATGCTGTTCGTCAACAAGGTCGCGGTGGCCTCGGCGACGGTGCTCTTCCTGCTCGGCGCGATCGCCTTCGCCGGGGACTTCGACCCGTCGTACGCCGGTGTCTTCACCGACTCGGCGGACGCGGCGACCAAGTCGCTGTTCTGGCCGTCGTTCATCGGCGCGGCGCTCATCGTGCTGTCCAACCCGGTGTCGTTCGGCGCGTTCCTCGGCGACTGGTCGCGCTACATCCCGGCGAGCACCCCGCGCCGCCGGGTGGTCGGTGCCGCGTTCCTGTCCCAGATCGCCACACTGATCCCGTTCGTCTTCGGCCTGGCCACCGCGAGCATCATCGCCACGCGGGCACCGAAGTACGTCGACCCGGCGGCGCCCGACTTCGTGGGCGGGCTGCTGGCGATCTCCCCGGCCTGGTACTTCCTGCCGGTGTGCCTGCTCGCCCTGATCGGCGGCATGTCGACGGGCACGACCGCGCTGTACGGCACCGGGCTCGACTTCTCGTCCGTCTTCCCCCGGCTGTCGCGGGTGCAGGCGACGGTGCTGGTCGGCGTCCTGTCGATCGCGTTCATCTTCATCGGCCGCTTCGGGCTCGACCTCGTGCAGTCCATCTCCACCTTCGCCACGATGATCATCACCTGCACCACGCCGTGGATGGTCGTGATGATGCTGGGCTTCTTCACCCGGCGCGGCTGGTACGACCCGGACGCCCTGCAGGTCTTCAACCGCCGCCAGCGCGGCGGCCGTTACTGGTTCGCGCACGGCTGGAACTGGCGGGGCATGACCGCCTGGTGGGTCTCCGCGCTCGTCGGCGTGCTCTTCACGAACATCCCGGGCCAGTTCGTCGGCCCGCTGGGCGACCTGGCGAACGGCGTCGACATCAGCCTGCCGCTGTCGCTGGTGATGGCCGCGGTCCTGTACCTCTCGATGCTGCGGCTGTTCCCCGAGCCGCGCGCGGCGTACGGGCCCGAGGGCGCGCGGCTGGCCCGGACCGTGGAGGTCCCGGTGCCGCCGATCACGGGCCCCGGCGCGGAGTCCGAGGGCGTCTCGGCCACGGCGTCCGCGGCCCAGGGCAGCTGATCGCGGGGCGTTGTCAGTGGCCCCCGCTACCTTGGGCGGCATGACGAACTTCGTGCTGGTGGCAGGGGCCTGGCTCGGCGGTTGGGCCTGGGACGAGACGGCGGGGGCACTGCGGGAGGCGGGGCACGCGGCGCATCCGCTCACGCTCTCCGGGCTCGCCGAGAGACGGGGCGAGCCCGCCGGGCAGCAGACCCATGTCCAGGACATCGTCGACGAGGTCGAGCGGCTGGACCTGCGGGACGTCGTCCTCGTCGGCCACAGCTACTCGGGGGTGCCGGTCGGGCAGGCGGCCGGGCGGATCGGGGAGCGCTTGGCGCGGGTCGTGTTCGTGGACGCCATGGTCCCGGTCGACGGCGAGTCGGCCCTCTCGGGCTGGCCCAGTGACGAGGTGCGGGAGGCGATCGCCGAGAGTGGCTTCTGGCCGCCGCTCACCGCGCCCGAATTCGCGGGGCAGGGCCTGACGGACGAGCAGATCGCACGGATCGTCGACGGCTCGACCCCGCACCCCGGAGCCACGGCGACCGAACCGGCCGTACTGACAAGCCCGTTGAGCGAGCTCCCCGGCACGTACGTCAAGTGCCTCCTGGACGGCGACGAGCCCTGGGGTGCCGCCGCCGAGCTGCTCAAGAGCGACAGGTGGGAGCTGGTGAACCTGGACACCGGGCACTGGCCGATGTTCTCGCGGCCGGCCGAACTCGCCCGGATCCTCCACGAGTCCGTCTCCGGCCCCTGACCAGGATCCGCAGGCCCACCCCGGTGGACGGCCCAGCGCCTACTCGTCAGTATCGTCGGGGTGCAGCGCGTTCTCAGCGACGAGAGGCGGGACCTTCCGATGGCCAAGCACTGGGCGGACTTCCAGTACGAGATCTATCTCAACGGGATGTCGGGCGCGGTGCCCCGGCTGCCCACCGATCTGACCCGGCTGGAGGAGCTGACCGAGCAGCGGCTCGGTCCGGGTCCCGTCGGCTATGTGGCGGGCAGCGCGGGCAACGGCAGCACCGCGCGGGCCAACCGGGCCGCCCTCGACCGGCGCCGGATCGTGCCGCGCATGCTGCGGGACGTGCACGAGCGGGACCTGTCGGTCGAGGTGCTGGGCCGCGCCCTGCCCGCCCCGCTGGCGCTGGCGCCGGTCGGTGTGCTGTCGATCATGCACCCCGGTGCCGAGCCGGCCGCCGCCCGGGCCGCCGCGGCGCAGGGGGTGCCGTACATCCTGTCCTCCGCCTCCAGCACGCCGATGGAGCAGGTCGCGGAGGCCATGGGGGACGCCGAGCGCTGGTTCCAGCTGTACTGGCCCAAGGACATCGAGGTGGCCCGCAGCTTCCTGAACCGGGCGAAGGCGGCCGGGTTCACCGCCCTGTTCGTCACCCTCGACACTCCGCTGCTGTCCTGGCGCCCCCGCGACCTCGACCAGGCCTACCTGCCCTTCCTGCACGGCGTGGGCACCGCCAACTACTTCTCCGACCCGGCCTTCCAGGCGGCCCTCGCCAAGCCCGTGGCCGAGGATGCGAACGCGGCCGTGCTGCACTTCATCGGCATGTTCTCGGACCCCGCCAAGACCTGGCCGGACCTCGAGTTCCTGCGGGAGAACTGGGACGGCCCGATCGTCCTCAAGGGCGTCCTGCACCCGGACGACGCCCGGCTGGCCGCCGACGCCGGCATGGACGGTGTGGTCGTCTCCAACCACGGCGGGCGCCAGGTGGCCGGTTCCGTCGCGGCCGCCGACGCGCTGCCGCGGGTGGCCGAGGCGGTCGGCGACCGGCTCACCGTCCTCTTCGACAGCGGCGTCCGCACCGGCGACGACGTCTTCAAGGCCCTCGCGCTCGGCGCCCGGGCGGTGCTGCTCGGACGGCCGTACGTCTACGGGCTCGGCCTCGACGGAGAGGCGGGCGTCGAGCACGTGATCCGCTGTCTGCTCGCCGAGTTCGACCTCACCCTCGCCCTGTCCGGACACGCCACGCCCACCACGATCGGCTCGGCCGACCTCATCGAGGAATCCGCATGACCACCGCCCCGAAGAACGTCCTCGCCGTGATCGCCCCGCACGTCGGCGGCCGCACCGCGGGCGCCGGACTCGCCACGCTGTTCCCGGGCGAGGCGAACGTCACGGTGGTGGAGGCGACCGACGAGCAGCCGTCGGCCCTGCGCGAGGCGCACGTCGTCATCACCGCACTCGCCCCGGTGACCGCCGAACACCTCGCCGCCGCACCGGACCTGCGGCTCGTTCAGTGCGCGAGCCACGGCTTCGACTACGTCGACCTCGACGCGGCGCGCGCCCGCGGAGTGCGGGTGGCCAACATCGGCTCCAGCGGCGCCGAGTCGCAGAACGTGGCCGAGCAGACCTTCGCGCTGATGCTCGCCCTGGCCAAGCAGCTGATCCCCGCGCACACCGCGCTGGTGGAGGCCGACTGGGCGCTCCCCCGCCTCCAGCGCTCCCTGACCGAGCTGTCCGGCAAGACCCTCGGCATCGTCGGTCTGGGCAACATCGGGCAGGAAGTCGCCCGCCGCGCGGTCGCGTTCGACATGAGCATCGTCTACGCGGGCCGCCGACGGCTGCCGCAGGAGACGGAGGCCCGCCTCGGCGGCGCCCGCCACGTCCCCCTCGACGAACTCCTGCGCACCGCCGACTACGTCACCCTGCACGCGCCCCTCACCGACGAGACCCGCAATCTCCTCAACGCCGAGCGCCTGGCCCTGCTGAAGCCGACGGCGTTCGTGATCAACACCGCCCGCGGTGCTCTGGTCGACCAGGACGCCCTCGCCGACGCCCTGGAGAAGGGCGCCCTGGCCGGAGCGGGCGTCGACGTCTTCGACCCCGAACCCCCCACCCCGGCCCTGCGCCTCCTCAAGGCCCCGGGCGTGGTCCTCTCCCCCCACGTCGGGGGCGTCACCCGCGAGACACTCATCCGCATCGCCCTGGCCGCCGTACAGAACGTGACGGACTTCCTCACGGGCGGACAGCCGAAAGACGTCGTGGGCTAGCCCGGATCCCTACGCCGTCCCGTCGTCCAGACGTACCGGTCGTACCGTGGGTCTCTCGGTGCCGGTGATCGACAGCGACCCGGGACTGGCCGTCGCCGACGGGTCGGCCAGCCAGTGTTGGGCGTCGGTGCCGTCGCGGACCTTGACGACGATGTCGGCGTCCGGCGAGTCGGTGGTGGCGGCCAGTGCGAGCTGTTCGTCCCAGCGCGGCAGCAGTTCACCCCGCACGGTGATGTCGTAGCGCACGTCGTCGCCCCGCTTGTCCTTCTCGGCGGCGCACCTGCCGAGCACCACCACGCCGGCGTCCACGTGCGAGTCCAGGCACAGCGCGGGATCCGCCGCGCTGCGCAGCAGGCCGTCGGTCTCGTACGACCACTGCTGGGTGGGCGCGGACGAACAGGCCGCCAGCTCGGTCCCGGCCCCGGCCTTCACCTCGCCGGTGATGTCGAGGCAGAGGTCGGCGGCGGCGTTGCGGAGCCTGGACTTGCCGGGGGCCGTGGGGAGTTGGGCCGTCGTACCGGGCGAGGAGTCGGCGCCCGCACCCGGCGCCGTACCGTCACTGGCGCTGTTCGAGGCGGCCGGGTCGACGCCGTCGTCGTGGGACCACAGCCCGGCGACGGCCACCGTGGCGATCAGGCCGGCGGAGGCGACGCCCACCCCGGTCAGCAGCGCCCGTGAGTTGCGCAGTGAGCCCGGCGTGCGGCGGCCCGGCAGCGGAATGCGGGGCAGCATCCGCGGGCGACCGCCGCCGTGCCGGCCGGAGCCGCGCGGCAGCCGCGGCGACTGGCCCGAGCGCCCCGGGCGGGACTCCAGATAGCGGCGCGCGCCCCAGCCGAGTACCGACTCGGCGAGCAGTACTCCCAACCCGCCCTCGAAATGACTCAGCTGTTCGGCGGCGAAACGGCAGTAGCGGCACTCGCTCAGATGTTGCTGGACATCGGGCAGCAGCGCTCCGCCCCGGCGAATGGGAACGTCGAGGAGACGGTTGTAGAACCGGCAATCCTTCGTCGGCGCGAGTTCTCGGTGGGCATGTACACAACCTTCGCGGAATTTTTCACGCGCCTGTTCGAGCGCCACCGACGCGGTGTCGGTGTCCATACCGAGCAGACCGGCGGGTATCGATATCGGCTCGGCCTCCACCTCGGTGTGCCACAGCAAACACCGGGCGAGTCCGGGGAGCGCCTGGAATGAACGCTCGGCCAGCTTGCGGTTTTCGGGCGTCATGGACTTCGTGGTACGCATCCCTCGTCCGCCGGAGGGTTTCTGCAGTTCCGGCAGAACGGTCGATATTCGTTCCTCGGCGGACCACACCCGGACGGTTTCGCGCACGGCCACCAGAAGCCGGGGCCGCAGCGCGAGGGCGGCCTCGCCCAGCGCCAGCCGGTCGAGGACCTGATGGAAGGCGGCCGAGGTCACCATGGAGGCGAGTTCGGAGGAGGCGGCGACACAGATGGCCGCGTAGTCGCGGGCCGCCTCCCAGTGCCGCGTCATCAGCAGCGCGACGGATTGGGAGACCTCGCCGTCCGGGCGGCCTCTCAGCCGGGCGGCGACGTTCTCGTCGGATTCGCCGGGCACCCCGCCGGCGGGCGGGTAAGGGGGACGAGGGGGGTGGGGGGTGGGCACTGAGCGGATTCCTTCCCACGCGCATTGGGACACAAGGGAGTTGTGACCGCCGAAAAGGCCCCCTGGTTGGTGCACACCTCTTGGACGGCCGGGCGCGAGGAGCGTGAATTCGGCTGCACCATTCCCCCCGCACGGCTGGTTCACCCTTGCACAACACACTCATGACCAACAAGGCACTTGAGCAACATCCGCCTCTTTGAAAGAAAGTCAGATACGGCGGCAACTCGCCTCACCCGCACGAGCTTTCCTCTTTCCATGCGCCCCGTGTGAAACAGGCGCACGCGCCGGCGCGACGCGCACGCTCCCGGCGCGCACCACCCCGTAGTGCACTGGAGTCGGCCCTTCTCGAAAAGGCCCCGCGCAGGAAGGCGGCTCTCCTGCGCCGAACGGGCCGCCGACCTTGTTCCTCCCGCCCTCGGTCGGCGGCCCCGGGGGGCGGGTCGGCGCGCTGCGGGCGGCGGCACCGAACGCGCGCCGACACCCCTCAGATCTGCCAGGAGCGCAGCCGGTCGGCCGCGCCGTACACGTCGACCTTCCCGTCGATCAGGTCACGGGCCAGGTCGACGAGGGCGCCGTAGGGCGGGTCGATGCCCGCGCCGCTGACGAACATGTACGCCACGGCGGTCGCGCAGGCGAAGCGGGCGTTGGCCGCGGGCAGCGGCTTGAGCAGGGCGAGGGTGTGCAGCAGGGCGGCGGCCCGCCAGGCCGGGTCGGAGTCCACGCCCAGGCGGGGCGGGTCGACGCGGTGGCGGGCGACGGCGGCGACCAGCGCGGAGAAGTCGTTGACCGTGGGCTGGTCGGGCAGGACCTCTTCGTGGCGCTGGAGCAGCCAGGGCACGTCGATGTGGATGACGGGTGCCATCGGTCAGGCGACCCGCCCCTCGCTCGCGCCCGCTGGTTCGTCGTCCGGGAAGGCGGCCGCGAACTCGTCGGCGTGCGCGGCGAAGAAGCGGCGGAACTCCTCCGCGCCCTCCTGCAGCGCCCGGTGCCGGGCGATGTCCGCCGCGGCGGCCTCCCGCACGAGCGCCTTCATCGACGTACCGCGTTCCTTGGCGATCTGGCGCAGGTCCTCTAGTTCGCGATCGCTGAACTCCACATTCAGAGCTGGCATGCCTTCACGGTACCGCCGGGGTACTTACTCGTAAATACTCCCTGCTCAGGGTGGTTGTGCTGTGGTACCTTACGGCGCCCGACCCGGCCGAGGTGCACGTCCGAATCCCGCCGGTCGCGGGCCGCGGCGCGCAGCAGACTGAAGCCATGACGACACACACGACGTACACGGCGTACACGACGATCGACAGTCCGGTGGGCGAGCTGCTCCTCGTCGGCGACGGCACCGCCCTCGTCTCGCTGTCCCTGCCGGGGCAGCGCAACGCGCCCGTCGTCGGTGCCGGGTGGCGGCGCGACGACGGGGCCTTCGGCGAGGCCGCCCGGCAGCTGGCCGACTACTTCGCGGGTCGGCTCACCCGCTTCGAGCTGGACCTCGCGCCCGTGGGCACGGAGTTCCAGCAGCGGGTGTGGCGGGCGCTCGACGACATCCCGTACGGCGGCACGACGACGTACGGCGAACTCGCCGCGCGGCTCGGTGTGCCGCGCGACGAGATCCGGGCCGTGGGTGCCGCGGTCGGCGCCAACCCGCTGCTGCTCGTCCGCCCCTGCCACCGCGTGATCGGCGCCGACGGCTCGATGCGCGGGTACGCGGGCGGCGTGGAGACCAAGGTGCGGCTGCTCACGCACGAGGGTGCGCTGCAGCCCATGCTGGAGCTGTCATGACCCCCACCCTGACGCAGGCCCGCCGGCGCGTCGCCGAGACCGACTGGGCGGCGCTCGCCACCGAGCTCGACGCGCTCGGCAGCGCGCCGACCGGGCGGCTGTTGACACCCGCCGAGTGCCGTGACCTGGCCGCGCTGTACGACAAGCCGGAGCTGTTCCGTACGACGGTCGACATGGCGCGGCACCGGTTCGGCTCCGGCGAGTACCGCTACTTCACCCATGAGCTGCCTGGTCCGGTGGCCGCCCTGCGCGCCGCGTTGTACCCGCGGCTGCTGCCGATCGCGCGGGACTGGGCGGCCCGGCTCGGCCGTCCGGCGCCCTGGCCGGACTCCCTGGAGGAGTGGCTGGAGCGCTGCCACGCGGCCGGGCAGGACCGGTCGGCGCAGATCCTGCTGCGCTACACCGAGGGCGACTGGAACGCGCTGCACCGGGACGTGTTCGGCGAGCTGGTCTTCCCGCTCCAGGTGGTGGTCGGCCTCGACGAGTACGGCGGTGACTACACGGGCGGCGAGTTCCTGATGGTCGAGCAGCGTGCGCGGGCCCAGTCCCGGGGTACCGCGACCGCACTCCGGCAGGGCCACGGGCTGGTCTTCACGACCCGGGACCGGCCGGTGCGGACGGTGCGCGGCTGGTCGGCTGGGGGCATGCGGCATGGGGTGAGTACGGTGCGCTCTGGCCATCGGCGCTCGCTGGGGCTCGTTTTCCATGATGCGTGACGCTGGAAGAGTGGTGATGGATCTGCGGGCCGGTGGGGGCTGGTCGCGCAGTTCCCCGCGCCCCTTTGGGGCGCTGCTGCTCAGGTGGCTCCCCAGAACCCTTGGCGTCTGTAACTTCCCTCCCAGAACAGGCGGTTGAGGATCCGTACCGGTGGTGGCATGGCTGCCAGGAACGCGGATCGGTCGGGTGCCGGGGCGCCGTCCACGATCCACGGTACGAACACCGCGGCTCCGCGCAGGCCCTGGACCTCGCGCATGCGGCCGGTGAAGGCTGCCCAGTCCGCGGCCGTCAGGACGTCCTGCATCAGCGGCAGCGCGGCGTCCTCCTCGTGCTTGAGGTGGTCGTCGAGGGTGGCCGTCAACGCCCGTACCAGATCGGGCAGTTCTGGCGTCCGCTCGGCCAGCGCGGTGTCGACCGCGGCCAGCAGCGGGTCGATGCGGGAGTGCTCGGCCTCCATGTCGTCGAGCAGGGCCAGGTCGCGCGGGCGGCCGGCGAGGCGTTGTCGGGTGCGCGGCCACAGGTCGCTGTCCTCGGCGGTGTGGTGGATGTGCAGCTGGTGCTTGAAGTTCTCCCATCCCGCGCGGACCCCGGGAGTGTGCGCCCGGCCGTCGTCGACGGCCCGCGCGAGGCGCTCCAGGTCCCGGCGGAAGGCGTCATGGGCGGCGTACATGGCGGTGAAGTCGATGCTCATCGGTCTGCTACCTCGATCGCGATGTCGGAGTGACTGCTCCGGACTCGCGTTCAAGAGGGCCGGGCGGCCGGCGAGTGTGACACGGGGCGAGCGCCGTGAGAGCTAGGTCACATACAGGCCGTTCCTTGTCACATTCGGACCCCCCTGTCCCCTCCCAGTTGTGAGCGCGACAGCGGGGAGGCCACACATGTCCGAGAGCCGGGCGACCGACGAGGCGACCGATGTCTTCCTGGACCATCGGGAGCTGTTGTTCAGCCTCGTCTACAACATGCTGGGCAGCGTCGCCGACACCGAGGACGTGCTGCAGGACACCTGGCTGTCCTGGTCGGCCCGGGGCACCGACGGCATCGCCAATCCGCGGGCCTATCTGGTCCGTATCGCCGTCAACCACGCCCTCCAGCGCCGGGCCACGATCAGCCGCCGCCGGGAGACCTACGTCGGCCCGTGGCTGCCGGAGCCGCTGGTCGCCGACGACCGGACGGCGGAGGAACCGGCCCTGCGCACCGAGTCCGTGTCACTGGCGATGCTGGTGGTGCTGGAGTCGCTGACCCCGCTGGAACGGGCGGTGTTCGTCCTCAACGAGGTGTTCGGCTATCCGCACACCGAGATCGCGGACATCATCGACCGCAAGCCGGCGGCGGTACGGCAGCTCGCGCACCGCGCCCGGGACCATGTGCACGCCCGGCGGCCGCTGTACCGGGCGCATCCGCGGGTGCGGCGGGAGGCGACCGAGCGGTTCGTGCGGGCCGCGCTCGGCGGGGACATCGGCGAGCTGATGGAGATCCTCGCGCCGGACGTCACGGTGTGGTCGGACGGCGGCGGCAGGCGCCGGGCGGCGGGGCTGCGCCCGGTGCACGGCCGGGACAAGGTGGTCCGTCTGATCACCTCGTTCACCACCCGGCGCGACCGGCAGCACTTCGACCTGAGCTACCGCCGGGTCAACGGCGACGACGCCGCCGTGCTGTTCCAGGGCGACTCCCCGTACGCCGTCATGGTCATGGACCTCACCCCCGAGGGCGACCGGGTCAGCGGCGTCTACATCGTCACCAACCCCGACAAGCTCACGCATGTGCACAAGAGCGCCGAGGACACCGAGGAGGCGGAGTGAGCACCACCACCGAGACCCCCGGCAGGGCAGCCGACCCCGGCCGGGGCGAGCGCGTCGCCGACTGGCTGGACGGCCGCCTCGGCATCCACACGCTGGGCCGCAAGTACCTGCGCAAGGTCTTCCCGGACCACTGGTCCTTCCTGCTGGGCGAGATCTGCCTGTACAGCTTCGTCGTCCTGGTCCTGACCGGCATCTACCTCACCCTGTTCTTCCATCCGTCGATGAACGAGGTGACGTACCACGGCAGTTACGTCCCGCTGAACGGCGTGCGGATGTCCGAGGCGTACGCCTCCACCCTGGACATCAGCTTCGACGTGCGCGGCGGGCTGCTGATCCGGCAGCTGCACCACTGGGCGGCGCTGGTCTTCGTGGCCGCGATGCTCACGCACATGATGCGGCACTTCTTCACGGGGTCGTTCCGCAAGCCGCGCGAGGTGAACTGGCTGTTCGGCTGGACGCTGCTCTTCCTCGGCCTGTTCGAGGGCCTGTTCGGCTACTCGCTGCCGGACGACCTGCTGTCGGGCACGGGCCTGCGTTTCGTCAACGGCGCGCTGCTGTCGGTGCCGATCGTGGGGACGTATCTCTCGATGTTCCTGTTCGGCGGCGAGTTCCCGGGCCATGACATCGTGGCCCGCTTCTATTCGCTGCACATCCTGCTGATCCCCGGCATCATGGCGGCGCTCGTCCTGGCGCACCTCATCCTGGTCGTCTACCACAAGCACACCCAGTTCGCGGGCCCCGGGCGGACCGAACGGAACGTCGTCGGCACCCCGTTCATGCCGGTGTACCTGGCGAAGGCGGGCGGTTTCTTCTTCCTGGTCTTCGGCGCCCTGTCGATCGTCGCCGCGGTGGCGACGATCAACCCGGTCTGGGTGTACGGCCCCTTCCGCCCCGACCAGGTCTCCACGGGCGCGCAGCCCGACTGGTACCTGGGCTTCGCGGAGGGCCTGGTCCGGGTGATGCCGGGCTGGGAGATCAACCTGTGGGGCCACACCCTCGTCCTCGGGGTGCTGATCCCGGTCGTGGTCTTCCCGCTGCTCCTGGTGTTCATCGGCGTCTACCCGTTCCTGGAGGCGCGGGTCACCGGCGACAGGCGCGAGCACCATCTCCTGGACCGGCCGCGCAACCGCCCGGTCCGCACGGCGATCGGCGCGGCCTGGATCAGCCTCTACCTGATCCTCCTCGCGGGCGGCGGCAACGACATCGTGGCGACCCGGCTGCATCTGTCCATCAACACGGTCACCTGGACGGTCCGGGTCGCGCTGTTCGTCCTCCCGGCCGTCGTCTTCGTCGTCACCCGCCGCATCTGCCTGGGTCTCCAACTCCGGGACCGGGAGCTGGTGTTGCACGGCCGGGAGACGGGCGTGATCAAGCGGCTGCCGCACGGCGAGTACGTCGAGGTGCACCAGCCGCTGACACAGGCCGAACTGCACACCCTCACCGCGCACGAGCGGCCCCGGGAACTCGTGGAGCACCGGCCCGACGAGGCGGAGGAGCGGGAGACGGTGCAACCGTGACCGCCGCCAGGACTGTCTCACACACCGACACCCGGGTGACGCAGTGCCGTTCACCCGCCGGCACCGTCGTGGGAGGCACCGATGGCCATGGTCGGCCTGTTCTGGATCACCGAGGACTGCGTGTACGTCGGGGCCGAGGCGGTCGGCGCGGCGTCCGGGGTCAGGCTGACGGAGGCCGGCGTCGAGACCGTCGGCCTCGATCACGGCTCCTCGTGGGGCTGGGAGAAGGTACGGCGGATCGAGGCCGCCGACGTGGCCGTGCGCTCCGCCGCGCGGCGGCTGGCGTCCCTGGCGCTGGACTCGGTGGTCGTGCTGGTGAGCGGTGACGGCGTACTGCCGCCGGCCTTCACCGTACGGGTGGAGACCGCCGACGCGGCCGAGGAGGTGAGCGTCTTCTCCCCCGCCGTCGGCGGCATCTACACGCCGCTCGAGTACGACCTCTCCCGCGCCGTCCTGGAGCGGCTCACCGACGATGTGTCGAGGGTCGGTGAGCTGCTCGCCTGGGGCCGTGCCCACGCCGCGGACGGCACCCCGCGCCGCGAGGAGCGCGAGGAGCTGCTGCGGGAGTGGGCCGGAGCCTGAGGATCCGCCGCTATCCCTGGTCCGCCACGAAGGACGCCATCCGGGCCAGGGCGGCGTTCCAGTTGATCGCCGTCTCGTTCGTCGACCAGGACTGGATGTCGTCGATGTAGCAGAACTGGCCGACGCAGCCCTGGAGTTTGCTCTGTGCGTAGGGGTCCTGGATGGAGGAGTTGGGGCCGCCCGCCAGGGTTCCGTGCGGCGGGTTCGGCAGGTTGGGGTCGAGTTCGTGGGCGTACCAACGGCTGTGCTGGTTGTGGGAGTTGGCCTCGCCGTAGCCGGTGACGTAGGAGATGTTCAGGGCGTTGCGGCCGAGGATGTAGTCCATGCTCTGGACCGCGCCGTCCCGGTACTTGGCGGCGCCGGTGATGTCGTACGCCGTCGCCAGTACGACCGAGTTGTTGAGGACCTGGTGGCTGGAGCCCCAGTCGTAGATGTTGTCGGGCGGGGCGTACGGCATGCCGTACGGCTGTGACCTGAGCGTCGACAGGTAGCCGTCCGCGCCCTTGACGACGGACTCGCGCACCTTGTCCCGGCCGGGCAGTCTGCTCGGCACCGTGGCGAGGTCGAGCCGTCCGGCGGCCGCCGTGCGGCCCCAGTCGAAGCCGAGGGGGCCGAAGATGTCGGCCGTGTGCACCGGGGAGCCCAGCACGTAGTCCGCGAACTGCTTCTCGCCGGTGGTGAGATACAGCTCGGCGGCCGCCCAGTAGAACTCGTCGGTCGCGTTGGTGTCGTCGTAGGTGCCGCCCCCGGTGCCGTCGCTCGCGGAGGCGTACATGGTCGGGTGGTTGAGCGCCGCCGACCAGGCCTTGCGGGCGGCCGTGAGGGCCTTCGCGGCGAAGGCGCGGTCGTAGGGGCGGTAGAGGCGGGCCGCCTGGGCCGCCGTGGCGGCGAGGTTGAGGGTCGCCTGGGTGGACGGCGGGTGCAGTTCGCGCTTCTGCGGGTCCTCGCTGGGCAGCAGGGGCAGGCCCGTCCACTGCTCGTCGTGGATCTTGTGGTGGGCCATGCCGGCCAGCGGCTGTCCGTCCGGCACCTGCATCTTCAGCAGGAACTCCAGCTCCCAGCGGGCCTCGTCGAGGATGTCCGGCACCTTGTTGCCGCTCTCCGGGATGGCGAGGGTGCCGTCCCGCAGCTTCTCCGACTCCCCTGTGCGCGCGAGCAGTTCACGCTCGTAGGTGCTCAGCAGCTCCCAGGTGGCGATGCCGCCGTTGACGACGTACTTGCCGTGGTCGCCGGCGTCGTACCAGCCGCCGGTCACGTCGAGCGTGTAGTCGCAGACGCCCGGCTGGCAGGGGACGTTGTGGTCGCCCTGGTTGGGCGAGACGTCGACGTGCCCGGCCGCCCTGCCGTAGCCGGGCCGCAGGTCGTCGCGGATCGCGATGCCGCTGCGCTGCGTGTAGTAGTACTTCACCGAGTCGAGCCGCAGCTGCTCGTACGCACCGGTGCCGATGTCGAACGGCCGGCTGGTCTCGCCGTCGGCCACCAGGGTGAGGCCCTGGCCCTGCTTGCGGTAGGCGCCGAAGTCGATCGAGTGGACGTTCTGCCCGGAGGAGACGTCGGTCCCGCGCGGCACGGTCCAGCCGTGTGCGACCGTCGTACCGGCGGCGTTCCTGAGCTGCCAGGGCACCTTGGTGGTGGCGTCCGTGACGAGCGTGGCGTTCTTCGGGCCGGACGGCAGATAGGCGACCTGATTGACGCGCACCCGCGGCCCGGTGTCCGGCTGGTAGACCTCCGGCGGGACCCCGCCGAGCAGCGACACGTCGTCCATGCACAGCCGCCACGGGTCCGCGCTGCCCCCGGCCTGGAAGGCGACCTGGCCCTGGGTCGTGTCGACGGGCGAGGTGAAGGTGTACGAGTAGGTGTCGCCGGAGACGCTCAGCTGCGGGCTGACCTCGAAGTAGGTGTCGTACGGCGCCACTTGGAGTCCCACGATCGCCCGCACCACGTGCCCCTCGGGCGAGCCGGACGCCCTGAAGGCGAACCGGTACGACTCCCCCTTGACCAGGGTGACGTCGTTCTGGCCGACGGCGGCGTCCCAGCGGTTGGCGGTGCCGCCCGGGACGTCCGCGCACAGTTGTCCGTCGGAGAGGCCGGCGGTGACGTTGCCGGTCGTCCACCAGGGGGCGGTGGTGGTGTCGAAGGTGCCGTTCTTCAGCTGCTCCACCTCGTCGGCGGCCGCCGGTCCTGCCGGGAGGGCGGTGAGCACCGCTCCCAGCAGGGCGGTCAGGCTCAGCAGGGCGGTTCTGCGTCGTTTCACGTCTGGGCTCCTCGGGAGGGAGGTACGGGTGACGCTCACCGGCGCACGGCGATGGGAGCGCTCCCAGATGCGGACGCAGCCATGCTTGTTGGAGGCATGACACTCCGTCAACGGTCCGGACGGGACTCGTTCCCGTCCGGACCGTCACGCCCGGCTCAGCTCGCGGGTGCCTCCAGCTTGCTGATCCGCACGGCACCGACGGCCTGTCCCGGGTGCGCGCTGGTCAGCGTCAGCCGCAGCCGGGAGCCGCTGACCGCGTCGAAGGTGACGACGGTCGGCGCGTCGGAGGCGGTGGCCCAGTCGACCGCCGCACCCGTGACGGGCACGTACGCGCGGCCGTCCCACACGGCCACGTCGATCGTGGCGGGCAGGCTGTGGGTCGCGTCGACGGTGAAGGAGACCTCGACGCGGGAGAAGCCGCGGGAGCGGCCGTAGTCCACGGAGACCCAGTCCTTCGGCCGGGCCCCGTTGAAGGCGGGCAGCAGGGCGGTGGCCGACTTGGCGAAGGCGTTGGACCAGCCGGTGGCCGGGTCGCCGTCGAGCATCGCGGCGGGGAGGGTGTCGGGGCGGCCGGAGTAACTGGCGTCCGCGGAGGGGTAGTTGGGGGCGGCCGGGTGCTCCGGCTCGAACGGTGTCGGCGCGGTGGTCGCCACCGAGCGGGCGTGCATCGTCCGCATGGTCACCGTTCCCGTCCGCAGCCCCTCGGCCCGCGCGGTCACCTTCAGCGTGCCCGCCTCGGTGCCGGACCGCACGATGGCAAGCGCCTTGCCGTGGAAGGCCGTTCGGGTGGTGGCCTGGTAGCGCTCGGCGCTCTCCTCGCGCCCGTTGTCGAGCCCGGCGAGGGAGCCGCCCGTGACGGCGAAGGTGAGCAGGTGCTCGGCGTCGGGCACCACCACGCCCCGGGCGTCGACCACGTCCGCCGTCACGAACACCAGCGAACGCCCGTCGGCGGCAAGGGACCTGCGGTCCGCCGTGAGGCGTACGGCGTGCGGCTGTCCCGCGGTGCGCAGCACATCGGTGGCGACGACCTTACCGTCCCGTCGGGCCACCGCCTTCAACTCGCCCGGCGCGAAGGGCACTTTCCAGGTCAGGTGCAGCTTGCCCGCGCTGCCGTTCGGGCTGGTGTAACTGCCCGGGTAGGGGCCGCTGGTGAAGGTCTTGTCGTCGCCGGTCGCCTCGGTGGTCTCCAGGTAGGTGCGCCCGTCAGTGGTCTTCTTCGTGTCGAAGCTCCGGGCGCCGAGGGATGTGCCGTTGAGGAAGAGCTCGACGGTCTCGACGTTGGAGTAGGCCCAGACCTCCACCGTGTCGCCGTCCTCGTGGTTCCAGCTCATCGGCAGCAGATGGACCATGGGCTCGTCGATCCACTGGCTCCGGAAGAGGTGGTACATGTCCTTGGGGAAGCCGGCCGTGTCGACCGCGCCGAAGAAGGACGCCTTCACCGGGAAGACGTTGTACGGCGTCGGCTCGCCGATGTAGTCGATGCCGGACCACAGGAACTGTCCCGCGAACCACTTCCGGTCCCGGTCCTTCTTGTGCCCGTACTCGCCGCTCATGGTCCAGGAGGCGAGGTTGTTGTCGTACGAGGAGGTCGCCCGTCTGCCGGGCGTGTGGTTCTCGCCGGTGTTCAGGTGTTCCGGTTCCTGGTACGTCGAGCGCGTCGAGGTCTCCGAGGAGGACTCGGACTCGAAGAGGAACAGGTGCGGGTAGGCCGCGTGCAGGGCGTCCACCGACTTGGCGGTGTTGTAGTTGAGGCCCAGGCCGTCCAGCTTGGCCAGCATCAGGTCGGCGGCCGAGCCCTTGGCGGGCACGCTCCGGTACTTGTCCGAGCCGATGACCAGGGGCCGGGTGTCGTCGGCGGCCTTGATCGCGCCGATGATCCGGTCGGCCATCGCGAGCCCCGCGGTGGAGGTCGAGTCGGGGATCTCGTTGCCGATCGACCACAGCACCACGGCGGGCGAGTTGCGGGCCGCGAGGACCATCTCGGTGGCGTCCTTCTCGCACCACTCGTCGAAGAAGCGGCCGTAGTCGTACTTGGTCTTGCCGGTCCGCCAGCAGTCGAAGGCCTCCACCATCATCACGATGCCCAGTTCCTCGCAGACCTGGATGATCTGCGGCGAGGGCGGGTTGTGGGAGGTGCGGAAGGCGTTGACGCCCATCGACTTCATGATGGTCAGCTGCCTGCGGACGGCGTCGATGCTGATGGCGGAGCCGAGCGCGCCCTGGTCGTGGTGGAGGTCGACGCCCTTGATCTTGCTGTAGGTGCCGTTGAGGGAGAAGCCCTCGTCGGGGTCGAAGCGGTAGGTGCGGATGCCGAAGGGGGTGCGGTAGGTGTCGACGGTCCTGCCGCCGACGCGGAGTTCGGTCTCGACGGTGTAGCGGTGGTGCGGGGTCGCGAAGTCCCACAACTTGGGCTTGGCGACGGTGAGTTCGTGTGTCTCGGCGGCTTTGTCCGTGACCGCGACCGTGCTGGAGGCGCGGGCCACGGTACGGCCGTCGGGGTCCTTCACCGCGGTGCGGACCTCGACCTGGCCTGCGGCGCCCGACTCGTTCAGCACGGAGGTGCGCACCCGTACGACGGCGCGCTCGCCGGTGATGTCCGGCGTGGTGACGTACGTGCCCCAGCGCTCCACGTGCACCGGCTCGGTGATCACCAGGCGGGCCTCGCGGTAGATGCCGCTGCCCGAGTACCAGCGGCTGCTCGGGAGCTGGTTCTGCACCTTGACCGCGAGCACGTTCTCGGTGCTGCCGTCGGTGTGCACCAGGTCCGTGAGGTCGAGGGCGAAGCCCGTGTAGCCGTAGGGGTGCCGGCCGACCTGGGTGCCGTTGCAGTAGACGTACGAGTCCATGTAGACGCCGTCGAACTCCACCGAGATCCGCTTGCCGGCGAGGTCCGGCGGCAGGGTGAAGGCGAGGCGGTACCAGCCGAGGCCGCCGGGGAAGAAGCCGGTGCCGCTGGTGGTGCCGTTCTCGGTGGTGGGGGTCTGCTCGATGCTCCAGTCGTGCGGGACCGCGACCTCGCGCCACGCCGAGTCGTCGTGGCCGGGGTCGGCGGCGTTCGCGTACGCGCCGGTCGGATCGGTGATCCCGCCGGGGTTGACCAGCGCGAAGCGCCAGCCGTCCCGCAGGGCGACCGTGCGGCGGCCGGCGGCGCTCCCGGCGGCCTCGGCGGCGCGGGCCGCCGGGGTGGCGAGGAGCGCTCCGGCCGCGGGCGCGGCGGTGGAGGCGATCAAAACCGATCTGCGAGTGACCGTCATGGCGGCTCTCCCTCATCAGGGCCCAGAAGTACTCACAACTGATCGTGAACAAACAGATTCTGACGGGGCGCTGCTCGGGATCGTCAAGGGTGCGGCCAGGGGTTCTCCGAACGTGGCGGGCCGGGAAGCACTAGGGTGGGACCCAGGTGAAGTGGCTGTTCACTGTGAGTGCGCACGATGGAGTGGCGACGATGAGCCCGGTCTACCCGTTCGACGATGCCGCCACCGCGCGGGCGGTCATCGACGCGAGCGGCAGGCTCGTCGAGTGGAACGGCGGTGCTCAGCGCCTGCTGGGCTGGTCCGCGGCGGAGATCCTCGGCAGCCGCGCCGCGGACCTGGTGATCGGGACGGCCCCGGGTCCGGAGTTCGATCCCCGGGACATCCGCTGGCACGGCATCGTCACGCTGCGCCACCAGGACGGCAGCGAGGTCCCCGTCTGGCTGCTCGTGCACCGCACCGAGGCCGAAGAGGGCGGACCGGTGCGCTGGCTCGTGGTGACGCCCCTGGAGGGTGACGCGCCGCGCGCGGCCGACGATCCTCTGGAGCAGGTCGGCCTCCTCCAGTCCCCGTGCGCCGTGGCGATCTACGACGAGCGGCTGCGGCTGCGGCGGATGAACGAGGTCATGGCCCAGGTCCTGGGGCTGCCCGAGGAGCGGGTGCGCGGCCTGCGCGTGTTCGAGATGACCGGCCGGCGGCAGAGCGCCGACATCGAGCGCCATCTGCGGCGCGTCCTGACCACCGGCCAGGGACACGACGTACGGACGCACGTGCCGGCCGGCGGGGACGTCCGGGCGCATGCCTGGCTGGCCCGCATGGCGCCGGTCACCGACGCGACGGGGCGGGTGCGGGGCGTGTGCGTGGCCGCGCACGACTTCACCGACGAGTACATGGCCCGCGAGCGGCTCCAGCTCGTCAACGAGGCGAGCGTCCGCATCGGCACCACCCTCGACGTCACCCGGACGGCGCAGGAGCTCGCGGAGGTCTGCGTCCCCGCGCTCGCCGACTTCGTCAGCGTCGACCTGCTCGACCCGCCGGACGCCGGAGCCGAACCCCTCGCCGGACCGCTGACCGCCCCGATCAGCCTGCGCCGCGCCGCACACCGCTCCCTCAACACCGGCACCCCCGAGGCCGTGGTCGAGCCGGGGCACGTCGACCTGTACCCGGCCCCCTCCCCGCAGGCCGACTCGCTGCTGGCGGGCCACACCATCGTGGCCACGATCGAGTCCGACGACCTCGAGGACTGGCTCACCTGGGACCCGGCCCGGCTGGAGCGGATCAAGGAGTACGGCATCCACTCCACGATGTCCGTGCCCATCCAGGCCCGTGGCCTCACGCTCGGCGTCGCCGTCCTGGCCCGCTTCAGACGCGAGGACCCCTTCACGCCCGACGACGTGCTGCTCGCCGAGGAGGTCACCGCGCGGGCCGCCGTGTGCATCGACAATGCCCGCCGGTTCTCCCGCGAGCGCGAGACCGCCCTCGCCCTGCAGCGCAGCCTGCTGCCGAGATCGCTGCCGCGCACGGCCGCCGTGGACGCCGCCTCCCGCTACCTCCCGGCCGCCCGCGCCGGGGTGGGCGGCGACTGGTTCGACGTGATCCCCCTGTCCGGGATGCGGGTCGCCCTGGTCGTCGGGGACGTCGTCGGCCACGGCATCCAGGCCTCGGCCACGATGGGCCGGCTGCGCACCGCCGTGCGCACCCTCGCCGACATAGACCTCGCGCCCGACGAACTCCTCACCCACCTCGACGACCTGGTCGTCCGCCTGTCCGCCGAGGCGGGCAGCGAGGGCAGCCCGGGCGAGGTCGGGGCCACCTGCCTGTACGCGGTCTACGACCCGGTGTCGCGGCGCTGCACGATGGCGCGGGCCGGGCATCCGCCGCCGGTGGTGCTGGTGCCGGGCGGCGAGCCGGAGCAGGTGGAGCTGCCCGCCGGGCCGCCGCTGGGCCTGGGCGGGCTGCCGTTCGAGTCGGCCGAGCTGGAGCTGCGCGAGGGCAGTGTGCTGGCGTTCTACACGGACGGGCTGATCGAGTCCCGCGAGCGGGACGTGGACGCCGGCCACCGGATGCTGTGCGACGCGCTGGCCACGTACACCGACTCGCTGGACGAGACCTGCGACCGGATCCTGCACGCCCTGCTGCCGCCGGGCGGCGCGCCGGACGACGTGGCGCTGCTGCTGGCCCGCTCCCGCGGGCTGCCCGCCTCCCGGGTGGCGACCTGGCACATCCCCGCCGACCCGGCGCTGGTCGCCCCCATCCGCAAGCAGGTCGTCGAGCAGCTGGAGGTCTGGGGACTGCTGGAGGCCTCCTTCACCGCCGAGCTGGTGGTGAGCGAGCTGGTCACCAACGCGATCCGGTACGGCGCCCACCCGATCCGGCTCCGGCTGATCCACGACGCGACGACGCTGATCTGCGAGGTCTCCGACACCAGTCACACCGCGCCGCATCTACGCCGGGCGAAGACCTTCGACGAGGGCGGCCGGGGTCTGCTGCTGGTCGCCCAGCTCACCCAGCGCTGGGGCAGTCGGCACACCGCCGAGGGCAAGACGATCTGGGCCGAGATCGGGCTGCTCGACGAGGACTGAGCGCTCAGGACCCGTCCGCGAGCCACGGCCTGACCTGCCGGCGCGCCTCGTGCAGCCGCGACTTGAAGGTGCCCAGCGGAATGCCGGCCCGCTCGGCGGCCTCGGCGTAGTCGAGCCGGCAGATGTCCCGGTACACCAACGGCTCGACCAGGTGCGGGCGTTCGCGCTCCAGCCGCTCCAGGGCTTCGAGCAGGTCGAGGCGGGAGCCGGCGATCACGCTGGTGGTGCGCGGGTCGGCCTGCCGGTCGTCGGCGACCGGGACGGGCTGCTCGGCGGCCCGCCGTTTCAGCTCCCGGTACTTCTGCCGGCAGCAGTTGGCGACGACCGTGTGCAGCCAGGTGCTGAAGCGGCTGCGGCCCTCGAAGGTGCCGATCTTCCGGGCGAGTTGGAGCAGGACGTCCTGCGCGGCCTCCTCGGCGTCCTCCCGGCAGGGCAGGAACCGCCCGCAGCGCCGCAGCACCTCGGGCCGGATCGTCTGCAGGAGTTCCTCCAGCGCGGCGCCGTCGCCGGCCGCCGCGGCGCGGGCCAGGTCCTCGGTCGGCGGGAGGAGGTGCTGTGCTCGGGGTCGGTCCACGGCCAGGCATGATAGTCGTATGCACTCCGTCGAGCGGATCGGGCGCTACCGCCTGGAGCGGCGCCTGGGCGCGGGCGCGTTCGGCACGGTCTGGCTGGCCCACGACGACGTGCTCGAGGCACCGGTCGCGGTGAAGGTCCTCGCCGACAACTGGTCCCACCGGCTCGACGTCCGCGAACGCTTCCTGGCCGAGGCGCGCATGCTGCGGCAGGCCGGTTCGGAGCGGGTGGTGCAGGTCTACGACATCGGTGAACTGCCGGACGGCAGGCCGTACTTCGTGATGGAGTACGCCGACGGCGGCACCCTCGCCGAGCTGCTCGCCGCCGGTCCGCTGCCCGTGCCGCAGGCGCTGCGGCTGACGGCGGCGGCCGCCCGGGGGGCTGCCGCGCTGCACGAGGCGGGGATCGTGCACCGGGACATCAAGCCGACCAACGTCCTGCTGGCCGAGGGCGGCTCGCGGGTGCTGCTGGCGGATCTGGGGCTGGCGAAGAGCCTGGCGCAGGCGTCCGGTCTGACCCAGGCCGCGGGCTCGGCGGGCTACCGGCCGCCCGAGCAGGCGGAGGCGGGTGCGGGGATCGACGCGCGGGCCGACGTGTACAGCCTGGGCGCGGTCGGCTATCACCTCCTCACGGGTGCGGTGCCGGGTGAGCCGGGCAGGGTGGCGCGGCCCGACCGGCTGCGGCCGGGGCTGGACCCGGCGGTCCGGCGGGCCCTGATGCGGGCGCTGCAACCGGACCGCGAACGCCGCTGGCCGAGCGCGCGGGCCTTCGCGGAGGAGCTGGAGCGCCTCGCCTCCGGTGTACGCCCCCGGCGCCGTCGGAGGGTCTTCGCCCTGTCCGGTGTGGTCGTGGCGGCCGCCGCAGCCGGTGTGACTCCGGCGCTGCTGCACCGGTCGGCTCCGGCTTCACAGGTGAGGGTCGCGGACGGCGGCGGCCGGGTCACGGCCGAGGTGCCCGCCGCCTGGGACCGCCAGCTGCGCGACTCGGGCTGGGATCCGCGGGCGCTCGGACTGCCCGCCGGGCACGAGCCGGGGTTCGCGGTCGCGGACGACCTGGCGAAGTGGCAGGACCTGGGGGCCGACGTGAACGGCGTGTTCGTGGGCCTGAGCGAGCGCGGTGATCTCACGGCCGCCGTGAACGGCCTGACCCACTCCGGCTGTCACTACGACGGCGCCCGCGCCTACACCGGCCCGGCCTGGCACGGCAGGGTGCGCACCTGGAGCGGCTGTCCGGGCGGCGGAGGTTCGGTCACGGAGGCCGCGCTGGCTCCGGCGGGCGGCAGCGGACGGACACGGGTGTACGTGCAGATCCGCGAGAGCGGCAAGGGGCCCTCGGCCGACCGCGTCCTCGGTTCCGTACGTCTCGGTGGCTGACGCGCAACACTCGCGAACTTTTCCGCCCCGGCGGGCATCGGACATGTATGACGGGGCACAGAGCGCCGTACGCACACGCCGGGCGTGTGCGTGGAACATCCGGGAGTGTTGAGGACCATGACGAAGAAGTCCCCCTCCGTCCGCCGGGCGGCCCTGCTCGCGAGCGCGGTCGCGGTGCTGGGCCTGCTGACCGCCTGTGGCAGCGGCGACGGCACGGCGAGCTCGCCGAGCACCCTGCCGGGCACGGCCGCCCCCGCCACCGACGGAACCACGACCGGATCGGACAGCGCCTCGCCGACCGCGCCGTCGTCGGGCTCCGACACCGCCTCGGGCAGCGGGACCACCACCCCGTCCGGGGCGGTGTCGGCCTCCGGGAGCGCGAGCACCCGGTGCCACACCTTCCAGCTCAGCGCGACGGTCGGCCGCAACAACCCCGGCGCCGGGCAGGAGAACTTCCCGATCGTCCTGACCAACAAGGCGTCCCACACCTGCACCGTGCGCGGCTATCCCGGCGCCGCGTTCACGGATGCCTCCGGCAAGCAGCTGGGGCCGGATCCCAAGCGCTCCTCGGGCACTCCGGGGACCGTCTCGCTGGACCCGGGGCAGAGCGCGTGGGCCGGACTGACGTTCTCGAACCCCGAGGTGAGCGGTGCCCACGCCGAAACGCCGACGACGCTGCTGGTGACGCCGCCGGACGAGCGGGACTCGCTCAAGGTGAAGTGGACCGGCGGCCCGGTGCCGGTCTCCGGGAACTCGTCGTCGGTCTTCCTGACCGTCTTCAGCCCCGGCACCGGGGCCTGAGCGGGCGGGGGCGGGGCAGACCTCTTACCTCGACCTGTTTTCATTGAGGGCTGCCACCCCGAACCGCTTCGAAGGACCCAGCCCTGAACACCCCGCTCGCCGAGACCCTGTCCGCCGTCCTGCTCGTCGCCGTCCTCGCCTTCGCCGTGCTGCGCCCCAAAGGCCTGCCGGAGGCGGTGGTGGCCGTCCCGGCGGCGGGGCTCGTGATCGTCACCGGGGCGATCACGCTGGACCACGCCCGCGAGGAGGCCGCGCGGCTCGGGCCCGTGGTCGGCTTCCTGGCGGCGGTGCTGGTGATCGCCCACTTCTGTGACGTGGACGGACTGTTCCAGGCGTGCGGGGCGTGGATGGCCCGGCGCGCGGCCGGGTCTCCGACACGCCTGCTGACCTCGGTGTTCGTGCTGGCCTCGGCGATCACCGCGGTGCTCAGCCTGGACGCCACGGTGGTGCTGCTGACGCCGGTGGTGATCGCCACCGCCGCCCGCGCCGGCGTGCGCGCGAAACCTCACCTGTACGCGTGCGCGCACCTGTCCAACACGGCCTCGCTGCTGCTGCCGGTCTCCAACCTGACGAACCTCCTCGCCTTCGAGACCAGCGGGCTGAGCTTCACCCGGTTCGCGGCCCTGATGGCCCTGCCCTGGCTGGTCGCGATCGGCGCCGAGTACCTGGTCTTCCGGCGGTTCTTCGACGAGGACCTCAGCGCCCGCGACCACTCCCCCGAACCCGGCGAGACGCCCGAGCTACCCCTGTTCGCGCTGATCACCGTGGGCTGCACACTGGCCGGGTTCGTGGTGGCCTCCGCGGTCGGCGTCGAGCCGGTGTGGGTGGCCACCGCGGGCGCCCTGGTGCTGGCCGGGCGTGCGCTGGTGCGGCGCAAGGCCACGCCGGTGTCGGTGGTGCGGGCCTCGGCGCCGGCGTTCCTGGCCTTCGTGCTCGCCCTCGGCATCGTGGTGCGGGCCGTGGTCGACAACGGGCTCGCCGACGCCCTCGACCGGGTGCTGCCCTCGGGCTCGGGGCTGCTCGCGCTGCTCGGCATCGCCGCGCTGGCCGCCGTACTGGCGAACCTGATCAACAACCTGCCCGCAGTGCTGGTCCTGCTGCCGCTGACGGCCGCGGCCGGGCCGGGTGCCGTGCTCGCGGTGCTGCTCGGGGTGAACATCGGCCCGAACCTGACGTACGCCGGATCGCTCGCGACGCTGCTGTGGCGGCGGATCGTGCACCGGCACGGTCAGGACGCTGACCTCGGCGAGTTCACCCGGCTCGGGCTGCTCGCCACCCCGGCCGCGCTGCTGGCGTCCGTGGCGGCGCTGTGGCTGTCGCTCCAGGCCGTCGGGGTCTGACCGGGCGGGGCGGGTCAGTGGTGGTGACCGCCGCCGCCGTAGCCACCGCCGCCGTATCCGCCGCCCCAGCCCCCGCAGTAGGCCGGGTTGTAGTAGCAGTAGGGGTTCGTCGTGCCGTACGGGTTCGACGGTGTCGGGGAAGCCGTGGTCGGCGTCGCCGTGGGCGTGGGGGTCGGCGTCTTCGACGGTGTCGGCGTGGCCTTCTTGACCGTGGGCGTCGGGGCCGGGGTGGTGTCCGCGTCCCAGTTGACGACCTGCATCTGCAGATCGGCCTTGGCCGTGTCGAAGACCCAGCGCTGGGCGTCGCTGCCGTCGCGGTTCTTGACCACCAGGGCGCCCGAGCCGTCGGTGGCGGCGGGGCTCAGGGCCAGGTCCTGGTCCCAGCGCGGGACGACCGTGCCCTGGAGCGTGAAGTCGTAGCGGATGTTCTTCTGCACGGCGGCCGCGCACGGGGCGAGCTGCACCGAGTAGCCGAGGTGGGAGTCCAGGCACAGGTCGGGGTCGGCGACGCTGCGCAGGCGGCCGTCGGTCTCGTACGACCACTGCTGGCTCGTCACCGCGGAGCAGGAGGCGAGTTCGGCCTCCGCGCCCTTGACTGCCTTGTTGCCGACGACGGCCACGCACAGCCCGGAGTCGACATTGTGCAGCCGGCCCTGTACGTCACCCTCGGCGGCCTCGCTCGCGCTGATCCAGGACGGGTCGCCGGCCACGGTGCTCTTGGACGGGGTCGGCGTCGGCGAGGCCTGGCCACCGTCGGCCGACGGGGTGCCGTCGCCGGAGCCGATGACCGTCCACAGGACCAGCGGCAGGACCACGAGTCCGCTCACCGTGAGGACGGCCGCGGTGAGGTTGCGGCGGCGGGCCGCGGCGCGCCGGGCGGCCTTCTGGGCCGAGCGGTGCGAGCCGGTCGTGCTCTCGGGCGAGGGGCGGGAACCGGTCCGGCCGCGGTCCGCGCGGCGGGAGCCGGGACGGCCCTCGGGTCTGGGAGCCGTGCCGGGCGGGGGGCCGACGGGGGCCATGGGCACGCCCGGCGTGGTGAACGGCTCGCCCGCCATCACCGGGGGCTGCACCTCCGCGGGCAGCGGCCGGGAGATGCCCTCCACCGGTCCGGCGAGCCGCGACTCCACATAGGCCTGGGCGCCCCAGCCGAGCACCGCCTCGGCCAGCGCGACGCCGAGCCCCTGGTTGAACTGGGCCAGCTGGTCGGCGGTGTGGCTGCAGTGCCTGCACCCGGCGAGATGGGCGGCGAGGTCGGGGTCGATGGCGACTCCGCCGCGCCGGTAGGTGACGTCCAGCATCCGCAGATAGCGGCGGCACTCCTGCTCGGGGGCGAGCTCGCGGTGGACCTGGAGGCACTCCTCGCGCAGCCGCTCGCGGGCCCGCCCCAGTTCGACGCGCGCGTCCTCGACGTCCAGGCCGAGCAGTCCGCCGGGTATCTCCAGCGGTTCGGCCTCGACCTCCACGTGCCACAGCAGGCAGCGGGCCGACTGGGGCAGCCGCTGGAAGGCCCCGGACATCAGGCGCCGGTCGGCCGGCGGGAGCAGCCGGGCCGCGACCCGCTGCCCGTCCTCGGCGCCGGAGCGCAGCGCGGGGTGGAGGTGTTCGCGCCGGTGGTCGCTGTCCCACTCGGCCGCGATCCGGCGCACGGTGACCAGGAGCCTGGGCCGCCAGGCGGAGGTCGGCCCGTTCTGCCGCAGGGTCTCCCCGAAGAGCCGGGTGAACGCGGCCGTCGTGAGCATTCCCGCGGAAGGGGCGCCGTCGGTGCACAGCCGGGCATAGGTGAACGCGGCTTCCCAGTGCCGGTCGAGGAGTTCCCCGACGGGTTGCAGCGCGGGCGTCGTTCCCGTCCACTTCCTGAGTTCGGCGCTCAGTTGCTCGTCCGTCACGTCGAACCGGCGGGCAGGCGTGGGGGAATTCGACAGGCCGGTGTCTCTCACGGCTGCATTCCTCTCGGGGCCATGCGGCATAAAGTCCATACCAACCGGTATGGGGACCCGCCGACAAGGCGACGAGGTCCGCTCGTACGGGGTTCGGCGTCTCGAACGCCCGCCTGGGGCAGCTCTTTTGAAGCATGCGGACGAACGGGAGGCGCCTCGTGCGCACAGGGTGAATATGTAGTGCCTGTGCGCCGACAGGCCACACCTTTGCACAGGTCAGGGAGGCCTAACAAGAGATCTCGCGGTTTTGTGCATTCCGTGCGCGACACGAGATATTGACGAATCGTCAATCCTGTCGCCCGGCGATGTCCGGCTATCGGCGGGCCATTTGGGAACGGGTATTCAGCCGTCCGCATGGCGACTCGGCGCTCAACCATTGAACAACCTCTCCCACCACACAAGGCATCGTTCGCACCGGCCGCACCACATCACGTCCCAACCATTGAGCCGCTTGTCCGGTACATGCCGGGTGGCACGCCGTAGCGCGTGCGGAAGACACGGTTGAAGTGGAACGGGCTGGCGAATCCGGAAGCGGCCGCCACCCGGTCCACCGGCAGGTCGGTGCTCTCCAGGAGACGCGCGGCGTGTCGCAGCCGGGCCTCGCGCAGGACCCGCATCGGGGACTGGCCGAGCTGCCGGGTGAACAGGTGGGCGAGGCGGGACGGCGAAAGGGAGACGCTCTCGGCGAGCGAGCGGACCGTGTGCGGGGCCCCCGGGTCGGCGGCGATCAGCGCCTCGGCCCGGCGCACCCGGGCGTCCACGCCAGGTGCGGGTGCCGGAGGACGTGCGGTGGCGGCCGTGAGCAGGACGACCTCCTCCAGCGAGGACAGGGCGAGTTCGCGGGCGGCCGTGCCGTGCGCCACGGCGAGCCGGTCGTCCGCGGGGACGGTGGTCGCGGGCGGTGGTTCGGTGCCGGTCCAGCGGGCGTCGGCGAGCATCCGCCGGAAGGCCGCCTCGATCCGGCCGTGCAGCGCGGTGGGGGTCGGCGTGACGACGTAGAGGCCGTCGCCGGTGTCGTACGGGCGCAGCCAGGGTGTCCAGGAGGGGCGGGCCTGGCAGTGCGCCCACCAGAACTGCCAGTTGGGGGCGCCGGGTTGGACCGCGTACTGGTGGCGGACGCCCGGGGCGAGCGCCACCAGGTCCCCGGCGCCGGCCCGCGCCTGTGCGGCGCCCTGGCGCACCCGGCCGCTTCCGCCCGTGGTCCAGATGAACAGCCAGCTGTCGGCGCCGCCGGGCCGGTTGATGCCGTAGCCCGGCAGCTCGTCGTAGCGGCCGATCACCACCAGGCCGGGTGGCGGCGCAGCAGCCACGGGCAATCCGTCAGCGTTCACGGGCATCCTCCTGTGGCGGGCGTCGGCCTAGCGTTCCGGGTGTGGGAACCCGACCGAGGAGTGGAAGCATGACAGTCACGGACAACGACGCCGCCGGCGCCCCCATCCTGACGCCGAGCGGGCTGAGGCAGTTCCGGGAGGACGGCTTCACCGTCGTACGCGGACTGTTCGGGTACGACGAGATCGAGCGCCTCCGCGCGGAGTTCGCGGCGCTGCACGCGGCCGGGCCGGTGCCGGGGCACTTCCGGCCGCGCGAGTCGGCGGACCCGCTCGCCGCGTATCCGCGGGTGATGCATCCGCACGAGATCAACGACCGGGCCCGGGGCGTGCTGCTCGACGCGCGGCTGCGAAGTGCCCTGGAAGCGCTGCTCGGTGAGGAGGTGCTGGCCGCGCAGAGCATGTTCTACTTCAAGCCGCCGGGGGCGCGGGGGCAGGCGCTGCACCAGGACAACTTCTATCTGCGGGTCGAGCCGGGCACCTGTGTGGCGGCCTGGGTGGCCTGCGACGTGATCGACCGGGAGAACGGCGGCCTGGAGGTCGTGCCGGGGACGCACCGCATGGACGTGTTCTGCCCGGAGGAGGCGGACGAGCGGGTGTCCTTCGCGCGGGAGTACGTGCCCCCGCCGCCGGGGCTCGCGGCCGTGCCGGTCGACATGGCGCCGGGGGACGTGCTGTTCTTCAACGGCAGCCTGGTGCACGGCTCGGGGCCCAACCGCTCGGCCGACCGGTTCCGCCGGTCCTTCATCGGGCACTACGTGGGGCGGTCGGCGGAGCGCATCGGCGTCTACTACCGGACCCTCACGATGAGCGGCGACCGTGTCGTGCTGTCGGAGAGCGAGGGTGCCGGTCCGTGCGGCACGGAGTTCGCACCGCACGGACCGCACTAGGCGCTCCGCTGGTTGTGCGGCGATGGGTAGTGGGTCGGCTGCGGCGCCGTTGTGGCTGGTCGCGCAGTTCCCCGCGCCCCTTGGCGGCGCTGTCCGACCGGAGCTGACCTGGGACCGCTCAGCTGTGGCCGACGATCGGGTGTGGAGTGTACGGCTGCTCCAACTCCTCGATCTCCTTGTCGCTCAGCTCCAGTTCGACCGCGGCCGTCGCGTCCTCGATGTGGTGCGGCTTGGCGGCGCCGACGATCGGTGCCGCCACCGTGTCCTGGTGGAGGAGCCAGGCGAGGGCCACCTGGGCGCGCGGCACGGCGCGGTCGTTCGCGATGCGGGTGACCGCCTCGACGATCGTGCGGTCGCCCTCCGGGTAGAGGCGGCTGCCGAAGTTGTCGTTGGCGCTGCGCTCGGTCACCGTCCCCCAGTCCCGGGTGAGCCGGCCGCGGGCCAGCGGGCTCCAGGGCAGCGCGCTGACACCCTGGTCGGCGCAGAGCGGCAGCATCTCGCGCTCCTCCTCGCGGTAGAGCAGGTTGTAGTGGTTCTGCATGGACACGAACTTGGTCCAGCCGTGCCGCTCGGCGGTGTACTGCATCTTCGAGAACTGCCAGGCGTACATCGAACTCGCCCCGATGTAGCGGACCTTGCCCGCCTTCACCAGGTCGTGCAGGGCCTCCATGGTCTCCTCGACCGGGGTGTGCGGGTCGAAGCGGTGGATCTGGTAGAGGTCGACGTAGTCGGTGCCGAGGCGGCTGAGGCTGTGGTCGATCTCGGCGAGGATCGTCTTGCGGGACAGGCCCGCTCCGTTGGGTCCGGGCCGCGTCCGCCCGTGCACCTTGGTCGCGAGCACGATCTCGTCGCGGTTCGCGAAGTCGCGCAGCGCCTTGCCGACGATCTCCTCGCTGGTGCCGTCGGAGTAGACGTTGGCGGTGTCGAAGAAGTTGATCCCGGCCTCCAGCGCCTGCCGGATGAGCGGACGGGTCGCCTCCGCGTCGAGGGTCCACTCGTGCACGCCCCGGTCCGGGAGGCCGTAGGTCATGCAACCCAGACAGATCCGCGACACGTCCAGGCCCGTCGAACCGAGCTTCACGTACTGCATCGTTGCTGCTCCTGCCTTCGGGGTGGGGTACCAGTTCGGAGGGTACGTGGTTCCCCGCCCCGGGCTCCGCTTTCCCGGCCCCCTCTTGACGGCGGAGGGCGCCCGGCGCTTTCATCCTGGACACGTGCCGCCGCGCGCAGCGGGGCACTCAGAGGTGCGCCCAGCCGGTAGCGGACGAATTCCAAGCCCGGCCAAAGTCGCCAGGACCGACCGGACACCCGGTCCGAGGCGGGGTCGTACCCGCGATTGATGGAGCGGACATGCCCGTCAAGGGTGTCTACCGCGTCGGAGGTCCCGGGACGACCGTCGGCGCTCTCGGAATCTCACGCCGTCGGCTGCTGCTCGGCGCGGCCTCGGCCGCCGCGGTGAGCGGCTGCGCGGGCGGCGCCTCGGGCGGGGTGGGTGCCGACGGCCGGGTGACCGTGGAGCTGTGGCACGGGCAGGCCGACACGGCGCGCAAGGCGGTGGAGGCGCTGGTCGCCGAGTTCAACCGCACGCATCCGACGATCCGGGTCGACTCGGGCGGCGGCGGGGTGATCTCCGACGCGATGCTGCAGAAGGTGACCGCGGCGCTCGCCGCCGGTTCGTACCCGGACGTCGCGTACATCTTCGGCTCGGACCTGGCGAACATCGCGCGCAGCCCGCGCGTGGTCGACCTGACCGACGCGCTGCACGACGGACCGACGCCGTGGAACACCTACTGGAAGCCGGTGCGGGACGCGGTCACCGTCAACGGCCGGGTCCGGGCGGCGCCCGCGCTGCTCGACTCGCTCGCCGTCGTCTACAACCGGAAGCTGTTCCGCCGGGCCGGTGTGCCCTTCCCGGAGGCGGGCTGGTCCTGGAACGAATTCGCCGCCACGGCGAAGGCGTTGACCGACCCCGGCCACGGCGTCTTCGGCGCCGGCTGGCCCGGCACCGGCGACGAGGACACGGTGTGGCGGCTGTGGCCGATGATCTGGGACCTCGGCGGCGATGTCGTCGCCCCCGACGGCAAGCACATCGGCTTCGCCGACGAGGGTGTACGGGCGCTCGGGACCCTCGCCCGGCTCGCCACCGACAAGAGTGTGTACGTCGACCCGAAGCCGGGCGGCGAACAGATGTACCAGGCCTTCCAGAGCGGCCGTATCGGCATGGTCGGCACCGGGCCCTGGAAGCTCCCGGACATCGTCGAGGCGAGGATCGACTACGGCGTCGTACCTCTGCCGACGTACAGCGGGCGGCCGGTCACCATCTCGGGGCCGGACACCTGGACGGTGTTCGACAACGGCTCGGCCCGCTCGCGGGCGGCCGTGGAGTTCGTGCGCTGGATGACCGAGCCCGCCCAGGACGTGCGCTGGGACGCCTCGGCGGGCAGTCTGCCGTTGACCACGACGGCCGCGAAACTGCCCGGCTGGCGGCGGTACAGCGCCGGCACCACCGGCCTCGACGTGTTCACCGACTCGCTGAGCTCGGCCCGGGTGCGGCCCGTGCACCCCGCGTACCCGCAGATCTCCCAGCCGCTCGGCGAGGCGATCGTGTCCGTCCTGCTCGCCCAGGACTCCCCCGCACACGCCCTGCGCAGGTGCGCCGGCAAGGCCGACGCGGCCCTGCGGATCCCCAGGTGACTTCCCCGGTACGGGAGACCGTCATGTCCACACTGCCCCGCGCCCTCACCCTCCCGCCGCAGGCCGCGGTGGAGGTCCCCGTCGCGGCCCGCCGGGCCGCCCGTCGCCGGGCCCGCCGGGAACGGGCCACCGCCTGGGCCTTCATCGGCCCCTCCGTCGTGGTGATCCTCGGCCTGAGCGTGGTCCCGGTCGTCTGGTCCCTGCTGCTGTCCTTCCGCGCGGACGACCTGGTGACGCCGAGCCGCTGGGTCGGTCTCGACAACTACCGCGCTCTCGCGCAGGACCCCAACTTCCGTACGGCGGTGGGCAACACGCTCCTCTACACCGCTCTGTACGTGCCGCTCAGCCTGGTCGGCGGGCTCGCCCTGGCCCTCGCGCTCGACCGCAAGATCCGCTTCATCGGCCTGTACCGGACGCTGGTGTTCATCCCGTTCGTGGTGTCGGCGACCGCGCAGGGCGTGCTGTTCTCCTTCATCCTCGACCCGGAGTTCGGCGTGGCCAACGCGCTCCTGCACCATCTCGGGATCTCCTCGCAGGGCTTCCTGACCGACCCCGGGCAGGCCCTGTATCTGCTGGTGCTGATCTCCCTGTGGAGCGGCGTCGGCTTCTGCGTGGTCGTCTATCTCGCCGCGCTCCAGGACGTGCCGCCCGAACTCGTCGAGTCCGCCCGCCTGGACGGCGCGAACCGGCGGCAGGTGCTGCGCCATGTCACGCTGCCCGCGCTGACGCCGGTCACCGTGTTCCTGCTGCTGTGGGAGTGCATCACCGCGCTGCAGGTGTTCGACCTGATCTATGTGACGACGAAGGGCGGGCCGCTCGGCTCGACGACGGTCGTCGTCTACTTCGTCTGGCAGCAGGCCTTCCAGATGTTCACCGCCGGGTACGGGGCGGCCGCGGCCTACGTCCTCGCGGTGGCGCTGCTGGTGGCGGGCGGCGCGCTGCGGGTCGTACGCCGCCGGCGGGGCCGTACGGAAGGAGCCGTCCGATGAACGCGCGCAGGTCGGGCCTCGGCTGGCATCTGCTGCTCGCGCCGATCGCGCTGGCGTTCGCGGTGCCGTTCGTGTGGCTGGTGCTGAGCTCGGTGATGTCGGACGCCGAGATCAACCGGTTCCCGCCGGCGCTGTGGCCCAAGGGCATCCATCTGGACGGCTACCGGTACATGCTGGGCAACGCGCTCTTCCCGCGCTGGTTCGGGAACTCGCTGATCGTCGCCTCGGTGGCGGTGCTGTCGAACCTGCTGCTGGGGGCGCTCGGCGGCTATGCCTTCGCCCGGATGCGGTTCGGCGGCTCGCGGCTGATGCTCGGGCTGATGCTGGCGACGATGGTCGTGCCGTTCCAGCTGACGATGATCCCGACCTTCCTGGTGATGAAGTGGCTCGGGCTGATCGACACGCTGGGCGCGCTGATCCTGCCGTCACTGGTGACGCCGTTCGCGGTGTTCCTCTTCCGGCAGTTCTTCCTGTCGCTGCCGCGGGAGATGGAGGAGGCGGCCTGGATCGACGGGTGTTCGCGGCTGCGGGTGCTGTTCTCGATCGTGCTGCCGCTGTCCCGCCCCGCACTCGCCACGGTCGCCGTGCTGACCTTCCTGACCACCTGGAACGACCTGACCTGGCCGCTGATCGCCATCAACCACGACACCCGGTACACGCTCCAGCTGGGCCTGACGACCTTCCAGGGGCTGCACCACACCAAGTGGTCGGCGGTGATGGCGGGCAACGTCATCACGGTGCTGCCGGTGCTGGTCGCGTTCCTGCTGGCGCAGAAGACGTTCGTGCAGGCGCTCACGTCGAGCGGGATCAAGGGGTGAGCGGAATGCCGTACGACCTGCTGGTGATCGGGGACGTCAATCCCGATGTGGTGGTCGGGCCGGTGGCGGGCGCTCTCGCCTTCGGGCAGCGTGAACAGCTCGTGGAGCACGGCCGGTTGGTGCTCGGCGGGTCAGCGGCGATCATGGCGTGCGGGGCAGCGCGGCTCGGGCTGCGGGTCGCGTTCGCTGGGCGGGTGGGGGACGATCCGGCGGGGGCGTTCGTCCGGCAGGCGCTGGTGGCGCGGGGCGTCGACACGAGCCACCTCGTCGTGGACCCCCAACTCCCCACTCCCCTCACGGCGATTGTGACCACAGCCGACGGCGACCGGGCGATCCTCACCTCGCCGGGCTGTCTGGCGGCCACTGGCCCCGAGGACGTTCCGGCCGAGCTCCTTTCCTCCGCCCGGCACGTCCACTCCGCCTCCTTCTTCCTGATGCCACGCCTCGCACGCTCACTGGCCGAGCTCTTCGCCGAGGCCCGCGCGCACGGGGCGAGCACCTCGCTGGACACCAACGACGATCCGGCCGGCCGCTGGGACCGCGCCCTACTGAACCCGGTCCTGAAGGTGACCGACGTACTGCTGCCGAACGCGGCGGAGGCCCGCGCCCTGTCCGGGGAGGACCAACCGGCCGACGCGGCAGGGGCGTTGGCCCGGCTGGGCCCGACGGTCGTCGTCAAGGACGGGGCGCGGGGTGCCCTGGCCCGTGCCGGCACGGAGTCGGTGCGCGTCCCCGCCCTCCCGGTCGAGCCGGTCGACTCCGTCGGCGCGGGCGACAGCTTCGACGCCGGTTTCGTCGCCGCGCGGCTGCGCGGACTGGATCTGCGCGCGTCCCTGGCCGTGGCCGTCGCATGCGGCTCACTGTCGACGCGCGCCCACGGGGGTACGGCGGCACAGCCGACGTGGGACGAAGCGTGTGCCGCCACCGAGCCGAAAGGGACTTGATGAAGATCGCCTTCGTGGGGGCGGGCAGCGTGGTGTTCACGCAGGGCCTGCTGGCCGACCTGTTCGCCTTCCCCGAACTCGCCGACGTGCATGTCGCGTTGCACGACGTCGACCCGGAGCGGCTGGCCACGGCGGAGGGCGCCGCCCGCCACATCGCGGACGTACGCGGGGTGAAGCCGGTGATCTCCGGGCACCTCGACCGGCGGGCGGCACTGGCGGACGCCGACTTCGTCGTCAACATCGTCCAGGTCGGCATGGACGCGGCCACCCGCACCGACTTCGCGGTCCCGGCCCGCTACGGGCTGCGCCAGACCATCGGCGACACCCTCGGCATCGGCGGTATCTTCCGGGCACTGCGCACCTTCCCGGTACTGAGGGGCATCGCCGAGGACATGGCCGAACTCTGTCCGGACGCCCACCTGTTGAACTACACCAACCCGATGGCGATGAACGTCCTCTACCTGAGCCGCATCGCCCCGCGGCTTAAGGTCACCGGCCTGTGCCACTCGGTGCACTGGACGATGCACGACCTGTCCGCCCTGGTGGACGTGCCGTTCGAGGAGGTCTCCTACCTCGCGGCCGGCGTGAATCACCAGGCCTGGGTGCTGCGTTTCGAGCGGGCGGGCGAGGATCTGTACCCGCTGCTGGACAAGGCGATCGCCCGCGACCCGGGCCTGCTGCGCCGGGTCCGGGTGGACATGTACCGCAGGCTCGGCCACTACCCGACCGAGACGAGCGAGCACTCCTCCGAGTACGTGCCCTGGTATCTGCGCCACGACAGCGAGATCGAACGCCTGCGGCTGCCGGTCGGCGCCTATCTGGACACCATCGAGGAGAACGCGGCGAGCTACGAGCGCACCCGCGAGGCCCTGGCGGCGGGCCGCCCCCTGCCCGTGGAGGGCACGCTGGAATACGCCCCGCAGATCATCCACTCGATCGCCACGGGCACGCCCCGCACGGTGTACGGCAACGTCCCGAACCATGGCCTGATCGACAACCTCCCCGCCGACTCGGTGGTCGAAGTCCCCTGCCTGACCGACGCGTTGGGCGTCCAGCCGACCCGCGTCGGCCCGCTCCCGCCACAGTGCGCGGCCCTCAACCGGGCGTACGTCTCCGTCACCGACCTGGTGGTCCGCGCGGCCACGGACGGCGACCCGCGCCACATCCGCCACGCGGCGATGACCGACCCGGCAACGGCGGCCACGCTGCCGGTGGAACGAATCTGGGACCTGTGCGACGACCTCGTACGGGCACACGGCGACCTCCTGGCACCGGAACTGCGGGAGACGCTCGGACATTGAGGGGGTCCGGCCGCCGGGAGCCCTCGGGGTGGGGGGCGTTCCGGGCCGCGGGGGCCTCGGGGGCCTCGGGCAGTGAGCGGGTCGGCCGCGGGGCGTCGGGGGCTAGCCTGCCGGCCGCGGGGGCCTCGGGGGACTGAGCTGTGGGGCCACGGGAGCCCTCGGGCACCGGGCATGGGGGCCGCTGAGATCCTCGGGCAGTGAGCGTTCCGGGCCACAGGGACCTCGGGCACTGAGCATGTCGGGCTACGGCGACCCTTCGGCACACGGCATGCCGGGCCACCACGGCCCCCGGCACGGCACGCCCGGCCACCGCGCCCCCCCGGCACTCGGCAAGCCGCCCCGCTGGAGCCGGTCGGGTGTTCCGCGTTGCTGCCCGTAGGTGATCGTCCGGCGTGGGAGTGGTCGGGGGGTCGGGTGGGTCCCGCATTCTCGGCGCAGGTGACCGGCGGTCGGCCGGTCGTGGGTCCACGGGAGGAATCCGGTGCCGAGGACGACGCTCAGGACGCTGCTCGGGGCGACGGTGCTGCCGCTCGCCCTGATCACCCCCGCGTGGGGCAGCCCCGCCCCGGCATCAGCGCCGGCACCGACACCGGCAGCTGATGGGCCGTCAACCATGTGTGCTGCGGCGGGAGTTCTGCGAGGCGCCTACGGGCAGAAGGGCTCCGTGAGTCTCTGCGCGGGCAGCGGCAGCCCGGTCATGGCCGTGTCGGCGCCCGCGACCTGCCGCCGGCTCGGGTCGGCCGACGGGCTCGCCTGTCTCACCTCGGGCACGTGGACCGCGCGGCGGGACGGCGAGGTGGTCGCCTCGGGACGGCTGCCGGGGTCGGGCGAGTACCCCGGTCCGGGGACGTACGACGTGGAGGCCGAGGTCCGGGTGCGGTCCGTGCCCGCCGGCCTGGACCTGCACGGCACCGTGCACGCCAAGCTGACCTTGACCTCGCCCAAGCCGCCGGCCACGCACCGCATCGAGGTCGACCACGGCACCCTGCGACGCGGCTCGGCGACCACACTGACGTACCAGATCCACCGCGACAGCGAACAGGGCGACGGCAGCGCGCGCTTCGGACTGATCGGCGAGGAGGGCTCCGGAGTGGAGCTGACCACGGACGACCCGCGCTGCGTGAACCCGCTCATCGGCCGTTACCCGGCCACGACCCGTCAGACGCACGCCCTCGACTGCGCCCTCACCGACCTCCAGCCGGGGCACCCCGCGACCGTCGTCGTACGGGCGGTGGTGAAGGACTCGTGCTCCACGGTCGTGTCGAAGCTGGGGTACTGGATGCCGCAGGGGCAGGCGCTCTACACGGGCGGCATGCTGGCGGGACCGACCGTCGGCTGCGCCTAGGGCCTGTCCGGCGGATCATGTCGCAGACGCGGGATCTGGCACGCCGATCTGCGGCGTTGTCGTCGGTCGCCGACGCTCCGCGTCGACTCCCTCCTCCGCCTTGCAGCTCGACGCACCAGACCCCGCTCACCGGCACCGATGAGTCACCGCTGCTTTCCTGCGACCTGATCCGCCGGACAGGCCCTAGAGCAGATCGAGCGCCCGCTCCCAGCCGAACTCCGGCCGGATCCCGTCCTCCCCCGCCTCGCCGGAGTACGGCTCCCCGAACCGCACACCCATCCCGCGCAGCCGGACCATGCTCTCCCGGTACGCGGGGTGGGCCGCCAACGCGTCGGCCACGCACGGGAGTACGGCGACCGGGACGCCCAGGCCGTACGTCTCGCAGAGGGTGGCGACGGCGAGGGTGTCGGCGAGGCCCGCTGCCCACTTGTTGACGGTGTTGAAGGTGGCCGGCGCGACGACGACCGCGTCCGGCGGCGGGAAGGGGCGCGGGTCCCCGGGGGTGCGCCAGGCCGAGCGTATGGGGCGGCCGGTCTGGGTGTGCACGGCGTCCGTGTCGAAGAAGCCGTTCATCGCCACCGGTGTCGCTATCACGCCGACCTCCCAGTCCCGCTCGTGCGCGGCGGTGATCAGCTCGCCGACCTCCGCGGCGATCCCGGCGGCGCAGACGACGACGTAGAGGAAGGGTTTCCCGGCCTGTTCGGTCATCCGGGCACCTTATGCGAGGGGGGCGGGCACCCTAGGCGAGGGGGAAGGACTGCCCGCGCTCGGCTTCCGGCCTCGGTCCGTGGATCCGGCGCTCCTTCTCCTCGATCGGCACGTCGTTGATGCTGGCCTCCCGGCGAGTCATCAGGCCGTGCTCGTCGAACTCCCACAGCTCGTTGCCGTACGAGCGCCACCACTGGCCGTCGGCGTCCCGGCACTCGTACTGGAAACGGACCGCGATGCGGTTGCCGTCGAACGCCCACAGGTCCTTGCGCAGCGCGTACTCCTGCTCGCGTGCCCACTTGGCGGTCAGCAGTTCGACGATCTCCGCGCGGCCGGTGACGAAGGTGGAGCGGTTGCGCCACACCGAGTCCTCGGAGTAGGCGAGCGCCACCTTGTGCGGGTCGCGGGTGTTCCAGGCGTCCTCGGCGGCCTGCACCTTCTGGGCGGCGGTCTCCCTGGTGAACGGGGGCAGGGGCGGGCGGTCGGCGGTCATGGGTCCTCCTCGGCTCGGAAGCAGCGGAGAACGTACGTTCTCCACTTGACTGCTACCGTAGGAGAACGCTCGTTCTCACGTCAAGGAGAGGTCGTACGCATGGCCGTCATGGACAGCGCAGCCGCGCGGGAGCAGGCGCTGGACGCCGCCGAGGAGCTGTTCTACGGGCGGGGCATCCAGTCCGTCGGCATGGACGACATCCGCGGCGCGTCGGGGGTCTCGCTCAAGCGGCTCTACCAGTTGTTCCCGGCCAAGGAGCAGCTGGTGGAGGCCTACCTGGAGCGGCGCGACGTGCGCTGGCGTGGGCGGCTCGCCGAGTTCGTGGCGCGGCGCGAGGACCCCGGGGAGCGGATCCTCGCGGTCTTCGAGTGGCTGGAGGGGTGGTTCGGCGAGGACGGCTTCCGGGGGTGCGCCTGGATAAATTCGTACGGCGAGCTCGGGGCGACCTCGGCCCGGGTGGCGGCCCAGGTACGGGCGCACAAGCAGGCGTTGCGGGACTATCTCGCCGGGCTGGTGGCGGACGCGGGGCTGCCCGGCACCGTGGCCGGGCAGCTGTTCCTGCTCGCCGAGGGCGCGATGGTCACCGCCGGCATCACCGGGAGCACCGAGCCCGCCCGTGTGGCGCGCGAGGCGGCCCGGACGCTCATGACCCGCTGACCGTCAGCCCTCCGACACGGTGATGGCCCCCACCGGGCAGGCCCGGGCCGCCTCCCGCACCATCGGGTCGCCGCCGCCGTCCTCGCGGCCCGGCAGCAGCGTGCTGAACCCGTCGTCGTCCTGGGTGAAGACGTTCGGGGCGGCCAGGGCGCACTGCCCGGCGCCGATGCAGACGTCCTTGTCGATCTCGATACGCGTGTCGGTGTGCATGCCTCGACCCTCTTACCAGGTCACGGGGAGTTCCAGCATCCCCTGGATCGTGTCGCCGGGTTTGAAGGGGATCTCGTCGGCCGGCGCGGCCAGGCGCAGCTCCGGCAGGCGGTGGAAGAGGGTGCGCAGGGCGATCTCCATCTCGGCGCGGGCCAGGTTCTGGCCGAGGCACTGGTGGATGCCGAAGCCGAACGCGACATGGTGGCGGGCCGGCCGGTGCCAGTCGATGGCGTCGGGTTCGGCGTAGACGTCCTGGTCGCGGTTGATGACCGAGGTGGAGAAGACCACCCCGTCGCCCGCGCGGATCGTCGTGCCGCCGGCCTCGATGTCCTCGGTGGCCCGGCGCAGCAGCCCGTCGGCGATGGACAGCATGCGCATCAGCTCCTCGACCGCGGCGGGCAGCAGCTCCGGGTCGGCGCGCAGCTCGGCGAGTTTCTCCGGGTGCTGGAGGAGGGTGAAGGTGCCGAGGGAGATCATGTTGGCGGTCGTCTCATGGCCGGCGACCAGCAGGATGGTCGCGAACGAGACCACCTCCTGACGGTCGATGACCCCTTCGCGCAGCTGCTGGTGGACGAGTTCGTCGAGCACGCCCTCGCCGGGCTCCGGCTGCTTCTGCTTGCGGTCGATCAACTCCTCGAAGTAGGCGTCGAGTTGATTGCGCGCGTCCTGCACGTCCTCGACCGCCGGGCCGCGCAGCAGGCGGCGGGACTGCGCCTCGAAGAAGTCGTGGTCGGCGTAGGGGACGCCGAGCAGGGCGCAGATCACCATGGAGGGCACGGGCAGTGCGAAGGCGTTCACCAGCTCGGCGGGCGGCCCCTGCGCGACCATCGCGTCGATGCGTTCGTCGACGATCCGCTGGATCCGCGGGCGCAGTTCCTGGGCTCGTCGGAGGGTGAAGCTGGGCACCATCATCCGCCGCTGGGTGCGGTGCTTCGGGTCGTCGACGCCGAGCATGGCAACCCTCCGGTTCTTGACCGCGGAGAACCGCTCGGTGGGCGAGGGGAAGTCGGGGTGGGTGCGGTCGGTCGACAGGCGCTGGTCGGCGAGCAGTTCGCGGGCGAGGGCATGACCGGTCACCAGCCAGGCCGGACGGCCGTCGTACAGCGTGATCCGGGCCAGCGGGCGGGCGGCGCGCAGCGGGTCGTAGGCGGTGGGCGGGTGATAGGGGCAGGTCCGGTCCTGGGGGAAGGCGACGGGTTCCGTTTCCGTCATGGGAGACCTCGCAGACGAAGGGTGCGTCGTGCAGATCTTCATTAGATGCCCGAGGCATCTATAGGGCACCGAGAAGTTCGGCCAGATCGGTGGTGCGGCCGATCTGGCCGGGGATGCTCGCTCACGCACCGGAACGGCCGCCGGACCGGCGGCCGGACCCGCCCGGTTCCGGGTGAATCTGGCGCGATATGTGCGGGCCGGGTGGCGGGTGGCGGATGAAACGCGTCCGGTTCGGTGTTGAGTGGAAGCGATCAGCCGTACGACTCGACGATGGGACGGATGCCATGCCTCTTGAGGGCGAGTACGAACCGAGCCCGACGCAGTGGGTGCGTGACCAGGTGGAGCTGTACGAGAGCTCCGGTGGGACCAAGGGGACGACCCTGATGGACACGGGAATGCCGGTCATCGTGCTCACGACCCGCGGTGCGAAGAGCGGCAAGATCCGCAAGACACCGCTGATGCGGGTCGAGCACGAGGGCAGCTACGCGGTGGTGGCCTCGCAGGGCGGGGCGCCCAAGCACCCGGTCTGGTACCACAACGTCAAGGGGGATCCGCGGGTCGAGCTCCAGGACGGGCCGGTGAAGCAGGACATGAGGGCCCGTGAGGTCACCGGCGCGGAGAAGGCCGAGTGGTGGGAGCGTGCCGTCGCGGCCTATCCCCCGTACGCCGACTACCAGAAGAAGACGGACCGGGAGATCCCGGTCTTCGTGCTGGAGCCGGTCGCCGGGGGCGAGTGAGCCGGGAAAAATCTTCCGGCGCGGGTGCATGAACCCGTTGGTGCCGGGAAGCCGTGCGTCAGGCCCCGCCGCGTTCCCCCGTCGCGGCGGGGCTTTCCCGTGCCTCGCCGGCCGGCCGGTCGGTGATGTCGAGGAAGATCTGGTCCGCCTCGGGGACGGTCTCGGAGACGGTCCGCTTGATGCGGACGGCGACCTCCTCGACCCGTTCGCTGTCCAGGCCGGGCATCAGGTCGACGCGGGCGGCCACCAGGGCCGTGTCGAGGCCCGTCTTCATGGTGAACAGCGCCTCCACGCTGTCGATCTCGGGCTGCTCGGCGAGCAGGTCCCGGATCCGGTCGGCCGCCTCGGCGTCGGCGGCCTGGCCGATCAGCTGGTCGCGGGCCTCCCGGCCCAGGGTGTAGGCGACGTAGACGAGCAGCGCTCCGATCGCGAGCGAGGCCGACGCCTCCCAGACCACCTGCCCGGTGACCATGTGCAGGACCATGCCGACGGCGGCCACCGTGACGCCGAGCACCGCGGTGCCGTCCTCGGCGACCACCGTGCGCAGCGCCGGGTCGCGCAGGCCCCCCTTGCCGCCCTGCCGGCGCACCTGGTGCAGGGCCCGCAGCAGCGAGACGCCCTCGGCGACGAAGGCGACGCCCAGCACGATCAGACCGGCCACATAGCCGCTGAGCTTCTCCTCGGCGCCGTTGCGCAGCGCCTCGAAGCCCTGGAAGAAGGAGAAGCAGCCGCCCATGACGAAGATCCCGACGGCCGCGAGCAACGACCAGAAGAAGCGCTCCTTGCCGTAGCCGAAGGGATGCCGTTTGTCGGCGGGGCGGCGGCTGCGGCGCAGCGCGGCCAGCAGGAAGACTTCGTTGAGGCTGTCGGCCACCGAGTGCGCGGCCTCCGACAGCAGGGCCGGGGAGCCGGCGAGCAGACCGCCGACTGCCTTGGCCACCGCGATCACCAGGTTGGCGGTGAGGGCCACCAGCACGGTGACCCTGGTGCGCCGGTCCGCCTTCTTCTTCGCATGCTTGTCTGAGGTTGTCCCGCTCACCTTCGCCGACTGCCCCGCTCGGATCGGCTCACACCGTGCGGACGACGGAATTCGGGGAACGCGGCAGTCAGAAGAGCACTTCGCAGGGAGGCACCATGGGCGGCGGGGGCAACGACACGTACGGCAGGAAGGCGTTCAAGCGGTCCAAGAGCCACTTCACGGACCGGATCACCGCGGACGGCCGGGACGGCTGGCCGGTGGCGGCGGACCGCTACCGGCTGATCGTCAGCCGGGCCTGTCCGTGGGCGAGCCGGGCGGTGATCTCACGGCGGCTGCTCGGCCTGGAGGGCGCTCTGTCGATGGCGATCGCCGACCCGATCCAGGACGACCGCAGCTGGCGCTTCACCCTCGACCCGGACGGCCGCGACCCGGTGCTCGGCATCCGCTACCTCGCCGAGGCCTACGACAGGCGGGAGACCGGCTACCCGGGCGGGGTCAGCGTCCCGGCGATCGTCGACGTCCCGAGCGGGAAGCTGGTCACCAACGACTACCAGCAGCTGACGCTCGACCTCGCCACCGAGTGGACCGCGCTGCACCGCGACGGTGCCCCCGACCTGTACCCGCGCGAGCTGCGCGACGAGATCGACACAGTGATGGCCGACGTCTACGAGGACGTCAACAACGGTGTCTACCGGGCGGGTTTCGCCACCGGCCAGGAGGAGTACGAGGCCGCCTGCGCCGGTGTCTTCCGGCGCCTGGAGCTGCTCGAACCGCGCCTGGCCCGGCAGCGCTATCTCGTCGGCGACACGATCACCGAGGCGGACATCCGGCTGTTCACCACCCTGGTCCGCTTCGACGCCGTCTACCACGGCCACTTCAAGTGCAACCGCTGGAAGCTGGCGGAGAACCCGGTGCTGTGGGCGTACACCCGTGACCTCTACCAGACGCCCGGCTTCGGTGACACCGTCGACTTCGACCACATCAAACGGCACTACCACCAGGTCCACACCGGCATCAATCCGACCCGGATCGTGCCCCTGGGACCCGACCTGTCCGGCTGGCTCGCACCCCACCACCGGGAGGAGCTGGGCGGGCGGCCGTTCGGCGACGGGACACCGCCGGGGCCCGTGCCCGCGGGCGAGGCGGTGCCCCCGCAGGGGCGTCCATGACAACGAAGGAGGCGCACGTGGCCAAGAACAAGAAGAGCGGGAAGAAGCTGAAGCTGCCCCTCGCCTACAAGCCGCTCGGCTTCGCCATGGGATGGCTGAGCGGGGCGGTGGCGGGGCTCGCCTTCCGCAAGACCTGGATGGCGATACGGCACGAGGAGGACGCCCCCGACGCGCTGGACCGGGACCGTGGCTGGGGGGAGATCCTGCTGGCCGCCGCGGTCCAGGGGGCGATCTTCGCCGTGGTGCGCAGTGCCGTGGACCGCGGCGGCGCGAAGGCCATCGAGCGCTCGACCGGCGTCTGGCCGGCCGACGACAAGGGCGGCCGGGACTGACGCCGGGGCTCAGCCCTGCTTGGGCGCCGTCGGGGTGACGCGGCGCAGGGTGAAGGAGTGGCCCGCCGGGTCCGCGTAGCCGCGCGTCTCGAACGGCCCGGACGCGTCCTTGGTCTCCAGCGGACGCCCGCCGAGCTCCACCACCTTGCGCTCCGCCTCGTCCAGATCCGTCACGACGAACTCCAGGTGCGCCTGGAGGGAGTTCTCGGGGCGCGGCCAGCTCGGCGGCGTGGCGTTCACATCGCGGCGGAAGGCCAGCCGGGTGCCGTCGGCGCCCCTGATCTCCACGCGGTTGGCGGACGCGTCGGTCTCCTCGGCGTCCATGAACTCCTTGTAGAACACGGCGAGTTTCTCGGGCTCGGCGCAGTCCAGCACCACGAAGCCCGCTTCCACCACTGGCATGTCTCCTCCGAACGGTCCGGGGGCGGCACGGTCGTGCCGCGCGCCCGCACCTCCCGGATATCCAGCTCCGGCCGTTTCAGTCCGCGACCAGCCGTGCACGCGCCGCGCTGAGCAGCAGGTCCAGGGCGGCCGGATAGGAGGTGCGCCGCATGTCCGCGACCAGATGGCGGGCGGTCGCGGCGATGTGCGGATGGGTGTCGGCGGGCAGCCGGGCGTAGGTCGCCCGCCACACGTCGTCCTCCGCCTCCTGGGCAGGCCTCGGCATCGCGGCGCTCGCCCCGTCCAGGGCGCCGAAGGCGAGGGCCTGGTCGACGAAGGCGTGATAGACGCGCACCGCCTCGGCGTCGGGGAAACCGGCCCCGCGCAGCACCCCCAGGATGGTCTCGACGGCCTGGATCTCGTACGCCCGCCCGGTCACCCGGTAGGAACTCAGCACCGCCGCCCGGGGGTGCGCGAGAGCCCCTGCGTGCATGCGCAGGCCGAGGTCGCGCAGGTCGGCGACCCAGTCGCCGGTGGGTCGCCAGGTGCGCATCGTGCGGCCGATGAGTTCGTCCGCGATGGCCAGCATCAGGTCGTCGGTGTGCCGGAAGTACCGGTAGAGGGAACTGGGGTCGGCGCCCAGGGCGCGGCCGAGGCGGCGCACGGACAGGGCGTCGGCGCCGTGCTCCTCGATCAGCCGCAGGGCGGTCTCGACGATCAGTTCCTCGGACAGGACCACGCCCTGCTTGGTGGGGCGCCTGCGCCGCCGGGCGGCGGGCGGGACGACGCGCTCGCTCATGGACTGCCTCCCTGGGGCCGACGCCGGTGCCCGCACCTTATGACAACACCGTTGACCTGTTAAGTCCCCGGGCAGTTTCATGTCCGTTCACCGGGGCCGACCAGGCCCCCTGGTGCGAGCGGAGACCCGCCCATGTCCGACCAGCCCTTCGGCGCAGACCCTCCGGCGCGGCCCGCGCTGCGCAAGTCCCTCGGCGTCCTCGACGGCGTCGCCATCGCCGCGTCCAGCACGGCCGCGACCACCAGCATCGGCATCGGGCTGGGTGTCACGGCCGGTGTGGTCGGCCTCCATCTGCCGGCGATCATGCTGCTGGCGTTCCTGCCGGTGCTGGGCATCGCGGGCGCCTTCTCGCGGCTGAACAAGGTGGAGCCGAACGCGGGCAACGGCTATGTGTGGGTGGGCCGTTCGCTCAGCCCCTGGCTCGGCTTCATGGTCGGCTGGGTGAACATCGTGGCAACGGTGGCCTTCCTGGCGTACACCACCGCGGTCACCGGCTCGGCGCTGATCCAGCTGGCCGGGAAGGCCGGGCTGCACCGCGTGGCCGGGCTCGACCTGGACCCGGGATCCACCGCGCAGACCACCGCCGTCGGCATCGTGGTGCTGGTCGCGGTCACCCTCACCGCCGTCACGGGCATCCGCACCGCCGCCAGGCTGCAGACGGGGCTGCTGGTCTTCGAGTACGTCGTGCTGCTCGGCTTCTGCGGCTACGGCATCGTGCACGGCCCGCACGCCTTCAGCCTGAGCTGGTTCGACCCGTTCGCGATCCCGTCGGCGTCGGCGCTGGCCCAGGGCATGCTGCTGTCGGTGTTCTGCTACTGGGGCTTCGAGGCCGCGTTCAGCATCAACGAGGAGGTGCGCGAGCCGCGGGACGCCTCCCGCGCCGGGTTCATCACCCTGCTCACCATGCTGGGGCTGTTCCTGCTCGGCTCGATCGCCTTCCAACGGGTGCTGTCGGAGGGCGAGTTGGCCGGGCACGGCGCCGAGGGGCTGGCGTACTTCGGGGACCGGCTCGCCGCCGAGCCGCTGGCCGTGCTGCCGCTCGTGGCGCTGATGTTCTCGGCCGTGGCCTCGCTGCAGGCCGGGGTGATCCCGACGGCCCGGGCGATGTTCGCGATGAGCCGGGACCGTACGCTCGGGCCGGTGTGGGCCAAAGTCAGCCCCCGGTACGGCACCCCGGCCTCGGGGACGCTGCTGATCGGCGCGCTGGCGGTGGCGGTCGCCGCACTGGCCCTGGTGATCCCCCGGCTCGCGGACATGATCATGGCGACGGTGAGCGCGGTGGGCATCGTGGTCGCCCTGTCGTACGCGCTGACGGCGCTCGCGGCGGCCGTGCGCTTCCGCTCGCTGCTGCGCGAGGACTGGCGCCAGGGAGTACGGGCCGTGGTGCTGCCCACGCTGAGCGCTCTCGCCCTGCTCGGCCTCGGCGGCTATCTCGGCTGGTCCTTCTACACCTCCACCGACCATCTCGAACTCCGCGCGGACAACGGCTGGTTCCTGCTGCTCACCCCCCTGGCGATGATCGCGTCCGGCTTCGTGGCCGCCGCGTGGGCCCGCTGGGTGCGCAGGTCGCCGTACTTCCGCACGGGCCAGGGCACCGACGCGGACGCCCCGGCCCTGCTCCCGACACCCCACTAGGAAACGGACCATGCACGCAGATCTCCTGTTCACCGGCGGCCCCGTCCTCACCCCCGAGGGCCGCACCGCGACCGCCGTGGCCGTCACCGGCGACCGCATCACCGCCGTCGGCCACGACGAGGTCCTGGATCTCGCGGGGCCGCGGACCCGAGTGGTGGACCTGGCCGGGCGGCTGCTGCTGCCCGGCTTCCAGGACGCGCACGTCCATCCGATCCCGGCGGGCCTGGAACTGAGCCAGTGCGACCTGACCGGGGCGCGGACCGCCGGCGAGACGGTCGCCGCCGTGCGCGCGTACGCCGACGCGCATCCCGGGCGGGAGTGGATCCTCGGCGGCGGCTGGTCGATGGAGGCCTTCGAGGGCGGTACGCCGACGAAGGAGCTGCTGGACGCGGTGGTGCCCGACCGGCCGGTCTACCTGCCCAACCGCGACCATCACGGCGCCTGGGTCAACAGCCGTGCCCTGGAGCTGGCCGGGATCACGAAGGACACGCCGGACCCGGCCGACGGACGTATCGAGCGGGACGCCACCGGCGAACCCGGTGGCACACTCCAGGAGGGGGCGATGCAGCTCGTCGGGCGGCTCACCCCGCCGGCCACCGCGGCCGACCGGCTGGCGGCCCTGCTGCACGCGCAGCGCCATCTGCACGCGCTCGGCATCACGGCCTGGCAGGACGCGCTCGTCGGGGACTTCCTCGGCATGGACGACCCGTCGGGGGCGTATCTCGCGGCCGTACGGGACGGCTCGCTGACCGCGCGGGTGGTCGGCGCGCTGTGGTGGGACCGTGAGCGCGGGGCCGAGCAGATACCCGAACTCGTGGAGAAGCGGGCCGAGTTGAGCCGCGGCCGGTTCCGGGCGACCAGTGTCAAGCTGATGCTGGACGGGGTCGCCGAGAACGGCACGGCCGCGCTGCTCGATCCGTACCTGGACCGGTGCGGCTGCGCCACCGCCAACCGCGGCAAGAGCTTCATCGACGCCGGTCAACTCCCCAAGTACGTCACCGAGTTGGACGCGCTCGGCTTCCAGTGCCACTTCCACGCGCTGGGCGACCGGGCCGTACGCGACGCACTGGACGCGATCGGGGCGGCGCGGGCCGCGAACCGGCCGAACGACACGCGGCCGCATCTGGCGCACCTTCAGGTCGTGCACCCCGACGACGTGCCACGTTTCGCCGAGTTGGGGGCCACGGCGAACATCCAGCCGCTGTGGGCCGCGCACGAACCGCAGATGGACGAGCTGACGATTCCCTTCCTCGGCTCGCAACGGGCCGCCTGGCAGTACCCGTTCGGCGCTCTGCTGCGCTCCGGCGCCACGCTGGCGGCGGGCAGCGACTGGCCGGTCAGCAGCCCCGACCCGCTCCAGGGGATCCATGTCGCGGTCAACCGCGTCGAGCCCGGCGCCGACGGCGCCCGCGTCTTCCTGCCCGCCGAACGCATCACTCTCACCGAGGCGTTGACCGCCTACACGGCCGGATCGGCGTACGTGAACCACCTCGACGACACCGGCCGGATCCAGGTGGGTGCGCTGGCGGATCTCGTGGTCCTCGACCGCGACCCGTTCGACGGGCCGCCGGAGGCGATCGCGGAGACGCGCGTGGCACTGACCTATGTGGGAGGGGAGGGAGTATACGCAGCTCACGAGGCGTGAGCAGTAACGGAGATCACGGCGAGGTCACGCGTAGATCATTTACGCTCAGGGCAGCCTCGTACCGCTTCTCGATTCAACTTTCGTTCGCAGAAGCTGAGTTCGAGGGCGCGGGTGGCCATTTCGGCCACCCGTTCGCAGGGGCGGGGGGCTCTGCATCGTCGTCTCCCGGAAGGAAGCACATGCCTCAGGACGTCACGTTCGATCTCCCCCTCGACAGCCCCGGCAGCAGAGTCGACCCCACGGAGGCGGCCGGCGCCCTGGCCCGCCTCTTCGTGGAACGTGTCAAGGGGAGCACGGACGAGTACCGCGGTTGCCAGAGCGCCGCTCGGCAGCGGCTGGACGCCCTCGGCTCACCGAACTTCAGCACCACGCTCCGGGTGGACGGAGCCCTCCATCTGGCGCGGCCCGCGTTCCTGCCCCCCGACGAGGAGGGCCACGCCCGGCTGCGGCGTCTCAACACCAGCCTGGACATGATCGAAGCCGCCTTCCCTCAGGTCGGCAACGATGTCGAGGTGTGCCGGCTGACCTGCGCGATGCTGGAAGGGGCCTGGCGGAGCCGGGCGCTCGCCCCGCCGCGCGAGCAGGAGCGGACGACCGCCTGCTCCTGCCCTCTGTGCCGCCGGCTGCCCACTCCCCCGGCACGGACGCTCGACGACTACCGCTGGCGGCAGAGCGCCGGCCGTCCCCTGCGCGTCAAGACCTGGCCCTACCGCCGGGAACTCGACAGCGTGCTGACCGGCGGCTGGTCCTGGACCCGGCAGATGAACGACCTGGAGCGGGACCTCGGCCACCGCCACCGCTTCGAGGACGACATCCTCGTGTTCCACGAGTACAAACGCGTCATCGAGACCATCGACACGACACGCCTGACCCAGCACGTCGAAGGCCGCCTGGCCGAGAACTTCAGCACCAACAGCGCACGTGCCCTGGTCTCCGGACTCTTCTCGGCCCACAAGCGGTCCGTCGACGAGTACTGGCTCCGGCAGCACCACGCGGGCAACGTCACGCTCCCCCAGAGCAACCCGCTCGACCAGAGCACCTACTCCGTCCTGCAGATGCTGGACTGCCTGTTCTGGCACGTCGCGCCCGACTCCGAGCTCTGGCAGGAGGAGAACCTAGCCTCCCTGCTGCTGTGCCGCGCCATCGACGACATGGCCGACGTCCGGGCCGACGCCCTCACCGGCGAGATAAGCAACTTCTGGCTCGCCGACATGCCCACCCACACCAAGGCCCTCTACGCCGCGTGCGCGATAGCCATCGTCAAGTACGGCTGCATGCCCGAGGCGCACACGCCGATGTGGAACACCTGGCTGATGACCACCACCATCGTCTGGATGGGGCTGACGGGCCGCCACGCCCTGTGGTTCGACGGCATCACCCAGGGCCTGCCACCGGCCGAGGCCTGCCCGCTCTGCGACCTGCAGCCCAACTCGTGCAGCGGCATCCTCACCCACGGCACGGACCTGACCATCGCCCCGCGGCCCACCGTGCCCGAACTGAGCACCCGGGCCGCCGAGTTGTCCGCGCGCTGCCGGGCCGAGTTCCCCCGCACCTGGTCCCTCCTCGACACCGAGCTGCACGCCTTCGAAGCGATACACGGCCCCTGGTACGGCAACGTCGACAGCGCGTGGGAGATCCTGCGCCGCACCTACATGGCCGCCGTGGAGGCATCAGCCGCGGCGGCGTCCACGGACCGCGCCCGTCAGGTCCAGCAGGACGCCGGAGCGGTCGGATCCGAGATGTTCCACACCCTGCACGACCCGCGGACCGGCAGGGAGGACACCGCCCTGCTCGCCTACATGTTCGGCGCCGCCCACCCGCACTTCCTCTGGAACGCCACGGGATACCGTCCCACCGGCGTCACGGGCGACTGGCTCGACGGCTGACGCCGGCGGCCTGCGGAGACGCCGCTGCCCGGCCGGGGTCCGGCCGGGCAGCGGAGGTGTCAGACGGAGAACTCGACCGGCAGGCTGTCCAGCCGGGACTCCCAGGTGGAGGCGGTCGAGGAGAGCTCCTCCGAGGGCACGGCCAGACGCAGGCCCGGCAGCCGGTGCAGCAGGACGTCCACGCCGATCTCGATGATGGACTGGCCGATGTTCTGCCCCGGGCACTCGTGCGGTCCGGCACTGAACGCCAGGTGCGACTGGTTGCCCTGCACGGCGACGCCCGCGTCGGGCCGCACCTCCGGGTCGAGGTTGCCGGCCGCAAGGCCCAGGACGAGCAGCTCGCCCTCCTGGATGTGATGGCCGCCGAGCTCCAGGTCGGTGGCCGCGAACCGGCCCGGCAGCACGGCCAGCGGCGGGGTGTCCCACATGACCTCCTCCACCACCGAGGAGATGTTCAGCTGCCCGCTGACCAGACCGGACAGCCGGCCCGCGTCGCTGAGAACCAGTTGCAGGACCCGGGCCAGCAGGTTGCTGGTGGTGGTGTGCGCGGCGATCAGCACCAGGCGCAGATGGCTGACGACCTCGTCGTGGTCGAGGCCGGCCGGGTGCTCCAGCAGGGCCGTGGCGAAGTCGGCGCCCGGCTCGGTCCGCTTGCGCTCGGCGAGTTCGGAGAGGATCTGCATGATCCGCTCGTTGTGCTCCAGGGCGCCCTCGCCGCCCTTGAAGACCTCGGCGCACGACTCGACCAGGCGTGCACCCTCCGCCGTGGGCAGGCCCAGGATCCGGGTGAGCACGAGCATCGGCAGGTGCTCGGCGTAGTCGGCCACCAGGTCGGCGCGCCCGGCGTCGGCGAACGCGTCGATCTGCTTGTTCGCGAAGTAGGTGGCGTGTCTCCGCACACCGCGGCTGGACGCCGCGAGCAGCCCGTCGGTGACCGCGCCGCGCAGCCTGCGGTGCGGTTCGCCGTCCTGGGAGACACAGTCGGGCCGCCAGCCGACCATCGGGATCAGCGGATGGGTCTCGGAGACCCGCCCCTCCCGCCAGTCCCGCCAGATCCGTGCGTCCCGGCTGAACTGGCGCGGGTTGTCCAGCACCCGCCGGTTGTCGCGGTAGCCGAGGACCAGCCAGGCGGGGACGTCGCCTTCGAGCAGCACCGGCGCCACCGACCCGTGCTCCTTGCGCAGCCGCTCGTAGATGCCGTACGGGTCGGTCGACGCCTCCGGCCCGAACAGCCGGGTGCGGTCGCCCCCGTGGGCGACCGGGCAGCCGCGCGGGGCGTCGGGACCGTTTAAGGGCTGGGCGTTCATCGGGACTCCAGTGCGACGGCCGAGCGGTCCTTCAGGTGACGTATCAGCGTGACGAGCACGTCACGGCTGGAGGCCCGGTCGCGGGCGTCGCAGGCCACGACCGGGATGTGTTCGGGGATGTCGAGGGCGTCGCGGATCTCCTCGACCGGGTAGTCCTTGGAGTCGGGGAAGACGTTCAGGGCGACGACGAACGGCACGTCCTGCCGCTCCATCTCCTCGATGGCCCGGAAGCTGGAGGCCAGCCGCCGGGTGTCGACCAGGACGACCGCGCCGAGCGCGCCCTTGAACAGGCCGTTCCACAGGAACCAGAAGCGTTCCTGGCCGGGCGTGCCGAACAGGTACAGCATCAGGCTCTCGTTGAGGCTGATCTTGCCGAAGTCCAGGCTGACGGTGGTCTCCGTCTTGTCGGCGACGCCGATGAGGTGGTCGACGTCGGCGCTGGCCTGGGTGAGCGTCTCCTCGGTGGTCAGCGGCTTGATGTCGCTGACCGAGCGGACCATGGTGGTCTTTCCGGTGCCGAAGCCGCCGGCGATCATCACCTTCACCGAGCGGGGGCCGGACCCACCGGGCCGCCCCGGACGGTCAAAGCCTTTCAAGTCCACTGAGTACCTCCTCAAGGAGCGCGAGGTCGGGCCCGCGACCGACGCCGTGCGCCGGGATGGGGTCACGGGCTTCGACGCGGCCTGCCTCGAGCAGATCCGTGAGGAGCACCGCGAGAATGTTGAAGGGCAATCCGAGATGGGCGCCGAGTTCGGCCACCGACAGCGGATCGCGGCAGCGCCGGAGGATCTCCTCGTGCTCGTGCTGCATGCCCGGTACGGGGGCGGCCAGGGAGACGATGAGGGTCGCCACGTCAAGACTCGACGCCGAACCGCCCGGTCCGCTGCGTCCTCCTGTCAGGACGTAGTAGCGCTCGAGACCGGACGGATCGGTGGGCCGGCGGGGAGCACTCATCCAGAGTGCTCCTCCAGGCGCGGAGTGGTGCCGAGGAGCTCGCCCATCCTGCGGGCCAGATCCCTCATCTGGTGTCCGAGCAGGCCCTGGTCGAGCCCTTCCCTGGCGAGGACGCCGAGATACGTCTCGATCCCGGCGCGTACGACGAAGAGGTGGCCACCGTCGACCTCGATCATCGCCAGCCGCAGTTGCCCGGCGTATTTGGGGAACTGCTCGGCGACCGGCTGGGCCAAGGCCTGCAGTCCGGCCACCACGGCGGCGAAACGGTCCACGTCGTCGGGGTCCTCCGCGCCGAAGGAGGTGATGGCCTTGCCGTCGCTGGAGGCCACGAGGGCGAAGCGGATCTCGGGGATGGACTCCACCAGATCGCGCAGCGCCCAGCTCACGTCGGTTCCCTGTTGCGTCATGTGGACTAGTCGCTCTCTTCGGTGCGGTGCTCGGTGGACTCACGGTCCACGGTGGACTGCTCGACGGACTCGCGGCCGGCGGTGGCGAAGGCGGCCAGGCCGGCGAACGAGGCGTCCGGCGGGACGGCGGAGACGGTGCTCTCCTCACGGCGCTCGGCGCGCTCCTGCCGTACCGCGCCCTCGTCCTCGTGCCGTTTGCTGCGGCGCCGGGGCAGTCCGCCGGGCGTGGTGTCCACGGCCTCGTCCGGTTCGGCCGCGGGCACCGCGGTCGCCGAGGCGCGCACCGGGGCACCGGCCGACGCCTGGGCGGCCTGCGGCGCCGGGGCCGGCGGCGTGGCGGGACCTGCGGGCAGCGGGCTGAAGTACTTGTGCGGAACCACGACGACCACCGAAGTACCGAGCCAGGGCGAGTCCGCGAAGGTGACGCGGATGCCGTAGCGACGGGCGAGGGCACCGACCACGCGCAGACCGATGCTGGCGTCCTCGGAGATGCCGCCGAGGCCCGGTCCGGCCGCGGTGCCGGCGAGGGCGTCGGCCGCCTCGCGCTTCTTCTCCTCGCTCAGGCCCTTGCCGGAGTCCTGGATCTCGATGCCGACGCCGTTCGGGACCTCCTTGCCGGAGACGAGGACCGGCTCGGTGGGCGGCGAGTAGCGGGCCGCGTTGTCCAGCAGGTGCGCGAAGATCAGCGTGAGGTGGTCCACCAGGCCGCCGTCGACGCCCAGTTCGGGCAGATGGCGCACCTCGACGCGGTGGAAGTCCTTGATCCGGCCGATGCCGCCGCGCACCACGCTGAGCAGGCGCTGGGGCTCCTGCCACTGGCGTCCGGGGCGGTCCGAGCCGCCGAGCACGCCGATGCTGGCGGCGAGCGAGTCGGCGGGGCCGAGCTCCTGGTCGAGCTCCATCAGGCCGCGGGCCACGGTGGGCAGCCGGCCGTGCTCGCCCTGCATCTCGTGCAGCCGGCCGCGTAGCTTGCTGGTCAGGACGTGGATGCGGTTGCCGATGCTGATCACGGCCTGTTCGGCGGAGGTGGAGCGGTTGAACTCCTCCTCGACACCGATCAGCGCGGTCCTGAGCACCTTGCGCAGTTCGGCCTGCAGATCGGCGCTGACCTTGGCGCACTGGTTGGCGGCGGGCAGCAGGTCCTCGATGGCCTCACCGGCCCGCAACTGCTTGAGTGCCTCGGGGAGTTGCTCGTCGGCGAGCCGCGCGACGGCGGCCTGCTGGTGGGCGAGCTGCTCCTGCCAGACCTCGGCCTGGTCGGCGAGCCGGGCCTCGTACGACTTCGCCTGCTCGGTGAGCCGCTCCTCGAAGGTCCGGGCCTGCTCGCCCAGTTGGGCCTCGTAGGTCGAGCCCTGCTCGGCCAGTCGCGCCTCGTAACCGTTGACCTGCTCCGTGAGCTGCGCCTCCAGCGAGGCGCGCTCGGCGGTGAACTTCCGCTCCAGGCCCGCGACATGCTGCTGCCACTGCTGGGAGTGCTCGGCCTGCGAGGTGCGGAAGGAACCCTCGGTGCGGGTCAGCTGGGAGCGGGTGCGGATCAGCAGCCGTACGCAGACCGCGCTGGCGGCCGTCGCCGCGGCTCCGGCGACGCCGGCGAGTATTCGCTCCGAGCTCATGAACGTGGCGGCAACCGTCCCGCCTCCTAAGGCCAGCGGCATCAACCACCAGCTGTACCAGGCGACAGGGGCCCGCGCCGCCGGCGGCGGAGTGGCGAGTTCCATCTGCATCCTTCGAAGCAACACGATCGAACAGGGGGGTGTTCAAGGGGGGTCGCACGTGTGCGCACGCACTGCGGGAGGACCGAATGTGATCGCGTCAACTCGCAGCGCCGAACGGGAGCTTATCTGGTTCGAACCGAAAAAGATCAACCTCGAAGGCCCTGCGGAAGTGAGGGTTCCGTCACTCTCCGCCAGCGGCCCACACATCGACAAATCGCTTTTCCGAGCAGGTGAGCCATCCTGGACAGATGTCCAGCTATAGTGGACACCTGTCCAAGAAATGGAGCTCGGTGATGGAGACGCTGGCCAATGTGCTCGTCGGTCTGGTGGCCGCCCTGCACGCCTACATCCTGGTGCTGGAGATGTTCCTGTGGCAGAAGAAGCCCGGGCGGGCACTGCACGGGTTCGACCGGGAGCTGGCCCGGGCGACCGCGCCGATGGCCGCCAACCAGGGGCTCTACAACGGGTTCCTCGCGGCCGGCCTGGTGTGGGGCCTGATCGCGGCGGACCCGACCGGCTTCCGCGCCCAGGTGTTCTTCCTGTCCTGCGTCGTGGTCGCGGGCGTCTACGGCGCCGCGACGGCCAACCGCCGCATCCTCTTCGCGCAGGCCCTGCCCGGCGCGCTCGCCCTGGCCGCCGTCCTCGTCGCGCGGTGACCCGCCCCGCGCCCGAGGACCCGCGGGCCGCGCGCACCCGGGCGCGGCTGCGGGAGGCCCTGCTCGCGGAGTGCGCCGAGCGGCCCCTCGCCGAGGTCGGCGTGGCCGCGCTGGTGCGCCGGGCCGGGGTCGGCCGGGCCACGTTCTACGTCCACTACGACGGCCTGGAGGCACTGGCGGTCGACGCGTGCGCGGACGTCGTACGGGAGGCGGTGGAGGCGCTGCACTCCTGGACGGGCCGCCCGGACCCGGTGCACGCGCCGCCCGCGCTGGGCGAGTTCTTCGGCTCGCTCGCCCCGCATGCCGGCCTGTACCGGGAGTTGCTGGCCCCGGGCGGCGGCGGGCCGCTGGGCCGGGTGCTCCACCGGGACCTGCGGGCGTACAGTCTGCGCGAGCGCACGCGGGCGGGTGCGGCGGACGCTCCGCTGGTCGCCTCGGCGGTGGCCGCGACCTTCGCGGGCGTCCTGGCGGACTGGCTGCACGGGCTGCTGGAGGGCGACGCCGCTCACATCGCCGACGAGGTCTGGCAGTTGCTTGTGGCCCTGCACGCGAGCCGGTGACGGCTCACGCACAGCCCGTGCCCTCCTTCACCAGCGGCCAGGCCTCCACGCCGTGGGAGGTGCGGACGTAGGCCCTGGCCGGGTCGTCCGTCAGCCACAACTGCCGTCCGTGGTAGCGGTATCCGGTGTCGTGGGCGTCGGCGGGCATCCGGACGTCTCCGTCGTACGGGGAGGTGAGCATGGCCTCGGGGAGCACGCCGTCGGGGTCGCGGGCGTACAGCCTGCCCTTCCTCCCCTCCCCCAGGGACAGGAAGTGCGCCTTCTGCCAGTCGCAGTGCTCCGGGCCCACGCTGCTGTTCACCTCGGTGATCGGCACCCGTTCGCCGTGCCGGTCGGTCCAGATCTCGTACCACTGCTGGTCGGTGAAGCTCGCCGGGAGTTCGGCCGGGTCGCAGGAGGCGCTGGTCTCCGGACCCCAACCGGGCCTGTTCTTCTGGTCCTTGGCGACGACGACGGCGACCTTGGTCCGGCCGTTCACGTCGAAGGAGTACAGAACGCGGTCCGCCTCCTGGCGCTCCACCCGGTAGCCGTACCGCGGAACCTCGGGCTGCTCGATGTCGAAGTACGCCTTGAGGCCCTCTTCCGGGGTGGCGCCGCCGTCGCCCTTGCTCCACGGGTCGCTGCCGCCGCCCGAGTAGATCTCCCCGTCGCACTCCAGGGCCCGGCCCGCGGCGCCCGACTCGATCCGGGTGGCGCGGACGCTGTCCTCGTCGAGGTTCTTCGCGGGCACGTACAGCGGCCCGCTGTAGGGCACGGCCGGGGCCGTACCGCTGACCACGAGGTCCCCCTGGGCCCGTTCACCGCCGCATGCCACCGCCGCCGACGCGACCAGAACGGTCGTGGCCACGAGTCTTCCGCGCATCCCCCACCCCTTGTTCCGCTCGCCGTCCTACGCTCCTCCGACGCGGCGGCGGTACGGAACGTTCGCGTCTAGCGGGCCGCCGTCCGGAAGGTGCGGCGGTACGCCTGCGGTGAGACGCCGATCGCCGCGTGCAGGTGCTGGCGCAGGGAGGCGCCTGTAGCGAAGCCGACCTGTCCGGCGATCTGGTCGACGGACAGGTCGCTGGACTCGAGCAACTGCCGGGCGCGGGCGACCCGTTGCTGGACGATCCAGCGGCCGGGGCTGAGGCCCACCTCGTCGTTGAAGCGGCGGGCGAAGGTGCGCAGGCTCATCCGGGCGTGGCCGGCGAGGTCGGCCAGCGTGAGGTTCTCGTCGAGGCGCTCCAGGGCCCAGGCGCGGGTGGCGGCGGTGCCGGCGGTGCCGCTGTCCGGGACGGGCTGCTCGATGTACTGGGCCTGGCCGCCGTCCCGGAACGGCGGTACGACACAGCGGCGGGCCACGGCGTTGGCCAGCTCGCTGCCGTGGTCGGTGCGGACGATGTGCAGACAGATGTCGACACCGGAGGCGGCGCCGGCCGAGGTGAGGACGCGGCCGTCGTCGACGAAGAGGACGTCGGGGTCGAGCTCGACCTGCGGGTAGCGCTGCCGGAAGGCGTCGGTCAGCTGCCAGTGCGTGGTGGCCCTGCGGCCGTCGAGCAGGCCCGCCGCCGCGAGGACGAAGGCGGCCGTGCAGATGGAGACGATCCGGGCGTCCGGGCGGATGCGGGCGAGCGCGGCGGCGACCTCGGCCGGCAGTTCGGCGGGGATGTGCGAGGGCGTCATGGAGGTGACCACCACCGTGCCGGCGGTGGCGAGGACCTCGGGCCCGTGCTCCACGCCGATCGTGAAGTCGGCGCAGGTGCGCACCGGTTGGCCGTCCACACTGCACGTCAGCACCTCGTACCGCCCGTCGGCCGCGCCGAAGATGCGGCTGGGGATGCCCAGCTCGAAGGGGTACACACCGTCCAGGGCCAGCACCACGACCCGTTCCACCTGCCGTTCACCACTCATGGCACGATCTTATCGAAGGTTGGCAATCGTGCCATTTTCTTGCGGGGCGGCGCCCGGCAGTCTGGTTCACCATGAGCACTGTGAACACGATGCGAGCCATCAGCCAGGACGTCCTGGGCGGTCCCGAGGTCCTGAAGGTGGTGGAACTGCCCCGCCCCGAGCCGCGGGCGAACGAGGTACTGGTCCGGGTCCGCGCGGCCGGCGTCAACCCGACCGACTGGAAGCACCGCGCGACCGGCGGGTTCCTGGGCGAGCCGCCCTTCGTCCTGGGCTGGGACGTCTCCGGCGTGGTGGAGGCGGTCGGCGTGGGCGTCGCCCGCTTCCGGCCCGGCGACGAGGTCTTCGGCATGCTGGCCTACCCGTGGGGCCACGGCTCGCACGCGGAGTACGTGAGCGCCCCGGCGCGCTGGTTCGCGCACAAGCCGGCCTCGGTCGGTCACACGGAGGCGGGCGCGCTGCCGCTGGTCTCCCTGACCGCCTGGCAGGCCCTGGTGGAGTACGCCGACGTACAGGCCGGGCAGCGGGTGCTGGTGCATGCCGCCGCGGGCGGGGTCGGGCACGTGGCCGTGCAGATCGCCAAGGCGCGCGGCGCGTACGTCATCGGCACCGCGAGCGCGGGCAAGCACGAGTTCCTGCGCGGGATCGGCGTGGACGAGACGGTCGACTACCGGGAGACGGACTTCACCGAGGCCGTCAAGGACGTCGACGTCGTACTGGACACGATCGGCGGCGAGACGTCCACGAACTCGCTGCGGGTGCTGCGCCCGGGCGGGATCGTGGTGTCGATCCTGCCGGTCGGCGGGAACGAGTTCCACGAGGAGGCCGAGCGGCTCGGCGTCCGGTCGCTGCGGATGCTCGTCGACGCCTCCCACTCCGGCATGACGGCGATCGCGGAACTGGTGGAGGCGGGGAAGCTGCGCCCCGCGATCGCCGGCACCTTCCCGCTGGCCGATGCCGCCGAGGCACACAGGCTCGGCGACACCGGCCGGACCACGGGGAAGCTGGTCCTGACGGTCGACTGACTCAGAACGTCAGCACGGGCTTGATCGCCTTGCCCGCGCCCATGTCCCGCACCGCCTGGTCGATGTCCGCGAACGGATAGGTGCTGATCAGGCGGTGCAGCGGCAGCCGTCCGTCCTTCACCAGCCGCACGAGGGACGGGATGAAGGACTGCGTCTCGGCGTCGCCCAGGGTGAGGCCGACGATCTGCTTGCCGCCGAGCAACCCGTTGACGTCCAGGGCGACTTCGGTGCCGAACGGCGGGGCCCCGACGACGACCAGGGTGCCGCGGGCGGCGAGCGCGTCGACGCCCTGGCGCAGCACGGCGACGCTGCCGGTGGTCTCCACGGCGCCGTCGGCGCCCTGGCCCCCGGTGATCTCGGCGAGCGCCTCGCCGAGGTCGGCCTCGCCGGCGTCGACGGTGTGGGTGGCACCCAACTCCTTGGCCAGGGAGAGGCGTTCACTCACCTTGTCGACGGCGACGATCCGGGTGGCCGGAGTGAGGGCGGCGGCCATGACGGCGGAGAGGCCGACGGCTCCGGCGCCGAGGACGACGATCGTGCTGCCGGTGACCGGCTTCAGCACGTTCCAGACGGCGCCGACCCCGGTCTGCACTCCGCAGCCCAGCGGCGCGATCGACTCCAGCGGTACGTCCGCGTCGACCTTGACGAGGCTGCGCTCGTCGACCAGTGCCCGCTCGGCGAAGGAGGACTGGCCGAAGAAGTGCCCGCCGAGCGGTTTCCCGTCCCGGCTGATGGTGCTGCTGCCGTCGGCGCGGCGGCCGCCGATGAGGTTCAGCGGCAGCCAGGTGGCGCAGTAGGCGGGATGACCGCCGTGGCAGTTGCGGCACTCTCCGCACGAGGTGAACGACAGCAGGACGTGGTCGCCGGGGGCGACACCGGTGACGGCCGGGCCGACGGCCTCGACGACGCCGGCTCCCTCGTGCCCCAGGACTCCGGGCAGCGGGAAGGGCAGTCCGCCGCTCGCGACGGTGAGGTCGGTGTGGCACAGGCCGACCGCCGCCATCCGCACCAGGGCCTCGTGGGGTCCGGGCTCGTCGAGTTCGACCGGGGAGAAGGTGAAGGGTGCGCCGCCGGACTCGACCACGGCGGCACGGGTGGAGATGGACATCGTACGAACTCCCTTGGTTCTACGGCGCGTTCGGCCGGGCTCAGTCGAGCGAGACGACGACGGACTTGACCTTGGTGTAGGCGGCGAGGGCCTCGGGGCCGTACTCGCGGCCGAAGCCGGAGTCCTTGACGCCGCCGAAGGGGACCGCGGGGTCGAGCATGGCCCAGTCGTTGATCCAGACGATGCCGGCCTGGAGGCGGTCGGCGATGCGGTGGGCGCGGGCGAGGTTCTGCGTCTGGATGCCCGAAGCCAGGCCGTACGGCGTGGAGTTGGCGAGCTCGATCGCCTCCTCCTCGGTGTCGAAGGGCTGCACGGTCAGGACCGGGCCGAAGATCTCCTCCTGGATCACCCGGGAGTCGTTCGACAGGTCGGCGATCACGGTGGGCCTGTAGTAGTAGCCGCCGTCCAGGTCGAGGCGCTCGCCGCCGCAGACGATGCGGCCGCCCTCCTTGCGGGCGAGGTCGACGTACTCCTCGACCTTCTTCCGGTGCTTCTCCCCCGCCATCGGGCCGACGACGGTCTCGGGGTTGCGCGGGTCGCCGACCGGGACGCCGGGGACGGCGTCGCCGAGGATGCCGAGGAGGGTGCTGTAGACCGGGCGGGCCACCAGCAGGCGCGGGCCGCCCATGCAGAACTGGCCGGTGTTGAAGACGAAGGCCTTGATGATCGCGCCGACGGCCTTCTCCAGGTCGGCGTCCTCGAACACGACGTGGGCGGCGTTGCCGCCGAGCTCCATGGTGACGGGCTTGAGGGCCTCCCCGGCGACGGCCGCGACGTGGCGGCCGATCGCGGTGGAGCCGGTGAAGGCGACCTTGTCGATGCCCCGGTGGCGCAGCAGGGCCTCGCCGGCGACCGGGCCGCTGCCGGTGACCACGTTGACGACGCCGTCCGGGACGCCCGCCTCCTGGAGCAGCCGGGCCATGCGGAGGGCGCTGAGCGGGGTCTCGTCGGCGGGCTTGTGGACGACGGTGTTGCCGGCCGCGAGCGCCGGGCCGATCTTCGAACCGGCCAGGATCAGCGGGAAGTTGAAGGGCGTGATCGCGGCGACCACGCCGATCGGCTCACGCCTGGTGTAGGCGAGGGCGTTCATGGGGGTGTCGCGGACCGCGCCGTCCAGGGAGTGGGCGAGGGCGGCGAAGTGCTCGTAGTCGTTGGCCGCGTTGGTGATGTCGACGGCGTGGCAGAGCGAGATGGGCTTGCCGACGTCGAGGCTCTCCAGGCGGGCGAGTTCGTCGGCGTTCTCGCGGATCAGCTCGGCGACCCGGTGCAGGATCCGGCCGCGCTCCCGGCCGCTCAGCCCGGACCAGGTTCCGCTGTCGAAGGCCTCGCGCGCGGCCCGGACGGCGGCGTCCACGTCGGCGGCGCCCGCCTCCGCGACGGTGGTGACGACCGCGCCCCGGGACGGGTCGACCACCTCGGTGCGCGCTCCGTCGGCGGCTTCGCGCCACTGGCCCCCGACGAACAGTCGTCCGGGTTCGATCTCGAAGGTGGTCATCACCGCTCCTCAGCCTCTTCGCCAAGATTTCAACCAACAGGATTCCTGTTGGTTCGCAGTTTCATTACAGACAGGTTTCCTGTCAATGCTCTACGCTGAACCCATGCTCGATTCCCAGGCGACCAAGACCACTCCGTCCCTGCTCTACATGGTGAAGCAGGTGGAGCTGGTGGTGCGATCGCACCTGGACGAGCTGGTCCGGCCGTCCGGGATCACCGCGCTGCAGTACACCGCGCTCACCGTCCTGGAGCGGCACGACGGGCTGTCGGCCGCACAGCTGGCCCGGGACTCGTTCGTCACCGCGCAGTCCATCGCCGACCTGGTGCGGTCCCTGGAGAACCGGGGGCTGGTGCGCCGGGAGCGCAATCCGCAGAGCCGGCGCGAGCTGCTGATCCTGCTGACCGACGCCGGGCGGGAGCTGCTCGGGCAGTACGCGGGGCCGGTTCGGGAGCTGGAGGAGCGGATGGTGAGGGACCTCACGGCACACCAGACCGAGCAGTTCCGCCAGGCTCTGTCCAAGGCCTGGCACGCCCTGTCGTAGTCCGGCCACGCCAGTCGCGGGAACGCTCCGTCGCAATTCGAAGACATATGTCAATCGAACATGCTCAAATTCACTCGATCGAGGGTAACTTGCAGGGCGGGGAACGGTTTTGCGCTCACTCGGGACCCGGGGGACAGGCCTGCGCTCATACGCTCGCTACAACGACGTCACCCAGGCCCCCGGTGACCTGCAACACCGCAGCGGACGGAGCAGGTTGGAGGCGATGTCGTCGTGGAGCAGGAACCTGCGCCGCTCACCCGGCATCTGCGCGTCCACCGCGACCGGGGACACACGGTGCTGGAGTTCCGGGGCGAGATCGACATCGCCGCGGCCATGGAGATCACGCCCTATCTGGACCGGGTGACCGCGCACCCCGAGGTCCGGCTGGTGATCGACCTGCGGCGGGTGGACTTCTTCGACTGCTCCGGGCTGCGCCTGCTCTACCGGGCCCGGCGCCGCGTCCTCGACCAGGACGGGGAGCTGCGGCTCGTGTGCACCCATCCCCTCACCCTGCGCATCATGCGGGTCACCGGCCTGGCCAGGCTGCTGCCCGCGCACGCGAACCTGGACGCGGCCCTGGGCCAGCCCGAGGCCACGTCCGGCTCGTTATGACCGTCGACTGACGGCCGCTACTTGAGGATCTTCGTCACCTGCCCCGCGCCCACCGTCCGGCCGCCCTCCCGGATCGCGAACTTCAGGCCCTCCTCCATCGCGATGGGCTGGATCAGCACGACGTTGATGCCGGTGTTGTCGCCCGGCATGACCATCTCGGTGCCCTTGGGCAGCGTCACCACGCCCGTCACGTCCGTCGTACGGAAGTAGAACTGCGGGCGGTAGTTGTCGAAGAACGGCGTGTGCCGGCCGCCCTCGTCCTTCGACAGGATGTACGCCTGCCCCTCGAACTCCGTGTGCGGGGTGACCGTCCCCGGCTTGATGACGACCTGCCCGCGCTCCACGTCCTCCCGCTTGACGCCGCGCAGCAGCAGACCGACGTTCTCCCCGGCCCGGCCCTCGTCGAGCAGCTTGCGGAACATCTCGATGCCGGTGACGGTCGTCTTCGTCTTCTGCTCGTGGATGCCGATGATCTCGACCTCGTTGTTGACGTGCAGCACCCCGCGCTCGATCCGGCCGGTGACCACCGTGCCGCGGCCGGTGATGGTGAAGACGTCCTCGATGGGCATGAGGAACGGCTTGTCCACGTCCCGCTGCGGCTCCGGGACCGCCGTGTCGACCGCCTCCAGCAGGTCGAGCACCGACTGGGTCCACTGCGGGTCGCCCTCCAGGGCCTTGAGCGCGGAGACCTTCACGACCGGCACGTCGTCGCCGGGGAACTCGTACTCGGTCAGCAGCTCGCGCACCTCCAGCTCCACGAGCTCCAGGATCTCCTCGTCGTCCACCATGTCGGTCTTGTTGAGGGCGACGACGATGTACGGCACGCCCACCTGCCGGGCCAGCAGCACATGTTCCTTGGTCTGCGGCATCGGCCCGTCGGTGGCCGCGACGACCAGGATCGCGCCGTCCATCTGGGCCGCGCCGGTGATCATGTTCTTGATGTAGTCGGCGTGCCCGGGGCAGTCGACGTGCGCGTAGTGCCGGTGCTCGGTCTGGTACTCGACGTGGGCGATCGAGATCGTGATGCCGCGCTGCCGTTCCTCGGGCGCCTTGTCGATCTGGTCGAAGGGCGTGAACGGGTTCAGGTCGGGAAACCTGTCGTGCAGCACCTTCGTGATGGCCGCCGTGAGCGTCGTCTTGCCATGGTCGATGTGACCGATGGTGCCGATGTTCACGTGCGGCTTGGTCCGCTCGAACTTCGCCTTCGCCACTGCAACCCCTCCTGAGCATCCGGTTGATGCCAAGCGTTGCTCCGCTACCTCATGTCTATTCGCTTCGCGGCGCGTCGAACAGGGCGCTGACCGACTCACCGTTGTGAATGCGGCGCACGGCCTCCGCGAGGGCCGGGGCGACGGTCAGGATCCGCAGCTTCTCGGTCCGCTCCTCCTCCGGGACCGGCACGGTGTTGGTGCACACGATCTCCAGTACGTCGGGCTGCTCCCCGATCCGCTTCAGCGCCCCGTCCGCGAACAGGCCGTGCGTGCAGGCCACCCGGATCGAGCGCGGGCCCAACTCGCGCAGCCGGTCGAGGAGTTCGAGGACCGTGCTGCCCTTGGCGATCTCGTCGTCCAGCACGATGACGTCCCGGTCGGTCACCTCGCCGATCACCGAGCTGATGGAGACCCGGTCGTCCGCGTACCGCTGCTTGGCGCCGGCGGCCACCTGGGCGCCGATCATCCGCGCGAACGCGGCCGCCTCCTTGGCGTTGCCCAGGTCCGGCGAGACCACGGTCGTACGGGAGAGGTCGTACCTGCGGAAGTGCGCGGCGAGTTCGCGCCGGGCGTGCAGATGGTCGACCGGTACCGAGAAGAAGCCGTGCACCTGGGGCGAGTGCAGGGTCATGGTGAGGACGCGGCTCGCGCCGGCCGCCACCATCAGGTCGGCGACGAGCCGGCCGCCCAGCGAGATGCGGGGCGCGTCCTTCTTGTCGGAGCGGGCGTAGGAGTAGTGCGGCATGACGACGCTGATCCGTGCCGCGGACGCCCCGCGGGCCGCGTCGCACATCAGCAGCAGCTCGACCAGGTGCTCCTGGACCGGCTTGACCAGCGGCTGGATCAGGAAGACGTCCCGCTCCCGGCAGTTGGCCTGAAGCTGCACCTCCAGACAATCGTTGGCGAAGCGGCTGACCCGGGTGGGGCTGAGGGGCACGCCGAGGTGCGCGCAGACCTCGGCGGCCAGCTCGGGGTGGGCACTGCCGCTGAACACGGAGATGTCTCGCACGTTCCGCTCTCCTCGCCTGGTCATGACCGGGAGCCTCCCGCCACGGCCGCCGTAATTCGCTTGCGCCGGGCCACCGCCGGCACGCCATCATGGCGCCGTCCGTGTTCCCTCACGTCAGGATCCCTCGCATGCGCCGACTCCTCGGAATCCCCCAGCCCTTCCACAGGCCCACGGTTCTCGAGGACGCGACCCCGTATGCACACCCTGAACATCGGAATTCTGGCCCACGTCGACGCCGGTAAGACCAGCCTCACCGAGCGGCTGCTGTTCGACCACGGCGCGATCGACCGGCTCGGCAGCGTCGACGCCGGTGACACCCGGACGGACGACGGCGAGATCGAGCGCCGGCGCGGCATCACCATCCGCTCCGCGGTGGCCGCCTTCACCGTCGGCGACACCCAGGTCAACCTCATCGACACCCCCGGGCACTCCGACTTCATCGCCGAGGTCGAGCGCGCCCTGGAGGTCCTGGACGGCGCGGTGCTGCTGCTCTCCGCCGTGGAGGGCGTCCAGGCCCAGACCCGCGTGCTGATGAGGACACTGCGCAGGCTGCGACTGCCCACGCTGATCTTCGTCAACAAAATCGACCGCACAGGCGCCCGATCGGGTGAACTGCTCGCCGACATCCGCCGCAGACTGACTCCGTACGTCGCCCCGCTCGTGGACGTGACGGGCATCGGGACCGCCGACGCTCGTGTGACGCCCTGCCGGCCGGGGGATCCCCGCCTGGCCGAGGCGCTCGCCGAGGTCGACCCGGACGTCCTCGCGGCGGTCGTGGACGGCCCCGCACCCACCCCGGACGACCTGCGCAAGGCCCTCGCCGCACGCACCGCGGACGGCAGCTTCCACCCGCTCTGCTTCGGCTCGGCGCTCGGCGGCCAGGGCGTCGCCGAACTCGTCGAGGCTGTGGTCCGGCTGATCCCGCCCGCCCCCGCGACCGCGGCCACCGAACCGCGCGGCACCGTGTTCGCCGTACGTCCGGGGCCGGGCGGCGAGCGGACGGCGTATCTGCGGTTGTACGACGGGGAGGTGACGGCGCGTCAGCGGCTGACGCTGCTGCGGCGCGAGGCCGACGGCCGGACCACCGAGGTCCTCGGGCGGGTCAACCGCCTTGAGGTGATCGGCCGTTGCGGGCCGCTCACGGCCGGGAACATCGCGGCGATCAGCGGCCTGGGCGGCGTGCGCGTGGGCGACCGGCTCGGCGAACTCGGCGACCGCGCCCCGCAGTTCGCGCCGCCGACGCTGGAGACCCTGGCACGGGCCCGCCGCCCCGAGCAGTCGGCATCCCTGCGCAAGGCCCTGCTCGCCCTCGCCGACCAGGACCCGCTGATCCACGCCCGGCCCGCGGCCGGCGGCGCCACCGCGCTGCTGCTGTACGGCGAGGTCCAGATGGAGGTGCTCGCGGCGACGCTCGTCCAGGACTTCGGGGTCGAGGCCGACTTCGAGCCGGGCCGGGTCCGCTTCCTGGAGCGGCCACGGGGCGTCGGGGAGGCCGGGGAGGAGATGCCCTGGCACCTCGGCACCCGCTACTGGGCGACGATCGGGCTGCGCGTCGAACCGGGGCCGCGCGGGTCCGGCGGGGTGTTCACGTACGAGACGGAACTGGGCGCGCTCCCCCGCGCCTTCCACCAGGCCGTCGAGGACACCGTGCATGCGGGCATGCTCAGCGGGCTCACCGGGGCGCCGGTGACGGACTACCGGGTCACCCTGATCCGGTCCGGCTTCTGCGCCCCGATCAGCACGGCCGCCGACTTCCGCGGCCTCACCCCGATCGTGCTGCGCCGCGCCCTGGAGGCGGCCGGTACCAGGCTCTACGAGCCGTACCACGCCTTCGAGACCGAGGTTCCGCTCGACGCACTGGCCTCCGTGACGGCCCAACTCGCCTCCTGCAGCGCCGAGTTCACCGGGACGACGGGTGGATCGGCCTCCTGGGTGATCACCGGCGAGCTGCCGGCCCGCCGGGTACGGGAGGTGGAGCTGCGTCTGCCGGGGCTCACGCACGGAGAGGGGGTGTGGTGGTCGCGGCCCTCCGGCGACCGGGAACTGCGGTCGCGCCGGGGGTAGTTCACCAGGACACCGGCAGCCGGCGTGGGCTGCGGGTCATCTGGCCCTCCCGCCATTCGATGGTCTCGTCGGTGAACTCGGCGCGCAGCCCCGGGAATCGGGCGGCGAGGCGGTGCAGGGCCAGGCCGAGTTCCAGCCGGGCGAGCCAGGCGCCGAGGCAGTGGTGCGGGCCGGCGCCGAAGATCACGCCGGGTGAGGTGAGGGGCGTGAAGAGGTCGGGCGGCCCCGGCGGGAACACGTCGGGGTCGCGGCTCGCGGAGACGGTCTGCACGGCGACGACATCGCCCGCCGGGATCGTCACTCCGCCCACGTCGGTGTCCTCCACGGCCCGGCGGATCAGGCCGGGCAGCACCCGCCCCTCGCTCAGCGGCACGGCCCGCAGCAGCTGTTCGGCCGCGGTGGCCGCCGCGTCCTCGTCCTCGGCGAGCCCGGCCCAGGCGTCCTGCCGGTCGGTGAGCAGGTAGACGACGATGTTGCCTAGGGCGGTCATGGTGGTCTCGTGGCCGGCCACCACCAGCCCGCACACCAGCCGCACCAGCTGCCGCTCGTCGATGCCGAGCCCGTCACCCGCCGCCACCAGGCTGCTCACCAGGTCATCGCCGGGCGACTTCCGCCGCTCGTCGATCAGCCGGGCGCCGAAGGCCCCGAACTCGGTCATCGCGGCCACGACCTCCTCGCGCGTGTGGGCACCTCCCGACAGCGCGTGGTCGGCCCAGTGGCGGATGCGCTCGCGGTCCAGGTCGTCGAGCCCCATCAGCCGGCAGATCACCGAGACGGGCAGCGGGCGGGTGAACCCCTCGATGATGTCGGCGGGTTGTTCCCGTACCGCGAAGTCGTCGAGCAGCGCGTCGACGACCGAGGTCACCCAGGGCCGCCAGCGCGAGATCGCCCGGGGCGTGAACGCCCGCTGCACGGTCCCGCGCAGCCGCTGGTGCGGCTCGCCGTCCAGGTTGACCATCCCGTTCGGATCGTCCAGCAGATTCGGTACGACGAGCAGCGGCGGGGCGTCCGGGGCGTGCAGCGAACTGCGGTCGAAGCGCGGGTCCATGAGCACCTGGCGTACGTCCGCGTACCGGGTCACCAGCCACACCGGGGTGCCGGTGGCGAGGGTGGCGGGCCGGGGCGGTGCCGCCTCGGGGAGGTCGACGCGGTGCATGGGACACAGGGGGCGGGACGTGCTGTCTGTACTCATCCGGGACTCCAGACGTGCCGGTACGGACAGGTCCTCCACGCTAGTGCGCCCCGCATGCCTCCACCAAGGGCGCCGTTCGGCCAACGCGCCGGTCTGCCAAGGGCTTTGGCGGGCATTCGTTGAAGGAGTCAGGAAGGAGGGCCGTCGCCATGACGACTCCCATCAGGCGCGTGTCCAGGCGCATGCCCGGCTGGGCGAAGGCGCTCACCGCCGTCGTGCTGGTGATCGCGGTGTTCTTCGCCGGGATCCGGCTGGCCGTGCTGCCCGGTCTCAAGGACCTGTTCGGCACGGAGACACACGACCGCTCGGGCCCCGCACTGCTCCAGTCCATCCAGGACATGAGCCGTTACGACGCCGCCTCCGGCAATTTCCAGGTCGTCGTGGACCTGGAGAAGGACACCAAGTACCTGCCCGACGCGATCCGCGGCTCCCGCGTGCTGTACGTCGGGGCGGGCACCGTGGACGCGTACGTCGACCTCGGCAAGGTCGCCAAGGACGACGTGACGGTCAACGGCGACCGCACGTCCGCGACGCTCCGGCTGCCCCACGCGGCCCTCGGCAAGCCCGCCCTCGACCCCGACCGCTCCTACGCGGTCTCCAAGCAGCGCGGTCTCCTCGACCGCCTCGGCGACTTCTTCTCGGACAACCCCAACAGCGAGCAGGCCGTGCAGAAGCTGGCGGTGAAGCACATCGGCGAGGCGGCCAAGGACAGCGGCCTGACCAAGCGGGCCGAGACCAACACCACGGACATGCTGGAGGGGCTGCTGCACTCCCTCGGCTTCAAGGAGGTGCACGTCACCTACCACAGCTGATCAGGCGCCCATGATCCCCGGCAGCGTCAGCGCGCCGAGCAGCACGGCACCGACCAGCAGCCAGGCCACGTAGTCCCCCACGTGCCCGGACTGCAGGCGCCGCAGCCGCGAGGCCCGGTACGCGCCGGCGAGCAGCTTCGGCCGGACCACGGCGAGGGCCGCGAGGCCCACGGCGAGCACGGTCGAGGCGAGTCCCAGCAGGACGCCGGCCGGTGTCCAGTGCGGGTCGGAGACCACGACCCCGCCGGACCCGGCCGCGCTCATGCCGTGCCCGACCACGGCGGCGAAGCCGGGGACGACACCGACGGCGAGGGCCGCGGCGAGCAGCAGCGCGGGCACCGTCGTCATGGTGTCGGGGACCTTGCCGATCCGGTGCCCGGTCTCGGGCTGCTCGCCGGAGCCGGTCGTCTCGTACTCCGAGTCCCCCGCGGGCCTCGGGCCGAGACCGAGGAACACCCGCGCGGTGACGCGCAGCACCGCGGCGCCGGTCAGCGCGCTCGCGGCGACGTACAGCACGGTGAGCGGGGCGCCCACGGCCTCCTCGGTGACGGCCTTGCCGAGCCCGGTGCCGAAGGGCGGCAGCCCGGCCAGGCCCAGCCCGCCGAGCCCGTACAGCACGGCGACCCCGCGCAGCCGCCGGGCGCGCCCGTGCAGGGTGTACTCGTCGACGCTGCCGAAGCGGTCGAGCAGGATGCCGGTGCAGGCGAACAGGGCGGCCTTCACGCCGGCGTGCCCGATGACGTACAGCGCGACCCCGTCGTCGCCCTCCGGCGTCAGCACCCCGATGCCGATCAGGAACAGGCCCGTGTGGGCGATGGTGGAGAAGGCCAGCTGCCGCTTGATGTGCCGCTGGAACCAGCACATCACGGCGCCGATCACCGCCGTCAGCGCGCCGAGCACCACCAGCGCCCGCTGGAGGTCGGCGGCCGGGACCCCGCCGGGCCCGGAGAACACGGTGGCGTACACGCGCCAGACGCCGTAGACGCCGAGTTCGACCATGACGCCCGACAGCAGCATGCACACCGGGGTGGGGGCCACCGCATGGGCGTCCGGCAGCCAGAAGTGGAAGGGCACGGCGGCGGCCTTGACCAGCAGTCCGGTCACGACCAGCACGAAGGCCGCGAGGGTCAGCGCGTCGGGCCCGCCGTGCCCGTCCAGTCCCCGCCCGATCTGCGTCATGGACAGCTCGCCGGTCCGGGCGTACAGCAGGCCGATGCCCATGAGCATGGCGTACGCGCCCAGCGAGTTGACGACGCCGAAGGTCAGCGCGCCCTGCACGGCCCTGGCCTCCTCGACCCGGGTGCCGGTCAGCGCGTAGGCGACCACGCTCATCAGCTCGAACCACACGAACGCGTTGAACAGGTCCCCGGCCAGCGCGAAGCCGCACATGGCGCCCTGGAAGAGCAGCATCAGCGCGGGGAAGGAGCCCGCGTGCCGGCGGGGCGGCTCGTCGAAGTAGTGCCAGGAGTACGCCAGTGCCGCGAGCGTGAGCAGTGAGGCGAGCGCGGCCATGCCGAGGCCGGGCCCGTCCCCGGTCAGGACGATGCCGACGCTCTCGCCGTTCACGGGCGTCCAGCCGCCGACCCACTCGGTCATCGGCGGCGAGGAGTCGAGGAGCAGGACGATCGCCAGCCCGGCCGCGCCCGCGGACACGGCGCAGGCCACGGACTCGGCGGCGACCCTGGGCATGCGGCGGCCGGCGGCGACCAGGAGGGCGGCGCCGAGCAGGGGCACGGCGACCAGGAGGGGCAGCAGGTCGTTCATCAGCCGCGCAGCTCGGAGAGCTCGTCGGGGTCGACGGTGTCGTGGCGTTTGGAGATCTGTACGACGAGGGCGAGCAGCAGGGCGGTGACGGTGGCGCCGACGACGACGTCGGTGAGGGTCAGCGCCTGGACGACCGGGTCGACGACCGGCCGGGAGCCGGGCTTGATGTCGGAGTACACGGGCGCGGTGGCCTTGTCCCGGTAGCCGACGGCCAGCAGCAGCACATAGGTGCCGGCCTGGCAGACGGACAGACAGCCGACGGCGTGGATGAGGTTGCGGCTGGTGGCGAGGCCGTAGCAGCCGACCAGGAAGACCCACCCGGCGACCAGGTACGGCAGTACGTCCAGCACGGCGCTCACGACCCGCCCTCCCCCTCGATCTCGACGGCCTGGTCCAGGAACCGGGCGAGCAGCACGACGACCGCGCAGGCGACCTCCATGCCGATGGCCGCGTTCAGCAGCGGGACGGTGCCGCCGGAGGACAGCGTGTTGAAGGTGCCGTACGGCAGGATCGTGTTGGCCAGGAAGGCGGCGGAACCGATGAGGCCCGCGAGCCCTGTGACGAGGTAGGCGGAGGCGGCGAGCGCGTCGCCGACCTCGTAGCGGCCGACCGGGCGGACGCGTTCCAGGGCGCGGTAGTCGGCGCCCAGGTAGAGCAGGTGGAGGGCGGTCGCGGCGACGACGCCGCCCTGGAAGCCGCCGCCGGGGCTGAGCTGGCCGTGCGCGACGACGTACAGCCCGCTGACCAGGGCGACGGGCAGGACGATCAGGGCGTAGCGGCGCACCGGCAGGGCCACCTCGGCGGGCTCGGGAGCGGCGCGGTGTTCGTCGCGGGTCTGGCGCAGCAGCACCACGCAGCCGAGCACGGCGGCGAACAGGATCGTCATCTCGCCGAGGGTGTCGAAGGCGCGCTGGTCGAAGTTGACGGAGGAGACGGTGTTGGCGGTGTGCCGGGCGAGGGAGGCGCGCACCGCCCGGTCGCCGTACGGGTGCCGGTCGCCGCCGAAGGCCGGCAGCTTCAGGCAGGCGGCGGCGAACAGGACGGCGAGGCCGGCGCCGCCCGCCAGCAGGAGCCACAGCCGGGCGCGCCGGGTCACCGTCCGCGTCCCTTCTCCTGGCCTCGCCGTCTGACCTTGCGGACGGTCAGCATCAGCAGCAGCGGGGTCAGCGCGGAGCCCACGGCCAGCTGGGACAGGCCCACGTCGGGTGCCTGGAGCACGGTGAACAGGACGGCGAGGACGACGCCGAGCACGGCGAGGACGAGGGCCTGGCGGACCGGGTCGCGGGTCACCACGGCCACGGTCGCGGACGCCGCGACGAGCAGCAGCGCGACGACGATCACCGCGTCAGCCACGGCGGACCCCCCGGAAACCGCCGGACAGCGCGCGGGAGGCGATCACGTTCCCGCCGATCAGCAGCGCCCCGATCACCAGCAGCTTGACCATCGCCCGGCTCGGTCCGGTGGCCACGCACAGCGCGATCACCGTCGCCGCGCCGAGCCCGGCGACCGCCCAGGTCGGGCCCCAGGCACGCGGCGGGTCCTCGGCCAGCTCGTCGGCGAGCAGCCGGGCGAAGACCAGCGTGCCGACGGGGCCGAGCAGGGCGAGGACGAGGCCGAGGTCGACGTAGGAGGGGCGGCCGTAGGCCTGGGAGAGCAGGAGCAGGCCGGGGCAGGCGAGGGCGGTGGAGAGGTTCTGGGCGACGACCCGGCGGCGCAGCGGCCCGGTGGCCACGCCCCACAGGGCGGTTCCCAGGCCGCCGGCGAGGCCGACGGTCGCGGCGAGCGTCCAGCCGTTCACGGTCCGCTCACCGCCCGGCGCGCGGACCGTGCCGCGAGGGCGCCGAGGGCCGCGGCGGCCGCGCCGATCACCCGCTCCAGCGTGTCCACGGTGCTGATGAGCACCAGCCACAGCAGGGCGAACCCCGCCCACCAGGCCGCCAGCTCGCCGGCGGCGAGGAGCGTCGTACGCGGACTCATGCGCCCGGAGTGCCCCTGTGGCGGGAAGGGAAACGCGCGCCGGGGGCGACCGGATCCGGTGGTACGGCTGCATCGTCGGCGGTACAGCGGGTAACCGCCTTACAACGCAGGTAAGTTGAAGACTGGAGGACCTGATGGCCCGGGCAGCCTTGAACCCACGTTCGGCGTTACGCCTGCGTACGACCAAGTCGGGGAAGGACGACACGAAGAACGCCAAGACCCCGAAGAACGCCAAGGCCTCGAAGAACGCCAAGGCCCCGAAGAGCGCCAAGGCCGCGCGGGGGTCGCGGCCGGCCCCCGCCGGGCGTTCCGTCATGGCCTGGCCGCTGCGGGTGCTGGCGATGCTGTGCGCCTTCGGCTTCATGGTGGCGTTCGCCGTGGTGCTGGCCAAGCTGACCCTGGAGCCCTCCCCCGCCTCGGTGTCCATGGCGCACACGAACCTGCATCCGGGGAGCACGCTGCACACCTACCTGGACCAGCCGGCGCTGCGGGACGCGGTGAAGCAGATCGGCGGCAACGTGCTGCTGGGCGTCCCGTTCGGGATCCTCGTCCCGGTCGTCGCGCCGCGGGCCCGCGGACTGCTGCGGGTGCTGCTGCTGACGGCCGTGGTCATGCTGCTGGTCGAATTCGCGCAGGGGGCCCTGGTGGAGGGGCGCGCGTTCGACATCGACGACGTCATCCTCAACACCACCGGCGCGCTGATCGGCTACGTCCTGCTGGGGCGGCGGCTGGGCCGGGCGGTGCACGCGCGCGAGCGGCTCCCGCGCCGGACGGCCAAGCAGACCAAACAGACCAAGCAGGCCAAGGGCGCATAGCCGGACCGCTTCAACTCCTGGTCCGTACCTAGGTATTGACGCTCCCCTTATCTCACTTCTTAAATCAAGAGGCGACGCCTTCACCCCCCACCCCGGCCGACGCACGCGTGCGCCCGGCCGCCGCATGGAAGGAAGTGCCGTGGCCTCCCCACGCCTGCTGCGCAACTGTCTGTTCGCCGCCCTGTCCGCCGTACTGGTCGCGTCCGCCGCGACCGGTGCGGCGCAGGCGGATCCGCCGAGCACGAAGGCCGCCGCCGCGGTGGCGTTCTCGGACAACTTCGACGGGCCCGCCGGGTCCGCCGTGGACTCCTCGAAGTGGCAGATCGAGACCGGCGACAACGTCAACAACCACGAGCGGCAGTACTACACCTCCGGCAACAGGAACGCGGCCCTGGACGGCCAGGGCCACCTGGTGATCACCGCCCGGAAGGAGAACCCGGCCAACTACCAGTGCTGGTACGGCACTTGCCAGTACACCTCGGCCCGGCTGAACACCTCCGGGAAGTTCAACGCCCAGTACGGGCATGTCGAGGCGCGGATGAAGATCCCGCGGGGGCAGGGCATGTGGCCGGCGTTCTGGATGCTGGGGACGCCGGTCAACTGGCCGGACTCGGGCGAGATCGACGTCATGGAGAACGTCGGCTTCGAGCCCTCGACGGTGCACGGCACCATCCACGGCCCCGGCTACTCGGGCTCGGGCGGCATAGGCGCCGCCTACTCCCTGCCGGGCGGCCAGGCTTTCGCCGACGCCTTCCACACCTTCGCGGTGGACTGGGCGCCGGACTCGATCACCTGGTCGGTGGACGGGAACGTCTACCAGCGGCGCACACCGGCCGACCTGGGCGGGAAGACCTGGGTGTTCAACAAGCCGTTCTTCCTGATCCTGAACCTGGCGGTGGGCGGCTACTGGCCCGGCGACCCGGACAGCTCCACGTCCTTCCCGCAGCAGCTGGTGGTGGACTCGGTGTCGGTCACGACGGGTGACACGGCGACCGGGGTGGCGATCAGGGGCCTGGGCGGCAAGTGCGTGGACGTGGCCGGCGCGAACCCCGCCAACGGGACCCCCGTCCAGCTCTACGACTGCAACGGCACCGCCGCCCAGCAGTGGACGACCGGCTCGGACGGCACCCTGCGCGCGCTCGGCAAGTGCCTCGACGCCACCGGCAACGGGACCGCGGACGGCACCCCCGCCCAGCTGTGGGACTGCACCGGCGGCCCGAACCAGAAGTGGACGGTCACCGCGGCGAACGACATCGTCAACCCGCAGGCCGACAAGTGCCTGGACGCGACCGGGAACAGCTCGGCCAACGGCACCCGGCTCCAGCTGTGGACCTGCTCGGGCGGCGCCAACCAGAAGTGGACGGTCGGCTGACCGGACCGGTCAGTGCAGCTTCCAGGTGTACTTGTCCCCGCCGACCCAGCGCACCACGTCCGGGTCGTCCATGTCGTGGATGGGTACTCCGAAGGCGGCCGCCGCCGCCAGGACGTCGGTGACGGTCTTGGCCTCACCGACCACGACACCGTCGATCTCGACGATCCGGAAGGGCGGTGTGCCGGGCTGGACCCCCAGCACCATGATCCGCGGATGGGAGATGTGCGGGCTGGCGATTTCGGTCATGCAATAGAGCGTAGAACGCATTCCGCGTTCGCGAATCTCCCGATTCGTCCCCCGATACGTCTCCCGACACGAATCCCGATTCGTCCAGAAAGGAGGTCTCGATGGATCCCGTCGAGGCTCTGGACCGGATCGCCTTCCTGCTGGAGCGGACGCTGGCGCCCACGTACCGCGTCCGCGCCTTTCGCACGGCCTCCCGTGTGCTCGCCTCCCTGCCCGAGTCGGAGGTGCGCGAGCGGGCCGCCGACGGGTCGCTGGAGTCGCTCAAGGGCATCGGCCCGAAGACGGCACAGGTGGTCCGGGAGGCGCTGGACGGTCGGGTGCCGGGCTACCTGGAGAAGCTGGAGGCCGAGCCCGCGGCCGCGCTGCCCAAGGGCGGTGCGCGGCTGCGGGCGCTGCTGCGCGGGGACTGCCATCTGCACTCGGACTGGTCGGACGGCGGCAGCCCGATCGAGGAGATGGGCCGGGCCGCGGCGGCGATCGGACACGAGTGGGCGGTGCTGACCGACCACTCGCCGCGGCTGACCGTGGCCCGCGGCCTGTCCCCCGAACGGCTGCGCGAGCAGTTGGCGGTCGTGGCGCGGCTCAACGAGACCTGGGCGCCCTTCCGGCTGCTGACCGGCATCGAGTGCGACATCCTCGACGACGGCTCCCTCGACCAGGAGCCGGAGCTGCTGGAACAGCTCGACGTGGTCGTGGTGTCGGTCCACTCCAAGCTGCGGATGGACGCCCGATCGATGACCCGGCGGATGGTGGCCGCCGTACGCGATCCGCATGCGGACGTGCTCGGCCACTGCACCGGGCGGCTGGTGACCGGGCGGGGGCGGCCGGAGTCGGAGTTCGACGCGGACGAGGTGTTCGCCGCGTGTGCCGAGACGGGCACGGCACTGGAGATCAACAGCCGGCCCGAGCGGCTCGATCCTCCCCGGCGGCTGCTGCGGCGGGCGGTCGAGGCAGGTGTGCTGTTCTCCATCGACACGGACGCGCACGCGCCGGGCCAGCTGGACTGGCAGGTGTACGGCTGTGCCCGTGCGGAGGAGTGCGGGGTGCCCGCCGAGCGCGTGGTGACCACCTGGCCGCTGGAGCGGCTGCTCACCTGGACGCACAGGGAGTGAGGCGCAGGGAGTGACGCACAGGTAGTGACACACATCACCACGCTCCGTGGGCGGGAGCTGGAACACCCGTGGGTGGTTCACCGTTGAACCAGCCGTGGGTGCGGATGGGACAGTGTCCCCGGGCCTCACCTTTTGCCCACAGGGACGATCGTTCGGCTGAAGCCCTGTGGAGCCTTTCGCCGAGAGGCGACCGCCATCCGCGCCCACCGCTTGGCCGCCCCGACCGTGAATCCCCCGTCCGGTCGGGGCTTTCCTCTGTCCGGACCCTCCGCACGGCCGCGCCTCGCGCTTGACTTCGAGAGCACTCCAATTCGTAGCGTTCCCGGTATGACCACTGCACAGCACAAGATCGGATCCGGTTTCGGCGCCACCAGCACCGCGGACGACGTCCTGGAAGGCATCGACCTCACCGGGAAGCTCGCGATCGTCACCGGCGGCTACTCGGGCCTCGGCCTGGAGACCACCCGCTCGCTCGTCAAGGCGGGCGCCCACGTGGTCGTCCCGGCCCGGCGCCGGGCCACCGCCGAGGAGGCGCTGGCCGGCATCGACGGCGTCGAGATCGACGAGCTGGACCTCGGCGACCTGGAGAGCGTGCGCGGCTTCGCCGAGCGGTTCCTCGCCTCCGGGCGGACCGTCGACATCCTCATCAACAGCGCCGGGATCATGGCGTGCCCGGAGACGCGGGTCGGGCCCGGCTGGGAGGCGCAGTTCGCCACGAACCACCTCGGCCACTTCGCGCTCGTCAACCGGTTGTGGCCGGCGATCGAGCCGGGCGGCGCGCGGATCGTCTCCGTCTCCTCCCGCGGCCACCACTTCTCCGGCATCCGCTGGGACGACGTCGAATGGCGGCGGGGTTACGACAAGTGGGAGGCGTACGGCCAGGCCAAGACCGCCAACGTGCTGTTCGCCGTCCACCTCGACAGGCTCGGCCGTGACGCCGGCGTGCGTGCCTTCTCCCTGCACCCCGGCGGCATCATCACTCCGCTCCAACGGCACATCCCCAAGGAGGAGATGATCGAGCGCGGCTGGATCGACGAGGACGGCAACGTCCTCAACCCCGAGGGCTTCAAGACCCCGCCGCAGGGCGCGGCCACGCAGGTGTGGGCGGCGACCTCCCCGCAGCTGGACGGTCTCGGCGGCGTCTACCTGGAGGACTGCGACATCGCCGAGCCCGCGGTGGACGGCGACCAGCGCAGCGGCGTCAAGTCCTGGGCAACCGACCCGGAGCAGGCGGCACGCCTGTGGGAGCTGTCGGCGCGGCTGACGGGCGTGAACGCCTTCGCCGCCTAGGAGCCGACGAGTTCCCCGGGCCCGTACACAGCGGCGGGCGCCCCCGTCATCAGGGCCCAGTAGCGGTCGCCGTACGACCAATGCCACCACTCGGTCGGGTAGTTGACCAGCCCGGCCGAGCCCAGCGCCTGCCCGAGCAGCGCCCGGTTGGCCCGCGCCGCACCGGAGACGTTGCCGGCCCCGGTGTAACAGGCGCCGTCGCTCTGCTCGGGACTGGCGTTCATCGCGGTGCCCAGGTCGAGTTCACGGCCGTCGGCGTCGGCGAGGGTCAGATCGACGGCGGCGCCCGCGCTGTGCGGGGCGATCTCGGGCGGTGAGACATAGCGGCTGGCGGCGGTACGGATGCGGTCGGCCGGCCAGTCGGGGTGTGCGGAGCGCAGTTCGTCGGCGTACCGCTCGAAGTAGTGCCGCTGCAGAGCCGGCGGCCGGTAGCCCTCGACGAAGAGCAGCCGCAGGCCGTCGGGCAGCAGGGACTGCGCGGCCAGCAGTCGTTCCAGGACGCCGCGGCGCAGGTGGACCTCGGCGCCGTGGGAGTCCTCGTGCTTGCGGTCGTCGGTCAGCAGGGCGTCGCGTACGTCCACGAGGGATTCGCCCGACTCCTGCACGGGTATGGCGGCCACCCGCGCGTCGGACATCAGGATGATCTCGCTGATCTCGCTCATCTCACTGGTCTCGCTCATGTGCTGATCATCTCCGGCCGGGTACCCGGTCACTCCCCTCGGAAGGGAGTCGAAGGTGAGCGGCATGACGGGCAGCAGGATCGTGGTCACGGGTGCCACCGGCAACGTCGGTACCAGTGTGGTGCGCGCCCTCGCCGAGGACTCGGACGTCGGCTCCGTGCTGGGGCTGGCCCGCCGGATCCCGGACTGGTCGCCGCCGCGGACGGACTGGTCGCGGGTCGACCTCGCGTCCGAACGCGCGGATCTGGTCAAGGAGTTCACGGACGCCGACGCGGTGGTGCATCTGGCCTGGGCGTTCCAGCCCACGCACGACCCGGCGACGACCTGGCGCACCAACGTCCTCGGCAGCATCCGGGTGTTCGAGGCGGTGGCGGCGGCCGGGGTGCCGACGCTGGTGCACGCCTCGTCGGTCGGCGCGTACTCGCCGGGGCCGAAGGGGCGCGCCGTCGACGAGTCGTGGCCGACGCACGGCTGGCCGGACGCCGCGTACTGCCGGGAGAAGGCGTATCTGGAGCGGAGCCTGGACATCTTCGAGCGGGAGCATCCCGAGGTGCGGGTGGTGCGGATGCGGCCGGCGTTCCTGTTCAAGCGGGAGTCGGCGAGCGAGCAGCGCCGGATCTTCGGCGGGCGGTTCCTGCCGGGGCCGCTGGCCCGTCCGGAACTGCTGCCGTTCCTGCCGGACATCCCTGGTCTGCGGGTCCAGGCGCTGCACACCGACGACGCGGCAGAGGCGTACGTCCGGGCACTCGCGAGCGAGGTCCGCGGCGCGTTCAACCTCGCCGCCGAGCCCCCGGTCGACGCGGAGCTGCTCGCCGGGATGCTGGGCACCCGGCCGGTCCGTCTCCCCCGGGCCGCGGCCCGCTCCGCGATCGCCGCCGCGTGGGGACTGCACCTGCTGCCCGCCTCGCCCCACCTCTTCGACGCGGTCCTGCGCCTGCCGCTGATGGACTGCACCCGCGCCCACACCGAACTGGGCTGGCAGCCGCGGCACACGGCGACGGAGGTACTGGAGGAGTTCCTGCAGGGGCTGCAACGCGGGGAAGGCACGAGCACGGAGCCGATGCGGGGCCGCAAGGTCGGCTGAGATCACCTCGGCCTCCTACTCGACCTGGGTGTCCGCTCCCCCGCCTCCCTCGGCGTCCAGCCTCTCCCGCTGCGGCACCACCGTGTACTTCGGGTCCTCCGCCGACGCCATCCCCGCCGCGAACACGCCGAAGCGGGTGCAGGCCGAGCCCGTGAGCAGGGCCAGGCCGGAGGCCACCGCCGGGGCGCGGCGTCCACCGAACGCGGCGGCTCCCAGGGCGCCGGCGGCCGTGAGGACGCGTGCGGCCCGCAGCAGGGTGCCCGCCCTGCCCTCCCGCCAGGTCTCCGCGACCATGCCCAGCCGCCGCTCCGCCGCCTTCTCCGCCGCCGCGTCGGCCAGCGCGGCCAGCCCGGCGGCACAGCGGGCGGGGGTGTTCTCGTGCGCCGGGCCGGTGACGAGGGCCATGCCGGCCGCCGCGGCCGTCGCGGAGGCGCCGAAGAGGTAGGGCAGTTCGCGGTGGGCGCCGTGCCAGGCCGGTACCGCGGTGTCGGCGGCCAGCACACCGGTGTACGTGGCCACCGCAGGGCCCAGCACCGCCGCGGCACCGGTTGCCGCGCCCCCGAGCCGCGGCAACCGGCCCGTGACGGCGCTGGCGGCGGCCGCACCGGCCGCGGGCCCGTACACCGAGAGCAGCCAGGAACCCATGCTCATCGGTGAGGTCGGCTTGAAGACCCGCAGCATGTTGGCGAAGCGGGCGGGCCTGCCCAGGTCGTGGACGAGGGCGGCGGCCGAGAGGGAGACCGCGGTCAGCGAGGACACCTTCAGCGCGGTGGCGGTGGTGGTACGACCGGTCAGCTGGGCGCCCGCCGCGAGGACGGACCCGGCGCCCGCGAGGCCGCCGAGGAAGAAGTAGCCCGCGATGTCGGGGGCGGCCCAGGACGGCGCCTTGATGACCGGGCGGCCGTAGTACGACTGGAACTCGGCCTTCGGCACCATCGGCTGCTCGCCCCGCCGCCGCCTGCGCCCCGCACGTTCCGTGATGCTCATCGCCGTCCCCTTCCCGTTCCCGGGCGTCCCGAGACGGCGAAGCACGCCGCGAGGCCGCCCAGCACGGACAGGGCCGCCACGCCCGCGTGCTTCCACATCGTCGGCAGGTCCCGGGTGGTGACGACCGGGTCGGGCGGCAGGCCGTACACCTCTGGGCGGTCGAGGAGCAGGAAGAACGCGCCGTCGCCGCCCACACCGTTGTCGGGGTCGGCGCCGTAGAGCCGGGCCTCGGTGGTCCCCGCCTCGTGCAGCTGGTCGACGCGCAGCGCGGCCCGCTCGCGGAGCTCGTCGAGCGGGCCGAACTGGATGGACTCGGTGGGGCAGGCCTTGGCGCAGGCCGGTTCCTGACCCGCGCCGAGGCGGTCGTAGCACAGCGTGCACTTGAACGCCCGTCCGTCGTGCGGGCGTTGCTCGATGACGCCGTAGGGGCAGGCGGGCACGCAGTACCCGCAGCCGTTGCAGATGTCCTCCTGGACGACGACCGTGCCGAACTCGGTGCGGAAGAGCGAGCCGGTGGGGCAGACGTCGAGGCAGGCGGCGTGGGTGCAGTGCTTGCAGACGTCGGAGGACATCAGCCACCGCATCTCGCCGTCGCCCGACTCCTCGTCGGCGAGCGGCAGTTGCGTGCGCCCCTCGGGCTTCGGCTGCTCGATGAAGGCGACGTGCCGCCAGGTCGAGGCGCCGAGGGCCTGTGTGTTGTCGTACGACATGGCGCTGAGCGAAAGGCCGTCCTCGGGGATGGCGTTCCACTCCTTGCACGCCACCTCGCAGGCCTTGCAGCCGATGCAGACGGTGGTGTCGGTGAAGAAGCCGACGCGTTCCTCGCTCACTTGCGCACCTCCCGTCCGGTGTCCGGGGTGATGCCGGCCCGCCTGCGGTACTCGGCGACCAGCCTGGGCAGGTCCGGTCCGCGCGGCCGGCGGCCCGGGAGGATGTCGGCGGTGAGGGCCTTGTCCTCCTGGATGTGGGCGTTGGGGTCGAGGGCGATGGACGTCAGCTCGTTGGCGGCGTCGCCCGTCGCCACGCCGTTGGGCCCCCAGTGGAAGGGCAGGCCGATCTGGTGGACGGTACGGCCCTGCACCCGCAGCGGGCGGATGCGGTCGGTCACCAGCACCCGTGCCTCGACGGCGTTGCGCGCGGTGACGACGGTGGCCCAGCCGCCGTTCTCCAGCCCGCGTTCGCGGGCCAGCGCGGGCGAGACCTCGCAGAAGAACTCCGGTTGCAGCTCGGAGAGATGGTTCGACCAGCGGCTCATGCCGCCCGCGGTGAAGTGCTCGGTGAGGCGGTGCGTGGTGACGACGTACGGGAAGACGTCGGCGCCCTTCTCGTCGCCGCTGGGGTGGTAGCGGTTGCCCTCGCGGGGCAGCAACTGGCGTACCGGGCTGCGCGGGGTCGAGGGGTGGAGGGCGTTGGGGAACGGGGAGTCCTGGGGCTCGTAGTGGGTGGGCAGCGGACCGTCCTCCAGGCCGGCCGGGGTGTAGAGCCAGCCCTTGCCGTCGGCCTGCATGATGAACGGGTCGTCGCCGCGCAGCGCGGCCACGCCCTCGGCGTCCTCGTCGGGCACGTGGTCGGGTGCCAGGTCGGGCACGAAGTCGGGCACGTCACGGCCGGTCCACCTGCCGGCCTCGCCGTCCCACCAGACGTACTTCTTGCGTTCGCTCCACGGCGTGCCGTCGGGGGCGGCGGAGGCGCGGTTGTAGAGGATGCGGCGGTTGGCGGGCCAGGCCCAGGCCCATTCGGCGGCCACCCAGTCCTGCTCCCAGCCGGGCTTCTTGCGGGCGGCCTGGTTGACGCCGTCGGCGTAGACGCCGCAGTAGATCCAGCAGCCGCAGCGCGTGGAGCCGTCCTCCTTGAGTTCGGTGTACGCGCCGAGCGGGCCGCCGCCCGGGCCGTGGCCGCTGATCTCGGCGAGCACGGCGTCGGCGACCGGCTCGGCCAGTTCCCCGCTGACCGGGTAGTCCCAGGCCAGGTCCTGGACCGGGCGGTCCATGGGGTCGGTGGAGGCGGCCAGCCGCTCCTTGATCCGGCGGCCCAGGTGGTACATGAACCACAGGTCGCTGCGGGCGTCGCCCTCGGGTTCGACGGCCTGGTAGTGCCACTGCACCCAGCGGTTGGTGTTGGTGAAGGAGCCGGACTTCTCGGTGTGGGCGGCGGCCGGGAAGAAGAACACCTCGGTGCCGATGTCCTCGGTGCGCAGCTCGCCGGTCTCGATCTCGGGGCCGTCCTTCCACCAGGTCGCCGACTCGATCAGGGAGAAGTCCCGGACGACGAGCCACTCCAGGTTGGCCATCCCGAGGCGCTGCAGCCGGGTGTTGGCGGAGCCGACGGCCGGGTTCTCGCCGAGCAGGAAGTAGCCCTTGCAGTCGCCGTCGAGCTGGGCCATCACCGTGTCGTAGGTGGAGTGGGAGCCGGTCAGGCGCGGGAGGTGGTCGAAGCAGAAGTCGTTGTCGGCGGTGGCGGCGTCGCCGTAATAGGCCTTGAGCAGGCTGACGACGTATGCCCGCATCCCGGACCAGAAGCCCTTCACCGTGCGGCTCGCCTCGATGAAGTTGTCGAGGTTCATGTCGGCGTGGGCGTGCGGCATCGGGATGTAGCCGGGCAGCAGGTTGAAGAGGGTGGGGATGTCGCTGGAGCCCTGAATGGAGGCGTGGCCGCGCAGGGCCTGGATGCCGCCGCCGGTGCGGCCGATGTTGCCCAGCAGCAGTTGGAGGATGCACGCCGCGCGGATGAACTGGGCGCCGGTGGTGTGCTGGGTCCAGCCGACGGCGTAGCAGAAGGCGCTGGTGCGCTCGGGGCCGGAGTTGGCGGTCAGTTCCTCGCACACGCGCCGGAAGGTCTCGCGCGGGATGCCGCAGACGTCCTCGACCAGCTCGGGGGTGTAGCGGGCGTAGTGGCGCTTGAGGATCTGGTAGACGCAGCGCGGGTGTTGGAGCGTCTTGTCGGTGGGGGCGCGGTGGCCGGTCCGGGCGCCGCCGGAGCCGTGCGACTCGGCGCCGCCTGTCCTGCGGGTGCGCTCCTCGTACAACTCGTCGGCCTCACCGGCGGGTTGCTGGATCTCGACGCCCTCGTACTGCCAACTGTGCGGGTCGTAGTGCGCCTTCTCCTCGTCCAGCCCGGAGAACACCCCGTCGAGGTCCTCGGTGTCCCGGAAGTCCTCGCTGACCAGGGTGGCCGCGTTGGTGTAGTTGAGGACGTACTCGCGGAAGTCCTTCTCCTCGGTGAGGACGTGGTTGATGATCCCGCCGAGGAAGGCGATGTCGGTGCCCGCGCGGATCGGCACGTACAGATCGGAGAGGGCGCTGGTGCGGTTGTAGCGGGGGTCGACGTCGATGATCGTGGCCCCGCGCTTCTTGGCCTCCATGACCCACTGGAAGCCGACGGGATGGCACTCGGCGAAGTTGGACCCCTCGATGACGATGCAGTCGGCGTGCTGGAGGTCCTGCATGAAGGTGGTGGCCCCGCCGCGCCCGAACGACGTGCCGAGCCCGGCGACGGTCGAGGAGTGGCAGACCCGCGCCTGGTTCTCCACCTGGACCACGCCGAGGCCGGTCAGCAGCTTCTTGATGAGGTAGTTCTCCTCGTTGTCGAGGGTGGCGCCGCCGAGGCTGGCGATGCCCATGGTGCGGGCGGTGCGCAGTCCGTCCCGCTCCCACTCCCAGGTCTCGCGCCGGGTCCGGATCACCCGCTCGGCGACCATGTCCATGGCCGTCTCCAGGTCGAGCGGCTCCCAGTCCGTCCCGTGCGGACGCCGGTACAGCACCTGGTGCTCGCGGGCCGGCCCGGTGGTCAGCTCCAGCGTGGCCGACCCCTTGGGGCACAGCCGCCCACGGCTGACGGGAGAGGCGGGGTCCCCTTCGATCTGGACGACCTTGTCGCCCTCGACGTACACCTGCTGCCCGCACCCCACCGCGCAGTACGGGCAGACGGACTGCACGACGCGCTGCGCGCGGTCGGTGCGTGGTCGCAGATTCTCGGTGTACGAGGATTTCGCGGCGCTGCCCCGCCCCGTGCGGTCGCTGCCGGTGAGCTGACGGTAGACGGGCCAGGAACGGACCCGGTCGGCCATACCCATGGTGGGCTCCCTGTGACGGTCAGGCGGAGGACTCGTCGGGATCGGGGTGCTCGGGATGGACGTTGGCCGAGCGGGGGCCGCCCTCACGCCCGGTGCCGGCCTCGTCGGGTTCGGGCACTTCGCCGCCTTCCCCCTCCGGGACGGGAATGTCCAGCGGATCCTCGCCGTCCTGCACCTGCTGATCCGGGAGATCCCTGGGCACGGGCTCCCCGTCGGCCCCTGTGTCGCGCCGATCAGCCACGAGGAACTCCCTTCACGTCGACGAGCGACACGCGAGTACCTCTGGCCGGGACGGCTGAAACCTGGGGCCCCTTGTGAAGCCGACAGCCGATGCGGAGCGCGCTCCGCTAATGCGGAGCCCGCTCCTCCAACGCCGTCTGCCAGGCAGGGGCCGGCCCCTCCGGCACAGGCTCGGGCCGCCGCCCCCCACGGGCGAAGAAGTCGGCGAGCGGCAAGATCGCCGCCCCCACAGTCACCGCGTCCGGCCCCAGCCGCCCCAGCTCGATCGCCACCTTCTCCGCCGGATACCGCAGCGCGTACGACGCCGCATGCCGCCGCACCGCGGGCAGGAACCGCGCACCGAGCTGCAGCCCCGCCCACCCGCCGATGAGAATCCGCTCGGGCTGGAACAGATTGATCAGGTCGGACAGCCCCGCCCCCAGATACTCGGCGGTCTCCTCCAGGACCGAGAGCGCGACAGCGTCGGCCGACCCCTCGGAGGGATACGCCGCGGCGAGCATCGCCGTCAGCGCCGTCTCCTCGTCCGTCCCCTCCGGCGGCCGCCCGCCCTCCTCACGCCACCGGTCGAGCAGCGACTCCGCCCCGGCGTACGCCTCCAGACATCCGAGCGCACCGCACCGGCACCGCCGCCCCCTGACCCGTACCGTCAGATGCCCCCACTCGACCGCCCGGCCGCGCTCCACCTCGGGCGTCACCAGGCACGCGCCGACACCGGAGCCGAACAGGACGACGATCGCGTTGCGCGCGCCCCGGCCACCGCCGAACCACATCTCGGCCTGGCCCAGGGTCTTCGCGCCGTTGTCGATGAAGTACCGCACGGAGTCCGGGAGTTGGGACGTGTCCCGCAGCAGGCTCTCCAGCGGGACCGCGTCCCAGCCGATGGTCTGCCCGTGGACGACGGCACCCCGGTCCGGCGTGTACTCGACGATCCCCGGGACGCCGATGCCGACGCCGAGCAGCTGGTCCGCGGGGACCTGGGCGCCGGCGAGCACCTCGTCGATGCCGTCGCGGATGTGCCCGACGATCACCTCGACCTCGTACCGCTGCTGCTCCAAGGGCCGCTCGGCGCGGGCTAGTTCCGTGAGGGTGAGGTCGAACAGCTCGACGCGGACCCGGGTCTCGCCGACGTCGACGCCGATCATGTGCCCGCTGCCGGGCGCGACCCGCAGCAGCGTGCGGGGCCGGCCGCCGTCGGAGTCGACGCTGCCGGCCTCCTCGACCAGGCCGTCGGCGACCAGGTCCGCGACGACGTTGCTGACCGAGCCGGAGCTCAGCCCGGTCGCCGGGCCGAGCTCGAAGCGGCTGAGGGGTCCGTCGAAGTAGAGCCGCTGCAGCACGGCCGTGCGGTTGGCCCGCCTGAGGTCGCGCACCGTGCGCCCGTTCCGCCCTGCCATGTGGCTCCCTTCGCACCCTTTTCGACCTGCAACATACCTCCGACCGCAGGCCCGGCGCGACTTTCCTCCAACCCTTAGTTCACGATGTGAGCTAAGACGTCAGCTCCTCGACCTCTTCCAGGGCGAAGACGAGTTCCGGTGCGACCACGGCCTGGACCCAGCGCTCCTTCTCCTGGTCGACCGCGCGCGGGACCGTCTCGGTGAGCATGATCAGGTAGAGGTAGGCCCGGTAGAGGGCCAGGCGCACCCGCGCCGGGGCGTCGAACTCGGCCCGGCCGCCCGCCTCCCGGTAGCCCGCGAGGAACGCCTTGTCCTTCTTGATGTCGCCCAGCAGCGCGAGCGAGACGAAGTCCGCGAGGGGGTCGCCCCAGAACATCCGCTCCCCGTCGATGAGCCCGCCGATGCGGGGCTCCTGCCCCGCCGGGCGGTCCAGCAGGATGTTCCCGTCCCACAGGTCGAAGTGGACCAGTGCGGGGGTCGTGACCTCGTCCAGCGCGGGACGGCCGAGCCGGAGGGCGGCCGCCACCTGGTCGACGGAGCGGGGCAGCCGGGCTCCGTAGTCCAGGGCGTCGTCCAGGACGGCCTCCATCATGCCCGTGAACGCGGTGCGCCAGTCGGGGGCGAGCGGGCCGAGGGCGCCGGAGGGGTAGCCGAAGGCCGGCCCGGTCACCGTGTGCAGCCGGGCCACCTGGCGGCCCAGCTCCCGGCGCAGAACCGCTCGTTCGGGAGCGGTGACCGTTTCGTCCCAGGGGTCGCCGGGGCAGGCCGTCATGAGCAGGTGCGGTACGGCGGGGTCCTCGCCGAGGGCCACGACGCGCGGCGCGGCGACCTCGGCCACGGCGGCCGCGCGGTAGAACTCCGCCTCGGCGGTGAGGAGTCCGCGCTCGTAGCGCATGCCGGGGACGGTGGAGGCGGGCGGGACCTTGAGGACGTAACGGGTGCCGTCGGTGAGGAGGAGCTCCTCGACGGTGTTGTACGTGCCGCCGCTCAGCGGCCGGAGCCCGGCGAGCAGGTCGGGATCGAGCCCCGCGCCCTCCAGCACCCGCCGGGCCCATTCCCAGGAGTCCACCAACGCCCCGCCCCTTCCGTCCCGTCAACCCGCGGCGGCCGGCTCGTCGGCGTCCGCCTGCGCTTCCGGAACAGGGTACGGAACGCCTCCCGCCCACCGACGCCCTCAGCAGGGATCCTTCTCCGGTACGGGCGGCGGGGCGGTGCTGGCGCGTGGGATGAGACGGGTCGGCAGGACGACGTGTCGGTGGTGGTCCCCGTCGGGGTCGTCGATCAGCTCCAGGGCCAGTTCGCCGGCCACACGGCCCATCTCCGACGGCGACTGCGCCACCGTGGACAGCTCGAACCACTCGGCGGCCGGCTGGTCGTCGAAGCCGAGCACGGACATCCGCTCCGGCACCTCGATCCGGGCCCGGCGCAGCGTCCAGACGAGGTCGGCGGCCAGCTCGTCCTGCTCGGCGAAGACGGCGGTCGGCGGCTCACGCAGGCTCAGCAGCCTGCCGAGCGCCTCGGCGACACCGCGCTTGCCGTCGGTCTCGGTGGCCACGACGAGGGAGTCGTCCAGGGGGACTCCGGCCTCGGTGAGCGCCTGCTGGTGGCCGAGCAGCCGCTCGCGCGCGCTGAAGGCGAAGCCGGTGGCGCCCGCCGTCTGCAGGAAGGCGATCCGCCGGTGCCCGAGGTTGAGCAGGTGCCGGGTGCCGTGCCGGGCCCCGGCGACGTCGTCGACGTACACGCTCGGCCGCCCGTCGGCGTGCTGGCTGACGTACACGACGGGCATCCCGAGGTCGTCGAGCCGTGCGCTCTCCTCCTCGGTGAGGTCGAAGGAGAACACCAGCAGCGCGTCGGCGTTGCGCCGGGCGGGCAACTGCTCGAAGAACGCGGCCCGTTCGGCCAGATCGGGTATCACATAGACCGCCAGCTGCATGTCGGCGGCGCGCAGCAGCGGGCCCAGGCTGGACAGCGCCGAGCCCATGAACCAGGAGTTCAGGGTGGGCACGAGGACGGCGACGACACCGGTCCTGCCGGTCACGAGGCTCGACGCGTGCCGGGAGACGGCGAAGTCCAGTTCGCGGGCGGCCAGTTCGACCCGCGAGCGGACCTCGGGCGAGACGTTCGCGAAGCCGCGCAGGGCGCGCGAGACGGTGGAGGCGGAGACCCCGGCCCGTTCGGCGACATCGGCCATCGTGGGGTGCCGTTGAGCTGGCGACATGCGCGGACGCTAGCACGGGTGTACGGGAGCCGTGACAGCGCTGTCACGCGGGCGCCGACGGAGGGCTCATTGACGGTGCCCCGGGCGAGGCTCCAAGCTTGCAAGCGTTGTCACAGGTGAGGAGTGAGCGCCCCTATGTCCGACGTCCCGGCGCCCTGGTGGCGCGACGCCGTCATCTACCAGGTCTACATCCGCAGTTTCGCCGACGGGAACGGCGACGGCGTCGGTGACATCGCCGGCCTGCGCTCCCGGCTGCCGTACCTCAGGTCGCTGGGCGTGGACGCCGTCTGGATCAACCCCTGGTACAAGTCGCCGATGGCGGACCACGGTTACGACGTCGCCGACTTCCGGGAGATCGACCCGCTGTTCGGCACGGTCGAGGAGGCCGAGCGGCTGATCGAGGAGGCGCACGGCCACGGCATCCGCGTGATCCCGGACATCGTGCCGAACCACACCTCGGACCAACACGCCTGGTTCCGGGCCGCGTTGGCGGCGGGGCCGGGCAGCCCGGAGCGGGAGCGGTACGTCTTCCGGCCGGGGCGCGGCGCGGACGGTGCCGAGCCGCCCAACGACTGGGTGTCCTGCTTCGGCGGCCCGGCCTGGACGAGGCTGCCCGACGGGGAGTGGTATCTGCACCTGTTCGCACCGGAGCAGCCGGACCTCAACTGGCAACACCCCGAAGTGCGGGCCGAGTTCGAGTCGATCCTGCGGTTCTGGTTCTCCCGGGGCGTGGACGGCTTCCGCATCGACGTCGCGCACGGCCTGATCAAGCACCCCGAACTGCCCGACCTGCCGCCCCGCGAGGAGGCGGCGGCCGAGCGGCCCCGCCGGCATCTCGACCATCCGCACTGGGACCGCGACGAGGTCCACGACATCTACCGTGCGTGGCGGCGGGTGGCCGACGAGTTCCCCGGGGACCGGTCGTTCGTCGCGGAGGCGTGGGCGGACACCCCGGAACGGCTGGCCGCCTACGTCCGCCGGGACGGGCTGCACACGGCGTTCAACTTCGACTTCCTGATGTCCAGTTGGGACGCGAAGGACCTGCGTGCGGTCATCGACGACTCCCTGGCGATGCTCGGCGCGGTGGGCGCGCCCGCGACCTGGGTCCTGTCCAACCACGACGTCGTACGCCATCCCAGCCGCTACGGCCGCAAGGTCGCCCGGCGCTGGGTGGCGAACGAGCCGTACCGGCCCGAGGGCCCCCTGGACCTGGAGCTGGGCACGCGGCGGGCCCGGGCGGCGGCCCTGCTGATGCTGGCGCTGCCCGGCGGGGCCTACGTCTATCAGGGCGAGGAGCTGGGTCTGCCCGAGGTCGAGGACCTGCCCGAGGCGGTGCTGCAGGACCCCGTCTGGGAGCGGTCCGGGCACACCGACCGGGGGCGGGACGGCTGCCGAGTGCCGATCCCGTGGTCGGGGCGGAGTGCGCCGTACGGCTTCAGCGCGGAGGGTGCGCGGGCCGAGCCGTGGCTGCCGCAGCCGGAGGCGTGGGCGGAGCTGAGCGTGGCGGCGCAGAGCGGGGACCCGGACTCGATGCTGGAGCTCTACCGCGCCGCGCTGCGTCTGCGCCGCGAGCATCCCGCCCTGGGCGACGGCACCTTGACCTGGCTGGACGCCCCCGCCGGAGTCCTGTCCTTCAGCCGTGACCCCGGATTCGTCTGCGTCGTCAACCTCTCGCCCGAGGCATGCCGCCTGCCCGACCACACGTCGGTACTCCTGTCCAGCGGCCCACTGGAGAACGGCCGGCTGGCACCGGACCGGGCGGTGTGGCTCGCCGTGTAGGGACGCCGCCCGTGCGCATGATTGCGAATCAAGCGGCGCTCTCTCCGGAGGCACGGCCGCTGCCCGCACCCTGCGCACAAGCCGTGCCCGCTCCCTCCGGTGCGCCGTAGCGGGCGAGGGTGTGCCAGGTCATCTTCAGGCACTGGAGCTCGTGGCGGCCGGTGCGGGCCGCGTCCCCGATGATGCGCGGGTCGATCCGGCCGTCCTGGGCGATGCGGGCGCCCAGCTCCACGTACTCCTGCCCGCGGTAGTCGCCGTGCCGCCGCAGTTCGGCGACGGTGAGCCGGTAGCCGGGGTGCCACTCCAGCGGGCAGGGCAACTGACGGGCCGCGGCCTCGACCGGCGTGCCGCGGTAGCTCGCGTCCAGCACGAGCGCCTCCACGTGCCGGTCGAGCAGGACGCGGCCATGGATCTGGGCCTCGATGTAGTCGTTCAGGGCGTCCTGCTCGTCGGCCTCGGCGAGCGCGATGAGGGACATTCCGGCGGCGACCCCGAAGTCGGTCGGCTCGGCGGCGCTGTCGGGGTAGCAGAAGGTGGTGCGGGTGAGGGCGTCGGCGGTGAGCCGGAAGTGCGAGGAGCCGAAGCGCGGGGCGGCGCCGACGACTTGGCGGCGGAAGTTCAGCGCGCCGTAGACGGGCCGCTCGTGCGGGCCCCCGTCGTCGTAGGCGCCGCCGAAGATCCGGCTCTCCCAGCGCCAGCGGTCGCCGCCCGGGTGCGCGGTGAGCCCGCCGTTGCTCGTGCCGGTGACGAACTGCGAGTGGTACGCGCCGTCCTGGGCCAGCGCCACCAGCACGGGCAGCCCGCCGATCAGCCGGTCGGGGTGGAAGTTCAGCGTGATCCGCAGTTCCGCGCTCACGGCCGGGCCCGCCGAACGCGCGGCGACATGCCGCAGCGCCGCCCGCGCCCGCACCGACTCGACGTGCCCGAAGTCCATCGGCTCCCCTTCCGATCGGGGCGATCTTGTCACGGTTGATCGGAACGCCTCGGCGATTTTTCTTGTGTGCGGGGCGAGTCGGGCACCATCCAGCGGTCCTCCGTACACCCCCCCGAGGGGTGCCAAACCCCCCGCGATGACGGGGGCTGGCCTCATGGATCCCCGGCGGGTACGGCCGCGATCCTGCAGTCATGACGACTTGGCGGCCCACTTTGCCCTCGCGGACGGCGACGACCGGCACCGATCTGCGGGTGTTCCTGCTCGCGGGCATCGCCACCGTGCTGCTCACCCGCTGGCTGCTCGCCCGCATGGGCTACCCAAAACTGGGCGGCCACGGCACCGGACTGCACATCGCCCACATGCTCTGGGGCGGTTTGCTGATGGCAGGCGGCCTGCTGGTGCTGCTCGTCTTCCTCGGCCGCCGGGTGCGCCTGTGCGGGGCGCTGGCGGGCGGGGTGGGGTTCGGGCTGTTCATCGACGAGATCGGCAAGGTGGTCAGCGACGGCGGGGGCTATCTCTACCGGCCCGCCGCCGGGCTGATCTACCTCGCCTTCGCCGGGCTGGTGGTGCTGAGCCGGTGGGTGGTGCGGCGCCCCGGCCCGCCGGCGGCGCGCACGGCACGCGCCGCCGACCTCGCGCTCACCGGCGTCGTGTCCGGGCTCACCGAGGCCCAACGCCGTTCCGCTCTGCGGACGTTGGAGGGTTCGACGCGGCCCGTGGACCTGGCGCTGGTCCGGCTGCTGGAGTGCGTGGAGCCGGCCCCGGCGCGGCCACGCGTGCGCGTGCCGGACGTCGTACGCCACGCGGTGGCGCGCGGGCGAGGTGCCGTCGCCGCCCTGTGCGCGCACCGGGTGACGCTGTCGGCGGCGCTGACCTGGACCGTGCTGCAGGGCGCGGTGCTGCTCGTCGGCGTCGGCCGGGACCTGGCCGCGGGGCGGCTGCGGCACGAGCCGGAGTGGGGCGCGGTGACCGGACTCGTGGTGTGCTCGGCCGTCATGCTGGGGCTGGCGGTGGCCGGGGCGGTGCGGCTGCGCGGCGACCGCGTGCGGGGGCTCTGGCTGCTGCGTGCCTCCCTGCTGGTGGACCTGCTGGCGGGGCAGTTCTTCGACTTCGTCGTCAACCAGTTCTCCGCGGTGACGAACTGGCTGGTCGGGCTGTTCCTGCTGGTCGTCGTCTCGGGCGCGCTGCGCCGGACGCGTCAGGCCGTCGCCGGGGCCCAGCGCGGGTCTCGGCCGAGGAAGGCGAGCAGCGCCTCGGCCCTGTCGTAGCCCTCCGTCAGCTCCCGGGCGGGGGCGAACACCTGGTACGAGTCCCGGAGATGGTCGACGAGCCGCTCCGCCACCGGCCAGATCCCCTCGGCCAGTTCCTCGCCGAGCGGCCGGTCCTGCCCGGTCGCGACCGCGATGTCCCAGGCGTGCACGGCAGCGTCCATCGCGGCCGCCGCGGCGGCGAACGGCGCGGGCAGCGGTCCGAGCGGGGTCGGCACCTGCTCGGCGTCGGCGGCCACCCCGGCGTACGCGTCCGCGACCTGCCGCAGTACCTTGTCGAGCTCGGTGACCGGGTCCCCGTCGAGGGCGTCGGCCGGGTGGAACGGGTCGGAGTCGGGCCGTCCCCCGGTGATCGCGAGGCCGTATCCCTGCTGGTCGATGCGGGCGTGGTTGAGGACCTGCCGGGCGGTCCACTCGGTGCACGGCGTCGGCGCTCCCCACGCCGGCTGCGGCACCGCGGCCACCACCTCGGCGAGATAGGCGTGTGCACGTGTGAGAACCTCGAAGTCTCGGGTGTCCGCCATCACCGTTCTCCCCTCTTGCCGTCCTTCGGCCGTTGCCAACAATCTAGGGGTCATTGCGGACAGTTACGGTCCGCAATGACCATCCGAATGAATCCGTGGAAAGGGAACATCCCGAGGTGCGAGAGGTACGTGCGTGGACCGAGTCCGTCGTCGAGTCCGTGAAGCGGCGACGGGATCCCGTCGTCGTGCAGACGCTGCGGTCGGCGGTCGCGGCGACGCTCGCGTACGTCGTCGCCCTGCGCCTCAGCCCGGAGGCGGCCCCGCTGACCGCGCCGCTCACCGCGCTGCTGGTCGTCCAGGTCACCCTCTACGCCACGCTCACCAACGGCATCCGGCGGGTCAACTCGGTGGTGGCGGGCGTCCTGGTCGCCATCGCCTTCAGCCAGCTGGTGGGCCTGACCTGGTGGAGCCTCGCGCTGCTGATCGTGGCCTCCCTGGCGGTGGGACGGCTGGTGCGGGTCGAGGAGTACGTGCCCGAGGTGGCGATCAGCGCGATGCTGGTGCTCGGGGTCACGACCGTCGGTGACACGGCCTGGGCGCGGATCGTGGAGACGCTGATCGGCGCGGTCGTCGGGCTCGGCTGCAATCTGCTGCTCGCGCCGCCGGTGTGGGTGGACGAGGCGGGCGAGTCGATCGAGGGGCTGGCCCGGCGGGTGCGGCAGCTGATGCTGCGCATGGGTGAGGAGGCCGCGGGCCGTACGCCGGTCGAGCACGCCACCGAGCGGCTGCACGAGGCGCGCCGACTCGACCACGACATCGTCGAGGTGGACGCGGCGCTCAGACAGGCCGAGGACAGCCTGCGGCTCAATCCACGCGTGCGTGAAGGCCTGTTGCACCGGGTGGTGCTGCGCACGGGGCTGGACACGCTGGAGATCTGCACGGTCGTACTGCGGGTGCTCGCGCGCACTCTGACCGACCTGGCGAAGGAGCGCGATCCGGAGCGGCTGTTCGCGCCCGAGACGGGGGCCGCCGTGGAGCGGCTGCTGTCGGAGATCGCCGACGCGGTGGTCAGCTTCGCGGTGCTGGTCACCGCCAGCGTGAGCGCGAGTGCCCAGTCGGCCGAGGCGCGGCTGGCCGCCGAGCTGCGGCAGGCCGCGGCGACCCGCGACAAGCTCGCCCAGCTGCTCCTGGAGGAGGTCCAGCGCGACGCCCGCACCTGGCAGCTGTACGGCGCCGTCCTGACCGAGGTCAACCGCATCCTCGACGAGATGGACACCGAGCACCGCTCGCGCCGGCTGCTGGAGGAGCTGGACCGCGCCTCCCTGGAGCAGCGCGAGCGCATGCCGCGGATCACCCGGCTGCGCGAGAGCCTGCACGGCTCCGGGCTGCTGCGCGTGCCGGAGGTGCTGCGCCGGAACCAAGCCGGCGGCGCCCGTCGTTCTAGGTGACGAAGTCACCGGGGGCGGCGCACGCACGTCTTCGGCACCGGAAGGTTGGGGGCGGCGCATGAGCGACACGACGGTGCGGATCGACGGAAACACACTGCGCCTGCCGGGCGGCGTGGCGGTGCGGTTCGTCCGCACGCTGCGGCTGCCCGAGACGGGCACTCACCCACTGCCTCCGGGACTGGGCGAGTTCCCGGTCCGCCGGGTCTCCGACCACCCGGACACCGTGCCGGAGCAGTGGCGGGCGCGGGGCGGTGTGATGCTGCCGGTGTATCTGCGCGAGGCCATGTGGCTGAGCTTCGCCGGGACGACGGAACCGGCGGCGCTGCAGGTCGGCGTCGGCAAGGTCTGTGCGGTCTCCGGCAAGAAGTGGAGCGACCGGCTGACCCGGAAACCGCAGAACTACGTGGTCCTCCCCCGCCAGCCCTGGCTGGACGGGATCAACTCCGGGAAGGGCACGGTCCGCCAGTTCGTGGCCGTGCCGCTGGGCCTGGGGGCGACGGTCGAGGGCCAGGTCACGGGCGAGGAGGTGTGGGGCGGCGTACAGCTCCAGGTCTTCCCGTTGCGTGAGCAGAGGCTGGCCGAATGGCGCGAGGATGAGCGGCGGCGGGCGGAGCGGACCCGCGCGCTGACCCTGCCGGCCGGCGGCTACGGGACGGCGCTGCCGATGTCGGCGCCGCCCGCACCGGGCGCGGCGGCGATGCCGCGGGCCGCCGCCGCGATGGGGCTCGGGGTCGGCGGTTCGATGCGGCAGGAGGTCTACCGGGACGACCGGCCCCTGAACGACTGGGCCGAGGAGCCCGCCGGGCGCGTGTTCGTGCATCTGGTGACCCCGCCGGAGTGGCGCCGCATCACCGGCGAGGCTCCCCCGCCGTCACCGGTGGACCGGGCGGCGTACACCCGGGCCGGACTGCCCTGGTACGACTACTACGACCAGGACGCCGTGGATCTCGCGCCCACGGACATGCTGGAGGCGGTCAAGCCGGTCGGCGACTGGCTCGGGGACGACCACGAGCCCTGGGAGGATCCCACCCCGCACCAGGTGAAGCCCCTCAAGGACGCGCCGGGCAAGCCGGTCGAGGACGGCGACTGGTAGGCGGCGCCCGACCCGTTGCAGCCTCCGCAACGCCTGGTGCCGTTCTTGCACGGGTGGGGTGGTCCGGGTCATGGTGGCTTGTCACGGCCGGGGCAAGCGATCACCTGAGGTGCGGACATGGGCAGTGGGACAGGAGCGGCGGGCGGCGGCTGGAGCAGGCGCCGCTTCGTCGGCGCGCTCGCGGGCGCGGCCGCGGCAACCGCACTGCCCGCACCCGCCCCGCCGAAGGGCACCTCCGGGTCAGAGAAAGCGGTGGCCGCCGTGACCGAACAGCCCTCGGCCGAGCCGTCCACGGCACCGCCCTCGCCGCGGCCGTCGAAGACGCCCACCGGTCCCCGGCCCCTGTACCTCGGCACCTACACCTCGGTCGAGGGCGGCGGCAAGGGCATCGGCCTCGCCACGTACGACACCGGGACCGGCCGCATCACCGGCGCCGGGACCCTCACGGGGATCTCCGACCCGTCCTACCTCGCCCTGCACCCGGACGGCCGTACGCTCTACGCGGTCGACGAGCAGGACGACGGCGCGGTGACCGCCGTACGCCTGGCCGACCGCAAGGTCCTGGGCAGCCGCGGCACGGGCGGGGCCGGCCCGTGTCACCTCTCCGTGCATCCGAGCGGCCGCTGGCTGCTGAGCGCGAACTACGCCTCGGGCAGTGTGGCCGTGCACCCGATCGACGCCAAGGGGGCGCCGGGCGAGCGCACCGACCTGGTGAAGCACTCGAGCCCGGCGCCCGGACCGGGCCAACAGGGCCCGCACGCCCACCAGTTCGTCACCAGCCCGGACGGCGGCCATGTGCTCGCGGTCGACCTGGGCACGGACACCGTCTACACCTACCGCCTCGACGAGCGCCGCGGCACCCTCACCGAGGTCTCCCAGGCACACACCCGCCCCGGCGCCGGCCCCCGCCACCTCACTTTCCACCCCGGTGGACGCCACGCCTATCTGGCCAACGAGGTCGACGACACGGTCGCGGTCTGCGCGTACGACCCGTCCAGCGGCCGTCTGACGATCGGCGAGGAGCAGTCCTCGGGCTCCGGTGCGGGCACCAACTACCCGGCGCAGATCCTGGTGACGGCCGACGGCTCGTACGCCTATCTCGCCAACCGGGGCGACAACAGCATCGCGCGCTACGCGATCGAGGCGGACGGCGCCCGGCTGCGGCTGCTGGACACGGTGCCGGTGGCGGGTGACTTCCCGCGGCAGATCGCCCTCTCGCCGGACGGGAGTCTGCTGTTCGCGGCGAACCAGAGGTCGAGCACCGTCAGCGTCTTCCACGTGGACGGCGAGAGCGGTGAACTGCGGCTCGCGGGCGAGCCGTTCGCGTCACCGGTCGCCGTCTGTGCGCTGCCGCTGTAGGGCGCGCGGGCAGGAGACGGCGCCGGCCTGGGTGAGCAGGACGTGCATGCGCTCGGTGAGCTGGCCGACGTCGTCGGCGGGGGTGTGGAAGGCCAGTCGTACGTCGCCGTGGGCGCGGTTGCGCTCGATGCGCAGCGTCAGTCCGTGCCGGTCGACGGCGAGGGGCTGGACGCGGACCGCGCCGTGCAGGCTGGCGTGGTCGACGAGGCGGGTGAGCCGCTCGACGGCGTCGCCGTGGCAGTCGGCGAGGTGGGTCAGCAGATGGGACTCGGCGAGGGCCAGCGGGTCGGGCGCTGCGGCCGCGAACTCGTCGAGGTCGACGACCACCGCGCCGGACGGCTGCCGCAGCACCACCCGCGTGGGGTGGAAGACCAGGTGGTCGTCCTCGGGCACGAAGTACCCGGCGAGCCAGAGCCGGGCCCGGATCCGGCCGCGGACCGGGACGGGCGCGACGTCGGCGAACTCCAGCACGGCGTTCGGCTCGCCGCGGGGCGCGCAGATCGCAGCCGCGAGCAGGGCGCTGCCCTCGGGCACACGCACGTGCACCCGGCCGTCCTCGTCCACGGTGTGCGCGCCGACGAACTCCTCGCGACCGCCGTCCGCGGTCACCGCGCAGGACCATGCGACGGCGAGCACCGAGCGGGCCCGTTCCGCCGCGGCAGGCGCGGCCGTCCAGCTTTGGCTGTCACCCATCCCGGAACCTCCTTCTTAGGTAAGCCTTGCCTAACCTATCGAAGATCGGGGTGTACGCCAACCACGCCCGTATGAGAGTTCCGGCGGGAATCAGGGAACGAGAACGCCGAGCAGCGCACGGGCACACAGATCACGGACCTGTTCCCGCGTCAGGTCCGAACCCCGCAGCCACTCCAGGCACACCGCCGTCGTGAAGGCCAGCCATCCACGGACCGCGAGCTTGAGATCGGGCAACTCCCGCGCGACCGGGCCGAGTTCGGGGTCCGCGGCCAGCGCCGCCAGGATCTGCCGCTCCTGCGCGCCCAGCGCCCGCTGGTAGACCCGGCGCACCGCCTGGTCCCCGGCCGCGTCGGCGCGATGGAAGGCGCGGAAGCCGTGCGCATGGGTGTCGACGTACTCCAGAAACGTGTCCAGGCTGGCGGTGAGCTGGTCGCGTGCCGGAACTCCCGGCACCGCGGCCGTCATCCGCAGCATGCGCTCGCTCTCCCGCTCGACGACCGCGAGGAAGAAGTCCCGCTTGGTCGGGAAGTAGTGGTAGAGCAGACCCCGCGAGACTCCGGCGATCTCGGCGACCTGCTCGATCCACACCTCGTCGTACGGGCTCTCCGAGAACAGCCGCGCCCCCACCGCGAGCAGCTGCTCTCGGCGCTCCTCGGTACTGAGCCGACGGCGGGTGCGCGCGCCCTGGTTCGCGGACATGACCGCACTTTACTTGACGTGGGTTCAACAACGGGACGAGACTGGGCCGCGTTATTGAACCCACGTACAACAGGCTCAGACTGCCGCTGGTTCGAGGGAGATCGCGTCATGGCGGAGACGACGACACGGGCACCGCTGCCGAAGGGGTTCCGCGGCGCCGAGCAGGGCTGGCCCGAGCTGCGGCGCATCCCGCATCCGCCGCGCCGGGTCCCGCTCCTCGGGGACGTGCTCGGCGTCAACCGGCGCACGCCCGTCCAGGACTCGATGCGTTTCGGACGGCAGCTGGGGCCGATCTTCCGGCGCAAGGCGTTCGGCAACGAGTTCGTGTTCGTGTGGGGCGCGGAGCTCGCGGCCGACATGGCGGACGAGTCCCGCTTCGCCAAGCACGTCGGCCTCGGTGTCGCCAACCTCCGGCCGGTCGCCGGGGACGGGCTGTTCACGGCGTACAACCACGAGCCCAACTGGCAGCTGGCGCACGACGTCCTGGCGCCCGGCTTCAGCCGGGAGGCCATGGAGGCCTACCACCCGATGATGCTGGCGGTGGCCGGGCACCTCACCGACCACTGGGACCGCGAGCTGGCGGCGGGGCGGTCGGTGGACGTGCCCGGCGACATGACCAAGCTGACGCTGGAGACGATCGCGCGCACCGGGTTCGGACACGACTTCGGCTCCTTCGAGCGCGACCGGCCGCATCCCTTCGTCTCGGCGATGGTGGGCACACTGACGTACGCCCAGCGCCTGAACACCGTGCCGGTGCCGCTGGCGCCGTTCCTGCTGCGCGGCGCCACCCGCCGCAACGAGGCCGACATCGCCTACCTCAACAGCACGGTCGACGCCCTGGTCCGGGCCCGCCGGGCGGCGGGCGGGGACGGCGATCTGCTGGACCGGATGCTGGACACGGCTCACCCGGACACCGGGGAGCGGCTGTCCGCCGAGAACGTGCGCCGGCAGGTGATCACCTTCCTGGTGGCCGGCCACGAGACGACCTCGGGCGCGCTCTCCTTCGCCCTGCACTACCTCTCCCGGCACCCGGAGATCGCCGCACGCGCGCGTGCCGAGGTGGATGCCGTGTGGGGTGACGCGAAGGTGCCCGGGTACGACCAGGTGGCCAAGCTGCGGTACGTGCGCCGGGTGCTGGACGAGGCGCTGCGGCTGTGGCCGACGGCGCCGGCCTTCGCGCGGGAGGCGCGGGAGGACACGGTGCTGGGCGGGGACCATCCGATGCGGCGGGGCGCGTGGGCGCTGGTCCTGACGATGCTGCTGCACCGGGACCCCGAGGTGTGGGGCGCGGACGCCGAGGGCTTCGACCCGGACCGCTTCGATCCGAAGGCGGTACGGTCCCGGGCCCCGCACACCTTCAAGCCGTTCGGGACGGGCGCGCGGGCCTGCATCGGCCGACAGTTCGCGCTGCACGAGGCGACGCTGGTGCTGGGCCTGCTGCTGCGCCGCTACGAGCTGCGCGCCGATCCGGACTACCGGCTGAAGGTGACGGAGCGGCTGACGCTGATGCCGGAGGGGCTGCGGCTGCGTCTGGAGCGGCGGGCGGTCACGCCTGCGGGGCTCGCCCCGGCGGAGGCGGTCGACGAGGCGTCGTCAGAGCCGCGTTGTCCAGTGCACGGGGCGCGTGACTGAGCCCGGCAGACGGGTGCCGGCGCTGCCCCGGGCCGCGTTGAGCTGCGGCTGGGTCAGGAAGATCGCGCCGGTCAGGTCCGCGTCGGTGAGATCGGCGTCGCGCAGGTCGGCGCCGATGAGGTCCGCGCCCCTGAGGTCGGCGCCGGTCAGGTCGGCGGCGATGAGGTAGGCCCCGCGGAGGCTTGCGCCGCGCAGGTCGGCGCCCTTGAGGCGGGCACCCATCAGGTCGGCACCCCGGCGGTCCTTCTTGCGGCCGCGGATACCGGCCCGGGCCAGCTCGCTGGTCTTCAGCAGCAGGGCGTTGACCTCCTGGCGGTGGGCCGGGACATCCAACTCGGCCAGTTCGTCCGGGGTTTGACGGGTGAGCTCGTCGGTCCGGTCCAGGGCGCGGCGCAGGTCGGCACGGATCGGGCGGGCGGCGTCCAGGTCGAGGGCCTCGGCGAGGTACCAGAGCAGCTCGTGCAACTGCCGTACGACCGGGAAGACGTCGAACATCCGCCGGGCGTCCTCGCGGGAACCCGTGCGCCAGTCCGCCCCGCCGAAGGTGACTTGCGAGACCTTCTGTCCGGCGCCGAAGCAGTCGTACACCGTGCAGCCGGAGAAGCCCTTCTGCCGCAGCTCGGCGTGGATGCCGCAGCGGTGGTCGCCGCGGAGGTTCGGGCAGGGCTTGCCGGCCTGCTTGTCGAGCGCGAAGTCGGCGGAGGCGGTGAACGGGAGGGCGACGCAGCACAGCCCGAAACACCGTTCGCAGTCGCCGCGCAGGTCGGCCCGGCCGACTGTCTGGTCTTGCATGTCGCACAGTTTATCGAGCGGTGCCGCAACCGAATCTCACCGATGAGTTTCCGGCGTTGTGGGGGTCTTCTCATACAACTGAAAACAAGCTCGGCTACCACTGAGGTAGCAGCCGACGAGGCAGGAGCCGTTCGCGACGAGGAGACCGTCATGTGCACCCACCAGCCCCCGTGCCCCACCGCCGACAGCACCGACCACCACTGCGCCGTCATCGTGTCGGCCCACCCCGAACAGGGCTGGAGTCTGCTGTGCAACGGCACCATCGTCTTCGACGACACGGGTGAACTGCTGCCCGACGGCCGGGTCGTGGGCCCGAGCCGCGACCGGCGACTGCTCGCCGCCGCCTGACGCGGGCCGGGCCCGGTCCCGTCAGCCGTCGAGGGCGGGCACCTGGAGGCGGGCCATCCGCTCGGGGTCGGCCAGGATGTACATGTGGGTGATCCGGCCCCCGGAGACGGTGACACCGAGCACCGACACGGCCTTTCCGTCGACCACGTTGACCAGGCCGATGTCCCCGTTGACCAGTGCGAACCGCGCGGCGGGCACGGCCTGCCGGAAGAACATGGCCTGTTCGGCGACCGAGCGCGCGCCGTGCACCAGCTTGGACGCGGCCGGACCGACGGCCAGGGTCCCGGAGTCGGCCCGCAGTACGACGTCCGGGTCGAGGACGGCGAGCAGCGCGTCGAAGTCGCCCGCGCGGGCAGCCGCCAGGAAGGCGTCCAGGACCTCGCGCCGGCGGCCCAGGTCGGGGTCCGCCGACGGGGTGGCGCCCTTCACCCGGCGCCGGGCCCGGCTGGCCAGCTGCCGGGTCGCCGCCGAACTGCGCTCCACGATCGGCGCGATGTCGTCGAAGGGCACGGCGAACATGTCGTGCAGCACGAACGCCAGCCGCTCGGCGGGCTCCAGTGTCTCCAGGACGACCAGCAGCGCGAGGCCCACCGAGTCCGCCTGGAGCACCTCCTGCTCGGGGTCGATCTCCGAGAGCGGTCTGATCACGGGGTCGGGCACGAACGTCTCGTCGATGGGCTGCTCACGGCGTGCGCCGCGCGAGCGCAGCATGTCGAGGCAGATCCTTCCGACCACGGTGGTCAGCCACCCGCCGAGGTTCTGGATCCCGTCGGCGTCGCTGCGGCTCAGTTTGAGCCAGGCCTCCTGGACGGCGTCCTCCGCCTCGGTCTGCGAGCCGAGCATGCGGTAGGCGACCGCCTTCATCCGGCCGCGGTGTTCCTCGAAACGCCCGGCCAGCAGATCCGTCTCCGTCATTCCGCTTCCCCGTCCCGTTCGCGGTGCCGCGTCCGCGGCTTGTTGATCAAATCACGCGTCCACGGGCCTCCCCACCCCGTTTTCCCCGATTGCGGCGCCCCTCCCCGAGGCGGACGATGAGGGCGTCACCGATCCAGAGGTTTCGGCCATGGCCCCGGTCCCGTCCCGCAGTCCGGCGCGCGTCGCGGCCTTCGTGCTGGCCGTCCTGTGCACGGCCGTCTGCATCGCGACGGCCACCGCCCGCAGCACGCTCGTGTCGCCCTCCTTCTACCGCTCGGTGCTCAATGACGAACGGGCGTACGACCGCCTGTACGACGAGGTCCTGGTCGATCCGCACGCCGTCGCCGTCACCCGCCCGCTGCTGGCCCGGCTGCCGGTGCCGGAGGCCCAGGTGACCTCCAACATCAAGCTGGTGCTGCCCCCGGACTCGGTCCGCGATCTCACCGGCCGGCAGATCGACGCCGTGGTCGGCTACCTCAACGGCGACCGCGACAGCCTGGTGCTGAAGGTGGACCTCGCCCCGTTCCTCGGCAACCTCAACGACCTGGCGCAGGTCTACTTCGGCGACCTCGTCTCCGGGATCCAGGACCGCGCCGAGCCCGACTTCGCCACGTTCTCCGCCGACCTGTCGGCCGCCCTGCGCGAGGTGTCCGCGGGACACGCCCCGGGGGGCCTGCCGAGCCTTCCGCTGACCGACGAGCAGGCCGGCACGGCGGCCGACGCCCTGCTGCTCGCCGTCCCCGAGGCGGAGCGGGATGCGCTGCGCACGGAGGTCCGGGCGGCGCTGGCCGACGGGGACGTGGCCACGGCCCTGGCCACCGTGGCGCCCGCCGTGGTGACCGACCGCACCCGGGACGCGGCGGCCCGCCTGCGCGCCACCGCGGGCGGCACCACCTGGAACGTCACGCAGACCCTGGCCGCCTCCGGCAACGACCTCACGGCCCTCCACCGCATACGCCCCTACACGGCCGTCGGCCTGGGGCTCGCGGAGACCCTGGCGGCCGTCCTGCTCGTCGGCTCCCTCCTGGCCCTGTGGTTCCTGAGCTCCGCACCTCCCGCCCGCCGGTTGGCCCTGCTGGGCTGGGCGATCGCCGCAGGCGGCCTGGTCGGTGCGCTGGCCGCCGCGGTCGTCCGCCTGGCCACCGGCGGACGGGTGATCGACCCGCCGTCGACCTGGCCGCCGAGCCTGGCCCGGCTGGTCGGCGACCTCCAGCACTCCGCCTTCGACCGCTTCACGACCACCGCCCTGGCCACCGCGCTGGTCCCGGTGGCGCTGGGCACCCTCCTGGCGGGCGCGGCCTGGCTGCTGGAGGTCCGCCCCCGGCCCGCCTTCTCGGTCCCCCGCATCCGCGGCCTGGGGCTCGCCGCGAGCGGCGCGGCCGTCGCCGGAATCCTGCTGGTCCCGCTGACGGCCGGTGCGGGCGCACCCCGGCTGTGCGAGGGACAGGCCCGGCTGTGCGACCGGCCCTACGACGAGGTCGCCTATCTCACCTCCCACAACGCCATGTCGACCACGGTCGACCGGTTCATCGGCCCGCTCCAGGACCCCGGCATCACGGCCCAGTTGGACGACGGCGTGCGCGCGCTGCAGCTCGACACCTACCGCTGGGAGCGGCCCGACGAGGTCGCCGGGCGGCTGGCCGACTCCGACTTCACGCCCGAGCAGCGGGAGTTCATCGCGGCCGCCGTCGCCAAGCTCAACCCGCCGCGCGAGGGACTCTGGCTGTGTCACGCGGTGTGCCGGGCCGGCGCGATCGAACTGGTGCCCGCGCTCAAGCAGCTCGGCGACTGGATGCGGGCCCATCCGACGGAGGTCGTGACCCTGATCGTCCAGGACGCGATCAGGGGCGAGGACACCGAAAAGGCCTTCGCCCAGGCCGGGTTGACCGATCTCGTGCACACCCCGGACGCCGATCCCGCGAAGCCCTGGCCGACCCTGGGCGAGCTGATCGACAGCGGGCGGCGGCTGGTCGTCTTCGCCGAGCAGGCCGACGGACCGGCGGCCTGGTACCGGAACTTCTACCGCTACGGCATGGAGACGCCGTTCGCGTTCCGCACCCCGTCGGAGATGAGCTGCGTTCCGCACCGAGGCGGCACCGGCAAACGGCTGTTCCTGCTCAACCACTTCATCACGGCCGACGGCGGCAGCCGCCTGGACGCGGGGGAGGTCAACGCCCGCCGGTTCGTGCTCGACCGGGTTCACCGGTGCGAGCGCGAGCGGGGCAGGCCGGTGAACTTCATCGCCGTGGACTACGCGACGATCGGCGACGCGCAGGGCGCGGTGCACGCGCTCAACGCCGACCGCTGACCGCCGTACGCCTCAATACCGTTGTGCCTTCACCAGTTTCGGGGTCAGTACCGGCTCGGGAGGCTTGCGGCTGATGGCGAGCGGCTGGGCCTTCTCGCCGGGTTCGAGGTCCTCCGCGCCGACATAGCGGGTCTCGACCGTCTTGCCCGAGGAGTCGAGGAAGTCGACCTGGACGGCGTACGACGCCTTCTTGTCGGTCTTGTTGGTGATGGTGACGACGACGGCGAGCAGTCCGGCGGTCTGGGCGCGCGGCTTTCCGGTGATGGCGACCTCGGACATGGCGTTGCCCTGCCCCTGTACGTCCTTCAGCTCGCTCTGGGCGGCCTTGTTGGCGCGCTCGACCTCGGCCGAGACGGAGGCCTCGAAGGAGGCCGCCGCCGCGGAGGCCGACGACGCCGCCGCGGAGGCGGAGGCGCGCGCCGACGCGACGGCGGAGGCGGCCTTGGACTCCAGCGCGGACGGCGTGTTGCCCGAGAAGGAGGCGGTGTCGGGCGCCGTCGGCCGCGCCGACGGCGAGCTGGAGCCGCCGCTGTCGTCGCTGCTGCACGACACCACCAGCACGCCGCTCGCCAGGGCAGCGGCCACGGCCAGATGCACTGTCCTCGTATTCACGAAATGAACCATATGCCGGAATATTCGGGCGGGCATGTCGTCGCCCGCCCCTCCGGGGCCTACCGGGCGAACACCTCGAAGGCCACGGCCGGCTTCCCGCCGAACCGCTCGGCCGTCCGCTCGGCGCCCGCCGTCAGGAAGCCACGGACGTACGTCTCCGGGTCCTCGTCGGTCAGTGCCTCGATGTAGCTGCGGTGTTCGAGCAGCGAGCCCACCGCGCGCTCCAGTCCGGGCGTCGCGTCCACGGCGTGCGTGGGCGAGGCGGAGCCGGCGATGGCGACCCAGCGGACGCCGGTCCAGGGCTCCAGGCCCTGCTCGACGAGCTCGGGGAAGATCCAGCGGTTGCCGGCGTCGGCCGCGGCGTCCAGGGTGGCCCGGCCGACCGCCACGTGGTCGGGGGTGTTCCAGGCGAAACCGCCCCAGGTGTCGCGGTGGTTGAGGGTGATGACCAGTTCGGGCCGGTGCCTGCGGATCGCGGCGGCGATGTCCCGGCGCAGGCCGAGCCCGTACTCGATGACACCGTCCTTGTGGTCGAGGAACTCCACCGTCGACACGCCCACGACGGCCGCGCTGGCCCGTTGCTCCCGTTCGCGCAGCGGGCCGCACTTCTCGGGTTCCAGCGAGTCGATGCCGGCCTCGCCGCGGGTCGCGAGCAGATAGGCGACCTCGCGGCCCTCGTCGGTCCAGGCGGCGACGGCCGCCGCACAGCCGTACTCGAGGTCGTCCGGGTGGGCGACGACGGCGAGGGCGCGCTGCCAGTCGGTGGGCATGGGCTGGAGTTGAGTGATCGTCGGCTCGGTCATGGTCGCAGGTTAGCCCGGAAAGGTGATCTCATGCCTCGTCCCTGGTGAGGGCGAGCAGCCGGTCCAGGACCCGGGGGCCGCCGGCCCGTACGCCGTCGTGCTCGAACTCGTTCGTCACCCAGGTGCGCAGCCCCCGGATCACGCGCGCCGTCTCCAGGGCGTGGGTGGTGTCGACGTACATGTCGTCGTGGTAGACGGCTGCCGCGACCGGGACCTCGTTGACGGCGAGGCGCGCGGGGTCGTAGAGGGGGGTCCAGTCGGTGCGGGCGGCGAGGAGTTCACCGGTCTCGCGCAGCGGGCGCAGGGCCGGGTCGACGTCGAACATCCAGGGGTGGATCGATTCGCCGGTGAACAGGAGCGGTCCGTCGCCCGCGAGGGCCTTGGCCGCGTCGAACTGCGGGAACTCGGCGCGCACCCGCTCGGCCGACCAGGCCGTGGGGCGCTCGTCCTGACCGTAGGCCGCCTCGTGGACGAGGGCGTAGAGGGGGTGGCTCGCGTACGACAGGAGCGCCTGTACGTCCTCCTGGAAGGCATCGGCGAGTTCGGTGCCGCGCGGGGTGCGGACGAAGGGCTCCTCCAGGAGGTGGTGCAGGCGGTGACTGCCCTCGCTGCCGCCGAGGAGGATGCCGAGGGACTGGAAGGCCTCGGCGGTGAGGCGGTAGCCGTTCGGCAGGGTCACCTCGTGGTGGAGGAGGTGGTCGGCGATGCGGCGGGCGCGTGCGACGTCCTGCGGGTAGCGGGCGTAGTGCGCGGCGACCTTGCGTTCGATGCGGGGGTAGGCGGCCCGGTAGACGTCGTCGGCGTGCGCGTCGAGGGAGGGCAGGCCGCCGGTGATGACGGCCGCGGCAAGGCCTTCGGGCGCGGTGGACAGGTAGTTGACCGTGCAGAAGCCGCCGAAGCTCTGGCCGAGGACAGTCCAGGGGGCGCCGCCGGTGACCTGCGGGCGGATGGCCTCGCAGTCGCGGACGATGGAGTCGGCGCGGAAGTGCGTGAGGTAGTCGGCCTGTTCGGCGGGGCCGCCGCGCAGCGGGAGGGTCTGACGGTTGGCGGGGGTGGAGTGACCGGTGCCGCGCTGGTCCAGGAGGAGGACGCGGTACTCCTTGAGGGCGCGGCCGAGCCAGGACGGCTTACCGATGAAACGGTTCGCCCCGAAGCCCGGGCCGCCCTGAAGATAGAGCAACCAGGGCAGGTCCTGGCGGGCTTTCTCACCGGCGACGACCTCGCGGGCGTAGAGCTCGATGCTCTCCCCCGCCGGGTCGTCGTGGTCGAGGGGCACGGTGAAGTGGCGGTCGGTGAGGACGACACCCGGCTGGCGGTACGTGGCGGTCAACAGGGCTCCAGGGACGGACGGTTTTCGGGCCGCGTCCCACTTCATCACAAGTTCGTCCGCCCGCCGACCCCGGGATCATGAAATCGTACTGAACGGTGGCTCAGCGGGCCGAGAGGCTGGAGCGACGTACGACCAGCTCCGGCTGGAGGACGACGCGCCGGTGATCGTGCCGCTTGGTGCCGGTCTCCGCCTCGGTCTCCTCCAGGAGGAGTTCCGCGGCCAGGGCGCCCATGGTGACGGCGGGCTGGCGTACGGAGGTCAGCGGGACGGCCGCGGCGGCGGCGAACTCGATGTCGTCGTAGCCGACGATGGCGAGGTCGTCGGGGACCGTTATCCCGGCCGCGTACATGGCCTGAAGGACGCCCAGGGCGAGGAGGTCGTTGGCGCAGAAGACGGCGGTGGGGCGGTCGGCGAGGCCGAGCAGGCGGGCGCCCGCGTCGCGGCCCGCGGCCACGTCGAGGCGCTCGGTGGGCAGTTCGCGCAGGCACTCGGGGCCGAGCCCGGCCTCGGCGAGCGCGTTCAGGGCGCCGGTGCGGCGGTCGCGGACCTGGTTGAGTCCGGGCGGGCCGCTGACGTAGGCGATGGAGCGGTGCCCGGCGTCGATCAGATGGCGTACGGCCAGCGCGCCGCCCGCCACGTCGTCGACGGAGACGGAGCACTCGGTGGTGCCCTCGGCGACCCGGTCGACCAGCACGAAGGGGATGTTGTGCCGCCGGAACGTGTCGATGTTGCGGCCGGAGGCGTCGGTGGGGGTGAGCAGCACGCCGCGCACCCGCTGCTCGGCGAAGAGCGACAGGTAGTCGGCCTCCTCGCCGGCGCTCTGTGCGCTGTTGCAGACCATCACGCCGAGCCCGGCCTCGCGCGCGGCGCGCTCGGCACCGCGGGCCACGTCGACGAAGAACGGGTTGCCCATGTCCAGGACGAGCAGCCCCATGATCCGGCTGCGGCCCGCGCGCAGCTGGCGCGCGGACTCGCTGCGGACGTAGCCGAGCCGGTCGATCGCGGACTGCACCCGTGCCCGGGTCTCCGTGGCGACCGTGTCCGGACGGTTGATCACGTTCGACACCGTGCCGACGGAGACTCCGGCGGCACGGGCGACGTCCTTGATACCCACCGACTGGGCCATCAGGCAGGGACCTCCAGTAGAACGCGGAGCGGCGGGAAGAGGACCTTCACATTACCGCCATCGCCCCGCACGTCAGCGCCGGTCACGCGGGCAGCGCGAAGTCGACGACATGGAGTGCCGAGGGGGTCGTACCGCTCGACTTCTCCTGGTACATGAACGACAGCACGTTGTCCGCCCTGATCCGCGGTTCGTCGATGACGACCTCGCCGAAGGCGTTGAGGTCGCTGCCGTCGTACAGCAGGGTCCAGTCGGTGTACCCGGAGGACTTCGACGCGCCGGCGATCCGGCCGTACGGGAAGACCGCGTAGGCGTTGTCGTACTTGTCCAGGACCAGCTTGGTGCGCTGGCTGGAATTGAGGGCGACCGGGATCTCCGTCTTCTGCCAGGTTCCGGAGGAGTTCTTGCGGACGTGGAAGGCGCGGCCGTTTGCGGTGCGGTCGCTGACGTAATCGGTGGTGCACTGGCCGAAGCGGCCGGGGACGTAGCTGATGATCGCGTGCGGAAGGCCGGTGGAGTCGGTCCACTGGCTCTCCTGGTTCATCAGGGAGTGGTCCGGGTTGAGGGAGTCGACGACCAGGCCGGAGTCGGTGACGGCGACGGTGTCCGAGGTGCCGGTGGTGGCGACCAGGGTGCCGGCGTCGTTGCGCCAGGTGCGGCCGCGGTCGGTCGAGTAGACGTAACCGGTGTCGTGGTTGGTGATGCCACCGCTGTTGCACATCACGGCGGCGTTCTGCTCACGCCAGGTGAAGAAGGCGTGCAGCCGTCCGTCGACGTCGTAGTCGATGCCGTGCAGATACATGTTGCGGGCGGTCGAGGAGCCGTGCGAGCTGGTGTACGTGCCCGTCGAGCCGGACCACTCCCCCAGTGCCGTCCAGGTCGAACCGTCGTACTCCGCGAGGGCGTTGCGGCCGTTGCCGGAGATGCCGACCCGGTAGCTGAGCTGGAGCTTGCCCTCGGGCGTGGCGACGAACTGCGGGTACGTGAACTGTGTGGTGAGGGCGAGCCCGTCCAACGAGGTCTGGACGGAGCCGAAAACGGATGAGGTCCAGGCCGTGGAGCCGGGGTTGTCCAGCAGCCCCGCCACCGACTTCACATAGAAGTAGCCGTCGCTGTGGGAGTCCATGTTGATGTGCAGGCGGCCGTCGACCTTGGAGACGCCCATGGAGATGACGTTGTGCGAGTCGCTGCTCTTGAGCTGGTGGGACAGGGTGACCGTGGACCAGCTCGAACCGCCCAGCACCCGGCGGGCGATGACCGCGTACTTGGTGGAGGTGTACCAGGCGGCGTACTGGTAGCCCTTGTACGTGAACAGGCCGTTCTTCTGGAACGAGTTGTTGTTCACCAGGCCGTCGTAGGAGACGAAGAACACGGCCTGCGAGTCGAGTTGAGTGCTGCCCGTCTTACTGACCGAGGGGCCGGGATCGGCGGCCCGTGCGATGCCCGGTGTTGCCACGGCGGCCAGTATCGCCGACGCGAGCACGGTGCGTCTTCTCATGAGCGGCTCCGGAAGAGGGGGACGTCAGGCGAGGTGGAACACTTCGGTGAGCGGTTTCATGGCCTCGTCGGGCCGGGCGCCGTCCAGCGACTCGAAGAACGGCGCCATCTCCGCCTGCCAGCGGGCGTTGACCTCGGTGGCCTCCATGCCGGCCTGGGCGGCGGCGAAGTCCTCGGTCTCCAGGTAGCCCACGAGGAGGCCGTCGTCGCGCAGGAAGAGGGAGTAGTTGTGCCAGCCGGTGGCGGAGAGCGCCTGGAGCATCTCCGGCCACACGGCGGCGTGTCTTTCGCGGTACTCGGCGAGCCGGTCCTCGCGGACCTTGAGGAGGAAACAGACGCGCTGCATGAAGTACCAGCTCCCGAACGGGACGTAGGGGCCTAGAAGTTGAACTGGTCGATGTTCTTGGCGTTGAACACGGTGGGCTTGCCGAGGGTGATCACGCCGTCCTTGCCGATGGTGTACTCGGTGGAGCCGGCCTTGAAGGTCTCGCCCTCCTTGCCGGTGATCTGACCGGAGGCCAGCGCGACGGCGGTGCGGGCGGCGAGGTCGCCGAGCTTGGCCGGGTCCCACAGCTCGAACGCCTCGACGGTCCCGTTCTTGACGTAGGTGCGCATGTCGTTGGGGGTGCCGAGGCCGGTCAGCTTGACCTTGCCCTTGTACTTGGAGCCGGACAGGTACTGGGCGGCGGCCTTGATGCCGACGGTGGTCGGGGAGATGATCCCCTTCAGGTTCGGGTACTGCTGGAGCAGGCCCTGGGTCTGCTGGAAGGACTGCTGGGCGTCGTCGTTGCCGTAGGCGATCTTGACGAGCTTGACGTTCTTGTACTTGGGGTCCTTCAGCTCGTCCTTCATGTACCCGATCCAGGTGTTCTGGTTCGTGGCGGTCTGGGCGGCGGACAGGATGGCGATCTCGCCCTTGTAGCCGATCTGTTCGGCGAGCAGCTGCACCTCGGTGCGGCCGAGGTCCTCGGCGGAGGCCTGCGAGACGAAGGCGTTGCGGCAGTCGGCCTTGGTGTCGGAGTCGTAGGTGACGACCTTGATGCCGTTCTTCATGGCCGTCTTCAGCGCGGTGCACAGCGCGCCCGGGTCCTGCGCGGACACGGCCATCGCGTTGACCTGCTGCTGGGTGAGCGTGTTGACGTAGGAGACCTGCCCGGAGGTGTCCGTGGCGCTGGAGGGGCCGACCTCCTTGTACTTGCTGCCCAGTTCGGTGAGCGCCTTCTCGCCGCCCTTGTCGGCGGAGGTGAAGTACGGGTTGTTGACCTGCTTGGGCAGGAACCCGACGGTCAGCCCCTTCTTGAGCGCCGCGTTCGGGTTGGCCTTGGCGGTGGAGGTGGCCGCCGAGTCGTCGCTCTTGGAGTTGTTCTTGGTGGTCCCGCCGCAGGCGGTGAGGGCGAGGGCGAAAGAGGTTCCGGCGGCGAGGGCCGCGCAGGCACGGCGAAGGGATGACTTGCGCATGGTGAAGGTCCTTTACGAGGAAGAGCGGAGTTACGACGTCGGAGTCGAGGCGGCGGCTCTGCGTCCCGCCCTCGCTACGGAGATCTGCCGTGCGACCCGGGGGCCGAGCACGGAGATGACGAGCAGGACGCCGGTGACGACGATCTGCGACTGGGCGGAGACGTTCAGGAGGCTCATCACGTTCTGCAGCGCTCCGAGCAGGAAGACCCCGGCGACGGCACCGCCCAACGTGCCCTTGCCGCCGTCGAAGTCGATCCCGCCGAGCAACACCGCCGCCACGACGGACAGTTCGAGCCCGGTCGCGTTGTCGTACCGCGCACTGGCGTAGTGCAGCGCCCAGAAGATCCCGGTGAGCGAGGCCATCAGCCCGGTCACCGTGAACAGGATCAGCTTGTGCCGCTTGACGCGGATCCCGGCGAACCGCGCCGCCTCCTCGTTCGCGCCGATCGCGAACAGCGACCGCCCGAACGGCGTGGCGTGCAGCACCACGACGGCGATGACCAGCAGCACCAGGAAGGGCAGGAAGGCCTGCGGGAGGAAGCTGTTCCCGACGCGTCCGGCCGCGAAGTCCAGGTACTGCGAGGGGAAGTCGGTCACCGCGTCGGAGCCGAGCACGATCTGGGCGATGCCCCGGTAGGCGGCGAGGGTGCCGATGGTGACGGCGAGGGAGGGCAGTCCGAGCCGGGTCACCAGCAGACCGTTGACCAGCCCGCACACCACACCCAGCAGCAGGCACAGCGGGATGATCGTCTCGATCGCCATGCCCTCGTTCCACAGCTTGCCCATCACCGCGCCGGACAGGCCGGCCGTCGAGGCGACGGACAGGTCGATCTCGCCGGAGACGACGAGCAGGGTCATCGGCAGGGCGATCAGGGCGATGGGCAGGGTGTTGCCGATCAGGAAGGACAGGTTGAGCGCGTTCCCGAAGCCGTCGACGGTGCCGAACGACAGCAGCAGGAGGACCACGAGGAGGGCGCCGACGACCGTGTCCCAGCGGATCGCGCGCGTCAAGGACTCAGGCATGGCCGGCATTCCCCTTCTTCGCGGCCGAACTCTGCGCAGCCGAACTCTGCGCAACCGAGTTCTTCACGGCCGAGTTCTTCGCGGCCGTCTTCTTCAGGGTGGAGGCCACCCGCAGGGCGACGATCCGGTCGACCGCGATGGCGAGGATGAGCAGGATGCCGTTGATCGCGAGCACCCAGACGGAGCTGACGCCGAGGGCGGGCAGCACGCTGTTGATGGAGGTCAGCAGCAGCGCGCCGAGTGCCGCGCCGTACACGCTGCCGGAGCCGCCGGTGAAGACCACGCCACCGACCACGACCGCGCTGACCACGGTGAGTTCGTAGCCGTTGCCGGTGCTGGAGTCGACGTTGCCGAAGCGGGCCAGGTACATCGCACCCGCGAGGCCGGCCAGGCCGCCACAGAAGGTGTACGCGGCGAGGATCCGCTTGCGCACCGGGATGCCGGCGAGCCGCGCCGCCTCCGGGTTGGAGCCGAGGGCGTACAACTCCCGCCCGCTGCCGAAGTGTTTGAGGTAGTACGCCGTCGCCACCAGCACCGCCAGCGCGATGAGCGCCAGCCAGGGCACCGCCGAGATGCCGCCGGAGCCGAAGTCGACGAAGCCGCCGGGCAGGTCGGCCGCGGTGATCTGGCGGGAGCCGACCCAGATGGAGTCGATGCCGCGGATGATGTAGAGCGTGCCGAGGGTGACGACGAGGGCGGGCACCTGGCCGAGGCTGACGAGGAGGCCGTTGAGCAGGCCGAAGCCGATGCCCATCAGCATCGCCAGCAGGATGGCGACCACCGCGTTGCCGCCGCCGTGCAGGAAGTCGCCGGCGGCGAAGGCGCAGATGCCGAGCGTGGAGCCGACCGACAGGTCGACGTTCCGCGTGATCACCACGAGCGCCTGCCCGGTGGCGACCAGCACCAGGATGGTCGCGTTCAGCAGCAGGTCCTTGATGCCCTGCTCGGACAGGAAGTCGCTGTTGCCGATCTGGGTGATGACGATCATCACCAGGAAGACGACCAGGATGGCGAGTTCGCGCATCTTGAAGACGCGGTCGACGAGCCGGGTGCCGCTGGATTTGGGCACCTCGGCGACGGGGGTTTCGCTGGGTGTGGTCACCGTCATGCGGCGGCCCTCCCGGTGGCTGCGGCCATCACGGTTTCCTCGGTGGCTTCGGCGCGTGGGATCTCTGCGGTGAGGCGGCCCTCGTGCATCACGAGCACGCGGTCGGCCATGCCGAGGATCTCGGGCAGGTCGGAGGAGATCATCAGGACGGCGACACCGTCCGCGGCCAGCTCGCCGAGCAGCCGGTGCACCTCGGCCTTGGTGCCGACGTCGATGCCGCGGGTGGGCTCGTCGACGATCAGCACCCTGGGGCCGGTGGCGAGCCACTTGGCGAGGACGACCTTCTGCTGGTTGCCGCCGGACAGCGTGGAGACGGCGTCGGCGATCCGCGCGTACTTGACCTGGAGCTTGACGGCCCAGTCGAGGGACCGGCTGCGCTCGGCGCCGCGGTCGACGAGGCCCGCCCGGACGGTCGTCCGCAGGCCGGTCAGGCCGATGTTGCGCTCGATGGACATGTCCATCACCAGGCCCTGGGCGCGCCGGTCCTCGGGGACGAGCGCGAGCCCGGCGGCCATGGCGGTGGACGGGGCGCCGTTGACCAGCTTGCGCCCCTGCACCTCGACCTCGCCGCCGTCCCACCGGTCGATGCCGAAGACGGCCCGGGCCACCTCGGTGCGACCGGCGCCGACCAGGCCCGCGAGACCCACGATCTCGCCGTGCCGGACCTCGAAGGACACGTCGGTGAAGACACCCTCGCGGGTCAATCGCCTTACGCTCAGGGCCACTTGACCCGGCTTGACGTCCTTCTTGGGGTACAGCTCGTCGAGGTCGCGGCCGACCATGCGCCGTACGAGATCGTCCTCGGTCATGCCGTCGACCGGCTCGCTGGAGATCAGCGCGCCGTCGCGCAGGGTCGTCACCCGCCCGCAGATCTCGAAGATCTCCTCGAGGCGGTGCGAGATGAACAGCACGGCAGCGCCCTGCTCGCGCAGGGTGCGGACGACGCCGAAGAGGCGGGCGACCTCGCTGCCGGTGAGGGCCGCGGTCGGCTCGTCCATGATCAGGACGCGGGCCTCGAAGGAGAGCGCCTTGGCGATCTCGACGATCTGCTGGTCGGCGATGGACAGGCCGCGGGCCGGGCGGTCGGGGTCGAGTTCGACGCCGAGGCGCCGCATCAGCGCCAGGGTCGCGGCATGCGTGGCCTTGTGGTCGATGCGGCCGAGGGCGCGCCGGGGCTGACGGCCCATGAAGATGTTCTCGGCGATCGAAAGGTCGGGGAAGAGCGTGGGCTCCTGGTAGATCACGGCGATGCCGGCGTCGCGGGCGTCGCCGGGGCCGTGGAAGACGACCGGTTCGCCGTCGAGCAGCACCCGGCCGGCGTCCGGCCGGTGCACGCCTGCAAGGGTCTTGATCAGGGTCGACTTGCCCGCGCCGTTCTCGCCGGCGAGTGCGTGCACCTCGCCGGGGAACAACTCCAGGGACACGTCACGCAGGGCGCGTACGGCCCCGAAGGACTTGGAGATGTCCTCCAGCGCCAGCACCGGGGCCGGACCCGCGTCGGACGGGTGGGTCATGAGGGGCTCCTCGACGACGCCCGGGAGGCCTCCGGGAGGCCCTCACGACGTCGTGAAAGGTTTCAACTTGGTTGCCGGGACGTTAGGCGCGCGGGAGATGTCACGTCAATGGGTCGAGCCCGAAAAAGTTTCGAGACTTCTTCGAGAGCCAAAGGTCACGGTCGGGATACAGGCAACAGGGCCTGCGCGAATGCTTGACACCCCTTCGGGAGACTCTTAGCTTGCCCTTCTGAATCGATTCATCCAGACACAGTGCAGAAGCTGTTCCGGACCGACGTCACAGGAGCCCTGAAGTGACCGAGCTCGCCGCGGTGAAGGCCGCGCTCAAGACCCAGGCAGTCGAGACGCCGTCGTGGGCGTACGGGAACTCGGGCACCCGGTTCAAGGTGTTCGCCCAGCAGGGCGTTCCGCGTGACCCCCGGGAGAAACTGGCCGACGCGGCGCAGGTGCACGCCGTCACCGGGGTGGCGCCGACGGTGGCGCTGCACATCCCGTGGGACAAGGTCGACGACTACGCCGCGCTGGCGAAGTACGCGGAGGATCTCGGGCTGAGGCTCGGGGCGATCAACTCCAACACCTTCCAGGACGACGACTACAAGCTCGGCAGCATCTGCCACGCCGATCCGGCGGTGCGGCGCAAGGCGCTGGACCACCTGCTGGAGTGCGTGGACATCATGGACGCGACCGGGTCCACGGACCTGAAGCTGTGGTTCGCCGACGGCACGAACTATCCCGGGCAGGACGACATCCGCGAGCGGCAGGATCGGCTGGCGGAGGGCCTCGCGGAGGTGTACGGGCGGCTCGGGGACGGGCAGCGGCTGCTGCTGGAGTACAAGTTCTTCGAGCCGGCGTTCTACGCGACCGACGTCCCGGACTGGGGGACGGCGTACGCGCACTGCCTGAAGCTCGGCGAGAAGGCACAGGTCGTGGTGGACACGGGGCATCACGCCCCGGGGACCAACATCGAGTTCATCGTCGCGACGCTGCTGCGGGAGGGGAAGCTGGGCGGGTTCGACTTCAACTCCCGCTTCTATGCCGACGACGATCTGATGGTGGGGGCGGCCGATCCCTTCCAGCTGTTCCGGATCATGTACGAGGTGGTCCGGGGCGGCGGGTACGGGCCCGACGTCGCGTTCATGCTCGACCAGTGCCACAACATCGAGCCGAAGATCCCGGCGATCATCCGGTCGGTGATGAACGTGCAGGAGGCCACGGCGAAGGCGCTGCTGGTCGACCGGGAGGCGCTGGCGGTGGCTCAGCGGGAAGGTGACGTGCTGGAGGCCAACGCGGTCCTGATGGACGCGTACAACACGGATGTGCGGCCGCTGCTCGCCGAGGTGCGGGGGGAGATGGGGTTGGACGCGGATCCGATGGGGGCGTATCGGCGGTCCGGGTGGGCCGCGAAGATCGTCGAGGAGCGGGTCGGGGGGCAGCAGGCCGGGTGGGGGGCCTGAGCCGGCTCCTCGTCTGCCGTGTGTTGTCGGCGCCTCAACGCAGTGAGGTCGCGGCGCGGATCAGCGCCGCCGTTGCCGTTGAGCGGGAGTGCTGGGGCCAGGCGATCGACAGGGTGGCCGGTGGGGCGTCCGGGAGTTTGCGGTAGGCGACTCCCGGGCGGGGGTAGCGGGTCGTGACCGATTCCGGGAGGAGGGTCACGATCTCGCCCAGTTCCACGAGGGTGAGCAGCTGGGGCAGGTCCGCGATCCCGTGCCGCTCGACGATCGTGTCGAGGTAGCGGGCCAGGCCGTGCGGGTTGCCCTCTTCCACACCCGGGAGGGCCAGGTCGGCGAGGGTCAGGTCCGTACGGGACGCCAGGGGGTGGGTGGCTGGGATGGCGGCGACCCGGGGTTCGACGGTCACCGTCTCGGCGTCCAGGCCCGTGCGGTCGAAGGGTTCGTAGAGGAGGGCCGCGTCCGCCTCACCCGCGCGCAGCAGCCGGGCCTGATCGCCCCAGCCGGAGAGGCGGATCGTGACGGGGCGGGCCGCGGGCTCGGTGGCGTAGCGGGCCAGGATGGACTCCAGCAGGCCCGCCTCGCCGTCGGCCTTGACCGCCAGGACCAGCTTGGGGTGCGGATCGGCGGCGCGCTGGGCCCGCCGGACGGCCGCGTGCAGGGCGTCCAGGGCGAACCGGGCCTCGGTCAGCAGGACCGTGCCGGGCGGGGTGAGGGTCACGCTGTGCGTCGTGCGCTCGAAGAGGGTGACGCCCAGGTCCGCTTCGAGCTTGCGGATGGCCCGTGACAGGGGCGGGGCGGAGATGCCCAGCCGTTCGGCGGCGCGGGCGAAGTTGAGCTCCTCCGCGACGGCGACGAAGTAGCGCAGTGACCGGGACTCCATGGCCTGGCACCTCCGATTCGGTATGACCCAGAGGGTAACAAGCGGGATCCGGGCGGTCCTTCCGTCTCCGCGGGCCCCGGCGCAGGATCGGTGCAGAGCGGTCACCGGGCGTCCGGCCCGGGTCTCAACCGCCTTTCCGGTCAACCCTCTTGGAGCTTCCGCATGCTTGTCATCACCACGCCCACCGGTCAGATCGGACGGCAGGTCGTCGACGGTCTCCTCGACGGCGAGGAACCGGTCCGGGTGATCGCGCGCGATCCCGCCCGGCTCTCCCCCGCCGTGCGCGACCGCGTCGAGGTCGTCCAGGGTTCGCATCGGGACCCCGATGTCCTCATGAAGGCGTTCGTGGGCGCGGACGCCGTGTTCTGGCTGGTGCCACCGGACCCGGCCGCACCGGACGTCCTCGCGCACGTCCTCGACCCGACCCGGGCGGCGTGCGAGGCGATCGCCGGCCACGGCGTCCAGCGGGTCGTCGCCGTCTCGACCATGGGCCGCGGCATCGAGAAGAACGCCGGTCTGCTGTCGGCGGCCCAAGCCGGTGAGGACCTGATGGCGGGGACGGGTGCGCGGTTCCGGGCGCTGCGCCCGGCGGGCTTCATGGAGAACCTGTTCCGGCAGCTCGACGCGATCAGGGACCGGGGCGTTCTCTTCTGGCCGTACACCGCGGACCGTACCGTCGGGCTCATCGCCACCCGGGACATCGCCGCGAAGGCCGTCGAGCTGCTGCGCGACGACTCCTGGACCGGTCAGGGCCAGGTGCCCCTGGTCAGCCCCGACACCCTCACCCCCGAGGGCGTGGCCCAGGTGGTCTCGGAAGTGCTGGAAAGGCCGGTCCGCTACCAGCAGGTCTCGCTGGACGCGCTCAGGGCGACCGCGCTGGAGCATCGCGCGAACGAGGCATGGGCACAGGCGCTCGTCGACATGACCGCGGCCCAGAACGCGGGCGTCTACGACGAGGAGCACCGCACCGCGCAGCCCGCCCCGACCGGCTTCCGGCAATGGTGCGAGGAGGTGCTCAGGCCCGCGTTCCTGGCCTGAGTGGCTGTACCGGCCGCCTACTCGGGGCCGCTGAACGGATGCCGGATCGCGACCGGCGGCCAAGCGGGTGCGGTGTACGCCCGCCGGAACGTGTGACGGCCCGAGCCGACCTCGAACGGATCGCCGTCGCCCGGGAGTTGGACCTCGGCCCGGGTGTTGGGCGGCACGAGCACCTCCACCACCAGCGTGTCGCCGTCGGTCCGCCAGCCCGACTCCGCCCGTCCGTACGGCGTCTCGTGCGCCGCCTTCGCGAAGGTGAGGCCGCCGCCCGGGACCGGCGCGACGCGCAGCCGGCGCCAGCCGGGCTCGGCGGCCTCCAGCCCGGCCACCGTCCGGTGCAGCCAGTCGGCGACCGCGCCGAGCGCGTAGTGGTTGAAGGAGGTCATCTCACCGGGGTTGACGCTCCCGTCGGGCAGCATCGAGTCCCAGCGCTCCCATACCGTCGTGGCCCCCATGGTCACCGGGTACAACCAGGACGGGCACCCCTCCTCCAGCAGCATCCGGTACGCCAACTGCGGCTCCCCGCCCATGCACAGCGCGTCGCAGATCAGCGGCGTACCCGCGAACCCGGTGGCGATCCGGAAGCCGGCCTTGCGCACCACGTACGCCAACCGCCTGGCCGCGCCGACCCGTTGACGCTCCGTGGGCAGCAGCGCGAAGCACAGCGCCAGGGCGTACGCGGTCTGCGCGTCGCTCGACAGCCGCCCGCCCGGGGTCACGAACTCGTCGGCGAACGCGGCCCGCACGGACCGCGCGAACTCCTCGTACCGCACGGCGTCGTCCTTCTCCCCGAGCAGCCGAGCCGTCTCGGCGAGTACGTCGGCGGAGCGGGCCACGTAGGCGTTGGCAACCAGGTCGCCGTCGGTGCGGGCGGCGCCAGGGTCCTCGGGCGGGGCGGCCGGGTCGAGCCAGTCGCCGAGTTGGAAGTCCTGCCGCCACAGGCCACCGCCCTCCTCCACGAGACGGGCCGCGCACTCCACCCACGCGCGCATGCTCGGGTACTGCGTGCGCAGCACCTCCAGGTCGCCGAAGCGCCGGTACAGCGTCCACGGGAGCAGCACGGCGACGTCGGCCCACACCGCGTGCGGGGTACCGCCGAAGTCGTACGGCAGGACGTCCGGCACCACCAACGGCGGTGCACCGTCCGCCCGTTGGAGCTGTTCGGCGGCGAGGTCGCGCAGCCAGCCGGCGAGCATGCCCGAGCAGTCGTGGAGGAAGGACGCGGTGGGTGCGAAGACCTGGATGTCGCCGGTCCAGCCGAGGCGTTCGTCGCGCTGCGGGCAGTCGGTGGGGATGTCCAGGAAGTTGCCGCGCATGCTGCGGACCACGTTCTCGTGGAGGCGGTTGACGAGTGCGTGCGAGGACTCGAACCATCCGGTGCGGGCCATGTCCGTGTGCAGGACGACCGCTTCGACGGCGGCGGGGTCCAACTCGCCCGGCCAGCCGTCCACTTCGGCGTAGCGGAAGCCGTGGAAGGTGAAGCGCGGCTCGTACGTCTCCACGCCCCGGCCCAAGAGCGTGTACGTGTCCGTCGCGGCGGCCCGGCGCAGCGGCCGTACGCCGAGTTCGCCGTGCTCCAGCACCTCGGCGTGGCGCAGGGTGACCGTGTGCCCGGCCGGACCGGACACCCGGATGCGCAGGCGTCCGACGAGGTTCTGCCCGAAGTCGAGGACGGTCCTGCCGGAAGGGGTGGTGATGACGTCGACCGGGGTCAGCGCTTGGGTGCGGCGCACGGGCGGGCCGGTCGGCGCCACCAACTCGGCATCCGGCAGCGGGAGTTCGAGGACGGGTGACCAGTCGGCGGTGTCGTGGCCGGGCTCCGACCAGCCGGGCCGGGCCAGTCGGGCGTCGTACGCCTCGCCGTCGTACAGTTCCGAACGGAGGATCGGGCCGGTCGTGGCGCGCCACGACTCGTCGGTGCCGACGGTCGTGACGGTGCCGTCGGGGTGGGTGATCTCCAGCTGGGCGAGGAGGGTGCGGCGGTCGCCGTAGAGGTTGCGGCGGCCGCCGTGGAAGCCGAGGCGGCCGGTGTACCAGCCCTCGCCGAGCAGCGCGCCGATCGCGTTGTCGCCCTCGCGCAGCAGGTCGGTGACGTCGAAGGTCTGGTAGCGCAGGCGGTGGTGGTACGAGGTCCAGCCGGGGGCGAGGACGTGGTCGCCGACGCGGGTGCCGTTGATCTCGGCCTCGTAGACGCCGTGGGCGGTGATGTGGAGGCGGGCCGAGGCGGCGGGGCGGTCGAGAGTGAAGGCGCGGCGCAGCAGGGCGACCGGGAGCGGTGCGTCGGAGGCCGCACGGTCGGGCGTGACGGGGCGGGCGGTCCAGTCGGTACGGGTGAGCAGTCCCGTCTCCGCCCGGGTGACCGGCGACCAGGGTGACGGCTCGGCGCCCTCGCCCCAGACCCGGACGCGCACCCCGACCCGGGTGCGGGAGCCGAGCGCGGCGCCCGGCCACGCCACCAGCACCGAGTCCGCGCTCGCGACCCGCCCGGTGTCGGTGAGGACCGTCCCGTCGGCGCCGGTGATCTCGATCCGGTAAGCCCGCTGGAGCCAGCCCGGCGAGTCGGTCTCGGTGCGCCAGCTCAGGCGGGGCCGGGACTCGCCGATGCCGAGCGGTTCGCGATGGTGTTCCAGGATGGGTGCGGTGACGCGCATCGGATCGCTTCCTCATCTCATGGTCGGCCTGGTCGGCGGACCGACGTCTTGACGCCGTCGAAGCGGTGCGGCTAGGTTCGCTTGAAACGATTCAAGCGGTGTTCTGATGAGGCTCGACCCGAGGCCTGCCCCGCCACCCGCAACCGTTCCCACGACGCAAGGAAGAGAACCGCTCATGGCACCCCACCCCGAGGCCGCCGCTCTCCTGGCCCGTTCCCATCGGCTCGGCGCCGACCCCCGCAACACCAACTACGCCGGCGGCAACGCCTCCGCCAAGGGCACCGGGACCGACCCCGTGACCGGGGGTGACGTGGAGTTGATGTGGGTCAAGGGGTCCGGTGGCGACCTCGGGACGCTCACCGAGGCCGGGCTGGCCGTGCTGCGGATCGACCGGCTGCGGGCGCTCAAGGGCGTGTACCCGGGGGTCGAGCGCGAGGACGAGATGGTCGCCGCGTTCGACTACTGCCTGCACGGCAAGGGCGGCGCCGCGCCGTCCATCGACACGGCGATGCACGGGCTCGTCGAGGCCGCGCACGTCGACCATCTGCATCCCGACTCGGGGATCGCGCTCGCCTGCGCGGCCGACGGGGAGAAGCTGACCGCCGAGTGTTTCGGCGACACGGTGGTGTGGGTGCCGTGGCGGCGGCCCGGCTTCCAGCTCGGGCTGGACATCGCCGCGGTCAAGGAGGCCAACCCGCGGGCGATCGGGTGCGTCCTGGGCGGCCACGGGATCACCGCGTGGGGCGAGACGTCCGAGGAGTGCGAGCAAAACTCGCTGCACATCATCCGGACCGCGGAGGCCTTCCTGGCCGAGCGGGGCAGGGCCGAGCCGTTCGGGCCGGTGATCGAGGGCTACGAGGCCCTTCCCGAGGGCGAGCGCCGTGACCGGGCCGCGGCCCTCGCGCCGTACGTCCGCGCGATTGCCTCCCAGGACCGGCCGCAGGTCGGGCATTTCACCGACTCCGACGTGGTGCTGGACTTCGTGGCCCGCGCCGAGCACCCGCGGCTGGCCGCGCTCGGCACCTCCTGCCCGGACCACTTCCTGCGCACCAAGGTGCGGCCCCTGGTGCTCGACCTGCCGCCCACCGCGCCGCTGGAGGAGGCCGTCGCCCGCCTCAAGGAGCTGCACGCCGAGTACCGCGAGGAGTACGCGGCCTACTACCAGCGGCACGCGCTGCCCGACTCCCCCGCGATGCGCGGCGCCGACCCGGCGATCGTGCTGGTCCCGGGTGTGGGCATGTTCTCCTTCGGCAAGGACAAGCAGACCGCCCGCGTGGCCGGCGAGTTCTACGTCAACGCGATCAACGTGATGCGGGGCGCGGAGGCGGTGTCGACGTACGCGCCGATCGAGGAGTCGGAGAAGTTCCGCATCGAGTACTGGGCCCTTGAAGAGGCCAAGCTGCGGCGGATGCCGAGGCCGAAGCCGCTGGCGACCCGGGTGGCGCTGGTGACGGGCGCGGGCAGCGGGATCGGCAAGGCGATCGCGCACCGGCTGGTCGGTGAGGGTGCCTGTGTCGTCGTAGCCGATCTCAACGCCGAGAACGCGGCTGCCGTGGCCGAGGAGTTGGGCGGGCCGGACAAGGCCGTCGCCGTGAGTGTGGATGTGACGTCCGAGGAGCAGATCGCGGAGGCGTTCAAGGCCGCCGTCCTCGCGTTCGGGGGCGTCGATCTGGTGGTCAACAACGCCGGGATCTCCATCTCCAAGCCGCTGCTTGAGACTTCGGCGCGCGACTGGGACCTGCAGCACGACATCATGGCCCGCGGTTCCTTCCTCGTCTCGCGGGAGGCGGCGCGGGTGATGATCGCGCAGGGGCTGGGCGGCGACATCGTCTACATCGCCTCCAAGAACGCCGTGTTCGCCGGTCCCAACAACATCGCCTACTCCGCCACCAAGGCCGACCAGGCGCATCAAGTGCGGCTGCTGGCCGCCGAGTTGGGCGAGCACGGCATCCGCGTCAACGGGGTCAACCCGGACGGCGTGGTGCGCGGTTCCGGGATCTTCGCGGCCGGCTGGGGCGCCCAGCGCGCGGCCGTCTACGGGGTGCCCGAGGAGAAGCTCGGCGAGTTCTACGCCCAGCGGACCATCCTCAAGCGCGAGGTGCTGCCCGAGCACGTGGCGAACGCGGTGTTCGCGCTGACCGGCGGCGAGTTGACGCACACCACCGGGCTGCACGTCCCGGTCGACGCCGGCGTCGCGGCCGCGTTCCTGCGGTGAGCGCGCCCGTGAAGTCGTACGCCGCGGTCGACCTCGGCGCGTCCAGCGGGCGCGTCATGGTCGGCCGCGTCGGCCCCGACAGCCTGGAGCTGACCGAGGCCCACCGCTTCCCGAACCGGCCCGTGCGGGTGCCCGAAGGCCTGCGCTGGGACATCCTCGGTCTGTACGGCGGTGTCCTGGACGGCCTCAAGGCGGCCGGGCCGGTCGACTCGGTCGGCATCGACAGCTGGGCCGTGGACTACGGGCTGCTGGACGCGGACGGGGCGCTGCTCGGCAATCCCGTGCACTACCGGGACCCCCGCACCGAGGGCATCGCCGAGAAGGTGTGGGCGAGCCTGCCCGCGGAGCGGCTGTACGCGGCGACCGGACTGCAGTACGCGCCCTTCAACACCCTGTACCAGCTGGCCGCGGCCCGCGGATCGGCCCAACTCGACCGGGCCGAGCGGCTGTTGCTCATCCCCGACCTGATCTCGTACTGGCTGACGGGCGAGCAGGGCACGGAGCTGACCAACGCCTCGACCACCCAGCTCATCGACCCCAGGACCCGCGACTGGGCGCACGGCGTCGCCTCCCGGCTGGACATCCGCCTCGGCCTGTTCGCCCCGCTGCGGCAGCCCGGCGATCCGGCGGGGTTCCTGCGGCCGGAGGTGCTGGAGGAGACCGGGCTGTCCGGCCCGGTGCCGGTGACGGCCGTCGGCTCGCACGACACGGCGTCCGCGGTGGCCGCCGTACCGGCCGAGGGCGAGCGGTTCGCGTACATCTGCACCGGCACCTGGTCGCTCGCGGGCCTGGAGCTGGAGCGGCCGGTGCTGACCGAGGAGAGCAGGGCCGCCAACTTCACCAACGAGCTGGGGCTGGACGGCACCGTCCGGTATCTGCGCAACATCATGGGACTGTGGCTGCTGGAGGAGAGCCGGCGGTCCTGGGGCGAGCCGGGCCTGGACGTGCTGCTGCCCGCGGCCGCCGAGGTGCCGGGACTGCGGTCGGTCGTGGACGCGGGCGACCCGGCGTTCCTGGCCCCCGGCCGGATGCCGGAGCGGATCGGCGAGGCGTGCCGGGCCTCGGGCCAGCCGGAGCCGTACACCGTCGCCGAGGCCACGCGCTGCATCCTCGACTCCCTCGCCCTGGCCCACAGCCGGGCCGTCCGTGAAGCGCAGCTCCTCGCGGACCGGGGGGTGGACGTCGTGCACATCGTGGGCGGCGGCGCGCGCAACGCCCTGCTGTGCCAGCTCACCGCCGACGCCTGCGGGCTGCCGGTCGTGGCGGGTCCCGCCGAGGCGGCCGCCTTCGGCAACGTCCTCGTGCAGGCCCGCGCCGACGGCCTCGTCGGCGACCGCGCCGACATGCGACGGCTGCTCGCCCGGACGCAGCGGCTGACCCGCTACGAGCCGCGCGGCGACGTGGCGCGGTGGCGCGAGGCGGAGGCCCGGCTCGCCGCTCGGTGAGCCGGGGTCTCCCCCGGACCCCTCACCCGGACTACGCTGCACTCATCCGATGATCGACAACAAGGAGCCGCGATGCGTGTCGCCCTGTTCCTGACCTGCGTCAACGACACGCTCTATCCGGACACCGGGCGCGCCGTGGTGAAACTGCTGACCAGGCTGGGCGTCGAGGTCGACTTCCCGATGGCCCAGACCTGCTGCGGACAGGCCCACTACAACACCGGATACCGCCATGAGGCCGAGCCGCTCGCCCGGCATTTCTCCGATGTCTTCGGGGAGTACGAGGCGATCGTGACGCCGTCGGGATCGTGCGGGGCGATGGTGCGGGAGCTGTATCCGCGGATGGGCGAGCGGGCCCGGGCCGAGGGGCGCGGGGACACCCTCGCGGCCACCCTGGCGCCGGTGGTGCCGAAGACGTACGAGCTGACGGAGTTCCTGGTGGACGTGCTGGGGGTGACGGACGTCGGCGCGTACTACCCGCACAAGGTCACCTACCACCCCACCTGCCACGGCCTGCGCGGCCTGGGGCTCGGCGACCGTCCCCGGCGGCTCCTCCAGGCCGTCGAGGGGCTGGAACTGGTGGAGCTTCCGGGCGCCGACGAGTGCTGCGGCTTCGGCGGCACGTTCGCCCTGAAGAACTCCGACGTGTCCGCGGCGATGGGCGCGGACAAGGTACGCAACGCCGAGTCGACCGGCGCCGAGGTGCTGTGCGCGGCCGACAACTCCTGCCTGATGCACATCGGCGGCACGATGGCGCGGCTGGAGACGGACATGCGGCCGGTGCACATCGCGGAGATCCTGGCGAGCACGGACAAGGAGCCTGCGGTATGAGCGGGACGTTCGTAGGGATGCCGGCCTTCCCCGAGGCCGCGCACGAGGCCGTACGGAACGAGACGCTGCGCGGCAATCTGCGGCATGCCACGCACACCATCCGCGCCAAGCGGGCCAAGGCCGTCGCGGAGGTGTCGGACTGGGCGGCGCTCCGGGACGCCGGGAAGCGGATCAAGGACCACACGCTGCGCCATCTCGACCGGTATCTGGAGCAGTTGGAGGCGTCGGTCACGGCCGCGGGCGGCACGGTGCACTGGGCCGCCGACGCGGACGAGGCCAACCGGATCGTCGCCGGACTGGTCAAGGAGACCGGTGAGTCGGAGGTCGTGAAGGTCAAGTCGATGGCCACGCAGGAGATCGGCCTCAACGAGGCGCTGGAGGCCGAGGGCATCCGCGCCTACGAGACCGATCTCGCCGAGCTGATCGTGCAGTTGGGCAAGGACCGGCCCTCGCACATCCTGGTCCCGGCGATCCACCGCAACCGGGGCGAGATCCGGGACATCTTCGAGCGGGAGATGAGCGAGTGGGGCCGCCCGGCGCCCGAGGGCCTGACCGACACGCCCGCCGAACTCGCCGAGGCCGCGCGCCTTCACCTCCGTGAGAAGTTCCTGCGCGCCAAGGTCGGCATCTCCGGCGCCAACTTCATGGTCGCCGAGACCGGCACGCTGGTCGTCGTGGAGTCCGAGGGCAACGGCCGCATGTGCCTCACCCTCCCCGAGACGCTGATCTCGGTCGTCGGCATCGAGAAGATCGTGCCGACCTGGCGGGACCTGGAGGTGTTCCTGCAGACCCTCCCGCGCTCCTCTACGGCCGAGCGGATGAACCCGTACACGTCCATGTGGACGGGAACGACAGACGAGGACGGGCCGCGCGACTTCCACCTGGTCCTCCTCGACAACGGCCGCACCGACACCCTCGCCGACGAGGTCGGCCGCCAGGCCCTGCGCTGTATCCGCTGCTCGGCCTGCCTGAATGTCTGCCCGGTGTACGAGCGGGCCGGCGGTCACGCGTACGGCTCGGTCTACCCGGGCCCGATCGGCGCCATCCTCAGCCCCCAACTCCGGGGCACGCAGAGCGAGATCGACGCCTCACTGCCGTACGCCTCGTCGCTGTGCGGCGCCTGCTACGAGGTCTGCCCGGTCGCCATCGACATCCCCGAGGTGCTGGTGCACCTGCGCGAGCGGGTCGTGGAGGGCGGTCCGGCGGTCCGCGAGGGCAACAAGGTCGTCCTCAGGCCGGCCAAGGGGCACGCCGCCGAGCGGGCGGCGATGCGGGCGGCACGCTGGGCGTTCACCCACCCGGGCGCCCTGCGCGGCGGCCAGCGGCTCGCCTCGCGCACGCGCAGGATCCATCCGCGTTCGCTGCCGGGGCCCGGCAAGGCGTGGAGCGGGACGCGGGAGCTGCCGGCGGTACCGGCGGAGCCGTTCCGCGACTGGTGGCAGCGGACGCAGGGCGGAAAGGGCGGCGCGAAGTGAGCAGCAGGGAACGGGTCCTGGGCCGGGTGCGGCGCGCGCTGGCGGATGTGCCGAAGGACGACACGCCGTACGAGCAGGCGGTTGTACGGGAGTATCTGCGGGAGCACGGCGAGCGGAGTGTCGCGGAGACGGTGGATCTGCTGGCGGAGAACCTGGCGGACTACCGGGCGGTCGTGCACCGGTGCCCACAAGGTGAACTGACCGCTGTGATCGGCCGGTTGCTCGCCGAGCGCGGGGCGAGGACGGTTGTCGTGCCACCGGGGCTGGATGTCGGATGGCTGGCGGCCACCGATGCCGAACAGGTCCCCGACGCCGGGTCGGATACCCCGGACGGGCTCGACCGCGTCGACAGCGTGGTCACGGCATGCGCCCTCGCGATCGCCGAGACCGGCACCATCGTCCTGGACGGCTCCCCCGACCAGGGCCGGCGCCGCATCACCCTCGTCCCCGACCACCACATCTGTGTCGTACGGGTCCCCGACCAGGTGGTCTCCTCCGTGCCCCAGGCCCTCGAACGCCTCGACCCGGCCCGCCCGTTGACGTGGATCTCCGGTCCGTCGGCGACCAGCGACATCGAGCTGGACCGGGTCGAGGGGGTGCACGGTCCGCGCACCCTGGAGGTGGTGCTGGTGGGCGAGTAGGCGGACGCTTCAGCCATTCGCCGGGTGCGGGGCGCCGCGGAGGAGCGGCGTGCCGGGCGCGCCGTTAGCGTGAGGGCATGATCCGGTTCGAGCAGGTCAGCAAGCGGTATCCGGACGGTACGACCGCGGTGGACGACCTGAGTTTCGAGGTGTCCGAGGGTGAGCTCGTCACGCTCGTGGGGCCCTCCGGCTGCGGCAAGACGACGACCATGATGATGGTCAACCGGCTCATCGAGCCGACCTCGGGCCGGATCCTCGTGGCCGGTGAGGACATCGCCGCCGTGGACCCGGTGCGGCTGCGCCGCCGTATCGGCTATGTCATCCAGCAGGTGGGGCTCTTCCCGCACCGGACGATCCTCGACAACACGGCGACCGTGCCGGCGCTGATCGGCTGGAAGCGGGCGAAGGCCCGGGCGCGCGCCGCCGAGCTGCTCGATCTGGTGGGCCTCGACCCGAAGCGGTACGGGCCCCGCTATCCGGACCAGCTCTCCGGCGGCCAGCGGCAGCGGGTCGGTGTGGCACGGGCGTTGGCGGCGGATCCGCCGGTGCTGCTGATGGACGAGCCGTTCGGGGCGGTGGACCCGGTCGTGCGGGAGCAGTTGCAGGAGGAGTTCCTGCGGATGCAGGCCGATGTGCGCAAGACGGTGCTGCTGGTCACGCACGACATCGAGGAGGCGGTGCGGCTGGGCGACCGGATCGCCGTGTACGGGCAGGGGCGGATCGAGCAGTTCGACACGCCGGGGGCGGTGCTCGGGACACCTGCGACGCCGTACGTCGCCGAATTCGTGGGCGCCGACCGGGGGCTGAAGCGGCTGTCGGTGACCGAGATCGAGCCCGAGGATCTGGAGCAGCCGCCGGTCGCGCGGCTCGACGAGGCGGCCGGGCCCGCGGCGGACCGGTTGCGGGCGGAGGGCGCGCGCTGGGCGGTCGTCCTCGACACGCGGGGTGACCTGCACGGCTGGGTCGGCATCGAGGACCTGGGCGCGGGCGGTTCCGTCGGCGACCGCGCCCGCCGGATGAACGCCTGGGTGCCGGTGGGCGCGCCCCTGAAGCAGGCCTTCGGGGTGATGCTCCAGCACGACGCCGGGTGGGTCGCGGTGCTGGACGGGGCCCGCTTCCTGGGCGTGCTGACGCCGGGCAAGCTGCATGAGGCGCTGCGCCGGTCGGTGGACGCGGACGCGCTGGGTGTGTCGCGGGGGCAGGTGGAGTTCGACTCGGTGGCCGACGCCTGACCGGTGCCGTGCGGGATGGCCGGTACGCCGCCTGGCCGGTCCGTCAGCAGTAGACCATCGGGCAGCCGCGGCGCAGCGAGTGCTGGGCGGCGCGCAGATACAGGGCCACGTAGAACGCCGCGTCCAGGTCCTCGGCCCACGGTCCGGGGCGCGCGGCGGCCAGCTCCTTCACGGGGCCGTCGAGGAACAGGCTGGTCAGATCGAGGTTGTCGCAGGCCGCCGGTATCTCGTCCACCGGCAGTCCGACGGCCGTCGCCAACCGCTCCGCGAGCGCGAGCACCTGAGGCGCGCCCACGACCACGGTTTCGTCGGTGTAGGAGGAGCCGACGGGCAGCACGACCGGCTCGTCCAGGGAGATGGGCACCAGCACCGTCCAGCCGCAGAGCAGCTCCCACTCCTCCTGGGTGATGTGCGCCTCGCACAGCGCGCTGAACCCGTCCATGGGAGGCACCAGCTTCTCCTCGAACGACTGCCCCGAGCCCCGTACGAACTCCGCCGGCTCGGGCACGGACGTGTAGGGCGGCAGTCCGCGCCGCCCCAACTCCTCGTTGAGCAGGGCCGCGACGGTGCCGTGTCCGCCCTCCTCCTCGTCGTCGTCGAACCAGTCCCGCGCAGTGCTACTGACCAGATAGATCCCCATGTCCGCAAGGTACAAGGCAGCACTGACAATCGGCCCCGGCCCCTGACCGCCCCTCACTTCAGCAGACCCTTGTCCTTCAGATACGTCCGTGCGACGTCCGACGCCAACCGGCGCCAGCTGTCCACCCGCTGGTTCATGGACGCCAGATCGGCAGTCGTCAGTACGGCGTTGAGCGCGCCGAGCGCCTTCGTCACCCCGGTGCCGCCCGCGCGCGACCGGTTGACGACCGGCACCACGTAGTCGGCGTTCTGCAGGCGCTTGTCGTCGGCGAGCAGCATCAGCCCGAAGCCGGACAGCGTGGCGTCGGTCGTGGTCGTCAACACCATCTGGTCCTGGCCGTTCTGCACGGCCCGCTTGGCCTGTGTCGTGCCCACGCCCTTCGGGTCGACGCCGGTGACGTCGATGCCGTAGGTCTTCTTCAACCCCGGTGCGCAGTACGGCCGTTGCACGCACTCGTCACCCGCTGCGAGCCGTACCTCCAGTCCCGATGCGCCGAGGTCGCTCAGCGTCCTGAGCTGGTGCTGCCTGGCGTAGGAGGCGCTCACCGCGAAGGCGTTCTGGTCGACGGCCCGCCCGGGGTCGAGGACCGTGAGGCCGCGAGGGGTGGCCAGCCTGCGCAGGCCGGCCATCGTGGCGTCGAGGTCGGGCGAGCCGACCGGCGCCGCGTCGGCTCCGTTCGTCTTGGCGTTCAACCAGTCGGCGAAGGTGGCCGCGTACTCGGGGACGACGTCGATCTGGCCCGATTCCAGGGCTGGTTCGTACAGTTCGCGGTTGGCGACGGTGAGCAGGGAGGTCTTGTAGCCGGCCTGGTTCAGCAACTGCGCGTACATCTGCGCCAGCAGGTCGCTCTCGGTGAAGCCGGCCGAGCCGATCGTCAGATGGTGGCTGTCCCCGGGCGGGGCGGTGACCTCGCCGCGCGTCTCCAGCGAGGGGCCGGTGGAGCAGCCCGCGAGCAGCAGGACGGCGGCGAAGGCCGGGCCGCGTCTCATCGGGTGCCTCCGGCCCAGCGGGGCGCGAGCCGCTCGGCCACCTCGAAGACCCCCTCGACGACCAGTGCGAACGCGGCGACGAGGATCGCCCCGGCCACCACCTGCGGGGTACTGGCGAGGTTGAAGCCGGCCGTGATAATCCGGCCCAGCCCTCCCCCGCCGGCCAGCGCGGCGATGGTCGCGGTCGCCACGAGCTGGACGGCGGCGATCCGCACCCCGTTCAGGACCATGGGGAGCGAAAGGGGCAGTTCCACGTGAAACATCATCTGTCGCCCGGTCATGCCCATCCCGCGGGCGGCCTGGACGACACTGCGGTCGACCTCGCGCATGCCGACGTACGCGTTGGTGAGCAGCGGCGGCACGGCGAACAGCACCAGGGCGACGACGGTCGGGCCGTCGCCCCATCTGCCGATCGGGGTCAGCAGGAGGAGCACGAGAACCGCGAAGGTCGGTACCGCCCGGCCGATGTTGGAGATGTTGACCGCCAGCGCGCCGCCCTTGCCGAGGTGACCCAGGACGAGGGCGACCGGCAGGGCGATCAGACAGCTGATGACCAGGCAGACGACGGTGAGGACGAGGTGCTGGAGGAGCCGGTGCCGGATGCCGTCGTCGCCCGACCAGTGGGCGGGGTCGGCGAGCCAGTCCCAGGCGTCCGTGAGGGTCGTCATCCGCGGGCCGCCCTGGTCCAGGGTGTGATCAGGCGTTGCACGGCGAGCAGCAGCACGTCGGCCGCGATCGCGATCAGCACGCACAGCGCGGACGCGGTGAGCACCTGTGCCTTGAAGTAGGTGTTCATTCCGGCGTAGGTGAGGTTGCCCAGGCCGCCGAAGCCGACGATCGCGCCCACCGTCACCAGGGAGACCGCGGACACCGTGGCGATACGCAGTCCGGCCATCGCGGCGGGCAGGGCGAGCGGTAGTTCCACGGTGAGCAGGAGGCGGATCGGGCCGTACCCCAGGCCGCGCGCGGCCTGCCGGGTCTCCTCGGGGACCGCGCGCAGGCCGGCCAGGATGTTTCGCACCAGCAGGGTCAGCGAGTACAGGACGAGTCCGGCGACGACCAGGCTCGCCGAGAGGCCGTAGACCGGCAGGAGCAGCGAGAACATCGCCAGGGACGGGATCGTGTAGAGGATCGTCGTGACGCCGAGGACGGGACCGGCCGCCCAGCCCCAGCGGCGGGCGAGGACGGCCAGCGGGAGCGCCAGGGCGAGGCCGACGAGCACCGAGACCGCGGTGAGCTGGAGGTGCTGGACGACCGCGTCGATCAGGATCTGGCGGCGGCTGGTCAGGTACTCGCCGCAGATCCACTCGTTGCGGGCGAGGCAGTCGTCCGGGGGTGCGGTCACGGCTCCATTGCACCGGTGGCCTGCGGGGTCGGCGCGTTGTGGTGACCCGTACGGGGCGCCGGGCCGGACTTGCGTCCTCCGGTGGGAGCAGCGGATTCCCCGTGACAAAGGGGGTGAACAAGCGCTTAGATAGTGAGCCAGGTATCGCCGAGATGGTGAGCCAGGTATCGCCGCCGACCGGGAGGCCCCGTTGTTCACATCCGTCGACGACGTTTCCGCGCGTCTCGCCGCGACCGGCTATCTCGCCTCGCCCGCGGTCGCCACGACCGTCTTCCTCGCCGACCGCCTCGGCAAGCCGCTGCTGGTCGAGGGCCCCGCCGGGGTCGGCAAGACGGAGCTCGCCAAGGCCGTGGCCGAGGTGGCGGGGGCCCGCCTGGTGCGGCTCCAGTGCTACGAGGGCGTGGACGAGTCCCGGGCGCTGTACGAGTGGAACCACGCCAAGCAGCTGCTGCGCATCAGCGCCGGCCGCGACGAGACCTGGGACGAGACGCGCACCGACGTCTTCAGCGAGGAGTTCCTGCTCTCGCGCCCGCTGCTCACGGCGATCCGCGGCGACGACCCCAAGGTGCTGCTGATCGACGAGACCGACAAGGCGGACGTCGAGGTCGAGGGCCTGCTTCTGGAGGTGCTCAGCGACTTCCAGGTGACCGTGCCCGAGCTGGGCACCATCGCCGCGACCCGCCGCCCCTTCGTGGTGCTGACGTCGAACGCGAGCCGTGAGCTGTCCGAGGCCCTGCGCCGCCGCTGCCTCTTCCTCCACATCGGCTTCCCGGACGAGGAGTTGGAGCGGCGGATCGTACGGCTGAAGGTGCCGGGGCTCGACGAGGCGCTCGCGGCGTCGGTGGTCCGGGTGGTCGGCGCGCTGCGGGCCATGGATCTGCGCAAGGTGCCGTCGGTCGCCGAGACGATCGACTGGGCCCGTACGCTGCTGGCGCTCGGCGCCGACACCCTCGACGAGGCCGTCGTACGCGACACCCTGGGCGTGCTCCTCAAGCACCAGGACGACGTCCTGAAGGCGGCGGCCAAGCTCGACCTGGACGCGGTGTGACCGCGCCCGGCGTCGCCGACCGGCTGACCTCGCTGGTCGGGGCGCTGCGTGCGCACGGCATGCGGATCGGCACGGGCGAGACCGTGGACGCGGCCGAGGCGGTGGCGGCGCTGGGCCTCGCGGACCGGGAGCTGCTGCGGGAGGGCCTGGCCGCCACGCTGCTGCACGGGCCGTCCCAGCGGCAGGTCTTCGACCCGGTCTTCGATCTCTACTTCCCGAGCGCGATCGGCGGGCCCGAGTCGCGGCCCGCGAGCCGTGAGGACCTGCGCGAGCGGCTCGCGGCGGCGCTGGCGGCGGGCGATGTCATGCTCATGGGGCAGCTGGCGGCGGAGGCGGTCGACGGCTTCGGCGGCTACGGTTCCTCACCGGAGACGGCGGGCTGGTCCTCGTACCAGACCCTCGAACAGCTGCGTCCGCAGACGCTGTTCGCCCGCGTGCGCGACAGCGTCCGGGCGCGCAACGGGGCTTCGGGGTTCACCGACCGGCTGCTGGAGGACGAGATCCGGCGGCGGATCGAGGTGTTCCGCCGGCAGGTGGCGGTCGAGGCGCGGCGGCGGGTTGCCGAGCGGCGCGACCGGGACATGCTCGCCCGGCGCGCGGTCGCGACGACCCCGGACCGGCTCGACTTCCTGTACGCCGGGAAGCTCCAGCTCGACGAGTTGCGCAGGACGGTTCAGCCGCTGGCCCGCAAGCTGGCGACCCGGCTCGCGGCGCGCCGGCGCCGGGCCGCCCGCGGCAGCATCGATCTGCGCCGCACGCTGCGCGGCTCGCTGTCGACGGGCGGGGTGCCGATGAAGCCGGTGCTGCGCAGACGCCGTCCCGCGCGCCCCGAACTGGTCCTGCTGTGCGATGTGTCGGGGTCGGTGTCCGGCTTCTCGGACTTCACGATGCTGCTGGTGCAGGCGCTGCATGACCAGTTCAGCAAGGTGCGGGTGTTCGCCTTCGTCAACCGGATCGACGAGGTGACCGGGCTGCTGGAGCACGGCGCGGCCGACGCGGAGGGGCTCGGCGCCCGCATCCGCGCCGAGGCGACGCTCACCGGCTGGCACGGCAGCAGCGACTACGGCGTGGCCCTGGGCGAGTTCGCGGAGCGCTACGGCGACGCGGTGGGCCCGCGCACGACGGTGTTCGTGCTCGGCGACGCCCGTACGAACATGAGCGACCCGAACCTCGCGGCCGTCCGGCAGATCGCCGAACGGGCCCGCCGCTTCTACTGGTTGAACCCGGAGCCGCGCGCCCAGTGGGGCACCGGCGACTCCGCGGCACCCGAGTACGCCGACGTGGCCGGCATGCACGAGTGCCGCAACGCCCGACAGCTGAGCGAACTCGTCGCCCGCCTGCTGCCGGTGTGACCCCTGAACGCTAGCTGCCCTGCGCCTTCGCGTAGTCCGTCGCCATGCCGCCGGCGAAGTCGTACACGACGCACGATTCGTCGCTGACCACCCAGGCGTCGTGGCCCGGGGTTATCACGAACACGTCGCCCGGTCCGACCTCCTGTTCGGCGCCGTCGTCCATGCGTACCCGCATACGGCCCGATACGCAGTACCCGTTGTGGTGCACCTGGCAGCTTTCCGTACCCGCGATGGGTCCCACGGACTCGGACCAGCGCCAGCCCGGCTCGAAGGTCCCCACGGCGAAGTCCAGTCCGCTCATGTGGACCGCTTCGAGGTGACCGCGCGGGAAGTCGCGCCGCTCGTCCGGCTTCTCGACAGCCTTGATCTCGATCATGACGGCTCCCTCCATTGCGAGCCCCACCCACCACACCATCGTCCGCCCGTCCAGCCGGTGCCGCCATCCGAAGGAATGCGCATTCCTCGGATCGGCGGACAATCCGCTCGAACGGGCGGAGAATGGTCCGCGAGGCCGCACATCGCCGAAGCACTGGAAAGGTGGCGATCATCGTGGCTGAACACCCGCACGCACAGCTCGTCCGCAAGGGCTACGAAGCCTTCTCACGCGGTGACATGGACACCCTTCGCTCCCTGATGACCGCCGACGCCACGCATCACGTCCCGGGCAGCCACCCGCTGTCCGGCGACTTCAAGGGCGTCGACGCGACACTCGACATGTACCGCCGGCTCTTCGAGGAGACCGCCGGCACCCTACGGGTCGAACTGCGCTCGATCCTCGTGGACGGCCGGGGCCACGCCGTCTCCGTGCACCGCTTCACGGGCGACCGGAACGGCAAGCACATCGACGAGACCGGCGGCATCGTCTTCCGGATCGTCGGCGACAAGATCACGGATCTCGACGAGTGCGTCGAGGACATCGACGTCGGCAACGAGTTCTGGTCCTGACGCCTCCCTCAGCGCGGACCGCTCGGTGATCCGCACAGCTCGGCGAAGCGGTCCGCGTCCACATTGCCGCCGGAGACGACGACGCCGATCCGGCGCGGAAGGGAACCCGCACGCCCGGCGAGCAGCGCGGCCAGCGGGGTGGCCCCGCTCGGCTCGACGACGATCTTCAGCCGTTCGAACGCGAAGCGCATCGCCGCGCGGATCTCGTCGTCGGACACCAGGGCGATCCCGTCGACGAGCCTCCGGTTCACGGAGAACGTCAGCTCGCCGGGCGTGTGCAGGGCCTGCCCGTCGGCGATGGTGTGCGGCACGGGGATGCTGATGCGCCGGCCCGCCTCCAGGGACCGCTTGGTGTCGTCCCCGGCCTCCGGCTCGACGCCGATCACCCTGATCCGCGGGTGCAGCCCCTTGGCCGCCGTGGCGCTCCCGGCGATCAGCCCACCACCGCCCACGGGCACGACCAGGGCGTCCAACTCCCCCGCTTCCTCCAGGAGTTCGAGGGCGGCGGTACCCTGCCCGGCCATGACGTGCGGATGCTCGTACGGCGGGACGAGCGCGAGCCCCCGCTCGGCGGCCAGGGCCTCGGCGACGGCGACGCGGTCCTCCGTGTAGCGGTCGTACGTCACGATCTCGGCGCCGTAGCCCTCCGTCGCCGCCCGCTTCGAGCGCGGGGCGTCCTCGGGCATCACGATGACCGCGGAGGTGCCGAGTTCCCGTGCGGCCAGGGCGACGGCCTGGGCGTGGTTGCCGGACGAGTAGGCGGCGATGCCCCGGGAGAGCTGCTCGGGGGTGAGCCGGGAGGCGGCGTTGTAGGCGCCGCGGAACTTGAAGGCGCCCACCCGCTGGAAGTTCTCGCACTTCAGGTGGACCTCGGCGCCGACGAGGGCGTCGAGGGTGCGTGAGCGCAGGACGGGGGTGCGGTGGGCGACGCCCTCGAGCCGGGCGGCGGCCTCGCGGACGTCGTCGAGGGTGACCGGTGGGGCGGTGGTCGTCACGCGTGTCCTCCAGCGGGGGTCGGGTCGGTGTCGGCGCGGGCCTGGGAGAGGTAGCTGTAGGCGGAGGCGCGGGAGATGCCGAGCCGGCCGGCGACCTGTTCGACGGCGCGGCGCACGGCGAAGACGCCGTGTCCGTCGAGGCTGCGGAACAGGTCGAGGCGCTCGGTTCGGTCGAGTGCGGCCCAGGCGCGGTGCCGGCCGAGGTGGTGGGCGTCGAGGACGGCGTCCACGACGGAGTCGATATCGTTGCCGAAGGTGGTGACCGGAGCCTCGGCCGCGCTCGCCCCGAGTCCGGCGAGGGCGCCGAGCAGGGCGTGGGCCTCGCCGACGGCGGTGACGTCGACGTTGACGCACAGGGCGCCGAAGACGGCCCCGCCGGAGTCGCGCAGCACCATGGTCGACGCCTTGAGCAGCTTGCCGGCCCCGGTTCGCGTGACGTAGTTCAGCTCGTCGGCCGCCTCGTCGCCGCGCGCGAGGACCCGCATGCCGATCTCGCTCATCGCGCCGCCCACCGCCCGGCCGGTGACCGAGCCGGCGACGGCGACGACCGACTTCTCGGGCCGCCGGTAGTCGTGCAGCACCACCTCGCACACCGGTCCGAAGGTGGCCGCGATCCCGTCGACGACGGGCCGCAGCGCGGCGAGGATCGCGTCCCGCTCGGCGTCACGGGTCTGCTCGGTTGCCATGCCGGTCAGACTACCCGTCCAATTGCTGGACGAAAAGTCCAGGGCGGGTTCAGATCATGGTGTCGTGGGTCGCCGCGTACGTCAGTGCCTCCCGTGCCGCGTGCCGGTTCCCGACCGTCTCCCACCAGGGGTGGGTGTGCATCTCCTCGGCGAGCCGCCGGCACCGCTCCCGCGCGTCCGCCAGGCGCTCCCGCTGCTCGCCGGTGATCTCGGCGCGCCCAGCCGCGATCTCGGCCCCGCTGGGCAGGCGCGCGACGATGTCGGCGCAGTGCTCCAGCGCCCGGGTGAAGGTCCGGCGGGCGGCGACGAGGTCGCCGGGTATGACGAACTCGCCGACGGTGAAGGGCCGGGAGAACTCCGACGCCCCGGGCTCGCTGTGCCACAGCGAGGCGTCGATGGGCAGTCCGTCGTCCCGGGCCCGGGTCAGCTCGGCGGGGGTACCGGGCTCCGGGCCCTCGCGGCCCGCCTTCCAGAGGTCCGACCGGCTGTCCGTGCCGTTCGCACGCCGCTGCGTCGGCACCCCGGGCAGGGGTTCGGGGCGTCCTTCGAGGAACTCCTCCTTGTCCGTCGGGGTGACCCACATGTGCCAGCCGCGCCGGCCCGCCGCCGGATGGGGCAGGTACAGCGAGACCAACTCGCCGGTCGCCGTGCGCCGGATGACGTCGTCGTAGTAGAGACCGCGTACGGGCTCCCACAGTGCGTGCCTGCCGCCGCAGCGGCCCGCCCCCCGCTGCGGACAGGGCACGGGGTTGCTCCAGTCGCAGCGGGACATGTGCAGGTGCTTGACCCCGCCGCGCACCGGCAGCGCGGCCCGGTCGGTGACGTCGCGCCAGCTCTGTACGTTCAGCCGGGCCCAGGGGGCGCGGTCTATCGGTATCGCGTTCTCGTTGTTGACGAGCCACAGCGGGGTGAGCCCGGCCTGGTGGGCGAGTCGGGTGCGCTCGTCGACGGAACCGCCCGCTATCGCGGCGAGTTGGATTTCGTAGGCGAGCCGGTGATCGTCGGCGCCCTCGACCGTCACGTCCACGCGGCCCTTTCCCGGCTCTCCGCCCTCGGGCCGGCCCACCCGGAATCCCTCGCCCGTGGCGACCTTCGCCGTGTATTCGCCGAGTGCCTTGTGGAGATCGATTTCGGCCTGGGTTTCGGGGCGCTCTCCCTTTGCCACGTGCATCGCGTGCGGACGGCCGTTGACCTTGCGGATCGTCATGAAGCCGGGGCAGACGAAGCCTTCGTCCTCATGGGCTTCCAGGCAGTACAGAAGATCCGGCTGGTAATTGCCGTAGATCTCGTCGAGCAGCCGCGGGTATTCGGGGTGGCCGAGATCAGCCTCGGTCAGGTCGAGCGTGATTCCGAGGCCCCTGTGCCAGACGCTGTAGGTCATATGGCGAGAGTAGGACGCGCCACTGACAATGGGCCCGGCCATGATCGGCAACAGCCCCGGAATGCGGACCTCTTGATATCTGTCGGGGACTCACGGAATCCGGCTGGACTCGGGATCCAGGCCCGTCATGAGTTCCGCGAAAGCGCCCGCGGCTGCCCGTGAGGTGAACAGCCGGTCGAGGCGGGCGCGCGCCAGGTTGCGGAGGAAGGGGCCGGAGCGGGTGTCGTCACCCGCGTCGTGGACGGTCCGGGTCAGCCAGTGGGAGAACTCCTGGTCGTTCCAGACGCGCCGCAGGCAGCGCCGCGAGTACGCGCGCAGGCCGGTCTCGTCCTGGTCGTCGACGAAGTCCCGTACGGCGCGGGCGAAGAGGTCGGCGTCGTAGAGGGCCAGGTTCATGCCCTTGCCGCCCATGGGGGACACGATGTGCGCGGCGTCCCCGACGAGGAACAGGCGGCCGTGCTGCATGGGGTCGTGGACCAGGCTGCGGAGCCGGAAGATCTCGCGGTCGGTGATCGGACCGGAGGCGAGGGCGGGGTCGCCGAGTCGGCTGCGCAGGGCGTCCCAGACGCGGGCGTCGGGCCAGGCGTCGGTGCGGTCGTCGGGCGGGCACTGGAGGTAGTAGCGGCTGCTGTGCGGGCCGCGCGGGAAGTGGGCGGCGAAGCCGTGCGCGCTGACGGCGAGGAGCGGGTGTGCCGGGGGCGGGGCGTCGGCGAGGACGGTGAGCCACCCGATGCCGTGGTCGAGGGAGTGCGCGGTGAGGGCGCCTTCGGGTACGGCGGTGCGGCTGACGCCGTGATCGCCGTCGCAGCCGGCGACGAAGTCGCAGGTGAGGGTGGAGCGGGTGCCGTCGGCGGTGCGGTAGCGGACGGTGGGCCGGTCGCCGGTCAGGTCGTGCAGGGAGACGTCGAGGGCCTCGAAGCGCAGGTCGCCGCCGTCGGCGAGGTAGGTGGCGGTCAGGTTCTGGACGAGCACCTGCTGGGGGCAGAGGCGGGCCCCGGGGCCTTCGGAGCCGTCGCTGTCGGAGACCAGGTGGCTCTCGCCGTCCACCCGGAACTCCAGGATGCCGTCGTGGGGTGGACCGCCGAGCACGCGGTCGGCCAGTCCCCAGGCCTCGAACATCCGCACGGCGCGGGTCTCGACGATGCCGGCGCGCTGGCGCTGTGTCACGTACTCGCGGGACCGGCGCTCCAGGACGACGCAGTCGATCCCGCTGCGGCGCAGCAGGTTGGCGACGGTGAGTCCGGCGGGGCCCGCGCCGATCACCACGACGGTGGTGGACTCGGCCGGCTCTCCCGGTTCCGCCAACTCCCCAGCGTTCTCCGCCACTTGGCCACCTCCGCAGTCAGGGTAGCCGAGCGGTTCACAGGCGTCCCGCAGGTGGCGGTCAGCGGTCGTATGCGAGACGCGCCGGGCTCGGGACCGGGCCGAGGGCGCCGGAGCGGCAGTCGTCACGCGGGCGGTGCCCCCGGGTTCCACGGCGGCGGGTTGCGGCGTCGTGTCCACCCGCCCGGCGACGGGGTCGGACCAGCCGGTCCGTCCCGCACGGAGTCGAGGTCTCCGGGTCGAGGGTGGCGACCATGCACCGCACCGGGTGATGGGTGTCGGCCGTGCCGGTGACGCCGTCGGCGGTGCCGGCGTGGACGGCGAGGCGCACGCCCGGCGCGTGCACGCGGGCCGAAGCCGGGCGTCGAGAACCGGTCCTCGACCAGGACGAGGAACGGGTCGGTCGGCATGAAGATCAGGGCCTGGTGGTCGACCTGCGGCTGGTCGGTGACGCGGTTCAGGATCCGCTGTTCCGTCAGTGGTGTGGAAACGCGCGGAGGGCCTCGCCGAGCAGGGCGACGCCCTCCTCGATCTCGTGGGCGGGGCCCGCCGCGTAGCCGAGGACGAGGCCCGGTCGGCCGGGGGTGATCCGGTGCCAGGACAAGGGGTGCGCTTTGACGCCCTTCGCGAGGGCGGCCGCCGCGAGGTCGGTGTCGTGGAAGCCGGTCCCCCGGTCGTCGAAGGTGAGCATGAGGTGCAGACCGGCCGCCGCCCCGTGGACGCGGGCGCCGGGCAGATGGGTCTCGATCGCCCGCAGCATCGCGTCCCGGCGCCGACGGTGGCGCAGCCGCACATGGCGCAGATGCCGTTCCAGCTCGCCGGAGTCCATCAGCCGGGCCAGGACCAGCTGGGTGAGGACGCCGTTGCCGAGGTCGGCGTAGCGTTTGGCGGCCACGACGGTGTCCAGCCGGTCCGGCGGTACGAGGAGCCAGCCCACGCGGAGCGCGGGTGCGAGGAGTTTGGAGACGCTGCCCGCGTAGCAGACGCCCTCCGGCAGCAGTGAGCGCAGCGCCGGGACCGGCGGCCGGTCGTAGCGGTGTTCGGCGTCGTAGTCGTCCTCGACGACCACCCCGCCCTCGGCCGCCCAGGCGAGCAGGTCGCGCCGGCGCTCCCCGTCGAGGACGACCCCGGTGGGGAACTGGTGGGCCGGCGTCATCAGCACCGCGCGGGCCCCGCTCGCGCGCAGCGCACCGACGTCCAGTCCGCCCGCGTCCACCGGGACGGGGACGATCGTGTGGCCGCCGTACTCCAACTGCTGGCGCGCCCCCAGCGATCCGGGGTCCTCGACGGCGACACGGCGGATCCCCTCGGCCCGCAGCAGCTGCCCGAGCAGCGCGAGGGCCTGCGCCACGCCCGCGACCACCACCACCTCGTCCGGGTCGGCGCGGATGCCGCGGTTGCGGGCCAGCCAGCCGACGACGGCCCGGCGCAGGGCGGGGGCGCCGCGGGGGTCGCCGTAGCCGAAGTCGGCCGGGGTGACACTCGCGAGGACGGCGCGTTCGGCGCGCAGCCAGCCGGTGCGGGGGAAGGCGGCGAGGTCGGGGACGCCCGGGGAGAGGTCGATGCGGCAGGGCAGAGCGCGGAGGGCGTCGACGACACCCTCGCGGTCGGCGGAGCGGAAGACCGTGGACGTACGGTCCGGGGCCTGATCGGACGGTGCCTCGGGAGGCCGGTCGCGGGGTGCGGCCGGTGCCGCCACGACCACCGTGCCGAGCCGGCCGCGACCGGCGATCTGGCCGGACTCGGCGAGCCGCCGGTACGCCTCGGTGACCACGCCCCGGGTGACGCGCAGTTCCTCGGCGAGCACCCGGCTGGCGGGCAGTCGCGTGCCGACGGGCAGCCGGCCGTCGGCGATGGCCGACCGCAGCCGGTCGGCCAGCCACGCCGTGCGCCCGCCGGCGGGTGCCTGGCCGATGTCCAGCTGGAGGAAGTCGGAGCCGATGGCCGAGGCACTGTCCGCGGCGGCCGGGCCGGGCGTCGGACGCCAGGTTTTGGACCCCTCGGCGGAGGGTTCTGTGGACCTGCCCATGGCATCCATTGTGCGGGCAGGGTGGACGGCATGGACACTCCTTCCGCCTCGTTCGCCCAGCTCCTGCCCGGCATGGCCGGGATGGTGCTGGTCGGCAGCAGCGTCACCGTCTCGCACGCGCTCGTCGACGCCCCCCTGTTCACCGGCCAGGCCGTGCGGTACATGGCCGCGACCGCGCTCCTCGTGGTCATCGCCCGGCTCGCCGGCGCGCACCTGGTGTGGCCGCGCGGACGGGAGTGGCTGTGGCTGACCGGGCTCGCCGTCACCGGTCTGGTGCTGTTCAACCTGGCCGTCGTGCGCGGTGTCGCCCATGCGGAACCCGCGGTGATCGCCGTGGCGGTGGCGTGCGTACCGCTGGTCCTCGGGGTGGTGGGCCCGCTGCTGGAGCGGCGCAGGCCGAGCCGGCAGGTGCTGCTGGCGGCGCCCGTCGTCATGGCGGGTGCGGTGCTGGTGGAGGGGACCGGCCGCACGGACGCGGTCGGGGTGGCCTGGGCGGCGCTGGCCCTGGGGTGCGAGGCCGCGTTCACGCTGCTCGCGGTGCCGGTGCTGGGGCGGCACGGGCCGTGGGGAGTGTCCGTGCACGCGACCTGGCTGGGCGGAGCGCTGCTGGCCGTCGTCGGCGTGAGCGGTGAAGGGCCTTCTGCGGCAGGGGAGTTGACCGCGTCCCAGTGGGCGGCGCTCGGTTATCTGGCGGTGATGGTGACGGCGGTGGCCTTCGTCCTGTGGTATTCGACGGTACGTTCCGTGGGGGCGGGGCGGGCCGGGCTGCTCACCGGGATCGCCCCACTGGCCGCGGCGGTCGTCGGCGCCGTGTCGGGTGCCGGGGTGCCGGGGCCGTCGGTCTGGCTGGGCATCGCCGTGGTGATCGTCGGCCTGGTCGCCGGTCTGCGGCCCGGGAGGCCGGCCGGCGCTCGGCGCCGGTCATCTCTCCGCCAGTCGGGCGGAGCCGATCTCCACTCCTCCCGCGGGCCCTCCGTGGAGGCTGATCCCGGTGATGCCCGCGGTGCCTCCGGCGTGCACGCGGACCGAGCCGCTCGGCCAGGTGAACTCCGCTGAGCCGTCCCACTCACCGACCTGTCCGCCGAGGACGTCCTCGAACAGGCGCCGCGAGAGGGCCGGGTCGGTGGAGCCCAGGTGGGTCGGGCCCAGCCGTGTGGGGGTCGCGGCGGCGGGCGTCTCCCACAGGGGCGTCCACCACAGCGGCTCGGTCGCTCCCGCCACGGCCGGCATGGACGAGGGATCGCGGACGGCGCTGCCGACGAGCTCGCTCGGATCCGGGTAGTCCTTGTCGGACTGGGCGAGCTGGATGACCGTGCGGTGGACCGGATCCGGCATGACGAAGGCCTCGCGCCAGGCCGGATGGCCGTAACTCTCGCCCACCACGGTGAGACCGAGTGCGCGCACCCGGCGCACGGCCGTTCTCAGGTCGGGGACGGTGAAGGTGAGATGGTGCGGTCCCTCGCCGCGGGCCGTGAGGAAGCGGCTGAGGAATCCGGCGCCGACGGGCTCCAGCAGCTCCAGCCGGCCGCCGCCGTCGGCCGAGCCGACGTACAGGAGCAAGTACCGGAATTCCGGGAGGACTTCGCCGCAGACCGGCACCGCTCCGAGCTCTCGGCGCAGCCGTTCCGCCCAGGCCATGGCGTCGTGCACCGCGAAGGAGGTGTGGTCGATGTCGAAGTCCGGCTTCATGCGGCGGCCGGGGTTCTGAGCTCCGGAACCTCGGCGGACGGTGCCGTCAACGCACCCTCCCCCGCGGCTTCAACGGCACCGGCGGCAGTTCCGGAGCCGGGAGCGGCGCACCGTCGTACCCCTTCACCTCGCCGAAGCGGGTGCCCGTCATCCAGTCCTCGCGGGCCTGGGCGATCTCCTGCTGGGTGCGGCCGATCCAGTTCCAGAACATGATCAGCTCTTCCTCGAACGGCTCGCCGCCCAGGAGCATCAGGCCGGCGTCCGACTCGGCGCGCAGCGGGAGTTCGGTGCGGCCGCAGCCGAGGTAGAGCATCGAGCCGGGCAGCACGGGCACGCCGTCGACGTGGGCCTCGCCGGACATGGACAGGACGGCGTACTCGAAGTCCGGTTCCAGCGGCAGGCGTACGTCCGCGCCGCGGGCCAGCGCGAGGTCGGCCCCGACGATCGGGGTGTACGTCGTACCGGGCGAGGTCGCTCCGTCCAGGCCGCCCAGGATCAGCGTGGCGTGGAGGCCGGGGGCCGTCACGACCGGCAGTTCGGCGTGGTGCTCGAAGTGGGGGTCGGTGTGCCGGTGTCCGTCCGGGAGGGCGACCCACAGCTGGGCGCCGTGCAGGAGGCGGGCGTGCGGGCGGGGGCTCTCCTCGGAGTGGCTGATGGCGCGGCCCGAGGTCATGAGGCCCAGTTCGCGGGGGCGGATCGTCTGGAGGCTGCCGGTCGAGTCGCGGTGCAGCACCTCGCCCTCGTGCAGCCAGCTCACCGTCTGCAGGCCCATGTGCGGGTGCGGCGGGACCTGCATGCCGGGCTCGTCGGCGATGTCGTCGGGGCCGTAGTGATCGACGAAGCACCAGGCGCCGACCATGCGGCGGCCCAGGTTGGGCAGCAGCCGGCGGACTTCGGTCGACTCGCCGAGCTTGACGCGGCGAGGGCTGAGGAGTTCACGCACGGGCTCCGCCACCACGAAGCCACGGCCACCGCACAGGGCGGGAACCGGCTCGCGATCAAGATTGCTCATGGCGACAACCTAGTCCCGCCGCGGCCGTCCCGTCAGTCCGTCACCGTGCTGTCACTCGCCCCGGCTCGATGCCGTTCGAAAAATAGTAGCCATGTATATAGTAGCCATGTACTGTATTCGTCATGAGCAAGGGTTCCAGGAGCAAGGGTTCCGAGAAGGCGACGCCGGGGTTCCTGGTGTGGCGTCTGTCGATGAAGTGGCGGGTGGCGGTGGACCGTGCGGTGGCCCCGCTCGGACTCACCCACGCGCAGTACTCGCTGATGGCCTCGCTGTACGGCATGCAGCGCGACGGCGAGCGCCCCAGCCAGCGCCGCCTCGCCGACCACACCGGCCTGGAGCCGTTGTACGTGTCCAAGCTGGCCCGCGCCCTGGAGGCGTCCGGCCTGCTGGAGCGCACCCGGGACCCCCGGGACCCGCGGGCCGTGCAGCTGACCCTCACCGAGCAGGGCCGGGAGGTCACCGGGCGCGCCGTCAAGGTCGTACAGGGACTGCTGCGACAGCTGCTCGCACCCCTCGGCGGCCTCGACAGCCCGCGCGCACGGGAGTTCACCGCCGATCTGGCGACCCTGCTCGACGCACCTCTTGATCCGTCCATCGAACATGTCGACAGCGTCGACAGCAGTGACAGCGACAAGGAGCAGTCATGACCACCACCGCACTCAAGGCCGACGCCCGCGCCCTCGGTCTGGCCCACTACGCCGCCCGCGCCGCACTGGAGAGCGTGCTGGGCCGGCACGGCGCCACCTTCCAGCAGCAGATCACCCTCCGGCTCGTCGTGGTCGCCGAGGGTCCGGTCGAGCGGGCGGAACTCGTCGCGCAGGTCGTCGGCTCGCTCAAGGTCGCCACGGCGGAGGCCGAGCAGGTCGTCGAGGAGCTGACCACCAAGGGGCTGCTCTCCGCCGAGGCGTCCCGGGTCCTGGTCACGGAGGCCGGCCGGGAGTTCTACGACACGGTGAGCGCCGAGTCCTCGAAGATCTCCGCGCGGGTCTGGGGCGACATCCCGGAGGAGGACCTGGCCGCCGCCGGGCGCGTCCTGGCCCTGGTGACCGAGCGGGCCAACGCCGAGCTGGCCGCGGCGTCCGTCTGAGCCACCCCCACAACTCGTTGAATGTTCAACCATCTGTCGTGGTTGTGGTACGCCGAAGGAGGTCAGGAGTGGACACGACGTACTACGACCACGGAACACCGGCGGAGCGCTGGGAGCGCGCCCAGATGTTCTTCGCCGCCAAGGACTACGCCGCCGCCGCGCGCGTGCTGGGCGGGCTGGTCGAGGAGGTGCCGGAGCAGACCGGACCGCGGCTGCTGCTGGCCCGCTCCTACTACCACTCGGCCCAACTGCGGCGCGCGGAGAGCGAGTTGCGCATCCTCGTGGAGCGCGACCCGGTGGAGCACTACGCCCGGCTGATGCTCGGCCGCACGCTCCAGCGGCAGGGCCGACGGGAGGAGGCGGCCTCGCATCTGCGGATCGCCTCCGCGCTGGCGGGCGACTTCGAGCAGGTCTGAGTCCGAACAGGCCTGAGCGACACGGTACGAGGGGACGGCCGGGCCCGGTTCCACAGAGGAGCCGAGCCCGGCCGTTCCGGCATACGGGGCGCCAAGTCCCGTACCCCTGCGGCTACTTGACGGCAGCCTCGGCCGCGCCCCGCCGCCTCCGGTGCGCGATCTCGCCGAGCACGACGTCCGCGACGAGGAAACCGGCCAGCGGGATGCCCAGGAGCGGGACGAAGTAGCCGAGGACGGCTGTGGCGGCGACGCACGGCACCAGGATCTGGGGCGGCACCTGCTGCCAGGCACCACGCGGGATCGGACGGCCGAAGGAGGAGCCGCGGCCGCGCTGCCACCACATGCGGTAGCCCCAGACGATCAGCAGGACCAGGGAGAGGGCGAGCGCCATCAGGGCGATCTGGTTGACCAGGCCGAAGAGGATGCCGGTGTGCAGGTCGATGCCCCAGCGGGTCAGCTTGGCCAGCAGCGGGTAGTCGGCGAACCGCAGCACGTCGGTGACCTCGCCGGTGGCCGGGTCGACCGCGACCGAGTCCTGCTTCTCGGGCCAGCTGCGCTGCACCTGCTTGACGACGTAGGCGGACTCCGCGTCGGCGGGCGGCACGATCTCCACGGGGTCGGTGAGCCCCTCGGAGCGGGCCGCGGCCAGCACCTTGTCGAGCCCGACGCCGTGCTCGGCGTCCCCGGAGGACGCGGCGGCGCCGTGGCCCGCGTGGTCGCCCCCGGCCGCGGACGAGACCGACGGGGTGGCCTGGCCGAGGGAGGTGCGGAGCGTGTCGATGTTGGCGCCCGCGTAGGTGGACCAGGTCAGGCCGGTCGCCGACAGGAAGACGAAACCGGCGGCGGCCCAGACGCCGACGGTGCCGTGCAGGCCCAGCGTGCGCCGCCGGCCGCTCGTGCCGCGCACCTTCCGCAGGGCCCGGCGGCGGGAGAACCACAGCACCAGACCGCCGCCCGCGATGACCCACAGCCAGCTCGCGGCGAACTCGCTGTAGAGCCGGCCGGTGTCCCCGAGGTGCAGGTCGCGGTGGAACTCGTCGATCCAGGTGCGCAGCGGCAACGCGCCGGTGGAGCCGTACTGTTCGAGCGCGCCACGCACCTTGCCGGTGTACGGGTCGACGAAGACCGCGAGAGTGTGGTCGGGGTCTATGCCCTTGACGCCGGCCAGCAGCACGCGGGTGGTGGCGTCGTCCTCGGGGGACGGGCGGACGGCGGAGACGGTGCCCTCGGGATGGGCCTTGCGGGCGGCGGTGACCTGCTCGGAGATCGGCAGCTTGGTGTCACCGACCTTCGCGACGGTCATCTCATGGGCGTACACGAGCCTCTCGGCCTGGAACGCTCCGGCGTAGAGGAAGCCGGTGACGGCTGCGATCAGCAGGAACGGGGCGACGAACACTCCGGCGTAGAAGTGCAGGCGCAGGACGAGCGGTCGCAGCGATGCCCAGGGGCTGGGCGACGGTGCCGGGGCGGGGTCGGCTTTCGGGGCCTCGTCCGATGGGGGTTCTTCCCCCGCTCGGGCGAGGCCGAGGGCGGGAGAGGTCGAGGGGTCGGTGGACATCGGCGCTCCGGGGGACGGGGGCGGGGACGGGACGGTGTGAGGCTGTAGCGGTCCAGTAGTCGGAGCGGGAGGGCGCCGAGTTCCCGGAGGCACGCGTGGCGTACGTCACACGCCGGGACGTCCGTTCCCGGCCGCCGTGGCATGCTGGCCCGATGGCAACTCCCCGTGACCACGCGCCCCTTGCCGACCGGGTCGAGGAACTCCTCGCCGCGGACGGCCCGCTGCCGATCGTCGCGGCCGGCGACCCGGTGCTGCGCCGCGGCACCGAGCGCTTCGACGGCCAGCTGGACACCGCGCTGCTGGCCCGCTTCGTGGAGGCGCTGCGCGTCACGATGCACGCGGCACCGGGCGTGGGCCTGGCCGCACCCCAGGTCGGTGTTCCCCTGCGGATCGCGGTGATCGAGGACCCGGCGCCGGTGCCGGACGAGGTACGGCTGGCCCGCGGCCGGGTCCCGCAGCCGTTCCGGGTCCTGGTCAACCCCTCGTACGAGCCCCTCGGCCCGGCCCGGGCCGCGTTCTTCGAGGGCTGTCTGAGCGTCCCGGGCTGGCAGGCCGTCGTGGCGCGGGCCGCGGAGGTGCGGCTGACGGGCGAGGACGAGCACGGGCGCGCCCTGGACGAGGTGTTCAGCGGCTGGCCGGCCCGGATCGTGCAGCACGAGACGGACCACCTCGACGGAACGCTCTACCTCGATCGCGCCGAGCTGCGGTCATTGTCGTCGAATCAAGCGATGGCGGAGCGATGGGGGCAGGCGACTCCACAAGAGGCCGCGACCTTGCTGGGTTTTGACCTGCCGTCACCAACGTGAAGAACGTTTCTGCAGGTATGGCCGCTGCTAGTGTTCCTGCCGTGACCCATCTCAAGTTGCTGGCAGCCGCCGCCTCCTGCGTCGGCGAGTCCACTTGCCCAGCCATCTTCGAGCTGCCGAACGGCGACCTGGCTCTCATCGGCAAGGAGGCCCCGGGCGAGTTGCACGAGTTCCTACCCCAGGGGACCGGCGTGGGCCCTGGCGAACAACTCGTCGTCGTCCCCCGCAGCGTCGCGCTCGCGGCGGGCTGGCAGCCGCCTACCACCCGAGAACGGGCTCACTCCGTTTCCGACGCCCGGTAGCGCTGATACGCCACTTCGGCCATCTCGTAGAACTTCCACATGGCGCCTCCCGATGCAGTGCCCACGAAACGTGCCGGGCGCGACCGTTCCCAGAATTCACAGATGATCTCGCTCTGGAAGATCCGGTACATGCTCGCGTCCACCTCGTCGGCCGACATGTAGTCGACCATGTACGCCATGCATTGGAACGACACGATCAGGTTGGCGTACAGGAACTGCTTCCGCTTCTCTGCGGAGATGTCGGGTCCCCAGCCCGGCCACACGTCGGCCAGCACGGGATCGTCGATGGCCGAGGTGATGAGGGCATGGTGCTGGGCCCTCACCGTGGCCTCCGCCATCCGCTGCGCGCATTCGTTGTTGATCCGCGCGTACTCGCTCTGCGACATCACCTCATTGAGCTGGGCATCCAGCAACTCCCGCTGCATCTGCGTCTCTTGGCGTTGCTGGTGAAACGTCCTGATCATGTAGACGAGGACGACCATCGATGTCAGGCCGGCTGCAGCGCCGAAGGCCTGGCCGGCGTTGCCGCTCTGAGGGGACTGGAGGCCGGGCACGCGGACCAAGAGCATGGTGATGAGGACCGAGGCGGCGCAGGACGCCGCGACCACTGCGGCGACTGTGGCCAGTTCCTTGAGCATCTTCAGCGCGGACATCGCCCTGCACCCCCTGTGACGGCGGCACGGAACACGTGCCGGCCTTCAGCACGGAGATGCCCAGGCCGCGTCACCACGACCTGGCGCACTCACGGCGCAGAGAGGCACAGACCTGCACGCGGTCCCTCGCGGCCATCCTGACGCCTTGTCCAAGTTCCGTCCGGCAGAGTTCAGTTGTCCCGATACGCCTCCAGCAACCGCAGCCACACCTCGCTGATCGTCGGGAACGACGGGACCGCGTGCCACAGGCGGCTGATCGGGACCTGGCCGGCGACGGCGACGGTGGCCGAGTGGATCAGCTCGCCCACGCCGGGGCCGACGAAGGTCACGCCGAGCAGGATCTCCGCCTCCAGGTCGACGACCATGCGGGCGCGGCCCTTGTAGCCGTCGGCGTACAGGCCCGCGCCGGAGGCCGAGGTCATGTCGACGTCGACCGCGCGGACCCGGTGGCCGGCCTGTTCCGCCTCGGCGAGGGAGAGGCCCACGGCCGCCGCCTCCGGGTCGGTGAAGACGACCTGGGGGACGGCGTGGTGGTCGGCGGTGGCGGCGTGGGCGCCCCAGGGGTCGGACTCCAGGATCGGCACGCCGGAGGCGCGGGCGGCGATGGCGGCGCCCGCGATGCGCGCCTGGTACTTGCCCTGGTGGGTGAGGAGGGCGCGGTGGTTGACGTCGCCGACCGCGTAGAGCCAGTCGCTGCCGGTGACGCGGAGGCTGTCGTCGACCGGCAGCCAGCCGCCCGGTTCCAGGCCGACGGTGTCGAGGCCGATGTCGGCGGTGCGCGGCCTGCGGCCGGTGGCGAAGAGGATCTCGTCGGCCTCGATGCGGTCGCCGGTGTCGGTCACGACCACGACCGTGCCGTTCTCGCGGGTCACCGACTCGACCGAGGTGCCGGTGCGGACGTCCGCGCCGGCCTCGGTGAGGGCCTCGGCGACGAACTCCCCGGCGAACGGCTCCATGCGGCCCAGCAGGCCCTTGCCGCGGACGAGGAGCGTGACCTCGGAGCCCAGGGCCTGCCAGGCGGTGGCCATCTCGGTGGCGACCACTCCCCCGCCGACCACGACGAGCCGGCCGGGCACGGCCTGCGCGCTCGTGGCGTTCCTGCTGGTCCACGGCTTGACCTCGGCCAGGCCCGGCAGGTCGGGCAGTACGGCGTCGGTGCCGGTGCAGACGGCGACGGCGTGCCGTGCGGTGAGCACCTTCTGTCCGCCGTCGGCGCCGGTGACGGTCACCGTGCGCGGGCCGGTCAGCCGGCCGTGGCCGCGGTGCAGGTCGGCGCCGATGCCGTCGAGCCACTGGGCGGCGCCGTCGTCGTGCCAGTCGGATGTGTAGTAGTTGCGATGGGCGAGGACCGCCTCGGCGTCCAGGGGGCCCTGCACCGACTGGCGCAGGCCGGGCACCCGGCGGGCGTCCGCGCGGGCGATCACCGGGCGCAGCAGGGCCTTGCTGGGAATGCAGGCCCAGTACGAGCACTCGCCGCCGACCAGCTCGCTCTCCACGACCGCGGTGGACAGGCCGGCCGCGCGGGTGCGGTCGGCGACGTTCTCCCCCACCGGGCCGGCCCCGAGCACCACGACGTCGTACGCGAAGGTTTCCGTTTCCGTCATGGGGTCAGTCTGGTGGGTGGTGTGCGCTCGGACCACACGGGTAGGGGCGCGGAATACGTGTCCGGTCGGCCGTGTTGTGCGGACGGCTTCGCCCCGACAGCAGGAAGAGGGATTTCAGGTCATGAGCAGCACCGTGGAGCTCACCAAGGAGAACTTCGACCAGACGGTCACGGACAACGAATTCGTCCTGATCGACTTCTGGGCGTCCTGGTGCGGGCCGTGCCGTCAGTTCGCGCCGGTGTACGAGAAGGCGGCCGAGGACAACCCGGACCTGGTGTTCGGCAAGATCGACACCGAGGCCCAGCCCGAGCTGGCCGCGGCCTTCGGCATCCAGTCGATCCCGACCCTGATGATCGTCCGCGACCAGGTCGCGGTGTACGCGCAGCCGGGCGCGCTGCCCGAGGCCGCCCTGGCGGACGTCATCGGGCAGGCGCGCAAGCTGGACATGGACGAGGTCCGCAAGGCGGTCGAGGCCCAGCAGGCCCAGGCCGAGCAGAACGGTCAGTAACGGCCCGTCCTAGAACGGGTACGGCGCCACGTCGCCCCGCACCGTCGTCCAGCGCACGTCGGTGAAGGCCTCCAGGTTGGCCTCGCCGCCGAAGCGGGCGCCGGTGCCGGACGCGGCGATGCCGCCGAAGGGCGCCACGGCCTCGTCGTTCACCGTCTGGTCGTTGATGTGGACGATGCCGGTCGGGATGCGCTCGGCGAGGTCGAGGCCGCGGGCCGTGTCCCGGGTGACGATGCCCAGGGACAGCCCGTACTCCCCCGCCGAGGCCAGGGCCGCCGCCTCGTCGGCGGTGGCGAAGGAGCGTACGGGCGCGACCGGGCCGAAGACCTCCTCGGCGTAGGCGGGGCTCTGGTCGTCGACGCCCGCGAGGACGGTCGGCCGGTAGAAGAGCCGCTCGTGGGTGCCGCCCGCGGCCAGCTTGGCGCCCCGGGAGGTGCTGGCCTCGACCAGGCCGTGCACCTTGGCGAGCTGGGCGTCGTCGATGATCGGGCCGAGGTGGACCTGCTCGCGGTGCGGGTCGCCGACGGCGAGGGAGTCGGCCTTGGCGGCGAGCCGCTCGACGTAGTCCTCGTACAGCGACTGATGGACCAGGTGGCGGCCGGTCGTCATGCAGATCTGGCCCTGGTGGAAGAAGGATCCCCAGGCCGCCGTGGAGATCACGGCGTCGATGTCGGCGTCCTCGAGGACGACCATGGCGGAGTTGCCGCCGAGTTCCAGGTGCACGCGCTTGAGGTGGCGGCCGCCCGCCTCGCCGACCGCGCGGCCCGCCGCGGTGGAGCCGGTGAAGGAGATGACCGGCACGCGCGGGTCGGCGACCAGCGCCTGGCCGACGTCCGGGCCGCCCGGCAGCACGTGCAGCAGCCCCTCGGGCAGACCCGCCTCCGCGAAGACCGCGGCCAGTGACAGGCCGCCGCAGACCGCCGTGCGCGGGTCCGGCTTCAGGACGACCGCGTTGCCGAGGGCGAGGGCGGGGGCGACCGAGCGGATGGAGAGGATCAGCGGCGCGTTGAAGGGCGAGATCACGCCCACCACGCCGACCGGGACCCGCCGGGTGTACGACAGCCTCGGCGCCTCGCTGGGCAGGATCTGGCCGGCCGGGCGGGAGGCCAGCGCGGCGGCCTCGTAGCACTCCTGGGCGGCCACGTGCAGCTCGAAGTCCGCCTTGCCGGCGATGGAGCCGGACTCCCGCACGATCCACTCGCGCAGCTCGTCGGCGTGCGCGGCGAACAGGTCGCCGGCCTTGCGCAGCACCCCGGCGCGCACGAAGTGCGGCACCCGGGCCCACTCGGTCTGGGCGGCGCGGGCGGTCTCGGCGGCCGTGCCGACGTCCTCGGCGGAGGCGAGGGTGACGGTGGCGAGGGTGTCCCCGGTGGCGGGCTCTGTCACGGCGTACTCCGGCCCCGACAGGGGGCGGGACTGCCAGGTCTTCGGGTCGAGCAACGGCATGACGGCTCTCCGTTCGTCACCGGCGGGACTCGGCTCGGGTGATGAGCGGAAGTCCCGAGTAGTTGGCGGCCAGTTCGGCCGCGGCATGGCGGGACGCGGTGATGCGGCGCAGCCGTGCGAGCTGCAGCCGGTTCTCGAACGCGTCCCCATCTGGTTGAGCGTGCAACATCCTAGTCATGTCGTACGAGAATCGGGTGGCCTGCCACACCCGGCCGAGGCACAAGTCCGAGTAGGCGTCGAGGAGTTGCTCGGATCCGGTGCGGTGCAGCTCGGCGAGGGCGCGGTGCAGGACCCGGACGTCGGAGACGGCGAGGTTGAGGCCCTTGGCGCCGGTCGGCGGCACGATGTGCGCGGCGTCCCCGGCGAGCAGCAGCCGCCCGTGCCGCATCGGCTCGTGGACGTAACTGCGCATCGGTGTCACGGACTTGGCGGTGATCGGGCCGCGCCGGAGGGTCCAGTCGGCGTCGACCGCGAAGCGGGCGGCGAGTTCGTCCCAGACGCGGTCGTCGGGCCAGTCCTCGGGGTCGGTGTCGTTCGGGACCTGGAGGTAGAGGCGGGAGACGTGCGGGGAGCGCATGCTGTGCAGGGCGAAGCCCCGCTCGCCGCGCGCGTAGATCAACTCCTCGCAGGAGGGGGCGACGTCGGCGAGGATGCCGAGCCAGGAGTACGGGTAGTCGTGCGCGTACGAGCGGCTGCTCGCGGCCGGGAAGGTGTCGCGGGAGATGCCGTGGAAGCCGTCGGCGCCGACCACCCAGTCGCAGCTCAGGGTCTGCTCGCGCCCTTCGCGCAGGAAGCGCACGACGGGCGACTCGCTCTCCGGCTTCTCCACGGCGAGGGCCTCCGCCTCGAACAACAGCGGTGGCCCGTCGGCGAGTTGGAGGGCGACGAGGTCCTTCACGATCTCGGTCTGGGCGTAGATGGTGACGGTGCGGCCGCCGGTGAGGGTCGGGAAGTCGATGTGGTGGCGTTCCCGGTCGAAGCGCAGCTCGATGCCCTGGTGGACCAGGCCCTCGGCGGTCAGTCGCTCGGCGGCGCCGGCCTCGCGCAGGGCGTCGACCGTGCCCTGCTCCAGCATCCCGGCGCGCTGGCGGTGCTCGACGTACTCACGGGTCCTGGCCTCCAGGACGACGCAGTCGATGCCCGTGCGGTGCAGCAGCCTGGCGAGGAGCAGCCCGGCCGGGCCGCCGCCGATGATGCCGACCGTCGTGCGCATGGGCGTCTCCCCAGGGGTTCAGCTGGAGTCGCGGTGGACCACCGAGGCTCCGAGCACCTTGTGCGTCTCGGGCGCGGCACCCGGGTTGCGCACCGCGCGGTCGACGAGTTCGGCGAGGTCGCGGCCGGACGGCAGCTCAATGTGGACCGTGCTGAGCCGGGGCCTGAGCAGCCGGCCGAGCATGAGGTCGTCGGCGCCGATGACGGCCGTGTCCTCCGGTATGCGCACGCCCTCGTCCTGAAGGGCGCGCATCACCAGCATCGCGTATTCGTCGTTGTAGGCGAACACGGCGTCGAGGTCCAGCTCGCGCCAGCGGGCGGCGAGGCGCGAGGCGGCCTCCTCCTCGTAGGCGAGGGGCAGCTCGGTGACAGTGGCGTCGGTGCCGTGCAGGGCGCGCCGGACGCCTTCGAGGCGGGGCTGGGAGAAGGACTCCAGGCCGGCCTCGCCGGGCACGACCACGCCGATCCGACGCCGGCCGCGGTCGAAGAGGTGGCTGCCGGCGCAGTGGCCGACGGCCTCGTGGTCCATGAGGAGGGAGTGGGCGCCGTCGACGCATTCGGGGCCGAGGGTGACGACGGCCCGGGCGCCGGAGCGCTTGAGCACGGACACGCCCTGCGGGCCGAGTCCGGCGCCGGGCACCAGGACGGCGACCGGGCGCAGTTCGGCCCAGGCGCGGGCGGCCTCGTCGCCGTACACACCGATCGAGCCGTACTGGACGACGGTGTAGTCGAGGCGGCCGAGCGCCCACTGCAGTTCACTGATGAACTGGCTGTAGAGCGGGCCGACGGGGAAGTCCGGCGCGGGCATCAGGACCATGCGGCTGTGTCCGGCGCGCAGACTGCGGGCGGCCGCGTGGGGCACGTACCCGAGTTCCTTGGCGGCCTCGTGGACGCGGCGGCGGGTGGGTTCGCTGATCCGTACGGCGCTGGTGTTGTTCAGGACGTACGAGACGGTCGCGCGCGAGACGCCGGCCAGGCGGGCCACATCGGCGCTCGTCGGCACGGGGCGCGGTGCGGGGGACGAGTGCGGGGGCGGGTTCGGTATCTGCACCATGACGTACGGCATCTTTGCAGAACCTGTGTCCGGGGCCACACCCGGGATCTGACGAACATGTTCGTAACGAACTTGTTCGGAGCGAACATGTTCGTTAGGGTGGGGGCATGACAGAGCGTCCCGACACCCCCCGCAGCCGCCGTGAGCGCCCGGCCAAACCGGCCCTGACCAGGGAGGGGATCGTGGCCGCCGCGGTCGCGATCCTGCGTGCCGAGGGCCTGCAGAAAGTGACCATGCGGCGCCTGGCGCAGGAGCTCGACACCGGCCCGGCCTCGCTGTACGTGTACGTCCGCAACACCGCGGAGCTGCACGCGGCCGTCCTGGACGAGCTGCTGGGCACGGTCGGACCGGCCCCGGCCGAGGGCTCGTGGCGCGAGCGCCTGGAGCGGGTGCTCACCGCGTACACCGCGATGCTCTTCGAGCACCCCAGCCTGGCCCGCTCGGCGCTCACGGCCCGGCCGAGCGGCCCGCACTACCTGAACCTGATCGAGACGCTGCTCGCGCTGCTCGACGAGGGCGGGGTCCCCCCGGCCCAGGCCGCGTGGGGCGTCGACCTGCTGTTGCAGCACGCCACCGCGACGGCGGCCGAGCACAGCGCCGAGGCCTCCGAGGAGGACTGGGACGCGTTGCGCTCCACCCTGCGCTCGGTCTCGGACCGGACCCATCCACGCATCGCCGCGCTCGGCGACGCCCTGCTCTCCGGAGCGCCCGAGGCCCGTCTGTCGTGGGCCCTGCGCGCACTGATCGCCGGCATCGAGCGGACCGCCGTGACCGACTGACCTCAAGGAGAACGTCATGACCACCAACCACCCCATCGCTGTCGTCGGCGCCGGCCTCGGCGGCCTCGCCCTCGCCCGTGTGCTGCACGCGCACGGCGTCGAGGCGGCCCTCTTCGACCTGGACGCCTCCCCCGCCGCCCGCACCCAGGGCGGCATGCTCGACATCCACGACAACTCCGGTCAGGTGGCGCTGCGCGCCGCGGGCCTGTACGAGGAGTTCCTGGGCCTCGTCCACCAGGGCGGTCAGGCCACGCGGATCCTGGACAAGGACGCGGTGGTGCACCGCGAGGAGGCCGACGACCCCGCGCGCGGGCGCCCCGAGATCGACCGCGGCGACCTGCGCGACCTGCTGCTCGGCTCACTGCCCGAGGGGACCGTCCGCTGGGGCGCCAAGGTGACCGGCGCGCGACCGCTGGGCGGCGGCCGGCACGAGGTGACGCTCGCCGACGGCACCGTGTTCACCACGGATCTGCTGGTCGGCGCGGACGGCGCCTGGTCGCGGGTGCGGTCGCTGGTGTCCGGCGCGCGGCCCTCGTACACCGGGATCTCGTTCGTCGAGGCGGATCTGCGGGACGCCGATCTGCGGCACCCGGTGAGTGCCGAGGTGGTGGGCGGCGGCATGCTGTTCGCGCTCGGGGCCGGCCGGGGTTTCCTCGCGCACCGCGAGACCGACGGCAGCCTGCACGTCTACGCGGCCGTGGAGGCTCCCGAGGAGTGGCTCGACGGCGTCGACTTCGGCGACACCGAGGCGGCCAAGGAGCAGGTGCTTCAGCACTTCGCCGGCTGGGACAAGAGCCTGCGGGCGCTGGTCGCGGACGCCGACGGCGCTCTCGTGCCGCGGCGCATCCACGCCCTGCCCGTCGGGCACAGGTGGGAGCGCGTCCCGGGCGTCACGCTGCTCGGCGACGCCGCGCACCTGATGTCCCCGTTCGCCGGCGAGGGCGCCAACCTGGCCCTGCTGGACGGGGCCGAGCTGGGCCTGGCCCTGGTGGCGCACCCCGGTGACACCGAGGCCGCGCTGGCCGCCTACGAGGAGAAGCTGTTCCCGCGCAGCGAGCACGCGGCGCTGGAGTCGGCCCGGGGCGGCGAGCTGCTCTTCCGCGCCGACGCGCCGCTGGGCCTGGTCGAGATGTTCGCCGCCCACGACTGAGCGGGGCTCAGCACGACGGTGCGGTACCCGTCACCCGGGAGACCAGGTCGACCCAGCCGGCCTCCAGCCGCTCCATGGGCATCCCGCACTGCCGGACCAGGTGATGTATCAGGGCCGGGTCCAGATAGCTGAGCAGGGGCTGGGCGAGCAGCTCGCAGTCGGCGTCGGGCGCGATCTGCCGCAGCAGGATCGTGACGTGCGTGTGCAGCGCCCGGTACGACGGGTGAGCGAACCGGCGGGTCGGATCGGACTGCGCGGCCAGATGCAGGTCCAGCTGCTCCACCAGGCGGTACAGCACCGCCACGCCGAAGGCGCGCAGCCGCTCGTCCGCCGGCGCGCCAGGCCCCAGCGGCGGGGGCCCGCCCATGAAGTCGGCCTGCAGCGTCCTCGACGAGTGGTCGAGCAGGGCCATCAGCAGCCCGGTGCGGTCGCCGAAGCGCCGGAAGACGGTCCCCTTGCCGACCTGGGCGGCCGCGGCCACCGCCTCCATCGTGACCCCGGCCACTCCGTGCTCCGCGATCAGCCGGGAGGCCGCGTCCAGCAGCCGGGCCCGGTTGCGGGCCGCGTCGGCGCGCAGGCACGGCGAGTCCTCGGGAGACCCGAGCTGCAGCAACTCGGGCTCGTCGACCGGCTCCTGGGGCGGCCGCGGGAAGGGCGGCAGGGTGGCGGACATGAAGCCAGCGTAAAGCATCGGGAACAAAACTGGACCGCGGTCCGCTTAGGGTGCTAGAACTTTAAACGGACCTCGGTCCGGATCGTAACGGCAATGTTTCAGCATTGGGAGTTCGCATGTCTGTTCGCATCCTTGCGCTCGTCGGCAGCCTTCGCGCCGGTTCGCACAACCGCCAGCTCGCCGAGGCGACCGTCAAGCTCGCCCCGGAGGGCGCGGACGTCGAGCTGTTCGAGGGCCTGGCCGAGATCCCCTTCTACAACGAGGACATCGACGTCGAGGGCAGCGTCCCGGCGCCCGCCGCCAAGCTACGCGAGGCCGCCCAGACCGCCGACGCCTTCCTGCTCTTCTCGCCCGAGTACAACGGCACCATCCCGGCCGTCCTGAAGAACGCCATCGACTGGCTGTCCCGCCCGTACGGCGCCGGTGCCTTCGGCGGCAAGCCGGTCGCCGTGGTCGGCACCGCGTTCGGCCAGTTCGGCGGCGTCTGGGCGCAGGACGAGACCCGCAAGGCCGTGGGCATCGCGGGCGGCAAGGTCCTGGAGGACGTCAAGCTGTCCATCCCCGGCTCCGTGACCCGCTTCGCCGAGACCCACCCGGCCGACGACGCCGAGGTCGCCGCCCAGCTGACCGAGGTCGTCGCCCGGCTGCACGGCCACGCGAGCGAGGCCGTCGCCGCCTGACCAGCGCGTACCCGAGAGGGCCGGAGCCGAGCCGCTCCGGCCTTTTCCGTGTCTCGGGCCACGCCTTCCGCGTGTCTCAGGCCACCGCGGTCGGCGCCAGCTCCCCCAGCTCCTCCAGCGCCGCCGCGACCGCCGGCAGTTCCCGGCCGCCCCGCCGGGTGCAGGTCAGGAGCCTGCGCTGCGGGTTGCCCGTGCAGCGCACCCGGGAGATCGGCAGGTGCGGGGTGAGATGGGCCAGCCGCGGGATCAGGGCGACGCCCAGACCGCTGGCGACCAGGTGGGCGGTGACGTTCCACTCCACCGCGTGATGGACGACGTCGGGACTGAACCCGGCCTCACCGCACGCGGACATCACATGCGCACGGCACGGACTCTCCGGCACCGGCGCGATCCACTGCTCGTGCGCCGCGTCCGCGAGATCGACCCGCGCCCGCCGGGCGAGCGCATGGTCTTCCGGTACGACGAGGTCGAACGGGTCGTCCAGGAGCGGCTGCTGGTCGAAGCGGGCGTCGCTCAGCGGCGGGTTGTGCGGGGTCGCCTCCACGATCGCCAGGTCGGTCGCGCCCTCGAAGAGCAGGTCGAAGCTCTCCGGCACGCCCACTTCCTGGATCCGCACGGACAACCGCCGGTGCCGCTTGTGCAGCCGTGCCGCCATGGGCGCGAGCAGCACCGACACCGCCGCCGCGAAGCCGCTCACGCGCAGCGGTCCGGCCGGGTCGCGGTGGTCGGCGCGCAGGTCGAGTTCGGCCTGTTCCCAGCGGGCCGCGATGGCGTCGGCGTGCGCGAGGAGGCTCTCCGCGGCCGGGGTGAGCCGTACCCCGCGGCCCTGCGGTTCGAGCAGGTCGACGCCGAGGTCGCGGGCGAGCTGGCGGATCTGCTGGGAGGCGGCGGACGGGGTGAAGTGGAGGGCGCGGGCGGCGGCGGTGACCGTGCCGTAGTGCGAGACCGCCCGCAGGACGTGGAGCCGGCGCAGGTCAATCATGAAGTCCACGCTTCAAGGTGAGGTCCACAAAGTCAACCTGGACGTGCACGAAGCTTCGGTTGCACCCTGGCTGTGTCGCGACGGTCAGCCCGCCCTACACGTCCAAGGAGTGTTCAGTCATGACCAGCACCACGGGCACCGTCTGCCCGCACTGCGGCTGGCCCGACGCCGCCGAGCCCTTCCAGGTGGTGTCCCGGCACGCCACGGCCGCGGGAAGCACGCTCTGGACCCGCTGCGCCTGCGGTTCGCTCCAGGTCAGGGCGGTCGACGGCGGCGGGACACGGATCGTCTCCCGCAGCCGCCCGGCCTGAACGCGGCCCGCGCTCAGTCCAGTTCCGCCAGGCGTGGCACGAGGGGGGCGACGAAGCGCTCCATCCAGGCCGCGGTCTCGCCGAGGCGCGGCGACAGGATCAGGGTGTCGATGCCGAGCTTCGTGTAACCCGCGATGTCCTTCAGGAAGGCGTCGAGGTCGCCCTCGGTGGCGGCCTCGCCGCCGTAGGCGACGGTCTTGCGGATCTCGTCGTAGTCGCGACCCTCGGTGTCGCAGTGTCCGCGCAGCACGTCGAGCTTGTGGCGGACCTCCTCCGGCGAGGTCGCGAACAGGTTGCAGGCGTCGCCGTAGCGGGCGACCAGGCGCAGTGTCTTCTTCTCGCCCCCGCCGCCGATCATGATCTCGGGGTGCGGGCTGCTGACCGGCGCCGGCACGCACAGGGTCTCGGCGAGCCGGTAGTGCCTGCCCTCGAAGGGGCCGTTGTTCGCCGGGTCCCACATCTGCAGACAGATCCGCAGCGTCTCCTCCAGCCGCTCGAAGCGCTCGGCGAGCGGCGGGAACGGTACGCCGAGTCCGGCGTGTTCGCGGTCGTACCAGGCCGCTCCGATGCCGAGCGTGGCGCGCCCGCCGGACAGCACGTCGAGGGTGGTGGCGATCTTGGCGAGCAGTCCGGGGCGGCGGTAGGTCACGCCGGTCACCAGGGCGCCGAGCCGGAGCGTGGAGGTGTGGCCGGCGAGGTAGCCGAGGGTCGTGTAGGCCTCCAGCATCGGGTCCTCGGCGCCGCCGTTGAACTCCATCTGGAAGTAGTGGTCCATGACCGACAGCCAGCTGACTCCCGCCGCCTCGGCGGCGGCGCCCGCGGCGGCGAGTTCGGCGCCGAGCGCGGGTCCTCCCCCGCTGTGGTCGAACTTGTTGATGTGTACGCCCACCCGCATGACCGTCTCCGTTCGCCCGGACCTTCACCGTCCTCGCAAGACGCTAGATCTTGGAGCGCTCTCGAAGTCAAGCGCCTGCGGCCAGTTGGTCGCCGAGGGCACTACGCCGGTACAGCACGTGGCGCCCGTCGCGGGCCCGGCTGACCAGGCCGGTCGCGTGCAGCACCTGGAGGTGCTGGGAGACGGCGCTGGGAGTGACGCCGAGGCGGCGGGCGAGTTCGACGGTGGACAGCGGCTCGGCGAGCAGCCGCAGGACGGTGGTCCGGGGCGCGCCGAGCAGGGCGGTGAGCGCGGAGGCGTCGGGGTCCGGGGCCGGTTCCCACAGGGTCGCGGCGCCGCGGCTCGGATAGGCCAGCATCGGGGCTTCGTCGGCGCCGACCGGCGGGGCGGGCTTGTGCGCGAACAGCGACGGCACCAGACGCAGCCCGCGCCCCGCGCCGTCGATCCGGTGCCGGCCGATCATCTGCCCGACGCGCAGCTCGCCGTCCCGCCAGCTGAGGTTGCGGTGCAGGTCGGAGAAGAGCAGCCGGGCCCCGCCCGTCGCCAACTGCCCTGCCCGGTGCGTGATGTCGGCCTCCAGCACGAGCCGCATCCGCGCCCAGTGGGGCAGGATGGCCAACCGCCAGTACCGGAGCAGCAGTTCGCAGAGCTCCTCCAGCAACTCCGGCACAGGTGCCCGCAGTTCCACCGGCAGCGGGCGCGGGGCGTGTGCCGCGTACAGATCCCGTCGTACGACCTCTTCAGGCGTCGCGTGTACGACGGCCAGCTGGTCCTCGATCGTGGGCGCGTAGGCCGTCGGTCTGGGCGTGAGGAAGTCGGGCAGGGCCAGGGTCTCGCCGACCAGCGCGGCCAGCAGCCGGGCGTCGGCCGGGTCGAGGCGGGCGAGCACGGACCGGCGCCACTCCGTGTGCAGGGGGAAGAGGGCGGGGGCGCGCAGGGTCCGCAGGCTGCCCATGACCTCGCGCAACGGGGAGATGGCGAACCGGGTGTCCGCGAGGTCCTGGACGTCCAGCAGGAAGCTGATCATGAAGCCCCCGGCTAAATCCTTTGGCAACCGTCCGCCGGTGCCCTGGACTTGGGCCCATGACGGATCACGACCCGCGCCAGCCTACCGCCGGCCACCGGTTGACCTGGCTGCTCGCACTCACCTGCGGGGTGGCCGTGGGCAATGTCTACTTCCCGCAGGCGATCAGCCCACTGGTGGCCTCGGGCCTCGGCGTCTCCCCCGGCACCGCCGCCTCCGTGGTGACCGCGACGCAGTTCGGCTACGCGGCCGGCATCTTCCTGCTCGTCCCGCTCGGCGACCGTCTGCCGCCGCGCCGGCTGCTGGTCACCCTGCTCGCCCTGACCGGCCTGGGCCTGCTCGCCGCGAGCCTCGCACCGGCCCTGCTGCCGCTGGCCGCCGCGAGTGTCCTGGTCGGTGTGACCACGGTGGTCGCGCCCCTCGCCGGACCGCTGGCGGCCGGTCTGGTGCCCGCCGAGCGGCGTGGCGTGACCAGCGGCATGCTGCTGAGCGGCTCCATCGCGGGCATGCTGCTCTCCCGCACCTTCGGAGCCGCGCTCGGCGACTGGCTGGGCTGGCGGGCCCCGTACGTCCTGTCGGCGGCCCTCTCCCTCACGGCCGCCGCCCTCCTCGCCCGAACCCTGCCGGCGCTCGCCCCGCCGTCCGCCCAGCGCTACCCGGCACTGCTCGCCGAACCCCTGCGCCTCCTGCGCACGCAGCCCCCGTTGCGCCGCTCCTGCCTCTACCAGGCCGCGGTCTTCGCGGGCTTCTCCGCGGTGTGGACCGGGGTGGCCCTGCTGCTGACGGGCCCGGTGTACGGCATGAGCGCGCGGGCCGCCGGCCTGCTCGCCCTGGTCAACGCGGCGACCATGCTGTGCACGCCGGTCGCGGGGCGATGGGTGGACCGGCGGGGGCCGGACACCGTGAACCGCGTCTGTTTCCTGGTGGTCGGTGCCTCGGCCCTGGTGCTGGCGTTCGGCGGGCTCGGCGGGGTGAGCGGGCTCGTGGCCCTGGTCGCCGGGACGCTGCTGCTGGACGTCGGCATGCAGTCCGGGATGGTCGCCAACCAGGTGCGGATCTACGCGCTGGCCGCCGACGTGCGCAGCCGGCTCAACACCGCGTACATGACCTGCGCCTACCTGGGCGGCACGGCGGGATCCTGGCTCGGCGCCCGCGCCTACGCCCGCTTCGGCTGGTCAGGGGTGTGCGCGGTGGTCGGGGCGCTCACCGCGGTGGCCCTCCTGCGCCACCTCACCGCACGGGGACTTCACAGCGACGACCAAGTTCGTTCAAAGCGAGGACCCCTTCCAGTCATGTCTGGAAGGGTGACCGGATGCAGACCCTCTACCGACGACTGCTCGACCTGATGCCCAGGCTGGGCGTGCACGTGACCGACCTCGGACCGGGGACCGCGGTGGTCTCCCGGCGCGGCGGGCGGGTCCGGACCCCGCTGGGGCCGGGCGCCGACCTGCTCACCAGGGGCAACGGCCGGTACGCCGTCACCGAGGCCGGGAAGGACACCTGGGTCGTGGCCCGGGGCAAGGGCCTCGGCAGATGGCGCGCCGAGCGGCTGGGCGACAGCGGCGCACGGCTCCTGTTCGACGAGGAGGCCGGGAAGGACGAGCGCAAGGTACAGCTGGCGGCCGCCGAGTACCTCTGCACGCAGCACGTCGCCGGGATGCTGGAACTCTACGGCGTGAACTGCGTGTTCGACGTCGGGGCCAACGCCGGGCAGTACGCGAAGCGGCTGCGGCGGCTCGGCTACACCGGACGGATCGTCTCCTTCGAACCGACCGCGCACGCCTTCGAGCGGCTCTCCGCGGCGGCCGCGGACGACCCCGCGTGGCAGGTGCACCACCTCGGCCTCGGCCGCGAGGACACGGTGACCGCCATCCACACCGGCTGGAACACCATGAACTCCCTGCTGCCGCCCAGCGACTACGGCCTCGGCCGCTACCGGCGGTTCAACGAGACCCGCACGGAGGAGATCCGCGTCCGGCGCCTGGACGGCGTGCTGGACGAGGCCCTCGACGGCATCGAGCAGCCGCGCCCCTTCCTGAAGATGGACACCCAGGGCTACGACCTGGAGGTGTTCGCCGGCGCCGGGGAGCGGATCGGGGACTTCGTGGGCCTGCAGTCCGAGGTCGCCGTGCTGCGGCTGTACGAGGGCAGCCCCCGGATGAGCGAGGCGGTGGCGGCGTACGAGGACGGCGGCTTCGAGATCACCGGCATGTACCCGGTGACGCGGGAGGCGGCCACCGGGCGGGTGGTCGAGTTCGACTGCGTGATGATGCGCGCGAAGGCCGCACCCGAGCGGGGTCTCGCTGTGCGATGAACCCGGCGCGCAGGACGAGGGGGTAGCGGGCGGCCACCCGCCGTTCGGCGGGCAGGTTCCGCCGTACGGCGGCGGTCCGCGGGGGCCGCGGTGCGTGAATCATGTCGGCCCAGAGCCGCCGCGCCCCGCGTCAGGAGTTGCCATGAACCAGGTTCCGCCCCCGTTCGACCCCGAGCTCGCCGCCGCCCTGGAGGTGATCAAGGACATGATCTCGCCCGGCCTCACGATGGACGAGATCGACCTCATGCGCCAGGGGCCCGGCATCGAGATGCTGGCCCGGCTCGACCTGACGGCGGAGGGGTTCTTCGAGGTCGAGGAACGGGTGGTGCCCGGACCGGAGAACGCGCCCGAGATCTCGCTGCTGGTCTGCCGCCCGGCCGCCCAGGCGACAGGCGGTCCGCGGCCGGTGATCTACCACGTCCACGGCGGCGGCATGATCCTCGGCGACAACCGCGTCGGCGTGGACGTCCCGCTGGCCTGGGCGAAGGAACTGGACGCGGTCGTCGTCTCGGTGGAGTACCGGCTGGCGCCCGAGCATCCGCATCCGGCTCCGATCGAGGACGTGTACGCGGGTCTGGTGTGGACCGCGGAGCACGCCGGGGAACTGGGCGCCGATCCGGAGCGGATCGTGATCGCGGGGGCCAGCGCGGGCGGCGGGCTGAGCGCGGCGCTGGCCCTGCTCACCCGGGACCGCAAGGGGCCGCGGCCGATCGGGCAGGTGCTGATGTGCCCGATGCTGGACGACCGCAACGAGACGCCGTCCTCGCACCAGATGGCGGGGCTCGGTGTCTGGGACCGCACGGCCAACGAGACCGGCTGGACGGCGCTGCTCGGCGACTCCCGGGGCGGCCCGGACGTGTCGCCGTACGCGGCCCCGGCCCGCGCCGAGGACCTGACCGGCCTGCCGCCGGCCTTCCTGGACGTCGGCTCCGCGGAGACCTTCCGCGACGAGGTCGTCGCCTACGCGTCCCGCATCTGGCAGGCGGGCGGGGTCGCCGAGCTCCACGTATGGCCCGGCGGCTTCCACGGCTTCGACGGCTTCGCCCCACAGGCGGCCCTGTCCCAGGCGGCACGGTCAGCCCAACTGACGTGGCTGCGCCGACTTATCGGGTCCTGAGCCATTGCGGAGGGCGTCGGCGTATTGGTGGGGTGCCGTCCGGCGATGGTGGGGGCGCTCGGTGCAGGGGGCATCGGGCTCTCCATCGGGTGGGCCCGTGTCGCACCATGTGCGTATGAAAGAGCTGGCGGGACGGCTGACCGCGCTGGATCCGGACGCGGGCGCCGCGGTGCAGGTCATCTCCTACTTCGACCGGCTGGCCGACACCAGGGCCGGGCTGGAGGCCCTGGTGCGCGGCGCGGCCGTGCTGGCGGGATGCCCGGCACGGCTCGTCGACGCCGGGCGGCGTGTGCGGGTGCGTGTCGAGCCGGACGGGACGAGGAGGGACGCCGAGGGTCCGCCGGACGCCGACTGGCCGTGCGCCGCGCTGGAGCCCGGGGGCGTTCCGGCGCTGTGGCTGGAGCGCACGGGCAGTGAGCCGAGTGTCGTCGACGCGGTGATCCTGGAGCGGGCCGCGGGTGCGATACGGCTGGTGCTGGATCGCACCCGCGGCCGTGCCCCGTCCTCCCCCGCCGACGACCCGGCGCTGGTGGAGGCGCTGCTGGACGTCACGACGCCCGAACCGGCCCGGCTGCACGCGGCCCGCGGCCTCGGCATCGACACCGCCGACCCGGCCGTACGGGTCCGTGCGCTGGCCCCGTCCGACGGGCGGCCGCGCGTCCTGCCCGCCGGGGCGGAACTTCCGGCGGGGCGGCTCGGCGTGGGGCCCGCGGTCGCGGTGCTCGACCTGCCGGGCTCCCTGGCCGCCGCGCGCACGGCCCTGCGCTTCACGGCCGAGGGCACCGCGCAGGACCCCGGGCCTCGGGTGGTCCACGCCGACGAGCTCGGCGGGATCGCGCTCCTCGCCGACCTGGTCGCGCCCGGTGCCGAGCCGCCGCCGGACGTACGAGCCGTCGAGGCGGCCGCCGCGGCGGTGCCCGGCATGCTGGCCACGCTGCACGCCGTCGCCGCGACGGCCAGTCAGCGGGCGGCGGCCGCGGAGATCAACGTGCACCACTCCACGCTCCAGGACCGGTTGACCCAGGCCGAACACCTGCTGGGCTGGCCACTGCGCACCCCGCAGGGCCGCCTGCGGCTCCAACTGGCCCTGACCATGCGACACTTGGCCCGCCCCTGACCCACACCGACGCGCAGTCCCGGCACTCCGCCGTCAGCCGGCCTCAGTTGAACTCGTGCACGACCTCGATCTCGCCGACGATGTGGGCGTTGAACTCGTCGAGTTCCTCGGCGGGCACCCACAGTTCGAGGATCGTCTCGCCACCGGCCTGCTGGACGGGGTACCGGCTCAGGAACTCCGTGTCGACCTCGAAGCGGGTCACGTACCCGGCGCCGTCGTGCTTGACGTTCCAGTCCCGCGCGATCTTGACGGCGTACTCCTCGTTGAGCACCGGATAGAAGATCGGCTGCTCGGGCAGACGAGGCGGCCAGGCGCGCCAGTCGAGCTCGCGGACCAGGTCCAGTTCCTTGGGGCCGGTGGGCCGCCAGAGGGTCGTCGTGGGGCGGGGGCTGATCATGGGGTCACCCTATGCGTGGTCCCGGCGGAGGGTGAAGGTCGCTCGGTGGGTCCATTCGGTGCCGTCGTAGGCGACCAGGTCGACCGTCGAGACGTGAGCCGTGACGGGGAGGTGGGCGCGGAGGGTCGTCGCGAGGTCGGCCAGGACGTCGTCGGCCTGGCCCTGGGCGATCGTCAGGTGCGGGACGGGCTCGTACTTGCCGCCGTACGGCGGGGTCTGCGGCCAGCGTTCGACGATCGCCTCCGTCAGGCGGCGGAAGGGGGCTTCCGGGTCCGGGGCCAGGTACAGCACGCCCGGGAAGCGGCCCAACCTCTCGAAGCTCACGTCGAAGGAGCTGTGGCGTCCGATCACCTCGGCCAGGGCGTCGCACGCGGCGGTGTCGATCAGGTCCGCGTGGAGGAAGGGGAAGAGCACCGTCACGTGGGCCGGGACACCCGCGCGGGCCGCTGGGTCGTAGCGCTCGCGCCAGGTCCGGACCGCCGGTTCGGCCTCGGGGATCCGCACGACGAGGGCCGATTGTCCTGCCACGAAGCCACTGGAATCGTTCGTCACCGTATGTGTATAGCAAGCGGAGGCAGGAGGCAGTGGTTGCGTACGCCGTTTACACGCCCTCGCCCACTATTTCAACCATGGCCTATCCTGGATCCCAGCCACTCGGGACGGAGGACCCATGACCGCGACAGATCCGGCGCTCACCGCGCTCGCCTCGGGCTGGTCCGCCCTCTCGCTGCTGCACGGCCGGATCGAGGCCCACATCGAGCGGGCCCTGCAGGCGAAGCACGATCTGAGCGTCAGGGAGTACTCGCTGCTGGACGTGCTGAGCCGACAGCACGACGGGGACGGCGGGCATCTGCAGATGAAGCAGGTCGCCGACGCGGTCGTACTGAGCCAGAGCGCCACGACCCGGCTGGTCACCCGCCTCGAGGACCGCGGACTGCTCACCCGGTACCTGTGCCCGACGGACCGCCGCGGCATCTACACCAACGTCACCGAGTCCGGCTTCAAGCTGCTCGAAGAGGCCCGCCCGACCAACGAGGCGGCCCTGCGCGAGGCCCTCGACGCGGCCGCCCGGAACCCGGAGCTGGCCCCCCTCGTCAAGGCGGTCGAGGCGATCCGCATTCCCGCGTAGCCCGCCCCCCAAGGCTGGATGTCCCGTAGAGCCGTAGAGCCGTAGGACACCCCTGCACGCACGCTTGCAGACGACGGCTATCCGCTACCTCCGCTCACTACGGCTTGCATTTATACGGCGTCTGCAACTATTGTCTACGCTTGTAAGCGTCACACGCAATCCTCTGGAAGGTTCTCCCCATGCCTCTCGCCCTTCTGGCCCTGGCCATCGGGGCCTTCGGGATCGGCACCACCGAGTTCGTGATCATGGGTGTGCTGCCCGAGGTCGCGGGCGACTTCGGCGTCTCCATCCCCACCGCGGGCTGGCTGGTCTCCGGATACGCCCTCGGCGTCGTCTTCGGCGCACCCCTGCTGACCGTGCTGGGCACCAAGGTCTCCCGCAAGAAGATGCTCATGTTCCTGATGGGCGTGTTCGTGGTGGGCAACACCCTGTCGGCACTGGCCCCCGTCTTCGGCGTGATGCTGATCGGCCGGGTGATCGCCTCGCTCGCGCACGGCGCGTTCTTCGGGATCGGTTCGGTCGTCGCGGCCGATCTGGTCGCCCCGGAGAAGAAGGCCTCCGCGATCTCCCTGATGTTCACCGGTCTGACCGTCGCCAACATCGTGGGCGTGCCGCTGGGCACGTACGTCGGCCAGGCCGCCGGCTGGCGGGTCACCTTCGCCGGTGTCGCCGCGCTCGGGATCGTCGGCCTCCTCGGCGTGGCCCGGCTGGTGCCCGAGTCGGGCCGGCCGGAGAGCCACACGATCCGCACCGAGTTCGCCGCCTTCCGCAACGTCCAGGTGTGGCTCGCGATGGCGATGACCGTCCTGGGCTACGGCGGTGTCTTCGCCGCGATCACCTACATCACGCCGATGATGACCGAGGTCGCCGGCTACTCCGCCGGCGCGGTCACCTGGCTGCTGGTCCTGTTCGGCATCGGGATGTTCCTGGGCAACCTGGTGGGCGGCCGGTTCGCCGACCGTGCGCTGATGCCCATGCTGTTCACCGCGCTCGGCGCGCTGTCGGCGGCGCTGCTGCTGTTCACGGCCACCGCCCACGACAAGGTTCTGGCCGCGGTCACCCTGACGGTGATCGGCGCCCTGGGCTTCGCCACCGTGCCCCCGCTGCAGAAGTGGGTGCTCGACCAGGCCTCGGCCGCCCCGACCCTGGCGTCCGCCGCCAACATCGGCGCCTTCAACCTGGGCAACGCGCTGGCCGCCTGGCTGGGCGGCGTCGTGATCTCCGCCGGGCTCGGCTACACCTCCCCCAGCTGGATCGGTGCCCTCCTGTCCGGGACCGCGCTGCTGCTGTCGTTCCTGGCCGCGTTCCTGGACCGCCGCACCCGCCCGGCCGGCCGGGTCGTGACCGCGCCCGCGGCGGCCGAGCACACCCCGGCCGCTGCCCGGCACTGACTGTCAACTCGCAAAGAAAGCAAGGCACATGACCACTCCGACCGTCACCCTCAACAACGGCGTCGAGATCCCCCAGCTCGGCTTCGGCGTCTTCCAGGTCCCCGACGCCGAGACCACCGCCGCGGTCACCGCGGCCCTGGAGGCCGGCTACCGCAGCATCGACACCGCCGCGATCTACGGCAACGAGACGGGCGTCGGCGCCGCCCTCGCCGCCTCGGGCATCGCCCGCGAGGACCTGTTCGTCACCACCAAGCTGTGGAACGCGGACCAGGGGTACGACGCCACGCTCCGGGCCTTCGACACGAGCCTCGGCAAGCTGGGCCTGGACCATGTCGACCTGTACCTGATCCACTGGCCCACGCCGGCCCGCGACCTGTACCGGGAGTCCTGGCGGGCCATCGAGAAGCTGGCGGCCGACGGGCGGATCCGGGCCGCCGGTGTCTCCAACTTCCAGCCCGCGCATCTGCGCCGGCTGCTGGAGGGGAGCTCCCTGGTGCCGGCCGTCAACCAGATCGAGCTGCACCCCGGCCTCCAGCAGCGCGAACTGCGCGCCCTGCACGCCGAGTCGGGCATCGCCACCGAGGCCTGGAGCCCGCTGGCCCAGGGCGCGGTCCTCGACGACCCGGCGATCACCGCCATCGCCGAACGGCACGGGAAGTCGCCTGCCCAGGTGGTGCTGCGCTGGCACCTTCAGCTCGGCAACATCGTGATCCCGAAGTCGGTCACGCCCGCGCGTATCCGCGAGAACATCGACGTCTTCGACTTCGCCCTGGCGGACGAGGAGATGACCGCGATCGCCGGGCTGGACCGCGGTCTGCGCACCGGGCCTGACCCCGACACCCTCAACTGACCGTCGGGCGCTGCTGGTTCATCAGGGCGAGCGCGGCCCCGGCGGCCGAGGTGACGATCTCCGCCTCGGCCCCGGCGGCCGCGGCCACGTCGGTGACCAGCCGGACGTCCTTGCGCAGCAGGGGCGCGGCGTGGGCGCCGAACCCGTCCAGGGTGCCGCCGGCGGCCGCAACCCGGTCCATCGCGAAGCTGCCCGCGCTGCCGTTCGCGAGGACCTGGGCCAACGCGGCCTGGTCGATGGCGAGTTCGCGTCCCAGGGCGAGGGTGTCGGCGGCGGTGGCCAGGTTGGCCGTGAACAGCACGTTGTTCAGCAGCTTGGCCAACTGGCCGGTGCCCACCGGGCCCATGTGGACGACCGGGTCGCCGTAGGTGGCGAACACCGGACGGCAGTAGGCCACCGTGCCGGGCTCGCCGCCCACCATCACCACCAGCCGGCCCTCGGCCGCGGCCGGCCCTCCCCCGCTGACCGGTGCGTCGATCAGCGTGACGCCGTAGGCCCGCGCGCGGTCGGCGAGCCGGCGGCAGGTGTCGGGGTGGACGGTGCTGTGCACGGCGATCACCCCGCCCTTGCGCAGACCGGCCAGGACTCCGTGCTCGCCGGTGAGCACCTCCTCGACGTCCGCGTCGTCGACGACGCACACGCACACCAGGTCGCTGTTCCCCGCCAGTTCGGCGGGAGAGGCGGCCCGCTCGGCGGGCGTGTCCGCGAAGGGGACGAGGCTCGCGGGGCGGCGGGCCCACAGGGTCGTGTCGTGGCCCGCGTCGATGATCCGGCGGGCCATGGGGCCGCCCTGACTGCCCAGTCCGATGAAACCGACGCGCATCAACCGGCCTCCTGCTCGACGGGGTTCGGGGTGGGTGCCGGTCGCGGGGCGGGCTTCGGGCGCCAGAACGTGGCGAGCAGACCGGCGGTCGCGACCACGCCCACGCCGAGCGCGATACCGCCGCCCGCCCAGCCGGTCACGTCGATGCCGGCCGCCTCGTCGAGCGACGCGCCGCCCGGGCCCAGTACCGCCAGCGCGAGGGCCACGACGGCGAGCGTGAGGACGTACTCGTAACCCTCTTTGAAGACGAAGAATCCGTTGGGGCGGTGGGCCAGGAGGCCGGCGACCAGCATCACCGAGACGACGGCCGCGCAGGCCAGCGGGGTGAACAGGCCGGCCAGGAGGAGGGCGCCCGCGCCGACCTCGGTGAGCACGCTCAGCCAGGCCTGCAGGGTGCCGTGGGTGAGGCCCAGGCCGGTGAACCAGCGGGCGGTGCCCGCGATGCGGCCGCCGCCGCGCCAGTGGTTGAGGCCGTGCGCGATCATGACCACGCCCAGGACCAGCCGCAGCAGCAGTGCGACGGCATCCGTCTCGTTCATCCCGCTCTCCCTTGTCGTGGGGGTGCGGCGATGTCGGCCTCCCGGGTCACCGCGCACTCCTCCGCGAACGACAGCACCTTCAGGTGGTAGGCCCGGGCCGAGTGCCCGAGGCTCAGATTGTGCCCGCTGTCGGGCTGTTCATTGACCCTCACTCGAGGCGAGGCGGTGAACAGGGAGGCGATGTCGGCCAGGGCCTCGGGGCCCGAGCTCCACACCTCCTCGTGCTCGCCGAGGCTGAACTGCACGGGGACGCGCACGCGCGCCGCCAGTTCCGGGAACTCGTACCGCCAGCCGCGGGCCGCGGACTCGTAGGCGGGCGAGGCGGCGGCGATGCTCGCGCCGCCGTACACCTCGGGCGGATACAACTCCCCTGTTCCCCACAGTGCTTGGCGCAGGCGGTCGCGCGCCCGGAGCAGGTCCTTGTCGCCGAGTTCAAGGAAGGCCACCGAGCGCGGGTGGTGGTGTCGTCCGGTGCCGGCGATCTCCAGTCCCAGCAGCCCGTGGCCGCGCGGGTCCGCGGCCATCCGCACGGCGAGTTCGCTGCCCGCCGAGTGGGCCAGCACGAACACGCCCGCCCCGGTGGGGCGGGAGCGGAGGAGACGGTCCAGGGCCGCGTAGGCGAGGTCGACCCGCCGTGCGGGGTCGGTGAGTTCGCGGGCGGCGGGCAGTGAGGCGCCGTAGCCGGGGCGGTCCAGGGCGACGACGGTGAAGCCGAGGGCGACGCCGGTGCGCAGCAGGGAGAGCCGTGGGTGGCCCGGGCAGTCGAAGTAGGCGGAGTCGGTCGCGCCGCCGTGCAGGGCGAGGACGACGGCCCGGGGATCGCGGGCCCAACTCGCCCGGTACGACAGCGGGATGCCGTCGACGTCGACCACGCCGGGCACCACGGGACGGCTGTCGGTCACGTGTCCGTCCTGAGGAGCAGGACCCCGCTGGGCGCGAGTCCGCCGGTGCTGACCACCGCGACCCGCGCCCCGGGCACCTGGCGGGGCCCGCCCTCGCCGCGCAGCTGGACCATCGCCTCGTGGACGAGTCCCATGCCGTGGGTGCGGCCGTGCGAGAGCTGGCCGCCGTGGGTGTTGAGGGGCAGTACGCCGTCGCGGGCGATGTTCTTGCCGCCGTCCAGGAAGTCCTTCGCCTCGCCGATGCCACAGAAGCCCAACGCCTCTATCCAGGAAAGGCAGTTGAAGGAGAAGCCGTCGTAGAGCTCGGCGACGTCGACGTCGGCGGGGCGCAGCGAGGTGCGGGTCCACAGGTGGGCGGACTGGCCGACGGTCTGGGGTTCGTGGGTGAGGGTGCTCTGGTCCCATTCGACGCGCTCGACTAGCTGGGTGCCGACGGCCTCGACGAGGACGGGCGGCTTGGCGAGGTCGCGTGTGGTGTCGACGGCCGAGACGACGACGGCCACGGCTCCGTCGCAGGGCACGTCGCAGTCGTAGAGGCCGAAGGGTGTGGTGATGGACCGGGCGGTGAGGTAGTCGTCCATCGTCATCGGGTCGCGGTAGATCGCGGTGGGGTTCAGGGCCGCGTTGGCGCGCTGGTTGAGGGCGATCCAGCCGAGGGTCTCGCGGGTGGTGCCGTAGCGGTGCATGTGGCGCTGGGCGTTCTGGGCCAGGGTGTGGGCGGCGGAGGTGGCGCCGAAGGGCTTGAGCCAGCCGGGGTCCCCGCCGGCGGGCAGCGGGATCCTGCCCTGCTTGACGAGTTCGCCGTAGGTCGACTCCCACACGGTGCGGAAGCACAGCACGTGCCGGGCGAGGCCGCCGGCCACCGCCAGCATCGCCGCGACCAGGGAGCCGCCCGGGCCGAAGGTCTCGCTGCCGCCGTTGTACCAGGTGGGGCGGATGCCGAGGGCCGACTCCAGGGCGAGGACGCCGCCTTCGGCGAAGCCGCCGAAGGAGCCTGCTCCCGGGTAGGCGGCGAGGCCGTCGATGTCGTCCAGGGTGAGGCCGGCGTCGGCGACGGCGGCCTTGCAGGCCTGGACCGTGAGGGAGAGCGGGGGAACCATCAGGCGGCGGCCGATCGGGGAGGCGCCGACGCCGGTGAGGGCGGCCTTGTCCTCGAACTTCTCCGTGGTGAGCACGGGCCGGATGTGCCGCCGCACCTGGTCGGGTTCGACCTCGTCGGCGGGCAGCGGGGCCGGCTCCCCCTGTTCGGCCGTGGGCCGGAACAGCGGCAGCCACACCTCGCCGGCCTGCTCGAAGACGACCTCCATGCGCATGCCGAGGGCGAGTTCGCCGGGGTCGCACTCGACCGTGTTGGTGGTGAGGCGGATGCGCGGGTCGTCTTCGAGGGCGACCTGGGCGACGACGTACGGGGAGGGCAGGCCGGGCGCGCTGAAGCGGTGGCTGACGGTGAAGCCGATGAGGGTCGCGTACCCGGAGACGGCCCGTACGCCCATCTCCTGTGCGCGGCAGTACCGGCAGACGGGCTGCGGCGGGTGGATCAGGGAACTGCACGAGGTGCACTCCTGGATGCGCAGCCGGCCGTCCGCCCCCGACGTCCAGAAGAACTCGTTCTGGTCGGTGATCAGGGGCAGCGGGCGTCCTGGGTTTGCGGCCACCACTCGTCCTCTCCTGTGTTCAGCGTGCGGTGTCGGCGCGGGCCGTCCGGACGACGGGTTCGGCCAGGCGCTGTTCGTCACAGGCCCGTTGGAGGGTCTGAAGCGTCTCGTCGAGGGAGGGGCCGAGCCGTTCGCCGGGGGTGAAGGTCGCCGGGAGGTGACGCATGCCCTGGATGATGCCGATCGTCTCGTAGTGGACGGTGCCCTCGGCGTCGCAGCGGTAGTCGGGCATCCGGTCCAGTACGGCCGTCACCATCCGCTTGAACACCGTACGGGCGACGTTCGAGCCGATGCAGCGGTGGATGCCGAGGCCGAAGCTGCTGTGCCGGTTGCCCTTGCGGGCCAGGTCGACGCGGTCCGGGTCGGGGAAGACGGAGGGGTCGCGATTGGCCATGGCCCAGGACAGCCACAGTCGTTCACCCTCCTCGAAGCGCTGGCCGGCTATCTCGCAGTCGGCGGAGATCGTGCGGCCGTCGCCCGGTGCGGGGGCGTAGAAGCGCAGGAACTCCTCGGTCGCCGAGTCCAGCAGAGTGCTCCGCTCCCGGCTGAGGCGGTCCCGCTCAGTGGGATTCTGCGACAGCCACTCCAGGGCGTGCGCGGTGAGGGCGGTCGTGGTGTCGAAGCCGCCGCCGATGAGCAGGGCGAGTACGCCGACGAGCTCCTCGTCGGGCGGGTTCTCGCCGTCGATCTCCGCGCGTACCAGGGCGTCGATCAGGCCGGGCCGCGGGCTTCGGCGGATCTCCTGGAGCGCCATGTATAGGGAGATGCCCATGTTTCGACTCAGTTCGGCGACGCGGGGCATGTCGGGTGAGTCGGGCGGGGTGTAGACGGAGGCGTGGGCGGGCTCGTTGTAGACCGTCCAGTCCTTGAGCGGGATGCCCATCATGGCGAGGGTGAGGACGGCCGGGACGATGTTGGCGAGGTCGTCGACGAAGTCGATGCGGCCTTCCTCGATCTTCTCGTCGAGGCAGGCGCGGACGACCTCGTCGACGAAGGGCACCCAGCGGGCGACGGCGGCCGGGGAGAGGTACGGGTTGAGGGCCTGGCGGTAGTGGCGCTGCGCGGGCGGGTCCATCTCCAGGAATCCGCCCTGCGCCTCGGCGGCGCGCGGCGGGGTGGGGATGGTGATGCCCTTGTAGCCGCGCCGTTCGCCCTTCACGTCGTGGTCGTTGGAGAGGAACTCGGCGGACCGGGCCAGTTCGAATACCTCGCGGTTCCCGCTGGCGACCCAGTGGCCGCCGTGGGTGTCGGTCCAGGCGATGGGGCACTTGGCCTGGAGTTCGTGGGTGATCTCCTCGAACTCGTGGCGGTACTCGGGGGTGTGCCGGTCGAAGTGCACCCGGTGCTTCTTGCGGTCGTCGTTGCCGTTTGCCTCGCTCACGGGGCCTCCCTTGTCAGAAGATCTGGATGGCCCGTTCCGGGCACGAGTGCGCGGCTTCCCGCACGTCCTCTTCCTGATCGGCCGGTACGTCCTCGCTGACGGCCGAGGAGTGACCGTCGACCTCGTCCAGTTGGAACGACTTCGGAGCGGTCATCCAGCAGAGCGTGTGGCCCTGGCAGCGCTCCGGATCGACGCGGACCTTCACGGCTTGCCTCCCTGTGACGGTGGGGTTCTGGCGGTTCAGCGGCGCCAGTCGTACCACTTGATGTAGCCGCCGGCGTCCACCCGCAGTTGGGTGCCGGTGATGTAGCGGGCCTCGTCGGAGGCGAGGAAGAGCACGGCGTTGCTGATGTCGCGCGGCTCGACGAACCGGACCGGCATGGCCTGTTGCACGGCGAACGCGGGCTCGGCGTCCTCCCGGGTGGGGTGTTCGAGGTCGGGCCGGAAGGACTCGTACATCGAGGGGTTCTGCAGCATGTGGGTGTCGACGTTGGTGGGGTGGACGACGTTGGCGCGCTGGTTCAACGGGGCCAGGTTGCGGGCGAGTTCGTGCACGTACTCCGACAGGGCGCGCTTGGCGAAGGCGTATCCGGCGCCGCCCGGGTTGTTGCCGGGGTTCTGGACGATGCCGTGGTCCATGAGCGCGGCGGTGGAGCCGGTGGCGATGACGGAGGCGTGCTCGCGCAGGTGGGGCAGGGCTGCCTGGATGGTGTTGATGGTGCCGATCAGGTCGACGTCGATGGCGTCGCACCAGGCCTGCATCTTGGGCTCGCCGCGCAGCGGGGCGATGCCTGCCTGTGCCACCACGATGTCCAGGCCGCCGAGTCGGTCGAGGCCGGCGCTCAGGGCCTCGCGGAGCTGGCCGGTGTCGCGGACGTCGGCCTGGCGGGCGACGATCCGGCGCCCCTGTTCCTCCACCAGCCGGACCGTCTCCTTGAGGTCCTCGGGGGTGGCCATCGGGTAGCGGACCGTCTCGAAGTCGCGGCAGATGTCGACCGCGATGATGTCGGCGCCCTCCTCGGCCAGCCGTACGGCATGGCTGCGTCCCTGCCCGCGTGCCGCGCCGGTGATGAACGCGACCTTGCCATCGACTCGTCCCATCGGGGGTTCCTTCCTTTGTGGTTGTTCCGCGGCCCGAGGCGTCCCGCCCGGGCCGCTCGCTCAGCCCGTGCCGGCGGGTGCGACGGCGTCGGACAGGGCGTCGAGGGCAGGGGCGAGGGCGCCGAAGTCGGCGCTGAGCTGCCCGGCGACCGCGCGCACGACGTCGAGGTCCTTGCCGAGGAACTCCCTTGTCGCGCGGGCGAATCCGGTGACCGAGCCATGGCGTACGACGCCGGCGAGCGCGCGGCTCGACGCGCTGCCGTGGGTGAGGGCGTCCAGCAGGAGGCTTTCGTCGAGGCCCAGTTCGCCGCCGAGGCGGACCGCGTGGGCGAGCAGGCCGATCTGGGCGGCGAAGACGGTGTTGTTGACGAGCTTGACCCGCTGGCCCGCGCCGAGCGGGCCGATGTGCAGGACCGGGTCGCCGTAGGTGCGCAGGACGGGACGGACGCGGGCGACGGTGTCGTCGGCGCCGCCCACGAAGAGGGTGATGCGGCCGGCCGCGATGTCGTGCGGGCCGCCGCTGACCGGGGCGTCGACCACCTCGACGCCGTGCCGCTCCCCCTGTGCGGCGACGGCTTCGGCGGTGTCGGGGCTCCCGGTGGTGTGGAGGACCAAGGTGGCCCCGGCGGGCATGGTGGCCAAGAGCCCGCTGTCGAGGCAGACTTCACGCACCTGCTCGTCGGTGTGCACGCACACCAGGACGGCGGCGGCGCCCGCACCGGCCTGCGCGGCCTCGGACACGATCCGGGCGGGTTCCCGCTCCAGGGAGCGGCGGGACTCGGCGCTCCGGGCGAGGACCTGTACCTCGTGACCTGCCCCGGCGAGCCGTCGCACCATCGGCAGGCCCATCCGACCGGCGCCCACGACTCCAATCACAAGAATCTCCCTTCCGAATGCGAGAACCATACTTTCACCGCTGGACTGCCGGAAGTCCCGCGCGGCGACTTTGTGTCACGGTGCGACAAGTGACAGCGAGGCCGTTCCGAGGTCGTGACGCTGACCAGCCCCGCGGCTATGGTTCTCAAATCGGAGAACTTCATTTTCACGGTCGGGACGGGAAAGGGAGTGCGTCGCATGAGCGGTGGCCCGCTGGACGGGATACGGGTCCTGGAAGTGGCGATGTACGGGTTCGTCCCGTCCGCCGGTGCGGTGCTCGCCGACTGGGGCGCGGACGTCGTCAAGGTCGAGCACGCCGTCAACGGCGATCCGCAGCGCGGGCTGCGGCAGACCGGCGCGTTCAAGGTGGAGGGTGACCCCAATCCCAACATCGAGCACGCGAACCGGGGCAAGCGCAGCATCGGCCTCGACATGGCGCGGGACGAGGGCCGGGAGGTGCTGTACGAGCTGACCCGGCGCTCGGACGTGTTCCTGACCAGCTTCCTGCCCTCGGCGCGGCGGAAGTTCGCCATCGACGTGGCCGACATCCGCGCGGTCAATCCGCGGATCGTGTACGCCCGGGGCAGCGGGCTCGGGCCGCGGGGCCGGGAGGCGGACAAGGGCGGCTACGACATGACGGCGTTCTGGGCCCGCGCGGGGACGGCGGCCAGCCTGACGCCCGCGGGTGTCGAGGGCATGATCCCGCCCCCCGGGCCGGCCTACGGCGACACCATCTCCGGCACCAACCTCGCCGGGGGCATCGCGGCGGCCCTGCTCAAGCGGGAGCGGACCGGGGAGGCGCCGGTCGTGGACGTCTCCCTGCTCGGCAGCGGCGTGTGGGCCCTGGGGCACGGCATCGCCCTCTCCCTCCACCTCGACAAGCCCATGGTCGCGCCGCCGCTGGGCGCCCACGGCTCGCCGACCAACCCGCTGTCCGGGCTGTACCGCACCTCCGACGACCGCTATCTCGCGTTCGTGATGATGCAGCCGGGCAAGTTCTGGGCGGACGTGTGCCGGCACGTCGACCGGCCCGAACTGGCCGAGGACCCGCGGTTCGCGACCGGTGCGGACATCGCCGCGCACACCGAGGAGGCGGTGAAGATCCTCCGGGAGGTGATCGCCACCCGCACGCTGGCCGAGTGGAGCGAGCGGTTCGCCACGCTGGCGGGGCCGTGGGCGCCGGTGCAGGACTCCCTCCAGGTCGGCTCGGACGCCCAGGTCAGGGCGAACGAGTACCTCGTACGGGCCGGGGAGCTCGAACTGGCCGCGAATCCGGTGCAGTTCGACGTGACCGCGCCGCAGCCGGGCCCCGCCCCGGAGTTCGCGGCGCAGACCGAGGAGATCCTGCTGGAGCTGGGGCTGGACTGGGAGCGGATCCTGGCGCTGAAGACGGCGGGGGCGGTGAGCTGACCGCACCGGGTTCTCCTCCTAGCGCGCCCACTTCGGCGTCCAGGTGTCGCTGCCCGGGCCCGGTGAGCCGAGGTGGCTGCGGAGCAGCGCGAGTGCCGGGTGCGGGTTGTCGGCGCGCCAGATCAGCGAGTGCGGGTACACCGGCGTCGGGTCGTGGATCGGGATGCGGCGCAGGTCGTGGCCGGCCGGCCAGACCATGCGCGTCTGCTCGCCGACGAAGGTCGCGAGGTGCGGGGAGTCCGCGATCGTGTCCAGCAGCGGCTCGGCGCCGAAGTCGGGGCCCGTCACCTCGATGGTGATGCCGAACTCCGCGCCGAGGTCGTCGTAGAAGGCGGCCCATTCCGTGCCGGCGTCGTTGCCCGGCATCCAGATCCGGTGCCCGGCCAGCCGGGCAGGAGTGATCGTGCGGGCGGCGGCGAGCGCGTGGGCGGGCCCGGTGAGGAGCTGCACGGGTTCGTCGTGGACGCGGGCGCTCTCGACGCCGTCGGGCAGCCGGCGCTCGGTGAGCGCGCGGAACGACGCGTCGATCGTGCCGGAGCGCACCGCCGCGATCGCCGCGTCGGCGTCGAAGAGGGTCACCACGTCGAGGGCGGCCTCGGGATGGGCGCGGTGGAAGTCCCGTACCAGGTCGGCGGGTGCGAGCCGGCGGCCGATCACGTCGATGCGCAGGGCGCGGCGGCCGGGGCGCACGGAGGCCGCGGCCCGCTCCTCGGCCGCCAGCAGCTCGCGGGCGTGCGGCAGGAAGACCTGGCCGTCGACGGTGAGCCGCGCACCGCGCGCCGTACGCGTGAACAGCCGCGCCCCCAGGTCCTTCTCCAGCGCGGCGACCCGCTTGGAGACGGCCTGCTGGGTGACGTCCAGGGCGAGGGCGGCCTCCCGGAACCGTCCGGCGTCCGCGATCGCCACGAAGGTGCGCACTGCGTCGAGATCCACGGGCTCCTTTGTACACGTCCGCCGGGAGCCATGGGCCTCCTTCCCCGACAACCTCCGGTTGTACGGCGTCGAGCGTGTCGGTTGTTTGCCCGCGCGCCGCGCGACCGGCTTTGATGTCGCCGGTCGGCATTCGGGCGGGGCAGGGAGACGGGCATGCGGGGCGGGCGATCGCTGGGGCGGCGGTTCGGGTGGCTGTGGACGGCGTACGCCGTCAGCGCGCTCGGGACCTGGCTCGCCTTCGACGCGTTCTCGCTGATCGCGGTGGTGGTGCTGCACGCCGGGGCGACCGAGGTGGCGGTGCTGTCGGCGGCCGGCCTCGCGGTGGGAGCGGTCGTGGCCACGCCGCTCGGGCCGTGGATGGAGTTCCGGCGCAAGCGCCCGGTGATGATGGCCATGGACCTGGTCCGTTTCGCGGCACTGCTGACCGTTCCGGCCGCCTTCGCCCTCGGCGGGCTCACCTTCGTACAACTTCTGGTTGTGTCCGTCGTGGTCGGAGCGGCCGACATCGGTTTCACGGCGGCCAGTGGGGCCTTCCTCAAGTCGCTGCTGCCGCCGGAGGACCTGCTGGCCGCGAACGCCCGGTTCGAGGCGACGCAGTGGACCGCGACCATCCTCGGGCCGCCGCTGGGCGGGGCCGCGATGGGGCTGTTCGGGCCGGTGACGACCGTGCTGGTCAACGCGGTCAGCTTCGTGCTGTCGGCGCTCGGCATCCGGGCCATCGGCGGGACCGAGACGCGTGCGGCGCGCAAGGGCCCGGCGCCGGCCGGGGGGCTGCTCGAAGGGTGGCGGTACATCCTGGGCCATCCGGTGCTGCGGCCGCTCTTCCTCAACACCGCGCTGTACAACGCCCTGATCATGGTCTCGCTCCCGCTGCTCGCCGTGCTGATGGTGGGCGAGCTGGGGTTCGCCGCCTGGCAGTACGGCCTGGCCTTCTCCGTGCCGAGCCTCGGCGGCCTGCTCGGATCGTGGCTGGCGCGGCGGCTCGTGCCGCGCTTCGGGGAGCGCCGGGTGCTGCTCACCTCGGGGTGGCTGCGCGCCTGCTGGCCGGTCGGACTCGCCTTCGTCGGGCCCGGCACGCCGGGACTGGTGCTCGTCATGGCCGTGGAGCTGGGGGTGATCACGTCCTGTGCCGTCTTCAACCCGGTGTACGCGACCACGCGCCTGCGGCTGGCGGACCCGGACCGGGTGGCCCGCACGCTGTCCGCGTGGTCGGTCACCAACAAGGCGACCACCGCGGGCATGACCGCCCTGTGGGGCCTGCTGGCCGGAGTCACGGGCCCGCGCGCGGCGATCGCGATCGCGGGCGTCCTCGCCCTCGCCACACCGCTGCTCCTCCCCCGCCGCACCGAGCCCGTCGCGGAGATGGCGCAGCTGCGGACGGACGGAGTAGTCTGATCCGAAAACGCCATTCTCCCTAGCAGAGAAGGCGCTTGACGGACTCGAGAGAAGGGCCGCACCCGAATGCCCGTCACCGTCACCGAACCCACCCCCACCACCGGCGTCGAGATCACCGGGCTCTCCGGGAGCCGGCTGGTGGACCGGGGTGTCGCCGAGGAATGCCTGGCCGCGCTGGAGCGGCGCGGGGTGGTGATCTACCGCGAGGCGGACATCGACGACGACGATCTGGTCGCCTTCAGCCGCCTGCTCGGCGAGGTCGTCCCGCTGCCGATGGGCGGCCATCCGACCCACCGGGAGATCCAGCGGATCACCCGCGACCCCTCGAAGAGCCCGCTGGCCGCCTACCGCGAGTCCACCTTCCACTGGCACATCGACGGCACGACGGAGCAAGTGCCCAACAAGACAACGCTTCTGACGGCACGGCAGATATCCGGTGACGGGGACGGCGACACCGCGTTCGCCAACACCTTCGCCGCGTACGAGGCGTTGCCGGAGGTGGAGCGCAAGGAGCTGGACGGGCTGCGGGTCGTGCACAGTTTCGCCGCCTCGCAGCTGCTGGTGACGCCGGATCCGTCGCCGAAGGAGCGGGCGGCCTGGGACCGCAACCCGTCCCGCGAGCACCCGTTGGTGTGGACCCGGCGCAGTGGCCGCAAGTCGCTGCTCATCGGCGCGACGGCGGGCGAGGTCGTCGGCCGGTCCGCCGCCGAGGGCCGCAGGCTGCTGGACCGGCTCCTGGACCACGCGACCCGGCCGGAGTTCACCCTGCGCCACCGCTGGCGCCAGGGCGACCTCGTCATCTGGGACAACACCGGAATGCTGCACCGCGCACTGCCCTACGGCCGGGCCTCCGCCCGGCTGATGCACCGGACCTCGCTGCTGGGCGAGGAGGCGGTGGCATGAGCGAGCGGCGTATCGCCCTGGTCACGGGCGGCGGTTCGGGCATCGGGCGCGGGATCTCGCAGCGGCTGGCGGAGGACGGCTTCGCCACCGCCGTACTCGATCTGAACGGGGAGGCGGCCGAGCAGGTCGCCGCGGAGTCGCGGCAGAAAGGGCACGAGGCGGTCGCCTTCGGGGGCGTCGACGTGTCCGACCGGGCGCAGGTCGACGACGCGGTGCGGCGGGTGCGCGAGCGGTTCGGCGGGCCGGTGCTGGTGCTCGTGAACAACGCCGGGGTGAGTGACGTCGGCCGGTTCCTGAAGATCAGCGACGAGACGTGGAACCGGGTCATGGCCGTGAACCTCGACGGGCCGTTCTATCTCTGCCAGGCGGTGGTGCCCGACATGCGGGAAGCGGGGTGGGGCCGGATCGTGAACATCTCCTCGTCGAGCACGCACTCGGGGCAGCCGTTCATGGCGGCCTACGTCGCCTCGAAGTCCGGACTGGTGGGTCTCACCAAGTCCCTCGCGCTGGAGCTCGGTCCGGACGGGATCACGGTGAACACCATTCCGCCTGGCTTCATCGACACCCCGATGCTGCGCGACTCGGAGGAGCGCGGGCTGCTGGGCGGATCGGTGGACCACCACGCGGAGCTCACGCCGGTACGGCGGCCGGGGCGCCCCGAGGACATCGCGGCCGCCTGCTCGTTCCTGGTGTCGGAGGAGGCGGGGTACATCACCGGGCAGGTGATCGGGGTCAACGGCGGCCGGAACACCTGACGGCTGTTCCGCCGGGCCGGGCGGCCGTCACTTCCCGCGGTTCATCGCCCGGTCCGCCGCCTCCCAGTGCGCGTCCGCCGCCCACAGGCGGGCGAAGGCCCCTGTCGCCTCGTCCGCCGAAGTGCCCTCGCCCAGCACGCGCTTGATCTCCGCCGCCGGGCCGGTGGCGAGGGCCCGGGCGAGGGAGCGCCACTCCTCCTCGAAGGCGGCCCGCGGCACGACCCGGTCGACCAGTCCGAGGCGCTGCGCCTCGGCCGCGTCGAGCACGGTGCCCGTGCCCGCGAGCATGAGCGCACGGCCGCGTCCGACGAGGGCCGCGAGCCGTTCGGCGCCGCCCCAGGCGGGCATGATGGCGAGGGTCACCTGGTTGAAGCTGATCCTGATGTCGTCGGCGGCGACCCGGATGTCGGCGGCGACGGCGACCTCGGCCCCGCCGCCCAGGGCATGCCCGTTGAGGGCGGCGATCACGGGCGCCGGGAAGGCCGCGATGCGGTCGCAGATGCCCCGCATCCGCCGGGCCATCGCCGCCGCGTCCTCCTCGGTGCGGATCGCGGCGAGCTCCTTGAGGTCTCCGCCGGAGACGAACGCCCGGTCGCCCGCTCCCCGGATCACCAGCGCCCGGGCGCCGGCCGCCGCGTCCAGGGCCTTCTCCAGCTCGTCCATCGTGGCGAGCGAGATGGCGTTGCGGGCGTGGGGGCGGTCGATCGTGAGGACGGTCAGGCCGTCCTCCTGCGCCAGGTCGATCACTCGTCTACCCCCACGATCACTCGATTGCCCCCGAGGGATATCGGCATTTACTCCCGAGGGATATTGGCATTCTCCATTTCGGAGAATAGCGTATGCGCCGCTGGTCGCCGCAAGCCGCAGGCTCCGCACAGCCGCCGCACCGGAGGTAGCCGCAGATGCGAAAGATCCCCGCCGAGCTGGTCGAGCGCTATGAGGCCGAGGGCTGGTGGACCCGGGAGACGATCGGTGACCTGCTGGCCCGGGGGCTGGCCGGGGCGCCGGACGTGGAGTTCCGGGTGCACTCGTCGGTACGGCCGTGGTCCGGGACCTTCCGGGACGTCGAGCGGGTCGCGCGCAGGCTCGCGGGCGGGCTGCGCGAGCGGGGTGTCGGCCCCGGCGACACGGTCGCCTTCCAGTTGCCCAACTGGATGGAGGCGGCCGCGGTGTTCTGGGCCTCGGCCCTGCTGGGGGCGGCCGTCGTGCCGATCGTGCACTTCTACGGGCGCAAGGAGGTCGGCTACATCCTCGACGCCGTCCGGCCGAGCGTCTTCGTGGCCGCCGAGCGGTTCGGGCGGCTGGAGTTCCAGCCCGACCTGTGCGCGCGGGTGCCCGTCGTGGGCGTGGTGGGACGGGACGCGCCCCACCGGCACGCGCCCCACCGGCAGCGCTTCGACGACCTGTTGGGCGACGAGCCCCTCGACGGCGTCCTCCCGGCCGACCCGACCGGACCGGCCCTGATCGCCTTCACCTCCGGTACGACCCGCGACCCCAAGGGCGTCGTCCACAGCCACCAGACGCTCGGCCACGAGACCCGGCAGCTCGCCGCGAGCTACCCGCCCGACCGCGGCAAACAGCTCACCGCCGCGCCGGTCGGCCACTTCATCGGCATGGTGAACGCCTTCCTGATCCCGGTCCTGGAGGGCACGCCCGTCCACCTCACCGACGTATGGGACCCGGCCCAGGCGCTCAGACTCATGTCCGCCCACGAACTCCACATCGGCGGTGGCGCCCCGTACTACCTGACGAGCCTGCTCGACCACCCCGACTTCACGGACGGTCATCTGCGCCACCTGCGCCACGCGGGCCTGGGCGGTTCGTCGGTCCCGGCCGCCGTCACCACCCGGCTGGCCGGCCTCGGCATCCACGTCTTCCGGGCGTACGGCAGCACCGAGCACCCCTCGATCACCTCCTCCCGGCACACCGCGCCCGAGCCCAAGCGGCTGTTCACGGACGGGGACGCGCTGCCGGGCGTGGAGATACGGCTGGCCGAGGACGGCGAGATCCTCAGCCGCGGCCCGGACCTCTGCCTCGGCTACACCGATCCGGCGCTGACGGAGCGGGCGTTCGACGAGGACGGCTGGTACCGCACCGGCGACATCGGGGAGCTGGACGAGGACGGCTATCTGACCGTCACCGGCCGCAAGTCGGACATGATCATCCGGGGCGGCGAGAACATCAGCGCGGTCGAGGTCGAGGAGGTCCTGCTCGGCATGGCCGGCGTCGCGGAGGCCGCGGTCGTGGCCGCGCCCGACCCTCGGCTCGGCGAACACGCCGCCGGCTTCCTGCGGATGCTGCCCGGTCACGCCCTGCCCACCCTCGACGAGATGCGGGCCCACTTCGAACGGGCGGGCCTGGCTCGGCAGAAGTGGCCCGAGGAGCTGCACGAGGTCGAGGACTTCCCGCGGACCGCAAGCGGCAAGGTGCAGAAGTTCCGTCTCCGTCAGGACATTGCCGTACGCAAGTGATGAGAATATGATTCTCCCAAATCGCAAAGGAGGGTCTCATGTCTTCGCGTGCGCTGCCGTATCCGCTCTTCGACGCGGACAACCACCTCTACGAGACAGAGGAGGCGCTGACCAAGTTCCTGCCGAAGCAGTACGCGGGAGCGATCGAGTACGTGCAGGTGCGCGGTCGTACGAAGATCGCGATTCTCGGTCAGATCAGCGACTACATCCCGAACCCCACCTTCGAGGTGGTCGCCCGGCCCGGCGCCATGGAGGAGTACTTCCGCGTCGGCAACCCGGACGGCAAGTCCCGCCGGGAGATCTTCGGCGAGCCGATGCGCTCGATCCCCGCCTTCCGTGAACCGGGGCCCCGCCTGGAGCTGCTGGACGAGCTCGGCGTGCAGCGGACGCTGATGTTCCCGACGCTGGCGAGCCTCATCGAGGAGCGGATGCGGCACCATCCGGAGCTCATCCACGCCGTCATCCACTCGCTCAACGAGTGGCTGCACGAGACCTGGTCCTTCAACTACAAGGACCGCATCCTCACCACCCCGGTGATCACCCTGCCGATCGTCGAGAAGGCGATCGCGGAGCTCAACTGGGCGGTGGAGCGCGGCGCACGGGCGATTCTGGTGCGGCCCGCGCCGGTTCCCGGGTACGGCGGCTCGCGGTCGTTCGCCCTGCCGGAGTTCGACCCGTTCTGGAAGCGCGTCGTCGAGACGGACGTCCTGGTCGCCATGCACTCCTCCGACAGCGGGTACTCCCGGTACGCCAACGACTGGGAGGGCAGCTCCGGCGAGATGCTGCCGTTCAAGTCCAACGCCTTCCGGCAGATCAACGAGTGGCGGCCGATCCAGGACGCGGTGGCCTCCTGGGTGTGCCACGGCGCGCTGTTCCGCTTCCCGGAGCTGAAGATCGCGCTGATCGAGAACGGCTCGTCGTGGGTGGCGCCGCTCCTCGACCAACTCGCCGACGCCTACAAGAAGATGCCGGAGCAGTTCCTCGGCGACCCCGTGGAGGCGGTCAGGAACAGCATTCACGTCAGCCCGTTCTACGAGGACAACCTGAGCGACCTGGTCGACCTGGTCGGCGTGGACCGGGTGCTGTTCGGCTCGGACTACCCGCACCCCGAGGGCCTCGCCCAGCCGACCTCGTACGTCGACGCGATCCAGGACCTCAGCGAGGCCGACCAGGCGAAGATCATGGGCGGCAACCTGTCCCGGCTGATCCCCGCATGACATGGGACACCATCCCCCGGATGGTGCTGAGCGCGGCCGACCGCTTCGGTGACGCCGAAGCGGTCGTCGACGGCGACCTCCGGCTCACCTTCACCCAACTCGTAGAGCGGGTACGGGTGGCGGCGGGCGCGTTCGCCGAGCTGGGGGTCGGCAGGGGCGACCGGGTGGCGATCTGGGCGCCCAACTCCGCCGAGTGGATCGTGGCCGCGTTCGGGCTGCTGACCGCGGGCGGGGTGCTGGTGCCGGTCAACACCCGGTTCAAGGCGGACGAGGCGCACGACATCGTCACGCGCAGCGGAGCCAAGGCGGTCCTGGTCCAACAGGGCTTTCTGGGGCTGGAGTTCACGGGCCCGCCGGGCGTCCCGGTGATCGACCTCAAGTCCGGCTTCCTGGCGAGCGGTTCGCCGTTCGAGCGCGAGGTGGACGGCGACGACGTGGCCGACATCGTGTTCACCTCGGGCACCACGGGCCGTCCCAAGGGCGTCCTGATGACGCACGCGCAGACGCTCCGCCTGTACGCGGAGTGGTGCGACCTCGCCGACCTGCGGGAGGGCGACCGCTACCTGATCGTCAACCCGTTCTTCCACATCTTCGGCTACAAGGCGGGCGTCATCACCTCCCTGATCCGGGGCGCCACGATCCTGCCCGTGCCGGTCTTCGAGGTGGACCGGGTGCTGGACCTGGTCGAGCGCGAGCGGGTGACGATGCTGCCCGGGCCGCCGACGCTCTACCACTCCCTCCTGGAGGCGCAGGCGAAGGGCGGCCGGGACCTGTCCTCGCTGCGGTCGGCGGTGACCGGCGCCGCGGACATCCCGGTCGAGCTGATCCGCCGTATCCGCGAGGAACTCCCCTTCCGGTCGATCATGACGGGTTACGGCCTGTCCGAGGCCGGCACCGTCACCGCCTCCCGCCCCGGCGACTCCTTCGAGGACATCGCCACCACCGTCGGCACCCCCTGTGAGGGCGTCGAGGTGAGCATCGCCGACGACGGCGAGGTGCTGGTGCGCGGCTACACCGTGATGCGCGGCTACCTCGACGACCCGGAGGCGACCGCCGAGGCGATCGACGAGGAGGGCCGACTGCACACGGGTGACCTCGGAACCCTCGACGAGCGGGGCCACTTGAGGATCGTGGGCCGCAAGAAGGACATGTTCCTGGTCGGCGGCTTCAACGCCTACCCGGCCGAGATCGAGGGCTTCCTGCTCCGGCACCCGGCCGTGGCGCAGGTCGCGGTGATCGGGGTACCGGACGAGCGGATGGGCCAGGTCGGCAAGGCGTTCGTGGTACGGCACGGTCCGGTGACCGAGGGGGAACTGATCGCCTGGAGCCGCGAGCGCATGGCCGGGTTCAAAGTGCCGCGATCCGTGGAGTTCCGTGAGGAATTGCCGCTCAACGCCACGGGCAAAGTGATGAAGGACCAACTGCGATGAGGACGACGGGGGCGGCCACCACGCCCCCGCAGGCGAACGGAGACCTCCCGTGACGACGACGAACCCCGCCGCCGATGCTCCGGCGGACGTGTCACTCGACCGGATCGAGCGCCTCGACGAGGAGATCATCGCGCTCCTCGCCCAGCGCCGCGCGATGGCCCAGGGTCTCCCGCACCCCGCCCGCGCCCGCGCCGCCGATCCGGCCTTCGCGGAGACGGTACGGGGCATAACCGGCCGGTACCGCAAGGAACTCGGCGGTGCCGGTGAACTCGTCGCCCGCGCCGTCATGGTGCTGTGCGACCCCAGCAGGGAGCCCTGACAGGCGGGCGGATTGGTGCGTACAAAGGTTCGCGGGTCACTCCCCTGTCGTCTGCGACACACCCGGACAGTGCGCCACAACACAGGTCACCGCAGCCGGTGAGCCGTTGACGGGCCCGCACATTTGGCCGTACAAATCTGGGAAAGGTCGTACGACGGCCCGGCACCGAACCCGCGGAGGGGACCCTTGACCGTCGCCCGAGCCCTCGCCCAGTGGGCCCACGGCTTCCGACCGACGCCGGAGGACCTGGCGCTCGCGGACCGGGCGCTGGCCGACACCCTCTCCGTCGCGCTGGCCGCGCGGACGCACCCGCTTCGGGGCATCGCCGCTTCCCTGCCGGACGCGGCCCGTTGGGCGGCGATGGCGCATGTGCTCGACTTCGACGACCTGCACACCGACACCACCACCCACATCTCCGTGGTCGCCGTCCCCGCCGCGCTGGCCGTGGGCGGGGACGCCCGCGCCTACCTGGCGGGTGCCGGGGTCATGGCCCGGCTCGGGGCGATGCTCGGCTGGGGCCACTACGCGGCCGGCTGGCACGCGACCTGCACGGCGGGCGCCCCGGCCGCCGCCGTCGCCGCGGGTCTCGCCCTCGGTCTCGACGCCGAAGGCCTGGCCACCGCGATGGCGCTCGCCGTGCCCGCCGCCGGTGGCGTCCAGGCGGCCTTCGGGACGCACGGCAAGTCGCTCCAGGTCGGCTTCGCGGCGGAGGCGGGCGTACGGGCCGCCCGGCTGGCGCGGGCGGGCGCCGGCGCGGAGCCGCGGGCGCTGGAGGCCTGGCTGGAGCTGGTCGGCGGGACGCCCACCACGGACTTCCCCGCCGAGCCCGCGATCCCGGGCGGCCTGGCGGTCAAGCTGTTCCCCTGCTGCTACGCCATGCAGCGCCCGATCGCCGCCCTGCGCGCGGTGCGCGACCAGGTGCGCGGCGAGATCACCGGGGTCACGGTGACGACACCAGCGGGGACGGTTCAGCCGCTCGTCCACGACCGGCCGTGGACCGGTCTGGAGGGCAAGTTCTCACTGCCGTACGCGGTCGCCGCGGCGCTGCTCGACGACTGTCCCGGCTTCGACAGCTTCACCGACGCGGCGGTCCGACGACCCGAGGCGCAGAAGCTCGTCGACCTCGTGCACGTGGATCTGGTGCCGGGCGAGGTCGGCTCCCTGCTGGACGGCAAGGTCGCCGCACGCATCGATCTCGCCGACGGAGGCGAGATCTACACCGAGCTGGCGGTGCCGCCCGGCGCTCCCGAACGGCCGCTGTCCGACGGCGACTTGCGCGCCAAGGCCGCCACCTGCGGCCGGGACGTGCCGGCGCTGCTGGACGGGCTGACGTGGACGGGCGCGCGTGACGTGCTGCGGCGGCATTTCCCGTACGAGGCCGAGGAGGCATGACCGTGCAGCAGCTCCCCCTGTCCGGGATCACGGTGGTCAGCCTCGAACAGGCCGTGGCCGCCCCCTACGCCACCCGGCAGCTCGCCGACCTCGGCGCCCGCGTGATCAAGGTCGAGCGGCCGGGCGAGGGCGACTTCGCCCGCCGGTACGACACGACCGTGCACGGCCACTCCAGCTACTTCGTCTGGCTCAACCGGTCCAAGGAGTCCCTCACCCTGGACCTCAAGGACCCGCGCGGCATGGAGATCCTGCGCCAACTCCTCGACGGCGCCGACGTGTTCGTGCAGAACCTCGCGCCGGGCGCCGCCGACCGGCTCGGCCTCGGCACCGCCGCGCTGACCGAGCGCCACCCGCGGCTGATCCCGTGCACGATCTCCGGATACGGCACGACCGGGCCGTGGGCCGACCGGAAGTCGTACGACCTGCTGGTGCAGTGCCAGACCGGCCTGGTCTCGCTGACCGGCACGGCCGAGGAGACCGCCCGGGTCGGCATCTCGGTCGCCGACATCGCCGCCGGGATGTACGCGTACAGCGGCATCCTGACCGCCCTCTACACCCGCGCCACCACCGGCCGGGCACACCCGGTGGAGGTGTCCCTCTTCGAGGCGCTGGCCGAGTGGATGAGCCAGCCCGCCAACTACACCCGGTACGGCGGCAGTCAGCCCGCCCGCCTCGGCACCCAGCACGCGACCATCGCCCCGTACGGCGCGTTCCCCACCGCCGACGGCAAGCAGGTGCTCTTCTCCATCCAGAACGAGCGCGAATGGGCCGTACTGTGCCGGGAGTTCCTCGGGCGGCCCGAGCTGGTGACCGATCCGCGCTTCGCCACCGGCTCCGAACGCGTCGCCCACCGCGCGGAGTTGAACGCGATCGTCGCCGAACGCCTCGCCCGCTCCGACGCCGAGGAGATCCTCAAGGACCTGGAGGAGATCGGTGTCGCGGGCGCCGGGGTCAACGACGTCGCCGCGTTCCTCGACCATCCGGTGCTGGCCGCGCGCGGGCGCTGGCAGGAGGTGGCGGTGCCCGGGGCCACGGTCCAGGCGCTGCTGCCGCCCGCCGACCTCGCGGGCGTGCCCGCCCGGATGGATCCCGTGCCGGACGTGGGCGAGCACACCGAGGCGATCCTCACCGGACTCGGCCGTACCCGCGACGACATCGAGGCGCTGCGCGCCGACGCCGTCATCTGACCATCACCGATCGGGAGTTGCGTGCGATGAGTGTCCTGGACATCCTCTCCGACGACGAGCGGCTCGTCGTACGGACCGTGCGCGAGTTCGTCGACAAGGACGTCAGGCCGGTCGTCCAGGAGCTGGAGCACGCCGACACCTACCCCGAGCACCTCATCGAGCGGATGAAGGAACTCGGCGTCTACGGACTCGCGATCCCCGAGGAGTACGGCGGCAACCCCGTCTCCACGCCCTGCTTCGTCCTGGTCACCGAGGAGCTCGCGCGCGGCTGGATGAGCCTGGCCGGGGCGATGGGCGGGCACACGGTCGTCGCCAAACTCCTGCTGCTGTACGGCACTCCGGAGCAGAGAGAGCGCTATCTGCCGAAGCTGGCGACCGGGGAGATCCGGGCGACGATGGCGCTGACCGAACCGAGCGGCGGCTCGGACCTGCAGGCCATGACGACCGTCGCGCGCCGCGAGGGCGGGGAGTACGTCGTCAACGGGGCGAAGACCTGGATCACCAACTCGCGCCGGGCCGGGCTGATCGCGCTGCTGTGCAAGACCGACCCGGCCGCCGAGCCGCGCCACGCGGGCATCTCCGTACTGCTGGCCGAGCACGGGCCGGGCCTGGTCGTCTCCCGCGACCTGCCCAAGCTCGGCTACAAGGGCGTGGAGAGCTGCGAGTTGTCCTTCGAGGACTACCGCGTGCCGCTCGACGCACTGCTGGGCGGCGCGGAGGGCCAGGGCTTCGCCCAGATGATGAAGGGGCTGGAGACCGGGCGGCTCCAGGTCGCCGCCCGGGCCCTGGGTGTCGGGCGCGCGGCCCTCGACGACTCCCTGCGCTACGCCCAGGAGCGCGAGAGCTTCGGCAAGCCGATCTGGCGCCACCAGGCCATCGGCAACTACCTCGCCGACATGGCGACCAAGCTCACGGCGGCCCGCCAACTCGTGCTGTACGCGGCCCGCGAGGCCGACGCCGGGCGCCGGGTCGACATGGAGGCCGGCATGGCCAAGCTGTTCGCCTCGGAGACGGCCATGGAGATCGCGCTCAACGCCGTCCGCATTCACGGCGGTTACGGCTACTCGACCGAGTTCGACGTCGAGCGGTACTTCCGGGACGCGCCGCTGATGATCGTCGGCGAGGGCACGAACGAGATCCAACGGAACGTGATCGCGGCCCAGTTGGTGGCAAGAGGCGGTCTCGATGCCTGAGCAGGCACAGCGGGAGAGCACGTACTTCCGGCTCGCCCGGGAGCTGCGGGCGGCGATCCTGCGGCAGGACTACCCGGACGGGGTGCGGCTGCCGACCGAGGCCGAGCTGGCCGAGCGGTACGCGGTGAGCCGGCAGACCGTGCGGCGGGCGTTCCAGGATCTGGTCGCCGAGGGACTGGTCTACCGGGTGCCGGGGCGCGGCACCTTCGCCACGCCCCGCGAGGAGCAGTATCTGCGCCAGTTCGGCTCGGTGGACGACCTCATGGGGCTGTCCATCGACACCCGCATGGACGTCGTCACCCCGCTGCACCGGCGGGTCGACGTCGACGCGGCCGGGCGGCTCGGCCTGCACACCGACCGGGTGCACAAGCTGGCCTTCCTGCGGCTGCACGAGGACGTGGCGTTCTGCCACACGTCGGTGTGGCTCCCGCCCACCGTCGGCCGACTGCTCGAATCCGTCCAGGAGTTGATGCTGCCCGGCACGCCCAACGCCTTCACCGTCATCGGGCTCCTCGACCAGCGGCTGCCCGAGCCGATCGCCGAGGCCGAGCAGAGCATCACCGTCGCCGAGGCCACCCCGGAACTCGCCAAACACCTGGGCTGCGAACCTGGCCGTGCGCTGCTGCGCATCGACCGCGTCTACCAGACGGTCTCCGGACAGCTCGTCGAGCTGGCCATCAGCCACTTCCTGCCCGAGCACTACTCGTATCGCGTGCGGCTCCGGCGCAGCGGCCAGTGATCGCACGTAGTGATTTCCATGAACTCATGTAAGGAGAAAGAGTCTTGAGCTTGAGGATCGTTGTCACTGTGAAGTACGTGCCCGACGCCACTGGCGACCGGCACTTCGCCGATGACCTGACCGTCGACCGGGACGACGTGGACGGTCTGCTCTCCGAGCTCGACGAGTACGCGGTCGAGCAGGCGCTGCAGATCGCCGAGAACTCCGACGACGACGTCGAGGTCACGGTGCTGACCGTCGGCCCGGAGGACGCCAAGGACGCGCTGCGCAAGGCGCTGTCGATGGGCGCCGACAAGGCGATCCACGTGGAGGACGACGAGCTGCACGGCACGGACGCCATCGGCACCTCGCTGGTGTTGGCGAAGGCGGTCGAGAAGGCCGGCTTCGACCTGGTGGTCTCCGGGATGGCCTCCACCGACGGCACGATGGGTGTGGTGCCGGCGCTGCTGGCGGAGCGGCTGGGGGTGCCGCAGGTCACGCTGCTGTCCGAGGTCTCCGTCGAGGACGGCACCGTGAAGGGCCGCCGGGACGGGGACGCCGCCTCCGAGCAGTTGGAAGCCTCGCTGCCGGCGGTGGTGTCGGTGACCGACCAGTCGGGTGAGGCGCGGTATCCGTCGTTCAAGGGGATCATGGCGGCCAAGAAGAAGCCGGTGGAGTCCTGGGACCTGTCGGACCTGGAGATCGACGCCGACGAGGTCGGTCTGGCCGGTGCCTGGACGGCCGTGGACTCGGCGGCCGAGCGTCCGGCGCGTACCGCGGGCACGATCGTCAAGGACGAGGGCGAGGGCGGCAAGCAGCTCGCCGAGTTCCTCGCGAGCCAGAAGTTCATCTGAGAAAGGGTGCATGGAGTCATGGCTGAAGTTCTCGTCTTCGTCGATCACGTGGACGGTGCCGTCCGCAAGCCCACCCTGGAGCTGCTGACCCTCGCCCGCCGTATCGGTGAGCCGGTCGCCGTGGCGCTGGGCAACGGCGCCGGTGACACCGCCGCCACGCTGGCCGAGCACGGTGCGACCCGTGTGCTGACGCACGAGGCCGCCGAGTACGCCGACTACCTGGTCGTGCCGAAGGTGGACGCCCTGCAGGCCGCCGTGTCCGCCGTGTCCCCGGCCGCGGTGCTGGTGCCGTCCTCCGCGGAGGGCAAGGAGATCGCCGCCCGTCTCGCGCTGCGCATCGGCTCCGGCATCATCACCGACGCCGTCGACCTGGAGGCCGGCGAGGAGGGCCCCATCGCGACCCAGTCGGTGTTCGCCGCGTCCTTCACCACCAAGACCCGCGTGTCCCAGGGAACCCCGGTCATCACCGTCAAGCCCAACTCCGCGGCCGTGGAGGCCGCCCCGGCCGCCGGCGCCGTCGAGGCGCTGAGCGTCGCGTTCTCCGCGGCGGCGACCGGCACCAAGGTGACCGCGCGTACCCCGCGCGAGTCGACCGGGCGTCCGGAGCTGACGGAGGCGGCGATCGTGGTCTCCGGCGGCCGCGGGGTCAACGGCTCGGAGAACTTCGCGATCATCGAGGCTCTCGCCGACTCCCTGGGCGCGGCCGTGGGTGCCTCGCGGGCGGCGGTGGACGCGGGCTGGTACCCGCACACCAACCAGGTCGGCCAGACCGGCAAGTCCGTCTCGCCGCAGCTGTACATCGCCAACGGCATCTCCGGCGCCATCCAGCACCGCGCGGGCATGCAGACCTCCAAGACCATCGTCGCGGTCAACAAGGACGCCGAGGCCCCCATCTTCGACCTCGTCGACTACGGCGTCGTCGGCGACCTCTTCGACGTCGTCCCCCAGCTCACCGAGGAGATCAACACCCGCAAGGGATAGGTGTGTTGCCGGGCTGCTCAGTACGACCTGGGCAGCCCCAGCACATGCTGGGACACGTAGTTCAGCACCATCTCCTGGCTGATCGGCGCGAGCCGCAGCAGCCGTGACTCGCGGAAGTACCGTTCCACGTGGTACTCGCGGGCGTATCCCATGCCGCCCAGCGTCTGCACGGCCCGGTCCGCGGCCTGGAAACCGGCGTCGGCGCACAGGAACTTGGCCATGTTGGCCTCGCGGCCGCACTCCAGCCCCCGGTCGTAGCGCCAGGCGGCGTTGCGGGCCATCAGCCGGGCGGCGTCGAGGCGGGTGAGGGCCTCGGCGAGCGGGAAGGCAACGCCCTGGTTCTGGCCGATGGGGCGGCCGAAGACGACGCGGTCGCGGGCGTAGCGGGTGGCCGCGTCGAGGGCGGCCCGGCCCAGGCCCAGTGCCTCGTGGGCGAGGAGGATGCGCTCGGGGTTGAGGCCGTCGAGGAGGTAGCGGAAGCCCTCGCCCTCCGCGCCGATCCGGGCGCTCGCCGGGACGCGCAGGCCGTCGATGAAGATCTCGTTGGACGCGACGGCGTTGCGGCCCATCTTGGGGATCGGCCGGATGTCCATCGCCGTGCGGTCGACGTCGACCAGGAAGACCGAGATGCCCTTGGTGGGCCTGTCGACCTGGTCGCGGGGGGTCGTACGGGCGAGGAGGACCATCTTCTGGGAGTCGCCGGCCTTGGTGATCCAGATCTTGCGGCCGTCGATGACGTAGTGGTCGCCGTCGCGGCGGGCGAAGGTGGAGATGCTGGTGGTGTCGGTGCCCGCGTCGGGTTCGGTGACGCCGAAGCAGACGTGCAGGTCGCCGGAGGCGGCGTGCGGGAGGACCTCGCGGCGCAGTTCCTCGCTGCCGTGCCGGGCCAGGACGTTGAGGCCGAAGATGGTCAGGTGCATGGTGCTGCACCCGTTCATGCCGGCGCCCGAGGCGGCGACCTCCTCCAGCAGGAGCGAGGCCTCCAGCACGCCCAGTCCGCCGCCGCCGTACTCCTCGGGGACGGCGATGCCCAGCCAGCCGGCCTTGGCGAAGGCGTCGTAGAAGCTCCACGGGAACTCGGCCTTCTCGTCCTGTTCGGCCCAGTACTCGGGGCCGAAGGAGGACGCCAGCTCGCGGACGCCCCGGCGGATGTCCTGCTGCTGCTCGGTCAACTCGAAATCCACGGCGCCTCCCTGGAGAATGAGGTTTCCCTGTACGTAGAATAGCGTTCGCGTACGTCGAGAAAGGAAGACCGCCTTGAACATCGCGACGCTGCTCGACATGGCCGCGGCCGGTGACCCCGACCGGGTGGCGATCGGCCCACGCGCCTCCGGTACGACCTGTGCGCTGCTGCGCCGGACGGCGGCCGGGGTCGCCGCCGTCGTCCACGCCTCCGGTGCGCGGGAGTTGGTGTTCGCCGGGCTCAACGGTCCGGCGTTCCCCGTGATGTTGTTCGGCGCGGCCCTGGCCGGTGTGCCCCTGGTGCCGGTCAACTACCGCCTGTCGGCGGAGGCGTTGGCCGCGCTGCTGGCGCACACCGAGAAGCCGTTGGTGGTGGCCGACCAGGCCTTCGCGGACGGATTCGAGGGGTTCGACGTGCGCACGCCCGAGGCACTGCTGGCGGAAGCCGGGTCCGTCGAGCCGGCGTCCGGCCTGGAGGCGTCGCCGGACGATCCCGCGGTGCTGCTGTTCACCAGCGGGACGACGGCGGCCCCCAAGGCGGCCGTGCTGCGTCACCGGCATCTGGCCAGCTACATCCTCCAGACCGTGGAGTTCGCCTCCGCGGACCCCGCCGACGCGGTCCTCACCAGCGTGCCGCCGTACCACGTCGCCGGTGTCGGGTCGGTGCTCAGCAATGTGTACGCCGGGCGCCGCATGGTGCATCTCGGCGCCTTCACTCCGGAGGCGTGGCTGGAGCTGGTGCGTGCCGAGGAGGTCACCTCGGCGATGGTGGTGCCGACGATGCTGGCGCGGATCGTGGAGCACCTGGACGGGCGGCCCGCCGAGGTGCCGACGCTGCGGGCGCTGGCGTACGGGGGCGCGCGGATGCCGCGGACCGTGCTGGAGGCGGCGCTGCGGGCGTTCCCGGACACCGGGTTCACCAACGCGTACGGGCTGACGGAGACCAGTTCCACGATCGCGTTGCTCGGGCCGGAGGACCATCGGGCGGCGCTGGCCTCGGAGGATCCGGAGGTGCGGGCGCGGCTGGGCTCGGCCGGACGGATGGTCCCCGGGGTCGAGGCGGAGATCCGGAACGCACACGCACCGGGAGCGCCGGGTGAGCTGTGGGTGCGCGGGCCGCAGGTGTCCGGCGAGTACAAGGGCGCCGCCACGCTGCTGGACGCGGACGGCTGGTTCCACACCCGCGATCTGGCCCACTTCGACTCCGAGGGCTATCTGTTCATCGCCGGCCGGGCCGACGACACGATCATCCGCGGCGGGGAGAACATCGCCCCCGCGGAGGTGGAGGACGTGCTGCTGCGGCATGCCGCGGTGCGCGAGGCCGCGGTGGTGGGGGTGCCGGACGAGGAGTGGGGCGAGCGGATCGCCGCGTTCGTGGTCACCCACGAGGGCAGTGCCGTGGACGCCGAGTCGCTGCGTGGCTGGGTGCGCGGTCATCTGCGCGGTTCCAGGACGCCGGACGTGGTCGTCTTCCGGGACGAACTGCCGTACACGCCGACGGGAAAGCTGCTGCGGCGCGAGCTGCTGACGACGATACGGAAAGGCTGACGCAGGTGACGTCCTTCGCGGAGCTTCACGATCTGACGGGCAAGGTGGCCGTGGTCACCGGCGGTTCGCGCGGTATCGGGCGGGCCATCGTGCGGACGCTGGCCGAGGCCGGCGCCGATGTGGTGATCGCCTCGCGGAAGGCGGAGGCGTGCGCGGCGGTGGCCGAGGAGGTACGTGCGTCGACCGGCCGGCGGGCGGTGGGCATCGCCTGCCATGTCGGCCGCTGGGCCGACTGCGAGCGGCTGGTCGCGGAGACGGTGGAGCGGCTCGGCGGGCTGGACGTGCTGGTCAACAACGCGGGCATGTCACCGACTTACGAGAGTCTCGACGCGGTGAGCGAGGAGCTCTACGACAAGACACTCGCCGTGAACCTCAAGGGCCCCTTCCGCCTTGCAGTCCTGGCCGCCAAGCACATGGCGGACCACGGCGGCGGCTCGATCATCAACATCGGCACCGCGGGCTCCCTGATGGCCAGCGTCCACGAACTCCCGTACGCCTGCGCCAAGGCGGGCCTGAACGCCCTCACGGTGGGCCTCGCGGAGGCGTACGCGCCGAAGGTGCGGGTGAACGCGATCCTCCCGGGCCCGGTCCTGACGGACGCTCACCAGGCGTGGGCGGCCGAGGACTTCGACGCGTCGTTCGTCCCGCTGGGCCGGATCGGCCGCCCCGACGACGTGGGTCCCCTCGCCCTGCACTTCGCGAGCGAGGCGTCCAGCTTCACCACCGGCGCCATCGTCCGGGTGGACGGCGGGATCACGCGCAAGGTGTGAGCACGCACGAAAGGGCCCTCCCGGTGGAGGGCCCCTTTTCCGCTGTTCAGCCGGTCTCGTGCCGGTACACCTCTCCGCCCTTCATCACGAACCGCACGTCCTGCGTGACCCCGATGTCCGTCAGCGGGTCGCCGGGGACGGCGATGATGTCGGCCAGCAGGCCCGGTTCCAGGCGGGCCCGGTCGGCGGTGTCGATCAGGTCGGCGGCGACCACGGTCGCGGCGCGCAGCGCGTCGATCGGTCGCATGCCGCGGTCGACGAGGGCCAGCAGCTCCTTGGCGCCCCGGCCGTGCGGGATGGCGGGCGCGTCGGTGCCGAGGGCGACCTTGACGCCGCGCCGGATCGCGCGGGCGGTGGACTCGCGGGCTCGTGGGAAGACCTCGGCGGCCTTGGCCTGGAGTTCCGGGTCCGCGTGGGCGGTGTTCATGCCCTCGGTGAGATAGGTCGTCGCGACGAGGAACGTGCCTCGTTCGGCCATCAGGTCGAGCGTGGCGTCGCCTGCGAGGAAGCCGTGCTCGATGCAGTCGATGCCCGCCTCGACGGCCGCCCGGATCGCGCTGTCCCCCATGCAGTGCGCGGCGACCTTGACTCCGGCCCGGTGCGCCTCGTCCACGATGGCCCGCAGCTCCTCGTCCGAGTACTGCTGGGCGCCGGCCGGCCCGGTGTGCGACATGACCCCGTTGGAGGCGCACACCTTGATCACCCGGGCGCCGTACTTGAGCTGGTATCGGACCGCTTTGCGCACCTCGGCCACGCCGTTGGCGATGCCCTCCTCGACGGTGAGGGGCAGCACGCCCGGCGCGAACGCCTGGAACATCGTCGGGTCGAGGTGGCCGCCGGTGGGTGCTATGGCGTGTCCGGCGGGCACGATCCGCGGGCCGTCGACCCAGCCGAGGTCGATCGCCTTCTTCAGCGCCACGTCGAGCAGCACGCCCCCGGTCTGCACGAACAGACCGAGGTTGCGTACGGTCGTCCAGCCGTACCGGAGGGTGCGGCCGGCGTTGGCGACCGCGCGCAGGGTCCGCACCGCCGGGTCCTCCTGGACGGGGATGAGCGGACTGCGGTGGTCGGGCCCGCCCAGGAAGAGGTTGACCTCCATGTCCATCAGCCCCGGCAACAGGGTCACGTCGCCGAGGTCGATCACCACCGCGTCGGAAGGGACGGTGGCCGGGCCGACCGCGGCGATGCGCTCGCCCTCGATCAACAGGTCGCCCGGCTCGACCAGTTCGCCCTTGTCGATGTCGAGCAGCCGGGCGGCACGGAGGTGGACGGGGGGTTTCGGGGTGCGGGGACGCGGCATCAGACGGCCGGTTCGAAGACGGCGTCGATACTCGCCGCCCCCGTGTCCGGGACCCTGGGCTGACGCCAGGCCTCGACCGAGAAGGCGACGGTCACCAGCGCGCAGAACAGCCACAGCAGATGCTTGTCGGGTTCCGAGATGTCCGCCATGGACACGCCCTGGAGGTACTCCGTGCCGTCCCTCAGCAGCGGGAACGCCGTGTTGTAGAAGGCGTCGAGCTCGTCCATGGTCGAGGCGATCCGCTTGGCGTAGCGGGCCTTCTCGGTGGGCACCGCCCAGTCGGCGAACGGCTCCAGGGCGGCGAACTCGGGGGGAAAGACAGTGGCCATGCTCGGGTCCTCCTAGGCCGTGCGCTGCTCGTGGTCGCGGACGTACTGGCGGGCGGTCTGGTGCAGATGGCGCAGCAGGACCTCCTGGTCGTTGAGCGGGAACTCCCCCACCGCCCGCGACTCCAGCATGGCCTGCGTCGCCTCCAGGGTGTTGCCGTCCTGCAGGCCGTACTCCTTGAACGACACGACGGCCAGCTCCTGCTGGAGCCGCTGGAAGGCGTTCTCCGGCGGCACGAAGTAGCAGGTCGCCTCGAAGACGTGCGTGTTGTACGAGGTGGGCCAGTAGTGGTACGTCAGCACCCAGTTGGGCCGCCAGATCAGCAGCATGAAGTTGGGGAAGAACACGAAGGAGTCCATGCCCCAGCGCTTGTCGCGGGTCGGGTTGATGGCCGGCGGCAGGTCGTCGGTGGACACGCCGATGTCCGGGAACTCCCAGGGGCCGAACAGGCCGCTGCGCAGGGCGCCTTCGATGGGCTTGACCATCGAGCGGTCGTGCGGCGGGGCGATGCCGCCCCAGGAGGAGACCATGCTGTGCGGGCCGTCGATGTCGTAGTGCAGCGCCTCGTACCCGTACTTCTGGATCTTGCGGGCCTCGTCGGAGACGTACTGGCCGGCGTGCAGGATCGGCGCGTGGTAGAACTCGGCGAACGCGTCGATGAACAGCTTCCAGTTGGCGCCGATCTCCGCACGGTACTTGTGCGCCTGGGTCATCTTGTGGAACGGGTAGCCCTCGATGCCCTTGGCGAACTCGCCCAGGTACTCCCGCAGCGGGACGGTGTTCTCGTCGTCGAGGTTCACGAAGACGAACCCCTCCCAGACGTCGGTCTGCACGCCCTTGAGGCCGTACCGCTCCTTGTCCAGGTCGAAGAACTCCTGCTCCTGCTGTACGAAGGTGAGCTTGCCCTCCAGGTCGTAGCGCCAGGCGTGGTACTTGCAGGTGAACTGGCGGCAGACCCCGCCGGTCTCCTCGCGCGGGAAGTCGTTCCACACCAGCTTGTTGCCGCGGTGCCGGCACACGTTGTGGAAGGCGCGCACCTCGTCGTCCATGCCGCGCGCCACGATGATCGAGGTGCCCGCCGCGTCCAGCTCCTTGGTGAAGTAGCTGCCCCGCTTGGGGAGTTGCTCGACGCGGCCGACGTTCAGCCAGGTCCGCCGGAAGATCGCGTCCCGCTCCCGTTCGTAGTGCCCGGGGGAGATCGAGTCCTCGTACGACACCGGTTCCGTGCCGATCTTGAGGTGTTCGGTCCAGCTGCCCGCCTCGGGCTTCTTGAAGTGCGCCATGGGGTCTGGCCTCCAGTCGCTTGTACGGAGGGCACTCACGATAATCTCAGTCTCTCCGAATGAGAATGCTATTCTCGCGGAAGTTCGGCCGTCAAGGCGGTGGTTGGGTCAGGAGCCGCGCACGAAGGGGAAGATCCGGGTGAAGTCGACCCCCGGCTCGGCCGCGGCGAACCGCTGCCACAGGTCGCCGATCACCTCGCCGACCGACACCGGCCCACCGTGCTCACCGGCCTCGCGCAGATAGAGCCGTACGTCCTTGTCCATCAGGGAGTTGGTGAATCCGGCGGCGTAGCGGCCGGTCAGGACATGCTGCGGGAACTTGTCGGCGGTCGCCGCGCTGCGGCCGCTGGACTCGTCGAGCACGGCGAGCATGGTGGCCATGTCGAGTCCGGCGGCGAGCCCGAAGGCGACGGCCTCACTGGTGGCCGCGAGGGTGGTCGCGGACAGGAAGTTGTTGGCCAGCTTGAGGGCCTGAGCCAGGCCGGGGCGGTCACCGACCCGGCGGCGCCGGTCGCTGAGGCCGGCCAGCACCGGTTCGACGCGAGCGCAGGCCTCGTCGTCCCCGGCGTACATGACGGTGAGGGTACGGGCGCGGGCTCCGGCGACACCGCCGGACACGGGGGCGTCGACGTATCCGACCTTGCCGTCGGCCAGGAGTCCGGCGACCGTCCGGGCGGCGTCCACGCCGATCGTCGAGGTGTCGACGACGCAGCGGACGCTCCGGTCGGGGGCGTCCAGGACGGCGCGGGCCACCTGCTCGGACGCGGTCCCGTCGGGGAGGCTGAGCACCAGCACCTCGGTGCGGCGCGCGACTTCGGCGACCTCGGGGACGTGCACGGCGCCCGCGGGCGACCTCTCCGGACCGGCGACGTCGTGCGTGACGACCTCATGTCCCGCTCCCACGAGGTTGGCGGCGAGGACACTGCCCATATTGCCGAGCCCGACGAATCCGACGCTCCCGGCGCTCACCGCCCCGCCTCCCGCTCGGTACGCACGCTCTGCACGGCGCGCCGGGCCGCGCTGCCGGCGGGGACCCCGCAGTAGGCGGCGATCTGGAAGAGCAGCTCGTCGATCTCGGCGTCGGTGACACCGGTGCGGGGCGTGGTGCCCGCATGGATGCGGAACTCGTCCATGCGGCCGAGCGCGGCGGTCATCGCGAGCACCAGGAGGCTGCGGTCGCGGGGGCTGAGGGCGCCCTCGCGGGCCCAGACGCCCCAGGCCGTCGCGGTGAGGTAGTCCTGGAACTCGACGGCGGCGGGGGCGGGGTCGGCGGTCGCGGCGTCGACGTAGGCGTCGCCGAGGATCCGGCGGCGGACACCGCGCGCGGCGCGGAGCTGTTCTGTCTCTTCCATGGGTCTCCCTGGACGGTCGACTGCTGGCCACATGAGGTGAGAATGCCCCTCTCCAGCAGGCAAGCCAGCATTCCAGCAGCGGGAGAATTGTGCTACCGTCCCTGATCGTCGGGGCGCTGACCGAGAGGGAGCCGAGCAGACCGTGGACGACTTCGAGGCGATCGACTTCTTCCGGGACGAGGCCCTCGTCGCGGACCCCTACCCCTACTTCGAGGCCCTGCGCGGACGGTGCCCGGTGCAGCGCGAGAACCATCACGACGTGATGATGGTGACGGGCTACGACGAGGCGGTGCAGGTCTACAACGACACCGACGCGTTCTCCTCCTGCATCTCGGTCACCGGCCCCTTCCCCGGGTTCCCGGTGCCCCTGGAGGGCGACGACGTCAGCGAGTTGATCGCGCTGCACCGCGACGAGCTGCCGATGAGCGACCAGTTGCCCACGATGGACCCGCCGACGCACACGGACCACCGCGCGCTGCTGATGCGGCTGATCACGCCGAAGCGCCTCAAGGAGAACGAGGCGTCCATGTGGCACCTCGCGGACGGGCTGCTGGACGACTATCTCGCCCCGGGCGAGGGGGAGTTCATCGGCGGGTTCGCCGGGCCCTTCACCCTGCTCGTCATCGCCGACCTGCTCGGCGTGCCCGAGGAGGACCGCCAGGAGTTCATGGACACGCTCCAGCGCCGACCCGCGGCCGAGGCCGGCGTCGGCAGCACCGGCGACGACACGCTGCACCACTCGCCGCTGGAGTACCTGTACGGCCGCTTCACCACGTACATCGAGGAGCGGCGGCGCGAGCCGCGCGAGGACGTGCTGACGGGCCTGGCGACCGCGACCTTCCCCGACGGGTCGCCCCCCGAGGTCATCGACGTCGTGCGCGTCGCCGCCAACCTCTTCGCCGCCGGCCAGGAGACCACCGTCCGGCTGCTGAGCTCCGCGCTCAAGATCCTCGCCGAACAGCCGGAACTCCAGCGCCTGTTGCGCACCGAGCGGGACCGCATCCCGAACTTCATCGAGGAGACACTGCGCGCCGAGAGCCCCGTCAAGGGCGACTTCCGGCTGTCGAAGGTGGCGACCTCGGTGGGCGGCGTCGACATCCCGCCCGGGACCACGGTGATGGTGCTGAACAGCGCGGCCAACCGCGACCCCCGCCAGTTCGAGGACCCGGCGGCCTTCGACGTCGGCCGCGCGAACGTCCGCCGCCACCTCGCCTTCGGCCGCGGCGTGCACACCTGCCCGGGCGCCCCGCTGGCCCGCGCCGAGGCCCGCGTGACCCTGGAACGCCTCCTGGAGCGCACCTCGGACATCCGCATCGCCGAGCGGGCGCACGGCCCCGCCGGTGCCCGCCGCTATGACTACGTCCCCACCTTCATCCTCCGCGGGCTCACCAACCTCAACCTGGAGTGGAGCGAGGCCCGGTGAAGGTCACCGTCGACGACGACCGCTGCCGCGGGCACGGCGTGTGCTGCACGTACTGCCCCGAGGTCTTCGACCTGGGCGACGATGGCTACGCTGTGGTCGAGACGCCGGACGTCCCCGCCGAGTACGAGGACGCGGTGCGCCAGGCCGCCGCCATGTGCCCCGAGCGCGCCATCACCGTGAGCTGAACGACGAGGAGAACCATGCCCAAGGGGTACGTCATCCTGACCGAGGCCATCAACGACCCGGACGGTATGGCCGCTTACGGCAAGGCGGCCGGGCTCTCGATCGCGGAGAGCGGTGCGTCCATCCTCGCCGTCGATCCCAACCCGCAGCTCCTGGAAGGTGATTGGCACGGCAGCCAGACCGTCGTCCTCGAATTCGAGTCGGTCGAGGCGGCGCGCACCTGGTACGAGTCGGCCGCCTACGAGAAGGCCAAGCCGCTGCGGCAGGCGGCGGCCGAGACGAACGCCGTGATCGTGTCGGGCTTCGAGATGCCGTCGGTGTCCGAGTGAGCGCCGTGGAGCTGTCCTGCGGCCTGCCGCCCGGCCCGGACTTCACCGAACTGACCGTGCTGGCGGAGGAGTTGGGCTACAGCCGGGTCTGGATCCACGACTCGGCCCCGCTGTGGGAGGACCCGTTCGTCCACCTCGCCCTGGCCGCGGCGCGCACGACCCGTATCGGTCTGTCCACCGCCGTCCTGATCCCCCAGCAGCGGTCGCCCATGGCCATGGCCTCCGGCATCGCGACGCTCGCCCGCCTCTCCGAGGGGCGTTTCCGCGCCTGCTTCGGCACGGGCTTCACCGCCCGGGTGACCATGGGGCAGCGCCCGATGACGCTGAGCGCGCTCGCCACGTACATGACCGCCGTACGCCGGCTACTGGCCGGTGAAACGGTGTCGGTCGACGGCAGTCCGGCCCGGATGCTGCACGCGGACGGCCTGACCGCCGCGCGGCCGGTGGACGCACCGCTGTGGCTGAGCGCGTTCGGGCCGAAGGGTGCCGCGCTGGCCGGGGAGCTCGCGGACGGGATCGTAGGACTGCCGCATCCTTCCCTGCCGACCGCCACCATGGTCTCCGGCACGGTGCTCGACGACGGCGAGGATCCGGGCTCGCAGCGGGTGCGGGAGGCGATCGGGCCGTGGCGGGTGGTCGACTGGCACACCGCGTACGCGGGCGGGGGCGCGGCGGCCGTCGACGCGCTGCCCGGCGGGAAGGAGTGGCGGGCGACGGTGGAGGCCCTGGCGCCGGAGGGCGAGCGGCACCTGGTGGCCTTCGAAGGACACGTCACCCATCTCCCGGAACGTGACCGCCAGTTGCTCGACCACATCGACGTCAAGACGATGGTCGGCGACGCGGCCACCATCGGCACCGGGCTCGCGCACCTCGGCGGCCTCGGGTACCGGGAGGTCATCTACACCCCCAGCGGGCCGGACGTGGCACGTGAACTGCGGACGTTCGCGGCGGCGCACCGACAGCACGCGTGACGGTGCTGTCGGCACGGCCGGCCGCCGTCACGCCCGCGCGGCCAGCCCCGCCCGCACCCCGCCGTCGACCAGGACGTCCACGCCGGTGAGGAAGGACGCCTCGTCCGACAGCAGGAAGGCGACCACGGCCGCGAGTTCCTCGGGTCGGCCCTCGCGGCCGAGCGCCGACCGCTCCACGAGCGCCTTCATGGACGGGTGGTGCTCGGCCTCCTGCTTCCCCTGCGGGGTGGCGACGATGCCGGGCGAGACCGAGCAGACCCGGGCGCCGACGGGACCCACCCGGACGGCCTCCCGCTGAACGAAGCGGTGGACGCCACGCTTGGCCCAGGTGTACGCGATGCCCTGGTCCTCGATCTCCGGTCCGACGGCCTCACGGATGCGCTCCACGAAGTGCCCGTCGAGGGGATCGGCCAGGACCGCCTCCACCTCGGGCCGTGGCTCGGTGTCCCCGAACATCGCCGCCATCGAGGCGAAGCACACCATCGCCGTCCCCCGGGTCGCGAGCGGCCGCAACGCCTCGGCCAGCAGCGCCGTACCGACGAGGTCGACCGTGAGGATGCGGCGCCAGCCGGCCATGGTCGGCGAGATACCGGCGGCATGGGCCACGGCGCGCAGGGTGCCCAGCTCGCGGGCGCGGGCGGCGAGCCGGGCCAGTCCGTCGCGGTCGGTGATGTCGAGCACGAACGGCTCGACGAGCGCCCCGCGTCCGGCGAGTTCCCCGGCGGCCCCGGTCACCGTCCTCTCGTCGAGGTCGACCAGCAGCAGCCGGTCCACCCTTCCGACCAGGCTGCGCGCACACTCCAGCCCCATCCCGCGCCCGGCGCCCGTCACGATCCCCACGGTCGTCACGAGGGCCTCTTCCCGGTCGCCCAGTACTGCTCCAGGAGCGGCTGCAGCGCCCGCGCCACCAGTTCGATCCGGGGGCCCGTGCCGCTGCGGTGGAAGGCCCAGTACGGCGTCCCGTCCGGCCGCTTGCCGAGTGCCTCGACCTCGTGGCCGCGGCGGGCCAGTTCGGCGGAATCGGCGGCCACGTCGTCGGACCAGTAACCGAGGTGGTGGACGCCGGAGCCGGCGGCCGGTTCCCAGAGGGTGCCGGGGACGCGCTTGACGAGTTCGAGGCGGGGCACGGACATTGAGTACGTCGACCGCAGATCGAGCACGGCGTCGCCGCCGGGCAGGGTCACCCGGGCCGGCGCGCCGAGTTCCTCGCACCACTGGTAGCCGAACACCGCCGACAGCTCGGCCGCGGCAGCCGCGATGTCGACGACGACGAGCCCGACGTGGAACTGATCACTGCTCTTCACTGGTCCCCTCCCTGGGTGTGACCGTGCGCAGACAGAACCGGGTGACGTGCTCGACGTCGGCGCCCGTCGGGGGCACCCGCCGCCACAGGTGGTCGGCGAGCTTCCCGACCGTCGCGTGGGCGGCGAGGGAGGCGTCCGACTCCGCGTCCGCGCTGCCGAGTTCGGCGTACGGCGCGCGCAGCAGGTCCGCCAGCAGGCCGGCGATGGTGGGCGGCCCGGCCAGGAACCCCTCCCCCACGCTCTGCGCGTTCCACATGACGGCCAGCGTGGTCGCCGCCGTGTCCTCGTCCATGGCCTGGGCGAGGACCCCCTCGACCCAGCGCCGCACCTTGCCCTCGGGCGTCGGCTCCTTGGCCATCTGGTGGGCGAGGTAGCCGCACAGCCGCCCGGCGCCGTCCTCCATGATCGCGGCGACCAGGGCGTCCTTCGACCGGAAGTGCCGGTAGAAGGCCTCGTTCGAGAGTCCCGCCGCCGTGACGATGTCGGCGACGCGCGGGCGTGAGCCGGTCCCGCAGCGGCGCATGACCTCGCGTGCGGCGTCGAGGAGCGCGCGTACCTCGCTCGCGTAGTGGGCGCCGCGGCGGGCGAGCGCACGCCGGGCGATGCGGTCGGCGACCTCGTCCGGCGGCTTCCCGGGAGGCCGGTCGGAAACATCGTTCCGAGACTGGGGAATTGTGTTCTCTTTCATGAGAACGCTATTCTGGCAGGCGCCGGAAGGAGACACAATGCCGTGGGACTTCGAGACCGAGCCGGACTACCAAGCACAGTTGGACTGGGCGGACCAGTTCGTGCGGGAGGAGGTCGAACCCCTCGACCTGCTGTGGGACGGCCTGCAGTTCACCCCGCCCGACGCGAACCTCCGCCGCGTCCTCGACCCGCTCAAGAAGGAGGTGCGGGCCCACGGGCTGTGGGCGACCCACCTCGGGCCCGAGCTGGGCGGTGAGGGGCACGGACAGGTCAAGCTGTGCCTGCTGAACGAGATCCTGGGCCGCTCCTCCTGGGCCCCGATCGTCTTCGGCTGCCAGGCCCCGGACACGGGCAACGCCGAGATCCTCGCCCACTACGGGACCGAGGCGCAGAAGGAGCGGTACCTGCGCCCGCTCCTGGAGGGCGAGATCTTCTCCTGCTACTCGATGACCGAGCCCCAGGCCGGCTCCGACCCCAAGGAGTTCACCACCCGGGCGGTCCGGGACGGGGACGAGTGGGTGATCAACGGCTGGAAGTACTTCTCGTCCAACGCCAAGACGGCCGCCTTCTTCATCGTGATGGCCGTGACCGACCCGGACGGGGACCCGTACAAGAGCATGTCGATGCTCCTGGTCCCGGCCGAGACGCCCGGCATCCGCATCGAGCGGAACGTGGCTCTCGCCGGTGAGCCGGAGGAGAAGGGCACGCACGCGCTGGTGCACTACGAGGACGTCCGGGTGCCCGCGGACGCGCTGCTCGGCGGTGAGGGCCAGGCGTTCGTGATCGCGCAGACCCGGCTGGGCGGCGGGCGCATCCACCACGCGATGCGCACGATCGGCCTGGCGACCAAGGCCTTCGACATGATGTGCGAGCGGGCGCTGAGCCGGCACACGCAGGGCACGGTCCTCGCCGACAAGCAGTTCGTGCAGGGGCACATCGCCGACTCGTGGGCGCAGATCCAGCAGTTCCGGCTGGCCGTGCTGCACACCGCGTGGAAGATCGACAAGTACAACGACTACCGCAAGGTCCGCAAGGACATCGCGATGATCAAGGTCGTGCTGCCGAGCGTGCTGCACGACGTCGCCCACCGCGCGATCCAGGTGCACGGCGCGCTCGGCGTGAGCGGCGACATGCCGCTGTTCCGGATGCTGCTGGGCGCCAGCGTCCTCGGCATCGCCGACGGCCCGACCGAGGCGCACAAGGTGACCGTCGCCCGGCAGGTGCTGCGCGACCACAAGGCAAGCGACGACCTGTGGCCGAGCGGCTATCTGCCCAAGCGGCGCGCGGCGGCACGCGCCAAGTACGCGGAGTTCCTGGAGCCGGAGGCGGAGGCCCGATGATCGACGTCGAACGGCTGGCGGGCTGGCTGGACGAGTCCGGACTGCCGGGGAAGGGCGAGCCGATCGAGCACCGATACGTCTCCGGCGGCGCCCAGAACGAGATCTACGAGGTCCGGCGCGGCGAGCTCCACTGCGCGCTGCGGATACCGCCGCCCACCGCGCCGGCCGCCCGCGACGAGGGCATTCTGCGCGAGTGGCGGATCACCGAGGCGCTGAACGGCACGGACGTCCCGCACACCGAGGCGATCGCCGTGTGCACGGACACGGCCGTACTGGGCCGGACGTTCTATCTGATGGAGTTCGTCGACGGCTGGTCGCCCATGGCCCACACGGGCGAGGGCGGCTGGCCGGCCCCCTTCGGCACGGACCTGGAGGCCCGCGCGGGGCTCGCCTACCAGCTGACCGAGGGGGTGGCCCTGCTCGGCCGGGTGGACTGGAAGGCGAAGGGACTGCGGGACCTCGGGCGCCCCGACGGCTTCCACGAGCGACAGGTCGACCGCTGGACCCGCTACCTGGAGCGGGTGAAGACCCGTGAGCTGCCCGGCTTCGAGGTCGCGGCGGACTGGCTGCGCACCCACCGGCCGCTCGACTACGTCCCGGGTCTCATGCACGGCGACTACCAGTTCGCCAACGTCATGTTCCGGCACGGCGCCCCGGCGCGGCTCGCGGCGATCGTCGACTGGGAGATGGGCACGGTCGGCGACCCCAAGCTGGACCTGGCCTGGATGCTCCGCGGCTGGCCCGAGGACACCGCGGCGCCGGAGGCGGCCACCGCCTCCTATGTCGACCTGCGCGGCATGCCCTCGCGGGAGGCGCTCATCCAGCACTACGCCGAGGTGTCGGGCCGCCAGGTCGACGACATGGACTACTACGACGTGCTCGCCCAGTGGAAGCTGGGCGTCGTCCTGGAACAGGGCTTCCAACGGGCCGGGGACAACGAGAAGCTCCAGGCCTTCGGGCCCATGGTCCTCCAACTCATGAAGAGCGCCGCCGAGTTGGCGGAGACGACCCGGTACGGGACCTGACCCGCCTCACAGCCCGAGCGACTTGGCGATGATCACCTTCATCACCTCGCTCGTGCCGGCGTAGATCCGGGTGATCCGCGCGTCGGCGTACAGCCGGGCTATCGGGTACTCCGCCATGTACCCGTAGCCTCCGAAGAGTTGCAGGCACCGGTCCACGGCCCGGGCCTGCATCTCGGTGCAGAACAGCTTCACCTTCGCGGCGTCGGCGCCGGAGAGCTCGCCGTCCACCAGATCGAGGACCGCGCGGTCCAGCATGGTCTGCGCGGCCTCGATCTCGGCCGCCACGGCGGCCAGTTCGAACTTGGTGTTCTGAAAGGACGCCACCGTCTGGCCGAACACCTCGCGCTCCTTGACGTAGGCGACGGTCGTCTCCAGGGCGGCCCGCGCCTGTGCGACCGAGCCGACGGCCACCGTCATCCGTTCCTGCGGGAGGTTGTGGCCGAGGTAGCCGAAGGCGGCGCCCTCCTCCCCCAGCCGGTTCGGCACCGGCACGCGCACGTCGTCGAAGGCCAGCTCGACGGTGTCCTGCACCTTGATGCCCATCTTGTCGAGCACCCGCCCCCGGGTGAACCCGGGCATGCCGTCCTCCACGACCAGCAGCGTGAGGCCCGCGCGCCGGTCGTCGGGGTCGCTGGAGGTGCGGGCCACCACGATCACCAGGTCGGCGAGCAGACCGCCGGTGATGAAGGTCTTGGCGCCGTTGAGGATGTAGGTGCCCCCGTCACGCACGGCCGTGGTGCGGATGCCCGCGAGGTCGGAGCCCGTGCCGGGTTCGGTCATGGCGACGGCGGTGAGCAGCTTGCCGGCCGCGAGGCCGGGGAACCAGCGCTGCCGCTGGTCCTCGTCGGCGTATGCGAGGAAGTACGGGAGCACGACGTCGAGTTGGGTGCGTACGGTGCCCAGCGTGACCAGCGCCCTGGCCGCCTCCTCCTGGAGGACGACGTTGTAGCGGTAGTCGGCGAGGCCGGCACCGCCGTACTCCTCGGGGATCGCCATGCCCAACAGGCCCAGTGAGCCCAGCTGTTCGAAGATCTCGCGGGGCAGGCGGCCCGCCTTCTCCCAGTCGCCGTAGTTCGGGACGACTTCCTTGGCGACGAACTCCCGTGCCAGCTTGCGGAATTCCTCGTGGTCGGCGGTGAAGATCTGTCGGCGCAAGGCAACCCCCGGTCAGGAGATGAGTTCGACGAGGGTGGCGTTGGCCGTGCCGCCGCCCTCGCACATGGTCTGCAGGCCGTAGCGGATCCCGTGGTCGCGCATGTGGTGGATCATGCGGGTGGTCAGGACCGCGCCGGACGCCCCGAGCGGATGGCCCAGGGCGATCGCGCCGCCCAGGGGGTTGAGCAGCGCCGGGTCGGCTCCGGTCTCCGCGAGCCAGGCGAGCGGGATCGGCGCGAAGGCCTCGTTGACCTCGAAGACACCGATCTCGGGGAGGCCGACGCCGGCCTTGGCGAGCACCTTCTCGGTCGCCGGGATCGGGCCGGTCAGCATCAGCACGGGGTCGGCGCCGACCACCGCACCGGCGCGGTGGCGCACGATCGGCGTCAGGCCCAGCTCGCGCGCCTTCTCCGGTGTCGTCACCAGCAGGGCGGCCGCGCCGTCGGAGATCTGGGAGGAGTTGCCGGCGTGGATCATCCCGTCGTCGAGGAAGGCGGGCTCGAGCGCGGCCAGCTTCTCGACCGTGCTGGTCCGCCGTACGCCCTCGTCTTCCGTCACCGCACCCACGGGCACGATCTGCGCGTCGAAGGCGCCGACGTCCTGCGCGGCGGCGGCCCGCTCGTGCGAGAGCACCGCGAACTCGTCCAACTCCCCCCGCGTGAAACCCCACTTCTGCGCGATCTTCTCGGCGGAGATCCCCTGGTTGAAGGAGAAGCCGTCGTAGCGGGCGAGCACCTTCGGCCCGTACGGCATTCCGGTCGCCCGTGCCGAGCCGAGCGGCACCCGGCTCATCACCTCGACGCCGCCCGCGACGACGACGTCCTGCCGGCCCGACATGACCGCCTGGGCGGCGAAGTCGAGGGCCTGCTGGCTCGATCCGCAGGCGCGGTTCACCGTGGTCCCCGGGATCGTCTCGGGCCAGCCCGCGGCGAGGACGGCGTAGCGGCCGATGTTGCTGGACTGGTCGCCGACCTGGGAGACGCAGCCCCACACGACGTCGTCGACGAGCGCAGGGTCGATGCCGGTGCGCTCGGCGAGTGCGCCGAGCACGACGGCTGACAGGTCGGCCGCGTGCATGTCGGACAGGCCGCCGCCGCGTCTGCCCACCGGGGTCCGGACGGCCTCGACGATCACTGCTTCGCGCATGAAGGGTCCTCCCCGGGGGCCTGTCGGTACCAGCGGCCGGTGAAGCGCGGCTCGCGCTTCTCGGCGAAGGCGGCGTACGCCTCCGTCACGTCCGTCGAGGCGAAGTTGACGCTCTGGGCGCGGGCCTCACCGGCGAGGGCCTCGCGCAGGGTGCTGCCTGTGCCCTCGTTGAGGAGCGCCTTGGTCTGGGCGAGGGCGACCGGTGGGCCCGCTGCGAGCCGGTCGGCCAGGTCGGTGACGTACTTGTCGATCTCCTCGGCGGGCACCACCCAGGTCACGAGGCCCAGCGACCGCGCCTCCTCGGCGTCGACGGTCTCGGCCAACAGGGCGAGCCGCTTGGCCTGTTGGAGTCCGGCGAGCCTGGGCAGCAGCCAGCTGCCGCCGCAGTCCGGGGAGAGTCCGCGCCGGGTGAAGATCTGCGAGAAGCGGGCCTGCGGGGTGGCCACGACCAGGTCGCAGCCGAGGGCGAGGTTCCAGCCGGCGCCGACCGCGACACCGGTGACCTTGGCGATGGTCGGGACGGGCAACTCGTGCAGGAGCAGGGCGACTTCGTTGAGGTCGCGCACCTTGTCCAGGGGGTGCCGGGTGTCGTCCACGGCGGCGGTGAGGTCGGCGCCCGAGGAGAACGCTCCACCGGCGCCGGTGAGGACGAGGGCCCGTACCCCGTCGTGGGCGGCCTGGGTGAGCGCGTCCCGCAGCGCCGACCACAGCGCTCGGTCGACCGCGTTCCTCCGGTGCGGCCTGTTCAGGGTCAGGGTCCGTACGCCGCCCCGGTCGTGGGTCAGCAGTGCGGGGCCGTCGGTCACGCGTCACCCCGCAACTCCGGCTCGGTGACACCGAGTTCGGCCAGGACCCGCGCCGTGTGCTCGCCCAGTCCGGGTACGGCGCCCATCGGGGGGTCGTAGCCGGAGATGACCGGCGGCGGCAGCAGCGCCGGTACCGGTCCGGCCGGTGTGTCGACGCTGCGCCAGCGGTCGCGGGCCGCGAGGTGGGGGTGGGCGAGGACGTCCTTCGGGGTGTTGTAGCGGGAGTTGCCGATGCCGGTCTCGTCGGCGCGCCGCTGGATGTGCGCCAGGTCGTGCCGGGCGCACCAGGCCCCGATCTCGGCGTCGAGGAGGGCCCGGTGCTCGACGCGTTCGGGGTTGGTCCGGAAGCGTTCGTCGGCGGCGAGGTCGGGGCGGTTCAGCAACTCCCTTGCCAGGCGCTGCCATTCGCGGTCGTTGATGGTGCCGAGGACGACGGTGTGCCCGTCGGCGGTGCGGTAGGCGCCGTAAGGGGCGACGGCGGGTGAGCTCATGCCGATCGGGTCCGGCTCCTCACCCGAGTGCCGGGTGTACGTCAGGGGATAGCCCATGAGCTCGGTCATGGTGTCGAACAGACTCACCGCGACGGCACCGCCGCGCGCGCCCCGGCGCTCACCGGCGTACAGCAGCGCCACGATGGACAGCGCGGTGTACAGGCCGGTGCTCGCGTCCGCGATGGGCGGGCCCGGTTTGGCCGGGGCGCCGGGGTGGCCGGTGATGGCGCAGACCCCGGACTCGGCCTGGACGAGGAGGTCGTAGGCGCGTTTGTGGGAGAGCGGGCCGCCCTGTCCGTAGCCGTCGATCTCCACCGCGATCAGGTCCGGGTGACGGGTCGTCAGGTCGTCGGGGGCGATGCCGAGTTTGGCCGTCGTGCCCGGGGTGAGGTTGGAGACCAGGACGTCGGCGCGGTCGAGGAGGCGGTGCAGGATCGCCATCCCCGTCTCGGTCTTGAGGTCGAGGGCGACGGACTCCTTGCCGCGGTTGGTCCACACGAAGTGGGCGGCGAGGCCGTTCACCACGTCGTCGATGTGCCGGGCGGAGTCGCCGCCGTCCGGGTTCTCCACCTTGACGACCCTGGCGCCCAGGTCGCACAGGACCCGGGTGCACAGGGGCGCGGAGACGGCCTGTTCCAGGGCCACCACCGTCACTCCGGAAAGGGGTCCCGGCCGGTTCGAGGGGGTCATCAGATCACCAGGCCGCCGTCGACCGGCAGCACCTGGCCGGTGACGAAGGAGGCCGCGTCCGAGGCGAGGAAGACGAAGGCGCCGGCGACCTCCTCGGGCTCGGCCCAGCGGCCGAGGGGGATGCGGGCGAGCATGGTGGCGGCGAACTTCTCGTTGGTGCGGATGGTCTCGGTCATCGGGGTCGCGGCCAGCGGTGCCAGGGCGTTGACCTTGATCTGCTTGCGGGCGAACTCGCGGGCCATCGACTTGGTCATGCCGATGACCGCGGCCTTGGCGGCCGAGTAGTTGACCTGGCCGAGCGTGCCGGTGAGGCCCGCCGAGGAGGTGACGTTGATGATGCGTCCGGTGCCGTCGGTGGGCAGGAACGGCAGGGCGGCCTGCGAGCAGGTGAAGGTGCCCAGGACGTGGATGTCGAGCAGCCGGCGGAAGGTGTCCTCGTCCAGGTCGGCGAACATGGCCGGCGCGGTGACGCCGGCGTTGTTCACCAGGACGTGCAGCGTCCCGTCGGCCAGGGCGGCGGCCCGGGACACCGCGGCCTCGGCGGCGCCCCGGTCCCGTACGTCGAGCCCGGCGCTGTCGGCGATGCCCCCGGCCGCGCCGATCTTGCCGGCGACGGCCGCGGCTGCCGTCGCGTCGACGTCCGTGACCAGGACGGCCGCGCCGGCCCGCGCGAGGGCGTGCGCGACGGCGGCGCCGATGCCGCCCGCGGCCCCGGTGACCAGCGCGGACCGTCCCGTCAGGTCGAACAGCCCGTTGTCGTGGACCACTACTTGCTCGCCGCCGCTACGGCCGCGCGGGCCCGCTGCCGGAAGGCCTCCAGCTTGTCGACGGGCTCGGTGAGCTGACGGCTGCGCGGGCGGATGCTGACGTCGTGGCCCGCGGCGGCCTTGCGCAGGGCGCCGACCGTGGCCTGCTCGCGCGGGATGTGCGAGAACGGGTCGAAGGAGTACCAGCGCATCGCGTTCTCGTGGGTCATCTTCACGATGTCGGCGTCCGGGACCTCGCACTCGGTCAGCACCCCGTGCAGCTGCTCGGGGGCGTCCGGCCACAGCGAGTCGCTGTGCGGGTAGTCGCCCTCCCAGCAGATGTTGTCGATGCCGATGTCGTTGCGCAGCTTCACGCCGAGTTTGTCGGTGATGAAGCAGGTCAGGAAGTGCTCGCGGAAGACCTCGGAAGGCAGCTTGCCGCCGAAGTCCTGGAGGGTCCAGGCGGCGTGCATCTCGAAGGTGCGGTCCACGCGCTCCAGGAAGTACGGGATCCAGCCGGTGCCGCCCTCGGACAGGGCGATCTTCAGGTCGGGGTACTCCTTGATGGTGCGCGACCACAGCAGGTCGGCGGCGGCCTGGACGAGGTTGATGGGCTGGAGGGTGATCATCACGTCGGGCGGCGAGTCGACGGCCGGGATGGCGAGCCGGCCGGAGGAGCCGATGTGCACCGACAGCACGGTGCCCGTGTCGCAGGCGGCCTGCCACACCGGGTTCCAGTACGGGTCATGGAAGCTCGGGTAGCCGAGGGCCGCCGGGTTCTCCGGGAAGGTCATGGAGTGGCAGCCCTTGGCGGCGACGCGGCGGATCTCGGCGGCGGTGAGCTCGGCGCTCCAGATGGCGGGCAGGGCCATGGGGATGAAGCGGCCCGGGTAGGCGCCGCACCACTCGTCGATGTGCCAGTCGTTGTACGCCCGTACCAGCGCGAGGGAGAAGTCGGAGTCCTCGGTGGCGAACATACGGGCCGAGAAGCCCGGGAAGGACGGGAAGTTCATCTGGGCGAGGACGCCGCCCGCGTTCATGTCCTTGACGCGCTCGTGGACGTCGTAGCAGCCGGGCCGGATCTCGTCCATGCCCTGCGGGTCGAGGCCGTACTCCTCCTTGGGCCGTCCGGCGACCGCGTTGAGCGCGGCGTTGCCGACGCTGTTGTCGCGGAAGTGCCAGCGGTCGCTGCCGTCCTCGCGGTGGACGAGTTTGGGCGCGTCGTCCAGGTACTTCTTCGGCAGGTGGTTCACGAAGATGTCCGGCGGCTCGATGATGTGGTCGTCGACGCTGATGAGGATCAAGTCGTCCTTGTTCATGCGAGGTCCCTTTCGCTGAGGGGGGTCAGTCGGAGGCCGGGAGGGGTTTGGCGGCCTTGATGGTCATGGGGACGCCGTCGCAGGCGAGTTCGCCGGCTCCGGGACTGGTGCAGAGCAGCTCCAGGGCACCCTCGGCGTCGACGTAGCGCTTGCCGAGGAGGGTGACCGGGTCCGCGCCCGTGGCGGGTGCGGGCGGTGCGGTGGCGGCGGGCACCATGGGGGCGCCGCCGCAGGTCAGGGCGGGCTGCCGGCCGGCCGGGGCGCGCACCACGACCACACGGGTGGTGCACACCGTACTGGCGAGCTGGTCACCGGGGCGCGGCGTCGGTGCTGGTGAGGTCATGGTTCAGGTCCCTTTCCGACAGGCGGTCGGCGAGCACGGCGAGGTCGTAGGACTGGCGGGCCATCCAGAAGCGGAGGAAGCCGGTGAGCGAGTAGCGCAGGAAGAGGGCCGCGCCGACGACCGTCCCCGCGATGCCGCCGAGGCCTAGCGCGAGCCCGTCGCGCTGGTCGAGCGGGTTCTGGGTGTTGTGCGAGACGAAGTACGCCGACACCGCGAGGACCAGGCCGACGACCATCAGGGCGGCGCCGAGGCGCAGCCAGAGTCCGGCCCGGGCGGCGGCCGGGTCGGGGATCTTCAGGTCGGCGAGCTCACGGACGAAGCGGTCAGCGCGGGAGTCCGGGAGGCGCCCGCCGGCTGTCGTGTCCGGCTCGCGCGCGTCCGTGTGCGGCTCGGTCGGTGTCATGCGGAACTCCCCAGATAGAGGGCGGACAGTTCGTCGCGCAGCCCGCCGTCGGGGCGGCCCTGGCGTTCGATGCGGCCGCGCACGAGGACGGCCGCGTGGTCGGCGATGCCGAGGACGGCCGCCGCGAACTGCTCGACGACGAGGACCGCGACGCCCTGCCGGGCGATCTCGGCGACCTGCTCGTAGAGCCGGGAGACCACCAACGGGGCGAGTCCCATGGACAGTTCGTCGAGGAGCAGTACGGCGGGGTCGGTGGCCAGGCCGCGGGCGAGGGCGAGCATCTGCTGCTCGCCGCCGGAGAGGGTGCCCGCGATCTGTCCGGCGCGCCTGCCCAGCACCGGGAAGCGGTCGAAGGCGAGCTCCTCGATCTCCTCGCGGGTGCGGCCCGTGAAGGTCATCATCAGGAGGTTGTCGCGCACCGAGAGGTTGGGGAACACCCCGCGCCCCTCGGGGATCAGGCAGACGCCGGCCCGGGCCAGGGCGCGGGGGTCGGCGCCGGTCATCTCCCGCCCGCCGAGCACGAGTCGGCCCGACTGGACCGGATGCAGTCCGGCCGCGACGTGCAAAGTGGTCGTCTTCCCGGCGCCGTTGGGGCCGAGCAGCGCGACGACCTGCCCGGCGCCGACGCGGAGGTCGACGCCGTGCAGGACGGTGATGCCCTCGTGGGCCGCGCGCACGGCGCGCAGTTCGAGCAGAGCGTTCACACGTCCCCCAGGTAGGCCGCCAGCACCGTCTCGTCGTTCCGGATGACCTCGGGCGGTCCCACGGCGATGACCTTCCCGAGGTCGAGCACGTACACCTCGTCGCACACGCCCATCACCAGGCCCATGTCGTGCTCGACCAGGACGACCGCGGTGCCGTCCGCCGCGAGGGAGCGCAGCAGCGCCGCGAACCGCTCGGTCTCCTCCCCGTCCTGTCCGGCCGCGGGCTCGTCGAGCAGCAGCAGTTCGGGGCGTACGGCCATGGCGCGGCCGACCTCGACGAGGCGGGCGACGCCGGTGGGCAGGTTGTCGGCGCGGGTGTCGGCGATGCCGGTCAGTTCGAGCCGGTCGAGGAGGCCGTCGGCCATCTGTCGCGCCCTGCGCCGCTCGGGGCCGAGTTCCGCGGCGACCAGGAGGTTGTCGCGGACGCTCAACCGGCCGAAGAGCTCCAGGCGTTGGAAGGTGCGCGCGAGCCCGTGCCGGCAGCGCCGGGCGGGCCCGAGCCGGGTGACGTCCCGGCCGCCGAGCACCACCCGCCCGGCCTGCGGCCTGCGCAGCCCCGACACGACGTCGAACAGGGTGCTCTTGCCGGCCCCGTTGGGTCCGATGAGGCCGGTGACCGCGCCGCGCTCGGCGCTCATCCCGACGCCGTCCAGGGCACGGTTGCCGCCGTAGGAGACGGTCACCGCGCTAACTTCCAGCAGTGGCACGGACCAGCACCTCCCCGTCCTCAGGACGCCATGGGCGCCGTACACCCCACCACTCGACAGGAACGTCCGGCTCGGTCCTCGGGGCCTCGCGTGCGGCGGCCCAGGCGCGGAGCGCGAACGCGGCCACCAGGGAACCGATCAGGAAGGTCCAGCCGTTGATCGCGTCCGTCAGCCGCAGCACCCAGCCCAGGGCGAGCAGGCCCAGCAGGGCGGGCAGGGCGATCAGGTCGCGGCCGAGCGGCTCCCATTCGCGGCGGAAGCGGGCGACGATGCCCTCGGGGCTGTGGCCGAGCCCCATGCCCGCGAGGGCGGGCAGGACGGTGACGATGTTCTGGGTCCAGGAGGCCACGCCGATCAGGATGTTCGGGCCGAGGTAGGCGGTCCCGGCGAACAGGCCGTTGCCGACCGCGCCGAGACCGCCGATGACGGCGACCAGGAAGATCGGCAGTCCCGCGACCAGGTTGAACTGCTCGGCGGTGATGGTGCGTTGCTGCATGCCGTAGAGGGCGCCGCCGAGTCCGGCGATGCCCGCCGACAGGGCGAACACCAGCACCTTGGTCACCAGCAGGTTCCCGCCGAGCGTGGCGTACGCCGCCTCGCTGTCCCGCAGGGCGATCAGCCGCCGTCCGAAGCCGCCGCGCCGCAGCCAGGCGACGGACAGCGAGGCGAGGCCGAGGAACACGGCGGCGAGAACGGTCAGTTCGGCGGTGGAGTCCAGGTGCAGTCCGAACAGGTTCGGCCCGGTCATCTCCACCGAGCCCTGGTCGAAGAGGGAGACGCGGACGCCGAACAGGTGGAAGGAGGGCAGCGTGAAGATCCACCGGTCGAGGATCACCGCGAACGCCGCCGTGCCGAGGGCCAGGTACACGCCGGAGAACCGCAGCGCGGGCACCGCGATCAGCGCCCCTGCCGCCCCGGACACGGCGACCGCGGCGAGCAGCGCCCACAGCTCGCCGTGCGCGCCGAGGTGTCCCCACACGACGGCACCGATACCGGCCATGCTGAGCTGGCACAGGGAGATCTGCCCGGCGTACCCGGCGAGCGGGACGTACGACAGGGCGACGATGCCCAGAGAGAAGATGGGCCCGTAGGTGACCAGGTCGGCCTCGTCCAGCACCGTGGCCAGGACCACGCCGAACAGGACGGTCGACGCGGCGAAGACGGCCGTGCCGCGCAGACTGGGCGCCGGGACCTGCACCAGCCGCCGGTCGCGGCCGCGCAGGCGCGGGTGGCGGAACAGCAGCAGGGCGAGGAAGAGGAGCAGGGCGGGGGCAGCCAGGCGCAGACCGGGCAGGTACTGGTTCTGCGGGAGGTAGCCGGTCAGGTAGCTCTCCAGGCAGCCGACCACGATCGCGCCGGCGAAGGTGAGCGGCAGGCTGCGCAGCCGGCCGAAGACGGCGGCGGTGTAGGCGCTGACGATCAGCAGGGAGAGCTGGGAGGCGTCGAGGGCGACGGTCGGGGCGATGAGGATGCCGCCGATCGCGGCGAGCTGCGTGCCGAGGATCCAGGCGACGCGTCCGGCCCGGACCGGGTCGGCGCCGGTGAGCCGGACCAGGGCGCGGTCGTCGACGGTGGCCCGCATCTCGGCGCCCGTACGGGTGCGGTTGAGCAGGAACCACAGGCCGGCCGCGACCGCCACCGCGACCGTCATGGTGATCGCCTGGTGCCAGGTGATCGTGGCCGGGCCGAGGTGGAAGGGCTTCTTGTCGGCGAGGAACACGGAGAGCGGGCGGGGGACGTCGGGGTCCCAGATCCAGCGGGCGGCGGCGATGGCGCCGCTGAGCAGCGCCACCGTCATCACCAGCCGTTCGGCCTCGCCGAGCCGCTGCACGGGCCGCATGAGGACCCGTTCGACGACGAGGCCGAACCCCGGCGCGATTACCAGGAGCACCACCGCCAGGGCCACCGGGACCGGCCAGCCCCAGCCGACGGTGAACTGCCAGTAGCAGAACGCCGCCAGCATGCCCGCCGCGCCGTGCGCGAAGTTGAACACGCCGGTGGTGACGTAGGTGAGCACCAGGCCACTGCCGATGACCGCGTAGATGGCGGCGGTGCTCAGGCCGACGATCCCGAAGGTCAGGAACTGCTCCATCTACTTCACATCGCTCATGCTCTTGCCGACGTCGGCGAGGGTGAGGGGCTTGCCGTAGTTCCCCTTGAACTTGTACGGGGACTCGTTGCAGCGGTAGGCGCCGTCATTGGGCTGGAAGTCGGCCGGCACCCACCCCTTCGAGGTCGCCTTCTCGACGTTGAAGCAGGTCAGCGGGGCGTCGGCCTTGGACAGGTCGACGGGGGCGAGCAGTCCGCCGCCGGTCCACGCGGTCTCCTTGCGGGCCGCGTTGTACAGGCAGGTGCGGGTCAGCTGGTCGCCGCAGGAGGAGGCGGCCTTGGCGAAGAGCAGCCAGGACGCGAAGCCCCGTACGCCGGGCAGCGTCGGCTGGGCGTTGGGCGCGTACTTCTTGAAGAGGGTGACGAGTTGCTCGGTCGCCGGGTTGTCGGCGGCCTTCTCCAGCGGGTACACGCCGCTGAGGTCGGCGAAGTTGTTCTGGTAGTCGAGGGACTTGCCGGCCAGCTGGAGGAAGGCGGGACCGTACGCGTTGTTGTTGGCGTCGATCCAGTCCAGCTTGTAGTTCATGCCGGTCAGCACCTGCTCCAGCTTGGACAGACTCGCGAAGTCCCCGAGGAAGACCAGGCCCTTGACGCCCTTGCTCTTGATGGACTGCGCGTACGGCGTCCAGTCGGAGACTCCGGCGGCCGGGTAGAGATCGTGGTACGTGATCTTGGCGCCGGCGGCCTTGAGGCTCTCCTGGGCGCGCGCGTCGATGACCTTGCTGACCGCGGCGTCGCCCGCGATGGTGCCGACGGCTGAGGCGGACTTGGGGTAGGCGGTCTTCAGGAGCCACTGGTAGTAGCCGGGGTAGCGGTCGTACGAGGCGCCGCCGGTGGCGTTGAGCTGCAGGTCGGAGCCCTGGTTCTGGATCTGGCTGACCTGGGCCGGGAAGTCGGGCAGCAGACACTTCAGCCGGTCCTGGACGCCCAGGGCGTCAAGGGCGGAGCCGCCGCCGACCAGCGCGAAGTCCGACTTGCAGGCCTCCAGCATCCGCTGGCGGACCTCCATCAGCTTGGAGTCGTGGACGGTGGCCTCGATCTTGCGGCCGTTGATGCCGCCGGCCGCGTTGCACCAGGAGGTGAACACCTTGGCGGTGTCGCCGAATTCGGAGTTCTTGGTGAAGCCGACGTCGGACATGACACCGAGCTTGATCGTGTCGGCGGTGACGCCCTGGGCGGTCGCGCTCTTCGCGTCCCCCGGTCCGCAGACCTTCTTCAGGTCGCCGAAGTCGCCGCTCGTGGCCTGCTGTGCGGCCTTGGTGGGGGACGCGTCGCCGTCGCTCGCGTCACCCGCGCTGTCGTGACCGCCGCATCCGGCGACGGCCAGCAGCGCGGCCGCCGCCAGGGCGGCCGGTATTGCCTGGACTCTCACGGGGTGCCTCCTCGGTGGTGTTCCCCGGACTGCCGCGCGCTCGGTCAGCCGACCGGCACGGCAAAGGTCTTGAGCTCGAGGAACTCCTCCAGCCCCGCCACACCCATCTCGCGTCCGATACCGGACTCCTTGAACCCGCCGAACGGGGCGTCGGCGGCGAAGTAGTTGCCCCCGTTGATGCTGAACGTGCCGCTGCGGATCCGCCGGGCCACCGCGGTCGCCCGCTCCTCGTCGGCGCCCATCACCCCGCCGGACAGCCCGTACGCGGTGCCGTTGGCGATCCGGACGGCGTCGTCATCGTCGTCGTACGCGATGACGGCGAGCACCGGCCCGAAGACCTCCTCCTGGGCGATCTCGGAGTCCGGGTCGACGCCCGCGAGCAGCGTCGGCTCGTAGAAGAAGCCCTCGCGCTCGGCGGGCCGCCCGCCGGTCACCAGGCGGGCCCCGGCGGCGACCGCCCGCTCGACCATGCCGTGCACCTTGGCGCGCTGCTTCTCGCTGATCAGCGGGCCCATGTTGGTCTTCGGGTCGGCCGGGTCGCCGTAGCGCACCTTGCCGAGCATCGCCGCGACCAGGCCGACGATCTCGTCGTGCTTGTCGCGCGGGACCAGCAGCCGTGAGGTGAGCGCGCAGCCTTGTCCGGAGTGGGAGCAGATGGTGAACGCGGTGAACATGGCGGCGGTCGCGAAGTCGGCGTCGTCCAGGACGATCATCGCGGACTTGCCGCCGAGCTCCAGGAACACCCGCTTCAGGCTCGCCGAGGCCGCCGCCATGATCGCCTTGCCGACCGGGGTCGACCCGGTGAAGGTGATCATGTCGATGCCGGGATGCGTGGTGAGCAGCTGCCCGGTCTCCGGTCCCGCGGAGGTGAGGATGTTGACGACCCCTGCGGGGATGTCGGTCTCCTCGGCGATGATCCGGCCGAGCGCGAGGGTCGTCCACGGCGTGTCGGGGGCGCCCTTGAGCACCACCGTGCAGCCGGCGGCGAGCGCGGGGGCGAGCTTGGCGATGGCCAGCTGGTTGGGGAAGTTGTACGGCAGGATGGCCGCGACGACCCCGGAGGCCTCCTTCTCCACCCAGCGGCGGTGGGTCAGGCCCCGGCTCTCCAGCTCGGGCAACTCCTCGCGGAACTCGTAGCGTTCGAGCAGGGAGGCGTAGTACTTGACCATCTCGATCGGCTCGTCGAGCTGGGGACCGTGGGTGAGCTGACGGGGCGCGCCCACCTCGGCGATGGTCAACTCCCGCAGTTCCTCGCGGTGTTCGTGCAGCGCGTCGTAGAACTGGCGCAGGCAGCGCAGCCGCAGTTCGCGGTCGCGCATCCAGTCGGTCGTGTCGAAGGCCCGGCGGGCGGCCGCGACGGCCGCCTCGACATGGCCGGCCTCCGCGTCGGACGCCGTCCCCAGCACCTTCCCGGTGGACGGATCGACGGTCTCGAAGCTGCGCCCCGCAGCCACGAGCTCCCCGTCGATCAACAGCCGGTCCTCATGGAAAAGACTCACGGCTCCCCATCTCTTCTGGGTGTCACAGGCTCTGCTTGCCATGGCCCTGCCTGCGGTGGAAAGTAGCTTCTCACTAGATGAGAAGCAACCTGTCGCGCAGGAGAATTAGGCATTCACACGAGAGCGGGAGGAATCATGCCCGGTCAACGCAGGGGTACCGCCATCGCCATGTCCGGCGAAGAACAGGACACTTTTCTGCGCAGCCGACCCATCTGCCGCGTGGCCACCGTCGGCCCCGGCGGGCATCCGCATGCCGGCGCGCTCTGGTTCGTCTGGGACGGAACCGCGCTCTGGCTCAACTCCCTCACCCGCAGCCAGCGTTGGACCGACCTGGGGCGCGATCCGCGGCTCAGCGTGCTGGTCGACGACGGGGGGTTCGAGTTCCTCCAGCTGCGGGGCGTCGAGCTGCTCGGGAGCGCGGAGGTGGTCGGGGAGGTGCCGCGGAAGGGTGCGGCGGTGACGGAGCTCGCCGAGCCGGAGCGGCTCTTCGCCGAGAAGTACATGGGCGGCGGCGACTTCCGGTACGACGGCCGGCACGGGTGGCTGCGACTGCGGCCGGAGAAGGTCGTCAGCTGGGACTTCGGGAAGCTGCGGGCGTGATGGTTGACGGGGTGGCGGCGGGGGTGAAAATCTGACAGTCGGAAATGAGAATGCCATTCTCAGTGCTATGTGACATAGCACTGATCCACACCGAGGGAGCCCGCATGCCGCCCCGCCTCCCCCCACTCCCGGCCGACCAGTGGACCGACCGCACCCGTGACGTCCTCTCCGCCCTGCTCCCCCGCAGCATGCGCAACGCCGAGGCGGCTGGCAGCATGCTCTCCACGCTGGTCCGCCATCCCGACCTGACCGGGGCGTTCCTCCCGTTCAGTACGTACTTCCTGGTCCACTCGACGCTGCCGGACCGCCTGCGCGAGCTGGTGGTCCTGCGGGTCGCCAGGCGCCGCGACTGCGCCTACGAGTGGACCCACCACTTCCACGCGGCCCAGCAGCTGGGCCTGACCGAGGCGGAGATCGAGGCGGCCGGGCAGGGCAAGGCGGCGGATCCGCTGGAGAGCCTGGTCCTGGGCGCCGTCGACGAGCTGGAGGACGGCCACGACGTCTCGGACGCCACCTGGGCCGCCCTCGCCGAGCGGCTGTCCGAGCACCAGCTGATGGACCTGGTGTTCACCGTGGGGGCGTACGGCCTGATGGCGACGGCCTTCAACACCTTCGGCATCCGGCCCGAACACGACGCGCGCGAGCGTGCGGAGAGAAGGAGTGCCCGTGGCAAGTGACGCCACCACCGACGACCTCGTGGAGATCCAGCAGCTCCTCGCCCGTTACGCGGTGACCATCACCCGGGGCGACATCGACGGGCTCCTCACGGTCTTCACCCCGGACGGAACGTACAGCGCGTTCGGCGACACCTATCCGCTCACCGACTTCCCCGACCTGGTGGCCGCCGCCCCCAAGGGCCTGTTCCTCACCGGCACACCGCTCGTCGAGCTGTCCGGGGACACCGCGAGCGGCACCCAGCCGCTGTGCTTCGTCGACCACGCCACGCACGACATGCGCATCGGCTACTACGACGACACCTACGTCCGCACCGCCGACGGCTGGCGGCTGCGCACACGGGCCATGACCTTCATCCGCCGCAGCGGCGCGCACGACTCGGGGCGCCCGCACGCGTTCGAACTCCCCGGCGTATGAGCGCCTTCACCACGGCGGCGGAGTTCCGCACCGCCGTCCAGGCCTGGCTCGACGAGCACGACCTCGCCCCGGGCCCCGATCGCTCGCTGGACGCGCAGGTCGCCCAACTGGCCCGGGTGCGCCGGGCGTTGTTCGACGCGGACTGGATGCGGTACGGCTGGCCGGAGCGGGTCGGCGGGCTCGGCGGCCCCGCCGTCCTCCGGGCGGTGCTCGGCGAGGAGGTCGCCACCCGCGGCCTCGCGGAGCCCGGCATATACTCCATGGTCGAGGTCCTCACCCCGACGCTCATCTCCTACGCCAGTCCCGATCTGGCCGCCGAAATGGTCCCGTTGCTGCTGAGCGGCCGGGAGCAGTGGTGCCAGGGCTTCTCCGAGCCGGGCTCGGGCAGCGATCTCGCCTCCCTCACCACCCGCGCCGTCCCGCAGGGCGACCACTGGGTGGTCAACGGCCAGAAGGTGTGGACGAGCCTCGCCCAGTACGCGGCCCGCTGCGTCCTGCTCACCCGCACCGCGCCCGGGCACGACGGCATCACCGCCTTCTTCGTCGACATGGACACCCCGGGCATCACCGTCCGTCCGCTGCGCACGATGCACGGCGTGGACGAGTTCGCCGAGGTCTTCTTCGACGACGTGATCGTGCCCGCCGACCGGATGCTCGGCCGCCCCGGCGACGGCTGGCGCCTGGCGATGGACCTGCTTCCGCACGAGCGCTCCACCTGCTTCTGGCACCGCGTCGCCCACCTCTACACCCGCCTCGACCGCCTGCTCGACCAGACCGAGGCCCCGGACGACGCGGCCCTCGGCGCCGCCTACCTCGCCCTGCACACGGTCCGCTGCCGCTCGCACGCGACCCAGCGGCGGCTGGCGGACGGGGCCGCGCTGGGCCCGGAGACCTCCGTCGACAAGGTGCTGCTGGCCACCGCGGAGCAACAACTCTTCGAGACGGTACGGGACTTGCTGCCCGGGGTCGTGGAGCTGACCGGGTCGCCCTGGCGCTCGGAGTACCTCTACGCGCGGGCGGCCACCATCTACGGCGGCACCGCCGAGATCCAGCGCAACATCATCGCCCGCCGCCTGCTCGACCTGGGGAGGGACTGACCATGGACCCCGCCGAGGTGGAGCTCCTCACCGAGACGCTCCGCAAGACGATGACCACGGTGGCCTCCGGCCCCGCCCTGGACACCGCCCTCCTGGAGCTGGGATGGCGGGAGCTGCTCGCCGAGTATCCGGAGGTGGCGGTACCGACCGTGTTCCGGCTGCTCGGCGAGACGGGAGCGCATGCCTCGGTGCTCACCGATGTGGTCGGCGCGGTGCCCCTGCCGTATGCGGGCGGCCGGTGGGTGGAGTGGGGACAGGGCGCTACGGCGCCCGGCGCCGGGCTGGACGAGGAGCTGCCCCTGCGGCTCCTGCCGGCCGGCCGTCCCGTGCCCGTGGCCGCGGGCCGCCGTGCCGTCGGCTGGTGGCTCCTCGGCACCGGGCGGGCCATGCTGACGCTCGCCCGCGGGCACGCCCTGGACCGCGTCCAGTTCGGCCGGCCCCTCGCCTCGTTCCAGGCGGTACGGCACCGGCTCGCGGAGACCCTTGTGGCGCTGGAGGGCGCCGAGGCCGTCCTCGCGGTCGCCGAGGACGGCCTGGGTTCGCTGCTGGCCAAGGCGGCGGCCGGGCAGGCGGCGCTGACGGCGGCCCGGCACTGCCAGCAGGTGCTGGGCGGGATCGGGTTCACCGCCGAGCACCCGCTGCACCGGCATGTGCGCCGGGCCGTCGTACTGGACGGACTGCTGGGCAGCGCACGGGAGTTGACGCGGGAGGCCGGGGCGCTGCTGCGCGCGGAGGGCGCGGCGCCCCGGCTGGTCCAGCTGTGAGTCACCAGGGCAGCGGGCCGTTGATGTCGAAGAAGCCGCCGGTCGGGCCGTCGGGCGCGACCTGCGCCATCCGGACGATGATCTCGGCGGCCTCCTCGACGGTCTGGGTGCCTGTGTTGCCGTTCAGGTCCGTCCTGGTGAAGCCGGGCTCGACGGAGTTGATCCGCATGCCCGGGAAGGCCTTGGCGTACTGCACGGTGAGCATGTTGACCGCGGCCTTCGAGGTCGGGTAGGCGATGCCCGGGTAGAAGTGCGCGGGGTGGTCGGGGTCGGAGAGGTGGGTCAGCGAGGCGAGGCCGCTGCTGACGTTGACCACGACGGGCGCGGCCGAGCGCTCCAGCAGGGGCAGGAAGGCGTGCAGCACGCGGACGACGCCGAAGACGTTCGTCTCGAAGGTGTTCCGCATCTGGTCGCCGGTGACGGTCGCGGCGACCGGCACGCCGTTGTCCTCGGTCCTGGTCTCGATGCCGGCGTTGTTGATCAGTACGTCGAGGCCGCCGGCGGCCTCGACGGTCTTGGCCGCGGCCTCGACGGTGGCGTCGTCGGTGACGTCGAGGAGGACGAACCGTGCGCCCAGTTCCTCGGCGGCCCGCCGTCCGCGTTCGGCGTCGCGGGCGCCGACGTACACGGTGTGACCTGCTTCGACGAGTCGGCGGGCGGTCTCGCGGCCGATGCCCTTGTTCGCTCCGGTGATCAGTGTTGTCGTCATGCGTCCAGCCTGCGTCGCGCCGCCGCGGGCAGCCAGAAGTCCCTTCTTCCTGGGACCGGCGGTACCAGGCACCGGGGCGGCCGGCGGTGTTCACTGGAGGCATGGCTGCCACGGAACTGGGACAGGCGCTGCGGCGCTGGCGCGACCGGGTCTCCCCGGACGCGGCGGGGCTGCCCTCGGGCGGTCAGCGGCGCGCGGCGGGGCTGCGGCGCGAGGAGCTGGCCCTGCTGGCCGGGATCTCGGTCGACTACGTCACGCGGCTCGAACAGGGCCGTGCGGTGAACCCGTCCGTGCAGGTCGTCGAGGCGCTGGCGCGGGCGCTGCGGCTGTCCGGGGACGAGCGGGAGTATCTGTTCCGGCTGGCGGAGCTGGTGCCTCCCGGTCCCGACGTGGTGCCGGGGTATCTGTCGCCGAGTGTGCAGCGGCTGCTGGACCGGCTGGTGGACACGCCCGTCGGCGTCTCCGACGCGGCGATGAACCTGCTGGTGGCCAATCCGATGTACGCGGCGCTGATGGGCGATCCGTCCGGCCTGCGCGGCTTCGAACGCAACGGTGTGTGGCGCAACTTCACGGGCTGGCCGACCCGGGTCCGGCACACGCCGGAGGAGCACCGCGCCTTCGAGGTGGGCCTGGTCGCGGAACTTCGGGCGACGCACGCGCACTATCCCGCGGACCGCCAACTCCAGCGCCTGATCGCTGAGTTGCGCACGAAGAGCGAGCGGTTCGCCGAGCTCTGGGACGAGGGGGTGGTCGGCCGCCTGGAGGCCTCCCGCAAGACGATCGAGCATCCCCAGGTGGGCCTGCTGACCCTGGACTGCGACCTGCTCCGCGTGGACGGCAACGACCTCCACATCCTCGTCTACTCGGCCGAACCCGGCACGGAGGCCGCGGAGAAGCTGCAGCTGATCTCGGTGCTGGGCACACAGAGCTTGGTGGGGCAGGGCTAGGCGTACTGCCCTGTGAGGCTGGGAACTCGACCCGACGCTCTGTTTCTGATGGGTAGGGGCGGGCTTAGGCCCACTCGTCGAGCAAGGTGCGCTCGGCCTACGGGTTCCCGGGCGCGGACGTGGTGGAGCTGATCGCCACGCGGGACTGGTGAGGGAGCGGCGGGGCTAGCGGAGCTTCTCCTTCATTTCGTCCAGTTTCGCCAGGACCGGATAGCCGCTGACGCTCAGCGCGTTGCCGTGGCCGGTCTGGTGGATGTCGAAGACGGACTGGATGGCGGCGTAGAAGCCCTGTACGTCCTGGGTCTGGTTGACGGCGCGCTTGGCCTGGCGCAGTCCGAAGGCCGGCATCGCGGCGATCTGCTCGGCGAGTTCACGCGCCGCGTCGTCCAGTTCGGCGCGCGGTACGACCCGGTTGACCATGCCGACCTTCTCGGCTTCCTCGGCGGTCAGCGGGCGCCCGGTGAAGAGGATCTCCTTGGCCTTGCGCGGCCCCAACTCCCAGGTGTGGCCGTGGTATTCGACGCCGCCGATGCCCATGGTGACGACGGGGTCGGAGAACAGGGCGTCCTCGGCGGCCACGATCAGGTCGCACGGCCAGCACAGCATCAGCCCGCCGGCGATGCAGCGGCCCTGGACCGCGGCGACGGACGGCTTCGGCACGTTGCGCCAGCGCAGCGTGTATTCCAGATACCGGCGGTTCTCGGCCCGGTAGATCCACTCCAGCGTGATCTCCTTGGGCGCCGGCCAGCGGTCCTTGAGGTCGTGCCCAGCGGAGAAGTGCTTCCCCTCGGCGCGCAGCACGATCACCTTCACCTCCTCGTCCTCGGCGGCCCGCGTCCACGCGGCGTCGAGTTCGTCGAGCAGGTCCATGTTCTGGGCGTTGGCGACCTCGGGGCGGTTCAGGGTGATGGTGGCGATACGGTCCTTGACCTCGTACAGGATGTGCACGGGTGTCTCCTCAGCGTCGGGGCAGACCGAGCACCCGCTCGGCGATGATCGTGCGCTGGATCTCGGACGTGCCGCCGGCGATGGTGCCGCCGAAGCTGCGGGCGTAGCGGTGGAACCAGCTGGCGGAGTCGTCGTCGAAGGCCATGTGGTGGTACGGCGCGGTCGGCGCCGGATGGTCGAGGCCGTCCGCGCCGGCCGCGTCCAGGACGTGTTCCAGGGCCTGTTGCGCGGCCTCGGACCCGAACACCTTCAGCACGGACAGCGCCGGTACGTCCTGTTCGCCGCGGGCGGCGCGGGCGAGCGCGGCCGAGCCGAGCAGCCGTAGCGCCTGGAGGTCCATGACGAGGGTGGCGTACCAGTCCTTGTCCAGGGCGTTGGTCGGCCGGAAGTCGCGTACCGCTGCCTCCAGCCGCTCCGCCTCGCCCAGCCACATCAGGGTGCGTTCGTGCCCGAGCGAGCCGTTCGCCACCCGCCAGCCCTGGTTGAGGGGGCCGACGAGGTTCTCGGCCGGGACACGGACGTTCTCGAAGAAGACCTCGTTGAAGTCCTTGTGGTCGGGGCCGGTGTAGGAGGCGAAGGGGCGGCGGGTCACGCCCGGGGTGTCGGTGGGGACGATCAGGACGCTGATGCCCTTGTGCTTGGGCGCGTCCGGGTCGGTGCGGACGAAGGTGAGCAGCACGTCGGCGTCGTGCGCGCCGGACGTCCAGACCTTCTGCCCGTTGACGGTGAAGTGGTCGCCGTCGAGTTCGGCGCGGGTGCGCAGGGAGGCGAGGTCGGATCCCGCGCCGGGTTCGCTCATGCCGAGGGCGGCGGTGAGCTCGGCGCGCAGGATGGGCACGGCCCAGCGGTGTTTCTGCTCCTCGGTGCCGAAGGAGAGCAGCGAGGCGGCGATGATGCCGACGCCCTGCGGGTTGAAGCTGTGGCAGATACGGCGCCGGGACAGCTCCTCGCGATGGACGAACTGCTGGATGACGCCCGCGTTGCGGCCGCCGAACTCGGGCGGGTTGCCGGGCAGCAGCCAGCCCTCGTCGAACTGGAGGCGCTGCCAGCGGCGGGCCCACTCGGGGAGGTGGGCGGTGGAGCGGGACCGTTCGGCGGCCTCGGCCTCGGTGGGCAGGTTGGCGTCGAGGAAGGCGGCGAACTCGGCGCGGAACTCCTCGACCTCGGTGTCGAAGGACAGCTTCATGACACCTCCCCCGCGAGCTGTGCCTCGGTGATCAGTGCCCGGTGCTCGGCGGCGCCGCCCAGCATCAGCTCACCCGCCTTGGCCCGTTTGACGGCGAACTGCAGATCGTTCTCCCAGGTGTGCCCCATCGCGCCGAACAGCTGCACGGCGTTGCGGAACACCACGGACTGGCACTCCCCCGCCGACGCCTTCGCCATGGACGCGGCGATACGGCGGCGGGGGTCGTCCTCGGCGACGGTCAGCGCGGCGAAGTAGGCGAGGGCGCGGGCCCGTTCGAGGGCGACGTGCATGTCGGCCGCCTTGTGCTGCACGGCCTGGAAGGAGCCGATCGGGGCGTCGAACTGGTGCCGGGTGCGGACGTGGTCGAGAACCAGGTCGAGGGCCCGCCGGCAGGCGCCCACCATGGTCAGGGCCATGCCGGTGAGGGCGATGTGCCGGGCCCTTTCCGGGTCCGCCGCGGTCCGGGCGCCGGCCCCGACCCGCACCTGCGCGAGGGTGACGTCGGCGAGGTGCAGGACCGGGTCGAAGGCAGGAGTGCGCACGGCGGTCGCCTCGCTGGCGGGGACCACGAAGACGCCGGCGTCGGTGACCACGGCGAGCAGGTCGGCCCGGTCCCCGTCGAGGACATGCCGGGCGGTGCCGTCCAGCACCCAGCCGTCGCCCTCGGGGGTGGCGGTGATCCCGGTGTGGACGGCGGCGCCGGACTGGTCGGGGTCGGCGTACCCGGGGGCGAGCGGGCCGAACTGGGTGAGCGTGGCCAGGTAGGGCGTCGGGTCGGTGGCCCGGCCGAGCTCCTCCAGGACGATCGCCAGCTCGACCGCGTCGGCGGGGTCGGTCAGCTCGGTCCAGCCCAGATCGGCGTAGACCCGCCACAGCGGCGACGGGTCGGCGCCCGCGTCGGCGACGGCGCGCACCAGCGTCGGCGGGCACTCCTTGAGGACGGCCTTGTGCACGGTGTCCTGCCACAGCCGCTGTTCGGCATCGAACTCAAACAGCATCCGGGCCCCCGAGCACGAAGACCCCGGCCAGCACCGCTCCGACCAGCACGGCTCCGGTGAGGAGAGCCCCGACGAGCAGGCCCTCGACCACCGGCCTCAACTGCCCGACCCCGTGGTCGGTCCGCACGTCCCTCGCCACGAACGGCCTCCTCGCTGGAGAACATGGAGTACATGGAGAACATGATGGAAAACCTGGTGGAGAATATGATTCTCGCTATTGGGAATCCACAGTCTCCTCCACATCGTCGGAGGTGTCCAGCATGGACGCAGGATGCTGCCGCTAGACTGCAGTAATGTTCTCCCCATGGCACAGAAGGCGGACCAGCCCGTGAGCACCCCGACCGAGGAACCGGCCTGGAAGCAGCGCGCGGTGGAGCGCTCGACCCAGGCGGCGAAACGTCGGGCCGAGCAGAGGGTCGAGCGCTTCCTCGACGCGGCCCAGGCGATCATGGCGGAGAAGGGCACGACGGACTTCACCGTGCAGGAGGTGGTCGACCGGTCGAAGCAGTCGCTGCGCAGCTTCTACCAGCACTTCGACGGCAAGCACGAGCTCCTGCTCGCGCTGTTCGAGGACGCAATGAGCAAGTCGGCCGACCAGCTGCGCGCGAGCGCGGCCGAGCAGTCGAACCCGCTGGAGCGGGTGCGGGTCGTCGTCCAGGAGCTGTTCGACAGCTCGCGTCCGGACCCGTCCGGCCGGCAGGGACCGCTGTTCAGCGACTTCGCGCTGCGCCTGCTGGTCTCGCACCCGGCCGAGATGCGGGTGGCGAACGCTCCGCTGCTCGCGCTGTTCACCGAGCTGATGACGGAGCTGGAGGAGGCCGGGCTGCTGCGTCCGGGCTTCAAGGCCCGTCGGGTGGCGGCGCTGACCATGCAGACCGTCATGTTCAACGCCCAGTCCAGCGGCCAGGACGGCGCCCATCCGCTCACCGCGGAGGAGATCTGGGACTTCTGCGCGAAGGGCTTCACGCTCAGCTAGGGCGCGCCCGGCGGGCGGTCAGACCGCCAGTCCGTGCAGGAGGTCGATCACGCGGGTGGGGTCCTCGGGGCCGAGGTGTCCCGCCCCGGGCACGTTGTGGACGGTGAAGCGGTTGTCCGGCGTCAGGGCGTCGGCCTCCGCGATCATGCGGTCCTGGAGCGCGGTGGCGACCGTGCGGTCCTTGCCGAACCGCAGATAGGTGCGCGGGATCCGCCCCCAGGTGTCGGCGCGCCCGACGGCCCGGTTGTCGTAGACGGTCATCGACTCGTCCGTCTGCAGGCCCTCCAGCACCCGCAGGAACGCGACGTCGGAGTAGTCCGCGCAGATCATCTCCTTGAACACCGCGAGCGCCTTGCGGTCGGAGGTACGCCAGTTCAGGCGCAGCACGCCGAGCTTCTCCGGGTCGCCGATCATGTGGTCCACCGGTGTCACGGCCTGCCTCCCCTCGGGGGAGTCGGAGCAGGCGTTGACGGAGGGCATGCTGCGGCTCGGGCAGAAGGCGGCCATGTAGCAGATGTGCGCGAGGAGTTCGGGTACGGCGTCGCCGACCCGGCTCACCGAGGCGCCGCCCAGACTGTGCCCGACGAGCACCACGGGCCCGCCCAGCCGTGCGGCACGGCGGACGACTCCGGTGACGCGTCGCTCGAAGTCGTCCAGGGTGAGGGCGGCGACCGGGGACGGCTCGGTGGCGAGGGCGCGCAGGTCCTGGGTCTGGTACGACGCGGGCACGAACCGCTGCTCCCCGTGCAGGGGTTGGTCCACGGTGACGACACGGTGGCCGCGCAGCGTCAGCTCCCGCCCGATGGCGGTCCAGAAGGCGCCGGCGCTGTGGGTGCCGTGGACCAGGACGTACGTACGGGTCCCGGGCCGCCCGTGCCGCCGGCTCCCGGCGCGTTCGTCCGCCCGGGCGACCGGCACACCGAGACCGGCGGCGAGTCCGACGCCGCCGACCCCGGCCCCGAGGCGCAGCGCCTGCCGCCGCGAGGGCGTAGCGGCAGAGGACTTGGTTCCACTGATGTTCTCGTTGTCAGCCATGTCCACGACGCTACGGAGGCCCCGATCGCCTCGACATGGCCCTGCACACCCGACCGACGGTGTACCTACCGCCACCCGAATCCCCTGTGAGAGTGACATTCTCGTGCACGAAGATTTCCATTACCCTCGCTGTCATGCCACTTGCCGTGAGTGAACTCTGGGACGATCTCCTCGACTGCCTCGACCTTCGGGCGAAGGACGAGGGAACCGGCCTCGTCTACGAGGCGCGCAACCAACGACTCGGCTATCACCGCGTGTTCGGCGGGCAGTTGCTGGCCCAGTTCGTCCGGGCGGCGCAGCTGAGCTGCCCGGACAAGGGCGTCAAATCGCTGCACGCCCTGTTCGCGCGGGCCGGCCGGCCCGAGGAGCCCGTGCGTTACGAGGTGGAGCGCCATCACGACGGCGGGTCCTTCGCCGCGCTGACGGTGGTGGCCCGGCAGCCGAAGGGCGCGGTGGCGACGGCGTCGGTCTCGCTGCACGCCGCGGAGGACGGTCCCGACCACCAGGCGGCCCCGGACGTACCGGGCCTTCCCGGCCCGGAACACCGCACCGACCTGCCCCCGATCCCGTGGGAGACGCGCACCACCGCCGACCTGGACACCGCGCTGCCGGAGCCGCCCGAGTTCGACGTGTGGATGCGCACGCCGGCGGCGGAGCCGGAACTGGCGCCGGCCCTCGTCTCGTACGCCACCGATCTGACCCTCATCGGCACCGCCCTGCGCCCTGTCGCGGGCGTCACCCAGCACGACTCCGGGAAGGCGTTCGCCTCGGCCGTCACCTCGCACACGGTGTGGTTCCACCGGCCCTTCCCGGCCGACGAGTGGCTGCTGCTGCGCCAGCACAGCCCGGTCCTGGCCCACGGCCGCTGCTTCGGCCGCGGCGACGTCCTCACGGAGCGGGGTTCGCTCGTCGCGTCCTACGCCCAGGAGGCGCTGCTGCGCTTCACCCGGGAGGCGGCGTCATGACGGCGGCGCTCCGGGTCGCGCAGTGGGCGACGGGCACGATCGGTGCGCGGTCGCTGCGGGCCGTCATCGAGCATCCCGGCCTCGAACTGGCAGGGGTGTACGTGCACTCCGCCGCCAAGGAGGGCCTGGACGCGGGCGAGTTGTGCGGGACGGATCCGACGGGTGTCACGGCCACCGCCGACATCGAACGGGTCCTGGAACTGGGCGCGGACTGCGTGCTGTACATGCCGCTCGAATGCGATGCCGACGAGGTGTGCAGGCTGCTGGAGTCGGGCGCGAACGTCGTGACGACACGGGGCGAGTTCCACCACCCGGGCAGCATGGATGCCGACCTGCGCAAGAGGGTGGAGACGGCGTGCGAGCGCGGCGGCACCTCGATCCACAGCACGGGCAGCAGCCCCGGCTTCATCACCGAGGCGGTCCCACTGGTCCTGACGTCGATCGCGCGACGCGTCGACTCCCTGACCATCGAGGAGTACGCCGACCTGTCCCAACGCACCTCCCCCGAGCTGCTGTTCGGCGTGATGGGCTACGGACTCGCACCGGCCGCGTTCGCCGAGGAGCGGCTTTCCCAGGCACGGACCAGCTTCGGCCCCTCGCTGCGCCTGATCGCCGAGGAACTGGGCATACCTCTCGACTCGTTGGAGGCGACGGGAGAGTTGGCGACGGCCCGCGGCCAAGTCCGCATAGCCGCAGGCGAATTGGCCCCCGGCACGGTGGCCGCGCAACGCCTCACGGTCACCGGCCTGCGCGCGGGCCGCCCCCTGCTCCGCTTCCGCGCCACCTGGTACTGCACGACCGACCTCGACCCGGCCTGGGACCTCCACGACACCGGCTGGCACATCTCGATCGAGGGCGACGCGCCCCTCGACGTCGGCCTGCGCCTGCCGGTCCCCCTGGACCGCATGGCCGAGATCTCACCGTCGTACACGGCGAACCGGGCGGTCAACGCGGTGCCGTTGGTGTGCGCGGCCACACCGGGAATCCGAACGACGATCGATCTACCACAGGTCGTGGCCAAGCTGGCTTGACCGACTCCGGGTGACGACCGGACACCGAGGCGATCTGGGCCGCGGACCTCGAAGCCGCGAAACGGCACAGTCGGCGTCTCGAACCCCTCCATGTCCGGTTCAACGACACCGCCGGCAGGATCTTCGCTTCGCTCTTCTGAGCCGGGCCCCTCCCTACGGCGCCGCCACCTCCACCACCATAGCCGACCCCATCCCCCCGCCCGCGCACATCGACGCGACCCCAATTCCCCCGCCCCGGCGGCGCAGTTCGTGTGTCAGGGTGACGAGCATGCGGGCGCCGGTGGCGGCGACCGGGTGGCCCAGGGAGCAGCCGCTGCCGTTGACGTTGACGTGGTCGGGGTCGAGGTCGAGGCGGCGGATCGCGGCCACGGTGACGGAGGCGAAGGCCTCGTTGATCTCGTAGAGGTCGACGTCGGCGGTGGTGAGGCCGGCCCGGGCGAGGGCCTTGGGGATCGCCTTGACCGGCGAGAGCCCGGTCTCCGCGGGGTCGACGCCGACGGAGGACCAGGATCGGACGGTGGCCAGCACGGGCAGGCCCTCGGCCGCCGCCGTGCCGTCGCTCGCCACCACCAGGGCCGCCGCCCCGTCGTTGCCGCCGCAGGCGTTGCCCGCGGTGATGCTGAAGCCCTCGATCTCGGGGTGCAGCGGCTTGAGCGCGGCGAGCTTCTCCAACGACGTGTCCCGGCGCGGGTGTTCGTCGACGGAGAAGAGCCCGTACGGGGTCTCGACGGGCACGAGTTCGGCGTCGAAGCGGCCCTCGTCGATGGCGCGTACGGCGTTGCGGTGCGAGCGCAGGGCCCAGGCGTCCATGTCGGCGCGGGAGATGTCGGCGCGTCGGGCCACGTTCCAGCCGATGGTGATCGACATGTCGTTGCCGGGGGCGTCCGGCTGCTCCGGATGGGTGGGCGGCATCCAGGGTTCGACCCATTCGCCGTCCACCCGGAAGGCGGACTTCGGTGCCGTGGAGGCCGAGTTGACGCCTCCCGCGATGACGAGGTCGTCCATGCCGGAACGGACGGAGGCGGCGGCGCCGGCGACGGCGGAGAGGCCGGCGGCGCAGTGCCGGTTGAGGGCGAGGCCGGGGACCGAGGTGAGCCCCGCGGTCAGGGCCGCGTGCCGGGCGAGGACCCCGCCGCCGTAGAGGCCCTCGCCGAGGATCACGTCGTCCACGCGGTCGGGGTCGAGCCCGTCCGCGGCGGCGCCGACGATGTGACGGGCCAGGTCGAAGGCGCTGGTGTCGCGCAGGGTGCCCTTGAACGCGGTGCCGACGGGGGTGCGCAGGGCGGACACGATGACTGCCTCGGGCATGAGGGTCTCCAACTCGGCGGGCCGGACGGGATCACAGCAGAGAGCGAGAATGCTACTCTCGCAATACTAGAACCATGTATCCCTGGGAGGGGAGTCGCGATGCAGGTTCAGGGGACGTCCGCGCTCGTGGTGGGTGGGGCCGGCGGCCTGGGCGAGGCCACGGTCCGCCGGCTGCACGCGGCGGGCGCGGCCGTGGTCGTCGCCGACCTCGCCGACGAGAAGGGCAAGGCCCTGGAGGCGGAGCTGGGGATCCGGTACGTCCGAGCCGACGCCACCGAGGAGGCCGACGTACAGGCCGCCGTCGCCGAGGCGGAGACCCTCGGCCCGCTGCGCGTCTCGGTGGACACCCACGGCGGCCCCGCGACCGGCGGGCGCCTGATCGGCCGCGACGGCGAGCCCCTCGACCTGGCCGGCTTCCGCCGCACTGTCGACATCTACCTGACCGGCGTCTTCAACGTCATGCGCTTGACCGCGGCGGCGATGGCCCGCCGCGAGCCGGTCGACGAGGACGGCAACCGGGGCGTCATCGTCAACACGGCGTCCATCGCGGCGTACGAGGGCCAGATCGGTCAACTCCCGTACGCCGCGGCCAAGGGCGGGGTCGTCGGCATGACCCTGGTCGCCGCACGCGACCTGTCCCCCCTGGGCATCCGCGTGGTCACGATCGCCCCCGGCACCTTCCTCACCCCGGCCTACGGCAAGGCGGGCGACCAACTGGAAGCGTACTGGGGCCCGCGGATCCCCCACCCCCGCCGCATGGGCCGCTCCCCCGAGTACGCGGCCCTGGTCCAGCACATCTGCGAGAACGACTACCTCAACGGCGAGACCATCCGCCTGGACGGGGCGCTGCGGTTCCCGCCGAAGTGACCCTCGACCGGCCCCCGGCGCCTCACGTCGACTCCCGCACCACCAGCCGACACGGCACCGTGTGCACCCCCGCCACCGGCCCCTCGTCGATGGCCTCCAGCAGTTTCAGCGCGGCGATGCGGCCGATCTCGCCGAGGCTCATGTCGATCGTGGTGAGGGGCGGGCGGCAGGCCAGGGCCATGGTGTCCCAGTTGTCGTAGCCGACGACCGCGATCCGGCCGGGCACGTCGACGCCCCGTTCGCGCAAGGCGTCGGCCACGCCTCGGGCGATCTGGTCGTTGCCGCAGAAGACGGCGTCCGTGTCGGGCGCCGTACGCAGGACCGCGTCGGCGGCCCGGCGGCCCCAGGCCTCGCTCCACTCGCCGAAGTGGACGCGCCCGGTGGCGAGTTGGAGTGACGAGCGCTCCAGCAGGTCCACGGCGTGGCGGGCCCGGTCGCGGGCGGCCGCGTGGTGTTCCGGGCCGGTGACGTGGGCGATCCGGGTGCGGCCCGTGGCTATCAGGTGCTCCACGGCGAGATGGGCGCCACCCCGGTCGTCCGAGGCCACCGAGGTGTCGGACGGGTCGGTCGAGGGGGACAGCGCGTAGACGATCGGGATGCCGTCGACGCCCTGGAGGGGCGGGCGCGGGTCGGTCCGGCGGCCGGTGACGATGATGCCGTCGACCCGGCGGTCCATGAGGTTGCGCAGGTGGTGCTGCTCGCGAATGGTGTCGCCCCGGGTGTCGCAGAGGAGCACCGAGATCTTTCCGGCGCCCAGCGCGTCCTCGGCGCCCAGCAGGACGGGCGTGCTGAAGCGGCCGATGCCGTCCGTCGTCATCAGTCCGACCGTCCAGCTGCGGCCCGTGTGCAGGCTCTGCGCGTGCTGGTTGGGCCGGAAGCCGAGAGCCTCCACGGCGTCCAGCACCCGCTGCCGGGTCTCCGGGCGCATCCGGCCGCTGCCGCTCAGCGCCTTGGAGGCCGTGCCCACGCTGACGCCGGCGAGCGCGGCGACATCGGCGAGCTTCGCGCGACCGGCGGGGGCGGAGGCGGCAGAGGGAGCTGCGGGGGAACGCGGCGCGGCTTCGGTCACGGGCAATCCTTTTCTCAATCCGGCTGCGTGATGTCCCGTTGCGGTTGTTCGACGGGTCGACCCGTCCATGGTCGCAGGCGGTCACGGTAAGCACCAGACCCTCAGCGAGGCAAGAAATCTTCTGCACCACCCTTGACCGTGATTCCCCGCTTCCCCTCTACTCGTCGGCGAGGAAAACGATTGCCCATTTGGTTGCTCACACCCCCGGAGAGCCATGCCCCGCACCAGCTCCCTCCCGCCCTCCCCCGGCCCCGTCCACCCGGGCCCCGACGCCCATGTCGCCCTGCGCCCCGCCGTCGCCGAGGTGACCGACGGCTTCTGGCACAGCCGCCGGGACGTCAACGCCCGTACCTCCATCCCGCAGGGCCCCGGTCTGCTGGAGTCCGCGGGCAATCTGCACAACCTGCGCCTGGCGGCGGGTGCGGCCGAGGGCGAGTTCCAGGGCGCGTACCCGTTCGTCGACACGGACGTCTACAAGTGGCTGGAGGCGGCGGCCTGGCAGCTGGCCCAGGGGCCCTCGGCGCGGCTGGAGTCCGACGTCCACCGGATCGTCTCGCTGGTCGCCGCCGCCCAGCAGCCCGACGGGTATCTCAACACCTGGTTCCAGCTGGTCAAGGGCGGCGAGCGCTACCAGGACCTGCGCTGGGGCCACGAGCTGTACTGCGCGGGCCATCTCATCCAGGCGGCCGTGGCCCATCACCGGGCCACCGGACGCACCGAACTCCTCGACGTGGCCCGCAGGTTCGCCGACCACGTCGACTCCGTCTTCGGGCCGCCGGGCAGCGGCAAGGCGATCGACGGCATCGACGGCCACCCGGAGATCGAGACCGCCCTGGTCGAGCTGTACCGGGAGACCGGCGAGCGCCGCTACCTCGACCTCGCCGGGTACTTCGTGGACCGGCACGGCCACGGCCTGCTCGGCGGCGAGGCCTACTGCCAGGACCGCGTCCCGGTGCGCGAGGCGACGAACGTCGAGGGCCACGCCGTACGGCAGTTGTATCTGCTGGCCGCGGTCGCCGACCTCGCCACCGAGACCGGGGAGGCCGAACTGCGGTCCGCGGCCGAGCGGTTGTGGCGGGCCATGACCACCACCAAGACCCACATCACCGGCGGCCTGGGCGCGCACCACGACTGGGAGGACTTCGGCGACCCGTACGAACTGCCCAACGAGCGCGCCTACTGCGAGACCTGTGCCGCCATCGCCTCGGTCCAGTGGAGCTGGCGGATGGCCCTGCTCACCGGCGAGGCCCGCTACTCCGACCTGATCGAGCGCACCCTCTTCAACGGCTTCCTCGCGGGCGTCTCCCTCGACGGGGAGAGCTGGCTGTACGTCAATCCGCTCCAGGTCCGTGACGGCCACACCGACCCCGGCGGCGACCAGTCGGCCCGCCGCACCCGCTGGTTCCGCTGCGCCTGCTGCCCGCCCAACGTCATGCGCCTGCTGGCCGGCCTGGAGCACTACCTCGCCACGAGCGACGACGACGGCCTGCAGATCCACCAGTACGCAAGCGGGCGTTACATCTCCGGCCCCGTCGCCGTGCGCGCCGAGACCGACTACCCCTGGCACGGCACGATCGCCCTCGCCGTCGAGGACACCCCGGCCGACCGCCCCTGGACGCTGTCCCTGCGCATCCCGCAGTGGTGCCGCCACTTCCGGGTCCGGTGCGGGGACGAGACGTACGACTCACCCGTCGTCGAGGACGGCTGGCTGCGGCTGGAGCGGACCTGGGCGCCGGGCGACCGGGTCGTGCTGGAGCTCGCCCTCGAACCCCGGCTCACCGCGGCCGACCCGCGGGTGGACGCCGTGCGCGGGTGCGTGGCGATCGAGCGGGGGCCGCTGGTCTTCTGCCTGGAGCAGGTCGACCACCCCGGCGGCGGCCTGGACGACATCGTCCTGGACACCACCCGCCCGCTCGCCGTGAAGCACCGCCCCGACCTGCTCGGCGGGGTCACGACGGTCGTGGCGGCCGGGCGGCGGCGCGCCGTCCCGGACGCGGGCTGGTGGCCGTACACCACCGCCGACCGGGCCCCGCGGCAGGACGGCGATCCCGTCGAGCTGACCGCCATCCCCTACTACGCCTGGGCGAACCGCCAGGACGGCGCGATGCGCGTCTGGCTGCCCACCTCCTGAGCCCCTCCCTCTACGACAACGAGGTCACCCCGTGATACCCACCCGCCTTACCCTCCTCGCGGCCGTCGCCGCCGTCGGCACCCTCGCATCGCTCACCGCCTGCGGGGGCGGCTCCAGTTCCTCCGACTCCTCCGGCTCCGCCGGCGGGTCGTACACCTTCTGGGACCCGTATCCGCAGTTCGACGCCTCGTCGGCCTGGGGGAAGCTCGTCACCTCGTGCGGGACCAAGGCGGGGGTGAAGCTGAAGCGGACCGCGTACGACACCACCGACCTCGGCAACAAGGCCCTGCTGGCCGCCCAGCAGGGCAACGCGCCGGACGTCATGCTCGTCGACAACCCGGTCGTCTCCACGCTGGTGGAGGCGGGGATCCTCAACAAGACCAGCGACCTCGGTCTGGACACGTCGTCGATCCAGAAGAACATCATCGGCGCGGGGACGATCGACAACGCCTCGTACGGAGTGCCGATCGGCGCCAACACGCTTGCGCTCTACTACAACAAGAAGATCCTGACCGCGGCGGGCGTCGACCCCGCCTCCGTCAAGGACTGGAACTCCCTGACCGCCGCGCTGAAGAAGGTCGAGTCTGCCGGGAAGAAGGGGATCACCTTCTCCGCGATCAACACCGAGGAGGGCAGCTTCCAGTTCCTGCCCTGGTTCTGGGGCGCGGGCGGGGATCTTACAAAGCTCAACTCCGCCAAGGGAGTTGCCGCCCTGTCGCTGTGGAAGCAGTGGGTCGACGAGGGGTACGCGCCCAAGGACGTGCTGCAGAACACGCAGACGACCAGCTGGCAGGAGTTCGCGACCGGGGACTACGCGTTTGGCGAGAACGGCACCTGGCAGCTGGGCAACGCGGACAAGGCCGGCTTCGACTACGGCATCATCAACATCCCCGGGCAGAACGGCGGTTCGGCGCCGGTACCGACGGGCGGGGAGTTCGTGACCGTGCCCGTGCAGAAGGACACCGGGCGCTACGACGTCAGCAAGAAGATCGTCACGTGTCTGACGAGCGACGCGAATCTGCTGCCGACCGACACGACGTTGCAGTACGTCGCGCCGACGGCTGCGGTGCAGGCCGAGCAGGTGAAGCAGAACCCGAAGCTGAAGCCGTGGGTGTCTGCGGTTGCGGCTGCGCGGGGGCGGACCAGTGGGGGGCTGGGGACCAAGTACCCGACGATCTCGCAGCCGATGTGGACGGCTGTGCAGGCGGCGTTGTCGGGGAGCAAGAGTCCGCAGGATGCGATGGATGCGGCGCAGGATGCGGCGGGGAAGGGGTGAAACGGTGGCTGTGAATCTGCGGGCCGGTGGGGGCTTGTCGCGCAGTTCCCCGCGCCCCTATCGGGGCGCTGTGCAGCAGGGAGTTGGCTTGTCCCCCTCTCTTCGGCGTCGACTGACCGCGCTTGCCTTCCTTCTCCCTCTCCTCGGCTATCTCGGCGCCTTCTACCTCTATCCGCTCTACCGCAATCTCGACCTGAGCCTGCGTGACTACACCGTGCGGTCCTTCGTGGCCGGGGACGCGCCCTTCTCCGGATGGGACAACTTCCGGACGGTGCTGGACGATCCGACCTTCGGGCCCGCCATGCGGCACACGATGGTGTTCACCTTCGTTTCGATCGCCTTCCAGTACGTCATCGGGCTCGCCCTCGCGGTCTTCTTCAACCGGCACTTCCGGCTCGCGCCGACCCTGCGCGCGCTGTTCCTGATTCCGTGGCTGCTGCCGCTGATCGTGTCGGCGTCGACGTGGTCGTGGATGTTCAACAGCGAGTCGGGGGTGGTGAACTACTTCCTGCACTTCTTCGGCGTCGATCCGGTCGGCTGGCTCACCTCGCCGGACTGGGCGCTGACCTCGGTGATCGTCGCGAACATCTGGATCGGCATCCCGTTCAACCTGGTCATCATCTACAGCGGGCTGCAGAACATCCCGGGCGAGCTGTACGAGGCGGCGGCGCTGGACGGGGCGGGCGCCTGGCAGCAGTTCCGGCGGATCACCTTCCCGCTGCTGCGGCCGGTGTCCGCGATCACCCTGCTGCTCGGGCTGGTCTACACGCTCAAGGTGTTCGACCTGATCTGGATCATGACCAAGGGCGGCCCGGGGGACTCCTCGTCGACGCTCGCGACCTGGTCGTACCAGCTCGGATTCGGCACGCTGCTGCCGAAGTTCGGCCCCGGGGCGGCGGTCGGCAACATCCTCATCCTCATCGCGCTCGTCTTCGGGCTGCTGTACATCCGGGTGCAGAGGAGGCAGGAGGCGTGAAGTCACGTGGCTACACCCTGACCGGGCTCGTCCTCACCGCGCTGATGCTGTTCCCGGTGTACTGGATGCTGAACGTGTCCCTGACCCCGCAGCAGGACATGCGCAAGGATCCGCCGGATCTGCTGCCCTTGCATCCCACCTTCGAGGGCTACCGGGCCGTCCTCGACGACCAACTCCCCTACCTGGGCACCAGCCTGCTCATCGGCCTCGGCACGGTCGCCCTCACCCTCCTGATCGCGGCCCCGGCCGGCTACGCCCTGGCCAAGCTCCGCCCGCGCGGCGGCGGCGCGCTCGGCCTGGCCCTTCTCGTCGCGCAGATGATCCCCGGGATCGTCATGGCGATGGGCTTCTACGGCATCTTCCTCGACCTCGGCCTGCTCAACTCCTGGTGGGGGCTGATCATCGCGGACTCGACCATCGCCGTGCCGTTCGGCGTCATGATCTTCACCGCGTTCATGTCGGGCATCCCCGGCGAGCTGATCTCGGCCGCCCGGATCGACGGCGCCGGCAGCTGGCGCACGTTCCGGTCGGTCGTCCTCCCGCTGAGCCGCAACGCCCTCGTCACCGTCTCGCTGTTCAGCTTCCTGTGGGCCTGGTCCGACTTCGTCTTCGCCACCACCCTCGACGGCGGCGGCGATCTGCGGCCGATCACCCTCGGCATCTACAAGTACATCGGCAACAACAACCAGGAGTGGAACGCGATCATGGCCACCGCCGTCGTCGCGTCCGTCCCCGCGGCCGTCCTGCTCGTGCTCGCCCAGCGCTATGTCGCGGCAGGCGTGACGGCAGGCGCCGTAAAGGACTGAACCCCCGGTCCGACACCGCTCAGTCCCCCCTTCCCTCTCGTGAGGAGAACCCCTTCATGAGCCGCATCCCCCTGCCCGGACGCCGACGGCAGCGCGCCAGAGCGACCGCCGCGTTCGGTGCCGTCGTGCTCGCCGCCGCCCTCGGCACCGCGGTCCCGGCGCACGCCTCCCCGACCTCCGCGACCACCCTGGTCGTGAACGCCGACCAGACCCTTCGCCCGGTCACCCATGTCGCCACCGGCAGCCTCTACGGCCTGGACACGGCGAGCGTGCCGACCGACAGTCTCGTGCAGCCGCTGAAGCCGAACACCTTCGTGCAGATGGCGCCGGGCGGCAGCCAGCTGCCCAACGGCGAGCCCGCCCCGGGCGGGGACGCCCTCGTGGTCGCGCCCGAGGCGGCCAGGGCCGGCGCCAAGGTGGTCGTGCGGATGCCGGACTGGTATCCGAACTTCCCCTACAAGTGGGTCAGTTGGAGCGACTGGCTGTCGGCCGTGGACAAGCAGATCGCGTCCGTGAAGTCGTCCGGCGCCACGAACATCGCCGCGTACGAGCTGTGGAACGAGCCCGACTGGACCTGGGACACCACCAACGCGGGTGCCTTTGACGCGGGTTGGGCACGGACGTACAAGGAAGTGCGGGCGAAGGACACCAGCACACCGATCCAGGGCCCGAGTTACTCGGCCTGGAACCAGTCCTGGATGACCACCTTCCTCACCGACGCCAAGGCGAGCGGCACGGTCCCCGACATCATCGCCTGGCACGAGTTGCAGGGCAGCCAGGGCATTGCCGCGCACGTCTCCGCGTACCGCGCGCTGGAAAGCAGCCTCGGCATCAGCCCGCGTCCGATCGCGATCGAGGAGTACGGCACCACGAGCGAGGTCGGCGTGCCCGGGCCGCTGGTCGGCTATGTCGCCAAGTTCGAGCGGGCCGGCGTGCACGACGCGGAACTCGCCTTCTGGAACCACTACGGCACCCTCGGCGACACCCTGACCGACACGGGCGGATCGCCCAACGGCTCGTACTGGCTGTACAAGTGGTACGGCGACATGTCCGGGAACATGCTGGTCACCACGCCTCCGGCGCAGACCGGCATCGACGGCTTCGCCGCGCGCAACGCGGCCGGCAACCAGATCAGTGTCGTCACCGGCGGCTGCACCGGCTCCTGCGCCGTCACCGTCAACGGGCTGTCCTCGCTGTCGGCGTTCGGCGGCACCGTGCACGTGAGACTGGAGTACACGCCCTCCAAGGGCCGTACGACGGCGGTCTCCGGGCCGGTCACCGTCTCGGACGCCGACTACACCGTCAGCGGCGGGTCCATCACCGTCCCCGTCACCATGAACGCCTCCGACGGCTACCACCTCACCATCACGCCGAGTGGCAGCTCCACGTCGCTCGCCGGGCGGTATCAGATCACCAACAAGAACAGCGGGCTCGCGCTGGACACCAGTGGCGCGGGCACCGCTCAGGGAACGGCGGTCGTGCAGGCGACCTCGACCACCGGCACCGACCAGAACTGGACCCTGGTGTCCGCCGGGAACGGCCTCTACAAGATCCAGCAGCAGGCGAGCGGCCTGCTCCTCGGCATCAACGGCATGAGCACCAGTGACGGCGGCACCGCTCTGATCTGGGGCGACAACGGCACGGCCGACCACCTCTGGCAGCTGATCCCGGACGGCAGCGGGTACTACAAGATCGCCAACTACAACAGCGGTCTTCTGCTGGGTGTCAACGGCATGAGTACGTCCTCCGGCGCCCAGGTCCTGCAGTGGGACGACAACGGCACGGCGGACCACCTGTGGAAGCTCACTTCTCGGTGAGCCTGGCCAGGGTGTCGCGGAAGTCGTCGGTCTGGAAGGACTGTTCTTCGGCGCTCGTCGCGTAGTCGAGGGTGGCGAGCACCGCGCGTTCCAGGTGCATGTTGAGGACGCGTTTGGTGCTCTCCGCCGCCTGCCTCGGCAGCCCGGCGATCCGTTTCGCGCAGGCCGTCGCCTCGGCCAGCGGGTCGGCCACCACGTGGTTGGCCAGCCCCAGGGCGACGGCCTTCTCGGCCGGGATGCGGGCGCCGGTGAGGGCGTACTCCTTGGCGAGCAGCAGACTGGTGTGCAGCGGCCAGGTGAGCGGGCCGCCGTCGGCGGCGACCAGGCCGACCTGGACGTGCGGGTCGGCGAGGTGGGCGGACTCGGCCATGTAGACGATGTCGCTCAACGCCACCAGGCTGCAACCCAGGCCCACGGCGGGTCCGTTGACGGCGGCGACGACGGGGACACGGCAGCGGACCATGCCGAGGACGATGTCCCGGCCGTCGGCGATGGTCTTCGAGCGCAGGTCGGGGTCCTGCCTGATCTCGTCCAGGTAGGCGAAGTCACCGCCCGCCGAGAACGCCTTGCCCGCCCCGGTCAGCACGGCCGCGCGGGCCTCCCGGTCGGCGGCGAGCCGCGGCCAGAGCCGGGCGAGGCCGGTGTGCAGCGGGTCGTTGACGGCGTTGAAGACGGCGGGCCGGTTCAGGGTGATGATCCGCAGGGGGCCGTCCGCGCGGACGTCGATCTCCTCGGGCATGCCGTACAGGTTCTGATCGTCCGTCATGTCAGGCTCCCAGTCCGAGGATTCGGGCGGCGACGATGTTCTTCTGGATCTGTGAGGTGCCGCCCATGACGCTCTGCGCGCGGCTGTAGAGGTAGGCGTGCAGGAGGTCGGGGTCGCCGGTGCCGCCGACGGCCAGGGCGGCGTGGCCGACGGTCTGTTCCGTCCAGGTCATGAGCAGTTTGTCGAGGGAGCCCTCGGGGCCGTGCGAGACGCCGTCGAGCTGCTCGGACAGGCGTCGGCGTACGTGCAGGCGCAGCATCTCCGTCTCGACGATCGCCCAGGAGAGTTCGGGCGGCGGGGTGCCGTCGGTGCGGGCCAGGAGTTCCCGGACGAGTTTGCCGTAGCGGGCGGTGAAGCCGAGGGTGGAGGGTTCGCGTTCGTGGCCGACGACCGTCATGGCCAGCGCCCAGCCCTCGCCGGGTGCGCCGACCATCTGGTCGGCGGGTACGGTCGCGCCGTCGAGGACGACCTGCCCGAACTCCTTGGTCACCCCGCTCATCATCTTCAACGGCCGCTGTTCGATGCCCGGTTGGTCCATGGCGACGATGAACGCGGAGATGCCCTTGTGGCGGGGGGCGTCCGGGTCGGTGCGGGCGAGCAGGAGGCACCAGTCGGCGACGTCGGAGTAGCTGGTCCAGATCTTGTGGCCGTGCAGGACGTAGGTGTCGCCGTCGCGGGTGGCGCTGGTGGTGAGGGAGGCGAGGTCGGAGCCGGCGCCGGGTTCGCTGAAGCCCTGGCACCAGCGTTCGGTGCCGTCGATCATGCCGGGCAGGAAGCGGCGGCGCAGTTCCTCGCTGCCGTGCCGGCCCAGCCCTTGGACGAGGTAGCCGAGGCTGGGGCGGGCGGGAGCGCCGGCGCGGGCGAGTTCCTCGTCGAGGATGACGTCGTAGACAGGCGGGAGTTCGTGACCGCCGTACGCCTTGGGCCAGGACAGGCCGAAGAAGCCGGCCGCGTGCAGGGCGCGGTGCCAGTCGCCCTGGCGGGCCCAGTACTCGTCGCCGGAGGTGGGGAAGGCGCCGGCCTGCTCGGTCAGCCAGCCGCGCAGGCGGTCGCGGAAGGCGGCCTCCTCGGGCGAGTCACGAAAGTCCACGGTCGATCTCCTCCAGGCGCACGGGGAACAGCTCGGCGGACGCCAGCGCCCGGCGCAGGCGTACGTGGGCGAGGCACTCCCAGGTGTTGCCGATGCCGCCGTGCACCTGGACGGCGGTCTCGCAGACGGTGCGGGCGGCTCGGGCGCAGTAGAGCTTGGCGATGCGGGCGGCGTGCAGCGCCTCGTCGGGCGGCAGTTCGTCGACGGCCCAGGCCGCGTGCCGCAGCACGCTGATCGAGCCCTCGATCAGGGCCAGTCCTTCGGCGAGGAGGTGGGCGACGGCCTGGTAGGAGCCGATGGTACGGCCGTACTGCTCGCGGATCTTGGCGTAGTCGACGGCGAGGGCATGGGCGCCGCGGGCCGTGCCGAGGAGGTCGGCGGAGGTGGCGACGAGGGCCAACGTCCGCCAGCGGACGGCGGCTTCGTCGGTCAGGGTGGCGATCTGCTCCCGGTTGCCGCGCAGTTCGGCGTCGCGGCGGGTCAGGTCGACGCCGGAGGTGAGCGGGCCGACCTCGGTGGCGAGCACCCGGCCGCCCTCCGGCTCCACCGCCTGCCGCATGCCGCGCGCGTCCCGCGCCGCGCCGGCCACGGCGACGGTCGCCGAGGAGGCACCCGGGGCCAGGTCGTCGGCGAGCACGGGTCCGAGCAGCGGTACGTCGACCAGTCCGCGCCCGAACTCCTCGACGACCAGGGCCACTTCGACGCCGGAGGCGCCGTCGGACCGCAGGGCCCGCCAGCCGGTCGCCTCGACCGCCTTCTCCAGCCGCGCGATCCGGTCGGCGTCGTCCAGGTCCAGGACGGCACCGGGCCCGAGGTCGTTCGCCAACCGGGCGGCCGCGTCGCGGAGTTGGCGCTGCTCAGCTGTGAGACGTACGTCCATCGCGCTCCTTGAGTGCCTGTTCCTTGAGGACCCGCCGCAGCACCTTCCCCGAGGGCAGGCGCGGGATCCCGCTCACGAACTCGATGTGTCGCGGCCTCTTGTAGGAGGCCAGGCGGCTGCCGATCAGCTCGATCAGTTCCTCGGCCTCGACGGGCGCGGCCCGCTGCACGGCCGCGATCACGGCCTCGCCGTCGGCGCCGTCGGGGATGCCGAACACCGCGCAGTCGGCGACCGCCGGATGCCCGTGCAGCACGGCCTCCACCTCGGCGGGGGCGACCTGGAAGGCCCGTACCTTGATCATCTCTTTGGACCGGTCGGTGAGGTGCACCCAGCCGTCCGCGTCGAGGCTGCCGACGTCGCCGGTGCGGTACCACCCGTCGTGCAGGGCGTCCGCGGTGGCCTCGGCGGGCAGGTACCCGGCCATCAGGGACTGCGAGCGCACCTCGATCTCACCCGTCTCGCCCGGCCCGAGTTCCTCCCCGGTCTCCAGCGAGACGACGCGCATGCTCACCCCGGGCACGGGCCGGCCGGGTGTGTCCAGGCGGGCGCCGTCGAGCGGGTTGCAGGCGATGACGGGCAGCTCGCTGGCTCCGTAGGCGGGCACCCAACCCACTCCCGTGCGCCGGGTCACCGTCTCGGCGATGCTCGGGGTCACCGGGGTCGCGCCCCACATGATGTAGCGCAGCGAGGAGAGGTCGTAGCGCTCCAGCTTCGGGTGGGAGGCGATGGCGAGCGCGATCGGGGCGACGGCCATCTCGACGGTGATGCGGTCGAGTTCGATGTGGTGCAGCAGCCGGTCGAGGTCGAAGCGGCGGTGCAGCCGCAGCCAGGCACCGGCTTCCAGGGCCGTGACGATGTTGAGCAGCCCCAGGATGTGCGAGGGCGGGGTGGCGATCTGGATGCGGTCGGCGGAGGTGAGACCGAGAGCGTCCCGCCAGTGGCGTACGGCCGCGGCGAGCGAGCCGTGCGTGTGCCGGACCGCCTTGGGCATGCCGGTGGTGCCGGAGCTGAAGACCAGGACGGCGTCGGCCCGCGGGTCGTAGCGGACCTCGTCGCCGCGGCCCGGCTCGATCGGCTCGTCGAGGTGCAGCATCGGCATGAGCCCCCTGAGCACCGGATGGTCGCCGATCGCGTGCGCGGGCCGCGTGATCTCCAGGGCGTGCTCCACCTCGCCCCTCCTCCACGCCGGACTGAGCAGTACGACCGCGGCGCCGAGCCGCCAGACGGCCAGCACCGCGAGCACGAACTCCGGCCGGTTCGACGACATCAGCGCGACCCGGTCCCCCGCCCCGACGCCCCGCCGGGCAAGCCGCCCGGCCAGGCCGTCGGCGAGTGCCGTCAGCTCCGTCCGGCCGTACTCGCGGTCCTCGAAGACCAGCGCGGCCCGTTCGGTCATATCCCGCCCCCGCCCGTTGAGAGGGTCCCATCTACTGAGCGAGAATAGTATTCTCGCTTTGTTAGAACCTTGATACCAGAGGTAGAGGAGGGCGTCCATGGCGAGCCCCGCCCTGTTCCGGCGTGCGACCGTCGTCAAGATCGTGGAGGAGACCGCCGACGCCCGGACGTTCGTGCTGGACCCGCACGGCGGGCGATTCACCTACCAGGCAGGGCAGTTCTGCGTCTTCCGGGTGCGCGTCGACGGCCGGCACCTGCTGCGCTCGTACTCGATGTCCAGCGCCCCGGAGACCGACGCGGAGCTGATGACCACGGTCAAGCGCGTCCCGGACGGCAAGGTCTCCAACTGGCTGCTCGACCACGTGTCGGAGGGTGACGAGCTCGAACTCACCGAGCCGCGCGGCCTGTTCTGCCTCCGCCCGGCCGACTCGCCGCTGCTCGGCTTCAGCGGCGGCAGCGGCATCACGCCGATCCTCTCCCTGGCCAAGAGCACGCTGGCCGCCACCGACCGCAGCGTCCGGCTGCTGTGCGCCGACCGGGACCGCGACGCGGCGATCTTCCGGTCGGTGCTGGAGGACCTGGCCGCGCGGCACCCGGGGCGGCTGACGGTCGTACGGCATCTCGATGCCGAGCGGGGATTCCTGGACCCGGCCGCCGTACGGGAGTTCGTCGGCGCGGACGGCGACGGGGACGCGTATGTGTGCGGGCCCGAGCCCTTCATGGAGCTGGTGGAGTCGGCGCTGCCCGGGCCCGGACGGGTGTTCAGCGAGCGGTTCGGCGGCGATGCGCCCGCGCCCGTGGTGAACGGGAGCAGCGCCCCCGAGGTCTCCGGCACCGTCACGATCCTGCTCGGCAACAAGCGGGTCTCGGTGCCCAAGCACCCGAACGAGACGCTGCTGCAGAGCGCCCGCCGGGCCGGGCTCACCCCGCCGTTCTCCTGCGAGGCGGGCAACTGCGCCAGCTGCATGGCCAAGTTGACCGAGGGCAGCGCCACCATGCGCGTGAACGACGCCCTGACCGAGGAGGAGGTGGCCGAGGGCTACGTCCTCACCTGCCAGGGCGTCCCGGACGAGGGGTCAGTCACCGTCCACTACGAGTGAGCCGTGCTCGCCCAGGCGCGGCGGCGGCCGGTACTCGGGCTCGTGTCCGGCGATCCGGACCGGGCCCGCGACCAGCCGGAAGTCACCGGCCCGCACGACCATCTCCGGGGTGGCGTCCAGCGCTTCGGGCAGGGTGCGCACGGCCGCCGCCGGGACGCCGAGGGGACGCAGGCGCACCTCCCAGCCGCGGGCGGTGTCCGCGGCGAGGGCCCGGGTGACGGCGGCCAGCACCTCCTCGCGGCGCGCGGCGCGCTCGGCCATCGTCGGGAAGCCGTCGATCCCGGCTTCGGCGGCGAAGCTCTTCCAGAAGCCGTCGTGCGTGACGAAGAGCGCCAAGTGCCCTTCCGCCGTGGGGAAGAGCTGGGCGGGCACGTAGTAGGAGTGTGCGCCGTTGGGCATCCGGCGTGGCTCGACCCCGTCGTTGAGGTAGGCGGCGGCCCGGTAGTTGAGCTGGGCGAGCATCACGTCCCGCAGCGCGACGTCGACCTGACCGCCGCGCCCGGACACGATCTGCGCGAGGAGCCCCAACGCGGCCGTGAGAGCGGCGGAGTTGTCGACGGACGAGTACCCGGGCAGGGTCGGCGGGCCCTCCGGGTCGCCGGTGAGCGCGGCGACGCCGGTGGCGGCCTGGATGACGTAGTCGAAGGCCGGGTCGTCACCGCCGTCCAGGCCGTAACCGGTGACGGCGACGCAGACGATCCGCTCGTTGAAGCGGCGCATGCTGTCGTACGTCAGCCCGAGCCGCCGTATGACCGACGGCTTGAGGTTGACCAGGAGCGCGTGCGCGTCGGCGGCCAACTTCCCCAGTTCCGCCCGCCCTTGCTCACTGCCGAGGTCCAGGCAGATGCTGCGTTTGTTGCGGTTGATGCTGGCGAAGTAGGCGTCGCCCACCTGGCGGGAGAGGTCGCCGCCCGGTGGTTCGACCTTGGTGACCTCGGCGCCGAGGTCGGCGAGGAGCATGGTGGCGAACGGGCCCGCGAGGATGTGGCCGACCTCCAGGACGCGCAGACCGGCGAGGGGGCCCGCGGTCACCTGAACTCCGCGGCGAGGTGGGCGATCATCTCGCGGGTGCGGCGCTTGGAGGCGACGAGTTCGTCGCGGCCCTCGCCGATCGGCAGGAGTCGTACGGACAGGTCGGTGACGCCCGCGTCCGCGAACCGTTCGAAGCGGGCCGCGATGGCCCTCTCGTCGCCCGCCGCGCACAGGTCGCCGATGTCCTCGGCGTCGCCGTGGTCGAGCAGGCGCTGGTAGTTGGGCGAGATCTCGGCCTCGCCGAGGATCCGGTTGGCGCGTTCGCGGGCCGCGTCGACCTCGGAGGGGCCGCACAGGCAGACCGGGATGCCGGCGACGACGCGCGGGGCCGGGCGCCCGGCCGACTCGGCGGCCTTGGTGATGCGCGGGACGACGTGCTCGGCGACGGCGCGTTCGTCGGCCATCCACAGGATGGTTCCGTCGGCCCGCTCGCCCGCCAGCTGGAGCATGACCGGGCCCAGGGCCGCCAGCAGGACGGGCAGTTGGGCGACGGGGGCGAGGTCGAGGGGGTTGTGCACGGTGTAGGTGCGGTTCTCGACGTCGATGGGGCCGGGGCCCCGGCGGGCCGCGTCCAGGATGTCGAGGTAGTCGCGGGTGAGGCCCGCCGGGCGCTCGTAGGGCAGGCCGAGCATGTCCTGGATGATCCAGTGGTGCGAGGGCCCCACGCCCAGCGCCAGCCGTCCGCCCGTCGCGGCCTGCGCGGACAGCGCCTGGCGGGCGAGGGCGATCGGGTGCTGGGCCTGGAGCGGTACGACGGCGGTACCGAGCTCGATCCGCGAGGTGCGCGCGCCCATCAGGGCGACGGCCGTCAACGCGTCGAAGTCCGTGGGTATCTGGGGAATCCAGGCGGTGTCCATGCCCGCCGACTCGGCCCACTCCACGTCCGCGATCATCCGTGAGACCTTGCGGGCCGAGTCGCCCCGCTCGGGCCCGATCATGACGCCGATCCGCACGTTCCCTCCAGGGGTCAGGGTTTCGAAGACTCCGCGCCCGCGGCGGGCCGGGACGAGGTGAGGGCGCGTACGTCCGCCACCACGACGTCGAGCGGTGTTCCGGTGGGGAACACCGCGGCCGCCCCCGCCTCCTTCAGCCGGGGCACGTCCGCCGGGGGGATCGTGCCGCCGACGACGACGGTGATGTCACCGGCGTCGGCGGCCCGCAGCCCCTCGACGGTCCGGGCCGTCAGCGCGAGGTGCGCGCCGGAGAGCATGCTGAGGCCGACCAGCGCCACGTCCTCCTGGACGGCGGTCGCCACGATGTCCTCGACCCGCCTGCGGATGCCGGTGAAGACGACCTCGAAGCCGGCGTCGCGCAGCGCCCGCGCCACGATCTTGGCGCCCCGGTCGTGTCCGTCCAGGCCGGGTTTGGCGATCAGGATCCTGGTTCCCATCAGAGCACCACCGTCGCCCTCATCAGAACACCACCGGTTGCCGGAACTCGCCCCACACGTCCTTCAGCGCCGTGACCATCTCGCCGACCGTGCAGTAGGCGTTCGCGCAGTCGACGAGGGGGCCCATGAGGTTGTCGCTGCCCTCGGCGGCGCGCGAGAGGGCGGCGAGCCGGTCTCGTACGGCGGCCGGATCGCGCTCGGCCTTGACCCGGGCGAGCCGCTCCAGCTGGGTCTCGCGGCCCTTGGCGTCGAGCTCGTAGCCGGCGACGTCCGGCGCCGGCTCGTTCTCGTCGACGTACCGGTTGACCCCGACGACGGGCCGGGTACCGGCCTCGACGTCCCGGTGCACGCGGTAGGCCTCGTCGGCGATGAGCCCCTGCAGATAGCCGTCCTCGATCGCCCGGACCATGCCGCCGTGCGCCTCCAGGTCGGCCATGATCTCGACGATCCGCTCCTCGGTGGCGTCGGTGAGCGCCTCGACGAAGTACGAGCCGCCGAGCGGGTCCGCCACCCGGGCCACGCCGGTCTCGTGGGCGAGGATCTGCTGGGTGCGCAGGGCGAGTGTCGCCGACTCCTCGCTGGGCAGCGCGAAGGGCTCGTCCCAGGCGGCGGTGAACATGGACTGGACGCCGCCGAGCACCGAGGCGAGTGCCTCGTAGGCGACCCGGACGGTGTTGTTGCGGGCCTGCGGGGCGTACAGCGATGCGCCGCCGGCCACGCAGCCGAAGCGGAACATGGCGGCCTTGTCGGACGCCGCGCCGTACCGATCCCGCACGATCGTCGCCCAACGCCTGCGCCCGGCACGGTACTTGGCGATCTCCTCGAAGAAGTCGCCGTGCGTGTAGAAGAAGAAGGAGACCTGCGGGGCGAACTGATCGATCGTCATACGGCCGCGTGCCAGCACGGTGTCGCAGTACGTCACCCCGTCGGCGAGCGTGAACGCCATCTCCTGCACGGCGTTGGCGCCCGCGTCCCGGAAGTGCGCGCCGGCCACGGAGATCGCGTTGAACTTCGGCACCTCGGCCGCGCAGAACTCGATGGTGTCGGCGATCAGCCTGAGCGACGGCTCCGGCGGCCAGATCCAGGTGCCGCGGGAGGCGTACTCCTTGAGGATGTCGTTCTGGATGGTGCCGGTGAGCTTCGCCCGGGGCACGCCCCTGCGCTCGGCCGCGGCCACGTAGAAGGCGAGCAGGATCGCCGCCGTGCCGTTGATGGTGAAGCTGGTGCTGATCCGGTCCAGCGGGATGCCCTCGAACAGCACCTCGGCGTCCGCGAGGGTGTCGACGGCGACGCCGACCCGGCCGACCTCCTCGCCGACCTCCGGGTCGTCGGAGTCGTAGCCGCACTGGGTGGGCAGGTCGAGCGCCACCGAGAGGCCGGTGCCGCCCTGCTCCAGCAGATAGCGGTAGCGCCGGTTCGACTCCTCCGCGGTGCCGAAGCCGGAGTACTGCCGGAGCGTCCACAGCCGCCCCCGGTAGCCGGAGGCGTAATTGCCGCGCGTGAACGGGAACGCGCCCGGTTCGGGCGGCTCGGCAGCCCGGTCGGCCGGTCCGTAGACCGGCTTGAGCGGGATGCCCGACGAGGTCTGGGCGAAGTCATTCATCGCCGGATACGGTACTTGCGAAAAATGAGAATGCCAATACCAGCAGAGAGAATCGACTACGCTGGGCGAATGGAACGGACCGGCGTCGACGAAGGGCTGCGGCTGGCTGCCGACGGACGCCCACAGGCCCCGATCCGCCGCCTCGATCTCGACGACTGGCAGGGCGAGGACCCGGCGGCCGCCGCGGAGCAGGTGCGCGAGTCCCTGTCGCTCACGATCGGGGTGGCGACCCGCCGGCCACCCGAGCGTCTGCGCCCCCTGCTGGACGCCCTCACGCTGACCCTCGCCGGCCCTCAAGTGGCGCCGGACGAACGGGCGTTGGTGCCTGTGGAAGCCCCGGAGCAGGCGTACGCCACACTGACCCGGGCCGTCGGCCGAAACCCGCGGGCGGCCCTGGCCCTGGGCCAGCTCCTGCGGCAGACCCCGTCCCTCGGCACCCTCCAGGCACTGGCGGCCGAGGCGGCGGCGTACTCGATGCTGCTCGGCGGAATCGAGTTCGCGGCCTGGCGGGTCGGCCGAAAGACCACGCCCACCCCGTGCGACCGGCCCCTCGTCCGCGCCGACCGGAACGGCGATCGCCTGTCGATCCTCCTCGACCGGCCGGAGCGACGGAACGCGTTCAGCTTCCGCATGCGCGAGGAACTGTACGAGGCCCTTGAGCTCGCGCTCCTCGACGACACGATCGACGAGGTCGAACTCACCGGTGCCGGGCCGGTGTTCAGCAGCGGCGGCGATCTCGCCGAGTTCGGGAGCGCCCGGGACCTGGTGGCCGCGTACCTGGTCCGTCTGGACCGGGGGCCGTGGCGGCTGATCCACCGGCTGCGGGACCGGACGACGGTCCGCGTCCAGGGCGCGGCGGTCGGCGCGGGCATCGAGATGGCCGCGTTCGCCGGCCGGGTGGTCGCCTCGCCGGACGCGTTCTTCCTGCTGCCCGAGGTGGCGATGGGCCTGGTGCCGGGCGCGGGCGGCACGGTGAGCGTGCCGCGGCGGATCGGGCGGTGGCGGGCGGCCTGGATGATGCTGAGCGGGGCCCGGATCGACGCCACGACCGCGCTCCGGTGGGGGCTGATCGACGAGATCGACGAGCTCGACGACCATGACCGGTGAGGCGCTGCTCCTGCGCGCAGTGGAGCGCTACCCGGCCAAGGAGTTGGTCGACGTCCGGATCCGGGCGGGGGTGGTGACGGAGATCGGCCCTCAACTCCCCTCCCTGCCTGACGAGTTGGTCGTACGAGGTGATGGTGGCGCTCTGCTGCCGGGGCTGGCCGATCACCACCTGCACCTCGCGGCGATGGCGGCGGCCGAGGCCTCGGTCGATCTGGCCGGTGTCCGACGGGAGCGTCTGGCGCCGGTGTTCGCGGCGGCGCGGACGGCCGAGGACGGGTGGGTGCGAGCGGTCGGGTACGACGACGTGGTGCACGGTGAGTTGGACCGGGATGTGCTGGACGGGTTCGGCGGCGGGGTGCCGGTGCGGGTGCAGCACCGTTCCGGGGCGCTGTGGGTGGTGAACTCGGCCGGGCTGGCGCGGCTCGGGGAGCATGCGGGCGTGGAGCGGGACGCCGCCGGGCGGCCGACGGGTCGGTTGTGGCGGGCGGACGCGTGGTTGCGAGCGGCGATCGGGGGGCGCCCGCCGTCGCTGCGGGCGGTGGGGGCGCGGCTGGCGGCGTTCGGGGTGACGCATGTCGCGGATGCCACGCCGGACGCGGGTGCGGCCGGGGTCGTCGCCGACGCGGTACGGCGGGACGAACTGCCCCAGCACGTCATGGTGATGGCCGCGGACTCGGGCCCCTCCGCGCACCCCCGCCTGACCGTCGGCCCGGTGAAGCTGGTCGTCGCCGATCACGCCCTCCCCGACCTGGCCGACCTCACCGACCGCGTCCGCCGGGCGCATGCCGACGGTCGTCCTGTTGCCGTGCACTGCGTCACCCGCACGGCCCTGGCCCTGACGCTCGCGGCGCTGGAGGCGGCGGGCGGGGTCGAGGGCGACCGGGTGGAGCACTGCGCCGTCGCCGACCCGGCCGCCGCGAAGGAGCTGGCGGCGCGGGGAGTCCGGGTGGTCACCCAGCCGACGCTCGTCGCCCGGCGCGGCGACGACTACTGGAGCCGCGTGGAGCCCGAGGACCGGCCCGACCTGTGGCGGTACGGCGGCCTGCTGCGGGCGGGCGTCCGGGTGGCACCGAGCAGCGACGCACCGTACGGGGACCCGGATCCCTGGACCTGCCTGCGGGCGGCGACCGGGCGGAGGACGCCCTCGGGGCGGGTGCTCGGTCCCGAGGAGCGGGTGCCCGCGGAGACGGTTCTGCGCGGCCTGCTGTCGCCACTGGACGACCCCGGGGGCGCCGCCCGGCGGATCGTCGAGGGCGGGGCGGCTGACCTCGTGCTGCTGGACCGGCCACTCGCCGAGGCGTTGCGGGCGCCGGACGCCGGTCAGGTGCGGGGGACGTTCATCGGGGGGCGGGTCGTGTACGGCGACCTCGGGTGACGGCCACTTCCGCCAGCACCCGGCGGGTGTCGACGCCCATCACCGGGGCCCGACCCGACGGTTCGGGTATGCGCGGCGGGCGTACCGGCGCGGTCCGGCCGAGCGCCGGGCACTCCACCTCGCCCGCACTCACCGTGTGCGGCCCGTGCCCGACCGGGCCCACCCCCGCGAACCCCGCCGCCACATCCCGCATCGACACGTCGATCAGCTGTCCCCCGCCCCCAGCGACGGACCCCATCACCCCCGTCGCGGCCACCAGTCCGGTCAGCGGATCGGCCACCGCGTCCGCGCAGAACACCGGCTCCCCGCCGGACCGGCCCACCAACCCGCCCGCGACAGCCGCGTCGTCGCCGAAGGCCACCCGCTCGGCGTGCCCGCGCCCATACCCCGTGATGCTCACCCACACCTTGCCCGCCCGATGCCCGAGCCGCTCCGGCGCCAGCCCCAACTGGCCCAGCGCGCGTGGCCGCGAGGCCTCGATCACCACGTCGGCGGCGCGCACCAACTCGGCGAGGGCGGCTCGCCCTTCGCCGGTGGTGAAGTCGACGGCGACGCTCTCGTGCCCGGCGTGGAGCCAGTCGTAGAAGCTCCGGCTGCCGGACCGTGCGCCGTCAGGCCGCCGCGTGCTCTCGACCTTCACGATCCGGGCGCCGGCCCGGCCCAGCAGGTGGGCGCAGAGCGGGCCGGCCCAGAGGGAGGAGAGGTCCACGACGAGGGAGTGATCGAGGCGCAGGCCGGGGACCGGTGGGGCGATGCGGGTGACCCGCCAGGGGGCTTCGGCGGGCGCCGGCTCGGGCGGCAGCGCCGCGACCGGTAGCCCGAACTGCCGTACATGCGCGGCGAATTGGTCCGCCTCCGTGTCCCGCACGGCCATGGTGAGGGCCACCCAGGGGTCGGGGACCTCGGACCGGCCCAGGATCGCGGGGACGAGTTCGAGGTCGTCGGGGCGGCTGAGGGTCAGCGCGCACCAGCCGTCGGAGGCCCTCAGCAGCCTGGTCGCACCGCCCGCCGATGTACGCCCCCGGCGAGTCAGGTTCCGGGCGCCGGCCCGTCCGGTCAGCAGGAGAGCCGGGTCGGGGTCGACGGGCGTGCCGATCCGAGCGCTCAGCCAGGTCAGGGCGCTTCCGGTCTCGCGCAGCAGGGACCACATCGAGCCGGGCGTGACCACGGGCGGTCCGTCCCCATGGCCGGTGAGGGCCATGGCCCCGGAGGCGGCCCAGTCGACGATCGGGCATCCGTCGTCCGGGACCGGCGGAGGCGCCGACTCGCCCACGGCCCGCAGCCACCGCCGCACACTCACCGCTCCCGCCTCCTGCCCCGAATCTCCGGCAGCAGACAGCGACCCGACCTTCCCCGAACCGCCCCCGCCCACACCCCCGCCCCATAGGCGAGGTCGTCCACCCGTCGCGCGAGGACGAAACGTACGCGGTCCAACTCCGGTGCGCAGCGCCGGTGTTCGAGGAATCCGTCGACCACGGCCGCCAGCGCCGTCGCCCGCCGCACCCGCCGGGACACCAGGCACCCGGCCGCCGTCAACGGCCACCAGTGCCGCAGCAGCAGAGCCGCCGTCTGCTCCGCCGTGGCCGCGAGGCCGAGCCCGGTGAGGGAGGCCGCGAGGCGCCGCGGATCGGCGGTTCCGGCCGTGATGTCCCGGGCGTAGCCCCGGGTCACCCCGATGGCCACCGCAGCGGCGACCGGCACCGACCAGGGGCGTTGCGCGAGCAGGGCTGCGGCGGTCACGGCGGCCCAGGGAGTGAGCGTGGCCGGGGCGATCGCGGAGCCGTGGCGTTCGGCGAGTGCGTGCGCGCCGGTGCCGTAATAGGCCTTGCGTGCAAGCCAGTTGGTGAATCGGGTGCGGTGGTCGTGCCGGGCGGTCACCGTGGGGTCGTAGCGGATACGTCGTCCCTCGGCGGCCAGCCGCCAGACCAGGTCGACGTCCTCGCCGACCCGCAGGCGCTCGTCGAATCCGGTGCCGAGCGCGTCGACCCGGGCTACCAGGCAGGCGCTGGGGATCCAGGCGACGCGGGAGCGGGGGTGGACGAGGGCGGGGTGCGGGCCGAGGTCGAGGGAGGAGCGGGCGGCTTCGTAGCGCGACAGCCAGCCGGGGGCCGGGGTGTCGAGGCCCAGGACGCGGGGTGCGACGGCGGCCAGTCGGGGGTCGTTGAAGTGGCGCAGGAGGGTGGGCAGGGTGTCGGGGGCGAGGACGACGTCCGAGTCGGTGAAGGCGACATAGGGCGTACGGACCTGGCGCAGGCCCGCGTTGCGGGCCGCCGCCGGGCCGCGGTTCTCGGCGAGGGCGATCAGCCGGGCGCCGTGGCGGGCGGCGACGCGGGCCACGGCGAGGGGGGCGCGGGAGCCGTCGTCGACGACGATGACCGGTGTTCCGTCGCCGATGCCGGCGAGCAGCCGGTCCAACTCCTGGGCGCGGTCACGGACCGGGACGACGACGGTGACCGACGCCGTCTCCAGGGGCGGGAGTTCGGCCACGACGGGGTGGGCCAGGCCCAGGGCGACGAGACGTTCCGCGAGCCGGGCGGCGAGTGGGGTGTCGAGGCGGATGCGGCCGTTCTTCAGCAGGGGCCCGGCGGCGGCAGCGAGGCGGACGAGTCGGGGCGGCGCCCCGCCGACGAGGACGCGCCCGCCGTCGTACTGCCGTACCTGGGAGCCGAGTTCGACGACGGAGCCGGGCGGCAGGCCCGGCCCGGCGGTGGTCGTGCCCGGTGTCGTCATCCGCGGAACCCTCCCTCCGCGCTCATGACGGCGCCGTTGGCGACGCCTCCGTGGGGTGAGCAGCAGTAGGCGATGAGGGAGGCGACCTCCTCCGGCTCGACGAGGCGGCCCTGGAGCTGCGAGTCGGTGAAGGCCTCGACGTCGTCCAAGTCGTAGAGCGCGGCCGTCGCCCGCAGCATGTCGGTGCGGGTGGAGCCCGGGGACACGGCGACCGCCGTCACGCCGGTGTTGACGAGGTCGGCGGCCAGGCCGCGGACCAGCCCGACGACAGCGTGCTTGGCGGCGCCGTACCCGCTGAGGTGGAACAGTCCGCGGGTGCCGGCGGCCGAGGCGACGGCGACGAACCGGCAGCCGCTCGGGGCGGGCCCGGCGAGGAAGTGCGGGACGCAGACGGCCGCGGTGTGCCAGACGCCGAGGACGTCGACCTCCCACAGGGTGCGCAGGTCGGCCTCGGGGGTCTCCCACAGGGGCCGGCCGCCGTTGATGACCGCCGCCGCGGCGACGGCCGCGTCGAGCCGGCCGAACCGCTCGACGGCCTTGGCCGCGGCCCGCTCCAGTGCGGCCCGGTCGCGTACGTCGGCCACCTCGGCCAGCACCCGGCCGGGGTGTTCCGCGGCGAGTTTCTCCAGGTCCTCGCGGCCGGCGAGGCTGTAGTTCACGCCGTGGCCGCGGTCCGGGCCGTCTCCCGCGCAGCTGTCCAGGGCGAGGACCGAGTACCCGTCGGCACAGAGGGCGCGGACCGTCGCCGCGCCGATGCCGCGGGCCGCGCCGGTCACGAGTGCAACGCGTCCGGTCATCGTCACGCCCCCTCGGTCCGGAGGCGGGCGGCGACGTCGGCGACCAGGGCGTCAAAGAGGCGTGCGCCTTCCGCGGCGGTCGCGGTCGTCGGATCGCCGAGCACCCCGGAGGCCGACACGGCAGCGACGCCTCCGGCGACGAGGGCGGGCATCAACTCCCTGATGGGCGTGGGGTTTCCGCGCCAGGCCCGGTCCATGTGGACCAGTTCCGGGGCCAGATGGAGCATGAGGGAGGTCTCGGTGTGTCCGGCGTGTGCGTCGCCGCCCGCGGGAGAGCACGGCACGTGTACGACGTCCTGGCCCTCGGCCACCAGGCGACGGACCGCGTCGGCCAGACAACCGGCGTTGCCGCCATGGCCGTTGAGGAGGACGACCCGCCCGGACCAGAGCGTGAGCGAGCGGACGAGCTCCACGAGGACGAGCCGCAGCGCCTCGTTGCCGATGGACACGGTCCCGGGGAAGCCCTGGTGCTCCCCGCTGGCCGCGTACACGACGGGCGGGGCCACGACGACCTCCCCCGGCAGCCGTGCCGCCACCGCGTGCGCGACGGCGTCCGCGATGCGGGTGTCCGTGTCCAACGGCAGGTGCGGGCCGTGCTGTTCGAAGGAGCCGAGCGGCACCAGGACGAGCGGCCCGTCCGGTACGTCGGTCCAGGTGAGCCGTGCCAGGTCGGGCGTCATCCCCGCTCCGGGGCGGTGCGGGTGAAGCCCGGTGGGATCAGTACGTCGTCCGGCGTGAGGTCGTGGATCGAGCCGCGGCCGAGGCCGCGCAGGGCCGAGTCGATGCCGCCCGCCAGGACGTCGAGGACGTTCTCGACACCCGCCTGTCCCCCGGCCGCGAGCCCCCACAGGTAGGCGCGCCCGATGAGGACCGCGCGAGCGCCCAGGGCCAGCGCCTTGACGACGTCACTGCCGCGTCGGACGCCGCCGTCCAGCAGGACCTCGATGCGGTCGCCGACGGCCTCCGCCACCGCGGGCAGCAGACGGATCGGCGCGGGCGTGGTGTCGAGGTTGTTGCCGCCGTGGTTGGAGACGGACAGCGCGGTGGCGCCGATGTCGACGGCCCGGCGGGCGTCGTCGACGCGCGAGATGCCCTTGACGAGGAAGGGGCCCTGCCACTCGTCACGCATCCAGCGCACGTCGTCCCAGCTGGGCGGCGGGGTGCCCATCCACTGCCCGTACGCGCCGAAGAAGGCGGGGGCGACGCCGTTCTCGTCGGCCAGGTTGGGGGTGGTCAGGTCGGGGAGGCTGCCGGAGCGGGCGTAGTCGAGCAGCCAGCCGGGCCGGGACAGTCCCTGCGGGGCGAGCTTGGCCATCGCCTTGAGGTCGAGGCGTTCGGGGATCCAGGGGCTGCCCCAGTCGCGGCCGTGCGAGAAGGACCAGTCGAGGGTGACGATCAGCCCGGCCGCCCCTGCGGCGCGGGCCCGCTCCATCGAGCGGAGCATCGAGTCCTTGGAGCCCATCCAGTACATCTGGAAGAAGGTCTTCGGGTTCGCCGCGACGACCTCCTCGACCGGTTTGCTCGCGAACGAGCTGAGCCCCATCGCGGTGCCCCGCGCGGCGGCGGCCCGCGCGACCGCCAACTCGCCCTCGGGATGGACGGCTTGGACGCCGGTCGGCGAGATCACCACGGGCAGCGCGATCTCCTGGCCCATCACCGTCGTGGCCGTGGCCCGCTCGGCGGCGAGGTCGGCCACGTGCGGCGCGAAGCCCAGCTCCTGGAACGCGGCGGTGTTGTCCCGGTAGGACACGCCCGCCTCGGACCCGGCGAGCAGGGCGCTGTAGACGGACTTGGGGAGCCGCTGCTTCGCCCGCTGCTGGGCGTGCGCGACGGTCTCGAACCAACGGTGGCCCATGGGTGCCTCTCACAAGGGGTTACGGGAGTTCGGCGGGCCGGAAGCCGGCCAGCGGGTGTTCCTCGCACGGGGAGACGGGCGGGGTGCGGGAGTCGTCCGGGCGCCCGCCGATCGAGACGAACACGGGCTTGCGGCCGCGGTGCGAGTGGTCCTGGCCCTGGGCGGGGACAGTACGGTCCGGATCCGCCAACGCCCTTTCGCCGTGACCCTGTACGCATTCGGGGTCGGGGCCGTCGAGCGGCAGCCCGGTGAAGAACTTGGCCGCCATGCAGCCGCCGCGGCAGGAGTCGTAGGCCGAGCAGCTGGTGCACGCGCCGCCGGTCTGCGGGCGGCGCAGGTCGGTGAAGAGGTCCGACTCGCGCCAGACCCGGGTGAAGCCGCCCTCGTCGCGGACGTTGCCGGCCTTGAAGGTGTCGTGGATGGCGAACGGGCAGGCGTAGACGTCCCCGACCGGGTCGATCAGGCACACGACCCGTCCGGCGCCGCACAGGTTGAGGCCGGGCAGCGCGCCGCCGTAGGCGGACAGGTGGAAGAAGGAGTCCCCGGTGAGGACGTCCTCGCCGTGCGCCGACAGCCAGTCGTAGAGCTGCCGTTGCTGGGCCGCGGTCGGGTGGAGCTCGTCCCACACGTCGGCGCCGCGGCCGGACGGGCGCAGCCGGGTGAGGCGGAGCTGGGCGCCGTAGCGGTCGGCGATGGCCTTGAACTCGTCGAGCTGGCAGATGTTGTGGCGGGTGGCGACGACCGAGATCTTGAAGCCCCGGAAGCCGGCCGCCCGCAGGTTCACCATGGCGCGCAGGGCCGTGTCGTACGAACCCCTGCCGCGCACCGCGTCGTTGACCTCGGCGGTGGCGCCGTCCAGGGAGAGCTGTACGTCGACGTAGTCGGAGGCCGCGAGACGGCGGGCCGCCTCCGGGGTGATCCTGACGCCGTTGGTGGAGAACTTCACGCCGACGCGGTGGGCCGTGGCGTAGTCGACGAGTTCCCAGAAGTCGGGGCGGACGGTGGGTTCGCCGCCGCCGATGTTGACGTAGAAGACCTGCATGCGGGCGAGCTCGTCGATGACGGCCTTGCACTCGTCGGTGCTCAGCTCGTGCGGGTCGCGGCGGCCCGAGCTGGACAGGCAGTGGACGCAGGACAGGTTGCAGGCGTAGGTGAGTTCCCAGGTCAGGCAGATCGGCGCGTCGAGGCCGTACTGGAAGTGGTCCACCAGCCGGGCGGGACGCGGGGGTGCGGGGGTCGTCATGGGGCCTCTCCGGGCCGAGGGGGCGTACGTCGCACGATCATGTGGGAGGTCGCCAGCGTCTCCAACGCGGCCCGGTAGCGGGCCAGTTCGTGGTCGTGGATGCCGGCGGTGCGGCAGGCGTCCGCGGCGCTGGGCTCGTCGGTCAGGAGGCGGACGGCGGCGAGGAGCCGGAGGTCCTTGAGGAACGACAGACGGCGCGTGCCGAAGTGGTAGAGCAGGGCCCCGAAGGGTTCCGGGCGGACCGCGACCTGGGGGTGCAGGGTCCAGGTCCCGGCCATGTCGAAGGACGGCATCGGACGGCCGGCTCAGTACACGCCGCACATGCCGTCGATGGAGACCTCCTCGACGAGCAGGTCCTCCTCGACGAGTTCCTGCCCGGCCGGTTCCTGCTCGGCCGTACGCTCTTCGGTCTGCACGTCAACAGCCATGAGAAGCTCCCTCTCACTGCGAGATATGCAAGTTCTGTACCCCTCGGACCATAATGGCACCCGGTGCCGAAAGGAAGAGCGCGTGCTGAAATCCTCGGAGTCCCCCTCCGCCGAGCCGCCCTCCCGTGTGGGGCGGCGGCCGTCGACGTCCCGCGCGGAGCTGGAGCGGCACGCCCTGCGGCTGTTCGCCGAGCGCGGTTTCGACGAGGTGACCGTCGAGGACATCGCAGCCGCGGCCGGCATCGGCCGCCGTACCTTCTTCCGCTACTACAAGTCGAAGAACGACGCCGTGTGGGGCGACTTCGCGGGCGAGCTGCGGCGGATGCGGGAGGTCCTCGACGGCTGTCCGCCCGGGATGCCGATGATGGACGCGCTGCGCGAGGCGGTCGTCGACTTCAACCGGCTGGACGCCGCCCAGATCCCCTGGCACCGGCTGCGCATGCGGCTGATCCTCGAAGTGCCCGCCCTCCAGGCGCACTCGACCCTGATGTACGCCGAATGGCGGGCCGTGGTCGCCGAGTTCGCCGCCCGGCGGCTGGGCGAGCCGGCGGACGCCCTGCTGCCGCAGGTGATCGCGTACGCCTGCCTGGGCGCGGCCGTGGCCGCCTATGAGCAGTGGCTGCGCCAGGACGGCTCCGACCTCGCCGGTTTCCTGGACGAGGCGCTGCGGGCGCTCGCCTCCGGATTCGGCGAGCCGCCCCGGCGGGACTGACCGCCCTCGGCCCGCCGAACGGTGCGTCAGCCCAGCTTCTTCAGCAGCTCGGTGGCGAGCGGCGCGGAGGAGGCCGGGTTCTGGCCGGTGACGAGGTTGTCGTCGACGACGACGTTGGGGGCCCAGGGCTCGCCGACCTGGACCTGCACGCCGGCCTCGGTCAGCCGGTCCTGGAGCAGCCACTTGGCCTTGTCGGCGAAGCCGGACTGGGTCTCCTCGGCGTTGGTGAAGGCGGCGACCCGGCGTCCGGCGAAGCTGTTGGCCCCGTCGGCCCGGGTGGCGGCGAGGAGCGCGGCCGGGGCGTGGCAGACGACGCCGAGGGGCTTGCCGGAGTCGAGGGCGCGGGTGAGCAGCGCGCCGGAGTCCGCGTCGACGGCCAGGTCCTCCATGGGGCCGTGGCCGCCGGGGTAGAAGACGGCGGCGTAGTCGTCGAGGTTCACGTCCTCCAGCCGGACCGGGTGCTGCAGCTCGGTCGCCGCGGCGAGCACACCCGCGATCCGGTCGGCGTTCTCCTGCCCGCCGTTGACCTCGGCGGCGAGGCTGCCCCTGTCGACGGTCGGGACGACACCGCCCGGGGTGGCGACGACGACCTCGTGGCCTGCGGCCTTGAACGCCTCGTAGGGGGCGACGGCCTCCTCGGCCCAGAAGCCGGTCGGATGCTTGGTGCCGTCGGCCAGGGTCCAGTGGTCGGCGCCGGTCATCACGAAAAGGATCTTCGACATGGGGTCTCTTTCGCACGCGGATCGTCGGGAAGGTGACGCCTTCGACCGTATCCCCGCCCATCCATAGGAATCCAATAGGCTCAGCCATATGAGGAATAGGGAAACCAATGCCCGCGAGGCCGGCGGACAAGCCACCGGTGCACCCGCGCTGGACCTGAACCTGCTGCGTACGTTCCTCGCCGTGTACCGCACGGGTTCCTTCACGGCCGCGGCGCGGCTGCTCGGGCTGTCGCAGCCCACGGTCACCACGCAGGTGCGGGCGCTGGAGCGGCAGCTGGGCCGGGAGCTGTTCGAGCGGCAGGCGCGCGGAGTCTCCCCCGCTCCGTACGCCGACGAGCTCGCCGCCCGCATCGTGCAGCCCCTGGACTCCCTGGCCATGGTCACGGGCGAGTCCGCCGACGACCGTCCGCCGGAGCCGGTGCACCTGGCGGGCCCGAACGAGCTGCTGACCCGCCGGATCCTGCCCGGTCTCGCGCCCCTGGTGGAGCGTGGTGTACGACTGCGCATCACGCCGGGTCTGACCGAGCCGCTCCTGGACGACCTGCGCGCGGGCCGTCACGACCTGGTGATCGCCACCTTCCGCCCGCGGGGCCGCGCCCTGACCGCCGTACCGCTCTCGGACGAGGAGTTCGTGCTGGTCGCCTCCCCCGCCTGGGCCGAGCGCAGCGGGGGTCCGGCGCGGATCGCGGCCGACGGTCCCGCCGCCCTGCACGGCGTCCCGCTGGTCGCCTATGCCGAGGACCTGCCGATCGTCCGCCGCTACTGGCGGCACGTCTTCGGGCGGCGCCTGGTGCGGCAGGCCGCGGTCACCATGCCCGACCTGAACGCGGTCAAGGCGGCGGTCCTCGGCGGTACGGGCTTCAGCGTCCTCCCTCGCTACTTGTGCGCGGACGAGCTGTCCTCGGGCGCGCTGGTCCTGCTGCACGACCCGGACGACCCGCCGATCAACACCGGTTTCCTCGTGCAGCGGCCGGGCGCCTCCGCCAACCCGCATGTGGCGCTCGTACGGGATCATCTGCTCGAAGCCCTGCGCGACCGGTAGCGGCGGGCAGCCGGGCCCGCCGGTGAGCGCGGAAAACCCGCATGCGCCGTTCGACGGCCTCTGCGACCATTCCGGAATGTCCCACCGACTCGAACCGCTGGTCGTCCGGCACACCCGTCGTCTTCCCCTGCCCACCGGCCCGTCCGGGCAAGGGGACGTCGCGGCGCGCCAGTTCGACGCCGTGCTGATGTCGGCGGGCTTCAAGCTCTCGGCGGAGCTGCTTCGGCGGCTGTCGGGGCTGTCCGAGGGCACGGTCGTCGACATCGCCGTCCGCACGCTGCGCACCGTGCGGGAGCTGGTCGGCGACCATGTGCGGCACAACGTCTACTTCGTCGACTTCCCGGCGAACGTGCCGGACACCTTCGACTTCTGGACGCGCTGCATCACCGAGGTCCTCGCCGAGGACGAGACGCGCGAGCGCACCCTCGCCCAGCTGGCGAGCGGTGTGGTGAACCTGCTCACCCTGCCCTCCTACGGCAACTACCGGCACACGTACGCCGAAATGCTCGCCCACCACGGCGAGTTGATCGCCGCGGCCGGTGACCGCCTGACCGTCCTGCACCTCGGCGGCAAGGCCGAGGACGAGATCAGCGCGCTGTACCTGGCGCTCGCCGGCAGCGGCACGCCGCTCGGCGAGGACGGGCTGCACGACCTCCGGCTGCTCGCCGGGCACTGCGTGGACGGCCCGCAGCCGGAGGCGATACCGGTCCGGGAGAACCGCGCCGTGGTCAACGAGGCGCGTCTGTCGGCCGGTTCGGGCCTGCTCCTCGACACCGTGACCGACGTGCTGCGGCTGGCCTGCGCGCTGTCGGGCGGTGACGTGACGCTCCAGGAGCCCACCCGTTTCCGCACCCTGCCGCGTCCGGTCCGCCGGGCGCTGCTGGCCGGCCTGGACTCGGTCGTCGCGGCGGCCCCCGGCAAGCTCGCCGACGTGGCCGTACACCGCGAGCCGTGGAAGCGGCTCGGTGAGCGGCTGCACCCGCACGAGTACCCGCGGTGGCCGCACGCCGCCGAGGTGTTCGCCGTCGCGCGCGGCGAGCGGGAGGCGCGCTCCTTCGACAGCCGTGTCGAGGAACTGCTCGGCATGAACGACGTGGTCGGGGCGACGGAACTGCTCACCTCCGCGCCGGGAAAGCTGTTCCGTTCGCTGGACCGGCTGCTGCGCACGGCGCTCGACCAGGACGAGCGGGACACCGTGGTGGCCGCCGCCGAGCTGGTCGCGCCGGAGGTGTCCGGCCGGGTCGTGCTGTCGGTGCGCGAGCACCTCCACAACCGTCCCGAGGCGACCGGCGAGCGCCGCGTCTTCGTCAACCGGCTCGGCCGCGCCTGGGTCACCGACGACACCCGGCCGACCGTGCCGCCGATGGAGCGCAAGCGGCTGATCGCCGCCCTCGACGCGGAGATCGGCCGCCGACTCCCGCGCGTGGAGCGCGTGTTGGTCGACCCGGCCGTCCTCGACGTCGCGCTCCCGCTGAGCGGCCGGGCGACCGCGGCGGGCCTCGGCGTGCTGCCGCGCGGCTCCGTCACCCCGGTCGACGGCGAGCTGCTGCGGTTCTTCGTGTACTGGAAGCAGGCCGAACAGCGCACGGACTACGACCTGTCGGGGCTGCTGCTGGACGCCGAGTACAACACCGTCTCCTGGCTGTCGTACACGTCCCTGAGCCGGTTCGAGGGCGAGCACTCCGGTGACATCACCGAAGCGCCCGACGGGGCCTCGGAGTTCATCAACCTGCGGCTGGGCGCGGTGCGCAGCACGTTCATCGTGCCGCAGGTCAACATCTTCGCGGGCGAGGGCTTCGAGGAGTGCGAGGAGTCCTTCTTCGGTTTCATGCTGCGCGAGGGCGAGCAGCAGGGCCGGCCGTTCGAGCCGCGCACGGTGCGCATGAAGTCGGAGCTGCGCGGTCCGGGCCGGGTCGCGCTGCCGCTGGCGTTCCGGCGCGCGCGGGACGGCCGTTGGACCGCGAAGTGGCTGCACCTGTATCTGCGGGGCACCCCGTCGGCCAACCGGGTCGAGGGGAACCAGGTGACGGTGGCGACGCTGCTGCGGGGCATCGCCGACCGCGAGTTCGTCAGCGTCCGGTACATCACCGGCCTGCTGGCCGGCCGCGGTACGACGGTGACGCCGTGGGACGGCCGGTCGGTCCCGGAGGGCCCGGTCACCTACATCGGCCTGGAACGGCCCGAGGGGCTGCACGCGGACTCCCGGATCATCACCCCGGAAAATCTGCGCGACCTGATCCCGGAGTGACTGTTAGGGTCGGCGCAGGCGAGGCCATGAACGGGCTTCCTTCTCAAACTCCTTCTGAAGTAAGTAGCCCGTTCGCTTTCCTCGCCGCCTCCTTGCCACGGTTCTTGGCGCGGTTCAGCGGGCGAGTGCCGCCCGCGCCGCCGCCAGCGCCTGCTCGGCGTAACCGCGCCCGAAGAGCACGGCGTGCACCAGCAGCGGGAACAGCTGGTGCAGCCCGATCCGCTCCCGCCACCCGTCGGCGAGCGGCGCCACGTCCCGGTAGCCGTCGAGCACGGTCTCCAGGTGCGGGCAGCCGAAGAGTTCGAGCATCGCCAGATCGGTCTCCCGGTGCCCGCCGTGCGCAGCCGGGTCGATCAGCCAGGCGTGTCCGTCGGCGCCCCACAGCACGTTGCCGTTCCACAGGTCGCCGTGCAGCCGGGCCGGCGGCTCGGCGGGCCCGGCCAGTTCGGGCAGCCGCTCGCAGACCCGCTCGACGACGGCCGTCTCGGCGGGGCGGACGGTGCCGCGGTCCGCGGCGGCACGCAGATACGGCAGCACACGGTGGTCGGCGTACCAGCGGGGCCAGTCGGCGCCGGGATGATTGCCCATCGGCGCCATCCCGATGTACGCCTCCACGGGACCGCCGGGCGGTGGCGCCCCGAACGCGGGCGCACCGGCGGCGTGCAGCGCGGCCAGCTCACGCCCGAACGCCTCCGCGGCCCGCGCCGAAGCCCTCCCTTGCCGCACCAGGTCGGTGACGAGCCAACGCCCGTCCTGGCCGAGCACGTTGGGCACGGGGACCGCTCGGGCATCGGCCAGCCACCGAAGCCCCGCCGCCTCCGCCCGCACCGCACCGGGCTCGTCCGCGCGCTTCACGATCACCGATCGGCCGTCATCGAGGGCGACTTCGGACACCGCGCCGGAAACCCGCCGCTCGCCGCGCACCGTACGCCCCGTGATCCGCGCGGCGACCGCACCGGGCCCCTCGACGCCCTGGGCGGTCATCCGGCGCCCCACGGCCGGGGCGACAAAAACACACTGCTGATACGACGGAGACGCACGAGCCCCAGCGTACGACCGCCCGGACACCAGGACGCTCAATCACCGGCCGTGGCATGGAGCACCCGCATGACCTCCTCGTCGGTCAGCTGCTCGAACTCCTCGTAGCAGAGGCCCACGGCCATGAAGGAGGCCGGCTGCCACAGGCAGAGCACCTCGTCGGCCTCGGCCCGCATCAGCTCCGCCGCCTCCGGGGAGGACACCGGTACGGCCAGGACGACCCGCCCGGGGTTGCGGCGGCGCACGGCGCGCAGTGCGGCGCGGGCGGTGGAGCCGGTGGCGAGTCCGTCGTCGACGACGATGACGGTGCGGCCCGCGAGGTCGGGGGCGGGGCGGCCCTGCCGGTAGTGCCGCTCACGGCGGCGCAGCTCCGCGCGCTCCCGTTCGACCACGGGGGCGAGCTCCGTCTCGCCGAGGCCCAGCCGGGCCAGGGCCCACTCGTCGAACACCGGGTCGTCCTCGCCCGCGATCGCGCCGACGCCGAGCTCCTCCTGGAAGGGGGCGCCGATCTTCCGTACCACCAGCACGTCGAGCGGGGCGTGCAGCGCCCGCGCCACCTCCCGTGCCACGGCGACGCCACCGCGTGGCAGGGCGAGGACGACGGGATCGGGAAGGTTCCCCTTCTCCTGTTCGGTGCGCAGCCGCTCGGCCAGCTCCCGGCCGGCCTGCCCGCGGTCATGGAACTGCATCGCGCTCACCTCTCCTCGCTGCGTGCCCCGTATGCCCTTGCGGGGCGGGGGTACCCGTGGTGGTGAAGACCTCTTTCGAGGAGATGACTCGGATGCTGTTCATCGGACTGCTCCTCCTCGGGGCGACAGGCGCGTTCACCGCCCTGGCGATCGCCGACAACCTGTCCGGGGGCCCCGAGTACACCGTGTCGGTGCTCGATCACCCGATCGCCACCATGAACACGCTCGCCGTCTTCAGCTCGGGGCTCGCGCTGGCGCTGATCTTCTGCCTGGCGCTGGCCATGGCCGTGCGCGGTGCGGCGCATCGCCGTCATCGCGGGCCGCGGGCGTACGACACGACGGAGACCGCGCGCACCCACAGGATCACCGGCCGGGACGCGCACGCCTGACCGGCGCTTCTCAGTGATTGGGCGCCGCCCTGCCGATGCCCGCCAGCGCGGAGTGCGGGTCCTCGTTCGTCGCGAGGTCGCCGATGGTGACGATGCCGACCGGGCAGCCGCCGCGTTCGACGACCGGGAGGCGGCGCACGGCGAACCGGGCCATCAGCTCGACGGCCAGGTCGGTCGTGTCGTCCGGCGTCAGCGTGGCCACCGGCGGCGGCGTGCACACCTGGCCCACGGTGGTGACCTCGGGATCGAGGCCGCCTGCGAGGACCCGGACGACGATGTCGCGGTCGGTGAGCACGCCGAACAGGTCGCAGTCGTACGCGACCAGGACGTCGCCGATGTCCTGCTCACGCATCACACGCGCCGCACGCGCCACTGTGGTCATGGGTTCGACGGCGGCGGTACCGGTCGACATCACGTCGCGGATCTTCCGGCTCATGGGGCACCTCCCGGATGCGGGGACGGCGGCGATCTGCAGCTGCCTGCCAGCCGCGTAGCCCGTCCCGGTCCCGGTAAACCGGCCCCCGGACCGGCGCCTGAGCGAAAACCCGTTGGCGGACCTCGGCGGCCACTGCTAGCTTTCCGGTGGCCGTGCCGGAGAACGAGGAGGTGGTACCCGTGAACACAGTATCGACATGGGTGCTCCCCTCCGGGGTCGCGGTCGGGCGATAGGTCGTCCGGGAGCGCCGTTCGCAGCGCACTCCCGAAAGGCACGACCATGCGATTCACTTCCGAACAGCACCTCGAAGACGGCGTCCTCGAGCGCGAGTTCACCCTCGGCGAGATCCCCGGCACCTTGTGGACGACCCCTGGTTCCGCACCTGCCCCGCTCCTTCTGATGCCCCACAACAACGGCCTGCCCAAGGCGGACCCCCGCCTCGTGGCCCGGGGCCGGCACGCCGCGGCGCGTGGTTACGCGGTGGCCAGCATCGACGCGGCCGGGTGCGGGGAGCGGCCCCGTTCCGCCGCCGCCGAGCAGGCCCGGGCCGAGCTGCGGCGGGCGATGCGGGCGGGTGAGCCGGTCGACGAGATCTTCGAGTCCTTCATCGGCCCGCTCGTCGAGAACGCGGCCCCGGAATGGCGGACCACGCTGGACGCCCTCCTCGAACTGCCCGAGGTCGGCGGTCCGGTCGGGTACGCGGGCGGCTGGACCGCCCTCGGCATCCGGCTCGCGGTGACCGAGCCGCGCATCGTGGCCGCCGGCTTCTTCGCCGGGGGTTACGTGCCCCGCGCCCAGCGCGAGGAGGCCCGCCAGGTCACCGTTCCGCTGCTGTTCCTGCTGCAGTGGGACGACGAGGGCAACCCCCGGCAACGGGCCCTGGACCTGTTCGACGCCTTCGGCAGCAAGGAGAAGACCCTGCACGCCAATCTGGGCGGACACCTCGGCACCCCGGCCTTCGAGGCGGAGGACGCGGGCCGGTTCTACGACCGGCACCTGAAGTAGGTCCGGCCGACCGCCACCGTCAGCCCGCGTGACCGTTGCCCGGCTCGCCCTCCCCGCGCCAGGGTCGGGCCAGCGCGACCAGGGCAACTCCCGCCGCCGCCACGGCGATCAGCATGATCAGCGCCATCGGCAGTGAACTGGCCTCGCCGAACAGACCGACCAACGGCGAGGCCAGCGCACCGAGGAGGAACTGGAAGCCGCCGAGCAGCGCCGAGGCGGCGCCGGGGGCGGACCGGCCGAGGGTCTGGCCGATACTCATGGCCGCCGGGAAGACCAGGCCGATGGCGCCGACGGTCACGAAGAGGGTGGCCCAGGTGCCGGCGAGGGTCTCGCCGACGGTGAGCACGAGCAGCACCTGGGCCAGCGCGCCGAGCCCGGCGAGCGCGATCCCGGCGGTGAGCAGGGTGTTCAGCCGCGTCCCTCGCCCCACCAGCCGCGAGAAGGTCGCACCGGCGATGAGCATGCCGACGGCGTTGGTGGCGAAGATGAGGGAGTACGTCGTCGACGACACGCCGTGCAGGTTCTCGAAGACGAAGCTGGAACCGCTGATGTAGGTGAACAGCGCCGCCGCGGCGAGGGCGAGCGCGAGGACGTACCCCATGAAGGCGCGGCGGGCGAGCAGTCCGCCCATGGCCCGGAAGGTGCCCGCGACACCGCCGCCGTGGCGCCGCTCCGGCGGCAGGGACTCCGGGACCGCCCGCACCACGGCCGGCAGGAGCAGGACGCCCAGCACGGTCAGTACGGCGAACACCGCGCGCCAGGTCGACACGGACAGGATCGCACCGCCGAGCACCGGCGCGGCGATCGGCGCCACACCCATGACCTGGGACAACACCGCGAAGTAGCGCGGGAGTCGGGGGCCGTGGAAGCGGTCGGTGAGCACCGCCCGGGCCAGCACCATGCCCGCCGCGCCGGCGACGCCCTGCAGGAAGCGCGCGCCGGTCAGCAGGCCGATGTTCGGGGCGAACGCGCAGGCCAGGGAGAAGACGGCGAAACCGGTGACCCCGCCGATGAGCAGCCTGCGCCGCCCGAGCCCGTCGCTGAGCGGCCCGATCAGCAGCTGTCCCACGACGAGTCCGGCCAGGAACGCGGTCATCGTCAGCTGCACGGCCGAACTGCTCGCGCCGAGCGCCTCTCCCATCGCGGGGAAGCCGGGCACGTACATGTCGGTGGCGAGCGGGGCCACGGCCGTGAGGGCACCGAGGACGGCGATCAGGGCGACGGCGGGACGAGGCGGGCCGCCGGGGACGGTGTCCGCGTCGGTGGGGTGCGATGCGGTGGAGCGGGAAGGGGACGGGGATATCATGAGCAGAACGATAACCGATAGTTCACTGGTTAACAAAGAGCATTCCGAGCATGAGAAGGCGAGCCGCATGACCTCCACCCCCGGCGACGTCCGCGCGCAGTGGGCCGAGCACAACCCCGGCCTGGACACCTCCCCCATGGAGCTGGTGGGTCTGCTCAAGCACGCCACCGGTCTGCTGAACGCCGCCGTCGAACCCCTCTACGCGGGCGCCCCGCTCACCGCCCCCGAGGTCGACATGCTCATCCCCCTGCGGCATGCCACCGACCCGGTCATCGCCCGCACCCTCGCCCATCGGATGGGCCTGTCCCGGGCGGGCGTCAGCAAGACGCTCGCGAAGCTGGAGCGCCGCGGCTACATCGCCCGCACCCCCAACCCCGCTGACCGCCGCGCCGCCCTGGTCACCATCACACCGGAGGGCGCGAACGCCGTCGACGAGCTCTTCCCCCGCCAACTCGCCGCCGAGGTGGACCTGTTGTCGGGCCTCGGCGAGGACCGCGAGTGGGTACTCAAGGCCCTGAGCCGCCTGGTGCAGGCCATGGAGGGCGGGACGCCCCGCGACTGACCGGGAGATCGACGGGGACAGCGGCGGCGTGGCCCCACGTCTCGATCATGGCCCGATTTCGACTCGCCCCGTGTGCGCAGTGACATTTATCTGTCACTGTGCGCTTCTAGCAGTGGGGAGGGTCTTCGGCAGCGTATGGGGAGGACGCTTGTGCTGAGACGTGAGGCTTTCCGGGTGCCCCGGCATCCGGCTTCGGTGGGGTTCGCACGGCACCGGGTACGACAGCATCTGGCCACCTGGGGGCACGGCAAGGACGACGCGATCACGCAGGACGTCGTCCTGCTGGCGTCCGAGCTGGCGGCGAACGTCGTCCGGCACGGCCCCATCCTGGAGCGGGAGTTCGAGATCGCGGTGACGGCACGGGCGGACGGCTCCTGCTTCATCGCCGTCTCCGACGAGAGCTCCGCCCAGCCCGTCCTCCAGACCGCGCAGAACACGGACGACGAGCGGGGCCGCGGCCTGCACCTGGTCGACCAGCTGGCGCACACCTGGGGCGTGCGGCACCGCGGGCGCAACGGCAAGACGGTGTGGGCCCTGGTCGCCACCCCCGCCCACGGCACGGCACCGGCCCGCCGCCACCGGGATCAGTGACGGCGAAGGCCCGGACCCCGTCCGGCTACTGCGCGAGCTGCGGGTAGAGGGCCGAGAGGTCGGCGGACAGTCCCGCCTTCACCTGGCGTGAGATGTCGTCGGCCAGCACCTCGGGCGCACCGGCCTCGATGCCGTCCAGCGCCAGCGCGGCGACGGTACGGGCGTCGATCTTGGGCGCGTCGATCCGCGCGGTCAGGTCGGTGTCGACGTACCCGACGTGCAGACCCGTGACGTCGATGCCGCGTTCGAGCAGTTCCAGGCGCAGGGAGTTGGTCTGCTGCCACAGGGCGGCCTTGGAGGCGCTGTAGGAACCGGCGTTGCCCAGCCAGGACAGCACGGAGTGGACGTTCAGGATGTGTCCGCCGCCGTTGCGCTCGATGACCGGGACGAAGGCGCGGGCGACCAGCAGGGGCCCGTAGAAGTTGATCTCGAACTCCCGGCGCACGTCGTCGACCGGGGTATCGAGGAAGGACCCGCCGACCGAGGCTCCGGCGTTGTTGATCAGCACGGTGACGTCCCGCGCCCGCGCCGCGGCGGCCGCCACCGAGTCCGGGTCGGTGACCTCCAGCGCCAGCGGTACGGCGTCGGGGTGCGTGACCGTCCGCGGGTCGCGGGCGGTGGCGTACACCTTGCCCGCGCCACGCGCGTACAGCTCCTCCACCAGCGCCTTGCCGATGCCCCGGCTGCCGCCGGTGACGAGGACCACGGCGTCCTTGATCGCGGTCATGGTGTGCTCCCATCGCAGTAAACCGATCGGTTTCCATCACTGTAAACCGATCGGTTTCCTCGCTCAAGGGCAGACGGATGAGCCGGGCGTCACACCTCCGGCTTCGCGAGAGCCGCGGCGCGCTGGTCGAGCCGCTTCAGGGCCATCTCGCCCCAGCGGAGGTTCCCGCGCTCCAGCGCCAGGCCGCCCAGCAGGGTGAGGTACGGGCCGATGCGCTCGGCGCTGGTGAAGTACTCGTCCTCGGTGCGCCCGTCGAGCAGCCGCTCCTGAAGGCGCTCGTAGCGGGCGAGCTTGGCGGCGGACCGCTCCACGCGTTCGGCGACGGCGGCCCGCACGGCCGAGATCTCGCCGATGTCGAGGCACTGGACCTTGACCATCAGCTCGTCGCGGATCGCGAGGGGCTTGGCCGGGGTCTCCAGGACGTAGTCGCGCAGGACCTCCAGGCCGGCCTCGGTGAGGGAGAAGAGCCGTTTGTTGGGCCGCCGTTCCTGCTGGACGACCCGGGCGGAGACGAGCCCCTCGCCCTCCATGCGTTCCAACTCGCGGTAGAGCTGCTGGGGCGTGGCCATCCAGAAGTTGGCGACCGAGGCCTCGAATCCCTTGGCGAGGTCGTAGCCGGACGCCTCGCCCTCCAGAAGCGCGGCCATCACCGCGTTGCGCAATGCCATTCGCTCAAATTAACACCGTGTTGACTAGTCAATACGGTGACTACGTGCCGTCGGCGAGCACGGTCACCGGGAGCAGCGCGGGCCGCTTGGCCTGGCGTCCGTCGCCGGAGGAACGGCCGCGCACCCGGCGCACGAGCCAGGGGCCCAGGAAGGCGCCGGCCCAGCGGAGTTCGGCGCGGGCGGCCCGCAGGCCCGAGAGTGCCGCCGGGTCGGGCGGCAGGGGCCGGGTCCAGCTGTCGTCGCTGCCGGGGAGGGCGAGGGCGTGCGCGACCGCGGCGGCGATACGGGCGTGCCCGTCGGGGCTCGCGTGCAGCCGGTCGGCGCTCCACAGCCGCGGGTCGGTCACCGCGGGGTACGGCTCCGAGTCGGCCACGATGACGTCGTGCCGCCGGGCCGCCTCGCGGATACGGGCGTTGAGGGCGAGGACGCGGGGCACCAGCGGGCGGGCCGGCGGGGCGATCCGGCCGATGTCGGGGAAGGTGAGCGTGGCGACGCGGGCGCCCTGCGCGGTGAGCGCGGCGAACATCGCCTCCAGGTGTCCGGCCACCTCGTCCGGGTCGAAGCGGGGCCGCAGCACGTCGTTGACCCCGGCGACCACCGTGGCGAGGTCGGGCTTCAGCGCGAGGGCGGGGGCGAGCTGCTCGGCCCGCACCTGTCCGGCGAGCCGGCCGCGCACCGCGAGGTTGGCGTACCGGACGTCGGGGTTGTCGCGGGCGAGCTGCTCGGCGAGCCGGTCCGCCCACCCGCGCAGCCCGCGCACCTCGTCGCCGTCGCCGAGCCCCTCGGTCTGACTGTCGCCCAGGGCGACGTACCGCAGATATCCGCTGCCCGCCACGAGCCCCCACCGCCTTCCGCCCCACCGCGTAAGCCAACTAAGCACCTACTCGCTTTGTTGACTATAGCTGTTCGGCCAAGCGCGCGGGAACGGTACGCGCAAGGTCGCCGCGTCGACCGGCGTGTGCTCGGCGGCGGCGTGCAGGCGGCCCGCGCGCAGGACGATCGCGCCGCTGCGGAGCATGGTGTCGATCAGTTCGGCGGCGAGCGTCTCGGGGGTGCGGCGCAGCAGCCCGGCCGCGTCCGTGAGCCAGGAACGGGCGTGGAGATAGGGCTCGGCGTCGGTCGCGGGGATGCCGTCGCGGATCATCAGGGCGTAGGCGAAGATGCGGCGGGCGCCGTACCAGACCGCGCCGTCGGGGTCGTCGACGAGGCGTTGGGCGCGGCGCAGTGCGGTGGCGAAGGCGGCGCCCGGGTCGGCGGGGAGCGGGCCGTGCCCGGGCAGCAGCACGCGCGGGGCGAGGTCGGCCAGTCGTTGCAGGGAGGCCAGTGCGGTGGCGGCGACATCGGGGCCGTCGAGGGCGAGGTCGACCCAGCCGACGTCGTAGTCGGACAGGGCGTCGCCGACCGCGAGCAGCCGTTCCTCCGGCTGCCACAGGGCCAGGTGGCCGGGGGTGTGCCCGGGCGTCGACACGACCGTCCAGTCGGCGTCGCCGAGGCGCAGGAGGCGGTCGTCGTGGAGGGGCTCGTCGACGGTGTAGGGGGCGACCGGCTGGTCGAGGTGCTCCGCCGAGCAGCAGCCGGGGTCGCGGCGGGCGACGGCGGCGGCTTCGGGCGCGCCGGCCGCGATGGCCGAACCGCCCGCCTGAAGCAGCGCGTTGCCGCCGACGTGGTCGGAGTGCCAGTGGGTGTTGACGACCAACTCGATGTGCCCGGCATGGGCTTGGGCCCACTCGGCCGTCTCCTCGGCGTGGCCGACGAAGCCGCTGTCGACGAGGGCCGGCCGACCGCCGTGCAGCAGAAGCAGGTTGGCGTCCGGGAAGGCCCGCTGCCGCCAGGTCACCCAGGCCGGCAGCCGCTCGTCGTCGGCCGCGCTCACCACGGCGCCGGACTGCCCTTGAGCTCCTGCCAGTGGCGTCTGTGCGCGTGCCAGGCGTGCTCGCTCGTCATCCCGGCGGGCAGCTCCCTGTCGAGGGGATCGGACAGTTCGGCGATGTCCCGCAGGGCGGCCGCCTGGGCGGCCCGCTTGGTGAAGGCGTACTGCTCGACGCGGTCCGCCGGTGCGTACCGCGCGCCCTCCGGCACCGACACGCGGTGGTCGCACACGGCCGCGGTGATCAACCCCCCGGCGAAGGCATGCCCGTTGACCGCCGCGACCGTCGGCCGCGGATACGTGAACAGCCGCATGCTGGTGGCCCGGTACCCCTGGAACCAGGACGCGACGGCCGCCTCGTCACCGGCGAACAACGGGAAGTGCTCCTCCAGGTCGAGCCCGGCGGAGAAGCGCGTGCCCGTGCCGGTCAGCACCACGGGACTCTCGACCGTCCAGCTCATGCTCGGCCCTCCGTCGCGACCGCGGTCTGCGTTCGGGTGCGGATCTCCAGTGCGTGCAGTACGGCAATCATGTCCTCGTGCCCGTACCCGTGGGCGACGGTCTCGCCGAAGAGGGCGTGGCAGATGTCGAGGAGGGGCGAGGCGAGTCCGGCTCGGCGGGCGGCCTCCGCGATCAGCCGGTTGTTCTTCAGTACGTCCACCGCGCCCGCCTGCACGGTGAAGTCCCGGGTCAGCAGCTTCGGTGCCTTCATGCGCGAGACGGCGCTGGCCATCGGCCCCGCGTCCAGCACGTCCAGGAAGAGGCGGCGGTCGAGACCGTGCCGGTCGGCGAAGTGGAAGGCCTCGGTCAGACCGGTCACCTGGGTGATCAGGAACAGGTTCACCGACAGCTTCATCAGCAGGGCGTCCGGCACGGGACCGCAGACGAACGCCTCCCGGCACATGGGCGCGAGCAGCGGCCGTACCGCCCGAACGGCCTCCTCCTCGCCCGCCAGCATCGCCACCAACTGCCCCTGCTCGGCCGGGATCCGGGAGCCGGACACCGGCGCCTCGACATATCGTCCGCCCACGGACCGGATCTCGTCCCGCAGAGCGGCCGAGTACTCCGGCGAGGTCGTCCCCATGTGAACCACGACGTGTCCGGCAGCCCGCGCGGCGAAGTCCGGTGTGCCGCGGCCCAGGACCGCGTCGATGGCGCTCTCGTCGGCCAGCATCAGGAACACGACCCCCGCCCGCTCGAAGACCCCGTCGGCGCTCGCCGCGACCTCGGCTCCGGCGGCACGCAGGGGCGCGCAGCGCTCCGGGGTGCGGTTCCACACGACGAGGGGCGTGCCCGCACGGGCGAGATTGAGGGCCATGGGCTGACCCATGACACCCAGGCCGATGAAACCCACGTACACGACGCACCGCCGTTTCCGGCCCGCGAGGAGTTCGGGCCGCCGGTCTTCGGGATTATGACCGTGGTCATAGTAGCTGCCGCTATGACAGCGGTCATAGGGTGGGCTCCGGAACGTCCACGACACGGGAGGTCCGGGATGACGGCGGCCGAGCACGGGCCGCGCGAGCGCATGGTCTTCAGCGCGGCCCAACTGATCCGGCGCGACGGGGTCGCGTCCACGGGGATGCGCGAGGTCGCTGCGCACGCCGGGGCGCCGCGCGGCTCGCTCCAGCACTACTTCCCCGGCGGCAAGGAACAGCTGGTCAACGAGGCAGTGGGGTGGGCGGGCCGGTACGCGGGCAAGCGGGTCGCGCGCTTCCTGGCCGCGCTGCCCGAGCCGACGCCGAGCGGGCTGTTCGCCGAGATGGTGCGCCAGTGGACCGACGAGTACGAGGCGGCCGGATTCGCCGGCGGCTGCCCAGTGGCCGCCGCCACGGTGGACTGCGCGGAGTCCACCGCGTCCACCCGGGAAGCCGCGGCGGCCGCCTTCGCCACCTGGACCGGTCCGGTGGCCCGGGCGCTGACCGACATGGGCGTGCCCGAGGAGCGCTCGACGGCGCTCGCCACGCTCATGATCAGCAGCCTGGAGGGCGCGATCCTCATCGCCCGCGCCGAACAGGACACCCGCGCGCTGACGACGGTGACCCGCGAGCTCGGTCCGCTTCTCGACGCGGCGGCCGGTCCGGCCGGCTGACCTCGCGCCAACTGCCCCGTGCATCACAGGCGTTGACCGGAACCCCACCCCGCAGCAGAATGAGCGCACCTTCTTGAGAGCGCTCTCAAGAACGCCCTGCCTCCGCTTCCCGCCCCTCCCGAGGAGACACATGACCGGCAGCCAAGGCCCGGTAGTCAGCCGGCGCGCGCTCATCGGGACCGGGGTCGGCGTCGGCGCCGCCGTCCTCACCGGCGCCGGGACCGCGACGGCCCGGGCGGCGGAGGCGCGGTCCTCGGCGCCTACCCGCGCGGCGGGCTTCCTCGCAGCCGCCATGGACGCCTACCCGGAGTGCGGGCCGGTCCGGCTGGCGCAGAGCTACACCGACCAGGCCGGACTGTTCAGCACCGCGTTCACGTACGACAACGCCCTTGCGGTCCTTGCCCACTTGGCGTCGGGCACGGCGGACGGGCAGGCGCGGGCCGTGGTGCTCGGTGACGCGCTGCTGTACGCGCAGGCCCACGATCCCGGCCACGACGACGGGCGTCTGCGGCAGGCGTACAACGTCGGTCCGTACACCTTCTACGACGGCTCCGCCCAGCCGGACGGCTTCGTGCGGGCGGACGGCACGGCGAACGTCGGGACGCAGTTCGGCTTCACCGGTACCGCGGTGGGCGACATGGCCTGGGCCGGCATCGCGCTGGCCGCCCTCGCCGGGCGGACCGGTGAGCGGCGCTTCTTGACCGGTGCCGTGCGCATCGGGGAGTGGATCGAGCGCACGGGACGTACCGACGAGCCTCTGGGCGGCTACAAGTTCGGGGTGAACGGCGCCGACGAGAAGCTGCCGTTCACCTCGACCGAGCACAACACCGATCTGCTCGGCCTGTTCGGGCGGCTGGCGCGGCTGACCGGGGACCGGGTGTGGCTGGAGCGGCGGGCGCGGGCCGAGGCCTTCGTCAAGAAGATGTGGGAGCCGTCCGGGGGCTTCTTCTACACCGGCACCAATGACGGGGTGACGATCAACAGGTCGCCGGTCCCCGAGGACACGCAGACCTGGACCTATCTGGCCCTCAACTCCCCCGCCCACGCACGGTCGTTGGACTGGGCCGCGGAACAACTCGCCGTCCTGGACACGGCCGAGCGGCGCAACAGCACCGTGCCCGCGGGGCAGTCGTACGAAGGTGTCACCTTCAGCTCGGCCGGCCTGCTGGCGAACGAGGACGCGCCGATCGCCGACGGGCAGCCGAAGCCGGACCGCAACGGTGTGTGGTTCGAGGGGACGGCCCATCTGGCGCTCGCGCTGCGCACCCGGCGGGCCCGCGGTGACGAGGCACGCGCCCGGCGGCTGCTGGCCTCCGTCGAGAGAGCCCAGGAACTGCTCGGCGGTGCGCAGACGCTGGGTTCCAGGGCGGTTCCCGAGCGGTCCGGTGTCGTGTCGGCGAGCAGTCCGCTCGACACCGGGTTCGGCTTCGGCTACTACCCGTACCGGCACACCGGGGCCACCGCCTGGTATCTGCTGGCCGTCTCACGCGCAAATCCGCTGCGGGGCCGGACGGGCTGACCGTCACCGTTCAGCTGCCGGTCGGCCAACCGGCGGGCGGCTGCCGGAAGATCTTGGCCCGTATGCTCTCGCACATGGTTGAGCATCGGATGATCGACGTCAACGGGATACGGCTGCACATCGCCGAGGAGGGCGAGGGGCCGCTGGTCGTGCTGCTGCACGGCTTTCCCGAGTCCTGGCACTCCTGGCACCACCAGTTCGGCCCGCTGGCCACCGCGGGCTTCCGGGTGGTCGCGCCCGACCAGCGCGGTTACGGCCGCAGCGACCGTCCCGACGACGTGGCCGCGTACAGCATCCTGCACCTGGTCGGGGATGTCGTCGGGCTGATCCGGGCGCTCGGCGAGGAGCAGGCGTACGTCGTCGGGCACGACTGGGGTGCGCCGGTCGCCTGGCACACGGCGCTGCTGCGGCCGGACGTCGTGCTCGGGGTGGCGGGGCTGAGCGTGCCGCCGCCGTTCCGGGGCTCGGCGCCGCCGCTGGAAGTGATGGAGGAGCGGTTCGACGGCCGTTTCTACTGGAACTACTTCAATCTGCCCGGGGTCGCCGACGCCGAGTTCGCGCGGGACACCCGCACCACGCTGCGGAAGTTCTTCTACATGGCCTCCGGCGACGCCCCGGGCGCGGACGAGGGCAGGCAGCCGCTGGTCGACCCCGAGCGGGGCTGGCTCGCCGACCTGACCGACCCCGAGGTGCTGCCCGAGTGGTTCACCGAGGACGATCTCGACGCACTGACCGAGAGCTTCTCCGGCGGCTTCACCGGGGCTCTCAACTGGTACCGCAACCTCGACCGCAACTGGGAGCTCACCGCCCCCTGGCAGGGCGCCGTCGTCAGCACGCCCGCGCTGTACGTCTACGGCGACCGGGACCTGGTCCCCGCCTTCCCCGGCACGCCCGAACTCATCGAGAAACTCCCCGAGTTGATGCCCAGCCTGCGGCGCAAGCCGATCAGGCTCGCCGGGTGCGGACACTGGACGCAGCAGGAGCGGCCGGCCGAGGTGAACGCGGCGCTGATCGACTTCCTCACCGAGCTCAGGGGATGAGCGGACCTCGCTGAGCGGACCTCGCTGCGCGACGCGGAGCGGGGCGGGAGAATGGCCGTATGGGTGTCGAGATCGTGGACGAGGGCGTACGGGTCGCTCCCGCGCCGCCCCTGCGCGGGCTGGTCGGCTGGTACAGCGGCTACCGCCAGCGCGGAGTCCCGGCGGGCCTGCACCGGGGGCTGCCCTCGCCGTGGCTCACGCTGATCCTCACCCTCGACGAGCCGCTCACCATCACCGCCCACCCGAACCCGGGCGACGCGCCCGGCGACTACCTCACCCTGCTGGGCGGCCTGCATCTGACGCCCGCCCTGATCGACATGCCCGGACGGCAGTCCGGCGTCCAGGTGGCGCTGAGCCCGCTGGGCGCCCGTGTCCTGCTGGGGCTGCCCGCCGGGGAGCTGGCCGGGATCGACGTCCACGCCGACGAGGTCCTGGGCGCGGGTGTGCGCGAGGTCCACGAGCGGCTGCGGGCGGCCGGTGACTGGACGGCACGGTTCCGTGTCGTCGACGACTGGCTGCTGCGCCGTACGACCCGCGACGAGAGGGCGGCCGTCCCGACGCAGGTCGCCGGTGCGTGGCGGCGGCTGCTCGCCTCCGGCGGGCGTCTGCGGGTCGAACGGCTGGCCGCCGAGAGCGGGTTCAGCGACCGGCATCTGCGCAACCGTTTCCGTGCGGAGATCGGCCTCACGCCCAAGGCCGCCGCCCGGGTCATCCGCTTCGACCTGGCCCGCCGCCGCCTCGCCGCCCGCCCCGCGCGGCCCGATCTGGCGGGGCTGGCCGCCGACTGCGGTTACGCGGACCAGTCGCACCTCGACCGCGAGTTCGCCGCGCTGGCCTCCTGCACGCCGAGCGGCTGGCTCGCGCAGGAGTTCCGAAACATCCAATCCGGGCACCACCCGCCGGCCCGACCCTGATGGTGTCAGCCGGCCTTGGGGCCGGACACCGCGAGACGGAGGCCTATCGCCATGCCCAGCACACCCGACACCGACCGGCAGCCGCCCGCCCCGCAGGTCTGGCCGACCCTGCGCGCGCACGACGCCCGCGCCCTGATCCGCTTCCTCGTCGAGGCCTTCGGTTTCGAGGAGACGGTGGTCTACGGCGACGACGACCTGGTCCAGCACGCGCAGCTCAGCTGGCCCGAGGGCGGGGGCGTCATGCTCGGCTCGGTGCGCGAAGACCAGAAACCGGGCAGCGGTCCGACGCCGCCCGGTGCCTTCAGCGCGTACGTCGTCACCGCCGACCCGGACGCCGTGCACGCCCGCGCGAAGGCCGCCGGCGCCGACATCACCGACGACCTGCACGTCACCGACTACGGCTCCCGCGACTTCGCCGCCCGCGACCCCGAGGGCAACCGCTGGTACTTCGGCACTTACCGCGGCGAGCCACGCTGAGCCACCGACAACCGACCCGAGGCTCACGCCGACTCCCGCGGTGCCCTGCTGACGGGATCGCCGGGGACTCCCCGAGCGGTGGGATGCACACCGGCGACCTGGCCCCGGTCGCGGTCCTCCACGTACCGGACTCCCTCGCGCCCCGCCGGAGGAGCCGCTCGGCCGTATCACGGTGCCGGCACCCGCGCCGCGGTAGTTCAGGGCGTCAGTGACGGACTCCCTGGCAGCCCGAGGACACTGCTCCCGGCCCCCACTCCCCTGCTGGCCCGATGCCGCGGCTCCTGATTCAGCTCTTGGCGGCCCGATGCCGCGGCTCCTGCTTCCGCTCCTGCCGACCTGATGCCCCGCTAGGTGTATTGCCCACGAGCGTTGTTGACAAAGACCAGGACTCCGGCGACGGGGCACGTGGTCGCGCCCGGTGAGGTTGCGAGCAGGGTTCCTTGTCACACAGCGTGCTCCGGCGGCCGTAGTCCGGGCCGTGCCGTCAATCGGCCCGAAGTCCTGTGAGGTGGATGCGGAGGAAACGGCGCCATGGAGCATCATCGCCGTCCGGTGAAGCGGCCACCACTCCTCGTAGCGCGACGATCAGGGCTTTGATGTCATCAGCCGTGACGCCTTGGGTGAGGTACCCCGCGTCGACCGCCTTCTGCGTGAGCCGCAGGACCCGGTCTGCTGTCCGTGCGCTCACGGCGTCATCGTCGGCGACGCGGTCGGTCAGGGCGGCCGCGTAGCGGCGCTTCTCCGCGTGGAAGGCTCCGACGAACTCGAGGAATCGTTCGAGCCCGGCGCCGGGGTCCGGGTCCTCAAGCGCGGCAGCGGCGGCCTGGTCGATCTCCTCGGTCAACAGTCGCGCGATGGCGTCGAGGAGGGCGTCCTTGCCGGGGAACCGCCGGTAGATCGTGCCGACGCCCAGCCCGGCGCGGGTTGCGATGGTCTCCATGCTCGCCTGTGGTCCCAACTCGGCGAAGACGGCGCGCGCCGCGTTGATGACGATCGCGTCGTTGCGCAGCGCGTCGCGGCGCGGAGCGCGAGGAGCGGTCTGGGGCTTCGGCTGTCGGATCGGCTGTGAGGTCACCGTCGCCAGTGTACGCAAAGCGGAATAAGGATTCACCTTCATGTTAAGGTGAATATGGATTCCGCTTTGGAGGGATGGACTGAGCATGAGGACCACGACCGGCTGGCAGAGCCTCGACCCGACCGGCAACACGCTGACCCGCGTCACCATCGAGCGCCGCGACCTGCGCCCGGACGACATCGCCGTGCGGATCGACTACTGCGGCGTCTGCCACAGCGACCTGCACCGCATCCACGGCATGCTCGGCGAGAAAGACCTCGTTCCCGGGCACGAGGCGACGGGCGTCGTCGTCGCCGTCGGCCAGGAGGTCACCGACTTCGCCGTCGGCGAGCGGGTCGCCATCGGCACGATCATCGACTCGTGCGGCGAGTGCACCATGTGCCAGGTCGGGCAGGAGAACTACTGCTACAGCCGCCCGACCACCACCTACGGCGGCACCGACCGCGTCGACGGCACCGTGACCCAGGGGGCCTACAGCCGCGAGTACGTCTTGCGCGCGAAATTCGCGTTCCACCTGCCCGACGGACTTGATCCGGCCGCCGCAGCACCGCTCATGTGCGCCGGCGTGAGCGTCTGGGAGCCCTTGCGGGCGGCCGGCGTCGGCCCGGGCAGCCGGGTGGCCGTCGCCGGGCTCGGCGGGCTTGGGCACCTCGCGGTCAAGCTCGCCGCCGCGCTGGGCGCCGAGGTCACCGTCCTCAGCCGCAGCACAGACAAGGAAGCCGACGCCCGTGAGCTCGGGGCATCCGGCCTGCTCGTGACCACGGACGCCACCCAGGTCGCGGCCGCGAGGGGTCGCTTCGACCTCATCCTCGACGTCATTCCGGCCGAGCACGACCTCTCACCGCTGATCGCCATGCTCGACCTGGACGGCACCCTGTGCGTCCTGGGCAACCCGCTGCTGACGGGCCCGAGGCTTGTGGAACTCGGAGCCGGACGCAAGAAGCTCACGTCCTCCGGTACAGGAGGACGGCGCCAGACCGTGGAGATGCTCGAGTTCTGCGCCGCGCATGGGATCACAGCAGATGTCGAAACACTGCCCTCGACCGAGGTCGAATCCGCCCTGAACCGCCTCGCTGACGGCGACGTCCGCTACCGGCTCGTACTGGACATGTCCGACCTCGACACGTAGCTGTCCCCCGCGAGACCAGGGCCCGAAGGCGCAGCGCGCGTCCGGGTCCCGGCTGACTGTCCACGGCAGACGCCTCTTGATGGAGCGGGTCCGCGCGGGCAGGCCCGTCGCCCATGTCGCCGACGAGATGGGCATCTCCCGTGCCACTGCTCACAAGTGGGTCCGGCACCGGCGAGCGGAGGGCGACGCCGGGCTGCATGATCGCTCCAGTCGGCCCCTGACCGCACCGCATCGCACGCCCGCCGACGTGGAGAAACGCATCTGCGAGCTGCGGCGCGAACGCAAGCTCGGCCCAGCACGGTTTGGGCCGATCCTGGACGTGCCCGCTCGACCGTCCACGTGTCCTGACCCGCCACCAGCTGAACCGCCTGCGCTGGATGGACCGGCCCACGGACCAAGTCATCCGCCGCTACGAGCGGGAGCGTCCCGGCGAACTGATCCACGTCGGCATCAAGAAGCTCGGCAACATCCCCGACGGCGGCGGCGATCGGGGCATGCCCGGCCAGCAGGGCCACCGGCAACCGTCAGGCCACGACCGATACGCGCAAGGGCGGCAACCCCGTGATCGGGTACAGCTTCGTCCACACAGCCGTCGATGATCACTCCGGGCTTGCCTGCAGCGAAGCCTTGAGCGACGAGCGCAAGGAGACCGCAGCCGCCCGTACCCCAGCAGCGCCGAACGCACCGAAGCTCTTACGGACTTCCTCCACACCTGCAACTGCCACCGGTGCCACACCGCACTCGACGGCCAACCACCCACCAGCCGCGTCAACAACCCTGCGGGTCAGTACGGCTAGGCTGCCGGTCCGATCCCCCGCCTCTCCGACCCGCTGCTGACGGCCCACCGACCTCCCGGCCCCGCCCTCACGTGGCCGTGTAGCCCAGCTGGCGTCTCATGTACGGCGTCATCAGCTTCTTCGCCTTGGCCAGTACCGACGTGCGGGTGCCCAGGATCGCGCTCTCGCCGCCCGGTACCGGTACCACGGTCACGCCGTCGGCCGGGCCGAAGGGCACGATCAGTGGGGTGCGCTGGACCGGGCGGTAGTGGCGGGGTTCCTTGCGGTGCCGGCCGGCGCTGTTGAGGTGGGCGCGGATGTTCCAGGCGGCGAGGTCGGCCTGGGCGAGCGCGGCCGGGGTGATCTTGTGCTCGGTCGCGTCGTTGACGTCGCCGACCGCGAAGACGTCCGGCCGGCCCTCGACCCGCAGCGAGCGGTCGACCTTGATGTGCCCGCTGCCGTTGAGCCAGTCGCCGTGGCCGCCGAGCCGCAGCCAGAGCGTGTTGGGCGTGGTGCCGGTCGCCCAGAAGGAGAGGTCGGCGGCGATGGTGTTGCCGCGCGCGTCGCGGTAGGTGCCGAAGTCGTGGCCGGGCGACATGAACGAGTCCAGCCGTACCTCCACGTCGTGGGACTCCAGCCAGGCCTGCGCCCGGCGTCCGGCCCGCTCGACGCCCGTGGAGCTGAGCAGCGACCGCCCGGAGTGCGCGAGCGTGACCCGGGCGTCCGGGCGGGCCAGCCGGATCTCGGCGCTGAGTTCGACGCCGGAGGGGCCGCCGCCGACGACCAGGATGTGCTCGGCGTGGGCGATCTTCTGCTGGTGCCCGGCGAACGACTTGAGCGCCTCGTCGGTGGTGGTGCCGGTGAAACGGGCCGGTTCCGGGTAGTCGGCGCCGGTGGCGATCACGACGACGTCGTACGGGAGCCGTTCGCCCGTCGCCAGGACGACCTCGCGCCCGGTGGTGTCGACGCGCAGGGCCTTGCCGACCACCACCCGGCCGTTGCGCAGGAGCCGGTCGTACGGGATGAACGGCGTCACCGACCAGTCGGGGCGCACTCCGGCGCGCAGGGAGGCGATGCGGTGGAAGAAGACGTCCTTGCGGTCGACGAGCGTGACCCGGGCCGTCTCGTCCAGTCGTTTCGCCAGGCGGACGCCCGCGTAGCCGCCGCCGATCACCACTATCTCGCCGTCGCGCACAACGTTCTCCAGGGCCGTGTGGGGGGATGCGAGCGCCATGGCGCGTGGGGCTCCCTCGGCCACTCGACTGCCGACGACCCTATCTCTTGAACTCTAAAGCTGATGTGAGCATGCGTGGGTTTTCTGTGAAGTGTGGTGCGAGTGTTGCCGGTTGCCCCGGTCCGATCACACGCCCGCACGACGAAGAGACCGGTCCCGCGCTCTGCGGCGCGGGCCGGCCTCTTCGTCGTGCGGGCGGTGCGGGGTCAGTCGGTGCCGGACTCCATCGCGGCGCGGTCCAGCAGCGCCTCGTCCTCGGAGACCTCGCCGCGGGAGGCGATGGCCTCGGCGCCGCCCTCGGGCAGCTCCGGCATGGTGCCGATGAGCCCGGTCGCGGCGGCCTGGGAGGCGCCGATGGTGGGGCTGCCGGTGCCGATCAGGCCGAGGCCGACGTACTGCTCCAGCTTGGCGCGCGAGTCGGCGATGTCGAGGTTGCGCATGGTCAGCTGGCCGATCCGGTCGACCGGGCCGAACGCGGAGTCCTCGGTGCGCTCCATCGACAGCTTGTCGGGGTGGTAGCTGAACGCCGGGCCGGTGGTGTCGAGGATCGAGTAGTCCTCGCCGCGCCGCAGCCGCAGGGTGACCTCGCCGGTGATCGCCGAGCCGACCCAGCGCTGCAGCGACTCGCGGATCATCAGGGCCTGCGGGTCCAGCCAGCGGCCCTCGTACATCAGGCGGCCCAGACGCCGGCCCTCGTTGTGGTACTGGGCGACGGTGTCCTCGTTGTGGATCGCGTTCACCAGGCGCTCGTACGCGGCGAACAGCAGGGCCATGCCCGGGGCCTCGTAGATGCCGCGGCTCTTGGCCTCGATGATGCGGTTCTCGATCTGGTCGGACATGCCCAGGCCGTGCCGGCCGCCGATGGCGTTGGCCTCCATCACCAGGTCTACGGCGGTGGCGAACTCCTTGCCGTTGATCGTCACCGGGCGGCCCTGGTCGAAGCCGATCGTCACGTCCTCGGTGATGATCTCGACCTCGGGGTCCCAGAACCGTACGCCCATGATGGGTTCGACGGTCTCGATGCCGGTGTCCAGGTGCTCCAGGGTCTTGGCCTCGTGGGTGGCGCCCCAGATGTTGGCGTCCGTGGAGTACGCCTTCTCGGTGCTGTCCCGGTAGGGCAGGTCGTGGGCGACCAGCCACTCCGACATCTCCTTGCGGCCGCCGAGCTCGGTCACGAAGTCCGCGTCGAGCCACGGCTTGTAGATCCGCAGGTTCGGGTTGGCGAGCAGGCCGTAGCGGTAGAACCGCTCGATGTCGTTGCCCTTGAAGGTCGAGCCGTCGCCCCAGATCTGGACGTTGTCCTCCAGCATCGCCCGCACCAGGAGCGTGCCGGTGACGGCACGGCCTAGCGGCGTGGTGTTGAAGTAGGCCCGCCCACCGGAACGGATGTGGAACGCGCCGCAGGTGAGCGCGGCCAGGCCCTCCTCGACCAGCGCGGCCCGGCAGTCGACGAGACGCGCGACCTCGGCACCGTAGGTCTTCGCACGGCCGGGCACCGAGGCGATGTCGGGTTCGTCGTACTGACCGATGTCGGCGGTGTAGGTGCACGGGACGGCGCCCTTGTCGCGCATCCACGCGACCGCGACGGAGGTGTCGAGGCCGCCCGAGAAGGCGATGCCGACGCGCTCGCCGGCGGGCAGGGAGGTGAGGACCTTGGACATAGGAAGAGTATGCACGATTACGCATGACCATGCAAAGCCCCTGGGCGGATCTCTGGCGCCCCCGGTTCAGCGCACGAGGCAGGGGCGTTTGGCGTCGAAGGTCCAGTCCTTGATCAGGTAGCGCATGCCGGTCGTGTCGTCGCGGCCCGACAGCGCCTTCGACCGGTACAGCTCGTGCGCCGCGAGCAGCCGGTCCCGGTCGAGGCGGACGCCCAGGCCTGGCGTCTCCGGCACGGCGACCTCGCCGCCGATGATGCGGGGCGGGTCGACGGTGAGGCGTTCCGCGCCCTCCTGCCAGATCCAGTGCGTGTCGAGGGCGTTGTACTCGCCCGGGGCCGCGGCACCGCAGTGCGCCATCATCGCGAGGGAGATGTCGAAGTGGTTGTTGGAGTGGCAGCCCCAGGTCAGGCCGAGGGAGTTGCACAGCTGGGCGACCCGGACGGAGCCCTGCATGGTCCAGAAGTGCGGGTCCGCAAGGGGGATGGAGACGGACTGCAGGGCCAGCGCGTGGGTGAGCTGCCGCCAGTCGGTGGCGATCATGTTGGTGGCCGTGGGCAGTCCGGTGGCGCGGCGGAACTCCGCGAGGATCTCGCGGCCCGAGTAGCCGTCCTCGGCCCCGCAGGGGTCCTCGGCGTAGGCGAGGGTGCCGACGAGGGGGCGGCACAGCTCGACGGCCTCGCGCAGCGACCAGGCGCCGTTGGGGTCGAGCGTGACGCGGGCCTCGGGGAAGCGGTCCTTCAGCGCCCGTACGGCCCTGACCTCCTCGGTGCCCGCGAGGACCCCGCCCTTGAGCTTGAAGTCCCGGAAGCCGTACCGGTCGTGGGCGGCCTCGGCCTGGCGGACGATCGCCTCCGGGGTCAGCGCCTCCTCACGCCGGACGCGGTACCACGGCACGTCCGAGTCCGGTTCGCGCACGTAGTCCAGGTCGGTGCGGTCCGGATCGCCGACAAAGAAGAGGTAGCCGAGGACCCGTACGGCGTCGCGCTGCCTGCCGTCGCCGAGCAGGGCGGCGACCGGGACCTCCAGGTGCTGCCCGAGCAGGTCGAGGAGGGCCGACTCGACGGCGGTGACGGCGTGCACGGTGGTGCGCTGGTCGAAGGTCTGGGCGCCGCGGCCGCCCGTGTCGCGGTCGGCGAACGTCGCCTGAAGGGTGCGCAGGACGCGCTTGTAGTCACCGACGCGGGCGCCGAGGACGAGGGGTTCGGCCTCGCGCAGGGTCCGCGTGATCTTCTCGCCGCCGGGCACCTCGCCGAGACCGGTGCGTCCCTCGGAGTCCTCGATGACGACGACGTTGCGGGTGAAGTACGGGGCGTGGGCGCCGGAGAGGTTGAGGAGCATGGAGTCGCGGCCGGCGACCGGGTAGACCGAGAACGTGGTGACGACGGGCTGGCTCATGGCGGTAAGTGCCGTTCCTGTGAGGGGGGTTGAGGCGGTCGGATGAAGGAGGTCGAGGCGGTCAGACGTTCAGGGCGTCCAGTACCTGTTCCATGACCAGTACTCCGCCCAGGCCCAGGACGGCGAGGACGGTCGTGTAGGTCGTGCGGGCCTTGATGGCGTCGATGACCGAAAGGTTGAAGTACTCCTTGAACATCCAGAAGCCCGGGTCGTTCACATGGGAGAACGCGATGGAGCCGCAGGAGACCGCGAGCACCATCACCTCGGGGTGGACTCCGCTGCCGGCGAGCAGCGGGAGCGCGACGCCGGAGGCGGTGACGACGGCGACGGTCGCCGAGCCGAGGGCCACCCGCAGGATGGCCGCGATCAGCCAGGCCAGGATGATCGGCGAGACGGACCAGTGCTCGGTGGTGTCCTTGATGTAGTCGGAGATGCCGCCCTCGACGAGGACGTTCTTGAAGGCTCCGCCGGCGCCGATGACGAGCAGGATCATCGCCATCGCCTGGGCGGCCTCGCGGCACGACGTGGCCACCTCGGCGAGGCTGCGGCCGATGCGCGGGCCGAGCGCCCAGACGGCGAGAAGCAGGGTGAGCAGCAGGGCGATCGGGGCGGAGCCGATGAAGGCCACGAAGTGCAGGAACGGCGTGGACGAGGAGGTCGCCAGGTCGGTGACCGCCGCGCCCGCGATCAGCACCACGGGCAGCAGGGCGACGGCCAGGGACCAGCCCATGCCGGGCATCTCGTCGTCCTCGAAGACCCGCTCACCGACCAGGCCCTTGGGGATCTCGGGGTTCATCGCGCGCACGAAGGGCAGCCGGGGCCAGGTCAGGGCGATGAGCGCGCCGACCGGGACGGCGATGAACAGGCCGTAGAACAGGGTGAGTCCGGCGGAGGCGTGGAAGGTGGCGGCCACCGCGGTCGGGCCGGGGTGCGGCGGCAGGAAGCTGTGCATCGTGGACAGGGTGATGGACATGGGCAGGCCCACCCACAGCAGGTTGGAGCGGGTGACCCGGACCAGGGTGAACGCGACCGGCACGATGATGACGAAGGCCACCTCGTAGAACATGGTCACGCCGATCAGCATCGCGGTCAGCACCATCGCGACCTGCACCCGGCGCGGACCGCAGAGGTCGAGCAGCCGGGTGGCCATGCGCTGGGCGGCACCGGAGTCCGCCATCACCCGGCCGACCATGGCTCCGAGGCCGATGGTGAGCATCGTGTCGCCGATCTGGCCGCCGATGCCCTCGGCGAGGACGTCCGAGATCTTCTCCAGGGGTATGCCCCGGGCCAGGGCGACGCCCACGGCCACCAGCAGCAGGGCCGCGAAGCCGTTCAGCCGGAACTTCGTCATCAACAGGAGCAGGACCAGCACGCTGATCCCCACCACCACGAGCGGCATGTGTCAGTTCTCCTTTGAACTGCCGTTCACACTCTCGAATTACCGTCCCCGCATGAGGACGCCGTCTACATATGAGGACGGAGGCTAGGTTGATCGACACGGCCGGGTCAATGGGTGTGCGGCGGTCGGTCCGAAAGCGTTCGACGCGGTCAGCCGGCCCGCAGCCACAGCGAGACGGCCAGCCCCAGGCCGGCCAGCGCGATGGCGATCCGCAGCGGCTTCTCGGGCAGCCGCCGCACCAGGACGGGCCCCACCCGGCTGCCGACCAGGCATCCCACGCCGAGCGCCGCCGCGGCACGCCAGTCGACCGGGGCGAGGAAGGCGTACGCGATCGCGGCAGTGACGTTGGCCGCTCCGGTGGCGACGTTCTTCACGGCGTTGGTCACGCGCAAGGGCTCGTCGGCGGACAGGGACAGCACCGCGAGCATCAACACGCCCGCCGCGGCACCGAAGTAGCCGCCGTAGAGCCCCACCAGAAGAACCGCGCCGACCAGGGGGAGGGTCAGGCGTGGGCCCCGGTCGTCGCCCGGGGTCGGCCGCTCGGTCAGCCGCCGCAGCGGTTCACGTACGAGAATCAGCACCGAGCCCAGGGCGATCAGCCAGGGCACGACACGCTCGAACGTCGACGAGGGCGTGCCGAGCAGCAGGGCCGCGCCGATCGAACCGCCGACGGCGGCCAGGGCCGCCAGCCGGCCCAGGCGACGCCCCTGCCCTCTCAGCTCCTCGCGCGAACCGGCCGCGGTTCCGGCGGTGTTGGCGAACAGCGCCACGGTGTTCGTGACGTTGGCGGCCACCGGCGGCAGCCCCGCGGCGAGCAGCGCCGGATAGCTGAACAGCGAGGCCAGGCCGGCGATCGACCCCGCGAGCCCGGAGGCGACACCGGCCAGGACGAGCAGCGGCACGGACTCGCCTGCCACGCGGACCCCCTTCGTGCTGTGCACGGTTCTGTGCACGAAGGACCCATCCTGCACGGCGGGCGTCCCGCATGTAAGACGGTGTCTACATAGGGAGACAGGTGAGGGCAGTGGTCAGGCGGCCGGGCTGTCCAGTGGCCGCAGTTCGTCCGCGTACGAGACGGAGACACGGCGCATCAGCCCGTCCCCGGTGATGTCGTACTGGCCGAGCCGCCACAGCGGCGGCGAGTAGGCGTGGATGGAGACCGCGTCGTCGGTCGCGCCGGTGAGCCGGTGGATGTGGTCCGGGCCGAAGCAGAAGGACTCGCCGGTCTCGAAGGTGTGGGAGAGATGGGTGCCGCCGATGCGCAGGGCGGACTCGTTCAGCGCGCCCTGGACGACGGTGACGGCGCCGGCGGACAGGTCGTGGTCGTGCCAGCCGGTGTCGTTGCGCCGGGTCCAGCACAGCAGCCAGACGTCGACGTACTCGTCGCGGTACAGCGACGCGTAGTGCCGCTCCCGGTCGGAGAAGGCCACGTGTTCGCGCCAGGCCTCGGGACGGGCGGCGAGGTCGGCGACGAGCGCCTGGAGTTCACGCTTGTCGAGGGTGCGCTCGGGCAGAGACTCGTAGGTCATGGGTGGCTCCTTTCGGGACGGGGTCCGACGGGCACGGCTCAGGTACGGCCGTGGAGCAGTCGCGCCGGGTTGGCGGCGCGCAGGGCGTGCACGGCGGCGGGCGCGCCGAGGTCCGGGACGACGAGGGGCGCGTAGGGGCGGTCGCTGCCGCTGACGACCACGTCGATGCCGACGGCGCGGACGAGCGCGTCGACCGCCTTGGTGCCGTAGGAGGAGGTCTCGTAGAACACGTCGAAATCGATCTCGCCGCGTCCGCCGCCGCGGGCGGTGAGCCGCTCGCCGTGCAGCGGCGCGAGGCCGGCCAGGGCGGCGAAGCAGACGCGCAGCCGCGGGTGGCGGGGGCGGCCGTGGGCACGGAAGGCGAACCAGGACGCGTGCAGTTGTTGCAGGTACGGGACCAGGGCGGGCCACCACGGCGGGGCGCCCGGGGCGGCCGGCGCCGGCCCCGGGTGGACGAAGAGGGGTTTGTCGTGGCGGGTGAGGACGTCGAGGAGGGGTGCGCAGCGCTCCCATCCTTCGGCGTCCACGACGGCGGTGGCGGGGAGTTGGAGGCCGACGCAGCCGCGGCCGAGCTCACGGTCGACGGCCTCGGGGTCCGGTGCGGAGAGGCAGGGCGCGGCCCAGACACCGAACGGCGCCGGGAGGGCGAGGGCGCCGTCGTGGAAGGCGGCGAGGAGCGGGGCGGCCTCGGCGGGCGGTAGGTACTCGATGCCGAGGGGGCTGGAGAGCGAGACCAGGGCGAGGCCGAGTCCGTCGGCGGCGGCGAGCCGGGCGCGGGCGGCGGGGTCGTGGTCGGCCGGGTCGACGTCGTAGGGCGGTTCGCCGTCCAGGTGCAGGGTCCAGCCGTCCAGGTACGGCGGTGTCGTGCGGGAGCGCAGCAGCTCGGTGAAGGCGGGCGGCCAGATGTGCTGGTGGACGTCGGTGAGCACGCGGGCGTTCCTCTGACAGGTTAAGCGGTTCACTTATGCGGTTAACTTAAGCGCTTAACAAGCAGCGGTGTCAAGACCGGCCCCACGGGACACGGGGGTGTCGGCGGGCCGTGCGCCCCCGGCTCGCCGCCGTCCCGGTAGGCTGCCCGGCATGGCCAGGCCCAACAAGCGCACCACCCTTCGGGAGGTGGCCGAGGCCACGGGCCTCTCCACCGCGGCGGTGTCGTACGCCCTGCGCGGCAAACACGTCTCGAAGGAGACCGAGGAGCGCGTGCGCAAGGCCGCGGCCGAACTCGGCTACGAGGCCGATCCGATCGCCCGCGCCCTCGCCAGCGGCCGCACCAGCATGGTCGGGGTCCTCGCGGGCGACCTCCAGGACCTGTGGCAGCAGCAGCTGATGGCGGCCATCGGCCGGGAGCTGCTGGCCGGCGACCGCTACGCGCTGATCCTGGACGCGGGCGGCGATCCCGACCGCGAGCTGGCCCTCGCCAAGCAGCTGCGCGACCAGCGGGTGGACGCGCTGCTGGTGTCCCCGGTGAACCCGTCGGCCGAGGGCTGGGCGGCGATCGCCGAGGCGCTGCCGGTGGTGGCCGTCGGCGACTCGCTGAGCCGGGCCCGCACGGCCGGGCAGGTCATCTTCGACAACCGGGCCGGCATCGACGCCGTACTGGAGTATCTGCACGCGCTCGGACACCGCCGGGTGACCGTGCTGACGCCGACGCGGCCGAGCACTCCGGACCGGCCGGCCGACGTGTACGTCCGCGAGGCGGCCGACCGGCTCGGGCTGCTGGCCGAACTTGTGCCGTGTCCGCAGGAGTTGGGCGAGGCGACGGCGGTGGCGCGGCGGGTGCTGGACGGGGCGCGTTCGGCGACGGCCGTGTTCTGCTTCTCGGACTCCCTCGCCTACGGGGTGTACGCGGCCGCGGCGGAGGCCTCGCTGACGGTGGGCCGGGACGTGTCGGTGGTCGGCTTCGACGACCACCCGGTGTCGAGGGTCCTCACGCCGCCGCTGACCACGGTGGACTGGGGGCTGAGCGAGATCGCGGCGGAGGCGGCGAGGTTGACGGTCGCGGCGATCGAGGGGAAACGGGTGCGGAAGAAGCGGGTGCTGTGTGCGCCGCGGATGAGTGAGCGGGGGTCCGCGGTGCGGGTGTGAAGCAGGGCGGGGTCGGCTGTACGGGTGTGAGGGGCGTCGGCGCCGTCTACGGCTTCTTCTCGTCCAGCACGTCGACCGCCCACTCCGTGGCCACCGGCCAGAACCTGTGCTCGGCCGCGTGCGCCGCCATCCGTGCGTTGCGGGCCCGGGCCTCCGGGCCGTCCGGCAGGTGGAACTCCTCGCCCGCCCGCACGGAGCGGGCCTGCATGCCGGTGGCGGCACCAAGTCGCCGGCGTACATAGCGTTCCAGCGCCTCGGGTACGGCGTCCGGTGTCACGTCGGTGAGGCAGTCGCCGAGCACCGCCGCGTCCAGGATCGCCTGGGCCGCGCCCTGCGCCTGGAACGGGACCATCGCGTGGGCGCTGTCGCCGAGCAGCGTCACGCGGCCGGTGTTCCAGCGGGCGAGCGGGGCGCGGGTGTGGATGCCGTAGCTGAAGACCTGGCCGGCGCGTTCCAGGACGGTCAGCACGAGGGCGGCCCAGCCCTCGAACTCGCGCAGCGGCTCCCCCGGTTCGGCCCGCGCGGTCCACGACTCCCGCATCGGCGCCCGGGTGCTGAACACCGCGACGACGTTGAGCAGTTCGCCCCGGCGCACCCAGTAGTGGACGAAGTGCCGGCCCGGTCCGAGCCAGATGCCGGTGTCGGGGAGGTCCAGGTCGGCGACCTCTTCGGCCGGGAGCAGTGCCCGGTACGCGGCGGTCTTCGAGAAGATCGCCGCGTCCGCGCCGAAGAGCCACTGGCGGGCGGCGGAGCGTATCCCGTCCGCGGCCACCACCAGGTCCGCGCCCAGCCGTTCGCCGTTCGCCGTCGTCACCCAGGCGGACGCGTCGTCCTGCCCGATGCCCACGACCTGCGTGTCCAGACGGACGGCCGCGGACGGCACCGCGGCGGCCAACGCCGCCTGCAGATCGGCACGGTGGACCTGGAGATACGGCGCCCCGAAGGCCTCCTCGGCCTCCCGCCCGAGCGCGTAGTGGCAGATCTCGGTCCCGTCGGACCAGGTGCGGAAGCTGATGCCGGCCGGCCGGGTGGACTGGGCGGCCACCGCGTCGAGCCGGTCGAGGCGGCGCAGTTCGCGCGTGGCGTTGGGCGCGAGCTGGATCCCGGCGCCGGTCTCGGTGAGCCTCGGGGTCTGTTCGACCAGGGTGACCTCGTGCCCGGCCCGGCGCAGGCTCAGCGTCGCGGCCAGTCCCCCGATACCCGCCCCCACGACGATCGCCCGCATGCACGGCCCCCATTCGTCCACGCGCGAGGCTAGCGAAGACGATTACGGGACTCCACAGGGTATTCGGGACACGAACTTGGTATTCGGGACACGATGAGCGCTACCGCCGTGCCCCGAGCGCCGTGGCGTCCCCCGGCGCCTGATGGGGCAGCCGCTCCAGCGTCGCGGCGATGCCCGCCCGGTCGACGACGTCGATCAGGGCCTGGCCGATGACGGGCACCGGCTCACGGGCCGGGAGGACCAGGCCGATGCGTTCCGTGCGGACCGGGCGGACCAGCGGGACGGCGTGCATGCCCGCGGGGACACCGAAGACGTGCAGCCAGGCGTACGGCACGACGCTCGCCCACTGGCCGGCCCTGACCTGCGCGAACAGGGAGGCGATCGAGTCGGTCTCCACGCGCGGGGTCACCGAGACGCCGACGGCCTCGAACACCGCGTCGAGCACCTGGCGGCCCTGCATCATCGGGTGCAGCAGGCACAGGGGGTACTGGGCCGCGTCCTCCCAGGAGATCTCGGCGGGACCGGCGTCGGGGGCGGACCGCTGGGTCAGCAGGACATAGCGCTCCTGGTACAGCGGCACGAACCTGAAGTCGTGCGCCGCGACGGAACTGTGGTAGGTGACGGCGGCGTCGAGTTCGTACGTCCGGAGCCTGCCCACGATGTCCTCGGCCCGCAGGTCGGCGAAGACCTGGACGGTGGCCAGCGGGTTGGCGGCGCAGAAGGGCTGGGTGAGGAGGGCGACCGCGGTGGAGGCGGTGGGGACGGTGCCGATGCGCAGGCGGCCGGTCAGGCCTGCCCGCAGTGCCTGGATCTCGCTCTCCATCGCGTCCCGGTCGGCGAGGATGCGCTGCGCCCAGACGACGACCCGCTCGCCCTCCGGGGTCAGTCCGTCGAACCTGCGGCCCCGCTGGACCAGCGGGATGCCCAGCTCCTCCTCCAGCTTGCGGATGCCCTCGGACAGGGCCGGCTGGGAGACGTAGCAGGCCTGCGCCGCCTTCGCGAAGTGGCGGGCGCGGGCGAGGGCGACGAGGTACTCGAGTTGGCGCAGCAGCACGCCTCCATGATCCCCCGGATCGGGACGCCCGGCACCGACGGCCCGCCCCCGCTGTCCGGCGCTGATCGGCGTTGCTTCTCAAACGATCGGAAACTCCGCTTTGACCTGCCCCGACGCACTGCCGAAGAGTGGGCCTGTTCAGAGCTGACGGAGAGGGCGGGGCACTCGATGCGGGACCTGGAAGAACCGGACGAGGCCGAGTTGTCCGTGACGGCGCCCAGGACATGGGCCACCGGCGCCCCCGCGGTCGTGCACGCGCTCCGGTACGCGCTCGGGCAGACCTCCCCGAAGCGCACCGCCCTGACGCTGCTCAACATCAACCAGACCAAGGGCTTCGACTGCCCCGGGTGTGCCTGGCCGGAGCCCGCGCCGGGCAAGCGGCACCGCAACGAGTACTGCGAGAACGGCGCCAAGCACATCGCCGACGAGGCCACCTCCCGGCGGGTGACCGCCGACTTCTTCCGCCGTCACTCGGTCGACGAGCTGAACCGCAGGTCGGACTACTGGCTCAACCAGCAGGGCCGGCTGACCGAGCCGATGGTGCTGCGCGAGGGCGCCGAGTACTACGAGCCGATCGGCTGGGACGAGGCCCTGGACCTGCTGGCCGAGGAGCTGCGTGCCCTCGACCACCCGGACGAGGCGCTGTTCTACACCTCCGGGCGGCTGGCGAACGAACCCGCCTTCCTGCTCCAGCTGTTCGCGCGGGCCTTCGGCACCAACAACCTGCCGGACTGCTCCAACATGTGCCACGAGTCCAGCGGTTCGGCCCTCAACGAGACCCTGGGCATCGGCAAGGGCAGTGTCTCCCTCGACGACCTCCACGACTCGGACCTGGTCTTCGTCGTGGGCCAGAACCCCGGCACCAACCACCCGCGCATGCTCTCCGCGCTGGAGGAGACCAAGCGCCGCGGCGGCCAGGTGATCGCCGTCAACCCGCTCCCCGAGGCGGGGCTGCTGCGCTTCAAGCATCCGCAGAAGGCCCGCGGGATCGTCGGCCGCGGCACCGAGATCGCCGACCAGTTCCTGCAGATCCGCCCCGGCGGCGACCTCGCCCTGTTCCAGGCGCTGAACCTGCTGCTGTTGGAGGCGGAGGACAGGGAGCCGGGCACCGTCCTGGACCGGGAGTTCATCGAGGCGCACACGACGGGTTACGAGGCCTTCGCCGAGCACATCCGCAAGACGTCCTGGGACGAGGTCCTGGAGGCCACCGGGCTGAGCCGGGACGAGATCGAGCGGGTGCACGCGCGCGTGCTGGCCAGCCGCAGCGTCATCGTCTGCTGGGCGATGGGCCTGACCCAGCACAAGCACGGCGTCCCCACGATCAGGGAGGTCGTCAACTTCCTTCTGCTGCGCGGGAACATCGGCCGTCCGGGCGCGGGCGTCTGCCCGGTGCGGGGGCACAGCAACGTGCAGGGCGACCGCACGATGGGCGTCTGGGAGCGCATGCCGCAGGCGTTCCTGGACCGGCTGGGCGACGAGTTCGGCTTCACCGCGCCGACCGCCCACGGCCTGGACTCGGTCGACTCGATCCGCGCCATGCGCGACGGGCGCGCCAAGGTCTTCGTCGGCGTCGCGGGCAACTTCGTACGGGCCACCCCGGACAGCGACGTCACCGAGCGCGCCCTGCGCAACTGCCGTCTGACGGTGCACATCTCGACCAAGCTGAACCGCTCGCACGCCGTGTGCGGCCGCAGGGCGCTGATCCTGCCGACGCTCGGCCGCAGCGACCGTGACGTGCAGGCGGGCGGCGAGCAGTTCATGACGGTCGAGGACTCGATGAGCGAGGTCCACGCCACCCGCGGCCGCCTGGCCCCGGCCTCCGAGCACCTGCTGAGTGAGGTTTCCATCATCAGCCGCCTGGCCCGCAAGGTGCTGGGCCCTCAACCCGCCATCCCCTGGGCGGAGTTCGAGGCCGACTACGACCGCGTCCGCGACCGGATCGCCCGGGTCGTCGACGGCTTCCAGGACTTCAACGAGCGGGTCCGCCGGCCCGGCGGCTTCCGCCTCCCCAACCCGGTCAACAGCAAGGTGTTCCGCACGCCGTCCGGCAAGGCGGTCTTCACCGCCAACGACTTCACGCTGCTCCAGGCGCCCAAGGGCCACCTGATCCTGCAGACTCTGCGCTCGCACGACCAGTGGAACACCGTCCCGTACGCGATGGACGACCGCTACCGGGGCATCGAGGGAGGCCGCCGCGTCGTCCTCGTCAACCGGGCCGACCTCGACGAACTCGGCCTGGAGGACGGCGAGATGGTCGACCTCGTCAGCATCTGGACCGACGGCACCGAGCGCCGCGCCGACGACTTCCGCCTCGTCGCCTACCCGACGCCCCGGGGCTCGGCCGCCGCCTACTACCCGGAGACCAACGTCCTGGTCCCGCTCGACAGCGTCGCCGACATCAGTAACACACCGACGTCGAAGAGCGTGATCGTCCGCCTGGAGCGGCCGAGCGACCGCACTACGACGTGACTCGTCACCGCTTGAGGACGTCGCGGGCCTTCTCGGCGGCGTCCTCGTTCCAGCGCCGCTCCTTCTCCAGCTTCGAGCGGTTCGCGGCGATGAGCTGGTTCTGGACGCGTACGTCGATGGCGTGCACGGTGCGCACGTAACCGGTCTGCCGCTTGCAGCGGGCGTCGGCGGTGGCGGTCCTCTTCTCCAGCGCGGACGGCTTCGTCGGGTCGTACGGCGCTCCGGTCAACGAGTCCTCCAGCTCCTGGTGTCGGCGGTCCTCGCCGAGTTCCGCGTCGCCAGGGGTGTCGTACCGATAGCCCGCCTTCCGCATGCAGGCCGACCACTTCCTGTCCGCCTGTTTCCAGACGGGGTCCCGCTTGCCCTGCTTCAGGCTCCGGGACTCCAGGTCCAGGATCGGGTCCTTGCGGTCCTGCGGGTCCTCGCCGTAGATCGCGCGGGCCGCCTCGCCGAGACAGCCGCGTTTCGGAATGCCGTGCCCGTGCACGGTCCTCGGGTCGTCGTCACGGACGAACTGCCCGGTGAGCGCGAGATATTCGGACAGGGTCCACTTCTTCTCGGGGTAGCGGCGCTCGTAGGCGGCCTGCGCCGCGTGATAGCCGTATCGCGCGGCCTCGCCGGGGTCGTCGATGCCGTAGCGGTAGTCGTCTCCGGCATACAGCACCGACGTCACCACCCCGGTGTCGGCGGGGCGTTCGGGCCAGGCCGGCACCGGGTCGACGTCGAGCTTCTTCAGGTCGTCGAGCCCGAGGCGGACCATGCACTCCTTGGCGAGCGTCCATCGGGCCTCGCCCGCGACACGGCTGTCCGCTTCGGACATGTCGTACGCGGCCAGCGGCAGGAACCTCGGGTCGTCCGAGGAGAGGGGGCTCGGGTCGGCGGTGGGCGGGTCGTCCTGCTGTCCGCAGCCCGCGAGGACGAGGACACCGGTGGCGATCAGCAAGGCGGTTCTTCGCATCGGGCGGCCCGCCTCAGAAGATGCCCTGGCCGGGGACCAGGATCCGTCGGGGGTCGTACGTCCGTTTCGCCGCCTCCAGCCGCGGCCACTCGGCGCCGAAGTGGGCGCGCCAGTCGGCGTGGGTGAAGGGGATGCTGCCGACCGGGTACTGGGTTCCGCCGGTCGCCGCGGCCGCGTCGTAGGCCTCGCGGTTGGCCGTCAGGAGACGGTCGACCGTGGCCGTGTCCTCGGGCGGGGTCGTGCGCAGGACGGCGAAGAGGTAGGGGACGGGGTCGTCGGGGGCGCTGAAGAGCGGTGTGGTGAGGCGCTCGCGCAGGATCGGGTAGACGAGGACGACGCCGGGGCCCAGGTCGGCCGGGGTGAGATCGGCCAGCATGCGGGCCGTGAGGGCGGCGGCAGAGTCGCCGGGGAGCAGCAGGTTGAGCCACGGATGGGCGTACGTCCAGAGACCGGCCTCCTTCAACTCGGCGACCGTGGGCGCCAGTCGGTCCAGGAAGTCGTAGTAGGCGAGGTCGGTCTTCTCGACGCCCGAGGGGTCGTGGCGCAGGCCGCGCAGCAGGAGCGTGTCGTCCGGGGCGGGGCCGGCCGGCGGGCCGTAGGCCACCGCCTCCAGGGTGAAGACGCGGAACGCTCCGCCGGGGTCCGCCGAGACCAGGCCCTCGACATAGTCGAAGCGGCCCTCCTCGACCAGGGTGCGCTGGTCGGCGAGGAAGGTCTCCAGGTCGTCGTAGGGCAGGAGGTAGTGGCGTACGGTCTCCGGCGCGCGCACCAGGCGGACGGTGGCGGCGACGACGATCGCGCACTGGCCGAGACCGGCCGACACGGCGTGGAAGAGGTCGGGGTGCCGGGACGGGGAGCAGCGGACGAACTCGCCTGCTCCGGTGACGACCTGGAGTTCGGTGACGTTGTCGACCTGGGCGCCGTGCCGGTGGGTCTGGCCGCCGAGGCCGCCGACGGACAGGGTGCCGCCGACGGAGAGTTCGAGGTAGTCGGTGAACACGGGCGGGGTGCGGCCGTGGGCGAGCGCGGCCTTGGCCACCTCGCTCCACCGGGCGCCCGCCCCGACGGTGACGGTGGTGGCGTCCGGGGCCACGGGGCCGATGTCGGCCAGGGTGGCTGTCTCGATGACGAGGCCGCCCTGGACCTGTGCCTGGCCGGAGGTGGCGTGTCCCTGGCCGCGCGGCGCGACCCGCACCCGGTGCTCGTTGCAGAACCGGACCATGACGACGACGTCCCGCACCGATCCGGGGCGCAGCACGGCGACGGGGCGCCGGTGCACGATGTGGCCGTAGTCCTCGGCGGCGGCCGTGAGCGACGGGTCGTCCATGACGAGCGTGCCGTCCAGCCGGGGAATCCGCGCGAGGTCCGGGCCGCTTCCGGTGCCGGACGCGGCCCAGCCGCGGGCAGCGGGGTCGAAGCCGGTCACGGCCGCTCCGGTGACGGTGAGTCCGCGCAGGACGGTACGTCGTGACGGGGTGCGGGGCATGCGGGCGTCCACCTCACAAAGTGCCTGGAATGACCAAGTTCAGGCGACTGTAAGGGAGTTGCACTCCGCGGAGCCGCTGCTTCCCACCCTCAACGTATAGCTCACCGGGGGGCTTGCCACAAGGCCCGGGTGGTGCCGCAGAATCACCCGCCGAGGCCGTCACCTGGGGAAACGGGAGTCACTTGATGCGTGTGCTGTTGTCGACGTACGGGTCGCGCGGGGACGTCGAGCCGATGGTGGGACTCGCCGTCCGGCTGCGGGAGCTGGGCGCCGAGGTGCGGGTGTGCGCGCCGCCGGACGACGACTTCGCGCGGCTGCTCGCCGGGGTCGGTGTGCCGCTGGTGCCGGTCGGCCCGTCGGCCCGCGCGCTCACGAAGGCGGCGCTGCCGGCGTCCTCGTTGCCGCAGCGCGCGGCCCAGCTGATCGCCGGTCACCTGGAAGTCGTCACCCCGGCGGCCGAGGGGTGCGACGTTCTGGTGGCGGCTGCGGGCCTGTTGCCGGCCGCGGCGGGTGCGCTGTCGGTGGCCGAGAAGCTGGGCATCCCCGCCGTGTCGGTCGCCTTCCAGCAGGTCACCCTGCCGTCGCCGCGGCGCAGGCCGCTGGAGTATCCGGGCCGGCCGCTGCCCGCCGAGGAGACCGACAACCAGGTGCTGTGGGACTTGGACGCGCGGAACATCGACGCGCTGTTCGGCGAGGCGCTCAACGCCAACCGTGCGTCGGTCGGCCTGCCCCCGGTGGCGGGCGTCCGCGACTACGTGATCGGCGGCCGGCCGTGGCTGGCGACCGATCCGGTGCTGGACCCGTGGCTGGGGACGCCGGGCCTGGACGTCGTACAGACAGGGGCGTGGATCCGGCTGGACGAACGCCCCCTGCCGGACGACCTGTCCGCCTTTCTGGAGGCCGGTGAGCCGCCGGTGTACGTGGGCTTCGGCAGCATGCCGCTGCACGAGTCGCGGGACGCGGGCCGGGTGGCCGTCGAGGCGGTCCGCGCGCACGGGCGCCGGGTGCTGGTCGCGCGTGGCTGGGCCGACCTGGACCTGATCGACGACCGGGGCGACTGCTTCGCCGTCGGCGAGGCCAACCACCAGGCCCTGTTCCGGCGGGTGGCCGCGGTCGTGCACCACGGCGGCGCGGGCACCACGACGACGGCGGCCCGGGCGGGTACGCCCCAGGTGGTGGTGCCGCAGCTGGCGGACCAGCCGTACTGGGCGGGCCGGGTGGCCGACCTGGGCATCGGCGCGGCCCACGACGGCCCGACCCCCACCGTCGACTCCCTGTCGGCGGCGCTGGACACGGCCCTGGCCCCCGAGACCGGCGTCCGGGCGAAGGCCGTGGCCGACACCGTGCGCGGCGACGGGGCGTGGGTGGCGGCGAAGCTGCTGCTCGACCGGGCGTAGCGCCCCTCTGTCACACACGCGCGTCCGCCGGTGTCTTCATGCCGGACGGCCGGACAGGCCGACGTACGAACACTCCATGGGCGAGGAGATCACCATGACACTGCGCGTTCCCAAGGCCGAGCTCGACGCCGAGCTCCGTGACAACCTGATCCGGCAGCTCGGCGCGGTGCCCGAGCCCGTCGAAGTGCTGTGGAACCATCCCGAACTCGCCCTGGCCAACCAGGAGTTCTCGGCGAGGGTGGGGCAGTGGGACAAGGCGGACGCGGGGCTGAAGACGTTCGCGCACATGGCCGTCGCCGCTCGGGTCGGCTGCGGCTGGTGCCTGGACGTCAACTACTTCCTCGCCCTCAACCAGAACCTGGACCCGGCGAAGGCGAGCCAGGTGCCGCGGTGGCGGGAGTCGGAGGTGTTCACGCCGCTGGAGCGGGACGTCCTGGAGTACGCGGAGGCGATGACGGACACGCCGACGACCGTCACCGACGAGCTGTCGCGGCGGCTCCTCGACGCGCTCGGCCCGGCCGCGATGGTCGAGCTGACCGTGCACATCGGCTTCGCCAACTTCGCGGCCAGGTGCAACACCGCGCAGGGCATCACCTCGCAGGGCTACTCCGACGCCTGCGAGATCCCCCTCACAGCGCGCCCCGAGCCGTCCGGCGCGGCGTCGACGGCATGAGCGAGGACCCCTTCGTCGCCCACCGCGGCCTGCTGTTCACGGTCGCCTACGAGATGCTCGGCTCGGCGGCCGACGCGGAGGACGTGCTCCAGGAGTCCTGGCTGCGGTGGGCCGGCGTCGACCGGACCCGGGTGCGCGACCCGCGCGGCTACCTCGTCCGCACCGTCACCCGGCAGGCCCTCAACCGGCTGCGCACGATGGCGCGCCGCCGCGAGGAGTACGTCGGCGAATGGCTGCCGGAACCCCTGCTGACCAGCCCCGACGTCGCCGAGGACGTCGAGCTCGCGGAGAGCGTCTCGTTCGCGATGCTGACGGTGCTGGAGACCCTCGGGCCGACCGAGCGTGCGGTGTTCGTGCTGCGTGAGGTCTTCGACGTGCCGTACGAGGAGATCGCCGAGGCGGTCGGGAAGTCGGCAGCGGCGGTGCGGCAGATCGCGCGGCGGGCCCGCGAGCACGTGGCGGCCCGGCGGCCCCGGGTGGCGGTGAGCCGGGCGGAGCAGCAGGCCGTGGTGGAGCGGTTCCTGGCCGCGCTGCGCACCGGCCGGCTCCAGGAGCTGCTGGACGTGCTGGCGCCGGACGTGGTCCTGATCGCCGACGGCGGCGGGCTCGCGGGCGCCGCGCCGGCCCCGGTGCACGGGGCGGACGTGGTCGCGGCGCTGCTCGCCCGGCCGGACCGGCTGGTGTCCCCCGTGTGGCTCAACGGCGCGCTCGCGGGCCGCATCGAGCTGAACGGGCAGGTCGCCGCGGTGAGCGTGGTGGTGGCGGACGGGAAGGTCACCCGGATCCACGCGGTGGCCAACCCGCGGAAGCTGACGCGGCTCGACGAGCCGGCTCAACTCGCCCGGTAGGCAGGGCCGTTCGGGTGTCAGGCCACCGTCACGGTGACCGGCGTACCCGCCTCGACCGTGCGGCTGACGGTGCAGAGGCGGTCGTGGGAGGTCTTCACCGCCCGGGGCAGGATCGCGCGGGCGCGGTCCCCCTCGGCGCCGTCCGGGAAGGCGACGGTGAAGGTGACGGCGAGGTCGGTCATACGGTTGCCGGCCTCGTCGGCGACCTTGTTGCCGGTCACCGTGACGGTGAACTCCGTGGGCTCCACGTGCCGCGCGGTGGCGACGTCCACGTCGGCCGCGGAGCAGCCGCCGAGCGCGGCGAGCAGCAGCTCGACCGGCGTGAAGTCGCTCCCCTCGCCGGTGCCGAATTCGATCGTGCCGCCGCGGGCGTTCTCCGCGGTGAAGTGGCCGGTGGCGGTCCGCCGGACGGTGACCGAGCGCAGCGTGTCGTCTGTCATGCCACGAGCCTATTACGGCAAGGAGGCCGAGGTCACAGCCGCGGAGAGGGCAAGGTCACAACGCGTCCCCCTGCTGCTCCTTTGCGTCTCTGACCTAACATCCGGGCATGACGGTCCTGCCTGACGACGGGCTCGAGTTGGCCGGCGAGTTCCCTGACGTGTCCCACGAGCAGTGGCAGCGCCTCGTGGCGGGTGTCCTGCGCAAGTCGGGCAAGGACGTCGAGGGTGCCGCGGCCGAGGAAGCCCTGTCCACCGCGTTGGAGGACGGGTTGCGCACCCGTCCCCTGTACACCGCGCGCGATGCCGCGCCCGAGCCGGGCTTCCCGGGGTTCGCGCCGTTCGTGCGCGGCAGCCGCCCCGCGGGGAACGCCACCGGCGGCTGGGACGTACGGCAGCGGCACGCCACCGCGGAGGGCGGCTCGGTCCTCGCCGACCTGGAGAACGGCGTCACCTCGCTGTGGCTGGTCGTCGGCGAGGGCGGCATCCCCGTCTCCTCGCTCGCCCGCGCCCTCGACGGCGTCTACCTCGACCTCGCGCCGGTCGCGCTCGACGCGGGCGCCGACTTCGAGCCCGCCGCCGAGGAGTTGCTGCGGCTGTACAAGGAGCGCGGCGTCGCCAAGGAGGCGGCCCGCGGCAGCCTCGGCGCCGACCCGCTGGGGCACGAGGCCCGCACCGGGCGGCCGTACGCCTTCGCATCCGTGCTCGGGCTCGCCCGGCGGTGCGCCGAGGAGTACCCGGGGCTGCGCGCGCTGACGGTGGACGCGCTGCCGTACCACGAGGCCGGCGGCTCGGCCGCGCAGGAGCTGGGCGCCTCGCTCGCGACCGGTGTGGCGTATCTGCGGGAGCTCACCGAGGGCGGGCTCTCCGTCGAACAGGCCTGCGCCCAGCTGGAGTTCCGCTACGCGGCCACCGCCGACCAGTTCCTGACCATCGCCAAGCTGCGGGCCGCGCGCCGACTGTGGGCGCGGGTCGCCGAGGCCTGCGGGGCCCCGGACGCGGGGGCGCAGGTGCAGCACGCGGTCACCTCGCCGGTGATGATGTCGCGCCGCGACCCGTGGGTGAACATGCTCCGCACGACGATCGCCACGCTGGCGGCCGGGGCGGGCGGCGCCGACGCGGTCACCGTGCTGCCCTTCGACGACGCCCTGGGCCTGCCGGACGCGTTCGCGCGGCGCATCGCCCGCAACACCTCGACGATCCTCATCGAGGAGTCGCACCTGTCCCGGGTCATCGACCCGGCAGGCGGCTCCTGGTACGTGGAGCGGCTCACCGACGAACTCGCCCACGCGGGCTGGGAGTTCTTCCGGCGCATCGAGCGACTCGGCGGCCAGGCGGCCGCGTTGCGCTCGGGCGAGCTCGGCCGGATCCTGGCCGACACCTGGGCGGAGCGCTCCAAGAAGCTGGCCAAGCGGCGCGAACCCATCACCGGCGTCAGCGAGTTCCCGTATCTCGCGGAGAAGCCCGTGGTCCGCGAGAGGGCGCCCGAGCCGCGCTCCGGCGGGCTGCCGCGGGTGCGGCGCGACGAGGCGTTCGAGGAGCTGCGCGCCCGCTCCGACGCCCATCTGGCCGCGACCGGCTCCCGGCCGCGTGTCTTCCTGGCCGCGCTCGGCCCGGCCGCCGCGCACACCGCCCGGCTCACCTTCGCCTCGAACCTCTTCCAGGCGGGCGGCATCGAGCCCGTCACCGAGGGCACCTTCGAGGAGAGCGGGGCCGCCGAGGCCTGTCTGTGCTCCAGCGACGCCCTCTACGAGGAGCAGGCCGAGTCGGTGGCCGCCCAGCTCAAGGCAGCCGGTGCCGCGCACGTGTTCCTCGCCGGGCGCCCCGCCGAGCACGCCGGTGTCGACTCGTACGTCTTCGCGGGCTGCGACGCCGTGGCCGTCCTGTCCGCCGCCCTCGACCGCATGGGAGTGTCCTGATGACCGCCGCTTCCGGCCCCTCCGTCCCCGACTTCTCCGGGATCGAGCTGGGGACCCCGTCCGCGGCCGGCAACGCCGACGAGTGGCGCACGGCCGTCAAGCGGGCCGCCGGCGGGGACGACCTTCTGTGGGAGACCCCGGAGGGCATCCCGGTCAAGCCGCTCTACACCGGGCGTGACCTGGAGGGCCTCGACTTCTTGGACACCCGCCCGGGCGCGGCGCCGTACCTGCGCGGCCCGTACCCGACGATGTACGTCAACCAGCCGTGGACGATCCGGCAGTACGCCGGGTTCTCGACCGCCGAGGAGTCGAACGCCTTCTACCGCCGCAACCTCGCGGCCGGTCAGAAGGGCCTGTCGGTCGCCTTCGACCTGCCCACGCACCGCGGCTACGACAGCGACCATCCGCGGGTGACGGGTGACGTCGGCATGGCGGGCGTGGCCATCGACTCCATCTACGACATGCGGCAGCTCTTCGACGGCATCCCGCTGGACCGGATGACCGTGTCGATGACGATGAACGGCGCGGTGCTGCCGGTGCTCGCGCTGTACATCGTCGCCGCCGAGGAACAGGGCGTACCGCCCGAGAAGCTGGCCGGGACCATCCAGAACGACATCCTCAAGGAGTTCATGGTCCGCAACACGTACATCTATCCGCCGAAGCCGTCGATGCGGATCATCTCCGACATCTTCGCCTTCACCTCGCAGCGGATGCCCCGCTACAACTCCATCTCCATCTCCGGCTACCACATCCAGGAGGCGGGCGCGACCGCCGACCTGGAGCTGGCGTACACCCTCGCCGACGGCGTGGAGTACATCCGGGCGGGCCGCGAAGCGGGCCTGGACGTGGACGCGTTCGCGCCCCGGCTCTCCTTCTTCTGGGCGATCGGCATGAACTTCTTCATGGAGATCGCCAAGCTGCGGGCGGCGCGGCTGCTGTGGGCGAAGCTGGTGAAGCAGTTCGATCCGCAGAACACCAAGTCCCTTTCGCTGCGCACCCATTCGCAGACCTCGGGCTGGTCGCTGACCGCGCAGGACGTCTTCAACAACGTCACGCGTACGTGTGTCGAGGCGATGGCGGCGACCCAGGGCCACACCCAGTCGCTGCACACCAACGCCCTCGACGAGGCGCTCGCGCTGCCCACCGACTTCTCCGCGCGCATCGCCCGCAACACCCAGCTGCTGATCCAGCAGGAGTCCGGCACCACCCGGGTCATCGACCCGTGGGGCGGCAGCGCGTACGTGGAGAAGCTGACGTACGACCTCGCTCGCAAGGCCTGGCAGCACATCCAGGAGGTGGAGGCGGCGGGCGGCATGGCCAAGGCGATCGACGCCGGCATCCCCAAGCTGCGCATCGAGGAGGCCGCGGCCCGCACCCAGGCCCGCATCGACTCCGGCCGCCAACCGGTCATCGGCGTGAACAAGTACCGCGTGGAGAACGACGAGGCGATCGACGTCCTCAAGGTCGACAACTCCTCCGTACGCGCCCAGCAGATCGAGAAGCTGCGGCGGCTGCGCGCGGAGCGCGACGAGAGCGCCTGCCAGGACGCGCTGGACGCGCTGACGCGGGCGGCCGGCGGCGAGGGCAACCTGCTGGAGCTGGCGGTGGACGCGGCCCGCGCCAAGGCCACCGTCGGTGAGATCTCCGACGCCCTGGAGAAGGTGTACGGACGGCACGCGAGCCAGATCCGTACGATCTCCGGCGTGTACCGCAACGAAGCAGGCGAGTCCCCGACCGTGGACCGCACCCGTGCCCTGGTGGACGCCTTCGACGAGGCCGAGGGCCGCCGGCCGCGCATCCTGGTCGCCAAGATGGGCCAGGACGGCCACGACCGCGGCCAGAAGGTGATCGCCACCGCCTTCGCCGACCTGGGCTTCGACGTGGACGTCGGCCCGCTGTTCCAGACCCCCGCCGAGGTGGCCCGGCAGGCCGTCGAGGCGGACGTGCACATCGTCGGGGTGTCGTCACTGGCCGCCGGACACCTCACCCTCGTACCGGCGCTCAAGGAGGCGCTGGCCGAGGAGGACCGCGCCGACATCATGATCGTGGTCGGCGGGGTCATCCCGCCGCAGGACGTGCCCACACTCCTGGAGATGGGCGCCGCGGCCGTGTTCCCGCCCGGGACGGTGATCCCGGACGCGGCGTACGACCTGGTCCAGCGGCTGGCGGCCGAGCTCGGGCACGACCTGTGATCGATGTCGACGCGTACGTGAAGGGCGTACTCGACGGGAAGCGGTCGGTGATCGCCCGCGCGATCACCCTCGTCGAGTCGACGCGCCCTCAACACCGGGCGCTGGCACAGGAGTTGCTCACCGAACTGCTGCCGCACAGCGGACGCGCGCGGCGGATCGGCGTCAGCGGGGTGCCGGGCGTGGGCAAGTCCACGTTCATCGACGCGTTCGGCACCATGCTGACCTCGCTGGGGCACCGGGTGGCGGTGCTCGCCGTCGACCCGTCCTCCAGCCGGACCGGCGGGTCGATCCTCGGCGACAAGACCCGTATGGAGCGGCTGGCGGTGGACCCGGCGGCGTTCGTCCGCCCCTCCCCCACCTCGGGCACGCTCGGCGGGGTCGCCAAGGCGACCCGTGAGTCGATGGTGGTGATGGAGGCGGCCGGCTACGACGTGGTCCTCGTGGAGACGGTCGGCGTCGGCCAGTCCGAGACCACCGTCGCCAACATGGTCGACTCCTTCCTGCTGCTGACCCTCGCCCGCACCGGCGACCAGCTCCAGGGCATCAAGAAGGGTGTCCTGGAACTGGCCGACGTGATCGCCGTCAACAAGGCGGACGGCCCGCACCAGCGGGACGCCCAGGCGGCCGCGCGCGAACTGGCGGGCGCCCTGCGGCTGATGCACGGCAAGGACCCGGTCTGGACCCCGCCGGTGCTCAGCTGCAGCGGCCGTGAGTCGGCCGGCCTGGACACCGTCTGGGAGCGCCTCGAACAGCATCGCGCGCTCCTCGACTCCACGGGCCGCCTCACCGCGAAGCGCCGCGACCAGCAGGTCGACTGGACCTGGGCGATGGTCCGCGACGAGCTACTCGGCCGCCTGCACGCCGACCCGGCCGTACGGGCCCTGGCCCCGGGCCTGGAGCAGGAGGTCAGGGAGGGCCGGCTGACGGCCACGCTGGCGGCCGAGCGGATCCTCGGAGCGCTCGGCGGCTCCGAGTCCGGCTGACCGCCGCTACTCCTCGTCCGCGGAGGTCACCGGGCGTGTCCGGCCGGGCTCCGGCAGCTCGGCCTGCTGCGCCCGGATGTGCAGCACGTCGCCGATGAACAGGTCGTACACCAGCACCCCGATCACCCCGCCGACCAGCGGCCCGACGATCGGGATCCAGAAGTAGTCGCTGAAGGCACCCGAGAGGGTGCCGGGCATCGCAAGGTCCTGCCACCCCGCAGCCCAGGTGAACAGGCGCGGACCGAGGTCGCGCGCGGGGTTGATGGCGTAGCCGGCGTTGGCCCCGAAGGACATGCCGATGGCGGCGACCGCGAAGCCGACGAGGAGCGGGCCGAGGTTCGCCTTCACGGCGGTGTTGCGCAGGTCGATCAGGGCGACGACCAGCATCACCAGGAAGGCGGTGCCGACGATCTGGTCGATCAGCGGCCCCCAGATCCCGCCGTGGAAGTAGGGCGCGGGGAAGGTGGCGAAGATGGAGAACGAGGCGAGCGTGTGGCCGTTCGTCTTCGGGCCCTTCATCGCGTCGTCGAAGGTGTTGATGGCGTCGTGGTAGACGGCGTAGACCAGCGCGGCCCCGGCGAACGCGCCGAGCAGCTGGGAGATCCAATACGGCACGACCTTGGCCCAGGCGAACTTGCGGCGCACGGCGAACGCCAGCGTCACCGCCGGGTTGAGGTGCGCGCCGCTGACCCCGCCGGCCACGTACACGCCGAAGACCACGGCCATCGCCCAGCCCCAGCTGATCAGCAGCCAGTCGCCGGCGCCCAGGAAGAACGTCGTGGGCCCGGCTGTGCGGCCGGATCCGGGCAGTGCGGCGACCGCCATGGCCACCACACCGCAACCGAAGGAGATGAGGACGAAGGTCCCCAGGAACTCGGACAGGCATTCGCCCCACAGTCCGCACCGGCGCCTGAGCCGGGAGGGCTTCACCAGGGGAGGTATTTCCACGGCCATGACGGCCCCCTAGAGAGTGAGTCCGATCGGCACTCCCATGGTCCCTCGTGGGTGAACCGCTGACGAACTCTGGCTTTTCGTCTGGTCAGGAGCAGGTCAGATGGCCCGATGCGGCTCCTTCGGGTGCTTAGGATCGGCTGCGCCGCCTCGTTCGTACGACCTTCAGGAGGCCCGGCGTGCCCGAAGCCGCGGTCGGTCACACACCGCCCTCGTCGTCCACCCGCCGCAGGCGCACCGCTCTGATCACCGGTGCCGCCCTCGCGGTGGCGGTCGCGACGGTCGCCGGGGTGCTGGTGGCCAGGGGCTCCGGCGGGAGCGCGCACCGGACGGTGGCCGCCGACGGGCTGCGGCACACCACCGTGGGCGTCACGTCCGCCGACTGCGGTCGCGGCTGGACCCGGCCCGAGCCCGGCCGCCAGGTCTTCGACCTGCGCAACACCTCGGGTGCGCCCGCCGAGGTGTATCTGACCGACCCGAGGACGGGCGCGGTCTACGGCGAGGTCGAGGGGCTCGCGCCGGGCACCGTCCGTCCGCTGCGGGTGACGCTCGGCGACGGCACGTACGCCTTCAAGTGCTTGCCCGACGACGCGGACGCCGTCACCGGCCCGACCGTCCGCATCACCGGCGCCAAGGTGAAGAGCGGTCCGGCCGCCGTGCCGGTGACCCAGCAGGACCTCATCCCGCCGACCCTCGCGTACCAGAAGTGGATCCAGGGCCGCACGGTCGAGCTCGTGCGGAGGACCGACGTGCTGCGCGCCGCCGTCGACCGCGGTGACCTGGCCGCCGCCCGCAGGGCCTGGCTGCCGGCCCATCTCGTGTACGAGCGGATGGGCGCCGCCTACGGCACCTTCGGGGACGCCGACTCGGCGATCAACGGGACGACCGCCGGGCTGTCGGGCGGTGTCCACGACCCGGGGTTCGCCGGGTTCCACCAGGTCGAGTACGGCCTGTGGCACGGCGGGTCGGCGAGCGGTCTGCGCGGTCCGGCCGACCGTCTCGACAAGGCCGTACGGGCCCTGCGCGACAGCTGGCCGGGCGAGCGGATGGACCCGGCCGACGTCGGTCTGCGCGCGCACGAGATCCTGGAGAACACCGTGCAGTTCGAGCTGACCGGCCGCACCGACTACGGCAGCGGCACCAACCTGGCCACCGCCCGCGCCAACCTGGAGGGCACCCGGGTGCTCCTCGGCTACCTGCGCCCCCTGCTGAAGACCCGCGACACCGGCCTCACCGGGCTCGACTCCTGGCTGGACCGCGCGCAGCACACCCTCGACTCCTTCCACCACGGCGACACGTGGACGCCGCTCGCCCGACTCACCCGTACGCGGCGGGAGAGGGTCGACGCCGACCTGGGCGAGCTGGTGGAGCGGCTGGCCGACGTGGCCGCCCTGACCGACGTACGGAGGACCGCGTGAAGCCCGCAGGAGTCGGCCGCCGGGGGTTCCTCACGGGTGCGGCAGCGGTCGCCGGGGCCGGGCTGGTGGCCGCCGATCACGGTGCCGCCTCCGCCGCGCCCGCCCAGGAGAGCACCCGGGTCCCCTTCCACGGCGCCCACCAGGCCGGGATCGTCACACCGGCGCCGCGGGCCACCGCCTTCGTCTCCTTCGACACGACCGCCGAGAACCGCGCCGAGCTGACCGAGCTGCTGCGCACGCTCACCGACCGGGCCCGGTTCCTCACCACCGGCGGCAGCCCGGACGAGCTCGGCATCACTGCCCCGCCCGCCGACTCCGGCACCCTCGGCCCGGACCTGCCCGCCGACCGGCTCACCGTCACGGTCGGCGCCGGCGCCTCCCTCTTCGACGACCGCTACGGACTCGCCGCACGCAAGCCGCGCAGGCTCACCGCGATGCCGTCCTTCCCCGACGACGACCTGGACGGCGCCTGGTGCCACGGCGACCTCAGCGTGCAGTTGTGCGCCGGGACCTCGGACACCGTGCTGCACGCCGTGCGCGACATCGCCCGGCACACCCGGGGCGGCATGCAGGTCCGGTGGCGCATGGACGGCTTCATCAGCCCGCCACGCCCCTCCGGAACTCCGCGCAACCACATGGGATTCAAGGACGGCATCGCCAATCCGGACGTCACCAGCAGCCGTGAGATGGACCGGTTGGTGTGGGTGGGCGCGGGCGCAGGCGAGCCCGCGTGGGCGACCGGGGGCAGTTATCAGGTCGTACGGCTGATACGGATGCTGGTGGAGTTCTGGGACCGGGTCTCCATCACCGAGCAGGAGCGGATGTTCGGGCGGGCCCGGGACACCGGCGCGCCGCTGGACGGCCGCCACGAGAAGGACACCCCGCAGTACACGCAGGACCCCAAGGGCGACGTCATCCCGCTGGACAGCCACATCCGGCTGGCCAACCCGCGGACGTCCGCCACCGCGGAGCAGCGCATCCTGCGCCGCGGCTACAACTACGACCGGGGCACGGACGCCAACGGCAACCTCGACATGGGGCTGCTGTTCTGCTGCTACCAGCAGGACCTGGCCCGGCAGTTCGAGACCGTGCAGAAGCGGCTCGCCGGGGAGCCGCTGGTCGACTACATCTCCCCGTTCGGCGGCGGCTACTTCTTCGCGCTGCCCGGCGTACGGGACGGCTCCGACTGGCTCGGGCGCACGCTGCTGACCTGAGCCCGGCGGGCTTCGGTCAAGGGCACCTCAAAGGACCATGAGAATCTCCTGACCCTGGATGAGGATCTCCTGACCGAACATTCGCACCCGCGTCACTGCCATTCCCACGCACCGCCGCGAGCATTGCGAAGGATCCGACGTGGCTGCCCGGCCGGTGAGCCGTGGCGGCGGAACGCAGAGTTCGCAGTGTTCTCGGAAGGCGAGACAGCATGATCGGCACAGGAAGAACCCCCAGTGTGCGGCGCGGTCTGAGTCGTGTGGGCGCCCTGCTCGGCGCGGCCGCGCTGGCCGCGGCGGGCGGCGCGGTCCCCGCGTCGGCGGCCCCGGCGCACGGCCACCCCGGCACCCGTACCACGACTCCGATCAAGCACCTGGTGGTGATCTACGACGAGAACGTCTCGTTCGACCACTACTTCGCCACCTACCCCAAGGCCGCCAACACCGACGGCACCACGTTCAAGGCGGCGGCCCGCACCCCGAAGGCCGACAACCTCCTCAACGCCGGGCTGCTGACCAAGAACCCGAACCTGTACACACCCAAGCGGCTGGCCAGTTCGCAGGCGATGACCTGCGACCAGAACCACTCCTACGGCCCCGAGCAGTACGCGGCCGACGGCGGCAAGGCCGACAAGTACGTCGAGAACACCGAGGTCAGCAAGTGCAGCGGCGGGCTGTTCGGCGAGCCCGGCCTGGTGATGGACTACTACGACGGCAACACCGTCACCGGCCTGTGGAACTACGCCCAGCAGTACGCGCTCAACGACCACTCCTTCAGCTCGGTCTACGGCCCCTCCACGCCCGGCGCGCTCAACCTGATCTCGGGTCAGACGCACGGCGTCATCTCGGTGGACCCGGCCTCCGGCACCGAGAACCCGAAGCAGACGTCGACGCCGGACTCGTACACCGTGCTGTCCCCGAACGCCAAGGGCGTCGGCACGGTCGTCAACGACCCGGACCCGGCCTTCGACGACTGCTCGGACAAGGACCACACCGCCACCAGCGCGCTCGCGGTGATGCAGGGCAAGAACATCGGTGACCTGCTCAACTCCAAGGGCGTGAGCTGGGGTTGGTTCCAGGGCGGCTTCCGGCCCTCCACCGCGTGGGACGGCAAGAGCGGCGACTACGCGAAGTGCGACACCGCGCACACCAACGTCGGCGGCGCCTCGGCGCTCGACTACAGCCCGCACCACTCGCCGTTCGAGTACTACAAGTCGACGTCGAACCCGCACCACCTGGCGCCGAAGAACGTCGCCGAGATCGGCCACGCCGGCCGCGCGAACCACAACTACGACCTGACCGACTTCGACGCGGCCCTCAAGGCCGGCAACCTCCCCGCGGTCAGCTTCCTCAAGGCCGCCGAGTACCAGGACGGGCACGCCGGTTACTCCGACCCGACCGACGAGCAGCACTTCCTGGTCAAGGAGATCAACGCGCTGCAGCAGTCCCCGGAGTGGAAGTCCACCGCGGTCGTGGTCGCCTACGACGACTCCGACGGCTGGTACGACCACGTCACCTCGAAGGTCCTGAACGGCTCGAAGGACTCGACGCTCGGCTCCAACAACAAGGCCCTGGACAGCACCGCCTGCCAGGCCGGCCCGGCCGCCAAGGGCGGCTACGCGGACCGCTGCGGCCCCGGCACCCGCCAGCCGCTGCTGGTCATCTCCCCCTACAGCAAGGTCAATTCGGTCGACCACACCGCGACCGAGCAGGCGTCGATCACCCGGTTCATCGAGAACAACTGGCGCACCGGCCGCATCGGCGACGCCTCCTTCGACCAGCGGGCGGGCAGCCTGACCGGCATGTTCGACTTCAAGCACCCCAACGACAAGCAGGTGCTGCTGAACTCGGACGGCTCGGTCAGGTCCGTGAAGCCGATCCCGCACCACTACGCGCAGACCGCGTCGTCGGCCTCCACGCACACCCCGTACCCGGCGTACGTCCAGGACCTCAAGGCCCAGAACGTCGCCGCCGGCACCTCGGCCTCCCCGGCCGTGCCGATCGCCCTGACCGCCGGTGCGGTCACCGCGGGCGCGGTCGCCACGGCCTTCGCCCTGCGCCGCCGCAGGGCGCACACCACGGCCGGCTGACGACCGGCGAACGAAGAACATCGTCGGCCCCGGCCTGGTGAAGGCCGGGGCCGTCGACTGTCTCGGCCAGGATGGGGGTACGACCCACCGAGCAGCGCCACCGCGTGACGCAGGGAGGCATCGATGTTCGTTCCTTTCGGAGCCCGCGATTTCCTGGACCGGGCCGCCATCGTCTACCCGGACCGCGTCGGCGTCGTCGACGAGCCGGACCAGCCGGCCGCCCCCTGGCAGGGGCTGACCTACCGCCGCGTCGCCGAGCTCGCCCGCGCCCAGGCGGCGGGGCTCGACGCGCTCGGTGTGCCGCACGGGGCGCGGGTCGGGGTGGTGTCGCACAACAGCGCGCGGCTGCTGACCTCGTTCTTCGGCGTGTCCGGGTACGGGCGGGTGCTGGTGCCGGTGAACTTCCGGCTGTCGCGCGCCGAGGTGGAGTACATCGTCGGGCACTCCGGGTGCAGTGTGCTCCTGCTCGACCCGGAGGTGGCCGACGGCCTGGCCGGGATCGACTGCGAGCACACCTTCGTGATGGGTGCGGAGTCCGACGAGCGGCTGTACGCCTTCGACGCCGAGCCGGTGCCGTGGAAGGCCGCGGAGGACGCCACCGCCACCATCAACTACACCAGCGGAACGACCGCTCGCCCCAAGGGCGTGCAGATCACGCACCGCAACATCTGGGTGAACGCGGTGACCTTCGCCCTGCACGCCGGCGTCACCGACCGGGACGTCTATCTGCACACCCTGCCGATGTTCCACGCGAACGGCTGGGGCATGCCCTTCGCGATGACTGCGCTCGGCGTGCGGCACATCGTCCTGCGCAAGGTGGACGGCGCGGAGATCCTGCGCCGGGTCGCCGAGCACGGCGTCACGGTGATGTGCGCGGCCCCCGCGGTCGTCAACGCCGTACTGGCCGCCGCGGAGAGCTGGCAGGGCGAGATCCCGGGCCGGGACCGGGTGCGGATCATCTGCGCGGGAGCGCCGCCGCCGACCCGGACCATCGCACGGGTGGAGGAGGAGCTCGGCTGGGAGTTCATCCAGATCTACGGCCTGACCGAGACCTCACCGCTGCTCACGATCAACCGCGGCCGCGAGGAGTGGGACGGGCTGGACACCTGGGAGCGCGCGGAGAAGCTCGGCCTGGCCGGGGCGCCCGCCTTCGGCGCCACCCTGCGGGTCTCCGGCTCCGGCGAGGTGCTCGCCCGCTCCAACGTCGTGATGGAGGGCTACTGGCAGCAGCCCGAGGAGTCGGCCGAGGCGCTGGCGGACGGCTGGTTCCACACCGGGGACGGCGGGACGATCGCCGACGACGGCTATCTCACGATCAGCGACCGCAAGAAGGACGTCATCATCACCGGCGGCGAGAACGTCTCCTCGATCGAGGTCGAGGACGTGCTGTTCAGCCACCCCGGGGTCGCCGAGGTCGCCGTGATCGGCGTCCCGGACGAGAAGTGGGGCGAGACGATCAAGGCCCTGGTCGTGCTCGCCCCGGGCGCCGAGGTCACCGAGCCCGAGCTCATCGCGTACTGCAAGGAGCGCCTCGCCGGTTTCAAGGCGCCGACCTCGGTCGAGTTCCGCACCGCCCTGGAGCGCACGGCGACCGGCAAACTCCAGAAGTACAAGCTGCGCGAGCCCTATTGGCAGGGGCATGAGCGCAAGGTGAACTGACGGAACGCCGGTCAGAGGGTGAGCAGTTCCTCGTGGAAGCCGCCGAACTGCCGTTCCCGGTCCACGAGATGGATCTCCAGGATCCAGTGGCAGCGGCGCCCGGCCTTGTCGGTGCGCCGCAGCGGGGTGTCGTTGGCGGGCGTGATGTACGACTCGACGTCCGCGCCGTCGATCCACTCGTGCGGGAACTCCCCCACCAGGTGCCCGGCGTGCCAGCCGCCCAGTTCCCAGCCCGCCTCCGCGGCCAGCCGCTCGACCTCGGCGTACAGGCGCTCGCCCGTGATGTCGGGGTCGCTCTCGAAGAAGCCGCGGCCCGCCGCGAACACCTTGGGCAGGTCGGCGCGCAGCCGGTGCTTGACCGGGTCGTCGCCGAGGACGAAGGTGCGGCCGAAGTCGGCCTCGTACTCCTCGAAGATCGGCCCGAAGTCGGCGAAGACGATGTCGTCCGCGCCGATGACCCGGTCCGGCGGGTTCTCCCGGTACGGAGCCAGGGTGTTGGGGCCGGAGCGCACGATCCGCTTGTGCCAGTGCCGGGTCGTGCCGAACAGCTCGTTCGCCAGGTCGCGGATGCGGTCGCTCACCGCGCGCTCGCCCTCGCCGGGCGCCACGAGTCCGCGGTGTTCGATCTCGGAGAAGAGCCGGGCGGCCTTGGCCTGGGCGTCCAACAGGCGCGCGGCGCGGGTGGGTTCGTCGTCGGTCATGGCCGCATCCTGTCAAATGTGGTGGTACGTCGAACTCATCGGCCGACCCGGATCGCCCGGGCCAGGAAGTGGTGCGGGGCGTCCTCGTAGCGGGCCAGGTCCCAGCCGGCCGCGTCCAGCGCGGGCCGCAGGTTCTCCTCGGCCAGCGGGTCGGCGGGGTCGAGGGGGCGGCCGTGGCGGGCGGCGCGTTCGGCGCGGCCGGAGGGGTGGTAGAGGAGCAGGACGCCGTCGGGGGAGGTCACCCGGGCCCATTCGCGCAGGGCGGTGGCGGGGTCGGGGACGTGGTTGATCAGGCCCGCGCTGAAGATGCCGTGCACCGTGCCGGTGGGCAGCGGCAGCCGGCAGGCGTCGGCCAGCAGCAGCTGCCCGTCCCCGGCCCGGCCTTCACGCAGCGCCGCCGTGAGCATCGCGGGCGTGAGGTCGACGCCGGCGACGACGCCCTCGGCGCCGACCTGCGCGCGCAGTGCGGGAAGCGCGCGGCCGGTGCCGCAGCCCAGGTCGAGGACGCGCTGCCCGGGGCGCAGGCCCATCCGCTCGACCGCCTCCGCGTACCGCGGTCCGTCGTCGGCGAACCTCTCCTCCCAGGTGGCCGCCCGCCGGGTGAAGAAGGCGCGGGTCGCGGTCTGCTCGGCGCGGGTCGCGACGAAGGCGGCGAACCGCTTGAACACGCCGTCGCCGTGCCGGGCGAGCACGGCGAGCTCCGCGGGCGCGGACTCCACCAGTCCGGGCGCGGTGGCGGCCTCCTCAGGGAAGGCGCGGGCGAACGCCTCGACCGTCTCCTGGACCGCCTCCAGATGGAACTGGACACCCCACGCCGAGCCCCCGACCCGGAACGCCTGCACCGGGTAGCGGTCGCAGGACGCGAGCAGCGTGGCCCCGGCCGGCAGATCCATGGTGTCGCTGTGCCAGTGCAGCACCCGCAACCGCTCGGGCACGGCGGCGAGGACGGGGTCGTCGTGCGCGGCCTCCGTCATCCGTACGTCGCCCCAGCCGACCTGCGTCCCGGTGCCGGGCTTGGCGGCGCCGCCCGCGGCGATCGCCAGCAGCTGTGCGCCGAGGCAGATGCCGAGCACCGGGACCTCGGCCTCCAGCGCGGCCCCGAGCAGTGCCAGCTCCGCCGTACGGCCGGGAAAGTCCTCGTAGGCGGTCATGGCCCCGCCCATCACCACGAGGGCCACGATGTCGTCGGCCGTCTCCGGCACCGGGTCGCCCGCCCAGGTACGGCACACCCGGATCGGCAGCCCGGCAGCCGCGAGCGCGGTGCCGAGGGCGTAGGGCCCTTCGTGCGGTGCGTGCTCCACGATCTGGATCACCGGCGACCACCTCCCGGACGACCGTACCCGGACGGCGGTCCAGAGGAAACGCAGATACGACACAGGTGCCACATCTCATGCCGTATCTGCCAGTCACATTCTCCGTCAAGCTCGCACATGCGATCACCCCGGGTCGTACCTCGGCGCGTCGGGCGCCCAAGCCCAGCATCGCGGCAAGGGCGACCGGCGGCAGCACGACGCCCGGCCCGACGGCCTCAGGTGACGTCGGACATCGACTTGCCGACGGCCTTGAGGGTGAGGGGTTTTCCGTAGTCGCCCCGGTACTTGTACGTCGGGGCGTCGCAGCGGTAGGGGCCCTGGTCGGCGCCGAAGTCGGCCGCCTTCCAGCCGTCGGCCGTCGTCTCGACGATGGAGTAGCACTTGGGCGGAATGTCGTTCCGGCTCAGGTCGGTGGGGGCCTGGAGTCCGCCGCCGGTCCACTCGGTCTGTTTGACCGCGTTGTCGTAGACGCACTTGCGGGTGAGGGTGGCGCAGTCGCGGGCCGACACGGCGAACAGCAGCCAGGCGGAGAAGGCGCGCAGTACCGGGTAGGTGACGGCCGCGTCGGGGGCGTACTTCTTGAAGAGGTCGACGACCTGCTGGGTGGCCGGGTTGGCGGAGGCGCTCTCCAGCGGGGCGGTGGCGGAGAGTTCGGCGTAGTTGTGCTGTTTCGCCAGGGCGGGGCCCGCGAGCTGGACGAACGCCGGACCGTAGGCGTTGCTGTTGGCGTCGATCCAGTCGGGGGCGTAGCCGAGGTTGGTGAGCGCCTGCTCCAGCTTGGCCAGGCTCGCCAAGTCGCCCAGGAATACCAGGCCCTTGACCCCCTTGTTCTTGATGGCCTGGGCGTACGGCGTCCAGTCGGAGACGCCGGCGACCGGGTACAGGTCGCTGTAGGAGACCTTGCCGCCGAGGCCGCCGATGCCCTCCTCGTACTGCGCGCCGAAGGTCTTGCTGACCGGGCTGTCGCCGACGATCATGCCGACCTTCCGCGCGGAGTCCGGGTACTTCTCCCTGAGCAGCCAGCTGTAGTAGCCAGCGTAGGGGAAGTAGCCGACGCCCGCGCCGGTGGCCAGGACCTGGAGGTCGGAGCCGACGGCCTGGGTGGACTGGGCCGGGAAGTCGGGCAGCAGGCACTTCAGGCGGTCGGCCACGCCGAGGCCGTCGAGTCCGGCACCGCCGCCGACCAGCGCGAAGTCGGACTTGCAGGCGGCCAGCACCTGCTCGCGTACCTGCATGAGCCTGGTGTCACGGGTGACGGGGGCGAGCTTGCGGCCGTTGATGCCGCCGGCCGCGTTGCACCAGGCGGTGAACACCTTGGCGGCGTCCGGGAATTCGGAGTTCTTGGTGAACCCGATGTCGGACAGCACGCCGAGTCGGACGGACTTGTCGGTGACTCCTTGGACCTCGGAGGACTTGGCGGTCCCGGGGCCGCAGACGTTCTTGAGTGTGCCGAAGTCCGCCGGCTTCGCGGCGGCGCCCGCGGCCGGGCTCGCGCTCGCGTCCTTCGCGTTGTCGTCGCCGGAACCGGAGTGACCGGAGCAGCCGGCCAGCACTACCGCGGCCGCGGTGACCGCGCCTATGAGCAGCCTGCGCAAGGTGCCTCCTCGGGGAGGTCGGACGTCGTCGTCCGAGGGAGGTGGGAGGGAAGTGCTCTGCTCGTCGGGCGGAAAGTACATTCTCTCCATCAGCGAAGCAAGCCCTCACGCAGGAGAACAGGATACTCAATGGTGCTCCGGGCACCGGCGAACCGACCGGGCGCGCGCGGACCGACGCAGGGGTGTATGCCTGGGGTATGCCTAAGCGGTCCTGGGGAAGTCGGCTGCGGTCGGGCAGCGCCGCCAAGGGGCGCGGGGCTGTGTTGCAGGTGCGGCTACCGCCGCGCGGGCGCGACCAGCCACGACAGCGCCGCAGCCAACCGACGACCCATCGCCGCCCATCCCGCGGAGCGCTTGGCTTCGGCCGGTGGCGGTGGCCGAGCCGGGGTCTCGTGGCCATCCCCGTCGCGCTCATCGTCGCGATCACGGTCGCCGACGTCCTCTCGCCCGAGAGCGTGCATCTCGGGCCGCTGCTCGTGGTGGCGCCGGCCCTCACCGCCTCCTTCGGCAGCTCCAGGCTCACCGCGCTCGTCGGCGGCCTCGCCGTGGCGGCGCTGGTCGCGATCTCCGTGATCCGCAACAGCGTCCTGACCCTGAACCACGAGAGCCAGGTCGCCGCGCTGCTGATCGTCTCCGCCTTCACCGTGCTCTTCTGCCGCCTGCGCGAACGGCACCTCGCGGAGCTGGCCCAGGTGCGCTCGGTGGCCGAGGCGGCCCAGCGGGTCCTGCTGCGTCCGCTGCCCGAGCTGATCGGCGACGTGCGCATCGCGAGCGCGTACCGGGCGGCCACCGACCAGGCCCGCATCGGCGGCGACCTGTACGCGGCCCTGCGCACCCCGCGCGGCACCCGACTGCTGATCGGGGACGTCCGCGGCAAGGGGCTGCCCGCGATCGAGGAGGCGGCGCTGGTCCTCGGCGCGTTCCGCAGCGCGGCCCACCGCGAGCCCACCCTGCCCGAGCTGCGCACCGAACTGGAGGACACGGTCTGCTGGAACCTGCTCCAGCCGCCCGCCGATCCGACCGCCGCCGACGAGTCGTTCATCACGGCCGTTCTGGTCGACATCCCGGACGACGGTTCCGCGATCGAGGTCCTCAACTGCGGCCATCCGCCCCCGCTGTTCGTCCACGCCGGCCGGGTCACCGCCCTGGCACCCCGGCAGTACGCCACCCCCATCGGCATGTGCCTGCCCCAGGCCCCGAACGGAGACGTCGACACCTTCCCCTTCGCTCCCGGCGACACGCTGGTGCTCTACACGGACGGCGTCTCCGAGGCCCGCGACCCGGCGGGCCGTTTCTATCCCCTCGCCGACCGCCTGGACGCCTGGACGGACACGGAGAGCCCCGAGGAGCTGCTCGCCCATGTCCGCGGCGACCTCAACGGCTTCTGCAAGGGCACCTTCGACGACGACGCCGCGATCGTCGTGCTCCGCCGCGAGGGCGTCACCGGGGACCGGAACCCGACCGCGCTCGAGGCCGACCGCCCGTCGCCGGTCAGTCCAGGGTGATCTCCCAGGTGTCGACGGCGTAGTGCACGGTCATCCCGTTACGGCCGTACAAGCGGGGCGCTCCCGTGGTGTTCGCGGTGTCCACGCCGAGGCCCACCTCGGTGCGGCCCCGGGCGGCGAAGGCCGCGAAGGCGTGCCGCAGCAGGAATCCGCCCAGGCCCCGGCCGCGGGCCTCGCGCAGGACGCCCAGGCTGCGGATCCACCCCATGGCCTCACGGTCGTCGCGGGCCAGCAGGAACCCGGCGTCGCCCAGGTCGTCGGTGCGGGCGATCCAGACCGTCGACCAGTCGAGCCCGTCGGCGTCGATGTCGTTGAGCCACTGCCCGTAACCGCGGGGCCGGAAGTCGAAGTGGTCGGCGAAACCGGCCTGGTACAGGGCGTACACCGTCTCCCGGTCCGTCTCTGTCGCACACGCCCGCACCCGCACCCCGGCCGGCGCCTCCGGCACTGCGTCGCGCTCCGGGTCCAGTGGCCGGCGCAGCACGTGATAGCGCCGTACGATCTGCCATCCCCGGGCCGTGAGCAGGCGGGTGTCGAGGGTGGGTTCGGCGTTGAGGTGCAGGTGGACGACGGCCCGCCGGGCGCCGTTCTCCCGGGCCTTCTCCAGCGCCCGGGTCTCCAGCGCGCCGATGATGTGCTCGCCCGCCTCCTGATGGTCGGGCAGCACATAGAGGTCGGCGTCGATGCGCTCGCCTCCGGACTGGTCCCACAGCAGCCCGTAGGCCGTCAGCCGGTCCGCCTCGAACGCCAGCCAGGTGTCACGCGCGAGGTCGGTGTCGGGGTTCTTCAGGTCGGCCTCGACCGTGTGCGGATCGGTCTCCGGGCGGCCGATCTCGATCGTGTCGATCTCGTTGAGCAGAGCCGTGACGGCGGGCGCGTCGCCGAGGGCCGCGGGGCGCAGACGAGGAGGCATGGCCTCAGCGTCCGTGCCCCGCCCACGGGCCGCAACGGATTTACCCGTGCCACGGGACGAGCGACACCGCGAGCGGCGCCCACTCGATCCGTGTCCGCGCCCCGTCCGAGGCCCAGGTCACCTCGACGGCGTCGTCGTCGGCCGCCACCCCCGAGACGGCCTCGGCCGGCGCGACGGGCTCGGCGCCGAGGACGGCCAGGGACACGTGCGTGGTCGTGCCGCCCGCGGGCCCGGCGAGCCGCGGCACCTGGGCCCAGCGGGTGTACGCCGTTCCCTGGGGCGCGCGGACCAGGGCGTCCTCGTCCCAGCCGAGCAGACCGTGCAGGGCGGAGACGAGGGGCTGCTCGGGCCCGGTCGCCCAACCGGTCTGGGTGACACGGGAGTCGGCGGGCGCGCCGGTCACCCGATGGACCCGCAGTTCGTACGGTCCCCGGGCCACCGTCACGCTCTCCACCCGCAGCCCCGGCACCATCGGCGGACCCGCGGCGAACACCGGCCGGTGCCAGGATGCGGCCCACCCCCAGCCGTCCCCCTGGCCCGCACCCAGGGGACGGACACGGCAGCGCGCACTCCCCCGCCCGCCGACCTCGACCGACAGGTGGTTGTCCGCGACGTTCGCCTTCGCCGTGGGTCCCGTGTGCGTGGAGTACGCCTGCCGCCCGTAGTGCGGGTCCTCCGCCGCCGCGGACTCGCCTTCGTGCGGGCGCACATGGTCGCTGCCGTGGTTGTGCAGTCGTACGATCCCGTCCGCGCGGGTCGACTGGATCAGCAGCCCGGGTGCGGGCAGCGCGAGGACGTGGTCGGCCGTCTCGGCCGGCGCGAGCTCCTCGCGGGCCGTCCACAGCGGATGCTCGGGCGGGGCGAGCAGGGCGACGAACGCCTTCGAGGCCCAGTACGGGGAGGACGGGCCGGAGTAGGTCTGCAGGGTCGCGTCGTGCGGGCCGTGCCAGCCCAGGCTCAGCAGACCGTCCTCGGTCAGGGCGCCGCGGTCCAGGAAGTACCGCAGGCTACCGCTGATCAGCCGCCGGGAGGTGCCCGGGGGCAGCGGGGTGTGGCCGGTGACGGCGCCCAGGGCGACGGCCGAGGCGGCGGCGAAGCGGTACGTCAGCGAGCGGCCGAAGTGCAGGGGCGCGCCGTCGCCGCCGAACAACAGCGAGAAACCGTCGAGGTGTCGGCGCAGCCGGGAGCCGTACGGTTCCCGGTCCGTCCCGGCGAGATGCGCGTCCAGGACCGGATACAGGTGCAGGGCCCAGCCGTTGTAGTGGTCGAAGGCGCGTCCGTCGCCGTCGGCGTACCAGCCGTCGCCGACGTACCAGCCCTCCAGCAGTTCGCGGGCGCGCTGCCGGACGGCTGCCGTCTCCGCGTCGCCGCGGCCCACAGACTCCAGGAAACCGGCGACGGTGTACGGGAACAGGTACCAGTTGTTGGGCGCCGGGGTGTGGCGCAGGGCTCCGCGCAGCCATTCCTCGGCGCGGTCCTGGACGTCGGCGTCGAGGTTCTTCCACAGCCAGGGCGCGGTCAGCCGCAGGCCGAGGGCGACGGACGCCGACTCGACCATGGGCTGGCCCTGGACGTGGTGGTCCAGGATCAGCGGCCAGGACTCGGTGTCGTCGCGGCCGGGGGTGCGGGTGCCGGCGGTGAGGCCGCTCGCGTAGCGGTCGAGCCAGCCGTGCGGGTCGGCGCCGCCGGCGCCCGCGACGCGGAAGGCCGCGGCGAGGAACGTACGGGCGTAGCCCTCCAGGCCGTCGGAGCGCACTCCGGAACGGGAGGGGCGGCCCGGCAGGTCGAGCAGGGCGCACTCGGGGGTGGACCAGCGCCAGGCGGCGGCCAGCAGCCCGTCGGCCACGGCCTCCCAGTGGGCCCTGGTGTATCCGGTGTGCGGGCTCGACTCCCGGTCCTCCGGAGGCAGTTCGAAGGGTACGGTCATGCCGTGTACGCCAGCCTTTCGCGTCGGACGGGGTGCAGGAAGCCGACACCGGAGGCCCAGCGGGCGGTCTCGGCGACGGCGTGTTCGGCCAGCCGGCGCCACTCGTTGCCCTGCGAGCCGGCCAGGTGCGGGGTGAGGAGCACGTTGTCGCAGTCCCACAACGGGTGCTCGGGCGGCAGGACTTCGGGGTCGGTGACGTCGAGGACGGCGCGGATCCGGCCGGCGCGGGCGGCGTCGGCGATCGCGTCCTGGTCGACGACCGCACCGCGTGCGGTGTTGATGAGCACGGCGTCGGGGCGCATCGACCGGATCAGGGTGCGGCCGACCAGTCCTCGGGTGGCGGGCAGCAGAGGGGTGTGCACGCTGACGGTGTCGCTGCGCGTGAACAGCTCCTTCAACTCGACCCGGGTGGCGCCGAGTTCGGCGGCCTCGGCGTCGGTGACGAACGGGTCGTGCAGGAGGATCTCGACGTCGTACGGGTGCAGCAGTTCCATGACGCGGCGGCCGGTGAGGGAGGCCGAGAGGATGCCGACCGTGCGGTGGTGGTTGCCGACGGTGCGCGGGGTGCCCAGCCAGGGGGCGCGGGTGCGGGTGGCCTGGAACTCACGGGCGCGTTCGAGGACTTGCTTGCCGGTGAGCAGGATCATGGCCACGGTGTACTCGGCGACCGGGAGGGCGTTGGCCGCGGCGGCCGAGGAGACCTCGATGCCGCGCTCCCAGCAGGCCTCGGTGATGTGCGCGCGCACGCTGCCCGCGGTGTGCACGACCGCGCGCAGCCGCGGCGCCGCCGCCAGCACGGCCGCGTCCAGGGGTGGGCAGCCCCAGCCGGTCACCAACAGGTCGACGTCGGCGAGGACTTGGCGGGCCCGGGGTGAGGTGAGGTCGTCGAGGGCCGGTGGCGGGGCGAGGTGGCAGATGGCGGCCAGGGCTTCGAGGGACTCGGGGTCGAGGACGGCCGCCGCCGCGTCCTGGGACATGGCGAGGGCGGCTCGGGGGCGAGGCGTCGCTTCGGTCATCTGGTGCGTGAACTCCTCAACGGGCCGGGCTACTTGACGGACCCCGCGGTCAGGCCGCTGCGCCAGAAGCGCTGGAGCAGGGCGAAGGCGAGGATGAGCGGGAGGACGGCCAGCAGCGAGCCCATGATCACCACCGGGTAGTAGTCGGGGGTGACGGTGGCCGAGCTGTTCCACGTGTACAGGCCGAGGCTGACGGGATACAGGTCCTGGTCGGACAGCATCACCATCGGCAGGAAGAAGTTGTTCCAGATCGCGGTGAGCTGGAACAGGAACACGGTGACCAGGCCGGGGCCGAGCATGCGCAGCGCCACCCGGGCGTACGTGGTCAGCTCGCCCGCGCCGTCGATGCGCGCGGCCTCCAGTACCTCGTCGGGGACGTATCCCTGGCTGAAGATCCGGCCCAGGTACACGCCGAAGGGGTTGAAGAGGACCGGGATGAACACCGCCCAGAAGGTGTTGACCAGGCCGGTGCCGGAGGCCATCAGGTACAGCGGCAGGGCGAGGACGGTCTGCGGGACCATCACGGCCGCCAGGACCAGTCCGAAGAGCTTCTCCTTGTGCCGGAAGCGGTACTTGTCGAAGGCGTAGCCGCAGGCCACGCTCACCAGCGCGCCGATCGCCGCGCCGAGGACGGCGTACAGCAGGCTGTTGAGGTACCAGCGGCCGTACTGGCCGCCGTCCATCGCGAACAGGTCGTGCAGGTTCTGTCCGAAGGCGAAGTCCTTGAAGGACAGGATGTCGCTGCTGAACAGGGCGTCCCGGGTCTTGCCAGCGGCCAGGACCAGCCACAGCACCGGCAGCAGGGTGTAGAGCACGGAGAGGGCGACCACCACGTTGACGGTGGCCCGGCCGAGGAGCCGCGGGCGCGGGAGGGTGCTGTCGGCGGTGCTCATCGGGAGGCCTCCTCGGCGCGGTCGAGCCGGCTGGTCCAGCGGGTGACGCCGTAGGACAGGGCGATGGTGAACAGCAGCAGGACGACCGAGGCGGCCGCCGCCAGGCTGTAGTTGTTGCGGGTGAAGGCGGCGTCGTAGATGTACATGCTGGGCGAGAAGCGGGAGTTGATCATCGGGGAGGACTGGCTGAGCAGCATCGGCTCGGTGAACAGCTGCAGCCCCCAGACGAGGGTGAACATGGCGACCGTGACGATCGAGGCCCGCACCAGCGGGGTCTTGACCTGGAGCGCCGTGCGCACGGGTCCGGCGCCGTCGACGACCGCGGCCTCGATCACCTCGCGGGGCACGGCCTGGAGGGCGGCGTAGAAGACCACCATGTTGTAGCCGAGGTTGCTCCACAGGGCGATATTCACGATCGACGGGAGCACGGTGTGCAGGCCCAGGAAGTCGATGGTGATGTCGGCCTTGGCGAACAGCTCGATGACCGGGCTGATGCCGGGTGTGTAGAGGTAGAGCCAGATCAGGGCGGCGATGATGCCGGGCACGGCGTGCGGCAGGAAGAGGCCGAGCTGCGCGGAGGCCCGCAGCCGTACGACGCCCGAGTCGAGGAGCAGGGCCAGGGCGAGCGAGCCCAGCACCATGAGCGGGATGTAGATCAGGCAGTACAGGGCGACCGTGCCGAGCCCGGACAGGAAGGTCGGGTCGGTCAGGACGGCCGTGTAGCTGCGCACTCCGACGAAGACCGTGCGGGCGTTGCCGAAGCCGAGGCCGGGGTGGTCGTCGCTGTGGAAGCTGAGGTAGACGGCGGTGCCGACCGGGATCAGGAAGACGGTGACGAGGAGCGCGAAGAAGGGGGCCATCAGGGCGCCGCAGGCGCCGAGTCGGCGGCGCCGGGCCGCCTTGCGGGTGCGGTGGGCGGAGGCCGGGGCGGTGGCGGGGAGGGCGGCGGGCGGGGCGTGCTGGGTGGTCGCGGTCATGGGGGTTCACCTGCCTTTCGGGCGGCTCAGCTGCTGCGCTGCGTGGTGGACAGACCGAGGGCCTTCAGGTCGGGCATGGTGCCGTCCTGGGCCGCGCGCACCGATCCGATGAGGGTGCCCTGGCCGCCGCTCACCCGGGCGAAGCCGTCCTGCATCACCTTTCCGGTGGCGGTCATGCGCGGCCCCCACACCCAGCCGTCGCGGATCTTGTGGGCCTCCTCGTCGAAGAGGGTGTAGATGTCCTGGCCGCCGTAGTAGGAGGCGTCGAAGGCCTTGCGGTCGACGGGGACGAGTCCGGGGACGGCCGGGTACTGGCTGCTGGCGCCGCTGGACAGGCGGGCGCGCAGCGCGTCAGGGTGGGAGACCTGCCACTCGATGAACTCCATGGCGGCCTCGGGGTGACTGCTGTCCTTGGTGACGGCGAAGGTGGAGCCGCCGTGCGTGCCGACGTAGGGGCGGCCCTCGTCCCACTGCGGCAGCGGCGCGATCCGCCACTTGCCCTTCAGCCCGGGCTGCGCCCGCATCTGCGCACCGGCGTCCCAGGCCCCGCTGAGCCGGGTCAGCACCAGCCCGTTCGCGATCTGCGCGTCGGACTGCCGGCTCTCGACGCCGTTCATGAAGACCACGTCGTCGTCGACGAGCTTCTGCCAGTACGCCGCCACGCGGCGGGTCGGCGCGTCCGCGAGGGACACGTTCCAGGCGCCCTCGGAGGTGTCGAACCACTGGGCGCCGGCCTGCCAGCTGTAGGCGGCGAACTGCATCGCGCCGTCCGTGGGGAACAGCACCAGCCGCCGCTTCGGCGCCTTGCGCCGGACCGTATGCGCGAGTTCGGCGAACTCGTCCCAGGTGCGCGGGACCTGGAGGCCGTACTGGTCGAAGAGGTCGGTGCGGTAGTGCATGACCATCGGTTCGACGTCGAGCGGGACGCTGTAGGTGCGGCCCTGGAAGGTGGTCAGGCCGAGGGCCTGGGGCAGGAGCTTGGCCTTGAGGGTGTCGCCGACCATGTCGGTGATGTCGCGGGCGACGCCGTCGATGGCGAAGCCCGGCACCTGCGGGTACTCGATGGTGGCGACGTCGGGCGCGTTGCCGGCCCGGGCCGCGTTGCTGAGTTTGGCGTAGCCGCCCTGGTTGCCGGACGGGATCTGCTGGAAGTCGACCTGGATGCGGTCGTGCGTGCGGTTGAACTCGTCGACCACCTCCTGGCTGCCGCGCAGGGCGGACCAGAAGGTGATGCGTGTGGTTCCACCGGTGCCGCTCGCGGTGGACGCGCCCTTGCCGCAGGCGCTCACGGCGCCCGCGAGCGGCAGGGCGGCCATCGCGGCGAGCACGGATCGACGGCTCTGTCGACCAGGCATGGCTCCTCCCTGTTCGAGTCACGGGAATCCTCCGCGGCCGACAAGAAACGGTCAATAGAGCGATCAGAAGAAAATAAAGCGGTCAAACGCTCATTGCGCTAAAAGGGGCCTCGTCGAGCCGCGCACCTTCAGCGTCGGCAACAGCTCGACGCGCTGCACCGAACGCGCCCCCTCCGCCGGCACTCCGTCGAGCCGCCGCAGCATCAACTCCGCCGCGACCCGGCCGACTTCGCCCTTGGGCGGTGACACGGCGGTCAGCGGCGGGCTGGCGAGTCCGGCCACCACGTCGTCGTAGGCGACCACCGAGCAGTCCTCGGGCACCCGCACCCCGTGCTCGGCGAGCTGCTGCACCAGCATCAGCGCGTCCACGTCGCCGTGCAGGACGGCGGCGGTGGCGCCCGCCTTGCGCAGCAGCGCGGCCAGGTCCGGCACGTCGGTGGGCTCGTGGTCGAGGCCGCCGCGCGACGAGCTGAGCGCCCACGTCCACTCCTCGACGAGCGGGTGGGCGCCGGCGATCTCGGCGAAGGCGGCGCGCAGGGTGCGGGCGGTAGGGCTGTCGTCGCGGGTCGCGAACACCAGCCGCCGGTGGCCGAGGCCGACCAGGTGCTCGACGGCGAGATGGGCGCCGTACCAGTGGTCGGAGCAGACCGAGTCCATGGCGTGCAGGGCGCTGCCCTTCGGCGGCCGGCGCTCCATCAGCACGGTCGGCACGTCCAGTTCGGCGAGCCAGCGGTGGTCGGCCTCCTCGGCGGCGGGGTCCCGCCAGCGCGGCGCGAGCAGCACGCCCCGGGCGCCGTCGGCCAACGCCCGCTCCACCTGCGGGCGTTCGGCGCCCGGTACCTGGGGCGCGATGTGCAGGGCGACGCGCAGGCCGGCCGCGTCGAGGACGGTGCGGGCGCCGTGCAGGGTCTCGTAGAGATACGAGTGCCGCTCGGGCACCACCACGGCCACCGTGTCCCCGTCGGCCATGGTGTGCTCGGGCAACTCCTGTGCGGGCAGGGGCGAGCGCACGACCCCGTGCCCGCGCCGCAGCTTGCCCTCCCGCATCAGCTCCTCGACGTCCCGGCGCACGGTCACCACGGACACCTGGAGCTCGGCGGCGAGGTCCCGCACCCGAGCCGTGCCACGCGCCTGCACCGCGGCGAGAATCCGCCGCCGTCTGAGATCGACCGGCTCCCGCATCAGGACACCGCCCCCGGAATGTTCGTTTGAGCGATCGGGTCGCCATCATACGATCGCCGCTCCCAGCGGACATCCCCAGGGCTTCGTCGAGGCACAAGCAGGCCGCCGACGTGCGCGGATGCCCCACTCAGCGGGATCCGTCCGGATTTCTGCCCATCTCATTGATTGTACCGACCGTTGGGTCTATCTTTCCCGCATCTCATCCCGGACCGGAGCCGCTCTCTCCGGCTCACCGCTCACCGCTCACCCATTGGAAGGCCCGCGATGTCCCAGACCCGCACCGCCGCCCCACCGGCCGAAGAGTCCTCCCTCTCCACCGCGCGCAACGTCCTCGTGGTCGTCGCGCTGCTGTGGACCGTCCAACTGGTCGCGCTGGTGGCCGCGTTGTCCGGCATCGCACAGGCCGACGTCGCCATCCACTTCCGGACCACGGAAATCGCCTGGTTCACCCTGATGACCCTGCTGACCGGCACGTTCTTCCTGCCGTTCGCGGTCAAGGCCGCGGCGCTGTTCGGCAAGAAGAAGGTCCTGCTGGTGGCCACCGGGCTCGGTTTCGTCGGCGACCTGGTGGCCGCCGTCGCCACCGACTACCGGACCCTGCTGATCGGCCGCGGCATCGCGGGCATCTACGCGGCGACCGCGCCGATCGCCTACGCGATCACCCGCGACATCTTCCCGCGCCGCTGGGTCGGCCTGGCCAGCGGCATCATGGCCGGCGGTGTCGGTCTCGTCGCCTTCGGCGGGCCGTTCCTGGCCGGCTGGCTGCTGGACGACTACGGCTTCCGGGGCGTGCTGTGGTTCATGGCCATCAGCACCTGCGTGAGCTTCGTCCTGGTGGCCCTCTGCGTGCCCGAGAGCCCGGTCACCGGCGGCGGCGGGCGGATGGACTGGATCGGCGGTCTGCTCCTCGGCGGCGGCATCACCGCCCTCGTCTACGCGGTCGGCGAGGGATCGCAGTGGGGCTGGAGCAGCGGCAAGTTCCTCGCGTACATCGTCGGTTCGGCCATCGCCCTGGTCGTCTTCCTCCTGGTCCAGCGCAGAGTCGCCGAACCGCTGTTCCCGCCCGCCATGACCCGGCGCCGGCCGGTGTGGACGGTCCTGCTGGCCACCTCCGTGGCGGCCGGCTCGCTCAACGCGGTCGGTGTGGTCGTCCAGTTGCTGGTGCTGATGCCGGCCATCCCCACCGTCTCCGACGGCCTCGGCTGGTCCGGCGAGCACAACGCCATCGTCAGCAGCCCGATCAGCGCCATGATCATCGTGGGCGCGGTCGGCACCGGCTGGCTCGCCCGCCGGGTGGACGCCCGGATCCTGCTGGGCATCGGCGCCGCCTGCGCCGTCGTCGGATACGCGATCGGCACCCATCTGCACCACACCGCGGGACAGATCATCGAGATGGGTCTGATCGCCGGCCTGGGCACGGGCATGGTTGTCGCCATCGCCCCCATCATGATCATCGAGGTGGTCACCCCCGAGGAGCAGGCGCTGGCCAACGGCGCCCAGACCCTCGGCCTGGGCGTCGCCCAGATCATCGTCTCCCAGCTGGCCTTCGTGGTGATGGCCCAGCACGGCGCGATCCTGAAGGGCACCCAGTTCTACCTCGACCAGGGCTTCACCAACGGCCTGTGGCTGGTGGTCGGTTGCGTCGCGTTCGGCGCGCTGCTCGTCCCGCTGATCCCCCGGCCCAAGCGCCTCGCGGAGGCCGAGGTGGGCCAGGCGGTCTGACCCGCGGGGACGCGCACAGCACGAAGGGCCGGGCGGCACGCCCGGCCCTTCTCGCCGTCCGCTCTCGCCGTCGGCGGTACGGGGACGGCGACACGCCCCCTCCGCGTGTCGCCGCCGTCCGCCTACGCCTTCTCGGAACCGCCGAGCGCGGTCAGCTGGTGTTGCAGGAACGCGCCCGACCAGGCCATCAGGTCCGCGGGCACGTAGTAGCCCTTCTCGTCGTTGATGGCGTCCCAGTGGGCGGCCACGTCCTCGACGGTGGCGGCGCCGCCCTCGTGGGCGTACCCCTCGGTCGAGGCGATGAAGAGGCGGGCGAAGCGGCCCGCGCCGGCCGTGTAGATCTCGCCGCTGACCGGGCAGCTCTCGTGGGCGAGGTAGGCCACCATCGGCGCCACCGCGTCGGAGGGCATGTACGGCATGCCGGGGGCGGCCTCCGCGGGCTCCTCCTCGGGGCCGCCGCCCATCCGGGTCATGGCGGCCGGCGCGATCAGGTTGACCTTGATGTTGTGCGGCGCACCGGCCAGCTTCGCGCTGCGCGCCATGCCCACCGTGCCGGCCTTGGCCGCCGCGTACGACAGGTTGTTGTCCATGCCGAACATGCCGCTGGAGGTGGTGTGCACGATCCGTCCGTACCGCTGCTCCACGAAGTGCGGCCAGGCCGCGCGCATCGTGTTGAAGGAGCCGAGCAGGTGCACCGCGAGGTGGCGCTCCAGGTTCTCCGCGTCGATGTCGGGCAGGCCCGCGTACCGGATGATCCCGGCGTTGTTGACGAGGATGTCGATGCGGCCGAAGTTCTCGATGGCGGTGTCGACGATGGCCTGGCCGCCGGCCGGCGTGGAGACGTCGTGGGTGTCGGCGACGGCCGTACCGCCCGCCGCGGTGATCAGGTCGACGACCTTCTGCGCGGGGCCGGCGTCCGAACCGTCGCCCTCCATGGATCCGCCCAGGTCGTTGACGACGACCTGCGCGCCCCGCTCCGCCAGGAGACGGGCATGGGCCCGGCCGATTCCGCGGCCCGCGCCGGTGACGACCGCTACGCGTCCTTCGAAGCTGAACTCGCTCATGCCTGACTCCTGTTGTACTGCGGATGCGGGTGCCGGCCCCGCCCTGTCGGGCGGGACCGGCCGTGGAGAGGTGGTTGTCCGGCTACCAGGTGACCGGCAGCTCGGGGATGGCGAAGGCGAGCGCGTCGGCCGGGCGGAACGCCAGTTCGTCACGGTCGACGGCGAGCCGGAGGGTGGGCACGCGACGGTAGAGGGTGCCGTAGACGACCTGGAGCTCGATCCGGGCCAGCTGCTGGCCGAGGCACTGGTGGATGCCCCAGCCGAACGCGTGGTGGTGGGTCGCCTTGCGGGTCAGGTCGAGCTTCTCGGGCTCCGGGAACGCCTCCGGGTCCCAGTTGCCGGCGGGCAGCGGGACGATGATGCCGTCGCCCCTCTTGATCTGCACGCCCTCGAACTCGAAGTCCTCAGCGGCGATACGGCGCTGGCCGAACTGCGCGATGGTCAGATAGCGCAGGATCTCCTCGACCGCGTTCTGGGCGTCCTTGGTGTCGTCGATCTCGCGCAGCCGAGCGAGCTCGTCGGGGTTCTCCAGCAGCAGCGCGGTGCCCATGGTGATCATGCTGGCGCTTGTCTCGTGACCGGCGATCAGCAGGATCATGGACAGCAGGGTGGCCTCGGGGAGGGTGAGGTCGCCGTCCTTGATCCGGGCGGCGAAGTCCGAGAGCACGTCCTCCTCCGGCTCCTCCATCTTCTTCTGGAGCAGCCTGGCGAGATAGCCGCCGAGCGCCTCGTTCGCCGCGTTCTGCTCCTCGGTCGTCTTGTCGCTCCGCGTGGCCAGGCCCGCGTGCTCCTGGAAGAACTCGTGGTCCTCGTAAGGCACTCCGAGCAGTGCGCAGATCATCAGCGAGGGCAGCGGCAGCGACAGCGAGGTGACCAGGTCCGCGGGCTTGGGGCCGTCGAGCATCTTGTCGATGAGCTCGTCGGTGAACTGCTGGATCTTCGGCCGCAGCGCCTCCATCCGGGGGCGGGTGAAGGGCCGGGTCATCATGCGGCGGATCCGGGTGTGGTCGGCGCCGTCGGCGTTGAAGATGGTCAGCGGGTGGAGGTGAGCGGTGTCCGCCATGGGCTTGTTCGGATACGGGAAGCCCGGCTGCTTGTCGTCGGAGCTGACCCGGGGGTCGGAAAGGATCGCGCGCTGCGCGGCATGGCCGGTGACCAGCCAGTGGTCGCTGCCGTCCCAGATCCGGGCCCGGGAGACGGGAGCCGTCTCGTTCAGGGCGCGCAGCTTGGGCGGCGGGGCGAACGGGCACTTGGGGTCCCGGTCGTCCTGGTAGTGGTAGATCTGCTCGTCGGGGGCGAGGGTGTCTGCCTCGGCCATGGGGGTTCCTCCGGTGGTGGGGGTGGGGGAGAACGCGGGAAAGTTCAGGGGGTCGGGGGCTATTCCTCGATGCGGATGGCCAGCGCGGGGCACACCGCGGCAGCGGTCCGCACGTCGTCGGCCAGGTCGTCCGAGGGGTTCTCGTCGAGCAGGACGACGATGCCGTCCTCCTCACGCTGGTCGAACACGTCCATGGCGGCGTTCACGCACTGTCCTGCGGCGACGCACTTCTCCTCGTCGACGACAACCTTCATGGGGATCTCTCCTGATCGTTCAGTGGGTGGGGGCGGGAGCGTCGAGACCGTCGACGATCTCCTGACGGCGCAGGCGGGCCTGCTTGGGCATGTTCCAGCCGAGAACGCCGGTGACCCGGCCCTCGCTGCGGTACCGGGCGACGAACCGACGGGCCGTCAGATCGCCTTCCACGACGTCGACTTCGGCGTCGGCCGGCAGAAAGCCGTGGACCTGGAGCTTGGCGTCGTACTGATCGGTCCAGAAGTACGGCACCGGCGTGTACGGCCGCCCCTCGCCGAGGATCTCCGCGGCGACCGCCATGGCCTGCTCGGTGGCGTTGGTGCGGTTCTCCAGCCGGACCAGCCGGCCGAGGCCCTCGTGGTGCCAGCGGGCCACGTCGCCGACGGCGTAGATCCCCTCCTCCGCCCGGCAACGGGAGTCGCACACCACGCCGTTGTCGAGCTCCAGGCCGCTGTCGGCGAGCCACTCCGTCGCCGGGATCGCGCCGATCGCCACGACCACCACGTCGGCCGGCAGCACCTCGTCCGTGGCCAGCCGGACGCCGGTGACCCGGCCGCCCTCGCCGGTGAGGCCCACGACACCGGTGCCGAGCCTGAGCTTCACCCCGCGCTCGGTGTGCAGTTCGGCCAGGACGCCGGAGACCAGTGGGCCCACCTGAAGCGCCATCGGCGCCGCCAGGGGTCCGGTCAGGGTGACGTCCAGGCCGAGCGTGCGGGCGGTGGCCGCGATCTCGGAGCCGAGCACGCCCTCGCCGACGACGACCAGCCGTGAGCCGGCCAGCAGGTCCCCGCGCAGGGCCAGGCAGTCGTCCAGCGTGCGCAGCACGTGCACACCGGCCAGGTCCTGCTGCCCGGGCAGCTGCCGGGGGCGCACCCCGGTGGCGATGACGATCGCGTCCGCCGGCAGCTCACGGCCGGACTCGGTACGGACGCTCCGCCCGACGACGTCCAGGGCGACCGCCGGATCGCCGAACACGAACTCCGCGTCCAGCGCCGCCAGCACGTCCCGGGTGCGCAGCGCGGCCCGCTCCGGTTCCCAGGCCCCGGAGAGCACCTGCTTGGACAGGGGCGGCCGGTCGTAGGGGGCGTGCGGTTCGTCGCCGAGCACCGTGATCGGGCCCGCATGGCCCTTGCGGCGCAGCGCCTCCACGGTGGTCAGTCCGGACGCGGAGGCGCCCACTACCAGGACGCGGGCGGGGCCTCCGGCGTCGTCGTCGATGCTCATTCGGTGCTCCAGTGCAGCGTTTCGTGCGGTCTCCGGTGCGGAAAAGCCGGCTGATCAGTAGACGTAGCGCCCGCCGTTGACCCCGAAGGTCTGGCCGGTCACGTAACCCGCCTCCTCCGAGACGAGGTAGGCGACCGCGTGGGCCACGTCCTCGGGGCTGCCGGCCCGCTTCATCGGCATCGTCGCCGCGGCCGCCTCCACGTCGATGGGGCCCTGGCGGACCAGCGGGGTGTCGATGAACCCCGGCGGGACGTGGTTGACGGTGATCCCCTTCTCGATGTACTCGACCGCGAGCGCGCGGGTCAGGGCGATCACACCGCCCTTGGAGGAGGCGTAGTGCGCCATGGCCGGTGCGCCGGTCTGGGCGGACGAGGAGGAGATGTTGACGATCCGGCCCCAGCCCGCCTCGACCATGTCGGGGATGAGCTCCCGGGTGACCAGGAACGGGCCCTTGAGGTTGATCGCGATCATGCGGTCCCAGGAGGCCTCGCTGATGCTGGTGAAGGGCTCGTAGGCGGTCGTACCGGCGTTGTTGACCAGGATGGTGACCGGCCCGAGTTCCTCGCGGGTGCGTGCCGCGGACCGGGCGACGGCCTCGGCGTCGGCGGCGTCACCGCCCACCGCGACCGCCGTGCCGCCGGCCGCCTGGATCTCGGCGGCGGCCTTCTCGGCGCCCTCGGTGTTCAGGTCCCAGACCGCCACCGCGGCCCCCTTGGCCGCGAGGACGGTCGCGATCCCGCGGCCTATCCCCCGGGCACCGCCGGTGACGACGGCGACCTTTCCCTGAAGTGACATACGTGCTCCTTGTGTACGTGCTGTGGGATGCCGGCGGCAGGCGAACCGCGCCGTCGGCGGGGCCTCGGGACCGGCCTAGGGCTCCAGCGCCTCGCGGGCGGCGGTGCGGGCCGCGACCGCCCGGGGGAAGCCCGCGTAACCGGCGGAGTGGTAGATGACCTCGGCGATCTCGTCCTGGGTCAGTCCGTTCGTGATGCCGATACGGACATGGGTCTTGAGCTCGGTCTCGGCTCCCAGGGCGATGAGGAGCGCGATCGTGACCAGGCTGCGATCGCGCGGACCGAGTCCCTCACGTGCCCACAGCGTTCCGAAGACGCTGGTCAGGCCGATGTCGACGAGATCCTCACCCAGGCGTCCGTCCCTGAGGTCGACATCGCCCTCGGGGAACACGCCAGGCATCAGGGCCCGCATGGCCTTCCAGCCCCTGGCCCGCAGATCGGCGGTTTCCTCGACGCCGTTCTTCTCGCTCATGTCAGACTCCCGTCGCGCTTCTTCGCGTCCCTGGCGGGAAATTTAGACCAGACGGTCGGTACAATCAATCTCTCGGGCGAGATTCACATCCATTGAACGAATCCGACCCCTCCTCTACTCTCAGCCTCATTATTCGACTGACCGGTCGAAACATCAAACCAGGCTCACGCGGGAGAGCACATGAGCGAAACGACGAAGACGGGCCCGGCGGACCAGGGCCTCGTGGACGTACTGGTCATCGGCGCCGGTGTCACCGGCATCTACCAGCTGTACCGGGCCCAGGAGGAGGGCTTCTCGGCGAAGCTCCTGGAAGCGGGCAGCGGCGTGGGCGGCACCTGGTACTGGAACCGCTACCCCCAGGCGCGCTTCGACTCCGAGAGCTACACCTACGGCTACCTGTTCTCCAAGGAGCTGTGGGAGGAGTGGGAGTGGTCGGAGCACTTCGCCGGCCAGCCGGAGATCGAGCGGTACTTCAACTACGTCGTCGACCGCTTCGACCTGCGTCGGCTCATCGACTTCGGCGCGAAGGTCTCCTCGGTCGTGTGGGACGAGACGGCCGCCGCCTGGACCGTGACCACCGAGGCCGGCACCGAGTACCGGGCCCGCCACGTCGTCGCGGCGACCGGCATCCTCTCCGTGCCGTTCGTGCCGGAGATCCCGGGCCGCGCGGACTTCCGCGGCGAGCAGCACCACACGGGCCGCTGGCCCAAGACCCCGGTGGACTTCACCGGCAAGCGCGTGGCCCAGATCGGCACCGGCTCCAGCGGTGTGCAGATCGTGCCCGCGATCGCCGACGACGTGGCGCACCTGACGGTGTACCAGAAGGTCGCCGACTGGCTCACCCCGCTGAACAACCGGCCGATCACCGCCGAGGAACAGGCCGAGCTCAAGGGCAACTTCGAGTCCATCCGGGACACCCTCAACACCTCGCCCAGCGGCTTCCTGCACCAGATCACCATGCGCTCGGGCCTGGAGGACACCCCGGAGCAGCGCCAGGAGTTCTACGAGCAGAAGTGGAACAGCCCCGGCTTCACCAAGCTCTCCGAGCACTACTACGACATGACCACCAACCCCACGGTCAACGAGGAGTTCTGCGAGTTCATCGCGGGCAAGATCCGCTCGATCGTCAAGGACCCGGCGACGGCCGAGAAGCTGATCCCCAAGGGCCACGGCTACGGCGGCCGCAGGCCCCCGTTCGGCACCGGCTACTACGAGGCGTACAACAAGCCGAACGTCGAGCTGGTCGACATCAACGAGACGCCGATCGTCCGCATCACCGAGACCGGGATCGAGACCTCCGAGGGCCACCAGGAGTTCGACATCATCATCTGGGCGACCGGCTACGACTTCGGCACCGGCGCGCTCAACCGCCTGGGCGTGCGGGGCCGGCAGGGTCGCGAGCTCAAGGAGTACTGGGCGGACGGCCCGTCCACCTACCTCGGGGTCGTGACCGCGGGCTTCCCCAACTTCTACTTCCCCGGCGGCCCGCACGGCGCCCTGGGCAACAACCCGCGCTACTCCGGCGACCAGGTCGACTATGTGATGGACCTGCTCGTCCACGCCCGCGACCACGGCCACGAGGTCGTCGCGGTCACGGACGCGGCCGAGCAGGAGTGGACCGACCTCGTCAACGGCAACGAGGCCCAGCTGTCCTTCCTCAAGAGCAGCTACTTCTACGGCGCCAACATCCCCGGCAAGGCCGTCAAGCAGCTGCTGAACCCCATGGGGCGGTACAAGCTCCAGGAGCTGATCCACGAGTCCGTCGAGAACGGCTTCCCGGCCTTCGAGTTCGCCAAGGCGGCGGAGCAGGAGGCCTGAGCAGGCGGAACGCCGGTGCCGCCCGTGGATCGGGGGCACCGGCGTCCGGTCGTTCGGGGCGCTGTCAGAGGAACTTCGTGACGCGCCGGCGGAACTTCCACTCGCCGTCCACCAGGACCGCCGTGTCCTCGTAGGTGCCGACGAGCTGGATGCCCCAGCCCTCCTCGCCGCGCGCGAAGAACACCAGGTTGCTGGTGGCCGTAACCTCCTCGCCGGGCTCGGAGGTGAGCACGGTGTTGCCGACGAGGTGCAGCTGCGGGGTCTGCGGCGAGAACTGCCCGTAGACCTTGCGAATGGTCTCGCGGCCCTCGAAGGTGTCCTGGCCCTCGATCTCGGCGACCCCGTCCTCGGTGAACAGGTCGGCGACGACGTCGGTGTTCCCGGCGTCGATGTTCTGGGCGTAGGTCGCGATGATCCTCTGGACTCCGGCCAGGGCGGATTCGGCGGTGACGGTCATGGGTCTTGTCTCCCGGTGGGCTCGATGGGGTACGGCAGGGCGGGGTGCGGATCAGGTCTCGTAGAAGTTCCCGGTGGCAGGTGTTTCGACCAGTCAGTCTATTGATTCCGGAGCGCAATATGAAGGCCCGAATGGAAAGCCGTCCGAGTTGTTGACCGCTCGGTACATTAGAAATAGCATGCGGGCACGACCGTCGACGGGGACCGTCGTCCAAGGAGGAGTTCTATCGTGACGAAGCGTTGGAAGCAGCGGCCGCCCGGTTCGACCTGGGGCGAGTGGGGCGACGACGACGAGCTGGGCCGCATCAACCTGCTGACGGCCGAGAAGGTGCTGCAGGGCGTGCGCGAGGTCGAGCACGGGGTCACCTTCAGCCTGAGCCTGCCGCTCGACTATCCGGGCGGCACGGCCCTCAACCAGCGCCGTTACCCGCCCATCCTGCGGCCCACCGAGGACCTCCAGCACAAGCAGGACGTCTTCTACAACGTCGTGGCCCGCGACCAGATCGATCCCGCCCTGATCGACGTCTGGTCCGACGACGTGGTGACCCTCTGGCTGCAGTACTCGACCCAATGGGACTCCCTCGCCCACCAGGGCGCCGAGTTCGACGCCGACGGCGACGGCGAGGCGGAGCCCGTCTACTACAACGGTTACCGGCCCGGCGCGGACGTGGTGGGTCCGCAGGAGGACGCCAAGGGCGACGGCAGCGGAAGCGTCAGCTTCGCCCGCCATCTCGGCCTGGAGCACATGGCGCAGCACGGCGTCCAGGGCCGGGGTGTCCTCATCGACATCGCCCACCACCTGGGCACCGGCTACCAGCCGGTGAGCTTCAGGCAGCTCCAGGAGATCATGGCCGCGGACAACGTGACCGTGGAGCCCGGCGACATGGTCCTGCTGCACACCGGTTTCGCCACCCAGGTGCTCGCCTGGAACAAGAACCCGGACCCGGTGGCCATCCACCAGACCGCCGCCTACCTCGACGCGGACGACCCGGAGATCCTGAACTGGATCGCCGAGTCGCAGATGTCGGCGCTCATCGCGGACAACTACGCGGTCGAGGGCGTGGCCACCACGAAGGCCCAGGGCCGCCACACCCTGCTCCCGATCCACCACCTGTGCCTGTTCAAGCTGGGCGTCCCGCTCGGCGAGCTGTGGTACCTGCACGACCTGGCGGCCTGGCTGCGCGAGCACGACCGCAGCCGCTTCCTGCTCACGGCTCCCCCGCTGAACCTGCCCGGCACCCAGGGCAGCCCGCTGACCCCGGTCGCGACCGTCTGATCCACGGCCACGCTCGGAGACCACGAAGGGGTGCTCCCCAGGAGGACGTCCTGGGGAGCACCCTTTCGTCATGTCGGCGTTCACACAGCCGCGATACGGCGGACCGTGTCGGCGATGGTGTCCCGCGAGGGCAGCCACAGCCGCTCCAGCGAGGGCGCGTAGGGAGCAGGCGTCGGGGGCGCCGCGACCCGGGTGACGGGCGCGTCCAGGTGCCAGAAGCCCTCGTCGACGGCGAGCGCGGACAGTTCGGCGCCGACGCCGAAGTCCCGTACCGCCTCATGGGCGATGACCAGGCGGTTGGTCTTGGCGAGGGAGGCGAGGACCGTCTCGCGGTCCAGCGGGGCGATCGTGCGCAGGTCGATCACCTCGACGCTCACGCCCTCCGCGGCCAGCGACTCGGCGGCGGCCAGGGCGTCCTGGACCATCCGCGACCAGGAGACGAGCGTGACGTCGGTGCCCTCGCGGACGACCTTCGCCTTTCCCAGCGGGATCAGGTGGTCGGCCGGCGGCTTCGGCCCCTTGAGGCCGTACTGCAGCCGGTTCTCGACGAAGACCACCGGGTTCGGGTCCTGGATGGCCGCCCGCAACAGGCCATAGGTGTCGGCCGGGTTGGACGGCATCACCACGGTCAGCCCGGGGATGTGCGCGAGGAGCGCCTCCAGGCTCTGCGAGTGCTGGCTGCCGGAGGAGCGGCCCGCGCCGAACTGCGTGCGCACCACCAGCGGCATGGAGGCCCGGCCGCCGGTCATGAAGCGCAGCTTGGCGGCCTGGTTGAGCAGCATGTCGAGGCAGACGCCGATGAAGTCCATGTACATCACCTCGACGACCGGCTTCATGCCGGCCATGGCCGCCCCGACCGCCGTACCGATGATGGCGCTCTCGCTGATCGGAGTGTCGCGCACCCGGCCCGGGAACGCCTGGGCGAGACCGCGGGTGAGCCCGAAGACGTTGCCGCCCGCGCCGACGTCGATGCCGGCGACGAACACGCCGGGGTCGGCGGCCAGTTCGTGCTCCAGGGCCAGGCGTACGGCGTCCATGGACCGGAAGACCTCGCCCGCCGCGGGTGCGGGCTCGGGCAGGGCGGGGCGCGGGGCCGAGACGAAGTCGTACAGGGTCTCCGGGGCCGGCTCGGGCAGGCTCCTGGCCCACTGCACCGCCGCCTCGATCTCCTTGTCGATCTCCTCGTCGACCGCGTCGGCCTGCGCGGCCGGCACCCCGGCGGCGGCCAGATGGCGGCGGGCCACCAGCAGCGGGTCGCGCTCCTTGGCCTCGGCGACCTCCTCGGCGCTGCGGTAGCGCTCCGGGTCGCCCTCGTAGTGGCCGTGCCAGCGGTAGGTCTCCGCCTCCACCAGGACCGGACCGCCGCCCGCCCGCAGCCGCGCCACCACGTCGGTCATCAGACCGGCCACCGCGAGTACGTCGTTGCCGTCGACGTGCGCGTACCCGATGCCGTAACCGGCCGCGCGGGCGGACAGGGCGGCCCGGTGCTGCTCGGCGGCGGGCGAGAACTCCGAGTAGTGGTTGTTCTCGCACAGGAAGACGACCGGCAGGTCCCATACGGCGGCCAGGTTGACCGCCTCGTGGAACATGCCCTGCGCGACCGCGCCGTCGCCGAAGAAGGCCACCACCACGTCGCCCGCGTCGCGCAGCTTGGCCGCGGTGGCCACGCCCGCGGCGATGGGGAGCCCGGCGCCGACGATGCCGTTGGCGCCGTAGATGCCGAGACCCGGGTCGGCGATGTGCATCGAGCCGCCGCGGCCGTGGCAGGTGCCCGCCTCCTTGCCCATCAGCTCGGCCATCATCGGCGCCACGTCCAGGCCCTTGGCCAGCACATGGCCGTGGCCGCGGTGGGTGGAGGTGATGCCGTCCCGCGGACCGAGGGGCCAGCAGGCGCCCACGGCGCTCGCCTCCTGACCGATCGACAGATGGAGAAAGCCGGGAATCTCGGTCGCCTTGTACAGCTCGGAGGCCCGCTCCTCGAAACGCCGGACACGACGCATCCGGCGGTACATCTCCAGAAGCTGATCCGTGTGCCCGGATGCGGGCCCCGCCTGCACTGCTGCATCGGTCGTCATGCGCGTCCTCGCATTGCTCGCGCGGGCGGCGCACAGCCGCACCGCCTGAGTCCTGTTTTTAATGTACCGTCTGGTCTAGCAAACTTCTTGGGACAGAGCGGAAAACGAAGTCGGGCGGGGAGCGAAGCAATGCCCAGACCACCGGGCCACGGGCCGGACTACCAGGTCCGGCGCCAGAAGATCATCGACACGGCCGCCGAGCTGTTCGCCCGCCAGGGCTACGCGGCGACCTCGGTCAACGACCTGGGCCGCGCGGTAGGGCTCGCGAAGGGGGCGCTGTACTACTACATCGGCTCCAAGGAGAATCTGCTGATCGAGATCCAGTCCCGGGTGATGTCCCCGCTGCTGTCCAGGGCGCGGGAGATCGTCGCGCTCGACGCGGATCCGCTGGTGCGGCTGCGCCTGCTGTCCGAGTCGCTGCTGACGACCATCTTCCACAGGCTCGACCACATCTGGGTCTACGAGCACGACTACCGCAGTCTCACCGGCGACGCCCTGCACACCCTGCTCGGCCAGCGCGCCGAGTTCGAGCGGCTGGTGCGCGGGCTGCTCACGGAGGCCGTCGAGCGGGGCGCCTTCCGCGCGATGCCGCCGCGGCTGGCCACGCTGCAGTTCCTCAACCTCCACAACCACACCTACCAGTGGGCGAAGCCGGGCGGCCGCTGGGACGCCGCACAGCTCTCGCGCGAGTACTGCGACACCCTGCTGCGCGGTTTCGGCGCGCCGGGGGCCGTCCTGCCGGACCTGGAGGAGAAGGCGGCGGCGTTCAAGCGGGAGCGCCCGGACCTGCCGCTGGACCCCGAGGCCGAGTGGCAGGTCGATCCGCCGGCCGCCTGAGCCGGGGGCCCGCGGTGCACACCGCGAGCCCCTGCGCCCGTCATGCCTGCTTCACCAGGGCCCGGGCGATGACGTCCCGCTGGATCTCGTTGGTGCCCTCGCCGATCTCCAGGATCTTGGCGTCGGCGTAGAACCGCGAGATCTCCGACTCCCGGACATAGCCGTAGCCGCCGTGGATCTGCACCGCCTGGGAGGCGGCCCGGTTGGCGACCTCGGAGGCGTACAGCTTGGCCATGGCGGCCTCCTTGCTGTACGACCGTCCCTGGTCGGCGAGCCAGGCGGCGCGGTAGACCATCCAGCGGGCGGCCTCGAACTCCGTGCCGATGTCGGCGATCTTGTGCGCGACCGCCTGGAACGACGAGAGCGGCCGGCCGAACTGGTGCCGTTCCGTGGCGTGTTTGACGGCGAGGGCGAGTGCGGCCTTGGCCAGCGACAGGCCGAGGGCGGCGACGCTGATGCGGCCCTTGTCGAGGACGGAGAGGAACTGGCGCAGCCCGCCGCCCTCCTCGCCGACGAGGTGGTCGTCGGAGATCCGGCAGTCGTCGAAGACCAGTTCCCGGGTGTCCATGGCGTGCCAGCCGAGCTTCTTCAGCTTGGCGCCACAGGTGTAACCGGGGGTGCCGGTCGGGACGTAGAAGGTGGCGAACCGTTTCCGTCCGTCCTCGTCCTTGCCGGTGGTGGCGAGCAGGGTGACGCCCTGGCTGATGTCGGTGCCGGCGTTGGTGATGAACATCTTGGTGCCGTTGATCACCCAACTCCCGTCCTCCCGGCGGGCGGTGGTGGTGATCCCGGCCGCGTCGGACCCGGCGCCGGGCTCGGTCAGGCCGAACGCGCCGATGGCCTCGCCACGGGCCAGCGGGGCGAGCCAGCGCTGCTTCTGCTCCTCGGTGCCGTAGGCGAGGAGCGGCAGGGTCGCGATGGTGGAGTGGGCGTTCCAGGAGGAGGCCACCGACTGGTCGGCGGCGCCGAGTTCCTCCATGACGGCCACGTAGGACACCATGTCGGAGCCCGCGCCGCCGTACTGCTCGGGCACGAGCATGCCCATCAGGCCGAGTTCGCCGAGCTTGGTGAAGACATGCGTCGGGAACTCCTCGTTCTCCGACCACTCGGCCGCGTTCGGGGTGATCTCCTTGGCCGCGAACTCCCGGACCATGTCCTGAAGGTCCCGCGTCTCCTCCGGCAGGTCGAAATCCATGTCACTTATCCCTTCGGGGTCAGCAGCACCTTCAGGTGCCTTGCGCGGTCGGCCGCCAGGTCCGCGAAGACCCCGGCTCCTTCCGAGAGCGAGAAACGTCCGGTGATCAGTGGCGAGGCGTCCAGCCGCCCGGTGCTCATCAGGTCGATCACACGGGGGATGTCGAAGTTGTAGCCGAGCGTGCCGAGCACGGAACGCTCGTAGAAGACGAGCTGCCCCATGTCGAACTCGACGCTGCCGTGGCCGACTCCGGCGAGCACGACGCGTCCGCCGCGCCGGACGGTCGCCACCGCCTGGGCGGCGAGCGCGGGGACGCCGGTCGCGTCGATGACGACGTCCGGGCCGATGCGGTTCGTCCTGAGGAACACCTCCCGGCGTACGTCGGTCTCGCGCGGGTCGAAGGCCTCGGTGACGCCGAGGTTCAGCAGCAACTCGCGGCGCCCCGCGAGGGGTTCGCTCACGTAGAGCGCGGCGGCGCCGGCGATGCGGGCCGCGAGGACCACGGCGACGCCGATCGGGCCGCCGCCGACGACGAGGACGTTGTCGCCGGGGCGGACGCCGGCCCGGGTGACGGCGTGCAGGCCGACCGCGAGGGGTTCGGCGGCGGCCGCCATCTCGTCGCTCACGTTGTCGGGGAGCCGGGTCAGGCCCGCGATCGGGACGGTGACGCGATCCGCGAAGGCGCCGGGTGAGGCGAGGCCCACGGAGCCGCTCTTGGGGCAGATGTGGTACTCGCCGCGGGTACACCAGAAGCAGAGGCCGCATCGCCAGACGGGGTCGGCGGTCACCCTGTCGCCGATCGTGATGCCGGGGACCTCGGTGCCCAACGCGACGACCGTGCCGCTCAGTTCGTGGCCGAGGGCGAGGGGCGGGGCCTCGCCGGTGAGGGGGTGCGGGCCCTCGCGGATCATGTGCGGGCCTTCGAGGAACTCGTGCAGGTCCGTGCCGCAGACTCCGCACCAGGAGACCTCGACGACTGCCTCGTGCGGTTGCGGGGTCGGGGGGTCGGGGACCTCTTCGAGTCGGAGGTCGTGTGCGGCGTGCCAGCGCAGGGCCTTCATGTTCTCCCCCTTCTGTGTCGTCGTTCGGGTGCGGGTTCGTTGTGGCTGGTCGCGCAGTTCCCCGCGCCCCTTACGGGGCGCTGCTGAAACGGGCCTTGCCCGGGCCGTGTTCCAGGAAGGACTGGATGCCCGTCGTCGCGTCTGCCGTGCCGAACACCCCTGTGAACAGGGAGCGTTCGAGGGCCAGGCCGGTGGACAGGGACGTGTCGGCGCCGTGGTCCACGGCCTCCTTGATCGCCTCCAGGGCCGCGGCCGGGCCCTCGGCCAGGCGGCGGGCGTAGCGCACGGCCGTCTCGTACACCTCTGCCGTGGGGACCACCTCGTCCACCAGGCCCAGCCGCATGGCCTCCTCGGCGCCCACCCGGCGGCCTGTCATCAGGAGGTTCTTCGCTCGTGACGGGCCGATCAGGCGGGTGAGCCGCTGGGTGCCGCCCGAGCCGGGCATGATGCCGAGCTGGACCTCCGGCTGGCCGAGGACCGCGTCGTCGGCGGCCACCCGGTAGTCGGCGGCGAGGGCCAGTTCGAGGCCGCCGCCGAGCGCGTATCCGGTGATGGCCGCGACGACCGGTACCGGGAGGCGGGCCACCTCGTCGAAGGTGCGTTGCAGCGCCCGGTTCCAGCCCCGGACCTCCTCGGGGTCCATCGCGGCCAGCGCCTTGACGTCCGCCCCGGCGGCGAACAGCCGCTCCCCGCCGTACAGCACCACCGCCCGCACCGCGGGGTCCTCCGCGAGCCTGCGCACACCGGTGGCCAGCTCGCGGCGCTGCGCGGTGTCGAAGGCGTTCATCGGCGGATGGGCGAGTCGGACCGTGACCACGGGTCCGTCGGTCTCGAGGCGGATACGAGGCAAGGGGCCCTCCTCCGGGTGGAAGCGACTCGGGGCCGCCTGGATGGTTGTCGACCAGTGGGCTCCGTCGTAAAGTGCGGCTCAATGTTTTATAGACCAAGAGGTACACTAAATCTTGGTAGCGGGCAACCGACCGGTCGGGACATTCCCGGCCGCCGAGCCGGAGAGTCGCCGTGCACAATTTTTCGAGCATCCTCGATTACCACCTGGCCCAGCGGCCCGACGCCGTGGCCGTGACGCAGGACGACCGCCGCCTGACGGTGCGCGAGCTCCATGAGCGGGTGAACCGGCTGGCCGCCGGTCTGACGGAGCTGGGCGTCGGGCGCGGCGACGTCGTGGCCCTGCTGCTGTACAACCGGCCGGAGTTCATCGAGCTGGTGTACGCGGCCAATCGCGTCGGGGCCGTGTTCCTGCCGTTGAACTACCGCCTGTCCGAGGAGGAATGGGCGTACATCCTGGACCACGCCGAGGCGAAGGCGATCGTCACCGAGCCGGAGTTCCTGCGCGCGACGGACCGCATCGCCGCCAGGGCCGCCGGCCTGGAGCACCGGATCCTGGTGGACGGAGAGGCTCCCGCGCCCGGGTGGACCGGCTACGAGGCGCTGCTGGACCGGCACCAGGCAGCGGAGGTCGCCGCCGTGGACGTCGGCCCCGACGACCTCCAGCGCCTGATGTACACCTCGGGCACCACCTCGCGGCCCAAGGGCGTGCGCATCACGTACGGGAACGTGCAGGCCAAGAACCTGGCGCACATCGTCCACTTCGGGCTGACCGCGGCCGACACCACACTGGTCTGCGGCCCGCTCTATCACGTGGGCGGCCTGGACATGCCGGCCCTCGGCGTCCTGTACGCGGGCGGCGCAGTGGTGCTCCAGCGGAAGTTCGACCCGCAGGGCGTCCTGCGGTCGATACAGGAGCACCGGGTCACCAACGCCTGGCTCGCGCCCGCCATGGTCAACGCGGTGCTGGAGGTCCCGGACCGGGAGTCCTACGACACCTCCTCGGTCCGCTTCGTCCTCGGCGGCGGCGAGAAGACCCCCGAGCCGGTGCTGCGCCGCATCATGAACGCCTTCCCCAACGCCTGGTTCGCCGACGCCTACGGGCTGACCGAGACGGTCTCCGGCGACACCTTCCTCGACCGCGAGCACGCGCTGTCCAAGCTGGGCTCGGTCGGGCGTCCGGTGCCGCACACGCGCGTGCGGATCGTCGACGACACCGGCAAGGAGCTGCCGGCGGGCGAGCTGGGCGAGATCACGCTGCGCGGCCCGAAGGTCTTCGCCGGCTACTGGCGCGACGAGAAGGCCACGGCCGCGGCCCTGCAGAACGGCTGGTTCCACACCGGGGACATCGGGCACGTCGACGAGGACGGCTTCCTCTACATCGACGACCGCAAGAAGGACATGATCGTCTCGGGCGGGGAGAACATCGCGACTCCCGAGGTGGAGCGGGTGCTGTACGAGCACCCCGCTGTCCTCGAGGCCGCGGTGGTCGGGCTGACGCATCCCCGCTGGGGCGAGGTCCCGCGCGCCTTCGTGGTGTTCCGGCCGGGCGCGGACGCCGGGCCGGACGAGCTGCGGGAGTTCTGCGCGGGACACCTCGCCAAGTTCAAGGTGCCGGTCCGCTTCGACGTCGTCGGCGAACTCCCCCGCACTCCTTCCGGCAAGGTCCTCAAGCGGACCCTGCGCGACATCCCCGTGGAGGACTGAGGCATGGCCGACGTCAACACCGAGCTGCGCCTCGACGGCCGTACCGCCTGGGTCACCGGCGCGGGCAAGGGGCTCGGGCGGGCGATCGCGGTCGCGCTGTCCCAGGCCGGAGCGGACGTGGCGGTGACCGCCCGGACCGCCGCGGACCTGGAGAGCCTGGAGGCCGAACTCGCCGGGCACGGGGGCAAGGTGCTGGTGCTGCCCGGTTCCGTGGCCGACTCGGACGTGGTGCGTACGACGGTCGAGCGGATCACCGGCGCGACCGGGCGGCTGGACGCGGTCGTCAACTGCGCCGGGATCAGCCCGCACTTCACGCGCACCGAGTTCGTCACCGACGAGGACTTCGGGCGGGTGCTCGACATCAATCTCCGGGGCACCTTCTACTGCTGCCGCGAGGCCGGGAAGGTGATGCTGGAGCAGGGGTCCGGGTCGATCGTCAACGTCTCGTCGGTGCACGCGCGCACCGGCTTCGAGCGGATCGCCGCGTACGCGGCCAGCAAGGGCGGCGTCGAGGCGCTCACCAGGGCGCTCGCCGTGGAGTGGGCCGACCGCGGGGTGCGGGTCAACTCCCTGGCACCCGGCTACTTCCGTACGGACCTCAGCTCCGGGCTGCTGGACAGCCGCTGGGGCGAGCGGATCGTGCGGAGCACTCCCCTGGGCCGGGTGGGCGACGCCGGTGAACTGGGCGGCGCCGCGGTGTTCCTGGCCTCGGACGCCTCCCGCTATGTCACGGGTACGACGGTCACGGTCGACGGGGGCTGGACCGCCCGGTGATTCCGGGACAGAGAGCCGCCCCAGGTGCCCCCTGGGGCGGCTTTCCTCGTCAGGCGATGACGTCCGGGACTTCCCGGCGGTGCGGTTCCGGTGTGCCGTAGAGGTCGTCCGCGACGGCCCGCACGGCGTTCACCACCAGCGGGGCCACGAGTTCCAGGGACGAACGGCCGTCGCCGACCACCGAGATCGCGCCGACCGGGCCCTCCGGTCCGCGCAGGGCGAGGCCGACACAGCCGAGGCCGGGGAAGCACTCCCCGCGGTCGATCGCCAGCCCGCCCCGGCGGCGCACCTGGCCCAGCTCGCGGTGCAGCTGGTCGAGCCGGCCGATGCTGTGGTGGGTCCGGCGCTCCATGCTCTGCGTGTACCGCGCGTCGATCTCCTCCGGGCTCAGCCAGGCCAGCATGGCCTTGCCGAGCCCGGTGCAGTGCGCGACCGCCCGGCCGCCGACCCGCGAGGGGATGTCGACGGCGGCCCGGCCGCCCACCTTGTCCAGGTAGTAGATCTCCGGCCCGTCGAGCACGGCCAGATGGACGACCATCCTGGTGCGGACGGCCAGATCCAGCAGATGCGGCGCGGCGGCTGCCCGCAGCGCGCTGTGCCCGATCTCCCGGCCGCCCAGCCCGAGCGCTCTGTTGCCCAGGGTGTATCCGGCCACCGTGTGCCGCAGCCAGTCGAGCCGGACCAGCTGGTCGAGGATCCGGTGCGTGGTCGACCGGGGCAGCTGGGTCCGGCGGGAGACCGTCTCAAGGGTCAGGTGGGTCTGTGGACTCTCGAAGAGGTCCATGATGAGCGTCACTCGCTCCATCATCGACGGAGGCAGCGCAACGCTCAGCTCAGGGGCAGACGTCATCGTCGGTGCCTCTCTGCTCAACCTGAAATCAATTCTGGTCCGGCGCCGGCGTCAAGGTATCAATGACGCCGACCGCAGAGAAAGAGCCGTGCACCGATTAATTGGGGCGACCGGTCTATTAATTGTCGGGGGCAATCCCGCGTCAGCCCCGTGTCGTCAGGTCCAGGGCGATGTCCACGATCATGTCCTCCTGGCCACCGACCAGGCCGCGCCTGCCGACCTCCTCCAGGATGGTGCGGGCGTCGAGGCCGTACTGCTCGGCCGCGGTCTCGGCGTGCCGCAGGAAGCTGGAGTAGGCGCCCGCGTAGCCGAGCGTGAGGGTCTCGCGGTCCACGCGCACCGGGCGGTCCTGCAGCGGCCGTACCAGGTCCTCGGCGGCGTCCTGGAGGGCGTACAGGTCGCAGTCGTGCTTCCAGCCGTGCAGGTTGGCGACGGCGACGAAGGGCTCGATCGGGCAGTTGCCCGCGCCCGCGCCCTGTCCGGCGAGGGAGGCGTCGACCCGGGTGACCCCTTCCTCCACGGCGACCACGGAGTTGGCGACGGAGAGGGAGAGGTTCTCGTGGGCGTGGATGCCGATCTGGGTGCCGGGGTCGAGGACGTCCCGGTAGGCGCGGATGCGGTCGCGGACGCCGTCCATGGTGAGCCGGCCGCCGGAGTCGGTGACGTACACGCAGTGGGCACCGTACGACTCCATCAACCTGGCCTGTCCGGCGAGGACTTCGGGGGACGCCATGTGGGCCATCATCAGGAAGCCCGAGACGTCCATGCCGAGTTCGCGGGCGGTGGAGATGTGCTGGGCGGCGACGTCGGCCTCGGTGCAGTGGGTGGCGATGCGCACCGAGCGGACGCCCATGGCGTAGGCCCGCTTCAGTTCCACGATGGTGCCGATGCCGGGAAGCAGCAGGGAGGTGAGGACCGCGCGGTCGATGGCGTCGGCGGCCGCCTCGATCCACTCCCAGTCGGTGTTGCTGCCGGGCCCGTAGTTGAGGCTGCCGCCGGCCAGTCCGTCGCCGTGCGCGACCTCGATGGCGTCGACGCCCGCCCGGTCGAGCGCGGCGGAGATCCTCGCCACGAACTCCGGGGTGATCCGGTGCCGGATGGCGTGCATGCCGTCCCGGAGGGTGACGTCCTGCACGTAGAGCCTGGGGGTCTCGGTCACTTGGTCACCTCGGTGGTCTCGCGCCCGGCGATGCGCTCGGCGACGCGCAGGGCGGCCGAGGTCATGATGTCGAGGTTGCCGGCGTAGGCGGGCAGGTAGTGGGCGGCGCCCTCGACCTCCAGGAAGACCGACACCTTGGTGGTCGGCTTCTCCTCGACGCCGTCGGGCAGCAGTGTGTGGACCGGGTCGCCGGCCGGCACCGGGGTGAACTGGACCTCCTGCTTGAGCCGGTAGCCGGGCACGTACTCGGCGACCGCGGCCACCATCTCCTCGACGGAGGCCCGGACCGCGTCGTGGTCGGCGTCGCCGATCAGGCAGTACACCGTGTCCCGCATGATCAGCGGCGGTTCGGCCGGGTTGAGGACGATGATCGCCTTGCCCCGGCGGGCGCCGCCCACCTTCTCGATGGCGCCGGAGGTGGTCTCGGTGAACTCGTCGATGTTGGCCCGGGTGCCGGGTCCGGCCGACTTCGAGGCGATGGACGCGACGATCTCGGCGTAGGGCACCGGGGTGATCCGGCTGACCGCGTGCACGATCGGGATGGTCGCCTGGCCGCCGCAGGTGACCATGTTGAAGTTGTCGACAGCGTTGTCCCCGCCCGACAGGTGCTCGTCGAGGTTGACCGGCGGCACCACGTAGGGGCCGATGGCCGCCGGGGTGAGGTCCACGAGCCGCTTGCCGTACGGGGCGAGCTTCTTGGCGTTCTCGACATGGGCCTTGGCGGAGGTGGCGTCGAAGACGATGCCGATGTCGTCGAAGCCGTCCATGCGGATCAGGCCGTCGACGCCCTCGTGGGTGGTGGGGACCTTGAGGCGGGCGGCGCGCGACAGGCCGTCCGAGTCCGGGTCGATGCCCACCATCGCGGCCATCTCCAGGGTCTCGGACAGGCGCAGGACCTTGATCATCAGGTCGGTGCCGATGTTGCCGGAGCCGATTACGGCCACCTTGGTCTTCGTCATCCTTTGTGTTCCTCGGGTGAGAAGGTCGCGGTCACCGAACCCAGGGCCGACATCTCGGCCCGTACGGTGATGCCTGGCGGGGTGGGGACGAGCGGGCCGAGGGCGCCGGAGAGCACGATCTGCCCGGCGCGCAGCGGGTCGCCGAACTCGCGGGCGGTGCGGGCCAGCCAGAGCAGCGCCGCAAGGGGGTCGCCGAGGCAGGCGGCGCCGTCGCCCTCGGAGGCGAGCTCCCCGTCGGCGTACAGCCGCATGGTCACGTCCTTCGGCTCGAACTCGTCGATGCCGAGGGGCTGTCGGCCCAGGACGAACAGACCGCTTGAGGCGTTGTCGGCGACCGTGTCGGTGATCGCGATGTCCCAGTCGGCGACCCTGCTGTCCACGATCTCCAGCGCGGCCACGGCGTGTCCGACCGCAGCCCGGACCCGGTCGACGTCGAGGTCGCCCTCGTCGAGGTCCTCGGCGAGGACGAACGCGATCTCCGCCTCGACCCTGGGCTGGAGCAGCCGGTCGCTCGGGACGGCCGGGAGTCCGGTGACGTCCATGTCGTCGAGCAGGACGCCGAAGTCGGGCCGTTCGACGCCCACTTGGCGCTGCACCGACTCGGACGTCAGCCCGATCTTGCGGCCGACGACCCGTGCCCCGGCGGCGATCCGCTCGCCGACGACGCGCCGCTGGACGGCGTACGCGAGGCTGATGTCCTTCGCTCCCAGCAGGTCCCGTACGGGCGTGCAGGGCTTGTGGTCGCGGGCCGCGCGGGTGAGTCGTACGGCCGCTTCCGCAACGGCGGTCTCACGGTCCGCGACGGCCGCCGGTTCCCAGAGGTCTGTCATCGCCATCCTCAACTCGTGCCGGCCTTCAGCCTGTGCCGCGGAGCCCGAGGGGAGCCCCGGACGTTCCGCTCACCGGGACTGCCGGGCCGGGTCTCGCTGAGCGAGATGGCTCGACGGCGGGCTTCCGCGGCCTCGTTACCGTCGTCCGGCGAACTGCCGAACGGCCGGTGGCGGCATGCCACAGAGCGCCCCGCGACCTCCGACCGCAGGCGCGTTCCGCAGCGGTCCCCACCCCCCACGCAGAACGTCGGCACTCATGAGGAGGTTCGGATGAGCATCAACGAGGATGCCTACGACGTGGTCGTCGTGGGGTCGGGCGGAGGCCTGGTCGGTGCGTACGTCGCCGCGTCGCGCGGACTGCGTACGCTCGTCGTCGAGAAGGCCGACCGGGTGGGCGGCACCATGGCCTACTCCGGCGCCGGTATCTGGTACCCCGGTTCCGCCCCGCTGGCCCGCGCGGGCCTCGCGGACGACGTCGAGGCCGTCCGGGCCTATCTGCGCGAGATCGTCGCCGACCCCTCGCGGGAGGCGCGGCAGGACGCCTATCTGGCGGCCGGGCCCCGGCTGATCGACGAGCTGGAGCAGAACCCCTGGTTCCAGTCGTTCGTGCACGGTCCGGTGCCGGACTACTTCGGCTGGGTCGACGGGGCCTCGCCCACCGGGCACACCATCTTCCCGCCGCCGCTCGAACTGGCGGAGATCGGGGAACACGCCGGCATCGTCCGCAGGTCGATCCCGACCGAGCGGTTCGGCTTCGACGAGGGCCCGGTCGTCTCCGGCGGGCGCGCGCTGGTCGGCCGTGCCCTGGCCGCGTTCCTGGAGACGGGCAACGGCACACTGCTGCTGAACACCGCGCTCACCGACCTGATCGTCGAGGACGGCAGGGTCGTCGGGATCGAGGCCGTCCACGACGGGGAGCCGGTCTCGTTCCGGGCCGCACGGGGTGTGCTGCTGGCAGCCGGCGGCTTCGAGCGCGATCGTGAGCTGCGCGAGAAGAACCAGGCGCCGCTCACCGGTGAGTGGTCCAACGGCGTCCACACCAACACGGGCGACGCGCTGCGGGCGGGCATCGCCGCGGGCGCGGACACCGACCTGCTCGACGAGGCCTGGTTCGTGGCGGGACTGATCCAGCCCGACGGGCTGCCGATCTTCCACACCGGCACCCGGGGCGGCATCTGGGTCAACGCGGCGGGCGAGCGCTTCGTCAACGAGAGCCGGCCCTACGACCAGGTCGGGCACGAGATCATGCGCCTGCACCACAGCACGGGCGTCAGTCACATCCCGGCGTACTGGATCTTCGACCAGCGGCAGCTGGACCGCGACAGCTTCGGCGGCCCGCCGGACGAGCCGCTGCGCCCGGAATGGCTGGAGTCCGGCGCGCTGCGCAGGGCCGACACCCTGGAGGAGCTGGCGAAGCTGATCGACGTGCCGTTCGACGCGCTGAGCCGCACCGTCGAGGAGTTCAACGGCTACGCGGCGACCGGTGTGGACGAGAAGTTCGACCGGGGTACGAGCGTGTGGGACCAGATGTTCCACCACATCGTCCCGTTCGCGGCCGACCCCCGGCAGAACTTCCCGGCGGCGCCCGAGACCGAGTACCCCAACCCGCTGGTGGTGCCGATCTCCACGCCGCCCTTCTACGTGGCGACCATCGTGCCGTCCGACATCGGCACCAAGGGCGGCCTGAGGACCGACGAGCATGCGCGCGTGCTGCGGCCGGACGGCAGTCCGATCGAGGGGCTGTACGCGAGCGGGAACACCATGGCCGCGATGTCGGGGCGGGTCTACCCGGGTGCGGGGACCCCGATCGGGTCCAGCGTCGCCTTCGCCTACCTCGCCGTGCTGGACATGGCCGGGGCGACGGACTGAGCTCACACCGGTGCCCGGGACACCGCGGGTGTCCCGGGCGCCTTTCGCGTGTTCAGACCGCGGCGATCAGCCGCGCGGCCAGCCGCAGGTCCGCCTCGCCCCGCTCGGGGGTGATCTCCTTGGTCAGCATGCCCACGAACAGGCCCCACCAGGTGTAGACGAGCAGCCGTACCCGGCTGCGGGCGTCCGCACGGTCGCCGAGAAGCCGCAACAGGCGTTGTCCCAGCGGTCGTTCGATGATGTCGATCGGGGTGGGGACGGCGCTCGCGTACTCCGTGAACGACGCCAGCGCCACCGCCGAGGCCAGCTGCCGGTTGCCGAGCAGCTTGCCGCTGAGGGCGACGAGGGTGTCCCCGATGTCGGCGGCGAGGGTGCACTCGCCGTCCCCGAGGAACTGCTCGATGTGCCACTCCATGACGGCCAGGAACAGGAAGGGCTTGGACGGGAAGTAGCGGTACAGGGTGGCGATCGCGACGCCCGCCTCCTTGGCGACGTCCTGCATCTGCACGCCGGCCAGCCCCTCGCGGGAGCCGAGGTCGGAGGCGGCGCGCAGGATGCGGACGCGACGGGCGGCCTGGCGGGCGGAGGTGGGGGCGGCGGGCGGACGCACGGGCGCCCTCAGGAGGCGTCCGGGCGGGTCAGGAAGGCCAGGACCGCGCTCTCCCAGGCCTGCTTCTGCTCGATCATCGCCCAGTGCCCGCAGTCCGGCAGCACATGCAGTTCGGCCTTGGGGATGGTGCGCATCGGCAGCAGCGCGTTCTCCAGCGGGGTGACCCGGTCGTCCCGGCCCCAGGTCAGCAGGGTGGGTGCGGTGATCTTGTGGAGTGCGGCCCAGACGGGCTGGTCGGACTGGGACTGGGCGGCCTGCATCGCGGCCATCGCCTGGCGGCCGTAGATCCGCCGGGACGCCTCCAGCGTGGCCGGCTCGGTGGCGCTCGCCCAGCGCTCCTCGATCAGCTCCTCGGTGAGCAGGGCCGGGTCGTGGACCATCGAGCGCAGCCACTGCACGAGGTTGTCGCGGGTGGGGTTCTCGGCGAACTCCACCAGCAGGTTGAGGCCTTCGCTGGGGCCCGGAGACAGGATGTTGCGGCCGACGCCGCCGATGGTGACCACACGCCGGAACAGGTCCTTGTGGGCGACCGCGAGTCCGGTGGCGATGAACCCGCCCATGGAGTTGCCGATGACGTCGACGCGGTCGAGGCCGAGGCCGTCGAGGAAGCGCAGTACGGCCTTGGGTCCTGCCGCCATGGGGTTCTCGGCGGTCGGATCGCTCACGCCGAAGCCAGGGAACTCCAGCGCCAGGCAGCGGAAGTGCTCGGCCAGCACGGGAAGGTTGTACCGGTAGTTGCGCCAGCCGGTCACACCCGGGCCCGAACCGTGCAGCAGGAGCAGCGGGGGTCCGTCGCCGGCCTCGTGGTAGCGCAGGGTGCCTTCGTCGGTGGGGAGTTCGCGCAGGGTGTCGTCGTAGCTGAGTGTCATGACGGTCACCGTCGCACCGGCGCGACCGGCGTCGCCGTACGTCTCCCGATCAGTGGGACGCTCCCGGCGGCGGGCGGGCCGGGCTGTCTAGCGTCGCGGACGTACCGATACCCGGGGCCCGACGGGCCGCCCGGGAGCTGACCGACTGTGAGGGGAGGGCCTGATGGGTGTTCGCTCACTCGGGTACCTGCGTCTGGAGTCCAACGACCTGGACAAGTGGCGGGAGTTCGGAGCCGACTTCCTCGGCCTGATGCCCGTCGAGAGCGACTCCGGGTCGCTCGTCTTCCGGATGGACGACCACCCGAACCGGATCGTGGTCTCGCCGGGCGCCCAGCCCGGGATGACGGCACTGGGCTTCGAGGTGCTCGACGAGCGGGAGCTGGCGAAGCTGGTCGCGGACGTCGAGAAGGCCGGGATCAAGGTGACGGCCGGCACCGAGGCGGAGGCGGCGGAGCGGAAGGTCACCGGCTTCGTCAAGTTCAACGACCCGGGCGGCAACCCGGTGGAGCTGTTCTACGGCCGCACCCTCGACCACGTGCCGGTGCACACCCCGCTGGTCTCGGAGTTCGTCACGGGTGACATGGGCTTCGGGCACGCCATCATCTCCGCCGAGGACGCGCGCACCACGTTCGACTTCTACGTCAACGTCCTGGGCTTCATCGAGCGCAACACCATGCGCTCGCCGGGCGGCACGACCTGGTTCATGGGCTGCAACCCGCGCCACCACACGCTCGGCGTCACGCCGATGCCGGGTCCCGGGCGGCTGCTGCACTTCATGGTCGAGGCGGCGACCCTGGACGACGTGGGGCGCGCCCTGGACCGGGCCGCCAAGTACGAGGTGCCGATGATGCACTCGCTGGGCAAGCACACCAACGACCACATGGTGTCGTTCTACGTGTGGTCGCCGGAGAACTACGCCGTCGAGTTCGGCTGGAACGGCCTGAAGGTGCCGGAGCCCGTGCCCGTCTACGAGATCACGGACGGCGCGTTCTGGGGCCACCACTTCACGCCGCCGCCGCAGCCGGCCGGCTGACCGGCGTCGTGACATGCGTGAGCCCCACGGCCAGGGACCGTGGGGCTCACTCGTACGCGTACTCACTCGACGGTGATCGCCCGCTCCGGGCAGGCCGACTCACCGTCGTACGCGGCCTGTCGGAGCTCTGCCGGGACCTCCCCCTCGATGGGCAGGGCGTATCCGTCCTCGTCCAGGCGGAAGAGCCCCGGTGCCGCCGCCGCGCACCGGGCGTGCCCCGAGCAGGACGACGTGTCGATGGTGACCTTCATTCAACCCACTCCGATCTACGGCTTGTTGGTCGAACCCGCGTCGACGGTGAACTGCAGTCCGGTGACGTACCTGGCCTCGTCCGAGGCGAGGAACAGCACCGCGTTCGACACGTCACGCGGCTCGACGTACGGGGCCAGGGGGTTCATCGCGACGAGCCCGAACAGCGGCTCCCGGGCCGCGAGTTCCTCGATCGGCACGCCGACCGTGATGCCCGTGTCGCTGACGCCCGTGGGATGGACGGTGTTCACCCGTATGCGGTGCAGGGCGAGTTCGTTGGACAGGGCCTTCATCAGGCCCACCACCCCGTGTTTGGCGGCCACGTAGTGGGCGTAGGGCACATGGCCGCGGATGCCGGCGGCCGAGCTGGTGATGACGATCGAGCCGCCCTCCCCCTGCTCGATCATCCAGGGGGCCGCGGCACGCACCGTGTTCCAGGGGCCCTTGAGGTTGACGTCGATGTTGACGTCCCAGGCCTCCTCGGACAGCTCCCAGGCCGCCCCGATGCTCATGACACCGGCGTTGGCGACGAGGGTGTCGAGCCGCCCGAACTCCGCGCGCGCCGCGTCGACCGCGCCGCGCATCTCCTCGATCGACCGGACGTCGGCCTGTACGGCGACACACCCGCGGCCGGTCGCCCGGACCAACTCGGCGGTCTCCTCCAGTTGTTCCTTCGTCCCGAGCGAGTACGGCAGCTCGTCACTGATGTCGTGGCACACGTCCGTGACGACGACGTCCGCCCCCTCCTCGGCCAGCCGCACGGCATGGGACCTGCCCTGCCCTCGCGCCGCCCCCGTGACGAGCGCGACCTTGCCATCGACGCGCCCCATGTCAGCCCCCGTTCCCCTGCGCGTGGTCGATCAGATCCTCGGCGGCCTCCCGCAGCGCGCGCAGCCGGGACTCCAGGAGTTCCCGCTCGGCCGCGTCGGACTCACCGAGCCCGGCCAGTCGTACGTCCGTGTCGGCGATCTCGGCCAGGAGCCGCCCGTGGGCCTCCTCGCGGGTGAGCAGGTCCAGGTCGGTCCAGTCGGAGCGCTCGGACTCCGGGCGGCGGCTCATGCGGGGAGGTTGTAGATCCGGCGGGTGTTCAACTCCACGATCTTGTGCACCTCTTCGTCGGGTACGTCGGCCAGGACCTCGGCCGCGTAGGCGCGGGACTTGGGCCAGTAGGAGTCGGAGTGGGGGTAGTCGCACTCCCAGGTGATCTTGTCGATGCCGACGTGGTGGCGGACCTCCACGCCGAACCGGTCGTCGATGAAGCAGCCGTGGAAGTGCCTGTGGAACAGCTCGGAGGGCCGCACGCTCTGGTTGACGTTCTGGTAGAAGCGGTGCCGCTCCCACGTGCCGTCGGCACGCTCCAGCAGGTACGGGATCCAGCCGATGCCGCCCTCGGACAGGCCGATCTTCAGCTTGGGGTGCTTGTGCAGCACCGGGGAGAAGAGCAGGTCGCCCGTGGCGTACATGGCGTTGCAGCCGAACAGGGTGATGGTCACGGCGAAGGGGGCCTCGGGGGCCGTCTTCGGGGCCTGGCCCGAGGTGCCGAAGTGCAGGCTCAGGGGGAGGTCGGTCTCCTCCAGGGCCGTGAAGAACGGGTCCCAGTAGTCCGTGTGGAAGGACGGAAGGCCGCGCGGGGACGGGTTCTCCGGGAAGGAGATCGCCTTGGCCCCCTTGGCGGCGACACGGTGCACCTCCGCGACACAGAGGTCCACGTCCCACATCGGCATGATGGCCAGCGGGATGAGCCGCCCGGGCGCGGTGGCGCACCACTCGTCGAGGACGAAGTCGTTCCACGCCTGCACGCACAGCAGGGCCAGTTCGCGGTCCTTGCCGTCCAGGAAGACATGGCCGGAGAACCCCGGGAAGGACGGGAAGCACAGGGCGCCCCACACCCCGTCGAGGTCCATGTCGCGGATGCGGGCCTTGGGGTCGTAGCAGCCCGGGATCATCTCGTCGTAGCGGGTGGGTTCGAGGCCGAACTCCTCGGGGCTCTTGCCCGCGACGGCGTTGAGGCCGATGTAGGGGTAGATCCGGTCCTCGTACACCCACACCTCGGCGGGTGCCCTTCCCTCGCCCCGCGCCTGCTCGACGATCCGCGGGCCCGCCTCCCGGTACCTCGCGGGCAGACGGTCCGACCACAGTCGTGGGGGTTCGATCAGATGGTCGTCGGTCGACAGCAACTTCATCCACGGCTGCAACGGCATCCTTGCGCTCCCTCGGTCTCGGGGACTCTCTAGCAGCGGGCGCATTGTGTGCACTGAACTGGTCCCACTCAGCGGAAACGAACACCGAAGTCCCGCCTCTGTTCGGCGATCATCGGAGTCGCCAGGCTCACTGCGCCGTTATTCAGGCTACTCTTTTATTCGACGGAAGGAGACCCCATGGGTCGAGTGCAGGACAAGGTCGTCTTCATCACCGGGGCCGCGCGCGGCCAGGGCCGGGCCCATGCGGTCCGGCTCGCCTCCGAGGGTGCCGACATCATCGCGGTGGACCTGTGCGCGGACATCCCCACCAACGGCTATCCCCTGGCCACCGAGGACGACCTCGACGAGACGGTCCGGGAGGTCGAGAAGCTCGGCCGGCGGATCGTCGCCCGCACGGCGGACGTACGGGACCCCGCCGCGCTCAAGGCGGCCGTCGCCGAGGGAGTCGCCGAGCTGGGGCGGCTGGACGCCGTCGTCGCCCAGGCCGGGATCGCGCCGCTGGGCCCCCAGCAGACCGCGCAGGCCTTCATCGACGCCATCACGGTCGACTTCAACGGGGTGGTGCACGCCGTCGAGGCGGCCCTGCCGCATCTGCCCGACGGCGCCTCGATCGTCGCGACGGGCTCGATCGCCGCGCTGATCCCGGCCAGCGTCGACAATCCGGCCAACGGGCCCGGCGGACTCGGCTACTCCTTCGCCAAGCGCCAGGTCGCGTCCTTCGTGCACGACCTGGCGACGGTCCTGACGTCCCGGAGGATCCGGGTCAACGCGCTGCACCCGACGAACGTCAACACCGACATGCTCAACAGCGACCTGATGTACCGGTCCTTCCGTCCGGACCTGGAGAACCCGACCCGCGAGGACGCACTGCCGTCCTTCCCGGCGACGACCGGGTTCGGCATCCCCTACGTCGAGCCGGAGAACGTCGCCGACATGGTGCTGTTCCTGGTGTCGGACGAGTCGAAGTACGTCACCGGCATGCAGATGCGCGTGGACGCCGGGGGCTATGTCAAGAAGCGCCCCCAACTGCCCACGTTCTAGCGCATCTCGATGACCACCTTGCCCGTGGTGCGCCGCTCGGCCACGTCGGTCAGGGCGGCCGCCACCTCGGCCAGGGGGTGGACGCGGGAGACGAGCGGGCGCATTCCGTCCCGGACCATCCGGGCGAGCGCCCGGTCGCCGGCGGCCACCGCGTCGGGGGCGTACTGGCGCAGCATGCGGATCTCGAAGCCCCGTACGACCGCGTCCTTGAGCAGGACGAGGTTCAGCGGGATCCGGGGGATCTTCCCGTCGGCGTATCCGACCGTGACGAACCGGCCGCCCCGGCGCAGCGCGCGCAGGGCGGCCTCCGCGTGGTCGCCGCCGACCGGGTCGATCACGAGGTGGGCGCCTTCGCCGCCGGTGAGTTCGCGGACACGGGTCTTGAGGTCCTCGTGGACGTAGTCGACCCCGGCCTCGGCGCCCAGCTTGCGGGCGACAGCGAGCCGCTCCGCGCTGGAGGCGGCCGCGACGACGCGCATCCCGAGCCGGGTCGCGATGTCGACGGTCGCGCTGCCGACCCCGCCCGCCGCCCCGAGCACGGCCGTCCACTCCCCCGCCGTGCCCTGGCCGACGGTGACCAGGGAGTGGTAGGCGGTCGCGTACGTCACGTGGAACGCGGCGGCGTGGACCATGTCGAGTCCGTCGGGGACGGGACGCAGGCCGGCGACGGGGACCACGACCCGCTCGGCGAAGGCGCCGGTCAGCACGGCCCCGGCGACGGGCGTACCGACCGCGGGTCCGGCGACGTCCGGGCCGAGTGCCTCCACGACCCCGGCGAACTCGCTGCCGGGGGTGAACGGCAGGGGTGCGGGGACCTGGTAGCGGTTCGAGATGAGCAGCACGTCCGGGAAGTTGACGGCCGCGGCGTGCACGCGGACCAGGACCTCGCCGGGGCCGGGTGCGGGGTCGTCGAGCTCGGCCACCTCCAGGCCGTCCGGAGGTCCGTACCGCGTACAGCGTGCTGCTCTCATCGCGCCCTTCCCGTGGTCGGCATCGCCGGGTCCCGGGGCAGGCCCAGTACCTGTTCGGCGATGGTGTTGCGCTGGATCTCGGCGGTGCCCGCGCCGATGGTGGAGGCCCGGGTGCGCAGGAAGCCCCACACCCAGCGGCCGCGCTGCACCGCATGGGGGTCGCGCCGGCCGAGGATGCCGTACGGGCCCAGCAACTCCAGGGCGAACTCGTGCAGTTCCTGCTCGAAGGTCACGATGAACAGGCGCGAGGTCGAGGAGGCCGGACCGGGTTCGCCCTTCGCCATGATGTCGGCGATGGTGCGCATCCCGGTGAGCCGCATGATCGTCACGCGGATCTCGAAGTCCGCGAGCCGGTCGCGCACCAGGGGGTCGACGGTGGCGCCGCGTTCGTGCGCCAGCTCGATGAGTTCGTCGAGGACGCGCCGGTACAGGGCGGCCTGGTTCATCGCTCCGGCGGCGCGTTCGTGGCCGAGGCTGGTGCGGACGAGGGGCCAGCCGCCGTTCTCCTCGCCGATCCGGTCGGCGACCGGGACCCGGACGTCGTCGAAGAAGATCTCGCAGAAGTGGGCGTCGCCGGTCAGGTCGCGCAGCGGGCGCACGGTGATGCCCGGGGCGTGCGCGTCGATCAGGAGGTAACTGATGCCGTCCTGGCGGGAGTCGGGCGGTCCGGTGCGCACGAGGGTGAAGAGGATGTCGGCGATGTCGGCCGAACTGTTCCACACCTTCTGCCCGTTGACGACGTACTCCGAGCCCTCGCGGCGCGCGGTCGTGCGCAGCGCGGGCAGGTCCGAGCCCGCTTCCGGTTCGGAGTAGCCCTGCGCCCAGACCGTGTCGCCGCGCAGCATCGGGCGCAGGAAGCGCTCCTTCTGCTCGGGCGTCCCGTACTTGATGATCGTGGGCGCCGCGATGCCGAGCCCGGTGCCGAGCGGGCCCGGGACCCTGGCTCGCGCGTACTCCTCCTGGTAGACGACCTGACGGGCGAACGGCAGGTCCATGCCGCCGTACTCGCGCGGCCAGCTCGGCCCCGCGTACCCGGCGTCGTACAGCGTGGCGAGCCACTTCTTCTGCCATACGAGGCGTTCCGCGGGGTCCTTGGGGCGGCGGCCGGGGTGATGCTGCGTCAGGAAGGCGCGCAGCTCGGCCCGGAACTCGTCGTCGTTCATCGTGGGGCCATGCGGATGGCGCCGTCGAGCCGGACGGTCTGGCCGTTGAGGTAGGGGTTCTCCAGCATCTCGACGGCGAGCCGCGCGAAGTCGTCGGGGTCGCCGAGGCGCTTGGGGTGGGGCACGGAGGCGGCGAGTCCGTCGCGGATGTCCTCGCGCAGGCGGCCCAGCATGGGGGTGTCCATGATGCCGGGGGCGATGGTGTTGACGCGGATCTGCCAGCTGGCCAGGTCACGGGCGGCGACGAGGGTCATGCCGTGCACGCCCGCCTTGGCGGCGGTGTAGGAGGTCTGGCCGATCTGGCCGTCGAAGGCGGCGACGGAGGCGGTGAGGACCACGGCTCCACGGTCGCCGTCGACGACGTCGTTGCCGGAGAGCCGGGCGGCGGACAGGCGCAGCACGTTGTACGTGCCGACGAGGTTGACGCGTATGACCTCGGCGAAGGTGTCGAGGCCGCCGGGGGTGCGGTCGCGGTCGATGATGCGGGTGCGGTCGCCGCCGCGCCCCGCGCAGTGCACCACGAAACGCAGCGGGCCGAGGTCCTCGGCGGCGTCGAGGGCGGCGTCGACCGAGGCCTCGTCGGTGACGTCGGCGCGGACGAAGCGGGCGTCGCCGCCGAGGTCGGCGACCGCCTTGACGCCCTGCTCCTCGGAGATGTCGGCCAGCACGACCCGGCCGCCGCGGTCGAGGATGCGGCGCGCGGTGGCCAGGCCCAGGCCGGAGGCGCCTCCCGTGACCAGCGCCGACGAACCGTCGATGTTCACATCAAACTCCTTACAGGCCCAGGGACTTGCTGATGATGGTCTTCAGCACCTCGCTGGTGCCGCCGTAGATGCGGGTCACCCGCGCGTCGGCGTACAGCCGGGCGATCGGGGACTCGAGGATGTAGCCGTAACCGCCGTGCAGTTGGAGGCAGCGGTCGACGACGCGGCCCTGTGTCTCGGTGCAGAACAGCTTGGTCTTCGCCGCGTCGGCCGGGCTCAGCTCGCCGGCGACGAGCGCGGTGACCGCCGCGTCCAGCAGGGTCTGGGCGGCTTCCAACTCGGTCGCCATGGCGGCGAGTTCGAACTTCGTGTTCTGGAAGTGGGCGACCGGCTTGCCGAACACCGTACGGTCGCGGACGTAGCCGATGGTCAGGTCGATCGCGTTGCGGGTCTGGGCGACGGCGCCGACCGCGATGGCGAGGCGTTCCTGGGCGAGGTTGCGGCCGAGGTGGGTGAAGGCGCCGCCCTCCTCGCCGAGGAGGTTGGCCGCGGGCACCCGGACGGCGTCGAAGGACAGCTCCACGGTGTCCTGGACGGCGAGGCCGATCTTCTCCAGCTTCCGTCCGACGGTGAAGCCGGCCATGCCCTTCTCCACGACCAGCAGGGAGAGGCCGGCCCGCCGGTCGTCCGGGTCGGTGGCGGTGCGGGCCACCACGATCACCAGGTCGGCGTGGTGGCCCCCGGTGATGAAGGTCTTGGCGCCGTCGAGGACGAAGTGGTCACCGTCGCGCACCGCCCGCGTCCTGATGCCGGCCAGGTCGGAGCCGGTGCCCGGTTCGCTCATCGCGATCGCGGTGTAGAGCTCGCCGGAGGCCAGTCCCGGGAACCAGCGCTCCCGTTGGCCCGCGTCGGCGAGGCCCGTGAAGTACGGGACGACGATGTCGAGGTGCGTGCGCAGCCCGCCGAGGGTGACGCCGACGCGGGCGCACTCCTCCTGGATGACGACGTTGAAGCGGTAGTCGTCCTGGCCGCCCCCGCCGTACTCCTCGGGTATCGCCGTGCCGATGATGCCGAGCTTGCCCAGCGCGGTGAACAGCTCCCGGGGGACGAGTCCGGCGCGGCGCCAGTCCTCGTACTCCGGAAGCACTTCGCGGGCGATGAAGTCGCGGACCAGCAGACGGAAGTCCTCGTGGTCCTGCGCGAACAGGGTCCGGCGCATCGAATCTCCTTCGATCGGGACCCTATTGAGTATACGTAATTAGGCTTGCCGGTCCAGAGTGATCAGCGTCCGATCAGGGCGTGATCAGTGCCACCACGGAATGAGTGCATCCAAATGCCGTCGCATCCGGTGGCGGGCCACGCCCGCGTCGCCCTGGAGGATCGCGTCGAGGATGCGCTGGTGGACGTGCCGGACCTCGTCGGCGGCGGCGTCTCCGGGCAGCGGCCGGTCCTGGCCGGAGGCGTGCCGGCGGAACAGCTCGGTGATGATGGCGAGGAAGAGGGACAGCACGGGGTTGTCGGCGAGGGCCGCGAGTTCGGAGTGGAACAGGTCCGCCTTGCGCGGGTCGTCGGCCGGGCCCTCGGTGGTCCAGCGGACCGCCTTGGCGAGCCGCTCGGCGACCTCGGTGTCGCCCTGCGCGTGCCGGGCGGTCACCCGGGCGACGATGCCCAGTTCGATGGCGTTGCGGACGATCCGCAGGTCGTCGGCGGTGACGCCCTGGTACTCCAGGAAGAGGGCCATCGTGTCGATGCTGGCCTGGGGTTCGGGCTCGGTGACGACGAGACCGCCGCCGGGGCCGCGGCGCATCCGGGCGACCGAGTGGTACTCCAGCAGCCGTACGGCCTCGCGCAGCACGGCGCGGCTGATCTCGTAGCGGGCCAGCAGGTCGGTCTCCGAGCCGAGGACCATGCCGGTCTGCCAGCCGCGGGCGGCGATGTCGTCGTGGATCCGGGCGGCCACGACCTCGGCGAGCTTGGCGCGCGGGCCCTCGGCCAGTTCGGGCTCGACGACGTTGCCGGAGATCCGCTGGCCGCGGCGGACCCGGTGCTTCTCGATCCACCCGGCCACCGACTCCAGGTGCAAGGACAGTTCGGTCTGCGCGCGGGCGCCGTCGTCGGCGATGACGGCGTCGACGACGGCCTTGTGCTCGCGGTGCGAGGTCTCCTTCGCCGCGTGCATCTCCGCCTTGGAGATACGGCGGGAGAGGTGCGCGTACCGGGCGGTGAGGCGGGTGAGCACGTCGATGAACAGGTGCAGGACCGGGTTGCCCGACAGCTGCCCGAGCACCGGGTGCAGCGGGTCCTGCGAGTGGACGGACGGGTCGTCCCAGTGGGCGAGTTCGGACTCCAGCGCGGTCCGCAGCGTGGCGATGCCCTCCTCGGTGATGCGGTCGGCGGCGAGGCCCGCGGCGATGGGTTCGAGGAGCTGGCGGGCCTGGAGCAGGTCGGTGACGCTGGTGCCGACGTATTCGAGGTAGATCACCATGGCGCGGGTGGCCGGTCCCGCGTCGGGGGCGCTGACGATGAGGCCGCCGCCGGGTCCGCGCCGCATGCGCGCGACCTGGTGGTGCTCGACCAGCCGCACCGCCTCGCGCAGCACCGCGCGGCTGACGCCCAGCCAGTCCCGCAGGTCCGTCTCGGAGCCCAGCGACTCGCCCACCGGCCAGCCCTGGCGGATCACGGACGCCTCGATGCGCTGCGCGGTCTGCGCGGCCAGCTTGCCGACCAGGGCGCCACTCTCGCCGTCGGCGGGCTCGCGGTCGACGGCAGTCGCCATGGGCCTACTCCTCTGAGGGGAAATTGCGGATCCCCAGTCTATTGGGCAAGGGCACCGGGCACTGGCAGACAGGCCAACACCATGGTTAAAGTATACTCATTTCAGTCAGGCCCGCAGGACGACGAGGAGCCGGCAGCGATGCGACTGGAGTCCACGCCCGAGCTGGAGGCGTTCCGGGGGAAGGTGCGCGCCTTCGTGGCGCAGCACGCACCCGGCGTCAAGGCCCATTCCGGGGTGCGCGCACCCGATCCGGCGCTGATGCCGGCGATCCGGGAGTGGACCGCCAAGCTGTTCGAGGCGGGCTTCCTCGGCATCGACTGGCCCGTCGAGTACGGCGGCCGGCCCGACGCCCACCCGCTCGAACCGTCCGTGGTGGCCGAGGAGATCGCCCGGGCCCGCACCTGGCCGCCCGTCGGCGCGGCCTCGCTCGCCTCGGCGGCGGTCATCGACTTCGGCACGGACGAGCAGCGGGCCCGTTTCCTGCCCCGCATCCGCAGCTGCGAGGACGTGTGGTGCCAGCTGTTCAGCGAGCCGGAGGCGGGCAGCGACCTGGCGGCGCTGCGGACCCGGGCACGCGTCGAGGGCGAGGGCGAGGACGCGGTGTTCGTCGTCGACGGCCAGAAGGTCTGGACGACCAACGGCCAGCACGCGGACATGGGTTACCTGCTCGCGCGCACCGATCCCGACGCCCCGAAGCACAAGGGCATCACCGCGTTCGCGCTGGACATGCGCAGTCCGGGGATCGAGGTGCGGCCGCTGCGCGAGATCACCGGGACCACCGACTTCAACGAGGTCTTCCTGGACGGGGTCCGCGTCCCGGCCGCGAACGTGATCGGCGCGGTGAACGACGGCTGGCGGGTGGCGATGAGCAGCCTCGGCCGGGAGCGCTCCGGGGTGGCGGCGCGGGGCGCCGAGCTGTCGGCCGTACTGGACGATCTGGTCCGGCTGGCGGAGCGGACACCGGCCGCGTTCGAGGATTCCGCCACCCGGCAGCGGATCGGCGAGCTCGCCGCCCGGGTCCAGGTCAACGCCGCGCTGATCGGTCTCGCCCAGTCCCGGATGCTGCACGGCACGGAAGGGCCGGCCGACGCCCTGCTCGGCAAGATCTTCTTCAGCGAACTCAACCACGACCTGGCCGACTTCGGCCTGCGGCTGCAGGGCACCGACGGCCTGCTCACCGAGGACGACCCGGCGGCGGTGGCCGACGGCTGGTGGCAGGACGCCCATCTGTACTCGCGGGCGTTCACGATCGCGGGCGGGGCGAACGAGGTGCTGCGGACGCAGGTGGCCGAGCGGGGGCTCGGGCTGCCGCGCGAACCCCGCTGATCGCCTCCGGGCCGTGTGCGCCGACGAACTCATTGATTGTACCGACCGGTCGACGTAACCTTCGGCCGGAGCAACGAGAAGGCGAGGAGCCATGGCCGAGAACGCCACCATGAAGTCCGTGCGGACCGGAGCGAGGAACGCCGTCGAGGTGGTGGAGATCGCGCGGCCCGAGCCCGGCCCCCGGGACGCCCTGCTGCGGATCCGCGCCTGTGGCATCTGCGGCACCGACACGTTCTTCGTGCAGTCCGGCGGCACGCCCTACACCCCCGACGGCTCCGTGGTGCCGCTGCCGCTCGGGCACGAGCCGGCCGGTGAGGTGGTCGCCGTGGGCGCCGAGGTCACGGACCTGAAGGTGGGCGACCGGGTGGTCGTCAACCCGCAGGGCGCGCCCTCCGGCATCATCGGCTGCGGCGGCGAACTGGGCGGGATGGACGAGTACCTGCTCGTCGAGGACGCCGAGGTGGGCCGGAGCGTGGCGGTCTTCCCGGACGACCTGCCCTTCGACGTGGCCGCGCTCAACGAGCCCATGGCGGTGGCCCGGCACTGCGTCAACCGCTCCCAGGCCCGCCCCGGCGACAAGGTGCTCGTCTTCGGCGCCGGGCCGATCGGGCTGGGCGTCACCATCTGGCTCAAGCTGCGCGGGGTGGAGCACGTGGTCGTCGCGGACGTCGTTCCGGAGCGCCTGGAGACCGCGCTGGCCGTGGGTGCGGACGCCGTGATCGACTCGGCGAAGGAGGACGTCAGCGCGCGGCTCACCGAGTTGCACGGTGAAGCCGCCAACGCCCTGGGCCAGCCCCGCCCCGGCACCGACATCTACATCGACGCGGCCGGGGTCGCCGCCGTCTTCAACACGACCGTGGACGCGGCCAAGTGGGGCGCCAAGCTGGTCATGGTCGGCGTGCAGAAGCCGTCGTCCGAGATCGACCTGGGCGGCATGCTCCGCAGCGAGCTCACGCTGATCGCCTCGCAGGGCTATCCGACCGAGATCTTCGAGGTGACGGCGGAACTCGCCGAGCACCGGGACCGGTTCGCCCGGCTGATCAGTCACCGGGTGCCGTTCGCGGAGGTGCACCGGGCCTTCGAGCTGGCGCTGACGCCCGGGGCGGCGGAGAAGGTCGTCGTCACGTTCGAGGACTCAAGGAGAGAGGACTGAAGGAGAACTGAAGGAGATCGGAGCGGGCGGACCCCTCGTCGGGGTCCGCCCGCTCCGTCCTCATCGCAGCAGTTCGAGGATGGTGGCGTTGGCGGTGCCGCCACCCTCGCACATCGTCTGGAGGCCGTAGCGGAGGTTCTCGCCCCGCATCCGGGCGAGCAGCCGTGTCATCAGGATGGCGCCGGAGCCGCCGAGCGGATGGCCGACGGCGATGGCGCCGCCCAGCGGGTTGAGGCGCTCGGGGTCGGCGCCGGTCTCGGCCAGCCAGGCCAACGGCACCGGTGCGAAGGCCTCGTTGACCTCGTACACGCCGATGTCCTCGATGGAGAGTCCGGCGCGGCGCAGGACCTTCTCGGTCGCCGGGATCGGGCCGAGCAGCATGGTGATCGGGTCGGCACCGCTGACCGCGCCGGTGTGGTAGCGGGCGATGGGGGTGAGGCCGCGTTCGCGGGCCTTCTCCGGGGTGGTGACGAGCAGGGCCGCGGCGCCGTCGGAGATCTGGGAGGCGTTGCCGGCGTGAATGACGCCGTCCTCCTTGAACGACGGCTTGAGCCTGGCCAAGGTCTCGACGGAGGTACCCCGCCGCAGCCCCTCGTCCACGGTGAACTTGGTGCCGTCCACCTCGACCGGCACGACGTGGTCGTCGAAGACACCCGCGTCGATCGCCGCGGCGGCCTTGGCGTGCGACTCGGCGGCGAACTCGTCGAGCCGGGTGCGGCTCAACCCCCAGCGCTCGGCGATGAGTTCGGCGCCGACGCCCTGGCTGAACTCGAAACCGTCGTACCGGGCCAGGGCCTTGGGCCCGTACGGCTGTCCCGTGGTCCGGTGCGAGCCGAGCGGCACCCGGCTCATGGTCTCGACGCCGCCCGCGACCACGATGTCGTACTGGCCGGACATCACGGCGTGCGCGGCCTGGTCGACGGCCTGCTGGCTGGAGCCGCAGGCGCGGTTGACGGTGACGGCGGGGACGTGTTCGGGCCAGCCGGCGGCGAGCACCGCGAACCGGCCGACGTTGCTGGACTGGTCGCCGATCTGGGTCACACAGCCCCAGACCACGTCGTCCACCGTGCCGGGGTCGATGCCGGTGCGCTCGACGAGCGCCTTCAGCACCTCGGCCGACAGGTCCGCCGCGTGCACCGACGCCAGCGAGCCGTTGCGCTTGCCGATCGGGGTGCGTACGGCGTCGACGATGACGGCGTCTCGCATGACAACTCCTTGTTCGGGTCGGTCAGTCGGGGAGCGGTACGCCCCAGTCGTGGAACACGGCTCGGGTGTCGGCGCCGACGGCCGGCGCGGTGCGGCCGGGGCTCGACGGGGTCGCGGAGAAGCGGGGGGCGGCGGCGGGCTGGACCACTCCGTCGCGGGTGAACAGGCTGCCGCGCGCGGCGAGATGGGGGTGTGCGGCGGCCTCGGTGAGGGTCAGCACGGGTGCCACGCAGGCGTCGGTGCCCTCGAACAGCGCGGCCCATTCGTCGCGGGTCCGCTCGGCGAAGCGCTTGGCGAGCGAGCGCCGCAGCTCCGGCCAGGTCGAGCGGTCGTGCTGCCGGTCGGGGTCCACGTCCAGGCCGAGCAGTCGTACGAGGCTGCGGTAGAACTTGCGCTCCAGCGCGCCGACGGCCACGTGGCGGCCGTCCTTGGTCTCGTAGACGGCGTAGAAGGGCCAGCCGCCGTCGAAGCGGTTCACTCCGCGCTCGTCGGTCCACTCGTCGCGGGCGAGTTTGGCGAAGGTGCTGGCGAGGAGGTGGGCGGTGCCGTCGACGATGGCCGCGTCGACGACCTGGCCCCGGCCGGTGCGGGCAGCCGCGTGCAGGGCGGCGAGGACGCCGATGACGAGGTAGCAGCCGCCGCCTCCGAAGTCGCCGACGAGGTTGAGCGGGATCCGGGGTGGGCCGTCGGGGTCGCCGATGGCGCCGAGAGCGCCGGTCAGCGCGATGTAGGTGATGTCGTGTCCGGCCGCGGCGGCGAGGGGCCCGTCCTGGCCCCAGCCGGTCATCCGGCCGTAGACCAGGCGGGGGTTGCGGGCGAGGCAGTCGTGCGGGCCGATGCCGAGCCGCTCGGTGACGCCGGGGCGGAATCCCTCGGTCAACACGTCGGCACGCTCGACGAGTTGGAGGAGGGCGGCGGTCGCGGCCGGGTCCTTGAGATCGAGTACGACGGAACGCTTGCCCCGGTTGAGCACGTCCGCGGGCCCGCCCGCGTCGGGTTCGTCGACCCGCCCGGGACGGTCGACGCGGACCACCTCCGCACCCAGGTCGGCGAGGAGCATCCCGGCGAAGGGTCCGGGACCGATACCACCGAGTTCGATCACACGGACACCGGCGAGGGGGCCCGCTGCGGCGCCGGCCGCTCTCCCGTCGGCTGTGGCGTCAGGGACTTCCACAGCCGGGGCCGAGGTCCCGTCGGAACCACCGACCGGGCCTTCCGCCGCCAGACCCGAGGCCCCGACGCCGCCACCGACCGGGGCTCCCGCGGCCACACCCGAGATTCCGACACCGCCACCGGCCGGGCCTCCCGCGGCCACACCCGAGATCCCGACACCACCACCAACCGGGCCTCCCGCGGCCACACCCGAGATCCCGACACCACCACCAACCGGGCCTCCCGCGGCCACACCCGAG
>NZ_JALDAY010000008.1 GCF_022698165.1 Streptomyces cylindrosporus
CGGCCGTTCCGACGTCTCAAACCTTAGCGGATCCTCTCGGCGATTCCCAATCGGGCCGCCGAGCTCCAATTCGAATTGAATTCGGGCATGCCGAAATCGACCCGGTCGGGAGATCGTGCTGATGGTTTGTGTGCCGCTGACGCGGCGGGAGGTGCTGCCGAAGAACCGTTACGGCTCCGTGGCAACCCGAAGAACTTTACGGATCCCGGAGGGGCCTGTCAAGCACCCCGTGTCAAGATCTTTTACTCCAGGTCGCTGAGGCGTCCGCCCGCGTCCGGCTGTGCGTGCTCCACCCTACGCAACAGACGGGTGAGGACGTCGCCGAGGCCGGTGCGCTCCTCAGCCGAGAGGTCCTGGAGGAGGTCCTCCTCGAAGACCGTGGCCATGCGCATCGCCTCCAGCCACTTCTCGCGGCCCTCGGCGGTCAGCTCGACGATCACGCGTACGCGGTTGTTCTCGTCGCGCTCCCTCGTCACCAGTCCCTCGGCGACCATGCGGTCGATCCGGTGGGTCATCGCGGCCGGCGTCAGGCCGAGGCGCTTGGCGAGGTCGCTCGGGCCCATGCGGTACGGGGCACCGGAGAGCACGAGGGCCTTGAGGACCTCCCACTCGGCGTTGCTGATGCCGAGGGCGGCTGTCTGGCGGCCGTAGGCGACGTTCATCCGGCGGTTGAGGCGGGACAGCGCCGAGACGATCTGCTCGACCTGGGGGTCGAGGTCCCGGAACTCGCGCTGGTACGCGGCGATCTGCTCGTCGAGGGTCGGCTCGGGGACGCCGGCTGTGTCGGCCATGGGCGCAGTATCGCACGCAGCCCCTTTGCCTTGAAGTCCTTGACTATGTACTCTTTAGCTTCGAACTCTTCAGATCTAACTAGTTAGTAGGTGAACGTGACCAGGGCGATGGGCGCAGCGATGCGCCGGATCCACGTGGGAAACGCACTCAGCGCGTTCGGGCTCGGCTTCACCGTCCCGTACCTGTACGTCTATGTGGCGCAGGTGCGAGGGCTGGGGGCCATGACGGCGGGGCTCGTCCTCGCCGTCTTCGCCGTGGCCGCGCTGGTCGTGCTGCCGTTCGCCGGGCGGGCCATCGTCCGGCGCGGTCCGCTGCCGGTCCTGCTCGCCGCCCTGGTCACCGCCGCCGTCGGAGCGCTGAGCCTGGGGCTCGCGGGCAGCGCGACGGCCGTACTGCTGTCCGCGGCGGCGCTCGGGGCCGGGCAGGCCGTGATGCAGCCGGCGCTGGCGACGATGATCGTGGACTGCTCGACCGCGGACACGCGCTCGCGTGCCTTTGCCACGCAGTTCTTCCTGCAGAACCTCGGGCTCGGCGTCGGCGGGCTCATCGGCGGGCATCTCGTCGACGCTACGCGCGTCGACTCCTTCACCCTGCTGTTCTCCATCGAGGCGGCGATGTTCCTGTTGCTCGTGGGTGTGATGGCGACGGTGCGGATGCCGCGCTCGCCGCGCATCGCGGACGCGCCCGCGCAGTCGGGGCGCAGCAGCTGGAAGCAGCTGCTGGGCAACCGGGCGATGGTGCAGCTGTCGGTGCTGGGCTTCGTGCTGTTCTTCGCCTGCTACGGGCAGTTCGAGTCCGGGCTGAGCGCGTACGGGGTGGAGGCGGCCGGGATCTCGACGTCCGCGCTGGGCAGCGCGCTGGCCGCCAACACGCTGATGATCGTCGTCGCGCAGTTCGCCGTGCTGCGGTTCGTCGAGCGGCGGCGGCGCTCGCGGGTGATCGCCGGTGTGGGGCTGATCTGGGCCGTGGCCTGGGTCGCCGCCGGGTACGCCGGGCTCGGGCACGGCAGCCAGGAGATGGCGACGGCGGCCTTCGTGTCGACGTACGCCTTGTTCGGGCTGGGTGAGGCGATGCTGTCGCCGACGGTGGCCCCGCTGGTGGCCGATCTGGCGCCGAGCGGGATGGCGGGGCAGTACAACTCCGCCTTCGCTCTGGTGAAGCAGCTCGCGCTGGCCGTCGGGCCGGCGGTCGGCGGGCCGATGGGGGCCTCGCTGCACGCGCCGTACATCGTGACGTTCCTGCTGTTCTCGCTCGGCATCACCTTCCTCGCGCTGCGGCTGGGGCGGCAGCTGACCGCCGTACAGGATCGGCCGTGGGTCGGGCGGAGTCGGGTGGTCGCCCGTGGTGGGGCGGCTGCGGAGCCTGTGGTTGCTGAGGCGTGAGTTGCGCCGGGGCGGCCGTCACCTTCGGGTGGCGGCCGCCTCTGTTTTTCAGCGAGGGTGGTGAGGGCTCCGTTGGGGCGCGGGGAACCCGCGACCGGCCACGACGCTCCGGCAGACGACCGACGGCCTATGCCGGTCCCGCTTTCGGCAGGACGAATTCGCACCAGACCGCCTTGCCGCCGCCGGGGGTGCGGCGGGAACCCCAGTTGGAGGCGATCGTCGCGACGATGGCGATGCCCCGTCCCGACTCGTCGCCCGGTTCGGCGCGGCGGCGGCGCGGGAGGTGGTCGTCGCCGTCGGTGACCTCGATGATCAGGCGGCGGTCGGTGCGGCGCAGGCGCAGCCGCATGGGTGGCGTGCCGTGCTGGAGGGAGTTGGCGACCAGTTCGCTGGCCGCCAGGACGCCCAGGTCGTGGAGGTCCGTGGGGAAGCGCCAGCTGGTCAGGACGCCGGAGGCGAACGCACGCGCGCGTGGGGCCGCTTCGATGCCGCCGAGGAGCTCCAGGGCGGCGTTGCGGAACAGCTCGCTGTCGGGGCCCGTGCGGGAGGGGTGCTGGAGGACGAGGACGGCCACGTCGTCGTCGTGGTCCGCGGTGACGCCGGCCGAGCGGACCAGGCGGTCGCAGACGACCTGGGGGGTGCCGGTCGCGCCGGACAGGGCGCGCTCCAGGGCCGCGATGCCCTCGTCGAGGTCCTCGTCCCGGCGCTCCACCAGGCCGTCCGTGTAGAGCACGGCGGTGGAGCCGGGGCCGAGGGCGATGGAGCCGGACGCGTGCATCCAGCCGCCGGTGCCGAGGGGCGGGCCGGTCGGCTCGTCGGCGCGCTGGACCGCGCCGCTCTCGTCGCGGACCAGGATCGGGAGGTGGCCGGCGGACGCGTACACCAGGCGGCCCTCGTTCGGGTCGTGGATGGCGTACACGCAGGTGGCGATCTGGTTGGCGTCGATCTCGGCGGCGAGGCCGTCGAGGAGCTGGAGGACCTCGTGCGGGGGCAGGTCGAGGCGGGCGTAGGCGCGGACCGCGGTGCGGAGCTGGCCCATGACGGCCGCCGCGCGCACGCCCCGGCCCATGACGTCGCCGATGACGAGGGCGGTGCGGCCGCCGCCGAGGGTGATGACGTCGTACCAGTCGCCGCCGACCGCCGCTTCGTTGCCCCCGGGCTGGTAGGTGGCGGCCAGGCGCAGGTCGTCGGGTTCCTCCAGCTCCTGCGGGAGCAGGGAGCGCTGGAGGGTTACGGCGGTCTCGCGCTGGCGGCGCTCGCTGGCGCGCAGGCGCTCGGCGGCCTCGGCGTGGTCGGTGACGTCGGTGGCGAAGACGAGCACGCCCGCGTGGTCGCCTTCGGTGACCGGGGTGCAGGTGAAGGTGTAGGAGCGGCCGTCGGGGGCCTTGCGGGACTTGAGGGTGCGGGGCTTCCGGCTGCGCAGGACCTGGTCGAGGAGCGGGAGCAGGCCCAGTTCGTCGAGCTCGGGGAGGGAGTCGCGGGTGGGCTCGCCGAGCGGGCGGGTGCCGAAGGCCGTCGTATAGGCGTCGTTGACGTAGGCGACCCGGTGGTCGGGGCCGTGGACGAGGGCCACCAGGGCGGGGACGCGATCCAGGACCTCGCGGACGGGCAGGTCGTCGACGGCGGGGACGGGCGGGGCCTCGTCGGTGAGTTGCTCGGCGCGGGCGGCGGGGACCGAGCTCGCGGTTTCGGGCGGCCGGTCGGGGGTGACCGTGTGGTCGGTCCGCGCTGCGGCGCGGCGCTGAGTTCCGGGGAGCCGGGCGCTCCAGCGCGTGAAGTTCACGAATCCTTGCCTCGTGTCGTCGTCTTCGGCGTCTTCGGCCGGCTCCGGACCCGGCCGGAGGGCTGGGGGGTGGTGACACCCCCGGGATGCAGCACGGTGGGGAAAGCCTCTGGGTCGGCGGGCGGGCGGGTGCTCGCCCTGGGGCGGGGTCAGTCTGGCAGTGTGGCCTACCGGGGCGACATCCGTCAGACGCCCGGCCGGACCGCGGAGTTCCTGGGTCCGGTCAGGAAGACCCCTTCGGGTCTGAGTTCGGGTCGGACTTCGGGTCGGTAGGAGGCTTTCCACCGGCCGCGAGTTCGAACTCCGCCCGGGGATGTTCCAGCGAGCCGAGCGAGACGATCTCCCGCTTGAAGAGCCCGGAGAGGGTCCATTCGGCCAGGACCCGGGCCTTGCGGTTGAAGGTGGGCACCCTGCTGAGGTGGTAGACGCGGTGCATGAACCACGCAGGGTAGCCCTTCAGCTTGCGCCCGTAGACGTGCGCGACGCCTTTGTGCAGGCCGAGGGAGGCGACCGAGCCGACGTACTTGTGGGAGTACGTCTCCAGCGGCTCGCCCCTGAGCGCGTGCGCGATGTTGTCGCCCAGGACCCTGGCCTGGCGCACCGCGTGCTGGGCGTTGGGGGCCGTCTCCGCGCCGGGCTCGCCGGCGGTGACGTCCGGGACGGCGGCCGCGTCTCCCGCCGCCCACGCGTGCGTGGCTCCGTCGATCGTCAGCTGGGGGGTGCATTTCAGCCGTCCTCGGCCGGTGAGGGGGAGGTCGGAGGCGGCGAGGACCGGGTGCGGTTTGACGCCGGCCGTCCACACGACCGTACGGGTCGGGAAGCGGGCTCCGTCGCTGAGCACGGCGATGCGGTCCGCGCAGGACTCCAGGCGGGTCTCCAGGCGTACGTCGATGTTGCGGCGGCGCAGTTCGGTGACGGTGTAGCGGCCCATCTCGGCGCCGACCTCGGGCAGGATCCGGTCCGAGGCCTCGACGAGGATCCACTTCATGTCCTCGGGCTGGACGTTGTGGTAGTAGCGCGCGGCGTACCGGGCCATGTCCTCCAGCTCGCCGAGCGCCTCCACGCCGGCGAAGCCGCCGCCGACGAAGACGAAGGTGAGGGCCGCGTCGCGGATCGCGGGGTCGCGGGTGGAGGAGGCGATGTCCATCTGCTCGATGACGTGGTTGCGCAGGCCGATGGCCTCCTCGACCGACTTGAAACCGATGCCGTGGTCGGCGAGACCGGGGATCGGCAGCGTGCGCGAGATCGAGCCCGGAGCGAGGACGAGTTCGTCGTACGAGATCTGCTCCGGGCCGGCGCCCTCCTCCTCGGTGGCGAGGGTGGTGAGGGTCGCGGTGCGCTTGGCGTGGTCGATGGAGGTGACCTCGCCGATGACCACCCGGCACCGGTCGAGGACGCGGCGCAGCGGTACGACGACATGGCGGGGGGAAATGGCGCCGGCCGCCGCTTCGGGAAGGAACGGCTGATAAGTCATGTACGGGTCCGGAGTGACGACCGTGACCTCGACCTCGCCCCGCCCGAGTTCCTGTTTCAACTTCCGCTGCAGGCGCAGGGCCGTGTACATCCCGACGTAGCCGCCGCCGACAACGAGAATGCGCGCACGTTCCTTCACCATCCCATGACGCACCCAGCGCTTGAGTTTGTCCACAGCCCCGACAATTTGTGTGACCGCGGGCCGGGGATCTCCGGAGTTGGCCGAATTGCCGGAGTGTCGCGAAGGATTGCAGGTCAGTGGGTGTGCGCCGGGTGTACGGAGGTGGCGCAATCGGGACGTAAACGACCCGTACTCCGATCGGGGGGCGCTCCGTGCGGAACCTGCCCCTTCTGAATTGACTCCCTCTCAACTATGTTCGTGTGTCGACGGGGTGTAGGGGGATGCGCTCATCGGGTTCGAAGTCCGCGACGGGCGGGCCTCGGGATCCAGGGTTCTCCGCACGCCCCGGCTACCAATGGCGGGGAGAGTCTCCGGGGGGAGACGTCATTACCGGGGGAACGCTTATGCATGTTCAGGACTCTCATTGGTCGTCCGCGTCCTCACTGACAGCGGGCGGCATGGTGAGCGCGGCGGCGGGGAACGGACGCGGGGACTCCTCGCGTTCGACGCCGCTGCGCGTGGACGCACAGCGCAATCTGGAGCACGTGCTGCGCGCGGCGCGCGAGGTCTTCGGCGAGCTGGGGTACGGCGCGCCGATGGAGGACGTGGCGCGGCGGGCGCGGGTGGGTGTGGGGACCGTGTACCGGCGGTTCCCGAGCAAGGACGTCCTGGTGCGGCGGATAGCCGAGGAGGAGACCTCCCGGCTGACCGACCAGGCCCGGGCGGCGCTCGGCCAGGAGGACGAGCCGTGGTCGGCGCTCTCGCGCTTCCTGCGGACCTCGGTGGCCTCGGGCGCGGGGCGGCTGCTGCCGCCTCAGGTGCTGCGGGTCGGCGTGGCCGACGAGCGGGCCGACGGCACGGTGTTCGACGAGGCGCGGGTGCCGCAGCAGCGGACGCAGCCCGGCGCCGGTGAGCTGCGGTTGGTCTCCGAGGGCGGCGTCTCCGCCCCGGCGGACGACGACTCCGGGGCCGCGGCGCTGCTGGAGGTCGTGGGGCAGCTGGTGGAGCGGGCGCGGGCGGCGGGTGAGCTGCGGGCGGACGTGTCCGTGGCCGACGTGCTGCTGGTGATCGCGACGGCGGCGCCGTCCCTGCCGGATGCTGCGCAGCAGGCGGCGGCTTCGGCGCGGCTGCTGGACATCCTGCTGGAGGGGCTGCGGTCCCGGCCGGCGTGAGCCGGATTCGTTCTCCCACCCGCACCGTCCGTGACTCTTTCGTGGTCGGGTGCGGGTGGCCCTTGTGGTGCGTATGCGCCGTTACCCGAAAAGGTGACCCTGGGGCGCGGGCTCTGCGCGGTCCGCGCTCCCCCCGGGCTACCGGAATGCGCCGGACATTTCGGGAAACGCGGTCAACTTCGGTTCGGCAGACGTCAATTGAGCCTTCCCCGAATGGGTGAGGGCTAGTACTGCGTTGCGGCAAGTCCCCACGGACGAGTGGATCGACCGCACTCCGGGGGTCCTGAACAAAAGCCAATATGGCACTCTGACCCGGTGTTCGGGACTGGCAGGTCAGGCGGCGGGGGCTTTCCGCGATGAGTGTTGACGGGCGGGACGGGGACGGATCACCGGGGGACGGTGACCCGTCGGACGGCGGTATGCCGCAGGTGCCGATCCAGGGGGGACGGCCCTCCATCCCGGCCCAGGGCGGCGAGCCTGTCGAGGGCAGCGTCCCCGCCCAGCGCGACCGGCGGGAGGACGGTGGCATCCTGCCGCCGCCGCGCGAGCTGCCGCCGTCCGACGCCGATCTGATCGAGCGGATGCGCGCGGGCGACGACACGGCGTACGAGGAGCTGTACCGGCGCCACGCCGACGCCGTGCGCCGCTACGCCCGTACCTGCTGCCGCGACGGCCACACCGCGGACGACCTCACGGCCGAGGTCTTCGCCCGCATGCTGCAGGCGGTGCGCGGCGGTCACGGCCCCGAGCACGCCGTCCGCGCCTATCTGCTCACCACCGTCCGCCGGGTCGCCGCGAACTGGACGAAGTCCGCGAAGCGGGAGCAACTGGTCGACGACTTCGCGGTGTTCGCCGCGCAGGCCTCCCGCTCCTCGGAGGTGTCGGACGACGACACGCTCGACCTCGGCGCCGACGTGCGCGCGATGCACGAGGCCGAGCAGTCCATGGCCATGCAGGCCTTCCGCTCGCTGCCCGAGCGCTGGCAGGCCGTGCTCTGGCACACCGAGGTCGAGGACGAGTCGCCCAGCGAGGTCGCCACGCTCTTCGGGCTGGACGCCAACGGCACGCGCGTGCTCGCCAGCCGCGCCCGCGAGGGCCTCAAGCAGGCCTACCTCCAGGCCCACGTCAGCGCGAGCCTCGCCACCGACGAGGAGTGCGCCCGCTACGCCGACCGGCTCGGCGCCTACGCCCGCGGCGGCCTGCGCACCCGTGCCGAACGCGGTCTGCGCAAGCACCTGGAGGAGTGCGCCAAGTGCCGGCTGGCGGCGGGCCAGATCAAGGAAGTCGCCAGCGGAATCCCCGCCGCCGTGCCGATCGCGGTCATCGGCTGGTTCGGTGCCGCCGGGTACGCCAAGGTCGCCGCGCTCATCGCCGGCGGTGCCGGGGCCGGTGCGGCGGGCGCCGCGGGCGCTGCCGCCGCGGCCGGCGGCTCGTCCGGCGGGGCGAGCGCCGGGGGCGGTGCGGCCGCCTCCGAGGGGCTGAGCGCGCCGGTGAAGGCGGGCATCGCCGCCGGTGTCGTCGCCGTGGCGGGCGCGGTCGTCGCCCTCGCGCTGGCCGGCGACCCCCAGCCGCCCAGGAAGCCGGACGCCAAGCCGCCGATCTCCTCGCCGGTGGTCCGGCCCGAGTCGCCGACGCCCGCGCCGCCGAAGAAGCAACCCGAGCCCGCTCCCCCGGTGATCGCGGCCGCGCCCACCCCCACGCCGACGCCGACCCCCACGCCCCGGCCGAAGCCCACGCCCACCCCGACACCGACGCCCACCCCGAAGCCGAAGCCGAGACCGACACCCACACCCACGCCCACCCCGACGCCGACTCCCCCGCCCGCTCCCGCCGCCTACCAATGGAGCGAGCTGTCCTACGACGTCAGCGGCGACGGCACCAAGCCCGAGATGCGGCTGCGCGAGAGCAGCTGGGTGTGGCAGCGCTACGGCCTCTCGATCGGCGACAAGCAGTACACGCACGGCGTGACCGTGCACGGCCAGTCCTCCGTGACCATCGACCTCAACCGCAGCTGCACCGCCTACGACGCCTCCGTCGGCATCGACGACTCCACCCTCGGCCTCGGCAAGGTCTACTTCTCCGTCTACGCCGACGGCACCCGGCTGTGGAAGTCCGGCCTGGTCGAGGGCGGCGACCCGGCGGTCCCCGTCCATGTCAACCTCGCCGGGCACAAGACCGTACGGCTGGTCGTCGAACCGCACAGCAGCTTCGACTCGCTGATGCTCGCGGACTGGGCGGAGTCGAAGTTCACGTGCTCGTAGGGGACTTCACCTGCTGATACGGAAGGTGGCCCTGGCGAGTTCGTCGAGCAGTTCGTCGGTCGTGAGGGCCATGCCCCTGCCGTACTCCGCCTCCCAGCCGTCCCCGCCGAGCGCCGCGCGGGCGGCCGTCTCGGCGCGCTCGGCCTTGGCGCCCTCCGGCTTGGGGCGCGGGTTGTCGCCACGCCGTCGGTCGGCGGCCGCCAGCAGGCGGGCCACGCGCGCGTGGTCGCCGAGTTCGGACAGCACCGTCGCCGTGGTGTCCACCAGCGCCGCCGTGATCACGTCCGCGCAGCGCCGCTCCACGGACTCGCGCACGGCGCCGGTGAGCTTCGGCAGGCCGTGCTCCGGACCCGACTCGGCGACCGTCACCAACGCCTCGATCGCGCTCAGCATCACCATGAACTGGGGTGGCGGTGTGCCCCGCCCGATCTCCTGGCGCGCCCCCTCGCACAGCTCGCGCGCCCGGACGGCGTCCTTCTCGTCCAACGCCAACTGGGCCCGCAGCAGCAGCACGAACGCCCGGGAGTCCGCCACGCCGTAGCGGTCCGCGGCGGCCGACGCCTCGTCCAGCGCGGCCAGCGCGGCGGCCCGGTCGCCCACGCGGTACGCGTACTCCGCGAGCCTGGCGATCAGGAAGGGCGTCTCGGCGTACGCCCCCACCTCGTGGGCCAGGCGCAGCGCCTCCTCGTACTCGCCCTTCGCCTCCGCGTACCGCCCGCGGGCCAGGCTCGCCTCGCCGGCCGCGCTGTGCACCTGGGCGCCCATCCAGCGGTCGCCGACCCGGCGGCTGAGCACCCTGAGCTCGGCGAGGTCCTCGTCGATGCCCTTCATGCCGCCCGGCGAGTCGACGACCATGTGGGTCCGGAACATCAGGGTGACGCCGACCGCCCAGTCGTCGCCGTGCGCGCGGCAGTGGGCGAGGGCGACCTGCATCATGGCCGCGACGTCCTCCGAGTTGCTCAGGATGTACGCGGTCATCGGCCACAGGAGCCCCGGGAAGCGGGCCGCCGCCGGGCCGCCCGGCTGGTAGTGCCCCCGCACCCGGCCGACGTACTCACGCGCCCGCTCGTCGAACAGGGCGTCCATCGGATCGACCTCGGCCTGGAGGAAGACGTGCAGCATCCGGAGGTCCATCCGGAGGGCGTGCAGGGGGTGGTGCAGCTCGCCGTCCGGGGCGGAGAGGTAGGCGGCGACGGGGTCCACCTGCTCCAATGCGGCGGCCTGGTCCACCTGCTCCGGGGCGTGGCAGGTGTCGTCGCCGGTGCTGCTGTCCAGGAGTGCGCCCAGGCGCAGTACCTGGTCCACCCAGGCCGCGCCCTCGTGGCGATAGTTGCGCAGCCACCAGAACCAGCCCATGGCCAGGGCGAGGGCGCCGGCCTCCGACTCCGCCCCGGCGCCGAGGACCCGGTGGAGGGCCGCGCGGATGTTGTCCAGCTCGGTCTCCAGGCGGGAGATCCAAGGGAGTTGGTGTTCGGAGCGCAGCAGCGGCTCGGCCTCCTCCACCAGTGCGCGCACCCACGCGCGGTGCCGGCGCTCGGCCTCGGCGCGCAGTTCGGGCACTTCGGCGGCGCGCTCCACGGCGTACTCGTGGATCGTCTCCAGCATGCGGTAGCGCATGCCGCCGCCCTCGCCGGGGCCGTCCTGTCCGTGCGGCGCGGCCACGATCAGGGACTTGTCGACGAGCGACCCGACCAGGTCGGCCGCGGGGCCGCCGCACACGGCCTCCGCTGCGGCGAGGTCCCAGCCGCCGGCGAACACGGACGCCTCGCGCAGCAGCGTCCGCTCCTGCTCGTCGAGCAGGTCCCAGGACCAGTCGACGACCGCGCGCAGGGTCTGCTGGCGGGGCAGGACCGTGCGGCTGCCGGAGGTGAGGAGGCGGAAGCGGTCGTCGAGGCGGTCGGCGATCTGGCGGGGCGTGAGCAGCCGGAGCCGGGCCGCGGCCAGTTCGATGGCCAGCGGGAGGCCGTCCAGGCGGCGGCAGATCTCCGCGACGGCCGCGCGGTCGGTGAGCAGGGCGTCCGCGTCGGGGCGGACGGCCGACGCGCGCTCCTCGAAGAGGCGGAGCGCCTGGTCGGGGACGAGGGGCTCGACCGGGCGCACCGACTCGCCCGGGATGCCCAGGGGTTCACGGCTGGTGGCGAGGATCGTGAGGCCCGGGCAGCGGGTGAGCAGCGTCTCGGCGAGGGCGGCGGCCGCTTCGATGACGTGTTCGCAGTTGTCAAGGATCAGGAGTTGGCTGCGCGGGGCGCAGTACTCGACGAGCAGGGCGACGGGGTCGTCCTGCGGGGCGATCAGCTCGGTGGCCATGAGCACGGTCTCGCGCAGACCGAGCGCGCTGACCACCGCGCCGGGCACCGTCTCCGGCCGGTCGAGCGGCGCCAGCTCGACCAGCCACGCCTGCGGGAGCCCGGCGGCGGCTTCCTCGGCGAGGCGGGTCTTTCCAGAGCCGCCCGGTCCGGTGAGGGTGACGAGACGGGCCCTGTGCAATTCGGAACGGATGGCGGCGATCTCGGGTTCCCGGCCCACGAAAGAGGTAAGGCGCGGACGGAGGTTGCCGGTGCGGGGCCGCGGTGGCTTCGGGGTGGGGGCGGCGGACCTGACGGTGGGCTCGGCGGGCTCGGTGGGCTCGGCGCGCTCGGTGGGCTTGGTTGGTTCGGTGGGCTCGGTGGGCTCGGTGGGCTCGGTGGGCTCGGTGACCGCGGCGGTCTCGGCGAGCTCGGCGGTCTCGGCGAGCTCAGGGACCGCCGGGGCCGTGGGGGTCGAGTCGGGGCGCGGGGCTTCCCGCGGGGTGGGCCGGGGGTTTGGCGGCCGCGCAGGCACCGGCGTGCCCGCGAGCAGTTCCGTGTGCAGGGCGCGGAGTTGGGGGCCCGGGTCGGTGCCCAGGCCGTCGGCGAGGGCCCGGCGGGCACTTTCGTACGCGGCCAACGCGTCGGCGCCGCGGCCCGTGTCGCGCAGGGCGCGGATCAGGAGGGCGTGTAGGGGTTCGTCGTACGGGTTCGCCGCGGTCAGTTCCTGCAGGTGAGGTACGGCGGTGTGGGCGCGGCCCAGGCGCAGGTCGGCGTCGATGCGGGCGCGGGTCGCCTCCAGGTGCAGGGCCTCGGGGCGGGTCGCGGCCGTGCGGTCGGGGAGGTCGGCCAGGGCGGGCCCGCGCCAGAGGGCGAGGGCCTCGTCCAGGGCGCGGGCGGCCTCGGCGGCGTCGTGGTGGGCGAGGGCTGTTGTGCCCTGGCGTACGAGGCGTTCGAAGACGTACAGGTCGATGTCGTCCTCGGTGGCCGTCAGGACGTAGCCGCCGGGGTCGGAGGCGATGGCGTTCCTGCCGAGGGCGCGGCGGAGGCGGCCCACGAGGGCCTGGAGGGCGGCGGGGGCGTCGTGGGGTGGGGTGTCCGCCCAGATGTCGCCGATGAGGGTGTCGGGGGTGGTCGCGCGGCCGGGGCGCAGGGCCAGGGCGGTCAGCAGGGCGCGGAGACGGGGGCCGGGGACGGGTATGGCGATGCCGTTGTCGTCCTCGGCCTGGGTGACGCCCAGGATTCTGTACCGCACCGGGTCATTGTCGCCGGGGGTTCGGGGTGGAGGCATGGTGTTTGTGATCGGTGGGGGTGTGAGGCGGGGCCGTCAGGATGTGCGATGGGATGTTGTCGCCCCCGCCGCCCCTACCCGTCCCATCCCCAGGGGCTTCGCCCCTTCGACCCCACCAGGGGGCTCCGCCCCCTGGACCCCCGTCGGCCCTGAACGGGCCTCGTCCTCAAACGCCGGACGGGCTGAAAGTGCCGACCGACGTTGAGAAGGCGCCGGCCCCTGCGGGTGGGTGGGGGCTGGGGATGGCCAGACGCGGCCTCGAAATCCCCCAGACGGAGGCACCCCCAGACGAGCTGAGAGATGCCGGCCGGTGTTGAGAAGGCGCCGCCCCCCGCGGGTGGGTGGGGGTTGGGGATGGCCAGGACCGGCCTCCAACGCCGGACGGGCTGAAAGTGCCAACCGGCGTTGAGAAGGCGCCGCCCCTGAGGGCAGGTGGGGGCTGGGGATGGCCAAGCGCGGCCTCAAACTCCCCCAGACGGCGCACCCCCAGACAAGCTGAGAGATGCCGGCCGGCGTTGAGAAGGCGCCGCCCCCTGCGGGTGGGTGGGGGATGGGGATGGCCAGACGCGGCCTCGAACTCCCCCAGACGGGGGCACCCCCGGACGGGCTGAAATTCCTCAGCCTCACCCTCCCCCCGAAGCCAGCGCCCCCCTCTTGGGTGTGATCCCCGCCGGTACCGCCCGCTGCCGGGCCGGGGTGCCCGTCCAGCAGGTGCCTCGGCGGGCCAGGAGGCGGCGGAGCCAGAGTTCCAGGGAGACCAGGTCGGCCAGGCCGTCCAGCGGGAGGGGCTCGCCCTCGGCCGCTGCCCGGAGGGCCTTGCGGACGACCCTTGCCTCCACCAGGCCCGCCTCCGCGAGGAGGGGCGTGCCGAACAGGGCCATCAGGGAGTCCGCGGCGACCCGGATGCCCGTGCGCGCCGCCACCGCCGCCGAGGCGTGGGAGGGGGCGCCCCAGCCAGGCGGGAGGTCGCTCACGCCGGCGCCCTCCAGGACCGTGCGCAGGATCGCCGCGCGGGCACCGGGCTGGACGCGCAGGGCCTCCGGGAGCTCGCGGCAGGCGCGGACGACCTGGTTGTCGAGGAAGGGGGCGTGCAGGCGCTGGGAGCGGATCTCGGCCGCCTGTTCGAGGACTCGGAGGTCTGCCGCATGGCGAGCGAGGGCGGCACGCGCGCGATAGTCGCCGGGGCGCTGGCCGGGGCCGACGCCCGAGCGGTGCGTGGACGCCTGTAGGCGAACCGATACTTCAGCGAGGGCCTCGCCGGTCAGCCAGCGGGCCGCGGGGCCTGGTCTGGCCCATGTGAGTGCGGACAGGGACGCCCCGACCGCGCCTCCGGGTTCGTCGAAGCGGCGGTCGAGGAGGCGGTCGGCGAGGGCTTCCAGGCCCGTGCGGTACGGGGTGCGGGCCAGGCGCCGGGCCGCGCCGTACACGCGCGCGGGGACGAGCACCGAGCCGTCCGCCTTCGTGAGCGCGGCCACCGGGCGGACCAGGTGGCGGCGTTTGCGGTCCATCAGGAGGTCGGCCAGCCGGGCGGGATGCGCGTCCAGGACCTGGCGGGCGCCGTGGCCCGTGAAGTGGTCCGCGCTGCCGGCGGCGAGACGGGCGCGGTGGCGGGCGGCCGTGACGAGGGACTGGCCCGGTTCGTCCGTCAGCGGGCCGTCGAGGTCGGCGTACGGGAGGGTCTCCTCGCCGCCGGTGACGACCACGTGGTGCAGGCGGGGGTTGGCGGCGAGGGTGCCCGCGCGTTCCAGCTCGGCCTCGCGGCCGCCCACCGCCAGGTCGTTGAAGGTCACCGCCAGGAGGCGCTCGCCCGCGCCCGTGCCGTGTCCGAGGACCGTGCCCGGCATCCCCGGGAGGCCCGCGGCAAGGAGCGCGAGCGTCCCCGACGCGGGGCCGCCGGACAGGTCCGCGCCGATTCCGGCGACCGGCATCCCGCGCGCGGCGCGGCGTTCGGCGGGTCCCATGCCGGGGACCGGGCCGGGGTCCATGTCGACCCCGGGGACGTGCCGCGGCGCCGACAGGCGCGCGCGTACCGCGTCGACCAGTGCGTCGCGTACGGCGTCCACCGCGCTGTCGGGGTCGGCCGAGGGCGCCGCCACCGCGAGGGAGGCGACCGGCTCGTACCCGGCGATCTCGCGTGCCCCGGCGCGCAGGATCAGCGCGTGCCCCGGCGGAATGCGCCGTACGCCGTCGTACGGGGTGGAGTCGTGCAGGGCGGCCGGGACGTCGGGGGCGGCCAGGAGGGCGGCCAGGTGGCCGAAGTCGAGGTTGGCCTCGATGAGGTCGGCGAGGGGGAGCGCGGCGGTCGCGTAGGCGGTGCCGCCGGCCCAGGGGGTGTGGAACACCGGGCGCGCGCCCGCCAGATCGCCGCACACGGTGATGCGGCGGCCGACCTGGACCACGGCCGTGTAACTGCCCGCCCAGGCCGTCAGATGGCGCAGGGCGCCCCCGCGCGCGGCGAACAGACCGACCCTCAGCTCCTCGTCGGAGGCGCCGCACGTGCCCAGGACCGCGATCCGGGTCTGGGCGTCGGCCTTCACCACCCGCACCTCGTCGGGGCGCCAGTCGCCGACCGCCCACAGCGGATCGGGGTCGCCCCACAGGAGTTGGGAACCCACCGGGTGCACGGTCTCGCCGTCGCCTCCGGTGGCCCCCGCGGATCCGATGCCGGCGGACACCGGGGCGGTGCTGCTCCAACCCACCAACCACCGCATCGCCGCCTCCACAGGCTGTGGACAACCAGTGCACCGCACGAACCGGTTCACCATGCTGCCACGAAGAACGCGCGCGTGGAGGGGCCGAGGAGCCGCTCGCGCTCCCCGGAACGCGCCGGGGCGCTCCCCCTTCCGAGGAGACGGACGAGGTGCGAACGGCCGTACGGGACAAGGCCGCTGCGACGCGAATGCGCCCCCGCTGTGCGCCCCGAAAACGCCCTTCACGCCCTCAAGTTCCGTGGTGGGAGGCTTATTCACCCGGAGAAGGCGGGGTCGGTTTTCAGCCAAATCGGCGGCGCGGGGACAGGTGTGCACACGCTCCGTACAGGCTCTGCGCACCGCGTTCTCCGGTGCGCAGCCCGGGAGGTGGAGTTCACCTCCCGGACCGTTCCGCCGCCCGCGGGGATGGAGGCGGCGGTGTCCCCCAGCCCACTGGATCCAGTACAGCGGGCCGACCCACGCACGATCCATGGAACCGCTCCCCCACTGGCCGGAGAAGAGCGCACGGACGGGCGCACGGCCACACAACGGGAGCACGACGCAACTGCGCGTATCGGACCCGTACTTCAGTACGGACCACAATCCCGCCATCCGGAATAAAGCCTCTTAACGCTTGGGATGCGGCGAACTACGCTGGGTTTACGAATGCCGCGTGGTTATGCCAACGCGGCAGCCGTCTGTGTCGAGGGGTGGCGCAATGTCCAGGGAGCAACGCGGGCCGAACGAAAAGCTCGGCGCCGTTCTCGCCCTCGCGGGAATCAGCAACGCAGGACTCGCGCGTCGCGTCAACGATCTTGGCGCTCAACGCGGGTTGACTCTTCGCTACGACAAGACCTCGGTGGCGCGCTGGGTGTCGAAGGGCATGGTGCCGCAAGGCGCCGCGCCGCACCTCATCGCCGCCGCGATCGGCCAGAAGCTCGGCCGCCCGGTGCCGCTCCACGAGATCGGCCTGGCGGACGCGGATCCCGCACCCGAAGTGGGCCTCGCCTTCCCCAGGGACGTAGGACAGGCGGTGAAGTCGGCGACGGAGCTCTACCGTCTCGACCTCGCCGGGCGCCGGGCCGGCTCCGGTGGCATCTGGCAGTCGCTGGCCGGATCGTTCGCGGTAAGCGCGTACGCAACGCCCGCCTCACGGTGGCTGATAACCCCGGCCGACAGCTCGGTCGCGCGCGAGGCCCACTCCGCGGAGGAGTCCGGCGCACCGCTCAAAGTCGGCCACAGCGATGTGCAGAAGCTGCGGGAGGCCGCCGAGGACGCCAGGCGCTGGGACTCCAAGTACGGAGGCGGCGACTGGCGTTCGTCCATGGTGCCCGAGTGTTTACGGGTGGAGGCGGCGCCGCTGCTGCTCGGCTCGTACTCGGACGAGGTGGGCCGGGCGCTGTTCGGCGCGAGTGCCGAACTGACCCGGCTCGCGGGCTGGATGGCCTTCGACACCGGGCAGCAGGAGGCCGCGCAGCGGTACTACATCCAGGCACTGCGGCTCGCCCGCGCGGCGGCCGACGTGCCGCTGGGCGGCTATGTGCTGGCTTCCATGTCGCTCCAGGCGACCTACAGAGGCTTCGGCGACGAGGGCGTCGACCTCGCGCAGGCCGCCCTGGAGCGCAACCGGGGCCTCGCCACCGCCCGCACCATGAGCTTCTTCCGGCTGGTCGAGGCACGCGCGCACGCACGCGCAGGTGACGCACAGGCCGCGGGAGCGGCGCTGAAGGCCGCGGAGGGCTGGCTGGAGCGGTCCCGGGAGGGCGACAACGACCCGTCCTGGCTCGGCTTCTACTCCTACGACCGCTTCGCCGCGGACGCCGCCGAGTGCTACCGCGACCTCAAGGCACCGCGCCAGGTCCGCCGCTTCACCGAGCAGGCGCTGTCGAAGCCGACGGAGGAGTTCGTACGGTCGCACGGGCTGCGCCTGGTCGTCTCGGCGGTCGCGGAGCTCGAGTCGGGCAACCTCGACGCGGCGTGCGAGCAGGGCGTGCGGGCGGTGGAGGTCGCGGGGCGCATTTCCTCGGCCCGCACCACCGAGTACGTGAAGGATCTGCTGCACCGTCTGGAGCCGTACGGGGACGAGCCGCGCGTGGTGGAGCTGCGCGAGCGGGCCCGGCCCCTGCTGATGGCTCCGGCATGAGGGGTGACCACCTCCGATTCACCGGGTTTGAAGTGACTGTCAGTGGCGCAGTGCACTATCGGTAGTGGGAGGTGGTGCGGGTGCGACCGGAGATCGCTTACGACTGCGACGTGCTGGTGGTCGGAGGTGGGATCGTCGGGCTGTCGACGGCGTATGCGATCACGCGTGCCGCGCCGGGGACGCGGGTGACCGTCCTGGAGAAGGAGGCGGGGCCCGCCCGCCACCAGACGGGGCGCAACAGCGGGGTGATCCACAGCGGGATCTATTACCGGCCCGGCTCGCTCAAGGCCCGCTTCGCGGTGCGCGGGGCCGCCGAGATGGTCAAGTTCTGCGCGGAGTACGGCATCGCACACGCCGTCACCGGAAAGCTGATCGTCGCCACCGAGCGCTCCGAGCTGCCTCGCCTGCACGGCCTGGTCCAGCGCGGCCGGGAGAACGGCATTCCGGTACGGGAGCTGGGCGGCTCCCAGATCGCGGAGTACGAGCCGGAGGTGCGCGGCCTCGCGGCGATACACGTCGGGACCACCGGGATCTGCGACTTCGTCGGGGTCGCCCGGCAGCTGGCGGAGGCGTCCGGCGCGGAGATCCGGTACGGCGCCCGGGTCGAGCGCGTCGACCGGCGCCCGGAGCTCGGGGTCGCCGTCCGCACGACCGCCGGCGACGTCGTACGCGCGCGCGTGCTGGTGAACTGCGCCGGGCTGCACTGCGACGAGGTGGCCCGGCTGACCGGGGACGACCCGGAGATGCGGATCGTGCCGTTCCGCGGGGAGTACTACTCGCTGGCGCGGCCCGAGCTGGTGCGGGGCCTGGTGTATCCGGTGCCGGATCCGGCGTTCCCGTTCCTCGGGGTGCACCTCACGCGCGGGATCGACGGCGGCGTGCACATCGGACCGAACGCGGTGCCGGCGCTGGCCCGTGAGGGGTACGGCTGGGGCGTCGTACGGCCGCGGGAGCTGGGGGCGACGCTGGCCTGGCCTGGGTCGTGGCACATAGCCCGGCGGCACTGGCGGTACGGGGCCGGTGAGCTGCGGCGCTCGGTGTCCAGGGCGGCGTTCACGACGGCGGTACGGCGGCTGCTGCCGGCGGTGACGGCGGAGGACCTGGTGCCCACGGCGGCCGGGGTGCGGGCGCAGGCGGTGCTGCGGGACGGGACGCTGGTGGACGACTTCCTGATCAAGGAGGGGGCGCGGGCGGTGCACGTGCTGAACGCGCCCTCGCCCGCGGCGACGGCCTCGCTGCCGATCGGGCGGGAGGTGGCGGGGAGGGCCTTGGCGATGCTGGCGACGGTGTGAGGGGCGGGCCGGCGTCCGCATCGAGCGGATCTTGACGGCACCGCCGTGGACACCCCCGTAAAATCGACCCCACTGTGTCTGACTCCCGCAACGCCCCCGAAGCCCCCCGGCCCGCCGAGCACACCCCCGGCGGCCGCGCCGACGAGCCCGGTGCCGGGTCCCCGCACACGCCCGGTGTGTCCGTCCGGCACACCCGGGCCAAGGGGGAGCCCCGGTTCCCCGACGGGCCCAAGGCCGACCCCGCGGGGTCGCACTTCGAGCGGCGGATCCGTAGTTTCCAGCCGCGGCGGAGCCGGGTGACCGCCGGGCAGGCGGACGCGTTGCAGCGGCTGTGGCCCAAATGGGGGCTGGACATCGACGGGCAGCGGGTCATCGACCTCGGCGAGCTCTTCGGGAACGCCAACCCCGTGGTGCTGGAGATCGGCTTCGGCATGGGCGAGGCCACCGCCCAGATGGCCGCCGCCGACCCGGACACCAACATCCTGGCCGTGGACGTACACACGCCGGGACAGGGCAATCTGCTCAACCTCGCCGACCAGCACGGGCTGCCGAACGTCCGGGTGGGCAACGGGGACGCCATCATCCTGCTGCGCGAGATGCTCCGGCCGGACTCGCTCGACGGCCTGCGCGTCTACTTCCCCGACCCCTGGCCCAAGAAGCGGCACCACAAGCGCCGGCTCATCCAGCCCGAGTTCCTGACCCTGGCCGCGGCCCGCATCCGGCCCGGCGGCCTGGTGCACTGCGCGACCGACTGGGAGCCGTACGCCGAACAGATGCTCGAAGTGCTCACCGCGCACCCGGACTTCGAGAACACCCGGCCCGACGGCGGTTTTGCGCCCCGTCCGCAGTTCCGGCCGCTGACCCGTTTCGAGGGGCAGGGACTGGACAAAGGACATGTCGTGAACGACCTGCTCTTCCGTCGCGTACAGCATCACAACCAGCCCCCCACTGGCGCCTGAAAGCCCCTCGGGCAACCCGATGCACCGTCGCGGGCGGCGCCCTCGCTCGTTAGGGTCAATGCCGTGGCCACGTGTCCCCAGTACCCGCCGTACCCGAACCGGCCGCCGCAGCCCGGCGGTCCGGTCGGCGGTGCGCTCGGGCGGGTGCACTGGTGGCAGCGCAGGTGGGTCCGGTACACGGCACTCTGCACCCTGCTGGCGCTCTCCGGGCTCGTCATCCTCGCCCTGGTGCGCCGGCAGACCGGCACGGAGGGGTTCCTGGTCGGGCTCGGCCTCGCCGTACTGCCCGTACCGCTGCTCATAGCCGCCTTCCGCTGGCTCGACCGGGTCGCCCCCGGTCCCTGGCGGAATCTGCTGTTCGCCTTCGCCTGGGGTGCCTGCGCGGCGGCGCTCATAGCGATCGTCGCCAACAGTTTCGCGACCAGATGGATAGCGACGGCGACGGCGGACCCGTCCAGCGCGGACACGCTCGGCGCGACCGTCATAGCGCCGATCGTCGAGGAGTCCGCCAAGGCCGCGGCCGTACTGCTCGTCTTCCTCTTCCGCAGACGGGACTTCACCGGGATCGTCGACGGGGTGGTGATAGCCGGGGTCACCGCCACCGGCTTCGCGTTCACCGAGAACATCCTCTACCTCGGCACCGCCTTCGGCACCGACCAGCTCACCGGCGATCGCGGCATCGCCTCCGTGACCGCGGCGACCTTCTTCGTGCGCGTGGTCATGTCGCCCTTCGCGCACCCCCTCTTCACCGTCCTGACCGGCATCGGCTTCGGGCTCGCCGCGGCGATGGCCTCGGACCGGCGGCAGGCGCGGCGCGTGCTCGTGCCGCTGGCCGGACTGCTGCTCGCGATGGGCATGCACGCGATCTGGAACGGCTCCTCGTCCTTCGGGGAGTACGGGTTCTTCGGGGTGTACGCCGTGTTCATGGTGCCGGCGTTCGGGCTGCTGACCTGGCTGGTGATCTGGACGCGGCAGCGGGAGCTGCGGACCGTGCGGGAAGAGCTGCCGGCGTATGTGGCGGCCGGGTGGCTGGCACCGGCCGAGCCGTTCGCGCTGGGCTCGATGCGGGCGCGGCGGCTGGCCCGGGACTACGCCGCGCACCACTTCGGGAAGCCGGCGGCGCGGGCGGTGACGGAGTACGAGGCGTACGCGACCTCGCTGGCGTTTCTGCGGCATCGGGGGCGGCGGGGGCGGGCCGGGGCGGACTTCGCGCTGCGGGAGCGGGAGTTGCTGAACGAGCTGTGGCTGCGGCGGGAAGTGGCGCGGCCGGCGCTGGACTATGCGGCGCGGGTGGCTGCGCCGCCGGTACCGGTGGCTGCGCCGCCTTGGCCGGTGTACGGGGCGTACGGGTACGGCTACGGGTATCCGACGGGGCCGGCGGGGCCGTATCCCTCGTACAACCCGTATCGGTCGTAGGGGCTGCGGAGGGTTCGGCACCGCCGGGGAACGCCGTCGTGGCGGGACACCGTTGCGGCGGGAAGAAGGGGCCGACGGAAGATCAGGGCCGCCAGGAACGGAACATCAGGGCCGGCAGAAAACGAGACCGGTCGATCGTCAGGCCGACGCCTGTGTCAGGCGCGTGAGTTCCGCCTCCGTCAGGGTCAGGTTCGCCACCCCCAGCAGGGCCGGGAGCTGTTCCGGTGTGCGGGCCGAGGCGATCGGGGCTGCCACCGTCGGCTGGGCCGCCAGCCAGGCCAGGGCCACCGTCGGGATCGGGGCGTCGTGGGTCTCGGCGATCTCGTCCAGGGCCGCCAGGACGCGCTGCCCCCGTTCCGTGTCCGCGTGCTTCGACGCGCCCGCCGCCCTCGCGCTGTCCACCTTCGTGCCCGGGCGGTACTTGCCCGTCAGGAAGCCCGCCGCGAGGGAGTAGTACGGGACCGCGGCCAGACCGTAGTGCGCGGCGAGGTCCTGGAGGTCGCCCTCGTACGTGTCGCGCGAGACCAGGTTGTAGTGCGGCTGCAGCGCCACGTACTTGGCCAGGCCCTCGCGGTCGGAGAACTCCAGCGACGCCCGCAGCCGCTCGGCCGAGATGTTGGACGCGGCGATGTTGCGCACCTTGCCCGCCCGCACCAGCTCGTCCAGCGCGCCGATGATCTCCTCGACCGGGACCTCGGGCTTGTCGAAGTGGGTGTAGTAGAGGTCGATGTAGTCGGTGTCGAGGCGGCGCAGGGACGCATCGGCCGCGGCCTTGATGTTGGCCGCGGACAGGCCCTGGTACTCGGGGTGCTGGCTCACCTTGGTCGCGATCACGACGTCGGAGCGGTTGCCGCGGGCCTTGACCCACCTGCCGATGATCGTCTCGGACTCGCCGCCCTTGTTGCCGGGAACCCAGGCCGAGTAGCCGTCGGCGGTGTCCACGAAGTTGCCGCCCGCGGCCGCGTACGCGTCCAGGACCTGGAAGGAGGTCGCCTCGTCGGCCGTCCAGCCGAAGACGTTGCCGCCGAGGGAGAGCGGGAAGACCTCCAGATCGGAGGAGCCGAGCTTGCGAAGAGAAGTCATGTACTACGTCAACGGGCGTGCCGGAACAGCCAATTCCGGCACGCCCGCAAAGATCCGGTAAACGTCAGGGGTTGAGGCCCTTGCTCCGCAGCCACGTCATCGGGTCGATCCCGTCGGACTGGCCGTTCGGGTGGACCTCCAGGTGCAGGTGCGGGCCGGTCACGTTGCCGGTCGCGCCCACGCGGCCGATGACGTCACCCGTGGCGACCTTCTGCCCGACGCTCACGCTGATCGACGACTGGTGGCAGAACCACAGCTCCGTACCGTCGTCGAGCGTGATGATCGTGCGGTAGCCGTACGACCCCGCCCAGCCGGCCTCCGTGACGGTGCCGGAGTGGATCGCCTTGATGAGGGTGCCCGTGGGGGCGGCGAAGTCGAGGCCCGTGTGGTAGCCGGAGGACCACATGGAGCCGGCCTGTCCGAAGGTGCCGGTGATCGTGTAGGAGACGACCGGCAGCTTGAACTGCTTGGCCAGCTCGGCGAGCTTCGCGGCCTCGGCCGCCTTCTTGGCCGCCGCCTCCGCCTTCTCCTTGGCGGCCTTGGCCTTGGCCGCCGCGTCCTGCTCGGCCTTGGCGGCCGCGTCGTCGATCTGCTTGGCGAGGGCCGCCTCGGTGGCGGACTGGGCCTTGCTGTCGACCTGGACCTGCTGCGACTCGGCCTGCGCCATGATGCGGTCGCGCAGCGCCTCGCCCGCGTCCCGGGCGCCCTGCGTGGTGTCCTCGGTCGTCACGCCGAGGGAGCTGAGCGCGGTCGCGGAGCCCTTGGGGGCGTCGGAGGAACCGCCGAACACGGCGCCGACTGAGGGCAGATCGGGCACGGAGATGGAGACCGGCGGCTTGCCGGTGTTGGCGCTGGCCATGCCGCCCGCGCCGACGGCGGCTATGACGCCGACGCCGAGAACCGTGGAGCTGCGGGCGAGTCCCCCGCCGCGCTGCTTGGCGACACGGTGCCGGCCGCGTACCGGAGCGATGGACTCCGCGGTGGGGTTCCACTCCTCCCACTGGCCCTCTTCGGTACGGGGGCCGGCGAAGCCGAAGGGCTCGGTGCTCGGCACGAACGGGGCTGCCGGGGCAGGCGGGTTGGACGCCACGTGGGCGTGCTCCTTTCCTTCCTTCTCGCCTACCGGGTTAGCTGACGGGTTCGGAGCAGGAAGGTCTCCTACGCGCGTATACCTGCCGTGCTTCCACGGCGGCTTCCGTGCGATTCACCCCAGGGTGGTGGTTCCCCGGTTCCCTTGCGGGATTCGGCGCGTGCGCACGGAGCCGCCTCTTGTGACGGCTGGGACGACCGCGCTGCGTTATCGAACGTTAATAGACCCGGGGGGTCGTTTCCAAGCTGTTCGGCTTGATCATTAACGAATCCTGGCTGGACGTAGGGCCCATGGACGGCGAAAAACGGGCGAGTTGACCCGGGCTCAGGATCTTCACAGGCATTGACGGTATGTCAGTTGTTATGCAGAGAGTCACGGCCTGCGTACGGCGAGCAGCGCCATGTCGTCCGTGGTGCCGTCCCCGGTGTGCCGGCGCACCCCGCGCGTGAGGGTGTCGAGCAGTGCGCCGGGCTCGCGGAAGACCCGGCCGGCGAGCCGGGCCGCGGGGTCGTAGAACTCGCCGTGTCCGTCGCGCGCCTCGGACAGCCCGTCGGTGTAGAGCAGCAGGGTGGCCCCGCCGGGGAACTTCGTCTCCTCGACCCGGTCGGGCCAGACGCCCAGCTCCCCCATCCCGAGCGGCAGTGCGGGCTCGCTCGAACGCAGGGTGCGCACGCTGCCGTCGGGGCACAGCAGCAGCGGAGGCGGATGACCGCGGTTGACGAGCCTCACCACCCCGTCGCCGTGCGGGAGTTCGGCGAGTACGGCGGTGGTGAACCCCTCGAACGCGTCGAGCCCGGCACGCCGGGCCCCCTCGCGGGCCAGCGCCCGTTCCAGCCGCCCCGCGACGGCCTCCAGGGTCGGCTCCTGCTCGGCCGCCTCCCGGAAGGCCCCGATGACGACGGCGACGGCGGCCACCGCGCCCATCCCCTTGCCCCGCACATCGCCGACGACGAGCCGGACGCCGTACGGGGTGTCCTGCACCGCGTACAGATCGCCGCCGATGAACGCGTCGGCCTGCGCCGCCTCGTAGCGCGCCGCGATGTCGAACCCGGCGATCCGCTCGGCCGGTTCGGGCAGTACGGCGCGCTGGGCGGCCTCGGCGATCTCGCGGGTGGAGGCGAGCCGCGCGTCGCCGCGGGCCACGACCCGGTTGACGCCGGCCGCGAGCAGGGCGACCGTGGCCACGGTGACGGCCTCGGTGAGCGTGTCGGCGTCGGGCCCCCAGCCGTACCGGACGTGGACCCCGTAGGTGGCAAGGGTGGCGACGACACCCGTGACCGCGGTGGCGGCCAGCGAGAGGACCGGCGCGGCGACGAGCGGGGCGGCGGTGAAGAAGGGGGCGGCCGTGAAGTCCTTCGGGGTGACGCTGTCGTACAGGATGCCGCCGAGGATCAGCAGCGCGGGCAGCACGCGGAGGAAGGCGACGGCGTCACGGGACAGCCGCCCGCCGGCTCTCGCATACGGCCGCTCATGATCCACATGTCCAGGCTTCCCGGAGCGGGGGCGGGCGGCGAGCGGTGTGGGCCGACCGAATGACGCAGGTGAGATGGGGCGGAAGCAAACCGTGGTGCTGGGCGTCCCGCGGATGGCGTATGCTGGTGACACACCGACGCGGGGTGGAGCAGCTCGGTAGCTCGCTGGGCTCATAACCCAGAGGTCGCAGGTTCAAATCCTGTCCCCGCTACTCAAGGCTCAGGGCCGGAATCCAGTCACTGGATTCCGGCCCTGAGTGTTTTCGGGCTCCGGATCGGGCCCCGGGGTCAGGCTCCGGGATTGTTCGCGTGGGTGAGGGTCTCCCAGGAGACGAAGAGGTCGTCGGTGCCGGCCGGGCGGGTCTCCTCGGCGAGCTTGTGGGCGTAGGGGACCTTCATGTCGAGGCGGTTCTCCAGGTGGTTGAGGGCCACCTCCAGGTCGGGCCCCATGTTCCGGTCGACCTTGCCGCCGCACAGCCAGGCCGGCGGGTTCTCGCCCATCTGGTAGCGGGCGTGGAAGTCGAGCGCGGCCTTGAGCCGGTCCTTGACCTCGCCGTACAGGTCGACGCCCTGGTGCCAGGCGGTCTCGGCGATGTGGGCGGTGGCGGCGAGGGAGTAGCCGACGTGCTTGAAGTTGCGGCAGGTCTCCTGGGCGAGGCCGTCCTTGAAGCGGGTCTGCTTGAACCAGTACGTCGTCAGCTTCTGCGGGGTGTTCACCGTCGAGCCGGCCGGGGTGAGCGGCACCTGCCCGTCCTTCTCCAGGTAGAAGTAGGCGGGCACGCGGTTGCGGAACCGCTTGAGGGCCGCGTCGAAGGCCTTGTGGTCGTTGTTGAAGACCGCGATGCCGATCGCCGCGTCGGTCATCGCGAGGTCCCAGTTGCCGTTGTAGTCGGGGAGGTTCTGGGTGACCTGGGGCTGGTAGGCGGTGCGCAGCATGCGCTCGAACCGCGCGACCCGGTCCGCCGGCCACCCGGCCCCGGGCGCGTACCGCACGATCTCCGCGGCCCGCGCCCAGGTGGACCCGGCCCACGCGGTCTGCAACCCCGCGTCCTCCTCGGTGTGCCGCCTGATCTTCGCCGACCAGGCGTCCATGATCTCGCGGGCCTTGAGGGCGTGCTGCTGCTTGCCGGTGACGCTGTAGAGCAGGGCCTGGGTGTAGGCGGCGATGGCGTCCTGCCGCTCCTCGACACACCCGTGCGCGGGCCGGCCGCCCCAGGGGCAGTCGACGTGCTCGTACGGCTCCGGCGCGTACTTGTACGACCCGTACTTGCTGTCCCGCATGTCCAGGTAGGCCTTCAGCCACGGCTGCTTCCCGGCCGCCACGTTCTTGCGTACGGCGTCCAGCTGGGCCTTGTCGACGAGCACGCCGGGGTGGGTGAAGGAGGCGTCCGGGGGCAGCGCGCGGGCCATGGTGCGGGAGCCGACGTCGGCGGTGCCGCACGAGGCGACGGCCGCGGTGAGCAGGGGCACGAGCAGAAGTGCGGCCGCTCGTCTGGGAACTGGGCTCATGGGTGCTACCTCCGCATATGTCCACGCCGGGTCAGGATGAGCGTGACCCTTCGGGGGCGGGGGCGCAGGCTGGGTTGGGCCGATTGGACTGTGCGGGTGGGTGGGGGCGGGCGTGGGTGCTGGGGGCTGCCGCCCCCAGACCCCCGCTTCGGCCTGAACGGCCTCGTCCTCAAACGCCGGACGGGCTGAATGGCACGGACCGGCGTCGGGAAGTGGGCGCCGCTCAGCCCAGAAGGTGCCGGTTCGGTGCCTTCGCGCGCTCCTCGTACTCCGGGAGTACGACCACCTCGACGCCCTCCGCCGTCAGCAGGCCGTTTCCGTCCGCCGCCGTCACGAACGTGTCCGGCTCGCGCCAGGACGTGACCACCCGGCGTACCCCGGCGTCGAGGATCAGGCGGGCGCACGGCTTGGGGCGGGAGGCGCGGTGGGCGCAGGGTTCCAGGCTGCTGTAGACCGTCGCGCCGGACAGGCGCGGGTCGTTGGGGTCGAGCTTGGCCAGGGCCGCCTCCTCGGCGTGGACCACGGGGTCGTCGCCCTCTCGGGAGTGGCCGCGGGCCAGTTCCGTGCCGTCGGCGGCGACGATCACCGCGCCGACGCTGAAGGCCGTCCGGGAGGGCGGGCACAGGGCCGCGAGGTCGCAGGCGAGGGAGAGCCAGTGGTGGTCGGCGGCGGACGGGAGGGATCCGGCACCGGGAGCAGTGGGTTCGTAGCGCATCAGGACCACGTCCTCGATCCGCCGGGTTTCGAGAAGGCGCAGGCGGCCGGCCTGGTAGTCGCCGGGGCCGAACAGGCGGGGGGCGTCCGGCGTGCCGACGAACAACGGGGCCAGGACCAGCTGGAGTTCGTCGGCGAGGCCCTGCTGGAGGAGCTGGGTGTGGATCGTGCCGCCGCCCTCGACCATGAGGCGCCGTACCCCTCGTACCTCGTGAAGGTGCTCCAGGAGGCGGCGCCAGTCGAGGTCCGGGCCGAGCGGGACCACGTCGGCCGCCAGGCCCGCCGCACGAGCCCGCTCCCCACCCTTGTCCGTCGTGTAGACGACCTTGTCCCCGCCCGTGTGCCAGAACTTCGCCGTCGGGTCGAGGTCGCCGGAGCCGCTGACCGTGACCTTGAGGGGGTACTCGGGCTGTCCGGCGGCCACGCGGGCGGCGCGGCGCTCGGGCGAGTTCACCAGGAGCCGCGGGTTGTCGGCGCGGATCGTGCCGGCGCCGACGAGGATGGCGTCGACGGAGGCCCGTACCTCGTCGACGCGGTCGAAGTCGGCGGGGGACGAGAGCAGCAGGCGCTCGGGGCCGGTGTCGTCGAGGTAGCCGTCGAGGGAGACGGCGGCGGACAGCAGGACGTACGGGTACGGCATCGGACGCGCTCACTCTCGGCGGCGGACGGGGCTTGGGCAAGGGTCGCGGGTGGGGCTTGGGCTTGGCTGCGGGTGGGGCTTGGTTCAAGTTTGAAACAAACCTACACTGGTGGCATGACGACTCGCTGGCTCACTCCGGAGGAGCAGCGCGCCTGGCGCGCGTACATCGCCGCGGCGCATCTCCTGGAGGACGCGCTCGACCGGCAGCTCCAGCAGGACGCCGGCATGCCCCATCTGTACTACTCCATCCTGGCCAACCTCTCCGACGAGCCCGACCACCGGCTGCGGATGACCGATCTCGCCGAGCGGACGAAGATCACCCGCAGCCGGCTGACGTATGCCGTGACCCGGCTGGAGAAGGACGGGCTGATCCGGCGCGAGAACTGCAACTGGGACAAGCGCAGCAGCTTCGCCGCCCTCACCGACGAGGGGATGGCGGTGCTGGAGCGCACGGCACCGGGGCACGTGGAGACGGTACGGGCCTTCCTCTTCGACCACCTCACCAAGGAGCAGGTCGGGCAGCTGGAGGAGATCTTCACGGAGGTCACGCGGGCACTGGAGGCGGACGAGACCCGTCCGTCCGCGGACGAGGTGCCCTGGCGGCGGCGGTCGTCCTCGTCGCCGTGCTCGGGCGACGCGAGTGAGTGAGTGAGCCCGTGAATGGGCGAGTGAGCTGCACCATAATTCTGTTGCTTCAAATTTAAAGCATAGGGTAGGGTCACGGACCATGGATCTGCTTCAAAACTGAAGCAGATACGCACGGACCCGGGAGACCCGCATGCCCGACTTCCCCGCCGCCACCCAGCGCTCCCGCGTCCGGGTGCCGCTGCACTTCCAGGACGGCTACAGCGTCGACGCCGAACTGGTCACCTTCCACGGCCTCACCGACGGCCAGGAGCACGTGGCCGTCGTCCTCGGCGACCCCGCCCCCGGCACCACCCCGCTGGTCCGGCTGCACTCCGAGTGCCTCACCGGCGACGTCTTCGGCTCGGCCCGCTGCGACTGCGGCCCCCAGCTGCGCGAGGCGGTCGAGCGGATAGCCGAGCGCGGTGGCGTCCTGCTCTACCTGCGCCAGGAGGGCCGGGGCATCGGCCTCTACAACAAGCTCGACGCGTACGCCCTCCAGGACCAGGGGCTCGACACGTACGAGGCGAACGCGGCGCTCGGGCTGCCGGAGGACGACCGGGACTACACGGCGGCCGCGCAGATGCTGCGGTCCCTCGGCATCGGCGAGCTGGACCTGCTGTCCAACAACCCCGACAAGGCCGGCCAGCTGCGCGGGCTCGGCATCTCGGTCCGCGACCGCGTCCCGACCGGCGTCTTCACCACCGCCCACAACGTGCGCTACCTGCGCGCGAAGGTCCTGCAGACCCAGCACACGCTGCCGCTGGGCGAGCTGACGGAGCTCAACGCGGGGTGAGAGGCGAGGGTGGCGGCGCCCGAAACAGACAGACGGGAAGAACGGACGCCGCCGTCACGAACGTAAAGTGGCGTCTCGTTCAGTGTCAACAATTTCGTTGACCTCTTACCCGTACTTCAGGGAGCTCACCACACGCAGGGAAGCGTCACGTCGATCACAGTCGGCCCGCCCACCGGACTGGTCACCTCCACGGTGCCGTCCAGCGCCGCGACCCGTCGCCGCATCCCGAGCAGTCCCGAGCCGTCCTTCTCGTCGGCGCCGCCCTTGCCCTCGTCGGCCACGCGGACGCGCAACCCCCGCTTGAGCCGGGCAAGTTGGACCGAGGCGACCGGTGAGCCGCTGTACTTGGCCGCGTTGGTGAGGGCCTCGGCGACCACGAAGTAGGCGGCCGCCTCCACCGCGGCCGGCGCGCGCAGCCCGTCCTCCTCCAGCCGTTCCACCTCCACGGAGACCCTGAGCCCGCTGCTCGCGGCCAGCGCGCGCACCGCGCCGACGAGCCCGCGGTCGCTGAGGATCGGCGGATGGATACCGCGCACGACCTGACGCAGCTCGGTCAGCGCCGTCTCGGCCTGCGCCTGGGCCTCGTCGAGCAGCTTGCGCGCGGTCTCCGGGTCGCGGTCGTACGCCCGCTTGGCCAGGCCGATCCGCATCGACAGGGCAACGAGATTGGCCTGCGCGCCGTCGTGCAGATCGCGTTCGATACGGCGCAGCTCGGCACCATGGGCCGAGATGGCGTCGGCACGAGTGGCGGCCAACTCCTCCACACGGGCGGCCAGTTGCGCCTTGGGAGACGGCTTGAGCAGCGCGGTGGACCAGTCGGCCTCCAGATCCGCGATCCGCACGATCAGGGGCAGGACGACGGGGGTACGACGCAGCAGCCCGCCCCAGACGCCGTCGACGACCAGGCCGACCGGCCACAGCGGCAGGGCGAGGGCGAGCAGGGCGCCGTAGAACCAGTACGCGACCATCCAGCGCAGGTCGGTGAAGGTGCCCGGATCGCGTACGGCCGTGCGGATGCGCGCGCGGACCGTGCCGGTGAGCGGCTGGTAGGCCTCGGGGATCTTCTGGCCGGTCCAGGAGGCCGTCAGCGTCCGCTTGGCGCCGGCGATCCGGCGGATGATCAGCACGGTCTCGGGCAGCAGCCAGGCGCCGACCACGGCCAGTGTGCCGACGGCCGTGATGATCAGCACGGTGATGAAGAGCCACAGACCGAAGGCCATCGCCGCGGCCAGCGCGAGATGGCCCGTGGCCCGCCCGGCCTGCCGCAACGTTTTCCGCATACGGCCACGCTAGGGGAAGGGGGCGGTGGGCGCGGTGTAGCGGGCTACACCATTAGCGGCGGTCGTCGGCTTCAGCGCGGGGCGATCTCGATACGGACGTTCCCGGCCGCCGCCCCCGCCGCCCGTCGGCTCTCCTCGCGGGTGCGGCCCGCGGCCAGGACGTGGCAGAGCCGGTCCGTGTTGGAGCCGGTCGTGGTGACCGGGTCTCCGACGGACACGCGGCTGACCACGTCGTGGACTCCGGGGGCGCGGCGGGCCGTCTCCGTGCCCGTGATCGAGGTGACGTGGCCGTCGGCCGGGGCCGTCAGATGGAAGAGGCAGGCCGCGCCTCGGGTGCGTGCGGCGAGGAGCGGCAGGCCGAGGTGGGCGCGCAGGACCTGCTCGGCGCAGGAGACACCCGTGGCGAGGTCGATGGCACGGTGAATGCCGGCGCCGACCAGGCGGGTGTTGATCTCGACGAGCACGGGTCCCGAACCGGTGAGCACGACCTCGAAGTGGAAGGGGCCGTTGCGGTAGCCGAGGGCCTTGCACACGGCCGCCGCGTAGTCGTCCAGGTCGGGGTGGAGGGGGTCGGTGGCGAAGGCGACGCTGGTCTCGACGTAGTACGGGGGCGGGCCGAGGGTGCGGTCGCTGTGCCCCCAGATCTCCAGGCGTCCGTCGACGACCATGCCCTCGGCGCTGACCAGCGGACCCCGCAGTTCCTGCTCGCACAGCAGCGTGCCGGCCGGGACGACTCCGTCGCCGTAACCGGCTCGCAGCCGGTGCGCGTCGACCGCGCGCCGCAGGTCGTCCACGGTCGTGGCGCGCACGGTGTCGAGGCTGGAGAAGCCGTCGACGGGCTTGACGACGAGCGGTGCGGGGAGGGGCAGTTCGGTGACCGGGCGGCCCGGCGGCACGACCGCCCAGCGGGCGTTGGGCACGCCGTGCTCGTCGAGGCGGGCCCGCACGGCGGCCTTGTCGTTCCAGCCGCCCGCCGGCCAGTCCGGGTTGGCGGTGTCGAGGCGCAACAGGGTCGCCGCCTGCTGGGCGACACCGGCGAAGGGGTCGACCCAGCTGACCAGCGCGTCGGGACGCCGCCCGGCGAGCGCGTCGGCGACCGCGTCCGCGCTGCGGGTGTCGGCGCCGATCCAGCTGTCGACGAGCTCACCGACGAACGGTTCGAGCCGCTCGCGGTGCGCGGTGACGACGGTGGTGGCGACGCCGAGGCGGCGGGCGGCGCGCAGTCCGGAGATGCCGTTGGCGTGCGGGTTGGGCGGGGCGGCGGGGGGCAGGAGCTCGACGAAGGCAACGGCAGGAGTCATAGGGGGGTGCCCTTCTCGCGTACGTCCTTCGCGCGTACGTCCTTCGCGCGTACGTCCTTCGCGCATAGGCCCTCCTCGCATCCGCCCTCCTCTACGGCCGGCATCCGCCGCAGCCGCCGTACCTCACCGCTCAGCAGGAACGGCAGCCCCGTCGTCGTCACCAGTCCCGCGACGGCCAACGCCCCGCCCAGTCCCCCGCGTTCGCCCCACTGCGCGGTGGCCCAGCCGGCCAGCAGGCCTCCCGCCAGCGAACCCAGCGGGATCGTGCACAGGTTGACCGTGCGGGCGGTGGCGTGGACGCGGCCCAGCAGGTGCGGTGGGGTGATCAGCTGGCGCAGGGTCGTGACGCTGATGTTCCACACCGGCAGCCAGAGCGCGGAGACGAACGCGATGGCGACGACGACGGCCGTGGATCCCGTCAGCAGGGCCAGCGGGGCCGCCGCCCATACGACGCCCTCCGTGACCGTCGCGAGCAGCACCGGCCCGACCCCGGCCCGCTCGACGAGCACCCGGCTCGCGGCGGCGCCGAGCACCGCGGCGAGCGCGCCCGCGGTGAGTACGGTCGCGGCGAGGGCGGGCGGCAGATCCAGGGCCCGGTACAGGAACAGCAGCAGGACCGTGTCGACCATCGCCATGCTGAGGTTGCGCAGCGCCGCCGCGGCCGACAGCGAACGCAGCAGCGGGGTACGCCAGATGTAGCGCGCCCCGTCGAGGATCTGCCGCCGCCACGGAGTCGGTTCGGGATCCGGTACGGCGGACTCGGGTGTCCGGATCGCGAGCAGCCCGGCCGCCGAGGCGACGAAGCTCGCGGCGTTGGCGGCGACGGCGAGGGCGGGGCCGAGGAGTTGTGTGACCGCGCCGCCGAGCGCGGGGCCGCCGGCGCGGGCGACGCTGGCCGACATCTCCAGGCGGGCGTTGCCGAGTGACAGCAGCTCACGGCCGACCAGGCGGGGCAGATGGGTCTGGTAGCCGACGTCGAAGACGACCGTGCACACGCTCACCAGCGCCGCCACGGTGTACAGCTGCCGGAGGTCCAGCCGCCCGGCCAGGGCGAGGGCGGCGAGGACGGTGAAGAGGGCCAGCCGGGTCAGATCGGCCGCGATCATGTACGGCCGGCAGCGCACCCGGTCCATGAACGCGCCGACGAACAGTCCCAGCGCCGGAAACGCCACGGTGGCCATCGCCCGCACCACCCCGACCTGCGGCGCGGTGGCGTGCAGGGTGAGGATGGCGAGGCTGGGCAGGGCGAAGAGCGATATCTGATCCCCGACGAGACTGACACTCTGCCCGAGCCACATCCGCCGAAAGTCCCGCCGCTGGGCCGCGGATTCGGCGACGACGGCACTCACGGCACGTCCGCCGCGTCGGCGTGAAGAGGCGAGTCCCCGCCCAGCCCCGACTCGCACATCCCGTACGGCCCCTCCATCCCCACGACGATCACCTTCACCACCGGCACCCCGAGGCCAGGACGGGTCAAGTCCACGGCGACGGCGGTGTGTTGGGGGTGCGCGGTCACGGCCCGTACCACCGCGGCCAGTTCGTCCGCCGACGACGCAGCCGCATCCGGGGACACCGCCGACGCCGAGACCGGATCCGAGGGCACTGCCCGCGCCGAGACCGACCCCGAAACGGCCGCGCACGACGAGACCGCATCCAGCACGCACGGACCCGACACACCCGCACCCGACACACCCGCACCCGAAACGGCCGCCCCCCACATCTCCCCCCGCTCCCGGAAGTCCACCTCCTCCGGCTCCCCGGCGAGTTCGTCCCACACGGCCCGGACCAGCTCCGGCGCCCGTACCCGGTCCAGTTCCTCGCGGCTGAGGTCGTCCCGGCTGCCCGCGATGTACGTCAGCCGCTTCTGCAGCGCCTCCTTCACCGCACTGGCGAAGGCGGCCGCCGGCGAGGGATGGCAGCCGAAACCGTCGTGGACGCCCGCGTCGAGGACGTCCCGCCGGTGCGGTGGGGCCAGCACGACGCAGCCATAGCAGGGCACTTGAGTGTGCGAGGTGACGTCCCAGGCGGCCAGTTCGAGGCCCGCCGCTCGGGTCATGCCGATCAGCCTGCGGCAGACGGGGTCGGTCACCGTGTCGAGGCGGATCCGGTACGACGCCGAGTCCGCCCGCCAGCGGGACTCCGCGTCCCGCTCCACGACCTCGCACAGGCCGTGCAGCAGCGCCTGTTCGAGGCTGTTGCCGGAGGCGAGCCCGTTGGAGTTGCGGGCGAGGCCGGGTTCGCCGAGCTCGCCGGCCGTGAAGTTCATCGACACCGACTCGTACGGGACCCAGGTGTCGGCACCGGTGACCAGGTCGGTGCCGCGCAGCCAGCGTCGGGACTGCCCGCGCGTGACCGACCCGCCGAAGGCGCGCGGGAGTCGGGCCGGATCCACGGCCCGCGCCACCCCGGCCATCTCCTCGTACGTCCCGGTCCGTGTCGGCAGACCGAGGTGCTCCGCGTGCCAGGTCTCGACGGCCTCCATCAGCGCGCCGGCCTTGGCCGCGGCGGGCGTGAGGCCCTTGCCGATGCTGGTCACCAGGGAGCGGGCGGTGGGCCGCAGCGCGAGGCAGACCGGCAGGCCCACGTGGTCGAGGCCGGTGACGTCGGCCAGCCTGGTAATTCCGATGCGTTTTCCCACGGGGCCGAATCTCCGCAATGTTTCTTCCGGAGGAATTTCCGAATCCCTCCGACCACGCCTCCTCCGTTTATGGAGACCTTGCGAAGATCCGACCCCCCGGTATTCCGGCAGGCTCAACAGGCGCCGTTGGCCGCGCCCGCGCTGGACACCGAGGACTTGACGGCGTTCGCCGCACCGGCGGAATTCACCCGGCGCTTCACGGAGTTGGCGGCGCCCGCACTGTGCACGGCACCCTTGACGGCGTTGGCCGCGCCGGAGCTCGTGACCTGCTGCCGGATCGCGTTCGACATGTGCCCTCCTCGAACTGGCTGACAATCCTGGATGACAATCAGTGGCCGATGCTAGCAATACCCTTCGCTTTCCTGAAGAACCAGGAAGCTGTAGGTCTCCTCGAAGGTGAAATCCTCGACGGGCGCGCATGCGTGCAGTTCACCGTTGGCAATGCGCCACAATGTCTCGATCGCGTCGGCACGTTTGAGGTTGGTGTCGGTTTCCCGGAGGAAGCGGCGGAGGCGGTCGGCCGTCTCGCCGGGCCCCGCGTCCGCGATCACCCGCGACCAGTGCCGGTCCGCGTAGAACACCTGCTTGGCCTGCCTGACCAGCAGCTCCTCCAGCTCTCCGGAGATCACCCCGGCCCGCCGGGCGAGATCGAGGCCGTACCGGATGTTGACCATCGGCTCGGAGAGCGGGCGGTATCCGGATTCCGCGTCCCCGTGGATCACGGCGACCTCGTCGTCGTCCTCGTAGGATCCATCGTTGTATGACGAAAAGATCCGGCCATATCCCTGCATTCCGTACCGGCATAATTCGGCCGCACGCAGCGCGCCCATGCTGGAGCAGCCGATCACGGTGACGCCCTGGGACAACGCGTACATGATTTCCTTGTGCCACACCGAGGGAACTCCCTGGAAATAGCCGTCGACCAGCACAATTGTCCCGCAGCCGGCCCGGACCGCTCTCAGCACGTCACCGACCGAGACCGGCGGAAAGAATTCGGCCGCGGGCAGTGCCTTCTCGGCCTCCGCGACCGGAAGTGTCGGCCCGAGAAACACACGTGTCGTCATACTGAGGTCCATCCGACGCGGCTATGGAGGTGGCGGTGGGCGAGTCCGTCTGGCTGCTCGACCGGATCCAGAGCGATTGGGAGGTCGACACGCTCTGCGCGGCGCTGAACGACCGGGGAATTCCCGCGGAACGCGTCGACTGGGCGGAGATCCAGCCGTACGCCGTGCCGCCCGGGTTCGCCGGCCCGCAGGGCCTCCGCGAGGCGCCGCGGCTCGCCGTGGTGACCGCCCGGGTGCTCACCCGGCACACCGAGGGAGACCTCGCGCTGCTCTACGACTGGCTCGCGATGCTGGAGGACCAGGGCGCGCGGCTGGTCAACCCGGTGGGCTCGCTGCGGGTCTGCCAGAACAAGGTGCGGCAGGCGGCGCGGCTCGCCGCGGCGGACCTTCCGGTGCCGCCGACGCGGGCCGTGCGCAGCGCCGAGGAGGTCGAGCGGTGCCTCGCGGACTGGGGTGACGTCATCGTCAAGCCGATCACCGGGCATGCCTCGGTGGACGTGATCCGGCTGGTGCCCGGTGGCGGGGGCGGGCAGCGGGGCAGTCTGCTCGGGCTGCGCGAGGACATCGTGCTGTGGCACTGGCTGCGCCGCCACCATGTGCTGTGCGCCCAGCGGTTCGTGGAGAACCCGGGCCGCGATCTGCGCGCGGCGGTGATCGGCGGCCGGGTCGCCTCGTGCCACTACCACGTCAGCACCGCGCCCGACGGAAGCGTGCGCAGCCTGCTGCACCCGCTGCAGTGGGCCCCGGCCGAGCTGACGGACGACCTGGAGCGGATCCTGGTCAAGTGCCTTGAGGTGCTGGGCCTGGACCTGGCGACCATCGACCTCGTCGAGGGCCCCGACGGCCCGGTCGTCATCGAGGTGAACCCCACGGTCAGCCGCTGGGAGCCGGTCGAGGGCACGGACCTGGACCTCACCCCGCACGGCATCACCGCGGCCCAGGCCGACCTGCTCACGGACCTGCTCCGCCCGTGACCGCGAACGGGTCGAACTCCCCGGCACCGGCGGCACCGACCACAGGTTGCAGCTGGGACCACCAGGTGGCCGCCGGATCGAACCGGGCCAGAAAGGGCCGCCCCACCCAACCCGGCTCCCGTGCCTGCAGATACCGCAGCACGAACACCCGATCCTCCCCCGCCCCCAGCACCCCGTCCACGCACACCTTGCCCTCGTCGGCGGACATCACCGGCCCGCGCACGGTCCTGGCCAGCCCCGACACCCCCGCGTACGCGTCCCGGTAGATCTCCCAGGCCCGCCCGAGCGGCACGGCGAAGTGGTCCTGCGGCCCGGTGTCCCGCTCGACGAACATGTAGTACGGCACCATGTCGAGCCGTACGGCCGAGGACCACAGCTCCTGCCACAGCGCCGCCTCGTCGTTGACGCCCCGGATCAACGGGGCCTGCACCCGCACGGAGGCACCCGTCTCCAGCACCCGGCGGACCGCCTCCACCGCGACGCCGGTGCCCAGCTCCCGCGGATGGGAGTAGTGGGCCATCACCACCAGCCGCCGCCCCGCGGCCACGATCCGCCGGAACAGGTCGAGCAGTTCGCCCGCGTCCGGGTCACTGACGAACCGATACGGCCAATAACTCAGCGCCTTCGTCCCGATCCGCAGCGTCGACACGTGCGCGAGATGGTCGGCGAGCAGCGGCTCGACGTACCCGGCGAGCATCCGCGCGGACATCACCAGCGGATCGCCCCCGGTCAGCAGCACATCACTGACCTCGGGCCGACTCGCCAAGTACCGCACCACCGGCTCCACTTCACCGGCGAACCGCAGATCGGCGTCGCCGACGAACTGCGCCCACCGGAAGCAGTAGGTGCAGTACGCGTGACAGGTCTGCCCGCGCCGCGGGAAGAACAGCACCGTCTCCCGGTACTTGTGCTGGGTCCCCGGCACCGCCCGCCCGTCGACCACGGGCACGTTTCGCTCCCGCTGCCCCGAGGGATGCGGGTTGAGCCGCGCGCGTACCGCCCGTACGACATCCTGCATGCGCGACCGCGGCGCGGAAGCCGCGAGCAGTCCCGCCACCCGCTCCCGGTCGTCGGCGGGGAGCATCTCCGGCTGCGGGAAGGTGAGCCGGAACATCGGATCGTCCGGTACGGCGGACCAGTCGATGAGCTCGTCCACGACGTAGGAGTTGGCGCGAAAGGGCAGCACCTCGGCGACGGCCCGCGCCTGCAGCCGGTACGACGCGGACAGCGACGACCGGCTCAGGAGCACCTCCAGGTCCCTGCTGCCGTACGGGCGGAAAACCTCGGTCGGTGTCCCCTGCACAAGCAAGCCGGATCCCCTCGTCGCATGCCGTCGTACCCCTCGGCAGCCCTGTCCCGACTCCCTTCCTAGCAAAGGCCCCAGACAGCGGCCAGTACGCATACGCACCGACCCGCGATTACCGGACAGGCGGTCATCCCGGCCGGCTCCGCCTACGCGAGCGGCCCCAGGATCTCCTGCGATTCGACGAGTCCCTGTTCGCTCGGGGCCTCGCCCGCGCCGAAGACGCGTTCGGCCTGGCGGGCCCGGAATTCGAGGTGGGCCTCGGCGGGCCTGGGGTAGCCGTGGCGGGCGCGGGCTTCCGCAGGGGTGAGGGTCTCTTCCTCACGGGGCGGGATGCCGAGCTTGACTGGTGCGACCACCGCGACCGTCGAGGGGGAGATCAGGCCCAACAGACGTAGTTCCACATGGGAGTTGAGGTGGGCGAGCGCGAAGGACGCCTTCATGACGGGCACGATGAGCGCGTCCAGGAGGCGGGACTGGCGGATGCCGGCCAGTTCGCGCATCCAGCGCGGCATGGTGGCGATCGTGGCGATCCGCTGCGCCCGCGCCACCGCCAGCCGCGCCGGCTTCGCCCAGAACGGCACCGGCGGCAGGACGAGTTCGGTCCTGAGCAGATGGTTCATGGCCTGCCGGGCGATCGGGCTGGCGGACAGCCGCGGCCGCATGCGTTCGAAGTACGCCCGGACGCCGTCGCGGGTGCGCGGAACGTCGTCCGGGGAGCACGTCTGCAGCTCCGCCGCGAGCGCGCACGCCTCCCAGTACTCCGTCTCCTCCTCCGCGGAGAGCTTGCCGGGCCCGTACTTCTCGTACGCGTAGAGGATGGAGTGCCAGCCGGTGAGCTGGATCCACAGCTGGGAGGCGGGGTCGTTGGCGTCGTAGGTCCCGCCGCCGTAGGGCAGTTGACCGATCGCCTTGGAGTGGACCTTGACCAGTACATCCGCGGCCTTGCACACCTCCCGGGACCCGGCGAAGGCGACCATCGCGAAGTACTTGAGCGTACGGTCGTAACGCGTCCGGGAGCGCCGGTAGATGCCCTGCGTCGCGTGGACGGCGGCGACGAGCGGCGGGTCGAGTTCCTCGACGACCACGGCCCGTTGGAAACCCACGGTGGGTGCCGTCGGGTAGCTCCAGACCTTCCAGACCACGGAGCCGGGCCCGAAGAACCCGTAGTCCTCGTGGGGCTGGATCTCCCCGCGCTTCAGCTTCGCCATGGAGCCGCTCCTTGTACGTGCGCGGTACGTACGCGGTAGGTGCGCGACACGGGCCGCATCGCCGATTACGACACTGCTGTCGTAAATTAAGACACGGGTGTCGTAAACTGCCAAGGTGTCAGCGCCGACCTCTTCGGAAGACAAGCCCCGCAAGCCCCGCAAGCGCCGCCCCTACGCCCCGCGCGTCCCCATCGAACAGCGCCGCGAGCAACTCCTCGACGCCGCCCTCGCCGTGATCGTGAACGACGGCTACGACCGCATCTCCATCGACGCCATCGCGAAGCGCGCCGACGTCGCCCGGGCGGTGGTCTACGGCGCCTACGACAACCTCGACGCCCTGCTGACGGCCCTCCTCGACCGGCAGCAGGCGCGCGCGTTCGGGCGCCTGCTGGAGACGATCCCGAACACCACGGAGGGCCCTCGCGACCCCGCCGTGTTCGTCTCCGAAACGGTGCGCCGGATGTCCGCGATGCTCCACGAGGACCCCGACACCTGGCGCCTGATCCTGCTGCCCCCGGGCAACATGCCCCCGGTCGTCCGCGACCGCATCGAGGTGGACCGGGAACGCTTCCGCCTCCGCGTCGAGTCGTGGATCTCCCGAGCCCTGACCGCCCGAGGCGACGCCCCGGCCCTCGACCCGCAGATCCTCGCCCACGCCCTGGTCGCCTGCGCGGAACACTTCGCCCGCTTCGCCCTCACGGACCCCGGCCGCTTCGACGCAGCGCGCCTGACCGGCCAGGTCGAGGTGATCCTGGGCGCCATCTGGCCGCGAACACCCTGACGACAGGGAGACGCCCCGCCCAAGGCATGACCGCGTCTGTCACTGACCGGACTCCAGCTCCCGTGCGCCATAGCGGATGTCCGACACTGCTTCGAGGGGCCATCATCGTCATGGAGGACGCAGGAGCGTCCATGCTCAGCCTCATCGGCCCGACCCCTCAAGCGGCACTACAGACGCACGCAGGGCCCCGGCCGACTGCTCACCGGCCGGGACTGTGTCATATCGCTTACAGGCTGTCTAGGATCTTCGTCCGACGATCCCGGTACTCCTCATCCGTGATCGCACCAGCCGCGCGCAGCTGATCAAGCGTCTGCAACCGCGACGCAACGTCCGGAGCCGCAGGCGGAGCAGCCGGCACACCACCGGTGATCTTCTGACGCAACTGGTCCGCCAGAGCCTTCCCCTGATCCTTCGGTACCTGCTTGATCTCGGCTCTGCTGCCCGACGCGAACACCGTGAGCGTGCCCATCAGCATCCCGCCCGACCACTGCACCGAGCTGATCCGGCTGTACGGGAAGTCCTCCACCTTCTGGGACATCACCCCATGGAAGTAGAAGACGAGGCGCTGGTTCGTCATCGCCAGCAGGCCGTTGCCCTTGCCGTAGACCCCCGTGGCGAGCATCTCGACCGTCTCGCCCTCCCAAAGTACCTCGGGCAGCTTCTGGATCTCGCGCTTTGCGCCGAAGGAACTGGACAGCTTCTCGGCCGCTGCGTCAATGTCCGGCCGCACGTTGAACGCCACCATGGCGGTCCCCCCATCTCGATGGTGCTCGGATCGTACCGAGCACTCTGAGCCTGGAGGAGCTGGATGTGACCACCGACCGGAGTGAACTCACCAGCCACGACTACCACCAGATGCGCACCCGCATCCTCGCCGCATCCGACGCGTGCATCGTCTGCGGACACGGCGCCGCCGATGCGGTCGACCACATACACCCCGCCAGCAAGGGCGGCAGGGTTCCAGGGCGAGCCACCTGTTGGGGTCGCCAAGCCAGATCACCATCACTTCGGTTGAGCTTCGGCTGAGCTAGCGATCTTCGTGGCCCGAAAAACGGCTGAGGCCCCAGCTCCAAATCCCTCTGAGCTGGGGCCTCTGGCGTAGGCCCTGTGGGACTCGAACCCACAACCAATGGATTAAAAGTCCACTGCTCTGCCAATTGAGCTAAGGGCCCAGGCGATGTTGCCTCCCCGAGCATAGCCGGACACGGCCGTGTCTCCGATCGGGTATCGGGGACACGGCCGTGCCGAGGTCGGGCGGCAGGTCGGGAGTGTCAGGGATCGACCTTTTCCGACCCCCCACCGAGGCCCCCTCCGAAGCCCCCCACGCCCCCCGAGATCTTCGTCGTCGCCGCCCGTGCCTCCTCCCGCGCCCGCGTCCGCTCGTGCTCCGGGTTCAGGAACCATTCCCGGGCCGAGGCGAACCACCACGCCGCCGCGAAGCCCAGGACGACCAGGACCGCGATCGGGGCGTAGTTGAAGCTCTCCCAGGTGACCGGGGACAGCTGCGGCAGCATGAACAGGACCGTGATCACCCCGACCCACACCACCGAGACGATCCCGATCAGTCGCGACCAGCGGCCCAGATGCCACGGCCCCCGCTCGAACGCCTCGCCCTTGAGCAGCCGCAGCAGCGTCGGGATGACGTACGCGATGTAGAGCCCGATCACGGCGACGGACGTCACCGCCGCGTAGGCCGTGTAGTTGATGAGGTACGGAAGCCCCAGCACCAGCGCCCCCGCCGCCGCCAGCCACACCGCCGCCACCGGTGTGCGGGTGCGCGGGCTGACCGTGTGCCAGACGTTCGAGAAGGGCAGCGCGCCGTCGCGCGAGAAGGCGTAGATCATGCGGCTGTTGGCCGTCACCGAGGCCATCCCGCAGAACAGCTGCGCCCCGATGACGACCAGGAGGAGCAGCTTGCCGGCCGTGGCGCCCAGCGCGTCGAGCAGGATCTGGGCCGGCGGCGCGCCGGTCGGCGACGCGAGCTCCTTGTCGTAGTTCTGGATCGCGAAGGTGAAGCCCAGCAGGAGTACGAAACCGGCTATCCACGACGTCCAGATGGACCGGACGATTCCCTTCGGGCCCGCCGTCGACGCGTCGTGCGTCTCCTCCGTCATGTGGGCCGAGGCGTCGTAGCCCGTGAAGGTGTACTGGGCCATCAGCAGGCCGAGCAGCACGACGTAAACCCCGCTGCCCCAGCCCGTGTTGTTCACGAACTTCGTGAAGACGAAGGACGCCGACTGGTGGTGGTCCGGTACGAAGGCCAGCGCGCCGACGATCACGCCGACGCCCAGCACGTGCCACCACACGCTGATGTCGTTCAGCAGGGCGACGATCTTCACGCCGAAGGTGTTCAGCAGGCCGTGCAGGACGAGGATCCCGGCGAAGAGCAGGACCGTGCGGCCCGGTGTCACCTCGAAGTCGAACTGGAGGTTGAGGTAGGCGCCGAGGAAGGACGCGGCGCCGAAGTCGATGCCCGCGGTCACCGCGACCTGGCCGAGCACGTTGAACCAGCCCGTGAACCACGCCCAGGCGGCCGCGGTACGGGGCGGCGCCAGGCGGTGGGCCCAGAAGTACAGGCCCGCGGACGTCGGGTACGCCGAACAGATCTCGGCCATCGACAGGCCGACGAACAGGGTCATCAGGCCTACCGCGACCCAGCCCCACGTGATCACCGACGGGCCGCCGGTGTTCATGCCGAACAGATAGAGGGTGAGGCAGCCCGACAAGACCGAGATGATCGTGAAGGAGACCGCGTAGTTGGAGAACGCCGACATGCGGCGGGCAAGGACCTGCGTGTAGCCGAGCTGGGCAAGCCGTTCTTCGTCGGACAGTCCCGAGGGGGATGGGCCCGACTGCCCGCTCGCTATGGCGTCATCTGTCATGCCCCCAGCGATTCCCTCGCCGAGGGCGTGACATGCATCACAGCATGGCTAAAAAATGCCCTTGTACCCCTGCCAGCCGCTCCCGATCAGCACCCGCCCGCCGAAGGAACCATTGCCCTTGCCGCCGTACCGGAAAAGGTGCCCCGCGGTGTCCCGCACGACCAGGTCGTTCTTCCCGTCACCGGTGATGTCGCCGACGCCGACGACCGTGTTGTACGTCGATCCCCAGCCGCCGAATACCTTTGCGCGGGCCGTCGAGATTCCGCCCCTCACGCCGTTGTAGCGCCAGAGCGTGCCCGCCTTGTCGCGGGCGAGGACGTCCCCGAGGCCGTCTCCGTTCAGGTCCCCGGCACCGACGATCTTCGTGAAGCCACCCCACGCCGACCGGATCCGCTTCCCGGCGGCGAGAGCCCCGTCGCTCTTCGCGGCGAAGAGGTACACGTCCCCGGTCGACGCCTTCCGCGCCAGCAGATCCGGCCGCCCGTCGCCGGTCAGGTCGCCGGGCGAGGTGAGGACGTTGTAGGCGTTCCAGCCACCGCCGAGCTTCTTGTACGGCATCGCGGGCGTCGGCGCCTTCCCGCACGGCACCTCGTAGCCACGCAGCGAGCCGTCCGCCATCCGCACCAGGACGTCCTCGCAGCGATCCCCGTTCAGGTCCCCGAACGGCACCGCCGCCACCTTGGCCGACCAGCCGCCGCCGGAGACCTTCCCCGCGAAGGCGCCCTTGCCGTCGCCCTGTTGGAAGGCGAGCGTCCCGGAGGAGCTGAGGGTGAGCAGATCGGCGAGACCGTCCCGGCCGACGTGGTCGCGGCGCACGGGCGCGGCGAGGGTGCCGGCGGTGAGGATGTGGATGCGTTCCGCCGAATCCGCGTACGCCAGCCTGTTCCCGTTCGCCTCCAGCGTCCAGCGGACTCCCCGGTCGGAGGTGAGACGTCCGTCCAGGTTCCCCGCCGCGGGCAGGTCCGCCACGTCCGCGGTGACCGCCTTGCCGGAGGCGACATCGGTGCGCACCAGCTTGGCGCGCAGGACGTCGTGCCGGATCAGGAAGCCGTCGGCCAGCAGGGCGGCCCCGGCCGGCACGGCCACCGAACGGCCCCGGGAGCGGTCGAAGACGCCGGCCCTCCCCTGCTCCGTACAGGCCCAGTAGACGAACCGGCCGACGGCCTGCACCTCGTCGGGCGCGCAGCCGGAGCCGACGCCCACGTCCACGGCCGGGTTGCCCGAGGCGAGCCGGGTCAGGGTCAGGTGGCCGGGCGTTGCGGCGGCCGTCCACAACTGGCCGCCCCACAGCGCGCCGGCCGCCGCCGGGCGCGTGGCGAGCACCTTCAGGTGCGCCCAGTCGAAGACGTACAGCTTGCGGCCGTCGGACGCGAGCGTGTCCATGCCGTCCGTGGCCACCACCTGGATGTCCGGATCGCCGAGCATCACCGTGTCGACCAGGCCGTCGGGCCGGCGGCGGTGGATCGACCCGCTCATGCTTCCCGGCCCGTCGTCGTAGACGACGGAACCGTCCGCGAGCCCCTGGAACCGGAGACAGGCGGCACTGACGGCACACGGCTTGGCCCGGCCGCCGACCGACCGCACCGGGCCGACCTCGGGCGGCGAACCCGCCGACACCGTACGGGTGTTCCACATCACCTCGTACGACGAGGACGTGCTGGTCCGGTCGGTGTAGGTGAGCATGCCGGCCGCGAGGGCCAGCCCGTCGACGGGCGCCGGCACCGGCGGCAGGTCGAGGATCTTCGTGACGGTCAGGTCCCCGCCGGACGCCTGCGTCACCCGCTGCACGCCCCAGTCCTCGGGCCCCGAGCCGCCCGTGACGACGGCCGACCCGTCCGGCGCCTGCGTCAGCGAGATCTCCGCCTGCGGGAGCAGCTGCCGCCAGTCGCCACCGGTGAGCGGTTTCGTCAGCAGCGCGCGGGTGTGGTCCTCGACGGAGACGAGGTGGTCCCCGACGACGGTGAGCGCGATCTTTCCGGCCGTGGTGGACACCGGAACGTCGACGGCCGGTCCCTGCGGGTCGTCCCGACGCACCAGCCGTGCGCCCAGGTTGGGCAGCCACCAGCCCACGTAGTCGTGGGTGAGCAGCGGCTTCCAGGACAGGTTCGGCTTGTACGGCGCGAAGACCGGGGTGACGGTGGCGGCCCGCAGGTCGACGACGGCGAGCTGGGCGAGGAAGATCCCGGGGTCGTCCGTCGGCACGAGGTAGTGCAGCACCAGCGAACGGGCGTCCCGCACGACCGGCCCCTGGATCCGCACGCCCGCCGGGAACCCGCTCACCACCGTGTCGGAGGTCCCGCCGCCGGCCGCGGGCCTGAGCACGTGCAGCGCGGTCATGTCCTGCGGGCCCTCGCCCTCGTAGGCGACGACGGCGACGCCCGCCACCCCCAGCGAATACAGGTTGTCCGGCACGGTGACCGTGCCCCGGTCCGCGCCGGTGGCGATGTCGCGGAACCGGATGGTGTCCGGGGTCCGCCCCAGCACCTCGTACGCCGTGTCGGACTGGGCCAGACCGAGGTGTCCCTGGATCCCGTCCCAGCGCGAGAAGTCGGTGAGGTCCCGCGACTGCCCGGTCGCGTAGTCCGTCCACTGCTGATGCTCGACGCCCTCGGGCTGCGACAGCAGTCCCGTGTCGCCGTACCCCTCAAGTCCCGCGTCACGCGGGACGGTTCGGACCCCGGCGGGCAGTACGGTCTCCCCCGGCGCGCCGACGGCCGGCGCCGCCCCCGCCGACCCGACAACCCCCGGCGCCCCCACGGCGAGCACGAGGACGGCGACCGACGCCACGCCCCCGAGCAGCCGCCGCCGTACAAACGTGCGGCCCTTCAACGGAACCCCCCGGCCCCTCGACCCTGCGCCTGTGTGTGAAATGTGCATGCCCTGAGCGGGCGGGGGGAGAGTACCAGCGCCAGGTGTACACGAAGGGCCCGTACGACCAAGTCGTACGGGCCCTTCGTCAGCTCACTCCGCGTCAGCCGTTGCGCTTCCAGCGGGGCTTGTCGTCGCGGCGGCCGAAGGAAGAGCCGCCACCGGTGCCGCGGTGGTCGTCGCGGCGGCCGTACGGACGCTCGTGGCCGCCGGAGCGGAAGCCCGGACGGTCGTCGCGGCGGTCGCGGTTGAAGGGACGGTCGCTGCCACGGTGACCGCCGCGCTCGTCCCGGCGCTCGAAGGAACGCCCGGCCGGACGGTCGTCGCGACGGAAGCCGCCGCGGTTGTCGTCGCGACGCTCGAAGGAGCGGCCGCCACGGTCGTCACGGTCACGGTTGAAGGAACGGCCACCGCGGTCGTCCCGACGGTCGTCACGGCGGAAGCCGCCACGGTCGTTGTCACGGCGCTCGAAGGAGCGGCCACCGCGGTCGTCGCGGTCACGGTTGAAGGAACGGCCACCGCGGTCGTCCCGACGGTCGTCACGGCGGAAGCCGCCACGGTCGTTGTCCCGACGCTCGAAGCCACGGTCGCCCCGGTCGCGGTTGAAGCCGCCGCGGTCGTCACGGTCGCGGTTGAAGGAACGGCCACCGCGGTCGTCCCGACGGTCGTCACGGCGGAAGCCGCCACGGTCGTTGTCCCGACGCTCACGACGCTCGTACGACGCCGGGGCCTCGGCCCTGTCGACCTCCTGCGCGACCGGCTGCTCGGGCACGGACACCTCGACCGCCTCGGCAACCGCCGCCTGCGCCTCGGCCACCGCGGCCTCGGGATCGTCACCGCGCTCGCGGGCGACCCGAGCCACCAGCCGGTCCGCCTCCTCACGCAGCTCGGTCGCACGCCGCTGCGCCCGCTCCAGCTGCTTGGTGAGCTGGGCGACCTCGCGCTCGGCCTGCTGCGCCGCGTTGGCCGCGGACTCGGACTGGACCTCGGTCATCGAACGGGCGCCGGTGATCTCGGCGACCTCGGGGTCGAAGGCCGTACCGGAGTTGATGATGTGCCGCCCGGCGTCGACGCCCGCGTCCTCCATCAGCCGGAAGATCTGGCGCCGCTGGTGCGGAAGCGACAGGGACACGACCGTGCCGGTGCGGCCCGCGCGAGCGGTACGGCCGGCGCGGTGCAGGTAGTCCTTGTGGTCGCCGGCCGGGTCCACGTTCAGGACCAGGTCGATGCCGTCGACGTGGATGCCGCGGGCGGCGACGTCGGTGGCGACGAGGACGTTGACGTACCCGTCCTTGAAGTCGGCCAGGGTCCGCGTCCGCGCGCCCTGGGTCATGCCGCCGTGCAGCGCGTCGGCCTTCACGCCGGCGTCGCGCAGCTGCTCGGCGACGCGGTCGGCGCCGAGCTGGGTGCGGACGAAGATGATCGTGCGGCCCTTGCGGGAGGCGATCGCGGCGGTGACCGGCGCCTTGTCCTTGGGCTTCACGATGAGGATGTGGTGCGACATGGTCGTGACGGCGCCCTGGGCGGCGTCGACCTCGTGGCTGACCGGGTTGTTCAGGTACCGGTCGACGAGGGTCTTGATCTCGTTCTCCATGGTCGCGGAGAAGAGCATGCGCTGGCCGCCGGCCGGGACCTGGTCGAGCAGCTCGGTGACCTCGGGCAGGAAGCCCAGGTCGGACATCTGGTCGGCCTCGTCGAGTACGGCGATCTGGACGTCCTCGAGGGAGCAGGCGCCGCGGTTGATGATGTCGCGGAGCCGGCCCGGGGTGGCGACGAGGATGTCGACCCCGCGCTCGAGCGCGTAGATCTGGTTCCCCATCGACGTACCACCGCACACGACCTTCATCTTCAGGCCGAGGACGTCGCCGTAGGGCTGGAGGGCGTCCGCCACCTGCATGGCGAGCTCACGGGTCGGCGTGAGGATGACGGCGCGCGGCTTGTGCTTCGCGGTGTGCCCGCCGGCCAGGGTGGCCAGGGTGGGCAGACCGAAGGAGAGGGTCTTGCCGGAGCCGGTGCGGCCACGGCCGAGGATGTCCTTGCCGGCCAGGGCGTCCGGGATGGTCGCGGCCTGGATCGGGAAGGGGGTGGTCACGCCGTTCTGCGCGAGCTTGCGCACGACGCCCTCGGGGAGACCGAGGTCGGCGAAGGTGACCGAGGGGGTCTCCTCGACCGTCTCGACCGTCGCGAGGACCTCTTCGACGGCCTCGTTCTCGCCGTTCTCGGGCACGACGACGTGATCAGTACTGGAAATGGACATGCGTATGCGAAACCTTCCGGAGTCTCGTCGGCACGCGCCCGTCAACTCCGTGATTCGCAATCGACCGCCTCAATGCGGTCCGCCACGGCAAGGGAGAGTACGCGCCACACGGCGCGCTCTGCAGTGGCGCCGGGCAAATGGGATCAAACGATCTACCACCATACGCACCCCCCACCCCCAAAGGCAAACCAGCTCCGTCCGGTGTAGGCAAGGTCACTCACCTCGCGCCTCGGCCCGCCTTGCCCGCACCTCGGTGGCCCTCTCCGCCCGCACCTATACCGGCGCCCCGGCCGTCGGCGCCGGCTCGCGCTCCGCCAGTTGCGGCGCCGTCTCCCCGTGCGCCGAGGACGACGGCTCGGCGGACGGCGGTGGCTCCGGCGTCGCGGACGGCGGCGGATCACTCGGCGTCGGCTGCGGATCGGCCGTCCGGGTAGGCGTCGGCGCCGCCTTGGTCGGCGTGGCAGCCCCCGGCTTGCCGCTCACCTCCGGCTTCCCCTTCACGGGCGCGGACGCGCTCGCGTCAGCCGACGGCGAGGCGGACGGCGACGCCGACTCCGTCGCCTCCCCCTTGCCCTTCTTCCCGCCGTGCTTGCCGTCGGCGGCCACCCCGAACCCGCCGCCGGACACCGCCGACCCCCCGTCCGGCGCCTCACCACCCCGCTGCCCCGCAGAATGCGAGGGCTTCGCGCCCCCGCCTCCCCCGTCGTCACCCACGCTCATGCAGCCGGCGGCAGCGGCGACGGCCATGACCGTGGCGGCCAGTCGGACGGGTACGTACTTCGGGCGCACGGGAAGCCACCTCCGAGGGCGGGAAAGAAGTCAACCTCCTCAACTCCCGCCGCCCGCAAGAGGACACGCGCCGGTGCCATCCGTGCCCGGCTCCGGTCAAGCCGCGGTCCGCCCGCCACCACCCCACGTCACCGAGGCGATCACGTTGGCGACCACGGTCGTCACGACGAGGCTCCCGACCATGACCATCCCCACGCCGACCACGAAAAGCCCGCTGGCGTCGTCCGACCAGTCCAGGTAGGCGGCAACGGTGAGACCCGCCGTCGTACCGAGCACCGCGCCCGCGACATGGCGCCGGGAGGCCGCCCAGTACACCGCCGCCAGCAGCGTCAGCACCAGACCGGCCACCTGCCACACCTCGTACGGCCCGGTCGTCGTACCGTCGGCATGCACATCACGTCGCTGGTCCCAGCCCAGCCACGCGGCCCACGCCCCCAGCGACACCACGGCCGGCAACAGTGCCGGTCCCAGCCGGCGAACACCTGCGAGAAGTCCTTGGCTCATGGCTCCAGCGTCGCCACCCGCCCGGCCCACGCCCAGAGCGCAGGTACTCACCTCCACCCGAGTACATGGACCCACTCGAGCGCCTCGTCCCCGACAATGGCTCTGTGCTGGAGATGACACGCGAATCGTTCGAGGAACTCGTCAGCCAGGCCCTGGACCGGATCCCGCCGGAGCTGACCCGGGTCATGGACAACGTCGCCGTGTTCGTCGAGGACGAACCTCCGGCCGACGACCCCGAACTGCTGGGCCTGTACGAGGGCACCCCCCTCACCGACCGCGGCGAGTGGTACGCCGGAGTTCTGCCCGACCGCATCTCCATCTACATGGGCCCCACCCTGCGCCACTGCGAAACCGCCGAGGACGTCGTCCACGAGGTCGCGGTGACCGTGATCCACGAAGTCGCCCACCACTTCGGCATCGACGACAAACGCCTCCACGAACTCGGCTGGGGCTGACCCCGCCCACCCGGCGCATATCCGCCCCCGCACTTGGGCATACGGGACCAATGGCCCGCGTACCCGCCATCGCCGTGACCGCCCTGAACCGGATACGAAGGACCCCGCACCTCCTCACCCGCCGCCACCGCAGCCGCCGCCAGGCCCCCGTCCTCGAACTCGCCGCCCGCCCGCGCCCCTGGACCCGCGGCCTGGGCCTGGTCGCGGTCGTCCTGCTCGGCGCCTGGCTGGGCCTGCTGGCCGTCGGCAACGTCCGCGTCCCCGTCGGCCCGATGAACACGACGATGACCCTGCGCCCCTCCCTCACCGGCGGCACGAAGATCAACGTCTCGCCGCTCGGCGCGCTGGAGCTGAACAGCCACCACGGCCCGGTCCGCCTGGACGTCAACGTCGACCAGCTCGACCCCGAGCGCGCCTCGGCCCTGGTCGACCACCCCGAACGCCTCTCCGGCCTCCAGGACGAGGTGGCCCACGACGTCGAGCACGGCACCCTCGACCTCGCCCTGCGCTCCGGCATCGCGGTCGTCTCCGGCGCCACCGCCCTCGGCCTCGCCGTCTACCGCCGCCCCCGCCGCGCCCTCGCCGCCGGCGGCACCGCCCTCGCCCTCCTCGCGGCCTCCGGCGCGACGGCGTACGCGACCTGGAACCCGAACTCCGTACTCGAACCGAAGTACTCGGGGCTCCTCTCCTCGGCCCCGTCCCTGGTCGGCAACGCGCGCAACATCGTCACCGAGTTCGACGTCTACCAGAAGGAGCTGGCGCGCCTGGTGACGAACGTGACGAAGCTGTACGACGTCACGTCCACGCTCCCCGCCTACCAGCCGGACCCCACCACGGTCCGCGTCCTGCACGTCTCGGACATCCACCTCAACCCCGCGAGCTGGAAGATCATCGCTTCGCTGGTGGAGCAGTACAAGGTGAACGTGATCGTCGACACCGGCGACACGATGGACCATGGCACGGCCGCCGAGAACGGCTTCCTCGACCCGATCGCCGACCTCGGGGCGCCGTACGTCTGGGTCCGCGGCAACCACGACTCGGCCACCACCCAGCGCTACCTCTCCCGCATGAAGAACGTGCACGTCCTCGACGACGGCCGCGCGGAGACCATCGCCGGCCTGCGCTTCGCCGGCATCGGCGACCCCCAGTTCACCCCCGACCGCTCCAACCCGCCGGGCGCCGACGCGTCCGAGCAACTGGCGGGCGACCGGCTCGCCGCGGCACTGCGCGACCAGCGGACGGCGGGCACGCCGGTCGACGTGGCCATGGCCCACGAGCCGTCGGCCGCCCGCGAGGTCGACGGCGAGGTCCCCCTCGTCCTCTGCGGTCACCTCCACCACGAGGGCGACGAGATCCTGAAGTACGGCACCCGCCTGCGCATGGAGGGCTCGACGGGCGGCAGCGGCCTGCGCGCCCTGGAGCACAAGTACCCGGCCCCCATCGAGGCCTCGATCCTCTACTTCGACCGCGACACCCGGCGCCTGCAGGCCTGGGACGCGATCAAGCTGGGCGGTCTGGGCGAGACGACGGCCGAGGTCACCCGCCACCTCCCGAAGGAGAACCAGCCGGGAGCCGCGTCCCCCTCCCCGTCCTCCCCGTCCTCGTCCACCCCGTCAGCCCCCACCTCCTCGGCCCCGTAAACCGTTTTGGCGATACCTCCCCCCATCCCATATGCTTCTCACGTCCCCGACGCGCTGAGAAGCGCCCAGGCGGGCCGATAGCCCTCATCGTCTAGCGGCCTAGGACGCCGCCCTTTCAAGGCGGTAGCACGGGTTCGAATCCCGTTGGGGGCACGCAAAACCGTGTGCGACACTGGTGGTCGCCCACACAGCAAGGTCCTGTGGAGCAGTTTGGAGTGCTCGCCACCCTGTCAAGGTGGAGGCCGCGGGTTCAAATCCCGTCAGGACCGCTGAAGCTTCCTCGGAAGCTTCGTGGCTGGGTAGCTCAGTTGGTACGAGCGATCGCCTGAAAAGCGATAGGTCGCCGGTTCGACCCCGGCCCCAGCCACAAGCACGAAACCCCCCTCCCGGACATCCGGAGGGGGGTTTCGTCGTCCACAGAGGACCTGAGGGGGGTTCTTGAGACACATCGCCAGAGGGCTGGTGACGGCAAGTGCCGTGCTGGTCGGCACGCTTGCGCTGCCCGGCACCGCCCACGCCGCCGGACCGAACGTGAAGGACGCGTACAGCGACCAGGCCGACTGGTCGGTGCTCGACGTACGCCTCAACTACAGCGGCGACATCACCAAGGTCACGGCGACGCTCCGCCCGGTCGGCGGCAGCGAGTCGGACGCGCCGGTGGCCACGATCACCGACTTCACCAAGAAGTACTACGTCAGCTCGTGGGAGGGGATCTGGGCCTCCCAGCCCATCCACCTGGACACGCTGGGCGACTACACGGTCGACGTGGAGGCGACGGACAGCGCGGGCGAGACCACCGTCCAGCAGAACGCGGGCACCCTGCACTACCAGAAGCAGCCCGTCATCACCGGCTTCGCCGTCACGCCGACCGAGCCGGACATCGAGCACCGCACGGTCACGGCCACCGGCGACATGGTCGTCCGCGACCCCAGCACCCGCGAGACCGTGCCGCTGCCCGGCGCCACCGTGGGCCTCACGTTCGACGAGAACCAGGACACGACCGTCGTCACGGACGAGGCCGGCCACTTCGCCGCCTCCGACGAGACGACGTCGGGCGGCTGGACCTTCGCCCAGTACAACGGCGACCTGGGCTTCGCCACCGTCCCCTGGGTCGACGTCAGGCCGCAGGCCGCGCCGACCCGGTTCGTCCTGGACAAGAGCAGCTTCCACGTCACCGCCGGCGACAAGGTCGACGTCACCGGCACCCTCCAGTACCAGTACGGCGACGAGTGGAAGCCGCTGGCCGGCATCCCGCTGGAGATGGACTACAAGGACTGCACCACCTGCAACCCCGTCGAGGCGACGACCGACGCCAACGGCCGCTTCTCCTTGGTGAAGTCCCCTTGGGGCAGCAAGAGCGTCTTCGAGGTCGCCTTCCAGCCGTACCCGTACAACCCGTTCGTCCAGCGCACCACGACCGCCGACGTCACCGTCGCCGTCACCGCGACGACGAAGTTCACCGGCTTCACGGCGTCCCTCGACAAGTACGCCCAGCTGACCGTGAACGGCACCCTCGACCTGATCGGCCGCGACACCAGCGACCAGGCCAGTGTCGACATCCAGTACTCGGCCGACGGCAAGACCGGCTGGAGCACGAAGAAGACCGTCAAGACCAGCTTCGGCTCCCAGTTCACCGTCGAGAAGCTCCCCGGCTACACCGACGGCTACTGGCGCCTGCACTACGGCGGTTCCTCCACCAAGGACATCAAGGGCACTCTCAGCACCGCCCTGCGCCGCAACCGCGCCCTCACCCGCGTCAAGGACGCCAACGCGTCCCCCGAGCCGGTGACCAAGGGCCACACGATCACGGTGAAGGGCGTGCTCCAGGAGCTCAAGGTCGGCAGTACGACCTGGAAGGCTTACGGCGGCAAGAAGGTGCAGATCCTCTTCCGGCCCAAGGGCAAGACCACCTGGTACCTGATGGCCACCGTCACCACGCAGACCAACGGCTCCTTCGCCAAGGGGTTCAAGGCGACGCAGGACGGCACCTGGGTGCCCGTCTTCCTGTACCCCGACAGCAAGCACTTCGTCGGCGACGGCCGGGAGGACTACGTCGACGTGCGGTGACCGGCTTGGCACCGCGCCTCGCCGGGCGCTACCTTCCAGGGCCATGGGGGACGCCGAGTTGGAGAAGAGCCGGGCCCGGTACGGGCTGCTGGCCGTGGTGATCAGCAATCTGGCCATAGCCGGGGTCGCGATCTTCGGGGTGTGGCGGCTCGGTGGGGACAAGTCGGTGATCGTCGGCGTCCTCACCGCCGCCTTCACCGCGGTGAGCAGCATGACCACCGCCTACCTGGGCATCAAGGCCGTCTCCAACACCGCGAAGTCGATCGCGCTGGGAGACGGCGCCGCCCGCCAGCAGCAGCCGCCGGCGCCTGCCGCGCCCCCGGCCCAGCGGACGCCCTGAGGCTTCGGCAGGGGCACCGGCCACAAATGGTTCGCCACGAATTTCCCGGGGATGAGATCCTGGATCGCGTATGTCTACGCATCCTGCCCCCGGCACTCCGGCACCCGGCACCCCGGCACCTGGCACCCCGGCGCCCGGTTCCCCGGCCCTCGGTGATCTCGCCCCCCGCCTGACCGAGCTCTCCCTGCGCGACGCGCAGCGGCTCGGGCGCAGGCTCGAAGGTGCGCGCAAGATCCGTAAGCCGGAGGCCCGTGCCGCCGTCCTCGCGGAGATCGAGGCGGAGATCGGCAAGGCCGAGGAGCGGATCGGTGCCCGGCGCGCCCGTGTGCCCTCGGTCACGTATCCCGAGCAGCTTCCGGTCAGCCAGAAGAAGAGCGACATCGCCGACGCGATCCGCGACCACCAGGTCGTGATCGTCGCCGGTGAGACCGGTTCCGGCAAGACCACGCAGATCCCGAAGATCTGTCTGGAGCTGGGGCGGGGCGTGAAAGGGATGATCGGGCACACCCAGCCCCGTCGTATCGCCGCCCGTACGGTCGCCGAGCGCGTCGCCGAGGAGCTGGACACTCCGCTCGGGGAGGCCGTCGGCTGGAAGGTGCGCTTCACCGACCAGGTGAACCAGGACGCCACCTTCATCAAGCTGATGACGGACGGCATCCTGCTCGCCGAGATCCAGACCGACCGCGAGCTGCGCGCCTACGACACGATCATCATCGACGAGGCCCACGAGCGGTCCCTGAACATCGACTTCCTGCTGGGGTACCTGGCCCAGCTGCTGCCGCGCCGGCCCGATCTCAAGGTCGTCATCACCTCCGCGACCATCGACCCGGAGCGTTTCTCCCGGCACTTCGGCGACGCCCCGATCATCGAGGTGAGCGGGCGGACGTATCCGGTGGAGGTGCGCTACCGGCCGCTCCTCGAAGAGGACTCGGACGACTCCGACCGCGATCAGATCACCGCGATCTGCGACGCCGTCGAGGAGCTCCAGGGCGAGGGCAAGGGCGACATCCTCGTCTTCCTCTCCGGCGAGCGCGAGATCCGCGACACGGCGGACGCCCTCGTGAGGAAGAACTACCGGTTCACGGAGGTCCTGCCCCTCTACGCCCGGCTCTCGCACGCCGAGCAGCACCGCGTCTTCCAGCCGCACACCGGGCGCAGGATCGTTCTGGCTACGAACGTCGCCGAGACGTCCCTGACCGTCCCGGGCATCAAGTACGTCATCGACCCCGGCTTCGCCCGCATCAGCCGCTACAGCCACCGCACCAAGGTGCAACGGCTCCCCATCGAGCCGGTCTCGCAGGCCAGCGCCAACCAGCGCAAGGGCCGCTGCGGCCGTACGTCCGACGGCATCTGCATCCGCCTCTACTCCGAGGACGACTTCCTCTCGCGCCCGGAGTTCACGGACGCGGAGATCCTCCGTACGAACCTCGCGTCCGTCATCCTCCAGATGACCGCGGCCGGCCTCGGCGACATCGAGAAATTCCCCTTCATCGACCCGCCGGACCACCGCAACATCCGCGACGGCGTCCAACTCCTCCAGGAACTGGGCGCGTTGGACCCGTCCGAGAAGGACGTACGCAAGCGGCTCACCCAGACCGGCCGCAAGCTGGCGCAACTGCCCGTCGACCCGCGCCTCGCCCGTATGGTCCTGGAGGCCGACAAGAACGGCTGTGTCCGCGAGGTCATGGTCATAGCCGCCGCGCTGTCGATCCAGGACCCGCGCGAGCGCCCGGCGGAGAAGCAGGCGCAGGCCGACCAGCAGCACGCCCGCTTCAAGGACGAGACCAGCGACTTCCTCGCCTATCTGAACCTGTGGCGGTACGTCCGCGAGCAGCAGAAGGAGCGGGGGTCGTCGTCCTTCCGCCGGATGTGCAAGCAGGAGTACCTGAACTTCCTGCGCATCCGCGAATGGCAGGACATCTACACCCAGCTCCGTACCGTCGCCAAGCAGATGGGCATCCACCTCAACGACGAGGACGCCCCCGGCGACCGCGTCCACGTCTCCCTCCTCGCCGGACTCCTGTCCCACATCGGCATGAAGGACGTGAAGGACGGCGCGAAGAACGAGTATCTGGGCGCCCGCAACGCCAAGTTCGCGATCTTCCCCGGCTCGGCGCTCTTCAAGAAACCGCCGCGTTTCGTGATGTCGGCGGAGCTGGTGGAGACCTCCCGCCTCTGGGCCCGCGTCAACGCGAAGATCGAGCCGGAGTGGGTCGAGCCCCTGGCCGGGCATTTGCTGAAGCGCACGTACTCCGAACCGCACTGGGAGAAGGACCAGGCGGCGGTGATGGCGTACGAGAAGGTCACGTTGTACGGCGTTCCGATCGTCGCCGACCGGAAGGTCAACTACGGCCGTATCGACCCTGAGGTCAGCCGCGAGCTGTTCATCCGCAACGCGCTGGTCGAGGGCGACTGGCGTACGCACCACAAGTTCTTCGCCGACAACCGCAAGCTGCTGAGCGAGGTCGAAGAGCTCGAACACCGGGCGCGGCGCCGGGACATCGTGGTCGACGACGACACGCTCTTCGACTTCTACGACGCCCGGGTGCCCGAACACGTGGTGTCCGGCGCGCACTTCGACTCCTGGTGGAAGCGGAAGCGGCACGAGCAGCCCGAATTCCTGGACTTCGAGCGGGAGATGCTCATCCGGGAGTCGGCGGAGGCGGTCACCAAGGCGGACTATCCCGACAGTTGGCGGCAGGGGCAGCTCAAGTTCCGTGTCACGTACCAGTTCGAGCCGGGCGCGGACGCCGACGGTGTGACGGTGCACGTCCCGCTCCAGGTCCTCAACCAGGTCAAGGACGAGGGCTTCGACTGGCAGATCCCGGGGCTGCGGGAGGAGTTGGTGACGGAGCTCATCCGTTCCCTCCCGAAGCCGATCCGCCGCAACTACGTGCCGGCGCCGAACTTCGCGAAGCGGTTCCTGGACACGGCAATGCCACTGCAGGAGCCCCTGACCACGACCATGGCGCGCGAGCTCAAGCGCATGGTCGGCGTCCCCTTCACCGCCGAGGACTTCGACTGGACGAAGGTCCCGGACCATCTGCGGATCACCTTCCGGATCGTCGACGAGCGGCGCCGGAAGCTGGCCGAGGACAAGGATCTGGAGACGCTGCGGCTGCGCCTGAAGCCGAAGGCCCGCCAGGCGCTGTCCCAGGCCGCCGCGGCCACCGCGTCCCGCGAGGGCGGCGAGTCCCTGGAGCGCAAGGGCCTGACGGACTGGACGATCGGGTCCCTCACCCGCGTCTTCGAGACGCGCCGGGCGGGCCAGCCGGTGAAGGCGTACCCGGCGCTGGTCGACGACGGCGACACCGTCTCCGTACGGCTCTTCGACACGGAGGCGGAGCAGGCGGAGGCGATGTGGAAGGGCACGCGCCGGCTGATCCTGCGCAACATCCCGGTGAACCCGGCCAAGTTCGCCAGCGATCGGCTGACCAACGCCCAGAAGCTCGCGCTGTCCGCCAACCCGCACGGCTCGGTCCAGGCCCTGTTCGACGACTGCGCGATGGCGGCGGCGGACAAGCTGATCGGGGACTTCGGGGGGCCGGCGTGGGACGAGGAGTCGTACCGGAAGCTGTACGACAAGGTGCGCGCGGAGATCGTGGACACGACGGTGCGTACGGTGGGCCAGGTGCAGCAGGTGCTGGCGGCCTGGCAGGCCTGTGAGCGGCGCCTGAAGTCCGTGCACAGCCCCGTGCTGCTGGCGAACCTCCAGGACGTGCGCAAGCAGCTGGACGCGCTCGTGCGGCCGGGCTTCGTGACGGCGACGGGCATCCGGCGCCTGCCGGACCTGATGCGCTATCTGGTGGCGGCGGACCGGCGGCTGCAGCAGATGCCGACGAACGTCCAGCGGGACACGACCCGTATGGAGAAGGTCCACGAGATGCAGGACGAGTACGCCTGGCTGCTGGAACAACTCCCCCAGGGCCGCCCGATCCCGTCCTCCGTCACGGACATCCGCTGGATGATCGAGGAACTCCGGGTCAGCTACTTCGCGCACGCGCTGGGCACGGCGTACCCGGTCTCGGACAAGCGGATCGTGAAGGCGATCGACGCGGCCGCTCCGTAACCGCCCCCGCACCCTGGGTGAGTTCGACTGGTGGGCTCACCCTCCTGTACAGTCTCTTCTCGCAGCGCAACGCACAAGTGGCGCCGCGAAACCTGGTCCTGTGGAGCAGTTTGGAGTGCTCGCCACCCTGTCAAGGTGGAGGCCGCGGGTTCAAATCCCGTCAGGACCGCAGCAAGCAAGTAGGCCCACATCCCGCCAAAGGATGCGGGCCTTCTTCGTTCCCGCCCCGCGCTCAGCTCGCCAACCTGTCGAGGTGGAGGCCGCGCCCGCGGCGCAGCCGCAATCGGGCACAGCAAATCCCGTCAGGACCGCAGCAAGCAAGTAGGCCCACATCCCACCGAGGGATGCGGGCCCTCTTCATGTCCGGGTGCCGGTCCGTGTCACCCAGCCCGTCCGGCGTTTGAGGACGAGGCCCGTTCAGGGCCGAAGCGGGGGTCCGGGGGCGGCAGCCCCCAGGGGGTGACCCTCGCGCCGGGTGCTGATGCACAGGCGGCCCCATGCGCATCCAGCGTCCGGCGGAGCCCCACGCCGTCTTGACGGCTTCTCGCCGCGCCGGTACCCAGAAGACAGGGCCGCTCCCCGTGCGGCCCTTGGAGGTGGCGTATGGCGGCATCGGCCAGGCACGAGACGCGGGCCCTGCTCCGCGCGCATCTGTCGGCCGCGTCGTCCTACGGGCATCTGACCCGCCACTGCCCGATCTGCCACCACCTGCTGCGGCTGGCGATGGATTCCGCACCGAGAACCGCTCAGACGCCGGACGAGGTCCTGGAGGACGAAAGTCCCGCCGGTGCGTGACCTTCGGCGACCCCCAGCCCCCCTCTAGCGCACGCGGACCGGCGGCAACAAGGACTCTGGCATGTGACGGGTGTCACCGCATGAGTTTCTGAAACCGCGGTACTTACGCCTCACCTACAACTGGTCAATTTAATATGTGCAATTGCACCACTCTCGGCACCCGCTCCGAGGCCGTCCACAGGAGATCCGACAGCCCTCCCCAGACTCCGACAAGCCCGCTCACAGAGGCCCCGGCCCGGCACTCCGCGCGCACAAAAAAGATCGCGCTGGACCCGGCGGAGTCCAGCGCGATCGACGACGCACCCTGTTCACAACTTGCTTGGGAAGCCCCGGAAGGGCTTGGGCGTGGGCTCTGTTGGGGCAGAACCCGCGTCGCTTGGAGCTAGGGTTCGGGCACCTCGGCGCAGTTGGGGGACCTGCCGATTCGCCCTGGTATGGAGTTGTCAGGCCTCGCTGCGCTGCTGCGGGATGCCCGCGAGCAGAGCACGGACCTCCGCCTCGCGGTAGCGGCGGTGCCCGCCGAGCGTACGGATCGACGTGAGCTTGCCGGCCTTCGCCCACCGCGTGACCGTCTTCGGGTCAACGCGGAACATCGTGGCGACCTCAGCCGGGGTCAGCAGCGGCTCGGCATCAGGGGTGCGAGCGGTCATGAGCGGCCTCCTCGGGAGAACCGAACCTTCTCGGTTCTTTCCTCTAAATTCTGCACCTTGACCCGCGTTGCCCGAAATGGCGGACGCGAGTCGAGTCGGTTATAGGACGAACGGCTTGTCCTCGGCACTACAACTACACCATCTGTCCAGCCGCTAGGGCCAAACCGACGGAATTGCCCCTCCAGGCGCCCATCAGCGACGGAAGCCGATGGACCATGCCATAGCGGACAGTCACGCCACTGTGACGATCAGTCACACCGGCGATCAGGAGCCATCAGGAGTCACCAGACCCCCCGAAGCATGCAATGCGGACGGAGTCCTCCCCCGGACTCCTTGTCCTATTTTGGCATGAGGAGGGGCAAGAGACGCAAGGGCCGGGTACGTGCGTTCCGTCACCCTCGACACATAAGCCCGGATCGGGCCCTACGTCCGATGTTGACGAAACCTCAGGAACCTCAGAGCCAGGACGAAACCCCAAAACGGGTGATTCGTCAAACGCCCGTTCGTTACCTAGTTCGCCGAGCGCCGGTCCCTGACGGACCGCCAGCGCTCCACCAGACGCGCGTACGCCTCCCCGGCGGCCGCCCCGTCGCCCTGCCGCAGCGCCTCGATGCCCTCGGCCACGTCGGCCGCCGAGTGGTCGTCCTCCAGCTCGCCGGCCGTCAGGGTGTGCACCAGGCCGCCGTAGTCCAGCTCGACCAGTGAGCGCGGGTGGAACTCCTCCAGCCAGCGCCCCACGTCCACCAGCCCGTCGATGAGCGGCCCGTCGTCCATGGCGTCCTTGAGGGCCCGCAGCGCCCGCGCCACCCGCCGCCGCGCCTGCACCATCGGCGTCCGGTAGCGCAGCGCCGCGGGGATCTCGCCGGAGCCCTTGTCGAAGCGCCGCTCCTGGTCGGAGACGAGCACGAACCAGTGCAGCGGCACCTGCCAGGTCCCGGTGCGGATCCACGGCCGGGCGTCCGGGTTGCGCACCAGCCAGCGCTCGTAGTCGCCGGTCGCCTGGCGCCGTACGAACTCCGGCAGGGCCGCGTCCAGGACCGCCCGCGGCAGCTCCTCGGGCAGCTCCTGCAGGGCCTGCCAGCCGCGCAGCCGGGTCCGCCAGGGGCACACGCACACGACGCCGTCCACGTCGAGCACGAACGCGTCGCTGCTCTCGTGCACCGGCACCGGGATCGGCGGGGTGGGCAGCAAGTCGGCCAGCGAGCGGCGCAGTTCGTCCTGGTACGACGGCCGGTCGGCGCGGCGGGCGTAGCGCGCCCAGTGGGTGCGCTCGGGCTCGGGGAAGGCGGCCAGCGGTTCGTAGACGCGGAGGTACGTCGCGTACGGGACGATCACCGAGGACACCTTGGGCACGCCTGCTCCCTCCCCCGCCCACCACCGGGAAAACCTGCGGAACCCGCTCACAAACGTGCGGGAAATCTATGCAAATCGTCGCACGGACGTACTCCGGTGGTAGGTGATCCTGAGCACTGCGCGGATGGCGGGGCCGCGAGGGTCTAAATTCGTGCTCACAGCCCCCGCCACCCACACGGGGAGCTGGTCTCCACCCGCCGCTACTTACTTCAGGAGTCACCACAGTGACCGACGTAACCGGCGCACCTGCTGATGTACTGCACACCCTGTTCCACTCGGACCAGGGCGGACATGAGCAAGTCGTGCTCTGCCAGGACCGCGCCAGCGGCCTCAAGGCCGTGATCGCCATCCACTCCACCGCGCTGGGCCCCGCGCTCGGCGGTACGCGCTTCTACCCGTACGCGACCGAGGCGGAGGCCGTCGCCGACGCGCTCAACCTCGCGCGCGGGATGTCGTACAAGAACGCCATGGCCGGGCTCGACCACGGCGGCGGCAAGGCCGTGATCATCGGCGACCCGGAGCGGGACAAGAGCGAGGAGCTGCTGCTCGCCTACGGCCGCATGGTCGCCTCCCTGGGCGGGCGCTACGTCACCGCGTGCGACGTCGGTACGTACGTCGCCGACATGGACGTGGTCGCACGGGAGTGCCGCTGGACGACCGGGCGCTCGCCCGAGAACGGCGGCGCGGGCGACTCCTCCGTGCTCACCGCGTTCGGCGTCTACCAGGGCATGCGGGCCAGCGCCCAGCACCTGTGGGGCGACCCCTCGCTGCGCGGCCGCAAGGTCGGCATCGCCGGCGTCGGCAAGGTCGGCCACCACCTGGTGACGCACCTGCGCGAGGAGGGCGCCGAGGTCGTGATCACCGACGTGCGCGAGGAAGCCGTGGGGCGGATCCTCGCGGCCCACCCGGAGGGCGTGAGCGCCGTCGCCGACACCGCGACCCTGATCCGCGTCGAGGGCCTGGACATCTACGCCCCCTGCGCGCTCGGCGGCGCCCTGAACGACGACACCGTGCCCGCGCTCACCGCGCGGATCGTCTGCGGGGCCGCCAACAACCAGCTGGAGCACCCGGGGGTGGAGAAGGACCTCGCCGACCGCGGGATCCTCTACGCGCCGGACTACGTGGTGAACGCCGGCGGCGTCATCCAGGTCGCCGATGAGCTGCACGGCTTCGACTTCGACCGGTGCAGGGCGAAGGCGGCGAAGATCTTCGACACCACGCTGGCCATATTCGCACGTGCGAAGGCGGACGGGATTCCGCCGGCCGCGGCGGCCGACCGGATCGCGGAACAGCGGATGGCGGAGGGGCGCAAGGGGCACTGACCCGGAGCGGCCCGGGTGCGGCTCCGGGGTATTTCGGGGCCGCCTCGGGGTTTGGCCGGTACCCGTCGGCGGGCACTTAGAGAGAACTCTCACGTTCGTCGGCGGGTCGCCCGCCGAGAAGTGGTTAAAATCGCGGTTGACCAGCGGGGACGGGGCGCCCCGAGGGTCCTGGACCCGGGCCCGTCCTGCGGGCGACGTACCGTATGGGCGCGGGCTCAGGTACCGTGGAAGCCCTACGGACCGGTCTCTCTGCGGAGAGCCCGTTCCAGATCATGAACGCGTGTCAAGACTCTGGGGCCGTCGAGCCCCGTCACCGAGGGGGTCGAGCCATGGGGCGCGGCCGGGCCAAGGCCAAGCAGACGAAGGTCGCCCGCCAGCTGAAGTACAACAGCGGCGGGACTGACCTGTCGCGTCTGGCCAGCGAGCTGGGCGCTTCGACTTCGAGCCAGCCGCCGAACGGCGAGCCGTTCGAGGACGACGAAGACGAAGACGACCCGTACGCCCAGTACGCGGATCTCTACAACGACGACGATGAGGACGAGGACGAAGAGTCCGGCCCGTCGTCGCAACATCGCCGCGGCGCTTGACGCATCAGCTGTGCTTGACCCGGTCCGGGGTGGTTCCCACCACCGGACCGGGTTTTGCGCTGCCTGTCAGGCGTCGTAGTCGCCGACCAGTTCCGCACCCGTGGTGTGCTCGCCGCGGTCGGTGATCTCGCCGGCCACCCATGCCTCGACGCCGCGGTCCGCCAGTGTCGCCAGGGCCACGTCGGTCGACTCCTCGGGGACGATGGCGATCATGCCCACGCCCATGTTGAGGGTCTTCTCCAGCTCCAGGCGCTCGACCTGACCGGTGCGGCCGACGAGGTCGAAGACCGGGGCCGGGGTCCAGGTGGAACGGTCGACGATCGCGTGCAGGCCGTCCGGGATGACCCGGGCGAGGTTGGCGGCCAGACCGCCGCCGGTGATGTGCGAGAAGGCGTGCACATCGGTCGTCCGCGTGAGCGCCAGGCAGTCCAGCGAGTAGATCTTGGTGGGCTCCAGGAGCTCCTCGCCGAGGGTGCGGCCGAGTTCCTCGACGCGGGCCTCCAGGGAGAGGCCGGCCTGGTCGAGGAGGACGTGCCGGACGAGCGAGTACCCGTTCGAGTGAAGACCGGAGGCCGCCATGGCGATCACGGTGTCACCCGTACGGATGCGATCAGCGCCGAGGAGCCGGTCGGCCTCGACGACGCCCGTACCGGCGCCGGCGACGTCGAAGTCGTCCGGGCCGAGCAGCCCGGGGTGTTCGGCGGTCTCGCCGCCCACCAGGGCGCAGCCGGCCAGTACACAGCCCTCGGCGATGCCCTTGACGATCGCGGCGACCCGCTCGGGGTGGACCTTGCCGACGCAGATGTAGTCGGTCATGAACAGCGGCTCGGCGCCGCACACCACGATGTCGTCCATGACCATCGCGACCAGGTCGTGGCCGATGGTGTCGTACACGCCGAGCCGGCGCGCGATGTCGACCTTCGTGCCGACGCCGTCCGTGGCGGAGGCGAGCAGGGGGCGGTCGTAACCCTTGAGGGCCGAGGCGTCGAAGAGGCCGGCGAAACCGCCGAGGCCGCCGAGGACCTCGGGGCGCTGGGTCTTCCTGACCCACTCCTTCATGAGTTCTACGGCGCGGTCGCCCGCTTCGATGTCGACGCCCGCGCTCGCATAGCTGGCACCAGTTGTCTCAGACATGGGGTGAGAACTTTCGTGTCGTACTACGGGGCTTACGGGCGACGGATCGCGTCGGCCGCGGCCGTGGCTGCGGGACCCGCGGCCAGTTCGGTCTCCAGGAGCTGCTTGCCGAGCAGCTCGGGGTCCGGGAGCTCCATCGGGTACTCGCCGTCGAAGCAGGCGCGGCACAGGTTCGGCTTGGCGATGGTGGTCGCCTCGATCATGCCGTCGATGGAGATGTAGGCCAGGGAGTCGGCGCCGAGCGAGGTGCCGATCTCGTCGATGGTCATGCCGTTGGCGATCAGCTCCGCGCGGGTGGCGAAGTCGATGCCGAAGAAGCAGGGCCACTTCACGGGGGGAGAGGAGATCCGGATGTGGACCTCTGCCGCGCCCGCCTCGCGCAGCATGCGCACGAGCGCCCGCTGGGTGTTGCCACGCACGATCGAGTCGTCGACGACGACCAGGCGCTTGCCCTTGATGACTTCCTTGAGGGGGTTCAGCTTGAGGCGGATGCCCAGCTGGCGGATGGTCTGTGACGGCTGGATGAAGGTCCGGCCGACATAGGCGTTCTTCACCAGACCGGCGCCGAACGGGATGCCGCTGGCCTCCGCGTAGCCGATGGCGGCCGGGGTGCCGGACTCCGGGGTCGCTATCACCAGGTCGGCCTCGACGGGGGCTTCCTTGGCGAGCCTGCGGCCCATCTCCACGCGGGAGAGGTAGACGTTCCGGCCGGCGATGTCGGTGTCGGGGCGGGCGAGATACACGTACTCGAAGACGCAGCCCTTGGGCTTCGCTTCCGCGAATCGGGAGGTACGGAGACCGTTCTCGTCGATCGCCACGAACTCGCCCGGCTCGATCTCGCGGACGTAGGAGGCGCCGCAGATGTCGAGGGCGGCGGACTCGGAGGCGACGACCCAGCCGCGCTCCAGGCGGCCCAGCACCAGCGGGCGGATGCCCTGCGGGTCGCGGGCGGCGTAGAGGGTGTGCTCGTCCATGAAGACGAGGGAGAAGGCGCCGCGGACCTTGGGGAGGACCGTGTGGGCGGCCTCCTCGATGGTCAGGGGCTTGCCGTCGGCGTCCTCCTGGGCCGCGAGCAGCGCGGTGAGGAGGTCGGTGTCGTTGGTGGCCGCCACGCGCGGGGTGCGGCCGCCCTCCTTCTTCGGGAGGTCGGCGACCATCTCGGCGAGCTGGGCGGTGTTCACCAGGTTGCCGTTGTGGCCGAGCGCGATGGAGCCGTGCGCGGTGGCCCGGAACGTCGGCTGGGCGTTCTCCCACACGGAGGCGCCGGTGGTCGAGTAGCGGGCGTGTCCGACCGCGATGTGACCCTGGAGCGAACCGAGCGAGGTCTCGTCGAAGACCTGGGAGACGAGGCCCATGTCCTTGAAGACGAGGATCTGGGAGCCGTTGCTGACCGCGATACCCGCGGATTCCTGGCCCCGATGCTGGAGGGCGTAGAGCCCGAAGTAAGTGAGCTTGGCGACCTCTTCGCCCGGAGCCCAGACTCCGAAGACGCCGCAGGCGTCCTGGGGGCCTTTCTCACCGGGGAGCAGATCATGATTGAGTCGACCGTCACCACGTGGCACGGCACCGAGTGTAGGCGAGATCGACCACTGGTCCGAATTGGGGTTACTCGCCGGTAGTCGGTCAGTCGGCGGCGACGGCCCGCACGCTCGTGCCGTTTGCGCTGGTCAGCGTGAGGGTGTCGTGATCGACTCGGTAGCTGACGGTGGAGTCGAAGAGGCCGAGCAGCGCCCGATCGGTGTCCATGAGTGAGGCGTCGCACATCATTCGGGTGGTCAGCGGTCGGCCGAGCGTGATGTGTCCGCCGCGTACCGTCGCCGTGGCGCCCACGTGATTGCAGCCGAGCTTGCCGCCCACCTTGTGGGTCTTCGCGTCGAAGGCGAGGTGCGGTTCGCCGTGCGCGGCCTTGGTGGTGCCGTCCGCGGTGATGTCCCTGACGCTCCAGTCGACGCCGGTGACGGGCCGCTCGGCGTCGACCGAGCCGCTGCCGCTGTTGGCCTTCTCGCTGCCGCACGCCACCACGAGCGGAAGGACGGTCAGGACGGCGAGGGTGAATCGCTGTTTGTCCATGCCGGTGGGACGGGAGGGACGGACCGCCGGTTCCGTGTCAGCTCATCACCGGCAGCAGCGCGCCCAGGTCCGCCCGCTCGCCACTGGCGCTGACCTGGGCCTCCGCGACGGCGTCCCGCCACGCCACCCGCCCGGTCGCGAGCCGGATCCAGGTCAGCGGGTCGGTCTCGACGACGTTGGGCGGGGTGCCACGGGTGTGCCGGAGCCCCTCGACGCACTGCACCACGGCGTACGGCGGGATCCGCACCTCGGTCGAGCCGCCGGGGGCCTTCGCGGCGAGCGCGTCGGCGAGCAGCCGGGTGCAGGCGGCGAGGGCCTGGCGGTCGTACGGGATGCCTAGGCCGGGGACGGCGGCGTTCAGGTCGTCGGTGTGGACGACGAGTTCGACGGTACGGGTGACCAGGAAGTCGGCGAGGGTGATGGCGCCGGTGCGGAAGTCGAGGACGCGGGGGCCCGGAGTCTCGGCGAGTGCGGCGGCGAGGCTCTCGGCGGTCGCGGCGAGGGCGGCGGCCGGGTCGGTGTCGCGCGCGGCGAGCTCGTGGGCCAGGTCGGAGAGCGCGGAGGCGTTGGCGGCGGTGCCGAACGCCCAGTCCAGGACGGTGATGCCGGGCTTGGGCGGCGCGGGCAGGGCGATGAGCCGGGGCACGACGTCCACGCACATCCCGATGTGCGCGACCAGCTCCCGCACGGTCCACTCCCCGAGCCGCGTGGGCAGCGCGAACTGCTCGGCCGTAAGCCCGCGCACGCCTTCCAGGACGTACCCGAACTGTGCGGTCACGGCGGCGCGGATCTTCACGGAGTCGTAGGTGCGGGCACGCTTCTTGGCCGGAGACATGGCCGGGAGCCTATGCCTTCACGGCGTAGCCGCTCAGGCCCTTTTCGACCAGACCGAACGCCTGGCGGGCGCGTTCGGCGGCATCGGCGGCGACCTGGTCGGCGGACTCCCCGGCGGCGATACGGGCGTGGTGCTCCTCGATGAGCGCGTTGCGGGCGGCGCTGAGCATGGCGGCGGCGACGGTGGCGAGCATGGCGTCGCCGGTCTCCTCGGCGAGCAGCGCGGCCAGGTCGCGGGTGCCCTTCTGCGCGGACAGGATGGCGCGCTCCATCAACGCCGGGGTTTCGAGGACGAGTTGGCGCAGCTGCCGGGAGAGCGGCTCGGGGTGCAGCCCGACCGCGGGGTCACGGGCTTCGGTCATCTCCACGAACTGCCGGCGCACCGCCGCCACGGCGGACTCGCCGGTCCGCCGCTCGCGTACGGCGCGGGCGGCGTCGCCGAAGTGCTCCTCCATGGGCAGGAAGACCAGGTCCTCCTTGGAGCCGAAGTAGTTGAACACGGTCATCTTGGAGACCTCGGCCGCTTCGGCGATCTCCTGGACCGAGACCGCGTCGAACCCGCGCTCCAGGAACAGCTCGACCGCCGTCTCCCAGATCCGCCGCGCCGTCTGCAGCTTCTTCCGCTCGCGCAGCCCCATCGCCTGATCAGCCATAACAGCACTGTACCAAGGCGAAACTTAAGTCGGACCGAACTTTAATCCCGACCGAAACATTGACTGGGTACATAAACCCCGGGCATGGTGGTGCCATGACCGACACCCAGCGCAAGATCGGCTTCCTTGTCTGCCTCGTCACGATCGTCCTGGCCGTCCTGGACCTGCAGATCGTGTCCTCGGCCACCGTCCCGATCGTCCGGGACCTCGACCCGGCCCACGGCATCGACAAGATCCCGTGGCTGGTCAGCGCGTTCGCGCTGGCGTCGGCCGCGCTGCTGCCGCTCTACGGCAAGCTCTGCGACGTACTCGGCCCGAAGCGCGTCTTCACCGGCGCCATCGCCACCTTCCTGCTCGGCTCGGCGCTGTGCGGCGCGGCCCAGTCCATGGACCAGCTCATCGCGGCCCGCGCGGTGCAGGGCCTGGGCGGCGGCGGCCTGATGAGCGTGACGATGGTGGTGATCGCCCACCTCAAGGGCCCGGAGGAGCAGGGCGGCGGCAAGGGCGCGAACGTGGGCGGGCTGGTCGCGGGCGGCGCGATGGCGGTCGGCCCCTGGATCGGCGGTCTGCTCGCCGACCACGCGAGCTGGCGCTGGATCTTCTACGTCAACCTGCCGCTCGGCCTCGCCGTCCTCGCCGGCTCCGCGTTCGCCCTGAAACTCCCCGAGCAGCACGTCCGCCGCCCGCTCGACTGGTCCGGCGCCCTGCTCGCCGCCGCCTTCTCCTGCGCGCTGCTCCTGGTCACCGACTGGGGCGGCAAGAAGTACGCCTGGTCGTCGCCGGAAGTGCTGGCCCTCCTCACCACGGCCGCCGCCGCCCTCGCCCTGTTCCTGTGGCGCCAGCTCCGCGCCCCCGAACCGGTCCTGCCCCTCACCTTGTTCCGCATCCGCGAACTGCGCCTCGGCTTCGCCATCCAGGCGATCATGGGCGCCGCGATGATGGGCGCGATCTACTACGTGCTGATCTACCTCCAGCTCGTCCGCGGCATCAGCAGCTCCTCCGCCGGCCTCTACCTGCTCCCGATGGCCATCGGCATGTCCGCGGCCGGCCTGCTCGCAGGCCCGCTCACCGCCCGCGGCTGGACCCCGCGCACCTTCACCGTCAGCGGTACGGCCACCACCGCGGCGGCCTTCGTGCTGCTCGCCACCACGACCGGCCCCGACACCTCGCTCTGGCTGATCCGGGCCGAACTCCTGCTGACCGGCGCCGGTTTCGGCCAGCTGCTCGGCCAGCTGATCCTGCTCGTCCAGAACGCGTCCCCGCGCCACCGGCTGGGCGTCGCGACCACGTCCATCCGCTACTTCCAGAACATCGGCAGCGCCCTGGGCACCGCCCTCTTCGGCACCGTCCTGGCCCGCCTCTACGCCTCCCACGGCCCCGGCGGCGACGTAAGCGCCCTGGCCCACCTCACCGGAGCGGCCCGCACCGACGGCGTGCACGCCTTCGTCGACGCGACGAGCGTGGTGTTCTGGTGCGGCGCGGGAATCATGGCCGCGGCCTCGCTGCTGGCGCTCCGACTGCCCAGGTCCGGCCCGGAGCCGCTGACTCCGGAGCCGACGACGGAACCGGTCGCCGTATGACGAGAACCCGAAGGCCCCGCCCGTTCGAAACGGGCGGGGGCTTCGGCGTCGTACGAGCGCCTACTTCAGCAGCGCGGGGATGGTCTCCTCGTGCGCCCGGCGCAGCTCGTCGAGCGACAGCTCGAACTCGCCCTGAAGCTCTACCGATTCGCCGTCGACGACACCGATGCGGGTGACGGGCAGACCCCGCGCACCGCACATGTCGTTGAAGCGGACCTCCTCGGAGCGCGGGACGGCCACGACCGCGCGGCCCGCCGACTCGGAGAAGAGGAAGGTGAACGCGTCGAGCCCGTCCGGTACGACCAGACGCGCGCCCTTGCCGCCGAGCAGCGCCGACTCCACGACCGCCTGGATCAGACCGCCGTCGGAGAGGTCGTGCGCGGAGTCGATCATGCCGTCGCGGGAGGCCGCGATCAGGATCTCCGCGAGCAGCCGCTCACGCTCCAGGTCCACCTTCGGGGGCAGACCGCCCAGGTGGTCGTGCACCACCTGCGACCAGGCCGAACCGCCGAACTCCTCACGCGTGTCGCCGAGGAGGTAGAGCAGCTGCCCCTCCTCCTGGAAGGCGACGGGCGTGCGGCGGGCGACGTCGTCGATGACGCCGAGCACCGCGACCACGGGGGTCGGGTGGATGGCGACCTCGCCGGTCTGGTTGTAGAGGGAGACATTGCCGCCGGTCACCGGGGTGCCCAACTGCTGGCAGGCGTCGGCGAGTCCGCGGATGGCCTCCGCGAACTGCCACATGACGGCCGGGTCCTCGGGCGAGCCGAAGTTCAGGCAGTCGGAGACCGCGAGGGGCTTGGCGCCGGTGGTGGCGACATTGCGGTACGCCTCCGACAGCGCCAACTGGGCGCCCGCGTACGGGTCCAGCTTGGCGTAGCGGCCGTTGCCGTCCGTCGCGATGGCGACGCCGAGGCCGCTCTCCTCGTCGATGCGGATCATGCCCGAGTCCTCGGGCTGCGCCAGCACGGTGTTGCCCTGCACGAAGTGGTCGTACTGCGAGGTGATCCACTTCTTGGAGGCCTGGTTGGGGGAGGCGACCAGCTGGAGCACCTGCTGCCTGAGCTCCTCCGAAGTCCCGGGCCGCGGCAGCTTGTTGGCGTCGTCGGCCTGGAGCTCGTCCTGCCAGGACGGGCGGGCGTACGGGCGCTCGTAGACCGGGCCGTCGTGGGCCACGGTCCGCGGGTCGACGTCGACGATCTTGCCGCCGTGCCAGAAGATCTCCAGCCGGTCGCCGTCGGTGACCTCGCCGATGACGGTGGCGATGACGTCCCACTTGTCGCAGATCTCCAGGAACCGGTCGACCTTCTCCGGCTCCACGACCGCGCACATGCGCTCCTGCGACTCGCTCATGAGGATCTCCTCGGGCGAGAGCGTCGAGTCGCGCAGCGGTACGTCGTCCAGGGTGACGCGCATGCCGCCGGAGCCGTTGGAGGCGAGCTCCGAGGTTGCGCAGGAGAGGCCGGCGGCGCCGAGGTCCTGGATGCCGACGACCAGCTTCTCCTTGAAGGCCTCCAGGGTGCACTCGATGAGGAGCTTCTCCTGGAAGGGGTCGCCGACCTGAACGGCCGGGCGCTTCGACGGCTTGGCGTCGTCGAAGGTCTCGCTCGCCAGGATCGACGCGCCGCCGATGCCGTCGCCGCCCGTCCGGGCCCCGTACAGGATGACCTTGTTGCCCGCGCCGGACGCCTTCGCCAGGTGAATGTCCTCGTGCCGCATCACGCCGATGGCACCGGCGTTGACCAGCGGATTGCCCTGGTAGCAGGCGTCGAAGACGACCTCGCCGCCGATGTTCGGCAGCCCCAGGCAGTTGCCGTAGCCGCCGATGCCGGCGACCACGCCGGGCAGTACGCGCTTGGTGTCGGGGTGATCGGCCGCGCCGAAGCGCAGCGGGTCGACGACCGCCACCGGACGCGCGCCCATGGCGATGATGTCGCGGACGATGCCGCCGACACCGGTGGCCGCGCCCTGGTAGGGCTCCACGTACGACGGGTGGTTGTGCGACTCGACCTTGAAGGTCACGGCGTAACCCTGGCCGACGTCCACCACGCCCGCGTTCTCGCCGATGCCCACGAGCAGGGCGTCGCTCTGCGGGGCCTTCTCGCCGAACTGGCGCAGGTGGACCTTGCTGCTCTTGTAGGAGCAGTGCTCGGACCACATGACGGAGTACATGGCGAGCTCGGCGCCGGTGGGCCGGCGGCCGAGGATCTCCACGACCCGCTCGTACTCGTCCTTCTTCAGGCCGAGTTCGGCCCAGGGCAGCTCGACGTCGGGGGTCGCGGCCGCGTGCTCGACCGTGTCCAGAGGCGTCCGGCTCATGCGTTGACCAGCTTCTTGAGGATCGAGGTGAAGAAGGGCAGACCGTCGGTGCGGCCGGAGCCGATGAGCGGCTCGACGGCGTGCTCCGGGTGCGGCATGAGGCCTACGACGTTCCCGGCCTCGTTGGTGATGCCGGCGATGTCGTTGAGCGAGCCGTTGGGGTTGAAGTCGAGGTAGCGGAAGGCGACCCGCCCCTCGGCCTCCAGCTTGTCCAGCGTGTACTGGTCGGCGACGTACCGGCCGTCCATGTTCTTCAGCGGGATGTGGATCTCCTGGCCCGCGCTGTAGTCGCTGGTCCAGGAGGTGGCGGCGTTCTCCACCCGCAGCTTCTGGTCGCGGCAGATGAAGTGCAGGTGGTCGTTGCCGAGCATGCCGCCCGGGAGGAGGTGGGCCTCGGTGAGGATCTGGAAGCCGTTGCAGATGCCCAGGACCGGAAGCCCGGCCTTCGCCTGCTCGATGACCGGCTCCATCACCGGCGAGAAGCGGGAGATGGCGCCCGCCCGCAGATAGTCGCCGTAGGAGAAACCGCCGGGGAGCACGACCGCGTCGACCTGGTGGAGGTTCTTGTCCTTGTGCCAGAGGGCGACCGGTTCGGCGCCCGCGAGGCGGATCGCGCGCTGGGTGTCCCGGTCGTCGAGACTTCCCGGGAAAGTGACGACGCCAATACGAGCGGTCACTTCGCGGCCTCCGCGACTTCATCCACCCGAACCGTGAAGTCCTCGATCACGGTGTTGGCGAGGAAGGATTCCGCAAGATCGTGGATGCGGGCGAGGACGGCGTCGTCGACCGGCCCGTCAACTTCCAGTTCGAATCGCTTTCCCTGACGTACGTCGGAGATGCCTTCGAAACCCAGCCGCGGCAGTGCGCGCTGCACCGCCTGGCCCTGGGGGTCGAGGATCTCCGGCTTGAGCATGACGTCGACTACGACGCGTGCCACGTGCACTCCCGGTGGTGTGGTGCTGAGCAGGTTCCTGCAGGTGGTTTCAGACTACCCGCACAAAATTTCTACGCGCGTCGACTTGTAGGAAGCTACGTGACCGCTGTCACGATTCGGCCTCGACGACCGCGCTCACGAAAATTTCCGGGAAAGATCCGCGATCGACACCCGACAGCTATTGCGCTCGGACACGCCAAAGGATTTAGTCGGGCTTCACATTGCATTGTCGGGCACTGTACAAATGAATTGGCAACGTGCCGTACGAAGGGACCGATATTCGTGGCGCAGAAGGTCGTGGTCACTCTCTTTGACGACATCGACGGCTCGGAAGCGGCGGAAACGATCGCCTTCGGACTCGACGGCAAGTCGTACGAGATCGACCTGAATCAAGCCAATGCCAAGAAACTGCGTAAGGCGCTCGAGCCCTACGTGGAGGCCGGCCGCAAGCGGTCGAAGTCGGGCAGGACGTACCGGCAGACCGAGGTCGCCCCGGACCCGGCCGCCGTGCGCGCCTGGGCCCAGGCCAACAAGATGGACGTCCCGGCCCGGGGACGCATCCCCAAGAAGGTCTACGAGGCGTTCGCCGCGGCCCAGTGAGCCGCGCGGCAGCCACTGCCGACGCCGGGTCACCCGCCCCTCGGCACAACCGACTTGCGTTGCACCCCACCTGGTCAGCTAGAGTCTGGAGCACGCCGAGGGGCGAGGCCGAAAAGCCCAGCCCACGGAGTACATGCGGGTGTAGTTCAGTAGCAGAACATCCCCCTTCCAGGGGGAAGGCGCAGTGTGCAATTCCTGTCACCCGCTCTGCACCGCCGGTCCTGGCTCCCTTGTGGATCAGGTAGGCTGGTGCCCGCGCCGATCGGTGGGAGCCGGTCGGAGGCAATGCGGACGTAGCTCAGTTGGTAGAGCGCAACCTTGCCAAGGTTGAGGTCGCGAGTTCGAGCCTCGTCGTCCGCTCGGGAATGAGACCCCGGTCCACTGGACCGGGGTCTTTTCATGCCCCCTCTCTCCCTCTCTCCCTCCCCCCCTCCCCCCCCCGCGAGTGTCCCTCTGACATTTGTCACGCCGAGCGATGACACCGCGCACTGCTCCCGCGGCCGCGGCGCCGGGACGCTTGAGCCATGGACATCAACGAACACGGACACGTGATCGAGGTCACTGACCTGCGGCGTGTGTACGGGAGCGGGTTCGAGGCGGTGCGCGGAATCACCTTTTCCGTCGACCGCGGCGAGATCTTCGCGCTGCTCGGCACCAACGGCGCGGGCAAGACGTCGACCGTCGAACTGCTGGAAGGCCTCGCCCGGCCGGCCGGGGGCCGCGTGCGGGTGCTCGGGCACGATCCCCACGCCGAGCGGACCGCCGTACGACCGCGCGCCGGCGTGATGCTGCAGGAGGGCGGCTTTCCCTCCGAGCTGACCGTCGCGGAGACCGCGCGGATGTGGGCCGGATGCGTGAGCCGGGCGCGCCCGGAGAAGGAGGCGCTCGCGCTCGTCGGGCTCGGGCGGCGGGCCGACGTACGGGTGAAGCAGCTGTCCGGGGGCGAGCGGCGGCGCCTGGACCTCGCGCTCGCGCTGCTCGGCGAGCCCGAGGTGCTGTTCCTGGACGAGCCGACGACCGGGCTGGACGCCGAAGGGCGCCGGGACACCTGGGAGCTGGTGCGGGCGCTGCGCGACGCGGGCACGACCGTGCTGCTCACCACGCACTACCTGGAGGAGGCGGAGCAGCTCGCCGACCGGCTCGCGATCCTCCACGAGGGGCGCATCGCGGCGACCGGAACCCCGGCCGAGGTCACCGCCGGGCAACCGTCGCGGATCTCCTTCCGGCTGCCCGTCGGCTACTTCCTGGGGGATCTGCCGCCGCTCGGCGAGCTGGGGGTGTGCGGCCACGAGGTGGACGGGGATGTCGTACGCCTGCGAACCCGGGAACTCCAGCGCACGGCGACGGGTCTGCTGGTGTGGGCGGAGGGGGCGCGGGTGGAGCTGCGGGGGCTGGATGTGCGCTCGGCGTCGCTGGAGGAGGCGTTTCTGGGGATCGCTCGGGAGCAGGGGGTGGCGGCGTGAGCGGCGGAGTCGGGAGGGTGCGCGGGAGTGGGGGTTGGGGAGTGAGCGGCGGACTCGGGGGGCGCGCGGGAGCGGGGGTTGCGGAGTGAGCGGCGGACTCAGGGGGCGCGCGGGAGCAAGAGGTGGCGGCATGAGCGGAGTCGGGGGGCGCGCGGGAGTGGAGGGTCGCGGAGTGAGCGACTCGGAGGACGCGCGGGAGTGGAGGGGCGCGGAGTGAGCGGCATCGGGGGAGGCGTGGACGTGGGAGGTGGCGGGATGAGCGGGGTCGGGGAGCGGACGGGGGTCCGGGGTGGTCTGGGGCGTGGGGCGGCGGTCGGGCCGGGCGGGCGGCGGTTGCGGGCGTTGGCTCGGGCCGAGTTGACCTTGCTCGGGCGGAATCGGACCGCCGTGGTCACGGCGCTGCTGTTGCCGCTCGCGCTGCCGTTCAGCGTGCGGCCCGCCGTCGACAACATCGACCTCAAGGCGGAGGGGCTGAGCATCGGGACGGTGACGCTGACGGCGGCCATTGGGTTCTCGCTGCTCTTCGCCGTCTACAGCTCCCTGGTGAGCACCTTCGTCGCCCGCCGCGAGGAACTCGTCCTCAAACGGCTGCGCACCGGAGAGCTCGGCGACCCCGAGATCCTCGCCGGCACCGCGCTGCCCGCCATGGGCCTCGGCCTCGCGCAGACGGTCGTGCTCGCCGTGGGCTGCACGGTGCTCCTCGGCATCGGCGCGCCCCCGGCGCCGTATCTCACCGTCCTCGGTGTCCTGTTCGGCCTGGCGCTGTGCGCACTGCTCGCAGCCGTCACCGCATCCTTCACCCGCACCGTGGAGAGCGCCCAGGTCACCGCGCTGCCGCTGGTGCTCGTGTCGATGATGGGCTCCGGCATCGCGATCCCGTCGGAGGTCCTCCCCGACCGGCTCGCCTCCCTCTGCGAACTCCTCCCGCTCTCCCCCGCCGTCCGCCTCGTCCGGGGCGGCCTGACCGGACACCTCAGCGGTTACGACGCACTCGGCGCCGTCGGCATCGCGCTGGCCTGGACCGGGCTCGCGGTGTTTGCTGTGCGGAGGTGGTTCCGGTGGGAGCCGCGGCGGTAGGCGACGGGGGAGCGGTGTTCGGGCGGATCAGAGGGTGGCAGCGGCGGAACTGGCGGGAGTTGAGCAAGGCCCAGCGGGTCGAGCTGCAGTCCGTGGTCACCTGGTACGCCACCACCTGGTCGTTCTCGCTGTTCTGGCTGGCGCTGCCGCTCGTGGGCGGACTCCACCGCCAGCCCGCGGCACTGGTCGTCGGCGGACTGCTGCTCCTGGTCGGCGCCGCGCAGTGCGTGGAGGCCAACCGGCTCACCCGGCCCGTCCTCGACCACTACCTGGGCCGGGCCGAACTCCCACCCCGCGCCCTGCGCCCCGCCGCCGTCCTGCTCACCCTCGCCCTCACCCTGGCCACCACGCTGGCGGCCCTCGGCGGCACCGACGCGGTCACCGCCCGGCTCGCCATCGGCGCCTCACTGCTCCCCTTCGGGATGCTGTACGGGCTGGTCCCGCCGATGGGGGTGTTCCTGCGCCGGTCCGCTCTGCTCGCCGTGGCGCTGATGGCCGTCTTCGTCGCCGTCGACCCCGATCTCGCCGGGGTCGTCATGGTCGGGGTCATGGCCATGTTCGGGACCCTCTTCTCCCTGCTCGCCGGCCGCTGCGGCGCCTGGACGCTGTCCGTGCTGTGGGAGGCGGAACGCTCCCGCGAGGTCCAGGCGCGGCTCGCCGTCGCGGAGGAACGGCTGCGGTTCGGACGCGATCTGCACGACGTGATGGGCCGAAACCTCGCCGTGATCGCCCTGAAGAGCGAACTCGCCGTCCAGCTGGCACGCCGGGGGCGGCCCGAGGCGGTGGACCAGATGATCGAGGTACAACGGATCGCGCAGGAGTCGCAACGGGAGGTCCGGGAGGTCGTACGGGGGTATCGGGAGGCCGACCTGGGGGTCGAACTGGCCGGTGCGCAGGGGGTGTTGAGTGCGGCGGGGATTCGGTGCGGGGTCACGGGGGAGGCCGTGGGGCTGGGTGGGGAGGTGCAGTCCGTGCTGGGGTGGGTGGTGCGGGAGGCTACGACGAATGTGCTGCGGCATGGGGATGCGGTGCAATGTGACATATCACTGCACGTGCATCAAAACCGTGTGGTACTGACAGTGGAGAACGACGGCGCGACGAGCCCCTCCGGCGACGCCCGTTCCGGCCTCGCCGACTCCCGTCTCGCCGCCTCCGGTCTCGCCGGTTCCACTCTCGCCGGCTCCGGCCTAGCCGGTCTGCGGGAGCGGCTCTCTGCCGTCGGTGGGACCTTGGAGGCCGGGCCGGTCGGTGGGGACGGGTTCCGGGTTACGGCCGAGGTGCCGCTGAGCGTGAGAGAGGTCACGGCATGACGACGCCCGTACGGCTGCTCCTCGCCGACGACGAGCATCTGATCCGGGGCGCACTCGCCGCGCTGCTCGCGCTGGAGGACGACCTGGTGATCGTCGCCGAGGCGGCCACCGGACCCGAGGCGCTGGCGATGGCCCGGGCCCACGCACCCGACGTGGCGGTACTGGATCTCCAGATGCCGGGCGCGGACGGTGTGAAGGTCGCCACATCTCTGCGCGCCGAACTGCCCGGCTGCCAAATCCTGATCGTCACCAGTCACGGGCGCCCCGGCCACCTCAAGCGGGCGCTCGCGGCGGGAGTGCGCGGGTTCGTGCCCAAGACCGTCAGCGCGCAACGGCTCGCGGAGATCATCCGTACCGTGCACGCCGGACAGCGTTACGTGGACCCGGAGTTGGCGGCCGACGCGATCGCCTCCGGAGACTCCCCGCTGACCGCGCGGGAGGCCGAGGTGCTGGAACTCGCCGCCGACGGAGCACCCGTCGCGGAGATCGCCGAGCGGGCCGCGCTGTCCCAGGGGACCGTACGGAACTACCTGTCCTCGGCCGTCTCGAAGCTCGGGGCGGAGAACCGTCACTCCGCGGTGCGTCTCGCCCGCGAGCGAGGTTGGGTATAGTAGTCCTCGCGCTTCGGCGCAGTGCGAACGTAGCTCAGTTGGTAGAGCGCAACCTTGCCAAGGTTGAGGTCGCGAGTTCGAACCTCGTCGTTCGCTCCATGTGAAAGCCCCCGGTCTCCCGGGGGCTTTTCGCGTTACGACCAGCTCGTGCCCGTCAGACGCTCGTACGCCTCCACGTACTTCGCGCGCGTCCGGTCCACGATCTCCTGCGGCAGCGGCGGCGGGGGCTGCTCGCTCTTCCTGTCCCAGCCGGACTCCGGCGAGGTCAGCCAGTCCCGCACGAACTGCTTGTCGTACGACGGCTGCGCGCGCCCCGGCTGCCACTGGTCGGCCGGCCAGAAGCGGGAGGAGTCCGGGGTGAGGATCTCGTCCGCGAGGACCAGGGTGTCGCCGTCGAAGCCGAACTCGAACTTGGTGTCCGCGAGGATGATCCCGCGGTCCCGGGCGATGTCACGGCCCCGGGAGTAGACGGCGAGGGTGGCCTGGCGCAGCTGGGCGGCGGTGTCGGCGCCGACCTGGCGGGCGACCTCCTCGTAGGAGACGTTCTCGTCGTGCTCGCCGACCTCGGCCTTGGTGGCGGGGGTGAAGATCGGGGCGGGGAGTTCGCTGCCGTCGACCAGGCCCTCAGGGAGGGCGAGGCCGCAGACCGTGCGGGACTCGTTGTACTCCAGCAGGCCCGAGCCGGTGAGATAGCCGCGGGCGACCGCCTCCACCGGGACCATCTGCAGCGACTTGCAGACGAGGGTGCGGCCGGCCCAGTCGGCGGGGGCGCCTTCGGGCAGGTCGGTGCTGAGTACGTGGTTGGGGATCAGGTCGGCGATCTGGTCGAACCACCACAGGGAGAGCTGGGTGAGAACCCGGCCCTTGTCGGTGATCTCGGTCGGCAGCACCCAGTCGAAGGCGGAGATGCGGTCGCTGGCGACCATCACGAGGTCGCCGGCCTCGTTCTGGTACAGCTCGCGCACCTTGCCGGTGTGCAAGTGCACCAGGCCCGGAACCTGGATCGGCTCGGGCTTTTCTACGAATCCGGACACGGTTCCTCCCCGTGGTTCTGTCCAAGTGGCTCGATTCTCCCGTATGCGAGGGATCGCCCTTGGCTCGGGGTGGGCTTCATAGGGTGGGTGATCTGGGCGTACGTGAGTTCAGTCACGTTTGCAGATGCGGTCCAGGAGGTTGGCGGTGGCGCGCTGGACGCGGGTGTCGACGTGGCCCGGGCGGTCCAGTGAGGGCGACCAGGCGAAGGTCCCGGACGCGAAGACCAGGGCGCCGGACGGGGCTCGGTACAGGGACGTCTCCTGGTGGCGGAGGACGCCCTCGGCGTCGGTGTACGGGGAGTGCGCGAGCAGGATGCGGTCCTCGTGCTCCGGCAGCGGGGTGCGCGGGAAGTAGCGGTCCGCCTCACCCGCGACCAGACCCTCGATCTCGTCGCCCTCGTGCGCCCCGGTCGCCTCCCACAGCCAGTGGTCGGCGTTACGGACGATCAGGGGATGCGGCTCGGGGACCCTTCCGGCGTACTGGATGCCGACCAACTGCTGCTCGGGGCGGTCGATTTCGCGCCAGAGGACGGGACGGCCGGGGCCCTTGCGTTTTCGGCAGGTCAGGAGGCGGTCGGGGACGCCGGACGGGGACGGGCCCAACTCCACCTGCCAGTACATGGTGTTGGCCGAGAGGAAGACCAGCGACGTGCCGTGCTCGCGGGCGATCTCGCAGGTACGGCGCATGCCGGCCGACCAGTACTCGTCGTGTCCGGGGAAGACCAGGCCGCGGTAGCGGGTGGGGTCCACATGGCCCGCGTGCAGGTCGCGGGCGTCGGCGTAGGCGAGGTCGTAGCCGTAGCGCTCGGCCCAGCGGATGAAGTCGTAGGCGTGGCCGACGTGCATGGGCAGGCCCGCGCCGGCGTACGGGCGGTCGAAGGAGACGGTCGTCGCGGCGTCGGCCTCGCCGAGGAGCCGGCCGTCCTCGTCCCAGGCGTGGTAGAGGCTCGCGCCGGTGCGGCCGTCCTCCGGATAGAGGTTGTACGCCTGCCAGGTCACGTCGGGCAGCAGGAGCAGCAGGTCGGCGGGATGGTTGTCGCGGACCGTGAAGGGGATGTGGGAGCGGTAGCCGTCGGCGGTGGTGAGGACGGCGACGTACGCCCCGATGCTCCAGTAGCTCGGGATCTGCAGCCGCCAGGACAGCCACCAGTGGTGGCAGGAGACGGTGCGGTCCGCGGTGAGGGGCGGGGGCTGGACGATGCCGGAGAGGCGGGGGCTGGTGGTGATCTTCGAGGCGCCGTCGCCGCCGTAGTGGCCGATGCGGTAGATGTCGACGGCGAATTGCTGGGGCGGGTCGACCGTGACGTGGAAGTCGACGGCCTCGCCGGGGGCGACCGCGCCGGTGGAGATGAAGCCCTTGATCTGGCGGCCGACGTCGTCGGCGGAGCGGGGGCCTCCGGAGGCTCGGGGGGCGGGGACTCGGGGGGTGCCGGTGGAGGTCTGTTGGTGCGGTTGCTGGGTGCCGTCCACGTACCAGGGGACGACCTGGCCGGTGTCGCCGAAGTACGTCTCCGTGCCGCGGAGCCAGGGGACGGGGCCCTGGCCGAAGGGGTCGGTCACGGCGTGCGCCAGTGTTCCGGACTCCCAGCGGCGGATCTGGTCCGATCCCATGGTCGCTCCCCTCCCTCGTGCCCCCGTGGTCGCGTGTGGTGTGTCTGTCCTGTGCCGTAAGCCCTTGCCATGTGCGCGAACGGTCCCAGCACATCACATTACGCACGCGACTGGTCACACTTCGTTGCGAATTGGCCGAAAGTGGAACCGGGGGTTCCGGCATGGGGCATGGAACCGGCGTGGAACCGGCGTGGGATCACCATCGGGTCGGCATCGGGTCAGACGAGGCGGACCGGCTTCTCCGGGCGTATGCCGGTGTCGACGAGCCAGGCTCGGAGGGGGGCGGGGTCGCCGTCCTCGACGAGGCTGAGGACTCGGGGGGTGAGGTCGGCGGCTCGTTCGCCGTTGATGAGGAGGGAGGGGCCGTCGAGCCAGTCCAGGCCGGGGGTGGCGCCTGCGGTGTCCATGGCGGCGCAGCAGACCATCGCGGTGACGTGGTCGGTGAGCAACTCGCGGGCTGTGCGTGGGGGTTGGAGCGGGAAGAGGGGGAGGGGGGTGTCGTCCCAGAGGGCGGGGTCGGGGGCGGGGGGTGGAGTGCGGGGGGTGGCTTCCTCGCGGGCGAGCTCTGTGGTGAGGGCTGCGGCGAGGGTGGTGGCGCGTTCGTTCTCGGCTTCGCCTTCGAACGATTCGTTCCCACCCGCACCACCCGTGACAGTTTCGTCGTCGAGTGCGGGTGGCCCCTGTGGGGCGGATTCGCCGTCGGCGACTGCGGGCTCGGTCGACCGCGTCGCTCCGGGCTCGGTCGAGTGCGTCGCTCCGGGCTCATTCGCGTGCGTCGCTCGCGGCTCGTTCGAGTGCGTCGCTCGTGGCTCGTCCGCCGATTCGCCTGAGAGCTCCTGCGCCGACGCGGTTGCGGGCTGATTCGCCGACTCGGCTGAGAGCCCGTCCGCCGGCGCGGCTGTGGGCCGGTTCGCCGGCGCGGTTGCGGGCCGGTTCGCCGATTCGGCTGTGCGCTCGGCTGCCGGCTCAGCTGGGTGTTCCGCCGTCGGCTCAGCTGAGAGCTTCTCCGTCGGCGCGGCTGTAAGCCCCTTCGCCGGCGTGGCTGGGACCTGCTCCGTCGGCGCGGCTGTGCGTTCTTCCTGGGGTGTCGTCAAGTGGTCCAGGATTCGGGACAGGGTGGGGGCGTCGGCGTCTGGGGTTGTGGGGGTTGGCTTGCGGGCTGTGGACAGGGTGTTGAGGACCTTGTGGAGGCGGGCCGCGTCCGTGCGCCATTTGCGGTCCACCACTTCTTCCGGATACTCCTGCCAGTCCACCGGGGCCCAGTCCGGGCCCGGTTCCGCGGGGCCGCCGTGGAAGAGGCGGGCGGCCAGCAGGGACGCTGCCTCGTCGATCGCGCCGGGTTCCTCCAAGAGGTCGCAGGCCGGGCGTTCGCCGAGGCGGGACGCGAAGCCCTCGGCCAGGCGGTCGCGGCGGGAGAGCTCGGTGAGGGCCGCCACCACACCCGCGTCCAGACGGGAGGGCCAGCGGCCCATTCGCCACGCGGGGAGTGCCACTCGGGTCAGGAGCCGGTCCCAGCCGGCGTAGGCCAGACCCACCTGTTCCTGAGCGACGATGCGCAGGCCGTAGTCCACAGCCTGTGCACGCTCCGCCGCCGCTGCCGCGACCCCGCGCTCCATCAGCGCCGCGTGCTCCCGGCAGCCGCGCAGGAGCAGCCGGGCCACCGCGCCGATCCCCGCGCAGACCGCACGGGTCAGCGGGCAGCGGCCCGGCGTCGAGGCGACGGCCACCGCGGCGTCCAGGCCCCGTACGAAACGACGGGCCGCGGCTATGTCCGGGTGCGCCGAAGGTCCCGTACCGGCGACGACCGGGGCGAGGACCGCGCGCAGCTCGCCGACGCGCATCCACCACAGGAACGGGGAGCCGATGACGAGCACCGGGGCGGCGGGGCCGCGGCGGTGCGGGGCGTGGGCGCCCGCTATCTCGTCGTGGCGGTCCTCCGCCGGGGGCGGACCGTGCGCCGGGTGGGTGCGGTCCTCCAGCCAGCTGTCGCAGTCGGGGGTCAGGGCTATCGCGGAGGGCGCGGGGACGTCCAGGCGGTCCGCGAGGTCACGCACCATGCGGTACAGGTCCGGGGCGGACTCCTCCGCGATCGGGACCGTCGGGCTCACGGCCGGGCGGGCCCGCGCGACGACCAGGGCGATGGCACCGGCGGCGAGCAGCACGAGTGCGGCGACGGGGGTCATGACCCACCGGGCGGCATGCCAGAACGGGCCCACCAGATGTCCGGTGGAACCGCCCGCCAGCAAGATCACGGCGGCCGCCGCGGGCAGCAGCGCCACGGCCAGCGCGCGGCTGCGGATGCGCAGCACGGCGAGGGCCCTGGAGCGCGCGGCCTGCGCGCCCGCCTCCACTCCCATACCGGTACCGGTCACGACCGGTCCTCACCCCCTCCCCAGCTGTGCCGACTGCCTGGCTGTCCTGGCGTTGCTCACTCCCCCACTGTGGCACCCGCCACTGACATCGCAATGCCGGTGGGCCAAGTGCCGGAACGCTTGCGCCGCACCCTAGTTGGGGTCCGGGGCCTCGTCAGCCGGATGGGGGAGCGCTCACTCGATGGAATGGCTTTGGTCAGAGGTGGATGACGGACTGCGATGATCAGGCCTCTGTTTTTGACTCCGGTTATAAGAGGTCGGCACGGCATTCGGTACGACACTCGGTGGGGCACTCGGTGGGCATTCAGCCCAGCGATCGGCACGGCAACGGGCCCCGCATCCGAAGACGGCTGCGGGACCCGTGCGGTTCATTCGTGCGGGTATACGCCGCGATGGGCTTGCGCCAGGTCAGGCGTCCGCCTCGCGTGCCGCCTTCGCGGCGATGTCCGTGCGGTGCTGGGAGCCGTCGAGGCGGATGCGGGCCACCGCCTTGTACGCGCGGTCGCGGGCCTGGGTGAGGTCCTTGCCGGTCGCCGTGACGGACAGGACGCGGCCGCCGGCGCTGACGATCGCGTCGCCGTCCTTCTTGGTACCGGCGTGCAGCACGTACGCGTGCGGGGCGTCCTCGGCGGCCACCTCGTCGAGGCCGGTGATCGGGTCGCCGGTGCGCGGGGTGCCGGGGTAGTTGTGCGAGGCGACGACCACGGTGACCGCGGCGTCGTCGCTCCAGCGCAGGGGCGGCAGGTCCGCGAGGTCGCCGGTGGCGGCCGCCAGCAGCACGCCGGCCAGCGGGGTCTTCAGACGGGCCAGCACGACCTGGGTCTCCGGGTCGCCGAAGCGGGCGTTGAACTCGATGACCCGTACGCCTCGGGAAGTGATCGCGAGACCGGCGTAGAGGAGACCGGAGAACGGGGTGCCGCGGCGGCGCATCTCGTCGACCGTCGGCTGCAGGACGGTGTCGAGGACCTCCTGGACGAGCTTCGGGTCGGCCCAGGGAAGCGGGGAGTACGCGCCCATGCCGCCGGTGTTCGGGCCCTCGTCGCCGTCGAGGGCGCGCTTGAAGTCCTGGGCGGGCTGGAGCGGGACGACCGTCTCGCCGTCGGTGATGGCGAAGAGGGAGACCTCGGGGCCGTCGAGGAACTCCTCGATGACGACGCGCTCGCAGGAGTTCGCGTGCGCCCGCGCCACGTCGAGGTCGGACGTCACCACGACGCCCTTGCCGGCCGCGAGGCCATCGTCCTTGACGACGTAAGGGGCGCCGAAGGCGTCCAGGGCCTCCTCGACCTCGTCGGGGTTTGTGCATACGTACGAACGTGCGGTGGGGACCCCGGCCCCCGCCATCACGTCCTTGGCGAAGGCCTTCGAGCCCTCGATCTGCGCGGCGTCCCCGCCCGGCCCGAAGACCGGGATCCCCGCCTCGCGCACGGCGTCGGCGACCCCCGCGACGAGCGGAGCCTCCGGGCCCACGACCACGAGGTCGGCCTGGACCTGCCTGGCCAGCGCGGATACGGCCGTGCCGTCGAGGGCGTCGACCTGGTGCAGCTCGGCCACCTCGGCGATGCCCGCGTTGCCGGGGGCACAGTGCAGGGCGGTGACGGCGGGGTCGAGGGAGAGGGAACGGCACAGGGCGTGTTCGCGGGCGCCGTTTCCGATGACGAGGACCTTCACGGGGTCAGCGTAGCCGGGTGGCTGTCCTGGAGGTTCCTCCAAGGGGTGCTCCGCCCGGCATTGCCCTGCGTTGCCTACTCGTTCGTGAACTCCTCCATCACCGTCGCCCCGAGCTCCCGCACGATCAACTCGTGGCCGGAGAGGGCCGATTCGTTGAGGTCGGGGTCGTCGTCCTCCGGGATGTCGTCCTCGATGGAGACAGGGGGCGTGGGGTCGGGGGCGGCGGGCTGGGGCGCGGGCGTGGGAGTCGGCGCCGGGGTGGTGGGGGGCGTCGGGGTCGACGGGGTCGGCTGCGGGGGCGCCGGACGCTGTGGGGCGGCCGTACCACCGGCGCCGTAGCCGCCCGCGTTGCCGCCTCCGCCGTAACCACCGGCACTGCCCGCGCCGCCGTAGCCGCCGGGGGCTGCGCCGCCTCCGCCGTTGAAGCCGGGCGTGCCGCCGGTCGGGGCCGGGGCCGAGCCGCCCGACGGGTCGACGATCGCCTCGATCTTCCACTGGACGTTGAACTGCTCGGCCAGCGCCTGTCGCAGGACGTCCTCGCTGCCGCTGCTCGCGAAGTTGTCCCGGGCGCCCGCGTTCACGAAGCCCAGCTGGAGGGTGGTGCCGTCGAAGCCGGCCACCTGGGCGTTCTGGCTGAGCAGGATCCAGGTGAAGCGGCGGCGGTTCTTGACCGCTTCCAGGATGTTCGGCCACAGCATGCGGGGGTCGAGGCCGCCGCTCGGGGGAGCGTAGGGCGCCGGGGTCGAGGCGGGGGGTGGGGGTGCGGCGGCCGGGGGGGAAGCCGGTGCCGGAGTCGAGGGAGTGGTGGGGGTGGTGGGGGTGGGGGCCGATGAGGGCTGTCCGCCGCCCGCCGGGGCAGCCGTCGGCCAGCCGCCCGGGCGTCGGCCGCTGCCTGCGGTGGCGGCGGTGGGCCAGGCGCCGGGGGCGGAGGCCGGGGGCGCTGCGGCCGGGGGGGCGGACGGAGGTGGGGGAGGCGACTGGGGCTGCTGGGGCGGTTGGGCGGCGGGGGCAGCAGGGGGCATGGAGGGAGCGGCAGCCGCGGCAGCGGGGTCTGCTGCGGGCGGTGAGTGAGGCGCGGGCGGCGCTGGTGTCGGTCCGCCCGGCGCGCTCGGCGAGCCCGAAGCCCGTACCGCCGCTCGTGCCGCGGCCGGACCGCCGCCGGGCGGAACCGGCGCTCCACCGAACTCACCACCAGCAGCGGGCCCACCACCGACAGGACCACCGCTGGACGCACCCGGCACCGCTCCCCCACCCGCATGCGCCTCGGGTCCCGGCACATACCCCATCGCGGGCATGCCGCCGCCCGCGGAGAAGTTCACGCCCCGTTCGAGGCGGTCCAGGCGGGCCATCACGGATCGCTCGTCGCCGTATGCGGCCGGGAGCATCACGCGGGCGCAGATCAGTTCCAGCTGGAGGCGGGGTGAGTTGGCGCCGCGCATCTCGGTCAGGCCCTCGTTGACCAGGTCGGCGGCGCGGCTGAGCTCGGCGGCGCCGAAGATGCCGGCCTGGGCCTGCATCCGCTCGATGACGTCGGCGGGGGCGTCGATGAGCCCCTTCTCGGCGGCGTCGGGAACGGCGGCGAGGATGACCAGATCCCGCAACCGCTCCAGCAGGTCGGCGACGAAGCGGCGCGGGTCGTTGCCGCCCTCGATGACGCGGTCGACGACCTCGAAGGCGGCGGCGCCGTCGCCGGTGGCGAAGGCCTCGACGACGGAGTCGAGGAGCGAGCCGTCGGTGTAGCCGAGGAGGGAGGTGGCCATGGCATACGTCACACCCTCCTCGCGCGCACCGGCGAGGAGCTGGTCCATGACGGACATGGAGTCACGCACGGAGCCCTGCCCGGCCCGGACGACGAGCGGCAGCACGCCGTCCTCGACGGGGATGTTCTCCTTGCCGCAGACCTCTCCGAGGTAGTCGCGCAGGGTGCCGGGCGGAACGAGCCGGAAGGGGTAGTGATGGGTCCGCGAGCGGATGGTCCCGATGACCTTCTCGGGCTCGGTCGTGGCGAAGATGAACTTGAGGTGCTCCGGAGGCTCCTCGACGACCTTCAGCAGCGCGTTGAAACCGGCCGACGTGACCATGTGGGCCTCGTCGATGATGTAGATCTTGTAGCGGCTGGCGGCGGGTCCGAAGAAGGCCTTCTCGCGCAGCTCACGGGCGTCGTCGACACCACCGTGCGAAGCGGCGTCGATCTCGATGACGTCGATGGAACCCGGGCCGTTCCTGGCGAGGTCCTGGCAGGACTGGCACTCCCCGCACGGGGTCGGCGTCGGCCCCTGCTCGCAGTTCAGACACCGGGCAAGGATCCGCGCGCTGGTGGTCTTCCCGCACCCACGCGGACCGCTGAACAGGTACGCGTGATTGACCCGGTTGTTCCGCAGCGCCTGCTGCAGCGGGTCGGTGACATGCTCCTGCCCGATGACCTCGGCGAACGACTCCGGGCGATAGCGGCGGTACAGCGCGAGAGACGACACGCATACGAGGTTATAGGCGCCCACTGACAACGAGGTCCCGCGCACGGGCTCCACACCCACCCGCACCGCGAACACAAGCGCCCCCCACGCACCCGCCAGAGCCAACCTACCCTTGCTGCCTTCCGGCCCTGGGGGAGTTCAGTCAGATAGCGCCGCGTGAGGGGCTCCGCAAAGAGTACCCGACGTCAGCGGGTGGGAACGAGTTCGCGAGCACTCCTCTCGGTCATGTAATGTTTCCGGCGGAGGATTCGCCTAGAGGCCTAGGGCGCACGCTTGGAAAGCGTGTTGGGGGCAACCCCTCACGAGTTCGAATCTCGTATCCTCCGCCAGCTCAGAGGCTCGGACCATGATCATGGTCCGAGCCTCTGGCGTTTGTCCGTCTCAGTTTCCGTCTCAGTCAGCCTCTGCGGAGTACCAACCGGGGGCGCTCTCCTTTGTGACGACCGGTTCCGCCCAGGCCGCGACCGCGAGGACGTCCCGCTTCACCATGTGCCCATCGACAACCTCGTAAAGCAGCCGCCGCACTCTCGGCCCGAGCCGGATCACGTACCGAACACCCTCGACGTCCACCGCGCCGATTTCACCCCGGTCGCTGTCGGCGGCGAACCCTTCAGCTTCGACCACCTGCCAGCCAGCCTTCGAGGCGAGATACACCCAGGTACCGAACGCACGTTCGTGATCCGAGTAGGGCGTCACGCCACCCACGCGCGCGATGATCTCGACAGGGTCCATCCGCTTGTCCATGGTTCCTCCCCCGGCTGTCCCCTTCCGAACGGGAGACAGGCGATCCCGGATCATGGCAGATGCCGTCCATCGGCACCCCAAAGGGCCTCTCCGACCTGCTGAGCGGTCCTTTTCAACACTGTCCCGGTGACATGCATGTACCGGGCCCGCATACGGGCCGCTCCCCCAGGCTCCCACCCCATGATCGCGTCGACCACGACGTCCGGGACGCCGAGAATCAGAAGCACGGTCGCGGCGGTGTGGCGAGCGTCATGGAGACGGCCGTCTCGTACGCCCGCGTTTTTGAGGAGCTTCTTCCAGATGTGGAAGTCAGTGTTGGGGCTGAGCGGGCCGCCGGTCGGGGAGGCGAAGACGTATCCCTTGGTCTCCCAGTCGGTACCGGCCTCGATCCGTTCCTTCTCCTGTATCTCCTGGTGCTGACGGAGGAGCTTGATCAGCGGGTCGGGGAGGCCGATCGTGCGACGCCCGGCGCGGGACTTGGTGGACTTGTGCTCTCGGCGGGTCTGTTGCTTCTGAGGGCAGTAGCCGGCCTTCCGGCCGCACGGGTTGTCTCCGCAGCCGTGGGCGTACTTGGGGCGGAGACGGTTTTTCCGGATGCGGACGTATCCCGCGTCCAGGTCGACGTCTTCCCAGTGGAGTCCGAGCGCCTCCCCTTGGCGGAGGCCGAGCGCCAGGGCAACGACCCATCGCGCACTGTTGCGGAGCTTGGCGGCCTCGACGAGGAGGCTCTGTACCTCCTCGATCGTGAACGGCTCGATGTCCTCTTCTTCGAGACGCGGAGCCTTGGCGATCTCGGCCACGTTCGTGGCGACGTGTCCACGCCGCATGGCCTCACCGAGGGCGACTCGGATCGTCCGGTGAGCGTGGTGAGCGGTGCCGGCGGCGCTCCCCGATTCCTGCATCTTCCGGTAGAAGCGCTCCAGGTGTTCGGGCTCCAGCTTGTCGAGCTTGTGAGCGGCCAGGCCGGGCACGAGATGAACGCGCACGTCGACTTCGTACCCGTCATACGTGTTCTCCGAGACGTACGGCTTGGCGATGTTCTCGACCCAGTGCTCAAGCCAGGCTTTGACCGTCCAGCTCTGCCCCGGCTTCCTGAGCTTCTTCTCATCCCGCGCCCGCTCCATCGCGCGGACAGCCTTGGTCACCTCCGTCTTTGTCTTGCGCTCGATGTGGCGGCGGTCAGGTGTGCCGTCGTCTTTGACGCCGACCGTCACGCGTCCGTGCCATTTGCCGTCCTTGCCGAGGTAGATGGAGGACGCTCCGTTGGGCTGGCGACTGCGCTTCTTCTCTGCCATGCCGTCCTCCCTCAGGCCGCTTCGGCGGAGCGGTGACGGAGCTTGGATACGTAGGCGGGCACGGCGTCGGCGGGGACTCTGCGCAGTCGGCCGACCATGACGGATTCGATCTCTCCTGCGCGTACGAGCCGGAAGCACGTCGTACGGCCGATGCGGAGCCGTCGTGCCGTCTCCTCCACGGTCAGGAGGACCAAGGAAGGGTCAGGGGTCTCCTGCACGCTCGACAGGGTTCGGGGCTCAGCCATTTGTGGGTTCTCCTTCCGTTCCGGGGGCGGGTTCGAGGGACGCGGACAGCCAGGCTTCGGTAGGTGACAGGCCAGTTCCGGCGAAGACCCAGTGGGCGAGGACGTACGTCGTGTCGGTCGCACGGTCGTTCGCTGCGGTGGCTTGTGCTCGGCGCCATTCGGCGCGGGCGTCGCGGAGGGCTCCGAGGGTGGTGGAGTAGCGGCGGGACTTCGTGGAGAAGTGGCCGCGGAAGCCGAGCATGTGAGCCCAGGCGCGCAGGCGGAGGTGTTCGAGGTCCTTGCGGGCGCCGAGAGTCCAGGCGGTTCGGATCAGGCGACGGGCGTGGTCGCTGATGTCGAGCTGGGCGAGTTCGGCGGCGAACTTCAATGGGCGGTCGAGAGTTCCCGTCGCGGTCTCGGCGCCCTTGGTTGCGTACTTGGCGATGTACGCGGCGACGGCTCGCTCGGTGAGTTCCTGGCCGTCATTGAAGTCGGCGGAGCGGATGGTGCGGACGTCGAGCTGGCGGCCGAAGGTGAAGGTGTGGGCACGGCCGTCGAGGGTCGGACCCTCGACGCGGACTTTGCGCGCGGCGGCGCGGATGGCGTCGGTCAGCAGTTCGGCGGTGGCCCAGGGCGGGGGTGGGGTGTCTCCCCCTCCGGGGCCGTCGATGCGGATCACGGCGTGGAAGTGAACGGCGCCGCGCTTCTGGTACTCGGCGACCTTGGCGAAGGACACGCGCGCGTGGTCGCGGAACCGGCGCTGTGACAGGCCTGCGCGCTTGGCGACCTCTCGGCGCAGGTAGACCGAGAAGCGCCGCCAGAGGGCGCCCGCATGGGCGTTCCAGAGCACGGCCGCTTCGTAGTCGTAGGTGTCCGGATCGAGCGGGGTGCCGAGGACGTCGTCCTCCTGGTCGTGCTGGACGCCGCAGCGGCAAGTACGGCCGGAGGAGGGGCGGTTGTGGACCGGGCCGAAGCTCGGGGCGGTGAAGGTGGCGAACACGCGAGGGTGAGTGGCGACGTGTTCCGGGGTGCCCTTGCCGCCGCGCAGCCCGGCAGTGATCAGGTGGAAGGTGTCGCGGCGGTAGACCTCCGCACAGGCCGGGCAGCGGGTGGTGCGGCGGTTGTTGCAGCGGACCAGGAGTTGGCCGGCCGGAAGGTCGGTCGAGTCAAGGTGGCGGAGTACGGCGCCGACCTCACCAGTCGTGGTGTCGACGTCGTACTCGGTGCGGTGGCCGTCGAGGCGGATCGGGTGCGTGCAGCCGCCAAGGGTGGAGAGCTGGCAGAGGATACCCGGGAGCGTGCCGTGTGCGGCCAGGTTCGCGACTTCCGGGAGTGGGGCCGGTGTGGTGCGGGTGAAGATGGCGGTTCTCCTTCTGGCTTGCTCGGTCGGGAGGAACAGGCCCCGGGGCGGCGTAATGCTTGGTCGTGTGCCGCCGCCCCGGTGGCCGGAGGGAGCGGGTTCAGCGCCGGTTGTGGTCGCGGAGCAGGGAACGCAGGGCGACTGCGGCCACGGCTACGGAGATGGCCGTGACGGCGACGGCGGCCAGGAGCGCGGTGAGGACGACTCCGCCGACGAGCACGACCGCGATCGTGTTCTTGTCGATCGAGACCGCCGGGAGTGCGCGCTGTACGGGCGCCGGGTTGGTCGTGGTCGGGGTGTGAGTGTGCGTGGGCGGCGGGGTGGGGTTGTCGGGGTACTTGGGCAGGAACACAGTCGGGAACTCCTTATCTACTCGTCTAGTCGTGTGAGCCGTTTATGACGTCCACGCCCGAGCGCGTGCCGGACTCGATCGCGGGCGCCATGAAGGTGTGGGAGAGCCAGAAGCCGAACACGGCGATCAGGACGACGACCCAGGTGCGGACGCCGAGGAACTTGACCGCTCCCCAGGCGAAGAGGCCGAGGACGAACACGAGCGGGAGGCTGACGGTCACGGGGTATCTGGGTCCTTTCAGCGGACGGGGCAGCGGTGGGTGCGGGCGGCCAGTTCGGCGGCGGCGCGGCTGTCGTAGTCGGCGGAGAAGCCGCAGCGCGGGGCGGTGCAGGCGGCAGTGTGCTTCTCGCGGCCCCGGTTGTCGTAGGCGGTGGCGACCTGGACGGGGCCGATGCGGGTGACGTTGCGGAAGCGGCGGTTGGCGCTCACGTGGGTCTCCTTCAGAGCTGGGCGGCGATGGCTTCGGCCATGGGGGCGGGAACGCCCAGGCGGGCGCGGAGGGTTCGGGTGTCGATCGGGGTCCCGGTGCGGGTGTGGTGTTCGGCGGCGACCTTGCGGGCGTGGTCGACCAGGGCGGCCGGGACCGGGATGAGTGGGGTTGGCGGGGGCGACTCGATGGCGGGTTGGGCAAGGGGTTCGGGTGTGGCTTCGAGCCCCTCCTCCTGGCCGTCGATGAGTTCCGCGCCGATCTCGTCGGTGGCTGTTTTCGGCGCCGAGTGGGCGAGGAGGGTCCCGCCGAGGAAGGCGACCGCAGGCCAGCCCGCGACGAGGATGCGTAGCCAGGCCGGCACGTCGTTCATGTCGAGTAGTCCGGCGGTGGCGACATTGGCGCCGAGCGATGCGGTGAGCGCGATGGCGAACCAGCACCAGGGCGCCGCTTTGCCCGTACCGGAGCGCAGCCGACGCCATGCGGCGACGAGCAGCAGGTCGACGCTGATCGGGTAGGCCCATGCCTTCCAGTCGGTCTGTCCGGCCGCCGAAGCCAGGTCGTGCAGGTGGGCGAAGGACAGGGCTCCGGCGATCACGGCCTGTACGAGGACGGCGTCCGGTCGGATCGAGCGGGGCATGTCTTCACCTCCTTGTCTGGGGTTCAGGCCGCGTAGGGGCGGCCGTTGGCCATCGCGATGGCGTCGAGGACCAGGCGAAGGTTCGTCGCATCCAGGCCGGTGACGGCGTCGCCGAGGCGGACCGGGGCGTCGGAGGCAAGGGACGCGGCGAGGCCGAGGATGCGCAGTTCACTGCCTGTGGCGGGGAGGGCGAGGTCGTTGACCGCGGTGGCGATGGCCGGCCAGTCGAGGTCGTAGACCTCGTGGGTGTCCTCGTCGGCGGCGAACAGGTCCGTTCGCTTGGCGAGGCGGGCGAGCCAGACGCCGTGCTCGGACAACAGGTCGACCGCGGCCTTCATCCGCAGGTTGCCGTCAGCGGTCTGCCGGAGAACGGCCTCAAGGTCGTGACCGGTCCAGGGCTCATCGGCATGCCAGGGGCAGTCGCGTTCGTCGTGATCGGGGCCGGTTTCCTGGCCGTCCAGGTCGCCGCAGTGTTCGCAGAGCATCGGGATCCTTCCTGTTGTGGGCATGGGAGGGGTAGGGACATGGCGTGAAGCGGTCACGCCGACCGGGGTGAGGGCGTTAGGTCAGTCCGTCACCGGGCGCGGCTTGACGACCGGGGCCGGGATTTCGACCGGCCGTAGGGGCACGTCCGGGCGGAAGGGCTTGAGCGCGGGCAGCTCGGGGACCAGGTGAGCGGCGTCGCGGCAGGTCTCGGCGGCGTCGCCGAGGGAGAGGTAGGGGGTGCGGATGCGGGACCAGCCGCCGGAGGTGTCACCGGCGACGGCGAGACCGGGCCGCTCGGGGGCGATGGCGCAGGCTGCCATGACCGCTTCGGGTGCGATGTCGCCCAGCGCCATCTTGGCGGAGGCTTCGTCGTTGACGCGGTGGCAGACGCGACCGGTGAGCTGGGCGCGGAGCATGGTGGCGCCCTTACCGAGTTCGGCGCCGAAGCGCTGCCCGCAGACTTCCAGGTAGATGCCGGCGGCGCGACCGAGCTGGGCGAGACGGATGAGCTGAGTGACCATCTCGTCGCGCCGTTCCTCGTCCTTGCGGGTGGCGACGAGGAAGAGTTCGGCGACCTCGTCGACGAACAGCACGATCGGAGTGGGCTGTTGGTGCTCGGGCAGGCCCCAGATGTCGGAGGTGATCTCCTCGTCCGGGGTGTCCGGGGCGATGCCCTGCCGGGCCTTGATCAGGTCGTATCGGTCCTCCATCTCCTTGACGAGCACGGGTAGCAGCTCGGCCGCCTGCTCCGGGTCGGTGGCAAGTGCCGAGAGCCGGGCCGTGAACGGGGCCAGCTCGACCCCGCGCTTGCAGTCGATGCCGACCAGGGCAACCGGCTGGGTGGCGAGACCGGTGATGAGGTGGCGCAGGTACATGGACTTGCCGGACAGGGTTGCGCCGAGGGTGAGTTGGTGCGGGATGGTGCGGTAGTCGCGTACGAAGGGCATGGCGTCCTCCCGCAGCGCGACCGGCACCTTGAGGAAGCCACCAGCGGCCTTGCGCGGCATCCGCACCTTGCGCAGGACGTCGTATCCGACGAGCCGCAGTTCGACGACACCGGGCTTGACGGTGGTGACGTAGACGGCGTGAACGCCCCAGGCATGCCGCAGCCGTTCGGCCGAGGCGGCGACGTCAGCGGGTTCCTGCCCCGGCGCGAGCCGGAGCCGGATGCGCAGCCCGGTCGAGGTGGGCCGGAGAAGGCCCCGGCGCGGCGGAACCGGCCGGACCTCGCGGTTGGTGGTGGCCTTGACGGCGAGAACCCGCAGCCGGGAAGGCGCCACCGTCAGCCCGCAGGCCTCCATGACGGAGCCGTACGAGCCGAGCAGCCGGGCCGTGGATATCGGCAGGCCGACCGTGGACCAATAGAGAGCCGGGTGCTTGGCCCGGGTGTAGGCGGCCCCGCCACCGAGCGCGGCGAGGGGACCACCCACCTCCAGAAGTGTCGTCAGGTCGGACATCAGGCGGCGGCCCCCGCAGCGGCCGGGAACGCGGCCGGGGTGACGGCGGCGGCGCGGAAGGCGATGCCGTGCCGCTTCTGCCCGTTGAACACGGACTCCCACGGCCGGGCGACCAGCCCCGGCAGCGAGACCGGCGCCCCGAGGTTCAGCCCCTCGGCGACCCCGCTCTCCGGAACGGTGACCTTGATGAGCGACGACTCGCCGTCCTCGATGTGGACGACGCCGATCGTCATCAGCGCCTCACCGCTGACGGCATCCTTCGCGATCTCGCCCGTCTGACGGTCGCGGACCTTGGGCTCGGGAGCTTCGGTCAGCAGGATCGTCGCGGCCGAGGTCTCAACACGGATGGTACGCAAGGCAGTTTCCCTATCTACTCGTCTATACATGCAGCGGCCTGCGAACCCGGTTACCGGGAACGCGTGGACCACCTTGCCACACAACTTGCCCACTCGTCTATACGAGTATGCATGTTGGGGTGTACGAGTTCGGGAGAACGGCCCCGCGCACCACCGCAAACCATGACGATCAGGTCGCCGGAAGCTGGTACGACAGCACGTACGCGTCCGCCGCCATGACGGTGTCGCAGACTTCGACGGCCCGCCCCTCGGTGTCGAAGGCGGTCCGGATCAGGTGGATGACCGGCACGCCGGAGGCCAGCCGGAGCGTCTTCACCTCGGCGGGCGAGGGCATCCGGGCCCGGATCTCCTCCTCGAAGTGGTTGAGGCGGTGGCCGAGTTCTTCGAGGCGGGCATAGATGCCGCCAGGACCAGGGTTGGGTTCGGCGATCTGCGTGCCGCGGGCGATGTCGAGGGGCAGGTAGGAGGTGGCGAACTCGACCGGCCGCCCGTCTAGCAGATACCGCCGCCGACGAGCCAGCACCCGCCGCACGGACCCCAGTCGGGCGGAGACGTCCGTACTGGCCTTCTCTTCCTTGACCTCAAGGCTGTCGACCTGGGGGTGACTGCCGGCGGCGTCGGCCTCCACGATGAACGCGGACTTCCCCTGCTCCCGATGACGGCGCGCGAACCGGTCCGAAGCGAGCCGCCGCACGGGCGGCCGGGGCCGCACGAAGACGCCCTTGCCGTGCTCGGCGTGCACGAGCCCTTCCCCCTGAAGGATGGAGAAGGAGTTTCGCACGGTCATACGGGATACCCCGTAATGCTCGACGAGGTCGGCTTCCGAGGGCAGCTTGTCGCCCTCGTGGAATCGCCCGCGGTCGATAGCCTCGCGCAGCTGGTCGGCGATCTGCCTGAAGACCGCACGATCACTCGTGGGGTCCAGGTCGCCGAGGAGGCCGGAAGGAAGAGGGCTCACGTTGAGTACTCCTTTAGGTATCTAGACGTGTGGGCGAGTCTTGTTGCTACGGTGGAGAGCCTAGCCAGCCGAGAGGGCCGAGGAACATGAGCACGGACCGTCCGCACTCCGTGAGCGTCGCCGGAGTCATCGTCGACGCCCAGGGCCGCGCTCTCCTGATCAAGCGCCGCGACAACGGCAAGTGGGAACCCCCGGGCGGCGTCCTCGAACGCGAGGAAACCATCCCCGAGGCCCTGCAACGCGAAGTCCTCGAAGAAACCGGTATCAAGATCGCGCTCCCGGCGACCCTGACCGGCGTCTACAAGAACATGACGGGCCTGATCGTCTCGTTGGTCTTCCGCTGCCAGGCCGCCGACGGCACACCGACCACCGGCGACGAGACCCGCGCCCTGCGCTGGGCCACCCGCGAAGAAGTCTCCGAACTCGCCGACGAGGCGTACGCGATCCGCGTCATCGATGCACTCGACGCGGCGTCCCCGCCGGCCATCCGCGCCCACGACGGCGTGAAACTCGTCTAGCCCGAACCCGCTGCACATGGCGGCCTACCAGCATGAAGGAACTTGTATGCACGAGTATACGAGTACAGCCCGGGCCTGGGGGCTCACTTGCCCAGGATTCCCGGAAGAGGTCAGCCGGGCCCGCCGCTGGACCCGCGACATCCTGCGCGGCTCACCCCTCGCCGAGGACGCGGAACTGATCGTGAGCGAGCTGAGCGCGAACGCGATCCTGCACACGGCCAGCGGCCGGGACTCGGGCAGCTTCCACCTGGCTCTGGCGGTCTCCCCGCAGGTCATTGCCCTGTCGGTGACGGACGGCGGCGGCGCCGGCACAGCTCCGAAGGTCGAGCACCAGGACCAGGAGGCCGAGCACGGCCGAGGTCTGGGCATGGTCAGCGCCATCGCGCACCGGGTCGTGGTCCACGAGAGCGACGGCGGCCACACCGTCACCGCGGAACTCTTCACGGGCACCCGAGTGGGAGGCCACCTGTGGTGACCACCGAGACACGTCGCGGCTACTGGTGCGAGTGCTGGACCCAAGACCCTGCCGAGCCGGAACGACAGACGCTCCACGCTTCCTTCGACGCCTACTCAGCCGCCCAGGCAGACAGATGGGTCGCGGTCGCACTGCGCACGATCTCTCCGGCGCTCGACGCCGGAGCCTCCGACGACGCATGGAGCTGGCTGTACCAGGGCCGCATAGCAACACGGCAGGCCCTTCTGCGCAGACAGCCCTGCCGGGTCTCAGTTATGCACGGCACCACCCGCATCACATGGACCATCCGACCGGTGATCTTCCTGATGCTCGCTCACCGCCAAGGCGCCGAACTCCCGTCCTGCGTTGACGACTTCAAGCCCCACGCGTCCGACTGAGTTACAACTTTCTCTACTGGTTCAAGGCGGCTCGCTCCGCTCCCCGCGCGCGGCCCGGCCCCCGGCCGGGCCTGCGCTCCTGTCTCCGCCCCGCTCCAGCCCGGGCGGCGCCCGTGCCGCGCGCACAGCGATCAGCCGCTTGCCGCGAGAACGGGTACGTGGTGGCTGGGGCGGTCGGCTCCACGGCTTTAGCCACCTCCCCGGTCAGGGTCCCGCGTCGAGCAAGACCAGGGGGCCACTCGTACACATTGCGGTCAGGCCCAAAGCCTGCCCGAGTTGCCAGCCAGCGTACGGCCCCCTGATCATGCTCGACCCCAGACCGGGCAGGCCACCGGCCAAACCCGCTACGCCAACCTCATCCTCTCCCTGCGACAGCCGTGGGCCTTGCATCCACCTTCTGATGATCGAGCCCAACCTTGCCCCGAGACGGAGATCGTCCGTCGAGTCATGTCCACGGCATCCGGTCGAGCGTCACGCAGGCTCGTCGGTACTAAATGGGATCCGGAGGAGGCTCCATGAAGTTCAGCGAGCACTACACCCTTGAGGGGGATTACTGGAAAGACTCACTTGCCGTCACCGATTTCTGCGCTGGAAGCACGGACCGCGTTTCCCTGCGCATTGGGTGAACCATGCCAGGGCAGTTTCCGGGTACTGCGAAGTGGCACGACATTGCTTGCTGGCTGCACGTACTGCGTACGCGCCAATTGTTGCAGTTCTGGATCATGAGTGGAAGAACGTAGCGTCAAGAGAAACGGACTGTGATGCTCGTAGATGCACACAGCCTGTCCCGGTTCGATACGACGCAGTGGATACCTACCTGATGCACCGCCTCCAAGCCCTGGGATTATTTCCCCTCCAAGAAGGTCCCCAAGCAGTTGCGAAGTCCGCGGATCCCGGTTACCGGGAAGCAGCAGAAGCGCAGAATGATTGTTCGCGATGGTCAGCGCATCAGATTCTCCGTAAATTGCGATCATCTGCGAAAGGTCATGGAAAACGGTCACCATTTGAATTCCGGTACCTGCTGCGGTCGTGGCCAATGTGGCCAGGTCTCGAAGCGGTGCAATGTTCCCGGCCTCGTCCAGGAGAAGGAGCAGGGGCGAAGTCGGCTGCCCTGCGGCTTCACGCGCGTATGCCTCTCGAAGGATACGGCGAATTAAAGTGGTGAACAACGGAGCGAAACGCCGTTGCTCATCCGGCGGAGCGCAGATATAGAGCGTATTGTCACCTCCGTCAAAGAATTCCCCTATATCCAGGCCACCACTCGTAGAGTCCGCTACCGACTGATAGTCGAACACCGCCAGGCTAGACATAAGCGTCCCGTAGATACTGGAGAGGGTTCTGTTCTCCAGGGATACCATTCCCTCGAAAGCCTGACTGGCTTCTGCATTATTGGCCGCTTGGAGCAGGGACCGCACCTCGAACTCTTCCTGCGACTTAACCCAGCGAATCACATCTGTCATAGAGTAATCGTTAACGGCAGCGGCGAAGAGTAAGGGGGTGAGAAGTTGCGACGCCATACCGTACCAGAATTCACCTTCACGCATGCTCAGGTAGCCACCTTCAGTCAGCGCCCTACTCGTGGCCATGGCTCCATCCCAAGTGGAGCAGTCATCAAGGGGATTCCAGCCTGTAACAGGCCCCTCTCGTTGCAGCCTTCCGGCTGGCTCATAGACATAGACTCGACCAGCCGAGCTGCGGCGCTCGAAGCTCCCAAACAGGACGTCAGTGCGTACGGATGTTACAACCGCCGTACCTTTCCATTCCAAGAGTGTCGGAATAACCATGCTGGTTGTCTTTCGGCTTCGCTGTGGACCGATAACCAATACGGGGCGCATTGGTGCTGCAGCGAATGTCTTCCGGGACTCACCGTGCTGGCCGAGGCCGAGAATAACGCGACCAGGCGCGGCTGATGGCACCTGAAGTTCCTTGATCACACTTTGAGGTATCATTCCGGACCTTTCCGAGAATCGAGCGCCGTTGGATTGACGGAGTAGCGGATCACGATGCGATGCCCTTCGCATCATCGCCGCCGAATTCCCGGGTGCGAGAGGACCTCACGCCGGTGAGCAAATGCGTAACTTTGGTACCTTCTTCCGCGACCTGCGGGTATTTCCGGGCCGCTTCACCAGAAAGGATTGATTGCAGCCCATTGCGCTCGACGGATCGGACAAGCGAAAGAAGAGCTTCATCGCGCCCTGATGCCGCACGATTATTTAGGATTGCGCGAAAGACCTCATTGCGTCGCGCCGGAATAAGCACTTCCAAGGCAGCCAGGCTTCGCACTAGCAGCTTTGAATTCATTCCATCGCCTGCACGATACATACTTTCCTTGAGGGCGTCATGACATGCCGCACTGATTTCACCAAGGTTAGGGTATCGCATGGCGATTTGCAGAAAATGGTCGCCGTCATCCTTCAACAAGCTGCGATATATCTTGATGCGGTCCATACTGGACCTGTATTCGAACTCCTCGCTGATGGGCTGGCTTCGGTAAACGTGCAAGCCTCGGCCGAAGCTCGACATGGTTGCCCTGAATATCCTCCGCTTCAGGGCATTGATGTCGTGCAGATCCTTTGCGGCGATGGTTCGACCACGATAATCTCGAAAGGCCGCCAAGTGATCATATTCGCTTGACTCCATACGTGCAAAGAAAAGCGCGGCGTGCACCAGCTCATCGCCGTCCCATTTGAAGTCTGTGTTCCAATTCTCGGCAGACTGCAAAAGACGTCGATAGTTGTCGACCTTGCGAGTAGGGTTACTCAGCGCATCCCCCATGTATAAACTTATCAATAGGGCCTTAGGTTTCCAGTAGAGGTTCAACCCAAGAGCCCTAAAAGACTTGGTTGCTTTGACTTCCTCAGAACCGTACTCTAGCGACATCGATGCTGCGATGAACTCTTCGGCAGTCGACGCGAGCTTGATGGCCTTGGCGTAACTGTTCGCATTCTCAGCGCCGGAACAGTACTCGGTAATGATGCCGAAATTTGTGCGCATATTGTTCGGGATGGACGCCTTGTTTCCGTCTGTGCTGAGAAATATTGCAGCGGTGCCGCCGCATTGGGCGTTTATCTTCTTCTCGACCCTGTGAAGGCTGGACTTGACAGTCTCGATGGTGCGGGAACTGGGTTTGCTGCCTGAAGGCAGACCTGTGAGCGAGTCAAGCGTGATCCACTGACCATCGTAATGCTGCGAGGGGTCACCTGGTATGTGCTCCAAGAGGACACCGGCGGCCAGTTCCCGAAGGGTTGCCCTTTCACTGAACTGAAGCTCGAGCGGAACCTGTCGTTCCTCTCTGTTCACCCTTCGGCAAACGACGATCTTTCCGTCGTTGGGGGGCATGAGTCCAACGTGAACCGTGAGCCGCGCGGGCTGGTCCATTGCTGCCTCCTGAAGGATCCGTACCGTGCGATCCTTCCCGCCACTTTTAGACGCCACACAGACCTACCGTGCTGATTTATGCGGTGTGATTCCGGGCTTAGTTAGGCAAAAAATACGAGCACGCATTTTCGTAGATCGCCGTGCGGGGGTTGTCCCTGGCCCTTGACAACACAACCTCCACTCGTCGCGCCGCTGGACAACGGCGATAGATCGGTGTCGGCTGTCTAGCTTTGGTCAGGACACCGCGTGATCATCTCGCCCGCATGTCCCCAGACCGCGCCCCAAGGGGGAATCGCATGTCCACGCTCGTTGTGCTGGTCGTCCTGCTGCTGGGCTTGGTTGGCTTGATGGCCGTCGGATTGCTCGCCTACTGCGTCCACCGTCACCCGACACTCACCCAACCGCTGTCGGTTGCGCTGGCTGGATCAGCCGTGCTGATCACCCTGGTTGCCACGATCATCAGCACAGCCGGCCATTGAGGTCTTTAAGGGGGGCCACTGATCTGGTGACAGGCAACGTGGCCACAACGCACAGGGCTCCCGTGCCGTTATGGGAGGTGTTCGAAATCTCAACCCATCGGCGCAGGAGCCCTGTTGGCTCCCCATCCTGCCGTACTCGATTTGCCTCATGCGCTCATCGATGGGCTCACGATGCTCATCGTCACCCGCGAGGGTGACCGCCGCTGCAAGCTCCCACCGCACCAGCGGCCCTGATCGCTCACGGCGATCGGCGGTCGTTGCCACAACAAGACAGTGAAGGGGACATCGCGCTGCTAGCTGCTACTTCCACGAAGGTGGCTGGACGAAGCGCGGCCAAGCCGAGCTGAACAAGGGGCGAGCAAGCGTCGCAAGAGGTAAGCCGACGACGTGGTGAGTGTCTAACCGCGTGACAACGCCGACGAACATCGGCGAACGAGCGCGAACGCCTGCGGACCATCACCGCAGGTGAACACCACACCAGGCCAAGGCAGCGCCGTCACCCAAGTTGCTTCGGGACGAAGAGGTCGTGGGTTCAAATCCCGCAACCCGAGAGAAGTACCGGCTCAAGGCAGTAGGGCAGCTGGTCTACGAAGTGGGCTGGCTCTCCAGCAGTGTTTCCACTGTCAGGCTTCCTGCCAGCGTGCCCGTCAGCCATTCCGCGAGGTTCACGCCCTGGGGCCAGCACTCGCCTTCGTAGTTGCACCACATGGCGCCCGCAGGATCGCGGAAGTCGACCAGCGACCAGATGGTGCAGCCCCAGTCGTAGATCAGCACCAGGCCGGCCGGGATGCGGCCGGACGGATCCGGCCCGTCCTGGTACAACTCGGCAATGTCCGCAAAGTTGCCCTGTGCGGCCCCGCCGCTCACGCCCAGGATTCCTTCGTTCGGGCAGAATCCCCCGTTGGCGACCTCGACGTACAAGCGCCGTAGGAGAGGTGGCAACGGGTACCCGATGGTCTCTTCCGCCACGGCGACGGCCTCCGGCGCTGCGGGCGGCGGCAATGTCCCCGCCCGCGCTACGATCCGCACCGCCTCGACAACCTCGTCATCAGTCACGGGCACAGGCTCTCAGCCCTGAGTGCTCGGACGTGCCAGATGTGTGCCAGATCCTGCGGAGAACCACGGAGAACAGCGGGGAACAAGCCAGCGGCTGCCAGCGAATGGTTCAAGGTCCACCGCAGGTCAGCGCAGCAAACGCCGCCAAAGACCCCGAGCTTCCCAAGCTGAGGTCACGCCGCTACGTCCCTGCCAGTCGTGTCTAGGACAACCCTGACTACCCCCGCAAAAAGCTTCCGCTTCGCACACCGCGCGGTAGCCTCCCGGCATGTCTTGCGCTGCCGGGATCCTCTACGGTGTGTCAGCGGCTCTCGAAGCTGGCGGCATCGGGCTGACCGTCTTCGACATCAGACGGGCCCAACTACGCCTCAGCGCGTACCTATCCCGCCCGCTCAAGGTCTACAGTTCGGACGCTGGCGCCATCGGTGAGGCTTTCAACGCCCATGCCCTGACGAGTGAAGCTAAGACCCTTGAGCAACGCGTGGAGGCGTTGGAGGCGTGGAGGCGCACCCTGCCCACGGATCTCGACCAGCGGGACGAGAGAACCCGCACTCGCCTAGAGACGGCGTTCCAGAGTGATCTGACCGCCACTCGCCAATCGCTACGGGATCAGCTCGATGGGATGCGCGAGTACGTTGCAGGGTCCAAGCAATCCTTCTGGGGGATGTACCGGGGCCCCATCGCGTTGCTCATCGGCGTGCTCGTCGGCACGGCGGCGAACTTTGTCGCGCTGGGGTAGTGCCGGCAGGACTGCGCCACGCCGTGCGGGACCGTCTCAGTTTCCGTCTCATTCAGCCCGGTTCACCGACGTTCAGCCGAGACCCGGAGCCGGTCCGAGCATGGTGACGAGCCCCCCATGAACGCAGATGAACGCCCCTGTACATTCGCCACCACCCCACCCCCACAGTTGGAAAGCGTGTTGGGGGCAACCCCTCACGAGTTCGAATCTCGTATCCTCCGCAGCCGCCTGAACAGGCGAAACGAGAACCCCGGACCGCTTCGGCGGCCGGGGTTCTCTGTATGCCCTGGCCTCAGTTGTGATCTCGTTCATTTCCGACGTATGCGGGCATTCCGTACGGCATGACGACGTGCCCCCGGCGACGACGGTGGATCGCCGTCCAAGCGTTCGTTCGCCGCCTTGCACGCTGAAGGCCGACAGCCACGATCAGCTTCAGGTGACGTGCGCCCCGCATCGCATGACGTGCCCCCAGAAGCAATCCGCAGCCAGGACCGCCCATCAGTCCCATCGCCTCGCGAACTCAGCACCGGCCAGCAGGTCGCCCGTCCGCAAGATCGGATCATCGATCCCCAGGGCCACCATCACGTCGGCGGGAAGGGCCACGTATTTTCCCTTCAACTTCGTGACACGGCATGGAAAGCGGTTCGCCCTCACCAGTCCGGATGCCTTCGTTGGGTCGACCCCGAGGAGATCTGCCACCTTGCGCAGGGGCATTGGCTCGGCCAGCCACTGCGACAGTCGCCTGGCGCTTCTTGGGCTCACTCGGCTTCCTTCTGCGGTCCGTCGAGTTCGCCGAACTCACCCTCGGGTACGTGCTCCGAGCCCAAGGCGAGGAACTCGCCCAAGAGCCCGAGGCGGTGCAAGGTAGCGCCCATGCGTTCGCCGCTGATGCGCCCCCACGACAAAGGGTCCATCTCGTCGACCGCCTGGATGTCCGACTCGTTGCGGATGGGCGAGTAGCCGTCATCACATCGGCGCGCGCGGTCGACAAGGGCGTGCGGATCCGTCGTGCGCTCGGCCGGATCAGCCCGTTCCACCGCCCAGCCGGCCGCGTTGGCGGATCGGACGACCTCGTCACGGACATCGTCGCCTTCGGTGGCCAGCGCCAGGCCGTACAACGCACCGAACACCATGGCCGACCTCACCTCGGCGACGTCAACGCAGAGCCTCCTCGACACTCTCCCGGCCGACTTCCGGAGATAAGGGATAACGAAATACAGCGCGAGCAACTGGCTACGCTGAGCCAGATTTGGCAGGTCACTACGGGCATCGCGGCCTACGCATCGCCACAGCGCGTCCCGAAGAGAAACGTCGGCGGCATCTCGCGCCGCCGCCTCCTTTGCCTCCGAGAGCGTGAGGTGTTCGCCCACCGAACACCTCTCCCCGGGCGCATGTGGACACACCAACTGCCCACCGAGCAACTGCGAAACCTTTAGCTCGATCGTTCTGAAGACGTCTGCCGAAGGCAGCAGGGACACGGGCTCTCCTCTTGTGGGTCCGCCAACGGCAGGAGGCTCACCACGTCGAAGAGTGGCTATCCGCACCAGCCGACGCATGCGCTGGCGAGAGTGAACGACGCGGGGTGTCCGAGTGAAATGGTGTGTCCCAGCGATCAGCGCCGGGGAAGACTCCAGGATCATTCGTCGGTCATTCATCCGCATCCTGGGCCTAGCGGGTTCGGCAACCCTGGTAAGGGCGCTTACACCAGGAGTATGGTCTCTAGTATGGCGACCAAAAAAGTCACGGTGACGATCCCCGAAGATCTACTCGACGAGATCCGCGCCGACGCGGCCGAGCGGGGACTTTCGGCGTATGTAGCCGAAGCACTGCGATTCAAGCGCGATCGGGACCGGCTGCTGGAGCTGGTCGACTGGCTGCAGGAGGAACACGGGCCGGTCACCGAGGACGAGCGCGCGGCAGCCCTCGCGGAACTGGACGACCTCGACGCCGAGCACGAGCGCCGTCGCACCGCCGGAGGACACGATGCCGGAGAGGCCGCGTGAAGAAGCGTGCCGGTGAGCACAGGCCGCGGCCACTGCGCGTCTTCGTACTCGACTGCGAAGCCCTGTCCCTGGCCGTGCGCGGCGACCGCAGAATGATCGCCTGGCTCGACCTCGCGGCCGGGGGTGAGGCCGAAGTGGTGACGTCTCCCATGACGCTGGTCGAGGCATACGACGGCAGGACCACCGAGCAGCGCTGGGACTGGGTGCTCTCTCGGCTCAAGGTCGCCGATATCGGAAAGGACGAGGCCCGCCAGGCCCGGCGTCTCCTGGCAGACGCCAAGCTGCACGGTCACAAGTACGCGATCGATGCCGTGCTCGCTGTCGTCGCGCGCCAGCAGAAAGGGCAGGTCACAGTCTTCACCTCGGACGTAGACGACTTGGACAAGCTCCTTCCGGACACCATCGTTGTCAAGAAGGTATGACCCGGCAGCCTGGTCTCAGTTCTGGTCTCGTTCAGACCGGTCCAGCACCGTCCGCCGCCCGATGCCCCACTCCGCCGCGGGTCAAGGCGCCCCTTGCCTGTCTCCCACCTGCACGTGGGCACCCGGCAGGCTCTCCGCACAGGTGCAGCCCCCTCCCTCCGCCGAGAAGCCACCGACATCGGGCCGGCAGGCCCCGACACGGGGCCGGAAGGTTCGGCCCATCACAGACCGGCGATGTCCTGCGCCCTCCTGCCTATGGACTCAAGCGTGTCCAGCAGGGAGTCGTGCCGCTTTGCGCGTGCCGTGCGGTTCGTCGGTACCAGTCGGGCGGCGGCCTGTACGGCGTAGGCGTCCGGGTCGCCGAAGGCTGTGCGCGGCTGTTCTCCCGTGAGCGCGCAGTGCGCCGTGACGTCCTTGACTGCCTGGAGCACGACCGCCCGGTCCACGCCTGGTTGCGTGGCCAGCCGTACCTGGAAACGCGCCATCCACTTCTCGCGGTCCTCGTCCCTCGCCGCGTCCGTCGTCCGGACCCTCTTCGCCATGTGCTCTCCCGGGTGATCGGCGGCCGTATGTCATGGAGTTGGACGCCGTGGCATTCAAGTGGGTTGCAGGCGGCCGGGTTTGACGGGGAATCAGGTAGTAGACGAGGGATTCGGATCGGCCGGGACGACCCTCGCCATTCATGCGTCTGGCGCAAGTGCCCAGTGCCGACATTGCATTGGAAATTATGTCCGAGCGGCTCGATGCTGGTTCTCAGGAAGTCGATGATCAACGTCTGGAAAGAAGGCCGACCGTGCCCAGAATCGTGCGACCGACCGCCTACGGGACGCCGGACGTGCTCACCGTGCTCGAGGTGTCCACTCCCCGCGCGCCGAGCGGCGGTGTGGTCGTCGAGGTCCGTGCCGCGGGGGTCAACCCGATCGACTGGAAGCTCTACAGCGGGACTTTCCACACGGTGGACGACGAGCACAAGGACGCCGCAGGGATCGCGGGATCGATGCCCTCGCTCGGGCTGGAATGCGCGGGCGTCGTCACCGAGGTCGGTGCGGACGTGGCCGGTGTGCAGGCTGGTGACGAGGTCATCGTGTACCCCGTGACGGCCGCTTACGCCGACTACGTCACGGCACCGGCCAGCTCGATCTTCGCCAAGCCCGTCGGCCTCGGGTGGGCCGAGGCCGGGTCGCTGATGCTGACCGGCACCACCGCGGTCCACGCCCTGCGCGCCGCCGATGTGGACGCCGGCGACACGGTGCTCGTGCACGGCGGAGCGGGCGGGGTCGGCCTCATGGCCGTGCAACTGGCCGTCGCCGCCGGGGCGACGGTGATCGCCACCGCGGCCGAGCGCAACCACCCGTTGCTGCGTGAACTCGGTGGTGTCCCCGTCGCCTACGGCCCAGGGCTCGCCGACCGGGTACGGGCCGCCGCGCCGCAAGGCGTCAGCGCCGCCGTCGATTTCGCCGGTACCGACGAGGCGCTCGACGTCTCGCTGGAGCTGGTGGCCGACCGTGCCCGGATCGCCTCGATCACCGGGCCGCCGCGGCGCGCCGAGACCGGCATCAAGTTGCTCGGCTACGGCCCTGGACAGGACGCGGGCGCCGAGGTCCGTGCCGCCGCCCGAGCAGGCCTTGTCGAGCGTGCCGGAGACGGAGCGTTGCGTGTCCTCGTCGCCACCGCTTTCCCACTCGCCGATGCCGCGAAGGCGCACGAGGCCGGCCTTGCGGGGCATGCTCCCGGCAAGCTCGTGCTCATCCCCTGACCGAGAGCCAGGGCTCGCTGGAGCGGATCGTCGTCGACGGCAGTGGTCGTCGTCAGGCGTCGCGCCGCTCCCGTACCACCGCCACCCCGCCCGCCGGCACCCTCGCCGAGCCCGACAGCCGTTCGCCGGTGAGGAGTTCGGTCGACTCCGGGGCCACCTGGATCTCCGCCTCGCGGTCCGTGTGGTTGATCAGGAAGAGGTAGTCGCAGTCCTGGCCTCGGCGCAGGGCCGTTTCGACGCCCTCGGGGGCCGTGCGGACCGGCTCGACGCCCGCCTCCTTGCGGATGCGGTCTAGGAGGGCCGTGAGGGTCACCGTGTCCGGGTGCGTTGCCACGTACCAAGCCGCGCCCGCGCCGTGCGCGTTGCGGGTCACCGCCGGGACTCCCGCCAGGGGGCCGTCGGTGTACGTCGTCACCGCCTCCGCGCCCTCCAGGCGGAGGCGTTCCGACCAGAGAGTGGCGGTGCCGCCGCCGTCCAGGCCCACCGACTGGTCCGGCAGGAGGGGGAAGAGTTCGTCCGTGCGGATGCCCAGGGCCTTGCGGAAGGCGCCCGGGTAACCGCCCAGTCGGACATGGCAGTTGGCGTCCACCATGCCGCTGTGGAAGCCGACCGCGAGCGTGCCGCCCCGCTCGGCGAAGGTGGTCAGGTTCGCCGCGCCCGCTTCGTCGACCAGGTACAGGGAGGGGGCCAGGACCAGGCGGTACGACGACAGGTCCGCGTCCGGGCGGACGAAGTCCACCGCGACGCCCGCGCGCCACAGGGGCTCGTACCAGGCCCGGACCAGGTCGTGGAAGCGGAGTTCGCCGCTCGGCTGGGAGGGGAGCTCCAGCGCCCAGCGGGCGTTCCAGTCCCAGACCACCGCCACCTCGGCGGTGCCCGTGCTGCCGCGCACCTCCGCCAACGCCCGCAGATCCGCGCCCAGTTGGACCACGTCCCGCCAGATCTGGCTGTCCGTGCCCGCGTGCGGGAGCATCGCCGAGTGCCACTGCTCGGCGCCCGCCTTCGCCGCCCGCCACTGGAAGTACGCGATGCCGTCGGCGCCCCGGGCCACATGCGCGAGCGCGTTGCGGCGCAACTCCCCCGCCGTCTTGGCCCGGTTGACCGGCTGCCAGTTCACCGCGCCCGTGGAGTGCTCCATCAGCAGCCAGGGGCCGCCGGCGAGGGAGCGGACCAGGTCGCCGCTGAGCGCGATGTCGATCTGGGACTCGGGGTCGGCCGACTGGAGGTAGTGGTCGTTGGAGACGATGTCCAGCTCCGGGGCCCAGCGCCAGTAGTCCAGGGCGTCGAAGTTGAACATCACCATGAAGTTGGTGGTCGCCGGCGTCGCCGGGGCCACCTCCGACAGGACGTCGCGCTCCGCCTCGTACAGGGAGAGCAGTGCGTCGCTGCAGAAGCGGCGCCAGTCCAGCTGGTGGGTCGGGTTGGGGACCGCGCCGGTCGCGCGCGGGGGCAGGATCTGGTCCCAGTCGTAGTACCACTGGCTCCAGAAGGTCGTGCCCCAGGCGTGGTTGAGCTCCGCCAGGCTGTCGTAACGGTCACGCAGCCAGCCGCGGAAGGCCTCCGCGCTGGTGTCGCAGTAGCACTCGGCGTTGTGGCAGCCGTACTCGTTGTGGATGTGCCACATGACGACCGCCGGGTGGTCGGCGTAACGCTCGCCCAGCACCCGTGCCATCCGCAGCGCCGCCTCGCGGTAGGCGGGGCTGGACGGGCAGAAGGTCTGGCGGCTGCCGTACGACAGTCTGCGGCCGTCCCTGTCGACGGGCAGCGCGTCCGGGTGCTTGACGAAGAACCAGGCCGGCGGGGCCGCCGTCGGGGTCGCCAGGTCGGCTGCGATGCCGTGCGAGTGGAGCAGGTCGAGGATGCGGTCGAGGCGCGAGAAGTCGTACTCGCCCTCGGTGGGTTCGAGCAGCGCCCAGGAGAAGATGTTGACGCTGACCATGGTGACCCCGGCCTCGGCCATGAGGCGCATGTCCTCGGCCCAGACCTCCTCGGGCCACTGCTCGGGGTTGTAGTCGCCGCCGTACGCGATGCCGGGGACGTTCAGGGGCAGGCTCATTCCGTTGCTCCCGACAGTTCGTCGACTCCCGACAGGAGACGGCGCGTTGTGGTCACGCCCCACTCGTCCAGGGACAGCAGGCGGTCGCTGGACGCCATCAGGCCGCCCGTCGCCTCGACGTGGGCCGCCCAGCGTTCCCGGGTCTCGACCGCCGGGCGGGCCATCAGGCAGTCGGGGTCGTTGACCCAGAAGCGCCCGTGCTGCCACTGGCGGCCGACACCCGTGAACTCGGCCGGGTCCTGGCCGGGTTGGCTGTAGTCGTCGGCCTCGGGACGGCGGTGCGGGGCCGTGTCGGGGCTGACGCGCATCGCGTCGAACAGGCCGATGGACGCCAACAGGGGTGCGCCGCAGCCCAGTAGATAGGCGTCCTCGCCAATCGCCTCGCGGATGAGTTCGATGCCTTCGCGGTACGCCGTCAGCGCGTCGATGTCCTTGTGGCGTACGCCGTCCAGGGCGCCCGCGTAGAGGAAGTCGACCTTGAAGTAGTCGTAACCCTCGGAGCGGAGGGTGCGGAAGACGTCCGTCAGGTACGCGGCCGCCTCGGGATGGGTCGTGTCCAGGACGCGCAGGTCGTGGCCCCAGTTGCGGCCGGCGTGGGTGAAGCCGCCGGCGGGGTCGCGGACCAGCCAGTCGGCGTGCTCGGTGGCCAGGTCGCTCGCCGGGTCGACCAGGAAGGGGGCCGTCCAGATGCCGGCGCGGCGGCCGCGGGCGCGGATCGCGTCGGCGATGCCCGCGCGGGAGCGGAAGCGGCCGGAGAGGGTGAGCCAGTCGCCGAGGGCGGACTGGTAGCCGTCGTCGATCTGGACGACGTCGATGGGCAGGTCGAGGGTGTCCATCGCACGGAGGTTCTCGTGGATGTCGTCCTCGGTGACGTTCGTGAAGTACTCATACCAGGAGCACCAGACGGTTGGTGCCGGGCGCGGGGCCGGCACCTGCTGTGCACAGGCCCAGTCCGCCAGCACCGACTGGATGTCCGTGCCGGTCCACTCCTTCACCGGGCCGTCGGCGCTGACCTCGGCGACGCCGTCCGTGACCGTCAGGCGGACGGACGGGACCTCGGCGGTGGGGTCCACGGCCGCCCACAGGCGTACGGCCGAACCGTCGCCGGGGTCGAGCGCCAGCAGGCCCTCGCCCTGGAAGGTGCCGTCGGGGACGGTGACGCCGGGGCGGTAGCAGACCGTCGCCCAGTTGTCGTTGGTCGGGCGGTACGGCCGGTCGCCGAGGGCGTAGGAGCCGCTGGGGCTCCAGGACTGCCAACCCTCCTCGTGGATACGGGCGTTGGCCGGGTCCACGGGGAGGGAGGCGACCGAGGTGAAGGGGTGGGGCACGGTGGTTCTCTTTCGGAAACAGGGTGCTATGTCATATGTGACATGTGACATGTGACATAGCACTGACGGGTCGTCAGCCCTTGTTGGCGCCCAACGTCAGACCACTCACGAACTGCCGCTGCAGCACGAAGTACACGATCAGCGTCGGGATGGCGGTCAGCAACGCACCCGCGGCGACCAGGTTCGGGTCCGTGAAGTACTGGCCGGAGAGGTTGTTCAGGGCCGAGGTGATCGGCATGTTCTCGCCGGTGGAGATCAGCACGATCGCCCAGAAGAAGTCGTTGTAGATCCAGATGGACAGCAGCGTCGCCAGGGCGGCCATCGCCGGCTTGCACAGCGGCAGCACGATCTGCCAGTACATCCGCCACACCGAGGCGCCGTCGACGAGCGCGGCCTCGGTCAGCTCGTGCGGCAGCATCCGCATGTAGTTGCTGAGCACGAAGGCGCAGAAGCCCGACTGGAACGCCACGTGGATCAGGACCAGGCCCAGCGCGGAGTCGTACAGCTTGCCGCTGGCGGTGATGCCCGGCAGGTCGATCAGCAGGTACATCCGGTACAGCGGGGTGATGATGACCTGCTGCGGCAGCAGGTTGCCCGCGGTGAACAGCAGCAGCAGGGCGATGTTGAGGCGGAAGTCGAAGCGGCTGACGTAGAACGCGACCATCGACGAGAACAGCAGGGTCAGCAGCACGGCCGGCACCGCGATGATCAGCGTGTTGCCGAAGTAGTGCAGCATGTCCGACTGTTCGAACGCGTTCTTGAAGTTGTCGAAGGTCAGCTTGTCCGGCCAGGACACGTAACCCTTGTTGCTGGTCTCCGAGTACGGCCGCAGGGCCGCGAAGATCGCCCACAGCAGCGGGGCGAGCCAGGCCAGCGAGGTGACGACCAGGAACGTGTGCAGCAGGACGCGGGCCGGGCGGACCGGGGTGCGCTGCTTCAGCGGGGCCGCGGCGGTGGAGGTGCTCATGCGCGCCGCTCCTTCCGGAAGGTCGCGATCAGGTACGGGATGATGACCGCGAGGGAGATCACCAGCAGGACGACGGCGATGGCGGACCCGTAGCCGATCCGGCTGGACTCGCCGATGATGTTGTTGGTGATCAGGATCGACAGCAACTCGGTGCCCTGGGCGCCCTTGTTGAAGACGAAGACCAGGTCGAAGGCGCGCAGTGCCTCGATGATGGTGACCACCAGGACGACCGTGTTGGTCGGGCGCAGGGTGGGGAAGATGACGTTCTTGAACGTCTGCCACTCGTTCGCGCCGTCGAGGGCGGAGGCCTCCCGCAGGGAGGGGTCGACGCCCTTCAGGCCGGCCAGGTAGAGGATCATCATGTAGCCGGTGTGCCGCCAGGACGCGGCGATCAGCACGGCCCAGAGGTTGAGCTTGGGATCGCCGATCCAGTCGATGTAGTGGCCGGGCTTGTTGGCCCCGATGATGCTGTTGATCAGGCCGGTGTCGGGGTTGTAGACCAGCTGCCAGACGAAGCCCGTCACCGCGAGGGAGACCACGACCGGCAGGAAGTACGCGGTCTGGTAGACGCGGCTGAAGCGGATGTTCTTGTCCAGCTGGAGGGCGAGGAACAGGCCCAGGGGCGTCGGGATCAGGATGAGTACGACGAACCAGATGATGTTGTGCTGGACCGCGGGCCAGAACTGCGGGTTGTCGGTGAACAACTGCTTGAAGTTGTCCAGGCCGACCCACTTGATGGAGTCGAAGCCGATGCCGTCCCAGGTGGTGAAGGCCAGCGCGATCGAGGCGAGCGCGGTGATCCAGACGAGGGCGACGTGCAGGACGGTGGGCACGCCCGCCATGAAGGCGAGCGTGATCCGGTCACGGCGGGTCAGCAGGCGCTGGTGGCCCTGCGGGACCCGCTTCTTCACAGGCGCGGGGCCCGGAGGCGGCACGGGGGCCGCCTCCGGGCTCTTCGTGGGGGTCTCGGAGCTCATCAGGATGCGAAGATCGTCTTCTTCTGGCGCTCGATCGAGGAGAGCAGGCTGTCGACGCCCTTGGGGTTCTGCAGGAACTTCTGCAGGCCGGGCTGCATCACCGTGGAGGTGAAGTCCGGGCGGGAGTCGCGGTCCATGAACTGGGTCAGGGACTTGGCCTGGCCGATCATCTCGAACGCCTTCTTCTGCAGCGCCGAGTACGCGGAGGTGGAGGCCTTGTTGGAGGCGGCCACGACGCTCGGGTCGCCCTTGAGGTAGAGCTCCTCGGCGGCCGGGGTGCCGAGGTACTCCAGCAGCTTGGTGACGCCGGCCTTGTTCTTCGGGGACTTGGAGACCATGAAGCCGTCGGTGGGTGCCTCGACCGTGTCCTGCCCGTACGCGGAGTTGATCTCCGGGAAGGCGAAGAAGTCGAGGTCGTCCAGGTCGGCCTTGTTGGTGAACTGCTGGGCCACGAAGGTGCCCAGGAGGTACATGCCGGCCTTCTTCGACACCAGGGTCTGGGCGGCGTCCTGCCAGGTGCGGCCCATGAAGCCGTCCTGGTGGTAGGGGAGCAGCTCGGCCCAGTGGTCGAAGACGGCCTTGACCTTGGCGTCGGTCCAGGCGGCCTTGCCGGCCATCAGGTCGACGTGGAAGTCGTAGCCGTTGAGGCGGAAGTTGATCTGGTCGAAGGTGCCCATGGCGGGCCAGGCGTCCTTGTCACCGAAGGCGATCGGGACCAGGCCGTCCTTCTTCATCTGCTTGCACAGGGCGACCAACTGGTCCCAGGTGGTGGGGACTTCGTAGCCCTTGGCCGCGAAGACGCTCTTGCGGTAGAAGATCGCCCAGGGGTACGTGGTCATCGGCACGAAGTAGTACTTGCCGTCCGCGCCCTTGCTGAGCTTCTTCATCGCGTCGGGGAAGTTGGCCCCGATCTTCTCCCACACGTCGTCGATCGGGGAGGCGAGGTTCTTGGCCGCGAAGAACTGCATGCGGTAGCCGGCGAACCACTTGAACACGTCGTCCGGCGTGCCCTGGAGGTAGGAGTTGATCTGCTCCTGGAAGGTGTTGTGGTCCTTGGTGTTCACCTTGACGGTGAGGCCGGACTGCTTCTGGAAGGCCGCGTAGACGTCCGCGTACGCCTTCTTCGGCACGGCGTCCGAGTCGTTGGAGCCGACGCTGACGGTCTTGCTGTCGGACGAGCTACCACTGCTGCCGCAGGCGCTCAGCAGGGGGATTCCCGCACCGGCGACGAGGGCGGCGCCTCCGACTCCCCGCAGCAGGCTGCGGCGGCTCGGGGAGGGGAGGGAGAGACCCGAGGGGGAGAGGTCTGTCATTACGGCTCCTGAGGGCAGGGTCCGGTCAGGCTGGGCCACGTCGAAAAAAGTCGAAACCGACCAGAAACCAACTCGACCGAACATCGTGGCGGTAATAACAGCCCCATGTCCGGTCATGGGTCAATAGCCGCCCAAGAGCTTTGTGGAAACGTAACCGTCACGATTGTGATCATTGTCGTTCGACTGTTCGAACATACGATCACGGATTGGGCCGGAATGCGTCCTACCGGATGCGCACGGCCTTGGTGACGCTCACCTGGTCGATGTCGGAGGTGCGCACCGTGACCTTCATCGTCCAGGTGCCGGCGATGGGAAGGGTGAGGCTGTTGGTGCCCCAGTAGCCGCCCAGGTTCTTCACCCGCGCGTCCAGCGGGCCGATCTTCTGCGCCGGGAGGCTGAAGGAAAGCCGCAGCTCAGGGACGGTGGAGATACCGCCGTCGGGGCCGAAGACCACCGCCTGGACGTTGTTGTCGCCGACCCGGCCAGGGTCGAGGGTGATCTGGACCTTGCCGTGGCCGCCGGGCGTTCCGACGTCGAACGGGACCGTGGTGACGGAGGCCGCGGGCAGCCCGGCCTCGGACGCCGGCTGCTCGGCCGCCTCGGCGGCGGCCCGGCCGGGGAGGGTGCCGGTGAGCACGGTCGTGATCACGAGCACGAGGACCCCGACGGCGACTTCGGCGAGCACGGACCGGCGCAGGGCGCGGCGGTGGGGGTCGGGGGCGGAGGTGCCGGTGGTGCCAGTGGTGCCGGTGGGGCCTTCGGGGCCGGTGGTGGATTCGGTGGGATGCCCCGGCGCGGGCCCCTCCGACGCGGGCAGCGCGGGCCCGCCAACGGCCTCCGGAACGCGCTCCCGTACGGCCGTCTGCGCCTTCCGCGCGGGGGCGACGACCATCCTGGCCGTCCACCGCCGGGACATCCCCGCCAGCGCCAGCAGAAGCACCACGGCGGCGACCTTGGCGAGCAGGAGACGCCCGTACGTCGTCCCGGTGAGCGCGCTCCAGGAGCCGAGGCCGCGCCAGGACTGGTAGACGCCGGTGACGACCAGGACGGTCACGGAGGCGAAGGCGAGCCGCGAGAACCGGGCCACGACGGCCGCGGACACGTCGGTGCCGCGCAACAGGATCAGCAGCGCGGCGAGCCCCCCGAGCCAGACCGCCATGGCGAGCAGATGCAGCACCGAGGACACGACGGCCACGGGCACCTGGATCCCGGCGGAGGCGTGCTCGGCCAGGGCCCAGGTGAGAGCGAGGCCGACGGCGAAGACGGCGCCGACGAGGAGAAGGGGGCGGGGGGTGCCGGCGAGGAGAAGGGGGCGGGGGGCGCCCTCATGGCCGGAGCCGACGAGGAACGACCGCCGGACGGCACCGCCGCGCCCGGCGCGCAGGTGCCCGGCGTGGTCTCCCTCGGCGCGCGGGAGCCTGGCGTGGTCTGTGTCGGTGCACAGGAGCTTGGCGTGGTCTGTGTCGGTGCCCGGGTGGCCGGCGTGGTCTCCCTCGGCGCGCAGGAGCCTGGCGTGGTCTGTGTCGGTGCCCGGGTGGCCGGCACGGACTTCCTCGGTGCCCGGGCGGCCGGCACGGTCTCCCCCGGCCCCCGGATGCCCGGCGCGGTCTCCCTCGGCACCCGGCTCCCCCGCCCCGGTCTCGGCGACGTCCGCCCGCCCGGAGTGCGCCCCCTCGGCTGCGACCGGCTCGCCCGCGCCCGCGCCCGCCTCCGCGACGCCCGTGTGCCCGGCATTCGGTCGTTGGGAGTTCTCGGCGGGCAGCAGCAGCCGTGCCCACGCTGGTCGTTTGCGAAGGGTTACGACGGCTGCGGCCGCGATCAGCAGCAGAGCGAGGCGGGCGAGCAGGGCCAGGCCCGGGCGGCCCGTGAGGGTGCGGGTGAGGGCCGAGGCGCTGAAGGCCGTTCCCGGGGCCGTGCCGGTCTCGTAGGGGGCCCGGAGGACCAGGAGGACGACGCTCGTGCCCAGGAGCGTCCACCAGCCCGCGAGCAGGGGCCTACGGAGGGGCGCGTGGTCGGCCGGGCGGCACAGGACGGCGAAGGCCGCCGTGCCGATCAGGAGGGCCGCGGCGAGGTAGGCGAGGTAGCGGGCGATGTTGTAGAGGCTGGCGGTCGCCGGGTTCTCGACGGGGCCGGCGCTCACCGAGGCGACCGTCGCCGAGGGTTTGCCGACCGAGAAGGTGAACGCGCCCGACACGGGGTGGCTGTCCGCCGAGACCACCCGCCAGGCCACCACGTAGGTGCCCTCGGCGAGCTTCGCCGGCAGGGTCACCCGCGCTGTGTCTGAGCGGCCGGACGCGTGCCGGGCCTCACCGGTGCGCACCCGACGGTTCTCGGGGTCCAGGACGCGGAAGGAGTCGTCGAGCAGGCCGACGGACTCGGTGAAGGTCAGGGTGACGGAGCGGGGTGCCGACTTGAGGACGGCCGCGTCGGAGGGGTCGGAGGACTTGAGGGCCGCGTGGGCCGACGCGGGTCCCGCCCCGCCGAGGACGAGCAGGACCAGCACGGCGCCCAGCAGCACCAGCCCTTGAAGCCGCCGACGCCCGCGGGGGTTGGGGCGCTCGCCGACACCGCGCTCGCCGAGGCCGCCGCGCCCATCGAAGCCGCCGAGGCCACCGAGCTCACGGGTTCCGCCGGGCCCGCCGAGGCCGGGTCCACCGGAGCCGCCGCAGCCGCCGGGTCCGCCGAAGCCGCCGAGGCCACCGAGCTCACGGGTTCCGCCCCCGGACCTACCGGAGCCACCGAAGCCCCCGAAGCCCCCGAAGCCCCCGAAGCCCCCGAAGCCCCCGAGCGTACGGATTCCGCCGGTTCCACGGAGCGGCCCGCGACGCCCTCGTCCCCGGCGCCCTCGTCCCCGGCGCCCTCGTCCCCCGCCACCCGCACCCTCACACTCCACGTGGTATCTCCGTCGTCGGACTCGCCGCCTTCCCGATACGTACGCACGCGAGCGCCCCCGTGCTCACCGCGTGGCGCTCACCACGTCGGGCGGGCCGAGATCCCGCCGTCCACCAGGAGGTCGTGGCCCGTCACCCAGGACGCGAGGCGTGAGGCCAGGAACACGCACGCGTCGCCCACGTCCTCCGGCCGCCCCAGCCGCCCGAGCGGCGCCGCCTGCCGCCACCGCCGCACACCGTCCGGCCAGGCCTCCGCCAGCCCCTCGCGCCCGATCAGGCCCGGCGAGACCGTGTTGACGCGGATCCCGTACGGCCCGTACTCCAGCGCCGCCGACCGGGCGTGCATCACGACCGCCGCCTTGGAGGCGCTGTAGTGCGCGTGCCCCGGCGCCGGCTGCCGTCCCTCGATGGAGGCGATGTGCGTCACCGATCCCCCGCCGCCGCGCTCCCGCATGACCTCCGCGGCCGCCTGCGTGCACGCGAAGACGCTCGACAGGTTGGCGTCCACGACCGCCCGCCACTCGCCCGCCGTCATCCCGGTCAGCTCCCGCACCGGCTGCACGCCCGCGTTGTTGACCAGCGCGTCCAGCCCGCCGCCCCACTCGGCCGCCTCTCCCACCACACGCGCGCACGCGCGCGCGTCGGTGAGGTCGCCCTGCAGGACGACGGCCCGCCCGCCGAACTCCTCGATCCGGTCCGCCACTTCCCGCGCCGCCGCCACCGCCGTACGGCAGTGCAGCGCGACCGCGGCGCCCTCCTCGGCGAACCGCAGCGCGATCCCCCGGCCGATTCCGCCGCCCGCGCCCGTGACCAGGGCGACCTGTCCTTCGAGGAGTGTCATGGACGGGAGAGTTCCAGGATCCGGGCGGCCCGGTCCGGATACCGCGCCGTCAACTCCGCCGCGTCCCCGTGCTCGTAACCCTCGAAGGTGAAGCCGGGCGCCATCGTGCAGCCGAAGAGCGTCCACGCGCCGCCCGCCCGGACCCGGGCGCCCATCCAGGTCCCGGCGGGCACGGTCAGCTGCACCTGATGGCCGCCGAGGACGTCCGGTCCCAGCACGGCCGTGGTGGACGTCCCGTCGGGGGCGAGGAGCAGGAGTTCCAGCGGATCGCCGAGGTAGTGGTGCCAGATCTCGTCGCTCGGCAGGCGGTGCAGGGCGGAGAAGTCGTCCGCCGTCAGCAGGGCGACGATCGCCGTGCCCTCCGGGCGTCCGTCGGGCCGGTCCGGACCCGCCCAGGTCTGGCGGTACAGGCCGCCCTCGCGCGGTATCGGCGTGAGGGCGTAGTGGGCGACGAGCTCTTCTGGGGTCACGCCGGGAAGGCTACTCCCGCTCCAGGAACGCCAGTTGTGCCTTCTTCTCGGGCAGGTACACGTCCGGCAGGTCGATCTCCGGCAGCGTCACCGACTCCCCGGCCACGAAGCCCTGGCGCAGGAAACGGGCGATGGCCTTCTCGTTCCGTACGTCCGGATCGACCACCACCCGGCGCCGGCCGAGCCCCGGCAGGACGTACGACACGACGGCGTCGAGCAGTTGCGCCGACCAGCCGGACCGCGCGCCGCCCTCCCCCGGGGGCGCGAGCAGCACGTGCACGCCGATGTCGCCGTCGCGCACCTCGTAGCAGTCGCCGACGCGGTCGGCCTCCGGCTCGTAGGTCTGGAGCAGGCCCACCGGTTCGCCGTCCCTGACCAGCAGGAAGGCGTGATGGGTGTCGAGGGTGTCCATGTGGGCGTAGATCTCGGCCACTTGGTCGCGGGTGAGGCCGTTCATGCCCCAGAAGGCGGCGCGCTCCTCGCGCACCCAGCGGTGCAGCACGTCCGCGTCGGCGTGCGCGTCGAGGGGCAGGACGCGGACGGCGCCCGTCTCGTGGACGGCGCCGCGGGTGGCGTACGGGTCAGACATCGCTCTCCTTGCCGAGCCGGTCGAAGTCGGTGACGACCGGGACGAGATCTCCCTTGAGCCACAAGGGGAGTTGATCGGTGTGGTGGGGCGAGCCGGGCAGGCCGGAGGCCCCGAGCGGCACCACCCACAGGCTGTCCTCGCGCCGGGCCAGGTCCCACACATAGCGGGCGGCGGGACCGCGCGCGCTCAGGTCGGTCAGCCCGGGCACGGCCGAGGTGCACAGCACGCAGTCGTGGTCGCCGGACAGACCGGGTCCTGCGTACGACGGCTGCGGCAGCGCCCGCCAGGGGGCGAGGCGGTGGGTGTCGCCCCAGGTGCCGGCGGGCGGTGCGGCGGCCACCTCCTCCAGGGCGGCCCGTACGGCTTCCGCGCGGTCGACGCCGTACAACTCCTCGGCGCGCAGCAGGTGTTTGAGGGCGAAGGCGATGCGCGGGAGCAGGGCGAGCCAGGGGAGGAGGACCTCGGGGTAGGCGGGCGGGGTGGTGAGGGCGGCGAACGCCGGGTGGGCCGCGAGCCGTCGTACGACCGCGCCGCGCACCGCCGCGTAGGCGGCCGCGTCCGTGGCGGCGGCGTCCATGCGGCGGTCCCAGCGCAGGAGGCGGTCGCGGAGGGCGGTGGCCTCGGGGGACAGCTCGGTGAGGGCCGCCAGGTGGTCCAACAGGGGTGCGGCGGAGGCGAGATGGGTGTCCATGTGGATCGCGGGCATGTCGCCGGCCGACCAGAGGTCCTGCTCCGCCAGCCGGGCGGCGATGCGGTCGGCGCGGTGCGGCGGCGCGAACTCCACGCCGAACGGGGTCGCCGGGCCGCGCTGGTTGGCCATCACGGCGACGCCGTCGGTCAACCCGGCGTGGGGCATCTCGGCCCATCCCCGCCACTCGTGCCCGGGCTCCCAGGCGGGCACCGGCCGCACCCGGTTGGCCTCGGCCCGCACCGGCACCCGCCCCGCGACCCGGTGCAGCAGCCCGCCCTCGGTGTCGGCGGCCTGCACGACGTTGACGGGCTCGGCCCACAGGTCGAGGGCCCGGTCGACGTCGGCGACGCGGCGGGCGCGCAGGAGCGGGAGGAGGGCGCCGAAGCCCAGGTCGGAGGTGACGCGGGGTGGGTAGCGGAGGCTGAGGGCGAGGGGCGCGAGGGACTCCTCCACCGGCATCGAGCCGTCCGCCCCGACCACCCCGCTCTCCAGACCCTCCGGCCCCCCGACGATCACCGGCCCCCGTTCCGTCTCGATCACCTCGACCTCGACCGGTGCCTCCCCCGCCACCTCCACGGTCTCCGTGTGCCGGGAGGCGCGGTACCAGTTGCCGTCGGGGCCGAGGGCCTCCACGCCCGCGCCCGTGCGCCGCAGTCGCTCGCGGTAGAGGTCCTGGTAGTCGGCCATGGCGTTGGTGATGGCCCAGGCGACCGTGCCGGTGTGGCCGAAGTGGGCGATGCCCGGGACGCCGGGGACGGCGAGGCCGACGACGTCGAACTCCGGGCAGGACAGGTGGATCTGCTGGTAGACGCCGGGGTCCTCGACGAAGCGGTGCGGGTCGCCGGCGATCAGCGCGTGCCCGGTCGTGGTCCGTTCGCCGCTCACCAGCCAGCCGTTGCTGCCGGAGGTGCCGGGCCCGTCGGTGGCGAAGAGCCCCACGGCCTCCTCGCCCAGGTGCCGGATCGCCTGCTCGCGCCAGAGCTTGGCCGGGAAGCCGGCGAAGAGGATGTGCGTGGCGAGCCAGACGCCGAGCGGGGTCCAGGGCTCCCAGCGGCCGGGGGAGAGGCCGGTGCGCTCGAACTCCGGCGCCGTGCTGCCCGGCAGCTCCGCGTTGATGCCGTCGACGTACGCCCGTACCCACTCGGCAGTCTCGGAGTCGCGCTCGGCCAGCGCCGCCCAGCAGCGGCGGGCGGTGTCGTCGAGGCGGGCCCGGCGGGCGAGCAGGTCCCAGTGCAGGGCCTCGGTGCCGAGAAAGGCCGCCGAGGTGCCCTGCGCGCGGTGCCGTTCGACCTCCAGCTGCCAGGCTCGGTCGCGGGCGGTGACGACGCCCTGGGCGCGGGCGAGTTCACGGACGCCGCCCGCCCGCAGATGCGGGATGCCCCAGGCGTCCCGGTAGATCCCGGTCGTCACGCTGCGACCCCTTTGCACATTAAGCTTAGCCTTACCTTATTAAGTGGTGGTGGAATCGTACGCGAGCCGTGAAAGAGGGATGATCGGGGTCATGGACGTCACCCTGCACCTCGCCCAGGACCCCGAGGCCGACGAGCTCCTCGGGCGCTCCCCGCTCGCCGCGCTGACCGGGATGCTGCTGGACCAGCAGGTCCCCATGGAGTGGGCGTTCAAGGGGCCGCGCACCATCGCCGACCGGCTCGGGCTCGACGACCTGGACGCGCACGAGATCGCCGCCCAGGACCCGGAGGCCTTCGCCGCGCTGCTCTCGCAGAAGCCGGCCGTGCACCGCTACCCGGGCTCGATGGCCAAGCGGATCCAGCAGCTGTGCCAGTACCTCGTCGAGCACTACGACGGGAACGCCGAGCTGGTCTGGAAGGGCGTCACCGACGGCCGCGAACTGCTGCGCCGCCTGGAGGAACTGCCCGGCTTCGGCAAGCAGAAGGCACAGATCTTCCTGGCGCTGCTGGGCAAGCAACTCGGCGTACGGCCCAAGGGGTGGCAGGAGGCCGCGGGCGCCTACGGCGAGAAGGGCTGCCACCGCTCCGTCGCCGACATCACGGGCCCGGACTCGCTGGCCAAGGTGCGCGCGCACAAGCAGGAGATGAAGGCGGCCGCCAAGGCGGCGAAGGCCGCCGGGAAGTAACCGTCAGCCGGGTGGGTCCCAGGGGTGGCGCCACGGCCCCCGCCGGTCCAAGCATGGAACATGACAGACCCGCCGAAAACCTCGTCCTGGGGTCCGGAGTTCGACGACCGGAAGGTCCACGCCGCCGGACCCGCCACGGGCCCCCTGCCGCCCGAACCGCCCTTCGAGGGCCCTCTGCACGCCCTGTCCAAGGCCGCCTGGCAGGTCGTCCTGCTCACCGGCGTCGCCTCCCTGATCCTCGGCGTCCTGGTCCTCGTCTGGCCGGGCGCCTCCCTCCTGGCGGCCGGCGTCCTGTTCGGCCTCTACCTCCTGTTCAGCGGCGTCTTCCAGCTGATCGCCGCCTTCGGCACGCACAAGACGACCTCGCTGCGCGTCCTGGCCTTCATCAGCGGCGCCCTTTCGATCCTGCTCGGCCTGTTCTGTCTGCGCGGCCCCATGCGCTCGATCCTGCTGCTCGCCCTGTGGATCGGCATCGGCTGGCTCATCCGCGGCATCACCCAGACCCTGGCCGCGGCCTCCGACAGCTCCATGCCGGCCCGCGGCTGGCAGATCTTCCTCGGCGTCCTCACCTTCGTCGCCGGCATCGTCCTGATCGACTCCCCCTTCGAGTCCGTCGCCGTCCTCACCCTGGTCGGCGGCATCTGGCTGGTCGCGGTCGGTGTCGTCGAGATCATCACGGCGATCCGCATCCGCGGCCGGGCCGAGCGGATTCCCCGGTCCGTGTAGCCCGTACGGGCGGATCTCGCCCCCGGCGTGCTGAACGACGGGCGTGTCGGGGGCAGATCACCTCCCGTGAGCACCGCACGCCGCCTCCCGCACAGCCGCGCCTGGCTGCGGGTGCTCGTGCTGCTGTTCGCCCTGCTGGTGCCGGGCGCCCAGGCCGAGGAGCACGCGGCGCCGGTCGCGTCCGTGGAGACGGTCGAGTACGACGTCCTGGACGCGGCGGTACGGCCACCGGCCGACGCCGTCCGCCGGGCCGCCGTACCCCTGCGCCCCGCGCCTGTCCCGGCCCCGGCCCCGCACGCCGCGCCGGGCCGCCCCCGGCCCGCGTCGCCGCAACCGCCGTACACCCTGCGCTCCTTGCGCACCGTCGTCCTGCGCTGCTGACGGACCCCGCTCCGGGAAAGGTCAGTCACGACGCGAGGAACACAGTCATGCCCACCGACCCTTACGCGGTCCTGCGCGCCCTGCTGCGCGCCGAGGCCGCCCGCAACGCACCGAAGCCCACCGAGAAGAAGCCGCAGCCCCAGCAGCCCCCGGAGAAGCGGGGCCGCTGACGGCAGGCAGGCCCGGCGGGGGTCAGCGCCTTCGCCGGGCCGTGCCGAACAGGGAACGGGTGATCTCGCGGCCGATCTGCGTGCCGACGGACCGGGCCAGGGACTTGAACATGCCGCTGCCGACGACCTGTTGGACCATGGACGGCTCCTCCTTGGCCTTGGCCTTCGGTGTCTCCTGCGGTTTTGCCGGCGCGGCGGTCAGCTTCTCGTACGCCGATTCTCTGTCCACAGCCTGTGCGTAACGTCCGTACAGCTGCGAGGACTTCACCGCCTGGTCCAGAGCCGTGTCCTCCACCGGTCCCATCAGCGACTCAGGGGCGCGCAGGCGCGTCGCGGCGACCGGGGTCGGGGCGCCCTTCTCGCTCAGGACCGTCACCACGGCCTCGCCCGTCCCGAGGCCGGTGAGGAGTTCCTCCAGGTCGTAGGCGGAGTCGGGGAAGGTCTTCACGGTCGCCTTGAGGGCCTTCTGGTCGTCCGGGGTGAAGGCCCTGAGCGCGTGCTGGACACGGTTGCCGAGCTGGGCGAGGACGTCGGACGGTACGTCCTTCGGGGTCTGCGTGACGAAGAAGACACCGACCCCTTTCGAGCGAATCAGCCGGACGGTCTGCGTGATCGAGTCCAGGAAGGCCTTGGAGGCGTCGTCGAAGAGCAGATGCGCCTCGTCGAAGAAGAAGACCAGCTTCGGCTTGTCGGCGTCGCCGACCTCCGGCAGGTCGTGGAAGAGATCCGCGAGCAGCCACATCAGGAAGGTCGAGAACAGCTGCGGCTTGTCCTGTACGGCGGGCAGCTCCAGGACCGACACGACTCCCCGCCCGTCGGGCGCCGTACGCAGCAACTCGCTCGTGTCGAACTCCGGCTCCCCGAAGAAGTCGGCCATCCCCTGCGCCTCGAAGGCGGTGAGGGAGCGCAGGATCACGCCGGCCGTGGCCGTGGACAGCCCGCCGATGTTCTTCAGCTCCGCCTTTCCCTCGTCGGAGGTGAGGAAGGCCACGACCGCCCGCAGGTCCTTGAGGTCGACCAGCTCCAGGCCCTTGGTGTCCGCGTAGTGGAAGATCAGGCCGAGGGACTGCTCCTGGGTCTGGTTGAGCTGGAGCACCTTGGAGAGCAGGACCGGGCCGAAGCTGGTGATCGTGGCGCGTACGGGGATGCCGTGGCCGTATCCGCCGAGCGCGAGGAACTCGGCCGGGAAGCCGGTCGGCGTCCACTCCTGGTGGACCTCGGCGGCGCGCCCCTGGACCTTGTCGTTCGGCTGCCCGGCGGCCGAGATCCCGGACAGGTCGCCCTTGATGTCGGCCAGGAAGACCGGGACGCCCTGCGCGGAGAGCTGCTCGGCGATCAGCTGGAGCGTCTTGGTCTTGCCGGTGCCGGTGGCGCCCGCGACGAGGCCGTGGCGGTTGAGCATGGGCAGGGGGATGCGGATCTGCGCGTCGGGCAGGCAGTTTTCGGCCCACATCAGGGCGCCGAGGTCCAGCGCCGGACCGGTGAAGGCATACCCGGACGCGATCTCCAGCGCCTCCCTCGGGAGGGCGGAAGCGCTGCCCGGAGCCTCGGGTGCGGTTGCCGGTGGCATGGTCTCGCGGTCGCTCATGTCAGACCCTCTGTTTCCTTTTTGCCCCGACTTACGGCATCTTTTCCAGCGTCGCACTCCGTCTCCATGGCTGCGCCCGGAACGTCTTGACCGGTAGGCTTTCCGTGTGATCTTCAAGCGCATCGGAAACGGCCGGCCGTACCCCGACCACGGCCGGGAAAGCACCCGGCAGTGGGCGGACGTCGCGCCGCGCCCGGTCCGCCTCGATCAGCTCGTGACGACGAAGGGGCAACTCGACCTGGAGACCCTCCTGGCCGAGGACTCGACCTTCTACGGCGACCTGTTCGCACACGTGGTCAAGTGGCAGGGCGACCTGTACCTGGAGGACGGCCTGCACCGAGCGGTCCGGGCGGCACTCCAGCAGCGCCAGGTCCTGCACGCACGCGTACTCGAACTGGACTGACCCGCCCAAGTCGAGGCCGGTCGGCAAGGGCTTGGCCCTTTCGGGTTCACCTGCGTGGCGTGGAATGATCATCTAGTAGGCATCGCCGCTCGGGCGCACTACGCTGCGCCCATGAGCATGCTGACTCCCCCAGGCATGGGCGGCAAATACCGGATCACGGGGGACAAGTACCCGCGCATGCGACAGCGCCGGCGGCGCGGCAGGCTCGTGCTCGCCGTGGTGGCCTCCGTGGTCGCGCTCGGCGTGATCGGCTGGGGCACGCTGCAGCTCATCGACGTCTTCACCGGGGGCGGCAAGAAGGCCTCGGCCGCCGGGCCCAAGGCGGACTGCGCGACCAAGGCGAGCCCGTCCGCGTCCGCTTCCGTGTCCACCGCCGCGCTGCCCAAGCCGGGCCAGATCACCGTCAACGTCTACAACGCCACGCCCCGCAGCGGGCTGGCCAAGGACACCGCGGACGAGCTGGAGAAGCGGGGCTTCAAGATCGGCGACGTGGGCAACGCGAGCAAGGAGTTCGACAAGAAGGTCAAGGGCGCGGGGATACTGCTGGGCCCGTCCTCGTCCCTGAACACGAGCCTGCCGGTGCTGGCGACGCAGCTGGCGTCCGCCGAGCGCCGTACGGACGCGGCGCGCAAGGGCACCGACGTCGACCTGATCATCGGCACGGCGTTCAAGAACCTGACGGCGAAGGCGGCGGCCGACAAGGCGCTGGCCGCGCTGGGCAACCCGCAGCCCACGCCGACTTCTTCAAAGAAGAGTTGCTGAGACGCCCTGCTTTTGAGGGGCGCGGGGAACTGCGCGACAAGCCACAGCGAGCCCGCAGCCGCCGCGACACCCGCACCCCTACGGCGCTAGCGCAAAATCACTCAGCCGCACCGTAAAGACGATCCCCGGCATCCCCCAGCCCCGGCACGATGTACCCGTGCTCGTTGAGCCGCTCGTCCACCGCCGCCGTCACCACCGTCACCGGCGTGCCCGCCAGCTCGCGCTCCATCACCTCGACGCCCTCGGGGGCGGCCAGCAGGACCACCGCCGTGACATCGTCCGCGCCGCGCTTGATCAGCTCCTGGATCGCCGCCACCAGTGTGCCGCCCGTCGCCAGCATCGGGTCCAGGACGTACACCTGGCGGCCGGAGAGGTCCTCGGGCATGCGGGAGGCGTAGGTCGAGGCCTGGAGCGTCTCCTCGTTGCGGATCATGCCCAGGAAGCCCACCTCGGCGGTCGGCAGCAGGCGGACCATGCCGTCGAGCATGCCGAGGCCGGCCCGGAGGATCGGCACGACCAGCGGTCGCGGGTAGGACAGCTTGACGCCCGTCGTCGAGGCGACCGGGGTCGTGATGTCGACCTGCTCGGTGCGCACGTCGCGCGTGGCCTCGTAGGCGAGCAGGGTGACCAGCTCGTCGGCGAGACGGCGGAAGGTCGCGGAGTCGGTGCGCTGGTCGCGCAGCGTGGTGAGCTTGTGGGCGACCAGAGGGTGGTCGACGACGTGGAGACGCATGGCCTAACAGTAACCGTGCCCAGGTGAGGCTCGCTCTGGCATCAAACCGCCCATCAGAGGGAAAGTGGGAGGGACACAGCGGGGTGGTGAGCAGATGGCCGAGCCCGAGTCCCAGGCGGACGCGTCACAACAGGAGCGGTCGGAGACCGACGCCGAGCGCAGGCGCCGCAGGGCCCAGTTCCTGCGTGACCTCGCCGAGGCCCGCGAGTTGCGGGACCGCGTACAGCCCAGACGCGCCAAGGTCGCGCGCATGCGCCACGCGATGCGCATGCGCACCTTCCGCTGGTAGACGTAAGCCGCCTCACAGCCGTCGTAACGCCGACCGGGTGCATGAGTCTCATGATTGCCGCGTACGATCCCGCTGGTGGTCGATCAAAACGGGCGGACACAGGGAGCCGAAGACGTCCCCTGAACGCCTTGTTTCTGCCACGATTCCGAGTGGGTGGGGCTCGGAGCACAGCTCTCCCCGCCCAAGCCTCCGCCGGGGGGACCCCCAACCGGCACGCCTATGACCAGTGGGAGAGTCACGGTGTACTTCGCCGCACTGCTCGCGCGCACCGAAGACGGGTGGGAAGCGAGCGACACAGAGCTCCTCGACAATGTGGAGACGCTGTCGGATCTGGCCGACCTCGCCCGGGAGGCCTCGGCCGAGGACGACACGGTGCTCGTACTCATCGAGCAGGAAGAGACATGGTTCGGCGTCGTCCGGATCGACGGCGAGGACGACCCTCGTATCTACGTCTCGGACGCCGCCGCCGCTGCCCGCAGCAGTTACGGCGAGATCCTGCTCACCGACGAACTGCTCGGCCGGGAGCCCGGTGACGACGGCCCCGACCTGGACGCCCTCGACCTCGACGGGACCGAGGACGGCGAGGACGAGGAGGACGGCGACGACGACGCCCCGTCCGCCGAGTCCGTGCCGCACAGCCCCGTCGGCGACGCGGAGATCCTCGACGACCTCGGTGTCAGCGCCAAGGAGCTGCGCGCCCTGGACGAGGACGCGCTGAGCGCGATCGCCGAGGCGCTGGGTGCCTCGGAGGTCCTGGAGACCGTCCGCTGACACCGGCGACCGAAGCCGGCGCACCGGGCGCACCGGACCCGGTACGCGACCGCTGGCGGGCCGCGATGCGGCTCGCCCTGGACCAGGCCGAGCGGGCCGGCGGGGACGTCCCCGTCGGTGCCGTGGTGCTGGCCGCGGACGGTACGACCGTGCTCGGGGCCGGGCACAACGAGCGCGAGGCCACCGGCGATCCGACGGCGCACGCCGAGGTCCTCGCGATCCGCCGGGCGGCGGCGGACCTCGGTGAGTGGCGCCTGTCGGGCTGCACGCTCGTCGTGACTCTCGAACCCTGCACGATGTGCGCGGGCGCGATCGTGCAGTCCCGGGTGGACCGGGTCGTCTACGGCGCCCGCGACGAGAAGGCCGGCGCGGCGGGCTCCCTCTGGGACGTCGTACGCGACCGTCGGCTCAACCACCGGCCCGAGGTGATCGAGGGCGTGCTCGCGGACGACTGCGCCCGCCTCCTCACGGAGTTCTTCCGGGACCGCTGACCGGCGCTCCTCTCCCCGATACCGATTTCAGAGCATGCCCCGGCGTGCTGTAAGGTCTCCCTCGGTAGCGTGTCCGAGCGGCCGAAGGAGCTCGCCTCGAAAGCGAGTGTGGCGCAAGTCACCGAGGGTTCAAATCCCTCCGCTACCGCTTGAGAAGGGCCCCGTCGCGAGACGGGGCCCTTCGTGCGTTCCGGACCCGCAAGTGCGCGTCGCCGACGGGGGAGAGCGGCGGTGCGCACCCCGCAGTGGGGTCCGTTCCGGCCCCGCGGGTTCCTGCCAGATCCGCCGGGCATGTCTCCATGGTCCCTCCCGGGGCGCCGCCCGGGAGCCGCCGAAGGCCCTTCACCTGCGGGCCGTTGGTCCCTAAAGGGGGTGTGAAGGTTACACTCGCGCCCGGCAACAGGGGGCCCTAGGGGCACATCAGTCACACAGGAGGCCGCGATGGCGGTGAACGCGAAGAAGATCGCCGTCTATTTGCTCGTGGTCTTCGTGATGTACGTGATCATCAAGGACCCGGCCAAGGCCGCCGACTACGTCCAGATAGGGTTCGAGGGCATTTCGGACGCCGCCAAGGCCATCGGCGACTTCTTCAGCTGGATCGCCGACGGCGCCCACTAGCCCGGAGCCCAGGAGCACACATGATCCGCCACCTCGTCCTGTTCAAGCTCAACGACGGCGTCGGGCGGGACGACCCGCGTGTCCTGGAGGGCGTGGACGCCTTCCGGTCACTGGACGGGAAGATCCCCGAGATCCGGTTCTGGGAGCTCGGCTGGAACCTCAGCGACCGGCCCATCGCCTACGACTTCGCGATCAACTCCGGGTTCGAGGACGCGGCCGCGCTGCGCGCCTACGTCGAACACCCGGAGCACCAGGCGGGCGTGACCCTGTGGAAGGAGTTCGCCACCTGGGTGATCGCCGACTACGAGTACTGAGGTACCCGAGCCGGACCCGCAGAGCCCTCCGCGCAACCGCGGAGGGCTCTCACGCGTCTTTCGCCCCAAATCTCCCAACTCTCCCTCAACACGGTGTTATGCGGTGCTTGCACACAGTGCACATGTCTTGTGATGCTATGACCGCTTTTGACGGATGAGTTGACCGATGGTGACCGATGGGTGACCGATGAAGAGGTGGCGTTGACGGTGTCGGCCAGTACTGCGCCTCCCCAGGAAGTCGCCGAGCCCCCGGCGGCAGCACCCCGCAGCCGCGGTGCCGACACCCGGGCGCTCACCCAGGTGCTCTTCGGCGAGCTCAAGGCGCTCCGGCCGGGCACGCCGGAGCACAACCGGGTGCGGGCGGCGCTCATCGAGGCCAACCTCCCGCTCGTGCGCTACGCGGCCGCCCGCTTCCGCTCCCGCAACGAGCCGATGGAGGACGTGGTCCAGGTCGGGACCATCGGACTGATCAACGCGATCGACCGGTTCGACCCGGACCGGGGCGTGCAGTTCCCGACCTTCGCGATGCCGACCGTCGTCGGCGAGATCAAGCGGTACTTCCGCGACAACGTACGGACCGTGCACGTGCCGCGCCGGCTGCACGAGCTGTGGGTGCAGGTCAACAGCGCGACCGAGGACCTGACCACCGCCTTCGGGCGCACCCCGACCACCGCCGAGGTCGCCGAGCGGCTGCGCATCTCCGAGGACGAGGTGCTGTCCTGCATCGAGGCCGGCCGCTCATACCACGCGACCTCCCTGGAGGCCGCCCAGGAGGGCGACGGACTGCCGGGACTGCTGGACCGGCTCGGCTACGAGGACCCGGCCCTGGACGGCGTCGAGCACCGCGACCTCGTCCGCCATCTCCTCGTACAACTCCCGGAGCGCGAACAGCGGATCCTTCTGCTGCGCTACTACAGCAATCTCACCCAGTCCCAGATCAGCGCCGAACTCGGTGTGTCGCAGATGCACGTATCGCGGCTACTCGCGCGTAGCTTCCAGCGGCTGCGATCCGCGAATCGGATCGAGGCATAAGAGGCGCACGGGCGCACGCGCGGAATCACGCGCGGAACACCGCAGTTCGCAAGCAGGATCGAGTTGTCACCGGCGCGAGCGAATCGCTCACCAGGGCCGTTCCCGACAGTTCTGGGCTGAAAAAGGCTCAGACCCCCTCTTTCCAGGGCCGATTCGCATCTCGCATGTCGACATGTCACTACAGCGTGTTGCCGACATGTGACATTCTTCCGGCAACGCGTTTGCCGTGGCTTCGGCTCCGGTATTCAGGTGAAGGCTGAACTCCTCGCCGAGGGGAGCGTCGGCCGCGACCGTCCCGCGACCCAGAGGGGGTGGCATGTCCGCAGATCAGGGCAGCTCCAAGGTGCTCACGCTCACGAAGAGCGACTCCGCGCCCGACGACGCCGTTCTCGACGTTTCGACCCTGGAGGCCGTGCCGGCCCCGGCCCTCCCCGCCTCGTCGGGAGCCATCGACACCCGCACCCTGTCCCGCTCCCTTTTCCTGCGGCTCGCCGCACTGGACGAGAACAGCCCCGAGCGCGCGTACGTCCGGGACACGCTGATCGAGCTCAACCTCCCGCTGGTGCGCTACGCGGCGGCCCGCTTCCGCTCGCGCAACGAGCCGATGGAGGACATCGTCCAGGTCGGCACGATCGGCCTGATCAAGGCGATCGACCGGTTCGACTGCGAACGGGGCGTGGAGTTCCCGACGTTCGCGATGCCGACGGTCGTGGGTGAGATCAAACGGTTCTTCCGCGACACCTCCTGGTCGGTGCGCGTCCCGCGCCGCCTCCAGGAGCTGCGGCTGGCCCTCACCAAGGCCAGCGACGAGCTCTCGCAGAAGCTGGACCGCTCCCCGACCGTCCCCGAACTCGCCGCCGTGCTCGGCGTGTCCGAGGAGGACGTGGTCGACGGCCTCGCGGTCGGTAACGCGTACACGGCGTCCTCGCTGGACTCGCCGGCCCCGGAGGACGACGGCGGCGAGGGCTCGCTGGCGGACCGGCTCGGCTACGAGGACACGGCGCTCGAAGGCGTCGAGTACCGCGAGTCGTTGAAGCCGCTGCTGGCCAAACTCCCGCCCCGCGAGCGGCAGATCATCATGCTCCGCTTCTTCGCGAACATGACCCAGTCGCAGATCGGCGAGGAGGTCGGCATCTCGCAGATGCACGTCTCCCGCCTGCTGACCCGCACGCTGGCGCAGCTGCGTGAGGGTCTCATCTCCGACTGACCCGGAAACCCGCCCGGGGGTTCCTATTTGACGGAGTGTCAGCCACCATGGCGCGATGCTGCGTGGAACTCCTGGGACCGCATGGACGGCACGGAAGACCCGGACGACCCTGACACATGGCCGTCGAGGCGCCGCGATCGGCGCGTCGGCGGCCGTCGTCTGCCTGGCCGCGGCGCTGGCCGCGTGCGGGGGCGGCACGCGCGAGGGTTACGTCGCGACCGGCGTGGTCGGCGGCCCTCAGCCTTCCGGTACGGCGGTGCGGCCGACGGGGAGCGTGACGCTGGTGCCGCTCGACGGGGACCGCGCGGCGAGCGGACGGGCCGGCACCGCCACCGACTCCCCTGCGGGCAGCGGCGATACGGAGAGAGGCACACCGGAGGCGGAGGCGACGGCGAAGGCGACCGCGGGCTCCGGCACTTCCGCCGACGGCCCCAAGTCCGGTCGTACGACCACGGGTTCACCGTCCGCGACCACAGCCCCCAGCCCCGCCACCCCCGCCGCCCTCACCTGGGGCGATCCCACCCGCAAGGCCACGGACAAGCGGTGGTGCGAGGACGTGACGCTGGAGTTCGCCAACTCCGGGGGCACCGCGGTGCGTTCGGGCGAGGTCACCTTCGGGACGCACATCATCGGGGCGCTCGGGCTCGACTGGGGGACGGTCGAGTCGACCGCCGGTCTTCCGGTGCCGATCGAGGCCGGCGCCAGGAAGGAGAAGACCTGGACGGTGTGCGTCGAGTCCTGGCGCGTGCCGCTGGGCATGCACATCGAGACGCGGGACGTCGCCGTCCGGTGGAAGTAGTGCCGTGCGTTACTTGAGCGCGAGCCAGGCCACCGCGGCCACGACCGCCACGGCCACCACGATGCCGACGATCAGGCCGATGCGGGGGCCGGCCGGCGCGGGCGCCTGCTGCTGCTGACGGCCCTGCGGACCCTCGTCCACGAACGCGCGGAACATCTGGGTGCTGCCGGCGGGGTCGTAGTTGCCCTGGGGGTTCTGGGGGTTAGCCATAGCTGGAGACCCTAGCGAATACGCGTGTGCAGCCCAAGTGGGGGTCCGCAGGTGCCCGTAACCGCCCCCACCTGCGTGTTTACACGCGCAATACTTGTCTTTGCCAAGTTTTTATGCCGCTCACACCCCAGTTTGTTTGCCTGTAGCAACCAACGACTCTTATGGTTGCCCTAAGCAACGAATGCGGGAGGTGTGATGGCCGAGCGGGCGCAGTACGAGGAGCTGGTACGTCAGTTCAGTGCCTTCGGCGCCGTGAAGCGGGAGCTGGGACGGATCCTGCCGTCCGACTGCCCGAGCGGCAGCGCTGCCGTGCTGACGCTGCTGGGCCGCCACGGCGACATGCGCATGAGCCGGCTCGCGGAGCTGCTCGCGGTGGACATGTCGGTCACCAGCCGCCATGTCACGCACCTCGCCGAGCGCGGCTGGATCGACCGCTCCCCCGACCCCGCGGACAAGCGGTCCCGGATCCTGCACCTCACCCCGGACGGCACGACCCGCCTGGAGGCGCTGTCCGAGCGGACCACCCAGCTGCTGGCCGAGCGGCTCGCGGACTGGAGCGACGAGGAGGTCGCCCAGCTCACCCGGCTGATGGCACGCCTGCGCTCCAGCTTCGACGACAGCCGCGCCGCCGCCGTACCGCCCCGGCTGCCGCCTCCCGCACTCGAGGCAACCGAACCGACCACCCGTACACCCGCGAACACGTAAGAGAAGGAAGCCCATGGCAACGACCACACCAGCCGGTGTGCGGGCTCATGCCAAGCACGGGGGAGGCTCCGCCGAGTACGCCCCGATGACCCATCGGCAGATCATGGAGGCCATCTCCGGTCTGCTGCTCGGCATGTTCGTGGCGATCCTGTCGTCGACGATCGTCACCAACGCCCTGCCGCACATCATCAGCGACCTCGGCGGCGGCCAGTCCGCCTACACCTGGGTCGTCACCGCCGCCCTGCTGTCGATGACCGCGGCCACCCCGCTGTGGGGCAAGCTCGCCGACCTGTACAGCAAGAAGGCCCTCGTCCAGATAGCCCTCGTCATCTACGTGCTGGGGTCCGCGGCGGCCGGACTCTCGCAGAACGCCGGCATGCTCATCGCCTGCCGTGTCGTCCAGGGCATCGGCGTCGGCGGTCTGTCCGCCCTCGCCCAGATCGTCATGGCCGCGATGATCTCCCCGCGTGAGCGCGGGCGTTACTCCGGCTACCTCGGCGCCACCTTCGCCGTCGCGACCGTCGGCGGCCCGCTGCTCGGCGGTGTCATCACCGACACCTCGTGGCTCGGCTGGCGCTGGTGCTTCTACGTCGGTGTCCCCTTCGCCGTGATCGCGCTGATCGTGCTGCAGAAGACGCTGCACCTGCCGGTCGTGAAGCGGGACGTGAAGGTCGACTGGGCCGGCGCGTTCTTCATCGCCGCGGCCGTCTCGCTGCTGCTGGTCTGGGTCACCTTCGCCGGTGACAAGTACGACTGGATCTCGTGGCAGACGTACGCGATGGTCGGCGGATCGATCGTCCTCGGGCTCGTCTTCGTGCTCATCGAGTCGAAGGCCCGCGAGCCGATCATCCCGCTGCGGCTCTTCCGCAACCGCACCATCACGCTCGCGTCGCTGGCCTCGCTGTTCGTCGGTATCGCGATGTTCACCGGCACGGTCTTCTTCAGCCAGTACTTCCAGCTCGCCCGCGACAAGTCCCCGACGATGTCCGGCGTGATGACGATCCCGATGATCGGCGGCCTGTTCGTCTCCTCCACCGTCTCCGGGCAGTTCATCACCCGCACCGGGCGCTGGAAGGCGTGGCTGGTCAGCGGTGGCGTGCTGGTGACGGCGGGCCTGGGCCTGCTCGGGACCATCCGGTACGACACGGCCTACTGGAAGATGTCGATCTTCATGGCCCTGCTGGGTCTCGGCATCGGCATGATGATGCAGAACCTGGTGCTGTGCACGCAGAACCAGGTCGAGCCGGGCGACCTCGGCTCCGCGAGCTCGACGGTCACCTTCTTCCGTTCCCTCGGCGGCGCGGTCGGCGTCTCGGCGCTGGGCGCGGTGATGTCCCACCGGATCACGCACTACGTCACGGACGGCATCGCCTCCCTCGACCCCAAGTACCGGGCCGCGCTGGCCGGTTCGAGCTCCTCGACCGACAGCATCCCGGACCTCGCCAAGCTGCCCGCCCCGATCCGCACGCTCATGGAGAGCGCGTACGGCCACGGCATCGCCGACGTCTTCCTGATCGCCGGCTGCCTCGCGGCCCTGGCGTTCCTGATCACCCTGTTCATCAAGGAGGTCCCGCTGAGGACCAAGGGCGCGCTGGCGCAGGCCGCGGCGGCGGAGGAGACCCCGGCCGAGACGCCGGCCGAGGCGGAGACCGCTCCGGCCGCCGCCGAGGCGCAGGCTCCGGCCGCCGAGCACGTGCCGAGCTGGGCCGTGACCGCCTCCGAGACCGAGACCGCCGCCGACGGCACGCAGCGGCTGGCCGCGGTGGCCACCATCGCGCGGCCCGAGGAGTCCGCGGGCAGCGGTGGCATCCCGGTGCGCGGCTTCGTCCGCGGCAACGAGAGCGCGCCGGTCCCGGGGGCCGCCGTCACCCTGATCTCGCTGGCCGGACGCCAGCTGGGACGGTCGGTGGCGCAGGCCGACGGGTCGTACGCGGTGGACGCGCCGAGCGTCGGGTCGTATGTGCTGATCGCGGCGGCGGACGGGTTCCAGCCGCAGGCGTCCACGGTGGTCGTCAACGGCGAGCCGGTCTCGTACGACGTCCTCCTGAGCGGCACCAGCGGGCTGAACGGGCTGGTGCGGGTCGCGGAGAGCGGGCTGCCGGTCAAGGACGCGATGGTCATCGTGACCGATGTGCGCGGGGATCTGCTGGCCACCCAGGCCACGGGCGAGCAGGGCGAGTTCTCGTTCGCCGAGCTGGTGCCGGGGTCGGTGACCGTCGCGGTGAACGCCGCCGGGTACCGGCCGCGGGCGCTGCCCGTCGAGGTCGGCGGCGCCGGGGTCACCCGGATCGAGGTCGACCTGGACTCCGGGGCCCAGCTCCAGGGCGTCGTACGGGCGCCGCACGGTCCGCTGGCCGACGCGCGGGTCACGCTGGTCGACGCGGCGGGCAACGTGGTCGGCACCGCGACCACCGGTCCGGACGGGGCGTACGCCTTCACCGACCTGAACGGCGGCGACTACACGGTCATCGCGACGGGTTACCCGCCGGTGGCGACGGCGCTGACGGTGAACGGCCGTGGCGTCGACGACCACGACATCGAACTGGCCCATCCGGGCGAGTAGTTCGGACCCCGGCCCGTGGCGGGCGGTGTGTGCGCGCTCTGAGCGGAGGCGCGCGCCCGACGCCACGGGCCGGTTCTTTTCACGACCATCGCAGCACCGCAGGGAGAGAACGGGATGGGACTGACCGCGAAGATCCGTACCAGGGACGGATGGGCCGTGTCGCACGCGGTCGTCACGGTGACCGACATGAGCGGCACGCAGGTGCTGCGGGCCGAGGCGGACGCCGAGGGGGCCGTGCGGGACACGACCTCGCTGACGCCCGGGCCGTACGTCGTCATCGTCACCGCCGTCGGGTACGCGCCGGCCGCCTCCACGGCGATCGTCACCGCGAGCGGGCGGGCCGAACTGGGGAACGTCACGCTGGCCCGGCAGGGCGGTACGGAGCTGCCGCCGCCGGGACCGTGGACCGTCGACCCGGCGCACTCGAGCGTGGCGGCGGTGGCCCAGCACCTGGGGATCTCCAGTGTGCGCGGGCGTTTCACCGACTTCGCGGGGCGGATCGAGATCGCGCCGGACGAGGTGGAGAAGTCGCGGGTGGAGGCGGTGATCCGGGCGGAGTCCATCGACACGGGGAACGGGATGCGGGACCAGCATCTGCGGTCGGCGGACTTCCTGGACGTGGAGCGGTTCCCGCGGATCACGTACCGGTCGAGCGGTCTTACGGCGGCGGGGGCCGACCGGTGGACCGTGCACGGGGAGCTGACGCTGCACGGGGTGGTGCGGCCGGTGGACCTGGACCTGGCGTACCTGGGGACGGGGTCCGACCCGTGGGGCGGGACGCGGGCGGCCTTCCGCGCCACGACCGAGCTGCGGCGGGAGGACTTCGCCATGAACTACAACCAGGTGGTGCAGGCGGGGATCGCGGCGATCGGTACGACGCTCAGGGTGGAACTCGACATTCAGGCGGTGCAGGGGGAGTCGCTGCCCCAGGCCTAGGCTGAGGGCATGGCACCCAACATCGCTACGAACACGACTGTCTCCCTTGAAGAGTTGCTGGACTTCGTACGGCCGCGGCACCGGGCGATCCTGCTGACGCGACGGGCCGACGGCAGCCCGCAGGCCTCGCCGCTGACCTGCGGGGTCGACGACTCGGGGCGGATCGTCGTCTCGACGTATCCCGACCGGGCGAAGACGCGGAACGCGAAGCGGGACGAGCGGGTCAGCGTCGTCGTGCTGAGCGACGAGTGGAACGGGCCGTGGGTCCAGGTGGACGGGACGGCCGAGGTCATCGACTCGCCGGAGTCCGTGGAGCCGCTGGTGGAGTACTTCCGGAACATCTCGGGGGAGCATCCGGACTGGGACGAGTACCGGGAGGCGATGGTGAAGCAGGGGAAGTCGATCATCCGGGTCACGCCGGTTAAGTGGGGGCCGGTGGCTACCGGGGGCTTTCCGGCCCGGCTGGCTTCGCCGGACGCCTAGGAGCTCGAGGCCATCGGTGGTCGGGCGAGTGCGGGTTCGGTGTGGCTGGTCGCGCAGTTCCCCGCGCCCCTTAAGGGCGTTGCACCATAGCCTCGATTCCAGCCACCAGTAGGTCCAGGGCGAACCTGAAGTCCCGTTCGCGCATCTCCTCCACCGTGTCGCCCCCTCGGGCCGCCATGATGTCGGCGTTCTCCTCGATGATCGCGGCGGCCTCGGGGGCCTGGGTCACCGCGCTCATCGCGTGCTGGAAGTACTCGTCCTGGGACATGCCCGCCGTGGCGCAGCGCGCGATGAAGTGGCCCTCGATCGTGCCGAAGCCGTACACGAACTGGAAGACGGCCGAGATGGCGCCGGACAGTCCGTGCACGGGCAGGCCCGTCTTGCGGAGGACCTGCTGGACGACCCGGGAGAAGGCGAGGCTGTTCGGCCCGATGTTCAGGAACGTGCCGGCCAGCGGGGACAGCCACGGGTGGCGGACCAGCAGGGCGCGGTACTCCGTTGCCACGGTGCGCAGTTGGTCGCGCCAGTCCTCGTCGGCCTCCGGGGAGGGGAGGGCCAGCTCGCCGTAGGCCGCGTCCAGGGCGAGTTCGAGGAGGTCGTCCTTGGTGTCGACGTACCAGTAGACGGACATCGCGGTGACGCTCAGCTCCGCGGCGAGGCGCCGCATGGAGAACTTGGCGAGTCCCTCGGAGTCCAGGAGACGCACGGTGACCTCGGTGATGCGGTCACGGTCGAGGCCGGACGGCTGACCGCCGCGCCCACCTCGCCGGACCTTGCCCTCCAGCCACACACTGGTCCGCGCCGCCCGCTCGGCTGCCCTCACCATTGGCGCACCTTCCTCGACTTCCACGGTTCACTGATCAAGATGCTAGGCCGCAGCCATCTCCGAGTCTGCCCGCTGCGCGCGGCGCAGCAACGCCGCGGCCACGAACCCGCCCAGCAACACGGCCACGGCACCCACCAGCTGACCCGCCCTCAGCCCCTCCGCCAGCTCCCCGGAGGAGCTCAGCACCGCCCCGAGCACGGCTACCCCGAGCCCGTTCCCGAACTCGGCCAGGGTGCCGTTGATCCCGGCCCCGACCCCCGCCTTCTCCGGCGGGATCGAGCTCATGATGGCGTGCGCCATGGCCGGGTTGGCGATCGCGCAGCCACCGCCGATCAGCAGGAGCCCGAGCAGGGTCCCGCCGTAACCCCCGGCGTCGAACACGGCGATCGACACCAGCCCGCCCGCCATCAGCACCATCCCCAGCGCGATCGACACCGGCGTCCCGAGCCGCGCCGCCCACTTAGCCGACAGTCCCGAGAAGTTCAGGACGACCACGGTCAGCGCGAGCGGTGCCGTACGCAGACCCGCCTCCAGGGGGCCGTAACCCAGTACCAACTGCAGATGCTGGGTGAGGAGGAAGAGCGCGCCGCCCATGCCGAAGGTGATCAGGACCGCTCCGGTGACCGCGCCCGTGAAACGGCGGTCCCGGAAGAAGTTCAGGTCGAGCATGGGGCACGGGATCTGGCTCTCCCAGTACGCGAAGGCGCCGAGGACGGCCACGGCGACCGCCGCCGTCAGCAGGACGCGGGGCGACAGCCAGCCGTGGTCCGGGCCGGAGATGATCGCGAACACCAGCGAGGCCATGCCGATCGTGGAGAGCAGGGCGCCGAGGACGTCCGGGCGGTCGCCGGCTGGATTCTTGGATTCCGGGACCAGGGCCACCACCGCCACCAGGCCCAGCGCCGCCACCGGCAGGTTGATCAGGAAGATCGCGCCCCACCAGAAGTGGTTCAGCATGAAGCCGCCGATGAGCGGGCCCGCAGCGAAGCCGAGCGCGTTGACCGCCGCCCAGACGCCGATCGCCTTCGGCTGCTCCGCGGGCGCGAAGATCTGCATCGCCACGGCCAGGGTGGTGGTCAGCAGCAGCGCGCCGCCGACGCCCATGCCGGCCCGCGCGGCGATCAACTGGCCGGTGGAGCCCGCGAATCCGGCGACCAGTGAGCCGATGCCGAACAGGGCGAGTCCGGCCAGCAGCATCTTCTTGCGGCCGTAGCGGTCGGCCGCGCTGCCCGCCGTGAGCAGCAGGCCGGACTGGACGAGCGAGTACGCGTTGATCATCCACTGGATGTCGGAGGTCTCGGCGTGCAGCTCCCGGGTGAGGGAGGGGATCGCCACGTTCAGGACGGTGTTGTCGAGCAGCACGGTGAGCTGGGCCAGACAGATGACACCGAGGATCAGCCAGCGTCGCGGGTGACCGTGAGGGGACGTAGACATGCCGTACACCGTATAGCTGGCTGCTATACGGTGTACAACGCGTTTCGTTCGACCGGCTGCCGGCTGCTAGCTGCTCGCCTTCTGCGTCAGGTCGTAGAAGGTGGACGAACCCACCGTCACCTTCTTGAAGTTCTTCTCGACCCACGAGGTGATCTGCGAGGACGTGCCGTTGCTGCTGCCGCCCATGCCGCCGCCCGTGCCGGACGAGATGAAGTAGTGGATCTTTCCGTCCGCCACGTACTGCTTGAACTGGGCCAGTGTCGGGGACGGGTCCGTGCCGTTGAAGCCGCCGATCGCCATGACCGACTGGTCGGTGGCGAGCTGGTAGCTCGCGGCGTTCTGGGCGCCGATGGCCGCGGCGACCCAGGTGTACTTCGAGGAGTCCGCCTCCAGCAGCTTCTTGGCCTCGGAGCTCACGGTCGCGCCGTTCAGCAGGCCGCCGACGCCGCCGCCCATGCCGCCGCCGTCGCCCATCCGACCCGGGCCGCCCTGCTGGTTCTGGGTGGTGCCGTTGCCGTTCTGCTGGCCCGGCATTCCGCCGCCGAAGCCGCCGTTGCCGTTGCCGGTCGTGCCGCCGCCCGGGAAGCCGTTGCCGTTCTGGGTGGTGCCGCCGGTGCCGTTCTGGCCCTGCTGACCGGGCATACCGCCGCCGAAGCCGCCGCGGTTGCCACCGCCGCCGGGACCGCCGCCCATGCCCATCATGCTCGCGCCGGCCGGACCGGCCGTCGGGATGGAGCCGGTGTGCGCGGAGTTGACCGTGCTCAGCGTGTACGCCGCCGGGCCCGCCAGCGCGGCCACCAGGCCCACCGCTGCTGCCCCGAGGGCGAGTTGACGCGAGATACGGCCCGCGAAGATCAGGCCGAGCGCGGCGGCCAGACCGCCGATCAGGACCAGGTACTTCAGCCAGGGCAGGTAGGTGGAGGTGCGGTTGAGCAGGACGTAACCCCAGACCGCGGCCGAGACGACGGCGGCGGCGAGGGTCATCGACGCCCACAGCTCGGCGCGCTTCTCCCACAGGAGCCCGGCGCCCATGCCGATCACCGCGGCGATGTAGGGGGCGAGGGCGATCGTGTAGTACTGGTGGAAGATGCCCGCCATGTAGCTGAACACGATCATGGTCATCAGCAGCGAGCCGCCCCAGACCAGGAACGACGCCCGGGTCACCGAGGTCCGCTTCAGCTTGCGGGTCGCCACCAGGCCGCCGGCGAGCAGGATCAGCGCGGCCGGGATCAGCCAGGAGATCTGGCTGCCGATCTCGGAGTTGAACATCCGGTCCCAGCCGGTCGCGCCCCACTGCCCGGTGCCGCCACCGCCGCCACCGCCGCCGACGCTGCCGGTCTCGTCGCCGCTGAGGCGGCCGAGGCCGTTGTAGCCGAAGGTCAGCGACAGGAAGCTGTTGTCCTGCGAACCGCCGATGTAGGGGCGGGAGGAGGCGGGCCACAGCTCGACGATCGCGACCCACCAGCCGCCGGAGACGACCAGCGCGACCGTGGCCAGGGCGAGCTGTCCGATGCGCTTCCTCAGCCGGTGCGGGCCGACGGCCGCGTAGACGAAGGCCAGCGCCGGCAGGATCAGGAAGGCCTGCAGGGTCTTGGCGAGGAAGGCGAAACCGATCGCCACGCCCGCCCACACCAGCCACCTGGTCTTGCCGTCCTCGACGGCCCGTACGACGAAGTAGCAGGCCAGCGCCATCAGCAGGGCCAGCATCGCGTCCGGGTTGTTGAACCGGAACATCAGCGCCGCGACGGGAGTGAGCGCGAGTACCGCACCCGCGATCAGACCTGCCCCGGGGCTGAACCGGCGGCGCACGGAGGCGTAGACGACGGCGACCGTGCCGACGCCCATGAGGACCTCGGGGCCGAGGATCGTCCAGGAGTTCAGGCCGAAGATCCTGGCCGCGATCTCCATCGGCCACATGAACGCCGAGGGCTTGTCGACGGTGATCGCGTTGCCCGCGTCCAGCGAGCCGAAGAACATCGCCTTCCAGCTCTTGGTGCCGGCCTGGACGGCCGCCGAGTAGAAGGAGTTGGCGTAGCCGGACGCGCTCAGGTTGTAGAAGTACAGCAGCGCTGTGGCGAGCAGCAGGCCCCAGAACGCGGGGCGCGCCCAGCGGGGATCCTCGGGGCGGCCGCGCCACAGTCTCTGCCCGAAGGGCTGCTTGGGCTCACCGGACCGGGGTTCGGCGGGCAGGGACTGGTCGGGAAGGGGCTCGGCGGGGAGGGCCGGCTCCCGCACCGGGGAGTCGATCGTCTGCGACGGCCCCCAGGAGGACGGGCCGGGCCCGGACCCTCCCTGATGGGTCGTCCGGTCGTAGTGGGTGGTCATCGTCAGTCCCTCGGATCGGTGTCGGTCGGGCGCACCGGCTGCAGATGCATGGTGGCGTCCTCCCAGCGGCGGTCCGCGACTTCACCGGCGCGGAACTGGGTCGTCTCATGGCTCTGGTACGTGCCGTTCGGGCGGCCGACCGGCCGCTGCGGCAGCGGCGGCTGCGGGCTGTACGGCTGCCGGAACTGGTCCTGGTGCTGGTACTGCGGGTGCGCGGGCGCGGTCGTCGCGTACGTCGGCGAGGACGGGTTGGGGCTGTGCGAGGCAACCACCGTCGACGGCTCGCCGTCCCTGCGGTCGGAGAAGACCCAGGCGCGGAAGAGCAGGAAGCGCAGCACGGTCGCCGCGAGGTTGGCGGCGATCAGGACCGCCAGCTCGGTGGAGTGCGCGGGGTCGGAGGTCGCCGCGTTGAGGGCGGCGAGCGAACCGGCGGTCAGCGCGAGGCAGATACCGAAGACGACGAGGCCCTGAGCCTGGTGCCGTACGGCGCCGCCCCTGCCGCGCACGCCGAAGGTGAGGCGCCGGTTGGCCGCCGTGTTGGCGATCGTCGAGACCAGCAGGGCGAGCGCGTTGGCGATCTGCGAGCCGGAGAAGGTCCTGAAGCCGCTGTAGAGGAGGAGGTAGAAGAGGGTCGACAGACCGCCGATGACGCAGAACCCGACGAGCTGGCGGGCCAGCCCCTTCGGCACGTCCTGGATCTCGCGGTCGCGCGGGTCGTCGCCGAACGGCCGGGCGATCCGGTCCAGCGGCAGCGAGCCGGTGGCCAGGGCCTTGCCCACCCGCCACACCCCCTTGAGGTCCTCGGTCGCCGTCTTCACGATGTGGACGGTGGAGTTCGGGTCGTCGACCCAGTCGACGGGCACCTCGTGGATACGGAGCCCCGCGCGCTCGGCGATGACCAGCATCTCGGTGTCGAAGAACCAGCCGGTGTCCTCGACCAGCGGCAGCAGCACCTGGGCGACGTCACGGCGGATCGCCTTGAACCCGCACTGCGCGTCCGAGAAGCGGGCCTGCAGCGAGCCGCGCAGGATGAGGTTGTACGAGCGGCTGATGAACTCCCGCTTCGGTCCGCGCACCACGCGCGAGGAGCGGGCGAGCCGCGAGCCGATGGCCAGGTCGGAGTGGCCCGAGATCAGCGGGGCCACCAGCGGGAGCAGGGCGTTGAGGTCGGTGGACAGGTCCACGTCCATGTAGGCGAGGATCGGGGCGTCCGAGGCGGACCACACGGTGCGCAGGGCGCGACCACGGCCCTTCTGCTCCAGGCGGAAGTTGCTGACCTCGGCGATCTCCGCCTCCAGCCGTGCCGCCACCTGGGGAGTGGTGTCGGTCGACGCGTTGTCCGCGATCGTGATGCGGAACGCGTACGGGAACGTGCGCTTGAGGTGCTCGTGCAGTCTCAGCACGCACGGCTGGAGGTCCTTCTCCTCGTTGTAGACGGGGATCACTACGTCCAGGACAGGCGTACCGGCGTCGCCGGCCGGGAGGTGCTCCCGCGCCGGCAGGGTGCCGGGAGAAGAGTCGGTTCGCATGGCATCGACTCTGGTCAAGTGCCCTGTTGCACCCATGTGGTGGCACTGTGCTGTACCTGTGAGTGCGATTGCCAATTCGTTTCGGGGGCGGGCTGCGGAATCGCGGGGGCAAGCGCCGGCAAATGCACGGTAAACACGGTGCACCCCGGAACGCTGTCCACGGTTACGGCACCGCCGTGCGCGGTCGCGACGGCCTGCACGATGGCGAGCCCGAGGCCGGTGGAGCCGGTCGCCCGGGAGCGCGCCGAGTCACCGCGCGCGAACCTCTCGAAGACGTGCGGGAGCAGGTCCGGCGGGATACCGGGGCCGTTGTCCTCGACGTCCACGCACATCCACGGGCCGCGCCGCTGGACGCGGGCGGTGACGGTCGTACCGGGTGGGGTGTGCTTGCGGGCGTTGCCGAGCAGGTTGACCAGCACCTGCTGGACCCGGGCCGCGTCGGCCGAGACCAGGGCGGGCTCGTCGGGCAGGTCGAGGCGCCAGTTGTGCTCCATGCCGGCCGCGCGCGTGTCGCTGACGGTGTCGACGACCAGCGGGATGAGGTCGGTCTGCTCGAACTGCAGCGGACGGCCCGCGTCCAGCCGGGCGAGGAGGAGGAGATCCTCGACCAGCAGGGTCATCCGCCCCGCCTCGGACTCGATACGGCCCAGGGCGTGCCGGGTGTCCGGGCCGACCTGCTCTCTGCCGCGCCGGGTCAGCTCGGCGTACCCGCGGATGGAGGCGAGCGGGGTTCTGAGCTCGTGGCTGGCGTCGGCGACGAACTGCCGTACCCGCATCTCGCTCTGTTGCCGTGCGTGCAGGGCGCCGTGGACGTGGTTCAGCATCCGGTTGAGCGCGGCGCCGACCTGGCCGACCTCGGTGTGCGGGTCGGTCTCGGACTCCGGGACCCGCTCGCTGAGGTTGACCTCGCCGGTGTGCAGGGGCAGTTCGGAGACACGGGTCGCGGTGGCGGCGACGCGGCGCAGGGGGCGGGTGGCGACGCCGACGAGGACGTAACCGGCGATGACGGCGGCCCCGAGACCGGCGGCGGTGACGCTGACCTCGACGAGGATCAGCGTGTTGATGGTGCTGTCGACCTCCGTCGTGGGGAGGGCGACGTAGTACGAGTACTTGTCGTTGCTGGTGTACGTGACCTGGTAGGTGCCGAGGCCGGGCAGGTCGACCGTGTGGATCTTGTTGTCCTGGGGGACGGTGTTGAGCACCTTCTTCTGCTCGTCCGTGAGCGACGTGTTGCTCATCGCGAAGTTGTCCGAGGAGTCGGCCTTCACACCGCGCTGGGCGTCGGTGATGGTGCCGTTCACGATCTTGGCCGCGATCATGCCGTCGCTCTGCGGCCCCCTGGTGACGAACGTGCTGAGCGTGGTCTCCGCCGGGCCGTTGTTGTCCTGCCCGCTGGGATCCTTGCCCTGGTTCGGCCCGCCGAATTCCCGCGGTGCCACCCGCGCCGCGACCTCGCCCAGCTTGTCGTTGAGCTGGTCGTACAGATGCGACCGCAGCGCCAGCGTCGTCACCGTGCCGATCACCGCACACACCACGGCGATCAGCACCACGGATGCGACGACGAGCCGCGTCCGCAGGGTGCGCGGCTGTCCCCGTCGCTTCTGCGGACGTGGTCGTCGTCGCCCGCTCATGAGGCGGCGGGCTTGATCAGGTAGCCGGCGCCACGCCGGGTGTGGATCATCGGCTCCCGGCCGGCGTCGATCTTCCGGCGCAGATACGAGATGTAGAGCTCGACCACGTTCGCCTGGCCGCCGAAGTCGTAGGACCAGACCCGGTCGAGGATCTGCGCCTTGCTGAGCACGCGCCGCGGGTTGCGCATCAGGAAGCGCAGCAGCTCGAACTCGGTGGCGGTGAGGTGGATGGACTCGCCGGCCCGGCTGACCTCGTGGCTGTCCTCGTCCAGCGTCAGGTCGCCGACGACGAGCACGGAGTCCGAGCGGCGGTCGGCGGCACCGGAACGGCGGATGAGCCCGCGCAGCCGGGCCACGACCTCTTCGAGGCTGAAGGGCTTGGTGACGTAGTCGTCGCCGCCCGCCGTCAGGCCCGCGATGCGGTCCTCGACGGCGTCCTTGGCGGTGAGGAAGAGGACGGGGACGTCGGGCAGCTCGCGCCGCAGGCGGCCGAGGACCGTCAGGCCGTCCATGTCCGGCAGCATCATGTCGAGTACGACGGCGTCGGGCCGGAACTCCCGGGCGGTCTGGATGGCACCCGTGCCATCTCCGGCGGCCCGGATCTGCCAGCCCTCGTAGCGGAGGGCCATGGAGAGGAGTTCGGTGATCGACAACTCGTCGTCCACCACAAGCACTCGGACGGGGCTCCCGTCCGGCCTCAGCAGTTCGGTGCGCCCCTGGGGCGAGGTCGTGGTCATGGTGGACACACTGTCTGGATCCTCTGAGAGCACCCTTTCGACAACCTGTGATTTCCCTAAGAAACGCACAGGCGCCTCTCAGGGAACGCTTGGGAATCTCTTGACCAGCGATACCAGGAGGCACTTCTGCGGACTCGGATACATCATGTGCGGGTCAAGGTGATCAGGGCGTAAAGGGTGGCTGTGAGGGGGCTGGGCGTGGGGCGCGCTGGGGTGGGGCGGGCTGAGGTGGAGCGACTGGGCCTCACAGTCCGAACAGGCTCGCCGCGTTGTCGTGGCACACGGCCCGCAGCCAGTCGTCCCCGAGGCCCAGTCGCTCCAGGGCGTGGAGCTGATGGATGTACGGGTACGGGATGTTCGGGAAGTCGGTGCCGAGGAGGATCCGGTCCCCGAGATCCGCGAGCCGCGGCAGCGCCCGGCGCGGGAACGGCGCGAACCGCTCGCAGAAGTCGGTGAACGCCGACGTCGTGTCCAGCCGCACCTCCCCGAACCGCTCGGCCAGGTCGAGGAAGTCCTCGTACTCGGTCATCCCCATGTGCGCGATCACGAGCCGCAGCCGGGGGTGCCGGGCCAGCACGCGCGCGACCGGCTCGGGCCCCGTGTGCTTGCCGGGCGCGGGCCCGGACCCGCAGTGGATGACCACGGGCACCCCGGCCTCGGCGAGCAACCCCCAGGCAGGGTCGAGGAGTTCACTGGCCGGGTCGTACGCACCCACCTGCACATGCGCCTTGAAGACCCGGGCGCCGGCTTCCAGGGCCTCCCGGACGTAGACCTCGACTCCCGGCTCGGGAAAGAGAGTCGAGGTGTGCAGGCAGTCGGGCGTACGGGCGGCGAACTCCACGGCCCAGCCGTTCAGCCACTGCGCCATCCCCGGCTTGTGCGGATAGAGCATGGCGGTGAAGCCCCGCACCCCGAACTCCCTTATCAGCGCGACCCGTTCCGCCTCCTCCTTCCGATACGTGATCGGCCACTCCAGCCCACCGGTCAGCGGCCCGAGCGAGTCGAAGTACGCCCAGACCTTGCGCAGCACCCGCTCCGGCATGAAGTGCGTGTGCACATCGACGAGCCCGGGCAGCCCGAGCCGCCCCCAGAACCGCCGGATCTCCTCGGCCTCAGTCATGGGACACCCCTCGGCCGACGGCCCGTTCGAACCCGTGGCTGTGCTCGACCCTGGCGATGTGCAGCGAGTACCGCTCGTACCAGTGCTCACGCCCGTACGCCTTGGCCGCCCGGTGCTCCTCGTGCCGACGCCACGCCTCGATCCCGGCCAGGTCGCGGAAGTAGGCGACGGTGACGCCGAGCCCGCCCGGCGTACGCGCGGAGTCCTCTCCCAGGAACCCCGGGATGTCCTTCACCAACTCCCCGAGCCGCTCGGCGGTCCGGTCGTACCCGTCGTCGATGTCTCCCGCTGCCTCGGTGCGCAGGGAGGTGAAGACGACGGCGTAGTAGGGCGGCTCGTGGGCGGCGACGGGCCCATCGACTGGCGCACTGGCCGGCGCACTGGCTGGCGCATCGACAGCCACTCCGACAGGTGCTATCCGGTGATCACTCATGTCCTTCACGATCGTCCGCGCTCCGCCCCCACGTCCACCTCCTTGCCGAAAGGGATCCGGAAGGGATCCAACTCTTGACCGTGCCCAGCAGTACGACCAGCCCCGCAGTACGGGCACTGGCTACCGCCGGCGGCAGTCAGAACAACCCGTCCTGAACCCCCGCGGCCTCCCTGAACTCCCGTACCGGCACTGTGAATCCGGCCTCACCCCCGGCCGCCGGCACCAGGTCCCAGCCCGTCATCAGCCGGGTGTCGAGCACGACGACCCCGCGGCCGGTCGCGAGGTGGAGGTCCGGTCCCGCGGCGGCGACCAGTTCCCCGCTCACCCAGCCGCCCGCGACCAGCTCACCCACCTCCCCGACCGCGCCCGGCAGCCCCGCCAGCCCGAACACCCCGACGTGATCGACCACTTGGCACGGCTCCCGCGTCAGCGACTCCGGCCACTCGGCCAGCCCCACGGCCCGCCCGTGCAACGCCTCCACCTCGGCCGCCCGCTCCGCCTCCGACGCCGGCAACCGGGACCGCACGGCCCGCTTCTCGCCGTACGGAATCCGGTCCGGTACCCGGAGCGCGGCCCGCAGCAACTCCTCCGTGCGCCGGGCGGCCATCAGCGGTCCGAGCCCCAGCCAGCTGAAGCAGACGGCCCCCTGCTCAAGCAGCCGCGCCGAGCCCCGCTCCTCGGCGGTGATCCCGACCTTGACCATGCCGGGCCCGAACCAGGCCAGATATACGTGGTACGGCCGCGGATCGTCCGCGATCGTGTCGGCGGCCACCGAGTGCGCCCGGTCCAGCCGCGCACACTCCTCGCACCGCGCCCCCGTACTCCGGCCCGGCACCACCGCCCGTACCGGACACGCATGCCCGCGCGCTCCCACACACGTCCGCACACCCCCGTCCGCGGCCCCGAAGGCCACCCGTTTCCCCCAGGTCAGCGCGGAGCGCCGACCGCCGTCCCACAGCAGCACGGGACCACCAGCCGCCCACCGCAGCCCCGAGCACTTCCATGCCTGTGCCATTGCTCCCGAGACTAGAGGCCGCCACTGACAACGGCCTCAGAGGCGGGCATTCGCGCAGTTCAGCGGCTGTCTTCGACGGAGAGGGCGGGTGCGGGTTCCGGGCTGCCGGCCACGACCGGATCGCCGTACGACTCCGCCGTACGAACCCGCCGCCCCGCCAGTCGACACCCCACGCACCCGGGATGCCCCTCCCGCGCCGTCAGATCCCGCGCCCGCCACCCCCACTGCTCCTGCGGCCGCCGGCCCGGCGGCTTGCCCCAGCCCGTGAGGTGGAGCGCCCAGGTGACGAGGACGCTCACCACCACGATCCCGACCCCGCCGGCCAGGATCGCGGCAGAGGCCGTACACACGCCCAGCCCCAGCACCACCGTCCCGACGGTCGCGACGGCGAAACCGGTCCACCCGGCGACCGTGTGCCCCTCGTCATACTGATGTGCACTCATGTGTCCGCCTCCAGATCACGGGAACCGCGGCCCATCTCCCAAATCTCTCACCACCTAAGAAATTTAGCCCAGAAACCTCTCACAAGCTAAGGGAATCAGGGAATCCGGATGCAAGCGAAGCCGCGCCCGTCCGCGACACCGGCCCAGGCGCTGTCGGCCATGGACCACCTCATCGCGACCAGCATGATCGGCCAGCAGGAGATGGCCCAGCGGGTGGGCCTGAACGTCACCGACCTGACCTGCTTCGCCTACGTCATCGAGGCCGGCGAGAACCTCCTCACGGCCGGTGACCTGGCGGCCCGCGCACACGTCACGACCGGCGCGGTCACCGGAATCCTCAACCGCCTCGAACGCGCCGGTTACGTCACCCGCCGCCCCGACCCGAACGACCGCCGCCGGGTCCGCGTGGCGGCACAACCGGAGGCGGAGGCCCGCGTACGCGAGCTCTACGAGCCGTACTACGCCCGCCTGATGACCCTCTTCGCCGACTACTCCCCCGAGGAGATCGCGGTCCTGACGGACTGGTTCACGCGCGCGAGCGCGTTGGCGGCGGGGTATCTGGAGGAGCACTGCGGGACGGAGTGAGGCGGGGCCGGCCGTGGTTGTCCCAGATCCGGTATCCGCCGGGCACGCCTCGGGCGACGTAACGCCTCCGACCCACCTCCGCAACCCCCTGACCCCTCGTCGTTCCGCGCACGAAGGTACGTATGGTGGAGGGGATACGGCGCGCGAGTTCTGGCGCGTGCCGGGAAGCCTCAGGGGGAGGGCAGCCCCCCTCGGGGGTACGGCCAGCTCCACCATCGGTCCGGTAGGACGCTTCATGGTGGGGAGGGGCCGGCCGACGGCATCGTAGAACCCATCGACCCATCGAGGAACCGAGGAACCGATCGAGCCCCGGCCTCCACCACTTCCTGGAAGGGAAACCCCGATGAAGCCGCTGCAGCCCACCAAGCCGAACACCACGACCGGCGAAGCGCCCAAGGCCCCCCACGAGAACGACCTCGCCCCTCTCCTCACCGCCTGGGACCAGGCCCACCCGTCCCCCACGGACCCCGACTGGCGCCACCTCCTGGACGAACTCGCCCACCCGCACACCACGCAGGCGTTCCACCGCCTGGCGGAGGCGGCGGCTTGATCCCGTACGCGACCGTTTCCAACTGCCCACACAGCGCCGACGCAAGAGGCCCCGGGGAAGATCCGCCAGATCTCCCGGGGCCTTTTCGATGCCGTCCCCTCAGACCCCAGGGTGCTGGTACGGCTGCTGCGGCTGGCCGTACGGCTGCGCACCGGGGCCACCGACGGCCTGGGCCTGGAGCTGCTCGGCCTGCTCCTTCGTGACCTTGTGCTCGGCGCCACAGAAGGTGCACTGCGTCGCGTACTTCGTGGACAAGGGGAACAACGGCACGAAGAACAGCGTGAACTTGGTGACGCGCTTCCTGAGGGTGTGCGCGGCGGGGTTGCCGCAGTTGCCGCACACCAGCGTCAGTATCGCGAGCTGGTACAGGTATCCCTTGGTGCCAAAGATGATCACGAGATCGGCCCTTCCCGGGTCAGTGCCTACCACTCATAACGCACGAGTCCCCGGAATCTCTCCGGGCCTTTCGAGGACGGACGCTACCGGACGAGGGCATGCCGCTCTTCATGTCGAGAATGACTCGTCGGTTCCGTCCCAGAGGCAGGTGCGGCCGGAGAAGCCGGCCGTTGCGTGCGAAGGAGGTCCAGCATGGCGATCAAGCGGATGGACAACGTCCTCATCGTGGTCGACGATCTCGACGCCGTGATCGCGTTCTTCGTGGAACTCGGCATGGAGTTGGAGGGCACAGGACCGGTCGAGGGCCGCTGGGTGGAGCGGATCATCGGGCTCGACGACGTACGGCAGGACGTCGCGATGCTGCGGATCCCGAACGCCCCCGGACGGATCGAGCTGGTGAAGTTCCACCAGCCGAAGCCCATCCGGCCCGAGCCGAGGGACGCGCCCGCGAACACGCTGGGCATCCGCCGCATCATGTTCGCCGTCGACGACATCGAGGACGTCGTCGCCCGGCTCCGGCCGCACGGCGCGGAGCTCGTCGGCACGGTGGAGCAGTACGAGAACATCTTCCGGCTCTGCTACGTCCGCGGCCCGGAGGACATCGTCGTCGGCCTCGCCGAGGAACTCGGCTGACGGGCGAGGGCCAGCCCCCTCCGCACGGGCGGGGCCGACTCACCAATGGACGCGCAAATCGAACACGTGCTTGAATTCAAGCATGCGACCGTTCCCTTCACCCGTCCGAACAGCAGGGGCCACCGGATGACTGGCGGAAGCGCGGGAGGGCCGTACGACCCGGACGGCCCGGAGGGCGCCTACGGCCCGGACGGCCCGGACGGCGCGTACGCCCCGGAAGGCACGTCCGGCCCAGTACACGTGACCGTCCACCCACCGTCCCCCGCCGGCGGCCGACGCGTCCGCGCGGACGGCGAACTCCTCGGGCTGGCCCACAACATCACCGACCTGACCGAGTTCCTCCGCCGAGCGGGCCTGGAGATCGACCCCGCCGAGATCGCGGGGGCACCGTGGATCGACTGGCGCGGGGTGGCGCCGGACCGATGGGGCCCGGAGACGGCCGACTGACATCACCCGGCCGTTATTGGATCACCGGCCAGGGGTAGAGCATCGCATCGGTATCTGCGGCGGGGGGCCAAGTGACCAACATCTTCGGGCTGATCGCGTCGGTAGGTGTGGTGGTCTCGTTGCTGGTCGCGGCATGGCAGACACGGGAACTCACACGGCAGACCGCCATCAACAACGGCATCGCCGCAGCGACCGCCATCTACAACGGAATGGAGCGGATACAGGACTTCGAGAAGTGCCTCGCCGCGGAACACTGGCTGCACGCCCACTTCTACGAGAACGCCGGCATCCCGTCGGACAGAAGCCGCCGTATCCACGTCCTCTGCCTGGCCCGCATGCTCGCCGACATACTGTCGTACGGCCTCGTGATCTCGGCACGCAACCCCGAAGTACGAGGCTACGGCGGCTGGGAGAACTACGCGCTGGCCATGCGAGACACCTGCCCCGCACTGGTCGAGGTCGTGAACCAACACCCGGAATGGTGGCCGGCGCTGGCGGAACACTGGTCGGCGAACCCTGTTCCGCGCGGAACGGCCGCCTGATCTCCTCCGACCGGATCCGGTACGACGTCCGGCGGCCCGGCTTGCCGCGTTGGCCCGAGCCGTCGCTCAGACGGGCCGAGGCACGATGCTCACCGCGCGGTAGTCGTACCCGTCCTGCTTGAAGCCGGGGGCCTCCCACGTGAGGTCGACCCGTTGTCCGGGCGAGAGCGTGCGGAACCCGGGCATCTGGATGTCGGAGTAGTGACCGAAGCAGCCGCCGGGAGTCTTGGGCGAGTCGAGCACACCCCACCCTTCCTCGTCGCGCCACTCACGGACCACGGCAGTCACCATGAACGAAACCTTACGGGCACTGTCGGGTGCCGAGTGGACCGAGCACCGGTCGCGGAGGGGCCGTCAGCCGGTCAGCTGTCCCGCGACGGGTCCGGCACCTCGGCTGCTCCGGGTTCCAGGACGACCACCGCCGTCACGGACGACCGCCGCGCCGCGTAGGCGTCCAGGTTCCTGTCGATCTCGCGCCACCGGGCCCACAGCCGCGACCGTTCGTCGCCCGTTGCGGCGCGGCCACGCGGCGGGAGGCGCGGTGCCTACGGCTGCTGACCTCCGGTCATGGCGGCCGACGCGTACGTGCTGTCGTACCAGCTCCCGGCGACCTGATCGCATGAGCAACCGCGCAGTACTACTAGGCGGTCGGAGCGTCCTCATCCTCGGGGCCGGGCGCGAACCAGTGGCCGATGCTGGTCCACGTGAAGCCCTCCCGCCAGGCGGGCTTGTCGGCCACCCAGCCGAGGAGCGCTTGAAGGACCTCCTCCTGCGACTCCGTCTGCGTCTGGTAGTGCTCCGCGGGAACGCCGTCGCGGTACTCCAGTTGGTACGTGTTCTCGTCACGGAACCAGACCTGGACGTACCAGTTGCCCTCCCGGTCCTCCTCCTGCCGCTCAAGGATCAGGTGATCCCCCTGATCCAGGCCGGCGAGCATCGTCCCTATCGCCGCCGTCGAAGGGCCCTTCACCGTGTGGCCCCGACCGTTGGTCGCAATCAGCATGGGCAGAGCATGGCGGAAGGGTCTGACACCCGGGCAGGCAAGAGACATCCCGAACTCGTGCGCTCCGGTTGATGTCAAAGGCCCCTTGGGATCATCCCAAGGGGCCTTTGGCTTGTGTGCACTCGGCAGGATTCGAACCTGCAACCTTCTGATCCGTAGTCAGATGCTCTATCCGTTAAGCTACGAGTGCTTGTTTTGTTTTTCTGCCGGTTCCTGGCCTTTCGGCCGCTCGCGGCGACAGGAAGAACATTACATGACTGCCGCCGCCATGTGAAATCCGTTTGGTCTACCCCTTGTGAGCTGCGGAAACGCGCCTCTGGGCGGTCTGGGAACGATGAAGCCCCGGTCGGGTGGACCGGGGCTTCGGTGATCAAGCGCGGAGGCGGAGGGATTTGAACCCTCGATGGGCTTTAAGGCCCAAACCGCATTAGCAGTGCGGCGCCATAGACCGGACTAGGCGACGCCTCCAGCACAGCCGCTCGCGCGAGCGCGAGTGGTGCGTGCAGATGATGACACAGTCGAGCGTGCTGTCACCAATCGGCCTCCACGGTACTAGGCAGGCGGGCCGCAGAGCAAAGGCCTTGTCGGGGGTGGAGGGGTGGTGGAGGGGGCAGGTCGGGGTGGTGGAGAGAGGGGGGGCGATCATCGGGGTTCGGTGGTGCCGGTAGTGCGGGCGGTGCGGTCCCCCACCCCCGCCGCAACATCCCGCCCCGACCCGCGTTAGTCAGGTCATGTTGCAGGTCACCCCCAGCAGTACTCGGCCCGGTCCGCGTTCCGACCTCGGCCGCCCCCGCCGCTCTCTCCATCCGCACCTCACCCGCCTCCGTGTCCGCCTCCTCCTCATCGCCACCGCCGCAACCGCCGCCGCCTCCTCATCCGTCCTGCCCGCCGTCGCCCACGCCGACGTCTCGCCCACCGGCATGACACCCACCGGCGCGAACCGCCCGGACATCGCCCCGGCCTCGCTCCTCCCCCTCGCACCCCCGCCCGCCCGAGACGAGGACCGTCCCGGCGATCACCTCACCGTCACCGTGCGCGATGCCGGTGGTGGGAAGGACGGGACGTACCAGCTGTACTGCCACCCCGGCGGCGGCGATCATCCCGACGTGGCCGGTGCCTGTGCCGCGCTCGATCGGCGGACCCGGTGGGGTACCGACACGTTCGCCCCCGTTCCGGGCGGCAGCATCTGCACCATGCAGTACGGCGGCCCCGCCACCGCGCACGTCACCGGCGTCTGGGCCGGGCGGCGCGTCAACGCGTCGTACGACCGCAGCGACGGCTGCCAGATCGCGCGGTGGGACCGACTCGTACCCCTGCTGCCCGACCTGCGTCCGCAAGGACGGTCGTAAAGCGGCGGGCGTAAGGGACGGCGGAAGCAGCCATGAACGGGCCCGTACGGGCGTCCCCCGCCCACAGCCTCCGCACCGCGTTGACACCGGGTCCGTAAAGGTCCCGCGAGGGTTTCGGGGAGTTCGGGGCTGGTCGGGGGTGGGGTGGGGTGCAGGCCCGGTGGTGGGGCGGTGATGCGGTCACACGTTCTGCTTCACTTCGTCGTGCGACCTCCCTCTCATCCGACGCCCCGAGCGCAAGCACTGCGCTTAGACTCCCTCGCGTGACACGTCGCGGGCCGGTTGGCAAGATGGCCCGAGCGGCCGGCAAGGTGCGGTAACAGGGAGGAAGCGTCTCGTGAGCAGCAGGCCATCCCGAGGCGCTGCTCGCCTCGCAGCCATACTCGACGCGCTTCCCGATGCGTTGGTGCTGGTCAACGCCAACGGGACCGTCGTCAACGCGAACACCATCGCGCTTGAGGCCTTCGAGGCGCCGGGGACGGCGTTGGTCGGGCGCGGGCTGCTCGATCTGCTGCCCCAGTTCGACTCCAAGCTCATTCCCGGGTCCATGCGGCGGCCCGACCACATGGACCCCGCCGGGCGGACCAAGCCGACGCGGATGATCGCGCGGCGCACCGACGGCGTCGAGTTCCCCGTCGAGGTCACCAGCGCCAATCTCGAGAACGGGCAGCAGGCCTACGACGGTTACGGCTACAGCGGCGACGAGCTGCTGATGCTCGTCGTACGGGACCTGACCGGGACCGTCGACACCGAGGCCGAGCTCGCGCGCTCGCAGCGGCAGACCGAGATGATCCTGCGGGCAGCCGCGGAAGGGGTTGTCGGGACCGATACCGACGGGCGGATCGTGCTCGTCAATCCGGCCGCCGCCCAGATCCTGGGGTACCGGGCCAGCGACCTCGGCGGCAAGGCGCTGCACGACCTCGTGCTGCACTCGCGCGCCGACGGCACCCCGTTCCCGTACGAGGAGTCCCCGCTCGCCGACACCCTGCGCTCCGGTCGCAAGCACCGGGTGCGCGGGCAGGTGCTGTTCGCCAAGGGCGGGCAGAAGGTCTCCGTCGACCTCACCACCGCGCCCGTGCGCGACGGCGACCAGCTCGTCGGCGCCGTGATGACCTTCACCGACCGGCGGCCGTACGACGCCCTCCTCGCCGAGAAGGCCGCGCTGGAGAAGCGTCACGCCGAGGAACTGGAGCGGCTCGACGAGGACCACGCCTCCGAGCTGACCGCCCTGCGCCAGAAGCACGTCACCGAGATCGAGGACCTTCAGGAACAGCACGACGAGGAACTCGCCGCCGGCGAGGAGCGCTACGCCGCCCTCGGGGAGCGCGAGGCCGACCGTTACGAGGCCCTCGCCGCCCGGTACGACCAGCTGTCGACGCTGCTCGGCCGGTCCCTGCGCGGACCGCTGGACGAGCTGCGCCGCGAGCTCGCCGCGCTGGCTGCGGACGACGCGGGGCAGTTGTGGCCCGAGGCCAATCAGGTGCTGCACCACCTCTCCGCCGGTTATTCGCGGATCACGACCCTGATCGACAACGTCCTCGGGTATCAGCGGCTCGACGTCGGCAGTGAGCAGATCAGTCGTACGAAGGTGATGCTCGACGCCGTCGTCGCGGCCGGTGTCGACGGAGCCGTCGAACTGATCGGGCCGGGGCGGGTGCAGTTCGCCGTGCACGCGCCGCCCATCGAGGCCGAGGTCGACCCGCAGCGGCTCGCGAGCGCCCTCGCCCACCTCGTCGCGGACGTCGCCGGCGTCGACGCGACCGGCAACGCGCCCGTGTCCGCGGGCGGTTACATGGACAACACGGTGGTCGTGGCCGCCGCGCAGCGCGGTGAAGTCGTACGGATCGAGGTGCGCGGGCCGTACGCCGGGGGAGACCCGGTGCACGAGCCGATCGTGCGCGGGATCGTGCGGGCTCATGGTGGCGTGCTGCAGACGCACGAAGTGCCCGGCATGAGCGGCAGCGCTTATGTGCTGGAGGTGCCCATCGGGGGTGGGGCCGGGGCCGTCCCGGTCGAGACGCCCGTCGAGACTCCCGAGGCCGAGGAGACGTCCGGCGGACGGCGGCGGGCCCGGCGGTCCTCCGTCGACGCCTTCCTGGAGAGCGGGGCTCCGGGGGAGGGCGCGGACGCGGTTACGGCGCCCGAGGGCGAGGCCGGTGTGCCCACCGGGCGGCGCCGGCGGCGCGCGGTCGAGGAGTCGGCGGCCGCCGCGGCTGCCACGGGCAGCGCCGTGGAGGTGGCCGGCGGGACCGGGCGGCGGCGCGGTCGGTCGGCCGAGGGCGGTGGTGACGGGGTCGCCGCCGAGGGTGCGGTGGTCACGGCCGCCGAGCATGCGGCGGGGGCCGCGGCCGTGGGTACGGGGCTGGGCGGCACCGTACCGCCGCAGGGCGTACCGGCGTCGCCGCAAGGTGTGAACGCTCCGGCCGGCGGACGGCGTGCCCGGCACGGCGGCGGCGAACAGCACGCGCTGCCCGCGGCACTGCCCGCCGGGTCGGCCGCCAACGATCAGTCGATGACGCCGGGTTCGGGTGCGGGTGCGGGTGCGGGCTCGGGTGCGGGGGCGCCTTCGGGTGCAGGCCCGGGGGCGGGTTCCGCTGCGGTTGCCGGTGGCCAGGGGGGTCCCGCCGATCAGCCGGTACCGGGCAATCAGCCTGTCCTTGCCAACCAGCCCGTTCCGGTCGAGGGTGGTCAGCCGACCGGGCGGCGTCGACGTGCGCTGGCCGCGGCGAATGAGCGCGCCGCCGCGCAGGAGGCTGGTCCCCGTACGGTGTTCGCCCTGCCGCCGGCCGAGGCGGACCGGGCGCCGGGTGGGGTGGTGCCTGGTGTTCCCGGGGTTCCAGGCGTTCCTGGTGCTCCTGGTGGGGTCGGTGGGCAGGCGCCGGTGCCGGCACAGGCCCAGCCGCAGATTCCTGGGCAGGCGCAGGCCGTGCCCGCGCAGGCGCCGGTTCCACCGCAGGGGCAGGGGCTTGGGCAGCCTCAGGTGCCGGGCCAGCCTCAGCTTCCCGGGCAGAGCGGTCAGGAACTCTCCGGTGACGCCCTGATCGAGGACGGGCGGCACGACGCCGTATCCCACGATCAGTCCGGCGACCACACTCCGCCCCAGCCGCACCCCACCACCGCACCGACGGGGCGCCGTCGGCGGGCCGTGGCGCAGCCGGGCGCGGTGGCCGGGACGCCCGCGCAGGGGGTTCCGGCGCAGGACGCCGGTGCGCAGGGGGGCGTGCAGAACGCTGCCCAGGCCGCCGGTCATGGCCACGGCCATGGGGTTACGGCGGCTGGTCAGGCCGTACCTCAGATCGCGCAGCCCGCTGCCACGGGCGTGCCCGCTCAGGGCACCGTCGCCCCGGGCGGGCAGCCGGCTCCCGGGCAGTTGGCGCCGGGGCAGTTGGCACCCGGTCAGCCGGTCCCCGGACAACCCGTCCCGGCCCAGCCCGGCCTCGCGCCGGTGGCCCAGGCCCCCGGCGTCCCCGGCCAGGTCCCGCCCGGGCAGCCCGCCCTGCCTGCACAAGCCGCGGGCCAGGTCGGCGCCCAGGCCGCCCCGGGCCAGCCGCTTCCGGCGCCGGGTGCGCAGCAGGTCCCCGGTCATCCCCTCCCCGCCGACGCCGCCGGCACCCCCGTAACCCCGCAGCCCGCGCAGGCGACGCCGGCTCCCGGTGTTCCGCAGGGCGGTCAGGCCGCCGTCGCTCCCGGTGCCGCGCACCCCGCGCAGAGCACGCCCGCTCCGGGCACGCCGTTGCCCGCCGAGGCGCAGGCGCAGCCGCGGGTCGCTCAGCCGCTTCCCGCCGAGTCGGACGCCCCTGCCGTCGACCCGAACTCCACTCAGGGGCGGGCGATCAGTGTGCGGACGTTGGGGCAGGGGGTGCCGTTCACTCGGCAGGCGGCGCAGGTGCAGCAGCCGACGGCGACGCCCGCGCCGCACAACCCGAGCGGTTCCGGTCGGCGGCGCAAGCTGGGCCAGCGGACCGACTCGGGTCAGGAGCAGGCCGCCCGGCCGCACCCGACCGCCGCCGAGCAACAGGTGCCGGCGCAGGCGCAGCCCTCGTTGGCGGGGCAGTCGCGGCTCGCGCCGATGACCGAGGGGGCCGGACGTTCGTACGCCATAGGGGCACCGGACGAGAACGCCGCCGAGGGGCCCGAGCCGCTGGACGGTCCCGGCGGGGCCGTAGAGGTCGCCGATCCGCCGCGGCCGGTGCCGATGGACGACGAGCTGCCGCCCGAGCCGCTCGACAACCCGCGCCGGCTGCTGGTGTGGCCCGCGCCGGACGTGACGACCCAGCAGGCGCTGAGCGATCGCGGGTACCGGCCGGTGATCGTGCATTCGCGCGAGGAGGTCGACGCGCAGATCGCCGCCTTCCCGGCCGCGCTGTTCGTCGACCCGTTGACCGGGCCGATCACGCGGACCGCGCTGCAGTCGCTGCGGCAGGCGGCGGTCGCCGCCGAGGTGCCGGTCATGGTCACGGCCGGGCTCGGACAGGCGACGCGCGAGGCCGCCTACGGCGCCGACCCCGCCGTACTCCTGAAGGCGCTTGCGCCGCGGGACAGCGAGCAGCATCCGCCGCGCGTGCTGCTGATCGAGGAGCACGCGGAGATCGCGCTGGCGCTGACCGCGACGCTGGAGCGGCGCGGGATGCAGGTGGCGCGGGCCGCGAGCGATGCGGACGCGGTGACGCTGGCGGGGCAGCTCAGGCCCAATCTGGTGGTCATGGACCTCATGCAGGTGCACCGGCGGCAGGCCGGGATCATCGACTGGCTGCGGGCGAACGGGCAGCTCAACCGCACCCCGCTCGTCGTCTACACCGCCGCCGTCGACCAGGCCGACCTCCCGCGGCTGGCCTCCGGCGAGACCGTCCTGTTCCTCGCCGAGCGGTCCACCAGCAACGAGGTCCAGGCCCGGATCGTCGACCTGCTCGCCCGGATCGGCACGAACTGAGCCACTGGCGCGGGAGCTCGGGTTGCTGCTGGGCCGGCACGTCACTCGTGTACGTTCGCGTGCGGCGGGGCGCCGGGCCGGGGCCCTTGGGGCATCCCGCCCGGCGCACGTAGGCAATTGGCGCGTGGGGTCTGTGGTTCGGTCTGTGGTGACCGGGCGGATCAGAGCTTGGTCACGTCCAGTTCGCCCTCCGCGTACCGCCTGCGCAGCACCTTCTTGTCGAACTTGCCCACGCTCGTCTTCGGCACCGCCTCGATGATCGTCCAGCGCTCCGGGAGCTGCCACTTGGCGATCTTGCAGACATCGCTCGCGAGGAAGGCGCGCAGGGACTCGAAGTCGGCGGTGGAGCCCTCCTTCAACACGACCGTGGCGAGCGGGCGTTCGCCCCACTTCTCGTCCGGTACGGCGACGACCGCGGCCTCGGCGACGTCCGGGTGGGACATCAGCGCGTTCTCCAGGTCGACCGAGGAGATCCACTCGCCGCCGGACTTGATGACGTCCTTGGCGCGGTCGGTGAGGGTGAGGAAGCCGTCGGGGGAGATGGTGCCGACGTCGCCGGTCTTCAGCCAGCCGTCCTCGCTGAACTTGTCGGCGGGGCGCAGGGGTTCGCCGTCGGGGCCGTTGTAGTACGCGCCGGCGATCCAGGGGCCGCGCACCTCCAGCTCGCCCGCCGACTCGCCGTCCCAGGGCAGGCGCTCGCCGCCAGGGCCGCTGAGCCGCGCCTCGACACCCGCCGGGAAACGGCCCTGCGTGAGCCGGTACGCGAACTCCTCGTCCGTGCCGACCGCGTGGGCCGGCGGACGGGCGACCGTGCCGAGCGGGGAGGTCTCCGTCATGCCCCAGGCGTGGCAGACCCGCATGCCGAGCTTGTCGAAGGCCTCCATGAGGGAGGGCGGACAGGCCGAGCCGCCGATGGTGACCTGGGTGAGGGAGGACACGTCGCGCGGCTTGGCGGTGAGCTCGGCGAGCAGGCCCTGCCAGATGGTCGGGACGGCTGCCGCGTGCGTCGGCTTCTCGCTCTCGATCATCTCGGCGAGCGGACCGGGCTGCAGGAAGCGGTCCGGCATCAGCAGGTTGACGCCGGTCATGAAGGTCGCGTGCGGCAATCCCCATGCGTTCACGTGGAATTGCGGCACCACGACCAGCGAGGTGTCCTGGTCCGTCAGCCCCATCGACTGGGTCATGTTCACCTGCATGGAGTGCAGGTAGATCGAACGGTGGCTGTACACCACGCCCTTGGGGTCGCCCGTCGTCCCGGACGTGTAGCACATGGCGGCGGCCTGCCGCTCGTCCAGCTCCGGCCAGTCGTACGTCGTCGGCCGGCCCGCGATCAGCTCCTCGTACTCGTGCACCTGCGCGTGGGCGCCATCGAGGACGGAACGGTCGCCCGACCCGGCCACCACGATGTGCTCCAGCGTCGGGAACTTGTCCAGCAGCGGCGCGAGCAGCGGCAGCAGCGAGCCGTTGACGATGACGGCCTTGTCGGCCGCGTGGTTGACGATCCACACCAGCTGCTCGGGAGGGAGCCGCAGGTTGAGCGTGTGCAGGACCGCGCCCATGGAGGGGATCGCGAAGTACGCCTCGACGTGCTCGGCGTTGTTCCACATCAGCGTGGCCACGCGATCGTCGCCCCGGACGCCCAGCTCGTCGCGCAGGGCGTTCGCCAGCTGTGCGGCGCGGGCCCCGATCTCGGCGAAGGACCGGCGCTGCGGCTCGGCCTCCCCTGTCCAGGTGATCACCTGTGACGTGCCGTGGATGCTTGACCCGTGGGTCAGGATCCTCGAGATCAGCAGCGGTACGTCCTGCATGGTGCTCAGCACGGCGTCCTCCCGGGGCGGCGACATTGCCTACGCGGTAGTAGGGGTTGCCGCTGATTCTGCGCACATACCAAGTGGTATGTCACTAGGTGCCGATGATCGATCGCGTCACGCCGACCCCCAATAGCCACCAGGTCGGCCCGCGACCGGCCCCAGGTGGGCGCATTACCGCACAAGCCCCAGCTCAGGGTCCTCGCGCAGTTTCCCGAGCGCCCGGGACACCGCCGACTTGACCGTGCCCACCGACACCCCGAGCACCTCGGCCGTCTGGACCTCGCTGAGGTCCTCGTAGTACCTCAGCACGACCATCGCCCGCTGCCGGTCGGGCAGCTTCATGATCGCCCTCCACATCGCGTCGTGCAGCGCCTGCTGCTCGGCCGGGTCCTCCCCGTCCGGCAACGGCTCCGGCTCGGGCAGCTCCTCGCACACGAACTCGTCGACCTTGCGCTTGCGCCACTGCGAGGTGCGCGTGTTCAGCAGCGCCCGGCGCACATAGCCGTCCAGCGCCCGGTGGTCCTCGATCCGCTCCCAGGCGACGTACGTCTTGGTGAGCGCGGTCTGCAGCAGGTCCTCCGCGTCGCTCGGGTTCGCGGTCAGCGACCGGGCGGTGCGCAGCAGCACCGGCTGCCGGGCCCTGACGTACGAGGCGAACGACGGGTACGGCAGGGTCTGCGTCGCCGGGCCGGCGGCGGTCGAAGCGCTGGTGCAGACGGGTGTGGTCATGGCTCCACGCTATGAGCGAGGGCACCTCCGGCTCATCGGCCGCAGGTCCCGAAGGCGAGTCCGCCTCAGGTTGTAGGGGTGGGGCTGACTCCACCTCCTGAAGGTGGACGGACGGGGCCGGACTACTGCGGGATGACCCCTGGGGGGCGCTCGGGGGTGCGGGCGGGCGGAGGCCAGGCGGGAGCCATCTGGGTGCCGGGGCGGGAGCCATCTGGGTGCCGGGGCGGGACCCGTCTGGATGTCGCCGCGGGACCCGTCTGGATGGCGGGGCGGACACTCTCCCGTCGGTTTCGTCCGAGGTCAGGACGGTCAGTCGTCCGAGGTCAGGACCGTCAGTCGTCCGCGGCCAGGACCAGGCCCGACGTGGGCACGCCGGTGCCGGCCGTGACCAGGACCCGCTCGGCCCCGGGTATGGGGTTCACCGCCGTACCCCGTAGCTGCCTCACCCCCTCCGCGATCCCGTTCATCCCGTGGAGGTACGCCTCCCCGAGCTGTCCTCCGTGCGTGTTGATCGGCAACCTCTCCTCGGCCACGAACTCCGCCGCCTCCCCCTTCCCGCAGAACCCGAACTCCTCCAGCTGCATCAGCACGAACGGTGTGAAGTGGTCGTACAGGATCGCCACGTCCACCTCGGCCGGCCCCAGGCCCGCCGTCCGCCACAGCTGGCGGGCCACCACGTCCATCTCCGGCAGGCCGGTCAGGTCGTCGCGGTAGAAGCTGGTCATCTGCTCCTGGCCGCGGCCCGCGCCCTGGGCGGCCGCCGCGATGACGGCCGGTGGGTGCGGCAGGTCACGGGCCCGCTCCACCGAGGTGACCACGATCGCCTGGCCGCCGTCCGTCTCCTGGCAGCAGTCCAGCAGCCGGAGCGGCTCGACTATCCAGCGCGAGGCCGCGTGGTCGGCGAGGGTGATGGGACGGCCGTGGAAGTACGCGGCGGGGTTCGTCGCCGCCCACTTCCGGTCCACCACCGCCACATGCCCGAAGGCCTCCGGGGTCAGCCCGTACGTGTGCAGATACCGCTGGGCCGCCATCGCCACCCAGGACGCCGGGGTGAGCAGCCCGAACGGCAGGGACCAGCCGAGCGCCGCGCCCTCCGCCGACGGCTCCCGGTGCTGGACGCCGGAGCCGAAGCGGCGGCCGGATCTCTCGTTGAAGGCGCGGTAGCAGACGACCACTTCCGCGACCCCCGTGGCCACCGCGAGCGCCGCCTGCTGGACCGTCGCGCAGGCCGCGCCGCCGCCGTAGTGGATGCGGGAGAAGAAGGACAGCTCTCCGATGCCGGCCGCCTGGGCGACGGTGATCTCCGGGCTGGTGTCCATCGTGAACGTGACCATCCCGTCCACGTCCCCCGGGGTCAGCCCCGCGTCGTCGAGCGCGGCCCGCACCGCCTCCACCGCCAGCCGCAGCTCGCTGCGCCCGGAATCCTTGGAGAACTCGGTGGCCCCGATGCCGGCGATCGCGGCCCGGCCGCCGAGGGCGTCCCGCTTGCGCACGCTCACCGGGCACCCCCCGAGGGGACGCTGACCGTGACCGTGACCGTGCCCGTGACGTGTCTGCCGATGCCGTTCGCCCCGACCACCTTCACGGTCGCCGTCGCCGTCGCCGTGACCGCGTCGGTCTCCTCGGTCACTTCCTCGACCGTGCCCGTCAACACCATCGTGTCCCCCGGGTAGTTGGGCGCCCCCAGCCGTATGGCCACCTTGCGGAGCACGGCCGTCGGACCGAAGTGGTCGGTGATGTAGCGGCCGACCAGGCCGTTGGTCGTCAGGATGTTCATGAAGATGTCCGGGGAGCCCTTCTGCCGGGCCAGCTCGGCGTCGTGGTGAACGTCCTGGTAGTCGCGGGAGGCGATGGCCCCGGCGACGATCAGGGTGCGGGTGATCGGGATCTCCAGTGGCGGCAGTTGCTCGCCGGCCCTGACCTGCCTGCTCATGCGACCTCCTCCCGGGCGCGGAACACGGGCAGCACCAACTCGTCGTCGTACCGCTGGAATTCGAGATGGACGGGCAGGCCTATGTGCACCTTGTCGTAGGGCGTGCCGATGACGTTGCTGATCATGCGGACGCCTTCGGCCAGCTCCACCAGGGCGACCGCGTAAGGGGGGTCGAACGCCGGGAAGGGGGGGTGGTGCATGACGACGTACGAATAGACCGTGCCCTCGCCGCTCGCCTCCAGCGTGTCCCAGTCCAGGGCGCCGCACGCGTTGCAGCCCGGGAGCCAGGGGAAGCGGAGGGTGGTGCAGGACGTGCAGCGCTGGATGAGGAGGCGGTGTTGTTCGACTCCTTCCCAGAAGCCGGCGTTGTCACGGTTGACGACCGGGCGCGGGCGGCGGGGCTGCTCCTGTGGCCGACTCCGGGCCGCGGGGGCGTACTTGAGGATGCGGAAGCGGTGGGTGCCGGCCAGGGCGCGGTCCGGGCCCGCGCGGACGTCCGTGCGTGTCGTGACGAAGTAGCCCGTGCCGAGTTTGGTCGTCTTGCGCTCCGAGACCGACTCGATCACCGTGTCGAAGGTGACCTCGTCGCCCGGGCGCAGGGCTCTGACGTACTCCTGCTCGCAGTCGGTGGCGACGACCGAGGTGCAGCCCGCTTCGTCGAGCAGGCCGAGGAGTTCGTCGAACGCCGCGGAGCGGCCCGAGTGGCCGGAGAGGCCGCCCATCGTCCAGGCCTGGAGCATGGTGGGCGGGGCCATGGCGTCCGGGCCCTCGTACGCCGGGTTGGTGTCGCCCATCGCCTCGCACCAGTGCCGGATCATGGGCAGGTTGACGGGGTCCTTGCCCTGGCCGGCGACGGCGGCCGCGCGTCCTTCGTACGTCTTCAGCCGCATCCCCAGCTCATCGCTCGCCTCCGGCCCACCGCTCATCGTCGCCCCCTCGTGCCGTGCCGCATCGCATTGACACTTCTGGTACACCGCAGCCGCCGGCCGGGTTCCCTCGACTCCGACAGGAGTTTCTGACTGTCCGTCAGATTTGATGCACTGTCAAGGTGGGCCTCGGCCAGGCGAAAACGCCTGTGCCCGCCACACGCGAAAACACCTGTGCCCGCCATCTGTGAAAACACCTGCGCGCGCCATCTGTGAAAACCCCGCGCCCGCCACACGCGAAAACGCCTGCGCGGCGATGCCGAAGCACCGCCGCGCAGACGCGTTACACCCCACGGAGCACACCCCTCGGGTCCCTTCCTCCCGGGCCCTCCGACGGCCGGGAGTCAGGGACGGCGGCTCACCAGAGGTTGGTGAAGTTGACGGCGACGTTCTCGTTTCCCTGGTTGATGGCCGTGAACGCGGAGCCGTTGACCTGGGCGGTGTTGCTCTGGTTCGAGGCGCCGGAGCCGACCGCGTTCTGCTGCGTGGTGGACGAGTTGCCGTTGTTGTCGTGGCCGACGCCGCTGCCGACGATGCTCGCGACACCCGCGTTCGATCCGTCGTCCGCGAAGCCGCCGTTGTCCGCCGCCGCGACGCCGGTGAACAGGGCGGCTGCCAGCGGGAGGGCGGAGACGGCGGCGATGACGCGGGCGGTACGGATGCTTGCCATGTTTCTTCCTCCAGAACCCGGCTTCTTGCCGGAAGTACGTCAAGTAAGGCTGTTACCAGGGCAGTTGGCCGACCGCCTCGGTGTTGTGCACGACGTCGCGAGACCAGAGTTGCCCACCGAATCCCCGGCGAACCACCCCGGAAGCCCCGATTCCCACTCAAGTGCTACGACAAGTCGATAAACCCCTTTCACCACTTCCAACGCCCAGGTCGGGGCAGTACGGGCGAGTCGGCCCCAAGCGCCGCAGGCGGTGAAGCGTTCCGGCAGATTTCCGGCCAATTCGTTTCGGCCCGGCGAGTCGCGGCCGAGCCCTCTTCCCTTTTTCGAACATGCGTACGAACATGGAGTCATGGCCACCATCGACCGGCAGGCCACGACGCTGGCCCTCGCACACGCTTTGTCAGCCGCCGAGCGCGGACTGGCCGTCATCCCCCTGTCCCGGACCAAACTCCCGGCCCTGCGCTCCCCCCACCGCGACGACCCCGACCCCCACCGCTGCCACGGCGAGTGCGGCCGCCTCGGCCACGGCGTGTACGACGCCTCGACCGACCCGGCGCGCATCCGCGAACTGTTCGCCGCCGCGCCCTGGGCGACCGGCTACGGCATCGCCTGCGGGCTGCCCCCGCACCACCTGATCGGCATCGACCTCGACACGAAGACCGGCACCGACTCCTCCACGGCCCTGCGCGAACTGGCCCTGCGGCACCTGTTCACCATCCCGGACACGGTGGTCGTGCTCACGCCCAGCGGCGGCCGCCACCTCTGGCTGACCGGCCCGTCCGACGCGGCCGTACCCAATTCGGCCGGCCGCCTCGCCCCCGGCATCGACATCCGCGGCGCCGGCGGCTACCTCGTCGGCCCCGGCTCCCGTACCGAACACGGCGTGTACGCGACCGCCCCCGGCACCGCCCACCTCGCACCCGCCGTCTGCCCGCCTGCCCTGCTGCGCCTGCTCCTGCCGCCGCCGCGCCCCGTCCACCCCGCGACCCACCCCTCGGCCGGCGACCACGGGCAGGGCCTGGTGCAGTTCGTGCTCGCCGCGCACGAGGGACAGCGCAACACCCGCCTGTTCTGGGCCGCCTGCCGCGCCTACGAGAACGGCATCGGGCCGGCCCTCGTCGCCCCGCTGGTCGACGCGGCGCTCAACACCGGCCTGTCGGAACGGGAGGCGCGGGCGACGATCGCGTCGGCGGCACGGATGACGGGGCACCGCCCCTGAGGCCAGGCACACCCAGCACCCAGCAGGCAGGGCGGCGGCAGGCAGGCCCCAGGAAGGCGCCGGAAGAACCGAAGGAACCAGATGCAAGACCGCCCTAGAGTGCGGATCATGTCGCTGACCCGCGTGATCCTCACTTCCGGCCGCTCCGTCGACCTGTCCGAGGTGCGATTCTCGTCGACGTACGGAGGGATGCTGGAGGGTTATCCCTGCAAGCCGGTCAACGAGATGAAGATCAAGGGTCTGCTGCACACGGCCGAGAGCGCCTTCCGCGCGCCGGTCCACCTGGTGCCGCCCGAGCGCGAATACCCGGACCAGTACGCCGGCGCGTTCGGGCCGGTCGAGGTGCTGCCGCCGGTGGCCTGTGTCGGCGCCTTCCGCTCCACGGCCCTCGACCCGGCGCACGACCCGGTGCTCTTCCGCTCGGCCCTGACGGTCATATGGTTCCAGTCCACGCCCCGGGTGCCGTCGGACTGCGACGCGGTCACGGCACTGCGGGACGTGGACTGGGAGGGGCTCGCCGAGGACTACGAGCTGTAGGCCCCGAGGACTGCCTGGGCGCGGGTCAGCCGTTGCCGCCCCGGCAGCGCTCGGTCGCCTCGCAGCCCCGCTGGTACGGGTTCGCCTGGACGGGCGGGATGTTCAGGCCCGTGTCCCAGGAGAAGTGGGCGTCCCGGTCGGTGATCGGGTTGTAGCGGAAGTTGCGGTTGTAGTTGGGGTTCGCCACCCAGCGGTCGTAACGGAAGGTGACGCTCTGCGGCATCAGGATCGAGCCGTTGGCCCGGCCTTCCATCGTGTAGATGTGGACGCCGGTGATCGCCTGCGGCGGGATGCGGCGGAAGAAGGCCCACTCGTCCTGGCTCGCGTAGTGGTCGTGCAGCGACCTGTCGCCCCGCAGCTGGTCCGGGACGTGCAGGATGAACTGCGCGAACTGCGGGTTGATCGTGTACACGAAGGTCCGGTCGGTGATCACCGAGTGCTGGCAGCTGGACGTCACCAGCCAGCCGACGACCGGGATGGACTGGCCGATCGACCACCCCACGCCCTGGCAGCGCGGCTGGCTCGCGGACGCGGCGAGGTTGCGCATGCCCTGGCTGCGCGCGAACTGCTCGGCCACGCCACGCGTACCCGACGTGGAGATGTAACCGCTGTTGTTGGCCCGGTCGCCGCGGACGTGCGCCACCAGGTCGTAGTTCGTCCCGCGCGAGACGAAGCCGTTGGCGAAGATGTCGTTCGGGTAGCGGGAGTCGCCGCGGTACATCACGCCGGGCAGCGAGCCCTGGGACAGTGCGCCGTTCGGCTCGTCCTGCGCGCTGGCCCTGCCCGTGTTCGTCACGAGGGCGCCGGCGGCGACGATCGCGACGAGCAGCAGCTGCATGACGAGGAGGACGGGCCGCGACATCCTCCGAGACGCCTGGCGCCGGAAGGACCCGGCGTTGGTGTGGGACATGCGTGCTTCTCCAGTGTTCGGTCTGCCGGAAACCGGCCTGACCCGACCGAATCTGGCGCACCGGAAGTTGATCCTCACCCCCTTCCACCAGGGCAATCAATCCCATGGCGGGCCCGGACGAACGCCGATGGGGTGCCTCTCGGTGAGAGACACCCCATCTGACGAGCACGGTCTACGGCCTGTGCGGAGGCGGTGGGATTTGAACCCACGGTGACATCGCTGCCACGACGGTTTTCAAGACCGTTCCCTTCGGCCGCTCGGGCACGCCTCCCCGCGCCGCCCTGGAGATCGGCGGCGCGGGGACAAGAGTAACGGGTTGGTCCACGCGCGCGTGGGGCAGTTGTCGCCGAACCGGGGAGGTACGCGCGCGTGGGTCGAGGGATCAGCTGTCGCCGGTGCGGGAGCCCAGCGTGAGCTGGACCGTGTGGGACTTGCCGTCCCGCTCGTAGGTGATCGTGACCTTGTCGCCGGGCTTGTGGGTCCAGATCTCACCGATCAGGGTCGGGCCGGAGTCGATCACCCGGTCGTCGAGCTTGGTGATGACGTCGCCGGGCTTGAGGCCGGCCTTGTCGGCGGGGCCGCCGGACTCGACCGCGGAGGCACCGCCCGCGCCCGTGTCGGTGATCTTGGCGCCGCCGCTGGAGTCCTCCAGGGAGACCGAGGCGCCGATCTTCGCGTAGACCGGCTTGCCGGTCTGGATCAGCTGCTGGGCGACGTACTTGGCCTGGTTGATCGGGATGGCGAAGCCGAGGCCGATCGAGCCGGACTGGCTGGTGCCGCCCAGGCCGCCGCTGCCCGTGGACTGGATCGCGGAGTTGATGCCGATCACGTTGCCCTGGGCGTCCAGGAGCGGGCCGCCGGAGTTGCCCGGGTTGATCGACGCGTCGGTCTGCAGCGCGCTCATGTACGAGGCGTTGGAGCCGGTTCCGTCGCTCGAGGCGACCGGGCGGTTCTTGGCGCTGATGATGCCCGTCGTCACCGTGTTGGACAGGCCGAAGGGGGCGCCGATCGCGATCGTGGAGTCGCCGACGGCCACCTTGTCGGAGTCGCCGAGCGTCAGGGGCTGGAGGTCCGACGGCGGGTTCTTGAGCTTGATGACCGCGACGTCGTAACCCTGCGCGTGGCCGACCACCTCGGCGTCGTACTTCTTGCCGTTCGGGAAGGTCGCCGTCAGCTTGCCGCCGTCGAGGGCGTCGGCGACGACGTGGTTGTTGGTGACGATGTGGCCCTGGGTGTCGAAGACGAACCCGGTGCCGGTGCCGCCCTCGCCGCTGTTCGACTCGGCCTCGATGGTGACCGTGCTGGGCAGCGCCTTGGCGGCGACGGCCGCGACCGTGCCGGCGTCACGCTTGACCTGGCCGCCGCTGGTGGACGAGGAGACCGTCGTGGAGCCGGTGTTGTCGTCGTTGTTCTTGGCCAGCGTGTAGCCGAGACCGCCGCCCAGGCCGCCGGCGACCAGCGCGGCGACCAGGATCGCGGCGACGAGTCCGCCGCGGCGGGACTTCGGGGACGGCGGCTGCTGCTGGTACGAGGATCCCCAGTCGGAGCCGGAACCCGCGCCGCCGTCGGAGTACGACGGGGTCGCGGGGGGCGGGGGCGGCCAGGAGGCGTCCGGGGCCGACCCGCTGCCGGGCTGGGGGTTGTTCGACTCCGTCGACGCGTACGCGGGCGCGTGGCCCGCGTGCACCAGCTCCTGCTCCTGCGCGCCGGGGGCGCTCGGGGGCACCGGCGGGAGCGGAGCGGTGGGCGCGCTCCCCTCCGGGGCGGCGGGTGCCGAGGGAGCGGGAGCGTCCACCGGCACGGGGGGTGCGGACGGGGCCGGGGGTACCGGGGTGCCCTCGTTCTCGGTGCTCACAGCTTCTCTCCTCGGTCCACGGCTGTTCTTCTGGGTCGCACTCGGTCACGCCCGTTCTCGTTGTCGACGGTCCGGCGCGCTGCAGCTGTGCATGTCCTTTTGTATGCCGTCAGCTTTTCCCATGAGCCGTCAGGGCACCATAAGCGGTGCCTGTGGGTCTGGGGCAGTTCCTTATATAGGTCATGACACGCAAAAGGGGTGCAATCTCTGACCCTCCGACCGCACGACTACCCCCGTGCGGTGGCACCATGACGCGGTGACCCACGCACGGCAGCACTCGATCCAAGTCGTCGCCCACCGGGGCGCCTCCGAAGAGGCCCCGGAGCACACCCTGGCCGCGTACAAGAAGGCGATCGAGGACGGTGCGGACGCCCTCGAATGCGATGTACGCCTGACGGCGGACGGCCACCTCGTCTGCGTCCACGACCGCCGCGTCAACCGTACGTCCAACGGCCGCGGCGCGGTCTCGGCGCTGGAGCTCGCCGAGCTCGCCGCCCTGGACTTCGGCTCCTGGAAGACGCGGGACGCCTGGAAGGGGCGGGACGAGGAGCCCGACTGGGAGTTCCGGCCGGAGGACCGCGAGGACACCTCCGTACTGACCCTGGAGCGGCTGCTCGAACTCGTCGCGGACGCCGGGCGGCGGGTGGAACTCGCCATCGAGACCAAGCACCCCACGCGGTGGGCGGGGCAGGTGGAGGAGCGGCTGCTGGTGCTGCTGAAGCGGTTCGGGCTGGACGCGCCGGCCTCGGCCGCCGAGTCGCCGGTGCGCGTGATGAGTTTCTCGGCGCGGTCGCTGCATCGCGTGCGTGCCGCGTCGCCGACGCTGCCGACGGTCTATCTGCTGCAGTTCCTCTCGCCCCGGCTGCGCGACGGACGGCTGCCCGCGGGTGTCCGGATCGCGGGCCCCTCGATCCGGATCGTGCGCAACCACCCCGCGTACATCCAGCGGCTGAAGCGGGCCGGTCACCAGGTGCACGTGTGGACGGTGAACGAGCCCGAGGACGTGGACCTCTGCGTCGAGCTGGGCATCGACGCCATCATCACCAACCGCCCGCGCGCGGTACTGCGTCAGCTCGGGCGGGATGCCGGTATCTGACGGTGTGCCACTGGTAAAGACCTGTGAAGAACCCTTGACCCTTCCGCCCCTCTGGCACCATTCTCCCTTTCCGGACACCGTCGAAATCAAGCCACGCGACTACGGGGAGTGCACCGGCGCGTTCGGTCCGTATTCGATCGTTGCGAATGCGTCACCGAACGTGGATTGGCCGGTTTCCGGTACAGGCCAATGGGGCATCCACACCGTGGCGTGGGGCAAAGGAGGTCTCGGGGGTGGCGTTGGTGGTGGCACAGGAGGTGCCCACGTCGTCGAGCATGGCCGTACCCCATGGCCCTGCGGGCGTGGGGGAGGCGAGACACCGTATGCGCGAGCAGCTGCGCAGGGGCGGTGTGTCGGAGTCGGTCATCGACGATGCCGTACTGATTCTTTCCGAACTCTTGAGCAATGCGTGCAAGCACGGCCGGCCGCTTGGCGACGCCCTGGCCGGGGACGGCGACGTCCGGGCGGCCTGGCGGGTCGACCGCGGCGGCAGGCTCACCGTGGAGGTGACGGACGGTGGCGGACCCACCCGTCCGGCTCCGGCCACTCCCTCGGTCACCGCGCACGGCGGCCGCGGGCTGAACATCATCACCGCGCTTGCCGACGACTGGGGAGTACGGGACGACGCGCGCGGCGAGGTCACCGTGTGGGTCGTGGTGCACGAGGACGTTCATGATCCGGACGCGGGTCACCGTCGCGACGACTTCGCTACGCGCGTCACGGCGCCGACGGTCTCGCGGGTGCCGGGGATGCCGGGGATGGGGTACGTGGAGGCGTTCGACGACCTGGACTAGGTCGCGGACCTTGTCCACAGGCTGCCGCCGTCCACAGGCTTCCGCTGTCCACAGGTCCGTCATCCACAGCCCCGTCATCCACAGGCTCCCGTCGCCGATGGCGTGAACGGCTAGGCTCCCGCCGTACGAGACGAGCCGTAACCGGGAGACACCCACGATGGCCAAGAAGCGACCTCAGACCAAGGCCAAGCAGCCGCAGCTCACCGATGGGGAGATCCCGGTCGTCGGTGCCCGTGAGCCCTGCCCCTGTGGCAGCGGCCGGCGGTACAAGGCCTGTCACGGCCGGGCCGCGGCGCAGGCCTCGACCGAGCTGGTGCACCGGCCCTTCGAGGGGCTGGCCGGTGAGTGCGACTGGGTGGCGCTGCGCGAGCTGGTGCCGGCGGCGACCGTCGAGCTGACGCTCAAGGGCGGCCTGCCCGAGGGAGTCCCGTCCGTCACGCTCGCGACCGTGCTGCCGATGGCCTGGCCGGCGCTGCGCCGCGACGACGGCTCGGTGCTGCTCGGCCTGCAGAACGACACGGCGTCCGGCGACATCAGCCGCGACCTGGCCGACACCCTGCAGCGCGCGCTGACCGCCGAGCCGGGCACGCCGGTCGAGGGCCGTCGCGCGCCCGCCGAGGGTCCGCGGCTGCAGGATCTGCTGGATCCCGAAGGCACGTTCGAGCCAGTTGTGCACGAGGGCTTCGAGTTCTGGGTGCCGGACGCGGAGAACGCGACGCCTGATGTGACCGCTTCTCTGGAGCGTGCGAACGCCGCGGCGATCCCGACCGTGAAGCTGACGGGCGTGGACGCGGCGTACTGGTGCGAGACGCCGGAGAAGAACCACCTGCGCTGGGTCATGCCGCACCCGGAGGAGCAGCTTCTGGACGCGCTCGCCCGACTGCACGCGGCGGGCCGCTCCAACCTCGGCGAAGGGACCCGCCTGGTGGGCTCCTTCCGCGCTCACGGGCTCACCGTGCCGGTCTGGGACCTGCCCAGCGGCGTCGGCGCGGAGGACATCGAGAAGCCGGCCGCCGAGTTCGCGGAGCGCCTTGCCGGTGCCCTCGCCGCGGACGCGCCGCTGACCGCGGACGAGCGCCGGGCGCGCGGCGGTCTCACCAACCGGCAGGTCACGCTCAGTTGACAGACCGTGACGAAATCGGGTGCGGCTGACCGACCGGTCAGCCGCGTCCGATCTCGTGGCACCGGTGACTCCGCTCACAAGTCCCGTCAGGGACAAGCAAATACGTGACCGGAAACCCCGGATCGAATTTGCGAACCGCCGATCTCTTGTTACCGTTCCAGTAGCCCGGTTGCTGGTGCATCCCCCGTCGCCAGCAACCGGGTCTTTTCATGCCCGGGTTCCTTTTACGGAACTCCGCCGGACGTCAACTGCCGTTCGAGGCCCCGGAGTTGCTTCCGGACCTCAGCAGGAGCGGCCCGCGTCCGCCCCGCGCCGCGAACTCCGCGAAGGCCGTGTACGCGTCCGCCCCGCCCCGGGTGCGCTCCCGCGGCGTCTCGCACGTCCCCGGTTCGTCCCCGGCGCCCACGGCACAGTTGATCTGCACGGTGCGGCCCTCGGGTCCCATGAGGCTCAGTACGGAGTCCAGGGCGTCGCCGGTCGCGTTGCGGTAGTAGGTGCGCGCCCAGGTGTCCGCACCCTGCGTGAGCACACAGGTCTGCGCCTCGATGCCCTCGGGCGAGGTGAGTTCGGGACCGCAGCGGGCGGCGGTGGCCAGGCCGAGGCCCAGCAGCAGCGGCGACTCGGTGGGTGCGACGGTGGGCGCCTTGGCGTCGGCGGAGGGGGAGGAACGTACGGGCTCGCGCGCGGGGGCGCGTACGACGGCGCGGCCCTCGTCGCCCGCCGGTCCCGCGGACGCCACGGCCAGCGGCAGCGCGACCGCGCACGCCACGACGCCCGCGAGGGCGAGCAGACGAAGGTTCATACAGCGGAAGATAACGACCACACGCGCGTGTACCGTCCGCGCGCGCTCGACACCCCTACAACTCGGGCGCGCTCACACCCGTACGAGTGAGGGCCTCGACCGCGGCGTCCACCACGGCCTCGACGTCGGGGACCCAGGGGGAGGCGGAGCCGGGCAGCGGTGCGCGCTCCCAGCGGATCTCGCCCTCGCCGGTCTCGGACGGGGGCAGGGCGAGGTAGCCGCCCTCGCCGTGGAAGCGGAGCGAGCCGGGGACGAAGTCCTTGGCGTACAGCAGTTCGCCCAACTGCTCCATGGAGTACGGCTTGACCAGGATCGCCCAGCGGCTGGGCGAGGCCACGACCGGACCGAGACGCATGCCCATGCGGTCGAGGGCGGTCAGGGCCTGCGCGGCCGCGAGGGCCGGCAGGCTCACCGCGCAGGGGGCCTTGCCACCGGTGGCCAGGACGATCGGCGCGGTGGGGCGGTTGGTCCACCACCAGCGCACCATGCGGGCGTCCGTGGTGGCCGCGAGCAGACCGGGGTCGAAGGGGTGTGCACCGGGCACCGTGCAGTCCGGGTCGGGGCAAGCGCAGCGGGAACGTCCCTGCGGGTCCGCCGCCGCACCCGGGAGTACGGGCCACTGCCATTCCGCCGCGAAGGTCAGGGCCGCGCTGATCAACTCAGGCCTCCCGTCGCTGCGCTGGGACAGGAGCCTGCGTCGCCTTCCGAGGATCTCGCGCATGAGCGCTCGTTCCTTTCCGTTGCACCGCTGGCAACACCGTGGGCCACATCACACCATGTGTCGATCACTTCACTGTGCGTACCTGTTGGCGCATCACACCCGCGTCCAGAACACGGGGAACCCCATACTGCGTCTATCAAAAGCATGGGCGTGGCGTGGGGTGGCGAAGTCTGGCGTTTTGCCGTCCCGCGTATTTCTCTCCGCCTCCGCCACGGGAGGATGGGGCACGGTCGTCGGTGGATAGGACGCCGGGGTCGGTCACCAGGTTCCGGGTGACTGTCAACCACCCCTGGCCTTCTCCGAGTACGTACCCATCACGACCGCTGTGACGCTCTGTGGAGCAAGGCCAGTCGACCGCAATACCCCGTTACCCGAGTCAGTTTTAAGCCAACTTTGCTTTATGGCAAGGGGTGCACCGGTGACCCACGGACACCAGGAATCCCAGCAGGACAATGCTGGACATCCCCTTACGAGTGCGTGTACATGTGGAGACACTGCTAGCGGCGCAGAATGACATGGGGGTTTGCGATGCTTTTGAGCAATACGCACCGGTCGGAAAGCCGGACGCCATGAACGCCCCTCACCCTCCGAAAGTGGCCGGAATCGATTCAACGGTTCCCTCGCCCGCACACACTGTCGCGCCCGCGCCCGTGGCCCCGGACACCCCTGCGGTACCCCCGCCGAACCCACCGGGAGCACTGCTCCAGGACCGTCTCGCCGGCTGGGTCTCGGACCTCACGACACTCCACGAACTCACCGAACGCCTGGCCCGCACGGACGCACTCCGCGAGGCCCTGACCGAACTGCTGCGCGCCGGAGCCGCCCTGGTGGGCGCCCGGCGCGGTCTCGTCGTACTGGAACCCGGCGACGGTCTGGGACCGGACACCACGATCGGCCTCGGCCTCGCCCGCGCCGACCTCGGTCACATCGAGACCGTGCCGCGCAGCGCGATGTCGTACGGCCGCATCCTGGACGGACTGCCGGGCGCGGACGGCGAGATCGCCGAGCCGGACCTGCTCGCCGAGGACGGCCTCGACCCCCGCCACCGCGAGGTCGCCGCCCGCCTCGGCTACGCCGCCTGCTACGCACTCCCCCTGGCCACCGAGGGCGCGGGCCGGATCGGCGCCGCCGTGTGGCTCTACGACGAGCCCGCCGAGCCGGTCGAACGCCAGCGCCATCTGGTGGGCCTGTACGCGCGTTACGCCGGTGAGCACCTGGCGCGGCTCGTCGAGGTGGAGCGCACGCGCGCGTGCATGGCGACCATGGCCGAGGAGCTGCTGCCGTCCCGGCTCCCCCGCGTCGCCGGTGTCCAGTTGGCCGCACGTCATCGCACCGGGCCGCGCGGGGGCGGCGACTGGTACGACGCGCTGCCGCTGCCGGACGCCGCGCTCGGTCTCGCGGTCGGCTCGGTGACCGGTTCCGGGCCGAGCGCGGTCGCCGCGATGGGCCGGCTGCGCGCCTCCCTGCGCGCGTACGCCGTGATGGAGGGCGAGGACCCGGTCGCAGTCCTGTCCGATCTCGAACTGCTGCTGCGCCTCACCGAGCCCGCCCGCTCCGCCACCGCCCTGTTCGCCTACTGCGAACCCGCGCTGCGCAAGATCACCCTCGCGGGTGCCGGGCACTGCCCGCCGCTGCTGGTCGGCGAGCGCCGCACCGAGTACGTGGAGACCTCGGTGTCCGCGCCGCTCGGCATGCTCGCCTGCTGGGAGGCGCCGAGCGTGGAGTTGCAGGCCGAGCCCGGCGAGACGGTACTGCTGTACACCGACGGCCTGCTGCACCGCACCGGCGACCCGACCGACCGCGCCTTCGCCCGGCTGCACTCGGCGGCGGCGAGCGTGCCCAGGGCGCTGCGGCACGACCCGGACGCGATCGCCGACCACGTGCTGCGGACCGTGCTGCCGGACGGACTGGACCAGGCGGACGGCGAGGAGGACGTCGTACTGCTCGCGGCGCGCTTCGAGTAGGTGGTCGGTAACAGGTCCTTCGCCCCTGGGCCCCCTTCCGTACGACCGTACGATGGAGGGGGTCCAGTGCCGTAACTAGGAGGATGACCGTGGCCGACGAGCTCACCCCGGAGACCCCGGAGACTGAGTCTGAAGAGCCGATCAAGCAGCGCAAGAACGGCCTGTACCCGGGCGTTTCCGATGAGCTGGCCGAGAGCATGAAGTCCGGCTGGGCCGACACGGAGCTGCGCGACCTGGAGCCGATCGCCCAGGCCGCCGAGACCGCGGCCCGCCGCGCCGCGCTGTCCGCGCGCTTCCCGGGCGAGCGTCTGGTGATCCCCGCGGGCAACCTCAAGACCCGCTCCAACGACACCGACTACCCTTTCCGGGCGTCCGTCGAGTACGCGTACCTCACCGGCAACCAGACCGAGGACGGCGTCCTCGTGCTGGAGCCGAACGCCGAGGGCCACGACGCGACGATCTACCTCCTGCCCCGCTCCGACCGCGAGAACGGCGAGTTCTGGCTGTCGGGCCAGGGCGAGCTGTGGGTCGGTCGCCGCCACTCCCTCACCGAGGCGGCGAAGCTGTACGGCATCCCCGCCTCCGACGTGCGCGAGCTGGCCGACAAGCTGCGCGAGGCGACCGGCCCGGTGCGGGTCGTGCGCGGTTACGACGCCGGGATCGAGGCGGCCCTGACCGACAAGGTCACCGCCGAGCGGGACGAGGAGCTGCGGGTCTTCCTCTCCGAGGCGCGGCTGATCAAGGACGAGTTCGAGGTCGGCGAGCTGCAGAAGGCGGTCGACTCGACCGTCCGCGGCTTCGAGGACGTGGTGAAGGTCCTCGACAAGGCGGAGGCCACCTCCGAGCGCTACATCGAGGGCACGTTCTTCCTCCGCGCGCGCGTCGAGGGCAACGACGTCGGCTACGGCACCATCGCCGCGGCCGGCCCGCACGCCTGCACTCTGCACTGGGTCCGCAACGACGGCCCGGTCCGCTCCGGCGACCTGCTCCTGCTGGACGCGGGCGTCGAGACGCACACGTACTACACCGCCGACGTGACGCGCACACTGCCGATCAGCGGACGGTTCAGCGAGATCCAGAAGAAGATCTACGACGCTGTGTACGAGGCCCAGGAGGCCGGCATCGCGGCGGTCAAGCCGGGTGGCAAGTACCGGGACTTCCACGATGCCGCGCAGCGGGTGCTGGCCGAGAAGATCGTCGAGTGGGGCCTGGTCGAGGGACCGGTCGAGCGCGTCCTGGAGCTCGGGCTCCAGCGCCGCTGGACCCTGCACGGCACGGGCCACATGCTCGGCATGGACGTCCACGACTGCGCCGCCGCGCGGACCGAGACGTACGTCGACGCGACGCTGGAGCCGGGCATGGTGCTCACGGTCGAGCCCGGCCTGTACTTCCAGGCCGACGACCTGGCGGTCCCCGAGGAGTACCGCGGGATCGGCGTCCGTATCGAGGACGACATCCTGGTGACGGAGTCCGGGAACCGGAACCTCAGCGACGGGCTGCCCCGGCGGTCCGACGAGGTCGAGGCCTGGATGGCGGAGCTCAAGCACTAATACGAGACTGATGGCCGGGTACCTGTGGGGTGCCCGGCCATTCACGTGCCTAGGGGGAGGGTTTTCGTGAACGACTTCTGGTCCGGAGTCGGCGTCGATCTGCATCTTGAGCCCGATGCCGGTGACGGACGGCGGGTGGGGCTCGAACGGGCGCTGCGGGACGCCGTGCGGGACGGGCGGCTGGCCCCCGGGACCCGGCTTCCGGCCACCCGGCGGCTGGCGACCGAGCTCGGTGTTTCACGTGGAACAGCGAAAGCCGCCTACGACCAGCTCGTCGCCGAGGGATATCTGACCGCGCGGCAGGGATCGGGCACACAGGTCGCCTCCTTGCCGTCCGCCTCCTCCGACGCTCCGGAGGCGACGGCACGCGCGCGTACCCCTCGTTTCGACCTGCGGCCGGGGAGCCCGGACGTCGGGGCCTTCCCCGCCGCGGCCTGGCTGCGGGCGCTGCGGCGGGCCATCGCCACCGCGCCCCTCCTGGCGTACGACTACGGGGATCCGCGCGGGCGCATCGAGCTGCGGACGGCGCTCTCGGGGTACCTGGGGCGCGCGCGGGGTGTGATCGCGCCGCCCGAGCGGATCGTGATCACCTCCGGGTACGTCCAGGGGCTCGCGCTCCTCACGCGCGTGCTGGAGGGCGGCACGGTCGGGATGGAGGACCCGGGGCTACCGTTCCACCGTGAGGTCGTACGGCGCAACGGGGGCAGCGTGGTGCCGGTGCGCGTCGACGAACGAGGGGCGTGCGCCGAGGAGTTGGGGGACTGCCGGGCCGTCGTCGTCACCCCCGCCCACCAGTACCCGACCGGCGTGACACTGCGCCCGGAGCGGCGGCGCGCACTGACCGACTGGGCACGCGCGCGTGACGGACTGATCGTCGAGGACGACTACGACGGGGAGTTCCGCTACGACCGCCAGCCGGTGGGCGCGTTGCAGGGCATGGCGCCGGGGCAGGTCGTCTACCTCGGTACGGCGTCCAAGACGCTCGGGCCCGCCCTCCGCCTCGGCTGGATGGTGCTGCCGCCGCAGCTGGTCGACGCGGTCGCCGACGCCAAGCTGCACAGCGACCACCACACCGAGTCCATCGGCCAGCTGGCGCTCGCCGAACTCATCGACAGCCACGCCTACGACCGCCACGTGCGCGCGTGCCGGCTCAGATACCGGCGCCGACGCGACCAGCTCCTCGACCGCCTCGGCAACCGGCACACGGTCCACGGCATCGCGGCCGGACTGCACGCGCTCGTGGACGTCGCCGACGAGGCGGAGGTACTGGAGCGGGCCGAGGCGGAGGGGCTCGCGCTGGGGCGGCTCGGCGACCACTGGCACGGGTCGGGCGAGGGGCGGCCGCAGGGGCTGGTCGTGGGGTACGGGACGCCTCGGGAGCGGGTGTATCCGGAGGCGTTGGAGGTGCTCGGGAAGGTGCTCGACAGGAGCTGATTGGGCCAATAACAGGCGCGAGTATTGGATCTGTAGAGGGGTCCATTACGGCTCTAGTGTCGTACGTATGACACCTCGCCTCGTCCCGCCCGCCGGACCTCAACGCGTCCTGGCGCTCGCCCAGTTGACGAACTCCGTCGGTGACGGCGCCTACTACGTGACCTCGGCGCTCTACTTCACCCGTGTCGTCGGGCTCGCGCCCTCCCGCGTGGGCCTCGGGCTGACCCTCGCCTGGGCGATCGGTTCGCTCGCCGGGGTGCCGCTCGGGCGGCTCGCCGACCGGCGCGGGCCGCGCGGCACGGCCGTGCTGCTGGCGCTGGGAACCGGGGCGGCGGTCGGATCGTTCCTGGTGGTGCGGGGGTTCGTGCCGTTCGTCCTCGCGGCCTGTGCGTACGCGACGGCGCAGTCGGGGCTGGCGGCGGCCCGGCAGGCGCTGCTCGCGGGGCTGGTGACCGCCGGGGAGCGGACGGGACTGCTCGCGCATCTGCAGGCGACGCTGAACGCCGGGCTGGCGGTGGGGGCCGGGCTCGGCGGGCTGGCGTTGCAGGCGGGGACGCGGGGCGCGTATCTCGGGATGTTCGCGCTGGACGCGGTGAGTTTCCTGGTGTGCGCGGGAGTGCTGCTGCGGCTGCCGGCGGTTGCGCCGGTTGCCGTCCGGGAGCCGGGCCTGTCCGTGCGGAAGGAGCGGCTCGGTGTGCTGCGGGACCGGCCGTATGCCGTGCTCGCGCTTCTCAACACCGTTCTGCTGCTGCGGATGCCGTTGCTCAGCCTGGGGCTGCCGCTGTGGGTCGCCGAGCGGACCGCGGCGCCGACCTGGGTGGTCTCCGCGCTGTTCGTGCTCAACACCGGGGCCGTGATGCTGTTCCAGGTCCGCACGGCACGCGGCGTCACCGGGCTCGCGTCGGCCACACGCGCGGTGCGGCGGTCGGGGTGGGTGATGTTCGGGGCATGCGCGGTGTTCGCGCTGTCGGCCGGGGTGTCGCCGTGGGTGGCGGTGGGGGCTCTGGTGGTCGGGGCCGTGCTTCAGGTCGTCGCCGAGATGGGGCAGTCGGCGGGTTCCTGGCAGCTGTCCTTCGACCTGGCGCCGGCGGACCGGGTGGGCGAGTACCAGGGCTTCTTCGGGACCGGCGTGACGGTGGCCCGGACCCTCGGCCCGCTGGTGCTGACCTCGCTGCTGGTGGGGTGGGGGACACCGGGGTGGCTGCTGCTGGGCGGGGCGACCGTGGTGGCGTCGTACGCGATGGGGCCGGCGACCCGACGGGCCGCCGGCCAGGTGGAGGAGGAAGAGGCCAGGCAGCCTGTGCTCGCGCGCTGACCCGCGCCAAGGGCTCCTGCACGCCGCCGGTCCTCGTCAACAGACCCGCGCCACCGACTGCCTCACACCGCCCGTCCACATCAACAGACCCGCGCCACCGGCTGCCTCACACCGCCCCCGTCATCGCGGCAACCGGCAGCGAGTCCAGGAACAACGCCCCCGCCAGCAAGCCCGCACTCCCCCGCGGGCTCCAGCCGCGCTCGTGCAGGTCGGCGTCGAGGGCCGTCAGGGCGTCGCGGCCCGCCCGCGTCGCCGTACCGCCCGATTCCAGGACGCCGCGTGCGCCCGCCTGGACATGGCGCAGGCCCAACGGGCCCGCGGTGTACAGGAGTTCCGTGTCCTGGAGCGTGGACATCACCGTGAGCAGGGCGTCCAGCCGGGCCTCGGCCTCCGTCGCGCCGGCCGAGCGTGCCGTGGTGAGGGCGTCCAACGCCCGCCGTACGTGCGGGAATCCGGCGCGGGCCTCGCCGCGGGCACCGGCGGCGCCGTACTTCGCGGAGATCGTCGAACCGCGTGAGGGGCGGCGCGGGGCGCCCTTGTCGTTGAAGGCAGCGAGCTTCTTGGCCGCGGCGGCCACGTCCCGGGCGCCGGCCCGGGGAAGCAGCGCCGCCGCCGCGACGAGGAAGCCGAGCGCCCACAGGGCGCCCTTGTGGCCGCCGCCGGCCAGGCCCACCGAGTGCTCGGTGGACCGTCCGATCGCGCCCAGTTCCGCGCGCAGCTGCGGGGTGGGCTCGCCGGTGCGGCGGGCTGCGGCAGCCATCGCCGCGAGGCCGGGCGCGAGCGCCTTGGCCGACCAGCGCAGGGAACAGTGGTCCCGGCGGCCGGCGAGTACACCGAGGTCACGCGGGTCGGGCAGGCCCGGCTTGGGGGCCAGGTCCAGCTGCCCGGTCAGCGCGGCCACCGCGGCCTGCGCAAGCGTCTCGTCCTCGCGGCTGCTCACTACCGGCACCTCAGGGCGAACGTGGTTTCCCGTCACGATCGGGAACGTAGGGACGGCGGCCGTCAGGGATGTGGGGCTCGACTGAGAACGCGCTGTGAATGCCGAGGAAGCTGAACTCCGTCCGGATCCTTGCGCTCGGCGGATGTCACACCGCGATCAGCGGCGCGTAGTCATACCGCGATGAGCGGCGCATCCTCGCGCCACTTGAGGATCTTGTCGAAGCTGACCACCGTGCCCCCGCGGCCGGGCTTGCTGCCGATGTGGACGTGGTCCGCGAGCTCCCGGATGAGACACAGGCCTCTGCCGTGCTCGGCGTCCGCGCGGGCCGGACGGGCGGTGGGGGTGCCGCCGGAGAAGCCCGGGCCGGAGTCGGTGACCTCGATACGGCACTTCTCGCCGTCCAGATAAGCCGTGACCCGGTACGCCTCCGAGGACCGGCCGCGCGCGGCGTCGCCGCCGTGCTCGACGGCGTTCGCGCAGGCCTCGCTCAGGGCGACCGAGAGATCGTACGAGACGTCGGGGTCGACGCCCGCCGTCTCCATCGTGCCGAGCAGCAGCCGCCGGGCGAGCGGCACGCTCGCAGCTTCCCGCCGCAAGTGGAGTGACCACCAGATGCTCATGCTCCAGCCTCCCGGCCGCGGCTCGACATACCGTTTGTTATTGCCGCGAGTACCCGGGTGTAAGCACGGAGTTGACGTGATGCCGCCCATATGGGCGATGCATCCAAAACAGAATCGGTGTATGTGTGGGCGGCTCACACCAGAGGATGACGTTCCGGTTCGTACCTCACCTTGTGGACCTGCCGTATGGCGTCGATAAGCGCAGTGCGATGATGAGCCCGCCATGACTGCCCCCCACCAGCGCAGGGCGCGCTCCGGACCGGACGTCCGGATTCTGCGGGCCGCGGTGTTCGCCGCGGTCTGCGTCGTGCTGGCCGCGGCCGGTCACACGCTGGCCTCCTGCGCCACCGTCCCGCTGTGGACACTGGGCGCGGGATTCCTGGGGGTCTTCCTGGTCGCGGCGCCGCTCACCGGATGCGAGCGCTCGCTGCCCGGCATCGTGACGCTGCTCGCCACCGGACAGACCGTGCTGCACACGCTGTTCGGGCTCGGGCAGCACCGGGCCGCGTCCGGCAGCATGTCCATGGCCTCGATGGCGTCCATGTCCGACGCCACGCTGGTCGAGCGGGCCGCACGCCTGGTGTGCGGGACCACCGCGGCGGCCATCACCCCGGCGCACGCCCGCCGGATCCTCGCCGACGCCCGGCTGAGCCCGGACACGGCCATGGACATGGGCTCCATGAACCACTCGGCGGACGCCCTGTCCGGCACCGCCTCCCCGGTCGCGCTGCTGCCCTCCCTGCCGATGCTGCTCGGCCACGTCCTCGCGGCGATCGCCGCCGGCTGGCTGCTGCGCCGCGGCGACCTGGCCCTGCTGCGGCTCATCCAGCTGTCCGGGCAGTCCGCGGACTCCCTGGCGGAAGGGGCGGTCGTACGGTCCCTGCGCGCGGCCCTCGCCCTGGTGCGCGCCCTGCGTGCCGGGCTCCCGGGCGCGCCCGAGGCCGGTCCGTGTGCGCCGCGCACCGCGCTGCTCGCGCCGCCGAAGCCCCGTACCACGGCACTCCAGCACTCCGTGATCAGGCGCGGCCCGCCGGCCGCCGGGTTCGACCTCGCCGCCTGACGCGACACGACCAGCACTCCGTTCCAGCGAGGGGCCGGGCGCCGTCGCGCGGCCACACGCGCGTGCGCGCGTCCCTCACCGGAACTCACTCGAAGTGGAGTGCTCCCTGCCATGAAGGCTTCTCGTCTCGCCGCCTCCGGCGCCCTCGCCGGCACCGCCGTACTCGCCCTGTCCGCCCCGGCGTTCGCACACGTCAGCGTGCAGCCCGAGGGCACCGCCGCCAAGGGCGGTTACGCGGTCGTCGACTTCAAGGTCCCCAACGAGCGCGACGACGCCTCGACCACCAAGGTCGAGGTCACCTTCCCCACCGACCACCCGCTGGCCTCCGCCATGCCGGAGCCGATGAACGGCTGGAAGATCCAGGTCACCAAGGCCAAGCTGGCCAAGCCGCTGGAGATGCACGGCGAGAAGATCACCGAGGCCGTCTCCAAGATCACCTGGACCGCCGAGGGCAAGGGCGTCGAGCCCGGCTACTTCCAGAAGTTCCCGGTCTCCGTGGGCGCGCTGCCCGAGGACGCCGACGAACTCGTCTTCAAGGCCGTGCAGACGTACTCGAACAAGGAGGTCGTGCGCTGGATCGAGGTCCAGCAGGACGGCCAGGAGGAGCCCGAGAACCCGGCTCCCGTGCTCACGCTGTCCGCCGCCTCGGAGGAGGGCCACCACGGCTCGGCCACCGCCGAGGACGCCTCCGACGAGTCCGAGTCCGCCGAGAACACCGCGGCCGACACCGGCGCCTCCGCCGACAGCAGCGACACCACCGCGCGCGTACTGGGCGTCGTGGGCATCGTCGTCGGCGCGCTGGGCGTGGCGTACGGCGTACTGGCCGGCCGTCGGCGTACCAACGCCTGAGGTCTTCGATCCGCCCTGTGCACCGGGGGTCGAACCGGGGCCGTATCGACGTCGGTACGCCCCCGGTGCACACCGGGGCTCACAACATCTGGGACATTTTTCTATGCGCAAGAAGACGTTCGCCGCGGCCGCGCTGATCGCCGCCGCCACCCTCACCCTCTCCGCCTGCGGCGGCGGTGGCGGTGACGACTCGCCCGTCGCCGTGGTCTCCGAGGACGGCTCGCAGAAGGCCGCGACCCTCCTCGACCAGCCCTTCGAGAAGCCGGACCTGGTGCTGACCGACACCCAGGGCAAGAAGTACGACTTCCGCAAGGAGACGGCCGGCAAGCCGACGCTGATCTACTTCGGCTACACCCACTGCCCCGACATCTGCCCGCTGACGATGAACAACCTCGCCGTCGCCAAGAAGCAGCTGTCCAAGGCCGACCAGGACAAGCTGCGGATCGTGTTCGTGACGACCGACCCGGCCCGCGACACCCCGTCCGAGCTCGGCAAGTGGCTCAAGGGCATCGACCCCCAGATCGTCGGCCTGACCGGCGACTTCGCCACCATCCAGGCGGGCGCCCGCACCCTCGGCATCTCCATCGAGCCGACCCACAAGGACAAGAAGACCGGCAAGACCGTCTCCGTGCACGGCACCCAGGTCATCGCGTTCTCGCCGAAGACCAACGGCGGTTACGTCCTCTACGGCGAGGACGCCACCGTCGACGACTACACCAAGGACCTCCCCAAGATCATCAAGGGGGAGAACCCGTGAGGCAGCTCGTCGTGCCCGCGGCACTGATAGCGGGCGCGCTGGCCCTGACCGGCTGCGGAGGCTCCGGCTCCGGCGGCTCCAAGGCCGAACTGTCGGTCAGCGCCTCCTACATGCCCCAGCCGGTCACCGGCGACATGGCCGCGGGCTACTTCACCATCGCCAACAAGGGCGGCGCGAAGGACGAGCTGACCTCGGTCACCAGCGACGCGGCGGCCACCGTCACCATGCACGAGACCGTCGGGCAGTCCATGGAGGAGGTCACGTCCCTCGATGTGCCCGCACACGGTCAACTCGTGTTCAAGAGCGGCGGCAATCACCTGATGTTCGAGAAGCTGAAGCGCAAGCCGAGGCAGGGCGAGAAGGTGACCGTCGAACTGCACTTCGCCAAGTCCGATCCGATCACGGTCGAGATGCCGGTGAAGTCGGCCACGTACAACCCTGCGACCGGCCACTGAGGGAGGCACGACCGTGACACCGACCATCACCCCCCGCCGTATGCGCATCCTGGTGCTGCTGTTCCTGGCCGTCGTGGGCGCGCTGCTCGCCGGCGCCGGACCGGCCTCCGCGCACGCGGCGCTCACCGGCAGCGACCCCGCTTCGGGGGTGGTGGTCGACAAGGCGCCCACCCAGGTCTCGCTGACCTTCTCCGAGAAGGTCGCCACCTCCGGCGACTCCGTGCGCGTCCTCGACCCCAAGGGCAAGCGGGTCGACACCGGCAAGGCGACCGACGTCAGCGGCACCACGTACGCCGTGCCCCTGCACAGCGGTCTGCCCGACGGCACCTACACGGTGGCCTGGCAGGTCGTCTCGGCCGACAGCCACCCCGTCGCGGGCGCCTTCACCTTCTCCATCGGCGCCCCCTCCCAGACCACCGTCTCGGTCTCCGGCGACACGGCCGGCGGCGGGGTCGTCGGCTGGCTCTACGGCTTCGGGCGGTACGTGTCGTACGCCGGCTTCATCGTCCTGGTGGGCGGCGCCGCCTTCGTGCTCGCCTGCTGGCAACGCGGTTCGGGGGTACGGCCGCTGCAGCGGCTCGTGGTCTCCGGCTGGCTCGCGCTGACCTCGGCGACCCTTCTGCTGCTGCTCCTGCGCGGCTCCTACACCAGCTCCGGCAAGGTCGGCGACATCTTCGACCTGAGCCTGCTGGGGCAGGTGCTGCAGACCAAGACCGGCGCGGCCCTGGTCTCCCGGCTGCTGCTGCTCGCCGCGGCGGCGCTGTTCATCGCCGTGCTGTTCGGCGCGTACGACAAGCGGGAGGACGAGGAGAAGCGGGACCTCACCTTCGGGCTCGCGATCGGCGGGTTCGTGGTGTCGGCGGGGCTCGCGGCGAGCTGGGCGATGGCCGAGCACGCCTCGACCGGGCTCCAGCCGGGGATCGCGATGCCGGTCGACGTCGTCCATCTGCTGGCCGTCGCGGCCTGGCTGGGCGGACTGTGCGCGCTGCTCGTCGCGTTGTACCGCGCGGAGACCCCGATCGAGACCGCGGCGGTACGACGCTTCTCGGCCGTCGCCTTCGGCAGCGTGTGCGCGCTGATCGCGACGGGCGTCTACCAGTCCTGGCGCCAGCTGGGCTCCTGGTCGGCGTTCACGGACACGGCGTACGGCCAGCTGCTGCTCGTCAAGATCGGGCTGGTGACGCTGCTCGTGGGCATCGCGTGGATCTCCCGACGGTGGACCGGGCGGCTGGCGGACGGGGTTGTGGGGGCGCCGCGCGGGGCGGCCGGAGAGGGCGCGGAGACGGGGGAGGGCGTCGGGGAAGGCGTAACGGGTCGCGTAGAGGAAGGCGTCAGGGGCGGCGTTGAGGAAGGTGCCGAGGAAGGTGTCGACGAGAGTGTCGAGGAGGGTGTCGGCGCGGGCGAGAAGCAGCATGCGGGCGCGCGGGCGGGTGCCGGGGCGTCCACGGCGTCGGGCGGCTCGTCCAGGGCGTCCGCCGATTCGGCCAGTACGTCCGCCGACTCGGCCAGTACGTCGGGTGACTCGGCCAGTGCGTCCGCCGGCTCCGCGACCACCGGGGGCGCGACCACCGGGGGCGCGACCACCGGGGGCGCGAAGACCGTGAGCTCCGCGACCACCGGGGGCAGGAAGACGGTGACCTCCACGATCACCGGGGGCGTAAATGCCGTGAGCTCCACGACGGCCACCGGCTCGGAAACCGCGAGCGCGACGGCCGGCAGCGGCACGACGGCCACCGCCAACTCGACCACCACCCACAGCTCGACCGCAACCACCACCGACTCGACCGCCACCCACAGCTCGACCGCAACCACCGCCAACTCGACCCCCGCCGACAGCTCGACCGCCGCCGACAGCTCGACGACCAGCGGCTCCACCGCCGGCGGTGACGCCAAGCGCTCCGGCGAGTCCGAGGCCGCCGAAGCGTCCGAGGTCACCGGCGCTTCCAGGACCCCCGGCGCCTCCAAGCCCCCCGCCGACCGCAAACGTGCCGCCCAGCTCGCCCGGCAGCGGGCCGCCGTCGACACCGCGCGGCAGAAGCGGCAGCGGGATGCCGACCCCGACCGGTTCGGGCTGCGCCGCTCCGTGCTCGCCGAGGCCGCTGTGGCCGTCGTGCTGCTCGCCGTGACCACCGTGCTGACGCAGACCGAGCCGGGCCGTACCGAGGAAGACGCCAACGCGGCCAAGGCAGCCGCGTCCTCCTCTTCCTCCGCGTCGGACTCCTCGTCCGGCGCGGTGACCCTGACCATGCCCTTCGACACCGGCGGCACGGACGGCAAGGGCGTCGTCTCGGTCGACCTCGACCCCGCGCGCGTGGGCGGCAACGAGATGCACGTCTACGTCACCCGGCCCAACGGGCGGGCCTTCGACATCCCCGAGGTGAAGGTCGCCTTCACCCTGGAGGCCAAGAAGATCGGTCCGCTGCCCGTCGCGCCGGACCATGTCGCCACCGGTCACTGGGCGGCGAGCGGAATCCAGATCCCGATGGCCGGCGACTGGAAGGTCGCCGTGACCGTGCGGACCTCCGACATCGACCAGGTGACCGTCTCCAAGAACGCGCAGATCGGCTGAATCGCACCATGGCTGACCAGTCCATCCCCGAAGCCTGCACGTCCGGGGCGGCACCGGCCCCGGAGGAGACCCTCCCAGGGAACGGCACCCGCGGGGAAACCCCCGTCCAGGACGGCTCCGGCATCTCCCGCCGCACCCTCCTCGGCACAGCCGGCGCCACCGGCCTCGTGCTCGGCACCGCCGGTGGTGCCGTGGGCTACGCCGCCGCGCCCTCCGAGGCCACTCCGCTCTCCTCCGTCGGCGCGGACATGGCAATGTTTCACGGGAAACATCAGCCCGGGATCACCGAGGGCCTCCAGGCCAAGGGCCACCTCGTCGCCTTCGACCTGGCGGCCGGCGCGGGCCGCAAGGAGGCGGCCGCGCTGCTGCGCCGCTGGTCGGCGACGGCCGAGCGGCTGATGGCGGGCGAGGCCCTCACCAGCGACGACACGGATGTGGCCCGTGACGCCGGGCCGTCCTCGCTGACGATCACCTTCGGCTTCGGGCACAGCTTCTTCGCCCGCACCGGCCTGGAGAAGCAGCGCCCGGTCTCCCTCGACCCGCTGCCCGACTTCTCCTCCGACCATCTCGACAAGGCGCGCAGCAACGGCGACCTGTGGGTGCAGATCGGCGCCAACGACGGTCTGGTCGCCTTCCACGCCCTGCGCGCGATCCAGAAGGACGCGGGCGCGGCGGCCCGCATCCGCTGGCAGATGAACGGCTTCAACCGCACGCCGGGTGCCACGGCCCACCCCATGACGGCCCGCAACCTCATGGGCCAGCTGGACGGCACCCGCAATCCGAAGCCGACGGACTCGGACTTCGACAAGCGGATCTTCGTGCCGTCCTCCGGCTCCAACGACCCGTCGTGGATGGCGAACGGCTCCTACGCCGTCGTACGCCGTATCCGCATGCTCCTCGACGACTGGGAGAAGCTCTCGCTCGCCGCCCAGGAGAACGTCATCGGACGCCGCAAGTCCAACGGGGCCCCGCTGTCCGGCGGTTCCGAGACGACCGCGATGGACCTCGACAAGACCGACGCCAAGGGCGAGTACGTCGTCCCGGTCAACGCCCACTCCCGCATCACGCGCCCCGACCAGAACGGCGGTGCGGCGATGCTGCGGCGCCCGTTCTCGTACCACGACGGCTTCGACGCGAACGGAGTTCCGGACGCGGGTCTGCTGTTCGTGTGCTGGCAGGCCGATCCGCTGCGCGGCTTCGTCCCGGTCCAGCGCAAGCTCGACCGCGGCGACGCCCTGTCGAAGTACATCCGGCACGAGGCCAGCGGCCTGTTCGCGGTGCCGGGCGGTGCGGCGAAGGGCGAGTACGTGGGGCAGCGGCTGCTGGAAGGGTGAGCCGTGCCCCCGTGAGGCCATTAGGGTGAGGGCATGCCAGCGAGCTATGCCTACCTCGGTCCCGAGGGCACTTTCACCGAAGTCGCGCTGCGGACGCTGCCCGAGGCGGCCACCCGGGAGCTGATCCCGTACGTGTCCGTGCAGTCCGCGCTGGACGCGGTCCGTGCCGGTGAGGCCGAGGCCGCGTTCGTGCCGATCGAGAACTCCGTCGAGGGCGGCATCACCACCACCCTCGACGAGCTGGTCGCGGGCGCGCCGCTGATGATCTACCGCGAGGTGCTGCTGTCGATCACCTTCGCGCTGCTGGTCCGGCCGGGCACGAAGCTGTCCGACATCAAGACGGTCTCGGCGCACCCGGCCGCCCAGCCGCAGGTGCGCAACTGGCTCAGGAACAACCTCCCGGACGCCCACTGGGAGTCGGCCGCCTCGAACGCGGACGCCGCCCGGCTGGTCCAGGAGGGCCAGTACGACGCCGCGTTCGCCGGTGAGTTCGCGGCCGCCCGGTACGGCCTGGAGGCCCTGGAGACCGGGATCCACGACGCGGAGAACGCGCAGACCCGCTTCGTGCTGGTGGGCCGGCCCGCCCGGCCCGCGGCGCCGACCGGCGCGGACAAGACGTCCGTCGTGCTGTGGCAGCGCGACGACCACCCGGGTGGTCTGCGCGACCTGCTCGGCGAGTTCGCCACCCGCGGCATCAACCTGATGCTGCTCCAGTCCCGCCCGACCGGCGCCGGCATCGGCAACTACTGCTTCTGCATCGACGCCGAGGGCCACATCTCCGACCGCCGGGTGGCCGAGGCGCTGATGGGGCTCAAGCGGATCTGCCTGGAGGTGCGGTTCCTGGGCTCGTACCCGCGGGCCGACGTGGGCGTGGAGGACGTGAGCGCGCCGCGCCTCGGGACCTCGGACGAGGAGTTCGTCTCCGCGTCGGACTGGGTGGCCCGCTGCCAGGACGGGCGCTTCTAGACGGCCGCTTCTGGACGGCCCCTTCGAGCACCGGTCTTACCTGCAGATTTTCGTTATCCACAGAAGTTATCCACAGGCGCGCTTCTCGACCTGGGGACAAGTCGACACCGAGACGCGACCCTGTCGACAAATCGGCCCTGGAGGCCCTCCGCCGTCCACCGGCGCGCACATCACCCTTCGTCCACTCTTTTCCTTTAGTCAATCCTTTGGAGCGACCCCTTTCCACTCGAAAGTAGTGGTAAGGCATGGTTTGAACCGGGAATCCCGGGCGTGACGCACCGGTTTCGGAGTGATCAATTCCGAAATCCACAGATGCTCCGCACACCCTGTGGATAACTCCTCGGCGGGTGTGGACCGCTGTGGACAACGGAACCCCAAGTCCCGCTCCGCACAAGGGAATCGGGTCAACACGGCGCCCGCCGCCTGCCCCGTACCAGGGAGTGGGACGCTTTTTATTGACACGCTCGGCAATTCCCTCATAGCGGAACGTAAGCGACAATTCGGCACGGTTGTGAATGCTGAGTCGTGAGGCGTATGCCCGCACCGGTAGCCTTGACCGCGTGATTGACCTTCGCCTGCTCCGTGAGGACCCCGACCGTGTGCGCGCGTCCCAGCGCGCCCGTGGAGAGGACGTCGCGCTCGTCGACGCTCTCCTGTCTGCCGACGAGCGGCGCAGGTCCTCCGGCGTCCGCTTCGACGAGCTGCGCAACGAGCAGAAGTCGCTCGGCAAGCTCATCCCCAAGGCCTCCGGCGACGAGAAGGCCGAGCTGCTGAAGAAGGCGAGCCAGCTGGCCGCCGACGTCAAGGCGGCCGACGCCGAGCAGACGGAGGCCGACGAGGAGACCAAGCGCCTCGCCCTCCAGCTCGGCAACCTCGTCCACCCGGACGTGCCCGTCGGCGGCGAGGAGGACTTCGTCGTCCTGGAGACGCACGGCACCATCCGCGACTTCGGCGCCGAGGGCTTCGAGCCCAAGGACCACCTGGAGCTCGGCGAGGCGCTGGGCGCCATCGACGTCGAGCGAGGCGCCAAGGTGTCCGGCTCGCGCTTCTACTACCTCACCGGCGTCGGCGCCCTGCTGGAGCTGGCCCTGGTCAACGCGGCGATCGCGCAGGCCACGGAGGCCGGCTTCATCCCGATGCTGACCCCGGCCCTGGTCCGCCCGCGCGCCATGGAGGGCACCGGCTTCCTCGGCCAGGCCGCGGAGAACGTGTACCACCTGGAGAAGGACGACTACTACCTGGTCGGCACCTCCGAGGTCCCCCTCGCCGCGTACCACATGGACGAGATCCTCGACGCCGACAAGCTGCCGTTGCGCTACGCCGGCTTCTCGCCGTGCTTCCGCCGCGAGGCCGGCACCTACGGCAAGGACACGCGGGGCATCTTCCGCGTGCACCAGTTCGACAAGGTCGAGATGTTCTCGTACGTCGCCCCCGAGGACGCGGAGAACGAGCACAAGCGGCTCCTGGACTGGGAGAAGCAGTGGCTGACCGGCCTTGAGCTGCCCTTCCAGGTCATCGACGTGGCCTCCGGCGACCTGGGCGCCTCCGCCTCCCGCAAGTACGACTGCGAGGCGTGGATCCCCACCCAGGGCAAGTACCGCGAGCTGACCTCGGCGTCCAACTGCGACAGCTTCCAGGCCCGCCGCCTCTCCGTCCGCCTGCGCGACGGCAAGAAGGTCCAGCCGCTGGCGACGCTGAACGGCACGCTGTGCGCCGTACCGCGCACGATCGTGGCGATCCTGGAGAACCACCAGCAGGCCGACGGCTCGGTCGTCGTCCCCAAGGTGCTGCGCCCGTACCTGGGCGGCCGTGAGGTCCTGGAGCCGGTCGCCAAGTGACGTTCCCCTACCGGCTGGTCGCGACCGACCTCGACGGGACGCTGCTGCGCTCCGACGAGTCGGTCTCGCCCCGCACCCGTGAGGCGCTCACCGCGGCGACGGCCGCGGGCGCCGCGCACATCGTCGTCACCGGCCGCGCGGTCCCGTGGACCCGGCACATCCTCGACGACCTCGGCTACGAGGGCCTCGCGGTCTGCGGGCAGGGCGCGCAGGTGTACGACGCCGGCGCGCACCGCCTGCTGACGTCGGTCACCCTGGACCGGCAGCTGGCGGGCGTGGCGCTGGCCAAGATCGAGGCTGAGGTCGGCCCGCTGCACCTGGCGGCGAGCCGGGCCGGGCTGGAGGGCGAGGTGCTGGTGGGGCCGGGTTACGCCCTGACCGGCGAGCTTCCCGCGACGCCGCTCATGGACGCGTCGGAGCTGTGGGCCGCGCCGCTGAACAAGATCTACATACAGCATCCCGAGCTGACGGACGACGAGCTGGCGGAGGCCTCACGGCAGGCGGCGGGCGGTTTCGTGACCGTCGCGATGGCGGGCCCGGGGATCGTCGAGCTCCTGCCTCTCGGTCTGTCGAAGGCGACGGGACTGTCCCTGGCGGCCCGTCGGCTGGGCATCAAGGCAGCGGAGACGATCGCTTTCGGCGACATGCCGAACGACGTGCCGATGTTCGGGTGGGCGTCGTACGGCGTGGCGATGGCCAATGCCCACGAGGAGCTCAAGGCGGTGGCGGACGAGGTGACGGCCTCCAACGAGGAGGAGGGGATCGCGGTCGTGCTGGAACGGTTGCTGGGCTAGTTCTTCGGTCTCTTGCGGAGGATGCACGGATCGAACGTGCGCGGGCTTTTCAGGCCCGACCACGGCTTAGCAAGCCGGTGCCTTACCACTCGGCCAATCCTCCGGGTGGGCGGCCCACGCGAGAGCGACATCGCGTGCTCGAAGCGGCCGCCCCGGGCAGCTACATGGCGATCCGCCGCAGGCTGCCCTGTCGGGAGCGGGACGTACTGTCGTGCATGGACATCGTCCGGCTCCTCTCCCAGAACGTGGCGCCGGACTCACCGCCCGGCGGGATGGACACAACCATCGTCCCTGTACGGCGAATTGGGCGCCACTGATTAAAAGGTCGGCCGGGGCTCTCCTACCGCCGCTCGCCTACCGCCTGCGCCACTTCCGCCGGCGCGCCTTGCTGAAGAACCACCCCGCCGGCGGCTCGTCGGAGCGCCACGGCTGCGGCTCGGGTTCCTCGGCGCGCCAGCGGGCGGCGAGCATGCGGGCGCGGGCTGAGGGCTCGGCCGTCTCGGCGGACCGTATGAAGTCCTCGTCCAGGACGAGGTCGTCCCAGTTGTCTGCCATCCCCGTTCCTCTCAGCCCACCATTTCCCTTATGCCCAGTGTGCCCGGACAGAGGTGAAGTCCCTGTCAATAAAGGCGGCGTCCGGGACGGCGCCTACTCCTCGCCGGCCAGCGTCAGCGACCGCAGCTTCTGCCCGGCGTACCAGGTGGCGAGGACGGTGACCACGATCAGCAGGACCGTCGCCGTGGGAAGGCTGACGTCCGAGGTCACCAGGTCGCCGCCGGCCACCTTGTGGGCGACGGCCAGCGACCACTGCTGGACGCTGAGCGTGCGGGCCCCGGAGACCAGGGAGCCGAACAGGGCCTCCCAGACCAGCGCGTAGACGAGCCCGAAGACCACGGCGTGCCGTGACACCGTGCCCAGCAGCAGGAAGAGCGCCGCGTAGGCGATCGACGAGACGAGGGCCGCGACCGTGTAGGCGACGGCGATCTGCTGGCCGTTGCCGTTCAGGATGAACCCGGCGACGAGCGTCGGCAGCGCCGAGAACACCATCGTCACCGCGATCGCCACGATCAGCTTGGTGAAGATGATCGTGGGCCGCTTCAGCGGCTTGGACAGCAGGTACACCACCGAGCCGTCGTCGATCTCCGGTCCGATCGCGCCGGTACCCGCGATGACGCCGATGATCGGCACCATCGTGGCGAGCGCGAGCCCGCCCAGCAGGTCGGAGGCGGTCTGGTCGTCGGCGCCGGCCAGGCCGCGGACGACGACCGAGATCGCGATCAGCAGCAGCGGCAGGGCGCCCAGGATGAGGGCCCGGCGCCGGCCGAGCAGGGCCCGGTAGGTGAGTCGGGCGACTGTGGGGTCGTACATCTTCGGCCTCCTACGCCGCGACCAGGTACGAGAACACGGACTCGAGGGACTCGTCGGACGGCGAGACCGTCAGCAGCCGGATGCCGTGGTCGCGGGCGACCTTCGGCAGCAGCGCGGTGAAGCGGCCGAAGTCGACGGCCTGGATGCGCAACGCGCCTTCCTGCAGGTCGACTTCGATGCCCGACGTCGACGGGTCGGCGATCAGCGCGGCCGCGAGGGCGCGGTCGTCGCTGGAGCGGACCAGGTAGCGGTGCGGGCGGTCGGTCATCAGGCGGCGGATCTTGCGGAAGTCTCCGCTGGCCGCGTGCCGTCCGGCCACCACGACCTCGATGTGCCAGGCGAGCTGCTCGACCTCTTCGAGGATGTGGGACGAGAACAGCACCGTGCGGCCCTCGTCGCCCATACGGCGCAGCAGATCCATGAGCTGCATGCGCTGGCGCGGGTCCATGCCGTTGAACGGCTCGTCCAGCAGGAGCAGCGAGGGGTCGTGCACCAGGGCGGAGGCCATCTTCACGCGCTGGCGCATGCCCTTGGAGTACGTGGAGATCTTGCGGTCCTGCGCGTACTCCATCTCGACCGTGGCCAGGGCCTTCTGCGCCGCCTTGGCGCCCAGGCCGTGCAACTCGGCGTTGGCGACGACGAATTCGCGGCCGGTGAGGAAGTCGTACATCGCCTCGCGCTCGGGGACGATGCCGATGTGCTTGTAGATCGCCTCGTTGCGCCAGACCTGCTCGCCGTCGAGGGTGACGGAGCCGGTCGAGGGGGCGAGGAAGCCGCCCATCATGTTGATGAGGGTGGACTTTCCGGCGCCGTTGGGGCCGAGCAGGCCGGTGACGCCCGGGCCGATGGTCATGGTGATGTCGTTGACGGCGACCACGTTGCCGAACCAGCGGGAGACATGGTCGATGTTGAGCGTGGTCATAGTCCCACCTTCTGGTAGCGCCGCATCAGGAGGCCGTAGCAGGCGGCGATCAGGCCGAGGACCACGAGGACGTAGACCACGCCCTCGCCGTTCGTCGGGCCGACCGCGCCGGGGAACGCCGAGCTCGCGCCGAGGAAGGCCGACTGGACGCCGTCGATGAGCGTGACGGGCGAGAACAGGCCGATCCAGGGGATGGCGCCCGTGCTGTTCTGGGCGTCGGCGATCGCCTGGAGGGTGGAGACCGCGCCGTAGGAGATCGTCAGTACGGCGATGACGGCGGCGATGCCGAAGCCGCGCCGCGGGGTCACCGAGGCGATGACCAGGCCGATGCCGGCGAAGAGCAGTGAGAGCAGTGCCACGGAGACGAGTCCCTGCGCGAATCCCTTGGTCTGGTCGGCGAAGTCGAGCTTGGCCAGCAGCGCGCCCACATAGAGCACGATCAGCGGGGCCGCGGTCAGGACGAACATCGCGGAGGCCAGCGCGGCGTACTTCGCGCGTACGTAGTCGGCGGTCTCGATCGGCCGGGAGAAGTACAGCGGCACGGTCTTGAAGCGCAGGTCGCGCGAGACCGACTGGGGCGCCTGCGAGGCGACGTACAGGCTGATGACGGCCTGCATGATGATCGCGTAGCGCGTGTAGTCGACGGGCAGGTCCTTGGCCTTGGTGGCGACCGCGACGGCGACCATGATGGCCGCGGGCACGCACATCACCACGAAGAGCAGCATCGGCAGCACCTTGGACTTGACCGAGCGGCCGAGGCCGTAGGCGCCGCGCAGGGACTGCGAGTAGAGCGAGCGGGTCGCGTACGAGCGGCCGAGCCGGGGGCCGTCGTAGTTGCGGTAGCCGATGTTGTGGATGCGGGTCTGGTCACCCGGCGTAGCGGCGGATGTCGGCACGGGCTGCTCAACTGCCATGGACGGCCGCCTCCTTCCGCTGCTCGTCCTCGGTGGTGAAGACCTCCGAGATGTGGTGCCGGCGCTGCTCCATGCGCACCAGGCCGAGACCCAGGTCGGCGACGACGTCGCGCACCAGGTCGTACGTCTCCTCGCCCTGCGCGGTCAGCAGCAGGATGTGGCCGGCGCCCGGCAGGCCGCTGCCGGCCTCGACGCTCACCCCGCGCGCGTGCAGCGCCTCACGCATCACGCGCGTGCCGTCCGGGTGCTCGTCGGTGTCGGTGACCTCGATGGCGATCGTCGTCGTGGTCTGGGTGAAGTCCGTGGTGGAGCTGGAGCGCAGGAGCTTGCCGCCGTCGATGACGACGACGTGGTCGCAGGTGCGCTCCAGCTCGCCCAGAAGGTGCGAGGTGACCAGGACCGAGATGCCGAAGTCTGTGTAGATGCGCCGGATGAGGGCGAGCATCTCGTCGCGGCCGACCGGGTCGAGGCCGTTGGTCGGCTCGTCCAGGAAGACCAGCTGCGGGTCGTGCACGAGGGCCTGGGCGAGCTTCACGCGCTGCTTCATGCCCGTCGAGTAGCCGCCGATGGGGCGGTAGCGCTCCTCGTACAGGCCGACATGGCGCAGGGTGTCCGCGGTGCGCTCGCGCGCGGCCGTCGGCGGCAGGCCGGACATGCGGGCCATGTGGACGACGAACTCGGTCGCCGAGACGTCCGGCGGCAGGCAGTCGTGCTCCGGCATGTAGCCGACGCGCTCACGGATGGCGGCACCCTTGGTCGCGACGTCGAGCCCGAGCACTTCGGCTCGGCCCTCGGAGGCGGGGGACAGACCCAGCAGGATCTTGATCATGGTGGACTTGCCGGCTCCGTTGGCTCCGACGAGCCCGGTCACACCGGGTCCGACGTCGACGGAGAGCCGGTCAAGCGCGGTCACCCGGGGGAACCGCTTGCTCAGGCTTTCGGTCGCGATCACAGTCACGCTTCGAAGGTAGTGACCTGGACCACGCCGGTCGTCAGACCGCAGAGCTGTCTTCGTCTCAGACTCCAGATGTACGGGTCCGTAGGGGAGACCCCTACCTGAGAGCTACGCACAGTTACCCGTCACCCAGGGTTGTCCACAGCCCGGACCCCGCCTATTGACGCAGCCTCTAACAACTGTCACATTCGCTGGTGTCAAGTTACGGGCACGTACCGCAGTCGGCGTGGACGAGGGTGGGGCGGTGGCATGACGACGGCAGTGACAGACGAACTCTCCGTGGAACTGCGGGGATTCAGGCAGGTGCAGCGCCTCGCCTACGAGTGCGCCGAGGCGGTCGCCGCCCAGCTGCGGCCGGGGGTGACCGAGCGCGAGGCGGCCCGTATGCAGCGGGCGTGGCTGCGCGAGCGCGGGGTGCGGGACTGGTTCCACCTGCCCTTCGCCTGGTTCGGCGACCGCACGGCCTTCGTGAACTTCCGCGTCCCGCTCCAGTTCTTCCCCACCGACCGCCGCCTGGAGCCCGGGATGCCGTTCATCCTCGACATGGCTCCCGTGTACGACGGTTACACGGCCGACATCGGCTACTCGGGCTCGCTCGGCGTCAACCCCGTGCAGGACCGGCTCATGGCCGACCTGGAGGCGCATCGCGAGCTGATCCTGCGCGAGGTGCGCGAGCGGCGCCCGCTGCGCGCGATCTACGAGGACGTGGACCGCCTCATGGTCCGCCAGGGCTACGCCAACCGGCACCGCGCCTACCCCTTCGGCGTCATCGCCCACAAGGTCGACCGTGTGCGGCAACGCCGCTTCTCACCGCACCTGTTCGGATTCGGCACCCAGTCCCTCAAGGGCCTTGCCGCCGACGCGCTGCACGGCCACCGCGAGGGCTGGTCCCCGCTCTGGTCGCCGTACCGCTTCTCCGACCACCCGCCGCGGCCGGGCCTGTGGGCCGTCGAACCCCACCTCGGATTCCGCGGCACCGGGGCGAAGTTCGAGGAGATCCTGGTCGTCACCGACTCCAGGGACCCGGTCGAGAGCGCCTTCTGGCTGGACGACGATCTGCCGCACGTGCGGCGCTGGGCGGAGGAGAAGTGAGCATGCTCAAGGGCGCGCGCGAGCGCCGGGTGCGGACCGGCGGCGTCGAGCTGTGCGTCGCCGAACTGGGCGAGACCGGGCGGCCGACGGTCGTCCTGGTGCACGGCTACCCGGACAGCAAGGAGGTCTGGTCCGAGGTCGCCACGCGGCTCGCGGACCGCTTCCACGTGGTGTTGTACGACGTCCGGGGCCACGGCCGCTCGTCGGCGCCGCAGCCCCTGCGCGGCGGCTTCACCCTGGAGAAGCTCACCGACGACTTCCTCGCGGTGATCGACGCGGTCAGCCCGGACCGGCCGGTGCACGTGGTGGGCCACGACTGGGGCTCGGTCCAGTCCTGGGAGTTCGTCACCGTCCAGCGCACCGAGGGGCGCATCGCGTCGTTCACGTCGATGTCCGGCCCGTCCTTGGACCACTTCGGCCACTGGATCAACAGCCGCCTGAGGAAGCCCACTCCGCGCCGGGTCGGCCAACTCCTCGGCCAGGGAGCCAAGTCCTGGTACGTGTACGCGCTGCATACGCCCGTGCTGCCCGAACTGGCCTGGCGCGGCCCCCTCGGCAAGCGCTGGCCGGCCGTCCTGCGCCGCTTCGAGAAGGTGACCGGCGACGGCTACCCGACCACCTCGCTGCCCCAGGACGCTGCCCACGGGGCGTGGCTGTACCGCGACAACGTCCGGGCGAGGCTGCGCAGGCCACGCCCCGACGTGTACGCGCACGCGCCCGTGCAGCTCATCACGCCCCTGGAGGACGCCTTCCTGTCCCAGCGCCTCTACGACGACCTCGACACCTGGGTCCCGCGGCTGACCCGCCGCACGCTCCCCGCCAAGCACTGGATACCGCGCACCCGGCCCGACCAACTGGCCTCCTGGATCACGGAGTTCGTGACGGCCACCGAGGGAGGCCGGACCGAGGTGGCGGCGACCGGCAAGTACGCCGAGCGCTTCGGCGGACAGCTCGTCCTGGTCACCGGTGCGGGCAGCGGCATCGGACGGGCCACCGCGTTCGCGTTCGCCGAGGCCGGCGCGCGCGTGGTCGCCGTCGACCGGGACGCCGAGGCCGCGACCCGCACCGCCGAACTGTCCCGCCTGGTCGGCGCCCCGGAGGCCTGGGCGGAGACCGTGGACGTCTCCGACGAGCAGGCCATGGAGAAGCTCGCCGACAAGGTCGCCGCCGAGTACGGCGTGGTGGACGTCCTGGTGAACAACGCCGGGATCGGCCTGGGCGGCTCCTTCTTCGACACCACACCGGAGGACTGGAAGAAGGTCCTCGACGTCAACCTGTGGGGTGTCATCCACGGCTGCCGACTCTTCGGGAAGCAGATGGCCGAGCGCGGCCAGGGCGGCCACATCGTCAACACCGCGTCGGCAGCCGCGTACCAGCCCTCCAAGGCGCTGCCCGCCTACAGCACCTCCAAGGCGGCCGTGCTGATGCTCAGCGAGTGCCTGCGCGCCGAACTCGCCGGGCAGGGTATCGGCGTGAGCGCGATCTGCCCCGGCTTCGTCAACACCAACATCACCTCCACCGCGCGCTTCGCGGGCGTGGACGCCGAGGAGGAGAAGCGCCGCCAGAAGAAGTCCGCGCGCCTGTACGGGCTGCGCAACTACCCGCCGGAGAAGGTCGCCGACGCCGTCCTGAAGGCCGTCGTCCGCAACCAGGCCGTCGTGCCGGTTACTCCGGAGGCCCGGGGCGCCCACCTGATGTCCCGCTTCACCCCGCGCGCGTTGCGGGCGATAGCCCGGCTGGAACCACCGCTGTGAGCGCGCCGAGCCGAGTGGGGAGGGCGGCGGCGTGAGCGACGCGGCGGTGTATCGGATCGAGGACCTGGCCCACGCGAGCGGCGCCACCGTCCGCACCATCCGTGCCTACCAGGACCGCGGCCTGCTCCCCCGCCCCGAGCGGCGCGGCCGCGCCAACCTCTACTCCGAGACCCACCTCGCCCGGCTGCGCCGGATCGCCGACCTGCTCGACCGCGGCTACACCCTGGCCTCCATCAAGGAGCTCCTGGAGGCCTGGGACGCGGGCCGCGGCCTCGGCGGGGTGCTCGGGCTGGTCGCCGAGGTGGACGGCCCGTGGACCGACGAGGAGGCGGTACGGATCTCCCGCGCCGAACTCGACGAACGCTTCGGCGGCTCCCCCGACGCCGCAGCGGTCGCGGACGCCGTGGAGCTCGGCATCCTGGAACCGGTCCCGGGCGACGAGGACCACTTCCTCGTACCGAGTCCCCAAGAGCTCGCCGTGGCCGTGGAGTTGCACTCGGCGGGCGTGCCGCTGTCCGCGATCTCCGGTCATCTGCGGGAGTTGAGGGGGCAGGTCGAGCACATCGCGGCCCGTTTCCTGGAGTTCACCACCGAGCACGTCTTCGCGCGCTACCTCGAAGGCCCGCACCGCCCGACCGACGCGGACGCGGCGGAAGCGGCCTCGCTGGTACGGCGGCTGCGGCCACTCGCGCAGCAGACGGTGGACGCGGAACTCGCGCGGGCGATGCGGTTGTTGGCGGTCCGGCATCTGCGGCAGCACCTCGGCGGGCAGGGCGCTGCGTCGGCCCGGCCGATGTCACGCTCCGTGGTTCTGCCCGAGGAGACGATTCGGGCGGTGGAGGAGCTGGTTGGCGCTGAACGGGTGGCGGAGTTCGTTGGGCTGGCGGCTGAACGGGAGGTGCGGGCAAGGGTGTTGGACGTGCTCGCGTCAAGGGGAGGCCCCCCAGGCGATCTTGACGAAGGGGGCTGACATGTCGGGGAGTTGTCCACAGAACCGCCAAGTAGCCTGTGGATAACTACAGTTGGTTGTGGATCAAACCTCGGAACAAAAAAATTAGCGTGACGCACGTCTCTCCCCTCATGCTGATCGCATGGATGAAAGACGCACCGTAAAGGTGTCGAAATACCTCTCGAAGCACCTACGGCATCAACCCGAACGAATCGGGCTGACCCTCGACGACGGCGGCTGGGTCGAGATCGACGAGCTGATCGCCGCGGCCGCCGCGCACAACTTCCGCTTCACCCGCGACGAACTGGACCACGTCGTCGCCGCCAACGACAAGCAGCGCTTCGCGATCGACGGCACCCGGATCCGCGCCAGCCAGGGCCACAGCGTCGACGTCGACCTGGGACTGCCCCCGGCGACCCCGCCGCCGTACCTCTACCACGGGACCGTGGACCGCTACCTGGACGCCATCCGCACCGAGGGGCTGCGCCCCATGAACCGGCACGACGTGCACCTCTCGCCCGACCGCGAGACGGCCACGCGCGTGGGCGCGCGGCGCGGGCGGCCCGTTGTGCTCTCGGTTGACGCGGGCGCCATGCACCGGGACGGGCACGTGTTCCACGTCAGCGCGAACGGGGTGTGGCTGACACAGGGCGTGCCCCCGCGGTACCTGCGCTTCCCCGAGTCGCGCTGAGCCCCTGCTCACGCCGTGGCCGGGCAGCCGCGCACCGTGACCGTTTCGTCCGTTGTCAGAGGGTGCGCTTAGTCTCGTACGCATGAGTCTGCGTTTGAGCACCGTGATCCTTCCGCACCGCCGCTGGCACGAGGGCGGCCGTTCGGCATGGCAGCGGGCCGAGCAGCTCGGCTTCCACACCGCCTACACCTACGACCACCTCTCCTGGCGCGTCCCCTTCCGCGACGGCCCGTGGTTCGGTGCCGTGCCCACCCTGACCGCCGCCGCGGCCGTCACCGAGCGGCTCCGCCTGGGCACCCTGGTGACCTCGCCGAACTTCCGGCACCCGGTGACCCTCGCCAAGGAGCTGATCTCCCTCGACGACATCTCCGGCGGCCGCGTCACCCTCGGCATAGGAGCGGGCGGCACCGGCTTCGACGCCACCGCGCTCGGGCAGGAGCCCTGGACGCCGCGCGAGCGGGCCGACCGGCTCGCCGAGTTCGTGCCGCTCCTGGACCGGCTGCTGACCGAGGACTCGGTGTCGTACGAGGGCAACTACTACTCGGCGCACGAGGCCCGCAACATCCCCGGCTGTGTGCAGGGTCCCCGGCTGCCCTTCGCGGTGGCCGCGACCGGCCCCCGCGGACTGCGGCTCGCCGCCCGGTACGGACAGGCCTGGGTGACCACCGGCGACCCCAAGCTGTACGAGGACGGCACTCCTGAACAGTCGATTCAAGCCATTCGCGGACAGGCCGAGAGGCTCGCCGACGCCTGCGCCGAGATCGGGCGGGACATGGCCGGAATGGACCGGACCCTGCTCACCGGGTTCACCCCGGACCGGGCCCGCCCGCTGGAGTCGCTCGACGCGTTCGTGGACTTCGCCGGCCGCCACCGCGAGCTGGGCTTCACCGAGATCGTGATCCACTGGCCCATCCCCGGCACGGCGTTCGCCGCCGACCAGAAGGTCTTCGAACAGATCGCCATGGAGGCGCGGGCACAGCTCGGCTGAGCCGACAGAGGGTGACGGTGCTGATGAGGACGGTAACCACTCACATGTGCGCGGTCCCGCACGGCCGTGCGGGCATATGCGGGAGAATGGCCGGGTGACCTCAGCGACTCGACAGCCCGAGACCCCGGCCGCCGCCGTTCCGCCCCGGCTCATAGCCACCGATCTCGACGGCACCCTGCTGCGCGACGACAAGTCCGTCTCCCCGCGCACGGTCGCCGCCCTCGCCGCCGCCGAGGAGGCGGGCATCGAGGTCTTCTTCGTCACCGGCCGCCCGGCCCGCTGGATGGACGTCGTCAGCGACCACGTGCACGGCCACGGCCTGGCCATCTGCGGCAACGGCGCGGCGGTGGTCGACCTGCACGGCGGCCCCGGCGCCCACCGCTTCGTGAAGGTGCGCGAGCTGGCGAAGGACAACGCGCGGGACGCCGTACGACTGCTGCGGGACGCGGCGCCCGGCACGGTGTACGCGGTCGAGCAGACGTACGGCTTCTACCAGGAGCCGGACTATCCCAAGCTGCACATGGAGATACCGGACAACCTCGCGCCCGCCGAGGAGCTGCTGGCGCCGGACGGGCCCGCGGCCGGCGAGCCGGTGCTCAAGATCCTCGCCTACCACCCCTCGCTCGACCCGGACGGCTTCCTCACCACCGCCCGCCTCGCCATCGGCGACCGCGCCAACGTCACCCGTTCCAGCCCCAGCGCCCTGCTGGAGATCAGCGGCCCCGGCGTCTCCAAGGCCAGCACGCTCGCCCTGTGCTGCGCCGAGCGCGGCATCTCGCACGAACAGGTCGTCGCCTTCGGCGACATGCCGAACGACGTCGAGATGCTGACCTGGGCGGGCCGCTCGTACGCGATGGGCAACGCCCACCCGGACGTCATCGCCGCGGCCTCGGGCCGGACGGTCGCCAACAACGAGGACGGGGTGGCGGTCGTGATCGAGCGGATGCTGGCGGAGCGGGGGTAGCGGAGGCCGACGGACGCTTGTAAGGGGCGTCGGCCATTGAGCGCGCCTCTTACATCGCGTCTCTTGCATCGAACGCCGCGCCGCTATCCGACCGGCACGCCCCGTGCCGCCAGCCACGGCAGCGGGTCCACCGCCGAGCCCAGCTCCGGGGTGACGCGGACCTCGAAGTGCAGGTGCGGGCCGGTGGAGTTGCCGCTGGTGCCGGACTGGGCGATCCACTGGCCGGCGCCCACCCGCTCGCCCTGGTCGACCGTCACGGCGGCCAGGTGGGCGTACTGCGTGTAGTAGCCGCCGGGATGCTCGATCACGATCTCGATGCCGAAGGCGCCCCCGCAGGACACCCTCACCACGCGGCCCGCGCCGACCGCCCGCACCGGCGTCCCGATCGGCACCGCGAAGTCCTGCCCGGTGTGCCGGTTCGCCCACCGCTCGCCGCCACTGCCGAAGCCCGCCGAGAGTTCGTACGTCTCCACCGGCGTGACCCACGCCTGCGTGACCTGCGTATTCGGCTGGTCCAGCCGGACCGCGCCACGGCAGCTGCCCGCCGCCACCGACGCGTCCGCCCGGCCCTGCAACTCCCACCGCGCCTGTTCGAGGCTGCGCTGGATGCCGTCCTTCATGGCCGCGAGCCCGGCGTTCCGCTTCTCCAGGGCCTGCCACTGAGCCGCCGCCTTCTTCTCGTCGGCGGCCAGCCGCGCCTCGGCCCGGCGGCTCTTGCCGACCGCGTTCTCCAGCGCCAGATTCGCCTGCGAGAAGACATGCTGACCGCGCATCAGCTCGTCCGGGCTCTTCGCGAGGATGATCTGCGCGGTCAGCGGGAGCCCGCCGCCGGTGCGGTACTGGGCGCGGGCGATACGCCCCAGGTCCTCGTGCATCACGGCGATCTCCTGCCGTTCGCGGGCGAGCAGCGCCTCCGCCCGGCCTGCCCGCGCCCGCTGCAGCTCAGCCTCCTGCCGGCCCGCCTCGTACCGCTGCGTCGCCACCGCCGCGTCCTGGTAGAGCCGCGCCACCTGCGCACTCACGTCCGAGTCGCCGTCCTGGTCGCCCGGTTCCCCGTCGGCCGCCGTCGGGCGGGCCGCCAGCACGGCGAGAGCGCACAGCAGCGCCGGAACGAGCAGCGGGTGACGGCGAGGTGAGCGCATGTCAGCGATCGTGACCCGGCACCCCGGTTCCGGTCCTGTTCAACTCGTACGCCCGGGGGACCCGTTGCTGCGGACGGGGCACGGTCGGCCTTCCGGTGCCCGGCTCAGTACGGCGCCTCCCACACCACCGTCGTACCGCCGCCGCCCTCCCCGATGCCCGGCCCGTGTCTGCTGTCGCCGCCCAGGGACTCGGCCCGCCGTTCGAGGTTGTTCAGGCCGCTGCGGCGGCCGCCGGCCGGGATCCCGACGCCGTCGTCCGCGACCGTCAGCCGTACGCCCGGGCGTCCGTCCGGCAGGGTCACCGTCGCGTCGACGACGACGTCGATCCGGGAGGCCCGGGCGTGCCGGAAGGCGTTGGAGAGGGCCTCGCGCAGGGCGGCGATGAGGTTCTTGCCGGTGAGGTCGCCGACCAGGGTGTCGACCGCGCCGACGAAGCGGTGCGCGGGCCTGAAGCCGAGCGGCACGGCGGCCATGGCGATCTCGCGCAGCACGCGCGTGCTCAGCCCGGAGGGCACCTCGGCGGGGCCCTGCTGGAGCGCGAAGACGGCCGTGCGGATCTCCTGGATGGTGACGTCGAGCTCGTCGACCGCCTTGCCGACCCCGTCCCGCACCTCGGGCACGCCCGACGCGCGCTGGGCGCTCTCCAGCATCATGCCGGTCGCGAACAGCCGCTGGATGACAAGATCGTGCAGGTCACGGGCGATCCGGTCGCGGTCCTCGTACACCGCGAGCCGCTCCCGGTCCCGCTGCGCCTCGGCCATCATCAGCGCGAGCGCGGCCTGCGAGGCGAACTGGGCCGCCATCGTCCGCTCGGCCTCCGTGAACGCGGGCTCCCCTTGCGCCCGCGGGGTGACAAGGGCCCCCAGGACGCGTCCGTCGCTCTGCAGCGGCAGCATCATGACCGGCCCGTACACGCGCCCGTGCGGGGTGAGCATGCGCCGGTCGGTGGCCGCGTCGTCGATGAACACGGCCTGCCCGGCGAGGAGTTCGGCGACCAGCTCGCTGTCCGGCGGGACGACCGAGCCCAGCATCGTGGAGGGCCGGTCCGCGGCCACGGCCACGATCTCCAGGCCGCCCTCGTCGGCGGGCAGCAGCACGATCCCGGCCGCGGACCCGGACAGCCGGCGCGCCTGCTCGGCGACGACCTGGAGCGCGTCGTCGGTGTCCCCGCCCGACAGCAGCGCCGTGGTGACCGCCACCGACCCGTCGATCCACTGCTCCCGCTGCCTTGCCGCCTCGTACAGCCGCGCGTTGCCGACGGCGATACCGGCCTCGGTCGCCAGCACCCGGACCATGGCCAGGTCGAAGTCGTCGAACGGCCGGCCGCCGTGCTTCTCCGTCAGATACAGATTGCCGAAGATCTCGCCCTGCACCCGGATCGGCAGCCCCAGGAAGCCGCGCATCACGGGGTGGTGCTCGGGAAAGCCGCACGATCGCGGATCCCGCGTCAGATCCGCGACCCGCACCGGCTCCGGGTCCCGGATCAGCGCCCCGAGCAGCCCCTTGTGCCCGTCGGGCAACCGCCCGATCCGACGCGCGGTCTCCGCGTCCACCCCGCGGAAGACGAAGTCGGCGAGCCCGTCCCCGTCCTCGTCGACGACCCCGATCGCCGCGTACCGGGCACCCGTCAGATCGGCCGCGGTCGCGCAGATCCGCTCCAGTGTGGAGTGCAGTTCGAGCCCACTCCCGACGGACCGCATCGCCTCCAGGAGCTGTGGCACATGCGCGGCCAGTTCGGCGGAGAGGCCTGACAGGGGACGCCCGGGGCCGGACGACGGTGCGACGGACATGCCCCGAGCGTAGTTAGTCCCCTTTGTCACGGAAACTTGAGACGGGGTCGCGTCCTACGACGCTCCCACCAGCGACTCCGCCTCCGCCTCCCGCTCCACCATCGCCCGCAAGGGCCCAGGCACAGCGGCCAGCTCCGCGTACGACCCGCGCTGCACGACCCGCCCCTGATCGAGTACGACGACCTCGTCGACCGTCTCGAGACCGGTCAGCCGGTGCGTGATGAGCAGCGTCGTGCGGCCCTCGGTGGCGGCCAGCAGGTCGGCCGTCAGCGCGTCGGCCGTGGGCAGGTCGAGGTGCTCGGCGGGCTCGTCGAGCACCAGTACCGGGAAGTCGGCCAGCAGCGCGCGGGCCAGCGCGAGTCGCTGCCGCTGCCCGCCGGACAGCCGTGCGCCGTGCTCGCCGACCAGCGTGTCGAGCCCGTCGGGCAGACCGTCGGCCCAGTCCAGCAGCCGGGCCCCGGCGAGCGCCTCGCGCAGGTCGTCCTCGGTGGCGTCCTTCCTCGCCAGCAGCAGGTTCTCGCGCACCGAGCTGTCGAAGAGGTGCGCGTCCTGCGCGCACAGCCCGACCAGCCGTCGTACGTCGTCGCTGTCGAGCGCGTACGCGTCGACGCCGGCCAGCGTGTAGGAGCCGGCCTCCGCGTCCAGGAACCGCAGCAGGGTCTGGGCGAGGGTGGTCTTGCCGGAACCGGACGGTCCGACGACGGCGACCCGGCGCCCCTGGTCGAGGGTGAGATCGAGACCCGTGAGCGCGTCCCGGTCCTGCCCCGCGTGCCGGGCGGTGAGGCCCTTGAGGGCGACCGGGAAGGGGGAGGCGGGCGCCTGCCGGGGCCGCTCGGGCTCCCGTACCGGCGCGGGCGCGTCGAGCACCTCGTACACGCGCTCGGCGCTCCTGCGCACCCGCTGCCGGTACTGCACGGCGAGCGGCATGCCGAGCACGGCCTCGAAGGCGGCCAGCGGAGTGAGGACGACGACCGCCATCGCGACGCCGCCGAGCCGCCCGTCGGCGACACCCTGGGCGCCCGCGAGGGCGGTGGCGGCGACGGTCAGGCCGGAGATCAGAGAGGTGAGCCCGTCGCCGAGCGCGGTGGCGGTGGCCGCGCGGGAGGCGATCCGGGTGAGCGTGCCGTCGGCCCGGCGGGCTTCGGCCGTACGGGCGGGCAGGGCGCCGGCGACGGTCAACTCCGCGGTGCCGGTGAGCAGGTCGGTCACCCGCGTGGCCAGCACCCCTCGGGCGGGGGCCAGCCTGCGTTCGGCGCGCCGGGCGACGGCGCCGGTGATCAGCGGGACGCCGACGCCGGCCGCGAGCAGGCCGAGGGCGAGCATGGCGCCGGCCTCGGGCAGCAGCCACGCCGTGAAGCCGACGGAGGCGGCCGACACGAGCGCGGCGGCACCGGCGGGCAGCAGCCAGCGCAGCCAGTAGTCCTGCAGGGCGTCCACGTCGGCGACGAGCCGCGAGAGCAGATCGCCCCGGCGGGTACGGCGCAGCCCGGCGGGCGCCAGTCGCTCCAGGCGTCGGTAGACGGCGACCCTGGTGTCGGCGAGCATCCGCAGCACGGCGTCGTGCGACACCAGCCGCTCGCCGTACCGGAACACGGCCCGCCCGATCCCGAAGGCCCGCGTCGCCGTCACGGCCACCATCAGGTACAGCACGGGAGGCTGCTGGGAGGCCCGCGAGATGAGCCAGCCGGAGGTCGCCATGAGTCCTACGGCACTGCCGAGGGCGAGGGTGCCGAGGAGGAGGGCGAGGGTCAGGCGGCTGCGGCGGGGCGCGGCCATGGCGCGGACCCGGGCGAGGACGCCGAGACGGTGCCCGGACAGGCCTCGGGCATGAGTGAGGCTGCCGTCGGCGGCCGCCAGAGGTGGAACGGGTTCCGCGGCGCGGGAGGTCTGGTGGGCGGAACCCTCCGTGCGCCCAACCGCGCCCTCCCCGTCGCTCGCGCCTGCCCCCGCCGGCTCTACGGCGGTTGCCGCGCTGCTCACGCCAAGGCGCGGGTGGGCACGGGCCGGTTCCGCCACCCGCACCACTCGATCCGCCACCCCGAGCAACGCCGGGCGATGCACCACCAGCAGCACCGTCCGCCCCACCGCAAGCCGCCGTACCGCCTCCACGACCTCCGCCTCGGTGGCGCCGTCCAGCGCGGCCGTCGGCTCGTCTAGGAGCAGTACGGGCCGGTCCGCGAGGAACGCCCGGGCCAGCGCGAGCCGTTGCCGCTGGCCCGCGGAGAGTCCGGCACCGTCCTCGCCGAGCACCGTGCCGGGCCCGGCGGGCAGCGCGTCCACGAACTCCAGCGCCCCGGCGTCCCCCAACGCCCGCCGTACGGCGGCATCGTCGGCGTCGGGGCGCGCCAGCCGTACGTTCTCGGCGATGGTCCCGGCGAACAGGTGCGGCCGCTGCGGCACCCAGGCGATCCGCGACCGCCACTGCTCCAGGTCGACCTCGGCGAGATCGACTCCCCCGATCCGCACCCGCCCCTCGGTCGCCGGCACGAATCCCAACAGCACGTTCAGCAGCGTCGACTTGCCCGCCCCGCTCGGCCCGACGAGAGCCACGGTCTCCCCGGACTCGACGGCGAAGGACACGTCCGACACGGCGTCCTCGGCCCGGCCCGGATAGCGGACGGTGACCCCCTCGAAGGCCACGGCGCCCGCCGGCACGGCACCGCTGCCCGAGGCCGGGACAGGCGTCTCCAGTACCGCGAAGATCTCCTCGGCGGCCGCGAGACCCTCCGCCGCCGCGTGGTACTGCGCCCCGACCTGGCGCAGCGGCAGATACGCCTCCGGCGCCAGCACCAGGATGACGAGGCCGACGTACAGGTCCATCTCGCCGTGCACGAGCCGCATGCCGATGGTCACGGCGACCAGCGCCACCGAGAGCGTGGCGAGCAGCTCCAGGGCGAAGGAGGAGATGAAGGCGATCCGCAGGGTCCGCATGGTCGCCTGCCGGTACTCGCCGGTGATGCGCTTGATCGACTCGGCCTGTGCCTTGGCTCGCCCGAACACCTTCAGGGTCGGCAGTCCCGCGACGACGTCCAGGAAGTGCCCGGACAGGCGGGACAGCAGCTGCCACTGACGGTCCATCCGGGACTGCGTGGCCCAGCCGATGAGGATCATGAAGACCGGGATGAGCGGCAGGGTCCCCACGATGATGGCCGCCGAGACCCAGTCCTCGGTGACGACCCGCGCCAGGACCGCCACCGGCACGACCACCGCGAGCCCCAGCTGCGGCAGATAGCGCGAGAAGTAGTCGTCGAGGGCGTCGACTCCACGCGTGGCCAGGGCGACCAGCGATCCGGTCCGCTGTCCGCCGAGCCAGCCGGGCCCCAGCGCGACCGCCCGCTCCAGCAGCCGCCCCCGCAGCTCCGACTTCACCGCCGCGCTCGCCCGGTGGGCGGCGAGCTCGGTGAGCCAGGAGACCAGGGCGCGACCACCGGCCACGGCCACCAACAGCAACAGGGGAGTGCGCAGTTCACTGACCGACATCCCGTGCTGGAAGGCGCCCACCACCACTTCGGCGATGAGCATCGCCTGCGCGATGACCAGGAGGGCACCGAGGACGCCCAGGCCGACCACGGCCGCCATGAACAGGCGGGTGGCACGGGCGTATCGGAGCAGACGCGGATCGATTGGTTTCACGTGAAACACACCTCAGTGCACGGTCTCGGCGACGTTCAGTGCACGGACTCAGCGATGTGCTGCGTACCGATGCGCTTGCGGAACACCCAGTAGGTCCAGCCCTGGTAGAGCAGGACGAGCGGGGTGGCGATCGCCGCCAGCCAGGTCATGATCTTCAGGGTGTACGCGCTCGACGAGGCGTTGGTGACCGTGAGGCTCCAGTCCTCGTTGAGCGACGACGGCATGACGTTCGGGAAGAGCGACAGGAAGAGCATCGCCACCGCGGCCACGATCGTGACGCCGGACAGCGCGAACGACCAGCCCTCACGCCCGGCCTGGTTCGCCGCCAGCGCCGCGACCAGGGCGGCGACGGCCACGATCAGCGCGACCAGGCTCTTGCCGTCGCCGCTGTCGACCTGCGTCCAGAGCAGGAAGACCAGCGCCAGTACGGCGGTGAGCAGACCGACCTTCGTCGCCAGTGCCCGCGCGCGGACCCGGATGTCGCCGACGGTCTTGAGCGCCGTGAACACCGCTCCGTGGAAGGTGAACAGCGTCAGCGTGACCAGGCCGCCGAGGAGGGCGTACGGGTTGAGCAGGTCCCAGAAGGTGCCGACGTACTCGAGGTTCTTGTCGATCTTCACGCCCCGCACGATGTTGCCGAAGGCCACGCCCCACAGGAACGCCGGGATCAGCGAGGTCCAGAAGATCGCGGTCTCCCAGTTGCGCTGCCAGTTCTCCTCGGGCCGCTTGGCGCGGTACTCGAAGGCGACCCCGCGCACGATCAGGCAGACCAGGATGATCAGCAGCGGCAGGTAGAAGCCGGAGAAGAGGGTGGCGTACCACTCGGGGAAGGCGGCGAAGGTCGCGCCGCCCGCCGTGAGCAGCCACACCTCGTTGCCGTCCCAGACCGGGCCGATGGTGTTGATCAGCACCCGCTTCTCGGGCCGGTCCCGGGCGAGCAGCTTGGTGAGGATGCCGACCCCGAAGTCGAAGCCCTCCAGGAAGAAGTAGCCGGTCCACAGGACGGCGATGAGCACGAACCAGACGTCGTGAAGTTCCATGACTCGATCTCCCTCGGCCTAGTACGAGAAGGCCATCGGCTTGTCGGCGTCACGGGTGTCGCCGCCGATCTTCGTGGGCGGGTTGAGGTCTGCCTCGGTGAGCTCGGGCGGGCCGGCCTTGACGTACTTCACCATCAGCTTGACCTCGACGACGGCGAGGACGGCGTACAGCGCGGTGAAGGTGATCATCGAGGTGAGGACCTCGGCCTGGGAGACACCGGGGGAGACCGCGTGCCGGGTCTGCAGGACGCCGTAGACGACCCACGGCTGGCGGCCCATCTCGGTGAAGATCCAGCCCCAGGAGTTGGCGATCAGCGGGAAGCCCAGGGTCCAGATGGCCACCAGCCAGTACAGCCTGCCGAGCTTGGGGCTCAGCGCCTTGTTGCGGAAGAGCACCAGATGCGGCACCTCGTCGTCGCCGACCCGCAGATGCTGGGGCAGCATGAACTTCTTGCGGGTCAGCCACAGGCCGAGGATGCCGATGGCGAAGGACGCCATGCCGAAGCCGATCATCCAGCGGAACGCCCAGAAGGCGACCGGGATGTTGGGCCGGTAGTCGCCGGGGCCGTACTTCTGCTGCTCGGCCTTGTTGGTGTCGTTGATGCCGGGGACGTACGAGTTGAAGTCGTCGTCGGCGAGGAACGACAGTATCCCGGGGACGGACAGCTCGACGGTGTTGTGGCCCTTGCTGACGTCGCCGTACGCGAAGATCGAGAACGGTGCGGAGTCCTGGCCGTCCCACAGCGCCTCCGCGGCGGCCATCTTCATCGGCTGCTGCTTGAACATCACCTTGCCGAGGGTGTCGCCGCTGATCGCGGTGAGCATTCCGGCGATGACCACGGTGACCAGGCCGAGGCGCAGCGAGCTCTTCATCACGGAGACGTGCTTCTTGCGGAAGAGGTGGAAGGCCGCGATGCCGACCATGAACGCGCCACCGGTCAGGAAGGACGCGCTGAGCGTGTGGAAGGCCTGGGCCAGCGCGGTGTTCTGGGTCAGCACGTGCCAGAAGTCGGTGAGTTCGGCCCGCCCCTTGGCCTTGTTGATCTTGTAGCCGACGGGGTGCTGCATCCAGGAGTTGGCCGCGAGGATGAAGTACGCCGACAGGATCGTGCCGATCGAGACCATCCAGATGCAGGCCAGGTGGATCTTCTTGGGCAGCTTGTCCCAGCCGAAGATCCACAGGCCGATGAAGGTCGACTCGAAGAAGAAGGCGATCAGCGCCTCGAAGGCGAGCGGGGCGCCGAAGATGTCACCGACGAAGCGCGAGTAGTCGGACCAGTTCATGCCGAACTGGAACTCCTGCACGATGCCGGTGACCACGCCCATCGCGATGTTGATCAGGAAGAGCTTGCCCCAGAACTTGGTCGCCCGGAGGTACTTCTCCTTCTCCGTACGCACCCAGGCGGTCTGCAGGCCGGCCGTGAGGGCGGCGAGCGAGATCGTGAGCGGGACGAAGAGGAAGTGGTAGACGGTGGTGATACCGAACTGCCAGCGCGCCAGCGTCTCCGGCGCCAAAGCCAGGTTCACGTCGCCGCTCCTTACATGCGCTTGTGAAAGCGTTCACATTCACAAGCAATTATGGACCATACCCGTTCGACACGGGATGGGCGGGGGGTCCCTAAGCGGGTCCGATAGGTCACACCTGTACAGGACCGGTCGGCCTATAGCGCACAGGGCGCGTCGGTTTCACGTGAAACCGACGCGCCCCGCAGCTCGCGACGACTACTACAGCTCCTTGCGGAAGGCCTCCGTCACCTTCAGGAAGATGTCGTTCGCCTCGGTCTCCCCGACCGTCACCCGCACGCCCTCGCCCGGGAACGGCCGGACCACCACACCGTGCTGCTCACAGGCCTGCGCGAAGTCGACCGTGCGCTCCCCCAGGCGCAGCCACACGAAGTTGGCCTGGGTCTCGGGCACCGTCCAGCCCTGGGCCCGCAGCGTCTCCACGACACGGTTGCGCTCGCACACCAGCGAGCCGACCCGGCCGAGCAGTTCGTCCTCCGCGCGCAGCGAGGCGATCGCCGCGTCCTGGGCGAGCTGGCTCACGCCGAACGGCACGGCCGTCTTGCGCAGCGCCGCCGCCACCGGCTCATGGGCGATCGCGAAGCCGACCCGCAGCCCCGCGAGGCCGTACGCCTTGGAGAAGGTGCGCAGGACGCAGACGTTGGGGCGCTCGCGGTACAGCTCGACGCCGTCCGGGACCTCGTTGTCGCGGATGAATTCGCGGTAGGCCTCGTCGAGCACGACCAGCACATCGCTCGGCACCCGGTCGAGGAAGCGCTCCAGCTCGGCCCGCTTCACGACCGTGCCGGTCGGGTTGTTGGGGTTGCAGACGAACACGAGTCGCGTGCGGTCGGTGACCGCGTCCGCCATCGCGTCCAGGTCGTGCACGTCACCGGGCGTCAGCGGCACCTGCACCGAGGTGGCTCCGCTGATCTGCGTGATGATCGGGTACGCCTCGAAGGACCGCCAGGCGTAGACGACCTCGTCGCCGGGGCCGGCGGTGGACTGGATCAACTGCTGGGCGACGCCCACCGAACCGGTGCCGGTGGCCAGGTGGGAGAGCGGGACGCCGAAGCGCTCGGACAGTTCGTTCATCAGGCCCGTGCAGGCCATGTCCGGGTAGCGGTTGAAGGAGGAAGCAGCGGCCGTCACGCTCTCCATCACACCGGGCAGCGGCGGATAGGGGTTCTCGTTGGAGGACAGCTTGTAGGCCACCGGCCCACCGGCCGCGGCGGGCTTCCCCGGCTTGTAGGTCGGGATACCCGCCAGCTCGGCGCGCAGCTTCGGGCTCGTCTCGCTCACCGCAGTCCTCCTCATGACCACCGGCTTCCAATACTGCTCACCTTATGAGGATTCGGCGCCGCTGCGTACAGGTGAGCGCGGACCGGGTTCGCCGGGAGGGCCGACCTCATCCGTCACACCAACATCAGGCGCATCACCGTACGAACGCAGACGAATCGGGGGGCGCGGCTACATATATCTATGCGCCGGTGGCTCACGCCCTGGCGCGCATCACCCGTGCAGGTGAGTTGAGACCTCTTCGAAACATCCAGCCCTTGGCAGGCTCATACGTGCCGACAAGTCACGTAGTGCCCTTGGATCATTCAACTGACTTTGTTTCAAAGGTAGTTGACGGCATATGACCTTGCAGAAACGTGCCTGTCAACGCGTGCATATGCGTCCGCCCTACCCCACCGCATGAGCCCTACTATCGGCTCGCCATGACAGCAGCAGGGAAGCACCAGGTGAGCCGCGCGGAAACCTCCCGTCGAGGCAGCCGGCCGGGCCGGGCGGGCATCAGGGATGTGGCCGCCGCCGCCGGAGTCTCCATCACGACCGTCTCCGACGCCCTGAACGGCAAGGGCAGGCTCCCGGACGCCACCCGCCGCCATGTCCGCGAGGTCGCCGACCGGCTGGGCTACCGCCCGTCAGCCGCGGCCCGCACGCTCCGTACCGGCAAGTCGGGCCTCATCGGCCTCACCGTGACGACGTACGGGGATGAACCTTTCACCTTCACCGAGTTCGCGTACTTCGCCGAGATGGCGCGGGCCGCCACCTCGGCCGCGCTCGCCCGCGGCTACGCGCTGGTGATCCTGCCCGCGACCTCGCGCCACGACGTGTGGTCGAACGTCGCCCTGGACGGGACCGTGGTGATCGACCCGTCCGACCAGGACCCGGTGGTCAGCGAACTGGTCAGGCAGGGTTTACCGGTGGTCTCCGACGGCCGTCCGGCCGGCGCCCTGCCGGTCACCGCGTGGGTCGACAACGACCACGAGGCCGCCGTGCTCGGGATCCTCGACCACCTGGCCGACGCCGGCGCCCGCCGCATCGGCCTGCTGACGGGGACGACGACGGACACGTACACCCATCTGTCGACCACGGCGTACCTGCGCTGGTGCGAGCGCGTCGGCCAGGACCCGGTGTACGAGGCCTACCCGGCGCACGACCCGTGCGCGGGCGCCGTCGCCGCCGACCGGCTGCTGGCCCGCCCCGACCGGCCCGACGCCGTCTACGGGCTGTTCGACCCGAACGGCACCGATCTGCTCGCCGCCGCCCGTCGCTACGGCCTGCGCGTACCGGACGACCTGCTTCTGGTCTGCTGCAGCGAGTCGACCGTGTACGCCAACACCGAGCCGCCGATCACGACACTCTCACTGAAGCCGCGCCGGATCGGCACGGCCGTCGTACAGCTGCTCATCGACGCGATCGAGGGGGTCGAATCGGACCAACCGGTCGAGCAGGTGATACCGACGGAGCTGATCGTGCGCACCTCGTCCGAGCGAAGGTCCCCGCGCACGACGGTCAGCCCCCCGCGTTCGCCCGAAGAGGAGTAGAACAAGCGCTGTCAGCGGCGGCCCAAGCTCTGCCCAATCGGGGCGAAAGCCGCGGTGAACTGGACTCTTGCTCCGATTCACCACCCCTGGGTCATCACATGGCGCGATCCGCATTCCTATGATGGGCCCACGACACCGCGGGCCGCTGCGACCAGGCAGTCCGAAGCGGTGCAGATGCGGCGTGATGGTGGAGGGGTCTGATGACTCAGGGGGCCGGTCAGGGACCCGAGGCGGAGCGGACGGCGACGTTGCCCGACTTCCGGGTGCCCGCGTACGTCCACGAGACCGGTCCGTACGGCCAGAGCACGCACCCCGGTGACGTCGTGCCGCCGCACGAGGAGACATACCCCGATGGGTACACCCCGACCGAACGCGACCTGCCCGTGATCAACCGCGGTGACACGCTCCGGACGGGCGTCGACCCGGCGTCCCTCGCCGCCCCGCAGGACGCGGACGGCGCGGGTCCGCTCTACGTCGTCGGCGATGTGCACGGCTACCTCGACGAACTGGTGGCCGCCCTGCAGGCCCAGGGCCTCATCGACGCCGCGGGCAACTGGAGCGCGGGCACCGCCCGGCTGTGGTTCCTCGGCGACTTCACCGACCGCGGCCCGGACGGCATCGGCGTCATCGACCTGGTGATGCGGCTGTCCGCGGAAGCGGCCGCGGCCGGCGGCTACTGCAAGGCGCTCATGGGCAACCACGAGCTGCTGCTGCTCGGCGCCAAGCGGTTCGGCGACACCCCCGTCAACTCCGGCGCGGGCACCGCCACCTTCCAGGCGGCCTGGCTGCTCAACGGCGGCCAGAAGACCGACATGGACCGCCTCCAGGACCACCACCTGCAGTGGATGGCACGCCTGGACGCGGTCGAGGAGGTCGACGGCTATCTGCTCGTCCACTCCGACACCACCGCCTACCTCGACTACGGCGACTCGATCGAGGCGGTCAACGACACCGTGCGCGAGACGCTTACACGCAACGACGCCGACGAGTGCTGGGACCTGTTCCGCAAGTTCACCAAGCGGTTCTCCTTCCGCGACGAGGGCGGTGCAGACGCCGTACGCTCCCTGCTGGATACGTACGGCGGCACCCGCATCGTTCACGGGCACAGCCCGATTCCCTATCTGCTGGGCGAGGTCGGCTCCGAGGACGGCGAGGACAACTCCGGTCCGGTGGTCGAGGGACCGCACATCTACGCGGAAGGCCTGGCCATCGCGATGGACGGCGGAGTGACCATGGCCGGAAAGCTGCTGGTGCAGGAACTTCCCCTGGATATCTGAACGTTCACAGGGAAGGCGTCACCTCTCGGAGGAATGACGACAAACGGCGCAGGCCAGGGCCCAATTTCCGGAAACCCCCTGTCACCGCGTGCCGTACCCGCTCTACCATCGGCTTATCCGTAGCAGGCTCCCCTCCGTTTCTGCCCGACGGCTCGTTGGCATGCGAGCCCCAAGCCCTACGGAGCATCGGGGGATGCACATGAACAGCGTTCCGCAGCACCTGCTGAGCGAGGACCGCCAGGAGTACGAGCGGGTCCTCGATGAGGCGCTGCGCTCCGCACCACACCGCCCGGAACTGGCCGCTGTCGGACAGCGGCTGAATCCCGAACAGCTGCGCACCATGGCGCTGAACGCCACCGCACTCATCACGGCGGCCGCGGCGACCGAGTACCAGCACTACGTGAAGGTTCGCGAGGAACTGCGCCGCCCGGCGCCGTCCACCCCGGCGACCGCCCGCGAAACCGGCTCCGAGGAGCCGGCCACGGGCGTGATGGGGCTCGCCACCACCCTCGGCGAGGCGGCCGAGCCGGCCGGCGCGGGCGCCGTCGCCGTCGCCGCCGTCCTCACCCCCGTCCTCGCCGGAACGGCCGCGGCGATCTTCCTGCTCGTCGGCTACATCCTCAGGTCGCTCGCTCCCAAACAGGCGTTCGGTAAAACCATGCTCACCGCGGGCTGGGTGTTCGGCGCCATGACGGCGATCGCGATCCTGGTCGCCGCGGTGGGGCTGCTGCTCACCGCCCTGCGCAACCGGCCCTCCCCGGAGTCGGGCCCGTACGGCGAACTGAGCGAGGAGGTGACCCGGGCCAGGGACGCCTGGCGCGAGGCGCTTCTGGAGCGCGGCATCCTGCCCTTCCTGCGGGAGGCGCTCTCCGACCCCGGCTCCGCCGCCCTGCACCGCACGGCACCGGCGGCGCCGAGCCGTATCCCGCACCTCGGCTACGACCGGCCGGGCTTCAGCAGCCCGGAGGACGGCCCGGCCGCCGGTCCGCGCCCGAGTTTCTCCAGCCCGGACTACACCAGCCCGGACTTCGGAGGCCCGGACCACCAGCTGGAGTGACCGACGGCTTGTGCCTTCCGCCTACGCGTCGGCGGGGGAGCGCAAGCCGAGTACCGGGCAAATCCGCCGGACGTCCGCGCACACCGCCCCGGCCCGCATTCAGGCCGCCGGCAGTGTGTCGGCGACGTCCGCGGTCGCCCGTACGAATTCCCGTACGCGTTCTGTGGTGTTGCCCTCCAGCCAGACGGGTCCCCGTTCGAAGAACGGCGCGTCGTGGAGCGGCACATGGGCGACGTCCGGCCTCGGGTAGTAACGCCGGGCGTGTTCGCCGACCGGGAGCACACCCTCGCCCATCGCGACGAGCGTGAGCATCTCGGAGAACGACCCTCCGGCCGGCCCCTTCGGCACCGGGCGGCCCGAGGGTGTGCGGTCCGGGGTGCGGTCGCGCTTGAAGCCGACCGAGGTCGCCTCCGGATACTGCACGACGGGGTGCTCCGCGAGCACCTCCAGCGACACCGCCTCCTCGCCGGCCGGCGGATGCCCGGCGGCCACGGCGAGCACCCGACGCTCCCTCAGCAGTACGGGACCCCGCGCCATGCCGTCGAAGGGGTACGAGGCGATGAGCACGTCGACCGAGCCGTCGAGCAGGCTCGCGCGGGAGTCGGACAGCTGAGCCTCCCGTACCTCGACCTTGCAGTCGGGGTGCCGCTCGCCGAACAGAGCGACCGCCTTGAGGAGTGCGGGGGCGGTGCCCTCGCCGAGGAAGGCGACCCGCAGCTCACCCGTCACCCCGCGACTGGCCTCGGCGGCCCTGCGCAGCGCCTCCTCGATCCCGGCGACGAGGGGAGCGAGGTCGTCGGCCAACTGCCGCCCGATCGCGGTGAGCCGGACGCCCTCCCGGAGGAATCCCCATGCCGGCTCCCTGGACCACTACGTCGGCCAGCGGGCCTGGAGCCGGTACGCGTCGCCGAATGGCGGGCCGGGAAGGTGCCGTTCCCCTCGGTGCGGATCACCCCGGAAACCATCGTGGACCTGATGGCCCGTCCTCGCGGCGAGTCCAACGTCGACCACATCTGCCTGACCGTGGACCCCCTGGACCGGGACGAGTTCACCGCCTCGGCCGACTTCACGGTTCTCGAAGGCACGACAGCCTGACCGCGGCCCGCGGTCACGCCTCCGAAGTCGCCGCCGCCGTGCGCTCGTCGAAGTCCTTGCGCGCGGCCTGGATGGCCACGATGTTCGCCTGCGACCAGTCGGTGATGCTCTGCAGCAGGCCACCGACCTCCCGGCCCAGCTCGGTCAGCCGGTACTCCACGCGGGGTGGGACCGTCGGATAGACCTGACGGGTCAGCAGTCCTTCGCGCTCCAGCGCGCGCAGCGTCTGCGTCAGGACCTTGGACGTCACGCCGTCCAGCCGCCGGCGCAGTTCGGCGAAGCGCATCGGGCGGCCGTCCTCCAGGGCGACCAGCACCAGCATGGTCCACTTGCTCGCGATGAGTTCCAGCACGGCACGCGTCGGACAGTCCCGCAGGAAGACGTCCACGCCGCCGTGTTCTCTCAGGTCGAAGCCGGTATCCATGAGGAACCTCGATATCAGAAAAGTGCCTTCTTCCGTGGGGTGATCGCTCGGGCCGACGATGGGACGCATCGCGCCCGACCGATGGGGAGTCCTGATGTCCACCCGTATGCACGCCGTCGTCCAGACCTCCTTCGGCGGTCCCGAGGTGCTCGCCTACACCGAGACCGACGTACCCGAACCCGGGCCCGGTGAGGTCCTGTTGCGGGTCGCCGGAGCCGGGGTCAACCCTGGCGACGCGGTGCTCCGGGCCGGCCGCGTGCCGGAGCTGGTGACCCTGCCGTGGACGCCGGGCAACGACGTGTCCGGAGTCGTCGAGCGGGTCGGCGAGGGCGTGACGCGGTTCGTGCCGGGGGACCAGGTGTACGGCATGCTCGCCGTCAGCCGCCGTGGTGCGTACGCCGAGTTCACCGCCGTATCCGCCGACGCGCTGGCGTTCGCGCCCAAGAACCTCGACCTGGCGCACGCCGGGGCCGTACCGCTGGTCGCGGTCACCGCCTGGCAGGCGCTGGCCGTACTGGCACGGGTCCGGCCGGGCGACCGGGTCCTGATCCACGCGGCGGCGGGCGGCGTGGGCCATGTCGCCGTGCAGCTGGCCAAGGAGCTGGGCGCGCACGTCATCGGCACCGCACGCGCCGCCAACCACGACCGCCTGCGCAAACTGGGCGCCGACGAACTGATCGACCACACCGTCACCGACTTCGAGACCGCCGTGGCCCCGGTGGACGTGGTCCTCGACTTGGTCGGCGGCTCCTACGGCCCGCGTTCCCTGGACGTGCTGCGGCCGGGCGGCCTTCTCATCGGCGCTTCGATCGACCCCGGAACGGACGAGGAACAGGCCGCCGCCCGTGGGCTGCGCTACACCTGGGTCACCGCCGAGCCCTCCAGTGACCTGCTGCAACAGGTCACCGGACGCATCGAGACCGGCCGGCTGCGGGTCCACGTCCAGCGGACCTACCGCCTGGCCGAGGCCGCCGAGGCCCACCGCGCCATCGAGGCCCGGCGCACCACCGGCAAGATCGTCCTGGTCCCCTGACCATCCCGCCGGCGGTGACCGCTCGGGCCCCGCTGTCCGGACCTCAGTCCGCGATCGGCAGATACACCCGGTTCCCGCTCGCCGCGAACTCCTTCGACTTCAGCGCCATGCCCTCCTCGATCTCCGCCCGACTGCCGCCGTGTTCGCGGCGGATGTCCTGGGAGATCTTCATCGAGCAGAACTTCGGCCCGCACATCGAGCAGAAGTGGGCGGTCTTGGCGGGCTCCGCCGGCAGCGTCTCGTCGTGGAACTCCCGTGCCGTGTCCGGGTCGAGGGCCAGGTTGAACTGGTCCTCCCACCGGAACTCGAAGCGGGCGTCGGACAGGGCGTCGTCCCAGTCCTGCGCCCCGGGGTGGCCCTTGGCGAGGTCGGCCGCGTGGGCGGCGATCTTGTAGGTGATGACGCCGGTCTTGACGTCGTCCCGGTTGGGCAGGCCCAGGTGCTCCTTGGGCGTGACGTAGCAGAGCATCGCCGTGCCCCACCAGGCGATCATCGCGGCCCCGATGCCGGAGGTGATGTGGTCGTACGCCGGTGCGACGTCCGTCGTCAGCGGGCCGAGCGTATAGAACGGAGCTTCATCACAGATCTCCTGCTGAAGGTCGATGTTCTCCTTGATCTTGTGCATCGGGACGTGTCCCGGGCCCTCGATCATGGTCTGTACGTTGAAACGCTTGGCGATCGTGTTGAGTTCCCCGAGCGTGCGCAACTCCGCGAACTGCGCCTCGTCGTTGGCGTCGGCGATCGAGCCGGGCCGGAGGCCGTCGCCCAGCGAGTACGTGACGTCGTAGGCGGCGAGGATCTCGCACAGCTCCTCGAAGTTCTCGTACAGGAAGGACTCCTTGTGGTGCGCGAGGCACCACGCGGCCATGATCGAGCCGCCGCGCGAGACGATGCCGGTCTTGCGGTTCGCGGTGAGCGGGACGTACGGCAGTCGCACGCCCGCGTGGACGGTCATGTAGTCCACGCCCTGCTCGGCCTGCTCGATGACCGTGTCCTTGTAGATCTCCCAGGTCAGCTCCTCGGCGCGGCCGTCGACCTTCTCCAGGGCCTGGTAGAGCGGGACCGTGCCGATGGGGACGGGGGAGTTGCGCAGCACCCACTCGCGGGTGGTGTGGATGTTGCGCCCGGTGGACAGGTCCATGACCGTGTCGGCGCCCCAGCGGGTCGCCCAGGTCATCTTCTCGACCTCCTCCTCGATGGAGGAGGTGACCGCGGAGTTGCCGATGTTGGCGTTGACCTTCACCAGGAACCGCTTGCCGATGATCATCGGCTCGATCTCCGGGTGATTGACGTTGGCGGGCAGCACCGCGCGACCGGCCGCGATCTCCTCGCGGACGACCTCGGGGGACACGTTCTCCCGGATGGCCACGTACTCCATCTCGGGCGTGACCTCGCCCCGGCGTGCGTACGCGAGCTGCGTGACCGCCTTGCCGTCACGGCTGCGGCGCGGTTGCCGCGGGCGCCCCGGGAAGACGGCGTCGAGGTTGCGCAGACCGCCACGCGGCGCGGTGTGCTTGATCCCGTCGTCCTCGGGGCGGACGGGCCGGCCCGCGTACTCCTCGGTGTCGCCGCGGGCGATGATCCAGTTCTCCCGCAGCGGGGCGAGCCCCCTGCGGACGTCCGTGTCGATGAGCGGATCGGTGTACGGGCCGGAGGTGTCGTACAGCGTGACCGACTGCCCGTTGGTGAGGTGCACCTGACGGACCGGCACCCTCAGATCGGGGCGCGAACCCTCGACGTATGCCTTGTGCCAGCCGCTGGACTTCCCGGCCTCCTGGGACTGTTCGCCCTGGGACTGTTCGCCCTGGCTGGAGGCAGGCGTGCGTGCGTCCTTGATGGTCATGAGACCTACTCCCTACGCCGGCATTACCCGGTAACAGGTTCGGCGGTCGACGCAGCGATTTCCGTCTGTCGATGCCTCGTGGCGAACATCACTCGATTTCGGTGATGTTCCACGTGAAACATCGCTGGGACGGAGGTCAGCGCCCTCTCAGCCCGGTGCTCCGAGCTCCCGCGTGTGCAAAGGTGCCTCCACGCTAGCGTCAATTCGGGCGCGGTGAACAGGGGGCCCCTGTCGTTCTTGCGATGATCGGGCGGTGACCACGACACATGAGCCCCCGGAGCCACCCCACGTCCACGGGTCAGGGCACGACCGTGGGCACGGCCACGGCGGCGGGCATGGGCACGCACCGGGTGGCGGGCACGCACCCGGTGGCGGGCACGGCCACAGTCACAGCCATGGCCCGGCCGCCCCCGTCTCCAAGCATCTGCGCAAGGTCATCGCGGCGATCCTCATCCCGTTCGCCGCGGCCGTGGTGGTCGGCCTCGCGGTGCTGTGGCCCGGCGGCGCACCGGCGCACGAGCGCACCGGCGTGGGCTTCGACCGGCAGACCCAGCAGGCGACCGTCACCAAGGTCGTCAGCGTGAGCTGCAAGTCGGTGAACGCCTCCAGCGGGTCCTCGACCGGTGACACCTCCACCACCGGGGACTCCTCCGCGAAGCAGGAGGAGAACGGCACCTGCAAGAAGGCGACGATCCGCGTCGACTCCGGCAAGGACAAGGGCCGTACGTTCACCGAGATCGTGCAGCCGGACCAGTCGCGGCAGTTGCACGAGGGCGAGAAGGTCGTGGCCGCCTACGAACCCTCCGCGCCCAAGGACCTGCAGTACTCGGTGACCGACGTGAACCGCCGGTTCCCGATGGCTCTGCTCGCTGGCATCTTCGCGCTCGCCGTCGTCGTGGTGGGGCGACTGCGGGGCGTCATGGCCCTGGTCGCGCTGGCCATCAGCTTCCTGATCCTGAACTTCTTCATCCTGCCCGCGATCCTTCAGGGCTCGAACCCGCTGCTCGTGGCGGTGATCGGCTCCAGCGCCATCATGCTGATCGCCCTCTACACATGCCACGGACTGTCGGCCCGCACCTCCGTCGCCGTGCTCGGCACGCTGATCTCCCTGATACTGATCGGCGTTCTGGGCTCGGAGTTCATCGACTGGGCGGCCCTCACCGGCAACACCGACGACAACACCGGCCTGATCCACGGCCTGTATCCGTCGATCGACATGAGCGGTCTGCTGCTCGCGGGCGTCATCATCGGCTCGCTCGGCGTCCTGGACGACGTGACGGTGACACAGACCTCGGCCGTCTGGGAGCTGCACGAGGCCAACCCGGCGATGGGCTGGCGCGGGCTGTACCGCGCGGGCATCCGGATCGGCCGCGACCACATCGCCTCCGTGGTCAACACGCTCGTCCTCGCCTACGCGGGCGCCGCGCTGCCGCTGCTCCTGCTCTTCTCCATCGCCCAAAGCAGTGTCGGCACCGTCGCCAACAGTGAACTGGTCGCCGAGGAGATCGTGCGCACGCTGGTGGGCTCGATCGGCCTGGTCGCCTCGGTACCGGTCACCACACTGCTCGCGGCGCTGGTGGTCGCGGCTGACCGACCCGAACCCGGGGCGGTACCGGCGACGGCGACGGCAACGGCCGGTGCGGCACCGGCGGCACCCGCACGCGCGGGCAGGGGCAGGCGCCGTAAGCACTGAGGCGGCGAGGCCGACCGTACTGGCACGGGGAGGACCGACCGACAGCACTGCGGCGGGGAGGACCAGCTCCGGCCCGCCGCGGGCCGACTCCGGCCCGCCGTAGGCAGACGCCGGTCCGCCACGGGCAGACTCCAGCCTCCTGCACGCAGACCCCGGCCCGGAGCGGAGCGGACTCCGGTCGCCGCAGCCCCGGCCCACTTCCGCAGAAGCGTTCCTTCGGCCTTGTCTCCCCGCGTCAGCCCGCGCTCTGTTCCTCCGCCAGGATGCGGTCCAGCGCCTCGTCGAGATGGGCGTCGAAGTCCGCGAGGGCGCCCTCCTGGCCGAGCGGCACCAGCTTGTCGGTGCGGTCGAGAAAGGCGATGAGGGGCGCCGTCGAGGAACGGAACAGGGCCTGGTCGCGCCCGACCTGAAGCCGGATCAGGACCTCGCACAGCGAGTCGGGTTCGGCGGGCGAGACGCGCACGTCCCCGTCCCCGCACGGCCGGCCCACCCCGTCGATCAGCAGCTCCCGGCCGAACGCCCAGGTCACCGGGGCGTCGCCGGGCAGATGGAAGGTCAGCCGCACGGCATACGGATCACAGGGCTCGTAACGCAGCTCCACCGGGATACGGAAGGAGAGCTCCTCGGAGACGAGAAAGCTCATCATGACCTCTGCCTGTACGGACTCGCTCATCGCCTACCCCGTCATAGGAAGCCGTCTGGCTGGGAATCATCCCCTGACACTGATGAAATCTTGCTGAAAGTACACGGCAGATCACAAGGAGTGAGTTTTCAGATACTGATAGAGATCGCGAGCGACCCCAGCAGGCGTCCCACCTCGCGTTGCAGTTGCTGCGCCGCTGACACCAGCCGATCGGCCTGGTGCGCGGGCAGGGAGATCGCCATCGTGGCGGCCGTGGTGCCCAGGGTGATCGGGATCGCCGCGCAGACCGTGCCCAGCGCGTACTCCTGCCGTTCCATGACCGGCTCCATCCGCCGCGTCCGCTCCAGCCGCCGCAGCAGTGTGTGGTCGTCACGCACCGTGTACGGGGTGATGGACTGCACGGGGTAGCGGTCGAGGTGGTCGCGGCGGGCGTCCTCGTCGAGCTGGGAGAGCAGGCACAGCCCGATCGCGTGCGCGTGGGCGGTCTCGCGGAAGTCGGCCCACTCCTCGACCGCCGGATTGCCCGGGGTGTCGGAGACGCACATGACGTCGATCTCGCCGTCCCGGTACACCGCGTAGTACACGGGTACGCCGATCGCGTCCCGCCAGTCGGCGAGTGCCTCGACCACCGTGCTGCGACGTTTCTGCTGGGCGCCGCTGCTGCCCAGCCGCTCGGCCGCTTCGCCGAGGAAGAACAGCCCTTTGTCGCGGCGCAGATAGCCCTCGTGCACCAGGGTGCGCAGCAGGTGGTAGGCCGTGGGGAGGGCGAGGCCGGTCTCGCGGGCGAGTTGCTTGGCGGGGGCGCCGTGCGCATGCTCGGCGACGCATTCCAGAAGGCGCATGGCGCGCTGCACGGAGCCGATGAGGGTCGCGGACTGGGGCTGTGCGGCCGGGGATTCCGGGTGCGCCGTCGTCGGGACGTCCGGGGGCCGTGTCGAAACCGGCCGAGGTGCCGTCCTCCGGGTCGGCTGCGGCCGCGCGGGGGTCGGGGGGCGCGGCCGGGCCGGGGGTGCGGCCGCCGGTGCGGCCGTCGCACGCTCCTGCGTCGCGGGGCCGGGCTGCTCGGGCGGCCGGAGGTGCCCCGGGGGCGGTACGGAGGGCTGGGCCGATCCTGGCGGTGCGTGGGGGTCGGTGAGTGCGGTGTCCGTGGCCAAGGGTCACTCCCGAAGCGCGAGGGGGCAGCCCGTGCGGGGGAACACGGGAGGGGGTGTACGCCGCTCGCGGGGGTCGTCCCCGCGTCGAGTTCCGGACTCTAACGGCCCGCGACCGTCCTGGGACGGCCTGCCCGGAAAACTTCCCTCGCGCGAGGGAACCGATGATTCCTGTTACCGATCACCGACTTCCGCGGCCACCGGTCACCGGCTCCCCGCGCCCCTCACCAGTCGCTGCGCGACGAGGAGCTCGACGTGAACTTCCGCACCACGTAGATCAGTCCGCCGACCAGGGCCACGAAGACCAGCACCTTGAAGAGCAGCCCGATGACGAAGCCGACGACGCTCGCTATCAGGCCGCCGAACACGACCAGGGCGATGACCGGCACCGCGATCCACTTCACCCACCAGGGAAGTCCCGCGAAGATCTCTCCCATTGCTCTCGTCCTTACCTCTCCGCCCGTCGCTCGCACCGGGTCCGTCGATGACCCGGGTCTTGGATGCCGGATCCTTCTGATGTCCTGCACTCGATGCTAGGGCCGGGAGGGTGCCCGGCGGGGGCCTCGCATCCCTTGTCCTCCCCTGATCGAACCCCTAGGGAACCCCGAGGCGGCGGATCGGCTTCGCGGTGGAGACCGGCTCTCGGCTCAGCTCTCCGGCGGCGAGAACACCACGAGCACCCGCAGGTCCTCGCTGATGTGGTGGAACTTGTGGGCGACCCCGGCCGGCACGTAGATCACGCTGCCGCGCGCCACCTGGGTGGTCTCCAGGCCGACGGTGATCGCGGCGCGGCCGCTCACAACGAAGTAGACCTCGTCCTGGTTGTGCGGCTTCTGTGGATCATGCTCACCGGCGTCGAGCGCGTACAACCCGACCGACATGTTCCGCTCCCGCAGAAACTGCAGGTAGGCGCCGTCGTTCGCGGCGCGCTCCGCCTCCAGTTCGTCCAGCCGGAATGCCTTCATCGCCGTTGTCGCCCTCGTCCCGCTGCTCGTATCCGATCTCGTCTGCCACGATCAGACACATGAAGAATTTCGTAGTCAAGACGATCGCCAACGCGGGGGCCCTGGCGGTCGCGGTATGGCTGCTGGACAAGATCACCCTCACCGGTGACAGCACAGGCAAGAAGGCCTGGACCCTGATCCTCGTCGCCCTCGTCTTCGGCCTGGTGAACTTCCTGGTCAAGCCGATCGTGAAGGTGCTGTCCTTCCCGCTCGTCATCCTGACGCTCGGCCTGTTCACGCTCGTCGTCAACGCCCTGATGCTGCTGCTGACCTCATGGCTGGCCGACAAGCTCGACCTCAGCTTCCACGTCGAGGGCTTCTGGACCGCCGTCCTGGGCGGCCTGATCATCTCGATCGTCTCCTGGGCGCTGCACGTCGTCCTGCCCGACGAGGACTGAGCAGGCCATGACCTATCGCGTCTGCTTCGTCTGCACCGGCAACATCTGCCGTTCCCCGATGGCGGAGTCGGTCTTCCGCGCCCGTGTGGCGGAGGCGGGGCTGAACGACCGGGTCGAGGTCGACAGCGCCGGCACCGGCGGCTGGTACGAGGGGGACGGTGCCGACCCGCGCACCGTCTCCGTCCTGGAGGCGAACGGCTACGACGGCACCCACACGGCCCGTCAGTTCCAGCCGTCGTGGTTCGCCCGCCTCGACCTCGTCGTCGCCCTCGACACCGGCCACCTCAAGGCCCTGCGCCGCCTGGCCCCCACCCCGGAGGACGCGGCGAAGGTCCGGCTGCTGCGCTCGTTCGGGCCCGTGGCGGGTGACGACCTCGACGTCCCGGACCCCTACTACGGGGGCATGGACGGCTTCGAGGAGTGCCTTGAGATGGTGGAGGCGGCGAGCGAGGGTCTGCTCGCCGCGGTACGCGAGCAGGTGGAGGGACAGGCGGCATGAGTGATTCGGGTACGTCGGTGGGCGAAGGCGACGGCACGCGCGCGGTGCGGGCGGGACTGCCCGAGGCGGTCAAGAACGAACCGACGCTGCCCGGCCCGGTGTTCGCCGCCCACTACCACCTGCCGGGCGACGTCAGCGGCCCGTACACCTACGGCCGCGACGACAACCCCACCTGGACCCTGCTGGAGCGGGCCATCGGCGAGCTGGAGGCGCCCGCACGGGAGGACGTCGAGACGCTCGTCCTCGCCTCGGGCGTGGCCGCCGCCTCGGCGGTGCTGTTCTCCCAGGTGCGCGTCGGCGACGCCGTCGTACTGCCGAACGACGGCTACCAGGTACTGCCCCTGCTCCGCGCCCAGCTGGAGGCGTACGGCGTAGAGGTGCGCACCGCGCCGACGGCCAACGACGCCCAGCTCGACGTCCTCGACGACGCCAAGCTGCTGTGGATCGAGACGCCGTCGAACCCCGGACTCGACACGTGCGACATCCGGCGGCTCGCGGAGGCGGCACACGCGCGTGGCGCGCTCGTCGCCGTCGACAACACCCTCGCGACGCCCCTGGGACAGCGCCCGCTGGAGCTCGGGGCCGACTTCTCGGTGGCCAGCGGCACCAAGCAGCTGACCGGGCACGGGGACGTGCTGCTCGGTTACGTCGCCGGCCGGGACGGCGAGGCCATGGCCGCCGTACGGCGCTGGCGGAAGATCGTCGGGGCGATTCCGGGACCCATGGAGGCCTGGCTCGCGCACCGTTCGATCGCCACGCTCCAGCTGCGGGTCGACCGGCAGTGCGCCACGGCCCTCACCGTCGCCGAGGCGCTGCGGGAGCGGCCCGAGGTGACCGGGCTGCGCTATCCCGGGCTGCCCGACGATCCCGCGCACAAGGTCGCCGCGCAGCAGATGCGCCGCTACGGGTGCGTGGTGTCGTTCACGCTGCCCACGCGCGCGCGTGCCGAGCGTTTCCTCGACGCTCTGCGGCTGGTGGACGACGCGACGAGCTTCGGGGGTGTGCGGTCCACGGCCGAGCGTCGCGGACGCTGGGGCGGGGACGCGGTGCCGGAGGGCTTCATCCGGCTCTCGGTCGGCGCCGAGGATGCCGAGGACCTGGTGGCGGATGTGCTGCGGGCGCTGGACGAGTCGGCGGAATGACCGCTTCAGGGCCTGCTTCACGGACACCCGGCCGGTGTTCCGCTACGTACAACGGACGGTCCGAGCCTCCCCCCTCGTGGCTCGGACCGTCCTCGGTTCCGCGCGCGAAGAACCGCGCGAACAAGGCTAGTTGACTCTGTGTCAGTGTCCAATCACAGTAGCGACAGAGACCTATCGACTTATTTATAGTTGGGCCCTGCCTGGGGGCGGGAGAAGGGCAGGGAACCGGGGAGGGCGAACGATGGATCTGGCCTTGCTGCGCACCTTTGTGACCGTGCATCGGGCCGGCTCGTTCACCCGCGCCGCCGCCCTGCTCGGCCTGTCGCAGCCGGCCGTGACCTCGCAGATCCGCACGCTGGAACGGCAGCTGGGCCGCCCCCTCTTCCTTCGGCAGGCCCGCGGAGTTACCCCGACGACCATCGGCGACGAGCTCGCGCACAAGGCCGCCCCGCATCTCGACGCCCTGGTGGAGATCGCCGAGACGGGCCTCGACGACGAGTCCTCGTTACGGACCCTGCATCTCGCCGGTCCCCCCGAGTTCACCGCGGAACGCGCGCTGCCCGCCCTCACGGAGCTGACCGGCGAGGACGGCCAGGGTTTCGCCCTGCGCGCCTCCTTCGGGAACGCCGAGGAGACCCTGGAGGGGCTGGCCGCCGGGCATCACGATCTGGCCATCAGTACGGCCCGTCCGCGCGGCGCCCTGCTCACGGCGACTCCGCTCTGCGACGAGGAACACGTCCTGGTCGCCTCTCCGGCGCGGGCCGAGCAGATCGGCCCCGAGAAGCCGCGGCGCAAGGGAGCACCCGCGCTGGAAGACGTCCCCGTGGTCGAGGTGCACGAGTCGCTGCCCTTCGTCTCGCGCTACTGGGCCTCCGTCTTCGACTCCCGCCCCGCCGCCCCGGGCACCGTCATCGTCCCCGACCTGCGCGCCGTCCTCGCCTGCGCCGCCGCGGGCGCGGGACTCGCGGTGCTGCCCCGCTATCTGTGCGCCACCGCCCTCAAGCGCGGCGATGTCGTCGCTCTGCACGACCCCGCCGTACCGCCACTGCGCACGTACTTCCTCGTGGTCCGCACCGGCACTCTCGCGATGCCGCATATCGCGCGGGCTCACGAATGGCTGCTGCGGGCGGCGGACGACTGGTGCTGACCTGGGCTTTTCCTGTCTCGTTTCCGTCGTCACGGGCTGAGCTCGGCCGATGACAACACGCGATGTTTCACGTGGAACCATCCGGGCCACATTCCACCCATGACCGTCCGACCCGTGGTCAAGCGCACCGCACGCGCCGTCCTCCTCGACGGCGACGACATGATCCTGATCAAGCGCACCAAACCCGGCGTCGATCCCTACTGGGTCACCCCCGGTGGCGGGGTCGAGCCCGGGGACACGACCGTCGTCGACGCCCTGCACCGCGAGGTGTACGAGGAGCTCGGCGCCAAGATCACCGACGTGGTGCCCTGCTTCGTCGACACCGTCGAGCACATCGGTGCGGACGGCGGTGCGACCGGCGTGAAGGTGCAGCACTTCTTCGTCTGCCACCTGGAGTCCATGGACACGTCGCTGCGGCACGGCCCCGAGGTGGACGAGCCGGCCGGCGAGTACGAGATCGTGCGCGTGCCGTTCACCCGTGTCGGGATCGCCTCGGTCCATCTCGTCCCGCTGTCGCTGCGGCACTACCTGGACGGCAACATCGAGGGTGTACGGGCCATGCACGCCCCGGACCTGGGCTGACCCCGGCCGGCTCAGCCCCCGGTTCCGACCAGTTCCTCGACCGAGTCGTGCCATATCCGCTCCGACGGGATGCCGATGTTCCGGAGGACGTCGACACCGCTGCGGATCATGCCGGGTGGGCCCGACAGATAGGCGTCGAACTCGTACCACGGGCCGTACTGGCGTACCGCGTCGGGGAGTTGGAGGTGCCCCTGCTGGTCGATGACTGCGCGGACCGAGAGCCAGGGGTGTGTCTGCTGGAGCCGGAGCATGGTGTCGATGTCGTACAGGTCGTGGTCGGTGCGGGCGCCGTAGAACACCTCGACCCGTCGGCGCTCACCGTGCTCGGCGACGTCCTCCACCAGGGCCTTGATCGGCGCTATGCCGGTGCCGCCGCCCAGGCACAGCAGTCCGCTGTCTGTGGTGTGGTCCACGGTCATCGAACCGGCCGGCGGACCGAGCCGGACGACGTCGCCGGGCCGGGCGCGGTGGACCAGGGCGTTCGAGACCCAGCCCGCCGGGACCGCCTTCACATGGAAGGTCAGCAGACCGTCGGAACGGGGTGCCGAGGCGAAGGAGTAGTGCCGCCAGATACGCGGCCACCAGGGCGTCTCCACGCTTGCGTACTGCCCGGCCAGGAAGGGGTAGGGCTGGTCCGGGCGGACGGTGACGACCGCGACGTTTGAGGTCCTGAGGTCGTGCGCGACGATCTCAGCGAACCACCAGGCGGGCGCGCGCAGTTCGTCCGCCGCCGCGGCATCGATCATGACCTGCGAGATCGTGGTGTACGCCCGGACCCAGGCCGCTTCCGTCTCCGCGTCCCAGACGCCCGTCGCGTACTTGCTCAGGGCCCCGATGAGGCACTCGCCCACCACCGGGTAGTGCTCGGCGCGGGTGCCGTACTTGCGGTGGCCGCGGCCGAGGTTCTGCAGATAGGCGACGAGGACCTCGGTGTTGTCGATGTGCTCGGCCGCCGTGAGCAGCGCCTTGAGCAGCCGGTCCCGCTGGGTGTCCATGGAGGCCGGGAACAGCGACCGCAGGTCGGGGTGTCGGACGAAGAGCAGTGCGTAGAAGTACGAGGTGACCTTGTCCGCGACCGGCGCGACCTCGGACATCGTCCGGCGGATGAGGACGGCGTCCGGTGACGCGGTCTCGGCCCGCACCGGGGCGAGGGAGTGCGGCGGTGCGGACCGGGCGGGGCGTTGGACGGGGACGCGGAGGCCGGCCGGGGGCAAGGCGGCCGTGGAACCGGCCGAGGCGAGGCGGGCGGGTGACGTGGCGGCTCCCTGCGTCGGCCTGGCCGGTACGGCGTCCGCGGGGGCCTCAGGCTGAGCGTGCGGCGTGAACCAGCCGCCCCCGTCGCCGGAAGTGCCGTTGTCGGCCGACGACGCGGTCGGAGCGTCCATGGTGTGCCTCGCCTCGAACATCTTTCGGTCGGTCTGCGCCCTTCCTCGCTCGGAAGGTGCCTGCTTTCCCCCGCAGACGGCTTACTTTCGTACGGACAAGTAAGGCGAGAGTGTGACATTGGCCGCAGTGCCCACACCGCAGCATCGCACCCCATTCGGACGGTGCGACCGCATAACCGAAAACACGGGTCTTCGATCTCCGCGTCCCGTTAGGCTGCAGTCGACCCTACCGGTCACCGATCCGATCAATTACCGGGCGCGGCGCACCAATTCATAGGCATCCCACAGATCGCCGCCCATGTACGAGTGTGTCGCAAGACCGGCGAGATGCCGGTCCGCATTGACCGCCACGGAGACCGGCACCGCACCGAACAGATCCCGGTCCGACAGCGAATCGCCGTAAGCAATGCAGTCCGCACGGGTCACTCCGAATTCCGCGCACAGACGGTCGGCAATCTCGACTTTCGCGGCCGCACTGAGAACTCCGGCCGGGTCCACGGGCTCGCTGAACGGCACAGCCGGAAAACGCGACCCGAATGCCGCGTGCGCACCCCAGCCAATGAGCCGCTCCACAAAGAACGAAGGCGAGAGCGATACGACGGCGCAGTATTCGCCCTGCTCCCGGATCTCCGCCCAGACTTCGCGGATCCGCTCCAGCCAGGGTGCTCCTTCGAAAGCAGCCGTCACATGCGCCTCGGTGAGGTCCGCCCAGAGGGCATACACCTCAGCCGCGTACTCCGGAGGGCCGATCAGTCCCGCCGAGATCGCCTCGTCCAGGGCCACCGCCTCGGCTTCGAGCCCCAACTGTCGTGAGATCTCCACGGGAGACGTGGTGCCGCGCAGCAGCGTGCCGTCGAGATCGAAGAGATGAAGTCTCGCCATGGGACCCGAGGCTAACCGGGCACCCCAAGGACCCCCTCGTGAGCCCCCGGACGCTCGCCGTTCGCTCATGTTTCACGTGAAACACCCGGCATCTGTCGGCGCCCTGTGCGGTTGACCACGACATGGCCAAAAGCTCTCGCGTCTCGGTGGAAAGAGGTGGACGCCGAGGGCACCCGTCAGACAGCCTGACCTGCGTGGCGACTCCTTCCCTCACTGCTCTCCCCGTCCGCCGTCTGACGCTTCGCGATCTCACCGCCTGCGCCGACTTGTCCGAGGACCGGGGGTGGCCACGCGAGGAGCACAAGTGGGGCTTCCTCCTCACAGCCGGGAAGGGGTACGGCATCGACGACCCCGACGGCGGTCTCGTCTGCGCCTGTGTCGTCACCGAGTACGGACCGCAGGACCGGCCCGATCTCGCCGCCATCGGGATGGTGTTGGTCGCCGAACGGCACGCCCGCCAGGGCATCGGGCGCCATCTGATGCGGCACATCGTCTCGGCGATGGGCCCCACCCCGCTGACCCTGCACGCCACCCCGAACGGCCGCCCGCTCTATGAGGAACTTGGCTTCAAGGTCACCGGCCGGGCCGAGATGCTGCGCGGACACTTCACTTCCGGCGGACCGGAGACCGAGGTCGTCACGAGGGCCGCGACCGCCGAGGATCTCGCCGCGATCGTCCGCCTCGACGAGGAGGTGTTCGGGGCCGACCGCACGCACATCGTCACGCGGCTGCCGGCCTTCGCCGACCGCCTGTGCGTCGCCGAGGAGAACGGCCGACTCATCGGATACGCGGGCGCCTGGCCGAACATGGAGACCCATGTGGTCGGCCCGCTGATCGCCCGGGACACGGAGACCGCGAAAGCGCTCATCGCCTCCCTCGCCGCCCAGACCGACCGCCCCTTGCGCACAGACATCGACGTACGCCACGAAGAGCTGCTGGCGTGGGCGAAGGAGCGAGGGCTGGAGTCCGTCGCGTTCAACGCCGTGATGGCGTACGGCATCGCGGAGCTGCCCGGCGACTGGACCCGGCGGTTCGCCCCCGTGACGGTGGCGGCAGGCTGAACCTGCTCCAGAAGGCCGGTGCGTAGGGTTGCCGGCATGGGAGATCTTGAGATGCGGCCCGCCACAGCGGAGGATGTGCCCGCGATCGTCGCGATGCTCGCCGACGACCCCCTCGGCGCCCAGCGCGAGTCGCCGGACGATCTGACGCCCTATCTGAGGGCTCTGGAGCGTCTGGTGGCCGACCCGAACCAGCATCTGATCGTCGCCACCCGCGAGGGCCGTGTCGTCGGCACACTTCAGCTGACGATCGTTCCCGGACTGTCGCGACGGGGTTCCACCCGGTCGATCATCGAAGGCGTCCGTATCCACGCGGCCGAGCGGGGCAGCGGGCTGGGCACGCGGCTCATCGAGTGGGCGATCGACGCGTCTCGGCGCGAGGGCTGCCAGTTGGTCCAGCTGACCTCCGACAACACGCGCACCGACGCTCACCGGTTCTACGAACGGCTCGGCTTCACGGCTTCACATGTGGGCTTCAAGCTCCAGCTGTGAAGGTGAGGCGTGGTGTTTCACGTGAAACACCACGCCGGGCCCGCCGATGGGGTCTAGCCGATCCCCCGCCATCCGTCCGGGTCCACCCCACCCGGCACAGAAGCCTCCTCGTCGTACGGCTGACGCGTGAACACGAACGACCCGAGGTCCAGGTGGCTCACGGTCCCGTCCGGGCGCCGTACGGCCCTCAGGAGCTCTCCGGCGTAGTAGCCCTCCAGTCCGGTCCAGGTGCCGTCGCCGTTCGCCCTGAAGCGCGAGCGTCGGCCCTTGCCGGTCAGCGGCTCCAGCGAGACGAGCCCGTCGGCCGTCAGTCTCAGAGCGAAACCGTACGTGCCCCAGTACCACTGGCCGGCCAACTCCAGTACGTCCGGCTCGACTTCGCGCATCGGCCGCCACGGCTCGGGAATCCGGGGCTCGGCCTCGGCGACGATCCGGACGAGATCGGCGGCCACGGTGCCGAGCAGCGGACCGGAGGTGCAGTTGGCGAGGACCACGGCCGCGACGTCGTCCTCCACGCTCATGGCGAGGCAGGCGAGGAAACCCGGCAGGGATCCCGAGTGCCCGACGAGGAGCCGCTCGTCCTGGCGCCGGATCTCCATGCCCAGGCCGTACGCATAGCCCGCGGCGACGTCCGGAGCCTCGGGCGGAGCCGCCGGGGTCCGCATCTCCAGCAGCGACTCGGCGCTCAGAACACGGTCGTCCCCCTTGGCCAGGAAGGCCGCGAAGCGCGCCAAGTCCCCTGTCGTCGACCAGAGTTGACCGGCCGGAGCCATGCGGCCGAGGTCCTCCGCGGGCTCCGGCAGCATCACGTCCGCCCAGGGGTGCACGGCCCAGCCGCCCGCGTGCGGAGCACGCGGTCGTCCGCTCGTGCGGTGGAGGCCGAGAGGTTCGAGCACTTCCCGCCGAAGAACCTCCTCCCAAGGGGCCCCCCGCAGCTCCTCGACCAGCGCGCCGAGCAGGGTGAAACCGGGGTTGGAGTAGTGGAATCTCCGGCCGACAGGATGCACCAGGGGCTGCTCGCCGAGAACGTCGCCGAGTCCGGGGCGCAGCACACCCGGTGTCCGCTCCCACCACGGTCCCGGTGACTCGGCGGCCAACCCGGCGGTGTGCGCGAGCAGTTCGGCGATGGTGGCCTCCCCCGCCCCGGTGCCCGGCAGATGCTTCTCCAGGGGGTCACCGAGGTCGAGCGCACCCTCGTCACGCAGCCGCATGACGAGAACGGCCGTGAAGGTCTTCGTGATCGAGCCGATGCGGTACTGCACGTTCTCGTCCGGCCCGTGCCCGTCCACGGAGGTCCGCGCGCCGTGCCACACCGCCTCCCCGCCCCGCACGACCGCCGCGACCAGCGACGGCGCCCGCCCCTCGGCTTGGGCCAAGGCGATCCGGTGCAGCAGGGACCTGCGGGTACCGGCGAGCAACTCTTCCTGGGATGTCGTCATGCCCCCAAGTGCATCGCGTGAGGTGCTCGGCCGTCGAGCTGATTTGCCCGACTCCTCGCAAGGGCGACGACCACCGGCGAGCCCGGATCGCGCACCGATGAGTTTCCCGCGCCACGCTGGTCTGTATCCCGGAGACCCGCGGACGGAAGGCTGAGCCATGCGCAAACTGATCTACGGCATGAACCTGACCCTGGACGGCTACATCGCCGCGGTCGGCGACGACATCGGCTGGAGCGGACCGCCGAGCGAAGAGCTGTTCCAGTGGTGGCTCGACCACGAGCAGGCGAGTGGCCTGACGCTGTACGGGCGCAAGCTGTGGGAGACGATGAGCTCCTACTGGCCGACCGGCGACCAGCAGCCGGGCGCCACCCCGGCGGAGATCGAGTTCGCGCGGACCTGGCGGGACACGCCGAAGGTGGTCTTCTCCTCGACGATCGACAAGGTCGACTGGAACACCCGTCTGGTCACCGGCGACGCGATCGCCGAGATCACCCGTCTCAAAGCCGAGGACGGCGGCCCGATGAACATCGGCGGCGCGACGCTCGCCGGGGCGGCCATGCGCGCCGGACTGATCGACGAGTACGTGATCGCCACCCATCCGGTCCTGGTGGGCGGCGGCACGCCGTTCTTCACCGCGCTGGACAGCTGGGTGAACCTGAACCTGGTGGAGACGCGGACCCTTCCCGGCGGCGTGCTCCTGACCAGGTACGAGACGAGGCGCTGAGCAGCAGCACCCACGCGCCGGTCTCAGGGCTCAGGTCTGCGCCATGTCCACGAACCGCGAGTAGTGGCCCTGGAAGGCGACGGTGATCGTCGCCGTCGGGCCGTTACGGTGCTTGCCGACGATGATGTCCGCCTCGCCCGCGCGCGGCGACTCCTTCTCGTAGGCGTCCTCGCGGTGCAGCAGGATGACCATGTCGGCGTCCTGCTCGATGGAACCGGACTCACGCAGGTCGGACACCTGCGGCTTCTTGTCGGTGCGCTGCTCGGGTCCACGGTTGAGCTGCGAGAGCGCGATCACCGGGACCTCCAGCTCCTTGGCCAGCAGCTTGAGGTTTCGGGACATGTCCGAGACCTCCTGCTGACGGCTCTCGGAGCGCTTGCCGGACTGCATCAGCTGGAGATAGTCGATGATCACGAGCTTGATGTCGTTGCGCTGCTTCAGGCGGCGGCACTTGGCGCGGATCTCCATCATCGACAGGTTCGGGGAGTCGTCGATGTAGAGCGGAGCGGACGAGACCTCGGGCATCCGGCGCGCCAGCCGGGTCCAGTCCTCGTCCGTCATCGTCCCGGAGCGCATGTGGTGCAGGGCGACGCGGGCCTCGGCGGACAGCAGGCGCATCGCGATCTCGTTGCGGCCCATTTCGAGGGAGAAGATGACGCTCGGCAGGTTGTGCTTGATCGAGGCCGCTCTCGCGAAGTCCAGCGCGAGCGTGGACTTGCCCATGGCGGGACGGGCCGCGATGACGATCATCTGACCCGGGTGCAGCCCGTTGGTGAGCGAGTCGAGGTCCGTGAACCCGGTGGGCACACCGGTCATCTCGCCGCTGCGCGAGCCGATCGCCTCGATCTCGTCGAGCGCGCCCTCCATGATGTCGCCGAGCGGCAGATAGTCCTCGCTGGTGCGCTGCTCGGTGACCGCGTAGATCTCGGCCTGGGCGCGGTTGACGATCTCGTCGACGTCGTCGTCGGCCGCGTATCCCATCTGGGTGATGCGGGTGCCCGCCTCGACCAGCCGGCGCAGGACCGCGCGCTCGTGCACGATCTCCGCGTAGTACTCGGCGTTGGCCGCCGTCGGCACCGTCTGGACAAGGGTGTGCAGATACGATGCGCCACCGACCTTGTTGATCTCGCCGCGCTTGGTGAGCTCGGCGCCGATCGTGATGGGGTCGGCGGGCTCGCCCTTGGCATAGACGTCGAGGATCGCCTGGAAGATCGTCTCGTGTGCCGGCTTGTAGAAGTCGTGGCCCTTGATGACCTCGACGACGTCGGCGATGGCATCCTTGGACAGCAGCATGCCGCCGAGGACGGACTGCTCGGCATCGAGATCCTGGGGCGGCACGCGTTCGAAGGCGACGCCACCGTCCCATTCGCCGTTCTCCCGGCCCCGCTCGTGCTGCTCCTCGCGACCCCGGCCCCCGTCGCCGCGTCGGCGGGAGGCAGGCAGACGATCACTGGGCCCGCTGTCGGCCCACGGGTCGTCCAAGGGCTCGGAAACGCTCACCGAGCCACCTCCTCCCGTCCGCAGGGCGGACCTAGCCATGCCCTCAGTTCTACGGCACGGCACTGACAAATGAGAGGCCCAACTCCGCTTGTGGCGCGTCGGTTTTGTGATGGTTTCCCGGCCGGCGGACGGAGTGGGCGCCGGACCACGGTAGGCCTGTGGGCACCGTCAGCCAATCTGGTTATCCACAGGCCATGTGGACGACGGCCCGGATGCTGTGGAGAACTCCGCAAAACCTGTGCACGACACGGTGGACAGCCCTGTGAACAAGCTCGGGCCACTTCCATCACACCTACCCTGACCTGCACCTTTCCCGTCCACCGGCTGTGCAGAAGAAAAACTTCCCCAGTCGGATCAAGATCGCCTCGAACGCCACGCCAAAGTACACACCCCGAGTGAATCGGTAAGGGTCACAAATACTTTGCATCTCTTACCTGTGGACGATTAGATTGGTGCACATGACACAGGCTCCCGCGACCCCCAGGGCCACTCGGCGACAGCACGATCGAGAGATCGTCGCACTGGCCGTCCCGGCCTTCGGCGCGCTCGTCGCCGAGCCGCTTTTCGTCATGGCCGACAGCGCGATCGTGGGCCACCTCGGCACGGCACAACTCGCCGGACTCGGCGTCGCCTCGGCCCTCCTCACGACAGCGGTCAGCGTCTTCGTCTTCCTCGCCTACGCCACCACCGCGGCCGTCGCCCGCCGCGTCGGCGCCGGCGACCTCCAGGCCGCCATCCGCCAAGGCATGGACGGCATCTGGCTGGCCCTCCTGCTCGGCGCCGCCGTCATCACGGCCGTACTCCCCACGGCACCGGCCCTGGTGGACCTCTTCGGCGCCTCCGACACCGCGGCCCCGTATGCGACCACGTATCTCCGCATCTCCGCTCTCGGCATCCCGGCCATGCTCGTCGTCCTCGCCGCGACCGGCGTCCTGCGTGGGCTGCAGGACACGAAGACGCCCCTCTACGTCGCCGTCGCCGGCTTCATCGCCAACGCCGCCCTCAACCTGGGCCTCGTCTACGGCGCCGGTCTCGGCATCGCCGGCTCCGCGTGGGGCACCGTCATCGCCCAGTGCGGCATGGCCGCGGTCTACCTCGTGGTGGTCGTCCGGGGAGCCCGCAGGCACGGGGCCTCCCTCCGCCCCGACGCCGCCGGGATCAGGGCCTCCGCCCAGACCGGCGTACCCCTGCTCGTCCGGACGCTCTCGCTGCGCGCGATCCTGATGATCGCGACAGCCGTCGCCGCCCGGCTCGGCGACGCCGACATCGCGGCACACCAGATCATCCTGTCCTTGTGGAGCCTGCTCGCCTTCGCCCTCGACGCCATCGCCATCGCGGGCCAGGCCATCATCGGGCGCTATCTCGGCGCCGGTGACGTCCAGGGAGCCCGTCAGGCATGCCGGCGGATGGTCGAGTGGGGCATCGCGGTCGGCGTCGTCCTCGGCGTGCTCGTCGTGATCACACGGCCGGTGTTCCTGCCCTTGTTCACCAGCGACTCGGTGGTGAAGGACGCGGCTCTGCCAGCCTTGGTGATCGTCGCCCTCTCCCAACCGATCTGCGGAGTCGTCTTCGTCCTCGATGGCGTCCTGATGGGCGCAGGTGACGGGACCTACCTGGCGGGTGCCATGCTCATCACGCTCGCGGTCTTCGCGCCCGTCGCCCTGCTCGTTCCCACGCTGGGCGGTGGGCTGACCGCCCTGTGGGCCGCGATGACGCTGATGATGGCCGTACGGATGCTGACCCTGTGGCTACGCGCCCGCTCGGGCCGCTGGCTGGTGACGGGAGCGACCCGCTGACAGAAGCGACCCGCTGGCGCGAGCGCTCTACTGACGGTTTCACGTGAAACACGTCCGCTCGGCAAACCCGTTCGGTCGGCCGGACTGACCGTTTCACGTGAAACATGTCGACCCGATCGGCGTCTCGGCACGCAGAAGGGGCCGCACCCGTGGGGGTGCGGCCCCTTCTCAGCTGTTCAGCCGAAGCTGTTCAAGCCGAGCGCAGCGATCAGGCCGCGACGACCTCGATGTTGACCTTGGCGGCAACCTCGGGGTGCAGACGCACGGACGTCTCGTGGGCGCCCAGGGTCTTGATCGGAGCGGTCAGCTCGATGCGGCGCTTGTCGACCTCGGGGCCACCGGAAGCCTTGATCGCCGAGGCGATGTCGGCCGGGGTGACGGAACCGAAGAGACGACCGGCGTCGCCGGAGCGGACGGCCAGACGGACCTTGACGGCCTCGAGCTGGCCCTTGACCTGGTTGGCCTGCTCGATGGTCTGGATCTCGTGGATCTTGCGAGCACGACGGATCTGCTCGACGTCCTTCTCGCCACCCTTGGTCCAGCGGATAGCGAACTTCCGCGGGATCAGGTAGTTGCGAGCGTAACCGTCCTTGACGTCGACGACGTCGCCCGCGGCACCGAGGCCGGAGACCTCGTGGGTGAGGATGATCTTCATGTGTCGGTCACCCTTCCCTTATCGCGCGGTGGAGGTGTAGGGCAGCAGCGCCATCTCACGGCTGTTCTTGACGGCCGTGGCGACGTCACGCTGGTGCTGCGTGCAGTTGCCGGTCACGCGGCGGGCACGGATCTTGCCGCGGTCGGAAATGAACTTCCGCAGCATGTTCGTGTCCTTGTAGTCCACGTACGTGACCTTGTCCTTGCAGAAAGCGCAGACCTTCTTCTTCGGCTTGCGCACAGGCGGCTTCGCCATGGTGTTTCTCCTGTGTGATCAAGAAGTTTGGGTACGACCCGCCCTCGACCCTGAGGTCTAGAAGGGGGGCTCGTCCGAGTAGCCGCCGCCACCGCCGCCGCCGGAGTTTCCACCCCAGCCGCCGCCACCGCCCTGGGTGCCACCGGCGGGAGCGCCGGTCGCCCACGGGTCGTCGGCGGGAGCACCGCCGCCGCCCTGCTGGCCGCCGCCGGAGCCACCGCCCCAGCCGCCGCCACCCTGGCCGCCACCGCCGCCGTAACCGCCCTGGCCACCGCGGCCGGCACCGCCGGCGGTCTTGGTGACCTTGGCCGTGGCGTTCCGCAGGCTGGCGCCCACTTCCTCGACGTCCAGCTCGTAGACCGTGCGCTTGACACCCTCACGGTCCTCGTAGGACCGCTGCTTCAGCCGGCCCTGCACGATGACGCGCATGCCTCGCTGGAGCGACTCGGCGACGTTCTCAGCCGCCTGACGCCAGACCGAGCAGGTCAGGAACAGGCTCTCGCCGTCCTTCCACTCGTTCGTCTGACGGTCGAAGGTGCGGGGAGTGGACGCGACACGGAACTTCGCGACCGCCGCACCGGAGGGGGTGAAGCGCAGCTCGGGGTCATCGACAAGATTGCCGACGACCGTGATGACGGTCTCGCCTGCCATGGGGGAACCTCTCGGCGGGTTTGCTGCTCTGGCTGCTTGGTTGCTGCTACTCGAATCCCGAGATCAGCTGAGCGGGAGAGCTCAGTGGGTCTCGGGGCGGAGGACCTTGGTCCGGAGGACCGACTCGTTCAGGTTCATCTGGCGGTCGAGCTCCTTGACGACCGCAGGCTCGGCCTGCAGGTCGATGACCGAGTAGATGCCCTCGGGCTTCTTCTTGATCTCGTACGAGAGACGACGACGGCCCCAGGTGTCGACCTTCTCGACCTTGCCGTTGCCCTCACGGACGACGGAGAGGAAGTTCTCGATCAGGGGGGCGACAGCGCGCTCCTCCAGATCGGGGTCGAGGATGACCATCACCTCGTAGTGACGCATGTGGAACCCACCTCCTTTGGACTCAGCGGCCACGGTCGTTCCGTGGCAGGAGGGTCGTGATGCGTACGCAACGGTATCGGCCGCCACTGACAATCCGGGCTGACCTCGCGGTTCGCCCGAGCTGGCCTGGGCAGACACCGGTGCAGACGGTACAGAGTACCCGCACACCGGCTTCCGGTTGAAATCCGGCCGTGCGGACCGTCAATCTGTACACATCGGGTGTGTATGGCGCTACGATGCGCCGCCTTTCGCAGGAGGTGCCCCATGGCACAAGCATTGCGACCCAACACCGTCGGAGGCCTCTTCGCCACGGACGGAAAGCCCCACCCGCTCCAGGACACACTGCTCGCGGTGACCCTGGTGCTCGGTCTGACGGCATTCGTGACGGGCTTCTTCCACAACCTGCACCTGCTCAGCTCCTGGACCGGCCTGGTGGGGATCCTCACCGGCGCGTACGGCCAGTGGATCTCGGAGACGACACGCGAGCGCTTCGGACTCATCCTGGGTCTCGGCGCCGCGGGTGTCGGCTTCTTCCTCGGCATGGCGCACGGCGGCCTCTTCGGCGGGGTCATCAGCTGATGCCAGGGACACCGTCCCCTTAACTCCACGCAAAGCACCGCGGAACGCCTCGGTGGCCCATGAGCCGGGGCGCAGGTTCCGTACGCCCAGTCGGGGCGCTCGCAAGGCGCAGTAGGCTTCGGCGCGAGAGCCGGAGCCCCTGTACCCATGGGGACACACCAGCCCGAGGAGCGCCCCGAATGAGCCTGACCCTGAGGACGATCAGCCGCGAGCAGCATCTGGCGTACATCCAGAGCCTGCCGGCGGCGAGCCACATGCAGGTTCCGGCCTGGGCGGACGTCAAGGCGGAGTGGCGCTCGGAGAGCCTGGGCTGGTTCGACGAGCGCACCGGCGAGATGGTCGGCGCGGGCCTCGTCCTCTACCGGCAACTCCCCAAGATCAAGCGCTACTTGGCCTATCTGCCCGAGGGCCCGGTCATCAACTGGTTCGCGCCGAATCTGACCGAGTGGCTGGAACCGATGCTCGCGCACCTCAAGCAGCAGGGCGCCTTCTCCGTGAAGATGGGCCCGCCGGTGATCATCCGCCGCTGGGAGGCGAACTCCATCAAGGCGGGCATCCAGAACCCGGATGTGAAGCGGCTGCGCGACATCGAGGCCGACTTCATCGAGCCGCGCGCCTTCGAGGTCGCCGACAAGCTGCGCCGCATGGGCTGGCAGCAGGGCGAGGACGGCGGCGCCGGCTTCGGCGACGTGCAGCCCCGCTATGTCTTCCAGGTGCCGCTGGCCAACCGCTCCCTGGAAGAGGTCCACAAGAACTTCAACCAGCTGTGGCGCCGCAACATCAAGAAGGCCGAGAAGGCCGGCGTCGAGGTCGTCCAGGGCGGCTACCAGGATCTCGAGGAATGGCAGCGGCTGTACGAGATCACGGCCGTGCGCGACCACTTCCGGCCCCGCCCGCTGTCGTACTTCCAGCGCATGTGGACGGCCCTCAACACCGAGGACCCCAACCGCATGCGACTGTACTTCGCCCGCCACAACGGCGTGAACCTGTCGGCGGCGACCATGTTGATCGTCGGCGGGCACGTCTGGTACTCCTACGGCGCCTCCGACAACATCGGCCGTGAGGTCCGGCCCTCGAACGCGATGCAGTGGCGGATGCTGCGCGACGCCTACGCGCTCGGCGCGACCGTCTACGACCTGCGCGGGATCTCCGACTCGCTGGACGAGACCGACCACCTCTTCGGCCTGATCCAGTTCAAGGTCGGCACGGGCGGCCAGGCCGCCGAGTACCTCGGCGAGTGGGACTTCCCGCTCAACAAGCTGCTCCACAAGGCGCTCGACATCTACATGTCGCGCCGCTGACGTCGCGTTCTTCGCTTCAATTGGTTCCATACCTCTGATACACCGCAGCCACGAGAAAGGTTCCGGGTCCGGCCATGGCGCTCACGCTCTACGTCGACACCGCGCGCTGGCGTGCGCACCACAAGCACGTGCAGGACCAGTTCCCGGGGCTCGTCCCGGTCTGCAAGGGCAACGGCTACGGCTTCGGGCACGAGCGGCTGGCCGAGGAGGCCACGCGGCTGGGCTCCGACGTCCTCGCCGTCGGCACCACGTACGAGGCCGCGCGCATCAAGGACTTCTTCGGCGGCGACCTGCTGGTGCTGACGCCGTACCGGCGCGGCGAGGAGCCCGTCCCGCTGCCCGACCGGGTCATCCGCTCCGTGTCGTCCATCGACGGCGTGTACGGCCTCGTGGGCGCCCGCGTGGTCATCGAGGTGATGTCCTCGATGAAGCGGCACGGCATCAGCCCCCAGGACCTGCCCCAGCTGCACGCCGCCATAGAGAACGTCCGACTGGAGGGCTTCGCCATCCACCTGCCGCTGGACCGCACGGACGGCTCGGACGCCGTCGAGGAGGTCATCGGCTGGATGGACCAGCTGCGCGCCGCCCGGCTGCCACTGCACACGATGTTCGTGAGCCATCTGAAGGCCGAGGAACTCCACCGGCTGCAGCAGCAGTTCCCGCAGACCCGGTTCCGGGCCCGTATCGGCACCCGGCTGTGGCTGGGCGACCACGAGGCCACCGAGTACCGCGGAGCGGTCCTGGACGTCACCCGCGTCGCCAAGGGCGACCGCTTCGGCTACCGCCAGCAGAAGGCGGCCTCGGACGGCTTCCTGGTGGTCGTGGCGGGCGGAACGTCGCACGGGGTGGGCCTGGAGGCCCCGAAGGCCCTGCACGGCGTCATGCCGCGCGCCAAGGGCGTCGCCCGGGCCGGCCTCGCCACGGTCAACCGGAACCTTTCTCCGTTCGTCTGGGGCGGCAAGCAGCGCTGGTTCGCGGAGCCGCCGCACATGCAGGTGTCGATCCTGTTCGTGCCGTCGGACGCGCCCGAGCCGAAGGTCGGCGAGGAACTGGTGGCCCATCTGCGGCACACCACCACGCAGTTCGACCGGATCGTCGACCGCTGAGCCACCGGGCGGACCGACCAGGCCGGGTCCGGGTCACAAGGCAGCAGCGGACAGAGCGAAGGCCGTACACGGGACTCCGTGTACGGCCTTCTGCGTGAGCCTCGCTGGGCCTCGCTCGCTCTGTTCGCTCAGAGCGAACTGTCCGTGGAGGACGCCGATCCACGACTGCCCCACTCCACCTGCTGGCCCTCGAAGTAGGCCGCGTGCCGCGGGGGATGGGCCGCGGGGCCGACGACGAAGACGTCCTCCGCGCCGTCCAGCACGCCTCCTGAGGGGTCGTCGTCCCCGGAGCTGCGCACCGGATCCCGCTCCGGCATGAGGATGTCGCGCACGATGACGCCGCACAGGTAGAGCGTCCCCACCAGATGCACGCCGATCGCCCAGTGGTAGCCGTCCTGCGGCAGTCCCTTGTGGGCGTCGCCGCTGGTCGTGTACGCGAGGTACATCCAGATACCCAGGAAGTACGCGACCTCGCACGCCTGCCAGATCAGGAAGTCCCGCCACTTGGGCCGGGCCAGAACGGCCAGCGGGACCAGCCACAGGACGTACTGCGGCGAGTAGACCTTGTTGGTGACGATGAAGGCCGCGACGATCAGGAACGCGAGCTGGGCGAAGCGCGGGCGGCGGGGAGCGGTCAAGGTGAGTACCGCGATGCCGACACAGCAGAGCACCACCAGCGCGGTGGCCAGGTTGTTGACGGTGTCGGTGGTCAGCGGGTCGGACGAGTTCTGGGCCATGATCAGCCAGAACGAGCCGAAGTCCACGCCCCGGTCGTGGCTGAACTTGTAGAACTGCGACCAGCCGTCCCAGGCGAAGAGCATCACGGGCAGGTTCACGACGATCCAGGCGACGACCGTGCCCCCCAGCGCCTTGCCGAAGTCCCGCCACTTGCCGGCCCGCCAGCACAGCAGGAACAGCGGGCCGAGCAGGAAGACGGGATACAGCTTGGCGGCCGTGGCGAGCCCCAGGAGGACGCCGAAGGCGAGGGGGCGGCTACGGGACCACATCAGCATCGCCGCGGCCGTCAGCGCGACTGCCAGCAGGTCCCAGTTGATGGTGGCGGTCAGCGCGAAGGCGGGCGCCAGGGCGACCAGGAGACCGTCCCAGGGCCGGCGGGCGTGCGTCCGGGTCACACAGACCGCGATGACGGCCGCGCAGGCCATCAGCATCCCGGCGTTGACCATCCAGTACCACTGCTCCTGGTCCTGGATGCTGCCGCTGCCCGGTGTGAGCCAGGCGGCGACCTCCATGAACACGCCGGTGAGTACCGGGTATTCGAGGTACGGCATGTCGCCGGAGAGCTTGTCGAAGTACGGCACGAGGCCGTCGGCGAAACCACGGCCCTGGTAGAGGTGGGGGATGTCCGAGTAGCAGGCCTTCGTGTACTGCGAGCTGGCGCCGAAGAACCAGGCGCCGTTGTAGCAGGGCGCCTTCTGGATCAGGCCGAGGGCGAACATGCCGATCGCGACGAGCGCGACGACCCGGACGGGAGTCCACCAGGACGTCCCGAGCAGGGCGCGCCGCCCGAGGGGGCCGCCGATCAGCTCGCTGCCGGCCGTGGCGACCTTGTCCTCCTTGGTCGGCCGCACGGTGTCCGGCTCGTGCACGCTCGCTTGCGTCGATTCTGCGCTGGGCATGGCGCACATCCTGCCGTACATGTCTAGGAATACGCCGAGGGCCGCCGCACCTACTCAGGTGCGGCGGCCCCTGTTTCACGTGAAACATGTGGACGTTTCACGTGAAACACCTGTGCCGGATGCTTTGACGCTTAGCCGGTCGAGCCTCCGAAGAGGCCTCCATTGCCATTGCCTCTGGTGTTGCCGTTGCCGCTGCTCTCGGTGGCCGTCGGCGTAGAGGTCACCCCGCCGTCGGTCCCGCCCGTGTCCGTGCCGCCGGTGTCGGTGCACTGCCAGCTGAACCGGCAGGACTCGCTCGCCGTGGGACTCGGGCTGGTCAGCGTCTCGCTGGGCGTCGGGCTCGGCGTCGGGCTGGTCAGCGTCTCGCTCGGCGTCGGAGTCGGCGTCGGGCTGGGCACGTCGTTGACGACCTCGCCGATGGGCTCGGGCGTCGGGAAGTCCTTCGCCTCCGTGCCCTTCAGCGCTTCGGCCATGTAGTCGTGCCAGATCTCGGCCGGGAACGAGGCACCGTGGATCTTCTCCTGACCGCCCGTTCCGTACATCTCCAGGAAGGTGCGGTTCTTCTGGGACTCGTCGTCGTCGTACCGGAACATCGTGATCGACGTCGACAGCTGCGGGGTGTAGCCGACGAACCAGGCGGACTTGTTGCCGTCGGTCGTACCGGTCTTGCCGGCCACCTGACGTCCGGGCAGCTGGGCGTTGGTACCCGTACCCTTCTCGACCACCGTCTTGAGCACGTCGGTGACGTTGTCGGCGACGGCCGAGGTGAACGCCTGGGTGACCTTGTCCTCGTGGGTGAAGACCGTGCCGTCCTTGCTCGTCACCTTGGTGACGGAGAAGGGGTCGCGCTGCTTGCCGCTGGAGGCGAAGGTGCCGTAGGCGCCGGCCATGCGGATCGCGCTCGGGTCGGAGATACCGATCGAGAAGGACGGGAAGCTGGTGCCGGCCAGGCTGTCCTTCTTGAGGCCGGCGGCGATCGCCGCTTCCTTCACCTTGTCCAGCCCGACGTCCATGCCGAGCTGCACGAAGGCCGAGTTCACCGACTCCCGCATCGCCTCACGCAGGTCGATCTGGTAGTTGGGAGGACTGCCGTACGACTCGTTGCCGTCGTTGGTCTGCAGCCACTCCTGGCCCTTCTCGTTCTTCCAGATCGTCCCGTCGTAGTCCTTGATCTTGAGCTTGTTCTTGCCGCTGTACAGGCTCTTCGGGGAGACCTGGGTGCGCTCGTCCTGCGCCTGCTCCGGGCCGAGGCTCTTGTCCCGCACGCCCCACTGCATGGCCGCCGCGAGCACGAACGGCTTCATGGTCGAACCGATCTGGGCGCCGGTCACGTCCGCGTTGTTGGTGAAGTGCTTGGTCGCGTCCTCACCGCCGTAGATCGCCTTGATGGCGCCGGTCGTCGGATCCACGGACGCACCGCCGAACTGGACGTGGGTGTCCGTCTTCGGGCGCTGCTTGGGCTTGATGTTGGCCTTCTGGACGTTCGTGACCGCGGTCTCGAGCTCCTTGACCTTCTTCTTGTCGAAGGTCGTGTAGATCGAGTAGCCGCCCTTCTGCAGGTCGTCGGCGGAGATGTTGGTGTTGTTGACCAGGTACGCCTTGGCGAGGTCGACGAGATAGCCGACCTGGCCGCTCAGCTTGTTGTTCGAGCGCGGGTTCTGCCACTTGGGGAGGGTGGTGTACTTGGCCCGCTCCGTGGCACTCAGGTGGCCGTACTCGACCATCTTGTCGAGGGTGTCCTGCATCTGCGCCAGCGCCCGCTTGCTGTTGGCCTGCGGAGTGGCGGCCGGGTCGAGGGAGGTCGCGCCCGCGGGGTCGTAGTACGTGGCGCCCTTGAGCATCGCCGCCAGGAACGCGCACTCGCCGGGCTTCAGATCGACGGCGTCCTTGTTGAAGTACGCGCGCGCGGCCGCCTGGATGCCGTAGGCCCCGCGTCCGTAGTACGCGGAGTTCAGGTAGCCGGCCATGATCTGGTCCTTCGAGACCGTGGTGCCCACCTTGATCGAGACGAAGATCTCCTTGAACTTCCGGGAGATCGTCTGCGACTGGTCGTCCAGCATCGCGTTCTTCACGTACTGCTGGGTGATGGTGGAGCCGCCCTGGGTCTCACCGCCCCTGGCCATGTTGAACACGGCGCGGGCGATGCCCTTCGGGTCGATGCCGCTGTCGGTGTAGAAGGTCTTGTTCTCCTGGGAGATGACCGCGTACTGCATCGCCTTGGGGATCTGCGAGAGGTTCACGATCTGGCGGTTCGTCTCACCGCCCGTGGCGACCATCTCGCTGCCGTCGGCCCAGTAGAAGACGTTGTTCTGGGCCTCGGCGGTCTTCGCGATGTCCGGGACCCCCACCATGGCGTACGCGATGCCCGCGACGGCGACCATGCTGCCGAAGAACCCGATGAAGAGGCCCGCCACCAGCTTCCACGACGGCACCCAGCGCGCCACGCCGTACTTGCCGGCGCGCGGGTAGTCGATGATCCGCTTCTTGCCGGGAACGGCGGCGCGTCCTCGGCCTCGCCCGGGTCCGGTGGGACCGTCGGGCATGCCGCGTCGACCTCCGCGGCCAGGTTCGGCCGCTCTGCGCCGGCCGCCCCCACTTCTCTGGGCCGCGCGACGGGCCTCGGCGCGGCCACCGTAGGAAGGCTCCTCGCCTGCCGACCCGTAATTCAACCCGTACGCGTCGGAGGGAGACCCGGTGGCGCCTCGCGGTGCCGCGCGGCGGCCGGAGGACGAGCCGGACTGGCCGCGTCGGGCCGCGGCACGTCCGCCTCCCTGCGGCTGCGGCGGTTTGCGACGGTGCTCGCTCATCGAACGACTACTCCTCGGGCAGGCGCACGCCTGTGCGCCTGGAGACGACGGCTGGTTTCCGGTCCCCCCGAAGTACGGATGTGGTCGATCGCGCATTCATCCGTACTGCACCCAGGACGACGACGCCCCCCTGCGTCACTCGGTTCCCGGTGGTGTGCATGGCGCACAGACTACGCACCGTCAAAACCCTCCGAGCCCCGAAGTTCACCCCAAATCAGGCAACTTGCCTCGGATGAATAAGTGATGTGATCCCGTTCACCGTCTCCCCACTTGTCGCATCCGGAAGGCCGTTCTATCGTCTGGATGTATCGAGTCGATACATCGGAGCGAGATAAGGGCGAGGAGGCGAGGGGATGAGCCGCAGGTCCGGGATCCTCGAGTTCGCCGTACTCGGCCTGCTCCGCGAGTCCCCGATGCACGGCTACGAGCTGCGCAAGCGGCTCAACACGTCTTTGGGCGTGTTCCGCGCGTTCAGCTACGGGACGCTCTACCCCTGCCTCAAGACGCTGGTCGCCAACGGCTGGTTGATCGAGGAAACGGGGAACACCCCCGAGGACGCCCTGGCAGCTCCACTCGCAGGGCGTCGCGCCAAGATCGTCTACCGGTTGACGGCGGAAGGTAAGGAGCACTTCGAGGAGCTGCTCTCGCAGACGGGCCCCGACGCGTACGAGGACGAGCACTTCGCCGCCCGCTTCGCCTTCTTCGGGCAGACGTCGCGCGATGTGCGCATGCGCGTACTGGAGGGCCGCCGCAGCCGGCTGGAGGAGCGCCTGGAGAAGATGCGCGCCTCCCTGGCGCGCACCCGGGAGCGCCTCGACGACTACACGCTTGAGCTCCAGCGCCACGGGATGGAGTCCGTGGAGCGCGAAGTGCGCTGGCTGAACGAGCTCATCGAGAGCGAGCGGGCCGGACGGGACCTGAAGGGTCCTGCCTCCGGGGGGTCCGCTCAGCAGAACAACACATCTGGAGCGCCGGGCGTCCTGCCCCGGCCCGGGGACACCCCCGGGCCGGATACGCCCGACGACACCGCCACGTGAGCGCCCAGTCAGGGCCTCACTCGTACACACAGGGAGCAACCGGAATGGGTTCGGTTCGCGTAGCCATCGTCGGCGTGGGCAACTGCGCCGCGTCGCTGGTGCAGGGAGTCGAGTACTACAAGGACGCCGACCCGGCGTCGAAGGTCCCCGGCCTGATGCACGTTCAGTTCGGTGACTACCACGTCGGCGACGTGGAGTTCGTGGCCGCGTTCGACGTCGACGCGAAGAAGGTCGGCCTCGACCTCGCGGACGCCATCGGCGCCTCCGAGAACAACACCATCAAGATCGCCGACGTGCCGAACACCGGTGTCACGGTCCAGCGTGGCCACACCCTCGACGGCCTCGGCAAGTACTACCGCCTCACCATCGAGGAGTCCGCCGAGGAGCCGGTCGACGTCGTCCAGGTCCTCAAGGACAAGCAGGTCGACGTCCTCGTCTGCTACCTGCCGGTGGGCTCCGAGGACGCGGCGAAGTTCTACGCCCAGTGCGCCATCGACGCCAAGGTCGCCTTCGTCAACGCCCTTCCGGTCTTCATCGCCGGCACCAAGGAGTGGGCGGACAAGTTCACCGCGGCGGGCGTCCCGATCGTCGGCGACGACATCAAGTCCCAGGTCGGCGCCACCATCACGCACCGCGTCATGGCGAAGCTGTTCGAGGACCGAGGCGTCATCCTGGACCGCACGATGCAGCTGAACGTCGGCGGCAACATGGACTTCAAGAACATGCTCGAGCGTGACCGCCTGGAGTCCAAGAAGATCTCCAAGACGCAGGCCGTCACCTCCCAGATCCCCGACCGGGACCTCGGCGAGAAGAACGTCCACATCGGCCCGTCCGACTACGTCGCCTGGCTCGACGACCGCAAGTGGGCGTACGTGCGCCTCGAGGGCCGCGCCTTCGGTGACGTCCCGCTGAACCTGGAGTACAAGCTCGAGGTCTGGGACTCCCCGAACTCCGCGGGTGTCATCATCGACGCCCTGCGCGCCGCGAAGATCGCCAAGGACCGCGGCATCGGCGGCCCGATCCTCTCCGCGTCGAGCTACTTCATGAAGTCCCCGCCGGTCCAGTACTTCGACGACGAGGCCCGCGAGAACGTCGAGAAGTTCATCAAGGGAGAGGTCGAGCGCTAGCGAGACCCATCGCTGCACGCTCGAGCTCGCTACAACGCTCCTGCCAGGGCTGTGAGGGTCCCCGGGTCCACGACCCGGGGACCCTCTCCGTATGTGAGGCTGTGCCCCATGGCCGTCGTCCGTGACCTGCGCGTCCTGCTCCGCTTCCGGAACTTCCGACGCCTGCTCGCCGTACGGCTGCTCTCCCAGGGCGCGGACGGTGTCTACCAGGTCGCGCTCGCCGCCTACGTCGTCTTCTCGCCCGAGAAGCAGACCTCGGCCGCCGCGATCGCCTCCGCGATGGCGGTCCTGCTGCTCCCGTACTCCCTCGTGGGCCCCTTCGCCGGTGTCCTCCTGGACCGCTGGCGCCGCCGCCAGGTCTTCCTCTACGGCAACCTGCTACGTGCCCTGCTGGCCTGCGCCACGGCCGTGCTGATCCTGGCCCAGGTCCCGGACTGGCTGTTCTACGTCTCCGCGCTGTGCGTCACCGCCGTCAACCGCTTCGTCCTCGCCGGCCTGTCCGCCGCCCTCCCGCGCGTGGTCGACGCCGAGCGACTCGTGATGGCCAACTCCCTTTCCCCGACCGCCGGTACGCTCGCCGCGACCGCGGGCGGCGGACTTGCCTTCGTGGTACGGCTGGTGGTGGCGGACTCCGACGCCGCCGTGGTGCTGCTGGGCGCGTTCCTGTACCTGTGCGGGGCACTCGCCTCCTTGCGCTTCTCGCCCGAACAGCTGGGCCCCGACCGCGCGTTGGTCCGGCCGAGCCTGACGGTCGCGCTCTCCGGCACCGCCCGCGACCTGACCGCGGCGGTACGCCATCTCGCGACACCGGCGCGCCGGGAGGCCGCCTGGGCGCTCCTCACGATGACCCTGATGCGGTTCTGCTACGGCGCCCTGCTGGTCATGCTGCTGATGCTGTGCCGGTACTCCTTCTCCTCGGACACGGACGAGGGACTACGGCTGCTGGGGCTGGCCTTGGGCACGTCCGCGGCCGGCTTCTTCGCGGCGGCCGTGGTGACGCCCTGGGCGGCGGGCCGGCTCGGGCCGGGCCGCTGGATCGTCGTGTGCGCGGCGTCGGCCGCGATCCTGGAGCCCGCTCTGGGCCTCCCGTTCGCCGTCGGCCCGATGCTCGCCGCGACCTTCGTCCTCGGCCTGACCACCCAGGGCGCGAAGATCGCGACGGACACGCTCGTGCAGTCCTCGGTCGACGACGGCTTCCGCGGCCGGATCTTCTCCGTCTACGACGTCCTGTTCAACATCGCCTTCGTCGGCGCCGCCGCGGTGGCCGCCCTGATGCTTCCCCCGGGCGGCCGCTCGGTGGTGCTGGTGGTGACGGTCGCCGTTGTCTACGGGGCGGTTGCTGGGGCTATGGCCCGCTTTGAACACCGGTAAGTGTCACATCAAAGCCACAGAGTCCCTCTGGAGCACATCAGTGTCAGTGGGGGCCGGTAACTTACCTGCGTCTTACGCGCCTCTTATGTGCGCAGCTCATCTACTTGTTCTAGGGGGACCCCCAAGTGACCACACCGCCGCCCCAGGGCCAGAACCCGTTCGCTCAGGGCCAGCAGCCGTACGCCCAGCCGCAGCCCCAGGCCCCGTACCCTCCGCAGGGCGGCTACCCGCAGCAGCCGGGCCAGCCCGGGTTCCCCCAGGGCGGAGCGCCTTACGCCCCGGTTCCGCAGCAGCCCCGCCGCCGCTTCAGCTTCAAGGCGATACGGATCGCCGTCGTCCTCGTGATCGCCCTTGTCGCGGCCATCGGCGGCTACATAGCCAGCCGGGACGACGCCAACACGGCAAAGGTCGGCGACTGCATGCACCGCGGCAGCACCTCCGACACCAACCCGGACCTCGAGGTCGTCAAGTGCAGCGACTCGAAGGCCCAGTACGTGGTGCTGGCCAAGATCAAGGGCTCGTACACCACCGAGATCACCGCTTCCTCGAAGTGCGAGGAGGCGGCCAAGGACTTCCAGTACACGTACACCGAGTCCGGTGACGGCAGCGACTTCCTGCTCTGCCTGAAGGACTACAAGTAAGTAAAAGGAAACGCGATGGGGGGGCGTTGTTTCACGTGAAACAACGCCCCCCGTGCCATGTTTCACGTGAAACATGGCCTCGCTACATGGCCTCAGCCCTGCTCGGCCCACCACTCCTTGAGGGCCGCCACAGCCGCGTCGTACTCCATCGGCCCGTTCTCCAGCCGGAGTTCCAGCATGTGCTTGTAGGCGTTGCCGATGACCGGGCCGGGACCGACACCCAGGATCTCCATGATCTGGTTGCCGTCGAGGTCCGGACGGATCGAGTCCAGCTCCTCCTGCTCCTGGAGCTGGCCGATGCGCTCCTCCAGGCCGTCGTACGCCCGTGAGAGCGCCGCCGCCCTGCGCTTGTTGCGGGTCGTGCAGTCCGAGCGGGTCAGCTTGTGGAGGCGGTCGAGGAGCGGGCCCGCGTCACGGACGTAACGACGGACCGCCGAGTCCGTCCATTCACCGGTGCCGTATCCGTGGAAGCGCAGGTGAAGTTCGACGAGTCGTGAGACGTCCTTCACCAGTTCGTTGGAGTACTTCAGCGCCGTCATGCGCTTCTTCGTCATCTTCGCGCCGACCACCTCGTGGTGGTGGAAGGAGACCCTGCCGTCCTTCTCGAACCGGCGGGTGCGCGGCTTGCCGATGTCGTGCAGCAGCGCGGCCAGCCGGAGGGTCAGGTCGGGACCGTTCTCCTCCAGGGCCATCGCCTGCTCCAGGACGATGAGCGTGTGCTCGTAGACGTCCTTGTGACGGTGGTGCTCGTCGCTCTCCAGCCGCAGGGCCGGCAGCTCGGGCAGCACATGATCGGCGAGGCCGGTGTCGACGAGGAGCGTCAGACCCTTGCGGGGGTGCGCGGCGAGGATCAGCTTGTTGAGCTCGTCCCGGACCCGCTCGGCGGAGACGATGTCGATGCGCCCGGACATCTCCTTCATGGCCGTCACGACCTCGGGAGCCACCTCGAAGTCCAGCTGTGCCGCGAAACGGGCGGCACGCATCATCCGCAGGGGGTCGTCGGAGAAGGACGCCTCGGGGGTGCCGGGGGTGCGCAGCATGCGTGCCGCGAGGTCGGCGCGGCCGTTGTGGGGGTCGATGAACGTCTTCTCCGGCAGCGCGAGCGCCATCGCGTTCACGGTGAAGTCGCGCCGGACGAGGTCTTCCTCGATGGAATCGCCGTACGAGACCTCGGGCTTGCGTGAAGTCCGGTCGTAGGCCTCGGACCGGTAAGTCGTGACCTCGATCTGGTAGCCGTCCTTCTGCGCACCGACGGTGCCGAAGGCGATGCCGACCTCCCACACGGCGTCCGCCCACGGCCGGACGATCTTGAGGATGTCCTCGGGGCGGGCGTCGGTCGTGAAATCCAGGTCGTTGCCGAGCCGCCCGAGCAGCGCGTCCCGGACCGAGCCGCCGACCAGGGCGAGTGAGAACCCGGCCTGCTGGAAACGGCGGGCGAGGTCGTCGGCGACAGGCGCCACCCGGATCGCGTCGCTCGACGCGGCGGGCTGCACCCGGCTCAGGGCACTGGAAGTGTCTTCGTTGGCGTTCGGCACAACAGAAGAGGGTACGTGGCCCTGGCGACCGCGAGCGCCTCCATTAAACGTCCACACTCCACCGAGGGCGCGTCTTTACACCGATACATAAGGGACGCCCCGGCCTTGCTGCCCGATCTTGTGGAGCAGACCGCGGCACTTCACCTCAGCGCGCATCGTTACCATGCGTGGACGCACATTGCGACGACCACTGACGACGACGAGGGACGGGCGAGCGCGTGGCCGAAGCGGCAGACCACCAAGGGACGAGTCCCTCACCTGCCCGCCGCTGGCTGCGGCGCTCCGGAGCACTGCTCGCCGGAGCGCCTCTGCTGGCAGGCCTGCTGCAGCTGCCCGCCGCCGCGCCCGCGGGCGCCACCGGCCAGGCCTCGCTGCAGGACGCCTCCGGCGCCGGCTCGGTGTCCGTCGCCCTCGACTCCCTCAGCCCCAGCGCCCCCACCGACGGAGACACGCTGACCGTCTCCGGCACGGTGACCAACAACGGCAAGCAGGCCGTCACCGGCGCCCACGTGGACCTCCGCGTCGGCCCCCAGCTCAGCACCCGCTCGGGCATCGAGACCGCCGCCAAGGACAGCGACAGCGTCCAGGGCACGACCGGCCCTGTGATCGGCGGCAAGTACGTCGAGAAGTTCACCAAACTCACCCCGGGCGTCGCCGAGCACTTCAGCATCTCCGTACCGGTCGACAAACTGGACCTGGGCGACGACGGGGTCTACCAGTTCGCCGTCTCCCTGTCCGGCGAGACCTCCGCGCAGCCGTGGGACCAGGTCCTCGGCATCCAGCGGACCTTCCTGCCGTGGCAGCCCGAAGGGGCGGACACGAAGACGAAGACGACGTTCCTGTGGCCGCTCGTCTCCACGGTCCACATGACGGCGGAGACGGGGTCGAACGAGCAGCAGACGCCGGTCTTCCTCAACGACGACCTCGCGAAGGAGATCAGTGCCGGCGGCCGCCTGGACGAGATGCTCTCGCTCGGCAAGGACCTCGACGTCACCTGGGTGATCGACCCGGACCTGCTGGCCTCCGTCGACGCGATGACCGGCAGCTACAAGATCCGCAACGCGGACGGCACCACCACGACCGGCACGCACCAGGCGATCGCCAAGCAGTGGCTGGCCGACCTGCAGACGGCGGTGGCGGGCAACGAGGTCGTCGCCCTGCCCTTCGCCGACCCGGACCTGGCCTCCCTGGCCCACAACGGCACCAGCGTCACCGGCTCCCTCAGCCACCTCAAGGAGGCCACCGACGTAGCCGCCACCACGGTGGAGACGGTGCTGCACGTGACGCCGAGCACCGACTTCGCCTGGCCCGTGGACGGCGCCGTCGACCCGTCGATCGTCAAGGTCGCCACCTCGGCCGGAGCCGACAACGTGATCGCCCGCAGCGACAGCCTCCAGGAGACCGGCAACCTGCCCTACACGCCCTCCGCGGCCCGCCCGATCGGCGGCGGCACGACCGCGGTGGTCGCGGACGCCCGGCTGTCGACGGCCTTCCAGGGCGACCTGACGAAGGCGAACGCCACGACGCTCGCCGTACAGCAGTTCCTCGCCCAGAGCCTCGCGCTGAACGCCCAGACCGACCAGCAGCGCAGCATCGTCGTCGCCCCACAGCGCATGCCCACGGCCCGCCAGGCCCAGGCGATGGCCGAGGCGCTGACGGCCCTGCAGGGCGGGAACTGGAACCAGACCCAGAAGCTCAGTGCCGCCGCCAAGGCCAAGCCGGACTCCGGCGCCACCACGAAGGTGCCGTCCTCGTCGGCATACCCCTCCTCGCTGCGCAAGCAGGAGCTGCCGCGCTCCGCGTTCGAGCAGATCGCGGCCACGCAGGACAGCCTCGACAACTTCCGGGTGATCCTCACCGACGAGTCGCGGGTGGTGACGCCCTTCGGACGGGCCACGAACCGCGAGATGTCCACGTCCTGGCGCGGCCGCCCCGGCTCCGCGCAGAGCTTCCGCGACGACGTCCAGACCTACCTCACCGGCCTGACCAGCCAGGTCAAGCTGATCGACAAGTCCGACACCAAGCTCTCCGGACGCAGCGCCACGATCCCCGTGACCGTCCAGAACAACCTGGTACAGGGCGTGGAGCACCTCACCCTGCGGCTCACCTCCAAGAGCCCCAACCGCCTCCAGATCGGCGGCCACGACTACGACGAGCAGCCCGTCGAGGTCTCCGGCGGCCACAGCCAGACGGTGAAGTTCACCACCTCGGCCAAGGCCAACGGCCAGGCGACGGTGGTCGCCCAGCTGTACACGCAGGACGGCCAGAAGTACGGCGCCGAGGTCGACTTCGACGTCAAGGTCACCGAGTTCACCGCCACGGTGATGCTGGTCATCGGCGGCGGCTTCCTGCTGCTCGTCCTCGCCGGTTTCCGGATGTACACCCAGCGCAAGCGGGCCGCCGCCCGTGAGGCCGAGGAGAACGGTCCCGAGGAGACGGACGAGGGGGCCGACGCGCCGGAGAACCCCCAGGGCCCCACGGATCGTCTTGATGAGGAGTCGGGCACGAAGGCGCGGGCAGGCGACCCGCAGCAGCCGAGTGACCCTGCACCGGACACCGCAGCGGAAAGCGCCGACCCGTCCGGCACGGGTGAGAGAGTGGACCGTTGAGCGATGTCGTGGCCGGTGGGCCCGGGACGATGAGGTGGGGTAACCATGAACGCGCCGTACGACGGTGACCGCGGCCAGGCCGCAGGTCCCTCGGGTCACCCCGAGGGCCCGCCGCCCGAGCCCGGTCAGGTGCCGCCGCAGCCGCCCGCCGACATGTACCTCCAGGACGCCTACGCCCAGGACCCGTACCGCGCGCAGGACCTCTCCGCCCAGGACCCGGTCGCCGAGGCGCTCTACGACCGCGCCGCGCACCCGCCGCCGCCCCCGGGCACGTACCAGCCGCAGCAGCCCCTGTACGGCCGGCCCCAGCAGTCCCCGTACGCCCCCGACCCGAACATGTGGGCCCGGCCCCCGGCGCCGGAGCCGGAGGGGCCGACCCAGTACCTGCCCTACGGCGACAACCCCCGTACGACCCAGTTCGTGGGCGTCGACGACCTGGTGACCCAGGCCGGCGAGGAGCGCCACGAGCCCGACGCCTTCGCCCACCTCTTCCGGGACCAGCAGCAGGGCAGTGGCCGCCCGACGGATCCCCCGTCGGTGCCCGGCCCCGCCGCCGCGCCCGGCGAGCCGGCCCCGGCGTCGCAGTACGCGCAGCCGACGGCTCCCGTGCCTGCCGACCAGACCATGAACCTCGGCGCCGTGCCCGCGGCCGACCAGACGCTGAACCTGGGCGCCGCGGCACCGGCCCCCGCCGCGCAGAAGGGCGGGAAGGCCTCGGGCCTGCTCAAGTCGAGCGCCGTGATGGCGGCGGGCACGATGGTCTCCCGCCTCACCGGCTTCGTCCGCTCGGCGCTCATCGTCTCCGCCCTGGGCACGGCACTGCTCGGTGACACCTTCCAGGTCGCCTACCAGCTGCCGACCATGATCTACATCCTCACCGTGGGCGGCGGCCTCAACTCCGTCTTCGTGCCGCAGCTCGTGCGGGCCATGAAGGAGGACGACGACGGTGGCGAGGCCTTCGCCAACCGGCTGCTGACCCTGGTGATGGTGGCGCTGGCGGCGCTCACCGCGGTGGCGGTGTTCGCCGCGCCGCTGCTGGTGCGGGTGCTCTCCAGCTCCGTCGCCGGCGATCCCGCCGCCGACGACGTCGCCATCACCTTCACCCGCTACTTCCTGCCCTCGATCTTCTTCATGGGCATCCACGTGGTGATGGGCCAGGTCCTCAACGCCCGCGGCAAGTTCGGCGCGATGATGTGGACCCCGGTCCTCAACAACATCGTCATCATCGTGACGTTGGGGATGTTCCTCTGGGTGTACGGCACCTCGGCCGGCTCCGGCATCACGGTCACGAACATCCCGCCGGAGGGCCAGCGGCTGCTCGGCATCGGCGTCCTTCTCGGGCTCGTCGTCCAGGCCCTGGCCATGATCCCGTACCTGCGCGAGACCGGGTTCCGGCTGCGGCCGCGCTTCGACTGGAAGGGCCACGGCCTCGGCAAGGCGGCGATGCTCGCCAAGTGGACGGTGCTGTTCGTCCTCGCCAACCAGGCCGGCGCACTCGTCGTCACACAGCTGGCCACGGCGGCCGTGAAGGACACGAACATCGCGGGCACGGGCTTCAGCGCCTACGCCAACGCCCAGCTGATCTGGGGCCTGCCGCAGGCCATCATCACCGTCTCCCTGATGGCCGCCCTGCTGCCGCGCATCTCGCGCTCTGCGGCCGAGGACGACGCCGGTGCCGTCCGCGACGACATCTCGCAGGGACTGCGCACCACGGCCGTCGCCATCGTGCCGATCGCCTTCGGCTTCCTCGCCCTCGGCATCCCCATGTGCACGCTCATCTTCGGCACCTCGGGCACCGGCGCCGCCACCAACATGGGTTACATGCTGATGGCGTTCGGCCTCGGCCTGATCCCGTACTCCGTGCAGTACGTCGTCCTGCGAGCGTTCTACGCCTACGAGGACACCCGGACGCCCTTCTACAACACGGTGATCGTGGCGGCGGTCAACGCGGTCGCCTCGGCGCTGTGTTACTTCCTGCTGCCGGCCCGCTGGGCCGTGGCCGGCATGGCCGCCGCGTACGGACTCGCCTACGCGATCGGTGTCGGCGTCGCCTGGAACCGGCTGCGCAAGCGGCTGGGCGGCGACCTGGACGGCGCCAGGGTCCTGCGGACGTACGCCAGGCTCTGCATCGCCTCGGTGCCGGCCGCCGCGCTCAGCGGCGCCGCCTGCTACGCGGTCGGCCACACGCTCGGCCAGGGCGTCGTCGGTTCGTTCGCGGCCCTCCTGGTCGGCGGGGCGATTCTCCTCGGGATCTTCTTCGTCGCCGCACGCAAGATGCGCATCGAGGAGCTGAACTCGCTGGTCGGCATGGTCCGCGGGCGTCTGGGGCGCTGACGCGGGGGTACGCGCACAACCATCGTCCGCCACCGTGTGTCGTGCATAGCGGCGGACTGTGGGCACAATTGGTTTCGGCGTCGGACGGCGCGCACGGAAGTCGGTCGGCGCGCAAGGAATGGGGAGGCAGGAACGACGGTGGCGGAACGGAGCACGGCTGCCGTCGACGTGGCAGACAACAGCGGCGACGAGCCGCTGACCGCACAGGCGGACCAGTCCACGGCCGACGGGGTGGCCCAGAACCGGGAGCGGGACACGGACATCGACGAGGCACAGGGGAGTGGCGGGACCGAGGGTCCCGAGAAGGCCTCACCGCCAGAGCTGCACAGCGGTCACAAGCTGGCCAGACGGTACCGGCTCGAGGAGTGCGTCACCCGTCTGGACGGATTCAGCAGTTGGCGCGCGGTGGACGAGAAACTCCGGCGTGCCGTCGGTGTCCACATCCTCCCGGCCGACCACGCGCGGGCACGTTCCGTGCTGGCCGCGGCCCGTTCCTCGGCGCTGCTCGGTGACCCGCGCTTCGTCCAGGTGCTCGACGCGGTCGAGGAGAACGACCTCGTCTACGTCGTCCACGAATGGCTGCCCGACGCCATCGAGCTGACCACCCTGCTCGCCTCCGGTCCCCTGGAGCCGCACGAGGCCTACCAGATGGTCAGTCAGATCGCCTCGGCGATGGCCGCCGCGCACCGTGAGGGCCTGGCCCATCTGCGGCTGAACCCCAATGCCGTGCTGCGCACCTCTAGCGCACAGTGGCGCATCCGCGGTCTCGCCGTGAACTCCGCGCTGCGCGGCATCACTTCCGAGACCCCGCAGCGCACGGACACCGAGTCCATCGGTGCGCTCCTGTACGCCGCGCTCACCCAGCGCTGGCCGTACGAGAGCGACGCGTACGGCCTGTCGGGGCTGCCGAAGGACGTCGGTCTGATCGCGCCCGACCAGGTGCGGGCCGGTGTCCACCGGGGCCTGTCCGAGCTGTCCATGCGCGCGCTCGCCAACGACGGCGCGACCGCCTCCCGCCACGAAGCTCCGTGCACCACGCCGGAGGAGCTGGTGAAGGCGATCGGCGAGATGCCCCGCATCCGCCCGCCGGAGCCGGCGTACACCGCGCCGCCGGAGTACCAGCGCACGACGTACCAGCAGGGCACGTACGGCCGCCCGGCACCGCACCCCGGCGCCACCCAGCCCGTACCGGCCCCGCCGGCTCCACTGCAGAGCCGCACCGGCAAGGCGCTGAAATGGGCCGTGTCGGCGCTCCTCATCGCCGCGCTGGGACTGGGGAGTTGGCAGCTCGCGGACGCCCTGATGGACAGCGGCAACAAGTCCGACGACACCAACAAGACCCAGACGACGGACGGGAACGACAAGAGCGGCGACAAGACCAAGCCCGCCAAGACCCTGACGATCCAGGACGCCCAGGAGTTCGCGGTGGAGGGTTCGCTCCAGGCGCCCGAGGACGTCGGCAAGACCTACGACAAGGACAGCTCCACCTACTGGCGGACCAAGAGCTACAACGCCGGCCCGAAGCTCGCCCCGTACAAGCCGGGCGTCGGCATCGTCTACGAGCTCAGCTCCGCCCAGACGATCTCGACGGCGACCATAGGGCTCCGGTACGCGGGCAATCACACGACGGTCCACCTGTACGCGACCGACTCGCTCTCCCCCTCGACATCCGTCGACGCGATGCAGGAGATCGGAACCGCCACCACCAATGGCACCTCTCTCACCGTGAAGGCCACCAAGAAGCTGAAGACCCAGTACGTTCTGCTGTGGCTCACCGACGTGCCCAAGGCGCCCGGCGACAGCTACAGCGGCGCCGGCTACAAGCAGGCCATCACGGACGTGAAGTTCACCGGCTGACAGGAAACCGCATCCCAGGGGAGGGGGTCCGATGGCAGATGACACCGCATACGGCGACACCAGCGATCAGGACCTCCTGGCCCGTCACGTAGAGGGCGACCCGGAGGCCTTCGGTGAGCTTGTGCGGCGTCATCGCGACCGACTCTGGGCCGTGGCCCTGCGGACGCTGGGCGACCGCGAGGAGGCCGCTGACGCCGTCCAGGACGCCCTCGTCTCCGCATACCGGGCCGCCCACACCTTCCGCGGCCAGTCGGCCGTCACGACGTGGCTGCACCGGATCACGGTGAACGCCTGCCTCGACCGCGCCCGCAAGGCCGCCTCCCGCAAGACATCTCCGGTGGACGACACGGAGCGGCTGGAGCAGCTCCTGGAGCCCCACGAGGAGGCCTCCGCCCCCGCCGAGCGCAACGATCTCCACCGTCAGCTGCTGGAGGCGCTCGGCACCCTCCCGCCGGACCAGCGCGCCGCGCTCGTCCTCGTGGACATGCAGGGCTACCCCGTCGCCGAGGCCGCCCGGGTGCTCGACGTTCCGACCGGCACGGTGAAGAGCCGTTGCGCCCGGGGCAGAGCCAGACTTCTGCCCCTGCTCACCCATCTGCGGCCGGAAAGCGCCGGAGGCGGAAACCAACAGGGCGAAGGGCGGAACCGGACGCAGGGGACATCCGTCCCACCGGCAGCGGGGCCGCCGACAGCCGGTCCACGCGATACCGGGCCGAGTGATTCAGCTGCAATGAAGGGCGGAGGTGGGCGAGCGTGACATCCACGACGGACATGGCCGGACACCCGGACGTCGCCGAGCTCTCCGACCTCACCGAGGGACTGCTCACTCCGTCCAGGACCACCGACGTCCGGCAGCATCTGGACGGGTGCGAGCTCTGCGCCGACGTCTACGCGTCGCTGGAAGAGATCCGGGGACTGCTCGGCACGCTTCCGGGACCGCCCCGGATGCCGGCCGACGTGGCAGGCCGGATCGATGCCGCCCTCGCGGCGGAGGCCCTGCTGAACGCGACGGCACCCGGCACCGCGCATGTTTCACGTGAAACATCGGTATCGGGAGACCGGCCTTCCGGCCATGCGCGCGGTTCGAGCACCGGGCCCGGTCGCAAGAACCGGAAGCGTCTCGGACGCCGCCGGGTCGCCGTCCTCGGCAGTGTCTTCGCAGTCGCCGCGCTCGGACTCGGCTCCGTGCTGATCGCGACGTTCAACGACGGCAAGCCCTCCGATACGGAGGCGAACGGACGGCAGACCACCGCTGCTGACACCTTCTCCGAGAAGAAGCTGCAGACGCAGGTCGCCGACCTCCTCGTCCAGAAGGAGAGCTCGGGCCGCGGATCCACCGCCCCGCACAACAGCGTCGGCGCGCTGGGGGGCGACGACCCCGGTGTCGTGTCACCCAAGATCGACAAGGTTCCCAAGATCCCCGACTGCATCCAGAGGGGAATCGCCAGTGACGACGCGCCTCTGGCGACCAAGAACGGCGTCTTCAAGGGAACGGACGCACTCCTTGTCGTGCTCGCCGACACCTCGGACAGCACCAAGGTGACCGCGTACATCATGGACGCGACCTGTGTGACACACCCGTCGTCCGGTGACGCGAAGATCCTTCTGAAGGGGTCCTACAACCGCTCCTGAGCGCGCACGCTTCAGCGGCTTCCTCCGTGGTATCCCGTTCGGTGTCGCATCGCCGTGTGCCCGGACACACCGGGAATGCGCGCCCCTTAGGATCCGTTGGGTGGGGTGAGAGTTCCGAGAGGTCTCCCACCGGTCCGACGACGCAGTCCAGAGACGAGGAAACAAGCCGTGAGCGACGTCCGTAACGTGATCATCATCGGCTCCGGGCCCGCCGGCTACACGGCGGCGCTCTACACCGCGCGCGCGTCGCTGAAGCCGCTGGTCTTCGAGGGCGCCGTCACCGCCGGTGGTGCGCTCATGAACACCACCGAGGTGGAGAACTTCCCCGGCTTCCAGGAAGGCATCATGGGCCCCGAGCTCATGGACAACATGCGCGCCCAGGCCGAGCGCTTCGGTGCCGAGCTCGTCCCGGACGACATCGTCTCCGTCGACCTGACCGGTGAGATCAAGACCGTCACGGACACCGCGGGCACCGTGCACAAGGCGAAGGCCGTCATCGTCGCCACCGGCTCGCAGCACCGCAAGCTCGGCCTGCCGAACGAGGACGCCCTCTCCGGCCGCGGCGTCTCGTGGTGCGCCACCTGTGACGGATTCTTCTTCAAGGACCAGGACATCGCCGTGATCGGCGGCGGCGACACCGCGATGGAGGAGGCCACCTTCCTCTCCCGCTTCGCCAAGTCCGTGACGATCGTCCACCGCCGGGACACCCTGCGCGCCTCCAAGGCGATGCAGGAGCGTGCCTTCGCCGACCCGAAGATCAAGTTCGTGTGGGACAGCGAGGTCGCCGAGATCCAGGGCGACCCGAAGCTGGCCGGGCTGAAGCTGCGCAACCTGAAGACGGGCGAGCTGAGCGACCTGGCGGTCACCGGCCTGTTCATCGCGATCGGCCACGACCCGCGCACCGAGCTCTTCAAGGGCCAGCTCGACCTGGACGAGGAGGGCTACCTCAAGGTCGCCGCCCCCTCGACCCGCACCAACGTGACCGGCGTGTTCGCCGCCGGTGACGTGGTCGACCACACCTACCGCCAGGCGATCACCGCGGCCGGCACCGGCTGCTCCTCCGCCCTCGACGCCGAGCGCTACCTCGCCGCGCTCGCGGACGAGGAGCAGGCCGAGCCCGAGAAGACCTCCGTCTGACCCCCTTCCGCCCCACCGCACACCAGTAAAAGGAGCCCTTGCCGTGGCCGACCTGAAGAACGTGACCGACGACTCCTTCGAGCAGGACGTCCTCAAGAGCGACAAGCCCGTCCTGGTGGACTTCTGGGCCGCCTGGTGCGGTCCGTGCCGCCAGATCGCTCCGTCGCTCGAGGCGATCGCCAAGGAGTACGGCGACAAGATCGAGGTCGTGAAGCTCAACATCGACGAGAACCCGGGTACGGCTGCCAAGTACGGCGTGATGTCCATCCCGACGCTGAACGTCTACCAGAACGGCGAGGTCGCCAAGACCATCGTCGGCGCGAAGCCGAAGGCCGCGATCGTGCGCGACCTCGAGGACTTCATCGCTGAGTGACGTTTCACGTGAAACATCGAAGGGGCCGACCCGAATGGGTCGGCCCCTTCGATGTTGGCGACATCATCGCGGCATCATCCGGGGCCTACAGAGGTCGCAGCACCGGTTCCTTCTGCACGGCCCCCAGCAACCGGTCCAGGGCCATCTCCACGTCTTCCTTCCACGAGAGCGTGGTCCTCAGCTCCAGCCTCATCCGTGGATACGTGGGATGTTGCCGCACGGTCTTGAACCCCACGGCCAGGAGATGGTCGGCGGGCAGCACACAGGCCGGCTCCTTCCAACGGGCGTCCCCGAACGCCTCGATGGCCTTGAAGCCCCGGCGCAGCAGATCCTTGGCCACCGTCTGCACCATCACCCGGCCGAGCCCCTGCCCCTGGTAACCGGGCAGGATGAAGCCGGTCATCAACTGCACCGCGTCCGGCGACACAGGGCTCGTGGGGAACGCCGTGGAGCGGGGGACGTAGGCCGGAGGGGCGTACAGGACGAAGCCCACCGGTGCGTCATCGACGTAGACGACCCGGCCGCAGGATCCCCAGTCGAGGAGGACGGCCGAGATCCAGGCCTCCTTCTCCAGGGCAGCCGTGCCCGCCTTTACCGCGGCCTCACCGCTGACTGGGTCCAGCTCCCAGAAGACGCACGAGCGACAGCGCTGGGGAAGGTCCTGAAGGTTGTCCAGCGTGAGCGGTACAAGCCGACGCCCCATGAAGGCTGTTCCTCGCTTCCTTCGCCCGCCGCGCCGCGGGCGGCCGTCAGAGCGCTCCGCTCCCTCAGCAGGCTGCCGACGAAGCCGCCGACCGCGCCCAGCCCCAGGCCCGCGCTCACCAGTCCGGTGCGGCTCATCGTTCGCATGGCCGCTGCCTCCCTCTCAGAGGTACTGCCAGGTGGATGCGCCATACCCGAACGCATCGTATCCACGAAGCGATTCCATCGATACCGCCTGAAAGCAAAGAGCGAGCCGTGTTCCGGTACACACCGGACACGGCCCGCTCGATCGGCCCACGGAGCGAAACCGCCCCTCTGTCGGCCATCTGCTCTCTAGGCCTCGTCGTCCTCGGACTCGCCGTCCATCAGGCTCTTCTGCAGCACGGGCCCCTCGCCGGGAGCCAGGCTGCTGAGGATCCGTTCCAGGTCCTCCATCGAGGCGAACTCGACGGTGATCTTGCCCTTCTTCTGGCCGAGGTCGACCTTCACCCGCGTCTCGAAGCGGTCCGAGAGACGGGTCGCGAGGTCGCTCAGTGCCGGGGAGACCCGGGTGCCGGCCCGCGGTCCCTTGGAGCGCTGGGCCGTCTGGGGACGCGAGCCCATGAGGGTCACGATCTCCTCGACGGCCCGCACCGAGAGGCCCTCGGCCACGATGCGGTGGGCGAGCCGGTCCTGCTCCTCCGAGTCGTCCACGGAGAGCAGGGCCCGCGCGTGACCGGCGGAGAGCACTCCGGCAGCCACCCGGCGCTGGACCGCCGGCGAGAGCTTCAGCAGACGCAGCGTGTTGGAGACCTGCGGGCGCGACCGCCCGATGCGGTCGGCCAGCTGGTCGTGCGTGCAGTTGAAGTCCTTCAGGAGCTGGTCGTAGGCGGCCGCCTCTTCCAGCGGGTTCAGCTGCGCGCGGTGCAGGTTCTCCAGAAGGGCGTCCAGGAGGAGCTTCTCGTCCTCCGTGGCCCGCACGATCGCCGGGATCGCCTCCAGGCCGGCCTCTCGGCAGGCCCGCCAGCGCCGCTCGCCCATGATCAGCTCATAGCGGGCGGGACCCAACTGCCGTACGACAACCGGCTGGAGGAGACCGACCTCCTGGATGGAGGTGACGAGTTCCTGCAGTGCGTCCTCGTCGAAGACCTCACGCGGCTGGCGCGGGTTCGGCGTGATGGAGTCGAGGGGCAGCTCGGCGAAGTGCGCGCCCATCGGGGGCGCGGGCGTCTCCGCATAGCCGTTGACCGAAGGCTCCTCTGTTTCATGTGAAACAGGCGGCAGCGTTGTCACCTTCGCCGCAGCCACTCCGCGGTCGCCGGTCAGCACCGGTACCGCTGTCGGGGAGGCGGAAGCCGCACTCCCCACCGCGGCCGGGGCCGGCGTCTTCTCCGTCGGGGCAGCAGGGATCAGTGCGCCGAGACCACGGCCCAAACCCCTCCGTCGCTCGCTCACTGGATCCCCTCCACCATGCTCGGGTTGTTCTGGGCCCCGATATGGGCCTGCGTCGGGTCGTAGTTGACGCCGACACCCTTCAGCGCGATTTCTCGTGCCGCCTCAAGATAGGACAGGGCACCGCTCGATCCCGGATCGTAGGTGAGAACCGTCTGTCCGTAGCTCGGCGCCTCGGAGATACGGACCGAGCGGGGAATGCTCGTCCGCAGCACCTCGTCGCCGAAGTGGGTGCGCACCTCGTCCGCGACCTGGGACGCGAGCCGCGTCCGGCCGTCGTACATGGTGAGCAGGATCGTCGATACATGCAGCGCGGGGTTGAGGTGCCCTCGCACCAGATCGACGTTGCGCAACAGCTGCCCCAGTCCCTCCAGCGCGTAGTACTCGCACTGGATCGGGATGAGGACCTCGGCACCGGCGACCAAGGCGTTGACCGTAAGGAGACCGAGTGAGGGCGGGCAGTCGATGAGGATGTAGTCCAGCGGGTGCTCGTACGCCTGGATGGCCCGTTGCAGTCGGCTCTCACGTGCCACCAGGGACACCAGCTCGATCTCCGCACCGGCGAGATCGATGGTGGCGGGTGCGCAGAAGAGTCCCTCGACATCCGGGACCGGCTGGACGACTTCGGCCAGCGGCTTGCTGTCGATCAACACGTCGTAGATCGATGGCACTTCGGCGTGATGATCGATCCCCAGGGCTGTGGACGCGTTGCCCTGCGGGTCGAGGTCGATGACAAGGACGCGACCGCCGTGGACAGCCAGCGAAGCGGCGAGGTTGACCGTGGTCGTCGTCTTGCCCACGCCACCCTTCTGGTTGGCGACGACGATGACACGGGTCTGCTCGGGCCGTGGCAGGCCCTCGCCGGCTCGGTTCAGAGCCTCCACTGCCAGTTGGGCAGCACGACCGATCGGAGTGTCGTCCATCGGGGGCGGTGTTTCACGTGAAACATCCTCCCCCAACGACTCGGTACGGGGACCGGGGACCGGATCGGTCATCGGTCCCGCGATGTTGGCGTCGGACCGCAAGGATTCACTCTCCTCGACTTCAGGCTCGCAATGAACAGAGCCTCCCATGCCTTCGGGGTCGTGAACCAGTGAGGCCTGGTGTTCTGTGGAGAAATCCACCTCTGTGGACAACTCGGTGCCCTCATCGAGTGATCCGAGAGGCTTACGGTCGCGGTTTTCGGCCGCGGCGCGGCCACGTCCGATGATGCCGTGCAGCAGTGAGCGACGTTTCACGTGAAACACGATGCACAGCACTCGGGGCCGAACTGTCGCGACACTCCGGCATGCGTAGGTTTGGCAGCTTGTGTGGAGTACGTCTCGTCGTCAGGACGGATCAGCGACGCCGACGGGTCCGTCCGGTGCGGGCCGCCTTGGCACGCTTGGCGGCGAAACGCACGCCTCCCGGGCTCTCCCCGACCTCGACCCGCACCACCGTGGACAGCGGGTCCACCACTCCCTCACCCACATGCAGGACAGAGGTCTCCACCGCGCCCAGCTTGCTCAGTGCCGTGGAGGCCGCCTTCAGCTCCTCCTCGGCGGTGTCCCCCTTGAGCGCCAGCATCTCCCCGTACGGGCGCAGCAGCGGAATGCCCCAGGTGGCCAGCCGGTCCAGCGGAGCGACGGCCCGTGCGGTCACGACATGCACCGGCGTCAGCTTGCCCATGACTTCCTCGGCCCTGCCGCGCACGACCGTCACATGGTCCAGGCCCAGCAGCTCCACGACCTCGGTGAGGAAGTTCGTCCGGCGCAGCAGGGGCTCCAGAAGAGTGATCTTCAGGTCCTCGCGGACGAGTGCCAGGGGAATCCCCGGCAGGCCGGCACCGGAACCGACGTCGCACACCGTCACGCCCTCGGGAACGACCTCCGAGAGCACCGCGCAGTTCAGCAGATGCCGCTCCCACAGACGCGGCACTTCGCGTGGGCCGATCAGCCCACGCTGCACACCCGCCTCGGCGAGCAGCTCCGCATAGCGAACCGCGTCCGCGAAGCGATCGCCGAACACCTCGCGCGCCTGCTCGGGCGCAGGGGGGAGCTCCGCTGCCTCCGTCACGGGGACCGTCCTTCCGTACCGCATCGGCGCATCGAGCGCCGACCACCAGAACTATCAGGCTGACAAAGACCGGCCCCGTCTGCGCTACAGACGGGGCCGGTGGAACGTATGAACCGATCAGGCAGGAAGCACGACGACGAAGCGCTGCGGCTCCTCGCCCTCGGACTCGCTGCGCAGACCCGCGGCCTTGACCGCGTCGTGCACGACCTTGCGCTCGAACGGCGTCATCGGCTTGAGCTTGACGGGCTCACCGGTGTTCTTGACGTCGGCGGCGGCCTTCGCGCCCAGCTCGGAGAGCTCGGCGCGCTTCTTGGCCCGGTAGCCCGCGATGTCCAGCATCAGCCGGCTGCGGTCCCCGGTCTCCCGGTGCACGGCCAGGCGCGTGAGCTCCTGGAGCGCCTCCAGCACCTCACCGTCGCGGCCGACCAGCTTCTGCAGGTCTCGGCCTCCCGAGTCGCTGATGATCGAGACAGCGGCGCGGTCGGCCTCGACGTCCATGTCGATGTCGCCGTCGAGATCGGCGATGTCCAGCAGACCCTCGAGGTAGTCCGCCGCGATCTCGCCCTCCTGCTCCAGGCGGGTCAGGGTGTCTGCACCCTCGGCGGCGGCGGAGGTGGTGCCTTCCGTCACGGGATGGGCTCCTTCTTACTTCTTGGACGGGGACTTGGGGCGCTGCGGGCCCTTGCGCTGCCCGGACTGGGCCTTGCTGCGGGTGCCTGTGCCCGGCTGCTGAGCGGGTTTCTTGGCAGCGGAGGCAGGCTTGGCGTCCTCGGGCTCGTCGGACTTGCTCAGCGAGGTGGTCTCACCGGCCGGCTTGGGACCGCCGGTCTGCCGCTGGGCCTTGGTCTGACGCTTGGGCTGCTGGCGCTTGGGGGCGGCGGGCGTACCGGTCGTCGGCGTGCCGTCCTCGGTCTGGGCGGCCACGGCCGCGTCGCTCTTCACCACGCTGCCGTCGGCCTGGGCCGCGAGGCCCGCCTTGTTCAGACCGTTGATGAACTTGCGCTCGAACTCGTTGCGGTCGCGGCCCTTGGCGACGATCGCCTTGATGATGGTGCGCTCGCTGCGCTTGCGGGCCTTGCCGTGGTTCGTGACGTGCTTGGTCAGGCGCTCCAGATAGGCGGCCTGGGCCTTGGAACCCGGGGTCGGGTTGTTGTGGATCACGTACATCTGCTGGCCCATGGTCCACACGTTGGTGGTCAGCCAGTAGACGAGGACACCGACCGGGAAGTTGATGCCGAAGACGGCGAACATGACCGGGAAGACGTACATCAGCATCTTCTGCTGCTGCATGAACGGCGTCTTGACCGTGGTGTCGACGTTCTTCGTCATCAGCTGGCGCTGCGTGTAGAACTGCGACGCCGACATCAGGACGATCATGATCGCGGTGACGACGCGGACGTCGGTCAGCGTGGCGCCGAGCTGGGCGACCTTGTCGGAGCTGTCGGTGAACTTCGCGGCGAGCGGGGCCCCGAAGATGTGTGCCTGACGGGCGCTGGCCAGCAGCGAGTCGTTGATGACACCGATCGTCTTGCCGGTCGCGATGCCGTTCAGCACGTGGTACAGGGCGAAGAAGAACGGCGACTGCGCCAGGATGGGAAGGCACGAGGAGAGCGGGTTGGTACCCGTCTCCTTGTACAGCTTCATCATCTCTTCGGACTGGCGCTGTTTGTCGTTCTTGTAGCGCTCCTGGATCTTCTTCATCTCCGGCTGGAGCGTCTGCATCGCGCGCGTCGACTTGATCTGCTTCACGAAGAGCGGGATCAGGCAGATGCGGATCAGGATCACCAGGGACACGATGGACAGGCCCCAGGCCCACCCGGTGTCGGGGCCGAAGATGGCCCCGTACATCTTGTGGAACTGGACGATGACCCAGGAGACGGGTGTCGTGATGAAGCTGAAGAGGCTGGCAATCGTGTCCACTAATCATGCTCCTTGGGCATGGGACGAGGTCTCTGCGGCCGGGCTCGAAGGAGGATTCTCTTCCGTGCTCGAAACAGGATTCTCTTCGGGGGCCGGTTCGGCGGCGGAGGACCCGCCCTTGCGTGCACGCCACGCGTCACGCAGCATTTCGTGCCACCGCGGACGCTTGCGCGGCGGGACATGGTCCACACCGCCCAGCGACCACGGATTGCACCGCAGGATGCGCCAGGCGGTGAGCGCCGTGCCCTTGATCGCGCCGTGCCGGTCGATGGCCGTGTAGCCGTAGTGGGAACACGACGGGTAGTACTTGCACACCGGCCCGAGCAGCGGACTGATCGTCCACTGGTACAGCTTGATCAGAGCCAGCAGCGGGTACTTCATCGCGCGCCCCCTCCCAGCAACCGCTCGATGGCGGCATCCAGGTCTTGGGCCAGTTGTCCATGGTCGGCGTCGCCCGCACCGGGCAGCGCTCGTACGACTACCAGGCTACCGGGGGGCAGCAGGGCGACCCGGTCCCGCATCAGATGACGCAGTCTGCGCTTCACCTTGTTGCGTACGACGGCTCCGCCCACTGCTTTGCTCACGACGAAACCCGCACGCGTCGGGGGAGCGCTCTCCCCAGGCGCGTGCGGGTCCGTGGCACCGCTACGTAGATGGACGACGAGGGACGGGCGGCCGGCCCGGCGCCCTCGTCGTACCGCGGTCGCGAAGTCCTCGCGCCGCCTCAGCCGGTTCTCGGTGGGCAGCACGACGGCATGAACCTGACCGGAATCAGGCCGACAGGCTGGCGCGACCCTTGGCGCGACGGTTCGCGAGAATCGCGCGGCCGGCGCGGGTACGCATCCGCAGGCGGAAGCCGTGGGTCTTCGCGCGACGACGGTTGTTCGGCTGGAAGGTGCGCTTGCTCACTCGGGGGCTCCAGAAATCAAATCGTTGGTTGCGGGTGCCGTCCTGGCTGTCACCGTGCGCCCACGAGTAGCTCTCGTTACGCCCGAGTGCACCGCTTCCCGATCACCTGACGCGATCTGTGCCCATCGGAGGCAGGCGGCAGCAGCCATCGACAACTCGACCTGGTTACGGTACGCGGGGCTACGCCATCCGGTCAAACCAGCGGTCACTGAGAGACACTATCCACAGGCTGGGGACAACAACTTGAACCGCACCCGTCGCCCTGACTACCGTGGCTGAACTCCGATTCGTTCCCTTGAACCCTTGTTCATGGCTCCACCCCACTCGAATCCCGACCCGTCCCACCATCACACGTTCGTGGGACCCGTGAGAGAGCGTGCCCTGTGGCTGACGTACCTGCCGATCTTGCCGCAGTGTGGCCACGAGTACTGGAACAACTCCTCGGCGAGGGCCGTGGACAGGGCGTGGAGACCAAGGACGAGCACTGGATCCGGCGCTGCCAGCCGCTCGCGCTGGTTGCCGACACCGCGCTGCTCGCCGTACCGAACGAGTTTGCGAAGGGCGTCCTCGAAGGCCGGCTCGCGCCGATCGTCAGCGAGACGCTGAGCCGCGAGTGCGGCCGCCCGATCCGCATCGCGATCACCGTCGACGACTCCGCCGGCGAGCCCCCCGCGCCACCGGCCCCGCCGACCCGCCCCCAGCCACGCTACGAGGAGCCCGAGCTCCCCTCCGGCCAGTACGAAGGACAGGGCCAGTACGAGGGCCGGCGCCAGGAGCACTACGACAGCCAGGGGCAGGGCCAGTACGAGGGCTACGGTCGTCACCGCGCCGACGACCAGCGCCCCGCCCGCGGCGAGCAGCTCCCCGGCGGCCCCTCCGACCAGCTGCCGCCCCCGCGCGCGGAGCAGCTTCCGACCGCGCGCCCCGCGTACCCTTCCGAGTACCAGCGCCCCGAGCCCGGCTCCTGGCCGCGGCCGTCGCAGGACGAGTACAGCTGGCAGCAGCAGCGCCTCGGCTTCCCGGAGCGCGACCCGTACGCCTCGCCCTCGCAGGACTCCTACGGGTCACCGCAGGACTCGTACCCGCCCCAGGGCCAGGACTCGTACGCACAGCCGTCCCAGGACTACCGTCCGCAGTCGATGGAGCGTCCGTCGTACGACGGCCAGCGCCGCGACTACGACCAGCCGCGGTCGGACTACGACCAGGGCCGCGCCGACTACGAGCCACGCGACGCGCGCCGGGAGCTGCCCGAGCCGTCGGCCGGCTCCGGGCACGTGCACCGCGGCGGCCCCGGCGGCGCCGGCCTGCCGACCACCGGCGCCCCCGGCCCGCTGGCAGCGAAGCCCGCGCCGGCGTCCGGTCCCGGCGAGCCCACCGCGCGGCTGAACCCGAAGTACCTCTTCGACACGTTCGTCATCGGCGCCTCCAACCGGTTCGCGCACGCGGCCGCGGTGGCCGTCGCCGAGGCGCCCGCGAAGGCGTACAACCCCCTCTTCATCTACGGGGAGTCGGGGCTCGGCAAGACGCACCTGCTGCACGCGATCGGGCACTACGCGCGGAGTCTCTATCCCGGCACGCGCGTGCGTTACGTGAGCTCGGAGGAGTTCACCAACGAGTTCATCAACTCCATCCGCGACGGCAAGGGCGACAGCTTCCGCAAGCGGTACCGCGAGATGGACATCCTGCTCGTCGACGACATCCAGTTCCTCGCGGACAAGGAGTCGACGCAGGAGGAGTTCTTCCACACCTTCAACACGCTCCACAACGCCAACAAGCAGATCGTGCTCTCCAGCGACCGGCCGCCCAAGCAGCTGGTGACCCTGGAGGACCGGCTGCGCAACCGCTTCGAGTGGGGCCTGATCACCGACGTCCAGCCGCCCGAGCTGGAGACGCGCATCGCGATCCTGCGCAAGAAGGCGGTCCAGGAGCAGCTCAACGCCCCGCCGGAGGTGCTGGAGTTCATCGCCTCCCGCATCTCGCGCAACATCCGCGAGCTGGAGGGCGCGCTGATCCGGGTGACGGCGTTCGCGTCGCTCAACCGGCAGCCGGTGGACCTGGGCCTGACCGAGATCGTGCTGAAGGACCTGATCCCCGGCGGCGAGGACTCGGCGCCCGAGATCACCTCGACGGCCATCATGAGCGCCACCGCCGACTACTTCGGCCTGACCGTCGAGGACCTGTGCGGCACCTCGCGCGGCCGCGCGCTCGTCACGGCCCGCCAGATCGCCATGTACCTGTGCCGTGAGCTCACGGACCTCTCGCTGCCGAAGATCGGCGCGCTGTTCGGCGGTCGCGACCACACGACCGTCATGCACGCGGACCGCAAGATCCGCAATCTGATGGCCGAGCGGCGCTCCATCTACAACCAGGTCACCGAGCTGACGAACCGCATCAAGAACGGCTGACAGAAGCAGAGTCACGGCGTCCAGGGCGCCCTGGGGACGAGGTCCCCGGGCGCCCTTCGTCATGTCGCGGGTAACGCCGTCGTAGCCGCATGTTCGATTCCCGGCCTGGTTACGGCCTCTCTCCACAGATTCGGTGACTTTCTGCCGTCCACATCCTGGGGACCGCGAAGTTGTCCAGACCGTGGTCCACAGGCAGCCTGTCGAAAGACGATCAGCCCAGGTCACCTGGTTGTGGATTCGTGGACGAACGATCTCCACAGACTGTGGACAGAGCGGAGATCCACAGGCTGTGCATCGAGTTGTCCACCGACAACCCACAGGCTGGGGGCGGTTGTCCCCAGCGATCACCGGCTTCTCCACATGGCTGTCCACTGTTCGGCAACGCGACGCGCCTGATCACCGGCGCGAGTGAAAGGCGTCACACGAAGGTGCCGGGTTGGGCTGTGGGAAAGGCGGGTAAAGCTGGGGACGGTGCTGGGGAGAAGTCGCCTCAGGCTGTGCACGGGGTGTGCAGAACTTTCCGTTCTCCACAGAGACCCCGAGTTGTCCACCGGTGTCGCCCACAGGGTCCGTGGACAAAATCTCAGGTCTGACCTGCGCAAACGGGGTTATCCACGGTTTCCACAGCCCCTACTACTACTCCCAACTAGAGAGAGCTGGGAATCCGTTTCGAAGGGGGTCCTGTGCACAACTCGCCGTCCGGCTCCCGGCTGCCCCTCGTCACGACTTGACCCCGAGAGGCACCTACTGTCAGTGCCGTGCGTCAGACTGTTCCCCGGTGTCCTTCCCATCACAGGGGCCGACGACACCGAGACAGACGACGAAGCCAGGCAGGCCGTAGAAGCGCCGGCAACAGCAGGAGGCGGCAACAGTGAAGATCCGGGTGGAACGCGACGTACTCGCGGAGGCAGTGGCCTGGGCGGCGCGCAGCCTCCCGGCCCGTCCGCCGGCGCCTGTCCTCGCCGGCCTTCTGCTGAAGGCCGAGGACGGGGCTCTCAGCCTCTCCAGCTTCGACTACGAGGTCTCCGCGCGCGTCAGCGTCGAGGCCGAGGTCGAGGAGGAGGGCACGGTCCTCGTCTCGGGCCGCCTGCTCGCCGACATCTGCCGTGCGCTGCCCAACCGCCCGGTGGAGATTTCCACAGACGGTGTACGGGCGACGGTGGTCTGCGGCTCCTCGCGGTTCACACTCCACACCCTGCCTGTGGAGGAGTACCCGGCACTGCCGCAGATGCCGAACGCCACGGGCACGGTCCCCGGCGAGGTCTTCGCCTCCGCGGCCGCCCAGGTGGCCATCGCGGCCGGCCGTGACGACACGCTGCCGGTGCTCACCGGTGTGCGCATCGAGATCGAGGGCGACACGGTCACCCTGGCCTCCACCGACCGCTACCGCTTCGCGGTCCGCGAGTTCCTGTGGAAGCCGGAGAACCCGGAGGCGTCCGCGGTCGCCCTGGTGCCCGCGAAGACGCTCCTGGACACCGCCAAGGCGCTGACCAGCGGCGACAGTGTGACCCTGGCGCTGTCCGGCTCGGGTGCCGGTGAGGGCCTGATCGGTTTCGAGGGCGCCGGGCGCCGCACGACCACCCGCCTCCTCGAAGGCGACCTGCCGAAGTACCGCACGCTGTTCCCGACCGAGTTCAACTCCGTCGCCGTGATCGAGACCGCCCCCTTCGTGGAGGCCGTCAAGCGTGTGGCGCTGGTCGCCGAGCGGAACACCCCGGTGCGGCTCAGCTTCGAGCAGGGCGTGCTGATCCTGGAGGCCGGCTCCAGTGACGACGCACAGGCTGTGGAAAGGGTCGACGCCCAGCTGGAGGGCGACGACATCTCGATCGCCTTCAACCCGACCTTCCTGCTGGACGGCCTGAGCGCCATCGACTCCCCCGTCGCCCAGCTCTCCTTCACGACGTCCACCAAGCCCGCGCTGCTCAGCGGCAAGCCGGCCCTGGACGCCGAGGCGGACGAGGCCTACAAGTACCTGATCATGCCGGTGCGCCTCAGCGGCTGAGCGGCTGAGACGAAGGCCCAGGTGAGGGCATACGTTTGAGCGCGTATGCCCACAGGTGTGCGTGAGCGTCCGGGTTTAGGCTCGGACGTGGGTACGAACAGTGCCTCACACGCCACACAGCAACCTAAGGAACAACTGATGGAGCTCGGTCTCGTCGGCCTCGGCAAGATGGGCGGCAACATGCGCGAGCGGATCCGCCGCGCAGGCCACACCGTCGTCGGATACGACCGCAACCCGGACCTCGCCGATGTCCACAGCCTCGAAGAGCTTGTGGGCAAGCTCAGCGGTCCGCGCGTGGTCTGGGTGATGGTCCCGGCCGGTGCCGCCACCCAGTCGACGATCGATGAGCTCGCCGAGCTCCTGCAGCCGGGCGACGTCGTCGTGGACGGCGGCAACTCCCGCTGGACGGACGACGAGAAGCACGCCGAGGAGCTCGCGGCCAAGGGCATCGGGTTCGTCGACTGCGGTGTCTCCGGCGGCGTCTGGGGCCTGGAGAACGGCTACGCGCTGATGTACGGCGGCGACGCGGAGAACGTCGCCAAGGTGCAGCCGGTCTTCGACGCCCTCAAGCCCGAGGGGTCGTTCGGCGCGGTGCACGCCGGCAAGGTCGGCGCGGGCCACTTCGCGAAGATGGTCCACAACGGCATCGAGTACGCGATGATGCAGGCCTATGCCGAGGGCTGGGAGCTCCTGGAGAAGGTCGACTCCGTGACCGACGTCCGGGAGGTGTTCCGCTCCTGGCAGGAGGGGACCGTGATCCGCTCCTGGCTGCTGGACCTCGCCGTGAACGCCCTCGACGAGGACGAGCACCTCGACCGGCTGAAGGGTTTCGCACAGGACTCCGGCGAGGGCCGCTGGACTGTGGAGGCCGCCATCGACAATGCCGTGCCGCTCCCGGCGATCACGGCCTCCCTCTTCGCGCGGTTCGCGTCGCGCCAGGAGGACTCTCCGCAGATGAAGATGGTCGCGGCGCTGCGCAACCAATTCGGCGGCCACGCGGTCGAGACGAAGTAGTCCACAAGGGCTGTTGAGAACGGCCCACGACTTGGGGGAGGTCGGCACCGACCATGCACGTCACGCATCTGTCGCTGGCCGACTTCCGCTCGTACGCCCGGGTCGAGGTCCCGCTCGACCCGGGCGTCACCGCCTTCGTCGGCCCGAACGGCCAGGGCAAGACCAACCTCGTCGAGGCGATCGGCTATCTCGCCACCCTCGGCAGCCACCGCGTCGCCTCCGACGCCCCCCTGGTCCGCATGGGCGCCGACCGCGCGATCATCCGGGCGCAGGTCAGACAGGGCGAGCGGCAGCAGCTGGTCGAGCTGGAGCTGAACCCCGGCAAGTCCAACCGCGCCCGCATCAACAGGTCCTCGCAGGTCAGGCCCCGTGACGTGCTGGGCATCGTACGGACCGTGCTGTTCGCGCCCGAGGATCTCGCCCTGGTCAAGGGCGACCCCGGTGAGCGGCGGCGCTTCCTCGACGAGCTGATCACCGCGCGCTCCCCGCGCATGGCGGGTGTGCGCTCCGACTACGAGCGCGTCCTCAAGCAGCGCAACACCCTGCTGAAGTCGGCCGCGCTCGCCCGCAGGCACGGCGGCCGGTCGATGGACCTGTCCACCCTCGACGTATGGGACCAGCATCTGGCGCGTGCGGGCGCCGAGTTGCTCGCCCAGCGCCTCGACCTGATCGCCGCGATCCAGCCCCTCGCGGACAAGGCGTACGAGCAACTCGCCCCCGGCGGCGGGCCGATCGCCCTCGACTACAAGCCGTCGGCGCCCGGTGAGGCGCAGACGCGTGAGGATCTGTACGAGCAACTGATGGCGGCGCTCGCGGAGGCGCGCAAGCAGGAGATCGAGCGCGGGGTGACCCTCGTGGGCCCGCATCGGGACGATCTGCTGCTCAAACTCGGTCAGTTGCCCGCCAAGGGGTACGCCTCGCACGGCGAGTCCTGGTCGTACGCGCTGGCGCTGCGGCTGGCCTCCTACGACCTGCTGCGCGCCGAGGGCAACGAGCCGGTGCTGGTGCTCGACGACGTCTTCGCCGAGCTGGACACGCGCCGGCGCGAGCGGCTGGCGGAGCTGGTCGCGCCCGGCGAGCAGGTGCTGGTGACGGCCGCGGTCGACGACGACGTACCGCACGTACTGACGGGGACCCGGTACGCCGTGTCCGGGGGGACGGTGGAGCGCGTATGAGCAACGAGCCGGGCCCCGAGAAGAGTTCCGGGAAGAAGGCCCCCGAGCCGTCCGGCATCGACCTCGCGCGCGTGGCGCTCAGGGCGGCGAAGGAAGCGGCACGCGCGCGTGGCGACGCCGCGCAGCAGAAGAAGCAGGCGCGGCGCGGGGGCCTGCGCTCCGGCGCGGGCGCGGACGGCCGCGACCCCATGGCCTTCGGTGCGGCGATCAACCGGCTGATCACCGAGCGCGGCTGGGAGACCCCGGCGGCGGTCGGCGGGGTGATGGGGCGCTGGCCGCAGATCGTCGGTGAGGACGTGGCCAAGCACTGCGAGCCGGAGAAGTACGACGAGGACGAGCGGGTGCTCGTCGTGCGCTGCGACTCCACGGCCTGGGCGACGAATCTGCGGCTGCTCGCGCCGACGCTCGTCGCGCGCCTCAACGAGGACCTGGGGCACGGCGCGGTCCGGATGATCAAGGTGCACGGCCCCGCCGGCCCCGCCCGTCGCTACGGTCCCCTGCGTGCCCCGGGCAGCACCGGACCCGGCGATACGTACGGGTGACAGACCTCACATCTGTGGGCCGTCGGCGGTCTTGGGACATCGCCGGCGGCCTTTGCTCCGTACGACCGCACGCGGTTGCGAATCGCCACCTGACTCCCAAGTAGCCAAGGGTTGACAGCCCGAAGCGCTGAGTGCCTCCGTGAGCCTCTTGGAGCCCCGTTCCGCATATGGGGAGTCGGACGAGACCGGTTGAGGGCGCCACATGCGGACTCAGGTACCGGCAAACCCCCATCACTGTCGGCGCTACCGGTAGACTGGAAGCTAATCCCGCCCCATTCGTGGGGACCGTCCGGGAAAAGCTGAGCAACGCTGATCAAGGCTTACCAACGCAACATGCCGCAGCCGCTCCGGCAACCCGCCGACGAGCCTGGCTCGTGCTGTGCCAGAAAGGGCGCTTCGTGGCCGATTCCGGCAACCCCAACGAGAACATCCCGTCCACCGACGCCGGCGAGAGCGACGCGGTGACCTCGTCGAACGGTGAGGTCACCGCCTCCTACGACGCCAGCGCCATCACCGTCCTCGAAGGCTTGGACGCGGTCCGCAAGCGCCCCGGTATGTACATCGGCTCGACCGGTGAGCGAGGGCTCCACCACCTCGTGTACGAGGTCGTCGACAACTCGGTCGACGAGGCGCTGGCCGGCCACGCGGACACCATCGACGTGACGATCCTGGCCGACGGCGGCGTGCGCGTCGTCGACAACGGCCGTGGCATCCCCGTCGGCATCGTCGCGTCCGAGGGCAAGCCGGCCCTGGAGGTCGTGCTGACCGTGCTGCACGCGGGCGGCAAGTTCGGCGGTGGCGGCTACGCGGTCTCCGGTGGTCTGCACGGCGTGGGCGTGTCCGTCGTCAACGCGCTGTCGTCGAAGGTCGCCGTCGAGGTGAAGACCGACGGCCACCGGTGGACGCAGGACTACAAGATGGGCGTCCCGACGGCGCCGCTCGTCCAGCACGAGGCCACGGACGAGACCGGCACCTCGGTCACCTTCTGGGCCGACGGCGACATCTTCGAGACCACGGAGTACTCCTTCGAGACGCTGTCGCGGCGTTTCCAGGAGATGGCGTTCCTCAACAAGGGTTTGACGATCAAACTCACTGACGAGCGCGAGTCGGCGAAGGCGGTCGCCGGGGCGGACGAGGCCGGGGCCGACGAGAAGGCCGAGGTCAAGACCGTCACGTACCACTACGAGGGCGGCATCGTCGACTTCGTGAAGTACCTCAACTCCCGCAAGGGAGACGTGGTGCACTCCACCGTGATCGACCTGGAGGCCGAGGACAAGGACAAGAGCCTGTCCCTCGAGGTCGCCATGCAGTGGAACAGCGGCTACAGCGAGGGCGTCTACTCGTTCGCCAACATCATCCACACGCACGAGGGCGGCACCCACGAGGAGGGCTTCCGCGCGGCGCTCACCTCGCTGATCAACAAGTACGCGCGCGACAAGAAGCTGTTGCGCGAGAAGGACGACAACCTCACGGGTGACGACATCCGCGAGGGTCTGACGGCGATCATCTCGGTGAAGCTGAGCGAGCCGCAGTTCGAGGGCCAGACCAAGACCAAGCTGGGCAACACGGAGGCCAAGACCTTCGTGCAGAAGGCGGTCTACGAGCACCTGAACGACTGGCTGGACCGCAACCCGAACGAGGCCGCGGACATCGTCCGCAAGGGCATCCAGGCGGCCACCGCGCGCGTGGCGGCCCGCAAGGCGCGCGACCTGACCCGTCGCAAGGGTCTGCTGGAGTCGGCCTCGCTGCCGGGCAAGCTCTCCGACTGCCAGTCGAACGACCCCACCAAGTGCGAGATCTTCATCGTCGAGGGTGACTCCGCCGGCGGCTCGGCCAAGTCCGGCCGCAACCCGCAGTACCAGGCGATCCTCCCGATCCGCGGCAAGATCCTCAACGTCGAGAAGGCCAGGATCGACAAGATCCTGCAGAACCAGGAGATCCAGGCGCTGATCTCCGCCTTCGGCACCGGCGTGCACGAGGACTTCGACATCGAGAAGCTCCGCTATCACAAGATCATCCTGATGGCGGACGCCGACGTCGACGGCCAGCACATCAACACCCTGCTGCTGACCTTCCTGTTCCGCTTCATGCGGCCGCTGGTCGAGGCCGGGCACGTGTTCCTGTCGCGTCCCCCGCTCTACAAGATCAAGTGGGGCCGGGACGACACCGAGTACGCGTACTCGGACCGCGAGCGCGACGCGCTCCTGGAGATGGGCCGCCAGCGCGGCAAGCGTGTGCGCGAGGACTCGATCCAGCGCTTCAAGGGTCTCGGCGAGATGAACGCCGAGGAGCTGCGCGTCACGACCATGGACCAGGAGCACCGCGTCCTCGGCCAGGTCACCCTGGACGACGCCGCCCAGGCCGACGACCTGTTCTCGGTGCTGATGGGCGAGGACGTCGAGGCCCGGCGCCAGTTCATCCAGCGCAACGCCAAGGACGTCCGCTTCCTCGACATCTGAGTCGGTCTCAGCTGACCGCACCAGGAAGGATCTTCACCAGCAATGGCCGACGAGAACACTCCTGTCACCCCTGAAGAGGGCGGCGACGTCGTCATGCGGATCGAGCCCGTCGGGCTCGAGACCGAGATGCAGCGCTCGTACCTCGACTACGCGATGTCCGTCATCGTGGCCCGCGCGCTGCCGGACGTCCGGGACGGCCTCAAGCCCGTCCACCGCCGCGTCCTGTACGCGATGTACGACGGCGGCTACCGCCCCGAGCGCGGCTTCTACAAGTGCGCCCGCGTGGTCGGCGACGTCATGGGCAACTACCACCCCCACGGCGACTCCTCCATCTACGACGCCCTGGTGCGCCTCGCCCAGCCCTGGTCGATGCGCATGCCGCTCGTCGACTCCAACGGCAACTTCGGCTCTCCGGGCAACGACCCGGCGGCGGCCATGCGCTACACCGAGTGCAAGATGGCGCCGCTGTCGATGGAGATGGTCCGTGACATCGACGAGGAGACCGTCGACTTCACGGACAACTACGACGGCCGCTCCCAGGAGCCGACCGTCCTGCCGGCCCGCTTCCCGAACCTGCTGATCAACGGCTCGGCCGGTATCGCGGTCGGCATGGCGACCAACATCCCGCCGCACAACCTGCGCGAGGTCGCCGCCGGTGCCCTGTGGTACCTGGACAACCCGGAGGCCTCGCACGAGGAGCTCCTGGACGCGCTGATCGAGCGCATCAAGGGCCCCGACTTCCCGACCGGCGCGCTGGTCGTGGGCCGCAAGGGCATCGAGGAGGCCTACCGCACGGGCCGCGGCTCGATCACCATGCGGGCGGTCGTCGAGGTCGAGGAGATCCAGAACCGCCAGTGCCTGGTGGTCACGGAGCTGCCGTACCAGGTCAACCCCGACAACCTCGCGCAGAAGATCGCCGACCTGGTGAAGGACGGCAAGGTCGGCGGCATCGCGGACGTCCGCGACGAGACGTCCTCGCGCACCGGTCAGCGCCTGGTGATCGTGCTGAAGCGGGACGCGGTCGCCAAGGTCGTCCTGAACAACCTCTACAAGCACACGGACCTGCAGACCAACTTCGGCGCCAACATGCTGGCCCTGGTCGACGGCGTCCCGCGCACGCTCTCGCTGGACGCGTTCATCCGCCACTGGGTGACGCACCAGATCGAGGTCATCGTCCGCCGTACGCGCTTCCGGCTGCGCAAGGCCGAGGAGCGGGCGCACATCCTGCGCGGTCTGCTCAAGGCGCTGGACGCGATCGACGAGGTCATCGCGCTGATCCGGGCCAGTGAGACCGTCGAGATCGCGCGCACGGGCCTGATGAACCTCCTGGAGATCGACGAGATCCAGGCGAACGCCATCCTCGAGATGCAGCTGCGCCGACTCGCGGCCCTGGAGCGGCAGAAGATCGTCCAGGAGCACGACGAGCTGCAGGCGAAGATCAACGAGTACAACGCGATCCTGGCCTCCCCGGTCCGCCAGCGCGGCATCGTCAGCGAGGAACTCACCGCGATCGTCGAGAAGTACGGCGACGACCGCAAGACGATGCTGGTCCCCTTCGACGGCGACATGTCCATCGAGGACCTCATCGCCGAGGAGGACATCGTCGTCACGGTCTCGCGCAGCGGTTACGTCAAGCGCACCAAGACCGTCGACTACCGGGCGCAGAAGCGCGGCGGCAAGGGCGTGCGCGGCACGAAGCTCAAGGAAGACGACATCGTCGACCACTTCTTCGTGTCGACCACGCACCACTGGCTGCTGTTCTTCACCAACAAGGGCCGGGTGTACCGGGCGAAGGCGTACGAGCTTCCGGACGCCGGCCGGGACGCGCGCGGCCAGCACGTCGCCAACCTGCTGGCCTTCCAGCCGGACGAGGCGATCGCCGAGATCCTCGCGATCCGCGACTACGAGGCGGCGCCGTACCTGGTCCTGGCGACCAAGGGCGGTCTGGTCAAGAAGACGCCTCTGAAGGATTACGATTCGCCCAGGTCCGGCGGTGTCATCGCGATCAACCTCCGTGAGACGGAGGACGGTTCGGACGACGAACTGATCGGGGCCGAGCTGGTTTCGGCCGAGGACGATCTGCTTCTGATCAGCAAGAAGGCGCAGTCGATCAGGTTCACCGCCACGGACGAGGCACTTCGCCCCATGGGCCGTGCCACCTCCGGTGTCAAGGGCATGAGTTTCCGCGAGGGCGATGAACTTCTGTCGATGAATGTTGTTCGACCCGGTACGTTCGTGTTCACTGCCACAGACGGCGGGTACGCGAAGCGGACCGCCGTCGACGAGTACCGCGTCCAGGGTCGCGGTGGCCTCGGCATCAAGGCCGCCAAGATCGTGGAGGACCGCGGGTCGCTCGTCGGCGCGCTGGTGGTCGAGGAGAGCGACGAGATCCTCGCCATCACGCTGTCGGGCGGTGTGATTCGTACGCGAGTCAACGAGGTCAGGGAGACGGGCCGTGACACCATGGGCGTCCAACTGATCAACCTGGGCAAGCGCGATGCCGTCGTCGGTATCGCACGTAACGCCGAGGCGGGGCGCGAGGCGGAGGAGGTCGACGGCGATGTGGCCGAAGACGAGACCGCCGAGGGTGCCGCGACCACCGGCACGGACGAGGGTGAGTCGCCCTCGGCCGAGTAGCACGAGGAGTGAGTCATCGTGAGCGGAGCCACGGGCGCCGGATCGGCCGGTACCTCCACCGGGTCCTCCCCGGGTACGGAGACGGACGGCGGCGGCCGTGGCTCCGCCGCGCGTGCGGCCGACCCGCACACGACCCAACTTCGCAAGGTCGAGGCGGACCCGACCAGTCCGTCCTCGTCCGACAAGCAGGGTTCCCAGCAGGGATCCAGGCAGGGATCACAGGGGGGAACTGTGACGGACACCCGAGGCCCGCAGACCCAGCAGGCGGCTCCGGCCGCCGCGGGCGCGCCGCCCCAGCCGCCGGTGCAGCCCGCGCCGCCGCAGCAGCAGACGGCCTCCCCGCTCCCCGGTGAGCGGCAGCCGCAGCAGCAGCCCGCCGCGCCGTACCACCCGCCGCAGGCCTACCCGAGCCAGGCGGCGGCCCAGGCGCCGGCCGGCGCGGTCCGCAGGCCGCGCACCGGCGCCCGCACCACGCCCCGCATCCGCAAGGCACGGCTGCGGGTGGCCAAGGCCGACCCGTGGTCGGTGATGAAGGTCAGCTTCCTGCTCTCCATCGCGCTGGGCATCTGCACGGTCGTCGCCTCCGCCGTGCTGTGGATGGTCATGGACGCGATGGGCGTTTTCTCCTCCGTCGGCGGCACCATCTCCGAGGCGACCGGCTCGAACGAGTCCAACGGCTTCGACCTGCAGTCCTTCCTGTCCCTCCCGCACGTCCTGACGTTCACGTCGATCATCGCGGTCATCGACGTCGTCCTCGCGACGGCCCTCGCGACCCTCGGCGCGTTCATCTACAACCTCTCCGCCGGCTTCGTCGGCGGCATCGAGCTGACGCTCGCCGAGGACGAGTGACGGACGTCGCTGATCAGCTGCGGATTACCGATTTTGGGACTGCCTGGGCCATGCGCTAATCTTCAGGAGTCAGCGCGCGGGACACACACCGCAGAGCGCGGCGGGGCTATAGCTCAGTTGGTTAGAGCGCATCCCTGATAAGGATGAGGCCACAGGTTCAAATCCTGTTAGCCCCACCGGACAAAGAGACCCCCGGTCCACTCGGACCGGGGGTCTCTTGCATGCGCCCTCGGCATCGGGTGCGCGGGTACGAAAAGACCCGACCGCTGGCGACGGGGGATGCACCAGCGGTCGGGCTATGGCCAAGGGTAACAAGGTCGGTTGCGCGGTGGGAGCCAACTGTTCGGGGTGGTCCGAGAGTTGTGATCCGGATCACCGGGTTCCGCGGTCAGTCGCCTTCGCACGGGGGGTCGTACGAGAGTCTGGGCAGGTATTCGTGCCACTTGCCCGGCGTCAGGACGCCATGTGTGGTCGAGCAGATGCGGGCGATGGCCGCGTCGACGTCGAGGTTCCACAGGCGGACCGTGTCGGAGCCGCTGGAGACGCCGAGGAGGTTGCTGGTGGGGCTGAAGGCGAGGAAGTGGCCGGTCCTGGCGTTCGGGCTCATCGACTGGCCGATGGGGGCCGCGTCCGACGGGTCGGCGACGTTCCACAGGCGGACCGTGTTGTCGTTGCCGCCGCTGGCCAGGGTGCGGCCGTCCCGGCCGAAGGTCAGCGAGACGACCGCCTCGGAGTGGCCGGTGAGCGGCGGGCCCAGGGACCTCGCCTTCGCGGGGTCGGAGGTGTCCCACAGGCGGACGGTGTCGTCGTCGCTGCCGCTGGCCAGGGTGTGGCCGTCCGGTGTGAAGGCCAGGGCGTTGACCGGGCCGTGGTGGCCCGTGAGGGGCTTGCCGAGCAGTGTCGGCCGGGTGGCGTCGCGCACGCTCCACAGGCGGATGGCGCCCTCCTCGCTGCCCGCGGCGAGGGCGTGGCCGTCCGGGGTGAAGGCGAGGGAGTCGATGAAGCCGCCCGGACCGGTGAGGGGCTCGCCGAGCGGCTTCGCGTGGGCCGGGTCGGCGACGTTCCACAGCCGGATCGTGCGGTCCTCGTAGGCGGTGGCGAGGATGCGGCCGTCGGGGCTGTAGGCGATCGCCTCGGGGCCCATGAAACGGGTCTTGAGGATGATGTCCGCCCTGGTCGGGACCGGGTGGGCCGGGTCGGTGACGTTCCACAGCGCCACCGAGCGCTGGCCGGTCAGGACGGCGAGGGTGCGGCCGTCGGGCGAGAACACCGGGGAGGGGTCGCCGTTGCCCGCGGTCATGAACGGCTTGCCCAGCAGCACCGGCCGGGCGGCGTCGCGCACGTCCCACAGCCGCACGCGTCCGTCGCTCGCGGCCGTGGCCAGCACCTTGCCGTCCGGGCGGAAGGTGCCGCGGCCGCCGATCATGTCCGAGGTCGGCAGCGACCACAGGCGGACCTTGCTGTCGCCGCTGCCGGTCGCGAGGGTCTTGCCGTCGGGGCTGAAGCCGAGGGCGTACATCTCGCCGCTGCCGCCCGCGAGCGGCTCGCCGATCTGGGAGGGGTAGGCGGGATCGCGGACGTTCCACAGGCTGGCCGTGCTGTCGGCGCTGCCGGCCGCGAGCATGCTGCCGTCGGGGCTGAAGGCCACCGACCAGACCAGGCCGGTGTGCCCGGTCAGCGGGGAGCCGATGGCCTGCGCGTGGGCGGGGTCGGCCACGTTCCACAGCCGTACCGTGTCGTCGGCGCTGCCGCTGGCCAGCGTCTTCCCGTCCGGGCTGAAGGCCACGGAGTGGACGGTGGAGGAGTGGCCGGTCAGGGTCGGGCCGGTCCGCTCGGGCCTGCTCGGGTCGGCGATGTTCCACAGCATCACCGTGTTGTCGTCGCCGCCCGCGGCGATGGTCCCGCCGTCCGGGCTGAAGGCGATGGAGCGCACGGCGGCGGTGTGGCCGGTCAGGGTGGACAGCGACGTCGGGTGGGTACGGTCCCGCATGTCCCACAGGCGGACGGTGTGGTCCTCGTTCGCGGTGGCCAGGGTGTGGCCGTCCGGGGCGAAGGCGATCAGGTAGATCGTGCCGTCGTGGCCGGTCAGCGGGGCGCCCAGGGACTTCGGACGGCTCGGGTCGCTGACGTCCCACAGCCGTACCGTGCCGTCGTCCGAGGCGCTGGCGAGGGTCTTGCCGTCGGGGCTGAAGATCGCGCTGCTGACCCAACTGGTGTGCCCGGTCAGCGGCTTGCCCAGCGCCTTCGGGCGGGTGCGGTCGCGCACGTCCCACAGGCGTACGGTCCGGTCGGCGCTGGCGGTGGCCAGCAGGCGGCCGTTCGGGCTGAAGGTCGTCAGGTAGACGGCGCCCCTGTGGCCGGAGAGCGGGGTGGCCAGCGGGGCGTTGACGATCGAGAGCAGCCGGTTGTTCGTACCGGCGTCGCCCGAGCGCAGCCGGTGGGCGACCAGGTCCAGCTGGGCGGAGAGCGACGGGTCCGTGTACTGCACTCGGTCCGCCTCCGCGAGCACCTGCTCGAACACGGCGTCGTCCCGCTGCTGCCACGCCACCACCGCGGCCCCGCCGGCGAGCACGGCCAGCGCCACCAGGGCCGCCACCGCGCTCCGGCCGATCCAGACCATACGGCGGCGCAGCCGGACCGAGGCCGCCAGGAACTCCACCGCGCTGCGGGTCAGGAAGGTGTCGCCGGCCGACTTCGCCCAGGTGTGGGCCTGTTCCAGCCGGGAGCCGCGGTAGAGCAGCGAGGAGTCGCGCCCCGAGCTCTCCCAGGCGTGCCCGTCCTCCTCCAGCCGCTGGCGCAGCAGATGGTCGCCGCGGTCCTCGTCGATCCACTCGCGCAGCCGCGGCCAGGCGTGCAGCAGCGCCTCGTGGGTGATCTCCACGGTCTCCGCGTCCAGCGTCACAAGCCGGGCCCGGACCAGCGCCTCCAGGGACTCCTCCGTCTTGCCGGGGTCGGCCGACTCCTGGGCCAGCTGGCGCCGGGTGCCGCGCCGGCGCGTGGCCTGTGTGTCCTCGCCGAGCCGCACGAGCCGCAGCAACAGCAGCCGCGCGGCCGTCCGCGCCGCCGGGTCGAGGCCGGACCAGGCGCGCTCGGCGGTCGCCGCCACCGCGCCCTGGATGCCGCCCGCAGCGCGGTAGCCGGCCAGCGTCAGCCGGACGCCCTTGCGCCGCTGCCAGGTCGCGAGCAGGGCGTGCGACAGCAGCGGCAGCGCGCCGGCGTCGTGCGCCCCGCGCGGGCCGTCGGCGCTCACCTCGCGCACGATCAGCTCGGCAAGGCCCGGCTCCAGCTCCAGGCCGACGGCCTTGGCGGGGCCGGTCACCGCCTCGCGCAGCTCCGCCGTGGTCAGCGGGCCGAGCACCATGTGCCGGTGCTGGAGCGCGTCGGACAGCTCGGGGTGGCCCAGGCACTGCTCGTAGAAGTCGGCGCGGATGCCCAGCACCACCAGCACCGGGGCGAGGGCGCCCGGCCCGGCCGGCGAGCACGCGGCGTGCAGCGCCTGGACGAACGTACGCCTGCCGCCCTCGTCGGCGCAGAGGGTGAAGGCCTCCTCGAACTGGTCCACGATCAGGACCGGCCGGGCGGCGCCGACGCCGTCCCGCTGCGCCCACGCGGTGACGGCGTCCCGCACGGCCCGCGCGAACTCCGGGTCGTCAGGCTCGGCGAGGACGGGCGCGAGCTCGGGTATACGGGCGGTCAGTTCCGCCAGTGGATCGGCGCCCGGCACGAACTGCAGCACCTCGGGCGGCGGGCCGTCCCGGTCGCTCAGGGCGCCCTCGCGCAGCGCGGTCACCAGACCGGCGTTCAGCAGCGAGGACTTTCCGGCTCCGGAGGCGCCCACGAGCATCACCAGGCCGCCGGTCTTCTCCGTCGCGCGCAACTGCGCGACCAGGGCGTCCGTGCTCCGCTCCCGGCCGAAGAACCAGCGGGCGTCCTCCTGCCGGTAGGAGGCCAGACCTCGGTACGGGCACAGTCCGGCCGCGGCCGGGCTCTCGGCTGGCGGGATCTCCTCCGCGACCTTGGGGTCGCCGACCGGGTCGGCCACGGCGCGCTCCCACAGCCGCTGCCAGTGCGCCATGTCGTACAGGCCCGTGGACACCGCGACGGGCCGCGCGCGCCGGGCCTGGGGGATGAGGATGTGCAGCACCGCGGCGAGCGCGGTGAACTGCGCGGGCACGTTCTTCGCCCGCCGCCAGTCGCTGATCCGCTGCGCGGACACCCGTACGGGCCGCCCCCGCTCGTCCACCCGCTGCAGCTGTACGACCGCTTCGGCCACGCGCGTGAGGGGAGGGTTGCCGGCCTCCCTGTACAGCAACGCGAGGCGCTCCGCGAAGGCCGTGCGTGCCCCTGAGTCGGAACTCAAGGCCTCCACCCCTTACTTCCCCCGCGTTGGAACATCCGGACCGGAAAACTCACTTTATACGGCTGACCTGCGGATTAAGGGGCCGGAAGGTGACCGGAATCTCCTCCGGCGGGGCCGGAACTGGCAGGATCCCGACCCAGTAGCGAACCCATCACGCTTCGTCCATGCAGGCCATCGGCTCAGCGCTCGGGGAGACAGCTCATGACGCCGAACGTTCTCGGTCAGCTTCGGTACGAGGCGCGGGACGGCGGCGACGGTCTCATCGCCTGAGCCGGCAAGGTCCGTGGGGAAGGATCCCATCGGGATCACTTCCACGCCGAACCACGGATCCGGCCCTCCTCCCTCCACGCCCGCCGCGGCACGGAGGGAGGCTGCCGCAGCGTTCGGCACCGGTCCCCACGAGGGGAGGGACCGGAGCCGAACGACGCGGCCTCCGCTTCCCGCCCTACACCCACCCCGCCTCGCGAGCGGCGGCGACCGCGTGCGCCTCCGCCTCGTCCGCGGCGGCGTTCAGCCTCGCGTCCCTGCCCGCCGCCGTGCCCGCGGCGGCGGCCGCCGCGGCCCGGGACGCGGCGAGGGCGGCGCGCAGCGCCTCCGGGGAGCCCGCGCCGTCGTCCCGCGCCCCGGCCAGCTGGGCGGCCAGGGCGGCCGTGGCGGCGGCGTTGCGGGCGCAGCGGGCGTCCGCGGCGGGGTCGGGGCTGCCGGTGCCGAGGGCGTCGACGGAGCGGGCGGACAGCCGCAGCGCGTTCGCCGCCCGGCCGACGGGACCGGTCGGCACGAGCTCGGCGGCGGACTCGTCGACCCCGGCATACCGGCAGGCGGCGACGGCACGTTCGTACGCACTACGCGCGCGTGTGCCGTGCATGTCCCGCAACGCGCGTGCCGAGGCGACCGCGCCCGCCTCTTCGACTCCGCTCATCCCCACCGCCTCCTCCGCGTCCCGGCCGGGGGCAGGGTGGCACGGCGGGCTCGAAGAGAACAGGGCTTGGCCGCGAGGCAGGGGATGCGGCCTGGTTATCTGACGGGTCGTCAGTTATCGTCCCCTTGCCGTGCCGGTTCCGAAGGGGTGATTCCTGTGGAGACGCGTCCCGAGAGTCCGCAGCCGCAAGGAGATCCGCGCTGGGTCGCGATGGTCTACCAGCCGTCCTCGGCCTCCTGGCGGGTGTGCGCCCAGTCGCCCCACCGCTCCCCGGTGCAGTACGCGCTCGGTGAGATGGCGCACACGGTACGCGCGCGTGGCGGCGATCCGGTGATCAGCCTGTGGGGCCCGAAGGACGGCGGATGGCACCGGTACGACACCGCGGCCGCGCCGCCCGTGCCCACCCCCAAGGCCGCCGCCGACGCCCCCGAGGCGCCCAGCACGCACACGCGGCGCATGGACGGCCGCCGCCGCCAGGTACTCCTGGCCGGCCTGACCAAGGCGGGCCTCTACGACCTCGCACCGGACGACCTCACGGCCGTGGAGGCGCTCGTCGACAGCCTGGACGAGACGACGGTCCGCAGGGTCGCCCACTGGCTGGCCTCGGCGAGCGGCGCGGATCAGGCCGGGTAGCGCCAGCCGAGCGCCGCCAGCGCCCGGGCGCGCTCCTCCACCACCGCCATGCGCGCCTCGCGCTCGGCCGTGGCCGTGTGCGCCGCCTGGCCGGTCACCTGGCCCTCCCACTTCCGGTAGAGCAGCCCCGTCTCGCGCGAGAACCAGCCCCGGCTCACGGCGTCGAGCGCCAGCAGCAGCCCGGTGTCCTCGGAGGCCGGCAGCGCCATCCAGCCGCCGAGCGCCAGCAGCAGATCCCGTCGTACGAAAAGGGTCGCGGGGTGCACCGGGGCGAGGAAACCGTTCGCCTTCCAGGCGTCGAGGACGGTCCCGCGCTCGATCGGGCCCTCGTCGGGATCGCCCGGGAAACCGGCGGTGGAGCCGTCCGGCAGGAGGTCAAGCACGCGCGAGGTGGCCCACCCGATGGCCGGATCGGCCTCGAGAACCGCCAGGTCACGCGCCAGCGCCCCCTCCGTCAGCTGATCGTCGGCGTCCAGCACCTTCACGTACGCGCCCCGCGTGTGCGCGAGCGCGATCGTGCGGGCGACACCGGGGCCGCCGGCCCGGCCCTGCCGGAAGGTCACCCGCGCGTCGTCGGGGACGTACGGACGTACGCGGTCCGTCGTCCCGTCCTCCTGGATCACCCACTGCCACTCCCACCCGGCGGGCAGCTCCTGCGCGCACAAGGACTTGTACGCGTCCCCCAGGAACCCGGCCGACGGGGCGTGCACGGCGGTGACGATGATGATGCGCCCGGTCATGGCGCCAGGCTACGACCGTGCCCGAACGCGGAAACCCCCGGCCCGTCGGGGCCGGGGGTCCTGCGCGCAGACGATCGGGTACGCAAGTTCGCCGTTACGTCGGTTGCGTCGGGGTGCGGTGCGGAGGGGCTCAGCGCTGCAGGGGGACGGCCGGTTCGGTCAGGTCGGTGTCGGTGGCCGTGTTCGCGGCGGTGTTCGTCGCCGTGTCCGTGGTGGCTTCCGAGTCGCCGGCGGGGCGGTTGCGGCAGCTGGGGGACTTGCCGTGGGCCTCGGCGCGGATGCGCTGCTTCATCGTGGGGGGCAGATCGCGGACGCAGGACCAGTACCAGGATCCGGTCGGTGTGGGCATCGTCAGGTGTCGTGCGATGCCGCTCGTGCTGTTGCTGCTCGCCTCGGTCTGCGTTACGGCCGCGGCGGCGGTCGTCGTGACGAGTCCGAGCGCCGTGCACAGCGCGAGGAAGGCGGTGACGATGGCGGTCCACAGCTTCATGACCTGGTTCTGGGCCATGGCCCCTCACTTTCGGGTTGGGCGATTTGCGTACTTTCCTCATGATGTGTATGGGGGCGGCGAAGTGTGGGACCGACGCCCATGGCGCGTCGATCTTCAGATGAACACCACCCGGATGGGTGCAAGATGCCGAGAAAGCCGCCAAAGGGATAATTTGGAGTAACTGCTTCCGCTTCGACTGCGTTGTCCGGGGCGGGAGTTGGGGCTCCACACAGGTCACCGATCGATATCGGTCGGTGTGTATAGTCGGGCGCCAGAGGTCCCCTACGTCAAGGAAAGACGAGGTCGCGCGGTGAAGAAGCTTCTCCTGGTCGCACTGGCCGCCATCGGCGGGCTCCTCGTGTACCGCCAGATCCAGGCGGATCGCGCCGAGCAGGATCTGTGGACGGAGGCGACCGACTCCGTGCCCACGGGTTCGTGAGTACCGACATCCGATTCTGAAGAGACCCCGGCCGTCCGCACGGTCGGGGTTTTGCGTTTCTCCGGCCGCTCGCGGTTGCGCGACAGCTGCCGAGGCGGTAGCGGACCCGTGCGTTTCGGACGCCCGCCTGCGATGCGCGGATGAGCCGGGGCCCCACGGGGCAGGATGGGCCACGGTCCGGGCGACGACGAGGGGTGGCGCGTGATGGGGCGGCGTACGGCGTGGGGGCGCGGGGCGGCCGTCGTGGCGCTGCTGTGCGCGTCGGCGGGGCCGGCGTCCTGGCCGGCCGCGGCGGCACCGGAGGCCGGCCCGGCGGGCTCCTCGTACGCCTTCGCCGAGGACGCCGTCTCCGTCGACGGAGCGACCGGCACCGCCGACGCCCAGCCGCTCGACGCCGGCAAGGACTACCGCAGCTCCCTCCCCAGGGCCGCGAAGCTGTACTACCGCCTGGACCTGGACGACACCTCCAACGCCTATGTCTCCGTCACCGCCGTCCCCCGCGCGGGCGGCGGCAAGCTCTCCGTGAGCGACGGCATCAGGGTGTCCGTGCAGAACGCCGACAGCCACCCCTGCTCCTACGAGAGCGCCAACTTCGGCTCCTCCGGCAGCCCGCGCCCCCTCACGGCCTGGGGCGCCCGTACGACCTCCCCGCCGACGCCCCTGTGCACGGGCAGCGGCCCGTACTACGTGCTCGTCGAGCGCGTCGGTACGGCGGACTCCGCGGTCGGCACCTGGGATCTGGAGCTCACCACCGCGACCGAGCCGGCGTTGACGCGGACCGGCGCGACGAGTGCTCCCAGCGCCTGGGACTCCGCCTCGCCGGAGCCGCTCGCGGGCGAGGCGCGGAGCCGTTCCGGGGGCGCGGGGTTCTCCAAGGCGGCAGCCATCGACCAGGGCGTCTGGCGCACCGGCATCTCGCCCGGCCAGACGCTGTACTACAGGGTCCCCGTGGACTGGGGCCGCCGGCTCTCGGCCACCGCGGACCTGGGCGGGTCCGGGGGTGGGGGTGCCGGTTACGCCGTCGACGCCCTGAACATGACCCTCTACAACCCCGTCCGCGCCGAGGTCGCCGACGCCGACACGGGTTACGACGGCACCCAGGTGTCGGCCTCCCTGGCCCCGCTGCCCGCCGTCGCCTACGCCAACCGCTACGCCCGCAACAACACCAAGGTCAACGGCATGCGGTTCGCCGGCTCGTACTACCTGGCCGTGCACCTTTCCGCCGGGGTGGCGGACGACTTCGGCGACGGGCCGTTCGACCTGACGCTGCGCGTGCGGGTGTCGGGCACGGCACAGGACGGCCCCGGGTACGCGGGTCAGCCCGTCCCGGGGGACCTCTTCACCATCACGGCGGCGGATCGGCAGGCGGCCGCGCAGGGCGAGACCGGGAGCGACGACACCACGATGGAGGCCCTCGCGCTGGGCGGCCTTGGCACGGGCACGGTGGTGCTGGTCGGGCTGGGGGTCTGGACGGTGGTGGGGCGGCGGGGGGCCGGGGCCGTGTGAGGCCGAGCCGCGCAGGGGGTGGGTCGGGCTTCAGATGCGGGTCAGAGCCCAGAAGCCCACGGCGTAGCAGGCCAGGGCCAGCAGCAGGAGGGGGACCGCGACCTTGGCCGGTGGGCCGCCGGGGCGGCGGCGGGCTCGGTGGGCCGTGCGGTGGTCGCGGGGTGCGAGGTCCGGCGCGAATTCCTGGGCGTGAGGTGGAACCCGCGGGTCCTGGGCGGTGTACGAAGCAGTAGAGGCGTCGTCGCGATGGTCGCGATGGTGCTGCGGTGATTGGGTCCAGGGCCGGGGGGAGGACAGGACGTGCGTGGGGTCGTGGGGGGAGGCGTAGGCGGGCTGGGGATGTGGATGTGCCTGCGCGTGGTGTTGTGGCTGCGGTGGTTGGGGAGCGGTGGTTCGAGGGGAGGAGGGGGTGGCTTCCGGCGGTGGCAGGTGGAAGCTGCCGGTGTCCGACATGCTCGGCGGCTGCGAGGAGGGCGTGGGCTGTGGCCGGGGGGAGGTGGCTTGGCGGGGATCGGTCGGCGGTACGGGGTTCACGGACGATCCGGTGTCTGTTCGCGCCCCGGAGACCCCCGAGGCCCCGGTGCCCGCGGCCGCTCCTGCGGCTGCCGCCGCACTCGAATCGTTGCCCGCGCCGGAACTTGTCCCCGCGCCCACTTCCGCGCCGCTGCCGGTGCCCGAATCCGCGCCCGACGCTGTCCCGAAACCCGGTCCGGAACCCGACCCTGTCCCTGTCCCCGTCCCCGGCCCGGAGCCCGGCCCCGAACCCGACCCAGTCTCTGTCCCCGTGCCCGTCCCGGAACCCACTCCACCCCGCACCTCCACCCCCGGCGCCCGCTTCAGCGGTCCCGTTACGGCGAAGCCCGGTGGCAGTGGGCCGAGTTGGTCGAAGATCTCGATCAGTTCGTCGTCGGCGCTCGGCTCCGGCAGGAGCTCCGCCGCCGCGGCGAGCGCCTTGCGCGCCCCCGTGGCCGTGCGGAACCGCGCCACCGGGTCCGGCTGGAGCAGCGTCGCCACGACCTGCCACAGCGGCTCGGGTATCCCCGTGGGCGCACTCGGCGTCCCGTGCGCCGCGAAGTACTGGATCAGCGCCTTGGCATCGGGCTTGGCGCCCTCCAGCAGATACAGCGCGACCAGACCGACGGCGAACAGGTCCGCCGGGAAGTCCGGCTCCGCGCCCATCATCTGCTCCGGCGCGAGATAACCGGGCGTCCCCACCACGAGGTTGGTCTCGGTCAGCCGTGGTTCGCCCAGCCGCATGGCGATCCCGAAGTCCGACAGCCGCAGCCGCGGCCGGCCCGTACCGGTGGCCTCCAGCAGCAGGTTGGCCGGCTTGATGTCCCGGTGGACGACGCCCTCCCCGTGCACCGCGGCCAGCCCCGACAGCAGCTGGTCGAGCAGCGTGCAGACGAAAGCCGGTGGCAGGGGGCCGTAGTCGCCGACCAGATGGACCAGAGAGCCGCCGGCGACCAGGTCCATCGTGAACAGGACCTGGTCGTCGTCGGCCGCCCAGCTGGCGGGCGCGAGCACATGGGGGTGGTCGATCCGCAGCGCCTGCTCACGGACGAACCGCAGCAGTGAGTGGGCGTCCCGCTGCTGGAGCACCTTGGCGGCCACGTACCGGCGGCGCCGGTGGTCCCAGGCGCGCCAGACCGCGCCGACCCCGCCGCGTCCGATCGGGTCGACCAGTTCGTACCGGCCGGCGAAGACCTCACCCATGGCAGTGCGTCGCTCCTCCCCCTTCGGCTACCCCCCTTGCTTCCCCCGCGATGAGCGATACGACTCCCCTCGTTCCCCCGCACACGGACCGGGGCCCGGCCGCCGAACCCCCTTCGGCGAACCGGGCCGCGGCTTCAGTTCTGGTGGGACTGGTAGTGCGCCACCGCGTCGGAGGTGCGGCCGGCGCCGTACACCCGGAGGAACTCTGCCAGTTCCGGATGGGTCGGGGCGAGGGTGTCCGCGGCGTCGATGATGTCGCCCGCGGCGGCCACCGAACGCAGCAGCGACTGGATCTCGCGGACGACCCGCTTGACCGTCGGCGCGCCCGAACTGCTCGTCGTGGTCGTGGTGTTGCTGAGCACGGATCCCCCCTGGGACTTCTTGATCTCCTCCATCCGGTCGGTGGCCTCGGCCGCGCTGACGCTGCCGTCCGCGACCTGCCCCGCCAGGTCCTGCAGCAGCTGCACCCGTTGGACCACCGCCGGGTTGCCGATCTTCGCCCGCTGACCGCTCATCAGCTGCGACAGCATCGGAGCGGACAGGCCCAGTACCCCCGCGAGACGAGCCTGGTTGAGGCCAAGATCGTCGATGAGCTTACGGAAGAGCGCCCCCAGCGGCTCCCCGTACCAGTTCCGCTGCAGTTCCCGCGCTCTTGCGGTCGCTTCCTGCTGTGCGGCGTCCATTGCGTCTCCCCATCGCTTCCCCAAGTACTGTGGTTCGCGACAGCGAACCACGCCGAGCATCTTACGGAGAGTGGTCGCCTGCGGGGACCCCCAATCTTTTTGCGAGATCCCGGGGGTGACCCGGTACTCTGGTCTGCGACGCCCGCCGGGGTCTGTTTGATCCGTGCGGACGCTTCATGCGAGGGGCCTTAGCTCAGTTGGTAGAGCGCTGTCTTTGCATGGCAGATGTCAGGGGTTCGACTCCCCTAGGCTCCACAACGGAACCCCTCCGACCTGAGAGAACACGGTCGGAGGGGTCTTTTTTGTGACGTGCGTCACGAGAGCGGGCGCCGGATCGTTGCACTTGTTTGCGCAAAGTCGGGGGAGCGGTCCTCTCGCTCAGGGTTGCCGTGCAGGTCGCGCGGGGCGAATACGGTCATCGTCCGTTGCAAACGTCATCATGTGGAGATCGTGTAAACATCACCGATGTTCCACGTGAAACATCGCTGTGGGGCGGGAGACCCTCAAGTCTCCCGCCCCACAGCGCAGTTCGGGACCGCCCGGACTCAGGTCAACGACGCTCTTCGCCCTCGCCCTTGGCGGCCTCCTCGGCCTCCTTGGCCTGGACCTCCGGGTCGAGCACCGACTGACCACTGCCGTCCACCGACGACAGCCGGTTCGGCTCCGGAACCTCCGTCGCGGCAGGCGGCTCGACGAGCCAGTCCGGGTTCGCCTGCTTGTCCCACCACTTCCAGGCGGCGAAGGCGCCGCCCGCGAGCGCGCCGAGCACCAGCAGCACCTTGGCCGCCCGGCCCGCCCGCGCCCGCCGCTCGTGCTTACGGGTCAGCTTCTGGATCTCCTTCGGCGAGACCTGGCCGCGCAGCGCCGCAAGTGCGGCGACGCCACGCGCGGCGGCCTCGTCCTTCATGGGGCCGGCCGCGGCCACCGCCTGCTCGATCCTCGGCCGGGAGTAGTCGGCTGCCTGCCGGGCCGCCTTACGCGTGCGGACGGCGGCCTCGTGGGCGGCCTGGTCGACCTTGGGCGGCACATGGGTACGGGCCTGCTCCAGCCGCGGTACGACATAAGCGTCGTACTGGACGCGGGCCTGACCGGCGGCCTGCGACACCTTCGGCGCGAGCCGTACGCGTGCCTCGTGTGCGTAGTGCGCGGTCCTGTCCTTGGCCGTCTCGGCGTAGGGCGCCACCACGTCCGCGGCGTGCAGCACGCTGTCCTTCGCCGAACCGGTCGCGGCGCGCACGCTGTCGATGCGGGTCACGGGTTCCTCCTCCTCGGTGGCGTACGGTATTTCGACTTTCCACCCTTTTACGGATCATGCCTGCCAACAGATCCCCAGGCATGTGAGGGCGGGCATCCGGGTCATGAGGATGAATACGGGGCAACGAGAGCTTGTCGTCGACAATGCCACGGATCGCCGCCCGGCGCTCCGGTACCCGGGGGTACAAGGCCGGATTTCCGCGAACCGTGCGAGGATCGGGGGGTCACAGGAAGACAACGGAAGGCAGATCGTGGCTGAGCAGCTTTACGCCACCCTGAAGACCAACAATGGCGACATCGAAGTCCGGCTTCTGCCGAACCACGCGCCCAAGACGGTCCGGAACTTTGTCGAGCTCGCCAACGGCGAGCGTGAGTGGATCAACCCGGCCACGGGCCAGAAGTCCACGGACAGGCTCTACGACGGCACGGTCTTCCACCGGGTGATCAGCGGCTTCATGATTCAGGGCGGCGACCCGCTGGGCAACGGCACCGGCGGCCCCGGCTACCAGTTCGAGGACGAGTTCCACCCGGACCTCTCCTTCAACAAGCCCTACCTGCTGGCCATGGCCAACGCCGGTCCGGGCACCAACGGCTCGCAGTTCTTCCTCACCGTCGCCCCGACGACGTGGCTGAACCGCAAGCACACCATCTTCGGCGAGGTCACCGACGCGGCCAGCCAGAAGGTCATCGACGCCATCGCCACCACCCAGACCAACCCGCGCACCGACCGCCCGGTGAACGACGTGGTCATCGAGTCGGTCGTCGTCGAGACCCGCGAGAGCTGAGCACAGCGGAGACCCGGCCCGCAGGGACCGAGTGCCCGCACAGCAGGAACCAAACGCCCCGCTCATCCGTAAAGATGGGCGGGGCGGTGCTTTTCGGCGCGGCACCCGTACGACGACCAAGGGGATGTCATGGACCACGCGGCAGGCAGCTCGCAGGACGCCCAGAGCCTGCCCGGCTGCTACCGCCACCCGGACCGCGAGACCGGCATCCGCTGCACCCGCTGCGAGCGCCCGATCTGCCCCGAGTGCATGGTCAACGCCTCCGTCGGCTTCCAGTGCCCCGAATGCGCCCGCGGCGACTCCGGCACGGGCCACACCCCGGCCGCCTCCCGCCCCCGCACCGTGGCAGGCGGCACAGTCACGACCGACCCCCGCCTGGTCACCAAGATCCTCATCGGCATCAACATCGCCGTCTTCATCGCGGTCCATGTGCGGCCGTCGCTCCTGAACGACCTGGTCCTTCTCGGCGAGTGGCCCCCGGCCCCCTACAAGGCCACCGAGGGAGTCGCCGCAGGCGAGTGGTACCGCATGGTGACCTCGATGTTCACCCACCAGGAGATCTGGCACATCGGCTTCAACATGCTGAGTCTGTGGTGGCTGGGCGGACCCCTCGAAGCGGCGCTCGGCCGTGCCCGCTACCTCGCGGTCTACTTCACCTCGGGGCTGGCGGGCAGCGCCCTGGTCTACCTGCTGGCCTCACCGACCACGAGCACGCTCGGTGCCTCCGGAGCCATCTTCGGCCTCTTCGGCGCCACGGCCGTCCTCATGCGGCGGCTCAACTACGACCTGCGGCCGATCATCGCCCTGCTCGTGATCAACCTGATCTTCACCTTCAGCTGGAGCGGCATCTCCTGGCAGGCCCACATCGGCGGCCTCGTCGCCGGCGTTGTCACCGGCTACGGAATGGTCCACGCCCCCCGCGAGCGCCGCGCCCTCGTCCAGTACGGCACCTGCGCTCTCGTCCTGGTCGTCGTCGTGGTGCTGAGCCTGGTCAGGACGGCTCAGCTCACCTGACGTACCCGGTTGTCCACAGCGGGTGGCGAATCTTGTGCATGGTGTGCGGGAACAGCTGTGCCCCCTGTCACCGACCAGCGTTTCTGCAGGTCAGGCAGGGGGCGAACAGGCTTGCGAAGATGGGTGTGACAGTCGTACCGGCGTCAACCGGCTAGGGGTTATCCACAGATCGTCGTCTTTTCCCCAGGGGTTCTGTGGATTTTTCTCCGGGCTGTGGATAACTCAGCGGATAGCCGTGGGCAGAGCTGAGTTCACCCGCCCGTAGCCGTTCCTTCGACCGCTACTTCCACTGCGTGGAGACACCGAATCCGGCGGCGATGAAGCCGAAACCGACCACGATGTTCCAGTTGTCCAGTGCGTCGATGGGCAGCGAACCGTCGGTCACGTAGAAGACGACGATCCAGGCCAGCCCGATGAGGAACATGGCCAGCATCACGGGTGCGACCCAGGCGCGGCTGTTCAGCTTGATGCTGGTCGCCTGCTTCGCCGGCGGCGGCGTGTAGTCGGCCTTCTTGCGGATACGTGACTTCGGCACGAGGGTCTCTCCTGTCGATGCGCTGCGTGGCCGCGCAGGGAACTGTGGCTGGCTCCGGGGCAGCGTACAAGGGGACTCTTAGCGCTCCCCCGGGCGTCCGTTAGCGTAGTGCTTCCGCGGTGCCGAAGGAGATAAGGGTACGTTGAGCAATTCTGCCGACTCCCCCCAGGCCGGATCCAGTCCTGCCGGGGGACGCCGTTTCCGGCCCGTGCGGATCCTCACGGTGGCCGTCTTCGCCCTCGCGGGGCTCATTTTCTTCACCAGTTTCAATACGGCCAAGGGCACCAATATCCGCACGGACACGTCCTTGCTGAAGCTTTCCGACCTCATCCAGGAGCGCAGCCACAAGAACAAGGAGCTGGACGACTCCAGCGCCTCGCTGCGCCGGGACATCGAGTCGCTGGCCGAGCGGGACGACGGCTCCACCAAGGCACAGGACGAGAAACTCACCGCACTGGAGAAGAAGGCCGGCACCCAGCAGGTGAAGGGCACGGCGATCACCGTCACCCTCAACGACGCCCCGCCGAACGCCACCGCCAAGCTCCCCGGCTACCCCGAGCCGCAGCCCGACTACCTGGTCATCCACCAGCAGGACCTGCAGGCCGTGGTCAACGCCCTGTGGCAGGGCGGCGCCAGGGGCATCAAGGTCATGGACCAGCGGCTGATCTCCACCAGCGCCGTGCGCTGCGTGGGCAACACGCTGATCCTCCAGGGCCGGGTCTACTCACCGCCGTACAAGATCACGGCCGTCGGGGACCCCGACAAGCTGAACCGGGCGCTGTCGGACTCGAAGGCCATCCAGAACTACATGGTCTACGTGAATGTCTACGGGCTGGGCTGGAAAGTCACCCAGGACGGGACGGTGACTCTGCCCGGCTACTCGGGCACAGTGGATCTGCACTACGCCCAGCCCGTGCAATGAACGTGGATCGACCTGAGCCGTCCGGGAGCCGCCGGTGCGCGTCGTCGTCAGGACCGTCAGCGAGCTGTGCATCACGGTCGGCGCTCTGATCTGCCTCTTCGTCGTGTACGTGCTCTTCTGGACCGGGGTGCGGGCGGACGGGGCGATGAACCACCAGATCGACGTACTGCACGACCAGTGGTCGAAGCAGACCGCGCAGCCCAAGTCGACGGCCGGGAGTACGGCCGCGAGCAGTGCCGCCCCGAAGTCGTCGGCGCCGTACGCGCAGGGCAAGCCGTTCGCGATCATGTACATCCCCCGGCTTGGTTTCACGTGGAACAAGCCCGTCCTTGAGAACACCGCCGTGAACACCCTGAAGAAGGGGCTCGGGCACTACGCGAACACCGCGCGGCTCGGGCAGGTCGGCAACTTCGCGGTCGCGGGGCACCGGCGGACGTACGGCGATCCCTTCGTGGACTTCCCGAAGCTGCGGCCCGGGGACGCGGTCGTGCTGACCGACGGGACGACGTGGTTCACGTATCGGATCGACAAAGGCCCCTACAAAACCGTGCCCACGGACATTGAGGTGATCGACCCTGTGCCACGTAAGTCGGGGTATACACGGCCGGGCCGGTATCTCACGCTGACCACGTGCGATCCGGAGTGGGGGCACAGCCACAGGTTGATCGTGTGGGCTCACCTGGACTCCACACAGCCTGTGGACGAAGGCAAACCGGCGGCGCTGCGCCGTTAGTCTGGTGCGGGTACGGCGTGAGTCTGGTGCCGTGGTGGAACGGAAGGGACGGCATGTACGGCTGGATCTGGCGGCATCTGCCGGGGAACGCGTGGATCAAGGCGCTGCTCTCGCTCGCGCTTGTCCTGATCGTGGTCTACGTCCTCTTCCAGTACGTCTTCCCGTGGGCCGAACCGCTGCTGCCCTTCAACGATGTGACGGTGGACAACCAGTGAGCGCGCGCATTCTCGTCGTGGACAACTACGACAGCTTCGTCTTCAACCTGGTCCAGTACCTGTACCAGCTGGGCGCCGAGTGCGAGGTGCTGCGCAACGACGAGGTGTCCACCTCCCATGCGCAGGACGGCTTCGACGGCGTACTGCTGTCGCCGGGCCCGGGCACGCCCGAGGAGGCCGGCGTCTGCATCGAGATGGTCCGCCACTGCGCGGCGACCGGCGTCCCCGTCTTCGGCGTCTGCCTCGGCATGCAGTCGATGCAGGTGGCGTACGGCGGTGTGGTGGACCGTGCGCCGGAGCTGCTGCACGGCAAGACCTCGCTGGTCGAGCACGAGGGCAAGGGCGTGTTCGCCGGCCTGCCCTCGCCCTTCACCGCGACCCGCTACCACTCGCTGGCCGCCGAGCCGGAGACGGTCCCGGCCGAGCTGGAGGTGACGGCGCGCACGCACGACGGCATCATCATGGGCCTGCGCCACCGTGAACTCCCGGTCGAGGGCGTGCAGTTCCACCCCGAGTCGGTGCTGACCGAGCACGGCCACCGGATGCTGGCCAACTGGCTGGTGGAGTGCGGCTACGAGGGCGCGGTGGCGAGGTCGGCGGGGCTCGCCCCGGTGGTGGGCAGGGCCACGGCGTGACCGCACTGCGCCCCGAGCGCGAGTCCGACGCCTCGTACGGGCAGGAGTCGTACGGGGCGTACGAGGCGTCGTCCGGTGCGTACGACCAGGACTGGGCGGTCGGGCAGCAGGCGTATCAGCAGCCGCAGCATCAGGTTCAGCCGCAACATCAGGCCCAGCCACAGCCGCAGCATCAGGAGCCGCCGCAGTATCTGCCGCCCATCGACGAGGAGACGGTGGCGCTGCGGATACCGGATCCGCCGCCCGGCGAGTCCATACGGCCCTCTGGCGCCTCAGCAGTCACATCCGCCACGGGAACCCCCACGGGTGGTCGAGCGGCCCGCAGAAAGGCCGCCAAGGCCCGTCATGGGCGTCATGGAGCCGCGCGGCAGGAGACGGAGGACGCCCCGGCGACCTCCGGCGCGCCGCTCTCCCGCGTCGAGGCGCGCCGGCAGGCCCGTGCGCGCAAGCCCAGCGCGGGCGTTCTGGTGAGCCGGGCCATCGGTGAGGTGTTCATCACCACCGGCGTGCTGATGCTGCTGTTCGTCTCCTACCAGCTGTGGTGGACGAACGTCCGGGCGCACGCGCAGGCGGACAAAGAAGCCAACAGCCTCCAGCAGGACTGGGCGAGCGGGAAGCGCGCACCGGGCGAGTTCGAGCCCGGGCAGGGTTTCGCGATCCTCCACATCCCCAAGCTGGACGTGGTCGTGCCGATCGCCGAGGGCGTCAGCAACAAGAAGGTGCTCGACAAGGGCATGGTCGGCCACTACAGCGAGGGCAAGCTCAAGACGGCGATGCCGTCCGCGAAGACCGGCAACTTCGCGCTCGCGGGACACCGCAACACGCACGGCGAGCCGTTCCGGTACATCAACCGGCTCAAGCCGGGCGACGAGGTCGTCGTGGAGACGCAGGACGACTACTACGTCTACAAGATGACGTCGATGCTGCCGGTGACCTCGCCCAGCAACACGAGCGTGATCGACCCGATCCCGAAGGGTTCCGGTTTCACCACGGCCGGCCGGTACATCACCCTCACCACCTGCACGCCCGAGTACACGAGCAAGTACCGGCTGATCGTCTGGGGCAAGATGGTCGAGGAACGGCCGCGCAGCAAGGGCAAGCCGGATGCGCTCGTCAACTAAGGGCAGATGAAGAACGTGGCAGCCACCGCCGACGACACGCAGCACGAAGAGCACACCGGGGAAGACGGGGAACCCGTGCCGTCCGATGCCCGGCGCCGCCCCGGCCGGATCGCGATGGCGGTCAGTTTCTTCGGCGAGCTCCTCATCACGGCGGGTCTGGTCCTCGGCCTGTTCGTCGTCTACTCCCTGTGGTGGACGAACGTCGTCGCGGACCGCAAGGCGGACAAGCAGGCCGACAAGGTCCGTGACGGCTGGGCCCAGCAGGACACCGGCCCCGGCGCGCTCGACACCAAGAACGGCATCGGCTTCCTGCACGTCCCCGCCATGAAGAACGGCGAGGTGCTGGTGGAGAAGGGCACGTCGACCAAGGTCCTCAACGACGGCGTGGCCGGCTACTACACCGACCCCGCCAAGGCGACGCTCCCGATGACCGGCAAGAAGGGCAACTTCACCCTCGCCGCCCACCGGGACGGCCACGGCGCGAAGTTCCACAACATCGACAAGCTCAAGAAGGGCGACCCGATCGTCTTCGAGACGAAGGACAAGTGGTACGTCTACAAGGTCTACGCCGTCCTGGACGAGACCTCGAAGTACAACGTCAAGGTCCTCGCCCAGATCCCGAAGGAGTCGGGGAAGACGAAGGCGGGCCACTACATCACCCTGACGACGTGCACGCCGGTGTACACCAGCCGCTACCGGTACGTGGTCTGGGGCGAGCTGGTCAGGGTCGACAAGGTGGACAGCAAGCGCACACCGCCGAAGGAACTGCGCTGACAGAGCCGTGAAGCAGAGCGATGGGCCCCTGCCGGGAGGTTTCCCGGCAGGGGCCCATTCGTTTCATACGTCGTCGGCGGCTAACCGGTCGTGCCGCCGAAGAAGTTGGTGCCGCCGTTGTTGTTGCCGTTGCCGTTCTGGATGGTCGTCAGGTTGACCGTGCTGCCCTGGTTGACCGTGCTGCCCTGGCTCGGGTCCGAGGCGAGGACGATGGCGTTGTCGTCCTGGGAGCCGGTGATGTTGCCGACCTGCAGACCCGCCTGCTGAAGCGCCTGCTTGGCGTTCTTGAGGGTCTGGCCCTGGATGTTCGGGACCTGGACCGTGGTGTCCTGCTTCTTGCCCACGTTGAGCTGGACCGACGAGTTCTTCTTGACCGAGGTGCCGATCGTCGGCGTGGTCGAGATGACCTTGCCGTCCTGGTTGTCGTCGGTGGTGGGCGTGTCCACGCACGTGCCGTTCAGACCGACATCCTTGAGCGCGGACTTGGCGTCGTCGCAGCTCTGGCCGCTGACGTCGGGTACCGCGACGGTCTCCGGAGCCTTGGCGACGGTCAGGGTGATCGTGGAACCCTTCTCGACTTCCTTGCCGAGCTTCGGGTTCTGGTCCAGGACCGTGTTCGCGTCCTCGGTGGTGGACTCTTCCGTCTTCGTCTTGACGACGAACTTGTAGTCGTCGCCCTCCAGGATCTGCGTCGCCTCGTCGAGGGTCTTGCCGGTGACGTTCGGCACGGCGACCTTCGGAGCGCCGGTCGAGACGACGAGGTTGACCGACTCGCCCTTCTTGAGCGTGCCCGACTTCGGGTCCTGGGAGCAGACGTTGCCCTTGCTCTGGTCCTCGCAGGGCTGCTTCTTGACCGTGCCGACCTTGAGGTCGATGTTCTTCAGCTGGTTCGTGGCGTCGCTCTGGGACTGGCCGACGAGGTTCGGCACCTGCACCGTGTCGTTGCCCGCGTTGTTCCCGCTGAACGCCCACTTGCCGATCAGGATCGCGCCCACCAGCACCAGGACACCGGCCACGATCAGCAGGATCGTCGAGGTGTTCGACTTCTTCTGGCGCCGCCGGTCGGGGCGGTCGTCGTAGCCGTAGCCGCCGTCGTCCGGGTTCATCGGCGGGAGCATCGACGTGGCGCCGGCGTCCGTGGAGCGCAGGGCCGTCGTCGGCTGGTCGTCGGGGTAGCCGCCGTAACCGACCGAACCCATCGCCGCCGTGGCCGCGACGGGCTGGCCGTCGAGGCAGGCCTCGATGTCCATGCGCATCTCGTCGGCGGACTGGTAGCGGTAGTTGGGGTCCTTGGTGAGGGCCTTCAGGACGATTGCGTCCATCTCGGGCGTGATCTCACCGTCGAAGACGCTCGGCGGCTGCGGCTCCTCCCGGACGTGCTGGTAGGCGACCGCGACCGGGGAGTCGCCGACGAACGGGGGCCGTACCGTCAGCAGCTCGTAGAGCAGGCAGCCCGTCGAGTACAGGTCGGAGCGGGCGTCGACCTGCTCGCCCTTGGCCTGCTCCGGCGAGAGGTACTGGGCCGTGCCGATGACCGCCGCCGTCTGCGTCATGGTCATGCCGGAGTCGCCCATGGCGCGGGCGATGCCGAAGTCCATCACCTTGACCTGGCCGTTGCGCGTCAGCATGACGTTCGCGGGCTTGATGTCGCGGTGGACGATGCCGCTGCGGTGGGCGTACTCCAGGCCCTGGAGGATGCCGATGGTCATCTCCATCGCGCGCTCGGGCAGGAGCTTGCGGCCGGAGTGGAGCAGCTCACGGAGCGTGGAGCCGTCGACGTACTCCATGACGATGTACGGGATCGAGACCCCGTCGATGTAGTCCTCGCCCGTGTCGTAGACCGCGACGATCGCGGGATGGTTGAGCGAGGCGGCCGACTGGGCCTCCCGGCGGAACCGGGCCTGGAAGGACGGGTCGCGCGCGAGGTCGGCGCGCAGCGTCTTCACCGCCACGGTGCGACCGAGCCGCGTGTCCATGGCGAGGTAGACCTCCGCCATGCCACCACGGCCGAGCACCTGGCCCAGCTCGTACCGGCCGCCGAGGCGACGCGGCTCTTCCATAGCTTCCTACCAGCCCTCTCAGTCGGTCCCGACCGGCACGGGTGTGCGGTCGGCGGCTGCCGTCCGGGCCTACCGTACCCGGCTAGCTTTGTGTGACCTGGCCAAGTGCGTCACCCGATACAGGACCGGTATCGCAACGTGCACCGATGTGAAGGCGACGTGAGCGGGGTCACTTCTTGGAGTTGATGACCGCCTCCATCACGCTCTTCGCGATCGGGGCGGCGAGACCGCCACCGGAGATGTCGTCACGGTTGGCGTTGTCGTCCTCGATCACCGTGGCGACGGCGACCGGCGAGCTGCCGTCGGGGAGCTTGGCGTAGGAGATGAACCAGGCGTACGGGTTCTCGCTGTTCTCCACGCCGTGCTGGGCGGTACCGGTCTTGCCGCCCACCGTGACGCCGCTGATCTGGGCCTTCGTACCCGTGCCCTCCTTGACGACCGTCTCCATCATCGACTGCAGGATCTGCGCGTTCTTCGCGGAGAGGGGCTGGCTCAGCTCCTCGGGCTCGGTCTGCGAGATGGTGTCGAGGTTCGACGACTGGAGCTTGTCGACCATGTACGGCTTCATCAGCTTGCCGTTGTTGGCGACCGCGGAGGCGACCATGGCCATCTGCAGCGGGGTCGCGGCGGTGTTGAACTGGCCGATCGAGGACAGCGCGGTCTGCGAGGAGTTCATGTTGTCCGAGAAGACCGAGGCGCTGGAGCGGACCGGCGTGAACTGCTCGGAGTCGAAGCCGAACTTCTTCGCCTCGGCGAGCATCTTGTCGTTGCCGAGGTCGGAGCCGATCTTGCCGAAGACGGTGTTGCAGGAGTACCGCAGCGCGATCCGCAGCGTCGCGTTCTTGCAGGGGATGTTGCCCTCGTTCTTCAGCTCGGTCGTGGTGCCCTTCATGATGTAGGGCAGCGGCGAGTCCGTGGCCTCGTCGGCGGAGGTGTACAGCCCGTTCTCCAGCGCGGCCGCGGCGGTGACCACCTTGAAGGTGGAGCCCGGCGGGTAGGTCTCGCGCAGCGCCCGGTTGAGCATCGGGTCGGAGGGGTTGTTCTTCTTCTGGAGCGCGGTCCAGTTCTTGGAGTCCGTCGACGTCGAGTTGCCGGCGAAGGTCGAGGGGTCGTACGACGGGTACGAGGCCAGCGCCAGGATCTTGCCGGTGGACGGGTCGATCGCGGCGACCGCGCCCTTGCCGCCCTGCTTCTTCAGACCGTCGTAGGCGGCCTTCTGCGCGGCCGCGTTGAGCGTGGTGACGACGTTGCCGCCCTGCTTCTGCTTGCCCGTGATCATGTCGAGGGTGTTGCGGAAGAAGAGCCGGTCGTCGGTGCCGGTGAGGATGCCGTCCTCGATGGACTCCAGCTGGTTGGCGCCGAAGGCCTGCGAGGCGTATCCGGTGACCGGCGCCCACATGGGGCCGTCCTTGTACGTCCGCTTGTACTCGAGGTCGTTGAGACCGCTCTTGCTCGTCTTGGTCGAGCCGGTGATCGGGTCGCCGTCGACGATGATGTCGCCGCGCGGGGTGGAGTAGCGCGCGATGGTGACACGGCGGTTCTTGGGGTCGTCCTTGAGGCTGTCGGCCTTGACGTACTGGAGCCAGTTGTCGCGCAGCAGCAGCGTGAGGACCAGCAGACCGCAGAAGATCGCGATCCGGCGCAGGGGCTTGTTCATGACGGGCGGACCACCTGGGTCATCTCGACGTCGGGGTTGGTGGCGGGGGCGGGCGCCGGGCGTCGGGCGGTGTCGCTGATTCTGATCAGGATCCCGATCAGGGCCCAGTTGGCGAGCACGGAGGAACCTCCGTACGCCACGAACGGCATCGTCATACCGGTCAGCGGGATGAGGCCCATGACACCGCCCGCCACGACGAAGACCTGGAGGGCGAACGCACCGGACAGGCCGACGGCGAGGAGCTTGCCGAACGGGTCGCGGGCGGCGAGGGCGGTGCGTACGCCGCGCTCCACGATCAGGCCGTAGATCAGCAGGACCGCCATGATGCCGGCCAGGCCCAGCTCCTCGCCGAAGGTGGCGAGGATGAAGTCGGAGTTGGCGGCGAACCGGATCAGGTCGGAGTGGCCCTGGCCGAGGCCGGTGCCGAGGGTGCCGCCGGAGCCGAAGGCCCACAGCGCCTGCATCGACTGCTCGGAGTGCCCGGCCACGCCCGCCTGGCTGAGCTTGTACTCCTTCATCGGGTCGAGCCAGGCCTGGACACGCTGCTGCACATGCGGTTCGAAGCTGGCCACGCCGACCGCGCCGGCCGCGGACATCAGCAGACCGAAGACGATCCAGCTGGTCCGCTCGGTGGCGACGTACAGCATGATGACGAACATTCCGAAGAACAGCAGCGAGGTACCCAGGTCGGTCTCGAAGACCAGGATGAGGATCGACATCAGCCAGACGACCAGGATCGGCCCGAGGTCGCGGCCGCGCGGCAGGTACAGGCCCATGAAGCGGCGGCTGGCGAGGGCCAGGGCGTCGCGCTTGACCATCAGGTAGCCGGCGAAGAAGACGGCGAGGGCGATCTTCGCGAACTCACCGGGCTGGAGCGAGCCGAGGCCCGGGACGCGGATCCAGATCTTGGCGCCGTAGATGTTGGCCCCGAGACCGGGCACCAGCGGCAGGATGAGCAGCACCAGCGCGCCGAACATGGAGATGTACGTGTAGCGCTGCAGGACGCGGTGGTCCTTGAGGAAGATCAGCACGACCACGAACAGGGCGATGCCCAGCGCGGTGTAGAGCAGCTGGCGTGGTGCGGCCGCGACATAGGTGGGCAGCGACTGCAGCAGCTTCGACTGGTCGAGGCGCCAGATCACGACGAGCCCGAGGCCGTTGAGGAGCGTGGCCAGGGGCAGCAGCAGCGGGTCGGCGTACGGGGCGAACTTCCGTACGGCGAGATGGCCGACGCCCGCGAGCAGGCCGAGGCCGAGTCCGTAGCTCAGCAGGCCGGCCGGCACCTTGTCGTCGATGGCCAGTCCCACGTTGGCGTACGCGAAGACCGGGATGACCACGGCGAACAGCAGGAGCGCCAGCTCGGTGTTGCGGCGGCTCGGGGCGCCGATGGCGCCGATCGTGGACGTGTGGTGCGTCGGTGTGTTGGTAGTACTGCTCATCGTGTGACGGGGCCTCTCACGGCTTGCCTACTGCTTACCGCACATCGAGACGACCTTCTGCTCTTCCTCCGAGAGGCTGGGGCCGGGGCTGGGAGTGGCGGTGGTCGCGGACGGGTTCGGGGTCGGGGACGTGGCCGGCTTCGACGGCGTCGAGGACGGTGTCGGTGACGACGTGGCCTTTGACGTGAGGGAGGTGCTGGTGGTTCCCGTGGTGCCGCCGGCCTGGCCCTGACCGGTCTTGGAGTTGCTCTCGCTCTCCGCCGCCTGCCGCTCGGCCTGCTTCTTGCACGCGGACGCCTGCACGGCCAGCTCGTCGATCTTCGTCTGGGCGTCCTTGAGGCCGCCCTCGGCGATCGTGTTCTTGACCTGCTTCTGCTGGTACGGCGGCAGGTACTTGAGTTCGATCTCGGGGTGGTCCTTCTCCACCTTCGAGAGCGAGACCCAGGCCAGGTCCTGGCTGATGCCGCGGTACAGGGCGACGTGCGCGTCGTTGGTGCCGACGTAGTACTGCGTCTGCGTCCAGCGGTAGCCGCCGTACAGCCCGCCGCCGATGACGGCGAGCGCGAGGGCGCCGTAGAGGGATCTCTTCAGCCACTTGCGGCCCTTGCGGGGCTTGACGAAGTCGTCGTCGCTGTAGTCGGCGAAGCCGCCCGCCGGGATGTATCCCGTGGTGTCGCCGGAGCCGGGCGGGCCGAACTCGCCGCCCCCGCCCTGTCCCGGCACCTGCCGGCCGAGGTGGGAGGCGCGGCCCGCGGGCGTCTGCATGATGCCGGGGTCGTGGTGCAGGTGGTTCTGGTTCTCGGCGACCGCGCCGACCACGACCGGGGTGTCGGAGAGCTGCCCGGCGAGGGTGTCCCCGGTGTCCAGGTCCAGGACGTCGGCGATGATGACCGTGATGTTGTCGGGGCCGCCGCCGCGCAGCGCGAGCTGGATCAGCTCCTGCACGGTCTCCTGCGGGCCCTGGTAGCTGGCGAGGGTGTCCTCGAGGGTCTGGTGCGAGACCACGCCGGACAGGCCGTCGGAGCAGATCAGGTAGCGGTCGCCGGCGCGGACCTCGCGGATGGAGAGGTCGGGCTCGACGTGCTCGCCGCTGCCCAACGCCCGCATGAGCAGGGAGCGTTGGGGGTGGGTGGTGGCCTCTTCCTCGGTGATGCGGCCCTCGTCGACCAGCCGCTGCACCCAGGTGTGGTCCTGCGTGATCTGGGTGAGGACGCCGTCGCGCAGCAGGTACGCGCGCGAGTCGCCGACGTGGACGAGGCCGAGGCGCTGGCCGGTCCACAGCAGGGCGGTGAGCGTGGTGCCCATGCCCTCCAGCTGCGGGTCCTCCTCGACCATCGAGCGCAGCTGGTCGTTGGCGCGCTGCACCGCGGTGCCGAGGGAGGTGAGGATGTCGGAGCCGGGCACGTCCTCGTCGAGCGCGACGATCGTGGAGATCGCCTCGGAGGAGGCGACCTCGCCGGCCGCGGCGCCGCCCATGCCGTCGGCGATCGCGAGCAGGCGCGGGCCGGCGTATCCGGAGTCCTCGTTGCCCTCCCGGATCATGCCTTTGTGCGATCCGGCGGCGAAGCGCAGTGACAGACTCATGCGCACCTCGCCCGTCGGCTCCGGGTACATCCGCACGGTGCCCACCCTCCGGTCGGGAGCGCGCCGGGGCCCGTGGTGGGGGCCGCCGCTGCGTGCTCGCTCCGCTCGCGCCTTTTCATTGATGTAGCACTACTTCCGCAACTCGATGACTGTCTTGCCGATGCGGATCGGCGCGCCCAGTGGAATCGGCGTGGGGGTCGTGAGCCGGCTCCGGTCGAGGTACGTGCCGTTGGTGGAGCCCAGGTCCTCGACGATCCACTGTCCGTCGCGGTCCGGGTAGATCCTGGCATGGCGGCTGGAGGCGTAGTCGTCGTCCAGCACGATCGTGCTGTCGTGCGCCCGGCCCAGGGTGATCGTCTGGCCCTGGAGCGCGACGGTGGTGCCGGTGAGTGTGCCCTCGCTCACGACCAGCTTCGAGGGGGCGTTACGACGCTGGCGGCCGCCGGCCTGCTGGCGCTGGGGCGGGGGTGCCGCCTGCTGCCGGGCGGGCTGCTGCTGCCGCCCGGCCTCTCGCCTGGACCCGCGCTGGGTGACGCGCGTACCGAACAGGTCGCTGCGGATGACCTGCACGGCCACGATCACGAACAGCCACAGTACGGCCAGGAAACCCAGCCGCATGACCGTGAGGGTCAGCTCTGACATTGCCCCCGCTTCACCCTTCGGCTTGCCGGTAAATGATGGTGGTGCTGCCCACGACGATCCGCGAGCCGTCGCGGAGCGTAGCGCGGGTGGTGTGCTGCCCGTCCACCACGATGCCGTTGGTGGACCCGAGATCCTGGATCGTCGAGGGCGTTCCGGTCCGGATCTCACAGTGCCGGCGCGAGACGCCGGGGTCGTCGATCCGCACGTCGGCTTCGGTGCTGCGGCCCAGCACCAGCGTTGCGCGGGAGATCTGATGGCGGGTGCCGTTGATCTCGATCCAGTGGCGGGTGCGCGAGCCGGGCTGCGGAGCGCCGACCGGGCCGCCGCCGGGCCGCTGGCCGCCGTAGGGCGCGGCACCGGGACGGCCGCCGGGCGGCGGTGCGGCCGGCATCGGCGGGGCGCCCGCGGGGGCGGCGGCCGGCGGGTAGCCGTAACCGCCGGGGCGGCCCGCAGGAGCGGGCGGCGCTGCCGGGGCCGCGCCGCCGGGAGCCTGCTGGTTGCTGGAGGAGGCGAGCGTACGGCTGCGCACCCGGTACAGGCCGGTGTCGAGGTCGTCCGCCTTCTCCAGGTGGACCTTGATGGGGCCCATGAAGGTGTAGCGCTGCTGCTTGGCGTAGTCGCGCACCATGCCGGCGAGCTCGTCCCCGAGCTGGCCGGAGTAGGGGCTGAGCCGCTCGAAGTCCGGCGTGCTCAGCTCCACGATGAAGTCGTTGGGTACGACCGTCCGGTCGCGGTTCCAGATCGTCGCGTTGTTGTCGCACTCGCGCTGCAGGGCGCCGGCGATCTCCACGGGCTGGACCTCGGACTTGAACACCTTGGCGAAGGTGCCGTTGACCAGACCTTCGAGACGCTGCTCGAACTTCTTCAGGACTCCCATGGGGCACCTCCTCCGTCGTTGCCACTGTGTCGTGCCTGGTACTGCTTACTGATCGTATCCACGCGCCGTTGAATCGGCTGGTTCCCCCTGTCGGCCCCGTCGACGGGTGTCGACGCCTGTCGAAGTTCGCTTCGGAAGTTCCCTCCCAAGCTCCCCTTCGAACTCGTCCCTCGAACTCCTTCTGCCCAGGATCGTAGAGGCGGCCGCAGACCAGTGTCCCGCACCTGACTGTGGACCCTGCCCGGCTCCTGGGGAGACGGGCCGTACCGGTACGAGGTTGATACGTGAACAGGCACGTGTTGATACGGAGCGGACAGCGTCGTCGATCAGCGGGCGGCCGACCGGTTCGCGTGACCCCGCAGGTGAGCGGCTGCCCCGGGACAAGGGATGTGAACCCACCCCGGCCAGCGTGCTAATGTTCTGCGTGTCGGAAGGCGCCAGCCCCAAGGGGAAGAGGCCGGAAGACACACCCAATGCGCGGGTGGCGGAATAGGCAGACGCGCTGGATTCAGGTTCCAGTGCCCGCAAGGGCGTGGGGGTTCAACTCCCCCCTCGCGCACCAGCCGGAAGCCCCCAGGTCTCGGACCTGGGGGCTTCCGCGTTGTCCGGCCCCGGTGTGAGACGTATTACCTGGTGAGGACAATCACACGGCCCCGGCGGGGTGGCCCACGAGCTCCTACGGGCGGTGTTTTCCACAGGCGCGGAGTTGTCCACAGGGTCTGACGCGTTCCGGCCACCGGCTGTACGGTCTCCCCGAGTTGATGTTCGTGCGCGGGGGAGGCGGTCGGTGTGACCGAGACCGGATCGGGAGCGGCTGAGTCCGGAGTGCGGCGGCTGCCGCGGGTACCGGGATTCGCCCGGTGGCCCGTCGAGGGCTCGCCCAAGGAGGAGGGCAAGGCCCTGCGGAAGGTGGTCCCGCGCAGTGCGCACGCGGCCCTCGACCTGGACGCCTCCCGGCCCGAGGTGGTCGCCGCGGTCGAGGAGTCCAACCTCGGCCGGATCGCCGAGCTCACCCCTATAAGGGCGGGCCGCATGGCGGCCACCCCCTTCGCCTTCCTGCGCGGCACGGCGGGCCTGATGGCGTACGACCTCGCGCGTACGCCCATGACCAGGATCCGTGCGCAGATCTGCGGAGACGCCCATGCCGCCAACTTCGGCCTGTACGGCGACGCCCGCGGCGACCTGGTCATCGATCTGAACGACTTCGACGAGACGGTGCACGGCCCCTGGGAGTGGGACCTCAAGCGCCTTGCCGCCTCCCTCGTCCTGGCGGGCCGGGAGGCCGGCGCCGACGAGGATCACTGCCGCAAGGCCGCCTACGACGCGACCGGCGCCTACCGCCGCACGATGCGACTGCTGGCGAAGCTGCCGGTGCTGGACGCGTGGAACGCGATCGCGGACGAGGAGCTCGTCTCCCACACCGACGCCCATGACCTGCTCGGCACCCTGGAGCGGGTCTCGGAGAAGGCACGGGCCAACACCAGCGGACGGTTCGCGGCGAAGTCCACCGAGCTCACCGAGGACGGCGGGCGCCGCTTCGTGGACGCGGCGCCGGTGCTGCGGCGGGTGGCGGACGAGGAGGCCGCGGCGGTGGCGGCGGCCCTGGAGAGTTACGTGCAGACGCTCTCCGAGGACCGCCTCCCACTCCTCGCCCGGCACGCGGTGCACGACGTGGCGTTCCGGATCGTGGGCACGGGCAGCGTGGGCACGCGCTCGTACGTCGTCCTGCTGCTGGACCACCGCGGCGAACCACTGGTCCTCCAGGTGAAGGAGGCCCGGCCCTCGGTGCTGGTGCCGCACCTGGTCACCGCCGGCTTCGAGGCGCCGGACGTCGAGCACGAGGGGCGGCGGGTGGTCCTCGGGCAGAAGCGGATGCAGGTTGTCAGCGACATCCTGCTGGGCTGGACGACGGTGGACGGACGGCCCTTCCAGGTCCGCCAGTTCCGCAACCGCAAGGGCAGCGTCGACCCGGCCGCCCTCGCCACCGACCAGATCGACGACTACGGCCGTATGACCGGCGCCCTCCTGGCCCGCGCCCACTCCCACAGCGCCGACCCCCGCCTGATCGCCGGCTACTGCGGCAAGAACGAGGAACTGGACGAGGCCGTCGCCGACTTCGCCGTCGCCTACGCCGACCGCACGGAGGCGGACCACGGGGAGTTCGTGGCGGCGGTGCGGGCGGGGAAGGTTGCGGCGGAGATGGGGGTTTGAGGGGGCAGGACAGAGGGGTGAGGAGGGCTGGGCGACCGGGGGATTTGGGTACGTCGGTACCAGCGGGGCGGCGGTGGCCGGGGCGGGGCCGCGGACGCTGTGACCCTGTGTCGGAGGAGCCGGTCCCGGGGTGGCCTACGCTGGTCGGGTGACGAGCCCGGAAGCTGAGCAGGGTGCCGGTGCGGCCGGTGAGATGCAGGTGACGCCCGAGGAGGGTGCGGTGCGGCCGGAGGGTGGTGCCGCGGCGCCGGACGATGCCGCCGCACGCTCGGACGACGGTGCGCCGGAGGCGGACGACACCGCGCCGCGGCCCGAGGAGCGGCTGGAGCGGGCCGTGCGGGCGGCCGAGCAGGCGCTGATCGAGTACGAGATCGCCGTGGAGACCTTCCGTATCGAGGTCGAGAACTTCTCCCGGCTCCACCACCAGAAGCTCGGCCCGGTGTACGCCCGCCTCGACGAGCTGGACGCGCAGATAGCCGAGGCCAGGGCCGCCCGCACCGGCGACCCCGAGGACCTGCGCAAGGCCGACGAGGCCCGGGCCCGGGTCATGCCGATGCCCGGCGTGGAGGAGCTGTTCCACGGCTGGATGGACGGGGACGGGCTCTTCCCGGAGGCCGCCGCGATGCTCACCGAGCAGCCCGTGCGGCCCCCGCAGCGCGTGCGCCCCAGCGACGAGGCCCGCAAGCTCTACCGCGAACTCGCCCGCAAGGCCCACCCCGACCTGGCCCCCGACGACACCGAGCGGGCCCGCCGCGAGGAGTTCATCACCCGGGTCAACGCGGCCTACGCGCGCGGCGACGAGCCACTGCTGCGCGAACTCGCCGAGGAATGGGCCAAGGGCCCGGTGCCGGCCGAGCGCGGCCCGAGCCGCAGCGAGGAGCTGTACGCCCGCCTCGAATGGCTCGCCCAGCGCAAGGAACTGCTCACGCTCGTGGCCAAGGAACTGGAGGAGGGCGCGATCGGGTCGATGCTGCGGCTGGCGCCCGACGACCCGGACCGGCTGCTGGACGAGATCGCGGAGCAGTTGCTGGGGGATGTGGAGCGGCGGGAGCGGGAGCTCGCGGAGTTGTTGAGATAGATGTAGGAGACAGTAATATGTCACATGGCACTGGTGTTGAGTGGTCACTGTTGCCCGGATGTGAAACCCCGCCGGTGCCCGGCCACCCCCACCGACCCGTCCGATAGCGTCGTGGCATGAATTTCGGAGCTGGTGTGCCCACGGTCGAGGTATCGGACCTCAAGGACGGCGACTTCCTGGTGGACGTCCGCGAGGACGACGAGTGGCAGGCGGGTCACGCCGAAGGGGCGCTGCACATCCCCATCAGCGAGTTCGTCGCCCGCTACGGCGAACTGACCGAGGCCGCCCCGCAGGACGGCCGCGTCAACGTGATCTGCCGCTCGGGCGGCCGCTCGGCCCAGGTCACGATGTACCTGGTCCAGCAGGGCATCGACGCCGTGAACGTCGACGGCGGCATGCAGGTGTGGGCGGCCGTGGGCCGGCCGGTCGTGACGGACGCGGGCGAGCCCGGGTTCGTTCTGTAGGACCGCTGCGAGGCAGCCGCGGTGCGGTCAGCCCAGCGGGTGGGCCGCCAGCAGGTCGCCCAGGGCCTCCTCGTGCGCCGCCGCCGGGCCGAGCGACAGCTCCAGGTGCTTGGCCCAGGCGTGGTACCGGTGCAGCGGATACTCGACGTCCGCCCCGAACCCGCCGTGCAGATGCTGCGCCGTCTGCACCACCCGCCGTACGCCCTCCGACGCCCAGATCTTGGCGACGGCCACGTCGCCGGAGGCCGGCAGCGCGCCGGGTGCCCCCGAGGCGATCCGCCAGGCGGCCTGCCACAGCGTGGCCTCCATCGCCCGCAGGTCGATGAAACGGTCGGCGGCCTGCACGGCCACCGCCTGGAACGTGGCGATCGGATGCCCGAACTGCTCCCGCTTGCCCGCGTATTCGCTGGTCATCGCGAGCACCTGCTCACCGAGCCCGAGCGTGAGCGCGCACGTCCCGGTGGCCAGCAGCTCGCGCAGCCATTCCCACGCGCCCTCGGCCTCGACGACGTCCCGGGCAGCGATCCGCGCGGACTCCAGGCGCAGTTCGCCGAGCCGTTCACCGGTCGTGGCGATCTGCTCGCCGAGCACGACCCCGTCGTGGACGCGGGGGACCACGGCGAGGACGGTCCGGTCCGCGGCCGTGCGCGCGGGGACGAGGACGAAGTCGGCGTTGTGCGCCCAGGGGACCGCCGTCTGCACGCCGTCCAGGATCCAGTCAGCCCCGTCCTGCCGTGCGGACACGGCGAGTTCGGCCGGATCGTGGCCGGTGCGGCCGTTCGCGGCGACGGTCAGCACGACCTCGCCCCGGCCCGTCCGGGCGAGCAGCTCCGACTTCAACTCCGCCCCGCCGTAAGCCTGTACGGCCGCGGCGGCCGCGCAGGTCTCGAGGAGCGGCACCCGCGCCAGACCCTTCGCGGACTCCCGCAGCACCAGACACAGGGTCACGGCGTCGAGGCCCGCCCCGCCGTACTCCGCGTCCAGCAGCAGGCTCAGCAGGTCGGCCTCGGCAAGCCTCGCCCACAGCGCGCGGTCGAAGTCCTCGGCGACGGCGCCCGGGACGAGCGAGGGCGAGGGCACGGCGTCCGGCGCGACCCCGGCGAACACCCCACGCGCCGCCTCGGCCGCCGCCTGCTGCTCCTCGGTGAAGGTGAAGTCCACGGTCCTGTCCCTCCGGAGGGTTCGCTGATCTGACGGACCGTCAAGATAGAACAGGTTCTAGAAGAAGGGAACGGGCCGCCGACGACCGGACGGAATACCGGTGTTCGGACGGACGGCACCGGAGTCGTCCACGGGGGCACCGACGCTCACCTGTCGAAGTCCAGCTCCACCTTCTCCGTCACCGGATGCGACTGGCACGCCAGCACATAGCCCGCTTCCGTCTCCTCGCGCTCCAGGGCGAAGTTGCGGTCCATGCGGACCTCGCCGGTGACCAGGAAGGCCCGGCAGGTGCCGCACACGCCGCCCTTGCAGGCGTACGGGGCGTCGGGGCGGTTGCGCAGGACCGTGTCCAGGAGGGACTCGCCGTCCTGGACTGGCCAGGTGCCGCCGCGGCCGTCGAGCCGGGCGGTGACCGTGCTGTGCGCGGGCGCGGTCACGGCGGGCGCGGGCGGTGCCGCGTCCACGTGGAAGATCTCCTCGTGGATACGGGCCCGGGGGACACCGAGCGCACGCAGCGTCCGCTCCGCCCCCTGCACCAGCCCGAACGGCCCGCACAGGAACCACCCCGCCACCTGCTCGACCGGCAGCACTGCCGGAAGCAGTCCGGTCAGCCGCTCCCGGTCCAGCCGCCCGGACGGCAGCCCCGCCTGCTGCTCCTCCCGGGACAACACCGTGACCAGCTGCAAGCGGTCCGGATACCGGTCCTTGAGGTCGGCGACCTCCTCCAGGAACATCGTCGAGGCGGCCGTACGGTCGCTGCGTATCAGGCAGAACCGGGCCTTCGGCGCCCGCGCCAGCAGCGTCGAGACGATCGACAGCACCGGGGTGATGCCGCTGCCGCCCACGATCGCGGCGTACATGCCGGGCGCCGGGTCGAGCGTGAAGCGGCCGGCCGGGGTCATCACCTCCAGCTCGTCACCGACGTTGATCTCCTTGAGCGCGTACGTGGAGAAGGCCCCGCCCTCGACCAGCCGCACCCCGACCCGCAGGGTGCGCGGTCCGTCCTCGTCGGGCGCCGGGGAGCAGATCGAGTACGTACGCCGGATCTCCGCTCCGTCGACCAGGCGCCGCAGGGCGAGGTGCTGGCCCGGGGCGTGCCGGTACTCCGCGCGCAGCTCGGGCGGCACGGTGAGGGTGAGGGCCACCGAGTCGTCGGTGAGCCGGTCGACCGCGGCCACCGGGAGCGCGTGGAAGCGGGCCATCACAACTCCTTGAAGTGGTCGAACGGTTCACGGCAGGCAAGGCAGCGGCGCAGCGCCTTGCACGCGGTGGAGGAGAAACGGCTGAGCAACTCGGTGTCCGCGCTCCCGCAGTGCGGGCACAGGACGGGGTCGGGGCCGGGGTCGCCGGTGGTCGTCTCCAGGGTCCGGGTCCGGCCCAGGGTGAGGGCGACCGGGCCGGACGGCTCCCGTACGCGGGGGGGTGCGATGCCGAACTCCCGCAGCTTTCGGCGGCCTTCGGGTGTGATGTCGTCCGTGGACCAGGCGGGCCGGAGCACCGTGCGGACGGTGACCTCGCGCATGCCGTGTGCGTGCAGCGCGCGCTCTATGTCCAGCGACATCGCTTCGATGGCGGGGCAGCCGGTGTACGTCGGGGTCAGCTCGACCTCGACGGTGTCCGTGCCGCGCACGTGCACCGCGCGGACGACGCCGAGCTCCTGGAGGGTGAGCACGGGCAGCTCGGGGTCGGGCACCGAACCGGCGATGTCGAGGAGTTCGGCCTCCAGCGGGGTTGCCGTCGTCACCATGTCGCCCCCGGGTGACTGCGGTGCAGGTGCTGCATCTCGGCGAGCATCCGCCCGAAGGACTCGGTGTGCAGGCCCTGCCGGCCCGCGCCGGCCGTCCAGCCACCGGCCCGCGGTCCTTCGGGGAGGGGCAGTGTCGCCCGGCGGAGTACGTCCTCGACGGACTCCAGCCAGGCGGCCTCCATCCCGGCCGGGTCGACGTCCAGCCCGTCCACCGGCCGGAACATCTCGCCGGTGAACCGCCACAGGGCGTCGGCCGCCCGCCGCATCCGCTCGTGGCTCTCGTCCGTGCCGTCGCCGAGCCGCAGCGTCCACTGCTCGGCGTGGTCGCGGTGGTAGGCGACCTCCTTGACGGCCTTCGCGGCGAGAGGGGCGAACGGGCCGTCGCCCGCGGCGAGTTCGGCGTACAGGAGGTGCTGGTAGGTGGAGAAGTACAGCTGGCGGGCGATGGTGTGGGCGAAGTCGCCGTTCGGCTGCTCCACCAGCTGGAGGTTGCGGAAGGCGCGCTCCTCGCGCAGATAGGCCAGCTCGTCCTCGTCGCCGGCCATGGACAGCAGCACCCGGGCCTGGCCGAGCAGGTCCAGCGCGATGTTGGCGAGGGCGACCTCCTCCTCCAGCACGGGCGCGTGGCCCGCCCACTCCCCGAGGCGGTGGGAGAGCACCAGGGCGTCGTCGCCGAGGGCGAGGGCGGCGGTCGTGGGCACGGTCGTCTGCGCTGCCGTCACAGGTGCTTCACCCCCTCCGGGATGTCGTAGAAGGTGGGGTGCCGGTACGGCTTGTCGGCGGCCGGCTCGAAGAAGGGGTCCTTCTCGTCGGGTGAGGACGCGGTGATCGCCGTGGAGGGCACGACCCAGATCGAGACGCCCTCGCCGCGCCGGGTGTACAGGTCGCGGGCGTTGCGCAGGGCGAACTCCGCGTCCGGCGCGTGCAGGCTGCCGGCGTGGGTGTGGGAGAGGCCGCGGCGCGAGCGCACGAAGACCTCCCACAAGGGCCAGTCGGTGTTCGTCATGCCTGCCGCGCTCCCGTCCGGTCGCTGTGCTTGGCCGCGTGGGCCGCGGCCGCCTCCCGCACCCAGGCGCCCTCCTCGTGGGCGCGCCTGCGCTGGGTGATCCGCTGTTCGTTGCACGGGCCGTTGCCCTTGAGGACTTCCTTGAACTCGGTCCAGTCGATCGGGCCGAAGTCGTAGTGCCCCCGCTCCTCGTTCCACTTCAGGTCCGGGTCGGGCAGGGTCAGGCCCAGGGACTCGGCCTGCGGGACGCAGATGTCGACGAAGCGCTGGCGCAGCTCGTCGTTCGAATGCCGCTTGATCTTCCACGTCATCGACTGCGCGGAGTGCGCCGACTCGTCGTCGGGCGGGCCGAACATCATCAGGGACGGCCACCACCAGCGGTTCACCGCGTCCTGCGCCATCTCGTGCTGCTCGGGCGTGCCGTTGCTCAGCGCCAGCAGCAGTTCGTACCCCTGGCGCTGGTGGAAGGACTCCTCCTTGCAGATGCGGACCATCGCGCGTGCGTACGGGCCGTAGGAGCAGCGGCACAGGGGGACCTGGTTGGTGATCGCGGCGCCGTCCACCAGCCAGCCGATCGCGCCTACGTCCGCCCAGGTCAGCGTCGGGTAGTTGAAGATCGAGGAGTACTTCTGGCGGCCGGAGTGGAGCTTGTCGAGCAGCTCCTCGCGGCTGGTGCCGAGGGTCTCGGCCGCGCTGTAGAGGTAGAGCCCGTGGCCGGCCTCGTCCTGGACCTTGGCCATCAGGATCGCCTTGCGGCGCAGCGAGGGCGCGCGCGTGATCCAGTTGGCCTCAGGCTGCATGCCGATGATCTCGGAGTGGGCGTGCTGCGCCATCTGGCGGACCAGCGTCGCGCGGTAGGCGTCGGGCATCCAGTCCCGCGGCTCGATGCGCTCGTCGGCGGCCACGGCGGTGTCGAAGGCCTGCTCGTACGCGGCGGTGGCGGCGCGCCGTTCCTCGGTGCCGTGCGTCTGGTGCGCGGCTGCTGTCGCCATGCGGTCCCCCTCGACCTGGGCTCTGTCCGGAGCTGGCTCCCGACCGATCGTTCGGTTCGTGCGATTTCCATGGTGGGGCGGGCGCCGTAAGGTGTCAACCGCTGTGGATAACCTGCGGGCATTGCCTGTGGACAACGGGGATGGCGGGGCGGGGACTGTGCGGTGCGGGCGGGCCTGAGTACCGTTCGCGTTCGAGTGACGGATCGGGATCGGGGAACGGGGCGGAATGGACGCGTACGACACAGGCACGGAGGCCCGGGGCGGGCCGGACGGACCGGGCGGCGCGCCCGAGCCGGTCCCCGCGCCCGAGCCGCCTGCGCCGGAACCGGAGGTCCGGGAAGCGCCGCCTCGGGACCCGGCGGCGCGGGAACCGGACGCGTCGGGACCGGTCGCGTCGGGACCGGGAGCGCCGGGAGCGGACGCCCGTACAGGCGTCGCCGCCCTTTCGCCGCGCTACCAGATCGGTGCCGCGCTGGCCCTCGCCGTCGTCGCGGTCACCGTCTGTGTGCACATCGGCATGGTGTTCCTGAGCATCGCGCCCTCGAACACGGTCACCAAGAAGCACGGCAAGGCGGTCGACGACTGGGTCTACCCGGAGTTCGAGCAGAACTGGAAGCTGTTCGCGCCGAACCCGTTGCAGCAGAACATCGCGGTCCAGGTCCGCGCCGAGGTGAAGGAGGCGGACGGCGGCGTGCGCACCACCGGCTGGTACGACCTGTCCGCCGAGGACGGCCGGGCCATCGACGCCAATCCGGTGCCCAGCCACACCCAGCAGAACGAACTGCGCCGGGCCTGGGACTTCTTCCTCGCCACGCACGACGGCAACAACCGGGCGACCGGAATGCGCGGCACCCTGTCGGAGTCGTATCTGCGGCGCATCGTGGTCATGCGGCTGGGCCGGGACGACGCGGCCGGAAACGGCGGCGCGATCACGCAGGTCCAGGTCCGTTCCCGTACCACCAATGTCGCCCCGCCGAAGTGGAGCGCCGAGAAGATCTCGGACAAGCCGATGTACCGCGTACTGCCCTGGTGGCCGGTCTCGGCCGCCGACCACACCGGGGGTGCCGAGTGAACCGATTCGCCCTGTCGGTCTCGGCCGGCATCGCCCGCGTCACCGAGGCGGCGCTCGGCCCGTACCAGAGTGCCGTGATCCGTATCGGCTTCAGCCTGACCTGGCTGCTGTTCCTGCTGCGCGAGTTCCCGCACCGCCAGGAGCTGTACGGCCCCGACGGGCCGTGGAGCTGGGACCTGGCGCAGCAGCTGATCTCCTCCAACAAGGCGTTCACCGCCCTGATGTGGTCGGACACCCAGGCGTGGTTCGAGCTCGTGTACCTGCTCGCCGTGCTGGCTACCGTCCTGCTGCTGCTCGGCTGGCGTACGCGCACCATGTCCGTGCTCTTCATGGTGGGCGTGCTGTCGCTGCAGAACCGCAGCGTCTTCATGGGGGACGGCGGCGACAACGTCCTGCACCTGATGTCGATCTACCTGGTGTTCACGCGCTGCGGCCAGGTGTGGTCGCTGGACGCGCGGCGGGCGCGGCTGGCGGACGAGGCACGCGCGCGTGGCGAGCGGGTCGTGGACCGGGTCGGGCCCGCGCTGTGGGCGGTGCTCGGGTTCGCGCTGGTCGCGGTGACGGCCGGGGGCCGCTTCGACGGAGTCGACCCGACCGTGCCGGTCGTGCTGTGGCTGGTGTGGGTGGGGCAGGCCGTGTGGTGGGTCGTCGGGCGCCGGGCGAAGACCGCGGAGCCGCGGATCCTGCTCGACGTCGTCGCCAACGTCGCGCACAACGGGGCACTGCTGGTGGTCATGGCCGAGGCCTGCATGATCTACGCGACGGCCGGCTGGTACAAGATCCAGGGCACCCGCTGGCAAGACGGCACCGCCGTCTACTACCCGCTCCACCTGGACTACTTCTCGCCCTGGCCGGCCCTCGCCGACCTGCTCTCCGCCAGCGGCACGATGGTGATGCTCGTGACCTACGGGACCGTCATCGTGCAGGTCGCCTTCCCGTTCACGCTGTTCAACCGGCGGGTCAAGAACGTGCTCCTCGCGGTCATGATGACCGAGCACGCGGTGATCGCCGTGGTCCTCGGGCTGCCGTTCTTCTCGCTGGCGATGATCGCGGCGGACTCGGTCTTCCTGCCGACGCCGTTCCTGCGCCGACTCGGCGACTGGGCGCTACGCGCGCGTGGCCGCGTCCTCACCCGCACGAGCCGTACCGAGCTGCCCGAACAGCGGGCGCCGGAGAACCCCGAGCCGGCGCCCGCGAACTCCGCGGCCTGAGGTGCAGGGCACGCGCACGTAGGCTGCACGCCATGACCGACCCCGTGAGCGCCTGGCGCCGGCTCGCCGACTCCGCCGTCCTGCTCGACGGCTTCCACGCCCTCAAGCACGCCGTGCGCTTCGGCGCCGAGGTGCCGGTCGCGGTCGCCGTCGACAGGGAGGCCGCGCTCGCCCTCGCGGACGAGCTGGCGCCGGACGTACGGGACCGGCTCGCCGAGCTTCTGACGGAGGTGCCGGAGCCGGCATACCGGAGCCTGGTGGCGCGCCCGCATCCCACCGCGGTGGCCGCCCTGGCCGTACGACCGTCCCGCGCGGCCAATGTGCGGAGGCTGGCGTACCTTCCGCGCACCGCCCCCGTGGTGGTCCTCGACAACCCGCGCAACCTCGGCAACGCGGGCGCGGTGATCCGCCTGGCCGCCGGTTTCGGGGCGACCGGCGTGGTCACCACCGGCACGGTCGACCCCTGGCATCCCACGGTCGTGCGCGGCGGAGCGGGCCTGCACTTCGCGACCGCCGTCGAACGGCTGGACGTCGGGGAGCTGCCCCCGGGGCCGCTGTTCGCCCTCGACCCGGAGGGCGACGACATCCGGGGCACGAAGCTCCCGGACGACGCCGTCCTCGCCTTCGGGTCGGAGCGCAGCGGCCTGTCCGGCGAACTACGCGCGCGTGCCGACCACTTGCTGCGGCTGCCGATGCGCCCCCAGGTCTCCAGTTACAACCTCGCCACCAGCGTGGCGATGACGCTGTACCACTGGAGCGCGACGGCCGACTTCTAGCGACCCCCTCAGCTTCCCGAAGCGACCCCCTCGGCTTCCCGAAGCGGCCCCCTGGGCCTCCCGTGGCGGCCCCTAGGCTTCCCGGCGCACCTCCACCACCCGGAAGCGGTTCGCGACGAACGCTCCGTCGGTGAGCGCGGCGTTCGCCGCAGGGTTGCCGCCCGACCCGTGGAAGTCGGAGAACGCGGCCGTCTGGTTGACGTACACCCCGCCCGTGAGGTTCAGCGACAGCTGGGCCGCCTCCTCCAGGCAGACCTCCTGGACCGCCTGCTCGACCTCCTCGTCGCTGGTGTACGCGCCGACCGTCATGGCGCCCTTCTCGCGGATCGTGCGGCGCAGCAGCTCCACCGCGTCGGCCGAGGAGTCGACCGCGACGGCGAAGGAGACCGGGCCGAAGCACTCGCTCATGTAGGCGGCCTCGTCGTCGGGCTTGGCGCCGTCCAGCTTCACGATCACCGGCGTGCGCACGACCGCGTCCGGGAACTCCGGGTTGGCGATCTCCCGTGAGGCGAGGGCGACTTCGCCGAGGCCGGCCGCGGCCTCCAGGCGCGCCTTGACGTCCGGGTTGACGATCGCGCCCAGCAGCGCGTTCGCGCGCGCGTCGTCGCCGAGCAGGCCGTCGACGGAGCGGGCGAGGTCGGCGACCACCTCGTCGAAGGTCTTGGGGCCCTCGTCGGTGCGGATGCCGTCCCGGGGGATCAGCAGGTTCTGGGGGGTCGTGCACATCTGGCCGCTGTACAGGGACAGCGAGAAGGCCAGGTTGGACAGCATGCCCTTGTAGTTCGACGTCGAGTCCACGAGGACCGTGTTGACGCCGGCCTTCTCGGTGTAGACCTGCGCCTGGCGGGCGTTGGCCTCCAGCCAGTCGCCGAAGGAGGTCGAGCCCGTGTAGTCGATGATCCGGATCTCCGGGCGGGTGGCCAGGGTCTTCGCGATGCCCTCGCCGGGGCGCTCGGCGGCCAGCGCCACCAGGTTCGGGTCGAAGCCCGCCTCGGTGAGCACCTGGCGCGCGACCCGCACGGTGAGCGCGAGCGGCAGCACCGCGCGCGGGTGGGGCTTGACCAGCACGGCGTTGCCCGTGGCCAGGGAGGCGAACAGGCCCGGATAGCCGTTCCACGTCGGGAAGGTGTTGCAGCCGATGACCAGCGCGATCCCGCGCGGGACCGGCGTGAACTGCTTGGTCAGCGCGAGCGGGTCGCGCTTGCCCTGCGGCTTGGTCCACTCCGCGGTGTCGGGGGTGCGGACCTGCTCCACGTACGCGTACGCCACCGCCTCCAGGCCGCGGTCCTGCGCGTGCGGGCCGCCCGCCTGGAACGCCATCATGAACGCCTGGCCGGAGGTGTGCATGACCGCGTGCGCGAACTCGTGCGTCCGGTCGCTGATCCGCTTGAGGATCTCCAGACAGACCACCGCGCGCGCCTCCGCGCCCGCGTCCCGCCACGCCTTCTGGCCCGCCTTCATGGCGGGCAGCAGCACGTCCACGTCCGCGTGCGGGTACTCGACGCCCAGCTCGATGCCGTACGGCGACACCTCGCCGCCCACCCAGTCGTCCGTGCCGGGCTGGCCGAGGTCGAGGCGGGTGCCCAGGAGGGCGTCGAAGGCGGACTTGCCCGCCGCCATGTCCAGGCTGCCGTTCTCGCCGTACGCCTTGGGGTGTTCGGGGTGCGGGGACCAGTACGCGCGTGTGCGGATCGCTTCCAGCGCCTGGTCGAGGGTGGGCCGGTGCTTGGCGATCAGCTCGTGCGCGGTCAGTTCGGCGGCCATGCGGGACCAACTCCTCGTCTTTCGAACTCTCCGTCGAGTTCTTGACCTGGGCAGAAACATGGGCAGGAACAGCCAGTCAGAGTTAGAGTAACCGAACGATCGGTCGGGACAAGGGGGTCCGCCGCATCTGTGGAAAACCCCGTGCGGGAGGATCGCGCACATGACAGCACTCGACCTCAGCAGCCCCGTGGCCGTCGTCGGCACCGGCACCATGGGCCAGGGCATCGCCCAGGTCGCGCTGGTCGCCGGCCATCGCGTACGGCTGTACGACGCCGTCCCGGGGCGCGCCCTGGAAGCGGCCGAAGCGATCGGCGCCCGGCTCGACCGGCTCGTCGAGAAGGACCGGCTCACGGCCGCCGAACGGGACACGGCCTGCGAGCGTCTGCTGCCCGCCGCGGACCTCGCCGACCTCGCGGACTGCTCCCTGGTTGTGGAGGCCGTCCTGGAGCGTCTGGACGCCAAGCAGGAGCTGCTGCGCGCCCTCGAGGACATCGTCGACGAGGACTGTCTGCTCGCCACCAACACCTCGTCCCTGTCGGTCACCGCGATCGGCGGCGCCCTGCGCAGCCCGGGACGCTTCGTCGGCCTGCACTTCTTCAACCCGGCCCCGCTGCTGCCGCTGGTCGAGGTCGTCTCCGGGTTCGCCACCGACGTCACGTCGGCCACGCGCGCGTACGAGCTGGCGCGCGCCTGGGGCAAGACCCCGGTCGCCTGCGCCGACACCCCCGGCTTCATCGTCAACCGCATCGCCCGGCCCTTCTACGCCGAGGCCTTCGCCGTCTACGAGGCCCAGGGCGCCGACCCGGCCACCATCGACGCGGTGCTGCGCGAGTCCGGCGGCTTCCGGATGGGCGCCTTCGAACTCACCGACCTCATCGGCCAGGACGTCAACGAGTCGGTCACGCACTCGGTGTGGCAGAGCTTCTTCCAGGACGTGCGCTTCACGCCCTCGCTCGCCCAGCGGCGCCTGGTCGAGTCCGGCCGGCTCGGCCGCAAGAGCGGGCACGGCTGGTACGACTACGCGCACGACGCCGAGCGCCCCGAGCCGCACACCGCGGAGGAGCAGCAGCGGCCCGCGTACGTGGTCGTCGAGGGCGACCTCGGCCCGGCCGGCGAACTGGTCGCGATGATCCGCGAGGCGGGCATCCAGGTGCGCGAGGAGGACGAGGACCACGGCACCCGCCTGGTGCTGCCGGGCGGCGGCCAGCTGGCGCTCGCCGACGGGCAGACCTCCGTGGAGTTCCGGGACGTCGTCTACTTCGACCTCGCCCTCGACTACCGCCGCGCCACCCGCATCGCCCTGTCCGCCTCCCAGGACACCTCCCCGCAGACCCTCGCCGAGGCCACGGGCCTCTTCCAGGCGCTCGGCAAGGACGTCAGCGTCATCGGTGACGTCCCCGGCATGATCGTCGCCCGTACCGTCGCCCGGATCGTCGACCTCGCGCACGACGCCGTCGCCAAGGGCGTGGCCACCGAGGAGGACATCGACACGGCGATGCGCCTGGGCGTCAACTACCCGCTCGGCCCCTTCGAATGGAGCCGCAAGCTCGGCCGCAACTGGGCCTACGCCCTCCTCGACGACCTCCACCTGCGCGATCCCTCCGGCCGCTACGCGCCGTCCCTGGCGCTGTACCGGCACGCGTACGCCACCGACAAGCGGGAGGGCAGCACCTCATGACGACCGCCAAGCGCGACACGTACACCCCGGAGACGCTGCTGTCCGTCGCCGTCCAGGTCTTCAACGAGCGCGGCTACGACGGCACCTCCATGGAGCACCTCTCCAAGGCGGCCGGCATCTCCAAGTCGTCGATCTACCACCACGTGGCCGGCAAGGAGGAGCTGCTGCGCCGGGCCGTCAGCCGGGCGCTGGACGGCCTCTTCGGCATCCTCGACGAGGAGCACGCGCGCGTGGGGCGCGCCTCGGGCCGCCTGGAGTACGTCGTCCGGCGCATGGTCGAGGTGCTGATCGCCGAACTGCCGTACGTGACGCTGCTGCTGCGGGTGCGCGGCAACACGGACACCGAGCGGTGGGCCCTGGAGCGGCGCCGCGACTTCGACCACCGGGTCGCCGAGCTGCTGAAGGCGGCGGCCGCCGACGGGGACGTGCGCGGGGACGTGGAGGGGCGGCTCGCGACCCGGCTCGTCTTCGGAATGATCAACTCCATCGTGGAGTGGTACCGGCCGGACGGACGCGGCATGAGCGAGCGCGAAGTCGCCGACGCGGTCGCGCAGTTGGTGTTCTCGGGGCTGCGCGGCCAGGCCTGAGCCTCAGCCCTGCGGCTCCAGGTCCTCCTCCTCGAAGACCAGCAGCGTGCGCGTGCTGAGCACTTCCGGCATGGCCTGCAGCCGGGTCAGCACCAGCTCGCGCAACGCCTTGTTGTCGGGTGTGTGCACCAGCAGCAGCACGTCGAAATCACCGCCCACCAGGGCGATGTGGGACGCGCCGGGCAGCTGTCTCAGCTGCTCGCGCACCGTCCGCCAGGAGTTCTGGACGATCTTCAGCGTGATGTACGCCGAGGTGCCCTGGCCTGCGCGTTCGTGGTTGACGCGGGCGCCGAAGCCACGGATGACGCCGTCCTCGATGAGGCGGTTGATACGCGCGTAGGCGTTGGCGCGCGAGACATGGACCCGTTCGGCGACCGACCTTATGGAGGCGCGGCCGTCCGCCTGGAGCATCTGCAGGATGTCCAGATCGATCGCGTCGAGGGGACGGGCGGGCGGCAGGGGGCCGATGCTCTCCGGCCCCTCGGCCATTTGTTCAGGTGCCATGTCCCCCCGCCTCCCTACCATGGACGTACTGCGTTCATTTGAGGCTGTGGAGAACCGTTTGTCCACAGCCTGAAGGTGCCTGTAGCCAAAATGTGCCGACGACCGAACAATCGGTAGGTGAGGCGCATCACACCCGTGGCGCGCCTGAAGCCGCTCCCACGAGGAGGTGCCGTCATGACGGTCATGGAGCAGCGGGGCGCGTACCGGCCATCGCCGCCGCCCGCCTGGCAGCCCCGCACCGACCCCGCGCCGCTGCTGCCCGACGCGGAGCCCTACCGCGTCCTCGGCACCGAGGCCGCCGCGAAGGCCGACCCGGCCCTGCTGCGCCGCCTGTACGCCGAGCTGGTGCGCGGCCGTCGGTACAACGCGCAGGCGACCGCGCTCACCAAGCAGGGCCGCCTCGCCGTGTACCCCTCCAGCACCGGCCAGGAGGCCTGCGAGGTGGCCGCCGCGCTCGCCCTGGAGGAGCGCGACTGGCTCTTCCCCAGCTACCGCGACACCCTCGCCGCCGTCGCCCGCGGCCTCGACCCCGTCCAGGCACTCACCCTCCTGCGCGGCGACTGGCACACCGGCTACGACCCGCACGAGCACCGCGTCGCCCCCTTGTGCACCCCGCTCGCCACCCAGCTCCCGCACGCCGTCGGCCTCGCGCACGCCGCCCGCCTCAAGGGCGACGACGTGGTCGCGCTCGCCATGGTCGGCGACGGCGGCTCCAGCGAGGGCGACTTCCACGAGGCACTGAACTTCGCCGCCGTGTGGCAGGCCCCGGTCGTCTTCCTGGTCCAGAACAACGGCTTCGCCATCTCCGTCCCGCTCGCCAAGCAGACCGCCGCGCCCTCCCTGGCCCACAAGGCCGTCGGGTACGGCATGCCCGGGCGGCTGGTCGACGGCAACGACGCGGCCGCCGTGCACGAGGTCCTCAGGGCCGCGATACGGCACGCGCGCGAGGGCGGCGGCCCCACCCTGATCGAGGCGATCACGTACCGCGTCGACGCGCACACCAACGCCGACGACGCGACCCGCTACCGCGGCGACGCCGAGGTCGAAGCCTGGCGCGCACACGACCCGATCGCGCTCCTGGAGCACGAGCTGACCGAGCGTCACCTCATCGACGATGACGGCATCCGGCACGCCAGCGAGGCCGCCGAGGCGATGGCCGCCGACCTGCGCGAGCGCATGAACCAGGACCCGGTGCTCGACCCCATGGACCTGTTCGCGCACGTCTACGCCGAGCCCACCCCGCAACTGCGCGAGCAGCAGGCCCTGCTCGCGGCCGAGCTCGCCGCGGAGCAGGAAGGCGGCCACCGATGACCACCGTCGCCCTCAAGCCGGCCACCATGGCGCAGGCCCTCACCCGCGCGCTCCGCGACGCCATGGCCGCCGACCCCACCGTGCACGTCATGGGCGAGGACGTCGGCACCCTCGGCGGTGTCTTCCGCGTCACCGACGGACTCGCCAAGGAGTTCGGCGACGACCGCTGCACCGACACCCCGCTCGCCGAGGCCGGCATCCTCGGCACCGCGGTCGGCATGGCGATGTACGGGCTGCGGCCGGTCGTGGAGATGCAGTTCGACGCGTTCGCGTACCCGGCCTTCGAGCAACTGATCAGCCATGTGTCGAGGATGCGCAACCGCACCCGCGGCGCCATGCCCCTCCCGATCACCGTCCGGGTCCCGTACGGCGGCGGCATCGGCGGCGTCGAGCACCACAGCGACTCCTCCGAGGCGTACTACATGGCGACTCCGGGGCTCCATGTCGTCACGCCCGCCACCGTCGCCGACGCCTACGGCCTGCTGCGCGCCGCCATCGCCTCCGACGACCCGGTGGTCTTCCTCGAACCCAAGCGCCTGTACTGGTCGAAGGACTCCTGGAACCCGGACGAGCCCTCGCCCGTTGAACCGATAGGCCGCGCGGTGGTGCGGCGCTCGGGCCGGAGCGCCACGCTCATCACGTACGGTCCGTCGGTACCCGTCTGCCTCGAAGCCGCCGAGGCCGCGCGGGCCGAGGGCTGGGACCTCGAAGTCGTCGACCTGCGCTCGCTGGTGCCGTTCGACGACGACACGGTCGCTGCTTCGGTACGGCGGACCGGGCGCGCGGTCGTCGTGCACGAGTCGGGCGGGTACGGCGGACCGGGCGGGGAGATCGCGGCCCGCGTCACCGAGCGCTGCTTCCACCACCTGGAGGCGCCGGTGCTGCGTGTGGCCGGGTTCGACATCCCGTATCCGCCGCCGATGCTGGAGCGTCACCACCTGCCCGGCGTGGACCGGATCCTGGACGCCGTCGGGCGTCTTCAGTGGGAGGCCGAGAGCTGATGGCACAGGTGCTGGAGTTCAAGCTCCCCGACCTCGGGGAGGGGCTCACCGAGGCGGAGATCGTGCGCTGGCTGGTCCAGGTCGGCGACGTCGTCGCGATCGACCAGCCGGTCGTCGAGGTCGAGACGGCCAAGGCGATGGTCGAGGTGCCCTGCCCCTACGGCGGCGTGGTCACGGCCCGCTTCGGCGAGGAGGGCACGGAACTTCCCGTGGGGGCGCCGCTGCTGACGGTCGCGGTAGGCCCGCAGGCCTCCGACGGGGACGCCGAGGGCTCGGGGAACGTGCTGGTGGGCTACGGCACGGGGGCGCCTCCGGCGCGCAGGCGGAGGGTGCGGCCGACGGGGCCGGGCGGTGGCGCGGCGGGTCCGGGTGCCGGTGCGGTGACGCCTGGACGGCGGCCGGGGCCCGCGGACGACGGCTCCGACGGGCGGATCGCGCCTGCTGCCGGGCGGGGACCCCTGCGGCAGAACGGCACGGTCGCGGTGGCCCACGGCGCGACTGTGGGCGACCGCGCCACTGCTGTCGACGACCGCGCCATGGCTGTCGACGCGGCGACCGAGGTGCGCGGGCCGGACCGCGGGCCGGATCGCGGGGACGGTCCCGTGCCGGTGATCTCCCCCCTCGTACGCCGCCTTGCCCGTGAGAACGGCCTGGATCTGCGGGAGTTGAACGGCTCCGGGCCCGACGGGCTGATCCTGCGGGCCGACGTCGAGTACGCCCTTCGCGCCTCCGCGGCCCGCAAGAGCGCGACACCGCCGCAGGCGCCTGCTCCTGCGGTCGCCGAAGGGACCCGTATCCCCCTCAAGGGCATCCGCGGTGCCGTCGCCGACAAGCTCTCCCGGAGCCGGCACGAGATACCGGACGCGACCTGCTGGGTGGACGCGGACGCGACCGAGCTCATGCGGGCGCGGGCCGCGATGAACGCCACGGGTGGAGCGAAGATCTCGCTCCTCGCGCTGCTGGCCCGCATCTGCACGGCCGCCCTCGCACGCTTCCCCGAGCTCAACTCCACGGTCGACATGGCGGCCCGGGAGGTCGTGCAACTGGACCACGTGCACCTGGGCTTCGCCGCGCAGACCGAGCGGGGCCTGGTCGTCCCGGTCGTACGGGACGCGCACGCGCGGGACGCCGAGGCGCTGACCGCGGAGTTCGCCCGGCTGACCGAGGCCGCCCGGGCGGGCGGTCTCACGCCCGGGGAACTGACCGGCGGGACCTTCACGTTGAACAACTACGGAGTGTTCGGCGTCGACGGCTCCACGCCGATCATCAACCACCCCGAGGCGGCCATGCTCGGCGTCGGCCGCATCGTCCCCAAGCCATGGGTGCACGAGGGCGAGCTGGCGGTCCGCCAGGTCGTCCAGCTCTCGCTCACCTTCGACCACCGCGTCTGCGACGGCGGCACGGCGGGCGGCTTCCTGCGGTACGTGGCGGACTGCGTGGAACAGCCGGCGGTACTGCTGCGGACATTGTGAGCGCGCGACCCCGCGCAATGACGTGCGGCCCCGCGCTATGGTGCTCAGCCCCGCGCTATGGTGCTCCGCCCCGCGAAGAGGCGCGCGGCTCGCGGAATCGCCGGCGTGACGGCCGTGCACCCTGTGATTGCGCGGCCGCCCGCACGTTCCCTGTGATCGTGGCGGCCCGCATACTCATGGGGTGACCTCGTACGAGCCCTCGGACGAAGCCGGTGCCGGCCCGGTGTACGACGCCGTCGTGCTCGCCGGGGGCGGGGCCCGGCGGCTCGGCGGCGCCGACAAGCCCGGTGTGCGGGTCGGCGGTCGGGCCCTGCTCGACCGGGTGCTCGCCGCCTGCGCCGACGCCCGTACGACCGTGGTCGTCGCCGACGCTCGGCCGACCGCGCGGCCCGTGCGGTGGGCGCGCGAGGAACCACCCGGCGGGGGGCCCGTGGCCGCGCTCGGCGCCGGGCTGCGGCACACCACGGCCGAGCAGGTCGTCGTACTCTCCGCGGACCTTCCGTTCCTCGAAGCGGCGACCGTACGCCGGCTGCTGACCGCCCTGCGCACGAGCGACGCCGACGGCGCCCTGCTCACCGACGCCGACGATCGCGACCAGCCACTGGTCGCCGCGTACCGCACGGCCGCCCTGCACCGCGAACTCGCCGCGCTGGCCGCCGCGGAGACGGCCGACCGGCGCGACGCGTCCGCCGCCCCCACCCCCGCCGGCCTCGTCGGCCTCCCCCTCCGTCGGCTCACCGCCGGTCTCCACCTCACCCGCGTCCCCGATCCCGTCGCCGCCTTCGACTGCGACACCTGGGACGACATCGCCACCGCCAGGGCACGTATCAGGGAGCATGGGCACGTGTTGGATGAATGGATTTCCGCTGCCAAGGACGAACTGGGCATCGACCTCGACGTCGACACCGGCGTGCTGCTCGACCTCGCCCGGGACGCCGCCCACGGTGTCGCCAGGCCCGCGGCGCCGCTGACCACCTTCCTTGTCGGGTACGCCGCAGCCCAGGCCGGCGGAGGCCCCGAGGCCGTCGCCGAGGCCGCCCGCAAGGCCGCCGCCCTCGCCCTGCGCTGGGAGCAGGAGGCCGCCGCCGACGCCAAGCCCGATACGGACGCCGGATGACCGCCCACCCCACCCGCACCGGCGAGGACGCCGAGGACCTCGACGTCGAGGAGGTGCTCGCGCTGGTGAACGACCCGGGCCGCCAAGGTTCCGCCGACCGTGGCCCCGCCGACCAGACACCGGCCCCCCGGACGTCCGCCCCGGACAACGCCGCGGCCCACAAGCCCGACGCGCACCACCGCGCCACCCCCTGGCCCGAGGCCCGCGCCAGGGCCTCCCGCGCCGCCCGTAGCGCCGCCCGGTCCGCCCAGCGCGCCCTTGTCTCCGTGCCCCTCGACGGGGCCCTCGGCCTCACCCTCGGCGCGCCCCTCAACGCGCTCACCGACCTGCCCTCCTTCGACACCTCGGCGATGGACGGCTGGGCGGTCGCCGGGCCCGGCCCCTGGGACGTACGGGACGAAGGAGTGCTGGCGGGGCACGGGGAGCCGGGGCCGCTGACCGACGGCGAGGCCGCGCGGATCGCCACCGGCGCTCGTATCCCCCTGGACACCACCGCCGTGCTGCGCACCGAGCACGGCCGCACCGACGCCCAGGGCCGCCTGCACGCCACCCGTGAGATGCAGCACGGCCAGGACATCCGCCCCAGGGGCCAGGAGTGCCGCTCGGGCGACCAGCTCCTGCCCGTCGGCACCCTCGTGACCCCGGCCGTGCTCGGGCTCGCGGCCGCCGCCGGCTACGACACCCTCACCGCCGTCCCCCGGCCCCGGGTCGAAGTGCTCGTCCTGGGCGACGAGTTGCTCACCAAGGGCCGGCCGCACGACGGTCTGATCAGGGACGCGCTCGGCCCGATGCTGCCGCCCTGGCTGCGCGCGCTCGGCGCCGAGGTCACCGCCGTACGACGGCTCGGCGACGACGCCAAGGCGCTGCACAAGGCCGTCACCACCTCCGACGCCGATCTGATCGTCACCACCGGCGGCACCGCCTCCGGACCCGTCGACCACGTCCACCCCACACTGCACCGCATCGGCGCCGAACTCCTCGTCGACGGCGTCAAGGTGCGCCCCGGACACCCCATGCTGCTGGCCCGCACCAAGGAGAACCAGCACCTCGTCGGCCTCCCCGGCAACCCCCTCGCCGCCGTCTCCGGCCTCCTCACCCTCGCCGAGCCGTTGCTGCGCACCCTCGCCGCCCACCCCGCGCCCGAGCCGTACGCGCTGCCCGTACAGGACACGGCCCATGGGCACCCGTACGACACCCGGCTCATCCCCGTGGTGCTGCGCGGGGATGTCGCCGTGCCGCTGCACTACAACGGTCCGGCCATGCTGCGCGGTATCGCGGCGGCCGACGCGCTGGCCGTCGTACCACCGGGCGGTGCCCGGGCCGGTCAGGAGCTCGAACTCCTCGATCTGCCTTGGGCGTCCGCCGGAATCGGGGTGTGTTTCACGTGAAACAACCGGGCCATGACGCGATCGCCCGGCAGGCGGACGAGCACCTCGTGACCCATCGGGTGAAACTCCCGAAGAAGGTGGTGGAGCGGCCGATCCGCCAGGTCGGCAAGCGGCTGCTGATGGCGCTGCTGGTGCTGGTCGCCACCGCCCTGATCGTCTACGTCGATCACGACGGCTACAACGACAACTCCGACGGCGCCGTCGACCTGCTCGATGCCTTCTACTACGCGACCGTCACCCTCTCCACGACCGGTTACGGCGACATCACCCCGGTCAGCGACGCCGCCCGGCTCACCAACATCTTCGTCATCACGCCCCTGCGCGTGCTGTTCCTGATCATCCTGGTCGGCACCACGCTCGAGGTCCTCACCGAGCGCACCCGCGAGGAATGGCGCCTCAACCGCTGGAGGTCCACCTTGCGGGATCACACCGTCGTCGTCGGCTTCGGGACGAAGGGGCGGTCGGCGATCCAGACCGTGTGCGCGACCGGGCTGAACAAGGAGCAGGTCGTCGTGGTCGACCCCAGCTCCAAGGTGATCGACGCGGCGACGGCCGAGGGCTACGCCGGGGTCATGGGGGACGCCACCCGCAGCGAGGTGCTCAAGCGCGCCGAGGTGCAGCGGGCGAAGCAGATCATCATCGCCACCCAGCGCGACGACACCGCCGTCCTGGTGACGTTGACGGCCCGGCAGCTCAACCGCGGCGCCAAGATCGTGGCCGCGGTGCGCGAGGAGGAGAACGCGCCGTTGCTCCAGCAGTCCGGTGCCGACGCGGTCATCACCAGCGCCAGCGCGGCCGGCCGGCTGCTCGGCCTGTCCGTGCTCAGCCCCGCGGCCGGCATGGTGATGGAGGACCTGATCCAGCAGGGCAGCGGCCTCGACATCGTCGAGCGGCCGGTGACCAGGGCCGAGGCGGGCAAGGGGCCGCGCGAGACGGAGGACCTGGTGGTGAGCGTCGTACGCGGTCATCGGGTGCTCGGATACGACGATCCGGCCATCGGCAAGCTGCAGTTGACGGACCGACTGATCACGATCGTGCGGGTGTCGCCGGGCGTTCAGGTCGCTCCCCACGCCCGGCCCCTCCCGCGGGACTGAGCCCTACTTGCGGTTGTACAGCCGCATCGTGACCGGCCCGAAGACCAGCACGAACAGGCCCGCCCAGCCCAGCGACCAGCCGACCTCGGCGGCCGGCCAGTCGCCGGCCATCAACCCCCGTACCGCGGACGACAGATGGGTGATCGGGCTGTTGTTGACGAAGGCCTGGAGCCAGCCCGGCATGGTGCTCGGGTCGACGAAGACGTTGGACAGGAAGGTCAGCGGGAAGATCACCATCATGCTGACGCCCATCACCGACTTCTCGGTGCGCAGCAGCAGCCCGAACATCGTCCAGATCCACGAGAACGCGAACGAGAACGCGACGAGCAGCGCGATCCCGGCGAGCACGCCACCGACGCCGCCGTCCGGGCGGTAGCCGATGATCAGGCCGACGGTGAGCATCACGACCGACGCGATCGTGTAGCGCAGGGCGTCGCCGAGCAGATAGCCGACCATCGTCGAGGGCCGCCAGATCGGCAGAGTACGGAAGCGGTCGAAGACGCCCTTCTCGATGTCGGTGTTGACCGAGACGCCCGTGTACATGGTGATCATCACGACCGACATCACCAGGATGCCCGGCAGCAGGAACTGGATGTACTGCTTCGGAGAGCCGGCCAGGGCACCCCCGAAGAGGTACGTGTACATCAGCACCATCATGATCGGGAACGCGGTGACGTCGAAGAGCTGCTCCGGCACATGCTTGATCTTGAGCATGGCCCGCCGGCCGAAGGTCAGCGAGGCGGACAGCGCGCTCGGGCGCGGCGGACGCCGGCCGCCGACCAGCAGCGCGGCGAGCGACTCGGCGCTGACGGGGGCCAGGTCCTGGGTCTCCGTGCTGGTCGCGGTACTCATGCCGGCACCTCGTCCTTCTTCGGCGTGTGCGTGTCGTGTCCGGTGAGGGCGAGGAAAACCTCGTCCAGGCTGGGCTGCCCCAGCGAGAAGTTGTCCACGGTGATCCCGGCGCGGGCCAGTTCGCCGAGCGCCCGGGCGGCCTGCTCGGCGGCGTCGCCACTGGTCGCCGTACCGACCCTGGCCGTCACCGCCACCGGGTCGGGCTCCAGCTGGACCTGCGCGTCCAGGGTCCGACGCAGCACGTCCGCCGCCTCGGGCCGCTGCTCGGCGTTCCGCAGCCGCAGGTGTACGGAGCCGGCGCCGACGGACGCCTTCAGCTCGCCCTTCGTGCCCTCGGCGATCACCCGGCCGTGGTCGATGACGGCGATCCGGGAGGCCAGCTGGTCGGCCTCGTCCAGGTACTGCGTGGTCAGCAGGACGGTCGTGCCCTGGGCGACCACGGCACGCACGATGTCCCAGACCTGGTTGCGGCTGCGGGGGTCGAGGCCGGTGGTCGGCTCGTCGAGGAAGAGCAGGTCGGGAGTGCTCAGGATGGAGGCCGCGATGTCGATACGGCGCCGCATGCCGCCGGAGTAGTGCTTGACCTGCCTGCCGGCCGCGTCCGTGAGCCCGAAGGCCTCCAGGAGCTGCCCGGAGCGCACGCGCGCGGCCTTCTTGCCGTGTCCGAGGAGGCGGCCCAGCAGAACCAGGTTCTCGGTGCCGGTGAGGTCCTCGTCGACCGACGCGTACTGGCCGGTGAGGCTGACGCGGGCGCGGACCTCGTCGGCCTCCCGCACGACGTCAAGGCCGAAGACATGGGCCTCGCCGCCGTCCGGCCTGAGCAGCGTGGCGAGCATCTTCACGGTGGTGGTCTTGCCGGCGCCGTTCGGGCCGAGGACGCCGTACACCGTGCCCGCCGGAACGGCGAGGTCGACGCCGTCGACGGCCCGGGTCTCGCCGAACGTCTTCACCAGTCCCGCGGTCTCGATGGCCAGGCCGTTCGTGTGCCGGCTCATGGTGGGTCTCCTTCCGCGCACTTGGGTCACGCATGGGAAGACCTTTGCCGTCGCCCGAACTCATCGGTGATCGCACACTTTTTTCGGCGCGCCCCGCCGACATCCGCGCCCCCCGCCGACCTCCGCGCGCCCCGCCGCCGGTGGGGGCGCCCGTCATCAGGAGTAGCGTCCCCTTCATGCATGCGATCACGATTCCCGAACCTGGTGGGCCCGAGGCGCTGGTGTGGGACGAGGTCCCCGATCCCGTGCCCGGCGAGGGCGAGGTCCTGGTCGAGGTGGCGGCCAGCGCCGTCAACCGCGCCGACATCCTGCAACGGCAGGGCTTCTACGATCCGCCGCCCGGCGCGTCCCGCTATCCCGGCCTGGAGTGCTCGGGCCGGATCGCCGCGCTCGGCCCCGGCGTCTCGGGCTGGGCCGTCGGCGACGAGGTGTGCGCGCTGCTCTCCGGCGGCGGTTACGCCGAGAAGGTCGCCGTACCGGCGGGGCAACTGCTGCCCGTGCCCGAGGGCGTCGGCCTCAGGGCGGCCGCGGCGCTGCCCGAGGTGGTCTGCACGGTCTGGTCGAACGTCTTCATGATCGCCCACCTGCGTCCCGGGGAGACCCTGCTCGTGCACGGCGGCTCCAGCGGCATCGGCACGATGGCGATCCAGCTCGCGAAGGCCGTCGGGGCCAAGGTCGCGGTGACCGCGGGCACCAAGGAGAAGCTGGAGTACTGCGGCGAGCTCGGCGCCGAGATCCTCGTCAACTACCGGGAGCAGGACTTCGTCGAGGAGGTGAAGGCGGCCACCGACGGGGCGGGCGCCGACGTCATCCTCGACAACATGGGCGCCAAGTACCTGGACCGGAACATCCAGACCCTCGCCGTCAACGGCCGCCTCGCCGTGATCGGCATGCAGGGCGGGATCAAGGGCGAGCTGAACCTCGCCGCGCTCCTGAACAAGCGGGCCGCCGTCACGGCCGCCTCGCTGCGGGCGCGTCCGCTGGAGGAGAAGGCGGCCATCGTGGCGGCCGTACGCGAACACGTCTGGCCGCTGCTGTCCGGCGGCCACGTCCGTCCCGTCGTCGACCGCGAACTCCCGATGAGCGACGCGGCGGCCGCGCACCGGGTGGTGGAGGAGAGCAGCCACATCGGCAAGGTCCTGCTGATCACACCCTGACCTGCGGGGCCGACACAGCGGGAAGCCGGCTAACCCCGGCGCAACCGCAGCCCGATGAACGCGAGTCCCAGGCCGAGCCCGATCAGGACCAGCCCGCTGCCCAGCGGCAGGATCCGCAGCACGGGCTCGGCCGGCGACTCGGCCCGCGCGACGGCCTGCCGTACGGGCCGGGCAGGCGGCGCCGAGCCGACCTGCTCGGCCTGCGGCGACTCGTCGGCGTCCGGGCTGTCGACACCCTCGGCGGCCTCCTCCGGGGCGTCACCGCCGTCGTCGCCCGCCTCCTCGCCCACTCCCTCGTCCGTGGCGTCGTCCGCAGGCGTCGACACGTCCGCCCGCCCGGGCCGCTCCCGCCCCTCCCCGGCCGCACTCCCGGCCCGCGAAGGCTCCCCGGCAGACGCGGACCCGGAAGGCCCGGGGGCCGGACCACGCCCGACGGCGCCCGTCGATACGGGCACGTGCGTCGATACGCCCCCGTACGACGGAACGGCGGCGTGCGTCGATACGGGAGCGTCCGTCGAAACGGCCCGGTGCGTCGATACGCTGCCGGCCGTCGAAACGCCCCCGTACGTCGAAACGCCCCCGTACGTCGAAACGCCCCCGTACGTCGAAACGCCCCCGTACGTCGATACGGCCCCGTACGACGCACCCATCGCAACACTCGCCCCCACTCCCAACCCCACTCCCATCCCCACCCCCACCACCACTCCCGCCCCCCTCAAAGCCCGCAGCCATGAAGTCACGTCACCAGCGTCACCCCCTCCCGCACGTCCGGCATTCCGGGTTCCGCCAAATAAGGCGGTACGGCTGCACAATCCCGGTATGTCGATACGTCACGGCCTGCTGGCGCTCCTGGAACACGGCCCCCGCTACGGCTCACGACTGCGCACCGAGTTCGAGGCGCGTACCGGCGGGACCTGGCCGCTGAACATCGGGCAGGTCTACACGACCCTCGGCCGGCTGGAGCGGGACGGGATGGTCGCGCAGGACGGCGAGGACGAGGCGGGGCGGGCGCTGTACGCGCTGACGCAGGCCGGCCGCGACGAACTGCGCGCGTGGTTCGCGGCGCCCGTCGAGCGCGCGAGCCCGCCCCGCGACGAGCTGGCGATCAAGCTGGCGCTGGCCGTCGGCGCACCCGGCGTGGACGTGCGGGCGGTCGTGGAGGCGCAGCGCCGGCACGTGGCGGACGCGCTGCACGAGTACGTGCGGCAGCGGGCGCAGGCGTTGTCCAGGACGCCCGAGCACCCCGACGAGGTGGCGCGGCTGCTGGTCCTGGAGCAGCTGATCTGCCACGCGGAGGCGGAGATCCGCTGGCTGGACCACTGCGAGGCCCGCCTGCTGAGGCTGATCACCGTCACCCGGCCGCGACCCGAGGAGTGACAGCATCTTCCGCGCCGTAAACGGTGGATCACCTTCCACGGGGGGCACCACGGTGATGAGATGCACGCGTGCGAGAGAATGGCGGCATGGAGATGCCGAGGAACGAACGCTCAGCGGAGACCCCCCAGATCCTGGTCGTCGGCCAGGACGGCATGGCGATTGGCGGCGGTACGGACGAGGACTCCCGCGAGATCCCGGTGACCGAGCAGGTCGAGCAGCCGGCCAAGGTCATGCGGATCGGCAGCATGATCAAGCAGCTTCTGGAGGAAGTGCGCGCGGCTCCTCTGGACGAGGCCAGCCGGGCTCGGCTCAAGGAGATCCACCGCAGCTCGGTGAAGGAGCTGGAGGATGGTCTGGCGCCGGAGCTGGTCGAGGAGCTGGAGCGGCTGTCCCTGCCGTTCCAGGACGAGGGGACCCCGAGCGACGCCGAACTGCGTATCGCGCAGGCCCAGTTGGTGGGCTGGCTGGAGGGCCTCTTCCACGGCATCCAGACCACGCTGTTCGCCCAGCAGATGGCCGCGCGGGCCCAGTTGGAGCAGATGCGCCGCGCGCTCCCGCCCGGCGTGGGCGGCCACGAGATGGGCGAGGACGGCGGCCAGGCGGCCGGCCGCACCGGCGGACCGTACCTGTAACGACCAACGACGTGACCGACACGAAAGGCCCGGCAGCCGAGACCGCCGGGCCTTTCGTGTCACGCGATCAGCTCGCCGGGTTGCCCGTCGAGACCTCCAGGGTGATCTGCACGTTGTCCGGGTCCGCGTCGGAACCGGCCTCCGGCGACTGCTTGATCACCGCGCCCTCGCCGTACGTGTTCTCGTCGATGTCCTCGACCTTGACCGTCCATCCGGCGTCCGCCGCGCACTCCTTGACCGAGTCGATGTACTTGAACCGGAAGTCGGGCACCCGGATCTTGTTCTCGTCGGTGTACGACTCCTGCGGCTCGGTGCACTCCGTCGAGTCGATCGTCTTCGCTGTGTCCGGCCCGCGATAGCCCTCCGCGTGCGTCGCCGAGCTGCTCGCGTCGGTGCCGCCGCCGCTTCCGCCGCCGTTGTCGTCGCTGCTCGCGTTGCCGCTGTTGAACAGGATGGTGGCCAGCAGCCCGGTCACGGCGATGATCGCGACGACCACCATGATGACGACCACCGGCTTGTTGCCCTTGTCGCCGGCCCGCGCGGGCGGGGGCGTCGCGGGCTGCGGCGAGAGGTTGTACGGCGGCGGGGTCTGCGGCTGCTGCGCGAACGGAGGCGGCGTCCGGTAGCCGCCCTGCTGCGGATAGCCGTACGACGGAGAAGGCGTCGGCGAGGGCGCCGGTGTGCCGTACGGGTTCGGCGTCGGGGCCGGCTGGTACGGCTGCTGGACCGGGGCCGGCGGCGGCGTCGCGTGGTTGACCGGCGGGAACACCGCGGCGCCGACGCCCGCGCCGCTCGCGGTGGGCGCGCCGGGGACGATGCTCGGCGGGGCGCCCTGGAGGGACGCGGCCACCCGCAGGCACTCGTCGCGCATGGCCTCGGCGCTCGGGAAGCGCTCGTTCGGGTTCTTCTTCAGCGCGCGGGCGACCAGCGCGTCCACCGCCGGCGGCAGCGCCCGGTTGATCGAGGAGGGCGCCACCGGCTCCTCCTGCACGTGCGCGTACGCGATCGCCAGCGGCGAGTCCGCGTCGAACGGCAGCCGCCCGGTGACCAGTTGGAACAGCATGATGCCGACCGAGTACAGGTCGGAGCGGGCGTCCACGCCACGGCCCAGGGCCTGTTCGGGCGAGAGGTACTGCGGGGTGCCGACGACCATGCCGGTCTGCGTCATGGAGGTGACGCCGGACTGCATGGCACGCGCGATGCCGAAGTCCATCACCTTGACGACGCCGCGCTTGGTCACCATGACGTTGCCCGGCTTGATGTCGCGGTGGACCAGCCCCATCTCGTGGCTGATCTCCAGCGCCGCGAGCACGTCCGCGGTGACCTTCAGCGCCTTGTCCGCGGGCATCGCGCCGAACTGCCGTACGTCCTCGTCGAGCACCGAGCCCAGCGGGCGGCCCTCGACGTACTCCATGACGATGTACGGCGTCGTCATGGAGTCGACGCTGTCCTCGCCGGTGTCGAAGACCGAGACGATGTTGGTGTGCGTGAGCTTGGCCACGGCCTGGGCCTCGCGGCGGAAGCGCTCGCGGAAGGCCTGCTCGCGGCCGAGCTCGGTGTGCAGGGTCTTGATCGCGACCTGCCGGTCGAGCACGGAGTCGTAGGCGAGGTGCACCGAGGCCATGCCGCCCTGGCCGAGCAAGTCGCGCAGCTGGTAGCGGCCACCGGCCAGCGCCCTTCCCGCGTACCGGCCCTGCGCGCCGTCCTGGCTCATCTTCCGTGTCCCCCATGGGCCTTCAGGCGCCGTAGACCGTCATCGCCGGGCTGACAGGCGGTGATCGAATGTGTTATTCCCGGCCAAGTCTGCCCCAGGGCACTGACACGTCAAGCGCGATGCCCGTTCCGTGACCGTACGCGAAAGAAGCGTCGTGGGAGCGTTACAGAGGTTGTACTCGCGGTACACAGAATTTGCACGACGGGCGGGGATGACGGTTTGATGGCCGGTCCGTCTCGTGCCGGTTCCGGCTCCCTTCTCGGACCGGCGGCTTGCGTTGAGGCTGTAGCGTGGCCGACGGAGACCGTAACAACACCGCGCGCACCGCGGGCAGAAACGACGGCGAGGACTGATGGAGCAGCAGCAGCGCGCTCAGGGCCCGTCCGACCCCGAGGCGACTGGCGGCGGAATGTCAGATGCGCCGGAGATGTGGGGTAACGGCGGGCTGGTCGGCGACGGGCGATACCGGCTGACCCGCAGACTCGGCCGGGGCGGCATGGCAGAGGTGTTCGCCGCCGAGGACGTGCGCCTGGGGCGCACCGTCGCGGTCAAGCTGCTGCGCGCCGACCTCGCCGAGGACCCGGTCTCCAAGGCCCGCTTCACGCGCGAGGCGCAGTCCGTGGCCGGCCTCAACCACCACGCGATCGTCGCCGTGTACGACTCCGGCGAGGACTTCGTCGGCGGCCAGTCGGTGCCGTACATCGTCATGGAGATCGTCGAGGGGCGCACCATCCGCGACCTCCTCATCAACGCCGAGGCGCCGGGCCCCGAGCAGGCCCTGATCATCGTCTCGGGTGTCCTGGAGGCGCTCGCCTACTCGCACCAGCACGGAATCGTGCACCGCGACATCAAGCCGGCGAACGTGATCATCACCCACAACGGCGCCGTCAAGGTGATGGACTTCGGCATCGCGCGTGCCCTGCACGGCGCGTCCACGACGATGACCCAGACCGGCATGGTCATGGGCACGCCGCAGTACCTCTCGCCGGAGCAGGCGCTCGGCAAGGCCGTCGACCACCGCTCCGACCTGTACGCGACCGGCTGCCTCCTGTACGAACTCCTCGCGCTGCGGCCCCCGTTCGTCGGCGAGACGCCGCTGTCGGTGGTCTACCAGCACGTCCAGGACATCCCGGTCCCGCCGTCCCAGATCTCGAACGGCGAGGCCCCGCCGGAACTCGACGGCCTGGTCATGCGTTCACTGGCCAAGGAGCCCGACGACCGCTTCCAGACCGCCGAGGAGATGCGCGGGCTGGTCCAGTACGGCCTGCAGATGCTGTACGACCAGGGCGGGCACACCGGCACCTGGAACACCGGCCCGGTCGACGTGCACGACGGCCGGCACACCCCGGCGGCCGGTTTCGCCGGCACGGCGGTGCTGCCACACCCCGGTGACGGCTCCGGTACGACGCAGATCCCGGCGCCGATCCTGCCCGGCGGTTACGGCGGCGGGGACGACGGCGGCTTCGAGGGGCACGGCAACCGGGGCAGCGGCCGCGGCAAGCTGTGGATCCTGGCCGTCCTCGCGGTGATCGCGATCGCGGCGGGCGTCGCGCTGGCGCTGAACAACACCGGTGGCGGCAGCGGCGGTGGCGGCACCACGCAGTCGCCGACCACCTCGCAGACCAGCAAGGACGACACCTCCTCCGAGACGCCGAGCGAGGAGCCGACGGACACGTCCACCGACACGTCGACGGACGACACCTCCGGCACGACCTCCGGGTCGGGGGACTACACGCCGTCGTACACCCCGTCGTACACGCCGTCGGCGACCCCGAGCAGCGAGCCGACCGACGAGCCGACGGACGAGCCGACGACGAACGAGCCGACGAGCAGCAACCCGACCACCGGCGACCCCACGGGCGGCTCCACCGACCCCGCGGACGGCGGCGCCGACAACGGCGGCACGACCGGCGTCACCAGCGGCGCGCTCGGGGGCTGACGCCGGCCGGCAAGGCGACCTTCACGCGCGCGTAGGGCCGTGGAACCGCTCCACGCGCGCGTGCTGCTTTTCCGAGGCGTCCGCCTCAGTCCGCGAACGCCTCGCACACCGCGTCGTACTCGCGTGTCCACCACACCACGAGCGCCGAGGCCGCCGGGAACTGGCAGTCCGCGCGGGTGTCGCCGCGCTCGTAGTGCCAGCGCAGCATCCAGAAGTCGTTGAGGCGCTCCCACCACACGCGGTGCACGGCCGCCGCGAGCTGGGAGGGCGTGGCGCCGGCCGCACGCCGGTACGCGCGCGCGTACGCCCGTACCTTCGGCAGGTCGAGCGCCCCCACGGGCCGTACGAAGAAGATCGCGGCGGCGCGTACGGCCTCCTCCGCCCGCGGGCGCAGGCCGAGCCGGTCCCAGTCGACGATCGCGGCCGGGGCGTCGCCCTTGTAGAGCAGGTTGAACGGGTGGAAGTCCCCGTGCACCCAGCCCACCGAGCCCCCGCGCGCGGGCCGCCGCCCGGAGTGCTGCTCCAGCAGCGCGCGCCGCTCCAGAAGCCGGTGCCGGGCCAGCTCGTCGAAGGAGTCGGCGGGCCGGTGCCGCCGTACCCGGCCGAGCAGGTCGTCGATGAGGGTGAAGGTGTCCGCGGGGTCGGCGCTCTCGCCCGTATCGGATCCGCGCGCCCGCGCGTGCGCCGGCATCACGCGCTCCAGGCTTGCGTGTACGACGCCCAGGAGCGCCCCCAGCCGCTCGCACTGACCGGTGGTGAGCTGGCCGCCGTGCCGGTGCCGGCCCTCGATCCAGGGGTGCAGGGCGTAGGCGTGCCCGCCGACCACGGCGACCGTGCGCCCGTCCCGGCCCGGCAGCGGGGGCGCCACCGGGACGCCCAGGTCGGCCAGGCGCTGGGTGGCCCGGTGCTGGCGGGCGATGGCGGCCGGGTCGGCGGTCTCGGGGTCGAAGTGGTGCTTGAGGAAGTAGCGGCCCCGGGTGGTGCACAGGCGGTAGCCGCGGTTCAGCAGGCCCTGGTCGACGGGCTCGCACGCGACGGGGGAACCGGCGGTGTACTGGCGCAGCAAGGCGCCCAGCGGGGGCGCGTGAGGCACGTGGGGTGGTACATGGGAGCGCGGCACGCGCCAGATGCTAGGGCACGAGCCGGGCCCTTGAGCTGGGCTTTGTCGCAGACAGTCGTCGTCAGTCGCTTTCGGTCACGGGATGTGCTCGAAGTGGCGTTCCAGGCCACCATCGATGGAATGGACCGTGCCGAACTGCGGCTCGACGCTCAGATAGACGGGCTCGTACGGTTCGCCGTCCACCAGCCGCGGCATCGGTCCGAACCGCTCGGTCTCGGCGGCCGTCGGCTCGTGGGCGGCGCACTCCCCGACCACCTGCACCGACCACAGGCTCTCCCCGGGCCGCGCCGAGCTCAGGTTGTCCGCGCCGTACGCCACCACGCTCCCGGCGCACGCCCGGTGGTAGCCACAGCTCCGCGGCAGCCGCAGCAGCACCCGGCCGTCGGCCACGATGTGCCGGGCGAAGGCCAGGAAGGGCAGCGCGCGCATGCTGGTGGCGACGCGGCCGTAGTCGGTGCGGGCGAGCAGCTCGACGGCGAGACGTTCGTCGGAGGGCATGCAAACAATGTCGGACACGCCCGCCTCTCGGGGGAGAGGACTTTGGTCCTCAATGGCGCTGCTGTTCGGCCTGTGTGCGCGCCACGTACGCGGCCGCCTGGGAGCGCCGCTGCATACCGAGTTTGGAAAGCAGACTCGATACGTAGTTCTTGATCGTCTTCTCGGCCAGGTGCAGCCGCTCGCCGATCTGCCGGTTGGTGAGCCCCTCGCCGATGAGGTCGAGGATCCTGCGCTCCTGCTCGGTGAGGTGCGCGAGCCTGTCGTCCCCCTTGGCGTCCTTGCCGTCGCGCAGCCGCTCCAGCACGCGCGCGGTGGCCACCGGGTCCAGCAAGGACTTGCCGGCCGCGACGTCCCGTACGGCCGTCAGCAGTTCGTGGCCGCGGATCGCCTTGAGGGCGTATCCGGAGGCGCCCGCCATGATCGCGTCGAAGAGGGCCTCGTCGTCGGCGAAGGAGGTCAGCATCAGGCAGTTGACGGACTCGTCCGCGGCGCGGATCTCCCGGCACACCTCGACGCCGCTGCCGTCCGGGAGCCGTACGTCGAGCACCGCCACGTCGGGCCGGGTGGCCGGAATCCGTACCAGCGCGTCGGCCGCCGTACCGGCCTCGCCGACCACCTCGATGTCGTCCTCGACCGCGAGCAGCTCATGGACCCCGCGCCGGACCACCTCGTGGTCGTCGAGAAGAAATACCCGGATTTTTCCGTCTTCGCGCACATGGGCAGTCTCACACAGTGGTACCAGTCCCGCTTGAGGAGGGCTCTTCCGGTGAGCTGGGTCACCGGGATAACGTGCCGTTGTTCCGGCCCCCTGCAAGGCTGTGACCAGGAGATGTTCCCGACTTTCGCGATTTACTTGGAAATCAAAGCAAAATCGCAGGTCAGGAGGGGTTTCACAGAAATGTGGAGCACTGGGTAACGTGCCTTTTGCAGGGCGCTCGCCGGGGCACCTGTCACGCCTGTTCCCGACCGGGCCGCACCCACCCTGTGCGTCCGTAGGGCTGCAGGTGAGCCGCACTGGCACCCGGCGAACCCGGGATGCCGGACCGACGGAGGAGCACACGTGACCGTGGAGAGCACTGCCGCGCGCAAACCGCGACGCAGCGCCGGAACCAAGAGCACGGCCGGCAAGCGCACGACCGCAAAGAACGCGCCGGGCACCGACCCGGAGCTCGTACAGCTGCTGACGCCCGAGGGCGAACGCGTCAAGAACGCCGAGTACGACAAGTACGTCGCCGGCATCACCCCCGACGATCTCCGCGGCCTGTACCGCGACATGGTCCTCACCCGGCGCTTCGACGCCGAGGCCACCTCCCTGCAGCGCCAGGGCGAGCTGGGACTGTGGGCCTCGCTGCTCGGCCAGGAGGCCGCCCAGATCGGCTCCGGCCGCGCCACCCGCGAGGACGACTACGTCTTCCCGACCTACCGCGAGCACGGCGTCGCCTGGTGCCGCGGGGTCGACCCGACCAACCTGCTGGGCATGTTCCGCGGCGTGAACAACGGCGGCTGGGATCCCAACACCAACAACTTCCAGCTCTACACGATCGTCATCGGCTCCCAGACGCTGCACGCCACCGGCTACGCGATGGGCATCGCCAAGGACGGCGCGGACAGCGCGGTGATCGCCTACTTCGGCGACGGCGCGTCCAGCCAGGGCGACGTCGCCGAGTCGTTCACCTTCTCCGCGGTCTACAACGCCCCGGTCGTGTTCTTCTGCCAGAACAACCAGTGGGCCATCTCCGAGCCCACCGAGAAGCAGACCCGCGTCCCGCTCTACCAGCGCGCCCAGGGCTTCGGCTTCCCGGGCGTCCGCGTCGACGGCAACGACGTCCTCGCCTGCCTCGCGGTCACCAAGTGGGCGCTGGAGCGGGCCCGCAGCGGCGAGGGACCGACGCTCGTGGAGGCGTACACCTACCGGATGGGCGCCCACACCACCTCCGACGACCCCACCCGCTACCGGGGCGACGACGAGCGCCTGGCCTGGGAGGCGAAGGACCCGATCCTGCGCCTTCGCCGGTACCTGGAGGCCTCAAACCACGCGGACGAGGGATTTTTCGCGGAACTCGAGGCCGAGTCCGAGGCGTTGGGCAAACGAGTGCGCGAGGCGGTCCGTGCCATGCCGGACCCGGACCACTTCGCCATCTTCGAGAACGCGTACGCGGACGGGCATGCGCTCGTCGACGAGGAACGAGCCCAGTTCGCCGCCTACCAGGCGTCGTTCGCGGATGGAGAGGGGGCCTGACCATGGCTGCAGAGAAGATGGCTCTGGCCAAGGCGATCAACGAGTCGCTGCGCCGCGCCCTGGACTCCGACCCCAAGGTCCTCGTCATGGGCGAGGACGTCGGCAAGCTCGGCGGCGTCTTCCGCGTGACGGACGGCCTCCAGAAGGACTTCGGCGAGAGCCGGGTCATCGACACCCCCCTCGCCGAGTCCGGCATCGTCGGCACGGCGATCGGCCTCGCGCTGCGCGGCTACCGCCCGGTGGTGGAGATCCAGTTCGACGGCTTCGTCTTCCCGGCCTACGACCAGATCGTCACCCAGCTCGCCAAGATGCACGCGCGCTCCCTGGGCAAGGTCAAGCTCCCGGTCGTCGTCCGCATCCCCTACGGCGGCGGCATCGGCGCGGTCGAGCACCACTCCGAGTCCCCGGAGTCGCTGTTCGCGCACGTGGCGGGCCTGAAGGTGGTCTCCCCGTCCAACGCCTCGGACGCGTACTGGATGATGCAGCAGGCCATCCAGTCCGACGACCCGGTGATCTTCTTCGAGCCCAAGCGGCGCTACTGGGACAAGGGCGAGGTCAACACGGAAGCGATCCCCGGCCCGCTGCACAAGGCCCAGGTCGTCCGCGAGGGCACCGACCTGACCCTGGTGGCCTACGGCCCGATGGTCAAGCTCTGCCACGAGGTCGCCGACGCGGCGGCGGAGGAGGGCAAGAGCCTGGAGGTCCTGGACCTGCGCTCGGTCTCCCCGCTGGACTTCGACTCGATCCAGGCGTCGGTGCAGAAGACGCGCCGCCTGGTCGTGGTCCACGAGGCGCCGGTGTTCTTCGGCTCGGGCGCGGAGATCGCCGCCCGGATCACCGAGCGCTGCTTCTACCACCTGGAGGCCCCGGTGCTCAGGGTCGGCGGCTACCACGCCCCCTACCCGCCGGCCCGCCTGGAGGAGGAGTACCTGCCGGGCCTGGACCGGGTGCTCGACACCGTCGACCGCGCCCTGGCGTACTGAGGAGAGGGTTCGTGACGACGATGACGGAAGCGTCCGTACGCGAGTTCAAGATGCCGGACGTGGGCGAGGGGCTCACCGAGGCCGAGATCCTCAAGTGGTACGTCAAGCCCGGCGACACGGTCACCGACGGCCAGGTGGTCTGCGAGGTCGAGACGGCGAAGGCGGCCGTCGAACTGCCCATCCCGTACGACGGAGTGGTCCGCGACCTGCACTTCCCCGAGGGCACCACGGTCGACGTGGGCACGTCGATCATCGCGGTGGACGTGTCGGGCGGGACCGGTGCCGGGGCCGAGGCTCCCGCATCGGCCGAGGCTCCCACGTCGGCCGAGGCTCCCACGTCGGCCGAGGTCCCCGCGCCGGCGAAGGCTCCCGCGCCGGCCGAGGAGAAGAAGCCGGAGGGCTCGGGCCGCCAGCCCGTGCTCGTCGGCTACGGCGTGGCCGCGTCCTCCACCAAGCGGCGCCCGCGCAAGGGCCCCGAGGTCGCCGTCTCCCAGGCCTCGACGGCGATCCAGACGGAACTGAACGGACACGGCCCGGTGGCCGAGCCCGTCGCGGCGCCGAAGGAGCGCCCGCTCGCCAAGCCGCCCGTGCGCAAGCTGGCCAAGGACCTCGGCGTGGACCTCGCGACGGTGGTCCCGTCCGGCCCGGACGGCGTCATCACGCGCGAGGACGTGCACGCGGCGGTCGCCCCGCCGGCGGCCGAGCCGGTGACGGCACCGGCCGTGTCGGTGCCCCCGGCGCCCGTGCCGGCGTACGACACCGCCCGCGAGACCCGCATCCCGATCAAGGGCGTCCGCAAGGCCACGGCCCAGGCGATGGTCAACTCGGCCTTCACGGCGCCGCACGTCACGGAGTTCGTGACGGTGGACGTGACGCGCACGATGAAGCTGGTCGAGGAGCTCAAGGAGGACAAGGAGTTCGCGGGCCTGCGCGTGAACCCGCTGCTCCTGATCGCCAAGGCCCTCCTGGTCGCCATCCGCCGCAACCCGGACGTCAACGCGTCCTGGGACGAGGCGGCCCAGGAGATCGTGCTCAAGCACTACGTCAACCTCGGCATCGCGGCGGCGACCCCGCGCGGCCTGATCGTCCCGAACATCAAGGACGCGCACGCCAAGACGCTGCCGGAACTGGCGGGGGCGCTGGGCGAGTTGGTGTCCACGGCACGGGAGGGCAAGACGTCCCCGGCCGCGATGCAGGGCGGGACCGTCACCATCACCAACGTCGGCGTCTTCGGCGTCGACACCGGCACGCCGATCCTGAACCCCGGTGAGTCCGCGATCCTCGCGGTCGGGGCGATCAAGCTCCAGCCGTGGGTCCACAAGGGCAAGGTGAAGCCGCGCCAGGTCACGACGCTGGCGCTGAGCTTCGACCACCGCCTGGTGGACGGCGAGCTGGGCTCCAAGGTGCTGGCGGATGTGGCGGCGATCCTGGAACAGCCGAAACGGCTGATCAGCTGGGCATGACATTCCCGAACGGGATCGATTGAACAGCGAAGGGACGGCCGCAAGTTCAAGTTGCGGCCGCCCCTTCATTCATCAGAGCGACGGCGAGGGCTTCGTCGGCCTGGAAGGGCGCGGGCTACCCCACCGGCTTCTCCGCCAGGAGCGTTGCGATCCTTCGCTTCGAGGTCTTGCCGGGCTCCTGCACCACCCGCGTGGTCACGATCAGCCCGGCTGCCTCCATCAGTTCCACGAGCCGTTCCACCGGCTGCAGATGGGACTCGTACGACACCGGGTGTCCGCCGTAACCCTGCGTCGGCCGGAGCCGTTCGCCGTCTCCGACGTAACCCGCCAGCATCAGCGTGCCGCCTGCCTTGAGGGTGCGGTGGAACTCGGTGTAGATCAGCGGGAGTACCTCGGGTGGCGTGTGGTGGGTGGAGTAGTACGCGAGGATGCCGCCCAGGGAGTCGTCCGCGATGTCCAGTGCTGTCATCGAGCCGACGGAGAAGGACAGTTCGGGGTGGTTGTGCCGGGCCAGTTCCACCATGCGCGGTGACAGGTCGACGCCGGACACGGGGACGCCCAGCGCGGCGAGGTGCGCCGTCACGAAGCCCGGCCCGCATCCCAGGTCCGCGACCGGTCCGAGGTCCGTCTCCCGCACGATCTCCGCGAACACGCCCAGCATGCCTCGCGACAGCGGATCCAGCGCGGCAGGCCTCGGCACCTGCTCGACGTAGTCGGCGGCGACGGTGTCGTACGACTGCCGGACAGCGGAAAGATACGAGGGCTCCAAAGTCACCCGCCCGACTCTAGGCCCCCAACTCCAGCCGCAGCCGCAGATATTCGGCGTCGCAGGGGCCGGGGCGACTGTGGCCGTCCGGGCGCCAGCCGTGCCGGGCGTAGAAGGTCCGGGCCCGGGTGTTGCGCTCCCACGCCTCCAGTACGCCCGTACTCAGCGAACGCTCGCGCAGGAGCCGTACGAAACCCTCGTGCAGCCGGCTGCCGATGCCCGCTCCCCAACTGCCCGGCCGGACATGGATCTGGTACAGCTGGCCGGCCGTGGTCGGATCGAGGTCGGGGTCGGCGGGCGGGCCCATCGAGACGACACCCGCGACCTCTCCCTCACGCACCGCGCACAGCACCGTCCCGTCGGCGGACCCCAGGACCCGTGCCCACGCTTCCCGCCTGCGCGCGCGGGACCCGGCGGACGTGAGGTCCGGGTCCAACAGGCCGCCCGCCTGGTAGTACGCGGTGCGGGCGAGGGTGTGGATGTCCGTGATGGCGTCCAGGTCGGCAGGGGTGGCGGCGCGCAGGGTCGTTGTGGGCATGGCTACATGGTGAAGGGCCCGTCGCCGGTGGCGCGGGCCCTTTGCCTGTTGGCGGGGTGCGTGTGCCTTAGAGCACCGCGAAGCCGTAGTTCATCAGCTTCTTCGCGTCCGCCTCGCGCTGGGCGATCGACGTGGAGGCGAGGACCGTGCCGATGACGGTCTTGCCGTTGCGGGTGGCGGCGAAGACCAGGCAGTACTTGGCCTCGGGGCCGGAGCCGGTCTTGATGCCGATGGTGCCGCTGTAGCTGCTGAGCAGGCCGTTCGTGTTGACCCACGTCTTCATCGTGCGGGTGGAGCCCGTCTTGGTGATGGTCTTCGCCGTGTACTTCTTCGTCTTCACGACCGTACGGAACGTCGCGTTCTTCATCGCGCTGCTGGCGATCTTCGTCAGGTCGCGCGGCGTCGAGTAGTTGTTGCCGTTGCCGATGCCGTCGAACGAGTCGAAGTGCGTGTTCTTGAGGCCGAGAGCGGTCGCGGCCTTGTTCATCTTGCCGATGAACGACTTCACGCGCGCGGCCCGCGTCGAGCCGGTGCCGTACGTGTCGGCGAGCGCGTACGCGGCGTCGCAGCCCGACGGCAGCATCAGCCCGTACAGCAGCTGACGGACGGTGACCTTGTCGCCGACGATCAGCCCAGCAGACGAGGCTGTGTTCTTGACGATGTAGTCGCTGTACGCCTTCTGGATCGTGACCTTCTTGTCCAGGTTCAGGTTCGACTGCGCGAGCACGACCTTCGCGGTCATGATCTTCGTGGTGGAACCCGTGGAACGCTTGGTGTCCGCGGCCTTGGTGTACAGCGTCTTCGCGTTCGCGTTGTTCATCACGTAGCCGCCCTTGGCCACGATCGAGGGCGTGGTGACAGCCTGCGCGGGTGCCGCGGCGAAGGCACCGCCCGCGAGCACGGCGCCTGCGGTGACGGTGACCGCGGCGGCTCTGCGGAGACGGCTGCCCTTGATGCCGGAGATGGCGGTAATCAACTGAAATACCCCGATTACGTTGAATGCCCCTGTAGTGCGGCCGAGTTGAAGGGGAAAGAAGGTGGGCCGCAGGTGTAAGACACGTATCTAGCACGAATGGTTGTGTGGCTGCTGGGGCGGGCCTGTCTTCTGTGACGCCGTTGGTACAGAGAGGTCCGCATAATGGACGGAACCCCTCATGCGTACGTGTTGTATCTATGCTGTGGCCATGACCAGCCCGGGCACCCTGACCGCCAAGCAACCCCCCAAGCAGCCACCAGCGGCCGACCGTGTCTACGCCCACGTCAAGCAGGGCGTCCTGGAGCGCCGCTACGAGGGCGGGACCCTGCTCACCGAGGGCGAGCTCGCGGAGGCCGTCGGGGTCTCGCGGACGCCGGTGCGGGAAGCCCTGCTGCGGCTCGAGGTCGAGGGGCTGATCAGGCTCTACCCCAAGAAGGGCGCCCTCGTCCTTCCCGTGTCCGCCCAGGAGATCGCGGACGTCGTCGAGACCCGGCTGCTGGTCGAGGAGCACGCGGCGCGCAAGGCCGTACCCGCCCCCGCCGGTCTCGTCGAACGGCTCGAGGAACTGCTGGCCAAGCAGAAGCAGCAGGCCGCCGCCGGCGACCTCGCCGGCGCCGCCGTCACCGACCGCTGCTTCCACGCCGAGATCGTCCGCAGCGGCGGCAACGAGATCCTCTCCCGCCTCTACGACCAGCTCCGCGACCGCCAGCTGCGCATGGGCGTCGCGATCATGCACTCGCACCCCGACCGGATCGCCAAGACCCTCGTCGAGCACGAGGAGATCCTCCAGGCGCTCAGGTCAGGGGACGCGGAGGCGGCGGTCGGGATCGTGCACCGGCACGTCAGCTGGTTCTCGCACCTCGCGCGGGGTGAGGTCCGATGAGCTCGGCCACCTCGTCCTCCACCGCCACCCTCCCGGGCGATCCGCCCGGCGGCCGGCGCGCGATGGCCGTCTGGGGCATCGGCGTCTCCGTCTACTTCGTCGCCGTAATCTTCCGTACGTCCCTCGGTGTCGCCGGCCTCGACGCCGCCGACCGCTTCCATGTGAACGCCTCGGCGCTGTCCACCTTCTCGATCCTCCAGCTGCTGGTCTACGCCGGCATGCAGATACCCGTCGGCCTGCTGGTGGACCGGCTCGGCACCAAGAAGGTGCTGGCCATCGGCGCCGTGCTGTTCACCGCGGGCCAGCTCGGCTTCGCGTTCTCCCCCTCGTACGGCGTGGCCCTCGCCTCCCGCGCGCTGCTCGGCTGCGGCGACGCGATGACGTTCATCAGCGTGCTGCGGCTCGGCACCCGCTGGTTCCCGGCCCGCCGCGGCCCGCTGGTCGCCCAGCTCGCGGGCCTGGTCGGCATGACCGGCAACCTCGTCTCCACGCTGGTCATCGCCCGCCTGCTGCACGGCGTCGGCTGGACCGCCGCCTTCGCGGGCAGCGCCCTCGCCGGCGTCGTCGTACTCGTCCTGATGCTGCTCTTCCTCAAGGACCACCCCGAGGGCCATGAGCCGGAGCCCTTCCCGCACCAGGGCGGGGCCTACGTCCGCAGCCAGATCGCCGCCTCCTGGCGGGAGCCCGGGACCCGCCTGGGCCTGTGGGTGCACTTCACCACCCAGTTCCCGGCGATGGTCTTCCTGCTCCTGTGGGGCCTGCCCTTCCTGGTCCAGGCACAGGGCCTGTCCCGCGCCACGGCGGGCGAACTCCTCACCCTGGTCGTCCTGTCCAACATGGTCGTGGGGCTCGTCTACGGCCAGATCGTCGCCCGGCACCACGCGGCGCGGCTCCCGCTGGCGCTCGGCACCGTGGGCGCGACGGCGCTGATGTGGGCGGCCACGCTGGCCTACCCCGGCGAGCACGCGCCGATGTGGCTGCTGGTCGTGCTGTGCGCGGTGCTCGGCGCCTGCGGTCCCGCCTCGATGCTCGGCTTCGACTTCGCCCGCCCGGCCAACCCGCCGGAGCGGCAGGGCACGGCGTCCGGCATCACGAACATGGGCGGTTTCGTCGCCTCGATGACGACTCTGTTCCTGATCGGCGTACTCCTGGACGCGACCGGTGACGACTACACCGTCGCCTTCTCCGCGGTCTTCTTCCTCCAGGCGCTGGGCGTGAGCCAGATCCTGCGGCTGCGCGGGCGGGTGGCCCGGCGGGAGCGGGAACGGCTGGTGGCGAGCCGGGTGGAGACGGTGCATGTGCCGGCCTGACCACGCGGGCGGTTCACCGGCAGCCGGATTTCACAGCCGAGGTGTTGCTCTGTCATAGGCGTGTGACAGCGGTGTCGTGAAGCGAGGACGGGCGTGACCTGGGGTGCCTGCGGGCGCTCATAGTGATCGAACGAAGTACTCGCTTCCGAAGGGAAATCCGTGATGAACCGCCACCTGCGCAAGGCCGTCGTCGTCACCGCCGCGATCTCGGCCGGCGTGCTGATGACGGCCTGTCAGAGCAGCTCCTCGAACAGCGGCACTTCGAGCACCGGCCAGCACCAGTCGACGTCCAAGGCCTCTGGCAAGACGTCGTCCAAGACCTCCGGGACGGCCGGCAAGACGACGACCTCCCAGCGGACTTCGTCCGGTACGACCGCCCAGAACGCCTCGAACGCCTCGAAGTCCGGGCAGGGCGTCACCGGGTCCTTCACCGGCGGCACCGTCAGCTACCTGGCTCCCGGCAAGTACATCGTCTCCGTGCCCGGCAGGACCGACCAGATCTTCTTCGTCGCCGACGACACCCGGGTCAACGGCGCCGGCGCGATCTGCGGCAGCGGGCAGTGCACGCTCGACCAGCTGGAGACGGCCACCAGGAAGGCGGCCGTCTCGGCCGACGTGACCCTGAAGCAGGGCATCGCCACGCTCGTCAGCGAGCGTGCCTCCACCGGCTCCGGCGCGAAGGGCGTCAACGGCACCTGGTTCGGCCAGGTCTCCTACCTCGCGCCCGGCAAGTTCACGGTCTCCGGACCGAAGGGCGCCGAGCAGGCCTTCTTCATCGCCGACGACACCGTCATCAAGGGGTACGGCACCATCTGCGGCAGCTCCGCGTCCGCCGCCGTCTGCACGCTCGACCAGCTGGAGGCCGCGGCGAAGAAGGGCCTCGACGCCGAGGTCGTCCTCGCGAACGGCATCGCGACCTCGGTCACCGAGGACCACTGAGCCCACGCGCCGGGCCGAGGCGCTGGGCCCACGCGCCGGGCCCTACTGCGTGACCGTGAAGTTCCGCAGGATCGCCGCCGTCAGCTCCGGGTCGCCCTCCGCCTTCAGCCGGTCGGCGACCGCGTCCGGTGTCACCCGGCCGCAGGCCAGCCGCACGTAGGTCTCCCAGTCGAGGGTGAGGGTGGCGGCGGGGCCGAGCGCGGGGGCCGTCTCCAGGGTGCCGCGACCCTGGATGTCGACGCGGATCGTACGCAGGAACTCGATCGGGCCGTGCACGTCGAAGACGATCGCCGAACTGCGTGGCGCGTCCGCCTTCTCCGCGACGACGGCGGGCAGTTCACCGAGCAGCACGTCCCGCGCGATGTGCGCGCCGGGGGAGTCGAGGCTGCCGGGCCGGCCGAGGGCGGCGCGCAGATCCTGCTCGTGCACCCACACGTTGAACGCGTGGCTCCGCATCGACTCCTCCAGCGTGAGCTCGGTGCCGAGCGGACCGCGCACCTTGGTGCCCGGGTCCCGCGACTCGTTCCGCAGCTGGCGGTTGCGGCGGATGATCACGTACTCCAGCTCGGAGGTCATCTCCGGCGCCGTGTGGTGACGGCGGACGTCGACCTGCATCTCCATGTAGCGCTGGTGGTCGTTGGTGACGTGGAACAGGTCGCGCGGCAGCGTGTGGATGGGCCGCGGGTCGCCGAGCATCTCGCAGTCCAGGCCGATGACATGGGAGACCACGTCACGGACCGACCAGCCCGGGCACGGAGTCCGTCGGTTCCACTCACCCTCCACCAGCGGCCCCACCAGCTCGGATATCGCTTCGATGGAGTGGGTCCAGGCGTCGGCGTAGGGCTGGAGGGTGGGATGCAGACTCACGGAACGGGACCCCTCGGCGGTCGGTACACGGGCTGGTTGGCGGCGTTGCCAGTGGGAGGTGGCTGCTGTCGGCGGGTGTCTTGAGACGCTAAGTTACGCTGCTGTGAGGCACCCCGGCAGTGCTTTCGTGTGACGATCGTAGGCCCGTTTGACATCCTCCCCCTCCGGTGGGGAGGGGGATTCCAACCCGGGTGGGTTGAGGTTCACGGACGCTCGAACGGCTGATGACCGCTGTCGCCCCTCCGGCACCGGCTGATTGCCGGGGGTGGGATATCCCTCCCTGCCCTGCCGCGACGTTGTTTGCTGCGTTCTCGTCGGCGTTGCACGCGAACCCGCAGGACACGCAGACGAAGTCGGCTTGGCTCTTGCGCGACTTCTTCTCGATCCAGCCGCAGGCTGAGCAGCGCAGAGAGGTAAAGGGCGCAGGGACATCCTCGACCCGGCCCGGAGCCTTGTGCTCCGTGCGTCGGCGGAGCAGACCCCAACCCTGGGCAAGAATCGCCCGGTTCAGCCCGGCCTTCTGTTTGACCTTTGTGCCGGGCTGTTCGACCGTCCCCTTCGCGGAAGCGGTCATGTTCTTGATGTTCAGCTTCTCGAATCGGATCAGGTCACAGGTGCGGGCGAGCATCGTGCTGGTCTTCTCGCACCAGTCCTTGCGCCGGTCCGTCTCCCGCGCCTTGAGTCGCGCGACTGTCGCGTACGCGACGGTCTTCCGGTCACTGCCCTTGGGTGCGCGCGCTGCCCGACGCTGGTGCTTGCGAATCTGCGCCTGTTCCTTGACGGTGAGCTGCGGACAGTTCAGCTTCCGGCCGTCCGACAGGGCAGCAGTGATCTTCACGCCCCGGTCGATGCCGATGAGCTTGCCCGTGCCGGGCGCGTCGATCGAGCCGGGGATGACGGCGAATGCGATATGCCACCGGTTGTTCTTGTAGGTGACCCGGAAAGTCTTCGCCTGTGGTGGCTCTCGCCGGGTGAGCCGGAACCGGACCCAGCCGCATCCGGGCACCTTGACCTGAGCCCACCGTCGGTTGAGCTTCTGCACGACAACGGACCGCCCCATGACCTGCTTGCCCGTCTTGGCGTTCAGCTTCGGAGAGCCGTCCGGCTCGAACTCCGGTACCCGGTCGGTGCCTACGACCCGGAACCCTTCGTGTACGTATTTCCTGCGCCAGGTCGGCTCGCCGAACCCAGAGGTGAACTTGGCGTTCTTGGCCTGGGCGAAGTCCTTCAAAGCCTGTTGTTGCACGTCTGCGTTCCCGGCACCGAGCCATCCGTTGGCGCGGCGGGCCTCGGTGAGTTGGCGGCACTGCTCGGCGAAGCCAGGCGCGGACCTGCGTCCAGGTCTCCAGTGTGCGTGTTGTTCGACGGCGAGGTTCCACGTGTATCGGGCGTGCGCGCAGTGCAGCAACATTTGCTGCTCCTGCTCGCTCGTGGGGTACATGCGAAACCTACTCATGCACCCATTGTGGGTGCATTTTGGGTCGATGGTCAAGCGATCTGGGTCTAGTCTGGGTGCATGGTGAACTTCAATCTCAGGCTCCCCGACGACCTGCACGCGGCCATCAAGGCCGCTGCCGAGCGTGATGGGCGTTCCGCCCACGGGCAGATGCTGTGGTACTTGCGGCGCGCGGTCGAATCGGACGCCGCCCCTGCCCCGGTTCAGGGGAACGGACAGTCTTCCAGGTCTTGAAGGATCGGCGCTCTGTCCTGAAGATCAGTGAGTGACTCAAATGGCAGGACGGTGGTAGTGTGCGCGCCTCTTTGATCCAGATCGCCGTGGACGAGGGCGAATCGGTTGGCGAACGGAGGCGGCGGGTGGCCGCGCTCGTCCGGGAACAGGCCGGGTCCGACCTGGTGGTTCTGCCCGAGCTGTGGACGACCGGCGCCTTCGCCTACGAGGAGTTCGGCCCGGAGGCCGAGCCGATCGAGGGTCCGACGCATGAGGCGATGGCGAAGGCCGCGAGTGACGCGGGTGTGTGGCTGCACGCGGGCTCGATCCCCGAGCGTGACCCTGAGGGTCCCCTCTACAACACGTCTCTCGTCTTCTCCCCCTCCGGTGACCTGGTCGCCGCCTACCGCAAGATCCACCGCTTCGGCTTCGACAAGGGCGAGGCCGTGCTGATGGGCGCGGGGCGCGAGCTGGTGACGGTCCGTCTGCCCGAGACCACCCTCGGCCTCGGCACCTGCTACGACCTCCGTTTCCCCGAACTCTTCCGCGGTCTCGTCGACAACGGCGCCGAGACCCTGGTCCTGCCGGCGGGCTGGCCGGAGCGCCGCCGCTCGCACTGGACGCTGCTGGCCCAGGCGCGGGCGGTCGAGAACCAGGCGTTCGTGCTTGCGTGTGGAACGGCCGGGACGCATGCGGGAGTTCCGCAGGCGGGTCACTCGATCGTGGTGGATCCGTGGGGCGAGGTGCTGGCGGAGGCGGGCGCGGGCGAGGAAGTCCTCACCGTGGAGTTCGACCCGTCGAAGGTGGCGACGACGCGGGAGCAGTTCCCGGCCCTGAAGGACCGGGTGCTCTAGCACGGGCGGGGTGCTCTGGCGCTTCCGGGCTCAGTCCTCCTCCGGGCTCAGTCCTCCTCCCGCTCCTTCTCCGCCAGGTGGATCACGCACACCGCCACCGCGATCAGCAGTGCCGGGTCGGCGTCGTCGCGTACGACGTCGACCCCGTACGTCTCCCGGACGTGCAGCCAGCGGCGCGAGATCACGGCGAGCAGCTCACCGTCGTACTCGACGGCGAACTCCCGGTCGAGGATCTTGCCGCTGACGTCGAGCTCGGTGCCGTCGACCAGGGTGACCCGGTAGTGGTTGCGCAGCAGCGACAGGCGCTTGCGCCTGATGCGGGCCAGGACGTCGCCGTCCCGCTCGATCACCATCGTGTCGCGCAGGGCGAACATCTTCTGGTGGATGTCGATCAGGACGCGCCCTTGGGTGTCCTTGAGCTCGAAGGTGTCCCTGAGCCGCATCGCCTTGCCGTCGACGAGGAACACCTTGTCGCCGTGCTCGTCCTCGATCCAGTAGTCCTCACCGAAGCCGAGGAGCCGGTCGCGCACTTGGAATCTCATACCGTCACCCGTTCCCCGCCGACCGGTCCGAAACGCCGCCGGTAGGCCGACGGACTGAGCCCGGTCTCGCGCCGCACGCGCGCGCGTAGGTTGGCCGCGGTCCCCAGGCCGCTGCGTTCCGCCACCACGTCCAGCCGCCGCTCCCCGCGCTCGATGAGCCGGCAGGCCAGCGCCACCCGCTCCCCCGTCAGCCAGGCCAGCGGGGTGGTGCCGAGCTGGGCCTGGAAGCGGCGGTGCAGGGTGGCGGGGGAGACGGCCGCGCGGGCCGCCAGGTCGGCCACCGTCAGCGGCTCCCCCAGCCGCTCCTGCGCCCAGGCCAGCAGCGGCGCGAGCGACTCGTCCGGCACCCGCGGCAGCGGCCGTTCCACGAACTGCCGCTGCCCGCCGTCCCGGTGGGCGGCGAACACCAGGCGCCGGGACACCGCGTTGGCGACCTCGGCGCCGTGGTCCTGGCGTACGACGTGCAGCCCGAGGTCGAGGGCGGCGGCGCTGCCGGCGGCGGTCAGGACGGAACCCTCGTCGACGAACAGCACATCGGCCGCGAGCCGCACCCTGGGGTGCAGTCGGCGGAACTCCTCGGCCCACATCCAGTGCGTGGTGGCCCGCAGTCCGTCGAGCAGTCCGGCCTCGGCGAGCGCGAAGCTCCCGGTGCACAGGCTCATGACGCGCGCTCCACGCGCGTGCGTGCGTCGGATGGCGTCCAGGACGGCGGCTGCGCGCGGTACGACGTTGTCGGGTCGGCCGGGCACGACGAGGGTGTCCGCGTCGTCCACCGCGTCCAGTTCCGCCGCCCCGGTCAGCGTGAAGAAGCCGTGGTTCATCCGCACCTCGCGCGTGGGCGTGCACAGAGTCACCTCGTACAGCGGCGCCGGCAGTCCCAGCTCGGGCCGGGGCAGCCCGAACAGCTCGGTCGCCACGCCCACCTCAAAGGGGTTGGTGCCCTCGTCGACGATCACGGCGACCTTGTGCGGACGGCGTCGAGCGGGCTGAGAGGATCCTTGCGGCATGTGCGATTTCTAGCACTCGCCCGGCACCGGGACCAGCCCGCACGATGACCGCATGCCCACGGAACCCGTCTCCCTCGCCCAGGCCCTCGCGTCCTTCAAGGACCAGTGGAGCCCCCGCATCGTCACCACCGTCAACGACTACGACGTCCGTGTCGCCAAGGTCGAGGGCGAGCACGTCTGGCACGTCCACGACCACACCGACGAGTTCTTCCTGGTCCTGGAGGGCGAACTGCACATCGCCCTGCGCGAACCGGCGGGCGAGCGCACGGTGGTCCTGGCGAGGGGCTCGGTCTTCACGGTCCCGCGCGGCACGGAACACAAGCCGTACGCGCGCGTGCCCACCGAGATCCTCCTCCTCGAACCCACCGGAACCCTCACGGTCGGCGACCACCACGACGAGATCCCGTCCCACGTGGACGCGACGACGGGCCACGCCCTCACCTGACCGGAACGGGCGGGACGGCGGTCCGGGGGGCGGCCCCGGACCGATTGTCAGTGGCGGGTGGCACCCTTGATCCATGACCGCTTCGACTCCCCGCCGCGTCCGCGTCCGCGCCCCCGAGCTGGTCGGCAAGGGTGGCTGGCTGAACACGGGCGACAAGCAGTACACCCTCGCCGACCTGCGGGGACGCATAGTCGTGCTCGACTTCTGGACGTTCTGCTGCATCAACTGCCTGCACGTCCTCGACGAGCTGCGTGAGCTGGAGGAGAAGCACCCGGACACCGTCGTCGTGATCGGGGTGCACTCGCCGAAGTTCGTGCACGAGGCCGAGCACGCGGCGGTGGTCGACGCGGTCGAGCGGTACGGCGTGGAGCACCCGGTCCTCGACGACCCGGAGCTCGCGACCTGGAAGCAGTACGCGGTGCGCGCGTGGCCGACGCTCGTGGTGATCGACCCGGAGGGGTACGTCGTCGCGCAGCACGCCGGTGAGGGCCATGTGCACGCCATCGAGCGGCTGGTGACGGAGCTGGAGGCCGAGCACACGGCGAAGGGCACCCTGCGCCGCGGCGACGGCCCGTACGTGGCGCCGGAGCCGCAGCCGACCACCCTGCGCTTCCCGGGCAAGGCGCTCGTCTTGCCCGGCGGGACCTTCCTGGTCAGCGACACCACCCGGCACCAGCTGGTGGAGATGGCGGCGGACGGCGAGACCGTCGTACGCCGGATCGGGTCGGGGGCGCGCGGCTTCGCGGACGGTACGGCGGACACGGCCACCTTCAACGAGCCGCAGGGCCTCGCCCACCTCGACGCACGCTCGGTCGTCGTCGCCGACACCGTGAACCACGCCCTGCGCCGCCTCGACCTCGCGACCGGCGAGGTCACCACGCTGGCCGGCACCGGCAGGCAGTGGTGGCAGGGCTCGCCCACCTCGGGCCCGGCCCGCGAGGTCGACCTGTCCTCCCCGTGGGACGTGGCCCTCTTCGGCGGCAAGGTGTGGATCGCCATGGCGGGCGTGCACCAGCTGTGGGCGTACGACCCGGTCGACGGCACCGTCGGCGTCACCGCCGGCACCACCAACGAGGGGCTCGTCGACGGCCCCGGCGACGAGGCCTGGTTCGCCCAGCCCTCCGGACTCGCCGCCACCGCCGACCGGCTCTGGCTCGCCGACTCCGAGACGTCCGCCCTGCGCTGGGTGGACCTCGACGGCACGGTCCACACGGCGGTCGGGACCGGCCTGTTCGACTTCGGCCACCGCGACGGGCCCGCCGGACAGGCCCTGCTCCAGCATCCGCTGGGCGTCACCGCCCTGCCCGACGGCTCGGTGGCCGTCAGCGACACCTACAACCACGCCCTGCGCCGCTACGACCCGGCGACCGGCGAGGTCACCACGCTCGCCACGGACCTGCGCGAGCCGAGCGACGCCGTCCTGGCCGGCGAGGACATCGTGGTCGTGGAGTCGGCCCGGCACCGCCTGACCCGGCTGCGGCTGCCGGAGGAGGCCGTACGGGTCGAGTCCGTCGCCCACCGCACCCAGCGCGCCGCCACCGAAGTGGCCCCCGGAAAGCTCCGGTTGGACGTGATCTTCCAGGCGCCGACGGGCCAGAAGCTCGACACGCGCTACGGCCCTTCGACCCGTCTCCTGGTCTCCTCCACGCCGCCGGAGCTGCTGCTCGCGGGCGAGGGCGCGGACACGGACCTCTCCCGCACCCTGGAGCTCAACCCTGAGGTCGAGGAAGGGGTCCTGCACATTTCGGCGATGGCCGCGTCATGTGACGACGACCCCGCCATCGAGTACCCGGCCTGCCATGTCCACCAGCAGGACTGGGGCGTCCCCGTCCACGTCATCGCGGCGGGGACGGACCGCCTGCCCCTGCTCCTTGCCGGGATGGACGATCAGACGCCGTAACCGTCGCTGTAGCCGTCCCGCCGGTGATGGTGGGTCCCCGTCCCCTCCTCGTCGATGACCGGCGTGGTGGGCGGCACCACCACCCGGCGCCGGCGCGCGATGCTGCTGAAGGTGCTGACTCCGATCAGACCGACGATCATGAAGATGATCCCCACCAGGTCGAGGTTGACCCCCTTCATGTGCCAGTCGGTCGCGAACGTGAGAATGGCTCCCGCGGCGATGAGGATGATGCATCCACCGAGGCCCATGAGTGTCGCCTCCCTGTCCGGTCCGGTTCTTCCGGTCCTCCGGTCAACTGCGGGTACCCACGGGCCCGGTGTCGGAACCTACCCCTCCAGGAAGGCGACCAGCGAGTTCGCCAGCAGATACGGATCGTCCGCGCCGCACAGCTCACGCGCGCTGTGCATCGACAGGATCGCGACGCCGATGTCGACCGTCCGGATGCCGTGCCGGGCCGCGGTGATCGGGCCGATCGTGGTGCCGCAGGGCATGGAGTTGTTGGAGACGAAGGACTGGAAGGGCACACCGGCCCGCTCGCAGGCGGCGGCGAAGACCGCGCGGCCCGAACCGTCCGTCGCGTAGCGGTTGTTGACGTTGACCTTGAGGATGGGGCCGCCGTTGGCCCGCGGGTGGTGCGTCGGGTCGTGGCGCTCCGCGTAGTTGGGGTGCACGGCGTGGCCCGTGTCCGAGGACAGGCAGACGGTGCCGGCGAAGGCTCTCGCCCGGTCCTCGTACGAGCCTCCGCGCGCGAACACCGAGCGCTCCAGCACGCTTCCGAGCAGCGGTCCGTCCGCGCCCGTGTCCGACTGGGAGCCGTTCTCCTCGTGGTCGAAGGCGGCGAGTACGGGGATGTACGGCAGGCCGGCCCGGGCCACCGCGGTGAGCGCGGCCACGCCCGCGTGCACGGAGAGCAGGTTGTCCATGCGCGGCCCGGCGAGGAGTTCCTGGTCCCGGCCCAGGTAGGCGGGCGGTTCGACGGAGTGCGTCATGAGGTCCCAGCCGGTGACCTCGCCGGGCGGCAGCCCCTCGTTCGCCTCCAGGAAGGCGATCAGGTCGCCGTCCCGCACCTGGTTGCCCAGTCCCCAGATCGGCTGGAGGTGGCGCTGCTTGTCGAGCTTGAGGCCCTCCGCGGACACCGAACGGTCCAGGTGGATGGCGAGTTGGGGGACGCGCAGCAGCGGGCGGTCCACGTTGACCAGGCGGGTGGAGCCGTCCCGCAGGGTCAGCCGGCCGGCCAGCCCCAGGTCGCGGTCGAGCCAGGAGTTCAGCAGCGGTCCGCCGTAGATCTCCACGGCCACCTGGCGCCAGCCGTGCGCCCCGGTGTCGGGCAGCGGCTTGACCCGCAGGTTCGGGGAGTCGGTGTGCGCGCCGACGATCCGGAACGGCGTGTGGGGCGCCGCGCCCTCGGGGACGTACCAGGCGACGATCGCGCCGCCGCGCAGCACGTACTTGCCGCCGCTCCCCGCGGCGGAAGCCGCTGATGTCTCCGTGTCCCAGGCGTCCGTCTCCGCGACCTGCCGGAACCCGGCCTTCTCCAGCCGTTCGGCGGCGCTCGCCACCGCGTGGTACGGCGAGGGGCTCGCCGTCAGGAAGGACATGAGGTCGTCGGTGTGGCCGCGGTCGAAGCGGGGGGGTTCGCTCATGGGGTTCACCTTAACGACGTACGAGGGCCCACTCCGCGTACGGGGAGCGGGCCCTCGCAAGGGCGATGGGGAATTCTGGCTACCCAGAACGAGCCGTGCTAGAACGCGGCCTCGTCGAGCTCCATCAGGTCCAGGCCGACGCCCTCGGCGAGCTTGCGCGCACCGGTGACGCCCGGCAGGACGTTGGCCGCGAAGAACTTCGCCGCCGCGATCTTGCCGGTGTAGAACGCCTTGTCCTTCGCGGACGCCGTCTCCAGCTTCTCGGCGGCGACCGCGGCACCCTTGAGCAGCAGGTAGCCGACGACGACGTCGCCGGAGGCCATCAGCAGGCGGGTGGTGTTCAGGCCGACCTTGTAGATGTTCTTGACGTCCTGCTCGGTGGCCGCGAGGTCGGTCAGCATCAGACCGACGATGGCCTCCAGCTCGACGGCGGCCTTCGCGAGGTGCTCGCGCGCACCGGCGAGCTCCTCGCCGCCCGTGCCGAGCGCCAGGAACTTCTTGATGTCCTCGGCGAGGGAGTTGAGGGCCGCGCCCTGGTTGCGGACGATCTTCCGGAAGAAGAAGTCCTGGCCCTGGATCGCGGTGGTGCCCTCGTAGAGGGTGTCGATCTTGGCGTCGCGGATGTACTGCTCGATCGGGTACTCCTGCAGGAAGCCGGAGCCGCCGAAGGTCTGCAGCGACTGGGCGAGCTGCTCGTAGCCCTTCTCGGAGCCGTAGCCCTTCACGATCGGCAGGAGCAGGTCGTTGAGCGCGTGCTCGGCCTTGGCGTCCTCGCCGGCCGCCTCCTTGACCTGGATGGTGTCCTGGACGGCGGCCGTGTACAGCACCAGGGCGCGCATGCCCTCGGCGTACGCCTTCTGCGTCATCAGCGAGCGGCGCACGTCCGGGTGGTGGGTGATGGTGACCTTGGGCGCGGTCTTGTCCATGAAGTTCGCGAGGTCGGGGCCCTGGACGCGCTCCTTGGCGTACTCCAGCGCGTTCAGGTAGCCGGTCGACAGCGTGGAGATCGCCTTCGTGCCGACCATCATCCGGGCGAACTCGATGATCCGGAACATCTGCCGGATGCCGTCGTGCTTGTCGCCGATCAGCCAGCCCTTGGCGGGGTGCCGGTCGCCGAAGGTCATCTCGCAGGTGTTGGAGGCCTTCAGGCCCATCTTGTGCTCGACGTTGGTGGCGTAGACGCCGTTGCGCTCGCCCAGCTCGCCGGTCTCGAAGTCGAAGAGGTACTTCGGGACGAGGAAGAGCGACAGGCCCTTGGTGCCCGGACCGGCACCCTCGGGCCGCGCCAGCACGTAGTGGAGGATGTTCTCCTCCATGTCGTGCTCACCGGAGGTGATGAAGCGCTTCACGCCCTCGATGTGCCAGGAGCCGTCCTCCTGCTGCACGGCCTTGGTCCGCCCGGCGCCGACGTCCGAACCGGCGTCCGGCTCGGTCAGCACCATGGTGGAGCCCCAGGTGCGCTCCACGGCGATCTTCGCGATGTGCTTCTGGACCTCGTTGCCCTCCTCGAAGAGGATGCCGGCGAACGCGGGGCCCGAGGAGTACATCCAGACGGCCGGGTTGGCGCCCAGGATCAGCTCGGCGAAGGCCCAGATCAGGGAGCGGGGCGAGGTGGTGCCGCCGATCTCCTCGGGCAGGCCGAGGCGCCAGTACTCCGAGTCCATGAAGGCCTTGTAGCTCTTCTTGAAGGAGGCCGGGACCGGCGCGGTGTTCGTCTCGGGGTCGAAGACCGGCGGGTTGCGGTCGGCGTCCGCGAAGGATTCGGCCAGCTCGTTCTCCGAGAGGCGGGTCAGCTCCTCCAGGATGCTCTTGGCGGTCTCGGTGTCCATCTCCTCGAACGGACCGGCGCCGTACACCTTGTCCCGTCCTAGGACCTCGAACAGGTTGAACTCGATGTCCCGGAGATTCGACTTGTAGTGCCCCATGGCGACGGCTCCGTAAGAGATGATTCGTTCACGTACCAACAAGTAGCTACGATGATGCTACCCGTCGGTAATAAGAAGCAACCCCGATCCGGCCATCTGTGACCGACCCCTCGTGCGGGGTCAGTACTCTTTGTGGCATGTACGGCTACGACCAGAATGTTGGCGCCCAGCAGCAGTACGGCGTCCCGCCGCAGCAGCAGATGCCGGGCGGGTACGGCCAGCAGCCGCCGCTGTACCCCGAGCCGTCCCCGCCGTCCCTCGCGGACGCGGTGCGCGCCTTCACCACGGGCCAGATGTCGGCCGAGGACTTCCAGCAGGTCTTCGCCACCTCCAAGGTCTACTGCCCGCGCGGCGACAACCCCGGCTTCCTGGCCCTGCACAACACCCAGCAGCCGGTGATCCCCATGTTCACCTCGCTCAAGGAACTGCGCCGGTACGCGGGCAAGGAGTCCAAGTACTTCGTGATCACCGGCGCCGAGGTGATCGACCTCCTGCCCACCGGGTACGGCTTCGTCCTGGACATGGAGGGCGAGCACCGCATGGTCTTCGACGCGAAGGCCGTCGAGCAGATGGTCGAGTTCGCGATGCGCCGGATGTACGGCTGACCCGTCGGTCTTCTGCTCGGCCGGATCCCGGTTCAATGAGCCGGAACAACCTCTTCCGCTGAACCACCTCGCCTACTGTGCCCGCGTGACCTCCACCGACACGCCGCCGCCGGCCCTCGATGGCCGGCGGCGTTCCGCTGTCCGGGCTCGGTTCCGCAGGGAATGCCACACGCGTCGGTGCCGTTAGGGGTAGCAGAAAGTTCAATGCTCAACTAAACTGGCCGCACAAGGAGGTACCGACATGCCTGCAGTGACCGTCGAGAACCCGCTGACGCTGCCGAGCGTGACCGCGCCGGCCGATGCCGTGGCGCGTCCCGTGCTCGCCGTCACGACCGCACCGAGCGGTTTCGAGGGCGAGGGCTTCCCGGTGCGCCGTGCGTTCGCCGGGATCAACTACCGCCACCTCGACCCGTTCATCATGATGGACCAGATGGGCGAGGTGGAGTACGCGCCGGGCGAGCCCAAGGGCACCCCCTGGCACCCGCACCGCGGCTTCGAGACCGTCACCTACATCATCGACGGGATCTTCGACCACCAGGACTCCCAGGGCGGTGGCGGCACCATCACCAACGGCGACACCCAGTGGATGACGGCCGGCTCGGGCCTGCTCCACATCGAGGCGCCGCCGGAGTCCCTGGTCATGTCCGGCGGCCTCTTCCACGGCCTGCAGCTGTGGGTGAACCTCCCGGCCAAGGACAAGATGATGCCTCCGCGCTACCAGGACATCCGCGGCGGCAACGTCCAGCTCCTGACCACGCCCGACGGCGGCGCGCTGCTCCGTGTCATCGCCGGCGAGCTGGACGGCCACGCGGGCCCGGGCATCACGCACACCCCGATCACGATGATCCACGCGACGCTCGCGCCGGGCGCCGAGGTCACCCTGCCCTGGCGGGAGGACTTCAACGGTCTGGCGTACGTCCTGGCGGGCAGGGGCACGGTGGGCACGGACCGGCGGCCGGTCCACATGGGCCAGACGGCCGTCTTCGGCACGGGCTCGTCCCTGACGGTCCGCGCGGACGAGAAGCAGGACGGTAACACCCCGGACCTGGAGGTCGTCCTCCTCGGCGGGCAGCCGATCCGCGAGCCGATGGCCCACTACGGCCCGTTCGTCATGAACACCCGCGAGGAACTCCAGCAGGCGTTCGAGGACTTCCAGAAGGGCCGGCTGGGGACCATCCCCGCGGTGCACGGAATGACCGAGGGCGGCCTGTAAGGCCGAATCGACGGGCTGCAAGGCCGAATCGACGAGAAAGGGCCCGGAGCCGCACGTACGCGTGGCGGCTGCGGGCCCTTTCCGCGTTCCGGGCCCGTCCGTCTTCTGGAGGAGCCGGGGAAGCCGCCCCGGCCGGGCCGTGGTCCGCTGGACGCGTGCAGATCCTCCCCGAGCCCGTCCGCCGCTTCGCCGCCTGGTGTGCGGTGATCCTGCTGCTCGCCGGGGTCGTCTACGTCGGCGTCCGGCTCTGCTCGGAGTTCCGGACCGCCGTCGTCCCCGTACTCCTGGCCCTTCTCGGGACCGCGCTGCTGGGCCCGCTGCACCGCCGTCTCGTCGCCGCCAAGGTCAACCGGTCCGTCGCGGCCGGGCTCACCTGTGTCGCGGTCGTCGCCGTCGTCGGCGGGGCCGTGTACATCGTCGTCGCCGCGCTCATCGACACCGGAGACCAGATCGTCGCCTCGCTGAAGGACGCGGCGCAGGGGGTCGCCGACCGCTTCGGGGCCGCCGGCACCTCGCTCGACGATCTCGCCTCCAACGCGAAGGAGCTGCTGACCAGGTTCGGCGCCACCGCCGCCTCGAACGTCATCAGCGGGGTGAGCGTGGTCGGCGAGAGCATCGCCATGGCCGTACTCGCGCTGCTTCTCGTCTTCTTCTTCCTGCGCGACTCGCATCGCGCCGTCGACACCCTGCGCGCCGTCGCACCCCGCGGTACCGCCGACACCGTCGAGGCCATGGCCCGGCGGGCGTTCGAGGCGGTGGAGGGGTTCATGCGCGGGACCACGCTCATCGCGCTCATCGACGCCGTGTGCATCACCGTCGGGCTGCTGGTCCTGGATGTGCCGGGGGCCGTGGGACTGGGCGCGCTGGTCTTCGTCGGAGCCTTCGTCCCCTACCTCGGCGCCTTCGTCTCCGGTGCCGTCGCCGTGCTGGTCGCGCTCGCCGACCGGGGGTTCGTCATCGCCCTCTGGGCGCTCGGTGTCGTACTCGCCGTGCAGGTGCTCGAAGGGCATGTGCTGCAGCCGATGATCCAGAGCCGGACCGTGCAGATGCACCCGGCCGTGGTGCTGCTCGCGATCACCGCTGGCGCGTCCGTCGCCGGGATCCTCGGCATGCTGCTCGCCGTACCGCTCACCGCCGCCGTCTTCGGCGTCGTCCACGAGCTGCGGGCCGGTTACGACGGGGGCGAGCCGTCGGCAGGCGCGGCGCCCGAGTCCTCGTAGAGCTCGAACCAGATGGTCTTGCCCTCGCCGCGCGGATCGACGCCCCAGGACTCGGCGAGGAGTTCGATGAGGACCAGGCCGCGGCCGGAGGAGGCCAGTTCGCCGGGGCGGCGTTTGTGGGGGAGGTCGTCGCTGGTGTCGGTGACCTCGACGTGCATGCGGCGGGCGCCGGGATCGCCGCGCACCTCGGCCTGGAGCAGGGCGTCGGCGTCGGTGTGCACCAGGACGTTCGTCAGCATCTCCGACAGCAGCAGGACCGCCGAGTCGACCTGGTCCTGGCTCGCCCAGTCGTGGAGGAGCTCGCGCAGCTGCTGACGGGCCACGGCGATGCGCTCCGGCTCCGCCTGGGCCACGGAGAGCATCGTGCGGCGGACCGTCGGCCGCACCGCCGGCTCGTCGCCGCAGCCGCAGCCCTCCCCCGGCCTGCACAGCAGCAGCAGTGCTATGTCGTCCTCGCGCCGGTCGGCCAGCGGCCCGGTCGTGTGGTGCGAGGACGGGCCGTGCACGCCCTGGACCAGGGCGTCGGCGAGTTCCTCCAGGTCGCCCTTGTGGTCCTCCAGGATCGTCCGGATGCGCCGCCAGCCGCTCTCCAGGTCGTGGCCGCCGGTCTCGATCAGGCCGTCGGTGCAGATCAGCAGCGTCTCGCCGGGCTCCAGCGTGATACGGGTGGTGGGGTAGTCGGCGTCCGGGTCGATGCCGAGCGGGAGACCGCCCGCCGTCGGCCGCATCAGGACCGTGCCGTCCGCCATCCGGATCGCCGGGTCGGGATGCCCGGCGCGCGCGATGTCGAGGGTGCCGGTGGCGGGGTCGGCCTCCACGTACAGGCACGTCGCGAAGCGCGGGTCGGAGACGTCCTCGTCCAGGGTGCCGTCGGTCATGCCGTGCAGGAAGCGGGAGGCGCGGGAGAGGACCGCGTCGGGACGGTGACCCTCGGAGGCGTAGGCGCGCAGGGCGATCCGCAGCTGGCCCATGAGACCGGCGGCCCGCACGTCATGGCCTTGGACGTCACCGATGGCCAGGGCTATACGGCCGCTGGGGAGCGGGATCATGTCGTACCAGTCGCCGCCGACCTGGAGGCCGCCGCCGGTGGGGACGTAACGGGCGGCGACGCTCATGCCCGGGATCTGCGGGCCGAGCGTCGGCAGCATGGAGCGCTGGAGGCCGTCGGTCAGGGCGCGCTCGGTCTCGGCGGCGCCGGCCCGGGAGAGGGCCTGGGCGAGCATACGGGCGACCGTGGTCAGGACCGAGCGCTCGTCCGGGGTGAAGGCGACCGGATAGGCGAAGGACGCCATCCAGGCGCCCATCGTGCGGCCCGCGACCGTCAGCGGCAGGAACGCCCAGGACTCGCGGCCGAAGGGTTCGACCAGCTGCCACATGACCGGGTAACGGGCCTTGTAGGCGCCGGGGGAGGAGAGGTAGACGGCACGGCCGGTGCGTATGACCTCGGCGGCCGGATAGTCCATATCCAGGGGCATCGCGGAGAAGGGGTCGCCGTCCCCGGGCTGGTAGCCGTGCAGACCGGTGATCGTCACCCGGTCGCCCTCCACGCCGAACACCGCGAGCCCGTCCGGGGTGAACCCCGGCATCGACAGACCCGACGCGACCCGCAGCACCTCCTGCGTGGAGCGCGCCTCGGCCAGCGCCCGGCCCGCGTCCAGCAGGAACGCCTCCCGGGAGCGCCGCCAGTCCCCGGTGACGGCGCTGCGGCCGGCCGGGGTGCCCGGGGTCGGCTCGGTGACCTCCTGCAGGGTGCCGATCAGCCGGAAGGAGCGCTTTACACGGTCGTACGACGGCTTGGAGCGGGAGCGGACGACGCGGATCACCCGGCCGTGCTCGTCCATGATCCGGATCCGCACCTCGGCGAGGGTGCCCTCGGCGACGGCGAGGCCCACCACGCCGGTGATCTCGTTCCAGTCGACCGGGTGCAGCCGGGCCCTGGTCTGGGCCTCGGTGAGGGTGGTGCCGACGGAGGGCAGGCCGAGCAGCCGTGCGGCCTCGGCATCGACCGTGACCAGCTCGGTGGCGGTGTCCCAGTGCCACAGGCCGGTCGCGAGGGCCTCCAGGACGTCCCCCACGGGCGGCAGAGGCTCGCCAGTGCGCATTGCCCCACTTTATGAAGAGCTGATCGAAGAGTGCCACCGATCAGCCCCCTGAATTGGTGGGGAGGTGATCTTGGGGTCCCCGGTAGGCTTGGTCGGAGTTTCACGTGAAACACGCCCCCGATCCGCGAAGACTGGATGAACGACGATGCATCGGTACAGGTCCCACACCTGCGGCGAGCTCCGCTCCTCTGACGTCGGCACCGACGTCCGGCTGAGTGGCTGGCTGCACAATCGGCGCGACCTGGGCGGCATCCTCTTCATCGATCTGCGCGACCACTACGGCATCACGCAGCTCGTCGCCCGCCCCGGCACCGAGGCCTACGAGGCGCTGGACAAGGTCACCAAGGAGTCGACCGTCCGGGTCGACGGCCGGGTGGTCTCACGTGGAGCCGAGAACGTGAACCCGGACCTGCCCACCGGCGAGATCGAGGTCGAGGTGAGCGAGGTCGAGCTGCTCGGCGCCGCCGCCCCGCTGCCGTTCACGATCAACACCGAGGACGGGGTCAACGAGGAGCGGCGCCTTGAGTACCGCTTCCTGGACCTGCGCCGCGAGCGCATGCACAGGAACATCATGCTGCGCTCGGCGGTGATCGCCGCGATCCGCTCCAAGATGGTCGCCCTCGGCTTCAACGAGATGGCGACGCCGATCCTGTCCGCGACCTCCCCCGAGGGCGCCCGCGACTTCGTCGTGCCCTCCCGGCTGAACCCGGGCAAGTTCTACGCCCTCCCCCAGGCGCCGCAGCAGTTCAAGCAGCTGCTGATGATCTCCGGCTTCGACCGCTACTTCCAGATCGCGCCCTGCTTCCGTGACGAGGACGCGCGCGCGGACCGCTCGCCGGGCGAGTTCTACCAGCTCGACGTCGAGATGAGCTTCGTCGAGCAGGAGGACGTGTTCCGCCCGATCGAGCAGCTCATGACGGAGCTCTTCGAGGAGTTCGGCGGCGGCCGCCACGTCACCTCGCCCTTCCCCCGCATCCCCTTCCGCGAGGCGATGCTGAAGTACGGCTCCGACAAGCCGGACCTGCGGGCCCAGCTGGAGCTCGTCGACATCACCGACGTCTTCGAGGGCTCGGAGTTCAAGGCCTTCGCCGGCAAGCACGTGCGGGCGCTGCCGGTGCCGGCGGTGCAGGACCAGCCGCGCAAGTTCTTCGACCAGCTCGGGGACTTCGCGGTCTCGCAGGGCGCGAAGGGCCTGGCCTGGGTGCGGGTGGCCGAGGACGGTTCGCTGTCCGGCCCGATCGCCAAGTTCCTCACCGAGGAGAACGTCGCCGAGCTGACCAAGCGCCTGTCGCTGGCCGCCGGGCACGCGGTGTTCTTCGGCGCGGGCGAGTTCGACGAGGTCTCGAAGATCATGGGCGCGGTGCGGGTCGAGGCCGCCAAGCGTGCCGGGCACTTCGAGGAGGGCGTCTTCCGCTTCTGCTGGATCGTCGACTTCCCGATGTACGAGAAGGACGAGGAGACCGGCGCGATCGACTTCTCGCACAACCCCTTCTCCATGCCGCAGGGCGGTCTGGAGGCCCTGGAGACCCAGGACCCGCTGGACATTCTCGGCTGGCAGTACGACATCGTCTGCAACGGCGTCGAGCTGTCCTCCGGCGCGATCCGGAACCACGAGCCGGACATCATGCTCAAGGCCTTCGAGATCGCGGGCTACGACCGCGAGACCGTCGAGGACAAGTTCGCGGGCATGCTGCGCGCCTTCCGCTTCGGCGCCCCGCCGCACGGCGGCATCGCCCCCGGCGTCGACCGCATCGTCATGCTCCTCGCCGACGAGCCCAACATCCGCGAGACCATCGCCTTCCCGCTCAACGGCAACGCCCAGGACCTGATGATGGGCGCGCCGACGGAGCTGGAGGAGGCCCGGCTGAAGGAACTGCACCTGTCGGTGCGCAAGCCGCAGCCGAAGTAAGCGGCGGGCTGTCGGGAAGGGCTCGAAACCGGCGTCGGTTTCGAGCCCTTTCGCCTGCCGGCCGTCATTCACAGGTCTTTCCCATGTTCCGGCCGGGCCGTCCGCGCCTACGGTCGCTGGCCATGACAGACACTCAGACACCTGAAGAAAGACGGGAGTTGGCCCGCCGTACGGTTCTCGCGGCCGGTGGTGTGGTCGTGACCGCGGTGGGTGTGGGCGGGGCCTTCGTGGCCGGCGCTCAGGCCTCGGAGCAGGAGAACGCCTGCTACACGCTCACCTCCGAGCTGGTCGAGGGGCCGTACTACATCGACGCCGACAAGATCCGGCAGGACGTCACCGAGGACCAGGAGGGCATTCCGCTCCACCTCCGGCTCAAGGTGATCGACGCGGAGACGTGCCGGCCGGTGCGGAACGCGGCCGTGGACATCTGGCACTGCAACGCGACCGGCGTCTACTCCGGGTACGAGGAGATGGGCAGTGGCGGCGGAGGCGGCGGCCCGACCGGACCGCCCCCGTCGGGCACCCCCACCGGCACCCCGACGGGCAGCCCGCCCCCCGGCGGTGGCGGTGGTCACCAGGAGCCCACCGACGACGAGCGCTACCTGCGCGGCACCTGGCGCACGGACCGGCACGGGTACGTCGGCTTCCGTACCGTCTTCCCGGGCTGGTACCAGGGCCGCTGCGTCCACATCCATGTCAAGGTGCACGTGGACGGCACCTGGACGGACGCCGGTTACGAGGGCGGGCACACCTGCCACACCGGCCAGCTGTTCTTCGACGAGAAGTCGGTGCTGGCGTCCGCGGCCGTCGAGCCGTACGCGAGCAACACGACCACCCGCACCACCCTCGACGAGGACACGATCTACCCCGGCAACGGGCACGCGGGCGGTCTGCTCTACCTCGAGTACGACCACCGGCACATCGCCCGGGGCGTCCACGCGCACCTGACGCTCGGCGTCGCGCCGGACGAGACCAACGACGGCTGACCGTCCCTTCCCACCCATGGCCCAGCCCGCCGGGCCCGGCTTGGAAAGCTCACCGGAGGCGCACAGGAACGCCGAGGGAGGAGCACAGAAGCCTGTCGTCTCATAGGAGGTGACATCGCAGGTGCGGGCCCCTTCCGGGCCGGCGGGCAAGGAGGAAGCCATGGGATACGCGATCGCGCTCTCCGCGCTGCTGATCGTCGGCTCGGTCGGCGCGGTCCTCGCGCTGCGCCGGTCGCAGTCGGACCGCGGCACGCACCGGCTGGACGCCGAGGCCGAGGCCAACCGCTGGCTGGTCCGGCTCGGCGGCAGCCTGATCCCGCCGGGCGCCGCGGCATGGGCGACCGGCGGCGAGGCGGCCGGCGGCGCCCTGACCCGGGCCGCCGAGTGCCACCGCGCCGCCCGCACCCTGCTGGCCGAGGCGCGCACGGCGGCGGAGTACGACCGCGTCAGCGCGGTCGCCCAGGAGGGCCTCCGGCACGTCCACGCGGCCCGCGAGGCGCTGGGCCTGACGCCGGACCCGGATGCGGCCCCTGTCTCTGCCTCTGTCCCTGTCCCTGCTCCCACCCCCGATCGCCCAAAGGTGAGGCAGGCATTTCAAGAGCCTTTGGCGCGCGGGCCCCTGCCCTCGTACAAGTGAGCGGGCTTTACCAGTACTTGGTGTTGTCGGCGGCAACCCGTCCGCGGACGGCGGCAACTGACCGGTCGAAAGCTCCCTCCGTACACAAGGACTTCTCCGTGGCCTCTGCCTCCCACCGCCGGTCCCTCCGCAAGCGGCGCACCGCCGTCGTCTCCGCCGCCGCCGTGGCCGCCGCCGTCGGTGCCGGTGTGATCGTGATGAACGCGAACGCCGGGACGACGACCGTCGACCTGTACCACCAGACGCTCGCCGCCAAGGACGGCTGGGCCTCCTCCGGCACCGGCACGACCGGCGGCGCGAAGGCCGACTCCGCGCACACCTTCACCGTCTCGACCCGGGCCCAGCTGGTGAAGGCCCTCGGCTCGGTGTCGGACACCACCCCGCGGATCATCAAGGTCAAGGGCACGATCGACGCCAACACCGACGACTCCGGCAAGAAGCTGACCTGCGCGGACTACGCTGCGGGTACGGGCTACTCGCTCTCGTCGTACCTCAAGGCCTTCGACCCCGCCACCTACGGCCGCTCCAAGCTGCCCTCCGGCACCCAGGAGACGGCCCGCGCCGCCGCGCAGGCCAAGCAGGCGAAGAACGTCACCTTCAAGGTGCCCGCCAACACCACGATCGTCGGCGTCCCCGGCACCAAGGCCGGCATCACCGGCGGCATGCTGCAGATCCAGAAGGTCGACAACGTCATCGTCCGCAACCTGACCTTCTCGGACACCGAGGACTGCTTCCCGCAGTGGGACCCGACCGACGGCGACGAGGGCAACTGGAACTCCGAGTACGACTCGGTCACCCTGCGCGGCGCCACCCACGTCTGGGCGGACCACAACACGTTCACCGACGCCGGGCACTTCGACAGCACCAACCCGAAGTACTACGGCCGTGAGTACCAGGTCCACGACGGCGAACTGGACATCACCAAGAGCTCGGACCTGGTGACCGTCGAGCAGAACCAGTTCACCAGCCACGACAAGACGATGCTGATCGGCAGCAGCGACAGCGAGCCCGGCGGCAAGCTGCGCGTCACCCTGCACCACAACATCTGGAAGGGCATCGTCCAGCGCGCCCCGCTGACCCGCGTCGGCCAGGTGCACATCTACAACAACGTCTACGACGTAACGCCCCTGAACGGCTACACCCTGCAGTACAGCATCAACTCGCGCGCCAAGGCCCAGGTCGTGGCCCAGAACAACTACTGGACCGTGCCCAGCTCCATCAAGGTCTCCAAGCTGCTCAGCGGCGACGGCACCGGCTCGGTCGCGGGCAGCGGCAACCTCGTCAACGGCACCGCGACCGACCTGGTCGCCGCCTACAACGCCGCGAACTCCAAGAAGATCAAGACGACCGTGAACTGGACGCCGACCCTGACCGCGGGCCTGGAGTCGAGCGCCAAGAACCTGCCGACGACGCTCGCGAAGACGGCCGGCGCGGGCGTCCTGTCGTAAGGGCTATGTGTCGTACGAGCCGTTCCAGGGCGCGGTGAAGAAGAGGCGGTCCGGGTAGAGCTCGGCCCAGCTGCCCTCCTCGTCCTCGCCGGTCAGCAGGCCGAACAGCACACCGTCCACGGTGACCTGGAACGGTCGTACCGCGATGTCGGTGTACGACCGGCGGGGCAGGCTGCGCAGGAGTTTCGCCAGGTGCACCCGGGCGCGCTGGAGGACCGAGTCCTCGCCGTCCGGGTTGCGCAGCTGCTCGGCCCAGGTGCCGGCACACCAGATCTCGGAGTCGCGGTAGCGGCCCTCGGGGTCGAAGGTGTGCAGCACGGTGTAGAGACGTTTGTGCTCTTCCCAGCCCTGGTCGAGACGGAATCCCGCCGGGAAGGCATAGCTGATCGACGCCAGGAACTGACCGTCCGCGTACCGGCCGATGGACTCGGTCCGGTGCCTCGGCTCGTAGGCGATCGGAACGACTTCGGGTACTGCCATGGCCGAACAATACGGGGCCCGGAAAGCCGTTCGGCTTCCCGAGCCCCGTCTCTCACCGTTCCTACGCGTTAACGCCTGTCGAAACGCCTACTCGGACTCGCCGCCGAAGCGCTCCTTGTACGCGGCCAGGTCCTCGTCCGTGAGCTTCGCGAACAGGACCGGGGGGACCGTGAAGGGGGTGCCGGGCGGGATCGTGGTGAGGGAGCGGGCCTCGTCGGCGGAGGTCCAGGTGGCCGTGTCGTCCTTCAGGGCGAAGGACTCGCGCATGATCTTCGCCGTCGTCGGGATGAAGGGCTCCGAGACCACCGAGTAGAGGTGGATCAGGTTCATCGCCGTGCGCAGGGTGAGGGCCGCGGCGTCCTTGTCCGTCTTGATCTCCAGCCAGGGGGCCTTCTCCTCCAGGTAGGAGTTGCCGGCCGACCACAGGGCGCGCAGGGCGGCGGCGGCCTTGCGGAACTGGAGGGACTCCATGTGGGACTCGTACTCCGCGAGGAGCTCGGCGATCTGCTCGCCCAGCTTCGTCTCCGCCTCGCCGGGGGTGCCGCCCGTGGGCACGTCGTCGCCGAAGCGCTTGCGGGAGAAGGACAGGACGCGGTTGACGAAGTTGCCGAGGGTGTCGGCGAGGTCCTTGTTGACCGTGGCCGTGAAGTGCTCCCAGGTGAAGGAGGAGTCGTCCGACTCGGGGGCGTTGGCGATGAGGAAGTAGCGCCAGTAGTCGGCGGGGAGGATCTCCAGGGCCTGGTCGGTGAAGACGCCCCGCTTCTGGGAGGTGGAGAACTTTCCGCCGTAGTACGTCAGCCAGTTGAAGGCCTTGACGTAGTCGACCTTCTTCCACGGCTCGCGCACGCCGAGCTCGGTGGCCGGGAACATGACCGTGTGGAAGGGGACGTTGTCCTTGGCCATGAACTCGGTGTAGCGGACGGTGTCGTCCACCTCGTACCACCACGACTTCCAGTCGCGGTTCTCCGGGTCGAGGTCGGACCACTCCTTCGTCGCGCCGATGTACTCGATCGGGGCGTCGAACCAGACGTAGAAGACCTTGCCCTCCGCCGCCAGCTCCGGCCAGGTGTCGGCCGGGACCGGGACGCCCCAGTCCAGGTCGCGGGTGATCGCGCGGTCGTGCAGGCCCTCGTTCAGCCACTTGCGGGCGATCGAGGAGGCGAGCTGCGGCCAGTCGTCCTCGTGCCGGGCGACCCAGGCCTCGACCTCGTGCTGCAGCTTGGACTGGAGGAGGAAGAGGTGCTTGGTCTCGCGGACCTCCAGGTCGGTGGAGCCGGAGATCGCGCTGCGGGGGTTGATCAGGTCGGTCGGGTCGAGGACGCGGGTGCAGTTCTCGCACTGGTCGCCGCGGGCCTTGTCGTAGCCGCAGTGGGGGCAGGTGCCCTCGACGTAGCGGTCCGGGAGGAAGCGGCCGTCTGCGGGGCTGTACACCTGGCGGATCGCCCGCTCCTCGATGAAGCCGTTCTCGTTCAGGCGGCGGGCGAAGTGCTGGGTGATCTCGACGTTCTGCGGGGAGGAACTCCGGCCGAAGTAGTCGAAGGCGAGCGCGAAGCCGTCGTAGACCGCCTTCTGGGCGTCGTGGGCCTGTGCGCAGAACTCGTCCACGGGGAGGCCCTGCTCCTTGGCCGCCAGCTCCGCGGGGGTGCCGTGCTCGTCCGTCGCGCAGATGTAGAGGACGTCGTGGCCGCGCTGGCGGAGGTACCGGGAGTACACGTCCGCCGGGAGCATGGACCCCACCATGTTGCCCAGGTGCTTGATTCCGTTGATGTACGGAAGGGCGCTGGTGATGAGGTGTCGAGCCATCTTGGGGCTGCTCCCAGGTCGGGTCGTCTTGTTTTGCGAACCTTGAAATGGTAGCCGACATGGGTGGGCCGCCCGCTTCTCGTTTTACGAGGTGAGAAGCGGGCGGCACGGGGGCTGCGGGTCTTGGGGTTACGGGCGCCAGTCGATCAGTACGCCGTCGTAGAGCTCCGCGTCCGTGAGCTCCAGGGGGGTGGGGCCCGCGTGGAAGAAGGCCGTGTTGGGGGTCTTCAGTTTGCGGAGGTAGTCGAAGGCCTTGTTGTCGTGGTCGCCGAACGCGACGAAGGAGAAGAAGACCGAGGGGTGGGTCTTCGCGGCGTCCGTGAGGGACTGGGTGGCGGGGGTTTTCGCGTCCGGGGCGCCGTCGGTCTGGAAGACGACGAGGGCGGGGGTGGGCGGGGTGGCGTTCTTGTCGTGGTGCTTGTCGTAGTGGGCGAGGACGGCTTCCACGGCGGCGTGGTAGCTGGTGCGGCCCATGCGGCCGAGGGCTGCGTGGGTCTCGTCGATCGCGTTTTCGGGGGAGGTGGGGGTGAGGTCGGTGGTGCCGTCGAGTTCGGTGGAGAAGAAGACGACGTGGACGGTGGGGGTGTCGGGGGTGGGGGTGAGGTGCTTCGCGAGGGCGAGGGTCTGGTCGGCGAGGGCCTGGGCTGAGCCGTCCTTGTAGTACGGGCGCATGCTCGCGGAGCGGTCGAGGACGAGGTAGGTGGTGGCGCGGGTGCCGGTGAGGTTGGCCTTGGCCAGGGCGGTTGCGGCGGCGTCGCTGCCGGGCTCTGTGTCGGCCTCGGCCTCGGCTTCGCCTTCGGCCGAGTCGTTCCCACCCGCACCACCCGTGACGGTTTCGTGGTCGGGTGCGGGTGGCCCCTGTGGGGCGACCTCGCCATCGGCGGCCGCGGGCTCGTCGACGGCAGCGGCGACCGTCTCGGGCTCCGGTGCGGCGGCTGGCGCGGGCTCCGGCTCAGCGGCTTGCGAGGGCTCCGGCTCAGCGGCTGGTACGGGCTCCGGTTCGGTGGTCGGCGCGGGCTGCGGTTCGGCGGCCTCGGGCGCCGGTTCCACGACCTGCTCGGCCTCGGGCTCCTCAGGCTCAGCGACCTGCTCGGGGGTGGTGGTCTCCGCGACCGTCTCGGGCTCCGCTTCGGCGACGGGCTCCGACACCTCTGCCTCCGCGAGGGGCTCGTCGGCCACGACCTCGGGCTCCGTCCCGGTCACGGGCTTGGGCGCGGGGTCCTCCTCGGGCGCGGCCTCAGCGACCGGCTCCTCCACGGCGGCCTCGGGCTCCTCCGACTCAGTGGCCTGCTCGGGCTCGGGGGCCGTCTTCACGACCGCCTCGGGCTCGGCGACGGGCTCCGTCACCTCCGCGGTCTCGGGCTCCGCCTCGATCACGGCCTCGGCTTCCGTGACGGGCTGCTCGGCAACCGCCGTCGGCGTGGGCTCCGCCTCGATCGCGGCCTCGGGCTCCGCCACCTCCTCGGCAACCGCCGCCGACGTCTGCTCCTCCTCGACCTCCGGCTCGGCGACCGGCTCAACCTCCGTCTCTTCGGCCACCGGCTCGGGCTCCGGCGTCGGCTTCTCCTCGGTCACCGTCTGCGCCTCAGCAGCCGTCTCCGCGACCGGCGCCTCCGCGACCGGCGCCCCCACGGCCGTCGCCTCCGCGACCGGCGCCTCCGCGGCCGTCGGCTCCTCTGCGACCGGCGTCGGCTCCAGCGTCTCCGTCGGCTCCACCGGCGAAGCCGGCCTCGGTACCGTCACGTTGTCGAACGCCGCCGACACCAGTTCGTGCTCGTCGTCGGACTTAGGGTCCGGTACCTCCGCCGCCCGCGGCGTCTCGGGGGACGGCGTCGGAGACGGGACCGTCGGCGTCTGCGAAGGGGTTCGGTCCGCACCCTCTGCTTCGGCGGCACGCCCCTTGCGTGACCTGCCGAACGCATTCCGCAGGAGAGTGAGAATGCCCATGTGCGCAACCCTTCGCGTGAGTTGAAACCGTCAATCACTGGCCAGGACGGACACGTAAGGTTAGCGGCCCCGCATGGCGATCTTGGGCAGGGGCGGGGGACAGGGAACGCCCGGCTGTCAACACCCTCTTGGATCCCTCGGATTCGCCTTTCGTTCACGTAGGCGCAGTGTCACCGCACGTATGCACCCCTAACGTCACGCTCACACCAAGGGATCGCAAGGGGAGAGTAAAGTGCGCAAGCTGCTGCCCATCGTCGGGCACTCAGGTGGGCGGTCCGCCCTCACCTGCCGGTTCCGCTGCGGAGACGCCTGCTTCCACGAGGTGCCCAACACCAGCGACAACGAGTACGTCGGCGACGTCATCGCCGGCGCCATCGGGCGGCGGTCGATGATGCGTGCCGCCGCGGTCGTGACCGTCGCCGCCGCGGCCGGGACGGCGACGGTGGGCGCCGCCCGGCCCGCCGGTGCCGCCGCGACGCAACCGTCGTACACCAAACCCACACCCCCCAAGGGCGCCCGCGGGCTCCGGTACTCGTCCGTCGCGCCCAACACCCTTGACGCCGTGGTCACCCCGGACGGCTACGGGTACAACGTCGTCATCCGCTGGGGCGAGCCCATCCTCCGCGGTGCCCCCGCCTTCGACCCGGAGAACCAGACCGCCGCCGCCCAGGCCGGGCAGTTCGGGTACAACAACGACTTCCTCGCGCTGCTGCCGCTGCCGGGGGAGACGGGTCGGCAGCTCCTCGTCGCCAATCACGAGTACACCGACGAGATCCTGATGTTCCGCGGGTACGACGCCGCCAACCCCACCCGGCAGCAGGTCGAGGTCGCCTGGGCCGCGCACGGGTTGTCCGCCGTCGTCGTGGAGGGGGAGCGGAGGAGCGGGCGGCTCGTCGCCGTTCCGCGGCATCCGCTCAACCGGCGCGTCACCGCCACCAGTGAGTTCCGGCTGACGGGGCCGGCCGCCGGGTCCGATCTCCTCAAGACCTCCGCCGATCCGACCGGGACCAAGGTCCTCGGCACCCTCAACAACTGCTCCGGCGGCACCACCCCTTGGGGCACCACCCTCCACGGTGAGGAGAACTTCAACCAGTACTTCGCCAACTCCTCCCGAACCACCGACAAGCGGTACGGGATCGGGACCGGTGCCACCGAGCGGAAGTGGGAGCGGTTCGACAAGCGGTTCGATGTCGCCCAGGAGCCCAACGAGGTGCATCGGTTCGGGTACGTCGTCGAGTTCGATCCGTACGACCCGGACTCCGTGCCCCGCAAGCACACCGCCCTCGGGCGGTTCAAGCACGAGGCCGCCACCGTGCGGCTCACCGACGACGGGCGGCCCGTCGTCTACTCCGGTGACGACGAGCGGTTCGACTACTTCTACAAGTTCGTCGGCAGCAAGCGGATGAGGAAGGGCCACGGGCGGGCCGTGCGCGAGCACAACCTCTCGCTGCTGGATGAGGGGACGCTCTACGTCGCCAGGCTCACCGGCGACTCGCCCGCCATCGAGATCGACGGGAGCGGGAAGCTGCCGGGCGACGGGGAGTTCGACGGGAGCGGGGAGTGGATTCCGCTCGCCACCGCCAGCGCCGAGGGTGCCGTCTCGCACGTCGACGGGATGAGCGCCGACGAGGTGTTCGTGTTCACCCGGCTCGCCGGTGACAAGGTCGGCGCCACCAAGATGGACCGGCCCGAGGACATCCAGCCCTCCCCGCACACCGGCAAGGTGTACGTCGTCCTCACCAACAACACCAACCGCGGTGTCGGTACGAACGCCAAGGCCGACGAGGCCAACCCGCGCAACGCCAACAAGCACGGCCATGTGCTGGAGCTGACCGAGCGCCGGAACCGGGCCGAGAGCACGTCCTTCGCCTGGTCGCTCTTCCTCGTCGCCGGTGACCCGGACAACCCGGCCACCTACTTCGCCGGGTTCCCGAAGGACGACGTGAGTCCCATCTCCTGCCCGGACAACGTCGCCTTCGACCCGTACGGCAACCTCTGGATCTCGACCGACGGCAACCAACTCGGCTCGCACGACGGGCTGTTCGGGGTCGCCACCAAGGGTGAGCGAAGGGGGGAGCTGAAGCAGTTCCTCACCGTGCCCACCGGTGCCGAGACCTGTGGGCCGGTCATCCAGGAGCGGCGCGTGCTCGTCGCCGTGCAGCATCCCGGTGAGATCGACGGGGCCTCCGTGGAGAAGCCCGCCAGCACCTGGCCCGACGGACCCGGCAGGATCACGCGGCCCGCCGTGGTCGCCGTATGGAAGAAGGACGGCGGCGACATCGGCGTCTGAGCGACCCCTCACGGGAGGGCTGGGGCGCGGGCCGCGGTCGCGGTCGCGGTCTCGTGTTCCAGCCATTCCCGGTACGCCGCGGACTGGTGGGCCGTCTCCCGGTACGCCTCCTCCAGCGTCGGCAGCGCGCCGTCCAGGTCCGTCTCCGTGCGGGCCGCGAGCAGGAGGCGTACGCCCAGGGGGTCGCCGTGCAGGCGGCGTACCGCCGTGTCGGGGCGGGAGAGGGCCGTCGGCTGACAGACCGTGACCACCTCGCCGGTCGCGACCAGGGCGGCGGCCGTGTGGTAGTCGCCGTGCAGGACGTGCGGGCTGATGCCGGCCGCGCGGAACATGCGCTGGACCGCGTCCCACTCACCGTCCACGGTGGGGTCGATCATCCAGCGGTCGTCGGCCAGTTCGCGGACGTGGACCACGGGGTGCGCGGCGGCCGGATGGTCGGCGGGCAGGGACACGAACTGCGGCTCGCGGTCGATCAGGACGCGCAGGCGCAGGCCTTCGGGGATGCGCAGCGGGCAGCCCTCGACCTCGTGCACGAAGGCCACGTCGAGCTGGCCGTCGGCGACCATGCGGAGCAGGGCGTTCGGGGAGACGTTCATATGGAGCGTGGGGTCCTGGCCGCGGGCGCGCAGCCGGCGCAGCCAGCCCGCCAGGGCCTTGCTCGCGGTGGAGCCGACGCGCAGTTCGGTGTCGCCCGTCGCCGCGGCCCGTGCCTCGCTGACCAGGGAGCGCATTTCGGCCACCAGCGGGCGGGCGCGGCTGAGCACCAGGCGGCCCAGCGGGGTGGGGCGGCAGCCGGTGCGCGCGCGGACGAACAGCGCACCGCCCAGCTCCTGTTCGATCCGGCGCAGCTGGGTGCTCAACGACGGCTGGGCGACGCCCAGTTGGCGGGCGGCGCGGTGCAGACTGCCGGTGTCGGCTATGGCGCACAGCGCGCGGAGGTGCCTCACCTCTAGGTCCATGCCCTCGGAGGGTAAAGCGGAACCCAAGGTTTCACCAGACGCACAAATCCCGCCCGGCACACGCGAATTGGGCGCGGGGGCGGCGGTGATACGGCGGTGATACGGCCGTGCTATCGCCGGTTGCCATCATCACAGCCGCCCCACAGGCACCGACACTCGCATCGACGACTCACCCCCCACCAAGGAGTCCTCGATGCGCATGCCCAGCTCCACATCCCTGTCCAAGTCCACATCACTGTCCCGTGCGGTGGCCGCGGCCGGTCTGAGCCTCGCCGTCCTCGGCCTCGGCACGGCGGTTCCGGCCGCCGCTGCCTCCGCCCCCGTCCCCGCTCCCGCCCCCGCGCCGTACGCCGGTTACACCGGGTCGGCCGCCGAGGCCAAGGCCGACCAGGCGTTCTTCCAGGCGGTCCTGAAGTCCGTCGCCGAGAAGCGCGCCGCCCGTCCGAGCAGCGCGGCCGCCGTCACCGTCGTCTACGACGCCTCCCGCGCGCCGACGTTCAGCGCCCAGATAGCCCGCAGCGCGCAGATCTGGAACAGCGCGGTGTCGAACGTGAAGCTCCAGTCGGGCTCGAACGCCGACTTCAGCTACCGCGAGGGCAACGACTCGCGCGGCTCGTACGCCTCGACCGACGGTCACGGCAGCGGGTACGTCTTCCTGGACTACGCGCAGAACCAGCAGTACGACTCCACGCGCGTGACCGCGCACGAGACCGGGCACGTCCTCGGGCTGCCGGACCACTACTCGGGCCCGTGCAGCGAGCTGATGTCGGGCGGCGGTCCCGGCCCGTCCTGCACCAACTCCCAGCCCGACGCCAACGAACGGGCCCGCGTGGACCAGCTGTGGGCGGGCGGCTTCCAGGCAGCCCTCGACAAGGCCCTGAGCGACAAGGCTCTGAGCGACAAGTCCCTGCACAAGAGCGCGCGTTAGCCACCCGCGCCGGCCACCACCCCCCACCCCGGTGCGGGCCGCCCTCCTGTACGAGGCGGCCCGCACCGCGGCCGGGCGATCAGTGCTGGTGGAGTGTGATGGTCACCAGGAGCGCTCGGTGGTCGGTGTCGGCCAGTTCGAGGAAGTGTGCGCTGCTCGCCGAGAAGTCCTTCGATACGAGTACGTGGTCGATCTGGGCGCCGAAGGCCGGCGTGAGCCGGGCGGGCCAGCTCGGTGTCCGGTCGTGCCCCGCGAGCCGGGCGGCGTCGCGCACGCCGGTGTCGAGGATGCGGCGGAAGGCGGCGTGGTCCTGGGAGGCGTTGAAGTCCCCGGCGAGGATCAGTGACGTACGCGTGTCGGCCGCGACGTCCCGGAGCCGGCCCAGCTCCCTCTTCCACACGCCGACCTGACCGGGCAGCGGGGGCATCGGATGCGCGAGCTGAAGCCGCACGTCGTGCCCGCGCACGTCGGCGACCGCACCGGGCATACCCATGGTCCCCTCGACCCCGCCGGTGGCCCTGAGCGGGAACCGGCTGAGGACGACCGACCCCTCCGAGCCCCCCGCCACCACGGCCTGCCGGTACGGGTAATCGCTCGCGAAGTCCCGCCGCAGCGTGCTCTGACAGGTGTACTCGCACTCCTCCACGAACACGATGTCCGGCTTCCGCGCCCGCACGACGGGGACGAGGGACGCCGTCCCCCGCCCGAACTCGACGTTCGAGGTGAGCACCTTGAGTTCTGCCACCGCCGCGCCCCCGGGCTCGTCCGTCCTCCCGTACGGCTCGACGAACCACGCCAGCACCGCGAGCACGAGCAGCGACCACAGCATGCCGACCCGCCACCGGGCGAGCAGCGCGAGGGCGAGCGCCAGCCCCGCGGGCGCCACCAGCCAGGGCAGGAAGGCGAGGACCTGGGGGACGGGGGTGATTCCGTCGGTGTCGGCGGCACGGCACCCGGCGACGATGCTCGTGCAGGCCAGCAGCAGCCCGGCGACCCAGGCACCGAACCGCCGGGGACCCGTGGCCCCCGGCCCCCCGCTCCGGCCCTGAACGGGCCTCGCCCTCGCCCCCCGGACGGGCTGTGTCGTCACCGGCACGACATTACGGGCGTATCTCCACGCGCGCCACGGGTTCCGAGTGCGTACCGATCCGGGGGCCGCTCGCGGGGCCGGACCGGGGTCAGTCCAGCAGGCCGTCGTAGTCCGGGAGCTTGTACGTCGCGTCGGCGTAACCGCCGGACAGGTCCGTGGTGTTGTTGCCGATGTTGGCGACGATGTCGTAGCCGTTCGCCTCGATCGCCTTGCGCTGCGAGGTCTTGAAGTCGGCGACCGACTCGGTCAGCATCTGCGCGACCGTACGGGCGTAGAGGCCGTCGACCGTGTAACCGACCGACGTCAGGTTCGACTTGGTGATCGAGTTGAACAGGTTGCTGCGGGCGCTGATGAAGAACACGCTCAGGCCCTTGGCGTGCGCGTCCTGGGCCAGGGCGAGCACCGGCGGGGTCGCGGGGGTGGAGGTGCCGGCGCCCTCGAAGTAGGTCTCCAGCGAGGTGTTGTCGATGTCGAGGACGATCGCCTGCTTGGCGCCGGAGGTGTTGGCGGCGGCGCGGCCGTCGATGTAGGTCTGCGCGGGGCCGGTGACGGCGGCCACGTCGGACAGCCACTGGGCCTCGGTGACGTCGGCGGCCTGCGCGGGCAGGGCGGCGGCGAGGGACAGGGCCAGGCCGGCCAGGGCGATCACGGCGGTGCGGCGCGCGGTGGGACGGATCATCGGGGGGTGCTCCTCGGTCACGGTGGCCGCCGGCTCCGTACCGGCGGACATCGTCAGCCCACGCTGCTGGCCCCGGGAGTGGAACGGGTGACTCCTGATGGATCACCCGGTGACGTCACGGTCATGTTCAGGTCAGCAGCCTGTGAATCCGCCCTGAGCGGCTCCACCGCGGGGACGCGCCCGCGCAGCCGTACGTACCGGATCGACCCGACATATCGGCTCAGCCACGCGGCGACGGCCACCGTCAGGCCGAGGGCGACCAGCAGCCAGGAGGCCTGGCGCAGGGTCGTGGTCAGCGCGTCGTAGATGGCGCCCGCGGCCGGGCGGCGGGCCTGTTCGGGCAGGTCGTCGAGGGTGAGGCGGCGGCAGACGGCCACCGCGAGGCCCAGCAGGGCCCCGCCCAGCGCCGTGCCGAGGCCGGTCGCGGTGACCGCGCGGCGGCGGCAGGCGGCGACCGCGATGCCGGCGACCGCGAAGACCACGGCCGCCAGCGGGAGCCAGAAAGCGGCGACTTCCAGCACGTGGAACCCTTTCCGGAGCCGGTCCAGATCCTGGGCCGGGAGTACCGGGACCGCGGTGTGCTCGACCGGGATACGGGACGCCAACGGCACGTGGTCGACGGCGAGTTGGTGCTTGACCTGGGCGGTGACCGGCGCGAGGTCGACGGTCACCTCGCGCTCGCGCTCGTCGCGCAGGGCGTGCAGCACGGCGTCGTGCAGAGCCCGGTTGCCGGCGTCCCAGGCCAGCCGGAAGGCCTCGGTGCGGGTGAAGGAGCGCACCGCGTCGTGCACGAAGGGGCGCACGGTGCCGCGCACGGGACGCACGTCGGCCCGCCGGCCGACCTCGTCCATGATCCCGGCGCCGACGGTGTCCGCGACCGCGTTCCGCACGGCCGGGTCGGCGGCGAGCGGCGCCATGGCGGTGACGTACCGGCCGGTGTCGGCGAGCCCGTAGGCGGCCCAGGCCGCGAGCGCGCCGCACGGCGCGAGGAGGCAGGCGAGGGCGATCAGAGCGGCCGACAGGACGCTCCTGAGGCGTGTGGGCACCCTTCCAGGCAAGGGCCTGGGGCCGGGGTCCGCGAGTCGTTCGACTGCATATGGGTGCATACGACAAGCCGAACGGGGGCCGGTCCGAGGCCCCTCCCAGGGCCCTGCGGAGCTGGGGATTCCGCTCTCCGGTGGAGGGTTCACCCGAACGGGTGTCTCATGGTGCTGGGGAGAAGGAGGCCGATCATGCGCACCACTCCGGCCCTGCGGACCCTGGCCGTGACCCTGCTCGCCGGCGGCACGCTGTTCGCCGCGGCGGCGGGGACTGCGGCGGCCGCCACCTCGCCGACAATCGTCGACGGTCATGGTGGCGGCGGATCCGGGAGTCCGATCTGGGGCACCATCGTCTCCCGCACCGCACTCAACGTCCGGTCGGGACCCACCGTCAACTCACCCGTCGTGGACCGGCTCTCGCCGGGCAGTCAGGACCGTGTCCAGTGCATGGTCCAGGGACAGAGCGTCAACGGCAACCCGTACTGGTACTGGCTCGTCGGCGCCCAGGGCTGGGCGAGCGCCGCCTTCGTGGACACCGGCGGGCAGTGGGTGCCGACCTGCGCGGACCCGTGTCCGCAGTGGCGGGACGGCAACTGGTCCAACGCCAACTGGAACGACCCGAGCTGGGACGGCGCCTGGGCCGCCTCGGCGTCCGGCTCCTGGAGCGTCTCGGGCTCGTGGAGCTGGAGCGCGGCCGGATCTTCCGCAGGGGTGTGGAACTGGCTGCCGGGTTGGTGAGGGAAGGGAAACACAGGGAGGTGTACGGCCCCGGCGGAACCACGCCGGGGCCGTACACCTGTGTCCTCACACCTGTGTCCTCAGCGGACGCGGTGGCCCTCCGCGTCCTCGCGCGTGTAGTAGCGGTAGAAGAACACCAGGAAGACGCCCGCCGTGACGGCGATGCCCAGGGCCACCGAGCGGTAGACGGACTCGCCGGTCTGGCTGTACAGGAAGCCGACCGCGGCGCCCGCGAAGGCGGACTTCACCAGCGAGTGCAGTTCGCGCTTGAGCAGCGGCGCGAAGGTCGCGACCGCGATGCACAGCACGATGAACACGGCCGCGGTGACGAAGCCGAACAGGATGTTCCAGCCGGTGATCTCGCCGCCGCCGCGGCGGTTGGCGGCCGCCCAGAAGCCGTAGACGAGACCCAGGACGACGGGGATGCCGTACCGCCCGACGGCGTGGACCCGCTCGTCGAAGAGGTCCGGGGTACGGGTGGGCCGGGCCGCTCGGTTCGACCTGACCTTCGCCATCATCCCGCCGTGCGCGGGTGCCGTTTGAGCCATGAGAGCGCTCCTCTCTCTCCTCGCCCCCGCCTTCCAGAGCACACCTCGGAGAGGGCCGTGGCAAGTCGGCGGAGGGGACGATCCAGAGCGGGTTCCGCGGCTTCGACGCCCGGATGCGGGGCATGCGGGGGCGTGTTTCGCTGGGGCCGTGAGCGGGCGTGGGTTGCGGGCGGCCGGGGGGCGGCGCGGGATGCTCGACCGGTTGCCACGGGCCGGGCACGAGGACGCCCTGCGGCGGCACCAGCTGCTGCGCGTGCGGGGCCGCAGCGTCGCCTGGGTGGCGCCCTTCCTGCTGCTGCTGTGCATCACCTTCGTCGACTTCAACACCACCGGCGAGTTCCGGATCATCTCCTGGATCGTGCTGGTGCCCGGTATCGCCGCCGCGATCTGCGGGGTGTGGGGGACGGCGGTCTTCGCGGTGCTCGCGGTGGTGACGTACGTCGTCGCCGACCAGGCCTGGCCGCACCAGTACCAGACCGGTCTGCCCGACTTCATCCTCGTCGCCGTCGGCGGCATCCTGGCCGTGCTCGCCTGCTCGGTCCGCGTCCGCGGCGAGCGCCGCATGCTGCACATGCGGGACGTCGCCGAGACCACCCGCCGTACCGTGCTGCGCCCCCTGCCCGCGGACTGGGGCGGCCTCGAACACGCCGCCGTCTACCTCCCCTCCGACGTCGAGGCCCGGGTCGGCGGCGACTTCTACGACATCCAGCCCGGCCCGCACGGCACCCGCGTCCTCATCGGCGACGTCCAGGGCAAGGGCCTCGGCGCGGTGGAGGCGGCCGCCGCCCTGCTCGGCACCTTCCGCGAGGCCGCCTACCACGAGGCCGACCTCGCCACGGTCGCCGACCGCCTGGAGACGCGGATGCTGCGGCACCGCGGCCACACCACCGCGCTGGGCCGCGAGGACGGCGACCGCTTCGCCACCGCCGCGCTGATCGGCTTCCCCGAGGACGACGAGGGCGCCGTGGACGTCGTCCTGTTCGGCCACGACCCCCCACTCGTCGCGGGGCCCGCGGGGGTACGTCAACTGCCGCCCGGCGACGGCCTCCCGCTCGGCCTCGGCGAACTCGCCGGGGACGGCCCGCCGCCCGTGCGGCGCGTGCCGCTCGCGACCGGCGAGACGCTGCTGCTCACCACCGACGGCGTGACCGAGGCGCGGGACGGCGACGGGGAGTTCTATCCGCTCGCCGCGGACCTGGCCCGCGCGGTCGCGGCGGAGCCGCGGGTGACCGAACCCCGGCGCCTCGTCGCGTTCGTACGGGACCGCACGCTGCGGCACTGCGCCGGGCGGCTCGCCGACGACACGACCGTCTTCGCCGTACGCCGACGCGCTCCTGAGGCACGGCTTTGCAGCCGCAGCGGTTACGGTGCTGACGTAAGTGATCGACGGGGGCTGGGGAGGGAACGATGACCGGAACCGTGCTGCTGCTCGCCGCCGCCCCGGCGGGCAAGGGGTGCATGGTCGACGCGGCGTCCGTCCTTCCCGTCCTCGCGGCGGTGCCGCCGCCCGTGCTGGCCGGCACGGACACGGCCAACGTCGTCGAACTCGCCGACCCGCTCGAACCGCAGGCCGTACTGACTCGCCTGCGCGCGGCGGCGGTTGCGCCCGGGCCGCTCACGTTGTTCGTCACCGGGCAGTTGCAGCTGGACCGGCGGCAGCGGCTGCCGCATCTCGCGCTGGCGCGGACGACGGCGGCGACGGTCCGCTACACGGGGCTGCCGTGGCACTGGATCCGGGAGGAGCTGAGGCTGCGGCCGGCGGGGGCGACGACGCTCTTCGTCGACCTGCACGCGGACGCCGAGACCTGGGAGTGGCTGCGGACGAACCGGCTCGACTCCGGGTACAACAACGCGGTCTACGGGCGGATCGCGCCGGCGCCGGGGCGGCGGGCGGTGGCCGTGCCGGCGTACATGAAGGCGGTGGCGACGATTCTGCGGAGTGGTCATCGGCCGCATCCGGGGGATCTTCATCAGCAGGCGTTGGGGAGGGTGGGGGCGGACGGGTTCGCGGATCTGCTGTTGTCCGCGGGTGGGTTCGGGGCCGGTGTTCCTGGGGGCTCCGCCCCCAGACCCCTGGAAGATGACCCTCATGTAGCTATCACTGCCGCCGTCCAGTCAGGGCGCCACGCCGACGCCGACTCACTCGCCGCCCAGCACGAACAAACAGCCCTCCAGACCCACGGCGCCGGCTCCGAACAAGCCCTGCACTGGGCCGAAGTGCGGGCCGATCTCGCGATGTTCGCCGGGGATCCGGTGCGCAGTTGCCGGACCTGGCTCGGGGTCGCCGCGGCGCGGCTGGGCGCCGGGCAGGCCTCGGACGCGCCCGCCGTCGAGGCGGCCGTGGACCGGGCGCATCACCAGTGGGGGCAGATCCGGGACGCCGGGGCCGCCCGTGAGCTGGGTGCCGCGCTGGCCGACCTGCGCTCCCGGGTGCCGGGCCGCCGGCAGGGCGCCCTGGACCATGTACGCCGTCAGTTGCAGCAGTTGCAGACGCAGAACTGAGAAGGCCTTCCCTCCCCCGTCCGGTTCGGGGCCTCCCCTCTCGTCAACCCCGGTGTCATGATGGTGAGTTATGGCTGAGGGGGATGGAGTGGCCAACCGAGAGATACGGGTACGGCTGGACCGGACCGCGAGCGAGAGCGATGTCGGCGCTCTCCGGGAGTGGCTGGCGCGGGAGCAGCCGCTGTACGTGTGGGCCAGCCGCGGTGAGCTGGCGATCGAGAAGCGGGAACGTACCGACGTCGAGCCCGGCAGCCCCATGGGCTTCGGCGACGAGATCGTCGTCGCTCTGATCGGCGCCGGGGCCTCCGCCCTGTTCAAGGAGCTGCTTCAGGCGGTCCGGTACGCGGTGGAGGCCTGGCGGGACAACCGCCGTGACGTCGAGGACGGTGAACCGCCCGGCGTCGACGTCGACGGTGTGGACCCCGACGCAAGGTAGCCCCGTGAGCCCCTTCGACCCCCGTGGGAAGGCGAACCGGGCGCTGCTGGTCGGCGTGAGCGAGTACGACGTCAGGAAGCCCACGCCGCACGGGGTGCCCGGCGACCTGCCGGCCGTCCGGCACAACCTGGACCGGCTGAAGGAAGTGCTGCCGGGCGGGCGGGTGTTCGGCGCGCACGAGGTCACCGTGGTGCGCTCGCCGTACCAGCACGACTTCCAGCGCGCCCTGCGGACCGCCGCGGAAGAGGCCGAGGGGCTGCTGCTGGTGTACTTCGCCGGGCACGGCGCGGTGCCCAGCGCGGCCAACGAGCTGTTCCTGCAGATGCGGGGCGCCGAGGTCTACCGCGGCCGGCAGGACTCCGTCTTCCCGGGCGCCGAGATGTTCACGACCGTCCTGACCATGCTGCACGCGAGCCGCGCCGAGCGGATCGTCGTCGTACTCGACTGCTGCTACGCCGGCAACGCCGCCTTCATCTGGGAGCAGTTCCCCGACCGGCGCCGGGTGCTGCTGCTCATGAGCGTGCAGGCCAACAACCGGATCGACGCGGGGGACGACGGGACTCCGACGCCGTTCACGAAGGAACTGGCGGAACTGCTCGCCTCTGAAGGGGAGTTGACCTTCGGCGGGCTTTCGGAGCGGCTTCGCGACCGGATGCGGGCCGCCGGGCTGCGGACCGTGCGGGGCGAGGAGTGGGAGCCGCTCAGCAGGACGGAACCGCAGGAGGACGTACTGCTGTCGGCGCCGCCCAAGAGGGTCGTGGCCCCGCCCGACACCGGATCCCTCGACGGGCGTTCCGGTCCGCATCGTGAGGAGTCCGAGCGGCCTCCCGGGGGCAGGACCCGGGGCCGCAGCCCCCGCCTCCCGCGCCGCTTTCTCCGGGCCCTCGGTGCCTGGTTCGGCGGTCTTCGCGTCGTCTCCCGTATCGCCCTCGTGCTCCTCGCCCTCGCCACCCTCGGCCTCGGCTCCTACGGGCTGTCCGCCCTCCGTACCGACGGCTCCTCCTGCGCCCCGCCGCTGGAGCTGCGGGTCCTCACCGACCCCGATCTGGAGCCCACCGTCACGGCCGCCGCCGACGCGTACCTCACCTCCGGCGACAACACCGACGGCGACGGCTGCCGGCGTACCGGGATCACCGTCTACAGCGCGGGCGCCGCCGACGCGGTGAACGCGCTGCGGCGGCAGACCGAGGTGTGGAAGGAGCCGCACGACGAGGACACCAACCCGCAGCGGGACATCGGGCCGCAGCCGGACGTGTGGATCCCCGCCTCGCCCGCCGACGTCGCCCGGGTCACCGCCGGGCAGGACACCGACAACGTCGCCCGTCTGGAGGCCGCCGAGCAGCCCCTCGCGTACTCGCCGGTCGTGCTCGCCGTGCCCGACGACATCGCCGTCGAGCCGCTCGGCGAGCGGACCGGGCAGCCCCTGGCGGTACTGCTGAAGCAGTTGAAGGCGCGGGCGGAACAGTCCCAGGTACGGCGCCCCGACCCGGAGTTCGCGGACGCCGCGCTGCTCGCCACCCTGGGCCTGTACGGCACCGGCACCGATCCGGCGCGTGCCGAGCGGCAGGTGGCGCAGGCGGGGCCGCCCTCCCGTACCGCCGCCGACCTGCTGTGCGCGCTGCCCGACGACACCGGCGTGGACTCCCGGACCGCCGCCCTGGTCCCCGAGTTCCTGCTGAGGACCGGCGTCGGCTGCGACCGTACGACCCGCGCTCCCCGTACGGCCGAGTACCCGGACGACGTCCCCGGCGTCGAGGCCACCTTCGTCCGCGTCCGCTGGGACGACGCCGACCGGGACGGAGGGGAGCGGGACCGGGCGGCGGCACGGTTCCACGCCTGGCTCAGCGGGGACGGCGGGCGGGCCGTGTTCGCCCGGGACGGGTTCCGCAGCGCCTCCCACGGGCGGGAACTGCTCGACGCGCGGGACGTCGCCCACGGCGTGCTGCGCGATCCCTCGCCGCTGACCGAGGCCGCGGGCCGGCAGGCGATGGAGTCGGCGCTGAAGCGGTACCGGAGGGCCAACGGGCCCGGGCGGGTGCTGTATCTGCTCGACGACTCCGGTTCCATGAGCGGGCTCTGGGACGGGCCCAGCGGCGGGCCGGGGCTGCTGAAGCAGTCGCTCGGCGGGCTCGGCGGCGCCGACGAGTACGGGGTGTGGGGCGTTTCCGGCACCGGCGGGAAACGGCCGTACGAGGAACTGCTCGGCTTCGGGCCGCACTCGCGCAAGGAGGCCGAGCGTGCCGTCGACGCGGCGACGGTGCGCGACGCCGAGGCCGATCCGCACGCCGCGCTGCTCGCCGCGCTCGACGACATGCGCGGGCGCGGCCTCGACGACGACCGCCCCCAGCTCGTCGTGTACATCACCGACGACGAGGACGACACCCGGCTGACCGACGGCAATCTGGACGACGTGCTCGCGCGGGCCCGGTCCGCGAAGGTCCCGGTGACGATGGTGTCGCTGGTGAGCGGCGGCTGCGACCGGGGCAAGCCGGACGCCCGGATCTCCGACGCGAGCGGCGGCCGCTGTCTGGACGCGGACGACGACCTCGGCGCGGGCCTGACCGACGAGGTCGCGCGCACCGGGATGGGGGAGGACTGAGCGATGGGCGTACGGCGGCTCCTGGCGGGCCTCGGCTGCTTGCTGCTCGTGGCTGCCTGCACTGGTGGGGGCGGGTCGCGCAGTGGCCCGGCCGTCGAGGTGCCCGGTGAGATCGTGGTCGCCAGCGGGCGGGACGTCACCGGCAAGAACGGCATCCGCGAGCAGCTCATCGACGCCTGGAACCGGCAGCAGGACAAGGCGAACACCGGGTATCACGCGCGACTCGTCGAGCTGCCGGGGAGCGCCGACGAGCAGCGCAGCCAGCTGCTCGGGGCCCTGCAGTCCGGCAGCGCGTCGTACGACGTGGTCAACCTGGACGTGACGTGGGTGCCGGAGTTCGCCGCCGCCCGTCTCGTGCGGGCGCTGCCCGCTTCCATGATCGGCGGCGATGTCATCAAGTCCGTCGCCAGCACCGCCAGTTGGGGCGGCAAGGTGTACGCGGTGCCGTTCAACAGCGACGTCGGGCTGCTCTACTACCGGCGCGACTGGCTGGCGCGGGCAGGCGTCCAGCAGACCGACCTCAGCCGCTCCCCGCTCACCTGGTCGCAGCTCGACGCGCTGATGAGCGACGTGAACGACCTCGACCCCAAGGGCTACGAGAAGGCGTGGACCACGCAGCTGGCGGGTTACGAGGGGCGGACCGTCAACGCCGTCGAGGCGTTCGCGTCGGCGGTGGACGACTTCTCGCTCACCGGCTCCGACGGGCACTACGACGCCACCGTCGACGAACTCGCCCAGGGCGTCGCGGAGTTGCGGCGGCGCACCGAGGGGGCCTACCTGCTGCCGGACGCCGTGCACTCCGACGAGGCGGCCTCCATGGGCGACTTCGCGGCCGGCCGCACCGCCTTCCTGCGTCACTGGCCCTACGCCTACCGCACCCTCTTCCAGACCTTCGGCGAACAGCAGCTCGGCGTGGCCCCGCTGCCCGGGCGGGCGGTGCTCGGCGGCCAGAACCTCGCGGTGACCGAGTCCTCCCCGCGGGCCAGGAAGGCCGCCGAGCTGATCGCCTACCTCACCGGCAAGCAGAGCGAACGCTGTCTGCTGGACGCGGGGTTCGCGGCGACGCGGACGTCGGCGTACCGCGACGACGGCCTGCGCTGCACCACGGGCACCTCCTCGGCACCGTCCGCCTCCCCCACCGGCGAGCGCGCCGACAGCATGCCGCGGGACGCCGCGGGCCGCCCGAAGTACGCCCGCCCGATCCTGCTCCCCGCCCTCCGCGACGCCGTCCAGCGCCCCCGCACCCCGCTCTACGGCGCCTTCACCCAGACCTTCACCGCCCAGCTCGGCGCCCTGTTCGGCGACAGCCCACCGGAGGACGAGAAGCTGGCAGCCGACTTGGACACCGCCCTGCGGAAGGCGCTGCCGGACTAGGACAGGTCCTGGGCGCCCTGGGTGAGGCAGGCGAGCGCCCCCGACACCAGGGTGCGCACGCCGGGTGCCACCGTCGACAGGTCCGGGGCGAAGTGCGGGCTGTGGTTGCTCGGGACCGCCAGGAACCTCTCCATCAGGTCGGCGCCGGGCGCCGCGTCCCAGGTCTCGGCGGAGGTGGAGGTCACGAACCAGTAGGAGTACGGCAGTTCGCCGACCGCGAGCCGGGAGAAGTCCTCGCTGCCCATCGCCGGGCCCGGGTCGAAGACGGTCGCCGCGCCGAAGACCTCCCGGTGCACGGCGGCGATCCGCTCGTCGGTCTCCCGGTCGTTCACCGTCACCGGGAACGCGTCCCCGAGGGTCACCTCCGGCTCGCGCGGACAGCCCGCGGCCCGGCACTCGCCCTCGGCGATCCGGCGGATCGCGGCGACCATCCGCTCCCGTACCGCCTCCGACTGGGTGCGCAGGTTCAGGGAGATGCGGGCGGTGGCCGGGATGATGTTGGGGGCCGTGCCCGCCTCGATCCGGCCGACGGTCAGCACGGCCGACTCGCGGGGCGCGATCTCCCGGCTGACGACGGTCTGCAGGCGGGTGACGATGTACGCGGCCGTCACCACCGGGTCGACGGTGGTCTCCGGGCGGGAGCCGTGCCCGCCCCGGCCGTGCACCACGATCTCGACGTCCGTGGTGGCCGACATGATCAGACCCGGCACGTGCGCGTACAGGCCGACCGGGCCGGGCGCCACGTGCTGGCCGAGCAGGACGTCGGGGCGCGGGAAGCGCTCGTACAGCCCGTCCGCGACCATCGCCGCGGCGCCGCGCCCGGTCTCCTCGGCGGGCTGCCCCACCACGAGCAGGGTGCCGGACCAGGCGTCCCGCCCGGCGGCCAGCGCCTCGGCGGCGCCCGCCAGCCAGGTCACGTGCATGTCGTGCCCGCAGGCGTGCATCACACCGGGCACCTCGGAGGCGTACGGCAGCCCGGTCTCCTCGGCGACGGGCAGCGCGTCCATGTCGGCGCGCAGCAGCACGGTCGGGCCGTCGCCGCCCCGCAGGACGCCGACGACGCCGGTGCCGCCGACGCCCTCGACGGTCTCGTACCCGGCCTTGGTGAGCCGCTCGGCGAGCTTGCCGGCTGTGCGGTGCTCGCGCAGGGACAGCTCGGGGTGGCGGTGCAGGTCCCGGTAGAAGTCCTCCAGGCCGGGGACCGGGAGGTCGGCGGTGAGGTCCAGCGCGGTGCGGGCGGCGGCAGAGGTCATCCCGGCAGCGTACGCAGGGCGGCCGCCGGTTGCGCGTAAAGGAGCGGCCGCCGACGCGAGGGGGGAGTCGGCGTCGGCGGCCGCGGCTCGTACGTCAGAAGGCGGGGACCGCCGCCGGGCGGGCCTTGTTGACGTTGCTGATGAAGTTCTTGCCGATCTGGAAGTTGGCGTTGCCCCAGTCGCCGTTCAGCTTGCCCTGGAGCGTGCTGTTCAGGCTGGAGAAGTTGACCAGCGCGGGGGTGTCCCAGCCGCCGTTGCCCCAGGCCACCGGCTTCTCACCCCACTTGGCGAAGCGGAAGGCGTGGGTGCTCGCGCCGTCCTTGTGGTAGACGATCTCGACGTGGTTGCCGTTCATCGGCACCTCGTTGATCGGATGGGTGCTGTAGCCACCGTGCCGGGAGGCGGCCAGGTAGCGCGGCTTCTCCTCGCCCTGCTTCTGGAAGACGACGACGGACTCCCAGTCGTGCCGGTGCCCGCACTCGGAGATGCCGGTCGGGTCGCACTGGTCCTTCTCGAAGTACAGCGTGTACGCGTACGCGCACCAGCCGTTCTTGCACAGGGACTGCGCGTAGGTGTTCGCCTTGCCCAGGTGGCCGGAGCGGCACTTGCCGGTGAGCGAGCCGGAGGGGTTGAGGCCGCCGTTGACGTTGCCGTTCGCGTCGACGGCAGCCGCGGGGAAGCAGCTGTCCGAGTCGTAGTCGAAGTACGGCTGGTACTTCGCCTGAAAGGTGCTGCCGCTGTAGGGCAGCGGGTTGAGGACGCCGGCGTCGGCGCTGCCCGCCAGGCCGACGGTCAGTGCGGTGGCGCCGAGGGCCGCGAGCGAGACCTTGCCGACGCGGGACTTCGTTCGCTGGAACATGCGGGTGCTCCCCGTTGCGTGGGATCCGGTGTGACGGCAACGAGGCTGGCGACCGGGGAATTGATCGGCAGCCCCCTTTCATCAGGGCGATCAACTCCCCGGCCGGGGCGCTCAGGCGTACGGGTCGAAGGTGATCCCGCTCGGCAGGGCCTTGTTGAGGTGGTCGTCGAACTTGGAGTCCTGGAGCGGGAAGTTCGCGTCGCCCCAGTCCGAGGCGTTGAGGATGTCCCGCAGATTGGACGCCATGTTCTCCCAGGTGAGCAGGTTCTCCTGATGCCAGGCGGCGTCGTCGTTCTCCGGGGTCTCGCCCCACTTGGCGAACCGGAAGTCGTGGGTGCTCAGGCCGTCCTTGTGGTAGACGACCTGCACGCGCTGGCTGACCATCGGCACATCGGCGACCGCCTCGGTCTCGAAGTCGCCGTGCTGGGAGGCGGACAGGTACGACGGGACGGAGTCGCCCTCCTTCACCCAGACGACGATGCACTCCCAGTCGTGGCGGTGCCCGATGCCCGGGGAGGCCTCGTCCTTCTCGAAGTAGCTGGCGTAGATGGTGCCGCACCAGCCGTTGTTGCACTTGGTGCGCGAATAGGTGTTGGCATGGTCGAGGTGCCCGTCGCGGCAGTCGCCGGTGACCGAGCCGGTCGGCTTCAGGCCGCCGTTGAGGGTGCCGCTCGGGTCGATGGCGGCGGCCGGGTAGCAGCTGTCCGTGTCGTAGTCGTACAGCGGCTCGAAGTTCTTCTCGTACGTGGTCGCGCTTTCCGGCAGGTTCTGCAGCACGCCCGCGGAGGCGGTGAACGGCAGGGCGACGACGAGTGCGGCGGCGCTGCCCGTGACGGCGGCGGCGCGGGCGAGGCGGAGGGTCCTGGTTCGGGACATCGGGGGCTCCAGTCGAAGATCCACTCGACCCGGACATGACATCCGGGGCCGACCGGAGACTGGCAACCCGAGAGCTCGACGGAAAGGCTTTTCTACGAACGCGGGGCGGCTTTTTACCCAATTGATCAGCTGGGGTTCACAGGAATGTGGCGTCAGACGCATACGAACGTCGTGAAAGCCACCACTGGGACGGAGGTGGGCGTGCCCGTGGGCCGACCCGAAAGACCTGTTGACCCCGAGGCCGGACCCGTCCAGCGCCTCGCCCATCAGCTGCGCGAGCTGCGCAGGGACGCCGGCGCGCCCTCGTACCGCACGATGGCGAAGACCGCCGGCTTCTCCGCGACCACGCTCTCCCAGGCCGCCGCCGGTGAGCGCTTGCCGTCCCTCGACGTGGTCCGCGGGTACGCGCGCGCGTGCGGCGCGGATCCCGAGGAGTGGGTGCCGCGCTGGAAGGAGGCGGAGGCCGAGGCGAGCGGCGCGGCCCGGCCCGACGAGGACACACCCGCGCCCTACCGGGGCCTCGCCCGCTTCGAGCCCGCCGACCGTGAGCTGTTCTTCGGCCGCGACGAACTGGTCGCCCAGTTGCGGGACCTGGTCTGCGACCACCGATTCGCGGTGCTGTTCGGCGCCTCCGGCAGCGGCAAGTCCTCCCTGCTGCGGGCCGGTCTCATCCCCGGCCTCCAGCACGAGATCGCCGCCCGGGGCCGCCCGGCGGTGCTGCGGGTGCTCACCCCGGGCGACCGGCCCGCGAGCACGTACGGGCATCTGCTCGCGCCTGCCGAGGGCGAGCCGGAGGCCTGGGTGGTGGTCGACCAGTTCGAGGAGGCCTTCACGCTGTGCCGGGACCGCGCCGAGCGGGCCCGCTTCATCGACCTGCTGCTCGCCGCCCGCGCCCCGGACAGCAGGCTGCGCGTGCTCATCGCCGTACGCGCCGACTTCTACGCCCGCTGCGGCGAGCACCGGGGCCTCGCCGACGCCCTGCGCGGCGCGGGCCTGCTGGTCGGTCCGATGAACGCCGACGAACTGCGCGAGGCGGTGATCAGACCCGCGCAGGCCGTCGGCCACCTGGTCGAGCGCGAGCTGACCGCGACGATCGTCGAGGAGGTCCTCGACCAGCCCGGCGCGCTGCCGATGCTCTCGCACGCCCTGCTGGAGACCTGGCGCCGGCGCAAGGGCCGGATGCTGACACTGGCCGCGTACGAGGCGGCGGGCGGGGTGCGCGGCGCGATCGCGGCCACGGCGGAGGAGGTGTACGGGCAGCTGACCGAGGCCCGGCGGCGGGCCGCCCGGCAGCTGCTGCTGCGCATGGTCCAGCCCGGCCGCGGCACTCCCGACACCCGCCGCCCCCTCACCCGCGCCGAACTGGCGGAGTGGGCCGACCCCGACGTACCGCCCGCCGTGGAGCGGCTGGCCGCGGCCCGGCTGCTGACCGTCGACGAGGAGGGCGTCCACCTCGCCCACGAGGCCCTGATCAGCTGCTGGCCCCGGCTGCACGGCTGGATCGAGCAGGACCGCGAACGGCTGCGCCACCACCGCGCGCTGACCGAGGCCGCCCGCACCTGGCTGGAGCACGACCGCGACCCCGGCGCCCTGTACCGGGGCACCCGCCTGGCCCGCGCCGAGGAGCTCTTCCCCGACCACACCACCGACACCGCGCTCACCGCGACCGAGCGGTCCTTCCTCACCGCCGCCGTCGAGGTCCGCGAGGCCGAGCGCCGGGCCGCCGCCCGCGCCGCCCGCCGCCACCGTGTCCTCACCGCCTCCCTCTCCGCCGTCCTCGCCGTCGCCCTGCTCACCGGCTTCGCCGTCTGGCGCGAGTACGACGACAACCAGACCCAGCGCACCCAGAACGCGGCCCGCCGGGTCGCCGACGTCGCCGACGCCCTCCGTACGACCGACCCGCGCACCGCGCTCCTGCTCGGCGCCGCCGCCTGGCGCGTCGCCCAGCTCCCGGAAACCCGCCGCGCCCTGCTCGGCTCCCTCGCCCAGTCCGAGACGGACACCTACACCGACCCCGTTCCCGGCGACGAGGCCCGGCGCCGGCTCGCCGACACCGGTCGCGTCCTGCTCGGCGCCGACGGCCGCGACTGGCGCACCTGGAACGTCACCACCCACCGCCCGATCGCCTCCGGCAAGGTGCCCCGGGGCACGGTCACCGACGCCGGCCCGGACGCGCGCGTGCTCGCCGTGACCCAGGGCGACGGCATACGGCTGTGGAACACCGCCACCGGCCACTGGACCGGCGGGAACGCCCCGCTGCACGACGTCGGCGACCTCCGCTTCAGCGGCGACGGCCGCGCCGTCCTCGCCACCGAGGGCGCCGACGTGCGGCTGCGCTCGGTCGCCGACGGCCGGGTGCTGTTCGACACGAAGGCTCCGGGCGCGGGCATCATCGAGGTGAGCCGGGACGGAAGGCTCGCGGCCCTCTGCCCCTCCGGCGGGACCCCACAACTGTGGGACACGTCCGCCGACCGCGCCCTGCCCGGCGCCTGGCAGCGCGACCGCGTCTGCGACGGGGACACCGCGTTCCTCGCGCTAGGCGCCCGCCGCCTGGCCGCCGCCACCGGCACCGGAGTCCGCGTCTGGGACACCACCACGGGCCACAAGCTCGCCGACCTCTACGACCCCGGCGTCCTCTACGCCTCCGTCAGCCCGGACGGCGCCTTCATCGCGACCGCCGACCGCTCCGAAGTCCGGGTCTGGCGGCTCGCCTCCTCCGGCGCCCCCGTCTTCCGGCACGAACTCAACAACCAGAACCTGTACGGCGGTCTCGTCTGGGACCGCGACGGCCGCACCCTGCGCTACCTGGAGGGCGGCACGGTCCACACCCTCGACCTCGGGCCGGCCGTGACCCGCTCCTGGCGCGCGACCCCGCTCGCCGAGGTACGCCTCAGCCCCGACGGCCGCACCTACGCCACCGCCGAACGCACCGGCGACCACTACACCTTCCGCCTCCGCTCCACCGCCGACGGCCGCGTCCTGCACACCTTCCCCCCGCTCCCGGTCCCCGTCTCCGCCGACCCGACCCTGCCCGTCGTCCCCGCGGACACCCTGCCGCTCGCCGTGTTCAGCTCGGACGGCACGCGTTTCGCGTACGGCGTCTCGGCGCCCGGCCGGGAGGTGCGGGAGCAGCCGGTCGCGCTCTGGGACCTGCGGCACCGGCGCGCCCTGCCGCCGCTGGACCTGCCGGGCGGCGCGCTGATCGACGTGGGCCTGGGCAGGGACGGCCGCAGCCTGTACGCGGTCCGCTCGGCCTACGTCGGTTCGTTGAGCGACGAGGTGTGGGACGTGACCCGCCGCCACCGAACGGCTGTGCTGACCGGCGTATCCGGCACCCACTTCGCCGTCAGCCCCGACGCCGGGCTGCTGGTCGGCGAGGGCCGGGTCGCACGGCTGCCCTCGGGGCGAGCAGCCGGTCACGATCTGGTCCAGGGCGACCAGATCGGCGCGCTGGGCTTCACGGCCGACGGCTCCCTGCTGGCGGCGGGCGACCAGACGGGCCGGGTCGCGCTGTGGGACGGAGCCCTGAAACACCGCGAGGGCATCCTGCGCAACACCTTCCCGAGCCCGCTCGGCACGACCCCCGAGGGCGTGACGGCCCTCGCCTTCAGCCCCGACGGCCGCACCCTCGCCGTCGGCGGCAACGCGGGCAGCCTCCAGCTCTGGGACGTCGCCACCCAACAGCCCCTCGGCAGCCCCCTGACCACCCCGGGCGAACAGCTCGACTCCCTCGCCTTCGGCACGGACGGCAAGACGCTGTACGCGTCCGGCGTGAACGTCCCGCTCCAGCGGTACGACGTCGATCCGGCGCGGGCGGTGGAGAAGGTGTGCGCGCGGGCGGGCGGCTCGGGGCTGACGCGGGCGCAGTGGCGGACGTATGTGCCGGAGGCGGGGTATCGGAGGGTGTGCGGCTGACTTCCATGATTCACGCCACCTGAGCGGAGTCGCTCGGTTACTCTCGGCTACATGGCCAACATTCGCGAACTCGACCCGAGCGCCTCCCCGTTGGACTACTTCGGATACGAACTGCGCAGGAAACGCGAGGAAGCGGGGCTGAGACTGAACGACCTCGGTTCCGCCATCTTCTGCACGGGGTCCCTGATCGGCCAGATCGAGACGGCGAAGAAGGTGCCGACCCGGGAGTTCGCCGAGCGGGTCGACGCGGCGCTGATGACGGACGGCGGCTTCTCGCGGCTGGTGGGGCTGGTGTTGAGGAGCCAGTTGCCGAGCTGGTTCCAGCCGTACGCGGAGTTGGAGGCGAAGGCGACGTACATCTCCACGTACCAGGCGCAGGTCGTGTACGGGCTGCTTCAGACGGAGGCGTATGCACGCGCCCTGCTGGCAACCGGCGTCACGGACAAGCTCGATGAGATGGTCGCCGCGCGGATGGAGCGCCAGCGCATCCTGGCGCGTGAACAACCGCCGCTGACCTGGATCGTCCTCGACGAGGCGGCCATCCGTCGGCCCATCGGGGGCCACGAGGTCATGCGGGAGCAACTCGCCCACCTGGCGGGCTTCCTCGATCACAAGTGGGTACGCATCCAGGTGCTCCCGTTCGCCGTCGGTCAACACGCCAGCCTGGCAGGCTCGTTCAACACCCTGCGCTTCGACGACCACCCGGATCTGGTGTACACCGAGGACCTGATCTCGGGGCACATGACTGCCAACCCGGACACCGTCCGGGAAGCTGCCCTTCGTTACGCTCACTTGCAGGCCTCCGCCCTCTCCGTGGAGGATTCGGCGGCACTGATCACCCGCGTGATGGAGGAGCACTATGGGCATACACCTGGACCTGACGAACGCGCGGTGGCGTAAGTCCTCCTACAGCGGCAACACCGGCGGTGATTGCGTCGAGGTCGCCCACCTCGAACCCGGCATCGCCGTCCGCGACTCCAAGAACCCCGCCCACGGCACCCTCGCCCTCTCGCCGGAGGCGTTCGCGGTGTTCGTCGGCTACGTCTCGGCCCGGTAGCGCGTCACGCCGGGCGATGGGGCCTGGGAGGCCTGGGCGATCGAGGTCAGCGGTGTGCCCGGCACGGGGCATGTCGAGCCGGACATGGTGATTGCCCCGAAGGGCTCTTTCGACGATCAGGAGGAGTGGCACGACCCGACAGGTGTCCTGCTCGTCGCCGAGGTCACCCTCAGCCCCCGTGGCCGGCCTGCTGCACCTGGCCGGGCGGTGGTGTCGCGTCCGCTGCCCTTGCCGGGCCGGCGTTCGCGGCCAGAACCAGGGCCGCCACTGCGATGATGGCTGCGCCGAGACCTCGGGCGTAACGCTCGGAGATGTGTCGGAGCACGGCAACCTCTCAACAGCGTTTCAACAGAGATGTATTAAGCGCACTTAAGACGCCGCTTAACCTAGAGGTCCGTGAGGGGCAACGGCAAGAGGGCCAGGGGGAGTTGGCGATGTCGGACCGTGATGATCCGGTGACGATCGGGAGAAGGGTCCAGCAGCTGCGCGGGGAACGCGGGTTGACCCAGCGGCAGCTGGCCGAGCCCGCCTACACGCCCGCCTACATCTCCACCCTCGAGGCCGGCCGGGTCCGCCCCTCCGAAGAGGCCCTGCGGCACATCGCCGAGCGGCTCGGGGTCGAGTACGAGGAGCTGGTCACCGGACGTCCGGCCCGCCTCGCCACCGACCTGCGGCTCGGGCTGACCGGCGCGCAGCGCACGCTCGCCGCCGGGGAGGCCGAACGCGCCGCCGAGCAGTACGCCGCACTGCTCGCCGAGGCCGAGCTGCACGAACTCGCCGACGTCGAGGCCGCCGCGCTGCTCGGGCTCGGCGAGTGCGCCATCGACACCGGTGAACTGGGCGCCGCCCGCACGTACTTCGAGCGCTCCGAGCAGACCCTCGCCGACGCCCCGCTGCCCGCCCGCGTCCCGGCCCTGCGCGGCCGTGCCGTCTCCCACTACCTCGCCGGTGAACTCCGTTACGCCGTCTACCTGTTGGAGTCCGCCCTCGATGAGCTCAATCGTGGGGGGCTGCACGACCCGGACGCCCTGCTGCTCCTGTACGCCAGCATCATCGGGCCCTACATGGACATGGGCGCGCACGCCCGCGCCGCCCAGGCCGCCGAGTTCGCCCTCGCCCTCGCGCCGCAGTCCGCCGACCCCGCCCTGGTCGCCCGTATGCACCGCTCGGTCGCCCGCACGCTGCTCGCCGAGGGCCGGATCGCCGAGGCCGACGCCTCCCTCGCCAAGGCCGCCGAGCTGTACCGGTCGCTGCAACTGCGCACCGAGCTCGCCAACTGCCACTGGATGCGCGGGTACGTGTGCGCGCAGAACGGCGAACTGGAGCGCGCCGAGGACGAGTTGAGGCTGGCGCTGAAGATGCTCGCCGAGGGGCGCGCGGCACTGTACGGCAGCCAGGCCGCGGTCGAGCTCGCCGACGTGCTGCACCGGCGCGGCAAGTCCGGGGAGGCTGCGGAGCTGCTCCGCGACACGCTCAGCGACCTCAGCCCGGAACGCGGCGCCCTGCACTCCGCCGCCGCCCACCGCCTCCTGGGCATCATCGCCGAGGACGCCCGCGACACGGAGACGGCCGAGGAGCACTACGTCCGCGCGCTGAGCCTCCTGGAACGCGCGGGCGCGGCAGGTGACCTGGCCGACCTGTGCCGCCTCCTGGGCGACCTGCTGCGCCGCACGGGCAGGGTGGAGGCCGCACTGGACGCCTACCGGACCGGCCTCGGCCACCGGACAGCCCCGGGCACCACCACCCTGGGCCCGGCCCCGGCCCAGCCACCGCTGTGAGGTCCCGGGCGCGGGGGTGCCCCAGGGGGTGAGCCTGTTCGCACAGGCTCCTCTGTGGTCATTCCCGGGCCCCGCACAGCCGCCGCCGGTTAGCCTTCGCCGGTACGTGGACAGGACGACCGGGACGGGCTCGTGGAAGATCGACGGACGGTGGCCGACGGGCTGCGGCTCCTGGTGCGTGCGCTCGTCTACTCCGTTCTCGGCGGCTCCGCGCTGATCGCCATCGCGACCGTCGTCTCCGTCCTCGGGCCGATGCTCGCGCTCGACCTCTACACCCCGCCGGTCGCCGCCTGGTGGACCGTGTTCACCGCGATCGCCGTGCAGGGGGTTCCCTTCCTGCTGCTGGGTACGGTCGTGTCCGCGGCCATCGGCGCCTTCGTACCGGAACGCGTCTTCAGCCGCCTCCTCCCCCGCAACCCCGCCCTCGCCGTCCCCGTCGCCGGCGCCGCCGGTGTCGTGCTCCCCGGCTGCGAGTGCGCCTCCGTGCCCGTCGCCGGGAGCCTGATGCGGCGCGGGGTCGCCCCGGCCGCCGCCCTCGCCTTCCTCCTCTCCGCGCCCGCCGTCAACCCGGTCGTGCTGGTGGCCACGTCCATCGCCTTCCCCGGCCGGCCCAGCATGGTCCTCGGCCGACTCGTCGCCTCCCTCGCGACCGCCGTCGTGATGGGCTGGCTGTGGGCGAGGTTCGGCCGGGACGACTGGCTGCGGCCCCCGCGGCGGCACGCCCCGGCCACCGCCTCCGGCCTGCGCGCCTTCGGCGCCGGGCTCCAGCACGACTTCCTGCACGCCGGCGGCTTCCTGGTGCTCGGCGCCGCCGCCGCGGCCACCTTCAACCTCGTCGTCCCCCGCTCCGTCCTGGACGTCTTCACCGGCTCCGCCTGGCTGTCGGTCCTGCTCCTGGCCGTCCTCGCGGTCGTCCTGTGCGTGTGCAGCGAGGCGGACGCCTTCGTCGCGGCCTCCCTCAGCGGCTTCCCGCCCACCGCCCGGCTGGCGTTCATGGTGGTGGGCCCGATGGTCGACCTGAAGCTGATCGCCCTCCAGACCGGCACCTTCGGCCGCGCCTTCGCCGTACGCTTCTCGACCGCGACGTGGGCGGTGGCCGTCACGAGCAGCGTGCTCGTCGGGTGGTGGCTGTGGTGAGGCGATACGGCTCCGCCCTGCTCCTCGTCCTCGTCGGCGCGGCCGTCCTGCGCATCTCGCTCCTCAGCGACCTGTACCTGCGATACGTGCAGGCGGGGCTGCGGCCGTATCTCGTCGTGTCCGGGGTGGTGCTGGTCGGACTCGGGGTGCTGGCAGCCGTCGTACGGAGGGATCGGGAGTCGTACGACGACGAGCACGCGGAGGGTCATGAGCACGCGCACCCCCACCACGGCCCCCGCGTCGCCTGGCTGCTCGCCCTCCCCGCGCTCGCCCTGCTGCTCTTCCCGCCGCCCGCCCTCGGTTCCTACAGCGCCGGGCGCGAGGCGGCGGAGGTGGCCGCGCAGGGGGTCGGGAGTTTTCCCGCGCTGCCGGCCGGGGATCCGGTGGAACTGACGCTCGCGCAGTTCAGCTCGCGGGCGATGTACGACAGCGGGCGGTCGCTGAAGGGCCGTACCGTCCGGATGACGGGGTTCGTCACGCACGGCGACGACGGGACCTGGTACCTCACCCGGCTGCTCGTCTCCTGCTGTGCCGCCGACGCCACCACCAGCAAGGTCGAGATCCGGGGCGCCGAGTCCCGGGACGCTCCGCCCGTCGACACCTGGGTGACCGTCACCGGCACCTGGCATCCGAAGGGGAAGCTCGGCACCGACGCGGCCTGGCCGCCCGTGCTCGATGCCGCCACCGTGCGGACGGTCCGGCAGCCGGCCGATCCCTACGAGCAGCGATAGGCCCGTCACCAGGCGTTTCGGCCCCTCTGGGAGGGGTAGTCGGGCAGCGCTCCCGAGCGGGCCGTATCGAGGCCCGACCCCTGCCTCGGAGAGTCCGTCCCGGGAGTCCACGGAGGTGTACCAGCGCGAAGGAGGCGGTGGCCGTGCGGCCCCACGACGAGCGCCACGGCTTCCCCGGCGACGAGCCCCGCTCCGGCGGCGACGGAACCGGCCCGAGCGGTGACGAGACCCGTGGTTCGCGCCCCGCGCCCGGCGTGGACCGGATACGCGCCGCCGAGGTCGTCGCCGAGGAGATGCGGGGCGCGCGGCCCGAGGAGATCCCGGCGCGGCTGTGCCGGCTGGCGGCGCGGCTGGTGCCGGTCAGCGGCGCGAGCGTGTCGCTGCGCAGCGACGGGACCGCCGTGCGGATCAGCGCGAGCGGCGAGGCCGCCGTGCATCTCGCGGAGGTCCAGTCGACCCTCGGCGACGGGCCCTGTCAGGCCGCCTGCGCGGCCGGTGAGCCCGTGCTCGCGAACGACCTGACGGCGGGCCGGGACGCGGGACGCTGGCCGGTCTTCGCACAGCAGGCCACGGCCGCTGGTGTACTGGCGGCGTACTCGGTGCCGCTCGGTCCCGGAGGGGACTGCTTCGGCACCTTCGACCTCTACCGCGACACCCCCGGCGAGCTCACTGAGGAAGAGCTGCGTGTTGTACTGCTGGTGGCCGGTGTCATGACGGTGGCTCTGATGGACATCCCCTGGGACGAGTACGGCGACGGAGAGGGCGAACGCTGGCTGGAGGGCCTGGCCGCGGATCACGAGGTCAACCAGGCGACCGGCGTGGTCATGGCGCAGCTGGGCGTCGACGCGGACGTGGCGCTGACCCGGCTGCGGGCGCGCGCGTTCGCCCGCGACCGGACGGTGGTGGAGCTGGCCCGGGATGTGGTCGCACGGCGTGAGAGGTTCGACCGGGACTGACGTACCGGCCTGGGGCCGGCCCTGGGACAGCCCCTAGGATTCCGGTCATGGACACGCTCGGTTACACCCTGGCCGCCGTCGCGCTGCTCATCGGGGTCGGCAGCATCGAGAACCGGATCTCCCGCGCGGACCAGCGGGTCGCGCGGGTCGAGCGCAAACTCGACCGGATCCTCGACCACTTGGGGCTGCGCGAGGACGAGCCGTGGAGCGCGGAGGTGGCGGACCTGGTGCGTGCCGGGAAGAAGATCGAGGCGATCAAGGTGTACCGGGAGGCCACCGGGGTGGGGCTCAAGGAGGCCAAGGACGCGGTGGAGGAACTCGGTCAGAGCCGCGGGTAGGCTCGGGCGACCCTGCCTCAGACCTGCACCCGCGCCTGCTTCCTGACCTCCGCCAGCCGCTGGACGCCCAGTTGCAGTGCCCCGTTCGTCGCGTCGGCCGACACGTCCCCCAGGCCGCCGTGGGTGAGGGCGATCGTGTCGTCGCCGATCCGGACCGCGGCCACGTCCAGCGTGAGCACCGTCTGCTCGCCGTCCGCGTTCTCGCCGCTCAGCACGGCCCGCAGGCCCTGGCGGGCGTCCCCGGCGTTCGGCAGCGCGGCCTCCGTGACGTGGACGTTCTGTACGGCGCCGTGCTCGGTGACCGCCGTGAACGTACCGCAGGTCCTCGGCAGCGTCTTCATCCACGCCAGCGTCCGGTCCACGTCCGCGACCGGGAGGTCGAGCACCTGGTAGCGCAGCTGCGCCTGGTCCATCGCGTCGTCGAGGCCGGTCACCGCGCGGGTGCCGGCGTCGCCGCCGAACAGGTCGTCGGCGTACAGGGCGTCCAGCAGCCGCTTGCAGTCCGGCGCCTCGGTGGTGGCCTTGAGCAGCCCGTCCCGCCAGGTCGCGGCGCCCTGGGTCGGCGCCCACGGCTCACCCAGGTCGGTCGCGGTGACCAGCGCGGCCTGGGCCTGCGCCTGGGTGAGCGAGCGGGGTGAGACCGCGGTGCTCGCCGAGGGCCTGGCGGTGGGGGAGACGGTCGGCAGCGGGGCGTGGGCCTGCGGCATGGTCGACAGACAGCCGCTCGTGCCGAGCAGTACGCCGGAGGTGAGGACGGTGAGGACGGACGCGGTGAGGAGACGGCGGGCGGCGGGGGTGCGGGGCATCGGGGCCTCCTCGGCGCGTACAAGATCGGCGGTGACTGACTCCACGGGACCACCAAGCACCGGGTCCCACCAGCGCGCCGGTCCGTCCGGGGTACGGGGGGCCCGCCTCGGAAAACCGCTCGCGCCGCCGTCGCGCGCCGGGCTACCGTCCTCGTATGCAGCGCGACCGGTCGTTCCCGACGACGACGCCGGAGAGAGTCCCGGCGCGCTGAGTCCTGTACTGGATGTCCTAAGCCCCGGGGCGAGTGCCCCGGGGCTTCTTCGTGGTCGCTCGCCCCTCCCGCCCTTTCGACGCGAGGAGAACCGCCATGCACGACCACCGACGTCTCGGCCGTGAACTGGAACTGTTCGACACCGATCCGCTGATGGGCGCGGGGCTGCCGTACTGGCTGCCCGACGGCGCGATCGTGCGGCACACCCTGGAGGAGTACGTCCGGGAGCTCGAGCGCGCCGCCGGATACCGGCACGTGTACTCGCCCGTGCTCGGCAAGCGCGAGCTGTACGAGATCTCCGGGCACTGGTCCCACTACGGCGACGACATGTTCCCGCCGATGGAGCTGGGCTCGGAGGAGGTCGTCCTGCGGCCCAGTCTGTGCCCGCATCACGCGCTGATCTACCGGTCCCGGTCGCACAGCTACCGCGAACTGCCGCTCCGCATCGCCGAGTTGGGCGGGATGTACCGCGCCGAGCTGTCCGGGGTGCTGGGCGGGCTGACCCGGGTGCGGTCCATCCAGCTCAACGACGCGCACATCTTCTGCACCCTGGACCAGGCCGTCGACGAGGCCCGCGACGCCCTCGCGCTCATCGCCCGCGCCTACGCCGACCTCGGCATCCGTGCGCACCGGTACCGGCTCTCGCTGCCCGGTGAGGGCGGCAAGTACGTCGCCGATCCGGGGCTGTGGCAGCGGGCGACCGGGTTGCTGAAGGAGGTGCTGGCCGAGGCGGGGGTGGAGTACGAGGAGGCGGCGGGGGAGGCGGCGTTCTACGGGCCGAAGATCGATGTGCAGATCGTGGACCCGGCCGGGCGTGAGGCCACCCTGTCCACCGTGCAGATCGACTTCCACCAGCCCGAGCGGTTCGACCTGCACTACATCGGCGCGGACGGGGCGAAGCACCGGCCGGTGATGGTGCACCGCAGCATCATCGGCAGCGTCGAGCGGGTGGTCGCGCATCTCGTCGAGGTGCACGGCGGCGCGTTTCCGGCCTGGCTCGCGCCGGTGCAGCTGGTGGTGCTGCCGGTGGCGGAGGAACAGCGGGAGCGGGCGGAGGAGTTGGTACGGCGGGCGGTGGCGCGAGGCGTACGGGCGGAACTCGCCGGTCCGGAGGAGGGCACCCTCGGGTCGCGGATCCGGGCGGCGCGGCTGGTGCCGTACCAGGCGGTGATCGGGGAGCGGGAGGCCGACGGGGGGCGGGCGGCGCTGCGGCTGCGGGGCGGGCGGCGGGTGGGGGTCGTCGGCGGGGAGGAGCTGCTGGAGGGGGTGCTGGAGGGGGTGCGCCGGGGCGTGCGTCGTGGGTCGGGGTCGGGGCGGTACGGCGAACCCGCCGCCGACGGTGTCACCGTCCGTTGGGAAGCGGGCGAGCCCGAGTCGTGACGTACGCGGCGGGTTGCGCCGCACCGCCCCGACCCACTCCCGTGCGTGTGCGCCTGCCGGCCGGTGGGGGCGGGGGGCCGGGGGGGCGGTCGGGTCGGGGTCGGGTGTTTGCGGCCGCGGGTCGCTGTAGAGCCCGGCCCCGGTACCGCGCGTGCGCGCGGGTGGGTTGGTGGGGGCCGCGCGGGTCGGGTCGGGTCCGGTCCGGTTGTCTTGCGGCTGCGGATCGCTGTGCCGCTCGGGCCCGCTCCCGTGCGTGCGCGTCGGGCGGGGTCCGTTGTTCTGGGGCTGGCCGGCGGAGGTGTTGGCTGTGATCTGGGGGCGGGTGTGGTCGTAGGGTCGGTGGCGTCCGGCCGCGTGGGGTGGTTCGGGGATGGGAGGGTGTTGGGATGTCCGGTTTGCCTGTTCCGGTGATCATCGACTGTGACACGGGGGTCGACGACGCGCTTGCGCTGTTGCTCGCCGTGCGGCATCCCGGGCTGGATCTGCGTGCCGTCACCTGTGTTGCCGGGAACACCGACGTCGACGGGGTCGTGCGCAACACGCTGACCGTGCTGGAGGTGGCCGGGGCCGGGGACGTTCCCGTCGGGCGGGGTGCCGAGCGGCCGTTGATCGAGCGGGCCCGGTCGGCTCGGCATGTGCACGGCGAGGACGGTATGGGGGATATCGGGGGATTGCCCGTGCCCAGGCGGGCTGCCGCCGATGTCGATGCCATTGCCTTGCTGCGGCGCGAGATTCTTGCCTCTCCGCGGCCCGTCACGCTCATTCCGACCGCGCCGCTCACCAACATCGCGCTGCTCCTTCGTACCCACCCCGAAGTCGTCCGCAACATCGAGCGGATCGTCTTCATGGGCGGCGCGGTCGCCACCGGGAACGCCACGCCCGTCGCCGAGTTCAACGTCTGGCACGACCCGGAGGCCGCCGCGGTGCTGCTCACCGCCGGAGTGCCGATCACCATGTACGGCCTGGATGTCTTTCAGCGGGTCGTCGTCCCCGGTGCGGACATAAGGCGCCTGCGCGCGAGTACGGACCCGGGCACCCGGCTCGCCGGTGAGCTCCTCGCGCACCGGCCCTCCGCTCCCGACCCCGACGGCGACGACCCCTCCGGCGGACTCGGCGACGCGGGCGCGGTCTGCGCGGTGATCGACCCGGAGGGGATCGGCACTCGGCTGCTGCCCGTCGAGGTCTCACTGGCGCCCGGGCCGACCCGCGGGCAGACCATCGTCGACCGGCGTGCGCGACCGGGCGAGGCCGAGATCCACGAAGGGGGCCGGCAACAGGCCATGGTGCACGTGGCGTTGGACGTCGACGTCGAGCGGTACGTGAAGCTGTACCTGGAGACCGTCGAGCGAACTGACTGAATTTCCCGAAAGGTGAAGTGCGGTGTCCGAATGCCGCCTTGTCCGGGTCCGTGTGGCTGGGCAACGCTCGTGGGGCACCGTCCGACACTCCACCGCTCGGAGAACCCCCCCATGCTGCGCGTGCACTTCACGGCGGAGGACATCGCGCGCGTGCGCGTGGCCGCCGTACCCGATCCGCTCTGGGAGATCGCCAACAGCTTCCAGTTGTTGGCCTCTTCCGACGACTCCCCCGTGTTCGGGCAGTGGCGCCGTCTCGTACGGCCGCTGCTCGGGCCGGCCGACGCCCTGCTCACCACGCTGCTGCCGCCCCGCGGCTACTCGCCCGACTTCCTCACCCCCGACCGGCACGGCACCCTCGACCTGGCGAGCGCGGTCGACACCGTGCTGGCCACGCCCCGCACCCGGCTGCGCGCCGACCTGACCCGGCTCGCGGGCTCCCCGCACCGCCGCCGGACCCTGCGGGACCTCCGGCCGCTCGCCGACGGCGACCCCGACGCGCTACGGCGGCTCGGTGCCGCCCTGCACGGATACCACCGGCGTGCCCTGGCGCCGTTCTGGCCGCGGATCCGGGCCCAGGTGGACGCCGACCGGCAGGACCGGGCCCGGGCGGCGCTCGCGGGTGGCGTCGACGGGCTGCTCGCGGGGTTCTCGCCCGCGCTGCGCTGGAGCCCGCCGGTGCTGGAGGCCGACTATCCCGTCGGGCGCGAGGTGCATCTGCGCGGGCGGGGGCTGGTCCTGCAGCCCTCGTTCTTCTGCGTGCGAAGACCCGTCATGCTCGCCGACCCGGCCGCAGACCGGGCGCCGGTCCTCGTGCATCCCATCGAGCACACCCTCGGCTGGGCCGGCGGGCCCGGCGACGGGCGGTCCGGGGCGGAGCTGGGGGCGCTGCTCGGGCGTACCCGGGCGGCGATCCTGGAGGACGTCGTGACCGGCCGCACCACCGGTGAACTGGCCGAGCGGGCCGGCATATCGGGGGCGGCGGCCAGTCAGCACACGGCGGTGCTGCGGCGGGCGGGGCTGCTGCTGAGCGTGCGGCGCAAGCGGTACGTCCTGCACACCATCACCCCCGCGGGCCTCGCCCTCCTCACCGGCGCACGAACCTCCGTTTAAGGCACGGCTTCAACTCGTGGCGCTCCCCTCGCCCGGACAGCAAGGCTGGGTCACGACCAAGTCGCCTTTCGACACAGGGGGTTGAACCAGAATGCGCGACAAGTTAAGGATCGCGAAGGCGGTGGGCGCGATCGTCTTCACCATCGGCGGTGTCCTCGGCGCCGCGTCGACGGCCCAGGCGGCCGGCCAGAGCGCCCAGTCCTACGCGGGCTGCGACGACGGCTATGTGTGCCTCTACGTGGGGGCGAGCTGGAACAACAACAGCCCGGAGCACACGTACTACACCTACGGCGTGCACAAGCTGTACGACGAGTACGGGACGCACCGCTGGTTCAACAACCAGACCGGCAGTGCCACGACGCGGCTGTGCGTCAACAGCGACGGCACGAACTGCACCGGCAAGCTCCTGCCGTACAACTACACGGACATCGACCTGACGCCGTACAACTCGATCAGGCTCGACCCGTCCTGACTGCCGGGAGGCGGACCGACGAGCGCCCCGGAGCGGGGGTCTCCGGGGCGCTCGTCCTCAGGGGGGTGGTTCAGGAGCGGGACGTGCGGCGGCGTCGCGTCGTCACGACGATGGCCGCGCCGGCCGCGAGCAGGGCGGCCGCGCCGCCCGCGATGATGCCGCTGTCGCTGCCGCCACCCGTCTCCGCGAGGTCACCGCCGCCGCCGTTCGGGGACGGCGAGGAGACCGGGGTCGCGGTCGACTCGGAGGCGGACGGGGTGGGGGACCCGGTCGACGGCGTCTCGGTGGTCGGCGGGGTCGTCTCCCCGGCCGGGGCCGACGGCGGCGTGGAGGCGGGCGGGGTGGAGGCCGGCGGGGTGGTCGGGGGCTGCGACTCGGTGGTCGTGCAGTCCTTCGTGCCGCCGTTCCAGGAAGCGATCAGCTTGTCCTTGATGACCGCGTGGTCGGGACCGGCGGGAAGGTCGCCGTGCTCGAAGCCGTCGTTCGCGTCGAGCTTGCCGTCGAACTTCGTGGCGCCCCGGTAGAGGTCGATCTGCGCGAAGCAGCCGGCGTCCGGCACGGCGATGTCGAGGGTGTCGGTCTTGCCGGGCTTCACGGTCACCGTGTCGAAGTCGTGGAAGACCTGCTGGCCGGAGGTGGCGAAGGTGGCGCCGTGGGCCAGGTAGGAGGCGAGCGAGGCGGTGCACGTGGTGGCGTCACCGGCGGTGCGGACCGTGACGTGGACCTTGCCGTCGTCCGTCGGCTTGAGGTTCAGGTCGTCGACCTTGACCGAGGGGTAGAAGTTCTTGCCGTCGAGGGAGAATTCGCAGCGGTCGGTCTCGGTCTTCGAACCGGCGCCCGTCCCGGGCTTGTAACTGCCACCGGACTCCCAGCCGTCGCCGCCCGGGCAGTCACCGGCCCAGGCGACGGAGGCGGTGGCGGCGCAGATCGCGAGCGACGCGGCGCCCGTTCCCAGCAGGCGTCGCACGATGACACGGCTCGCTATGGACATGCGGATCCCCATCTCGGCATGCAGGACCCGGGCACGGCGGCGCAGGGCAGCATGCGGCGGCCGGCCGTACCGGGATGATGGTCTGAGTAACACCGGTCCCACTGGTCACATGGGTCTCAGGTGCGATCACATCGTGGATCCCGCGGTCGAACGCTGTCAACCTGCGGTAACGCAGCGGTAGTTCAATGCTCCATCACAATTTCGCCACAGCAGGAACAGACGGCTCCGCATCCGGTCGCCGCCCGTCTCCCGCTGCTCGTTCCGCCTGCCGCCCGTTCACCCCACCGTCGGGCTCGGGCTCGCGCCCGTACCGGCCGAGGACTCGCCCGGCAGGACCGGCGGCTGGGTGGTGCTGTCCACCGGCGGCGTGAGCACGATCTGCGGCTGGCCGGCGACCGGGGGCGGCGGGGTGAGATCCTTGGCGGGCAGCTTCGGCGGGGTCGTCTCCTGGAAGAGGACCTGGTCGAAGTTGACCAGCCCGGTGTTCTCCATGACGGTGATGTGGTCCAGCACCGTTGCGTTGGCCTGGTCGGCCAGCGCCCGCACCACGGTGTTCTTGGTCGTCGAGCGGATCTTCGCGATCGTGTTGAAGATCGAACCGTGCGTCACCCGCAGGATGTTGGCGAAGTCCGTGTCGAACTGCTTGCCGGAGTCCGCGGAGAGGGTGTTGACGAAGCCGACCTGCTGGGGGCTGGCCACGTTGGGGATCGTGATGTTCAGCATCGTGCTGATCTTGCGGCAGCTGGCGTCCAGTGCGGCGTGCCCGTCGATCAGGTGCTTGCTGGCGGTGATGACCGCCTTGCTCTGCCCCTTCTTCAGGCCCAGCTGGCCGACGGGGTACTCCCACAGGCCCGCCGCGCGCACCTTGACCACGAAGTCGCGGTCCGCCTCGGTGAGCGGCCCCCACTGGGTCTGCGCGATGACTCTCGACCCCGAACTGGACACGGTGTTGACGCCGAGCATCGCGGGATAGGCGAGAGCCGCGAGAGTGATACTGAGGGCTCCGCCCACGAAGAGCGTTCCCGTCGCGTTCCGCGAAAAGCGCACCGTGCCTCCTGCCCGGTCGGGGATACCGCCCCTGGTCGTGCGGCGGTTGGTCGGACGAAGGGGAGTACGGATCACAACGGGCCACTGAACCTTTTGATTTGGTAAAGAACGGCGGATGTGAGGCACGCCATTCCGTCCCCGGGCGTCAGGAGGGGTTGTCGGCGGTGCTGCTGATGGTGCTCATGACAAGAGTTGACGGAATGTTGACCAGTTGACGGGTGAGCCGGGAGGAAACCCCGACCTAGATTCGGGCCATGCCCCCACAGCCCCAGCCCAGGGTCCCCGCGGCCCTTCCCGTCCTGCCCTACCGCAAGCCCACCAAGGGCCGCGACTACTGGGTGTTCGACGACGTCCTGCCGGACGTGGACGCCGTGCGGGAACGCTGTCTGGCCAAGGACGACTGGGTACGGGGCTACCCGTACACCTCGGAGACCTGGCCGGGCCTGCGCACCATGCCGGGCCTGGAGCCGGCCGAACTCGCCGTCGTGGAACGGCTGGTGAGGAAGGCGACCGGCGCGAAGGAGCTCTGGGTGCAGCAGGCGCCCGGCGGTGGCACCCTCAACCACAACTGCGTCCAGGTCGTCGGCGAGGGCGAGAGCGAGCCGCGCCCGCACACCGACTCGCGGGCACTGTGCCGGTACGCGGCCGTGCTCTACCTCAACCCCGGCGTCGGCAAGGACTGCGGCACCGCCTTCTACCGCCAGTCCCTGCCCGGCGGCCGGCTCGGCGGCAACGTGGTGCAGGCCCCGCACAACAACCTCGTCGAGGCCCTCGGCACCCGGTTCGTGCCCGGGGACCACTTCGAGGAGGACGTGCGCGTCCCGCACAAGTACAACCGCCTGCTCCTCTACAACGCCAACCTCGTGCACAGCGCGACCGCGTACACCGGCAGGACGCTGGAGGAGAAGCGGATGACCGCGGTCTTCTTCTGGATGGCCTGATTCCGGATGGCCTGACGTCAATGTGGATGGCCTGACGTCGCTACGAGTGTCCGAGTCCGCCGCTGCCGAAGCTGCCGCTGCTGCCCGGCAGCCAGCGCCTGCGGTGCTGGTCCCTTCCCGTCCTGCTGCCCGAGTGGTGGAGGTCGTAGGGCATGAGACGCTGCCCGTCCTGCGCCCGCGGGACCTCGTCCGGCTCCCGCATCTCGCGCGTCTCCCACACCGGACCGTCGGCGGGGAGATGGGGCTGCTCGTCCGGATTCGGCCGCGGCAGCTCGCGGTCGCGGACCCTCATGCCGAACTGCACGGCCCAGATCAGTGCACCGGCGATGATCAGGCCACCGACAAAGGCGGCGATCACGTTGAGTACCTCGCTCGACGTGGCCGCTACTACAAACGTCGCCGTACTCATGACTCGATTATCGACCCAAACGGGAAGAATGGGGAGATCGAGACCGTGCGGATGGCCGACTACGACGACCCGGACTGGCCCCGCCGGGCCGCCGAGACGGTCACCGCGCTGCGATCCGCGACCCCCGGGCTCTACGTCGGCCCGGAGCACATCGGCTCCACGGCACGTGGTGACGTACGACAGCCGGCCCACCAGGAATCAGCGGATTCTCCGCGACTACCTGCGCGCCCACCCCGAGGAGGCCGCCCGCTACGGGCAGGCCAAGCGGGCCCTGGCCGCGGCCGGGAGACCGGCCCGGGACTACGCGCGGACCAAGACGGCCATCGTCCAGGAACTCACCGACCGCGCCCGCGCCGCCCGCGCCCGCGCCGACCGCGGGCTGCCGTCGGAGCCGGTGTGGGCGTAGGGCTTCAGACGTCCGCGTCCCGCGGCAGCACCGTCACCCGGTGGAAGTTGCACAGCCTCGTCGACAGGTCCTGGGCCAGGGGGCGGGCCTGGTGGGCGGCGTGTGCCTTGAGGGCCACGCTGACCAGGCTGAGCAGGAGGTCGACGTCGGTGTCGCAGTCCAGGTGCACGGTGACCCAACGGGAGCCCGGGACCATACGGATCGCGGTCGACTCCGCGAAGTCGTAGTGCAGCCGCTGGATCGCGTGCGCGGTGAGGTGGAGGTCCACGTCCCGGTCGGAATGGAAGTGGACGATCTCGTCCCGGGCGTACCTGAGCGCACGGCCCGTGCCGCAACTGGTCGGACACGGCGTGAGATCGGGCCATGCCTCCAGTGCCGTCATGGCTTTCTGGGCCGGTGTCATGAACCCATAGTGCGGTGCTCACCACGCAGCCACCAGAGATTGGAGGATTCGTAACCCGTAGGAGACGGATCCGGACGTGCCGGGGACGCCTCCTGTGCGGACACCTCCACAGACGTCCCACTGAAATGACATGGACCGTTCATTCGTTGGCCATAGATCACGCCACGCAGCGACAGGAACCGGCCATTGACTCTCTCCGCGCGGCACCACCAGGGCACGCGTAGGGGGCGAATCGTTTCCTTTGGGGGGCGCACGTGCTGTCCGCTCAGAAGGATTCCGGCAGACCGGAATCCGACGGATCGGAGTCCGGTAGACCGGGGTTCGGCAGATCGGAGTCCGGCAGACCGGGGTCCGGTGGACCGGAGTCCGATCCGACCGTGCCGCACAGGCCGCAGTCGGCCTGCGGGCTCGGCGACCGGCTCTTCCGGCACCAGTTGACCGCGACCGGCGTCGTCGTGCTCGCCATCATGGCGGCCGTCGGGCTGTTCCTGCTGCTGCGTGCCGCGCAGGCGCTGCGCGCGGTGGGCGTCGTCAAGTTCCTCACCACGGCCGAATGGCAGCCGGACGTCCACAAGTTCGGCATCGCGGCCGTCCTCACCGGCACCCTGCTGGTGGCCGCCGTCGCGGTCGTCGTCTCCGTCCCGCTGGCGGTCGGCACGGCGCTGTTCATCTCGGACGTCGCCCCGCGCAAGCTGCGCCGCACCCTGGTCACGATGGTCGACCTGATGGCGGCCGTCCCCTCGGTGGTGTACGGCCTGTGGGGGCTCTTCTTCTTCCAGCAGCACGTCATCGGCCTGTCCCGCTGGCTGTCCGACTGGCTCGGCTGGATCCCCGTCTTCAAGGTGGACGGCACCCAGCCGGGCGAGCCGCTCGCCTCGGACAGCGTCTACACGGCGTCCACCTTCGTGGCCGGCCTGGTCGTCGCGCTGATGGTCGCGCCGATCCAGTGCTCGGTGATGCGCGAGGTGTTCGCACAGGCACCGGCCGGTGAGCGGGAGGGCGCGTACGCGCTCGGCGCGACCCGCTGGGGCATGATCCGCTCGGTCGTCCTGCCGTACGGCATGGGCGGGATCATCGGCGGCACGATGCTGGGGCTCGGCCGGGCGATGGGCGAGACGATCGCCGTCTACATGATCATCTCGCCGGTCTTCGTGATCCAGCCCCACATCCTGCAGACCGGCTCGAACTCGGTCTCCTCGCTCATCGCCCTGCACTACGGCGACGCGTCCACCTTCGGCATGTCGGCGCTGATGGCGGCGGGCCTGGCGCTGTTCCTGCTCACCCTGGCGGTCAACTTCACCGCCTCCTCCATCGTGGCCCGTTCCCGGTCCGGCGCGCAGAGCGAGGCATGAGATGACCGTCGTAGAAGAGACTCCTCCGGCGGAGGCCGCCGCGGTCGAGGCGGTACCCCTCGCCCCCGAGGTCCCCGACGTCCCGCGCCGCATCGGCGGGCTCACCCGCTCCGGTGTGCTGTCCCTCTTCGACGCCTCCACCTTCGGCATGTCGGCGCTGATGGCGGCGGGCCTGGCGCTGTTCCTGCTCACCCTGGCGGTCAACTTCACCGCCTCCTCCATCGTGGCCCGTTCCCGGTCCGGCGCGCAGAGCGAGGCATGAGATGACCGTCGTAGACGAGACTCCTCCGGCGGAGGCCGCCGCGGTCGAGGCGGTACCCCTCGCCCCCGAGGTCCCCGACGTCCCGCGCCGCATCGGCGGACTCACCCGCTCCGGTGTGCTGTCCCTCTTCGGCGCGGCAGCCTCCGGCCTGTGCACGGCGGTGCTGCTGTTCGGTGAACTCGCGCCATTCTCGGGCTCGTTGGGCTTCTTCGTCACCGCCTATGCCGCCTTCCTGCTCGTCTACGCCGTGCTGACCGGCCTGGAGGAGGACGGGCAGGCGGTACGGGACCGGGTGATGACGGTCGTGCTGTGGACGGCGGCGGGGCTGCTGTTCACCGCGCTCGCCCTGGTCGTCGGCTTCACCGCCTGGCGCGGCCGCGAGGCCCTGCCGCACGGCAACTTCTTCACCCAGGACATGCAGGCGGCGGGCCCCCTGGACCCGCTGACCAACGGCGGCATCGCGCACGCCATGCTCGGCACGCTCATCATGATCACCATCGCGCTGACGATCACGGTTCCGCTGGGCCTGGCCTGCGCGGTGTACCTGAACCAGATCCCGGGCCGCTTCTCCCGCTTCGTCCGCACGATCGTCGAGGCGATGACGGCGCTGCCCTCCATCGTCGCGGGCCTGATGGTGTACGCGGTCTGGATCCTCGGGCTCGGCATGCAGAAGTCGGGCCTGGCGGCCGGGTTCGCGATCAGCGTGATGATGCTCCCGATCGTGATCCGCGCGGCGGACGTCGTCCTGCGCCTGGTGCCGGGCAACCTCACCGAGGCGGCGGAGGCGCTGGGCGCGCCGCGCTGGCGGACGGTCTGGCACGTCGTCCTCCCGACGGCCCGCTCGGGCCTGGCGACGGCGGTCATCCTCGGCACGGCGCGAGGCATCGGCGAGACGTCCCCGGTCCTCCTGACGGCAGGCTTCACGGCGGCCCTGAACGCCAACCCGACGAACGGCCCGATGATCTCCCTCCCGCTCGCGGTCTTCAACTTCGTCCGCTCACCGGAGCCGACGATGATCGCGCGGGGTTTTGGGGCGGCGGCGGTGTTGATGGCCCTGGTGTTGGTGCTCTTCGCGATAGCGCGCGTCATCGGGGGACGCGGGCCGGGCCACCAGAGCAAACGGCAAGCACGCAGGGCGGCGAGGGCATCCCGACAGGACCTCGAAAGGTTCGACGAGCTCAACGCCGCAAGGGGCGCGGGGAACTGCGCGACCAGCCACGAAGCACCCGCACCCGACGACGAACCCGCATCCGCGCCCACACACGGAGACAGCCACTGATGTCCAGCCTTGTCACCAACGCCCTCAAGCGGCTGGGCATCCTGGCCGCACTCATAGGCATCCTCGCCGTCCCCACCACCGCAACCCCCGCCCAGGCCGACAGCTACACCCCCATCGCCGGCGCAGGCTCCACCTGGGCCGAGAACGCCGTCGACGAATGGCGCCGCGCCGTCAACCAGTACGGCATGCGCATCAGCTACGCCGGCACCGGTTCCTCCGACGGCCGCCGCCAATTCCTCAGCGGCACCGTCGACTTCGCCGTCTCCGACATCCCCTTCCAGACGCACCCCACCGACGGCAGCGCGGCCGAACGCCCGGCCGCCGGAAGCTACGCCTACATGCCGATCGTCGCCGGCGGCACCGTCTTCATGTACCACCTGACGGTCAACGGCAAGCGCGTCACCAACCTCCGCCTCTCCGGAGACGTCGTCACCAAGATCTTCACCGGCGTCATCAAGACCTGGGACGACGCGGCGATCAAGGCCGACAACCCCGGCATCCAGCTCCCGCACCGCACGATCGTCCCGGTCGTCCGCTCCGACGGCTCCGGCTCCACCGCCCAGTTCACGATGTGGATGGCCAACCAGCACAAGGCGCTGTGGAACGCCTACTGCGCCAAGGTCGGCCGCTCGGGCGCGTGCGGGCAGACGTCGTACTACCCGACCGTCTCGGGCATGATCGCCCAGTCCGGCGACCTCGGCGTCGCGGGTTACGTCGCCCAGAACTACGGCGAGGGCGCGATCGGTTACGTCAACTACTCCTACGCCCTCAACGCGCACTATCCGGTCGCCAAGGTCCTCAACCACGCGGGCTACTACACCGAGCCCACCCCGCAGAACGTGGCGGTCTCGCTCCTCAAGGCGAAGATCAACACCAACAAGAGCTCGGCGGACTACCTCACCCAGCAGCTCGACGGCGTCTACAACGACAGCGACCGGCGCAACTACCCGCTGTCCAGCTACTCGTACATGATCCTGCCGCTGAAGGAACAGGGCACCTTCACCAAGGCCAAGGGCAAGACGCTCGGCGCGTTCTCGTACTACTTCATGTGCCAGGGCCAGCAGCAGGCGCCCGACCTCGGCTACTCGCCGCTGCCGATCAACCTGGTGCAGGCCGGCTTCGACCAGATCCGCCGGATCCCGGGCGTGAAGACGCAGAACATCAACATCAAGGGCTGCAACAACCCGACCTTCACCGCCAGCGGCCGCAACCGGCTGGCGGAGACCGCGCCGTACCCGAAGGCCTGCGACAAGAAGGGCGCCGCGCCCTGCGCGACGGGCAGCGGCGGCGCCAAGTCCGGGAGCAGCGGCGGTAGTTCGGGCGGCAGCGGTACGGCGGGCGGGTCCTCCGGCGGTACCGCCGCGGGCGGCACGAGCGGCGGCAACACCGCGGCGGGCGGCGCGTCCGGTGGCTCCGGTCAGCCGTCCGTCGACCCGGACACCGGCCAGACCCTCTCCCCGGACGGCAGCGGCACCGCGGCCACGGCCGCGGGCGGCACCGTCGCGCTCGCCCAGCCGGTCGCGGTGGCCGGGCGCAGCGGCTGGACCAGCACCCAGACGCTGATGGTGCTGGCCGCCTTCCTGGTCCTCGGGCTGATCCTGCTGCCCTCGATCGTCTCGCGCCTCATCGGCCGTGCCTCGGAGCGGAGTTCGCGATGACCGGAGCCAGATTCGCCTTCGCCGGACGGGAGTTCGCGATGAATCGGGTACGACGTCTGCTGGTGCGGGCCGTCGCCGGAGCCACCGTCGGCGCGCTCGCCGGGTTCGCGGTGGCCCAGTCCGCGCCGCCCGCCACGGCGGCGAGCGGATCGGCCGTCACCGTCTCCGGGCGGGGCGAGTTCAAGGACATGAGGTTCACGGTCTCCCAGACCAGCCATCTCACCAGCCAGGCCGTCACGGTCTCCTGGACCGGCGGCGCCTCGACCAGCTTCGCGGGCACGCAGTTCAACACCGACTTCGTGCAGATCATGCAGTGCTGGGGCGACGACGACGGCACGGTCCCGTCCAACCCCGGCCCGCCGCGCACCCAGTGCCAGTACGGGGCCTCGCCCACGACCGACCGCTCCAGCTGGCCCGGCAACGACTACGACGACACCCGCAAGGTCTTCTACAGCGCCGACCCCACCAACTACGGCCAGGACAACCGCTACGGCGCCGCGAACCCCAACGCGCCCGGCGAGGTCCCCTTCAAGTCGGTCGACGGCACGACGATCACCACCAACACCCAGAACAACCAGTTCTTCAACCGCAACACCACCAACGAGGTCGACTTCGCCCGCACCGGCGCCGACGGCACCGGCAGCGAGTTCTTCGAGGTGCAGACCGCGAACGAGGCCCCGCACCTCGGCTGCGGCGCCCCGGTGAAGACCAACGGCGTGACCAAGCCGCGCAGTTGCTGGCTGGTGATCGTCCCGCAGGGCCACCTCGACCTCGACGGCAAGCCGTACACCGACACCAGCCAGGTCAACGCGGGCTCCCCGGTCTCCTCCACCAACTGGGCCAACCGGGTCGCCATCCCGCTGCACTTCAACTCCGTCGGCACCAACTGCGCGCTCGGCGCGAAGGAACGCCCCACCACCGGCAGCGAGCTGGCCGCCGACGCCATGACCAGCTGGCAGGCGGCCCTGTGCCCCACCGGCAAGGTGTACAGCTACACCGAGATGGGCGAGCCCGACGCCCGCGCCCGGCTGAGCAACGACGGCTCCTCCGGACTCACCTTCACCACCCGGGCACTGGGCGCCGACGCCAGCTCGGCCGCGCCCTCGGACACCACGACGTACGCGCCCGTGGCCCTGTCCGGAGCGGTCATCGGCTTCACCATCGAGCGCAGACCGAAGGCGGACGCGCCCGCCTCCATCGAGAAGCTCGCCGGCACGAAGGTCATGTCGGTCAAGCTGACCCCGCGCCTGGTCGCCAAGCTGCTCACCGAGTCGTACCGCAACTCCCCCTGGGGAGCGGTGATCAGCGGCGCCGCCGCCAAGGGCTACGGCTGGGCGAGGAACAACCCGGCGGGCCTGGCGAGCGATCCCGAATTCATCGCCCTGAACCCGGAGTTCGCGTACCTCTCGGTCTCGGAGACGCCGGCCACCGACACCGACCTGATGACCTCGCTCGGCCACACCGACAGCGCCCGAGCGCTGTGGCAGTGGATCACCTCGGACAAGGAGGCCCGGCAGTTCCTCGCCGGTGTCCCCGACGACGACGGCATGCGGGTCAACCCGTACTACAGCACCAACGCCGACCTGAACCCGACCGGCGCCGCGTTCGACCCGTCGAGCCTCGACGAGTACCCGAAGAGCGACCCCTGGTGCACGATCCCGCCCGGCAGCGGCGCCACGCTCAAGCAGTGCATGACCGACTTCCACCCGTACGTCGAGGACATGCACGCCGGTGCCCTGCACACCCGGCGCGCCGACACCCTGTGGAAGTCGAGCTGGGACGCGCTCGCGAGCCCGCCGGCCTTCAAGAGCCCCGGCCCGCAGAACGTCGGCTCCCGCTTCGTCATCACCGTCACGGACGCGGCCTCGGCGGCGCGCTACGGCCTCCAGACCGCCCAACTCCGCAACGCCGCCGGCAAGTTCGTCGCCCCGACCGCCGCGTCCCTGACCGCCGCCGCGAACAGCGCCACCGGCAAGGGCGCCGCCGAGATCACCCCGGCGGGCGCCAAGGCCAAGGGCGCCTACCCGCTGGCCCAGCTGGTCTACGCGGCCGTCCGCCCGGCCAAGCTCAAGACGGACGCCCGCAAGGACTACGCGGCGCTGTTGAAGTACGCGGCCGACTCCGGGCAGGTCAGCGGCGCCGACCCGGGCCGCTTGCCTGCCGGGTACGCCCCGCTCTCCGCCAAGCAGCGGGCGCGTACGGCCGCGGCTGCGACGGCGCTGCTCCACTACAAGGGGAGCTCGTCGAGCGGGAGTTCGGATTCGTCCGGTGGTTCGAACGGTGGCGACTCGGGCTCGGGCGGCGACGGCGGTACGGGCGGTACGGCGGCCGGCGGCGGTACGGGTGCCGGGGCCGGCGGCGGTGCCGGTGCCTCGCCGAGTGCGTCGGCCTCGTATGACGGGGGGAAGGCCCTGCAGACCACCGCCGCTGGCACCACGCCGGCCGACCCGGCGAATCCGCTGCGCTATGCCGTTCCGGTCGGTGCGGCGCTCGGGGCGGTTGCCGGGGCGGGGGCGCCCTTCGCGGGCGGACGACGTCTGCGGCTGCCACCGATGAGTTCCGTACGGACGGCACTACGTCGTCTGCCGGTCCGTCGTGGCTTGTCGCGCAGTTCCCCGCGCCCCTAGAGGGCGCTCCGCGCCCTCCCCAAAGACGGCCGCCCGCCCCGAAAGGCAGTCGGGGCGGACGGCCCGTACCACCCTGCCAGATTCACCCCTTCGCACAGTCACGGAGACTCTCCATGCGCACTACGCGCTACACGGCGACGCTGGTCGCCGCCGCCGTGGTGGCCGGCGGCCTGGCTCTGTCGAGCCCGGCGTACGCCGACCCCACCCCCGCCGGGACCTTCCGCCAGCTCGTCGGCGTGGGCTCCGACACCACCCAGGACGTGCTCAACGCGCTGGCCGGCGACACCGTCAACAGCATCAGCTACTCCGCCAGCGCCGTGAAGTCGGCGTCCGGTGCCGGTGTCGCCTCGTACGACGCGATCGAGCCCGGCACCGGCTCGACCACATCGAAGATCACCACCCGTACCGGCGGCCCCTCCTTCGCCCGCCCGAACGGCTCCGGCAACGGCCGTATCGCGCTGACCAAGTCGCTGACCGGCGAGGCCTACCCGGACTCCGCCGGTGTCGCCATCAAGGGCCAGGTCGACTTCGCCCGCTCCTCCGGCGGCCCGTCCGCCTCCGGCTCTGCGCTCACCTACATCCCGATGGCGCGCGACGCCGTCGGTGTCGCGGTGCGCGGCTCGGCGCTGGACACGCTGACCGTCAAGCAGCTGCACGACATCTACAACGGCAGCCTGACCACGGTGAACGGCCAGACCGTGCACCCGCGGATCCCGCAGTCCGGCTCGGGCACCCGCAAGTTCTTCCTCAACGCGATCGGCCTGCAGGACACCGAGCTCGCCGCGAGCGTCACGGTCGTCCAGGAGAACCAGGGCAACACCGCGCTCACCGAGGACGGCGCCCTCGTCCCGTTCTCGGTCGGCAGCTGGATCGCCCAGAACAACGGCGTCTCGCCCGACTACACCACGACCGCGGCCGCCGCCGGCGGTCACCTGGCCGCCGTCCAGCTGCCCGGCGACACCGGCGCCACCAGCCCGGTGACCACGGTCAACGGCAAGCTCTCGCCGGTCAACGCGTACTACGAGAACTCCACCTTCGGCCGCGACGTCTACAACGTCGTCCCGACCCGCGCGGTGGACCCGACGAGCATCTTCTTCGACAAGGACCTGTACGACGTCTTCGTCACGAGCGGCAGCCACACCGCCGCCCTGGCCTCCGACTCCGCCGAGAGCGTCATCGCCTCCTTCGGCTTCGTCAACGAGTCCTACAACGGCTCGGTCAACCTGGCCAAGCACGCCAAGCAGGGCGGCCTGGAGGGCACCGGCATCTCCACCGCCGTGCCGGCCGCGCCCGCCCTCAAGACCACCCTCGGCGACCAGAGCGTGAAGCTGAGCTGGACCGCCCCGGACGCCACCGCGCTGCCGGTGACCGACTACCGCGTCACGCTGTACGGCTCGGACGGCGCCGTCGTCGCCACCAAGGACGTGCCGGCCACCACGACCTCGGCGAGCTTCACGGGCCTGGCCATCGGCAACTACTCCGCCACGGTCACCGCCGACAACCTCAGCGGCACGGGTGCGGCGGCCAACTGGTCCGGCGCGGTCAAGTACAAGAGCACCACGACCGCGTCCGTCGCCACGACCGCGTACGGCAAGACCCCGAAGGTCGCCGTCACCGTCGCCGGCAGCCACGGCGTGAAGCCGACCGGCAAGGTCACGGTGAAGGAGGGCTCCACGGTCCTCGGCACCGGCACCCTGGACGCGAGCACCGGCAAGGTCACGGTCTCCCTGTCGAACCACCTCAAGGTGGCCACGCACACGCTGACGGTCTCCTACCCCGGCACCAGCAAGCTGCTGTCGTCCTCGGCGACCGCGACCCTCAAGGTCACCAAGGCGACCGCGTCCGTGAGCACCACGGCGCCCGCGACGGTCAGCCACACCGCCAAGGCCAAGGTCACCGTCAAGGTCACCGCGACCGGCACCACCCCCGGCGGCACGGTGAAGATCTACGAGGGCACCAAGGTCATCGCCACCGGCACGCTCAGCGGCGGCAAGGTCACCATCACCCTGCCGAAGCTGGCCAAGGGCAAGCACACCCTGCACGCCACGTACGCGGGCTCGTCGACGGTGAACGCCAAGACCGGCGCGAACTTCGTCATCAAGTCCACCTGATCCATCTCCCTCCGGGCTGCCGGGGAGGGCCCCTCCTCCCCGGCAGCCCCCTGCAAGCTCTCGCGAAGGAGGCGGGCCGCCGTGACGGTCGCCGTAACACTCACGCTGCCGCGCGTGCCGGGCGTCACCGTGGTCCGCCATCTCGCCCGGGGCGGCCTGCTGAGCCTGGCCGCCCTGCTGCTCGGCATCACCGCCCAGCTGCTGGTCGTCAGCGGCGTCCAGGAACACTCCGCGCAGCACGCCGCGTTCGACGAGCTGCGCGGCCGACTCGCCCTGGGAACCGCCCCGGTGGCACAGACCGACCAGGACGGGAAGCTGCTCGCGCCGGGCACCCCGGTCGCGATCGTCGACATCCCCAGGCTGGGGATGAGCCAGGTCGTGCTGGAGGGCACGGACTCCTCGGTGCTGACCGACGGGCCCGGTCACCGCCGGGACACCCCGATGCCGGGCCAGGCCGGCACCAGCGTGCTGATGGGCCGCGCCGCGGCCTACGGCGGGCCCTTCGGCAAGCTCGGCTCGCTCGCCGAGGGCGACAGGTTCACCGTGATCACCGGGCAGGGCAAGGCGACGTACCAGGTCATCGATGTCCGCCGGGCCGGCGACCAGGCGCCCGCGCCGATCGCCGCCGGCAAGGGACGGCTGGTCCTGGTGACCGCCACCGGCCCCCGTTTCATGCCGGCCGGCGTGCTGCGCGTCGACGCCGACCTGGTCTCCGCGCCCTTCCAGACCCCGGCGGCGGTCATCCGCTCCGGCACGCTCCCCGGCTCCGAGGAGCCCCTCGCCCGCCCGTCCGGGGTGCCCTGGCCGCTGGTGATGTGGCTCCAGGCGCTGCTGCTGGCCGCGGTGGCCGCGGTGTGGGCCTGGCACCGCTGGGGCCGCCACCAGACGTGGATCGTCTTCGCGCCGGTCGTCCTGGTGCTCGGCCTCCAGGTCGCCACGCGCATGACCGAACTCCTCCCCAACCTGCTGTGACCGCATCCCCCGAGGTGACCGACGTGACCGAACTGACCGACGCGAGCGGCCCCTTGGCCGACGCGAGCACCCTGCCGGCCGACGCGGCCGACGCCCTGACCGACACCGTCGTCCTGCCGCCGGCCGGCGCCGGTGCCGCCGCGCCCGCGACGCTCGAGGCGAGGGCGGTCTCGGCGTGGTTCGGCAGCCACCAGGTGCTCAGCCAGGTGTCGCTGACCATGCCCGCGGGCCGGGTGACCGCGCTGATCGGACCGTCCGGCTGCGGCAAGTCGACGTTCCTGCGCACGCTCAACCGCATGCACGAGCTGGTGCCGTCCGCCCAGTTCGGCGGCGAGGTGCTGTTCGAGGGCGAGGACATCTACGACCCGTCGTGGCGGCTGACGGACGCGCGCCGCCGTATCGGCATGGTCTTCCAGAAGCCCAACCCGTTCCCCGCGATGTCGATCTACGACAACGTGGTGGCGGGCCTGCGGCTGACCGGCACGCGGGCCGGCCGCCGGGAGAAGGACGAGCTGGTCGAGGAGTCGCTGTCCCGGGCCGGCCTGTGGAAGGAGGTCCGCGACCGCCTGCGCAAGCCGGGCGGCGCACTCTCCGGCGGCCAGCAGCAACGCCTCTGCATAGCAAGGGCGTTGGCGGTACGCCCCCGAGTCCTCCTCATGGACGAACCGTGCTCGGCCCTGGACCCCACGTCCACGCGCCGCGTGGAGGAGACTATCCACGAGCTGGCCGGCCAGGTCACGGTCGTCATCGTCACCCACAACATGCAGCAGGCCGCCCGCGTCTCCCAACAGTGCGCGTTCTTCCTCGCCGAACAGGGCACCCCCGGCGGAATCGTCGAGGCGGGCCCCACGAACACCATCTTCGACACCCCGAACGACCAACGCACGGCGGACTATGTGGCGGGGCGGTTCGGCTGACGGGGGGTCTCAGAGGCAGTGCAGCACCTTGCCCACCTCGAAGATGGTGGGCCGGTCGGCGGGGGCGTGGCTGAGCATCGCGTCGATCAACTCGCCCAGCTCACCAGGTGCCTTGACCGGTCGACGTCTGCCGTCGGCCACTGCTTCTCTCTGGACGGAGCGTGGAGCGTCGTCCGGGTACTCGACGGCCCGCCGGCCGGTGGCCGCTGCGCCCGATCTCCGGCGCTTCGTAGTGGACGAGGCAGCCGCGGAACGGAAAGTCGCACCCCTCAGGCATGTGTCAGCCCCGGGCGAGGGCAAGGGCTAGGTCGATGAGACGCGTCCGTTCCGGCCCGATGATGAAGTGGGCGGGTTGTACGTCATCGTGCGCCCAGCCCTTGGCGTGCAGTTCGGCCAACGCCTCGACGCACCCCAGAGCCACGCCGATGTCCGGTTCGATCGACGATCCCGGCCGACGACACGGCTCCCACAACCGGTACAGGTCCGGCCCTTCGTGCCACGGCTGGAAGTTCCAGGTTCCGTGTTCCCATTCGCCGTACGCGAGATCGGTCAGGCCGAGGCGCAGCAGCACGGCTCCTTCGCGCGCGGGTGCGAGGGCGGTCCAGGGCTGGGCGGCCCATTCGGCCGTTGCTTCGATCGGGTAGCCGACTTTTACGGCGTAGTGGCCGCGATGGCTCTCCACCTGCCAGACCATGGAGCCGCGGCGGTTGAGGACCAGGCGCTGGGACGTGGGCATGAGCGCGTCGAGCACCACGATCGGCAGTTCAGGGGGTGACCCGGGCAACGTCTGTTCTCCTTCCGGGCGAACGCGGCCGACGACGAGTCGAGGCCGGCCGCGTCGCTGCTGTCGTGTGTCAGTCCTGGTAGTCCTGACCGTACGGACGGCCGCAGTCCGAGTCGCACTGGGCGAGGTTCGTGCCGTCCACGATCCACAGGTCGTCGAAGACCATGAACCCGGCGGCCTTCATGGCTCGGGCCGCGGTGATGACCCTGAGCGGGTCCGCTACTCCGTGGCGAGCCCTCTGTGTTCGGTCCAGGCTCGACATGACTCGACCATGGCCTTGAGCCAGCCCTCATCGGGCTTTCGGTCCGCAGCGGCCAGGTACATCCGCAGGTTGGCGGAGGCGAAGGCATCGATCGCCTCCGGAGCCGCCTTGCGGCGCAGCTTCTCACGCGTGCTCGCCCGCTCGGCGTACACGATGCTGCGCAGGGTTGACCGGGCGATGGGGTGGTTCCTGACGAGCTGGGGGGCGATGACTTCGGCCTTCTCCAGTTCCTTCAGCGCCTTGTCGCAATTCCCGTCCCACAGCCAGGCGCGTGCCAAGTCCATGTGGTGGTGCCCCTGACGGGAGTTGGGAAGGGCCGCGACCAGTTCCTTGCCCGTGCGCCGGTTTATCGACAGGGCTTCGCGTTGCTCGTGCATCTCCAGGGCGACGCTGATCGCGTGGATCTGCACGTTGCCCGGCGAGAACGTCAGGCTGTGACGGTCGGAGACCGGAGGGCCGACGGACTCGGCCATCCGCTTGGCCGCGCTCCGCGCGTGCTTGATCCGATCCTTCGCTTCGGCCTTGCGACCGCCCCGTACGGCCGAGACAGCCGCGCGCAGTTGCAGTGACCCCCACGCCCGAACGGCCAGCGGCTCACCCCGCTCGTAATCCTGCTGCACGCTGCGGATCGCCTTGTCCGACAGGGCAATGGAGTCGTCCCAGTCCGCGGTGGCCCACATGTCCCAGACGCGCATCCAGTCGGCGACGGCGGGCATCACGGGGTCGCCGGACAGCTGTGCGGACCATGCGGCCCGTTCGCAGGCCATGGCGATCAGCTCGGGGTGTCCAAGGGCGTGTGCGGCGTGTGTGGGCGAACTTGCAGCACACCGCGTAGATCGCGAACGCCTCTTCCCGCTCGTGTCCCGTGGCGACTTCGGCCAGGGCGCGCGCTTCGCGGAACAGGTCGGGGAGAATCTGCATGATCGCCGCGTTCGCGGCAGCGTCTCGGAGGCGGTGTAGACGCGTGGTTTCCTGCCACAGCTGACCGGCCTGCCGGGGAGTCCCGTCGAAGACGGGAGCGAGGTCGTAACGGCGCAGCTCACGCATGATTGCTGCGGCGGAGACCTGCCACTGATTCTCGGCCGGGGAGCTGTTGTACGGCCGTCCGATCAGGTCGTCGGATGTACGTGTAGTTCCGAGGCGAGCAGGTTGAGCAGGCCGACGCGGTCCAGCTCGATGTGTCCGCGTTCCATTTTGGACACCCAGCCCTGTGTCTTGCCCAGGGCGGCGGCGAGGTCGGCTTGTGTCATGCCGAGGCGGAGTCGTGCGCGGCGTGCGCGACGGCCGATCTCTTTGGCGGGGCTTCTACCCTTGACTGTACAGAGGCCGCGTGCCGCGTGTGGAGTGCTGCAGACAGAGAAGCACGCGGCGACTGTGTGTCACAGGCTGACTTTGCCTTATGGCGGGGCTACGAGGCGACCACCTCAGATCGTGCGGCTCCGGCCAGCTCCGCCTGCTACCAGCGCGGACTCCGGCAGGCGCGGGGCCAGGACCAGCATGCCGGGAACCGTCACAAGGGCGAGCGCCGCGAGAATGGCCCATGGAGCGGCGCTCGACACGGCGAAGAGCAGCGAGAACAGCAGCGGGGCGACGACCGTGGCGATGGCGAAGGAGTACTGGAACACCGCCAAGTAACGTCCACGGAGGTCAGCAGGCGCGGCATCGGCCGACAGCGCGTTCGACACAGGCGAATGCACGAGCTGAGCCGCCGAGTAGCACAGCACGGCCACGACGAGGCACGGGACCCACAGAACGCGGGGCATCCAAAGCGGTCCAGCTGTGAGGCACGCCCACGAAGCCCAGAGAACTCCAGCCAGGCACAGCGACGTGTGCCGTGGTAGCGGCCGGATCAGGCGGACGACCGAGGTCTGAAGCACAGCCTGGACGACCGTGTTCATCGCCAGCAGCGGACCGACCGCCCAGGTCACAGAGGGCAACTGACGGTCAACGAACGGCGGGAAGGCGACACTCAGCATGACGTTACACAGTGCGAACGCCGTGTTCAGCGCCATGAGCGCCAAGTAAGGGCGGTCGGCCCACAGCGCGCGGTAACCGCGGTTGCCGCGGTCCTCCTTGCTCGGCTCTCCGCGGGATGCCTGAGCAGGCTGAGTCGTGCTCCGCGGCACTCCCCAACTCAGCAGCAGGCCGGCCGCCAGCAGCAGGCAGGCACACGCGCCGATCGTCCCTCGATACATCAGGCCCGACTTCACCGACAGGGTGACGCCCGCGACGATGGCACCGACTCCGTAACCTGCCGCACGCAGCGAGCCGATGATGCCGAACCACCGCTCACGGGAGTGCCCAACCGGATCACGGTCGGACAGATTGCTGACGAGGGTGAAGGCGGAGGACCAGAAGGCCCGCTGCCCTAGTGACGCTACGGTCGCTGCCAGAAGGACCGTGACGCCGTTGCGGGACGCGAGGTACTCCAGCAAGCCGGCCGCCTGGAGCAGCTGTGCCACCAGCACGATCGGTTTCGGCCCATGCCGGTCGACGAGGCCACCGATCCATAGTGGCAAGGGAAGCGACAGCAGGCCGGCCACGCTCAGCAGGGTCCCTACCTGCACCAGCGACGCGCCCGAACTTTCCGACAGATAGAGCAAGGACAACGGGACGAAGAGCCCGTTCACCACCGAGTCGATCACGAGCACAAGGAACACCGCGATTCCGGCCGTGTCCCGTCCAGCCCTCACCGGATGCGGGACGGGCGCGCTCTCCCACCGTCCCAGCCACCGCGACGTCCGCCTCTCCGACCGCGTCAACAATCCCCCTGACTACTTGTGTGGGACGACCGCAGGTGCTGGTCGGCACTGGCCACGCGTTGCTGCAGAGTCTCGTCGAGACTGTCGACCTCTCGCCAGGCCGCGTCGATGATCTCTTCGGCCTGGAGCTGTTGAACGTCGGTTGTAGTGCGGAAGGCAAATCGGAAATCGATGTGCGTGTGGTCCGGCTCACCCTTTGCGTGGTTGGCGGGGATGGGGTGAACGTCGATATGAACCGGCAGCTCACAACTCAGGTATCAGGGCTGAGCTCGTCCAACTTGTCGAAGGTGACCGGCAGTTCGGTCAGTCCTCGTAGCAGGGTGCTCGTCCGCCAGGTCAGCTGGGTCGGATCGGTGGCGAGAGTCATCTGGAGGTGCTGCTGTATGAGCAGGCTTAGCGCGATGGTTGCCTCCGTTCGGGCCAGGGGAGCGCCCAGGCAGTGGTGGAGGCCGTGGCCGAAGGCCAGGTGGGGCTGAGGGCGGCGCGTCACGTCGAAGCGGTCGGGGTCGGGGAAGTGGAGAGGGTCGCGGGAGGCCGCGGCCAGGGAGACCTGGACCGCGTCGCCGGCCGAGATGTGGGTGCCGACCAGGTCCAGGGGTTCGGCGGCGAAGCGGAACGCCGTTGCATGGACGGGGGTGTTGTGACGCAGGGATTCCTCCACCGCTGCAGGGACAAGGTCCGGGTCCCCTTGCAGGAGTACGAGTTGGTCCGGGTGGGCCAGGAGGGCGTGCACGGTCGCCGAGATGAGGTTGACCGTGCTCTCGTGGCCCGCGACCAGGAGCAGGAAGGCCATGCCGAGAAGTTCCTCGGCGGTGAGGCCGTGTGCCTTCTCCGAGGCCAGGTCGCTCAGCAAGGTGCCGTCCGGGGCGGCGGACTTCCGAGTCGTCAGGGCGGTGAGGTACTGGGCAAGGGCGGCAGACGCGGCAGCCGCACTCTCCGGCGTGGTGGGCATGACCAGTTCGTTCGACCAGGCATGGAACGCGGCGCGGTCCGCCACGGGGACGCCCAGGAGGTCGCAGATCACGGTGACGGGAAGAGGGAGGGCGTAGGCGGTCACCAGGTCGGCGGTTCCGAGGTGGGGCAGGGCGGCGAGCAGTTCTGTCGCCGTCGCCTCGATTCTCGGCCGTAGTGCGGCGACACGGCCGGGTGTGAAGTGCCGGGCCACCAGGCCGCGCAGGCGGGTGTGCAGGGGCGGGTCGCTCTGCAGCATGTTGCGGCCCGGGGCGTGGCCGCCGTCGGAACGCCAGGTCGAGGAGTGCCGGATGTCGTTCCGCAGCCGTGGATCGGTGAGCGCGGTGCGGGCCGCGTCCCGGGTCAGCACCAGCCAGCACTCCCCGCTACCGGGGACGAGGACACGGTGTACGGGGCCCTTGGCGCGCAAGGTCGCGTAGACGGGGTACGGGTCGGCCGCCAAGTCGTGCCCGGCGGGAGCCAGTTCCTGAAGGGTGGGCGCCGGCATGAGGTGCCTTTCGTGAATGGCGCTGGTCATGGCAGTGGCTGTCAGGGGGTGGAGGCGGAGAGGGTGTTGCGCCGCTTGGCGGCGGCCGGCCCTACGTCTGCCACACCTCGGCCACCGATTCCGCCAGCGCCGTCGCTTGGGCGTAGCCCGCGCGGGCGGCCCGTGGGACGCGGGAGTTCGCGGTCATGTTGCGGCCCATCGCGCGGCGGGCCGTGCGGTCGGGGGTCAGGAGGGATACGGCGGTTCCGTCGGCCGTGAGGACGGCAGCCTCGTGCGCCGCGCTCGGGTGTGGGCCGACCGCGGCCGGGATGGGGGCGACGGCCAGCACCCGGCCGTATCCGCGGGCCAGTCGGAGGTTGGCGGGGGACCGGCTGCCACCGTCGATCCAGTGGCGTCCCGCCAGTTCCACCGGCGGCCAGACCAGCGGGACGGCACAGCTCGCGGCGACGGCTTCGACCAACCCCACCTTCGCGTCCTTCTCCGCCACCTCCACCCTTCCGTCCGCGTCGAACGCCCCCACCTCTCCCGTACGGGCATCCACCGCTGCGATCCGCAGTGCCCGCTGCGGCCACTCCGTCGCCCCGCGCAGCAACTGCCGTATTGCGTCGAGCATTTCGGTCGCCGGTGCGGCGGTACGTGTGGTCAGGGCGGTGTGGCCCAGGCGTCGTATCGAGCGTTCGGGGTTCCGGGAGCCCAGGGCGGCCCAGAGGAAGCGGAGAGTCTGGAGGGCGGTGACGTCCAGGGTGATGCCGTCAGCGCCGGACAGCTGGCGCTCGTACAGCTCGCTCGGCGGCTGACCGCAGGCCAGCCGGGCGCCGAAGATTGCACCCGCGGAGGTGCCGATCGTCACGTCCGCGTGGTCGAGGTCGATGCCCGCGTCCGCGAGCCCGGCGAGCACGCCGGTCATCCATGCGCCGCCGACCGGGCCTCCGCCGCCGAGTACCAGCGCGGTCCCGTCCGTCGTCCTGCTCTCGCTCACGCCACAGCCTTCCGAGAGGAAGAAATGGGGAGTGCTCCCCATTTTGGTTCCCGACGATAACATCTGTACTGGGGAGTGGTCCCCGCTTTGGTCGGTGAGTGGCTCGGAGGTGTGATGGCGGGCGTGGATGCGGACAAGGACGAGGTCCCGCTTCGGCGGGACGCACGGCGCAACCGGGATCTCCTGGTCGGCGCCGCCCACGAGGTGTTCACCGAGCAGGGGCTGGAGGCGCCGCTCGACGTCATCGCTCGCCGCGCCGGTGTCGGCAACGCCACGCTGTACCGGCACTTCCCGACGCGCGCAGCGCTCGTCGACGCCGTCTTCCGCGACCAACTCGGCGAGACCATCGCCGCGGGGGAGCTGGCGCGGACCGCCCCCGACGCCTGGACCGGCCTGAACGCCTATCTCCGGGGCGTCTTCAGTGCGCTCGCCGCCGACCGCGGTACCAACGACCTCATGACCACCCGTATCCAGGGCGTCGAGGCACTGGACTCCGTGCACGCGCACAACCGGCGGACGATGGAGATCCTGCTGGAACGCGGGCAGGAGGAGGGCAAGGTCCGGGACGACGTCACCACGGAGGACGTTCTGTTCGCGCTGGCCGCACTAGGGCGTGCGGTGCCCGCTCTGACCGCGGCGACCACGTCGGACGCCTGGCTGCGGCCCCTCGCCCTTTTCCTCGACAGCCTGCGCCCCGCACCGGCTCCGCTCCCGGGCTCTCCCCTCGGTGCCGGCCAGCTGGCCGACGTGCTGCGGGAACTGGGTCCGCACCGGTCATCAAACGACGCGTGAAAAGGCCGTGAAAGGGGGTGGCGTGTGCATGTCGGTCTGGCGGGTTGCGCCCCTGGTCGGCGAGGATGCCCCGGTGAACGCGCACATAACACCCCCTGCCGCAGCTCCCCTCCCCGCTCCCGCCCTCCGCCCGGTCCGCAGTGCAGCCCTGTTCACCACCGGCGCCCTCGGGCTGGCCGGGGCCGCATGGGTGTTGCGGGCCGTCTGGGAGGTGCGGCTCTCCGTCGCGGGGGAGCCTGCCTCCGGGCCGCCTGATCAGGGTGGCGGGACCCATCGGGCGCTGAACTCTCTGGAGGACTCGTACCACTTCGTGAACACGGCCGGTGGCTTCGCCGCCCTGCTCTGCGCGGGTGCCTTCATCGGCTGGATGTGGCGGATCCGGGACAACGGGCGGGCGCTGTCCGGGGTCCGGCCGCGCTACTCGGGGATCTGGGTCTACCTCGGGTGGATCGTGCCCGTCGTCAATCTGTGGTTCCCGCGGGGGATCATCGCCGACGCCTACCTGGCCAGTACGCCTGGCGCGCCCGGTGCGCGGGTGCCGCGGTCGCTGAACGTGTGGTGGGGGCTGTGGCTGGTCACGATGGTCGGTGGAGTCGGGTTGATCTACACCGACTCCACCGACGAGATCATCGGGCGTGCCTACGACGACGTCTGGCAGCTGCTGACGGCGGACGCGGCCGTCGTGGGTGCCGCGGTGGCCGGCATCTTCATGGTGCGTGCCGTCACCGCCGTACAGGAGAAGGCGGCCGGTTGAGCCGGGGCGTCAGCTCACGCAGATCAGGTTGAGCACGCACAGGCCCGACGGGGACGTCGAGTCGGAGCTCGTGCCGGACGAACCGGTGGAGTCGGACGCGGACGTGCCCGAGGTGGAGGTCGACGTCGATGTCGAGCTGCCCGAGCCCGAGCCCGAGTTCGAGTTCGAGTTCGAAGTTGTGCTCGTGCTCGTGCTCGTACCCGTGCTGTCCGTCTGCGTTGACGACGGCGTCGAGGTCGATGTCGACGTCGATGTGGAGGTCGTGGCCGTGGACGACGTGTTCCGCTGGGCGGACGTCGTCGTCGGGGTCGACGCCTTGTAGGGCTGCGTCTTCGCCGACTCGGTGTGGGTTGCGCTCCCGGGGGCCGAACGGTGCTGGCCCGTGCCGGAGTTGGACGCCTCCGTCGTGTCGGGCTTGCGGTGCTTGCCGGTGCCCGGGGCGACCGACTCGCTCGTCCCGGTCGCCGGGAGTTCGTCCGTGCCCATGCTGGAGAGGTCCGTGGCCGTCGTCGCCTCGGCACGGTGGCCGCCTCCGCCGCGGTCCATCGACGCGACGGTCAGGCCGCCGCCGACCAGGGCGACGGCGGTCGCCACGACGGCGCGCCGCTGGTTCTTCTTCCACCGGGCCCGCTGCCGACGCCGGGCCGCGCGGCCGGTGGTCACGGGAGCGGGACCCCTGCCCTCGCCCTCGCCCTCGCCCTCGACGGCGCCGTCGGCGTCGCCCACGTGGTCGCCCTCGTAGGAGTAGTCGTAGGCGCCGGGGTTCGACGTCACCGCCGGCACCGGCCACGACGCCGTGGTGGCGGGGGCGGGAGCGCGTCCGGTCATCGGTGCGATGTCCGGGGCGTAGGCACCGCAACCGGGGCACACCAGGGCGCCGTTGAGGTGCCGGCGGCACGAGGAGCAGTAGTCCATCCGCTGTCTTCCTGACGGTTAGCTGACGGTTCGCACGTGAGAATCGAACGGGCGCCAACGCTAGCGGTGGCTTGGCAAGACTGTGTGAGGTCTGTGTGGGCCTCCTGCGTGGATTCTCTTCACACGGCGTGGCCCTGATCACAGTTACCGGGATGTCCAGGTTCGTGCCGTGAACCGCGCGAAGGTGTGGCTGAAGTACCACGTGTCCTGGGCGATCCCGGAGCAGTTGTTGGCCCCGGCGGTACCCACGCAGTTGCCGTTGTCGCGCTGGAGGGCCCAGAAGGAGAGGGTGTTGATGCCCCTGGCCTCGGCCCAGCGCTCGACCTTCACGGCGTCGGCGGTCGTGAACGTCTCCTCGGGGCCGAAGTCGTCGATGCCGGGCATCTCGGTGACGCCGATCATGCGCCACAGCTGCGCCGGGCTCTTCTTCGGGTGGAGGGCGGCGAGTTGGGCGTACAGGCCGTCGGCCGCGGTCTTGGTGTCGGCGGCCATGTCGTGCGTGGCGCCGTCCCAGTAGTCGAAGGTCATGATGTTGACGACGTCCACGCGCGCGTGGTTGTCGACGGCGTTCTGGAGGATGGCCACTCCGCTCGCGACGAGCCCCGTGGTGGTCGTGGGGAGCGTGTACGAGAACTGCACGTGCCGCCCGGTGTGTTCGGCCCAGCGCTGCACCTGCGCGACGGCCTTGTTGCGGCGGTCGATCGCGGCCGTGTTGCCGCTGGAGTCGGCCTCGATGTCGAGGTCGATACGGGAGATGCCGTACGTCGTCACCAGGCTCTCGTAGACCTTGGCGATGGCGTCGACGTCCGTGCAGCTGTCGGCGAGTTCGGTGCCGGTGGTGTCCGCGCCGTAGCCGCCGAAGGACGGGATGACGTCGCCGCCGCGGGCCTGGATGGCGGCGATGTCCGCGCCGAAGGAGGACTTGGCGATCGGGAGCGTGGTGTCGCCGTTCCAGTAGGCCGTGCAGGAACCGGGCTTGTCCGTCTGAAGGAAGGCCATCGTCAGGTACTTGTTGCCGGAGGCCGCGGCCAGTCGGTCCGGGCTTTCGCCGGTCCAGGTCTCGAAGTACGGGGCGGAGACATGGGCGGGGAGGGGGCGGGCCTGGTGGGCGGCCGTGTCCTGCGCGGCGAGGGCGCCACCGCCGCCGAGGGCGACGAGCCCCGCGGACAGGCCGGTGACGGTGACACAGGACAGCAGTGCGCGAAACAGCGGGCGAGGTCGTCTCATTGACGCTCCCAGGGAGGCGGAAGGGAGGGGGGTGGGGACGAACAGCGCCCATCTTTGGACTAGACCATTCAACTGTCAAGGTTCTTTACAGTTCTCTGACCGATCGGGGGCGGGCCCCGGATGGGGAGATTCCGTAGGAAAGCCAAGGGACGACAACCGAATGTCTTGACGTGGTCTCCACGAGCCCGTTGGCTTCCAACTCTCTTGGTGGCCCCGCTGTTTCCACGCCTGGAAGGCACCCGCACGTGATCGTTCGAACTCCCCGCAGATCCACCGCAGTTCGCGTCTCCCTCCCCCTCTTCGCCGGCGCCTCGGTGCTGCTGCTCACGGCCTGCGGCGTGGTGGACGGCGTCACGGGGAGCAGCGGGGCGTCGGCGCCGAACCACCGCAACGACATCAAGGTGGGGCTGCTCCTGCCGGACAAGGACACGGCGCGCTTCGAGCGGTTCGACTACCCCCTGATCAAGGCCCGGGTCGCCTCCCTCACCAGCGGCAAGGGCAAGGTCGTCTACGCCAACGCGGAGGCCAGCGCGGCCACCCAGAGCAAGCAGTTCGGGCAGCTGATCGACGACAAGGTGGACGTGATCCTCGTCGACGCGGTGGACGCCAAGGCCATCGCGCCGGACGTGAAGAAGGCCAAGGACGCCGGGATTCCGGTCATCGCCTACGACCGGCTCGCGCAGGGACCGATCGACGCGTACATCTCGCACGACAACGAACTCGTCGGCGAGGTGCAGGGCCGCGCCATCGTCGACGCGCTCGGCACCAAGGCCGCCACCAGCAAGATCGTCATGATGAACGGCTCGCCCGCCGACCCCAACACCGCCCTCTTCAAGGACGGCGCGCTCAGCGAGCTCAAGGGGCGGGTGATCATCGCCAAGTCCTACGACACCCAGGAGTGGCTGCCGTCGGTCGCCAAGGCCAACATGCAGAAGGCGATCCAGTCGATCGGGCTGGACAACATCGCCGCGGTGTACTCCGCCAACGACGGCATGGCGGGGGCCGTCATCGACGCCCTGGAGCAGGCCGGCGCGACCAAGCTGCCGCCGGTGACCGGGCAGGACGCCAACCTCGACGCGGTGCAGCGGATCGTGGCCGGCGAGCAGACCATGACGGTCTACAAGTCCTTCCTGCTGGAGGCGACCAACGCGGCGGACATGGCCGTGTACAAGGTGCAGGGCCGCGACATCGCCTTCGACGCGCTGACCCAGGACTCGGTCGACAGCCCCACGAAGAAGGACATCCCGGCGATGCTGGTGCCGGTGGTGGCGCTGACGAAGGAGAACATCAAGGACACCGTGGTCAAGGACGGGGTCTACAAGGTGAAGGACATCTGCACGGCGAAGTACGCCGCGGACTGCGCCGCGATCGGGCTGAAGTAACCCTCAGCCGTCCTTGCGCGCGACCCCGCCGTAGATCCCGATCGGCGGGGCATCCGGTGCCGGCGGCTGCTCCGGCCGCCAGTCCGTCACCTTCACCACCCCTGGCTCCACGAGGGTGAAGTCGCCGAAGAATCCGGTGACTTCGGCGTGGGTGCGCAGGTTCATCGTGGCCGTCGCCCGGTTGTAGACCTTCGCGGCGTCCGTGCGGCCGTCCTCGTGGACGTCTCCCGTGGCGTGGGAGAGGACCAGGTACGAGCCGGGCGGCAACGCGTCCCGCAGGGTGGTGACGATGCCGTACGGGTCGTCGGCCTCGGACAGGAAGTGCACCACCGCCACCAGCAGCAGCGCCACCGGCTCGGCGAAGTCGATCACCTCGCGTATGTCGGGGTGGTCAAGCACCGCCCGCGGGTCGCGCAGGTCGGCCAGGACCACGGAGGTCGCCGCGTCCGTGTCGTCCAGCAGGGCCATGGAGTGGGTGCTGACGATCGGGTCGTTGTCGACGTACGCGATCCGGGTGTCCGGGGCGATGGCGCGGGCCACCTGGTGGACGTTGGGCTCGGTCGGCAGGCCCGTGCCGATGTCGAGGATCTGCCGCACCCCGCCCTCCCCGACCACGTGCCGCACCGCGCGCTGCAGGAAGCGCCGGTTGGCGCGGACGCCGTCCCGCACCTCGGGGGCCACCGCGATGAACTGCTCGGCGGCCTCCCGGTCGACCTCGTAGTTGTCCTTGCCGCCGAGGAAGTAGTCGTACATCCGCGCCGGATGGGGCTTGCTCGTGTCGATCGGAAGGGTCATGGGCACTTTCTAACACGTCCGGACGGGGGCGAGACGTCCGTCAACTAAGCGACTTTGAAAGCCCGTTGGGCCTGGTCGCGGTCACCAACCCGTGTGCAGGAGATGGTTGAGCAGCAGTGCCAGGACCGCCTGGGCCGCCAGCCACATCCGCGGGCGGGTCAGGAAGGCGCACGACGGCAGCAGCCACATCGCGAACGGCAGCCAGATCCGCTCCGTCTCCGCCTTGCTCATGCCGGACAGGTCGGCGGCCAGGAGGGCGAGCAGGGCGGCGGTGACGAGGACGGCGAGGCGGGTGCCGTCGTCCCGGCGGACGAGGGTCACGGCGGTGCGGCGCAGGCCCGCCGCCGTCGCGAGGCCCGTGATCAGGACCGTGCAGGCGAGGTTGGCCCACACCCAGTAGCCGTACGGGCGGATCCCGCCCGCGCCCTGGTCGTAGCGGGTGACCAGCAGCCGGTAGGCCTCCCACCAGTCGAACCCGGCGAGCGTGAACGCCGTCGGCACGACGGCGAGACCCGCGACCAGCGGCACGAGGAGCAGGGGGCGCTCGCGGACCCGGCCCCGCCCCAGCAGCAGGACCGCCGCGCCGATGAGGGCGAAGAGCGTGAGGCCGTACGAGAGATAGCAGGTCAGGCCGAACAGCAGGCCCGAGCCCGCCGCCCACCACAGCGAGCGGCCGGTGACGGCCAGTGCGAGCAGGGCCACCGCCCAGGCGGCGACCGCCGCGAAGTAGGCGTCCGCGGACGTGCCCAGCCACACGGCGGCCGGGGTCAGCACCAGGAACGGCGCCGCCCGCCGCGCGAGCCCCTCCCCGGCGAAGGCCCGCACGGCGACCAGCACCGCCACGCCCGCCGTCGCGCCCACGACGATGCACCACATCCCGGCCCAGCCGCCGCCGCGCAGCCCGGCCCGGTCGAGCAGGACGAAGGTGAGGGTCGCCGCCGGGGGGTGGCCGGCGACATGGGCGGGCCAGTGGTCGGGGGAGCCGAGCAGGATGTGGTGGGTGAAGTCGCGCAGGGTGCCGGGGATGTCGTGGAAACGGTCGATGACCTGGAGGTATTCGTAACGGGTGGCGAGCCGGTTCGCGATGCCGAGGTGCCAGCCGTCGACCAGCGCGAGGGAGACGATCCAGGCGGTCGCCGTCGCCCAGACCGTCGCCAGCAGCGCCCGCCAGGGCAGCCGGGCGGCCAGGACCGGGCCGTACGCCACCACGGCCGCCGCCACCAGCAGCGCGGCGGGGGTGCCGGGGCCGAGGTGCGGGCCCCAGGTGGCGAACAGGGGCGGCCACGCGACGAAGAGGGTGTGCTCGGTGTCCTGGATGTGGCGGCCGACCAGGGCGGCGGTGGCGACGAGGAGTACGGCGGCGAGGACGGCGTACAGATCGCGGAGCAGGGCGCGGTTCACATGCGGCACGCTAGGCCGGACGGCGGGCGCCGGAGCCGTGCCGGGGCCGGACGTCAGCGTTTCGTCATGGGTCGCGCACCCTCTCTTGGGGTGATCCCGACCTACCGTCGGCCCATGGACGCCCCACACCTCCCCACCTCGCCGGGCTTCTGGCGCAGCCCGCTGCGCGGCCCCCGCTTCACCTCGGTCCTCGGCCTGGTCCTGCTGGTCGGGATCACCGTGCTGTTCGTGACCGGACTGCTCTCGTACGCCGCCTACAACCCGGGCCTGTCGCCGGTGAACGACAAGACCCCGGACAAGGGCATCCTCGGCTTCTACCTCTTCGCCTGGCCGACCCACCCGCACTGGCTGTACCGGCTCACCCAGGGCGTCCACGTCACGCTGGGCATCACCCTGATCCCCGTCCTGCTGGCCAAGCTGTGGTCGGTGATCCCGAGGCTGTTCGCCCTGCCGCCGGCCCGCTCGCTCGCCCACGCGCTGGAGCGGATCTCCTTGCTGCTGCTGGTCGGGGGCGGCCTGTTCGAGTTCGTGACGGGCGTCCTCAACGTCCAGCTGGACTACGTCTTCCCGGGCTCCTTCTACCCCCTGCACTTCTACGGCGCGTGGGTGTTCTTCGCCGCGTTCCTGGCGCACGCGGTGCTGAAGACACCGGCGGCGGTACGGAACGTGCGGCGCATGCGGGGCAGTGAACCGGCCGCCGTCGAGGGCGAGTTGGTGTCGCCGCGCCCGGCGCCCCCGACCGTCTCCCGGCGCGGGGCCCTGTGGTTCGTAGGCGGTGGCTCGGCGCTCCTGTTCACCACCACCGTCGGGCAGGACTTCGACGGACTGCGCCGCACGGCCCTGCTCGCCCCGCACGGCGGCGCCGTCCCCGTGAGCGGCCCGAACGGCTTCCAGATCAACAAGACCGCCGCGTACGCCGGTATCGACCCGGCAGAGACGAGCGCGGAGGCCTGGCGCCTGGTGGTGACGGGCCGCACCGGCACGGTCCGCCTCAGCCGCGCCCAGCTCGCCGAACTCCCCCTGCACAGCTCGGCGTTGCCCATCGCCTGCGTGGAGGGCTGGTCGACGTCCGACCAGTGGTGGCGGGGCGTACGGCTGCGCGACCTGGCGGCCCTCGTCGGCCACGAAGGGGATCCGCCGGACCTGTTCGTCGAGTCCCTCCAACGGCACGGCGCCTTCCGCCGCGCGGCCCTGCGCGCCAACCAGGTCGCCGACCCGCGCTCCCTGCTCGCCCTCTACGTCAACGGCGAGGACCTGTCCCCCGACCACGGCCACCCGGCCCGCGTCATCGTCCCGGCCGCACCCGGAGTGCTGAACACCAAGTGGGTGGCCCGCCTGACCTTCGGAGACCTGTGATGCGACGACGGTTCCGGATCCCGTTCGGCAGCCCGTTCCAACTCCTGCTGCTGGCCTGCTCGTTCGCCCTCGCCGCCTACGCCGGCGTGCGGCTCCTCGCCGACGACTGGTTCGGCGTGGCGCTGTGGCTGGTGGGCGCGGCCCTGCTGCACGACCTGGTCTTCCTGCCGCTGTACGCGGTGGCGGACCGGGCGGTGGTACGAGGGCTGGAGGCGGGCCGGCGCCGCGCATGGGCGATGTACGTGCGCGTGCCGGCCGCCCTCTCCGGCCTGCTCCTGCTGGTGTGGTTCCCGCTGATCAGCGGCACGGTCGACCGGCGCTACCGGTCGGCGACGGCACTCTCGCCGGACGGCTTCCTGGCCCGCTGGCTGCTGATCACGGCCGTACTCTTCGCGGCTTCGGCGCTGTTGCTGGCGCTGCGGGTGCGCAGGGCGACGAAGCGGCGGCCGTCGGCCGTCCACTGACCGGCCCGCGCCCACCCACGGGCGTGCCGCAGCAGGGCCGGGGTGCCGAGGCGGGCCCAGGGGAAGGGGGCGCCGGTCGCCTCGAAGGCGTCGGTGAGGTGGACGTGGGCGCGCTCGTCGATGTCCACGGGGGCGGTCTCGGCGATCAACAGGCCGCCGGGGGTGAGGAGTTGCCGTACCCGCTCCAGCAGCTCGCGGGGATCGCCGCCGATGCCGATGTTCCCGTCCATGAGCAGCACGGTGTCCCAGCGTCCCTCGCCGGGCAGCGCCTCGAACACGGAGCGCCGCAGCGCCTGCCCGCCGAGCCGCACGGTGTGCTCGACGGCGGCCTCGCTCACGTCGATCCCGAGGACGGTACGGCCCCGGGCGGCGAGCTCGGCGACCAGCCGCCCCGGCCCGCACCCGACGTCCAGCACGACACCCTCGCACCGGTCCAGCACGTCCCGGTCGACCCGATCGGCCCGCGCACACCACCGCTCCACGTCCAACGGCAGCAGCCACCCGTCGGCCCGCCGCAGAAAGAGGGGGCCGCGCCCGGAACGCAGGGCACTGGAGTAGGGGTCGGCGGTGGCCCAGGCGGGGGTGGGGGCTGGGGCTGGGGTGGGCGTGGGACGGGGCGAGGTGAGAGCCGGGCCCCGATCGGCGACGGGGCGGGAGGGGGAGACGGTGAGGAGGGGGGCGTGCGGGGATTGCGGGATGCTGCCGGGGGGTTGGGCGATGGTTCCGCCGGTTGGTGTGGTGATGGTTCCGCTGGTCGGTGTGGCGGCGTTCCCGCTCGGCGGGTGTGCTTGGTGCCGAGGCTGCGCTGTGGCTGTCGCGTCGACCGGTGTGCGGGTCGGCTGGATCCTCATCGCCGTGCCGCCGCCTCGTACCGCGCCAGCCGCCGCGCGAACCGGCCCTGCGGGGCCGACGCGGCCACCGCGTGGGCGTCGGCCGCGGTGTCCACGTCCCGGAGGCGGGGCAGGTCCCGTACCCGCAGGCCCGCGTCGACCAGCCGCCGCCGCTGCACGGCCCCTGTCACCGGCGTCGACATCGGCACGCCTCGGAGCAGCGCGGGGTCGGGGTCGGCGAGGCCCAGGGCCCAGAAGCCGCCGTCCTCCGCCGGGCCGAAGTACGCGTCGCAGTCCGCGAAGTCGACGGTGAGCAGGCCGGGCGTGACCTGCGGGGTGTCCATGCCGATCAGCAGCGCGGGCCCGGCACAGTGCGCGAAGGCGTCCGCGAGCCGTTCGTCGAGGCCGCCCGGACACTGCCGTACGACCTCGAAACCGGGCGGCAGCCAGGGGCCGGGAGTGCCGTCGAGCACGAGGACGCGACGGGTGGCGGGCGTCGCCGCGACGGCCGCCAGGCTGTCGGCGAGGGCGGCCTCGGCGAGCGAGGCCGCCTCCGCCGGGCTGAAGGGCGGGGTCAGCCGGGTCTTCACCCGGCCGGGGAGGGGCTCCTTCGCGATGACGAGCAGCGTGGCCGGCGCGCAGCCTCTCCGCGCTCCCGGTGCGTCGGCCGTGCGGTCCGTCCGGGCAGGTGGGTTCGACCCGCTGTCCGCTCCTCGGCGCGTGGTCACCGTACGCCCCTCCCGTCCGCCAGCACCCGGCTCATGTCCCGTACCGCCTGCCAGGTCCCGAGCCAGGTGCCCGTCACCTTCGATGTGCCGGTGCGGGGGAGGTACGGGACGTCGTGCTCGGTGATCCGCCAGCCCGCGTCGGCCGCGCGCACCACCATCTGCAGGGGATAGCCGCTGCGCCGGTCCGTGAGGCCGAGCGCGAGCAGGGGTTCGCGGCGGGCGGCGCGCAGGGGGCCGAGGTCGTGCAGGCGCAGCCCGGTGCGGCGGCGCAGCAGGCGGGCGAGCGCGAGGTTGCCCGCCCGGGCGTGCGCGGGCCACGCGCTCCGGGTGCGCGGGCGCCTGCGGCCGAGGACCAAGTCGGCTTCCCCGGAACGGACTTCACGTACGAACGGCACCAGGAGCGCCGGGTCGAGCGAGGCGTCGCAGTCGCAGAAGCAGACGATCTCGGCGGTGGCCGCGAGCAGCCCGGCGTGGCAGGCCGCGCCGAAGCCACGCCGGGGCTCCTCGACGACGGTCGCGCCGAGCGAGCGGGCGAGTTGCGCCGAGCCGTCGGCCGAACCGTTGTCGACGACCAGGGCCCGCCAGCCGGCCGGGATCCTGGCCAGGACCCAGGGCAGGGCCGCGGCCTCGTTGAGACAGGGGAGGACGACATCAACGTCCGCGTCGGTGGTCACGGCTTTCACCCTACGAACGCGAATCGGTCATAACGGACTTCTGCTCCTTACGAAACGCGGACGTCGGCCACCCGGGGACTCTCGCTTCCGTTCCCTGCGAAACGCGGACGTAGGGCCACTTCCGTTTCTTACGAATCGCGGACGTCGGACCGCCCGAGGCGCTTGTGCGCGGCGTCGGGGTCCACCCGGTGCGAGGCTGGGGGTATGCAGCAGTCGTACGAGCCCGAGCGGCCGGCACCCGCGCGGGTCCTGGTCGTGGATGACGACCCCACGGTCGCGGAGGTCGTCGCCGGTTACCTGGACCGCGCCGGATACGCCGTCGACCGGGCCGCCGACGGCCCCGCCGCCCTCACCCGCGCCGCCGCCCACCGCCCCGACCTGGTGGTCCTCGACCTGATGCTGCCCGGCATGGACGGCCTGGAGGTCTGCCGCCGGATGCGGGAGAGCGGCCCGGTGCCGGTCATCATGCTCACCGCCCGCGGCGACGAGGACGACCGCATCCTCGGCCTGGAGGTCGGCGCCGACGACTACGTGACCAAGCCCTTCAGCCCGCGCGAGCTGGTCCTGCGGGTGGAGTCGGTGCTGCGCCGGTCCCGCCCGACCACCGCCAGGCCCGCCTCCGCGCCCCTCGCCGCGGCGGGGCTGAGCGTCGACCCCGCGGCCCGCCGCGCCACCAAGAACGGCGCCGAACTCGCCCTCACCCTGCGGGAGTTCGACCTCCTCGCCTTCTTCCTGCGGCACCCGGGACGGGCGTACGGCCGCGAGGACCTGATGCGCGAGGTGTGGGGCTGGGACTTCGGCGACCTGTCCACGGTGACCGTGCACGTCCGCCGGCTGCGCGGCAAGGTCGAGGACGACCCGGCCCGACCGCGCCTGATCCAGACCGTGTGGGGCGTCGGCTACCGCTTCGAACCGGGAGGGGAGTGAGGATGAGGGACACCCTGCTCATCGCCCTCTTCGCGTTCCTCGGCGCGGCGGCGGCCGGGCTGCTCGGCGCCGGCACGCTGTGGGTGCTGCGCCGCCGCTCGCTCACCACCTCGCTGACCGTGGTGGCCGCGGTCGCGGTGACCGCGATGCTCGCGGGCACCCTCGCGGTGGCGCAGGCGATGTTCCTGTCCGGCCACGACCTGAGCGTGGTGACGACGGTCGTGGCGATGGCGGCGGTGGTCTCCCTGGCCACCGCCCTGCTGCTGGGCCGCTGGGTGGTCGCCCGCAGCCGCGAACTCGCCCGTGCCGCCCGCTCGTTCGGCGACGGCGGCGCCTTCACCGCCCCCGACGGGCCGACCACCGCCGAACTGGACGCGCTCAGCCGCGAGTTGGCGGCGACCAGTGCCAAGCTCGCCGAATCCCGGGACCGGGAGCGGGCGTTGGAGACCTCCCGCCGTGAGCTGGTCGCGTGGATCTCGCACGACCTGCGCACCCCGCTGGCCGGTCTGCGGGCCATGTCGGAGGCCCTGGAGGACGGGGTGGCGACCGACCCCGACCGCTATCTCCGCCAGATCCGTACCGAGGTCGAACGCCTCAACGCCATGGTCGGCGACCTCTTCGAGCTCTCCCGCATCCACGCCGGCACCCTCACGCTCACCCTCTCCCGCATGTCCCTCTACGACCTGATCGGCGACGCGCTGGCGGGAGCGGACGCCCTCGCCCGCGAGCACGGCGTACGGCTGGTCGGCGGCGAGGTGGAGCCGCTGCCGGTGGAGGTCGACGGCAAGGAGATGAGCCGGGTCCTCGGCAACCTCCTGGTCAACGCCATTCGCCGCACCCCGGCCGACGGCACGGTCGCGGTCGCCGCGGAGCGCTCCGCGGACGGTGTCGTGGTGTCGGTGACGGACGGCTGCGGCGGCATCCCCGACGAGGACCTCCCGCGCGTCTTCGACACGGGCTGGCGGGGCACGGACGCGCGTACACCGCCGGCCGGGGCGGGGCTGGGGCTGGCGATCGTACGGGGGATCGTGGAGGCGCACCGGGGGCGGGCGAGCGTACGGAACATCCCGGGCGGCTGCCGCTTCGAGGTGACGCTGCCGACGGCGGGCGCGACGGGTGCCACGGGCGCTTGAGGGCGCTCCTCGGCATGCATGCATGCCCGTGACCGAGCTCACGAACACGCCCTGGTCAGCGCACGGGACGTACGTCGGCCCGCCGGCCGGCTGTCAATTCGTTTGCCGTGGGCCGATCCGGTCGGATAGGAATCCCGCATGCTGAAGGGCGAGAAGGTCGGGCTCAGGGCCCGGCACGAGGACGACATACCGGTCCTGCGGGCCGAGCTCTACGACGACGTGGTCAACTCCTCGCGCGCCGAGGGCGGACCCTGGCGGCCGATCACGCCCGGCTCGAAGGACCCGCGGCTCGTGGTGGACGACACGAAGGAGGGGTCCGTCCAGTTCTCCGTGGTCGAGCTGGAGGGCGGCACGCTGATCGGCACCGCGACGCTCTGGGGCATCGACACCCACAACCGCTGCGCCCACATCGGACTGGGCCTGCTACGGACCGCCCGCGGCAAGGGTTACGGCACCGACGTGGTCGCGACCCTGTGCCACTACGGGTTCGTCGTACGCAGCCTCCACCGCCTGCAGATCGAAACACTGGCCGACAACCACGCGATGCTCCGCTCCGCCGAACACAACGGCTTCACCCGCGAGGGCGTCCTCCGCTCCTCGGCATGGGTGATGGGAGAGTTCCTCGACGAGGTACTCCTGGGGCTCCTGGCCGAGGAGTGGAAGCAGGGGGCGAAGAGCCAGGTGTGATCGGTCGGCACGTCGGCGACGCACGTGTCGGCTGCTGGGAAGGGTGGGGACGGGCGGCGGACGGGAAGCGTGAGGGACGGGCGGCCGACGGACGGACGCGGGTGGCCGAGGGCTGGTCGCGGTCAGCTGCACGGGCGCACACTCAGCTCGCTCCCCCAGCACGACTCCGCCCCGCTCCCGCCCAGCACGGCCCCGCCCCGCTCCCGCCCGACTCGGCCTCCGCTCACCTCAGCCCCGCCCCCTCACCCCCGCTCACCCCACCTCAGCCCCCACCCGGCTCCCCCGCCGCGAACTCCCGCATCCCCTCCTCGAAGGTCACCTCCGGCTTCCAGCCCAGCTCCGCCCGCAGCCGGGACGAGTCCGCTGTGATGTGGCGGACGTCGCCCAGGCGGTACTGGCCGGTGGTCACCGGGGCGGGGCCGCCGTACGCCGATGCCAGGGTTCGGGCCATCTCCCCGACCGTGTGCACCTCGCCGCTGCCGGTGTTGTAGACGGCCAGCGTGCCCGCCGTCGGGCCGGAGGCCTCCAGCGCGGTCGCGTTCGCCGTCGCCACGTCGCGTACGTGCACGAAGTCCCGTCGCTGCCGGCCGTCCTCGAAGACCCGCGGCGCCTCGCCCCGGGCGAGGGCCGAGAGGAAGAAGGAGGCCACCCCGGCGTAGGGGGTGTCGCGCGGCATCCGCGGCCCGTACACGTTGTGGTAGCGCAGCGACACCGCCGCCCCGCCCGTCGACCGGGCCCACGCCGCGGCCAGATGCTCCTGGGTCAGCTTGGTCGTGGCGTACACGTTCCGCGGATCCACGGCCGCCTCCTCACTCACCAGCCTCGGCGCCAACTCCCGCCCGCACAAAGGGCATCCGGGCTCGAACCGCCCCGCCTCCAGGTCGGCGACCTCCCGCGGCCCCGGCCGCACCACCCCGTCGCGCGGACACTCGTACCGCCCCTCGCCGTACACCACCATCGACCCGGCCAGCACCAGACGCCGTACCCCCGCCGCGGCCATCCCCGCCAGCAGCACCGCCGTCCCGAGGTCGTTGCGCGACACGTACTCCGCCGCGTCGGCGACCCCGTCGCCGAGCCCGACCATCGCCGCCTGATGGCATACGGCGTCCACGCCGACGAGCGCCCGGGCGACGGCCTCGGGGTTGCGCACGTCCGCGCCGGGATCCGCCCGGACGTCGTACACCACCGCCTCGTGCCCGCGCGCCCGCAGCGCGTCGACGACATGGGACCCGATGAACCCGGCACCGCCGGTGACCAGCACACGCATACCGCCACGCTAGGTCCGCGAGCGCGCCGGGCACGGTGACCCGCCGGGTACGTCATGACTCCGTAAGGCCCGGCGTCGCAGGGCGTCAGAGGCTGCTGAGGAGGGCCAGGCGCTCGGCGCTGGTGGAGTCCTGGTCGGCGTAGTAGACGACGATCAGCTGGCGGGCCTGCGGGCGGACCATCTTCTCGTAGCGCAGGTCCAGTTCGCCGACGAGCGGGTGGTTCAGCCGGGTGAGGCCGGTGTCGCGGCGGCGCACCTCGCGGCGGGCCCACAGCGTGCTGAACCGCTCGCTGGCGACGGTGAGTTCACCGATGGTCTCCAGCAGCTCCGGGTCCGCGTCGCCGAGGTCGATCATGGCGCGCAGACCGGAGACGGTCTTGGCGGTGAGGTCGTCCCACCGCGGGTAGAGGCCGCGCATCTCGGGTTCGAGGAAGGCGGCCCGCAGTGGGTTGTGGCCGATGGCGAAGAAGGGGCACAGGAGCACGGCCAGCCGGTTCGCGGCGACGACCCGTCCGCCGGGGCCCTGGGCGTACGCGGGGGTCTGCGGCCAGCTGTCCAGCAGTGGCTGGAGATCGCCCTGGTTCGTACGGGCGCGGCCGCGCGGTCTGCGGGCGGGCGGGGCGGGGTGCGCGAGGCGGTGCAGATAGGCGACGGCGTCCTCGTCGAGCTGGAGGGCGGCGGCCAGGGCGGCGAGGATCTGGTCGGAGGGGTTGAGGTTGCGGCCCTGTTCCAGCCGCAGGTAGTACTCCGGGCTGATGCCGGCGAGCTGGGCGACCTCCTCGCGCCGCAGCCCCGGGACCCGGCGCCGCTCGCCGGCGGGCAGCCCGGCCTGCCGCGGGGTGATCAGCCCGCGCCGGGCCCGCAGGAACCCGCCCAGGGTGTCGGCCGTTTCGTGCCCTGGGTTCATGTGCGCCTTGTTCTCGTGCGCCATGTCCTCGACGCTAACCGCTCAGCAGGCCGAGGCGGACCAGGCTCTCCGCGGTCGCCACCACGGCGTCCTCGTTGGAACGCGGGGACCAGTCGAGCTCCTTGCGGGCCTTGGCGTTGGAGGCGCGGCGCACCACGCCCAGCTGGGGAACCGTCTCCCGCAGCGCGGGCCGGACCGTGGCGGCCAGCAGGCGCAGCAGCCAGGCCGGGGCGGTGCCGGTGGGCGCCTCGGCGGCGACCTCGCCGAGCCGCTCGCGCAGGGCGAGGGCGATGTCGTGGAAGGAGAGCGGCTCGCCCGCGAGCGCCAGGTACCGCTGTCCGGCCGCCCCGGGCGCCGTCATGGCCCGGAGATGCAGGTCGGCCGCGTCCCGCACGTCCACCGTGTTGGTCCAGATCGGCGGCGCGGACCGCATCCCGCCGGTGAGCATCGCGTGGACGACACGGATCGACGCGGAGTAGTCCGGTCCCAGGACCGGCCCGAAGATGCCCACGGGGTTGACCACCGTCAGCTCCATCCCGCCGCCCTCGCCCTCGACGAAGTCCCAGGCGGCCCGCTCGGCGACCGCCTTGGACTTGACGTACGCGGACACCCCCGGCCCGTCGGTCCGCGTCCAGTCGTCCTCGGTGAAGGTCCGATCGGTGGGGCCGTGGCCGTAGCCCACCGCGGCGAAGGAGGAGGTGAGTACGGTACGGCGGACACCCGCGTCCCGGGCCGCCCGCAGGACTCGCAGGGTCCCGTCACGGGCCGGGACGATCACCTCGTCCTCGTGCTTCGGCCCGGCTCCGGGGAACGGCGAGGCGATGTGCAGGAGGTGGTCGGCTCCCGCCACCGCCCTGTCCCAGCCTCGGTCGGCGGTCAGATCCGCCTCCACGTAGGAGACGGTGTCGGTGCGCGGGGCGCCGGCCACGCCGAGCATCCGCTCGACGTCGGACCGCCGGGCCAGGGAGCGCACCGTGGTGGTGACGGTGTGCCCGGCGGCGAGGAGTTGCGCGATGGTGTGGGAAGCCAGGAACCCGGTTCCGCCGGTGACGAGTACATGTGCCATGCCTCGATGGTCGGCGGCCGGTTCGTGGTGTTCCAGATCCCGCGGACACCAGTACTCCGAGGGACAGTCTCAGCAGGGCTTACCGCCCTGTCGCCCTTCCGGTCTCACCGCGTCGAAGAGCGGCCAACCGTCCACTTCCGCAAGCCCTGTTGACGGAAACAGCCCGCGGGCCAGGGCCTCGTCGAGCAACGCCCTTGCGCTGCCGGGCTCGTGGAGGTTCAGGTACTCCCGGTCCGACAGGCGTACCGCCGCGCCCTCGTCGAAGTAGCCGTCGGCGATGGCGCGGCCGGGTGCCGGCCGGAACACCAGGCGCAGCCGGGCCCGGTGGTCGGGAGTCCAGAGCGTCAGCGTGCTGCCGCACCCGGGGTAGCCGCGGACGCGATCGTGCCGGTGGCCGAAGCACCAGCCGTACACCGCCTCGCCCACCACCATGCGACGGACCCTGCGCCTGCTCCCCATGCCGGCACTCTAGGGCGCGCGCCGCGCCTGGCGCCCGCCCGGGCGGTCACCGTTTCATCAGGTTCAGGATCAGCGTGGTGATGTCCTCCGGTGCCTCCTCCGCCATGAAGTGGCCCGCCCGGGTGGTGAAGTGCTGGAGGTCGGGGGCCCACGGCCGCCAGATCGCCTCGGCGTCGAAGCCCAACTGGCCGCCCCAGTCCTGCTGGACGACCGTCACCGGCATGCTGAGCCGGTTGCCCGCGTCGAGGTCGGCCTGGTCGTGGGCGATGTCGACGGTCGCGGTGGCGCGGTAGTCGGCGACGATCGACGGGACGGCTTCCCGGCATGCGCGAAGGTACTCGGCGCGCACGTCCGCCGGGATCGCCTCGGGGCTCGTGGACCAGGCGTCGAGGAAGTGCCCGAAGAACGCGTCGGCGCTGCCGGCGATCATCCGCTCGGGCAGGCCGGGCGGCTGGGCCATCAGATACAGGTGGAAGGCGACCGCGGCGCCGGCCCCGTGCAGGACGTTCCAGGTGTCCAGGGTGGGCACGATGTCCAGGATCCCCAGATGGCTGATCCGGTCCGGGTGGTCCAGGCCGGCCCGGAAGGCGACGTGCGCGCCGCGGTCGTGGCCGACCAGCGCGAACCGGTCGAAGCCGAGGGCGTCGGCCAGGCCGACGATGTCCGCGGCCATCGTCCGCTTCGAGTACGTGTCCTCGGTGAGCGCTTCCGGCTTGCCGCTGGCGCCGTAGCCGCGCAGGTCGGGGCAGACCACGGTGTGCCGCTCGGCCAGGGCGGGGGCCACCTGCCGCCACATCAGGTGGGTCTCGGGAAACCCGTGGAGCAGCACGACGGCCGGTCCGGATCCGCCGACCGCCGTGTTCAGCTCGATGCCGTCGGCCACACCGACCGACCTGGTCCGGAACCCCGGGATGGTGATGCTCATCGCTGTCGTCGTCTCCTTCTGCGTGCGGTGCGGGAACAGGAGGAGGATCGGAGATCCGGGTCAGCAGCGGATCAGCGGCCGCGGCCCGGAGCCGATGACAATGAGGGCATGGAGATCCTCGTCAAGGTGCTCGGGCCGGTCGAGGTCACGGATGCCGAAGGCCGCCCTGTCGCGGTCGGCAGCCGGCGCCGCCGCGAGCTTCTGGGGCGGCTGGTCGCGGCCGGCGGCCGGGCCGTCCCGCTTCCGGTGCTGATCGACGATCTCTGGGACGACCCCCCGCCCACCGCCGCCGGGACGGTCCGCACCTTCGTCGGCGAGCTTCGCCGCGCCCTCGAACCGGACCGTCTGCCGCGCACCCGGTCCCATGCCATCGAGACGGTCGGTACGGGCTACGCGCTGCGGATTCCCCGCACGCACATCGACGCCCACCGGTTCGAGGACACCCTCCGGACCGTGCGCGACCGGCCCAGTGGCGAGATCGCGGGTGCGCTGACCGAGGCGCTCTCCTGGTGGCGGGGCGAGCCGTACGCGGACCTCGACGCGGCGCCCTGGCTGACCCCCGAGCGCGCCCGCCTCGCCGAACTCCACCTCCAGGCAGCCGAGTTGCGCGCCGGTGCGGTGCTCGATCTCGGGCAGGGCGCGCCCCTGGTCCCGGAGCTGGAGGCGTTCGCGGCCGCGCACCCGTGGCGGGAGCATGTCTGGGTCCTGCTCTCCCACGCCCTCTACCAGGCCGGCCGCCAGGTCGACGCGCTGGCGGCGCTGCGGGCCGCGCGGGCCGGGCTGCTGGACCGGTTCGGACTGGAATCGGCGGACGGGCTCGACCGTCTCGAACGCGACATCCTCCGGCACGCCCCGCACCTGACGCCCGCGCCCCGGGAGGAGGCCCGGCTGCGCCTGCTCACGCGCACGGAGGCGACGGGGACGTACACCCGGCTGCGTTCGTCGAGCATCCTGGCCGGGACGGCCGCGGTCACCGGCGGCAGCAACCTCGTACTCGCCCAGGAGCAACGCGTCGCGGCCGTCACGGAAGCGGAACGGACCGGCGATCCGGGCCTGACGGCCCGCGTGATCGCGGCGTACGACGTCCCCACCGTCTGGACGCGCGCCGACGACCCCGAGCGCTCCGCGGCCCTGGTCGCGGCCACCCGGCGCACCCTGCGCCGACTGGGGCCGGACGCTCCGCCCGCGCTCCGCGCACGCCTGCTCGCCACCGTCGGGCTGGAGCACCGCGGAACCCGTGACCGCTGGGCGGCGGAGGCGGCGGCCGAGGCCGAGCGGCTCGCCCGGGAGCTGCACGACCCCAACGTGCTGGTCCTCGCGCTCAACGCCCGCTTCGTCCAGTCCTTCCAGCACCCCGGGCGCACCGGCGAACGCGATGTGATCGCCGGCGAGCTCATCGATCTCTCCACGCGGCACGATCTGCCGATGTTCGAGATCCTCGGCCATCTGATCAAGATCCAGGTCCACGCGGCCCGTGGCGCCGGCGAGGCCGCGCAACGCCACGTGGTGGCGGCCGAGCAGCTCGCCACCGTCCACGAGACTCCGCTGGTCCACGTCCTCACCGCCGCCTTCCGTGCCCTGCGGCTGGCGGAAGCGTCGCAGGACCCCGCCGAGGCCGCCCGCGCCTATCGCGGCGTGGCCGTCGAACTCGCGGGCGCCGGCATGCCCGGAGTGGAAGCCGGTTTCCTCCCGCTCGCGCTCCTCTCCCTGCGCCTCCGCCACCGGCGTCCCGCACCGACCAACCCCGGCCTCGACTGGGGCCCGTGCCGTCCCTGGGTCCGGCCCCTCCTCGACCTCGCCCGCGGCGATCCGGCGGCGGCCCGCCGAGCGGCCGCGGACCTGCCCACGCCCGCCGCCGACCACCTGTACGACGCGCTCTGGGCCGTCACCGCGCACACGGCGCTCCAGCTCCGCAACGAATCACTGGCCGCACGGGCGCACCGCGCGCTGTCCCCGCTGCGCGGCGAGATCGCGGGCGGCACCACCGGGATGATCACCTTCGGCGCCGTCGACGACATCCTGGCCGACCTCGATCGGTACCTCGACGGGCGACCCCTCGGGCAGCGCCGCTAAGGGGCGCGAGGCTGTATCGATATGCGGCTCCGCCGCGTGGGCGCGACCAGCCACGACGGCGCTACAGCCGACCCACGACCTGTCGCCGCACATCCAGCGGAGCGCATACGCGATGCCCGTTAGGATCGTCGGCATGGCTCTGACCATGAGCGACGTGGACCGGTTCGAGGCATCCAGGCCCCGTCTGGAGGCCATCGCCTATCGCCTGCTCGGTTCCGCGAGTGAGGCGGAGGACGCCGTGCAGGAGACCTTCCTGCGCTGGCAGGCCGCCGACGTCGGGCGGATCGAGGTGCCCGAGGCCTGGCTGACCAAGGCCCTCACCAACCTCTGCCTCAACCAGCTCACCTCGGCCCGCGCCCGGCGCGAGACCTACGTCGGCCATTGGCTCCCCGAGCCGCTGCTCGCGGGCGACCCGATGCTCGGCCCCGCCGACACCGCCGAGCAGCGCGAATCGGTGTCGTACGCCGTCATGGCCCTGCTGGAGCGGCTGACGCCCAACGAGCGGGCGGTGTACGTGCTGCGGGAGGCCTTCGCCTACTCGCACCGGGAGATCGCCGAGATCCTCGACCTCACCGAGGCCGCCAGCCAGCAGATCTTCCACCGGGCGGGCAGGCGCGTCGCGGAGGGCAAGGCGCGCACCGAGGTCGACGAGGCCACCGCGCGGCGGGTGATCGAGGAGTTCCTCGCCGCCGCGACCAGCGGCCGGACCGAGCCGCTGGTGCGGCTGCTCACCGAGGACGTCGTCGTGGTCGGCGACGGCGGCGGGAAGGTCCCGGCCCGCGCCAGGGCGGTCGAGGGCTCCCTCGCGGTCGCGAAGTTCCTGCGGGGGCTGTTCAAGCCGGGCAAGGCCAAGCAGGACCTCACCGGCGGCTCGGTCGAGCTGCACCTCGCGGACGCCAACGGCGGCCCCGCCCTGCTGGCGGTCGTCGACGGCCGGGTCTTCGGCGTCATGTGCCTGGAGATCACGGCCGAGGGCATCGCCTCGTTCCACAACCAGGTCAACCCCGACAAGCTCGAACGGGCGACCAGGCAGTGGACGGCGGCGGGTGACCATGGAGAACCCCTGGTCACGCTGTTCTGATGGCTGTGTGACCTGGTTCACATCGCGTTTCTGTCAGGAAACGGCGGGCTGCCCGGTTCAAGGGGCGACCCGCTGAAGAGCCCGATGACAGGAGCACGGACATGCAGCACCGCATCGTCGTCCTCGGCGCCGGATACGCCGGCGCCATCGCCGCAGGCCGTCTCGCCCGCCGGCTGCGCCGCGAGGACGTCGCCATCACCCTGGTCAACGCCGAGCCCGACTTCGTCGAGCGCGTCCGGATGCATCAGCTCGCCACCGGCCAGCAGCTCAGGCCCCGGCCCTTCGCCGAGATGTTCGCGGGGACGGGCGTGGAGTTCCGGCTCGCGAGGGTCACCGCCGTGGACGCCGACCGCCGGAACGTCACGGTCGTCGACGCGGACGGCACCGAGGACGTGCTGGAGTACGACACCCTCGTCTACGCCCTCGGCAGCGGCTGGCACGGCCAGGGCGTCCCCGGCGCCGCCGAGCACGCGCACCAGATCGCGAGCCGCCCCGGAGCGCTCCGGCTGCGTGAGCGGCTGGCCGGGCTGACGGCCGGGCAGGCCGTGGTCGTGGTCGGCGGCGGCCTCACCGGCCTGGAGGCCGCGACCGAGATCGCCGAGGCCCGCCCGGACCTCGACGTCGCCCTCGCCGCGCGCGGCGGACTCGGCGACTGGCTCTCCCCCAAGGGCCGCCGCCACCTGCGGAAGGTCTTCGCGAGGCTCGGGATCACCGTGCACGAGAACGCCGACGTCACGGCCGTGGAAGACGATCGTGTCGTCACCGCCGACGGAACCGCCATCCCCTCCGCGGCCACCGTGTGGACCACCGGCTTCGCCGTCCACCCGATCGCACAGGCCACCACCCTGGAGGTCACCGGCACCGGGCGGATCGTGGTCGACGGCACCATGCGCTCGGTCTCGCACCCCGACGTGTACGCCATCGGTGACGCGGCCATGGCGATGGGCCCCGGCGACAAGCCGCTGCGGATGTCCTGCGCCTCGGGCACCCCGATGGCCTGGCAGGCCGCCGATTCCATCGCGGCCCGGCTGACCGGCGGAAAGCTTCCGAACGCGCCCCTGCGCTACTTCAACCAGTGCATCTCGCTGGGCCGCGGGGAAGGCCTCATCCAGTACGTCACCGCCGACGACCGCGCGGTCAGCGCGGCGCTGACCGGCCGCTTCGCCGCCCGCTACAAGGAACTGGTCTGCAAGGGCGCGGCCTGGAGCGTCGCCAACCCGACCCTCGGGGTGCCGACCCGGCGCCGGGCCGTACGGCGGCAGGCGCCGGCGGAGTCCGCGGTCGAGGCGGCGGCCTGACACGCGAACGGGCGCCCTCGGGACGAGGGCGCCCGCTCCGGATCAGCTGTGCTGCCGTCAGCCGCGCGGCTGCTGCTTCGCGAGGGCGGGGACGAACTTCAGGGCGTCCAGGGTGCCGACGCCGGTGGCGAGGTCGTAACCCTTGACGGCCTTGTAGCCGGTCACGCCCTCGTAGGTGTTGTTCGTGCCGTCCTTGACGTCGACGATGCCGGTGCCCTTGGAGTGGTACGAGTACAGGTCGTACAGGGCCTGCTGGATGTTGCCCACCCGGTGGCCGCCCGCCTGGTCGGCGAGGGCGACGATGCCCGCGAAGAGCGGGGTGGCCTCGCTGGTGCCGCCGCTGACGTCCCAGCCGACGGCGGTCGGGTCGTAGCTGGAGTAGATCCAGGCGCCGCCGTTGACGGCCGCGGCCATCGAGATGTCGGGCGTGCCGCGCCGCGAACCGACCACGCTCTTCACGCCGTTCTGGAAGGACGGGCGGGTGAAGACGTGGGACTGGCCGCCGCCTCCGGAGCCGTAGTCGTTGTAGACGCTGTCCGGCTTGACGCGGTTGCCCTTGTCGTCGAGGTGCAGCTGGGTGCCGCCGACGGAGGTGACCAGCGGGTCCGAGGACGGCCAGGAGTTGACGCGCTTCTTGTAGTACGTCTTCCCGTCCGCCTGAAGGTCGGTCGCGCCGCCGTCACCGGAGGCCGCCAGCACGGTCACGTGCTTCTTGTCGGCGTCCTTGAAGGCGTACCGCAGGTTCTTGATGCTGGAGAAGTCGCCCTTGTCGAAGCCGGGGAAGGTGTTCTCCGTGGCGCCGAAGCTCTGGCTGATGACGTCGCCGACGCCCCGGTCGATCAGGTACTTCTCGGCGTCCATCATCTCCGGCAGACCGGTGGTGCCCTCGGTCTCCGACACCGCCGTCTCCACCACGACGATCTTCGCCGCCGGCGCCACCGCGTGCGCCATCTCGACGTCCAGGGTGGTCTCGCCGGCCCAGCCGGTCATGTCCTCGTTCTTGGGGTCGAAGGCGGGCACATGGCCCCACTTGACGACCTTCACCTTGGTGCTGGGCAGGCCGAACTGCTTGCTGTAGACGTCGAGGTCGTGCTGCACGGTCGGGGAGCCGTACGAGTCGACGATGACGATGGTGCGGCCCTTGCCCGTGACGCCCTTCTTGTACAGGGCGTTCAGGTCGTACGCGGTGCGGTACTGGAGCGGGTTGTAGCAGTTGATCTGCCACTTGGCCTGGCACTGCTCGCTGCTGAGCGGGCTGCTCACGCCATGGACCAGGGTGTGCCCGGCGACGGCCGGTACCGCCAGGGTGTGCGGTACGGCGGCGGGCGCGGCGTTCGCGAGTGCGGTCACCGCGAGGGCGGCGACGGCCGTGGCAGCCGCGACGCCCCGCCCGGTACGGGCTATGTGCATGGATCCCCCTGTGGTTCGGAGTGGTCCTGCGCATCCCATCGAACGGGTCATGTCCAGATCAAGACCGTTGAATGGACGATGCCGAACCCTTTACTCCGCGATTGATCGCGCCCATGGCACGAGTTCCCGATCAACTCCTCGCCCGCCAGTCTCGTTTCGACCCAACCGCCCCGAACGCGCAGAGGAGACAAGGGTGAAGAGCAGGAACAGGTGGATCGGGCTGCTGACGACGGCACTGGCTCCGCTGGTGGTGATCGCGGCGCCGGGCTCAGCCTCCGCGGCGAGCGGCCTGGAGTGCCTGGGCAACTCGGACGGATCGCAGAGCGACATCGCCGGCAACTGGTCGACCAAGCACCAGACACAGTCGGTCTCCGTGCAGCAGGCGCGCAACACCTGGCAGGACTGGGTCTGGCGCGGCCCCACGTTCCAGTGCCCTTGGAACGTCCCGAGCTGCTCCTACGCCTGGCAGCAGTCGAAGACGACCGGCTGGAAGTGGTCGGCCGGCCTCAAGGTCAAGCTCCCCGGCGCCCTCAACAAGGCCCTGAGCGAACTCGCCGAGCTCACCCCGTCGTACGAGCGCAACGGCTCCACCACCACCTCGTACACGTTCACGACCAATCTGCGGCCGGGGCAGTTCGCCCAGCCGATCCAGGTCGTGGAGCGCCGCTGGACGCAGGGCGTCTACCAGGGCATCTACCACTCCACCGGCAAGTCCTGCCTGCCGAGCCCGACCAGCCCGAACAGCAGGGCGTGGCAGTACACCTGGTCGCCGAACGAGCGCTGGGGCAGCTGGACGACGAATCTGCGGGTCAGCGACTACGGCACCTACCATGTCTGGTCCTGAGCGGCGGGGCGGGAAGCAACAGGGCCTGATCCCATGACGGTTCGTCGTTTCCTCCGTGCTGCCGCCCTCGGCACGAGCACGGTGCTGGCGCTCGGCCCGCTGGCCGCCTGCGACGGCACCGGCCACTCCGCGGCCCCGGCCGCGGGTGGCAGCACCCCGCCCGCCGCCGGTTCGGTGCGGACGCTGCCGCCGTCCGAGCTGTGCACGGTACTGACCCGGGGCGTCGCCGAGCGGCTGGTCCCCGGCGCCCGGCTCACCACCCGGGTCGGCCCCGACAAGGGCAGCGCCCCGGACGTCTGCGGCTACGCCGCCGCCGACGGCACGGCCTCGCTGTCCCTCACCCCGGCCTCACGCGCGTACCCGGCCGAACTGGCCGCCGCCCACGACCTGCGCGCGCACCCGGGCCCGGCCGGCATGCGCGACGTGCGGGTCGAGAGCGTCGGCGGTCTGGGCCGGCGGGCCTTCCGGGAGAGCGCGTATCAGGTCCGGGCGGGCGAGCACCTCACGTTCGTGGTGTGGAACGCGGGGACCCGGACCTGGGTGCTGACCTCGGCGACCACGGCGAAGGGGGCCGCCGCGGCGTACGACGGGCTGGTCGAGGTGGCCCGGTCCATCACGGCGAAGCTGCCCGTCCGCCGGTGAGCCGGGCTCAGTCCTCCACCTTGCTCCACTCGCTGCCGCCCAGCGGGTAGACGTAGTGGGTACGGCCCTTCGCGGTGCAGGTGCGGAACGGCGTGCCGGCGTTGTCGACGTGGACCGTGCCGTGGCGGTTGCCGCTGGACCACTCCAGGCTGAGGTCCCAGCGGACGTCGCTCGCGTCGGTGTGGGCGACGACGTAGAAGACCTCGGGGTCGGACTCGCTGACCTTGTACGGGAAGTCGCGCTGCCCGCCCTTCACGGTCACCGTGGGGCTGCCCCGGTCGAGGTCGACATCGAACGACTTGGTCTCCACGGGGCCACCGCAGCCGTCGCCCATGTGGTAGTCGTTCCAGGCGAGCGGCGCGCCCTTGCTGACGATGCGTACGTGCAGTGCTTCGAGTACGACGGTGTCGGCGCCGGTGCCCTGGACGGTGAGCGCGACCTCCTGCTGGCCCGCGGAGACGGCCCCGTAGGCGGCGGCCCAGCGCGGGGCGTCCGGTTCGGTGGCCGGCGGGCCGACCTGCCCGGGTTCGCTGTCGACCAGGAACTCCTGGCTGCACGGCTGGTCATAGACGTACGGCCGGACGCCGACGGTGAGTGGTACGGCGGCGCTGTCACCGGCGGGGGCGGTGTTCTGCCCGCCGCCCTTCGAGGTGCCGGACGCGGTGGCGGAGGCCGACTCGGACGCGGACGGCTCGGTGCCCTTCTTGCTCGCGGACGGGTCGGCGGACTGCCGCACGGTACCGGTGGCGCCGGCCGTCGTCTCCGACGAACCGCCCGCCCGCTGCTTCGCCTTGCCGTCCTCGCCGCCGAACGGCGCCCCGAGCGCGAACACGGTGGCGCCCAGCACGGCGGCGACGGCCACGGAGGCGATGAGGAGGGTACGGCGCCGGTTCGGGCGGGGCGGGGAGGCGGGTGCCGGCGTGCTCGCGCTCGGGAGGTCCACGACGACCTGGGTGTCGTCGGCGACCGGGGCTTCGATCTCGTCAACGGCCGGTGCGGGCAGGTCGGCCGGGTCGTCGGCCTCCGCCCTGCGTCCGCGCGCCGCGTCCGCCAGGATCCAGCGCCGGTGCAGTTCCACCAGCTCGTGCGGGGTCGCCCGGCAGACCCGCGCGAGGCGTTCGACCGGTGCGTACTCCACCGGCACGGCGGTGCCGTTGCAGTAGCGGTGCAGCGTCGACGTACTCATGTGCAGACGTTTCGCGAGCGCGCCGTAGCTCAGCCCCGAGCGGTCCTTGAGCTCGCGCAACAGCTGCGCGAACGCCTCGGACTCGTCAGCCCCTGTTGCTCCAGACACCCGGTCCCCTCAACCTCTGCGTCTCACCCACAAGCTCCGGCCATCCAATCACCACAGCCACCCGAACACGGAAGGGGCGCGGCGCCGGACGGGGACCTCAGCGGACCGGGAAGCCGAACGAGTAGCCCTGGGTCTTGAGCCACGGGAGGATCTGGCGCAGGGCCTCGACGGTCTGGGAGCGGTCGCCGCCCGCGTCGTGGAAGAGGATCGTCGGGCCGTTGGGGAGCTCCTGCTCGACCGTGGTGACGATGGCGTCCGTGCCGGGGCGTTCGAAGTCCTTGGAGTCCACGTTCCAGCCCAGCGGTCGCATGCCGCGGGAGGCGGCCAGCTTGCGGCTGTAGGGGGTGAACGCGCCGCCGGGCGCCCGGTAGTACATGGGCCGTACGCCCCCGGACGCCTCGGTGATCATGCGCTCGGCGTCGAGTATCTCCTTGGACTGGTAGGCCTCGGACTTCTTGTCCATGGTGGTGTCGTGCGACACCGAGTGGTCGCACAGCCGGTGCCCGGCCGCGACCACCTGCTTCACCAGGTCCGGGTGGGCCTGGGCCTGCGTCCCCACCATGCAGAAGGTCGCCTTCACCCCGTACTGCCGCAGCACGTCGAGGACCTGGGGCGTCCAGGTCGGGTCGGGCCCGTCGTCGATGGTGATGTTGACGCCGCGCGCGCCCTTGTCCGAGGCGTGCGCGATGGTCACGTCGACCGGCTTGACGGCGGCCGGGGAGGCCGAAGCGGCGGACTTCGGCGAGGAGTTGCCCACGGCACCGGCCTGCGCGGTCCACACCGAGGCACCGGTGGCCAGCATGGTCACCCCGAGCGCCGCCCCGAGCACCTTGCCGTACCAGCCCCGCCCGCCGCCGTGCCGCGCCATGTCCGCCCCGCCTTCCCCTGATTCACCACTGTTCCGTCGCTCACCTCGCGACCAACTGGCATGACGAGGAAAGCCGGCCGGGGGATCCGTCCGTTACCGATCACGGACAATTCCGGGGGAGTTCGCGGACAACTCGGGGCGCGTGAGGTGCGCGTACGCGCCGTCCGGGCGTCTCAGCGGGCCACCGACTCCGGCACCTCGCCCGCCTTCCGCGGCTGGAAGAACACCGCGTCCCGCGTCTCGCGCATGGTGACGTACACGATCAGGGAGACCGCCGAGCAGGCCGTGACGTACCAGTAGAAGCCGGACTCCATGCCCGCGTCCTTGAACCACAGCGCCACGTACTCGGCGGTACCGCCGAACAGGGCGTTGGCGATCGCGTAGGGCAGCGCGACGCCGAGGGCGCGCACATGGGCGGGGAACATCTCGGCCTTCACCACGCCGCTGATCGAGGTGTAGCCGGTGATGATCACCAGGCCGGTCAGCATGAGCGCGAAGGCCCCGCCCGCCGTCGTGACGTGGCCCAGGGCCGTCATGAGCGGCACGGTGCCCAGGACCGCGCCGACGGCGAAGGCGATCAGCAGCGGGCGCCGGCCCACCCGGTCGGAGAGCGCGCCGGCCAGCGGCTGGATCAGCATCATGACCGCGATGGCGGCGAAGCTGACGAGCGCCGCGTCGGTCTTGCTGAGGCCCGCCGTGTTGGAGAGGTACTTGGTCATGTACGTCGAGTACGTGTAGTCGCACAGCGTGCCGCCCATGCTGAACGCGATGATCAGCAGGAACTCCCGCTTGTATTCGAGCAGTCCGCGAAGGGTGCCGCGCCGGTCCGGCGCCGGGCCGTCCGCGCCGGTCCCGTCCAGCTCCTCGTACGCCTCCGTCTCCAGCAGGTTGCGGCGCAGCCAGAAGATGCCCGCCGCGCCGACCGCCCCGACGACGAACGGGACGCGCCAGCCCCAGGAGGAGAGCGTCGCCTCGGACATGGTGTGCTGCAGGGCGATCTGGAGGGCGAGGCCGACGAGCTGGCCGAGCTTCATCGACACCATCTGGAAGCTGGAGAAGAAGCCGCGCCGGCCGGGCGCCGAGGCCTCGGTCAGATAGGTGGCGCTGGCCGCGTACTCGCCGCCGACCGACAGGCCCTGAAGCAGCCGCGCGACCAGCAGGACCGCGGCGCCGAAGTAGCCGACCTGGTCGTACGTCGGCGCGATCGCGATGAGTATGGCGCTCAGGGACATCAGCGTCACGGTGGTGGTGAGCGCCGACTTGCGGCCCTTGCGGTCGCCGATCCGGCCGAGCAGCCAGCCGCCGACCGGGCGCATGAAGAAGCCGACGGCGAAGATGCCCGCGGTGCGCAGCAGCTGCGCGGTGGAGTTCCCCTCGGGGAAGAACGCCGAGGCGAAGTAGACGGAGAAGGTGGAATAGACGAACCAGTCGTACCACTCGATCATGTTGCCGACCGAGCCGCCGATCATCGCCTTCCACGGGCTGCGGGGGGCGGGGGCGGGGAGTGTGGGTGTCGTGGCCACAGCGAGTCCTTCCTCTGGGTCGCTGTAGCGTCGGCGGCCGCGTCCGGCGGGCCGAGACCCCCGGACGCAGAACTAACCCTTCCTTAACATGCCGCTACGACAGCCTCCCGCGAGATTGTTCACAGAATCGTTCACAGAATCGGCGGGATACTGGGGCGATGCGCATTCTGCTCGCCGAGGACGACGACGGGGTGGCCGCCGCGCTCGTCGAGGTGCTGTACGACCACGGTCACCTCACCCGGCGCGTGCGGCACGGCCGGGACGTGCTCACCTACCACCGCAGCGCCGACCTGCTCCTTCTCGACCTCGGCCTGCCCGACACCGACGGCCTGGACGTGCTGCGCGCACTGCGGGCGGTCAGCGGTGTGTCCGTGGTGATCCTCACCGCGCGCGGCGACGAGCGCTCGGTCGTCCGGGGGCTGCGGCTCGGGGCGGACGACTACCTGGTCAAGCCGGTACGGCTGGCCGAGCTGCTGGCCCGTATCGACGCCGTCACCCGGCGGGCCGCCGCGGCGGCCCCGGAGGCCCGCGCGGCGCGGGCGGTACGGGTCGGTGACGTGGAGGTGGACCTCGACGCGCACCGGGTCCGGGTCGGCGGGGCGGAGGTCGAGCTGACCGCCAAGGAGTTCGCCGTCCTCGCCGTACTGGCGGGCCGGGCGGGTACGGCGGTCAGCCGGCAGCAACTCCTCGACGAGGTGTGGGGCGACGCCTTCCACGCCGTCTCCCGCTCCCTGGACGTCCATCTCACCCAGCTGCGGGCCAAGTTGGACAGGCCCGGACTGCTCACGACGATCCGCGGCTTCGGCTACCGCTTCGGCGAGTGAGGGGACGGCATGCGGACCCGGGTACAGGCCGCGCTGCTGGCGTTCGCCGTGTTCGCGGTGGCCGCGTTCGCCGTACCGCTGCTGCTGTTCACCGCGTCCGACCGCACCCAGCAGCTGGTGCTCGCGCGCAGCGCCGACCTGGACCGTTTCGCCGCCCTCATGGACCAGGCCGCGGCGACCGGCGACACCTCGTCGATCAGGGCCGAGGCGCGCCGCTACACCCAGCTGTACGGGGAGGCCCTCGTCGTCACGGACACGCGCCGCGCCCCCGTCGTCCAGACCGGCGGCATGCGGGCCGCCGACCCGGCCGTCGCCCGGCTGGTCGAGGCGGCCCTGCGCAACGCCACCACCGAGCCCGGTGGCACGCTGCACGCCTGGTCGCGCGGGTACGCGATGTTCGCCGAGCCCGCGGGCACGGGGACCCAGGTGTCGGGGGCGGTGGTGCTGCGGGCCTCGGTGCGGGCGGCGGCGTACGACATCACCTGGCGCTGGGCGGCCGTCCTCGCGGGCACCACGCTGGTGGCGCTGGCCTGCACGGTCCTCGCGCGGGCCGCCACCCGCTGGGTGGTGAGCCCGCTGAGCCGCCTCGACCGCGCGGTCGGCCGGCTCGCGGCGGGGCTCCCGCCGGAGCAGACCAGAACCGGCGGACCCCCCGAGCTGCGGCAACTGGCCGCCGGATTCAACCGCATGGCGCGTACGGTCACCGCGGCCCTGGAGCAGCAGCGGCGGCTCGTCGCCGACACCTCCCACCAGATGCGCAACCCGATGGCCGCGCTCCGGCTGCGGGTGGACGCCCTGCACGCCCATCTCCCGGCCTCCGCCGACCGCACGTACACCGGCGTGACCACCGAACTCGACCGGCTGGAGACCCTGCTGGACGACATGCTCGCGCTCGCCGCCGCGGAGCACCGGGCCGGCGAGCTGGCGGTGACCGACGGATCGGACGCCCACTGCGACGCGGCGGCGGTCGCCCGCGGTCGGCACGAACTGTGGGAACCGCTGGCCCGCGGCGCGGGCGCCCGGCTCACCACCCGGGCCGGCACCCCGGTCACCGCCGCCTGCACGGACCGCGAACTCGCCCAGATCACGGACATCCTGCTGGACAACGCCATCAAGTACGCGGGCCCGAACGCGGAGATCACCCTCACCTGCACCACCGAAGGCCCGCTCGCGGTCCTCACGGTGACGGACGACGGCCCCGGCCTGGACGCGGAGGAACTCCCGCAGGCCACGACGAGGTTCTGGCGCGCAGCCGGACGGACGGGGGCGACCGGTACGGGTCTCGGTCTGGCCATCGCGGAGCAGCTGGTGGCGGGCCGCGGAGGCCGGCTGGAACTGGAGGGGGTCCAGCCGCGGGGGCTCCGGGTCAGGGCGACGCTGCCCCGCGTCCACGCCGACGTGGACGGCGGGCGATGAGCCCGCGCGCGGCGGGGCGCCGCGCCCACGACCGCCGTACCGCCCTGCGTGCCGTGGCCGGTGCGGCGATCGGCGTCGGGCTCGGTGGGGCGCTCGTGGGGGACGCCTCGCGGCGGAGTGCCGGCACGCCGAGCGGTGTGCTGCGGCTGGCGACCGGTGAACCCCAGGGGCTGCACGCCGCGTTCGGGCATCTGCTGGCCGCTGAACTCGAAGCGGAGTACCCCCGCCTGCGCTGCCGTGTCCTCACCACCGCGGCCAGCGTCGCCAACATCGAGCTGCTGCGCGACCGCCGCGCCGACCTCGCGCTCGCCCTCACCGACACCACCCGGGCCGCCGCCGAGGGCACGGACCCCTTCCCGGCCCCGGTGCCGCTGCGGGCCATCGGCCGGGTCTACGAGACGTACCTCCAGTTCGCCGTGCGCTCCGACCTGCCCGTGCGTGCCGTGTCCGACCTCGCCGGTCACACGGTGTGGCTCGGCGCGGCCGGATCGGGCGGGGCCGTGCTCGGCGAGCGGATCCTGCGCGCGGCGGGGCTCACGCCGGGGGACGACGTCCGGGTACGGCACCTGCAGATGGACTCCGTGGCCCGCGCGGTGCGTTCGGGTTCCGTCGAGGCCGTGCTCGTCGTGGGCGGCGTGCCCATCCCCGTCCTCTCGGACCTCGACGACTCGCCCGGCCTGCGCTTCCTTCCGCTGGCCGGTCTGCTGCCCCGGCTCGGCGGCCGCGCCGGTCTGGCCGGTTCGGGTCTTTCAGAGGTACGGCTGCCGGCGGGCGCGTACCGGGCGGCGGGCGGTGTGGCCACGATCGGCGTGTCCAACCTGCTGCTGTGCCGCCCCGACCTGCCCGTCCACGTGGCCGACGCACTCACCCGCACACTGGTCCGCCGGGCCACCGCACTGGTCCCGGCCCACGCCGTCGGCACCCAGTTCCTGGACGTCGGCAGTCTGATCGGCACCGGCAGCATCGCCCTGCATCCCGGGGCGGTCGCGGCGTACCGCTCGCTGCACGGCTGAGATCCGGCGGTGTGAGCTGATCCAGGACATGAAAGGGCCGTCGAGACTTCCGGGATCATGCACTGCGCGGCCGTCGGCGCGGTGTCACCCTTGCGCGTGCGGCACACGGAGCGTGGCCGTTCGGGGGATCCGGGGGGCGGGCGAGCAGGGTGAGGGACTTTCTGGGGGCGGTCACGGCGTATCCGACCGTGGTCTTCACCTTCGCGCTCGTCGTGGTGGCCGCCTACTGGTTGCTGGTGCTCCTCGGGGGCGCCCACTTCCACGGGGCGCGCGGGGGACACCACGGCTCCGGGGGTGGGGGACACCATGGCTCCGGGGTCGGGGGACACCATGGCCCTGGGGTCGGGGGGCATGGTGGTTCCGGAGGCGGTGGGGTCCACCACGGCGCCGGAGTCGGCGGGGGAGGGCATGGTCACGTGGCCGGCGGGGGAGGCCACGGCCATGCGGCCGGCGGGGGAGGCCACGGCCATGCCGCCGGTGCCGTTCATCACGGCCATGGGCCTGGTGCGGGGCATCAGGGCCAACGTCACGGGGGCGGGTCCGGTGCGGCACAGCAGGGTCATGGGCCCGGTGTGGGGCATCAGGGCCACCAAGGCCACGGGCACGGGGCCGGTGCGGCACAGCAAGGCCACGGGTCCGGTGCTGGGCGTGGCGGGCACGTGCGCGGGCTCGGTGGGGGTCGGTACGGGCGCCTCGCCGTGCGGCGGGTGTTGGGGCTGGGCGGGGTGCCCGTCACCGTGGCGGTGTCGCTCGTCGTCGCCTTCGCCTGGTTCGGCGCGCTGGTCGGCCGAGTCGTGCTCGGCAGTGGGGATCACGGGGTCCTGCTGCCGGTCGCCCTGGCCGTCGGCTGGGCGGGAGCCCGCCTGCTGGCCTGGCCGCTGCGGCGGCTGACGCCCGCCCCCGCCCCGCCGCCCTCGCGCCGCGACTTCGTCGGCCTCGGCTGCGTGATCCGCACCGGCCGGGTCGGCCCCGACTTCGGCCAGGCCGAGGTCCACGCCGTCGACGGCTCCGCCGCGACGATCCAGGTACGCCAGAGCCACGACGACGTGGCCGGACCGGGCGGCGAACTGCGCGCCGGGGCGTCCGCACTCATCTACGACTACGACGCCGAGGGCGAGTTCTTCTGGGTCATGCCCGCCCCGCCGGCCACCGGGTGACCCCACCCCGCCCGTAGTCCCGTCCGTCTCAGGTCAGTCAGCCACGCACTCACTCACTCATCCACGGCAAGGTCTTCCAAGGGAACCGCCATGTCTGTCGTCACCATCGGAATCGGTGTGCTCGTCGCCGTCCTGCTGCTCATCGGCCTGGGCACGCTGCTGCTCTTCGGCCGCCTGTTCCGCAAGGTGGTCCAGGGCGAGGCCCTGATCGTCTCCCGGCCCAAGAGCGTCGACGTCACCTTCACCGGCGCCCTCGTCCTGCCCATGCTGCACCGCGCGGAGGTCATGGACATCTCGGTGAAGACCATCGAGATCTCCCGGACCGGCCGGGAGGGCATGATCTGCAAGGACAACATCCGCGCCGACATCCAGATCACCTTCTTCGTCCGGGTCAACAAGACCGTCGAGGACGTCGTCAAGGTCGCCCAGGCCATCGGCACCGAGCGGGCCAGCCACCAGGAGACCCTGCAGAACCTGTTCAGCGCGAAGTTCGCCGAGGCACTGCGGACGGTCGGCAAGCAGCTCGACTTCGCCGACCTCTACACCAAGCGCGAGGAGTTCAGGGACCGGATCGTCGCGGCCATCGGCACCGACCTCAACGGCTACCACCTGGAGGACGCGGCCATCGACCACCTGGAGCAGACCCCGCTGGCGCAGCTCGACGCGTCCAACATCCTCGACGCCCAGGGCATCCGGAAGATCACCGAGCTGACCGCGCTCGAGCACATCCGCACCAACGACTTCCAGCGCAACGAGGAGATGGAGATCACCCGCCAGGACGTGGACGCGCGGGAGGCCGTACTGGAGCTGGAACGGCGGCGCGCGGAGGCGGAGATCCGGCAGCGCAAGGGCATCGAGACCCTGCGCGCCCAGGAGGAGGCGGCCACCGCGCAGGTCCAGGAGGAGGAACGGCTCAAGGCGCACAGCGCGCTGCTGCGCACCGAGGAACTCCTCGGCGTGCAGCGGGAGAACCAGCAGCGGGAGATCGCGGTCGCCGAGAAGAACCGGGAGCGGGTCCTCGCGGTGGAGGGTGAACGCATCGAGAAGGACCGCCTCCTGGAGGTCGTCAACCGGGAACGGGAGGTCGAACTCGCCCGCGCCGAGAAGGAGAAGCAGGTCGAGGTCGAGCGCCGGGGCGTCGCCGACGTCGTACGCGAACGGGTCGCCGTCGAGCGCACGGTCGCGGAGCAGGAGGAGGAGATCAAGCGGGTCCGGGTCGTCCAGGAGGCCGAGCGCACTCGGCAGACGGTCATCATCGCTGCCGAGGCGGAGGCGCAGGAGCAGCTGGTCAAGGACATCAAGGCGGCAGAGGCCGCCGAGCAGGCCGCGCACCTGCGGGCGAAGGAACAGCTGGTGCTGGCCGAGGCCGGGCAGAAGAGCGCGGAGTTGGAGGCCGCCGCCAAGGTGCGCCGGGCGGAGGGCGAGCGCGCCATGGCCGGCGCGGCCGGTCTGGCCCAGGCCGAGGTGGCGGAGCGCCAGGCCCTCGCCGAGGCGGCCGGCGTACGGGCCCGGCTGGAGGGCGAGGCGGCCGGCCTGAAGGAGAAGGCGGACGCCATCGAGAAGGTCGGCCTGGCGGAGGCCGCGGTCGCCGAGAGCAAGGCGAACGCGGACGCGGCCGGCATCCGCGAACGACTCCTGGGCGAGGCGGCCGGCCTCAAGGAGAAGGCGGCGGCGATGGCCGCGCTGGACGAGGTGTCCCGCGCCCACGAGGAGTTCCGCCTCCGCCTGGCGGCCGACAAGGAGGTCAGGATGGCCGCGCTGGAGGTCCAGCGAACGGTGGCCGAGGCCCAGGCCTCGGTACTGGCCGCGGGCCTGGAGAGCGCGGACATCGACATCGTGGGCGGCGACAGCGTGTTCCTGGAACGCCTGGTGGGCGCGGTGTCCTTCGGCAAGTCCGTCGACGGCGCGGTCCAGGGCTCGGAGACGGTACAGGCGCTGGCCGCGGAGTGGCTGAGTGGGGAGAAGAGCTTCAGCGAGGACGCCACAGAGGTGCTGCGAGGCCTGGCGGCGGGCGGCCCCTGGAACCTGGCCCTGCTGATGAGGCTGCTGGGCAACCAGACGAACGGCGACCCGATAGAGCTTGCCAACGGCACTGTGAAGTAAGCGGGGCATGAGCGCCCCGATAGGGGCGCGGGGAACTGCGCGACCAGCCCCCACGGCGCCGCAGACAAAAGAGGAGCAACCATGGGCGTCGAAACCGGCACCTATCAAATCCTGCGAGCACGAGTCACGGACCGCGCAGCGGAACTCGGCCGCCGAGCAGCAGATCTCAACACCCGCCGACAGCAGACATTCGGCTCACGCCCACTGAAGCTCACCGGCTCCACAAAGCCCCGCACCCCCACCGAGGGCATCGCCCACGGAATCGTCGCAGTGAACGCCGACGTCCTCCTCCTGGGGACGTCGGCCCCCACCCCCCTGTCCCTGCACACCCTCGACGGCTCCCCCCTCGCCCCCGGCCACGTCCCCGGCCTCCTCGACGACGACCGCTTCCACCGCGACCTCGCCGAACTCCTCCGCTACTTCCGCGAAGCCCGCCTGACCGACCTGCTGCGCACCCCCGCGGGCCGCCTGCTCGCCGTCTTCCGAACCGGCGAGAACGACGGCGATCTACGCGTCTTGAGCTGGCAGTTGGCCCAGGACCGCGCCGAGTACCTCGGCAACCACGGCGAACGCGACCTCCCCCAACCGCCCACCACCGAGTTGGCATGGACGACGACCGGCCGCGAGCACCACACCGACGGCCGGATCCTGATCGAGGCCGGCGAGGGCAAGGTCTCGGTCGCCACCACCGGAGGCCACCTCACCGTCCACGCCGAACCCGGCAACCGCCCCCTCTTCCGGGAACCGGTCGACGAGCCACTCCAGAGCCTCGCGGACGCCACGGTCGCATACGCGTCGACCGGCCCCCTCCTGCTCCTCCGCATCCGCCCCTACAACGAACCCACCGACCGCCACCTGGTCGTCAACACCCGTACCGGATCGGCCCGCCGCCACGACTCCCTCGCCCGCGGCGCCCGCCTGCTCCCCGCCGAGCAGGGCCTGATCTTCCCCGGCGGCTACGAGCTCGCGGACGGCACCCACCGTGCCTTCCGCATCGACGGCGACGGCGAAACCGCCTCCGACGGCCTCCACTTCGACGCCGTGCTCCCCGCGCCCAACGGCGAGGACCTCCTCTACGTCCTGCGCCGCCCCGGCCGGGCCCAGGTCCTGCTGCTGCCCTGGAACACCGTCCGCCGCGAGGCCGGCGGAGCCCTGCACGCCGCCGCGCACACGCTGCTGCCCGACGGCACCCTCGTACTGCTGAAACCGGACCGGGAGCCGGTGCGCACGCATGAACTCCAGGTGTGGCAGACGCCGTTCCAGTCCGCCGAGTACGCCGCCGCGCAGCCCGTCGGCGACGGCCCGCTGGAGCGGATCGGCAACGCCGACCTGGTGCGCGGGATCGCGGAGTGCCTCGACGTGGTGCGTACGGCGGCCGCGGCCGTGCCCGAGAACCAGGCCACGGCCGCTCCGGAGCTGGTCCTCGACGTCTGTGCCAAGGCGGCGGACCGCCACTACTGGCTCGCCGACACCGGCCTGCTGGAGCCGCTGACCGAACTGCGGGAGGCCGCCGAGCAGTTGGCGGCCGAGCAGGGGAGGGTACGGCAGCTCGCCGCGCGTGCGGCGCGGGAGCTGGAGCGGGCCCGGGAGGAGGCCGCGGGGCTGCTGCGCCGGTCGCGTGGTGAACCGCCCGCCGACGCGGACGGCTGGACCGCGCTGCTCGCCGAGCTGCGCCGGGCCCAGGGCCGTACCCGCACCCTGCGCGAACTGCCCCAGCTGGATCCGGCCGCGCTCGACCGCCTCGACGCGGACCTGGCCGGCGAGCTCACGGCGGCGACCGAGCGGGCCTTCGCGTTCTTCGCCGGCCCCGACGCCTTCGCCGCTCCGCTCGCCGCCGCGCTGCGCGCCGCCGAGGACGCCGCCTCGGTCGCCACCGCCGCCGAGGCCGAGCGGCTCGCCGACGGCCTCACCGAGCAGGCGGACGCCCTGGCCACCGTGACCGACCTGGTCACCGGCACGGTCACCGCCGATCCGGGCGCGACGACGGCCGTGCTGCTGGCCATCGGCGAGGTCCTCGCGGCGGTCAACCGCGCCCGCGCCGTGCTCGCGAACCGCCGCCGGGTCCTGCTGGACGCCGAGCACCGCGCCGCCCACGCCGCCGAGTCGGCGCTGCTCGCCCAGGCGACGACCGCCGCCCTGGGCGCCGCCGACTCCCCGGCCGCCTGCGACGACCAACTCGCCCGGCTGCTGCTGCGGTTGGACGCGCTGGAAGCCCGGTTCGCCGAGGCCGAGGACCTCGCCGCCGACCTGGCCCTGCGCCGGGAGGAGATCCAGCAGGCGTTCGCCGCCCGGCGCCAGACCCTGCTGGACGAGGCCGCCGCCCGCGCCGAGCGGGTCGCCGCGTCCGCGCTGCGGGCCCTGACGGCGCTGCGCCGCAGGCTCGCCGGGCTCGGCTCGGCGGCCGACATCCACGCGGCGCAGGCCGCCGACCCGATGGCGTTGCGGGTGCGCGCCGCCGCGGCGGAGCTGCGCGGCCTCGACGACCAGGTGCGTGCCCAGGAGCTGGAGGACGGTCTGCTCGACGCCGTCCGCACCGGCCTGCGCGAGCTGCGCGACCGCGCCGATCTGACCGAGGACGGCGGGGCCGCCGTACGGCTGGGGCGCCACCGGTTCGCCGTGCGGCGCGAGCCCGTGGAACTCACCCTCCAGCCGGACGGCGACGGGCTCGCCTTCGCCGTCACCGGCACCGGATACCGCAGGTCCGCGCATCTCCCCGAGCTGCTGACCGGGCGCGAGTTCTGGACGCAGCCCCTGGTCAGCGAGTCGCCCGCGCTCTACCGCGCCGAGTACCTGGCCGCCGCGCTGCTGCCCACGGCCACGGACGGGGAGCCGCTGCACGACCAGGTCCGCCGTGCCGCCGAGAGCGCCTACGACGAGGGCTACGAGCGGGGTGTCCACGACCACGACGCCACCGCCATCCTCGGCGCGCTGCTCCGGCTGCGGGCCGGCGCCGGGCTGCTGGAGTATCCGGCCGAAGTACGCGCCACCGCCCAGCTGTTCTGGGCACACGGCACGACCGAGGACCAGCGCTCCGCCTGGCACCGCCGAGCCCGCTCCCTGTCCCAGGCCCACACCCACTTCGGCTCCACGGGCACCGCACCCGCCTGGACCGAACTGACGAACGAACTCTCCGCCGCGATCAACGAGTTCAGTGCCGACCCGTCACTCGCCCCCCGCGCGGGCGAATATCTCGTGGCCGAACTCGCCGAGCCGCACGAGGGGTTCGCCGCCGGTGTCGCCGTACGCACTCTCCTCGACGGCTTTCGGTACACGGAGGCCGCCCCCGTCCTCGCCGCGGACCTGGATGCCCTCGGCGACGACCTGTCCGCGCGTCGCCAGCTCGCGGCTGCCTGGCTGGGGTCGTACGCTGCGGCGCACGCGGTGAGCGAGGGCGTGGCGGAGGCCGTGGCCCATCTGTGCGCTCCTGAGCTGGCGCGGTACGAGGTCACCGGGGCCGTCGCGGAGACCGTCGACGGGCTGCTCGGTGTCCATCCGCGTGTGCACGAGGGCCGGTTGACCGTGCGTATCGACGAACTTCCGTACCAGGCAAGGGCGTTCCGGGAAGAGCGCGCCCCAGCCTTCCGTGCCTTCCAGCGGCGGCGCGCCGACGTCCTGGCCGCCGAGCGGGCCCGGCTGCGCCTGGACGACCACCGGCCCCGGCCGCTCGCCGGCTTCGTCCGCAACCAGCTCATCGACCAGGTCTGTCTCCCCCTCGTCGGCGACAACCTGGCCAAGCAGCTCGGCACCCTCGACCCCACCGGCCCGGCCGACCGCAGCGGCCTGCTGCTGCTCCTGTCGCCGCCCGGCTACGGCAAGACGACCCTCCTGGAGTACGTCGCCGACCGGCTCGGCCTGCTCATGGTCCGCGTCGACGGCCCCGCGCTCGGCACCGGCACCACCTCCCTCGACCCCGACCGCGCCCCCGACGCGGCGGCCCGGCGAGAGGTCGAGAAGATCGTGTTCGCGCTGGAGGCCGGCAGCAACGTCCTGCTGTACCTGGACGACATCCAGCACGTCTGCGCCGAACTCCTCCAGAAGTTCATCCCGTTGTGCGACGCACAGCGCCGCGTCGAGGCCGTCAGCGACGGCGTCGCCCGCAGCTTCGACCTGCGCGGTCGCCGCTTCGCCGTCTGCCTCGCGGGCAACCCGTACACCGCGAACGGGCGGCGCTTCCGGATCCCCGACATGCTCGCCAACCGCGCCGACGTCTGGAACCTGGGCGAGGTGCTCGGCGGCCACGAGGACCTGTTCGCGCTCTCCTTCCTGGAGAACGCCCTCGCCGTCAACCCCGTCCTGGCCCCGCTCGCCGGCACCGACCCGGCCGACCTGCGCCTCCTGGTCGCCCTCGCCGACGGCGACCCGGGCGCCCAGGCCGACCAACTCACCCACCCCGTACGGGACTTGGACCGCGCGCTGGCCGCCCTCACCCGGCTGCGTGCCGTCCAGCGGACCGCGCTGGCCGTCAACCGCGCCTACATCGCCTCCGCCGCCCAGGAGGACGCCGACCGCCTCGAACCGCCGTTCCTGCTCCAGGGCTCGTACCGGACCATGGCGCAACTCGCCGCCCGGATCGACCCCGTGCAGAGCGACGCCGAAGTCGAGGCCCTGCTCGACGACCACTACCTCGCCGAGGCACGGACCCTCGGCAGCGCGGCCGAGGCCAACGTGCTGAGACTCGCCCGGATCCGGGGCCGGGCCACCCCTGAACAGGACGCCCGCTGGAGGGAGTTGTGCGCCCCCTACCGCACCGCGGGCTCCTCCTGATCCGGCCACCCCAGCAGCCGCGCCCCGAACACCGCCGTCTCCAGGGTGTAGCGCTGGAGCGCGTCGTCCGGGTCCAGGCCCGTCAGCCGTACGACGTGTGCGAGACGGTACGCCAACGCGCGCACGCTCAGCCCGAGTTGGCGGGCCGCCTCCGCCGCGACGTAGCGGGAGTCGGCGTAGGCGGTCAGCGTGTCCAGCAGGGGGCGGGCGCCGCCGCGTGCCGTCCGCAGCGGGCCCAGCACGGCGCGCACCAGCTCCTCCAGGGCCTCCCGGTCCCGCAGCAGCACCGGCAGGACCAGCAGGTCGGCCGCGTGCAACAGCGGTCCGGGCAGGCCCAGTTGGGCCGCCTGTTCCAAGGCCGTCCGGGCCTCCTCGTAGGAGTGCACGACCCCGCCGGGGCCGCTGTGCGGGCGGCCCACCACGACCCGCCGGCCCTGTGTCAGCTCGGCGAACGCCTTGACTGCCGCGTGCTCGCCGGGACCGGACGGCACGATGCACACCAGCCGCCCGTGCTTCACCGCGAGGAGGATCTCCTGCTCGCCGAACCGGCCGAGCAGCCGCCGCTCCAGCGCCCGTACCAGCGGGTCCTCCAGGTCGTAGCCGTCGCCCTCGGCGATCGCGACGACGTGCGCGCAGGCCAGGTTGATCCCGAAGCGCTCGGCGTGCTCGGCCAGCCGGCCCAGGTCGCTGCGGCTGCTGAGCAGGTCCGCGACGAACTCCCGCCGTCCGGCCTCCTCCTGGCGCAGCCGCTCCCGGTATGCCCGTCCGTGCCCGGCGGCCAGCGCGGACACCGCCGCCCGCAGCGCCGCCATCGACGCGGCGTCGACCGGCTGCCCCTCCCAGACGCGTCCGGTCACGGCGAGCCGCTCGTCGACCAGTTCGGCCAGCGGCCGTCCCGCCTCGGCGGCCCGGTCGCCGTACTCGCGCAGCGCCTCCAGCTCCTCGCGCCGCAGCCGCCGTCCGCTCCGCGCCACGTCCTCCAGCAGCCGCGCCCAGGCACCGTCGTCGGACGGACCGGCCATGCCCGGGACCGCTCCCACAGCAGTCAACTCCCGCTTCCTCCCCCGCACCCCACTACAGCGACGCGCTAGCGTACGCCGCGCAGTTCAGCGCCGGAACGGGAGGTCGCGCGGGCGGGCCCCGGTGCGCGGGCCGGTCACTGCCGTCCGGGGTCGTCCGGGCTCCGCGAGAAGACCGTGTCGCCTGCCATGGCCACGATCGCGTCCTTGACGAGCAGCACCTGCGGCGGGGAGTCCTGCGCCTGGTCCCCCGGGTTTGCCAGCGCGGAGGTCCGCCACACCACCGCTCCGGTGCGGCTGTCCAGCGCGAGCAGCCGGCCGAAGCGGTTGGCGAAGTAGACCCGCTTGTACGTCGTCGACACCACCGGCGCGGACAGGCTCTCCATGTCCGTCGTCCGCTGCCACAGCCGTCGGCCGCTGTGTGCCGACACCGCGGTGACGGTTCCGTCGGACCGGACGAAGTAGACGACCCCGTCCACGAGGGTGGCCGCGCCGGTCAGCGGGCGGGCCAGCGCGGTGCGTTCGACCTGGTTGGTCTCCAGGTTCACCCGCAGCAGGGCGTTGTACGGGCGTTGGTAGCCGCTGTCGTACACGTCCTTCGCGGTCTGCGGGGCGAGGAACAGGGGCTGCCCGTCGACGGTGCCGAGTGACAGCGCCTTCTTGGGCAGGGTGGCGGTCTCGGTGAGGCTGCCTGGGCCGAGCTTCATGAGGTCGATCGGGGCCTGGCCGGGCTCGCTGCCCGTCGAGCACAGGGCGTAGGGGCGGCCGCCCAGCGCCGACGGGGTGCAGATTTCGTCCAGTGCGGGCGCCTGCCACAATTCCTTGCCCGCGGGGCCGTACGCGACGAACGACGAGGAGTCGGGGGACAGGGTCAGCAGGCCGCCGTCGTACAGGACCGCGTCCTCGCTCGCGCTGATGTCGTGCTGCCAGCGCCGGTGCCCGGTGGCGGCGTCGAGGGCGACCACGCGCCTGCTCGTCTGGTCCGGTTCCTCGTAGACGTAGACCAGCCCGTCGCGGACGCCGATCGGCCGCACCTCGGTGGGGCGGGTGCCGGCCCGCCATGCGACGTGGCCCGAGGCCGCGTCGACCCGGGCGACCGTGATGCCCGTACCGCCGCAGAACAGGGCGGTGCTTCCCTGCGCGACGCATCCGGGGGTGTTGTATTCGAGGGGAATGCCCTTCATGTCGTAGCGCAGGGCCGTGCGCCACGGTCGCCAGCCGTCGGGCAGCGACGCGGTGCGGGCGGTCGCCGTGGGTTTCGAGGAGGAAGCGGGGGAGGGGGCCGACTCGACGGCCGCCACTCCTACGCCGACCAGCGTGACGGCGAGCGCCGCGCCGAGGCCGGTGAGCAGCAGCCGGGGCCGGCGTCGGCCCGCGGGGCCGGTCACCGAGGTGGTCGGCGCGGGGCGGGGGCGGGGTCTCGGGGACGTCCCGGTCTTCGCGGGCGCGACGGCGTCGGACTCCGGCAAGGCCTGGAACAGGCGGTGCAGGGCCGCGGGTTCCGGGCGGGCGGCCGGGTCCTTGTCCAGGCAGCGCCGGACGGCGTCCACGAGCTCCGCGGGCACCCCGTCGAGGTCCGGGGGCTCGTACATCACCTGGTAGCCGGTCATGTACGGGGTGTCCGCGTCGAAGGGGCTCGTCCCGACGGCCGCGAACACCAGCAGCGAGCCCAGCGAGAACACGTCCGAGGCCGGGGTGACGTCACGGGGCGAGGCCAGCTGTTCCGGCGACATGAAGGGCGGGGTGCCGATCATGTTCCCGGTCATGGTGAGGTGCTGGTGGTCGGCGGCGCGCGATATGCCGAAGTCGATGACGCGCGGCCCGTCCTCGGTCATCAGCACGTTGCCCGGTTTGAGGTCCCGGTGCACCAGGCCCGCCCGGTGGATGTCGCGCAGCGCCTCGGCGAGCCCCAGCCCGAGGGCGCGCAGTTGCCGCAGGCTCAACGGGCCGTCCTTCGCCACGACCTCGGCGAGACTGCGGCCCGGCACGTACAGGGTCGCCATCCACGGTCGTTCGGCGTCCGGGTCGGCGTCCAGGACCGGCGCGGTGAAGGCGCCGCTCACCTTGCGCGCGGCCGCGATCTCCTGCCGGAAGCGGGTGCGGAACTCCTCTTCCTGCGCGTACGGCCCGTGCACGAGCTTGACCGCGACCTGCCGGCCCGAGGCGGAGACGCCCAGGTAGACGACCCCCATGCCGCCCGATCCGAGCCGGCCGAGCAGGGTGTACCCGCCTATGGACTCCGGGTCTCCGGTACTCAGGGGCGTCATCGCGGATCCTCCTTCCCAGCGCCTGCCTGCGTCACGGGGATCAGGGTAGGTCGTCCACCTGAACCCGCCGGGCGCGCCCCAGCCGTGCACACGAGACCCACTAATGTGACCGTCGTCATAGGGACGAGGAGCGGCGGGCGGACAGGGTCAGTCGTGGAACTTTCCCTGCGTGAACGGATACGGGCCGGTGACCCGGAAGCCTTCGCCGAGCTGTTCGACGCGCATGCCCGGGCCGTGTACGGCCATGCCGCCCGGCTGACCGGGGACGCGGGAGCCGCGGAGGACGTGGTGTCCCTCACATTCCTGGAGGCCTGGCGGCTGCGGGAGAAGCTGCGGCCCGAGGGCGCGGCGGCGGACCCCGGGTTGCCCGAGGGCGAGGGCCTGCGGCCCTGGCTCTACGGCATCGCCACCAACGTCCTGCGCAACACCCGCCGGGCCGCCCGTCGGCACAGCGCCGCGCTCGCCCGGCTCCCCGAGCGCCCCGCCGACCGCGACACGGTGCCCGACTTCGCGGACGCGCTCGTCGGCCGCCTGGAGGACGCCGAACGGCTCGCCGCGGCCCGCACCGCGCTCGGCCGGCTCCCCGGCCCCGAACGCGAGGTGTTCGCCCTGTGCGTGTGGTCCGGCCTGAGTTACGAGGCCGCGGGCGAGGCGCTCGGCGTACCGGCGAGCACCGTACGGTCCCGGCTCGCCCGGGCGAGACAGCGGCTGCGGCGCCTGTCGGAGGCGGAGCTGGCGGCCCGCGGCGGCCGCCGCGACACGGTCGGGTCGACACAGGAGAGGAACCGATGAACCCCGAAGAGCGCGAAGAGCCGGCCCTGCTGCTGCCGAGTCCGGGCGAACCGGTCCTGACCGACGACCGCCACGACCTGCTGAAGACCCACCTGCTGCGGGAACTCACCGTCACGCGAAGGGCGACCCCGCGCCGCCGGTTCGCCCTGATCGCCGTACCCGTCGCCACCGCCGTCGTCGCGGCCGCGGTCGTCGTCGGTGTCGGCCGCACCGGGACCCCCGCCACCGACCCGCGGGCCGTCGACCTCCTCAACCGCATCGCGGCGGTCGCCGCCACCAGGAAGGCCGTGGCCGTCCGCGACGACCAGTACCTCTACGTCCGCACCCAGGGCTTCATGAAGTTCTCCGACAAGGACGTGCGGACCCTGCGGGAGTCCAGCTGGACTGCCGTGGACGGCAAGCGCCCGGGACTGCGCCGGATCACCGTGCTGAACGGCCCGCCGTTCCGCCCGCGCGACCCCTTCTCCTCGTACTCCAAGGGCACGCACGACATGCGGCTCAGCCCCGACCCGAACGTCACCACCTTCCGTGAGCTGGAGGCCCTGCCCACCGACCCGGACGCGCTACTGCGGAAGATCTACGACGACACGAAGGACGACAGGGGCCAGGCGCTGGAGCGGATCGGCGACATGCTCGCCGAGGCCGGTCTCCTGCCCGAGCTGGACGCCGCGCTCTACCGGGCCGCGGCGAAGGTCCCGGGCGTCTCGGTCGTCGCGAACGCCAAGGACTACGCGGGCCGTTCGGGCATCGGGCTGGCCTTCCGGGGCCGCGAGGAGCGGGAGGTGTGGGTGTTCGACAAGGAGTCCCTCGCCTATCTGGGCTCGGGCACGGAGGCGCTGCTCGACGTGGGCGTCGCCGACAAGGCGGGCGAGACCCCCGAGGCCCCGGACGACTGAACAGCCCGTACACGCGACGGTGTTCACGTCAGACGGCGCAGGTCCTCCAGATAGCGCAGGACCGCGGCCACCCGGCGGTCCACCTGGTCCGTCGGGGACAGGTCGAGCTTGGCGAAGATGCTGCGGATGTGCTTGTGGACGGCGCCCTCGGTGACCACGAGCCGTCCGGCGATCGCGGAGTTGCCCAACCCCTCGGCCATCAGGGCGAGTACGTCCCGTTCCCGCGGGCTGAGCCGGTCCAGCCGGGTGTCCTGGCGGGAGCGGGTGAACAGCTGCGCGACGACCTCCGGGTCGATGGCGGTGCCGCCGGACGCCACCCGGTGCAGGGCGTCCAGGAACTCCTCGACCCGGCCGACCCGTTCCTTGAGCAGATAGCCGAGACCGCCCACACCTCCGCCGAGCAGCTCGGTGGCGAAGCTCTGCTCGACGTACGCGGACAGGACCAGCACGGCCAGACCGGGCCGCCGGCGCCGGGCCTCGACCGCGGCGACGATCCCCTCGTCGGTGTGCGTCGGCGGCATCCGTACGTCGAGGATGGCGACGTCCGGCCCGTGCGCGTCGATGGCGGCCAGCGCCTCGTCGGGGGTGCCCGCCGTGGCCACCACGTCGAGGGACTCGGCGCGCAGCAGCAGGGCGAGCCCCTCGCGCAGCAGCGGGTCGTCCTCGGCTATCACGATGCGCATGTCACGCTCCACAGGGCAGGTCCACCTTCAAAGTCGTGGGGCCGCCGGGCGGGCTGGCCACGGCGAGGGTGCCGTCGAGTGCGGCGACGCGGCGGCGGATGCCGGTGAGGCCGGAGCCGCCGTCCTCGTCGGCCCCGCCGCGTCCGTCGTCCTCGACTTCGAGGAGCAGACGGCCGCCGCGGCTGCGGGCCGTGACGGTCGCCTGCCGTGCGCCGCTGTGCTTGGCGATGTTGGTGAGGGCCTCGGCGACCACGAAGTAGGCGGTCGCCTCGACGGACGCGGCGCAGCGTTCGGGCACGTCGACGTCGATACGGCACGGCACCGCGCTGTTCGCGGCGAGTCCGGAGAGCGCCCCGGCGAGTCCGCGGTCGGCGAGCACCGGCGGCAGGATACTCCGGGCGACCGTGCGCAGCTCAGCGAGGGCCTGTTCGGCGGCGGACTGGGCGCGCTCCAGGATCTCGTCGGCGCGGGCGGGGTCGCGGGCGACCATGCGGCGGGCGGCGCCGAGCAGCACGGTGACGGAGACGACCCGGTTCTGCGTGCCGTCGTGCAACGAGCGCTCGATGCGCCGCAGTTCGGTGGCGTGGGCGTCGAGGGCGGCGGCGCGGGTGGCGGTGAGTTCGGCGATACGGAGGGACAGATCCGTCTCCGGTCCGGCCGCGAGGAGTTCACGTCCCGGCCGGGCCTGCAGCCTGGCCATGCCCGGGCCGAGCCCGAGGACGATGAGGATCCAGCCGACGCCCAGCAGGGCCACGGCGAGCGCGTCCGGCCAGGAGTGCGCGGTGCCGACCCCCACCGAGGTGGCGGTCGTGTTCGTGGGCGCGAACTTCCAGTACAGCGGGAACGCGCTGTCGCGCACGGCCGAGACCGGGAGGATGACGCCGAGCAGGCCCAGCAGGAGTCCCAGGGTGGCGTGCCGGACCAGCCAGCGCAGTTCCCGCCGGGTGGTCGGGTCGACGAGGGCGGCCCGCAGCCGCGTCGGCGGGGGCTCGGGGGCGACGACCTCGGGCCCGCGGCGGCCGAGCCGGCGGCGTTCCCGGCCGGCCAGGGCGTGCAGCGCGCGCAGAAACGCGGGCGCCATGAGCAGTCCCACGCCGACCGCGCCGGTCACGGCGGTGACGGCGAGCCAGAGCAGCACGAGCAGGGCGAGGAACGCGGTGCCGAGCCCGGAGGCGAGCTCGCCCAGCGCGGCGCCGGCGGCACGCAGGGTCCGTACGACCGTCTCCTTGAGGCCCGTGTCCCGGCCGCCGTCCTCGGCGTTCCGCTGAAGGGCCGTCCGCTGAAGGGTCATGAGTCGCCCTCCCTTCGTCGCCAAGGACCTTATGCCGCACGCCGGTTGGCCGTCAGCTCCGGGCCCCGGAAGTACAGCCTGCTGTACCTCGAACCGGGCGGGCTGCGGGATCGGCCGGGAGGGGTGCTGATCCATAGCGTCGGTGACGACAGCCGACCTCGGGAGGAACCCCGTGCAGAACACCGACTCGCCCACTCTCACCCGCGGGGACGTAGCCCGCGCGCTGCTCTGGATCCTGGTGGTGATCAGCGCCGTCGCCAACATGGCGGCCTCCTACGGCCAGGCGGACACCTGGGTGCATCTGGCCTGCGGCGCGGTCACCGTGCTCTGCGGCGGCGCCCTCGTCGTGCGCAGCCTGCGGGGCCGGCGATGAGCCCGGCCATCGCCCTGGACCGGGTCGCCAAGGAGTACCCGGGAGGCGTGCGCGCCCTCGACGAGGTGTCGCTGACCGTGGAGCGCGGCACCTTCCTCGCCGTGATGGGCCCGTCCGGCTCCGGCAAGAGCACGCTGATGCACTGCGCGGCCGGGCTGGACTCCCCGACCTCGGGCAGCGTCCGTATCGACGGCCACGAGATCGCGGGCCTGAACGAGACCCGGCGCACCGAACTGCGCCGGGAACGCGTCGGGTTCGTGTTCCAGGCGTACAACCTGATCCCCTCGCTCAGCATCGAGGACAACATCACCCTGCCCCTGCGGTTGGCGGGCCGCACCCCGGACCACGACTGGCTGCGCACGCTGGTGGAACGCGTCGGCCTCGCCGACCGGCTCACCCACCGCCCGGCCGAGCTCTCCGGCGGACAGCAACAACGGGCCGCGGTGGTACGGGCGTTGGTGGCCAGGCCCGCCGTCGTGTTCGCCGACGAGCCGACCGGCGCGCTCGACCTGCGCAGCGCCCACGAGGTCCTCGACCTGCTGCGGGACCTCGTGAACGACCTCCGGCAGACGGTCGTGATGGTCACCCACGACCCGGCCGCCGCGGCCCGCGCCCACCACGTCCTGGTGATGGCCGACGGCCGGGTGGTCGAGGCCCTCAAGGCACCGACCGCGCCCGAACTGGCCGACCGTCTCGTCGCGTTGGGAGAGGTGTGAGCCATGCTGCGTCTCGCCACCCAGATGGTCCGGCACCGGATCAGCGCCCTGATCGCCGTGGCCTGCGCGGTCCTCGGCGGAGCCGCCCTGATCACCGGCACCGGCGTGCTCGCCGAGTCCGGTCTGCGCTCCCACCTGCCCGCCGGACGCCTCGCCGGGGCGGACGTCGTGGTCGCCGCCGACCAGGAGTACCACCCGCCCGGTGACCTGCCGATCGCGCTCCCGGAACGCCGCACGGTCCCGGCCCGGCTGGCCGCCGAACTGGCCGGCCTGCCCGGAGTCACCGCCGCGGTGGGCGACCTCTCCTTCCCCACCGCGCTGGTCGACGCCCACGGACGCGTCGTACCGTCCGGGGACCCGCGGACGGCGGGTCACGGCTGGTCCTCGACGAAACTGCTGGCCACCCCGCACATCGAGGGCCGCGCACCGGCCGGGTCCACCGAGATCGCCGTGGACCGCGCCACCGCCGAGGCGGCCGGCATCAAGGCCGGCGACCGGGTGCGCGTGGTCGCGAACGCCCGCCCCGCCACCGCCTACCGCGTCACGGCCGTCGTCGACGCGCCGGACGCGGGCGTCTACTTCGCCGACACGACGGCGGTACGGCTGTCCGATCGCGAGGGCCGCGTCGACCTGGTCGGCCTGCGGGCCGCGCCGGGAGCCGAGGGACGGGTCGCCGCCGAAGTCCGTACGAAGATGGAGGGATCCGGCCTTCGGACGGTCACCGGCGCCGGTCGCGGGGACCTCGTGTCACCGGGGGCGGGCGCGTCCCGGTCGCTGCTGATGCTGCTGGCCGGTTCCCTCGCCGGGGTCGTCCTGCTGATCACCGGGTTCGTGACGGCGAGCGCGCTGGCCGTGTCGATCGGCGGGCAGCGCCGCGACCTGGCGCTGATGCGGGCCGTCGGGGCAACGCCGAAGCAGATCAGGCGACTTGCCGCCGCGCAGTCGACCGTCGTGGCGGCCGTGGCCCTCGTGCCCGGGGTGGGGCTGGGCTACCTGCTCGCCGGGCAGTTCCGCGGGCTGCTCGTGGACCGGGGCGTCGTACCGCCCGAACTCCCCCTGACCGTCAGCCCGTTGCCCGCCCTCGCGACGGTCCTCCTCGTGGCCGCGGCCGTGCAGGTGTCGGCCCGGGGCTCGGCCTGGCGCACCTCGCGCATGCCCGCCACCGAGGCGGTCGCCGAGTCCCGCAGCGAGCCGCGCGACCCGTCGCGGACCAGGACCCGTATTGGCCTGCTGGTCATGGTCGCCGCGACCGCCATGTCGGTCCCGCCGCTCTTCTCCCGCACGGTCCTCGGCGCGACGGCCACCTCCCTCGCGGGCATCGTCGGGGCGATCGGCCTCGCGCTGTCCGGGCCGGCCCTGGTCCGGGCCGTCGGGGCTGCGGCGGCCCGGCGCACCCGGTCCGGCGCCTCCGCCCCTACCTGGCTGGCGATGGCCAACGTCCGCGCCTACGCGCTGCGCAACGCCGGGATCGTCAGCACGCTGGCCATGGCCGTCGTGTTCGTCCTGACGTACACCCTCACCCAGACCACCGTGCTGGCCGCCACCGCCGACGACACCCGCACCGGCACCCTCGCCCAGCAGCGGCTGAGCGCGCCCGGCCTCGGCGGACTGCCCGCCGGCACGCTCGCCGACGTCCGCGGGACGGCCGGGGTACGGGCCGCGGCACCGGTCGGCTCGACCACCGTGGTGTGGCCGTACCGGCAGTTCGGCGACACGGAGACCGATTCCGGCTCCGCGATGATCCTCACCCCGGACGCGGCCGACGTCCTCGACCTCGACGTGCGGGACGGGAGCCTGGACGGGCTCACCGGTGCCACCGTCGCGGTCAGCAGCGACGTCGCCCGCTCGCGGTCGGCCGAAGTGGGCCGGCGGGTGGGCCTCGTCCTCGGCGACGGCGCGAAAGTGCAGGCCACGGTGGTCGCCGTCTACGCCCGCGGTCTCGGCTTCGGCACGGTGGTGCTCTCCCACGACCTCGCGGCCGGGCACACCACGACGGGGCTCGACCAGAGCATCCTGGTCCGCACGGACGGCACGGCCGCGGCCCGGCAGGCCCTGACCGCCCTCGCCGCGGCCCACCCCGGTCTGGCGCTGGAGGACACGGCCCCCACGTCCGCCGACGGCCTGAAGGACGCCCCGCCCGAGGTGTGGATCAACCTGGCCACCATCGTGGTCCTGCTCGTCTATCTGCTGCTCAGCATCGCCAACAAGCTGGTCGCCGCCACCGCGCAGCGCCGGGTCGAACTCGGCGCCCTGCGGCTCAACGGGACCACACCACGGCAGGTCCGCGCGATGATGCGCCGCGAGGCGGCGGTGACCGCCGCGACCGCGCTCGCCCTGTCCGTCCTGCTCTCCGCGCCGCCCCTCGCCCTCCTGGGCCAGGGCTTCCTCGGCCGCCCGTGGCCCGCGGGACCCGTCTGGCTGCTGCCCGCCCTCGCGCTCACGGTCACCGTCACGGCCTTCGCCACCGTCGAGATCCCCACCCGGCAGGCACTGCGCACCCCGCCCGCGGACGCCGTCCGCGCGCACTGACGCCCGTTCCGCCGGGCCCCCGTATCCCATTCGGCCGTTCCAGGGTCCCGATGTTCTCCCTGCTCAGAGGGCGTCCCAGCGTTTCAGCGTCCCCAACACCCCGCCGGGCGTGGCGGCCGGGACGGATCACCTCACAAGCTTCGGTCATCCACTCAGCACCGCCACCCGAAACCCAAGGGGGACACCGACATGTCCACGTTCCGCACCTCCCGCGCCCGGCTCGTCGCCGCCGCCGCGACCACCGTCCTCGCGGCGCTCTCCCTGACCGCGTGCAACGACGGGACGGGCACCAACGACGAGGGCGCGGCGGCGAGCGTCTCCGCGGACTCGTCCGCCGACTCCGCCACCCCGGGTGCCGGCACGACGGCCACCCCGAAGTCCACGGGCGGCTCGACGGGGTCGAGCGGCAGCGGCTCGACGTCCGGCTCCACGTCCGGGTCCGCCTCCGGTACGAAGACCGGCACACAGTCCCCCGCCACCAAGGCTCCCGCCACGAAGGCCCCCTCCACCTCCGGCGGGACGGTCACCTGCGAGGGGTCCAACACCAAGACGGTCGCGGCCCCGCTGACCCGCCCGGTCAACCACCTGCTGCTCACGGTCACCAACACGGGCGACAAGACCTGCTTCCTCTACGGCTACCCGAGCGCCCGGTTCACCGACGCCCAGTCGGAGCCGCCGGTCATCGACGAGTCGCAGCCGCAGGCGGTCGTCACGCTGAAGCCGGGCCAGTCCGGATTCGCGACCGTCAGCCTGTCCGCCGCCGACGGCAGCGGCGGGAACGGCCGCACCGTGAAGTCCCTGACGGTCTACTTCTACGGCCGCTCGATGAGCGGCAGCGTCGGCGCGGCCGCCCACCCGCAGCTGCCCGCGAAGGGCCTCTACATCGACGACTCGGTCAAGGTCAGCTACTGGCAGCAGTCGATGGACGACGCCATCAACTGGTAAGGCGGGGGGAACCCATCATGCGCAGCAGGACTCGCAGGATCTCCCGCTTCGTCACCGCCTACATCGGCGCGGCCTTCCAGGTCGTCGTCCTGGGCACGACGGGCCAAGCGGCGGCGGAAGCGGGGGTCCTCCGCCGCGGCCACGGAGCCTGAAGGACTACCAGTTGTCAGGGGGCCTCCGGGGCGGCGGCCGTCCACGCGTCCTGGGCGCTGGCGTGGGCGGGGAAGCGGCCGAGCACATCTCCGCCCAGCAGGACGAGCTCGATCGCCGTACTGCTGTGGACGACCCTGACCCAGCCCTGCCGGGCCCGGCAGTCGTCCCACGCCGCGCACAGCGGCTCCAGGATGCTTCCGTCCGCGAAGGTCACCTCACGGAGGTCGACGATGAGGAAGACGCGCCCGTGTCCGGTGCGGGCCTCCTCCAGCGCGTGCGCCAAGGGCGCCACGGTGGTCGGGTCCAGCTCACCGCGGGCGTGCACCATCCGGCACTCGTCGAACAGCTCGGGCGCCCGCGGCACGGCGTCACGCGTCCCGGGGGCCGGTGTGCCCGAACAGTTCCGCGGCGGCGTCGAGGGCGCTGCGGGCACCCGGGGCCGGGCGCGGTACGGCCTCGGTGCCGCTGTGGCAGGTGAATCCCAGGCGGGCCATGGCCCGGGTGACCTCGCCGCCGGTGAAGTCGCGGCGGTCCTGCCGGGTGATGACCGCACCGACCTGCATCACGGGATAACGGCGCCGTCCGATGGTCACGGAGTCACCGGTGACCGGCTCGGGCGTGACCCCGGCCATCAAGGCCAGCACTCCGTCCTTGGTCAGTTCGAACGGGTACCGGGCGATGACACAGCGCATGATGCCTCACAGGGAGAAGTCGCGGGGAGAAGTCGCAGGAAGAACCACGGGGAGAAGCCACAGGGAGAGGGGGCCGGGAGGAGCGGCGGCACGTCACGCGGCGCGGCGGTTCCCAGAGGACCGGCCGCGCGCGGTGCGTCCCCGGTGGCCTCGGGCCGATGCCGATGCCGATGCCGACTTCGACTTCGGTGAGGAGGACGCGGTCCGGCGGTGCGGTTCCGCGGTGGGCGGCGCGGCGATGACGACCGGGACACCCGACGGGGCCTTGGCCCCGGTGATCCGGCTCAGCTCGGCCTCGCCGGACCGCACCGCGGTGATCGTCGGTCTGATCCCGGCCGCGGCCATCAGCCGGGCCACGTCACGCCGCTGCCCCGGGGTCACCAGGGTCACGACGCTGCCCGACGCGCCGGCGCGTGCCGTACGGCCGCCGCGGTGCAGATAGTCCTTGTGGTCACCCGGCGGATCCACGTTGACGACCAGGTCGAGGTCGTCGACGTGGATGCCGCGCGCCGCGACGTTCGTCGCCACCAGCACCGTGACCTGGCCGTCCTTGAACTGGGACAGGGTCCGTGTGCGCTGCGGCTGGGACCTGCCGCCGTGCAGGGCGGCGGCGCGGACACCGCTGCCGAGGAGGTGCCTGGTCAGCCGGTCCACCGCGTGCTTGGTGTCCAGGAACATGATCACCCGGCCGTCCCGCGCCGCGATCTCGGTGGTCGTGTTGTGCTTGTCGGCCTCGTGCACGTGCAGGACGTGGTGCTCCATCGTGGTGACGGCACCCGCCGACGGGTCGACGGAGTGGACCACCGGGTCGCTCAGGTAGCGGCGGACCAGCAGGTCGACGTTGCGGTCCAGGGTGGCCGAGAAGAGCATCCGCTGGCCGCCGGGGCGCACCTGGTCGAGCAGCGCGGTGACCTGCGGCATGAACCCCATGTCGGTCATCTGGTCCGCCTCGTCGAGCACGGTGACGGCGACGTCGCCCAGCGCGCAGTCGCCCCGGTCGATGAGGTCCTTGAGCCGCCCCGGCGTGGCGACGACGACCTCCGCCCCGTCCCGCAGCGCACGCGCCTGCCTGCCGATCGACATCCCGCCGACGACGGTGGCCAGCCGCAGCCGTACGGCGCGGGCGTACGGGGTGAGCGCGTCGGTGACCTGCTGGGCGAGCTCGCGGGTGGGCACCAGGACGAGGGCCAGCGGCCGCCGCGGCTCGGCGCGCCGGCCCGCCGTACGGGCCAGCAGGGGGAGGCCGAAGGCGAGGGTCTTGCCGGAACCGGTACGGCCACGGCCGAGTACGTCACGGCCGGCCAGGGAGTTCGGGAGGGTGGCCGCCTGGATGGGGAAGGGCACGGTCACGCCTTCATGGCCGAGGACGGCGAGCAGCGGCGCCGGCATGGCGAGTTCGCCGAACGACTCGACGGCGGGCAGCGCGGGCTCGACGGTCCTCGGCGGTGCGAACTCGGCGTGGGCAGCGGCGGGTTGACCCGGGCGCCCGTCGGGGCGCCGCCGGGATCCGGCGCGGGGGTGGGCGGTACGTGCGGTACTGGGCGTACGTGCGGTGCGCGAACCGCGCGAGCCGCGTGACGGACGTTCTCGGTTCATACGGAACCTTCCTCGATGCGGGCGCGTATCAAGGAATTCCCGCTGCACGATGAACGGCGCAGAGAATCGCGAGAACGAGCCGAAGACGCCAGGGGAGAATCCCCCCGGAAATGCGGCGAGCTGGGGCCCACACCCCAAGGTGCGGGCCCCAGCTGCAAAATCCGCGTCAGAGCCGATGCCGGACGGTCAGGCCGGGACGATGTTCTCGGCGGTGGGGCCCTTCTGGCCCTGGGCCACGTCGAACGACACCTTCTGGCCTTCCTGCAGCTCGCGGAAGCCCTGGGTGGCGATGTTCGAGTAGTGGGCGAAGACGTCGGCGCCGCCGCCGTCCTGCGCGATGAAGCCGAAGCCCTTTTCGGCGTTGAACCACTTCACAGTGCCGGTGGCCATGTCATTTCTCCTTCGGAAACGGTGCTCGGAGTTCACCCTGTGTGGACTCCGTGTCGCCGCGATGATCAACCCGTCGGAAAATGAACCCTTTTGGCGAACCACAACTGCAACCTGATTCGACAGTAGCACGGTGCCCCGGATCACGGGCCGGGAATAATTACGCACGTTTTCCTATTTACGCGCGCGCCTATGCGCGCAGCAGCCGCCCGGTCAGCTCCCGGTACTCCCGCAGCGCGAACCGTAGCTCGGCGGACTGGGTCTCGGGGTCGAGGCCGGCCCAGCCCTCGCGGAGGAGCCGTCGCCGCTCGGCCAGGGCGTTCACGAGCTGGTCCGTCGCCTCGTCGAACGCCCCCTCGGCCTCCTCCAGCGATTCGCGCGGGCTGTCCGCGAAGGTGTTGACGGCATGTCCGAGGCGGCGCGCGATCTCGTCCCGTCCGTCCGAGGGGAGCAGCGGCTCGGGGCCCGTGGCAGGGCGCCCGGCACGCCCCGAGGGCCGGTCCGCGGGCTGCTGGGCGCGTGTCTGGTCGTACATCGTCGTGTGTACCGCTTCCCTGGGGGTGGGTGCACCAGTCAACGTCCGCCGACCACACCTGTCAACGCGACGTCAGCGGCGCAGCCCCAGTGCCGTGCCGCCCGCGTACCGAGCCTGAGTGCCCAACTCCTCCTCGATGCGGACGAGTTGGTTGTACTTGGCGGTGCGGTCGGCGCGCGACAGCGACCCCGTCTTGATCTGTCCGCACCCCGTCGCGACGGCGAGGTCCGCGATCGTCGTGTCCTCGGTCTCGCCGGAGCGGTGGGACATCACGACCGTGTACCCGGCGCGGTGCGCGGTGCCCACCGTGGCCAGCGTCTCCGTCAGCGTCCCGATCTGGTTGACCTTCACCAGGATCGAGTTGGCGATCCCGTCCCGGATCCCCGCCCGCAGCAGCGTCTCGTTGGTGCAGAAGACGTCGTCCCCGGTGAGCTGGCAGCGGTCGCCGAGCCGCGCGGTCAGCTCGCGCCAGCCCGTGTGGTCGTCCTCGGCCATCGGGTCCTCGATGGAGGCGACGGGGTAGCGGTCGACGAGCGTGGCCAGGTAGTCGGTGTGCTCGGCGGGGGTGCGGCGGACGCCCTCGCCCGTGTAGTCGTACACCCCGTCACGGAAGAACTCCGACGTCGCCGGGTCCATGACGAGCGTGATGTCGGTGCCGGGCTTGTACCCGGTCTGCTCGACGGCCCGTACGACGAAGTCCAGCGCCTCGTCGGCCGTACGCAGGTCGGGCGCGAAGCCGCCCTCGTCGCCGACGTTCACGCTGTGGCCGGCGGCGAGCAGGTTCCGGCGCAGGGTGTGGAAGACCTCGGAGCCCATACGGACGGCCTCGGCGAAGGTCGCCGCGCCGACCGGCGCGATCATGAACTCCTGGAAGTCCAGCGGGTTGTCGGCGTGGGCACCGCCGTTGACGATGTTCATCATCGGCACCGGCAGGACGCGGGCGTCGACCCCGCCGACGTAGCGGTACAGCGGGAGGCGGTGGGCGGCCGCGGCGGCCTTCGCGGTGGCCAGCGAGACGCCGAGCAGGGCGTTCGCGCCGAGGCGGGACTTGGTGTCCGTGCCGTCCAGCTCGATCATCGTGCGGTCGACGGTCGCCTGGTCCTCGGCGTCGAGCCCGGTCACCGCGTCCGCGATGCTCTCGTTCACGGCGTCCACGGCCCGCCGGACTCCCTTGCCGTGGAAGCGGGCCGGGTCGCCGTCCCGCAGCTCCACCGCCTCGCGGGCCCCGGTCGAGGCCCCGGACGGCACGGCCGCGCGCCCGAGCGACCCGTCCTTCAGTACGACGTCCACCTCGACGGTCGGATTCCCCCGGCTGTCGATGATCTCCCGTGCGACGACCCGGCTGATGGCGGTCACGGTGCAACTCCCAACGTAAGTTCCACGAGGAAACAAAGTGAGTCCTGAAAGAGAACCTACTATGGGCGCATGAGAAGGCACAACGCCGACGAGACGTGCGGCATCGCCCAGACCGCGGTCGTCCTGGGGGACTGGTGGAACGTGCTGGTGCTGCGCGAGGTCGCCCGAGGACATGTCCGCTTCGACGCGCTGGCTGCCGAGATCGGCCTGTCCCGAAACGTCCTGACCGAACGGCTCGGCCGGCTCGTCGCCCGCGGGGTGCTGCGCCGCAGCCTGTACCAGAGGCGTCCGGTGCGTTACGAGTACCTGCTCACCGACGCCGGAACGGCGCTGCTGCCCCTGCTCGTCGCCATGCAGGACTGGGGCGACCGCTGGATGCTGGGCGACGGCAGCCTCACCGCGACCGCCGAGGCGGACGGCGCCGAACACGCGCGGGTGCACGCCCTGGTCGGCACCCGCCTGCCCGACGGCCTCGAACTGCCCGGCGCGCAGGGGCAGTACGCGCCGGTCGCCGCACCGGAGGCCGCCGCGACGGTGCTGTTCACCTACCCCGGCACCGGCATCGAATGGGGCCCGATCCCCGGAGCCGCGGGCTGCACGCTGGAGCACCGGCTCTTCTCGGACGCCTGGCCGGAATTCCGCCGGGCGGGCGTGGCCGTACGCGGCATCAGCACCCAACTCACCCACGAACAGGAGGAGTTCGCCCGAGCCGAGAACATCCCGTACCCGCTCCTGTCCGACGCCGCCCACCAACTGGCCGCCGCGCTACGGCTGCCGACCTTCCGGGGCGCCGGACGGCTGCGGCACAAACGCCTGATCCTGGTCGCCGACGCCGAACGGACCGTACGCCACGCGCTGTTCCCCGTGGACGACATCCCGCACGCGGTCGCGGAGAGCCTGCGACTGGGCGCGGAGTGCGCCGGGACCAAGGGGTGAGCCGCGCGTGTCACTCGTACCGGTACTTCAACGACTCCTCTTCCGTCCGCTCGATGTCCGCGATCGTCAGCTCCGGCATCCGCAGCTGGGCCAGCGTCACCTCGGCGGAGGTCGGCTGGGCGTCGGCCGGCAGCCACTGCTCCGGCTTCCACGCCCCGCTGCGCAGCAGCGACTTGGGGCAGTGCGGGTAGACCTCCTCGATCCCCACCACCAGCGCACTGGCCGGCGGCTTGCCCACGGGGGTCAGCTGGGACAGCAGCTCCGGGCGGGTGGAGACGCAGGCCCGGCCGTTCACCCTGAGCGTCGTGGTGCGCCCCGGGATGACGAACAGCAGTCCGGCGCGCCCGGTGGCGAGGACGTTCTGCAGGGTGTCCAGCCGCTTGTTGCCGGTCGCGTCCGGTATCGCCACGGTCCGCGAGTCGAGGACGGCGACGAACCCGGCGGGACCGCCGCGCGGGGACACGTCACAGTTGCCCTCGGCGTCCACGCTGGCGACCAGGACGAGCGCGGAGCAGCCGATCAACTTCCGGGTCTGCTCGGTGAGTTCGGTCATCTGCTTGCGTACGGCCGTGTCGTTGGGAAGCGCGTAGACCTGACGCAGCGCCTCCTGGTCCCGCACGGCGTCGAGACGGAGCGAGTCGAAGGCACTGCCGGCAAGGGTTGACGTCATGGCATCGACCTTATGCGCGTCACGGCTGGTCCTGAACGGCCGGGCGAGCGTAGGGGTGTCGACGAGTTGCCCCGGAGCCCTCGCCGCGAGGATGGGTGATCATCCAGAGCGTGGCGAGCAGCGCGGTGACGGCGAGGGCGAGGAGCAGCTGCGAGGTGTGCGTTCCGGCGCTGTCCGCCGTGCGGGCGACGGGGTTGGGCAACCCCAGGCGGTCCAGCAGCCAGCCGAGGGCCAGACCGGCGGTCAGCAGCGCACCGGCCGTGCGCACGGCGGAGTGCCTGCGCAACCGGACGAGGCAGATCAGACTCGGCAGGGCCAGCAGGACGAGGACGAGCTGCATGCACTCGATGCCGAGGTTGAACCCCGCCAGGCTCAGGGTCAGTTGGGTGGTGGAGAGTTTCATCTCGGCGAGGGTGAGGGAGAAGGCCAGGCCGTGTCCGAGCCCGAAGACGCCGGCGATGACGGCCTCGCGTCCCGGGAAGAGCGGGCGGACGGCGTGGACGGCCCCGACGAGAATGCTGAAGGCGATGAACGCCTCGACCGGCTGGGCCGGGATGTCGAGGCGGCCGAAGGCGCTCACGGCCAGCGCCAGGGAGTGGCCGAGCGTGAACGCGAGCGTGGTGCGGGCGATCCGGCCGAGGGCGGTGCGGGTGCCCACGGTTCCGCGCCAGCGGTTCCCGGCCGCCCGGAGCGGCGCGGGCAGCAGCAGGATGAGCAGGAACAGCAGATGGTCGGTGCCCTCGAGGATGTGCTCGGCGCCGAGCCGGAACATGGCGTAGGTGCCGCTCCAGACACTGCCGCCGGCCAGGTCGACGGTGAGGGGCGCGATGGTCATGCTGCGGGTGTCGATGCCGATGACGCCGACCTGAGCCGCGCCGCTCCGCCCGTCGCCGGCCACCTTGCCGGCGGCCCAGTCCTGACGGACGGAGACCAGGACGGTGTGGGTGACGACCTGGTGGACGATGGCGTCGTAGTCGAGGACGAACCGCCGTACGTCCCCGCCGGGAGGCGGGGTCAGGGTGGCCCGGACGGTCAGCTCGCGGTAGACGCCGGTGGAGGTCTGCTCCGCCCGGCTCAGCGCCGTCGCGCCGATCGTGACGGCCCACGCCTTGCCGTCGCGGGTGGTGGGGTGGAGGTGGGCGGCGAGGTAGCGCCGGACGGCGGGGGCCCGTGCCGACAGCTGCCCGGCCGTGGTGGTGTCGTCCAGGGCGATGCCGCTGGCCCGGGAGAAGTCGCCGAGCGGCAGGTCCAGTTCGGCGGTCACCGACGCCTCGTGCACGTCGAGCAGGAGCACCGAGTGCGGCATCGGATGCGCGGCGGCAGGCGGCGCCGCCAGAAGCAGCGCCGCCAGGACCGCCACCGCCGACCCGACCGCCATGCGCAGCGCCGATGACAGCGAGAGCGGCGAGCGGTTCATCAGAAGGAGAACTCTCCGCCGTAGTCGCGCGTGTGGTCGCGGTAGACGGTGTGGTAGTGCACGCCGCTGTAGACGACGCCGTTCTGGCAGACGAACTCGATCCAGACGCCGGGCCCGTCGATGCGCACGTAGTCACCCTGGCTGCTCAGGGCGCTGCTGCCCGAGTACGAGATGTAGGTGCCGGACAGTTCCGACTGGTAGGTGGACAGCAGCGAGGCGGAGGTCGTGTCGTCCGCGACCTTGACCCACGGGGTGATGGCCGCGAGGACGAGCGCCTGCTGGGTGCTGGAGAGTCCGCTGACCGCGAGGCCCTGCTTGGTCGTCGGGAACTGGCCGTCCTTGCCCGGGCCAAGCAGCACGTCGCTGTACGACGTCGAGAGCTTCGCCTGGGCGAGCTGGCTGCTGCTGAGGCCGCCGAGCATGGCGAGCATCGCGTTGCGCATCCCGCTGAGCGGTGCGTACGTGGTGCCGCCCGAGGTCCAGCTGGTCGGCTCCACGCCGACGAAGTAGGGGGTCGTGCCCTCGACCGCGCCGTTCTTGTAGGTGAGGTTCACGGCCAGGTGGTGGCCGCCGAAGTGCAGTTGCCAGGTGCCGCTGGTGCTCGGGGTGCCGAGGAACGCCAGGTAGTAGTTGCCGCTGCCGTAGCCGGAGGCGCTCTGCCCGAGGACGTCGTCGGCGGCCAGGATCTTGGAGACCTGGTCGTACCCGGTTCCGCTGCCCGTCCCGGTGGCCGCCTGCACCACCGCCTTGGCGGCGGCGAGTTGGGTGCTGCTGAGCGTGCTGAACTGGATGCCGACGCGGCAGGTGGAGCCGCACGGGAGGTTCGACCAGGCGGTCGCGTTGGCCTTCGTGAAGCTGAGCAGCACCTTCGACTTCTGGCTCGTGGACAGGGTGTTCAGGAATGTGTTGGCCGCGGTGACCACGTCCGACACGGTCGCGTCCGACACGGTCGCCGACGCGCCGGCCGAGGCGCTCTGGGGGGTCGCGGCGTTCGCGTGGACGTAGGCCCCTCCGACGAGGAAGGCGGTGGCCGCCGTAACGGCCACGCCCGTCCTCTTCCAGCTCTGCGCCAGTCTGCTGCGCGTGCTGTTTTCTGGCACCTTGACGGTCCCTTCGGTAGACGTTTGCCATGCACATGACAAACGAGTGTGTGGTTGTCCGAACGCGGCGGAGCACCGAAAACGGTGGTGCACACGGCCCCCGAAAACAATCGGGGCAACCTGTGAATCACCCAGGAATCGAGCCCGGGGCAACGCCTGCCGCGTCGAGCAGGGTGGTCACGGTGGGGATGACGAGCCCGCCCTGTGTGTCGGCCTTGATCCCCGCACGGGCGCTGGCGCCGTCGAAGACCAGGATCAGCTGCCGGGCCAGCAGGTCCGGGTCGCTCGCCCCGCCCTGCTCGGCCTCGGCGCGGAAGAAGGCCGCGAGGTTCTCCTTGACCCGACGGGCCACCCGGCTCGCGGGGTGCTCGGGGTCCTTGAGTTCGATCTGTACGACGAGGTACCGGCAGCCCTGGAAGTCGGGCGCACCCGCCTGCGCCTCCGCCTTCTCGAAGACGTGCAGGATCCGCTCGCGCGGCGGACGGTTGTCGTCCGCCGCGGGAAGGAGTGCCGTCACGTAGGCGGAGGCGCGTTCCTCCAGGCTCGCCGCCAGCAGCTCGCCCTTGCTCTCGAACAGCTTGTACATGGAGCGCTTGGACACGCCCGCCGCCTTGCACAGCGCGTCGACGCCGATGTTGACGCCGTCTCGGTAGGTCAGCGTGGCCGCTGCCTCCAGCAGCCGCTCTCGGGAGCTCGGCATTGCTTCGGTGGTCATACGGCGAGGTTAACTCGATTCCGCCCGCCAGGAAACCGATCGGTTTTATGGCCGGCTCAGTGGGCGATCACGGGCTCGCCCTCCGACGGCGCCAGAGCCGCGTTCGGCATCAGGAACGCCGTGAGCACCGCGCCGACCACGAAGATCCCGGCGCCCCACGCCAGGGTGGCCGTGTAGCTCTCGACCCCGGCCCGCGCCATGGTCAGCGCGCCGGGCTTGTGCGCGGACAGGTAGTCGGTGGCGGCCGATGAGGCGACGGTGGTCAGCAGTGCCGTACTGATCGAGCCGCCCACCTGCTGGCTGGTGTTGATCAGCGCCGAGGCGACGCCCGCGTCCTCGTGGTGCACGCCCGCGGTCGCGCCCTGGAACGCGGTGGTCATCACCGCGCCGATGCCGAGGCCCAGCAGGATCATGCCCGGCATGATGTCGGCGGCGTACGTGCTGTCCAGCGTGAGCCGGGTCAGCAGGGCCATGCCGGACGCGGAGACCAGGAAGCCGGCGCTGATCACGGTCTTCGGGCCGACCCTGGGCAGCAGCAGTGCGGGCACCGTGGTCGACGCGGCGACGATGCTGCCGACCATCGGCAGGAAGGACAGACCGGCCTCGATCGGGGAGTAGCCGATGCTCGCCTCCAGGTAGTAGGTCAGGAACAGGAAGATCGAGAACATCCCCATGCCCAGGACGAACACGGCCAGGAACGAACCGCCCCGGGTCCGGTCCAGCACGACGCGCGGCGGCAGCAGCGGATGCGCGACCCTGAGCTCCAGCCAGGCGAACACCCCGAGCAGTACGACGCCGCTGATCATGGAGCCGAGGGCGACCGGGTCGGTCCAGCTGGTGGACTCGACGTGCGCGAATCCGTAGACGACGCCGAACAGCGCGGCGCTCACCACGACCGTGCCGGGAACGTCGATCCTGGGCCGCTCGGCGTGCGCGGGCTTGGCGAGCAACAGCAACGCACCGGCCAGCGCGACGGCCGCGAAGACGACGTTCACGTACATCACCCAGCGCCATGACGCCCATTCGGTCAGCATGCCGCCGAGCAGCAGTCCGACCGCGGCGCCCGCACCGGACAGCGCGCTGAAGATGCCGAACGCCTTCGGGCGCTCGGCCGGGTCGGTGAAGGTCACGCTGAGCAGGGACAGCGCCGCGGGTGCGAGGAGCGCCGCGAACAGGCCCTGGGCCACGCGGGCCGCGACGAGTATCTCGAAGCTGCCGGCCGCGCCGCCGACGACGGACGCGCCCGCGAAACCGATCAGCCCGGTCACGAAGGTCGTACGCCGGCCGAACAGGTCACCGAGCCGGCCGCCGAGCAGCAGCAGGCTGCCGAACGCCAAGGCGTACCCCGTGATGACCCACTGCCGGCTGCCGTCGCTGAACCCGAGGTCGTGCTGCGCCTCGGGCAGCGCGATGTTCACGACGGTCGCGTCCAGCGTGACCATCAGCTGCGCCACGCCCAGCACGACGAGCACCCACCAGCGCACGGCATGTGAGCCGCGGCGGCCCGGGTCTGTTTTTCCGGGGACGGGCGCCCCGCGGTCGTAGGTGGTACTCACTTTTCCCCTTGGTCGCTGGTCATGGGCCGACCGTCGGTCGGAAACCGATCGGTTTCCCCACAGGAAAACAGATCGGTTTCCTCGGTGCAAGCGAGTGGCGTGCCGGGCTTGCGCATGGAAACCGATCGGTTTACCTTGGTGGAAACTGATCGGTTTCTCTTCTCTGGAGTCGGCGAGATGCCCAGCCAGGAATCACGTCCCACGATTCACATCCCGGGGACCACCAGCCACACCATCGCCGCGCGCCCGGAATCCGGTGGTCGCGAGGGAACGCTGCGCTACCTCAAGGCGGGCACCGGAGCTCCCCTGGTCCTGCTGCACACCGTGCGCACCCAGGCCGAGCACTTCCATCACCTGATCCCGCTGATCGCGGACCACTACACCGTGTACGCCCTCGACCTGCCGGGGATGGGCTACTCCGAGATCGTGCCCGGGGCGTCGTACGACGAGCCGGCCATGCGCGCGGGCGTCGAGCGGCTCCTGACCGAGCTCGACCTGCGCGACGTGACGTTGGTGGGTGAGTCCATGGGAGCGGTGCTCGCCCTGACCGCCGCGGCCGACCTTCCGGAGCGGGTGCGGCGCGTCGTCGCGGTGAACGCCTACGACTTCCGCGGCGGCATCGCCCGCTCCGGCCTCCTCGCCCGCGTGGTGGTCAGTGGAGTCCTCGCCCCGGGGGTCGGCCCGGTGATCGCCGGGGTGGAGCCCAGGCCCGCCCTCCGCCGGATCCTTCAGGGCGGGCTCGGCGACAAGAGCGCGTTGCGGGAGGACTACGTGGACGAGCTCCTCCAGGTGGGCGGGCGCCCCGGCTACCCGGCCGTCGCCCGGGCCGTCTACCAGGCCCTCCCCAGCCTCATCGCCGCTCGCTCGCGCTACCCCGAGGTCAAGGCGCCCGTCCACCTCGTCTACGGCGAGAAGGACTGGTCCCGCCCCTCGGACCGGCAGGCCGACAAGAGGCTGCTGCCGGCTGCCGACTTCACACAGGTCCCGGAGGCGGGCCACTTCATCGCTCTGGAGCGACCCGACGTGCTGGCCGACCTGTTGAACGCGGCGGCCTGACCCCCCCGGACCGTCCCGGAACGGCATTCCAGGGAAGGGTCGTTCCCGCAGGTCAAACGGCGTTTTTCCGTTCCACCGTCCCATCTCCGTTGAAGATCGTTGCCTGCGCGGCGGCGGCCCCTGCACGCTCTTGTTCCAGCAGCGGATCCGGGGCCTCCGGATTCCGTGGAACAGATCTGTGAACGGGGAAGAACACCCATGCGCAAGCACCGCATCCGTACCGCCACCCTGGCCGCCACGACCCTCCTGGCCGCCCTGTCCCTCACCGCGTGCAACGGCCTGGACGACAACGCGTCCCCCGCCTCCACGTCCGGATCCTCCAGCGCGTCGGCCGAGAACACCTCCGGCACCAAGGACACCGGCACGAACGGCGCCGGCACCGGCGGCACGCAGGGGAAGGGAACGGCCACCGGTGGCTCGTCGTCCGGCTCCACCACCGGGTCCTCCACCACCAAGTCCTCCACCACCGGGTCCTCCTCCTCCGGCGGCAGCGGCGACAAGAGCGGCTACGGACAGAGCTGCGGCACCAACGACCTCACCTGGAGCTCCCGCTCCGAGACCCAGGCCGGCGGCTACATCCTCGTCATGGTCAAGGCCAAGCCCGGCATCACCTGCGTCCTGCCCGGCAGCCTGCCCGTCGTCGCCTTCGGTTCGGACGGCACCCAGGCGAGCAACGCCGAACAGGTCGTCGGCCAGGAACTGACCCTCAGCGGCTCCACCACCGCGTACGCCGGCGTGAACCCCAAGACCACCAACAACGACGACGGCAAGGAGCTGACCAGCATCATCGTCAGTGTCACCGACAACGACCCCCACCCGGTCTCCCTGAAGACCGGCACCATCACCGTCGACAAGCCCATCGTCACCAACTGGCACACCTCGGCCGCCGACGCCGTTCCCGGCGACGGCACCGACAGCTGACTGCTCCCGCGCTTCAGCCCAGGCGCCACTGCTGGTTCGCGCCGCCGTTGCAGGTCCACAGTTCGAGCGCGGTGCCGTTGACGTTGCCGGAGGCCTGGTCGCCGCCGGTGACGTCGAGGCAGAGGCCCGACTGGGTGCCGGTGACGGTGCCGTCGGGGTTGAGGCTCCACTTCTGGTTGGCGCCGCCGTTGCAGGTGTAGAGCTGCACCTTGGTGCCGGCGGCGGTGCCGTTGTCGTAGGCGTCCAGGCACTGGGTGCCGCCGTAGAGCCGGAGTTCACCGGCGGCCGTGATGGTCACGGCCTGGTTGGCGCCCGAGCCGCAGTCCCAGATCTCGATCTTCGTGCCGGGGGCGGTCTGGTTGTCGTAGGCGTCCAGGCAGCGGTTGGAGGAGGCGCCGACCAGCCGGTGGGTGGTTCCGACGCTGGTGCCGCTGCCCGCGGAGACCCGGTACATCACCGAGCCGTGGCCGGGCACGCGGGCCGAGATGCTTCCGGTGGTGCTGCTGACCACGTGGGACCAGAGGTTGTCCAGCCGGTACGAGGACGCCGCGGGGAGGCCGGCCGCGGTGGCGGAGGTGGTGACGGTGGCGGCGGAGGAGTTCTCGTTGAAGAGCACCACCGACACGTCACCGTTCGCCAGCGGTTTGGCCAGTACGTGCAGGCCGCCGGAGGAGGACACCTCGGTGCCCTGCCTGCCCAGGGAGTCCTGGTCCACGGCGATGACGTCCTTGTTGCCGTAGAGGGAGAGGGTGGCGGCGGAGGCCTTGCGCAGGTCGGTGCCGGCGATCAGCGGTGCGGCCATCTCCGACCAGAGGCTGAAGTGCGTACGGTCCTCGGTGAACGACATGCCGTTGCCGACTTCGAGCATGTCGGGGTCGTTCCAGGCGCCGGGCTTGGCGTAGGCGGCGAGTTTGACGTTGGCCTTGTAGATCGACACCACGGTGGAGAAGTTGACGTTGATGTCGTCTGTGGTGCGCCAGCTGTTGCCGACCCCCGCACCCCAGGTCCACACGTCGGCCAGGCCCCAGTTGCACAGGCTGTAGACGATCGGGCGGCCGGTGTTCGCCAGGGCGTCCCGCATCGCGGTGTAGCGCTGCTGGTCGGGCACGTTCTGGTGGTTGCAGTTGTCGTACTTGAGGTAGTCCACGCCCCACGCGGCGAAGCTGTTCGCGTCCGTCTGCTCGTGGCCGAGGCTTCCGGGGTAGCCCGCGCAGGTGGCGGTGCCGGCGCTCTCGTAGATGCCGAGCTTGAGCCCCTTGCCGTGGACGTAGGCGGCGGTGCCGCTGATGCCGTCGGGGAACTTGGCCGGATCCGGGACCAGTTGGCCCGCCGCGTTGCGGGCCGAACTCATCCAGCAGTCGTCGATGTTGACGTACTGGTACCCGGCGTCCTTCAGACCGGAGCTGACCAGGTAGTCGGCGGTCTGCTCGACCAGTTGCTCCGTGACGTTGCAGCCGAAGGAGTTCCAGTCGTTCCAGCCCATCGGGGGCGTCCTGGCCAGGCCGTTGTCGAGGGCCCGCGCGGGTGGCGCGGCGCGCAGCACCAGCAGAACCGGGACGAGGGCCAGCAGGAGCACCAGTGTGAGGGGGGCGCTCAGGCGTCTCGTGAGGGGTGCCGGGACGATCATGTCGATGCCTCCTGCTTCGCCGTGTGGGGCCGTACGAACTCAAGGACTCGGCAGCGTCGTCGCGTTGCCGGTGTGGCGCCGATGGAATCGTGAGCATCGGGAAGGTCCCACTGACCGACCCCGGCGGTCAATGGTCTGGACCAAACTGTCGTAAAGAAGCGCTTCCGCGGGGGCGCACCGAGGTCGGTGTGACGCAGGTCACGGGAAGTCGGTGTGGGGTGCCGGACAGCTCAGTGAGGTGAGCACTCATATGCGAACCCGGGTACGGGCCGGGGAATCGAGCGCGTTCGCCGAGCTCTTCGACAGCTACGCGCGCGCGGTCTACAACCATGCCTTCCGGCTGACCGCCGACTGGTCGGTGGCCGAGGACGTGATGGCGGCGACCTTCCTGGAGGCGTGGAAGCTTCGCGACCGGGTCGATCCGGAGGGCGGCTCCCTGCGGCCCTGGCTGCTGGGCATCGCCACCAACACGGCCCGCAACCAGTACCGGAGCAACCGGCGCTACCGGGCCGCGGCGAACGCCGCCGCGGCGGCCGAGCTGTCGGTGGCCGACCACGCCGACGAGGTGGCCGACCGGGTCGACGACCGGCGGCGCCTCGCGCAGGCCCTGACCGCCCTGGCCGCGCTGCGCAGACCGGAGCGCGAGGTCATCACGCTCTGCCTGGTCGAGGGCCTGGACTACGAGGCCGCGGCCCAGGCCCTGGGGATCGCGGTCGGAACGGTGGCGTCCCGGCTCTCCCGGGCCCGTAAGAAGCTGCGCGCGCTGGCCGAGGCCGCTTCGGCGCGCCCTGTCGCCGAAGCGGCCCGGCCGTCAGCCGACGGGCCGGGAAAGAAAGTTCGCGGAAATCGGGAAGGCGGTCGTCCCGCCCGACAGACAAGAGACGACCGCAACAACGCGACACGGCCCGCACAGGAAGGAAACCGATGAACGCGAACACGCCCCGGCAGAACCCGGCAGAGCGGGACGAGAGCGCAGAGCTCCTGTCCCGGACGGCGCGTGACCTGCCGTCGGGCCGTCATGAGTTCCACAGGGAGCGCCTGATGGCCCAGATCCACGACATGCAGCGGGAAGAGCGCACGGCGACGGCAGCCCCCGCGAAGGTACGGCGGTTCCGGCTGCCGCGCCCGGCGATCGCACTGCCCGCCCTGGCGGCCGCCCTGGCCGGCATCGTCGTCGCCGGGGTCACGGTGTCCGGCGGGAGCGGTGGGGGCAAGGGCGGCGGCGTCGCCACCGGACCGGCCCTGACCACACAGCTCGGCGCCGCCACCACCAAGGGCGTCCCCCAGCTGCTCGACCAGATCTCGCTGGCGGCGGCCGACGTGTCCCAGCCGGCCGTCAAGCCCGGCCAGTACATCTACATCGAGTCCAAGACGGCCGACACCTTCGTGAAGACGGTCGACGACAAGAGCAGCCTGGCCAGCCACGCGCTGCACAACCGCCAGGTGTGGATGTCCCCGGACGGCGCCAAGGGCTGGCTGATCGACCCCGCCGTCAACGACAGCCCCGAGGGCGAGACCCTGAGCCTGCCCGACGAGAAGGGAAACCCGTACAAGGCGTCCCTGAACGCTCCGTCGTACGACTACCTCGCCAAGCTCACCACCGACCCCGACGCACTCCTGGCCAAGATCTACAAGGAGACGAAGGGGCACGGCAACTCTCCGGACCAGGAGGCGTTCACCACGATCGGGGACCTGGTCGGCGAGAGCTACCCGCCGGCGGACCTCTACCCGGCTCTGTTCAAGGCGGCCGAGAAGATCCCGGGCGTCGTCGTCGTGAACGACGCCGTGGACGCGGTCGGCCGGCACGGCGTGGCGGTGGCCCGGCTCGACGAGACCAGCGGCGCGCGCGATGAATGGATCTTCGACAAGGAGACCCATGTCTTCCTCGGCGAGCGCACCGTCCAGGTACGGAAGGTGACCAGCGAAGGGGTCGTGATCAAGCCCGGCACGGTGCTCTACACCAGCGCGATCACCAACCGGACCGTCGTCGACGCCATGAAGCAGACCCCGTCGCAGGCCGGCTGACACGCCCGCGGCCGTCGGAAACACGATGCGTGAGGAATGAGGAACCGAGGTGAGCACTGTGAACAGAGGCCGGAGCGATGACGTGACGACCTTTCTCGGCACGGGTCCGACGGCCGGCCACGGCAGGCCCCGTGGCGGGGCGCCGGCCGCGATCGAGGCGTACGGCGTGGGAAAGAAGTACCGGCGGGGATGGGCCCTGAAGGACTGTTCCTTCCGGCTGCCCGCCGGCCGGATCTGCGGTCTGGTGGGCCCCAACGGCGCGGGAAAGACGACCCTGATGGGGATGGCGGCCGACCTCCTCGCCCCGACCACCGGCAGCGTACGGGTGTTCGGCACGGCCCCCGGCTCCCCGGAGGCCCAGCGCCGCACCGCGTTCCTCGCCCAGGAGAAGCCGCTCTACCGGCGCTTCACCGTGGCCGAGACGCTGCGTCTGGGGCGGGAGCTGAACCCCGGCTGGGACCAGCGGGCCGCCGAGAACATCGTCCGGGCGGGCAATGTGCCCTTCGAGGCGAGGATCGGCACCCTGTCCGGCGGGCAGCGCACCCGCGTCGCCTTCGCCGTCGCCTTCGGCAAGCGCCCCGACCTGCTGATACTCGACGAACCGATGTCCGACCTCGACCCGCTGGTGCGCCATGAACTGATGGGCGCCCTGATGGCCGAGGCCGCCGCGCACGGCACCACCGTGCTGATGTCGACCCACATGCTCGCGGAGCTGGAGAACGTCTGCGACCATCTGGTCGTCATCGCCGACGGCGGCCTGCGGCTGGCCGGCGGGGTGGACGAACTGCGCTCCGCCCACGTCCGGTTGACCGGCACCTTCCAGGCGACCGGCCCCGCCGGTGCGGACGCCGCACTCGCGCGTCACACCGTCGTGGACTCCCGCGCGGACGGGTACCGGATCACCGCGCTGGTACGCCCGGCCGGACCGGTCGACGGTGTCTGGCAGGCCGAGACTCCCACCCTGGAGGAACTCCTGCTCGCCTATCTGCGCTCCCCGCAGGTGCCACCCCTGATCACCAACGAATCCCAGGTCGGCGACCGGAACCTCGCGAAGGCGGTGGCGGCATGACCACCATGACGAGTGCCCGTACCTCCTCGGCCGCCACCGGCCGCGGCCCGCGCCTCACCGGCCTCAACTGGCTGGTCTGGCGCCAGCACCGGGCCGCCTTCTGGACCCTCGTCGGCGGTACGGTCCTCGCCGCCGGCTGGATGGTCCACCAGCGCACGGGGATGATGGACACCCTCCACGCCCTCGGGTGGCCGCACCCGAAGTCGGGCGGCTGGGAGACGAGTGTCGGCAGCACGCTGACGTTGACCGGATACGGCCTCGGTTTCCTCCCCATCCTGATCGGTGTCTTCGTCGGCGCCCCGCTCATGGCCGGCGACCTGGAGAACGGCACCGCCAAACTGGTCACCTCGCAGTCCGTGAGCCGCATCCGGTGGATCGCCACCAAGCTCGGCGTCACCGTCCTGGTGGTCCTCGTGGGCACGGTCGTGCTCTCCCAGCTGTTCGGCTGGTGGTGGTCACCGGTGAAGGACACGAGCGTCATCGGGTGGAGCGAGCGAGCCGTCTTCGACAACACCGGGCCGGTGCCGACCGCGCTCACCCTGTTCACCCTGGTCGGCGGCGTCGCGATCGGCATGGTGCTGCGCCGCACCCTGCTCTCCATGGTCGTCACCTTCGGCTTCGCGGTCGCCGTGCAGCTCGTCTGGTCGTACTTCCGGCTGCAACTCGGCAACCCCCTCAGCCTCACCACCCGCTCGGACGTCCTGACGTCCAGCGCCCCGGCCGTGCCCGGCAACGGCACCCTGCTGGACGAGTCGTTCACCACGGCTTCCGGGAAGCTCTACGGCTGGGGCACCTGCGTCGGCGAGTCGACGGAGAAGGCGCAGCAGGCCTGTCTCCACCAGAAGGGCATCGTGGGCTGGCACGTCGAGTACCTCCCCTTCTCCCAGATGTCCTCCATGCAGTGGTTCGGCGCATCCGTCCTGCTGGCTCTGACCGTCGCGGTCATCGCGTTCATCTTCGTCTGGGGCCGTAAGCCCGTCATCTGACGTATCGCCAGGACACCCGCGTCCAGAGCGCCCGCCTTCAGGACACCCACCCTCAGAACACCCACCCCCGGCCGCACACCGCCCCGCGGTCGCCGAGCCGTGCCTTCGTGCTGCCCGCTGCCCGCTGCCCGCGTGCCGGGCCGCCGACTCCCTCACGCCCACCGGGAAGGACCCGAGTTGAAGCCGACCAGGAAGCACAGAAGACAGTTGACGGGCGGTGCCGTCGCGGCCGCCCTGCTCGTCACCGCGGCGGCCACCGGCGGTACGGCCCAGGCGGCGCCGAAGCCCCGGGCGGCGAGCCGGACCACGAACAACACCCCCGCACCGACCGGGACTTCGAGAACCGTCACCCTGATCACCGGCGACCGGGTCACCCTGGACGCCGCCGGCAAGGTCACCCGTGTCACGCCCGCCAAGGGCCGCGAGCAGACCACGTTCCGCATCCAGCAGGCCAGAGGACACACCTACGTCGTACCGCAGGACGCCTCGGCACTGATCGCGAGCGGCAAGGCCGACCGGCGGCTGTTCGACGTCACGGAGCTGACGTCCCTGCACTACGACGACGCCAGGCGGTCCGACCTGCCGGTGATCGTGCAGTACGCCAAGGGCAAGTCCCTGGCCGGCAGCACGTTCTCGGCCTCCGGCGCCCAGGTGCGCCGCGACCTGCCGAGCATCAACGGCGATGCGCTGCGGGCTCCCAAGGCGCGGGGCGCCGCGCTCTGGCAGACCCTCACCGGCAGTGGCGCGCAGACGCGTTCGCTCGCCGCGACCAGTTCCGCGAAGGTCGCGAGGATCTGGCTGGACGGCAAGGTCAAGGCCAGCCTCGACAAGAGCGTGCCGCAGATCGGCGCGCCGACCGCCTGGGCCGCCGGGTACGACGGCAAGGGCGTCAAGGTCGCTGTGCTCGACACCGGCATCGACGCCACCCACCCGGACCTGAAGGACCGTATCGACGCGGAGAAGAACTTCTCCGGGTCGGGAGCGGCCGACGACGTCGTCGACCGCGCGGGCCACGGCACCCACGTCGCCTCGACCATCGCGGGCTCCGGGGCGAAGTCCGGCGGGAAGTACAAGGGGGTCGCCCCCGGCGCGCGGCTGCTGGTGGGCAAGGTGCTCGGCGACGACGGCATGGGGGACGACTCCGGCATCATCGCCGGGATGCAGTGGGCGGTCGCCCAGGGCGCCAAGGTGGTCAACCTCAGCCTGGGCGGGGAGGACACCCCGGGCACCGACCCCATCGAGCAGGCGGTCGACGACCTGTCCGCCGCCTCCGGCACCCTCTTCGTCATCGCCGCCGGCAACGAGGGCCCCCAAGCGGGCACCGTCGGCTCGCCGGGCAGCGCCGCGGCCGCTCTGACCGTGGGTGCGGTGGACCGGCAGGACGCCATCGCCGACTTCTCCAGCCGCGGCCCGACGGCCGACGGCGCCCTCAAGCCGGACATCACCGCGCCTGGTGTGGGCATCGTCGCCGCGAAGGCGGCGAAGGGCTACATGGGTGATCCGGCCGCCGACGGCTATGTCTCGATGAGCGGTACGTCGATGGCGACCCCGCATGTCGCCGGAGCCGCCGCGATCCTCGCCGAGGAGCACCCCGACTGGACCGGCCGGCAGATCAAGGCCGCGCTCACCGCCTCCGCCAAGCCGACCGCCGGTGCCTCCTCGTACGCCCAGGGAACCGGCCGCGTCGACCTCACCAAAGCCATCAAGCAGCAGGTCACCAGCGGCCCGACCGCGGTGAGCTTCGGCGTCCAGCAGTGGCCGCACGCCGACGACAAGCCCGTCACCAAGCAGGTCACCTACCACAACGCCGGTGACCGGCCGGTCACCCTCGACCTGGGCGTCGACGCCGTCGGCCCGGACGGAAAGCCCGCCCCCGACGGCATGTTCACGGTGTCCCAGCACCGGCTCACCGTCCCGGCCGGCGGCGAGGCGACCGCCACCGTCACCGCCGACACCCGCGCCGGCACGGCCGACGGCGAGTTCGGCGGCTCGCTGACCGCGACCTCCGCCGACGGCGCCACGAGCGTACGCACCGCCCTCGGCGTGACCCGCGAGATCGAGTCGTACAACCTGACCGTCAAGTACGTCGGCCTCGACGGCAAGCCCGCCACCAGCGCCGACAGCACTGTGTACGGCTGGGACGCCGAGGTCTTCAACGACTTCGCCGCCGGGTCCGACGGCACGGCCACCGTCCGGCTGCCGAAGGGCCGCTACACCCTGGACGGCCGGATACGCGACGACGCGGACTCCACCGCCGACGCGGTGCTCTTCCAGCCCAAGGTCGCGCTGACCAAGGACACCACCCTGGTCATGGACGCCCGCAAGACCAAGCCGGTCCGTATCTCCGTGCCCGACGCCGCCGCGAAGAACACCGAAGCCGTGGCCAACCTCGGTGTCCATCTCGACGGCAAGAGCTATCTCTCCAGCTACCTCCCCGACGACTTCGGCACCATCCGCTTCGGGCAACTCGGCGCCAAGGTGCCCGCCTCCGAGGCATACGTGCAGTACAGCGGAACCTGGACGCACAAGGCCGTGAACTACAGGCTGGCCTGGAACCGCACCGGCGACCTGTCGGGCTTCACCGCGAAGGTGCGGCAGAACCAGCTCGCCAAGGTCAAGGTCCAGGTCGGCCCGCTCGCCAAAGGCGACACCTACAGCGTCATCGCGGCCCCGCTCCAGCCCGGCTCGGGAGACTGGTTCGACTTCACCCCGACCGAGGGCAGGCTGCCGCTGACCGGCACCGACTACGTCCTCCCCAACGGCATCAAGTGGCACTACGCAGCCTCCGAGTACGGCCTCGCGGGCGCCGACGGCGACCCCGTCTGGCGTGCCGACCAGTCCGCCGCACCGAGGGCCTTCACCGCAGGCCAGGACCACATCGTGCGCTTCAACACCGCCGTCCTCGGTCCGGCCCTGCCCTCCGGCACCCTCACCCCGGGCGACACCCGGCCCGGCGCGGCGCGCCTCGGCGACACCTTCCAGGCGTACCTGCCGCTCTTCTCGGACGGCGCCGGCAACGTGGGCGACTCCGCCTACACCAAGGCCCGTAGCTCCCTCTACGCGGACGGCACCAAGATCTTCGCCACCGCTACCCCGCTGGAAGGAGACACGTACACCCTCCCGGCCGGAGCGGCCACGTACCGGCTCAGCACCGACGTCTCCCGCTCCTCGGCGGTCTTCCCGACGAGCACCCGCGTCGCGGCCGAGTGGACCTTCCGCTCGGCGCACGTCACCGGGAGCACCGAGAAGCAACTGCCGCTGTCGGTCGTCCGCTTCACGCCGAACCTGTCGCTGTCCGGCACGACCAAGGCCGGTACGACCTTCGCGGTGCCCTTCACCGTCCAGGGCGCGGGCAAGGCCGGTCACCTCCGGGGGCTCGCCTTCCAGGTGTCGTACGACAACGGAAAGACCTGGAAGAAGGCCCCGGTCGACCCCAACGGCAAACAGCTCGACCTCCGGCACCCGGCCAAGCCCGGCACGGTGTCGCTGCGCGCCACCCTGACGGACGCGAACGGCAACACCCTGAAGCAGACCGTCTGGCAGGCGTACCGCACGGTGAAGTGACCAGAGGTCAGCACTCACCGCTGCCGCTCTCCCCGAGTGCTGGGGAGGGCGGCAGCGGCTTTGGTGTGTGAGTCAGACGACCTGGAGCTGCTTGAGCAGTTCCAGGGTGTCCGAATTGAGCCAGTACTCCACGAACTTGCCGTCTCGTATGCGCAGTGTGTCGGTGCCGGTGAAGGTGACGGCCGTCCCCGGCTCGGCCCTGGCCCCGGGGAAGCCGCCGGCGTAGGTGCCGGTGGCGGTCCAGCGCACGGAAGCGTAGTGGCCGTCGATCAGGGGCTCGACCTGCGCGGAGAAGCGCAGGTCGGGGAAGGCCGCGCGGGTCTGGCCGATCCAGGCGACCAGCCCGTCGACGCCTCTGACGGAGCTGCCGTCACCGCCGTCGAGGAGGGCGGCGTGGACCCGGAAGCCGGGAGAGATGATGCCGGGCGCCTGGGCGAAGTCGCCGTTCCAGACCTGGATCCAGGCGTCGAGCATCGCCTGCGTGTCCTTCGTGTTCATCGTGGGTTCCTGGTGGGTGTGCGTGGTGACCGCGTGCGCGGCTGCGGATGTCGGCGCCGTGTGGGCGGCGGCCGTGGTGGCGGTGACGGCCAGCGCGGCCAGTGCCGTGGGGACGATCAGGCGGAGCCTGCGGCGGGCGGTGGTCATGGCGGTACCTCGTGTTTCCGGTGGGGGGAGTCAGTCGGTGCAGGTGGTGCCGGGTGCCGGCAGGACGCGGGTGGTCAGGTACTTGTTCGTGGCGTCGCGCACGCACTGGGAGAGCAGGAACATGCTGTAGTCGTCGCCTTCGCGGCTGAGGACGACGCTGCCGGGCAGCTGGGCCGCCATGGCGTAGCCCGCGCTGTGGGGAGCGAGGGCCTGGTGGGTGGACTGCTCGATGAGCGCGGGCGGCGCGCCGTACACCGTGGCCCCGGCGGCGACGGGCTCGGCCGGAACGGGCCAGCCGAGGCAGCCGACGAGCGCGGTGTATGAGCGGACGGCGCCCCCGAGGTGCGGGGAGACCCGCGCCAACTTCCTCTGCAGCCGGGCCAGTTGGTGATACGTGGTCACCGGCCGCGCGTTGTCCAAGCAGGCGGGGACCTGGACCTGTACGGGGTTGAGGGTGTCGTCGGGGTCGTAGGTGAAGTCCGTCGCGTCACCGGCCTCGGCCTTGGCGACGGCCTGCGCGAAGAGCGGCCAGGTGACGCTCGCGAGGGTCAGGTAGTCCTGGGTGGCGCCGCGGATGTCCTCGCCGGTCAGCGGCCGCCCGCCGCCGGTGACCGGGATGGGGGCACGGTCGGCACGGGCGACGAGGGCGTCGTACTCGGCCGCGACGTCCTTGCCGTGCAGGGCGCAGTCCGTCGACGCGGCGCACCAGGCGGTGAAGCGGTCGAACGCCTCCTCGGCGGTGGCCGCCTCCCGGACGATCCGCTTGGTCGGCGACGTGGTGTCGTCCAGGGCGGTGTCGAGGACCATCGTGCGCAGTCGGCCGGGGTAGAGCTTGGCGTAGGTGCGCCCGAGCAGCGTGCTGTAGTGGATGCCGTACCAGTTCAGCTGCTTCTCGCCCAGCCCGGCCCGCACCGCTTCGAAGTCCCGGGCGGTGGAGGTCAGGTCGACGTGGGCGACCAGGGGGCCGTTGCGCCGCAGGCAGTCCGCGGCGAAGGCGCGGTTGTGGGCCACGAGCTTGTCGAACGCCGCCCGGGTGCCGGGGAAGTGGCTGACGCCGGCCGGCTTGAGGGGTTCCGCGCAGGTGATCGGCGTACTGTGTCCCACCCCGCGCGGGTCCACCGCGACCAGGTCGAACTTCTGGCTCATGGCTCCGGCGAACGCCGGGAAGCCGATCCGCATCGCCAGCCGCAGCTGTTCGACCGACGATCCGCCGGCTCCGTCGTTGAGCAGCAACGTGCCCTGACGGTGGGCCTGGTCGTCGGCGGGGCGGCGGACCAGGGCCAGCGTGAGGCTGCCGGCGTGCGGGCGGGCGTAGTCCACCGGGACCCGCAGCGTGCCGCACTGCATGCCCTGGAATTCGGCGTCGGTGCAGGCACTCCAGCTGATCCGGTCGATGGGGCTCTTCTCGTAGCCCTGGGCGGGGGCGGCGATCGCCGGTGCGGCGAGCGTCGCCGTCACCGCCAGGGCGCCGAAGCCGGCGAGGGTCCGGCGGACGTACTTCGCGATTCTGGACATGAAGGCTCTCCGGGGTGTCGTTGGCGCCGAGGTCGGCGTGGAAAAAGGCAGGTCGGGGGCGGTGCGATCGCCGACTGCCGCGCGCAGTGCGCTACGGCTGGAGTACGACCTTCCCGGCGACGGTGCCGGACTCCGCGAGCCGCAGCGCCTCCGCGGCACGGACGAGCGGCAGCTGGGCGGCGATCTGAGCGGTGATCTCGCCACGCCCGAGCGCCGCGAACACCTCGGTGAGGTCGGAGTGCAGCCGGGCCCGGAAGCGACTGCGGCTGAAGGCGCGGCCGGCCCAGACGTTGAAGAAGTAGGCGCGGCGGCGGTTCGGCAACGCGTTCCAGAGCCACACCCGGCCGAGCAGCTTGAGCACGGGCCACTGCTTGGAGCCGCTGTCGTCCCGGGTGGAGGCGCTGCCGTAGCAGACCAGCGTTCCGCCGGGTGCGAGGAGGTGCCAGGAGTCGACGGCGCTGCGACCGCCGACGTGATCGAAGACGGCGTCCACACCGCCCGGGGCGAGCTCACGGACACGGGCCGGAACGTCCTCGGTGCGATAGTCGACGGGGGTCACTCCCCGTTCCCGCAGGGCGTCGTGGTGGCGCGCGGAGGCGGTGCCGATCACCTTCACCCCCGCGGCGTGGGCGAGTTGGACGAGGACCGAGCCGACGCCCCCGTTGGCGCCGTGCACCAGGACGGTCTGCCCCGCGCGCACCCGGGCCTTGCGGTGCAGCATCTGCCAGGCGGTGATGCCGTTGACCACCACGGTCTCCGCCTCGGCCGCGCCGATCCCGTCGGGGACCGGCACCGCGTCGGCGGCGTCGACGATCACGTGGCTGGCCCAGCCGCCGACCTTGACCAGCGCGGCCACCCGGGTGCCGACCAGGGCCGGACGGACCCCGTCTCCGGTCTGCGCGACGGTGCCGACCAGGTCGTAGCCGGGGACGAACGGGAACGGCGGCTGGTCGTAGTAGCGACCTCGGCGCATCTGCTGCTCGGCGAAGGAGACGCCGGTCGCCTCCAGGCGGATCAGGACCTGACCCGGACCGGGGGTGGGGACGGCTCCCTGCCGTATCTGCAGCCCTTCGGGCTCCACCGTGCCCGGCAGTACGACTTCGACCAGTGTTTCGGCGCTCACGACACCCTCCAGAGGCTCTCACGCACGTAAGTGTCTAACTCGTTCGTTAGAAGTTATAACTGCCGCAGCCGTGAGGGTCAAGTGCTTTCGCGATAGGGTCTAACGGAAGTGACTCGATGAACGAAGGGATGGGGCGCATGGCGACCAAGGGCGAGGGGGCGACGCCGCGGGAGCGATACCGGACCCAGTTGCGTACGGAGATCAAGGAGCGCGCCTGGGAGCAGATCGCCGCGTCGGGGGCATCAGGGCTGTCCCTGAACGCCATTGCCAGACAGATGGGCATGAGCGGACCCGCGCTCTACCGGTACTTCGCCAGCCGAGACGACCTGATCACCGAACTGGTCCGGGACGCCTACCGCAGCCTCGCCGACACCATGCGCGACGCCGCCGCGTCCGGAGCGGACCTGGCCGGGCTCGGGCACGCGCTGCGCACCTGGGCGCTGGACGACCCCCAGCGCTACTTCCTCGTCTACGGCACACCGGTCCCCGGCTACCACGCCCCCGACGACATCACCACGATCGCGTCCGAGATCATGGCCGGCCTCCTCGACGCCGCCCAGCCCGCCGGTGATCCCGCCGACGCCTCCGCCGACGCCGCTGCGGCCGACCCCGACGAGGCCCGCCTCGAAGCCCACCTCGCCGAGCACGGGCAGTGGGCGGCCGACCACCCCGCGGCCCCACCCGCCCTACGCCGCGCCCTGTCCTTCTGGACCCGCCTCCACGGCATCCTGTCCCTGGAACTGGCAGGCCACTTCACCGGCATGGGCCTCGACCCGGCGCTGCTCTACGACACCGAACTGCAACAGCTCACACGACGCCGTTGACAGCCGACCCGTCAAGGCGGGCCTCATCACCTACGCGACAAAAAGAACCCCCGGGCCTCCGGCCGGCCTGGGGGTTCCACATGGAGCGGGTGACGAGAACCGAACTCGCGCTCTCAGCTTGGGAAGGGACGGCGCTTGAGGAGCCGGATAGCGTCTGACCTGGCCATGCGTGCTCTGGAGCGGCAACCGGGAGCCAATGTCGCACCGTAGTTGACCGTGGTTCACCGGTCTTATGGACACGCTGTGGGCACGGCGCTCGCCGACGGGTGCGCACATGGATAGCTGACCCCTTCATGTGCTGCCCGGGCGGGCATCTTTTCCCGGGACCTCGGGGTCTTCTTGCGTACCCCGGCCGCGTGCCGGCGGGCCTGGCAGGTGGTGGAAACCACGGACGCTCTTCTTGCCGTTGACGACCCTGTCCTGCCGAACGGTCGTAGGCCGGCCGACCACGTCTGACGATCGCGGAAGAACCTCGTTTCGGGAGCGCCTGCCCGGGCGGCTTCCCCGGCCGAGGTCCAGCAGGCCCGCTGACGGCAGACCTCAGGCTGTACCGGCGAGCCCGCGGCGGCTTGGGCCACGAAAACAGGGAGCAGAGAGGTGTCATCCAAGGTGACGATTTGACGAACCGGCGCGCCCGTCTTGAAGACAGTGCCCGTCGACGTCCATGACCGACACGTACGACGGACTCGGTCAGCCGGGCGGTGAGCACACTCACAGTCGGCAGACGGTAGCGGCCGGGCACACGCTGCACGTGTGCCCCTGGCTCGCCTGGACCCAAGGATGTTGGCGACATATTCTTCTATGTACATCACCAACATTGCGAAGGAGGCGGCTGCATGTCTGTGACCCAGATCGATATCGACGATGACGCCCTGGAACGGGCCATGGCTCTGTCCAAGGTCAGGACCAAGAAGGAAGCGGTCAATCTCGCGTTGAACTTCTACGCCGAGCAGCAGGAGCGTGCCGCGCGCATCAGTCGCCACTTCGAACGTGCGCGTGAGTGGGGCGCTGTCGAGGACGCCGAGCGCCTGCACGAGGCGGAGAAGAGCAGTCGGTGATCTACCTGCTCGACACCTCCGGCCTGGTTCGACTGCTCCGGAACCCGAAACTGCAGTCGGCCTGGTACGACGCGATCAACGCCGGTGCCATCGCGTCCTGCTACGTGCAGCGAACCGAGTTCCTCCACGGTGCCCGGAACGGCCGCGAGTACGACGAGATCGTGGAGATGTTCACTGACCTGTACCCCGACGTGTCGGTGCCGAAGAACGCAGGGCGCTGGATCGGCGCGGTGCAGCAGCGCATGGCCCGGGCCGGGCAGCACCGCAGCGCATCGGCGGTCGACCTGGTCATCGCCGCGACCGCGGCCCACCACGGCCTCGCCGTCCTCCACGACGACGCCGACTACCGTGCCATGGCCCGGCACGCATCCGACCTGAGCGAGCACAACATCCACGACATCGCCTGAGGGGGTGCTGTACCGCGGCGGGATCGTTGAAGTCCTGTCCACCGGGCACGAGTTGGGTAACCAACAGGGCTGTGATGTCCGCACACGCCATCCGTCAGGTACCGTCCGCGGTCAGATCCGGTGAGGCTGCCATGACCGCCGAGAACCGTGCCCTCCACGTGCCCAATCTTCGTGCGCCCGTCGGCCTGTTCCTGCGGGGCTCCATGGGCTCTGACCAGCGCAGATACCTGGCCATCGAAGGGGTCGGGCGGGCCGGATTACACCGCTGCTGTCCGTGGTTTTCCGTCCTTGCGGGCACGCTATGGGCACGGCTCCGGAGCAATTGGTCTGGGGGACGGGCGTCGGACCTTGGGAGGGTTACGCGTCCAGGTGCCCCGGGCCCCGGACATGTGTGGTTGCGGATGCGTAGGCGGGGTGGGCTTCCGGCTGTCATTCGACGTCGACCCCGTAGGCGCGGGCGAGGCCGTCGAGGCCGTCCGCCCATCCCTGCCCCAGGGCCCGCAGCTTCCACGCGGGTAGGCCGTCGACGGTGTGCCGATAGAGCTCGGCGACGACCATGGCTCGGATATCCGGGTTCGCGGAGGGCTGGAAAGCCCATGCCGACCCGGTCACGCAGTCCATGTGCAAGGCAGCGTGGGTGAGCGAGCCGCAGTTCAGGCCCGTGTCGACGTCCATGTTGACGGCGATGGCGACGCGACGCACTCGTTCGGGCAGGGCAGCCAGGTGAAGGGTGGCGCGTTCGACGGTGTACGGACCCTCTTGCCGCTTGCCCAGAAGCCGTGCGGCACCATCGGCAGAGAAGGGCTGGTTGTAGAAGACGAAGTCCTCGTCAGCCGCCACCCGGCCGTCCTCACCGGTCAGGAAGAGGGTGAGGTCCGCGTCCGCGCCGGCGAAGCTGAAGGCGACGCGCAGCCCCTGCCAGGCGACCTCGGGCAGGACGAGGGTCTGGCCGGGGATGAGCGAGACAGGCAGCGCGGGCGGTGTGACGGGCACAGGAGGCGGTCCTGCCGACGTCTCCTGCTTCCATTCGGCGAACGGCTTGATCCGGTAGGGATCGGTAAGTGGGGCCCGGTCGTCGGGCGGGGTGCCGACGCCGAGGGTGACGTCGATGTCGGCGAGGGAGAGTTCGCCGGTGCCGGATTCGTCCTGAGCGTGGTCGAGCAGGTCCTGGAGGCCGGGCACGCGGCTGGTTTCCAGCGGCTTGATCGCGCTGGACAGGTGGCCCGATGCGGTGGTGGTGACGGAGCAGGCGACGTCCTGTCCGATGTCCTGGAAGCGCAGGGCGTCCTCGGGTTCCCGCCAGGGCGTGGACCCGATCGCCTGGCGCGTCCAGCGACCGTAGGCCACGAAGCCGAGGCGCTGGGTGTCGGGCAAGCGGGTCAGCACGGCGAGGTCGATGGCCGTGATGCCGGGTGCGGTGGCAAAGCCCTCCTTCAGCGTGGCGACGATGTTGGAACCCATGGACGTCAGCCACCACAGGACGCGGTCCCGTTTGGTGAGGTTCTTCAGCGTCGGGTGTCCGGCGGGTGTGAGCCCAGGTGCCTGAGCGGGCATGGAGTCGAGGTCCTGTTGCCGCATGACGACGGACAGCACTGAGCCGTCCACGCCTACGGCACAGCCGGCGGCCGGGTTGTCCGAGAAGGCGGTGTTCACCGCTTCGCAGACGGTGTCCTCGTCATTGGCGAGCAGGGCTTGCCACCAGTGTTCGGCCTCGTCCGTCAAGTGACGGCGGATGTCTCGCAGTCGCGCTGTCTCGGCGGCCAGGTAGGCGGGCGCGTCCTGCTCCGCCCGTTGCCTGGCCGCAGCCCTCTCCGCGCGGGCCAGCCGCCCCACGCCCTGAAGATGGAATGTCCGGGCTTCGGCGAGCGCCCAGGACAGGCTCAGTTGGGGGGCGTCCGGGATGACGGGCAGATGCGCCGCGGGGAAGGACTCCAGGTGAACGCTGGTCATTTGCCGCCTCAGCTCCCGCAACTGAGCGATGGCGGCATCGCGCTCCGCCTCCTGCTGAGCCCGCTCCGCCTGGCGGCGCGCCCGGTCCAGTTGCGCGATTGACGGGGCGACCGTACGAGATCGTGTCGTACGCCGCGTACTGGTGCGTCGTCGATTGCCGCTGAGGGAACTCGACGCGTAGAAGGGGCCGAGTCCGGTCGACATCCTGGCGCCGCCGCTGCCCACGCTGAGCCTCGCCGCACGTGGCCCGATCGAGGTGCGCACTCCACGAGTGGAGACCCGCACACTCATCCCAGGTACACCGACACGGAAACCGAACCCCATGACATACCCCTCTCCCCGGGATCAGTCTGGCACCGGACGGGGCCCATGAGGTCGGCTCAGCTGGTCCGGGGCAGCTGGGACATGGAGAAAGCGCGCCGGATACATCAATCCGGTACATGGACTACTCTTGGTACATGTCCATGAAACGCACCAACGTCTACGCCGACCCCGAGGACCTGGCCATCATCAAGGAGGCCGCCAAGCGCCGAGGTATAAGCGAGGCCGAGATCATTCGCCAGGGCATTCACCTTGCGGCCATGGCGAACCGGGTCTGGGACGAGCCGCTGTTCTCGCGCACCTTCGAGGGGCCGGGACGCACGCTGTCCAAGCCGGAGGTCCGGGACGCGGTCACCGAGGCTGTCCGGCGTGAGACCGGCTCGGGTTCCGGACCGGCCGCGTGATCATTGTCATCGCCGATACGTCCGGCCTTCTGGCAGCCCTGGACTCGGCTCATCCGGAACACCGGGCGGTGAACGAGGCGATCATGGCGGCGGGCCTGCTGGTCATGTCCCCGCTCCTACTGGCCGAACTGGATCACGTGGCGACGCGTGAGCTCGGCAGGGAAGCCGCCCTCTGCGCGGCCGACGACCTGCGGCGCTGGATGAGCCGGGGGCGTGTCGTCATGCCGGAGATCACCGAGGACCACCTTGGCGCCGCCCAGTCCGTCCGTGTCCGCTACCGCGCGCTGGACCTCGACCTCGCCGACGCGGTGAACGTGGCGCTCGCGGCCGACTACGACACAGACGCGATTCTCACCCTCGACCGACGAGACTTCCGGGCCGTACGTCCGTTGGGCCGCTACAAGGCGTTCCGGGTACTCCCTGACGACCTCCCGCTCTGACGCAGGGCCCTCGGCGGCCAAGTGCCCGCCCCCGCACGAGGCTTGTGCACCGCCCACGACGAAGCACGTGCAGGACGGGTGTCCGCCGTCGCTGCGTGCCCAAGCTCGGAGTACAGGGGCAACTCGAAGTCGCGGTCGCGGTGCAGCAGAGTGAGCCCCTGCAACTCGGCCGTGGCAGCCACCACCAGATCGGCGTCGCCGCGCAGGAGGCGGGCGAGCGCGCTGGTGTCGATCAGGAACTGCGCGGCTTTCACCAGCGGGTAAGTGCCAGAGCGCGCCGCCGGTTTTCGAGCACCTCGCGCAGGGCGGTGTTGACCGTTTCCTTCTTGGTGCTGGTGCCTCCTGATTCGCTTGGGCCTGCTGTTATTCTCGTGCCGCTGTGCGTGGGGGGCGGCTCGGGGGGCTGGACATTTTCGCAGCATCGTCGACGTGCGTCTGATCGGCCGTCGCCGTTCCGTCACGCCTTTTCTGCTGAGAGGCCCAGGAGGCGACGATGGCCCGTCGTACCACCCCCCGCACCACCGCCCGAGCCATCGCCGCGTTGGCGGTCCTCGCCGTCACCGCCGGTCCCGGCCCGCTCGCCGTCAGCGCCGATGCGGAAGACGGTGTCGCGAGCACCGCCCTCGCGACGGAGAAGGTCTTCCAGGCGGACCGCTACATACCGCGCGGCGACCGGATACACAGCGCAGGAACCAGCGGCTATCTGCATGTCCAGGAGGGCCGTTCCGGCTATCTGTGGACGTCGTACGACACCGGTACGACGACCGAGCTGGGCAGCCTGGCCCGACTCGAACTCCCCGCGTACCTGGGATCCTCGTCCGATGTCGTGACCGACGTGGTCTCGCCCACGCAGAAAGTGGTCCTCAGGGATCTCTCCGCCGGTACCACCACGGACATCGCCCTCACTCATGGCACATACCGGGCCACCTTCGGCACACATGTGCTGACCCAGGCCCAGGACGCCGACGGCAACCGCGTGCTGTGGCTCTACGGCGGCGGGGCACCCGCCGACGGCACCCTCGTCGAGGGATGGCCGAGCGGAATCACGGCCAACTTCAGCGTGCTGGGCGGCGACAGCGGTACGGCCGTCATCGGCTACGGGCTGGGAACCGGCGAGCGGCACCTGGCGCTCGTGGATCTCGCCACAGCGAAAGTCATCGGCGATGTGGCCGTCGCCGTCGCCCCGACAGGGGTCGCTCTGAGCGCCGGCCAACTGGTCTGGTGGTCCGACCTCAAGACCGCTCATGTCCTGGACCGGGCCGACCTTTCCGCCGCCGAGACGACCGTGACGTTGCCCGGCACGGAGGGCACCCCGTCCGTGGGTATCGCCGGGCGCTGGCTGGTGGTGGCCCGTTCCGTTCCGTCGAGCCCGAGTGACTGGGTCGACAAGTCCGGCGAGCGACTGATGGCCGTCCCGCTCACCGGCGGTGACCCGATCACCCTGCTTCGGCACGCGAACAGTTCCCTCGTCACGGCACCGGACGGCAGCCTGCTGGCCGTCGGCGGCACCGACGCCGGGCACTGGGCGGTACGCAGGGTCACCGATACGGGGGCCGGCACCCCGACCATGACGGAGTTGACCGCCGTACCGTCGGTGGCCGCGAAGATCGACCGACTGTCGCTGCAGAACGGCACCCTGGCCACCGACGAGGCCGACAGCAGCTTCCTGGGCGCCTATTACACCCGGCGGATCGCCGACGACGGGACGCCGAGCGCGCCGACCTGGCAGACCTGGAACGGCCGCGGAGCTGGCCCCTACGCCACCGGCGACGGAAAAGTGGTGACGTTCACCGCCGACTCCGACCCCCAGGGCTCGTACGTCGAGTCCCTCGACAACCAGTGGGGCTTCTTCCTGCCCTCGGCTTCCGGGACCGTCCTCGACATCACCGGCCGCTACGCGGTCGTCAACGGTTCCTCCCCGGCCAAGCAGTACGTCGGCGACCTCGGCGTCTACTCCGACCTGCAGCCCATCCTCACCCGCTCCGTCACGGCCGCCTCCGTCTGGGGCACCAAGCTGTGGACGCCGGGCTCCGGCAACGGCGTCGTCACCGCCAGGGATCTGAAGACCGGCACGACCACCGACACCGTCAGCACCGGCGCCCCGTGCGTTCCCAAGGAGCTCCAGACGGTGGGCCGTTGGATCTACTGGTCCTGCGGTCCGACCGCGACGGCCGGCGTGTACGACCGTACGTCGAAGAAGAGCATCACCGTCCCGTCCGGCGAGGCCCTGCTCGGCGACGGCTATGTCGTACGGCACGACACCTCGGCCGGGGCGCTTCTGCTCACCGCCTTCGCAGACGGCACCGCGACCACCCGCAAGATCGGCGACCTCGCGGCGGGCACGTCCAGCCTGCGCGGGGTGACGTGGACCGTGGACAAGTTCGGTGGACCCGTGGCCTACGTCGATGCGGACCGGCGGATCCACCTCGTCGGCAGTGGAGTCGCCACCCAGCAACTCTCCGCCGTCGAGACGGAGGCGACCGACAACACGTCGGAGAGCAGCGCGGCGAGCAGCCCGTGGTGGCAGTGGCGCGGACTGCTCTCCAAGCCCGCCGCATCCTGGACGGCCACGCTCACCAGCAAGACCACCGGCGCCGTGGTCCGTACGCTCTCCGGCGGCGAGGTTGCGGGCAACCTGACCGCGCGCTGGGACACGCGCGACAGCAAGGGCGCGCTCGTCCCCAACGGCTCGTACACCTTCAAGCTGACGGCGCTGCCCACCGACGGTTCGGGGGCGGCACTGACGGTGTCCCGGACGGTGCAGGTGTCCGTCGGAGCCGCCGTACGCCATGACTTCACCAACGGCGGTACCTGGGCGCCCGACGGGACCGGCGACGCCCTGACCCTCAGCTCGTCCGGCGTCATCAGCTACCGGCCGGGCAACGGGACGGGAGCCTTCGGCAAGGCCATGCCCGCATCGGGCTGGCCCTCCTCCGTGACGCTGGTCCCCTTCGGCGACCTGAACGGCGACCGCCGCAACGACGTCCTCGTCCGGTTCAGCAGCGGCGAGCTGCGGGTGTACCGGACCATGCGCGGGCAGGCCTTCCTCACGAGCACCCCGCACGCCTCGCTCGGCAAGGGCTGGAACCAGTACGACATCCTGACCTCGCCGGGTGACGTGTCCGGTGACGGCCGCCCGGATCTGATGGCCCGCAACTCCTCCACGGGAGCCGTCTACCTCTACAAGGGGACGAGTTCCGGGAAGCTGTCGTCCCGTGTGAAGCTCTACGACAACTGGAAGACGTACAAGAAGATCGTGGGCGTCGGCGACCTCAACGGCGACGGCATCGGCGACCTCCTCGCCCAGGACAAGTCCAACAACCTGTACCGCTACACCGGCACAGGCAAGGGCACCTTCAAGGCGCGCGCAAAGCTGTTCTCGGCGTGGGGCGGCTCGTACAACGCGATCGTGGGTGTCGGGGACATCACCGGCGACGGCAAAGCGGACATCATCTCCCGTGACACCTCCGGCAACCTGTGGCGCAACAACGGAAACGGCAAGGGATCGTTCGGCCCACGCGTGAAGATCGCCACGGGATGGCAGGCGTACAAGGGCGTGTTCTGAGCCCGCCCGCAGATGCACTGCAATACGAAACGGCGCAGCGGGCTCCTCGGTGCTGTCCCCTCGGGTGAACGCGTGCCAGACGAGGTCCAGTTGGAGCTGTTGAGTACTCGGCGAACGCCGACGGGTATGTCACGCGCCGCCCGGTCGTTGCGGATGTGTTCCACCTGCTCGCCGTGCACGCGGGGATGCGTTCGAGGCTGACTGGTCCTCCAACTGCTTCACCCATGTCGTGTTGGAGGCACGGATGCCGTGCAGCAGCATCACCACCCGTTTCCCTGACGTGCCGATCTCCGGGACGGCCGCGGGATCGGGGGCCTTGTCCGGACGCGCCGGCTCGGCGTGGGTGGCGTCGCGAATGAACTCCTGTCTGCCGGTGGGGAATTCCTCGATGTCCTTGCTGTCGTCGGCGGTCACGAGATCATCATTGGTGCCCAGGAACTGGGTGACGAGCGGCGGATGATCCTGCCTGTTGATCTCCCGGATCCAGGAGATCCGCAGCTTGGTGACGAAGTCGGAGCTGCACAGCAGGTCGTGCACCGGCAGCCACCACCTGCGGGCGAACGAGACCTCGATGCCGCGGTTGAGGCTGGCGAACAGCACGATACGGGACACCTTTTCCGCCCAGCGCTGAGCGTGGCGACCCCCGCGGTCGACGGCGAGTCCGAGCAGCCACCGCTCATGGATCGCCGCACATACCTCCACCGAGTGCCGCTCCGCGGAACCGGGCCGATCCCAGGGCGCGGTCCTGCCCGAGATGGACAGAATGACGACGATCAGACGCCGTGCGGGCTGTACGGCTTTGACCAGCGCGGATACTTGCTTCATGGGGAGGCCGTGTGGGTCGGATCGCACCGTCGCTCCGGCTTTCATGGGCCGCCGAAGGGGCCGCTGCCGGGCGGCAGGATGTCCTTGAGGGATTCGAGGGAAGGGCGGCGTCCGCGTTCTACGTGGACGAATGCCAGGGAGGCCGCGAGTTCGGTGTCTCCGGCGCAGATGGCCTCGTGCAGTTCGCGGTGTTCGGTGCACAGCACGCCGGGGTCGCGGTCGGAGGTGAGCCGGAACAGCCAGCGCACCCGGGCGCTGATCGGCGCCATCATCGAGATCAGCAGCCGGCTTCCGGACAGGTTCACGATCGCTTCGTGGAAGGCGGCGTTGGCGGTGGCGATCTCGGTCATCCGACCCTGGGCAGTGGCCAGTTCGGCGCGGGCGAAGGCGGGCGAGAGCAGCGCCGACGCATGGGCGTGGGCCTGTCGGCTGGCCAGGCGGGCGGCGAGGACTTCGAGGCTCGTGCGGATGCTGAACAGTTCGTCGATGTCGCGCAGGGTCAGCTGGGTGACCACGGACCCCCGGCGGGGCAGGGTCGTGATCAGCCCCTCTGCTTCGAGTTGGGGAAGGGCCTCGCGGACCGGGATCCTGGAGACCTGCAGGCGCTCGGACAGTTCGCGTTCCAGCAGCCGTGTACCAGGCGGCAGTTCGCCTTCGATGATGCCGTCCCGCAGGTACTCGTACACCTTGGTGACCAGTGAACGGCCGTCCGGTCCGTCGGAGTCGATTGACGTCATGGCATACAAGATAGCGCCGACCTGTCTTGAGTGACGTCTCCCGGCGGGGTGGCGAGCGCTCGGGGAAAGTTGCGAATCGTGGCGTCTGATCTGGTCATTTACCGTGACGAAATCTTTCGGCGTTCTCCCTTACGTCGAGTTAACACGCGAACCCTGTAGCCCTGGATCCGGCCTTTGGTATACCAGAAGCGTCGGTGGTCGACGGCGACACACCCACACCGGCACAGAGCGCGAAGACGCACGCCCGCCCCCACCGTGCTGTTCCCGCGCCTGTCACCTCTCACGTCTCACGGTCTGCGACCGACACCCCCCGCTGCTCGCTGAAGGACCTCAACCGCGACAACGACTCCTGGCAGGTTCCGTATGAGTGCGTCCCCCGTATCCGCGTCCGCCCCGTCCCCGACACGTCCCGCCACCAACACCCTCGCCCGGGCCCTGGACGAGGCCGGCTTCACCCGGGCCCAGTTCTGGGCCCTGGTGATCATCCTGGCCGGCATGTTCTTCGACACCCTGGAGCAGAACTCCGTGGGGGCGATGGGCAGCCTCATCAAGTCGTCCCTGCACATCGGCGACAACGAACTGACCGCGATCAACACCGCCACCGTCATCGGCGGGCTCATCGGCCGCTTCGCCAGCGGCTGGATCGCCGACCGCTACGGCCGCCGCGCGTCCCTGAGCGTCAACCTCCTCGTCTACACCCTGGGCGGGCTGCTCAGCGCCGTCGCCTTCGACTACGGCACCCTGCTGGCCAGTCGGCTGATCGTCGGCATCGGCCTGGGCGGCGAGTTCACGATCGGCATCGCGATGCTGTGCGAGATGGTCGCGACCCGCCACCGCGGAACGCTCGTCGCCACTCTCAACATCGGCTCGGGCGGGGTCGGCAACTTCCTCTCCTACGGCCTGTTCCTCCTGCTCCTCGGCCCCGTCGCCCCCGCGCTCGGCGGCGACGACCTGGTCTGGCGCTGGACGTTCGTCCTGCTCGCCCTGCCGGCCCTGGTCGTCGTGGCCTACCGCCGACGTCTGCCGGAGACACCGCGCTTCCTGCTGTCCCAGGGCCGCGTCGACGACGCCAACCATTCCCTGGCGCGACTGAGCGGGGACTCGCTCGACCCGCGGCGCGTCGGATCCGTTCCGCCCGTTCTGAGCGCGGCGGACATCCCTGCCCGCAGGCTCAAGACGTCACCGGCCGCCGTCTTCCACCGCTCGGTGCTGTCCCGGACGATCACCATCGGCGCCGCCTCCTGGATGGCGTTCGGGGCGCAGGTCACCCTCAACTTCCTGATGCCGACCCTGCTGACCGAGCGCGGCTACTCCCTGTCCGACAGCCTCCTCTACACGATGATCATGAACGTCGGCTCGCTGCTCGGGGCCTGCGCCTCGGCGCTGCTGGCCGGGCGTTGCGGCCGGCGGTGGGTGGTCGGCGCGGCCGGCAGCCTCGGCTGTCTCACTGCCGTCGCGTTCGCGCTTCTCGCCCAGGAGACCGCGGCCATCCTCGTCATCGGCGCGCTCTTCCAGTTCTTCACGATGATCACGAACACCACGCTGGCCGTGTGGTCGCCGGAGCTGTATCCGACCGCGATCCGGGCCAGCGGAACCTCCATCGTCAACGGCATCGGCAACATCGCCGGAGCGGTCATGCCGTTCGCCGCCATCGCCCTGTTCGACCGGTTCGACCTCGCCGGGGTCTTCGGGATGGTCGCGGTGATGTACGCCGCGCTCGTCATCGCCTCCCGGTTCGCCCCCGAGACCCGGGGCCGCACGTTGGAGGAGGTCAACGAGACCTCCGCACCGGCCACACCCGCCGACGCCTGACGTCCGACCCGCGGCACCCGCACCGCCGTACCCGATCACCCGCACAGCAACGCAAACCGGAGAGGCCACCATGCAGTCCCTCAACGTCTCCGCCACCGCCAACGGCCTGAACTACCTGCCCGAATACCTCGCCGACCGGGAAGGCATCTTCCGTGACGCCGGTCTCGATGTCTCCGCCGTCGCCCGCGATCCGTGGACCGGTGTCCTCGACGACCTCGGCTCCGGGCGGGCCGACCTCGCCCTGGGCGGCCTGTGGGTGCCGGCCATGTACGCCGGCAGCGACCGCAAGCTGAGCGTCGTATGCCAGCTCAACCACCAGTTCCCGATGGCGATCGCCCTCCGTAGCACCGTCGCCGCCGTCGGCTTCACCCTCGCCGACCTGCGCGGCAGGACCGTCCTGGCGCCCGGAGCCGGCGGCAGCGCCCCCTACGAGTTCACCGCCGGACTGCTGCGCGAGGCGGGCGTCGACCCCGCTGACATCCGCTTCGTGCGCGATCTGTCCACCGCGATGCTCGTGGAACTGTTCACCGCGGGCCTCGGCGACGCCATCATCGCCGACCTGGTCACCGCCACCGAACTCGAAGCCGCCGGAGCCGCCACGATCGTCTTCCGCCACCTCGATGACGGCGGCATCATGCCCAACAGCGTCTACTACTGCCGCACCGACCGCGTCGAGGAACTGCGCGAGCGCGTCACCGCCTTCGTGGCCTCGATCGATGCCGCGATGCGACTAGTGCCCACCGCCGACCCGCACAGCGTCGACGCCGTCCTCAAGCACCGGTGGCCGGACAAGGATCAGGGCATCCTGCGCTTGGTATACCAGCAGCTGGCCGACAGCGCCGTGTGGCAGACCGTCGCCGTCGACGAGAGCGCCAGCGACCGTTGGATGCGCATCCTGGAGGACGGCGGCCTGGTCAACACCGCGCCCACCTACGCCCAGCTCGCCGACGACACCTTCATGGCGGACTACCGATGACGGTGTTCCTCGACAGCACGGACCTCGACGGTCTTGTCGGCCGCGCCGAACTCATCGACGCCGTACGGGCCGCCTTCCTCGACCTCGCCCGCGGACTGGCCGAACAGCCCGCCCCCCAGTCGCTCCCCGGAGCGGGCGACACCCAGTTCCTGCCGATGACCGCCACCTCCCACCGGCTGGGCCTCTCGGTGGTCAAGGTCATGTCGGACGCCCCCGCCAACCGGGCCGCCGGACAGCCCGCCCAACGCTCCACCGTCCTGGTCCTGGACGCCCGTACCGGCGAACGCCTCGCCATCCTCGACGGCGAGATCGGCACCCGAATGCGCACCGCCGCGGCCAGCGCGGTGGCCACCGACGCCCTCGCCCGGTCCGACGCACGCGTGCTGGGCCTGGTCGGTGCGGGCCGACTCGCCGTCGAACACGTCCACGCCCTGCGGGAAGTCCGCGGCATCGACACCGTGCACGTCTGGTCCCGCACCGCCGCCACCGTGCGCGCCTTCCGCCACGCCGTGGACGGGCTCCTCGACGTGATCGAAGCACCCGGCCCCCGACAGGTGACCGAGGCGGCCGACATCCTCTGCACTCTCACCCCCGCCCGGCACCCCGTCGTGTCCGGACAGTGGTTCCGGCCCGGCCTGCACGTCAACGCCGTCGGGGCCCCGCCGCGCCCCGACCACCGGGAGATCGACGCAACCGGCATGGCCCGCGCCACCGTCGTCGTCGACAGCACCGCCACCCAGCTCGCCAAGTCCGGCGAGGCCCTGCTGTCCATCGAGGAGGGCGCCACGCTCCCGCAGACCTTCGGCCGCGAACTCGGCGCCGTACTCGCCGGAACGACACCGGGCCGCCAACTCCCCTCCGACATCACCCTGTTCAACTCCGTCGGCATCGCCCTGGAAGACCTCGCCTACGCGGCCGTGGCCATCGCCCGCACCCGGATCCCCGACCGCTTCAGCACCGAGCGGCGGCTCCCCGCGGAGGTGGCACCGTGACCACGATCGCCGTCGTCAACTGCAACACCAGCACCACGATGACCGAGACCATCGCCGCCGGAGCCCGCGCCGCCGTCCGGCCCGGCACACGCATCCTGCCGCTCACACCCCACTGGGGCGTCCCTTCCGCGGAGGGCTGGTACGACAGCTTCCTCAGCGCCGCCTCGGTCCTGGACCTCCTCCAGCACCTGGACCAACCGGTGGACGGCGTCGTCATGGCCGGATTCGGCGAACACGGACGCGAAGGAGCCCGCGAACTCCTGAACGTCCCCGTCATCGACATCACCGAAGCCGCCGCACTGTTCGCACTCCTCCTGGGACGCCGCTTCGCCGTCGTCACGACACTGGCCCGCACCCAGGGCCAGATCGAGGACAGCCTGCGCACCGCCGGCCTCCTCCAACGATGCGCCGGCATCTACGCCACCGGCCTTGGCGTCCTCGACCTCGAACACGACCCCATCACCACCGAGCAGGCGTTCATCGACTCCGCCCGCCAGGCCATCGCCGCCGGCGCGGAAGTCGTCTGCCTCGGCTGCGCCGGCATGTCAGGACTCGACACCCGCATGTCACAGCGCCTGGGCATCCCGGTCGTCGACGGCGTCAGCAGCGCGGTCTCACTCGCCGAATCCCTCATCCAACGCCACCTCACCACCAGCAAGATCGGAACGTACGCCGCTCCCCTCCCCAAACCCCGCCGCGCCCCGGCGACCCACATCACCGAACACCACAGGTGAACCCCTCGCGGGCCCAATCGATCGGGAGCGCAACGCCCACCACCCGTGACCACCTGATGAGAAATCGGCCACGCTCTGTCCCCTCCGAGGGGACGGACAAGCTGAGGGCTCACAGACGTGACCGATGCGGCTCGCACAAGGAAACAGCAGGTCGGCGACGTCCCTCGGAGGCCGAAACATGAGCCCGGCGCGGCCACCGACAGAAAAGCCCCAGGCCGCTGACCTGGGGCTTCAATAAGAGCGGGTGACGAGAATCGAACTCGCGCTCTCAGCTTGGGAAGCGACGACGCTTTCGAAGTCGGAGCGCCTCTGACCTGGCCGTATGCACTCTGGCGCAATGGTCGGGAGTGCGAGGTCGCACCGTTGTCGACCGTGGTTGACCGCTCTTAAGGGCACGCTATGGGCACAGGACTGCGGAACGACAGTCGGAGGGCCGCCTCGACGGGCTCTCGGCCCGACTCGGCTCGATCACTCGGCCGACCCGGGCGGCGCTTCGCCCGTGCACACTCCTCCGCCGAGGCCGCTCCCTCGCCGACCTCCTCTGCCAGGGAGGCGCGAGGAGCCCCTCCTCGCGGGTCAAGGGGCGTCCAGCCTGGGAAGCGGGTGCTGAGCCGAACGGTCGCTGTCGCAGGGGCACAGTTCCTTACTGGCAGGCCGTGGAGGGCCTGCCAGAACGGGCGGAGCCCGGTCGCGTGCCCCTGGTTCAGATGATGGTCCCGGCCTTGACGACGTGGCGCAGGTTCTGTTCGGGGCGGGTGAGGATGCTGATGTCGTCCAGGGGGTTGCCGTCGACGACGAGCAGGTCGGCGTGGGCGCCCACGGTGAGTGTGCCGATCTCGCCCTCCATGCGCAGCAGCCGGGCGGCGGTGGTGGTCGCGGAGCGGAGGATGTCGGCCGGGGGCTGGACCTCGGCGCGCAGGGTGAACTCCTTGAGCTGGGCGGGGTGCAGCGGGCCGAGCAGGTCGCTGCCGTAGACGAGGTTGACACCTGCCTTGTGGGCGCGTTCGAGGGCGCTCAGGCCGGCCTCGTGGACGTCGGCGACCTTTCGGTAGGACTGTTCGGCCATGCCGGCCTGCCTGCCCAGCCGCGCCATCTGGTCGTAGGCGACCAGCGTCGGAACCAGGAAAGCGTCGTGTTCGAGCAGCAGGCTGATGGTCTCGTCGTCGAGGAGGTTGCCGTGTTCGACGCAGCGGACGCCTGCCCGCAGGGCGCGGTTGACGCCGCGGGGGTGGTAGCCGTGCACAGTGACGTAGCGGTTGTGGTTCTCGGCCTCGGTGACGGCGGCACGGATCTCCTCGTCGGTGTACTGGACGGCCGAGACCTCGTCGTGGGGTGAGGCGACGCCCCCGCTGATCAGCATCTTCAGGTGGGCGGCGCCCTTGCGAAACTCGTCGCGGGCGGCGGCGCGCACCGCCTCCACGCCGTCGGCGACGCGGGCGAAGGCGGGGCGGGACTGGCAACAGGGCAGGGTGTCGTCACTGAGCGGGCGGACGTCTCCGTGGCCGCCGGTCTGGGACAGGGCCTTGCCGCCGAACACCAGCCGCGGTCCGACGGCGAGGCCCTCGTCGATCGCCCGGGCCATGCCGTGGTCGGCGCCGCCGACGTCGCGCACGGTCGTGAACCCGCGCCGCAGCATGCGCTCCGCTTCCCGCAACGCGCGGACGGTGGCGTATCCGGCCGTCCAGTTGGCCGCCTCCCTCGCGTCGAAGGTGGTCAGCAGGATGTGGACATGGGCGTCGACGAGGCCGGGCAGAACGGTGGCGCCTGCGGCGTCCAGGACCCGTACGTCCTCGGGGACGGCGGGCGGGCGTCCGGTGCCGTGGCCGGCGATGCGGCCGTCGGCGACCTCCAGCCATGAGGCGTCGGTCAGTTCGCCGCTCTCGGGGTGCAGCAGACGGGCGTTGGTGATCAGCAGGCGGGCGGCGGCGTGGGCGGTCATGCGGGGGTCCCTTCCAGTTGTTCCGGGCTGCTGCCGGAGGCTTTCTCGCCGAGGGCGGTGACCAGCACGAGAAGGACATTGGTGGAGCCGACGCCGTCGTACAGGCAACCGATGGGGATGGGGGCGGACATGACCCCCGGACGGCCGATCGCGGCGGCCGAGCGGGTCCAGCGGCGGTCGGCGACGCCGTACAGGTGTGCAACGTTAAGTGCATATGAAGTATTCGTGCAATAGTTGGTGCATGACGTTCACCGCACTGTCCCTCCGCCCCGCGCCCGGGCGCCGGGACGAACTGATCGCGTACTACCGCTCGGCCGGCATCCTCGAAGCGTCCGGCGCAATCGCCTCGCAGGTCCTGGTCCCCGAGGACGACCCGGACACCGTCGTCGTCACCGCCCTGTGGGCCGACGACGACGCCCGTGCCGCCTGGCAGAATTCGCCCCGGCGCCTGGAATTCGCCCGCGGCATGGCACCCTTCTTCGACTCGGCCGACGCCGCGAGCACCCGCGTATTCCGCGTCGCCCACCATCACGTCACGCGGTGAACCCGCCCGGCCTGCAAGGAGAACCGGCGCAGTGACCATCGAGGCATGGCTCACCGACCGAACCGCTGGGACGCTCGGCCCGCAGGCCGGGCGCGTCATCCATGTCCTGGCCCGTGCACCCCAGTTCGCCAGCTACTCCTCGGCCCGCGAGGTCGCCGAACGCGCCGGGGTCAACGTCTCCACCGTGGTCCGCACCGCCCAGCAACTCGGCTTCGACGGCTGGCCCCAGCTGCGCGAAGAGCTGCGGGCCCGCTTCCTCACCTCGGTCTCCTCGGGAGACCTCACCCCCGGCCCGGCAGCCGACCCCGCGGCGCAGACCCTGCGCCAGGACGCCCACAACATCAACGCGCTCGCCGCCCCCGAGACGCTGGACGCCATCCGCGCCACCGCGCGGGCCGTCAAGGCCGCCCGGCGCACCCTCGTCATCAGCTCCGGCAGCGGCGCGGGCCCCGCTCACATCCTCAGCTACCTGGGGACCATTGCCGGCCACGACATCCAGCTCGCCCTCGGCTCCCCCACCACCCAGGCCGTCCAGGTGGCCCGCCTGGAAGAGGGCGACTGCCTCATCGCCGTCAACGTCTGGCGCCTGACCCGGACCCTGCGCGCCCTCACCCGCCTCGCCCACCAGCGCGGCGCCACCGTCATCGTCCTCACCGACCTGCGCTCCTCGCCTCTCGCCGAGGACGCCGACCATCTGATCGTCACTCCCGTCGAAGGCATCCACGGAGGCCCGTCCCTGACCGCCATGGTGGCCACCGTCCAAGCCGTCCTCAGCGAACTGAGCGATGATGACGCCATCCGCTCATCAGGCCACATCCAGCAGATGTGGGAGGAACTCGACCTGATGGACGACCAGCCCTGAACGGCCGGTCCGCCGTGCCCGCCCCACCGATCACGGCGGCGGCAGCGCGAAGGGCACGCGGCCCGCGGACCGGCCCTGAAGGTCGAGCAGCCGGTCCATGCGCTTGGCGGAGTTGAGTACGACGGTCCGGTCCCGCACCTCCAGCTCCGGGAAGCGGTCGGCGAGCAGCGCCTCGAACGGGTCGACGGCGGCGAGTCCGTGGAGCCACACCATGACGAGCAGGTTGTGCGGGCCGCTCACGGAGACACACGTGCGCACCTGCTTCACACGGGCCAGGGCGTTGCCGGTCGCCTCGCGCCGGGAGTGGGGGACCGAGGCGCGGTAGATCATCGCGGTCGGCAGACCGGCGAGGGGGCGGGCCAGGTCGCAGCGGAGGGTGATCTCGCCCTCGCGCAGCATGCGCTGGAGCCGTCGGCGGGCGGTGTGCTCGCTCATGCCCGTCACGGCGGCCAGTTCGGTGTAGCCGAGTCTGCCGTCGTCGCCCAGCGCGGACAGCAGGGCCTGGTCCTCGGGTGCCGGGCGGTCGTGCATGTCGGTGGTGAATACGGCCCGGGTCGGCGCCCGCGGTTCGGACAGGGTGGCGCGGTCGGCGGGTTCCAGCGCCCGGATCCGCCAGTCGCTGCCCTCCCCGTACTGGGTGATGGCCAGCCGGGTGCGGAGACCGCGGACCCCGTTCAGCCCGCCGATCGTCTCGTGCACCGAACGGCCGAGCGCGGGCAGATCGGCGGCCACCACCCCGAGGAACAGATCGAAGTCGCCGGCGGTCTCGTCGACGTTGAACACCCAGGGCAGCCGGGCGGCGGCGGCGCTGACGGACGCCAGGGATCCCGGTCGGCACCGCACCTCCACATAGGCGACCGTGGCGGTCTTCGCGGCGTCGTGAGCAGTGATCCAGGCCAGTCCGGATTCACGCAGGCGCTCCCAGCGCCGGGCCGCGGTGGTCGCGTCCACGCCCAGCGCGCGGCCGATCCGTGACCAGGGCGCACGGGGTGAGGTCTGGAGCGCGTCCAGGAGAGCCAGATCCAGCTCGGAGAAGCCGTGATGGGCGTCCTGGGTGTCGGAATCCGGCACCGACGGCTTCGTCGTGAGGCTTTCCTGTGATTTCCCGGGTCTCTCGCTCACAAGCAGGAGCGTAGTGGCAATGCCGACGACCGGGGTCTGTCGTCCACCTGGTCCGCAAGGGGACTTCCGTACCGGCCCCGGGCCTTCCTGTACGGCCGGCTCCCGCCGCCTCCGGTCCCGCTCCCTGGGACATACCGCACCATCGAGCAACGAAAGACCCGACCGTGACTTCCTCCCCTGCGAACCCCGCCCAGGACCCGCCTTCCGCCCCCGCACCACGGGGCTTCACCGCCGAACTCCGCGATGCCCTCAGCCTGCGCGGCATCCTGCTGATCGTCGGTGTCTTCGCCCTCCAGCTGGGCTTCGTCCTGTCCTACATCGGCGCCTTCCACGCGCCCAAGCCCCACCACATTCCCGTCGCGGTCGTCGCTCCCGCAGAGGTGTCGGGCGAGGTCGTCAAACAGCTCAACGCCCTGGAGAACGACCCCCTCGACGCCCGCGCCGCAGCCACCGAGAAGCAGGCCCGCGCCCTCATCCTCGACCGCACCGTCGACGCGGCGATCCTCATCGACCCGAAGGGCACCACCGACACCCTGCTGGTGGCCTCGGCAGGCGGTCCCGCCGTCTCCTCCACGGGCCAGCAGATCGCCCAGACCATCGAGACGGACCGCCACCGCCAGGTGACGATCACCGACATCCGCCCGCCCGCCGACAGCGACGGACGCGGCATGTCCTCCTTCTACCTCGTCATGGGCTGGATGGTCGGTGGCTACATGGCCGCCACGATCCTCGGCATGGCCGGCGGTGCCCGCCCGGCCAACCTCCACCGGACCGTCATCCGACTGGGTTCCCTCGCCCTCTACGCGATCGCCTCGGGTCTGGGCGGGGCGATCATCGCCGATCCCCTCCTGGGCGCTCTGCAGGGGCACTTCGCCCAGTTGTGGGCGCTGGGCGCGCTGATCGTCTTCGCCTCGGCCGCCACCACCGTCGCCTTCCAGGTGCTGTGGGGCGTCATCGGCGTCGGGGTGACCGTCCTCCTCTTCGTCGTGCTGGGCAACCCCAGTGCCGGGGGCGCCTATCCCTCCGTCCTGCTGCCGCCGTTCTGGGCGGCGATCGGCCAGTGGCTCCCGCCGGGCGCCGGCACCACCGCCGTACGCAACACGGTCTACTTCTCCGCCAACGCCATCGCCCAGCCCCTGTGGGTGCTCGCCGGCTACGCGGTTCTGGGCACCGCGGTGGCTGTTGCCGCATCCGCCCTGCACCTGCGTCGCCGTCAGCGACTCGAGGACGCATGACCGGCCTCCGGCCCGGCAGTCAGGCGGATGGGTAGGACGCGAGCCGTGCTGCGCCGCCGCCCACTCGGACCGTACGGCGAGCACCCCGGCGCGCACGTCGGCCGACCGGGGCGTCGGTGGCCGGCACCTCGTACCTCATCGCCGTACCGGCAACTGTCCTCAGCATCACACTCACCCCCCGCGCGGTCCCCTTCGAGAACGTCCGTTATCCGACTCCACAACACCCCGGGGCAGCTACTTCGAGGCCGTCGACGACCGCCGCTACAAGCCGACGCCCCATGCGAGCGGGGCATGGGCGGCGGACGAGCAGCACTTCAGCCCGCTGGCCGGGCTCGTGGTTCATGCCTCGACCGGTACCGGGCAGCGGGCCCGGACAACGGTCTCCCGCTGTCCCGGATCGGCTGATCGGCTACGACATCCTGGGCCGCCTCGCCCTCGACGAGTGCGAGATCGAGGTGGAGGCCATCCGTCCGGGCGGACCACCGAGTTGCTCGAAGCGGTCGCCCGGATCTCCGGTCTTCCTGTGCTGTGGGCCCGTGCCTGCCCCATGGCCGGCGACCGACATCTGGCCCGGCGGCTACATCAACTCCGTCGAGCTCCGCCCGGTCGCACCGCCCCGTCCCTCGCCCTCGTCGACACCGCCAACGGCATCGCCGTCCGCCAGCCACCCACGGCGTGGCTGTTCCCGACGTCGACCTGACCAGCCACCTCTACCGACAGCCGCGCGGCACCTGGACGGGGCGCCGACGGCCCGGTCGGCCATGCCTCACAGATCCATCCTCTGCCGGGGCCGCACGAGCGGATGGCGCGGGAACAAAGCGATGTCGTCGAGTACGGAGGCGCAAGCGATGTCGCAGACTCGGCCGAGGGTCGTACTTCGGTCGGCCCCCCGCCGTGTGCGTGAGCAGGTGGTGGCGGTTACTGGGTTCCGGACCGGCTGATTGCCTTGGCACACAGGGCGTTCAAGGGGCTGGTCAGCGGTCGGCGGCGTCCCCTCGGAACGCTCCGGCCACGACGGGGACCAGTTGCCGTTCGATCTGTTCGGCAGGCATGGCGGCCAGCTCGGCACCGATGGGCGCCAGCGCGAGCCAGTTCAGCAGACCGGCTGCACATCGCGTACGGAAGATCAGTTCCTGTTCGCCGACTTCGGGAAGGTTCGCCGTCAGTACCCGGAGGGCCTCCCGGCGGTTCTGGTCGAACTTGCCGTTCAGCCGCTCCCAGCCCTGGGGTGGGTCGATGCCGACGCGCGCCACAGTCCGCATCATGGCCAGGTCCTGGCCACCGGCCGCCAGTGCGCGGATCATCGGCCGGGCGAAGGCTGTCGCCACCTCCTGGAGTGTCGGGGTGGAGCCGAGCGAGCCGAGTGCCAGGATCTGCGCGTCCAGATACCGTTCCAAGGCGTGCTCTATCGCCGAGTCGCACAATGCCTTCAGCGACCCGAAGTGGTAGCTCACCGCGGCGACGTTGGCTCCGGCCCGATCTGTGATCTCGCGGACCGTGACGCCCTCCTGGCCTCGTTGCGCGAGCAGCTCCAGGGCGGCCGCCTCCAGGCTGTCCCGCGTGCGCTGACCGGCCTCCCGGCGCAGGTCCGTCTTCTCCGCCCGAATCATGGCATGTATTAAAGCATATGATTGAATTCACTGTCAATGACTGCCACTACCCGGGCCGTCGCCCCGTATCACGTGGCGGGTGTCTCCTGACTGACGGCCAAGGAATTTAAACAGCTGCTTGACAGTCTGCATCGGCGTTCATAAAGTCAAGCGAGCGTTTGATTTACTAAGGGCGTTCGAGGTCGTCGTGACGGCGACGGATCTCGGTCCTGAGAACCAACCTGGAGGAATACGACATGAAGCTGATCAGCCGGAAGTCGATCACCGCCACGGCCGCGATAGCCGTCCTGGGCGGTCTCTCCATCGCCGCCGCGCCGACACAGGCCGCGACCCCGACCCACAGCAGTGCGACGGGCCACACCGGCGCAGCGGTCCACACGACCCTCACCGACCGCGAGCTCGCGAAGCTGCCGCTGACGAACCGCCACCTGACCAAGCACGAGAGGGCCAACCTCGCAGTCGTCCTGCGCGACTACTACGTGGCGGAGGGCAAGACCCTGGACGCCGATGCGTTCGAGGACAGCTTCGCCAAGGACGGCGTCTTCAACGACATGGTCCCCGGCGTGGCCTACCGGGGCGAGGCGCTCGGTGATGTCCCGCGCTACATGGTCGGCCTCTTTCCCGACGTTCACCGGGAGCTCAAGCGCATCACCGTGAACGACGACGTGGTCAGCATCGAGCTGTCGATCCAGGGCACGTTCGAGGGACCGCTGCAGTCGCCGGCGGGCACCGTCAAGCCGAACGGCGCGAGGGTCGACGTACCGACCGCCGACTTCTGGTACCTGCACGACGGCAAGGTCGAGAAGTTCGACTGCTTCGTCGGGTACTCGACCATGTACGCCCAGATGGGCGTGAACTTCGACTGGGCCTCGGCGGTCGACAAGCACTGAGTCGGATCCTGACTCCGGGGTCTCAAGGGGAGGCTGATCCGTTGGTCTCTGCTCGTGCCGGGCCGCCCCACCCCCGTCAACACCAAGCTGTCCCAGCAGTGCAGAGGGACCGCGAGGTCCACGAGTGGCTGTCGGCGCTGAAATGGACCCTCTCCCGTCTTGGGGCCGAGCCGGTCACTCAAGGCGTTGCGCAGGCCGGTGCCGTGCTGCTGCGCTCGGCGGGGCTGCACGGCCACAAGCACGCCATCGACGCAATGCTGTGCGCGACTGCGCTTCAGCATCCGGGCCGGGTGACGATCCTTACCTCCGACATGAACGACATCGGGCGTCGCCACCGATCGGTACAGGCGCGCCGGTGCTGTCGAGGGCTTCCAAGTGGCGCTTTGCGTATGTGACTTCAGGTCACAGGACTAGGGCAAGCCACCCACAAATTGGACTAGACAACAAACAAGCCCCAGGTCACTGACCTGGGGCTTCAGAAAGAGCGGGTGACGAGAATCGAACTCGCGCTCTCAGCTTGGGAAGCTGATGTTCTACCATTAAACTACACCCGCGTAGACGCCGGTCGGGACCGGCGTCGGAACGCATCGTCACCTTACCTCATACCGGGCCCCCGGCGCTGAAGCCGTGGGGTCCGAATGCGTTTGTGGGGGCCGATGGGGCTGCGGGGGCCGGGAGTTGGGGCGTACGGTGGAGGGGTGGGAGAGGGTCCGGGTGAGGTCGGAGTGCCGCCTGGAGAGTCGTTCCTTTGATCCCGTAATGTGGCATTTGTCGTCCGCTGGAGAGCAGCCGGACGGGGCTCTTGGGGAAGGGACTCATGGACTTGATGGAGCGCACCGTCGTCCGTTGTGCCGATGGGCACGTGTTCAGCACCGCTTCGTTCCCGATGCAGCAGGCCGAGCGGCTCGGCCCCGGCCGGCTGGTGCGGTGTCCACGCTGTGCCCGGCTGCGCAGTGTCGTGCCGGTCGGCCTTGAGAAGCAGTAGCGGGCGGTAGCGGTCGTACAAAACGGCCGTACGTAGCAAGGCGCGCGGAACGGGCGATTGTCGTCCCTCCGCGCGCCTTGCGTATCCTCGGGGCGTGCTTCTCTCAGACAAGGACATCCGGGCCGAGATCGACGCCGGGCGGGTACGGATCGATCCCTTCGACGAAACCATGGTGCAGCCGTCGAGCGTCGACGTCCGGCTGGACCGGTACTTCCGGGTGTTCGAGAACCACCGGTACCCGCACATCGACCCCAGCGTCGAGCAGGCCGATCTCACGCGGCTCGTGGAGCCGGAGGGCGACGAGCCCTTCATCCTCCACCCGGGTGAGTTCGTGCTGGCGTCCACGTACGAGGTCATCACGCTCCCCGATGATCTGGCCTCGCGTCTCGAAGGCAAGTCCTCCCTCGGGCGGCTCGGGCTCGTCACCCACTCCACGGCCGGGTTCATCGACCCCGGCTTCAGCGGTCACGTGACCCTGGAGCTCTCCAACCTCGCCACCCTCCCCATCAAGCTGTGGCCCGGCATGAAGATCGGGCAGCTGTGCATGTTCCGGCTCTCCTCGCCCGCCGAGTTCCCGTACGGCAGCGAGCGCTACGGCTCCCGCTACCAGGGGCAGCGCGGCCCCACCGCCTCCCGGTCCTTCCTCAACTTCCACCGGACGCAGGTGTGACGGCCATGAGCGGCGTCCGCGAGAACCTCACGTACGAGGCCTTCGGCACGGCCGTGCGCGAGCTCGCGCAGACCATCGCCGACGACGGCTTCGAGCCGGACATCGTGCTCAGCATCGCCCGCGGCGGCGTCTTCGTGGCCGGCGGGCTCGCCTACGCCCTCGACTGCAAGAACATCCACCTCGTGAACGTGGAGTTCTACACGGGGGTGGGCACGACTCTCGAGATGCCCGTCATGCTCGCGCCCGTCCCGAACGTCATCGACTTCTCCGACAAGAAGGTGCTCATCACCGACGACGTCGCCGACACGGGCAAGACCCTCAAACTCGTCCGCGACTTCTGCCTCGACACCGTCGCCGAGGTGCGCTCGGCCGTCATCTACGAGAAGTCGCACTCGCTGGTGAAGTGCGAGTACGTGTGGAAGCGAACCGATGAGTGGATCAACTTCCCGTGGAGCGTGCTTCCGCCCGTGAGCAGGTCGGGGGAAGCGGTCAAGGTGAACAAGGAAGCGCTCTGAGCCGTCCGTCACCAGTGACGGACGGCCCCGAAGACTGCTGGAACGGCTAGAACGTGCCCAGCTTCACGATCGACAGCAGCGCGATCAGCTGGAGCGCCGACGCGCCCAGCGCCTTCGGCCAGGGCAGGTCGTGGGACTTGGAGACCATCAGGGTCAGCAGCGCGCCCGCCGCCACCCACGTCGCCCAGCCCAGCAGCTGGACGAAGGTCGCGTCGCCGCCGAAGAACATCGCGAAGACCAGGCGGGGGGCGTCCGTGAGGGACATGATCAGCATGGAGAGGCCGACCGTGGGCTGCCAGGCCCCGTCGCCGCCCAGCTGGCGGGCCAGGGTGTGGGTGACCACGCCGAGGATGAAGGACGAGACCACCATGGCCACGGCCGTCGTCAGGACGATCGGCACCGCGTTCGACAGTGTGGCGTTGATCGCGTCCGAGCGGGCGCCGTCGAAGCCGAAGACCGCGAGCAGGCCGTAGAGGAAGGTGACGAGGAGGGCGGGGCCCCACATCGTGTAGTCCCGCATCTGCAGGAACGTCTGGCTGGGGGACAGCACGATGCCCCGGAGCAGGTCCTTCCAGTGCAGGCGCGGGCCGATCGGGCCGGACGGCGGCTGCGCCGAGCCCGCGCGGTACGTACCGCCCTGGCTGTACGGGTCCTCGCCGACCGAGAACGCCTGCGTGTGGCCCGGGTTGTTCGCCGCGTACGGGTCCGGCCCGCCCTGCGGGGCGTAGCCGCCGCCGTCGCCGAAGTACTCCGGCTCCCCGTAGGGCGGCTCCCCGTAGGCGTTGCCGTTCCCGCCGCCGTACTGCTGCGGCCCGGGCTGCGGCGCCGGCGGGTAGCCGTACGACGGGCCCTGCGGCGTCTGCTGTCCGTACGGGGGGTGTTGCGGTCGCGTTTGCGGAGCGCCGTTGTTCCGGCCGCCGCGTCCGATCCTGAATCCAGCCACGCCTTCGAACGTACCTGGTCCCGGAGAGTGACGTGCCGGGCCCGGCGGTTCGGGCCCGCCTTTGCTGCCGAGCTGTGACATCCCCTAGGGGCCCCTCGGCGGGATCTGCGGGGTTCTCTCAGGGGCCCCGGGGGTTGTCAGCGGTCGTCGGCGGTTGTCAGCCGGTGATGGGCGAGCCCAGTTCCGGCTGGGGGTGGGTGCCCAGGCCCACCGAGCCCGCGCCGTAGCTCACCAGGCCCTTGGTGGTCAGCCGGGTCGAGGTGCCCCGGAGGAACAGCAGGGTGCCGTCGCCGGCGTTCTCGCCCGGGGCGCCGACGGCGAGGTCGGCCCTGCCGTCGCGGTTGGTGTCGACCAGGCGGACCGCGGTGCCGAACTCGTCGGCGGTCTCGGCCGTGCCCGGCACGCCCGCGGTGTTCTGGCTGTAGCTGTACGACGTCGCGGGCGACAGCCCCTTCGAACTCGCCGGGACGATGGTCACCGTACCGGCGTCGGTCGCGCTGCCGATCCCCTCGTGCTGGGCGCCGACGGCGAGGTCGGCGCGGCCGTCGCCGTTGATGTCGCCGAGCGCCACCGAGTCGCCGAACCAGTCGCCGGCCTCGCCCGCGCCGGGCACGCCGGGCGTGTTCTGGCTGATGGTGACGGGGGCGCGGGAGGTGTCCGGGCCCTTCGCGGAGCCGTAGGTCAGGGTGACGCTGCCGCCGAGCCGGGAGTTGGTCTGGTCGGCGCGCACGTCTCCGTACAGGCCGGTGACGATGTCGTCGTAACCGTCGCCGTCGACGTCGCCGACCGCGGCGGAGTCACCCTGGGCGGCCTCGCCGGCGTAGGTCCGCGCGGAGCCGCCCGGGGACAGGTAGACCAGCTGCCGGTCGGTCTTGGGGCTGGTGTCGCCGCCGACCACGAGGTCGTCCGTGCCGTCGCCGTTGATGTCGCCGGCGGTCAGGCTGCGGATGCCCGTGCCCTGGGTCAGGATGCCCGGGGTGAAGCCGGTGCGGCCGGACAGGGTGGCGCCCTTGCCGGTGCCGCCGAGGTAGACGGAGATGCCGTTGTAGTTGGCCGCGCCGACGGCGAGGTCGGTGCGGCCGTCGCCGTTGAAGTCGCCTGCGGCGAGCGTCCGGCCGAAGTACTTCGGCTTGTCCGCGGTCGGCGGGGTGAGCGAAGTACCGCCGGACAGGCCGGACTTGGAGCCCCACAGGACGGTGACCGCGCCGGCGAGGGAGCCGGTGGTCGTGGACTCGTTCGGGGTGCCGACGGCGAGGTCCGCGTAGCCGTCGCTGTTGAAGTCGCCCGTCGCGGTGGTGGCGCCGAAGTTGTCGGCGGACTCGGAGGTGCCGGGGATCCCGCTCGTACTCTGCGAGATCACCTTGGAGCCCGCCGCCTTCGGCCCGCTCGCGGAGCCGTAGGCGATGAGCACGGCGCCGGCGTGGTCGGCGGAGCCGGCCGCGGCCAGCGGGGCCGAGACGGCCAGGTCGCGGTAGCCGTCGCCGTTGAAGTCGCCGGGCAGGTGCGAGGGGGCGGCGGAGGCCGTGGTCACGGGCAGGGCGGTGAGCAGGCCGGTGGTGAGAGTGGCGGCCAGGAGAGCGTGTCTGCGCAAGGTGGAGGCTCCGGGAGGGGGAGGGGAGGGGAAGGCGGGGCCGGGTCGACGACGTGCACCCGGCCGGGTACGGCACCAGGGATGTCAGTCCGCGAAGTTCGCGCCGAAGTACGGCGCACCCGTCGTCGAGACGCCCGAGGAGTTCGGGGAGATGGTGCGGGAGCCGGTGGTGGTGATCTTCGTGCCGTTGGAGGGCAGGTAGGTCACCGCGCCGTCGGCGCCGTTCTCGAGCGAGCCCACGAGCAGGTCGGCCCTGCCGTCGCCGGTGACGTCGTCGAGCTTGACGTCGGCGCCGAACATGTCACCCTTCTCGTCCGAACCGGGCACACCCGCTGTGCTCTGCGCGAAGGTCTGGGTGCCGGAGGCGGTGCTGAGGCCGCCCGAGCCGCCGTAGAGGATCGTGACGGCGCCGGTGTCCGCCGCGCCGCCGATGTTCTCGCCGGCGACGCCGACGACCAGGTCGAGGTACTTGTCGCCGTTGATGTCGCCGAGGTCGAGTTCGAAGCCGAAGTCGTCGCCCGTCTCGGAGGTGCCGGGGACGTTGCCGGTGTCCTGGGTGATGCCGGTGACCTGGGCGGGACCGCTCGCCGAGCCGTAGGTCATGTCGCCGTAGCCGTCGGCGTCGATGTCGCCGATCGCGGTGATCACACCGGGCTTCAGGGTCCTGGCGGCGGACGTGCTGAGGCCGCTCGCGGTGCCGGGGACGAAGTAGTTGCGGTTCCAGCCGTTGGCGGTGGACGTCTCGTAGCCGTCGACCACGAGGTCGGAGCGGCCGTCGCCGTTGACGTCGCCGGCGGTCAGGTTGACCGGGCCGAGGCCACCCGTGCCGATGACCGGTGGCTTGACGGTGTAGCGGCCGCCGGCGGTGCCGGAGGTGGAGAAGCCGTCCTTGAAGACGTGGACGGTGGCCGTGGTGCCGCTGACGGCCAGATCGGCCCTGCCGTCGCCGTCGAAGTCGCCGGCGGCGAGGCTGCGGCCCCAGAAGTCGTGCGAGGTGGGCGCCGGATCGGGCACGGACGCGCCCTTGCCGGTGAGCCCGGAGGCCGAGCCCCACAGGATGGTCACCGTGCCGCCGTCGACGTCGCTTCCGACGTCCTCGCCCGCGGAGCCGACGGCGAGGTCGTCGTAGCCGTCGCCGTTGAAGTCGGCGTACGCCAGGTCGTTGGCGAAGTGGTCGCCGCTCTCGGCGGTGCCCGGGACGCCGGCGCTGTTCTGGCTGATCGTGCTGCGCTTGGCGGAGGACACGCCGGTGGCGTTGCCGTAGAGCACGACGAGCAGGCCGGCGCCCTTCTTGCCATTCACGTACGCGGTCGAGGCCGAGAAGGCCGCGTCACCGGTCCCGTCGCCGTTGAAGTCGGCCTGCTGGACGTGCGTGGAGTCCGCGGCCGTGGCCGTCGCGAGGACGAGTCGCAGGGGCGTATGCATGCGAGGTAGACCTTTGTCGATGCGTAGGGGTTGTACGTGCGTTCGAGAAATTTTCGATACGGCCGTGACGGGCGGGGCAGCGGAGCCGCTCAGCCCGCCAAGTCCGTGCCGAAGGCTCCTCCCTGGGCTGTCGAGAGGCCGAGCGACGTCGGGGCGAAGGTCTTGGACGTCGTTGTGGAGTAGAGCGTGGTGGCCGCTCCGGGCAGGAACCAGGCCGCGCCCGCCGGGTCGTTCTCCTGCGCGCCGATCGCGGTGAGGTCGGCGCGGCCGTCGTGGTTCACGTCGGAGGCCAGCAGCGTGGAGCCGAAGCTGTCGCCGGCCTCGCTCACGCCCGGGACACCGGTGCTGTCCTGCGTCAGGAACACCGCGCCGGTCGTGGTCAGGCCCGACGCCGAGCCGCGCAGCAGGGTGACGGCGCCCGCGGAGGAGAGGTAGTGGCTGTCGTCGCCGAAGGTCTCGCCCGGCGCGCCGACCGCGAGGTCCGCGTACCCGTTCTTGTCGAAGTCCCCGATCGCCAGCGCCTGGCCGAACCGGTCGCCGGTCTCCGAGGAGTCGGGCACGCCCGCCGTGTTCTGGGTGTACGACACCCGGCGGCTCGCGCTCGGGCCGGAACCGATGCCGTAGATGACGTGGATCCTGCCGCCGGTGACGGCGGACGGCTCGCTGTCCGGGTCCTCGGGGTTGCCGAGGACGATGTCGCCGCGACCGTCCTTGTCCAGGTCGCCGATGGCCGCCGTCGCCGCGGGGCGCAGGGTGCCCGCCCTGCTCAGGCCGCTCGCGGTGCCCTTGTAGTAGACGGCGGTGGCGAGGTCGTCGCTGTCGGGCTTCCGGCCGGTGACCACGAGGTCGGCCTTGGTGTCGCCGCTGACCCGGCCCGCGGTCAGGACGGGGCGGTCGATGCCGGGGGAGTACGTCGACACGGCCCCCGTGGAGCCGGACCTGGTGAACGGGCCGCGGATCAGCCGCACCCGGTAGGAGGACGGGTTCGCCGAGTCGCTCTGCGCGGAGATCGCCAGGTCGGGTCTGCCGTCGCCGGTGAAGTCGGCGGCCGCGATGCTCAGGCCGAAGTAACTCCCGTACAGCGTCTGGGGGTTCTTCACCGTCGTACCGCCGGAAAGGCCGGCGGCCGAGCCCCATACGACGACGACCGTGCCCGCGTCCTCGGCGGCGCCCGACTTCTCGTGCTGGGCGCCGACGATCAGGTCGCTGTAGCCGTCGCGGTCGAGGTCGGCGGCGGCGACCTGGTCGCCGAACTCGTCGTCCGTCTCGGCGGAGCCGGGGATGCCGGCCGTGTTCTGGCTGATCACCTTGTGCTTGGCGGGGTCGAGGCCGCTCTTGGTGCCGTAGACGACCGCGACCTGACCGGCCCACTTCTTCCCGCTCACGGTGGCGGCCGGGGCGGCGATCGCCACGTCCCGGTAGCCGTCGCCGTTGAAGTCACCGGACAGGCCGGAAGGCGCGGCGGAGGCGGTGGTGGCCAGGGGCAGGGGAGCGAGGCCCGCGATCGTCAGGGCGGCGAGGGCCGTGGTGGTGCGCAGGGAGTGCTTCACGTTCCGGGGCTCCAAAGGGAGGTCTGCGTACGGGAGTTGGTCAGTCGGCGAGCGCGGCGCCGAAGAAGGTCCGCGTGCCCAGGCCCAGTTGCTTGACGGTGAGCGTGCTCGAACCGGCGCCGGTGGGGCCTGAGGACGTGCCGGGGAAGAAGTGCAGGCGGCCGATCTCCGGGGCGGCGGCGACGAGTTCGGCGCGGCCGTCGCGGTTGTAGTCGCGCAGCAGGACCGAGGCGCCGAACCAGCTGTCGCTCTCGTCCGCCGGGCGCTCGACGCCGGAGGTGGTGTAGTCGTACTGGCGGGAGTTCGTGCCGGTCAGGCCGGAGGCGCCGCCGCGCAGGACGGTGACGGCACCCGCCCGCCAGAACTCACTGCCGAGGGTCTCCAGTGGCACGCCCACCGCGAGGTCCGGATAGCCGTCGCCGTTGGTGTCGCCGGCCGAGACGTCGTAGCCGAAGTAGTCGCCGGACTCGCGGACGCCGGGCACACCGGCCGTGTCCTGGCTGAGCGACTTGACGGTCGTGCCGAAACCGGTGGACGTGCCCTTGAGGAGGTGGACCGCGCCGCCCTTGCCGGAGCGGGAGACGCCGACGGCCAGGTCGCCGTAGCCGTTCTTGTCGAAGTCGGCGATCACGGCGCTGGAGCCGGTGATCTCGGTGGAGGCGGGCAGGCCGTACTTCTTCGGCGGCCGCACCGGGCCGCTGCCGCTGCCGCGGTAGAACCAGACGCGGTGGCTGCGGGTGGCCGCGTCGTAGCCGACGACCGCGAAGTCCGCGGTGGAGTCCTTGGTGACCTTGCCGGAGACGACCAGTTCGGGGGAGATGTCCTCGCCGTCGACCGGGTCGAGGTTGGTGGCGGTGCCGCGCGAGCCGGACTTGGTGAACGGGCCGCGCATGAACCAGACGTAGTTGTCCCCGACCGCTACGACATCGGGCTTGCCGTCCGCGTCGAAGTCGCCGACCGCGATGTCCTTGGCGAACACGTCGTCGCCGCCCATGGTGTACGAACTGCCCTTGGTCAGCCCCGACTTGGAGCCCCACAGGACGCTGAACATGCCGTGCCGGGAGCCCGAGTCCTCACCCGGCGAGGTGACGACGACGTCCGCGTACCCGTCCTTGTTCAGGTCGGCCGTGGTGACCTTCGCGCCGAAGTGGTCGCCCGCCTCCGCCGAGCCCTCCACGCCCGGGCTGTTCTGCGTGTAGACCTTGCGCGTGGCGGAGTCCAGCCCGGACGCCGTGCCCCACATCACCACGACCGCACCCGCCTCCGCCCTGCCGCCCACCGCGGCGGTGCGGTCGCCGAGGACAAGGTCGCGGTAGCCGTCGCCGTTGAAGTCGTCCGCGTACTTGGCCGCCGCCGCGGAGGCCGGAGCGGCCAGGGCGAGCGGGGTAAGAGTGGCGGAGAGAAGAGCGGCGGCCAGCAGGCCGGCGCCCGTGCCGGTACGGATGGTCACGTGGGCTCCAAGGGTCGGGACGGCCCCGGAACACGGGGGACCGCGATGAGGAGACCCGCGGCAAGGCGCCTGGGTTGTACGGGAGTTCGGGTGGTTTCTGAGGCTGCTGTGTCTCAGTTGCCCGTGTCTCAGTCGTCCGTCAGGAACTCCGAGCTGGAGAAGGTGACCGCCGGCTTCCGTGACACCAAGGTCTTCCTCGCGCCCGGGTACACGGCCACGGTGTCCTTCGTCTCGCCCAGGTACGTCCGCACCGCCAGGTCCGCCCGCCCGTCCCCGTCGAAGTCGCCCACCGACAGCACCCTCGTCGTACCCCGGGCCTTCGGGTCGAGGATCACCACGTCCGACGCCGACAGTCCGGTCGTACGGCCTCGGAACACCCGTAGCCGGGAGCCGCTGGAGACGAGTTCGCTCAGGCCGTCGCCGTCGAAGTCGGCCGCGTCGAGCATGGAGCCGGCGGAGGCGAGGGTGGCGCGGGTGGGGGTCGGGAGGTCGTAGCGCAGGGACGTTTCCCCCATGCCACCGACCGCCGCGTCCAGCGCCGCGCCCCTGCCGAAGCGGCCGAGGGCGACGTCGATGCCGGACGGGAGCGTGGTGCCGGTGCGGGTGGGGCCGTCCGGGCCGCCGAGGACGACGGACGCCTTGCCCGTGCCCTCCGCAGCGCGGACCACCAGGTCGTCGTAGCCGTCGCGGTTCACGTCGGCGGCCGGGCCGGTGGGCAGTTCGCCGGGCGAGGGGAGGGGGTCGGTGGCCGCGCGAGGGGCGCCTTTACGGCTGAACGGGCCGCGCAGGTAGGTGAGTCGGCCGGCGGACGCGTGCAGGACGAGGTCGTTCGCGCCGTCGCCGTCGAAGTCGCCGCAGACGGGCTGGTCGGGCCAGTCGTCGCCGAAGCGGGCGCGGGCCGGGACGGTGAGGTGGACGGCGCGGGTCAGGCCGGTGGCGGAGCCGAAGAGGATCTAGAGCGGGACCGGCGGCTGCCCTTGGCCGTCGTAGGGCGGGTCGGTGGAGACCACGAGGTCGGTGAAGCCGTCCCGGTCGAGGTCGCAGCTCGCCTCCGCGTCGAAGAGGGCGGGGAGTTGGCCCTTCGTGCGGGCCGCGTACCTGGCGGGGCTCAGCAACTGCCGTGCCCCGGGGGCGAGTCCGTGTGCGCTGCCGTAGACGACGCCGATGCCCGCGTCGTCGGTGTGGGCGTGCGCCTTCACCAGGTCGTCGAGGACCAGGTCGCGGTGGCCGTCGCCGTTGAAGTCGTCGGCGACCTTGCTGCCCTTGCCGAGGGGTACGGGGAGCTTGGCGGGGGCGTCCGCGATCCGTACGGGGGTGTGCCCGGGGGCGGCGTCGGGGTGGGTGCCGGGACCGCAGGCGGCGAGGAGCAGGGCGCCGCACAGGGCAGCCGTCGTACCCGTCCCGCTTCTTCGCAAGCGCACCGTTCACCTCGTCAGCACCTTCGACAACGACCGGCCCATGATGCCCGCGCCGACGGGTCGGCGGCACCCTTCGGGTGGGCCGTTGTCAGTGGGGCGCGGCACAGTGGAGGTATGGATCCGGACGGACGGAAGTTCCTGGGCCGGGGACGCGTGGCGACCCGGCTGCCCGCGCAGGACCTGGAGCGGGCGCGGCGGTTCTACTCGGAGGTGCTCGGGCTGGAGCCGGTGGACGAGCGGCCGGGCGGGCTGCTGTACCGGTGCGGGGGAGCGGACTTCGCGCTCTACCGGTCGACCGGGGTCTCGCCCGGCACCTTCACGCAGATGGGGTGGGAGGTGGAGGACCTGGAGTCGGTCGTGGCGGACCTGCGGCGGCGCGGGGTGGTCTTCGAGGAGGTGGATGTGCCCGGCTTCCGTACGGAGGGCGGGATCGCCGAGATAGCGGGGAACTACCCGAGCAAGGGGTACAGCGGCGAGCGCGCGGCCTGGTTCCACGACAGCGAGGGGAACCTGCTGGGGATCGGCGAGCCCGTGTCCTGAGCGCGGCGCCGGGCACCGCGCTCAGGACCACGGCTCATCGGCCCACCGTCTCCCACAGGGCGACCCCGAGCGCCGTGCACGAGGTCACCGCGGCGAGGGACGGCAGCGGCCAGCGGGCGCGTTCGAGGGCTTCGAGGCGGTCCTCGTGCTCGCCGAGGGTCTTGTCGGTCTGGTCGGCGCGCTGGAGCAGCAGGGCCAGGTCACCGCGGGTGGTGGCGAAGCCGACGTCGACGGAGCGACGCAGCCGCTCCAGCTCCAGGGCGACCCCTTCGGCCTCCCGGATGGTCATGGCGGCGGCTCCTCTCTACGGGTCGGGTCTTTCATGCCAGCTCCTTTCGTTTCCTTTCCCAGGACTCCCACGACGGTTTCCTCACGTGTGTCACACCCGCGGCACCCGCAGCCTCGCCCAGCTCGTGGCGCCCGGGACGCCGTCCGCGTCCGCGCCGCCGTAGCCGAGCTTGTGCTGCCAGGCCGCGTACGAGCGGCGGTCGGCGGCCGTCCAGGTGGGGCCGGGGCCGACCTCGTAGCGGCCGCAGCCCTCCGCGACCAGGCGGCGGCCCATCGCCGTGATGACGGCGCTGCGGCGGCCGGTGGTGAAGAAGGCGGCGCCCGGGAAGGGCTCGTACGCGCTCGCCGGACCGCCGTTGCCGAGCCGTCCGGCGACACGCGCCCGCATCGACGGCATCGAGAAGTCCGGGTCGACCTTGCGGGTCGTCCACTCCTTGTGGCCGATCACCCGGCCCGAACTCCAGCCGTGCGCACGGCAGACGGCCGCCGCGACCTTCTCCACGGCCGTCAACTGGGCCTCGGGGTAGGGGTCCTTGCCGTTGCCCAGGTTCTCGATCTCGAAGCCGTAGAAGTGGGCGTTGCCGTCGACCGCGTCCGCACCCGGCCGGGACGGCAGGGCCCTCGCGTCGCGTACGGCGTCGTAGACGGCCCGCGAGCCGGCGCCCGCGTGGTTGGTGCGGCCGTAGCCGACGAGGTGGACCGTGCCGTCCTTGGCGATGACGGCGACGCACAGCGGGCCGGGCAGGTCGGGGCGGCCGGTGCGGCACAGGGTGACGCTGTTCGTGCCGGCCGTGTGGTGCAGCATCACGCCGGCCACCGGGCCCCAGGCGCCGACGGCGTTGCGGTTGTGGGTGGACCAGTCGCCGTGCTCGACGACCGTGACACCCGCCGCGCGCAGTGCGGCGCGGAAGGCGGTGGCGGACAGGGGTGCGGACGCGGTCATACGGCACCTCCGTCCACCGCTTCGGCCCACTCGACGCCGGTCTCCTCCGGCCCCGCGGCCGCCGGCTCCTCCCCGGCGGTCCCGTCCGTGACGGTGACCGTCACCGGGGTGACGACCACGACCTCCGTGGCCGTGTCGGACGTCGTGCCGGCCGCCGTGCCGGGACTCGTCTCGGACGTCGTCTCAGACATGTGCCCCCTCCTCGATCTCGCCCCAGGTCAGGCCCGACGCGGTCAGGGCCGCCAGCGTCGGGAAGGCGGCGGTGACCGAGGCGTACGTCGCACGGGTCACGGGCGCCGGGTCGCTCGGCGGGTCCGGCGTGAGCCCGGAGTCGGCGGGCAGGGCGCCGGGGTCCATGCCGCGCAGGGTCAGGGTCTGCTGGACACCGCCCTCTGCGGTGGCGGCGGTGCGGATGCCGACGACCCAGGCGAGGGTGTCGAGTTCCGCGCCGGTGGTGTCCACGACCCGTACCGCGTCGCCGAGTTGGATGCGGGGGTCGTAGAGGACGTCCACGTCGCCGATGACCGGCACCGGCAGGACGCCCGCCGCGCGCATGGCCCGCGCGAGCCCGGCCGCCGAGTCGGCGTCCTGCACCCAGTCCGTCGCGTCGGCGGTGTACTCCTGGCGGCCGTAGAACCTCTCGCTGGCCACGCCGTCCGGGTCGTTCGCCGGGTCGTCGAGCAGGGCGATGGCGTCGCGGTCCACCGGATCGGCGCCGGGCTTGAGCGTCTGGAGGTAGAACGACGGCTTGCCGGCCGTGGTGACCGTGTACAGGGTCTGGCTGCTGCGGTTGCCGTACCGGACGACCAGGTAGCCGTCCTCGCGCCGGACGAGCATGTCCACCATGCCCTTGACGGCGGTGCCGCCCGAAGGGCTGGTGCCGAAGCGGACGTTGGTGCCGGGCGTGGCGCCGGTGTCGTCGTCGGTGCCGGGCGGGCTGATGTCGTACTCCTCGTCGGACATCAGGTACTTGACGGTGGTGGTCTTCCCCGGCTGGAGCACCCGGATCACGTCGTCCTGGAGGGTGGTCCCGGAGATGGCGCCGATGCCCGTCCAGTCCTTGTAGGGCTGGGTGCAGTAGTTGCGGCAGGCGTCGATCTCCTCCGTCGCGGTCAGGGAGGCGATCTCCCGGACGCTGGTCAGGGTGAGGTCGGGGGCGGCGGGCCGCTCGGCGAACCGGGTGTGGTTGCGCCAGCGGAAGACGCCCCGCTCGTCGAGCTCGGCGGTGGACATGCTTGCCTTGGCGATCTGCGAGATCACCTCCCACTGGGAGCCGGAGACCCGGGGCAGCGTGGTCGACGGCAGGATCACGTCGTCGAGTTCGACGCCCTTGGTCCAGGTCTGCGCGAACTCGGCGGCCGTCGGCATCGCGGCCAGCCCGCCGGTGACCTGGAGGCACTCGGCCGGCAGGTCGGTGTAGAGGGTGACCTGGCTCAGCTCGGAGGCCGGCTGCAGTGCCGAGGGATCGGTGAACGTGCCCGCACCGCCGACGAGTTGGGTGCCGTCGGGCGCGGTGAGCCGCGGCTGCACCGTCGGGTACACGCTGCTGGAGCCGCCGCTCAGGTCGAGGAACGCGCCGATGTGCCAGACGCCCCGCTGGACGAGCGCGGGCCAGGTCCACTGGAAGGTCCAGCCGGCCGAGTTGTCCATGGAGGCGATCCGCAGCCACTGCTCGGCGAAGTTCACGTCCAGCTTGAGATAGCCGGTGTTGGAGCCGTTCCGGTTCAGCTCCAGCTGGACGATCACCCGGTCGCCGGCGCCGATCCCGTCGTCGCCGGACGTGCTGTCGTACCGCACGGAGTTGTTCACCCACACCTCGGCGAACATCCGGCTGCCGGGCACGGTCACCCGACTCCTCGGGAACCAACTCGCCTTCACCTGCGGCTGCTTGGGCACCAGTGCCAGCTCGTGCGGGGCGCCCTCGCGGGCGAAGGTGTACGTCGTCGGGTCGGGCAGGATCTCCGGCTGGCCGTACGGCGTGGCGAACCCGCCGTGCAGCGTGGCGTACACCAGGGTCAGCGGCCTGCCCTCGGCGAAGTCCGGGTAGCGGGGCGGCGGACAGGCGTACAGGCCGCCCTGGCGCAGCAGTTCGGAGACGCACCAGGTCGCCGAGGCGACCGGGCGCTGCCAGTAGAAACCGGCGTACGGCTTCGGCAGCACGGCGGGACCGCGCAGCCGTTCGGCGCCGTCGAGGGCGGTGACCTGGAGCGAGTCGGTACCGGAGGCGGCGGAGCGGGAGCGGACGGTGCCGCGGAACGCGGGCAGCGTGGCCGTCGTACCCGGGCCGCCCTCGTGCACGACCGACTGTCCCGGCCGGGCGAGGTCGCCGGTTGTGCGGTCGGCCCACGGCGAGTACAGCTGGGGCGCCGACTGCCCGCCGGTACCGGAGAGTTGGACCTGGAGCTGGGCCGCGGACGAACCCGAGAACGCGCGCATCGCGGCGGGCAGGTCGGTCGCGTACGACCGCTCCAGCTGCCAGGACTGCACCTGCGCGGAGACGTCCTCGCCGCCGAGCCGGGTGGTGTGCCGGACGGTCCGCTCACCCGCGGTGAGTGCCGCCGCGGTGGCGTCGTCAGCCTGCTGCACCGGACACCTCCACCAGGTCGAGGCTCATGCTGCGGTACGGCAGCGGGCGGCCCGGGGTGTCGCTGTAGCCGGTGACGGACATCGGGGGCAGCCCGTCGCCGGGGACGCCGTCGGCGGCCGTACCGCCGTAGGTGAAGCAGGCGCCGGCGAGGGAGTAGGTGCCGGCCGTGCCCGGCTTCGCGGTGGGGGTGGCGTAGGCGGCGCCGGCCGGGACGGTGCCGGAGACGAGGGAGCCGGCGGCGCTCGTGGTGCCGAGGTACGTCCCGTCGGCCTTCTTGAAGTCGATGCCGACGCTCTCCGTGGCGAGGGCGGCGATGGCGGTCGGCGCCTGGAAGGAGACCGAAAGGCCGGGTGAGACGGGGAAGTTGCCGCCGGTTCCGGTGCAACGCCAGGCGACGACACTGCTGTTGTCGGCGGCGGTGAAGGTGAACGTGCCGGGGGCGGTCGTACTCTCGGCGACCGTGCCGGTCGTGGTCCTGAACCACTGGGCGAGCCCGGTGAGGTCCGTCGCGCCGGGGGTGCCGAGGCCGGCGGCCTGGGCGGGGGAGAGGACGTTCCCGGCGGCCGGGTCGACGACGTACACCGGGCCCGGCCCGTCGACGCGGCGGGCGATGCGGTCGAGGACGCGGGCGTGCGCCGGGGCGAGCAGGTCCCAGGACAGCTTGAGGCGTCGTACCGGGGACTGGTTACGGGTGACGGTGACCCGGCCGCCGAGCGACTTGAACTCCGTGACGCCCAGGTCGGCGCTGCGGTCGTAGGACTTGGCGGCCTGATCGATCTCGGTCATGGCACCGGGCGGGCCGATCCAGAGGTTTCCCATGGGGGCTCCTGAGGGGGCTGGGTGGTGGCTGAGGGCATGCGGGCATGAAAAAAGCCGACGGGTGCAAACCGTCGACCGAGGGGTGGAGGCGTTGAACTACCGGCGGGCGAGCTGCCGTTGGCCCAGGAACACGGCCCGTGCGATCTCCTGTGAGTCGACCTGTACGACGACCGGGCGGTCGGCGAGCTTCTCGACCGCCGCCGTGAGCGTGCGCAGTCCGCCGCCGTGGCCGAGCATCCGCTCCAGCCTGGACAGCGGGATGACGGCCTCGTTCTCGCCGGCCTCGCCGAGCAGGGCGAGGGTGCCGCCCGGGCGGGCTGTGACGACGCCGCCGGTGGCGAGGTGCGGGACGGGGACGTGCAGCCGCGGGAAGCCGAAGGAACGGCCGCCGAACTTCGGTACCCAGTCGGGGATGCTGATGTGGATGCCGGCCAGGGCGCCGAGCAGGCCGTTGAGGGCGGTGGCGAGGCCGGTCATCGGCGCGAGCATGGCGTTGCCGAGCCCCCGCAGCAGCGGGCCGGCGTTCCGCACCAGCCCGCCGACCGCCGACCCGATGTGCTTCATGGCGTACGAGACGCCCTTCTGCAGCAGGGCGGTGATCTTGTCCATGTTGACGAACTGCGCGATGAGAGGCGTGAGAAGCGTCATCACCAGGCCGAACGGGTTCGCGGCCATGGCGAGGTTGAGCCCCTTCTGTGCGAGCGACGCCCCCTTGAGCCCCTTCCCGAGCCCGCCCATGGACTTGCCGCCCACGTCGGCGTTCTTCGCGGCCTTCCCTACCGACTTCTCCACGGCGTCGGCCTGCTGCTTGACCCCCTTCAGCTCGCTGTGGGCGCCCTTGGCGGCGGACTTGAGCCGGTCGAAGGAGGACTTGAGCCTGTCGGTACCGGTACGGGCCTTGCCCAGACCGGTGTCGCTCTGGGTCGCGTTGGTCCTCAGCCTGCCGAGGGAGGTGTTCAGCTGGTCGGTGCCGGTCCTGACCCTGGCCAGGGCCGGAGTGACCTGCCCGGCCGTCGACTTGACCCGGCTCACGGCTGAGTCGGCGCTGCCGGCGGCCTGCCGCAGGGCGCCGACACCGCCGGCCGCCTGCCCCAGAGCCGTACGGAATCTGCCCAGGCCGGCGCTGGCCTGGTTCAGTGAGTTCGCGAGAGCCACGATGCGTCGTCTCCTTGTCTCGTTTCCTTGTCTCGTTTCCTTGTTTCCCTGTTTCCCTGGGTGTTGAGGCGAGGGTGTTCAGAGGGCGCGTTCGAGCAGCCGGACCCGTTCTTCGAGCCTGGCGAGGTTCGCTCCGGCGCGGGAGGCGCTGTCGGCGGCCCTGCGGGCGCTGCCGTTGGCGCTGCGCAGCAGGTTGTCGGCGCGCTCGGCGTCCTTCTTCGCCTTCTCGGCGACCTCCTGTGCCTGACGGGAGGCGGACTTGGCGCGATCAACTTGGTGTTTCAGGTTCTGCTCGAACTCCGCGACGCGGCTCTTCTCCTCTTCTCGCGCCAGCCGCGCGGCCTCTTCTTCCCGACGTTCCCTCTCCTCCTTCGCCTCGGCCTTCCGGGCGTCGCTCCTGCCGTGGACCAGGTACTGGAGCGACAGCTTCGGGAAGAGCTGCTTGCCCGCGAAGGACAGGCCCTTCTCGTCGTACTTGAGAAGAGACGTGTCGACCTTCAGGAACTGGCCGCCCATGGTGACGAGTTGTGCCTGGATGTCCTTCGTCCACTCGGCTTTGAGCGCGGGCAGCTGGGACGAGAGGAAGGACGTCGTCGTCTGCTGGGCCTGTTGCGCGGCCAGGGACCGCACCTGACTCGGGTCGTAGGGAACGGGTTGTGAACCCATGGAACCTCCTTGAAGGGACGATCGCGAAGGGACGTTCGTGCAGGGCGATGGCGCGAAAAACCCCTGACCGGATCTCGGACAGGGGCGGTAGGAGACGCCTGGATGCCTGCCGGCTAAGCGAGAGCGGCCAGACCGGCGACGGCGAGGAAGACGAACAGTCCCGCGACGAGGAGCAGAGCCGGCGCCGTGATCATCACGATGTGGCGGTGGTGCACCAGGGACGCGCCGAGGAGGTTCTTCAGTTCCGCCGTCGCCGGTGACTCGGGGTCGTACACGACCTTGACGGTGGCTCCGGGCGTTTCGGAGACGCTGCGCATCGGAACCGATTCGGCGCCGTGCTTCGTGCCGTCGGGGAGGGTGTAGGAGAAGCGCACGGTGCCTTCGTCGTCGTTCCAGGACAGCGAGGTGCACAGTCCGTCCGTCTCGACGCCGGATGCCAGCAGGCGCCGGGCCGCCCGGTACTTGCGGCGGGACCGGACGAGGGTGGCGCCGAGAACCGCGAGTACCGCGGCCAGGACGACCAGGTAGACGACGGTGCCCATCGCTCGCTCCCCCATCCCCGTCGCGCGCCGGCGATCGCGGGGTCTCATGATGCCGTAGGTGATCGCGGCTGTCGACGCTCGGACTCCGCACCGGTCACGAGGGTTCGTCGGCGGGATGCGGGCGGGCCTCGGGCGGGTTGGAGGGGTGCTGCTGCGGGAACGGCAGCACCTTCGCACCGTCGCCCGAACCGGGCCCCGGTCCTCCCTCCGCCCGGCGCCGCTCCTCGTGCTCGCCCCGGTCCCGCCACCCCTGCCCGTACGCCCGCAGCTCCCGCTTCTCGATCTCGGACCGCGAAGTGACCACGAGGTCGGGTGGTACGGGGCGCCCCCGCAGTCGCTCGCCCAGCGCTCGTCGTACTTCCGCTGTGGCCTCCGCGTACTCGCTACCGCCCCACACCGTGTCCGTGCCCTCGTCCTTGGTCACCCGGTCCCCATCCCTGTCGCATCCGCCCCACGCGTCTTCGAACGTATGAGCGATTACTGTTCGGGATAATACTCGCCCGGACGGTGATCACCAGGCGATAACACGACTCTCAGGCCACCTCGTAGGTCCCGCCGATCCGGATGACGTTGCCGCTCGCGTACGCCGTCCCCAGCACCCCGCCGCTGCCGAGCTGCGTGGCCGCGGGACTGGACGCCGAGGCCGGGCCCCACATGGTGAACGAGGTGGCCCCGGTGGCCGAGTTCGGCTGGCAGGAGACCAGCGCCCGGCCCCCGCTGACGGCCGCGATCCCCTGGAACTGCGGCAGCCCGCCCAGCGCACCGGAGGTGACGGGAAGACCGAAGGAGTAGTTGCCGCTGCCGTACGCCGTCGACGCCCCGAACTGCACCAGCGTGGTGAAGTGGCAGACCTTGCCGACGACCGCGTACCTGCCGGTCAGCGTGCCGTCGCCGATCGCCGGATTCGTCGTGGTGGCGGTCCAGGTGGGGGTGTACGTGTTCCAGGCGCCGAGCGCGATCCACGCCGAGCCGGTGTAGTAACTGAGCGTGCCGGGCGTCGTCAGCCAGGCGACCATGCCGGCGGCCGGGGTGGTGACCGCCGAGTCCCGGGCGGCGGCGTTGGCGTACCGCAGGACGGTGCGGGCGTCGACGCCCTCGGCGAGGGACTGGAGGTGGAGGGGGAGGTTGGCGGTGTCGGTGGGCTGGGGGTAGGGGAGGTTGTTGAGGGGTGTGTAGAGGGTCATGGGAATTCGCTCCTACGAGGGCTTCGGGCCCGTGAACCGGCCGTGACCGTGAACCATTCGTGGCCGTGAACTACGAGAAGAACTGGGCCAGTTCGGCGTGGGTGGGGTTGTGCACCCCGGACTCCGAGGGCTGCGGGTCGGGGTGGGTAGCACCAGGCCGCGGCACCGGCTTCGGGTACTCCAGCGGCTCCGTGTCCTCGTCCCGGTTGACCGTCGCGAACATCCAGTTGGCCTCGGCGAGTCGGTCGACCGCGGCGGCGAGGAGGTGGTCGGTGACCGACCAGTCCGCCGCCTCGCCGTGCAGCTCGCGCAGCGTCGCGCTGTCCGGCGGCAGATGCCGGACCAGCACCGCGAGCCGGCGCGCGGAGAGCCGGCCGCGGTGCCAGTCGAGCAGGTCCACGCCGTAGTGGCGGAGCAGGTCCGCCTCCAGAGCCTCGGCGTGCTCGTCGACGAACTCGCCGAGGCTCAGCCTTCCCCCAGGCCGAGCCCGGTCTCCTTGCCGTACGCCTCCATGATCGCGGCGATGTCCTGCATGGTGACCTCGTGCCGGTCGAAGCGCGCGAACTGGTCCGCGCCGAGCAGCACGGCCAGCAGACCGTCAACGTCGTTGTCGTCGAGCTCGCGCAGGGCGCGGGCGGTCTTGCGGGTCAGCTCGGTGGGGAGCGTGAAGGTGTCGCCGTCGATGGTGAACGACCAGCTGCGGCCGAGCGCCTCCAGTCGCTGGGCGCGGGCGGCGCCGACGTCGAAACCTGCCATGGTTCAACTCCGTTCAGGGAATGTGATGTTGGGGCGGATGGGATGGTGCGAGCGGGCCGGGGCGCGGGGAGGGTGCGCCCCGGCCCACTCGCCGGGGGGAGGGGGAGGGTCAGGCCGCGCTGTACGCCGGGTCCTTCATCAGGAAGCTGGCCAGCGGCTTGGTGTCGTCTGCCGACAGGGCCGTGAAGGTGACGCCGAGCTTGATGGAGCCGGTGCGGGTCAGCGACAGCTCCTCGGAGTCGGTGACCTGGCCGCGCGGGACGACGAAGCGGTACGTGATGGCGCTGCCGTCGCTGAACTCGATGCCGAGCGCCTTCTCGTTGAACTTCGGGGCGGAGGCGAGGTCGTACTTGTAGATGCCGGAGCCGGTCGCGGTCTCGGCGACGGCGTCGCCGCCCATGAAGAACGGCAGGGTGTCCTCGTTCAGCTGCAGCAGCTGGAACTTCACAGTCAGGTCGCGGTCGGAGTAGATGAACCGGGCCGGGGAGACCGACTGCCAGGTCTCGACCGGGTCCAGCTTGTCCTTCTTGGCGATCTTGATGCCGTCCTGCGAGGTGTAGCCGAGGTCCTTCCAGGCCGCGGCCCACGCGGCGGTGGTGTCGGCCGGCGCGGCAGTGCCGACCGGGGCGACCAGGATGCGGCCGGTGCCGGCGACGCGGATCTCGCCTGAGTTGTTGCCTGCCATGCGTAACTCCTCTGGGAGAAGGGTGTGTTGAGAGGTGCCGGTGCCACCCGGACATGCCGAGGGCCCTGCCCTCGCGCCGCCGGTCGGCGGGGAGGGGCAGGGGCCCGAACGGGATGAGCGGGGCGGCGGCCGGTTCAGGTGGCGTGGATGTTCAGCCGGACCGTGGAGTAGTAGCGGTTGGCCGCCGACCGGTTCCAGTCCGGCAGCCACCGCGGCCCGTCGGCCTCGACGACGTCGGTGACGCTCGCCGTGCCGTAGAGCGTGCCGCGCAGCGCGAGGAGCGCGGCGCGGACCTTCAGGGCCAGGGTGTGGGCGGTGGTCTTGTCGGGGCCGTAGACCTCGATGTCCACCAGGGGTGTGTCGAGATGCTGGTCGTCGATCCAGGCCCCGCCGGAGCGGGAGACCAGGACGACCTGCTGGGTGCCGTCGAAGCCGGCCGGCGGGACGTTGTCCACGGTGGCGGCGGCGAGTTCGGCGCGGTCGGTCAGGAAGTCGACGACGAGTCGCTCGACGTCGGGGAAGGTGACCGTCGGATCGGCCACGGGGTGGCCTCCCTTCGCGGTGCTTCGTGTGGAGCGGCGGCGGGTACAGCTCCGCCGCTGCACCAACTGTGACATGTTGCGAGCGAGAGCGCAACAAGAGGACAAGAGTTCTTGTCGGCCTGCGCCCCGGTCACGTCAGTCACGGCGCCCGGACCGCCCCCGCGCGGCCCGCTCCGCGGCGAACACGTCCTCCAACCGGAAGAGATGCGTACGCCCTTGCCGGCCGGCGGCGGTCAACCGCCCCAGCTGAACCCACTTCCGTACGGTCGCGGGGGCGACCCCCGCCTCCTTCGCGGCCGTCGCCCCGGTCACCAGGGTGGGCTCGGCACTCATCGGCCGACCTCCTCCCCTTCGTCCCAACTGTGCCTGTACGCGGGGTCGCTGGAGCACCGGCACGCCGGATCGCCGCACCGGCACCCGGGGTTGACGCAGAGCACGGTCCCCGCGGCCGGCAGGGCGCGCAGGGAGACCGAGTCGCACCACGGGCAACGGCCGTCCAGGCGCACCATCGCCTCGGCGGTCCCGAGCGTGCGCCCGAGGCGCCGGGCCATACGACGGCATTCGTCGAGGACGTGACGGGCCAGGACCGGGTGGTCGGCCACCTGGTCCAGCAGTAAGGCGATCCGCGCGAGCCGCTCGGGCACGCCGACCCGCGGCGCACGGCCGAGCCCGAGCTTGTCCCGTACGGCCTCTTCGAGTTCGACCACGCCGTCCGTGATGTCCCGTACGGCGTCGGAGACATGGAGGCGCACGGGGGCGGAACCCGTGCCGCCGCGGCTGCCCCGGGTACGGGACGCGAGCACGCCCGGACTGCTGCTCCCCGGCGCCAACTCGGCAAGAAGCTCGGGGAATTGACGTATCAGAATGTCGATCCAGTGGGCGGCGCGGGTGGTGTCCCGGGCGGTGAGTTCGGACGGCATGGCGAAGTGCTCCCAACGTGCGTGAGGCGGGTTTTCGGTGGCCGCCGACCGCTGACAGCCGGCCGCGGCTGCTTGTTGCGCGTGCGCGCCTAGCTTGGCATGTTGCGAAGGCGCACGCAATTGGCATATGCGGGCCGGGATTCCCCGAATCGGTTCTGATGCGCGCGCGCACCCACGTATTTTCGCGTGCGCACGCGCGCTAAAGTGGGCGCGTCAGCGAGGGATGAAGAGGGGCACCCACTCATGAAGAGCGACGCCGAGCACATCGAGGAATTCGCCGCCTGGGTCGAGGACGTGATGCGGGCGCGCGGTTACGACATCGACAGCCCGCGCGGCGGTGGCAGGACCAAGCTGGCCGAGGACGCCGGCGTGCACCGCGCGGCCGTGACGCGGCTGCTGCAACGGCAGAGCATGCCCGACCTGGACACGATGAGGGGCCTCGCGCGCGCCCTGCGCGTCCCCGTCCGGGACGTCCTGATCCGCTCCGGCAGGCTGACGGAGGAGGACCTGCCACAGTCCCCGGCACCCCCGACGCCCGCCTCACCGTCCCCCGACGCCCCCCTCTCCGCGGAACAGGCGGCCACGGCCCTGGGCATCCCGGAACACCTGCGCTCGGCGTTCGTCCAGATCACGGAGCAACTGCGACTGGGTTCGGCGGGGGCGCCGACGCCGGAGGGCGGGGCGGACGGGCAGGCGGGGCGCTGACCGTCAACCGGGCCGCCACCCACCCGACCGGTCGTCGCCGCGCCGCCGACGTGAGTCAGGATGGGCCCATGAGCGTAGTGAAGATCAACGTGCTGACCGTGCCCGCCGAGCAGCGGGAGGTCCTGGAGAAGCGGTTCGCCTCGCGGGCCGGTGCCGTGGAGGGGGCCGACGGGTTCGAGTGGTTCGAGCTGCTGCGGCCGGTCGAGGGCACCGACCAGTACCTCGTGTACACGCGCTGGCGTGACGAGGAGTCCTTCCAGGCATGGATGGAGGGCTCGATGAAGTCCGCGCACCAAGGCGGCGGCGAAGGCGCCGAGCGCCCGAAGCCGGCGGCCAGCGGCTCGACCCTGTGGTCGTTCGACGTGGTGCAGTCGGCGGCGCCGAAGAACGCCTGACCGTCCGACCCTCCGACCGCGGGTACGACAACGCCCCCTGCCCGTGCGGGTCAGGGGGCGCCGTCATGGCCGTACGAACCGCTACTTCACCGGCTCCGGCTCCGGCGTGCTCTCCGTCTCCTCGTCGCCCGCCGGGTCGACCGGTGTCTTGACGGACTCCAGGAGGAGCTGGGCGACGTCCACCACCTGGATGGATTCCTTCGCCTTGCCATCGTTCTTCTTGCCGTTGACCGAGTCCGTGAGCATGACCAGGCAGAAGGGGCAGGCCGTCGAGACGATGTCGGGGTTGAGCGAAAGAGCTTCATCGACGCGCTCGTTGTTGATGCGCTTGCCGATGCGCTCCTCCATCCACATGCGCGCGCCGCCCGCGCCGCAGCAGAAGCCGCGCTCCTTGTGGCGGTGCATCTCCTCGTTGCGCAGGCCGGGGACGTTCGCGATGATCTCGCGCGGCGGCGTGTAGATCTTGTTGTGGCGGCCCAGGTAGCAGGGGTCGTGGTACGTGATGATGCCCTCGACCGGGGTGACCGGGACCAGCTTGCCCTCGTCCACCAGGTGCTGGAGCAGCTGGGTGTGGTGGATGACCTCGTAGTCGCCGCCGAGCTGCGGGTACTCGTTGCCGATCGTGTTCAAGCAGTGGGGGCACGTCGCGACGATCTTCTTCGCCGACTTCGGCTTGGCGGACTCCGGGACCACCTTGCCGTCGTCGTCGAGCTCCTCGCCGAACGCCATGTTCAGCGCCATGACGTTCTCCATGCCGAGCTCCTGGAACAGGGGCTCGTTGCCCAGGCGCCGGGCGGAGTCGCCGGTGCACTTCTCGTCGCCGCCCATGATCGCGAACTTCACGCCCGCGATGTGGAGGAGTTCCGCGAAGGCCTTTGTCGTCTTTTTGGCGCGGTCTTCGAGGGAGCCCGCACAGCCGACCCAGTAGAGGTACTCGACCTCCGTCAGGTCCTCGATGTCCTGGCCGACGACCGGGACCTCGAACTCGACCTCCTTGAGCCACTCCAGGCGCTGCTTCTTGGCCAGGCCCCAGGGGTTGCCCTTCTTCTCCAGGTTCTTGAGCATCGTGCCCGCCTCGGAGGGGAAGGCCGACTCGATCATGACCTGGTAGCGGCGCATGTCGACGATGTGGTCGATGTGCTCGATGTCGACCGGGCACTGCTCGACGCAGGCGCCGCAGGTGGTGCAGGACCACAGGACGTCCGGGTCGATGACGCCGTTCTCCTCGGCGGTGCCGATCAGCGGGCGCTCGGCCTCGGCGAGAGCGGCGGCCGGCACGGAAGCCAGCTGCTCCTCGGACGCCTTCTCCTCGCCCTCCATCGTCTTGCCGCCGCCCGCCAGCAGGTACGGCGCCTTGGCGTGCGCGTGGTCGCGCAGGGACATGATCAGCAGCTTCGGGGAGAGCGGCTTGCCGGTGTTCCAGGCCGGGCACTGCGACTGGCAGCGGCCGCACTCGGTGCAGGTCGAGAAGTCGAGGAGGCCCTTCCAGGAGAACTGCTCCACCTGGGAGACGCCGAAGACGTCGTCGTCACCGGGGTCGGTGAAGTCGATCGGCTTGCCGCCGCTCGTCATCGGCTGGAGCGCGCCCAGGGCCGTACCGCCGTCCGCCTCGCGCTTGAACCAGATGTTCGGGAAGGCGAGGAAGCGGTGCCAGGCCACACCCATGTTGGTGTTGAGCGAGACGACGATCATCCAGATGAACGAGACGCTGATCTTGATCATCGCGACCAGGTAGACCAGGTTCTGCAGCGCCGTCACGCTCAGGCCCTTGAAGGCCAGGACCAGCGGGTACGAGGCGAAGTACGAGGCGTCGTAGCCGTCCACGTGGTGGATGGCGCCCTCCAGGCCGCGCAGCACGTAGATCGCGAGGCCGATGGTGAGGATGACGTACTCGACGAAGTAGGCCTGACCCGACTTGGAGCCCGCGAAGCGGGACTTGCGGCCCGGACGGGAGGGGAGGCTCAGCAGGCGGATCGTGATGAGTACGACGATGCCGAGCACCGTCATCACGCCGATGAACTCGGTGTACATCTCCAGCGGCAGCCACTCGCCGACGACCGGCAGCGTCCAGTCCGCCTGGAAGAGCTGGCCGAAGGCCTGCGCCAGGGTCGGCGGCAGTGTCAGGAAGCCGACGGCCACGAACCAGTGCGCGAAGCCGACGATGCCCCAGCGGTTCATCCGGGTGTGCCCGAGGAACTCCTTCACCAGCGTCACGCTGCGCTGGTAGGGGTTGTCGGTGCGGCTGCCGGCGGGGACCGGCTGGCCCAGCTTGAAATACCGGACGAACTGACCGATGGCGCGTGCGAGCAGCGCGACGCCGACCACGGTCAGAACCAGCGACACGATGATCGCGGCGAGTTGCATTGGGGGCTCCTCGGGCCTGCGAGGTTATTACTAAGCGGTAACTTATGCAGTCCGTCTGAGACTACCCTTATCTTCCATCGCACTGTAGCCAGGCGTGCAGTGATCTGGATCGCTGAGGGTTGCCTTAAGATCCGCAAAGATCTGAACGTGTTATTCGTACCAAATTGGTACATTCGCAACTAATTTAGAACCGTGCTCTACGGGATCGTCGCCGCCACCTCCGCCCTGCTCGTCGCAGCCGTACTCAGTGCCCTCGGCCGGGCGCCCGCTCTGCGCCTGGGTGTCGTCGACCGGCGGCGGCAGCGGCGCCTGCCGCTGTTCGGGGGTGTCGCGATCGTGCTCGCCACCTGTCTGGTCACGGTCGCCGGGGACCGGGTCGGGGTCGCGCGGCTCGGTGGCGGGGTCGGGCGGCTGCTCGTCGCGGGCGCGGCCGTCGCCGCGCTGGGGCTCGTCGCCGACGTGCGGCGGGTCAAGATGCGGGTGCTCGTCGTCGGTACGGGCGTCGCGGCCGCGTGCGTCGTGCCGTACGAGGAGACGGGGGTCGCCGGTGGCGTGCTCGCCGTCGCGTGGGTCGTGTTCGTCGCCCTCGCCTTCCGCGCGCTCGACCACGCCGACGCGCTCGCCGGGACCGTCGGGGTCGTCACCGCCTTCGGGGTCGGCGCCTGTGCCGCCGCCGAGGTGATGGACGGGCTCGCCGTGCTGCTGAGCGTGCTCGCCGCCGCGCTCACCGGGTTCCTCATGCACAACTGGCATCCCGCGCGCGTGGGGCTCGGTTCGTGCGGGTCGCTGTTCACGGGGTTCCTGCTCGCGTCGGCCGCCGTGTTCACGCGGGCCGGGTACGGGATCGCCTCCAGCGCGGGCGTGCTGTTCTCGCTCACCGCCGTCGCCAGTGCCGACGTGATCCTCGTGGTGCTCGTGCGGCGGCTCGGCGGGCGGCCCCTGTCGCGCCGTGGGCCCGATCACCTCGCGCACCGGTTGCGGCGGTCGGGGCTCACACCCGCCGGGGTGACCGTGCTGCTCGGGCTCGGGGCGTTTTCCGGGGTGCTCGTCGGGGTCCTCGTACACGTGGGGTGGATCGCGGGATCGGGGGCGCTGTGGGTCGGCGCCGGGGTCCTCGGGGTGGTGGGCGTACTGCTTCGGATCCCTGGTTCTTCCCCTAGGGGTCCGGCATCGCCGCAGGTCACGGGCCAGTTGCGTGTAAGGAACGGATAAGAGTTGAGTCGCTGCGACTCAGGTCTGTTGACCCATTCGCAGACGTCATGCACACTTGAGTCCGTTCCACTCAAGTCAGCTGGAGGAATCAACCATGGCACGTGCGGTCGGCATCGACCTGGGCACGACTAACTCCGTCGTCAGCGTTCTTGAAGGCGGCGAGCCCACCGTCATCACCAACGCCGAGGGTGCCCGGACCACGCCGTCCGTCGTCGCCTTCGCGAAGAACGGCGAAGTGCTGGTCGGCGAGGTGGCCAAGCGCCAGGCGGTCACCAACGTGGACCGGACCATCCGTTCCGTGAAGCGCCACATGGGCACCGACTGGAAGATGGAGCTCGACGGGAAGCCCTTCAACCCGCAGCAGATCTCCGCCTTCATCCTCCAGAAGCTCAAGCGGGACGCCGAGTCCTACCTGGGCGAGAAGGTGACCGACGCGGTCATCACCGTCCCGGCGTACTTCAACGACTCCGAGCGTCAGGCGACGAAGGAGGCCGGCGAGATCGCCGGTCTGAACGTCCTGCGTATCGTCAACGAGCCCACCGCGGCCGCGCTCGCGTACGGCCTCGACAAGGACGACCAGACGATCCTCGTCTTCGACCTCGGTGGCGGCACCTTCGACGTGTCCCTCCTGGAGATCGGCGACGGCGTCGTCGAGGTGAAGGCCACCAACGGTGACAACCACCTCGGTGGTGACGACTGGGACCAGCGCGTCGTCGACTACCTGGTGCAGCAGTTCAAGTCCGGTCACGGCGTGGACCTCGCCAAGGACAAGATGGCGCTGCAGCGTCTGCGCGAGGCCGCCGAGAAGGCCAAGATCGAGCTGTCCTCCTCGACGGAGACCTCGATCAACCTGCCCTACATCACCGCCTCCGCCGAGGGCCCGCTGCACCTGGACGAGAAGCTCACCCGGGCTCAGTTCCAGCAGCTGACCGCGGACCTCCTGGAGCGCTGCAAGACCCCGTTCTTCAACGTCATGAAGGACGCCGGCGTCAACATCAACGAGATCGACCACGTCGTCCTCGTCGGTGGCTCCACCCGTATGCCCGCCGTCGCCGAGCTCGTCAAGGAGCTGACCGGCGGCAAGGACGCCAACAAGGGCGTGAACCCGGACGAGGTCGTCGCCATCGGCGCGTCCCTCCAGGCCGGTGTCCTCAAGGGTGAGGTCAAGGACGTCCTGCTCCTCGACGTGACCCCGCTGTCCCTCGGCATCGAGACCAAGGGCGGCATCATGACCAAGCTGATCGAGCGCAACACCACGATCCCGACCAAGCGGTCCGAGATCTTCACCACGGCCGAGGACAACCAGCCGTCCGTGCAGATCCAGGTCTACCAGGGCGAGCGCGAGATCGCGGCGTACAACAAGAAGCTCGGGATGTTCGAGCTGACCGGTCTGCCCCCGGCGCCCCGCGGCGTCCCGCAGATCGAGGTGTCCTTCGACATCGACGCCAACGGCATCATGCACGTGACCGCCAAGGACCTGGGCACGGGCAAGGAGCAGAAGATGACCGTCACCGGCGGCTCCTCGCTGCCGAAGGACGAGGTCGACCGGATGCGCCAGGAGGCCGAGCAGTACGCGGACGAGGACCACCGCCGCCGCGAGGCCGCCGAGACCCGCAACCAGGGCGAGCAGCTCGTCTACCAGACGGAGAAGTTCCTCAAGGACAACGAGGACAAGGTCCCCGGCGAGATCAAGACCGAGGTCGAGGCCTCCGTCGAGGAGCTGAAGACCGCGCTCAAGGGCGAGGACACCGCCGAGATCCGCACCGCCACCGAGAAGGTCGCGGCCGTCTCGCAGAAGCTCGGCCAGGCCATGTACGCCGACGCCCAGGCCGCCCAGGCCGCGGGTGGCGCCGACGCCGGTGCCGAGGCCCCCAAGGCCGACGACGACGTGGTCGACGCCGAGATCGTGGACGACGAGCGCAAGGACGGTGCCGCGTGACGGAGGAGACCCCGGGCTTCGAGGAGAAGCCCGACGTCCCCTCCGGCGCCACCCCTGACGACGCCGAGCCGAAGGCCGCCTCCCCCTCGACCGGGGAGGGGGCGGCCCCGGCCGGGGACGCATCAGCACAGATCGCCGGCCTGACGGCCCAGCTGGACCAGGTGCGCAAGGCGCTCGACGAGCGCACCGCGGACCTCCAGCGGCTCCAGGCCGAGTTCCAGAACTACCGCCGCCGTGTGGAGCGGGACCGGATCACGGTCCGGGAGATCGCCATCGCGAACCTCCTGACCGAACTCCTGCCCGTGCTCGACGACATCGGCCGCGCCGGGGACCACGGCGAACTCGTCGGCGGATTCAAGTCCGTCGCGGAGTCGCTGGAGACCGTCGCGGCGAAGATGGGACTGCAGCAGTTCGGCAAGGAGGGCGAGCCCTTCGACCCGACGATCCACGAGGCCCTGATGCACAGTTACGCGCCGGACGTCACCGAGACGACGTGCGTGGCGATTCTGCAGCCCGGGTATCGCATCGGCGAGCGCACCATCCGCCCCGCGCGGGTGGCCGTCGCCGAGCCCCAGCCCGGGGCGCAGACGGTCAAGGCCGAAGGTGCCGAGGAGGCTCCGGCGGCCGGCGACGACAAGGACAACGGCTCTGAGGAGGGCTGAAGTCACCAGGACTGATCGGGAGGAGGGGCGTCGGGGATGAGCACCAAGGACTTCATCGAGAAGGACTACTACAAGGTCCTCGGCGTCCCCAAGGACGCCACCGAGGCCGAGATCAAGAAGGCGTACCGGAAGCTCGCCCGCGAGTTCCACCCGGACGCCAACAAGGGCAACGCCAAGGCCGAGGAGCGCTTCAAGGAGATCTCCGAGGCCAACGACGTGCTCGGCGACCCCAAGAAGCGCAAGGAGTACGACGAGGCGCGCGCCCTGTTCGGCAACGGCGGGTTCCGCCCGGGGCCGGGCGCGGGCGGCGGCAACTTCAACTTCGACCTGGGCGACCTCTTCGGAGGCGGCGCCCAGGGCGGGGGCTCCGGAGGCTTCGGCGGCGGACTCGGTGACGTCTTCGGGGGCCTGTTCAACCGCGGCAGCTCCGGCACGACCCGGGTGCAGCCCCGGCGCGGCCAGGACATCGACACCGAGGTCAGCCTCAGCTTCATCGAGGCGATCGAGGGGGCGACGGTCCCGCTGCGCATGTCCTCGCAGGCGCCCTGCAAGGCCTGCTCCGGCACCGGCGACGCCAACGGCAACCCGCGGGTGTGCCCGACGTGCGTCGGCACCGGCCAGGTGGCGCGGGGTTCCGGCGGCGGCTTCTCGCTCACGGACCCCTGCCCGGACTGCAAGGGCCGCGGCCTGATCGCGGAGAACCCCTGCGAGGTGTGCAAGGGCTCGGGACGCGCCAAGTCCTCGCGCACCATGCAGGTCCGCATCCCGGCGGGCGTCTCGGACGGGCAGCGCATCCGGCTGCGCGGCAAGGGCGCGCCGGGCGAGCGGGGCGGCCCGGCCGGCGACCTGTACGTCACCGTGCACGTCTCCGCGCACCCGGTGTTCGGCCGCAGGGACGACAACCTCACCGTCACTGTCCCGGTGACGTTCGCGGAGGCGGCCCTCGGCGGCGAGGTCAGGGTCCCCACCCTGGGCGGCCCGCCCGTCACCCTCAAGCTGCCGCCGGGCACGCCCAACGGCCGCACCATGCGTGCCCGCGGCAAGGGCGCGGTCCGCAAGGACGGCACCCGCGGGGACCTGCTGGTCACCGTCGAGGTGAGTGTCCCCAAGGACGTGACGGGGAAGGCTCGTGACGCGCTGGAGGCGTATCGCGAGGCGACCGCGGGAGAGGACCCGCGGGCGGAGCTGTTCCAGGCCGCGAAGGGAGCATGAACAAGCCATGGATGGGACCGGCCGTCGACGCAACCCGTACGAACTGACCGAGGAGACCCCGGTCTACGTCATCTCGGTGGCGGCCCAGCTCTCCGGCCTGCACCCGCAGACCCTCCGTCAGTACGACCGCCTCGGCCTGGTCTCCCCGGACCGCACGGCCGGGCGGGGCCGCCGGTACTCGGCCCGCGACATCGAACTGCTGCGCACCGTGCAGCAGTTGTCGCAGGACGAGGGCATCAACCTGGCCGGCATCAAGCGGATCATCGAGCTGGAGAACCAGGTCGCCGCGCTCCAGCAGCGCGTCGCCGAACTCCAGGCGGCGGTCGACGGCGCCGCGGCGGCCATGCAGCAGCGCGAGGCGGCGGTGCACGCGTCGTACCGCCGTGACCTGGTCCCGTACCAGGAGGTCCAGCAGACCAGCGCGCTGGTGGTGTGGCGACCGAAGAAGGCCAAGGACTAGACGGCCGCGCAGGCTGGGCGCCCCACAGGCGCACGAGAGAGGGGCCCGGAGGACGAACCTCCGGGCCCCTCTCGCGTGTTCAGGGCGCCAGGACCGCGTAGTCGCCGCCCGCCGCCGACTCGGTGCCGTCCGCGTACAGGGCGGTCACCCAGTAGTAGTGGGTGGTGCCCTTGGCCGCGGTGGTGTCCGTGTACGAGGTGGCCGCGGCGGTGTCCGTCAGCTTCTCGTACGTCTTGGCCGCCGGGTTCCAGCGGTAGACGCGGTAACCGGTGGCGTCCGCCACGGTGTTCCAGGACAGCGCCACGTCCGGGCCGGCCGGGGTCGCCGTCAGGTGGACCGGCGAGGTCTCGGGAGTGGCCACGCTCGGCGTCATGTCGAGCTCGGTGACGCTCACCGCCGGGACCCCGTCGTCGCTCCACTGGATGGCGGAGTTGCCGTCGTCGTCGACGGCGTCCATGAAGAAGCAGGACGTGTCGCCGTCGGGGAGCGTGACGTCGTCGTAGGAGGTCCTGGTGGGCGCGAGGTAGTCCGACGCGCTGCCGTAGCAGACCTGCCCGCCGTCCTCGCCGTCGACGAGCTCGCCCCAGTAGACCGTGTAGTACTTCAGGTCCGTGGCCGCGCTCTTGTCCCACGTCAGGTGGAAGCCGTACTCGGTCGGGGTGACGTCGAGGCCGGTGACCAGGGCCGGCGGGTCGTTGTCCCAGATCGTGCCGCGCTGGGACGCGGAGCGGGCGGACTCGTTGCCCGCCGCGTCGACCGCGGACACCCGGTAGTAGTAGACGACGCTCTCGGCGGCCGAGGTGTCCAGATACGACAGCCCGCTCGTACTGCCGACCGCGGAGTACGTGCCGTTCTCGCTCGCCGCCCGGAAGACGCGGTACGACACCGCGTCCGCGACCGCGTCCCAGCCGACCTCGAGACCGCCCGTGCCGCCGGCCGGGGTCACCTCGCCGGTCGCCTTGTTGATCACGGGCACGCCCGGCGCCACCCGGTCGGCGGTGGTCACCGCCTGGTCCGCCGTACCGGCCGACTCGTTGCCCGCCCGGTCGTAGGCGCGCACCTCGTAGTAGTACGTCTGCCCGGTCGCCGGCAGCGTCGAGTCGGTGTACGTCGTCGAGGCGGTCGTGGCGATCGGCGTACTCCCGAAGGACTCGCCCTTCAGCCGCCGGTAGACGCGATACCCGGCGAGGTCCATCTCCTTGTTCTTCGACCAGGTGAGCTTTGCCTTCCCGGTCGAGGAGTCGTACGACACCGAAGTGCCCGTCGGGACAAGGGGCTTGACCTTGTCGACGGCGGCGGAGGTGCGTGGGGCGTAGGTGACGGAGACGGCGGCGGAGCCGGTCCAGTTGGCGTAGTCGACGCGGACCGTGTGCTTGCCGGCGGGGATCGTGACGTCGGCGGACTTCTTGACGGTCGCCGAGACGTTCTTCCAGAGGTCGATCTTCCGGGCGCCGTCGACGTAGACGCGGATGCCGTCAAGCCCGGAGGCGGCGAGCCTGAAGGGGCCGCCGGAGCCGAAGTCGCGGGTGACGGTCCAGCGGACGCCGAAGTTGTCCTTCGGCAGGCCCGAAGCCGGCGCGCCCGTCTTCCAGTTCTGGTCGATCGCGCTGTCGCAGTCCGTCTTCTTCGGGGTGCCGGAGAAGGCGGTGTTCGCGAAGAACTGGCGTTTGAAGACGGGGGAGGCGCAGGTGGTCGCCGCCGAGGCGGGCGCGGCCGTCGCGGAGAGCAGACCGGCGGCGGTGGCGAGCACGACGGCGGAGGTGGCCGTGGCCGTCATACGTCTGGCTGGCTTCATTCGATCCTCTGGTCGGTTCGTGTACGGCTGTTGGAAGCCGTCGTGATCACGACTCGCGAGGAATCGGGTTGGTTGTACGGATCTTTGCCCGCCGATTGCCAGACGTTGCATGGAGAGTCCGTAAAGGGCGTTTGGAGGGGGTTGCGCCAACTCTTCACATGACAAGCGGAGCGTGGCGTTGCGCACTCGTTAAGTAGTTCCGCTTGACGCCCGGGGGCGCCTCCGCGTTGGCTTTTCAGTCATCCGGGTCGCAATGCTGCGCCCGTGTCCCGAAGGCACCAGAAGTGAGCAGCCCAGTGAGCAGTCCCATGCGTCGTCGTACCGCCATAGCCGTGGCCGCGTCCGCCACGATGTCCCTCGCGCTCGCCGGCTGCGGCGTGCTGAACGTGTCGGGGAACAGCAGCTCGGCGAGCCCCACCAAGGGCGACGACGTCACCATCGGGCTGCTGCTGCCGGAGAAGGCCAACACCCGTTACGAGGACTTCGACTACCCGATCATCAAGGAACAGGTGTCGTCCCTCACCAAGAAGCAGGGCAAGGTCGACTACGCCAACGCCGACCAGGACGCCGACAAGCAGGCGCAGCAGATGCAGCAGATGATCGACGACAAGGTCGACATCATCCTGCTGGACGCGGTCGACTCGCACGCCATCGCGACCGAGGTGAAGAAGGCCAAGGACGCGGGCATCCCGGTCATCGCCTACGACCGGCTGGCCGAGGGCCCGATCGACGCGTACGTCTCCTTCGACAACGAGCTGGTCGGCGAGGTGCAGGGCCGCTCCCTGCTGGAGGCGCTCGGCTCGGACGCCGACACCTCCGACAAGATCGTCATGATGAACGGCTCGCCGACCGACCCGAACGCCAAGCAGTTCAAGGCGGGCGCGCTGTCGGAGCTGAACGGCAAGGTGACGATCGCGGACTCCTTCGACACCAAGGACTGGAAGCCGGAGAACGCCCAGGCCAACATGACCGAGGCGATCGACAAGATCGGCAAGGGCAACATCGCCGCGGTCTACTCCGCCAACGACGGCATGGCGGGCGGCATCGTCAAGGCCCTGGAGAACGCGGGCGTGACCAAGCTGCCGCCGATCACCGGGCAGGACGCGGAACTCGCCGCCGTGCAGCGGATCGTCACGGGCGAGCAGTACATGAGCGTCTACAAGTCCTACCCGCAGGAGGCGGAGGCGGCCGCGCAGATGGCGGTGGCCAAGGTCCAGGGCCACGACATCCAGTTCGACGCCCTGACCCAGGACTCGGTGGACAGCCCGACCAACAAGGACATCCCGGCCCAGCTGGTCACGGTGACGGCCCTGACGAAGAAGAACATCAAGTCGACGGTCGTCGCGGACGGCATCTACAAGATCTCGGACATCTGCACGAGCGAGTACAAGACGGATTGCGACGCGATCGGGCTGAAGTAGCCGTCGTCCGGGGTCAGTCGGCGGCCTCGACGGCGTAGAGGCGGCCGTTGTCGCTGCCGACGTACACCACCCCGTCGGCGACGACGGGGGAGGACCGCACCGGCCCGCCGGTGGCGAACCGCCACCGCTCCAGTCCGGTGGCGGCATCCAGCGCGTACACGTTGCCGTCTTCGCAGCCGAAGCAGACCGTCCGGCCCGCGACCGTGGGCGAAGTGCACACGGGGCTGCCGGTCGCGAACCGCCACTTCTGCTCTCCGGCGGCGGCGTCGAGGGCGAACAGACGGCCGTCCCTGTTGCCGACGTACACCGTGCCGTCCACGGCCGTCGGCGCGCGGTCGACGGGGCCACCGGTGTCGAAGCGCCAGGCCGTGGCTCCGTGGGCGATGTCCAGGGCGTGCAACTGGCCGCGGGCGTCGCCGATGTGGATACGGCCGTCGTACAGGGCGAGGGGGCCGGACACGGGTTCGCCCATCTTCGCGTACCAGCCCCTGCGGGGTGAGTCCGTGAGGAAGCTGAACACGTGGTTGCGGCGGTTGCCGACAATGATCGTCGTACCGGCCCTGGCCAGCCAGGCGTACCTCGTCATGCCGCCCGTGGATCTCCGCCCGCTGGGCTTGCCGTCCTCGGCGTCGTGCGTGGCCACGCCGGCGCCGTCTCCCACGTACACCTCGCCGTCGGCCACCACCACGTTCGGAGTCGTCCGGCCGACGAGCTTCTTCTCCCAGCGGACGCGTCCGGTGCGGGCGTCGATCGCGCACAGGTGCCGCTCCGCGGTGAGGTAGACGGTGTCGCCCACCACTTCGAGCACGGACTGGATGCCGCCGACCTGGAGCATGACGTGCCACTTCTGCTGCCCGTCGGTGTCGACCGCGTACACGGAGCCGCTGTCGTCGGCGACGTACACGAGTCCGTTCGCCACGGCCGGCGTGGACCGGATCGCACCGGAGGTCCGGAAGCTCCAGCGTTCGGTGCCGGCGAGGGGCGGGGCCGCGACGGAGAGCACGGGTGCCGGAGCCGGAGCCGGCGGCGGCGGCGCGGAGACCGGCGTCGGCTCCGGCATCGGCGTCGGCTCCGGTACTGGCGTCGGCTCCGGCACCGGCACCGGCGTCGGCTCCGGTACCGGCGGGGGCGCCGGCACCCGTGCCCGCCCCGCCAGCCGCTCCGCGGCCGCCGCCGACACGCTCCGGCTGTCGTCCTCCGTCAGGCGCCGCAGCTCCTCCTCCGCCCGGCGGCGCACCGTCGCGTTGCCCGTGTCGTACAGGTGCGCCAGCAGGGCCACCGCGCCCCGGCGGTCCGTGGCCAGGGGGCTGTCCAGGGCGTGCCGGAGGTGCTCGGGCAGGGTCCAGTTGACGTTGTGGGCGATGACGGTGCGGCCCTGGACCTCCTCCAGCTTCTTCGGCCGCTGCTGCGGCATCTCGGCGACGACCCTGTCGTGGACGTAGGTGTACAGCTCGTCGAGAGTGATGTCGCCGTCCCCGTCCAGGTCGGCGGAGCCGTCGCGCAACCCCTGCACCAGGTGCCGGGTGAAGACCGACTGGGCCGCGCTGCCGTGCACCTGGTCGCCCTCGAAGGAGTACTGCATGGCGTCCGAGGCGGTCAGCACCGTACGGCCGCGGCCCCCGAACCGGTCCAGCGTGTGCACGTCGCCGTCGGCCTTCGCGAGCCGGGCGCCCGCGCCGCTGTAGCAGCAGTCGAGGACCAGCACCTGCCGGCGCGACATGCACGCGTCCATCGCCTGATGGATCCGCTCGGCGGACAGCGCGGTGAACATGAGGTTGGTGCGGCGGGTGTCGGTCGTCGCCAGGTGCAGCCGGCCCTCGTCGTCCTTGAGGCCGTGACCGGTGAAGTACAGCAGCACGAGGTCGTCGTGGCGGCGGTCGTGCAGCAGGTCGCCGAGGGCCGCGCCGACCCGGTGGTGCGGTTCGTTGACCAGCGTCGTGACCTCGAACCCGGCGATCTCCGGGTCCCGCAGGACCTCGGCCAGCGCCTCGGCGTCGTGCGCGGGAGCGGTCAACTGCCGCAGCCCGTCGTCCTGGTACGCGTACGTGGCGACCAGCAGGGCCAGTCGGCGTCCCACCGCTACTCCCCGCCGTCCGGCCCGTGCCGCCGCACGAACGCCTCGATCAGCGCGCGGCGTTCGTCGGGCGTCGCCCGCTCCAGTTCCACCGTGTCGCCGTCGATCGTGACCGAGACGCGGTGCCGGGCGGACTGCCGGCCGAGCCAGTCCTGGAGCGTGCCGACCAGCGCGACCAGTACCCCGCCAGGCGCGCTCAGGGCCAGCACCACCGCGCCCACGGTGACCGGGTCGACCGCCTTGGAGCCCGGCGGCGGGGCGCCGTCGGGCACGACACGCAGCGCGTCGACGTCGAGCCCGCGCAGCTCGGCCCGCAGCCGGAGCGCCAGTTCCTCGGTCTCCTGCGCGTCCGCCTCGGCGTCCGGCGTCAGACCCAGCACAACGTCCAAGGTTTCCACTCCCCCGGCCGTGGATTCGCCTGCCCCACAGCGTAGTTACCAGTGTGGTGAGTGGGGATGGTACCGGGGGAGGGTGACGGCCGGGCTCAGGCGACCCGCGTGAACACCACCGACACCTCCGGCGGTCCGCCCGCCACGCCTCGGTAGATGCCCTTGTGCGGGGTCACGTCGTCGTAGTCGCGGCCCCGGGCCACCACCACGTGGGACTCGTCGGCGCGGGTGCGGTTGGTGGGGTCGTAGCCGCACCAGTCGCCCGCCCAGTACTCGATCCACGCGTGGCTCTGGCCGGCCACCGGCCGGTGCAGGTCGGCCTCGCGCTCGGGGTGCAGATAGCCGGAGACATAGCGGGTGGGCAGGCCCACGCCCCGCAGCAGGGCGATCGTCAGGTGGGTGATGTCCTGGCAGACGCCTGCGCCCTGCTCCCAGGCCTCCACCGGGGAGGTGTTCACGCTGGTCGCGCCCGGCAGGTACGACACCCGGTCGGCGACCAGCGCGGAGACCGCGAGCGCCGTGTCGTGCGGGTCGAGGCCGGCCGCGGCCTTCCGCGCCTTCTTGACCAGCTTCGCGGGGACGGTCGTACGGCCCGTGGGGCCCGCGAACTCCAGCAGGCGGGAGTTCGCGACACGTTCGGCCACCTCCGCCCACCCCGGCGCCTGCGGCAGCGGGCCCGGCGGGGCGGTCTCGACCAGGCTGGACGCCGTGATGGTCAGATGGCCGTGCGGGTCCATCAGGTCGAAGCCGGTGACCTGGGTGCCCCAGTAGTCCCAGTACGACCAGGTGGGCGTGGTGGGGTTGACGGTGACGCGGGCGTCCAGCGTCGTCTGGCCCGGGAGCGTCAGCGGGGTCATGCGGACCTCGTTGTGCGAGGAGGCCGCGGGCTGGGCGTAGGCGACCCGGGTGGTGTGCTTGATACGGAGGCGGCGGGTCATGCTCACGCTCCTTCCTGGGCCCACTCCACGGGCCCCTGGTACGGGAAGAACCGCTCCGCCACGGCGTCGGCGGACGCCATGCAGGCCTGCTGCAGGTCCTTCAGGAGGGTGGGCAGCTGGTCCTCCAGGGCGTGCGTGTCCAGGTATTCGAGGCGGGTGCGCAGGCGGCCGATCGGGCGGCGGGCCGGGTCCTGGCGGGGGCGGCCGAGCGCGGTGAGGCACTCCTCGGCCGTGGTCAGCGCGTGCAGCGCGGAGCGCGGGAAGTCCCGGTCCAGGAGCAGGAACTCGGCCACCCTCGGGGTGTCGCCGAAGCCGCCGTACACGCGCGCGTACGCCTCGTCGGCGCCCGACGCGCTCAGCAGCGTCGTCCAGTCCGGCGCGTGCGCCGCGTCCAGGACTCGCACCGACAGCAGTCGTACGGTCATGTCCACCCGTTCCAGGCTCCGGCCGAGCACCACGAACCGCCAGCTGTCGTCCCGGCTCATCGTCGAGTCGGCGAGACCGAAGAACAGCGCGGCCCGGCTCCGTACCAGCTCCAGGTACGCGTACGGGCCCGTGCGCCGGGCCGCCAGCCGCTGGTCGGCGAGCGCGTGCCACGTCGAGTTGAGGCACTCCCACATCTCCGAGGAGACCGCCTCACGCGCGCTCCTGGCGTTCAGCCGGGCCGCGCCCAGCGCGCCCTCGATCGAGCCCGTCGAACGGGCGTCGAAGGCCAGCTGGTCCAGCACCTGCTGCATGTCGCAGGGGCCGTCGCCCGCGTCCATGCCGAGGATCGCGTACAGCGACCGGCAGGCCGCGTCCTCGTCGCGCCAGGGGTCCTCCAGCATGCGGTGCAGATAGGCGTCGAGGATGCGCCCGGTGGCGTCGGCCCGCTCGACGTAACGGCCGGTCCAGGTCAGGGCTTCGGCGATACGGGAGAGGATCACGTCGTTCATTGCTGCTGCGCCCCTTCCTGTACGACGGCACGGGTGCCGTCGGGTCCGAGCCGGCGCGGGGCGACGGCGGGCGGCGCGGTGTCCGGCTCGGGCGCGGGCTGCTCGGCCGGGCCCTCCGCGAGCACCCAGGTGTCCTTGGAGCCGCCACCCTGGCTGGAGTTGACGATCAGGTTGCCCTCCTGCAACGCCACTCGCGTCAGGCCGCCGGGCAGCACCCAGATGTCGTCGCCGTCGTTCACGGCGAACGGTCTGAGGTCGATGTGGCGCGGTGCCATGCGCTCGCCGGCGAGGGTGGGGGAGGTGGACAGGGCCACCGGGCGCTGGGCGATGAAGCCGCGCGGGTCGGCGATCACCGCTTTGCGAGTGCGTTCGAGGGTGTCCGCGTCGGCCTTCGGCCCGATGACGATGCCCTGGCCGCCGGCGCCGTCCACCGGCTTGATCACCAGCTTGTCGATCTGGTCGAGGACGGCGTCCAACTGCCCGGGCTCATCGGGCCGGTAGGACTCCACATTCGGCAGAATCGGTTCCTCGGAGAGGTAGTAGCGGATCAGGTCCGGGACGTACGTGTAGAGCAGCTTGTCGTCGGCTATCCCGTTGCCCACGGCGTTCGCGAGTGTGACGTTGCCGGCCATGGCGGCGCCCATGATGCCGGGGCAGCCGATCACCGAGTCGGGGCGGAAGTGGAGCGGGTCGAGGAAGTCGTCGTCCAGGCGCCGGTATACGACATGGACGGGCACCTCTCCGCGCGTCGTACGCATCCACACCCGGTTGTTCCGGCACACCAGGTCGTGCCCCTCGACCAGCTGCACGCCCATCAGCCGGGCGAGCAGGGCGTGTTCGAAGTAGGCGGCGTTGCTGGGCCCGGGGGTCAGCACCACGACCCGTGGATCGGCGGTCCCGTCGGGCGCGGCGGCCCGCAGCGCGGCGAGCAGCCGCTGGGTGTACCCGTCGACCGGCAGCACGTGCTGCTCGGCGAAGAGCGAGGGGAAGATGCGGGTCATCGCGCGCCGGTTCTCGATGACGTACGAGACCCCGCTGGGGACCCGCACGTTGTCCTCCAGCACCCGGAAGTCCCCGGCCTCGTCCCGCACGAGGTCGATGCCGGCGACGTGGATGCGTACCCCGCCGGGTGGCTCCACGCCGTGCGCGGCCCGGTGGAAGTGCGGGGAGTTGAGCAGCAGCCGCCAGGGCACGACACCGTCCTCGAAGGCCCGGCAGTGCCCGTAGGCGTCGGCGAGATAGGCCTCCAGGGCCCGCACCCGCTGACCGACGCCCCGTTGTATGAGATCCCATTCGAGGGCGTCGAGGATCCTGGGCACGAGGTCCAGCGGCCAGGGCCGCTCCTCGCCCGCGAAGGCGTAGGTCACGCCCCGGTCGGTGAACGCCCGGGCCATCTGGTCGGCCCGGAACCTGAGTTCGCTCGGCTCGATCGGCTGAAGTGCCGCCAGCACCGGCTCATAGGCGGTCCTGACCTCACCCGGCCGCTCGAACATCTCGTCCCACGCGTCGGCCAACGCGTATGCGTCAAATATGTCCGCCATGAGGGGACGTTAGAGGCGGCGCGTAACGCAGTGATCACCACGGCATTTCCGGGAGCTTGCACGGAGCGCGGGCTTCCGGGGCCCCGGCCGGGCAGGGGGGTGCCCGACCGGGGCACTGCCGGGGAGCGGCACCCGGGGGGAAGCGGCCTCCACGATGCCTTCACAGCCCCGCCCGCACCACCGTCAGCTTGTTGCAAGTCGACGGGTGGAGGCCTGGAAAAACTCGGACACAACGGTGTTTTACGGCGGTCGCGCTGGAGGGAGCCGTGTTGCGGAGCCGGTTGTGTCCGCGCATAGTTGCGCTGCGGAAGCGCGAGCGAGAACCGCTGCGAACCCGTAGGAGCGCGCCTGCACAAGAGGCTGGAAACCGGGGGTGGGATGGGCGATGGCCGGGCACGGGACCCAGGAGCATCCACACGGTGCCGACCGACTGTGCGAGGCGGGGGACCGCGTGTACTCCCGGGCCGTACGCCGCGGCCGGGTGTCCCGCGTGGACGCCGACCAGGTGCCCTGTCTGCTTGAACTGGCCCTGCTGCACCCCGACCCCGACGACATGGACTGGCTGGTCCCGACCTCCCCGCAGGAGGTCATGACCCGGCTGCTGCGCGGGGTCTACGACGAGGTCAGCTCCAGCCAGCGGCGGGTGGGCTCGGCGGTCGCGGCCTTCGAGTGGTACGCCGGCCTCGGCCCGTCGGCCCAGCAGGCGGGCGGCGCGGAGGGCACCGCGCTCCGTGTCCTGGACGGCCTGTCGCGCATCCAGGCGGCGATGGACGAGGCGACGGACGCGTGCACGACGGAGGTCCTCACGGTCCAGCCGGGCGGCATCCGCCCCGAGCACGAGCTCACCGAGGGCCTGCACCGGGCGCTGGCGCTGCGCGGCCGGGGCGTCCGCATGCGCGACCTGTACACCCACGTGGCCCGCCACGGCCAGGGCCTCCTCAACTACCTTGAACTGATGGGCGGTTCGGTCGAGGCCCGCACCCTCGACGAGGTCATCGACCGGCTGATCCTCTTCGACCGCACGGTGGCCTTCATCCCGGCCAACGCGGACCGCACCCTCGCCCTCGAACTGCGCCACCCGGCCCTGGTGGAATACCTGGTCACGGTCTTCGAACGCCTCTGGCGCCTGGCGATCCCCCTCACGGCCCCCCTCCCCGACACGGGCATCGAGGGCATCTCCCACCGGGAACAGTCCATCGCGGCACTGCTGGCCGAGGGCCACCAGGACGCGGTGATCGCGGAACGCCTCGGCATAAGCGTCCGAACGTGCCGCGCCCACATCGCCCGTCTCTCGGAAACCCTCGGCGCGGCCAGCCGCACCCAACTCGGCGTCCGCATAGCCCAGGTGGGCCTGGACGCCCCCCGTCAGCCGGCCGACGCCACGCCCGTCACTCTTCCCGGTCAAGAATCCCCGACCGCGCGATGAGATACCCGAGCTGAGCCCGGCTCTCACTGCCCAGCGTCGCCGCGAGCTTGGCGATGTGGACCCGGGCGGTACGGATGTTCATGCCGAGCCGGTCGGCGATGACGGCGTCGGTGTGACCTTCGACGAGGAGGGCGGCGATGGCGTGCTGGCGGGGGGTGACGCCGTCGAGGGAGGGGCGGCGGACGGCTTCGGGGTACATGGGGGTGCCCAGTCTCCACAGGCGGTCGAAGGCGGTGGCGAGGAAGGTGACGAGAGCGGTGTTGCGCACTTCGAGGGCGAGGGTGCGCTCCGCGTTCGCCGGTACGAAGGCCACGGTCCGGTCGACGACGAGCAGCCGGTCGGTGACCTCGTCGAGGGTGCGCGCCTCGACGTCGCCGGTGAGCTGCTCGTAGCGGGCGAGGACCTGGGGCGAGTGGCGGAGGGTGTGCTGGTAGAGGGTGCGGATACGGCCCCCGCGGTCGAGCAGGGCCTGGTCGCGGGCGAGGGCGGCGGCGCGACGGTCCGGGGTCAGCTGATGGGTGTGCGTGGTGTGCGGCTGGATGGCGAGGAGCTCGTCGGCGGCGTCCGCCAGCGCCTGGTTGAGGGTCGCGTTGATCTGCTCCATGCCGCTGAGGACCCGGAGCGTCGGGGTGTCCGCGCTGCTGCCGTCCGGGCCACCGAGTCGCAGCAGCGGTTCGAAGGCCTCGGCCAGCCGCTCGCCGTGCCGCCGCTCGTCCGCGATGCGGTCCTCGGAGGCGCGCAGCAGGCGGCGCAGGGCGACGGCGGGGGCGACCGGCTCCAGCCGGTCGAGGTCCTCGACAGAGGGGTGCAGCAGCCCGAGCCCGACCAGGCACGGCGCCGCCTCCGCGTCCGCGCTGCTGACGTGCCCCTCGCGCAGCGCACGCCGGTACAGCTCCGTGCCCTCCGCGCACAGATCCTCCACACCGTGCTCCGGATGCCTGGCCGGGGTCACCGCACTTCCCTCCGTTCGCTCAGTGGTCCTGCTTGAGGATCCCCGACTGCCCGATGAGGTAGCCGAGTTGCGCCCGGCTGTCGCTGCCGAGGGTGGCGGCGAGCTTGGCGATGTGGACGCGGGCGGTACGGATGTTCATGCCGAGCCGGTCGGCTATGACGGCGTCGGTGTGGCCCTCGACGAGGAGGGCGGCGATGGCGCGCTGGCGGGGGGTGACGCCGTTGAGGGTGGGTTGGCGGACGGACTGGGGGTGCATGGGGGTGGCGAGGCGCCAGAGGCGGTCGAAGGCGGTGGCGAGGTAGCCGACCAGCGCGGGGTGGCGCACTTCGAGGGCGAGGGTGCGGTCCGCGTTCGCCGGGATGAAGGCCACCGTGCGGTCGAGGATCACCAGCCGTTCGGTGACCTCGTCCAGGGTGCGGGCCTCCACGTCGCCGCGCAGACGCTCATAGCGAGCCACGACGGTCGGGGCGTGACGGAGGGTGTGCTGGTAGAGGGTGCGGATACGGCCGCCGCGGTCCAGCAGCGCCTGATCGCGGACAAGGGGTTCGGTGTGGACCGACGCAGGTTTGCCGATGTGGCTGCTGTGCGGCTGGATGCACAGGGCCTCCTCGGTCGCCTCGGCCATCGCCGCGGCGAGCGCGGTGTTGATGGATGTCATGCCGGCCAGCAGCCGGATCGCCGGGTCCTCGGCCGGGGTGCTGCGCAGCCCGCCCAGGCGCAGCAGCGGTTCGAACGCCTCGGTCATCCGCTGCTCGCGGCGGCGTTCGTGGGCCACGCGTTCCCCGGAGGCACGCAGCAGCCGGTGCAGAGCCAGAGCCGGGTCCATCGGCTCCATCAGATCCGTGTCGTCGAGGACCGGGCTGAGGAAGCCGAGGTCGACCAGGCAGGGCGCCTCGGCGGTGTCCCGTGCGTGTATCCGGCCTTCGCGTAGGGCGCGCGCGTACAGCCCCAGGCCTGCCTCGCACAACTCCTCCGGGTCATGGCGGTGCGCCGCTGCCGTCACGGACGGATCCCCTCCCTCTTCAGCCCTTCTGCTTCAGGATCCCCGACTGCGCTATGAGAAAGCCGAGTTGGGCCCGGCTGCCGCTGCCGAGGGCCGTGGCCAGCTTGGCTATGTGGGCGCGGCAGGTGCGGACGTTCATGCCAAGGCGCCGGGCGATGGCCTCGTCGACGTGGCCCTCGACGAGGAGCTTGGCTATGGAGTGCTGGATCTCCGAGATGCCGTCGGAGGCCGTCTCGTAGGGGCCGGTGCTCAGGGGAACCGCCCGGTCCCACAGGAACTCGAAGAGTTTGATCAGGTAGCGGATGAGGCCGGGGTGCCGGAGCTCCAGGGCCACCTGCTGATCGTCGCGGGCGGGGATGAAAGCGACGCTCTCGTCGCAGATGATCAGCCGCTCGACCAGTTCGTCGATGGTTCGGTACTCCGCCTTGCCGTTCGACAGCTGGGCTGCATAGGCGAGTTTCTCCGGGCTGTGGCGGGCCGTGTGCTGGTACAGGGTACGGATCCGCACACCACGTTCGATCAGCAGCCGGTCGCGGTCCAGCCCTTGGATGAGACTGCGTTCCGGCCGGTTGCCGCTTGGCTGGATCGTGAGCATCTCGGACTGGCACTGGGCCGTGGCCAGGTTGAGCGCCGCGTTGATCCGCTCGCCGCCCTCCAGCACGGTGATCGAGTCCGTGGTTGTCATGACCTGCGCGCTGACGGCCATGAATGGCTCGAAGGCGTCGGAGAGCCGGATCGACAAGCGCCGCTGCTCGGTGATCTCGTGCTCGATCGGATTGAGCCGCTGGGCCAGGGCGACCGCCGGAGGGACGGGACGCAACCAGTTCTCGTCGTCCGGATCGGGGTGGAGCAGGGCGAACTCCATCAGACAGGGAGCAGATTCCACATCGGCACGGGCGATTCGTCCTGTGCGCAGGGCGTTCGTGTAAAGACGGCCGCCTTCCTCGCACATCTCGGTCACCGAATGAGGATGCGCCCCTTTAGTCCGATTCGATGTCAAATCTCCACCCCCCAGGGTCCTGAACATGCAGGAACATGATGCACCGATTGTGTGGCCATGACGTGCCCGAATGAGCCATCGTCGTATCCGACGGGGGAAGAGGGACCTTCAAGTGAGGACGAAGCCGACTATGGGTAAGAGAATGCTTCGCTCGGTGCTTGTCGCAGCCTTCTCCGCCGTTGTGGCCTTCGGAGCGCTGAGTGGTCACCCTGGCGAGAAGAGTGATACACGGGCGGACAGTGCTTGGCCGGCGGTGGCCGAGCGGGCGACGGTTGCCGACAGTGGTGCATCGACGGTCGGTACGACCACGGTGAGGAGCTGACGTGACAACGCCGCCCGACGACCGCTCCTTCCGCAGAGAAATGGCCACGGCCTACCGCTCCGGCTGGCACTTCATCGACCTGGTCACCGCGATCCCCCACTCCGGTGACTCGTTGATGGTGACCGTCTTCGGTGAGCCCGTCGTCGTGACGCGGGACGAGGACGAGGACGTCCGGGCGTACCGGTGTCTGCGGCGGCCTCGGGGGGCGCCGCAGCCCGTGCGGTGTGCCATTCGGTACGGAATGATCTTTGTGAACCTGGACCAGCGAGACCACCGGCTGGTGGAACCGGAAGCCCCCAACGTACGGACCATCTCAGCCACCCCCCGCAGTGCCTGACGCGAATCCCCCGTCGTAACAGTTCGCTCAGGTGCTTCCCCCCGCAGCGGCGTCACCGTGACCTGAACACGGTGACGCCGCTGCAGTTTTACGGGACATTTCCGGGTATCCACCCAATCGTCGGCCACCCCGCAGTGGCCGAAAACAGTCACCCGCGCCCCATGGCCCTCGTCAGTTCGATCTCGATCACGACGCGTGACGGGTTCGGCGAAGGAGTGCGCCCGTAGCGCTCGGCATAGCGCCGCTCGGCCTCCGCGACCTGGTCAGGACCGGTCCGTACGACCGCCCGCCCCTCCAGCGTCGCCCACCGCCGCCCGTCCACCTGGCACACGGCCACCCGCGCCCCCTCCGGCCCGGCCGCCAGCACATTGGCCACCTTCGTACTGGACTTGCTCGCGATCACCCGAGCCAGCCGGGCCCGCGGATCGTATGTGACCCCGACGGGCACCACGTGCGGGCTGCCGTCCGGGCGCGGGGTCGTCAGCGTGCACAGATGCCGCTCCCGCCAGAAGTCGAGGTACGCGGGGTCGGGAGCGCCGGGGTCCTGGGGGTACGCAGCCATGGAAGGGACGGTATCCCTTCGAACCTGGCACCCGTTTCGAACCCGGCACCCGTTCGCACCTTGAGTGGAATAGACTCAACTTTGTGTACGTTGCTCAAGTCACACCGTGACAGTGGATGAGGGCTGACGCCAGGAGGAGAACGGAAACGTGGACGCCGAGCTGACCAACCGGAGCCGGGACGCGATCAGGGCGGCCGAGCAGCGGGCCGTGACCGGAGGGCACCCGGACCTGACCCCCGCCCACCTGCTGCTGGCCCTGCTCCAGGGGCAGGACAACGAGAACATCGTCGATCTGCTCGCCGCCGTCGACGCCGACCAGGCCGTCGTGCGCGCCGGCGCGGAGAAGGTGCTCGGCTCCCTGCCCAGCGTGGCCGGCTCCACCGTCGCGCCCCCGCAGCCCAGCCGTGAGCTGCTCGCGGTCATCGCGGACGCCGGCGAGCGCGCCAAGGACCTCGGCGACGACTACCTCTCCACCGAGCACCTGCTGATCGGCATCGCCGCGAAGGGCGGCGCGGCCGGTGACGTACTGTCCGGGCAGGGGGCGAGTGCGAAGAAGCTGCAGGAGGCCTTCCAGAAGGCGAGGGGAGGACGCCGGGTGACCACAGCCGACCCGGAGGGCCAGTACAAGGCCCTGGAGAAGTTCGGCACCGACTTCACGGCCGCCGCGCGGGACGGGAAGCTCGACCCCGTCATCGGGCGCGACCAGGAGATCCGGCGGGTGGTGCAGGTGCTTTCCCGCCGTACCAAGAACAACCCGGTCCTCATCGGTGAGCCCGGCGTCGGCAAGACCGCCGTCGTCGAGGGGCTCGCCCAGCGGATCGTCAAGGGTGACGTGCCCGAGTCCCTCAAGGACAAGCGGCTCGTCGCGCTCGACCTGGGCGCGATGGTCGCGGGCGCGAAGTACCGGGGCGAGTTCGAGGAGCGGCTGAAGACCGTCCTCGCCGAGATCAAGGACTCCGACGGCCAGATCATCACCTTCATCGACGAGCTGCACACGGTGGTGGGGGCCGGCGCCGGCGGGGATTCCGCCATGGACGCCGGGAACATGTTGAAGCCCATGCTCGCGCGTGGCGAGTTGCGCATGGTCGGCGCGACCACCCTCGACGAGTACCGGGAGCGGATCGAGAAGGACCCCGCCCTGGAGCGCCGCTTCCAGCAGGTGCTGGTCGCCGAGCCGACCGTCGAGGACACCATCGCGATCCTGCGCGGGCTCAAGGGCCGGTACGAGGCCCACCACAAGGTGCAGATCGCCGACAGCGCGCTGGTCGCCTCGGCCACCCTCTCCGACCGCTACATCACGTCCCGCTTCCTCCCCGACAAGGCCATCGACCTGGTCGACGAGGCGGCCTCCCGCCTCCGCATGGAGATCGACTCGTCCCCGGTCGAGATCGACGAACTCCAGCGCTCCGTCGACCGGTTGAAGATGGAGGAGCTCGCCCTGGAGAAGGAGACCGACCCGGCCTCCCGCGAGCGCCTGGAGAAGCTGCGCCGCGACCTCGCCGACCGCGAGGAGGAGCTGCGGGGCCTGACCGCGCGCTGGGAGAAGGAGAAGCAGTCCCTCAACCGCGTCGGTGAACTCAAGGAGAAGCTCGACGAGTTGCGCGGCACCGCCGAACGAGCCCAGCGCGACGGCGACTTCGACACCGCCAGCAAGCTGCTGTACGGCGAGATCCCCGCGCTGGAGCGGGACTTGGAGGCCGCCTCCGAGGCCGAGGAGGAGGTGTCCAGGGACACCATGGTCAAGGACGAGGTCGGCTCCGACGACATCGCGGACGTCGTCGCCGCCTGGACTGGCATCCCGGCCGGCCGCCTCCTGGAGGGCGAGACCCAGAAACTCCTGCGCATGGAGGAGGAGTTGGGCAAGCGGCTGATCGGCCAGTCGGAGGCCGTGCAGGCGGTCTCGGACGCGGTCCGGCGCACCCGCGCGGGCATCGCCGACCCCGACCGCCCCACCGGCTCCTTCCTCTTCCTCGGCCCGACCGGCGTCGGCAAGACCGAACTCGCCAAGGCCCTCGCCGACTTCCTCTTCGACGACGAGCGGGCCATGGTCCGCATCGACATGTCGGAGTACGGCGAGAAGCACAGCGTGGCCCGCCTGGTCGGCGCGCCTCCCGGCTACGTCGGCTACGAGGAGGGCGGCCAGCTGACGGAGGCCGTGCGCAGGCGCCCGTACAGCGTGGTGCTTCTCGACGAGGTCGAGAAGGCGCACCCCGAGGTCTTCGACGTCCTTCTCCAGGTGCTGGACGACGGCCGGCTGACGGACGGTCAGGGACGCACCGTCGACTTCCGCAACACGATCCTGGTGCTGACGTCGAACCTCGGCAGTCAGTTCCTGGTCGATCCGTTGACCGGCGAGGAGGAGAAGAAGGAGCAGGTTCTGGAGGTCGTCCGGACGTCCTTCAAGCCGGAGTTCCTCAACCGCCTCGACGACCTGGTCGTCTTCTCGGCGCTGTCGAAGGACGAGCTGAGCCGTATCGCGCGCCTCCAGATCGACCGGCTCGCGAAGCGCCTCGCCGAACGCCGCCTCACCCTGGACGTCACCGACGCGGCCCTGGCCTGGCTCGCCGACGAGGGCAACGACCCCGCCTACGGCGCCCGCCCCCTGCGCCGCCTGGTCCAGACCGCCATCGGCGACCGCCTCGCCAAGGAGATCCTGGCCGGCGAGATCAAGGACGGCGACACGGTCCGGGTGGACACCTTCGGTGAGGGCCTGATCGTGGGGCCGGCCACGGGAAAGAGCCTGTAAGGGGCAAAGGCCTGTAACGGACGGTGCCGGGCTTGCCTCCCCCCTCCCCGGATGGGGGAGGATGGCGGCATCCGTACGAAGGGAAAATCACGGTGAGCATCGACCCGTCCTCGATTCCGAACTTCGGGGGCCAGCCCGAGCCGCAGCCCGGCGGACCGGCGGGCCCCGTCGTCCCGGATCAGGACCTCGTGAAGCAGCTCCTGGACCAGATGGAGCTCAAGTACGTCGTCGACGACGAGGGTGACCTCGCGGCGCCGTGGGAGCAGTTCCGTACGTACTTCATGTTCCGCGGCGAGGACGACCAGCAGGTCTTCTCGGTGCGGACGTTCTACGACCGGCCCCACAAGATCGACGAGAAGCCCGCGCTGCTCGAGTCGATCGACGACTGGAACCGTCGGACCCTGTGGCCCAAGGTCTACAGCCACACCCACGACGACGGCACCGTCCGCCTGATCGGCGAGGCGCAGATGCTGATCGGCACCGGCGTCAGCCTGGAGCACTTCGTCTCCTCGACGGTCAGCTGGGTGCGCGCCGCCATCGAGTTCGACAAGTGGCTCGTCGAGCAGCTCGGCCTCGAGCAGGAGGTCAACGAGGCGGACAAGCCCGAGGACGACGAGGAGTAGGCCCGAGGGCCGCTCAGAGAGGCGTATGGGCGAATACGACCAGATACGCCCCGTAGGCGAACGAGAGCCCGGCCAGGGCCGCGACCACCACGGTCGCGTGCCCGGGCCGGGCTCTGGCCGTTCGCACCAGCGCGCGGGCGAGCGGCAGCAGCAGCGGGAAGGCGGGCAGCAGGAACCGGGGCTTGGACTCGAAGAACCCGGAGCCGCCGAGCGCGACCAGCAGCAGTACGCCGCTGTGGACGACGAGCGGCAGCGGGGCGCGGTCGGCGAGGAGCAGGGCGTACAGGACGACGGCCGCCGCGACGATCACCATGGTCATGGGGGAGACGAAGCGGTCCTCGTGCAGGAGCATGTGGCGGATGAAGTGCACGGAGCCCCTGCCGAAGTCGAAGCGTGAGCCCCACTCGCGCTGCACTTCGAAATAGCCGCCGAGCAGGTCGCCCCTGCGGTGGCCGACCCACAGGACGTATCCGGCCCAGCCGGCCGGGGCGAGCGCGGCGCCCGTCCACAGCCTGTGGGTAACTTTCCCGCGCTGCCTCCAGACCTCGTACGCCGCCGTCGCGAGGACCGCCGCGGCGACCGCGAAGCCGTTGGGCCGGGCCGCGCCCGCCAGCGCGGCCAGGGCGCCCGCCCACACCCAGCGGCCGGTGAGCAGCGCGTACAGCGACCAGGCGGCGAAGGCGGTGAGGACCGGTTCCGTGTACGCCATCGACAGCACGACCGAGTGCGGGAGCAGGCCCCAGAGCAGGACCAGGGCGGTGCCGACGGCCCGGCCGTGCAGCCGGGCGCCGACCGCGTAGATCCCGCAGGCGGCCACCGCGGCCGCCGTCCACGACACGATCAGCCCCGAGGCGCCGGCGCTCAGCGGGCCCAGCACGGTCGCGGCGCGGACCAGGGCCGGGTAGAGCGGGAAGAACGCCAGGTCGCTGTAGACGACCGTGGGGTTGTGGTGCACGGTGCGGCCGTAGCCGTGGGCGGCGATGCCCAGGTACCACAGGGAGTCCCAGGACCGTCCGAGCAGCGCGAGCGGATGGCGGCCGGCCGCCCAGGAGACCGCCGCGAGCGCGGCGACGCCGAGCAGCCGGGCCGCGAGGAACAGCCCGAGGGCGGTGCCCATGGCCGCCGGGAGGGGCAGCTGGGCACGGTCCCGCGCGCCGGGGCCGGGCCCCGTGACGGAGGGGCGGAGGAGGGTACTGGCTTGGGTCACACCGGAACATTGCAGGGTGAAGCGGGCAAGTGCGAGCCTTGTGCGGCCGGGCGGGTACGGATTCGCGGCGCTCGGCGTGGCGGCGTGACTCAGGGGCCGGGATCGTCCGAGCCCTGGATCACGCGAGCGCCTTGAGCCTCTTCACCGCTTCCTCCAGCACCCCGGTCTGCTTGCAGAACGCGAACCGTACGAAGGGTGCCCCCGCCTCCCGGTGGTCGTAGAAGACCGCGTTCGGGATGGCGACGACGCCGGCGCGCTCGGGCAGGGCGCGGCAGAAGGCGAAGCCGTCGGTCTCGCCCAGGGGGCGGATGTCGGTGGTGATGAAGTAGGTGCCGGCGGGCTTGAAGACCTCGAAGCCGGCCTCGGCCAGGCCCGTCGCCAGCAGGTCGCGCTTGGCGAGCATGTCCGCGCGGAAGGCGGAGAAGTAGCTGTCGGGAAGCGCGAGGGCCTCGGCGACGGCGTACTGGAAGGGCCCGGAGGCGACGTACGTCAGGAACTGCTTCGCCGAGCGGACGGCGGTGGTCAGGGCGGGTGTCGCAGTCACCCAGCCGACCTTCCAGCCGGTGAAGGAGAAGCTCTTGCCGGCCGAGCCGATGGTGACCGTGCGCTCGCGCATGCCCGGGAAGGTGGCGAGGGGGAGGTGCTCGGCGTCGTCGAAGACGAGATGCTCGTACACCTCGTCGGTGACCACCAGCAGATCCCGCTCCACCGCCAGCTCGGCGATCGCGGTGAGCTCCTCGCGGGTGAGGACGGTTCCGGTGGGGTTGTGCGGGGTGTTGATGAGCAGCAGCCGCGTCCGATCGGTGACGGCGGCGCGCAGCTCGTCGAGGTCGAGCCGGAAGCTACCTTCGTGCGGCCGCAGGGTGACCGGCACCCGCTTGCCGCCCGCCATCGCGATGCAGGCCGCGTACGAGTCGTAGTACGGCTCGAAGGCGATCACCTCGTCGCCGGGTTCGAGGAGGGCGAGCAGGGACGCGGCGATGGCCTCCGTCGCGCCGGCCGTGACCAGGACCTCGGTGTCGGGGTCGTACGACAGCTCGTACCGCCGCTCCTGGTGCGCGGCGATCGCGGTACGCAGCTCCGGGATGCCCGGACCCGGCGGGTACTGGTTGCCACGCCCGTCACGCAGCGCCCGCACGGCCGCCTCCCGGACCTCCTCGGGCCCGTCGGTGTCGGGGAAACCCTGGCCCAGGTTGATGGACCCGGTCCGCAGGGCCAGAGCCGACATCTCCGCGAAGATCGTCGTCCCGAACTCGGCGAGCCGGCGATTGAGAAAGGGGCGCGTACTGGAGGTCATGCCGGCCATCCTGCGCCGAGGCTCTGGAGTTCCTCAACTCTGCTTTGGGGTTGAGCGGGTGCGGCGAGCCGGCGGGCACTTCCTCTGAGCTGGGGGAGGGCCTCGATCTTGCGCGACGCCCGCGCCCCGGATACAACCGTCTGGTGACAAGCAACTCCGGGCCAACGGCGCGGTGGACCAAGGACAAGGCCGGAGCCTACCTGTCGGCCGCAACCGGCTTCTTCTTCACTCTCGCGCTGGCTCGTGACCCGGCGGAGCGACTGACCCCGGATCATGCGCATACAGTCGCTTCGCTCGTCAGCTTCGTGGTTGCCGTCCTCGCGTACTGGCTCGGGTTGCGTGTGATGAAGAGGCTCCCCGGGCGGCTCCCACCGGGTTAGCGATGCTGCGCTTGGCACTCTCAGTGTTCGCGGCGGCCGCACTCCGCCGGGTAGAGGGTGGAGCCCGCGGAAATGGCGTCGAGCGAAGTTCCGCTGAGGTGGACGGCCACCGCTCCCGTTGGATCGGCGGTCAGGTCCTCGATACGCACCGTCGCAGCAGCGAGCGTCGAGGGCGATGTGTGTGTTTCGGCCTCGGCCGGCGTGCTGAAGGGTGAACCTTCCAGCACGGCGAGGGCGATGAGTTCCGTGCCGGACCGGCGCTCCGTCTCCTCGATGGCCAGCCGCCAGTGAAGTGCCGCATCTGCCAGGAGTTCCTTGCCGCTGGGTCCATGGGCGAGCAGGACGCTACGGCGGTGGCGGATGTGCCGCGCCATGGCGCAGCAGAGTGGGATGCCGGTGCCATAGGGAGTGTCCACGCGGTTGTGGCCGGCGGTCGGGTAACAGCCGAGTGCGTCGGACAGAAGTCCTACGGCCGCGTTCCTGATACGTGGCAGCCGGCCGTGTTCGACGAGATCCAGGAGGATCGGGGTGGCTGCATAGGCCGCGGGGAACACCATGGCGGCGTGGCTGCAGATGAAGCCGCCGCCGGCAAGGAGGGATGCCGCGTCGCCGGTCTCGTTGGCAGTCGTGGACAGCGTCAGCAGCCGTAGGGCATGAGCGACGTGCTCGGGATCGTCGTACTGATGCCAGGTCGGGTTCGGTATCGCCGACCAGTTCACAGCGTCGATGGCATCGAGGGTCACGTCTGCATCGTGCCGGACCACAACGCGCCACGACAGCCGGTGCCTGGTTGCCGATTCGTTGGCTTTCCGGCATTCCCCGTGGTCCCCCGCCGGATCTGGCACGCATCTGGCACGTCTCATCGGGCGGGTGCGCAGCAGCCACCCGTGTCGGGGATCAGTCGCGGTCCTTCGCTGCGCGCAGAGCGCCAGGCATGAGAGGCGACTGCGGAAGCTTGAGCCGGGGTCCGGGCGACGCACGCGCTCAGGCACTTCTACGCCTCCGCGCTGCTGGACGCGGGCGAGAACAGCAAGGCGGTCAGCGAGTACGCGGGGCACGCCGAACCGGCGCTGACGCTGCGGGTGTACGCCCATCTGGTGCCCGACCGCCGCGAGCGTGCCCGGCGGGCCATCGACACCGTGTTTGAGCGTGCCCCTGGGGAAGATCACGGCCCACAGACGGCCCAACAAGCCTCAGACGGCCCCGGATCTGCCATTCGGTGCAGGTCAGGGGCCTTTTCCAGGTCATGACCCTCAGAAGTTCCTCAACTCTGCTTTGGCCGGCGAGACGGCCGGGCATCCCCCGTTCACGCAAGGCGCGAGGTGCCCACGGGGGGTCGCCTCGGGGGACTCGGAAGGAGGGTGGCGTCATGGGACTGGTTCTCGGCATCATCCTGCTGGTCGCGTTTGTGGGGCTGCTGATGGCGGCCATCGTGGGGGCCGGTCGCCGGCAGGGGGCGCAGGGGTATCGGCGTTCGTACAGCCGTAGCGGCGGCAGCAACAGCGACAGCGGCAACAGCTGGTGGGCCGGTGACGGCGGCGGTTCGTCGTCCGGAGGGCACCACGGCGGGCACCACTCCGGCCACTCCTGCGGGGGCGGTCACTCGTGCGGGGGCGGCTCGTCCTGCGGAGGCGGGTCGTCCTGCGGTGGCGGCGGCGGATGCGGTGGAGGAGGCAGCTGACACGGGGCGGCAGCCTCCGGCGACAGGGGGAGCCGTATCCCCGTCCGTCACTTCCGTGGAGCTCCCGCCGGGTCCACGCCCCGGCGGGAGCTCGTGCGCTCCGGCGTACGCCATGGCCGCCCTGGCGTACGCCGTGGTTGAACAATTGAGCAGTGAAGCCCCCTGAGGGATGGAAACCCCACGAACTTGGGTAAAAACGCTGTGGCACTGCCACCGTTCATGATTCCCTCTAAATCACCGACGCGGCCCCTCGGACGTCCTGCGGACGACACCTTCCTGACTTCCCGACTGGGCCGACCGGGCCGTTCCCCCGGTGTCGACCGGGGTGTTCCGGACCCCACACCTCCCTTTTCTTTGCGTGCCAGCGGAGCCGACCCATGCTCACGACCCTGAAGACCTCGTACACCGACACGCGCGCGGCCGACCTCGCCTGGGCACTGGGGCGTGAGCCGCTTCCCGCACTGGCCACCCTCGACCTCGAACTGGCCGGGGCCAAGCTTCAGTTGAGACTCCTCGGCGCCTCCCACCAGGTACTTCTGGAGGAGGAGAGGGGCAGTTGCTCGGAGACGGTCGCGTGCATCCCGGGCAGCAGCACCCCGCTGCCGCTCGGCGTGGCCAAGCGCATCGGCGACTGGGAGTACGAGTTCGCGGCCCGTGTCGAGGTTCTCTCGCCGGGCTCCTTCGCGGGCCGGGCACAGGAGTTGCTGGCCCTGGTCTCCGACCACCCGAACGGACTGGCGGGCGTCTTCCCCGGCAGCCCGCACGCCTTCACCGCGCTGCTCGCCCAGCGCCACGAGGGCCAGGTGCACTGGCGCACCTGGCACGCCTATCCACAGGACGGGCAACTGGTGGCGACCCGGACGAGGGTGGGGGTACGGGTGCCGGTGTCCGTGCCGGTGCACGAGCTCAGTCCGTCGGGAGTCTGACGCGGACGCCGGACGGCCGGTTGAGCGTCTTCAAACGCGCCTCGGCCTGTTGACCGTCAGTTCCACACGTGTGGGTGACCAAGGGTGACGTCGCAGTGACGTAACGTCGCAGTCGTGATCGAGCCGCACGCCCCCGCCCCGCCCGGACCCCCACCCGCCTGGGCCGGTCCCGCGCGGCTTCCCGTGCGGCCGGCCACCGGGCGGTTCCTCGTCCTCGCGTGCGTCTTCGTCTGTGCGGCCTGCGGACTGGTGTACGAACTCGAACTCGTCGCACTCGCCTCGTACTTGATCGGCGACTCGGTCACCCAGGCCTCGGTCGTGCTGTCGGTCATGGTGTTCGCGATGGGCATCGGCTCGCTCGCCGCCAAGCGGCTGCGCCGGCTCGCCGCGGCCGGCTTCGGCGCGATCGAGGCGACACTCGCACTGGTCGGCGGCTGCAGCGCCATGGCCCTGTACGCCGTCTTCGCCTGGACCGGCGACTGGGGCGGCCTGTGGGGCAGCGGGCCGCGCTGGCTGCTGGTCGCCTTCTCGCTCACCATCGGCCTGCTGATCGGCGCCGAGGTGCCGCTGCTGATGGAGCTGATCCAGCGCATCCGCCGCCAGGACGCGGGCGGCGCGGTCGCCGACCTGTTCGCCGCGGACTACGTCGGCGCGCTCGTCGGCGGCCTCGCCTTCCCGTTCCTCCTGCTGCCCCTGCTCGGGCAGTTGACCGGCGCCCTGATCACCGGCACGGTCAACGCGATCGCCGGCGGCACCCTTGTCCTTGGCCTGTTCCGCCGCGACCTCACCCGCCGCGCCCGCTGGCTGCTGCTCATCGCCAACCTCACCGTCCTCGGCGTCCTCGCCTCCGCCGCCGTCCTGGTCGACGACTTCGAGCGCGCCGCCCGGCAGGCGGTCTACGGCCGGGACGTACGGGTGGCGCTGCAGACCGGCACCCAGGAGGTCGTCCTCACCGGCGGCACCCACGGCCGCCCCCTCGACCTCTTCCTCGACGGCCGCCTGAGGGTCAGCGGCCGCGACGAACTCCGCTACCACGAAGCCCTGGTCCACCCCGCGATGAACGGCCCGCACGCGCGCGTGCTGATCCTCGGCGGCGGCGACGGCCTCGCCGCCCGCGAGGTGCTGCGGCATCCCGGCGTACGGCGCGTCGAGGTCGTCGAACTCGACGCCGGGGTGGTCCGGCTGGCCCGCAGCGACCCGGCGCTGTCCCGGCTCAACGGCCATGTCTACGACGACCCGCGCGTGCGCGTGGCCACCGCGGACGCCTTCCGCTGGCTGCGCACGGCGCCGGCATCCTCGTACGACGTGGTGATCTCGGACCTGCCCGACCCGGGCATCACGGTGAGCACCAAGCTCTACTCCGAGGAGTTCTACGGCCTGGCCCGCCGGGTGCTCGCGCCGGGCGGGCGGCTGGTGGTGCACGCGGGGCCGTTCGCCGACCGGCGGCGCGTGTTCTGGACGGTCGACGCGACGCTGCGGGCCGCCGGGCTCTCCACCGAGCCCTACCGGGTGGGCGGCCGTGACGCCGGTTTCGCGGCCGGCCCGGACCGTACGACGGAGGCCTCCCGGGCGCCGCGCGACTGGGGGTTCGTGCTCGCCGCGGCCGACCACGCTCCGCGCCTGGGCCTGGACCCGCACGCACCGCCCCCGAGGACCCTGACCCCGGCGACCCTCGCGGCGGACGCCCGGGCCGCGGCCCGCACCCGCCTCACCGGCCTGCCGCCCTCGACGCTCGTCCATCCCCGGTACGCGAACTGACACGACGGCGGCCCGCCCCTTCCCCCGGACGGGACGGACCGCCGTACTTCCCCCGCTTCCCCCTCGCCGTGGCTCAGACGACGTTCAGCGTGCTGTACGAGGCGAGCTTCCAGCCGTGGCTGTTGTTGACCTTCAGGTAGTACTTGCCGCTGGTGCGCTTGAAGACGACCTGGTGCTTCCAGCCGTTGTAGGTGACGGTGGTGCTGGAGCTGTTCCAGAGCGCGGACTCCCCCGCCGCGTCGAGGGTCTTGGGGCCGGCCTTGCCGTCGACCGTCAGATGGGTGCCCAGTTCGCTGTTGAGCTTCTTCTGCCAGGACTTGACGGCGGCGGTGGTGTTGGGCCCGTACTTGCCGTCGATGTCGGCGTAGTCGAAGGTCGTGCCGTCCTTCTCCTTGGCGCCGTCCGCCCACAGCAGCACCTGCACCAGCGCGGTCGCGTTGCTCTTCGCGTGGCTGGTGGAGGAAAGCGTGCCCTCGTCCTTCCAGTCGTCGCTCGCGCTGCCCGTCCCCGCGATGTACCCCTGCGAAACGCTGGCGGAGGCCGGCTCGGCGAGCGTGATCGCCCCTCCGCCCAGCGCGGCGGCGACGAGCGCGACCGCGACGGCCTTACGGCGCCAGGTCCTGGAGCTCCTGGAGCTGCGTGACATGTGGTGTCCCCTCTCGACCGCGGGCCGGGGTCCCCCCGTTGGGCCCCGTGTTCCCCGCGGTTCGAAAAGCTACGGGCGGCGCACCCTCCGCCGAATCCGGCACCGGTTTGATCCCGGCGCCAACTCCCGCGGTAACCGCACGGTTCCTGCAACTTCCGCGGTACCGCCGGAGGTTGACGCCCCACCGCGCGCACCCGGGTTACGCTGCGGCGATGCGGATCCACCCCCTCGTCGTCGACGGCCTCATCACCGCGGCGCAGACGACCGTGGCCGTCCTGCTCGGCAGGGAGGCCGTGGCCCAGGGATGGACCGCACTCGACGCGCCCGCCTGGGTCCTCGTCGCCCTCGCCAACCTCCCCACCTTCCTGCGCAACCGCGCCCCGGTCACGGTCTGCCTCCTCGTCCACGCGGTCGCCGTCGTGTACGTGAGCCGCGGCGACTGGCCGGTGGTCAACTCCTTCGGCCCGATGCTCGCGTTCTACACCGTGGCCTCGCTGCGCCCGGCCCGCACCACCGCCGCCTGCGCCGCCCTGATGACCGCCGTGTGGATCTACGCCGGCCTGGTCACCGACGGCAGCTCGATGGCGTCCGTGGTCGCCCAGTCCGTCGCCTACCCGGTGGTCCTGTGGTGGTTCGGCCACACCGCACGGCGCACCGCCGACCTCACCCGGCAGCTCCGCGCCGAACAGGCCGAACGCGCCCGCCGCGAGGTCGCCGAGGAACGTGTCCGCATCGCCCGCGAGCTGCACGACGTCGTCGCCCACCACATGGCCGTCATCAACGTCCAGGCCGGCCTCGCCCGTTTCGTCTTCAGCTCCGACGCCCGCACCGCCCGCGAGGCCCTCGACACCATCGCCGGCAGCAGCGGCGAGGCCCTCGCCGAACTCCGGCGCATGCTCGGCCTGTTGCGCGCCGACGGCGTCCAGGGCGCGGCCGACGGCGCCCCCGCCCCCGGCCTCGACCAGCTCGCCGACATGGTCGAACGCGTCCGCGCGGGCGGCGTCCCCGTCGACCTCCGCATCACCGGCGAGCCCCGCCCGCTGCCGCCCGGCGTCCAGCTCTGCCTCTACCGCGTCGTCCAGGAGGCCCTCACCAACGTCCTCAAACACGCCCCGGGCGCCCACGCCACCGTCCAACTGGCCTACCGGGCAGGCGAGATGACCCTCTCCGTACACGATGACGGGAAGGGGGTGAATCCGGCCAGAAAGCAGGAGCGGGGCGGCCATGGCTTGATCGGGATGCGCGAGCGGGCCAAGCTCTACGGCGGGACGATCGTCGTCGGCCCGCGCAGCGAGGGGGGTTTCGGCGTGCATCTGACCCTGCCGACGTCCGTACCGGCCGCACGCCGGGGAGACGCCGTCGCGGAATGACCGACACCGACACCGGCAACGACCGACGGGCGATCAGGGTCCTCGTCGTCGACGACCAGTTCCTCGTACGCAGCGGACTGGTCGCCCTGCTGCGCGCCGCCCCCGGCATGGAGGTGGCGGGCGAGGCGGCGGACGGCGAAGAGGCCGTACGGCTGGCGGCGAAGACCCGCCCGGACGTGATCCTGATGGACATCCGGATGCCCGGCGCGTCCGGCATCGAGGCCACGGAACGCATCCTCGCCGCGGCCACCGACCCGCCGCCCCGCATCCTCGTCCTCACCACGTTCGACCTCGACGAGTACGTGTACGGCGCCCTGCGCGCCGGCGCCTCCGGCTTCCTCCTCAAGGACGCCGGCCCCGAACGCCTCCTCGCGGCAGTCACCGCGGTGCACGGCGGCGACGCGCTGTTCGCGCCGGTGGTGACCCGGCGTCTGGTGGAGGCGTTCACCCGGGTGACGGACGGCGCGGCCACGGACCGCGAGCCCCCGCCCGGCCTGGACGCCCTCACCACCCGCGAGGTGGAGGTCCTGAAACTGGTCGCCCGGGGCCTGACCAACGCGGAGGCGGCGGACCGGCTGTTCATCAGCGAGGCGACGGTGAAGACGCATCTGAACCGGACGATGACGAAGCTGGGGCTGACGAGCCGGGCGCAGGTGGTGGTCGTGGCGTATGAGACGGGGCTGGTTACGCCAGGGGGATAGTCAGCCCGTCTGGGGGTGCCCCCTCTGGGGGAGTTTGAGGACGAGGTCGTTCAGGCCGAAGCGGGGGTCTGGGGGCGGCAGCCCCCAGGACATACGACGCGCGCTCACTTTCGACCAACGGGGGTGCAGGAACCGGCCCCCTGGGTAGGCTCGGCCCACATGGAGCATGACGCGTTCGTTCCGGTTCCGTCCCGGCGGCTGAGGGAGGCCCTCGCCGACCCCGCACAGGTCGCTCGCGCGGTCCCCGGGCTTCAGCAGGACGCCGGCGCGGAACCCGTCGCCGGGCGGCTGAAACTGCGCGTCGGCAGTCACTCCGTCACCTACCGGGGGAGCGTGCGGCTGACCGCGCGCGAGGACGGTTCGTACGCGGCGGAGGGCGACGCCACGGAGACCCGCGGGACCGGCTCGGTCAAGCTCGCGCTGACCCTGCGCGTGACGGACGCCGAGGGCGGCTCGACGCTGACCTTCGAGGGAAGCGCCACGGCGGACGGCCGGCTCACGGAACTCCCACCCGAGTCGGTGTCGTCCGCGCTGACCCGCCTGCTGGACCGTTTCGCCGAGAAGCTGGGGGCGGGGGCGGGGGCCGAGGCGGCTGCGGAGACCGGGGAAGCGGGGGAGCCGGAGGAAGCCGGGGGAGCGGCGGAGGCCGAGCGGGCCGGGGGAGCGCCCGCGACTGAGCAGGCTGCGGGAGTGTCCGAGCCCGAGCAGGCTGCGGGAGCGGCGGAAGCTGCGCAGGCCGGGGAAGTGCCCGAAGCTGCGCAGGCCGCGGGCGTGTCCGAGCCCTCGAAGGCCGACGCAGCGTCCGAAGCCGAGTCGGGCGCGGGAGTTGGCGAGCCCGGGCAGGACGACGGGCCCGAGCCTGTGGTGGTGCAGGAGTTCGGGGACAAGGCGACCAGTGACTTCGATACGACGCCGGACGCGGACGACGAGCCGCCGGTGCCGGACGGCACTGTCGCCGACGTACCGGCAGACACCGCTGCCGCCCCGTCGGACGACGACCACGTCTCCGTCTTCGACACGGAGATCCCGCCGCCGTCGCTCGATCCGTCGGACGAGGACGAGGATCAGGAGACGCCGGTCGCCGCGGGGTCCGGAGCGGACGACTACACCGAACCCGCGGAGCCCCCTGCCGAGGCGGCGCACGCGCGTCGGACGATGATCGGACGCAGCGCGGAGGAGGTCGACCACGCACCGCCCCGCGGCCGTTACGCCCCGGTCCCCGCTCCGCAGACGGCCGCCCAGGGCTCGACACTGCGCTGGGTCGCACCGGCCGCGGCCCTCGTACTGGCTTCGGCGATCGTGGCGGGCCGGGTACTGCGACGCCGCCGGTGACGGGACCGGCCCGGACCGGTGATCGCACTCGGCGCCCCCCAGTAAGGTCGTCCCGTGAGTAACGAAGACATCACGCTGACCGCGGGTGACGCGGAGGTGACCGTGCTGCCGGGCAACGGCGGTCGGGTCGGTGGACTGCGCGTCGCGGGGACCGAACTGCTGCGCCAGGGCGAGCGGTTCGGGTGCTTCCCGATGGTCCCCTGGTGCGGCCGCATCCGCGACGGCCGCTTCCGGGACGGCGGCACCGTCCACCAGATGCCGCTCAACTCCCCGCCGCACGCCATCCACGGCACCGCCCGCGACGGCGCCTGGAAGACCGCCCGCGTCCGCGCCGACGAGGCGGTGATCACGTACGACCTGGTCGAGCCGTGGCCCTACCCCGGCCGCGTCACCCAGCAGTTCGCCCTCACCCCGGACTCCCTGACACTGACGATGTCCGTGGAGACGTACGACTCCTCCTTCCCCGCCCAGATCGGCTGGCACCCCTGGTTCAACCGGAACCTGGGAGGGGAGGACGTCCGCGTCGACTTCACACCGGAATGGCAGGAGGAGCGCGGGGACGATCATCTGCCCACCGGGCGCCGGATCGACCCCCGGCCCGGCCCCTGGGACGACTGCTTCGGGATGCCCGGCGGGGTCGACGTGACCCTGACCTGGCCGGGGCAGCTGGAGCTGAAGGTCACCAGCCGCGAGGAATGGGTCGTGGTGTACGACGAGCAGGAGGCCGCCGTCTGCGTGGAGCCGCAGACCGGGCCGCCGGACGGCCTGAACAGCCTGCCCCGGCTGGTCACGCCGCTGGAGCCGCTCGAAGCGACGGCCATGTGGACCTGGCAGCGCCTTTAAGCTGACTCGCATGAGTGACGTAGACGTACGCGGCGAGCTGCTGCGGCAGATCAAGGACAAGGCCGTGGTGCACGGCAAGGTGACCCTGTCGTCGGGTCTGGAGGCGGACTACTACGTCGACCTGCGGCGCATCACCCTCGACGGGGAGGCCGCTCCCCTGGTCGGGCAGGTGCTCCTGGACCTGACCGCCGACCTCGACTTCGACGCGGTGGGCGGGCTGACCATGGGCGCCGACCCGGTCGCCGCCTCGATCCTGCACGCGGCCGCCGCGCGCGGCAAGCGCGTCGACGCCTTCGTCGTGCGCAAGGAGGCCAAGGCGCACGGGCTTCAGCGGCGGGTGGAGGGCCCGGACATCGCCGGCCGGCGCGTGCTGGTCGTCGAGGACACGTCCACGACCGGCGGCTCCCCGCTGACCGCCGTCGAGGCGGTGCGCGAGGCCGGTGCCGAGGTCGTCGCCGTCGCGACGATCGTGGACCGCGCGACCGGTGCCGCGGAGAAGATCCAGGAGGGCGCGGGAGTGCCGTATCTCTTCGCCTACTCCAAGGACGATCTCGGTCTGGACTGAGTTATCCACAGGTTGGTGAGCATTCGGCCACGTCTGGAAAGATGGGGCCGACGACGACGTCATCCCCAAGGTCTAGGTCAGGGCCGTAGTACGCAGCACGCCAACCCGCACATACCAAGGAGCGGACAGATGCCCATCGCAACTCCCGAGGTCTACAACGAGATGCTGGACCGGGCGAAGGCAGGCAAGTTCGCCTACCCGGCGATCAACGTGACCTCGACCCAGACCCTGCACGCGGCCCTGCGCGGTTTCGCTGAGGCGGAGAGCGACGGCATCATCCAGATCTCCACGGGTGGCGCCGAGTTCCTGGGCGGTCAGTACAGCAAGGAGATGGTGACCGGCGCCGTCGCGCTCGCCGAGTTCGCGCACATCGTCGCCGCGAAGTACCCGGTCACGGTCGCCCTGCACACCGACCACTGCCCGAAGGACAAGCTCGACGGGTACGTGCGTCCGCTGCTCGCCGTCTCCGAGGAGCGCGTGAAGGCCGGCGGCAACCCGCTCTTCCAGTCGCACATGTGGGACGGCTCCGCCGAGACCCTGGCCGACAACCTCGCCATCGCCCAGGAGCTCCTGGAGCGCGCCCGCGCCGCGAAGATCATCCTTGAGGTCGAGATCACCCCGACCGGCGGCGAGGAGGACGGCGTCTCGCACGAGATCAACGACTCCCTCTACACGACGGTCGACGACGCGATCCGCACGGCGGAGGCGCTGGGCCTGGGCGAGAAGGGCCGCTACCTGCTGGCCGCCTCCTTCGGCAACGTGCACGGCGTGTACAAGCCGGGCAACGTGGTGCTCCGTCCCGAGCTGCTGAAGGAGCTGAACGAGGGCGTGGGCGCCAAGTTCGGCAAGCAGTCCCCGTTCGACTTCGTCTTCCACGGCGGCTCCGGCTCCACGGAGGAGGAGATCCGCACCGCGCTGGAGAACGGCGTGGTGAAGATGAACATCGACACGGACACCCAGTACGCCTTCACGCGCCCGGTCGCGGACCACATGTTCCGCAACTACGACGGCGTCCTGAAGGTCGACGGCGAGGTCGGCTCCAAGAAGACCTACGACCCGCGCACCTGGGGCAAGCTGGCCGAGGCGAGCATGGCCGCGCGCGTCGTCGAGGCCACGCAGAACCTGCGCTCGGCGGGTACGCGCATCAAGTAGCCGTTCCCCTGCGGAGAGCCCGGTGCCTGTCTACGGCGCCGGGCTCGCTGTATACCTGGGGTCATGCCCGACGTCCGGATCGCCTCACCGCAGGGCAAGTGGATCCTGCTCACCACCGTCCTCGGCTCCAGCATGGCGATGCTGGACTCGACCGTCGTCAACGTCGCCCTCCCGCGCATCGGCCGTGACCTGGACGCCCAGCTCGCCGCGCTGCAGTGGACCGTCAACGCGTACATGCTGACGCTGGCCGGGCTGATCCTGCTCGGCGGTTCGCTCGGGGACCACTACGGGCGGCGCAAGGTCTTCGTGATCGGGGTGGTGTGGTTCGCCTCGGCGTCCCTGCTGTGCGGGCTCGCCCCGAACGCGGGCGTGCTCATCGCCGCGCGAGCGTTGCAGGGGGTCGGCGGCGCGCTCCTCACCCCAGGCTCCCTGGCCCTCATCCAGGCCTCCTTCCACCCGGACGACCGCGGCCGGGCCGTCGGCCTCTGGTCCGGCTTCGGCGGGATCGGCGCGGCCGTCGGCCCGTTCCTGGGCGGCTGGCTGGTGGACGGCCCCGGCTGGCGCTGGGTGTTCCTGCTCAACGTGCCGCTCGCCCTGCTGTGCGCGCCCATCGCCGTCCGCCACGTCCCGGAATCGGCGGACGGTCGCAGCCACGGCCGCTTCGACGTCCTCGGCGCGGTCCTCGGCGCGCTCACGCTGGCGTTCCTGACGTACGCGCTGATCGAGGCCCACGAGGGGTCCATGGTCGTCGTGGTCAGCGCGGTCGCCGGCGTGGCGGCGGGTATCGCCTTCGTGTACGTCGAGAAGCGCAGCCCCGACCCGATGATGCCGCTGGACATCTTCGCGTCGCGCCAGTTCACGGCGGTCAACCTGGTGACCCTGTGCGTGTACGCGGCCTTCGGCGGGTTCTTCTTCCTGACCGCGCTGGAGCTCCAGGTCGCGGTCGGCTGGTCGGCGCTGGCCGCGGGTACGGCGCTGCTGCCGACGACCGCGATGATGCTGCTGTTCTCGGCCCGCTCGGGCGCCCTCGCCGACCGGATCGGCCCGCGCATCCCGCTCACGGTGGGCCCGCTCCTGTGCGCGGCCGGGATGCTGCTGATGCTGCGGGTGGGGCCGGGCGCCTCCTACCTGGCCGACGTCCTGCCCGCGCTGCTGGTCCTGGGGGCCGGCATGGTCACCCTGGTCGCGCCGCTGACGTCCACGGTGCTGGGCTCGGTGGACACGGCCCGGGCCGGCCTGGCCAGCGGCATCAACAACGCGGCGGCCCGTGCGGCGGGCCTGATCGCGGTGGCGGCGCTGCCGCTGCTGGCCGGCATGGGCCCGGAGGCCTACCGCTCGGCGACGGCCTTCGACGACGCCTTCCACAAGGCGATGCTCATCTGCGCGGGAGTCCTGGTGGCGGGCTCGGCGACGGCCTTCGCGACCGTACGCTCCCTGCCACCGGACTGCCGCCGCCCGGAGTGCCGCACTCACGGCTCGATCACGGCACCGCCGCTGGAGGGGGAGCGGGCGAGGAAGAGGATCGGCTGAGGGGAGGGTGGGGCACGGCTGGAGCGCGGCGGGGGGCGGCTGGGGGGGGCGGGTGCGGCACGGCTGGGGGAAGGCCTGCGGGGCGAGAGGTTTGCAGGGCGGGGAGGCTTGCGGGGCGGGGCGGGGCGGGGGGGGGGGGGGGGGGGGGGGGGGGGGGGGGGGGGGGGGGGGGGCCCCCCGCCCCTTCCCCCCCCCGCCGCTGCCCCCCTCCATCCAGCGCCC
>NZ_JALDAY010000009.1 GCF_022698165.1 Streptomyces cylindrosporus
CCCCGCAGCGAGATCACGCTGGAGGAGCTGACCAACCACATGGCCGGCGGCGCCGAACTCGCGGCCCTCAAGCACGAGTTGGCCCAGGTCCGCGGCGTCGATGTCGAGGAGCTCCCCGAAGAGGACGAGCTTCAGGTCGGCGTCCCTCAGCCCAACTGACCCTCACATGTAGGCGGCACACAGAGGGGGAGGGCGGCACCGGACCGGTGCCGCCCTCCCCCTCTGTGTGCGCTCAGCCGGTGGCCGGAAGCACCGTCCGCGGCCGGACCGGGAACCCGGCCGCGCGGTAGCAGTCGTCGATGAGCCGCATGGTGGTCAGCGCGTCGTCCGCGTCGAGAGCCAGGGGCGCGTCCTCCCGCAGGTGGGCCGCGAAGGCCTCCAGCTGGAAGGTGTACGACGACCGGCGGCCGAGTTCCTCGGTGCGCTCGCCGGCGGCCGTGCGGACCACCACCCGGTCGTCCAGGTGCGGCTGCACGAAGTTCATCGCGGTGGCCTCACCACGGGTGCCCACGACGCGGCAGCTCATCTGCCACTTGTCGTACGCCATATGGCAGTTGGCGCTGCCGGTGACCCCGCCCGGGAACTCCAGGTCGGCGTACAGCCACTCGTCGACGCCCGCCGCCCCGGCCTTCTCCCCGCCGCGCGCGGCGACGAGCCGGGGTGCGCCGCCGGCCCAGGGCGCCAGCATCCGCAGCGCGTGCAGGCTGTAACACCCGAGGTCCATGAGCGCGCCGCCGGCCAGCGGGAACGACCACCGCAGGTCGTCGTCCGGCGGTGCGGGCATGGCGACCATGGCCTCGATGTGCCGGAGTTCGCCCAGCTCCCCGCTGTCGAGCAGCTCGTGCAGGCGCCGGGTGACCGGGTGGAACAGGTAGTGGAAGCCCTCCATGAACACGGTGCCGGCCTTGGCGACGGCCTCGGAGACCTCGGTCGCCTCCTCGGTGTTGCTCGCGGACGGCTTCTCCGTGAGGACGTGCTTGCCGGCGGCGAGGGCGGCCAGGTTCCACGGCCCGTGCAGGCTGTTGGCCAACGGGTTGTAGACGACCTCGACCTCGGGGTCGGCGATCAGGTCGGCGTAGGAGTCGGCCACCCGCTCGACACCGTGCGCGGCGGCGAACGCCTCGGCGCGGTCGCGGTCGCGCGCCGCCACCGCGACGAGGCGGTGGCCGCACGTCCGGGCCGGCTTCACGATGGAGAGTTCGGCGATCCGGGCCGCGCCCAGCACGCCGATCCGCAGGGGTTCGTACGTCGTCACTTGCGCACCTCGTCGAGTCGTACGGGCCGGTGCTCGTGCAGCGACAGCGTGCACGCGTCGGCGATCCGGCTGGCTTCGATGCCGTCCGCCACAGTGCAGGGGGAGGGGGCGGAGCCGGCGACGACCTCGGTGAAGGCGGTGAGTTCGGCTCGGTAGGCGTCGGCGAAGCGGTCCATGAAGAAGTCGTGCGGGGTGCCTGCGGGGAACGTGGCTCCCGGCTCTACGGAGCGCAGCGGCAGCCCGTCCTCCAGGCCGACGGCGATGCTGTCCTTCATGCCGTGCAGTTCCAGGCGTACGTCGTGACCGCGGGCGTTGTGCCGGGAGTTGGAGATGACGGCGATGGTGCCGTCGTCAAGGGTGAGCAGCGAGGACGCGGTGTCGACGTCACCGGCTTCACGGATGTGGTCGGCGCCCCGGTTGCCGCCGGTCGCGTACACCTCGACCACCTCGCGTCCCGTCACCCAGCGCACGATGTCGAAGTCGTGCACGCTGCAGTCGCGGAAGATGCCGCCCGAGACGGCGATGTAGGCGGCCGGCGGCGGCGCGGGGTCCAAGGTGGTCGACCGTACGGTGTGCAGCTTGCCGAGCTCACCGCTCAGCACGGCCCGGCGCGCGGCCACACAGCCCGCGTCGAAGCGACGGTTGTAGCCGATCTGCACCTCGACACCGCTGCCTTCCACCGCCCGCAGCAGCTCCAGGCTCTCCTCGACGGTGCGGGCGACGGGCTTCTCGCAGAAGACCGGGACGCCCGCCTTGACCGCGGCGAGGATCAGCTCCGGGTGCGCGTCGGTCGCGGCGGCGATCACGACACCGTCCACGCCCGCGGCGAACACCGCCTCGGGAGAGTCCACGGCCTTGGCCCCGAACCGCTCGGCGACCGAGGTGGTGGCAGCGGCCACCGGATCGGTGACCACCAGGGAGTCCACCGCGTCGAGCCCGGAGAGGGTCGCCGCATGGAACGCGCCGATCCGGCCCAGCCCCATGATGCCTATACGCATGAAAATCGTGCTCCTTCAGCCCGACAGGGCGGCTCAGTCCTGGCCGCCGAGGAGGTTCTCGTCGTGGTCGACGACCGAGCCGGTGATGACACCGCTGCGGTCGGAGAGGAGGAAGTCGTCCTTTCAGCTCAGGCGGCGCTCGGCGCTCGCCCGCAGTTCGTCGCGCAGTCGCCCGGGAGTCCAGCCCTCCGTGACGGCCTGCCAGAGGGTGTCCGCCTGGGAGGGCGGGGCGAGACCGTCGACCGGCGGGTCGAGGTCCAGGTTGGTGGGGAAGGGGTAGCCCTCGGCGGTGGCGGCGACCACGCGGCGCAGCCAGTCCCGCGAGACGCCCTCGGCCTTGCGGCGCAGCAGCACCGGGAACAGGGCGCTCGCCATCGCCGTACGGTCCACCGTCTCCATGGCGCGGCCGAAGGCGGAGGAGATCTGCAGCAGGTTGGCCATACGGCGGATTCCGGCAGAGCGGTTGTGTCCGGCGGCGTGGAAGAGCGCGGGGTTGAAGAAGACCGCATCGCCCTTCTCCAGGGGGAGCTGGACGTGGTGGGCGTCGAAGTACTCGACGAACCGCGGGAGCCGCCAGGCGAGATAGCCGGGCTCGTACTTCTGTGAGTGCGGCAGGTACAGGGTCGGGCCGGACTCGACCGGCATGTCGCAGTGGGCCACCGCACCCTGCAGGGTCAGCGCGGGGGAGAGGCGGTGCACGTGCGCCGGGTAGGCGGCGGCGCGCTCCTGGGTGAGGAAGCCGAGGTGGTAGTCGCGGTGCACGGTCTGCGCCGCCCCGCCGGGGTTGACCACGTTGACCTGCGAGGTCACCTGGTAGGCGGGGCCCAGCCAGGCTTCGGTGATCAGCTCCACCATGTCGTTGGCGTAGTAGTCGGCGAAGACCTCCGGCACGCGCACCGCCATCTTGTCCAGCGCGTTCCACACCCGGTCGTTGTCACCCGGGGCGGCGAAGTGGTCCCCGCGGGCGCCATCACTCGCCCGCTCCTCCTCGATCAGCGCGTCGAAGGCGGCGGACGCCCGGTCCACGACGGCCTCGTCGGCGAACGCACCCTTGAGGACCACGATGCCGGGTCCGTCCATCAGCGCCCGGATCAGCTCGCCCTGCACCTCCCGTCGGTCGGCGGCGGTGGCGGCGAGCTTGCGGAGCCGTTCGCTGTCGTAGAGCAGCACGTTCTGTTCCACGCCCTCGGCCACGGGATAGTCCTCGGCGTCCGTCTTCTGCTCCACGAGTGAGCGCAGGGCGGCGAGGTCGCAGTCGGCTTCGGTCAGCCAGGTCCGCTGTTCCACGGCTGTGGAGGGCATCCGGGTCCTTTCGCAGTTCTTGCTTTTCTGCCAGTCTTGAGAACCCGAACCCATCATTCAATCCTCAGCAGTGCATCAAATATCCATCATCGCCCCTTGGGATCCGTCATGCGTCACCCCTATCCGATCAGGGAAATCGCCCGTCAGGCCGGACTGAGCACGGCCACGGTCGACCGTGTGCTCAACGACCGGGGCAATGTGCGCGAGAGCACCGTCCGGGAGGTGCACGAGGCCATCAAGGATCTGGACCGCCAGCAGACCCAGGTCCGGATCGCGGGCCGCACCTTCATGATCGACATCGTGATGCAGACACCGGAGCGGTTCTCCACCGCCGTGCGCGAGGCGCTGGAGGCCGAGCTTCCCTCCCTGCACCCCGCCGTGGTCCGCTCCCGCTTCCACTTCCGTGAGACCTGCCCGTCCGAGGAACTGGTCGGCACCCTGGACAAGATCGCCAAGCGTGGTACGCAGGGAGTGATCCTCAAGGCTCCCGACCTGCCGGAGATCGGGGCCGCCGTCGGCCGGCTGACCGCGGCCGGCATTCCCGTCGTCACCCTGGTCACCGACCTGCCCCACAGCGCACGGCTGGCCTACGTCGGCATCGACAACCGCGCTGCCGGCGCCACCGCCGCCTACCTCCTTCAGCAGTGGCTCGGCGACCGGCCCGGCAGTGTGCTCACCACGATGAGCCGGGGCTCCTTCCGCGGCGAGGAGGAGCGCGAGATGGGCTTCCGCAGTGCGATGCGCCTCGCCGACTCCCGGCGTCCCCTGGTGGAGGTCACCGACAGCGACGGACTGGACGCCACCCAGCACGAGCTGGTGCTCCAGGCCCTCAGGAGTGACGAGGACATCGTCGCGGTCTACTCGATGGGCGGCGGCAACCTCGCCACCCTGGACGCCTTCCGCGCCCTGAACCGGCCCTGTGCCGTCTTCGTCGCGCATGACCTCGACCACGACAACACGCGCCTGTTGCGCGAAAGAAGGCTCTCCGCGGTGCTCCACCACGACCTGCGCCAGGACGTACGCCGGGCCTGCCAGACCGTCATGCGGGCACACAAGGCGCTGCCCGACGACGGCCCGACCCTGCCGTCGGCGATCCAGGTCGTCACGCCGTTCAACCTGCCGCCGGACGTCTCCCCGGCGCCGTACACGGGATGACGAATCCTGCGACGGCGCGGGCGAATTCCTCCGGCTCCTCGATGTGGCCGAAGTGCCCGCTGTTCTCCATGATGAGTAGTTCGCTTCGCGGGATCAGCCTGTGCAGCTCCTCTGCCCACCCGACCCCGCAGATGAAGTCGTGGCGGCCGACGACGACCAGGGTCGGCGCGGTGAGCGAGCCCAGGTCCGTGCTGTCGTCGAAGCCCTGCGGGACGAGGTTCTCGTCCAGCGCCGATATGTGCGTGGCGCTCACGGTGGCGCGCAACGACGCGAACTCCTTCTCCCGGCCCCAGTAGTCGGCGAAGTAGGCGGGCAGCAGCCCCTTGACCACGGCCGTCATCTGTGTGTCGTCGGAGATGGCGGGCATGGCCTCGAACGCCGCCAGGACCGCGGGGAGTTCGGGGTGGTCGGCATGGCGCGCGGCGAACTGCTGGAACAGCCGCACGGCTTCGGCGACGTGTTCGGGGCCGGTGAGCGGCGCGCTGTCGTAGAGGATCACCCCGGCGACCTTTTCGGGCCGGTGCAGAGCGTGGTACTGGACGACGAAGCCGCCGTGGGAATGGCCCAGCAGATGCACCTCGGGAACACCGAGATGGTCGATCAGGCCGCCGAGGAAGCGACTGTAGCGGGGGCGGGTGTAGCCGTGGGGGTGGGAGGGGAGGCGGCCGGAGCCTCCCGTGCCGACGGGCTCGGGGTAGACGACCGTGAGATGCCGCTCCAGGGCGGGCATGCGCAGGTACTCCCAGGAAATGCCGGGTCCGCCGGAATGCGCGACGCACACCGGGCCCGTGCCGTGGACGTGATACCGCTGCGTGATTCCGTCGATGTCGACCGTGTGCGTACCGGCCGTCAGAGGGTCGGTGGTGGAGGCGGCCATGGGGACTCCGTATCCGGCGGGGGCGATGACGCCGACAAGACGCGGGACGGGAGACAGAGTTCGACTTCGTTCGTGTGGCGCCTGTCACATGACCGGGAGCAGGTTGATGGCCTGCACCGGCCGTGGATGGAACAGTCGCAGCCGGTGCACCCGGCCGGCACCGTCCAGGGACATGAGCCAGGCCACGGTGGGCGGGCAGTGCTCGGGGTCGTCGGCCGGGTTGAGGATGTCCATCTCCCAGACGACCAGGGACCGTCCGGCCACGGCATGGACAAGGCGCTGGCGCACACCGGCCTCGATGTCGCCGTCCATGGAGCGCACGAGAAGGTCCCGGCCCCCCACCCGGTCGTTTCCCCTCAGGAGGCCGATCTCGGGAGACCAGCGCTCCGCCAGCAGCTTTCCGAAGTGCCCGCTCTCGGCGGCGGACAGCGTCTCACGGGCCTCGATCCGGCTGGCCCGGACGCGCCGCTCGACATCCCCGTGCGCAGCGTCCGTCGTGGCGGCGAGGGAGGCGGCGAGCTTGGCCCGGCCCTGGCTGAGCCGGCTGCGGACGGTACCGACCGGGATCCCGCACGCGCCGGCTATCTGCTCGTACGAGGTGACTCCGGTGGTGAAGTGGCGCAGCACCAAAGGCATGCGCAATGTGGGGGAGAGCTCCTCCAGAGCCGCCCAGATCCAGTCCCGCAGCGCGTTCCGCTCCAGCCACTGCTCCGGAGCGCCATCCAGGGAAGGCAGGTGCAGGTCGTCCACCGGCCGGGTGGCGAGCGTGTCCCGCAGCAGGGAGCGGCCGGCGTTGCGCACGATCATCCTCAGCCATGCGCCGACGGCCCCGGGATCGCGGACGTCGCCGATCCGGCGCAGTGCGGTCAGGGCCGCGTCCTGCATCACGTCGTCGGCATCGGCACCCGGCCCCAGGATGCTCAGCGCCACGGCGCGCATGCCGGCACGATGCCGCTCAAGCAGCAGACCCAGGGCGGTGACCTCACCGGCCTGGGCGGCACGCACCAGCACCGCGTCCTCGACGCGTTCGGCCTCGGCCGGGTCCCGCAGGTGACCACTCGCGCGAGACCCTGCCGGGTGTCCCGGCCTTCCTCGGCTCATTGCGCCGGCCCGGGGAAGACCACCCGGAGCCTTTGGACTCGTCCTGCGCGGCGGAACATGAGCCAGGCGAGGTTCTGCGGGCAGGGGTTCGAGATGCCGGCCGGGTTGACGGCTTCCATTTCCCAGATGGTGATGTCCCGGCTGGCCACCACATGGCGCAGATGCTGGGTGACGCCCTTGTCCCGGGTCCGGCGCATGGCCGGGAAGGGGTGGCAGCGTTCTCCGGGGGTGCTGAGCACGCCGACCAGTTCGGTCTCCTTGGGCCACAACTCCAGGATCTCCTTGGGCTGTTGGCCGCGCATGGCGCCCTCCAGCGTGACCTCGGCCTCCTGGCGGCTGTTCTCGGTGAGACGGGAGACGTCGTCATGGGCCTCGGTGGCGGTCGTCAGCAGAACCTTGGCCAGTTTCTCCCGGGCCTGGCTGAGCCGGCTGCGCACCGTGCCGACCGGCACCTCGCAGGCGTCGGCGATCTCCTGGTAGGAGGTGATGCCGCTGAAGTGGCGCAGCATCAGCACCAGCCGTAGCTGCTGCGGCAGTTCCTCCATCGCGTCCCAGATCCAGTCACGCATCGCGTGCTGTTCGATGACCTGCTCCGGCCGTGACGGCTCGTGGTCACTGAGCCGCAGTTGGTCGAGGCCGTCCAGGCCCGGAGTCTCCTTGGCGGCGCGCAGACGCATACGGGAGGAGTTGCGTACGACCGCCCGCAGCCACGCCCCTACGGCCGCCGGGTCCCGTACGTCGCCGATGCGGCGCAGCGCGGTCAGCGCGGCGTCCTGCACCGCGTCCTCAGCGTCGGGGCCGTAACCGAGCAGGCTCATCGCGACGGCGCGCATCGGCGCCTGGTGGCGGGCCAGCAGCAGGCCGAGGGCTCCGGTCTCGCCGGCCTGGGCCCTGATGGTGAGTTCCTCGTCCGTGGGAGGGCTGGGGGGCACCATGAACTGAACGCCTCCGTGGCGATGTCTGGCGGTGTATGGCGATGTCTGGCGATGGATCATGAACCGTCTGCTGTGGGGGAGGGGCTCCGGCCCGCTTCGGCCGGAGCCCCTGGACGTGCTGGTGATGAACTATGCCGTGGTCATGGCCGTTCCGGAAGCCAGCTTCCGTGGAAGCCGGCGGGGACGGGGTGGGGGAGTTCCACCACCGCTTGGACGGAGAGCTCCGCGGCGTCGAGAACGAGCAGTTCACCGGCCTCGCCGTCGTCGTTCGAGATGAGCGACAGCAGCCAGCCCTCGTCCTCGCCGGTGCCGTCCGCCGCCGGTACGAAGACCGCCTCGCCCGCGAAGCGGCTGCCGGGCGTTTCGTGGATCTGACCGGTGTGACGGGTCAGGTCGTGCTTGACGATGCCGTCACCGGAGACGGTGTACAGGTAGCGGTTGGGGCGCCCGGTGAGTGTCTCGTTGTGCGTGGGGAACTCCGCCGCGCGGTCGTCCAGTTCGGACTCGGCGACACGTCCGGTGGCCGGGTCCAGGGTCCAGCGGTGCAGGACGGAGGGTGCCTGGGAATGACCCGGTTCGGGCACGACGGCCAGGCCGCCGAGGCCCGTGGGGCCGCCGATGTCCCCCCAGGCGTGCTGGAAGCCGACGGGGTCGTAGCGCACCGCGTCGAGCACGATGCGCCCCTGCGCGTCCTCGTGGGCGTTGCCCACGTGGAAGACGTAGCAGGGATCGATGTCGTACCACCGCACGTCGGTGCTGCCGGGCGTGCGGGACATGACGCCGAGCCGGGCGCCGTACCCCTCGTCCCACTGGTAGGGCATGCCGCCGCGCCCGGCGAGGCTCGGGTCGAAGACGACGGGCAGGTCCATCCAGACGATGTGGTGCTCGGTGATGGCGAAGTCGTGCATCATCGTCGGGCCCGGCACGTCGATGGGCCGGCTGTCGAGCAGTTCTCCCTCCGCGGTGACCCGGTGGTAGGTGAGATACGGCGGGGCGAACCCGGTCCCGAACAGGTGCAGTTCGCCGGTGACCGGGTCCTCCTTGGGGTGGGCGGTCATCGCGGTGCGCAGCCGCCCGCCGAAGTCGTACGGGCCGACGGTCTCCAGCTCCGGAGTGACCCAGTAGGGGAGGCCGACCTCGCACAGAGCCAGCACGGTGTCCGCGTGCCGGATCACATGGGTGTTGGCGGGCGTCGCGGCCAGGTCGACGGAGCCGTCCCGGCGGACGAAGGGGTGCCCCTCCAACTCCCGTGTGCGGATCCACCGGTTGCGGTACCACTCGGCGCGTCCGCCGCGCAGCCGGATGCCGTGCAGCATGCCCGGGCCGGTGAACCAGTGCCCCTTGTCCTCGCCGGGCAGGGGGTTGGGGCCGTTGCGCAGATAGCGGCCGTCCAGATCGGGCGGCAGGGAGCCCCGTACGGTGAGATCGGCGGTGTCGTACTCCTCGGGGACCGGGGCGAAGCGGCCCCGGAGATAGAGGGGAAGGGTTGTCTGGTCGGTCATTGTGCTGTCCTTTGCCCCGCCGTGGTGCGGGCGGCGTCCTCGATCGTGTCGGTGACGATGCCCGGGTGGCAGATCATCGCGTCGCCCCGGCCGCCTGGGTCGGCCGCGGCGCCCATGGCGACCAGGGCGCGCAGCCGCCCGTGGAGGGCTTTCATACGGTGGCTCCCGCCGCCTTCTTGATGAGCGCCGCGACCTCGGCGGGCCTGGACACGTACACGGCGTGGCTGCCGCCGGTCTCGGTCACCGTCGCGCCGGCCCGCTCGGCCATGGCCCGCTGGGCCGGGGGCGGGATCATACGGTCGTCGGTGGCGACCAGGTAGAAGCTCGGCTTCGTGCGCCAGGCGGGCTGTCCGACCGTCCCGCCCAAGGCGTCCAGGCCCCAGGGCACCTGGGAGTCGGCCAGGAAGCGCGCCTCGTCGGCGGGCAGGTCCCCGGCGAAGGACGCGGCGAACTTCTCCCGGTCCAGGAAGAGGAACCCGTCCTGCGGAGGCAGGATCGGCGGCACGGGGGCGCCGGGCGGCGGGTCGGCGATGAGGGTGTTCACGGACTCGCCCTTGTCGGGCGCGAACGCCGCGACGTACACGAGTGCGCTCACGTTCTCGTGGTTGCCCGCTTCGGAGATCACCGCGCCGCCGTAGGAGTGCCCGACCAGTACGGTCGGTCCGTCCTGGGCGTCGAGCACCTGCTTGGCGGTGGCGGCGTCGCCTTGGAGGGAGATCGTGGGGTTCTGGACGATGCTCACGGCGTAGCCGTCCGCGCGCAGGAGGTCGTAGACCCCCTTCCAGCCCGATCCGTCGACGAATCCGCCGTGGACGAGTACGACGTTCTTTGCTTCCGGGACAGTGCTCATGTGCCTGCTCCTTCGTGGACTTCGTGGAGTCTGTGGACTTCGGGACCTTCGAGGACTTCGGGGAGTGACGGCCTAGCGGGGAACGGCCGTGACCGACCCCTGCTGGGCCAGCAGCCGTGCCTGGGCCCGTTCGGGGTGGACCTTGGTGAAGATCGCGGGGCCGACGAGTCCGATGACATGGGCGGTGATCCCGATCCAGGCCGGGGCGTCCACCGCGCCCGCGACGGCGAGGCTCACGGCGATGAAGGTGAAGCCGGCGCCCCAGGCGGCGGTGATGTGGTTGTTGACCTGGACGAATTCCGGCATGTCCCAGTACTCGCGCGGTGTCTGGCGCTTGGCGATGCCGAGGGTGAAGGGGCGGCGGACCGCCATGGAACCCCAGGCGGTGGCGCCCAGCCAGACGAAGGAGATGACGTCGGTGTGCTCCTTGAGCGACGAGTCCGGCCGGGCGACGGAGATGGCGCCGAACACGACGAAGTACGCGATCGTGCTGATCTCCAGGATCAGAGCGTCGAGGCCGACCCCGCGACGGAGGTCCTGCGCCAGGAGCAGCACCGCCGAGACCAGACCCGCCAGCGCGCCCCAGCGCCAGTCGAAGGACGAGATGACGCCGGCGACGATCCAGGGGACGAAGCCCCGCATATAACCCACAATGCCCATTACATGTTCCTCGGTGAAATGAGACGGACGGCCGCGGAGGGGTGTTGCTCCGAAGCCGCTCGGTGACATGACGCCGACTAGATGCAGGGCGCGCGCCGAAGTTCGAAGTCCGACGTGTGGCGCTCGTCACATTCCGCCGCTGCCGTCGGGCCGCGCGAGCTAAGGGGCCACGCCAGGTCCGACCAGGTGTTGTCGTGCGAGGGTTGCCTGGAGCGCGACAAGCCTCCAGGCAACCGGCTTCAGGCTCTGGAAGAAGCCCAGCTTCTTCGGCGAGTACGACACCAGCAGGTTCTTCGTCTGCTGGTAGTACACGCGCTCCGTCGCCTCCGACCTGGGGCAAAGAGTGGAATCGTCTGTCGCTGAGCCAAGTTGGTCCGCACCTGGTCCGGATCTTGGTGCGTGAGCTGTGTCCAGCCAGTCCTGGGCGAGCAAATATGTGCAGGTCGGGGCCCTGCTTCGTGAAACCGTCCACGGGGTGGGTGATACGTCTGTGATAGCTCGTGACACATGAATCTCCGTCGGCTCGCTCCGGCGTCATGCGTAGACGTGGACCTGATACGACGACGCCCCGCCGGCTCGCCGCTTTCGAGTACGCGGAGGAGCGAGGCGGTGATGACGCGGGCGGTGCGGCCTGTCGGGAGCACGCGGCATCGGAATTGTCCGCGGTGAACGAGGTCGTAGCTCCTCGGTCTCGACAGGCCCAATGCCCGGGCGGCGTTGCGCTGCTCTTGCTGGGTGTGGTGGATTGCCAATAGTCCGTGGATTCACCGACTTCGGTGACCGGCCAATGGCGGATATTCTGCTTGGTTCCGCGTTGGAGGTGAGCTGTATAGAGCCTGTTGGAAATGGCTCCTGACCTGCCGCTTTATCGAGCGTGCGTTGTGTGCGCCGTGGGCCGTTACCTGCGATGTCCTGACGCATGTCTGACGCACGCGGCGCATGCGTGACGCACGTTCTGACGGGTGGTCGGGTATGGCCGGCCGGGCGTTGAGTGGATCGGCAACCGGCGTTCCTCGTTGATTTCGAGGGCGAGGTGATCGCCGAGCAGTTGCAGCGGCCGGCGGGGCAGGTGGCCGTGCGGTCGGGCGAGGGGCGTGCGGCACAATGGCGGCCATGGCGGCTGGTATCACGATCGGGGTCCTCGGGCCGTTACGGCTGGCCGTCGACGGCGTCGGCGTGAACGTCAAGGGGACCCGGCTGCGAGCCCTCGTCGCGATGCTCGCCCTGGCCGCCGGGCGGGAAGTGGCCCGGACGGACCTGGTGGAAGCGGTGTGGGACGACCAGCCGCCCGCCGCTCCCGACAACGCCCTCCAAGCGCTCGTGTCCCGGCTACGGCGGACCGTGCCCGGGATCGTCGTCGAAGCCGGGCCCACCGGCTACCGCCTCGTCGTCGACCGCGCCGAGGTCGACGCCCTGCGGTTCCACTCGCTGCTCGCCACCGCCGACTCCGCCCGCGGTGACCACGTCCGGCGGGCCGAACTGCTGCGCACCGCCCTGGGGTTGTGGCGGGGGCCCGCGTTGGCCGGGCTGCTCGACCTGCCCTTCCTGCGCGCCCACGCCGTACGGCTCGAAGAGCTGCGCCGCCGTGCCCTGGAGGACCGCGTCGACGCCGACATCGCGCTCGGGCACGGTGCCGAACTCGTGGCCGAACTGATGGGGCTGGTCTCCGAGCAGCCGCTGCGCGAGAAGCCGCGCATCCAGCTGATGAGCGCCCTGCGGGCCGCGGGGCGGCAGAGCGACGCGCTCGCCGTGTACAGGGACGCCCGCGCCGCGTTCGCCGAAGAGCTCGGCATCGACCCCTCGGCCGAACTACACGACGCCTACTTGGAGTTGTTGCGGGGAGAAGGGGGGCCTTCGGGTACGTCTGCCACGTCTTCGGGGACCGCTGCGGGTGCCTCCTCCGTCGTCCCGGACGGCCCTGCGGTCCTCCCGGCCTCGTCCCCCGCCTCGCCCTCCGCCCCATCCTCCGTCCGATCACCCCACCTCCCCTCCCCCCTCACCGCTCTCCTCGGGCGTGACGACGACCTTCGTACGATCGAGGAACTCCTCACCCGTACCCGGCTGGTGACCCTCGTTGGGCCCGGTGGTGTCGGCAAGACACGGGTCGCCGTCGAAGTCGCCCGGCGGGTCGTCGAACGGGGTGAGGGGCGGGTGTGGCTGGTCGAGCTGGGGGCCGTCGCCGATCCAGTGAACGTGCCCCGGGCCATCCTCGACGCCACCGGTGCGGGTGAGGGCGGTCTGCTCACCGCGACCGGGCTCGAAGCCACCCGGGCGGACATCGTGGACCGGCTGCTCAACCTGATCTCCGACCAACCCGCCCTGCTCGTCCTGGACAACTGCGAGCACGTCGTCGCGGCCGTCGCCGAGAGCGCCGACGTACTGCTGACCCGCTGTCCGCGGCTGCGGATCCTCGCCGCCGGGCGGCAGTCCCTGGGGGTGGGCGGGGAGCGGCTGCACGCGCTGGCCGGGCTCGCCCTGCCGCCGCGCTCGGACGCCGCGGACGCCGGTGCCAGTCCCGCCGTACGGCTGTTCGTCGACCGGGGTACGGCGGTGCGGCCCGAGTTCGTGCTCGACGAGCGCACGGTGGCGCCCGTGGTGGCGATCTGCCGGGCGCTGGACGGGAATCCGCTGGCGATCGAGCTGGCCGCCGCGCGGCTGCTGTCCCTCACCGCCGGTCAGATCGAGGCCCGGCTGCACGACCGCTTCCGGCTGTTGTCCGGTGACCGGCGTTCCGCCGGGCGGCAGCAGCGGACCCTCCAGGCGGTGATGGACTGGAGCTGGGAGCTGCTCGACGACGACGAGCGTGCCCTTGCCCGGCGGTTGTCGGTGTTCGCAGGGTGGGCCGATCTCGCGCTCGTCGAGCGGGTGTGCGTGCGGGGTGCCGCCGCCACGGGTGACCCCGGCGGTGCGCCCGCCAGCGGCTTCACCACCGGCGATACCGACCTCCTCCTTGCCTCCCTCGTCAACAAGTCCATCGTGCAGACGGAGGAGCGCGACGAGCGGATCTGGGTCCGGATGGCCGAGACCGTACGGCTCTACGCGGCCGAGCGGCTCGTCGAGGCCGGGGAGGCGGACCGGGTGCGCGGGCGCCATGCCGACGTAATCCTGGAGATCGTCGAAGAGACCGAACCACGGCTGCGCCGGGACGACCAACTCGCCGCGCTCGCCCTGCTCGGCGCGCGCCTCGACGACATCGACGCGGCGCTGCGCTGGTCGGTCGACGCCGCCCCGCCCGAGGTCCCGATCCGGCTCGTCGCGTCCATGGTGTGGTTCTGGGCGCTCAGCGGGCGGCGCGCGGAAGGGGTGGAGTGGACGGACCGGGTGCTGGCGCTGGACGCGAGCGGTGTGCCCGCCGCGCGGGCGCTGCTGTGCACGGTCGCCGCGCTCCAACGCGGGGCCCTGCAAGGGGAGTCGGAGGGGCTGCCGTACCTGTTCGAGGCACTCGCCCTCGCCAACGAGCTGGAGGAGACGGGGCAGGCCGCCGAGCATCCGATCCTGGTCGTGGCGGGGCTGCTGGGGTCCATGGCGATGGGCTCGCCCGACGTCATCCGGGAACTGCTGCGGGAGTTCGCCGACCACCGGGACCCGTGGCTGCGGGCCATCGCCCCCATGCTCGCCGCGCACCTGCTGGCCAACGCGGGCCAACCGCAGGCCGCGCGCGAGGAGTTCGAGACAGCGCTGCGGGGCTTCCGACGCGTCGGTGAGCGGCTCGGTCTCGCCTACACCCTCTCCGGCATCGCCGACTCCGACAGCGCCCGCGGTAACCACGTCGGGGCGATCGGCGCCCTGACGGAGGCGCTGCGGGCCATGACCGAGCTGGGCGTGGCGGAGGACCGGCCCATCCTGATGGTCCGGCTGGGGCGCGAACGCGCGTACGTCGGTGAGTACGCCGAGGCCGAGACCGTCCTGGAGGAGGCCGCGGCGGACGCCGCCCGGCTCGGTCTGGGCGAGGCCGTGGGCGTGGCGCAGCACGCGCTGGGCGACATCCTCCGGCGGCAGGGGCACCTGGCCCGGGCCCGGGACCTGCTGGAGAGCGCGCTCGCCCAGGTCACCGCGCACGGCCGGGGGGTGGGCTACCGACCGCTGGTGCTGATCAGCCAGGGACACCTCGCCGTGGCCGAGGGCCGCCTGCCCGCCGCGGTCGAGGCGTTCCGGGCCGCGTCCGAGCTGGCGGGACGGACCGGCGAGGCCCAGGTGACCGCGCGGGTCCTGGTCCTGGCCGCGGACATCGCCCTGGCCCAGTCCGGCCACCAGCGCGCGGCGGTCCTGCTGCGCACCGCGGAGTCCGTACGCGGCCAGCCGTTCACCGCGGACCCGGACGTCCGACGGACCGAGGCCGCCGTGCGGGGTGCCCTCGGCGAGGAGGGGTACGCATCGGTGCGGGCGGTGGAGGGGGACCGGCTCAGTGGGTTGTTGGCGGAGTCGGGGCGGTGGCCGGTGGTGCCGCCGGTCCGGTGACGGGGGCGGGTGGGTTCGCCGCCAGTTCGGTGAGGAGGGGGACGAGGGCCGTGGGGGTTGGCTGTTCTCGTATCTCCTGGGCCAGTTCCTGGGCCGTCTCCCCGTAACTCGGGGTGGTCAGGAGTTCCTCCAGGGCGGTCCGGACCGCCTTCGGGTCGTAGCCCCCGGCTGGGGGCTGCGGTGCGCCCCGTCCGTGCAGGTCGGGCATCAGGCCCGCGCCCCGCTCGGTGAGCCGGCGGCCGACGACCGTCCATGTCGGGTTCGGTTCCGACGGCAGGGGGACGAGCTGGGGGAGGCCGAAGGCCAGCCCGGTCAGGGCCGTTCCGGCGCCGCCGTGGTGCATCAGGGCGGTGCAGGAACCGAGGAAGAGGTCCAGCGGTACCGGGCCGGGGGTAAGGACGCCCGGTGGCACGGTGACGCCGTCCCCGGGGGCGGCCGTCACGATAGCCTCCAGGTCCGGTACGGATGTGAGCCCGTGCATCAGGTCGTCCCACACCCCCGGGGCGGTCAGCAGGGGCGAGTCGCTGCCGAAGCTCACGCACACCCGCCGGGCCGCCGGGCCCAGCCGCTTTACCCAACTCGGCAGCGGGCCCGCGCCGTTGAAGGGCACGTACCGCACGGGCTGGGCCGGGGCGGCGTCCGCGCACTGGAGGCTCGGTGGGCACGGGTCGAGGATCAGCGCCGGGTGGACCGGACCGTCGGGGACGCCGTGGCGCGCCGCGGTCTCGGCGAGGGCCGCGACGGCCCGGGGAACGGTCCGCGAACCGACCTCGTCCGGGCCCCAGCGGTGCACGACGGCGGGGACGCCGAGCGCGGCGGCCACGATCAGGCCGCTGAACTCGATCGGGTCGCACAGCACCAGGTCGGGCCGCCAGGCGCGTGCGGTGGCCAGGTGCTCGTCGAGGACGCCGTCGACCCGTTGCCGCCAGCGTTCCTCCATGAGTGCCCAGTCGGGCCCCGCCCCGGCCTGCCCGGTGGCCGCCGGGCCTGACGGGGGCGCGGAGCGGCCCAGCTTCCGGCCCGGCGGCGGGTTCACCGCCGCGCCGGAGACGCCCGCGCCCGCCGCCCGCTCGACGACCGGTGCCGGTGCGCTCACCAGAACCTCGTGGCCGGCGGCCCGCAGAGCCCAGGCGAGCGGCACCATCGTCATCACATGGGTGGGCACGAGCCCCACGATCAGGACCCGCACGTCACCGCTCCCGGTGGTAGGCGCGCAGCGTCAGCGGGACGAAGGCCACCAGCAGTACGGCGCACGCGATCAGCGTCTTGGTCACCGGCTCCGCCACCGGACCGCCCACCAGCATGCCCCGGATGGAATCGGCCAGCATCGTCACCGGGTTGACCTTGACGATCGCCTGCAGCCAGCCCGGCATGGTCTTCGCCACCACGAACGAGTCGCTCAGGAACGTCAGCGGCAGCATGATCCCGAAGGCCAGCGCCTGGACGTTCTCCGGTGAGGACGCCTTCAGTCCGGCCAGGATGGCGGCCCAGGACAGCGAGAAGGAGAAGACCCAGACCAGCAGGAGCATCGGGGCCAGCTGGTACCAGTGCGTGGTGACCCGGAAGCTGAGCAGGATGCTGAAGCCGAGCAGCAGGGCGATCGACCACAACAGCATCACGAAGTCCGCGGCGATCCGGCCTATCAGCGGCGCCGTCCGGGAGATCGGCAGGCTGCGCAGCCGGTCGAACAGGCCCTTGGTGACATCGGTGTTCAGCCCGATGGCGGTGCGCGCGGTGATCAGCACCGTGCTCTGCACGATGAGGCCGGGCACCGCGAACTGCAGATAGGCGTGGCGCGAGCCGGCCATCGCGCCGGCCAGGACGAAGGCGAACATGAATACGAACATCACGGGCTGGATGCCGACTTCGAGCAGGGTCTCCGGGCTGTGCTTGATCTGCACCAGCTGCCGCCAGGCGACCGTGCCGCTCTGCCGGAGGACTCCGGTGCGACGGGGGCGCGCGGCGGGGGCGTCAGCGGGCGCGTCCGCGGGGGCGACGGTCGTCATGGCGTGGTCACCTTCTTCGTGGATTCCGGGTTCTCCGTGGTGAGCTGCTTGAACACCTCGTCGAGGCTCGGTTCCCTGATGGACAGCTCGGCCACCTCGATGCCCGCGTCGTCCAGGCGCCGTACGACGGCGGGCAGGATTCCGGTGTCGTTCACCCGGGTCTTGACGAACCGCTCGTCGCGGGTGTGCTCGCCGGCCACCTCGGTGACGATGTCGGCGACCCGGTCCAGCCGCGCCGAGTCCACCGGGCGGACCAGCAGCGTGGGCCGCCCGACCTCCTGCTTCAGCGTCTGCGGCGTGCCTTGAGCCACGACGGAGCCCCGGTCGATGACGACGATGTCGTCGGCCAGTTGGTCGGCCTCCTCCAGGTACTGCGTGGTCAACAGGATGGTCACGCCGCGGGCCACCTCGCCGCGGATGATCTCCCACAGCTGGTCGCGGGCGTTGGGGTCGAGGCCGGTGGTGGGCTCGTCCAGGAAGATCACCTTCGGCGCGCCGACCAGGCAGGCCGCGAGGTCCAGCCGTCTGCGCATACCGCCGGAGTAGGTCTTGGCCGAGCGGTCCGCCGCCTCCGCGAGACCGAACCGCTCGAGCAGGTCGACGGCGACCCGCCGGGACTCGGCGCGGGACAGGCCGAGCAGCCGGCCGATGAACATCAGGTTCTCCACGCCGCTGAGCAGTTCGTCGATCGCCGCGAACTGGCCGGTGAGACCGATCAGTTCGCGTACCCGGCCGGCCTCCTTGACGACGTCGTGGCCGAGCACACGGGCCTCACCTCCGTCCGGTCCGGCCAGCGTGGCGAGAATGCGGACCGCGGTGGTCTTGCCCGCGCCGTTCGGGCCGAGCAGCCCCAGGACCGTGCCCGCCGGGACTTCGAGGTCGACGGAGTGGAGGGCGACCGTTTCTCCGTAGCGTTTGCTCAGACCTGTCGCCTGAATCGCGTATGTCACAGGACCGGACTCCTCGTCATTGCGGGTTCTCGTGCCGTGGCGGGCCCCGGATCCAGGGCAGACCCCGGGCACCACCGAACCGTAGGAGCGCGCGCTGACACGGGCCTGACACGTCGGTGACGCGTGCCGCGCCCTTGCCCTGGACCCACGTTCAAGCCGGACTCCAGCTCCCCGCCCGAAGCTGACCGCGACACGGCGACGGTGTACTCCGGGAGGCTGGAACGTGAGAGTCGGTGACGTCTTTATCGATGCTCTGGGCGTATGGCTGCCCGAGCCCTACAGCGCGGAACAGGCGGTGCGCGACGGTCTGTACGACGCCGTCGACTTCGAGGAGTCCGGCCTGACCGGGGCCCGGGTTGCCGGGAGTGACGTCGCGCCGACCGAGATGACCGTCCGCGCGGTGCGGCAGCTGCAGGAGCGACGGCAGAGCGAACTGTCGGACGTGGGGCTGCTGGTGCACGCCAGTTCCTCGTGGCAGGGGCCCGAGGGCTGGAACCCGGCGCCGTACATCCAGCGCCGTACCTTCGGCGGTACCGGTCCCTGCTGGCATCTGTCCATGGGCTGCCTCGGCGGGCTGACCGCCTTCGAGATGGCGGTCTCGCACCTGCGGGCCGAACCGGAGCGGCAGACCGTCCTGTTCACCTCGGGCGACAACTGGTCGCAGCCGGAACTGGACCGCTGGGGGTCGGTCCCCGGGGTCATCCTCGGCGACGGGGCCAGCGCCGTGACGCTCACCAAGCGGCCCGGGTTCGCGCGGCTGCTGTCGGTCAACAACGGCGGCGTGCCCGACCTGGAGGGCATGTACCGCGGCAACGAGCCCCTGTACCCCGGCGACGTACGGCTGCGCCCGGTGCCCGACATGCGGCAGCTCGCGACGGCCTACAAGGAGAACACCCCGGACAGTTTCGAGGCGATGGTGCTGGCCGCCAAGGTCCAGCTGGAACTCGTCGACCGCAGCCTCGACCAGGCCGGCATCACCATCGCCGACGTCACCCGGGTCGCCTACGTCCACTACGCCCGCCAGCCCCTGCAGATGTGGCTGCTCGACCCGCTGGACCTGCCCCTGGAGAAGTCGACCTGGGAGTTTGGCCGCGGCGTCGGTCACATCGGCCCCACCGACCAGATCGCCGCGTGGGACCACCTGCTCACCGCCGGTGAACTGGGCCCCGGCGACCATCTGCTGCTCGTCGGCCTGGGGCCGGGGATGACCATCGGCAGCGCCGTCGTGGAGATCCTCGAACGCCCGCGGTGGCTCGACGGCTCCGACGACTGACAGCCCCCGGCCTCTCAACCTTTCAGACCACCGGCAGTCCCGACCACCAAAGGATCCGACCACCAGCGGATCCACGAGCAAACGGTTCGGCTACCAGAAAGGCCCCGCGATGCCCGACTCGCCCGCTGACCGTCCCGCCGCCGTGCCGATCGCCGTGGTCGGCATCGGCTGCCGCTTCCCGGGCGGCCACGGCACCGCCCAGTTCTGGTCGTCCCTCACCGCGGGGCGCGACGCCATCTCCGAGGTGCCGCCCGAACGGTTCGACGTGGACGCCTACTACGTCCCCGGACCACACCGGCCAGGCCGCATCAACACGCGCTACGGCGGCTTCCTCGACCGGATCGACACGTTCGACGCGGGCTTCTTCGGGATCTCCCCGAAGGAGGCGGCCCAGATGGACCCGCAGCAACGGCTGCTCCTGGAAACCACCCACGAGGCGTTCGAGGACGCCGGCATCGCGGTGGACACCCTGGCCGGGACCCGGACCGGGGTGTTCGTCGGCCAGCTCACCGCGGAGTACTGGGACCTGCTCAACCGCGACGGCGACCTCGACATCTACGCCAACGCGGGCACCACCCGCTCCATCACCTCCGGGCGCCTGTCGTACGTGTTCGACCTGCACGGGCCGAGCATGACGGTGGACACCGCCTGTTCGTCGTCGCTGACCGCCGTCCACCTCGCCGTGCAGAGCCTGCGCGCCGGGGAGTCGGACATCGCGCTGGCCGGTGCCACCAACCTGGTGCTCGAACCCTGGCCGGCCATCACCTTCTGCCAGGCCGACATGCTCGCGCCGGACGGGCGCTGCAAGTTCGCCTCGCCCGCCGCCGACGGGTTCATCCGCAGCGACGGCGTGGCCGCCGTCGTCCTGAAGACCCTGGAGCGGGCCGAGGCGGACGGCGACGAGATCTACTCGATCATCCTCGGCTCGGCGGTGACCAGCGACGGACAGGGCAGCGGCTTCCTGCTCACCCCGTCCGTCGACGGGCAGGAGCGCGCGCTGCGACTGGCGTACGACGACGCGGGCGTCGACCCGGCGACCGTCGGTTACGTCGAGGCCCACGGCACCGGCACCCCCGTCGGCGACCGGGTCGAACTGACCGCTCTCAACGCGGTGTTGGGGCCGGGCCGGGACACACCCTGCCTGGTGGGCTCGGTGAAGACCAACATCGGGCACACGGAGGCCACCGCCGGGCTCGCCGGGCTCATCAAGGCCGCGCTGTGCCTCAAGCACCGGCTGATCCCGGCCAGTCTGCACGCCGAGGAGCTGACCACCAGCGTCCCCTGGGACGAGATGCCTTTCGTCGTTCCGCGCGAGCTGACCGACTGGGACCAGGACGAGGCGGCGGGCCCGCGCGTCGCGGGCGTCAGCTCTTTCGGCATCTCGGGCACGAACGCGCACATCGTCCTGGCCGAATACGTGCCCGTCGACGCGGTGACCGGTGCCGACGGCACGGACGACGCCCCCGTACTGCTGCCGCTGTCCGCCATGGGGACCACCGCCCTGCGCGAGGCCGCCGCCGACATGGCGGAATTCCTGGCGGACGGGGGCCCCGGCCGCGCGCTGCCGCTTCGGGACATCGCGGCGACGGCTGCCGTCCGGCGCCGGCACCTTTACTCCCGGCTCACCGTCGTCGGCACCTCGCACGACGAACTCGCCGTCGCCCTGCGCGCGTTCGCCGAAGACGAGGAGACCGTCGGGGACCTGCGGGTCGCCGACGACGTGGTGGACCGCCCCGTGCGGACGGTCTTCGTCTTCCCCGGCCAGGGCTCGCAGTGGGTGGGCATGGGCCGGGAACTGCTGGCCACCTCCGAGGTCTTCCGGGCCGCCCTGACCGAGTGCGACGCGGCCGTCCGGGCCGAGACCGGCTGGTCGGTCCTCGACCGCATCGCCGACGACGCGCCGCTGGCCGACATCGACGTCGTACAGCCGATGTTGTGGGCCATGGAGGTCGCGCTCGCCGCGCTGTGGCGGTCCTGGGGCGTGGAGCCGGACGCGGTGATCGGCCACAGCATGGGCGAGGCCGCCGCGGCGTGCGTGGCGGGCGCGCTGTCGGTGGCCGACGCCGCCGCGGTCATCTGCCGTCGCAGCAGACTCCTGAAGCAGGTCTCCGGGCAGGGCGCGATGGCCTACGTCGAACTCACCGCCGAAGAGGCCGAGCGGGAACTCGCCGACTACGCGGACCGGGTCTCGGTCGCGGTGGTCAACGCGCCCAACTCGACCGTCATCGCCGGGGATCCGCAGGCCCTGGAGGAGATCCTGGCCACACTGAAGGCGCGGGACGTCTTCGGCCAGCCGGTCAAGGTGGACGTCGCCTCGCACAGCCCCCAGATGGACCCGCTGAACGACCCCCTGATCGAGGCGCTGTCCGACCTCGCCCCCCGGCCGGGCGCCGTCACGCTGCACTCCACGGTCCTCGACGAGGTCGTCGACGGCAGCCAGCTCGACGCACATTACTGGGCGCTCAACCTCCGCGAGCCCGTGCGCTTCGGGGCCGCGGTCGGCGGCCGACTGGCCCTGGGCCGCACGCTGTTCATCGAGATGAGCCCGCACCCGATCCTGGTGCCCGCCGTCCGGCAGTGCTTGGCCGCGGCCGGGGCGGACGCCGGGCTCGTCGTCCCGTCGCTGCGCCGCGACGAACCCGAGCGCGCGACCCTGCTCGACGCGGTCGCCACCGCACACCTCGCGGGCGTGCCCATCGACTGGCGGCGCGTGTACGGCAGCGCGGCCGACCGGTTCGTACGGCTGCCGACGTACCCCTGGCAGGGGAGCAGCCACTGGTACCGGCCGCAGGACCGGCCCGTACCCGTGGCCGCGCGCCGGCATCCGCTGCTCGGCCCGCGACGGCCCGGCGGCGGCTCGGACCTCGTCTGGGAGGGGCCGCTGGACCTCGCCGCGAACGACTACCTCCTCGACCACCAGGTCCAGGGCACCGCCCTGCTGCCCGGCACCGCCTACGTCGAGCTGATGACCGTCGCCGCCCGCGAGGCGTTCGCGCCCGCGCGGCCCGCGCTCACCGGACTGACCTGCCACCGGGCCATGTTCCTGCGCCCCGGCGACGAGTTGACCGTCCGGGTACGGATCACCGACGACGGCTCGGCGGGGTACGGCATCGAGGTGGCCAGCGCGGCGCCCGGTGAACCGATGATCGTGCACGCCACGGCACGTGTACTCACCGGTGCCGCCGACGCCCCGGCGCCGGAGAGCGCCACCGTGATCCGTGCCCGGTGCCCCGAGCACTGGAGCGGCCGGGACTTCTACGACCAGTCCGAACTGACCGGCAACGCCTGGGGCCCGAGGTTCCAGGGCATCGCCGAACTCTGGCGCGGGGACGGCGAGGCACTGGCCCGGGTCGAGACCCCCGCCGGGCTGGACGTGACGGCGGATCCGCACGCCTTCCACCCCGCCCTCCTCGACGCCACCGCCCAGCTCGTCTCGGCCACCGCGCACGGTACCGGCAGTGTCTCGGCCGCCAAGGTGTTCGTCCTGGAGGGCATGGACGAGGTCCGGGTGTTCGGCAGCCCGCGCGGCACGCTGTGGAGCCATGCCGTACGCACCTCGCCCCCGGACGGCGACTCGTACTGCGGGGACCTCACCGTCACCGACGACGACGGCACCGTCCTCGCGGCGCTGCGTGGGGTGCGGCTGCACTACCTGGAGCCCGAGGACGCCCGACCGGCCGCCACGACCGGCCCGGCCGACACGGCCGAGATCCGGGACGACTCCGACTGGATGTACGAGCTGGACTGGCGGCCCGTGCCCGCCCGGCCCGGCGCGGCGGCGACCGGCGGACCGTGGCTGGTCTTCGCCGACCGCGCGGGCATCGGCGCCGAACTGGCCCGCGGGCTGCGCGCGGCGGGCCACCGGTGCGTACTGGTCAACCCCGGAGGCGGCTACCTACAGCCGGGACCCGATACGTACGTCATGGATCCGGGCTCGGCGGACGACCACCGCAGACTCCTCGCCGCACTCGGCGGCGCCGAGCCGTGGCGGGTGGTCCACCTGTGGAGCCTGGACGAGGACCGGCCTGATCCGGCGCGCGGCGCGTTGCACCTGATCCGGGCGCTGACCGCGCTGCGGCCGTCCACCGCTGGACTCTGGCTGGTCACCCGGGGCGCGCAGAAGGCCACGGCGAGCGACCGCGTGCAGGCTCCGGCAGCCGCCGCGGTCTGGGCGATGGGCCGCACGGTGGCCCGGGAACAGCCCGGGTGGCGGTGCGTGCTCGTGGACCTGGCCACCGGGGACGGCCCCGAGGCCGCCGGAGCGCTCCTCGGCGAACTGACCGACGCGGGGGCGGAGGAACAGGTCGCCCTGCGGGGCGGCGGCATCCGACTGGCGGCCCGGCTCGTACGACGGCCCTGGTCGGCCCCGGCTCCCGGCGTACGGCCGAGAACGGACCCGCGGCCGGTGCAGATGTTCGTCGACACGCCCGGTGCCCTCGACGGGCTGCGGTTCACCCCGGTGTCCCGGCCGGCGCCCGCGCCCGGCGAGGTGGAGATCGAGGTCGGCCATGTGGCGCTGAACTACCGGGACGTCCTGTGGTCGCTCGGTGTTCTGCCCGACTCGGCCGGGGCCCGGCTCGGCCTGGAGAGCACCGGTACGGTCTCCGCGGTCGGCGACGGGGTGACCTCTGTCGCCGTCGGGGACCGGGTGCTCGCGCTGACCGAGGGCGCGATGTCCACGTATCACCGCGTGCCGGCGCCGCTGGTGCACCGTATCCCGGCGGGGCTGTCCACCGAGGAGGCCGTCACCCTGCCCGCGGCCTTCGTCACCGCCTACTACTCGCTGTGCCACGTCGCCTCCCTGCGCGAGGGCGACCGGGTGCTGATCCACTCCGCCACCGGCGGGGTCGGGCTCGCCGCCGTCCAGGTCGCCCGGTGGAAGAAGCTGGAGATCCACGCCACCGCGGGCAGTCCCGAACGCCGGGCGCTGCTGCGGACGTTCGGCATCCGGCACGTCGCCGACTCGCGCTCGCTCGACTTCGTGGACATGGTGCGCGAGGCCACGAACGGCGAAGGGGTGCACGCCGTCCTCAACACGCTCACCGGGGCGGACGCCATCTCGGCGAACCTCTCCCTGCTCGCCCCGCACGGCACCTACCTGGAACTGACGAAGCGGGACCTCAACGAGCGCTCGCCGATCGACCTGCGCCCGCTGATCAACAACCTGTCCTTCTCCGTCGTGGACGTCCTGGAGATGTTCCGCAAGGAGCCCGAGGTCGTCGGCAGGCTGCTGCGGGACATCCTCCGGCTCATCGGGTCGGGCGACCTCAGCCCGTTGCCGTACCGGGTCTTCCCGGCCGAGCGGATGGCCGACGCCTGCCGGGAGATGGCCCGGGCGCGCCATGTCGGGAAGGTCGTCGTGGCGCTGGGCGCGCCGGTCGAGGAGGAGAGCGGGAGGCAGCCGGGCGCCGGGGTGGACGTGCCCGTGCGGGCCGGGGCGACCTACGTCGTCAGCGGTGGTCTCGGCGGCCTCGGCCTGGTGACCGCGCACTGGCTGGTCGACCGGGGCGCGGACGAACTGCTGCTGCTCGGCAGGTCGGCGCCGCCGTCGGACGGCAGCCCGGACCCGCGCCTTCAGGCGCTCCGCCGCCGCGGGGTGCGGGCCGAGTACGCCGCGCTCGACATCGCCGACGAGAGCGCTCTGCGCCGCGTTCTCGCCGACCGGGCGGCCGCCGGACGGCCGCCGGTGCGGGGCGTGGTGCACGCCGCCGGGGTGGTCGCCTTCACCAGCCTCGACGAGACCACGGACGACGAACTGTCGGCCGCGCTGCGCCCGAAGCTGGACGGGGCGATGGCGTTGCACAACGCGCTGGATGGTGCAGGGGCCGGGTCCGGGGCCGCCGCGGCCGAACCGCTGGACTTCTTCGTCCTGTTCTCGTCCGGTTCGGCGATCTTCGCCTCGCCGATGCTCGGTGCCTACGCCGCCGGGAACGCCGCGCTCGACGGCTTCGCCCACTGGCGCAGGCAGGCGGGGCTGCACGCGTTGTCGGTCAACTGGGGCTTCTGGGCCGAGGCGGGCCTGGCGGCCGAGTTCGGCAGGCGGCAGGGCCGGTCCATGGCACCGGCCGGGATCGGCACCTTCAGCCCGGCGGAGGGGATCCGGATCCTGGAGCGGCTGCTCGTGGAGGACGCGACCCAGGCGATGGTGATGCCCGCGGACTGGGAGCGGTGGGGGGCGATGTACCCGGAGGCGGCGACCTCGTCGCTGCTGAGGGAGCTGCTCGTACCGGCCGCCCGTCCGGAGCCTGTTCCGGCTCCGGCTCCGGCTCCCGCTCCCGTCCCCGTTCCTGCCTCTGTTCCTGCCTCTGTTCCTGTCTCCGGTGATCTGGGTGGGTATTTGGCGGGGCGGGTGGCGGAGGTGTTGGGGTTGCCGTTGGAGCAGGTGAGTCGGAGCCGGCCGTTGAATCGGCAGGGGATGGACTCGTTGATGGCGGTGGCGGTGCGGACGCGCGTGCAGGAGGAGACGGGGGTGACGCTGTCGATGGCGAAGATGCTCGGCGGCCGGACCATCACCGAACTCGCCGCCGAACTGGAAGCCGCCGTGGACCAGGACTCCCTGGCGGGGGCGCGCTCATGACGCGGGCGGCGCGGGTGCTGTTCGTGACCTGGGCCGCGCCCGGACACCTCTTCCCGATGGTGCCGCTCGCCTGGGCGCTGCAGGCGGCCGGGCACGACGTAGCGGTCGCGGGGCTGCCGTCCTGCCAGGAGGCCATCACCGGCGCCGGGCTGCATGCCGTCCAGGTCGGTGCCGCCGCGGCCCTGGCCCGGCTGCCGAAACGGCCCGAACTGGCCGCCTGGGGGCGGCCGGCCCGGTGGCCGGAGGGCTGGTCGGCGGATCTGGACCTGCTCGACGCGGACCGGCGCCGGGTGGTGCGCGCCCTCTACGAGAAGCAGTGCGAGGTCGGCGATCTGATGCTCGACGACCTCGTGGCGTACGGCCGTTGGTGGCGCCCCGACCTGGTCGTCCACGACGCGCTCGCCATGGCCGGGCCGGTGCTCGCTGCCGTACTGGGGGTCCCGGCCGTCGGGCACGGCTGGGAGGTCGGCGCCACCCTGCACGAGCCGACCGCCGACCGCAACGACGAGCCGCTTCCCGCCTACCTGCGGCTGTTCGAACGGCGGGGCGTCGCTCCGGCGGCCCCGCTCGCCTGGATCGACCCGTGCCCGCCCGCCCTGCGCCCGCCGGACCACCCCGAGGTCCGGCGGCTGCCGATGGAGTGCGTGCCCTACAACGGCCCCGGGCACCACCCCGAGTGGCTCGCCGCGCCGCGCGAACGGCCCCGGGTATGCCTGACGGCCGGAGTCGCCGGAGCCCGCTACCGCGACCCGGACGGCCCCGACGTGGTCTCGCTCACGCTGGAGGCGCTGGCGGCGACGGACGCCGAGATCGTCCTGGCGGCGGGCGGCCCCGCCGACAGCCTCCCGGAGTTCCCGGACCGGCCGGACCGGGTCCGGGTGGTGCGCGGGGTGCCCTTCCGGATGCTGCTGCCGACCTGCGACCTCATGGTCCACCACGGCGGTGCCGGGACGGTCCTGACCTCGGCCGTCCTGGGCGTGCCGCAGATCGTGGCACCGCCGTCGCCGATCTGCGCGGAGATCGGGTACGCCGTCGAACGGGCGGGCGTGGGCGTCATGCTCGACCGGCTCGACGACCCGGACCTGCTGGCGAAGACCGTCGGGGACGTGCTGCGCGACCCCGGCCCGCAGCAAGCGGCCGCCAGTCGGCTGCGGGACGAGACGCGGGCCCTGCCGTCCGCCCACGCGGTGGCGGACCATCTCGTGAGCCGGTTCACCTGCCTCGGCGGGCGGTGACGCGATGACCGCCGCGGACGCCTCGCACGTCGCAGTCATCGGTGGCACCGGTTTCCTCGGGCGTCACATCCGCGCCCGCCTCGGCGACGGTGGCGGGCAGGTCCTGTCGGTCGCCCGGCGGGCCGCGTCCGACGGCCCGTCCGTCGCGCTGGACGTCTGCGCCGCACCCCCCGCGGAACTCGCCGACGTGCTCGTCGAGCACCGCGCGACGGTCGTGGTGAACGCGGCCGGCGCGGTGTGGGACCACACCGGGCGCGGCCTGGAGGAGTCCAACGTCGTCCTCGTGGAGAAGGTGCGCGACGCTCTCGCGAAGGTGCCCTGGCGGGTCCGGCTGGTGCAGCTCGGCACGGTCTTCGAGTACGCGCGCCCGGCCGAGGGGGAGTACCTGGACGAGAACGCCCCGCTGCGCCCGTCGACCCCCTACGGCCGAACCAAGCTGCGCGGCAGCGAGATCGTGCTCGACGCCACCCGGGCCGGCCTGCTCGACGGGGTGGTGCTGCGGACGACGACCTGCCTGGGACCGGGTATGCCGGAGCCGAGCTTGCTCGGCCGGGTGACCAGGGTGCTGCGGGAGGCCGCCGCCCGCGGCGGCCCCGCGGTGGTGCGGCTGGCGCCGCTGACCGCGCGGCGCGACGTCGTCGACTGCCGCGACCTCGCGGACGCGGTGGCTGCCGCGGCCCGGGCCCCGGTCGTCGGCCGGGCGCTCAACATCGGCGGCGGCCGGGCCGTCGCGGTGCGGGAGCTGGTGGACCTCGTCGTCGCCGTGAGCGGTGTCCCGGCGACGATCGTCGAGGAGGAGACCGCGACCGGCCGCAGCGCGGGCGTCGACTGGCTGGCCGTCGGTATCCGGGCGGCCGAACGGCTGCTCGGCTGGCGGCCACGACACGACCTGACCTCCACGGCGGAGGCCGTATGGGCGGGAATCCCCGATCAACGCCACGGAAGGGCGTGACGGACCGATGGACCTTCGAAGCCAACTGCTGGAACTCACCCGGAAGTACGACCAGGAGCAGGCGGGCGACGGCGCCTTCCTGCCCGGCGTGACCCCGGTCCTCACCTCGGGCGCGGTCCTCGACGAGGAGGACCGGGTCGCCTACGTCGAGGCGGCCCTGGACCTGCGCATCGCGGCCGGCGCGCGGGCCAGGAAGTTCGAGAGCCGGTTCGCCCGGTGGATGAAGGTGCGCAAGGCGCACCTGGCGAACTCCGGCTCGTCGGCCAACCTGCTCGCGCTCAGCGCGCTCACCTCGCCGCAGCTCGGGGAGGCCCGCCTGGTCCCGGGCGACGAGGTGATCACGGCGGCGACCGGCTTTCCCACCACCGTCAACCCGGTGCTCCAGAACGGTCTGGTCCCGGTCTTCGTCGACATCGAACTCGGCACCTACAACGCCACCTTGGAGCGGATCGAGCAGGCGATCGGCCCGCGCACCCGGGCCATCATGATGGCCCACACCCTGGGCAACCCCTTCCAGGCCGCCGAGATCGCCCGACTCGCCATCGACCACGACCTGTTCCTGATCGAGGACAACTGCGACGCCGTCGGCTCGCTCTATCAGGGGCAACTCACGGGCACCTTCGGCGACTTCGCGACGGTGAGCTTCTACCCGGCGCACCACATCACGATGGGCGAGGGCGGCTGTGTGCTGACCAAGAACCTCCAACTCGCCCGGATCGTCGAGTCGATGCGCGACTGGGGCCGGGACTGCTGGTGCGAGCCCGGCGAGGACAACCGCTGCCTGAAGCGCTTCGACTACGACTTCGGCACGCTGCCGGCCGGGTACGACCACAAGTACGTGTTCTCGCACGTCGGTTACAACCTGAAGGCGACCGAAGTGCAGGCCGCGCTCGGGCTGAGCCAGCTGCGCCGCCTCGACGACTTCGGCGCCGCCCGGCGGCGCAACTGGCAGCGGCTGCGGGACGGGTTGCGGGACGTGCCCGGTCTGCTGCTGCCGGAGGCGACACCCGGTAGCGACCCGAGCTGGTTCGGGTTCGTGCTCACGGTCCTGCCGGAGGCGACGTTCACCCGGCGCGACCTCGTCGCGTTCCTGGAGGACCGCAAGATCGCCACCCGCAGGCTCTTCGGCGGCAACCTCACGCGCCACCCCGCCTACCAAGGGCGGGAGTTCCGCGTGGTCGGCGACCTGACCAACAGTGACATCACCACCGAGCAGACCTTCTGGATCGGGGTCTACCCGGGCATCACCCCCGAGATGACCGACTACATGATCGCGTCGATCCGGGAGTTCGTGGCGGCTTCGGGTTCCTGACGAGCTGTCGCGAAAGGGAGGGGGCGGCCGAAGGCCGCCCCCTCCCGTCGTACGCAGCGCGCCCGCTCACGCCTCCCCGAGTGCGTACCGTGCCCATCCGTCCGCGTTCACGTCCGGCTGCAGCGCGCCGTGCCCGGCCATGCAGTGCACGTCGCGCCACACCCGTTGGACGGGGTTGTCCAGGGACTGGCCGCGGCTGCCGCTCATCCGCAGCAGGCTGTTGACCGCGCCGAGCAGCAGGTCGGCCGCCACGGTGTAGTCGCGGGTGGCGCGCAGCGGGAGTTCCGTGGTGACGGTGGCCGACTCGGCCTCCTCGACGACCCGGCCGACCAGCGCCTTGGCCGCGTCCAGGTGGCCGGCCGCCCCAGCCAGCGCGAGGCGGACGCCGGGACGGTCGCTGGTCCTGGTCCGGTTGGCCTCGGTGCGCCGGGCCGTCCACTGGGTCCAGGTCTGCAGGGCCCCCTCCACGGCACCGATCCCGGGGCAGAGGAAGTACAGCCCGTTGAGCAGTTTGAGTGGGATGCGGTGCGGGCGGGCCGCCGCCGGGTCGGGGTCGCCCGCGAGCAGTGTCCGGTGGTCGAAGGTGCGGTGCGCGGGCACGAAGACGTCGTCGACGACGACCGTGTTGCTGCCGGTGGCGCGCAGCCCGACGTTGCGCCAGGTATCGAGCACCCGGTAGTCGCTGCGCGGCAGCAGGAAGTGGCGCAGCACGGGCGGTCCGTCGGTGCCCGGGGCCACGCCGCCCACGGTCGTCCACCGCGCGTGGTCGACCCCGCTGGCGAAGCTCCACTGCCCGGTCAGCCGCCAGCCGCCGTCGACCGCGCGGACGGTGCCCGAGGGCACCAGGGACCCGGCCAGCGGTACGTCCGGGCCGTCGCCCCACAGGTCGTACTGCCCCTCGGGGGGAAGGTGGGCGCACATGCGGCCGAGGGCGGCGAGGACCCCGGCGCACCACGCTGCCGACATGCAGCCGGCGCCCACCGCGGCGAGCGCCTCGCCGAGGTGACCGATCGCGCCGGGGGCGGCGGCCGAGCCGCCCCAGCGTTCGGGTACGAAGTGCCGCGCGAACCCCGCGGTCACCAGGGATTCGGCGACGGCGGGATCGAGGCGGTTGCTGTCCTCACCGGCGAGCGCGGCCTCGGCGGCCTGCTCACCCGCCTTGCTCGCCGCCGTCACCAGGTTCGTCGTGTCGGTCGTATCCGTCGTGTTCGTCATCGGGCCGGTTCCTTGCCTCTCGAGGTGGCCTGCCGGTCAGGGTGTGGAAGGCGCGGGCGTGGTGGACCAGCGGCCGGCCGGGGAAGACCCGGGCCCGGCGGACGAGGCCGACGAGGATCACGTGGTCGCCCGCGGGGATCCGCCGGTCGAGTGCGCACTCGATCCGGGCGAGCGTCCCGGCCAGCAACGGCACGCCGTCCAGGCCGGGGGAGGTGCGCAGGCCGTCGTACTTGTCGTGGCCCTTGGTGGCGAACAGCCGGGCGAGCGGGGACTGGTCGTCGCGCAGGACGTGGATGGCCATCGCGGTGGCGGTGTCGAAGGCGGGCTTGCAGTCGGCCCCGCGGTCGAGGCAGACGAGGACCAGCGGCGGGTCCATGGACAGGGCGGAGAAGGAGGTCGCGGTGAATCCGCGCCGCACGCCCGCGGAGTCCACGGTGGTCACCACGGCCACGCCGCTGGGCCACTGGGACAGACACGCGCGCAACCGCTCCCCGCCGACGGCGAGGGGCGGCACGGTGGTCATGCGCCGCCGTCCGCTGCCATCGGTACCACGGGGCCGCCGTCTCCCACCGAGCTGTCCCGTACGGCCATCTCCCGTACGGCGTCCACCAGTTCCGCCTGCCGTACCGCCGCCTCGCGTTCGGGGGCCGGGTCCTCCTGGCCGAGGACCATGGCCGCGAACCGCGCGGCCAGGTTGGCGAACTGGTCGTCGGGCGGCAGGGTCACCTCCTCGACGTGGTCCTGCCGTTCCACCCGTAGCACCGGGCTGTGGTCCGGCGGCGGGGTGAAGGCGCGGCCTACGACGATCCGGCCGGTGCTGCCCCACAGTGTGTACGCCGACCGGTAGGCGTGGGTGAAGCCGAAGGAGAGGTGGGCGGTGGCCGGTCCCGGCGCGCGCAGGAGCGCGTCGCCGCGGATGTCGACGCCGGTCGCGGGGTCGCTCACCAGGGTGGAGCCGACGACGGACAGGGCGTCGCCGAGCAGGAGCCCGGCCGCCCGCACGGTGTAGACGCCGGCGTCCAGGAGCGCGCCGCCGCCGAGGTCCGGCCGGTAGCGGATGTCCTCGGGTGGCAGCGGGGGAAAGCCGAACTCGGCTGTAAGACACCGGAGTTCGCCGATCCGGCCGGTGTCGACCAGGCGGCCGACAGCCCGGTGCTGGGAGTGGTGGAGGAACATGAAGCTCTCCATCAGCACCAGGGAGCGGCTCTTGGCCAGGTCCGCCAGGTCGTGCGCCTGCCGGGCATCGGTGGTCATCGGCTTCTCGACCAGCGCGTGCTTGCCGCTCTCCAGGGCACGCGCGGTCCACGGCGCGTGCAGGGCGGGCGGCAGCGGTACGTACACGGCATCGACGTCGTCGCGGTCGAGGAGGTGCCGGTAGCCGTCGGGGCCGTGCAGCGCGACGGCGTCGAAGCGCGTGGCCGCCGCCTTGGCCCGGTCGCGGTCCCGGCTGGCCACCGCCGCGATCTCGACCAGCGGCGTACGGGCCATGGCCGGCAGCATCCGGCGCATCGCGATCCCGCCGCAGCCGAGCACGCCGACGCGCAGCGGGGCCGGCCGCGCGGGGGGCCTCACCACAGGCAGTGCAGGCACGCGACGAGGCTGCGGGCCTGGACGTTGAGATAGTGGCTGTGCTGGAGCAGGGACGCGAGTTGATGGAGTGTCAGCCATCGGTAGTCCTCCGGCACGGCGACGGGGAAGTCGTCCCCGGCCTCGATGATCGTGTAGCGGCATTCGGCGTGGTGGAACCGGCCGCCCTCCTCGGACTGGATCGCGTCGAACCGCACCCGCCCCGCGGGGGCGTCGAGGACCACGTCCAAAAACCGCGGGCGCGAAGCGGCGGGCAGGGAGCGGTAGTTGTCGGGAGTGCACTGGACGGTCGGGGCGAGTTCGACCCCGCGCACATGTCCGGCCTCGGGCCGGGCGTGGACGAGGGCGTGCAGCACGCCGCCGAGGTTCTTCACCAGCAGCGCGGCGATCCCGGTGCCGCAGGGCGCCAGCAGCGGCTGGGTCCAGCCGCTCACCTCGCGGCTGGCCGCGCTCACCCGCGCGCCGAAGACCGTGAAGTGCCGCCCCTGCTCGTGCCGGACCTCCCACGCGTCGCGGTGCCAGCCCTCGACGCGCGCCAACGGGATCCGCTCGGTGCGCAGTTCGTGCCGGGCGGTGCGCTCGGTGAACCAGCTCAGCACCTCGGGCAGCGGGTGCAGCGCGCCCTCCGCCGCCGTCATCGAGCGGCGCAGCGCCGTACGGAACTCCTGTCCCGGACCCGGTCGCGGCGCGCTGGTCGGGCGGGCGAAGGGGATGCAGGACAGGACCGTGCGGGCGTCCATGTTCACCGTGTTGTCCCGGTGCAGGAGTTCGCGCAGTTCCGCGACGGTCATCCAGCGGAAGTCGGGGTGTGCGGGGACGTCCTCGTCGGGCGGGACCTCGACCACGATGTTGCGGTTGCGCTTGCCGAGGAACCAGGAGCCCTGTTCCGACTGCAGCACGTCCACGAGCACCCGGGCCCGGCCGGGATCCGTGAAGTACTCCAGGTAGCGCGTGGCCGAACCGCGGTGCACGCGGGTGAAGTTGCTGCGGGTGGCCTGCACGGTGGGCGACACCTGGACCAGGTTGGGGTTGCCCGGTTCCATCTTGGCCTGCGTCAGGCAGTGCAGGACGCCGTCGATCTCCTTGACGACGAAGCCGAGCAGGCCGATCTCGGGCTGGACGATGATGGGCTGGTCCCAGGTGCCGACCGGGCCGGCGTCCGCGTGCACGCGCAGCCCCTCGACCGTGAAGAACTTCCCGCTGCGGTGCGTCAGGTTGCCGGTGCCGGGCTGGACGGACCAGTCGCCCAACTCGGCGAAGGGCACCCGGGTCACCTCGAACCGGTGGGCGTCCCGGCGGGCGATGAGCCAGTCGAGCGATTCCTTGGCCGCGGCGTCGGCGTCGGCCACCGACCCCGACTCGGTGAACCGGGCGGCCGGCTCCGGTCCTCGCGTCGTCAGCGGATGATCACGGGTCACGGGGCACCTCTCACGGGTGGCGGATACGCCCGCACACCGTGGCAAGCGCATCTGGTGCCCAGCTCGACGCGAACTCGAACAGCCGTACCCCGCCGCGCTGTTGGGTACGGCATCGGGCCGCCGACGGGTGGCTTCGACCCTCGTTCCAGACCGACTCAAGCGGCCCGCAGAATGCTCGGCGACGCCCTGGAGAAGTTTCGGCTTGAATAATATTTGAGGAGCCGTGGCTGCATGCATCGCGACGTAGTGATCAGCGGCATCGGTGTCGTCTCCCCGGGCGGCATCGGTGTCAAGCCTTTCTGGGACCTGCTCGTCTCCGGTCGCACGGCGACCCGTACCATCACCCGTTTCGACGCGTCGCCGTTCCGTTCCACGGTGGCTGCCGAATGCGACTTCGACGCGGCGGCCGAGGGGCTCGACCCGGAGGACGTCTCCCGGCTGGACCGGGCCACCCAGTTCGCGCTGGTCGCGGCGCGCCAGGCACTCAAGGACAGTGGGCTCGCGCCCGAAGAACTCGACCCCTGCCGCACTGGTGTCACCATCGGCAGCGCGGTGGGCTGCACCACCAGCCTGGAGCGCGAGTACGTGGCGGTCAGCCACGCGGGCCGCGACTGGCTGGTCGACCCGGACCGGGCCGTGCCCCACCTCTACGACTACTACGTGCCCAGTTCGATGGCCGCCGAGGTCGCCTGGGCCAGCGGCGCCGAGGGCCCGGTCCAGGTCGTCTCCACGGGCTGCACCTCGGGTCTGGACTCCGTCGGGCACGCGGTCCGGCTGATCGAGGAGGGCGTCAGCGACGTCATGATCGCGGGCGCCACCGACGCGCCCATCTCGCCGATCACCCTGGCCTGCTTCGACGCCATCCGGGCCACCACGCCCCGCAACGACGAACCGACCACCGCCTCCCGGCCCTTCGACCGGACCCGCAACGGCTTCGTCCTCGGCGAGGGCTGCGCGGTCTTCGTCCTGGAGGAACGCGAACACGCTCGTGCCCGCGACGCGCATGTCTACGCCGCCGTCGGCGGGTTCGCCTCCCGCTGCAACGCCTACCACATGACCGGACTGCGGCCCGACGGCAAGGAGATGGCCGCCGCCATCGCGGCGGCCCTCGACGAGGCGGGTGTCGCCCCGGACGCGGTCGACTACGTCAACGCCCACGGCTCCGGCACCAAACAGAACGACCGGCACGAGACCGCCGCGTTCAAACGGGCCCTGGGCGACCACGCCCGGCGTACGCCCGTCAGCTCGATCAAGTCCATGATCGGCCACTCGCTCGGCGCCATCGGCTCGCTGGAGATCGCGGCCTGCGCGCTGGCGATGGAGAACGGCGCCATCCCGCCGACGGCCAACCTGCATGATCCCGATCCCGAGTGCGACCTCGACTACGTGCCGCTCGTCGCGCGGGAGGCGGCGCTGGACACCGTGCTCACCGTCGGCAGCGGCTTCGGCGGCTTCCAGAGCGCGATGGTGCTCACCCGGCCCGGTCGGGTGGGCCGTTGAGCGCCGTCGCCGTCACCGGCATGGGCGTGGTGGCACCCAACGGCCTGGGCACCGAGGCGTACTGGAAGGCCACCCTCGCGGCTGTCTCCGGGATCGGCCGGATCACCCGGTTCGACCCCGAGCGGTATCCGGCGACGCTGGCCGGGGAGGTCGACCTCGACCCCACCGACCGGCTGCCGGGCCGTCTGATCCCGCAGACCGACCACTCCACCCGGCTGTCCCTGCTCGCCGCCGAGGAGGCGATCCGCGACGCCGGGATCGATGCCGGGGAGCTGCCGGACGACCAGGTGGGCGTGGTCACCGCCAGCAGCGCCGGGGGCTTCGAGTTCGGTCACCGCGAGCTGGACAAGCTGTGGCGCAAGGGTCCCGAATACGTCAGCGCCTACCAGTCGTTCGCCTGGTTCTACGCCGTCAACACCGGCCAGATCTCCATCCGGCACGGGCTGCGCGGACCCAGCGGGGTGCTCGTCGCCGACCAGGCCGGCGGGCTCGACGCGATCGCCCAGGCCCGCCGCCTGGTGCGGCGCGGGGTTTCCGCCGTGCTCACCGGGGCCGTCGACGGTTCCCTGTGCCCGTGGGGGTGGATCGCCCAGAGCAGCGGCGGCCGGCTCAGCGGCGCGGCCGACCCGGCGCTGGCGTACCGGCCGTTCGACGCGGAGGCGGACGGTTACGTGCCCGGCGAGGGCGGGGCGATCCTGGTCCTGGAGGAGGCGGACGGGGCCCGCGCCCGCGGCGCCGAACGGGTCCGCGGGTACGTCCTCGGCCACGCGGCCACCTTCGACCGGCGGCCGGACAGCGCGGCCCCCGATACCGGGCGCGGGCTGCGCCGCGCCGTCGAACTCGCGCTGGACGACTCCGGGTTGCGGCCCGACGACATCGATGTCGTCTTCGCCGACGCGGCCGGCACCCCCGCGCTCGACCGGGCCGAGGCCGCCGCGCTCACCGCGGTCTTCGGCGACCGTCCGGTGCCGGTGTCCGTGCCCAAGACGATGACCGGGCGGATGTGCGCGGGCGCCGGACCGCTCGACGTCGTCACGGCGCTGCTGGCCATCGAATCCGGGCAGATCCCGCCCGCGGTGCACACCAGCCCGGCCGCGCACTACGGACTCAATCTGGTCGTCGGCCGTCCGCTCACCCTGGCCGCCCGTACGGCCCTGATCGTCGCCCGAGGTTTCCACGGGTTCAACTCGGCCATGGTCGTAGGGGCCGCGGACTGATCCGGAGCCCCTCCCACGATCCCACGAAGGAGCACAGTCATATGTCGGAGCACATGCCAGAGCTGACCATCGACCGGCTCGCCCGCGTCATGCGCGAATGCGCGGGGGAGGACGAAGCCGCCGCTTTCGACGGTGACATCGCGCACGTGCCGCTCGCCGAACTGGGCTACGACTCGCTCGCCGTCATGGAGACGGCCGTGCGCCTGCAGAACGAGTACGGCGTGCACTTGACCGACGACGAGATCTTCGGCGTGGAGTCCCTCGCGGAACTGTTGGCGCTGGCCCGGCGCCAGATCCCCGCCGCCTCGTGACCGCGCCGTCTCGCCTGCGCGCTGCCGGGTGCGTGCGGCCTCCAGCGCGGTGTGCGACACCCCCCGAGGGAAGGGACAGCTGATGAAGGCACTGGTGCTGTCGGGAGGGTCGGGCACCCGGCTCAGGCCGATCACCCACACCTCGGCCAAACAACTCGTGCCGGTGGGCAACAAACCGGTGCTGTTCCATGGCCTGGAGGCCATCGCTGCCGCGGGGGTGCGGGAGACCGGCATCGTGGTGGGCGGGACCCGGGCCGAGATCGAGGCCGCGGTCGGCGACGGGTCGCGCTTCGGCCTCGACGTCACCTACCTGTGGCAGCCGGAGCCCAAGGGCCTGGCGCACGCGGTGAAGATCGCCCGGGACTACCTCGGGGACGACGACTTCCTCATGTATCTGGGGGACAACATCGTCGCCGACGGGGTCACCACGCTGGTGGAACGATTCCGCGTAGAGCGGCCCGCGGCCCGGATCATGCTGGCCAGGGTCCCCGACCCGCGGCAGTTCGGGGTCGCCGAACTCTCCGCCGACGGCCGGGTCGTCGCGCTCCAGGAAAAACCTCGCGAACCACGGAGCGATCTGGCCGTGATCGGCGTCTATCTCTTCAACTCCGTGATTCACAAGGCGGTCGCCGAGATCACACCGTCGGCGCGGGGCGAACTGGAGATCACCGACGCGATCCAGTGGCTCGTCGACCACGGTCTGCGGGTCGCCTCCACCATCACCACCGGCTTCTGGAAGGACACCGGGAACGTGCCAGATCTGCTCGCGGTCAACCGCGTGGTCCTGCAGCAGCTCGCCCCCGCCACGGACGGGGTGGTGCTCGGCAGCGAACTCGTCGGTAGGGTCGTCGTGGAGCCCGGCGCGCTGGTGACCGGCTCCCGGGTGGTGGGGCCCGCGATCATCGGCCCCGGCGCGGTGGTCACAGAATCCGCCATCGGCCCCTTCACGTCGATCGCCGCCGACTGCCGGATCACCGACAGCTGGATCGAGGACTCGATCGTGCTGCCGCGTGCGTCGATCACCGGAGTGCGGCGCATCGAGTCCTCCCTCATCGGACAGGACGTAGTGGTCACCCCCACGCCCGACCCGCCCCGAGGGCACCGCCTGGTCCTCGGCGATCACTGCAAGGTGGAGATCTCCTCATGACGCGACCGCGGATCCTCGTCACGGGCGGTGCCGGATTCATCGGTTCGCACTACGTCAGGACCCTGCTGTCCGGCGGCTATCCGGAGTTCGCCGACGCCCGCGTGACCGTCCTGGACCGGCTCACCTACGCCGGCAACCCCGCGAACCTGGACGGCTTCTCCTGCGACCTGGTGTGGGGCGACATCTGTGACCCCGAACTGCTCGCCAAGGTCGTGCCCGGCCACGACGTGGTGATCAACTTCGCGGCCGAGTCGCACGTCGACCGTTCGATCGTCGACGCCGCCGAGTTCGTCCGCACCAACGTGCTCGGCGTCCAGACGCTTTTGCAGGCGTGCCTGGAGGCGGGGACCGGGCGCGTCGTCCAGGTCTCCACCGACGAGGTCTACGGCTCGATCGAGACCGGTTCGTGGACGGAGGACGCCCCGCTCGCACCCCGCTCGCCGTACGCGGCGTCCAAGGCCGGCGGGGACCTGATCGCCCGCGCCTACGCCGTCACCCACGGGCTGCCGGTGTGCGTGAGCCGGTGCGGCAACAACTACGGGCCCCGCCAGTTCCCGGAGAAGATCATCCCGCTGTTCGTGAGCAACCTGCTGCAGGGCCGGAAAGTCCCGCTGTACGGCGACGGTGGAAATACTCGGGACTGGGTGCATGTCGACGACCATTGCCGGGGCGTGCAGACCATTGTCGAACGCGGGCAACCCGGGCAGGTCTACCACATTGCGGGCACCGCCGAGCTCACCAACAGGGAACTCGCCCAGCGACTCCTGGACGCTTGCGGCCGTGGTTGGGACATGGTGGAGTTCGTGACGGATCGCAAAGGCCACGACCGGCGCTACAGCCTCGATGACAGCAAACTCCGGGCGCTCGGGTATGCGCCGCGCACATCATTCTCCGAAGGCCTCGCGGACACGGTCCGCTGGTATGCCGACAATCTCCACCTGCACACCGATCGTCCGGCATGAGCCGGAGTGCGGCCGCCTCTCTGATGTTTCTTGCCGGTAGCTTTAGTTGAATGTTTCATTGCATTCGGCGCCGGGATTGTTCTTCTGTCGCTGCTAATATGCGGGCTCAATAGTTCGAAGGAACGGTGCATTTGTCGGCGGTCCTGTGTAATTGAGGAGTCGCCGGGTCAGGATAGGTTGGCAGTAGATCACCAGGGGTGGGCAATGAGGCTTGGCGTTCTGGGTACATTGACGGTAGAAGACGTCGAAGTGGCCGACATCTTGACGGCTCCCAAGCCGCGCAGTGTCCTGGCCATGCTCATGCTGCAGCCCGGTCGTGCGGTCTCCACCGCGTCGCTCATTCAGGAACTGTGGGACGAGTCCCCGCCGCGGAGTGCCGCGACCACTCTGCAAACTTACATTCTGAAACTCCGGCGAATGTTCCGTGGGATAGCGCAAGCAAACAATCTGCCGCCCCGGGAAGTCCTGGTCACCCGGGTCCCGGGCTATCTCCTGCAAGTGGACTCCGCCGCGCACGATCTGAGCGCTTACGAAAGCCTGGTCGCGCAGGGGCAGGCCTTGCTCGCCCAGGGTGACTACGAGCGGTCTCGGGACCTCCTGTCCCGCGCTCTCGGATTATGGAGAGGTGCACCGCTGAGCGACGTGAGACCCGGCCCCCTCCTGTATCCGCAGATCTGCGGTCTGGAGGAGAGCCGGCTGACGGTGACCGAAATGCGTATCGAGGCGGAGTTGCGCCTGGGGCATCACCACGCCGTTCAGCGGGAACTCGCGGTGCTCGTGGGGAGTCACCCGTTCCACGAAGGGATCCGCGTCATGCATATGCTCGCGCTTTTCCAGTCGGGGCGGTTGTCAGCGGCGCTGGAGTCATTCCATCAGTATCGGCATCACGTGGCCACGGAATTGGGTCTCGAACCCTCGCCTCGTATACGAGGGTTACAGCAGGCCATGTTATCCTTCGATCCGATGGCGGATTCGCTGGCCATTCTCGATCGTGTGTGAAACATTCGGTTAATTCTTGGCGGCTCGGCCTTTTTTCAGCGCGGTGACCGGTGATAAGGGCGGTAACCGCGGGCCAGAGCCAGGGGAGCCAGGAGCGCCGACAGACAGAGGTCGACCGCCGGGGGGCGGGGTGACACGATGCGGTACTCGTTGCGGAACGCGAATGTCAGCAGGGCGATCTGCAGCAACGGGCCGTCCGGGCCTATGCGGTGGTCCGCGGCCAGGCCCCAGAGGGTTTCGAACAGGCGCTCCGTCCGGAGGGCGGGGGTGGTGCGCCACATGACCCGGGCGTGGGCGGGGCCCGGGTTCCACAGCGTATGGGGGCAGCGAGGTGGGGTGAAAACGGTCTCGCCGGCGCTGTAGAGCTGCTCCGTGTCGGCCATCCGGACGGCGAGGGCGCCGTCGAGGATGTCCAGGCGCTCGTGTTGGCCGGGATGGTAGTGGATGGGCGGGCGGAAGGCAGCGGGGGCGAAGTCGACCTCCACCTCCAGGTATTCGCCGTTGGTGTCCGCGGCGGTGCGGTGGAAGGTGAGGGTGTCGTTGCCCAGGTGGAGGGTGTCGCCTGCGCGTGCCACGGGGGCTCCCGGGGGTGTTGTCTTGGGCGTGGGTTCATGGGGGTTCCGCCGCCTCGCGTTTTCCTTGGGGCGGGGCCGCCACGGGGGTGCCCGTACTCGGTCTGCCCTGGTGGGGTTGCCTGTGTTCTCTTGTGCCGGGCAGACGCTGCGGGTCGACACCCCCGTACTGTCAGCGCAGGCGGCCCACGCGGGGGAGGAAGCGGCCCACGGTGGACGCGTAGGCCCGGTACGCCTGGCCGTGGGTGTGCAGGAGGTACGGCTCCTCCACCGCCCTTACCTCCATCTCCATGGAGAGCCAGAGGAGTATCAGGCCGGCGGCCGAAACCGGGTTCGGGACCACCAGGGCTATGCCCAGCATCGTCACGAACATCGTGGTGTAGATCGGGTTGCGGACCCAGCGGAACGGACCGCCCATGACCAGGGCGGTTCGTTCACTCTGGTCCAGGCCCAGACGCCAGGACGGGCCCATCGAGGTCTGGGCCATGGCTGTGCCCAGGGTGCCCAGGAGGGCAAGGGCCGCGCCGGTCCACTGCAGGGGCCGGTGGTCCAGCGCGGCGATGGGGGACAGGCCCAGCAGAGCGGCTGCCGCTGCCGCTCCCTGCGCGCAGATTCCCGTTGTGCTGGCTACGCCCACCCAGAGCTGGAGGGGGCCGCTGCCCTTCGTGGTCAGGCGCAGGCCCGTGTCGCCCGTGCGGCGGGACTGGACCAGGACGCGGAGTACCGGGGCCAGCAGGACCCAGAGGACGAAGAGGGCGAGTGCGGTGAGGGCCATGCGCTCACTTCTTCTCTATGTAGCTGAGGGCGTTGAAGATCGTGCGGTTCGGGTCCGTGATGGCTCTGCGGCCGTGCATCACCCGGGTGTTGTCGATGACCACCACGTCGCCGTCCCGCCAGTCGATCTCCTCGGTCAGGCCGGCGGTGACCGACTCGACCTCGGCCAGGAGCGCGTCGGGCAGCGGGCTGCCGTCGGCGAACGTGATCGTCGGCTTCTCGTAGTTGTACGACGGGCCCAGCAAGCTGTTGGCGAAGGCGGTCCGGGAGCCGAAGAGGGTCGGGCCGGCGGCCGGGGTGCGGAAGGCGTACGTGATGCCGCCGTCCGGCTGCGCCGCTATGTCGGTGTCCGGTGTCGTCGACAGCAGGTTCTGGAGGTCCTCGATCGTGATGTCCTCCAGGGGGCGGGTCTTGTCGAGGAGGTGGTGGGTCATCGTCTTCCACTGGTGTTCCGCCACATAGCGGGCGTAGACGATGTCCTGGGCGGTGAAGGCCTCTCGGGCCGCAGCCGAGAGGGCGTCCCAGACCCGGTGGCCGTCGCAGACCGTCGTCTGGGAGCCCGTCCGTGCCGCCTTCGCGCAGTAGAACCAGACCAGGTGCGGGCGGAAGGGGTTGTTGCCGTTCTCGGTGTGCAGCCCGAGCGCGTCCGTGCCCGAGTCCACCTTCTGTGCCACCTCGGAGTAGAACTCGCGCGCCGGGTCGAGTGTGGTGGACGTGCTGGTGCGCTGGACCAGGGACGTGAAGGCCGCCAGGTCCGTGTGCGTGAAGCCGCGCAGCAGCAGGACGCCCGCGGTGGGCAGCAGGTTCTTGATCGTTGCCGGGGTCACGTCGTGGAGCGGGACGGTTGTGTCCGGTTCCACCAGGAGTCCTGTCCCGGTGCCGTACGCGGTGATCCTCATGGGGCCTCCTCTGTCAGCAGGGCGCGTACGCGGTCGCGACGGGGGCGGCCGGTGACGGTGAAGCAGGTGCTGTAGTCGTCGTCGTCGTCCGCCATGAGATGGATGACCGTGGGGCGTTCGACCTCGGAGAGCCGCTGTCTGCCGAACTCCTTGAGCTGGTCGCGGGCTTCTTCTCGGTCGACGGTTCGGTCTATGACGACCAGGGCGCGGGCCGTGTCCAGGCCGTCCGCGACGATCACGACCTCGCGGACGAACGGCAGCCGGCGGTACTGGGCCTCCACCCACTCCGGGGAGATGTTGCGGCCCGCCGCGGTGATCACGATGTTCTTGCGGCGGCCGGTGATGCGCAGATAGCCGTCCGCGTCGATCTCCGCCAGGTCCCCCGTGTGCAGCCAGCCCTCGTCGTCGACCACGAGGCTCGACGGGTCGGTGCCCGTGTATCCCGCGAACAGGGAGGGCGAGCGCACCAGCAGTTCGTGGTCGGTCGTCAGGCGTACCTCCACGTGGCCCAGCGGTCTGCCCACCGTGCCGAAGCGGACCTGGCCCGGGACGTTCCAGGAGACCACCGAGCTGTTCTCGCTGAGCCCGTAGCCCTCGTGGACCGTGATGCCGTACGTGTGCAGCCGGTGCAGGATGTCGGCCGGCACCGGGGCTCCGCCGCACGCCACGAAGACCGGGTCCTCGTGTCCGAACAGCCGTCTGTACCTTGCCTCTACGTCCTCGTTCGGCTCCTCGTCGCAGCGGGCCAGCAGCAGGGCCGCCATGGTGGGGGGCACCACCATCGCCGTTGGTCTCGCCGCTCGCAGGAGGGGTGACATGCGGGCCGCGGCGTCCGCCGCCGTTCCCACCAGGGCCGTGCCCGGGGGGAGGAAGACCACCCGGCCGCCCAGCAGGAGCGGCAGGTAGACCCCCGCCACCTGCTCGATCAGCAGGCTGAGGGGGACGATCGAGAGGTAGCGGCGGAACGCGGGTGCGTCTATGCGTTCCCGGAGGGACGTGAGGAGCGCCTCAAGGCCCTTGCGGCGGATCAGCACGCCCTTCGGCGCCGACGTGGTTCCCGATGTGTGGATCGTCTTTATCACCGCGTCCGTGGCCGGGGGCGCCGTCCGGGCGAAGGGGGTTTCTCGCGCCGCCTCCACCAGGGGCGCCGCCGCCAGTTCTCTGACCGGCAGCGCCTGGCCCCATTCCGCGAGTCTGCGGGTTCCCGGGGCGTCGGTCAGGCATGTGTCCGCTTCGGCCAGCAGTGCTGCCGCCTGCTGCGCGGTGAACGCCGTCGGGACCGGGATCTCCACCGCCCCCGCGAACAGCAGCGCCAGGTCGGCCACGATCCATTCCGCCGAGTTCTCCGCCAGCAGGCCCACCCGGGCCGGTCGGCCGAGCTCGGCCGAGAGGGCCCGGATCTCCTGGGCCAGAAGCTGGGCCCCGCTCATGATCTGGCGGCCCGTCCATACGGTCGGGGGGCCGCCGTCGGCTGCCAGGACCTCGATCAGGGGCGTGTCGTCCTCGTACCGGGCCTGGAGTTCGGTCAGCAGGTCCATGCATCAGGGCCGTTCGGGGACCGCGCAGTCGATCATGTGTAGGTAGGGGCCCACGGGGTGGACGTCCGTGACGACCAGGCCCGCCTCGGCCACCAGGCGCAGCAGCGACTGCCGCAGGTGCTTGCGGCCGTTGACGTTGAGGAGCAGCAGGAGGTCCATCGTGGTGGTGAAGCCGGTCTCGGGGCTGCCGTCGACCAGGTTCTCGATCACGACGACCCGGCCGCCCGGCCCGGCCGCCCCGGCGACGTTGCGCAGGGTCGCCACCGTGGACTCGTCGTCCCACTCCAGGACGTTCTTCAGGATGAAGACGTCCGCCGCCACCGGCACCGCCTCCCGGCAGTCGCCCGTGACCAGGCTCGCCCGATCGCCGAACAGGCCGCCCTCGCGCAGCCGGGGGTCCACGTCGTCGAGAGCGCCGGGCAGGTCGAACAGCACGCCGCGGACCTCGGAGTCCTCACCGAGGATTGTGGTGAGGAGATCGCCGTGGCCGCCCGCGACATCCACCACGGTCACCGGGCCGCGTATGTCCAGGGCCTCGGCGATCGACTGCGACGACAGCCGGCTGGCCTGCGTCATCGCCCGGTTGAACACCTCGGCGGAGTCGGGCGCGTCCTCGTACAGGTAGGTGAAGAAGTCCTTGCCGTGCACCTCGGCGAAGACGCCCTTGCCGGTGCGTACGGCATCGGCGAGCTGCGGCCACACCGACCAGGTCCAGGGCTCGGTCGCCCACAGGACCATGTCGCGCAGGCTGCGCGGGGTGTCGGTGCGCAGCAGCCGCGAGGTGGCGGTGTGCACGTACCGCTCGCCCTGCGCCGCGAACACCCCGTGGGTGGTCAGGGCCCGCAGGAGCCGGTCGAGGGTGCCGGGTTCGGCGTTGACCGCGGTGGCGAGCTGGGCCGCGGTGGCGGGCTCGTCGCCGAGCGCGTCGGCGACACCCAACTGGGCGGCGGCGCGCAGGGCGGCGGCCTGACCGGCTGCCAGAGCGAGTTTGCGGAGGGTGGTCACGGCTTCGTGAACGGGTGCGACAGTCATGGCCCGAGCATCCGCACCCCCGCTCTACGGGCACTGGAACCCAGGTGGAGACCGGCCCTGAACTGCTCCGCCGCGAGTCAAGGCCCGGTCGAGAGCCGTGCGCCACCGTGGCACCACTCAGTGCCGGTCCCGCGCTCCACCAGCGGCCGGCCGCCCTGGATGCCGAGGGGACTGTACGTGACCAACACCGACCAGGACGTTTTGCCCGGCCTCAAGGGGCGGGTTGCTCTGATCGTGGGCGCCACACGGGGCGTGGGGCGAGCCGTCACCGAGAAGTTGCTCGCCTCGGGCTGCGACGTCATCGCGAACTACGCCCACTCCGACGCGTCGGCCGCTCAACTCGCCGCCGATGTGGCCTCGTTGCCCGGCAACCTGTCCGTGGTGCGGGCCGACGCCCGGCAGCGGCCGGAACTGGTCGGGCTGCTGGAGGGCGTCCGGCGTGAGCACGGGCGGCTCGACCTGCTCGTGCACGCGGTTTCCTCGGCGCACACGATGCCGCCGCTGGACATCCGCCTCGAGGCGTTGTTCGAGGACACCGCCGCCGCCGTGGTGCCGCTGGCCGTCTCGGCCGGGATCGCCGCCCGGTTGATGCCCGAGGGCGGGCGCATCGTGGTCGTGTCGGCGAGTGTCGCCCGGGCCGTGGCGCCCCAACTGGTGAGTCTCGGCGTGGCCAAGGCTGGGCTTGAGGCCCTGGTGCGGTTCCTCGCCGTCGAGCTGGCCGGCCGGGGCATCACCGTCAACGCCGTGTCCGCCTCGAAGCTCGACAAGGGGCCCGGGACCGTTCGGCCCGAGGCACTGCGGGCTCTTGGCGCCCGCACCCCCGCGGGGCGGCTCGCCACCCCGCGGGACGTGGCCGACGCCGTCGCGCTGCTCTGCCTGCCCGAGGCCCAGTGGATCACCGGCCAGGTGCTCTCGGCCGACGGCGGCCTCGGCCTACTGGCGTAAGGAGCCCACGTCATGGAACAGCGAACCGACGTCTGCGTGGTCGGCGGCGGCCCCGCCGGGCTGACCCTGGCCCTCCTGCTGCTGCGCTCGGGCCTCGCCGTCACCGTCGTAGAGCGCAGCGCCACCCTGCGGCGGGAGTACCGGGGCGAGATCCTCCAGCCCGGCGGCCTCGCCGTCCTGGACGAGATCGGTGTGCTCAAGGGGGCCGCCGCGCGCGGCTCCTACCCCCTGGAGCGGTTCCGGCTCGTCGAGCACGGCCGCGTCCTGATGAACTTCGCGTACGACCGCCTGCGGCCGCCGTACAACTACCTGCTCAGCCTGCCGCAGGCGCATCTGCTCGCCGAACTCCTGGACAGCTGCGCGCAGTGGCCGAAGTTCCGGTACGCCGTGGCGCGGGCGGGCGGGCTGGTGCGCGAGGGCGGGGCGGTGCGCGGGGTGCACGTCAAGGGCCGGGAAGCCGCGTACACCATCCGGGCCGCCTGTGTGGTCGGGGCCGACGGGCGGCACTCGCAGGTGCGTCGGCTCGCCGGTCTGGACAGCGGCAGGATGGAGATCTTCGACCAGGACGTGGCGTGGTTCCGGCTGCCGGGCGCCCACCGGCTCGGCGAGGTCATGGTCAACCGGGCGGGCGGCAACCCCGTCCTCGTCTACGACTCCTACCCGGACGCCCTCCAGGTCGGCTGGACGCTGCCCAAGGGCGCCTGGCAGGAGCTGGCACCGCGGGGCATCGCCGCGATCCGGGACCGTATCGTCGCGGCCGTCCCGCAGTTCGCGGACCTCGTGACCGCCTCGCTCCGCGGCTTCGCCGACGTGTCGCTGCTCGACGTGTTCGGCGCCAACGCGCCCGTGTGGACCGCCGACGGCCTCGTCCTCATCGGGGACGCGGCGCACACGCACGGACCGCTCGGCGCGCAGGGCATCAACCTCGCCGTGCAGGACGCCGCCCTCCTCCACCCGGTGCTGGCGTCCGCCGTCCGCGACGGAGACACCTCGGCCGCCCGGCTCGGGCGGTTCGAGCGGACGCGGCGGCCACAGGTCGAGGCCGTCCTGAAGTTCCAGGCGGTGCAGAGCCGGATGATGCTCTCCGCCGACGGCCTGGCCACCTTCCTGCGGCCCAGGATCGCCCGCCTGGTCATGCGGACCCCGGTGGGCGCCAAGCTCACCAACCGTGTCGCCTTCGGCCACCCCGGCATCCGCGTGGCCAGCGAGTTGTTCACCGCCGACCAGAAGGACTGAGTGCCGATGAGACTGATCGACCTGTCGTCGCCCGTGGACGCCGCAGGCTGGGAACCCGAACCGGTGACCCACCAGGTGACCACCCCCGCCGAGGGCGCCCGGCACATGGCCGAGGAGATGCGCGAGCACTTCGGCATCGACTTCGACCCCGCCGTCCTCGACGACGGCGAACTCCTGTCCATCGACACCCTGAGCCTCACCTCGCACACCGGCACGCACATCGACGCGCCCTCCCACTACGGCACCCGCGCCTCGTACCGCGACGGTCCGCCCCGCACCATCGACGAACTGCCCCTGGAGTGGTTCCACCGCCCGGCGGTCGTGCTCGACCTCACCGACGCGCCCCCCGGCGCGGTCGGCGCGGACCGCGTCCAGGCCGAACTCGACCGACTGGGCGTCCCGGTGGCCCCCTTCGACATCGTGCTGCTGCGCACCGGCGCCGACCGGTGGGTGGGCACCGAGAAGTACTTCACCGACTTCACCGGACTCGACGGCCCCGCCGTCCACCTCCTGCTCGACCTGGGCGTCCGGGTCATCGGCACCGACGCGTTCAGCCTCGACGCCCCCTTCGGCGACATCCTGCGGCGCTACCGGGAGACCCAGGACCGCTCGGTGCTCTGGCCCGCCCACTTCGCCGGGCGCGACCGGGAGTTCTGCCAGATCGAGCGGCTGGCCGGGCTGGACCTGCTGCCCCGGCACGGCTTCACCCTCTCGTGCTTCCCCATCAAGATCGCCGGAGCGGGGGCCGGGTGGACCCGGGCCGTCGCCTTCCTCGACGACGACCGTGACGACAGCGAGGCCATCACCTCATGACGACTGACTCCTCTACGGCCGCCTCCGCCACCGTGGCGGGCTACGACCTCGTCCAGCAGCCGGACGTGTCCACCCGCCAGCGGCTCATGCTGCTCGCCAACGGTCAGCGTTTCTCCGCCGTCGTGTACGCGCTGGCGGAGCTGAACGTGGCCGACCAGCTGGCCAAGGGCCCCCGCCCGGTCGCCGAACTCGCCGCCGCGGTCGGCGCCGACGAAGGCGCGCTCTACCGGCTGCTGCGCTGCGCGGCGCTGCTGGGCGTGTTCACCGAACTCGACGGGCGCCGCTTCGCGCTCACCCCGATCGCCGAGGGGCTGCGCACCGACCTGCCCGACGGGGTGCGCGACGCCGTCCTGCTCGACGGCTCCGACTTCTTCTGGAACTCCTTCGGCATGATCCTGCACTCGGCCCGCACCGGCCGGCCCGCCTTCGACGAGCGGTACGGCACCTCGTTCTGGACCCACCTGAACGACGACCCGGCGGCCGGCGCGGTCTTCGACGACGCGATGACCACCATCAGCCGCCGCCTCGGCGGACTCTTCCTGGACCGGCTCGACTTCACCCGCTTCCCCCGCCTCGCGGACGTGGGCGGCGGCCGGGGCTACTTCCTCGCCGAGGCACTGCGCCGCAACCCCGGCAACCGCGGTGTCCTCTTCGACCGCCCCCAGGTCGTGGCCACGGCACCGGACCTGCTCGCCGAGCGCGGGGTGGCCGACCGGGTGGAGGTCGTCGGCGGCGACTTCTTCGCCGACGCGCTGCCCACCGGGTGCGACGGGTACGTGCTCAAGACCGTGCTGCACGACTGGCCCGACGACAAGGCGGTAGCGATCCTGCGCCGGGTGCGGGAGGCCATCGGCGACGGGAGCGGCCGGCTCCTCGTGCTCGAACAGGTCGTCGCGCCCGGCAACACCTGGGACACCGCCAAGTTCCTGGACATCGACATGCTCGTGGTGATGGGCGGACGGGAACGCAACCTCGACGAATGGCGGGAGTTGCTGTGGGCCGGGGGGTTCGAGCTGGAGTGCGACGACGACGCCGTCGGGTGGGCGGTCCTGGAGGGGCGCCCACGGTGATCGCCTCGACCCGCGTGCCTCGCACGGGGCACGCCCCCTGACAACTACGGAGGACACATGACCGACACCACCCTCGACGCCGCCCTCGAAACGCCCCGCACGATCGAGTCCCTGAACGCCGAGGTCCAGCAGTTCTACGCCCGCCACATGCATCTCCTCGACAGCGGCCGGGCCGAGGAGTGGGCGCGGACCTTCACCGAGGACGCCGTGTTCGCCCCCGAGCACCGGCCCGAACCCGTCGTCGGGCGGGCCGCCCTGACCGCCGCCGTACGTGCCGCGTACGAGGGACTGGTGGCCGCGGCGGAGGTGCGACGGCACTGGCACGGGATGGTCGCGGTCGAGCCGCAGCAGGACGGTTCACTGCACGTGCGGTGCTACGCCCTCATCGTCGGTACGACGGTGGGTGCCGACCCGGTGCTCAAGATGAGCTGCGTGTGCGAGGACGTCCTGGTGCGCGGGCAGGACGGCGAACTGAAGGTGCGCGAGCGCCGGGTCACCAAGGACGGTGTCGCCGCTCCCCGTTGAGACTCCCCGCGGCAGAGAGGGCGCCCACCTCGGTGGGCCCCCTCTGACGTATGACTCTCGGCCTTTTTTGACTCAGCGTCGATTTTCGATCCTTTGTCAGCCATACTTTTCCCATGCGTACTGTGCAACGGAAAGCGCAGGAAGTAGCTGCGCGCGAGCGGATGTTCGTCGGTCTGGCCCTGGAGATGGTCAAGCGGGTGGGGTTCCACAACCTGACCCTGGGCAAGCTGGCCACCGAGGCCGGCTACTCCAAGGGGACGGTCTACAACCACTTCACCTGCCGCGAGGACCTCCTGATCGAGCTGTCCACGGAGAACGCACGGCAGCAGCTGCGGTACTACCAGGCCGTCGCCGACCTGCCGCTCGGCGGGGTGTCGGCGCTGTACGCCCTGGCACTCGCCTACCTGCGCCACGCGGAGGTCTCCCCGGTGCTGTTCGAGAGCAGCATCACCGCCCGTACCGAAGCCGTCTGTGCGCTGGCCTCCGAGGAGCGGATGCGGCGGCGCGACCTGGTCGAGAGCCAGATGGCGCAGGTCGTCAGCTCGGTGGTGGACCGCACGGTGACGGAGCGCGCGTTCGACAACGCGCACCTGACGCCCGACGTCGCGGTGGACGCGCTGCGGTCCAGCATCCTCGGCTACGCCGCGACCCACCTGCTGTCCGAGCGGTTCCTGTGGTCCACGGAGCGCGACGCCGAGAGCCAGCTGCTGACGCTGGCCGCCATGGTGCACGGGCTCGGCTGGCCCTACCTCGGGCTCGACGAGCTGCGCGCGCTCCAGCGGACCGTCGTCGGGGTGGTCGACGGGTCCCCCTCCGACGTCTACGTCGGGTAGCGGGCATGACGAGAGGCGCCCTCCCGCGGGGGGCGCCTCTTTACCGATCTCCCCGTTGCCGCCAGTGGAATGACTACTTGTCAAAAAACGACTGGTAGTCATAATATGGTTCGCGAACGCTCCGACAGGAGTGTGCGCGTAGCGAGCGGAGGGGACCGGGATCGTGCCCATCACCATCGGCCGTCGTGGCAGTGCCCTGTGGCAAGCGTGTGCGGATCTTGCCCGTGACCGTTATGAACGCGACTACCAGGCCCGTATAGCACCGTCCCCCGACCTCTTCATCGCGCTGTGCGCGAGCGGTATGGGCGGGGGTGCGGACGTGACGCCGTCGGCCTGCGCGGGGCTCACCTACGGCGGGAAGCGGCGGCTCCTCATCGAGAACTACCTCGGGGACACCGCCGCCGACGTCATCGGCCGGCGCACCGGCGTGAGCTGTGAGCCGACCAGCATCGTCGAGGTCGGACCGCTGGCCGCCGCCAACGAGGGCTCCGGCCTCGAACTGCTGCGGATGCTCCCCGCGCTCTGCTGGTGCAACGGCGCGGAGTTCGCGCTGTGCACGATCACGCGCCCGCTGTCCGTCATGCTGGCCCGGATCGGTGTCGACTTCGTCCCGCTGGCCGATGCCCGCGAGGACCTGCTGCCCGAGGAGCAGCGGGGCCACTGGGGGACGTACTACGACACGGCCCCCCAGGCCGGTTACGTCGACCTGCGCCGCTTCGGCGCGGAGATCTCCCAGCGGGCGGAGATGGGCTATCACCTCGCCGTGACCTGGGGCCAGGGGGCGACCGCCCCGGCGGGTGCGCGGTGACCGCGGTCCCCGTCGCGACGGCCGCCGAGGTCACGGCGGGGATCACGGCAGACGGCTGCGGCAGTGCCACGGGTGGCCGCTCCCGCGATACTGCCGCAGCCGGGTCCTTCAATACCGCCTGACCGCGCGTCGCGTCAGTGGGCGTGCTCCTCGACCAGGTCGTACAGGTCGGCGTCCGGGGTCGCGAGGCCCGCGAGGGCGCGCACCCGAGTCCTGAACTCCTCGCTCTGCACCGCCTTCTTGTGCGATTCGGCGGCATCCCACCGGGCGGTCTCCACGAACACATCCGGCTTGCTCAGCGACCGGAACATCTCATGCCCGAGGAAACCCGGCTGGGCCCGCATGAACTCGCTGACCCCGGCGATCGCGCGCCGGAAGTCGGCCACGTCGCCCGTCACCGTGAACTTGTTGATCAGAGTCACCATGGTTGTGCTCCCTGTCTGTTCGCCTGTTCCGCTCTACTGCGTGAGCAGGTCCTGGAGGAACTCCCGCAACTCGGTGCGCCGGACCTTCCCGCTGCCAGTCCGGGTGATCTCCGTGACCTCCCGGATGTGCCGGATGCGCTGGAAGTACGGCAGCTCCTCGTTCACCTGCGCCGCGATCGCCTCCAGCGCGCTCTGGCCCGTCACCCCCTTCGGTACGACCAGGGCCCCCGCCACGGCGCCGCTGAACCGGTCCGGGCAGTCGACGACCACGCAGTCCGCCACGGCGGGATGCCCGAGCAGGACCCGCTCGACCTCGTTGGGCGACACCAGCCAGTTGTCGCACTTGAAGACGTCCTTGAGCCGGTCGACGACGAACAGGTAGCCGTCGCTGTCCAGGTAGCCGACGTCACCGGTGTTGAACCACCCCTCGTCGTCCAGGGCCGAGCCGTCGCTCTCGCCGAGGTAGCCCCGCATGAGCTGGGGGCCGCGCACCTGGATCTCGCCCCGCGTGCCCGGCTCCAGCAGCTTGCGCGTGACCAGGTCCACGATCCGGCACTCGGCGCCGGGCACCGTCGGCCCGCACGACCCCGGCTTCGGCCGGTGCGGCCGGTCGCAGTGGGTCATGGGGGAGGTCTCGGCCAGGCCGTACCCCTGCAGGACGGGGATCCCGAACTGGTCGCTCAGCGCCCGCGTCGCGGACACCGGCAGCGCGGAGCCGCCGGAGAACACCGCCCGCACGGTCTTCAGGCGCAGTCCGGGCAGGACCGGATCGGCGGCCAGCCGGCTCAGCCGCATCGGCAGGCTGTAGTAGACGTTCGCGCGGACGGCGTTGGCGGTATGCACCGAGGCCGCCAGGTCGGGGTCCGTGCACAGCACCTGGGTGGCGCCCGCGTGCAGCGCGGAGTTGAGGTGCATCGGATGGTAGGTCGGCAGGTGGTTGACCGTGACCGAGCCGGAGACCAGGCCGTGAGCCCACACCGTCTGTGCGGCGTTGACGGCCAGGTTGTCGTGGGTCTGCCGAACTCCCTTCGGGGCGCCGGTCGTTCCGCTGGTGAAGTGGATGGTGGCCACGTCGTCGGGCTGCACGGGCGGAGCCGACCGCAGCGGCGGCGCGTCCCACAGCTCCTCCCCGTCCAGGCCCAGTACGGGCACCCCGGCGGGCAGCCGGCCCGCGAGCGCGGCCGGGGCGATCACCAACTCGGCACCGCTCGCGGCGAGCAGATGCGCGATCCCCTCCTCGCGCAGCAGGGGGATGACGGGGACGACGACGTTGCCCGCGCGCAGCGTCCCGTAGTAGGCGACGGCGAAGGCCGGGCTCAGCACGGAGGCGATCGCCACGATCCGGCCGGGGCCGCCGACCAGGGACCGGACGCGCTCGGCGCACCGGTCCACCCGGCGGTCCAGCTCCGCGAAGTCGAGCAGTTCGCCGCGGTCCGTGCGGATCGCCGTACCGCCCGGGTCGGCCGCCGCCGCCCGGCGCGGCAGGTCGTCCAGGCGCGCCACGCTGTCAAGCACGCGCACGCTCCTCCGCGTACTCCTTGGACAGGCGCAGGTTGGTCATGCTGTTGGTGCTGAGCACCCGGCGCAGGTAGCGGCGGGCGTCCTCGACCGTGGTGCCCTCGCCCAGCACCGGCAGCGCCGCCGGCTTGATCACCGCGACATGGCGGGACTCGACGACGACCCCCTCCCGGGTCTCGGTGAACAGCCAGTGGCCGGTGTGCGCGTCGAGCAGGGCGGGCAGGCCGATCTGCTTGTAGACGATCTTCGTGTGCGGGAAGCAGATCCGTACCGACCGCGTGGTGTGCGGGGCGCCGTCCGAGGTGGTGGTGTCCATGTCGAAGAACTGGATGTTCGGCACGTCCTCGGTCATGTCGATCCGCGACACGTGCGTGAGCCGCTCCGGCCAGCGGTCGGCCTCGTACAGGATCCGGTACGCGTCTTCGGCCGAGCCCGCGGCGAACAGCGGGTCCCGGAAGTCAACGACCAGGTCGGCCAGTTGGTGGCGGTTTGCGGCGGCCTGCGTGACGGTGCGCAGCAGGTCGAGCCGGGCGCCCTCGGCGCGGGCGGCGGCCTTCGGGTCGGCCAGGGCGGAGGCGTCCTGGCGCAGTTCGACCTCGGTGCGGTCCTCGGATACCGGGTGCAGCACCCACGCGCCGCTCACCCCGGCGAGGGTCGAGCCGGGGGCGTCCTCGAACTCGATCCGCAGCCCGCCCGGATCCAGCGACCGGTGCTGGGTCCGCGACCACACCTCCTCCGCGCCGGTGATGCTCCAGATCGTCACGGAGTCCTCGCCCGTGCCGCGCGCGGTGCGTTCGGCGTGCACGACCGTGGGCGACAGGTAGGAGAGCGGATCGGGGTCGGCGATCAGGTCGAAGACGAGGTCGGCGGGGGCGTCGACGGCGACCGTCTCACCGGCACGGGTGATTTCGGTGTTGACCACAGTGTTCCTTCCGAGTGGGAGCGACGGACCGGCTGGGGCGTACGGCTGGGTCAGCCGCGCCCGACCAGAGAGACCAGCTCGCCGGTGATGTTGCGGTTGGCCGGTGAGCAGTAGAAGACGATGAGCCGGGCGACCTCCTCGGGCGTCCCGAGCCGCCCGGTGGGCATCGCCGCGGCGGCCCGTTCCAGGACGGCCGAGGGCAGCGCCCGCAAGGCGTCCTCGGTGGTGGTGAGCCCGGGACTGACGACGTTCACGAGGACGTCGTCGGGCCCCGCGTCGCGGGCGAGGCTGAGCGCGAAACCGTGCAGCGCCGCCTTCGCCGCCGTGTAGATCTCCTGGCCGGCCTGCCCGCGCGTGGCCAGGTGCGAGGAGATCAGAGCGATCCGGCCGTGGCCCCGGTCGCGCATACCGGCGAGCGCCGTCTGCACAGTGCGGAGGGTGGCGGTCAGGTTGTCGCGCAGGACCGCGCTCCAGTCCGCCGGGTCGAGGTGTTCGAACCCGGGTTCCGGTCGCCGCGCGGGCCGCCGTACCGCGTTCGCCACCAGGACGTCGACCTGGCCGAAGTGCCGCTCCACGGCCGGGACCAGGTCCTCGACCGAGCCGGGGTCGGCCAGGTCGTAGCGCACCGCGAGCGCCCGCTCGGGCCCGCCCAGCTCCGCCACGAGGCCGTCCGCGTCGTCCTGGGCGGCGGCGAAGGTCAGCGCGACCCGCGCGCCCTCGGCGGCGAAGGCGCGCACGGTGGCCGCCCCGATGCCGCGGGTGCCGCCGGTGACCACGACGACCTGGTCCTTCAGTTGGAGATCCACGACCGCTCCTCAGTCAGGTCAGCGATGCCGGTTCGGTCACGTCAGCCGTGTCGGTCAGCCGCAGTGGCGCCAGTGCTCCGGTGAGTGCCTCCCGGGTCAGCGACCGGCCGCGGGCGAGTACGTAGCCGTCCGGCCGCACCAGCAGCCAGCCGCCCGCGGCCAGCCCGAGCCGGCGCCCGACCCGGCCGCCGGCGTCGGGGATCACCGCGGGGTCCGCAGAGGCGGCGTCGGGGGTGACCCGCAGCACCGACAACCAGGCCCCGTGGGCGCGTTCGGCGTGCCGCGCGGTCTCCCCGACGCCCGGATCGGCGGTGTCCGGGGCCACGAGCAGCAGCCAGCGCGGTGTGCGCAGCGCCGCGAGGAGCGCGGGCCAGCCCCCGTCCACCAGGTCCGCCTCGGTGACCTCGCAGACCCGGGCACCCGGCCTGGGGCCCGTACCGCCGTGATCCCCGGACGGCGACAGGGACCCGGTCGCGTACGACAGCAGCAGGCCGGACATCCCGCCGAGCATCTCCCGCTGCATCCGTCGGCGGACCGGCGCCACCCGGCTCACCACACCGAAGATCACCGGCAGCGCCAGGTCGGTGAATCGGCTGCGCAGTTCGATCATCCGCGTGGCCTGCCGGGCGGAGTCGAGCAGCGCCCGGCCGACCGGAACCCGTTCGGCGCTGTAGCTGTCGAGCAACTCGGGGCGGGCGTGGCCGTCGACCACCATCGCGAGCTTCCAGCTCAGGTTCACGGCCTCCTGGATCCCGGTGTTCATGCCCTGGCCCGAGGCCGGACTGTGCACGTGCGCCGCGTCCCCCGCGACCAGGCATCGCCCCACGCGCATGGCCGGGACCATCCGCTGCTGCGCGGTGAACCGCGACACCCAGGTCGGCGTCCCGATCCGTACCGCCGCGCCGATGCCGTAGCTCAGTTTGCGCGCGAAACGGTCGGCGAGGCGGTCGGGGTCGCCGTCGTAGTCGACGTCCGCGGTGTCGAGCAGCCGCCAGCGGCCGTCGGCGAGCGGGACCGCCATCAGGGTGCCGCCCCGGGTGCGCACCCAGTAGATGCTGTTGGGCGGCAGGTCGGTGGTCATCGGCGCGTCGGCGAGCAGCCAGGTCTGCTGGGCCTCGCCGGTCAGCGGCAGGTCCAGGATCTTGCGTACAGTGCTGTGCCCGCCGTCGCAGCCGACCAGCCACGGCACGGACAGGGTTTCGGTGCTGCCGTCCGGGCGGCCGAGGGTGACGGCGACGTGCTCGTCGTCCTGCTCCAGGTGCTCCAGGCGCGTGCCCCACTCGACGGGCACCCCGAGGTCGGCCAGGGCCCCCCGGAAGACGTCCTCGGTGGCGGTCTGCTCGATCGCCAGGGTGAAGGGGAAACGGGTCGGCATCGTCGAGTAGTCGGCGTCCAGCCGCGCCAGCCGGCGGCCGTCCTGGAACAGGGTGAACGCCCGGATCTCCTGGCCGCGCTTGATCATCGCCTGCACCAGGCCCATCTGGTCGTACAGTTCGAGCGTCCGCGGGTGGGTGGCGATGGCGCGGCTGGTGGCGACGGGTTCGCCGCGCGCCTCGATCAGCCGTACGGCGACACCGCGGCGGACGAGTTCGTGCGCTGCGGCGAGCCCGACCGGTCCGGCGCCCACCACGAGTACCTGCGGAGGTCGCGCTTCTGGCGTCCGTGACATCTGTTCCCCTCCCGAGGGCGGCGGCCGGTGTGTCTGCTGACGGCTTTCCGGTGGCGACGGTGCTCGTCAGGCTCGGTCGTGGTGCCGCCGGGCCGTCCGCCGTCAGCTTGATCGGCCCGCCTTGAGTCGGTCTCGACGCCTGGTGGACGGGCGCGTTGGCCATGTGCCCGAAGACCGTGGCCGCTTCGGTCCACGCCCCCTCCAGCGCCTCTTGAGCCGGGCCGGGAAACGTGTTGGTCATGCGAATGACCAGGAATGGATTCCTCCGCCGGTCGGTACGCCGGCTGGGACGTGTCCTCGGGGACGGGCTGATCGCGCTGGGGCTGACCGCCGGGCTGATGCCCCCGGACCTCTGCACCTGGACCGGAGCGGTCGAGAGCGGGAATGAGGAGGTTCGATGAGCACCGATGTCGTGGTGGTGGGCGGTGGCCCGGTGGGGCTCATGCTCGCCGCCGAACTGCGGCTGGGCGGCGCCGGGGTGGTCCTCCTGGAACGGCTCTCCGAGCCGAGCAGACACTCCCGCGCCTTCCGCATGCAGGCCCGGATGCTGGACGTGCTCTCCCAGCGCGGTCTGCTCGAACAGTTCACCGACGGCAACCGGACCTGGCCCAAGGCCCATTTCGCGGGCCTGGAACCCCTCCTGGACTTCGCACACCTCGGCAACGAGCACCCGTACGCCCTGCTGATCCCCCAGGCACGTACGGAGGAACTGCTGGAGAAGCACGCGCTGGCCCTCGGGGTGGAGATCCGGCGGGGCCACCGGCTGACCGGCCTCGACGACGCGCCCGACGCGGCGGTGTGCACGGTCGAGTCACCGGCAGGGGAGTACCGGCTCGACTGCTCGTACGTCGTGGGGTGCGACGGCGGCCGCAGCACCGTCAGGAAGCTCGGCGGCGTCGGCTTCACCGGGTCCACGCCCACGGTCCGTGCGCTGCTGGGCGACGTGGAACTCGCCGACCCCGGTCAACTGCCCAACGGCGTACCGGGAACCATGCGCACGCCCGCCGGGCTGCTCATGGCGATCTCGGTGCAGCCCGGCGTGACCCGGGTGCTCACCACCGAGTTCGTGGCGCCGGAGCCGGGGTCCGAGCGGCAGCCGGTGACCCTGGACGAACTGCGCTCCACCGTGCGCCGGATCACCGGCCGCAGCATCGGCCTCGACCGGCCGCAGTGGCTGTCGCGGTTCACCGACACCACCCGGCTTGCCGATCGGTACCGCTCGGGCCGGGTGCTGCTCGCGGGCGACGCGGCCCATGTGCATTTCCCCATCGGCGCGCAAGGCCTGAACCTGGGGCTGGGCGACGCCGTGAACCTCGGCTGGAAGCTCGCCGCCGTGATCGCGGGCTGGGCACCACCGGGTCTGCTGGCCACCTACGAGGCGGAACGCCGCCCCGTCGCGCAGCGGGTGCTGCGCGAGACGCGGGTGCAACTCGCCCTCATGGACAGCGACCCCAAGGTCGACCCGCTGCGCGAGACCTTCTCCGAACTGCTCGCCCTGCCCGCCGTCAACAGCCGTCTCGCGCACGAGACGACGGGCCTGGACGTGCGCTACGAGCTGCCGCCCGGCCGCTACACCCACGAGGTCCTCGGCCGCCCCTGCCCGCCGCTCACCGGGTCGGTCCGCGACGAGACCAACGCGTTGCTGCGGGCAGGTCGCGGCGTCCTGATCCTGCCGGACGGCCTGGAGCGGGCGGCGACGGCCGCGGCGGGATGGCGGCACCGGGTGGGCGTGGTCGAGGCCAAGGGCCCGGGGCTGCTGCTGCGGCCGGACGGGCACGTGGTGTGGACGACGCCGGGGCCGGGCGTTCCCGAGGGAGACGCGGTCCTTGAGCTCGCCGACGCGCTGGCGCGCTGGTTCGGGGCTGAGACCTCGGCCCAGCGGTGACCCGTGCCGGGCGAGAGGGCTGGGTGAGAGGGCTGGGCGCTGAGGCCGGGGGAGAGGGCAGAGCGATGGGGCCGGCCGACCGGGCGGGGTGAAAGGGCGGGGCGCAGGGAGCGGAGCGCAAGGGCTGGGGGCGGCCACCCCAGTCCTCCCGGCTCGGCTCAGTCGGCCGCGCGCGTGCCGGTGAAGGCGATCGACATCAGCGTGGCCTTGGCCTTGCCCGTCATCGTGTCGCCGGCGACCGTCGCGCCGCACTTGACCTTCAGCTTGATCGGTTCGGTGATCCTGGCGACGAACTTGATCTCGTCGCCGTTGAGTTGACCGTCCTCTATCGGCGTGCCGTTCAGCTCGCCGGTGAGGGCGCCCGACGCCGTGTCGAGCACCAGCTCGGCCTGCTGCTCGCCGGCGGGGGTGTCGAACGTGATGGTCCAGGTGCCGTCCACTGCCATGGCAGGTTGTTCCCTTCGTGTCGGATGGATCCCTCGGATCGTTCGGATCACTTGGATCGCTCGCAAGGAGTGTGCGGGGACGGCCTGACACCGCCCTGACACGCGCCCGACACGGAACGCGCGCGAGACCCGCACACGCAGCGTTCCCCCGTTCCCCGAAGGAAGCCAAGGGGACCGTCCTGGCCGAGGACCCCTACGCCTCGTCCACTGCGGCCGTCGACCAGGGCGCCATCGCCTACCTCGCCCGAGGCCTGGCGGACAAGAAGACGCCCGACGGCGGCAAGCTCTGGGAGTTCGGCGTCATCGGCCACTGCCCCGGCAGCGACAAGCTGACCGCGAAGGTCGCCGACGCGATCCGCACCTGGGACCGCGAGTACCGCGGCCGCGAGGCCACCTTCGAGATCCACCCCCTCGGCGCCCCTGCCACCGAGCAACACCCCGGGCTCTTCGTCGTCGACACCCTGCTCAACCGCATCGTCATCGACTGGCAGTAAGAGCGTCCCCGCAGGCAACCGCCCATGAGTCAGGGGCGGCACCTCCCCGGCCCGGTGTCGCCCCGCATGTTCACGCCCTCTCGCCAACACCGCCGGGGGAAACCATGGATCCAAACGGCCCGATGGCCAAACGCTTCCCGCTGGGCGCCCGCTTCCGCCCGGCCCGCCTGCCTCTCCCCGACCGCGTACGCTCCCTCTCCGAGATCGCGGAAAGAGCAGCGTCAGGGAGCGACCTCGGCCTATGACCGTCGGTTTCGCCGAGAGCAGGCGCGCAAAGCTGATGACAGCCGCGCGCGACGGTGAACCCTTCGATGAACATACGGGTCTGCCCGTGTCTATGCTCACGAATACCTTGACCAGCGGTGGGATGGCACGCCAGGGAACACTCGTCGCGCTTTGGCCGACGCATCGGAGCCGCGGATACAACGGAACTCTCTGCCCGTCAGCTCACTCGCGGAAATTGATGTGTTGCGACGGACGCTAGACGCGCTGGGTCGCAGGTTGGATGGGAAAGCGGCTGCGGCAAAGACGGTACGTCGCAAAAGGGCTGCGTTCAACGAGGGTCATCAACACTGCGGTGGAGAAGGGGTATTTCGCTGCCAATCCGCTCGTCGGTCTCAGGTGGCGTGCTCCGGAAATCAACGAGGAGGTTGACCCGGCGTCCGTTCCCAATCCGGAGCAAGTCACTCGGTTGTTTGAGGCCGTTGCTCAGCAGCGCGGGCGAGGCCCTCACTTGGAGGAGTTCTTCGGCTGCATGTACTCGCGGCGATGCGGCCGGCCGAGGTGATCCACCTGCGTCACGAGCAGTACCACCTTCCCGAGACCGGCTGGGGCTGCTCAACTTGTCGGGCGGAGCCGTCATGGCAGGCAAGGACTGGACGGACGACGGCACGGTGCACGAGGTGCACTCGCTCAAGCGCCGTGCGGCCACGGCAAGGCGGCCCGTGCCCATCCCGCCGCAGTTCGTGCGGATCCTCCGCGCGCACATCGAACGCTTCGGTGTGGCGCCTGATAGTCGGCTGTTCCGGAATCAGGCCGGCAACTACGTGGACCCAGCGGCGTACGGAATGGTGTGGGCGCGGGCGCGGCAGTACGTGCTGACACGAACGGAGTTGTCCTCTGGTTTGGCCAAGCGGCCTTACGACCTCCGGCACGCCGGGATTTCGAGCCAACCGCCTCATCGAGCAGTCCATGCAGGAGTGGGACCGTGTGAGCCAGGGCGCGGCTTCTGCTGATCGAAGACAGCAGCGGTAGGAACTGGGAGTTACCGCACAAACCGGGCTCGCCCCGAGTGAGGTCAACGGGTAGGCGCCTGACGGGTATAAGCCCAGGTCAGGCGCCTTTCCGGGTGGGGTTAGAAGAAGCCCAGCTTCTTCGGCGAGTACGACACCAGCAGGTTCTTCGTCTGCTGGTAGTGCTCCAGCATCATCTTGTGCGTCTCGCGGCCGATGCCCGAGCCCTTGTAGCCGCCGAACGCCGCGTGCGCGGGGTAGGCGTGGTAGCAGTTCGTCCACACGCGGCCCGCCTGGATGCCGCGGCCCGCGCGGTAGGCGGTGTTGATGTCCCGCGTCCACACACCCGCGCCGAGCCCGTACAGCGTGTCGTTGGCGATCTTCATCGCGTCGTCGAAGTCGTCGAACGACGTCACCGACACGACCGGTCCGAAGATCTCCTCCTGGAAGATCCGCATCCGGTTGTCGCCCTCGAAGATCGTCGGCTGGACGTAGTAGCCGCCCTTCAACTCGCCGTCGTGCTCGATGCGTTCACCGCCGGTGAGGAGCCTTGCGCCCTCCTGCCGCCCGATGTCCAGGTAGGAGAGGATCTTCTCCAGCTGGTCGTTGGAGGCCTGCGCACCGATCATCGTGTCCGTGTCCAGCGGGTGACCGGTCTTGATCTGCTCGGTGCGGGCGACCGCCGCCTCCATGAACTCGGCGTAGTGGCCGCGCTGGACCAGCGCACGGGACGGGCAGGTGCACACCTCGCCTTGGTTGAGCGCGAACATGGTGAAGCCTTCGAGCGCCTTGTCGCGGAACTCGTCGTCCGCGCCCCAGACGTCCTCGAAGAAGATGTTCGGGGACTTGCCGCCGAGTTCGAGAGTGACCGGGGTGATGTTCTCCGAGGCGTACTGCATGATCAGCCGCCCGGTCGTGGTCTCGCCGGTGAAGGCCACCTTCGCCACGCGCGGGCTGGACGCCAGCGGCTTGCCGGCCTCCACCCCGAAGCCGTTGACGATGTTGAGGACACCCGGCGGCAGCAGGTCGGCGACCAGACTGAGCCAGTAGTGGATGGAGGCGGGGGTCTGCTCGGCCGGCTTGAGCACGACCGCGTTGCCCCCGGCGAGCGCTGGCGCCAGCTTCCAGGTCGCCATCAGGATCGGGAAGTTCCACGGGATGATCTGCGCGACCACGCCGAGCGGCTCGTGGAAGTGGTACGCCACCGTGTCGTCGTCGACCTCGCCGAGGGAACCCTCCTGCGCGCGGATCGCGCCCGCGAAGTACCGGAAGTGGTCGATGGCGAGGGGGATGTCGGCCGCGAGCGTCTCGCGCACCGGCTTGCCGTTCTCCCAGCTCTCGGCGACCGCCAGCGACTCGAGGTTCGCCTCCATCCGGTCGGCGATCTTCAGCAGGATGTCCGAGCGCTCGGACACCGACGTACGGCCCCATCCGGGGGCGGCCGCGTGCGCCGCGTCCAGCGCCCGCTCGACGTCCTCCGCCGTGCCGCGCGCGATCTCGGTGAACGGCTGCCCGTTCACCGGCGACGGGTTCTCGAAGTACTGCCCACGGGCGGGCGGCACGTACTCACCGCCGATGAAGTGGTCGTAGCGCGCCTGGTAGGAGACGATCGCGCCCTCGGTACCGGGCGCCGCGTAACGGGTCATACTGCTCTGCCTCCTTCGCAGCGCTGCCCGCCGTTGGGCAGCTCTCGACGCGAGGCTAGGAACGCGGACGTTGCAACCACGTTGCCGCTCGCCCGCGCCGGCCGGCCGGCACCCGCAGCTCCGACTCCAGCGCCGCGAGCCGCGCTCGGACGGGTGCCGTCGGACGTACGGCGGCGAGCGCGCGCCACACGTCCAGGTCGTCCTCTCCCCACGGCGCGTGCGCCCAGTCCGCGAGCAGATCGGGATCGCGGCGGGCGATCAGCGCCGTGCGCAGGCCGTCGGCGATGCGCCGCCTGAGCCGCACCACCGCCGGTGCCTGCGAGCCCGGCAGCAGCGGCCCGGCGTAACCGGTGGCGGCCGCCGTCACCGCACCGGTCTCCAGCCGCCGCTCGACCACGTCCACGTCCGACTCGACCGGCACGGTCAGCCGGTACGGCCGCGACTCCAGCAGACCCGGCCCCAGCACCCGGCGCAGCCGGGCCAGTTCGGCCCGCAGGGTCACCGGCGTCACCGACTCGTCCTCGTACAGCGCGCACAGCAACTCGTCCCCGGTCAGCCCCTCCGGATGCCGGGCCAGCAGCACCAGGATCTCGCTGTGCCGGCGGCTGAGCCTGATCCTGCGGCCGCCGAGCAGCAGGTGCGCCTCGTCACGGCCCAGCGCCGTCAGCTCGGGTGCGTCGACGGCGGGCAGCTCGGGGACGAGCAGCGCCAGCTGCGACTCGGCGGCGCGCGCGACCGCCTGCACGAAGCCCAGGCTGTGCGGATGCGCGAGCCCGTTCCCGCCGGTGATGTCCACGGCACCGAGCACCCGCCCGGTGCGCGGATCGTGCACCGGGGCCGCCGCGCACGTCCAGGGCTGCACCCGCCGGATGAAGTGCTCGGCCGCGAAGACCTGCACGGGCCGGTCCACGGCGACCGCCGTCCCCGGCGCGTTCGTCCCCACCGCGCTCTCCGCCCATCGGGCACCCGGCACGAAGTTCATCCGCCCCGCGTCCCGCCGGGTCGTCGGATGTCCCTCGACCCACAGCAGCCTGCCGTGCGCGTCGCAGACCGCGAGCAAATGCTCCCCGTCGGCGGCGAAGGTCCCCATCAGCTCCCGGAACAGCGGCATCACCCGCGCCAGCGGATGCTCCGCCCGATAGGAACCCAGGTCACCGTCCATGAGCTCCACGTCCGCCGTGCCGTCGGGCCCCACGCCGGCCCGCGCGGAACGCCGCCACGACTCGGCCACCACCGAACGCACCGGCCGGGGCACCGTGCCCACCTCGGTGAACGTCTCGTGCGCGCGACGCAGCATCCGCGCGTGCTCTGCGGGGTCGGCCCCCGGCTCCAGGGCCACCCACGGATCGGTCAACTGGGCCTCCCCGAACGGTGATGCGACTGGGGACATCGTCACTCCGGGTACGCGCTCCGACAACCGTTTCGACCACGCTCACCCGAACGAGGTCCCCGCCGCTCCCGTCAGGCGAAGTTGACCAGTCTGATGTACCGCGTCCAGTCCCAGTTGGGCCCGGGATCGGTGTGATCGGTGCCCGGCACCTCGTAGTGCCCCAGGATGTGCGCCCGGTCCTTGGGGATGCCGTACTTGGTGCAGACGGCCGCGGTGAGCCTCGCCGACTGCTCGTACAGGGCGTCGGTGAAGTAGGCGGGCTTGTCCACCCAGCCCTCGTGCTCGATGCCGATGCTGCGGGTGTTGTAGTCCCAGTTCCCCGCGTGCCAGGCGATGCTCGCCTCGCGGACGCACTGCGCGATGTGTCCGTCGCTCGAGCGCACCACGTAGTGCGCGGACACCTTCTTCTGCGGGTTCTGGAAGATCGCGAGCGTGTCGGTGTACGTCTCCTGGGTGACATGGATGATCACGTGGTCGATCGGATACGTCGAGGGGCGGCTCGACACCGTGTAGTTCGAGGCGCTCGCCGGCTGCCACTCGGCGCTCGGATAGTCGTCGGACTGGGCCAGCGCACCGGCCCGCGCGTCGGGGAGGAGCGCGTACGGTACGGCGGCGAGTGCGGCGCCCTTGAGGAACAGCCGCCGGGTGGTGCCGGGTCTTGCCCGCTCCATGGAAACGTCGCCCTTCTGTCGATCGTCAGCGCCGCAGCAGCGCCGCGGTCTCGCGCAACTGCGCGTGCACGCCGCGGTGAGTCTCCCGCGCGGGCAGCCACTGTTTGCGGATCTTCGCCACGCACGTGTAGTTGGTGTCGCACACGTTGGCCAACGGCGACTCGACCGCCTGGGTCGCGAACTGGTAGGCGTCCAGTTCGCTGAACCCGTAGTCGCGCACCAGCCACTGGACCAGGTCCAGCTGGGATATCCGGAAGGCGTCCTCCAGCGGGCGGGCCGACCCCGTCGAGATGATGTGCGTGTCCGACTCGATGCGCGGCCAGGGAGTGGCGACGCCCTTGAGCAGCTCCACGATCACCACGGTGTTCATCGCGCACTCCACGGCGACCCCGCAGGTCTCGCCCTCGCCCTGCCGGGCATGTCCGTCGCCGAGGCTGAGCAGCGCGCCCTCCACGTTGACCCCGAGGTAGCAGGTGACGCCGGCCCGCATCTCGGGCGTGTCCATGTTGCCGCCGTGCGCGTCGGGCACCAGGGCCGAGCGGACCTCCAGGTTGGCGGGGGCCACGCCGACCGTGCCGTGCATCGGGTCCATCGGCAGCTCGGCCTCGATGTCGCTGTCGTGCGCCCGGAACAGCGCCGTGCGCCGGGTCCGGTCCAGCTGCCAGATCCACACCGTCTCCGGCAACGGCGGCTGCAGGGTGGCGGTGGTGTGTGTCGAGGTGAGCGCGCCGAACAGGGGCACCGTCGTCGACGCGGCCCAGTCGCGGGCCGGCTCGATCGACACGAAGTGCACGGCGACCGTGTCACCGGGCTCGGCGCCCTCGACGTGGAAGGGCCCGGTCTGCGGGTTGAGGAACGGGAACTCGCACACCTCGGACACCAGGTCCTTCTCCGACCGCACCCGCCCGGCGAAGCAGTCCTCCGTGTACAGGTCGAGAACCGTGCCGGGCGCGATGCGCGCCACGGGCGGTGCGCCGCCGAACGTCCAGGCGTACTCGCCCGGTTCGGGCCGGACGGTCAGGATCCGAGGGTCGCTCATTGCTGCGCTGCTCCGTTCTGTGCGGGGCCGGTGAGGGCGGGTTCGTCGAGATGGACACGGGCGGTCTCGGCTATGCGCTCGGGGTGCCGCCGCATCAGCACGAACAGCACCACGAGTCCCAGCGCCATCCATATCCCGACGACGGGTCCGGCGTATGACACCGGTGCGGTCAGTTCGGTGACGAAGTCGAAGACGGGCAGTCCGGCCGCGGTCAGCAGCGCGGGCACGAACGTGACGATCCCGAGTACGGGCAGCAGCAGGTGCCGTACCGGCTTGAGCAACTCCCGTCTGCGGCGCAGGAAGTAGCCGGCACACGCGAGGTTCACCACGATGTAGACGCCGATCACGACCGTCACGATCATCGTGGCGAGCAGCAGGAACGCGGTCACCGGGTCGTAGCCGAGGCCCAGCCCGAGCACCGCGCCGACGGCCACGACCGTCTGCACGGCGATACCGGCGACGGGGGAGCGGTACCTGGGATGCAGCGACGCGAAGAGGCCGGGCAGGACCCGGATGCGGGCCAACGCGAAGGCCGTCCGCGTCGAGACGTTGGCGCACGCGTTGGCGTTGGCGATGGTCGAGTTGACCACGGCCAGGAACACCAGCACCCAGAACAGGCCGAACGACGCCCGGGCCACGCCCTCCCACGACGCCTCGCCGGACGCCCCGAACGTCGCGAAGCGGTCCGGCCCGAAGTACACCGTCATGGCATAGGTGGTGACCACGTAGAAGAGGCCGATCGCGAGGGCCGCGCCGAGGACCGCGCGGTGCACCGTGCGGCGCGGGTCGCGGGTCTCCTCCGCGAGCGGTGCGGCGGCCTCGAATCCGGCGAAGGCCAGCACCGTGTACACGGATCCGGCGAAGACCCCGCTGACACCTTCGTAACCCTCGGCGGTGTGCGAAGTCCCGAACACCGAGAGGGTGTTGTCCCCTCCCGCCTCGGCGATCAGCCAGACGGCGAACACCAGGAAGACGAGGATCTCGAAGACCCCGAGGACCGTGCCGAGGCGGGCGGAGGCACGCACCCCGAAGTACCCGGCCGCCGCGATGACCGCCGCACCCGCGAGCGCCCACGGCCACCACAGGTCGGCCGGGTAGGAGGACCACTCGTCGTGCAGCGTGCCCGCGGTCGTGAAGCCCAGCTGCAGGAGCAGCAGCGGAGGGACGAGAGCCTCCACGAACACATAGCCCCAGCCGACGAGGAAACCGACAGTGGGATGCAGCCCCCGCGCGGCGTACGTGGACACCGAGCCCGCGGCCGGGAGTTCGCGCGCCAGCTCCGCCACGCAGGACGCGGTGAACAGACAGGCCACCAGCGCGACCAGCACCGCCAGCGGCAGGCTTCCGCCGGCGAAGGCGGCACCGGACGGAATCGACGCGGCCACCGCGGCGGCCGGCGCCATGGCCGTGATGCTCTGGAACAGGACCTCGCGCAGCCCGATCGCGTCCCGCCTCAGCCCTGCCGCTGCTTCCCCCGCCATGTGAATCCCCCTCAATTCACGCCGACTTGCCAGGCTCCCCAGGTCCCGCCGGGTGTGCCTCGCGTGAATCACGGTACGGCGCTTGCCGGTTGGGCAGAAGGGCGCGGCGAGGTTCCGTGGACGACGACGGAATTGTGGAAAACTCCGCCACTCGATCGGGTGAAGCAGGGTCGTGACATGGCGTGAAGCAGGGCTGTGGCATGGCGTGAAGCCGGGTCGTGACATAGCGTGAAGGCGATCCCGGCGAGGCTTGCGCGCCAGCGACGGGAGGGGACCCCTAGGCTCTCTCCCGGCACCGGCACAACTCTGGAGCGCAGACGTGTTCGACCCCGCACCGGAACTCCCGTACCCCGACGGCCACCGGCCCGACGAGGCACCCGCACCGCACCCGCTGCTCGCGCCGGTGCTCGGTCTGCTGGGTACGTGGCACGGCCCGGGCCGGGGCGGATATCCCACGCTCGACGGGGACTTCGCGTATGCGCAGCAGGTCGGCTTCAGTCACGACGGCCGTCCCTTCCTCCGCTACGAGGCCCGGGCCTGGCTGCTCGACGCCGACGGCACGCCGCTGCGTCCGGCGGCTCGGGAGAGCGGCTGGTGGCGGCTGCAGCCCGACGGCCGGGTGGAGGCGCTGATCACCCAGCCCACCGGCATCGCGGAGATCATGGTCGGTCACGCCACGGAGGACACGGTCGACCTCTCGACCCACGAGGTCGCGCTTACCCCCACCGCCAAGCAGGTCGACGCGACCCGCCGCCGCTACACCCTGACCGACGGCGGCGACACCCTCACGTTCGTCCACGACCTCGCGGCGGTCGGCCGGCCGTTGCAGCACCATCTCTCGGCGACGCTGCGGCGCGAGCGGTAGGTCCGGTTCGCGCGGCGAGCCGGCTCAGTCCCGCTCGCCCACCACGGCCGGGTCGTCCAGCACCGCACGCACCACCGAGTGCGCCGCGCCCAGCAACGGTCCCTCCGGTCCCAGCCGCGACACCGACACCGGGCAGGCGGGACCCGCGGTGCGGCGGTCCAACTCGGCTTCCAGCGAAGGCAGCAGCCAGGGCGCCAGCCCGGCCAGCGCGCCGCCCAGCACCACGCTCTCGGGGTCCAGCAGATTGACCGCCCCGGTCAGCGCGATGCCGAGCGCCTCGCCGGCGTCCCGCAGCGCACGCCGTACCTCCGCGTCGCCCTCCGCGGCCCGGCCCGCGAGCAGCCCGACCCGGTCCTCGCCCGGCTCCAGGCCCGCCGCCCGCAGTACGGCCTCCTCACCGGCGTACTGCTCCAGACACCCGAGCCCGCCGCAGGGGCAGGCGGGCCCGTCCGGTCGCACCGGCACATGCCCCAGCTCGCCCGCGAAACCGCGGGTCCCGCGCAGCAGCCCACCGGCCACGACGACCGCGGCACCGATGCCGATCTCCGCGGAGACGTGGAGGAAGTCGAGCGGGGTGCCCTCGCCGAGCCAGAGTTCGGCGAGCGCGCCGAAGTTGGCCTCGTTGTCGACGGTCAGCGGGATGTCGTCGGGCAGCAGGGCGCCGAGGTCCGTGTCGTGCCAGTCCAGGTTGGGGGCGCGGACGACGGTACGGGCGTCGCGGGCCACCAGGCCCGGCACGGCCACCGCGAGCCCCGCGGGCCACAGCCCCTCGCCCTCCGCCTCGGCGACGACCCGGCGCACCAGCTCGGTGAGCTCCGCGACGACGGGCTCGGGGGAGCCGCCGCGGTTCGCACCGTGTCGCACGGCACGCGCGCGTACCTGTCCGCGCAGGTCGACCGCGCAGACGGCGAGGTGATCGACGCCGATCTCGGCGCCGATCCCGGCGGGACCGTGCCCGCTCACGGCGAGCGCCGAGCCCGGGCGGCCCACCCGGCCGGGCCGCTCGGGGCCGAGTTCCTCCAGCAGACCCGTGCGTATGAGCTCGTCGACGAGGGTCGAGACCGCGGCACGCGTCAGGCCGATGCGCGAGGCGACCGCGGCGCGGGAGAGTGGCCCCTCGGCGTTCACGGCGTGCATCACCCGGGCGAGATTGCGCCGGCGCATGCCCTGCTGGGTGTCGGGCAGCGCCCGGCCGGGACCGGCCGGGTGTACCTCGTGCAGCGGTGCGGTCATGCCCCCGTCCTCAACGGCTGTCCGTGCTCCGCTCCAGCAGCGGGGCCGCGTCGGAGAGTACCCCGGCGATCCTGGCCAGCGTCGCCTCGTCCCGCTGCACCGGGTCCAGCACCGGTCCCGCGGCCGTGTTCCAGCGCCGGGCGACCGCCGCCGGATCCTCGCCGGTCAGCAGGCCGGCCGCCTGGGCGGCGGCACCGAGCGCGACCAGCTCCCTGGCCTCCGGGATCTGGACCGGGCGGCCCGACAGGCGCCGTACCGTCTGCTGCCAGGCCGTGCCCCGGGCGCCGCCGCCGATCAGCAGCAGGGGGGCGGAGCGGTCGGCGTCCTCGTCGAGGACCAGGTCCAGGGCGCCCAGCAGCGAGTGCACGGCGCCGTCGTAGGCCGCCTGGAGCAGCTGTCCGGCGGTCGTGTCGTGGCGCAGGCCGTGCAGCAGGCCCGAGGCGGCCGGGAGGTTGGGGGTGCGCTCGCCGTCGAGGTACGGCAGGAGCGTTACGGCGCCGGTGGGCTCCACGGCCTCGCGGTCCAGGCCCAGCAGGGCGGCGACGCGGTCGACGGCAAGGGTGCAGTTGAGGGTGCAGGCCAGCGGCAGCCAGTCCCCGTGCGCGTCGGCGAAACCGGCCACCGTGCCGGTCGGGTCGGCCGGGCGGCGCTTGGAGACGGCGTACACCGTGCCCGAGGTGCCGAGGCTGAGCACCGGTGTGCCGGGACGCAGCCCGAGCCCCAGCGCGGCGGCCGCGTTGTCACCGGTGCCGGGCGCGACCAGCGTGCCCTTGGAGAACGGCAGGTCGTGGCTGTCGCGCACGGTGCCCGCGATCTCGCCCGGCCGGACCACACGGGGCAGCAGCGCGGGATCGAGGCCGACGTGCGCGAGGGTCTCTTCGTCGTACGACTCCGTCCCGGACGCCCACCAGCCCGTACCGGAGGCGTCGCCGCGGTCGGTCGTGCCCTGACCGGTCAGGCGCTCGGTGAGGTAGTCGTGGGGGAGCCGCACCGCCCTGGTCGCGCGCACCGCCTCCGGCTCGCTCTCGACCAGCCAGGCCCACTTCGTGACCGTGAAGGACGCGCCGGGCACGCTCCCGGTGCGCTCCGCCCAGGCCTTCGCGCCGCCCAGCTCCTCGATCAGCCGGCGGGCCTGCGGCGCGGAGCGCACGTCGTTCCACAGCAGCGCCGGCCGTACCGGCTCGCCCCGCTCGTCCAGCGTGACGAGGCCGTGCTGCTGTCCGCCGATCGACACCGCGGCAGCCTCGTGCGCCGCGTCGCCGCACTGGTGCAGCGCCTCGCACAGGGCGTCCCACCACTGGCGCGGGTCGCTCTCGCGGCCTGCCCCGGAGGACACGGTGTGCGGCGCCTGGCCGCTCGCGACGACCTGACCGGTGGCCGTGTCGACGACGAGCGCCTTGGTGGACTGGGTGGACGTGTCCACGCCGACGACGAGCGGACCCTCGGCTGCTGACATCGGGCTCTCCCTTTTTCCGCGGCTCACCAGGATGTTCCCTCACACACACCCTGACTCTCTTCCCAGGGATGCGTCCGCATACTAATTTGTAAACCGCCATGACGAAATAGTCGCAAGCATGCGCGCGACAGTCGTAAGCAAGCGCGCAACAGTCGTAGACAAGCGTCGCAATCGAGCAAGGAGCCGCGGCATGAGCTACCAGCCCACCCCCGAGGACAGGTTCACCTTCGGCCTGTGGACCGTCGGCTGGCAGGGAAGGGACCCGTTCGGCGACGCCACGCGGCGTGCCCTGGACCCCGTCGAGACGGTGCAGCGCCTGAGCGAGCTGGGCGCCTACGGCGTGACCTTCCACGACGACGACCTGATCCCCTTCGGGTCCTCCGACACCGAGCGCGAGTCGCACATCAAGCGCTTCCGCCAGGCTCTCGACACGACCGGCATGACCGTGCCGATGGCCACCACGAACCTCTTCACGCACCCGGTCTTCAAGGACGGCGCGTTCACCGCGAACGACCGTGAGGTGCGCCGCTACGCCCTGCGCAAGACGATCCGCAACATCGACCTCGCGGTCGAGCTCGGTGCGAAGACCTACGTCGCCTGGGGCGGCCGCGAGGGCGCCGAGTCCGGCGCCGCCAAGGACGTGCGCGTCGCCCTCGACCGCATGAAGGAGGCCTTCGACCTCCTCGGCGAGTACGTGGTCTCCCAGGGCTACGACCTGAAGTTCGCGATCGAGCCCAAGCCGAACGAGCCCCGCGGCGACATCCTGCTGCCCACCGTCGGCCACGCCCTTGCGTTCATCGAGCGCCTGGAGCGCCCCGAGATGTACGGCGTCAACCCGGAGGTCGGCCACGAGCAGATGGCCGGGCTGAACTTCCCGCACGGCATCGCGCAGGCCCTGTGGGCGGGCAAGCTCTTCCACATCGACCTCAACGGCCAGTCCGGCATCAAGTACGACCAGGACCTGCGCTTCGGCGCCGGTGACCTGCGCGCCGCGTTCTGGCTGGTCGACCTTCTGGAGAGCGCCGGTTACGAGGGCCCGCGCCACTTCGACTTCAAGCCGCCGCGGACCGAGGACCTCGACGGAGTATGGGCGTCGGCCGCGGGCTGCATGCGCAACTACCTCATCCTCAAGGAGCGCGCGGCCGCCTTCCGCGCCGACCCCGAGGTGCAGGAGGCGCTGCGCGCCTCGCGCCTGGACCAGCTCGCCCAGGCGACCGCCGCGGACGGGCTCCAGGCCCTGCTCGCGGACCGCAGCGCCTTCGAGGAGTTCGACGTCGAGGCGACCGCCGCGCGCGGCATGGCCTTCGAACACCTCGACCAGCTGGCCATGGACCACCTGCTGGCGGCCCGCGGCTGAACAGCACGCGCGCGTAGGTGTTTTTTGCACGCTACGCGCGCGTGCCCGCGCGATCCCCGTACGGAATGCTCCGGAATCGTACGGTCCGCGGCATGGATCCGTATCAGGTTCCGTACGGGGGTCGCCTGTTGCCCGATGTGCGGCGACTCTGGACGGTATGGCCATGCCGCCCGTACCGCCTCGACCGCCCGGGCCGCCGGACGACACGCCGCCCCAGGGCGGCGGCTTCGGACCGCCCACCGAGCGCTTCGGTCCCGCCCATGGGGCCCAAGAAGGCTATGGACCCGCAGGAGGCTTCGGCCCGCCTCCGGGAAGCGACGAGCAGCCCACCCAAGGAGGTTGGCTGCCCCCGGAACCGCCCCGGAACACATGGAAGAAGCGGCTGCACATCCTGCTGGTCGTGTTCGCGGGGACGGCGGCCGCCGCCGTCGTGATGATGATGGACCACTCCGGGAACCACGACTCGCCCGACAAGAAGCCGCCGGCCGCCAGCAGCCCGAGCGCGAGCCCCTCGCCGTCGCTGAGCATCCCGACGCAGCTGCCGAGCAGACTGCCCAGCAAGCTGCCGTCACGGCTGCCCAGCGAACTCCCGAGCGAGGTGCCCAGCGAGATCGAGTCGCTGATCCCGTCCCTGGGCGGCATCGACCTGCCTTAGCGCGCCCCGGGCATCCGTCAGATGCCGTTCGGCAAGCGCACGTACGTCACCGTCGTCTCGATCCCGCTGTCGATGAGCCGGCCCTGCGCGTCGAAGGCACCGGCGCCGTCCGTCATCCCGAAGTCGTTGTCGTTGACGAGAGCGAGCGTGTCGTGGTCCACGCGCGCGATGCCCTCGATCTTCCCGGGCACCCCGGCGACCTTGCCCAGGTCGACGACGAGCCTCTTGCCGAGCACCGGGACGCCGGCGGCCGCCGGGTCGTCGAGCTGTTCCAGGGAGGGCGAGGTCGTGTCGTCGTCATAGGGGCCGCCGAGGATGTTCGCCTTCCGGTCCAGCCTCACCAACTGGAGCCGCGCCGCCTTGTCGGTGCGCTCCTCGACCAGCAACCGGTCGCCGCCCACGGCGACCACCGAGGAGATCTTGAGTTCGGAGGTGTCGTCCTCGCTCGGGTCGACGACGTCGACCGCGTCGAAGCGGTACGCGTACTCGGCCGTGACCGCCTGCCTCTTCGGCGAGAAGCGCACCAGGCGGGTGTTCCGCGACGCCTCCCCGGCGTCCGTGTCCGGCAGGGACAGCGGGCTCTGCAGGGCCATCACCAGGTCGCCGCCGGGCAGCTGGGCGAGACCCTCGAACCCGCGGTTGATCTTCCGGTGCAGCAGGACCGAGGGCAAGGCTTCGACCACCGGGTAGTCGGTGCCGGTGAGATCCAGTCCCTTGGGCACGTAGCGCGTGAGCACCTTCCCGCGCGCGGAGACGTGCACGAGCGACGGCCCGTACTCGTCCACGAGCCAGAAACTCCCGTCCGCGGCCCGCACGATGCCCTCGGTGTCCAGCCCGTTCGGGTTGTACGACAGCGCGGTCTGCGCATCGTAGGAGTACGGCGCCTCGTCCCGGCCTGCCTGGTTCGACAGTCCGGTGACGGCCTTGCCGGAGCGCGTGGTGATCGGGATGGCGTCCAGCACCTTCACCGTGTCGCCGGACACCCGGATCTTCACGATCGCCGGATCGAAACCGGGCACCGGGAAGGTGCGCCGCTTGGTGCCGCTCACCTTGATCTGGCCGTTGGGCCCACGGTCGGTGACGGTCCAGTACTCGCCCTTGCGGCCCGCCGGGTAGATGTCGCTGCCGATGCCGCCCAGGTCGATCCCGCGGTCGTTGTCCACCGTTCCCGGCAGCAGCGCATTGCTGAACGCACCGAGCGGGATGTCCCCCAGCGTCGCCGTACGAACGACCTGAGCGCTCCCGTCCGCGACGGCCGGCGCAGCGGCCACGAGAGCGCCGACCACGGCCAGCGGAACACCCACTGCGACGGCACGTCTGACACGGTTCCGGCCGGCGGCGTACGGGGACATGGGGCCTCCTGAAGGGCAACTTCATTGACAGCGGCCAGATTTGGACCCCTCAGCGAACGGGTGCCGACAGTGAGATGAACACGGTGCGTCGGTAACCCGAGCACACGGGCAGCTGCTCCGGCCCCGCACGGCTCAGGCCTCCCCGTCCCCGGAATCCGCCTCCGCCGACGACAGCGCCGTCGCCGGATCCAGTGCCGCACCTTCGGCGGGAACCCAGCGTCCCCGCTCCTTGCGGTACGGCCACCAGCGTCCGTCCCGCCCCAGGCGCAGCTGGGCCGGCTCACCGACGACCGTCCACCGGTTGAATCCGGCCCGCAGCACCGGCCGTTCGTCCTCGTCCCAGGCCGCCTCCAGCGCGGCACGCGCGCGTACGAGCGTTTCGGCTTCGACGGTCCACTCCTCCTCCAGCACGGCGAGCGCGGCCGGGCCACCGAGACTCCACGCGCGCGTGGCTAGCGTCAGCCCTTCCCGGCTTCTCCCCGACCCCTCGGCCAGCCGAGCCGCAACGGACCCCTCGGGCGCGCCCACAGCGAGCCGAACCGCATCCTGAGCGGCCGTCAATTCCGGCTCGGAGCCCTGCTGTTCCGCCTCGGCTCGCAGAGCCCTGGCAAGCAGTCGATGCGCCTCTACGGCCGTACGGGCGGCCAAGTGATGGAGTGCGCCGGGGTCGATGCCCGGGGCCGGTGGGGCGTCGGTGTCGAGGGACGGCGGTGTTCCGGGCTCGGAGGGGAGCTCCGGCAGGGTGGGCAGCGAGGGCAGGATGTCGCCGGTCGCGTACGCCTCGGCGGCGTCCACGCCCTCAGGCCCCGCAACCGGTTCGGCGCGCGGCGCGCTGCGGGCCTGGAGGGCGCCCAGCAGGGCCCTTTCGCCCCGGCCCCGCATCAGCAGCAGGACGAGGGGATCCTGGTCCAGCAGCCGCGCCACCTGGTAGCACAGCGCCGCCGTGTGCCCGCAGTGGTCCCAGGCGTCGCAGTCGCACTCGGGTTCCAGATCGCCCATGCCCGGCAGCAGTTCGACGCCCGCTGCCGCCGCGTCCTCGACCAGGTGCGGCGGCATCTCCCGATCGAGCAGCGCCGCCACATGCCCGGCACGCTCGACGGCCATGTCCAGAAAGCGGTCCCACTGCTCATCGGACAGCTCCTCCAGCAGGACGTCGGCACGGCGCGCGGTGCGGTCGCGGTCCTGGACGACGGCCGTGATGCGGCCCGGGCGCACGGTCACCGCGCCCACGGCACCCGCGCGGGCGAGCCTGCGCCCCGCCTTCAGCTGCTGCGAGTCCAGCGCCGCGTCCTCCAGCGACTTCAACCAGGCCTGACCCCACCAGGTCTGCGCGAAACCCCGCCCCTGCGCGGGCGGCAGCGCGGCAAACGTACGTTCCGTGCCCTCGTCGTACCTGCTCATCGTGCGCCCCCTCGCAGCTCCACCAGATCGGCCAGTTCCGTGTCCGTCAGCTCCGAGAGCGCCGCCTCTCCGGCACCCAGCACCGCGTCCGCGAGCTCCCTCTTGCGGGTGAGCATGTCGGCGATGCGGTCCTCCACCGTGCCCTCGGCGATCAGCCGGTGCACCTGCACGGGCCTGGTCTGGCCGATGCGGTACGCGCGGTCGGTGGCCTGGGCCTCCACGGCGGGGTTCCACCAGCGGTCGTAGTGCACCACATGCTCGGCCCGGGTCAGGTTCAGTCCCGTCCCCGCGGCCTTCAACGACAGCAGGAAGACGGGCACTTCACCGTCCTGGAAGCGCTGCACCATCGCCTCGCGTTCGGCGACCGGCGTCCCGCCGTGCAGGAACTGCGAGGCGATGCCACGGGCGGTCAGGTGCCGTTCGACGAGCCTCGCCATGCGCACGTACTGGGTGAAGACCAGAACGCTCGCCCCCTCGGAGAGGATCGTGTCGAGCAGCTCGTCCAGCAGCTCGAGCTTCCCGGAGCGGCCGGCGATCCTCGGCCGCTCCTCCTTGAGGTACTGCGCCGGGTGGTTGCAGATCTGCTTCAGCCCCGTCAGCAGCTTCACGATCAGGCCGCGCCGGGCCATGCCGTCGGCGGCGGAGATCTCCGCGAGGGTCTCGCGCACCACCGCCTCGTACAGACCGGCCTGTTCCGCGGTCAGCGACACGGCACGGTCGGTCTCGGTCTTCGGCGGCAGCTCGGGCGCGATCCCCGGATCCGACTTGCGCCGGCGCAACAGGAACGGCCGCACCAGCCGGGCGAGCCGCTCGGCGGCGGCCGGATCCTGACCGCCCTCGACGGCCCGCGCGTACCGGGCGCGGAAGGTGCCGAGCCGGCCCAGCAGCCCCGGAGTCGTCCAGTCGAGGATCGCCCACAGCTCCGACAGGTTGTTCTCCACAGGGGTGCCGGTGAGCGCCACGCGCGCGCGTGCGCCGATGGAGCGCAGCTGACGCGCGGTCGCCGAGTACGGGTTCTTCACGTGCTGTGCCTCGTCCGCCACGAGCATGCCCCAGGGGACGTCGGCGAGCCGGTGCGCGTCCAGGCGCATCGTACCGTACGTGGTGAGCACGAACTCCCCGTCGGCCACGGCGTCCAGGCCGCGCCGCGGCCCGTGGAAACGGCGCACGCGCGTGCCGGGCGCGAACCTCTCGATCTCGCGCTGCCAATTGCCCATCAGGGACGTCGGACACACCACGAGCGTCGGACCGGCCGTCGCCGCCTCGGTCTGCCGGTGCAGATGCAGCGCGATCAGGGTGATCGTCTTGCCGAGCCCCATGTCGTCGGCGAGACAGCAGCCCAGGCCCAGCGACGTCATCCGCACGAGCCAACTCAGGCCTCGCCGCTGGTAGTCGCGCAACGTGGCCCGCAGCGCCGCGGGCTGCCCCACCGGCTCCTGCCCCTCCGGCTCCGCCAGCCGCTCCCGCAGGGCCGCCAGCCATCCCGTGGGCTGGACGTCGACCCGGCGGCCGGAGACCTCCGTGGAGCCCGTCAGCGCGGCGCCCAGCGCGTCGATGGGCGCGATCTTGCGGTCCTGCTCGGCCCGGGCGCGGCGCACCTCCTCGGGGTCCACCACGACCCACTGGTCGCGCAGCCGCACGACCGGGCGGCCGGCCTCGGCGAGCCGGTCCAGCTCCTCGCGGGTGAGGCGCTGATCGCCCAGCGCGAACCGCCAGTTGAACGCGAGCAGCGCGTCGGCGGACAGGAACGACGGCATGCCCGAGGAGGTCCTGCCGTCCGGTTCGTCGTCCGGCGGGCCGATCACGGCACGGGCGGTCAGGCCGCGGGTCAGTTCCTTCGGCCAGTGCACCTCGACTCCGGCAGCGGCGAGGCTACGGGCGCCCTCTCCGAGGAGTTCGGCGATCTCCTCGTCGGCGAGGTCCAGCGCGTCCGGCACGCTCGCCGACAGCAGCGGCGTCAGCGGCGGCCAGGCGCGGGCCGCGCGGCGCAGGGCGAGCAGCGTGTCCATGCGCGCGCGTGGACCGAAACCCGCGGCGGTGCCCGTCTCGGCCCAGACGGCGGAGGCGTCCGCCACGAGCCCCGGATCGCTCACACTGTGCACCTGCAGCACACCCCGCAACGCCGTCACCGCCTCCTCCTGCGCGAGGTCGGCGAGGCCGGGCGCCTCGATCCGCAGCGAAAGCCGTACGCCCGCGTCGTGGCCCGCGGCGACATCGGCGGCCCAGGCCCGCTGCTCGGGCATGTGCCGGGGCTGCCGCGCCGCGTAGGCGGGAGTGCCGGTCACCAGCGGGGCGGCGGGGGAGCGGGGGAGGGTGTCGGCCACCGCGTCGAGGAAGGCGCGCAGCAGCGGCTCCGGCGCGGGCAGGCGTGGCGGCTCGATGGAGGCCACCGGCACGGCGTGCGCCTCGGGCGGCATCGCGGCGGCCAGCCCGCGGACGCGCTCGACGTCCTCCACGGACAGCGGACCGACGCGCCAGGCGTCGTGGTCGCCCGCCGACAGGCCCGGCAGCAGCAGTCCCCGCGCCACGAACTGCAAGGCCAGCAGACCTGCCGCGCCCCAGAACGCCGTCGCCCGGTGCGCGTCCGCATCGGTACGCGCACGCGTGAGGACCGGCAGCGCCGCACGCACAGGCAGCAGGACGGCGGGCACCTCGACCAGCCCGACCCCCACCTCGTCGGGAAGTGCCACGTTCAAGGTCGTGGCGGATCCGGCCGCGACGGGCGGAGGGGTAGCGCCGTCGGCCCGCCAGAAGGCGACGGTGCCGGTGCCGGCCGGGTCGCCGGGCAGGAAGACGGCGCGGCAGCGCGCGAGTCCGGCAAGCTCGGAGGGGGTTGGCGCTGGGGGCGACTGCACAGTGATGCCGTGCTCCTCAAATTTGACTACCGAGGGTCGGGGCCGCCGAGGGTACAGCATTCCGGCGCACCACCCGGCATCCCGCGGCAAGGAAGGCGACTCGCCTCACGGGGGGGTGATGTCAACCCCCCTCCGCGGTACGGGGATTACCCCCGCACACACCCGGGTGGTGGCGCCATGGTCGCAAAGGGGCGCGGATTCGTACGTTTCCTCAGGTCAGCACGTTGCCCGCGAGAGCCGGAGACCGGACATGCCCGAGCCCATCACCGCCGTCGCCGAACCGACCACGGCAGCACGTGACGCGCCGCCCGCCGGGAGCGAGTTCGCGCCCCTCCTGCGCACGGTCAAGGGCCAGGGTCTCCTGGAACGGCGCACCGGCTGGTACACGCGCGTGATCGCCGTGAACGCCCTCGCCCTGGCCGCCGTGATCACGGGAGTCGTCCTCGTCGGCGACTCCTGGTGGTCGCTGCTCCTGGCCCCGCCGCTGGCCGTGTTCTGCGCCCGTGCGGCCTTCATAGGACACGACGCCGGGCACTGCCAGATCAGCGGCGACAAGAAGGCCGCCCGCGCCATCGGCCTGCTTCACGGCAACCTGCTCCTGGGGATGAGCTACGCCTGGTGGAACGACAAGCACAACCGCCACCACGCCAACCCCAACCACATCGACAAGGACCCGGACGTCGTCGCCGACGTCCTCGTCTTCACCGCGGCACAGGCCGGCCTGCGGTCCGGCTTCCGGGGCTGGCTCACCCGTAACCAGGCCTGGCTGTTCTTCCCGCTCACCCTCCTCGAAGGCGTCGCCCTCAAGGTCCACGGCTTCCAGGACCTGCGCCGGCAGCCGCCCCGCGAGCGCGCCCTGGAGGGTGCCCTCCTGATCACCCACGTCGCCGCGTACACGACGCTGCTGCTCACCACGATGTCCCCGGGCAAGGCGCTCGCGTTCGCCGCCCTCCACCACGCCCTCTTCGGCCTCCACCTCGGAATGGCCTTCGCCCCCAACCACAAGGGCATGGAGATGCCCGACCCGGACGGCGAGCGATGGGGCCATCTGCGCCGGCAGGTACTCACCTCGCGCAACATCCGCGGCGGCGCCCTGACCGACTGGTTCCTCGGCGGCCTCAACTACCAGATCGAGCACCACCTCTTCCCCAGCATGCCGCGCCCGCATCTGCGTCTCGCCCGCCCCCTGGTGCGGGCCCACTGTCAGGAGTTGGGTATTCCCTACGCGGAGACCGGGCTCGTCGACTCCTACCGGCAGGCCCTGCGTCATCTGCACGAGGTGGGAGAGCCCCTCAGGGCCGAGTGGCCCTGAACGGTTCTCAGGGACGAGTCGGGGTCACGGCTCAGGGTCGTCTCAGGGTCGCGGATCGGAACCACGCGAAGCGCGGGGCCGTTTTCAAAGCAGAGAGCGGCAGTGGCCGCGAAGGAGGCGACACACATGTCGAACAACGCGAAGATCGCCATAGGGGGAGTGGCCCTCGGGCTCTTCCTGTGGATCTGGCTGCCCTTCTGGGCAGTGGTCCTGATAGTCGTCGGAGTCCCGACCGCCGCCTACCTCACGCTGGACCCCTCGCAGCGGCGCAGGCTGCGCCGCATCACCCGCAAGGAGCTCGGTCGCTGAGGCACTACCGGACGGGAGCGGCCCGGTCGGCAAGCGCACAGGAGTCGACCACATCGCCGCCCGCGGGCCGAGCGACGGTACGGTCCGCGGGCGGCCGCACGCCCCTCTCCACCCAGGAGACGAGCGCGTCGAAGGCCGAGCGGTAGCAGGGCAGGATCGGCCGCAGCCGGTCCGGATAGGTGTCGTACAGGCCGTCGACGTGGGTGCCGCCCTGGATCGTGTAATAGCGGTGCAGCGCGGCCCGGCCGCCCGCGTCGACCATGCGCGCGTACACATCGGAGTCGGCGGCCTCGGGCAGCAGCGTGTCCAGGTCGCCGTGCAGCGTGATCAGCGGCCTGCCGACCCGCCCGGTGAGCGCCACACGGGCCACCGCGCGGTGGACGGCGGCGGGACGCGACGCGTAGTCGTACCCGGCGTCGGAGGCACAGGGCGCCAGGATCTCGTCCGCTGTGCTCCCGGCGGACGGACCGGGGCATTCGGGGTCGTAGCCCGGGTCGAACTCCGCGCGGTAGATCTTCTGCGTGACACCCCAGTAGGCCTTCTCGTGATACGGCCACAGGAACTCCGAGCCACGCGCGAAGCCCACCCGGTACATGTCCGCGTCCCCCGCCGATCCCAGCGTCCGTGCCACCGCGGTCGGCAGGGAGGTCAGCAGGTTCGGGCCGTCCGCGGTCCACAGCGCGCCCTCCCAGTCGACTCCGCCGTCGTACAGCTCGGGGTGGTTCTCCAGCTGCCAGCGGGTGAGATAACCGCCGTTGGAGATGCCGGTCATGTAGGTACGGCGCGGTGCGTGCCCGTACCGCAGGGCGACGGCCCGCTTCGCCGCGCGGGTCAGCTGGGTGGTGCGCGTGTTCCATTCGGCGACCGCGTCGCCGGGCCGGGATCCGTCGCGGTAGAAGTCGGCGCCGCTGTTGCCCTTGTCGGTGGCCGCGTAGGCGTAGCCCTGGGCGAGCACCCGGTCGGAGATCGCCGTGTCCGTCGCGTACTGCCGACGAGTTCCCGGCGCGCCCGTGACGACCAGGCCGCCGTTCCAGTGGTCCGGCAGCCGGATCACGAACTGCGCGTCGTGCTGCCAGCCGTGGGTCGCGTTGAAGTGCGAGGAGTCCGGGAAATAGCCGTCGATCTGCACGCCGGGCACCCCGGACGGAGTGCGGGTGGCCCTGGCCGTCAGCCCGGCCTGGTCCGCCATGTCGGTGTAGGACGTACCGGCCAGCCCGGTCGTCGTCAGGTCGGGCAGGCACGCGCTCTGCTGGAAGGCCGCGCCGGGGACGCGCGCCCGCTCCTGGCGGTCGCAGTGCCCGTCACCGGCCGCTGTGCCCGCGGCGGGAGTCGGCCAGGTGAGGGCCGCCGCCACCAGTACGGCGGCGGCGAGCGGAACACCTCGGGACGGACGCATGACGGCCTCCAGGGGCAGCGTGGAAGGTGAGCGCGACCGTGATGAACGGGGCGCCCGGGGCTGCCTCATGGTGCGACCCGGCCTCCCTGGCATCCATGGGCCGGGACCACATGGCGGGAGGCCTGCGTGTGGGGGCCTGTAACAGGTGGATGGGTGAAGTTCCGCGCAGGGCAAGGAGGTTGGAGAGCGGCGCCGCCCCGCGCGGCTCGGGCCGGTTCAGCTGGGGCGTACGGCCATCTTGTCCAGTGCCTCCAGCAGACCCGGCAGCTCGGGGCCCCGGCCCACCGGTAGGACCTCGCCAGGCTCCGCGTCGAGCAGCACGAAAGCGATGTCGTCGGTCCTGGCCACCAGCGACCAGCCGGGCCCGTCGGCACGCAGGGTCCGCGCGTCGCCCGGAGCGAAGGACGACCGCACCCGGCCCAGCGGCGGCGGCGAGTCGACGTACGCGCGGGCCTCGGCGAGCACCCGGCGGACCTTGCTGCGGCCGACGGGCCCCTCCTGGTCGTCCTTGCCCGCCCGATCGCCCTTCTCGGCCTGCTGAGCGCCCTCGGAGGCCTCTCCCGCGGCGGAGGAGCCGTCCGGGGTCGGGAAGTCCGCGTCGTCGATCTGCTCGCGCCACAGCGCCCACTGCAGGGCGATCTCGTCGGCACCCAGGCGCCGCTGAGCCGGCCCCCACGTGCTCGTGTCCGGCGGGGTCAGCGGAGGCCGCTCCGCGACCTCGGGGTCGGGGTCGTGCGGCGCGGGCACCCCGGGAGCCGCGACGGCGACCGCGAGAGGCCAGCCCGGCAGGGCGGCGACGACCGAACGCTCGTCGGGCGACAGGTCGTACTCCATGCCGCAGTCCCACGACGCGATGGCGACGGCGACCAGCGAGACGTCGTCGACGACGACCGTCCACCGGGCACCCTCCCCGTCCTGGCCGATCACCAGGCCGTATCCGTCGGCGAGCGGCGCGAGGCCGAGCGCCGCGCAGGCCTCCGGATAGTCGTCGCCCAGCACGCTCGGAAACTTCGCCGGCGTCAGCAGTACCGCCGTGAGCACATAGAGCGCTTCGTCCGCGGCGGCGACGGCGTCCTCGTCCGTCCCGGCCATCCCAGCCTCCCCATCGGTTCGTCCAACGGCGCGCACCCTAATGCGAGCGGAAGGCCCTTGTCACGATTCCCAAGCGCACCCGGAGCTGCAGTTTTCCGGCTGGACGGGGCGAATCGCCCGCCTCTGGTCCGGCGCGTCAGGCCGCAGGTAGCCCGAGAAGCGTACGGGCCACCGTCCGCGGCGACTCGTCGCGCTCCCGCGCAAGAGCGATGACAGCTCGGCACGCCAGCTCGTTGACCCCGAAAGACAGCGCCTCGGGCGACACCCAGCCCGCCGCCTCGTCGATCCGGTCCTGGTCGTCCTCCGCGCAGGCCGAGACATACGCGGCGGCCGCTTCGAAAAGATTGTGTGTACGTTTGTCCCGGCCGTGGTTCACCTCCGCGCGCACGGCGTTGAGGAATCTCGAACAGGACTTGCGGACCCTGCCCCACATGCGGACCACCTTCCCCCTGCGTGGTTGTCATCGCTGATCGCTCATCTCCTGCTACTCAACGTAGAGTTGGAGCCCCGGCGGCAGAAGGGGGACGGTGCGGTGAAGCACGTCAGTCGTCGAGTGACGCGATCGTCTCGCGCAGCCAGGCGAGTTCGGCCCGCGACGTCGCACGCGCGATGGTGAGCAGCCCGCGCCGGAACGGATCGTCCAGTTCCTCGGCGCGCAGCGGCCGCTCACCGTCGTAGAAGAAGCTCGCCGGCTCCTCCAGGAACGCCAGCCTGCGCCGCAGAACGCCGGCCTGTGCCGGGGCGTCGTCCAGGTGGCGGAGGAACGCGAGCACGGTGAACCAGCGGTTCTCGTCCGTGATGTCCTGCTGGGCGGGCTCGGCGAGCCTGCGCCGCAGTTCCCGCCTGCCCTCCTCGGTGAGCGTCAGGACGTGCCGGGGCGCGGCCACGGCCCCGGGCTCGGTCGCGCGGCCCAGCAGGCCCGCTTTCTCCAGTCGCTTGATCGCCGGGTAGAGCGTGCTCTCCGCGACGGGCTTCACATGGCCCGTCAGCGCGGTGATGCGTTTGCGCAGCTCGTAGCCGTGCAGCGGGGCGTCGTACAGGAAACCGAGGATGGCGAGCTCCAGCATGAGCGCATTCTCCCTCATGTGCGCTGTACATCGGATCTGAAATGCATCGCTTCCGTAATACCTCGTAATCGATGTATTGTTCTTGGCGCGGAGACGCCGATCGGGACGTCATGGGGAGGATGAAATGAGACACGCCGTGTTCGACGGCAAGGGGAGCTGCATCCGGTGGACGGAGACCCCGGGCGAGGAACCCGCGCGCGTGTACGTGCACGGGCTGGGCTCGGTGTCGGCGGTGTACCACGCGCACATCGCGGGCCGACGTGAACTCGCGGGCCGACGCAGCCTGTTCGTCGACCTGCCCGGGCACGGCATCAGCGACCGCCCCGAACACTTCGGTTACACGCTGGAGGACCACGCCGACGCGCTGGCCGCCGCCCTGGACGCGGCGGAGACCGCCGGTGCCGAACTGGTCGGGCACAGCATGGGCGGTGCCGTCGCCATCGTGCTCGCGCGCAGGCGGCCGGAGCTCGTCTCACGGCTGGTGCTGACCGAGGCCAACCTCGACGCCTACCCGCCGCCCACCGTGGGCAGCAGCGGTATCGCCTCCTACGGGGAGGACGAATTCGTCGACGGCGCCCACGCGCGCGTGCTGGAGGAGGTCGGCCCGCTGTGGGCGGCCACCATGCGGCTGGCCGACCCGCGCGCCCTCCACCGGTCGGCCGTCGGCCTCAGGCGCGGATCGGATCCCGTCATGCGTGACATCCTCGAGGGCCTGCCGATCGACCGCGTGTACCTGCAGGGCGAGCTGAGCGGTGAACTCGACGGCAGGGAAGGCCTGGAGGCGGCGGGCGTACGGGTGACGACCGTGCCGGGGGCCGGGCACAACGTCATGTTCGACAACCCCGACGCTTTCGCGGCCGCGGTGGCAGGCCGCTTCTGAGGGGTCAGCCTTCCTGTACGGCCAGGGCGAGGAAGCGGGCGTCCTCGTCGACGTACGAGGTCATCCGCCAGCCCGAACCGGCCAGCAGGGGGCGGAGATTGGGCTCCGCCCGCAGATCGTCCGGTGTGATCTGCCGGCCCTGTCGCGCCGCGAGCGCCGCCCGCCCGATCGGGTGGAACAGCGCGAGCACCCCGCCGGGACGCACCACGCGCGCCAACTCCCGCAGATTCTCGGCCGGCCGGGGCAGATGCGCGATCAGGCCGGCGGCGAACACGGCGTCGAGCGACCCGGACCGCAGCGGCAGCGCGGCCACGTCGGCGAGCAGCAACCGCCCGTCACGGCCCCTGCCGGCCCGTACGGCGGCCTGGAGCATCTCCGGGGTGAGATCGGCCCCGACCACCACTCCCGAGGGCCCCACGGCGGCACGGAGCGGCGGCAGGGCCCGTCCCGTCCCGCAGCCCGCGTCCAGCACCCGGCCGCCCTCGCGCAGCCCGAGTTCGGCCACCGCGGCCGCGTAGGCGGGGCCGTCGTCCGGGAAGCGGCTGTCCCAGTCGGCCGCGCGGACGCCGAAGAACTCCTGGACATGTGTGTGGTCGTCGCTCATGCTCCGCATGATCCCTCACCGACACGGATGACGCCGCGGTGCACACGTTCGAGCGTGACGCGATCGTTCCGGTGCACGTCTGCGTCATATTGCAACACCTTTCGAAATGCGCCCCCTTTGCGCGCCTCTGCTCCGACTAGCGTCCCGGGGCCATGGGACACCTGGACCACGCCACCTTCGGCTGGCTGACCCCCGTGCTGTCGTACGTGATGGCCTGCATAGGCGCCGCCCTGGGGCTGCGCTGCACCGTCCGCGCCCTCGGCGCCACCGGACGCTCACGCCGCAACTGGCTCGTCACCGCGGCCTCGGCGATCGGCACCGGCATCTGGACCATGCACTTCGTGGCCATGCTCGGATTCGGCGTGAGCGGCACCGACATCCGCTACGACGTTCCGCTCACGATCGTGAGCCTGCTCGTCGCCATGATCGTCGTCTGCGCCGGCGTCTTCGCCGTCGGCTACAGCAAGGACCGCGCCCGCGCGCTCTTCCTCGGCGGCCTCACCACGGGCCTGGGTGTCGCGAGCATGCACTACCTGGGCATGGCCGCGGTACGGCTGCACGGGCACGTCAGCTACGACCCGGCACTCGTCGCGCTCTCCGTCCTGATCGCCGTCGTGGCGGCGACCGCCGCCCTGTGGGCGGCGCTCAACATCAAGTCGCCGGTCGCCGTCACCGTCGCCTCGCTCATCATGGGGGCGGCCGTCACGAGCATGCACTACACCGCGATGTTCGCGGTGAGCGTCCGCGTCACGCCCTCCGGCGAGGCCCTGGCCGGGGCCACGGCGATGCAGTTCATCTTCCCCCTCGCCGTCGGCCTCGGCTCCTACCTCTTCCTGACCTCGGCCTTCGTCGCGCTGTCGCCGACGACCGGCGAGCGCGAGGCGTCCGCCTCCGCCCAGCGGCCGGTGGAGAGCGTGGCCCACTAGCGGCGGCGGATTTGCACCCGCAGGCACGCCCCCGAACCACTCCCGAGCGAGGAGGCCATGCGAACACCCCGTAGGACCCCCAGCCCCGGCGCCGAGACGCCACCCCCAGCGCCCGTGCGCGGCCGCCGTGCCCACGCCGGACCCCCGGCCGAGGAGGCCCCGGACGAGCCCGCGGGCGCGATACCGGACGAGCCGCCCGCGCGCGGGAGCCGCTGGCGGATACGGCCGCGCACCGTACGGGCCAAGATCGTCTGCCTGCTGATGGTGCCGGTCGTCTCCCTGCTCGCCCTGTGGGCGTACGCCACCGTCAGCACCGCCCAGGACGTCTCCCGGCTGCGGCAGTTGCAGCGCGTCGACTCCGAGATCCGTACCCCCGTCGCCGCGGCCGTGGCCGCACTGCAGGCCGAACGCGTCGCCGCCGTCCGCTACGCGACCGACCCGCGGGCCGGGCAGAGCGGCGACTACAAGAAGCTCGCGGACCGCACCGACCGTGCCGTGGCCGAGCTACGGCTCGGCGACGACAACACCGTCGCCGACAGCGAGGAGCTGCCCGCCGGAGTCGCCCAGCGCCTGGAGACCTTCGTCGACGGCACCCGCCAACTTCGCTCGCTGCGTATCGAGGTGCTCGACGGCCGCGCCGGCTGGGACGAGACCTACGGGCAGTACACCAGGACCATCGCCACTGCCTTCGGAGTCGGCGGCGCGCTCACCGGCATCCAGGACGCCGACCTCGGCTCCGACGCGCGCGTACTGCTCGAATTCTCCCGTGCGGGCGAGGCGTTGGCCCAGGAGGACGCCGTACTCGCCGGCGCACCCCTCGTCGAAGGCCTCACCGGCGAGCGGCTGCGGCTGTTCACCGGCGCCGTCGACACCCGCCGCACCCTCACCGCGGCCGCCGTCGCCGACCTGAGCGGCCGAGAGCGTCAGGCCTGGCGCACCCTCGCCGGCAGCAGTGCGTACGTCGCCCTCGGCGACGTCGAGGACAAGGTCGTCACCGGCACGCCCGGCCCGACCAAGGCGTCACCCGAAGCCGACTGGGGCACGGCGCACGCGCGTGTGCAGGACGGCATGCGGACGATCGAGGCGAACGCCGGGAGCCAGGTCGCCGACCGGGCCGACCCCTTCACCCGCGGCCTGCTCACCCCGGCCGGCGCCGCGGTCCTCCTCGGCCTCGCCGCCGTGGCCGCCTCGCTGGTCATCTCCGTACGCATCGGCCGCGGACTGGTCGTCGAGCTGGTGAGCCTGCGCAACAGCGCCCTGGAGATCGCCCGCCGCAACCTTCCCGAGGCCATGCGCAGGCTGCGCGCCGGCGAGGAGATCGACATCCAGGCCGAGGCCCCGCCCGGACCGCCCGCCGAGGACGAGGCCGGACAGGTCGCCGAGGCCCTGGGCACCGTGCACCGCGCGGCCCTGCGCGCCGCCGTCGAGCGCGCCGAACTCGCCAGCGGCATCTCCGGCGTCTTCGTCAACCTCGCCCGCCGCAGCCAGGTCCTCGTCCACCGCCAGCTGAGCCTGCTCGACAGCATGGAGCGGCGCTCCGACGACCCGAACGAACTGAGCGACCTCTTCCGGCTCGACCACCTCACCACCCGTATGCGGCGCCATGCCGAGAGCCTGATCATCCTCTCCGGAGCGGCACCCGGCCGCGCCTGGCGCATGCCGGTCTCGCTCACCAACGTCGTCCGTGCGGCCGTCTCCGAGGTCGAGGACTACGCGCGCGTGGAGGTACGGCAGCTCCCGGAGGCGTCCGTCGTCGGCGCGGCCGTCGCCGACCTCACCCACCTCCTTGCCGAACTCGTCGAGAACGCCGCCCAGTTCTCACCTCCGCACACGCGCGTGCGCATCACCGGCGAACCCGTCGGCAACGGCTACGCCGTGGAGGTCGAGGACCGCGGCCTGGGCATGGGCAAGGAGACCCTCACCGAGGCCAACCGCCGCATCGAGCAGTCCGAGGCCCTCGACCTCTTCGACAGCGACCGGCTCGGCCTCTTCGTGGTCAGCAGGCTCGCCGCCCGGCACGGCATCAAGGTGCACCTGCGCACCTCGCCCTACGGTGGCACCACCGCGGTCGTCCTGCTGCCCACCGCGCTGCTGCACGGCGGCGCGGCGGAACGTTCCCCCAGCAAGGCCGCGGACGCCGAGCGGACGGAAGAACGCGACTACGCGCGCGTGCCCCGCGCCGCGGCGCCCCAGGAAGCCGTACCGGCCATGGCCGAGCGGCCCGCGCTGGCGGCGCACGCACCGGCGGCGGTGGAGGCGGCGTCCGACACCCCACCCCCCGGAGTCACCACCTTGCGCCTGCACCGCCCAGAGGACGACGCCGAAGACTCCGACGACCTGCCCCGCCGCGTACGCCAGGCACACCTCGCCCCCCAGTTGCGCGAGCACCGCTCCGAGGAAGCGGCCGCGCAGCCGGCCGACCCCGCGCGGGACGACGAGCGCACCCCCGAGGCCGTACGGGACCGCATGGCGGCGTATCGGGACGGCTGGGCGCGCGGCGGCGGCAGGCAGCCGGGCCGTGGCGCCACCCCGGATTCCACAGCGCGCAGCGACAGCAGCGAAGGAGATCGCGCATGATCCAGGACCCGAGCATGAGGGCCGCCCAGCGGGGCGGCGAACTCGACTGGCTGCTGGACGACTTGGTGCTGCGCGTGACCGAGGTACGGCATGCCGTGGTGCTGTCCAACGACGGGCTCGCCGTCGGCGCGTCGACCGATCTGCGCCGCGAGGACGCCGAACACCTGGCCGCCGTGGCCTCCGGCTTCCACAGCCTCGCCAAGGGGGCGGGCCGGCACTTCGGGGCGGGCGGGGTGCGCCAGACCATGGTGGAGATGGACGACGGCTTCCTGTTCGTGGCCGCGGCCGGCGACGGCTCCTGCCTGGCCGTGCTCACCGCCGTGACGGCCGACATCGGCCTGGTCGCCTACGAGATGGCACGACTGGTCAAACGCGTCGGCGAGCACCTGTACACGGCGCCCCGGGTCGGCGCCCGGCCGCCGGCCGCCCGATGAGCCGAGAAGGCGGTCCGCGCAGATGATCGAGGACAGGACGGGCGCCGGGCAGCAGCCGGGCAGCCAGTGGTACGACGGGGAGGCCGGCCCCCTCGTGCGGCCGTACGCCATGACCGGCGGGCGCACCAGACCCGGACCCACCGGCGTCCGCTTCGACCTGATCGCGCTGGTCACCCTGGACACCGGAGCACCCGGCGTCGACGACGACACGGCGCTCGGCCCGGAACACCGGGCGCTGATCGACCTGTGCCGCCTGGAGACCCAGTCGGTCGCGGAGCTCGCCGCGGGCGCCGACCTGCCCGTGGGCGTGGTCAGGGTGCTGCTGGGCGACCTGCTGGAGCTCGGCTGCGTGACCGTCAGTCGTCCCGTTCCACCCGCACAGCTTCCTGACGAACGGATTCTGCGCGAGGTGATCGAGGGACTGCGAGCGCTGTAGATGAAAGTTCACAACCACCCGGTCCCGTCCGGCCCCGACTCGTACACCCAACCGGACCCCGAAAGGGAACGAGTCGGTCGCATCGGTCAAATAGCGGTCCAATCCTCCGAAGAGGGGCCGCAGTTGTGATGATGCGTATGGACGTCGACCGTTGCCGGCACTCCCGAGAGAAGTGATCGATGGTCTCCGAGCACTCCGATGCCCAGGGCGGCGACACGGCCGCACTCGCGTTGAAGATACTGGTCGCCGGCGGGTTCGGCGTGGGCAAGACCACCCTGGTGGGCGCGGTCAGCGAGATCAGGCCGCTGCGCACCGAGGAACTGCTCAGCGAGGCCGGACAGTTGGTGGACGACACGGACGGCGTGGACCAGAAGGTCACCACGACCGTCGCCATGGACTTCGGGCGCATCACCATCCGGTCCGGTCTGTCCCTCTACCTCTTCGGCACGCCCGGCCAGGACCGCTTCTGGTTCCTGTGGGACGAGCTGTCGCAGGGCGCGCTCGGCGCCGTGGTCCTCGCCGACACCCGGCGGCTGGAGGACTGCTTCCCCGCGGTGGACTACTTCGAGCACCGGCACATCCCGTTCGTGGTCGCCGTCAACTGCTTCTCGGGCGCCCGCAGGTACGGGGCCCAGGACGTCTCACGCGCCCTGGACCTGGACCGGGGAACTCCGGTCGTGCTCTGCGACGCCCGGGACCGCGACTCCGGGAAGGAGGTGCTGATCCGGCTCGTCGAGTACGCCGGGCGGATGCACACCGCCCGGTTGCTCGACTCGGTCGGCTGAGCGGGCGGCCCGCTCAGTCCGCGACGGCCTTCTCGGCCAGGACCTTGTCGACGGCGATGCGCACGAGGAGTTCCCCGGGTACGCCGTTGCGCGCCCCGAACTCCTCGGCCCGCTCCTCGCCCATGTACCGGGCCCCGATACGGCTGGCCCAGTACCGCAGTTCGTCCGGATCCTCCGAGATCCGGGCCCGGCCCTGCAGGACGACGTAGTCGAAGGGCGGTCGGTCGTCGTCCACGCACAGCGCGGCGCGCCCGTCACGGACCAGATTCCGCCCTTTCACACTCGTACCGGCCGTGTTGAACACGACGTCGTCCCCGTCGAGCAGGAACCAGATCGGCGTCACATGCGGGCTGCCGTCGGCCCGGACGGTGGAGAGCTTCGCGGTGCGGGTGCCGTGCGAGACGAACGCCCGCCATTCCTCATCGGTCATCTTCTGTGCCATGGACCCATCCTCCTTGCCCGGGGGCCGGTGGTGGGGAAGGCTGGCGCAGAGATCCTCCGGCGAGGGGGATTCGTTTCACGGGGAGACCGAAACATGGCGCAGAACCAGGGACTTGACTGGCTGCTGGACGATCTGACCGAGCGTGTCGAACAGGTGCGGCACGCTCTGGTCCTGTCCAACGACGGGCTGGTGGCGGGAGCGAGTACGGGGCTGCGGCGCGAGGACGCCGAGCATCTCGCCGCCGTCTCCTCCGGACTGCACAGCCTGGCCAAGGGATCGGGACGCCACTTCGGCGCGGGCAGAGTACGCCAGACGATGGTGGAGTTCGACGACGCGGTGCTGTTCGTCACGGCGGCCGGCACCGGCAGCTGTCTGTGCGTGCTCAGCGCCGCCGACGCGGACATCGGCCAGATCGCCTACGAGATGACCCTCTTGGTCAACCGGGTCGGCGAACATCTCGGCGTGGAGGCCCGGCAGCCCGAACGGCCCTCGCCCACGGACTCCTGACCTGCGACTTCTTCCTCTCCCGTGGAGTTATCCACAGGCCCCCCACAAGATCCGCCGCAGCGGCTACGGTTTTTTTCCGAGGCCACGCGGACGGCGCGGGGCCGACCACTCCACGGGGGAGACGAGCATGTCGGGCAACACCGTCACCACACCATCCAGCACCTCCTGCACGCCGAGCCGCGCGGCCCGCGAACTGGAGCTCAAGCGAGGACAGTTCGACCTCGCCGTCAATCTCGGGTACATCCGGACCGTGCCCGACGAAGGGGGCGGAGGCCCGCGGGTCCCGCGTACCGAGATCGAGCGGCTGCGGGGCGAGGACGGCTTCCCCGAGACGCTGACGAAACGCCTGGCGACCGTGGGCACCAGGGAGGGAGCGGACCTGCTGAAGGTGTCGATCGGCAGGTTCACCCGCCTCGCCCGGCTCGGCATCGTCGTGCCGGTGCACTTCTACCTGAACCGCTACCGGGCCGTGGTCTGGCTCTATCTGGCCGAGGAACTACGGGAGTTCGCGGCCGACGAGAGCAAGGCGGACCTGCTGACCGGCCGCATCCCGGCGGGCTTCCGGGAACTCGTGCAGGAGGGCGTGGACCTGCGCGCCCGCAACTGGCGACAGCGGCAGCTGACCTTCCTGCGGCGCCGGGCCGGCGACCATCCCTGGGCCCAGGCGGCGGCCGTCGCCTCCGTGCTCGACCCGCTCCAGGTCGCCGAGGTCGTCCAGGACCCCTACGAGCGCCTGCACCTGAGCCGGTTCCTGCCCAAAGCGGTGACCTACGGCGCCCCCGGATCGCCCGGAGCGCAGCTGACCGAGCGCCTCACCCACGCGGACGACCCCGACGAGGTCGGCTGGCTCAGCGCCGAACTCGTACGTGCGGTGGGCGACGCCCGCCGACGCGACCCCGCACCGCGACCGGCCGGAGCGCCGCCGGTCGCGGACGGCAGGGAACCCGCCACCGAGGACCCCGGACGCTCCCGAGGCCTGCTGGGCTGGCTGCGCCGCAGGAATCCCTGAACTACAGCGCCCGGAACAGCCCTTCCTGGACGACGGACACGAGCAGCCGCCCGGCCCGGTCGTAGATCCGTCCGCGGGCCAGACCGCGCCCGCCCGTCACGATGGGCGCCTCCTGGTCGTACAGGAACCACTCGTCCGCACGGAAGGGCCGGTGGAACCACATGGCGTGGTCCAGCGACGCGATGTCGAAGTTCCGCGCGCCCCACAGGGGTTCGACCGGGATGCGGACGGCGTCCAGGAGGGTCATGTCGCTGGCGTAGGTCAGCGCGCAGGTGTGCACGACCGGGTCGTCGCCGAGCGGACCGACCGCGCGCATCCACACGGCGCTGCGCGGCTCGGCGTCCTTGATCTCCTCCGGGGTCCAGCGCAGCCGGTCCACGTAGCGGATGTCGAAGGGCTGGCGGCGCGCCATCCCCTCGTAACGCTCGGGCAGCGCGCCCAGGTGCTCGCGGATCTCCTCGGTGACCGTCGGCAGGGACTCCGGGTCCGGGACCTCGCGGGCCGGCGGCAGCTGGTGCTCGAAGGGTCCTTCCTCAGGCTTGTGAAAGGAGGCGGTGAGATTGAAGATCGTGCGGCCCTGCTGCACGGCGGTGACCCGGCGGGTCGTGAACGACCTGCCGTCCCGCACCCGTTCGACCTGGTACACGATCGGCACGCCCGGACGGCCCGGGCGCAGGAAGTACGCGTGGAGCGAGTGCACCGGACGGTCGCCCTCCGTGGTGCGGGCGGCGGCGACCAGCGCCTGGCCCGCCACCTGGCCGCCGAAGACCCGTTGCAGGGACTCGTGCGGACTCAGGCCACGGAAGATGTTGACCTCGATCTGCTCCAGGTCGAGCAGGTCGACGAGTCTCTCGGCCGGGTTCGTCATGCGGGGATCTCTCCTTGGCTCAGAGCTGACCGACGTCGGTGACCCGGACGACCGCACGGCCCTCCGCGTCGGAGGCGGCGAGGTCGATCTCCGCGCTGATGCCCCAGTCGTGGTCGTCGTTCGGGTCGTCGAAGATCTGCCGGACACGCCAGAGGCCCTCCTTGGGCGCCTCCTCGATCACCAGCAGCTTGGGGCCGCGCGCGTCCGGGCCGGTGCCGAGGTCCTCGTACTCGTCCCAGTACTTGTCCATCGCCTCGCCCCACGCGTCGGCGTCCCAGCCGGCCTCGGCGTCCATCTCGCCCAGCTCCTCGACCTGGTCGAGGGCGGCGAGCTCGACCCGCCGGAACATCGCGTTGCGGACCAGGACGCGGAAGGCGCGCGCGTTGGCGGTGACCGGCTTGACCTCGTCGGCCTTCTCCTGGGCCTCCTCGGCGGTCATCTCCTCCGGGTTGGCGAGCTGCTCCCACTCGTCCAGCAGGCTGGAGTCGACCTGGCGCACCATCTCGCCGAGCCACTCGATGAGGTCCTGCAGGTCCTCGGACTTCAGGTCGTCGGGGATGTTGTGGTCGAGGGCCTTGTAGGCGCTGGCGAGGTAGCGCAGCACGATGCCCTCGGTGCGGGCCAGCTCGTAGAAGGAGACCAACTCCGTGAAGGACAGCGCCCGTTCGTACATGTCGCGGATGACGGACTTCGGGGACAGCGGGTGGTCGCCGACCCAGGGGTGGCTCTTGCGGTACGTGTTGTACGCGTGGAAGAGCAGCTCCTCCAGGGGCTTCGGGTAGGTGACGTCCTGGAGGCGCTCCATGCGCTCCTCGTACTCGATTCCGTCCGCCTTCATCGCGGCGACGGCCTCGCCCTTCGCCTTGTTCAGCTGGGCGACGAGGATCTGCCGCGGGTCGTCGAGGGTCGACTCGACGACGGACACCATGTCCAGGGCGTAGGACGGCGACTCGGGGTCGAGGAGCTCGAAGGCGGCCAGCGCGAAGGTGGACAGCGGCTGGTTGAGCGCGAAGTCCTGCTGGAGGTCCACGGTGAGACGGACGATCCGGCCCGTGGGGTCCGGCTCGTCGAGCTTCTCGACGATGCCGCCGTCGAGGAGCGAGCGGTAGATCGCGATCGCGCGGCGGATGTGCCGCAGCTGCTGCTTGCGCGGCTCGTGGTTGTCCTCCAGCAGATGCCGCATCGCCTCGAAGGCGTTGCCGGGACGGGCGATCACCGACAGCAGCATGGTGTGCGTGACCCGGAAGCGGGACGACAGCGGCTCGGGCTCGGAGGCGATGAGCTTCTCGAAGGTGTTCTCCGTCCAGGCGACGAAGCCCTCCGGGGCCTTCTTGCGGACGACCTTGCGGCGCTTCTTGGGATCGTCGCCGGCCTTCGCGAGAGCCTTCTCGTTCTCGATCACGTGCTCGGGCGCCTGCGCGACGACGAAGCCCGCCGTGTCGAAGCCGGCCCGCCCGGCCCGGCCCGCGATCTGGTGGAACTCACGGGCCCGCAGGGTGCGCACACGGTTGCCGTCGTACTTGGTCAGGGCGGTGAACAGCACGGTGCGGATGGGCACGTTGACACCGACGCCGAGGGTGTCCGTGCCGCAGATGACCTTCAGCAGGCCGGCCTGGGCGAGCTTCTCCACCAGGCGCCGGTACTTGGGCAGCATGCCGGCGTGGTGCACGCCGATGCCGTGGCGGACATAGCGGGAGAGGTTGCGGCCGAACTTGGTGGTGAAGCGGAAATTGCCGATCAGCTCGGCGATCTGCTCCTTCTCCTCCTTCGAGCACATGTTGATGCTCATCAGCGCCTGCGCCCGCTCCACGGCCTGCGCCTGCGTGAAGTGCACGATGTAGACCGGCGCCTGCTTGGTCTCCAGCAGGTCGGTGAGGGTCTCGGTGAGCGGCGTGAAGCGGTACTCGTAGGAGAGCGGCACCGGGCGGGTCGCCGAGCGGACCACCGAGGTGGGGCGGCCCGTGCGGCGCGAGAGGTCCTGCTCGAAGAAGGAGACGTCGCCCAGCGTCGCCGACATCAGGACGAACTGCGCCTGCGGCAGCTCCAGGATCGGGATCTGCCAGGCCCAGCCGCGGTCGCCCTCCGCGTAGAAGTGGAACTCGTCCATGACGACCTGGCCGACGTCCGCGTTCTTGCCGTCGCGCAGTGCGATCGACGCGAGGACCTCGGCGGTGCAGCAGATGACGGGCGCGTCGGAGTTCACGGACGCGTCGCCGGTCAGCATGCCCACGTTCTCGGTGCCGAAGAGCTTGCACAGCTCGAAGAACTTCTCCGAGACCAGCGCCTTGATCGGCGCGGTGTAGAAGGTGACCTCGTCGCGGGCGAGCGCCGCGAAGTGCGCGCCTGCCGCGATCATGCTCTTGCCGGAGCCGGTGGGCGTCGACACGATCACGTTCGCGCCGGAGACCACCTCGATCAGCGCCTCCTCCTGGTGGGGGTAGAGCGTCAGACCGCGCTCCTGGGCCCACGACTCGAAGGCCTCGTAGAGAGCGTCGGGGTCGGCGGTCGGCGGCAGCTGATCGATGAGTGTCACGGACCCATCTTGCCTGTCGTCCTCCCTCATAGGGGAATCGGATGCGGCAGCGAAGATCACGACCAGTACGCTGTGTCGCCGACGGAGCGTCAGCGCACCCGGTCAACTGGACAGCGGCACAAGAGGAATGGGGCGGGCAACGGCCATGATGGGACCAGCACACTCACTGTCGGGAGCCGCGGCCTGGCTCGGCGTCGGTGCGGCGGCCGCCGCGGCCGGACACCCGATGCCCTGGCCGGTCCTCCTGGTCGGCGCCCTGATCTGCGCCGGAGCCGCCCTCGCCCCGGACCTGGACCACAAGGCGGCCACGATCTCCAGGGCCTTCGGTCCGCTGTCGCGCGGCCTGTGCGAGATCGTCGACAAGCTCTCCTACGCCGTCTACAAGGCGACGAGGAAGCAGGGCGACCCGCGCCGCTCCGGCGGCCACCGCACCCTCACCCACACCTGGCTGTGGGCGGTCCTGATCGGTGCGGGTACGTCGGTCGCCGCCATCACCGGTGGCCGTTGGGCGGTGCTCGCCATCCTCTTCGTCCACATGGTGCTGGCCATCGAGGGCCTGCTGTGGCGGGCGGCCCGGGGTTCCAGCAGCGATGTGTTGGTGTGGCTGCTGGCCGCGACCAGTGCCTGGATCCTCGCCGGCGTCCTGGACAAGCCGGGCAACGGTTCGGACTGGCTGTTCACCGAGCCCGGTCAGCAGTACCTGTGGCTGGGGCTGCCGATCGTGCTGGGCGCCATAGTGCACGACATCGGCGACGCACTGACCGTCTCCGGCTGCCCGATCCTGTGGCCGATCCCCGTGGGCCGCAAGCGCTGGTACCCGATCGGCCCGCCGAAGGCCATGCGGTTCCGCGCCGGCAGCTGGGTCGAGCTCAAGGTGCTGATGCCGGTGTTCATGCTGCTCGGCGGGGTGGGCTGCGCGGCGGCGCTGAACTTCATCTGACCCAAGGGGCCGCCGATGCCGCAGCCCCCGCGCGCCGCCGCGAGGCCGCCTCAGCCCGCGCCGCCCGGGCCCTGTCCCGCGCCGCCCCCGTAGCGCCGCTCGAACTGGGCGATGCGGCCCTCGGAGTCCACCGTCCGGGCCTTGCCGGTGTAGAACGGATGGCTCTCCGAGGAGATCTCCACGTCCACCACCGGGTAGGTCTCGCCGTCGTCCCACTCGATGGTCTGGTCGCTGGTCGCGGTGGACCTGGTCAGGAAGGCGTAGCCGGCGGCACGGTCACGGAAGACGACCGCGTGGTAGTCGGGGTGCTTGTCCTGCTGCATGCGGGCTCCTCGGCGGGTCGGCGGAACGACGGGTCAGCCGGACAGGGCGTCCTCGTCGACGATGTGCATCGCGGCCTCCTCCGCGGAGGCCGCCGCGCCGTCGATGCCCACGTCCGTGGCGACCAGCGCGCTCTCCTCGTCCTCGTGCGCGCCCTCGTCGGGAGCCACCAGGCGGCCGGACCGGACGGAACCGACCTCGTTGTCCAGGAGTTCCCCGTCCGTGCCGTCGCAGTCGCCGATGCCGTCGCCGTCGGGCACGACGAGATCCGGCAGCTCCTCGGCGAGGCGCTGGTCCAGCGTCTCCCCGCGGTGCCGCTCCGCCGCCGTCACGTCGTCGCGCTCCACCGCCCACGGTCGCTCCGGCGGGGACCAGCCGCGGTCGAGGGGGTCGCCGACACCGTCGTTGTCCAGGGTGTCCTCGACGTCGAGCAGCCCCGAGTCCTCCTGGATCTCGGATCCGTCGGGCTGGTAGACGTCGTCACCCCATCCGTCGGCGCTGTTCACGGCTACCTCCTGGTGGTGCGGACCGGCCCGTCTTCACCGCGCCGTGCGGCGGGGCGCCGGTGTGCGGAGCACAGGCTGCGCCCGGAAGGAACCGACGGTCCCCGGGCACTCCCCGAGCCGGTGCCGATATCCAGCCTTCCACCCCTTTTCGGGACCGCGCAACGGCACGGGGCGAGGAGGCACGACCTTCCCGCGCCGACGGCCCCACCGCCGGTGTCAGCCGCCCAGATCGGCCGAGGACCAGACGTGGCCGTCGTCCATGACAAGCTCGACCCGGTAGACGGCGTCGGCCGAACCGTAGGCGATCCAGGTGGCACGGCCCGAGGCGGGCATCCACCACTGCCCGGCGTCGCGGGTGGAGCCGTCCTTGAGGAGGAGTCGACAGGTGTAGTGGGTGCCGGGCCGGCCGGCCGCGATCTGCATGACCATGACCCGGTCGGCGCCGAGGCGGCTCGGTTCCACGGTTCCGACGCGGGCGCCCGAGCGGGTGGTCAGCACGGCCCCGTGGTCGCTCGCGGTCACCTGGGCCGGCGTCGAGCGGTGCCCGAGGACCTCCGCCCCGACGACCCCACCGAGGCCGAGCCCGGCGAGGGCGGCGGCCGCGACGAGCAGGGGGACCCGCCGCGACCGACGGACCGGCAGGAACGGCAGTACACGGCTCGCCTCCGGCACACGCCGGGTGTCGGCAGACGCCGATTCGAGGACTGCGTCCGGTGTCCCGTGGCCGGTGGGCGTGGGCGGCTGGACCGCTGCCTCCGGTGTCGGACGGCCGAGGGGCGTGGTCGGACGGACTGCGTCCGGAGTCCCGTGGGCCACGCCGGGCCGCCGAAGTTCCAGCTGTTCCAGCCGCTCCAGGACCCTGGCGTCGAAGCCCGGCGGTGCCGCGACCCTGGGGGCCGCCGGGAGCACGGCGTCGACGGCCGCCGAGAGGTCGTCGTAGGCCGCGCGGCAGGACGGGCAGGTCGTGAGGTGGCGCAGGAGCTCCGCCGGTCCGCCGGGGAGGGTGCCGAGGGCCAGGGCGGTGAGTTCGTCCTCGTCAGGGTGGTGTTCCATCGCGGCTCCCCTCCTTCAGCGCGTCGCGCAGCCTGCGCAGCCCGGTACGGATGCGGGTCTTGGCGGTGCCGAGCGGGATGTCCTCGTGCCGGCCCACCTCCGCGGCCGTGCAGCCGCCGAGCACGGCGAGGGCGACCGCGCGGGCCTGCTCGACGGGCAGGTCCCGCAGCCGCTCCAGGGCGCGCTCGCTCTCCAGGGCGGCCAGGGCCTGCCCCTCCGTGCCCTCCGTGTCGGCCTCGGACCGGAGGGTCACGTCCAGGAGGCGCTCCAGGTTCTCGGCCAGCACGGGCACCGGGCGCCTGGCCCGGACCGCGTCGATGGCGGCGTTGCGGGTGATCGTCAGCAGCCAGGTGAGCGCCGAGGCGCGCCGCGGGTCGTAGTTCCCGGCCGCCCGCCAGGCCCGTACGAAGACCTCCTGGCTCACGTCCTCGGCCAGGGCCGGCTCCCGGGTCACCGACAGTGCCAGGCCGTACACCGCGTCCTGGAAGCGGCGGACGAAGGCCACCGAGGCCTGCTCGTCGCCCAGCGCGAAGCCGGCGACGAGCGAGGCGTCGTCCACCCGGTCGGCACGCGGGAACAGCTCCACGCCCATAGGTACGTACGGGAGGGCCGAAGGGATTGAACGAAATCGACCCGAAAAGCGAAATCCGCCCCGAAGCGGAGTCGAGCCCAATCCGTCGAGGCCGCTCGCTCGTACAACCTCCGTCGGAAAGCGGACGGAGAAGATCATGAGGTCAAGCAGGATCACGGTGGCAGGGTTCGCACTCGCGTCGGCGCTGTCGCTGTCGCTGGCCGGATGCGGGGGCGGCGGCGGGAGCGGCGGTGCCGCATCCGGCAGCCAGGCCCCCGCAGCCATGGACACCAGCAGCATCAAGGTCGCCGACTCGCCGCTCGGCAAGATCCTCGTCGACGGCGGTGGACGCACCCTCTACCTCTTCACGGAGGACGGCAGGAACACCAACTCGATGAACTGCGACGCGGCCTGCGTCAAGCTCTGGCCGCACATGGAAGGCAAGCCGAGGGCGGGCTCGGGTATCGACGCGAACCTCGTCGGCAGCACCAAGGGCGGAGCGAAACCGCAGGTGACGTATGCCGGGCACCCGCTCTACTACTACGCCGAGGACCGGTCGGCCGGTGATCTCAAGGGGCAGGGCATCGACAAGATCTGGTACGTGGTGAACGCCCAGGGCGCCGCGGTCAAGAAGGCCGTACCGGCCTCGAACGGCAGCGGCGGCTACGGATACTGACCTTGCGGCCGGATCCCGGACCGGGATCATTGATCCCATGATGGTCGAGTTGCCGACAGACCCGGACGTACTGATCGTCGGGGGAGGGCCCGTCGGGCTCACCGCCCGGGCACTGCTGGAGCGCTGGGGCGTACGCGTGCTGCTGGTCGAGAAACGCCGTGAGCTGTCGCCCTTTCCGCGGTCGCGGCTGGTCAACGTCCGCTCGATGGAGGTGTTTCGGCAGCTCGGAATCGCCGCGAGGATCGCGGACGCGGCGTTCGCGCCGAAGTACGGGCGGATCCGGTTCCGGGACACCCTGTACGACCGTGACTTCGCCTCGGCGGCGATGGTCGGGGTGCATGCGCCCGTCCCGGAGAGCCCCGTGAGCGGTGTGGTCACCTCGCAGGACCGCCTGGAACCGGAGTTGCTGGCCGCCGCGGGGGCGGAGGCGCGGTTCGGGGTCGAACTCGTCGGGCTGTCCGAGGACGCGGACGGGGTCGTGGCCTCGCTGGTCGACCACGGGAGCGGGGACAAGACGGTCGTCCGCGCGCGTTACGTGGTTGCCGCCGACGGTGCGAACTCCACGGTGCGGCAACTGCTGGGTATCGGCACCGTCGGGCCGGGCGCGTTGGGAAGCTTCACCACCGTGGTGTTCGACGCCGACCTCAGCCGCTGGGCCGCCGATCAGCCCGCCGGGGTGTACGTCACCGCGCACGGCTCGCTCATCCCGCTGTATCCGGAGGGCGGTTGGGCCTGGTTCGGCGCGACGCCGGAGGACACCCGGCGTGCCGACTGGGTTGGCCTAGTCTCGGAAGCGCTCGGTGACGGCACCGCCGTATCGGCCGAAGTACTGCGGGTTCAGCACTGGGTCATGAATGCCTTCGTCGCCGAACGCTTCGGTCACGGCCGGATCCTTCTCGCCGGTGATGCCGCCCACGCGATCCCCATCACCGGTGGGCTGGGCATGAACACCGGCGTGGGTGATGTGCACAACCTCTGCTGGAAGCTGGCGGGTGTCCTCCAAGGCTGGGCAGGGCCGGGTCTGTTGGACACCTACGAGCCCGAACGCCGGCCGGTGGCCCACGAGACCCTTCGGCAGGCGGTGGCCAACGCCAAGCTGGTGGCCAAGGCGCAGAAACTCCGCCGCGACCAGCTCCGGAACGGCGAGGCACCGTCGGCGCCCATCGAAGTCCCTTGGTCCGAGAGGTACTTCGCCCAACTCGGCCTGGTGCTCGGCGCCAACTACCGCTCCACCGCGGTACACACGGACAACGGCGCGGCACCCGAATCGACCGGCACGGACACCGACACCGATACCCGCACCGGCACGGAGACCGATACCCGCACTGGCACGGCGGCTGGCCCATCCGCCCCACCCGACGGTCACACCGGCACCGGCACCAGCACCGACTACATCCCCACCACAGCGCCCGGCCACCGCCTCCCGCACCGCTGGCTCGCCCCCGACCGCTCCACGCTCGACACCCTCGGCGAATGGTTCACCCTGCTCACCCCGGCCCCCGCCCACTGGCAGCAACAGGCCACCCCACCATGGCCCTTGCGCATCGCACCCCTGCAGACCGAGCACGCCGACCCGTACGACCTCGGCGCGCACGGAGCGCTGCTGGTCCGCCCCGACGGCCACATCGCCGCGCACTGGCGCGACCGCCCACGGAGCGATGCCACCGTCCGGGCCACCCTCACCGAGATCACGGACGCGCCGGGCCTTTGAAAGCGCCCAAACACCACCGAGCGAACGCCCAGCGGCCGCCGCCGAATGAAGCCCCGAGGCCCCCGAATCCCCCTACCCCAAACGGCCGACGGCCCAGGACCGACCGCCACTCCGGTCACCGTCCTGAGCCGCCGCCCATGCGATCTCACCCGTGCCAAGACCGCCACAACGCCGCATACGCCCCGTCCGCCGACACCAACTCCTCATGGCTGCCCAGCTCGCTGATCCGCCCGTTCTCCACCACCGCGATGACATCCGCGTCGTGCGCGGTGTGCAGGCGGTGGGCGATGGCGACCACCGTGCGGCCGTCGAGGACGCGGGCCAACGACCGTTCCAGGTGGCGGGCGGCGCGCGGGTCCAGCAGGGACGTCGCCTCGTCCAGCACCAGCGTATGCGGGTCGGCGAGCACCAGCCGGGCCAGCGCGATCTGCTGGGCCTGCGCCGGGGTGAGCGCCAGCCCGCCCGAGCCGACCTCCGTGGCGAGGCCGTCGTCCAGCGCCCGCGCCCAGCCGTCGGCGTCGACCGCACCCAGCGCCGCCCACAACTCCGCGTCCACCGCGTCCGTTCGGGCCAGGAGGAGGTTGTCGCGCAGGGAGCCGACGAACACGTGGTGCTCCTGGTTGACGAGGGCGACGTGCGAGCGGACTCGTTCCGCCGGCATCCGGGACAGCTCCGCGCCGCCCAGGGTGATCCGGCCGTCCCGGGGCGCGTAGATGCCCGCGAGCAGCCTGCCCAGCGTGGACTTGCCCGCGCCCGAGGGGCCGACCAGCGCGAGCCGCGTGCCGGGTGCGACGCGCAGGGACACCTTGCGCAGGACGTCCACGCCCTCGCGATAGCCGAAGTGCACGCGGTCCGCGTGGACGTCCCGCCCGTCCGGCGCCAGCGACTCCTCCCCGGCCTCCGGCTCGATGTCCCGCACACCGACCAGCCGGGCCAACGACACCTGCGCCACCTGCAGTTCGTCGTACCAGCGCAGGATGAGGTTGACCGGGTCGACGAGCATCTGTGCGATGAGCGCGCCCGTCGTCAGCTCACCCACCCCGATCCAGCCGTGCAGGACGAACACCCCGCCGATCATCAGCACCGACGTGAGCACCGTCGCGTGGGTGAGGTTGATGACCGGGAAGAGCACCGACCGCAGCCACAACGTGTACCGTTCCCACGCCGTCCATTCGGTCACCCGGCGCTCGGAGAGTTCGATCCGGCGCTCACCGAGGCGGTGGGCCTCGACGGTGCGTCCGGCGTCGACGGTCTCGGCGAGGGCGGCGGCGACGGAGGCGTACCCCGCGGCCTCCGAACGGTACGCGGACGGCGCCCGCTTGAAGTACCAGCGGCAGCCGACCACCAGCAGCGGCACGGCGACCAGCACGGCGGGCGCCAGCGGCGGCACCGTGACGACCAGGCCGCCCATCAGCAGCAGTACCCACACCACACCGATCGCCAGCTGCGGCACGGCCTCGCGCATCGCGTTGGCGAGCCGGTCGATGTCCGTGGTGATACGGGACAGGAGGTCACCGGTCCCCGCTCTCTCCAGAACTCCCGGCGGCAGTCCCACCGATCGCACCAGGAAGTCCTCGCGCAGGTCGGCCAGCATCCGCTCGCCCAGCATCGCGCCGCGCAGCCGCACCTGCCGTACGAACACCGCCTGGACGACCAGCGCGAGCGCGAACAGTGAGACGGTGAGCGGGAGATGGAGGTCCCGCGCGCCGTCCGAGACCCGCTCGACGAGGTCGCCGAGGAGCCACGGGCCGACCAACGACGCCATCACGGACACCGTGTTGACGGCGATCAGGACCACGAAGGCGCGGCGGTGCCGCCGGAACAGCTCGGCCACATAGGCGCGTACGGTCGCGGGGGCGCCGACGGGCAGGGTGTTCGCCGTCGTCGGTGCCGCCGGGTCGTAGGCCGGTGGCGCCACGCCGATCATGCCGACTCCTCGATCTCTTCCAGTTCTTGCAGTTCAGTGAGTGCTTCGTCTTCTTCGAGTGCGTTTTCGAGTACGTCTTCTTCGAGTACGGCGCTCATGGCCGACTCCTCCTCCGTCTCCCGGGTCACCACGGCCCGGTACCGGGGGTCGGTGCGCACCAGTTCGCGGTGCACGCCAACCGCCGTGACCTCGCCCTCGTGCACCAGCACGACCCGGTCCGCGCGGTCCAGGAGCAGCGGCGACGAGGTGAACACCACCGTCGTGCGCCCCCGACGCAGTCCACGCACGCCCTCCGCGATCCGCGCCTCGGTGTGCGAGTCGACGGCGGAGGTCGGCTCGTCCAGGACGAGCACCTCGGGGTCGGTGATCAGCGACCGGGCGAGCGCGAGCCGCTGCCGCTGACCGCCGGACAGCGACCGCCCGCGCTCGGTGATGCGCGTGTCCATCGGGTCCTCGGCGTCCAACGACCCCTGCGCGAGCGCCTCCAGCACGTCCCCGCACTGGGCCGCGACCAGCGCGTCCTCGGCGGTGACGGCACCCGAGGCGGGCACGTCGAGCAGCTCGCGCAGCGAACCCGACAGCAGTACCGGGTCCTTGTCCTGGACGAGCACGGCCGTGCGGGCCGTGTCCAGCGGCAGCTCGTCCAGTGGTACGCCGCCCAGCCGCACGGACGTGCCCTGCTCGGCGGGGTGTCCGCCCAGCCGCTCGGCGAGCAGACCCGCCGCGTCCGGGTCGCCGCACACCACCGCGGTGAGCCGGCCGGCCGGGGCCAGCAGACCGGTCGCGGGGTCGTACAGATCGCCGCTCGGCACGTCGGCCTCCCGCACGCCCTCGATGTCGGTGGCGCGCTCCAGTGAGAGCACCCGCGCGGCCCGCTTGGCCGAGGGGCGCGAGAAGGAGTACGCCATCGCGATCTCGTGGAAGTGCTGGAGCGGGTAGTTCAGGACCATCACCGAGCTGTAGACGGTGACCAGTTCGCCGACGGTGATGCGGCCCTCGCGGGCGAGATGGACGCCGTACCAGACCACGACGATCATCAGCAGGCCCGGCAGCAGGACCTGCATCGCGGAGATGAGGGACCACATGCGGGCGCTGCGCACGGCCGCGCGGCGGACCTCCTGGGAGGCGCTGCGGTAGCGGTCGAGGAAGAGCTCCTCGCCGCCGATGCCGCGCAGCACGCGCAGGCCGGCGACGGTGTCCGAGGCCAGTTCGGTGGCCCGGCCCGCCTTCTCGCGCTGCAGGTCGGCCCGCCGGGTGGCCTTGGGCAGCAGCGGCAGCACCGCGAGCGCCACCAGGGGCAGACCCACGGCGACGACCACGCCGAGCGCGGGCTGGTAGACCAGCAGGGCGACGCAGACCAGCAGGGCGGTGAGGGCCGCCGCGAGGAAGCGGGAGACGGCCTCCACGAACCAGCCGATCTTCTCGACGTCGCCCGTGGAGACGGCCACCACCTCGCCCGCCGCGACGCGCCGCGTGAGCGCCGAGCCCAGCTGGGCCGCCTTGCGGGCGAGCAGTTGCTGGACGCGGGCGGCGGCGGTGATCCAGTTGGTGACGGCGGTGCGGTGCAGGAAGGTGTCGCCCAGCGCGATGCAGAAGGCGGCCAGCGCGAGCAGCCCGCCGGTCAGCGCCAGCCGGGTGCCGGAGCGATCCACCACGGCCTGTACGGCGAGGCCCACGCAGAACGGCAGCGCGGAGACCGCCACGAAGTGCAACAGGCCCCAGGCCAGCGCCTTGAACTGCCCGCCCAGCTGATTTCGGCCCAGCCACCACAGGAATCGTGGACCCGAACGCGCGTCCGGCACGCCCGGATCGGGATACGGAAGGTCTTGAATCTGCATGACGACTGACATCCCAGTGGCTCGTGTCAGGGGGGTGGAGGGAACCGCGTTCGGCGGTTGCAAACCGTGCAAGGTTCGCGTCGCAGCGTGGTCGGAGGCAACCGGTTTTCTCAGCGGCCGTACAGAATGGGCCGATGCGGAGAAACGGTGCACAACGTACGGCGGTCGCGGTGGCGGCCCTGGGGACCCTGCTCACGGCACTGTCCGGGTGCGGCGATGCCGGGCACGGCGGTGCGGGGGAGAGCGGAGCCGGTGCCAAGGCGTCACCCGCACGGGCCCGTACCGCCGTCCCCGGCGTCGGCGACCGTCTGCACCGGCTGATCCCGGACGACTCCCGCCAGGTCGTCGCGGTCTACGGCGACGGCAAGGACTCCCCGGACTCCACGGTCGTGCTGTACACGAAACGCGGCTCCACCTGGGAGCGCACCCGCAGTTGGCCGGCGCACAACGGCAAGCGGGGCTGGACCGCCGACCATCACGAGGGCGACCGGCGCAGCCCCGTCGGCGTGTTCACGCTCACCGACGCGGGCGGTGTCCTCGCCGACCCCGGCGCCCGGCTCCCGTACACCCGCGACCCGTCCTTCGCGGCCCCACGCTGGTGGGCCCGGTCGCACTGGCACGACTTCGACTACGTCATCGCCATCGACTACAACCGCGTCAAGGGCCGTCCGCCCAACGACCCGACCCGCCCCGAGGGCGACGCGAAGGGCGGCGGCATCTGGCTGCACATGGACCACGGCAGCGGTACGTCCGCCTGCGTCAGCCTGTCCAAGGCGGCGATGGAGTACCTGCTGCGCACGCTCGACCCGGACCGGCATCCCGTGGTGGTCATGGGGGACAGGGCTGACCTGAAGGCCTAGCGCGGACGGTGGAGGGCCCCCGGGCTGATTTACACGGACGCAACACGCAGGTTTCCGCTGCGATCAACTTGCGAGCGAAAGTGATCGCCACGGAAGCCGCTTTCCGTATCGCAGAAGTCTCCCCGGCTGCTGCGATGTTGACGTCCCCTCTCAAGGAGTGCCTGTGCCGCCGTCCGTCCCCTCTGTCCCGCGACGCGTCGCACACACACTGCGTACCTCGCTGTTCGCGCAGGTCCTCGTCGCGCTCGTGCTCGGCATGGCCGTCGGCAAGCTGTGGCCTGACGTGGCCACGGACCTTCAGCCGCTCGGCGACGGGTTCACCCGGCTGATCAAGACGATCATCTCGCCGCTCGTCTTCTGCGTGGTGGTCGTGGGGATCGCCAAGGCCGGCGACCTGAAGGCGTTCGGCCGGATCGGGCTCAAGGCGCTGCTCTGGTTCGAGGTGGCGAGCACGCTCGCCCTGATCATCGGGCTGCTCGCCGCCAACGTCGTCCAGCCCGGTTCCGGGATGCACGTCGACCCGGCCACGCTGAGCACCAAGGCGGTCGACGAGAAGACGGGCGGCGGCTCGCTGCCCTCGACGACAGAATTCGTCCTGAACGCGCTGCCGACGAGCTTCATCGGCGCCTTCGCCGAGAACTCCCTGCTCCAAGTCCTCGTCCTGGCCTGCCTCGTGGGCGCGGCCCTGCTGCATCTCGGCCACACCAAGGTGCCGCAAGTGCTGCCCGCCATCGAACAGGCCCAGGAGATCATCTTCGCGATCGTCGGCTTCGTCATGCGGCTCGCGCCGATCGCGGTCTTCGGCGCGATGGCCGTCCTGATCGGCCAGTACGGGCTCGGCGTCATCGAGACGTACGCGAAGCTGATCGTTCTGTGCTACGTCGCCGCCGCGCTGTTCGTCGTGCTGCTCGCGGTCGCTCTGCGCATGGTCACGGGGCTGAGCCTGTGGAAGTTCCTGCGGTACATCCGCGAGGAGATGCTGCTGGCGCTCGGCACGGCGTCGACGGAGTCGGTGATGCCGCGGGTGATGCAGAAGCTGAGGGGGGCCGGTGCGCGCGACGACGCGGTGGGCCTCGTCCTGCCGACGGGGTACTCCTTCAACCTCGACGGCGCGTCGCTCTACCTCTCCATCGGCACGCTGTTCATCGCGCAGGCCGTGGGTGTCGACCTCAGTGTGGGGCAGCAGATCACCGTGGTCCTGGTGCTGATGCTGACCAGCAAGGGCATGGCGGGCATCCCCGGCTCGGCGTTCCTCGCGCTGTCCGCGACCGCGTCCTCGCTGGGCGCCATCCCGGCCGGCGCGGTCGCCCTGCTGCTCGGTGTGGACCGCATCATGGACTCGATGCGCGTCGTGACGAACCTGCTCGGCAACTGCGTCGCCGTCTTCGCCGTCTCCCGCTGGGAGGGGGCACTGGACATCGAGCGGGCGAAGAAGGTTCTGGACGGCGGGAGCAAGGCGCCGGAGGGGGCCGAGGAGACCGCGGCTCCGCAGGCCGAGGTCCCCGCCCAGACCGCCAAGGAGCCCGCCACCGAGGCCAGTTGACCCCACCGCCGACGGGTACGGGCCGCGCGCCGCAGCTCCGGAAGAACGGAGCGGCGACCGCGGCCCGCCCCTGTTTCCGCCCGGGTCAGCGGGAGTTCGCCCAGACGGTCAGCGCGGCCGACACCGCCACGATGAGAGCCGCACCGCACGATCGGCTCCTGCGTCCGCCCCACTCCCAAGTCCCGTCCCCCACAAGCGGATTGCCCCTGCGTAGGCTGCCTCCGTGCTCCCGTCGCCAGCGGTTGTCGGACGCGTCGGCTCGGCCGTGAACCAACCGGCGTGCAGGCGTGAGAGAGACGAGGGCCTCGCGTCGTTCCGCCGCTGGCGCCCGCTCCTCGGCGTGCCGTTCGCGGTCCTCGAACCGGCTCTCCCCCGTGTCCAACTCCCGCGCCCGCCGCACCTCGGAGTCTCGGCCATGGTCATACTCTGGCTCAGTCCGGGCTCAGCAGCGCCGTCCGGACTCCGGTGCGCCGTCCACCAGGGTGTCCAGGAGGCCGCCCAGCACCGCGCGTTGCTCCTCCGTCAGCGGTGCGAGGATTTCCGCGGCGGCGGATCTGCGGGCGGCGCGCAGTTCGCGCAGGGCCTTGTGACCGTCCTCCGTCAGCTCGATCCGGATCACCCGGCGATTCGTCGGGTCCGGCACCCGTCGTACCTTGCCGCTCGCCTCCAGACCGTCGACCAGCGAGGTCACCGCCCGCGGCACCACCTCCAGCCGCTCCGCGAGGTCGGCCATGCGCGGTGGTGAGCCGTAGTGCGCCAGTGTGCGCAGGAGGCGGGACTGAGCCGGGGTGACGCCCATGCCGCACTGCTCGATGTGCCGCTTCTGGATGCGGTGCACCCGGCGGGTCAGCCGCAGCAACTGCTCGGCGAGCAGGCCGTCGGGATCGGGGCTGGTCATGCGGGAACAATATCAGGAGGTATTTCATTGTGAGCATAGGTAACAATGAGCTAAGCTCCGCCAGGCTCGACCGCCCCGCCTCCCTCTCACCTCCCGAAGGAGCCCATGCACCCCGATCGAGAATCCCGCTGGACACCGCCGGCCGACGCCAAGGAGCAGCCCCGGCAGGTGCGCCGCATCCTGAAGCTCTTCCGCCCCTACCGCGCCCGGCTCGCGATCGTCGGCCTGCTGGTCGGCGCCTCCTCGCTGGTCTCGGTGGCCACGCCCTTCCTGCTGAAGGCCACCCTCGACACCGCCATCCCGCAGGGCCGCACCGGCCTGCTCAGCCTGCTCGCGCTCGGCATGATCCTGAGCGCCGTCCTGACCAGCGTCTTCGGCGTCCTGCAGACCCTGATCTCGACGACCGTCGGCCAGCGCGTCATGCACGACCTGCGCACCGCGGTCTACGGCCGCCTGCAGCGCATGTCCCTCGCCTTCTTCACCCGCACCCGCACCGGCGAGGTCCAGTCCCGCATCGCCAACGACATCGGCGGCATGCAGGCCACCGTCACCTCCACCGCCACCTCCCTGGTCTCCAACCTGACCAGCGTGGTCGCCACCATCGTCGCGATGATCGCCCTCGACTGGCGCCTGACCGTCGTCTCGCTGCTGCTGCTCCCGCTCTTCGTCTGGATCAGCCGCCGCGTCGGCAACGAACGCAAGAAGATCACCACCCAGCGCCAGAAGCAGATGGCCGCGATGGCCGCCACGGTCACCGAGTCGCTCTCCGTCTCCGGCATCCTGCTCGGCCGCACCATGGGCCGCTCCGACTCGCTGACCAGGTCCTTCGAGGAGGAGTCCGAGGGGCTCGTCGACCTCGAAGTGCGATCCAGCATGGCCGGGCGCTGGCGCATGGCCGTCATCACGATCGTCATGGCCGCCATGCCGGCCGTCATCTACTGGACCGCGGGCATCGCCCTCCAGGCCGGCGGCCCCGACATCTCCATCGGCACGATCGTCGCCTTCGTCTCGCTCCAGCAGGGCCTGTTCCGCCCGGCCGTCAGCCTGCTGTCGACCGGCGTCCAGATCCAGACCTCCCTCGCGCTGTTCCAGCGCATCTTCGAGTACCTCGACCTGCCCATCGACATCACCGAGCGGGACAACCCGGTCCACCTCGACCGCATCAAGGGCGAGGTCTGCTTCGAGGACGTCGAGTTCCGTTACGACGACAAGAGCGGGCCCGTCCTCGACGGCATCGACGTCACCGTCCCCGCGGGCAGCAGCCTCGCGGTGGTGGGCCCGACCGGCGCCGGCAAGTCGACCCTCGGCTACCTGGTGCCGCGGCTGTACGACGTCACCGGCGGCCGGGTCACCCTCGACGGCGTCGACGTCCGCGACCTCGACTTCGACACCCTCGCTCGGGCCGTCGGCGTGGTCTCGCAGGAGACGTACCTCTTCCACGCCTCGGTCGCCGAGAACCTGCGCTTCGCCAAGCCGGACGCCACCGACGAGGAGCTGTACGCGGCGGCACGGGCGGCGCAGATCCACGAGCACATCGCGGCGCTGCCCGACGGGTACGACACCGTCGTCGGCGAGCGCGGCCACCGGTTCTCCGGCGGTGAGAAGCAGCGCCTCGCCATCGCCCGCACCATCCTGCGCGACCCGCCGGTCCTGATCCTCGACGAGGCGACCAGCGCCCTGGACACCCGGACCGAGGCGGCCGTGCAGGACGCCATCGACGCCCTGTCGGCCAACCGCACCACGCTCACCATCGCGCACCGGCTCTCCACGATCCGCGGCGCCGACCAGATCGTGGTCCTGGACTCCGGCCGGGTGGCCGAGCGGGGCACGCACGAGGAACTGCTCGACCGGGACGGACGGTACGCGGCCCTCGTACGCCGGGATGCCCAACTGGAACCGACAAGCTGAAAATATGCCGGGTTTGTGACGGTATGCGGGTTACCGTGCGCTCATGTACCTGAACACTCCGCCACGGAGAACGATTCGACTGACGCGCAGGGGCCGGCTCGTCCTCATCGCGACCGGAGCCGTCGTGGCCGGCACCGCCGTGGCGGTGCCGCTGCTGAGCCTGGAGAACGAGCAGGAGGCCAAGCCCACGGCGCTGGTGATCCCCGAGGGCTGGCGCGCGGGGCAGGTCTACGACGCGATCGACAAGGCCCTCGCCCTGCCGGCCGGCAGCGCCCGCAAGTCCCTCGCGAAGGCAGCCCTGAAGCTGCCGAGCGACGCCGAGGGCAACCCGGAGGGCTACCTCTTCCCGGCGACGTATCCGCTGGAGCGGAACGGCAGGAAGGCGACGCCCGAGTCGCTGCTGGCGTACATGGTCGACACCGCGAACAAGAAGTTCAACGGCGCCCCGATGGCGGCCGGCGCGCAGCGCAACGCGATGAACGTCTATCAGGCGGTCACCATCGCGAGCATCGTGCAGGCCGAGGCCGCCTCCAAGGCGGACATGGGCAAGGTGGCGCGGGTCGTCTTCAACCGGCTGGAGCGCGGGATGCCGTTGCAGATGGACTCCACCATCAACTACGCCCTGAACCGCGCCACGCTGAAGACGACCGGCGACGACACGCGGATCGACAGCCCCTACAACTCGTACCAGCGCATGGGCCTGCCGCCCACGCCGATCGACAATCCGGGCGAGGACGCGATGCGTGCGGCGATCAGTCCGACGCCGGGCGACTGGCTGTACTTCGTCACCGTCAAGCCGGGCGACACCCGCTTCACCGCCGACTTCGCCGAGCACCAGCGCAATGTCGCCGAGTTCAACGCCCGGCAGAAGCCCTCGGCGAAGTGACCGGGCGGGACGTCACGCGGCGACCGGCTCCTCGGCGAGCAGCCGCCTGATGTCCCGTACGGCCGCGCGTCCGGCCCGGTTGGCGCCGATGGTGCTGGCCGAGGGGCCGTAGCCGACGAGGTGGACGCGCGGGTCGGCGACCGAACGGGTGCCCTCGACGCGGATCCCGCCGCCCGGCTCGCGCAGCTTCAGCGGGGCGAGGTGGTCGATGGCGGCCCGGAAGCCGGTGGCCCACAGGATCACGTCGGCGGCGATGTGACGACTGTGTCGCCCGTCGTTCCACGCCACGCCGTCGGGCGTGATCCGGTCGAACATGGGCCGGCGGTCGAGGACCCCGTCCTCGATGCCCTGCCGGATCGCGTCGTTGAGCGGCAGCCCGGTGACGGAGACCACGCTCTTCGGCGGCAGGCCCTGCCGTACCCGCTCCTCGACGAGGGCGACGGCGGCCCGGCCGTACTCCTCGGTGAAGGGGCCCTCCCGGAAGACGGGCGGGCGGCGGGTGACCCAGGTGGTGGCGGCCGCGTGCTCGGCGATCTCCAGCAGATGCTGAGTGCCGGACGCGCCGCCGCCCACCACGACGACCCGCTGCCCCGCGAACGCCTCGGGCCCCGGGTACTGCGCGGTGTGCAACTGCCGTCCCCGGAAGGTCTCCTGGCCGGGATAGCGCGGCCAGAACGGCCGGTCCCAGGTGCCGGTCGCGTTGATCAGTGCCCGCGTCGACCAGGTGCCGTCCGAGGTCTCCACGAGCAGCCGCCCGTCCTCGCCCTCGCGCACGGCACGGACGTCGACGGGCCGCCGTACCCGCAGATCGAAGGCGCGCTCGTACTCCGCGAAGTACTCGGTGATCACCTCGGACGACGGCCGCGCGGGATCGGCACCCGTCAGCTCCATGCCCGGCAGCGCGTGCATGCCGTGGACCTTGCCGTACGTCAGCGACGGCCAGCGGAACCGCCAGGCGCCGCCCGGGCCGGGGGAGTGGTCCAGCACCACGAAGTCGCGGTCCGGCTCGAACCCGGTGCGGCGCAGGTGATAGGCGCTGGACAGACCGGCCTGACCGGCGCCTATGACGACCACCTCGACCTCGCGCATGCTGTTCACGCTTCTGCCAACGGCGGCGGGGCCGTGGATCTTCCCGGCCGGCTTGCTCAGCTCTCGGAGGCGCGGGCCGCGGTGGTCGACGGGGGCAGGTCGCCGTTGTAGCGCGTGTCCACGAAGTCGCCGAAGTCGACCTTGTTCGGGATGAGCTTCAACTGCGTGAAGGTGTCGGCGATCTGCTGCTCGGAGGCGATCAGCGGCTTGTCGACGGCGACCGAGATCCGGGTGGCGTTGGTCCGCTTCACCGAGGCCAGCGCCACCTCGTACGGCAGCCCGGTGTCCTTCGCCCAGACCTTGGCCCACTCCTCCTTGTGGCCGTAGACCCAGTCGGTGGCCCGGCGCAGCCGCTCCAGGTAGTCCTTGATCGCGGCGGCCTTCTTCTTGTCCCGCAGCGCGCTCGGCGCCGCCACCTGGAAGGTGAGGCCGTTGGTGATGCTGTCGCCGGTCGTCAGGACGCGGCCCTGCTTGGCCTGGAGGATCTGGGAGGTGTACGGGTCCCACACCGCCCACGCGTCGACCTTGCCGGACGTGAACGCGGCCAGCGCGTCGGCCGGCTGGAGGTACTTGACCTTGACGTCGCTCAGGCTCAGCCCGGCCGCCTTGAGGGAGGCGACCAGCTGGTAGTTGGCGGAGGAGCCCTGCGCCACGGCGACGGACCTGCCCTTGAGGTCCTGAGGCCTGGTCAGCTTGGAGCTGTTCGGGACGAGGATGGCGTCGCCCTTGGATGTGCCGTGCCAGGCCGCCACCACCGTGATCTTCGAGCCCGCGCCGGCCGCGAAGACGGGCGGGGTGTTGCCGACGCCGCCGATGTCGACGGCTTTGGCGTTGACGGCCTCCAGGAGCGGCGGGCCGGAGGTGAAGGTGGACCACTTGATCTTGTAGTCGAGGTTCTTCAGCTCCCCGGCGGCCCGCAGGATGGCCTCCGAACCGCCCTTCTGGTCACCTACGTTCAGGGTGAGGGAGCCCTTGCCGTCGACCGAACCTCCCGTGTCGGCCGCGGAGTTGCCGCCGCAGGCGGTGAGCAGCAGGGCGAAGGGCAGGAGCAGTGCGGCGGGGACGAGGCGGCGTCGCATGGGGATTCCGTTCTGTGAACTGGCGTGAGGGAAAGGGGAGTTCAGGCGGCTTCGGCGGCGGTGTCGACGCCGAGCCGTTCCAGCAGGCCGGCGCGGAGCTCGGCGAACCGCGGGTCGGCGATGTCGCGCGGGCGGTCGAGGTCGACGGTCTGCTCGTGCGCGATGACGCCGTCGTCCATCACCAGGACGCGGTCGGCGAGCAGCACCGCCTCCTCGACGTCGTGCGTGACCAGCAGCACCGCGCAGCCGCGCCGCAGCCACAACTCGCCCACCAGCCGCTGGGCCTTGATCCGGGTCAGCGCGTCCAGGGCGCCGAACGGCTCGTCCAGCAGCAGCAGATCGGGCTCGCGGACCAACGCCCGTGCCAGCGAGGCGCGTTGGGCCTCGCCGCCGGAGAGCGTCTTCGGCCAGGCGTCGGTGCGGTGGTCCAGGCCCACCTCTTCGAGCGCCTTCTCGGCGACGGCGCGCTCGGGCTTGCCGGGCAGGCCGAGCAGGACGTTGCGCCACACCTTCTTCCACGGCATCAGGCGCGGCGCCTGGAAGGCGACGGCCTTGCGGCGCGGCACCAGGACGGTGCCCCGGATGTCGCGGTCGAGGCCGGCCAGGATGCGCAGCAGGGTCGACTTGCCGCAGCCGCTGCGGCCGAGCAGGGCCACGAACTCGCCCGGCCGGATGTCCAGTCGGAGGTCGTCGATGACGGCACGGCCGTCGAAGGACCGGCTCAGACCCTCGACGCGGACCGCGTGAGAGGTCGGGGACACCTGCGGGCTCACCGGCCCGTGAACGTCGGTCGCCATTGCAGCAGCAGCCTTTCGAGGAGTCGGACGACGAGGTCGGCCAGCAGGCCGAGGAAGGCGTAGACGATCAGGCAGACCACGATCACGTCCGTGCGCAGGAAGTCCCGCGCCTGCACCATCAGGAAGCCGATGCCGGCGTCCGCGTTGACCTGCTCGGCGAAGACCAGCGCCAGCCAGGCGATGCCGAGCGAGTAGCGCAGCCCGGTGAGCGCGCCGGGCAGCGCACCCGGCAACACGACGTGCCGCACGAGCCCCCGGCGGGAGAGCCCGAGGGACTCACCGGCCTCGATCAACTGGGTGTCCACGCCCCGGATTCCGGCGTAGACGTTGAGGTAGAGCGGGAAGGTCACGCCGAGCGTGATGATGGCGATCTTCGGGGCCTCGCCGATGCCGAACCAGATGATGAACAGCGGGATGAGACCGACGAACGGCACGGTCCGCAGCATCTGCACCGGCGCGTCCACGAGATCCTCGCCGATCCTGAACAGGCCCGAGACCAGGGCGAGTCCGGTGCCGATCACCGTGCCGAGCAGCAGCCCGCCGGCCACGCGCTGGAGCGAGGTCCCGATCGCGCCGGGCAGCGAACCGTCGGCGATCAGATCCCAGCCGACCTGCGCGATCCGCCCCGGCGAGGCGAGCACGTCGGCGGTCAACACTCCGGTGGCGCTGAGGAGTTGCCACAGGACGAGCAACAGGAGGGGCCCGGTGGTGCGGCGCAGCCAGCGGGGGACGCGGGTGCGGCGGGCGGAGGTGGGGACGATGGGGGTGAGGTGGAGGGCGGCGCCCTGCTCGGCATGCGTCTCGGATATATCCGAAATGTCGGGTTCGGGGGGGCTGGGCGGGGCATGGCTGATGCTCATGATGCTCCACGGAGTGGGGAGAGCGACCGGTGAGGTGAGGGGGCACGCGCCTCAGCGCCGTGGCGCGGCACGGCGCGCCTACCGGCAGACGGCGGCGAGGGCGAGAGAGGAAAGCGCGGGGAGGAAGGCGTCAGCAGCCGCGACAACACGCGGCGGAGGCCACCCGCAGCAGGTCGATGTGACCGCGCGTGGTGAGCAGGGCTGAACGCAACATGCGGCCGAAAGTAGCCAGCTGGTCGGTGCACGGTCAATGGTGTCTCGCGGAATGGACCCCGCGTATCAATCCGCGGGCGGCCGTTGACGTGCGAATCCCGGCACATGGGTCAGGATGGGCCCATGTCAGATGCCTTCACCACCCGAGTCCTGAACATCGCCACCGGCTCGAACGAGCGGGTCTTCGACCTGACCCGCGACTGCGAGAGCTTCCTGAGCGAGGCGGCCGCCGGGCGCGACGGCCTCCTCAACATCTTCGTGCCGCACGCCACGGCCGGCATCGCCATCATCGAAACGGGCGCCGGCAGCGACGACGACCTCCTCGCCGCCCTGCACACCCTCCTGCCCGCCGACGACCGCTGGCAGCACCGCCACGGCAGCCCCGGCCACGGCCGCGACCACGTCCTGCCGGCGTTCGTACCCCCGCACGCGACGCTGCCGGTCGTGGGCGGGGGACTGGAGCTGGGCACGTGGCAGTCGGTCTGCCTGGTGGACACGAACCGGGACAACCCGCGGCGCAAGGTGCGCCTCTCCTTCCTCGCCGGTTCCTGATCCCGGCGCCGCGAGCCCGCTCAGGGCGCCGCGTCGAGCAGGTCGAGGGCGCTCTGCTGGCGTGCCGCGTCCGTCTTGTCCAGCGGGCCGTACCAGCGCAGCCCGTACTGGTCGAGGGCGTTGCGGTCGCTCGCGTAGGCGCGGTCCGCCTGGCGTTTGAGATAGGCGGTGTACGGGTGGTCGGCGAGCACCGCGTTGAGCCTGCCGAGGCCGCGGACGTGGGCGCCCTTGAACGACGGCCCGTCGCCTCCGCAGTCGCCGTCCTCGCACGGATCGCGCAGGATGCCGTCGGCGGTGTGGAGCTGGGAGGTCGTGGTGGCTGCGTCGGCGATCTGCCGGGCGCTGGTGAGGAGTCCGCTGTCGCCCGTCGCCCGGTACAGCTCGGTGAGCGCGCCGAGGAGCACACCCTGGTTGTACGACCAGACGGCCGCGCCGTTGTTGCGGCAGGTGGACAGGTCGATGCCGTCGTTGACCAGGTGCGAGCCGTTGACCATGCCGGTGCCCTGGAACCAGGACCAGCCCGCCCGAGCCCGGTCCAGATACGCCGTGTCACCGGAGATCCGGTTGTGCAGGGCCGCGTTGAGCTGGATGTAGAGGGAGTTGGCGATCGCGTTCTTGTACGTCTTCGCCGTGCTCCACCACACTCCGCCGCCGCAGGTCGTGTCCCAGTAGGCGGCCATGTGGTCGGCGTCCGCGCGGGCCGTGCTCAGATAGCGGCTGTCACCGGTCAGGTCGTACGCGGCGACCCACGCCAGCCCCCACCACCCGGTGTCGTCGATGTAGTCGTTGCGGAACTGCCCGCCCTGGGCGTTGATGTTGAGGTCGTAGGTGCGGGCGATCGCGTAGGTGTAGCTGCCCATGCCCGTCACCCGGATGTTGTCGATCAGCGCGGTCAGGGCGTTCGCCGAGTTCCACCAGCCGGTGGTGTCGAACAGGCCGGTCCCGTAGTTGTACGACGTCATCAGCGCCGTCGCCGCCGCGGTGCGCCGCTCGCCGGCGTTCCACGTGGTGCGGGCCCACGGGGTGCACGCGATCTCGGCGCGGTCCCCGGCCTTGCCGCACGCGCGCAGGGCGCCCACGCCGAGGTTGTTCCAGTCGTCCACGTTGTACATCAGCGTCCGCCAACCCCGCTGTCCCGAGGGGACGGTGGTGTCGCCGAGCTTGCTGCCCGAGCTCCAGGTCCGGCCGCCGTCGAAGGAGCGGTCTAGCCAGACCTCGTCCCCCGGGCTGCCGTTGTCGATGGACGCCCAGCCCATCGCGTCGGTGTCGTCGAAGTGCAGGACGATCGAACGGGAGTAGACGCTCGCGGTGACCGGTGTGCGGTCGCCCGGGGAGAGTGCCGGGTCCCGGGCGTCGCAGTACTTGTTGCAGACGGTGGCCGCCGCCGAGGTGTCGGCGGCGGACGCCGGTGGTGCGAGGGGGACGAGGAGGGCGAGCAGCCCCGGCGGAAGGGCTGCCAGCCATCGGCGGAGGGGGTGACGTCTCGGACTCTGTACGGGGGTCATCGGACCTCCCTGCTCCGGCAGCGGGTGTGAGAGCGCTCTCAAAAGGTAGGCAAGAGCTGAGAGAGCGTCAATGTTGCTCGGTAGTACGTGAGTTGAACCTCAGCGGGCCCCGGCCAGCACCTCCGCCGCGGCCACTCCGGAGGCGGCGGTGGCGCCGTGGGTGAAGATCTGGGCCGCCGCCGGAAGCGCGGCTCCGGGCAGGCCCATCTCCACGACGATCGCGTCGGGGCGGGCCCTGACCAGGTCGGCGAGCGCCCGCGCCATCCACGCGTGCCGGGCGGCGTCCCGGACGACCACGACCAGCGGGCGTCCCGCGGCGGGTGACAGGGCGGTCGACTCCAGGGCGGTGGTCCCCGACCTGAGGTCCTCGTGACGCACCCGGACCGAGGTCGTGCCGGGCAGCCGCTCGCCCAGCGGGGCGGCGACGCCCCAAGGGGTCTCCTTGCCGATGGCCAGGTTGGTGGTCGGCACCAGCTCCACCACGTGCGGCGCGACGACCAGGGGCAGGGCGCGCCGTACGGCTCCGGTCAGCCGGATGGCCCGGCGGGCGGCCGCGAAGCCGATGCCGCCGCCCAGGTCGCCGTTGACGGCCGGGCTCAGCGCCGCCGACCAGGTGGCGAACTCCCGGACGCGCTCGCCCGCCTCGCCGAGCCGTTCCACACTGAGGTTCCCCGAACGTACAGCGTCCACAAGGGAGTTCACGAGCAGGTCGACGGTCGCCTCCTCGGCTTTCTCGCCGCCCACGCACACGGCGTCGGCACCGGCGGCGACCGCGCGCACGGTGGCCCCGCCGATCCCGTGGCGGCCGGCGACCGCACCCATCTCGATGGCGTCGGTGACGATCATGCCCTCGAATCCCAGCTCCTGCCGCAGCAGTCCGTCGAGGATGCGCGGGCTGAGGGTGGCCGGCAGGTCGGGGTCGTACGCGGGGACCAGGAGGTGGCCCGTCATCACGGCGCGCACCCCGGCCTCGACGGCGGCCCGGAAGGGCGGCAGGGCCTGGGCGGCGATCTGCTCGCGGTCGGCGCCGTAGACGGGCAGTCCGTGGTGGGAGTCGACGGCGACGTCGCCGTGGCCGGGGAAGTGCTTGGCGCAGGCGGCGACGCCGGCCGACTGGAGTCCCCGGATCCACGCGGCGGTGTGCCGGGACACCACCTTCGCGTCGACGCCGAAGGACCTGACCCCGATGATCGGGTTGTCGGGGTTGGAGTTGACGTCCGCGCTGGGCGCGTAGTCGAGGCTCACGCCGGCCGTGCGCAGCTGGCGGCCCAGGTCGGCGGCGACCTCCTCGGTCAGCTCGGTGTCGTCGACCGTGCCTAGGGCGAAGTTGCCCGGCCGGGTCGAGCCGGTCGCGGACTCGATGCGGGTGACGTCTCCGGCCTCCTCGTCGATCGCGACGATCAACTCGGGGTTCTCCGCGCGCAGTTGTCCGGTCAGGCGGGCGACCTGGTCGGGCGAGACGATGTTGCGCGAGAAGAGCACGACCGAGGCCAGCCCGTCACCGATCTCGCGCAGCACCCAGTCCGGCGCCTCGGTGCCCACGAACCCCGGCTGCAGGACGGAGAGCGCCAGCCGCCGCAACTCCCTGCTGTGCTTGCTGGAGACCATCGACAGCCCTTCTGTTGGTACAGACCAATATGTCTCCGCTCAGGCTAACCGCACGTGTCAAGTGGGGGCTGACCTCGTCAACTGGCGCCGGGCCGGGCCGTCTTGGCAGCAACGCGCCGACAACTTGCATGTTTGACATTGCGAGTTGGTCTAGTCCAAGTTGGTGATACGCGAGTTCGAACAGGGGCTGGTGTGGCACGTGGTGCAGCGACCCTGCGGGAACGGCCACCGCCCCTCACTCCGCGCAGTCGGCGACCCGTTCGGGGTCGCCGGTACCTGAGATCGAGGTCTGGAGCACCGCATGCCCACGCCTGCCCGCTATCTCCATCGAGCCCCGTCGGACATCCCCTACTTCAGTTCGGACGGCGAGACCTATCTCGCCCAGACACCCCTGCGGGACCTGAAGAAGAGCCGCCCGCTGCGAGTCCTGAGCGAGGACGACTTCGCCTTCTGGCAGTCGTACGGCTACGTCGTCGTCAAGCAGGTGATCCCCGCCGCCTCGGCCCGCCGACTCCTCGACTTCGCCTGGGAGTTCCAGGGGCTCGACCCCGACCGCCCGGAGACCTGGTACGAGGAGCGCGAGTACCGCTCCGACCTCGACCGGGAACTGCACATCTACGGTTTCGTCGAGGCCTACCACCACCAGCTGCTCTGGGACAGCCGACAGGCCCGGCGCGTGCACGACGCCTTCGTCGACGTGTGGGACTGCGAAGAGCTGTGGGTGACGCTCGACCGGCTCAACCTGAACCCGCCCAACATCAAGAACCGTGACCGGGCGCTGATCCCGCGCACCGAGGAGGGGTTCGACATCGAGCTCCACTGGGATGTCGACACCACCCTCGGCGTGCTGCCGCAGCGGGTCCAGGGCATCATCGCCCTCACCGACACCAGGCCGGAACTCGGCGGATTCCAGTGCTGCCCCGAGCTGTTCCGCCGGTTCGACCGCTGGAAGGCGCTCCAGCCGGACGACCGCGACCCGATCCGCCCCAGGATCGACCGGCACGAATTCCCGGTCGTGCGGCCCGAGATGGAGGCCGGCGACCTGCTGATCTTCAACGGTCTGCTGGCGCACGGAGTGGCGCCCAACACCTCCGAGAGCAGCGTACGGGCGGTCCAGTACCTGTCGATGATGCCGGCCCTGGAGTCCGCCGAGGCCCTCCGGCGTTCCCGGGTCGAATCCTGGCGCACGCTCGGCACACCGGACTGGAACGCGACGCTCCTCGGCGACGCCACGCGCCACGAGTCCCTGCGCTACGGACGCGCCGACCTCAATGAACTCGGCGCCCGACTGCTGGGGTTGACGTCATGGAGCGGTGCGGACGCGCACGACGAGACAGCGCCGGTCGGAGAAGAGTCATGCGCCGAATTTGTCTGACCCTGCCCACCAACAGGCCCTGCACCGCGACGATCTCGGCGATCGGCGAGGAAGCCGCCTACGCCGCCCGGCACTTCGACGCCGAGGTCCACCTCTTGATCCTGGACTCCTGCGACACACCCGCCCACGCCGAACACGCCGACGCCGTACGGCGGTTACCCCACGACCCGCGGATCGTCGTCCACCATCTCGACGAGACACAGCAGCGGGACTTCCTGCGGCGGGCGATCGAGCGGGCCGCGGCCACCAAGCCCGACCTGCTGCTCGACCTGATGCTCCCGGACCGGCTCTCCTACGGCGCCTGCACCAACCGCGCGTTCCTCATCGCCGCGGCGCTCGGCTGCGAGTCCGTCCACCGCAGGGACTCCGACAGCCGGTACCAGACCGTGAACGGCGAGACCGTCTTCCCCGTCCACCACGAACTCCTCTCGCTCGGCAGGCGCGCGTCCGACGCCGCCGACGACGTCACCGAGAACGCCCTCGCCCCGGAGCACGCCGGCAAGGGGGTCGCCATGGTCGGCGGCTCCTTCGTCGGTGAACTGTCCGTCGACATCGGCGAGATACTCCGGATCGACCCCGGCGTCTACCACGACATGGTGAGCCTGTGGGCACCCGGCCACTGGTCCGCCGAACAGAAGAGGCAACTCGTCGAGGAGTCCTTCCGGGGCGCCGGCACGGACCCCTTCGCCGAGGACCACTCCACACTCGCCCTGGTCGACCCCATGCGCGTGGACATGTGCAACATCGCCTTCCACGGAGTGCACGAGCGGGTGCCGCTGCCGCCCGCCACCGACACGATCGGCAGCGACTACTTCCTCATCCACCTCGTCCACGACGCCGCGCTGCCGGGTGTGCTGCACAACCGGAACATCGTGAACTTCTACACGGGCGAGCGCAGGACGGACGCCGGGTTCGTCGCGTACCAGCTGCGGTTCGTCAAGTTCCTGCTGTCGATGCTCTACTTCAACTTCGTCTACGACCGAATGGCCCGCGATGGCGGGGCGTTGCTCGACGACGAGGGGCATGTGCGCGCTTCGGCCGTCGCTCGCCTCGCTGCAGAGAGCGCGGGGCTCGACACGGGAGAGAACGTCCGGCGGCTGGACGCCCTCGATGCCGCGTACCGGCAACTGGGCGGCAGATACGCCGAGTTCGCGGATCTGCTGGGGCAGCGCCGTGAGCGGCTCCTCGACGAAGCGCGCGGTGACATCGAGGACTTCGCGCTGCTGGTGGAAACGTGGGGGCCGTTGGTGGACGCGGCCCGGCTGACCGCCGTACCCCCGACTCCCGGACGGCAGTCGTGACGGCGGGCACGGCGCAGGATTCCGCTCGCCTGCTCGCCGCGCTGGCGGCCGCCGCCGAGGACCGGATCGTCTTCGACCTGACCGGGATCGAGGAGCGCTACGAGGCGCTGCGGCGCGAACTGCCCGGCGTGGACGTCCGGTTCGCGATGAAGGCCTGCCCGGTCGACGAGGTGCTCGCGTGCCTCGCCGGGAAGGGCGCCGGAGTCGACGGCGCGAGTCCGCGCGAACTGGAGCAGGCGCTGCGCGCGGGGGTGCCGGTCGGCAGGACGCACTACGGCAACACCGTGAAGTCCGACCGGGACATCGCGGACGCCCACCGGCTGGGGGTCAGGGACTTCGCGACCGACAGCCTGGAGGACGTGGCCGCCATCGCCGCCCACGCTCCCGGGGCCCGCGTCTTCTGCAGGCTCGCGACCAGCGGAGAAGGGGCGCTGTGGGGGCTCAGCAACAAGTTCGGCTGCTCACCGGAGGACGCCGTGCGGATCATGGAGGCGGCCCGGGAGCGGGGGCTCGTACCCTCCGGCCTGTCCGTGCACGTCGGTTCGCAGCAGATGACCGCGGACGCCTGGCGCAGCGCGGTCGAGTGCCTGGCGGACGTACTGGCCGTGCTGCGGCGGCGCGGGATCGTTCTGTCCCATGTCAACCTGGGCGGCGGTCTGCCCGCCCTCGGCTACCTCGACCGGTTCGGCACGCCCCTCGACCCGCCCCTCGACAAGATCTTCGCCGTGATCCGCGAGGGCATGCGGCACCTGAGGAAGGCGCACGGCCAGGACCTCCAGTTCGTGCTGGAGCCGGGGCGTCACCTCGTCGCCGACCACGGTGCCATCCGGACGCACGTGGCGCGGCTCGCGAAGCGGCGGGGACCGGACGGCGAACGCCAGTACTGGCTCTACCTGGCCTGCGGCAAGTTCAACGGCCTGTACGAGCTGGACGCGCTGCAGTACCGGCTCGTCTTCCCCACGCACCCCGAGGCCGCGCTGGTCCCCGCCGTCGTCGCCGGGCCCACCTGCGACAGCGACGACGCCTACCCGCAGGAGCACGGCCTCGTCCACGTCCCGAAGGACCTGGCCTCGGGCGACCCTGTCTGGGTCCTGTCCAGCGGCGCCTATGCGATCAGCTACACGACCCAGGGCTTCAACGGCTTCGACCCGCTGCCGTACGCCTTCACCCGCGAGGAACGGTCATGAGCGGCGACGGCGTGCGCATACGCCACCTCGCCGACGCCGACTGGGACGCCGTCGTCGAGCTGGAGTCCCACGCCTACGCGGCACTGGGCCTCTCGGAGGGACGCGCGGCGCTGCGGTCCAGGGCGGACGCGTCGCCCGAGACGTGTTTCGTCCTGGACGTCGGCGGTCAGCCGGCCGGGTACCTGCTGGCGCTGCCGTATCCGCCCTTCAAGTACCCGGACCTGGAGCGGTCGGAGCCGGCCGGTGCGCGCGCCACGCGCAATCTGCACCTGCACGACCTCGTCGTCACGGAGCGGCTGCGCGGCCGGGGACTCGGGCAGTGCCTCCTCGAACACCTGTCCCTGGCCGCCGGTGCACGCGGGTTCGAGCGGATCTCGCTGATCGCCGTCGGCCGCAGTGAGCGGTTCTGGTCGGCGCGCGGCTTCACCGCGTATCCGGGGATCGCCCCGGGCGGTTACGGCGCGAACGCCGTCTACATGTCCAGATCGACGAAGCGAGCCGCTGATGCGTGTGTCCCCACCCCATGACCCCTTCCGCCGCGGGCAGTTGGCGATCGCCGCGCTGTTCTGCTCCCTCGGCTTCCAGTACGCCACCTGGGCCGCTCGGATCCCCGCGATCAAGGCGGACCTCGGGCTGACCGCGGCGGAGGTGGGCGTGCTGCTGATGGCGGCCGGAATCGGCGCGGTGGCGTCGTTTCCGCTGGTGCCGGTGGTGATGAGACGGCTGGGCTCGGCACGGCTGGCACTGCTGTCGACGCTCTGCCTGACCGGGCTGCTCCTGGCCCTGGCCGTGGCGCCGGACTACCCGCTCGCACTGCTGGTCATGGTCGCCGACGGGGTGTTCGTGGGCTGTCTGAACGTCGCCATGAACGCGCAGGGCGCGGCCCTGGAGACACGGTACGAACGCAACACCATGGCCAGACTGCACGCGACCTTCAGCGCCGGCTCGCTGCTCGCGGCGCTGCTGGCCTCCGGCATGAACGCGGTGACCTCCTCCGTGGCCGCGCACTTCGGCGTGGCGGCCGTACTCCTCGTACTGCTGGCCGCGGTGGCCCGCTCGGGCCTGCTCCAGGAAGACGCACCCGCCGAGGAGGAGCCGAAGGCGAAGAAGGCGCGCGGTGCGTGGAGTCTGCCGTCGCGGGTGACGCTCTGGATGTGCTGCGCCATGGCGTTCGGCACGGTGACCGAGGGCGCCATGAACGACTGGTCGGCCCTCTACCTGCGCGAAGTCGCCAAGGCCTCAGCGGAGTTGGCGCCCATGGGCATCGCCGTGGTGTCGGGCATGATGGTCGTCGCCCGCCTCTTCGCCGACGGCTGGCGAAGCCGCTGGGGGGACGGGCGGGTCGTCCTGTCCGGCAGCGCGCTGGCCGCCGCCGGGCTGGTCTTCGCCCTGGTGAGCGGGGGAGTGGCACCGGCGCTCATCGGTTTCGCCTGCGTCGGCCTCGGCTGCGCGGCCGTGACACCGTGCGTGTACGTGGCGGCGGCGAAACAGGGCTCGCAGGCACTGGCCCTGGTCGCCGCCATGGGCACGACGGGCCTGCTGGCCGGGCCACCGGTCATCGGCTTCGTGGCGAACGCGAGCAGCCTGGTGTGGGGGCTGGCGGTCGTCGCGGCGGCGGCGGTCGTGGTGTCCGTGTGCAGTACGCGGATCCGGTGGACGCCGGTGAGCGCTGACGTCACGTGACGACGGTCAGGCGCGGAGGTTGTCGACGGGGTCCTGGATCCGCACGCAGGTCCGCGGAGGACCACGAGTACGAGATCGCCCGCGCCGGGGAGCCGCCCAACACGTCGTGATCGAAGGCGCGTTGACTTTCGACGTCGACGAGGGGCCCGGCCTGTGTCCCGCCGGCCGGGCGGACGCGCACCTCCGGACGCTCCGCCTCCACGCAACAGCCGTCCCGGCACAGCAGAGAACCGAGCGGCGGCTTTGTTCAATTGTGGTGTGTGCTTTGCTGCTTGTTGCGTTGTTCCGTTCCCGGGGTACTCCTAGCGTGACCTGCGGAGTCGTGGGAAGGGCAGGCATGTTGAAGACTGTGCGGGAGCAAGCCGGTGGTCTGACCAAGGATCAGCGCAACGCATTCGTCGCCGCCTATCTGGGCTGGGCGATGGACGCCTTCGACTACTTCCTCGTCGTCCTCGTCTACAGCGAGATCGCCGACGACTTCCATGTCTCCCTCACCGACATGGCCTTCCTGACCACCGCCACCCTCATGATGCGGCCGGTCGGAGCCCTGGTCTTCGGGATGTGGGCGGACCGGAAGGGCCGGCGCGTACCGCTCATGGTGGACGTGGTCTTCTACTCGGTCGTCGGGTTCGCCTGTGCCTTCGCCCCCAACTACGCCGTGCTGCTGGTGCTGCGTCTGCTGTACGGCATCGGCATGGGCGGCGAGTGGGGACTCGGGGCGGCTCTCGCGATGGAGAAGATCCCCGCGGAACGGCGCGGGTTCTGGTCGGGGCTGCTGCAGAGCGGCTACTCGCTCGGGTATCTGCTCGCCGCCGTCGCGTTCTTCGTCATCGAACCCGCCTTCGGCTGGCGCGGATTGTTCGCCTTCAGCCTCGTACCCGCCCTGGTCGCCCTGTGGGTGCGGGCCCGGGTGGAGGAGAGCGAGGTGTGGGAGAAGAGCGTCGCCGTCAACCGCACGCCCGCGTACCAGGTGTTCAGGAACCCGGCCGTGCTCAAGCGCTTCGTGTACCTCGTGGCGCTGATGACCGCCTTCAACTGGATGTCGCACGGCACCCAGGACGTCTACCCGACCTTCGTGAAGAAGGGCCTCGGTCTGTCGCCGGACACCGCCATCGCCATCGCGGTCGTCTACAACGTCGGCGCCATCATCGGCGGCGCCCTGCTCGGCGCCTACTCCGAGCGGCTCGGCCGGCGTCGCACGATCATGGTCGCGGCGGCCGCGGGCCTGGTGGTCGTCCCCTTCTTCGTGCTGTCCACGACCGTCGGCTGGCTGATGCTCTCCTCCTTCCTGATGCAGCTGTGCGTCCAGGGAGCGTGGGGCGTCATCCCCGCCCACCTCACCGAGATGAGCCCGGACGCCATCCGCGGCTTCTACCCCGGCGTCACCTACCAGCTCGGCAATCTGATCGCCGCGCTCAACCTGCCCATCCAGGAGGCGATCGCCGACCACCACGGCTATCCGGCGGCGATGACCTGGACCGTCGTACCCGCCCTGACCGCGGTGATCGTGCTGAGTGCCGTCGGCAGGGAGGCCAAGGGCATCCGCTTCGGCAGCGCGGGCACCCAGGCGCCGAGCACCGCGGCGGCCGACACCGTGTAGCCCGGGAAGGGCCGGTCGGCACGCCGCGGGCTCGGCCCGGACGGCTCGACGGAGAACGGTACCTCGAAGCACCGGCCCGCCTTGGCCGTGCTCGCGAGGGTCAGCTCAGGGGAGTAGCGGACGACGGACAGCGGCACCGCGGTGAAGCCGTCCTCGGAGGTCTTGGCCGAGGCACCGGGACGCTCTTGTCCAGCGAGGCCTTCCGCCTGGCGTCCAGCCAGAGCTTCCGCACGCCGGTCGCGGCGGTGAACCTCGCTGTCCCCTTGCCGGAGTTGTGGGTCACAGCCCGTCAGAAGTCGGTGCCGCGCTTCTTCGCGCAGCGCATCGCCCGGCCGTTGACGACGGGCAACGGGCGGCCCATGTGAGCACCGGCCTCGGTGAACGGGCCGGTCGAGGGGGCCTTGTCGCCGCGGAAGGTGACGATGAGCGGGAGGTCGGAGCGGCCCGCGTCGTCGTACCCGTCCTTCACCGGCTGGGTCACGTCGACCAGCCGTACATCCAACTTATTCTGTGCCAACAGGAGTTGCCGGCAGTCCGGACAGCGCGAGGGCCAGGGCGGCGACACCGCCCGCGACGGCCGCACGTCTGTGTCTTGCGCGTAACTCCACTACAGCTCCTGGTGATTGGGAACAAGAAGGAAATAAGGGGGGATCGGGGGATCCCGGCCCGCCGTCAGGGCGCGGCGGGGCCGGTGATGAGCCGGCCCTCGGCGTCATAGGGCCAGACATTGGGGACGCAGCCGAGCATGCCCTTGATCTGTTGCATCATCGCGGGGGCCGGTTTGCCCTTGCCGGGGCAGGTGACATGGCCGTGGCCGAGGAAGTGGCCCACCTCGTGGTTGATGATCAGGGCGCGGTAGGAAGGGACGTCCTTGGCGTAGACGGGAGTCGCCAGCACCCACCGCTTGAGGTTGACCATGACGTCGCCGTCGGCGCTGCAGTTGTACTCGCCGCCGGTGTCCAGGCCGTGCCGCAGGCAGATCGTGTCGACGGTGTCCGGCGTGGCGATGCGGATGTGAAGATCGGCCGGGCCGCTCGACACGCGCCGGAACGCCGAGTGGCCGTCGGCCGTCCAGCCGCGCGGGTCGGCGAGGATGCGCTCAACCTCCTCGGCGGCCTTCGCCGGTGACACGTCGATGCCGTTTTCCACCTCGACCGTGTACCGGAAGGCTTTTCCCCGGCCCACCACCGCGCTCACGCCGGGGGCGGTGACGTAGGTGCCCGGACCGTGCCGGGGGATGGCGATGCGGGACTCTTCCGTTCCGTTTGGCTTCGGCGCCCGGGACGTCGAGCTCGCCGACGGGGTGTGTGCGGCGCCGGTGACCGCGTCGGTCACCGTGGGGGAGTGCCTCGCGTCGGGCGGCAGCCAGGCCACCACCGTGAAGCCGACCACGCCGAGCATGCCCAACGCGGCCAGTCCCACGGCCAGTTGTCTGCCGCCGCCGCGTCGGGCGGCGTGGGTGGATCCCCTCCGGCGGCGGCTCGGTCGCTGTTCCTTGTGCGCTGTCACGGCAGTTCACAGTGAGACCGGAATGTGATCGAACCTGGCCCGGAAGATAACGAGACGATAACGCCACGCCCTGCTCATGCCATGTGGATACTGTGCCCATGCCACGTGTACTACTGATCGAAGACGACCGCGCCGTGCGTGAGGGCGTCGACCTCGCCCTGCGCCGTCAGGGGCACGAGGTGGCCGCCACCGCGACCGGCGAGGAGGGCATGGAGCGGCTGCGGTCCTTCCGGCCGGACATCGTGGTCCTCGATCTGATGCTGCCCGGCATGACGGGACTCGACGTGTGCCGGGGCATCCGCGCCGTCGACCAGACACTGCCGATCATCATGGCCACCGCCCGGGGGGACGAAGTGGACATCGTTGTCGGCCTGGAGGCGGGCGCCGACGACTACGTCGTCAAGCCCGTGCAGGCCAGGGTGCTCGACGCCCGGATACGGGCCGTCCTGCGCCGGACGGGCGCGGCGGCCGGCGACGCCGTACTGCCGAAGATCGACACCTACGGCGAACTGGCCGTCGACCGGCCCGGTTTCACCGTCACGCTGAAGGGCGAGCCGATCGCGCTAGCCCCCTCCGAACTGCGGCTCCTGCTCACCCTGTCCGCCTCGCCGGGACAGGTGTTCAGCCGGCAGCAGCTCCTTGAGGCGGTCTGGGAGCACGACTACCACGGTGACGCCCGCCTGGTGGACGCCTGCGTCAAACGGCTGCGCACCAAGATGTACGAACCGCCCAGGGCTCCCCGGTACATCCACACCGTGCGCGGCTTCGGCTACCGTTTCGCGGCCCCGTGAGGGTGCCCAGGCGCGTCGGCGCCGCACGCAGGAGACGCCTGCGCGGTCTGCGGGCCCGCCTGATGGTGGCGTTCGGACTGGTCGCCACCGTCGCCGCCGCCACGACCGGCGCTCTGACCTTCCGCGAGGCGCGCACCGGAGTCCTCCAGCAGAGCCAGGACTCCGTCATCCGGCAACTGCGCGTCCAGGCCACCCAGCACGCCCCCCAACTCGGCTTCCCCCCGGACGAGTCGGCGCTGCGGAACTACGCGGACGAGATCGCGGACACCGAGGCCTCCGGCGGCTGGCGGGTACTGGTCACCTACGGGGACCTGAGCGCCACGTCCGCCACCGGTGACACCTTCACCGAACTGACGCCCGCCGTGCGCCAGGCCGTGGCGTCCAGCTCGGCGACCGTCTTCCAGCGGGTGCGCGCGGACGGCCGTACCTCCCTCGTCGTCGGCATGTCCGTCGCCTTCTCCGACGAGTCCCGGACCCGGTCCGGCGTGCGGGTGTACCTCGTCGTTCCGCAGACCACGGAACAGGCGTACGTCGACGCCCTGGTCACCGCCGTCGAACGGGCCATGATCCCGGCCCTGCTGCTCGCGGTCGTGCTCGCCCTCCTCGCCGCCCGCGGGGTCCTGCGGCCGGTGCGGGCGCTGCGGCAGGCGACCCGGCGCATCGCCGAGGGACGCCTCGACACCCGGCTCGCGGTCAACGGGTCCGACGAACTCGCCGATCTCTCCCACACGTTCAACGAGACGGCCGCCGCGCTGGAGGCGTCGGTGGCGGAGCTGCGCGAGATGGAGGCGCGGGCCCGGCGCTTCGCGGCCGACGTCTCGCACGAGCTGCGCACCCCGCTCGCCGCGATGTCGGCGGTGACCGACGTCCTGGACGAGGACGCCGCCCGGCTGGACCCGGACACGGCCACCGCGGTCCGGCTGATCAGCGAGGAGACCGTCAAACTCGCCCGGCTCGTCGACGACTTGATGGAGATCTCCCGCTTCGACGCGGGCGCCGCCGTGCTGCACCTCGACGAGATCGACCTCGCCGAGTCCATCCGGCGCACGCTCGCCTCCCGCGGCTGGACCGACACCGTGGAGACGGACCTGCCGCCGCCCGACGCCGTACGCGCAAGGGTCGACCCGCGCCGCCTGGACGTCGTCGTCGCCAACCTGGTCGGCAACGCGCTCAGGCACGGCGCCCGTCCGGTGCGCGTACGACTCGCCGCCGCGCGCGCCCCGGCACCGCTGGCGGTCATCCAGGTGTGGGACAGCGGCCCCGGCATCCCCGACGACGTACTCCCGCACGTCTTCGAGCGGTTCTACAAGTCGGACTCCGCGCGCACCCGCTCCGAGGGCAGCGGCCTCGGGCTGTCCATCACCGCCGAGAACGTCCGGATGCACGGCGGCACCGTCCGCGCGGCGAACCACCCCGCCGGGGGTGCCGTCTTCACCGTCGAACTCCCGCTGCGGCGGGACGAGTTGCCCGAGGAGCCCCGGTCATGAAGGCCCGACACCGCCTCCCGCTGCTGCTGGCGCCCGCGCTGCTCGCGCTGGCCTCCTGCGACATCCCCGCGACCGGGGTGGTCGAGGCCGGCGGTCCCGCGAGCGGGATGACACCGGTCGCCACGGTCTACTTCGTCCAGCGCGGCGCCCTCGTCGCGGTCCCGCGCATCACCGACCGGCCCGGGAACGCCGAGACGGCGATGGCACTGCTGCTGGAGGGCCCCAACGGCGCGGAGGCGTCGGCCGGTTACACCACCGAGATTCCCGTGAGACCGACCAGGGCGCCCGCTGCGGCGACGGACAGCGTCGAGCCGTCCGCGCTCCCACCGGACACGCCCACCGTGAAGGTGACCGGAGACCGGCTGTCGATCCAACTGCCCGCCGGCATGGGCGGGTTGAGCCGCCTCGCGACCCAGCAGCTGATCTGTACGGCCGCAGCCGTGCGGCGCATCTCCGACCCGTCCGCCACCCTGTCCGAGGCCTACGTGACCGACGGCCGGGGCCGGCGGACCGAGGGCTCCGCCGAGGACTGCCCGCAGGTCGGGTAGGCCGGGGGCGTTAGCCTGGTACATGATCCGATTCCCACTCCTCGGGCGGAAGGCGCGATGAGCCCCGTCGACACGTTCCCCCTCGGCGCCTCGACCACGCTCGCCGAACTCGCCCACGACCCGCACCCGCGACTGGCCCGGCTACGGGCCGACGAGCCGGTGTCCTGGCTGCCCGAACTGGGCGGCTGGCTGGTCACCCGCCGGGACCTCGCGCTCAGCGTGATGCGGGACAGCGAGACCTACACCGTCGACGACCCGCGCTTCTCCACCGCACAGGTCGTCGGCCCGAGCATGCTCTCCCTCGACGGCGCCGAACACGCCCGCCACCGCGAGCCGTTCGCCGCCCCCTTCCGGCCGCGCGCGGTACGCGAGGGCTTCGCGTCGTTCATCGAGCGGGAGACCGAGCGGCTCATCGGGGCGCTCGAACCGGAGGGCGCCTGCGAACTGCGCCGCGCCTTCGCCGGACCGCTCGCCGTCGCCGTCGTCACCGAGGCGCTGGGCCTGGCCGGCGCCACCACGGAAACCGTCCTGACCTGGTACGACGCCATCGTGCGGGCCGTCTCGGACATCACCGCCGGACTGGCGGCGGGGCCGGCCGGCGACGCCGCGTACGCCGAACTGCGGGCCGCCGTGGAGGCCACCGTCGCCGACAAGGACGCGACCTCCCTGCTCCTGACCGCCGCCGGACGGCTGACCGTGCCCGAGGTGGCGTCCAACGCGGCGGTGCTGATGTTCGGCGGCATCGAGACCACCGAGGCGATGATCACCAACGCGTTGCTCCATCTTCTCCAGGACCCCGAGCAACTCGCCCTGGTCCGGGCCGACGTCGAGTTGCTCGACGGGGCGATCGAGGAGTCCCTGCGCCTCGAACCCGGCGCCGCGGTCGTGGACCGCTACGCCACCCGGGACACCGACCTCGGCCCGGCCACGATCCGCCGCGGCGACCTCGTCACCGTGTCCCTGGCCGGCGCCAACCGCGACCCGGACGTCTTCCCGGACCCCGACCGCTTCGACGTCCGGCGCGCCAACGCCCGCCTCCAGCTGGGCTTCGCGCACGGCCCGCACCACTGCATCGCCGCCCACCTGGCCCGCCTGGAGACCCGCATCGCCCTCCAGCGGCTCCTCGAACGCCTGCCCGCCCTCCGCCTCGACCCGGCCCACCCGACCGCACCGTACGGCCTGGTCTTCCGCAAACCGCCCACCCTGCATGTCCTCTGGGACGGCGGCGGCCTCGGCGCATAGGTTCGACACCGAACAGCCGTCGTCCTCAAGGGGAAACACATGGACAGCGCACGACGCGAACGGGCCCGGCGGTTCGTCGGGCTGCACCGGGAAGGCTGCTTCCTGCTGCCCAACGCCTGGGACGTGGGCAGCGCCCGGGTCCTGGAGGCGGCCGGGTTCCCCGCGGTGGCGACCACGAGCGCGGGCGTCGCCTTCTCCCTCGGCCGCCCGGACCACGCCTTCTTCGCCGAGCAGGCAGCCGAGGACCGCGTCGACCGGGCAACCATGCTGCGGCGGGTCCGGGAGATCGCCGACGGGATCCGCGTACCGCTGAGCGCCGATCTGGAGGACGGGTACGGCGAGACCCCCAAGACCGTGGCCGAGACGATCACCATGACCCTTGCTGCCGGTGCCGCGGGCGGCAACATCGAGGACTTCACCGGCTCCCGCGAACGCCCGCTGTACGAACCGGAGTTGGCCGCCGACCGCATCCGCGCCGCCCGGGCCGCGGTGGACGCGAGCGGCGAGCCGTTCGTCCTGGTCGGCCGCACCGACGGACTGCTGGTCGGCGGCACGCTCGACGACTGTGTCGCCCGCGCCAACGCCTACCTCGCGGCGGGCGCCGACTGCGCCTTCGTCCCGGGCGCCGCCGACGCCGCCACCATCGGCACCCTCGTCCGCGAGATCGACGGCCCCCTCAACGTCGTCATGGGCCTCACCGGCAACGCGCTCACCCTGGACGACCTGCGCGAACTCGGCGTCCGGCGGGTCACCGTCGGCGGCAGCATCGCCCGCGCCATCTACGGCCATCTCGTCACGGCCGCACGGGAGTTGGCCGACAAGGGAACGTTCTCCTACGCCGACGCGCAGATCCCGCAGGACGAGCTCAACCGGCTCTTCACGCCGAGTGCTGATAGGCCGGGTACGTGAGATAGCCCCGGTCGCCGCCCTCGAAGTAGGTCGCCTCATCGGCGGGCGCGATCGGCAGCCCGGTGCGCAGCCGCTCCACCAGGTCCGGGTTGGCGATGAAGGCACGCCCGAAGCTGATGAGGTCGGCGCCGAGCCCGAGCCAGTGGTCCGCGTCGGCACGGCCCGTCTGCTTGGGGCCCAGCGGCAGCACCGGGTTCATGACGAGGGCACCCGGCCAGGCCCGGCGCAGACCGAGCAGCGTCTCCTCGTCGGTGGTGGCCTCCAGGTGCACGTACGCCAGTCCGATCCGCGACAGCTCGGCCAGCAGTGCGCCGTAGAGTTCTGGGACGTCGGTCTCCTCCACGCCCCAGAAGGGCCCGGCCGGGGAGAGCCGGATGCCGGTCCGCTCGGCGCCGACGGCCTCGGCGGTCGCGGCGGCGGCCTCGACGGCGAACCGGATGCGGTTCGCGACCGGGCCGCCGTAGCGGTCGGTGCGCAGGTTGGCGTTGCTCGACAGGAACTGCGAGATCAGGTAGCCGTTGGCGCCGTGGAGTTCCACCCCGTCGAAACCGGCGTCCACCGCCCGGCGCGCCGCATCGGCGTACGACTGGACGTGTTCGGGCACCTCCGCCGTCTCCAGGGCGCGCGGGACCGGCGCGGGCAGCCGCCCGCCCGGGGTGAACACCTCGCCGACGGCAGGCACGGCCGAGGGGCCGACGGGCCGTAGCCCGGTGGTCTCGGGGTGCGAGACCCGGCCGCCGTGCATGATCTGGGCGAAGATCCGTCCGCCGTTGGCGTGCACGGCATCGGTCACCGGACGCCAGGAGGCCACCTGCTCGTCGGTGTACAGCCCCGGAGTGCCGGGGTTGGACTGCCCGACCAGGCTCGGCTGCACGCCCTCGGTGACGATCAGGCCGGCCGTGGCCCGCTGGGCGTAGTAGCGCGCCATCGACGGCGTCGCCAGCCCGCCCGCCGCGGCCCGCACGCGGGTCATCGGAGCCATCACCACGCGGTTGGGCAGCGCCAGTGAGCCGAGCCGGTAGCGCGTGAAAAGGGTCGTCACGTCAAGTCTCCTTCGTGATCCGTCGTGCCCGGATCCCGGGCACGACGGTTACGCTAGAACCTGACATTGACGTCAGAGGCAAGTGTTGTGGCTCGGATCACACCAGGAGGCGGCATGCGGATCGGGGAACTCGCGACACGCGCCGGTGTCAGCGTCCGCTCGCTGCGCTACTACGAGGAGCAGGGCCTCCTCAGCAGCGTGCGCAGCGCGAGCGGGCAGCGGCACTACACGGAGGCCCACGTCGAGCGGGTCCTGTTCCTTCAGCGGATGTACGCGGCGGGCCTGTCCAGCCGGACCATCGCCGAGCTCCTGCCCTGCGTCGACTCGCCCAGCGAGGAGACCTCGGACGCCGCGCTGGAGCGGATGGCGGAGGAACGCGACCGGCTCGACGAGCACATCGCCGACCTGATCCGCACCCGGGACGCCCTCGATGTGCTGATGGCCAGGAACCGGGCCCACCGCGAGCGCCTGCGGTCCGCCGTGGCAGGCTGAGGCGTCCGGACCGAGTCGGCCACAAGGAGCCCACGTGACGTACGACATCGCCGCCCTCCGCTCCCGGTTCCCGGCCCTGGCCGCCGGCATCGCCCACTTCGACGGCCCCGGCGGCACCCAGACCCCCGAGCCCGTCATCCGGGCCATCGCCGACACGCTGGCCCAGCCCCTGTCGAACCGCGGTCAGGTCACGCTGGGGGAGCACAACGCGGAGGCGGCCGTCACCGGGGCCCGCGGGGCGATGGCCGACCTGCTCGGCGCGGACCCCGCGGGGATCGTCTTCGGCCGCAGCGCCACACAGCTCACCTACGACTTCTCGCGCACCCTCGCCAAGGCCTGGTCGCCCGGCGACGAGGTGGTCGTCACCCGGCTCGACCACGACGCCGACATCCGGCCCTGGGTGCAGGCGGCCGCCGCGGTCGGCGCCACCGTGCGCTGGGCCGAATTCGAGCCGGAGACAGGGGAGTTGACGGTCGACGCGATCCGGGCCGTACTGTCGGAGCGCACCCGTCTCGTCGCCGTGACCGCCGCCTCCAACCTGATCGGCACGCGCCCCGACATCCCCGCGATCGCCCGCGCGGCACACGAGTTGGGAGCGCTCGTCCACGTCGACGGCGTCCACTACGCCGCCCACACCCTCGTCGACCTCGAAGCGCTCGGCGCGGACTTCTTCGTCTGCTCGCCGTACAAGTTCCTCGGCCCGCACCACGGAGTCCTCGCCGCTCGCCCGGAGTTGCTCGAAACCCTGCGCCCGGACAAGCTGCTGCCCTCCACCGATGCCGTGCCCGAGCGCTTCGAACTGGGCACGCTGCCCTACGAGTTCCTCGCCGGGACCACGGCGGCGGTCGACTTCCTCGCCGAGCACCTGGACCCGCGGGCCACCGGTACCCGGCGCGAGCGGCTGGCCGCCGGGTTCGCCGCACTCGAAGCCCACGAACACGTGCTGCGCACCCGGATCGACAAGGGTCTCGCCGAGCTGGACGGCGTCATCGTCCACTCCAGGGCCGCCGACCGCACCCCGACCGTGCTGCTGACCTTCGAGAACCACAGCACGGTCGACGCCTACGCCTTCCTCGCCGAGCGTGGCGTCCAGGCGCCGTCCGGCTCCTTCTACGCGGTCGAGGCCTCCCGCCACCTCGGCCTGGGCGACACCGGGGGCCTGCGCGTGGGGCTCGCGCCCTACAACGACATGGAGGACGTGGACCGGTTGCTGACGGGACTGGCGGACTTCCTGGCGCACTGACGGCGCCGGCCCGAAGGAGGATTCTCATGACCACACTGCCCACCATGCAAGCCGTGCGGACCACCCCGGAAGGCCTCCTGTGGGAGCCCAGCGCGCGCTGGGTGCGGGGTCGCAAGGGCGACGTCACCGTCGTCGACAGTCGGCGCCCCCTGCTGGTGTGGGAGCCGGGCGTGCCCGTACCGCTGTACGCGTTCCCGCGTGCCGACGTGCGCGAGGACCTGCTCCGCCCGGCGAAGAACCCGCGCACCGGCAGCCACACCGGCTCACGGATCTTCTACGACCTCGACATCGACGGCGAGTCGCTGGAGAACGCCGCCTGGACCTTCCCGGCCGCCGACCTGGCCGGACACATCGCCTTCGAGTGGTTCCGGCGGGCCGGGCGCGGGCTCGACCACTGGTACGAGGAGGAGGAAGAGATCTTCGTCCACCCCCGTGATCCGCACAAACGGGTGGACGCGATCCCCAGCAGCCGCCACGTCCAGGTCCGGGTCGCCGGCACGCTCGTCGCCGACACCCGCCGCCCGGTCCTGCTCTTCGAGACCGGCCTGCCCACGCGCTACTACATCCCGCGCGAGGACGTCCGCCTCGACCTGCTGGAAGCGACCGAGCACCACAGCGGCTGCCCGTACAAGGGCACCGCCGAGTACTGGTCCTGGCGCGGTACGGACGACGTGCCGCCGAACCTGGTCTGGAGCTACCCGGACCCGCTGCCCACCGTCGGCGCGGTGAAGGGGCTGCTCGCCTTCTACAACGAGGCCGTGGACATCACGGTGGACGGCGAACGCATGGAGCGCCCGGTGACCCCGTTCACCGAGGCGCTCTCACGCCGTTCGCCCGCCTGACGCTCAGGGCCGCCCGCCCCGCTCCAGCGGAATCCGCTCGCCCGCCTCGATCGCGACCGGCAGCCGGTTCTCCGTGGGCGGGAGCGGGCAGGTGGCCAGGTCGGTGTAGGCGCAGGGCAGGTTGGCGGCACGGTTGAAGTCGATCGTCACCCGGCCGTCGGCGTCCGGGGCGTCGATGTGCAGGGAGCGGTTGGCCGCGTACGTGGTCACGCCCGAGGTCCGGTCCGTGAACAGCACCATCAGGGCGCCCGGTGACCTCCCGTTGAACGCGGTGAGCCGGTGCGTGCCGCCGTCGAGCTCGAACTCGACCCGGCCGGGGGAGTCGTACACGTGCTCCAGGCCCTCTACGGCCGCCCCGACAGTCACCGGGCGCGGCGCGTCGAAAGGCACGAACCGGCCGGTTACGACCCAGCGCGGGTCCGGCTCGTAGGCGGGTGTACCGGTGAACGCCGTACGCAGCCCGTTGCCGGGATGGCGGGGCCGCACGATGTCGTGGCCGCCGCGCTTGGCGACCTCGATCACCGCGTCGCCCCAGCCGACGTACACACTGCCGCGCTCGGGCAGGACGCCGAAGTCATGGCGTCCGCGCACCCGTTGGCCCTCGACGGTCACCTCCTCGTCCTCGGCCAGCTCCACCACCACACCGTCGGCCGTGGCCGACCACGCGCCCGGCGCGTCCTCGAAGCGGGCGGGCTCCTCGGTGAGCCAGCGCAGGCTGGTGATCGCGAGGAAGCCGTGCGGTCCGGAGAGCACCTCCTCCTTCTGCCGGTGCCACTCCTGCCACTCGGCGGCGAAGCTCACACGGTCGACGTCCTGGACGGTCATCTCGGCTCCCTCTCGCAGCACGGTCGTTTCCCGGTGCAACCGCCCCGCCGCCGCGGACCATTCCGGCTTCACACGACTGTCATACGGCGGCGGGTCGCTCGGGCCCGCCGCGCGCACCCGCCGGACGTCCTCCGGAACCCAGCGACGCCCGCGCCACCGCGGTCCCCGCCCGCAGCGCGGCCACCGGATCGGGTGCCTCGTCGAGCTCGACGAGGACCGTGTGCGCGCCGGGCGTGCGCGCCATCGCCTCGGCCCAGGCCGGCCAGTCGACGACGCCCGTGCCCAGTTCGGTCATGTACGGCTGCTGCCGGGCGAAGACCGTCTCGTCGACGGTGAGGTGGACGTCGATCGGCCCGACCGCGTCCTTCCAGTGCGCGAGCGCGATCCGCCCGGCGTGACGCCGGGCCACCGCCACCGGGTCGCCGCCGCCGAGCGCGATGTGGCAGGAGTCGGGGCACAGCCACACGTACTGCGGATCGGTCAGGGCCATGAACAGATCGATGTCCCGCTCGTACCAGAGCGTGCTGTTGGACTCGGTGTGGAACGCGAGCTTCACGCCGTACCGCGAGACGGCCTCGCCCACGGCGTGCGCGATGTCGGCCATCCGGGTCATGTAGGCGGCGTCGACGAAGAAGGCCGGGCGGGTTCCGAACGTCGTCCTCATCGGCAGCCCGGCGACGAGGAGTTCGGCGCCCGCCTCGGCGAGGAAGGCGGCACGGCGCTCGGCGTCGGCGACGATCGCCGGGAGATTGCCGCCCCGGCGCCAGTCGGGAGCGTCGGTCCCGGCGATGAACGCGCTCACCAAGGACAGTCCGCGGGCGGCGAGTTCACGGCGGAACCCCGACGCGCTCCCGAACGCCCGCAGCACCGAGGCGATGTCACCGGGCGCGAAGGTCAACTCGACGCCGGTGACGCCGGATTCGGCCAGCGCCCCCATGATCCGCTCCCAGAAGCGCTCCGGTTGGGCGTGGGCCCAGTCGCGTACGGCCTCTGCGGAGTCGAGGGACCAGAAGCGGGGGTGGTAGAAGGTGATGACGTCGGTTGCGAAACGCGGCGTCACTCGGAGCCTCCGCGGGCGTTGTAGACGGTGATCTCGCCGGCGTCCACTGCCTGGCGGTAGGTGCGGAACACCGCCAGGGCCTCGTCCCGCAGCACGTCCCCCGTGACCTTGATGCCACGCGCCTCGAACTGCTCGGCCCAGTCCTCGCGCAGCGGGCCTTCGTCGAAGGTGGTGAGCTCCTCCAGCTCGGGCCCCTCCCCGGCGACCACCAGGCCGCGCACCCCGGACCACAGGGTCGCGCCGTAACACTGCACGCAGGGACGCCAGTTGACGACCAGCTCGTGTGCGGGCAGCCCCTCGCCGCCGAGGTCCCAGCCGCCGGTGGCCCGCTGGGCGAGGCCGAGCGCGAGGACCTCGGCGTGCGCGCTGGAGATGCCGGAGGCGAGGACGACGTTCACGCCGACCGAGACGATCCGGCCGGTGTCCTGCTCGGCGACGAGCGCCGCGAACGGACCGCCGTTGCCCTCGCGCCAGTTGCGGTCGGCCAGACGGTGCACCAGGTGCATCCGCTCCTCGCGGCCGGGGAGGACGGCGGGCACGTCGGCCAGCTCGTCGTCGATCCACGCCGGCAGCGAGACGCCGTATTCCTTGACGATGTCGATCATGTTCCAACTTCCTGTCGGCGAGCGGCGAGTGCGGTCTTGCGCGAGATGACGGCCCGGGCGGCGCGTACGGCGGTCACGGCACCGGTGAGGGTGACGTTGGCGGCCATCGCGGTGGGGATCACGCCGTTCCCGGCGAGGTAGAGGTTGTCGTAGCCCCAGACGCGGCCGTCCGGGCCGCACACGCTGGTGCCGTCGTCGGCCGCACCGGCCCGGACGGTGCCGGTGAGGTGCAGCGAGGACCCGGGCGGCAGCAGCGCGCTCTCGGTCCCGGGGTCGAAGGGGCCGAACCCCCGGGCCAGCGAGTGGACTTCGTCCAGTGCGCGGGCGATGAGCGCACGGTCGGCCGCGGAGTAGTCGAACTCGACGGCGATCCGCGGCAGTCCGGCGAGGTCGGTGTCCGTCTCGGAGAACACCAGCCGGTTCTCGGGGCGGGACTCGACGGGCACGTACAGGGCAAGTCCCACGGAGTGGGCGAGGGGCCGGCCGGCCTCGTCGACGTACGTCCGGTTCATGATCTGGCCGTGGAAGGGTTGTGCCGTCCCGTTCTGCGGCAGCCACAGCGAGTCGGTGCTGAACTCGCCGACCCGGGGGAGGGGCAGCGCGGCCACGTCCAGGCCGAAGCGGTCGGTGTCGAGCAGTACGCGGGCGGTGATGAACGCGTGCTCGTTGAGGTGGCGGCCGAGCGCCGGGGGCCTGATACCCGAGGCGAACAGGAGCTGCGGGGTGCGCAGGGCGTCGGCGCAGACCACGACGGCGTCCGCCAGGATCTCCGACTCGGTGCCGTCGGCCGTGCGGCGCAGTCGGGCGCCCGAGATCCGGCCGCCGGTGACGAGGAGCCGGGTGGCGAGCGTGCCGGTCAGGAGGGTGAAGGCCGGGTCCCCGCCGGTCGCGATCGCGGGGAAGACCGTGCCGGGGGCCGTCCGCGGCATGGGGCCGGTGGCGGTCGCGGTGACCGCCATGGGCATGGGCTGCGGGCGCCGGTCGGCCGGTCCGAGGCCCGCGTAACGCCGGCGCAGGACGTCGAGGACCAGGAGTCCGGCCTCCGTCGGCCCGATCGCCGCCGGGGTCACCGCGAGCAGCCGCTGCGCGGTGTCGAGGTCCGCCGACCAGCCGGCCGGGTCGCCGAAGTCGAACACCTCGTCCCCGGCCGGCCACGGTGTCGCGGCCGTCCAGTGCACTCCCATGCCCCCCGTGTTCCACGCCAGCGCCGCCTGAGGCATCGCCTCGGCCTCCTCGCCGAACGCGAGCGCGTGGTACATGCCCGGTGACAGCCCGTCGAGCCGGTCCGGGACCTCGCGCACCGTCTCGGCGCCGGTGTACATGCCCTGGATGCCGGTGGCCACCCGCTCGTTGTAGCGGGCCCACAGCGCGGGGTCGTCGAGGTCGTGCAGATGCCGGCCCGGGATGTCGCCGATCGGGGTGCCGCCGTCGACCATGGTGATCTCCAGCGCCGGGTCGCTCTCGCGCAGCCGCCGGGCCACGACGGAACCCATGATGCCGCTGCCGACGATCAGGACGCCGGTGCGGGGGGTTTCGGTCACAGTGAGACTCCGTAAGTCCGTTGCCGTGGGGGGATGTTGGGGCGTTTCACGCACTCGGGACGAGCGGGCCGAACAGCTCCGTGTCCATCCGGTCGAGGGCCAGCTTCACGGCGCCGACCAGCGCGGCGTCCCGGCCCAGGACGGTGGCCCGCAGTTCGACGGCGGGCGTGCGCGCCCTGCGCAGGGCCTCCCGCAGCCGGGGGAGCAGGACGTCCGCCGCCGCTTCGAGGCCGCCGCCGAGCACGATCAGCGAGGGCGCGACCGTCCAGGACAGGGTGGTCAGGATCGACGCCATGTGCTCGACGAACTCGTCGACCTCGGCGGACGCGGCCGCCTCCCCGCTCCGGGCGGCCTCGAAGCGGTCGAGGGCGACGGCCCGGCGGTCCGGATCCGGCGAGGTGAGCCAGGCGACCGGGCGGTCCTCCACCGAGCCGACCGGCATCGACGCCGCCTCGATGATCTCGCCCGCGGCACCGTCGAGCCCGCGGTGCACGGCCCCCCGTATCAGAATCCCGAGACCGGCGCGGTTGCCGAGCACCGCCCACACCACGTTGTCGTGGTCGCCCGCGACACCGCGCCAACGCTCCGCCAGCGCACCGAGGTTGGAGTCGTTGTCCGCGAACCACGGCACCCGGACCCGGCGCGCGAGCTCCCCCGGCAGGTCGACGCCCTCCCAGCGGGTGGTGTGCACCAGCCGCCGTACCACTCCGTCGTCGTCGATCGCACCGCCGCTCGCCACCGCGCCGGCCCGCAGCCGCTCCGGGGAGCCGCCCGCGTCTGCGAGGGCCTCCCGGACCAGTTCCGCGACGTCGTCGAGCGAGGAGTGCGGGTCCTGGTAGGAGCGCAGCGGGCGGTGCGCGCGGCCGACGATACGGCCGCGTACGTCGGCGACGACCGCGAACACGTCCGCGGTGGTGATCCGCGCGGCCGCCAACAGGGCGTGTTCGGCGCGCAGTTCGTAGCGGCGGGCGGGGCGGCCGGCGCTCCCCTTGGCGGGCACCCGGTCGAGCTCGGCCACCCAGCCGGCGTCCAGCAGTGAGTCCAGGATCAGCTCGATGGTACGGCGCGACAGGCTGGTCCGCTCGGCGAGCGCGGTCAGCGTGGTCGGCCCGGCCGACACCGCCAACGCCCGCAGGATCACCGAGGTGTTGACCCGCCGTACCGCGCTCTGGTTCATGCCGGACGCCATGGCACGGTTGCCGATCACCGCATCCCCGTTCCCGCGACGCCCTGCACGAAGTACCGCTGCAGGAACAGGAAGAGGACCAGCACCGGGAGCATCACGACGATCGCCCCGGCGAGCAGCAGGCCGTAGTCGGTGACGTGGGCCGCCGCCTGGCTGGTCGCGGCCAGGCCCACCGGGAGCGTGTAGCTCTGCATGCTCTGGGCGACGACCAGCGGCCAGATGAAGTTGTTCCACGAGGTCAGGAACGACATGATCGTGATCGTCGCGACCGCGGGACCGGCCAGCGGCAGGAAGATCCGGAAGAAGATCCGGAACTCGCCCGCCCCGTCGATCCGGGCGGCCTCCAGCAGTTCGTCGGGGATCGACAGCGCGTACTGGCGCATGATGAAGACCGACAGCGGCAGCGCCATGGCGGGCAGGGCGATGCCGGTGAGGCTGTCCGCGAGCCCCAGGTCGACGGTGATCACGAACTGCGGGACGAAGACCGTGGTGAACGGCACCATCAGCGCCGCCATGACCGCCCCGAACGCGAGCCGCCTGCCCGCGAACTCCAGCTTGGCGAGGGCGTATCCGGCAGCCGAGGCCGCCACGACGTTGCCGACGACCACCATCGCCGCGACGACGACGCTGTTGACCAGGAACCGGCCGAAGCCCTGGGTCCTGAACAGCCGTGTGAAGTTGCCGAGGGTGACGTGGTGCGGCAGCCACGCTCCGGGGTCGGAGCGGATCTCGTCGAGACTGCGCAGCGAGCCGCCGAGTACCCAGACGAACGGCAGCAGAGTGAGCAGCGCGCACATCAACAGGGCCGCGTACAGCAGGGGTTGGGAGACGGATCGGCGGCGGACGGTGGTCCGTCCGGTGGCGGGTTCGGCTGCCTCGCGCAGCGCGGCGACGGTGGTCATGAGCGGGGCCTCAGCAGTCGGAACTGGACGACACTCACCAGGGCGACGAGGGCGAGCATCACGAAGGACGCGGCCGAGGAAACGCCCAACTCGCCGACCCCGAACTGGTGGTAGGTGTACAGCGCCACCGACTCGGTGGAGCCGAGCGGGCCGCCGTCGGTGAGCAGATACGGCTCGTCGAACACCTGGAGATAGAAGACGGTGAGGAGTACGGAGACCATCAAGGTGGTCGGCAGCAGCAGGGGCAGGGTGATGTGCCTCAACTGCCGCCATCTGCCCGCCCCGTCGAGCGCCGCGGCCTCGTACACGTCCCGCGGTATCGCCTGGAGCCCGGCGAGGAACAGCACCATCGCGGTGCCGAAGTTCCGCCAGACGCCGAGGGCGATGACCACCGGCATGGCCAGGTGCGGATCGTCCAGCCAGTTCGGCCCGGCGAGGCCCACGGCGGACAGGACCCTGTTGACGGTGCCGTCGGCGTGGAAGGCGTACTGCCAGATCAGGGCCACCGCCACGACGTTGGTGACGACCGGCGCGAAGAAGACGGTGCGGAAGGCGCCGCGCAGCCGCCGGACGCCGGAGTTCAGCGCGAGCGCCAGCGCGAATCCGATGCCCATGGTCAGCGGGACGCCGACGGCCACGAACAGCGCGGTGTTCAGGATGTCCCGCACGAACGCGTCGTCCTGGAACAGCCGGACGTAGTTCTCCAGGCCGGTGAAGTCCACCGCGAGCGGATGGCGCAGATCCGAGCCCCGCAGATCGGTGAGGCTGAAGCCGAGCGCCGCCACGGTCGGGACGGCCGTGTAGAGCAGGAACACCACCGCGAAGGGCGCGAGGAACAGCCAGCCGACGGCCGTACGGCGGGCCCTCACTTCGCTCCCGTACCGAGGCTCTCGGCGTAGGCCTGGACGTTCGCGGCGGCCTTCGCCGCGCTCTCCGTGCCCTTGGCCACGGCCTCCATCTCCTTGCCCAGCCGGGTCGCCACCTGCTGCCAGGTGCTCACCTGCGGGAAGGCGCGGGTGTTCTTGAGCTGGGTGAGGAAGGCGTCCAGGAGCGGCTGTCCCTTGATCGCCGGGTCGTCCCAGGCGGAGACCACGGCGGGCAGCGAGCTGTACGCCTTGTACTGCGCGACCTGCGTGCTCGGCCGGGCGAGATGGCGGACGAACTTCCACGCGGACTCCGCGTTGCCGCTGTCGGCGAGCACCCCCCAGGTGCCGCCCGCGGAGAAGGAGACGCTGCCGGAGGGGCCCGCCGGGAGCGGTGCCGTGGCGACATGCGCCGCGGTCCAGCCGTCCTTCTTGGCGGCGGTGTCGAGCTGCCCGACCACCCACGGCCCGGTGATCATCATGGCCGTCCTGCCGGACACGAAGTACGGCTGCGCGTCGAGGAAGGTCGGCCCGCTGGTGTCGGCGACCTTGGAGGTGAAGAACGACGCGTTGTACTTGAGCGCGTCCGCCATCTGCGGGGTGTCGAGGGTCCACTTCCCGCCATTCAGCAGCGAGCCGCCCGCCTGCCAGGCGTACATCGCCACGTCCTGGCCGTTGAAGATGTCCCAGCCGATGTCCGCGCCGAGCCCGTGCCCGGCGCCGGCGCCCTGGAGCGCCTTGAGGAACGGCACCATGCCGTTCCAGGTGGTCGGCGCCTTCACACCCGCCTTCCTGGCGAGGTCGGAGCGGTAGACCAGGGCGTAGGTGTAGGCGTACCAGGGCACCGTGTAGGCGACGTCCTTGACCACGCCGGCGTCCCACAGGCTGGTGAAGAAGCTCTTGGGGTCGACGAGGCCGTCCGGCACGGCCCGCAGGATCGACGGGTCGAGGAACTGGGCCTGCGACTCCGGGAAGAACTGGGCGACGTCGGGGCCCTTGCCCGCCGCGATCGCCGACTGGAGCTTGGTGTAGTACTCGGCGTTCGGGATCAGCGTGAACTTCACGGTGAGCTTCGGGTTCGCGGCCTTGAACGGCTTGATGACCTTGTCCAGCACGTCCGCGTCGCCCTGCGCGGCCCACACGTTCAGGGTGCCGGTGGCCGGAGTGTCGTCGACGGGCGTGGCGGAGGCCTTCGCGGCGGAGGCCGCGCCGTCGCGGCCGCAACCGGTGAGGGCGAGGGCGCTGCCGAGCGCCAGGCCGGCGGTCAGTTTCAGGGCACCGCGTCTGGAGGGGTTGGACACCGGGGCCTCCTGGGGGATTTCGCGGGAAAGCAGCGTTATCGCTGACTGCGAAGCTACGAACGCCGTGTTGCACCGGCGTGGCCCACCCGTCACGAATAATTTCGGAACTTGTAGCAAAATCGGCCGCTCACTTTCCGTGGCTCGATCCGTACGGTGTGTTGAAACCGGGGCGGTCGGTGCAGCAGTGTGTGCTGTCATGGACCGTGACTGGAGCCCCACCTTCCGTCCGACCCGCCGTCAACTCCTCGCCGCCGCAAGCGCCGTGCCCCTCGCGGGCGTCGCTCCCGCGGCCCTGGCGAGACCGGACACCGGCGCCGGCACCCTGACCTTCACCCGGGCCACCAACGGCTCGGCCACCCTCGCCCCCACCGGCGACCGGCTGATCGCCGAGGTCCAGGGCACCCTGTGGTCGCTGCCCCGCACCGGCGGCACCGCCCGCCCCCTCACCCCGCCCGACCTCGAACCGGGCCGCCCCACCCACTCCCCGGACGGCGAGCTCATCGCCTTCTGCGCCTACCGGGACGGCGGCTTCCACCTGTGGACCGTCCGCCCCGACGGCTCCGACCTGCGCCGCCGCACCGACGGCCCCTGGGACGACCGCGGCCCGGCCTGGTCGCCCGACGGGCAGCGGCTCGCCTTCGCCTCCGAACGCGCCGGGGACCCCGTCACCGGCAGCCCCTACCGCATCCACGTCATCGACCTGGGCAGCGGCCGCATCACCCGCGTCACCGGCCTCACCGGCCAGGACGGCCCGCTCCAGGACACCCCGTGGGAGGACTTCGACCCCACCTGGTCCCCGGACAGCACCCGCATCCTGTTCGTCCGCGCGAAGACCGTCACCACCTCCCTCGGCGTGACCGTCGAGGCCCGTACGATCGCGGCCGTGGCCGCCGACGGCACCGGTCCGGTCACCGTCCGGCACACCGAGGCCGAGGCCGCGCAGGTCATGACCCCGGCCGTGTCGGCCGACGACCGCCTGGCCCATCTCCGCACCACGGCCGCCCCGAACGCCTCCAGCACCCTCGTCGTCGACGGCACCGCCGTCCCGCTCACCGGCGACATCGCCCCCGTGCCGCCCCGCTGGACGCCACAGGGCGAGCTGCTCCTCACGCTCGACGGTGCCTTCACCCTCGTACGACCGGACGATCCGAAGCATCCGGAGACCATCCCCTTCGAGGGAGCGCTCCCGGTGCGGCGGCCGCGGTACCGGACCAAGGAGTACGACCTCGGGGACGCCCGCACCCGTCCGGTGCGCGGCATCCATCTGCCCGCGCTCTCGCCCGACGGCCGGCAGATCGCCTTCGCGGCGCTCAACTCGCTGTGGCTGGCGGCGAGTTCGGGTGGACGTGCGCCGCGGAGAGTGCGGAAGTCGGCGGCCACGCGCTATCTGCTCGGCCCCTCCTGGGCGCCCGACGGGCGGTCGCTCGTGTACGCCGACGACCGCGACGGGCTGCTCGGCGTGTACCGGCACGACCTCGCCACCGGCGAGGAGACCGCTCTCGCGACCGGTGGCCGGGTGCATCCGGCGCTGTCTCCCGACGGGCAGCGGCTCGCCTGCATCGACATGACGGGCAGGCTGCTCGTCCGCGACCTCGCGTCCGGCGAGGAGCGGGTGGTGGCGGCGCCGCTGGGGGCGGGCGGTCTGCCCGGCCGCCCCAGCTGGTCGCCCGACGGCCGCTACCTCGTCCTCTGCGACCGCAACCGGCTCAACTCCCGCTTCCGGGAGGGCTACAACCTCGTCCGGGTCGTCGACACCGCGACCGGCACGGCCCGCCTGCACGCGGTGGCGCCCCACACTTCGATCGCCGACCGCTACGACTCCGGGCCCGTCTGGTCGCCGGACGGCCGCTGGATGGCGGTGATCGTCGAGTCCGCGCTGTGCCTGCTGCCCGTCGACCCCGACGGCACCCCGCGCGGCGAGCTGCGCACCCTCACCACCGAGCCGGCCGACCACCCCTCCTGGTCCGCCGACTCCAGGACCCTCCTCTACCTCTCCGGCACCCGACTGCGCCTCATCGGCGTCGACGGCGGGCCCGCCCGCACGGTCCGCGTCCCCCTCGACGCGCCCAGGCCCACCCCCGCCGACGTGGTGGTGCACGCCGGGCGCCTGTGGGACGGCATCGGTGAGACGACCCGCGACGACGTCGACATCGTCGTAAGCGGTGGACGGATCACGGCAGTTGAGCCGCACCGTGCCGGTGGCCGGGCCGCCGTCCGCCGTGTCGACGCCTCCGAGCGGACCGTCGTCCCCGGCCTCTGTGACACCCACACCCACCCCTGGCAGAGCACCTACGGCGGACGCCAGACCGTCGGCCAGCTCACCTACGGCATCACCACCGCCGTCTCACTCGGCGGATTCGCCTACGAGCAGGCCCGCATCCGTGAGGCCGTGGCCACCGGCCAGCTCGCCGGTCCACGGCTGCTGACCACCGGCGAACTCCTCGACGGGGCACGGGTCGCCTACAGCATGGGCCGCGCCCACCGGACCCGGGAGGGCCTGCGCCGCTCACTGGAGCGCGGTGCCGCGCTGGACTGGGACTTCGTCAAAACGTATGTACGGGCGCCCGGTTGGGTGATGGAGGAGGCCGCCCGCTTCGCCCACCACAGGCTCGGCGTACGCACCGGCGGGCATCTGCTCTCGCCGGGCATCCAGCTCGGCCAGGACCTGACGACCCATCTGCAGGCAACGCAACGAGCCGAGTTCGGGCATGCGATCACCGCGACCGGGCGTGCCTACCAGGACGTCGTGGAGATCTACACCGCGCGCGGCGTGCGCTTCTCGATGATCGCCACGCCCTTCACATCGGCGCCCCTCCTCGGCGCGGACCCGGCCCTCGCCGACGACCCCCGGGTCACCGTCGTCATGCCCCCGTGGGACACGGCCGCGGTCCGGCAGTCGGCCGGCGTTCCGCCCACCGCCGCCCAACTCGCCACCCTCCGCACGGAGACCGACATCTACCGGCGCATCCTGGCCGCCGGCGGCCTGGTCGCCCTCGGCACGGACCAGCCGCTCGTCCCGGTCGGCCTCTCCCTCCACCTCGGCCTGCGCGCCCTGCACCGGGGCGGCCTCTCCCCGGCCCAGGCCCTGCGCACCGCGACCGTCCTACCGGCCCGCCTCTTCGGCGTCGACCGGGACCTCGGCACCGTCGAGGGGGGCAGGCTCGCGGACCTGACAATCGTCGACGGCGACCCCTTCACGGACTTCGCCACCCTCATCCGTACGGAGGCCGTCCTGAGAGGCGGAGTCCCGTACACCACCGAGGAGTTGGTGGCGTCCTTCGAACCCGCGGCCAGGCGCACCACGGCCGCCCACGACGACTGGCTGGAGGTGGGGCGGCTGATGCGCAGGGAAGGGTGCTGCGACGGTCACTGAAGGCGGACCCGGGCGGGCTCACCGGCCCGTGGGGAACGACCCGATCTCCACCACACGGGCCCAGTCCGGCGGCGAGTCCGGTACGTAGTCCGGGTCCTCCTCGTCCCACGAGTCGTCCGGCCGAGGGAACAGCCCCACCACCGTCCGGCACGCCGGCCGGTCCTCCGGCCAGGGCGTCTGTCCGTCGGTGAGCACCACGACGACGTCGGGTCGGGGCCGCGCCCGCAGCGCCGTGGCGAAGCCGGTCCGCAGATCCGTACCACCACCGCCCATGAGCGGAATGCCCTCACCGCGGCACAGGGAGTGCACCATCCCGGCCGCCGCGTCGCACGGCACCACGCTCACCAGGTCGCGCCGGCCGCCCACGGCCCGCGAGATGGCCGCCACCTCCAGCAGCGCGCTGCCCAGTTCGGCGTCACTGACCGAGCCGGACGTGTCGATGACCACCGACACCCGGGGCGGCCTGCGGCGCAGGCTGGGCAGCACCACCCCGGGGAAACCGGCCGAGCGCCGCGACGGACGGCCGTACGAGTAGTCCTCGCCGACGCCGGGAGCGGAAGCCGCCGAGCGGACGGCCGCACCGAGCAACTCCCGCCACGGCTGCGGCGGATGGAACGCCTCCTCGGCCCACCGCCGCCACCCCTGCGGCGAACTCCCCGGACGGCCCTTGATGCCCTGCGCCACCCGGAAGCGCACCGCGTCCCGCTCCTGCTCGCTGAGCCCGTGCGCGCCGTCCGGCCCCAGCTCCCACTCCCGTTCCAGGCCGTCGGCGCCGCTGCCGCAGTCCAGCCAGGCCAGGCCCTGCGACCACGGCCCGAGCCGGAACCGGGTCAGATAGTCCTCCATCAGCTGCCCCGGATCGAGGCGCAGGTCACCCGGCATGGCGGCACCCGTGGGCCGGGCCAGCCCGTCGCCGTACACGTCGTCGTTGATCTCGAAGTCCGCCGCGATGTTCATCCGCAGCCGCTCGCCCGGCCCGGTCAGGCCGCGCTCCCGTGCGACCCGCTCACTGCGCCCGTGGTGGTCGCGCAGCAGATGCGACACCTCGTGCACCCACACGCCGGCCAGCTCCTCCACCGGCGTCCGGTCCACGAACCCCGGCGAGACATAGCAGCGCCAGTACCGGTCCACGGCCATCGTCGGCACCTGCCGCGACTCGACGGTGTGCAGGGCGAACAGGGCCGTGGCCAGGTAGGGCCGGGCGCGGGCCGCGTGCAGCCGGGCGGCGAACAGCTTGTCGAGGTCCAGGCCGCCCCGGCCGTCCTCCGTCATCGGCCCGCCTTCCCGGTCGCCGCCGCGGTCCGGGCCGCCGCGTGGTCCGCCCGCCGGGACAGCGACACCACCCCGGCGAGCTGCTCGATCGACGCCGGAACATCCCAGTCCTGCTGCCGCAGCGAGGCAAGCGTCGTCGCGGGTACGACCACCAGGTCCGGCGCCCCGGTCTCGACCGCCCGCACCAGCAGCGCCCAGGCCGCGTCCCAGCGGGCCCGGTCCGGACGCGCCCGGACCGCCGCGACCACCCCGTCCAGTACGGCCTGACGCAGATCGCCCCGCTCGGGCAGCTCGGCGCCCGCCGGATCGGCCAGCAGGAGCTCGGGGTCCGGCAGGTCCATCCGGTCCACGCTCGCGAGCAGTTCGAGCCCCGGACCGTCGCCCACGGTTCCCCGGACCAGGAGGGACAGCACGTCCCGGGCGGAACCGGCCGCGGTCGCGAAGGCGATCAGCCGCACGGTCATCTCCCAGCTCCGCGGGGACGGCCAGGGCCCGCCCCGGCGCGCCTCGCTGTTCGGCAGCCGGTGCACCAGTCCGGGACGACCCGTCAGCAGCCCGCACACCGCCCGCCGGGCGAACTCCACCGCCTCCGGCAGTCTCCCGGGATCGAGCCGGGGGAGCGTCGCCCGGGGCCAGGTCCCGCCGAGGCCGCGTACGACGACCTCGTGGTCGTGGGTCCACTGCAGATGGACGAACCGGTTGGCCAGCGGCGGGCTCAGCTCCCAGCCGTCGGCCGCCGAGGAGCGCGGGTTGGCGGCCGCCACGATCCGCACACCGGGCGGCAGTTGGAGCGCGCCGATGCGGCGCTCCAGCACCAGCCGGAGCAACGCGGCCTGCACGGCAGGCGGCGCGGTGGACAGCTCGTCGAGGAACAGCAGTCCACGCCCGGCCCGCACCAGTCGCACCGCCCAGTCCGGCGGCGCCATCGGCACGCCGTGCTCTGCCGGGTCGTCCCCGACCACGGGCAGCCCGGAGAAGTCCGACGGCTCGTGCACGCTGGCGATCACCGTGGTCAACGGCAGGTCCAGCGCCGCCGCGAGCTGGGTCAGCGCGGCGGTCTTGCCGATTCCCGGCTCGCCCCACAGCAGCACGGGCAGGTCCGCGGCGACGGCCAGCGTCAGGGCCTCCAGCTGGGTGTCGGGGCGCGGTTCGGTGGTGGTGTCGCCGAGCAGCGTCAACAGGTGGTCGGCGACGTCGAGTTGGGAGGTGGAGGCGGGGTCGTCGGGGATGACGGACGTGACGAACGGAGTGCACGTGGGCATATGTGATCACCTTTGGGTTGTGGCGAGTCGGACGTGAGAGTGCCTGGACAGGCGGTGAGCGGCGTGGGTCAGCGACCGGCGGTGTGGCGTGGGTGTGAGCGATGGCCGGCGGGGCGGCGTAGGCCCGGGCGGATGCGATCCGGTCCGGGGCCGACCAGGCCGGCCCTGAACAGCCCGTAGGCGATCCGCCGTTCGGCGGCCGCTTCCAGTTCGTCGCGCAACGGGCCGTCCCGGAGCATGGCTTCGGGACCGAGCAGCCCCTCGACCACGGCCAGCGCGCCCTCGGTGTCGCCGTGATCGAGGCGCTCACGAACGCCGGCCAGGCAGTCGGGGCGGCGGTGTGCCTGGTCGATGGCCTGGAGACAGGGGAGGGGAGTGCCGCTCAGTGCGGCGAGCAACTCCTCACGACGGACCTCGGCCGGATCGTGGTCCAACGGCGCCAGCACCCCGCCGACCAGGGCGATCCGATGCGTGGCGCCCCGGCACTCCACGAAGTGGGGTTGCCCCGCCAGGTCCGGGCTTCGGGCGGGCCCGGTCGGCGAACACCCCGGCACGAGGGCCGTTGCGACCAGTGGGTGCAGTCGATCGGCCTCGATCAGTCCGCTGCGGAGGAGTTCCAGGTCGGGCAGCACCCAGGTCGCGGCGTCGGGGAGGACGGGCAGGCCGTGGGCACCCGCGTCCGCGGACGCCCGCGCGATCCGTACGGCGGAGGCGCCGGGACCGTTCCCGGCTTCGCCCCCGCCGGTGGCGGCCAGGTCCAGGACCAGACGGTTCCGGCCGTCGACCCGCACCAGAACCCGCCGGGCAGCTCTGCCTTCGGCGCGGAGCAGAATCTCCGCCTCGGCCGGCCACCGGTCCACGGCACACGGCCGTTCCCGTGGCACATCGAGTTCGACCGGGAGGCCTGCCGAGCCGGTTGGCCGGTCGGCCCCGGACCGCGCCCGCAGCTCGTCCGTCCTGCGCACGTCCCACAGGTGACGGTGCAGGTCGAGACGGAACCGCGCATTGGGACGAGGATGCGGATGACGGCAGGCGCCGCGCTCCGCCAACGACCCGTCCCACACCCCGAGGCTCATCCGCTGACCGGCATCGGCCCAGGCGGGCGGCGTCCGAACCACGAGATGCACAGGGCGCGGGTCGCTGGAGCCCGGGCCATCGAATGCATGGCCGTCGGGTCTCTGGCCGTCGGGCCCTGTCCGGTCGTACCGGGCCAGCGCCACGGTCAGCCCCGGCCGCAGCAACCCGTCGGGAGCGACCCTCGGCATGTGCCAGCGCAGCAGATCCGGCGCCAAGTGCCGCAGATCGTCCCGGAGTCGGGCCGCGAGGTCCCGGCCATGGGTCCGGGCCACGGAACGCAGGTCGAGATCGACGTCGACCCGTGCGGCGGCACACGCCCCCGCCCAGTCCCCGGCAAGACGCCGGGCCGTCGCGGTCTCGATCATGGAGGGCGGCACGGCGAACTCGCGCACGCGCAGCCAGCGGGAGAGTCGGGAGGAATCCCCGTTCGCGGTCTCGGTGAGCATCAGCACTCACCTTGCGCGGACGGGACCCCCAATCTGACATGAGAGTGAGTGGTCATCGCGGGGAGCGTAACGTCCTTCCGGGTCGAGACGCGAGACATTTTCGCGGGGCGCGTAGGCCGTGTGTGGCCACGGGGTTCAAAGGAAGTCGTTGCGCTGGTCGACGGTCATGGGCCGCGTTCCCTGCCACTGTCGCGCGCTCAGCAGCCGGGTCCGCTCGGCCGTCCGGCGCAACGCCTCGATCGCACCGCGATCCAGGGCCGCACCGCTGTAGCCGACGTAGGCGACGACACCGGGCTCGGGCTCCCACGCGAGGATCGCGTTGCCGACGACCGCGTCCGTCACGACCGCGGGTCTGCCGTGCACCGTGCCGGCCGCCCGGGCACCCACCGCGTACAGCCGGTCCTCGACGCCACCGCAGCGGACGACTCCCGTGAAGAGCAGCCCGTTGCCCAACTCCCGTGCCTCACCCACCTCTTGGGAGCCGTACCGGGCCTCGCGCACGACGTGCGGGCGGGCGGGGCCCGTCGACACCACCGAGAACCCGGCAGGCGCCTTCACTTCCGGGCGACCCGACACGACCGACGTCGCGTCGGCTATCTTCGCCAACTGCTCCCATGGCAGATCGCCGCGGACCCGTGCGTAGGAGTCGCCCAGCGGCCATATGAACTCGCCGTCACGGCCCGACCCCGCCGCCTTGTCGAAACGTATCGGGCTGCCGGCCGGCGGCTTGTGCACCGGGTACGTCACCACGGCCCCGTCGTGCCCCAGGGATCCGGTGTCCGACCGGCGCACCGTCACCGTCCACGGGCCGGTGGTCGCCGTCCGGTCGTGCCGGTTCAGCGTGTTCCTCCCGGCCGTGGCCCCCTTCCCGGTGATCACCAGTCCGGGCGTTTGGTCCCGGGCCACGGACAGAGCCGAATCCGTCAGCGGAGAGCCGTCGGTCGGCGAGGCCGACACCCGCGGTGAACTCCGAGGCGCCGCCGACCGCCCGGCGTGCCCGCCGGTCACCGTGACGAGGCCCGCCACGACCGCCGCGACGGCCACGCAGACCACCGCGGTCACGAGCAGCCATCGCGGCGGTTTCCACGGCGGCCGGTCCGGGCCGCCACCGCTGAGCACCTCGGTCATCGGGCCGGCCCTCCCCGCTCCCGATCGGGCCGCGCTGTGTCACATCGCTTCATGTCCTGTGTACACCGCTCGCGGCCGATCGGTTCCCGGTCCGCCGTTCATCGGTTCCCGCGCCGCCGCCCATCGATCCCCGGTCGTCAGCCGTCCGTGGCCCGCGCGGGCAACGCCCACTTCTCCTCGATCCGGCCGTACCGCCAGATGAGCAGGGCCGCCGCCCACGTCACGACGAACAGCAGGACCACGGCGTAACCGACGCTGTTGAGGTCGAGCCCGCCGACCCACTCCCAGAACACCCCGTGCAGCGAGAGCTTCTCCGCGGCGATCGACAGCAGCTCGACCGTGCCGATGACGAGGGCCGCGGCGACCGACAGACCGGTGATGGTGATGTTGTAGAAGACCTTGCGGACCGGGTTGGAGAAGGCCCACGAGTACGCGAAGTTCATGAACGAGCCGTCGATCGTGTCGAGCAGGCTCATGCCCGCCGCGAACAGCACCGGCAGGCACAGGATCGCGTACCAGGGGATACCGGCCCCGGCGGCCCCGGCCGCGAGGAACAGCAGCGAGACCTCGGTGGCCGTGTCGAAGCCGAGGCCGAACAGGAAGCCCAGCGGGTACATGTGCCACGGCTTGCCCACGGCCCGGGTCGCCCGGCCCAGGATCCGCGTCATCACACCGCCCGACGCGCCCAGCTGCGCCTCCAGGTCCGCCTCGCTGTGGCCGCCCGAGCGCATCCGGCGGAACACCTTGAGGATGCCGACCAGCGCGACCAGGTTGAAGGCGGCGATGACGTACAGGAAGACACCCGACACGGACGTACCGATGAAGCCGAGCGTCGCGTGCAGCGAGGAGCCGTCGTCCTGCACCGGGCCGGCGAGCGAGCGCACGCCGAGGGCGAAGAGCAGGGCCAGCAGGAACACCACGGAGGAGTGTCCGAGGGAGAAGAAGAAGCCGACGGAGAGCGGGCGCTGCCCGTCCGAGATCAGCTTGCGGGTCGTGTTGTCGATCGCCGCGATGTGATCCGCGTCGAAGGCGTGCCGCATCCCGAGCACGTACGCCGTGACACCCAGCCCGATGCCGAAGGCCCCCTGTCCGCCGCCCAGCTCGAAGTGCTTCGGCACCACGATCAGGATGAGCGTCCCCCACCCGATGACGTGCAGCGCGAGGATCGCGGCAGCCAGTCCGCCGGCCCTGGCCCATTCACGCGGGGTGAGGGCTCCGCGAACACGCCGGACGAGGCCCGGCCGGGGCTGGGTGGCAACGGTCATGGTGTGTCCTCGGTTCCCGCTGGTGCTCGACGTCGTGATCCATCCTTCATGGCATTCGTTGCCCAGGTGCAAAAGGATTGCAATAACTTCGCCGAGGCGGGCTCTTCCCCCGAGCCGTCTCACACGGTGCCCTCCCGCATCGCGTCGGAGATGGACTTGGCCCCTCCGTGCGCGGTGAGGCCGCCGTCGACGGGGATGTCCGCGCCGGTGATGAAGGATGCCTCGTCCGACAGCAGGAACACGACGAGCGAGGCGACCTCGTCGGGGGTTCCGGTGCGGCCGAGCGGCGTCTCCCGGATGTTCGCCTCCCGGAAGGCGGGCGCGGCCGACGCGGTCATGTCGGTCTCGATGAAACCCGGGTGCACGGTGTTCACGCGGATGCCGCGCGGGCCCAGCTCCGTGGCGGCCGCCTTCGACAGGCCCCGCAGCGCCCACTTCCCGGACGTGTACGCGACCGGATAGTGGCCGGTGAGCGCGGCCGTGGAGCCGACGTTGACGATCGACGAGCCCGCCGGCATCAGCGGTGCCAGGTGCTGGATGCCGAGGAGCGGGCCGGTGACGTTGACGGCGTGGACGCGGGCGAGGTCCGCCGGGCGTACCTCGCCTAGGCGGGCCCGCCAGGTGATGCCCGCGTTGTTGACCAGGCCGTCGACGCGCCCGTACAACTCCTTCAGCTCGGCTGCCAGCCGGGCCCACTCCTGCTCGCTCGTGACGTCCAGGTAGCGGCAGGTTCCGTCCGGTTTCACGTCGGTGGGTACGACATGGGCGCCCGCGCGCATGAGGGCCTCGGCCTCGGCGGCGCCCTGGCCGCGGGCGGCGCCGGTGACCACGACGACCTTGCCGAGCAGCCCCTTCACGGCCGCTCCCGGGTACGGCGGCGGGCGGACGGCAGCGGTACCGGATCGGCGCCCGGGACCACGGTGTTGGAGATCGTGCCGATGCCCTCCACCGTGAGCGTGACGGTGTCACCGGGACGCAGGGGCGGCGGGTCCTGACGGCCACGTACACCCCAAAGCTCCGCCAGGCAGCCGCCGTTGCCGCAGGTGCCCGAGCCGAGCACGTCGCCGGGGCGCACGAAGGTGCCCCGTGAGGCGTGCGCGACCATCTCCTCGAAGGTCCAACTCATGTTGGACAGCAGGTCCTTGCCGACCACCTCGCCGTTCACCGAGGCCGTGAGGCCCAGCCGCAGGAAACCGTCGGCGTCGCGATACGGCTCCAGCTCGTCGGCGGTGACCAGGTACGGGCCGAGCGTGGTGGCCGTGTCCTTGCCCTTGCAGGGACCGAGGTTGACCCGCATCTCACGGGACTGGAGGTCGCGCGCGGACCAGTCATTGAAGATCGTGTAGCCGATGATGTGGTCGCGGGCCTGCTCCGGCGTGAGGTCGCGGCCCTCGCGGCCGATGACGGCGGCGACCTCCAGCTCGAAGTCCAGGACCTTCGAGCCGGGCGGCACCGGGACGTCGTCGTACGGGCCGATCACCGCGTACGGGTTGGTGAAGTAGAAGGTCGGTGCGTCGTACCAGGCCTCCGGTACTCCGCCGGTCCCGTCGATCGAGCGCCGTACGCCCTCGACGTGTTCCTCGAAGGTGACGAAGTCCCGCACGGTGGGCGGCTCCAGCGGCGGAAGGAGCCGTACCTCGGACACATGCGGGCCGGCCGGGGCGTCGAGGGCGGTGGCGCCGGTGTCGAGCAGCGGGTCCGGGCCGCCGGTCCTCGCGAGCAGCTCCGTGAGCGAGCGTGCGCCGGGGACCGGGTGGAGGGTGCCGTCCTCCTCGACGACGGCGACCCAGCGTTGGCCCTCGTGTGCGTAGGTGGCGAAGCGCATCAGGCGGGCCTCACACCGGCGGGGCGACGAACACGCCGCGGTCGACGTCGTTGAAGGACTCCTTGGCGACGAGCTCGTTCATCGGGTTGGCGGTGCCCCACTGGTCGGTGACCTCGGGCTGCGAGAAGTCGTACACGTGGGGATGCCAGGTGTCCTCGTCGAGGACCTCCAACTCGGTCGTGTACTCGACCGTGTTGCCGTGCGGGTCCAGGAAGTACGTGAACGTGTTGTCGCCCGCCATGTGCCGGCCCGGACCCCAGACCTTCCTGTGGCCCGCCCGGATCACCCGGCCCGAACCCCGCATGTACTCGTCCAGGCCGCGCATCTCGAAGGAGACGTGGTGCAACGCCGTGTGCGGGCCCTGCGCGATCGCCATGGAGTGGTGCTGGTTGCTGATCCGCATGAAGTGCATGACCTCGCCCATGTGCGGAGAGCTCAGCGTGTCGGAGAGCCGGAAGCCCAGGTGGCGCTCGTACCACTCCCGAGTCCGGTTCAGGTCGGGGGAGTTGAGGACGACGTGCGACAGCTTGACCGGGATCGCCTCCTTCTCCTCGATCCTGCGGTGCTGCCGGACCTCGACGTCGGCGGAGACCTCGACGGTGCGGCCGTCGACGTCGAAGAAGCGGAAGCCGTAACCGCCGCCCGGGGTCTCCACCTTGCCCGGCCGCGAGATCAACTGCACGCCACCAGCGAGGAGTTGCTCGGCCAGCGTGTCCACGTCGGCGGCGCTCGCGGCCCCGTACGACACGAGGTCCAGGCGCTTCTCGTCGGCCTTGCGCAGCCGGACGACGTACTGCTCGGGCGAGCCCTCGGCGGCCAGGAAGGAGATCCCGGAGTCCTCGGCGACCTTGGTCAGGCCCCAGACGCCGGCGTAGAAGTCGAGCTGCCTGTCGTAGTCGGGCACCGCCAGGTCGACGTGCCGCAGATGGGTGAGCAGACGCATGAGTTCAGTCCTTCCGGAGGAGGGTGGTCGCGTTGCCGCCGCGTACGGCGTGGAAGTCGGAGTCGGACAGCCGGGCGGCGCGCAGTGCGCCGACGGGGTCGTCGGTCCCCATGTCGAAGGGGAAGTCGGAACCGAGCAGCACCCGGTCGGCGCCCGCCGCACGGATCAACTCCCGTAGTACGGCGGGGTCGTGGACCAGGGAGTCGAAGTACAGACGCCGCAGATAGCTGCTGGGCAGGTGGGCGCAGCCCGCGCTCGCGTCGGAGCGGGCCGACCAGGCGTGGTCGGAGCGGCCGATGTGGGTGGGCAGGTAGCCGCCGCCGTGCGCGGCGATCAGCTTCAGGCCCGGGTGGCGGTCCAGTACGCCGGAGAAGATGAGGTGGGACAGCGCCACCGCGTTCTCCGTGGGCTGGCCGACGGTGTTGGACAGGTACCACTGGTCGAGGCGTTCGTCGAGCGTGCAGCCGAAGGGATGCAGGAACAGGATCGCGCCCGTCTCCTCGGCCCGCGTCCACAAGGGCTCGTACGCCGGGTCCGACAGCTCGCGACCGGGAGCGTGCGAGGAGATCTCCACCCCGGACAGGCCCAGTTCCAGGGCGTGTTCGAGAGCGGGCACGGCCTGCTCCGGATGCTGCAACGGGACGAGCCCGAGGCCGTGCAGCCGGTCCGGGGCCTGTGCGCAGTGCGCGGCCGTCGCCTCGCCCGCGAGCCGGTACACCTTCTCGGCCGTCGCCTCGTCCGCCCAGTAGTGGTAGTGCGAGGGCGACGGGCTGACCAACTGCACGTCCACGCCCTGCGCGTCCATCGCGGCGAGCCGCACGGCGACGTCGGTGAGCCGCGGGAGGCGCTCGCGCACCATCGGCCCGCTCACGGCGAGGGCGGCCGGACCGTTGCGGCGGGCGTCCAGCGCCCGGGCCGCCGCGAGGCCGGGATGATCGGCGACGGCCGCCTCCACCTCGGGGACCAGGAGGTGGGCGTGGACGTCAACGGTCGGTGTGGTCACGGCAGCTCCCTGAGCGGGGTGAGGGTGCGGGTGATCAGACCGGGTACGTCGGCGTCGCGCACGCCGTCCAGCTGCCACTGCCCGAGCTGGACGGACGCCTCGACGACCGGCCGGACCCGTCTGATGCGGCGCTCGTAGAACTCCTGGAGCAGCGCCTGGTCCCACTCCCGCCCGCCGGTCAGCAGCTCGGCGAGCACGGAGGCGTCCTCCAGGGACAGGGCCGCCCCCTGCGCCAGGGTGGGCGGGCAGCAGTGCGCGGCGTCGCCGATCAGGACGACCCGGCCGCGGTGCCAGGAGCCCTCCACCAACAGGCGGTCGAACCAGGTGTAGTTGACCTTCGCCGGGTCCGTGATGTGCTCGGTGATCTCGGTCCAGAAGCCGCCGTAGCTCCGCGCCAGCCGGCGCATCTCGTCCGCGTAGGAGGCCGGGTCGATGAGGGCACGGTCGCGGCAGGCCTCGACGACGTACGCGTAGATGGTGGTCTCGCTCGTCGGGCAGTACCCCGCGATGTACGCCGGGCCGCCGTACGCGAGGTCCGTGCGGACCAGACCCTCGGGGCGCGGGGCGGGGGCGCGCCAGATCGCCATGCCGGTGGGCTCGGGTTTCTCGGAGATCCCGATCGCCGCGCGCGTCGCGGAGTTGAGGCCGTCGGCGGCGATGACCAGGCCGTAGCGGCCCTCGGTGCCGTCGCTGAACCGTACCGAGACGCCCTCGGCGTCCTGTTCCAGGGCCTCGGCGGTGGTGCCCAGGCGCACATCGGCGCCGGAGGCGCGGACGGCGTCGATGAGGATCTGCTGGAGCCGCGGGCGCTGCATGCCGACCGTGGCGGGCAGGTCGTCACCGCCGGTCCGGATGTCCTCGTGGGCGAAGAGCAGCGTGCCGTCCGGGGCGGTCACACCGAGCGATCCGAAGGCGAACCCGGAGGCCTCGACCTGCTCCCACACGCCGAGTTCGCGCAGCACGCGCAGCGCGTTGCCCTGCAGCGTGATGCCGGAGCCGACGGTGGCGTTCCAGTCGGGCCTGACCTCGACCAGGTCCACCTCGACGCCGGCGCGGCGCAGCAGGACCGTCACGGCGTTGCCGGCGGCGCCGCCGCCCACGACGAGGACTCCGCTGGGGTTGCTCATGGGGAACTCCCTTGTTCCGCCGGTTACTTGACGGCGATCGGATTGACCGGAGAGCCGACGGCCCCGGTGATGGGCAGGGGCGCGGCGGTGAGCCAGAACGCGTACACGCCGTCCGCCGCGCAGTCCGCGGCGAGCGCGTCGAGGTCCCACATCTCGCCGATCAGCAGGCCGATGTGCGGGATGGCGACCTGGTGCAGCGGCTGGAAGGCGATGTCGAACTCGTTCGGCCGCACCTCGAAGCCCCAGGTGTCGGTGGCGATCGCGGCGATCTCGGTGCGGTGCAGCCAGCCGGCCGTGGTGAACGACAGACCGGGCGAGTCGCCGCCCGCGTAGTCGCCCCAGCCCTCGCGCCGGGCCCGGGCGAGCCGCCCGGTGCGTACGGCGACGATGTCGCCGCGGCCGACGCGGACACCGTGCGCCTCGGCGGTCGCGGTGAGGTGCTCCTCGGTGATGGCGAAACCGGCGGGCAACTCGCCGTCCATGCCCGCCACTCGGCCCACGTCCAGCAGCACTCCGCGTCCGGCGACGTGCGGTGCCATGTGCTCGATGCCGGTGACCAGGTCGCCGTCGGAGGTGACGACCTTCTCCGCCCGCCGTCCGTTCCAGGCGTTGCCGTGGTCGAAGATGTGCCCCAGCCCGTCCCACTGGGTCGAGCACTGAAGCGGCATCGCGATCACGTCGTCGGCGCCGCCGATGCCGTGCGGGAAGCCCTGGTTGCCGAGGGCGGCGTCCGTGCCGGTGTCCAGCATCGTGTGCACGGGGTTGGTCCGCCGGCGCCAGCCCTTCTGCGGGCCGTTCATGTCGAAGCTCTGCGAGAGCGAGAAGCTCTCCCCGCGCCGCACCAGGGCGGCGCCCTCGCGCCGCTTGGCCCCGTCGAGGAAGTTGAGCGTGCCGAGCACGTCGTCCGAGCCCCAACGCCCCCAGTTGGAGCAGGACTTGGCGGCCTCGGCGATCGCGCCCTCGGGGTCCGTCCGGTCCGGGCTCATGCAGGCACCTCCGTGACGCATCGGGTGCGCTGGGCGCCGAGCCCGGTGATCGAGCCGTCCATGACGTCGCCGCCCCGCAGCAGCCGGCCCCAGTGCATGCCGTTGCCGGCCGGCGACCCGGTCAGCACCAGGTCGCCCGGCAGCAGTCGCGAGGTCTGCGAGATGTACGACACCAGCCGTGCGACCCCGAAGAGCATGTCCTTGGTGGACTCGTCCTGCATGGTCTCGCCGTTGAGCCTCAGCGTGACCCGAAGGTCGCCCGGGTCGGCGATGGAGGCGGCGGGCACGATCCACGGGCCGAGCGGGGTGAAGCCGGGCGCGTTCTTGGAGCGCAGCCAGTCGGTGCCGATGGCCGCCATGTCCCGGCGGAAGACGGTCGCGCGATCGGTGAGGTCGTTGGCGATCGTGTAACCGGCGACGTACTCCAGGGCCTCCTCGACGGGCACCCGGTGCGCGGGGCGGGAGACGACCGCCGCCAACTCCAGCTCCCAGTCGGGCTTTTCGGCCCAGTCCGGCAGGACGACGTCGTCGTACGGACCGGTGATGGCGCTCGGCAGGCCGATGAAGACGTACGGCAGGTCCTCGGCCGCCCGCCGGTCCATGACCGCGGCGATCTCCGCGCGGGCCTCCTCGACTGAGCGCGGGTCGTCGGGGGAGCGGTGCGCGACGTCCAGGTCGATGACGTGCTGCCGGTAGTTGGCGCCGGACTGGAAGACCTGCCGGGGCTCGATCGGGGCGTGCACGCGCAGTCCGTCCAGGGGCTGCCGGTCGGCGGAGTCGTCCGCCGCCAGCTCGTGCAGCCGCGGGAGCACCTCGTCCCAGCGCTCCACGAGCCCGCGGACCGTGAGCGCGGGCTCGGCGAGCGCCACCCGAAGGTCCAGCACCCGGCCGTCGGCGAGCACCAGACCGGGGAAGGCGGGCCGCTGCGGCGCGGAGAGGGTGCCCAGGGCGAAGGGGCCGGAGAAGGGGGCGGAAGGGGCAGCAGGTTTCACGGGCATGTCCTCCTGATTGCGGTGCGACTAATCTGGCCCCCCGTCTCGTAATCTGGGAAATCGATTCTGTGGATGAGGATCATCCACCGCGTCTATGCCGGACCATCCACCCTGTTGATGCCGCAGTCCTCTGGATGCCGCAGTCCTCGCAAGCGGGAGCGCACCGTGAACCTGGCCAGCCTCGACCTCAACCTCGTCGTCGCGCTGCGCGCCCTCCTGGAGGAGCGCAACGTGACCCGCGCGGGCCGCCGGATCGGCCTCAGCCAGCCCGCGATGAGCGCCGCCCTGGCCCGGCTGCGCCGCCACTTCGACGACGAACTGCTCTCCCGCGTCGGCGGCCACTATGAACTGACCGCACTCGGCCAGGTCCTCCTCGACCGCACCTCCACCGCCTGCGACCTGCTGGAACGCGTCTTCACCAGCCAGGCCGACTTCGACCCGGCGGTCGAGGAGCGCGAGTTCACCATCGTCTCCTCCGACTACGCGGTGGCCGTCTTCGGGACCGAACTCGCCCGCACCGTCCACCAGGAGGCGCCGGGCATCCGGCTGCGCTTCGTCCAGACCCCGCCGGGCATCGTCGAGCAGATCGGCACCCTGCTGAGCACCACCGACGGGCTGCTCATGCCGCACGGCATCATCAGCGGCTTCCCCGCCACCGAGCTCTACGAGGACCAGTGGGTCTTCCTCGTCGCCGACGACAACCCCGAGGTGGGCGAGCGCCTCACCCGGGACGACCTGGCGCGGCTGCCGTGGGTGACGTACCAGCGCACCTACGATGCTCCGGCGGTCCGCCAGCTCGGCATGATCGGTATCGAGCCGCGGGCCGAGGTGTCCGTCGACGCCTTCACCCTGCTGCCCTTCCTGGTCGCCGGCACCCGCCGGATCGCCCTGGTCCAGGAGCACCTCGCCGACCGGCTGCGCGGACTCGCCCCCGTGCGGATCATGCGGGCGCCGTACGAGGCCGTACCCCTGCGGGAAGCCCTGTGGTGGCATCCGGTGCACACGCACGACGCCGCGCACATCTGGCTGCGCGAGACCGCCGCACGGGTCGCGGCCTCGGTGCTCGGACAGGACATCCACGAGGTGGATGAAGGTGATCCGGCAGATCGATCGCCTGGGTACTAGGCGCGGGCCAGCGGGTGACCCATAGTCGGGTCAGTTCCTGACGCCCGCCGCTCGATCGGGCGCAGTCCCCCCGGGTGCACCGGCGCTCCCCCTCCTGTGGCAGGCCACGGCGGCGGTACGGCACGGCACCCCCTGGCACCGCTCGTGGAGTCCCCGCATGCCCGGATCCGCTTCCCTGCCCGCGCCCGCCGACACCGCCACCGCCAACGCTCCGGGCGACCGGAAGCCCGGCGGCGCGCCGCGCGCCGCGCTCCTCATGGCCGGCAGCTGTCTGCCGGTCCTCGGCGCCGTCCTGATCGCCCCTGTGCTGCCGAAGATGCAGGACCACTTCGACTCGGTGCCCGGCGCCAGGACGCTCGTCCCCGTGGTCCTGACGATCCCCGCACTCGCGCTCGCCCTGCTGGCACCCTTCGCGGGCGTCATCGTCGACCGGCTCGGCCGCAAACGCCTGCTGGTCGTCGCGACCGTGCTCTACGCCCTCTTCGGCACCGCCCCGCTCTGGCTGGACTCGCTCGGCGCGATCGTCGCCAGCCGCGTCCTGGTCGGCATCACCGAGGCCGCGATCATGACGTGCTGCACCACGCTGATCGGCGACTACTACACGGGCCGGGTGCGCGACCGCTACCTCGCCCTGCAGACCATGTGCGCCTCGGCTTCCGCGACCGCGTTCTTCGTCCTGGGCGGCGCGGCCGGTTCGGCGGGCTGGCGCGCGCCCTTCTGGATCTACGCGGTGGGCCTGCTGCTGGCGCCCGCGATGGCCGCCGCCCTGCCCCGGCCGGGTGCGCCGAAGCCCGTGACCGCCGAACACGCCGACGAGCGGCGGCCGTTCCCGGTCCGCCGCCTGGCCGGCATCTGCGCGCTGACGGTGTTCGGGGCGTTGGTCTTCTACACCGTGCCCGTCGAAATGTCGTACCTGCTCGACGACTTGGGCGTGCGGGCCACGAGTGTCATCGGCCTGGCGACCGCGCTGGCCAGCGCCGCGACGGTGGCCGGCTCGATCACCTTCACAAAGCTCGCCGGCAGTCCCGAGCGCCGGCTGCCCGCGGTGTTCGCCCTGTGCGCGGCGGGCTTCGTGATGATGGCCCTCGCAGGCAACCCTGTTCTGCTGGTCGCCGGCGGGATCCTCAACTGCCTCGGTACGGGCGTCCTGTTGCCGTCCCTCCTCACGACGGCGATGTCCAAGCTCGACTACGTGGACCGCGGGCGCGGCACCGGCCTGTGGACGGCGGCCTTCTTCGGGGGCGAGTTCGTGTGCCCGCTGGTGCTGATCGGCTTGGAGTCGGCAACGGGCGCCCTGTCCACGGCAGTCGGCATCCTGGGCCTCGCGTCGGCGGTGGTGGCGGGTGGCCTCCGCCTCGCCCGGCGCGGGGGCTCGGAGGTGGCCTTGGCGGCTCGGGAGGACTGAGCGCTCCGCTGGATGTGCCGCGATGTGTCGTCGCTCGGCTGCGGCATCGCCGTGGCCGACCGCGCCCAGGCGGCGGAGCCGCAAGTCGGTACAGCCCCGCGCCCCTTGGCGGCGCTGCCGAACCGCGGTCGGCTTCACACGGTCCCCTTGGCAGCGCCCGCCCTCGCCGATCAGGCCCGCATTCCGCCGTCCACCCGCAGCACCGTCCCGGTGACGAACGACGCGCGGTCGCTCAGGAGCCATGCCGCCGCCTCGGCGATCTCCTCCGGGGCGGCCGCGCGGCCCAGGGGGGTCTGGGCGGCGGACTGGGCGATGATGCCGGGGGAGCGGGCCTCCCAGTCCTCCATCATCTCCGTGAGCGTGGTGCCGGGCGCGACGGCGTTGACGCGGATGCCCTCGGGGCCGTACGTCGCCGCGGCCGACGCGGTGAGGCTGTTGAGCCCGCGCTTCGCCGCCCCGTACGCCGGCAGCCAGGGGTTGGCCATCAGGCTGCCGATGCTGGAGTTGTTGACGATGGCCCCGCGGCCGGCGGTGGCGCGGATGGCGGCGATCTCGGCGCTCATGGCGAGCCACGGGCCCTTGAGGTTCACGGCCAGGATGCGGTCGAACTCGGCCTCCGGCAGCTCGTCCAGCGGCCCCGGGTCCTGCCCCGTCGCCCCGTTGTTGAAGGCGACGTCGAGACGGCCGTACAGCTCCACGGCCCGGTCGACGGCGGCACGGACACTGTCCGGGTCGGCGAGGTCGCACCGCACGTGGTCCGCGGTGCCCCCGTCCGCCCGGATCTCCTCCGCGACCGCCTTGAGCTGGGCCTCGGTACGGGCCGTGAGCAGTACTCGCGCACCCTCCCGGGCGAACAGCCGGGCCGCGGCGGCGCCGATGCCGCGCCCGGCGCCGGTGACGAAGGCGACCTTCCCGGAGAGAAGGCCGACGGGGGATGTGGTGGGTGTGTTGTTCATGCCTTCGAGCCTGTGCCGTGCCCGCGTCCCCATCCAGGCACCGGCGGTACCTGGCTGCGCGTCTCCGTGTCCGCGCACACTGGAGACGTGGACCGACAAGAGCTGGCCGCCTTCCTGCGCAGCCGACGCGAGCGCATCACCCCCGCCGACGTGGGCCTGCCCGGCGGGCCCCGCCGCCGTACGCCGGGGCTGCGGCGCGAGGAGGTGGCGCAGCTGGCGTACATGTCGACCGAGTACTACACGCGCCTGGAACAGGCCCGCGCCCCGCACCCCTCACGCGAGGTGCTGGGCCAACTCGCCCGCGCCCTGCGCCTGTCGGACGCCGAACGCGACCATCTGCACCACCTCGCCGGCACCCCGCAGGGACCGCCCCCGGGCCCGTGCCGGGAGGTGCGGCAGAGCATCGTCGACCTGCTGCACCGCCTGCCGCAGGCCGCTGCCATCGTGCTCTCCGCGTCGTACGAGGTCATCGCCTGGAACGAACTGGCCGCAGCCCTCATGGAGGACTTCTCCGCACTGCCCCGCCGCGACCGCAACCTCGTCCGGCGTGCCTTCCTCGGCCCGCGCCCGCACGGCCGAAGGCTGTACGGCGTCTCGGACGCGGACGAGTTCGCCCGCTCCTCGGCCCAGCACCTGCGCGCCACCGCCGCGCGTTACCCGGACGACCCCGAACTGACCGCGCTGGTCGGCGAACTCCTCGCCGGCAGTGAGGAGTTCGCCCGTCTGTGGGCCGGCCACGACGTCACCGCCGTGCCCACCCTCCGCAAGACCTTCGACCATCCGCTCGTCGGCCCGGTCACCGTCAACTGCGACGTCCTCGACATCACCGACCAGGACCAGCGCGTCGTCATCTACACCGCGGCCCCCGGCACCCCGTCCGCCGAGGCGCTGCGCCTGCTGTCGGTCGTCGGCACCCAGCGGATGGGCGTGCCCGGCTGACGGCTGCGGGTCACCCACGAAGCGCGGCGATTCACCGACGAAGCGGGGCGAATCATCGGCCAGGCGTGGCGAATCAGCGGCCAGGCGTGGCGAATCATCTGCCAAGCGTGCCGATGCACCGGCGAAGCATGGCGCCTCATCGGCCAAGCACGCCGATTCACCGGCCAAGCGCGGCGAGCCACCCGGGAAGCGCGGCGCGTCACCCGGGAAGCGTGGCGAGCCACCCGGAAGCGCGCCGCGTCACCCCCGCCGCGCGGCGATGCTCAGACCGTTGGCGGCGACGACCGCCCCGATCCCCGCCCACTCCGCCCAGCCCAGCCGCTGTCCCAGCGCCACCAGCCCGACGACCGCCGCGAGCACCGGATTGACGCTCATGAACAACCCGAACGCCTGCGCCGGCACCCGCCGCAGCGTGAACAGGTCCGCGAGATAGGGCACCGCCGAGGAGAGCACCCCGGCCGCCACGGCGTACCCCACCGCCGCGACGGTCGGCGGCCGGTGCAGCACCAGGACGATCCCGACCGGCAGGAACATCAGCGCGGACACGGCGGCCGCCGCCGCGGAACCCCCGGCGCCGGGGATCTGCCGGCCGACTGCGCGGTTGAGCAGGATGTACGAGCCCCAGCAGACAGCGGCGAGCAGACCGAGGCCCATGCCGACGTAGTCCGTCGAGGGCTGCGGGCGCATCAGCGTGACGACACCGGCCGCGGCGATCACCGCACAGCAGGCGTCCACCCGGCGCCGCGCGGCGGCCAGCGCGACCGTGAGCGGCCCGAGGAACTCCAGCGTCACCGCCAGCCCCAGACCGATCCGGTCGATTGCGCTGTACAGGGACAGGTTCATCGTCCCGAAGACCACGGCCAGCAGCAGCACGGGCCGCCACTGCCGCCGGGTGAACCGGCGCAGCCGCGGCCGTCCGACGGCCAGCAGCACGAGCGCGGCGACGTACTGACGTACCGCGACGACCCCGAGCGGGCCCAGCACGGGGAAGGCGAGGGAGCCGAGCGCGGCGCCGGTCTGGTTGGACAGACCGCTGCCGACCATCGTGACGACGCCGGCGAACCGCTGCCGTTCGGGGGCGGGGGAGGCCTGCGGTCGGTCGACCGCGGCAGGTGCGGGTGCGGAGCGCATGCCCCGATCGTGGGACGGCCCGGGTCATACGCAAAATGCGCCGGCACTTCGATCCATACGATCGAGTCATGGATGCCAAAGGGGATGCCAAAGATGCCAAGGTGGAGCTCAGGCAGTTGCGCTGTCTCGTCGCGATCGTCGACGAGGGCACTTTCACGGACGCGGCCATCGCCCTCGGCATCTCCCAGGCCGCCGTCTCCCGCACCCTGGCCTCCCTCGAACAGGCCCTGGGGGTACGGCTGTTGAGGCGCACCTCCCGCGTGGTCACCCCGACCGCGACCGGCCTGCGGGTGGTGGCACACGCCCGCCGGGTCCTCGGCGAGGTGGCCGACCTGGTCCAGGCGGCCGGCTCCGACCACACCACCCTGCGCATCGGCTACGCCTGGTCGGCCCTCGGCCGGCACACGCCCGCCTTCCAGCGGCGTTGGGCCCGGGCCCATCCGGACACGGACCTGCACCTGATCCGGGTCAACTCATCGACCGCGGGCCTGGCGGAGGGCGCCTGCGACCTCTCCGTGGTGCGCCGGCCGCTGGGGGAGGACCGCCGCTTCGACTGCGCCATCGTGGGCCTGGAACGCCGGCTGTGCGCTTTGGCCTCCGACGATCCCCTGGCCAGGCGCCGCTCGGTCCGGCTCGCCGACCTCAGCGGCCGTACACTCCTTGTCGACCGCCGTACCGGAACCACCACCGCCGACCTGTGGCCGCCCGACGCCCGGCCGGAGACCGAGGAGACCCACGACGTCGACGACTGGCTCAACGTGATCGCAGGGGGCCGCTGCATCGGCATGACGGCCGAGTCGACCGCCCATCAGTACCCGAGGCCCGGTGTCGTCTACCGCCCGGTCCGGGACGCCGAGCCCATCGCCGTACGACTCGCCTGGTGGCGCGACGACCCGCACCCCGCCACCGCCGCGGCGATAGAGCTGCTGACCGAGCTGTACCGGGAGGGCTGACCGTCAGGCGACGGCGGCCACGAGGTCGCCGGTGCCGATGGTGCCGGGGCGGAGGGACCAGGTGACGGCGGTGGTCCGCTTGCGGCCGGCGGCGAAGACGTACAGCCGCAGCACCACGAAGCGGCCGATGCCGGCGAGCGCGGAGGCGCCGAGGTAGACGATCTGCTCGGTGAGCATCGACGGCGACGACTGGACGGTGTGCAGCACGAACATCGCCGCGCAGGTCGCCAGGTAGGCCGCCGTGGCCGACCCCGCCGACTGCCAGTGCTCCCGCCAGCCCGCCCGCCGCCCGGTACCGAAGGTGAAGCGGGCGTGCAGCTCGGTGCACAGGAGCGTGGAGACGACGGTGATCACCGCGTTCGCCAAGGCCCACGGCATCAGTACGGCGACCAGCGGCACCGCGAGGCTGGAGAGCACGCCGATCCCGCCGCCGAAGACCACGAACCGGACGAACGAAGCGACCGGGCCGGGGTTGGCGACCGCCATGAACTGCGCCGCCTGCGGCTTGGAGGAGAGCGGCGCGTTCATGGGGTTCCTTCCGACGCACTAGATTGCTTGACTTACGCAATCATAATCAGCATTGCTTGAGTTACGCAAGTAGTGCTTCGGTTTCCGTGATGATGGTCAGCGCCTCCGCGCCGCCCCGACCCGGACCGGCACCGCCAGCAGGACCAGCCCCAGGCCCAGGATCGCCAGCCCGCACCAGGAAGCGGCCGGAAGGCGCTCACCGAGGACCGTCACCCCCAGCACCGCCGCGACGGCGGGCTCGGCCAGTGTCAGCGTCGTCGCCGTGGCGGCGGACGTGCGGCGCAGCCCGTAGCCGAAGAGCCGGTACGCCAGGAAGACGGTGAACACGGCGAGGTACATCGCCACACCCGCGCCGCGGGCCTTGCCGAGCCAGTGCAGGTCGACGAACGGCGCGAACGGCAGGACGAGCAGCCCGGCCGCACCGAAGAGCACGCCCATGACGGCGTCGGACGGGTGCCCGTCGCCGATGAGCCTGCCGCCGATCAGCGAGTACACGGCGTACGACAGTCCGCCGGCCGCGGCCAGCGCGACGCCCGTGAGGTCCAACGGCGTGCTCCGACCGGCGAGTTCGGGGCCCAGCACCAGCAGGGTGCAGCCCAGGACGGCGGCCGTCGTGGCGCAGGACCAGCGTGCGGTCGGCCGGCCTCGCCCGGTGGCCCAGGCCAGCAGTCCGGCGAAGACCGGCGCGCTGCCCAGGGCGATCACCGTGGCCACGGCGACACCCGACCTGGCCACCGCCGGATAGAAGGTGACCGGATATCCGGCCACGGCCGCCGCGCCGAGGGCGAGCAGCCACCGCTCGCGGCCCGTGCCGGCGGCGATCATCGCGCGGGCGCCGCGCGATGTGAGGAACAGCAGGATGCCGCCGAGCACGAGCCCGGCGCAGCCGATGGCGGCAGCCGGTGCGCCGGACGGCGCGAGAGAGGAGGCGGTTCCGGTGGTGCCCCACATCACGGCCGAGGTCAGGATGGGTGCGGGCCCGCTCAGCAGGCGGGTGCGGGCGGGGCGTGGAGCGGCCGGGGACAGGCGTGCGGGAGTGCGGGGAGAAGTGCGGTTCGGCACAGTCGTGATCTTCCGTCGTCGAATGCGTGCGTCAGGGACTCGGTCCGAAACGGGCGCACGACACGGGCCCCCGACCACCCTGCGGGTCGGTCGGAGCCGGAGATCGGTTACGTCGGTGTCTGCGCCCGATCAGGCGCAGAGCGGCGGAAGAACGACGTGCCAGTAGGTGTCCACGCCGCGAGAATACCCAGTGGCCGGACGGGGTGTTATGCACGGTCCGCCTGGTGGACGGGACGCAGTCCGTCGAGGGCGGCCCGCAGGATCGGCTCGACATGGGCCGGCCCGCCGTGGATGCTCGCGACCGCGATGACCAGGTCGCAGACCTGCTCCACGGTGAGGTCGTCGCGCACCTCCTCCGCCTCCTGTGCGGCGACGAGGAGGGCACCGCCGGCGGCCAGTACCCGGGCGCGGTTCTCGCCGAAGAAGGGGTTGTCGCCGTCGGTCTGTGCCAGCAGCTCGGAGGCGATGTCCTGCTTGCCGGTGAAGTAGGCGAAGAAGCGGTGCAGCCAGGCCAGGAACACCTCGCCCGGCGTCTCGCCCCCGACGGTCTCCGCGGCGGCGCACAGCGCGTCGACCTCGTCGGTGTAGAGCGCCTCCAGGAGCTCCCGCCGGCCGGGGAAGTTCCGGTACAGCGTCGCCATGCCGACCCCCGCGCGCCGCGAGATCTCGGCCATCGACACCTGGGCGCCGCTGGGCTCGGCGAACGCGGCCCGCGCGGCCGCCAGGATCCTGTCCCGATTGCGCTCGGCGTCGGCGCGTCTGGGCGGCGAGGGCTGCTGGGCAGAGGGCATGACTTCCTAAGTGGATAGGTTATCCGGTACGGTAACTGGACAGGCTGTCCGTTTCTCTGTGCGGCCTGATTCTACCCATGTGCCGCGACCGTTTCGCGGCCCTTTCGAGGAGCCTCCATGGACTACCGTCCGCTCGGCCGCACCGGCGTCCACGTGAGTCGCCTGTGCCTCGGCGCGATGATGCTCGGCGCTTTCGGCAACACCGACCACGAGGACTCGGTCAAGATCATCCATCGCGCCCTGGACGCCGGGATCAACTTCGTCGACACCGCCGACTTCTACTCCGCGGGGGAGTCGGAGGTGATCGTCGGCAAGGCCCTCGCGGGCGGGCGGCGCGACAAGGTCGTGCTCGCCACCAAGGCCGGCCTGCCGTTCGGTGAGGACGTCAACCAGCGGGGCACGTCGAGGCGTTGGCTCACGGAGGCCGTCGAGGGCTCCCTGCGCCGGCTCGGCACCGACCGGATCGACCTCTTCCAGGTCCACCGCCTCGACCCGGGCGTCGACATCGACGAGACCCTGGGCGCCCTGTCCGACCTCGTCCACGCCGGCAAGATCCGCATGTTCGGCGCCTCCACGGTCCCCGCGTCCGGAATCGTGGAGGCGCAGTGGACCGCGGACCGGCGCGGCCGCGAACGCTTCCGCACCGAGCAGCCGCCGTACAACCTGCTCACCCGGGCCGTCGAGTACGACGTCCTGCCGACCTGCGAGCGGCACGGCATGGGCGTGCTGACGTACAGCCCCCTGGCCGGCGGCTGGCTCACCGGCGCCTACCGCAAGGGCCGGGAGGTCGCGGGCCCGGGTTCGGAGGTCCGCCGGAGCCGCTTCGCCGCGATGTACGACGCCAACTCCACGGCGAACGCGGCCAAGTTGGAGGCGGCCGACGCCTTCGCGACCCTGGCCGAGGAGGCGGGCCTGACCCTGATCCAACTGGCGCTCGCCTTCGCCACCCGCCACCCCGCGGTCACCTCGGCGATAGTCGGCCCACGCACGATGGACCACCTCGACTCGTACTTGACGGCCGAAGACGTCCATCTGACCGACGACGTCCTGGACCGCATCGACGAGATCGTGCCGCCGGGTCACACGGTGAATGTGGCGGACAACATGTGGAACAGCGCCACGACGGCACTGGAACCCGGGTCGCGCCGTCGATAAGCGTGGCGGACAACGCCGTCCAGGGGCGCGGGGCTGTGTTGAATTTGCGGCTACCGCCGCGTGGGCGCGATCAGCCACAACGGCGCCGCAGACGACTCCCGCAACGCCCCTAATCTCGATAGCGCTCGACAACCGCAGCCAAATACCCCCGCAACATCACCTTCGCCTCGTCCAGGAGCGCCTCGTCCCCCCGAGGATCCCGACGAAACGCCTCCTGGGCGAGCGCGTCGGCGGCCAGCACCGCGGCGTGGCACACACGCACGAGCGCCTCCCCGTCCTCCGCAAGGCCGAGCGCGAGAAGAATCCGCCGAACCCCGTCCGCCATACGCCGCTTGTGCTCACGGTCCGCGGCCCGCGTCCGCTCCGTCAGCCCGCTCCCGAACCACAGCGCCCGGAAGCCGTGTTCGGTGCGGTAGATCCCGGCGTACGCGTCGACGAGCAGCCCGACCGGATCCTCCCAGCGCTCACTCGTCGCCGCTTCCACGAAACCGTCCATCGCGGCTTCGAGCTTGGCGAAGTACCCGGCCGCCAGGGCGTCGATGATCGCGTCCCGGTCCGGCAGGTACTGGTACAGCGAGCCGACCGACACCCTCGCCTCCGCGGCGACCCGGGTCGTGGTGAGCGCCTCCACGCCGTACGCGATGAGCACCTGCTCGGCGGTCTCCAGCACCCGCGCCAGCCGGGCCCTGCTGCGCGCCTGCTGGGGGGTGCGGCGCAGGGGAGTGGCCCCGCCGGGATCCACGGTCGGGTCTGCCACCGACAACCTCCGAACCTGAACGTGACTTTGTTTCACGTTTAGACTACGGTCGCGCCCATGACCGACTCAAGTTCGGAACTGGAGCCGGAGCGGGCCGCGGTCGCGGACGCCTGCCGTCGGCTCGGGGCCGAAGGGCTGCTCATCGGTACGGCCGGGAACGTCAGCGTACGCGTCGAGGACCGCGTCGCGATCACGGCGACCGGTGCGGTGCTCGCCGAACTCACCGCGGACCAGGTGACGTTGGTCGACCTGGACGGCAAGGTCGTGGGCGGCAGCCTCCAGCCGACCTCCGAACTCGACCTGCACCTCGGCGTCTACCGGCGTTACGGCTCCGGCGCGATCGTCCACACCCACGCCCCGATGGCCACCGCGCTCTCCCTGGTCCTCGACGAACTGCCGTGCATCCACTACCAGTTGCTCACCCTCGGCGGAACCGTGCGCGTCGCGCCGTACGCCACCTTCGGCACCCCGGAACTCGCCGAGTCGGTGCTCGACGCGCTCGAGGGCCGCAGCGCGGCCATCATGGCCAACCACGGCGCCGTCACCCACGCGCCGACCCTCGACAAGGCGGTCGAGCACGCCCTGCTCCTGGAGTGGGCCTGCGGCGTCTACCAGCACGCCGCCGCGCTCGGCCGGCCCCGCGCCCTCGACGAACGGCAGCAACTCGCCGTCATCGAGGCCGCGATCGCCCGCAACTACGGCACCACGCACCCCGTACCACCCGAGCAGGAGGGAACCCGATGAAGGTCGTCACGATGGGCGTGCACGTACTGGACGTACTGGTACGGCCGGTCGAGGAGATACCCGAGGGTCAGGGCGCGACCCTCGTCGAGGACATCCGGATGACCGCCGCCGGGACGGCCGCGGGCACCGCGCTCACCCTGGCCAAGCTGGGCGCCGAGGTCCGCACCGCCGGTGCGATCGGCACCGACCCGACCGGCGACCTGCTGCTGCGACTGCTCGAGACCGCGGGGATCGACACCGGGTTGGTGGTCCGCCGTATCGACACCTCCACCTCGGCCACCGTCCTGCCCATCCGCCCCAACGGCGACCGCCCCTCCCTCCACCTCCTCGGCGCCAACATCACCTACGGCCTCGACGACGTGCCCTGGGACGCGCTCGCCGAGGCCACTCATCTGCACCTGGGCGGCCCGGAGTTGATCGGCGCCGAGGTCGCCGCGCGCATCCTGGCGCACGCCAAGGAGCACGACGTGGTCACCTCCGTGGACCTGCTGGCCCCCGGCGAGCTCGGCACGTTCGACCAGATCGAACCCCTGCTGCCGTACGTCGACTTCCTCCTCCCCAACGACGACCAGGTCCTCGGCTTCAGCGAGGAGACCGACCTCGTCACCGGCGCGAAGAAGTTCCTCGCCGCCGGGGCCGGTCTCGTCGCGGTCACCCGCGGCGGCGAGGGCGCGCTACTGGTGACGGCGGAGGGCACGGAAACCGTCCCCGCGTTCGAGGTCGACGTCGTCGACACCACCGGCTGCGGCGACGCCTTCTCGGCGGGCTTCCTGCGCGGCATGAGCCTCGGCCGCACCCCGCGCGAGGCCGCCGTACTGGGCAGCGCGGCGGCGGCGCTGGTGGCGCAGGGGCTCGGCAGCGACCACGGCGACTTCGACCTGCCCGAGGCGGACGAGTTCGCGATGACCCACAAGGCGCGGTCCTGAGAGCCGTTCGGCCGATCGAGTGGTGAGGGTCCGGGCGGGGGCGTACGGTCGAACAGTGGACGACGCCGTTCACTGAAAGTGCGCCACCGCCATGAGCACCAACCCGCAGCCGACCTCCGCAGCGCAGGCCACCGCCCGGGAACCGGGCAGCGGCGGCAGCGGCATGGCCTTGCTGGTGATCGCGTCCTGTCAGCTGATGGTGGTCCTGGACATCACCATCGTGAACATCGCGCTGCCGCACATCCAGAGCGCCCTGGACTTCTCCACCACCAGCCTGTCCTGGGTGGTCAACGCCTACACGCTCACCTTCGGCGGGCTGCTGCTGCTCGGCGGGCGGACCGGTGACATCCTCGGCAGGCGGCGGGTGTTCGTCTCCGGGGTGCTGCTCTTCGCGCTCGCCTCCCTGCTCGGCGGGCTGGCGCAGAGCTCCGGCCAACTCCTCGCCGCCCGTGCCCTCCAGGGCGTCGGCGGCGCGATCGCCTCGCCGACCTCGCTCGCGTTGATCAGCACGACCTTCCGCGAAGGCCCCGAACGCAACCGGGCCTTCGGGGTCTTCGCCGCGGTCTCCTCGGGCGGCGGCGCGATCGGGCTGCTCGCGGGCGGGATGATCGTCGAGTGGCTGAACTGGCGCTGGGTGCTCTTCGTCAACGTGCCGATCGGCGTGCTCATCGCCCTCGCCACGCCTCGCTGGATCAAGGAGTCCGAGCGGCATCCGGGCCATTTCGACCTGGCCGGCGCGTTCACGTCCACCGTGGGCATGGTGCTGCTGGTGTACGGCTTCATCAGAGCCGCGCAGGAGGGGTGGCGGGACGCGCTGACGCTGGCCTCCTTCGGCGCGGCCGTCGTCGTGCTCGCGGTGTTCGTCCTGATCGAGCGCCGCTCCCGGCAGCCGATCACCCCGCTCCACATGTTCGCCGACCGCAACCGCGCGGGGACCTACGGCATCATGCTGAGCCTCGCCGCCGCGATCTTCGGCATGTTCTTCTTCCTGACGCTGTTCGTGCAGGACGTCCTGAACTTCAGCCCGCTGGAGGCAGGGCTGGCCTTCCTGCCGGTGAGCGCGGTCATCGCGATCGGCGCGGGCCTGGCCTCGCAGTTCCTCCCGCGCTTCGGCCCCAAGCCGTTCATGGTGCTGGGCGCGGTCCTCGCCGCGGCGGGCCTGGCCTGGCTGACCCTGACCGACGTGGACTCGACGTACGCGGGCAGCATCCTCGGCCCGATGCTCGTCTTCAGCCTGGGCATGGGCATGGAGTTCGTCTCGCTCACCCTCATGGCGCTCTCCAACGTCACCCCGCAGGAGACGGGCGCTGCGTCCGGCCTCCTCAACGCCACGCAGCAGGTGGGCGGTTCACTGGGCCTGTCGATCCTGGTCACCATGTTCGGCACGGCCAGCACCAGCGAGGCCCACAAACAGATCCCCCGCTTCCTCGCCCAGGCGACCCCCGCCGAACGGCTCCGCTTCCACAGGACCGGCCAACTGCCCAAGCCCTGGTCCGACGAGGTCCTCACGGCAGGTATCTCGGCCGCGTTCGTCATGGCGGCGATCTTCACGGTCGTGGCCGCCCTGATAGCGGTGGTGGCCATCCAGGTCCGCCCGTCCGACCTGGAACGCCTGAAGGGCGGAACGGTCCCGGGCGGACCATGACCCTACTGCGACCTCCGACCTTCGAGCACGCCGCCTCAGCCGCCGGAGGCCTCCCGCGCCGCACGTTCGAGCCGCTGCCGGTACTCCTCCCACCAGGCACGGTCGCCCGGAGCCAGGTTGTCCTTGCCGTTCAGGTACCCGGCGCTCCCGTCGAGGAGCTCCCGGACGATGTCGGCGTGACCGGCGTGCCGCTGGGTGTCGGTGATCACGCGGACCAGGATGTGGTGCAAGGTCGCCTCCTGGCGCTCCTCGGGCCACCACGGGACACGGCCCGTCGCCTCGAGCGGCAGTGCCGCGATCGTGCCGTCGGAGTGCGCCCACGCCTGCCGGTACAGCCCGACGATGTCCTCCCGCGACTCGTCCGCGGTGGCCCACATGTCCGCGTTGGGCTCCCCGTCCTGCGTGTACCACCACGGCGGCGGCGCCTCGTCGAAGAACGGCCGGCCGAACGTGTCGCCGAGATACCCCAGCTCCACACCGGCGACGTGCTTGACCAGCCCCAGCAGGTTGGTGCCCGTGGGTGTCAGCGGGCGGCGGACGTCGTACTCCGACAGTCCGTCCAGCTTCCAGAGCAGGGCCTCGCGGCCTTCTTGCAGGTAGCGGTGGAGGTCCGCCTTCGGGTCCGGTTCAGTCATGGTTCGCAGTCTCGCAGCCGGCACTGACAACGCCCCGTGCGGCGGCGACGGTCAGGACACCGACGTCCCGCCCCACTCCTCCGGAGCCACGTCCGCGAGTGTCTCCGAGAACGTCCACTGGTGGCCGGCCGGGTCCTCCGCGGTGTACTGGCGTTCGCCGTACTCGAAGTCGGTCGGTTCCATGAGGATGCGGGCGCCCTGCCGGCGCGCCCGCTCGCAGTGGGCGCGGGCGTCGTCGACGCGGACCGTCACCGAGTGCGTGACCTCGCCGGGGCGTGGCGGGCGGCGGTCCTTGCGGGTGTCCCCGACGATCACCGCTCCGTCGCCGAAGGCGAGTTGGGCGCGGTGGGCCTCGCCGATCCGCACCCGCTCGACGAACCCGAAGGCCGCGCCGAGCCAGGCGACCGCGGCCCGCACGTCGGGGTAGATCAGGACGGGGATGACCGTGGCGGCGGGGATGGAGCGGTTCGGTTTCATGGCCTGCTCCCGACGACTGGCGGTGCCCCGGCCCGCTCCGGCGGCGCGGACGACACCGGGACCGGGCCGGGTTGCTGTGCGCGCGGCACGGTACTGACCCGTTCGCGCGATCCCAGTCTGCGGAACGGGGGACCGGCGCCGCAAACGGTGCCGCTGCCGTCACCGCGGCCGTGCCCGGTCCGGCCGCACCGCGTCGGAGATGGACTCGACGCCGCCGTGCGTCGACCAGGCACGGCGGCAACAGCAGGACGCCGTCGGCCAGGCGGCGACATCGTCGGCGATCGCCCATGGACACCTCCGTTCAGCTTGGGAGCACACCAAGAACCGGCGTGGCCGAGGCCATGCCGGTTCTTGGTGTTCGGGGGTGGAAGTACGACTCACACAGGGCGAACCGTGATACGGATGGCCGCCTCCCCGGCGTTGTGGATCGACTCCTCGCGGATGACCGAGCCCGGGCCCGGCGCGTGGATCATCAGGCCGTTGCCGGTGTAGATGCCGACGTGGCTGAAGTTGTCGTGGAAGAAGATCAGGTCTCCGGGGCGGCTCTCCGCGAGCGGAACCACCGTGCCGGCGCTCGCCTGGTCCTGCGTCGAGCGCGGCAGGCTCACCCCGGCGGCCTTCCAGGCGGCCTGTGTGAGACCGGCGTTGTCGTACGATTCCGGCCCGACCGCACCCCACAGGCACGGCCGCCCGATCTGTGCCCGCGCGAACGCGATGGCCCGGTCGGCCTTGGTGCCGGTGGACGTCTCGACGGCGGGTACGCCCGTGTCGAGCACGCTCGGCTGCAGCGCCCGCCAGTCCTCGACCGCGGGCACGCCGGTGTCGAGCACGCTGGGCTGCTGCATCCGCCACGCCTCCTCGGCCGCCCGCCGAGCCTCCTCGGCCGAGCCTTGCCAGCCGAGCTGGACGGGCTGCGCGGCGAGGGCGCCGGTCTGCCAACCGGTCTGGGAGGGTTGGGTTTCCGTGGCGCCGGTCTGCCAACCGGTCTGGGACGGCTGGGCCTCCACGGCCCCGGTCTGCCAACCGGCCTGCGTGGGCTGCGCTTGGGAGACAGCGGCAGCGGCAGCGGCTTGCCAGGAGGCCTGGGCCGGCTGACTCTCCGTGACGGGCGTTTGCCAGGGGGTCTGGGAGGGCTGGGCCGCCAGGGCACCGGCGGGCTGCCAGCCGGCCTGTGTCGACTGGGCTCCGACGGAGGGGGTTTGCCAGCCGGTCTGTGGCGTCTGGGCTTCGGCGCCGGGGGCCTGCCACGAGGGCTGAGCCGCCTGGGCTGCGGTGCCGGAAGGCTGCCAAGAGGTCTCAGTCGCCTGGGCTGTGTTGCCGGAGGTCTGCCAAGAGGCCTGAGCCGACGGGGTTCCGTTGGCAGGGGTCTGCCAGGCGGCCTGGTCCGAGTGGATACCGGCAGCGGGCGTCTGCCAGCTGGGCTGCGCGGGCTGCGCCGCGACGGTGGGCATCCAGTCGACCTGGGTCTGCGGGGCCTCCAGCGCCGCCGCCGGTTGCGGGACCGTCTGGGTCGGCTGCGGCGCGATGGCCGCTCGCGGAGCCGCGGTCTGACGGGCCGTGTAGCGGTACAGCAGGTCGCTGGCCGCCGCGATCTTCCGCTGACTCCGCTGCTTGGACTGCCGCAGAGTGGACTGCTTCGGCTCGGCGGCCGGAATGGTCAGGGCCGATACAGACCCCTGACGCTGCTGTGGTACGGCGGGAAGCACGGCCGTGGGGCTCGCGGCCGACTCGGGCGTGGAGCCTGCCGTGAGCTCGGCCACCGGACCGGCGGTGAGTCCGGCGACGGGGCCCGCGGTGAGCTCGGCCACGGGACCCGCGGTGAGCTCGGCAACGGGCTGCCGGGTGCCCCCGGCTGGAAGCTCCAGCGCGGACGCGCGGCCCGCCGCCTCCAACTCCCGCCCGCCACGGGCCCGTTCACCCTCGCGCTCAGCCGGTCGCCGGGCCGCACGCGCAGGTCGGGCCCCGGCGTCGGGCGTGCGATCGGCCGGCAGGATCGCCGGAATCGTCGGGCCCAGCGAGGCGCGTGCCGCGCCGAACCACTGCCGGGCGATGTTGTCCAGGTCGGGATCCGAGGACCGTGACCGTCCCTCGCCTCCGCTTCCGCCCGCCGCGGCACCGCGTCCCCGCGCACCAGTCGACTGCGTACGCGTGAGGTTGAACTGGCCGGTGTCGCTCTCGGCCCGGTCGTAGAGGCTGCTCACCCGCTGGCTGACGTCCTCGCGGCTCGGCCGCTCGACTTCCGCCGCAGGCGCTGCGTCGGCGGTCTGCGAGAGCACGGCCACCGAGGTGAGTGCCGCCGTCGCGAGGGCGGAATTGCGCATGCCGGGGAGGCCGAAGCCTCCCGCGCGCGGACTTCGATCCGGCGCCATGGGAGCCGTACTCCTTCCGTACTCCGCCTACCGAGTTAGCTGTCGGGTTCGGGCGGTCGATCCGGAAGGCTAGCCCTACGGCCCTTGCCCCGGAGGGCAGTTGGGCCGATTCACCCCATCGTTCGGTTGGGTCCCCGGCTCCGGCTGCCGTACGGCGCACCGGACTCGGCGGAGGCCGCGCGCCCCGACGGGGTTCGTCGGAGGAAGTCGAACGGCCTGGGCGTCAACTTAGCCAACTTGTGCGCCCCGTGTGAAGGTTGAGGTGTGAAATGTCCGATACGCTTTTGTGACATTCATCGTGACGCGGTGTCGGAACCGTGTGCCGTGCACACAACGGCGTCGCACGGCCACCGACGGTGGTCGCGAGAGGCGGCAGGCCGCGTCCCGGGACCGACCTCAGTGGCGCTCGTCGTCGTCGGCCGCCCGCTCGGCGTTCCGCTTCTTGATCCGCGCCGCCTCCTTGCGGACCTCCGCCTGCGTCGCGCGCTCCTTCTGCAGCCACTCGGGCTGCTCCTGCTTGAGAGCCTCGATCTGCTCGGTGGTCAGCGGCTCGGTGACGCCGCCGCGGGCGAGACCGGCGATGGAGACACCCAGCTTCGCCGCGACGACCGGACGCGGGTGCGGGCCCTTGGCGCGCAGCTCGCGCAGCCACTCGGGCGGGTTCGCCTGCAACTCGTCGAGCCGGGCGCGCGAGACGGCACCCGCACGGAACTCTTCGGGGGTGGCCTCGAGGTACACACCCAGCTTCTTGGCCGCGGTCGCGGGCTTCATCGTCTGGGCGGTCTGGTGCGACTTCATGGGGTCCAGGGTATCGATCGTGTGGGGGACCGCCGACCACGGACGGTAACCTGGCGGGGTGACAGGCTCGGAAGCATCCCCGACGTTCCGGCTTGCGTACGTTCCGGGGACGACTCCCGCCAAGTGGGTGCGGATCTGGAACGAGCGCCTGCCCGACATCCCGCTGACGCTCGTCGCCGTGACGGCGTCGCAGGCGCCGGACGTGCTGCGCGGTGGGGAGGCGGACGCGGGTCTGGTGCGGCTCCCTGTCGACCGTACGTTCTTCAGCGCGATCCCCCTCTACACGGAGACGACGGTGGTCGTGGTCCCCAAGGACCACGTGATCACGGCGGCGGAGGAGGTCACGGTCGCCGACCTCGCCGACGAGGTGCTCTTCCACCCCCTGGACGACGTCTTCGACTGGGACGCCCCGCCCGGCGAGCCCGCGTTCGAGCGTCCGGCGACCACGGAGGACGCGATCGAGCTGGTGGCGGCCGGTGTGGGCCTCCTCGTCGTCCCCCAGTCCCTGGCCCGCCTGCACCACCGCAGGGACCTCACCTACCGCCCGGTCGTGGACGCCCCTCAGTCCGCCGTCGCCCTTTCGTGGCCCGAAGAGGCGACCACGGAGATGGTCGAGGACTTCATCGGCATCGTCCGCGGCCGCACCGTGAACAGCTCCCGCGGCCGGAAGCCGGAACAGGCCCAGCCGAAGGAAAAGCCGACGGACAAGGCCGCGCCCCGCCGCAAGCCGACGCCCGGGAAGGCTCCGGCCCGAGGCGGCGGCCGGGGCGCAGCGAACGCCCCGAAGAGCCCCAAGCGAGGAAAACCGCGCCGCCGCTCCTAGCGAGGCGACAACGAGCAGGCCGCAGGCCGACTAACCGACGCGGACCGACCATCCTGACCAGGCAAGTTCCCGGGCCAAGGGACGATCCCGACCCCAACCCTCGTCCCAGCCGACCCCCTCGCCCCTGACCGATCCCTCCCACCCTCCACCGCCGCCCCGACCCCCACCGGCCTCCCCTGGCCCTGAGCGGTGTCCTTGGCCTGGACCGATGTCCTTGGCTTGGCATGGTGCCCTGGCCTCGGCCGATCCCCCTCGGCCCCGCCCGGCACTCCTGACCTCCTCAGGCGTCCCTGGCTTCCACAAGCGCCCCTGCCCCTGACGCCCCTCCTCGTCCCCGACGGACGATCCCGCCCCACCCACCTCGCAACCGCTCACTTCGCCGGCAGCCCGCTCGCGAACGCGTACCCCTCCTCGATCCACTCGCCGAGTGGCTCGTCCTCGGTCACGGCCGAGCCCGCGACGACCACCCAGCCCTTCATGGGGCGACCCGTCATGTCGAACAGCCGCGCCCCGGGCCGGGCCAGCGCCGCGTCCGTCGCGTCCGGGCCGACCCGGACCATCAGGTCGTCGCCGGTCACGCCGACGGCCATGTTGCCGCGCAGCAGGAAGGCGATCCCGCCGAACATCCGCTTCTCGGCGACGTCCGGATCAGCGCCCAGCCGCTGCCGGATCCGCTCCGCGAGTCCTTCGTCGTACGCCATGAGGACCTCGATCCGTGAGTCCGTGAGTCCGTGAGTTCCTTGAAGTCCGTAAGCTCCGTGAGTTCCCGTGAGTGAGCCCGCGTTCCAGGCTGCGCAGATTCGCGGGCGTGAGGGGGCCGCACCCCCCAGCATCCCGCCGTCCGACCACCGGCGCGCGCCGCCGAGTCGGTGACGGGTTCCTTACGGCGGTGGGTCGAGGCGGGACAAACCGGCGCCCGGGAGAGACCCTGCCGGTGAGCCTCGGCTCGGACCCGGCCGGGGAGCCGCCCCGCGGTCCCGCACGAAGGAGCGCCGCCCATGACCACGAGCCCCGCCCTCGACGACACCTACCGCTTCGACGACCTCACGGCCCTGTTCATCAACTGCACTCTCAAGCCGTCACCTCAGGTCAGCCACACTCAGGGGCTCATCGACAAGAGCGCGGCGATCATGATGTCGCGCGGCGTCACCACGTCCGAGATCCGGGCCGTCGACCACGACCTCGCGCCCGGCGTGTACCCGGACATGACCGAGCACGGCTTCGCGGCGGACGAGTGGCCCGCGCTGTACGAGCAGGTGATGGCCGCGGACATCCTGGTGCTGGCCGGGCCGATCTGGCTGGGGGACAACAGCTCCGTGACGAAGAGGGTCGTCGAGCGGCTCTACAGCTGCTCGGGCCTGCTCAACCCCCAGGGCCAGTACGCCTATTACGGCCGTGTCGGCGGCTGTCTGATCACCGGCAACGAGGACGGCGTGAAGCACTGCGCCATGAACGTCCTCTACAGCCTCCAGCACCTCGGCTACACCATCCCGCCGCAGGCCGACGCCGGCTGGATCGGCCCCGCAGGGCCCGGCCCCTCCTACCTCGACCCCGGCTCGGGCGGCCCGGAGAACGACTTCACCAACCGCAACACCACGTTCATGACCTGGAACCTGATGCATCTCGCGGCCATGCTCAAGCGGGCCAAGGGCATCCCCGCCCACGGCAACCAGCGCTCGGAGTGGGACGCCGGCTGCCGCTTCGACGCCCCCAACCCCGACTACCGCTGACGGCCGGCTCGGCCGGCTCGGGCGGCTCAGGCGGCTCAGGCGGCTCAGGACACGAAGGTCGCCTTCCGTGCCGTAGCCACCACCGTCTCTCCGTCGGCCCGGTCGAGCAGTCCCGCCGTCACCCACGCCGCCACGGTCGACCGGACGTGCTCGACGAGCGCGCTCTTCCCGTGGAAGGGCGCCGCCGCCCACACCTCGTCGAGGAGTGAAGTCCCGTCGTCCTTCGCCGGGTTGGCCACCCCCGAGTCGGTGTTCCCGAAGACGATCCGGGGTTCCGCGCGGCGGAAGTACGCGTGCGTCGGATCCTCCGTGCCCTCGGCGAACGGGGCCAACTCGGTTCCGTTGAGGGCGAAGTGGAGGGGTTTGCCCGGGACCGGCGTGAGGGACGGGAGCAGGTCACCGGAGAGGGCGGCGTTGCCGTAGAGACCGAACTCCAGGTACTCCGTGGACGGATCGCGGGCCACCAGGTTCACCGGACCGAGGAAGAGCGTCTGGAGGAAGGGGTCGTCCAGGGCCTTCTCGACCCGCAGCCGGAAGGGCACGGCGACGCGCACGGTGTCGCCGGCCCGCCACTTCCGGGACACGGAGAAGTAGCCGCCGGGTGTCGAACTCCCCTGCACCGCCCGTCCGTTGACGGCCACCCGGAATCCCGCGGTCGCCCACGACGGCACCCGCAGCCGCAGCTCGAAGTCCGCGCTGCCGCCGCCGATCGTCAGCGTGCTGCCCTGCTCCCGCGGATACTCCGTGCTCTGTGTGACCGTGACGCCCTTCTCCACCCAGGTCAGCCGGGACGGGCTGTAGAGATTGACGTACAGCGCGCTGCCGTCGGCCGCCTGGAAGTACACCGAGTCCTGGTACTTGGTGGCGCTCTCCATCCCCGTGCCCTCGCAGCAGGTCGTCCCCTGCTTCGGCGTGTAGTCCCGCACATGCCCCGGCGTCAGCCCGATGAAGTAGGTGACGAGCGGCTTCTCCGCGTCGGCCTTGTCCTGCTTGGAGCCCAACACCTGGTTGTAGAGGGCCCGTTCGTAGTAGTCGGCGTACTTCGGATCCTGCTCGTGGAGGAACAGGGTCCGGCTCAGCTTCAGCATGTTGTACGCGCAGCAGGTCTCGGCCGTCGTCGCGCCGATCGTCCCGGCGATCACGTCCCGCGCCTTCCAGAACTCGCCCGTGCTGGTGCCTCCGATGCCGTACATGCGATGCGGTACGACCATGCCCCAGAAGTTCCGCGCGGCGCTCAGGTAGCGCTCCTCGCCCGTCGCGTCGTACAGCCGCACGAGCCCGGTGAAGATCGGGATGTGCTGGTTGGCATGGAGCCCGTCGAGCGTGTCGGTGCCCGCGGCGCACGCGTCGATCAGCTTGTCGAGGTCGAACAGCCGGGCCAGCGCGAGGTGTTCGGGCTTTCCGGTGAGCGCGTGCAGATCGCAGATCGCCTCGACGATGCCGCCGAACTCGCCGCTGGAGAAGATCCCCCACATCCGCTGGAGGGTGGCGGCGGGCAGCACGGACAGCCGCGCGTACATCCAGTCGCACATCCCGGACGCGAGATCGAGCGCCCGTTCGTCGTCGGTGGCGCTGTGGGCGTCCAGCAGCCCCCGGAGGATCTTGTGCGCGGTGTAGTACGGCGCCCACACCTTCGTGTAGTCGCTCCCGGTCATCGACTCCAGCGCGATGAACTGCGTCTCCGGGTACGCGGCCAGGAACCCGGGGTGACTGGGCCCGCCCCAGGTGCGGCGCAGGGTGCCGTCCAGCCCTCGCCCGGAGGCGTCCGCGAAGCGCGACCCCGAGGTCTCGTCGAAGGCGTACGACACCAGGTCGCCCCGCCCGGCCGAGCTGTCGGCGGCGCGGCTGTCCTGCAACTCCGTGATCTCGGCGGCGGACAGCGCACGGGAGTGGATGTCGAACTCGTCGTAGGCGCCGGCGAAGACGGGGTCGGCGGGGTAGTTGGAGCGGCCGAGCCAGTTGTGGGCGGGGGTGCCGAGGGCGGCCGGGGTGAGGGTCATCTCCGTATTGCGTGCCACGGCCGTCCCGTTGACGTACAGCGTCCCCGTGCCGTCCGCGATCGTCACCGCTAGGTGGCTCCACTGGCCGATGGGCAGCGCGGCGGTGCCGTTGACGCCCTGCTCGCCGCCCGCGCCACCGGTCGTGATCGCGAAGCGCGGGACCCCGCTGCCGTTGCGGGCGGCGAGGTACATGTACCGCGTGGTGTCGTCGCCGAAGTCGAAGACGCGGGCCCAGTTGTCGGCGTGCGTCGGCCTGACCCAGGCGGAGACGGTGATCGCGGTCGCGCCACCGAGCACGCTGCTCGGCAGGTCGACGTACTGATAGGACCCGCGCTCGTTGAAGGCGGCGGTCCCGAACCGCCCCTCCACGGCCAGGACTTCGGGCTCCCGGCGCAGCGCGGCCCGCACCTCGCTCAGCGCTCCGACCATGGTGCCGATCTTCTCGGCGAAGACCTGCTCGCCCGTGCCGGCGTAGGCCTGCGACAGCATGGTCAGAAAGTGCCCGGTGTAGTGCCCGCGCAGGTTCCCGTTGGCCTCCCCGTCCAGCCCCTCCCAGCCACCGGGCGCGACTGCGTCACCGGTGGGCAGCCCGGCGTTGGCGCGGAAGACCTGGAGCAGCCGGTTCACGTCGTAGCCGCGGGCATGGTCGAGCATGAGCTCCCGTTTGCCGGCGAACACGCCCGGTTCGAGCGCCACTTGATCGAGCGCGAACGGAAGCACGCTCCAGGCTGCCGGGGCCGCGGCCGTTGCCGCCGCCCGCCCGGACGCCGCGTACGAGAGCGTAGGCACGGCCGCGGCAACTGCCGCGGCCTGCAGGAGGATTCGTCTGGAGAGGGGCGGTGCCATGTGTGCTCCTCCATCGTTGTTCGGTATCACGAACGCCATTCGAATAGCCGACCAGACGATAGGGAGGAGGCGGGGGAGCGTCAACGGGGCCGGAGTGCCTTGCCCGGCTATTGCTCTGACGGGGAAGGTTCGCCGGGTTGGCTGTTGTGGCGGTTGGATGTCGGTGACGTCCGTCCGACCGTTGGGGGTGTGGGGGCCGAGCCTGTCCGCGTGCGCAGGTTGACCGACCAGGAAGGGCAGAAGCTGCAGCAGATCGTGTGCCGGGGCAGTACCAGCTCGGTGCGCTATCGCCGGGCGATGATGCTGCTGGCGTCCGCCGGCGGAAACCGCGTCCCGGTGATCGCCCAGCTGGTCCAGGCCGACGAAGACACGGTGCGGGAGGTGATCCACCGGTTCAACGAGAACGGCCTGGCCTGTCTGAACCCTCGATGGGCGGGAGTCCGTCCCCGCCTGCTCAAGCCTGACGACGAGGACTTCGTCGTCCAGACGGCCACCACCCGCCCCACCAAGCTCGGCCAGCCCTTCACCCGCTGGTCGATCCGTAAACTCGCCACCTACCTGCGCCGCGTGCATGGACGCGTCATCCGCATCGGCCGTGAAGCCGTACGGTGCCTGCTCCGGTGCCGTGGCATCACCTTCCAGCGCACCAAGACATGGAAGGAGTCCCCTGACCCAGACCGCGACGCCGAGCTCGACCGTATCGAGCAGGTGTTGGAACGCTTCCCGGACCGGGTTTTCGCCTTCGACGAGTTCGGCCCGCTCGGGATCCGACCCACCGGCGGTTCCTGCTGCGCCGAACAAGGCAAGCCCAACCGCCTGTCGGCCGCCTACCACCGCACCCACGGCGTCACCTACTTCCACGGCTGCTACTCCGTCGGCGACGACCGGCTGTGGGGAGTCAACCGCCGCCGCAAACGCACCGCCCCCAGCCTCGCCGCGTTGAAGTCCATCCGTGCCGCCCGACCCGACGGCGCCCCGATCTACGTCATCCTGGACAACCTTTCCGCCCACACCGGCGCGGGCATCCGCCGCTGGGCGAAGAAGAACAGGGCCGAACTGTGCTTCACCCCGACCTACGCCTCCCGGGCCAACCCGATGGAGGCGCACTTCGGCCCGCTGCGGCAGTTCACCCTGGCCAACTCAAACCACCGCAGCCATCCCGCGCGGACACAGGCCCTGCACCGCTACCTGAGCTGGCGCAACGCCAACGCCCGTTACCCCGACGTGCTCGCCGCCCAGCGCAAGGAACGCGCCCGCATCCGCAGCGAGAAGGGCATCCGCTGGGGCGGACGGCCCATCGACTGCGCTGTCTGATTGCTCAATTCGCCGAAGCTGACGGACCATGTATCGGCTCCGACTGCAGCAGCGGGACTCGCCTAGTGAGCGCGGCAGCCGGAAGCAGATTGTCCGGTTCGATGCCAGGGTCCGCCGTGACATCGACGCCGGCTGCTTGAGCGTCGAAGCCGGTCGGCCAGAGCGTAAGGTCGCTCACGAGCGCGCCTTCCAGCCTCGCCCCTCGCAGGTCAGTCTCGGTGAGGTCGCAGCCCCGGAGGTCGGCCAACCGCAGATCCGCGCCGGCGAACACGGCACCCTGGGCACGAGCCTTGCGCAGGTTCGCCTCCCGCAGGTCCGCACCGGAGAAGTCCGCCGACCTCAAGTCGGCTTTGACCAGGCGTGCACCTCGCAGATCGGCTTGCAGACAGCGGACCTGGTGAAGAATGGAAGTGCCGAGTTCGGCATGCCGCAGGTTGGCGGCAATCAGTGACGCCTTGCTCAGGTTGACCTGGTAGACGCTCGCCGCTTCCAGGCATGCGCCGTCGAAGTTCACTCCGTGCAGCCACAATCCGTCACAGTCGGCCCGGCGCAGATCGGTCAAACTGACGTTGAGCCACTCCGGACGGCGTTCTTGGTACAGGACCCCGAGGCAGGTCAGCGCCGTCTGAGCGTCCGCGGCGCGGGTCTCCAACGGAGGCACCGCGTTGATGGACACGTCCGCCGCCGAAACCGCGGGTTCCTGCGGCGGCCAGGGAAGGTGTGTCCGCAAATACGCCGCCATGATTGAAACGATCGCCTCGCGGTCGCGGTCGGAATGATCCGCAATCCGCCACAGTGCGTAGATGCCTCCGATCCGCACGTCCAGCTTGTCACTACCGAGCTGATCCACGGCCCGGCTGAAGCGATCGGTGATGTTCCCCTCTCGGGTTGCGTTCAGCCCGTCTTGACTGACACGCAGCTGCCGCCATGTGGCATAGGCGCCGAACAGGACGACCGCACCCCCGACCGTCTGCAGAAGCGTGGTGCGCACATTGTTCACCGCGTTCAACCGGTCCGCTGCAGCGAGGTGGCCACCTGCGAGGTCATGGTCGACTATCAGCCCCGGAAGAACCAGGAGCACGACGCCCAGTAACACGATCACGGCCAGCGCCACAGCAACGGCACGAGTTAGGCGCCACCGGTCACGAAAAGATCTCCCCATAGCCAGAGAATCCTAGAACAAGGCCGAACCCGGCGAACCTTCCCGGTGAGAGCACTAGACGTCGAAGTACAGCTCGAACTCGTGGGGATGCGGCCGCAGTTGGAGCGGTGCGAGCTCGTTCGTGTGTTTGAGGTCGATCCACGTCTCGACCAGGTCCGAGGTGAAGACGTCGCCCTGGAGGAGGTATTCGTGGTCGGACTCCAGGGCGTGGAGGACGGACGGGAGGTCGGTGGGGAGCTGGGGGACGCTCGCGTGTTCCTCGGGGGCGAGTTCGTAGAGGTCCTTGTCCACCGGATCCGGCGGTTCCGTCTTGTTCCTGATGCCGTCCAGGCCCGCCAGGAGCATCGCCGAGAACGCCAGGTACGGGTTGCAGGACGGGTCCGGGGCGCGGAATTCGAGCCGTTTCGCCCGCGGGTCGGCGCCGGTGATCGGGATGCGGATGCAGGCGGAGCGGTTGCGCTGGGAGTAGACCAGGTTGACCGGTGCTTCGAAGCCGGGAACCAGGCGGTGGTACGAGTTCACCGTCGGGTTGGTGAAGGCGAGGAGGGAGGGTGCGTGCTTGAGGAGGCCGCCGATGTAGTGGCGGGCGGACTCCGACAGGCCCGCGTAGCCCTCCTCGTCGTAGAAGAGCGGGCTGCCGCCCTGCCACAGGGACTGGTGGGTGTGCATGCCGGAGCCGTTGTCGCCGAAGATCGGCTTGGGCATGAAGGTCGCGGTCCTGCCGTTGCGCCAGGCGACGTTCTTGATGACGTACTTGTACAGCTGCAGGTCGTCGGCCGCGTGCAGCAGCGTGTTGAACCGGTAGTTGATCTCCGCCTGCCCCGCCGTACCGACCTCGTGGTGCTGCTTCTCCACCAGGATGCGGGCCTTGATGAGTTCGAGGGTCATCTCCGCGCGCAGGTCGGCGAAGTGGTCGACCGGCGGGGCCGGGAAGTAGCCGCCCTTGTAACGGACCTTGTAGCCGCGGTTGTCCTGCAACGCCCCCGTGTTCCAGGCGCCCGCCTCGGAGTCGATGTGGTAGAAGGCCTCGTTGGTCCTCGTCTCGAAGCGGGCCGAGTCGAAGACGTAGAACTCCGCCTCCGGACCGAAGTAGGCCGCGTCCGCGATCCCCGTCGACACCAGGTACGTCTCCGCCTTCTTCGCCACGTTGCGCGGGTCGCGGCTGTACTGCTCGCCGGTCACCGGGTCGTGGATGAAGAAGTTGACGATCAGGGTCGTGTCCTTGCGGAAGGGGTCCACCCGGGCCGTCTGCAGATCGGCGCGCAGGGCCATGTCGGACTCGTGGATGGCCTGGAAACCGCGGATCGACGAGCCGTCGAAGGCGAGTTCCCCGTCCGGGTCGAAGACCCCCACCGGCACCGTGAAGTGCTGCATGATGCCCGGCACGTCACAGAACCGGACGTCCACGAACTTCACGTCCTCGTCCGTGATGAACTTCCTGGCTTCCTCGGCGTTCTGGAACATCCGACTCACCGTCCGTGTGGCGGGGCGCCCTGCTGTGCACTGTAGGCACCGGGCCAGGCCCCGGGAAGGCGACCGGCGCCCCGGGAAGGCGGTCGGCGAGGGGTGGTCGCTTTCGCGTGGTCCGCACCGCTGTGGGTGGCACAATCGGCCGCGTGGACCGGGGGATCCTCGAACGTGAGCCCGAACTGACACGACTGGCCACGGCCGCACGCGAGGCGGCGGCCGGTGCCGGTTCGGTGGTGCTCGTCTTCGGCGAGGCGGGAATCGGCAAGTCGAGCCTGGTGAGAGCCATGCCGGAGCGGCTGCCCGAGCAGGCCCGGGTGCTCGTCGGCCAGTGCGACGATCTCGCCACCCGACGGCCCCTCGGGCCGTTCCGCGACCTCGTCGGCAGCGTCGGCGCCGAGCTGGCGCGCGCCGTGACCGAGGGCGGCGACCGTCACCGCGTCTACGAGGCACTGCACGGTGAGCTGGCGGTGACTCCGCATCCCGCTGTACTCGTCGTCGAGGACGTCCACTGGGCCGACGAGGCCTCCCTGGACGCCCTGCGCTTCCTGGTCCGCCGCATGGAGCGGCTGCCCGCGCTGCTCGTCCTCACCTACCGCGACGACGAGTTGAGCAGCGGCCACCCCCTGCGCCACCTCCTCGGCCAGGTGTCCCGCGCGCCCCGCGTGCACCGGATGCCCCTGGCCCGGCTCTCCCTGGACGCGGTACGCACACTGAGCGGGGCCGGCCGGCTCGACCCGGCGCAGGTGTACGAGGTGACGTCCGGCAACCCCTTCTTCGTCGCCGAAGTGCTGGCCGCGGGCGGCACCGGCGGCGTGCCGCCGACGGTGGTGGACGCCGTACTCGCGCGGCTGCGCGGCCTCGAACCCGTCACCGTCGACGCGCTGGAGCAACTCGCCGTCGTCCCCTCGGCCGTCGAGCGCCCGCTGGTCGACGAGCTGCTCAAGGGGTGTGTCGCCCCGCTGGTCGAGGCCGAGCAGCGCGGACTGCTGACGGTGACCCCGGAGCGGGTGGCGTTCCGGCACGAGCTGATCCGCCGGGCCGTCGCCGACTCCGTGCCCGCCGCCCGGCGCATCGACCTCGACCGCAACGTCCTCGCGGCACTCGTCGCCCGCCCCGGCTCCGACGCCGCCCGCATCGTCCACCACGCCGCCCAGGCCGGCGACCAGGACGCCATCGCCCGCTACGGCCCCGACGCCGCCCGGGACGCCGCATCCGCCGGCGCCCACCGCGAGGCCGCCGCCCAACTGCGGCTCGTCCTGCGGCAACGGGACCGCTACGGGCCGCCCGACCTCGCCGACCTGCTCGAACGCTACGCCGTGGAGAGCTACACCATCGCCGACTCGGCCGCCGCCGTCGCCGCCCAGCGCGAGGCGGTCGCGCTGCGCCGCTCGCTCGGCGACACCCTCGCGCTCGGCGCCGACCTGCGCTGGCTGTCCCGCATCCACTGGTGGGCCGGCGACGCCGACGAGGCCCAGGACGCCGCCCGCGAGGCCGTCACCGTCCTTGAACACGCGGGCGACGACCGGCTGCTGGCCCTCGCCGTCAGCAACATCGCCCAGCTGCGCATGCTGTCCGACCGCTACCCCGAGGCCGTCGAACACGCCGAGCGAGCCATCGCGCTGGCCCGCAAGACCGAGGACGCGGCGATCCTCTCGCACGCCCTCAACAACCAGGGCAACGCCCGCTGGCGGGGCGGCGACCCCAGCGGGCGCAAGCAGCTGGAGGAGAGCCTCGACGTCGCCCTCGGCGCCGGCGAGGTCGAACACGCCTGCCGCGCCTACGCCAACCTCATCTGGACCCTCCTCGACAACCTCCAGTACGCCGAGGCCGACCGCTATCTGCCCCCGGCCATGGACCTCGCCGACCGCGCCGAACACCTCGGCTTCCTCACCTACCTCCACGTCGAACTGGCGATACGCCGGCTCGCCGCCGCCGACTGGGAGGACGCCGAGCGGCACGCCGAGTTCGGCATCCACGACTTCCTGCCCGCCCGCTGCCCCGCCCTGACAGTCCTCGCCCGCGTCCGCACCCGCTGCGGCCGCCCCGGCGCCGGTGAACTCCTCGCCGAGGCCCAGGAGATCGCCGTACGCACGAGGGAACTCCAGCGCACCGGGCCCGTCGCCGCCGCACTCGCGGAGGCGGCCTGGCTGCGCGGCGACCACGCGGCCGTGATCGAGGCCGTGGCCTCGGTGTACGCCGAGGCGCGGCATCTGACGGGCGTGCCCTACCGCGCCGAGCTCGGCTACTGGCTCGCGAAGGCCGGGCAGCCCGTCCCCATCGAGGACTCCGGTCATCCGTACGCCCTCCAGGCCCGCGGTTGCTGGCGGGAGGCCGCCGCGCTCTGGCAGGACGCCGGCTGCCCTTACGAGCACGCCGCCGCCTTCGCCGAGAGCCCGCACCCGGCCGACAAGCTCACCGCTCTCGCCGAACTCGACGCCCTCGGCGCCGAACCGCTGGCCCGTCTCGTCCGCACCGAACTGCGCCGGCTGGGTGTACGGCGCATCCCGCGCGGCCCGCTCGCGGCGACCCGCGGCAACCCCGCCGGCCTCACCGAACGCCAGCTGGAGGTCATGCGGCTGCTCGCCGAAGGCTTGACCAATGCCGAGATCGCCGCCCGGCTCGTGGTGTCCGTCCGTACCGTCGACAACCACGTACGAGCGGTCCTGGACAAACTCGGCGCGCCCACCCGGCGCCACGCCGCCGTCCGCGCCGCGCAGCTCGGACTGCTGCCCGGCCGTGAAACGTAGGTACCCGAGGGCCCGAGCTAGGTGACGCGCACGGATGCCCGCGCTCGCGCAACACGAGTAGAACGTGCGGATCGGCCCGAACTCCGAACAAACGGGGGATACCGCATGTCCAGCACTATCGCTCAGGCGGCACGACGGGAACTGACGGACTTCACCGGGGAGTTGATCTCCCCGGAGGACTCCGGCTACGAGCAGGCCCGCGCCGTGTACAACGCGATGATCGACCGGCGTCCCGCCCTCGTCGCGCGCTGCGCCGACGCGGACGCCGTCGCCCGCGTGATCGGCTTCGCCCGCGCCCACGACCTGCCGCTCGCGATCCGCGGCGGCGGCCACCACGGGGCCGGCCTGGGCACCGTCGACGGGGGAGTGGTCGCCGACCTCTCGCCCCTGAAGGAGGTCCGCGTCGACCCGGAGGCCCGCACCGTCCGCGTCGGCGGCGGCTGCGTCTGGGGCGAGGTGGACCGCGCCACCAACACCTACGGCCTCGCCACGCCCAGCGGCATCGTCTCCACCACCGGCGTCGGCGGCATCGCCACCGGCGGCGGGCTCGGCCACCTCACCCGCAAGTGCGGACTGACCATCGACAACATCCTGGAAGCCGACGTCGTCCTCGCCGACGGGAGCCAAGTGCGTGCGAGCGCCGACGAGAACGCCGACCTGTTCTGGGCGCTGCGCGGAGGCGGCGGCAACTTCGGCGTCGTCACCTCGTTCCTGTTCCGGCTGCACAAGATCGACACGGTCGTCGCCGGGCCGACCTTCTGGCCCGTCGACGTCAGCGCCGAAGTCCTCACCGCCTACCGGGACTTCCTCCCGAACGCGCCCCGCGAACTCAACGCCTTCTTCCTGTACGGCACCGTCCCGCCGGCCCCGCCGTTCCCCGAGGAGATCCAACTGCGCAAGACGGCCGGCGTGGTGTGGTGCTACACCGGCGACGACAGCGCGGCCGCCGCACGCGAGATGGCCCCGCTGCTCGACGCACTGCCGGAACCGATGCTGCACGCCGCAGGGCCGATGCCGCACCCGGACCTGCAGTCCATGTTCGACGGGCTCTACCCGCCCGGCCACCAGTGGTACTGGCGCGCCGACTTCGTCGACGAGATCTCCGACGAAGCCGTCCAGCTCCACGCCAAGTTCGGCGCCGAGGTGCCGACCGTCCATTCGACCATGCACCTCTACCCGATCGACGGCGCCGCCCACGACGTGGGCCCCGACGAGACCCCTTGGGGCTACCGGGGCGCCACCTGGTCGACCGTGTACGCGGGCGTCGACCCCGACCCGGCCAACGCCGAGCTGATCAAGCGCTGGGCGGTCGACTACTCCGACGCCCTGCACCCGTACTCGGCGGGCGGCGCCTACGTGAACATGATGATGGACGAGGGACAGGAGCGCGTCCGCGCCAGCTACCGCGGCAACTACGAGCGGCTGGCCCGCATCAAGGCGGACCTCGACCCGGACAACGTGTTCCGCCTCAACCAGAACATCAGGCCGAGCTGACGGACCCGCCTTCGTGAACTGGCGGTGCCCCGGGCGGGGGACGGGGCACCGCCATCTCCCTGCCCGCACACGGATGTTGAGGCGGCTCGCACCACCTGCCTAAGGTGAGCGGCGCTCACATTCGACTGTCGGCAGGAGGGCGCCGAGACATGTCCGACGACCTGTTCTCACCCCTGGAGTTGCGCTCTGGGCAGGTACTGGACAACCGGATCGCCAAGGCCGCCATGGAGGAGGGCCTGGCCGGCCGCGGGCAGCTGCCCGACGAACGGCTCCCGGCGCTCTACCGGCGCTGGGGTCGCGGCGGCGCCGGCCTGCTGATCACCGGCAACGTGATGGTGCACGCCGAGGCGCTGACCGCGCCGGGCGTCGTCGTGCTCGACAGGACCTCACCCCTGGAGCCGTTCGCGCGCTGGGCCGAGGCCGGCAAGGCCGGGGGCGCGGCGGTGTGGATGCAGATCAACCACCCCGGCCGGCAGATGCAGGCGGAGATGCCCGGCGTCGTGTGGGGACCCTCCGCGGTGGGCGTCGAGGCGGGCCGGCACAGCAAGCGGTTCGGGCGGCCGGTCGCGATGACCCAGGAGCAGATCGGCGCCACGGTCGAGCGGTTCGCCACGACGGCGACACGCGCGGAGGAGGCCGGATTCGACGGTGTGGAAGTCCATGCCGCCCACGGCTACCTGCTCTCCCAGTTCCTCTCCCCCCTGGCCAACCGGCGCACGGACCGCTGGGGCGGGCCGCTGGAGAACCGCGCCCGGCTGCTGCTGGACGTCGTGCGGGCGGTACGTGCGGTGGTGTCGCCGACGTTCGCCGTGGCCGTGAAGCTGAACTCCGCCGACTTCCAGCGCGGCGGCTTCGACGCCGACGAGGCACGGCGCGTGATCACCCTGCTCGAACCGCTCGGCGTCGACCTGGTGGAGCTGTCCGGGGGCAGCTTCGAGAGCCCGGTGATGGCCGAGCGCTGGGCCGACGAGCGCACCGAGGCGCGCGAGGCGTACTTCCTGGACCTGGCCACGGAGCTCGTGGAGACCAGCCCCCTCCCGCTGATGCTGACCGGTGGCATCTCCCGGCGGGAGACGGCCGAGCGGGCCCTCGCCGGCGGGGTCGCCCTGGTCGGCCTCGGCACCGCCCTCGCGGCCACGCCCGACCTCCCCGACCGCTGGCGCCAAGGCCGGGAAGCGGACGGCCGGTTGAGGATGGCGACCTGGTCCGACAAGCTCCTCGCCTCGGCGGCCGGCCTGGCCCTGGTCCGCCGCCAGCTGCACCGCCTGGCCCGCGGATCCGAACCGGCCCTGGGCACCCACCCGGCCTACGCGCTCGTCACCGACCAACTGGCCCATGTGCGCGCGTTGAGGCGCTATCGGGCATGGCTGAACGAGCGGAGGGCGGCGGAAGGGGCGCGCTCGGACGCCGCCTAGGGAGCCAGGCCGAGGGCGCGGGAACCGTCGTACGGGAGCCGGCTCAGGAACGCGCGCCCGACCGCACCAGCCACTCATGGGCCCCGCGCGCCGTGAACTCCGCCTGGCCGCCCCGCAGCAGCAGGCCCGCCGTCGCGAACTCCGGAGCGCCTGCCTGCGCGGCGACGTACGGGATCGCGATGCAGCGCATCCCGGCGGCATGCGCGGCGGCGGCGCCGGGTGCCGCGTCCTCCAGCACCACGCAGTCGGCGGGGTCGGCGCCGAGTCGGCGGGCCGCCTCCAGGAAGACGTCCGGCGCGGGCTTGCCGCGTGGGACCTCGTCGGCGGACACGACCGTGCGCAGATACGCGTCGAGACCCGTGCCCGCGAGGATCGCCTCGATGGCCTCCGGCGACGAACCGGACGCCACGGCCATCGGCACACCCTCGGCCGCGAGCAGCTCCACGAACCTCCGCATCTCCGGGTACGCGCGCGTGGCGGTGCGGGCCAGCTCCAGGTAGCGGCGGTTGGTGTCGGCGAGGAGCTCGTCGACGGAGGCGGCCAGGCCGTACTCCTGCTTCCACAGGGCGGCCGTCTCCAGCGTGCTCACGCCGACGAACCGCTCGTGCTCGGCCCAGGTGAAGCCGGGCACCCCGTGCTCGGCCAGGGTCTGGCGGCCCGCCGCGTAGTAGTTCGGCTCACTGTCCACGAGCGTTCCGTCGAGATCGAAGATGACCGAGATGCTGCCGAGCCTGTTCATGTCCCCAGCATGGCAAAGGTCATTTCCGGGCCGCGCGGCCGATCGACTCGACCAGGGGCAGCAGCCGCTGCGGCACCCGCTCGCGCAGGGCCACCTCGGTGCGGGTGCGGACCACCCCGGGCAGGCTGATCAGCTTCTGGATCACGTCCTCCAGGTGGGCGTTGTCCCGCGCCACCACCCGGGTCAGCAGATCCCCGCCGCCCGTGATCGAGAACGCCTCGACAATCTCCGGTACGGCGGCCAGCGCGTCCCCCACCTCGTCCAGATGGCCCTGGGTGACCTCGATGTGCACGAACGCGAGCACCGGGTGGCCGAGCGCGGCCGGAGAGAGCGTCGGACCCGTGCCGGTGATCACGCCGTCCCGCTCAAGGCGGTCCAGACGGGCCTGCAGGGTGCCGCGGGCGACGCCGAGGATCCGGGCGTACTCGCGCACGCTGGTGCGGGGCTGTTCCAGCAGCAGTCGCAGGATGCGGGTGTCGAGCTCGTCGACGGCCATGGTGCGCGGCCTCCTCGTACATGGTCCGTTGGTCCGGTCATGGCCGACCGCAGACCGATATGTCTGTGCCAATGGTCCAGCATATTCGGTGTCGCTTGAGCCGGTGTCGCCCTTGATGCTGCAATGTGAGTGTCGATGGCGCTGCGGATCCCGCGGCGCCTTTTTCGTGCCGGTGTCCAAGGGGGCGGGTAGCAGTGCTGAAGAGGGTGTTCGTGGCTCCGGACCCGGGGCGACTGCGGTTGCGCTTCGCCGCCCGGGCGGTCCTCGGCATCGGGCTCGCGGTCGCCGTCTGCGCACTGGCCGGGCTGTCCCTCGTCGGCGCCGTCACCGGCGGGCTGGCCGCGCTGCTCGCGCTGTTCACCGTCACGGACGCCACGGTCCGCGGGCAGGCCGTCACCACCGCCCTGCTGCCCGCCGTCGGCCTCCCGGTCCTGGCCGTCGCGGCCGGGCTGCACGACCACCCGGTCGCCCGCGACCTGGCCTTCCTCGCGATCACCGGCGCGGGCGTGTACGCGCGCCGCTGGGGACCGCGCGGCCACAGCCTCGGCGTGTTCGCGTTCATGACCTTCTTCGTCGCGCAGTTCCTGCACGCCACGACCGAGCGGCTGCCCGAGCTGTACGCCGCCGTGATCCTCTCCCTGCTCACCGCGGCGGCCGTCCGCTTCGGCGCCTGGTGCTACGAGGCCCACCTCCCGCCCGCCGCCGTACCCGCCCCGCCGACGGGTCGCGGGCTGGCCCGCGTGACCACCCGCCAGGCCGTCCAGGCGACCGCCGGCGCCGGATTCGCCCTCGTCGTGGGCCAGCTGGTCTCCGGCCACCGCTGGTACTGGGCCGTCGGCGCCACCTGGTGGATCTTCGTCAACACCGCCTCGCGCGGCGAGACCCTGGTCCGCGGCTTCCGCCGGGTGCTCGGCACGGTGATCGGGATCGGCCTCGGCCTGCTCGTCGCCGTCCCGGTCGACGGCGCGGGGCTGCCCACCGCCGTACTCCTCGCCGCCTGCGTCTTCGGGATCTTCTACACGGCCGCCGTCTCGTACACCTGGATGATGCTGTGCGTGACCCTGCTCGCCGAGCTCCTCTACGGGCTGCTGGGTGTGCTCACCCCCGGCCTGCTCGCCCTGCGCCTGGCGGAGACCGGCGTCGGCGCGCTCGGCGCGGCCCTCGCCGTGCTCTTCGTCCTGCCGGTCACCACGCACACCACCACTGACGCCTGGATCCAGCGCGCCCTGCGCTGTGTGCACGCGTGCACGGCGGAGGCGGCGGCCAGGCTCGCCGGTGCCGCGGACGCCGACCCGGCGGCGCGAGTCGCCGAGCTGGAGCAACTCCTGGGCCGCGTACGGCTCTCCGTCGCACCCCTCGTCCACCCGCTCAACCCCATGCTCGGCCGCAAGCGCCGGGCCCGCCGGGTGCTGGCCCTGCTCGACGACTGCGCCCGCGAGATCCGCGGCCTGGTCGCCGTCGCTGCCGACCCGGAGGCCTCGCACGACGCCCGCCTCGCCGCGGCCTGTTGGCGTGTAGAGGCGGCGGTGGAGGCGCTGACGGGCGACGGCCCTGACGAGCCGGCCGCCGTAACCGCCGAACCGCCCGCGACAGCCCCGGCCCTGGCGCACCTGCACGGCCTGGAACGGGCCCTGGCGGAACTGGCCACGCCGCTGCGAACGCCTTCGGGCTCGCCGTTGGTGGGCGCCTGAGGCCGGTGGGGGTGAATTCACCGCTCCTGGTCTAGACCTCAGATGATCGACTGCTACCGTCACCCCGGACGGCACTGATCGAGAGGGGACAGCGGTGACGGACGACGGGGAGCGGCGACGGCGGGCCTTCATCGGGTCGTTCACGGCGGCCGGCGGACCCGGCATCGTGACGGCGGCGGTGGCCGGCGGCAGCGGTGCGCTGACCGTCCTGAGCAGCGTGGACGGCGTACCCGACCCGTCGTACCTGGCGCTCGCGCCGGACGGCGGCACCCTCTACGCGGTGAGCGAGACGGCCGAGGGCGCGGTGGCCGCCTACCGGGCCACGGGGGAGCGGCTGGAGCGGGCCGGGGCGTCCGTGCCGGTCGGCGGCCAGGAGCCCACCCACCTCAGCCTCTTCGCCGGTCACGTCCTGACCGCCAACTACGGCTCCGGAAGCGTCAGCGCCGTCCCCGTCCGCCCCGACGGCGGCCTCGCGAACGCCGCCTCCGCGGTGCTGCGGCACACCGGCTCGGGCCCGCACACGCCCCGCCAGCAGGGCCCGCACGCCCACCAGGTGCAGCCGGACCCGAGCGGGCGGTGGGCGGTCAGCGTCGACCTCGGCACGGACTCGGTGCGCGTGTGCACCCTGACCGACGGCGGGCTCGCCGTGCACCGGGAGACCGCCCTGCGCCCCGGCTCCGGACCCCGCCACCTGGCCTTCCACCCGGACGGCACACGCGCGTACATTGTCAACGAACTCACCCCGACCGTCACCGTCTGCCGCTGGGACGCCGACAGCGGCACCCTCAGGCCGCTCGCCGAGACCCAGGTGCTGCCCGGCGCCCCGGCCGGCGACGCCTACCCCTCGGGCATCGTCGCCTCGCCCGACGGCCGCTTCGTGTGGACCGCCACCCGCGGCGAGGACGTACTGTCCACCTTCGCCGTCGAGGGCGAGGAACTCCACCTTCTCGGCACCGTCCCCTGCGGCGGCCACTGGCCCCGGGCGATCGCCGAGTCCGACGGCTTCCTGTACGTCGCCAACGAGCGCTCCGGCGAGGTCACCTGGTTCGCCGTCGACCCGGTCACGGGCCTGCCGCGCTACGAGGGCGTGATCGAGGTCCCGGCGGCCTCCTGCATCGTCTTCGACTGACCTGCGGCGCGTACGCCGAAGGGCCCGGCTCCGGAGTTCGTCGGAGCGGGCCCTTCGGCGGTGCTACGGCTGTGCCGCGTGCGTCAGCGGACCGGCGCGCCCTGCGGCTGCTGCGGGGCGATGCCCAGCGCCGTCGTGTACTTGGCGAGGGCGAGCTTGCCGATCGCCGGGTAGGGGCCGAGCGCCTCGGCGGCGGAGCAGCCCGCCTCCTTGGCCGCCTCCTCGACCAGGCCCGGGTCGATCTCCGGCCCTATCAGGTACGGCGCCAGCGCCAGCTGCTGCGAGCCCGAGGAGCGCAGCTGCTCGGCCACGGACGCGATCGAGCCGTCCTGGTCCAGGGCCGCCGCCATCACCGGCACGGCCAGCCGCGCGGCGAGCAGCATGCCGGTGATCCCGGCCGCCTGCACCGCCTCGTCGCCACCCACGGAGGCCAGGATGATGCCGTCCGCGGCGGTCGCCACGGTGAACAGCCGGGCACGGTCGGCGCGGGCCAGACCGGCCTCCGACAGCCGCACGTGCAGCGCCTCGGCGAGCAGCGGGTGCGGGCCCAGCACATCGGTCAGGTCGGCCGCGACCCGGCTCTCCATGACCGCCTGGCGGATACGGCGCAGCAGCGCGCTGTCGGGGCCGGCGAGCAGCGGAACGACGACCGCGACGGGGCCGTCCGGCTCCTTGACGTCGAGGCCGGCGGCCTTGGCCTGCTCGAAGCGGGCCGTGCGCTCCTCGGCGGCGTGGGCGAGCACGGCTTGGAGCGTGGGGAACTCCGCGTCGTCCCCGTCCAGGTACCCGATGCGCGCGTCGAGGCCGGGGAGCTCGGAGCGGGCGATGCTCACGACCTCCTCGGCGAGGCTGCGCGTGGCGGCGGCGGGAGTGCCCGGCACCGCGAGGACGAGCGCGGGCGCGCCCTCGGGAGCCGCCAGGGGCTCGGGTCGGCGGTGCCGCCCGGGCTGGCGAGGTCGCGGCATTCGTACTGGCAGGCCGGACGCGGGCCCAGTGGGGGAGCTCATGGCAGCGCATGTTACTGGCTTCCTGGGCTCCCCTGTTCGGGGAGGGTGCAGGTGAGCGGTATCCGTCCGCTTTTGTCTGATGAGTTACGTACAGATCGGAAGTGATCGCAGGGAAGGCATCAGTCCCCCTTTGGGGTCACCACGGACAGCATCACCGCGTCACCCGGCAGGGTGAGCGTGCCCGCGGCGAGGTCCGCCGCGATCCGCAGCGCACCGGCGAGCGGATCCCCCGCGGCCGGCACCCGCCGGGCATGGGGCAGCACTCTCGCCAACTCCGCCTCCAGCGGTACGAGGAGAGGCTCGCCCATCCTGAACAGGCCGCCGGTGAAGGCGACCTGGGGCTCGCCCTCCGTGGGGCACACCGCGGCGGCGGACTCGGCCATGTGCCGGGCCGCCTCGCGCAGGATGCCCGCGGCGACCGGATCGTCCTCGGCGCAGGCGGCGACCCGGGGCGCGAAGGAGGCGAGGACGGCGGGCCGGTCCGGGCGCGGGTACAGGCGGCCGGGCAGCCCGGCCATGGGGCCGAACTCCTCCTCGGCGCGGGCCAGCAGGGCGGCCGAACCGCCGGGCCGTCCGTCGAAGGCGCGCAGCGCGGCCTCCAGCCCGGCCCGCCCGATCCACGCGCCGCCTCCGCAGTCGCCGAGCAGATGACCCCAGCCGTCGGCACGACGCCACCGGGTGAGATCGGTGCCGACGGCGATGAGCCCGGTGCCGGCGGCGACCACGGCACCGGGGTGCGCGCCGAGCGCGCCGGTGTACGCGGTGACGGCGTCGGCGGCGAGAGCCACCGCCGGGACCCCGAACTCCCGTCTCAGGGCGCCCGGAAGCTCGGCACGCAGGACGTCCCCCAGCGTGGCCAGCCCGGCGGCCCCGACGGCCGCCGCCCGCAACTCCGTCACCCCGCTCTCGGCCAGCAACACCCGCACCATGGGCACCAGTTGCTCCATCAGATGCCCGGCGTCGATGCCCCGGGCCCCGGTCCGCACCGGCTCCGACGAATCACGCCGGGCCAGCGTGGCACGGCGATCGGTGGCGACGACCACACGCATCCCGGAACCACCGGAATCGACGGCGAGGACTCCCGGCACACCGGCGCCGCGCCCACCGGGAACCCCGTGCGCACCGGACCCGCCTGCCCCACCCACGCCCCGTCCTCCGGCGCCCTCACCGACGCCCGGTCCACCGGCGCCCGGCCTGCCCGGCCCGCCCGCGCTCGGTGCTCCGGCCGCCCCGCCGGCGCCCGGTCCGCTCCTGCTCGGCCCGCCCGGTCCGCCTGCCCCGCCCGTGCTCCGTTCTCCGGCTGATTCGCCGGCGCCCGGCCCGCCCGCGCTCGGTCCTCCGGCCGCCCCGCCGGCGCCCGGTCCACCCTGCCCACCTGCGCCCGGTCCGTCGGCCGCGGTGCCCGCCGGTTGCCCGGGTGCACCCGGGCCGGCACCTCCGGGCGCGCCCCCGGTGGGCCCGCTCGGCGGTCCGTCTGTCACGGCAGGCTCCAGTCCACCGGCTGGCCGCCCTGGCCGATCAGGAGGTCGTTGGCGCGGCTGAAGGGGCGGGAGCCGAAGAAGCCGCGGTCGGCCGACATGGGGGAGGGATGGGCCGACTCCACCGACGGGAGGTTGCCGAGGAGCGGGCGCGCGTTGCGGGCGTCGCGGCCCCACAGGATGGACACCAGGGGCTTGCCGCGGGCGGCCAGCGCGCGTATCGCCTGTTCGGTGACCGCCTCCCAGCCCTTGTCCCGGTGGGCGCCCGGCTTGCGTGGAGCCGTCGTGAGCGCCCTGTTGAGCAACAGCACGCCCTGCCGCGTCCAGGGCGTGAGGTCGCCGTTGGACGGCGGGGGCAGGCCCAGGTCGGAGCTCAGCTCCCGGTAGATGTTGACGAGGCTGCCGGGCAGCGGCCGTACGTCCGGCGCCACCGAGAACGACAGCCCCACCGCATGTCCCGGTGTCGGATACGGGTCCTGGCCGACGATCAGGACCCGTACGTCGTCGAAGGGCTGCTGAAAGGCCCTCAGGACATTCGGTCCGGCCGGGAGATAAGTGCGCCCCGCGGCGATCTCCGCGCGCAGGAAGTCCCCCATCTCGGCGATCCGTCCGGCTACGGGTTCCAGGGCCTCGGCCCAGCCCGCCTCGACGATTTCATGCAACGGTCGTGGTGCCACGGCGTCACCCTACTGCCGTACAGGCAGCGGAGATCAACCGGTGGCCAAGGCCGCCCGCTCCCCCCGTCGCGCTCATCCCACCACCGCGGCCCGCACGCACAGCACGTCCGGCAGATGCGACGCCAACTGCTGCCAGCTGTCGCCGTCGTCGGCCGAGGCGAACACCTCGCCGTTGCGGTTGCCGAAGTACACGCCCGCCGGGTCGGCGTCGTCCGTGCACATCGCGTCGCGCAGCACCGTGCCGTAGTGGTCCTCGGAGGGCAGGCCCGCCGACAGGGGCTCCCAGCTCTTGCCCGCGTCCGCCGTGCGGAAGACCCGGCAGCGGTGGTCCGCGGGCACCCGGTCCGCGTCGGCGTTGATCGGGAACAGGTACGCCGTTTCGCCGCGGTGAGGGTGCGTGGCCGCCGCGAAGCCGAAGGTGGACGGCAGGCCTTCGCCGATGTCGGTCCAGTGCGCGCCCGCGTCGTCACTTCTGTACACGCCCCAGTGGTTCTGCAGATACAGCCGGTCGGGGGTCGCGGCGTCCTGGACGACCTTGTGCACGCACTGCCCGAACTCCGGGTTCGGATCCGGCAGGAACACCGCGGAGACACCGGAGTTGGAGGGCGCCCAGCTCGCGCCGCCGTCCGTGGTCCTGAACACCCCGGCCGTCGAGACGGCGACCGTCACGGCCTGCGGGTCGCGCTTGTCGGTGACCACGGTGTGCAGCCCCTCACCGCCGCCACCCGGCACCCACTTGGAGCGGGTGGGGTGCTCCCACAGCGGGCGGACCAACTCGAAGGTCTCCCCGCGGTCCTCCGAGCGGTACAGCGCGGCCGGTTCCGTGCCCGCGTACACCACGTCCGGTTCCGCGGCCGCCGGGTGCAGCTGCCACACCCGCTCCAGCGAAGCGCCCGTGTCCTTGGGGAACTTGACGGCCGGCTGTTGCGGTTCGGTCCACGTCCGGCCCAGGTCGTCGGAGTGGAACACGGACGGGCCCCAGTGGGAACTGTCGCCCCCGGCCAGCAGCCGCGGCCGGTCGCCGCGGGTGTCGATGGCCACCGAGTACATGGCCTGCGCGTTGAAGTACGGGCTCTCGTCGAACTCCCAGCCGCCCCCGCGCCGACGCCCGATGAACAGGCCTTTGCGCGTGCCCACGGCGAGCAGTACCTCGGTCATGCCGATCACCTCCGCGGTGTTTCTCATGGCTCTGTCCCAGCCATCGGCCAGTCTGCACCCCACCACTGACAGTCACCTCCTCAGTGGACGTCTTCGCAGGTCAGAGCCGAGGCGTCGGCTTGACGGGGCGGTGCGCCCGGCAGTTTTGCGGAGTCGCCTGCGCGGACGGGGGTACTCGTGCGAACGTCGAGTCCGGGGACTGGCCTGAGCATCCGGGGACCTTCGCCCGTATGGGATGGAGGTCGGGGATGGTCCTGTGCTCATGAGGAGGATGCCGTAGATGGCGTTCCGTGGTCCGAAGGTGTGGCTGTGGCGCTGGCGGCGCAACCCGCTCAAACGTCGCGCCGACGCGGTGGAGGCCTGGGTGGTGCTGGGTGCCTGGGTGGTCACCGTCCTCGCGGGGGTGCTGGCCGGCCTGGCCGCCACCCAGTCCGTCGAGCACGGGCTGGCCCGCGAGCGCGTCGAATGGCGCCGCGTCGAGGCACGGCTCACCGAGAAGGCTCCCGGAACGGCCTCCAAGCAGTCCGCAACCTCCAGCGGTGACCGGGTGTGGGGCAAGGTCCGCTGGATCGCCCCGAACGGCTCCAGCCACACCGGCCAGGTCCGCGTCCACCCCGGCAGCGCGGCAGGCACCGCCGTCTCGGTCTGGACGGATCCGCAGGGCCGCCTGGTGACCCGGCCGGCCACCGTCTCCCAGGCCCACCTTCGGGCCTCGCTGATCGGCTGCCTGGTCGGCGTGAGCGCCGCGGCCGTGCCTTTCGTCGGCGGCCGTGTGCTGTGCGGGCGCATGGAGCGCCGCCGCATCGACCAGTGGGACACGGAGTGGGCCCGCTTCGACCCGCTGTGGGGCCGCAAGACGGGGTGACGGCGGGGGAGGCCTGGTGGGCTTCCGGCATCGATGTCGGGGCCTTCCGGCGCGGCCCTGTTCGTGTCGGGGCCTTCCGGCCTAACCGTTGCCCACCACCTCCCGGCACGCGCGCAGCAGCTCCTCGTCGTGCAGGACGTCGTGGCTGCCGTGTCCGCCGGTCGGGGCCTGATGGCGGCGTGGAGCGGCGAGTTCGGCGCGCAGGAGGTCGTGCAGGGGTGTGCCCGAGGCGCCCAGGGCCGCGAGGCTCGCGGTGATCGGGCGGCGGGTGTGCGGGTTGGCCGTCCAGGCGGCCCGCAGTATCGGGGCGGCCAGGTCGGCGTCCCCGTCGATCCGCCACACGGCACCCGCGGCCGACGCCCGCTCCCACAGGTCGTCCGAGTCTGCCATGCGGCGCAGTCGGGGCAGCGCGGGCCGGGCCGCCGCACCCATGCGCGCCAGCGTGTCGGCGGCCTCCCGTCGGCGGTGGCGACGCTCGCTCGTCAACTCCCGTATCAGCACGGGCAGTACGACGTCCGTGTCGTCCTCCAGCGACCACAGCGCCCCCGCGGCTGTCACGGCGAGCCCGGTGTCCAGCAGGCCTCGCAGCACCGGAACCGCCGTGCGTTCCCCGAAGGCCGTGAGAGCCCGCACCGCCGACTCAACGACCGACTCCCGCAACCGGACCCCGTCCGGTATGCCCTGAGCCAGCCGCAGCACCTCCGGCGCCGACTCCGCGTCCTTGAGCGCCGTGAGTGCCGCCAGCAGGGGCGTGGCCCGCTCGAAGAGCTCGGGGGAGTCGAGGGGGACGCCAGCGAGCCTTTCGCGCAGCGCCGGCGCGAGCGGGGCCGCGGCCGGTCCCAGGTGGACGATCACCTGGCCCAGGTCGTCCGGGACGACCGGCCCGGCGAGCACCGCCGCCAGCTCCGGCACCGCCCGCGGATCGCCGGTCCTGGCCAGCGCCTTGAGCGGGCCGCCCAGCGTCGGCGCCCCGCGCTCCCACTGCCGTACCCACAGGTCGGGACGGGAGAGCACGAGGGCGTGGAGGGCGTCCGCGGCCGGGGCGGCCAGGTCGAACAGGTCGCCCAGGACGGAGGCCGCGGCATCGCGCAACCGGTCCTCCTCCGCGGACAGTTGGGCGCCGATCAGCGCCACGGGCTCGCGGTAGTCGGCCCGCCACTCGCGCAGCAGCCCCGCCGACATCCACACGGCGTTGCACCGGTCGGTCGCGGACGGGCTGGTCAACTGGCCCGTCAGCAGGGCGATCCGGTCGGCCACCCGGTCGCCGAGCGCGCTGTGCAGGGTCCGCAGCAGCTGGGAGCCCTCCTCGTCCGAGGGCCGCAGCCGCCGCAGCCGACCGACGAGCGTGTCGGTGTCGGGGCGCGCGGACCGCCCCGGCCGGCACGGCCGCGTCTCGGACCGGTCGCGCAACAGCCGTACGACGGTGGGCACCAGGTCGGCCGGCAGCCGGTCGGGCGCACAGCCCGCGAGCTGGCCGAGCGCGGCCAGGCGAAGCCCGGGGCCGAACGGCGGCGCGCTCTGCGCCGTCAGGAGGTCCACCGCCCCGGCGGCCCGCCCGGGATGGCGGCGGACGAAGATCCCGAGGCCCTCGGCCAGGGCGAGCAGCACCCGGTCGTCCCGCTCCACGGTGATCCGCTCCCGCAACAGGCCCAGCACCCGCTCCGGCCGGTCGACGAACCGCACGACCGCTCCCGCCGCCGCCCGGCGCACCCCGGCGTCCGGATCCCCGGCCAGCCGGACGAACGCCTCGGCACCGGCCCGCACCGCGGCGCCCGCCCGCGCACAGATGTCGTCGTCCCGGCCCTCGCCCTCCTGCCCGATGCTGACCAGCAGTTCGACCACCCCGCCCCGGTCGGCCACCGCGGCGGACTCCGCCAGCACGAACAGGAACGGGATGCAGGCCAGCGTCGAGTCGTACACGTCTCCCTGGTGGTGCACCGCGCCGTACATCCCGTCGAGCGCGACCTCCCGCTCGGCCGGGTCCGCGGAGGCGAGCCCCCGCAGCAGTCCGGGCACGTCCTTCGCGCTGCCGTACGCATGCCGCAGCGAAGCCCAGTCGACCTCGTCGATCCCCGTCAACACGTGTCCTCCCGAGGCGAAGTGCCAACTGATCGTGAGTCTGCACCACGCCACTGACAACGAAGCGGAATCGGGAGGTGACTCTGCGCCAATCGCCGAAGAAGCCCTAATCTCCGCCGGGCAGCGCGCGGGTCAGGATCGCGTCGACGCCGGCGGAGTCCGGCAGCGTGCCGAAGGCGTGCCCCCAGTCCCCGCCGAGCCGGGTCGCGCAGAACGCGTCGGCGACGGCGGGCGGGGCGTGCCGGACCAGCAGAGAAGCCTGCAGGGTGAGGGCCATGTGCTCCACCAGGCGTCGGGCACCGGCCTCGGAACCGGACGTCAGCAGGCCCTCCAGCCGCACGATCGCGGCGTCCAGCCGGGCGTCCGCGCCCCGCGCCAGGGCGAGTTCGTCGAACAGGGCCTGTGCGGTACCGGGCTCGCGCCTGAGCGCCCGCAGCACGTCGAGGGCGTTGACGTTCCCCGAGCCCTCCCAGATCGACAGCAGCGGGGCCTCGCGGTAGTGCCGGGGCATGCCCGACTCCTCGACGTACCCGTTGCCGCCAAGGCACTCCAGGGCCTCCGCGGCGAAGGCGGGCCCCCGCTTGGTCACCCAGTACTTGCCGAAGGCGGTCGCGATCCGCCGGAACGCGGCCTCACCGGCGTCCCCGCGCACCGCACGGTCCGCGGCGCCCGCCAGCCGCAGCGTGAGCGTGGTGGCGGCCTCGGACTCCAGCGCGAGGTCGGCCAGGACGTTGCGCATCAGCGGCTGGTCGACCAGCCGCGCCCCGAACGCGCTGCGATGACGTACGTGGTGCCCCGCCTCGACGAGCGTCTTGCGCATCAGGGTCGCCGACATCATCACGCAGTCCAGCCGCGTGCAGTTGACCATCTCGATGATCGTCTTGACGCCCCGCCCCTCGGGCCCGACCAGCCAGGCCACGGTCCCGTCGAACTCCGGCTCCGAGGAGGCGTTGGACCGGTTGCCCAGCTTGTCCTTGAGCCGCTGGATGCGGAAGGTGTTGCGGGTCCCGTCGGGCAGGATCCGCGGCACCAGGAAGCACGACAGCCCTCCTTTGTCCCTGTGCGGGGCCGCCTGCGCCAGCACCAGGAACACGTCGCACATCGGCGCCGAGGTGAACCACTTGTGCCCGCGCAGCTGGTAGACGCCGGGCTCGGAGGTCGGCCACGCCGTGGTGGTGTTCGTACGGACGTCGGAGCCGCCCTGCTTCTCGGTCATCCCCATGCCGGCGAGCAGACCCCGCTTCTCGGCCGGCACCCGCAGCCCGGGGTCGTACTCCCGGCTGGTCAGCAGAGGCTCGTACACCTTCGCGAGGTCGGGCTGCGCACGCAGCGCGGGGACCGCCGCGTACGTCATCGACGTGGGACAGCCGTGCCCCGCCTCGGTGTGCCCCCACACCAACCCGCCCGCGGTACGCGCCACATGGGCGCCCGGCCGGTCCTCCGCCCAGGGCGTCGCCGCCAGCCCCGCCGCCACCGCGGCCCGCATCAGGTGGTGCCAGCTGGGGTGGAAGTCGACCTCGTCGACGCGGTTGCCGTACCGGTCGTGGGTCCGCAGCACCGGCTCGTGGGCGTTGGCCAGCTCGGCCCACTCCTGCGCCTCGGCACTGCCCGCCCGCAGCCCGAGCCGCCGGATGTCCTCCTCCGCCCACTCGGCGCCCTCCCGGCGCAGCCCCTCCATCAGGGCGGTGTCCTCGGAGGCGTCGTAGGGCGTCAGCGGAGGCGGCTGGTTGGTGACGGAGTGCGTGGCGTACTGCTGCGGCTGCGCGGGCGCGGGTGTCGTGGCCATAGCGCCATGTTGCACCCTTCCTGCGGCTGTAGCAATGATGCAACAAGAAGACGCCCGTACAGTACGTGACCATGCCGATGAACGTGTCAGTGCAGCCCGGAGAGGTCGACCTGCGGCCGCTGTCCGCGCGGTCGGTCGTGCTGAGCCTGCTGCTGGGCGTGCACCCGCCGGAGCTCCCGGTGAAGGACCTGGTGCGCGCGGTGGAGCCCTTCGGTGTCGGCGGCTCCACGCTGCGTGCGGCGCTCAGCCGCATGGTCGCCGCCGGTGACCTGCGGCGCACGGACGCCGTCTACCGGCTCAGCGACCGGCTGCTGGCCCGCCAGCGCCGCCAGGACGACGCCGTGGAGGCCCGCACGCGCGCGTGGGACGGCGACTGGGAGATGGTCGTCATCACGGCGACGGGCCGCGGCCCCGCCGAACGCGCCGACCTCCGCGCCCGGCTGACCGCCCTGCGGCTCGCCGAACTGCGCGAGGGCGTCTGGCTGCGCCCCGCCAACCTCCTGCGCCCCCTCCCGGACGACCTGGCCCCGGTTTCCCAGGCCTACACCGCCCGCCCCGGCCTCTCCGCGCCCGAACTCGCCGCCTCCCTGTGGCCGTTGGACGCGTGGGCGGAAGGCGCCCGCTCCCTGCTGGCCCACATCGCCGCGGCCGACCTCCCCGCCGACCGCCTCACCGCCTTCGCGGCCGTCGTACGGCACCTGCTGGCCGATCCCGTCCTGCCCCCGGAACTCCTCCCCGCCGACTGGCCGGGCACGGCGCTGCGGGCCGAGTACGCCGAGTACCAGCGGGAGATCGCCGGCTCCATCGGGGCGTGAGGCCGGGCGGGACGCGACGGCGGCCGTACGAAGCGCCGTGCGGGGGCGCTTCGTACGGCCTGGTTCACCGTGGGGGGCCTACTTGTAGGTGATGTCGGACGACGAGTACTTGCAGTACGTGCCGTCGGCGTCCGAGCCGTTCTTGGGCGGCTCCGCGCCCGTGTTGTTCCCGATGTACTTCTGGCAGGGCACGATCTTCTTGCCGCTGTCCCCGACGATGGTGATGTTCTTCAGAGTCGCGCTGTCGCCGTAGTTGGTGTTGATGCCGACGAGCGCGCTGCCCTTGTAGGTCGCCTCGATGGTGTTGAGGTTGATGGTCCGCTTGTACTGCGTGCTGCAGTTGCCGCAGGAGCGGACCAGCTTGCCGAAGTTCTGCACCGCGAAGCCGGAGACGTTCAGGGTGCCGGCGCCGTTGAACTGGAACACCTTGTCGCTGGCTTCCTTCGCGCCACCGCCGGAGACGGTGTAGACGTTGGACGACGAGGAGCCCCGGAAGGTCGCCGCGTCCTCGCCGACGTCCTCCCACCACACGTTCTGCAGCGTGCAGCTGCCCTCGCAGTGGATGCCGTCGGCGGCGGGCGCCCCGATGATGACGTTCTTGAGGACCGCGCCGGGGGCCAGGTCCAGGATCGGGTCCTGGTCCTCGTTCTGGCCGCCGGTGCCGAGGTCGCCGCTGCCGTAGAGGCGCTTCATCCCGTAGTCCTTGGTGCCGGAGACCGAGATGGTGGCGGTGACGGCCTGGCTGCCGTTCGCGGTGGGCCAGGTGGCGGCGCTCGCCGGGGACGCTCCTTCTGTCATGATCATGACAGAAGTGAGTCCGAGTGCGGCCAGGCCTCCGGCCAGTGCGCGCGCACGCGTGCGTGCTGGTGAAGTCATGTCCCGATGCCTTCTTCCGGTGGGGGGTGTCAGAGCTTGCCGGTGCCGGCGCCGGCGGTCACCGAGGCGACCACGGACGAGGCGGGCTCGGCGGTGTAGCCGTAGGGCGGGCTGGTGAAGGTGCCCACCTGCGAGATCTCGGTGGCGGCTCCACCGAGGTCGTTTCCGGACAGGTTGGCGTAGCCGTCCACGTCGCTATCGCGGTTGGTCGTGACGGCGACCTCGGTGTCGCGGAACACGTTGTTCTCGACGAACATCTGCGCGCCCATGCGCGAGTGCACGGCCGTCTCGGCGCCGACGACGTAGTTGTCGTAGAAGTGCCCGGTGCCGAACCGCAGGCTGGGGATGCGGGAGTTGACGTTGTCGAACCAGTTGTGGTGGTACGTCACCCGCAGATGCCCGGTGTCCTCGCTCGCGTTGTTGTCGCTGTGTCCGACAAGGGAGCCCTTGTAGTGGTCCTTGAAGACGTTCCAGGACACCGTGACGTAGTCCGAGGCATGCGTGATGTCGACCAGGCCGTCGTAGTAGTCCTTGTCGTGGTCGCGGTCGGACGACAGGGTGTTGTGGTCGAGCCAGACCTTCGTCGACTTCTGCACCGTGATGGCGTCCGTGCCGACCGCCTTGCTGATGTTGAGATTGCGGACGATCACATTGGTCGCGTTCTTCAGCCGCAGCCCGCCGCCGGTGAACCCGGACGACGAACCGACGCCCAGGACGGTCGTGTTGGAGCCGATGTCCACCTGGCCGCTCAGCGAGATCAGACCGCTCACCTTGACGACCTTGGCGGTGCTGCCGGTGACCGCCGTCTTGAAGGCCGCGAGCGTCGAGACGGTGGTCGCCGAGGCGCTGCCGCCGCCGGTCGTCCCGGCGCCGAACCCGACCGGCGAGGAGTCGGCCGCGCCGGCGGACCCGGGAAGGGCGAGGACGGTCGCCGTCGCCAGTGCCGCCGCGACGGCCGCCACCGTCGCGGTTCTTTGCGTGTGTGTACGTGGGGGGCGAGTACGCATGCGGGTGCGTCCCTTCGGGAGGTCTTGCATGGTCATGTACGTGAACGACGTACGCCAGATTGAACTCCGCGCGCGAGCACGGTGACCGATCGGGCCCTGTCGGTCACGGTGCTGAACGGAACGTAGAGGGTAAGCGCTTTCTGGTCAACGCTTTGCGCAGAACGCTTTTCGTCCGTCCAGGTGTGCGGCAAGGGCTGTCCGAATCCATGCGGGGCGGTGGTGTGGGAGCGCTTCCATGACGGTCGTGTCCATGCCACCATGCGGGCTGGACGCTTCCCTTTTCCGGGAGATTCCCGAGAGATTCCGGACGACTTCCGAAAGGGGCGAGCCGTCCGAGCAAGCCGACAACCCCGCCGAGAAAGGGGCAAGGACGTGTCCACCCGCACCCGTACGACCCCGAGGAGACCGCTGCGCACGGTGCTCCTGGCACTGGTCGGCGCACTGGTGCCGCTGCTCGCCGCGGTCACCCTCACCGCACCCCCGGCCGCCGCCGCGCGCGCCGCCGTCCCCACCGCGACCCTCACCGAGGTCACGGACTTCGGCACCAATCCCAGCAACCTCCAGATGTACCTCTACGTACCGGACAGCGTCACCGCGCACCCCGCGGTCGTCGTGGCCGTGCACTACTGCACCGGCTCCGGGCCGGCCATGTACAACGGCACCGAGTGGGCCCAACTCGCCGACACCTACGGCTTCGTGGTGATCTACCCGTCGGTCACCCGGGCCAGCAAGTGCTTCGACGTCTCCTCGCCGCAGGCCCTCAAGCGCGGCGGCGGCAGCGACCCGGTCGGCATCAAGTCGATGATCGACTGGGTGACCCGCACGTACGGCGCGGACACCGCGAGGATCTACGCCACCGGGATCTCGTCCGGCGCGATGATGACCAACGTCCTGCTCGGCGACTACCCGGACGTCTTCGCGGCCGGCGCCGCCTTCTCCGGCGTCCCCTTCGGCTGCTTCGCCACCAGCGACGGCTCCGAGTGGAACAGCGCCTGCGCGAACGGGACGATCACCCACACCCCGAAGGAGTGGGGCGACCTGGTGCGCGGCGCCTACCCCGGCTATACCGGCCCGCGTCCCCGGATGCAGCTGTGGCACGGCACGGAGGACGCGACGCTGCGCTACCCGAACTTCGGCGAGGAGATCAAGCAGTGGACCGACGTCCTCGGCGTCGGCCAGACCCCGGCCGCCACCGACTCGCCCGCCTCCGGCTGGACCCGCACACGGTACGGGTCCACCGGTGAGCGTGCTCCCGTCGAGGCCATCAGCCTCCAGGGCGTCGGCCACAACCTCTACACCTACGGCATGGCCTCCCGCGCGCTCACCTTCTTCGGCCTCGACAGCTCCGGCCCCGCACCCCAGCCGCAGCCCGGCGCCTGCAGGGTGACCGTCACCACCAACGCCTGGAACACCGGCCTGACCGCCTCCGTGACCATCACCAACACCGGCACGACCACGGTCAACGGCTGGCAGCTCGGCTTCACGCTCCCGGCGGGCCAGGCCATCACCAACGGCTGGGGCGCGAGCTACGCGCCGGCCTCCGGGGCGGTGACGGCCACGAACGCCTCGTACGACGCGACGATCGCCCCGAACGCGAGCGTCAGCATCGGCTACCAGGCGAACCACACCGGCAACAGCGCGGCTCCGGCCGCCTTCACGCTCAACGGGACGGCCTGCACCACGAGTTGACGTCCACCGGCGGCGCGTCGGCCTCCCTCGTCGCGCCGCCCCCGTATTGCCCTCCTCCTGCCCGGATGACGAAGCGCGGAACGGGAACCCGGCGATTCCGGCAAGCGATGTCATACGGAACGAGGACAGTCATGGCTCGGCAGGAGGAACGGCCGTCGTCGACCACCTTTCCGGGGCCGCTGCGGAACGCGGCCTCGGCGTTGCACAGGGTGCCCGGCGCGGGAATGGTGAGCAGGGTCGCCGAGGGCGCCCTGGACAAGGTCGGAGCGGTGTCCCCGCGGGGCCGGCGACTCGCGGTGTACGCGGGGGCGGGCGTCCTGGGCGTCGCAGGCATCGTCGAGTGGCCGGTCGCCGTCACCGGCGCGGCGGTGGCATGGCTGACCCAGCCGCGGCCCGAGCACCCGCAGGAGCTGGAGGGCGGGATCCCGGCCGGCGCGGGAATGGGCACGCCCGTCGGCGCGGACCCGACGACCACCGTCGCGGTGCCGCCGACCATCGGCGGCGAACCCCCGACGGTGGGCGGAGAGCCCACGCCGCACGGCTCGGAGCCGGTTGCACCCGGCGGGGCTTCGGAGGACCGCGACGGGGACTCGGCACCCCACGGATCGGCGCCGATGACCGACGGCGGGGAGACGGCCGCTGCCGGAGGAGAACCGGCGGCCCACGGCGGGGGGTCCGGGGACCACGGCTCAGGACCCGCAGCCGTCGGCGCGGAGCCGCTGACCTCCGGAGGAGACGCGTCCGGCCCCGGTGAGGCGGCTGTGCCTCCTGGACCCGCCGCGCCGGAACCCGGGGCTCCCGGGCCGGACGAGGATGCCGCGCAGCGGGGCGGGTCGTCGGCCGAACCTACCGGCGACTGAGGGCGTGATGGTGCTGGGAATGCTGGCGCGGCCCGCCGCCGCGGCGATCGGTCTGGTGGCGGCCGGGCCCCGGCTGCTCGTGCGCGGGGCCGTGCCCGCGGTGGGTGCGGCCGCCGGGGCGGCGGCCGGTACCGCACGGGCCGGGGTGCGTGGCGCCGACGGAGCGGTACAGCTCGTACGGACCGTCGGCCGTGCCCTGCCGAGCGGTACTGGCCCGTGGCGGTCCGGTACGCGGATGCATCTGGCGCTGCGCTCCGCGGAACCGGACCCGGCGTCGGCGGACGGCGGACGGGAGCACCGGGTGCGGCGTCTGGCCCGGGCGCTGGCCGAGCGGCCGGACGTGGCGTACGCCTACTGGGACGGCGGGCTGCAAAGGCTCGTGGTCGCCGCCGTGGACGAGACCGTGAGCGACCGGGTCGTGGAGGCGGCGACCGAACTCGCCGCCCGGCACGGGCTCACCGGCGCGGACGACGACGTGGAGGACTTCGCGCACCCCGCCGACCCGGCCGGCGTACGCGCGGCCACCCTGGCGCTCGCCGCCGACGGCGCCGGGATCGGACTGGCGGTGGCCGGATACCTGCTGCGCCTGCCGCCCTCGCCCCGGCAGGTGACCGCGCTGGTGACGCTGCTGCGGGAGAACCCCACCGTCCGGGCCTGGCTGCGGGCCCGGCTCGGACACACCCGCATGGACCTGCTGCTGGCGGCCGTGAACGCCGCCGCCCACGGCGTCGGCCGGACCCCGACCGCCCTGGCGCTGGACGGCACGCTGCGTGCCGTCCAGCTCGCCGAGACGGTGGCCCGCGTCAACGCCTTCGACACCTTGCACGACGAGATCTGCACCCCCGAACGCGCGGGCGTGCCCGCCGACCACTGCCCGCGCCCGCCCCTGCGCACCTCCCCGGCGCAGGAGTACGCCGGCCACGCCTCGGCCGGCAGCCTGCTCGGCGCCGCCGCCACCCTGCTGGTCAAGCGTGACGGGAACGAGGCGGCCGAAGCGGTCCTCGCGGGCTCCCCCAAGGCCGCGCGCTACGGCCCCGCCGTCTTCCACGCCGTACTGAGCACCAAGCTGTCCCAGGCCGGCGTCCTCGTCCGCGACTCGGAACGCCTGCGAGAACTGGAGATGGTCGGCACGGTCGTCCTGCACCCCAGCGCCCTGCGGGTCCCCGGCGCGGAGGCGGACGCCTGGGCCGAGCCCGTGCTGGACGCGGCACGGCGCGCGGGACTGGGCGTCGTCCTGGTGGACGACCCCGAGCTGTCCGACATCACGGGCCTCGCCGACCGCGTGGTGCCCGCCGACCGGCCCCTGGGCGAGGTGGTGCGCGAGTTGCGCGACGAAGGCGGCACCGTCGTCACGGTCGCCCGGCCCCGGTCGGCCGACGACACGGACGTCCTCGCCGGACTGCTCGGCGGAGACGTGGCCCTCGCCCTCGCCGACCACGACGGCGCCCTCGTGTGGGGCGCGGACATCCTGGCCCTGCACGGCCTGGCCGACGTATGGCGGCTGCTCACCGCGATCCCCGCCGCCCGCGCGGTCGGCCGCAGGTCACAGGTGCTGGCCCGGTCCGGCGCGGCACTGTCGGGGCTGCTCGTGGCCGTCGGCGAGGCGCGCGGGCCCAGCCGGACCCCGTGGCCGGGGCTGCGGCACACACCCGTCGACGCGAGCGCGGCGACGGCCCTGTTCTCTGGAGCCCGGGCGGCCTGGCAGGTGGCGGCGGCCCCCGCCCCGCATCCGCGCCCCCGCGTGGCCTGGCACGAGCTGGAACCCGAGGACGTCCGCACCAGGCTGGAACGCACGGCGGACGAAACACCCTCCCAGCCGCGGGAACAGGAGACGGGCGATGCGGACCCGGCCGACGGGCATCCCCTGCTCGCGCCCGTGCGCTGGACCCTGCAGCTCGCCCGGGCCATGCGCGAAGAGCTGGACGACCCCCTCACCCCGGTCCTGGCGGTCGGCTCGGCCGCCGAGGCGATCCTCGGCTCCGCCATGGACGCCCTGCTGGTCGTCGGCGCGCTCGACCTGAACGCGCTGGTCGGCGGGATCCAGCGGCTGCGGGCCGAGCAGGCGCTGGCCAAGCTGCTCGCGGGGCAGAAGCAGAAGGCCCGCGTGGCGCCCGCCGACGAGGACGCGTCCGACGCCCCGCGCACTGTGGACGCCGCCGAACTGCGGCCCGGCGACGTGATCGAGCTCCAGGCGGACGACGTGGTGCCCGCCGACGCCCGGCTGCTGTGGCAGGAGGGCCTGGAGGTCGACGAGTCCGCGCTGACCGGGGAGTCCCTTCCGGTCGAGAAGCAGACCGACGCCACCCCGGAGGCCACGGTCGCCGAACGCAGCTGCATGGCCTTCGAGGGCACCACGGTCGTCGCCGGACAGGCCAAGGCCGTCGTCGTCGACACCGGCGACCGCACCGAGGCCGCCCGCGCCGTCCACCTCGCCGCCCGGACGCCCCCGGCCGCCGGGGTGCAGGCGCGACTGCAGGAACTGACGCGCCGGGCACTGCCGTTGACCATGGCGGGCGGCGCCGCGGTGACCGGCCTGGCGCTGCTGCGGGGGACCCCGATCCGGCAGGCGGTCAGCGGGGGAGTGGCGGTCGCCGTGGCGGCCGTACCCGAAGGACTGCCGCTGGTGGCCACCGTGGCGCAGATGGCGGCGGCCCGGCGGCTGAGCGGGCGCGGTGTCCTGGTGCGCACCCCGCGCACCCTGGAGGCGCTGGGCCGCATGGACACCATCTGCTTCGACAAGACCGGCACCCTCACCGAGAACCGGCTGCGCCTGACGCGGGTCTGCGACGCCGACGGCACCGTCCACACGACGGACGACCCGGCCGGCGCGCACACGCTGCGGGCCGCGGCACGCGCCTGCCCGCAGCTCAACGGCGGCTCGGACCGGCCCGTGCACGCCACCGACGAGGCCGTGCTGGAGGCGGCCCGCCCCGACCCCGACTGGACACAGCTCGAAGGGCTGCCCTTCGAGGCGGGTCGCGGCTACGCCGCCGCCGTCGGCCGGGACGGGGACGGCACCCGCGTCCTGGTGACCAAGGGCGCGCCGGAGACCGTCCTGCCCACCTGCGCCGACCTGCCCTCCGCCGCCTCCGACACGGCCCACGAACTCGCCCGCGACGGACTGCGGGTCCTGGCCGTCGCGCAACGGCGCCTGAGCGACGAGGAGAAGGAGACCGACGTACTCGAACAGCCGCTGAAGGAGCTGGAGTTCACAGGACTCCTCGCGCTCTCGGACGCACCGCGCGAGACCTCCCCGGCCCTGGTGCGCGGGCTGAGCGAGGCGGGCGTACGGCCGGTCATGCTCACCGGCGACCACCCGCAGACGGCCCGGGCGATCGCCGCCGAGCTCGGCTGGCCCGCCGACACGGCCGTGGTCACCGGCGACGAACTGACCGCCGCCGACCGCACGGCCCGCGCCCGGATGCTGGCCGACGTGGGTGTCGTGGCCCGGGTCGCGCCCGAGCAGAAGCTGCAGGTCATCGAGGCGTTGCGGGAGGCCGGGCGGGTGGTCGCCATGGTCGGCGACGGCGCCAACGACGCGGCCGCGATCCGCGCGGCCGACATCGGCGTGGGCATCAGCGCGCGCGGCTCCGCGGCCGCCCGCAACGCCGCCGACCTCGTGCTGACCGAGGACGACCTGTCGGTGCTGATCGAGGCCGTCCGTGAGGGCCGGGCGCTGTGGCACAGCGTCGCCGACGCCATCGCCATCCTGATCGGCGGCAACGCGGGCGAGGTGGGCTTCGGCATCCTCGGCACGCTGCTGTCCGGCGCCGCGCCGTTGTCCACCCGCCAGATGCTGCTGGTCAACCTGTTCACCGACCTCTTCCCGGCGATGGCGGTGGCGGTGACGCCGGACGAGGAAGAGGCACGCGCGGCCGCCGGAACACCCGAGGACACCGCTGACGTCCTCGGCGAGCGCCTCGTCACCCAGATCCGGCACCGCGCCCTGACGACCAGCCTGGGAGCCGTCACCGCCTGGCTGCTGGGCCGGTTCACCCCGGGCACCGCCCGCCGCTCCGGCACCATGGCGCTGTGCGGGGTGGTCGGCACCCAGCTCGCCCAGACCCTGCTCGACCGGCGCGACAGCCCCCTCGTACAGGTCACGTCGATCGGCTCGGCAGCCGTCCTCTTCGGCCTGGTCCAGACACCGGGCGTCAGCCGCCTGTTCGGCTGCACCCCGCTGGGCCCGGTCGCCTGGGCCGGTGTCGCCGTGGCGATCGCCCTCGCCGTGGCGGGCCAGCGGACGCTGCCCCGACTGGAGGAGACGGTCCAACACCTGGCCGACGCCCGTCACGAAAAGGAATCCCGGGCTCGCACATTTGGGCAAGTTGCAGAATAGCTGCCGATATTTGGGACATCGCGATGCGCCTGTAACGCGACGACAGGCGCATTGCGCTGAGCAATACGGAACTGTCTCCGAAAACGCTCAGCCAGATTGGATTCCCGTGAGCAATACCGACCCGCTCCCCAACCCCCACGCCTACCGCCCGCCCCGCGACACCGCCCGACGGGCCGCCCTGACCGTGCAGACCATCGCCGATGTCGCGGCCGGTTTCCTGGTCCTGTGGATCCTTCTCGACCTGCTCGGCGCGAACGAGGGCAATGTCTTCGTCGAGTTCGTGCACGCCGTCGCCGGCTGGCTGGCCGGATGGGCACAGGATATTTTCACCATGGACACAGAAAGCCTCCGCGTCCTCCTCAATTATGGTCTGCCCGCCGTGATTTATTTGGCGATCGGCCATGGAACAGCTGCACGGATCGGGCGAGTATGAATTCCAGCGAGAACGAGAATCTGCCGGTGTACGACAGCCTGGTGCGGGAACGCGGTGACGTCGTGACGGAGGCCAGGGAGGTCGCCGAGCAGGCCCAGCACCAGGCGCGCCAGGCGCTCGACGGCCACCACTGGGCCGAGCGGGAGGCGCGCCCGCCGGCGAACTAGACTGACCGGTGGTACTGGTCCGGCACGTGCACGTCCGCGCCGAGCTCCCGCGCCGCCGCCCGCGCCCACGACGGGCTGCGCAGCAGCTCGCGGCCGAGCAGCACCGCGTCCGCGTCGCCGTTGGCCAGGATCTTCTCGGCCTGTTCGACGTCGGTGATCAGACCCACCGCCGCGACCGGCAGCGAGGTCTCGGCCTTCACCCGGGCCGCGAACGGCACCTGGTAGCCGGGCCCGGTGGGGATGCGCACGCCGGCCGCGTTGCCGCCGGTGGAGACGTCGAGCAGGTCGATGCCATGGGCCTGGAGCTCGGCGGCGAAGCGGACGGTGTCGTCGGCCGTCCAGCCGCCCTCCTCCAGCCAGTCGGTCGCCGAGATCCGGAAGAACAGCGGCTTGTCGTCCGGCCACACCTCCCGCACGGCGTCCACGACCTCGAGGGCGAAGCGCACGCGGTTCTCGTACGAGCCGCCGTAGGCGTCGCTGCGGTGGTTGGAGTGCGGCGACAGGAACTCGTTGATCAGGTAGCCGTGGGCGCCGTGGATCTCGGCGACCTCCAAGCCCGCGGCGAGCGCGCGGCGGGCGGCATCGGCGAACTGGCCGACGATCTCCTGGATCTGATCGACCGTCAACTCGGCGGGCACCTGGTGCCCGGCGTCGAAGGCGAGCGCGCTCGGCGCGACCCCCTGCCATCCGCCGGCCTCCGGACCGAGCGGCGCGCCACCCTTCCAGGGCTGGTCGGTCGACGCCTTGCGCCCCGCGTGCGCCAGCTGGATGCCGGGCACCGTGCCCTGCGAGACGAGGAACCGCGTGATCCGGCGGAACGCCTCGACCTGCGTGTCGTTCCAGATCCCGAGGTCGTACGGGGAGATGCGGCCCTCGGGCGACACGGCCGTGGCCTCGGTCAGGATCAGGCCCGTGCCGCCGGCCGCGCGGGCCGCGAGGTGCGCGAAGTGCCAGTCGTTCGCGGCGCCGGTACCGGGCCCCTCGGCCTCGGCCGAGTACTGGCACATCGGGGCCATCCAGACCCGGTTCGGGATGATCGCACCGCGCAGGGTGAAGGGCTGGAAGAGGGCGCTCATCAGGAGCTGCTCCGTTCTCGCGGGACCGTAGGGCGCTTCGTACGATAGCCATCGTAGTACGTCGAATGTCAAACTACGATGGCTCTCGTACAATGGCCCTGTGAGTACCGCCCCCGCCCCCAGCAGCCGCGACCTGCGGCACCCCGCGAGCGAGGACATCCGGCTGGAAGCCGTGCTGCACGCGCTCTCCGATCCGATGCGGCTGCAGATCGTGCGTGAGCTCGCCGTCGGCCGCGACGAGCTCACGTGTTCGCAGTTCGCCCTGCCGGTGACCAAGTCCACCAGCACGCACCACTTCCGGGTGCTGCGCGAGGCGGGGGTGATCCGGCAGTGCTACCGGGGCACGGCCAAGATGAACGGCCTGCGCCGGCAGGAGCTAGACGACCTCTTCCCGGGACTGCTCGACGCCCTTCTCGCCGCCGCCGACCGGCAGGCCGTCCGCCTCGGGGAGGGCTGAACCGGCCTTCGACGGAAGGTGGTTGAAGAGCAGGTTCAGCACGATCGCGGTCAGGCAGCCGGCGCTGATGCCGCTGTTCATCACCGTCTGGAACCAGTCCGGGAACTTCTCGTAGACCGTCGGCACCCCGACCGGCAGCATGCCGACCGCCACCGACACCGCCACCACCGTGAGGTTGTGGTTGTCCTTGAAGTCCACCTGGGCGAGCGTGCGCAGGCCGCTCGCGGCCACCGTCCCGAACATCACCAGGCCCGCGCCGCCCAGCACCGGCGCCGGTATCGCCGCCACCACCGCGCCCAGCTTGGGCAGCAGGCCGAGCAGGACCAGGATCCCGCCCGCCGTGGCCACCACCCAGCGGCTGCGCACCCGGGTCATGCCGACCAGGCCCACGTTCTGCGCGTACGCCGTGTACGGGAAGGTGTTGAAGACGCCGCCCAGTACGGTCGACAGCCCGTCGGCGCGCAGACCGTCCGCGAGCGAGCGCGGCTCGACCCTGCGGCCGGTCATCTCGCCCACCGCGATCAGGTCACCGGTCGTCTCGGTCATCGTCACCAGCGCCACCACCAGCATCGAGATGATCGCCGAGGCGTGGAAGGTGGGCGCCCCGAAGTGGAACGGCGTGCTGATGCCCAGCCAGTCGGCGTCGCCGACCCCGTCGAAGTCCGTGAACCCGAAGGGCACCGCCACCGCCAGGCCCACCACGATGCCGATCAGCACCGCGATCCGGCTCAGGAACGCGGGCGCGAACCGCTGCACACCCAGCACCACCAGCAGCACGAAACCGGCCAGCGCGAGGTTCTTCGGCTCCCCGAAGTCCTTCGAACCGGCGCCGCCCGCCGCCCAGTTGCCCGCGACCGGCAGCAGCGAGACCCCGATGATCAGGATCACCGTGCCGGTGACCAGCGGCGGGAAGAAGCGCAGCAGCCTCCCGAACACCGGCGCCAGCAGCACGATCGCGAGCCCCGCGACGATCACCGAGCCGTAGATCGCGGGCAGTCCGCCGCCCGTCGTCCCGATCAGCACCATCGGCGACACCGCCGCGAACGTACAGCCCTGCATGATCGGCAGCCGCACGCCGAACCGCCAGAAGCCCACGCACTGGATGAGCGTGGCGATGCCGCACACCAGCAGATCGGCGGTGATCAGATACGCCAGGTCCGCGGGCGACAGCTTCATCGCACCGCCCACGATCAGCGGCACGGCCACCGCGCCCGCGTACATCGCGAGCACATGCTGCAGACCGAAAGCGGCCAACTGTCGTACGGGTGGGACCTCGTCGACGGGATGGACGGGGGCGGGTGTGGCCATGGGGACTCCAGAGCGGCGGCGGGGGGTGACATCCGAACAGAACGAGACCGTAAGGGCCTTGAACAGTTTGTTGATTTCCGGGTTGTTGCCGCTGTGTGTACTGCCCACTCGACGACGAACGACTCTGCTACGAGGCCGTCGCCCGCGCCGCGGCCAGCAGCGACTCCCAGTCGGCGAGCTTGACCACGCTCCGCCCGAGCGACGCCCCGAGCGCCGCCTCGGCCCGCTCGATGGCCTGCCATCCGGCCCACCGCACCGGCTCGATCCCTGCCGCCCGCAGCGCCGTGACCGGATCCTCCGGCAGTTCCTTCCGTACGAGCATGGAGGCGTCCTCCAGCAGGGAGGTCACCGTCTCCTTGGCGTCCGGCCGGTTGGTGCCGATCACACCCGTCGGGCCGCGCTTGATCCAGCCGGCCACGTACTCGCCCGGAACGGTGAAGCAGCCGTGCAGGACGCGGCCCCGCACGTGCGGCACGGTTCCGGTGTCCTCGTCGAACGGCAGTCCCTCCAGCGGGACTCCGCGATAGCCCACCGATCGCAGCACCAACTGGGCCTCGACGGTCTCGTACTGCCCGGTCCCGCGCACCCCGCCACGCCCGTCGGGCTCCGTCCGCTCGAAGAGCACCGCACCCACCCGCCCGTCCTCGGCGAGCAGTTCGACCGGCCGCAGGAAGAAGCGCAGCCAGATGGAGCGGGCGGCACCCCGCAAGCCCGCCCCGCCCCAGCCGCGCAGCACCTCCACGTTGCGCCGCTGGACCGCGGGCAGGGCGGACGGGTCGGCGTAGGCCGGGTCGATGGCCAACTCGTCGGGGTCCACGACGAGTTCGGTGTCCGGCAGCCCGCCCAGCTCGCGCAGCTCCTTCGTGGTGAAGCGGGCCTGGGACGGGCCGCGGCGGGCCACCATGTGGATGTCCGTCACCGGGCTCGCGGCCAGCGCGCTCAGCGCCGCCTGCGGCATGTCGGTGGGGCTCAGCTCGGCCGCGCCGCGGGCCAGCATCCGGGTGACGTCCACCGCGACGTTCCCGGCGCCGATCACCACGGCAGAGCGCGTGCCGCGGACGAAACCGTCGTCGACGGCGTCCGGATGGGCGCTGTACCAGGACACGAACTGGGTCGCCGACCAACTGCCCGGCAGGTCCTCGCCGGGGATCCCGAGGTGCCGGTCGGTGGCCGCGCCCACGCAGTACACGACCGCGTGGTACAGCTCCCGCAGCCGATCGGCCGGCAGGCCGCCGGGGCCCACCTGGACGCCGCCGAGGAAGCGCACCCGCTCGTGCTCCAGGACCGTACGCAGGTTGTTCTGCAGGGACTTGATCTTCTCGTGGTCCGGCGCGACCCCGTAGCGCACCAGGCCGTACGGGCACGGCAGCCGGTCCAGGACGTCGACGTGCACCCCTGGATCCAGCTGGACGAGGTTCTGGGCGGTGTAGACCCCGCTCGGCCCGGAGCCGACGACGGCGACACGCAGCACGGCGGAACCCCTTACGGCAGGAGATCGCTGACGGCACCAATATCGCACTGCGGGTGCTGGCCCGACAGGGTGTCGGCGCGCCGCACCTGTGCGTGTCCGTTCGTATGGAATGTGATCATGCGGTTACGTTGCGTGTGTGCTAGAAGCATCCTTTCTTAATCTTTCTGATCGTTGTCCGACGGACGGCACGGTGTCCGTGTGGCCCGCGTGGGAAGTGCAGGAGGGCGCGGGCGCGGTCACGACGGCCTGGTTCACCGTCCGGCTGGCGTTCCCCGACGGCGCCCGGGTCGACGCCCTTGCGGTGGTCGGCGAGGGGAGCGTCTCCCTGGAGGACGTCCGGGCCCAGCCCGCACTGTCCCTGGACGACCTGGGACTGCTCGCGGAGTGGATCGAGGACCCGCTCTTCGAGGCGTGCGGCCTCGGCGAGGACGCCTCCGAGGAGGCCGACGGGGCGACGGGCTCGCGGCGCGCCCGTCCCGCCTGGCCGCGGGGCATCGAGGGCCGATGGCTCGTCGCGCAGGAGTACCGGGCCGCACAGGAGGAGGGCGTCGACCCGGTCCTCGCGGTGATGTGCGCGACCGGGCACAGCCGCCGCAAGTCGCTCAGGCTGATCTCGCAGGCGCGTGACGCGGGGTTCCTGACGCCACGTCACGCACGCCGCTGACAAAGGGCGTTGGGACGGCCGACGTCACAGCAGGTCGCGCATCCGGCTGATCTCGCTCGTCTGCTGGGCGACCACGTCGTCGGCCATCTCCTCGATCAGGATGTTGTTGCCCTGCGCCTTCACCTCGGTCGCCATGGTGATCGCACCCTCGTGATGAGCGATCATCAGGGTGAGGAAGAGCCGGTCGAAGGCCTTCCCCTCGGCCGCCCGCAACTTCTTCAGCTGGGCGTCGCTCGCCATGCCGGGCATGCCCGTGTGATCGTGACCATCGGCCTTCTCGCTCTTGCCGTTGGTCTTCAACCAGCCCCGCATGGCCTTGATCTCGGGGCCCTGGGCGGCGGCGATCCGCTCGGCCAGCCGCTTCACCCGCGCCGACTCGGCGCGTTCCGGGGCAAGTTCGGTCATCTCCAGGGCCTGGGAGTGGTGCTCGATCATCATGCGGGCGTAGGAGACGTCCGCCGAATTGGGGGAGTCGTCCTCGGCGCGCTGCTCGGTGGCGTCGGCGGCGGAAAGTGTCCGGTTCTCCTCGCCCGGCCGGCCCGGCGCGATCACCGAAGGCCCGCTCGCCGCAGGTGACTTGGCCTCGGCCTCCGCGTCGCAACCCGTCAGCGCGACCAACGCCGTGGTGGCCAGCGCCGCCGCGGCGAGGGCTCTCCATGACCGGCCGAAAACCTTCATTGCGAGTTCGTTGCCCTCTGTTGATCTGTGCATGGTGAAGACGATACTTCGGTGATGCGTGAACCGTTCCGCCACGAACGGAACAAGGGAGGAAACAGTGACCCTGTTGAACCAGCTCCGAACGCGACGCAGACGCCTGGGAGTTGCCGCCGCCGCGGCCGGGCTCCTGGCCGCACTGCTGACCGCCGGACCGGCGGCCGCCACCCCTGACCCCGGGGACTCCCCGGCCACCGGCAAGGAGGTGTCGAAGAGCGCTCGGGCCGAAGCGGCCGAGGCCATCGCGAGCGGCGAGATACCCGGCCAGGACCAGATCGTCCACTCCGCCAACATCGAACCCCTGGTCAACATCCCCAAGGACGCCCTCGCCGGCACCAATTCGGACCTCGCCTTCCAGGGCAGGTACGCCTTCGCCGGCAACTACGACGGCTTCCGCGTCTTCGACATCAGCAACCCCAGGGCCCCGAAGACGGTCGCCCAAGTCCTGTGCCCCGGCTCGCAGAACGACGTCTCCGTCTCCGGGAACCTGCTCTTCCTGTCCACCGACTCCTCGCGCAGCGACAGCAGTTGCAACAGCACCACGCAGCCCGCGACCGAGAAGTCCTCCTGGGAGGGCATGAAGGTCTTCGACATCAGCGACAAGAAGAACCCCAAGTACGTCGCCGCCGTCGAGACCGCCTGCGGCTCGCACACCCACTCGCTGGTGCCGGAGCGCCGTGACGTCTACATCTACGTCTCCTCCTACTCGCCCAGCGCCACCTACCCGGACTGCCAACCGCCGCACGACGGCATCTCCGTCATCAAGGTGCCGCGCAGCCACCCGGAGAAGGCGGCCGTGGTGAACTTCCCCGTGCTCTTCCCGGGCGAGGGCCCCGACGGCGGCGGCAACCCGGGCTCGCCCACCAACCCGGGCGTCTCCAAGACCACCGGCTGCCACGACATCACCGTGCTGCCCTCCAAGGACCTGGCCGCAGGGGCCTGCATGGGCGACGGCGTCCTGCTCTCCATCAAGGACCCCGAGCATCCGAAGGTCATCGACCAGGTCCAGGACAACGTGAACTTCGCGTTCTGGCACTCGGCGACCTTCAACCAGAGGGCCGACAAGGTCGTGTTCACCGACGAGCTCGGCGGCGGCGGGGCGGCCACCTGCAACGCGGCGATCGGCCCCGACCGGGGTGCCGACGGCATCTACGACATCGTCGGCAAGGGCGACAAGCGCAAGCTCGTCTTCCGCAGCTACTACAAGATCCCGCGCCACCAGGCCGACACCGAGAACTGCGTCGCCCACAACGGCTCGCTGATCCCGGTCGAGGGCAAGGACATCATGGTCCAGGCCTGGTACCAAGGGGGCGTCTCCGTCTGGGAGTTCACCGACTCCTCGAAGCCGAGGGAGATCGCCTACTTCGAGCGCGGCCCGCTGTCCACCGACACCCTTCAGGTCGGCGGTTCCTGGTCGGCGTACTACTACAACGGCTACATCTACTCGAACGACATCGCCAAGGGCTTCGACGTCCTGAAGCTCACCGACCGGCGCACGGATCCGGCGAAGCGGGTACGGCTGGGCGAGCTCAACGTCCAGACGCAGCCGGACTACTTCGACTGACCGGGCTCTACGGCCGGTTCAGTGACCGGCCGGGCGGCCTGGGTGGCGGGTTCCGATTCGTCGCCGGTCGCGAAGAAGCGTGACAGATCCGTCCGTGGTGTCCCGTCGGCCGCCGACACGGCGCCCGGCGGGACACCCAACTCCGGGTCCAGCCGGTACCGCTTGAACAGCTCGGCGCGCAGAGTCCCGATCGGCATCGGCACGTTCGGCAGCACCATCGCGTAGACGGCGCCCATCAGCAGCGAGCGCAGCATCGGGTAGTCCCCGTCGACGTCCCGCGAACCGTGCCGGGCGACGGTGTCCCGCAGCAGCTCGGCCAGCCGCTTCTGCTCCGGGCACTGCACGAAGCCCTCCGCCTGCAGCAGCCCCGCCATGTGCTGGCGCATCAGCACGGGCCGGTCCCGGGCCAGCCCCAGGATCGCGTCTATCGCGCGGGCCATCCGCTCCCGCCCGTCCTGCGTCGGCGGCTCGCTCTCCAGCGCCTCCTCCAGCGAGCGGTGCATCAGCCGGTGCACCGCGGACTGCACGAGCTGGCGTTTCCCGGGGAAGTAGTACGACACCAGACCGCGCGCCGAGCCCGCCCGGTCCGCGATGTCGGCGAGTGTCGTCGCCTCGTACCCGCGCTCGCTCACCAGCTCGACGGCCGCCTGCAGGAGCCGCTCGCGGGAACGTCTCCGCAACTCTTCATTGACCGAGGCGCTGCGCGGGGACATGCTGTAACTCCGTCGTTGACTGGCTGCCAGCCAACTATACTCGGCGGGGTCGCGCCAAGGCCCCGAAGGGCCTGGTGAGGGCTGCCGTCCGTCTGGGGCGACGCGGGGGATCGTCTCAGGCGGGCGGTCTTCCCGCCCCGAAGGTGTCCTCAGGCGACTACTGCCGGATCACCGCACTCACGTCGCACCACGCCGCGGGCGTCCCTAGAGTGGCTACGGCTACGGCTACGGTGCCGAGCCGAGGAGCGTGCGGACATGGAGCAGGACCAGCAGATCCTGGCCAGGATCACGGCGATGGTCGAGGACGAGCGCAAGCTGCGGGAGTCCCTGGCGGCCGGTGACATCGACAGTACGACGGAACACCAGCGGCTCGGCGAACTGGAACGCGAACTCGACCAGTGCTGGGACCTGCTGCGGCAGCGGCGCGCGAAGACGGAGTTCGGAGAGAACCCGGACGAGGCGCAGGTACGGCCGTCCTCGCAGGTGGAGGGGTATCTGGAGTAGAGGCCGGCGGCGGGTCAGCCGACCAGGTCCAGCACCGGCCGCAGCGCGTCCGGGCGTTCCGGCACGGGCAGATGCCGTACGAGATGGAACCGGCACCCGAGCGCCACCGCGCCGCCGTCCGCCTCCGCGCTGTCACCGACCATCAGGGTGTCGCGCGGCTCGACCTCCAGCGCCGCGCAGGCCGCCGCGAACAGCCGGGGGTCGGGCTTCTGGATGCCGTGCTCGTACGACAGCACGTACGCGTCGACGAAGCGGCCCAGGCCGTGCGCCTCGAAGACGGGGCGCGGATCCCAGCCGATGTTGCTGACCACGCCGATCCCGAGACCGCGTTCGCTGAGCCCGCGCAGCACGTCGGCGGCGTCGGGATACGGCGCCCAGGCGGCGGGGGTCATGTGCCGCGCGTACAGCGCGTCGTGCAAGTCGGCGCGGGGAAGCGGCACTTGACGCGACAGACCGGTGTAGGCGGCCCGATGCGCCTCGGCACTCTCGTCCCGCACCCGCCACAACTCGACGAGCCCCTCGGGCAACCGCTCCGGAAACACTCCACCCGGCTGCGCCCCCACCACCTCCAACGCCTTCGCGACCTGCCCCAACTCCGGCTCCGCCAGCACGATCCCGGCGTCATCGAGCACGGCCCGCAACCAGGCCTCGGTGGACTCGATACGGAAGAGGGTGCCGGAGAAGTCGAAGAGAACGGCGCGCATGGGTGGATCTTACGGGGCGACATTCCAGCGAAGGGGAAGATCCGCACCGCAGAAGACACAGACGAAATCACCCTCGCGCACGATGTTGCACTCGACGCAACGCTCACAGCGCCGGAACACCACTTCGTGCGTGAACCGTCCCGGATGCCGTACACCAGCGCGATCCAGGGCGGCGGCGACCGCCGGCCAGGAGTCGAGGTCCGGGCAGTAGCCCGTGGACTGGTTGCTGACCTCCTGAGCCGTCCACTGTCCGGAGGCGCGGCCCAGGGTCATCTCGCCTGCGGCAAGCACCCGTCGACCACCGGCACACGCCACATGTTCACTTCGGCGGGGTGCCAGTCGCAGGAATCCGTCCAGCCCGACGACATAGGTGAACGGCTCCAGTGCCTCGTCGGCATCGCGTCCGGTCACCCAGGCCTCCAGGTCGGCGGCCGAGCGGATCGTGTGTCCCTCGCTGACCTCCCGGACAGTCGCCCGCAATTCCGCCGGGCCGACATAGCCGTAGCTGCGCGCCTGCGGGTTCAGGGCCCCCACCTCCGGTGGACCAGTACGGCCAGCGTCACCACCAGTGCTCCCAGCAGCCAGCCGCCCGCCACGTCCGACGGCCAGTGCACGCCCAGCCATATCCGGGTCAGGCCGACGCCGGTCACCGAGATCGCGGCCACCCACAGGGCTGTACGGCGCAGGGCGCGGGGTGCCCCGTAACGGTGGACGAGCCACAGGACGGAGCCGCAGACGATCGTGGCCGTCATGGCGTGGCCGGAGGGGTAGGCCGCGTAGTGGGCCGAGTCGACAGGGTCGGGCCAGACCGGGCGGGGGCGGTCGAGCGCGGCCTTGACGGACTGCTGCAGGACGTTGCCCACAGCGACGGTCATCGCCAGCCACAGGGCCGTCCACCACGCCGAGCGCCGCCACAGCAGCCACACCACGACCAGTGCGGTCAGCAGGCGCATGGTCCAGGGGTCCCAGACCCAGTCCGTCAGGATGCGGAACGTGTGCGTGAGGTCCGGCTCGTCGACCGCCCAGCGGTGCGTGGTGCGGGCGATGTCGCCGTCGAGGCTGATCAGGGGGTGCCACTCGGCCGCGACCAGGATGAGCAGGAGGACCGAGGCGACAGCCAGGACGGCTGCGGCGAGGGCGGTGGTGCGGTGGTCCGGCGGGTGGGGCGGGGAGTCGACGGGCGGGGTGTGCATACAGTGATCCTCGCCGACCGGCGGGGTGCGAGGCGAATGCCGGGGTGGGGGGCTTCGGTGCCAGGCACCCTGTGTCTACCCCAGCGCCCGCAACCCCGGCACCAACGCCACCACGACCGGCACCACCGGTACGAGCGTCGCCGTCGCCGTCAGGCCCAGGCGGCGGGCCGGTGTGAGGCGAGCCGGTGGGGTGAGGAGGCGGTGGACCCGTTGGGGGACGTGGGTCCCGGTGGTGGGGGAGGGGCCGAACACGCCCCGGTCCTCGTTGAGTTCGACCAACGCAAGCGCCGTCGTCAGGCGCCCGTGCCGACGGGACGCCGTGTCGTCCGCCGCCAGCTCCACCAGCCGGTGCATCTCGTCCCGGAACGCCGCGAACACCGGCACCTGCGGAAACCCGCCCGCCAGCGCCGCCGAACAGTGCAGCAGCCAGTCGTGCCGAGCCCGCGCATGCCCCTGCTCGTGCGCGAGTACGGCATCCAGCTGCCGCCCCTTCAAGCGGCGCAACGCCTCCGTCGTCACCACGAGTCGCGGCGCCGCCCCCGGCAGCCACCACGCGTCGGCCCGCTCGCCCTCCAGCACCACCAGCCGCCCGCCCACCGACTCCTCGCCGGGCAACAGCGGTGCGCGGACGAGGAGTTCGGCCCGCCGCTGCCGACGGCCCGCACGCGCCCGTACGACCTCCCGGACCAGCATCGCCCCGCTCCACAGCCCGGCGCACGCCAGCGTCACCGCGGTCGCCGCCGCCCAAGGGCCGGTCCCCCGCAGCGCGTACGCCTCCACGACCGCGTGCGGTGCCGAGGCGAAGACATGACCCCGTACCGCCTGCCAGGCCGCCGCCGCGCTCAACGTCATCGACAACGCACAACACAGCAGTACGGCCGCCACCACGCACTGCCACATCCACAGCGCCACCACCGGTTCGTGGTCCGGCCAGCCGGCCCGGGCGAGCAGCCGAGGCGCGACCACGGCGGTCAGCGCGCCGAGCAGCAACAGTGCCGCGGGGACCATCATGGCGATCACCCTATGAGCGCGGCGCCCACCGGGACACGGGCGCCGCGGCAAAGTGACGCAAACAACGGTTGCCCGTGGCGTGCGGTCGTTCAGAGCGTGATCAGCATCGCCACCATCGCGATCCCCATCGACAGCCGGCACGCCCGCGCCAGCTCCGGCCGATCGCCCCAGGCCACGGCCCCGCCACCCGCGGCCACCGGTATCAGGCGGACGCCGGACAGCAGGACGTAGACCGTGAAGTAGAGCAGCAACGCCCCGGTGAGCAAAGGGACTCCGGCGGATGCGCCGTGTCCCGCGTGGTGTGCGGGGGAGACGGCCATCGCGATCGCCATGTAGACCATGGCCGAGGTGCCGACCAGGTGGTGCAGATGGTGTCGGCTGGTCCGCGCCGACCACAGGGCGCGCAGCGCGGCCACGCCGAACAGCGCCGCGTACCCGGGCCAGGCCCACGACGGCGGACTGAACACCGCGGCCGGCACGGCCATCGCGGCCATCCCGAAGCCCATCAGCGCCTCGCCGCCCGCGGAACGGCGCTGCTCCTCGACGGTGCTGCGCATGCGCAGCAGACAGTAGGCGCCGGTCGCCGCACACAGCGCGACCAGCAGCCAGCCGGGCGAAGCCGGTCCGTGCACACGCACCTCCCCGCTCAACGGTGTCGACAGTCCGTCGATGCCCCGGCGATGCGGTGCGCACGCGAGCGCAAGGGTGTACACGGGGAGCATTCGAGGGAGCACGGGGGGGTGAGGGCGCGGGGCCCCGGGCGCGGAGGGGGCCCTCATGTCCCCTCGAATTCCTTTACGAGTAAAACACCTGCTAATGTTATGTCACATGACACTGGACAGGACCCCGGCCCCCACCGCCCCACGCCCCCGCCGCCTCCCCCTCACCACCCCCCTCCACCTGGGCCGCCCGTCCGACATCTGGTTCAAGCCCGCCCTGAGCGTCGTCGCCTCGGTCGCCCCGCCCAACCTCACGCTCCTGGCCCTCGGCCGCCTCGACCTGGCCATGTACACGATGGCCGGTTCCCTGTGCGCCCTCTACGCCCACAACCGCCCCTATGCCGCCCGGGCCCGTGTCCTGGCCTGGGTGATCCTCGGCATGGTCGGCGGTCTCGCCGTCGCCCTGCTCACCGCGTCCCTCGCCACCGGCGCCGTCGTACTGGTGACCGTCGGCGCCCTGCTGGCCGCCGCCCAGAAGGCGCTGTGCGACGCCACCCGCGTCGGCCCGCCCGGCAACGTCGTCCTCACCTTCATCAGCTCCGCCTCCCTCTTCGCCCCGCAGACCCTCGCCCAGGTCCCCGGCCACCTCGCCCTGGCCCTCGCGGCCGGCGCCTGGGCCTGGCTCGTCGGCATGGCACCCGGCCTCCTGCGCCCGCACGGCCCGGAACGCCGAGCCACCGCCCAGGCCCTGAACGCGTCCGCCGCGTACGCCGAAGCCCACGGCGCCGACGACCACCCCCACCCCCGCCATCGCGCCCCCGCGGCCGCCGCCGTCCAGGCCGCCTGGCAGACACTCCTCGCCGCCCGTGACCCCCGCACCCGGCGCGCTCTCGAAGGCCTCCTCGTCCGCGCCGAGGTCGCCCTCGCCGCCCCCGCCGACACCGACCCCGGGCGACTGCGCGCCTGGGCGCGCGAGTTGACCGGCACCGGCCCGATCCCGCAGGTCCACGACCCGGCCGCGGCCGATGAGCTCCTCGGTGTCGAGGCCGAACTCGCCGCCCCGGTCCGCCCGTTGTGGCGGCGGCTCGGCCCGCTCGCGCCCATCGCCGCGCGTACCGCCCTGGGTTGCGCCCTCGCCGGCTACGTCTCCCTCGCCCTCGGCGTCGGCCGCCCCTACTGGGCCCTGGTCACCGCCGCCTCCCTCTACCAGGCCAACCTCGCCCTCACCTGGAGCCGCGGCGTCCAGCGTGTCGTCGGCAACCTCCTCGGCGTTCTCCTCTTCGCCGCCGTCGTCCCCCTCGCGCATGTCAGTCAGGTGCTCCTCGTTCTCCTCTGCGTGGCCTTCAACTTCGGGGCCGAGGCGCTGATGGGCCGCAACTACTGGCTCGGGAGCGTGTGCGTGACTCCGATGGCGCTGCTCATCACCGAGTTCGCCCGGACACAGGAACCCGGGCAGCTGATCACCGAGCGGGTCCTGGACACCCTCGTCGGCGCCCTGGTCGGCTTCCTCGCCGCCGTCGCCGTGACGAACCGCCGCTCCGGCGATCGAGTCGACCACGCCCTGACCGCCGTCGAGCGCGCCCGCGAACGCGCCGCCCGCCTCCTGGCCGGCCCGGCCCCCGCGCCCGCCGCCCTGGAGTCCGCCCGCCGGTCACTCACCGCGGCCCTGGCCGACCTGCGCGCCACCGTGGACGCCGCGTCCGGCGAGTGGTGGCAGCGCGCGCTGCCCCAGGAGCGGGTCGTGCGCGCCGAGCAGGCCGGACACCGTACGCTCGCGGCGACGGTCCGGCACCAGGGGCTGCACGCGGACGGGAAAGCGGAGGGCGTACGGCGATGACGGCAGCGAACGGACGGCGGGCGGGCGTGACCGGGGGCGACACCGTCTCCGCGGTCGTCCGGCAGTGGCAGGCCGTACACCCCGGCCTCGACACCGGCCCGATGGAGATCATCGGCCGTATCAACCGCTGCGCCGCCCTCCTCCAGCAGGCCGAGGACGCCCCTCTGCGCCGGGCCGGCCTCAGCCGCCCCGAGTTCGACCTGCTCGGCGCCCTGCGCCGCACCGGCCACGAACTGACCCCCGGCGAGCTGGCCCGCGAGACCTTCTCCTCCGGCGCCGCCGTCACCAAACGCCTCAAGCTGCTCACCGAGCGCGGCCTGGTCGAGCGCCGCGTCGACACCCGCGACCGCCGCGTCGCCCACCTCCGCCTCACGGACGCCGGCCGCGACCTGGTCGACGGCATCCTGCCCGAGCAACTCGCCTACGAGACCGCCGTGCTCTCCGTCCTCGAACCCCAGCGACAGGGCGAACTGGCCGGACTGCTCGGCGAGTTGCTCGGGCAGCTGGAGGGCCGCCTCGACGCACTGCGCGCCTGAGCGGCGGCTTTCGGAAGTTTCGGGGGCCGGACGACCGTTGACGTGATCGATACGGACTCCTTACGTTCGACCCGGGCCGGTTCGGAACACCGACTGGCGTACGACATGCCGAACGAAAGAGGGATGCCGTGACAGCCGAGACCCTCACGGTCGACCTGGGCACCGAGACCGGCCCCTTCCACGGCGGCGCGAGCGGCACGCTCTACGGCCTGTACGGCGACGGGGTGCCCAGCCGGGCCGTGGTCGAGGGCATGTACGTCCGCACGGTCACCACCAAGGCCCAGGACGGCATCCAGCACCCCGGTGCCGACGCCCTGGAGATCCTCCCGTCCTTCGTCGCCGCGGGAGGCAAGGACGTCTACGTCTACATCCCCGACTTCCACCGCGGCTTCCCCTACGAATGGCCGGGCGCCACCGGAGCGGAACGGCTCGCGAACCACCTGGACGTGCTGCGCCGCCAGGTCGAGCAGGTGCGGACGCTCGACGGGCTCAAGTCCCATGTGGTGTACGTGCCGTTCAACGAACCCGAGGGCAACATGTTCGGCACGGGGGAGTGGAGCTACGACGGCGTTTCCTGGCACACCGAGCCCGGCCCCTTCTTCGCGGCCTGGGCACAGGCGTACCGGCTCATCCGGGAGCTGGACCCCGAGGCGCGCATCGCCGGGCCCAACACCTGCGTCCTGTACCCGGAGGTGCGCGGCTTCCTGGAGTTCGCGCGCGATCACGACGTCCTGCCCGACGTGGTCACCTGGCACGAGCTGTCCTCGCCGGACGAGGTCCGCACGAACGTCGCCAAGTACCGTGAGCTGGAGCGGGAGTTGGGCATCGGGCCGCTGCCCGTCAACCTCAACGAGTACGCGCACAACTACCACCTCTCCGTCCCCGGGCAGATGATCCAGTGGATCGCCGCGATCGAGGAGTGCAAGGTGGACGCCGACCTGGCGTACTGGAACATCGCCGGCAACCTCAACGACTCCGCGGTCGAGGCCAACAAGGGCAACGGGCAGTGGTGGCTGTTCAACGCGTACGGACAGCTGTCCGGCACCACGGTCCAGGTGAGGGCGCCGCGGCCCAACGTGCAGTACACCCTCCAGGGCGTCGCCGCCCTCGACCGGGAGAAGCGGCAGGCGCGGGTGCTGTTCGGCGGCGCGAGCGGTGCCGCGGACGTGGTCGTCGAGGGCGTCGACGAGGGGATCTTCGGCGGGCGGGTGCATCTGCGACTGCAGGAGATCCCGTGGACCGGCCAAGTCGGCGCCGCCGAACAGCCGTTGCTGCTGCGCGAGATCGAACTGCCGGTTGTGGACGGCAGGGTGAGGCTGCCGCTGACCGGCCTCGACGAGATGTCGGCCTACCAGTTGATCGTCTCTCCCGGCGGGAATGGCGCCAACCTGCTTCCGGCGTCGGTGAGTTGGCGGCGGACGTACGAGGCGGAGGACGCGGAGCACACGGGCGGCGGCTACTCCCGGAACGGGCCCGAGGGGTCCCCGTCCGACGTCGACAGGTTCGCGACCTCGGGCGGCTACCACGTGGGCGGCCTGCGCACCGGTTCCGACCTCGTCCTCGCCTTCGGCGTCGAGGTCCCGCAGGACGGCACGTACGACCTCCGGATCTTCGCCAACTCCCACAACGAGGCCGAGCTGGTACGGGAGCAGGGGCCCACCAACGTCTTCCTGCGTGTCGACGGCCGGGACGCACGCGAGCTGCGGCTGCCGCTCGGCTACAAGTGGGCCGTGTGGGGCCACACCGACACGACCGTCGAGCTGACCGCGGGACCGCACCGGATCACCCTTTCCGCCCAGGACCCCGACCTCGGCGTGACCAAGGGCGACGCGGTCGTCGACAGGCTGGACCTCGCCCTGCGGAACAGGGACCAAGTGGCGCTGTACGAAGCCGAGTTCGCGGCTCTCGGCGGCGGGGCACAGGTCGATTACATCGAGCCTGGCGCCTCGGGCCCCGGTGCCGTGGTCCTCCCGCGCGGCGGCACCGTCACCTTCTGGGTGCACGCGGCCGACGACGGCGAGGCGACGGTCACCGTCGACCTGCTGGGGACCGGCGACGGCCTGCTCACGGTCAACGGCGAGGACGTCGGACGGGTCGAGCGCGGTGCGGTACCTCTCTTCCTGGCCGGAGGCATCAACAAGGTGACGGTGACCGGGACTTCGGAGCGGCTGGTGGTCGACCGGCTGCGTGTCGGCCCGTCCCGCGGGCTGCTGCCGGCGCGAGTGACCGCCGCCGAGGAAGGCTCCTTGACCGGCACGGCCAAGGTGACCGGATACCCGTACGCCACCGGTGGCAAAGCGGTCGACGGCATCGGCGCCGGCCCCGCGAACTCCCTCACCCTCACCGTGACGGCCCAGCACCCCGGACGCCACGCGCTCACCGTCCGCTATTCCAACGGCGAGCAGGCGCCCGCCACGCACTACAACCCCGACCCGGTCTGCCGGCACGCGGACATCTCCGTCAACGGAGCGGCCCCGCACCGCGTCCTGTTCCCGACCACCTTCCACTTCAACAACTTCTGGCAGCTGTCCGTCCCGGTCACCCTCGACCAGGGCGCCAACACCGTGACCTTCACCGCCGACGAACTCCCCGACTTCGACGGCCGAAGCAGGAACCGACACGGCCAGCGCTCCGCCTACGCCCCGGTCATCGACCGGATCACGATCACACCGCTCACCCTGCCCAACCAGCGGCCCCGCGGCCGGGGCCGTACCGCCCCCGCACACCCCTGAGGAGCGGTCCTCAGCGCTGCGGCCCCTCGGCGTACACCCCGAACATCGCGCCCTGCGGATCCCTCAGCACTCCGATCCGCCGGACGTCGCCCAGGGACGTCGGCTCCATCAGGACGTTGCCGCCCGCCCCGGTCGCCGTGGTCGCGGTGGTGTCGACGTCGGTCACCGCGAAGTACGGCTGCCAGTGCGCCGGGACCTCGTGCGGGAACTTGTCGTCCATCCTCATCATTCCGCCGAAGTCGGCGCCGTCGATGCCCCACTGCGTGTAGTGCTCCGAGGCGTTGACGCTCCAGCCGAACACCGTGGTGTAGAAGTCGACGGCGCGCTCCGGGGCGCGGGTCAGCAGCTCCACCCAGCCCAGTGAGCCGGGCGCGTTGAAGAGCCCGGCGCCCGGGAAGGTGCGCGCCTGCCACAGCTGGAAGACGGCACCGGTCGGATCGACCGCCACCGCGAACCGGCCGATGTCGAACACGTCCATCGGGCCGAGCAGCACCGTCCCGCCGGCCGCCGTCACCTTCCGCGTCGCCTCGTCCGCGTCCGGCACCGCGAACGACACGTTCCACGCCACCGGCTGCGACTCCTGGTACAGCGGCGTCAGCGCGGCGACCGCCGCCTCCCCGACGTGCGCGACCGTGTAGCCGCCCGCCTCCTGCCGGGGATCCGTCTCATGGCGCCAGCCGAAGAGCTCGGCGTAGAACCGCTTCGCGCCGTCCAGGTCACTGGTTCCCAGCTCGGTCCAGCAGGGCCCGCCGGTCACCGGCTTGTCGAGCTTCATGGCGTTCCTTCCGGAGCAGATCCGAGGCCGACCCCCTCCAGCACGCTAGTCCCACGCCCGGCCCCCGGCCATCCGACGCCAACCCCCTCGCGCCCGGCGCCGCCACCGACGTACCCTCCCCTCGTACCGCATCGCATGGCGGCCTCCAGCCCACCACCCCTGTCCGGAGGTCCCGCATGTCCGCGCTCACGGTGCGCCCCTTCCGCCGCGACGACCGCGACCAGCTCACCGAACTGATCAACGCGCATGTCGCCGCCGTCGTGCCCGGCGTCTCCGTCTCGGTCAACACCGTCCTCAGCGAACTGGAACGCCGGCCCAGCGAGTCCATCACCGACCCCTGGGTCGGCGAGCGCGTGACGCTCGTCGCCGAACAGCGCGGCTCGGTCGTGGCCGCCGCCCACCTCCTGCGCTACCGCACCGGCCCGGAGGTCGGCGAGACCTACCGGGACGCCGGTGAGATCGACTGGTTCGTGTTCCGGCCGCCCGCGTCCTTCTGGCCGGACTCCGACCTCGCCGCCGAGCAGCTGATGGCCGCCTGCCTCGCCCTGCTCGCCCGCTGGAACGTCCGCGTCCGCTACGCCGGCGGCGCGGTCCCGGCCCCCGTCGTCCACGGCCTGCCCCGCAACTGGCCGCACGTCCGCGCCCTCTACGAACGCTCCGGCTTCCGGCACGCGGGCGACACGGAGGTCCTCCTGATCGCACGGGTGGCGGACCTGCCGAGGCCGGAAGCCGGGCCCGGACCGCGCTTCGAGCGCACCCTGGGGGAGTGCGGCACCCGCTTCACGGCATACGACGACACAGGCGCCGCCCGCGGCTTCATCGAGGTCGACACCGCCCTGGCCCGCCCCGAACGCCACGCGCGTGCCGCGGGCCTCGCCGACATCGGCAACCTGCACATCGACCCCGCTTCGTACGACACGGGCCTGGAACACCGGCTCCTCGCCCATGCCGCCGCCTGGCTCCGCCTGGCCGGCGTGGACCGCCTCCTCGCCTACGAGCCGGCCCAGGACAAGGCCGCGATCGAGCTGTTGCTGGGCGCGGGCTTCACCGAGCTGACCCGCACGGACCGCGGCTGGGAGCACCGGCCCGGCTGACCGACCTCGCGCGGAACCGGCAAGGGTCAGATCCCCGGCCGGTACCGAATCGGATGATCCGCCGGAACCTCCACCAGCACGATCGGCATCCCGTCCGGATCGGCGATCCACATCTCGACCAGCCCCCACGGCTCCTTCACCGGCGGCCGGGCGATCTCGACCCCCGCGGCCCGCAGCTCCTCGTGCGCCGCGGCCACGTCGTCCACCTGGAGCCACAGCCGTACGGCCGGGGAGGGCGGGGCCTCGGCGCGTCCCGAGAGCTCCAGGAAGCCGCCGCCGAGGAAGTAGACGGTGCCGCGCTCCGGGCCCGTGCCGAACTCGCGGTAGACGGCGAGGCCCAGTTGCTCGCCGTAGAAGCGGCGCGAGCGCTCGGGGTCGGTGGGGTGGAGCAGGGTCCGGCTGCTGAGAACATGCACCATGCACAGGGAGCCTAGTGGTGGCGTTACGCTCGTCCCTGCCCGCGCCGCGCCCGAGATCGGAGACCCGCACCATGGACACCGCCGCCGCCGACGGACTGACCTTCCGTGACGCCACCGACGCCGACGTGGACGACCTCGTCTCGCTGGTCGAGTCGGCGTACCGCGGGGACTCCAGCCGTGCCGGGTGGACCACCGAGGCGGACATCCTGGAGGGGCAGCGGACGGACCCGGAAGGTGTGCTCGCGGTCATCACGTCGCCGGACAGCCGGCTGCTGACGGTCGAGCGGGACGGCGTGATCGTCGCCTGCTGCCAGCTCGAACACCGCGGCACCCACGCCTACTTCGGGATGTTCGCCGTCAGCCCGAAGCTCCAGGGCGGCGGACTCGGCAAGGTGATCATCGCGGAGGCGGAGCGCACGGTCCGCGAGACCTGGGGCGCGACCGAGATGCACATGACGGTGATCTCCGTACGCGAGGACCTGATCGCGTGGTACGAGCGCCGCGGCTACCGCCGTACGGGAAAGATGACCCCGTTCCCGTACGGCGACGAGCGCTTCGGCATTCCGCAGCGCGCCGACCTGCAGTTCGAGCTGCTGGTCAAGGAGCTGGCGTGACGTTCATGCGGTGAAGCGGCCGGTGCGCTTGATCTCCGGGTAGTCGGTGGTCGCGCCGTCCAGTTGCAGGGCCCGTACGAGACGCAGATGGTCCTGCGTGTTCACCACCCAGCCGATGATCCGCAGGTCCGCCTTGCGGGCCAGCTCCACGACCTCCATGGTCAGGCGGCGGATGTTGAGGCAGACGGTCGAGGCACCGGCGTCGACGGCGCGGTCCACGACGTCGGTGCCGTAGCGGCTGCCGATCAGCGCGGTGCGCACGCCGGGCACCAGCCGGGCGATCTCGGCGACCGCCTCGTCGTGGAACGAGGAGACCTCCACCCGCGAGACCAGGTCCCGCTTCAGCATGACCTCGGCCAGCGCGCGGGCCGCCTGCACGTCCTTGATCTCGGCCTGCAGCGGCGACCGTACGGCGTCCAGGACCTCCTCGAAGACCGGTACCCGCTCCCCACGGCCCGCGTCCAGGGCGCGCAGTTCGGCGAGGGTCTTGTCGGCGATCGGGCCGGTGCCGTCGGTCGTGCGGTCCACGTCGGTGTCGTGCATGACGACGAGGGCGCCGTCCTTGCTCAGATGCAGATCGAGTTCGATGACGTCGAGGCCGGCCTGCTGGGCGGCGACGAAGGAACGGAGGGTGTTCTCGGGCTCGACACCCATGACTCCGCGATGACCGATGGTAAGGAAGTTCAAGGTTCAACTCGCTTCCGTCGACGGCGGCTCGGGCCACACGGACCGGAGCGGACGGTCGCGCGGGCAGAGCCGCAGCCTAACGGCCCGGCCCGGCGATGAACCCGCTCGTACACGGGGGATCGGCGTGACGCGCGGGGCGGACCTGGCTCGTACCGGCGGGGGCGGTCACCCTGCCGTGGGCGAGTCCTGCGGGCATTGACCAGTGGCTGATACCCGCACGGGCCGTACGTATACCCGGAAGAACCGCCTCCACCGCGTCCGGCAGGAAAAAGTTCGGTGACGATGTGGGTGCGCAGGATAATTTCCCGAGGCTCCCCTTGCTGGGAGAAAGCTCGTATGTATACGGTCTCCTTACGCGAGGTTCTCCCGTGGAGGATGGGACATGACGGAAATTCTTGTGCAGGCGGCGACGGGGGAGCAGGTTCCTCCCGCGACCAGGGTGGTCGAGCACCCGGCGTGGCCGGTGCTCAAGGATGCCGTGGAGCAGATCCGGCCATGGCAGTCCAAGGACGGATCGATCGACTTCGAGGCCGAGGGCGCCCCCGCACGGGCGGACGCCGAGGCGGCCGTACGGCGTGTCGTGGCGGCCGTGGAGGAGCTCTCCCCGCTGCTCCCGCACGACCACGCCTACCACCAGGCCCTGGTCAAGGACCTGGAGCGCTGGGCCGCCGACGGCTTCCAGGTGCCCGACTTCCTCGACTCCCTGCTGGCCTTCCAGCCCGCGGCGGGCCGCGCGGACGGCCTGCAGCACCTGGTCGTCTTCGCGATGTACACGCAGAACGGCAACCCGGACCGCAACCTGGAGGCGGTCGTGCTGCGCATGGTCTGGCCGGACTGGCTGGCCGAGCTGGAGCGCACCCGCTACGACAACCCGCTGTTCTGCGGCATCAAGTTCGAGGACTTCACCGCGGGTTACGACACCAACTCCGCCGTGCTCTTCCCGGAGACCATCGCCGTGCGCGAGGCGCCGGAACGATTCTCCTGGGGTGGCATCTTCTGCGACCGCGAGGCCGCGCGCTTCCGCCGGGTCACCGACGCGGCCGTCGGCATCCTGGGCCTGGAGCTGCCCGAGGACATCGCCGCGATGGTCCACGACCAGACCCGCTGCGAGGAGGCCTTCGTCCTGTGGGACATGGTCCACGACCGCACCCACAGCCACGGCGACCTGCCCTTCGACCCGTTCATGATCAAGCAGCGCCAGCCGTTCTGGATGTACGGCCTCGAAGAGCTGCGCTGCGACCTCACCGCCTTCAAGGAGGCCGTGAAGCTGGAGGCCGACGGCGTCCCGCAGGCCCGTGACGTGCAGTACGCGGTCCTCTTCGACCGCATGTTCCGCTTCCCGGTCACCGGTGAGCGGGTACGCAACTACGACGGCCTCGGCGGCCAGCTCCTCTTCGCCTACCTGCACAAGCACGACGTCGTCCGCTGGACCGACAACAAGCTGTTCATCGACTGGCAGCGCGCCCCGCAGGTGACGAACCAGCTGTGCGCCGAGATCGAGGACCTCTACCGGGCCGGCATCGACCGCCCGAAGCTCGTCCACTGGTTCGCCGCGTACGACCTGGTCTCCCGGTACCTCGCCCCGCACCCGGGCTCCAAGTGGGCCAAGGGTCCCGACGCCCTCGACCTGAGCCAGCCGCCGCGAAAGCTCGTCGATGACGTGCTTCCGGACGAGTTTCCGCTGAGCATGTTCTATGAAGCCCTCTCCAAGAAGCTGAAGAACGTGATCGCCTCCACGAAGGGCATCACCGCCGACAGCGCCGAGCGGGCCGCCGCGTGAGCGATCGCGGCACCGGGAACATTGCACAGGCCGCCCAGGCGGCTGCTCAGGAGGCGAAGAAGATGGCGGGGAACGGAGCTCTCAGCGGTGCGGTGATCGCGGTGGCCGGGGCGGGCGGTCCGGCCGGGCGGGCGGCGCTGGTCCGGCTGGCCGAGGCCGGCGCGACCGTCGTCGCCGCCGACAACGATCCCGAACGGCTCGCGGAGGCCGTGGGCGCGGCCCGGGACGCCGCCGGCGGCGCCACCGTCACCGGGGAGCCCGTCGACCTGCTCGACCTGGAGTCCACCCGGGACTGGGCCGTCGGCATCGAGAAGGACTTCGGCCGGGTCGACGGCGTGGTCCACCTCGTCGGCGGCTGGCGCGGCAGCGAGACCTTCATCAAGACCAGCCTCGACGACTGGGACTTCCTGGAGCTGCTGCTCATCCGCACCGTGCAGCACACCTCCCTCGCCTTCTCCGAGGCGCTCCAGCGCAGCGACCGCGGCCGTTACGTCCTGATCAGCGCGGCCGGCGCGTCCAAGCCGACCGCCGGGAACGCCGCGTACGCCGCCGCCAAGGCCGCCGCCGAGGCGTGGACCCTGGCCATGGGCGACTACTTCCGCAAGGCCGGGGGCCCCGAGGGGCCGACCTCGGCGGCTGCGATCCTGGTGGTGAAGGCGTTGGTGCACGACGCGATGCGCGCCGAGCGTCCCAACGCGAAGTTCGCGGGCTTCACGGACGTCAAGGACCTCGCCGAGGCCATCGTCGACGTGTGGAGCAAGCCCGCCGCCGAAGTGAACGGAAAGCGTCTGTGGCTGACCGAGAAGCCGTGAACCGCCCGAAGACCGACGCCCGCCGTCATCACGACCCGGACGTCCGCGGCTTCGCCAGCGACAACTACGCCGGGGCCCATCCGGAGGTGCTCGCCGCACTGGCCCTGGCCAACGGCGGGCACCAGGTCGCGTACGGCGAGGACGACTACACCGAGAACCTCCAGGGCGTCATCCGCAGCCACTTCGGCGCCACGGCGGAGGCCTTCCCGGTCTTCAACGGCACCGGCGCCAACGTCGTCGCGCTCCAGGCGGTCACCGACCGCTGGGGCGCGGTGATCTGCGCCGAGAGCGCGCACATCAACGTCGACGAGGGCGGTGCCCCGGAGCGCATGGGCGGCCTGAAGCTGCTCACCGTACCGACCCCCGACGGCAAGCTCACGCCCGAGCTGATCGACCGGCAGGCGTACGGGTGGGACGACGAGCACCGGGCGATGCCGCAGGTCGTCTCGATCACCCAGAGCACGGAGCTCGGCACGCTCTACACGCCGGACGAGATCCGCGCGATCTGCGAGCACGCCCACGCGCACGGCATGAAGGTCCATCTGGACGGCTCCCGCATAGCCAACGCGGCCGCCTCCCTGGACGTCCCCATGCGGACGTTCACCAATGCGGTCGGCGTCGACATCCTCTCCCTGGGCGGGACGAAGAACGGCGCGCTGTTCGGCGAGGCGGTCGTGGTCCTGAACCAGGACGCCGTCAGCCACATGAAGCACCTGCGCAAGCTGTCCATGCAGCTCGCCTCCAAGATGCGCTTCGTCTCGGTGCAGTTGGAGGCCCTACTCGCCAAGGACCTGTGGCTGCGCAACGCCCGCCACGCCAACGAGATGGCCCAGCGCCTGGCCGAGGGCGTGCGCGCGGTGCACGGCGTGGAGATCCTCCACCCCGTGCAGGCCAACGGCGTGTTCGCCAGGCTCCCGCACGACGTGAGCGTGCGGCTGCAGAAGCGGTTCCGGTTCTACTTCTGGGACGAGGCGGCCGGTGTCGTGCGCTGGATGTGCGCGTTCGACACGTCCGAGGAGGACGTGGACGCGTTCGTGGCGGCGCTCAAGGAGGAGATGGCGCGGTAGCGGCACGGGAGCGGCAGTCTGCATAGGTATGCGGTCACCTGAAAAGTCATTGACTGTCGGGTGATCGCTTTCCTATGCTCTGCAGCCATGGAGCTGATCCAGAACACCCCCGATCTGTCCGCTTATTTGGCCGCTGACGAGGTCATCGACCACGACCATCCGCTCGTCCGGAAGACGGCCGCACGGCTCGCCAAGGATGCGGTGGACTCGTATGCCTATGCGCGCCTGGCGTTCGAGTTCGTGCGCGACACGATCCCGCATTCGCAGGACTCCGGCGACATGCGGGTCACCTGGCGGGCCTCCGACGTCCTGGAGCAGGGCACGGGGATCTGCTACGCCAAGGCGCACGCGCTCGCCGCGCTGCTACGGGTCGAGGACATCCCGACCGCGCTCTGCTACCAGAAGTTCGACGTGGTGCACGGTCTGGTCGCGGTCCGCTTCAACGGCGCCTGGCACCGGCAGGATCCGCGCGGGAACAAGCCGGGTGTCGATGCCCGGTTCTCCCTCGACGGCGAGCGGCTGGCCTTCGTGCCCGATCCCGAGTTCAATGAGGTGGACTATCCAGTCCTGTATGCTGAACCTCATCCGGCCGTCCTGAGCGTCCTCCAAGCCGCCCCCGACCGGCCGTACCTCTGGAAGACCCTCCCCACCGCACTCTGAGGCAAGGCGATGACCCTCTCCCTGACCGTGTCCGACGAGGTGCGCGCCCTCGCGCCGGGCTTCACCCATGTGGCGATCGAGGCGCACGGGCTCACCAACGGGCCGTCCACGGCCGAGAGTTCGGCCCTCCTGGACGACGCGGCCCGTCGTCTCGCCGTACGCCTGGACGGCCGTGCCCCGCACGAGGACCCGCACATGGCCGCCTGGCGCGAGGCGTACACGGCGTTCGGCTCCAAGCCCTCGCGCACCCGCAACTCCGCGGAGGCACTGGCCAAGAGGGCCCTGGCGGACGGCGGTCTGCCCCGGATCAATCTCCTCGTCGACCTCTACAACGCCATCAGCGTCGCCCACCTGATCCCCGTCGGGGGCGAGGACGTCGACCGGATCCAGGGTGGTATGCGGCTCGTCCGGGCCACCGGCGACGAGGACTTCGTGACCGTGGCCGGCGGCGAGGAGGTCGTCGAACACCCCGACGCGGGCGAGGTGGTGTGGCGCGACGACGCGGGCGTGACCTGCCGCCGCTGGAACTGGCGCCAGGGGCCGCGCACTCGGCTCACCGAGGAGACCGTCTCGGGCATCTTCCTGCTGGAGAGCCTGGCGCCCATGCCGGTCGCCGAGGTCGCGGCTGCGGGCACCGAACTCGCCGAGCTGCTGCAGAAGTTCAGCCCTGGCGCACGGGTCGAGCTGCGCGCGCCGGAATCAGCGAGCTGAGGGCGCGGCCGTCAGGCGTCCCGGCGGAACAGAGCGGTCCAGAGGAAGGGTTCGCCGAAGCGCGGGGACTCGGGCGGTTCGTCGCGCATCCGCCGCAACTCCACCTCGGTGAGGTCGCCGAACAGCCGGCGCAGTGCCTCCGGCGTGTACGCCAGTCCGCCCTCCAGTCGGCCGCGGCGATAGAACTCCGCGTCCGGAAGCTCCGATCCCATCGCACCGGCGGCGAAACAGGTGATGCCGAACAGGCCGCCGGGCGCGAGGAGCCGGTCGAGGAGCGCGAGGTAGCTGATACGGCGGTGCGGCGGCAGGTGGTGGAAGCAGCCGGAGTCGTAGACGAGGTCGTACGGCTCGTCGAGTTCGGTGCCGAGCAGTGCGAAGGCGTCACCGGTGAGGAAGCGGGCGTCGGCTCCCGCCGCACGGGCCCGCTCTCGCGCCCGGCCGATCGCCACGGGCGACAGGTCGACGCCGTCGACCTCGAACCCGAGAGACGCGAGATACAGCGCGTTACGGCCGGGACCGCACCCCAGGTCGAGGGCGCGGCCCGGGGCGGCGAGGAGAGCGCGGTCGACGTGGGAGACCAGATTCTCGTCGGGCTTGGCGACGAAGAACGGAACCGGCCGGCCGGGATCCGCGTAGAACCCGTCCCACCAGGACGCCCCCGCATCCGCCGTCCACCGGTCACCGCCGGAGACGAACAGCCCGTCCAGGAGGCGGAGTACGTCCTCCACCGTGCGCGTGTTCCGGTCCATGGGATCCCCTCTCAGTCGGGGAGATCCTAGGCCCGGTGAGTGAAAAGGCGCAGGTCAAAGGCTTGCTGCGGAGGCTCCGTACGGCCGTGTGACGAGCTGTCGGCGGAAGGCGGGGGACTGGTGCCCAAGTGGTCTACGGATGCGGCCCGTTGGCCTGCCAAGCCCCCTCGCGGGGCCGTTCCCGGCGGAGCGAGGGGGCCTTTTTCGACTTTCGACCGGCCTCAGCGTGCCTCGGCCGCCCGGACCTCTTCCGGGGTCGGGGCCGTGCCGCCCAGGTGGGCAGGCATCCACCAGGTGTCGTTCGCGTCCTTCGGGCGGACCGGGTAGGCGCGCTGGGCCGCCTCCAGGAGTTCCTGGCAGCGCTCGCGCAGCTGGCGGGTGATCGCGCCGGCGTACTTGTCCTTGGACGCCTCGATCGCCTCGCCCACCCGGATCGTGATCGGGGTGTGGCTGCGCTTGAAGTTGCGCGGGTGGCCCTTGGTCCACAGACGCTGGGTGCCCCACAGGGCCATGGGGATGAGCGGGACGCCGGCCTCCTGAGCCATGCGCGCGGCACCCGACTTGAAGCTCTTCAAGGTGAAGGACTGCGAGATGGTCGCCTCGGGGAAGACACCCACGATCTCGCCGGCGCGCAGCGACTCCAGCGCGTGCTGATAGGCGGCCTCGCCGTTCTTGCGGTCCACCGGGATGTGCTTCATGCCCCGCATCAGCGGCCCGGAGATCTTGTGCCGGAAGACGGACTCCTTCGCCATGAAGCGAACGAGACGTTTCTGCGGAAGGGCCGCCAGACCGTCGAAGATGAAGTCCAGGTAGCTGATGTGATTGCTCACCAGCACGGCGCCGCCCGAGCGCGGGATGTTCTCCGACCCTTTGCAGTCGATCTTCAGGTCCCACGCCTTGAACAACGTGAGGGCGAGACCGACGACGGGGCGGTAGACAAGCTCTGCCATGGGACGGGGTGGACCCTTCCTTCTCAGCCTGGGAAGGCGCTCCCGGCGGGAAAGTTACGCAGCCGTAGGTTTACGGCATCTCGCAGATCGTGCCCGAAGAACGGCCGGGGAGCCAGTCCAAGTTCCGGGCAAAGGCGGAGATCCTCGTCACGTCGCCCGGTGATCCACCTCGTACTTTTAACTCGCCTTTACTGCGTGCGCACCGTCACCCGGCGCACCAGCAGGTACATCTCGCAACCCAGGCAGTACCCGAAAGCGGCATTGAGGAAAGCGGCCGCGAGCGCCAGCCCCGTCGCGGCCTGCCCGAGCCACTCGGGACCCAGGCCGTACCCGACCAGGCCCACGCCCGCGAAGACGAGCCCCACGGCCTGCGCGAACCGCGGCGGCTGAGGCGACTCGAACTCGGTCGGCGGCCCGATCCGGGGCCGTACCACCTTGCGGAACAGCAGGCCGTACGGCGAACGGCCCACTCCACCGGCCGCGCCCAGCGCGAACGCCAGCGTCTGCCAGGCCAGCAGCCAGATGTTCCCGGTGATCAGCACAATGGCCAGCACCAGAGTGGTCACGGCCGCACCGAAGCGGGGGCCCCTCACGTCGATGTCCATGAATCAAGCATTCCGCACGGGAAACGATTCAGGACATCGGGAATCTTTGCAGTCTCGTGAACGCTGGAGCAGTGGATGACCGGACTTGTGGTGTGCGTGGCGGTGCTCGCGATGGCGAGCGCCTACGGAGTGCTTCATCGGCAGCGGAGCGGGAGAGTGCGGGTGCGCGGGCGCGACGGCGAAAAGCGGCTCGGGACGGCCGAGTTGGGCGAGGAGTTGGGACCGCGGGCGACGCTCGTGCAGTTCTCCAGCGCCTTCTGCGCGCCCTGCCGGGCCACCCGGCGCATCCTCGGCGAGGTCGCGGGCATGGTCCCCGGCGTGACCCACGTCGAGATCGACGCCGAGGACCGGCTGGAACTCGTACGCGAACTCGACATCCTCAAGACGCCGACCGTGCTGGTCCTGGACGCCGACGGCCGCATCGTGCGGCGCGCCACCGGCCAGCCCCGCAAGGCCGACGTCATCGCGGCGCTGGGGGAGGCGGTCTGACGGCTGTGACCGGGACGGTGAGGCATCTCCCATATGCCGGAACGTACTTGACTGGGCGCACCACCTATCGTCAGCCTGACCGTATGCCCAAGGAACTCCTTCTCTTCGCGCGGGTCCACGTCGACCTGGCCCGCACCGCGAGCGCGCGCTGTCCCGGCTGTTGAGCAGCCCCGACCCCGCTCGCCCCTCCTCGCAGAAGGACAACTCCATGACGGCCACGCCGGACCTCGGCACCCGTACTCCCCAGCTCGCCTCTCCCGACCTGCTCCGTTCCGTCTTCCGGCGGCACGCCGCGGGAGTCGCCGTGATCACCGCACGCGGTGACGCGGGCCCGGTCGGCTTCACCGCCACCTCGCTCACCTCCGTCTCCGCCGAACCCCCGCTGCTCTCCTTCGGCATCAGCACCGGAGCCTCCAGCTGGCCCGCGATATCGGGCACGGAGCACATCGGCGTCCACATACTCGGGGACCACCAGCAGGAGCTGGCCGCCACCTTCGCCAGGAGCGGCGCCGACCGCTTCGGCGCCCCCACCGCCTGGCGCGAGGGACCGGAGGGCGTGCCCGTCCTCGACGACGTCCTCGCCTGGCTGGTCTGCCGTGTCGTCGCCCGTGTGCCCGCCGGGGACCACCGGATCGTGCTGGCCGAGGTCGTGCTCGGCGACCCCGCGGGGCCCGGCCGTCCCCTGCTGTATCACCAGGGCCGCTTCAACGGCCTGCGCGACTGATCCACCGCCGGCTCCCGCTGCGAAGCGGTCGAGTTCCGATTACGCTGCGTTGCAAAGGTCACAGTTCAAAGCGCTTGCTTAGCGGGAACGAACTGGGTGTACTGGCGAGTAATATTTCGCTCGGAGCGCGGGTCGCCCCGATCGGGATCGGCCGCTTGAGGCGCCTATGCTGCCTGAAAGTAGGCAGCACCGAAATGACGATTGCAGTAGGAGAGCCGGCGTGAGCTTGAGGATCGTTGTCACTGTGAAGTACGTGCCCGACGCCACTGGCGACCGGCACTTCGCCGATGACCTGACCGTCGACCGGGACGACGTGGACGGTCTGCTCTCCGAGCTCGACGAGTACGCGGTCGAGCAGGCGCTGCAGATCGCCGAGAACTCCGACGACGACGTCGAGGTCACGGTGCTGACCGTGGGCCCGGAGGACGCCAAGGACGCGCTGCGCAAGGCGTTGTCGATGGGCGCCGACAAGGCGATCCATGTGGAGGACGACGAGCTGCACGGCACGGACGCGATCGGCACGTCGCTGGTGTTGGCGAAGGCGGTCGAGAAGGCCGGCTTCGACCTGGTGGTGTCCGGTATGGCCTCCACGGACGGCACGATGGGTGTCGTGCCGGCGCTGCTGGCGGAGCGGCTGGGGGTGCCGCAGGTGACGCTGCTGTCCGAGGTCTCCGTCGAGGACGGGGTCGTCAAGGGCCGCCGGGACGGCGACTCCGCCACCGAGCAGCTGGAGGCCTCCCTGCCGGCCGTCGTCTCGGTCACCGACCAGTCGGGCGAGGCGCGTTACCCCTCCTTCAAGGGGATCATGGCGGCCAAGAAGAAGCCGGTCGAGTCCTGGGACCTGTCGGACCTGGAGATCGACGCCGACGAGGTCGGTCTGGCGGGCGCCTGGACCAAGGTCGACTCCGCGGCCGAGCGTCCGGCTCGGACCGCGGGCACGATCGTCAAGGACGAGGGCGAGGGCGGCAAGCAGCTCGCCGAGTTCCTCGCGAGCCAGAAGTTCATCTGAGCCGCGCGGCTCAACTCCCTTACCGCCCCTCAGACTTCGCAATTCGCAGGAGAGCATTCCCATGGCTGAAGTTCTCGTCTTCGTCGATCACGTGGACGGTGCCGTCCGCAAGCCCACCCTGGAGCTGCTGACGCTCGCCCGCCGCATCGGCGAGCCGGTCGCCGTCGCGCTGGGCAACGGCGCCGGTGACACCGCCGCCACGCTGGCCGAGCACGGTGCGACGCGTGTGCTGACGCACGAGGCCGCCGAGTACGCCGACTACCTGGTCGTGCCGAAGGTGGACGCCCTGCAGGCCGCCGTGTCTGCCGTGTCCCCGGCCGCGGTGCTGGTGCCGTCCTCCGCGGAGGGCAAGGAGATCGCCGCCCGCCTCGCGCTGCGCCTCGGCTCCGGCATCATCACCGACGCCGTCGACCTGGAGGCCGGCGAGGACGGTCCGGTCGCGACCCAGTCGGTGTTCGCCGCGTCCTTCACCACCAAGACCCGCGTGTCCCAGGGCACCCCGGTCATCACCGTCAAGCCCAACAGCGCGGCCGTGGAGGCCGCCCCGGCCGCCGGCGCCGTCGAGGCCCTGACCGTCGCCTTCTCCGCGGCGGCGACCGGCACCAAGGTGACCGCGCGTACCCCGCGCGAGTCGACCGGGCGTCCGGAGCTGACCGAGGCGGCGATCGTGGTCTCCGGCGGCCGCGGGGTCAACGGCTCCGAGAACTTCGCGATCATCGAGGCCCTCGCCGACTCCCTCGGCGCGGCCGTGGGTGCCTCGCGGGCGGCGGTGGACGCGGGCTGGTACCCGCACACCAACCAGGTCGGCCAGACCGGCAAGTCCGTCTCGCCGCAGCTGTACATCGCCAACGGCATCTCCGGCGCCATCCAGCACCGGGCGGGCATGCAGACCTCCAAGACCATCGTCGCGGTCAACAAGGACGCCGAGGCCCCCATCTTCGACCTCGTCGACTACGGCGTCGTCGGCGACCTCTTCGACGTCGTCCCCCAGCTCACCGAGGAGATCAACACCCGCAAGGGCTGATCACCCCGATCGCTCCAAGGCTGTACGAGGCCCCCGTGACCGCGCGAACGGTCACGGGGGCCTCGGCTCATCCCAGGACGACCGAGGCCTGGACGGGGAAGTGGTCGCTGGGGAACTGGCCGTCCCTGGAATACGTGTCGATCGTCGCCCGCAGCGTCCGCACGCCCGGCGAGGTGAGGATCCAGTCGATGCGCTCGCCGCCCGGCTTGAGCCCGCGGTAGGCGTGGAAGGTGGCGTACAGCGGGCCGCGCCGGGCCGCCGAGTCCCAGGCGTCGACGAGTCCCGAGTCCACCAGGGTGTCGTAGGCGGGGTTGTCGTGCGCGGCGACGTTGAAGTCACCGGTCACCACGACCGGCAGCGAGCCGCCGAGTTGCGCTATCCGCTCCGTCAGCAGCCTGGCGCTGCGCTCACGGGCGTACTGGCTGCGGTGGTCGAAGTGCGTGTTGAGGACGTAGAACTCCCGTCCGGCGTCGGCGAGATCGCGGAAGCGGACCCAGGTGACGATCCGGGGGAAGGCCGCGCCCCAGGTGTTGGAGCGGATGACCTCCGGGGTGTCGGAGAGCCAGAAGGTGTAGTGCTCCAAGGGGGCCAGGCGCCGCTTGTCGAAGTAGATCGCTGTGGACTCGTCGCGGCTGCCGCCCTCGCGGCCGGTGCCTATCCAGTCGTAGTCCGGGCCGAGGTCGGCGTCGATGTCCCGCAGCTGCTGGTAGAGACCCTCCTGGGTGCCCATGATCTGAGGGCGGGCGCGGCGCAGGAGTTCGCGCATCACGGGTCGGCGGTCGCGCCAGCTGTTGGGTTCGGCGGTGCTCGCGAAGCGCAGGTTGAAGGTCATGACCTCAAGAGGGGGCACGCGGAGGGCCTTTGCCGAGACGGGTGGAGCGGACGCGGGTGACGCGGAGCGCGAGGAGGCGGACGAGGTGGGGGCCGCCGCACTGGACAGGGGCAGGGTGACCGCCGCGGCCAACAGGGCCTTGAGGCCCAGACGGCGGGTGACTCGGCGCTGGATCTGCACGGAGGCTCCTTCGGTGGCGGCGGCCGGACGGGGCGGGCGTGAAGAGAGTCGTGCGTAGGGCAGTGTCATACCCGGGGGTGAGCCCGGCGTGAACATGCCCAGATCAAGGCGTGGCTCCGCGTGGACATGGTGTTGACCATCCCGAAGGGCCCGGATAACTTCATTCAACGGATTGTTGATTCCGTAGGGCGGAAAACAGGAGGGTCTGGGAATGGGTCAGGGCCAGCAGGAGAACGTCGCGACGAGCCTCGCGGGCGCCGTCAGCGAGGAGATCAGCGCCTCCCTCGCACCGGTCGACGCGGAGCTGGAGCGGCGCTACCCCGGGGGCCCCGGCACCCGCCAGCCCGTCCACACGGTGTACGTCCCCGGTGACGTCTTCGCCGCCGACACCATCCGCTCCTGGGGCGACCAGGCCCTCACCGCGCTCGACGAACACGCCCCGGACGCCGCCTCCTTCGCCGCGGTCCTCGGCCTCTCCGACGAACTCGCCGAGCCCGTGTACGCGCGCGTGCGGGCCAAGCTGGAGCGCGAGCCCATCGAGGACCTGCGGGTCGACTTCGAGGACGGCTACGGCCCCCGCCCGGACGCGGAGGAGGACGCGGCGGCCGCCCGTGCGGCGCGGCTGATCGCGGAGGCGTACGAGAACGGGACCGCGGCGCCGTACATGGGCATCCGTATGAAGTGCATGGAGGCGCCGGTCCGCGACCGGGGCATCCGCACCCTCGACGTCTTCCTCACCGGCCTGATGGAGGCCGGCGGGCTGCCCGAGGGGCTGGTGCTGACACTGCCCAAGGTGACCTACCCCGAGCAGGTCACCGCCATGGTGCGGCTCCTGGAGGAGTTCGAGAAGGCGCGCGGGCTGGAGGCCGGCCGGATCGGGTTCGAGATCCAGATCGAGACCAGCCAGTCCATCCTCGCCACCGACGGCACCGCCACCGTCGCCCGGATGATCCAGGCCGCCGAGAGGCGTGCCACCGGACTCCACTACGGCACCTTCGACTACAGCGCCTGCCTCGGCGTCTCCGCCGCCTACCAGGCCAGCGACCACCCGGCCGCCGACCACGCCAAGGCGATCATGCAGGTCGCGGCGGCGGGCACGGGCGTACGCGTCTCGGACGGCTCGACCAACGTCCTGCCGGTCGGCCCGACGGAGAAGGTCCACGACGCCTGGCGGCTGCACTACGGCCTCACCCGCCGCGCGCTCTCCCGCGCCTACTACCAGGGCTGGGACATGCACCCCGGCCACATCCCCACCCGCTACGCGGCCGTGTTCGCCTTCTACCGCGAGGGCTTCGAGCAGGCCGCCGCCCGGCTCGCCCGCTACGCCAACCGGGCCGGCGGCGACGTCATGGACGAGCCCGCCACCGCCAAGGCCCTCAGCGGCTATCTGCTGCGCGGCCTGGACTGCGGCGCCCTCGACATCGCCGAGGTCGCGCGGGTGACCGGGCTGACCCGGGCCGACCTGGAGGGCTTCGCCTCGCCGCGGCGCGGTGACCTGACGGCGTCCGCCAAGTAGCGGACCTGTCACAGCACTCACGGGCGCCTGGCGTTGTCACACCCGCCACGTAGTCTGTACGGCACGCATTGGTGTGTCACAGGAACGGGGCAGGCAGCGGTGGCTTCGGGGGAATCCTCAGGCGGGAACGGCCAGGCGGACGGCACCGGCCGGCTGCTGGCAGGGCGCTATCGCGTCCTGTCCCAGCTCGGCCGCGGCGGCATGGGCGTCGTCTGGAGAGCCGTCGACGAGGTCCTCGGCCGCGAGGTCGCCGTCAAGGAACTGCGCACCTACAGCGACGCCGACGGACCCGAACTGGCCGATCTGCGCGTGCGGATGCAGCGGGAGGCACGGGCGGCGGCCCGGGTACGCCACCCCGGAGTCGTCGCCGTGCACGATATCGGCGAGGTCGACGGCCGCCCGCTGATCGTCATGGAACTGGTCGACGGGCCGTCCCTGGACGACGTGCTGCGCGAGCGCGGACCGCTCGACCCGCGCGAGGCGGCCGGGATCGGCGCCAAGGTCATGGACGCGCTGGCCGCCGCCCACCGGGCCGGAGTGCTGCACCGCGACGTGAAGCCCGGCAACATCCTGCTCGAACGCTCCGGCCGAGTGGTCCTCACCGACTTCGGCATCGCCACGATGGAGGACCCGGACGACGGTTCGGAGACCCATCTGACACGCACCGGCGCGCTCGTCGGCTCCCTGGACTACCTGGCACCCGAGCGGGCCCAGGGCGGCGACCCCGGCCCCCCCTCGGACATCTGGGCCCTGGGCGCCACGCTGTACGCGGCGGTGGAGGGCTCCTCGCCCTTCCGCCGTACGTCGACGTACTCCACGCTCACCGCGATCATCGGCGAGCCCCTCCCGGAACCACAGCGCGCCGGCGCCCTGGGCCCCGTCCTCCGACAGCTCATGGACAAGCGCCCGGAGGCCCGCCCGGAGGCCGAGGAGGCCGTGGCGCTGCTGCAGGGGGTCGCGGACGCGACGGGGACGGACACGCCGACCACCACGCTGCGCGGCGCCACACCACCGCGGTCGGAGACGGAACGCAGCGTGCCCCCGGTGCCGGGACCGGTGGGGTCGGCCGGGCCCGGGACGACGGGGCCCGCCGCGGCCCAGGGCCCCGGTGGCCGGGACGCGACCAGCCCAGCCGTCGCTCAGGGCTTCGGAGCCGCCCAGCCGCCAAGTCCCGCGGGCACACCGGGTTTCGGGACCCCAGCGCAGGGCGTCGGCCCGTTCGGTCAGCCGGCCCCCGCCCCGCACGGCTACGGCGCTCCCGTGCCCCCGGACCAGGCCATCACCGGCCCCATGGCCGCCACCTCCGACTCGCCCCGGCGCAACAAGGGCCGCGTCCTGCTCGCCGCCGTCGCTGTCGTCCTCGTCCTCGCGGCGGCCGGAACCGCCGTGGCGCTGCTGAACGACAAGGGCGATGCCGAGGCCGGGGACCGGCCTTCCTCCTCCGCCACGAGCGCCACGGCCACCTCCTCGGCGTCCGAGCGCGCCGATGCCGGTCACCCCAGCGGCTCCAAGTCCCCTGAGCGGGGCGGCAAGAAGACGCCCACCGCGACGGCGACGCCCGGCGGAAAAGGCGGGAGCGAGCCCAGCAGCGGTGCCTCCGAGTCCTCCCCGGCGCACTCCTCGGGCGGCGGGACGACAGGCGGCGGTACGTCGGGCGGCACAACCGGCGGAAGCGACGGCGGCGGCTCCGGAAGCGGCGGCACGACCGGCGGAAGCGGCTCCACCAGCCCGGCCCCGGCCTGCACCTCCATAGGCGGCGGCAAGTACAACTGCACAGTCTGGCGCGAGGCCAAGTCCCACACCGCCTCCGGCACGGAGGTCGGAGTCCTCGGCGCCGGCACCAACTACTTCTTCTGCCAGCAGAACCTGGGCCGTCGCGAGACCTACGGCCAGTGGACCAACGTCTGGTGGGCGAAGACCGACGACGACAGCGGCAACACGAACGTCTACGTCAGCGACGTCTACATCAAGGGCGGGGACAACGACGAACCGATCCCGGGACTCCCGGTCTGCTGACCTCTGCTGACTTCTGCTGACCCCGAGGAAAGACCCGCCACGAACCGCTCCACGCCGGACTCCGTCACCAGCTTCTCCTCCGCGAACAGCCGTGTGCCGCGCTCGCACAGCCGCCGGTCGGCCCGCGCCCGCGCGCAGAACTCCTCGGGCGTGATCCCGAAGAGCTCTCTCAACCGGGCGGACGCGAGGAGGAGTTCGGTGATCAGCTCCCGCTGGCCCGGGTGTGAGCGGGGAGCGCCGGTGCCGTCGTGCAGGACCCCGCGCCGGTTGACGTACACGAACGCGCCCGGCAGCACCGCCCCGTCCGCCGACTCGATCCGCACGTCGGCCGAAGGCAGCCAGGCGCGCCGGTAGTTGCCCTCCGGCAGCGGTACGCCCTCGCTCGCGTCGATCACCGCGAGCTGCTCGGCATCGAGCCAGGTCACGAACAACTCCCGTACCGTGCCCGGCGATTCGAACGGTGACGCCGACACGTACCCGAGGCGGCTGACATGCGCGGAGACGCCGATGTCGATGCCCGTCACCCGGGTGCGCACCATCGGGATCGGCGAGACGATCCCGAACTCGGCCATCTTGCGCCGCAGTTGGCCCGGGCAGGCGTTGGAGCCGACGGCGAGGACGGGCGTGCGGTCCTCGTGCACCAGCCGGTCAAGGGGCAGCAGCCGGTCACCGTCGAGCAGCCCCGACTCGGCCGGCCACGCACCCGGGTAGAGCAGCGGATGGTCAAGCGGCGCCTCGGCCAGCCCCAGCGCCTCCAGCGTGCGGCCTTGCGGCGGCTGCGCGGGTGCCTGTGGCGTGTGGTTCTCGGGCGGTTCCGTCGGCGTCCGTGGCGTGTGGTTCTCGGGCGGTTCCGTCGGCGTCCGTGGCGTGTGGTTCTCGGGCGGTTCCGTCGGTGTCCGCGGCGCGTGGTTCTCCGGCGGCCCCATCGGCGCCTCCAGCGTGCGGTCGTCCGACGGCCTCGTCGGCGCGGTTTGCCGTGTGGAGTCGTCCGGCGGTTCTGTGGGGGCGGTCTGTCGTGTCTGGTCCGTCGGCGGTTCTGTGGGGGCGGCCTGTCGTGTCTGGTCCGTCGGCGGTCCTGTGGGAGCGGTCTGCCGTGTGTAGTCGTCCGGCGGCCCCGTCGCAGTAGCCTGCCGTGTCGGGTCCGTCGGCCGCTGCGGGGCGCGTTTCTCCACCGGCCGCAGCGGGGCCTCCAGTCCGGGTTCCTTCGGCGGCCCGGTCGGCGTGGCCCGGGGCGTGCGGTCCTCCGACGGATCCATGACCGGCTCAGTCCGTCGGCGGGAGCTCGCCCGAGCCGCGGGTGATCAGGCGGGTCGGCAGCTCGATGCGCTCCGGGGTGATCAGGTCGCCGTCGAGCTGCCGGAAGAGCCGCTCGGCGGCGGTACGGCCGAGCGCCGCCGCGTCCTGCGCCACCACCGTCACGCCCGGCTGCAGCAGGTCCGCGAGCTCGATGTCGTCGAAGCCGACGAAGGCGACGCGGCGGCTCTGCTCGGCCAGCACCCGCACCACGGTCACCGTCACACGGTTGTTGCCCGCGAAGATCGCCGTCACCGGGTCCGGACCGGTGAGCATCTCCTCGGCCGCCCGGCGCACCCGCTGCGGGTCCGTGACGCCCAGGGACATCCACGAGTCCTCGACCGGGATGCCGGCGTCCTCCATCGCGGCCCGGTAGCCGCGCAGCCGCTCGGCGGCCGTGTGGATGCGGGGCATGTCGCCGATGAAGCCGATCCTGCGGTGGCCGTGGGCGATGAGATGGGCGACCCCGTCGCGGGCACCGCCGAAGTTGTCCGACAGGACCACGTCGGCGTCGATCCTCCCGGCCGGGCGGTCCACGAAGACCGTGGCGACGCCCGCCTTGATCTCCGGCTCCAGATACCGGTGGTCGTCGCCCGCCGGAATCACCACGAGCCCGTCCACCCGCCGCGCGCACAACGCGAGCGCCAACTCCTGCTCACGGTCCGGGTCCTCGGCGCTGGAGCCGTTGATCAGCAGCGCCCCGTGGGCACGAGCCACCTCCTCGACCGCGCGGCTGAGCGGGCCGTAGAACGGGTCCGCGAGGTCCTCCAGGACCAGGCCGATACTGGCGGTGCGGCCCTTGCGCAGCACGCGCGCGCTGTCGTTGCGCCGGAAGCCCAGCGCGTCGATGGCCTCCTGGACGCGGCGCTCGGTCTCCGGGGTGACGCCCGGCTCGCCGTTGACCACGCGCGAGACGGTCTTCAGACCGACTCCGGCACGCGCGGCAACGTCCTTCATGGTCGGACGATTGCCGTATCTGGCTCCGGAATGGCGGTCTGTACGGCGGGCGGTCTCGGGCACGATGCGCTGTCCTGTCTCGTCTCGTCCACGGGGATGCGTCGGACCATGAGTTTGTATGAGGATGTGGCGTCGAGCATAGAGCCTGGACAACGTTGTCATATGCGAGAGAGACTGTCCACCGCAATCTCCGGCCTGCGCCCCCACCGCGAGACCGGCCCACACTTCTCCGTAGTTGAAGGGGGAACCTTTCCCCTGGTCGACGGGGAACCGATGGTTTCGGGAGATCCGACACTGATGCACACCGACCTCGTGGCCGCGCTCGACATCGGCGGCACCAAGATCGCCGGCGCCCTGGTGGACGGGCACGGCGAGATCCTGGTGCGTGCCCAGCGCGCGACGCCCGCGCAGGAGGACGGCGACACCGTGATGGGCGCCGTGGAGGAGGTCCTCGGCGAACTGACCGCCTCGCCCCTGTGGGGACGGGCCACGGCCCTCGGCATCGGCAGCGCCGGCCCGGTGGACGCGTCCGCCGGCACGGTGAGTCCGGTGAACGTGCCGGGCTGGCGCGACTACCCGCTGGTGCGGCGGGTCCGGGAGGCGGCCGGCGGACTGCCGGTCGAGCTGATCGGCGACGGAGTGGCCATCACCGCGGCCGAGCACTGGCAGGGCGCCGCCCGCGGTCACGACAACGCGCTGTGCATGGTGGTCTCCACGGGCGTCGGCGGCGGTCTGGTCCTCAACGGCCAGCTCCACCCCGGACCCACCGGAAACTCCGGCCACATCGGCCACATCAGCGTCGACCTGGACGGCGACCTGTGCCCGTGCGGTTCGCGCGGCTGTGTGGAGCGCATCGCGAGCGGGCCCAACATCGCCCGCAGGGCCGTCGAGAACGGCTGGCTGCCCGGCCCCGACGGCGATACGTCCGCCGCCGCGGTCGCCGCCGCGGCCCGGGCCGGCGACCCGGTCGCCGTGGCCTCCTTCGAACGGGCGGCCCAGGCGCTGGCCGCCGGCATCGCGGCCACCGCGACCCTAGTCGAGATCGACATCGCGGTGATCGGCGGGGGAGTGGGCAACGCGGGGGAGGTCCTGTTCACACCGCTGCGCAAGGCCCTCGGCGACTACGCGACCCTCTCCTTCGTGCAGCGCCTGGAGATCGCGCCGGCCCAGATGGGCACGGACGCGGGCCTGGTGGGGGCCGCCGCGGCCGCGCTCGCCAAGCGGGCGGACGCGGCCGCGGTCTGAGGGGCGCTCGGCGCGCCCGTGAGGGTCGTGCGGGACCGGGCCTCGCGGAGGCTCAGCAGCAGGAACGTTCGGGCATGCTGCTGAGCCGCCGGGGGCGCGGGTTCAGCAGCTCAACTGCGCGTCCGCCCAGTCCGCGTGGTCCGAGTCGATGCCGTCGCCGCCGTCGGTGACGACGAGCCGGACCACCTGGGCGCCGGTCACATCCGCGGTGAGCGGCTGGGCCGGCATCGCGTTGGTGAGCACGCCGGTCGAGGCGACCTTGGTGCCGTCGGCCCAGATCTCGAAGGCGACGGTGCCGTTCGCGCCCTTCTCGTCGTCGACCCCGACGTCCGCGGTGACCTTCTCGCACGCCTTGGCGGTGTAGTACTCGACGGCGCTCTCCGCGTGGACGCCGAGTCCCTTGGCGTACACGACTCCGCCGAGGGTGATCGGATGCCCGTCGCCCGCGGCGCTCTCGCCGTTGCTGGTGTTGCGCTCGACCGGGCCGTAGCCGTTGGTCGCCGACAGCCAGGGAAGGTCGCCGAGCCCGGACGTGCCGGAGGGCGGCGGCACGACCACGGACGCCGTCAGCGGCAGCGCGCTGTCGACGCGCATGCCTGTCGGCGAGCGGTAACTCGCTTTGAGTGTGAGGTCGTACGATCCTGTCGGCGTTCCCTCCGGAGCGGTGACCGACCAACTGGTGCGCAGGGAGCGGCCGGTCGGGAGGGCCTTGGCGGTGGTGTGCGAAGTGGCCTTCACCGTCCAGCCGTTGGGTCCGGTGAGGCCGACGGACACGTGCTCGGCAGGTGTGCGTCCGAGGTCGGTGACGGCGGACGTCAGCATGGCCGCCTTGCCCGCCTCGACCAACGGGCTGCCCTCCAGGCCGAGTTCGACGGCCGGCGGGTGCGCGGCCCACTTGCGGTCGGCGGACACTCGTACGAGGACCGTGCCGTGGGCCGGGACGGTCGCGGCGATGGTGCCGGCGGTGTTGTAGCTCCTGTGCTGCCACAGGTCGCGCAGGGTGTAGGCGCGGGCGCCGGGCAGGCCGACGGCGGTGGCGGTGGTGGAGATGTGCTGGGCGGTGCCGGTCTCGTTGAAGAGGGCCACCGCGCGGCTGCCGTCCTTCATCTCCTTGGCCACCACCCAGCGTCCGCCCTCGGACGAGACGACCGTGCCCTGCTTGCCCAGCGGGTCCTGGTCGACGGCGATGACCTCGTTGTTGTCCAGGATGTCGAAGGTTGCCTGGGAGGCCTTGCGCAGGTCGGAGCCGATGAGCAGCGGCGCGGCCATGACCGACCACATCGAGAAGTGCGAGCGGTACTCGGTGTCGGTCATGCCGCCGTTGCCGACCTCCAGCATGTCGGGGTCGTTCCAGTGGCCGGGTCCGGCGTACGGGGCGAGCGGGAGGTTCTTCTTCAGGATGCCCAGCATGGAGCCCCAGCTGTCGCTGATGTCACCGGTGGTGCGCCACAAATGGCCCACGTCCGAGGCCCATTCCCAGGGATTGTTCTCGCCCCATTCGCAAATGCTGTAGACGATGGGCCGCCCGGTCGCCCTGAGTGCGTCGCGCATGGTCGTGTAACGCAACTTGGCGTCTACACCTTGGTTATTGCAGTTGTCGTACTTGAGGTAGTCGACGCCCCAGTCCGCGAACTGCCGGGCGTCGCTGTACTCGTGGCCCAGGGCGCCCGGGAATCCGGCGCTGTTGCATGTCTTGGTGCCCGCGCTGGTGTAGATGCCGAGCTTGAGTCCCTTGGAGTGCACGTAGTCGGCCACCGCCTTGATCCCGTTCGGGAAGCGGACCGGATCCGGTACGAGTCTGCCGTCTGAGTCGCGGCTCGGCAGGGCCCAGCAGTCGTCGAGGTTGACGTACTGGTAGCCCGCGTCCTTGAGGCCTTTCTCGACGAAGAGGTCGGCGATTCCCTTGACCATGGACTCGTTGAACTCGGCACGGCAGTTCGTGGAGTTCCAGTTGTTGAAGCCCATCGGAGGGGTGAGGGCCAGGCCGTCGGCCAGGGTGGGTGCGGCGGGCTCGGTGGCGGGTGCCGCGACGGCCGGGACGGTGAGTCCGGCCGCGGCGAGGAGTGCCGCGGCGATCCCTCCGGCCACTCTTCGACGGGTTGTGCGGGTGTGCAGGTGACGCATCGTTACGTTCCTCCAAACACGCGAAAGGTTGGATGACGTCATGTCCTCGTCATGGCTGCGCGTTTACGGTAGGACGTGTCTGACTGTGTTGGAAGAGATGGGTAACGGTTGTTCGATATCCCGTCAGAACCCTTGACGCCGAGGCCACATGGAGGTGAGATCCAAGCCACGCGTTCGGTTGTGTTGCGTGGCACTCCCGGGAGGGGCACATGGCACAGTCATCGTTCCAGCGGATTGGTCCAGCCCAAGTATGGGCAGGTCATCGGATGTCCCGGCGAAATCTCTTACGTGGTGCGGCCCTTGGCGTCGGTGCGGTCACGCTCCCCGCCCTGCTGTCGGCGTGCGGTGAGGGCCCCGGCGGCGACAAGAAGGAGGTGTCCGTCGGCTCCAACGCCTCGGACGCCGTACCGAAGAAGGCGTACGCGGCGGCCTTCCAGGCGTACGAGAAGAAGTCCGGAAAGAAGGTGAAGGTCAACACCAAGGACCACAACGACTTCCAGGAGAACATCAACCGCTATCTGCAGGGCACCCCCGACGACATCTTCATGTGGTTCGCGGGATACCGCATGCAGTACTTCGCGGAGAAGGGCCTGCTCACCGAGATCAGCGATGTCTGGAGCGGTTTCTCGGGTTTCTCGGACGCCCTGAAGGCGCAGTCCACGCACGACGGCAAGCAGTACTTCGTGCCGTACTACTACTATCCGTGGGCCGTCTTCCACCGCAAGAGCCTGTTCCAGCAGAAGGGCTATCAACAGCCCGCGAAATGGGACGACTTCATCGCCCTCGCCAAACAGATGCAGCAGGACGGAAATCCGGTCGCCTTCTGCGACAAGGACGGCTGGCCGGCGATGGGCACCTTCGACTACATCAATCTGCGGTTGAACGGATACGACTTCCACAAGTCCCTCATGGCCGGTGAGGAATCGTGGACCGACACCAAGGTGAAGAACGTCTTCGACACCTGGCGTGAACTCATGCCGTACTACCAGAAGGGCGCCCTCGGCCGGACCTGGGAGGAGGCCGGGCAGAGCCTCCAGAAGCGGCAGACCGGCATGGCGGTGTTCGGCATGCCGCACCCCGGCACCCAGTTCCCGGCGGACGAACGCGACGACATCGACTTCTTCGCCTTCCCCGAGATCGACCCGCAGTGGGGTCAGGACGCGGTCGAGGCGCCCATCGACGGGTTCCTCGTCGCGAAGAAGTCCAAGAACGTCACCGGTGCGAAGGCCCTGTTGAAATGGCTCGGGACGCCCGAGGCCGAGAACACCTACCTCAAGTACGACCCCAACAACGTGGCCGTCAACGACGGCGCCGACACGTCGTCGTACAGCGCGCTGCAGAAGAAGTCCGCGCAACTCGTCTCGGCCGCCAAGCAGATCTCGCAGTTCCTCGACCGCGACACCCGGCCCGACTTCGCCTCGACGGTGATGATCCAGTCCATCCAGGACTTCATCGGCAACCCGAAGGACGTCGACGGGCTGTGCAACAGCATCGAGCGGCAGAAGAAGACCATCTTCTCGCAGCCCGTCGGCTGAGCACCGTCCGACGGCTGATCACTGGGGGAATCGTTCGTGGCGCTCACCTTCCCGCGGCGCGCCGGAGGACGGCGGCGGCTGAGGCGGTTCACCCGCCGCGACGCCGTCGTCCTCGGCCTGCTGCTCGGCATCCCGGTCCTGCTCGACATCGTCATCGTCTGGGGCCCGACGCTCGCCTCGATCGGGCTGTCCTTCACCGCCTGGGACGGCATCGGCGACATCCACTGGGTCGGCCTGGACAACTACCGCAACCTCGCCGACAACTACCCGCCGTTCTGGCCGGCGGTCCGCCACAACATCATGTGGCTGCTCTTCCTCGGCCTGATCGCCACGCCCTTCGGCCTGTTGCTGGCCGTCCTGATCGACCGGGGCGTCCGCTTCAGCCGCTTCTACCAGTCCGTCCTCTACATGCCGGTCGTGCTCTCGCTCGCCATCGTCGGCTTCATTGCCCAGCTGATCCTCGGCACCGACCAAGGCGTGGTCAACACGGTCCTGAACAATCACGACGACCCGATCGACTGGCTGGGCGACTCCCACCTCAACCTCTGGATGATCATGATCGCGGCGGGCTGGCGGCACGTCGGCTACGTGATGATCCTCTACCTCGCCGGACTGAAGTCCGTCGACCCGGAGTTGAAGGAGGCGGCGGCGATCGACGGTGCCAACGAGCGCCAGACCTTCTTCCGCGTCGTCTTCCCGACCATGCGCCCGGTCAACGTCATCGTCGGCGTCATCACGGTGATCGAGGCCCTGCGTGCCTTCGACATCGTCTACGCCGTCAACAAGGGCCGCAACGGCCTGGAACTCCTCTCCGTCCTCATCACCGACAACATCATCGGCGAGGCGAGCCGGATCGGCTTCGGCTCGGCGATCGCGGTCGTCCTGCTCGTCGTATCGCTCGGATTCATCGTGACGTTCCTGGTCCAAGAGCTGCGAGGTGCGCGCGACCGATGACGGCAGACATCCGCACCACCGCACCCGTGCACCGCTCGGCCGCGCCGGCCGCCCGGCCGCCGAAGTCCCATCCCCGGCGCGGCCGTTGGGGGGTGCACATCTTCCTCACGGCCGTCTCGCTGCTCTTCCTCGCTCCCCTCCTGCTGGCCGTCTACGCCAGCCTGCGCCCGTACGACGAGACGGCGCAGCACGGCTACCTCTCCTGGCCGAGGCACCTGTCCCTCGACTACTACCGCCGGGCCTACACCGAGTCCGGCATGGGCAAGTACTTCACCAACACCCTGCTGATCGCTGTCCCCGCGGTGATCGTCACGCTCTTCCTGGCCGCGTTCGTCGCCTTCGCCGTCTCGCGCCTGAGACTGCGCGGCGGCCTGGTCCTGCTGATGTTGTTCACGGCGGGCAACCTGTTGCCCCAACAGGTGCTCGTGACACCCCTGTACGTGCTGTTCAACAAGATCCCGCTGCCCTGGTGGATGTCCGACTCACTGACGATGTACGACTCCTACTGGGCCGTGATCCTCGTCAACATCGGCTTCCAGATGGGCTTCTGCGTCTTCGTCCTCGCCAACTTCATGCGCACCCTGCCCCAGGAGATCCTGGAGGCGGCGATCGTCGACGGCGCGGGCGTGTGGACCCAGTTCTGGCGCATCACCCTGCCCCTGTGCCGCCCCGCGCTCGCGGCCCTGGCCACCCTCGAATTCACCTGGATCTACAACGACTTCCTCTGGGCCCTGATCTTCATCTCCAACCCCGACAAGTTGCCCATCACGTCGTCCCTGAACAACCTCCGGGGCCAGTTTTTCACCGACTACAACCTGCTGGCCGCGGGCTCCGTCCTGGTGGCACTCCCGACGATCCTCGTCTTCCTGCTCCTGCAACGGCACTTCATCGCGGGGCTGACGCTGGGGTCGACGAAGGGATGACGGGCGGGTGAGCATGACTGGACGGGTCCATCAGCAGACAGCCCGACCGCTCGCCGACGACTTTCGGCCATTCAATTGCAAGTTGGTAGATTCGGATGATCTTCTATTCGATCATCGGGGATCTTGGAAATGATCGATCGATGCGTAGTTGGCAGGGAGTTGGCCGCAACTTGTCTGGATCATGAATTTCGCCGCAGATGAATGACTGTTTGTGCATGCGGCGCGATCCGGGATGGCCGGGCGGGTTGGCGGAGGATGGAAGCCGACTCGGCATGGAAACCGCCAACCGTCACCAAGTTGGTGTCCAGTAGTTTTCTCTTGGGCGCGTTGGCCCAGTGTGCGCGATGTCCGACGGCCTGCGGGCGCGTGGACGTTTCCGCTGGTGACGCGCCCTGAACCCGCCCCGCGAAGCGTCTTTCCTCCCTCCGGGTTGGTCACGGGCGCACTGTTAACCACCTTCGCCGCTCCGACGGCTACTGCTGGTTGCCGGTTTCCGACAGAGCGTTCCTCGAGGCCGAGCACAATGAAAATGCGGCCCCCCGCTGACGACGGGGAGCCGCTGGTGACAATTCGCTCGGCTCAAGGAGGGAATCATCAATACCCAGAATACGGGGCGTCGGCCCCGGAACGAAACCGTGCCATCGCATTCGGGCCGCACTCGGGCTGTGCCCGCCGGTGTTGCCGTTACCGCTGCGACAGTTGCCGCCGCCGTCCGTGATCACGCAGTCGTTTTCATGACCGCGTCGGCCGTAGTCGCACTTCTCTCCGTGCTCATGGTCGCGGCGGTGCCGGCCATCTGGTCGCGCAAGCCCGAACGCCGGAACGCGGCCCTGGTCGTGCTCCGTATGCTGCTGGGCAGGCGCCGGACTTCGCGCCGGTCGACCGGTTGAACCGTGACCCTCGGCCCGTCCCGGCAGTTGAACCGGGCATGAAGAAGCGCAGCATGCTCGCCATCGCCTCCCTCGCCACCGGGTTCGTCGTCGCGGCCATCACCCCCTCGCACGGGGGCGACCACCAGACGCTCGGTGACCATCAGTCGCTCGGTGACCTCAGTGTCGAGGACACCGTCGGCACGGTCGCCGACACCGTCGGCGACGGCAGTCTCTCGGACACCGGGAAGGTCCTCGGGCAGAACGACTGACCCCGGTCGAGGCCGGAGAAACGGCGCCGGTGCCCCCTGCTCCAAGGGGCACCGGCGCCGCCCCATGTGCGCCCTCAACTGGGGCTGGTTTCCGTGGCAGGGTGGAGCGGGCAAGCCTCAGGGGGCCAACATAAGAGGGGGAGTCCGTGATCGTCTGGATCAACGGCGCGTTCGGTGCGGGCAAGACCACCACCGCACGGGAACTGATCGAGCTGATCCCGAACAGCACGCTCTTCGACCCCGAGGTCGTCGGCGGGACACTGGCACACCTGCTGCCGGCCAAGCACCTCGCCGAGGTCGGCGACTACCAGGACCTGCCGATCTGGCGACGGCTCGTGATCGACACAGCGGCCGCCATGCTCGCCGAGCTCGGCGGGACCCTGGTGGTCCCCATGACCCTGCTGCGCCAGGAGTACCGCGACGAGATCTTCGGCGGCCTCGCCGCCCGCCGGATCGGCGTCCGGCACATTCTCCTCGCCCCGGCCGAAACGATCCTGCGCGAGCGAATAGCCGGCCGGGAGGTCCCGCCCGACCTCCCCGACGGCGAGATGCGGGTACGGCAGTGGTCGTACGACCACATCGAGCCGTACCGCGCCGCCCTCGCCTCCTGGCTCACCGCGGACGCCCATCCCGTCGACAGCGGCGCCCTCACCCCGTACGAGACCGCCGTCCGCATCGCCGAGGCCGTCGCCACCGGCGAGGCCGGCGCGTGCGACATCGTGCAGACGCCCGAGCCGACGGCCGAGACGATCGCCGCGGGCGTGCTGCTCTTCGACGAGCAGGACCGGGTGCTGCTCGTCGACCCCACCTACAAGGCCGGCTGGGAGTTCCCCGGCGGTGTCGTCGAGCCGGGCGAGGCGCCCGCCCGGGCGGGGATGCGCGAGGTCGTCGAGGAGACCGGCATCCACCTCGTCGACGTACCGCGCCTCCTGGTCGTCGACTGGGAGGCACCGCGCCCGCCCGGCTACGGCGGCCTGCGCCTCCTCTTCGACGGCGGCCGCCTCGACTCCGCCGAGGCCGCCCGTCTGATGCTGCCCGGCCCCGAACTGCGCGACTGGCGCTTCGCGACCGAGGAGGAGGCCGCGGAACTGCTGCCACCGGTGCGCTACGAGCGGCTCCGCTGGGCACTGCGGGCCCGGGAACGCGGCGCGGCGCTCTACCTGGAGGCCGGCATCCCGGCGCCGTGACCGCGGGAGCCGTACTCCCAGATCCGGTACGGAGGTGCGGTCAGCCGGCTCTCCGTCTGGAACCGTCCGCTGAACGCGTCCATCGCGGCGGCCGTCCGCGCATGCCGTGAGACGAGCTCGGCGGCGGCCTCCGGGATGCCCTCCGGCCGGGCACCGCCGGCGCAGGCGCGGATGAAGGCGGAGCGCTCCTCGCCGCGATGGCCGTACAACTCCGTGACCAGCCACAGAACCAGGTACAGGGAGGTGTACGCGCGGTCGTAGGGACGGTGGCGGTCGAAGAACTCGCGCTCGGGCGGGGCGAGTCGGAAGCGTGACGAGAGGGAGAGGCCGAAGTCGGTGAGGTAGAGGCGGCGGCCGTCGGTGAGGATGTTCCCGAAGTGGGCGTCCATGTGGAGGAGTTCGCGGGCGTGGAGGAAGGAGGTGATGGCCTCCAGCCCCTCGTCCACCAGGCGGCAGGCCTTGTCCGCGTCGCCCGCGGCGAGTTGGGCGCGGAGCCAGTCGTGGAGGGTGTGCGGCACGTACTCCAGGAACAGCGTGACGCTCGCGGTGGCCGTCCGTAAGGCCTCCAGGTGCCGACGCAACCCCGGATCGCCGCCCCAGTAGGCGACGGCCCTTTCCGTGTCCGCCAGTTGGGGTGGGAGGAGGTTCCCGGACTCGGGCAGGACGCGCCAGTGGTGCAGCAGCGGGAACCCCGAAACCGCGTCCGCCAGTACCCAGTCGGTGGTCATCTCGTGCGCGGCGAGCTCCCGCCAGGCGCCGAAGCCCGGGCTGGGGATGCTGCCGATGCCGTAGTGGCAGTACGGCGGTGTGCCGAAGAGGTTGGCGGTGGAGCGATGGTTGTCCGGGCGCCGCTCGACGTCGGTGAGCGTCACCCGCTTGACGAAGACCTGAACACCGTCGACATCGATCAACGTCGCCCGCCCACCGACTCCGTGCCCAGCCGGCACACCGCCCGCCACCAGCGCGCCGAGTTCGGTGTCGCTGAGCTGGGCGAGGGTGGTGGCGGTGGTGGTGTGGTGGGTGAGGCGGGGGCTGCGTGGCATGAGCCCCATCTTCGGCGAGAGGCGTCGTACGTATCCCCATGTTCAGCGAGAGGCGTCGTACGTGTCCGCCGATCGCCGGATCGCCGCCGAAGCCCTCCCGACCACCGGATCGCCATGGCCGAAACAGGCCACGTCGGTGTCGAGTTCGGCCAACCGGTGGAAAGAGGCCATGGCCTGCGCGCGATCCAGGTTGAAGACGCCGGGCATCACCTTGCCGTCGACCGGCGAAGCGGCGACGGCGTCGCCCGTGAACAGGACGCCGTGGGCCGGGAGATGGAGGGCGACACTGCCGTGGGTGTGACCGGGGACGTGGATCACGTGTGCTCCGCCGCCGAAGTCGAGAACCTCGTCGGCGGAGAGTTCGGTGATGGCCGTCGGCCGCGACCAGTCGCCCTGTGGGAGACGCCGGACAGCCTGTGCGTGGAGCGGGCGCTCCCAGTCCTCGAACACCGGCGGCGGGGCCGGGAGTTCACCCCGGACGACCGGGGCGTCCATGCGGTGGGCGAGGACCTCCGCGCCGCTGAGTCTCGCGAGTTGGGCCGTTCCACCCGCGTGGTCCTCGTGGAAATGGGTCAACACGATGCGCCGGATGTCGCCGAGGGACGCCGCCACGGCGGCGATGGCCGCCCCTGAACCCGGCGGACCCGCGTCGACCAGTGTCAAGTCCTCACCGTCGCGCCAGACGTAGGCCTGGCCGACGGGGAAGCGGAGGAGGTGGAGGTGGCCGGGGATGAGTTCTACGACTTCCATGGACATGGACGCGACCGTAGAAGGGCCCCCGTCCCCGGACGAGGGCCCTCTGCTGACGGCAGAGCGGTCAGCTCGCCGCGTAGTTGCGCAGGAACAGGGCCTCCGTCACCGACAGGCGCTCCAGCTCCTCCGGGGAGACGCTCTCGTCGACGGCGTGGATCTGGGCCTCCGGCTCGCTCAGGCCGATCAGGAGGATCTCGGCCTGCGGGTAGAGGGAGGCGAGGGTGTTGCAGAGGGGGATCGAGCCGCCCTGGCCGGCGTACTGCATCTCCTGGCCGGGGTAGGCCACCGACATGGCCCGGGCCATCGCCGCGTACGCCGGGCTGGTCGTGTCCGCGCTGAACGCCTGGCCCTGGCCGACCTGTTCGATGCTCACCCGGGCACCCCACGGCGTGTGCGCCTCCAGGTGGGCCTGCAGCAGCTTCGTCGCCTCGGTGGCGTCCACGCCCGGCGGCACCCGGAGGCTGACCGTGGCCCGGGCGCCGGCCTGCACGGACGGGGTGGCGCCGACGACCGGCGGGCAGTCGATGCCGAGGACGGTGACGGCAGGGCGGGCCCAGATGCGGTCGGCGACCGTGCCCGAGCCGATCAGCTCGACACCGTCCAGCACCTTCGCGTCCCGCCGGAACTGCTGCTCGTCGTACTGCAGGCCGTCCCAGCGGGATCCGGAGGTCAGCCCGTCGACCGTGGTCGAGCCGTCCTGGGCCCGCAGCGAGTCGAGTACGCGGATCAGCGCGGCCAGCGCGTCGGGGGCCGCGCCGCCGAACTGGCCGGAGTGCAGGTTGCCTTCGAGGGTGTCGACGCGGATGCGGAGCATCGTCATCCCGCGCAGGGTCGTGGTGACCGTCGGCAGACCCGCGCGGAAGTTGCCCGCGTCGCCGATGACGATCGTGTCGGCCGTGAGGAGGTCAGGGTGCTCCTCGGCGTACCGCTCCAGGCCGCCCGTGCCCATCTCCTCCGAACCCTCGGCGATGAACTTGACGTGCACCGGCACGCCACCGTTCGCCTTGAGCGCCCGCAGCGCCAGCAGGTGCATGATCACGCCGCCCTTGCAGTCGGCGGCACCGCGCCCGTACCAGCGGCCGTCGCGCTCGGTCAGCTCGAACGGCGGAGTGGTCCACGCGGCCTCGTCCAGCGGCGGCTGCACGTCGTAGTGGGCGTAGAGCAGGACGGTCTTCGCGCCCTCGGGGCCGGGCAGGTAGCCGTAGACGGACTGGGTGCCGTCGGGGGTGTCGAGCAGCGCCACGTCCTGGAAGCCCTCGGCGGTGAGCGCGTCGGCGACCCAGTTCGCGGCGCCCTCGCTCTCGCTCCGCGGGAACTGGTCGAAGTCCGCCACCGACTTGAAGGCGACGAGCTCGGCGAGCTCCGCCCTTGCTCTCGGCATCAGCGAGGCGACGGTCTCGGCGACCGGATTCGACGACATGGGCACGCTCCTCGTGGGTGCGACGTTGTACGAGTGGATATCGGGATCCTCCCACAGTGGCCTGCGGCGACGTCGGTCGTAGGATGCGGGGGACAGTGCGGCAGCGGTTTGATCGGGAGCAGCAGACCATCGTGAGCAGCGAGAACTCTTCGGCGGACGACCCTTCGGCGGACGGCGTGCAGGACGACGTGCAGCGGGTGTGGGACGTCGTCGTGGTCGGCGCGGGACCCGCGGGGGCCTCGGCCGCCTATGCGGCGGCGGTCGCGGGACGGCGCGTGCTGCTGCTGGAGAAGGCCGAGCTGCCCCGCTACAAGACCTGCGGCGGCGGCATCATCGGCCCCTCGCGCGACTCCCTGCCGCCCGGCTTCGAGCTGCCCTTCCGGGACCGGGTGCACGCGGTCACGTTCTCCAACAACGGCCGCTTCACCCGTACCCGCCGCTCCAAGCAGATGCTGTTCGGGCTGATCAACCGGCCCGAGTTCGACCAGCAGCTGGTCGAGCACGCGCAGAAGGCGGGCGCCGAGCTGCGTACGGGCGTCACCGTGCAGCGCGTCGAGCAGCACGGCTCGGCGGTGCCGGACCGGCGCACGGTCGCCGTGGTGCTGCAGGGCGGCGAGACGCTGCTGGCGCGGGCCGTGGTCGGCGCCGACGGCAGCGCGAGCCGGATAGGAGCACATGTCGGGGTGAAGCTCGACCAAGTCGACCTCGGCCTGGAGGCGGAGATCCCGGTGCCGGAGACGGTCGCCGAGGACTGGCAGGGGCGGGTGCTCATCGACTGGGGGCCGATTCCCGGCAGTTACGGCTGGGTGTTCCCCAAGGGCGACACGCTCACGGTCGGTGTGATCTCGGCGCGCGGTGAAGGCGCCGCGACCAAGCGGTACTTGGAGGAGTTCATCGGGCGGCTCGGGCTCGCCGGGTTCGAACCGAGCATCTCCTCCGGGCACTTGACCCGCTGCCGCGCCGACGACTCGCCGCTCTCGCGCGGGCGGGTGCTGGTGTGCGGGGACGCGGCGGGACTGCTGGAGCCGTGGACCCGGGAGGGCATCTCGTTCGCGCTGCGCTCGGGGCGGCTCGCGGGGGAGTGGGCGGTCCGGATCGCCGAGGCGCACGACGCGGTGGACGCCCGCCGCCAGGCCCTCAACTACGCGTTCGCGATCAAGGCGGGCCTCGGCGTCGAGATGAGCGTCGGCCGACGGCTCCTGACGGTCTTCGAGCGCCGCCCCGGCCTGTTCCACGCGGCCCTGACCGGATTCCGGCCGGCGTGGAACGCGTTCAAGGGGATCACCCAGGGCTCCACGTCCCTCGGCGAACTCGTCCGCACCCACCCGATGGCGCAGCGCGCGCTGACGGCCCTCGACCGACGCCAGGCGGACACCGAGCCGGCAGCCACGCCCGAGTCGGCTCCCGCGACGGAGACGGAGGGGGCCGGCTCCTGACGAGGGGCTGAGCGTCGAGCCGTGAGCTCCCGGTGGGCCGAGTGCGACGCCGTCAGCCGGTGACCGTGATGCGGAACACCGGGTGGTCGGGGGCGATGCGACGCAGCTCGGAGTCGGGGGAGTCCGGGCCGACGCCGTTGAAGAAGACGCCGACCTCGGCCTTCCAGCGCTTGAGGTACGCCCGCAGCAGCGGGACCTTGTCGTCGTCGGCGACCTCGGTCGCGGTGAACGCCTCGACGTTCTTGCCCAGGCGCAGCTCGCCGCCACCGGCCGCGCGCATGTTGTGCGTCCACTGGACGTGACCGCGTGGTGCCACCAGGTACTGCTCGCCGTCCACCGTCAGCAGGTTCACCGGGGTGGTCCGCCACTCGCCGCTCTTGCGGCCGCGGACCGCGAGGACCCGGGAGCCCCAGATGCTGATGCCGCGGCGGGTCATCCAGGCGACGGCGCGGTTGAAGACGTTGACGGTGAACCAGCCGGGCTTCTGGACGTGCGTGGACATGGTGACCCCCATCGGTTGAGACATCGGTTGCGATCTTCGCTTGCGATCTTCGGGTGCGATCTTCACTTACGAGAGCGCCGCTCGCTTTTGTGAGCACTGCTCTCGCTTCGCTTGTTGAAGAGTCTGCACCGGATCGGTGATCCAAAGCAAGAGCACCGCTCTCTTTTTTGTGCAGTGCTCTCGTTTGTGTGCACTGCTCTGGTTTCGTGGGACACTGAACCGCATGAGCAGCGCACACGGAGCCCGCGCCCGAGCCAGGATCGAAGTCACCGCGGCCATCAAGGAAGAGGCGAGCAGACAGCTCGCGGCCGAGGGTGCCGCCAAACTCTCGCTGCGGGCCGTGGCGCGCGAACTCGGCATGGCTTCCTCCGCCATCTACCGCTACTTCCCCAGCCGCGACGACCTGCTGACCGACCTCATCATCGACGCGTACAACTCGCTCGGCGAGGCCGCCGAGGCGGTGCAGCACACCGCCACCGACCCGGTTCGCCGCTGGGTCACCGTGTGCGAGGCGGTACGCGGGTGGGCGCTCGCGCATCCGCACGAGTACGCGCTGATCTACGGCTCCCCGGTCCCCGGCTACACGGCGCCCCAGACCACGGTCCCCCCCGCCAGCCGCGTCGGCCTCGTCCTGATCGGCATCGTCCGCGACGCCGTCAAGGGCCGCGGCGTGACCTTCCCCCCGCTCGCCGCCGAACTGCGCCCCGAGGCCGAACGCCTGGCCGCCGACATCGCCCCCGACCTGCCCCCGCAGGTGGCGGCGGCCCTGGTCGCGGCCTGGGCCCAGCTGTTCGGGCTGGTCGGCTTCGAACTGTTCGGCCAGTTCAACCGCGTGGTCGAGGACCGGGAGCCGTTCTTCCGGCACGCGGTGGGGCAGCTGGCCCGTGGAGTGGGGCTGAGATAGGCGCGGTCGGCCGGCGTACTTCCCGGGGAGTACGCCCGGTCACCCCGCCCGGCTGACGCTCACCAGGGCGGATGCCGTCTAGCGTGGCGGGCATGGACGAGCAGCGTGGGCGCGGGGGCGGGCCGCCGCAGTGGTGGGGGCACGGGCCGCCGTGGTTGCGGGGCCGGGGTGAGGAGGGGCCGGCACGACAGTGGCCGTGGCCGTCCACCGTGCTGCTCACCTTCTTCGTGCTCGGCGGCTCCAACTACGCCGCACATCAGCAGCACGGTGTGCGCGCCGACCTCGACGTGTTCGCGCGTGTGCTGCTGATCGTCGGTTCGGGGCTGCTGCTGTGGCGGAAGCGGTATCCGGTGTTCGTCGCGTTCGGCACGGCCGGCGCCGCGATGGTCTACCTCGGCGCCGGTTATCCGTACGGGCCGGTCTTCCTCACGGTCGCCGTGGCCTGCTTCGGCGCCATCGTCGCGGGGCACCGGCGGGCCGCCTGGGCCGCGATGGGCATGCTCTGGGCCGGGCACGTGCTGGTGGCCCACTGGCTGTACCGGTGGCTGCCGCCGACCGGGGACGCGGAGATGCCCTGGGGACAGGAGGCCGTGGTCGCCGCCTGGGTGGTGGCGATCACGGCGGTGGCCGAGCTGACCCGGACCCGGCGGGAGCAGTGGGCCCGGGAGCGGGCCGAGCGGGCGCAGGCGGCCCGGCGGCGGGCGGACGAGGAGCGGCTGCGGATCGCCCGCGAACTGCACGACGTCCTCGCCCACAGCATCTCGGTGATCAACGTCCAGGCCGGTGTGGGTCTCGCCCTCCTCGACACCGACCCCGAACAGGCCCGCACCGCGCTCACCACCATCAAGGCCGCCAGCAAGGAGGCCCTCGGCGAGGTCCGCCAGGTCCTGGACACCCTGCGCACGCCCGGGGACGCCCCGCGCGCGCCGGCGCCCGGCCTCGACCGGTTGCCGGAGCTGGTGCAGCAGGCCGCCAGCGCCGGACTGACGGTGTCGGTCGAGGGGGAGCCGCCCCGGCTCGCGCCCGGCACGGACCTCGCCGCGTTCCGGATCGTCCAGGAGGCGCTCACCAACGTCGTACGGCACTCCGGTTCGCGGCAGGCGCGCGTGCGTGTCGAGCACGACTCGCGTGCGCTGCGGCTGCGCATCGACGACGACGGGCCCGCGACCGGCGCGGACGCGGGCGGCAGCGGCAACGGCCTGGCCGGAATGCGGGAGCGGGCCGCCGCCCTGGGTGGCACGATCGAGGCGGGCCCGCGCCCCGACGGGGGGTTCCGGGTGCTCGCCGTACTACCGCTCAAGGACCTCGCCGTACTACCGCCCAAGGGCAAGGAGGACGACCGGTGATCCGCGTACTGCTCGCCGACGACCAGTCACTGGTGCGGGCCGGCTTCAAGGCGCTGCTCGACGCGCAGCCGGACATCGAGGTGGCCGGCGAGGCCGCGGACGGCGAGGAGGCGCTGCGCAGGGTGCGCGAACTGCGGCCCGACGTCGTCCTGATGGACATCCGCATGCCCGCGCTGGACGGGCTGGCCGCGACCCGCCGGATCACCGACGACGAGGCACTGCGGGGCGTCAAGGTGGTCATGCTCACCACCTTCGAACTCGACGAGTACGTCTTCGAGGCGATCCGCGCCGGCGCCTCCGGCTTCCTGGTCAAGGACACCGAGCCGGACGAACTCCTGCGCGCGGTGAGGGCGGTGGTCGAAGGGGACGCTCTGCTCTCGCCGGGGGTGACCCGGCGCCTGATCGCGGAGTTCGCCGCCCGCTCCAAGGAGCCCGCGGCCGAGGGCGCTCTCGCCGAACTCACCGAGCGGGAACGGGAGGTGATGGCCCTGGTCGGCATCGGCCTGTCCAACGAGGAGATCGCCCGCCGCCTGGTCGTCAGCCCGCTCACCGCGAAGACCCACGTCAGCCGCACCATGGTCAAGCTGGGCGCCCGGGACCGGGCCCAACTGGTCGTCCTCGCCTACGAGTCCGGGTTGGTGCGGCCGGGCTGGCTGGGCTGAGGCCCGCGCCGGAAGCGCACCAGGACGCTGACGACCCGGGCGACGAACAGGACGGGCGCGAGCGTCAGCCCCGTACGCAGGAGTACGCCTTCCACGGTGTCCGGCAGATCGAAGAGGAGCGCCGGCCCGGCCACCGCCCCGAACACCACCGCCGCCGCGAACACCGCGCTGACCAGTGCGTAACCGACCTCGACGACCATCGCGTCCTGCTCGGCCTTGTGACGCCGTCCCCCGTACCCGTCCATGCCCCCAGTCTCACGGCCGTGTGCCCGGCGGGGCAAGCAGGCCCCGCCGGGCACACGTGAGGAGGCGTCCCCCTAGTCGCGTACGGGTACGCGATCGGCCTCCGGGGAAGTGGACTTGGCGACCACGACGGACTTGGTCGTACGGCGGGTGCGCACCCCCGTGAGGGTGATCAGCAGCCCGGCGACCGCGATGCCGGTGACGACCACCAGTCCGGGCCGATAGCTGTCCAAGACGGCCTGCGGGGTGGCGTGTTCGGGGGCTCCGGCGGTGACGACCGCCGTCACCACGGCCAGGAAGATCGCGCCGCCCACCTGCACCGAGGTGTTGAGCAGACCGGAGACCATGCCCTGCTCGTGGTCGTCGACCCCGTTGGTGGCCTGGATGTTGAGCGAGGGGAAGACCAGCGCGCAGGCCGCGCCGATCAGCAGCATCGACGGCAGGATCACGGCTGCGTACACCGGGTCGAGGTTGATGCGCAGGAACAGCGCGTACCCGACGACCATCAGCGCGAAGCCCGCCGCGATCAGACGCTGGGTGCCGAACCGGTCGACGATCGAGCCCACCTTGGTCGAGGAGACCGCGACCAGGGCGCCCGCGGGCAGGAAGGCGAGCGCGGTGTGCAGCGCCGACCAGCCGAGCAGGGACTGCATGTAGAGGGTGGTCAGGAACTGGAAACCGACGTACGAGCCGAAGAAGGCCAGTGCGCCGAGCTGGGCGCGGACCTGGTTGCCGGAGCGCAGCACGCCGAGCCGGACCAGCGGACCGGGCGAACGCCGCTCCACCAGCACGAACACGGTCAGCAGGACGGCGACGGCGAGGAAGGACAGCAGCGTGCGCGCCGATCCCCAGCCGACCTCCGGCGCCTGTACGACGGTGAACACCAGCAGCAGCATCGACGCGGTGCCGATGACGGCGCCGGGGATGTCGTAACCGTTGTGGTCCTTCTCGCGTTCGCTGCGGGGCAGCAGCTTCAGGCCCGCCAGCAGGGCGGTCAGGGCGACCGGCGCGGGCAGCAGCATGGTCAGGCGCCAACTGGCCTCGGTGAGCAGGCCGGAGAGGACCAGGCCCATGGAGAAGCCGGTGGCCGCGCAGGTGGTGTAGATGGAGAGGGCGCGGTTGCGCAGCGGGCCCTCGGCGAAGGTCGTGGTGATGATGGACAGGCCCGCCGGCGCGGTGAAGGCGGCGCTCAGGCCCTTGACGAAGCGGCTGGCGATCAGCAGCGGTCCGGAGTCGACGAGACCGCCGAGCAGCGAGGCGACCGCGAAGACACCCAGGGCGACCAGGAAGACCTGGCGCCGGCCGAGCAGGTCGGCGGTGCGTCCGCCCAGGAGCAGGAGACCGCCGTAACCCAGGATGTAGCCGCTGACGATCCATTGCAGCGTCGAGGTGGACAGGTCGAGGTCGGAGCCGATGGACGGCAGGGCGACGCCGACCATCGACACGTCGAGCGCGTCGAGGAACATCGCGGCGCAGAGCACCAGCAGGGTGCCCCACAGCCGGGGAGTCCAGCGGACCGCCGAGGACGGGGCCGCGGGAGTGGTGAGCGGAGAGGTCATGACGACAGACACTACATGCATGTGCATGAGATGCAAACGCATTTAATTCACGTGCAATAAAGTTGTTTCTCTGCTACGGTGCGCGCATGGCGGCGAAGAAGGCCGAGCAGGCGCTCGTGGACCAGTGGCGGGACATCCTCGCGCTGCATGCGCGCACCCAGTGCGAACTGGACCGTGCGCTGCACCAACACGGCCTGTGCGCCAGCGACTTCGAGGTGCTGGACGTACTGTCCGGCGACTCCTGCGCCTACCGCGTGCAGGAGATCTCCGAGCGCGTGCACCTCAGCCAGAGCGCCCTGTCCCGGCTGATCGCCCGGCTGGAGAAGGACGACCTCGTCGAGCGCGCCATGTGCGCCGAGGACCGCCGCGGCGTCCGGGTGGCCCTCACGCCGAAGGGACGCGCACTGCACGGCGAGGTGCTGCCGGTGCAGCGCGCGGTACTGGGGCGGATGCTGAGCGAGTGACGTTCAGCTCCAGGTGACGGCCGACTTCTCGCGCCACAGCGCGGCGACGGAAGCGTCGCCCGTCACCTGCGGGAACGGCACCCGGTTCCACAGCGCCAGGTACAACTGGACGGCGGGGCCCGCCACTTCGCAGTCGGCCTCCTCACCCGTCCCGCCGCGCTCGGTCGTCGGGGGCTCCTGGGACAGTCGTACGGTCCACACCGCGCCGTCGCCGTCCGTCGCCCGCACCCGCAGTACCCGGGGCTCGACGCTGCGGACCCTGCTCCGGGCGCGGGCGTGGAAGCCGCGCAGCAGCTCGTCGATGCCGTCCGCCGCGAAGGCGGGGTCGACCGCGGCCGGTGTGCCGCCCCTCGCGGACTCGGCGTCGATCCGGTGCACGGTGGTCTCGTGGGCCTGCCGCCGGGCCCAGAAGGCGAGCGGGGACGGCGCGGGCAGGAAGTGCCAGCACCGCACGTCCGGCGCGGCCGAGGCGAGCGTGTCGACCAGCCGGCGGTGCCCCTCGCGGAACCAGGTCAGCAGCTCCGCGCCGTCGAGGTCGGGCAGCCCGCCGTCCGGATGGTACGAGGTGTGCCCCTCGGCGACGTAGGCGGTCGCCCACCGGTGCACCATCCCGGTGTGCCGCAGCAGGTCCCGCACCTGCCACTCGGGGCAGGGCGGCACCTTGGCCTCGGTCCCGGCCTCCTCGGCGGCCGCGGCGAGCAGACCGCCCTCGCGGTCCAGGATCCGCACGAACTCCGCTGTCTCCATGGGGGGAGTGTGCCGGATGGAGTGCGGTCGAGGGGAAGAGCGCCGCGGGTTTCCGGTGCGGGTGAGGGGAACGGCATGCGGGCGAGGCGGTGGCGGCCGATGATGGGAGGCGACCGGCTGTCGTGCTCGGCGAGTCGAGGGGACCGATGCCGTATGAGCTCCTTCTCACCCGGATTCCGGGGAAGAGCCCGTTCCCTCGCGGACCGGCTGCCGCCCGGCCAGTACCCCACCGAGCAGTTCCCCGTGCTGTCCGCCGGGCCCACACCGCGCGTCTCCACCGACACCTGGGCCTTCACCATCACCACCGAGACCGGCGAGACCCACTCCTGGTCCTGGACCGAGATGATGGCCCTGCCGCAGCAGGAGACGGTGACGGACATCCACTGCGTGACCCGCTGGTCGAAGTTCGACACCCCCTGGCGAGGAGTCTCCCTCGACGCCTTCTTCGAGGACGTCGAGACGGCCGCGGACTTCGTCCTCGCGCACAGCTACGGCGGCTACACCACCAACCTCCCGCTGGAGGACCTCCTCGACGGCAAGGCCTGGCTCGTCCACACCTACGACGGCTACCCGCTCTCCCCGGAGCACGGCGGCCCGGCCCGGCTGCTCGTGCCGCACCTGTACCTGTGGAAGTCGGCGAAATGGGTGCGCGGACTGCGGCTGAGCGACGACGACGAGCCGGGCTTCTGGGAGTCCGTCGGATACCACGAGTACGGCGACCCCTGGCGCGAGCAGCGCAACTGGGGGGACTGACCGTGGCCCTCGCCTGGCGCGCGGCCCGGCTCGACGAGCGCCGCCCACAGACCGCCACCGCCCGCTCCCTCGTCTTCACCGTGCCCGGCTGGCCCGGCCATCTGCCCGGCCAGCACGTCGACGTGCGGCTCACGGCCGACGACGGCTATCAGGCCGTACGCAGCTACTCGCTGGCGGCGCCCGCCGACGGCGACCGGATCGAGCTGGGCGTGCAGTCCGTGCCCGGCGGCGAGGTCTCGCCCTACCTCGCCGAGGAGCTGCCGCCCGGCGCCGAGGTCGAGGTGCGCGGGCCGCTCGGCAACTGGTTCGTCCGGCGCCCCGAGCAGACCGAGCCCGCCCTGCTGATCGCGGGCGGCTCCGGAGTCGTACCCCTCGCGGCGATGATCCGCGCCCACCGCCGGGCAGGCGCACCGAGCCTCCTCCAGCTGCTGTACTCCGTCCGGACCCCCGCCGACGTCTGGTACGCCGACGAGCTCACCGACCACGATCCCCGACTCGACGTCCGCCTCCTGTACACCCGGCAGGCCCCGCCCGGCACCGCCCGCGCCCCCGCCCGCCTCACCCTCTCCGACCTGGAGAAGCCGGCCGCCCGGCTCGAATCCACCGGCACCGTCTACGTCTGCGGTCCCACCGGCTTCGTGGAGACCGTCGGCGATCTGCTCCTCGACCTCGGGCGCGACCCCGCCACCATCCGCACCGAACGCTTCGGCTGACCGGAGGCCTCCATGGCAGACGACACCGCCCACCTCGACGGGAACTGTCTCGCCGGGCCGCTCTCGGAGATCCTCGCCGTGGAGGCGACCACGGCCTGGTGGCGCTGTCCCGAGTGCGCGCGCTCGGGGCCGCTCGCCGAGCTGCACGTCTTCGGACCGGACCCGGGGCTGACCGCGCGCTGCCCCGGGTGCGCGTACGTCGCCCTGCGGCTGGTGCGGGAGGGGGAGTACGTCTGGCTCACTCTGGGCAGCGGAACCGGTGCGTTCCGTTTCCGCGCCGTGACCTCGTGAAACGCCTGTGCCGAGGCTCATGCGGCGAAGATCCAACCTTCACGCGCGTTTCACGCCACGAGGACGTAAGTTGTGGGGGACACCAGGCCAACTCGGGGAGTCCCCATGCCGCTTGAAGGCTCGCTCATCAACAGCAACGTGCCGCACTCGGCCCGTATCTGGAACTACTGGCTGGGCGGCAAGGACTGCTACGAGATCGACCGGCAGGTCGGCGACCAGATCGTCGCCGCCAACCCGCACATCATCGACATCGCCCGGGCCCAGCGAGGCTTCCTGGTCCGTGCCGTCGAACACCTCGTGCGCGACATCGGCATCCGGCAGTTCCTGGACGTCGGCACCGGACTGCCCACCGCCAACAACACCCACGAGGTCGCCCAGCGGGCGGCCGCCGAGTCGCGGATCGTCTACGTCGACCACGACCCGATCGTGCTGGCCCACGCCGAGGCGCTGCTCACCAGCACGCCCGAGGGCCGGACCGACTACATCGACGCCGACCTGCGCGACCCCGACGGCATCCTGGAACAGGCCGCCAAGACGCTGGACTTCACCCAGCCCGTGGCGCTGATCCTGCTCGGCATCGTCGCGCACGTCACCGACGACACCGCCTACGGCATCGTGGAGCGCCTCGTCGACGCCCTCCCGTCCGGCAGCTACCTGGTGTTCTGCGACAGCACCGACGCGATCCACCCGGAGCAGCAGCGCGCGATGGTCGAGCAGTGGAACTCGGCGAGCGACAACCCCCGCGTCAACCGCAGCCCCGAGCAACTGGCCCGCTTCTTCGACGGAGTGCAGCTCCTGGAGCCGGGCCTGGTCTCGGTCTCCCGCTGGCGCCCGGAGGGCACGGGTGCGGGGCTGCCGGCCGAGGTGGACAGCTTCGGCGGGGTGGCGCTGAAGGCGTAGAGGGAGCAGAGGGAGGGGCGCGCGCGTCCGGCCGCCCGGCCGGGCCACAACTCCTCCGGGTTTACGGGGCTGTCGCAAGGGCACGCGGGCACGAAGGTCGTCATGGCCGTCGTATCCCCGTATGCACGTCGGACCGGGCGGAGGACCCGAGATGACCGACAAGACCCCGGACACGGATGTTCTCGTGGTGGGCGCCGGTCCCACCGGGCTGCTGCTCGCGGCCGAGCTCGCCCAGGCCGGTGTGGCGGCCACGCTCGTGGAGCGCCGGGCCGAGGAGTCGAACCTGACGCGCGCGTTCGCGGTCCACGCCCGCACCCTCGAACTGCTCGACTGCCGCAGCCTCGCCGACGAGCTCATCGCCGGCGGCGTCACGATCGACAGCGTCCGCCTCTTCGGCCGGGCCGACCTCGACCTGGGCCGGCTGCCCACGCGGTTCCCGTACGTCCTGGTCACCCCGCAGTACGAGACCGAGCGCGTGCTCCGGGAACGGGCTCAGGCGCTGGGCGTGGGCGTGCGCCCCGGCACCGAACTCGTCTCGCTGCGGCAGGACTCCGACGGCGTGGACGCCGAACTGCGCACCCCGGACGGGAGCCTGCGCACCGAGCGCGCCGCGTACCTGGTCGGAACCGACGGCGTGCACAGCACCGTGCGCCGCCAGTTGCGCATGCCGTACGTGGGGCGTTCGTCGGTGATGCGCTCGGTCGTGCTCGCCGACGTACGGCTCGCCGAACCCCCGTCCCAGGTGCTCACCGTGAGCAGCAGCGGCGACGGGTTCGCCTTCGTCGCGCCCTTCGGGGACGACTGGTACCGGGTCATCACCTGGAACCGGCGGCGCCAACTGCCCGACGACGCACCCGTGGACCTCGACGAGGTGCGCGAGGACACGCGTCGCGTGCTGGGCACCGACTTCGGCATGCACGACGCCCGCTGGATGTCCCGGTTCCACAACGACGAACGGCAGGTGCCCTGTTACCGGCAGGGCAGGGTCCTGCTGGCCGGAGACGCCGCGCACACGCACTCGCCCGCCGGGGCCCAGGGCATGAACACCGGCTTGCAGGACGCCTTCAACCTCGGCTGGAAACTCGCCGCCACCGTGCGCGGCGACGCCGACGAGGCACTCCTGGACAGCTACGACGCCGAACGGCACCCCGTCGGCCGGGAAGTGGTGCGTATGACGGGAATGCTCCTCCGGCTCGTCGTACTGCGCGCCCGGCCCCTGCGGGCGCTGCGCGGCCTCGTCGGCGGCAGCGCCCTGCGTGTGCCGGCCGTCGCGGACAAGGTCGCGGGCGCGCTGTCCGGTATCGCCATCCGCTATCCGTCCCCGCTCGGCGCCCATCCGGCGGCCGGAGCGCGCGCCCCCGACCTGCCGTTGTCCCCCGAAGACGGACCGAGCAGGCTCCACGAGGCACTGCGCACCGGCCGGTTCGTCCTGCTGGTGTCGGCCGACGGGCAGTCGTACACCGGCGAGGTGGAGGGGTACGACGTGGACGTGCACGCGGTGGCGGAGCCGCGCGCCACCGCCGTACCGCCGCTCGTCCTGGTACGGCCCGACGGCTACATCGCCTGGGCCACCGACCAGCAGGACCCCGCCCACCGGGGCCGTGAGCTCACGGCCGCCCTGGAGCACTGGTGCGCCCGCCGCCCGGCCCGGAGCGCCGCCACCTCCGCCTGGTGAGACGCACCGACCTTCTATACACTTCGCGTATACGTGGTGTGTATAGTTCGCGCAGTGCACGACAAGCGGCACAGGGACGAGCGCGAGCGCGGAGGCCGGGATGGCTACGACCACGACACCCGACGGACTCGCGGTGCGCGAGGGCGCCCGTGGCACCTGGTCAGCGGCCGTCCCGGCGGCCGCGGGCGGCGGGCTGCTGCTCGGCGTGCTCACCAACCTCGCGCAGGGCCTGCTCCCGGGAGCCTGGAACCAGCTCGCCAACTCGGGCGCCGTCTGGTCCGCCGTGGCCTTCGTCGCCGGTGCGCTGCTCGCCCGCGAAGGGGGCGTGCCCCGGGCCGCGGCCGGCGGTCTTGCCGCCGAGGCCGGACTGGTCCTCGGCTACTACGGCTGTGCCGAGTTCGGCCGCGACGGCATGGGCGACCTCCTCTTCCCGCTCGTCTGGCTCGGCATGGCCTGCGTGGCCGGGCCTCTGTTCGGCGTCGCCGCGCACTGGTGGCGGCGCGGCCCGGACGCAGGGCGCCGGATCATCGGCCTTGCCGCCTTCGCCGGGCTCTTCGGCATGGAGGGCGTGACGGCCGCGTGGGACCTCCACTACGCGTCCCAGGCCTGGGCCTGTCTCGCGGCGTTCGCCCTCGTACCCCTGCTCATGGCCCGCACCCATCGCGAGCGAGCCCTCACCCTGGCGGCGGCCGTGCCCTGCGCCCTCCTCGCCTACGCGATCGTCGAACTGCCCCTCCAGATGATCTCCGGCTGACGCAGCGGACGGCAGCTCAGTGCTCGGCGGCGTGCCGCGTCGCGACGCCGATGACCGCGGCCGTGGCGGCGAGGACCGCGACGCTGGTGAGGGCGGCCGGGAGAGAGAACCAGTCGGCCATGAAGCCGATCGCGGGCGGACCCAGGAGCATGCCGCCGTAACCGAGGGTGGAGGCGATCGCGACTCCGTCGGGGCCGGCCAGGGTGCCGGCGCGTTCCACGGCGACCGGGAAGAGGTTGGCGAGGCCGAGTCCGGTGACGACGAAGCCGAGGATGGCCGCCCAGAGGGAGGGGGCGAGCGCGCCGAGCAGCATGCCGACGGCGGCGGTCGTGCCGCCGATGGTCAGGGTGCGGGTGCGGCCCAGGCGTTCGAGCAGCCTGGTGCCGGTGAGGCGGCCGATCGTCATGGCCAGAGCGAAGCAGGAATAGCCGACGGCCGCGGCGCCGGCCGAGGCGTGCAGGTCCTGTTCGAGGTGCAGGGCGCTCCAGTCGGCCAGGGCCCCTTCGCCGTAGGCCGTGCACAGGGCGATCAGACCGAAGGTGACGACGAGCCCACGGGTCTGTGAGTCGAGGCGGCGGCGCGGCACGGACTTCTCCGGCGCCAGGTTCTCCGGTGGCGCGGGGGGTTCGATGCGCAGCAGGGTCCGGCCCGCGACGGCGGTCACGACCAGGCCGATGACGGTGAGACCCAGCAGATGCCGGGTCGGCGAGAGATGACCGGCGACGAGTCCGCCGAGCCCGGCGCCGATCATGCCGCCGAGGCTGAAGGCGGCGTGGAAACTGGGCATGACCGGGCGTCGCAGGGCCCTCACCAGGTCGACGGCCGCGCTGTTGAAGGCGACGTTGATCCCGCCGTAGGCGCTGCCGAAGACCAGCAGTACGGCGCCGAGGGCGAGCGCGGAGTGGGTGAGCGGGGGCAGGGCGACGCTGAGGGAGAGCAGGATGCCGCAGACGACGGTGACCTGGTGGTTCCCGTAGCGCCGGCACAGCCGCCCGGTGAGCATCATCGTGATCACCGCCCCGGCGGAGACCCCGAGCAGCGCGAGCCCGAGGGTGCTGGCGGAGGCGCCGGTCTGCTCCTTGATCGCGGGGATGCGGACGACCCATCCGGCGAAGATGAAGCCGTCCAGGGCGAAGAAGACGGTGATCGCGACTCGGAGCCGGGTGAGGGCGTCGCCCGGCACGACGCTGTGCGTTCGGGCTTTGTTTATTAGCGGCACAAACTCAGGCTAGGTGCGGGGGGTGGACGGGGCAAGGGGTTGTGGCGTGCGCGAGGACGTTGCGTCGGGCGGCCGGGCGGGGCCGGGGCGAGCATGCGTCAGGGGTCATCACTCGACGAGGGAACGGATCTCGCTGGGTGTGCGGCCGACCCGGTCCCTCAGAAGCTGCGGCCTCGGCTCGGTCGGCGCACCATGAACACGTCCACGGGGTCCTCCCGTTCCAGGGTGAAACCGTGGCGCTCGTACAGGCGGCGCGCGGCGCTGCCCTGAAGGACGTTGAGGCGGACGGTCGCGCCGTCGGCGTCGGTCTGCTTCAAGAGGGTTCGCAGGACCGCCGATCCGAGGCCCCGGCCCTGGACCTCGGGCGTGATGAAGAAGTGCTCCAGCCAGTGCTCGTCCTCGGCCGGGCGCAGGGCGACGCAGCCCGCGAAGGCGCCGTCGACCAGGATGACGGACGCGTGCTCGGGGATGAACGAGTCGCGGAACCGCTGGCGGACCCGGTGCTCGTCGAAGCGGCCCAGTCGCTCCAGGTCCGGGCGCATCACGAGCGCCCGCAGCTCGACGATCGGCTCCATGTCCGACAGCCGCGCGGGACGCAGGGTCCAAGCGAGGGGGCCGTCCGAGTCGGCCCGTGCTGGTGCCGGGCCGGGGCCTATGCCGTCGTCGGCCTGCGCGGCCGTATCCATGGTTTCCATGATCGAAGTATCGCAGTCGCTCATAGCGGCCCTGTGGCCATGCTGGGCCGGGGATCGACGTGGATCTTGGGTCCCAGGCCGGCGCCGGGCGGGCGCTCGCCCGCCAGGACGGGACCGACCTCCGTCAGGCCCACGGTGGCGGCGACCAGGGGGCGCGGGTCGACCGTGCCGGTCGCGTACGCATGGATGGTGGCGTCGAGGCCGGGGGAGCCGGACAGGATGCCCACCGCCGTCACGTCCTTGAGGGCGAGGGTGCGGGTGTCGATCCGGCTGGGTTCGCCCGCCAGGCCGATGTAGACGAGACGGCCGCCCGGCTCCACCAACTCCAAGGCGCTGCCCGGCAGATGGGCGGCGTTCGAGGCGTCGATGACGGCGTCGAAGGGCAGGTCCGGGACGGAGCCCTCCGGCCATACGTGTTCGAAGCCCAGGCCGCGGGCGAAGACGAGCGAGTCCTCGGTCGCACCCATCAGGTGCACCTCCGCGTCGGCGGCGCGCAGGAACATCGCGACCAGCAGGCCGATCGTGCCAGGGCCGAGGACCAGGACACGGTCGCCGGGGCGCGGTGCGGCGGCCCGTGCGGCGCGCAGGGCGTTGCCGCCCGGCTCCACCAGGGCGCCGAGGACGGGGTCGACGGAGTCGGGCAGGGCGTGCAACGAGGAGGCGGGTACGGCGAGTTGCTCGGCCAGAGCGCCCGACTGGCCGCCTCGGATGCCGACTTCGCGCCGCTTCTCGCACAGGTGCTGCCGGCCCAGCACGCAGCGGCGGCAACTGCCGCAGCCGAGCATCGTGTCGCCCATGACTCGACGGCCGAGCCAGCGGGTGTCGACGCCCTCACCGGCCGCCGCCACCCGTCCGGCCCACTCGTGGCCCGGCCGCATCGGGTAGGCGGAGTGGCCCTGGTGGAGGTAGGCCATGGCGCCGGTGAAGAACTCGACGTCGGTGCCGCACACCCCGACGCGTTCGACGTCGACCACCACCTCACCGGGCCCGGCCACCGGCGCCGGGAGCTCCTGGACCTCCCAGGCACCGGGGGAGGTCAGCACGAAGGCGCGCATGCGGCGGGCGCTCACCGGGGCGCGAGCACGCGCCGGCGTTGAGTGCCGTCGAAGTCCGGTACGACGTCGGAGAGTTCGACGTAGGTCTCGTCGTCGATACGGGCGACGGGCTTCTCGGCGACGGGGGCGCCGATGCGCATGAGGTGCACGGTGCTGTCTCCAGGGTCGGGGTTTCAGGTGCGGGGTCCGGCGAGGGGGCCGAGGAGGGCGCGGATCTCGTCGAGCGCGTTGACGAGATCGGCCAGCGGCGTCCGGTAGGCGAGCGCGCTGACGCTGACCGCGCCGGAGGGTGTCGTGGGCGAGGTGAGGAACACGGGCAGGGCGAGGCAGGTGACCCCGGGCTCATTCTCCTGGTCGTCGACGCCGTAGCCCCGCTCGCGGGTGGCCTCCAGCTCCCGGCACAGGTCGGCCGCGGTGCACCGGGTCCGAGGCGTACGGCGCTCCAAGCGGGCCTCGCCGATCCACGCCTCGACCTCCTGCTGCGACCCCAACTGCCGTGCCAGCAGCAGCTTTCCGACGGCCGTGGCGTGGGCGGGGTTGCGCCCGCCGATGGTCGACGTGAGCCGCGCGGCGCCGGTGGCCGGATCGACCTTGGCGCGGTAGACGACCTCACGGCCGTCCAGCACCGCGTAGTGCGCGGTCTCGCCGAACCGGTCGGCCAGCGCGTCGAGCACCGGGCGGATCCGTACGTGATCGGGCCGGGCCTCGTGATGGGCGAAGGCCATGCGCAGGAACTCGTCGCCGAGCAGATAGCGGCCGCGGCCGTCCTGACCGGCCAGCCCCGCCCGGCGCAGCGCGCCCAGCGCGCGGTGCACGGTCGGCTTCGGGCTGCCGATCACCCGGGTCAGCTCGTCGAGGCCCGCCCCGTCGGGATGGCGCGCCAGCTCCTTCAGGACCGCGAGCACCCGGTCCGACCCCACAAGTCGGCTGCTCCCGGCGCCCGTCGGGCCGTCCTCGCCGGGGTCTGTCGGTCCGTCGTACGCCTGCGTATGCTCCATGACGTTCCAGAACCTAGACCGTCGTACCGATTGTCGGAAGGGGCTCAAGGGTGACGCTCCGCAGCGCTCAGTGGTACGGAGGCCAGGACCGCAACGCCTACATCCACCGGGCGTGGATGCGGCGGGGCGTGCCCGGCGACGCCTTCACCGGGCGGCCGCAGATCGCCATCGCCAACACCGCGTCCGATCTCACCCCGTGCAACGCGCACCTCGACGAGGTCGCCCGCTCGGTCCGGGACGGCGTGTACGAGGCGGGCGGGATCCCCCTCGACCTGCCCGTGGTGTCGCTCGGCGAGACGAACGTACGGCCCACCGCCATGCTCTGGCGCAACATGGCGGCCATGGCCACGGAGGAGATGCTGCGGGCCAACCCCATCGACGGCGTGGTCCTGCTGGGCGGCTGCGACAAGACGATCCCGTCGCTGCTGATGGCCGCGGCCTCGGTCGATCTGCCCGCGGTGGTGGTGCCCGGCGGCCCGATGCTGACCGGGACCTTCCGCGGCACACCGCTGGGCTGCGGTACGGATGTGTGGCGGCTGTCGGAGGAGGTGCGCGCCGGCACGCTCTCGCAGGAGCAGTTCACGCGCTCCGAGTCGGCGATGATCCGCAGCCGCGGGCACTGCAACACCATGGGGACCGCCTCGACGATGGCCCTGGTGGCCGAGGCCCTGGGCACGGTCGTCCCCGGCACGGCCGGAACTCCCGCTCCCGACAGCCGACTTCTGCAGGCGGCGCACGGTGCCGGGCGGCTCGCGGTGGACATGGTCGGGGCGGACCGGCGGCCGGGCACCTTCCTCACCGCGGCGTCCTTCCACAACGCGATCGTGGCGCTGGCCGCCGTCGGCGGTTCGACCAACGCGGTGGTCCATCTCCTGGCGATCGCGGGCCGGTTGGGGATCGACCTGTCGCTCGACGACTTCGACCGCGTCGGCTCCCGCGTCCCGGTGCTCGTCGACCTCCAGCCGGCCGGCCGCTTCCTCATGGAGGACTTCCACCGCGCCGGCGGCCTGCTCGCCGTCCTGCGCGAGGTGCGCGACCTGCTGGACCCCGACGCACTGACCGTGACCGGCGAGCCGCTCATCAACTACCTCGAAGAAGCCCCCATCTGGGACACCGAGGTCATCCGCACCCGTGCCGAGCCGCTGGTCGCCGAGGGCGGCATCGCCGTCCTGCGGGGCAACCTCGCCCCGGACGGAGCGCTGATCAAACCGGCCGCCGCATCCCCGCACCTGCTCCGGCACCGGGGCCGGGCCGTCGTGTTCGACTCCATCGAGGACTTCCACGCCCGCATCGACGACCCGGACCTGGACGTCGACGCCGACTCGGTGCTGGTCCTGCGCGGCTGCGGACCCAAGGGCTATCCGGGCATGCCGGAGGTGTCGAACATGCCCCTGCCCAGGAAGCTGCTCGAACAGGGCGTCCGTGACATGGTCCGCGTCTGCGACGGCCGGATGAGCGGCACCGCGTACGGCACGGTCGTCCTGCACGTGGCCCCGGAAGCCGCGGCCGGCGGCCCGCTCGCGCTGGTGCGCACCGGGGACTTCGTCGTCCTCGACGTCGAGTCCCGCCGGATCGACGTGGACGTCCCCGCCGCCGAACTCGCCCGCAGAACCCCGGACAAGGCCACCGTCACCGCCTTCGCCGACCCCCGGCGCGGCTGGGAACGCCTCTACGTCGACCACGTCCTGCAGGCCGACACCGGCGCCGACCTCGACTTCCTGGTCGGCTCCAGCGGGTCGCAGGTCAGCCGGGAGTCGCACTGACCACCGCCGGGGCTCAGCCGAAGGTCACCTCGGCGGTGGCGTGCCGAGGCTCGCGGTGCGTGGCGACACGCAGTCGGGCCTGCCCGTCGGAGGGGACGCCGTCGGCGAGGAGGTGCTCGCCGACGAAAGCCGGCCGGTGCAACCGGTAGGACAGCGACCGCACTTGACGCCGCGGGGCATCGCGGCGGACCAGTTCCAGCATCAGCAGCGCCAGCAGCGGCCCGTGCACGACAAGGCCGGGATAGCCCTCGACGGCACGGCAGTACGGGCTGTCGTAGTGGATCCGATGGGCGTTGGCGGTGAGCGCGCTGAACCGGAACAGCAGCCGCTCGTCGGGCTGCAGGCGCAGCTGCCACGGACCTTCCGGGTCCGGTACGGCGGTGTCGTCGAGCGTGGCCGGATGGCTCGGCGCGGAGCCCTCGCCGGACCGGTAGACGATGTCCTGCTCCTCGACCAGGCAGGTCCGGCCGCGCTGCCGGAACTCCTGGCGTTCGGTGACGAACAGCAGCTCGCCGCTGCGGCCCTGTTTGGGGGTGACGGCGGCCAGACTGCTGACGCGCCGGGCCGGTTCGCCCAGGCGCAGGGGCTCGAAGATCTCGGACCGGCCACCGGCGAACATGCGCCGGCGCTCGGGGATCGGCGGCAGGAAGCGGCCGTCGCTCAGATGTCCGTCCGGGCCGAGTGCCTGCTGCGGGGCCCAGTGCAGGAAGTACAGCCACTGCCACAGCGGCGGCAGCGGGTCACCGTGCCCGGCGGCGGCCCCGGGCAGGTCGAGGACCGCGGACAGGGCCGCCGCCGGGCCGGGCGGCAGGGCGTCCTGGTCGGTGACCGGTTCCGGATGCCAGGACTCCACGTGGGAGGCGAGAGGGGCGGGCATGGGCTTCGTGTCCTCCGGGGCGGGGCTGGGCTGATCGGTCGTCGCGTTGGGGGGGGCGTCAGTCGCGCAGGAAATCCGTCACCAGCGTGGCGGCTTCCGGCCGGCGTTCCTCGAAGTAGGCGTGGCGGGCTCCTGGGAAGACGTGCGTACGGGCGTCGGGGATGCGGGCGGCGAGCAGGGGCACGTTGTCGGCCGGGGTGAGCCGGTCCTGGTCGCCATGGAGGATCAGCGTCGGGGCGGCGATGTCCGGCAGCACCTCCCAGGCGTCGTGCCGGTTGCTCGCCACCAGGTGGCCGCGGACCGCGTGCGCGGGCATGTGGGGATCGCCGAGCGTGGTGTACGGGCCGGGGTGAGCGGCCGCCCACTCCGGCGTGTACATCAGGTCGATCAGCGTCTCGCGGACGGCTCGCGGATCCGGCTGGGCGAGGGTGCGCCGGACGGAGGCGTCCCGTTCGACGGCGTGCGGGCCGCCGGGGGAGGTGCAGCCCAGGACCAGTCGGCGGACCCGTCCGGGGTGGTCGGCCGCGACCCACTGGGCGATCCGGCCGCCCATCGAGGTTCCGTACACGTCGGCCCGCTCGATCCCCAGGTCGTCGAGGACCGCGATCACGTCCTGGGCGAACTGCCTTGTGGAGTAGCCCTCCAGGGGCTTGCCGCTGTCGCCGGTGCCGCGGTGGTCCATGGTGATCGTGCGGTGCGTGGCGTGGAAGTCCGCGCGGACGCCGTCCCACCAGCGGTGGTTGTTGGCCTGCCCGGCGAGCAGTACGAGGGGGTGTCCGTCCCCTTCGACCTGGTACGCGAGTGCGGTGCCGTCCTGGGCGTACGCGAGCGCGTGTCGCCGGTGGGCGGTGTCGGTCATCGGTTCGTCTCCGGGGTACGCCTCGGCGAGGACCAGGTCGAAGTCGCGGGCCTGTAGGGGAGGGAGGGAGGGGGGCGGGCCTTTTCCGGTTCCCGGTGAGTGACGTGGACGTGCAGCTGCGGGTGCTCCTCGCGCAGCGGGCCGAGCGCGGTCGGGACCAGCGCCAGGGCCGCCGTCTGGAGCGAGGCGATAGTGGAACGCCGACCTCGGTCTCCAGGAGGGGGAGCTGCTGGGAGGCGGAGGAGGGGGCGTACGACAGGGCGGCGGCTACGGCCGCGAGCGTGCCGCGGTGCTTGAGCTCGCGCGGCAGCCGCAGTCGGCGCAGGTCGTACATGGACGGCCCGCCCTTCTCGCCGGTGCGGAGCGACCTAGAACGGTCGGCTTTTCCGACGACTATAGGCTCCTGGGCGCGATCTACCTGGTGTTCCTCGGCACGCGGTCGCTCTGGCAGCACCGCCCGACCGCTCCCGCCCCGAAGGACGCCGGCGTCCTCTACACCGGCCTGCTCCCCACCCTCGCCTGGCTGGGCGGCCATGCGCTCCTGCTGTCCCGCGCCCGGCAGGCCCTCGACAAGCCGCGGACCCGTCGTGCGCTCGGGCGCACGACGGGTCTCGTGCTGATCGGCTTCGGCCTCGCGGTCGCGGCCGGCTCTAGGACTGGCTGATGTTGACCATCCAGGGGATGCCGAAGCGGTCGGTGCACATGCCGAACACGTCGCCCCACATCTGCTTGTCGAGGGGGACGGCCACCGTGCCGTCGCTCGACAACTTCTCCCAGTAGCCGCGCAGTTCGGCGTCGTCGTCACCGCTGAGGCTCACCGTGATGTTGTTGCCGACCGTGCGGTCCATACCCGGAGGGTTGTCGGCGCCCATCAGGGTGAAGCCGCTCGGGGTCTCCAGCATGCCGTGCATGATCTTGTCGGCGAACGGGGCGTCCTTCTGGCCGAACTCGCCGAAGGTGTTGAGCGTCAGCGTGCCGCCGAAGACGTCCTTGTAGAACTCCAGAGCCTGGCGGGCATCGCCGCCGAAGCTGATGTACGGGTTGAGTCGCGAGGCCATGCGAACCTCCAGAGGGTGTGGGAATGGTCCGATTCGTGCACAGTAGCGCGGGCCACTGACAACGGCCTGCCGACCTGTGCTTGAAACTTCAATCCCCCGGCTCACACCTCCCGATGGTCGATGCCGAGCAGGCTCGCCGCGGCACGGAAGTCGGCCGTGCGGTGGCCGAGGGCGAGGGACCAGTGGTGGCCCACGCCCGTCGCGCTCCACGCGTCGACCCACTCTCCCGGGTCCCGGCCGAAGTCCACGCGGCTGGTGGTGTTGCCGATCTCCAGCAGCGGGCCGGGGACGACCGTGCCCTCGGACGTGACGAACGACAGGCTGCCGTCCGCGTCCTGGCCCAGGCCCAGCAGGGTGACCGGCCCGTGCCGGACGTCGAACTCGACGCTGACGCCCCAGCCGCGCTTGCCGTGGTAGACGCCCAGCCCGCGCAGCAGCGGGTCGCGGGCGCTGACCGCCAGGTGGGCGGGCCCGTCGTGGCCCATCTCCACCACGCCGTCCTCGAAGTCCAGCGCCTGGATCTCGGTGAACGAGCCCCCGGCGCCGACGCTCTGCGAGGCCAACTGGGCGACACTGGTACGCAGTTCGTACTCACCGGCGACGGGTACGCCCCGGGCGGTGAGCAGGGAGGCGCCCAGGATCATGCCCGCGCCGAGCCGCTCGTGGAGCTCTCCGTCCAGGCCGCGGTGGTAGTAGGCCAGGGTGTCGAGGCCGAAGTCCTCGACCAGGCGGTCCAGTGCGACCGACACCGTCGCGCCCCACGCGAAGTCCTCGTCCACCACGCTGTCGTCGAGGGTGAAGACCTGCCGGGCCAGCGCCATCCGCTCGCGAATCTCCGCCTCGGTCACCCGCTCCACCCGGTGCCGCAGATCGTCGAACTCCAGCACCTCGACATGCGAACCGAAGGTGGCGGGCAGCAGCGTCAGATCGGTGGACACGTCCAGCATGCCCGGATACAGATGGCCCATCAGCCCGTGCCGGGCGTGCCGGAGCGCCGCGCGGATGTGCGCTGCGCGGATCCACTGCTCGATGCGCCGCCACGCGGACTCCTGCCGCAGCCAGCCCGAGACCGACCGGAAGGGGATGCCGGCCCGGCGGAACACGTTGCCGACCTCCGGCACCGAGCACTGCGCGCAGTACGCCAGCCAGGCCCCGGTGTCGAAGGTGGCGTGGTCCATCCGCTCGGACGGCTGCAGGTCGATGACGAGCACCGGGGTGTGCGCACGCCGCGCGATCGGCAGCACCATCGACGAGGTCAGATACGTCGTCAGGAACAGTACGATCAAGTCGCAGTCCGCGCGCCGCAGTTGCTCGGCGGCGACCGCGCCCTCCTGCGCGTCGGACACGAAGCCCGCGTCGGTCACCTCGGCGTCCATCGCCCGGAGGCGCTCGGTGACGTACGCGGCCGACTCCTTCAACTGGGGCAGCAGGCCGGGGAACTGCGGCCAGTACGTGCCGAGTCCGCCGGCCACCAGGCCCACGCGGGTACGGCGGCGGGGCACCGGAGGGAGCAACTCCGCCAGGGACAGGGAGGGTTCGGCGGTTGTCATGACGCTGGGTGCTCCTTCGGAGGTCCGCTCGGGAGGCCCGCCCTGGTGACACCCGGTACCGCCGGGGCGGTCGCGGCGCCGGGGGAGCGCCGGACGAGGGCACGGATGACGTACACGCCCGCGACCGCCGATGCCGCCATGCAGGCGGTGATCGACCAGAGCAGGGCGGAGGCGCTGTACTCCATCAGGGCGGGCGTGACGAACGCGACGCCCGCGAAGACCCCGCGCGACAGGGCGTAGGTGAGGCCCTGCGTGGTGCCGCGGGTGTCCGGGGGCAGCGTGAGCTGCGACCACACCTTGTAACTGGCCTCCCCGGCAAAGGGGTTGGAGATCTGGTACAGCACGAAGAAGACCAGCATGCCGACGAGGGCGCCGGCCGTGAGGGAGGCGACGCAGAAGGCGAGGATCTGCACGACGGTGAACACGTAGAACAGCCGGTCGCGCCAGGGCGTGTCGGCGATGCGCACGAAGACGAAGGTCAGCACCAGCGCGATCGGCAGGAAGGCCAGGTTGATCCCGGTGGCCAGGGACTGCGAGGCACCGCTGACCGTCACCAGCAGATAGGTGCCGAACTGCCCGAAGGTGTTCGCGCCGATGCCCCAGGTGACGTAGTAGGCGAAGGTCGCGGCCATCGGCAGCAGCGCGGCGCGGTTCACGACGTTCCTGAGCTCGATGCCGCGCGGCGCGGCCAGCGCGGCGGCCTCCCGCGCGACCTCCGCGTCCGAGGGCTCGTCGGCCAGTTCCAGGCGGGAGCGCAGCTGCCAGGTGACCAGCGCGGCGATGGCCAGATGTCCGGTGATGACGCGCGCCCCGGTCATGCCCGTGTCGGAGAGGAGGTAGCCGAGGAAGATGACGACGACGATGCCCGCCACCCACATGACCTGCGTGAAGGACACGAGGCGCGCCCGGCCCTCGGCGGGCGCCGCGTCCGAGACGACGGCCAGGGACGTCGGCAGGTCGGCACCGGCCGCCAGGCCCGCCACGAGCACGCCGACGAACAGCACGACGTCGTTCGGCGCCAGGGTGATGACGACCGCGCCGACCGCGTAGCAGAAGATGTCCCAGTTGTAGACGCGGCGGCGCCCGAAGATGTCGGCCAGCCGTCCGCCGACCAGGGAGCCGACGGCGATGCAGCCGGTGACGATCGCGCTGATCGCGCCCGCCATCCACACGCCCATGTCGTAACTGTCGCGGTAGATGGCCAGGTTGACGGCGATGCTGACGATGAGGGCGGCGTCGAGGTAGGACGCCATGCCCGACAGGGCCGCGACCTTCCACAACCGCCAGGGGATGGGTGGTTCCGATCGCTCGGGAGCAGTCGGGGTTCGGACCATGATGCGACTCCGTCGGCCGGTTCACGGTGAACAGTGGCCGTGAATATAGGCCTCGAAAAACGTTGCAACAACCCCTCCTGCGCCCATTTGCAGCAAGGAGACGCGGCACTCCTTCCCGCCTCCCGGCTCCGGTGCGACCATTCGAGAAGGTTGACGACCGGATGGCGTAAAACGTTTTGATCGATGGTCGGAAGGACCGCACCCGTGATCTCGTCCGCGCTGCAGCAGCTGTTCGACGACCCGCCCCGGGACTTCGGCCCGACTCCGCTGTGGTGGTGGTCGGGTGCGAGGGTCACCCGGGAGCGGCTGGCCTGGCAGATGCGGCGGTTCGCCGAGGGTGGCGTCCACAACCTCGTCGTGATCAACCTGGCGCCGGCCGGCCCGAGCTTCGGCGCCCGTGCCGACGAGCCCGCCTGGTTCGGCGAGGAGTGGTGGGCCCGCTTCACCGACGCCTGCGAACTCGCCCGGGACCTGGGCATGCGCCTGTGGTTCTACGACCAGCTCGGGTTCTCCGGCGCCAACGTCCAGGGTGCCGTCACCCGCCGGTATCCGGAGGCGGCCGGACTCGCCCTGCGCTCCCGCAAGGCCGTCAACGGGGCCTTCTCCTCGGGGAGTTCGGGGACCCTCCTGGGCGCGTACTCCGCGGACGGCCGACGCCTGCCCGCCGGTGCGGCGGCCTCCGAGGACGGCGAGGTGCAGCTGGTCACCGCCGTACCCACCGCGTTCGACTACCTGGACGCGCAGGCCGTTCACCGCCTGATGGACGCCGTCCACCACGAGTTCGACCGCCGGGTCCCCGAGTTCCTCGGCAACGTCATCGGCGGAAGCTTCCAGGACGAGCTCCCCGGCACCAACTCCTGGACCCGCCGCTTCCCCGAGGAGTTCCTGGCCCGCCGCGGCTACGACCTGCTCGACCACCTGCCGGCCCTCTTCCACGACACCGGCCGCACCTCCCGGGCGGCGAAGATCCGCGCCGACTACTACGCGGTACGCGCCGAACTCACCGAAGAAGCCCTGTTCAAACCGCTCGCCGCCTGGCACGACGAACGCGGCATGCTCCTCGGCTGCGACCAGAGCCACCCCGCCCGCTCCGGCCACCCGGCCCAGTCCACCCAGATCTACACCGACTACTTCCGCACCCACCGCTGGTACGGCGCCGCCGGCAGCGACCACCACGGTGACTCCAAGGTCCATTCCTCCATGGCCCACCTCTACGGCCACGAGCGCGTCTGGATCGAGGCGTTCCACTCCTCCGGCTGGGGCGGCACCCTGGAGGAGACCTACGACTGGCTGCTGCCGTTCCTGCGCAGCGGCGCCAACCTCTACAACCCGCACGCCAGTTACTTCGGCACCGCGGGCGGCTGGTTCGAGTGGGCTCCCCCCTCCACCGACTGGCGCCAGCCCTACTGGCAGCAGTACCCCGCGTTCTCCCGGGCCGTCGCCCGCATCTGCTCGCTGATGTCCTGGGGCACCTACAGCGCCGACGTGGCGGTCCTGCACCCGACCGCCACCATGCAGGCGCTCATCCCGCTGGACGCCCCCGTCAAGCACTTCGGCGACGGCCGCCTCGGCGACGCGTACGCCGATGTCGACGAGACCCAGCGCCACTACCTGGACCTGTGCGGCACCAACAACTGGCTCCGGCCGAGGATCGGCACCCTCGACCGCCACCGCGTCGCCTTCGACGTCATCGACGACGCCTCGATCCAGGGCGCCAAGACCGACGACGGCGCCCTGCGCGTCAGGGACCTCGCCTACACGGCGGTCGTCCTGCCGTCGGCGAGCGTCCTGGAGGAGGAGACGGCCCGCCGGCTGGCCGAACTCCTCGACGCAGGCGGGCGGGTGGTGGTCGTCGGCCGGCCGCCGGCCCACGCGTCCGGCGCGTCCGGCGACGACTCCGTCGTGGCCGCGCTGACGGCCCATCCCCGTATCGAGCGGGTGCCCGACGCCGAGACCGCCGCGACCACGGTCGCCGATGCCGCCGGCTACGCGACGGGAGACGTACCCCTGCTGGTCAGGCGGCAGGGCGACACCGCCGTCGCCCTCGTCACCGGGGCCTTCCCCGACGCCCGCACCCATCCGCCGAAAGGCCACCACGAGATCGACCCCGCGCGCTACGCCCGCACCTCCACCGTCACCGTCCACGCCCCCGTCGCCGAGGCCGAGACCTGGAACCCCGCGACGGGCACCCGCGAAACCGCGCACGTCAGCGTCGCCGACGGCGTATCGACCATCGAGGTGCCCCTGAACGGCGCCCCGGCCGCCCTCGTCGTCTGGCGCGAAGGCCCCCCGACGGACCGCGGGCCCGCCGATCCACTCCGCCCCTCGGCGACCGTCGGCCTCTCCACCGGCTGGCAGGGCAGCCTCACTCCCACCCTGGACAACACCTGGGGCGACCTGGCACTGCCCGCCGGAACGTCCGTCGCCGAACCGCAGATCTGGACCATGGCGTGGACCGAGGGCGACCGCCCCTGGGAACGGACGCGAGTTACGTACGGCAACCGGGTCCGCGTCCTGCCGCCCGTGCCCGCGGCGCAGGCCCCCGCTCCCCTGGACAGCGCCCGCGTCGAGCGGATCCTGGCCGGTGAGTCCGAACTGGCGCCCGCGGACTGGGGTGTCTCGCTCCACTCGTCGAGCCGCGGACACCCGGAGCCGTACGGTCTGCTCGGCAACAAGGGGCTGGTGACCGAGGAGTTCGTCCATGTCCCGGTACCGGGCAAGGGGACCGTCGCCCGGATCCGGACGATCGTCGAGACCGACCACCGCGGGCCCGCCGACCTCCACGTGGGCGCGGCGGCGGTGAAACGCCTGTGGTGGAACGGCAGTCGACTGGACACGACCGGCGGCTTCCTGGCCTCCGCCCGCGTGGACGTCGAACGGGCCCGCAACGTCCTCGAGTACGAGCTGTCCGACGCCGAGAACCGGCTCCGGACCATCTCGGGCGCCGCCGGAACCCCGCTGGGGAGCTGGTTCTGCCTGTCCCGTCCGGACGCGTTCGCGCCCCGCCCGCAGTTCATGTGCCTGCCCGAAGGTGTACGACCGGAAGGCACGGTCACCTACCACGGCACGGTACGCACCACGGCCGGGACAGCGGCCGTGCTCGTCGTGGGCGCCGCCGTCGGCGTCACCGTACTGCTCGACGGCGAGGTCGTGGCACGGCAGGAGAAGGCCGAGTACTACGAGTCCGACTGGGGCGCGGTCCCGATGTTCTTCCGCCACGAACTCCCCCTCGGGGCGGGCGATCACACCCTCGACGTCGTGGCCGACAGCGTCACCGCACGGGACGCCGTCTTCGTCGACCTCGTCGCGGAGGCCGAGCCCGTCGCGCTGGTCAGCGGGGCCGGCTGGGCGGCGGAGACGGGGGAGTGGCGCGGCCGTACCGTCGAACACGAGGGCAGGTGGGGGGAGTTGCAGCACTGCCACGCCGCGGTACGCCCTCACCCGCTGCCGCACACCGAGTGGCTCACCGGCGAGCCCGCGCTCGGCGACCCCGTACTCCCGTTGCGCTGCACGGACGGCGTCCACGGGCGCGCCCAGCGCTTCCGCTTCACCGTGCCGCCGGGCACCGTGTCACTCGACCTGCCGCTGGCGCTCCCGGCAGTGGTGAGGTCGGCGGATGGCGAACTCGCGCTGGACGGACAGAAGGTGAATCTCCGTCAACCAGTGGCGGAGCCAACGGAGATCGAGGTCGTCACCGAACCCACGGCCGTGCTGCGAGGCGGCTCCGCCTGGCGGGGGCCCGTGCGCGTCCGTACCGTACCTGCGCCGCTGCCGCTCGGCGACTGGCGGTCGCTGGGGCTGGGGAGTTGGAGCGGTGGCGTGACGTACGCACGTGATCTCGACGTGCCCGCGGGGGCGGATCCGGTGCTGGACCTGGGGCGGGTGCGCGGCAGTTGTGAGGTTCGGGTCGACGGGGAGTCCGTCGGCGAGGCGTTCTGCGCGCCCTACCGCTTCGAGTTGCGCGGGGTCGCGGGGCGCAGGGTTCATGTCGAGGTGACCGTCCACAACACGCTGGCGCCGTATCTGGCCGAAGCGACCCCGACCGCCTGGGCGTTCGACGCGCAGCGCTCGTCGGGGCTGCTGGGGCCGGTGACGCTCCTGATCCCGGCCTCAGATGCCGGGGAGTGAGCCGGTGGAGTCCCGCAGGACCAGCGTGGGCGCGAACACCCTTGTCTCGTGGGCGTGTTCGGCGCGCGCCTCCACCTCGTCGAGGAGCATCTCCACGGCGGCCCGGCCGAGCTCCTCGACGGGCTGGCGGACGGTCGTCAGGGTCGTGCCGACGAAGCTGGCGATGTCGAGGTCGCCGTAGCCCACCACCCGTACGTCCTCGGGGACCTTCACGCCCCGCTCGGCCAGGCCGCGGCACAGGCCGGCGGCGAGGAAGTCGTTGGTGCAGAAGACCCCGTCGGGCAGGTCGTCGAGCCGGCCGGCGATCTCCATGCCGTACGCCACCGTCATCTCCTCGGCGACCACCTGGCCGAGGCTCGCCTCGCGCCGGGTGCGCACGGCCTGCCGGGCGCCCTGGTAGCGGTCGGCGCACTGCCGTATCGAGCGCTCGCCGTTGACGACGAGGATGTCGCGGGCCCCGCACTCCAGCAGGTGCTGCACGGCGATGCGCCCACCGGCGATGTCGTCGACGGACACGGAGCAGCCGTCCTGCGCCGGCATCGCCCGGTCGGCCAGCACCAGCGGGATGCCCCGCTCGCGCAGCCGGTCGAGCCGGGTGGGGTCGGCGCTGAGGGGGACCACGACGGCACCGACCGCGCGCTGCCGGACGAGCATGGTGAAGTAGCCCTGCTCGCGCTCGGGGGCGTCCCCGCTGTGGCAGAGCACGAGCGAGTAGCCGTGGTCGTAGGCCGCGTCCGCGGCGCCCCGGGCGATGCGGGCGTAGAAGGAGTTCGTCACGTCGGGCAGGACCAGCCCGATCGAGGACGAGTGCCCCGTGCGCAGTCCGGAGGCCCCGGGGTGGGGGACGTAGTCGAGGGCGGCGACCGCCTCACGGACCCGCTCGGCGGTGCGGGCGTTGACCCGCTCCGGGCGGTTGAGCACGTTCGACACCGTCGACACCGAGACGCCGGCGGCGGCCGCGACGTCCTGAATTCGGGCGGGGCGAACCGGGATGGCGTCCACCCCCTCGCTGTGACAGCCGCGCGACCAGGCACGACGTGGTCCTCGTAGGCGAGGTCAGTGTACCCCGGCCGGGCTTGCATCGTTTTCCGTCGGCAGCGGACGGGAGGATCTGACACCCAGCCGGAAGCCGACGCCCCGCACCGCCTGGATCGACAGGGCCTCGCCGAGCTTGTGCCGCAGGGCGATCACCAGGCTGTCCACCCGCTCGGTCTCGGTGAGGAAGGCCGGCAGGGCGTGCTCCTTCGGGCTCAGCCGCAGCTCGGTGCCGTCCAGGTAGGCGCGGTGTGAGCTCAAGGTAGCGACAGTGCGGGGCGGTTGGTCTCCACCGCAGGACCGAAGCGGGCGCGGGCGAGTAGTACGGCGGTAGTGAGCGCCGTCCTCCCACGGCAGGCCCCGGCAGCCGCGGGCCTGTCCACGCGCGCACCGAAAGAGGGGCGTGGGACCGTGTTCGCGTTGCCCCGTCCGGCGCCCCGGCGCACGCTGGACGCATGGGTGCGCGTGACGGTCCTACGCTGATCACCTCCGTCCAGCGGGCCTTCCGGCTGCTGGAGGCGGTGAGCGCGCACGAGAGCGGCGCGCCCGCCAAACAGCTGGCGCGCGAGGCCGGGCTGCCGCTGGCCACCGCCTATCACCTGCTGCGCACGCTGGTCCACGACGGATACCTGCGGAAACTGGACGGCGGCAGGTTCGTGCTCGGCGACAAGCTGCAGACCCTGCGGTCCGACGGCCGCGGGCAGGCGCTGCTCAGCCGGGTCCGGCCCACCCTCGCCGCCCTGCGCGACGAGCTCGGCGCCGCCGCCTACCTCACCTTCTTCGAGGACGGCGAGATCCGGGTCGCCGAGATCGTCGACGGCCCCCGCGCGCCCCGCGTCGACCTCTGGGTCGGCTTCGAGGACGCGGGCCACGCCACCGCGCTGGGCAAGTCCGTGCTGCGGGAACTGGACGACGAGGCCCGCAAGGACTACCTCTCCCGGCACCACCTCGCCGACCTCACCCCCCGGACCGTCACCAGCCTGCCGGAGCTGCTCCGCCGCCTCGACGACCCGCCCCTGGCCCCGGCCGTCACCGACCTGGAGGAGTACACGCTCGGCACGGTCTGCGTCGCCGTACCCGTCTACCACGGGGACACCATCGGCTCGCTCGGCGTCTCCCTGCCCGCGGACCGGCTCGCCACGCTGCCGGAGGTCCGGGCCCGCCTGCTCCCCACCGCGAGCCGGGTGACCCGAAGCCTCTCGCTCACTATCTGAAATCCCGCTCCTTGTGACCCGCCGGGTCGAACACGTTTCCTGGAGGAAACAGGCAATTCGGGAACGCGTCCCGTGCGGAGCGGCCCGGACACAGGTGAGGACTGCGCACGCACTATGAGTCGGGCTCGACGAGACAGCGGTGGCAGCTGTGCCGCCGCGGGGCTGGCCGCCGGGACGCCACTGCTGCCCGTGCTGATCGTCTGCGCCGTCGCGCTCGTCGACCTGGTCGGCGGGGCGGGCATGATGTGGCTCCCCTTGCTCGCCGCCGGACCCGCCCTGGCCGCCAGCACCAACGGCCCGCGCGGTGTCGCCTGCGTCGGTCTGCTCGCCGTCCTGCTGGGGGCGCTGCTCGGCGCCCGCGACGGGGTTCCGGTCCGCGAGCTGGCGGCCGTACTGTCCGCCCTGCTCGCCGTGACCCTGGCGAGCGGACTGGCCTGTCTGCTGCGCGCCCGCCGGGAGCGCGTCCTCGCGGCGGTCCGCTCGGTCGCCGAGACCGCCCAGCACGCCCTGCTGGTGCCCGTGCCCGAGCGGGTCGGCCCCTTCCAGGTCGCCGTCCGCTACAGCGCCGCGGCGGCCGAGGCCAGGATCGGCGGGGACCTCTACGCGCTCATCCCGACCCCGTACGGCGTCCGGCTGATCGTCGGCGACGTGCGCGGCAAGGGCCTGCCCGCCGTGGGCACCGCCGCGCTGGTGCTCGGCGTCTTCCGCGAGGCCGCGTACGACGAGCCCGACCTGCTCGCCGTCGTCGACCGGATAGAGCGCAGCCTGGCCCGCAACCTCGGCGGCGACGACTTCGTCACCGCCGTGGTCGCCGGACACCCGCGGCCGGGCCACCTGGAGGTGGTGAACTGCGGACACGCGCCCCCGCTGCTCGTCCGTGCCTCCGGGGCCGTCACGGCGGTGGAGCCCGTCGACCCCGCCCCGCCGCTCGGCCTGCGCGCACTCACCGGGCACACGCCCGGCCTGCAGGTCCTGCCCTTCGCCGACGGGGACCAGCTGCTGCTCTACACGGACGGGGTCACCGAGGCGCGCGACCGCGGCCGTGCCTTCTACCCCCTGCACCAAGGCCTGGCCCGGCACGCCTGTGACGACCCGGCCCACACCCTCGCCGCCCTCCACGACGAACTCCTCGCCCACGTGGGCGGCCGGCTCCACGACGACGCGGCGCTGCTGCTGATCCGCAAGCCGGCCGCCGCCGAGCCGGACGTCCCCAGGACGATCGTTCCGCACCCGGTGGCCGAGGCGGCGCGCGACAGCGGGGACCAGACCGCCGAGGCCGTGTGACCCCGGCTCACCAGTCCCCGGGCGCCGTCAGCGGAACGGGAGCGGGCGGCCGTACCGACGTCGTCAGTTCGATGCGGCGCCCCTCCTCCGCCGAGCGGAGCAGCGCGGTCATCGTCTCCAGTACGTGCAGGGCGAGTTCACCGCTCGCGCGAGGTGCCCGGCGTGCGTCCGCCGCGACGAAGTCCAGCAGCCCGACGCCCCGGCCGCCGTCGACGTAACCCGCCGACGGCGGCAGCGTGCGCCACTCGGTGTCGTCGAGCGCGAAGAGCCGTACCTCGCCCGCGAAGTGGTTCGGGTCGGGCACCGCCAGGCTCCCGGTCTCGCCGTGGACCTCGATCGGCGTGGCCGTGGTGGCGACGCCGTCGAAGCTCGTGGTGATCGTGGTCAGGGCTCCGCCGACGTGTTCCAGCACGCCGGAGACATGGCTGTCCACCTCGACGGGGATCCGCTCGCCCGCGCGCGGGCCGGATCCGATGACGCGCTCGGCGCGCAGCCGGCCGGCCGCGCCGATCACGGCCCGTACCGGGCCCAGGAGATGGACCAGCGAGGCGAGGTAGTACGGCCCCATGTCCAGCAGCGGGCCGCCGCCGGTCGTGTAGTAGAAGTCGGGGTTGGGATGCCAGCGTTCGTGGCCCGGCGTGACCATCACGGCCGACGCGGACAGCGGACGCCCGATCCTGCCCGCCTCCACGGCCGCCCGCGCCGTCTGGATCCCGGTCCCCAGGACCGTGTCCGGGGCGCAGCCGACGCCGACGCCCGCCTCGGCGGCGGCCGCCATGACGGCGCGCGCCTCGGGGAGGGTCGCCGCGAGGGGTTTCTCGCCGTAGACGTGCTTGCCGTGTTCGATCGCGCCCAGGGCGATCTCGGCGTGCGCCGCCGGGACAGTGAGGTTGAGCACCATGTCCACGTCCGGACTGCTCAGCAACTCCCCGACGGACAGCGCCTCGACGCCCGGCAGCCCCGCGGCCACGGCGGCCGACCTCGACGCGTCGAGGTCGGCGACCGCGGTGATCCGTACGGCGGGACGGCCGACGAGCGTGTCCAGGTACGCGCGGGAGATCACCCCGAGACCTACGACGCCGACACGGTGCGCGTCGCCCACAGCATGCCCCTCTCGATGACGGTACGGACGTTCGGGTTCTCCAGGACGTCGAGGCTGTGCCCCGGCGTCGTCACCACGATCCGCCCCGCGCCCCACCGCCGGGTCCAGACCGCCGGGGAGCGCACCGGCCGGTGCCAGGGCTGCCACGGCCGGGCGGGATGCGTGGTGGTGGCGAGTACGTCGATGAGGTCGTCGTGCAGCACCCAGTACTGCTCGGTGCACAACTCGAAGTCCTCGACCCCCGCGGTGACCGGGTGTTGACGGCCGGCCTCGGTGAACTCGACGGCGTACGGCAGGTAGTTGTCCTCCTGGCCTCCCGCGCGCTCACAGGGCTCCTTGCCGGGGTGGGTCGCGAACTGCCCGCCCACCAGGTGGAGATAGTCGGAGGAGGAGCGGTACGAGTCGCAGATGCCGCCGTGCCAGCCGGTGAGGCCGGTGCCCGCCGCGACCGCCGCGCTCAGCCCCGCCACCTGCTCGCCGGTGATCTCCGACATCGTCACGCACTGCACGACGAGGTCCGTGCCGGCCATCGCGGCCGCGTCGGCGTAGACCTCCGGCGACTCCTCGACGCGGACGGCGTAGCCGTTGCCGCGGAGGAAGGGCAGGAACAACTCCGTTGCCCGGACCGGCTCGTGGCCCTCCCAGCCGCCTCGGACCACCAGGGCCTGCTTGCGCGTCATGTCGTTCCTTCGTGGGGCGCACGCCCCGGTCGGTTCGGCGGTCCTCGGGCCGGTGAGCAGCGCGGACCGGATGACAGGATGCGTCAGCCGCTCCCGCCCGCGAAAGAGCGCCCGGCTTCCACGAAAGTTTCGGGAGCGGACGGGGCCGCGCCCGCACTCCGAGACCGGGCTTGCCGCCGTGTTCCCGGGTCTGGCACGATCGCTTCCCTTGTCACTCGCGCCCCAGGGGCGCGGTCGTCGAGGAGGTCCGGTGCACAGACGGTGGCTGTTCCTGTCGGCGGCCGCGGTGCTCATCGTCGCCTCCCTCACCGCGGTCCTGCTCACCGGCCGCAAGTCCGAGGCGAGGGACACCGCCGCGACGCCGGCCGCGAGCAGGCACGCCTCCGCCCCGGCCGCGACGACCTCCCCGTCCGCGTCCGCCGACGCCACCGCCGTATCACCGAAACCCTCGGCCAAGGCCACCGAGCGGAAGCCGTCCGCCTCCGCGACCACCGCGTCGGCGAAGCCGACGGCCACGACCGCCGCCCAACCCGCCTCCGGCAGCGCGCCGTTGGCGGGACGCATCCGCCCCGGCGTCACCTACCAAGGCGTCGCCACCTTCTACGACGCCGACGGCAGCGGCGCCTGCCTCTACGACGCCGGCGGCGACGTCATGACGGGCGCGATGAACACCGCCGACTACGAGGGCTCCAAAGCCTGCGGCGCGTACGTGGTCGTCAGCGCCGCGAACGGCGCCTCCATCACGGTCCGCATCACCAACGAATGCCCGGGAGACTGCGCCCCGGGCCAGATCGACCTGAGCGCACAGGCGTTCGCGAAGCTCGCGGCGCCGTCGGCCGGCCGGATCCCGATCACCTGGAAACTGGCGAGCCCGAGCGGCCTCGGCCCGCTGTCGATCCGCTACAAGACCGGGTCGACGCAGTACTGGTGCGGCATCCAGGTCATCGGCCACCGCAATCCGCTGGCGCGGCTGGAGGTGAGCAGCGGTGGTGTCTGGCGTTCGCTGAAGCGGGAGGACTACAACTACTTCCTGTCCGAGGACGGCGCCGGATGCGGTGGCGCGATCAGGATCACCGACATCTACGGTCAGCAACTCACCGTGAACGGCATCGCCGTCCGCCCGAACGTCGTGCAGCCGACCAAGGTCCAGTTCGCCGCGCACTGACCGCTTCCTTACCTCCGCACAAGCAACCCACAGCCCCGCGACCCCCTCTTTCCGGATGTCGGAGGGAAAGGACGGGAAGTGCGGAAGCGGGATACGGCCGGCGCCGTGCCCAGGGGCGGGGTGCGGATCGGCCCCTATCCGCTGCGCCGGCACAACGCGCTGCTCATCCTGTGGACAGCCCTCTGGTTCCTCGTGGCCGAACGCCATGGAGCCGTGTCCTGGCACTACTTGAGAACCGGCCAGCAACTCCTCTTCAACCAGATCCCCGGCGGCGGCCTCGCGCTCTACGCCAACCACCCCGAGCTGCAGATCGGCCCGGTCAGCTTCCTGGTCGCCGCGCTGTTCGCGCCGTTCCCGGCCGTACTGGGCGAGAAGCTCGCCGACGCGTTCATGTCCGGCCTGGGCCTGTACATGCTGGTCCTGGTCGGCCGCGCCGCCGCGGACCACTACCGGGGAACGGGCCTCAACCACAGGCGACTTCAGCAGCGCGTGCTGATCGCCGGGGCGGCCTTCATCCCCATGTGGGTGGAGGTCGCGGTCCGTTTCGCCCACCTCGACGACGTACTGGCGCTGTTCTTCACCACGCTCGCGGTACGAGCGCTGGTGCGCGGCCGGGCTACGGCGGTGGGCGTCCTCCTGGCCCTCGCGGTGGACTCGAAGCCGTGGGCCGTCGGCTTCCTGCCCCTCCTGCTCGCCCTGCCGCGGCCCGCCCGGCTGCGCTCGGCCGCATGGGCCCTCGGCCTCGTGGCCGCCGCCTGGCTCCCCTTCTACCTCACCCACCTCGACACGCTGGCCGCCGCCCGCTTCACGATCCCCAACCAGCCCGCGTCGTCCCTGCGCTGGTTCGGCGTCCACGACGCGGCCACCCCCTGGTGGGACCGCCCCGCCCAGATGCTCCTCGGCATCGCCCTGGGCGCTCTGGCGGTACGGCGCCACCGCTGGCCCGCGGTCGTGCTGCTCGCCGCCGACGCCCGCATCGTCCTGGACCCGAGCGTGTACACGTACTACAACGCCTCGGTCCTCCTCGGCACCCTCATCTGGGACTCGATCGGCCAGCGCCGCCTGGTCCCGTGGGTCAGCTGGATCGCGCTGATCTCGCTGTACGGCAGCGCCCTGCTGATCCCCTCCGACCGCACCCAGGGCCTCATCCGCCTCGCCTTCGCGGTCGGCTCGGCGGCCTACGTCCTGTGCTGGCCGCAACGCACACCCCGCAGCAGGCGCCGGGGGACACCGGCGCCGGGGCAGGTCCTGCGGGCGGCCCCCGGAGCGACGGTGAACGCCGGGCACCGCAGCCGGTCCTGAAGGGGCTCAGCCCCGATACCCGCGCAGCTTCCGGTACAGCGTCGCGCGGGCGATGCCCAGCGAGGCGGCGGCGCGGGCCTTGTTGCCGCCGTGCAGGCGCAGGGCGTCCAGGATGGCGGCGCGCTCGGCGTGTTCCATCGGGCTCAGCGGACGGGGCGCCGGCCCCTCGCGCACCGGGTCCGGCAGCTCGGCCCGCCCGACGGGGCCGGTCGTACGGCGGTGCTCGGCCAACGCCCGTACCAGGTGGGCGAGTTCGGTGACGTTGCCGGGCCAGGGGTGCTGCTCCAGGGCGCGCAGCGCGTCCAGCGTCCAGGTGAGCGGCGGACGTCCCGGCTCGGGCCTGGGGGCGAGGGCCGACAGCAACTCCCGGATGTCGTCCGGCCGTTCGCGCAGCGAGGGCAGCGTGACCGAGCGGGCCGCCAGGGTGTCCAGGAGGCGTTTGAGGCAGGGGCCCGGTGGTGTTCCCGGTGTGTAGGTGACCAGGAGAGGCGCCCCGGGACGCTCGTCCAGCAGGGTGTTGAGAGTGGCCGTGTCCGCCTGCGCGAGACGTTCGACGTGACGGATCAGCAGGGGGCGTCCGTGCGCCAACTCGTCCGTCTCCGCGGTGAGTTCGGTCTCCGCCGCGTCCACGACCAGCGGATCCGCGGCCAGTTCCCGGGCGAGCGACGTCTTCCCGGTGCCGCGCTCGCCGACCAGCAGCAGAGGCTCGGGTGACCTCGCCAGCTCCGCCGCCCGGCCCACCGCGAGCCGCCACGGCACCGACCGCCCGGCCAGGCCCGCCACGTTCGGCGCGGTGGACGTGACGGGCGGATGCCCCACCGGATCCAGCACCCCGACCGCACCCACGACCGAGCCGTGATGCAGGACCGGCGTGAGTGTCGCCGCCGTACACCCGGAACCGGCCGGGAGCCGGATGCGGTACGAGGACGCGGGCGCCGGGAGCAGCGCGGCTCCCGGGCCGTCGGGGTGCCGACCCGCCGCCGGGCCGGCGGCCGGCGCAACGCCGAAGTCCCGGACCAGACCGACCGCACCCCGCTCCAGCGCCTCCAGCCCCTCCGGCGAGAGCACCTCCCCGGCTGCCTCGCTGACCAGGCGGCTGCGGCCGTCGACTGCCACGACCGCGCGACCGTGTTCGCCCACCGCCCTCAAGTACGCGTCCAGCAGCACCCGTTCGGCCGCCCGCGACCGCGCGAGCAGTTCCGCCTCGACCGCACTCGCCGTGGCTTCCGCCAGCGGAGCCCCCGGATGCGGGCCGCACTCGGCGCACAGCGGGCAGGCCACCGTCACCGTGCCGAGCAACTGACCGGTCTCCGGCGCCCGTACCGGCACGCTCACCGAGGAGACGTCCTGCCACAGGTCGAGGAAGTGCTCGGGACCGTGCACCTCGGCGCGCCGGTGGGTGTGCAGGGCGACGGCGGCGCTGTTGTGGCCGACCACCTGCTCGGAGAGGTCGGGGCAGGGAGCACCCGGCCCCAGTCCGGCCGCCCACAGCACCCGGAGCCGATGATCCGTGAGGACCAGGGACGCCCGGCCGGTGCCGAGGGTGGGCGCGACGCGGTCGAGGACGGGACGGGCCGCGGTCAGCAGCGGTGACTCGGGTGCTCGCCGGGTGAGCTGAGACGTGCCCGCCCCGTCGTGTCGTACGCCGAAGAACCGGGCACGCTTCCAGGCGGCGACGATCTCCTCCGGCACGCCGTCCGGCAGTGGCCGCCCCAGCAGGAAGAGCTCGCGGGCCCTGCGCAGGGAGGCGAGCGTGGGGCGGACTGAGGGGAGCTCGGCGGTGGTCACGGCACCGCTCAGCCTACCGGGAACGGTTGAACAAGCAACAACCCGGCGCCGATCAGTTGCCCCGTCTTGTGCCGATCGGCCGCACCGTCTCGTGCCGATCGGGCGCACTGTCTCGTATTGAGACACCCGGCTCCCCGTCCCCGGCCACATGATCTTGAACAGTCGGTGCCTGTCCTCATTCCCTGGAGCGTCTCCCGTGCACACCGTCGAGCCCGATGTCGTGACCGACGTGCTCATCGTCGGCAGTGGCCCCGCCGGCGCCTCCGCCGCGCTCGCCCTGAGCGCCTACGGCGTGCCGAACATCGTCGTCACCCGCTATGCGCGCCTCGCCGACACGCCCCGCGCGCACATCACCAACCAGCGGACGATGGAGGTGCTGCGCGACCTCGGCGTCGAGGACGAGGTGATCGCCAGGGCGACCCCGCAGCACCTGATGGGCAACACGACCTTCTGCACCAGCCTCGCCGGCGAGGAGCTCGGCCGGGTCCGCTCCTGGGGAAACGACCCGCTCGTCCAGGCCGCCCACGAACTCGCCAGCCCCTCCCGTATGTGCGACATGCCCCAGCACCTCATGGAGCCCGTACTCATCGACGCCGCCGTCGCGCGCGGCACGCAGCTGCGCTTCAGCACCGTCTACAAGTCGTTCGTCCAGGACGCCTTCGGCGTGACCGTCACCGTCGAGGACCGGCTGCGCGGCGACGAGTACACCATCCGCGCCAAGTACCTGATCGGCGCCGACGGCGGCCGCAGCCAGGTCGCCGAGGACGCCGGGCTGCCGATGGGCGGCCAGATGGGCGTGGCCGGCAGCATCAACATCGTCTTCGACGCGGACCTGAGCAAGTACACCGCCCACCGCCCGTCCACCCTCTACTGGGTGCTCGCCCCCGGCGCCACCGTCGGCGGCATCGGCGCCGGCCTCGTGCGCTGCGTCCGCCCCTGGAACGAGTGGCTGATCGTGTGGGGCTACGACGTCACGGCCGGCGCCCCCGACCTGACCACCGAGTACGCCGAGTCCGTCGTACGCCAGCTGATCGGCGACGACGACATCCCGGTGACCATCAAGTCGTCCTCGGCCTGGACCGTCAACGAGATGTACGCCGAGACCTACTCCAACGGCCGCGTCTTCTGCGCCGGAGACGCCACGCACCGGCACCCGCCGTCCAACGGCCTCGGCTCCAACACCTCCATCCAGGACTCCTACAACCTGGCCTGGAAGCTCAAGCTCGTCCTCGACGGCACCGCCTCCCCGAGACTCCTGGACACCTACACCGCCGAACGCGCCCCGATCGGACGGCAGATCGTCACCCGCGCCAACAAGTCCATCGGCGAGACCGCCCCCATCTTCGAGGCCCTCGACGGCCTGTCCCCGCAGACCCCCGAGCAGCTGTGGGCCAACATCGCCGCCCGCAAGGACGACACCGAGGCCGCCCAGAAGCAGCGCGCCAGGCTGCGCGAGGCGATCGCCTTCAAGGTGTACGAGTTCAACGCGCACGGCGTCGACCTCAACCAGCGCTACACCTCCGCCGCGATCGTCCCCGACGGCACCGCCGACCCCGGCTTCGACCGCGACCCCGAACTCCACCACCAGCCCACCTCCCGCCCCGGCGCCAAGCTCCCGCACGCCTGGATCACCGCCGGCACCCGCACCCTGTCCACCCTCGACACCGTCGGCCACGGCCGCTTCACCCTGATCACCGGTGTCGGCGGGACGAGCTGGCTGCGGGCCGCCGAGGCCCAGGACCTGGAGATCGCCACGGTGGTCATCGGGCCCGGCCAGGAGTACGAGGACCCGTACGGCGACTGGGCGCGGCTGAGCGAGGTGGCCGACGGGGGAGCCCTGCTCGTACGCCCGGACGGTTACGTCGCCTTCCGGTACCCGACGGCAGCCGAGGACGCCGAACGGATCCTGGCCGACGCGGTCCGGCGGATTCTCGGGCACGCCTGACCGGAAGGAGCGCCCGCGCATGACCACCGACCTCACCGAGGCCGTCGTCGACAGCCTCAAGGACACGACCGACCCGCGCCTGCGTGAACTGCTCGCCTCCCTCACCCGCCATCTGCACGCCTTCGTCCGCGAGACCGAGCCGACGATGGCCGAGTGGGAGCGGGCGATCGACTTCCTGACGGCGACCGGGCAGACCTGCACCGACACCCGGCAGGAGTTCGTGCTCCTGTCGGACGTGCTTGGCGTCTCCATGCTCGTCGAGACGATCAACGCCGACGAGCACGGCACCGACAGCACGGTCCTCGGCCCCTTCCACATGACCGAGTCCCCGGTCCGGGAACTCGGCGCGGACATCGACCTGGTGGGCGGCGGCGAACCGTGCGTGGTCAGTGGGCGCGTGCTCTCGCTGGACGGCACTCCGCTGCCGGGCGCGCTCCTCGACGTCTGGCAGGCGAACGCCGAGGGCTTCTACGACGTCCAGCAGCCGGAGGTCCAGCCGGCGGGCAACGGGCGCGGACTGTTCACGGCCGACGCCGAGGGCCGCTTCTGGTTCCGCACCTGCGTGCCGAGCCCGTACCCCATCCCGACGGACGGCCCGGTCGGTGACCTGCTCAAGGCCACCGGTCGCCACCCCTACCGCCCGGCCCACATCCACTTCATCGCCTCGGCGGCAGGCCATGTGCCGGTCACCACGCACATCTTCGTCGCGGGCAGCGAGCACCTCGACTCGGACGCCGTGTTCGCGGTCAAGGAGAGCCTGGTGCAGGACTTCGCCGAGACCGACGACCCGTCCCTGGCACGGGAGTTCGGCGTCCCGAACCCGTTCCGGCACGCCCGCTTCGACCTCGTGCTCAACCCGGGCCGGTCATGAGGGAGTTCGTGCACGAGACCCGGCCCATGCGGGTCGTCCTGCGGCCCGGCGCCGCCACGACCGCCACGCCCGACGAGGTCCAACGCCTGGGTCTGCGAAGGGTGTTGGTGGTGAGCGGACCCCGGGGCGCGGACACCGCCCGGTCCGTCGCGCACGCGCTGGGCGACGCGTGTGCCGGGGTGCATGCAGAGGCCCGTATGCACGTGCCCGTGGAGGTCGCCGAGCGGGCCGTCGAGGTGGCGCGCTCCCTGGGCGCCGACGGGTGTGTGGCCGTGGGCGGCGGTTCCGCGATCGGGCTCGGCAAGCTGCTCGCCCTGCGGGCCGGACTGCCGCTGATCGCCGTGCCCTCCACCTACTCCGGCTCCGAGATGACCCCCGTGTGGGGCCTGACCGAGAACGGCGCCAAGCGCACCGGCCGCGACCCGTCCGTGCTGCCGCGCAGTGTCGTCTACGACCCCGAGCTCACCCTCTCCCTCCCGGTCGGCCTCTCCGTCACCAGCGGCGTCAACGCCGTGGCGCACGCGGCCGAGGCCCTGTACGCGCCGGACGTCTCACCGCTGGTCGCGCTGACCGCGGAGGAAGGCGTACGCGCCGTGACGCGTGCCCTGCCCGAACTGGCAGCAAGCCCGCGGGACGTGGAGGCCCGGGGCGGTGCCCTCTACGGGGCCTGGCTGTGCGGTGCCGTGCTCGGCGCGACCACCATGGGCCTGCACCACAAGCTCTGCCACGTCCTCGGCGGGACCTTCGGCCTCCCGCACGCCGACACCCACACCGTCGTCCTGCCGTACGCCCTCGCCCACAACGCGCCCGCCGCGCCCGAGGCCATGGCGGCACTCGGCCGGGCCCTCGACACGGACGACGCCCCGGGTGCCCTGTGGGATCTCGCCGGCCGCCTCGGTGCGCCCCGCTCGCTGGCCGAACTCGGCATCGAGGAAGCCGACCTGGCGCAGGCCGCTCGCGAGGCGACCAGGCAGACGTACCCCAACCCGCGGCCGGTCACCACGGAGGGCGTACTCGACGTACTGAAGGCCGCCCACCGGGGCCTCCGGCCGCACACGACGTACTGACCGACGAGACCGAAAGGTGAACACCATGCCCCTCGGACTGCTCCGGCGGCGCCTCAGGAATGCCCCCGGAAGCGCCGCGGGCCTCACGCTTCCCGTCCCGGCCGGCGCGGGTGTCGTCGTCCGCGAGGTCCTGGACCCGGTGAACCAGCCCCTGGGCGGCGCCGACGTGACGGTGACGGAACTGCGCAGCCACCAGGTCTCGGCCCGCGGCACCACGGACCCGTACGGCCTGTTCATGGCCGTGCTGCCGCCCGGCGCCTACAGCCTGATGGTCCTGGCGGAGGGGTTGGAGCCGCACCGCGAGACCATCGAGGTCGCCGCCGACGCCGGTGCCGCCCCGCAGCGCGTATGGCTCCAGCCGGGCCGGCAGGCCGACCTCCCGGTACCCGGCACCTGGCTCTTCGACCCGCCGCACACGGCGATCCGCTTCATCGCCAAGCACGTCGGCATGGCCAATGTGCACGGCCGCTTCGAACGCTTCGAGGGCGGCATCCAGGTCATGCAGGAGGTCGCCGACTCCCGTGTCCACGTCCGCATAGACGCGTCCAGCATCACCACGGGCAACAACACCCGCGACGCCCACCTGCGCTCCGCCGACTTCCTCGACGTCGACAACTTCCCGTACATCGACTTCAGGAGCACCCGCTTCGCCTACCGGGGCGGCAGCAAGTGGTCCCTCAACGGCACCCTGACCATGCACGGCGTGAGCCGGTCGGTGTCGCTGGACACCACCTACCTGGGCATGGTCAACGGCGGCTACGGCGAGGAACTGCGCTGCGCCGCCCTCGCCAAGGCCGAGCTGCACCGCGAGGACTACACCTTGAACTGGCGGTCCATGCTGGCGCGCGGTATCGCCGTGGTCGGTCCGACGGTCCAGCTGGAGCTGGACGTCCAGGCGATGTACCGCACCCACGACACTCCCACGCCCCCGGAGTAGGCGCGTTCCCCGTCCTTGACCCCCGGTCTGCCCTCCACGATGCTGTGTTGCGGCACGTGCTCTGCGTGCCGTAATGAGCAACATCGGACTCAGGTCTCGTACCAGTCGAGGAGTGGCCATGTCTCATCAGGTCCGTGCCGTCGTCGCACGCGCGAAGGGCGCCCCCGTCAGCCTGGAAACGATCATCGTGCCCGACCCCGGTCCGGGCGAGGCGCTGGTCAAGGTCGAGGCCTGCGGGGTCTGCCACACCGACCTGCACTACCGCGAGGGCGGCATCAACGACGACTTCCCGTTCCTGCTCGGGCACGAGGCCGCGGGCGTGGTGGAGTCGGTGGGGGAGGGGGTCACGGACGTCGCGCCCGGTGACTTCGTGATCCTCAACTGGCGTGCGGTGTGCGGGCAGTGCCGGGCCTGTCTGCGCGGGCGGCCCTGGTACTGCTTCGACACGCACAACGCCAAGCAGAAGATGACCCTGCTGGACGGTACGGAGCTCTCGCCGGCGCTGGGCATCGGCGCCTTCGCGGAGAAGACGCTGGTGGCCGCAGGGCAGTGCACCAAGGTGGACCGGGCGGCCTCGCCGGCCGCGGCCGGTCTGCTGGGCTGTGGCGTGATGGCGGGCATCGGCGCCGCGATCAACACCGGCAACGTCGGCCGCGGCGACTCGGTCGCCGTCATCGGCTGCGGCGGCGTCGGCGACGCGGCGATCGTCGGGTCGAACCTCGCGGGCGCGGCGAAGATCATCGCCGTCGACATCGACGACCGCAAGCTCGCCACCGCCCAGAAGCTGGGCGCCACCCACACGGTCAACTCGCGCGAGGGCGACCCGGTCGCGGCGATCCAGGAGCTGACCGGCGGGTTCGGCGCCGACGTCGTCATCGAGGCGGTCGGCCGCCCGGAGACGTACCAGCAGGCCTTCTACGCCCGCGACCTCGCCGGCACCGTCGTCCTCGTCGGTGTGCCGACGCCGGAGATGAAGCTGGAACTGCCGCTGCTCGACGTCTTCGGGCGCGGTGGCTCGCTGAAGTCGTCCTGGTACGGAGACTGCCTGCCCAGCCGCGACTTCCCGATGCTCATCGACCTCTACCTCCAGGGCCGCCTCGACCTGGACGCCTTCGTGACCGAGACCATCGCCCTCGACGAGGTCGAGAAGGCCTTCGAGCGGATGCACGGCGGCGACGTACTGCGCTCGGTGGTGGTGCTGTGATGGCGGGTGCCCGCATCGAACGTCTGGTGACCTCGGGGACCTTCTCGCTGGACGGCGGCACCTGGGACGTCGACAACAACGTGTGGATCGTCGGCGACGACCACGAGGTGATCGTGATCGACGCCGCCCATGACGCCGACGCCATCGCCGGGGCGGTGGGCGGACGGCGCGTCAGGGCCATCGTGTGCACCCACGCGCACGACGACCACATCGACGCGGCACCGGAACTCGCCGAACGGGTCGGCGCCCCCGTGCTGCTCCACCCCGACGACCTGCCCCTGTGGAAGCAGACCCACCCCGACCGGGCACCCGACGCCGAACTTGCCGACGGGCAGATCCTGGTGGTCGCGGGGACGGAACTGTCCGTGCTGCACACGCCCGGCCATGCCCCGGGCGCGGTCTGCCTGTACGCGCCCGCGCTCACCGCGCTCTTCAGCGGCGACACGCTCTTCTCGGGCGGACCGGGGGCCACGGGAAGGTCGTACAGCCACTTCCCGACCATCATCGAGTCCATCCGGGAACGGCTGCTGACGCTGCCCGCCGCCACCGTCGTGCACACCGGTCACGGGGACACGACGACCATCGGCGCGGAAGCGCCCGGGCTCCCGGACTGGCTCGCCCGCGGCCACTGACGGGCCGACCTGCACAAAGGCACCGATTCCCGTGCCGACCCCTGCCCTCTTCGCGTTGCTTATCGCGATGTTGGTTGCGTTACAAGCAACGATTGGTGGGGGTCATCCGGGCCTCGGAACTCCTTGACAAGGGTTCTGGGCCGACCTCAGACTGATGTTGCGCTTACCGCAATCCGTTTCGCTATACGCACCGAGGTGTCATGATGATTCCCGCGTGCCGTCTCGCGGATCTCCCGCGAGGCGAGGCCATCCGGCTCGACATCGATCCGCCGGTCTCGGTGTTCCACACCGACGACGGCGAGGTCTTCGCCATCGACGACACCTGCACCCACCAGGACGCGTCGCTCGCCGACGGCTGGCTGGAGGGCTGTGAGGTGGAATGCCCGTTGCACGCCTCGAAGTTCGACCTGCGCACCGGCGCCGTGGACGCCCCTCCGGCCAAGCTGCCGGTGCGGACGCACGAAGTCGTGATCGAGGACGGGACGATCTACGTGCAGGTGTCCACGGACGCGCCCAACCTGCCCCCCTGCGTCGCCTCCCGGCTGGCCGGAGGTCCCGCGTGAGGACCGTCGCCGTGGTGGGCGCGTCGCTGGCGGGACTGTCGGCGGCGCGCTCGCTGCGCAAGCAGGGGTACGACGGCCGGCTCGTCGTCATCGGCGACGAGCCGCACCGCCCGTACGACCGGCCGCCGCTGTCCAAGGAGTTCCTGGCCGGCACGCTCGGCGAGGCGGACCTGGTGCTGGAGTCGGACGGCGAGGACCTGGGCGCCGAGTGGCTGCTCGGCGCCCGCGCCACCGGCCTCGACCGTGCCGACCGTGCCGTCCGCCTCGCCGACGGGCGCCAGGTGCGCGCCGACGGCATCGTCATCGCGACCGGCGCCGCGGCCCGCACCCTGCCCGGCTCCGAGGGGCTGGCCGGCGTCCACACCCTGCGCACCCTGGACGACGCCCGCGCCCTGCGCGACGAACTCGCCCGCGGGGGACGGCTGGTGGTGATCGGCGGCGGCTTCATCGGCGCCGAGGTCGCCTCCACCGCGTACACCCTCGGCCTGGATGTAACGGTCGTCGAGGCGGCCCCGACGCCGCTCGCCGGCCCCCTGGGCGAGACCATGGGCGCCGTCGTCTCCGGCCTCCACGCCGACCACGGTGTACGGCTGCTGTGCGGGGTCGGCGTCAAGGGACTGGGCGGGGAGACCCGCGTGGACGCCGTCCTGCTGGAGGACGGCCGGACCGTCCCCGCCGACATCGTGGTGGTCGGCGTCGGCGCTCGGCCGTGCGTCGAGTGGCTGGAGGGGTCCGGCGTCGAACTCGACAACGGCGTGAAGTGCGGCGCCGACGGCCGCACCAGCCTGGCCGGTGTGGTCGCGGTCGGCGACTGCGCCAACTGGTACGACCCCCGGGCCGGCCTGCACCGCCGCGTCGAGCACTGGACCGGCGCCCGCGAGCGGCCGGACGCCGCGATCGCCACCCTGCTGGCGGGCGGCGCGGTGGAACCGGGCGTGCCCCGGCCGCCGTACTTCTGGTCCGACCAGTACGGCGTGAAGATCCAGTTCGCCGGCCACGCGGGCGGCGCCGACAGCGTCACCGTCGAGGAGGGCACCGCGGACGACCGCAACGTCCTCGCCGTGTACCGGCGCGCCGGTCAGCCGGTCGCGGTGCTCGGGATGAACCAGCCCCGCCTGTTCACGCGCCTGCGCAAGCAGCTCGCCGCCGTGACGTCGTAACCCTGTTCCTGACCCCTCCCCGACGTTCCCGAGGAGCGCACCGTGACCTCGACCAGCCTGCCGGACAGCCTGATCGCCACCCTCCCCGGCTCCTCCTACACGGATCCCGGCGTCTTCGCCCAGGAGCAGGAGCGCATATTCGAGACCATGTGGTTCTGCGCGGCACGCGCCTCCGAACTGGACAAGCCCGGCGCCTTCCGCACCGTCGACGTGGGCCGCGAGAGCATCCTCCTCACCCGGGCGAGGGACAACAGCGTCCGCGCCTACTTCAACGTCTGTCGGCACCGCGGCGCCAAGCTCTGCACCGAGGAGAGCGGCGAGGTCAAGCGCGCCTTCCAATGCCCGTACCACGCCTGGACCTACGGCCTGGACGGCAAGCTCGTCGCCGCGCCCAACCTGACCAAGATGCCCGACGTCGGCCGCACCGAGTACGGCCTGGCGAGCGTCGCCGTGCGGGAATGGCTCGGCTATGTGTGGGTGTGCCTGGCGGAGAACCCGCCCTCCTTCGAGGAGGACGTGATCGGGGCGGTCGTCGAGCGGCTGGGCGACGTCGAGTCGATCGACCACTACGACATCGACAACCTCTCCGTCGGCAAGCGGATCGTCTACGACGTGCGGGCCAACTGGAAGCTCATCATCGAGAACTTCATGGAGTGCTACCACTGCGCCACGATCCACCCCGAACTGACCGAGGTGCTCCCGGAGTTCGCGGACGGCTACGCGGCCCAGTACTACGTCGGCCACGGCGCCGAGTTCGGCGAGGAGGTGCAGGGCTTCACCGTCGACGGCAGCGAGGGCCTCGACCGCATCCCGGGCGTGGCGGAGGACCAGGACCGCCGCTACTACGCGATCACCGTCAAACCGCAGGTGTTCATCAACCTCGTGCCCGACCACGTGATCTTCCACCGCATGTACCCGGTGGCCGTCGACCGGACGATCGTCGAGTGCGACTGGCTGTATCTCCCGCACGTCGTCGAGAGCGGCAAGGACGTGAGCCGGTCCGTGGAGCTCTTCGACCGGGTCAACCGGCAGGACTTCGAGGCGTGCGAGCGCACCCAGCCCGGCATGAGCTCCCGTATGTACGCCAAGGGCGGCGTGCTGGTGCCCAGCGAGCACCACATCGGTGCCTTCCACGACTGGGTGAACGAGCGCCTGGGCATCGCCCAGGGATGACTCAGCCCAGGTAGCCCATGCGGTGGCTGATCTCCTCGGCACCCTTCAGCAGCACCGGGGCGAGCTCGTGCAGCCGCTCCTCGGTGAAGCGGTACGAGGGTCCGGAGGCACTCAGCGCGGCGACGACCTCGCCGTCCTGGTTGCGGACCGGGGCGGCCATCGCGTGCAGGCCGATCTCCAGCTCCTCCAGGGTGAAGGCGTAACCCTTCTCCAGCGCCTCGGCGAGGTTCTTCTCCAGCTTCGCCTTCGCGGTGATGGTGTGCGGGGTGACCTTCTTCAGGCCGGCCTCCGCCAGCAGCGCGGTCCGCTCCTTGGCGGGCAGATGCGCCAGCAGGATCTTGCCGCTGGACGTCGCGTGCAACGGGGTCAGCTCACCGACCCAGTTGTGCGCGGCGATCGCCGCCGGGCCGCGCACCTGGTACAGGTTGATCGCGAAGTGCTCCTGCATCACAGCGATGTTGATCGTCTCGCCGATCTCCTCGGCGAGACGCTCGCAGACCGGGCGGCCCTGCTGTGTGATGTCCAGGCGTCCGGTGACCGCGCCGGCCAGGCGCACGATGCCGAAGCCGAGCCGGTACTTGCCGCGCTCGCCCGCCTGCTCCACCAGACCGCGCGCCTCCAGGGCGCCGAGCAGCCGGAACGCGGTCGACTTGTGCACATCGATCTCGGCGGCCACCTCACTGACGCCGGCCTCACCACGATGGGCCAGGATCTCGAGGACGCTGATGGCTCGGTCGACCGACTGCACTCCGCCGGCCTGCGAATTTGACGTTTCGGTGTCTTGGCTGTGGTTGCTCACAACGAAACTATACGCGTAGTACGGTACAAGCTGTTTACTCTCGCGACTCTGACCAGGGCTTTTACCCTGGTAACGGTCGATTCATGCGTCCGCCAGCGCGGGCCCGAGCAGGTGGCCCAGGGAGTCGGCCAGCAGGTGCAGCGGATCGGCCGTGTCCACCGGCAGGCCGACGGCGATCCACGCCGAGAAGAACGACTCGGTCTGCAGCACCGCCATCAGCGCCCGCTGGCGAGCCTCCGCCGGGTCGACGCCCCGCCAGCGCTCCGGGTCCGAGATGAGCAGGCCGACATAGCGCTCGTGCGCCTCGACGTACTGGGCGCGGCCGTCGTTGATGCTGCGCAGGGCCGTCGGTGCGGCCGCGTTGGCGACCCGGCGGATCGGTGCCATCTCCCGCCATCGGCTCTCCGCGCCGTCGAGCCAGGCCCGGATGCCCGCCGGGGTCCACCGGGGCAGGGCGGCCAGCTCGGCGTACGCCTCCTCCCGCAACTCGTACACACGCTCCACGAGGGCGTCGACGATCTGGGCCTTGCCGGTGAAGTGGGCATAGACGGTGGCCCGGGTGACCCCCGCGGCCCGGGCGATGTCCTCCATCCGCGCGTCCAGGAAGGAGAGTTCGTCGAACACCGTCACGGCCGCCTCCAGCAGCCGGCGGTGGGTGAGGCTCTTCTGCTCCTCACGCAGGTTCCTGCGGGGCGGGGCGGTCTGCTGCGGGGCGGAGCGGCTCATGGGCTCACCATACGCCGTGTATGGTGAACCGATGTCGCTATACATCGTGTATAGCGAGGAGCTGCTTCGCCTGGAGCCGGTTGATGAGCACCGCAGTGAACGAGTCGAGTCCCACGGACCTGTCGCCCGCGTCCCGCCGCCAGGTGCTGAAAGCCCTCAGCGGCCTGTTTCTGGCCCTGTTCGTCTCGACCCTGAGCAGTACGGTCGTCTCCAGCGCCCTGCCCAAGATCATCGGGGCGGTGCACGGATCCCAGACCCAGTACACGTGGGTCGTCACCGCGACCCTCCTCACCACCACGGCGACGACGCCGATCTGGGGCAAGCTCGCCGACCTCTTCAGCAAGAAGACCCTGGTCCAGGCCGCCATGGCCTTCTTCATGCTGGGCGCCCTGGCCTCCGGGATAAGCCAGACCGCCGGGCAGCTGATAGCCGCCCGCGCCCTGCAGGGCGTCGGCGTGGGAGGAGCTCAGGCGCTCGTCCAGATCGTGCTCGCGGCCATGATCCCGCCGCGCGAACGCGGTCGTTACAGCGGATACCTCAGCAGCGTCACGGCCACGTCCACCATCGGCGGCCCGCTGCTGGGTGGCGTCGTCGTCGACACCTCGTGGCTGGGCTGGCGGTGGTGCTTCTTCCTGGGCCTGCCGCTCGCCCTGCTCGCCCTCCTGCTGCTCCAGCGGACGCTGAACCTGCCTGTCCTGCGCCGGGAGAACGTGAAGATCGACTACCTGGGAGCCGCCCTGATCGCCACCGGCGTCAGCGTGCTGCTGATCTGGGTGTCCTTCGTCGACAACTCCTTCGCCTGGGCCTCCTGGCAGACCGCGGCCATGGTGGCCGGCGGACTGGCCCTGATCGCCGCGGCCGTGTGGGTCGAGTCCCGCGCCCCCGAGCCCCTGGTGCCGCTCGCCATCGTGCGGCAGCGCACGACCGCCCTGGCGATCCTGGGCAGCCTCTCCGTCGGCACGGCCATGTTCGGCGCCTCGGTCTTCCTCAGCCAGTACTTCCAGCTCAGCCGCGGCCGCACGCCGACCGAGGCCGGCCTGCTGACGATCCCGATGATGGCCGGCATCCTGATCGCCTCCACGATCGCCGGCCGGCTCATCAGCCGCACCGGGCACATCAAGCCCTTCGTCGTCACCGGCGCCGTACTCCTCACGGCCGGCTGCGCCGGACTGGGCGTCATCGACCACCGGACCTCCATGATCTTCCTGGGCTCGTCGATGCTGTGCGTCGGCATGGGGGTCGGCATGACGCTGCAGAACTTCGTGCTCATGGTGCAGAACACCGTCCAGCTCAAGGACGTCGGCGCCGCCAGCTCCACCGTCTCCTTCTTCCGCTCCCTCGGCGGCACGATCGGCGTCTCCGTCCTCGGCGCCGTACTCGCCCGCCACGTCCAGGACGCGATCGCGAAGGGGACCGCCGCAGCCGGCGTGTCCCCGGACAGCAGCACCGCGCGGGAGGTCGTCCAGGTCGCCTACGGCGACGCGACGGCCCAGGTCTTCCTGCTCGCGGCCGCCGCTGCCGTACTCGCCGTCGTCGCCGCCGTCCTGCTCAAGCCGGTCCGCCTGCGCAGCAGCCTCGACCTGCCGGAGAAAGCGGCGGACCAGGCCCCCAGTCCAGATCGCTCATCCGCTTGAGCGCGGGCAGTCTCCACAGCGTGCCGGCGATCGACCCGGCGCGCGGGCGGCCGAGGAACGCCGGTACCAGTTCGTCGAACTTCTCCCTCAACTCGTCGTCGCTCAAAGGGTCGTCGGGGTCGCCCTTGCGAGTCAGCCGCAGCCGATCGCGCACGGTGCCGTGCCGGTCGGTGACGCGGACCCGGGCGGCCCGGCGGCCGGGGGCGAGGCGGTCCAGCTCCGGGTCTACCCGTGTCGTGGTGCGGGCCATCAGGGTCCGGATCACGGGGTCGTGCAGCGCCTCGGGCGCAAAGGCGTGCAGCCGTACGGCGCCCAGCACCAGGGCGGCGGCCACGGTGTAGGCCAGGCTGAACCTGGCCTCGTCGGGCCCGGCGGGATCGGTGCGGCCCGCGACGCGGGTGGCCGTCTCGTAGGTCTCTATCTCGATTCCGGTGATCTCCTCCGGGCGCATGCCCTCGGCACGCAGCCGGAGGGCGGCGTCGATCGCGGCGAAGGTGTGGCCGCAGCAGGCGTGGTACTTCACCGTCGTGGCCGTGACGCAGAACGGATCTCCCAGGCCGGAGACCGAGAACCCGCTGATCCCTGCGGTCGCGACGCCGAAGCCGGCCGGCCCCTCCAGCACGTCCAGGGCGCCGGCGAGCCCCTTCCCGGCGGCGAGCGCGGCCACCACCCCGGCCTCGGCCGCGTGCCCCGCGTGCAACGGCTTGCCCGTGGACGGTGAGCGGAAGGTCTGCTGGAGCCCCGCGGCCATGGTCGCGGCCAGCGCCAGCGCGCCCGCGAACCGGTCGGCGTCGAGCCGCAGCAGCTCGGCCGCCGCGGCCGCCGCGCCGAAGGTGCCCACCGTCCCGGTGGTGTGCCAGTGGCGGTAGTGCTCCGGCCCCGCGGCGAGCGCGATCCGCGCGCCGGTCTCGTACCCGATGGTCACCGCGCGGAGGAAGTCCTCGCCGGAGCAGTCGAGTTGGTCGGCGACCGCGAAGGCCGCGGCGATGGTCGGGGCACCCGGGTGGTAGAAGGCGTCCCGGTAGATGTCGTCGAGCTCGGCCGCGTGCGCGGCGGTGCCGTTGAGCAGCGCGGCCGTGCGCACGTCGGTGGCCTGTCCCGACGGGATCAGCCGGGCCGGCCCGGGGCCGGGGGCGAGTGCCTCGGTCAGCGCGCGGGCGGCCGGGGTGGCGGCGCCCGGGACCGTGGCCGACACCCAGTCCACGACCGCGCGTACCGCCGCGTGCCGTACGTTCCCGGCGAGCGGCGTCGCCCGCTGAGCGACCGCGAACTCGGCCAGTTGCTCCACGACCGTCATACCGGCTCCTTCGAGAGCTGCTGGAACTGTCAGAACTGCGCCTCGTACTGGGCGGGTTCGATCCGCGCCTCGATGAGCAGTGGCCCGGTCGGTGCGCCCAACCCGGCCGTGGCCTTCTCCAGCTCGGCCACCGAGCTCACCCGCACCCCGTCGCATCCCATCGAGCCCGCGAGCGCGACCAGGTCGATGTCATCCAGCCTGGTTGCCGTGCCGGGATAGCCGAGCGCCCGCTGTTTGAGCTCGATGCGGTTGAGGCTTCCGTCGACGAACACCACCACCGTCAGGGGCAGTTGGCGTGCCGCGGCGAGCCGGAGTTCGGTGGCGGCCATCGCGAAGCCGCCGTCCCCGACCAGCGCGACGACCGGGACGTCGCCGAGGGCGAGCTGGGCGCCGACGGCCCCGGGCAGCCCGAAGCCCATCGAGGACAGACCGTTGCTCATGAGGACGCTCCGCGGCCGGCGGGCCCGCCAGCCCTGGCCGACGAGCAGCTTGTGCGAGCCGACGTCGCAGGTGACGACCGTTTCGGGGGGAGCGGCGGCGCGTACGACGTCGATGACGTCGGTGGGGTTGAGGCGACCGGGAACGCGGCCCGAGTAGTAGGCCGCACGCAGCCGCTCGCGATGGGCCGCGATGTCCCGTTCCCGCCAACGCGGTTCGCCCCGCAGGCCGTGCGCGAGCCAGTCCAGGCTCGCGGAGACGTCCCCGACCACCTCGCAGTCGCTGGGGTAGACCTGGTCGACGTTGGGCGTGGTGTCGACGTGCAGGACCGGTACCGCCAGGGACCACGGCCGGATCAGCTCGACCGGGTCGAATCCGGCGGCGACGACCAGGTCGCTGTCCGCGAGGAAGTCCCACAGCACCTGGTTGCACGCCATGTCGAGGACACCGGCGAAGAGCGGGTGATCCTCGGGGAACACGCCCTTGGCCATCGGGGACACCACCACGGGGAAGCCGCCGCTCTCCGCCAGCCGGGTCAGGGCCTCGGTCGCGTCGCACCGGGTCGCGGCGGCCCCCGCCAGCAGCACCGGGCGCCGGGCCGCCCGCAGCAGTGCCGCGGGATCCGGACCGCCGGCGGCCCGTTGCACCCGTACCCCTCCCGAAGCCCCGTCGAGCGGCGGCGACTTGACGGCGACGTCCGGTGCGGGGGCGGCGAACGTCTCGGCCGAGCCGGTGAGATGGACGGCGCCCGGCCGCTCGGCGACGGCCAGGCGCAGCGCCTTGCGCAGCACCGCGTCGACGGACCGGGGGTGGATGCGTCCGGCCCACTTGGCGACCGGCGAGAACAGCAGCTTGTGGTCGACGACCTGATGCGTGACCAGGTCCTCGCGGCCCGCGTCGATCTGCCCGGAGATCGCGAGCAGCGGCACCCGGTCCCAGGTCGCGGCGGCCACCCCGTTCACGATGGAGGTGGACCCGGGCCCCAGCGTCGACAGGCAGACACCGGGCCGCCCGGTCACCATCGCGTGCGCCTCGGCCATGAACACCGCTGTGCCCTCGCGGCTGCCGAGCACGACCTCGACGTCGAGGGCACGCATCGCCTCCATCAGCTCGATGATCGGATCGCCCGGGTAGGCGAACACGAACCGGGCCCCCGAGGCACGGACGTGCTCGGCCACCAGCGCCGCGGTGTTGCCCATGTCATCGCTCCAGGTTGTCGTGGTGGATGGACAGCATCCGGAAGATCCAGTGGACGAACTTGCTGTACGGGGCGGTCCCGAAGGCGGTGACCACCGCGGCGACATGCAGCAGGAGCAGCGGCCCGAAGGCCACGGTCTCCCGCAGGAGCAGGGTGAGCATCCCGGTGGCGGCGAGCACCAGCAGCGACCACAGGAATCCGCTGCCACCGCCGCGCACCCACAACCCGGTCCCGCCCACCAGCATGGCGATTCCGCCGACGCCGCCGCTGATCACGGGCACGGACACCCAGGAGTAAGGCGGCTGCGCGCCCAGCACGTTCTGCAGCAGCGCCGCCGCCGTGGTCGAGACGGCGCACAGCCCGAAGCCGTACAGGAGCACCAGATGGAATCCGCGCCGGCCGGGCACCTCGCAACCCGCGCCGCCCCCTTCCATGTGCCGCAACTGCACGGCCTGTACGAACGTGGTCCGCCACGCCCGGGGCCGGAACAGGTCGGCGAGGCGGCCGTGGATGTCGCGCCAGTACCGCAGCGCGGCCCACCCGAACACGGCGAGAGCCCAGACGCCCGGTACTCCGACGGCGATCAGCAGCGGGACGTGCGGCAGGACCTCGTAGGGGTCCCCGGGCCGGTCCGCCGCGCCGAACCACCGGCCGGTGAACAGGCGGGACAGCAGGGCGAGTACGAGGCACACGGCGGCGAAGGCGATGCCCGTGCCGAGCCGCCCCGGCGCGCGGCGCGGCCAGACGTAGCGGCGGTACGTGTCCTTGCGCACGTCGGCGAAGACGCTCGGGGGAGCCACCGCGAACTCGTGCGGCGGGGCGTACATGCAGGCGCTGAGGCAGTCACCGCAGTCGTGGCAGAGGTTGGCGAGGTGGGTGATGTCCCGCCGCTCCGGCGCGGGCCGCAGCTCCAGGGCGGGCCAGACGGGACAGTAACCGGCGCAGTAGCGGCAGGAGTTGCAGACGGTGAGCTGGCGCCGGGCCTCGTCGAAGAGGTCATCCAAGGGCATGGCGGGCCGCCTCCCGTCCGGCGATGCGCCCCCACACGGTCCCGATGGTCATGCCGAACCCGGCGAGATAGCCGGTGGAGAGGATGTTCCCGGACATGATCTCCCCGGCGGCGAAGACATTGCCGAAGACCCCGCCGTCCACCCGCCGTACCCGCGCCCGGTCGGTGACCGCGACGCCGAGGTAGGTGAAGGTGACGCCGGGCCGCATCGGTACGGCGTAGTAGGGCGGGGTGTCCAGGCGCTGTGCCCAGTTGCTCTTCGGCGGGTCGAGGCCGGCGGTGCGCCTGCCGTCCGGCCGGGACATGGTGAAGGTCCGGGAGGGCGGGCCGCCGCGGTCGACGGCCGTGTTGAAGGCGCCGACGGTCTCGGCGACGGCCCGCCCGTCGAGGCCGAGCGTCTCGGCGAGTTCCTCGACCGAACCCGCCGTGTAGGGGCCGTACATGGGCGGCAGGAAGGACCCCTGCACCTTCGCGTCCCACAGGGCGTAGGCGATCTGGCCAGGGCGCAGGGCGATGTTCCGTCCCCAACTGGCGTACCGCTTGGGCCAGATGTCCTCACCCTCGTCGTGGAAGCGGCGGCCGTCCCGGTCGACCACGATGCCGAAGGGGATGGCGTCGATGCGGGTGGCGATCCCGCCGTCGTACCTCGGGCCGCGGGCGTCCACGGCGACGGCGTGGAACCCGCGTTCCTCGCCCGCCCGTTGGGCGCCCGCGTCGAGCAACTCCCGTAGTACACGGCCGTCGTTGTACGAGGGGCCGCGCACATGGAAGCCCTGGGCCGCCTCTCCCCAATAGCGACCGAGCCAGGCGAGGTTCGCCTCGAAGCCGCCGCTCGCGCAGACCACGGACGCGGCCGGGATGCGGCGCCCGTCGGCCGTGTGCGCGGCGGTGCAGGTCTCGCCGGTCCATTCGAGGCGGGTGACCTGGGTGTCGTACTCGACGGTCACCCCGGCCCGTTCGGCGGTGCGGTAGTAGGAGTTGAGCAGTGCCTTGCCGCCGCCGAGGAAGAACCTGTTGGTGCGGGCCAGGTTGAGGGTGCCGGACAGGGCGGGCTGCCAGTGGGCGCCGTGGGCGGTCATCCAGGCCGGCACGGACCGCGACTCGCGCACGGTCAGCTCGGCGAGCCGCTCGTCGCTCGGTCCGTCGCCGACTCCGCCGAGATCGCGCCGGAGTTCGGCGCCGGGGTAGGGGCCGGTCGTGAACTCGTCGCCGGTGTCGTGTGCGCACCGGATGTTGCGGGTGTGCCGGCTGTTGCCGCCGCGGAAGTGCGCGGGGGCGCGCTCCAGCAGGCGTACCCGGGCTCCGGCGTCGGCGGCGGACAGCGCGCTCACCAGGGCCGCGTTGCCACCGCCGACGACCAGGACGTCGGTGCTCACGTCTCGCGCAGATTCGAGGGGACGAGCCGGTCGTAGTCGGGCGTCTTGGTGATCAGGCCGGCCGACTTGTGGAAGGTGACCGCGGCGTCGAAGGAGGAGCGTTTGAAGGCGTTCGTCGCCGGGATCTCGCTCTTCAGCAGCGGGAGGAGCGCCTCCAGGGTGGCGTCCGGCATCCCGCTGCGGTACTCGGCCAGCAGCTTCTTGACCTCGGCCGTGTCGTTGCCGCGGATGTCCTTCTTGGCCCGAACCAGAGCTCTCTGGAAGGCGGCGATCTCCTTGGCCTTCTTCTTCTGCACGCTCTGAGTGGTGAAGAAGACGCCGTGGGAGACGTCGACCAGGCCGGGTATGTCGCCCCGGCAGGGGGAGATGTACAGGGTGCCCGTGCCGGCCGCCTCCGCCTGCTGGGCCAGCGGCTGGGCGAAGGACAGGGCGTCGACCTGGCCGTTCTTCAGTGCCCCGAGCGCGGCGGTGGGCTCACTGCCGAGGTTGACCAGTTCGGCGTCCTTCTTCGCGTCGAGGCCGGCCTTGGCGAAGAGGTAGATGACCAGGGCCTCGGTGCCGCTGCCCGGGCCGGTGATGCCGATCTTCCTGCCCTTGAGCGACTTGGTCCGCTCGTCGAGCGAGGCGCTGACGGCGGCGCCCTTGAACTTCTTCCCGGTGATGATGTCGATGTAGTACTTGTCCACCAGGTCGGCGACCAGCCGGATGTCGTCCTCGATCTCCGACAGTTTGAAGACGTCGGTCATCACCCCGCCGCCCACCTGGATGCTGCCCGACTTCAGCGCGGCGGCCACCTTGGAGCCGTTGCCGAGGACGGGCGGGTCGTCGAAGGCGACGCCCTCGTCCTTGAAGTAGCCCTTCTTCGTCGCCACGAACAGCGGGAAGAAGGCGATCGACTGGCTGACCTGCCCCACCGACAGCTTGCCGACCGCCGTGGCACCGGCGGACTCGCCGCCGCAGCCCGTACCGGCCAGCGCGACGGCACCGGTCGCCAGCAGACCCTTGACGAGTTGCCGGCGGTTCATCTCCACGCGTGTCATTTCCGGCCCTCCAGTGGCTTCCAGCGGTTGGCCCTGCGGTCGATGAGACTGACGAACAGATTGAGGACGGTCGCGATCACGGAGAGGACCACGAGCGTCGCGAAGACTCCGGCCGTGTCGAAGTTGGCCGCCGCGTCGCTGATCAGATAGCCCAACCCCCGGTTGGACGCGACCAGCTCGCCGATCACCGCGCCGATCAGCGAGTACGGGACGGCGACCTTCAGCCCGGTGAGCAGCCCGGTCATCGAGGCGGGCAGGACGACTTTCAGCACGACGTCACGGCGGCGGCCGCCCATCAGCCGTACGGCGTCGATCAGTCCCCGGTCCACCTCCCGCACGCCCACGGCGGTGTTGAGGAACACGAGGAAGAACACGGTGACGGCGGCGAGCAGCACCTTCATCTGCAGGCCGATGCCGAACCAGACGATGAACAGCGGCGCCAGCGCCACCTTCGGCAGTGAGTACAGCGCCACGATGAAGGGGTCGACCACGCGGTAGAAGGTCGGCAGGGAGGCGAGGACGAACCCGGTGACCGCGCCGGTCGAGGCGCCCAGCGCGAACCCGAGGAGGACCTCCTTGAGCGTGACCCACGTGTTGGACCAGAGCAGGCCGTCGCGCTGCCAGTCCCCGAGCCGTCGCGCCACGTCGAGCGGCCGGCTGGTGAAGGTGAGGTCGAACACGCGGCCCGCGCACAGCTGCCAGGCCACCAGCAGTACCACGGAGAGGACCAGCCGGCCGCCCCAGACGACCACCGTACGGCCGTGCTTCTCCCACCAGCCGCGGTTCAGCGGGACGGTGACCGACTGCCCTGTCGTCCGCTCGGCGTTCACGGTTTTCTGCTCGTCGACCGTCTTCACTGCGCCTCCCGGAGCGCCGCCGTCATCTCCTTGTGCAGGCTGACGAAGTGCGGGTCCACCCGCAGTTCGTCGGCGTCGCGCGGCCTGGGCAGATCGATCTCCTTGTCCAGGAGCACCTTTCCGATCCGGCCGAGCACCACGATCCGGTCGCCGAGCAGCAGCGCTTCCTCGATGTCGTGGGTCACGAACACCACGGTCTGTCCGCTGCCCTGCCACAGCCGCAGCAGCTCGGCCTGCAGCACGAAGCGGAGCTGTGCGTCCAGGGCGCCGAAGGGCTCGTCGAGGAGCAGCACCTCCGGGTCGCCCGCGAGCATCCGGGCCAGGCTCGCCCGACGCCGCATACCGCCGGACAGTTCGCGCGGGTAGTGGCGCTCGAACCCGGTGAGCCCGACCCGCTCGACGAGGTCCGTGGCGCGCTCGCGGCGCTCCTTGGCGTCGACTCCCTTGATCTCCATGGGCATCTCGACGTTGCGGACCACGTCGCGCCAGGGCATCAGGGTGTCGGACTGGGTGAGGTAGCCGACCTCGGTCCGCGGGCCGGTCACCGGCGCGTCCCGGTAGGTCACGGCACCCGAAGTGGGCGGCATGAGCCCGGACATCATGTTCAGCAGGGTCGACTTGCCGCAGCCGCTGCGGCCGAGCACGGTGACGAAGCAGCCCTCCTCGATCCCGAGGCTCAGGTCGCGCAGCGCCAGGATGCCCATGTCGCCCTTGACGAACTGCTTGGTCAGCCGGGTGACTTCCAGCACGGCGCCCATCGTCAGCGCCGGTCCTTCGTCGCCCCGGCCAGCCAGACGGTGTTGTCCACGGCCATGGTCCGTATCTCGTGCTCGCTGAAGCCCGCGGCCAGCAGCCGGTCGGCCAGCAGCGCCAGGCCGTCCTCCACCGGGGGGTTGAAGGGCTGTCCGAGGTCGCTGGAGAGCACGGAGTGCTCCGGGCCGACCGCCCGGATGTGCTCCAGCCACACCTCCCAGGAGACCTTGCCGGTGTACGGGGTGGTGAAGCACCTCTCCAACAGGGCGCCCTTGGCGGCGAGTCGGCGCTGGCGTTCCACGTCCACCCGCTGGGAGGTGAACTCCGGATGGGTGATCACCATCCGGCGTACGCCCTCCTCGGCCGCCGCGTCCACGACGGCGGCGATCTCGTCGGAGCCGAGATGGCCGGTCGCCAGGGTCATGTCGTGGGCGGCGATCACCCTGAGCACCTGCCGGGTGGCCTCCAGCACACTGCCGTCCGGCGCGAGGACGTCCACCGGGTCGGCCGTCATGCCCGCGGCCCGTAACTCCTCCTGTAACTGCACCCACATGGGCGGTGTGGCGCCCTCCGGGCCGGCGGCCGTGCAGGCCCGCTCGTTGGCGCTGTCCACGGTGGGCAACCAGACGAACTGCGCCCCGCCGCGGCCGGCGATCTCCACGGCGATCGGGTTCATGCCGCCCACCGAGCCGTTGAGGGTGATCGCGCCGACCGCGCCGAAGCCGGGTACGGCGGTCCGGACCACCTCGGCCCGCTCCGCCGTGGGCACGTAGTGCGACTTGAGCACGAACCCCGACAGACCGACCTCGGCGAAGCGGGCCGCGAGCGTCAGGTCGTCGATGCGCCGCTTCATCAGGTCGGGCGCGATGTGCACATGGATGTCGTAGGCTCCCGCGACGAGTGTGCGGGCGTGGTCCGACGGTGTCGGATGTGTGGCTGGTCGATCGGTCATTTCCGAACTCCCTGTCGCCAATTTAGTGAACCGGATTGTTAACAATCACCGCCGTATCGTCAATGGGTTGCGCAGAAAGTGTTCCGCTACGACGTTCCGGAGTCCGGTACGGCCGTGCCGGGCCCCGGCGCGGCCGTACCGCGCAGGGCCCGGATCACGCTGCCGAGATGTTGCCGGGCGGCCTCCTCGGCGGCCGCGGGATCGCGACTGCAGATGGCGTCGATGATCGCCAGATGTTCGGGCAGCGAGACGGAGGGCCGCCCCGGTTGCATGGCGAGCCGGAACTGGTGGCGGACGGCCTGGCCGCGCAACCGCTCGATCACCCCGCCCGCCGTGCGCTGTCCGCTCATCTCCAGCATGCGGCGGTGCAGCCGGTTGTTGAGCTCCGAATAGGCCATCACCGCACCGGACTCGACCGCGGCGGCCATCCCCTCGCGTATCCCGCGCAGTTCGGCGATCTCCGTCTCGGTCACCCGCTGCGCGGCCTTGGCCGCGCACAGCCCCTCGACCGCCATCCGCACCTCGAGGATCTCGATGGCCTCGGCCAGGGGCACCGCCCGGACCCTGGCCCCGCGGTGCGGGACGCGCTCCACCAGCCCTTCGTTGCCGAGCTGGAGCAGCGCCGAGCGGACGGCTCCGCGACTGGCCGAGAACCGCTCCGACAGATCCGTCTCCACCAGCCGTTGATCCGGTACGTAGTCCCCGCTCACGATCGCCGCGCGGATGGCCTCGACGACCGGGCCGGACTGGGACGGGACATGGTGCGTACCCGACACGTGACCCCCTCTTTCCTGTGGACCCCCTGAATGGCGACAATATTGTTACCAATTCTCCGGCAGTGCGGCGCCCCCGCCGCGCACGAGGACGAGGAGCACCGTCCGTGGAAACCGTCGCCACCGAGGGTCCGCGCATCGCCGTACTGGGTCTCGGGGAGGCCGGTGGCGCCATCGCGGCCGACCTGGCCGCGGCGGGCGCACATGTGAGGGGCCATGACCCGAAGGTGCCGGCGCCGCCGGGCGTGGTGGACACCGGCGGTGACGCGGAGGCGGCCCTGGGCTGCGACCTCGTACTGAGCGTCAACAGCGCCTCGGACGCGGTGGACGCCCTGCGGGCGGGGCTGGCCGGAACGTCCCCCGGCTGCCTCTGGGCCGACCTCAACACCGCCGCCCCCGCGCTGAAGAGGCGCCTCGGGGAGATCGCCGCGGACGCCGGCATCGGATTCGCCGACGTCTCCTTGATGGCGACCGTGCCCGGCAGGGGGCTGCGCACCCCGATGCTGGTCTCCGGCCCGGACGCCGAACGCTGTGCCACGCTGCTTCGCCCCCTCGGTGCGCGGATCGAGGTCCTGGACGGCCCGGCCGGTCTGGCCGCCGAACGCAAGCTGCTGCGCAGCGTCTTCTACAAGGGCCTCGCGGCAGCTGTGGTCGAGGCCCTCGACGCGGCCCGGGCCGCCGGCTGCGAGGACTGGCTGCGCGAGGTCGTCGCCGAGGAGCTGACCCGGGCGGACGCTTCGACCGTGGACCGGATGGTCGACGGCAGCCGCCGGCACGCGGTACGCCGGACCGTGGAGATGCAGGCCGCCGCCGACATGCTCGACGACCTCGGTGTGCCCCCGCTGGTCGCCACGGCCGGCCGGGACGTTCTGCGACGGCTGTCCGCGCCGCCGAAGTGAGGGACCGTCAGGATCAACTCTGCAAGAGCGGTACCTGGATTGTCTGACAAGACTTGCAGGGAACGTAACGCTGTCGGCGTAGGCCTGCAAGACGTGTGCAGGAAATCGAGTCGAATCTCGGGGACTCAAGCGCTCGGCCGCACAAGAGTGTTGGACAATCTGTGTCGCGCATATTGCGCACAATATTGCTGGGCGGTTACGTTCACGCGGTGCCTCCGCTCTCCCCCCACGGCAGTTCACCGTTCCCGATCGCGAAGTCAGGAGCTGGGAACCCATGATCAGAACGAAACCGTCCGGCAGACTCGCCGTCGCTCTGGCCGCGGTCGGTGTGCTCGGCCTGGGACTGCTGTCCCCGGTCGCGGCAGACGCCCTGAAGGCCGCGGCCCAGCCCGCCGCCTCCGCGCACCCCTCTTCGCTGGTGGTGCGGACGGACGCCGGCAAAGTCCGCGGCGACAGCCGGACCGGCTACGACCAGTGGCTCGGCATCCCCTACGCCGCCGATCCCGTCGGCCGCAACCGCTGGAGGTCCCCGCAGCCCGTGGCCAAGTGGTCGGGCGTGCGCGACGCGTCCGCGTTCGCCGACCGCTGTGCCCAGAACAGCGGTTGGGACCCCGGCTACGAGAAGACCATCACCAGCGAGGACTGCCTCGCCCTCAACGTGTACGTCCCCGACCACGCCAAGGCGGCAGCCCCCGTCGTCGTGTGGATCCACGGCGGCGGCAACACGGGTGGCGCGGGCCAGGACACCGACCCGCGCAGGTTCGTCGAGCAGACCGGCGCGATCGTCGTGACCGTCAACTACCGTCTCGGCGCGCTGGGTTTCCTCAACCTCCCCCAGCTGCAGGCCGAGAGCGGGAACGGCCCCGGCAACTACGGGCTGCTCGACCAGCAGGCCGCCCTGCGCTGGGTGCGCACCAACATCTCGCGGTTCGGCGGCGATGCGGGCAATGTGACCATCGCCGGGCAGTCCGCCGGCGGGAGCGCGGTCTGTGACGAGCTCGCCTCGCCCACCGCCAAGGGCCTGTTCACGCACGCCGTCATCGTCAGCGGCGGCTGCAGCCTGCAGACGGCGGCCGCGGGGCAGACGCAGAGCGCGGCGTTCGTGAAGGCCGTCGGCTGCGACACCGCCTCCGACGTCCTGGCCTGTCTGCGCGCCACGTCCGCCGCCGATCTCCTCGCCGCGCAGAAGAAGGCAGGAGTCTCACCCTCCGTCGGCGGCACCGCCTTCCCGGTGAACCCCGCGACCGCCGTACAGACCGGGAACTTCAACCGCGTCCCGGTGATGCTCGGTCAGACCAACAGCGAGCGCGGCCTGTTCACCTTCCAGAACTACGACTACCTCGGCAACCCCATGACCGCCGCCCAGTACGAGCAACAGGTGCGCGCCACCTACGGGGCGAACGCCGACAAGGTCCTGGCGGAGTACCCGCTCAGCGCGTACGCCACCCCGGGCGAGGCCTGGACCGCCGTCCAGAACGGCTCCACCTCCTACACCCGGCAGCAGCTGTTCGGCTCGCTGTCGAAGTATGTGCCCACCTACGCCTACGAGTTCGCCGAGAGCGACACCCCGCACTTCACATCGATCTTCCGCATCCAGCAGAAGAGCGAGACGGCACGCGACTTCCCCTTCGGCGGCGCCGTCCACGTCGACGACCTCGGCTACATCTGGGACTACCTCGGCCAGACCCTGCCCTACGACGACGACCAGCTGGAGCTGTCCCACCAGATGATCACGTACTGGGGGCGGTTCGCCGCCGACGGCGACCCCAACGGGGCACGTACGCCGGACTGGCCCAAGTACAGCGCGAGCACAGGGAAGTTGATGTCCCTGAAGGCCTGCGACACCGACCCGTCGAGCAACCGGGCCCCGGCGGCCTGCTCCAAGGTCACCGACGGCTTCGCCGCCGAGCACGACCTCGACTTCTGGGCGAGCCTGCCGAGCTGACGAGAACGATCACACCGGACCACCAATTCCCGCTCCGCCGTTGGGAGTTGCTTCACCATGCCCTTCTTCGTCGTGCGCCGCGCACCAGCGGCACTGCGCACCCTCGCGGTCCTGGCCGCCGTGCTCGTCCTCACCGCGGGCGGCAGCGCGGCGCACGCGAGCAGGAAAGCCGACACCGCACAGCGTCTCGCCCCGCAGGTCGTCCACACCGGAACCGGCCCAACGGGCTACCGGGTCACGTTCCGCTTCAAGGCTCCCGACGCCACCAGCGTCCGGATCAAGGGCGAGTGGTACTTCGCCGACCCGTACGAGCTCTCCGCCCTGACCGGCGACAAGGACACCACCATCACCACCCCCGGAATCCTGCCCGCGCAGTGGAAACCGGGCGACATACCCATCGGCTCCCCGAACTCCTCCGCGGCCAACTGGCCGGTCGCCGCCATGACCGAGAACCCCCGCACCGGCGTGTGGTCCTACACGGTCCCGCTGCCGTCCGGCGTCTTCAACTACGGCTTCTACGTGGACTGTTCCAGCCCGACCCAGACCGGCTGCACCGAGGTGTCGGATCCGGGCAACCCGCCCTGGAACACCAGGAACGGGAAGACCACCGGCTCGGTCCAGGCCCTCAGCCAGGTCTACGTCCCCTCGGACCCCGAGTTCGGGACCGTCGACCAGGCCTGGCAGGCCCAGGCCGTCGGCCGGCGGGGCGGGCTCGCCGACGTCGCCTATCCGACGTCCAGCCCGATCATTCCCGCGGGCACCAACCGCCTGGCCGTCTACACACCGCCCGGCTACGACACGCACCGCGCGAAGCCGTACCCGACGGTCTATCTGTTCAGCGGAGGCGACAACGAGACGGACTGGAGCACCCAGGGCGATGTGGCCGCCATCCTGGACAACCTCATCGACACCGGACAGATCCAGCCGATGGTGGTCGTGATGCCCAACTCCCTCGGGGAGACGGACGACTCCACGGGCTATCCGGCCTTCGACGCCAACCTCACGGACAACGTGATCCCCTACGTCGAGTCGCACTACCACGTCTCCACCGCCGCCTCCCAACGGGCCGTCGGCGGTCAGGGCTTCGGCGGCTCGATCGCCATGTCGCTGCTGTTCCGGCACACCGACCGGTTCGGCTACTACGGGGTCCTGAGCCCGGGCGTCATCGCTCCCTTCACCGTCCCGGACGCGTCGGACATCAGTGACGCGCAGGTGGCGGCGATCAAGAAGACGGGAGTCTTCGTCGGCGGCGGCTGGCAGGAACCGAGCGTCACGCCCGGCGGCGTGCACGGAGCGGGTCACTCCTACCACGCCCGTGTCGTCTCCACCCTGGCGGAGAAGGGCGTGGGCCTGACCGCGGACTTCGTCAACGGCGGCCACGAGTGGTTCGTCTGGCGCCAGTTGATCAGGGACTTCCTCACCCGAACCGCGTTCTTCCCGCCGGTGACGGGCTGAATCCGCACCGACGCCCCCGACGCACCCGACCCCCACAGCGCTCCTCCCACCATCCCCCTTCCCCCCACCGGTCAGGAGATCGGAATGACCATGCCCGAAAACCAACACCCCCTCCCCTCGGACTCGTCGCTCCGCCGACGGGACTTCCTGGGCCGCACCGCCGGCGTCGCCGCGGGCGCCGTCCTCCTCGACGCGGTCGGCGCGCAGTCCGCGCCCGCGGCGGAGTCGCTTCGGGAAGGGCCGGTGCGGATCGACACCGGCCTCGTCTCCGGGGTCCCCGCCGCGGCGGCCGGCGTCACCGTCTTCAAGGGAATTCCGTACGCGGCCACCACGGCCGGCCGCAACCGCTGGCGCCCGCCGCAGCCGGCACCGCGATGGAAGGGCGTCCGCAGGGCCGACACCTTCGGCGACGCCCCGCCGCAGGCGTCGACCACCCTCACGATGAGCGAGGACTGCCTCAACCTCAACGTCTGGACGGGCGCCAGGAGCGGCCGGGAGCGGCGCCCCGTCTACGTCTGGCTCTACGGCGGCGGATTCTCGGCCGGGACCGGTTCGGACCCGAGCTTCGACGGCTCGGTCCTCGCCGCCAAGGGCATCGTGGTGGTCACCATCAACTACCGCCTCGGCGCCCTGGGTTTCCTCGCCACGCCCGAACTGAGCGCGGAGGACCCGCACGGAGTGTCGGGCAACTACGGCCTGCTCGACCAGATCGCGGCCCTGAAGTGGGTACGGCGGAACATCGCGGCGTTCGGCGGCGACGCGCGCCGCGTCACCGTGGGCGGCCAGTCCGCCGGTGCCGGCTCCACCGACATGCTGTCCATGTCCCCGCTCGCCACGGGCCTCTTCCGGCGCTCCGTCGCCGAGAGCCAGGTCCGCCATCCGCGCGACCCCGAGTTGCGCTACCTGGGCGTGTCACTGCGGAACATGGAGACGGCCCTGGAACAGGGCCCCGCCTACGCCGCCTCGAAAGGCGCGAGCACACTGGCGGAGCTCCGCGCCCTGCCGTGGCAGGACTTCACGGACGGAGCCTCGCTCAAGGACGAGACCGTGGACACCAAGTCCGTCGCGAAACCACCGCTGTTCAGGCCCGTGGTCGACGGCCGGGTCCTGCCGGCCGGCTACCAGCGGACGTACGAGGCGCGGGCGCAGAACGACGTCTGGTACCTGGCCGGCAACAACCTCGACGAGAGCGGGGCGGTACCGGAGACGGCCTTCGCCTACTGGCGCGAGGCCGGCTACCCGGATCGCCCCGGCGCCCCGCCCGTCCATGTCACCCTCGACGACTACGTGAGCGCCGCGCGGCGGAAGTTCGACGCGATGGCCGACGAGTTCCTCACCCTGTACCCGGCCGGCACGGACGACGAGGCCGCGCTCGCCAGCAACGACGCGGTCCGCGACAACTCGCGTGTCTCGACGTACCTGTGGGGCCGGGAATGGACGAAGGGCGCCGACCGCCCGGTGTACACGTACTTCTGGACACACCGCCCGCCGGGCTCCGACCACGACATCCGCGGGGCGTACCACGGCTCCGAGATCGTCTACTTCTTCGGCAACCTCTACCCGGACACGCAGCCCTGGACCGACCAGGACCGCGAGATCGCCGACACCCTCTCCTCCTACCTGGCCAACTACGTCTCCACCGGCGATCCGAACGGCCGCGGTCTGCCCAACTGGCCCGCGTACCGGCCCGGTTCACCCACGGTCATGGAGATCGGCGAGCACTACGGGCCGATGCGGGTGGCGTCGCCGGAGAAGGTCGACTTCTGGAGGCGGTACTTCGCCACACAGGACGCCTGGTAGACGGCCCGGCCGCCGCCCGGCTACCCCCGGTGCTTCACGGGGAGGTGCAGGAGGTCGCTGCCCAGGATCATGCGGCCGTTGTAGCCGGCGCTGCTGGCGCTGGTGCGCAGGAGGCGGCGCCAGGTGGTGTCGGGGACGGTGGCGGGGTCGCCGGGGCCGAGGTGGGTGGCGACGAGGGTGTCGACGTTGGCCGCGGCGGCGATGGCGCCGAGTTTCGCGACGTCGGTGTGGGTGGCCAGGATGTGGTCGACGAGGGCCTGGGGGAGGCCGAGGCCGAGGAGTCCGTCGGGGTAGACGGCTTCGTGGACGAGGACGTCGGCGTTCTGGGCGAGGGTGATGATGTTGGGGGTGGGGGCGGTGTCGCCGGAGAAGACGACGCTGCCGTGGTCGGTGTCGAAGCGGTAGGCGTAGGCGGGGTAGACGGCGCCGTGCGGGACGAGGATGGCGGTGACCTTGACGTTGTCGTCCTCCATGACGGTGAACGGCTGCATGGCGGGCGCGGTGTTCGTGGCGGAGGCGCCGGTGGTGTCCGGGGGCAGGACGTCGTGGACGTCGAGGAGGGTGGCGGGGTCGATGCCGGCGTGTTCGGTCATGAAGAAGGTGGGGGAGGCGGCGTAGGCCTGGCCGGCCAGTTTCGTCATCTCGACGGTGCCGGGGACGGTGCCGGGGGCGCCGGTGACGGTGGAGGCGATGCCCGCGGAGCCGGGGCCGTGGACGGACACGGTGGTCTGGAAGCCCTGGGTGCCGGCGGCGCCGGCGGCCAGCAGGGGGAAGGCGTAGTAGTCGACGATGTGGTCGGCGTGCAGGTGGGTGAGGAAGATGCCGGTCAGGGAGGGCAGGGACAGGCCTGCGCGCATGTACTGGGTGACGGCTCCGCGGCCGCAGTCGATGACGTAGGTCTTGCCGTTGACCACCAGCGCGGAGGAGATGCCGTACCGGTCGGCCAGGGGTGGCGGTCCGGCGTTGGTGCCGAGCAGGACCAGGCTCAGGTCCGCGTCGGAGGCGTCGGAGGCGTCGGAGGCGGTCGCGGCCGCGGCCGGCATCGCCGCGAGCAAGGGCGTGGCCGCGACGGCCGAGGCCGCTACCGCGCTCAGCAGCGCCCTGCGGGAGGTGCACTGCTCCTCGCCTCGTGACGGGACCACTCCCTGATCCTGGTTCGGCTGTTCGTTTTCCTGGGCTCGGCACATGACGGGGCGGCTCCTCTGCGACGCGCTTGGTACTACGACCGCGATCAGTGGGCGGAATGCTGCCCGCCGCCGGCACGCAGGGGGAGAGCACGCCGCGCAACCTAAAAGTGCTGATCCGCCACGTCACGCCACGAGCGCGGGGATGGGGTTCTCCTTGAACCACTGCGTGAGGAACTCCAGCAGGATGACGACTTTCCGCGGCACGCTCCGGCCGGGACCGTAGATCGCGTACAGCGGGCGGTCCGGGACGGGGATCTGGGGGAGCTGGACCTGAAGGGCGCCGGAGACCAGGTCCTCGTACGCCGACCGCTGGGGGAGCAGGGCGATGCCGCGGCCCTGGACGGCGGCCTTCTGCAGGGCGATGTAGGAGTTCGACGAGAACGCCACGTTCCGGATCTTGTGCAGGCTCGACGTCGACCCGTGCCCGAGCCGCCACACGGGCTCGTTCACGTGCACCAGACAGTCGTGCGCGGCCAGGTCCCCGGGGTCGTCGAGCGTGCCGTGCCGTTTCACGTACCGCCCCGACGCGCACAGGGTGAAGGGAAGCGAGGCGATCTTCCTGAGATGCACCCGGGAGTCGCGCAGGTCGCGCGTGTGCAGGGCGACGTCGAAGCCGCTGTCGAGGAAGTCGTACGTGCGCTCCGACAGCCCGCCCAGCTCGAACCGTACGGCGATCTTCGGGTGCGCGGCGGCGAAGGCGGCGATGGCGTCACCGACGTCCAGGCTCCCGATCCACTTGGGGCAGATGACGTTCAGAGCGCCTTCCGCCCGGTCGTGCTGCTGCCCGATCAGGGCCTCCTCGGCGTCGACCTCGGCGAGGATGCGGGCGGCGAACTCGGAGTAGCGCAGGCCCGGTTCGGTGAGGCTCACCGAACGCGAGGTGCGGTTGACGAGGCGCACCCCGATCTGCCGCTCCAGCTCCGCCACATGGCGGGAGACGAGGGAGCCGGACGAGCCCAGTGCCCGGGCGGCCCCGCTGAAACTGCCGAGCTGCGCGACGGTGACGAAACTGCGCATCAGAAGCATGCGGTCCATGGAAGTCCTCCAGCCGGCCACGGCTCGGGCGTCCCTCCGGCCGTGCGGCACATGAGTTGCGAGGTACTGAGGTACTGGAGCACCCGCTGTACTAGAACGATTAAGTTCGACGCTAGCAGAGTGCCTCGGGTGAGCACGAGAGTGCGGAATCGTCCCAGTGGCCGGCCGTAGCCGTACTACTTCGTGACGGCGGGCCGCGTGGCCGCGCCGTGCAGGAACACCCGGACCGCGAGCGCGATGCTCTCCCGGACCTCCGCGTCGTCGGGCTTGTGCGGGGAGTTCGTCAGCAGCCGCATCTGCGCGTCGCCCAGCATCGCCTGGTACAGCTGGGCCGCGGCGCGCAGCGGGTCGGTGACGCTGATCTCGCCGGCCTCGTGGGCCTGGCGCAGATAGCCGGCGAGGATGCCCTGGCCGGTGGCCGGGCCGTGCTCGAAGAAGGCCCGGCCGACCTCCGGCATCCGCTCCGACTCCGCGGTGACCAGCCGGTGCAGGGCGATGGCCTGCGGGGTCAGGACCAGGTCGGCGAAGTGTCCGCCGAGTGCGGTCAGGGTGGCGGCGAGGTCGGCGTCGGGCGGCCTGAAGGAGTGCACCGGCTTGGACCACTCGTCGCACAGGGCTTCCACCGAGGCCTGGAACAGCGCCGCCTTGTCGGCGAAGTGGCGGTACAGCGTGGCCTTGGAGCCGCCGACCCTGGCCAGGACGTCCTCCATCGAGACACCCGAGTAGCCCTTGGCGATGAACAGCTCGCCGGCCGCCTCCAGGATCAGCTTCCGCCGGTCCGCCGCCCTCATCCTCTGCACGGTCGACATCGTATAAGCCGCTTCCCGCCTGGTGGGCGCGCCGGTCCGGTCCGTTCCGGCTGCCCGCGCACCGCCTCTTGTCCTGCCCTTCCATGAACTGTACTGTACCGTACAGTACCGCTGCTGGTCGGGGCGTCGCCCTGCCGTACCGCATGCGTACATCGAGCCGAAGACCTTCTTCTCCCACCCGCTGTCCAAGCGCGCGCGGCTGCGCCGGCATGACATGGAGGAAGCACATGGCACACCTTGAGGACGAGATCCGCGCGGCCGGCGGCCCGCTGGCGCTGCTGCGCGGCGGGCGGTCGGGGGCGTACCCCTTCCCGATCCGCGCCGAGTTCACCAACTGGCGTGACGAGCAGGAGAGCTGGCGTACGACCGCCGCGCTGATGGACCTCTCCCACCACATGACCGACCTCACCGTGGAGGGCCCGGACTGCTACCGGCTGCTCTCCGAGCTCGGCGCGAACAGCTTCGAGGGCTTCGGCCCCATGCAGGCCAAGCAGTTCATCGCCGTCAACCACGACGGCTACCAGATCGGCGACTGCATCCTGTTCTGCCTCGCCGACAACCTGGTGCGGCTCGTCGGACGGCCGCCGGCCCTCAACTGGGTCCAGTTCAACGCCGAGACCGGTGGCTACGACGTCACCCTCCGCCGCGACGAGCGCACCGCGCAGAATCCGGGCGGCCGCGAGTTCTACCGCCTCCAGCTGCAGGGCCCGCACGCGGCCCGCATCTTCGAGGAGGTCAACGGCGGCCCCATGCCGGACATCCCGTTCTTCTCGATGGGCCGCTTCAACATCGGCAAGTACGAGGTCACCGCCCTCAACCACCGTATGTCCGGCTTCCCGGGCCTGGAGTTCTTCGGCCCCTACGCCGACATCGACGGCATCCGCGACACGCTCCTGGAGGCCGGCGAGCCCTACGGGATCCGTCAGGTGGGCGGCCGCGCCTACGCCTCGGTGGCCACGGAGTCGGGCTGGATCGCCTCCACCGTGCCCGCCGTCTACTCGGGCGAGAGCATGAAGCCGTACCGCGAGTGGCTGGGCACGCGCACCTTCGAGGCGAACCTGTCGACCGGTGGCAGCTTCGTCCCGGAGAAGGTCGAGGACTACTACGTCACCCCGTACGACCTCGGCTACGGCCACATCCTGAAGTTCGACCACGACTTCATCGGCCGTGAGGCCCTGGAGGCGATGCGTGGGCGCAAGCACCGCAAGAAGGTGTGGCTGTCCTGGCACCGTGACGACGTCGCCCGCGTCTACGCCAGCATGTACGAGCAGGGCGACCGGCGCTTCAAGTACATCGAGACGCCCGCCGCGTTCTACTCGGCCTCCCAGTTCGACCGCGTCGAGGCCGACGGCAGGCTCATCGGGCTGTCGACGCTGTGCAGTTACTCGGCCAACGTCCGCGGCTGGATCTCCGTCTGCATGATCGACGCGGACGAGGTGGGCTACGGCCGCGAGGTCGACCTGGTCTGGGGCGAACCCGACGGCGGCTCCGCCAACCCGTCAGTGGAGCGGCACACGCAGACCACCATCCGCGCGACCATCTCCCGCAGGCCGTTCGCGAGCGACAAGCACTGACGACACCCTCGTCACGGCACGGGTCCCCGGGCCGCTCCCGGGGACCCGTGGGCCGAGCGCACGCAAGATTAAATTCCGCGCGGTGCGCGCCCGGCGCCCCTACCATCGCCCTACCGCAAGAGTGATCGAACGACCTCGCCCTCAGCGACCGCCCGGCGCCATCGACGACGGGCGCACACCGAAGCCCCGCACACCGACCCGGTGTACGGCCTGCCCGGACGCGGCGAGGCCTCCCTCCCAGGCCCTCTTACGGCAGGACACCCACGACCGTGACCACACCTCCGGCACGCATCGCCACCACCCACCACTACGTCGTCATCGGCGAGACGCACCTCGCGAGCCGGGTGTGCGCCACGCTGCACGACGGGCCGCACACGGCCGAACACCTCGCACGGCCCCGCGACGAGGACCTCCGCGCCGCGCTGGGCAGACGCCCGAGCGGCGTCGCCGTCCTCCTGCACGACGACGTGGCCGCGCTGCGCTACGCCCTGGCCGTCGCCCACCTCTCGCCCACGACCCCGCTGGTCGCCACCGTCTTCGACCGCACGGTGGCCGACGAACTCGGCCGTCTGCTCCCGCGGTGCGAGGTCACCTCGCCCGCCGACCTCGTGGCACCGGCGCTCGCCGGACCCTGCCTGGACCCGGCCGTCGTCGCGGTGCAGCGGCACGGGGACCGGATCCGGGCCGTCCGCGAGAGCCAGGACACGCTGTACACCGAGGACTGGCGGCCCCGGCCGCGGGCACGGTGGCGGGAGCGGGCCGGCTGGGCCCTGCGCCAGTTGCGGCCCCACGACGCGGGCACCCGTCTGCTGGTCGTCGGCATGCTCGCCGTTCTCGCGGTGCTCGCCGGTGACTGGGCCTGGCTGGCCGGGCACGGCCGTCCACCCGCGGAGGCGTTCTTCGACGCGGCACGGGTGGTCGCGGGGGTCGGCCCCGCGGTGGCCCCGGAAGAGGCCCACGGATACCAGGTGCTCGCCGCGCTCGCCATGCTGAGCACCGTCGCCTTCACCGCGCTGTTCACCGCCGGGGCGGTGGAGCGGATGCTCGGCCCGCGGCTGATCGGACTCGTCGGACCGCGGACCCTGCCGCGCTCCGGGCACGTCATCGTGGTCGGCATGGGGCAGGTGGGCATGCGGCTGTGCGTCGAACTGCGCGCCCTGCGCGTGCCCGTGGTCGGAGTCGAACGGGATCCGCAGGCCTCCGCCGCACGCCTCGCCCGCAGCCTGGGCGTACCCGTCATGACCGGCAACGGCGTCGACCGCCAGGTGCTGGAGCGGCTCCGGCTCGGCCACGCGCGCGCACTCGCCGCGGTCGGCTCCGACGACCTCGACAACATCGCCGTCGCCATCGCCGCGCACGGGGTCGCGGCCCACACCCGGGTGCTGATCAGGGCGGGCGAGCACGAGGCCATCGCCGAGACCCGCTCCCTGCTGCCCATGGGCACCATCAGGGACGTCACTGGCATGGCGGCCGCCTACGTCGTCGCCCGGCTCCGCGGCGAGCCGGTGGCCGGCGTGGTCGCCCATCAGGGACACATCCACCTGCAGAGCCCCGACGACACCTTCAGCACCGGCGTGCCCAGGGACCGGGCCCGCTGCGCGCATCCGCCCGCCGGCCCCACGGCTGCGCTCCCGTGGCCGCCCGGAAGAGCGATCACAATCCGCAACTAGAACGATTAAGCAATATCCAGTACCCTCACCACTCAATGGATTTCGCATTCCTTTCCCGAGGGACCCGGGATCAAGGAGGTTGCCGCTGATGCCGACCATGGAAAGCGCCGCTCCAGAGCGGTCGAGAACCCTCGCGCCCCCGGACGGACTTCCCCGTCCGGGCCGCTGCCTGGTGATGGGCATCCTGAACGTGACGCCCGACTCCTTCTCCGACGGCGGCCTGTACGCCGACAACCGACACGCCATCGACCGCGGACTCGAACTCGCCGCCCAGGGCGCGGACATCGTCGACGTGGGCGGCGAGTCCACCAGGCCGGGAGCGCGGCCCGTGTGCCTCGACGAGGAACTGGCCAGGACCCTGCCGGTGGTCCGCGAACTCGCCCGGGCCGGAGTGTGGGTGAGCGTCGACACCATGCACGCACCCGTGGCCCGCGCCGCGGTCGAGGCGGGCGCGCGTCTGGTCAACGACGTCAGCGGCGGCCTGGGCGACCCGGCCATGGCGCGGACCGTCGCCGCGGCGGGCGTTCCGTACGTCGCCATGCACTGGCGCGCGCCCAGCCGGGAGATGGACCGCCACGCGCGGTACGACGACGTGGTGCCCGACGTCATGGCCGAACTCGGCGCCCGTGTCTGGCAGTTGACGGAAGCCGGCGTCGACCCCTCACGCATCGCCCTCGATCCCGGACTCGGCTTCGCCAAGCGCCCCGAGCACGACTGGGCCCTGCTGGCCGGCCTCGGCAGACTGCGCAAGCTGGGCTTTCCGGTCCTGGTCGGCGCGTCGAGGAAGCGGTTCATCGGCGCCGCCCTCACCGGGACGGGCGCCGGCGACGTGCCGCCCGCGGGGCGTGACGTGGCGACGGCCGCCGTCTCCGCGCTCGCCGCCGCCGGGGGCGCGTTCTGCGTCCGTGTGCACGACGTTCCCGCGAGCCTCGACGCGGTGCGCATGGCGGCCGCCTATGTCGAGTACCGGGATTGCACATAAAGGTTGCACGCCCGAGGCCTTAGCCGGGCCGGGCGGTTTTTGATAGCGTTCGCTAGATCGTTTTAGTTCCCCCTTGAGTCGTTCTCGTCGCCCGTCGGCCCACTCTTGTCGTCAACTAAATCGATCTAGTTATCCGGTGTTCAGCGCAGAACAAGGAGCCGCAATGGCAATCCCCTCCCTTCAGGACGGCATCGACAAGGCCGGATCGCCGATCAGGCTGCTGTGGCAGCCGAACGCCGAGCCGTGGACGCCGGAAGTGGTCGAGCGCGAGTACACGGGCTGGCGTCAGGAGCAGGCCGCCTGGCACGAGGGCGTGGCCCTCCTCAACCTCTCGCACCACATGTACGACATGTGGATCGAGGGTCCGGACGCTACCCGGGTACTGGCCGACCACGGCGTCAACAACTTCGAGAAGTTCGCGATCGGACAGGCCAAGCAGTACGTGCCCGTCACCTCCCGCGGCAACATCGTCACCGACGGGATCCTCGCCCGCGAGGGCGAGAACAAGTACCTGCTCTCCGGCATCCCCGCCGCCCAGCACTGGGTGCAGTACCACGCGGAGAAGGGCGGCTACGACGTCGCCTTCGAGACCGACGCCTCCTCCGCCTTCCGCCCCGGCGGCGGCGACCCGAAGCTGTTCCGCTACCAGATCCAGGGCCCGCTCGCCGCAGAGCTGGTGGAGAACGTCTTCGGCGGGCCGCTGCCGGAGACGAAGTTCTTCCACTCCACCCCGGTCACCCTCGACGGGCGCGCGTTCCGCGCGCTGCGCCACGGCATGGCCGGCCAGGCCGGCTTCGAGTTCATCGGCCCGTGGGAGCACGCCGGTCACGTCCACGAGGCGTTCCTCAAGGCGGGCGAGCCGCTCGGCCTGATCCAGGTCGGCGCGCTGGCCTACGCCACGCCGAGCGTGGAGAGCGGCTGGATCCCCTCGCCGGTTCCCGGCATCTACACCGACCCCGAGCTCGCGGAATACCGCGCGCACCTGCCCCTGTTCGGCATCGAGGGCAAGCGCCCGCTGAACGGCAGCCTCTTCTCGGAGGACATCGAGGACTACTACGTCTCCCCGTACGAGCTCGGCTACGGCAAGCTGATCCACTTCGCCCACGACTTCGTGGGCCGGGACGCCCTGCTGAAGGCCAAGGACGAGCCGCGCCGCAGGAAGGTCACCCTCGTCCTCGACCCCGAGGACGTGCGCACGGTCCTCGGCGAGGGACAGGACCCCGGCTTCGTCCTCTCCTACGCCCGGCACCGGGTCGAGTCCGCCACCGGTCTCGTCGGCATGACGATGCAGAGCGCCTCGATCGACCCGGTCGGCACGGTCCTCGCGCAGACCCTCATCGACGCCGAACACGCGGCGCCGGGCACCGAGGTCACCGTCGTCTGGGGCGAGCACCCCGGCTCCGGCACCGACCCCGAGGCGGACCTCGGCTTCCCGCGCATCCGCGCCACCGTGCAGCCGTCGCCCTTCAACGAGCACGCGCGGACCCTCTACCGCCGTAACCGCTGACACAAACCGCCCACCGCACCGCCCGGACCCGACGTCCGCACCAGGTCGACGGGTCCGCCGGCGGTGCCCCCGGCCGGGCCCGTGGACCCGGCCCCGGCAGGCGAGAAAGCGAGACGCAAGAGATGAACCCCACCGACACGGTACGGACAGCGGTCGGCACCGCACTCCTCGAGGACTTCTCCCTGGAGATGACCGGCAAGGACGTGCCCAAACTGGAGGAGGCCCGCGACTCCATCCCCCAGGGCACCCGGATCAATGTCACCTTCCTCGGCAACGAGGACCTGGAGATGCGGCTGGCGGCGGCCAGAGCGGTCAAGCGGCTCGGCTTCGTCCCCGTGCCGCACATATCCGCCCGCCGGCTCGGCTCGCGCGACGACTTCGAGCGGTTCCTGGCGGGCCTGCAGGCCGACGGCACCTCCGACAACGTCTTCCTCGTCGGCGGCGACCCGGCCTACCCCGAGGGCCCCTACGCCGACTCGCTGTCCCTGATCGACACGGGACTGCTGCAGGAGTACGGCGTACGGCACGTCGGCATCACCGGATACCCGGAGGGCCATCCCGCCATCGACGGCCCGACGCTGTGGTCGGCGCTGCAGGGCAAGCACGCCGCCCTCGCCGCGCAGCCGCTGGAGGGCAGCGTCATCACGCAGTTCGGCTTCGACGTCGACCCGGTGCTGGCCTGGGTCGAGGAGGTCCGGCGGCGCGGCATCTCGGTCCCCGTAAGGATCGGCGTCCCGGGCCCGGCCGGAGTGCGCCGGCTCATGTCGTACGCCGCCCGGTTCGGCGTCGGCACCAGCGCCTCCGTCGTCAGGAAATACGGGTTCTCGATCACCAACCTGATGGGCACGGCGGGACCGGACCGCTTCCTGCGCGACCTCGCGGCCGCCTACGACCCCGCTCGGCACGGGGAGTTGAAGATTCACTTCTATACGTTCGGCGGGCTCAGGGCCACCTCCGAGTGGGCCGCCCGCTTCCGGAAGGACAGCGCAGCATGACCCTCACGCAAACCGCTCCGGCCCGTACGTCGACGGGCGGGGCGACCGCGCAGCAGGCCTGCCTCATCGTGCAGGGTGCCGACGCGACGGGCATCGTCGCGGCCGTGACCTCGGTGCTCAGCGGCCACGGCGCGAACATCGTCTCCCTCGACCAGTACTCCGACAATCCGCAGGGCGGCGCCTTCTTCCAGCGCACCGTCTTCGGCCTCGACAGCCTCCAGGCCCAGCTGCCCGCCCTGCGGGCCGATCTGGACAAGGAGCTGGTCGACCGGTTCGGGCTGCGCTACACCCTGCGCGACCTGTCGGTGCCCAAGCGGGTGGCGATCTTCGCGTCCAAGTCCGACCACTGCCTGCTCGACCTGCTGTGGCGCCACCGCCAGGGCCAACTCCCGGTCACCGTCGCGATGGTGATCTCCAACCATCCCGATGTGGCCGAGGAGGTCCGCTCGTTCGGCATCCCCTTCTTCCACGTGCCCTGCCAGGGCGCCGACAAGTCCGCCGCGGAGGCGGAGCACCTGCGGCTGCTGAAGGGCAACGTCGACTTCGTCGTGCTGGCCCGTTACATGCAGATCCTCTCCGGCGCCTTCATCGAGGACGTCGGCGTGCCGATCATCAACATCCACCACTCCTTCCTGCCCGCCTTCATCGGCGCCGGCCCCTACGCCAAGGCCAAGGAGCGGGGCGTGAAGCTGGTGGGCGCGACCGCGCACTACGTCACCCAGGACCTCGACGAGGGCCCGATCATCGAGCAGGACGTGGTCCGTGTCACGCACGCCCACACCGCCGCCGACCTCACCCGCCGCGGCGCCGACGTGGAACGCGCGGTGCTCTCCCGTGCGGTGCTGTGGCATGCCGAGGACCGGGTCATCCGCGACGGCAACCACACCATCGTCTTCGCCTGACGGGGCCGGCCCCGAGAAACGGTTCGCCACCATGACAACCACCATCGACGGCAGCCGGATCGCCCGGCGCATCCGTCAGCAGGTCGCCGAAGAGGTCGCCGCCGCCGCGCTCTCGGGGACGGTCCCCGGGCTGGCCACCATCCTCGTCGGCGACGACCCGGCCAGCGCCGTCTACGTCGCCGCCAAACGCCGGGCCATCAAGGAAGCCGGCATGCGCGACTTCCACCGCCATCTGCCCCACCACGCCACCCACGACGACGTGGCCGAGGTGATCGACGCCCTCGCCGCCGACCCGGAGGTCTCCGGCATCCTGCTCCAACTCCCGCTGCCCCGGCACCTCGACGGGATGGCGCTCATCAACCGCATCCCCGTCACCAAGGACGTCGACGGCCTGACCACCGCCAGCGCCGGCCGACTCGCCCGCGGCGAGCGCGGATTGCGGCCCTGCACCCCCAGCGGCGTCCTCGAACTGCTCGACGCCGAGAACATCCCGCTCAGGGGAGCGAACGTCGCGGTGGTCGGCTGGGGCGAGCTGGTCGGCAAGCCCCTGACCCAGCTCCTGCTCAGCCGCGGGGCGACCGTGTCGGTGGCCCACGAGCACACCACCGACCTCGCGGCCGTCACCCGGGCCGCCGACATCGTCGTGGTCGCCACCGGCGTGCGCGGACTCGTCGGCCCCGAACACGTCCGCCCCGGCGTGGTCGTCATCGACGTCGGCATCCACCGCACGCCCTCCGGACTGGCCGGCGACGTCCGTTCCGCCGAACTCGACGGCATCGCCGACCGCATCACCCCGGTGCCCGGCGGCGTGGGCCCCATGACCATCGCCATGCTGCTGGTCAACACGCTGCGTGCCGCACGGTGGGGCGCCGAACGCGAGGCCGTGGCGGCGTGACCGGACACCGACAGGAGGCACGCGATGGACCGACCGCCGCCCATGGCCCGGCTCGGCGGGCGCCTCGCCACCGGTCTCGTCGACGTAACCTCGGACCCGGCGGCGCTGGACTCCGAGGGCTTCTGGGCCGTGGTCGCCGACTTCGAGGGCCGGCTGACCTGCGCCCGCTTCCGCGACGTACGACGGGCGGGTGACCGCGACCTTCCGGCGGCGCTGTGGCACGGACCGCCCGCCGACGCCTGGTCCACCTCGCTCGACCGTGCCGCGTACCAGCAGGGAGTGACCCGCATCCGCGAGCACATCGCGGCCGGTGAGGTCTACCAGGCGAACCTGTGCCGGGTCTTGTCCGCTCCCGTCGACCCCGGTGCCGACCCGGCCGCCCTCGCCGGGCTCCTGGCACGGCACAACCCGGCGCCGTACGCCGGTGTCGTCCGGCTCCCGGAGCACGGCGTGGAGGTGGCGACCGCCTCGCCGGAGTTCTTCCTCCGTCGCGATGGCGGGTGCGTGGAGTCGGGACCCATCAAGGGGACCGGCCGCACCGAGGCGGACCTGCTGGAGAAGGACCACGCCGAGAACGTGATGATCGTCGACCTGGTCCGCAACGACCTCGGCCGCGTCTGCGCGACCGGTTCCGTGACCGTGCCCGACCTGTGCGTCGTGGAGAAGCACCCCGGCCTCGTCCACCTCGTCTCCACGGTCGGCGGGCGACTGCGCGACGGCGTGGGCTGGCCGGAGCTGCTGGCGGCGACGTTCCCGCCGGGTTCCGTCACCGGCGCACCGAAGGAGAGTGCCCTGTGCATCATCAAAGCCCTGGAAACGGCCCCCCGCGGCCCCTACTGCGGTGGGATCGGCTGGGTCGACGCCGACCGCCGACGGGGCGAACTGGCCGTCGGCATCCGCACCTTCTGGATCGACCGCGCCGAAGGACTCCTGAAGTTCGGCACCGGAGCCGGCATCACCTGGGACTCGGACCCGCAGCGGGAGTGGGAGGAGACGGAGCTGAAGGCACGCCGGCTGCTGGCCATCGCGTCGGTGGGACATCCGGATCCGCTCCCGTAGGCTGGTCGTTCAGGCTTGATCGTTTGAGAGGGGTGTGCCGGCATGGGTCGTTCAGGCCGGGTGACGTTGAACGACGTGGCCAAGGCGTCCGGCGTGTCCCGGGCGACGGTGAGCTTCGTCCTCAACGACGACCCACGGCAGACGATCTCCGCGGCGACCCGGCAGCGCGTCCTGGACGCCGCCCACGACCTGGGCTACGTCGTGCACGGCATCGCCCGCGCCCTGCGCGAGGGGTCCTCGCGGATCGTGGTGCTCCACGTGGACCACGGGATGGAGGGCAACTTCTCCCGCAGCTACGTCCAGGGCCTGGACGAGGAACTGGCCGAACACGACCACGTCCTCCTGGTCCGCCACGGGCACGGGGCACCGCAGTCCACGCAGAAGATCCTCGACGCCATCGCGCCGAGGGCCGTGCTGCGGCTCGGCGAGGTCTACATGCAGGGACTCGAGCCCCCCGAGGACTGGGAGAACGGGTTCGCCGCCAACGCGTCCCTGCAGATCGCCTACCTCGCCGAACGGGGGCACACCCGGATCGCCATGGCGCTGCCCGACCACGAGTTCCCGCTGACCGAGGCCCGCCTCGGCTTCGCCCGGGAGGCCGCCCGGCGTCTGGGGCTGCCGCCCCTCGAACGCTTCGTCGTGCCCCGGCCCCGGGAGGCCAGCGCGGTCGCCGTCGAGGCGTTCCTGGCCGAGCACCCGGACGTGACCGCCGTGGCCGCCTTCGACGACGACATCGCCCTGCGCACCCTGACCGCGTGCCGCGACCTCGGACGCCGGGTGCCCGAGGACGTGGCCGTGATCGGCTTCGACGAGACCGAGCACGGCTCCCTGTCCACGCCCGCGCTCACCACGGTCCACATCGACGCCGAGATCCTCGGCCGGATCGCCGCCCGCAACGCCCTGGGCATCGACAGCGGGGGACTGGCGCCCGTGCCCGGACACATCGTGGCCCGCGCGTCGGTCTGACCGCACTCAGGGATGGCGCACCGCGCACAGCCACCCCTGTCGCTTAATCGATTCAGTCACCTCTTCACCACCGGATGGAGGCCCCCATGGGCATCGCCGAGGCACAGCGCAGCACGTACGAAGCGGTCCTGCGGATGCAGGACGCCCCCTTCGTCGCCGAACGGCCGCCGTACTTCAGCCCGGCCGCCGCGGCCCAGGACAAGAGCAACGCTCCCGGCGCCTACGGCTACTTCGCCCAGACGCTGTTGCCGCTCGAATACACCAACTGGGTCGAGGAGTGCGGCGCGCACGTCACCTCCTGCTACGTCGGGGACTGGTCGTCCCTGCACAAGGTCGTCGTCCGGGGGCGGGAGGCGCGGGCCTTCCTCGGCTGGCTGGGCATGCGGGACCTGTCCCGCTTCGAGCTGGGCCAGATCAAGCACCACGTCCAGCTCGACCAGAACGGCTGGGTCGCCTCCGAGGGAATCGTGTGCCGCCTCGACGAGGAGGAGTTCCTGTACACGGCGGGCAGCGGGGACTGGCTCATCTGGCAGCTGGGCCAGGGGAGTTGGGACGCGGAGGTGCAGGACGTCAGCCCCGACCGGTTCATCTTCGGCGTCCAGGGCCCGGCGGCCCTGGGCACGCTGGAGGCGCTGACGGGGGAGAGCCTGCGCGACATCGCCTTCAGCCGGAGCCGTATGTCGAAGATCGGGGGAGTCCCGGTCCGGGTCCTGCGCACGGGCATCTCGGGCGAGCTCGGCTACGAACTGCACGGCCCCAGCGAGCACGCCAACGAGATCTGGTCGGCCACCGTCACCGCCGGCGAGCGCTTCGGGATCCGGCAGCTGGGGCTGAGGTCCCAGCCGGTGCAGCACATCGAGGCGGGCATCGCCACGAACGGCCTCGACTACCTCCCGGCCTCCATTCTCACGCCCGGCGCGCCGCGGCAGTTCCGCAGGGGAATCCCCGGTGGCAGCTTCGTGCCGGAGGGCGGCGTCACCGACTACTTCCGCAAGCCGGGAGAGCTGGGCTGGGGCTTCCGCAAGGGCCTTCCCGACCGTGACTTCCAGGGCCGGGACGCGCTGGCCGCCGACGCCGCCCAGGGGGAACCGCAGCGCACCCTCGTGGGCCTGCGCTGGAACGCCGAGGACGTCGCCGGTATCCTCGCCGCTCCGTTCGGCGGGGGTGACCTGCCCGACCCGATGGAGCTGCCGCGCGGCCGGGGCCCGGTGTTCGACCAGGTGCTCGCCGGCGGCCGGCGGGTGGGCGTGTCCACCGGCCGGACCGTCAGCGTGAACCTGCGGTCGACCATCTCCCTGTGCGTGATCGACCCCGCCCACGCGGCGCCCGGTACGGACGTACGGGTGCTGTGGGGCCGGCCGGGCACCGCGCAGCGCGAGGTCAGGGCGACGGTGACGGCGCTGCCGTTCAAGCCGGACCGGCGGCGCACCGACGTGTCCGCGCCGCCGTCCTCGCAGGTCTGAGCCGCGCCAGCCGCACCGCCGCAGGTAACCGGAGCGAAACGATGGCCTTGTAAGTTGCGTTGCTCGCAACCTAGTGCGTATAGCGCTACTGGTATTAGCATGCGTCGCGTATCTACGGCGCGAGCGAGACGAGGCACCATGGCTCCCCTGCAATACGACTTCGTCATCGTCGGCGGCGGTTCGGCCGGCAGCGCACTGGCGAACAGGCTCTCCGCGGATCCGGCGAACAGCGTGCTGGTCCTGGAGGCAGGCCGGTCCGACTACCCGTGGGACGTCTTCATCCACATGCCCGCGGCGCTGACGTATCCCATCGGCAGCCGCTTCTACGACTGGAAGTACGAGTCCGAGTCCGAGCCCCACATGGGCGGCCGGCGCGTCTACCACGCCCGCGGCAAGGTGCTGGGCGGCTCCAGCAGCATCAACGGCATGATCTTCCAGCGGGGCAACCCCATGGACTACGAGCGCTGGGCCGCCGACCCCGGGATGGAGACCTGGGACTACGCGCACTGCCTCCCCTACTTCCGCCGCATGGAGAACTGTCTCGCCGCCGACCCCGACGACGAGTTCCGCGGCCACGACGGCCCCCTCGTCCTGGAGCGCGGCCCCGCCACGAACCCGCTCTTCGGTGCCTTCCTCAAGGCCACCGAGGAGGCCGGATACGCCCCGACGGACGACGTCAACGGCTACCGGCAGGAGGGCTTCGCCAAGTTCGACCGCAACGTCCACCGCGGCCGTCGCCTCTCGGCCTCGAAGGCGTACCTGAAGCCGGCGAGGAAGCGCCGCAACCTGACCGTGAAGACCCGCGCCCTGGTCACCCGCGTCCTCTTCGAGGGCAAGAAGGCCGTCGGCGTCGAGTACCAGCGCGGCAAGGGCGCCCCCCAGCAGGTCCGCGCCCAGGAGGTCATCCTGTGCGGCGGCGCAATCAACTCCCCGCAGCTGCTTCAGCTTTCGGGTGTCGGCAACGCAAAGGAACTGCGCGCCCTCGGCATCGACGTCGTGCACGATCTGCCGGGCGTCGGCGAGAACATGCAGGACCACCTGGAGGTGTACATCCAGTACGCCTGCAAGCAGCCCGTCTCCATGCAGCCGTACCTGGCGAAGTGGCGGGCGCCCTTCATCGGGCTGCAGTGGCTCTTCCGGAAGGGCCCGGCCGCCACGAACCACTTCGAGGCCGGCGGCTTCTGCCGCAGCAACGACGAGGTGGACTACCCCAACCTGATGTTCCACTTCCTGCCCATCGCGGTCCGCTACGACGGCTCCGTGCCGGCCGGCGGCCATGGCTACCAGGTGCACGTCGGACCCATGTACTCGGACGCCATCGGCTCGGTGAAGATCAGGAGCAAGGACCCGCGCGAGCACCCGGCGCTGCGCTTCAACTACCTCTCCACCGAGCAGGACCGCCGAGAGTGGGTCGAGGCGATCCGGGTCGCCCGCAAGCTCCTCAACCAGCCCGCGCTCGCCCCCTACAACGACGGGGAGATCTCGCCCGGGCCGTCCGTCGAGACCGACGAGGAGATCCTCGCCTGGGTCGCCAAGGACGGCGAGACCGCACTGCACCCCTCCTGCACCTGCAAGATGGGCACCGACGAGATGTCCGTCGTCGACCCCACCAGCATGCGTGTGCACGGCGTCGAGGGGCTGCGCGTGGTGGACGCGTCGGTGATGCCGTACGTCACCAACGGCAACATCTACGCCCCGGTGATGATGATCGCCGAGAAGGCCGCCGACCTGATCCTCGGCAAGGAGCCCCTCGCGCCGTCGAAGGCCGCGTACTACCGCCACCGCGACGCCCAGAAGCAGGCCGGGTAGACCTTGGCCGCCGCGACAGGGCTACGGGCGCTGCTGGAGAGCGTCCGCTACGAGGTGCTGCCGGCGAAAGCCACCGAGGACGGGGTCCTCGCCCGTGTCCCGCGCGACGTCGTCGTCACCGTGACCGCGTCACCGGTCAAGGGCCTGGAGCCCACGCTCCGCCTCACCGAGCGGCTGGCCGCGCACGGCTACCGTGTCGTCCCGCACGTGCCCGCGCGGCTGCTGCGGGACGAGGTGCACGTCAAGGAGGTCACCGCCCGGCTGCGCGAGGCGGGCGTGGACGACGTGTTCGTCCCGGCGGGTGACGCCGACCCGCCGGCCGGGGCCTACGACGGCGCCCTGCCGGTGCTGCGCACGCTCACCGAACTGGGCGGCCCCTTCGCGCACGTCGGCATCACCGGCTACCCGGAGAGCCATCCGCTCATCGACGACGACGTCACCGTCCAGGCCATGTGGGACAAGCGCGCGCATGCCACGTACATCGTGAGCAACCTCTGCTTCGACCCTCGGGTGCTGGGGGAGTGGATCGCGCGGATACGGCGCCGGGAGGTCACCCTGCCCGTGTACGTGGGTGTCGCCGGGCCCGTGCAGCGGACGAAGCTGCTGGCGATGGCCACGAAGATCGGGGTGGGGGAGTCGACGCGGTTCCTGACGAAGCACGCGTCCTGGTTCCTGCGGTTCGCGGCGCCGGGCGGCTATGCGCCGCAGCGGCTGCTGGAGCGCGCGGGACCGGCGCTCACGGCGCCTGCGGCGGGCGTGGCCGGGCTGCACCTGTTCACCTTCAACCAGATCGCCGAGACGGAGCGCTGGCGCCGGGCGATGATCGACCGGCTCGGCGGCTGACCGCCGTATACAGGGAGGGGCGGGCCGGGGATCCCGGTCCGCCCCTCCTGGGTGGGTCGCTCAGCGGAAGACCACCGTGCGGTTGCCGTCCACCATCACCCGGCTCTCGCTGTGCCACTTCACCGCGTGCGCCAGGACCTGCGCCTCGACGTCCCGGCCGACCGTGACCAGTTCGCCGGGGTCGAGGGAGTGGTCGACTCGGACCACGTCCTGCTCGATGATCTGGCCCTCGTCGAGGTCGGAGGTGACGTAGTGCGCCGTCGCGCCGACGAGCTTCACGCCTCGGTCGTAGGCCTGGTCGTAGGGCTTCGCGCCCTTGAAGCTGGGGAGGAAGGAGTGGTGGATGTTGATCGCGCGGCCCTCCAGCTGCTTGCACAGGTCGTCGGAGAGGATCTGCATGTAGCGGGCGAGGACCACGAGGTCGACGTCCAGCTCGCGCACCAGCTCCAGCAGGCGCGCCTCCGCCTCGGCCTTGGTGTACTTGGTGACCGGGACGTGGTGGAAGGGGATGCCGTACGTCTCGGCCAGCCCCTCGAAGTCCCGGTGGTTGGAGACGATCGCGGGGATCTCGATGTTCAGGGAGCCCGTACGCTGCCGGAACAGCAGGTCGTTCAGGCAATGGCCGAACCGGGACACCATGATCAGCGTCCGGGTCGGCGTCGAGGCGTCCCGGAGGGTCCAGGTGATGTGGTGGGCCTCGGCGACGGGGCCGAACCGGTAACGCAGATTTTCCAGATTCGCGTTTGGATCGGAAACGTCGAAGTGGACCCTCATGAAGAAACGTCCCTGGAGACGATCATCGAATTGCTGGCTCTCCAGGATGTTGCCGGAGTTGCGGACCAGGAAGCCGCTCACGGCGTGGACCAGTCCCGCGCTGTCGGGACAGGAGAGAGTGAGGACGAACTCACGGCCGGGCTGAGGTCGAGGGGACATATGCGGCCTCCGTCGGTGCGTATTGCACAACTGGGTGAGCGATACGCAACATGGTCGGCTCGGGGCGCGCCCCGGGTCAAGGGTGGGCGGGCAACTGCCCGCATGGCGAAATCGTCATCCGCCAACCCCTTGACGATTGTCCGGTCATTCGCCAGGGTGTTCCACCACAAGCAATTGGATGCATGATGCGCAACGCTTTTCGGCTGAAGGGCTTGGCTCGTGGCAGACCTGTACGTTGACGGTGAATGGCGGGAACCGGTGGCCGGAGGCCGCCGCGAGATCCGATGTCCGGCCGACGGCTCGCTCAGCGCGACCGTGGCGGAAGGGACCCGTCCCGACACCGAGGCGGCCGTCGCCGCCGCCCGCCGCGCCTTCGACGAGGGCCCCTGGCCGCGCACCCCCGAGCGCGAGCGCGGCGCCCTGCTGCTGCGCACCGCCGACCTGATCGAGCGCGACGCGAAGGAGTTCGCCCGCGCCGAGTCGCTGGACACCGGCAAGCGGCTGGTGGAGAGCGAGTACGACATCGCCGACGTCGTCTCCTGCTTCCGCTACTACGGCGGCATCGCCGGCACCGACGCGGGCCGCGTGATCGACACCGGCCGCGACGACGCGGTGAGCCGGGTGGTGTACGAGCCGGTCGGCGTGTGCGGACTCATCACCCCGTGGAACTACCCGCTGCTTCAGGCCAGTTGGAAGGTCGCCCCGGCGCTCGCCGCGGGCAACACGATCGTCCTCAAGCCCAGTGAACTCACCCCCTCCACCTCCGTCCTGCTGATGCGGGCGCTGGAGGAGGCCGGGCTGCCGGCGGGCGCCGCCAACCTCGTCCTGGGCACCGGCCCCGAGGTGGGCGCCCCGCTCTCCGAGCACCCGGACGTCGACATGGTGTCCTTCACCGGCGGCCTGGAGACCGGCAAGCGCATCATGGCCACCGCGGCGGCGACCGTGAAGAAGGTCGCGCTGGAGCTCGGCGGCAAGAACCCGAACGTCGTCTTCGCCGACGCCGACTTCGAGACCGCCGTCGACTTCGCCCTCACCGCCGTCTTCCTGCACTCCGGGCAGGTCTGCTCGGCCGGCGCCCGGCTGATCGTCGAGGACTCCCTGCACGACCGGTTCGTCGACGAGGTCGTCCGCCGCGCACGCCGGATCCGTCTCGGCGGGCCCTTCGACCCCGAGGCCGAGACCGGCGCGCTGATCTCCGCCCAGCACCTCGCCAAGGTCGAGGCGTACGTCGCGGCCGGCCTCGCGGAGGGCGCCGTGCTGCGCTGCGGCGGCGCCCGGCCCGACGACCCGGCGCTCGCGAACGGCCACTACTACCCGCCGACCGTCCTCGACGAGTGCACGCAGGACATGCGCGTGGTGCACGAGGAGTCCTTCGGGCCCGTGCTGACCGTCGAGCGCTTCACCGACGAGGACGACGCCGTACGCATCGCGAACGACACCGAGTACGGACTCGCCGGGGCCGTCTGGACCCAGGACGCCGGGAAGGCCCAGCGGGTCGCCCGGCGGCTGCGCCACGGCACGGTGTGGATCAACGACTACCACCCCTATGTACCGCAAGCCGAATGGGGTGGCTTCGGGCACTCGGGCACGGGCCGGGAGCTGGGACCGACCGGCCTGAACGAGTACCGAGAGCCCAAACACGTCTGGCAGAACATCCAACCCCGGCCGCAGCGCTGGTTCAGCGGCTGAACGCCGAAAAGAGGTCGATCGTGACCCCCACACAGACCGAGGTGCCGCAGCGGCGCGGCACGCCCCAGGACTCGGACGGCACTCCGGTCATATCCGTGCGCAATCTGTGGAAGGTGTTCGGGCCGAAGGCCGACCGGGTGCCGCAATCGGAGGAACTGTGCGGCCTCTCCCGCCGGGAGCTCATGGACCGCACCGGATGCACCGCCGCCGTGCGCGACGTCAGCTTCGAGGTCGCGCCCGGTGAGGTCTTCGTCGTCATGGGCCTGTCCGGCTCCGGCAAGTCCACCCTGGTGCGATGTCTGACCCGGCTGATCGAACCGACCTCCGGCGAGGTCGTCTTCGAGGGCCAGGACATCCGCCAGTGCGACGACAAGCACCTGCGCGAGCTGCGCCGCAGCAAGTTCTCCATGGTCTTCCAGCACTTCGGGCTGCTGCCGCACCGCCGGGTCGTGGACAACGTGGGCTTCGGCCTGGAGATCCGCGGGATGGGCAAGGCGGAGCGCACCAAACGGGCCCTGGAGGTCGTCGAGTTGGTGGGCCTGTCCGGCTACGAGAACTCCTACCCCGACCAGCTCTCCGGCGGCATGCAGCAACGCGTGGGCCTGGCAAGGGCGTTGGCGGGCGACCCGGACGTCCTCTTCTTCGACGAGCCGTTCTCCGCGCTCGACCCGCTGATCCGGCGTGACATGCAGAACGAGGTCATCCGGCTGCACCACGAGGTCGGCAAGACCATGGTGTTCATCACCCACGATCTCTCCGAGGCGCTCAAGCTGGGCGACCGCATCCTCATCATGCGCGACGGCAAGATGGTCCAGTGCGGCACCGGCGATGAACTGGTCGGCGCCCCCGCCGACGACTACGTACGCGAGTTCGTGAAGGACGTGCCGCGCGGCGACGTCCTCACCCTGCGCTGGATCATGCGCGCGCCGGAGGACGGCGACGACCTGGAGGGCCCCGAGCTGGGCCCGGACGTGGTGGTGAAGGAGGCCACCCGCGTCGTCCTGGCGGCGGACAAGCCGGTCAAGGTCGTCGAGAACGGCAAGCTGCTCGGCATCGTCGGCGACGAGGAGATCCTCGCCGTGGTCGCCGGGCAGGAAGGCGCCGTGTGATGACCGTCGCCATAGAGAAACCCGAGCAGACGGAGGCCGCGCAACCGGCGCCGCCCGTCAAGAGCGAGCGCAAGGTCAGCCGCTGGATGGTGGTCGGCGCGATCCTCGTCGTCTGGCTGGTGCTGTTCGCCGTACTGCGGGGCAGGCAGACGCTGTCCCTGGCGGCCGCCGACCTCACCGATCTGCACCGCTGGATCAACGACTTCAACGACTCCATCGGCGCCAACCGCAACTCCAACCCGCTCTTCCTGTACTTCTTCAACGAGATCCGGCTGGTCATCGACAACCTGGTGACCTTCATCCAGCACCTGATCTCCCAGCCGTCAGGGACCCGCCCGGTCCCGCAGATCGGCTGGCTCGGCGTCGTCGGCCTGGCCGGCTACGTGTCCTGGGCCGTGGGCAACTGGCGGGTCGCCCTGCTGGCCGTCGCCGGCTTCACCTTCTTCGGGCTCCAGGGGCTGTGGCAGGAGTCCATGGACACCCTCGCCCTCACCCTCTCCGCGGTGTTCGTGGCGCTGCTGTTCGCGATCCCGCTCGGCGTGTGGGCCGGACTCTCGGACCGGTTCAACCGGATCATGACGCCGTTCCTGGACTTCATGCAGACGATGCCCACCTTCGTCTACCTGGCGCCGCTCACCCTGTTCTTCCTCATCGGCGGCGCCTCCGCGACCATCGCCACCGTGATCTACGCGGCCCCGCCGACGATCCGCATCACCGCGCACGCCATCCGCAACGTCTCGAAGACCACGGTCGAGGCGGCCGACTCCCTCGGCGCCACCCGCCGCCAGTCGCTGCTGAAGGTCCTGCTGCCGATGTCCAAGCGGACCGTGGTGATGGGCGTCAACCAGACCATCATGGCCGCCCTCGCCATGGTCACCATCGCCGCCCTGATCAACGCACCCGGCCTCGGCGCCAACGTCATCCAGGCACTCCAGTCCCTCGACGTCGGCACCGCCTTCAACGCGGGCCTCGCCATCGTCGTCATGGCGATCGTCCTGGACCGCGTCACCACCGCGGCCGCCGCACGCGAGGAGAACGCCCGCAGGTCCACGCACGACTTCACGAAGTGGCGCCGCCCCCTGCTGGGCGCCGGCGCCGCGGTCACCGCCGTCCTGATCTACCTCTCGCACACCTACCTGTGGGCGGCCGACTTCCCCGGCGACGGCACCGTCGGCAGCCACATCGCGAGCGCCGCCGACACCGCGACCAACTGGGCGCAGGACCACCTGTCGGGCCTGACCAACACCATCCGCGACGTCATCACCAACGGCCTGCTCAACCCGTTCCAGACCCTGCTCACCGACTCCCCCTGGTGGCTCGTCGGCGCGGTGCTGGTCGCGCTGGCGGTGGTGCTGGGCGGCTGGAAGTCCGGGGTCACCACGGCCGTGTGCGTGGGCCTGCTGGTCGCCACCGGCGTGTGGTCGGACGCGATGACCACGCTGGCCTCCACGCTCGTCGCCACCGTGCTGGTGATGATCCTCGGCATCGTGTTCGGCGTGTGGATGGGCCGCAGCATGCTCGTGGACCGGACGATCCGGCCGACCCTGGACGCGGCCCAGGTCATGCCGCCGTTCGTCTATCTCGTGCCGTTCCTCGCGCTGTTCGGCGCCACCCGCTTCACGGCCATCGTCGCCGCGATCGTCTACGGGGCGCCCGTTGCCATGAAGATCATCGCCGACGGGATCCGGGCCGTGCCCGAGACCACCGTGGAAGCGGCCACCTCGGCCGGGTGCAACACCTGGCAGATCATCACCAAGGTCCAACTGCCGATGTCACGCAGTGCCCTGACACTCGCCACCAACCAGGGCCTGATCTACGTGCTGTCGATGGTTGTTGTGGGCGGCCTGGTAGGAGCAGGCGCTCTCGGCTACGACGTCGTGGCCGGATTCTCGCAGGGCGAGCTGTACGGCAAGGGGCTGGCGGCAGGACTCGCCATCGTACTGCTCGGAGTCATGTTCGACCGGATCACTCAGGCAGCGGCGCGACGCGCGAGCGCTTAAGGAGCACGACACCATGGCAAGACACTGGCGAGCCGGCGCGGCCGGCCTGGCCGTCCTCGGCCTCACCCTCACCGCGTGCGGTGGTGCGAAGGTCGGCGACACCTCCTCGGGTTCGGGCAGCTCGGGCGGCAGCTCCGGCAAGTGCGGCACCTTCAACCTCGCGGTCAACCCCTGGGTGGGCTACGAGGCCGACGCGGCGGTCGTCGCGTACGTCGCGGAACACAGCCTCGGCTGCAAGGTGAACAAGAAGAACCTGAAGGAAGAGATCGCCTGGCAGGGCTTCGGCACCGGCGAGGTCGACGCGATCCTGGAGAACTGGGGCCACGCCGACCTGGTGAAGAAGTACATCACCGAGCAGAAGACCGCCGTGGACGCCGGCCAGACCGGCAACAAGGGAATCATCGGCTGGTACGTGCCGCCGTGGCTGGCCAAGGCGCACCCCGACATCCTCGACTACAAGAACCTCAACAAGTACGCCGCCAACTTCAAGACCTCCGAGTCCGGCGGCAAGGGTCAGCTCCTGGACGGCGACCCGTCGTACGTCACCAACGACGCGGCCCTGGTGAAGAACCTCAAGCTGGACTTCAAGGTGGTGTACGCGGGCAGCGAGACCGCGCTCATCCAGTCCTTCCGGGACGCCGAGAAGAACAAGAAGTGGGTCATCGGCTACTTCTACGAGCCCCAGTGGTTCCTGTCCGAGGTGCCGCTGAAGAAGGTCAGCCTGCCGGCCTACAAGGACGGCTGTGACGCGGACGCGGCGAAGGTCGCCTGCGACTACCCCGTCTACAACCTCAACAAGATCGTCAGCGCGAAGTTCGCCAAGTCGGGCAGCCCCGCCTACAACCTGGTGAAGAACTTCAACTGGACGAACGACGACCAGAACGAGGTCGCCAAGTACATCGCCCAGGACAAGATGTCGGACGACGCGGCGGCCAAGAAGTGGGTCGACGCGAACAAGGACAAGGTGGACGCCTGGCTCAAGTAGCCGAGTCGGGCAGGCCGGTCGAACATGCCCGGCGGGCGGCACGCGTCCTCGCGTGCCGCCCGCCGGGCATTGCCGTGTCCGGGCCCGTGTTTCCGGGCGTTTTCCGACGTCACGGACCCCTTGACACCCCCTCCCCGGGACAGGCACGCTGAGTTGCGCAACCTGAATCGCGTTGCGCACAAAGCAACTGGCCGGTTTTGATTTCGGAGGTGCGGCGATGGCGGGACCCCGAGTGGTGATCATCGGAGCGGGCGTCGTGGGAGCGGCCCTCGCGGACGAGATCTCCGCGCGAGGCTGGACCGAAGTGACCGTGGTCGACCAGGGCCCGCTGCCGGCCACCGGAGGCTCCAGCTCACACGCCCCGGGCCTGGTCTTCCAGACGAACTCCTCCAAGACCATGACCGAGCTGGCCCGCTACACCGTCGAGAAGTTCTGCTCCCTCGACGTCGACGGCAAGCCCTGCTTCCTCCAGGTCGGCGGCCTCGAAGTGGCGACCACCCCCGAGCGCCTCGCGGAACTGCACCGCCGCCACGGCTGGATCACCGCCTGGGGCGTCGAGGCCCGTCTGCTGACCGCCGACGAGTGCGTCGAGCAGCATCCGCTGGTCAACCGCGACAAGGTCCTCGGCGGCCTCCTGGTCCCCACCGACGGCCTCGCCAAGGCGGTCCTCGCCGTCGAGGCGCAGATCCGCCGGGCCACCGAGCGCGGCGTGACCTTCCTGCCCCGCCACGAGGTCCTCGACATCCTCCGGGCCGACGGCGAGGTCACCGGCGTCCGCACCGACCGGGGCGACCTCGAAGCCGACATCGTCGTGTGCTGCGCCGGCATCTGGGGCCCGAAGATCGCCCGCATGGCCGGCATGAACCTCCCGCTGACCCCGCTCGCCCACCAACTCGCCTGGACCGGCCCGATCCCCGCGCTCGCCGGCCAGACCGAGGAGGCCGTCCGGCCGATCCTGCGCCACCAGGACGCCGACCTCTACTACCGCGACCGCTTCGACGGCATCGGCATCGGCTACTACGGCCACCGCCCGATGCCGATCACCGCCGACGAGATCCTCTCGTTCGACGAGGCCGAGCAGATGCCCTCCGTCCTGGAGTTCACCGAGGACGACTTCGCGCCCGCCTGGGCCGAGACCCAGTCCCTGCTCCCCGCCACCCAGGAGGCGAAGGTCGAGGAGGGCATCAACGGCCTGTTCTCCTTCACCACCGACAACTTCCCGCTCCTCGGCGAGTCCCCGGACGTCAAGGGCTTCTGGGTCGCCGAGGCGGTCTGGGTCACCCACTCCGCGGGCGTCGGCCGCGCGATGGCCGAGTGGCTGGTCGACGGCTACTGCTCCTCCTTCGACCTGCACGAGTGCGACGTCAACCGCTTCGAACCGCACCAGCTGACCCCCGAGTACGTCCTGGCCCGCGACTGCCGGAACTTCGTCGAGGTCTACGACATCCTCCACCCCCTCCAGCCGTCGGGCGACCCGCGCCCGATCCGCAAGAGCCCCTTCCACGCCCGCCAGCAGGAGCACGGCGCGTTCTTCCTGGAGGCGAACGGCTGGGAGCGCCCGCAGTGGTACGAGGCCAACGCCGCCCTGGTGGAGGGCCGTTCGATCCCCACCCCCAACGACTGGGCGGCGCAATTCTGGTCGCCGATCGTCGGCGCCGAGGCCCAGGCCACCCGCGAGACCGTCGCCCTCTACGACATGACGGCCCTCAAGCGCCTCGAAGTGTCCGGCCCCGGCGCCGCCGACTTCCTGGAGCGCCTGGTCACCGGCAAGGTCGCCAAGTCCGTCGGCTCGGTGACGTACACCCTGCTGCTCGACCACGACGGCGGCATCCGCAGCGACGTCACCGTGGCCCGGCTCGCCCGGGACCTCTTCCAGGTCGGCGCGAACGGCAACCTCGACCTCGACTGGTTCGGCCGCCACCTGCCGGCCGACGGCACGGTCCAGGTCCGCGACATCACGCCGGGCACCTGCTGCGTCGGCCTGTGGGGCCCGCTCGCCCGCAAGGTCCTCCAGCCCCTGGCCGACGAGGACTTCTCGAACGACGGCCTGAAGTACTTCCGCGCCAAGCGCGCAAACATCGGGTCCGTCCCCGTGACGGCCATGCGGCTGTCGTACGTCGGTGAGCTCGGCTGGGAGCTGTACACCACCGCCGACCTGGGCCAGAAGCTCTGGGACACACTGTGGGCGGCGGCCGAACCGCTGGGCGGCGTCATCGCAGGCCGCGGCGCCTTCAACAGCCTGCGCCTGGAGAAGGGCTACCGCTCCTTCGGCACCGACATGACCTACGAGCACGACCCGTACGAGGCCGGCGTCGGCTTCGCGGTCAAGCTCGACAAGGAGGACTTCATCGGCAAGGCGGCGCTGGAACGCCGCAAGGCCGACGTCCGGCGCCGGCTCACCTGCCTGACGATCGAGGACCCACGGTCGGTCGTCATGGGCAAGGAGCCGGTGTACGACGGCGATCGCGCCGTCGGGTACGTCACCAGCGCGGCCTACGGCTACACGATCGGCAAGGGCATCGCGTACGCCTGGCTGCCGACGGAACTCACCACCCCCGGCACGACGCTCCACATCGGCTACTTCGACCAGCGCGTCGAGGCGGTCGTGGCCGAGGAGCCCCTGTTCGACCCGACGATGTCCCGCCTCCGTGGCTGACCCCCGGGAAGGAGCAAGGCCGGTGACCGCACAACTCCTCGACGGCAAGGCCACCGCCGCCGACATCCGGCGTGAACTCGCCGAGCGCGTCGCCAAGTTGGCGGTCGGCGGCGGTCGCCCGCCCGGCCTCGGCACGGTCCTCGTCGGCGACGACCCCGGCAGCCGTGCCTACGTTGCCGGCAAGCACCGCGACTGCGCCCAGGTCGGCATCGCCTCCATCCGCCGGGACCTGCCCGCCGACGCGACCCAGCGGCAGGTCGAGGACGTCGTCGACGAGCTCAACGCCGACCCCGCCTGCACCGGTTACATCGTCCAACTCCCGCTGCCCGCACACCTGGACGCGAACGCCGTACTCGCCCGCATGGACCCGGCCAAGGACGCCGACGGACTGCACCCCGTCAACCTCGGCCGCCTCGTCCTCGGCACCGAGGCGCCGCTGCCGTGCACCCCACGCGGCATCGTCGAACTCCTGCGCCGGTACGAGGTGCCGATCGCCGGGGCCCGAGTCTGCGTGGTCGGGCGCGGCATCACCGTCGGACGCCCCATCGGCCTCCTGCTCACCCGCCGCTCCGAGAACGCCACCGTCACCCTCTGCCACACCGGCACCAAGGGCCTGGCCTGGCATGTCCGCGAGGCCGACATCGTCGTCGCGGCCGCCGGCTCGCCCGGACTGATCACCAAGGACATGCTGCGCCCCGGCGCGGCCGTCCTGGACGTCGGCATCACCCGCACCGAGCACGGGCTCGTCGGCGACATCCACCCGGAGGCCGCCCAGGTCGCCGGCTGGATCGCCCCGATGCCCGGGGGCGTGGGCCCCATGACCAGGGCGATGCTGCTCGCCAACGTCGTCGAGGCCGCCGAGAGGAACGCGACCGCCGTATGAACGCGCTGAACACCCCCCTGGCGGAGCTGGACCCCGAGGTCCACGCGGCCCTCGCCGCCGAACTCCACCGCCAGCAGTCCACCCTCGAAATGATCGCCTCCGAGAACTTCGCGCCCACCGCCGTCATGGAGGCGCAGGGTTCGGTCGCGACCAACAAGTACGCCGAGGGCTACCCCGGCCGCCGCTACTACGGCGGCTGCGAACACGTCGACGTCACCGAGCGGTTGGCGATCGAGCGGATCAAGTCCCTCTTCGGGGCCGGGTTCGCCAACGTGCAGCCGCACTCCGGGGCCCAGGCCAACACCGCCGTCTTCTTCGCCCTGTTGCAGCCAGGCGACACCGTCCTCGGCCTCGACCTCGCGCACGGCGGCCACCTCACCCACGGCATGCGCATCAACTACAGCGGCAAGATGCTCAACGTCGTGCCCTACCACGTGTCCGAGGCGGACAACCTGGTCGACATGGACGAGGTCGAGCGCCTCGCCAAGGAACACCGCCCCAAGATGATCATCGCGGGCTGGTCGGCGTACCCCAGGCAGCTGGACTTCGCCGCCTTCCGCCGGATCGCCGACGAGGTCGGCGCGCTGCTGATGGTCGACATGGCGCACTTCGCGGGCCTGGTCGCAGCCGGGCTGCACCCGAGCCCGGTACCGCACGCCCACGTCACCACCACGACCACCCACAAGACCCTCGGCGGCCCGCGCGGCGGAGTGATCCTCACCAACGACGCCGACCTCGCCAAGAAGATCAACTCGGCGGTGTTCCCCGGCATGCAGGGCGGCCCGCTGGAGCACGTCATCGCCGCGAAGGCCGTCTCCTTCAAGGTCGCCGCGTCCCCGGAGTTCGCCGAGCGCCAGGCCCGCACGCTGGCCGGCGCCCGCATCCTCGCCGAGCGCCTGACCCGGCCCGACGCCGAGGCGGCCGGCGTGCAGGTGCTGACCGGCGGCACGGACGTCCACCTGGTCCTCGTCGACCTGCGGGAGTCCCCGCTGGACGGCCGCCAGGCGGAGGATCTCCTCCACGAGATCGGCATCACCGTCAACCGCAACGCGGTGCCCTTCGACCCGCGCCCGCCCATGGTCACCTCGGGCCTGCGCATCGGCACCCCGGCGCTGGCCACGCGAGGCTTCACGGAGGAGGACTTCGCGGAGGTCGCCGACGTGATCGCGCTCGCCCTCCAACCCGAGCCGGACACCGCGGCGCTGCGCGCCCGCACCGAGGCGCTCGCCGCCAAGCACCCGCTCTACCCGCACCTGTCACAGGCAGCAGCAGAAGCCGGAGACGCCCGATGACCCCCCGCACCCCCGGCGCCGAGCTCCCCGAACACCCCGACTGGCTGTGGCGCACACCCGAGCCGAAGCGCTCGTACGACGTCGTCGTCGTCGGCGGCGGCGGACACGGCCTGGCCACCGCCCACTACCTCGCGAAGAACCACGGCATCACCAACGTCGCCGTGCTGGAGAAGGGGTGGCTCGCGGGCGGCAACATGGCCCGCAACACCACGATCATCCGCTCCAACTACCTCTGGGACGAGAGCGCCGGCATCTACGAGCACGCGCTCAAGCTCTGGGAGGGCCTGGCGGACGAGCTCGACTACCCGATCCTCTTCTCCCAGCGAGGTGTCCTGAACCTGGCGCACAGCCTCCAGGACGTCCGCGACAGCGTCCGCCGCGTCGAGGCGAACCGTCTCAACGGCGTGGACGCGGAGTGGCTGGACGCGGACGGCGTGAAGGAGGTCTGCCCGATCGTCAACACCTCCCCGGACGTGCGCTACCCGGTCCTCGGCGGCACCTACCAGCCCCGCGCGGGCATCGCCAAGCACGACCACGTGGCCTGGGGACTGGCCCGCTCGGCGGACGCCGCGGGCATCGACATCATCCAGAACTGCGAGGTCACCGGCCTGGACGTGGTCGGCGGCCGGGTGATCGGAGTCCGGACGAACCTGGGTCCCATCGCGGCCGGCAAGGTGGCCCTGTGCTCAGCCGGCCACACCTCCGTCCTCGCCGCCATGGCCGGCATCGAACTCCCGCTCCAGAGCCACCCGTTGCAGGCCCTGGTCTCGGAACTGCTCGAACCGGTGCACCCCACGGTCGTCATGTCCAACGCCGTCCACGTGTACGTCAGCCAGGCCCACAAGGGCGAGCTGGTGATGGGCGCGGGCATCGACGCGTACAACTCGTACACGCAGCGCGGGGCGTTCCACATCATCGAGGAGCAGATGTCGGCGGCCCTGGAGCTCTTCCCGGTCTTCGCCCGCGCCCACGTCCTGCGCACCTGGGGCGGCATCGTCGACGTAAGCCCCGACGCGTCACCGATCGTCGGCCTGACCCCCGTGGACAACCTCTACCTCAACTGCGGCTGGGGGACGGGCGGTTTCAAGGCCACCCCCGGGGTCGGCTGGGTCTACGCCCACACCATCGCGCACGACACCCCGCACCCCCTCAACGCCCCCTTCTCGCTCGACCGTTTCACCACCGGCGCGCTCGTCGACGAGCACGGCGCGGCCGCGGTGGCCCACTAGGGATCCCCAAGGAGCCGAACGACATGCTGCTGATCCCCTGCCCGTGGTGCGGCCCGCGCGACGAGGCCGAGTTCCACTACGGCGGCCAGGCCCACGTGCCGTACCCGGAGAACCCGTCGACTCTGACGGACGAGGAGTGGGCCAGGTACCTCTTCTTCCGGGCCAACCCGAAGGGCCCGTTCGCGGAACGCTGGAGCCACACGGCGGGCTGCCGACGCTGGTTCAACGCGGTACGGGACACGTCGACGAACGAGATCATGGCGGTGTACCGGACGGGGGAGGAACGTCCGGGGACTGTTGAGCGACGGGAGGATTTTTCAGCCGTTCCGGTCACTTCTCAGCCACGTCCGGCACATCCAGCCCGTCCGGCGTTTGAGGACGAGGCCCCTTCAGGGCCGTTCGGGGGCGCGGGGGCGGAGCCCCCGGCACGGCGCCGCACCCGCCCACTCACCTTCACCTTCGACGGCACCCAATACCAGGGCGCAGAAGGAGACACCCTCGCTTCCGCCCTCCTGGCCAACGGAGTCATCGCCGCAGCGACCAGCATCAAGCTCGGCCGCCCCCGCGGCATCTTCTCCGCCGGCCCGGAGGAACCCAACGCGGTCGTCCAGATCGAGGCCCCCTTCCCGGAGCCGATGCTCCCCGCCACCACCGTCGAGCTCTACGACGGCCTGGTCGCCACGAGCCTCCCCGGCCAGGGCCGCCTCGCCACCGAACCGGACCCGGCCCGCTACGACGCCGTACACACGCACTGCGACCTGCTGATCGTCGGCGCGGGCCCGGCCGGCCTCGCGGCGGCGACCGCGGCGGCGAGGACCGGTGCCCGGGTCGTGCTCGCCGACGACCACCCCGAGCTCGGCGGCAGCCTCCCCGGAACCGGCGAACTCCCGGACTGGGCAGCCGAGATGACCGCCCACCTGGAGGCCGCCCCCGACGTCCGCGTCCTCCGCCGTACCACCGTCTTCGGCTACTACGACGACAACCACCTCCTCGCCGTCGAACGCCGCACGAACCACCTCGGCGCCGCAGCCCCGCAGCACGTCTCCCGCGAACGCGTCCACCGCATCCGCGCCCGCCGGGTGATCCTCGCCACCGGCGCCCACGAACGCTCCCTCGCCTTCGCGGACAACGACCGCCCCGGCGTGATGCTGGCCGCGTCGGCCCGCACGTACGTGAACCGCCACGGCGTCCTCCCCGGCCGCCACGCGGTCGTCTTCACCACCAACGACAGTGCGTACGCAGCGGCGTTGGACCTGCACACGGCCGGCGTGGAGATCGCCGCGATCGTCGACACCCGCCCCGCCCCGGGCGAGTGGGCGGACCGGGCCCGCGCGGCCGGCATCGAGGTGCTGCCGGGGCACGCCGTCACCGGCACCGAGGGCGTACAGCGGCTCACCGCCGTGGCCGTCGCGCCGTACGGGCAGACCACGGGCCGACGTGAGTTCGCCACCGACCTGCTGCTCGTCTCCGGCGGCTGGAACCCCGTGGCGCACCTGTTCAGCCAGGCGGGCGGCAAGCTCCGGTACGACGAGGAACTCGGCACCTTCGTGCCCGACACCTGCCGCCAGGCCGTCGAGGTCGCGGGCAGCGCGGCCGGCGTGTTCGACCTGCCCGGGGTCCTCGCCCAGGGCGCGGCGGCCGGCGCCCGCGCCATGGCGGCCGAGGGCTACTCCCCGCATGCGGTCCGCCTCCCGCAGGTCCCCGCCGGGCCGCGGCCCACCCCGCCGATGCACGTCTTCGGTGTCCCCGGCCGCGAAGGCGCCCCGCGCTTCGTCGACCTCCAACGCGACGTCACCGTCGACGACTTGGCACGCGCGACCGGCGCCGGCATGCGCTCGGTGGAGCACACCAAGCGCTACACCACGGCCGGCACCGCCAACGACCAGGGCAAGACCTCCGGCGTCCTGGCCAGTGGCATCGTCGCGGAACTCCTCGGCGTGGACATCTCCGCGCTCGGCACGACCACCTTCCGCCCGCCGTACACCCCCGTCTCCTTCGCGGCCCTCGCCGGCCGCGACCGGGGCGCGCTGAGCGACCCCGTCCGCACCACCGCGCTCCACGAGTGGCACGTCGGCCACGGTGCCCTCTTCGAGAACGTCGGGCAGTGGAAGCGCCCCTGGTACTACCCCCGGGACGGCGAGGACATGGAGACGGCCGTACTGCGCGAGTGCGCCGCCGCCCGCGAGGGCGTCGCCTTCATGGACGCCTCCACCCTCGGCAAGATCGACGTCCAGGGCCCGGACGCGGCCGTGTTCCTCGACCGGCTCTACACCAACATGATGTCCACCCTGAAGGTCGGCATGATCCGCTACGGCGTGATGTGCCGCCTGGACGGCATGGTCTTCGACGACGGCACGGTCATCCGCCTCGACCAGGACCGCTTCCTGGTCACCACGACGACCGGCAACGCGGCGGCCGTGCTGGACTGGATGGAGGAATGGCTCCAGACGGAGTGGCCGGAGCTCAAGGTCCACTGCACCTCCGTCACCGAACAGTGGGCCACCGTCGCCCTGGTCGGCCCGAAGTCCCGTGAGGTTCTCGGCTCGCTCGCACCTCAACTCGCCGTTGCCAACGACGACTTCCCCTTCATGGCCTGGCGCGAGACGACCGTCGCCGGCATCGAGGCGCGCGTCTGCCGGATCAGCTTCTCCGGCGAACTCGCCTACGAGATCAACGTGTCGCCGTGGGAGGCCCGCACCCTCTGGGAGGCGCTGTACGAGGCGGGCGCCCCGTACGGCATCACCCCGTACGGCACCGAGACCATGCACGTCCTGCGCGCCGAGAAGGGCTACCCGATCATCGGCCAGGACACCGACGGCACGGTCACCCCGCAGGACCTCGGCATGAGCTGGGCGGTCTCCAAGAAGAAGCCGGACTTCATCGGCAAGCGCTCCTTCGCCCGCGCCGACACCGTCCGCCCCGACCGCAAGCACCTGGTGGGCCTGCTCCCGGAGGACCCCGGCACCTTCCTCCCCGAAGGCACCCACCTGGTCGCCGAGAGCGAACTGCCCGCCCCGCCCGTCCCGATGCTCGGCCACGTCACCTCCAGCTACCGCAGCGCCGCCCTCGGCCGCACCTTCGCGCTCGCCCTGATCAAGGGCGGCCGGGAACGCATCGGCGAGCGCCTGTACGCGCCCGTCGGCGACCGGCTGGTCCCGGTGACCGTCGCAAGCCCCGTCCTCTACGACCCCGAGGGAGCCCGCCGCGATGGCTGACACCGCACTCACCGCCCGGCCCCGCAGCCCCCTGGCGCACGCCGCCGGCTGGCTGGCCGACGCGACCCGCAGCTCCCGGGGAGCGGTACGGCTGGCCGAACTCCCCTTCCTGACCCAGCTCGACGTCCGCCTCGACGCCAAGGGCCCGGCCGCGGACGCGGTCGGCCTCGCACTGGGCCTGCAACTGCCGCTCGAACCCAACACCGTCGTACGCGCAGGGGACTTGACCGCGCTCTGGCTGGGTCCGGACGAGTGGCTGCTGGTCGGGCCGCCCGGCTCCGAGCGGGACCTGGAGAGCAGCGTCAGGGAGGCCGCCGGGGACGAGCCGGTGTCCGTCACCGACGTCTCCGCCCAGCGCACGACCCTCCTGGTCGCGGGTGAGCGCGCCCGCGACCTCCTCGCGCACGGCTGCTCGCTCGACCTGCACCCCCGGGCCTTCGCCCCGGGCCGCTGCGCCCAGACCACGCTGGGCCGCACCCAGGTCGTGCTGGTCTCGCGCGACGAACCCCGGGCGGGCTTCTGGGTCTTGGTGCGCTCCTCCTTCGCCGGCTATCTGACGGACTGGCTGCTGGACGCGGCGACCGAATACGTGTGAGCGGTCGCCGCGGGAGGGGCGCCTGACGGGCAACCGCCGGTCAGGCGCCCCCCGTTGTGAGTGTCAGGCGGTGTGCAGGGTCAGCCCGTAACGGTTGAGGATCTCGTTGACGGGCTGGAACCAGGTCTCGCCGCCGGAGGTGCAGTCGCCCCAGCCGCCGGAGGTGACGCCCTGCGCCTGGTCGCCGCTGATGAAGGAGCCGCCGGAGTCACCGGGCTCGGCGCAGACGTTCGTCTTGGTCATCTGGTACACCGCGCCCTGGCTGTAGTTGACGGTCTCGTTCTTGGCCAGGACAGTTCCGCAGTGCCAGTGCGAGGTGGAGCCGGAGCGGCAGATGGAGGCGCCGACGGGAGCCTCCGCCGAGCCGCGGACCAGTTGGTCGGAGACGGTGCCCCAGCCGAGCACCACGGGCACGGTCCACCAGCCGCTGCCGACGTTCACCCAGGCGTAGTCGTTGTCCGGGAACGAGGAGCCCTGGAAGTTGCCGACGTAGGAGCCGTCCCAGCCGTACACCGCGCCGGTGTGCTGGTCGCAGTGCCCGGCGGTGATGAAGCCGCCGTACACCGAGAAGCCGATGGAACAGCGGACGTTGCCCGTGTAGTAGGGGTCGCCGCCGACGGTCCCGGCGGCGAGGGTGCTGGGTGTGTGGTCGGTCTGGCGCACCTTCACCGGGCCCGCCTCGCGGGCGCGGGCCAGGAAGGCCTGGACATCGTTGTCAGCGCGGTGTGAGGCGACGACGTCCACGACGACCGAGCCGGCCTTCGGGTCGACGTACCAGCTGCCGATGCCCTTGGGTGCGGGCAGCTTGTCGATGCGGGCCTTCGTCGCGTCGAGTTCCCGTGCACTGTGCTCGACCAGGCGTACGGTGGCGCCGGTCGCGCGGACGGCCTCGGTGTTCGCGCTGCGGGTGACGGCGACCGTCAGTCTGCCGCTGCCGGCGTCGAACCAGGAGCCGCCGTAGGAGGATCCGGCGGCGCGCTTCGCCTTGGTTTCCACGGCAGTTGCCGTCTTCTCGGCGGCGAGCCGTGCCAGTGCCTGGTCCTTGGTGAGGCCGAGGTCGCGCTGCATCGCGGAGACGAGCGCGCCGGACGCGGGTGCCGCGGTCTTCGCGGTGTGGGCGGGGGAGTCGGCGGCGGAGGCGGGCAACGCGCTCGCGGTCGCCCAGCTGCCGAGGAGGAGGAGCGCGGACAGGGCGGTGCGCATGACTGTTGTGCGTCTCAAGGGAGTGCCCCTTCGTTGTTCCAGCGAGGTGGGGGTGGAACAGCAGAACTTGAGAGCGCTCTCATCACCTGCGCGGCCGAGCATAGCCACTGATCATGGACAGGTCCATGCCAATCGCGGGACTGGTCTACGCCTCACCGGCCCGCCGGACGAGCATCAGCACACCCTCCGCACTCGTCCACGGCCCGTGCTCCATGCCCGGAAGCCGGTAGGCGTACATGCCCGCCGTGAACGTCTCGCCGAGGCGCAGGTCGGTGAGGGAGCCGTCGAGGAGGTAGACCTCCTCGTGGAAGTCGTGCCGCACGGCACCCTGCGCGCTGGTGTCCGTCCCCGGCTCGTACCGCTGGAGCACGGTCGCGTCCCCGGTCTCCGGATCATCGGCCAGCAGCTGCTCCCAGACGCCCTCGGGAGCCCCGGGCGGCCGCAGCCAGGGCGCCGCGGGACGGTGGAACTCGGACTGCGGTCTGCTCATCGGCGGTGCCCCTTCGTGGTGTCGACCCAGTTCAGCACAGCCGGGACGCCTTGTCCGGGGTGTGTGGGTGGTGGGACTCTGGGACGAGAGGCGACCGCCGAGGGGACTCGGGAGGGCCCGATGGGACGTGATGTGCCTGCCCTGGTGTTCACGCGGGAGGACCGCCGGCGCTACCGGGACAAGATGCACACCTGCCTGGACGTACTGGCGCAGATGCTCCGCGAGTCCGGGTTCGAGAGCGAGCGCCCGCAGGTCGGGCTGGAGATCGAGCTCAACCTGGTGGACGGCGAGGGCCGTCCGGCGATGCGCAACACCGAGGTGCTCCAGGCGATCGCCGACCCGGCCTGGTCGAGCGAGCTGGGCCGCTTCAACCTGGAGATCAACGTCCCGCCCCGCGAGTTGACCACCGGTGGGCCGGGCGCCTGGGAGCAGGCGATCCGCGACGCGCTCAACCACGCCGAGGAGCGGGCCGCTGCCGTTGGCGCCCACCTGATCATGATCGGCATCCTGCCGACGCTGTGGGAGACGGACGTCGGCGAGGCGGCCCTGTCCGGCGACCCGCGCTACAAGCTCCTCAACGAGCAGATCTTCGCGGCCCGCGGCGAGGACCTGCGGATCAAGGTGGACGGCGTGGAGCGGCTGTCGATGTACGCCGACGCCATCACGCCCGAGGCCGCATGCACCAGCACCCAGTTCCATCTCCAGGTCGCCCCGAAGGAGTTCGCGGACTACTGGAACGCGGCCCAGGCGATCGCGGGCGTCCAGACCGCCCTCGCCGCCAACTCGCCCTTCCTCTTCGGCAAGGAGCTGTGGCGCGAGACCCGTATCCCCCTCTTCGAACAGGCCACCGACACCCGCCCGCAGGAGATCAAGGCCCAAGGGGTACGGCCCCGGGTGTGGTTCGGAGAGCGCTGGATCACCAGCGTCTTCGACCTCTTCGAGGAGAACGTCCGCTACTTCCCGGCTCTGCTCCCGCTGTGCGACGACGAGGACCCGCAGGAGGCCCTCGACACCGGAGGCGTCCCACAACTGGGCGAACTGACCCTGCACAACGGCACGATCTACCGCTGGAACCGCCCGGTGTACGCCGTCACCGACAGCGGCCCGCACCTGCGCATCGAGAACCGCGTCCTGCCCGCCGGGCCCACCGTGGCCGACATCATCGCCAACGGCGCCTTCTACTACGGCCTCACCCGCGCCCTGGTCGACGAGGACCGCCCGGTGTGGACCCGCATGTCCTTCTCGGTCGCCGAGGAGAACCTGCACACCGCGGCCCGCGACGGCATCGACGCCCGCCTCTACTGGCCCGGCGTCGGCGAAGTCCCGGTCACGGAGCTGGTGTTGCGGCGCCTGCTGCCGCTGGCCCACCGCGGCCTGGAGCTGGCCGGCCTCGACGCGACCTGGCGCGAACCCATGCTCGGCATCATCGAACAGCGCTGCGTCACCGCCCGCAACGGCGCCCTGTGGCAAGCGGAGACGGTCCACCACCTGGAGAAGACGGCGACCTCGGACCGCCGCGAGGCACTGCGGCGGATGACCACGACGTACAAGGACTACATGCACCTGAACGCGCCCGCGCACACCTGGCCCGTGGACTGACCGGACTACGCCTGGACCCGGTCGAAGACGGCGATGGCCTCGGCCGGGTCGGGGCTCACCAGGCGCTCCAGACCGGCCGTCGTGAACTCCGCCCACTTCCCGGCGCGCGGCCACATCCGTTCCTCGAAGGCGCGGACGGTCCCGTCCAGATCTTCGGGTCCGCCGGCGACGGCCTCGGCGAGTTCGGCGCCCTCCAGCATGGCGAGGTTCGCGCCCACGCCCAACGGGGGCATCAGATGGGCGGCGTCGCCCAGGAGGGTCACTCCGGGGACGTGGGTCCAGGTGTGGGACACGGGCAGCGTGTGCATGGGGCGGTGGACGAAGGTGGTGCCGCGGCGGAGGAGTTCGAGGACGGGAGCGGCCCAGCCGTCGAACAGGGCGAGCAGGCTCGACCGCACGGCTTCCGCGTCCGCCAGGTCCAGATCCGCGTGCCAGTCCAGCGGCGCGCGGAACTTGGCGTACACCTTCACGTGACCGCCGCTGTTGCGCTGGGCGGTGAGGGAGCGGTTCACGCCGTACACGGACAGGGAGCCGTCGCCGATCAGCCGCGCGAGATCGGGGTGGCGGGTGTCGATGTCGTCCAGGGAGGTCTCCACCGAGGTGACGCCGGTGTAGTGCGGTGTCACCGGCGAGAGCGCCGCACGGACCCGGGACCACGCGCCGTCCGCGCCGACCACGAGGTCGTACGTCTCCTGCCGCCCGTCCGTGAACTCGACCCGCGCGCCGTCCCTGCTCCCCGGCACCACGCGCGTCACCCCCCGTCCCCACCGCACGTCGAGCGGGCCGATCAGCAGGTCACGGAGTTGTCCGCGGTCGATCTCGGGATTGGCCCGCTCGTCCGGATCGGGCCGCCAGTCGCGCAGGACGGTGCCGTCCGGGGCCAGGATGCGCATGGCCTGCCCCTCGGGGCGCGACAGCGCCTCGAACTCCGCCGCCAGCCCCGCCTTCTCCAGCGCGAGCAGGCCCAGCCCTTCGTGCAGATCCAGCGTCCCGCCCGGGGGGCGCGCGTCGGGCCCCGCGTCGCGTTCGAGGACGGTGACGGGGTGGCCATGGCGGTGCATGACACGGGCGAAGGTGAGGCCGGCCGGGCCGCCGCCGACCACGGCGATACGATGTCTCATGTCGATACACTGTATTGACCCGATGCGCCGCATCGCAACAGTACGATGTGTCCATGACTGTGTGGGACCGGCCGGAGCCGTCGGCTCGCCCCGTGCCGCTCGACCGGGAGCGGATCGTCGCCGCCGCCGTCGCGCTGGCCGACGAGGGCGGCCTCGAGGCGGTGTCGTTGCGCAAGGTCGCCGCCCGACTGAACGCGGGACCGATGCGGCTGTACGGCTACATCGCCACCAAGGAGGACCTGTTCGACCTCATGGTGGACGAGGTGCAGGCCGAGATCCTCCCCGAGGAACTGCCCGGCGACTGGCGGGAGGCGCAGCGCGTCCTCGCCCTCCGCACCAGGCGGACCGTTCTCCGGCACGAGTGGCTGGCCGACCTGCTCGGCGGCCGCCCGACCCTGGGCCCGAACGGCCTCGCCGTGACCGAGGCCAAGCTGGCCGCCCTGGACGGCCTCGCCGACATCGACACCGTCGTGCGCGCCGTGGACACCGTCAGCGCCTACGTCATCGGTGCGCTCAGGCGCGAGATCGCGAGCCTGCGGGCCGAGCGCGCCACCGGCATGTCCAAGGACGACTGGCGGCGCGCCTCCGGCCCGCATGTGACGAAGATGCTGGCCACGGGCCGATTCCCGGCGCTGAGCAGGTTCGTGCACGACGCCACGGACGTGGACGCCGAGACGTCCTTCGTGACCGGCCTGGACTGGATCCTGGACGCCGTGGCCGCCAGACTGACGTAGTTCCCCGGGACATACGGGAGTTGAGGGCACGTGGCGGAGACGAATGCCGGGCCCGTGCCCCGGGACGCGGAGGCGGCGCCCGAATCCCTGTGGCGCAACCGGGACTTCGTCCTGCTGTGGTCCGGCCAGGTGCTCTCGGTCCTCGGCACCCGCACGTCCACCGTCGCCGTACCACTGCTCGTCCTGGCCATGACCGGCTCACCGGGCCGGGCCGGTGTCGCCGGGTTCGTGGCCACCTTGCCGTATCTGCTCTTCTACCTGCCCGCGGGGGCGGTTCTCGACCGCCTGGACCGCCGGCGCGTCATGCTGTGGTGCGAGGCGGTCCGCGTCCTGGCGCTGGGCAGCATCCCGGTGGCGCTGTGGCTGGACCGGCTGACCTACACCTGGCTGCTGGTCGCGGGGTTCGCCGGCGGTACCTGCTTCGTCTTCTTCAGCGTGGCCGAGAAGTCCGTCCTGCCCTCGCTCGTCAGCCCCGAGCAGCTGACCCCGGCGCTCGCCCAGCAGGAGGCCAAGTCCCGGGGCGCAGGCCTCGCCGGCCCACCCCTGGGCGGCCTGCTGTACGGCGTCTCGCACGCCTTGCCCTTCCTGGCCGACGCGCTGTCGTACGTGGCTTCCTTGGCCACTCTCGCCTGCATCCGCGCGGATCTCCGGGTCCGGCGCACCGGGCCCGCGGCTCCCTGGTGGCGCGAGGTGGGTGCCGGCGTTCGGTGGCTGGTCGGGCAGCCGTTCATCCGGGTCAGCGTCGTCTGCTCCGCCCTCGCCAACGTCATGTTCCAGGCGCTGACCCTCGTACTGATCGTGCTGGCCCGGCACCTGGGCGCCTCCGCCGGCATCACCGGCGCGGTGCTCGGCTTCTTCGGCTGCGGGGGCCTGGCCGGGGCCTTCGCCGCGCCGTGGATCCAGCGCCGGCTCCCACCCAGGACCGTGGCGATCGGCGTGACCTGGCTGTGGGCCGTCCTGCTCGTCCCGATCGCCGCAGTGCCGACTCCGCTGGCTCTCGGACCTCTGGTGGCGGCGATGGCATTCGTGGGCCCCGTGTGGAACGTGGTCGTCATGGGCTACCAGTACAAGGTCATCCCGGACCACATGCTCGCACGTGTCAAGAGCGTTGTTCTGCTGGTGAGTTGGGGCGCCATTCCGCTCGGCTCGCTGATCGGCGGGGTGCTGCTGGACGGCATGGGTCCCAGGGTCGCCGTCCTCGCCCTGTCGGGGCTCGGCCTGCTCGTGGCGGTCATCGCCACCGCGAGTCCCGGAATCCGCAAGGCGGTTGTCCTGTCCGAGCGCTGATGGCCTCTCAGCTGTCGCCCAGCACCTCCCGGATCACGAACCTCGCGTTGTCGGCCATCGCACGGTTCGTCTTCCGGTAGTACGGCAGCGCGATCACCGCCTGCGACAACGTCCGCCCCCGCCCGCGCCGCCACATCGCCTCGTCCACGCCGAGCACCTCGCGAAAGACCGCCCGCGCGTCGGCGGTGAGCAGATTCCACGCCGGGAACAGGTCACAGGCCGGATCGCCCACGCCCATGCACCCGAAGTCGATCACCGCGGTGAGCCGTCCCCCCTCCACCAGCAGATTCCCCGGCATCAGATCGGCGTGCAGCCACACCGGATCCCCGTCCCAGCCCGGCGCCCGCAACGCGTCATCCCATACGGCGGCCACCGCAGCGCAGTCGACCCCCTCCTCCGGGATCCCGCGCAACTCCTCGATGGCGGCCCGGGTCTCCGCGTCCAGCTCGACCAGCGGCCCGCCCCGGTATGCCCGCGGCGCGCCCGGCAGCCCCACACCCCGCATCGCCCTGACGAACTCCGCCAGATCCCGGGCCAGTTGCAGGGGCTCGGCCAATGCCCCCGCCTCGGGATTCCGGCCCGCCAGCCACCGGTACACCGACCACGGCCACGGAAACCCCGCCGCGGGCTCCCCGGCCGCGAGCACCTCGGGCACATCTGTCGGCAGCAGGGGCGCGAGCCGCGGCAGCCACTCCCGCTCCAGGGCCACGTCCGACGCGCCGCCCGCCACCAGCGGCAGCCGTACGACCATGTCCTCGCCGAGCCGGTACATCGCGTTGACCGTGCCGCCGGACGGGAAGCGCCGCACAGGCAGCTCCGCCCACCGAGGGAACCGGTCGGCGACGAGCCGCCGCACCATGTCCTCGTCGACGGGGTGCTGGTCGGGATGGAGCCGGCCTGTGGTCATGGGGTGTCATCCGACCGCTGGGCGCGGGCGCACGTCAATCGTTTTTCGGCGGCGCCCATTTATCAGGTCAAGCGTCCCGGACCCTTGACTCGGAAGGCGCCCGCCCCGATCCTCGTCGCATATCTTGCGCAGGTCATGACAACCTCATGGGTTGGTCAACCGCGCGATCCCGCCGACCGAGGGACGTGGGCAGTGACGCAGACCCGACGCTCGTACCGCAGACGAAAGAACGTCACCGTGGTGTCGCTGCTCCTCCTGGTGCTGGCCGTGGTCCTCGGCCCCACGCCGAGTTCGGCGGCCGGCACCGACTGGTGGAACCCGACCGCGCGCCCCACCCCGGACGTCCAGGTCAACGTCACCGGCGAGCCCTTCACGGGCACCAACTCCGCAGGCGAGGTACGCGGGTTCGTCGACGCGCACAACCACCTGTTCTCCAACGAGGCCTTCGGCGGGCGACTGATCTGCGGCAAGGTCTTCTCCGAGGCCGGAGTCGCCGACGCGCTCAAGGACTGTCCCGAGCACTACCCCGACGGCACGCTCGCGATCTTCGACTACATCACCCACGGCGGCGACGGCAAGCACGACCCGGTGGGCTGGCCCACCTTCAAGGACTGGCCGGCGTACGACTCGATGACCCACCAGGCCAACTACTACGCCTGGATCGAGCGGGCCTGGCGCGGCGGCCAGCGCGTGCTGGTCAACGACCTCGTCACCAACGGCGTGATCTGCTCGGTCTACCCCTTCAAGGACCGCGGCTGCGACGAGATGACCTCGATCCGGCTGCAGGCCAGGATGACGTACGCGCTCCAGGACTACATCGACAAGATGTACGGCGGCACCGGCAAGGGCTGGTTCCGCATCGTCACCGACAGCGCGCAGGCACGCGAGGTCATCAAGCAGGGCAAGCTCGCCGTCATCCTCGGTGTGGAGACCTCCGAGCCCTTCGGCTGCAAGCAGATCCTCGACATCCCGCAGTGCAGCAAGGCCGACATCGACAAGGGGCTGGACGAGCTGTACTCGCTGGGCGTGCGCTCGATGTTCCTGTGCCACAAGTTCGACAACGCGCTGTGCGGCGTCCGCTTCGACTCGGGCGGTCTCGGAACGGCCATCAACGTCGGGCAGTTCCTGTCCACCGGCACCTTCTGGCAGACCGAGAAGTGCACGGGCCCGCAGCACGACAACCCCATCGGCAACGCCACCTCCGAGGCGGAGGACGACCTGCCGGCGGGCGTGGAGGTCCCCTCGTACGACTCGGACGCGCAGTGCAACAAGCGCGGGCTCACCGAACTCGGCGAGTACGCCGTGCACGCCATGGAGAAGCGCAAGATGATGCTGGAGATCGACCACATGAGCGTCAAGGCCGTCGGCCAGGCGCTGGACATCTTCGAGGCCGACTCCTACCCCGGTGTGCTCTCCTCGCACAGCTGGATGGACCTGAACTGGACCGAGCGGGTCTACTCGCTCGGCGGCTTCGTCGCCCAGTACATGCACGGCTCCGAGGGCTTCGTCGCGGAGGCCGCCCGCACCAAGGCGCTGCGCGACAAGTACGGCGTCGGCTACGGCTTCGGCACCGACTTCAACGGCATCGGCGACCACCCCGCCCCGCGCGGCGCGGACACGGCGAACAAGGTGACGTACCCCTTCAAGAGCGTCGACGGCGGCTCCGTCATCGACAGGCAGACCAGCGGCGAGCGCACCTTCGACTACAACACCGACGGCGCCGCGATGGTCGGCATGATCCCGGACTGGATCGAGGACATCCGCAAGGTCGGCGGCCAGGACGTCGTCGACGACCTCTTCCGGGGCGCCGAGTCCTACCTCGACACCTGGGGCGCGACCGAGCAGCACCAGGCCTCGGTGAATCTGGCCAACGGGCGGACGGCGACGGCCAGTTCGTCCGAGTCGAACCCCTTCACCAGCTACCAGCCGGGCCGTGCCGTCGACGGTGACGACAGCACCCGCTGGGCCAGCGACTGGAGCGACGACCAGTGGTGGCAGGTCGACCTCGGCTCCACCAACCTGGTCTCCCGGGTGACGCTGGACTGGGAACGGGCGTACGGGAAGTCGTATCGGATCGAGCTCTCCACGGACGGCTCCACCTGGCAGACCGTCTGGTCCACCACCTCCGGCGACGGCGGCCTGGACACGGCCAAGTTCAGCGGGACACCGGCCCGTTACGTTCGCGTACACGGCCTCGACCGCGGCACGGACTGGGGATACTCGCTCTACGAAGTGGGCGTCCACAGCGCCTGACGCACCCGACCCGAGGACACACATGGCACGCATGCCGTCGGCCGAGCGGCGCAGACAGCTGACGGAGGCGGCGATCAGGGCGATGGCCCGGGACGGCGTCGCGAGGACGACGACCCGGTCCATCGCCGCCGAGGCCGGCGTGTCCCTGAGCGTCTTCCACTACTGCTTCGACTCCAAGCAAGCCCTCGTCGAGTCCGTCATCACTACCCTCACCGACCACTCGGTGACGGTGGTGAAGGAGGCACTGAAGCCCAGGGACACGCTGGTGGACACCGTGCGCGCGGGGTTCCAGGCGTACTGGGACCACGTTCGCGCCCACCCCGACGAGCACATGCTCACCTACGAACTGACGCAGTACGCCCTGCGCGAGCCCGGCTTCGAACACCTGGCCCGCCGGCAGTACGAGCTGTACGTCGACGCCTACGCCGACCTCATCGACGAGCTGCGCACCGGCATGCACCTCCGCCTCCAGGTCCCGGTCTCGGTGCTGGCCCGCTACCTGGCCGCCATGACCGACGGGCTGACCCTCAACTACCTCGTCCTGGGCGACGAGTCGGCCTGGACCGACATCCTCGACACGGTGACGGCCCATGTCGCGGGGCTGGTGCACGACGGGGCCTGAGCCAGTCCGGTCAGCCGCCGGACGCGGGTGGACGCCTGCGGCGCCGCAATGGCGCGGTCACCCACATCGTCAGGCCGAACAGGGAGAGGAGCACCGTCCCGCCCACGACGACAGGCACCGCCCCCGCGATCGCGAAGGTCAGCAGAAGCTCCGCCCACGTCGGCTCCTCGCCCATCGTGCTTCCGCCCTGCGCCATGTACGTCAGGACGTCCGCGGCGATCAATCGGTTCCCCGGGGGCGGGGCACCGGCCGGCCCCCGCCGACCTGTAGGTTGGCCGAAGATCCGCGCGGCACTCGGACGGTGCCCGCACCGGCTGGGAGAAAGGGCCACATGGCACGCGTCGCCGTCATCACCGCGCCGAACATCGGATACCGCAACACCGGGATGCTGACGGTGGACCTGGCGTTCGAGTCCCTGCGCCGGCGCATGGGCGGCGCTGTCGACGCGAACTGGTACACCCTGCACCTGCCGGAGACCGTCGAGCTGCGGGAGGGCGCGAAGGGCACCGACTTCCCGTTCCGCTTCCGTTCCCTGTTCGACCACCTCGACGAGCTGCGCGAGCACGACGCCGTCGTCTTCTGGGGCGACTTCCTGCACGCCCGGCACTACATGGAGCAGGACGCCACGAACCGCCTGCTGGACTTCGGCTTCGCAGAGGACCGCGACATCGCCCGGGCCCAGCTGCACCGCACCCTGCTGCTCTCCGACCAGCCCGACGAGCTCCTCTCCCGGACCCTCAGCTACGGCGGCACGATTCTGCACAACACGCAGTCCGACCTGGAGGACAAGGAGTACGGCCCGCTGTTCACGCGCCTGATGACGCGCAGCCACCGGGTCTGGATGCGCGAGCCGCTCTCCGCCGCCAAGATCGCACACCTGCGCAGGGACCCTGCGACCGAGTACTTCGGCTCGGACGCGGCGCTGCTGTCCCGCCCCGGCGACCTCGGCCACCTGCCGGCCACGGAATGGTCCCGGCAGGTCCCGGACGGCGGCGCGATCGGCGTGTTCCTCGGCGCCCGCTCCACCATCCCCGACTGGCTCCCCGGCCTCTGCCGGAAGGTCTCCGACCGCTTCGGGGCCCCGCTGGAGTGGCTGCCCTGGTTCGACCGGGACATCCCCGCGCAGGCCGGCGACATCGCCGCCCGCCCGGGCACGCCCACCGTCGGCGACCTGCTCGGCGTCCTCCCGCGCTACCGCCTGATCATCACGGACACCTACCACCTGGCCGTCAACGCCTGGGGCACCGGCACCCCGGTCCTGTGCGTCGGCGCCCCCGAGCCGGTCCCGACCACCCACGACGACTACCTCACCCTGAGCCAGGTGAAGAAGCACGTCTTCCACCTCGCCTACGACGCGGCCGACTTCTACCTCACCACCGCCCCCGACACCGCGCAGGGCCACGAGCGCCGCCTCGACCGGCTCGTGCAGCTCGTGGAGGGTGGGGGAGCGGACGCCGTCGCCGCACGGATCCGTGAGCACGCCGACCGCTCGGCGACCGCCTTCACCGGAACGCTGGCCTCGCTGCTCGGCCTCTCCTGACTCCCGGCCCGAGCGCCCGAGCCAAGCCCAGAGCCTTGACGTGTACTCGACGAGGTGGCTTCATGGGAGCGCTCCCATCCCCTGAACTTCTTGGCACTCACTCCTTGGAGCCGTAGTGAGAACAACAAGAAGCACGACAAGAAGCACGACAAGTAATACGGCACGAAAGCACTCGTTACTCGGGTTGCTGACCGCCCTCGCGACCCTGCTCGGGCTCGTCCTCACCGGCGTGGCCTTCCCCGTCTCCGCCCAGGCCCGGTCGTCCGGCGCCCTCGCCACCGGGCTGCACATCAGCGGGGGCCGGCTGCTGGAGGGCAACGGCAACGACTTCGTGATGCGTGGGGTCAACGCCGCCCACACCTGGTACCCCGGCCGCACCAAGCAGTCGCTGGCCGACATCAAGGCGCTCGGCGCCAACACGGTCCGGGTCGTCCTCGCCGACGGCCACCGCTGGAGCGCGAACAGTGCGGCGGACGTGGCGGACGTGATCGCCCAGTGCAAGGCCGACCGGCTCATCTGCGTACTGGAGGTCCACGACACCACCGGTTACGGCGAGGACAGCGCGGCCGGCACGCTCGACGAGGCGGCCGACTACTGGATCGGCCTCAAGGACGTCCTCGCCGGCCAGGAGAACTACATCGCCATCAACATCGGCAACGAGCCCTGGGGCAACACCGATCCGGCCGGCTGGACCGCCCCCACCATCGCCGCCGTGAAGAAGCTCCGCGACGCCGGCCTGGAGCACCTGCTCATGGTGGACGCGCCCAACTGGGGCCAGGACTGGCAGGGCGTCATGCGGGCCAACGCCAAGTCGGTCTACGCCGCCGACCCCACCGGCAACCTGATCTTCTCGATCCACATGTACAGCGTCTTCGACACCGCGGCCGAGGTCACCGACTATCTCAACGCCTTCGTCGACGCCGGACTGCCCATCCTCATCGGCGAGTTCGGCGGCCCCGCCGACCAGTACGGCGACCCGGACGAGGACACCATGATGGCCACGGCCCAGCAGCTGAAGCTCGGCTACCTGGCCTGGTCCTGGAGCGGCAACACCGACCCGATCCTCGACCTCGCCCTCAACTTCGATCCCACGCAGCTCAGTTCGTGGGGGCAGCGGGCCTTCAACGGCGCGAACGGCATCGCGCAGACCGCCAAGGAAGCCACGGTCTACGCCGGTTCGGGCTCCGGCGACTCCCAGGCGCCGACCGCCCCCGGCACCCCGAGCGCTTCCTCCGTGACGGCGACGTCCGCCACCCTCACCTGGGCCGCCGCCACCGACAACGTCGGCGTCACCGGCTACGACGTCGTGCGCGTCGCGGACGGCGCCGAGACCCGGGTCGCCACCGCCACCGGCAACTCCGCCACGGTGACCGGGCTCACGGCCGAGACGACGTACACGTTCGCCGTCTACGCCCGTGACGCGGCCGGCAACCGCTCGGCCCGCTCGGCCACCGTGAACGTCACGACGAGCAAGGCCCCGGCCCTGTCCTGCACGGTCGGCTACCGGGTGGTGGGGGAGTGGCCGGGCGGTTTCCAGGGCGAGTTGACGATCGGGAACGGCGGCACCGCCGCGATCAACGGGTGGACGCTCGCCTTCGCCTTCGCCGACGGGCAGAGCATCAGCAACATGTGGGGCGGCACCGCGGCGCAGGACGGCGGAGCGGTGAAGGTCACCCCCGCCTCCTACACGACGACCATCCCGGCGGCCGGTTCGGTGACCGTCGGGTTCATCGCGAGCAAGGGGTCGAGCAACACGGCTCCGACCGCGTTCACGCTCAACGGGAGCGCATGCAAGGCGAGTTGATGTGACCGACCGGCGGGAGGAGAGTCCGCCCCCGCCGGTCACTACTCCTCGCCGCCCCCGGCCAGCTGGTCCGCGAGACAGGCCAGATACAGGGCCATGGTCGTGCGGTGCTCCCTCAGCGGGCGACCGGCGTGCCTTCCACAGGTGCACAGGGGTTGTCCTGACATTCCCCGGAAGCCTAGGGTCGCCTTCCAGGCGCAAGCGCTTTCTGGCCTGCGTCGGCATGCACGGAGACCACCCCACTGGCCCCCGAGGAGCGCGCATGGGCATCCGAGTCACTCACGCCTACGGTGACCACGTCGGGGTCGCGGCGACGGACGGCACCGAGATCTTCCGGTACGTCTACCGCCCCGACCCCGACCCGTTCGAGGCGCGCAAACCGTACGCGCACCCGGTACGCACCCTCGCCGGGCGCACCGTGACCGGCTACCGGCCCAGCGACCACCGCTGGCACAAGGGCCTGCAGATGACCGCGAGCCATCTGTCCGGCCAGAACTTCTGGGGCGGCAACTGCTATGTCCACGGGCAGGGTTACGTGCGGCTGCCGGACCGAGTCGGTTCCATGCGACACGACCGCTTCGGCGACTTCACCGTCGAGGACGACCGGCTCGCCTTCTCCGAGGAGCTCACCTGGATCGCCGCGGGCGGCGAGGAGTGGGCCCGCGAAAGCCGCGGCATCGCCGTGCACTCCGTCGACGAGGAGGCCGGTGCCTGGGCCCTGGACTGGTCGATCCGGCTCACCAACATCCGCGACGAACCGCTCGTCTTCGGCTCCCCGACCACCGAGGGCCGCGAACTCGCCGGATACACCGGCCTGCAGTGGCGCGGCCCGCGCGACTTCACCGGCGGCACCGTCCACGCCCCCGAGTCCGACGCGGACGCCGACAAACTGATGGGCAGTCAGGGCCCCTGGATCGCGTACACCGCCGAGCACGACGACGTCGACGGCCACTCCACGCTGGTCTTCGCGCACGCGCCCGACAACCTCGACGCCGGTACGGCAATCCACGAGTCCCACTGGTTCGTGCGCTCGGAACCCATCCCGACGGTCGCCTTCTCCTGGGCGTTCTTCGAGGAGTTCGCGCTGCCACCGGGCGCCTCCTTCGCCTACCGCTACCGGATCCTCGTCGCCGACGGCGCCTGGGACCGCGACCGCGTCGCGGCCCACCTCGACGGCCTGCCGTGGTGAACGAGGCCCGGCCCCGCCGATAGCGGGGCCTTCCCACAGACCGATCCGAGGAGAGGAGAGGTGACCTCGGCATGCCCGGACACAGGACAAAGGGGTTCTGCGCGTCGGCCGCCGCGCTCGCGCTGTGCGCGGTGCTGGCCGGCTGCGGGGGATCCGGGGAGTCGGCCGGCGGCGGCAAGGTCGTGCTGCGCTACACGTGGTGGGGCAACCCCGACCGCGCGGCACGCACCGAGCAGGCCGTCGCGCTGTTCGAGAAGGAGCACCCGAACGTGCGGGTGCAGACATCGTTCTCGGGCTACGACGCCTACAAGCAGAAGCTAGCCATCCAGGCCACGGGCGGCGACGCCCCCGACGTGATGCAGCTCGACTACCGCCAGATCGACCAGTACGCCTCCGGACACGTCCTCCTCGACCTCGGCAAGGTCGAGGACACCCTGCACACCGACGAGATCGACACGGGCCTGCTCGCCACCGGCCGGGTGAACGGCAGGCAGTACGCCATCCCGCAGGGCCGCGGCACCGAGACCGTCGTCTACGACACCAAGGCGTGGAAGGACTCGGGCGTCCCGCTCCCGGGGAAGAGCTGGACCTGGAGCCAATGGGCGGACGCCATGCGGGAGTTGGCCGAGAAGACAGGCAGGCCCGGCTCCGTCGACCCCGGCCAGAGCGAGGACGCCTTCGAGGTGTGGCTGCGCGGCCAGGGCAAGGCCCTCTACACCAAGGACAACCGACTCGGCTTCACCGCCGACGACCTGACCAAGTGGTGGACGTTCACCGACAGGCTGCGACGCGAGGGTGTCGTCTCGCCCGCCGAACAGACCACCCAGCTCGACGGCTCCGTCGAGAACACCCCGCTCGGCCGCGGCAAGGCCACCGCCGACTTCAACTGGGACGCCCCGTCCAGCGGTTACCTCGCCCTCGTCCCCACCGGCGTCACCCTCGCACCCATGCCGTCCGGCCAGGACGGCACGCCCGGCCAGTACTTCAAACCGTCGATGTTCCTCGGCATCGGCGCTCACACGAGTCACCCCGAACAGGCCGCCGCGCTCGTCGACTTCCTCCTCAACGACGACCAAGCAGCGAAGATCCTCGGCGCCACCCGCGGCATCCCCGTCAACGAGACGATCAGGAAGCAGACCGCCTCCGAGCTCAAGGACTTCGACAAGACGGTCTCCGATTTCCAGTCCTCCCTGGAGGGCACCCTCAAGGACCCGCCGCAGGCCCCGCCCTCCGGCGACAACGCCCTGCAGACCACCTTCCAGCGCGACTACGACCAGGTGTCGTACGAGCGGATGTCGCCGCGCGAGGCGGCCGAGAACTACGTCACCGAGGCGAAGGCGGAGCTGAGGTCATGACGACGACACAGACACCGGCGGTCCCCGTGCCCGCGACGACGGCCCCGCCGGGGAAGCGCCCGAAACGTCAACGGGAGGGCGCCGCCTGGGTGTTCCTCTCGCCCTGGGTGCTCGGCGCGACCGTCCTCACCCTGCTGCCCATGGCCGTGTCGCTGTACCTCTCCTTCACCGACTACGACCTGTTCAACGCCCCGCGCTGGGTGGGTCTGCGCAACTACACGCAGATGTTCACCGAGGACCCGCGCTACTGGCGCTCGGTCACCACGACCCTGACGTACGTCGTGATCGCCGTACCCCTGCAACTCGCCCTCGCCCTGGTCGTCGCCCTCGCCCTGAAGAACATGCGGCGCGGCAAGGGTTTCTACCGCTCCGCCTTCTACGCGCCCTCGCTGCTCGGCGCCTCCATGTCCATCGCCCTCGTCTGGCGGGCGCTGTTCAACGACGGCGGCACGGTCGACCACCTGACCGGCAGCGGCGGCTGGATCAACAAGCCCGGCTGGGCGCTGCTCGCCGTGGCCCTGCTCACGGTGTGGCAGTTCGGCGCGCCCATGGTCATCTTCCTCGCCGGACTCCAGCAGATCCCGGCCGAGCTGTACGAGGCCGCGGCCGTCGACGGGGCAGGGAAATGGCGGCAGTTCGTGTCCGTCACCGTGCCGATGCTGTCCCCGGTGCTCTTCTTCAACCTGGTCCTGCAGACCATCCAGGCCTTCCAGGTCTTCACCCCCGCCTTCGCCGTCAGCGCGGGCAAGGGCGGCCCCGCCGACTCGACCCTCGTCTACACCCTCTACCTCTACGACCGCGGCTTCGTCGCCTCCCACATGGGCTACGCCTCCGCCATGGCCTGGGTGCTGCTGATCGTGATCGGCGCCGTCACCGCGGTGCTGTTCCGCACCTCGCGCTCCTGGGTCTTCTACGCCTCCGAGGGGGACCGATGACAACCGCTTCAACTGCCGTGCCCCGCAAGCCGATCCGGTGGGGCCGCGTCGCCGTGCACCTCGGCTGCCTGGCCGCCCTGCTGGTCATGCTCTACCCGCTGGCCTGGCTGCTCGCCACCTCCCTCAAGCCCGCGAACGAGGTCATCGCCAGCCTGAACCTCCTGCCCAGCCACCTGGAGTGGTCCAACTACAAGACCGCCTTCGAAGGAGTCAACGACGTCTCCATCTGGCGGCTGCTCGGCAACTCCCTGCTGATCGCGGGCGGCGCGGTTCTCGGCAACGTCATCAGCTGCTCCCTGGCCGCCTACGCCTTCGCGCGCCTGCGCTTCCGGATGCGCGGCCCGCTGTTCGCCTTCATGATCGCCACGATCATGCTGCCGCACCACGCGGTGCTGATCCCGCAGTACATCATCTTCAACAAGCTCGGCCTGGTGAACACCTACTGGCCGCTGATCCTGCCCAAGTTCCTGGCCACGGAGGCGTTCTTCGTCTTCCTCATCGTGCAGTTCATGCGCGGCCTGCCGCGCGAGCTGGAGGAGGCGGCCCGCATCGACGGCTGCGGCCCCTTCCGCAGCTTCTACAAGGTGATCCTGCCGCTCACCCGGCCCGCCCTGATCACCACCGCGATCTTCACCTTCATCTGGACCTGGAACGACTTCTTCACCCAGCTCATCTACCTCTTCGACCCGGACAAGTTCACCCTCACCCTCGCCCTGCGCTCCTTCGTGGACGCCTCCAGCCAGTCGGCCTTCGGCCCGATGTTCGCCATGTCGGTGATCGCCCTGCTGCCGATCGTGCTGTTCTTCCTCGCCTTCCAGCGCTTCCTGGTGGAGGGCATGGCCAGTTCGGGACTGAAGGGATGAGCGCCATGCGCGGAGCACGGGAGCCGGGCGAGGTCTTCGGCCCGCGGATGACCCTCTTCGCCGACACGCTCAGCGTCGGCCTCGCCACCACCGTGGCCTGCCTCCCCCTGGTGACCGCCCCGGCCGCACTGTCGACGGCCTGCGCGGTGCTCCGCGGCGCGGGGGAGGACCGGCCGGCCACCGCGGGGCAGTACGTCACGCTGCTACGGCACCGGATCCGCACCGGCGACCTGGCGGCGGGCCTCGTCGCCCTCGTCGGCGCGCTGCTGCTCGCCGCCGACCTGGCGCTGGCCCGGGTGGGACTGCCGGGCGCGCCGGCCTTCGCGACACTGGCCGCCGCGATCGGCGCGAGCGCCGGTGTCGTGGCCCTGCGGGCCTGCGCCCGCCCCGAGTCGCTCACCGACTGGTCGGCCGCCCTGCGCGAGGCCGCCCGCGCCACCGTGCGCGACCCGGGCGGCAGCGCCCTGGTGCTGCTCGCCGTGGCGACCGCGGCCCTGTGTGCCTGGATGCTCGTACCCCTGGCCTTCCTGGCACCCGGCCCGCTCGCCCTGGCGCTCACCGCGGTCGATGTGCGCCAGGGCTCAAGGCAGCGTCACCGCAAGGGAGTTACGGCTTGATGCCCACCGCGGTCCACAGGCTGACCTCGGCGTCGGTGGCCGTCGGCTCCTCGTCCGGGCGCCAGCGGTGGCCGACGGCGACACCCGGGTCGAGCAGGTCGAGCCCCTCGAAGAAGCGGCCGACCTCCTCCTTGGAGCGGACCTGGACCTGGGTCCCGGCGCTGATGTAGATGTCGACGAGCTTCTGCCAGGTCTCCGGGTCGAAGTCCGGTGTGCAGTGGCTCAGCGCCAGCGCGCTGCCCGAGGGCAGGGCGTCGAGGAGCCGGGCAACGATGTCGTACGGGCCCCACGCGTCCGGGATGAAGTGCAGCAGTGCGTTCAGGGAGAGCGCCACCGGCTGGGTCAGGTCCAGCGCCTCGGACAGCTCGGGGGCGCCCAGGATGGCCTCGGGCTCGGTGAAGTCGGCGTGGATGTACGTCGTACGGCCCTCGCGCGTGCTGCGCATCAGGCGCTCCGCGTACTTCAGCACGAGCGGGTCGTTGTCGGCGTACACCACCTTCGCGTCGGGGACCACGGCCTGGGCGACCTGGTGCAGGTTCGGCTCGGTGGGGATGCCGGTGCCGATGTCCAGCCACTGGCGGATGCCGTGCTCCTTGGCGAGGACGCGGGTGGCCCGGTGCATGAAGGCGCGGTTCTCCCGGGCGCAGACGAAGATGGCCGGAAACACCTCCGCGACCTTCCCGGCGGCCTGCTGGTCGACGTCGAAGTGGTCCTTGCCGCCGAGGTAGTAGTCGTACATCCGGGCGGAATGGGGCCTGCTGGTGTCGATGTCCCGCGCGGCGGGCGAGTTGGTCATGCTGTCCCTTTCGGAGGTGTGCGTGGGGGGAGAGGAGAGAAAGTCAGCCGGTGGTGAGGTGGTCGGCCAGGCCCCGCTTGACCCCCGCGACGAACGCGGCGATCTCCTCGGGGGTGTAGATGAGGGCGGGACCTGCCGGGTCCGTCGACTGGCGCAGCGCCACCCGGCCGTCGGCGAGCTGCTTCGTCTGTACGCACTGGCCCCCGTTGGGGCCGCTCCACGGAGACTCCCAGCCGTGCTCGCCGAGGTCGGAGGCGGGCATGCCGTTGTAGACGTAGAAGCTGCCGTCGATCGTGGTCATGAGTACTCCTTGCGCATGCGGTCCAGGAGTGCCCGGCTCTGCGCGTCGGAGGTCAGCAGGGACATCCGGCTGTGCGCCTCGAGATGGGCTACGACGTCGGAACGCTGGTCCAGATACATCGCGCCGGAGAGGACCTCGGTGTAGACGACGTCCGGCAACTCCGGCTCCTCGAAACGGAAGTACGTGAAGGGGGCGCAGGCGCCGACATGGGCGCCCGCCGTGAACGGCACCACGTCGACGCTGACGTGCTCCAGCTCCGAGACCTCCAGGAGCCGCTCGATCTGCTCCCGCATCACCTCGGGGCCGCCGACCACGCGGTGCAGTACGGCCTCCTCCATCACCACCCACAGCGTGGGCGCGTCGGGTCTCTCCAGCAGACCCTGACGTCGTAACCGCAGGTCCACGCGGCGCCGCAGGTCCTCGTCGCTGTCGTTCGGGAAGCCGCCGCCGAGCACCGCGCTCGCGTAGCGCGGGGTCTGCAGCAGTCCCGTGACGTAGTGGGGCTCGTACGTGCGCAGCGTCTTCGCCCCGGTCTCCAGGCTCACGTAGGCGCTGAACCAGGTGGGCAGCACGTCCCGGTACGTGTGCCACCAGCCGGGCTCGTTGGCCCGCTCGGCGAACTCCACGAACTCGGCCGTCTCCTGTCGGTCGGCTCCGTAGGTCTCCAGCAGCTTCTCGACGTAGAGCGGCTTGAGACCGACCTCCGCCTTCTCCAGGCGGCGGATGGTCAGCGGAGTCACCCGCAGGGCCTTGGCGGCGTCCTCCAGGGACACGCCCGCGCCCTGCCGCCGCTCCTGCAGCCGACGGCCGAGGATCATGCGCAGAACCGTGGGTGCGCTGCTGCCGCTGCCCGTGACCGGACGACTCTCGCTCACGCCGAAACCTCCTGAGGGGCTGTCACCGGTAAGAGTCTGAAGGCGACTTGGTGAAGTCGCCAGAGAGATACCGGCCCGATGAAATTATCAGGCAGCTGGTTGCAGCTTGAACTTGGGTGAGAGCATAGTTACTTGCGTGAATCGTTTTGGCGATCACCTGCAACACCCCTTCCCTGCTGCCCCGTTGCTCACGCCCGCTTCCGACTGCGCCCGCTCGACCCCCACGGAAGGCACCGCCGTGTCCCCCCACACGACTTCCTCCCCGCAGCTCTTAGACGTATCGAGCCCGGACCTCACCCACTGGCTCGAACTCCCGGCGCACCGGTCCAGCGTCAGAACCGCCCGCCGCTCCATGGACGCCCGCCTCACCGGCTGGCGGCTGCCGCGCGACCTGTGCGCGGACGCCGTGCTGCTCGTGTCCGAGCTGGCCACCAACGCCGTCCGCCACACCCTCAGCGCACGCATCCTGTGCGGCATCGGGCTCGTCGGCGACGGCCGCGTCCGGCTCGAAGTGCACGACCACGACTACAGCGGCGGCGGCCTGCCCCGCTGCGAACCGGGCCCCGACGACGAGGGCGGGCGCGGCCTGCTGCTCGTCGAGCAGCTCGCCGACACCTGGGGCGTCGACCGCTCCCGGCTCACCGGCGGCAACGCCGTGTGGGCCACCCTGACGACCGCCTGAGTTCAGCCCCGCGCCGGCGTCAGCTCGGCGAGCAGCAGCGTCCGGTCGTCCCCGCCGGCCGCGTCGGAAGGAGCGTGCAGGAGGTGGTGGCACAGCTCGGGCAGCGCGTCCTGCCCGTCTCCGTCGGCGGCCTCGTCCAGCGCGCGGGCGAGCCGGGCGATCTCCTGGTCTATGTCGGCGTCGCGGGACTCGACCAGGCCGTCGCTGTAGAGGACCAGCAGGGCGGGCTCCGGCACGGTCAGCACGGTCGCCTCGTAGTGACCCGTGCCCAGCCCGAGGGGCAGCCCCGCCCCGACCAGCGGTACCGGCGCGCTGCGCCCGTCCGGGCCGCGCAGCAGCGGGGGCGGGTGCCCGGCCCCGACCAGGGTGCAGGTGTGCAGGGCAGCGTCCCACTCGGCGTAGATGCAGGTCGCGAAGGAGGCGCCCGGGGTGTCGCAGGCGAGTGCGTCGAGGCGTCGTACGAGATCGGCGGCGGGGATGTCGAGGCTCGCCAACGCCCTTACCGCGGTGCGCAGTTGGAGCATCGCCACGGAGGACTCCGGGCCGTGCCCCATGGCGTCGCCGACGATCAGGCTGACCCGGTCGCCGGGCCGCTCCAGCACGTCGAACCAGTCGCCGCCGATGACGGTGTCCGGCCCGGCGGGCAGCGAACCATGGGCGACCCGGCAGCCCGCGAGCTCCTGGTGCGTGCCGTGCGGCAGGCTGTCGCGGATGGCGAGGGCGGTGCGCCGCTCGCGCTCGTAGCGGCGGGCGTTGTCCAGCGCGACGGCGGCCCGCGCGGCCAACTCCTCGACGGCCGCCACCTCTTCGGGCAGGAACGCCTTGCGGTCCGGGCCGCGGGTGCAGACGACGAACCCGATCGTGGTCTCCCCGAGCCGCAGCGGCACGACGAGGAACGAGGACACCAGCAGCAGGTCGTGCAGGCGCGCGCCCACGTCGCCGGAGGCCAGGAGGCGCTCGACCGTGATCGTGTCCACGGTGTCGAGCAGCTGCGCCTGCCCGGAGGCGAGGGCGCGGGCGTGCGGGGTGCCGCGCGGGAAGACGATCACCTCGCCGACCGGGAGGACCTTCTCCCAGTCCTCCTTCCCGGCCGCGCCCAGCCGCAGCGCCAGCCGGTGCACCTCGATCCGGGGCGGGTCCGCGGTGAGGTACGCGTTCTCCTCGCGCCGCCAGCGCTCCAGGAGATAGACGGAGGCCGCGTCGCAGAACGCGGGCGTGAGGGCGGCCGTGATCCGGTCGCCGGTCAGGCGCAGATCGAGCTCCGAGCCGAGTATGTCGGCGGCGGGGGAGAAGGCCGGCCGGCTCGGCGAGGGCCGGGCGGTGGCCGGGATGTCGGTGCGGCTGCGCGGTTCGTTCCGCAGGGTCGTGCCTTTCCGGGTGGGGGGCCGGCCGCGCGGCGGGGCAACTGGCGCGCCGCGCCGCGCGTCGCACGCAACTATATGATGATGCGTCAATGTCCGGCGCAGGAAGGGATGTTGAATGCCCGACTTCGCAGGTCCGGGGCAGGGAAGTGATCCCGACAAGGCGAGCGTGGCCCGGATGTACGACGCCATGCTGGGCGGGCAGCACAACTTCGCGATCGACCGGGAGGCCGTGGCGGCGTTCTCCGCCATCGACCCCCAGGTGCGCACGCTGGCCCGCGCCAATCGCGCCTTCCTCGGCCGGGCGGTGCGCTTCCTCGCCGCGGCCGGGGTGCGCCAGTTCATCGACCTCGGCTCGGGCATCCCCACCCAGGGCAACGTGCACGAGGTGGCGCAGACGGCGAGCCCCGGCGCCCGGGTGGTCTACGTGGACAACGACCCCGTGGCCGTGGCCCACAGCGCCTCCCTGCTCGCCGACAACCCGGACGCGGCGATCGTCGACGCCGACATCCGCCGCCCGGCCGACATCCTCGGCTCGCCGCAGGTGCGCAAGCTGATCGACTTCGAGCGGCCCGTCGCCGTACTGATGAACGCGATCCTGCACTTCGTCTCGCCCGACGAGGACCCGGCCGGCATCGTGGCCGCCTTCCGGGACGCGATCCCGGCCGGCGGCTGGCTGGCGATGTCCCACGCCACGAACCAGGACCGCCCCGACACGGCGGCCGCGGTGGGGCAGTTGTACCGCTCCCGGGCCACCTCCCCGGTGACCGCCCGCTCCTACGACGAGATCCTCGGCCTCTTCGACGGCTTCGAGCTCGCCGAGCCCGGCCTGGTGCACGTGCCGCTGTGGCGCCCCGACCCGGACGACGTGATCCCGGACAACCCGGCCGAGTACTGGGTGTACGCGGGCGTCGGCCGGAAGTCACCCTGACCGTGGCGCCGCCGTGCTCCCCCTGACCACCAGGCTCGTCGGCACGAGGTCGGTCCCCGGCGGGGAGCCGTCCCCGGTGCGGATCTGCTGGAGCACGCCCCGCACACAGCGCCGGCCCACCTCCGCGAAGTCCTGGTGGACCGTGGTGAGCGGCGGGACGAAGAACGCGGCGTCCGGGATGTCGTCGAAGCCGACCACGCTGACGTCCTCGGGCACCCGGCGCCCGCGCTCGTGGAAGGCCCGCAGCAGCCCCAGCGCCATCTGGTCGTTGGACGCGAACACCGCGGTGCAGCCGTCCTGTTCGGCGAGCGCGAGCCCGGCCGCGTACCCGGACTCGGCCGACCAGTCGCCGTGCAACGGCGGCGGCACCGGACGGCCCGCCTCCTCAAGCACCTCGCGCCAGGCCTGGGTTCGGCGCTGCCCGGCGAAGGACGTCTCCGGCCCGGTCACATGCCACACCGTCCGGTGGCCCAGGTCCAGCAGATGCCGTACGGCCTTGCGCGCGCCCTCCGCCTGGTCGGTGTCCACCACGCTGTAGCGGTCCCCGGCGTCCGAGTCGACGACCACGACATGCACCCCGGGCGGGAGTTGGACCGTACCGGTGTCGACCAGATGGATCTCCATGATGACGATCACCGCGTCGACCGCCAGCTCGCCCATGCGCGTGAAGGCGCCCAGCACGTTGTCCTGGGTCGGCACGTCGATCGGGATCAGCGTGATCGCGTACCCCTCGGCCGCCGCGTGCGTGGCGATCGCCTCCACGGTACGGCTGTTGCCCGTCGAGGCCAGGCTGAACAGGATCACGCCGATCGTGTTGAACCGGCCGTAACGCAGGGCGCGCGCCGCGCTGTTGGGCCGGTAGCCCAGCTCACGCATCGCCGCGAGCACCTGCTCGCGGGTCGAACTGATCACCCCGGCATGGCCGTTGGACACCCGCGAGACCGTCTGCGAGGAGACGCCCGCGAGCTTGGCGACGTCGGCCATGGAGACCCGCTGCTTGCGGCGCCCGCCAGGGACGCCGGAGCCGCCCCGTTCCACCACTGGTGCCTCCTTCGGGCCGAGTCGGGTGACCTGTTGCGCAGTGCACCGGATGGTACGCGTGCGAAGCCTTGACGGCCGCTGGGGCGAATGCCAGGATTCCGGCGCCGCCGAGTTTACGTAAACATCCGATCCGCAGGCCCTCGATGTTTACGTAAACATACGCGACGCAGAGCCGCCACCTCTTGAAAGGGCACGTCGATGCGCAAGACCCCCGCCCCCCGACGCTCCACCTCCCGGCTGCGCGCCGCCTGTGTGGCGCTCGCGATCGCCGCGGTCGGCGGTGCGACCCTGACCGGCACTCCCGCCTCCGCCGCCGCGCCGGCCGGCACGAGCCAGTTCCGGGGCGTCAACTGGGCCGATCCGCGCGACAACTTCGCCGACGACTACCTCCAGCTGTCCGGCCTGTCGACCTCCGACAGCTACGCGCAGACGTACGCCAAGGCGAGCCGCATCATCTCCGCGTTCCGCGCCAACCTCGGCGCCAACACCGTGCGGCTGCCCATCAACCCGTACACGGTGAACGGCGCCTACTGGAAGTCGTACCGCGGGGTCGTCGACGCGGCCTCCGACCGGGGCTTCAAGGTGATCCTGTCCTACTGGGAGGGCACGGGCGACAAGAAGGACGGCTACATCGACGACGAGACCACCTACTGGCCCATGTGGGACACCGTGGTCAAGGCCTACAAGCACGACCCGAAGGTCTACTTCGAGCCGATGAACGAGCCGCACGGCTACACCGACGCCCAGTGGGCCGACATCGCCGCGAAGTGGCTGGCGACCTACCCGTCCGTGCCGCGGGACCGCGTCTTCGTCAGCGGCGCCGGCTACAACGACCACGTCACCACGGTCTGCGCCGACCCCCGCCTCAAGGGCACCTACCTCTCCCTGCACCACTACGGCTTCTGGAAGAGCTACGCCACCTACGACCAGTGGGTGTCCGACCTGAAGGAGCGGCTCGGCGACTGCGCGGGCCGGACGGTCGCGGACGAGTTCGGCGCCCCGATGACGACGGGCCTCAACTACAACGTGCCCGCCCCGGACGACAACTCGATCAACTTCATCCAGGCCGACACCGACACCTTCCGCAAGCTCGGGATGGGCTCGGTGTACTGGCCGGGTCTGCGCACCGACGACACGTACTCGATCCAGAAGCTCATCGGCGACGCCTCCCGGCCGTGGCTGGAGACGACGAACCGGTCCGGCGCGGACCGGCTGGCCTGGGGCTGGGGGCGCGGCAAGCCCGTCCAGCAGCCCTGACCCCGATCCCGACCGACGGCCGGTCACGGGGGTGGGCCCCGTGACCGGCCGTCAGGCTGCCGGCTGCACCAGCCCGGACTCGTAGGCGAAGACCACCGCCTGCACCCGGGCCCGGGCGCCGATCTTGGCGAGGATGTGGCTGACGTGGGACTTCACGGTCGTCGGCGCGATGGACAGGCGCCGGCCGATCTCGGCGTTGGACCAGCCGGAGGCCACCGCGGTCAGGATGTCGCGCTCGCGGTGGGTGAGCGTCTGCAGCTCGACCTCCTGCGTGATCCGCCGCAGCGGCTTCTGCTCGCGGACCGTCTCGATGAGCGCGCGGGTCAGGCCCGGTGTGATGACGGCGTCCCCGGCGGCCACCACCCGGACGGCGGCGGACAGTTCCTGGGGTGTGGCGTCCTGGAGGAGGAAGCCGCCGGCGCCGGCGCGCAGGACGGCGTAGGCGTACGACTCGTCGTCGGTCGGGGTCAGCGCCAGCAGGCGCGGGCGGTGGTCGCCGGGCCCGGCGGGCCGGGTGATGCGGCGGATCGCCTCGACGCCGTCCGCGTCGGAGGCCCGGCCGCCCATCACGACCACGTCGGGCCGGAGCTCGGCGGCCATACGGGCCGCCTCGAACGCGCTCGCCGTCTCGCCGACGACGATCAGATCGGGCTCGGCCGCGAGGAGCATTCGGAGGCCGAGGCGCTGCAGGGACTGGTCATGGACGACGAGTACGGAGGTCATGGCGTGCATCTCCTCTGAACGAAACGGTTTCGTTCACCTAGAGAGCAGCATAGCCCTGCCGCTATCGAAACGGCACCGTCTCTGTTGTGGTCTCGATCACCCGATCTGAACGCTCTCCCGTGTTCATCCGTACCCCTGGACCGGACCGGTTCCAGGACACGGAGGCCCACTTGTCATTCCAGGCAACGCCAGGACGCACCGATCGCATTCCGTCCACGGTCCGCCTGGCGCGCGGGGCCGCGCTGATCGGCGGGCTCGCCCTGCTCCCGCTGGCCACGGCGTGCAGCGGCGGCGAGGAGGACGAGTCGCGGAAGGCCTCGGTGACGGCTGCGCCGCGGGCCGGGGTGGTGGCGCCGGCGAAGGTGGAGGTGATCGCCGCGCTGATCGGCTGCGCGAAGCCGAGGATCCGGGTGGACGCGGAGGAGCTGCGACAGGGCGTCTGCCACACGAAGGAGGCCGACCGCGTCATCACCACGTTCCCGGCGGAGAAGTACAAGCTGGCCTGGCTGGACGCCGCCAGCGGCTACGGCGGCCGGCACCTGGTCGGCACCCGCTGGGTGGTGAGCGCGAAGCCGGAACTGCTGAAGGACTTCCGCGACAAGCTCGGCGGGGACATCCAGCAGCTGCGCGGCTTCGGCCCGACGGCGGCGCCGAGCGCCTCCTAGCCGATCAGCCGGCCAGTGGGAAGTGGCAGGCGACGGAACGGCCCGAGGCCGTCGGGGTCAGGCGGGGCCGTTCCAGCGCGCACTGCTCGCGGGCGTACGGACAGCGGGTGCGGAAGGGACAGCCGGTCGGCCGGTCCACCGGGCTGGGCACCTCGCCGGTGAGGACGATGCGTTCCCGGGGCGACGCGTCGCTCCCGTCGTCGATCTCCGGGACGGCCGAGAGCAGCGCCTGCGTATAGGGGTGCGCGGGCGCCTCGTACAGCTCCTCCGTCCCGGCGAGTTCCACGATCTCGCCGAGGTACATGACGGCGATACGGTCCGAGACGTGCCGGACCACGCCGAGGTCGTGGGCGATGAAGACGTAGGTGAGCGCGAACTCGTCCTGGAGGTCGGCGAAGAGGTTGAGCACCTGCGCCTGGATCGACACGTCGAGGGCGGACACCGGCTCGTCGGCGACGATCAGCTTCGGGCCGGTGGCCAGCGCCCGGGCGATGCCGATGCGTTGCCGCTGCCCGCCGGAGAACTCGTGCGGATACCGGTCCAGATGCGCCGCCGAGAGTCCTACGACGTCGAAGAGCTCGGCGACCCGGCGGCGGACCGCGGCCGCGTCGCCGTACCGGTGCACGAGCAGTGGCTCGGCCACGATGTCCCCGGCGCGGCGGCGGGGGTTGAGCGAGGCCTGCGGGTCCTGGAAGACGAGTTGCATGCCCGGCCGGACCGGGCGCAGCCGGCGCGTGGACAGGCCGCTGATGTCCTGGCCGTCGAACTCCACGCGCCCGCCGGTGAGTTCGGTGAGCCGGACCAGACAACGCCCGAGGGTGGACTTGCCGCAGCCCGACTCGCCGACGATGCCCAGGGTCTCCCCGGCGCGCACCTCCAGGGACACCCCGTCCACGGCCCGCAGGGTGCGGCGGTGCCGGGAGAACCCGTCGGCGCGCAGGGGGTAGTGCTTGGTGACGTCCGTGGCCCGCAGCAGGACGTCGCCGCGGGTCGGTGTGGTCATGTCCTGTGTCGTCACGACGCCGCCTCCGCGTCCAGGTCCTTCGCCCCGGCCGTCGCCGTCCGCGTCGTGAGCCGCAGGGCCGCGCGGTGGTCGGCCGGCAGCCAGCAGGCGTCCCGGTGCGCGCCCGCGCCGGGGCCAGCCGACAACTCCGGCCGCTCGTCGCAGCGTTCGTGCCGCAGTCGGCAGCGCGGTGCGAACGCGCAGCCCTCCGGCAGGCTGCCCGGGGAGACGGGCACGCCCGCGATGGTGGGCAGCCGCCGCAGCCGGGGCCCGCCGACGCGGGGCACCGAGTCCAGCAGCCCCCAGGTGTAGGGGTGGCGCGGGCCGTGGAACACCGCCCGGCGCGGACCCTCCTCGGCCGCCCGGCCGCCGTACATCACCAGGACCCGGTCGGCGATCTGCGAGACCACGCCCATGTCGTGGGTGATGAGGACCACGGCCGAACCCCGGGCGTTCAACTCCCGCATCAGGTCCAGGATCTGCGCCTGCACGGTGACGTCCAGCGCCGTCGTCGGCTCGTCCGCGATCAGCAGTGCCGGATCGCAGGACAGTGCTATCGCGATGACCGCGCGCTGGCGCATGCCGCCGGAGAACTCGTGCGGATACGCGTTCACCCGCGAGGCCGCGTCGGGGATGCCCACGTCGGAGAGCAGCTCGACCGCACGCGCGTGCGCCGCCTTGCGGGAGACCCGCTCATGGGCGCGTATCTGCTCGGCGATCTGCCAGCCCACGGTGTACACGGGGGTCAGCGCGGTCATCGGGTCCTGGAACACCATCGCGATCTCCCGGCCCCGTACCGCCCGCATCTCGTCCGCGGGCAGGGCGAGCAAGTCCCGTCCACGGAAGAGGACTTCGCCCGAGACGAGCACGTTCGGGTTGGTGATCAGCCGCAGCACGGCCAGCATCGACACGCTCTTGCCGGAGCCCGACTCGCCCACCACGCCCAGGATCTCGCCGGGCGGGACGGCGAAGGAGAGCCCGTCGACGGCCGTGACGGTGCCGGTGCGGGTGCGGAACGACACCCGCAGATCTCTTACGTCCAGCAGGGGTTCAGGCATGGCGGGCCCTCGGGTCGAGTCGTGCGTACAGGATGTCCACCAGCGCGTTGGCGAGGACCACGAAGAACGCCGCGTACAGGACCGTGCCCATGATCACGGGCAGGTCCAGGTTCTGCAGGGCGTCATAGGTGAGCTTGCCGATGCCGGGCAGGCCGAAGACCACCTCGGTCAGCAGCGCTGCGCCGCCCACCAGCGCGCCGAAGTCCAGGCCGAACAGCGACACGATCGGGATCAGCGAGCAGCGCAGGGCGTGCCGGACGAGGATGCGCCGTTCGGACAGGCCCTTGGCGCGGGCGGTGCGGACGTAGTCCTCGCCCAGGGCGGTGACGACCTCGCCGCGCAGGAGGCGGGCGTAGATGCCGGCGTACAGCAGGGCCAGGGTCAGCCAGGGGAAGAGCATGTGCAGCGCCCACTGGCCGGGGTGGGCGAGGCCGACGTAGCCGGGCGGCGGCACCCAGGAGAACAGCGAACCGTGCAGCTGCTTCTGGGTGACGAGGTTGACGACCTCGCCGAGCCAGTAGGCCGGCAGGGAGACGCCGACCACGCCCACCAGCATGATCAGCGGGTCCGCCGCCCGGCCGCGCAGGGCGGCCGCCGCGGTGCCCATGAGGATGCCGGCCACCATCCAGATCACCGCCGCACCGACCACCAGCGACAGGGTCACCGGGGTGGCCTGCACGATCTGCGGGATCACCCGGGAGCCGCGGTTGACGAAGGACTCCAGATCGCGGTCGACCAGGAGGTGACGCATCATCAGGAGATAGCGGACCGGCATCGGGCGGTCCAGGCCGAAGGAGTGCCGGACCTGGGCGAGGGTGGCGGGGTCGGCGTTGCGGCCGGCGATGCGGGCGGCCGGGTCGACTCCCGGGGTGGCGAAGAAGATCAGGAACACCAGGACGCTGATCGCGAACATCACGAGCAGGGCCGAGGCGAAGCGCTTGAGGGCGAAGTGGAGCATGCGCTGTCACACCCCTCCGCGCAGCCGGGCACTCGGGTCCAGGGCGTCGCGGACCCCGTCGCCGAACACGTTGAGGGCGGCCGTGGTGAGGGCGATCAGCAGGCCGGGTGCGATCGTCACGGCCGGGCGGGTGTAGAGCAGCCCGAGGCCGTCCTCGATGATCGTGCCCCAGCTGGCGTCGGGCGGCTGGACGCCGACGGACAGGAAGGACAGGGCCGACTCGGTGAGCATGGCCAGCGCGGTCATCAGCGGGACGAAGACGATCGCCGTCGGCACGACGTTCGGCAGCACCTCCCGGCGCAGGATGCGCAGGGTCGGTGCGCCCGAGCCGACGGCCGCGTGGATGAACTCCTTGTTCCGCAGCACCAGCACCTGACCGCGCAACGGCCGGGCGATGTACGGCACATAGATCGCCGCGATGATCGCGACCGGCAGCCAGAGGCTTCCCGCGTCCACGGTCAGCGGGCCCAGGCGCAGCCCGTTCGTGAGCAGTACGACCGACAGGCAGATGGCCAGCAGATACACCGGAAAGGCCCAGATGACGTCCAGGACCCGGGAGATGACGGAGTCCACGACGCCGCCCGCGTACCCAGCGACGATGCCGACGGCCGTGCCGAGCGCGCACGTCAGCAGCGCCGCGGTGAACCCGATGAACAGGCTCGTACGGCCGCCGTACAGCAGCCGGGCCATGACGTCGCGGCCCTGGTTGTCGGCGCCGAGGAAGTAGTGGGCGGGGTCCCAGGTCGGGCCGATGGGCGTGACGCCGAGGCCGAGGCCGGTGCTGCTCGGGGTGAGCACCGGCACGGTCTTGCCGTCGACGACGGTCGTACCGGAGACATGGGACTGGAAGGGGTCGGTGTGGGCGACGTGGTCCGCGTACAGCGGTGCGCACAGGGTCGCCAGCACGACGACCAGCAGGACGGCGGCCGCGGCCATCGCCGGCCTGTTGCGCACCAGGTCGGTGGCGGCCGTCCGCCAGGGGCCCGGCGAGCGCCGGGCCGGAGCGGTCAACGGGGGCTCGGTGCTTGTCACTTGACCCACAGCTGGCTGACGAGCATGTAGAACTGCTTGCTGAACTGGTAGTCGCCGACCCGGGTCGAGGTGAAGTCGATCAGCTTCGGGTTGATCAGCGGCACGACCGGGGAGTCGACCATGATCTGCTGGTCGATCGCGCCCCACTGCTGGTTGGCGCTCTTCTCGTCGGTCTCCGCCGTCTTCAGCGCGGCGTGCATCTTGGCGTCGACGCCCTTGTCGCAGTACCCGGAGATGTTGATGCTGGAGTCGCTGCCGGGGTGGAACGAGGCGCAGGACAGCAGCACGTTGAGGAAGTCGGAGGCCGCCGGATAGTCCTGGTACCAGGAGGTCAGCGCCAACTGCACCTTGTTCTTGGTGTTCTGGATGTAGGTGAACTGGATGTTCCCCGACAGCGGCTTGAGCTTCGCCTTGTAGCCGAGCTGGGTGAGCAGGCTCTGCAGGTACTGTCCGATCGACTTGTTGACGTCGTCGTCCTGCACGACGATGCCGACCTCCTGCCCGGCCGTGCCGGACTGCTTCACCAGCGCCTTGGCCTTCGCCAGGTCCGCCGCCTTCCAGGTCGTGCCCCCGCCCTTGGTGTAGTCGCAGGTGTCGACGTGCCCCGGGAACCCGGCCGGCAGGATCGTGCACGCGGGCGAGGCGAGGTTGGTGCCGCCGTACAGCCGCACCACGGCCGCCCGGTCCACGGCCCAGTTGATCGCCTGGCGCGCCGACTTGTTGTTGAACGGTGCCATGTTGACGTTCAGCGTCGCGTACCAGAACGCGGTCAGCGGGTTCACATGGGCCTGGGAGGCGTACTTGGTGCCGATCTCGTTGAGCCGGTCGGCCGGCGGCGGGTCGTACATCCAGTCCGCCAGGCCGTTCTCGACGGCGGTCACCTCCGACTCCACGGTCTGCCCGAAGGTGTAGTCGATGGCGTCCGGGTAGCCCTCCGGCTCGGCCTCCCGCGACCATTCCTTGAAGTGCGGGTTGCGAACGAGCTTCAGCGCGCGGTTCGGGTCGTACGAGGCCGCCATGTACGGGCCGGTGGTGGGCAGCGGCTTGGTGCCGGCGTCCTTCGTCGGCGAGTCCTTCGGTACGACGACGGCGTGCGGGACCGCGAGTTTGTACTGGAACTCCGGGTCGGCGGCGGTGAGGTTGATGGTGACCGTGTTCGCCTTCGCGTCGGCGGTCACCCCGCCCTTGAGCGTGCAGGAGGCCGGCTTCTTCAGACAGGCGTCGGCGCCGACGATGCCGTTGTAGAAGGTGCCGGCGGTGGGGCTGGAGACCTTGAAGATGCGCTGGAAGGACGCCACCACGTCGTCGGTGGTCAGGGCCTTGCCGTTGGAGAAGGTGATGCCCTTGCGCAGGGTGAAGGTGTAGGTCTTGCCGCCATTGGTGATCTTCGGCAGTGCCGTCGCCAGGTCCGGGACGACGGTGAAGGACGCCTGCCCGTTCACCTTCTTGAAGGCCAGCAGGCCGTCGTACATCGACTGGTACAACTGCCAGTATTGGAGCGTGTAGTTGACCTGCGGGTCGAAGGTGCCCGCGGCCGCGTGGGCGACCAGCTTCAGGGTGCCGCCCTTGTGCTGCGGCTGGAAGGCGCCGGTGCCGGAGCCCGACGACGAGGTGGGGCTGCCCGAGGAGCCGTCGTCGGAGGAGGAACAGGCGGCCGCGGTGAGGGCGAGGGCGACGGTGGCCGCGGCGAGCGCGCCCCGTCTGGTGCTGCGGGACATGGCAGACAACTCCCGTCGGGGGATCAGTCGGTGGAGTCGAGGAACGAGCCCACGACCCGGAGGTAGAGCTCCTCCTCCTCGACGTGCGGCATATGGCTGGAGTGCTCGAACATGTGCCAGCGCACATCGGGGATTCGGTCGGCGAAGGGGCGCAGGGTGTCGGGAGTCGCCTCGTCGTAACGCCCGGAGACGAGCAGGGTCGGCGCCTCGATCAGATGCAGCCGGTCGATGACGGACCAGTCCTTGAGCGTGCCGACGACATGGAACTCGTTCGGCCCGTTCATCGTGTGGTACACGGTCGGATCGGCCTCGATGTTGTCCCAGGTCGCCTGTACCTCGGGCGGGTTGGGCGTCAGACGGCACACATGGCGCTCGTTGAAGACCTGCTCGGCGGCGCGGTAGTCGGGGTGGTCGGTGGTGCCCGCCGCCTCGTGCGCGAGCAGGGTGCGCTGCACCTCGGGCGGGAGCGCGGCGCGCAGTTCGGCCGCCGCGGCCAGCCACAGCTCCATGGAGGCGGGGGAGTTGGCGATGACCAGTCCGCGCAGCCCGGACGGCCGACGCACCGCGTGCTCGGCCGCGAGCATGCCGCCCCAGGACTGGCCGAGCAGGTGGTAGCCGTCGGCGATCCCCAACTCCTTGAGCAGGGTGTCGAGTTCGTCGAGGAAGAGCTGGACGGTCCAGAAGTCGGCGCCCTTGTCGGGCAGATGGGTGGAGCGGCCGGTGCCGAGCTGGTCGTAGTGCACGACCTGACGGCCCTGGGCGGCGATGTTCGCGATGCTGAGCGTGTAGTCGTGACCGGCGCCGGGCCCGCCGTGCAGGACCACCAGGGGTGTCCTGCCCGGTTCGCCCGTGATCCGGTACCAGGTCGAATTGCCGTTGAAGTCGACGGTTCCGGTGTGGTTCGGTTCGGGGATCGCCACGAGGGAGCCTCCCAGACCGGCCGGAACGAGCCGGCCGCTGGCTGAAACGGGATGGGAGTGACGGATGGGTGAGATAGTGATTGGGTAAAAGGTCAGCGCACAAGACCTTTTAGCGGGGCCGGGCCAAGAAGTAACGGCGCGTTCACATGGCCCGTGTGCGTTAACAGAAGCGACGATTTGGGGGGAGTCGGCTGACATCCGTACCTGAGGCACCCGAGCCGGAGGACGAGTACGCGCGCGTGCTGGACCGTGTCCTCGGCGGCACGCCCTCTCCCTTGCGGCCGGTGCGCGTCACCTCCGCCGTCGACGAGGTCTCCGACCGGCTGCTCACCGCGATCGCCGTCGGCGACTTCCTGCCGGGTGAACGACTGCCGCCGGAACGCGAGCTCACCGGTCTGCTGCGGGTGAGCCGTCCCACCGTGCGCGAGGCGGTGGCCCGCCTCCAGGCGCTGGGCGTCATCGAGATCCGGCGGGGCCGCAGCGGCGGGGCGTTCGTGCGCGACAGCTGGACCACGTCCTCCGCGGCCGCGGTCCGCCGTACCCTGCTGCCCCGCTGGGAGGAGTTCGAGCAGCTCTTCGACCTGCGCGGGCTGGTGGAGGGCATGGTGGCCGCGACGGCCGCACGCCGCCGGCGACCCGAGGACCTCGAAGCGATGCGGGCGGCCCTGTCCGCGCACCTGTCCGCGACCACACCCCGGGAGGAGCAGGCCGCCGACAGCGCGTTCCACCAGAGCATCTGCGCGGCCACCCGCAACCCGCAGATCGCCCTGCTCAGCCGCGACCTGCTGACCAGGATCAGCCTCGGCTTCCCGGTCGAGCCCTGGGGCAGGGGCGAGCGGACCCACTTCCACCGGGCCGGCTCGGACCACACGTCCCTCTACGAGGCCGTCGCGGCGGGCGAGCCCGAGCGCGCGGAGGAGATCGCCCGCCGGCACTTCATGATCAGCGCCGAGATGATCCGGGACGTGCTGGCCCGGGTGCGGGCCGCGGACGGATCCTGACGCCCGCGCGCGTCGATTCGGCCGGCCTCCGTTCGTATGGACAGTGAAGGGGCCGCCACGATCGAGGAGCTGTGATGACGATGACCGAGGTGACGACGGTGCTCACCGGGCGCGGCCTGGTGGAGTCCCCGCGCTGGCACGGCGACCGGCTGTACTTCTCCGACTGGTCGGCCGGCGAGGTCGTGGCCGTCGACGCGGCGGGCCGCTGCGAGGTCGTCGCGCGGGTGGCGTCCCTGCCGCTGTGCACGGCCTGGCTCCCGGACGGCGGCCTGCTGATCGTGTCGTCGGCGGACGGACGGCTGCTGCGGCGCGAACCCGACGGCGGTCTCGCTCTCTACGCCGACCTCGGCGCACCCGGCTGGAACGACATCGTCGCGGACGGCCGCGGCAACACCTACGTCAACCGCGTCGCGTTCGACCCGATGGCGGGGGAGGACACCAAACCCGGCACCGTCCACCTCGTCACCCCCGACGGGGTGGTGCGCGAGGCGGCCGACGACATCGCCTTCCCCAACGGCATGGCGGTGACCGCGGACGGCTCCACGCTGATCGTCGCCGACTCCTACCGCCACCGGCTGCTCGCCTTCGACATCGACCCCGACGGCGGCCTGTCCGCCCGGCGCGTCTGGGCCGACCTCGGCGAGGGCACGCCGGACGGCATCTGCACGGACGCGGAGAACGCCGTCTGGTACGCCGACGTACCGGGCCGGTGCTGCGTGCGCGTCGCCGAGGGCGGCACCGTCCTGCGGACCGTGACCCTGGACCGCGGAGCCTTCGCCTGCGCCCTCGGCGGCCCGGACCGCAGGACCCTGTACGTGACGGCGGCGCGCTGGCAGGGCATGACCGAGGCCGAGATGGTGGCGCCCGGCAGCGGTCAGGTGCTCGCCGTCCCCGTCGAGGTGCCGGGCGCGGGCCTGCCGTGACGACGGGGCCTCACAGAAACGGCGTCCCCGCGTCCAGGCCCGACAGCACCCGCCCGTACAGCTCCAGGTTGGTCGCCGGATTGACGAAGGAGTGCAGGTTCAGCGCGTGCACGTCCCGCACCATCCGCTGGATCGGCACCTCCCGGTGCAGCGACGACGCACCCGACGCGGAGGCGAGGATGTCGACCGCCTCCTTGCACAGCCGTGCCGTGTAGCCGGTCTGCGCCCGGATCCTGGCCCGCTCCTCCTCCGTGTACGGCTCCCCGGCCTCGATGCGGGCGACGAAGTCCCGCGTGAGCAGCTCGGCGGAGGAGATCTTCATCGCCGCCTCGGCGGCCTGGAGATGAGTGACCGTCGCCTCGTTCTGACGCCGGTGGAAGGTGTACGTGATGCCCCGCCGGTGGATGCGCCCGGTGAACTCCTCCAGCGCGGCCCGGGCCAGCCCGAGGGCGTTCGGCGCCGTCCAGGCACAGAACATCAGCAGGACCGGCATGCGATAGAACGGGTCGTCGGCGTTGGCCTTGGACGGGAACTCGCCCGCGAGCAGCGGCCCGACCGGCAGGATCCGGTGGGCGGGCACGAACACGTCCCGGGCGACGACGCTGTTGCTGCCGCTGCCGGCCAGCCCGGAGACGTACCAGTCGTCGAGGATCTCCAACTCCGCCATGGGTACGGCGGTCCACAGCACCTCGGGCGGCCCCTCGGCGGACTCCACCCGCGCCGTGAGCAGATGCCAGTCGGCGTGCCGGCAGCCGGTGGCGAAACCCGAAGTGCCGTTGACGACATAGCCGTCGTCCGTGGCGACCGCGGTGGCGTCCGGGATCAGCGTGCCGCCGACCCGCACGTCGGGGCTGGTGAAGATCTCGTCCTGCGCCTCGTCGGGGAAGAGCGCCGCGATGAACGAGCACCCGGACTGGATCAGCGCCGCGAACGCGGTCGAACCACAGGCCGCGGCGACCTCGGCCAGCGCGTCGACCTGGGTGTGCACCGGCGTCTGGTAACCGCCGTACCGCTTGGGGACGTTCATGCGGTACATCCCGGCGTCGGTGAGTGCCGTGACGACCTCGTCCGGGACCCTGCGCTCCTGCTCGGTGCGCAGGGCGTGGCCGCGGATGAGTGGTCGCAGGTCCCGTAAGCGTTCGACGAGACCGGAATCGGAGTGGGGCGCTGACGACGGAGCCATGGCGGACCTCCGGGGGCGACGAATCCTCACCGTGACCCGGAACGCACCAGGAGTCAACTGCCACCAGGTCACCGGCAGTTCGTACCCGCCGTACACCACCCCGTCGTCCTTGAACGGGATCTCGTCCAGGCCGACGGCCCGGCGCAGGGTCGGGACGCGGCGGAACAGAGTGCCGTAGACCGAAGGCCATGTGCCGGCGGTTGTCGCGGCGGACGTCCAGGCGGTCGGGGCAGTGAAGTGGCCGGCGTCCCAGTTCCCGGCGGCGCCCGGGATGACGACGCCCTCGCCTGTGGACGAGGGTCAGGTAACGCAGCATCTCCTCGACCGAGTTGGCCAGCACCTTCGGGTCGTCGGTGTCGCGGACGGCGGCGAGCTGCGCGGGGCGTTCCAGGAAGGCCGACGCGCTGAGGGCGAGCATGTTGCGACCAGGTCGGAGAGCATGTCCTCGGCCGGGTCGGCGAGCCTGGCCTGGAGCTGCTCGTCCAGGTATCGGAGGAGTGCACCGCTCGCGGTCCGCGACTCCGCCGGCTAGGCATCGCGGCGGACGCCGATCCTGCTCTTGCTCTGATTCGTTCGCCGTACAGGGCGCGCTGGTCGTCGTAACGGGTGGCGAGCCATGGCGTGCTGCCGTCCCACAATCGCACTCGGGAGACGGGCCGTGCGGCCTGAAGGTGCAGCATCTCCGGCGGCGGGTCGAAGGGAGTCGGTGCCATGTAGTCCCAGGAACCTGACTGTTGGCAGCCGGACCGCTGACACGGGCCCGATGTGGCCGGATCGGCGTCCTGTGAGCGCGGATGCCCCGTGTTGCCGTTGGAATCGGGGCGCGGTCGCGGTCATGGTGGGGGGATGTGCTGGAGTGCGACGGCCGACCTCGTTGCGGGGACCGCGATCGCCGGTGTCGGGGTGGCCTGCGTGGCACGGGCGCGCCGGACCGGCGACCTTCCGGTGGCCGCGCTGCCGTTGCTGCTCGGGGCGCATCAGCTGGTGGAGGCGTGGGTCTGGCATGCCGGGGGCGGCACGGGCCCGGCCACCGTGGCCTGGACGGTGATCGCGTTTCCCCTGCTGGTGGTGTGGGTTCCGGCGGGTGTGCTGTGCGCGGCCCCGCGGCACGCCAGGCGGCGGCTGGTCGTACCGCTGATCATCGGTGTCGCGACCGCCGCCGCGCTTACCTACGCCCTCGCGACGCGTACCGTACGGGCCGAGATCCGCGGGCACACCGTCGGCTATGTGCTCGGGCTGTCGCACGGGGGACTGTTGGTCGCGGGGTATCTTGTGGCCACGGTGGGTTCTCTGCTGCTGTCCGGCGACCGCCGGCTGCGCGGGCTCGGCCTCCTGGCCGGGGTGGGCGCGCTGGTGTGCTGGGCGCTGTGGCGGCTGGAGTTCGTGTCGACGTGGTGTGCGTTCGCGGCGGTGTGCTCGGTGGTGGTGCTGGGCTGGACGAGGCGGCGTTATTCCCGCCGATCATGGTGGAGTTGTTACCAGGACCGCTGATCCTCCGTTCAGGAGGGACCTGGCTGTGCCGGTACGCGCGGCGCAGGGTATGGGTCATGAACACCGGCAAGCCGTCCCAGACCCGCATCCGCGTGACCCCGCTGCGCCGCCTGCGGGGAGACACCTATGTGCCACGCCCCAAGACACCCCCGTCCCGCCGCCCGCCTGTCGTACCCGTGCAGGAGACGCCTGACGGAGACGTACTGCGGATTCAGTAGCCGCTGCTTCGATTCCGGTAAGCGGCAGTGCCAGCAGCGGCACGACGACGAGGACATGCCCGCCGGGACAGGCTGAGGGACAAGCGCGAACAGATGCGGAGTCCCTCGACGTGGCAACTTTTCTCTATCGACTGGGCCGGCTGGCCTTCCGGCGGCGCTGGTACGCCGCCCTGCTGTGGGTGGCCGTCCTGGCCTGCGTAGGGCTGACCGCCCTGCGCGCCCCGGGCGCCTCCGACCAGGAGTTCTCGATGCCCGGCATCGAGTCCCAGAAGGCGTTCGACCTGATGGAGCAGCGGTTCCCGGGCACCGCCGCGGACGGCGCCACCGCACGCGTCGTCTTCGTCGCCCCGGACGGCCAGAAGGTGACCGCCACCGACAACAAGCAGGCCATCGAACGCACGGTGACGGAACTCGGCGACGGCTCGCAGGTCTCCACCGTCGCCGACCCCTTCAAGTCGGCCGCCGTCAGCAAGGACGGCTCGACCGCCTACGCGACCGTCACCTACAAGGTCGCCTCCGCCGACGTCACCGACGCCAGCCGCACCGCGGTGGAGCAGGCGACCGACCAGGCCCGGGACGCGGGGCTCAAGGTCGAGACGGGCGGCAGCGCCATGGACAGCGGCGGCGGACCCGGCGGGGTCGCCGAGATCATCGGCATCTCCATCGCCGCGGTCGTCCTGCTGATCACCTTCGGCTCCCTCGCCGCCGCCGGTCTGCCACTGCTCACCGCCGTCCTCGGCGTCGGCCTGAGCATGTTCACGATCCTGACCCTGTCCGACGCGCTCGGCCTGTCCACCTCGACCGGCACACTGGCGATGATGCTGGGCCTGGCGGTCGGCATCGACTACGCCCTGTTCGTCGTCTCCCGCTACCGGGAGGAGCGCGCCGAGGGGCACGCGGCACAGGAGGCGGCCGGGCTCGCGGTCGGTACGGCCGGGTCGGCGGTGGTCTTCGCCGGGCTCACCGTGGTCATCGCTCTCGCCGGTCTCTCGGTGGTCGGCATCCCGATGCTGACCAAGATGGGCCTGGCCGCGGCGGGCGCGGTGGTCGTCGCCGTCCTCGTCGCCCTGACCGTCGTACCGGCGCTGCTCGGCTTCTGGCCGAACGCCGTGCTGTCGGGGGCCGCGCGCAGGCAGGGCGGGGGCCGCGGATGGGCGCGCCGGCCGCGGAAGGCACGCGCGGCGTCCCAGGCGCTTGATGTTCCCACCGACGCCGACGACGACGCGCAGGACAAGCGCGACAACCACGGCACCCGCTGGGCCCGCTTCGTCCTGCGCCGCCCCCTCCCCGTGCTGCTGCTGAGCGTGGTCGGGCTCGGTGCCCTCGCCCTCCCGGCGACCCAGCTGCAGCTCGGCATGCCGGGCGACGAGGCCAAGCCGACCTCCACCACCGAGCGCCGCGCCTACGACGACCTCGCGGAGGGGTTCGGGCCGGGCTTCAACGGGCCGTTGACCATCGTCGTCGACGCCAAGGGCGCGGCCGACGCCAAGGCGGCGGTGAGCACGATCAGCGAGAGGATCGACGGCACGCAGGGGGTCGTCTCGGTCTCCAAGGCCCGCTTCAACGACGCCGGCGACACCGCGGTGTTCACCGCCACCCCGTCCACCAGCCCCACGGACGAGAAGACCAAGACCCTCGTCAAGACCATCCGGGACGAGCGCCCCGCCACCCAGGCGGCGACGGACGGCGCGTCCTTCGAGGTCACCGGCACCACCGCCCTGAACATCGACATGTCCGAGAAGGTGCAGGCGGCGCTGATCCCGTACCTTGTCGTCATCGTGAGCCTGGCCGTCGTGCTGCTGCTGGTGGTCTTCCGGTCCGTCTTCGTGCCGCTCAAGGCGGCGCTCGGCTTCCTCCTGTCCGTGCTCGCGGCGCTCGGCGTGGTCGTCGTGGTCTTCCAACAGGGGCACGCCGCCTCGCTGTTGGGCGTGGAGCAGACCGGGCCCATCATGAGCATGATGCCGATCTTCCTGGTGGGCATCGTCTTCGGCCTCGCCATGGACTACGAGGTGTTCCTCGTCTCGCGGATGCGGGAGTCGTACGTCCACGGGGAGACGGCCCGGCAGGCGGTGGTCTCGGGGTTCCGGCACAGCGCCCGCGTCGTGGTCGCCGCCGCGCTCATCATGATCGCGGTCTTCGCGGGGTTCGTCGGCGAGGACGACTCCATGATCAAGATGATCGGGTTCGGCATGGCGTCCGCCGTCCTCTTCGACGCCTTCGTCGTACGGATGGCGCTGGTGCCCGCGGTTCTCGCCCTGCTCGGCGACCGGGCCTGGTGGCTGCCGAAGTGGCTGGACCGGATCCTGCCGCGGATCGACGTCGAGGGCGAGGCCCTCACCCGGCAGCCGACCGCGCTGGTGGATCAGGACTCCGCACCGGACGAGCCGGCCGGGGCCCGCGTCTGAGCGACCCCAGCCCCCGGGCCGCCCGCGACACCGAGCGCGGGCGGCTCTCGCGGCACCCGGCACGTACATCGTCCACCATGGACGCAGCCACCTCACCAGGAGATGCAATGACCGTCAGCCTCGACCGTCACCGGGGGCGCTACGCGCACGTCGTCGACGCGGTGACGGTCGCCGCGGTGCTGGGCTGCGCCGCCCTGGGCGCCTCACTCACCATCCCCGGCATCGAGCAGCCGCAGGACGACACTCCCGGCTTCGTCCTCGCCGCGGTCTCCTGCCTTCCCCTGTGGCGGGGACGCGACCACCCGCGAACCGCCGCCACCGTGGCCACGGCCTGTACGGTGGCGACCGCCGCGCTGGGCTATGTGCTGACGCCGCTGCTGCTGGCCCCCCTCATGATCGCCCTGTTCTGGGTGGCCCTCGGCACCGACCGGCTCACCACACGGGTGTTCGGCCTGGCGGCCATCGCCATGGCGGTCATCACCGTGGTCCTGGACAACAACTCGACCGAGATGGTGCTGCTCAGGACGGTCGGCCCGATCCTGTGGCTGCTGCTGCCCCTGGTCGGCGGCAACGGCGCCCGGCTGCGGCAGGCCTACCTGGAGTCCGTGCAGGCCCGCGCCGCGTACGCCGAACGCACCCGGGAGGAGGAGGCGCGCCTGCGGGTCACCGAGGAACGCATGCGCATCGCCCGCGAGCTCCACGACGTCGTCGCCCACCACATGGCCGTCGCCAACGCCCAGGCGGGCACCGCCCGGCACCTCGCGTCCACCCACCCCGCTCAGGCGCAGAAGCTGCTCGACGAGCTGACGGCCACGACCTCCTCCGCGCTGCTCGAACTCCGGGCCACCGTAGGGGTGTTGCGGCAGGCCGGCGACCCCGGCGTCGAGTCCCTGGAACCCTCGCCCGGCCTGGAACGCCTCCCCGACCTGGTCGCGACCTGCGCGACCGCCGGCCTCGACGTCACCGTCACCACCGAGGGCGAGCCGCTGCCCCTGTCACCCGGCGTGGACCTGACGGCGTACCGGATCATCCAGGAAGCACTGACCAACGCGACCAAGCACGCGACCGACCACACGGCCCATGTGCGGCTCGCCTATGCCGGTTCGCGTCTGAAGATCACGGTCACCAACGGCGGCAGGGTCGCCGAACCGCCGGTGCCGGGCGGCGGGTTCGGCCTGATGGGCATGCGCGAACGGGCCCACTCCGTGGGCGGCGACCTGCGGGCCGGCCCGCTCCCGGACGGCGGCTTCGAGGTGAGCACCGCGCTGCCGCTGCAGCTCGCGGCGGCGGAGGAACAGGAGGCGACGCCGTGAGCATCCGTGTCCTGCTCGCCGACGACCAGGCCCTGCTGCGTGGCACGTTCCGCCTCCTCATCGACTCCTGCGCGGACATGGAGGTGGTCGGCGAGGCCGCCAACGGACAGGAGGCCGTCGAACTCGCCCGCGTCCACCGGCCCGACATCGTCCTGATGGACATCCGCATGCCCGGCACGGACGGCCTCGCCGCCACCGCCGAGATCTGCGACGACCCCAAGCTGGCCGGGACCAGGGTGCTGGTGCTGACCATGTTCGAGACCGAGGAGTACGTGGCCAAGGCACTGCGCGTCGGTGCCAGCGGCTTCCTCGGCAAGTACGTCACCACCGACACCCTGCTGGCGGGCATCCGCACGATCGCCTCCGGCGAGGCCCTCCTCTCACCTGGCGCCACCCGCGCCCTGATCACCCGCTTCCTCACCGCCCCCGCCCCCGGTCCGCTGCTGGCCACCCCGGACCGGCTGGACGAACTCACCCCGCGCGAACGGCAGGTGACCGCCCTCGCCGCCGAGGGCAGGTCCAACGACGAGATCGCCGAGCAGCTGTTCCTGAGCGTCCTCACGGTCCGCACCCACATCCAGCGCGCCCTGACGAAACTCGGCGCCCGCGACCGCGCCCAACTGGTCGTCATCGCCTACCAGACCGGCCTGGTACGCCCCTCGCCTCCCGGGGCCTGAACACCCCCGCTCAACCTCGCCGCACCCGGCGAAGGGACGCCGACGGTCGCTCCCGTCGGCGGCCCCTCCCCGGACCGCCCTACCTGAGCTCGTGCAGGACGTCGGCGATCTTCGCCGCGACCGTCTCGGCGGCGCCCTTCGCGTACGAGGAGTCCATCGCCTCGTAGGTGATACGGGCGTAACTCCGGGCCTCCGCCATGTTCTTGGCGCCGCCCTCCAGCATCGACATGACGGCGGTGTGCGCGAACGGCGAGTGCTTCCTGATGTCCAGCGCGGTGTCGGTCGAGAGCTCCGGCGACACTCCGACGAAGACGCCCTCGCCCACCCTGAGCACCCAGATCGGCACCTCCGCCGTACCGGTCGGGGTGAAGTCGTACGTCTTCGTCGGCGCCGTCGGGTGACCTGCCGCCATGGTGTCGACCGTGACCGAGTCGGTCACCAGGCGCACCTCGGACGCCGTGCTCCCCGGTGAGGTCCTGATGGTCTGTGCGACCCGTACGACCTCGGTGCCCAGCCGCTCGCCCTGCACGGTCAGCAGGATCCAGCCCGCGTCCTTGGCGTCGACCTGGGACCACTTGCGGTCCTTGTCGATGACGTACCGCTTCGACCGGAAGGCCGGGGACTGGTCGCCGCAGGAGCCGACGAGGAAGAAGCCCACCACGTCGTCGCCGTACTGCTCCTCGACGTGCCGGACCGTGGCGCCCGCGAGGTCGGCCGTGATCGGCAGGTCGCCGCTCGCCATGACGGATTCCATCATCACCGAGGACTGCACGGAGTAGTTGACGAGGACGGCGATCGGGTCACCGTCGGCGTCGTCGAAGCGGGTGACGCCCACGCTCTTGTCGGAGGGGCCCGCCTCGCCGGTGCCCAGCCACCAGCCGTCGGCCGTGAGCACGTCCCGGTTGACGTTGACGTCGCACCTGCCGGTGCCGAAGCCGACCCTGGCGGGCCGCAGCCCCTGGACCGCCGCCGCCACCGCCGTCGACGTGGCCTGCTTGATCTGCTCCACGTACTGCGCCGCCCCCGCCGAACTGCTCGCGGCCTGAACGTGCGGGGCGGAGAACGTGTGTGTGACGGTCACGACGATGTCGGCGCTCGCCACGCCGGTCGCCTCGGAGATGATCGAGCGCATGGCCGCGATGGCCTCCGCGCTGATGGACGTCAGGTCCAGCACGGCCAGCGCGACCCGGTGCGAGCCGCTCTCCAGCAGCAGGACCCGTACATACAGGTCGTCGTGGACGGTGGTGAAGCCGTCCAGCGGGAGGAGCGAGGCGGGGAAGCCGATCGCCGCGCGGCCCGCACCGACCCTGAGTCCCGCTGCCGTGCCCCTGGCCGCCGCCGCGGTCGTCGTGCCGGCCGCCAGGGACGCGGCCGTGACCGCGGCCGCGACCGAGCCGCTGAGGAACGACCGCCGCTGAATCGAACCGCCTTCTTTCTCCTCCTGATTTCCCATGGAATGCACAGAACTCCTTCGTGTGGGGACGCCGGAAGGGCACCGATCTTGCTGAGCGGGCCCGAGGCCGCAAAGTGCGCCACACGTGAACTGAGGTTGCGCATCCTGCAGGGACGCCATGACCGGGAATTCTCTGCGTGCCCTGTGAAAAAGAAGTTCCATTCGGCTCGCCCGCGGAATTCCGTGGCGGATCGGTTCAGCTTAGTTTGCGGTTCCGACGACATCTCCCGGGACGAGGGCAGGTATACGGTCCGAAGCGATTTCGAGCCAGGTTCCGCCCGCACACGTCACGATGAGGTGCCATGTCGGCCATCGCTTCAGATGCATCGCCCCAGCCCCCGCAGCCACACCCCGAGCCCCGGCACGTCACGGCGACGATCGCGCTGGCCTGCCTGGGCGTGTTCGTCTCCTATCTGCCGGTCGTCGGCGTCTCGGTCGCGCTGCCGGTGATGCAGCAGGCGCTCGACGCCTCCACCGCCGGGCTCCAATGGATCACGGACGCCTTCATCCTGCCGACCGCGGCCCTGCTGCTGACCTGCGGCATGATCGGCGACCTCTACGGCCGGAAGAAGGCGTACGTCGCCGGCCTCGTCGTGTTCTGCCTCGGCTGCCTGGTCTGTCTGACCGCCGGCAGCGTCGTACAGGTCTGCGTGGGCCAGGCCCTCACCGGCATCGGCACCGCCGCGCTGCTCCCGTCGACCCTCGGCCTGATCAGCCATGTCTGCCCCGACCGCCACCGGCGCACCCGGGCGATAGCCCTGTGGACGGCCTCCCTCGGCCTAGGCCTGACCCTCGGCCCGCTGTTCAACGGCGTCATCGTGGAGCACGCGAGCTGGCGGTGGATCTTCTTCCCCGCCCTGCTCATCGGCGTCCTCACGGCCGTGGCGGGGGCCGTCGTCCTCACCGACTCGCGGGCCGACCGCGAACGCCACCTGGACATCCCCGGACAGCTCCTGGCCATCGTCGCCATCACCGGCCTCGTCTACGGCGTCATCGAGGGCGGCAGCGCCGGATGGGGCTCGGCCCAGGTGGTGATCGCCTTCCTGGCGGCCGCCGTCGGCCTGCTCGCCTTCGTCCGGGTCGAACTGCGCTCGCCCTGCCCGATGCTGGACATGCGCCTGTTCAGGTCCGCGGCGTTCTCCGGTGCCGCGCTCGTGATGGCGCTGACCCTCTTCGCCCAGGTCGGCCTGGTCTTCGCGATGAGCGAGTACTTCGGCCTGGTCCACCACGCCTCGACCCTCGACATCGGCGTGCGCCTCATCGCCATCAACGGCTTCACCGTCGTCCTGGGCCCCCTGGTCGGACGGCTGATGAACCGGACCTCGCCCGGACTGCTGCTGGTCGTCGGCCTCCTGATCGGCGGCATCGGCGCCCTCTGCGTGAACCTCTTCCAGGCCTCCACCGGCACCGGTGAAGCGGCCCTGGTCATCGGGGTCCTCGGCATCGGCATCGCCCTGGCCATGGCCCCGATCACCACGATCGCCATGAACAGCCTCCCGCACCGCCTCGCGGGCACCGCGGGCGCCGCCAACAGCGCGCTGCGCCAGATCGGCAGTGCGCTCGGCCCCGCCGTCTTCGGCGTCATCCTCACCAACCGCACCCTGGACACCCTGCCCGGCCACCTCGCCGGCTCCGGCCTGAGCGCCGCCGACCAGGGCCAGGTGAACGGCATGGTGTCCAACGTCGGCATCCAGGCGGGCGCGTTCCTCCACCTCAAGACCCCGCAGAGCACCGGGCAGGCCCTGTCCGCCTACGGCGCGAGCTTCACCGACGCCCTGCACACGTGCGCGCTCATCGGCGGCATCGGCATGCTGGCGGCGGCGGTCATCGCCTTCGCGCTGATCGGCGTCCGCGCCAGGCCGGCGCACCAGACCGAGGAGGAGGTCGTACCGGTGACGCATCCGGCCGGTGACCTGAGCTGACCGCACGGGACGCGGAGCGCCGTCACCGCGTCGGGAGCTCCGACGCGGTGAAGCGCTCGAAGCCCGCGTGGAAGCGCGTGCCCCGGGGGTCGGTGGCGCTGTAGTGGAAGGCGGCCACACCGCAGCCCCGGGCGTCGAACGCGGCTCCGGTGTACGAGGCCACCCGGGTGCCGTCGACGGCGAGTTCCACCGTGATCCGGCCCGCGCCGGCCGAGGCACAGGTCATCGACATGTCGACCAGCTGCCGGGGTTCCACCGTCAGGCCGAGGTCCGTGAGATCGGCCTCGACGACCCGGTCGTGCTGGAACTTTCCCTGGAAGCGGAACTCCCGCACGATCACCGCCTCCTGACCTGTCGTCAGATACGCCGCCCAGCGGGAGCCCTTCCAGTAGTCCCCGGAGCCGTTGCACCACAGCCCGACCCCGCCGTCGCCGCCGTACCACTCCGTCTGGGTGCTCAGCCGCACCGGGAAGCCGGACGGCCGGAAGGGGGCCTGCGGCCACACCTCCAGCTCGGTGCCGGGGTCCACCAGCATGGTCCCGCCCTTGTGCGTGACCTTCCCCAGGGCCGGGTCCTTGTACTTCCAGTCGCCCGAATCGGTCAAGTCGTCGGTGTACGTGAGGGGTTGGGAGCCCGCGGAGCTCTTGACCCTCCCGGACGCCGCGGACGACGAGGCGGCGGGCGAGCCCTGGCCCCCCTTCGCCGAGCCGCCCGAGGTGGTGATGAGCACAATGGCGAGCAGCACCGCCACCACCGCGCTGCCGGCCGCGAGCCCCCACAGCCGCAGCTGCTTGGCGCCGGTGCCGCTCCCGTGCCCAGGGGACGGCGACGAAGGCCGCGGGACGCGTGACTCCGTACTCGCCTCGGCCCGCACGCCCTCCGCCGCCCCCGCGAGCCGACTGACGAGCTGGGCCGCGGTGGGGCGTTCCGCCGGATCCTTGCGCAGACAGTCGGCGATCACCGAACGGACCGGCTCCGGCACCGCGGTGAGATCCGCGTCGCGCTCGCACACCGCGACGAGCACCTCGTAGTCGCTCTCCCCGTCGAAGGGATGCCGGCCCGTGGCGGCGTAGTACAGCGTGCCGCCGAGCGAGAACACGTCGGAGGCGCTGGTGACCAGGCCCGACTTGACCTGCTCGGGGGACATGTACGCGGGCGAGCCCAGCACGCTGCCCGGGGTGGTGAGCGCCGACTCCAGGAGCCGGTCGTCGCGGGCGATGCCGAAGTCGATGATCCGCGGTCCGTCCGGGGAGAGCAGGATGTTGGACGGTTTGATGTCCCGGTGCACCACACGCACCCGGTGCACCTGCGCCAGCGCGTGCGCGACGGTCAGCGCCACGGACTGCAGCCGCCCGGAGGGCAGCGGGCCGCCCGCAGCCACGTGCTGGTGGAGCGTCGGGCCCGGGACGAACTCGCTGACGATGTACGGGTGCCGCCCGGTCAGGTCCGCGTCCAGGACCCGCGCGGTGGCCAGGTCACCGACCCGGCTCGCCGCGCCGAACTCCCGGCGCACACGGGCGAGCGCGGTCTCGTCGTACTCCTTGCCCGGCAGCAGGAACTTCACCACGACCTGCCGCCCGGCCGAGTCCCGGGCGAGCCACACCACACCCTGCCCGCCCCGGCCCAGCTCGCGCTCGCAGACGTATCCGCCCACCGACAACTGCATCCGCGGATCCATGCGCCCCCGCCCCCCAGCCCCGCCCCCGGTTCACGGCCGGACTCCAGCGTATCGGCGTCCCCGGGGCGTGACACGGGCGTCAGCGAGGTTGATACGCCCTGGGCAGCCGCATTCCGCGTTCCGCCATGATCTGCCGTACGTGGTTGGGGTAGTTGGTGATGATGCCGTCGACGCCCATGTCCATCAGCGCCTCGACGGTGGCCGGGTCGTCGCAGGTCCAGGGGACGACCTTGAGGCCGCGGGCGTGCGCCTCCTCGACCATCGCGCGGTCGGAGTAGAAGCGGAAGTCCGGGTCGCCGACCTTGCCGCTCTGCGGGAAGCCGTAGTTGGGGGACAGGGCCCGGACACCGGGGACGGTGGCGGCCGCCTTCACGAAGTCGCCGCCGTAGTCGTCGGCGTCGATGCCGCCCAGCCAGGGGGAGGCGCCCGGCTGGCCCACCTGGAGGAAGTCGTAGTTGGTGAGGGCGACCAGCGGCCAGCGCGGGGCCAGCTTGTGCATCGCCTTCAGCGCGCCCCAGTCGAAGGACTCGATGGTGACCTGGTCCTCGATGCCGGAGCGGTGGATCTCCTCGTACACCCGGCGCACGAACAGCGCGCGCGGCGCGGTCTGTTCGGGCGCGCCTGCCTCGACCTTGGTCTCGATGTTCAGCTTCACCTGCTTGGCGTGGTAGCTCTTGACCAGGTTCAGGACGTCCTTCAGCTCGACCATCCGGAAGCCCTTGACCACCTCCTGCTCGGGGAATCCCGGCAGTTGCTGGTAGCCGCAGTCCATCGTCTTGATCTGAGCCAGCGTCAGGTCCTTGATGTACTTGCCGACATACGGGTACATCGGGTCGCCCGGTGTGACCGGCGCGGTGTCCCGGCACTTGACCGCGCTGATCTGCCGGTCGTGGTTGACGACGACCTTCTCGTCCTTGGTGATCTGGGTGTCCAGCTCCAGTGTGGACACCCCGAGCCGCATCGCCTTGCCGAATCCCTCCAGGGACTCCTCGGTCGTCATTCCGATGCCGCCGCGGTGGGCCTGGAGATCGAAGCGGGCCTTGTGCGGAGTAACGCCGGAGCCGTCGTACGCCGTCGCGTGGGCGGTCGTCGGGAGGGCGAGCAGCGGAGCCAGCGCCAGGCCGGCGAGGACATGTCTTGTGGACATCGCAACCTCACTCGTGTCGGGTTCGGGCACGGGGCACCCCCAGACGCTAGCCGGGCCCCCGGCAGGCTCAACGTCGCGCACATGATGGGCCCGTGAATGTCCGGAAACGCGCGCCGGCCCGGTGCCCCCGTCGCATGGAGTCACCGGAGCGAAGTAATCTTCACGTTTCACAGGCTTTCGTTGCCGTAGGCACTCTTGACAACATGCGTACTGTTTCGCGACGTTTGATCCTCGCCGGACAGTTCGGAACCGGAGGGTCGATCACGGAACGAGCGTGTACACGGCGTGGGATCGGCTGATACTCAGAGAAGTGGTAGGACGCGGACAGCGCGTCACGGGGGGAGAGGTCGCCGGTGCGATCCATGAGCAGGAGTTCACGCGCCCTTCCGGCCCGCGGCACGGCCGGCACGTTCCTCGCGGAGCCCGTGGAAGGGCGGTTGATCTGAAGTGGACGTCACGATCCACAGAGCCGACGAGCTGAGCGCCGCACTGCGCGAGGCGTGGCACCGGGCGATGGACGAGTCGCCGGAGTACTCCAACCCTTTCCTCGCGCCCGAGTTCGCGACCGGGGTCGGCAGGTACCGCGGCGGCGCGCGCATCGCGGTCCTGCGTGAGGGCGGGGCGCCGGTCGGCTTCTTCCCGTACGAGCGCAACGCCTTCGGTGTCGGGCGTGCCATCGGCCTGGGCCTGTCCGACTGCCAGGCGCTCGTGCACCGGCCGGGGGTCACCTGGGACGCCCAGGACCTGCTGAAGGCCTGCGGGATGTCCATCTTCGAGTTCGATCACCTCGTGGAGGAGCAGAAACCGTTCAGCCGGTTCGTCACCGGGAAGTTCGCCTCGCCGGTCGTCGACCTCAAGCCCGACGACAGCGGCTATGCGGCGTGGCTGCGCGGCGCGTACCCGGGCCACGCCAAGACGACCCTGAAGAAGGAACGCCGCCTGGGCCGCGACATCGGCGAGGTGCGCTTCGAGTTCGACGAGCGCGATCCGCGGATGCTGCGCCGGCTGATGGGGTGGAAGTCCGCCCAGTACCGCAGGACGGGCCGTATGGACCGGTTCGCGCGGCCGTGGATCGTCGACCTGGTGAACCACCTGTTCCAGGTCCGCGAGGAGCACTTCACCGGTGTGCTGTCCGTGCTCTACGCCGGTGACCGGCCGGTGGCCGCGCACTTCGGGCCGCGCTCCCGGACCGTGCTGGCGGCCTGGTTCACCGCGTACGACCCCGAACTCCACTACTACTCGCCCGGGTTGATGATGCACCTGCGCACCGCCGAGGCGGCGGCCCGCCACGGCGTGACGCTCATGGACCTGGGGCGCGGCGACAAGGAGTACAAGGACTGGCTCAAGACCCGCGAGCTGCGCGTGGCGGAAGGGTTCGCCAGCCGCCCGCACCCGGTGGCGACCGCCCACCGGCTGTGGCGCAGACCGGTGCGGGGCCTGCGGAACACGGTCAACGCCCACCCCGAGCTGCGCGCCCCCGCCGACCGCCTGCTGAAAACGGTCGGCACCCTGCGCACCTCGCACCGGGCGGACTCCGGCTCCCCGGGGCCTCGCGCACACTGAGCGGCTCGGAGGGCTTCACCATGATGCTGGACTTGGACCGGCCCGACCTCGTGGCGTACGAGGCGGTCTCCGACGGCCGGGCTACCGGCGCGTCTTCGGACCGCGCCGCTCACCCTGCGAAAGGCGCTGAGTATGCCCTCGCGGCGGCGCGTCAGCTCGCAGCGAAGTCCTCGGCGTTCCCTCGGACCCGGGTGTAAGTATGTAATCAAAGCCTGGGCACAAGCCTCTGGGCCGGCGGAAAGGTCCACTCGTGGCCGAGACACTTTCCGAGCCCGACCGCTCCCGCGAAGAGCAGGCCGCGCTCGACTCCTACTCCCGGATCGTCACTTCCGTCGCCGCGGAACTCACCCCGAAGGTGGCGGCGCTGAACGTCGCGCACCGCCGAGGGCGGGGGCGTTTCGTGCGCGGCACCGGTTCCGCGGTGGTGTTCACCGAGGACGGGTTCCTGCTCACCAACGCCCATGTCGTCGGGCACTCCGACGCCGGCACCGCCTCCTTCGCCGACGGCACGACCACCCCGTTCCACGTCATCGGCGCCGACCCGCTGTCCGACCTCGCCGTGGTCCGCGCCGACGGGCCGACCCCGCCCCCGGCCCGGCTGGGCGAGGCCGACGAGCTGCGGGTCGGCCAGCTGGTCGTGGCGGTCGGCAATCCGCTGGGCCTGGCCGGCAGCGTCACCGCCGGTGTGGTCAGCGCCCTGGGCCGCTCGCTCCCGGCCAGCGCGGGCACGGCGACCCGTGTCATCGACGACGTCGTCCAGACGGACGCCACCCTGCACCCCGGCAGCTCGGGCGGCGCGCTGGCCACCGCCGACGGCCGGGTCGTCGGCATCAACACCGCCATCGCCGACGTCGGCCTGGGCCTCGCGATCCCGGTGAACGGCACCAGCCGGAAGATCATCGCGACCCTGCTCTCCACGGGCCGGGTCCGCCGCGCCTATCTGGGCGTCGCCGGCATCCCCGCGCCGCTGCCGCCCGCGGTACGGGCGCACACCGGCCGACGTATCGGCCTGCGCGTCGTCGAGGTCGTGCCGGGTTCCCCCGCCGCCCGCGCGGGCCTACGCGGCGGCGACCTGCTGCTCACCGCCGACGGCGACCCGGTCAACAGCGCCCAGGCCCTTCAGCGCCTGATGCTGGAGGACGCCATAGGCCGCCCCCTCGCCCTGACCGCCCTGCGCGGCGACGCACTCGTGGACGTCATCGCCGTACCCGTGGAACTGGTCTCGGACGACTGAGGCACCTCTCGGTTCCGCCCGGCTCGCCCCCTGCGCCCCCTCAAGGCGTGACGCGTGCGCCGCTCCAGTTGTGGGCGACGTCCACGATCACATGGCCGGGTACCCGCAGGACCCGGAACGGCAGCCGGGACCGGACGCCGAGGCCGAGCTGGGTGTCACCCTCGAAGCTGCCGGCGAACCGGGTGTCCCGGAACGTGCGGTACCCCTTGAGGTCGACGCCCGGCAGCGGGCGGCCCGCGCGGGCCGGGTAGGTGGGCTTCCCGGTCTCGGGGTCATAGCTCGGTGCCGTGACCCGGACCTCCAGCACGGCCTTGCCGCCGACCGGGATCAGGCGGCCGGAGCCGTCCTGGTACAGGTGGTCGACGTACCTGACCGAGTAGCCGAGCTTGCCCTTGGCCGCGCCGGGTATGTCGACGACCATCCGGTCGTAACAGGCGTGGCGGCCGGTCCTGACGTTCGTCACCGGCGTCGGCGTACTCGCCGTATGCGTCTTGGCCTGGCTGCCCCAGCCGGTGGGGCACGCGGTGGCGGTCGGCGCGGCGTCGGCCGGGAGCGCGGTCGCCAGGAGTGCGGTGGTCGCGAGCATGAGCGCTGCCCATGCCGGTCTGCTTCGTCTCATCTCGTCCCCCGAAGCATGAATGGTTCCGATATTAGATGAGACAAGCCGGATGGCCGAAAAGTTGCGTTTCCGAGTGAGCGGCTCAGATCCGTCCCGCCCGGCGCTGTCGGCGCAGCAGCAGCCCCAGGTACAGGCCGCCCACCACCGCCGTCACCACGCCGACCGGCAGCTGGGCCGATTCGTGGATGCGCTGGGAAGCGAAGTCGGCGGTGACCACCAGGAGGGCGCCGGTGCAGGTGGCCGCCGGGAGGTTGGGGCCGGGGGCGCGGGTGAGGCGGCGGGCCAGCTGGGGGGCGATGAGGGCGACGAACGGGATCGGGCCGGCCGCCGCGGTCGCCACCGCGCAGGCCGCCGTCGCCAGGACGAGAATCACGAGCCGGGTGCGCTGCACGGGCACTCCGAGGCCGCCCGCCACGTCGTCGCCCATCTCCAGGATCCGCAGCCGTCCCGCGACGACCGCGACCAGCGGCAGTACGACGAGCAGGCCGAGCGCGGCCGGGCGTACGTCCTGCCAACCCCGGCCGTTGAGGCTGCCGTTGAGCCACACCATCGCCTGCGCGGCCTGGGTGAATCTCGCCTTCGCCAGCAGATAGGCGTTCACGCCCTGGAGCAGGGCGCTCACCCCGATGCCGACCAGGACGAGCCGGTAGCCGTGGACGCCGTGTCGCCAGGCGAGCACGTACACCAGCAGCGCGGTCACGAGGCCCCCGCCCACCGCCCCGAGCGCGACCTGGCCGCCGGTGCCGCCGACGACCAGGACCACCAGAAGTCCGCCGGTGGCCGAGCCGTAGGTGAAGCCGACGATGTCCGGGCTGCCCAGCGGATTGCGGGACAGGCTCTGGAACAGGGCCCCGCTCAGCCCGAGCGCCGCGCCGACCAGGATGCCGGTGAGCAGCCGGGGGAGCCGGAGTTCGTTGACGACGAAGTTCGTCTGTCGGCTGCCGTTGCCGAGCAGCGTGCGCACGACGTCGGCCGGTGAGATCGCGAATTCGCCCGTCCCCAGGGCCAGTACGCCCACCGCGGCGGTCGCGGCCAGCACCAGCAGGCACACGGCGACCGTGCGGACGTCCACCAGCAGCGAGAGGCGGTGCGAGCGGCTGCGCACGACATGCGTACGGCCGCCCAGAGCGGTGGTCATCCGGCCACCACCCTGCGATGGCGGACGAGCGCGATGAACACCGGGGCGCCGATGACGGCGGTGACCACGCCCGCGTCCAGTTCGTCGGGGCGTACGACGACCCGGCCGAGGACGTCCGCGTACAGCAGCAGCGCCGGGGCCAGCAGCATCGACAGCGGCAGGGTCCAGCGCTGGTCGGCGCCGGCGATCATGCGGGCCATGTGCGGCACGGCGAGGCCCACGAAGACCAGCGGCCCCACGGCGGCGGTCGCCGCGCCGCACAGCAGCGTCACGGCCAGCAGGCCCAGGAACCGCGTCCGGTCCAGATGGGCGCCGAGGGCGCGGGCGGTGTCGTCGCCCAGGGCGAGCGCGTTGAGCGGTCGTACGAGCGAGAGCGCGAGCAGCAGGCCGACGGCGACGAACGGGGTGATCGTCGTCAGGGTCTCGCTGTCGGCCCGCGCGAGGGAGCCCACGCTCCAGAACCGCAGCTGGTCCAGGGCCTGCGCGTCGAGCAGCATCAGGGTCTGGCCGATGCCGGTGAACACGGCGGCGATCACCGCGCCGCCCAGCGCCAGCCGCTCCGGCGTGGCCCCGCCGCGCCCGCCCGAGGCCAGCGAGTACACCAGCAGGCCCGCCACCACCGCGCCCGCCATGGCGAACCACACCGAGGCCCACATGCTGGTCAGGCCCAGTGCCGTGATGGACAGGACGACTCCCGCGGCGGCCCCCGCGTTGATCCCGAGCAGCCCCGGATCGGCGAGCGGATTCCGGGTCAGCGCCTGGATCAGCGCGCCCGCCACGCCCAGTGCGGCACCGGCGGCGATCCCGGCGAGGGTGCGTGGGACCCGTACGTCCCAGATCACCGAACTCGCCGTCGAGCCGTCGTCGTCGAACAGCGCGTGCACGACCGTGGACAGCGACAGGGAGCGTGACCCGATCGCGAGGCTGAGCGCGATCGCCGTGAGCAGCAGGAGCAGCGCGCCCAGCACGGCAAGCGTCCGCGTAGAGGTGCGTCGCCGCGCGGGAGGCTGGTCGGCCCGGTCAAGCGCCGCCGCAGGCACCTTAGTTGCCACTGCCGGCCTCCGCGCGGAGCGGTCCGGAGGTGCCATGGCCGGCCTCCGCTCGCAGGCGTTCGGCGATCCTTCTGCCGAGTGCCTTCTTGTCGATCTTTCCGACGGAGGTGCGCGGGAAGGCGTCGACCACCTCCACGCGGTCGGGCAGTTTGTACGCGGCCACCCCGCGGTCGGTCAGGAAGGCGGCCAACTCCCGCTGGGTCGGCGCAGGTTGGGCGCGCGGTACCAGATAGGCGCAGGTGCGCTCGCCCATCGTCTCGTCGGGCATGCCGACCACGGCGGCGTCGTGCACGGCCGGGTGGGCCAGGAGGTGGTTCTCCAGCTCCTCGGCGGAGATCTTGTCGCCGCCCCGGTTGATCTGGTCCTTGGCCCGCCCCTCGACCACCAGGTGCCCGGAGGGCAGCACCCGGACCAGGTCGCCGGTGCGGTAGTAGCCGTCGTCGGTGAAGGTGCGCGCGTTGTGCTCGGGCGCCCGGTAGTAGCCGCGCAGGGTGTAGGGGCCGCGGGTGAGCAACTCGCCGGTCTCGCCCGGGAGTACGTCGTGGCCGTCCTCGTCCACCACCCGGATCTCGTCGGCAGGGGAGAGGGGGCGGCCCTGGGTGCCGGTGACCAGCTCCCCAGGGTCGTCCAGGCGCGTGTAGTTGAGCAGTCCCTCGGCCATGCCGAAGACCTGCTGGAGGGCGCAGCCGAGGGCCGGTTCGACGCGGGCGGCGGGCTCGGCGCCGAGCTTGGAGCCGCCGACCTGGAGCAGGGCCAGGGAGGAGAGGTCGGCGTCCTCCCACTCCACCGCGTCCAGCCACAGCAGGGCGATCGGCGGAACCACCGCGGTGACCGTGACCTTCTCCCGCTCGATCAGCGCGAAGGCGTCCTCGGGGCTGGGCGTGGGGGAGAGGACCACCGTGCCGCCGGCCATCAGCGTGCCGAGCAGCCCGGGGCAGGCCAGCGCGAAGTTGTGCGCCGTCGGCAGCACCACCAGGTACACGGTCGACTCGTCGAAACCGCAAACCTCCGCGCTGGCACGGACGTTGTAGGTGTAGTCGTCGTGGGTGCGCGGGATCAGCTTCGGCTTGCCCGTGGTGCCGCCGGAGAGCAGCAGCACCGCCACGTCACCCGGATCGGGCGCGGGCAGCGGGACCGGATCGGCGTCGACGTCGGCGAGGGCGGTGAACTCGGCCGGGTCACCGGCCACCAGGACGTGCTCGACGGACGGCACCGCCTTGCGCACGGCACGAGCCAGGGCCCGGTGGTCGTGTCCGTCGAGGAGATCGGGGACCGCGAGCGCCGTGGCCCCGGCCGTCTCGGCGACGTGCACGAGCTCGCTCTCCCGGTGCGCGGGCAGCGTCAGCACGGGCACCGCGCCGGCCCTCAGCAGCGCGAAGAACAGCACCACGAAGACGTCGGTGTTGGGGAGTTGGACGACCACCCGGTCCCCGGCGCCGATGCCGAGCCGGCGCAGCCCCGCGGCCGTGCGGTCGGCCCGCTCGTCGAGCTCGGCGTACGTCCACCGGCCGCCGTCGGCGTCGACCAGGGCGATCCGCCCCGGGTCGCTGCCGGCCCGGTCCCGCAGCAGCCGGTCCAGCGGCCGGCCCGCCCAGTACCCCTCGGCCCGATACCGCTCCGCCGCCGCTTCCGGCCAGGGCACCCAACCGTCGAGCATGCTCAACTCCCGCCTGCTGGTGAGGAACCGCGCATCCGGAGCAGAAGCATCACCACCGGTTGCTTAGGAAAGGCTTGCCTAATAGGGGATCACGGTCAAGCCTGAAGGTGCCTCTGGACGGGCGATCGACTCGGAAGCTAGGGTCTTGTCGAGATTAGGTTAGGTTAACCTAAGTCCAGGGAGGTAGCTCGTTGCTGCGTTATCGGAGCGCGGAGACGGAACTACGGGGAGACCCCCTCCTGTTGACCGCGCGGCTCGCCGAGTCGGGACTGTTCGACCAGTACGTGGTCTACGAGCGGGAGGGCGACTTCTGCTTCGCCGGAGGTGCGCTCGGCGAGGTCGTGGTCGGCCGCTCCGGGATCCGCGGCAGATGGCTCACCGAGGAGACGACCGATCCGCTCGGGCCGTACCCGCTGCGCCAAGTCGGCGAGAAACTGGGGCAGATGGCGGTCGAGGGCTGGACCGCCTACGGCTGGATGGCCTTCGAGTTCTCCCATCTGCACACCGGCCGCCCCGACCGTGCCGGTGAGACCGACCTGCTCCATCTCGTCGTACCGCACACCGAAGTGAGGATCCGTCAGGGAGCCGTCACCTTACGGAGTGCGGACCAGGAGACCCTCGACGCGGTACTCCGCCTGCTGTCCGAACCCGTGGCGCGCCGCGCCGTCGAGCCCGCGCCGGTCGACATCACGGACGCCGCCGGCAGCTACCCCGAACTGGTGGCCCGGGCCATCGAGGAGATCCGCACCTCCGAACTGCAGAAGGTGATCATCTCCCGTACCGTGCCGGTCCCCTTTCCCGTCGACTTCGTCGCCACCTATGTCCACGGCCGCTCCCGGAACACCCCCGCACGCTCCTTCCTGCTGAACCTGGCCGGCCGCCGGGTCGCCGGATTCAGCCCCGAGACCGTCGCCGAGGTCAGCGCGGACGGCGAGGTCGTCACCCAGCCCCTCGCCGGAACCCGCGCCCGGGGACTGGGAGTCGAGGAGGACGAGCGGCTGCGTGCCGAACTCCTCGCCGACCCCAAGGAGATCTCCGAGCACGTCCTCTCCGTGAAGCTGGCGGAGGAGGAGATGGCCACCGTGTGCCGCCCGGGCACCGTGTCCGTGCGCGACCTGCTGAGCATCCGCCGCCGCGGCAGCGTCCAGCACCTCGGCTCCAGCGTGCACGGCCTGCTTGCCGCGGACGCCTCCGCCTGGGACGTCCTGCGCGCCGTCTTCCCGGCCGTCACGGCCTCCGGCATCCCCAAGAAACAGGCCTACGACTGCATCGGCCGGCTGGAGGACGGGCCGCGCGGCATCTACAGCGGCGCGGTCCTGACGGCCGACAGTGACGGCGCACTGGACGCCGCCCTCGTGCTGCGCAGCCTCTACGAGGAGGACGGCCGCACCTGGCTGCGGGCCGGCGCCGGCATCCTCCCCGGATCCACACCGGAGCGGGAGCTGGAGGAGACCTGCGAGAAACTGCGCAGCGTCGCCCCGTACGTCGTCCCCGCGCAGCCGGCGCCGCTCGCCGCGCCGACCCTGCACGGATAGGGGCCTCGGTGCGCCTCGGAGAAGTGGTCGTCGACGTCGCGCCGCTGCGGTCGAGCAGGGACTTCAGGCTGGTGTTCGCCACCCAGGCGATCTCCATGCTGGGCACCCAGCTCACCTCGGTCGCGGCGAGCCTGCAGATCTACGAACTGACCGGATCGTCCGTCCAAGTCGGCCTGATGAGCGCGGTGTTGGGCCTGTCGCTGCTGGTCGGCCTGGTGGTGGGCGGGCTGCTCGCCGACCGGGCCGACCGGCGGCGGGTCGTGCTCGTCACCCGGGCCGTCACCGCCGTGGTGATCACCGGGCTCGCGGTGAACGCGGCCCTGCCCGACCCGCATGTGTGGTTGGTCTTCGTGGCGGCCGTACTGGCAGGCCTCACCAGCGGGCTCGGCGGCCCGGCGATGATGGCCGCCACGCCGAACCTGGTGGAGCCCGGTCAGCTGGCCGCCGCCGGGGCGCTGACCACCCTCACCGCCCAACTCGGCGGCATGGCGGGCCCGTCGCTCGCGGGCGTGATCGCCGCCGGGCCGGGCCTCGCCTGGTGCTTCGGCATCGACGCGGCCATCTACGTCGTCGGCCTCGCCCTGCTCGCCCCGCTGCCCGAGTTGCCCCCCGAGGGAGCGGCGGAGCAGCAGCACCCGCTGAAGGCGATGGCGGAGGGGCTGCGCTTCCTGCGCGGCAACCAGGTCGTCGCCGGTCTGCTGCTCATCGACGTCTGCGCCGTGGTCTTCGCGATGCCGTACGCCCTCTTCCCCGAACTGGGCACCGAGCACTTCGGCGGCGGCCCGTCCACCGTCGGCCTGCTCTACACCGCGCCCGCGGTCGGCTCCTTCTGCGGCGCGCTGGCCAGCGGCTGGACCGGCCGCATCCACCACACCGGACGGGCGCTGATCGGCGCGGTCGCGGTGTGGGGCGTCGCCATCACCTGCTTCGGCCTCAGCCCCGACCTCTGGGCCGGGCTGGTCTTCCTGGCCCTGGCCGGCCTCGGTGACACCGCCTCCGAGATCCTGCGCCGCGCCCTGCTGCAGCACTACACGCCGGACCGCCTCCAGGGCCGGGTCGGCAGCCTGTGGCTCGCCCAGGCCACCGCGGGCCCCTCCGTCGGCAACCTCGAAGCCGGCCTGGTCGCCAGGGCGCTGGGCTCCTCGTCAGGTGCCGCGGCCGTCGGCGGACTGGTCTGCCTGGCAGGAGTGGCCACGGTCGCCCTCGCCGTACCGGGCCTGCGCCGCGCCACCCTGCAAGACCCGCCCGCCACCGAGGAACGACCGGAACCCGCGAAGACGACTCCGGCGGCGGACTGACCATGCCCAGCGCGCGCGTCAACGGAATCACGATCCATTACGACGACCAGGGTCACGGCGACCCCGTGGTGCTGGTGATGGGCCAGGGCGCGAGCGGACGCGCCTGGCACCTCCACCAGGTGCCCGCGCTCGTGGCGGCCGGCCACCGCGTCGTCACCTTCGACAACCGCGGCATCCCGCCCAGCGACGAGTGCCCGGACGGCTTCACCGTCGACGACCTCGTCGCCGACACCACGGCACTCGCCGAGCACCTCGGCCTCGGACCGTGCCGCTACGTCGGCGTCTCCATGGGGGCGTACGTCGTACAGGAGTTGATGCTCGCCCGGCCCGAACTCGTCGTCCAGGGAGTCCTGATGGCCACCCGCGGCCGCACCGACGCCCTGCGCGCCGCGCTGGCCACCGCCGAATGCGCTCTGTACGACAGCGGGTTGCGCCTTCCGGCGACGTACGCCGCCTGGGTCCGGGCGGTGCAGAACCTGTCCCCGGCCACCCTGGACGACGAACAGCGGGTCCAGGACTGGCTGGAGCTCTTCGAGTTCTCCCCGGAGCCGGCCGGACCCGGCGTGCGCGCTCAGCTGGACCTGCTCGTGCCCGACGGAAGGCTCAAGGCCTACGCGGCGATCCGGACGCCCTGCCTCGTGATCGGCTTCGCCGACGACGTCGTGCTGCCCCCGCACCTCGGCCGCGAGGTCGCCGACGCCATCCCGTCCGCCTCCTACCGGGAGATCGAGGACTGCGGCCACTACGGCTACCTGGAGCGCCCGGACGCAGTGAACCGTGTGCTCCTGGAGTACTTCCGCGGCCGGAGTGCTTCCGCACCCGGCGAAATTAAATTAGGTTAGCCTCACCTAAGTATCTACCCAGGGGGTATCGGTGCAGCGCACCCTGCTCAATGGAAAGATCCACCGTGCCACCGTCACCCAGGCCGATCTGCACTATGTGGGCTCCCTGACGATCGATCAGGACCTCATGGAGGCCGCCGACATCGTCGAGGGCGAGCAGGTCCAAGTGGTCGACATCGACAACGGCGTCCGCCTCAACACCTACGCGATCACCGGCGAACGCGGCAGCGGGGTCATCGGCGTCAACGGCGCCGCCGCCCACCTCGTCCACCCCGGCCACCTCGTGATCGTCATGTCCTTCGCCGCGCTCGACGACTCCGAGCGTGCCGCCCACCGGCCCCGGGTGGTCCACGTCGACAAGGCCAACCGGATCGTCGCCCTCGGTGCCGACCCCGCCGAGCCGGTGCCCGGAGCGCCGGACCAGTTCTCCGGATCCGTCCCCCAGCCGCGCCAGGAGAGGAACTGAGCCATGGCCAACCCCTTCGACGACGAGAACGGCGTCTTCCGCGTCCTGGTCAACGACGAGGGCCAGTACTCCCTGTGGCCGGACTTCGCACCCGTCCCCGCCGGCTGGATCAGCGTCCACGGCCCCGACACGCGGGCCGCCTGCCTGGACCACATCGAGCGGCACTGGACGGACATGCGCCCGCGCAGCCTCGCCGAGGCCATGCGCCGGGCCGGGGCCTGATGCCGGCCCGCCCCGGCGTGCAGGACGTCCTGCCCCTGTCGCCGATGCAGGAGGGCATGGTGTTCCACGCGCTCTACGACGACCGGGCCCGGGACGTCTACACCGGTCAGCTCACCGCACGCCTCGAAGGCCCCCTGGACCGCGACCGGATGCGCACCGCCGCCCGGGCCGTGCTCGCCCGGCACGCCAACCTGCGCGCCGCCTTCCGCACCAGCCGCTCCGGCCGCCCGGTCCAGGTGATCCGGAGCGAGGTCAGCCTGCCCTGGCAGTTCACCGACCTCACCGAACTGCCCCCGCAGGAACGGGAGACGGCCCTGGACCGGCTCCTCGCCGAGGACCGCGACGAGCGCTTCGACCTGACCCGCCCCCCACTGCTGCGCTTCCGCCTGGTGGCGGTCACCGAGCACGACCACCGCCTGGTGATCTCCTCGCATCACCTCCTGTGGGACGGCTGGTCAGCCCCGGTCCTGGTGCGCGAGCTGTTCCAGCTCTACACCTCGGGCGGCGACACCAACGCCCTGCCCCGCGTCCGCCCCTACCGCGACTACCTGGCCTGGCTCCAGCACCAGGACCGCGAGGCCGACCGCCGGGCATGGCAGGCCGCACTACAGGGACTTGACGAACCGTCACTCATCGCGCCAGAGGCACGGAACCACCCCGTCGGACACCCGGAGCGGTACGTCGTCGAACTCCCCGAGCAGGACACCGCGGCCCTCACCGCCACCGCCCGAGCCCACGGCCTGACCGCCAGCTCCGTCCTCCAGGGCCTGTGGGCGATCATGCTGGGCCGCCTCACCGGCCGCACGGACGTCGTCCTCGGCGCCACCGTCTCCGGCCGCGACGCCGACGTCCCCGGCATCGACTCCATGGTCGGCCTCTTCATCAACACCCTGCCGGTGCGCGTGCGGCTGCGCCCCGCGGAGCCCCTCGCGGACCTGCTGACCAGGCTCCAGTCCGAGCAGTCCGCCCTGCTGGACCACCAGCACCTCGGCCTCGCCGACATCCAGCGCACGGCCGGTCACAGCGTGCTCTTCGACACCCTGCTGGTCTTCGAGAGCTACCCGATCGACGACACCGGCATCGCGGACGCCCTCGACGGGCTGCGCATGACGGACGTCTCCGTCCTCGACGCCACCCACTACCCGCTCACCCTCAGCGCCCTGCCGGGCCCGCGCCTGACCCTGACCTTCAGCCATCAGCCGACCGCGCTCGACCACGCGACGGTCACCGCAACAGCAGGCGAACTCCAGCAGCTGATCCGGGAGTTCACGCACCACCCCGAGCGCCCGCTCGCACGCCTCGACCCCGTACCGGCGACCGACCCCCCGGACACGACCCGCCCCCTCCCGCACGCCACAGTGCGCGCCCTCTTCGAGGACCAGGTCCGCCGCACCCCGCAGGCGCCCGCCGTCCTGCACGGCGACACCGCGCTGACCTTCGCCGAACTCGACGCCAGGGCCGACCGGTTGGCCGCGGCGCTGACCGCCCGCGGAGCTGGACCCGAGTCGGCGGTGGCCGTGGCCCTGCCCCGCGGCCCCGAGCTGGTGACCGCCCTGCTCGCCGTCCTCAAGTCGGGCGCCGCCTGCATGCCGATCGACCCGGCCCACCCCCGCGAGCGCATCGCCCTGATGCTCGGCGACGCCACCCCACGACTCGTCGTCTGCGAGCAGCGGACGGCTCAACAGCTGGACATCGAACTGGAGTCGGTGTGCGAGCCCACCGCGTCCGCCGCGGCGGGGGAGCGCCCGTCCCTCTCGCCGGACCACCCGGCGTACATCATCTTCACCTCCGGCTCCACCGGCCGCCCCAAAGCCGTCGTCGGCACCCAACACGCCCTGGCCAACCGGCTGTTCTGGGGGCGCGAACTCCACGACGGCACCCCCGGGGTCCGCCTGGCCAAGAGCCCGCTCAGCTTCATCGACGGACTCACCGAACTGCTCGGCGCCCTGGTCGCCGGAGACGCGGTGGCAATCGCCGACGACGAGTCGACCGGCGACCCGACGGCCCTCGCGGCACTGGCGGACCGCCACCGGGCCACCGCCCTCACCGCGGTCCCCAGCCTCTACACCACCCTCCTCGAATCCGCCCCGCCGGACGCCTTCACCTCCGTACGCACCTGGATCTCCAGCGGCGAACCGCTCACCGCCGACCTCGCCCAGGCGATCACCGACCGCTGGCCGCACTCCCGCCTGATCAACCTCTACGGCTGCTCCGAAGCCGCCGGCGACAGCCTGACCCAGGTGTACGACGGCGGCGAAGCAAGCACCGTCCCCCTGGGCCGGCCGATCGCCAACACCCGCGCCCACGTCCTGGACCCCTTCCTGCGCCCGGTCCCCACCGGCGCGATCGGGGAACTCCACCTCTCCGGCGCAGGCCTGGCCCGCGGCTACCTCGGCCAACCGGCCCGCACCGCCGAACGCTTCGTCGCGAACCCCTTCGGCCCGCCCGGCAGCCGCCTCTACCGCACCGGCGACCTGGCCCGACTGCGCGCCGACGGCACGGTGGAGTTCCTCGGCCGCGCCGACGACCAGGTCAAGATCAGGGGCTTCCGGGTGGAACCCGGAGAGATCGAGGCGGCGGCCCGCAAGCTGCCGGGCGTCGCCCGGGCGGCGGTCGTCGCACGACAGGACGGCCCCGGCCCGACGTACCTGGTGGCATACGTCGTACCGCATCCCGGCGAAACCCCGGACCCCCTGTCCCTGCGCCGGACCCTGGCCGAACGCCTCCCCGCCCACCTCGTACCGTCCGTCGTCGTCCTCCTCGACGCCCTGCCCCGCACCCCCAGCGGCAAGCTGGACCGCCGCGCCCTGCCCGCCCCCGACTTCACGGAGGCGAGCACCCACGAACCGCCGCGCACCGAGCCCGAGAAGGTGCTGTGCGCCCTGTTCGCCGAGGTGCTGGGCCTGGAACGCATCGGCGTTCACGACGACTTCTTCGAACTCGGCGGCGACAGCATCGTCTCGGTCCGCCTGGCCGACCGGGCCCGCAGGGCAGGCCTCGGCCTCTCACCCCGGGACGTGTTCACCCACCGCACCCCGGCCGGCCTCGCGGCCGCCGTATCCGACGAATCCACGCCCCCGGCCGAGGAGTTCACGGCCCCCGGCACACCGCTCGTGTCGCTCAGCGCCGCGCAGCTCGACAACGTCAAGGCGAGGTGGAGGACACGATGAGCGACGACGGCTCCCTGGTGGAGGACGTGCTGCCCCTGTCCCCCCTCCAGCAGGGCCTCCTGTTCCACGCCCTGTTCGACGAGGGCACCCAGGACGTCTATACCATGCAGTCCCTGGTGGAGATCGAGGGCCGACTGCGCCCCGACCTCCTCCGCACGGCAGCCGAGGAACTCTTCGCCCGCCACGCCAACCTGCGCAGCGCCTTCCTGCACGAGGACCTCGACGAGCCGGTGCAGGTGGTCCTCAAGCAGGTGCCCGTGGACTGGAAGCACATCCGGTCCGCGGACGAGACCGAGACGGCCCGCCGGATCGCCGCCGACGCCACGACCCGCTTCGACCTCACCGACCCACCCCTCCTCCGCCTCACCCTCATCGCCCGCGCCCCCAACCGCTGGCTCCTCGTCCTCACCAACCACCACCTCCTTCTGGACGGTTGGTCGATCCCGCTCCTCGTCCAGGAACTCCTCCAGCTGTACGCCGCCCAGCTCGCCCCCGGCGAGAGCGCACCGCTGCCCGCCGTACGCCCGTACCGCGACTTCCTGGCCTGGCTGGCGTCCCGCGACCGGAACGCGTCCGCGCAGGCATGGCGAGAGGCCCTGTCCGGAGCGACACCGACCCTCCTCTCACCGACGCCGGCCGGCCTGGTCCCGGTCCCACCCGAACTGCACACCTTGCGCCTCACCGAGCAACTGACCCAACAAGTACAAGAGTTGGCGAGGGGCACGGGCGTCACACTCAACACGGTGGTACAGGGCCTCTGGTCACTGCTCCTGGCCCGCCTCACCGGCCGGACCGACGTCGTCTTCGGCGCCACCGTGGCGGGCCGCCCGGCCGAACTGCCCGGCGCCGAGTCCATGATCGGCCTGTTCATCAACACCGTGCCCGTACGAGTCGCCGTCCCCCCGGCGGAGCCGGCAGCGACCTTCCTGCGCCGACTCCAGGACGAACAGTCCCGCCTGATGGACCATCAGCACCTTGGCCTGACGGAGATCCAGCGGGTGGCCGGCACCGGCGACCTGTTCGACACCCTGCTCGTCTTCGAGAACTACCCGATCGACAGGGCAGCGGTGGCGGAGGCCGAGACCCGCTCCGGCCTACGCATCCTGGACGTCAAGGGCTCCGGCGCCACCCACTACCCCCTGACCCTGGCGGTCCTGGCCGAGCAGCAGCTGTCGGTGATCTTCGAATTCCGCCCCGACTGCTACGACCGGGAGACGGTGGAACAACTGGCGGCGCGTTTCGACCGCTTGATCCGAGCGGTCGTATCAACGCCGAACGCCCCCTTGGCCACGCTCGACGTCCTCGCCCCCGAGGAACGCGCGGCGCTGCTCACCGGCGGATCCGGAGACCGCCTGCCGACCTCGCACCGCACGATGCCCGAGATATTCGAGGCGCAAGCGGCCGCGACGCCGGACGCGGTGGCGGTGGTGGGGGAGGGCCGAACCCTGACGTTCGCCGAACTGAACGCAGCCGCCAATCAACTGGCGCGCCACCTGGTCGAGTTGGGCGCTGGCCCAGAGCGGATCGTGGCTTTCGCGCTACCACCGACCCCGGACACCCTGACGGCAATCCTGGCAATCCAGAAAACGGGCGCGGCCTACCTCCCCTTGGATCCGTCATGGCCAGCCGACCGAACAGCGGGAATGCTGTCGGACGCAAACCCGGTCGCCTTGATAACGGCCTCGACTGAAGCGCCCCTCCAGGGGCGCGGGGAACTGCGCGACCAGCCCCCCACAACCCGCACCTTTCCCCCCGAACTCTGCGTGCCCATCAACACACCCGAAACGCTCAACCACCCCACCCACAACCTCACCGACACAGACCGCCGTTCCCCCCTCCACCCCGAACACCCCGCCTACGTCATCTACACCTCCGGCTCCACCGGCCGCCCCAAGGCCGTCGTCATCCCCCACCGAGCCATCACCAACCTCTTCACCGCCCACAACAACGCCCTGCACAAACCAGCCGCAGCGGCCCGTCCCCTCCGCATAGGCCACGCCTGGCCCACCGCCTTCGACGCCTCCTGGCAACCCATGCTCTGGATGTTCGCCGGCCACGAACTCCACCTCGTCCCCGAGGACGTCCGCCGAGACCCCGACGCCCTCCGCGGCTTCCTCACCGAGCACGCCATCGAGTTCATCGAACTCTCCCCGTCCCTGCTCGGAGAGCTCGTCGCGCAGTCCGACGACTGGCGTGCCGACCTCAAGGTGATCGGCGTGGGCGGCGAGGCCGTACCGCCGGACCTGTGGCGCACCCTCCGCGACACCGAGGGACTCGCGGCCCACAACCTCTACGGCCCCACCGAGTGCACCGTCGACTCGGCCGACTGCGACCTCGCCCTCAGCGAGCGCCCCGCGATCGGCCGCCCCGTGGCAGGCGGCACCCTCTACATCCTGGACGGCCACCTCAACCCCGTCCCGACCGGCGTCGACGGCGAGCTCTACATCGCGGGCAAGGGCCTCGCCCGCGGCTACCTCGGCCAACCCGCCGCCACCGCGGCCCGTTTCGTGGCCGACCCCTTCGACGGGAGCCCCGGCGCCCGTATGTACCGTACCGGTGACATCGCCCGCTGGACCGAGGACGGCCTGGTGGAGTGCCTCGGCCGGATCGACGACCAGGTGAAGATCAGGGGATACCGGATCGAGCCCGGTGAGATCGAGGCCGTCCTGCTGGACCACGAGCTGGTCGAGCGCGCCGCGGTCGTCGTACGTGAGGACACCCCCGGCGTCCGCCGCCTCGTCGCCTACGTCGTCGTCACCCCCTCGGCACCCGAGGACACCGCCGAACTCCTGCGGCGCTCCATTGCGGCCGTACTGCCGGACTACATGGTCCCGTCCGCCTTCGTCCCGGTCGACGCCTTCCCGCTCACCCTCAACGGCAAGCTGGACACCGCCGCCCTGCCGGCCCCGTCCCGCTCGGCCGGCCCGGCCGCGCAGCCGCCGCGCGACGCGGCCGAGGAGCGGCTCGCCACGCTGTTCGCCGAGGTCCTCGGGCTGGACACGGTCGGCGTGCACGACAGCTTCTTCGCGCTCGGCGGCGACAGCATCGTCTCCATGCGCCTGGTCGGCCAGGCCCGCGCCGCCGGTCTGGCGATCTCCCCGCGTGACGTGTTCGAGAACCCCACGGTCGCAGGCCTCGCCGCCCTCGACCGCACCGCCGCGCCACGGCGGACGGCCGAGCCGGACGCCGGGACCGGCGACATCCTGCTCACCCCGATGCTGACCTGGCTCACCGAACAGTCCGGCCCGTTCCGAGGGCTCAGCCAGGCACGGTTCCTGCGGACACCGGCCGGCATGGACCTCGACGGGCTGCACCGCACGGTCCAGTCCCTCCTGGACCGGCACGACCTGCTGCGCTCCACCTTCGCCCGGGCCGATGACGGCACCTGGCGGTTCCACGCCGCCCCCGTGGACACGGCCCGAGCCGCCGAGTGCGTACGACGGGTCGACGCCGAGAGCCTGGACCACACGGCCGTCGGCACCCTGGTCCCCGAGGCCTTCGACGAACTCGTCGCCGAGCTCGACCCGGCGACCGGGGCGGTGGCGAGGTTCCTCTGGTTCGACGCCGGGCCCGGCCGCGAAGGGCGGCTGCTGGTGGTCCTGCACCATCTCGTGACCGACGCCGCGTCGTGGGGGGTGCTGGTGGCCGACCTCGCGGCGGCCTGGGAGGGCGGACCGCTCTCCCCGCCGGGCACCTCCTTCCGGGAATGGGCCGGGGCACTGCAAGCGGAAGCTGTGCGCCGGGCCCCTGAACTCACCTTCTGGAAGGGTGTGTTGGACCGCGCGGAGCCAACCCTCGGCGCGGCACCCCTGGATCCCGCCCTCGACACCCGGTCAACGGTGCGCAGGCTCTGGAGCACTCTCGGGCCCGAGGCCACCGCCCCGCTCGCCGGGAGGGACGTCCAGGCAGTCCTCCTCACCGCGTTGGCACTCGCCGCCCCCGAGTGGCGGCACGCCCTCGGCCGGCCGGCGCCGTCCACGCTGATCGCCCTCGAGGGCCACGGCCGCGAGGAGCAACTCCTCCCCGGCGCCGACCTCTCCACCACCCTCGGCTGGTTCACGACCGTCTTCCCGGTCCGCCTCGACGCCACGGCGGACGGGACACGCGCCGTCCGCGACCGACTCGCCGAACTGCCCGACAAGGGCATCGGATACGGCCTCCTGCGCCACCTCAACCCGGACACGGCGGCGCAACTCGCCGAACTCCCCGAGCCCCAGATCGAGTTCAACTACCTGGGCCGGATGACGACAGGTGAACGCCGGGACAGCGACGTGTTCACCAGCGCCCCCGAGACCGGGGCCATGGGCAGCGGCGCCGACCCCGGAATGCCCGCCCCCTACCCCCTGGTCGTCGACGCCGTACTCACCGGCGACGAGCTGAGCGTCTGCTGGCAGTGGCCCGAACGCCTCTTCACCGAGCCGGAGATCCAGCAGCTCGCCGACCTCTGGGCCACCTCCCTCGACCAGCTGCTGAAAGGCGGAGACCAGTGACGGAGACCCACGCGGCCACCCCCGCCGAGCTCGCGGCCCGCAAGCGTGAACTGCTGCGCCGCAGGCTGGAGAACGCCGGTCTGGCCGCCACCCCCGCCCGCTCCGACCGCATCCCGCGCCGGCCGGCGGACGCCGGGCGCCTCCCGCTGTCGTACGCGCAATCCCGTATGTGGCTGTTGCAGCAGCTCGACCCGGGCAGCCCCGCCTACAACGTCTGCCTGGCCATCCGACTGCGCGGCCCACTCGACCCCGCCGCGCTGCGGGCCGCCTTACAGGGGCTGATCGACCGGCACGAGGTGCTGCGCACCCGCTGCCCGGCCACGGACGAGGGCACGCCGGAGCAGGTCGTCGACACCGAGGCCGCGGTGCGCTTCACCACGGCCGACCTCGGTGGGCTGCCGGACGAGGAACAGGAGCGCAGGGCCGGGCAGTTGGCCCGGGACGCCTCCGCCACCGGGTTCGATCTCGCCACCGACCATCCCCTGCGAGCACTCCTGATCCGCAGGTCGGACCTCGACCACGCCCTCGTACTGACGGTCCATCACATCGCTTGGGACGGTGGGACGTTCAACGCGCTCTCCCGTGACCTGAGCGCCCTCTACCGGGAGGCGACGACCGGGGAGCCGTCCGGTCTGGAGCCGTTGCCCGTCCAGTACGCCGACTTCGCGCACTGGCAGCGCACCACCTGGACCGACGAGCGGCTCGCCGAGCACCTCGACCACTGGCGTGCGGCCCTGGACCCCGCGCCCCGGCCGCTCGCTCTGCCCACCGACGCGGCGCGCACCGCCCATCCCACCGCGCACGGCGACCGACGGTTCCACACCTTCGCGCCTGAGGTGACCGACCGGCTCACCGCCTTCGCCCGAAACGCCGGAGCCACCCCCTTCATGGTGCTGCTGGCCGGCCTGTCCGCCCTGCTCCACCGCCTCACCGGCGCCACCGACATCCCCGTCGGCTCAGCCGTCATGAGCCGGGACCTGCCCGGTCTCGAAAAGCTGATCGGCAACTTCGGCAACACCCTCGTCCTGCGCGCCGACCTCGACGGCGACCCCGGATTCGGCGAACTCGTCGAGCGGGTGCGGCAGTTGGCCACTGACGGATACGCCCACCAGGACATGCCCTTCGACCGGCTGGTGGAACGGCTGCGGCCGGAACGGCACCCGGGGCGCTCGGTCTACTTCGACGTCATGCTGCTGTTCCTCACCCAGGGGCTCGAAGGACCGCGGCTGCCCGGCGTGACGGCCGAGTGGGAGACCGTCCACAACGACACCACCCAGTTCGACCTGTCCCTGGAGGCCTTCCTCACGGACGGGCGGCTGCGCATCGAAGCCACCTACCGCAGCGGACTGTTCACGCCGGACACCGTCGACCGGATGCTGCGGCAACTGGAGACCCTCCTCGCCGCCGCCCTCGCCGAACCCGAACTCGCGGTGTCCCGGCTGCCGTTGATGACGGAGGCGGAACAGCGGCAGGTCGTGGAGGAGTGGAACGCCACCGCGCACCCCGTTCCCACCGCCACGCTCACCGAGCTCCTCGACCGGCAGGCGGCCCGCAGCCCGCACGCACCGGCCCTGATCGCCGACGCCGCCGAACTCGACCGCGCCGTCGAACTCGACCACGCCATCGAACTCGACCATGCCGAACTCCACGCCCGCGCCAACCGCCTCGCACGCCTGCTGATCGCCCAGGGCGTGGGCCCCGAACGCCTGGTGGGCGTCGCCCTCGACCGCGGCCCCGATCTGGTCGTCGCCCTGCTCGCCGTGCTCAAGGCGGGCGGCGCCTATGTGCCCCTGGACACCGGATACCCCGCCGAGCGCCTGTCCTTCATGATCGAGGACGCGACGCCGGCCCTGGTGGTGACCACCAGCGCGGCGCTGCCGCCGCACCGGGCGCCCGAGCTGCTGCTCGACGACCCCGCCGTACAGGAGCGGATCGCCGCGCAGGACGGCACCGAAGTCACCGACGCGGAGCGGCTGCACCCGCTGCGACCCGCGCATCCCGCCTACGTCATCTACACCTCCGGCTCCACCGGCCGCCCCAAGGGCGCCGTCGTCCCGCACGCCGGGATCGTCAACCGGCTGCTGTGGATGCAGGACGAGTACCGGCTGGAGGCCGGGGACCGGGTGCTGCAGAAGACGCCGGCCAGTTTCGACGTCTCGGTGTGGGAGTTCTTCTGGCCGCTCGTCACGGGCGCGGCGCTTGTACTGGCCCGCCCCGGCGGCCACCGCGACCCCGGCTACCTCGCCGGGCTGATCCGTGAACAGCGGGTCACCACCGCGCACTTCGTCCCCTCCATGCTGCGGGTCTTCCTCGACGACCCGGCCGCCGGACACGCCAGGGGCGTGCTGCGCAGGGTGGTGTGCAGCGGGGAGGCCCTGCCCACGGAACTTGCCGACCGCTGCACCCGGCTCCTCGACGGCACCGCCCTGCACAACCTCTACGGCCCCACCGAGGCCGCCGTGGACGTCACCGCCTGGCCGTGCGCCGAGGGCACGAGGTCCGCCGCGGGCTCCGTCCCCATCGGACGGCCCGTCTGGAACACCCGCACCCTCGTCCTCGACGCCGCTCTGCGCCCGGTCCCGCCCGGCGTACCCGGCGAGCTGTACCTGGGCGGCACCCAGCTGGCCCGCGGCTACCTCGACCGGCCCGCCCTGACCGCCGCCCGCTTCGTCGCGGACCCGTACGGCCCGCCCGGCTCCCGCCTCTACCGCACCGGCGACCTGGTGCGCTGGACCGCGCGGGGCGCCCTGGAGTTCCTGGGCCGGACCGACGACCAGGTCAAGATCCGGGGCTTCCGGGTCGAACCGGGCGAGACGGAGGCCGCCGTGGCGGCGCTGCCCGGGGTGTCGCAGGCCGCCGTGACGGTTCAGGCGGCCGAGGCACGGCTGGTGGCGTACGTGGTCCCGCGGCCCGGCACGCGTCTCGAACCGCTGCGGATCAGGGAGGAGTTGACGTCCGCCCTTCCGGAGCACCAGGTGCCCGCTGCGGTCGTCGTCCTGGACGAACTGCCCCTGACCCCCAACGGGAAACTCGACCGCGCGGCCCTGCCCGCCCCCGACCTCTCCGGCCTCACCACGTCGACCGAGCCGCGCACCGAGTCCGAGGCGAGGCTCTGCGCGCTCTTCGCCGACCTGCTCGGGCTGCCCGCCGTCGGCATCCACGACGACTTCTTCGCCCTCGGCGGCCACTCCGTCCTGGCCACCCGCCTGGCCGCCCGGATCCGCGCCGAACTCGGCGTCGTCGTACCGCTGCGCGCCGTCTTCGACAGCCCGACGCCGGCCGCACTCGCCCCGCACCTCGACCGCGCCTCGTCCGCCGGGGGCCGGCCCGCCCTCCGGCCCGCCCACCGCCCCGACGTCGTGCCGCTCTCCTCCGCCCAGGCCAGGCTCTGGTTCCTGTACCGGCTGGAGGGCCCGAACCCCACGTACAACATCACCTCCGCCGTACGGCTCACCGGGCGACTCGACCGCACGGCCCTGCGCACGGCGCTGAACGACGTCGTGACCCGGCACGAGTCACTCCGCACGGTCTTCCCGGACGACGACGGCACTCCCCGGCAGTCCGTGCTGCCACCGCAGGCCGCGACCGTCCCCTTCGACGTCGTGCCCGCCCGGCCGGAGGAGCTCGACACGCTCCTGCGCGAAGCAGCCGCCTACTGCTTCGCCCTGGACGCCGAAATCCCGCTGCGCGCCACGCTGTACGCCCTCGCCCCCGACGAACACGTCCTCCTGCTCCTCGTCCACCACATCGCCACCGACGGCTGGTCGGCCGAGCCGCTGCTGAAGGACCTGGAGACGGCCTACACCGCCCGCCTGGCCGGCACCGAACCCGACTGGCCGCCCCTGCCGGTCCAGTACGCCGACTACACCCTCTGGCAGCAACGCGCCGATCACGCCCCCCAACTGGCGTATTGGCAGCGGGCGTTGGAAGGATTGCCCGAGGAACTCCAACTGCCCGTCGACCGCCCTCGCCCCGCCGTCCCTGGCCACCGCGCCGGTGTCGTCGACTTCGCCCTCGACGCCGAGGTGCACTCGGCGCTGCGGGAGCTGGCCGCGGAAGCCGGCGGAACCGTCTTCATGGCCTTGCAGGCGGCCCTCGCGGTCCTGCTCGGCAGGCTGGGCGCGGGCGACGACATCCCCCTGGGCACACCCGTGGCCGGGCGCGGCGACGCGGCCCTCGACGACCTCGTGGGGCTGTTCGTCAACACGCTGGTCCTGCGTACGGACGTCTCCGGCGACCCCACCTTCCGGGCCCTGCTCGCCCGGGTCCGGGAGGCGGACGTGGACGCGTACGCCCACCAGGACCTGCCGTTCGAGCAGTTGGTGGACGGGCTGAGCCCCGCCCGCTCCATGGGCCGCCACCCGCTGTTCGAGGTCATGCTCGCCCATCAGCAAGCCCCCGACGAGTCATGGGAGTTCGCGGGTCTCGCGCTGCACGAGCTGCGCGTCGACTTCTACACCGCGAAGACCGATCTCGCCTTCCACCTGTTCGAGCGTGCCGAGGCCGGCGGTGTCGACGGCGCCCTCGTCTTCAGCCAGGACCTCTACGACCGTGACACCGCGCAGGACTTGGCGGACCGGTTCGTCGCGCTGGCCGGCGAGCTGGCCCGCCACCCGGACCGTCCGGTCGCCGCGGCCGACGTACTCACCCCGCGCGAGCGGTCACTGCTGCTGGGGGAGTGGAACGACACCGCCCGACCCATGCCCGCCACCACGCTCACCGCGCTGGTCGAGGAGCAGGCCGCCATGACGCCCGCGCTGACCGCCGTGGAGTACGGCGTCGAGGGCGGACCGTCGCTGACGTACGGCGAACTCAACGCACGCGCCAACGCCCTTGCCCGGCAACTGACTTCACTCGGCGTCGGCCCGGAGCGCACCGTCGGCATCCATCTCGAACGCTCGGTGGAGATGGTGGTCGCCCTGCTCGCCGTGCTGAAGGCGGGCGGCGCCTTCGTGCCGCTGGAACCGTCCTGGCCGGCCCGGCGGATCGCCGAGGTGTGCCGCGGCGCGGCGCTGACGGCGGTCGTGGGACGCCCGCCGAACCTGATCGACGGTCCGCCGGTGGTCGAGGTCGACCTCGACGGACCCGTGCCGAACGCCGACAACCCCGATGTCACCGTCGACCCCGAAGGCCTGGCCTACGTCATCCACACCTCCGGCTCCACCGGCGTGCCCAAGGGCGCCATGATCCGCCACCGGGCCATCGCCCACCGGCTGTTGTGGCAGCGCGGCCTCCTCGGCTTCGGCACGGACGACGCCGCGCTGTTCAAGGCACCGCTCGGGTTCGACATCTCCATCAACGAGATCTTCCTGCCGCTGGTGCACGGCGGCCGGGTGGTGATCGCCGAGCCCGGCGGCGAACGGGACGTCGACTATCTGCTCGACACCGTCGAACGGCACCGGGTGACCTTCACCTATCTGGTCTCCTCGATGCTCGATCTCCTGCTGGAACAGGACGGGTTCGCCCGGCGGGCCGCCTCGCTCAGGCATGTGTGGTGCGGCGGCGAGGTGCTCACCCCCGAGCTGTTCGCCCGCTTCCGGCAGGCGAGCGCGGCGGTGATGTACCACGGGTACGGACCGGCCGAGGCGACCATCGGCGTCAGCCACGTCGTCTACCGCACCGGCGCGATCCGCAGCGCCGTCTCCATCGGCCGCCCCAACACCAACACGCGGCTGTACGTCCTCGACGAACGGCTGCGGCCCACCCCGGTGGGCGTCCCCGGAGAGCTGTACGCGGGCGGCGTCTACCTCGGCCGCGGCTATGTGAACGACCCGCGCCGCACCGCCGACCACTGGGTGGCCGACCCCTTCGGCCCGCCCGGCGAACGCCTCTACCGCACCGGCGACCTGGTGCGTTGGCGGCGGGACGGCACCCTGGAGTTCCTGGGCCGCGCGGACAACCAGGTCAAGATCCGCGGCATGCGGGTCGAGCTGGAGGAGATCGAGGCCGTCCTCGAACAGCATCCGGGCGTACGCCGCGCCGTCGTCGTGATCCGCGAGGACGCGCCCGGCGTCAAGCAGCTCGCCGGGTACTGCCTGACGACCGCCGACCCGGCCGAGGTGCGCGGTTGGCTCCAGGAACGCCTGCCCGAGCACATGGTGCCGCGCACCCTCACCGTCCTGGACGCCTTCCCGCTGCTCCCCTCCGGCAAGGTCGACCGCACCGCCCTGCCCGCGCCGCGGACCACGACCACCTCCGAGACCCGCGCACCCGCCGACGAACGCGAACGGCGACTGACCGAACTCTTCGCGGACGTACTGGGGTTGGCCGACGTCTCAGTCGACGACAACTTCTTCGAACTCGGCGGCGACAGCATCGTCTCCATCCGCCTGGTGACCCTCGCCCGCAAGGCGGGCCTCGCGATCAGCCCCCGGCAGATCTTCCAGACACCCACCCCGGCCGGCCTGGCCGCCGCGGCCGCCACCGCGGAACAGGCCGCGCCGGCCGTCGCCGACGATCCGCTGGGCGAGCTGGACCCGACCCCGATCATGCGCTGGACCGCCGGCCCCGACGGCTCCTACGGCGGCCTCGCCCAGGCGGTCCTGCTCGTTACCCCGCCCGGCCTCACCCAGGACGCGCTCACCGCCGTACTGCGGAGGGTATTGGACCGTCACGACATGCTGCGGGCCCAACTGACCGACGAAGGACGGCTGTTGGTACCGCCCGGAGCCGACGCACAGCCAACCCGAGTCCCCGGACTGCCCGGCGCCGACCTCGACCAGCACGTGGCTTCCGCGGCCGCCCGCCTCGATCCCCGGGCCGGTCGCATGCTGGAGGCGGTCTGGTTCGAGCCGGACGACGCAAGCCCCGGCCGCCTCCTCCTCGTCGCCCACCACCTCGTCGTCGACGGAGTGTCGTGGCGCGTCATCGCCTCGGAGCTGGCCGACGCCTGGTCGGGCAGGCCGCCGTCGCCGCGCGGGACCTCGTTCCGCACCTGGAGCAGGCTGCTGGCCGAGGAAGCCCACAGGCCGGAGCGTGTGAGTGAACTGCCCTGGTGGACCGAGCAGTTGACGGGCGTACGAGCCCTGCAGGACCGAGCCCTCGACCCGGACCGCGACACCGCTCGGACACTCCGCGAGCACACGCTCGTCCTGCCCGACGACATCGGCGCCGAACTGCTGACGACCCTCCCCGCCGCCTATCGCGCCACTGCTCCGGACGTCCTGCTCACCGCCCTCGCGCTCGCGGTGGCCGCCTGGCGCGAGGAACGCGGCGACCTCCTCGGCCGTTCGCTCCTGGTCGGCGTGGAAGGGCACGGGCGCGAGGAGGGCATCGCGGACGGGGTGGACCTGTCGGCCACCGTGGGCTGGTTCACCACGTTCCACCCGGTCGGCATCGACCCCGGGCCGGTCGACCTCGACGACGCGCTCGACGGCGGGCCCGCCGCCGGGACCGCGCTCAAGCGGGTCAAGGAGCAGCTGCGGGCCGTACCCGACCACGGGCTCGGCCACGGCCTGCTGCGCCACCTCAACCCGGACACCGCGCCCCAGCTGGAGAAGCTTCCGCAACCGCAGATCCTCTTCAACTACCTGGGCCGCTTCACGACGGCCACCTCGGCCGAGGAGGCTTGGGGACTCGCCTCCGAGGCACCGATGCTGACCGTTCCGCCGGACGGCGACCGGCCGGTGGCCTTCGGCCTGGAGGTCAACGCGGTGGCCGTGGAGGGCGCGGACGGCGTCCGGCTGCACGTCTCCGTGGCGTGGCCCGAGGCATGGCTGACGGCCGCCGAAGCGGACGCACTGCTCGCCCTGTGGGAACGGGCGCTGCACGGTCTCACCCAGCACTCCCCGGTGGGCGGACTCACCCCGTCCGACCTCCCCCTGGTCGAACTGACCCAGGACGACATCGACGACTTCGAGAACGACGACCTCGACATCGACGACTTCGAGAACGACGACTTCGCGATCGACGACCACTGAGCCACGGCCGCCTGCGGCCACGACGCCATCCGATCCACAGCGGAGGAACCGGTGACGCAACACCCCCCGACCCCGGACGACCTGCTCCGCGCGGTCACCGACGCACTGCACCCGCAGGACACCCCACCGGGCGAGGACGACAGCCTCATCGCCTGGGGCTTGGACTCCATCACCCTGATGAGGATCGCCGGCGGCTGGCGCAAGCGGGGCGTCAAGGTCAGCTTCGCCGAACTGGCCAAGGAGCCGACGCTCCGGGCCTGGCGCGCACTGCTGGACGCCCACGTCCCGACCCCGCCGGCGCCCGCTCCCGCGCCCGTCTCCGTCGTACCGGACGAGCCCTTCCCGCTCGCCGTCATGCAGCACGCCTACTGGATCGGCCGCGGCGACGACACGAACCTCGGTTCCGTCGCCGCCCACCTCTACGTCGAGTTCGACGGCACGGGCGTGGAACCCGACCGGCTCGACACGGCCGTACGGGCCCTCGCGGCCCGGCACGCCATGCTGCGCGCCCGCTTCACCGACGACGGCCGCCAGCAGATCCTCCCCGAACTCACCCGCCCCGCGACCACGGTCAACGACCTGCGCGAGCTGGACGAGGAGACGGCGGCCGCGAAACTGGAGGAGCTCCGGCAGTCCTCCTCCCACGCCCGGCTCGACGTGGCCGCCGGTGAGGTGTTCTCCGTCCAGCTCTCCCTGCTGCCCGGCGGCATCACCCGCCTCCACGTCGACGTCGACATGCTGGCGGCGGACGCGCTCAGCTACCGCGTCCTGCTCTCCGACCTCGCCGCCCTCTACCGGGAGCCCGGCACCGCCCTGCCCGCGATCCGCACCAGCTACCCCGAGTACCTCGCCGAGCGGGCCGAGGTGCGCCGGCTGAGCAAGGAGCAGTCGCGGGAGTGGTGGGCGCGGCGTGTGCCCGAACTGCCCAGCGCGCCCGAACTGCCGCTCGTCCCCGAGGCCGAGCGCGCAGATCCGACCCGGGTGACCCGGCGCCACCACTGGCTGCCGCCCGCGGAGAAGCAGCGGCTGACCGCGCGCGCCCACCGGCACGGGCTGACCCCCGCGATGGCCGTGGCCACCGCGTTCTCCGAGGTGCTGGCCGCCTGGAGCGGGCAGCCGCGGTTCCTGCTGAACGTGCCGATGTTCGACCGCCGGGGCTCGCACCCCGACGTCGACCTCCTGGTCGGCGACTTCACCAGCTCGGTGCTGCTCGACGTCGACCTGACCGGGCAGGTGTCGTTCACCGAGCACGCCCGGCGCCTGCAGGACCGTATGCACACCGACGCCGCCCACGCCGACCACTCGGGCGTGGAGGTGCTGCGCGACCTGTCCCGCCACAACGGCGAACAGGTCCTCGCGCCGGTCGTGTTCACCAGCGCCCTCAACCTCGGCGAGCTCTTCGACGCGGGCGTCACCGGCTCCTTCGGCAAGCCCGTGTGGATCATCTCCCAGGGCCCGCAGGTGCTGCTGGACGCCCAGGTGACCGAGGTCGACGGCGGGCTCCTCGTCAACTGGGACGTGCGCGAGGACGCCTTCCCGGCCGGGCTGATCGACGCGATGTTCGCCGCCTTCCACGGGCTGGTCACCCGGCTCGGCACCGACGACGGCATCTGGGAGCAGCCGGTCCCCGCCCTGCTGCCGCCCGAACAGTCGGCGGTACGCGCCGCGGTGAACGCCACCGCCGCCCCGCGCAGCCACCGCCTGCTGCACCAGGCCTTCTTCGAGCGCGCGGCCGAACACCCCGACGCCCCCGCCCTGCTGTGGGGCGCCGAAGGCGCCCTGTCCTACGGCGAGTTGGCCGACCGAGCCCTTCGTACGGCCGCCGCCCTGCGGGAGCGAGGCACCCGCCCCGGCGACACGGTCGCCGTCAGTCTCCCGAAGGGGCCCGACCAACTCACCGCCGCCCTGGGCGTACTGGCGGCCGGCGCGGCCTACGTCCCCATCGGAATCGAGCAGCCCGCAGCCCGCCGCGAACGCATCCAGGCCACGGCCGGCTTCCGGCTCGCCCTCACCGACGGCCGCCCGCTCGACGGCGTCGACACCCTGTCCGTCGCCGAAGCGATCCGCACGGCCCCGCTCGCCGAGCCGACGGCCGTGGACGAGGAGCAGCCGGCCTACGTCCTGTTCACCTCCGGCTCCACCGGCGAGCCCAAGGGCGTCGAAGTGCCGCACCGGGCGGCCGTGAACACGATCGACGACCTCAACGACCGCTACCACGTGGGCCCTTCGGACCGCTGCCTCGCCGTGTCGGCACTGGACTTCGACCTCTCCGTCTACGACGTCTTCGGGCTGCTCGGTGCCGGCGGCGCCGTGGTCCTCGTGGACGAGGCCGACCGGCGCGAGGCGAGCCGGTGGGCCGACCTCGTACGCAGGCACCGGGTCACCCTCCTCAACTGCGCACCCCCGCTCCTCGACATGCTGCTGCTCGCCACCGGCCCCGGCGAACTCGCGGGCCTGCGAACGGTGTTGCTCGGCGGCGACTGGGTCGGCACCGACCTGCCCGGCCGCCTCGCCGAGCGCGCACCCGGCTGCCGGTTCACCGGCCTCGGCGGTACGACGGAGACGGCCATCCACTCCACCGTCTGCGAGGTGACGGACGCTCGGGTACCGGCGCACTGGCGGGCGGTGCCCTACGGCACCCCCCTGCGCAATGTGCGCTGCCGGGTCGTCGACGCGCGCGGCCGGGACTGCCCGGACTGGGTGCCGGGGGAGCTGTGGATCGGCGGGGACGGGGTGGCGCTCGGCTACCGCAAGGACCCGGAGCGCACGGCGGAGAAGTTCGTCGAGCTGGACGGTGTGCGCTGGTACCGGACCGGTGACCTGGCCCGGTACTGGCCCGACGGGACCCTGGAGTTCCTCGGGCGCCGCGACCACCAGGTGAAGCTGCGCGGCTTCCGCATCGAACTGGGGGAGGTCGAGGCGGCCCTCGCCGGACATCCCGCGGTGCGGCGGGCCGTGGCCGGGCTCACCCGGGGGCACGGCGTCCAGCTGGCGGCGGCGGTCGCCGCGGAAGGCGTGGCCGAGGAAGAACTGCGGGAGTGGGCCCGGACGGTCCTGCCCCCGCACATGGTCCCGTACCGGATCACCGTGACCCGCGAACTGCCGCTCACCTCCAACGGCAAACTGGACCGCCGGGCCGTACAGCAACTGTGGGCCGCAGAAGGGGAGTTGGAGGAGCACCGCACTCCCGGCAGCGCGCTGGAGACAGTGGTCGCCCGGACCTGGGGCGAGGTGCTCGGCGTCGAGCGCGTCGGCCTCGACGACGGCTTCTTCGCCCTCGGCGGCGACTCGGTGCTCGCCACCGTGATCGTGAGCCGGCTGCGCGAGGCCCTGGACACCTCCGAGGTCACCGTCCGAGCCCTGTTCGCCACCCTCACGGCCGGCGGGATGGCGAAGCGGCTGTCGGCGGAGGAGGAGACGCCCGGACGACTCGAACAGGTCGCCGCCATCCGGCTGGAGATCGAGGAGATGTCCGAGGAGGAGGTCGACTCGGCACTCAGGAGTGTGTGACTGCCCCAACGGGAGGGTGGGACCACTCCTCTCCCTATTCAACGTATAACCCATGGGGGGCCTTGCGGCAAGGCCCCCCAGCTGTCGCACAATCACTGCCCGAAGCCATGACCTGGGGAAACGGGGCGAGTGATGTACGACGTGATCATTGTCGGCGGTGGGCCCACCGGCCTGATGCTGGCCTGCGAACTACGGCTGCACGGGGTGCGCACACTCGTGCTGGAGAGGGACGCGGAACCGACCCAAGTGGTCCGCGCGCTCGGGCTGCACGTGCGCTCCATCGAGGTGATGGACCAGCGCGGCCTGCTGGAGCGATTCCTCGCCGAGGGCAGGAAGTACCCCCTCGGCAGCTTCTTCGCCGGCATCCACAAGCCGGCGCCCGACCCGCTGGACACCCTCCATGCCTACGTCCTCGGCATCCCGCAGCCCGTCACCGACCGCCTGCTGGCCGAGCACGCCACCGAACTCGGCGTGGAGATCCGGCGAGGGTGCGAGCTGGTCGGGCTGAGCCAGGACGAGGACGGGGTGACCGCCGAGCTCGCCGACGGCACGCGCCTGCGTTCGCGCTACCTCGCGGGCTGCGACGGCGGCCGCAGCACCGTGCGCAAGCTCCTCGGCATCGGCTTCCCCGGCGAGCCCGCAGGCGTCGAGGTGCTGCTGGGCGAGATGCAGGTCGCGGTGGCCGCGGAGACGGTGACCTCCGTGGTCGAGGAGATCCGCAGGACGCAGAAGCTGTTCGGTCTCGGACCCAGCGGGAACGGGGCGTGGCGGGTCGTCGTGCCCGCCGAGGGGGTCAGCGAGGACCGCTCGGTCCCGCCCACGCTGGACGAGTTCAAGCGGCAGCTGCGGGCCTACTCCGGCACCGACTTCGGTGTGCACTCGCCGCGCTGGCTCTCCCGCTTCGGCGACGCCACCCGGCAGGCCGAGCGCTACCGGGAGGGCCGCGTGCTGCTCGCCGGCGACTCGGCGCACGTCCACCCGCCGATCGGCGGACAGGGCCTCAACCTCGGCGTCCAGGACGCGTTCAACCTGGGCTGGAAACTGGCCGCCGAGATCGCCGGCTGGGCCCCGGCGGGGCTGTTGGACACGTACGAGACCGAACGGCACCCGGTGGCCACCGACGTCCTGGGCAGCACCCGCGCGCAGATGGAGTTGATGTCCACCGCGCCCGGGCCGCAGGCGGTGCGCCGACTGCTGGGGGAGCTCATGGACTTCGACGAGGTGAAGCGGTACTTCATCGAGAAGACGACCGGGATCGGGATCCGCTACGACTTCGGCGAGGGACACCCTCTGCTCGGCCGCCGTATGCGTGACGTGGGCCTGAAGCGGGGCCGCCTCTACGAGCGCATGCACACCGGCCGCGGACTGCTCCTCGACCAGACGGGCCGGCTCTCGGTGGAGGGCTGGGCGGACCGCGTCGACCACGTCGTCGAGGTCAGCGAGGAACTGGACGTGCCCGCCGTGCTGTTGAGGCCGGACGGGCATGTGGCGTGGGTCGGTGACGATCAGCGGGAACTGCTCGGCCGGCTGCCGAAGTGGTTCGGCGCCGGCCGGGCGGTGTGAGGAGCGCGCGTCACTTGTCGAGCTTGGCGAACCCGGGCTCCAGGTTCTTCAGCGCCCACGGGATGCCGAGCACCGAGGGGCTGCGCAGCTGGCTGATGGTCTCCACGTCGGTCACCAGGTAGTCGCCGTCCTTCACCGCCGACATGTTCTTCACCAGCGCGCTGGACTCGAAGGCCTTCTGCAGGTCCTTCGTGGTGAACGCGATGACGACCAGGTCCGCGTCGAGCTTGTCGAGCTGTTCGAAGGAGAGCTCGCCGGTCGGGCTGCCGTTGACCGTCTTGATGTTCTTGACCGACGGGGTCAGGCCGAGGCCCAGCTCGCTCATCAGCTTGGCGGCGAAGTCGTTCTCGGAGGCGATGGTGTAGATCTTGGCCGGGGTGTTGCCGATGGACAGGCTGTAGGTCTTGCCGGCCATCTTCGGATGGTCCGCCTTCACCGCGGCGATGTCGGCCTCGGTCTCCTTGACGAGCTGCTCGGCCTGCTCCTCCTTGCCGACGGCCTTGCCCACCACCTCCACGTGCTCCTGCCAGGTCTGGCCGCCCCAGGCCGTCTTGTAGCCGATGGTGGGCGCGACCGCGGCCAGCTTCTTGTAGTCCTTGTCGAGCGTGAAGTCGGAGGTGGCGAGGATCAGATCGGGCTGGAGGGCGGCCACCTGCTCGAAGTCGACGCCGTTCACGGTGTCGAGGAGCTTGGTCTTCTTGGTGTCGATCCTGTCCTTGAGCCAGGGGTACACGCCGTCGGCGGCGAAGGAGTCCTTGGAGATGGCGACCGGCGTGATGCCCAGGGCGTAGAGGGCGTCGACGTCGTCGGTGCCGCCGTTGCCGATCACCACGACCCGCTTCGGCGCCGAGGAGATCTTCGTGTCGCCGAACTTGTGGCTGATGGTCACCGGGAACGCGGCGGAGTCGCCGGCCTTCGCCGCGTCCGTCGAGGAGGCGGAGTCGTCGTCCTTGACCGAGCCGCAGGCGGCGAGCCCGGCGACCAGGGTGACGGAGAGAAGGGTGGTGCGGAACGATCTCGACATGGCTGTGCATCCCTCTTCGCGGCGATGACGGGTAATCAGAACCTTGCGGGCATACGGCTGTTGGGGTGCTCGGGTGGTGGAGAGCCCCCTCGCCTCGGCCACCCCTCAGGGGCGGGAGGTGAGGTAACCCCCCATCGTCCGGAAGTAGTCCGTCGCGGCCAGCTCGGTGCCGTCCTCGGTGCGTACGCGCCGCACCAGCAGCCCGGGGTGGTGGCCGGTGTGTGCCTCGGGGCCCGCCACGACGACCACGCCGTCGCCCTCCGGGATGAAGATCCGGCCGGGCGTGCCGCCGTAACGCCCCTGCGAGACACCCGCCGACACGATCCTGATCCGCTGACCGCGGTGGAAGGCGTAGGCGTTCGGGTACGGGTCCGACTGGGCCCGGACCAGCCGCTCCAGCCGCTCGGCCGGCCAGGTCCAGTCGATGCGGCTGTCCTCGAGCGAGCGCTTGTGGAAGAAGCTCGCCCGGCTGCGGTCCTGCGGCTGCCACTGGCCGGCGTCCCTGCCGGTGGCGATCAGGTCGAGGGACTCGCGCACGATCGGGGCGATGAGGTCGACGGTCCGGTGGAACAGGTCGGTCGCGGTGTCGGTGGGGCCGACCGCGACCGAGCGCTGCATCAGGATGTCGCCGGCGTCCAACTCGCCGTTCATGCGGTGCGCGGTGACGCCCACCCGGGCCTCGCCGTTGATGAGCGCCCAGATGATGGGGGAGAAGCCGGCGTAGGACGGCAGCAGTGAGTCGTGGACGTTGAGCGTGCCGTGCGGGGGCAGGTCGAAGACCTCCGGCGGCAGCCAGGTGCGCCAGTTGTTGGCGACGATGATGTCCGGGCGGGCGGCGCGCAGTTCGGCGAGCAGTTCGGGGTCGTCGGGGCGGTTGCGCAGCAGTACGGGCACGTCGTGCTTCTCGGCGAGTTCGGCGACGCTGTCGTCCCAGATCTTCTCGTAGGCATGGTCGCTCTTCGGGTGGGTGACCACGAGGACGACCTCGTGATCGGAGTCCAGCAGGGCCCCCAGGGTGCGGTGGCCCCAGGTCTGGTAGCCGAACATGGCGACGCGCATGCGGTTCTCCCGTCCAACGACTCCATTGCAAGGTTAGGCTAACCTTATCTAACATGTGGCTGCCTGAGGGAGGCGATGCCACGGTGAAGTCACCGCTCAACGGATCTGACACCACCTACGACGTCCTCGGAATCGGTTTCGGACCGTCAAATCTCGCGCTGGCCATAGCGATTGACGAACACAACGCGGAGCTTCCCCCACGGGAACGGCTCAACGCCCTGTTCCTGGAACGCCAGTCGGGCTTCGGCTGGCACCGGGGCATGCTGATCGACGACGCGACCATGCAGGTGTCCTTCCTCAAGGACCTTGTCACCCTGCGCGATCCGTCCAGCGACTTCAGCTTCCTGTGCTTCCTGCGCGAGCGCGGCCGGCTGATCGACTTCCTGAACCAGAAGACGCTCTTCCCGCTGCGCCTGGAGTTCCACGAGTACTTCGAGTGGGCGGCCGAGCGGGTACGGCACCTGGTGGCGTACGACCATGTCGTCGTCGCCGTCGAGCCGGTGCGCGACGAGTCGGGCGCCGTGGCGCACTTCGACGTGGTCTGCCGGGACCCGGAGCGCCCCGGACGTACGGTGACCCTCAGGGCCCGTAACATCAGCGTGGCGGTCGGCCTGGAACCGCATGTGCCGCCCGGCGTCGAGCTCTCCGAACGCATCTGGCACAACAGCCAGTTACTGCCCCGGGTCACCGAACTCGCCGCCGCGGGAACGCCGGTGAAACGTGCCGTCGTCCTGGGCGCGGGGCAGAGCGCGGCCGAGACGGTCGACTATCTGCACCGCTCCTTCCCGGAGGCCGAGGTCTGCGCGGTCTTCGCCAAGTACGGCTACACGCCCGCGGACGACAGCCCGTTCGCCAACCGCATCTTCGACCCGGAAGCCGTCGACACGTACTTCGTCGCGCCCTCCGAGGTGAAGCAGTCCCTCTTCGACTACCACCGCTCCACCAACTACTCCGTGGTCGACATGGAGTTGATCGAGGCCCTGTACGCGACCTCGTACCAGGAGAAGGTGGCCGGCCGGGAGCGGCTGCGCTTCCTCAACGTCTCCCGCATCCGGGACGTCCTCACCCGCGACGACGGCTCGCTCGACATAGCGGTGGAGTATCTGCCGACGGGGGAGCAACAGGTGCTGCGGGCCGACGTCCTGGTGCACGCGACCGGCTACCGGCCCCGCGACCTCACCTCGTTGCTCGGCGAGGCCGCCAAGATCTGTCTGCGCGACGACGAGGACGCGCTACGCGTCAGCCGCGACCACCGGGTGGAGACCGCTCCCGACGTCAGCGCCGGCATCTATCTGCAGGGTGGCACCGAACACACCCACGGCCTGACCTCGACGCTCCTGTCCACCACGGCGATCCGCGCGGGGGAGATCCATCGCTCACTGGTCGCCCGCAGGGTGACGTCCGTGTGAGCCCGAGCGGGGGACGGCTGCCGCCCTGCCGGCCGTCCCCCCGTTCGTGCTCGGCCGCAGTTTCAGACCGCCTCGGCCGTCGAGTGGTCCGCTCCGAACACCGTCACCACCCGGTCCGTCGCCGTCACCGCCCCGCAGGTCTCCGCCACCCACTCCAGCGCGAACTCGTGGCCCCCGGCCGACACATCGGCGACGGCGTCGGCGACCACGAAGGCCTCCAGGTCCTGGGCCCAGGCGTCGCCCGCGGTCATCAGCACCCCGGCCCTGGCGTACAGCCCCAGGATCACCACCTGATCGCGCCCCAACTCCCGCAGCCGTCCGTCCAGTCGGGTGCGGGTGAACGCGCTGTACTTCCGGGCGGTCAGCACCGTGTCCCCGGCCCGCGGCTCGGCCTGCGCGGCGAACGCCTCGCCCTCGGCACCGGCCGACGCGCCGGACAGCCGCGCGTACGGCACCGGTCCCCGCCCGGCGGCCCGCCGCTCGCCGGCCGGTACCGAGTGGACGACGGGCACCCCGGCCTCCCGGGCCGCGGCGACCAACCGCCGTGCGTTTGCGAGGAGTTCGGTGACCGGAGCGGACTCCTGCTCCAGCGCCCGTACGAACCGGTTCTGGAGATTGAGGACCAGCAGAGCCGCCCGGGCCGGGTCCAGGGTCCAGCCCGTCCGGTCGGCGGGCAGCATCGCTGGGGTCGGCATGACGTACGGGAACATCGGAGGCGTCATCTCGGTGTGCCCTTCGTGTGGATGCGGACGGGGCGGTCGGCTGCGCGGGGCGGGGACACGCCGGACGAGACGTGCCGTCGCCCCGCCCGTGCCGACGGCCGGCAGCGGATCGCGCTCGACGACGAGGTGACCGGCCCCGGTCACCCGGGCAATCGCGCCGGTGCGGTGGAAACCGTCGGTGGTGAAGAAGCCGGCGTCGTGCTCGGGGGAGCGCCAGTACCCGGAGACGGTCGAGGGACCGCGTACCAGCAGGTGCCCGCTCGCGCCGACGGGCAGCTCACGGCCCTCGTCGTCGACGACCCGCAGCTCGTCCTCGGCCGACATCGCACGCCCCTGCGTGGTCACCCCCGCCTCCGGACCGTCGTCCGGACGGGTCCAGGAGACCAGCCCCTCGACCGTGCCGAAGACCTGTACCAGCGAGCAGCCCAGCGCGGGCCGCACCCGCCGGGCCACCCGCTCGTCGAAGGCGCCGCCCGCCACCACCAGGGCGCGCAGACTGCCGAGATCGTACGCGGTGACGGCCGCCGCCTCGGTCCACTGCACGGCGAGCCGCGGCGGCAGCACGGTGTGCGTGACGCGCTCGCCCGCGACGACGCCGAAGGCCGTGTCGGGCCCGCCCCCGGGGCCGAGCACCACGCGCCCGCCGGCCTGAAGGACGGCCACCCAGTCGAGCAACCCCGGTACGCCGACGGGCTGTTCGGGCAGGGCCGCCAGATGGACCGTCTCCTCGTCGGCTGCTTGGATCACGGCCCGCTCCCGCACCGAACGCACCAGCCGGGCGTGATCGAACGGCACCAGCCGGGGCAACCCGACTCCGTCACCGGCCAGTTGGAGCAGGGCGAGGTCCTCCGGACCCGCCTCCTCCTCGACGAAGGCATCGACGGCCCGCACCACCGAGTCGCGCACACCGGGCGGCACGAGGACGGGCACGGCACCGACCCTGATCAGTCCGAAGAACTGCCGGAAGAGGTCCGGGCAGCCGGGCAGCCGGACGACGACCCGATCGCCGTACCGGATCCCCTGCGCATGCAGCCGCGCCGCGCACCGCTCCACGCGCTCGTCCAGTTCGCCGTACGTCCACACCTTCCGGCCGCCCGCGAAGTCGACGAGCGCCACCCGCCCGGGATGCCGCTGCGCGCTCTCGCGCAGCACGTCGTCGAGCGTGGTGTGCCCGGATGCGTCGCTTCCCACAGGTCGGTCCCCTCGCAGTCACGGAGCCCGGACATACGGGGACTGTCGGTGCAGGGGCGGCGAGTGGCACGACTCGCCCACGGCACGGTCTCCCGATCGGGCGTACTGCTTAGGTTAGCCTCACCTAACCGTCGTTGTCGCCTCGATTGAGCAGGAGCCGCGTCAGTAGGGGCCGTGCGTCCAGCGCCCCGCGAGCAGCGTGGCGTGCACCGGCATCTCCCGCAGTGTGTGGGCGTCCGCCTCCCGCGGGTCCACCTCCACGATCACCAGGTCGGCGGGATCGCCGACCCGGACCGCCGTACGTCCCCGGGCCGATGCCGCGAGCGCGGACGTCACCGGGAGCCGCTGCTCCGGATGCCAGGCCGGCCGCCCGTCGCTCGTCCGGTGGACGGCGGCGGCGATGCCGAGCCAGGGGTCGAGCGGCGAGACGGGAGCGTCCGAGCCGAACTCCAGCCGGGCGCCCGCCGCCAGCAGATCGGCGTACGCGAAGGCCCGTCCCGTGCGCCCGGCCCAGTGGCGGTCCGCCACGTCCCGGTCGTCGGTGGCATGCGCGGGCTGCACCCCCGCCGTCACCCCCAGCTCCGCGAACCGTGGCACGTCGGCGGCCGTCAGCAACTGCGCGTGCTCGATCCGGCCCCGGCAGCGCAGCGCGGCGAACGCGTCGAGAGCCAGGGTGTTGGCCCGGTCACCGATCGCGTGCACGGCGGGTTCTATTCCGTTCTCGACGGCACGCCTCATCAGCCGAACCAGTTCCTCGTACGGCGTCTCCTCGATGCCGTACGCCTCCTGGGTGTCCTCCAGCCCCGGGTAGGGGTCGCAGCACAGGGCGGTGCGGGTGTTGAGGGAGCCGTCCGTGAAGAGCTTGAGCGGGCCGACCTGCAACAGCCCGCCGGTGCCGGGCAGGACGTCGCCGGTCCGGTGCCCGCGGCCTATCGCCGCCTCCAAGTGCCGTGGATACACGGCCGCTTGGACCCGTACGGGCAGTGGCGCACCGGCCGCGCGGCGACTCCAGTCGGCGATGTTGTCGGAGAAGTGGAAGTCGATGACACCCGTGACGCCCCGCGCGGCAGCGTCCCGCCAGGCCTCCGTGACCCACCGGTCGAGGACCTCGACGGACACCTCGGGCAGCGCCTGCATGGCCTCGAAGCACTCGTGCTCGCGCAGCAGTCCCGTCTCGTGGCCAGGGCGGCCGATCAGTGCCAGGCCCGCCGAGTTGAGCCACGCGGCATGCAGATCGGCGCTGATCAGCGCGACCGGCCGGTCCGGGCACGCCGCGTCCAGCAGCGCCCTGGTGGGTACGTCGGGCCACAGGCCGTCCCGGAACCCCTGGCCCAGCAGCACCTCGCCCGCGGGCGGACCGGCCGCGTGCTTGCGTACGGCCTCGGCGACCGCCCGGGCCGAGTCCAGGCCGGCCAGATCCACCCGGTGACGATTGCCGGCCCACTGCGCGGCGTGCACATGCGCGTCCCACAGACCCGGCAGCACGGTGCGCCCGTCCAGGTCGAGCGCCGGCCCGTCGAGCTCGCCCTCCGTCACGGCGACGACCTTGCCGTCGGCGACCCGCACACTGCCCAACGGCCCGCCGGGACCCAGGCGTACGCGGGTGAGCGTCAGGGTGCTCGTCATCATGGCTCCAGTCGTGACGTCGCTCGGGAGCGGGCGGGACAGCCGATGGCCGTCCCGCCCGCTCGGTGATCCGTTCCCGAGACTACGCGGCGATCGAGGCGCTGAGCCGCGAGGAGCTCCGGTAGGTGGAGATGCCCACGGCCAGCAGCCAGTAGCTGAGGATCGCCCCCATCAGAGCCGTGGTGCCCCAGCCGTTCGCCGCGTAGAAGTGCGCGGGCGTGTTGCCGAAGAACAGGGACGGCACGAAGGCCAGGTTGATCGCGGCGAGGACGTAGGCCGAGCGGCCGATCCAGCGGGGCAACAGGCCCGTTCGGGAGACGGTGCAGCCCAGGGTGGCCAGGAACAGCCCCAGCATCAGACGGGAGATCGAGCCGTAGAGGATGTATGTGCCGTTGACCGTGATCGTCGGATCGATCGGATGGTCGGTGGCGATGACCGCGCCGGCCTCCAGTCCCATGGAGACCAGGGTGACCGTCGCGTAGACCAGCCCCGAGGCGAAGGCCAGCGAACCCGCCCACTCGTAGTCGGGACGGGCGCGCCGGACCAGTTCACGGAAGGCCGTCACGAACACGACCAGACAGGCCAGGGCGACGATCCCGAACAGCAGCCGGGCGAGCACGTTCGCGTCCGGCGGCGAGCCGGAGTAGACGAAGTACAGGGGCACTTCGACGATGAGCGCGGCCGCGGTGGCGATGCCGGCGGCGCCCGTCAGACGCCTGGCGAAGGTCTCGTTCATGGGTGTTCCCCCGAGTCCGTGAGATGGATTCCGCGTCGGTCCGTTCGCCGACGTCATGAATCCTTCCGGTCCCGGGGCCCGCCGTCCCTGGGCCTGAGGACCGGATCCAGGGTGTGCCCAGCACCACCCTCAGCCCAGGGCCTTGTCCAGGTTGAAGGCCGCGCTGATGAGCGCCAGATGCGTGAACGCCTGCGGGAAATTGCCCTGTTGCTCGCCGGTGTGGCTGATCTCCTCGGCGTACAGGCCCAGATGGTTGGCGTACGTGAGCATCTTCTCGAAGGCGAGCCGTGCCTCGTCGATGCGCCCGGCGTGCACCATGGCCTCGACGTACCAGAACGAGCAGATGGAGAAGGTGCCTTCGTCGCCGCGCAGTCCGTCGGGGCTGGCCATCGGGTCGTAGCGGTACACCAGGGAGTCGGACACCAGGTCGTGGGTGAGCGCGTCGAGCGTGGACAGCCACTTCGGGTCGGTCGGCGCGATGAACTTCGTCAGCGGCATCATCAGGACCGCCGCGTCCAGCACGTCGTCGTCCTCGTGCTGGACGAACGCCTGCCGCGACTCCGACCAGCCCTGCTTCATGATCCGCCGGTAGATGGTGTCCCGGCACTCGCGCCAGCGCGGCAGGTCGGCGGGCAGGCCGCGCCGGTTGGCCATGCGGATGGCGCGCTCGATCGCCACCCAGCACATCAGCCGCGAGTAGAGGAACTTCTTGCGTCCGCCGCGCGTCTCCCAGATCCCCTCGTCGGGCTGGTCCCAGTTCGCGCACACCCACTCCACCAGCGCGCACACGTCGTCCCACTGGTCGCTGGAGATGGGCTTGGCCCACTTGTCGTAGAGGTAGATCGAGTCGATGAGCGCGCCGTAGATGTCGAGTTGAAGCTGTTCGGCGGCCGCGTTGCCGATCCGCACCGGCGCCGAGCCCTGATGCCCTTCCAGATGGTCGAGTTCGACCTCCGCGAGATCGGTGCGGCCGTCGATGCCGTACATGATCTGCAGCGGGCCGGAGGGCTTGCCGTCGCCCGGACTGACGTGCCGGGTCACGAACTTCATGAACGCCTCGGCCTCCTCGGTGAAGCCGAGCCGCAGCAGCGCGTACACGCAGAAGGCCGCGTCCCGCACCCACACATAGCGGTAGTCCCAGTTGCGCTCGCCGCCGAGCTGCTCGGGCAGGCTGGTGGTCGGGGCGGCGACGATCGCACCCGTGGGCGCGTAGGTGAGCAGCTTCAGGGTGAGGGCCGAGCGGTGCACCATCTCCCGCCAGCGGCCACGGTACTTGGAGGCGGACAACCAGCGGCGCCAGTACGCGACCGTGGTGGCGAACTGCTCCTCGGCCTCCAGCTTCGCGCACCGGCGCGGCTCCACGTCCCCGCCGACCTGGTCGAGCGCGAACACCGCCGTCTCGCCCTCGGAGAGCTTGAAGTCGGCCCGCGCGTCCAGCCCTTCGGCCTCCAGCGGTACGGTCGCCGTGAGGGCGAGGGAGAGTTCGTCGGTCCGGAAGACCGCCACCTCGCCGGCCATGCGGACGGTGTGCGGCCGGGTGCCGTAGTCGAAGCGCGGCGCGACCCGGGTACGGAACGGGATGGAGCCGCGCACGCACACCACGCGCCGGATCAGCCGGTGCCGCTCGGCCTCCACGGCCCCGCCGTTGACGGGCATGAAGTCCTGCACCTCGCCGACGCCGTCCTCGGTGAAGAAGCGGGTGATCAGGACGTTGGTGTCGGGGAAGTAGAACTGCTTGGTCTTCGCCGGTACGGCCGCCGCCAGCTCGAAGGACCCGCCGCGCTCGGCGTCCAGGATCGCCGCGAAGACGCTGGGCGCGTCGAAGGCCGGGCAGCAGTACCAGTCGATGGTGCCGTCGGTGCCGACCAGGGCGACGCTGCGGAGATCGCCGATCAGCCCGTGCTCGGCGATCGGCAGATACCGGGGACCGGCTCCGGGGACGCCCTCGCCGCTCGCTTCAGTGCCCATCGCAGCCTCCCTGCCCCGACCCGCATCCCGCTCCCAGCCTAGGCGGGATCACCTTCGCGAGCGCGGGGATCACGGCAGTCGGTCCGCACTGTGTCAGACCGTGAGCACCTGGATCCCCGCCTCCTCGAAGCGGCGCACCGCCTCCGCGGTCGCCGCCGTGTCCGTCACGAGTGTGTCCACCGCTTCCGCGGCGCAGATCCGGGCGAACGCCCGCTGCCCCAGCTTGCTGGAGTCGGCCGCCACGACCACCCGCTCGGCCCGCTCGCACAGCAGCCGGTTGATCGCGGCCTCCGCCTCGTCGTGCGCGGCCGCACCGTGCGCGGCGTCGAAGGCGACCACGCCGAGCACCGCCACGTCGATCGTGATCTGCCCGAGCACGCCGTCCGCGAGCGGCCCGATGAGCTCGTACGACTGCGGACGCGCGACCCCGCCGGTCACCACGATCTTGAACTGGGGCCGCACGGCGAGCTCGTTGGCGATGTTGAGCGCGTTCGTGACGATCGTGAGCGCAGGCGAACCGGACGTCAGATCGCCGCGCACGGCGAGCGCCCGTGCCACCTCGGTCGTGGTCGTGCCGCCGGTCAGCCCGACCGCCTCACCCGGCGCGATCAGCTCCGCGACCGCCCTCGCGATCCGCTGCTTCTCGGACGCATGCCGCGCGGTCTTGTAGCGCAGCGGCAGCTCGTACGACACCCCGTGCACGACCGCGCCGCCCCGGGTCCGCACCAGCATCTGCTGCTCCGCCAGCTGGTCGAAGTCGCGCCGGATCGTCGCCGCCGAGACCTCCAGCTCGGCGGCCGCCTCCTCGACGTCCAGCCGGCCGCGCTCCACGAGCAGCTCCAGCAGCGCCTTCCAGCGGGCGTCCCGCGACATCCGCACTCTCCGATCCTCGCCCGTGCCTCGAACTCCCGGCGACCTTAGCGCACCCCGGTTGCTCTCGAATGCTTGATTGTGCTCGAAAGCTCGCTATATCTTGCAAGAAAGAGCAGATCGAGAAGCAGGTCAGAGAGGGATCCGGCATGACCCATGTCGAGGACGAGCTGATGACCCAGCCCGAGTGCTGGACCCGGGCCGCCGCCGAAGCGGCACGCCACGCCGGGGCACTCCCGGCGCCGGGCGAGCGCGTCGCGATCGTCGGATGCGGCACCTCGTACTTCATGGCCCAGTCGGCCGCCGCGCTGCGCGAGGGCGTGGGCCAGGGCGAGACGGACGCCTTCGCCGCCTCCGAGTTCCCGCACGGCCGTGCGTACGACCGCGTCGTGGCCCTGACCCGCTCCGGCACCACGACCGAAGTGCTGGAGCTGCTCGGCGAGTTGAGGGGACGCATCCGCACGACCGCGATCACCGCCGACCCGGACACACCGGTCATGACCGCCGCGGACGACGTCGTCGTGCTCGACTACGCCGACGAACGGTCCGTCGTGCAGACCCGGTTCGCCACCACCGCGCTCACCCTGCTCCGCGCCCACCTCGGCCTGCACACCGACGCGGTCGTCGCCGACGCCCGCACCGCACTCGCGACCCCGCTGCCCGAAGGGCTCGTCGGCTGCACGCAGTTCACCTTCCTCGGCCGGGGCTGGACAGTGGGCCTGGCCAACGAGGCCGGACTGAAGATGCGCGAGGCCTCACTCGCCTGGACCGAGGCCTACCCGGCGATGGAGTACCGGCACGGACCCATCAGCATCACGACCAGGGGCACGGCGACCTGGATGCTCGGCGAGGCACCCGAAGGGCTGGCCGAGCAGGTGCGCGAGACCGGCGGGTTGTGGGTGCCCGGCACTCTCGACCCCCTCGCCGAGCTGGTCCGCGCCCAGCGCCTCGCGGTCGCCGTCGCCGCGGCCCGCGACCTCGACCCGGACCGCCCCCGCCACCTCACCCGTTCGGTGATCCTGGCGCCCTGACGATCCCCGGCGCTCCGACGGTCCCTGACGCCGTCTCAAAGCCGCATCCTCGCAAGGGAGAAGCCGTGCCCCTCGTCACCACCGGCGAACTCGTCACCCGTGCCGCCGCCGCGCACTCCGCCGTCGCCTCCTTCAACATCATCACCCTGGAACACGTCGAAGCCGTCATCGCCGGCGCCGAGGCGGCCGACGCGCCCGTCGTCCTCCAAGTCAGCGAGAACGCGGTCAAGTTCCGCTACGGACGGCTGCTCCCGCTCGCCCGCGCCGCCGTCACCGCCGCCGAACGCGCCGCCGTACCCGTCGGCCTGCACCTGGACCACGTCCAGAGCGACGACCTGCTGCGCCAGGCGGCCGACGCCGGATTCAGCTCCGTGATGTACGACGCGGCCCGCCTGCCCTACGCGCAGAACCTCGCCGCGACCCGCATCGCCGCCGACTGGGCGCACGCTCAAGGCCTGTGGATCGAGGCCGAGTTGGGCCAGGTCGGCGGCAAGTTCGGCCAGCCGGCGCTGGACGCCCACGCGCCCGGCGCCCGCACCGACCCCGCCGAGGCCCGCGCCTTCGTCGCCGACTCCGGGGTGGACGCCCTCGCCGTGGCCATCGGCAGCACCCACGCCATGACCACCCGCACCGCCACCCTCGACCACGACCTCCTCAAACGCCTCTCGGCCACCCTCGACGTGCCGCTGGTCCTGCATGGCTCCTCCGGCGTGCCCGACGACGAGCTGGCCGCGGCGGTCGCGGGCGGCATAGCCAAGGTGAACGTCGGCACGGCCCTCAACATCGCGATGACGGGCGCGATCCGCGAGTTCCTCGCCGCTCACCCGGAGGCGGTCGACTCCCGCAAGTACCTGAGCGTGGGCCGGGAGGCGATGGCCCGCGCGGTGACCGGCATCATCACGGCCCTCGCCCGACCGCTGAAGGGCTCCGAACGCCCCTGATCACTTCTTGACGGCCTTCAGCACCACGAACTTCGGGTCGCTGGCGACCAGTTGACTGTTGCCGAAGAGCTTGCGCAGCTTCACGTGGTAGCCGAGGTGCCGGTTCCCGATTACCCACAGCTCACCGCCGGGCCGCAGCACTCGCTGCGCCCCGGCGAACATCCGCCACGCCGTCGCGTCGGTCGTCGCCTGGTGGGAGTGGAACGGCGGATTGTTCAGCACGAGGTCGACACTCCCGGCCGGCACCCCCGCAAGCCCGTCCCCGACCCGGAACTCGGCGTGCCCCGGCACCCCGTTCGCCTTGTACGTCGCCTCCGCCGAGGCCACGGCCTGGAACGACTCGTCCACGAACAGCACCTCGGCCCCGGGATCGCCGACCGCGACCGCCGTACCGACCACCCCGTTGCCGCACCCGAGGTCCACCACCCGCCGGCCACCACCGGCCGCGGGCAGATGCCGGAGGAAGAAGCGGGTGCCGATGTCGAGCCGGTCCGCGCAGAACACGCCCGCGTGGTTGACGACCGTGCGCCCCGAGACCGCGCCGATGCTGTCGGGCAGCGTGTAGGTGTACGGCCACGGGTTGGCGGGCCGCTCCAGCGCGGGGTCCGGGGTGCAGAAGATCAGCCGGGCCTTCTTCTCGGCCAACGAGGTGCGCGTCGGACCGAGGACGCGCTCGAAGAGCCGGAGCGTGGAGGTGTGGATCTCCTTGACCATGCCGGTGCCGACGACCACCGTCCCCGCGTGCACCGCGGGCGCCAGCCGCGACAGCTGGTCCTCCAGCAGCGCCAGGCTCTTCGGCACCCGCACCAGCAGCACGTCCACCCGCTCGGGCGGCGCGTCCTGCGTGGTCAGCAGCCCCACCGTGCCCGGCTCCACGCCACTGCGCGCGAGGTTGGCCTTCGTCGCCTCCTGCGCCAGGAACGAGTCCGTGATCTGCACCGGCCGCCGCCCGGCCAACGCCGTGACCAGGGCACCCCACCGGTCACCGACGACCACCACCGTGCCGTCCAGCGGCACCTTCTCCTCGGCGAGATGCCTGAGCACGTACTCGTCGGAGGCGTCCCAGGCACGCAGCCGGTCGCGCGGGTCCTCGGGGAAGCGGGCCAGATCGAGCTCGCCCCACGGCGTCGTCATACGGTCGTTCATCGTGCGTCAAGGCTAGCGGAGCCGCAGTTCAGACCCGGTCGGGCAGGATGGGCAGCGGCAACACGGGGCGTTTTCGCCGGCCGGACGGGCACCGTGCGGACGTACGGACAACGCGCTCCCGGTCAGCGCCCCGTAGCCCGTCGTAATCGCGGATCATGGGAGACTCGCCCTCATGAGCGGCAAGGCGGACCCCCGGCCGACGGGGGAAGGGACCACCTCGAGGACGCGGCTGGACCGGGGGCGCGGAGCGCTCGGGCCCGCGTTGGAGCTCGTGCACACCGGTCGCGCGCCCACCCGCGCCGTGCTCACCGCCGAGCTGGGCGTGACCCGCGCCACCGCGGGCGCGGTCGCCGCCGAGCTGGAGGCCCTGGGGCTGATCCGCGTCGACGCCCGGCCGGGTGCCGCCGCGGGCTCCCAGGGCAGGCCCTCCCACCGGCTGGCCGTCGCCGACGACGGACCGGTCGTGCTCGCCGCACAGGTGCACGCCGACGGATTCCGCGCGGCGCTGGTCGGCCTCGGCGGGCGGATCGTCGCCACCACGCCGGGCTGCGAGATCGTCGACGCCGACCCGGCGAAGGTCGTCGGCTCGGTCGTGGAAGCCGGCGCCGAGCTGCTGCGTTCGACGGGCCGCCGCTGCGTCGGCGCCGGACTCGCCGTACCCTCCGCGGTCGCCGAACCCGACGGCCTCGCCCTCAACCCCCTGCACCTGGCCTGGCCCGTCGGCGCGCCGGTCCGCCGGATCTTCGCCGAGTGCGTGCGCGCGGCCGGGATCACCGGACCCGCCTTCGCGGGCAACGACGTCAACCTCGCCGCCCTCGCCGAGCACCGGCACGGCGCCGGCCGCGGCGCCCGGGACCTGCTGTGCGTGGCGACCGGACACCGGGGCGTGGGCGGCGCACTGGTCCTCGACGGCCGTCTGCACACGGGCAGTTCGGGCCTGGCCCTGGAGGTCGGCCACCTCACCGTCAACCCCGAGGGCCGCCCCTGCCACTGCGGCAGCCGTGGCTGCCTCGACGTCGAGGCCGACCCGCTGGCCCTCCTCACCGCCGCGGGCCGCGCGCCCGGCCCCGAGATGTCCCTGCTCAAGCAGGCCGACGACCTCGTCCGCAACCACTACGACGACCCCGTGATCCGCGCCGCCACCGAGGCCCTCATCGACCGCCTCGGCCTGGGACTCGCGGGCCTGGTCAACATCCTGAACCCCGACCGGATCATCCTCGGCGGCCTCCACCGCACCCTCCTCGAAGCCGACCCCGAGCGCCTGCGGGCCGTCGTCGCCGACCGCAGCCTGTGGGGCCAGAGCGGCGGCGTCCCCATCCTGGCCTGCACCCTCGACCACAACAGCCTGGTCGGCGCGGCCGAGTTGGCCTGGCAGCCGGTCCTGGACGATCCGCTGGGAGCACTCACCTGAGGCTCACGCCACGCCCCAGTCAGGCACCGGCAGTGGGCGTCGGCGCCGGCCGGCTCTCCTCGACCGCCGCACGGAGGTGGCGGACCGCTTCCCGCACCGCGTTGTCGGCGAGATTGCCGTAGCCGAGGACCAGACCGTGGTCGGCGTGTTCGTCGGTGGCGTGATAGGCGGCGAGGTCGGCGACGCGCAGTGACCGGCGGGCCGCCGCGGTGACCACGGCCGCGGTGTCCACCCTGGTCGGCAGCCGGAGGATGAGGTGGAGGCCCGCCGCGATGCCGGAGACCGGAGCGCCGGGGAGCTCGTCGGCGAGGGCCTGGACGAGGGCGTCGCGCCGCTTGCGGTAGCGCTGCCGGCAGGCCCGGAGGTGACGGTCGTAGCCGCCCGACTCCAGCAGCGCGGCGAAGGCGAGCTGATCGACCGTCGAGGGCTGGGTCGCCGCCTGGTCGGCCCGGTGCAGGTGAGCGGTCCAGCGCGGCGGCGCCACGATCCACCCGATGCCGAGCGCCGGGGACAAGATCTTGCTGAGCGACTTGAAGAGGATCACACGGGAGGGATCCATGCCCTGCAGGGCCGCCACCGGGCGACGGTCGTAGCGGAACTCCGCGTCGTAGTCGTCCTCCAGCACGACGCCGTCCACCTGCCGGGCCCAGTGCAGCAGGGCGGCGCGCCGCTCGGGAGCGAGCACGCTGCCGAGGGGGAACTGGTGGGCGGGAGTCGCCAGTACCGCCCTGAGCCCCGGACGCCCGGCCAGCTCCTCGGTGCGCAAACCACCGCCGTCCGCGCCGATCGGCACCGGATCCAGGCCCGCGGCCCGGATCACCTCACGCAGCCGTGTCCAGCCCGGCTCCTCGCAGCCCACCGCGATGATGCCCTCGGCGCGCAGCGCCCGGCACACGCGCCGCACTCCGTCGGTCACGCTCGTGCACACCGTCACGTCCTGCGGCGTCGTCGAGACGCCCCGGGAGCGGCCCAGGTACTCCGCGAGCAGCCGCCTGAGCCGGAGGTGACCGCCGGACGGGGGATAGCCGAACTCCGTGTACGCCGCCGTCGTCACCTGCGCACGGACGGCGTCGGCCCAACGGCGGCGCGGGAACGCGCGCAGATCCGGCAGGCCGGGTGCGAGGTCGAAACGGGCCACGGCCTCCTGGCGGGCCACCGGCTGCCGCCCGTCCGCGTCGGACGCGTTCGACCAGCGCACCCGGGTGCCGGAACCGGTCTGCGCCTCCAGATATCCCTCGGCGACCAGCTGGCCGTACGCCTCGGTCACCGCCCAGCGCGAACAGCCGAGGTCAGCCGCCAGCTGCCGGCTGGGCGGCAGAGCGGTGCCGACCTCGATCCGCCCCTCCCTGATCGCCGCCCGCAGCGCCCGCTTCACCCGCTCGTGCAGCAGGCCCTCGCCGGACCGTCCCAGGTGCAGCAGCAGGTCGCCCGCCAGATTGGTCTGTGATTCCCGCATGCCATTGGACAGTAGCAGCGAGCCATTCCTTCGTAGCGTCGACCACGACGGCACGGCGACCGGCCGGTCGGCATCGCCAAGCACATGGAATCGCCCATCACATGAAGGAGACTGCCGTGACTCTCGTCAGGCGCTCACTGCCCGCTCAGACCCACCCGCTGTTCCGCGCCGTGTTCGACGACTGGTACGCCAGGGCCGGCGCCCTGTCGGCGCTGCCGGACGCGCCGGTCGTCCCGGACGAGCCCCGGCGACGCCGGTTGGTGATCCGCGGCGGCCGACCGGCACGGCGCATCCGCACCGCGGAGGTACTGAGGACGCCCGGCGCGTGCCCCGAGTAGGCTCCGGGACATGCGGATCTCCGTCTCCTCCGACATGGACGAACCCGTGGCGCGCGCCCTCGTCGCGGAACTGACCGGCCGCGGCCACGAGGTCGTGACCCACGGTGCGCTGAGTCCCGGCGACGACCCGCAGTGGGCCGTGTGCTCGGAGGCCGCGGCCCGTGACGTCGTCACCGGCGCCGCGGACCAGGCCGTCGTCTGCTGCTGGACCGGCACCGGCGCGTCCATCGCCGCGAACAAGGTGCCGGGCGTACGGGCCGCTCTGTGCACCGACGCGTACACCGCGGACGGCGCCCGCCGCTGGAACGACGCCAACGTGCTCGCCCTCAGCCTGCGGCTCACCTCCGAGCCGCTGCTCAAGGAGATCCTCGACGCCTGGTTCGCGGGCGAGGCGAGCGAGGACGCGGAGGACCGGGGGAACGTAGAGCGCATCGAGCGGCTGGATCTCGGGAAAACCACTCGCTGACCAGGCGTTCCCGCGCTACTGGCAAAGGCTCCACAACGCCGCCACCAGCGGCCTGCGCAGATCCGCCCGCCGTACGCACAGCCCGATCGGGAACGGCTCCGGCGCCGGATCGGCGGGCACGACCTCCAACCGCTCGCGCACCGCGCTGTGTTCCAGTACGAGCCGGGGGACCACGCCCGTCCCGCAGCCGAGGGCGACCAGCGTCAACAGCCCCTCGTGGCCGTCCGGTTCACAGGCCGGCTCGGGTGTCGTGCCGCGCGCGCGGAACCAGCGGTCGGCGGCTTCCCGCACCAGCCCGCGGTGGGGGAGGACGAACGGTCCGTCGAGACCGGGATCCGGGCGGTCCCGGGCCGTGACGAGGACCAGCTCGGTCACCGCCACCGTCCTGCTGACCAGGGGTTCCGGCAGCCGCGCCGGGATCCCCGCCACGGCCGCGTCCACCTCGCCCTCGTCCAGCCGGGCCAGCGCGGCCGCCGCGTCACCGGTGCGCAGATCCAGCCGTACCTGCGGATGCGCGGCGCGGAAGGGGGCCAACAGGTCGGGCAGCAGCGCCTGGCAGGCCGTCACCGTGGCGAACAGCGCCAGACGGCCGGTCAGTTGGGCCGGGTCCGGGTGCTCCTCACGGTAGGCGCGCCACAACTCCCTTGCCTGGACGGCGTATTCACGGAAGCGGTGCCCCTCCGCCGTCAGCGACACCCCGCGCGGCCCCCGCTCGAACAGCCGGTGCCCGAGGTCCGCCTCCAGCCGCTGCACCGTCCGCGTCAGCGTCGCCGGACTGACATGGCAGTCGAGACTCGTCCGCCCGAAGTTCAGCGTCTGCGCCAGATGCAGGAAAAGCCTCAGCTCCCGCTGGTCGTCACGCACCCGCCCACCTGGCCCTTTCACTTCCCGCAACGGCACGCTGCGCAAGTTGCGCTTGCTGCAACACTCGCGCGGAGCCTACAACTCGACCATGACCTCCACCACGTACACCTCCCGCGTCTTCCCCCTCGAAACGATGGAAGTGCCCGGCGGCACCGAGACCATCCTGCGCGGCGGCCGGCACCTCTTCCCGCTGCTCCCGCGGGCGTTCGCCGGGGTGCGCCGCATCGGTGTGATCGGCTGGGGCCCGCAGGGCCGCGCCCAGGCCCTCAACCTGCGCGACTCCCTGGCCGGTTCGGGCATCCGGGTAACCGTCGGACTGCGCCCGGGATCCGCGTCCGCCGCCGACGCCCGCGCCCACGGCTTCACCGAGGAGGACGGCACACTCGGCGACTGGCTCGCCGTCGCCGCCGACAGCGACCTGCTGATCCTGCTCATCGCGGACGCCGCCCTCGCCGCCCACCACCAGGAGATCTTCGCGGCCCTCCAGCCGGGCGCGGTCATCGGCCTCTCGCACGGCTTCCTGCTCGGCCATCTCCGGGAAACGGGCGGGGAGTTCCCCGCCGGACACGGAGTGATCGCCGTCTGCCCCAAGGGCATGGGCGACTCCGTGCGGCGCCTCTACCAGCAGGGCGAGGAGATCAACGGCGCGGGAATCAACAGCAGTTACGCCGTCCATGCCGACCCCGACGGACGGGCCACCGACCTCGCGCTCGGCTGGTCGGTCGCGCTCGGGTCGCCGTACACCTTCCGCACCACGCTGGACAGCGAGTACCTCTCCGACATCGTCGGCGAACGCGCCATCCTGCTCGGCGCCGTGCACGGCATCGTCGAGAGCCTCCACACCCGCTTCCGCCTCGCCGGTGACGACGAGATCACGGCGTACGAACGCTCCTGTGAGAACATCACCGGGCCGATCGCCCGCACCATCTCGCACGCGGGCCTGCGCGCGGTGCGCGAGGGCCTCGACACGGCCGGCCGGGACGTCTTCGACCGCGCGTACACGGCCACGTACGGGCCCGCGCGCGAGCTCGTCGCCGAGATCTACGACGAGGTCGCCGACGGCACCGAGCTGCGCAGTGTGATCCTCGCCGAACGGCGCCTGGGCAGCCGCCCGATGAGCGAGATCGGGGGTTCCCCGATGTGGTCGGTGAGCGATCGCGCGCACGCCCGCCGCGCCGAACAGGCCCTGCCCGTCGAGCCGTTCACGGCCGGCGTGTTCCTCGCCACCATGACCGCGCAGATCGACGAGTTCGCGGAGCGCGGGCATCCCTGGTCGGAGATCGTCAACGAGTCGGTCATCGAGGCCGTCGACTCGCTCCTGCCGTACATGCACGCCCGCAACGTCGCCCACATGGTCGACAACTGCTCCCGCACGGCCCGCCTCGGCGCCCGCCGCTGGGGTCCCCGCTTCCAGGCCGCGTACGAGCAGATCGCCTACCCCGCCGCCGAACGCCCGGCGGACGAAGCCCTGTTGGCGGCCTTCGACGGCCACCCCGTGCACGAGGCCCTGGCCGCGGCGGCCAAACTCCGTCCCTCCGTGGACATCTCGGTCGCCTAGGTCCGTTGTCAGTGGCGGGCGCTAGCCTGCGCGCATGATCGAGACGACCGACGACCGCGCCTTTCCGCCCGCCCTGGCCGAGGTGGCCCGAGTGGAGTTCGAGTACGAGGAGGACGGGGGCGTCGACTTCGAGCCCTACGACGCCTTCGACTCCGCCGAGGAGACCACCGACTGGCTGCGCAACTGGACCGGCAACCACGAGCTCGACGGCGCCGCCTACCGGGTCTTCGGGCAGGACGGCACTGGCGGTCTCGCCGCGCTCTGGCTCGCCCGGCCGGGGCTGCCGCTCGCCGAGCAGCCCGTGGTGTTCCTCGGCTCGGAGGGCGAGCGCGGTGTCGTGGCCGGGAACCTCTCCGACTTCCTGTGGGTGCTGGCCGACGGCGTGGGCCCGCTGGAGATCGTGGAGTTCGGGCAGTACGAGGGCCGCCCGAACGCGGCACTGGCCGAACTCGCCGAGCGCCACGCGACCACCCCGCGCCGCACCGCCGACGAGATCGTCACCGAGGCGCAGGCCCAGTTCCCGACGTTCTCCGAGGACATCGACGCACTCTGCCGCTGAACTCCGCCCGCCTCACCGCCAGTCGGCGGCGAACGCCCGGCCGGGGTTCTCGGTGAGGACCCGGTCCACGAGTTCCTCACCCAGCTCCAGCGCCAGCCTCGGGCGGACTCTGCGCAGCAGATACGGCATCCCGGGGCCGCCGTCGACCGAACGGGCCCCGGCGACCACGGTGTCGCCGCCGAGCAGCAGCCGGTCCCCGTGACCCGCGTCGGCCAGCGCGCGCACGGCGTCCGGCATCCGCCAGTCGGTGGCGTGATGGGCGCGCGACGGACCGTCGAACGCCAGATAGGCACCCGCCTCGGCGGCCTGCCGCTGGATCACCGGGTCGGGGGAGCGGTTGAGGTGCCCGAGCACCACCCGACCCGGCTCCACCCCCAACCTGCCGCACAGCAGGTCGAGTACGTCGAGCGCCCCCGTGCCGTGCTCCAGGTGGACGGCGATGGTCGCGCCCGTCGCGTGATGGGCCTCGGCCGCGGCCCTCATCGTCCAGCGCGCATGCTCGTCCAGCGCGTGGAAGCCGCCCGCGACCTTGATCAGCCCGGCCCGCACCCCCGACGTCCCGATGCCTTCGGTCAGCTCCGAGACGAACACCTCGGCGAGCCTGCCGCGCACCTCTTCGAGCAACTCCGGTGTGTAGTGGGCGGCTTGGTGCAGCCCGGTCGCGCAGACCAGGTGCACTCCGGCCGTCCGGGACAGCGCGGGCAGATCGGCGGCCCGCCGTCCCATGCCGTACGGCGTCCACTGGACGACACTCCCGCCGCCCACCGCACGGAACGCCGCCAGCTCCGCCCGCGCGGCCGACGCGTCGTTCAGCTCCTGCCCGGGCAACTGCGGGCTGCGCAGGAACAGATGGTCGTGCGCGTCGCACACGCCCAGCTGCTCCGGCCGCACATCCCCCAGCACCGTACGGACCGCACTCACCACTGCCGCCCCCGCGGCAGCCGGTCCCGCCCCGGCGCGGACAGATGCAGCACCTGGAACACGTCCCCGTCGGCCTTGGGCGTGTCGTGCTCCCAGAGCGAGAAGTGCACCAGCTCCCAGCGGCTCGTGTCCACGGCCGCCGCGGCGAGCACCGCCCCGTCCGCGCCGGCCAGCCGCTCGGTCTCGCCCGCCGCCCGCGCCGTCACATCGGCCAACTCCACGCCGTCCGGTACGGGTTCACGCCGCCGCACCGCGAACCGCGCCGAGCCGCCGACGGCGCCGCCCTCCTCGTACGCCAGACCCGTCCACTGCCGCACCACCGGCCGCCCGAAGTCGTCGCTGAGCCGCTGGAAGGCGCCGCCCCACAGGAACGTGTTCATGCCTTCCACGGTGTTCCAGAGGTAGAACGGCGCGTACTGGTTGACCGGCGAGCCGAACCGCCCGCGCTCGCGCAGCAGATACGACTTGGTGCCGAGGCCGTCCCAGTCGTCCAGGAGGTGGCCGATGCGGGCGACGCGCTCGCGGATGATTCCGGTGTCGTAGTCGGCGGGCAGGGTCAGCTCGTACTGCATGGCGTGCATCCGATGCCTCCTCAGGCGGGATGGTCCTCGGGGCCGACGTGCGCGTCCCACTCCGCGGTGGTGCCGTCCTCGGCGGCCTCGACGACCGCGAGATGCGTCATGAAGGTGCGCGGCCCGGCGCCGTGCCAGTGCCACTCGCCCGGCTCGATCCACACCGTGTCGCCCGCCCGGATCACCTCCGCGACACCGCCCTTGCGCTGCACCAGCCCCTCGCCCTCCGTGACGTACAGCACCTGACCGTGCGGATGCCGGTGCCAGGCGGTGTGCGCGCCCGGCGCGAAGTGGACGCTGAACACGCGCAGCCGGGACGGAGCCGCGGGCGCCGCCACCTCGTCCAGCCACACCTGGCCGGTGAAGTTCTCCGCCGGACCCTGCCGGGTCTCGGAGCGGGTCCTCGTGATCTGCATGTACGGGTCTCCTATCGCGGGGCGAGCAGGGAGAGCAGTCCTCGGACACCGGCGTCGAAGGCGGCGGGGGAGCCGGAGGCACGCGCGAGGACATAGCCTCCTTGCACGGTCGCCAGGACGGTCGCGGCGATCTCCTCGCCGTCCAGCGAGGGCGCGAACTGGCCCTGCTCCTTGCCCTCTTCGACGATCCCGGCGATCAGCTCACGGATCGCGTCGAGCGTCTCGTCGACCGGCGCGCGCAGCTCCTCGCTCGCGACGACGTCCGGATCCATCGTCAGCCGCCCCACCGGACAGCCGCGCAGCACATCGCGCTCCCGCAGCAGATACGCCTCGATCCGCTCGTACGGCGTCCCCGGCCCGCCCAGTACCCGCTCGGCGCCGGCCCGCAACTCCTCGGCCGTGCGCCGGATCGCGGCCAGCGCGAGATCGGGCTTGCCCTTGAAATGGTGGTACATGCTGCCCTGGCCGGCACCCGCGCGCTCCAGGATCGCCTTGGGGCTGGTGCCCACGTACCCGCGCTCCCACAGCAGCTCACGGGTGGACTCGATGAGTCGGTCCGAAGTGCTCATGACGTCACTGTACATACTAGTAGTTACAGAAGTCGAGCCCGTGGGGAGCAGCGCGAACGCCCCCGCCTACTCCCCGGGAGGTACGCGCACTGCCGCTGGCCGTACGACGACCCGGACCCCTCCCCGGCGCGAGTCTCGAGGCATCACCACCGGACCCACTCAGGAGATGACCCGAGATGCAGACCCTCGCAGACTGGAACGGCGGCCCCGGCCCGTGGATCCTCTTCTTCCCGCTGATCTGGGCGGCCGTCGTGATCGGCGTCGCCAACGTGCTGCGCCGCACGGTGTGGCGCGGCCGGCGCGGACCGTGGCGCGCGATGGACGACCCCCGCCCGTCCGGCGACTCGCCCCTCGCCGTACTCGGCCGCCGCTTCGCCTCCGGCGAGATCGACGAGGACGAGTACTGGCGCCGTCTGTCCGTCCTGGACGAGCAGTTCGGCCGGAACGTGGGCAAGGGCGGTGCGGCATGACCGCCACGACCACCGTGCGGACGGCCGCGCGCGTCGTCGACGCCGTCAAGGTGTACGGCCGCGGCGACACCGAGGTGAGGGCCCTGGACGGGGTGAGCGTCGACTTCCCGGCCGGCCGCTTCACCGCGATCATGGGGCCCTCGGGCTCCGGCAAGTCCACCCTCATGCACTGCGCGGCCGGTCTCGACACCCTCACCTCGGGCGCCGCCCACATCGGCGACACCGAACTGGGCGCACTCGACGACCGCCGCCTCACCCTGCTGCGCCGCGACCGGGTCGGCTTCGTCTTCCAGGCCTTCAACCTGGTGCCGACCCTCACCGTGGCCGAGAACATCACGCTGTCCCTGGACCTCGCGGGCGGCAGGGGCGACCCGGAGTGGCTCGACGCCCTGATCGACGTCGTGGGCCTGCGCGACCGCCTCCACCACCGCCCCTCCGAGCTCTCCGGCGGGCAGCAGCAACGCGTCGCCGTGGCAAGGGCGTTCGCCGGGCGGCCGGACGTCGTCTTCGCCGACGAGCCCACCGGCAACCTCGACTCCCGCTCCGGCGAGGAGGTCCTCGGCCTCCTCGGCCGCGCCGTGCGCCAGACCTCCCGCACGGTCGTCATGGTCACCCACGACCCGGTGGCCGCGGCCCACGCCGACGAGGTCGTGTTCCTCGCCGACGGACGCCTGGTCGACCGGATGGAATCCCCGACCGCCGACAAGGTCCTGGACCGCATGAAAGCCTTCGAGGTGCCCTCATGAACGCAGCCGTACGCCTGAGCGTGTCCTCCCTGCGCGCCCACAAGCGCCGCTTCGCCGGTACGTTCCTCGCGGTCTTCCTCGGTGTGGCGTTCCTGGCCGGCACCCTGGTCATGGGCGACACGCTGCGCGCGAGCTTCGACACCATGTTCGGCGACGCGACCAGCGGCACGGACGCGGTGGTCCGCAGCGCGGACACCATCACCACGCCGGGCGAGAGCCAGGGCGTACGCCAACCGGTCCCGACGACGCTTGCCGACACGCTCGCCAAGGTGCCGGGTGTGGCGGCCGCCGAGCCCGACATCGAGGGCGCGGGCCAGCTCGTCGGCAAGAACGGCAAGCCGATCGGCGGCCAGGGCCCGCCCACCCTCGCCGGCAACTGGATCACCGACCCCGAGCTCAACCCGTACCGCCTCGCCGAGGGTCGGGCCCCGCGGAAGTCCGGCGAGGTCGTCGTCAACCGGGGTGCGGCCAAGAAGGGCGACCTCGCGCTCGGCGACACCACGACCCTGCGCACGCCCGACCCCGTCAAGGTGACGATCGTCGGCCTCGCGACCTTCGGCGGCGAGGACGGCATGGCCCAGGTGACCTTCACCGGCATGACCCGCGCCGACGCCGAGAAGTACCTCACGGCGCGGCCCGGCGAGGCGGCGAGCATCAAGGTACGGGCAGGTCCCGGCGTCGGCGAGAAGGCGCTCGTCGACCGCCTGACTCCCGTCCTGCCCAAGGGAGTCGAGGCCATCACCGGCCAGGAGTCGGCCCAGGAGAACACCGACATGATCTCCAGCCAGTTCCTGAACGTCTTCACCACCCTCCTCCTGGTCTTCTCCGGCATCGCCCTCCTGGTCGCCACCTTCTCCATCCACAACACCTTCGCGATCGTCATCGCCCAACGCACCCGCGAGAACGCCCTGTTGCGGGCTCTCGGCGCCTCCCGCCGCCAGGTCACCGCGACGACCCTCGTGGAGGCCACCGGCGTGGCCGTGACCGCCTCCGCGGCGGGCCTGGCGGGCGGCATCGGCATCGCTGCCGGCCTGCAGGCACTCTTCCCGGCGATCGGATTCCCCTTCCCCGACGGCGACTTGGTGATCAGCGCCCTGTCCATGGCGCTCCCGCTGGCCGTCGGCATCGCGGTCTGCCTCGGTTCCGCGCTCCTCCCCGCCGTACGAGCGGGCCGCACCGCCCCCTTGGCGGCCCTCCGCGAGACGGCCGTGGACACCTCGGCGGCCTCCCGCACCCGAGCGGTCACCGGCCTGGGCATCGCGGCCCTCGCCATGGCGATGACGCTCAGCGGCGTCCTCGTCTCACCGTCCCTGTGGACGGCGGCACTCGGCGCCGTCCTGGCCCTGGTGTCGTTCGTCGTCCTCGGCCCCGTCGCCTCCACGACCGCGGTCCGGGTCCTCGGCGGCCCTCTCGACAAACTCCGGGGCGTCACAGGCGGCCTGGCCCGCCGCAACGCCCTGCGCAGCCCCAAGCGGACGGCGGCCACCGCGAGCGCCCTGATGATCGGCGTGGCGGTCGTGTCGCTCTTCACGGTCTTCGGAGCCTCCCTCAAGGCGACCATGGACCAGACGGTCTCCCGTTCCTTCGCGGGCGACGTCGCCGTGAGCACCCCGTCCTTCGGCGCGGGCGGAAGCGGCCTGAGCCCCCGCCTGGCAGGAGCCGTCCAGCGACTGCCCGAGGTCGACACGGCGGTGGGCCTCGGCCGCGGCGTCGCCGAAGTCGATGGCAGGGGCAGGGCGTTGACGGTCACCGACCCGGTCGCCCTGGAACGCACCTTCGACCTCGGCAAGGTCGACGGATCACTCCGCGACCTGGGCACGGACGGCCTGGCCGTCACCCGCACCGAAGCCGAGAAACAACACCTCACCACCGGCTCCAAGGCCCAACTCGCCTTCACCGACAGCAAGAAGGAGACCTTCACGGTCCGCGCGGTCTACGGCCGGTCCGAACTCGCCGGCGACTACGTCATCACCCGCGCCGCCTGGGCCCCGCACCGCACCCAGGACGCCGACACCCTGGTCGCCGTCTCCTTCAAGGATGGCGTGGACACCGCCACGGGCAAGGCGGCGGTGCAGAAGGTCGCCGCGCAGTACGGCAACCCCGAGGTCCAGACCCGCGACGAGTACGCGCAGTCCTCGGCCGGCGGCATCGACATGATGCTCACCCTGGTCTACGCGCTGCTCGCCCTCGCGGTCCTCATCGCGCTCCTCGGCATCGCCAACACGCTGACCCTGGCGATCCACGAACGCACCCGGGAACTGGGCCTGTTGCGGGCGGTGGGCCAGACGCGGCCCCAACTGCGCGCCATGGTCCGCTGGGAGTCGATCCTGGTGGCCGCCTTCGGCACCGCGGGCGGCCTGGGCCTCGGCGCCTTCCTCGGCTGGGTCCTGGTCAAGGCCTCGGACGGCGCGAGCGACTCGGCCTTCGCCTTCGCCGTCCCACCCGTACAACTCCTCATCGTGGCACTGGTGGGCCTGACGGCAGGCGCCCTGGCGGGCCTGCGCCCGGCGAGGCGGGCGGCACGCCTGGACGTACTGCGAGCGATCGCGACCGAGTGAGCCGTCACGGCTTTGCGAGGACCGTCACCGCCCGATCAGCCTGCGACGGCCGACCGGGCGGGAGCATGGGCGGTCCGGTGGGCGTCGGCCGCGTGGTCGACGTCCACGAAGCGGTGCGCGGGCTTGTCCGCCGTACGGCGCAGCGGCCGGGCCGGCGTGGCGGCGGCCGGCGAGGACGTCGGCAGCGTGAACCACACGACCTTCCCCGACTCGCCGTCCGGCCGTACTCCCCAGCTCTCGCTGACCGCGGCCACCATGGCGAGCCCGCGGCCGCTGGTCGCGGAGGCCTCCACGTCCCGTACCTCGGGCAGCCGGGGGTCGTGGTCGTGCACGGAGACCGTGAGCCGGTCCAGCAGCAGCTCGATCTCCACGGTGCACATCTTGTCCGGTTGGGCGTGCCGGTGGACGTTCGTCAACAGCTCCGTCACACCGAGCGCGGCCCGGTCTATGAGGGGGTCCATATGCCAGTAGCGCAACTGCGCTGAAAGGATTCTGCGGACCTGGCCGATCCGCGACGGCAGGGCTTGGAGCTCCACCGTGCAGTGCCTGCTTGGGTGACTGGTCACGGCTGCGACTCCCCGACTTGAGGTCCGGAAGAACACGGAGTTCGGATCCAGCAGCGTGCCGGTCGGAATACGGCCGCCTGCTGTCGTGCCCGGCGGGCTGGTTCGCAGCGTTATCGCCGGTAAACCCAGAGTGACGTGAGACCAGCGTGACCCAGGGGGTGCGGTACCGCAACTCGCGACCGCCTCCGTCCGCCCCGGCGCGCCCCGTCCCGCCGTCCGCGGCGCCGCTCAGCCCCCGCGCCCCGCGGCCCTGCGCACGGCCTCGATGAACCGGCTCGCGGCCGGCGGCCCCGGCTCGCCCGGCGCCGGATCGTGATCGCCCAGGGTCAGCGTGTAGCGCTTGCCGTTGAGGTCCGCCAGCGCCCGGTCCTCCGGGGCGAACCAGGGCTTGGACGCCCGCACCGCCTGCACCGGCGCGCTGTCGATCTCGGTGCCGTAACTGGTGAGCAACGCAAGCCTGCCGTCGCTGATCCGGACCTGCCCGGCCCGGGTGAGCGATCGCAGCCGTTTCCCGATCCGCACGCCCGTGGCCGTGAACTCCGGCTCCGCCATGCCGCCCGCCCCCTCGTACGCGTCCGGTGCACCGGCCGTACTCCCTCGTGGGTCGTCGGCCGGCGTGTGTCGTGATCCAGTGTGGCGCCCCCGTGTCGGTGCAGTCTGCCCGCACCCGGCGTCGAGCACCAGTACGCACGGCCCCCGGAGCACGGGCGCCCGGAGCACTCCGCGAATGCGCCCCCCACGCCCTCCGCAGTCCGGCCCCAAGGCCGTGCTTTGAGCCCCTCAAAGTGGTGTTTATGCAGGTGAGAAGCGTGTGGATGGTGTCTATGATCGATGCGACGGCCGCACCTTCCGACGGCTGCGGCCCCTTGTGAGGAGCACCGCCGTGAGCACTTCCCAGCAGACCCCGACCGGCGTGACCCTCGACGTGGACCACACCGACGCCGCCTACCGCGACTGGCTGAAAGAGGCCGTGCGCAAGGTCCAGGCCGATGCAAATCGCTCGGCCGACACCCACCTGCTGCGCTTCCCGCTCCCCGAGAAGTGGGGCATCGACCTGTACCTCAAGGACGAGTCGACCCACCCGACCGGCAGCCTCAAGCACCGCCTGGCCCGCTCGCTCTTCCTCTACGGCCTGTGCAATGGCTGGATCCGGCCGGGCCGCCCGGTGATCGAGGCGTCCAGCGGCTCGACGGCCGTCTCCGAGGCGTACTTCGCGAAGCTGATCGGCGTGCCCTTCATCGCCGTCATGCCGCGCACGACGAGCGCCGAGAAGTGCCGTCTCATCGAGTTCCACGGCGGACAGTGCCACTTCGTGGACGACTCGCGGAAGATGTACGAGGAGTCGGCCCGCCTCGCGGTGGAGACCGGCGGCCACTACATGGACCAGTTCACCTACGCGGAACGGGCCACGGACTGGCGCGGAAACAACAACATCGCCGAATCCATCTTCCGCCAGCTGGAGTTGGAGAGGTTTCCGGAGCCCGCGTGGATCGTCGCCACGGCCGGCACCGGCGGAACCTCGGCGACCCTCGCCCGCTACGTCCACTACACCCAGCGCGACACCCGGATCTGCGTGGCGGACCCGGACAACTCCTGTTTCTTCGAGGGCTGGACCACCGGCGATCCGGACGTCACCTGCGACTGCGGCTCCCGCATCGAGGGCATCGGCCGCCCCCGCATGGAACCGAGCTTCGTGCCCGGCGCGATCGACCGGATGATGAAGGTCCCCGACGCGGCGAGCGTGGCGGCCGTACGGGCCCTGGAACAGGCCATCGGCCGCAAGGCGGGCGGCTCGACCGGCACCGGGCTGTGGAGCGCGCTGAAGATCGTCGCCGAGATGGTCGCCGAGGGCCGGCAGGGGAGCGTGGTGACGCTGCTGTGCGACCCGGGCGACCGCTACCTGGACAAGTACTACTCGGACAGCTGGCTCACCGAGCAGGGCCTGGACATCGCACCGTACTCGGCGGCGATCGAGTCACTGCTGGAGACGGGCGTCTGGCCCTGCTGAGCCACGGCCGCCGTGCCGCGAGGCCGCTACGGCTGCCCCTGCCGCGCCAGCCGCCGGTCCAGCGCGGTCACCGCGTCCCTGAAGGCCCGCCCGAGCCCCGCGCGTGCCGCCTTCACGACGAGCCGGAACGGTGCCGTCCCGTCCGCGGCGAACGTCCACTGCACGCGCGTGCCCGTCCCGGCCGGGACGAGCCGCCACTCCTCGGCGAGAGCGCGGGCGCCCGGCGCGTTGGTCTCGTCGACCCGGTACGCGTAGACCTCGGCCTCCTTCGCCGCGATCACCGTCTCCAGGAAGTGCCCGCCGCCCTTGAGCCGGATGTCGCGCCCGGCACCGTCGTCGACGGCCCGGGCGTGTGTCACGGCCGCGAACCACTCCGCCCAGCCGGGCACGTCGTCGTTGAGCGCGTGGAAGACCGCGTCGGGCGGCGCGGCGATCTCCCGTGCGAAGACCAGCCGTACGGGCGCGACTTCGACGAAGTCGAGTCCGACGGGACGCAGACGGTGGGCCATGGACGTGAACCCCCTTGACGCGGAAGGGTGGTTGACCGGGGCAACGTCACGATAACTGGCGGACCGTCAGATGTCAGCACCGCCCGCCCGCGATCAGCTCTCCGGCTCGCCCGCCACCATCAGCCGCCGCAGATGCTCCGAGATCTCCGCCCGCGCGTCCTTCGGCAGCCCGGCGTCGGTGACCAGCGTGTCGACCTGCTCCAGCGCCGCGAACGAACTCAGGCCCACCACACCCCACTTGGTGTGGTCGGCGACCACCACGACCCGCCGCGCCGACTGCACCAGGCGCCGGTTGGTCTCGGCCTCCGCGAGGTTCGGCGTGGACAGGCCGGCCTCGACCGATATCCCGTGCACACCCAGGAACAGCACGTCGAAGTGGAGCGCCGCGATCGCCTGGTCGGCCACCGGCCCCACCAGCGAGTCGGACGGCGTGCGCACCCCGCCGGTCAGCACCACGGTGGCCGCGCCCTGCCGGGGCCCGGAGGTGCGCTGCGCGGCGTGGAACACGTCGGCCACCCGCACCGAGTTGGTCACCACGGTCAGATCGGGCACGTCGACCAGCTGGTGCGCCAGCGCGTACGTCGTCGTACCGCCCGAGAGCGCGATCGCCGTGCCCGGCGCGACCAGCTCGGCCGCCGCGCGCGCGATGTCCTCCTTGGCCGTCAGCTCCAGGCCCGACTTGGCCTCGAAGCCCGGCTCGTGGGTGCTCGCCTCGACCACCGGCACCGCACCGCCGTGCACTTTCTCCAGCACACCCTGCCGCGCCAGCGCGTCCAGATCGCGGCGGACGGTCATGTCCGACACGCCGAGCTTGCGGGTCAGCTCGTTGACGCGGACCCCGCCCCGGCGCCGCACCTCGTCCAGGATCAGGGCGCGCCGCTGCTCCGCGAGGAGGTTCTGATTCTCACTCACGTACGCTCCGGTCCTTTCGCCTCAAGCAGTCCGACACGCCCGTCGCACCCTCTCCGACGAGGAGGTTCTCCCCCGGCCCCGGTGCGCGGACGTCCCATCCTCGCACGGGTCGGTGCAGGTTACGCCACCGACGGTCACGCCGCGCTCATGTCACGTACACCTCACGCGTACCCCGCCTGTCACACGTCTCGGGGAGATTCCGTGTGGAGAGGTGTACGCCACCGTCCCGGCGGAGATCCTGTGCCCGCACGGACACAAGCAGAACAGGCGTCACGGGGGAAGTGCGAACAGTGGGACGTGCTCAGGAACGGGCCTCGGCCGACCGGCCCGCCGAGAGCCTCGACGGATCCGGAACCGCTCTGGAACTCCTGGTCCACGGCGTGGGCGGCACCACGCCCGAGGCGATGCTCGACGATCCGCGCACGGTGCGTGTCACCGGCGACGAGACGGCCGCCGTCTTCCGCCGCTGCGAGGACGTCGACGCGGAGTCCAGACCGCAGGACTACCAGGACAAGCCGGTGCAGGAGGCGTACGTCTGGTGCAACCTCACCTCCGGCAACAGCGCCCGCGCCCTGTGGCTCCTGCTGCTGCCGTTCATGGTCGTCAACCTCGCCCACTGGATGCGCCCCACGACGCGTGGCCACAGCCGCACGGTCCGCTTCTACGGGCTGCTGGTACGGCTCGTCGGGCTGACCCTGACGGTGCTGCTGGTCGCGGCCGCGTGTGAGGTCGCCCTCGACCTGGCGGCCTGGCAGTGCGCGGGCACGCACGCGTGCGCCGACCGCCACTCCTGGCTGGGCTTCCTCTCGCCCGAGGTCTCCCAGGACGGCTGGTGGAGCCGCCCCGGCCGCCGCCTCGCCGTCGCGGCCGCGGTGCCGACGGCCCTCACGACCCTGCTGTGGTACCTCTCCCGCCGCACCTGGAGCGCCTACGAGTCCCAGCGGCCGCTCTCCCACGAGCCCGAGCCCGACGAGGACACCGGCCGCACCTCGCTCGGCCGCCCCGGCTTCTGGTACGGCCGTCGCCTGGTCGCCCGGCTGCGCGCCGCCCACACCGCGGCCGGCCTCCTCACGGTTGCGGCGGCGGTCGCCTCCTCCGCGGCCCGCTTCGACCACCGGCCCGGCGGCCCCGCCGTACTCGACACGCTGAGCCTGCTGCTGTACGCGGCCCTCGCCGCGACCGCCGTCGTCGTGCTGTGGGTGGTGTGCCGCCGGGGACGCAGCGAGAACCGCCTCGACCAGGAACTAGACGAGCATCTCGTACGACGCCTGCCGCTCGCCGCCCTCGCCCTGCTGCTGTCCGCCGTCGTGTACGCCGGCTGGGAGCGCCCCGGGTGGGAGTCGTCCGGGCGACTGGCCGGTGGCGGCACCACCTTCGGCGGCCTCGCCCTGGTCCAGGGCCTCCTCGTGATCGCCCTGGCCGTCGTCGCCCGTACGCTGCACCGCACCCATCCCGACCCGCGCGCGGCGATGCGCGGCCTGGCCGGACCCGCCGTCGCCATGCTGGCCTGCGCGCTCGGCGGCGTGATGTCCGGCGGCGTCTCCCAGCGGGTCTCCGACTGGCTGGACGGCACCGGTACCTCCATCGCCGGCCCGCCGGTCGTCCTGACCTGGCAGTCCTCGGTGATCCCGGTGCTGCTGCTCGCCCTGCTCGGACTGTGCGCCCTGCTCGGACGCGGGGCTTGGCGGCTGCGCCGGACCGAGCTGGGGGAGGTGCGGCTCGACCACCCAGGCGAACCCGAGGACACCGCCCGCACCCGCGCCATCGCCACCACCCGCGCCCTGGCCACGCTCACCGACCGCGCCCCGCTCCTCGTCGCCGTCACCTCCGCCACGACCCTGATCCTGGGAGCCGGCGCCCTGGTCGGCGCGAAGTTCACCGAAGAGGCCCCGGCCCCGGCCGCCGACCACGCGCACGCCCTCGTGCACGGCGCCGCCCAGACCGCGCAGGCCCTGGGTTCCTGGCTGATCGGCTTCGGCTTCATCCTCTTCGTCACCTGGGGCCGGCGCGCCTACAAGGACGCCTCCGCGCGACGCACCATCGGCATCCTGTGGGACGTCGGCACCTTCTGGCCGCGCGCCGCCCACCCCTTCGCCCCGCCCTGCTACGCCGAGCGGGCGGTGCCCGACCTCAGCTGGCGCATGGCGACCTGGACCCGTGCCACCGGTGGCCGCCTGGTCATCTCCGGGCACTCCCAGGGCAGCGTCCTCGCCGCCGCCGCGGCCTGGCAGCTGAAGCCGTCCGTCCGCAAACGGGTCGCCCTGCTGACCTACGGCTCACCCCTGGAGCGCCTCTACGGCCGCTGGTTCCCGGCCCACTTCGGCCCGGCCGCGCTCAGCTCGCTGCACCACGAGGTCGACTGCTGGCGCAACCTCTACCGCGCGACCGACCCCATCGGCGGCCCGATCCGCCTGCCGGGCGACTGCGGCCCCGAGGTGGACCGGGGCCCGCTGAAGGACCCGCTCGCCTACGGCCGCACCGCCCGGCACCCACTCCCCGCACCGATCCTCGGCCACTCCGACTACCAGGCCGACCCGGCCTTCGCGGAGGAACGCGAACGGTTGCTCGCCCGACTGCGCCCCGAGGTGCCGGCACCCCGCCCCGACGGGGACTGAATCCGTACGGAGCGGTGTCAGGGCGCGTCGGGCAGGTCCTCGGCGTACAGCAGGGTCAGGTCGTCCGTGCTGGGCTCGTCGACCTGGGCGACCCGGCCCGCGTGCCGCTCCACCATCGCCTCGAAGGTCTGCCGGGCGGTACGGCCGTTGCCGAACGCCGGGCCCTTGGGGATCGCCGTGAAGTACTTCAGCAGCGCCTCCGCCGTACCCTCCGCCAGCCGGTACTCGTGCTCGTCGGCCTGCTGCTCGACGATCCGTAGAAGCTCGTCGGGGTTGTAGTCGCTGAAGGTGATGGTCCGTGAGAACCGGGACGCCACACCGGGGTTGACCGAAAGGAACCGTTCCATCTCGGCCGTGTAGCCCGCGACGATCACCACCACCGCGTCCCGGTGGTCCTCCATCAGCTTCACCAGCGTGTCGATGGCCTCCTTGCCGAAGTCCCGGCCCGAGTCCTCCGGCGACAGCGCGTACGCCTCGTCGATGAACAGCACCCCGCCGCGCGCCCTGTCGAAGGCCTCCTGGGTGCGGATCGCGGTCGAGCCGATGTGCTCGCCGACCAGGTCGACACGGGACACCTCGACGAGATGGCCCTTCTCCAGCACGCCGAGGGAGGCGAGGATCTCGCCGTAGAGGCGGGCCACGGTGGTCTTGCCGGTGCCGGGGGAGCCGGTGAAGACCAGGTGCCGCTTGACCGAGGCCGCCTTCAGGCCCGCCTGCTGGCGGCGCCGGCCCACCTCGATCATGTCGGTCAGGGCCCGCACCTCGCGCTTGACGCTGTCCAGGCCGACCAGCGCGTCCAGCTCGCCGAGCACGGCCTTCGAGGTCCGCACCGGCTGCTCCGGGCCGGCGGGGGCGACGAGGGGCTCCTGCTCGGTGGTGCGCTGGCCGGGGATCGCGCCCAGCAGGCCGGGGGACTGGCTCGCCGTCTGCACGGCGGTCTCCCGGGCCTCCGGCGGCCGTACGCCGCCGCTCTCGTCGCTCGTGCAGTCCTCCACGACGGGGCCCGTGCCGGGCGTGGTGTCCGGGCCGCCCTCCGCGAACTCGTACCCACCGCGCGCGCACCGCTCCGTACGGCACTTCCTGAGCGTCGTACGGCAGCCGTCGATCACATGGAAGCCGTAACCGCCGCTCCCGGTCACCCGGCAGTTCTGGAACGTGCCGCGACCGCCCGCGGACACGTAGAAGCCGGCCTCGGCGGGGGAGTCGACCGTGCACCGCTCGATGGTGGGGTCGGCGCCCTTGGTGACGATCACGCCCGTCTGGGTGCCGTCCACCGTGCAGTTGTTGAGGGTGCCGCCGCTGCCGTGGTCCCGGAACCAGGCGCCCGTCGCGGCGTCCCGGATGCGGCAGTCGTCGAGCTGGGCCGTGGCCCCGTCGCTCACCGACACCGCCGTGTTGCGCACCTGGGTGAGATCGCTGTCGACGACGTCCGCGCGCGAGCCGCGGTCCAGCACGAACAGGGCGTCCGGCACGTCGTGCACCCGGCAGGAGTCCAGCACGGCGGTCGCGCCGTCGCTCACCCACACCGCCGGATAGTCGCCGGTGCTGTCGAAGATCTCGCACTGGTTGGCGTCCACGCGCGTGCCCGGGTCCCACACCGACAGGCCGTTGCGCCCGAACTGACGCACCGTCGTGCGGGTCAGCGTGAGCACCGAGCGGGAGCGCAGATCGACCGCGTTCTCCGGGATGTCGTGGATGCGGCAGTCCGCGAGCGTCAGCACCGCGTCCGTGTCGAGCGTGACGCCGTCCGCCGTGGTGCGGTGCACATCGCAGTCCGTGAGGTGCGCGGTGGCCCGGCCGGTCACCTGGACGCCGCTGCCGCGCACCTCGTAGACCTCGCAACCCACGGCCTCCAGCGCGGAGTTCTCACCCGTCGCCGTCAGCCCCGAGCCCGAGGCGTGGTGGATGCGGCAGCGCTCCAGACGCGGATGTGCACCGCCGCGGACCGCGACACCGGCCTGACCGGCGGCGACGACCTCGCACTCCTCGAACACGCCGCCCCCGCCGTCGAGTACGGCGATCCCGACACCCGCCGGATTGTCGACGGTGCACCGGCGCACGGTAGGGCGCGCACCGCCGCGCACCTCGATCCCGGCCGCCGACCGCGTGACGATCCGGACGTCGAGCAGCTCCGGAGTGCCCTCCTCGACCAGCAGCGCGGGCGCGGCCGCGTCCTGCCCCTCCACGTGCAGGTCCTGCACCACCGCGGAGGCCCGCACCGTCAGCGGCACCCCGTCCAGGGGCGCGATCCGCACCGAGCCGGGGGAGCCCTCGGGGCCGCGCAGCGTCACCGACCGCTGGAGCACGAGGTTCTCCCGGTAGGTGCCGGGAGCGACGGTGAGCACGTCGCCGTCCGCCGCGGCCTCCAGGGCTGCGGCGAGTGACGTGTACTCACCCGTGCGGCGGCGCCACCTCGATGTGCCGGTGTGCGTCACCTGGACCGTGCCCTGTGCCATGGCGCTGCTGTGCCCCCACCTCGTAGTACGCGGGTTTGTCGCCGAATGCCTCGGCCGGTCCACCGTAGCGTGCGCGCAGGTGGTGGGATGACCAGAGTCCGAAGGCCGTCAGCTGCCGGTGCCGGTCCGGCCCCAGTCCGGGCCCGCCTTGTCCCAGGCCTGGTCCCAACGGGCGTACCGGCGGCGGACCATGCGCCAGACGATCGTCCGCCGGGCGGCCTCGACGAATCCCGCCGTGAGCATCGCCGCGCCGAAGCCCGCGAGCACCGCGTGCGTCGTCGCCGTCGCGGAGTCCAGCGGACGGGCCACTGTGTGGCCGTGCTCGTCCGTCCATATCCGGAAGTGGTCGCCGCGGTGCGGGGACCTGAGGTCGGCCAGGGCCGCGCCGTGCTGGTGGGTGCCGTCCGGTGCGGTCCAGTCGGCGAGGACCCGGCTGCGCAGGTCTCTGGAGGAGGAGGTCTCCGGGTCGGTGTCCAGCGGGGAGCGGTCCAGCTTGCGCACCACGGTGGCCGTCACCTGGTGGCGGGCGGCGCGCTGGTCCCGTACCGACTGCTGCAGGGCGTCCTGGGCGACACTGCCCACGAGGGAGCCGATCACAGGCGCCGCGACCAGGATGAGCACCAGGGCCACCAGGGCCACCCAGGCCTCGACCAGATCGCTTCTGCGGCGCAGCGGATTGTGCCGCCAGCGCCAGAGTCCGCCGATTGCTCGCACCGTCCCGCACCCCCTTCCCGCTCCGTGATAACCCCACCCGGAGTCGTTCACCCGCGGGCCCGGCCGAAGAGAGAGCGAAATCACCTCGGACCGGGGCCTCTCATGAACTTCTCACCCCAGCCCAACGTGCGGGCCCCCGGCGCTGGTTCCCGTCGGCCCGATCTTGCCGGGATCCTGTCCGGATCCGTCCGGAGGGGGACTGCCGCAAAGCCGCTCAGTCCAGGATCGTGACGGGGTCCCCGACGCGGATGGTGCCGCGGTGCAGAGGCACCAGATTCTGGCCGAAGACCAGCTTGCCGCCGATCCGGCGGTGCCGTCCCAGCGAGTACAGGGGCTCCCTGCCCCGGACGGCGGTGCCCTGGTCGGTGGTCGTCACCACACACCGCCCGCATGGCTTCGCGACCCGGAAGGTCACGTCACCGATCGCGATGCGGGACCAGTCGTCCTCGGCCCAGGCGGCCGCGCCGGACACGACCGCGTTGGGCCGGAACCGGTTCATCGGCAGCGGTCCGTCGGCCGCGTGATCGCCTTGTGCGATCAGGGAGTTGAGGGCGTCGAGGGAGCTCGCGCTGGTGAGCAGCAGCGGATAGCCGTCGGCGAAGGACACCGTCTCGCCCGGCCGCCCGTAATCCGGGTCGACGGGGCGGCGGACGGCCGGATCGTCCATGTGCACGAGGCGGGTGCCGGCGCCGAGGTACTCACTGCACCACAGGTGCGCGGCCTCGTCCTCGGCGAGAACACCCTCGACCTTGTCCCCGAAGATCTGCACCGGCACCGTGCCCAGCGGCCGCGGGACGGGCACGGACAGCGGGTCCATACCGGGCGCGGACAGCCGGACACCGCCGCCGGGCAGGAACTCGGCGGCGGCGAGCGCGAGGCGCGGCTGCTGACGTTGTGTGACGACCCTTCCCCCGTCGTCGATCAGCACCCAGCGCCGGTCTCCGGCCAGCCCCCAGGGCTCCACCACGGCCTCCCGCGGCGCGAGGCCCCGGAACGCCTTGACCGGATGGACGTGAATCGACTGCAGCAGTTGGCTCCCCATACGGCCATCGTGCCAGGCCGCACCGACAACCGGGCGGGACCGCTCAGTAGCCGCGGTACTGCTGCTGGTTGTACGGGTCCTGATAGGGGGCGGCCGGACCGGGGCGCGGCGCCGCGGGGCGCATCGCCTCGTAACCCGTGCCGGCGGCCATGGGCCGTTGCGGCTGGGGCTGCTGCGGGCCGGGGTAACCGCGTGGCGCGGTGGCCTGCTGCGGGATGTACGCGGCGGGCGCCTGCTGCAGCGGAGACGGCTGCTGCGCCTGCGGGTAGCCGCCGTAGGAGGGCTGGGAGGGGCCCGCCGGGAGGGCGGGCAGAGCCGACGGCAGCGCGGGCAGGTGGCTGCCCGGCATGTCGTAGGCGGCGGGGACCCGGATCGGGGCGATCTGCGGGGTGCCCCGCTCGGCGACGAGCCTGTCGTAGATCGGGGTGTCCGGGAAGGCGGAGTAGTAGCCACCGCCATAAGTGGAGCGGGGGGAGGTCATGGCACATAAGTTAAGCCCACGATGTGCTGGTTGGGGAGACCGATAAGAGGGTTGTTTTCCGTGTCGGCAGTGACGCGGGATCCCCAATGCGAGCGAACTCGGCAAAATAGGGCGGCGATCCACGCCAGGATCCTGTAAAGGCCGAGTTCCGGGCGGGTTACCGGCGGGTCGGTCCACCGTCGCGCTGTGCGCTTCATGGGAGTTCGCCGTCCCGGGGAATAGGTTGTGCGAGTAAGCATGCGGAAGGGCCGCCGGGGCGCGGACCGGCACGCGGACTCCTGATGGGGGCGGACATGTCAATGTCGAAAGGGTCGAATACTCCGGTGCCGACCACGGCGCTGCGGGTCGAATTGGGCTGGCGCTCCGGACCGGGCGTGCCCGACGCGGACGCCTCGGCCCTTCTGCTGGTGGGCGGCAAGGTCCGTTCCGACGCCGACTTCGTCTTCTACAACCAGCCCGTGCACTCCTCCGGCGCGGTCCGGCACGAGGGCAAGCGGCACGACGGCGGCCGTACCGTTGACACGCTCGTCGTCGACCTCGCGCGCGTGGAGCCCGCGATCGAGACCGTCGTCCTCGCGGCCTCGGCGGACGGCGGGACGTTCGGACAGGTCCCCGACCTCTACATCGAGGTCCGCGACGCCGGCCGGAACACCGTGGCCGCCCGCTTCGACAGCACGGGCGCAAGCGTGGAAACCGCTTTCGTGCTGGGCGAGTTCTACCGTCGGCAGGGCGCCTGGAAGTTCCGCGCGGTCGGCCAGGGCTACAGCAGCGGACTCGAAGGGCTGGCCACGGACTTCGGCATCACGGTGGACGAACCGCAGCACACCGCCCCGGCACCGCCCGTGACCGCGCAACCGCCGGCGGCTCCGCCCGTGACGGCGCCGCCACCCGTCGCCCCGCCCGTGACGATGCCTCCGCCGGCCGGACCCCCCGTCCCCATGCCGCCTCCGCCGCCGCCCACCGCGCCGGTCCGGCTGACCAAGGTGACACTCACCAAGGCGGCCCCCGCGGTCTCCCTCACCAAACAGGGCGGCACCTCGGGCACCATGCGCGTCAACCTCAACTGGGAGGTGCGCAAGCAGTTCTCGGGCTGGGGCAGCAAGCGCGGCCGTGCCGTCGCGATGCACAACGACCTCGATCTCGACCTGTGCGCCCTGTTCGAACTCAGCGACGGCAGCAAGGGCGTCATCCAGGCCCTCGGCAACGCCTTCGGCTCGCTCCAGCGCCCGCCGTACATCCACCTCGACGGCGACGACCGCACCGGCGCCGTCGCGAGCGGCGAGAACCTCACCATCAACCTCGACCACAAGCAGGACTTCCGGCGGATCCTCGTCTTCGTGACCATCTACGAGGGCGCCCGCTCCTTCGCCGACCTGCACGCCACGGTCACCCTCCAGCCGCAGTTCGGCGCGCCGATCGACTTCTCGCTCGACGAGTGCACGGTCCCGTCCACGGTGTGCGCCCTCGCCCTGATCACCAACACCGGCAACGACCTGGTCGTCCAGCGCGAGGCCCGTTACCTGGTGCCCGAACGGGGAGTGAGTCCGCAGCGGACCATCGACCACGCCTACGGCTGGGGCATGAACTGGACCCCGGGCCGCAAGTGAGCGGTCACCCCTCGTCGGACACGGCGTCCGGGCGCGCGTAGGTGCGGCCCTTCCAGGCCGCACCGCGCCCCCGGTAGTGCTGCACCGCGGAGTCGACCGTCATGAGGAGGTAGAGGAAGGCCGTGAACGGCAGCAGCGGAGCGAGCCACAGCGGCTGCCGGTAGTAGCGCAGCATCGGGACGTACGTCCCCGTCATCACCAGCCACGCCAGCCCGCCCAGCAGCGCGGCCGCCGGGCTGCCGGCCGCGAGCCCCGCCACCAGGGACACGGGCGGCACCAGATACACGAGCAGCAGCCCGAGGACCGTCCCGAGCAGCAGCAGCGGGCTGTGCCGCAGCTGGGCGTACGCGCTGCGCGACACCATGCGCCACAGGTCGTGCAGCCGCGGATACGGCCGCACGCTGTCCACCTTCTCGGCCAGCCCCAGCCAGATGTGGCCGCCACCGCCCTTGACCGCGCGGGCCAGCGCCACGTCGTCGATCACGGCGTGCCGGATGGCGTCCGGGATCCGCACCCGCTCGGCGGTCTCCGCACGCAGCAGGACGCAGCCGCCCGCCGCCGCGGCCGTCCGCGACCCCTTCCTGCCGATCCGGCGGAACGGGTAGAGCTGGGCGAAGAAGTAGACGAAGGCCGGCACGACGAGCCGCTCCCACAGGCTCTCCACCCGCAGCCGGGCCATCTGCGAGACCACGTCGAAGCCCCCGGCGCGCGCCGCCGCGACCAACTCCCGCAGGCTGTCCGGCTCGTGCGCGATGTCCGCGTCCGTCAGCAGCAGATACTCCGGCCCACGCGCGCGTGCCAGACCGATCCCGTGCCGTACGGCCCACAGCTTGCCCGTCCAGCCGGCAGGCGGTTCGCCGGGGGAGGTGACGATGAGCGGCAGGCCGCCCGTCTTGTGGGCCAGTTCGCGGGCCAGCTCCCCGGTGCCGTCCGAGCTGCCGTCGTCGACCAGGAACACCTCCGCCCGCCCCGGATACTCCTGCGCGAGGAGGGACGGCAGGCTCGACGGCAGTACGGCGGCTTCGTCGCGCGCGGGGACGACGACGCACACCGAGGGCCAGTCGCCGGGATCCGCGCGGCGCGGAAGTCTCACGTCCGTGCGCCAGAAGAAGCCCTGACACAGCAGCAGCCACAGCCAGGCGGCGAGGGATACGGCGGCGGTCCACACGATGGCGCTCACCCGGGCAGTGTCCCCCACCGGACCTGCCCGCAAGGGCCCATCGTCTATCGTGGCCGGGTGAAGATCGCGCTCATGGACTCCGGAATCGGTCTGCTGGCGGCCACGGCCGCGGTTCGGCGGCTGCGGCCCGACGCAGATCTCGTACTCTCCCTGGACCCGGACGGCATGCCCTGGGGACCCAGGACTCCCGAGGACCTCACCGCGCGCGCCGTGGCCGTGGCCGAGGCCGCCGCCGCGCACCGCCCCGAGGCGCTGATCGTCGGCTGCAACACCGCCACCGTGCACGCCCTGCCCACCCTGCGCGCCCGCCTGGAACCGGAGCTGCCCGTCATCGGCACGGTCCCGGCGATCAAGCCCGCCGCGGCGGGTGGCGGCCCCCTGGCCATCTGGGCCACCCCCGCCACCACCGGCAGCCCCTACCAGCGCAACCTGATCGCGGAGTTCGCCGACGGAGTGACGGTCACCGAGGTGCCCTGCCACGGGCTCGCCGAGGCCGTGGAGCACGCCGACGAGCCCGCCATCGAAGCCGCCGTCGCCGCGGCGGCCGCCTTGACGCCCGACGACGTAACGACCGTCGTCCTGGGCTGCACTCATTACGAACTCGTCGCCGAACGCATCCGCACGGCCGTGCGGCAGCCGGGCGCCGCGCCGCTCGTCCTGCACGGGTCCGCGGGCGCGGTGGCCGCCCAGGCCCTGCGCCGGATCGGCGCACAGCCCGCCCCCGACGCCCCGGCCACCGGCACCCTGACCGTGCTGCTGAGCGGACGCGAGGGGGGACTCCCGGCGCCCGCGACGGCGTACGAGGAAGGCCGCCTTCTGCGGGCGGTCAGCCCCGCCCGGTGATCGAGGGGCACAAAACGGACGCCATGACTCCACCGGCCCCCGGTCGGCGGAGTCACTCTGCGCGACCCGGTACCACCGCAGCGAAACCTGAGTAATCTCAAGGGTATGAGGGACCACCCCCACGACGAGAGCGTCAAGCACCCCGACGTCTGGACCGGACGCGCGACGAACCGGGCCCAGTGGCTGCTGGCGCTCGGCGGGGCCGCGTTCATGGCGCTCGGGATCGAGCTCGCCGTCGACTCGGCGTGGGGCTCCGGGATCGCCCCGCTGGTCATGTCCGTCGTGGGCTGCATCGCGGCCGGGCTGCTGGTCCTCTTCGGCACCCTTGCCTTCGTGCACGTCGATCTGAGGCTCGACCGGGACTCCGTCGAGGTGCGCTGCGGCCACATCGGCGTGCCGCGCCGCCGCATCCCCCTCGACCATGTCGCCGGCGCCGAGTTCGCCCCGCACGTCACTCCCCGCCAGTGGGGCGGCTGGGGCTACCGCTGGCGGCCCGAGAAGGGCACCGCGGTCGTCGTACGCCGTGGTGAGGGCGTGGTCCTGCGGCTGTGGGACGGCCATACGTTCACGATCACCGTGGACAACGCGGAGGCCGCCGTACGGGTCATCCGGGACCGGCTGCGGCCCGGCTCGCCCGGCGCGGCGCTCTGACCGCCGCCCTCAAGGAGTCAACCGGTCACCACGCGCGCGTACGTCCGGCTTGTGGTGCGGTGCGTCGTCGGCGAAGGGCCGGGCGGTGGCCATGCCCGCAAGGAGTCCCGCGCCGACCGACACGGCGGTGAAGCTCAGCGCGTTGCCGACCGCGGCGATCCCGGCCAGCGCCGTCAGGGCCGCGCCCGCCGTGAGCACGACCGGTGTGGGCCTCGGTGAGCGCCAGAGCGTGTACAGCATCCAGCAGAAGGCCGCGCCGAGCAGGATCACGCCGACGACCCCCTCTTCCGCCGCCTGCTGCAGAAGCGCCGAGTGCGGCTTGCCGTCCGAGAGGAGCGTGCGGGCCGCCGTCGTGCTGAGCTCGCCGAACCGCTCCGGCCCGACGCCCAGGGCGGCGTTGTGGCGCGCGAGGTGCAGGGCGTCCCGCCACAGGTCGATGCGGTGCACGGTGAAGGGGCCCTCCAGGGAGGCGGTGAGCCCGGCGGGCAGGCTGTTGGCCGCGATCGCCCAGGTGAGGCCCGCCATCACGGCCGCGGCGAGGACCAGGCCGGCCAGACCCAGGCCGCGGCGGTCCATCCGGCCGGCGGCGAGCGAGCACAGCAGTACCGCGGTGCAGCTGACGAACCCGCTGGTCGAGCCGAGTAGCGCCGCGCTCACCGTGATCGCGACGGCCAGCGCGCCCAGGGCGAACCGCAGGAGGGCCCCCTCCGCGGCCCAGGCCGCACAGCCCGCGGCGCCGACGCACAGGGTGAGCAGGGCGGCCGTGGCACCGGCGTGCCCGAGCGGCGCCACGATCTGCGGTCCCGGCGCCAGATGCGGCACCGCCACCATCAGCCCGAGCCCGGCCAGCGCCCCGGCGCAGGGCGCGGCGACCGGCAGCAGCGCGCCGCAGATCCGTCCGGCGGCATAGCCGGCCGCGACGGCCAGCACCGCGAGCAGCACGCCCTCCGGGCGTCCCTCGTGCACCGTCGCCGTGATCAGGGACCAACTGGCGCAGGCGCCGAGGACCACCACACCCGTGATGTCCGAAACGTTTCGTCTCTCGCAGTCCTCCCCAGGACCGGCGTCAGACGTCATCCGCGTGGAACCCACCCCGCCCCCCGAACCCGACCGAAGCCCCCCGACCTCGCACGACCCGGTCGTCAAGACCGGAATCCGGCCGGACGACTGTGGCTGGGCACACCGTAACGGTTGATGGACGTTTTGTGGATGAGTTGGGCCGAGTTACGCAGGAACGATGCGACGCCTGGGGCCCCGCGGCGGCCCGTGCTGCCCTCCGGACCGAACTGTCGGCGCCAAGGTCACCCGCCGTACACTCCCGGAGTGACCGTCACCGCAACTTCCGTGGACGAGTCGGACCAGTTGCAGCCGCAGAACGCGCCCGCGTCGCGCGCCGCGCGTCTGGTACGCCTCGTTCCGGCCCTCGCCGCCGCGCTCTCCGGAGTCCTGCTCTACGTCAGCTTCCCGCCGCGCACCCTGTGGTGGCTGGCCCTGCCGGCCTTCGCCGTCTTCGGCTGGGTACTGCGGGGCCGCAGCTGGAAGGCGGGCCTCGGCCTCGGCTACCTCTTCGGCCTCGGCTTCCTGCTGCCGCTGCTGGTGTGGACCGGCGTGGAGGTCGGCGCCGGACCCTGGCTCGCGCTGGCGGCGATCGAGGCGATCTTCGTCGCGCTGGTCGGCGCGGGTGTCGCCGCGGTGTCGAGACTGCCCGGGTGGCCGGTCTGGGCCGCCGCCGTGTGGATCGCGGGCGAGGCGGCACGCGCGCGCGTGCCGTTCCACGGCTTCCCCTGGGGCAAGATCGCCTTCGGTCAGGCCGACGGCGTCTTCCTGCCGCTCGCGGCCGTGGGCGGCACCCCGGTGCTCGGCTTCGCGGTCGCCCTGTGCGGCTTCGGCCTGTACGAGGTCGTACGCCTCCTCGTCGAGGGCCGCCGGACGCGGACCGTCCAGCGCTCGGCGGCGGCCGTGGCCCTGCTGAGCGTGGCCGTGCCCGTGGTGGGCGCGGTGGCCGCACGCGCGCTGGTGAGCGACAAGGCCGAGGACGGCTACGCCACCGTCGCGGTGATCCAGGGCAATGTGCCCCGCTCCGGGCTGGAGTTCAACGCGCAGCGGCGGGCCGTGCTCGACTACCACGCGCGCGAGACGAAGCGGCTTGCCGCCGAGGTCAAGGCCGGCAAGATCGCCAAGCCGGACTTCGTGCTCTGGCCGGAGAACTCCTCCGACGTCGACCCCTTCGCCAACGCCGACGCCTACGCCGTCATCGACAGCGCGGCCAAGGCGATCGGCGTGCCCATCTCGGTCGGCGGGGTCGTCGAGCGGGACGGAAAGCTCTGGAACGAGCAGATCCTCTGGGATCCCGAGAAGGGCCCCACCGACACCTACGACAAGCGGCAGATCCAGCCCTTCGGCGAGTACCTGCCGCTGCGCGGACTGATCGGCGCGATCAACAGCAACTGGACGGCGATGGTCCGCCAGGACTTCAGCCGCGGCACCAAGCCGGGCGTGTTCACCATGGACAAGGCCAAGGTCGGCCTGGTCACCTGTTACGAGGCCGCCTTCGACTGGGCCGTGCGCTCCGAGGTCACCGACGGCGCCCAGATGATCTCGGTGCCGAGCAACAACGCGACCTTCGACCGCAGCGAGATGACCTACCAGCAGCTCGCCATGTCCCGCGTCCGCGCCGTCGAGCACAGCCGGACCGTCACCGTGCCGGTCACCAGCGGCGTCAGCGCGATCATCATGCCCGACGGGAAGATCACCCAGAAGACCGGCATGTTCGTCGCCGCCCACCTGGTGCAGAAGGTGCCGCTGCGGTCCTCCCAGACGCCGGCCACCCGGCTGGGCACCCTGCCGGAGCTGGCCCTGGTGCTGGTCGCCGCGGGCGGCCTCGGCTGGGCGATCGGCGCCGGTGTGCGCGGGCGGCGCGCCCGGAACGTGTAGCCGTACGCCCGGCGCACGCTCCGTGAAGTGCGCCGGATCCCTGGCACCGGCACCTTAGGGTCGGTGCCATGCCAACTCCTGACTTCATCCGTGAGATCCGGGCCTCGGCGGGCCACCAGCTGCTCTGGCTCCCCGGCGTCAGCGCCGTCGTCTTCGACGACGAGGGCAGAGTGCTGCTGGGCCAGCGCGCGGACAACCACCGGTGGGCGCTGATCTCCGGCATCCCCGACCCGGGCGAGCAGCCCGCGGCGGCCCTCGTGCGGGAGGTCCACGAGGAGACGGGGGTCGACGTCGTCGTCGAGCGGATGGTCTCCGTGCGGTCCGGGAAGTCGGTCACCTATCCCAACGGCGATGTCTGCCAGTTCATGGACCTCTGCTTCCGCTGTCGCGCCGTCGGTGGCGAGGCCCGGGTGAACGACGACGAGTCCCTGGCGGTCGGCTGGTTCGCGCTCGACGCGCTGCCCGAGATGACCGACTACCACCACTTCCGGATCAAGCAGGCGCTCGCGGATGAACCCACATGGTTCGAGCCCATGAGCGGCGGATGAAGTATGGGTGTTGACCACATGTGGGGAGGCGGGGGCGCTGCCTAGGGTCGTGCCATGACCGCGCCCAGCCCCGCTCCGGCCCCCCACGCCCCCTCCGTCGACCTCGGCGGCCGCACCGCCCTCGTCACCGGCGCCGCCGGTGGCATCGGCCGCGCCTGCGCGCTGCGGCTCGCGGCCGCCGGGGCCAAGGTGAGAGCGGTCGACCGGGACGCCCGGGGCCTGGAGGCCCTCGCCGAGCACGCCGACGGCCTCGCGGGTGCCGTCGAACCGCACGTGCTCGACCTCACCGACCTCGACGCCGCCGAACTCGCCGCCGCGGGCACCGACGTCCTCGTGAACAACGCCGGGCTGCAACTGGTGCGCCCCATCGAGCAGTTCCCGCCCGAGGTCTTCCACACGGTGCTCACGGTGATGCTGGAGGCGCCCTTCCGGCTCGTGCGCGGGGCCCTGCCGCACATGTACGGCCAGCAGTGGGGCCGTATCGTCAACGTCTCCTCCGTCCACGGACTGCGCGCGTCGGCCTACAAGTCCGCCTACGTGGCCGCCAAGCACGGCCTGGAGGGACTGTCCAAGACCGCCGCCCTCGAAGGCGCGGCCCACGGCGTCACCTCGAACTGCGTGAACCCCGGCTATGTGCGCACCCCCCTGGTCGAGCAGCAGATCGCCGACCAGGCCAGGGCCCACGGCATCCCCGAGGAGCGCGTCCTGACCGAGGTGCTCCTGCAGGACAGCGCCGTCAAGCGGCTGATCGAGCCGGAGGAGGTCGCCGAGGCCGTGGCGTACCTGTGCAGCCCGCAGGCCTCCTTCGTGACCGGTACCTCGCTCGTCCTCGACGGCGGCTGGACCGCCCACTGAGCAGGGCGGCAGCCGTGCGCCGGGGAGTTTTCCACAGGGCTGACGGGGTGGCCGCGCGATGGGGAATCCTGTGAGCATGTCTCGCGATCACGTGCAGTCCGCCGAGCGCGCCGAGGCCGCAGCTGTGCCCTCCGGCCCGGAGGCGCCGTTCCTGGAGCTGCTGGCCAGGGGCGCGTCCGCCGACGCCTACGAGCAGCCGGTGCTGCTGGCCCGTGCCGAGGGCCGGCCCGCCGCGGTACTCGACGCGCTCGAACACGCCAAGCTGCTCGCGCTGCGCGTGCGCGCCGAACTGGAGGGGCGGCGCCGACGGGAGGCCGAGCTGTCGGCGCTGTTCGAGACGGCCCACGACCTGGCCGGCCTGCGGGACCTGGACGCCGTACTGCAGGCGATCGTGCAGCGCGCCCGGTCGCTGCTGGGCACCGATGTCGCCTACCTCAGCCTGAACGACCCAGAGCGCGGCGACACCTACATGCGGGTGACGGAGGGCTCGGTCGCCGCCCGCTTCCAGCAGCTGCGGCTCGGCATGGGGGAGGGGCTCGGCGGTCTCGTCGCCCAGACGGCCCGCCCCTATGTCACCGACGACTACTTCAAGGACGCCCGCTTCCAGCACACCCACGCCATCGACGCGGGCGTGCACGACGAGGGGCTGGTCGCCATCCTCGGCGTCCCGCTGATGCTGGGCCACCACGTGATCGGGGTCCTCTTCGCCGCCGACCGGCGCGCCCGCGTCTTCGAGCGGGAGCAGATCGCGCTGCTGGGCTCGTTCGCCGCGCTGGCCGCGGCCGCCATCGACACTGCGAACCTCCTCACGGAGACCCGCTCCGCCCTCGCCGGCCTGGAGCGGGCCAACGAGATCATCCGGGACCGCAGCGGCGTCATCGAGCGCGCCTCCGACGTGCACGACCGGCTCGCCGAACTCGTCCTGCGCGGCGGCGGGGTGCACGACGTGGCCGCCGCCGTCTCCGAAGTCCTCGACGGCACGGTCGAGTTCACCGAGGCCGCCACCGCACCGGCCGCCGCCCTGGAGGCCTCCCGGGCCGAGGGACACGCCGTGCGCCACGCGGACGACTGGATCGCCGCCGTGACCGCCGGCGGCGAACTGCTCGGCGCGCTCGTCCTGCGCGGCCACCCCGGCCTCGACCCCGTCGACCAGCGCACCCTGGAGCGGGCGGCGATGGTCACCTCGCTGCTGCTCCTGGCCAGACGCTCCGCCGCCGAGGCCGAACAACGCGTCCGCGGCGAGCTGCTCGACGACCTCCTCGACGCCCGCGACCGCGACCCGCGCCTGCTGCGCGAGCGGGCGGCACGGTTGCACGCCGACCTCGACGCCACCCATGTCGTGCTCGCCGCCCGCCTGGACCGTGGCATCGCCGAGGCCGCCCGCCAACGAGGCCCCACCGCCGGCCTCGACGGCGTCACCGCCGGCCCGGCGCGCCTCGACGGCACCACCGTTCACGCCACGCATGTCGACGGCGCCACCGCCGCCGACCAGGACGCGGGCGCCCGGCGTCGCCTGTGGTCGGCCGCCTCCCACCTCGCCGCGACCCGGCACGGCCTGGCCGCTGCCCGCGACGGCGGCACCGTCCTGCTGCTGCCGCTGGCCGACGGCGACACCGCCACCGAGCTGGCCCGCCGCACCGCCCGCGACCTCGGCACGGCCGTCCACGAAGCGGTCACCGTCGGCGCCTCAGCTCCCGTCGGTGACCTCGCCGCCCGCCCCGACGCCGTGGCCGCCGCCTACGCGGAGGGAAGGCGCTGCCTGGACGCCCTACGGCTGCTCGGCCGCTCCGGCGACGGTGCCGCCGCCGAGGACTTCGGCTTCCTCGGCCTGCTGCTCGCCGGAGACCGGGACATCGCAGGCTTCGTCGACCGGACGATCGGCGAGGTCGTCGCGTACGACGAACGACGCGGCACCGACCTCGTGCACACCCTCGACGCCTACTTCACCTGCGGCATGAGCCCGGCCCGCACCAAGGACGCGCTGCACGTCCACGTCAACACCGTCGCCCAGCGCCTGGAGCGCGTCGGCCGCCTCCTCGGCGACGACTGGCAGAGCCCCGCCCGCACCCTGGAGATCCAGCTCGCCCTGCGCCTGCACAGGTTGTCGGCACAGCGCTGACCCCCGCACGCGCGCGTACGGGGGCCGGTGCGGTGTGCCGTCAGAGGGTGCGGGCGTCCGCCGTCCGGGCCGGCGCGGTCTCCTCGCCCGGGGAGCCCGCCGCCGGCTTGACGTCGGCCAGGTCCCGGTGGCGTGTCTCCTTGGCCGCGGCGACGGCGATCACCGTCAGGACGGCGGCGGCGATGACGTACAGGGCGATCGGCGTCGAGCTGTCGTAGTCGGCCAGCAGCGCGGTGGCGATCAGCGGGGCCGGCGCGCCCGCCGCGACCGAGGCGAACTGGGCGCCGATCGAGGCGCCGGAGTAGCGCATACGGGTCGCGAACATCTCGGAGAAGAAGGCGGCCTGGGGCGCGTACATGGCGCCGTGCAGCACCAGGCCGACGGTCACCGCGAGGACCAGGTTGCCGAAGCCGCCGGTGTCGATGAGGGAGAAGAACGGGAACATCCACAGGCCGACACCGACCGCGCCCAGCAGATACACCGGACGCCGGCCCACCCGGTCCGACAGGGCGCCCCAGGCGGGGATGACCGCGAAGTGCACGGCCGAGGCGATGAGCACGGCGTTGAGCGCGGTCTGCTTGGAGACACCCGCCGACGTGGTGGCGTAGACGAGGATGAACGCGGTGATGACGTAGTAGCTGATGTTCTCCGCCATGCGCGCGCCCATCGCGACCAGGACGTCCCGCCAGTGGTGGCGCAGCACGGAGACCAGCGGCAGCTTCTCCGCCTCGGCGCCGCGGGCCGCCCTGCGGGCCTCGGCCTGCGCCCGTGCCTGCTGGAACACCGGCGATTCGTCGACGGACAGACGGATCCACAGTCCGACGATCACCAGTACACCCGAGAGCAGGAACGGGATCCGCCAGCCCCACGACCCGAAGGCGCTGTCCGACAGCACGGCCGTCAGCAGCGACAGCACACCGGTCGCGAGCAACTGTCCCGCCGGAGCGCCCGTCTGCGGCCAGGACGCCCAGAATCCGCGCCGCCGCGCGTCCCCGTGCTCGGACACCAGCAGTACGGCGCCGCCCCATTCGCCGCCGAGCGCGAAGCCCTGGATCAGCCGCAACGTGGTCAGCAGCACCGGAGCCGCGGTGCCGACGGTCGCGTGCGTGGGCAGCAGCCCGATCGCGAACGTCGCCCCGCCCATCAGCAGCAGGCTCAGCACCAGCAGTTTCTTGCGCCCGAGCCGGTCACCGTAGTGTCCGAATACCAGGGCGCCGAGCGGGCGGGCGGCGAATCCGACGGCGTACGTCAGGAAGGACAGCAGGGTGCCGACCAGCGGGTCGGAGTCCGGGAAGAACAGCTTGCCGAAGACGAGGGCGGCGGCGGAACCGTAGAGGAAGAAGTCGTACCACTCGATCGTGGTGCCGATGAGACTGGCGGCGACAATGCGCTTGAGGCTTGCTGGGGACGGCGGAGCGGATGCTGCTGCGGAGGCCATGTGCGCCACTTCCTCGTGTGCGGTGGGGACGGGTACGTTTCGGCACACCGTAGGAACGGCCAGGTCGGGCGCACATGTGGCGGGACTACATAGTTCGAGGGCGCGCTGTGCGTTCCCCGCCCACCCCTGCTCGGTGGATGTCCCCTGCTGGTGACAATCGCTTCACCAGGTGCTGAGTCTTTGTGAGCACCGTCCGATCGCCCGGCCCACCCGGCCCTACCGTCCGACCATGAACACGAGCCGCAGCAGAGGACGAACCCCGAAAGCCCTGCGTACCGCCGCGCTGGCGGCACTGCTGACCGCCGGGACGCTCATCGTGGCCGTCCCGGAGGCGCAGGGAGAGACCGCGCGGACCGAGACGCCGGTGAGCTCGGTCGGCTCGGTCGCCGAGTCGGTCGTGCGCGTGAAGGTACCGCTGCCGGCGTCCTTCGGGGCGCGCCCGGCCGCGTGCGACTGGCTGTCGTACCTGCGCTACCGCTCCTCCGACGGCCCGGCCGCCCCGGCCGACGCGGACAGGATCCTGGTCGCTCAGCCGGGCATCCTGGAGGGCGCCGGAGCCTTCGATAGCGTCGCCCGCAACACCGTGGCCCGCGCCGCCGAACAGGGCCGGCACATCGAGTTCTGGGCCCTGGACCGGCGCTCCAACTGCCTGGAGGACCACACCGGCGTCGACTCCGGCGATCAGCACACGGCCGTCGACTACTACTACCGCGGCAAGCAGGTGGCCGGGCGCACCTTCGCCGGTTTCGTCGGCAACGACCAGCTGGGCTGGATGGCGAAGCTCGGCATCCAGCAGACCGTCCGCGACCAGTACGACCTCCTCACCGCCGAGCTGCCCGACCAAGGCCTGCGCAAGCGGAAGGTGCTGTGCGGCGGGCACTCCCTCGGCGGTGTCGTCACCGGCTACTTCGCCACCGCCGACTTCGACGGCGACCCGGCCACCACCGCCGACGCCGGATACAACCAGTGCGCCGGCTACTTCGCCCTGGACACCACCGTCTCCACCTCGCTCGCCGACCTCAGCGGCAGCATCCCCGACGACACCGACCTGCCCGACGTCGGCCTCGGCTACGGCGTCGTCCAGGCCGGCCTCGACAGCGGGGTGCTCCCGCGATCACTGTCCGCGCCGGTCCTGCTCAACCCCGAGACCATGACCCTCCTGGCGATCGCCGGGGTGGGCGCCCTACAGGATCCCGACGGCGAGTCCGACCTGCCGAGTTATCTGCCCGCCAACACCAATATCGAGGCGACGAACCGCTTCCTGTTCTCCAAGGACACCGCCACCTTCCTCACCGGCACACCCGCGGTGAAGGACTTCCGGCTCACCAACGCGGCCGTCCTCGGGGCACTGCTGGACGACAACTCCGTACCGCTCGCCTTCCTGCAGAGCAGCGTCGGCTTCTTCGACGGCGGGCCGATCACCGACAAGAACTTCCCTGCCGCCAACGGGAGTTCATCGCAGCCCGCGCTGTTCGGCACGCAGTACAAGGCCATCCCGGCCGAGCCGCACGGACCGCTCTACACATGGCGCGATTACGACCGTGTCGGCGCCGCGGACGATCCCGATTACCGTTCCTCCGACGGCACGCCCTTCACCAACGCCGGTGAAGAGGTCACCGACATCCAGGAGTTGGCGCGCAGTCTCGCGCGGCAGCCGCTGGACTTCACCGAGCAGTACTTCCCGACGAAGCTGGTCACCGACATCGAACTGGCCACCTCGCCCCAGGTGAAGCAACTCGTCGTGCATCCGGACGGGTTGACCGCGAACCCGACGCTCACCGTCCTCGCGGGCGACGGGCTGCTGGCCGGACGCATCCCCGCCGACCTGCATCCCGTGGTCGCCGACGGCTACCAGCACCTGGACGTTCTCACCGCCGCTCCCGCGCAGAACAACGGGCGGCCCGAGCCCGTCTCGACCAACCTCGCACGCTTCGCCCGCGCCCCTCAGTAGTCACCGCGGGCGGACGCGCCGAGGGCCCGGGAGGATCGCTCCCGGGCCCTCGGCGTCGGCCGTCAGACCTTCGTCGCGGCGAAGTCGGCCGCCGCGCCGGCGTCCGAGGTGTAGCTCAGATGGGCCAGGACGTCGTCACCGCCGTTCTCGCAGATCGGGTCGCCCTGGGCGCAGAAGTCGATGGTGCGGCTCTGGTAGGTGCCGGTGACGCTCTTGCCCAGCGCCCGGATCGGGTTGCCGAACAGGAGCACCGCGGCGACCCTCGGCGCGAGCGCGGCGGGAATGGTCGCCACGATCGGGCTGCCGACGACCGCGCCGTCACTGCTGATGCCGATCGAATTGTCGACGACATTCGCGCCCTGCGAATAGCCGACGAGAATGAAGCGCTGATTCGGGCAGGCCGCCGCCTGGCCGGTGACGTGGTTCACCAGGTCCGAGTTTCCCTGCGCGGCCGAGGTGAGGGAGAGGTCTGCCGGGTAGTTCACCTTGTAGCTGGTGAGATTCCGGCCGGTGAGTTTCTGCTGCAGCGCCGAATACACCGGGTCGCCGACGATCGCGCCCAGTGTGCCCGGTTCGAAGGTGCCGCGCGCCGCGACGACGTCGATGTCCGAGCAGGTCGCCGCCGTTGCGGCGGGCGCCGAGAGGGTGGTGAGTCCGGCCCCGCCGACGAGCGAGAGCGCGGCGAGGCACAAGCGGATACGCATGGGGATCCTTTGCGGGTGGGGCGCGTTGCGCGCCTGCGGAAAAGGACGTCCCGAACGTATTCGCGTCGTGTGAAAGGGTGTTATGGACGGGAATTCAGAAACTCCACGGATTTTGTTGCGTCCATACGTAATTCCTCCGCGCGCAGCGCCAGGATCAGATCCAGGCGGCTGGCGGGGTCGTGCAGGGCGTCGCCGAAGAGCTTCTCCAGTTGGCGCAGCCGGTAGCGGACCGTCTGCGGGTGGATGTGGAGGCGGACGGCGACGTCGGGGACGTTGCTGCCGCCGAGCAGCCAGGCCAGGAGGGTTTCCGCGAGACGGGCGCGCTGGCCCTCGGAGACCCCGTCGAGGGGAGCCAGGGCGCGCGCCTCCAACTGGGCGAGCAGCGGCTCGTCGGCGTGCAGCAGCAGGGTCGACAGGTGCCGGTCGCACCGTACGACCCCCTGCCGGGGCAGCACCCCGCGCCCCATCAGCCCCAGCGCCAGCGAGGCCCAGCGCAGCGACTGCGCGGCCTCGACGAGCGGCACCGTCGGCCCGATCGCCGCCGGACGTCCGCGCAGCGCCAGCGCGAAGGCCCGCCCGGCGAAACGGCCCGAGCCGTCCGGATCGGGCACCAGCATCCGCGGCGGCCGCGACTCCACGTCCACCAGCGCACCGGCGGCCGAGAGCGGCCGTTCCTCCGCGCGCTGTTCGGGCCCGGCGGCGAGCACGACGACGGCGACACGGCGCGGCACCGACCACCGCGCACCGTGCGCCAGGTCGTGCACCGCGTCCAGCGACACCGGCCCCTCGCCGAGCAGCAGGTCGAGCAGCCGCCGGCGCCGCCGCTCCAACTGCTCCGTACTGTGCGGCCGCGCCTGCGCGTACCCTTCGGCGGCCGCCTCGGCGACCTCGTGCACCGTCCTGAACGCCAGTTCGCCCAGTGCCGCCACCACCGCCGAGTCGAGGCCGAGTTCCTCGGCCGTCCGCCCCATCAGCCGCCAGGCCTGCATCCCGCCGATCCGCAACGCCGACTGCAGCACCTCCAGGCTGCGGCCCTCCAGGGCCACGCCCCGCCCGAGCGCGTGGTACGTCGCCGCGATCGCGTCGCCCCGGCCGCGCGGGTCGGCGATGTGGTCGACGAACAGGGTCAGCGCCTGCTCCACGCCGGCCCGCAGGTTCCTGGCGTACGGCCCGTCGGGCGGGCCCGCGTACTCGGGGACCTGCCGGCGCACCTCCTCCGCGACCACGTCGGCGACCGCTCCGAGCTGCGCGCGCAGGAGGTCGGCCAGCTCCGGCGGCACCGAGGGCGGCGGACCGGCCGCTCCGCCGTGGGGGGTGGGGACGGCCATCGAGGACACTCCTTTCACCCGGAACGGGCTCACCCGCGGGCTGTTGCCCGTGGGGCGAGGGGCAAGTCCCGTGTTGGACGCTCGCCCCCCGCGCTCCGTTCCGTGCCCCGACGGCACCGACATCACTCCGGCACTCCCAGTGCACCGGCGAGCATCGGCCAGGACGTGGTGAACTCCTGCTTCCAGTACGCCCAGCTGTGTCCTCCGCCCGAGTAGAAGTGCTTGGCGACCGCGATGCCGAGCCGGTCGAGGGCGTCGGTGAAACTGTGCGCCTGCGGCCACAGCGCGCTCTCCAGCGCCTCGGGCAGCCAGTCGCCGGTGCCTCCGGCCACCCCGCTGCCGCTCGACACGTACAGGGGAGTGCCCCGCAGCCCCTGCGCGCGGGCCCGCGGGTTGAAGCTCTGCCAGGTGAGCAGGTTCAGCACCGGGTTGCCCCACAGCGACACGGGTGCGAGGCCCTCCCGGGCCACGATGGCGTCGACGATCGTCGGCACACCGAGGAACGTGGTGTCGAGGATGCCGCTGTACGAGGCGGCCGCCGCGAACACGCCCGGATGCCGGGCCGCGTGCGCCAGCGCCCCGTAGCCGCCGGTGGAGACCCCCGCGACGACCCGCACGCCGGAGGCTCGATAGCTGCCGGCGAGCAGCGCCGGGACCTCCCTGACCTGGAAGGTCTCGTAGTCCGGGCCACTGGCCCAGGCCGTGGGAATGCCGGTCGGACCCGCGTCCGGCATCGCAACGATCAGGTCCCGGCCCGCGGTGAAGGCCTCGATGTCCGTCTCCCGGGTCCAGGACGTGTAGTCGTCGTGGGCGCCGTGCAGGAGATACAGGACGGGATAGGTCTTCGTCGGCTGTGCGTCGAAGTCCGACGGCAGGATCAGCCGCACGGTCGCGCTGCGGCCCAGGGCGGCGGAGGGCAGGGACACGTCGAAGGTACGGGCGCTGATCCGGGTCGCGGCCCGTGCGGTGCCGGCCGCGGCCCCGAAGAGCGCGGCCAGGCCGGCCGTCGCCGCGGCCTTGGTGACGGTGCGTCGGGAGACTCCGGCGGTGCGTGGTCGGTGGGGCATGGCGGCTCCTCGGGTTCCGGTTCAGCGGGTCTGCTCGGCGCGGTCGAACTCCCGCCGCAGCAGGGCGGCGAGCTCGTCGACCTGCGGAGGGTCGAGAAGCGAGAGGTGATGCCCCGGCGCGGGTACGACGGTCAGCCGCGGGCACACCTCGTCCCAGCCGAGCGCCTCGTCGTCCCGTTCGTACGCCGGGTCGCGCACGGTGTGCGGGGCGGGCTCGCCGGCCCGGAACAGCACCACCCGCCCCTCGTACGGCCGCGGCCGGTGCGCCTCGCCGATCCGCAGGTCGAGATAGGAGGAGCGCTGGTGCTCCAGCGCCGCGGCCGGCACCTCGGCGGCCTCGCGCAGGGCGCGCAGCACGGTGTCGATGCGCTCGCCGTCGTCGTCCATCGTGACGAGTTCGTCGTACGGCAGCTCCAGCCGGACGCCGTAGGCATCGGCGACGTGCGCGGCGAACCCGGTCAGGTGAGCACGGACGCGGTCGGCGGGGGCGCGGTCGTCGAGCGGCCGTACGGAGTCGAGGAGCACCACCAGCTCCGCCTCCCGACCGGCCGCCGCCAGTTGCCGTGCGGTCTCCTGGGCGACGAAGCCGCCGAAGGACCAACCGCCCAGCAGACAGGGCCCGTCGGGGTGGACCTCGGTGATCGCCTCGGCGTATCGGCGTGCCTTGTCGGTGACCGAGTCGGCTTCGTCCAGCCGCTCCAGCCCGTACACGGGGCGTTCGTCGCCGAGTCGATCGACGAGGGCCCGGTACACGTCGGTCGTGCCGCCGGCGGCATGGGCGAGGAAGAGCGGCGGCCGGGAGCCGCCGGAGTGCAAGGTCCGTAGCGGTCGTGACTCCGAGGCGGAAAGCGCCTGTTGTACGCGGTCGGCCACCGCGCCGATGCTTGCGGCGCCGAGCAGGTCGCGCAGCGGCAGCTCGATCCGGAACTCGCGCTCCAGCGCGGTCCGGACACGGACGGCCATCAGGGAGTCCAGGCCGAGGTCGGTCAGGGCGGTGGCGGGGGTGAGGCGTGCGGTCGGGTGGCCGGTGACGGCGGCGATGTGGTGGCGCAGGCGGGCGGCGACGGAATCGTCTTCCGGTGCCACGGCCTTGGGCGCGGGCGTGGCCGTCACTCTTCCGTCCGTCCACCAGTGGCGCACGTGCCGCCAGCGTGGCGCGGGCAGGTCGATGACCCGGCCCACCGGTGGCGGCAGCCGCTGACCGGCCGCATACAGGGTGCCCAACTGGCCCAGGAACGCGGCGGATCCGTCGCCGTCGCGCCGCAGGCAGCCGACGGCGAGAGCCCCCGGCGCGTTGTCCGTGATCGCCCGGAGGAGGACCGGGTGGGGCGAGATCTCGACGAACGCGGTGTGGCCGTCCGCCCAGGCCGCCGCGACGGCCCGGTCCAGACGCACGGGCCGACGGAGGTTCGCCACCCAGTGGCCCGTGTCGAAGAAGCAGTCGCCGCGCGGGTCGTCCAGCACGGTGGAGTATCCGGGGACGCGCGGCAGTCTGCCCCTGACGTCGGCCAGCGCGTCGGCCAACTCGGGGAGCAGAGACTGGACTTGGGGTGAGTGGCCGGCCCCGACGACCCGCATGGCCCGAGCCGCCCGTCCGGCCCGCTCCAGCTTGCGCACCAGCGCGGAGACCGCCTCCTCCTCCCCGGTGACGACTTTCTGCCCCGGCGAGGAGTGCACGGCGACATGGACGCCGGGGAAGTCCCTTTCCAGGGTAGGGAGTTCACCGTCCTCCAGGTCCACGACCGCCATCGCGCCACCCCGCAGCCGGCTCAGCAGCCGCGCCCGTACGGCCACGATCCTCGCCGCGTCCGACAGGTCCAGGGCGCCCGCGCACACCGCCGCGGCCACCTCGCCCATGGAGTGGCCGATCACGGCGGCGGGCTCGACCCCGTACGAACGCCACAGCTCTGCCAGCGCCACCTGGAGCCCGAACAGCACGGGCTGAGCCATCTCGAGTCGGTCCAGGTCGCCGCCGGAGGCGAGGTGGTCGTAGAGCGAGAACCCGCACTCCGCGGCGAGCTGGGCGTCGGTCTTCTCCACCGCGGCCGCGAAGGCGGGTTCCTCGGCCAGCAGACGCCGTCCCATTCCGACCCACTGGCTGCCGTACCCGGAGAACACCCACACAGGTCCGCGCCCGACTCGGTCCCGGTCGTCGGTCACCACCGCGGGATGGGGGACGCCGAGCGCCAACGCCCGCAGACCGTCGGCGAGTTCGTGGCGGTCGCGGGCGACCAGGGCTGCCCGGACGGGCCCGCGACCGGTGCGCCCGGCGAGCGTGCGTGCCACGTCGGCCAGCGGCGCGCGGGTGCCCTCGGGAGTCCGGAGCCAGCCGGCGAGCCGGGACGCGGTGTCCCGCAGCCGTTCCCCGTCGACGTCGGACAGCAGGTGCAGCCGGGCCGTCGGCTCCTGCGGCGGTGGGAGCAGGGCGGGCCGCCATTCCTCCAGTACGGCATGAGCGTTGGTGCCGCCGAAGCCGAAACCGGAGACGCCCGCCATCGCCGTCCCGCTGTAACGCGGCCACGGCTCGGCCTCCGTCGCCACCCGCAGCCGTACGTCGTCGAGCGCGCTGCCGTCCGCGCAGTGCAGGGACGGCGGGATGGCGTCGTGGTGCAGGGCGAGAACCGTCTTGACCAGGCCGGCGATGCCCGCCGCCGACTCCAGATGCCCCAGGTTGCCCTTGACCGAGCCGAGCAGCAGCGGCTGGTCGGGGTCGCGGCCCGCGCCGAGGACCGCGCCCAGCGCGCCCGCCTCGATCGGGTCGCCGAGCGGAGTACCGGTGCCGTGTGCCTCGACGTAGTCGACGTGTGCCGGGTCGGCACCGGCTCGTGCGTACGCCGTCGACAACAGGGCTTGCTGGGCCGCGGGGTTGGGCGCCAGCAGGCCGTTGGAGCGGCCGTCGGAGTTGACCGCCGTGGCGCGGACCACGGCCAGCACCCGGTCGCCGTCCCGCTCGGCGTCGGACAGCCGTTTCAGGAGGACGGCGGCGCAGCCCTCGCCGCGCCCGATGCCGTCGGCAGCCGTGGAGAACGGCTTGCAGCGGCCGTCCGCGGCGAGCGCTCCCGCGCGGTTGAACGCGACCGTGACGGTGGGGGACAGGAGGAGGTTGACCCCGGCGGCGATCGCCAGCTCGCTCTCGCCCGTGCGCAGGGACACGCACGCGTGGTGCACGGCGACCAGCGAGGAGGAACACGCCGTGTCGACGGTCATGCTCGGCCCGCGGGTGTCCAGGAAGTACGCCAGCCGGCCCGCGGCGACGCTGAGCGCAGCTCCCGCCGGCGCCCAGGGGTCGACCGACTCGGCGTCGGCGCCGGTGAGTTGGCCGTACTCGGCGGCCGATACGCCCACGAAGACACCGGTGTTGCTGCCCGCCAGGGAGGCCGCCGGGACGGCCGCGTGGTCGAGCGTCTCGTGGACGACCTCGAGGAGGATCCGCTGCTGCGGGTCCATCACGGCGGCCTCGCGCGGGGTGATCCGGAAGAAGTCCGCGTCGAACCCGGCGATGTCGTCGAGGTAACCCCCGTACGGGAGCGCCTCGGAGTGCGGAAAGGGCGTGAAGTCGCGCCAGCGGTCCTCCGGGACGTGCCGGATCGCGTCGACGCCGTCACCCAGCAGCCGCCAGTAGTCCTCGGGTCCGTGCACACCGCCCGGCAGCCTGCAGCCCACTCCGATGACCGCCACGGGCTCCCCGGAGATCACCTGCATGGTCACCGGCACGGGGGCGGGTTCCCGCGCGCCGCAGACACGCGTGACCAGCGCGTCCCCGGTGGGCGCCTCCCAGACCAGAGTGGCCGGCAACTCCCGGCCCACCAGCCGTGACAGCTCCCCGGCGAGCACCACGGCGTCCCGGGAGGACATGCCCAGGTCCGCCAACGGCCGGTCCATCGGGGCGGGTTGCCCGGGTGTCCCGTTCCAGGCGGCCACCCGTTCCGTGATCAGCCGACGCACCGCCTGCTCGTCGGCGGCTCTCACCGCGCACGCTCCGCCGTGTAGTCGCCCGCCAGATACCGCTCGCGGGTCCGTGCCCGCGAGACCTTGCCGCTGGAGGTCCGCGGCACGCTGCCCGGCGCCACCAGCACGACCTCGGCCAGCCGCAGCCCGTGCCGGGCGGAGACGGCGGCGCGCACGGCACGGACCAGCGCCGGTACGTCGATGTCGGCGAGCGAGGTGCCGCGAGCGTGTTCGGCGACCACGACCACCCGCTCGCCCGAGCCGCCCGGGATGCCGAAGGCGGCGAGCCGGTCGGGCCGGATCGCCGGATCCGCTTCCTGGGCGGTGGCCTCCACGTCCTGCGGATAGTGGTTGCGGCCGTCCACCACAATGAGGTCCTTCAGCCGCCCCGTGACGATCAACCGCCCTTCCAGCACAGCCCCGAGGTCGCCCGTGCGCAGCCATCCGCCGGGGCCGAAGACGCGCCGGGTGAGCTCCTCCTGGTTGCGGTATCCGCGGCCGACATTGGGGCCCCGCACCTGTATCTCGCCCACCTCGCCGTCGGAGAGACCGGCACCGGACACGGGGTCCGCGACACGGACCCGCTGGCCCGCCGGAGTGCCACAGCCCGCCAGCAGCACCGCCCGAGGGTCGTCGGGTCGTGCGGGCAGCGCCTTCCCGGCGGCGAGGGCGTCCCGGTCGAGGGCGACCCGGTGCAGCGGCTCGCCGGGCCGGGCCGCGCTGACGAAGACGGTGGCCTCGGCGAGCCCGTACGAGGGACAGTGCGTCTCCGGCACCAGCCCCTGACCGGCGAAGGCGGCGTGGAAGCGGTCGGCCGTGCCGGGACGGACCGGTTCACTGCCGTTGATCAGCGCGACGACGTCACCCAGCCGCAGATCCGCCTTCTGCGCGTCCGTGACGGCGGAGGCACAGTAGTCGTAGGCGAAGTTCGGGGCCGCGCTCACCGCGCGCGGATGCGTCCCCAACAGCCGCAGCCAGCGCACCGGTTCGTGCAGGAACGCCACCGGATCCATCAGCACCGACGGCAGCCCGCGCACCACCGGGGCGGCGACGCTCAGCACCAGCCCCATGTCGTGGTAGAGCGGCAACCAGCCCACACAGGTCACCGGATGGGCGTCGGCGCCGTAAGCGGCCAGTGCCTGGCGGGCGTTGGCGACGACGTTGGCGTGGGTGATCTCCACGCCCGCCGGGGTGCGGGTCGAGCCGGAGGTGTACTGCAGATAGGCCACGGCGTCGAGGGCCACCGGCCGCGCGTCGCCCGCGGACGTGTCGGGCACCTCGTCGGCCACGACGACCCGGGCCGGCGTGTCCGCGCGGAAGCCGCGCACCGCGTCGGCGGTCCGGCGCGTCGTCACCACGACCGCCGGGTCCGCGTCGGCGAGCACCGCCGAGAGCCGGTCGTCCTGCCCGGGCAGACCCGGTGGATACAGCGGTACGGCGACCAGTCCGGCCGCGAGCGCCGCGAGGAAGGCGGTGACGTACTCCAGGCCCTGCGGGCACAGCAGCGCGACCCGCGCTCCGGGCTCGGTGTCCTCGGCGAGCCGGGCGGCCAGGGCGCGCACGCGCAGGTCCAGGCGCCGCCAGGTCAGTGTGCGGTGGACGCCCCGCGAACCCGGCGCGGGATGGTCGACGAAGGTGAAGGCCCGGCGGTCGGGGGCGGCCCCGGCCCAGTGCCGCACGAACTCCGGCAGAGTCCGGTGGGCGGGCGCGATCGGGGGGCGGCGGCTCTCCACGATGTGGCTCCTCAGGTCACGTAACGGGCTTGCGTGGCACGGTGGTTGGAGGTCGGCGGGGTCACAGGGGGATGTTGCCGTGCCGGCGCTCCGGCATCGGGGCGCGCTTGCCGCGCAGCGTCCGCAGCGCGCGGCAGACCTGCTCGCGGGTCTCGCGAGGGGCGATGACGGCGTCCACGTAGCCGCGCTCGGCCGCGAGGTACGGGGTGCCGTGGGTACTCTCGTACGCGGCGACGAGCCGGGTGCGCAGCGCCTCCGGGTCGGTGGCGGCGGCGAGTTCACGCCGGTGCAGGACGCCCACCGCGCCCTCGGCGCCCATCACGGCGATACGGGCGGTGGGCCAGGCGAGGTTGACGTCGGCGCCGAGGTGCTTGGAACCCATCACCGCGTATCCGCCGCCGTAGGCCTTGCGGACCACGACGGTGACCTTGGGGACGGTCGCCTCGGCGTACGCGTACAGCAGTTTGGCGCCCCGCCGGATGATCCCGGCCTGCTCCTGTCGGACCCCGGACAGATAGCCCGGCACGTCCGCGAAGGTCAGCAGCGGGATGCCGAACGCGTCGCAGAACCGTACGAACCGCGCGGCCTTCTCGGAGGCGTCGATGTCCAGCACCCCGGCCGAACACAGGGGTTGGTTGGCCACGACCCCCACCGACCGGCCCTCGACGCGGGCCAGCGCGCAGATGATGTTCGGTGCGAACAGCTCCTGGACCTGCAGGAGTTCACCGTCGTCGACGACCGTGTGCAGGATGTCCCGCATGTCGTAGGCCTGCTGGAGCCGGTCCGGCACGGCCTCGTCCAGCCAGGCGCCGTCGCGGGCGGGGGCGGGGGCGTACTCCGGCGGCCGTTCGAGGTTGTTGCCGGGCAGATACGACAACAGGTCCCGTACGGTGTCCAGGGCGTCCTCCTCGTCGGTGGCGAGGAAGTGCGCGTTGCCGCTCAGGGCGTTGCTGGTGCGGGCGCCGCCCAGGTCCTCGGCGCTGGTGCGCTCGCCGGTGACCGCCTCGATGACGTCGGGCCCGGTGACGAACATGTGCGAGGCACCGTCGACCATCACGGTGAGGTCCGTGATGGCGGGCGAGTAGGCCGCGCCGCCCGCGCAGGGGCCGAGGACGACCGAGATCTGCGGGATCACCCCGGACGCCTTGACGTTGCGGCGCACCAGCTCGGCGTAGAGGGCGAGCGATGCGACGCCCTCCTGGATGCGGGCCCCGCCGCCGTCGTTGAGCCCGACGACCGGGCAGCCGATCTTCAGGGCGAGGTCCATCAGGGCGACCGTCTTCTCCCCGAAGGCCTCGCCCATGCTGCCGCCGAAGACCGTGGAGTCCTGCGCGAAGACGCAGACGGTACGGCCGTCGACCGTGCCGTGCCCGGTGATCACCCCGTCCCCGTACGGGCGCCGGGCACCGTCGCCGACGGGCCGGGCCCGCACGAACAGGCCGGTCTCCGTGAAGGAGCCCGCATCCAGCAGCCGTTCGATCCGCTCCCGTGCGCCGAACTGTCCACGTCGTCTCGTGCCGCCCGGAGCCACGGCGCGAGCCCGGCGCTCCGCCAGGCGGGCGAGGCGCTCGGCGGTGCGGTCGGGAACCTGCGCGACCGTCCCTTCGGGACGGGATGTCGTCGCCTCTCGCGTCACAACCACCTCCGAAATGGCTTTCGAATATGGCAGTGGTCGAGAGGCGGATTGAGTGGTTCGGCGTTCTCTTTGCGGGAGTTGAGTCCTGTGGAAGCGCTGTTAGTCCGGCTGTGACAACGAGGTGCCTCACGGCTCCCGGTGCTCGTGCGCCGCCCGCTCCAGTGCCTCCGCCTCGGCCTCGGCCACCCGCGCCTCGGCCTCCACGTCGATCGACCGGGTCAGCCACCAGTACAGCGCCGCGGAGACCGGCAGGCCGATGAACAGGGAGATGTCGGCGCCGTCCAGGGCGTCGGCGACGGGGCCCGTGTAGAGGGTGCCGACGGAGAAGAACGGGATCATCACGGCGAAGCCGACCAGGTAGGAGATGATGCCGTGCCAGCCCCGACGGCCGTAGATCCCGCGCGGTTTGAAGATCTCCGCGATGGCGTAGTGGCCGCGGCGGACCACGTAGTAGTCCATCAGGTTGACCGCGGTCCACGGGATGAAGAGGTAGAGGACCAGCAGCAGGAAGTTGTTGAAGTTCTCCAGGAAGTCGGAGGTCGCCGCGAGGGCGCCGGCGAGGGAGAGCGCCGCCGTGAGGCCGATCGTCACCAGGCGCACCGAGAGCGTCGGGCGCACCCTCTTGATCGAGTCGACGGCACTGATCAATGTGAGCGAACCGCCGTACATGTTGAGTGCCGTCACGGAGACCAGGCCCAGGACGGCGAAGAGGAGCACGATCGCGCCGAAGCCGCTGAACACCTTGTCGCCGGCCGCGTTGATCGACTCGATGGTGTCGAAGTCCTTGCCTGCCCAGGCGGCGAGGAGCGAGCCGAGGACCATCAGCCAGATGCCGCCGAGGGCGGAGCCGAAGTAGGTCCAGTAGAAGGTCTTGCGGACCGTCACGCCGGGCGGGAGATAGCGGGAGTAGTCGGAGACGTAGATCGCCCAGCTGATCTGGTAGCCGGCGACCACGCCGAACTGGGCCAGGAACGGCGTCCACTTGAAGGCGCCGAGGTCGAAGGAGCCCGCCGGGTAGTGCAGGGTGACCAGGACGCCGACGGTGAAGACGCCGAAGACGACCAGGAAGGTGTACGTCAGGAACTGCTCGGCCTTGTGGATCACGTCGTAGCCGACGAGGGCGATGACCAGGGCGACGACCGTGACCACGACCACCCACAGCTTGACGCCCCCGTGCACCGTGGTGTGCAGGGCCTCACCGGCGAGGATGGTGTTGAAGACGTTGAAGCCCGCGTACTGGACGTAGGCGAACAGCCAGACCAGCAGGGCTCCGACGTAGCCGAACTGCGGTCTGGACTGGATCATCTGCGGCAGGCCCAGCTGCGGGCCCTGGGCCGAGTGGAAGGCCATGAAGAAGGTGCCCAGGACGGTGCCCGCGACGATCGCGATCAGCGACCAGATGAGGTTGCCGCCCTCGGTGATGCTGATCAGACCGACGGCGAGGGTGGCGATCTGGGCGTTCGACATGAACCACAGCGGGCCGAGGTGCCAGAGCTTGCCGTGGCGCTCGTCGAGCGGGACGTAGTCGATGGAGCGGATCTCCAGGCCCTGCACCCGCGGTTCCGATGAAGTGGTCACGGCGCCTCCAGAGTGTTGATCCACCCCACTGGCCGGATTCTTTCCCTGGAATTGTCTGGCCAAAGGTCACATTGCCGACCCTTGACCAGACAACTTGACCAGACGATCCGCCCTGGTCAGACCGCCGGGCTCGGGAAGGTCGGGTACTCCACCCCGGAGACGTGCTGCACGACCCGGATGACCTGGCAGGAGTAGCCGAACTCGTTGTCGTACCAGAGGTAGAGGATCGCGTTGTCGCCCTCCACCTTGGTGGCGCCCGCGTCGACGATCGAGGCGTGCCGGGAGCCGATGAAGTCGCTGGAGACCGCGTCGGGGGCCGTGGTGAAGTCGATCTGGCGCTTGAGCGGCGAGGTCAGCGAGACGTCGCGGAGGTAGTCGAGAACCTCGTCGCGGGAGGTCTCCCGCGAGAGCTGGAGGTTGAGGATCGCGATCGAGACGTCCGGCACCGGGACCCGGATCGAGCTGCCGGTGATGCGCGCCTTGAAGTCGGGCATCGCCTTGGCCACGGCGGAGGCGGCGCCGGTCTCGGTGATGACCATGTTGAGCGGCGCGGAGCGGCCCCGCCGGTCGGCCTTGTGGTAGTTGTCCAGCAGGTTCTGGTCGTTGGTGAACGAGTGGACCGTCTCCACGTGACCGCGCTCCACGCCGAACTCGTCGTCCATCGCCTTCAGCGGCGGCACGATCGCGTTGGTGGTGCAGGAGGCGCAGGACAGGATCTGCTCGTCCGGCTTGATCGTGTCGTGGTTGACGCCGTGCACGATGTTCGGGACGTCGCCCTTGCCCGGCGCGGTCAGCACGACCTTGTCGATGCCGGGGCGCAGATGCTGGGACAGGCCCTCGCGGTCGCGCCACTTGCCCGTGTTGTCGATCAGGATGGCGTTCTTGATGCCGTGCGCCGTGTAGTCGACCTCGGACGGGTCGTTGGCGTAGATCACCTTGATCGCGTTGCCGTTGGCGTAGATCGTGTTGCTCGTCTCGTCAACAGTGATCGTGCCCTGGAACTGGCCGTGGATCGAGTCCCTGCGCAGCAACGAGGCGCGCTTCACGATGTCCTGCTCGCCGCCCCCGCGCACGACGATCGCGCGCAGCCGCAGACCGTTGCCGGAGCCGGCCTTCTCGACCAGCAGGCGGGCCACGAGCCGGCCGATGCGGCCGAAGCCGTACAGGACGACGTCACGGCCCTCGCCGCGCTCGATCTTGTTGGCGCCGGTGGCACCCGCGACGGCCTCGGCGGTGAAGGCCTCCACGGTCAGACCGCGGTCGTCGCCCTTGTACGTCGCGGCGAGCATGCCGATGTCGATCTGGGACGGGCCCAGGTCGAGCGCGGTCAGGGCCCGCAGGAACGGCAGGGTCTCGGTGACCGAGAGCTCCTCGCCGGCGATCTGCCGGGCGAAACGGTGGGTCTTGAGGATGCTCACCACCGACTTGTTCACCAGGGAGCGGCTGTGCAGCAGGACGGTCACGTCCCGCTCGCGGTGCAGCTTCCCGATGATCGGGATCATCGACTCCGCGGTTTCCTCGCGGGTCATCCAGTCGGTGAACGAGTCGTCGTTGACAGTCACGGAACCATCTTTCGAGCTAGGCGGCGCTCATATGTTAATCCCCTTTTGATCGATCGTTTGAGCGGGGTTCGTCACACCCGTCCCACCCGGAATCGAGACGATCCGGCCGCCGCTGCGTACCTGAGGGTCACGGGGTCGCCCGCCCCGCGACCGTCACCGCACCCGATCGAGGGACGTACACCATGAACGCAACCGCAGCCATCGGCGTGACCGGCCTGGGCGTGATGGGCCGCAACCTGGCGCGGAACTTCGCCCGCCGCGGCTACCCCGTCGCCGTCCACAACCGCACGGTGGGCCGCACTCGCGCGCTCATGGAGGTCTACGGCGACGAGGGCACGTTCGTGGCCGCCGAGACGGCCGAGGAGTTCGTGGCCGCCCTGGAGCGCCCCCGCCGCCTGATGGTCATGGTGCAGGCGGGCCCCGCCACCGACGCCGTCATCGACGAGTTCGCCGCGCTCCTGGAGCCCGGCGACATGATCATCGACGGCGGCAACGCGCACTTCGCCGACACCCGCCGCCGCGAGGCCGCCCTGCGCGAGCGCGGCATCCACTTCGTCGGCGCCGGCGTCTCCGGCGGCGAGGAGGGCGCGCTGGAGGGGCCGTCGATCATGGTCGGCGGCTCCGCGGAGTCGTACCAGACCCTCGGCCCGATGTTCGAGAAGATCAGCGCCAAGGTTGGCGGCGAGCCCTGCGCCGCCCATGTCGGCGGCGACGGCGCCGGGCACTTCGTCAAGATGGTCCACAACGGCATCGAGTACGCCGACATGCAGCTCATCGCGGAGGCCTACGACCTGCTGCGGCAGGTCGGCGGGTACACCCCGGCCGAGATCGCGGACGTCTTCCGGCGCTGGAACGAGGGGCGGCTCGGCTCCTACCTCGTCGAGATCACCGCCGAGGTGCTGGCCCACACCGACCCGGAGACCGGCGCCCCCTTCGTAGACATCGTCCAGGACGCGGCCGGCCAGAAGGGCACCGGCCGCTGGACCGTGCAGACCGCCCTGGACCTCGCCTCGCCGGTCACCGCCATCGCCCAGGCCACCTTCGCCCGCGCCGCCTCCGGCCAGAGCGAGCTGCGCGCCGCCTACGCGGGCCTGCCCGGTGGCACCCGCCCGCTGCTCAGCCGTACCGAGGCCGAACGCTTCGCCTCCCAGGTCGAGCACGCCCTGTACGCGTCCAAGGTCATCGCCTACGACCAGGGCCTGAAGATGATCCAGGACGCCGCCGCCGAGTACGGCTGGAAGATCGACCTCGCCGCCGTCGCCGGTATCTGGCGCGGCGGCTGCATCATCCGCGCCTCCTTCCTCGACCGGATCCGCGCCGCGTACGCCGCCGACCGTGAACTGGTCAGCCTGCTGGGCGAGATGGAGTTCGCCATGGAGATCACGGACGCGCAGGTGCCGTGGCGGGAGACGGTCGCCTCCGCCGCCCGGCGCGGGATCCCCGTCCCCGCCTTCTCCGCCGCCCTCGCGCACTACGACACCCTGCGCGCGGGGCGCCTGCCCGCGGCTCTCCTCCAGGGCCAGCGCGACTACTTCGGCGCTCACACCTACCGCCGTACCGACCGGCCCGGCGCCTTCCACACCCACTGGGCCGCGCCCGACCGCCCGGAGACCCCCGCCTGACCCACACCCGGCGTGACCATCCACCGGAACCGGTCGTTCCCGAGGGCATGATCCACATCAAGCGCGGACTCACCACGGCCGCCGCGGCGCTCGCCGCCCTGGCGGCCCTGACCGCCCCCGCCGCCCACGCCACCGACAACGTCCCCTGCCACAGCCCCACGAAGAAGAACCTGACCGACCCCGGCACCGGACGCGTGTGGCCGGGAACGGAGGTCAGGTACTGCAACCTCACCCGCGGCCACGTCCCCGTCTACGCCACCCGCTCGCCCGGCGCGCCCGTCGTGGGCCACCTCGAACAGGGCGGTGCCGCCAACTGGTTCGTCACCGAGATGAAGGGCGAGACCTTCCGGGACGGCTCCGCCGAGAACTACTGGTGGGGCTCCACCATGGCGGACAACGGCCGTTGGGGCTGGGTCCCCGAGGTGTACTTCGCGGGCGGCGACAACAACGAGGACGACGCGGGACTGCTGATGCCGGGCGGCTACACCTGCGCGAACGTCTGCGCGCCGCTGCCGTTCTGGGCCCGCTGAGGCGCGGGCTTGACGGCCCGGTGGGGGCCACCTAGCGTCGACTGAACACGTCTGGACAGGTAGGTCGACGATGGCGGAATCGCTTCAGGTGGAGACACACGGCCTCGACGTCATCGGCGACGCCGAGCGCAAGGGCACCCCGCGGACGCTGTTCTGGCCCTGGTTCGGGGCCAACGTCTCGATCCTCGGCCTGAGTTACGGGGCCTTCGCGCTCGGCTTCGGGATCTCCTTCTGGCAGGCGCTCGTCGCCGGCGTCATCGGCATCGTCTTCTCCTTCCTGCTGTGCGGCTTCATCGCGGTGGCCGGCAAGCGCGGCTCCGCGCCGACGATGGTCCTCAGCCGGGCCGCGTACGGCGTGCGCGGCAACCGGCTGCCGTCGGTGATCTCCTGGGTGCTCACCGTCGGCTGGGAGACCGTGCTGTGCGCGCTGGCCACCATGGCCACCGCGACCGTCTTCGGACGGCTCGGCTGGGGCGGCGGCACCGAGACCAAGGTGGTCGCCCTCGTCCTGGTCGGCGCGCTCACCGTCGTCGGCGGCGTGATGGGCTTCGACCTGATCATGCGGCTGCAGACGGTGATCACGGTCGTCACCGGCGTGCTCACCGTCGTCTACATCGCGCTGGTCGCCGACCACATCCACTGGAGCACCGTCAGCGCCCTGCCGGCCGGCTCCGCCCAGGAGTTCATCGGCGCGCTGGTCTTCATGATGACGGGCTTCGGCCTCGGCTGGGTCAACGCCGCCGCCGACTACTCCCGCTACCTTCCCCGGAGTTCGTCGAGCCGCGGCGTGATCGGCTGGACCACCTTCGGCGCCTCGGTCGCCCCGCTCCTGCTGCTGGTCTTCGGCCTGCTGCTGGCCGGCTCCTCCACCAAGCTCAACACGGCCGTCGCCGCCGACCCCATCGGCGCCCTCACCACCATCCTGCCCACCTGGTTCCTGGTTCCGTTCGCCGTGGTCGCGGTGCTCGGACTGGTCGGCGGCGCGGTCCTGGACATCTACTCCTCGGGCCTCGCGCTGCTGTCCGCGGGCATCCGCATCCCCCGCTACCTGGCCGCCTTCGTGGACGGCGTCCTGATGATCGCGGGCTCGATCTACATCGTCTTCCTCGCCGACGACTTCCTCGGCCAGTTCATGGGCTTCCTCACCACGCTGGGCGTCCCCATCGCCGCCTGGTGCGGCATCATGCTCGCCGACCTCGCCCTGCGCCGCCGCGACTACGACGAAGGCGACCTCTACCGCCCCGCCGGCCGCTACGGCGACGCCCCGCTCACCCCGCTCCTGCTCACCGTCGCCGCCACCGCCCTCGGCTGGGGCCTGGTCACCAACTCGGCCGCGAGCTGGCTGACCTGGCAGGGCTACCTGCTCGACCCCTTCGGCCTCGGCGGCAAGTCCGGCGCGTGGGCGTACGCCAACCTCGGCGTGCTGGCCGCCCTCGCGCTCGGCTTCCTCGGCACCCTCGCCCTGAGCCGGGGCCGCGTCCACGCCCAGGAGGCACAGGCCCCGAGCCGGCTGGACGCGGAGGCGGCCGTATGACCACCGGTCTGCTCGCGGTCATCGACATGCAGCGCGTCTTCGCCGACCCCGACAGCCCCTGGGCCACGCCCCGTTACAACGAGGCCGCGGCAGGAGTACGACGTCTGCTGCCGGCCTACGGCGAGCGGGTCGCCTTCACCCGCTTCCTGGCCCCCGCGAAACCGGACGGCGCCTGGCGCGCCTACTACGACCGCTGGCCCTTCGCCCTCAAGCCACCGGACGCCGAACTGTGGGAACTCACCGAGGAGTTCACCGGCCACAAGGGTCACGTCCTCGACGCCCCGACCTTCGGCAAGTGGACCCCGGAACTCGCCCGGCACGTCGGCCCCGGGGGCCGCCTGGTGCTCGCGGGCGTCAGCACCGACTGCTGCGTCCTGTCCACCGCGCTCGCCGCCGCCGACGCCGGGGTCGAGGTGGTGGTCGCCGCGGACGCCTGCGCGGGAGCGGACGACGACTCGCACACCAAGGCGCTCCAGATCATGGACCTGTACCGGCCGCTGATCCGCGTGACGACCGTCTCCGGGATTCTCGGGGAGGCCGGGTGAGCGGAGTCCCGCTCAAGCACCAGCGCATCACCGAGGTGCTCGCGAAGGAGATCCGCAGCGGTCGTCGCCCGGCGGGGGAGCGGCTGCCCGGCGAGCACGCGCTGGCCCAGCGGTTCGGAGTCAGCCGTACGACGGTCCGCGCGGCCCTCGCCGAACTGTGCGAGGCTGGACTGATCGCCACCCGCACCGGCAAGGGCTCCTACGTGCTCTTCGACGGCCGCCCCCTGGAGGACAGCCTCGGCTGGGCCCGCGCGCTCGCCACCCGGAGCACCGACGCCCGGGTGCGGACGCTGGCCGTGCGCGAGGTCCGCGAGGCGCGACTTGCCGAGCAACTCGCCCTGGCCGACGGCGAGTTCGTGTGCGTGGAGCGGACCCGCGAGCTGGTCGCCGACGGCACGGTGGTGACGTACGAACGCAGCTTCCTGCCGCCCGTGCCGGGCATACGGGAGCTGCCGGGACGCGGGTTCGCGGGGGAGTCCCTCACCGACGTGATGCTGCGGGCCGGGCTGCGGCCCGACCATGGCGAGCAGCGGCTGGCGGGGCGGCGCATCGACGCGCGGGAGGCGGAGCTGCTGCGGCGGACGCCGGGCGACTGGTTCCTCGACACGCGGCGCACCAGCCGCGCGGCCGACGGCAGCTTCGTCGAGCACGTCGTCAGCCTGCTCGACCCGGACCACTTCCAGCTGACGCTCGAATTCGGCTGACGGTTGGCGATTTCGGGTCGGTACCCCGGGACTGCCGGCGTGTTCAATCACTCGTAGCGCGTCATGAACCGGACGGCCCCACACGTCAGGAGGCACCGTGCTCGTCCCTCCCGAACCCGCCCTCACCGAAGCCGAGATCATCCGGCGCGCCGTGGCGCTCCGGCCCGTCCTGCTCGAACGGCAGCCGGAGACCGAGCAGTTGACGCACTACCCGAAGGAGACCCACGAGGACTTTCTGCGGGCGGGGTTCTACCGGATCCTGCAGCCGCGGCGGTACGGCGGGTACGAGTTCGGGCTGCCCGTGTTCTACCGGGTCGTGAGCGAGCTCGCCCGCGGGTGCCCGTCCACCGGGTGGGCCCTCTCGCTCACCGCCGCCCATGTGCTCCAGGTGGCCACGGTCTTCGAGGAGCGGGCGCAGGACGAGATCTTCGGCGCCGACGGCGAGTTCCGGGCCGCGTCGACCGTCGTGCCGGTCGGGGTCGCGACCCCGGACGGGGACGGGCATGTCGTGCTCGACGGCACCTGGCCGTACTCCTCCGGCGCGCCGTACTCGACCCACTACGTCGGTCAGACCCTCCGCGCGCCCGCCACCCCGGGCGACCCGCCCGGCCCGCCGGTGCTCTTCGTCGCGCCGCGGTCGGCCTGGACGGTGCTGGACGACTGGCACGGCGTCCTCGGACTGCGCGGGAGCGGGTCCAACAGCGTGCACATGGAGCAGGCGCGCATCCCGGCGTACCTCACCCGCGAGGCGTTCCTGCTCGACCTTCCGGTGGAGGGCGGCAGCGTCGGTTCCGAACTGCACGGCAACCCGATGTACGCGGGGCGCGCGCCCAGCTTCTTCCACGGGGAGCTGGCCGCCATCATGATCGGCATCGCGTACGCCGCCGCCGACGAGTACGCCCGGATCGTCGCCGCCCGCCCCCTCACCCTGGAGCCCGACCGCACCCGTGCCGACCTGCACGACTACCAGCGGCACCTCGGCGAGGCGCTCGGCATGATCCACATGGCCGAGGCGGCGCTGCGGCAGACCGCCGAGGACTGGATGGAGGCGTGCCGGCGCAATGCGAGCGGCGAGGCCCCCTTCACCACCGCCGAGGACAACCGGCTCGCGCTGATGTTCCTGAACGCCGGGCGCATCGCCTGGGACGTACTGCAGGGCACCCTGTTCCGCACCGCCGGCTCCCGGCACGCCCGCGACGGCGAGCGGATGCAGCGCTACTTCCGGGACGCGGCCACGTACTGGACGCATGTCGGCCCCAGCATGGCCGAGCCGCTGACCCGCCGGGTCGGCTGCGACCGCCTCGGCCTGCCCTCGGACCACATCGCCCTGATCCCATAGCGCTCCCGGGGCTTCTGCGCGGTCGAAGGTGTGTCTCGCTTCCGATCGGGTACGCGAGCAGGGCCGCGCCCGGAAGCGATCTTGCCGTCGGGTGGGGCGTACCACCGCCGCTACCAGGGGATCTGCCATGGAGACACCTGCCCACCGCAACAACGCCACACCGGCCCGGCAGGCGCTGGACGCGCTGGCCGTGAACACCGAGGACACGGCGGCGCTGGACACGCTCGCCGGCAGCGATGTGCTCGTTCCCGTGCCCGACGACGCGAACCAGGGCGACGGGGCCGATCCCGCCGCCGTGGCGCTGCCCGTCCTGGAACAGCCCGGGGGTGACCCGGTGGTTCCGGTGTTCACCTCGGAGGTGGAGATGGCGGAGCTGCTGCCGTACATCTCCAGCTACCGTCTGGTGCCGCTGGGCGCGCTGGCCTCCCAGTGGCCGGCCGACGATCTGTCCCTCACCATCGACGCGGGTTCCGACCACCCGCTGACGCTGACCTCGGAAGGGGTGCGCACCCTGCTGGCGCGCCCGTAGACCGTGATGGAGGGGGCCCGGCCACCGAACTCGGAAGGGGAGCGGCCGGGCCCGGGCAGGGTGCGGGCGGTCTCCCGCTCCCGCACCCGGGCTCTCGCACGACACGAGGACGAACGGCGCCGACCCCGTTCATCCTCGGACGCCCGCGGTCGCCGTGGCAGACGATACGTCCGTCAGGGCGCCCGCGTCGCTCCCTGATGCGCGGGGACTGTCCGCAAAACGCGGCGGATCGAGGCATTCACGTGGCGCGCGGGATCCGCGAGGGCGACTCCCCTGAGTACGCCATCGGCGGGCCCGTCCACGCGAGTACGGTGACCGGATGGAACAGCGCATCACTCTGATCACGCTGGGCGTTTCCGATCTCGCCCGTTCCAAGGCCTTCTACGAGGCGCTGGGCTGGCGGGGACAGGAGGTCGCGGAGACCGTCTTCTTCCAGGCCGGCGGCCTCGGGTTCGTACTGTGGAGCCGGGACGAGCTGGCCCGGGACTGCGGTCTGGAGCCCACGCCGGCGAGCGGTTTCGGCGGGATCGCCCTCGCGCACAACGTCCGCTCGGAGGCCGAGGTCGACGCACTGCTGGCGGCCGTGGAGCGGGCCGGCGGGACCGTCACCAAGCCCGCCGCCGTCAACGCCATCGGCTTCTACTCCAGCGCCTTCACCGACCCCGACGGCCACGCCTGGGAAGTCGCCCACAACCCCGGCTTCCCGCTCGCCGAGGACGGCTCGGTCACCATCCCCGACTTCGGCGGCCTCGCGTAGCGCTTCCGCAAGGGCCTGGTGAACCGTGCGTTCACGGTGGAGTATCCACAGGAGTGCGACTGCGGGGTCCTGCAACGGAGGAACCGACGGAGGAGGCACGGTATGAAGGACCGCACCTATCTCAAGCCGCCCTGGATGCAGCGCAACGTCGGCAACCGGCTCGCGCCGCTGTTCGGGCGGTCGGTCGTGTCCCGGCTCTCGGTGCGCGGCCGCACCAGCGGCCAGTGGCGCACCGTGCCCGTCGCCGTACTGGAGTACGAGGGGGCGCGCTACCTCGTCTCCTACCGCGGCCTGAGCGACTGGGCGCTCAACCTCCAGGCCTCGCCCGAGTGCCGGGTCACCGCCCACGGCCGCACCGAGGACCTCATGGCGGAGGAGGTCCCCGAGGCCGACCGCCCGCCCATCATGGCGGCGTACCGCGACAAGTACGGCGGCATGCCGACCGTCTCCGCGGTACTGACCGCGCTGCCGGACCCCGCCGACCATCCGGTCTTCCGCCTGCACGCCCGGAGTTGAGCGTGCGGCGCGGGGCCGGGAACCCGGTCCCTCACGCCGCGTCGACGGTGGTGGGCTGGGGGTAGGTGACGCCGGTCAGCTCCTCGGAGAGCGTCCACAGACGGCGGGCGGCGGCCGGGTCGCCGGCCGCGGCCGAACGGCCGACCAGGGTCGGGGCGCCGCGCATCTCACCGAGGCCGTCGGGGCCGACATAGCTCGCGCCGGGCAGGTCCTGGACGGCGGCGAACAGGGTGGGCAGGGCACCGGCCTTGTTGTCCTGGGCCATGACGCGGTTGCCGACCCGCATGAGGAGACGCCGCACCGCGCTGGCGTCACGGCTCTGCAGATTCGTGACGGCATAGCCGGGGTGCGCGGCCGTGGCCCGCACGGACGAGCCCGACTCCGTCAGCCGGCGCTGCAGTTCCAGCGTGAACAGCAGGTTGGCCAGCTTGGACTGGCCGTACGCCTTCATGGGCGTGTACTCGCCGGTGAGGTTGAGGTTGTCGAAGTGGATGTACGGTCCGCCGATCCTGTGCGCGCCGGACGACACCGTCACCACCCGGTCGGTGATGCGCGGCAGCAGCAGGTTCGTCAGGGCGAAGTGGCCCAGGTGGTTGGTGCCGATCTGGGTCTCGAAGCCGTCCTTGGTGGCGGACTCCGGGATGTTCATGACGCCGGCGTTGTTGATGAGCAGGTCCAGATCGCCGCGCCAGTTCCAGGCGAACTCGCGCACGGAGGAGAGGTCGGCGAGGTCGAGGCGGCGTACCTCCACGCTGCCGTCGACCCCGGCCGCCGCGGCCTCGCCGCGCTTCGGGTCCCGGACGGCGAGCACGACGTGCGCGCCGGCGCCGGCCAGCGCCTCCACGGTCGCGATGCCGAGCCCGCTGTTGGCGCCGGTGACGACGACGGTGCGGCCCGTCTGGTCGGGGATGTCGGACACGGTCCACTTGCTGGGTGCAGTAGTCATGGCAGCCAATGTAGGCGTCGCCAACAATGCTGTCAATGACAACAAAGATGGCGGTGCCAACAATGTAGTCACGGAACACATGCCCGATACACTGGCGCGTATGTACACCCGCCCTCGCAGCTACCACCACGGAGACCTGCGCGCCGCGCTGCTGACCCGCGCCGAGGAGACGCTCCGGGAGAAGGGGCCGGCCGCGCTGTCGCTGCGTGAGCTCGCCCGTGATCTCGGCGTCAGCCATGCCGCGCCGAGCCGCCACTTCAAGGACAAGCAGGCGCTGCTCGACGCCCTGGCGCTGACCGGGTTCGACCGGTTGGCGACGGCCCTGAAGGCGTCCCAGGAGGGGCTCGGGGAGTCGTTCGCGGAGCGCCTCGACGCCATGGTCCGCGCCTATGTGGGGTTCGCGCTCGGCAATGCCGTACTGCTGGACCTGATGTACTCGATCAAGCACGATCCGGAGGCGTCCGAGGCGCTGGTCGCGGCCACCGAACGCTGGTCCGACCTGCTGGTGGAGCTGATCGTCGAGGGGCAGCGCCGGGGTGAACTGCGCGCGGGGACAACGGAGTCCGTGGGCGTGCCGATCTTCGCCACCCTGCACGGGTACGCCAACCTCGCAGCCACGGGCATGCTGCCCCCGGACACCGACGAGCGCGCGCTCGACGACGTGATTGCCTTCATCCTGCGGGGGGCCGCGCCGGAATAGGGGTACCCGCGACTGCTGGGGCCTGTCCGGCGGATCAGCTCGGCGTCGCGGGGTCTGGCACGCACTCCCCCGGAGGGGGCACCCCCAGCCGTGTTGTCGTCACTCGCCGACGTCCCCCAGCCTTCGGCCGGGAGGTGCCCCCACCGCGTCGACTCCCTCAAGGCAGTGGGGGAGCGCCAGGCCCCGCTCGGGTGAGCCAGGAGGCGCCGTTTCTTATAGCCGACCTGATCCGCCGGACAGGCGCTAGCCCAACATCCGCGCCAGCGCGGCGCGTTGCAGTGGCAGTACCTCGGTGTGCAGGTCCCGGCCCTTGGTGGTCAGGGTGACCCACACGCCGCGGCGGTCCTCCACGCAGACGGAGCGCTCCAGCAGGCCGTCCTTCTCCAGTCGGGCGATCAGCCGGGACAGCGCGCTCTGGCTGAGATGGACTCGGCCGACCAGGTTCTGCACCCGGCACTGGTCCCCGTCGCGGGGCGACTCGGAGGCGAGGATGTCCAGCACCTCGAAGTCGCTCGCGCCCAGGCCGTACGGGTGCAGCACCCGGTCGATCTCGCACATCGTGCGAGCGTGCGTGGACAGGATGTCCCGCCACTTGTCCTCGAGCCGGGCCTCGGCCGTCTTCGCTCCCATACCCGCACGGTAACACCGAATCAGCCATTCGTTGAGCGTGCAATTAGTGCGGGTGCATGCAGTGGCCGGGTCAGGAGGTCGGGTCCTGAAGCAGCCCGATGTGGTTGCCGTCGGCGTCCTTCACGAAGGCGATCAGCCTGCCGTTGCCGACGTCCTGGGCGTCCTGCAGCACCTCGGCGCCCGCCTCGCGCAGCGCCGCGAGCCGGCCCCGGATGTCGGAGACGTGCCAGTAGGGCACCGGTCCGGTCATGCCCTTGGCGTGGCCGTTGGGGTCGAGGCCGATGTCCTGTCCGGCGTCCTTGAAGCCGACGTAGTACGGCTCGTCCGCGTACGGCTCCACCTCCAGCAGCGCGCTGAACAGGGCCTTCGCCGCGGCGATGTCCTTGACGGGGTAGATGACGGTGTTGAGGCCGGCGGTCATGGTGTGCTCCTCCGCATCGGGTGACCCGACGGTTTTCGTCGGTGGTTTCACGCTAGGGCGGGGGAGCGGTGGACGGCTTCTCGAATCCTGACCGCCTGGAGCCGTGAGTCGACCACCTCAAGGATCAGAGGGTCCGCCGTACGGGAGATCAGCTGTCCGCGATCAGCAGCCGGTAGCCGACGTCCATGCTGTCGAGCGTGAGCAGACCGGCGTGCCGCTCGTGCCAGCGGCCCGTCGCCAGGTCGTCACCGAGCGCCGCGAGGCCCGGGGCGAGGGCGTCCTCCCCGGTCTGCGCGAACAGGGAGATCCCGGCACGCACGCGTGGGTCGAGGTAGGCGTCGGGCCGGCGCCAGAACGCGGCGCCGAACCCGTCGGTGCAGTCGTGCGGGACGGGGACGGGCTCGACGCGCGCCCCGCCGAGCAGCTCGGCCAGCCGCCCGATCGGTACGGCGCGGGTGTCGTCGTAGGCGGCGGCGCTCGGGAGGTAGTCGCGCACGAGCCAGAACCGCTCGCGGAAGACCGCCTGGTCCCAGGTCAGGACGACGATGCGGCGGCGGGCCACCCGGCGCAGCTCGGCGAGACCCGCCGCCGGGTCGGTCCAGTGGTGCACGGTCAGCAGCGCCATCACGGCGTCGGCGGCGCCGGTGCGCAACGGCAGCCGCTCGGCGACGGCACACACCGCGGGCGCGGCTCCGGGCAGGCGCTGGGCGATCATGACCTGGCTCGGCTCGACGGCGAGAACCGTGCGGGGCGGCTCGTAGGAGCCGGTGCCCGCGCCGACGTTGATCACCTCGGCGCTGTCCCCGAGCGCGGCGTGGATCCGCGCGGCGATCCGCGGATCCGGTCGCCGGGTGAGGCCGTACGTCGTGCCGAGCGTGTCGTAGATGGCCATGCCCCTCAGTATGCGAAGGGACGGCCGTGCCGGGGAGGGAACGACGGACGGGGCCCGGGAGCTTCGGCCCCCGGGCCCCGAGCGCCCATGTCCCCTGCCGCTATGTGGAGTCCCGCTTCACCAGCTCCGTGGGCAGGATCACCGCCGCCGGGTCCTCGCCGCCGATCTGGGCGAGCAGCACCCGTACCATCTCGGCGCTGATGCGGTCGTAGGGCTGGCGGATCGTGGTGAGGGGCGGGGTCGCCTCGATCGCCGCGACGGAGTCGTCGAAGCCGCCCACCGACACGTCCTCCGGGACCCTGCGGCCCGCCCGGTACAGCGCCGTCAGGGCGCCCTGCGCCATCAGGTCGGAGGCGACGAACACGGCGTCCATGTCCGGGGCCTGGGCCAGCAGCCGTTCGGCCCCGGCCTCGCCGCTGGCCCGGCTGTAGTCGCCGGAGACGACGAGCCGTTCGTCGATCTCGATGCCCGCGTCGGCGAGCACCTCCTTGTACCCGGCGAGACGGTCCACACCGCCGGGCGTGTCCAGCGGTCCGCTCACCATCCCGATGCGACGGCGGCCCAGCGACAGCAGATGGCGAACCATGTCCCGGGCGCCGTCCCGGTCGTCCGCGGCCACGTAACTCACCTTGGATCCGAGGCCCATGGGCTTGCCGCACTGCACGAGGGGCACGCCCGCCTTGTGCAGCTCCTCCGCGACCGGGTCCCCGGAGTGGCTGGAGACCAGCAGCACGCCGTCGACATGACCGGCCGTGATGTAGCGGGTTATGCGCCGCCGTTCGTCCTTGGTGCCCGCCAGCATCAGCAGCAGCGGAATGTCGTGCGCCGCCAGCGCCTGGGTGCAGGCGCTCAGCAGCACATTGAAGTTGGGGTCCTCGAAGAACCGCTCCTGAGGCTCCGTCAGCAGGAAGCCGACGGAGTCCGAACGGCCGGTGATCAGTGAGCGCGCGTGCCTGTTGACGACGTACCCCGTCTTGCGGATCGCCGCGTTGACCGCCTCCGCCGCGGCCGGGCTGACGTAGTGCCCGCCGTTGAGCACCCGCGAGACGGTGCCCCGCGAGACACCCGCCTCGCGGGCCACGTCGTGGATCGTCGGCGGTCTGCGTCGGCCCCCCGTGTTGCTCATGGTCATGACTTTACGGCTCCGGAGAGCAGGTCGAGGCTCCAGAACCGCTGGACGACCAGGAAGAGCGCGATCAGCGGAAGCACCGCCAGGAACGCGCCCGTGATCACCAGGGTGTAGAGCGCGGGAGTGTTGGCACCCTGTTCGAGCAGTGTGTACAGGCCCAGCGTGATCGGGAACTTCTCGTCGTCGCTGAGCATGATGTACGGCAGCAGGAAGTTGTTCCACACGGCCACGAACTGGAACAGGAACACCGTCACCAGACCGGGCACCATCATCGGCAGCGCGACCCGGGTGAAGATCCGCCACTCGCTCGCCCCGTCCATCCGCCCCGCCTCGACCACGTCGGTCGGCACGGCTGCCGCGGCGTAGATGCGCGCGAGGTAGACGCCGTACGGCGAAAGGATCTGCGGGAGCAGCACGGACAGGTAGGAGTCCGAGAGGTCCGCCTTGGCCAGCAGCAGGTACTGCGGGATGGCGAGGATGATCGGCGGCATCAGCACGCCGGCGAGCAGGACGTTGAAGATCGTCTCGCGACCGCGGAAGCGGTAGGTCGCCAGCGCGTAGCCGCTGAACGCCGACACGCACGTCGACAGCAGGGCGCCCAGACCGGCGTAGAGGGCGGAGTTGCCCATCCACTTCCAGTACACGCCGTCGCGATAGGCGTTCAGCTGCTTGATGTTGTCGGCGAAGCCGCTGCCGGGCAGGAACGTGAACGTGGAGAACAGCTCGCGCCCGGACTTGGTGGACGCGATGACGACCCACGCAACCGGCAGCAGCGTGTAGATCGCGCCGATCAGCAGCGTGACCGTCGGGACCAGCGAGATCCGGCGGCGCAGCGGCGGACGGTCCTGGGCGGTACCCGTGGTGCCGGCCGTGGCGGGGACCTTCTGGACGGCGAGGGAACTCATCGTGCGGCCTCCTGCTTCTGACGGCGGTTCGCGGCCCGCAGGAAGCCGAAGGACAGGACGAGTGTCGCGACGGCGATGATCACGGCCTCGGCGGCCGCCTGGTAGATGTCGCCCTTGCGGAACGCGTCCTGGTAGACGGTCATCAGCGGACTCCAGGTCAGCGGCAGGGAGTTGGTGAGCGGTTTGAGGGTGGTCGGCTCGTTGAACACCTGGAGCGTCGCGATGATCGAGAAGAAGAAGGTCAGCACCAGTGAGGGCGCCACCATCGGGATCTTGATCCGCAGCGCGATCTGCAGCGGGGTGGCGCCGTCCAGCTTGGCCGCCTCGTACACCTCGGCCGGGATCGACTTCAGCGAGGTGTAGATGACGATCATGTTGAAGCCGGTGCCGCCCCAGACCGCGATGTTGGCCATCGCGAGGTACAGCGGACCCCCGTCGAGCAGGTTCGGCTGCGGCAGGTTCAGCTTCTCCAGCACGTAGTAGAAGGGGCTGACGTCCGGCAGGTACAGGAAGCCCCACATCAGGGCCGCCACCACGCCGGGAATGGCGTACGGCAGGAAGATCGCCAGCCGGGTGAAGGGGGCGAGCCGCACCCTCTCCGAGTCGAGCATCAGCGCGAACAGGAGGGCGAGGCCGAGCATCACCGGGACGACGATGCAGCCGTAGCCGAGCACGCGCAGCGCCCCGTGCAGCAGCTCGCTGTCGGTGAGGGCGTCGGAGTAGTTCTCCAGGCCGGCCCAGACCTCCTTGCGGGCACCCGAACCCAGGCCGAGCCCGGAGACGTGCACCTTGCGGAAGCTCAGGTAGGCCGCGTAGCCGATGGGCAGCGCGAAGAACAGAGCGAAGAGGAGCGTTGCGGGGAGGAGGAAGGCGTACGGGGCCCCCTTGACCCCGTACGACCTCCGGCGGGTGGTGCTGCTCACTGAGCGACCTCGAAGCCCTGCTTCTTCAGGTCGGCGACCGTGGCGTCCTGCATCTTGTCCAGGGCGGCCGTGAAGTCCGACTTGTTCTTGGCGGCGGCGCCGAACGCGTCGTTGAAGGTCGTGTACGCGACGTTCACGTTCGGGCCCCAGGCCGAGGGCGCCGTGGTCTTCGCGATCTCGGCGGCCTTGGTGTAGAAGTCCGACTGGTTCGAGAAGTACGCCGGGGGAGTGGCGAAGGCGCCGCTGGTCTGGGCGTTGGTGGCGGCCGGGTAGATACCGCTCTCCTTGGCCAGCGCCTGCAGGGCCGTGCCGTCCGTGTTCAGCCAGGCGGCGAACTTGGCGGCGGCCTCCTTGTGCGCCGAGTCCGAGGTGACGGCGGTGGAGGAGCCGCCCCAGCTGCCCGTGACGTTCTCACCGGCGGACCACTGGGGGAGCGGGGCCATGGCCCACTTGCCCTTGGTGTCGGGCGCGGCCGTGGTCAGCGTGCCCGGCGCCCACACGGCGGAGACCCAGGCGATCTGCTTGCCGGTGTTCAGCGCCTTGTTCCAGGACGGCGTGTACATCGGCTGGTTGTCGATGGCGCCCTCCTTGACCAGGCCGCCCCAGAAGTCGGCGACCTTCTTGGTGGCCGCGTCGTTGATGCCGACCTTCCACTTGTCGCCGGAGGTCGTCCACCACTTGGCGCCGGCCTGCTGGGCGAGGCCCGCGAAGAGGCCGGAGTCGTTGGCGGAGAAGGTGGTGAGGTCCTTGTCCGGGGCCTTCTTCTTCAGCGCGCGGGCGGTCTCGGCGAACTCGTCCCAGGTGGTCGGGACCTTCAGGCCGTACTTCTTGAAGAGGTCGGCGCGGTAGTAGAACATCATCGGCCCGATGTCCTGCGGCACCGCGTACACCGCGTCCGTGCCCAGCGTGGTCTGCTGCCAGACGCCCTCGGCGAAGTCGCTCTTCGCGTCGCCGACCTGCTTCGATATGTCGGCGAGCGCGTCGTTGCTGACCAGCGTCGGCAGCGCCTGGTACTCGGCCTGCACCAGGTCCGGGGCCGTCTTCGCCTTGTGCGCGGTGAGGATCTTGGTGACCAGCGTGTCGCCGGACGCCTGCTTCTTCACCGTGACCGTGATCTGGTCCTTCTTGCCCGGACCCTTGTTCCACAGGTCCACGACCTTGTCCATGCCGGGCGTCCAGGTCCAGTACGTCAGCGAGACCGGACCGGACTCGGCCTTGCTGTCCGAGTCGGACGAACCGCACGCGGCGAGTGCGGTGGCGCCGAGGGCGACGGCGATGGTGCAAGCCACGAGGCGACTGCGCTTCGTGTTGGGCATGGATCTCTCCCCTGACCTGGGCCCCCGCCTGCTGCGGGAACCTGCCATGCGAATCACATGAGCCGGGCCCCCGCCCGTCGCGAGGACCTGTCATGCTGCTCTGTGAGCGTTCACAGTAGAGAAACATCCCGGACACTTGTCAATGGTTGTTGCTGTGCGGTTATGTTGGGCTCGCACCACCGCCGCTGTGTGTGCACGTTCCCAAATGATCGATAAAACGGGAGAGATCCATGCCGGAGACCAGCCCCAGGGGCCTCACCAGGCTCGCCTTCGGTGGGGACTACAACCCCGAGCAGTGGCCGGAAAGCGTCTGGCACGAGGACGTCCGGCTGATGCGCGAGGCCGGCGTCACGATGGTGAGCCTCGGAATCTTCTCCTGGGCGCTCCTCGAGCCCTCACCTGGGGTGTACGACTTCGGCTGGCTGGACCGGATCGTCGACCTGCTGCACGAGAACGGCATCCGCGTCGACCTGGGCACGCCCACCGTCTGCCCGCCCGCCTGGTTCTACCGCGCCCACCCCGAGGCGCTGCCGGTCAGCCGCGAGGGCGTGCGCTACGAGTTCGGCTCCCGCGCCGCGATCTGTCACAGCAACGCCGACTACCGCGCGGCCGCCGCGACCATCACCGGCAAGCTCGCCGAGCGCTACGGCGACCACCCGGCCCTCGCGATGTGGCACGTGCACAACGAGTACGGCGTCCCCGTCTCCGCCTGCTACTGCGACTCCTGCGCCGCCCACTTCCGCCGCTGGCTGCGGACGACGTACGAGAACGTCGAAGCCGTCAACGAGGCCTGGGGCACCGCCTTCTGGGGCCAGCGCTACGCCGGCTTCGACCAGATCAACCCGCCGCGCGCCACCCCGACGGCCGTCAACCCGGCCCAGGCGCTGGACTACAAGCGCTTCGCGGACGACACCATGCGCGAGAACTTCTGCGCGGAGCGGGACATCCTGCACCGCCTGTCACCCGGCGTCCCGGTCACCACGAACTTCATGACCGCCCTCAGCCAGTGCGACTCCGTCGACTACTGGGCCTGGGGCCGCGAGGTCGACCTCGTCACCAACGACCACTACCTGATCACCGACGGCCGCCGCACCCACGTCAACCTCGCGATGGCCGCCGACCTCACCCGCTCCGTCGCCGGCGGCGCCCCCTGGCTGCTCCTGGAGCACTCCACCTCGGGCGTCAACTGGCAGCCGCGCAACCCGGCCAAGGCGCCCGGCCAGATGGCCCGCAACTCCCTGGCCCACGTGGCGCGCGGCTCCGACGGCGCGATGTTCTTCCAGTGGCGCCAGTCCCGGCGCGGCGCCGAGAAGTTCCACTCGGCGATGCTCCCGCACGGCGGCACGGACACGCGCGTGTGGCGCGAGGTCGTCGAACTGGGCGCGTCCCTCGACTCGTTGAGCACCGTCCGCGGCAGCCGCACCGAGGCCGACGTGGCCGTCCTGTGGGACTGGCACTCCTGGTGGGCGCAGAACCTGGAGTGGCGCCCCAGCGAGGACCACGACCCGCGCGAGCGCGCCGACGCCTTCTACGAGGCCCTGTACGACCGCCACCTCACGGTCGACTTCGCCCACCCGGAAGCCGACTTGTCGAGGTATCCCCTTGTCGTCGTGCCCGCCCTCTACCTGATGACGGAGGCGGCCGGGAACAACCTCAAGGAGTACGTCGAGCGGGGCGGCACCCTCGTCGTCTCGTACTTCTCCGGCATCGTCGACGAGCACGACGCCGTCCACCCGGGCGCCTACCCGGGCGCGCTCCGGGACGTGCTGGGCCTGACCGTCGAGGAGTTCTCGCCGCTGCTGCAGGGGCAGCTGGTACGCATCACCGGCCCGGACGGCAGCGAACTCGCCGGTGACGTGTGGAGCGAGTTCGTGGTGCCGCGCGGCGCCGAGACCGTGTGGACGTACGCCGACGGCCTGACCGCGGGCCGGCCGGCCGTCACCCGCCACCACCTCGGCGAGGGCACCGCCTGGTACGTCTCGACCCGCCTCGCCGCCGAGGGCCTGGACGCCCTGCTGGGCTGGGCCTTGGAGGACGCCCGGGTCGCCCCGCGCGCCGACCTGCCCCGCGACGTCGAGGTCGTCCGCCGCACCGGTGAGTCGGGCAGCTATCTGTTCGCGATCAACCACACCGGCTCGGACGCGAAGGTGCCGCTGGAGGCGCACGGCACCGAGCTGCTGACCGGTGAACGCGCCGCGGGCCGCCTCGCGCTGCCCGCGGGAGCCGTCCGGGTCGTACGACTCGACGGCTGAGCCGACTCCCCTCCGCCCGCGCGTGCCACGAGAGCCGCGGGCGGAGGGGCTCTCCCTCCGGGTGCCACCGGAAGGAACCCCATCGGGGAAACCCCCACTGGAGGGGACGCCCCATCCTCATCACGTCGAAGGGACGACGGACGAAGATGTTCCATCCCAGACGCACACTAAGGGCCCTGCTGCTGCCGCTCGTGGCCGGGCTCGCCCTCGTCGCTGTGCCCGCCACCACGGCGCACGCCGCCAGTACGCTCACCAACGGCGGCTTCGAGTCCGACGGCGCGGGCGTGGCCGTCCCGGCCGGCTGGTCCGAGTACGGCGACACCGGCGCCTCGTACACCGAGTCCGGTGGCCACAGCGGCAGTTACCGCCTGTCCCAGTACTCGTCCGCCGCCTACAAGGTGGAGACGTACCAGTACCTGTCGGGACTGACCAACGGCAACTACACGCTGACCGCCTGGGTCCGCTCCAGCGGCGGCCAGAACTCCGCGTACATATCCCTGAAGAACTGCGGCAGTTCCGAGCAGAGGACCGATCTGCCGGTCTCCACCAGCAGCTGGGTCCGCATTGTCACGTCGGTCAATGTGACCAACAACCAGTGCACCATCAGCATCAACAGTGACGCGAACGCGGGCAACTGGATCAATGTTGACGACCTGACCTTCGCTTCCGGCTCGACCGGCCTGTCGATCAAGGGTGCCGACATCTCCTCCCTCGCCAAGAGCGAGGCCCTCGGCGGCGTCTACAAGACCAGCTCCGGCACCACGGGCGATGCGGTCACCATCCTGAAGAACGCCGGCATGAACTACGCGCGCCTGAAGGTGTGGGTCGACCCGGCCGACGGCTACAACAACAAGACGCGCGTGCTCGCCGTCGCCAAGCGCATCAAGGCCGCCGGCATGAAGCTGCTGGTCGACTTCCACTACTCGGACAGCTGGGCCGACCCGGGCAAGCAGACCAAGCCCGCCGCCTGGTCCTCGCACACATACAGTCAACTCAAGACGGACGTGTACAACCACACGTACGACGTGTTGAACGCATTGAAGGCCCAGGGCACCACGGCCGACATGGTCCAGGTCGGCAATGAGATCAACGGCGGCATGCTGTGGTCCGAGGGCTCCACCGACAACTGGTCGCAGCTCGCCGGGCTGATCAACTCCGGCTACAGCGCGGTCAAGGCGGTCTCCTCCAGCACGCAGGTCGCCCTGCACCTGGCCAACGCGGGCGACGACGCGACGGTCCGCTGGTGGTTCGACAACGCCAAGACCTACGGCATCAACTACGACGTGATCGGGCTGTCGTACTACGGCTACTGGCACGGCTCGCTGGCCGCCGCGCAGACCACCCTGGACGACGTGGTCTCCCGCTACGGCAAGCCGGTCTTCATCGCCGAGACGGCCTACCCGTTCACGCTGTCCCAGAACGACTCGCTGGAGAACCAGATCGACACCAGCGGCGAGCTGGTCACCGGCTACCCGGCCACCCAGGCGGGCCAGCTGGCGTGGATGAACGCCGTCGCGAACATCGTCGAGGCCGTCCCCGGCAACAAGGGACTCGGTGTCTTCTACTGGGAGGCGACCTGGACCGCGGTCACCGGCAACGGCTGGGACCCGACCGACTCCACCTCCGGCAACGGCTGGGAGAACCAGGCCCTGTTCGACTACTCGAACAAGGCGACTTCCGCCATGAGCTGGTTCAGCCATCGCTGAACCATGAGAAGAGGGCCCGGCCGCAGGGGAGCGGTCGGGCCCTCGCCCTTTTCGTACCGGGCCGGTGCCCGGCACGCCTGGACAGACCGCGCCGTTCGGTACCGGACAAGGACCGCCGAGTCACGGACACGACTGTGGGTCCTGCGGGACAGTGGGAGGACGCGGTTCGCGGTGGTCCGTCCGGAAAGGGGCACGCGATGTTGAGGACTTCCGTCAGCGGGACACGTCTGGACATCCTGGAGTGGCTCAAGGACCCGGCCGCCCACTTCCCGCCGCTCTCGCCCGGGAGCGGCGTCGAAAGAGGCGTGACCGTGGACGCCGTCGCCGCGAAGCTCGGCGTGCCGAGCGCGGTCGCGGCCACCCATCTCGCACTGCTCGCGGACATGGGCCTGCTGACCGCATGCAGCATCGGGACGCGCACCTACTACCGGCGCGACGAGGTGCGGATCGCCGAGGTGGCGCGGATGTTCGAGAAGGGCTGGTAGGCGCGGCCAGGGGCTAGACCTTGCCTTCGGGCGCCTGGAGGGGCGGGGCCTCCTCCTCGGCTGACCCTTCCTCGGCTGCCGCCTCCTCGTCCGTGTAGCCGAACCGCTCGCACAGCAGCCGCCCGACCAGCGCACCGCCGTAGACCACGAAACCCACTCCGACCAGCCAGGACTCCACGACCAGGATGGTGCCGACCGGGCCGTAGCTGACCGCGTTGGTGACCAGCAGCGGGGTGAACACCAGGTAGGAGAACCAGCGCAGGCCCACCAGCCCCGCCATTGTGGCGAGCGCGCCGGGCAGCAGATGCCGCCAGCGCACCTGGCGATTGAGCAGGAAGTGCGGGCCCCACCAGAAGAACAGGATCCCGACCGCCATGCTCAGCGGGATACGGGCGGTCCCGTGCAGCACGTTCCGGGTCTCCACCTGCGCGTACACGTACGCCATGAGCACGACCAGCCAGACCGCCTGCCGCCAGATCCGGTGCCACGGGCCGGGGGACGGCTTCCAGATCCGCTCGTAGCCGTTCTGCACGCTCGCCGCGAACGACAGCCCGAACACCGCGAGCAACGCCACGCTCCACGCGCTGGCGGTGCCGACCACCTTGCTGGGCGGCCCGAAGACGTCCGACAGGGCCTTGGCGGAGCGCCCGGACAGGTCCATCCCGTCCACCAGCCACAGCGCGAATCCGCCGTGCCCCAGCGGATCCGCCGCCGCGACCACGATCAGCAGCGGCGCCAGCGTGACCAGCGCGAGCGTGGCGAAGCCCATGGCCCGGTGCAGCAACTCCAGCTCCCTGCCCCGCCGGTGCAGCTCGCCGAGCCCCGACCGGTGCCACCAGCGGGCCGACCGTGACATGGGACCACTCCTTCTCGGCGATGTCCTGAGTGGCCGGGAAAGTGCCGAGGTAAACCTGATCGAGTGACCCCGCGCCCGGCGGACCTCCTCCTACGTGCCAGCATGAACTGTCCCGACCTCGACGAGGAGGTTTCCATGGACCGACCCGCCGCTCTTGTTCCGCTCCGGTACGTCGCCATCGGCGGCCGCGGCCCCGAGGACGTCGTCGCCGACGCCCGGGGCCGGGTGCTCACCGGCGTGGAGGACGGCCGCATCCTGCGCGTCGACGGCCTGACCGGCGAGGCGCCCGCCCGTGTCGAAGTGCTCGCCGAGACCGGCGGCCGGCCGCTCGGCCTCGAACTCCTGCCGGACGACGCCCTGTTGGTGTGCGACGCCGACCTCGGCCTGCTCCGCGTCGACCTGCGCGAGGGCATCGTCCGCATCCTCGCCGACTCGGTGGCGGGGGAGCGGCTGCGGTTCTGCAGCAACGTCGTCGCCCTGGCGGACGGCAGCGTCTGCTTCACCGTCTCCAGCCGGGTGCACCCGCTCGAGCACTGGATCGGCGACATCGTCGAGCACACCGGCACGGGCCGGCTGCTGCGCCTCGCACCCGGCAGCGAGGCGCCCGAAGTGCTGCTGGAGGGGCTGCAGTTCGCCAACGGCCTCGCACTCGCCGCCGACGAATCGTTCCTGGTCGTCGCCGAGACCGGCGCCCGCAGGCTCACCCGCTACTGGCTCACCGGCCCGAAGGCGGGGCACGGCGAGCCCTTCGCCGAGAACCTGCCCGGCATGCCCGACAACATCTGGCGCGGCTCACCGGACGGGCCGATCTGGGTCTCCCTGGCCTCCCCGCGCGTCCCGCCGCTCGACCTGCTGCACCGCACCCCGCCCGCCGTCCGCGGCGCCGCCGCCCGCATCGCCGTACACGCCCCCTACCGCCCCGCCGGCACCATCGGCGTCCTCGCCGTCGACGACCAGGGCGACGTCGTTCACCACCTCACCCACCGCCGCTCCGGCTTCCGCATGGTCACCAGCGTCTGCGAAGCAGCCGGCCACCTGGTGCTGGGCAGCCTGTGGGAGCGCGGGATCGCGGTCTGCGAGCGGCCCGCCCCGAAATGACCCCGGTCCGGGCCGGGCGCTACCCTGTAGCCCGGCCGCGAGCACCTCGTCGCGGCGCGGCGGTGGGGCCCGCCGTACCCGAACCGCGGCAGTGGTGCCGCCAACGGTCCCTACTTGCGAAGGAGCGGCGCCCGCACGCCCGGGCCCCGGCGAGTAGGAGACGCACGCTTATGACAGCCCCGGAAGCCGAGAGCCTCCGTACCCGCACCGGCGCCCCGCGGCGGCCCGAGTGGCGCACCCAGGCACCCGTTGTCGCGGTGGTCGCCCTCGGCGGAGCCCTCGGCGCCACCGCCCGCTACGCACTCGCCCTGTGGTGGCCCGCTCAGCCGGGCGGATTCCCCTGGGCGACCTTCTGGACCAACGTCGTCGGCTGTGCCGTGATAGGCGTGTTCATGGTCGTCATCACCGACATCTGGGCCGCCCACCGACTCGTCCGCCCCTTCTTCGGCACCGGCGTGCTCGGCGGCTTCACCACCTTCTCCACCTATGCCGTCGACATCCAGCGGCTCGTCGACTCCGGCCACCCCCGCACGGGCCTGGCCTACCTCGCCGCGACCCTGCTCGCGGCCCTCTCGGCGGTCTGGCTCGCGGTCGCCGCGTGCCGCCGCGTCCTGAAGTGGAGGCAGCCATGACCAGGCTGACCGGCAACGCCCTGCGCGTGACCGTGTTCATCGGCGAGAACGACACCTGGCACCACAAGCCCCTCTACTCCGAGATCGTGCACCGCGCCCACGCGGCCGGACTCGCCGGCGCCAGCGTCTTCCGCGGCATCGAGGGCTTCGGCGCGTCCTCCCTGATCCACACCACCCGGCTGCTCTCCCTCAGCGAGGACCTGCCCGTCGCGATCGTGATGGTCGACACCGGGGAGCGGGTCCGGGCCTTCCTCCCGCAGCTCGACGAACTCGTCGGCGAGGGACTCGTCATCCTCGACGACTGCGAGGTCATCAGGTACGTCGGCCGCGAGAGCGACCCCGGCAAAGCGGACGCGAAGGGTAAGAGGTCGTTGTGAACTGGCTGTTGGTGATCGCGGGCGCCATGGTGGGCGCTCCGCTGCGCTACCTCACCGACCGCGCGGTGCAGTCGCGGCACGACACGGTCTTCCCCTGGGGCACCTTCGCGGTGAACGTCACGGGCTGCCTGATCCTCGGCCTCCTGACCGGCGCCGCGGCCCGGGGAGCGGCCGGTTCCCACCTGCAACTGCTCCTCGGCACCGGCCTGTGCGGGGCCCTGACGACGTACTCGACCTTCTCGTACGAGACCCTGCGGCTGACCGAGACGGGGGCGGGGCTCTACGCTGCCGCCAACGTCGTGGGGAGCGTGACGGCGGGCCTCGGCGCGGCATTCGCCGGGGTGTCGGTCGCGCAGGCCCTGTGGTCCTGACTACCCGGACCACGCCCACGCGTAGTAAGACTGTCTACAGCACTGTCGACCAACTCCTCCAGAACTGGATCCCATGAGCGTCATCAACGTCGGCCAGGCCGCCGTCCTCGGAGTCGTCGAGGGACTGACCGAGTTCCTGCCCGTCTCCTCCACCGGCCATTTGAAGATCACCGAGGGGCTCATGAACATCCCCGTCGACGACGACGCCGTCGTCGGCTTCTCGGCCGTCATCCAGGTCGGGGCGATCGCGGCCGTGCTCCTGTACTTCTTCAAGGACATCGTGCGGATCGTCTCCGCCTGGGGAAGGGGGCTGGTCAACAAGGAGGAGCGGTACCACCACGACTACAAGTTCGCCTGGTGGGTCATCTACGCCACCATCCCCATCGTGATCGTGGGCCTGGCCGCCAAGCCGCTCATCGAGGGCCCGCTGGCCTCCCTGTGGGTGGTTGCGGCCTCACTGATCGTCGGCAGTGGCGTCATGTGGGCGGCGGACCAGATGGGCCGGCACAAGCGAGGTGAGGACGACACGACCTTCAAGGACGCGATGCTGGTCGGCGGCTCGCAGATCCTCGCCCTGCTCTTCCCCGGCTTCTCGCGCTCCGGCGCCACCATGTCGACGGCCCTCATCCTCGACCTGGACCGCGTCGCCGCCACCCGTCTCTCCTTCTTCCTCGGCATCCCGGCCCTGACCGGCGCCGGTCTGTACGAGCTCAAGGACGCGCTCGGCACGGGCGTGGGCGCCGCCCCGCTCGCCGTCGGCACGCTCGTCTCCTTCGTCGTCGCCTACGCCTCCATCGCCTGGCTGCTGAAGTACGTCGCCAAGCACTCCTTCAACGCCTTCGTCGTCTACCGGATCGTCGTGGGAGTGCTGCTGCTCGGCCTGCTGGCGAGCGGGGCGCTGGACAGCTGACGGCGGATGCGTGAAGGGAGCCGGGCTGGGGACTTGGCGTGCAGGCCGGGTGCAGCGACGCTCCCCTGGGGGGCTGGCCCGACCAGGCTCCTCCGGTTCAGCCAACGAGCCGGGGGAGCCGCCCGTGCCGTCAGTCCACGCCGCCGCGCTCGCAGACCCGCCGGGCGACCTCGCGGAGCTTGATGTTGTGCTGCTGCGAGAAGCGGCGCAGGGCCTCGAACGCCTGCTCCTCGGTGAGGTTGTGCGCGCCCATCAGGATGCCCATGGCCTCGCCGATGAGGTGACGGGTGGCGACCGCCTGCTCCATCTGGGCGTGGGAGCGGGCGCTGGAGAAGGCGACGGCGGCATGGGAGGCCAGCAGCCAGCCGGCCAGTTCACTGGCGTCGGTGAAGGCGCCCGGTTCCCGTGAGTAGAGGTTGAGCGCGCCGAACTCCTGGTCCTCGGTGTAGAGCAGGAAGCCCATCATGCTGCCCATGCCCAGAGCGTGCGCCTGCGGGGCGTAGGCGGGCCAGCGCGGCTGCTCCCGGGTGAAGTCCGCGATACGGAAGACCCGCTCGCCGTCCACGGTGCGGGCGGCATCGAAGCACGGCCCCTCGCCCAGCCGCCCCTGCAGGCGGTCACTGTCGACGACCAGCTTCTCGGTGGGGGCCAACGTCTTCACCTTCGCGCCGCTCAGCACCAGAATGCCGGCCGCGTCACAGCCCTCCACGAGCTCGACCGCCGAGCGGCTGATTCGTTCCAGGGTGGCGTCGACCGACTCCTGGGCGAGCAGATCGCGGGCCATCGCCGCCATCTGCTGCGCGAATCCGGCCCAGTCCATACCGGCCTCCGTGTCTTGGTCCGTCCTGGCCAAGAAGCCGTCTACCCAGCCTTTCCCGCAAGTCTCACCGGGCGGCCGGGTGACCCCCTTGACAGTGTCCGCCCGTCACCCGCAGTATCGCTCCCGTGAACCTGTCAGACAGCAAGACAGCCAGTCAGGGTCCGCGGCGCATCAGCGCGATGGAAGCGGTCCTGGCACATCTGCGTGCCGCCATCGAGAACGGCGAGTACGCGGTGGGGGACAAGCTGCCCTCCGAGGCGGAGCTCTGCCGCACCCTGGAGGTCAGCCGGCCCGTGCTGCGCGAGGCCCTGCGGGCCCTGCAGACGATGGGCCTGACCGTCTCCAGGACCGGCAAGGGCACCTTCGTGGTCGCGAACGCCGTCGAGGACCCCACCTTCGGCGACTACGCGGCCAGCGACCTGCTGGAGGTACGCCGCCACGTGGAGATCCCGGTGGCGGGCTACGCGGCCGTGCGCCGCACGCCCGAGGACCTGGACCACCTGGCGCACCTGCTGGAGCGCATGGAGCGGGAGACCGACACCACCTCCTGGGTCGCCCTCGACACGCTGTTCCACCTCGCTGTCGCCCAGGCCTCCCAGAACCCGGTCTTCCGCCGGGTCATCGAGGAGATCCGGGACGCACTGGCGCGTCAGTCGGCCTTCCTCAACGAGCTGGGCGGGCGCCGCGAGCAGTCCAACCGCGAGCACCGGGCGATCGTCGAGGCGCTGATGGACGGTTCCGAACTCGACGCGACGGACGCCATGGCGCACCATCTCGACCGCGTCGAGACCACCCTCACCGACATCGTGCGCCCCGCGCGCACGGACACCCCAACGGAAGGCGGACCCGAGGCGTGAGCGAGCAGTCCCTGCACGAAGGCGTGCAGAAACGTTCCGGCCATGTCGACGCCGGAGACGCGGGCTACAGCAAGTCCCTGAAGTCCCGGCACGTCAACATGATCGCCATCGGTGGCGCCATCGGCACCGGTCTCTTCCTCGGCGCGGGCGGCCGGCTCGCCGACGCCGGCCCCTCCCTGTTCGTCGCCTACGCGGTCTGCGGCGTCTTCGCCTTCCTCGTCGTCCGCGCCCTCGGCGAACTCGTGCTGTACCGGCCCTCCTCGGGCGCCTTCGTGTCGTACGCCCGCGAGTTCCTCGGCGAGAAGGGCGCGTACACCGCGGGCTGGATGTACTTCCTCAACTGGGCGACCACCGGCATCGCCGACATCACCGCGGTCGCCACGTACACCCACTACTGGGGCATGTTCTCCGACATCCCTCAATGGTTGATCGCATTGATCGCCCTTGCGGTCGTGCTGACCGTCAACCTGATCTCCGTCAAGATCTTCGGTGAGCTGGAGTTCTGGTTCGCGATCGTCAAGGTCAGCGCGCTGGTGATCTTCATGTGCATCGGCATCTTCCTGCTGGTGACCCAGCACCCCGTCGACGGAGCCGCCCCCGGCCCGTCGCTGATCACCGACAACGGCGGTGTCTTCCCCAACGGCCTGCTGCCCATGCTGCTGATCATCCAGGGCGTCGTCTTCGCCTACGCCTCCGTCGAACTGGTCGGCGTCGCCGCGGGCGAGACCGAGAACCCCGAGAAGATCATGCCCAAGGCGATCAACTCGATCATGTGGCGCGTCGGTCTCTTCTACGTCGGCTCGGTCGTCCTGCTGTCGATGCTGCTGCCCTGGAACAAGTACAGCTCCGGCGAGAGCCCCTTCGTGACCGTGCTGTCCAACATCGGCATCCCGGCGGCCGGCGGCGTGATGAACCTCGTCGTCCTCACCGCGGCCATGTCCTCGCTCAACTCCGGCCTGTACTCCACCGGCCGCATCCTGCGCTCCATGGCGATGTCCGGTTCTGCCCCCAGGTTCACCTCGGTGATGAGCCGCAGCCAGGTCCCGTACGGCGGCATCCTGCTCACCAGCGGTATCTGTGTCCTGGGCGTCGGCCTCAACTTCGTGGTCCCGGCGGACGCCTTCGAGATCGTCCTGAACTTCGCGGCGATCGGCATCCTCTCCACCTGGGGCATGATCATGATCTGTCACCTCCTCTTCTGGCAGAAGACCCAGAAGGGCGAGCTGACCCGCCCGGGCTACCGGCTGCCCGGCTCCCCGTGGACCGAACTCGTGACGCTGGCGTTCCTCGCCTCCGTCCTGATCCTCATGTACGCCGACGGAGGCGCCGGCCGCACCACCGTGCTGTGCCTGCCGCTGATCGTCGGAGCGCTGGTCGGCGGATGGTTCGGCATCCGCGGCCGCGTCGCCCGCCGGTCCACCGAGAACGAACCCACCACTGGAGCGGGCGCGTGACCCGCGTACCGCTCCCGGACAAGAGGCAGTGATGTTCAGCAGTTCCGTCGCGGACGCACCCCTGATCCGCGAGCCCCTCCACGCCCCCGTCGCCCACCTGATACGCGGCGGGGTCGTCGAGGGCATCCACTACGGCTCCGTCGTCGTGCTCGGCCCCGACGGACGCGTCGAGTTCCAGCTCGGCGACATCGAGGCGGCCTTCTACCCCCGGTCCGCCCTCAAGCCCGTCCAGGCCGTCGCCATGGTCCGGGCGGGGCTGCCGCTCGACGGCGAGCTGCTCTCGCTCACCGCGGCGAGCCACTCCGGCGAGGAGCGACACCTCGCCGGGACCCTGCGGATCCTGGAGCTCGCCGGGCTGAGCGAGGACCATCTGCGCAACGTGACCGACATGCCGTTCGACCCGGTCGTGCGGGACGCGTGGGTGCGGGAGGGGCGTGCGCCCTCGCGGCTCGCCCAGAACTGCTCCGGCAAGCACGCGGCCATGCTCTACACGTGCGTGTTGAACGGCTGGTCCCTGGACGACTATCTCGATCCGGAGCACCCCCTCCAGCAGGCCATCGCGGAGATCGTCGAGGATCTCACCGGGCAGCGGATCGCCCAGGTGACCGTCGACGGGTGCGGGGCGCCGCTGTTCTCGGTCTCGCTGCACGGGCTTGCTCGTGCGGGGGCGCGGATCGCTGCCGCCGCTCCTGGTACGCCGGAGGCGCGGGTGGCTGACGCGATGCGGTCGCACGCGGAGATGGCCTCCGGTGCGGGGCGGGATGTGGCCGCGTTGATGGCTGCTGTGCCGGGGCTGCTGGCGAAGGACGGCTTCGAGGGGGTGCAGGTTGCTGCGCTGCCGGATGGGCGAGCCGTTGCCGTGAAGATTGCCGATGGTGCGAATCGGGCGCGGATCCCGGTGACTGCGGCGGCGTTGGCGCGGGCCGGGGTTGATCCGGAGCTGCTCACCGAGTTCGCCGGTGAGGCGCTGCTCGGTGGTGGGCGGGCGGTGGGGTGTGTGCGGCCCGTTCGTTCGCTTGAGCCTGTGGTGGTTTCGGCTTGCGCCTAGTGGGGCGGGCCGACTTGTTGTCCGGCGGCTGCCGGGTCCGTTGTGGCTGGTCGCGCAGTTCCCCGCGCCCCTCAAAGACGGGGCGTTTCAAGCAACCCTTCTGAAAGAGGTTCCGTACCCTCATGACCCACGTCGTCACCCGTAGCGAGCATGATCTGCTTGGTGATCGGGATGTTCCCGTCGACGCCTACTGGGGTGTGCACACCCTGCGTGCCACCGAGAACTTTCCCGTCACCGGGACTCCGATCTCCGCTTATCCGCACCTCATCGACGCCCTGGCCGCCGTCAAGGAGGCCGCCGCTCTGGCCAATGAGGAGCTGGGGCTGCTGGAGCCGAAGAAGTCCGCCGCCATCGTCGAGGCCTGTCGGGAGATCCGGGACGGGAAGCTGCACGACCAGTTCGTGGTCGACGTCATCCAGGGTGGCGCCGGGACCTCGACCAACATGAACGCCAACGAGGTCGTCGCGAACCGGGCGTTGGAGTTGATGGGGCACGAGAAGGGGCAGTACCAGTTCCTGCATCCCAACGAGGACGTCAACCTCGGGCAGTCCACCAATGACGTGTATCCGACCGCCGTCAAGGTGGCGACGGTATTCGCGGTGCGTGGGTTGCTCAGGTCGATGGCTGTACTGCAGGACTCGTTCGCCCGCAAGGCCGTCGAGTTCCGCAATGTGCTCAAGATGGGCCGTACACAGTTGCAGGACGCGGTGCCGATGACGCTCGGTCAAGAGTTCTCCGCGTATGCCGTCATGATTGACGAGGATCGCAACCGTCTTGACGAGGCCGTCCAGTTGATCCATGAGATCAATCTGGGGGCCACCGCCATCGGCACCGGACTCAATGCTCCGGTCGGGTACGCCGAGTCCGCCCGCCGCCACCTCGCCGACATCACCGGGCTGCCGCTGGTCACCGCGGCCAACCTCGTCGAGGCCACCCAGGACTGCGGGGCGTTCGTCCAGATGTCCGGTGTGCTCAAGCGGATCGCCGTCAAGCTGTCCAAGAGCTGCAACGACCTGCGGCTGCTGTCGTCCGGGCCGCGGGCCGGCCTCGGCGAGATCAACCTGCCGCCCGTGCAGGCCGGTTCGAGCATCATGCCCGGCAAGGTCAACCCGGTGATCCCCGAGGTCGTCAACCAGGTCGCCTTCGAGGTGATCGGCAACGACGTCGCCATCACCATGGCCGCCGAGGCGGGCCAGTTGCAGCTCAACGCCTTTGAGCCGATCATCCTGCACTCCCTGTCGGAGTCGATCACGCATCTGCAGGCCGCGTGCGTGACGCTGGCCGAGCGCTGCGTGGACGGCATCACCGCCAACACCGAGGCGCTGCGTGCGAGCGTCGAGAACTCGATCGGGCTGGTCACGGCGCTGAACCCGCACATCGGCTACACGGCCGCCACTGACATCGCCAAGGAGGCCCTCGTCACTGGCCGCGGCGTGGCCGAACTCATCCTGGAGAAGGGCCTGCTGCCCGCCGAGACCCTGGCCGACCTGCTGCGGCCCGAGGTCGTCGCGGGCAGTGCCTCACCCCTGGCCTGACCCGCATCAGACCCGCATCCGACCCGCATCCGACCTGCGACGACGCGCCGGGACCGGCCTGGAGGCACAATGGTGATCATGACAGCGACGTCGTCCCATTCCTTCCAGCCGGTCCTGGAGCGCATCGCCGAGGAGATCGAGCGCACCCCCGGCCGCGGCCGCCCCGCCGACTACATCCCGGCGCTCGCGGCCTGCGACCCGCGCCGCTTCGGCATGGCGGTAGCGGAGCTGGACGGCACGGTGTACGGCGTGGGGGACTGGCGCGAGCCGTTCTCCACGCAGTCCATCACCAAGGTCTTCACCCTCGCCCTCGACCTGGCCCGCGAGGGCGACGAACTGTGGGAGCACGTCGGCCGCGAGCCCTCCGGCAACCCCTTCAACTCGCTGGTCCAGCTGGAGTACGAGAGCGGCATCCCGCGCAACCCGTTCATCAACGCCGGCGCGCTGGTCGTCACCGACCGACTGCAGACCCGTACCGGGGACGCGGCCGGTGAACTGCTCGCCTTCCTGCGCACGGAGAGCGGCAACCCGGGCCTGGACTTCGACAAGGACGTCGCCGCCTCCGAGGCGGCCAACGGCGACCGCAACGCCGCACTCGCCCACTTCATGGCGTCCTACGGCAACATCGACAACCCGATCCCGGCCCTGCTCGACCAGTACTTCCGGCAGTGCTCGATCACCGCTTCCTGCGCCGACCTCGCCCTGGCCACGAGCTTCCTGGCCCGCCACGGCATCCGCGCCGACGGCACCCGGCTGCTCACGCGCAGCCAGGCCAAGCAGGTCAACGCGGTGATGCTGACCTGCGGGACGTACGACGCGGCGGGCGAGTTCGCCTACCGGGTGGGCCTGCCCGGCAAGAGCGGGGTGGGCGGCGGCATCATCGCGGTCGTGCCCGGGCGGTGCACGCTGTGCGTGTGGAGCCCGGGCCTGGACGAGCGGGGCAACTCGGTGGCGGGCGTGGCGGCCCTGGACCGCTTCACGACCCTGACCGGGCTGTCGGTCTTCTGAGCCGGCCGTTCAGTCCAGGAACTCGGTCAGCAGCGGCACCAGCAGAGAGGTGCGCCCCATCAGCTCCACGTGCGTGGTGGACGGCAGCACCGCCAGCCGCGCCTGCGGGATCAGCTCCCGCATCTCCGCCGCGTGCTCCACGCGCACGAAGTCGCGGTCGCCGACGACCAGGAGCGTGGGCGTCCCGAGCCCGCGCAGGTCGTCGGCGGTCCAGGGCAGCGGGGCGTGGGCGGCGCCGGTGACCTTGCCGAGGAAGTCCTGGAAGTGCTCGGGGCGCGGCGCGACGGCCGCGTACGCGTCGGCCATCTCCTGGAAGTCGGCCTGGCTGGGCAGCCGGGGTGAGGTGAAATCCGGTTTCCGGACGTCGTCGTGGTAGCCGTCCTGGCGGTACTGCGTCGCGGCGAGCACGAGGCGGCCCACGCGCTCGGGGTGGCGCACGGCGACCTCCAGGGCGGTCAGCCCGCCCAGGCTGAAGCCGAGGAAGTCGGCCTGCCGGATGCCGAGTTCGTCCAGCAGCGCCACGACGTCCGAGGCGAGGTTCGGCACCGTCAGGTCGCGATCGGTGTCGGCGGTGTGACCGTGTCCCTGGAGTTCGGGAGCCACGACCCGCCGATCGGCGGCCAGCACGGGCAGCACCGCGGCGAACGACAGCCCGACGGTGTGGACACCACCGTGCAGCAGCACCAGCGGACGGCGCGCGGCAGCTGCGGGCCCGTGGACCTCGTAGTACATCTCAAGACCGTTGACCTTGGCGTATCCGGAGCTGCTCGGCACAGCGATCACGTCCTTCACAGGTGGGTCGGGTATCAAGGAGACCGGCCGGACCCGGCGAACTCATCGCCCCGACGGCGGAATCACAAGCCGGTCACGCGCAGGCCCCCGCCCGGAGACCGGCACGTCAATTTCCGGCCATCCGGCGTTGACACGCTTTCCGAGTGTTGGCCATGGCTTTCCCCGTCGATCTCCGCCGCTGTCAGGTGCTGGGCCTGGCCGGCACCGCCTTCCTCGCACTCGGAGGTGAGACGGCCGGCGCCCTGCCCGTCGAAGAGCTCCTGGACCCCTCGAACGTCCGCGTGGCCCTGGGAGTCGTCGGCGCCTACTTCGGCGTCGTCCTGCTGATAGCCGCCTGGGTGCTGCTCGGCCGGCTCGTGCGCAGCGCCGAGCCCCCCACCCCGCGCGCCCTGCTGCTCGTCCTCGCCGTGTGGGCGGCCCCGCTGCTGCTCGCCCCGCCCCTGTTCAGCCGTGACGTCTACAGCTACCTCGCCCAGGGCGCCATGGTCGACGCCCACATGGACGTCTACGCCTACGGTCCCTCGCATCTCGGCGGCCCGCTCGCGAACGAGGTCCCGCCGCTGTGGCAGCACACGGGGACCCCGTACGGCCCGGTCTTCCTCGGCGTCGCCTCCGCCCTGTCGGGCCTGACCCACGGCGAACTGCCGGCCGGCCTGTTCGGGATGCGCCTGGTGGCCCTGCTCGGCGTGGCCCTGATGGCGGCGACCCTGCCCCGCCTCGCCCGCCACAGCGGCGCCGACCCCGCGCAGGCGCTCTGGCTCGGCGCCCTCAACCCGCTGGTGCTGCTGCACCTGGTCGCCGGCGCCCACAACGACGCGATCATGCTCGGCCTGCTGGGCATGGGCCTGGTGGCCGCGCTCGGCCGCTGGCCGCTGCTGGGCGCGGTGCTCGTCACGCTCGCCGCCCTGGTCAAGGCGCCCGCCGTGCTGGGGCTCGCGGCGGTGACAGCGCTCCAGATCCGCGCGGGCCGCGGTCCGGTGCGCGCGGTGCTGACGACCGCGGCCGCAGCTGCCGCCACCACCGTCGCCGTCACCGCCGTGACCGGCACGGGATACGGCTGGATACGAGCGCTCAAGACGCCCGTGTCGCCCCACAACTGGGCCCTGACGAGCCTCCTCGGCCGCGCCACCGCCGCCCTGCTGACCAAGCTCGGCAGTGATCTCGCCCCCCTCGCGGTACCGGCCTGGCAGGCCCTGGGCCTGGTCGCCACCGGCGTCGCGATCCTCGTCATATGGACGCGCCGCGGACGCATCTCGCCGGTGTATGCGCTCGGCCTGAGCCTGGCCGCGGTGGTCGTCCTCGGCCCGGCGATCCGCCCCTGGTACGCCCTGTGGGGCCTGTTCCTCATCGCCGCGGCGGCACCCAGCACGTCGATACGGCGCCGACTGGCCGTGGTGACCGGAGTCGTCGCGTTCCTCGCCCTGCCGAACGGGACGCCCGCGGGCACCGACGAACTCGTACTGGCCGTCTCCGGCGGCCTGCTCGCCGTGGTCGTGCTGTGGCAGGCCCACCAGGCGGCCCAGGCGCCCGCGTTGGGACGTACCGCATGACCGGGCCCCGCACCGACCGCGGCCGCCTGCTGCTGGTCCTCTCCCTCGCCGCCGCCGTCACGGCCTTCACCGCGACCGTGCCGCTGCTGCGCGACTGGTTCGACCTGCGGGTCTACTACGGGGCCGTCAACACCTGGATCCACCACGGCGGACGGCTCTACGACTACCAGGTGCCGGGGACGACGTACGGCTTCACCTACCCGCCGTTCGCGGCCGTCAGCATGCTGCCGATGACCCTCGTCGGCCTGCGCACCGCGATCGCCCTCGCCCTGCTGCTCAACCTGGCGGCCCTCGCCCTGGTCCTGCACTACCTGACCGAGGGCGCGTGGCGGCGCTACGGCTGGTACGGCTGTGCCCTGGGCGCCTGTGTCCTCGCCCTCTTCGAGCCGCTGCGCGACACCCTCAGCTTCGGCCAGGTCAACCTGCTGCTGCTGGCTCTCGTGCTCACCGACGCCTGGCTGCTGCGCACCGGCCGCGGGCGCTGGGCCGGCGTCGGCATCGGTCTCGCGGCGGCGATCAAGCTCACGCCCGCGGTCTTCATCGGCCTGCTGCTGATCGCCCGCAGGTGGCGTGCCGCCGCGGTGGCGGCCTTCGTCACCTGCGCGGCGACCGGGCTCGCCGCCCTGATGGCCCCCGACGCCTCGCGTTTCTACTGGACCGAGGCCCTGTGGGACACCAACCGGGTGGGCCGCCTCGACTACGTCTCCAACCAGTCGGTGCAGGGCATCCTGGCCCGCCTCGGCATCACGGACCGGCCGGTCTGGGCGCTGGCGGTGCTGCTGGTGCTGGGCGTGTGGGCGTGGCGGTCCCGGCAGGCCGTCGCCGCGGGGAACTGGGCGACCGCCTTCGCGCTGACCGGGCTGACCGCCTGCCTGGTCAGCCCGATCACCTGGGTCCACCACCTGGTGTGGCTGCTGCCGTCCTTCGCCGTGCTGATCCGCACGGGGCACCCGCGCGTGGCGGGCGCCCTGTACGCGATGCTGTGCACGAGCGTGGTGTGGCTGTGGTTCGACGACGCCTCCGGCATCGACGGGTTCCTGGGCAGCAACATCTACGCGTGGATCACGCTGGGCCTGCTGCTGGGGCTGCCGGTCGGTCAACTCCCCGCAGTCCGCCTGCCCTTGGCCCACAGCGCCAGCGCCACCGCGCCCGCGCCGAGCGCCGCGGCACCCGCGATGAACCCCGTCTCCGCCCAGCCCGGCCCGCCCTCCGGCGCGACCGCCGCGACCACGGGAACGGCTTCCGGTCCCGGCCTCGGCCTGACCCGCAGCGCGTCCAAGGACCCCACCGGCGCCACCCGCCCGGCGGCCGCGAAGCCCCAGTCGAGCAGCTCCCGGGCCTCCTCGTAGACGGCGAACCCGCCGCCCGCCTGCGGGTTCATCACCGTGACGACGAGCGTGCGCCCGCCCCGGCGGGCCGCGGCGACCAGCGTGTTGCCCGCGTTGCTGGTGTAGCCGTTCTTGACGCCGATCAGCCCCGGATACCGCTGCACACCGTCCGCGCCGGTCAGCAGCCGGTTCGTGTTCGCGATCTCGTACGACCATCCGCCCCCGCCCGGGAACTTGGCCTCGGCCGTGCCGCAGTACCGCGCGAAGTCCGCGTTGCGCAGCCCCGCCCGCCCGAACACAGCCAGGTCGTACGCCGACGACACCTGCCCCGGCGTGTCGTAGCCGTCCGGCGACCGCACATGTGTGTCGCGGGCGCCGAGGGCACGGGCCTTGGCCTGCATCCGTACGGCCGTCGTACGCCAGCCGCCGTTGAGCGCGGCCAGGACGTGCACGGCGTCGTTTCCGGAGTTGAGGAACACCCCGCGCCACAGGTCCGCGACCTGGTAGGTGCGCCCCTCGGCGACCCCGACCAGGCTGCTGCCCGGCCCGATGCCCGCCAGCTCCTCCTCCGTGACCGTGTGCCGGACGCCGGCCGGGAGGGCCGGCAGCACGGTGAGGGCGAACAGGGTCTTGAGGGTGCTCGCCGGCGGCAGCCTGCGATGCGCGTCGTGCGCGGCGAGCACTTCACCGCTGTCGGCGTCGGCCACCAGCCAGGACAGCGCGGAGACGTCCGGAACCGCGGGCGCTCCGCGGTGGGCGCGCACCTGGGTGCCGGCTCGATACAGCAGCGACGGCTGCGGCACCGCCGTGCGCGGCCCGCCGGGCGGGGTGGGTTCCGCGCCAACGGCCGCCGCGACGGGGGTGAACGCGAGCACGCCCGCCGCGCAGAGCGCACAGGTCGTGACGACCGCCCGGGATGAGAATCCGATAGTCATACCGCCAACGTAGAAATCGCTCCGCCGTACGCGGCGATGGCCGGGCCGGGGTGGAGGCGGGAGCACCCGGATGCCGCAGTGCCTTGTCGAGCGGTGGGCTGTTTCCGGCGACAGGGCTGGTCCGGGCGGTGGGGCAGTGCGAGACGCTGAAGCCGTTCCAGGTGGTGGGGTTGTTCGAGGCGTTGGGCCCGTTTCAGACGTTCGGACCGTCGCCCGTCACGATGTGGCCCGCGTCCTCCCCGACCGCGACGGCGCGTTCCCCGGAGGCCTCGACGTCCGTCTGCCGGGCCGCGGGCGGGTTCTCGCCGCTCCGGGGCGGGACGGCGGGGGCGCCGGCGGGGACGCTCGCCCGGTCGCCGGTGATGATGACGCCCGCGTTGCCGCCCACGGCCACGGCGCGGGTGCCGGAGGCGGTGACCGTCCGGGTCGGTACGGGGGCGCCGGCCGCCTGGAGCTCGGCGACCGCCTGTTCGAGGGCCGTCCTGAAGTCGGGGTCGTCGTCGGTGGCGTCCGCCAGGGAGTCCTCGAGGCGCCGACGGGTCCGCTCGCTCAGTTCCTCGGAGCCGCCGTCGGCCTCGGCGATGGCCCTGGTGAGTGCGGGGTCGTCGCCCAGCTTCGCGCTGACCAGGTCGTGCAGGCGGTCCATCCCCGTGTCGATCGCGCGGTCGACCTCCGCGTCCGCCCTCGGTGCCGCCCGGCGCACCTTGCGCACGGCCCAGGCGAAGACGTATCCCACAGCGATCTCGATGCCGGTCACGGCGAGTCCCCCTCATGTCGGTGCCTTGCAACGGCAACGGTATCCGTCCGGCCGTCGACTCCGCCGGGGGCACCGGTCATTCGGCGGGCAGCGTCGGCTGGATGCGGCGCAGGAATGTCGCGTTGTCGGGGGTGTCGCGCATGCGCTCCAGGAGGGTCTCCAGGCCGCCCTGGCCGTCGCGTGTCTGCAGCGCGCGGCGCAGTCCGCGTACGGCGGTCAACTCGGCCGGGGACAGGAGGAGTTCCTCGCGGCGGGTGCCGGAGGGGTTGATGTCGACGGCCGGGTAGACGCGGCGCGAGGCGAGCTCGCGGTTGAGGCGGAGCTCCATGTTGCCGGTGCTCTTGAGCTCTTCGAAGAAGTAGTCGTCGGCGCGCGAACCGGTCTCCACGAGCGCGGTGGCGAGGATCGTGAGGGAACCGCCCTCCTCGGCCAGCCGGGCGGCGCCGAAGAACCGCTTGGGGCCCAGCAGCGCGGCCGCGTCGACGCCGCCGCTGAGGGTGCGGCCACCGGCGGCGGCCGAGTTGTTGTGCGCCCGGCACAGCCGGGTCAGGGAGTCGAGCAGGATGACGACGTCCTCGCCCGCCTCGACGAGCCGCTTGGCCCGCTCGATGACGAGTTCGGCGAGCGCGATGTGCTGCTTGGGCGCCCGGTCGAAGGTGGAGGCGTACACCTCGCCGCGCACACAGCGCCGCATCTCGGTGACCTCCTCGGGACGCTCGTCCAGCAGCACCACCATCAGGCGGCACTCGGGGTGGTTGCCGGCGACGGCCGCCGCGATCTGCTGGAGCAGCACGGTCTTGCCGGTCTTGGGCGGGGCCACGATCAGCCCGCGCTGGCCCTTGCCGACGGGCGCGATGAGGTCGGCGACGCGTCCGGTCAGACCGGCCGCCGGGTGTTCCAGGCGCAGTCGCTGGTTGGGGTGCAGCGGCGTGAGGTCACGGAAGTGGCGTCGGCCGCGCAGGTCGTCGGGCGTGCGCCCGTTGACCCGTGCGACCTCGGTCAGTGCGCGCCGGCCGTCGCGGACGCCTTCGACGAGGTCGCCCTTGCGCAGGCCGTGACGGCGGATCAGCGCGGGGGAGACCGGGAGGTCGGAGGGCGAGGCGTGCAGGCTCTCGGCGCGCAGGTGGCCCTTCCCGCCCGCGTCGATGTCGAGGACACCGACGGCGATCTGGGTCTGGGCTTCTTGCTTCACAGGGGGTTCGAGAGTGGTGGTCATGGTGGTTGGTCCTTTCGGTCCGTTCGAAGACGGATGGCATGAGACATGCGGGAGGGAAGGGGAGAGCCGCGACGGGAAGGCGCGCAGGTGGTGATGCGCCTTCGGCGGCGGGAACAGCTGCCTCGGGGTACGGCACAGCCGCACCGGGTACGAGGTGGAGCCGGAATGCCGGTGCGCCGGCCGGGAATCGGCGGGCGGGTCGGCGTACTGAAGAGGAACTGGCACCGGCGCCCTGACACGGGGCGTACACAAGTGCTAGCAGGACCGTACCACAGTGGGCCCGCTGTCAAACCGATCGTCAAACCGATCAGCGAGAGGCGAGCAGACCGTACAGAAGCGGGATCCGGGGTTCCGGAAGCCGCCACCAGCCGGACGGCGTGCGGACCATCTGCGGCCAGCGCGGCCAGGGCAGCTCGTCGCTCTCGCGAAGGCTCCGGATGGTCAGTCCTGCCCCGGTCAACGCGTTGACTACCTCGCCTATTCCGTGCATCCACTCGTAACTGTCCGTGGCGCCCTCGACGGCCGGGCCGTCGGTGTACGTGTGCGTCGCGTCGCGGTGCACGGGACCGCCACCCGCCAGGTAGTCGTGGCGCAGCAGCAGCTCGGGTCCCTCGCCGGGAGCGGGCTTCGGGCCGAGGGAGTTGAGGACGGGATGGAACTCGACGATGTACAACCGGCCGCCGGGGCGCAGGAGTCGGGCGACGACGTCGGCCCAGCGGTCCAGGTCCGGCAGGTAGCACAGCGCGCCTTTGCCGGTGTACACGACGTCGAACTGCCGTCCGTCCAGGGCCTGTTCGGCGTCGTACACGTTCGCCTGTACGTAGTCCACGTCCAGGCCCGCCTTCGTCGCGATGTCCCTTGCCGCGGCCACCGAGGCCGCGGAGAAGTCGAGGCCGGTGGCCCGGGCGCCGCGCCGGGCGAAGGCGATCGTCTCGGTGCCGAGGTGGCACTGCAGGTGGAGCACGTCACGGCCGGGCAGGTCGCCGAGGTCGTGCCACTCGAAGGAGGCGAACCAGCGCTCGGGGTCGAGGTCCTGGTCGAGGCCGTAGAAGCGGCTGGCGAGGTGGACGGGGGTGCGGGCGTCCCAGTTGGCCTCGTTGGCCCGCATGAACCGCGTGTGCTCGTCGGTGCTCATGACGACATCCAACCCCGGACGGGCTTCGAATGGCGGGAAGAACCCCGGATCGGTCACGGTTGGCGTGGGACGGATGTCCGACGACGGGAAGGGCAAGTCATGCGCGCACTGATCGTGGACCCCGAGGCACCCGGGCGGCTGCGCCTGGGGGAGGCCCCGGATCCGGCGCCCGGACCGGGCCAGGTGCTGGTCGAGGTCGGGCACACCTCGCTGAACTCGGCGGAGCTGTGGTTCGCGCAGCAGGCCGCGCCCGGCGAGGTGATCGGGTTCGACGCGGCCGGCGTCGTCGTGCGTGCCGCGGCGGACGGCACCGGGCCCGGCGTCGGCAGCCGGGTCGTCGGCTTCGCGGAGGGCGGCGGCTTCGGGGCGCTGAGGGCGATGGACGTGGCCGATGTCGCGGTCGTCCCGGACGGCGTCGACCTGGGTGAGGCCGCCGCGCTGCCGGTCGCGGCGGGCACCGCGCTGCGGGCACTGGAACAGGCCGGGCCGCTGCTCGGCCGCAGGGTCCTGGTGACCGGGGCGTCCGGGGGCGTGGGCGGGTTCGCGGTGCAGCTCGCCGCGCTGGGCGGGGCGCACGTGATCGGGGTCGCCGGGTCCGAGGACGGGCTGCGCTGGGTCTCGGAACTCGGCGCGGACGAGGTGGTGGGCGGGGTCGACCGGGTGACGGAACCGGTCGACGTCGTGGTCGACACGGTGGGTGGCGACCAACTCGCCGCCGCGTACGGCCTGTTGGCGTCCGGCGGCAGCCTGCAGAGCATCGGCTGGGCCTCCGGTCGGGAGGCCGTGCTGCCGGTCGGGTCCACGCTCGGCAGCAGGCAGCCCAAGTCGATCGTGTCGGTCTACAACGGCGGTGGACTCACCGACCGCCAGGCCCAGTTGGGGCGGCTGCTCGCCCTCGTCGACGCCGGGAAGCTGCGCGTGCCGGTCGGCTGGCGCGGACCCTGGGACAAGATCGCGGACGCGGTGGAGGCGCTGAGCGGCCGCAGGCTGCGCGGGAAGGCGGTCCTGGACGTGAGCTGACGCCTTCGGGCCCGAGCCGCATACCTGCCATACGAACCCCCGATGCTCCTTTCCTGACCTATTTCTTGTTCCGGCCCAACCCCCTACCTACTCTGCCATCACCGCACTCCGGCGGGCATGGGACAAGGGACTTGGACAATCATGGGTCGACTGGCCGGGAAAATCGCTTTCATCAGCGGAACGGGGGCAGGAATAGGCAGGGCCGCGGCTCGGGTATTCGCGGCCGAAGGCGCCACCGTATTCGGCTGTGACATCGACGAGGACAGCGCCGCGGAAACCGTGGAACTCGTCGAGAAGGCCGGCGGAGTGATGCGGTCCCTCGCGCCCGTCGACCTGTCCACCGAAGCCGGCGCACGGCAGTGGATCGACGCCGGGATCGAGGCCTTCGGCGGGATCGACATCCTCTACAACAACGCGTCCGCACTGCGGAACGGCCCGTTCGAGACGATGCCGGCCGAGGACTGGTACTTCACCATCAAGAACGAGCTGGACATCCCCTACTTCTGCACACAGGCCGCCTGGCCGCACCTCGTCGCGCGCGGCGGCGGGGCCGTCCTGAACGTCGCCTCGGTGGCCGCCGTGCGCGGTGCGCCGTTCATGCCGATGGTGCCGCACGGCGCCGCCAAGGGCGGGGTGCTCGCGATGAGCAAGCACCTGTGCGCGGCCGGCGCCCCGCACCGCATCCGCGTCAACACCGTCGCCCCCGGCATGACCCGCACCGCTGCCACCGCTCCCTTCCTCGACGACCCGGACGGCCCCCGGGCCCACCTGGAGGCCCGGATCCCGGCCGGACGGGTCGGCGAACCCGAGGACATCGCGCGCGTCGCGGCCTTTCTGTGCTCCGACGAGGCCGCGTTCGTCAACGGCGCCAACCTCATGGTCGACGGCGGCGACAGCGCGATGGCGGGCTGAGCGGCCGTGCTCGCGCGACTCGATCACGTCGGCCTCAACGTACGCGACCTCGTCGCCCAGACCGCCTGGTACCGGGACGCCTTCGGGCTCGCGCCCGTCTTCGAGTTCCGGCTCGACGGCCCCGGCCTCAGCGGCGTCGTGCTGGCTCATCCGCAGGGCTGGCGCCTGGAACTCCTCGCCCGACCCGGATCCGCCCCCGGCCTGCGGGCGCCGGATCCGATGACCGCGGTCCTCACCGAGGGATACGGGCACTTCGCGGTCACCACCCCCGAACTCGAACCCGTCTACGAGGCCCTGGTGGCCCGCGGAGCGGGCGAGGTCATGAAACCCGGGCCCTCACCCGAGCCCGGAATCCGCATGGCCTGGGTCAGTGACCCCGAGGGAAATCTCATCGAACTCATAGAGAAAAACGCAGAGTGAGGGCACGCGCGATGACGGAATCGATTTCCTTGAAGAAACTCGACACGGGGACGCTCATAGCGTGCTGTCTCGCTGTCGCGGCGGCACAGCTGTGTATTACGGTGCCTTCCCCGATCAACGGAAACATTCAGGCCGCTTTCGGCGCCTCGGGTTCCCAGGTGGCCTGGGTGACCTCTGCCTTCATTCTGCCCACAGCCATTCTGGAGCTGAATTTCGGCGTGGTCGGCGACCTCTTCGGGCGCAAGCGGCTGCTGGTGCTCGGCGGATTCGTGCTCGCGCTCGGCGAACTCCTCAACGCCACCTCCCAGAACATCACCATGCTGTGGATCGGCCAGGCCCTCGCCGGTGTCGGTGCCGCCGCCCTCTTCCCCAGCTCCCTCGCGGTGATCGCGGCCGCCACCCCCGAGGAGAAGGACCGCGCCAAGGCGGTCTCGATCTGGGCGCTGAGCATCTCGCTGGCCTCGGCCCTCGGCCCGCTGTCCTCCGGGATCCTCGCCACGGTCGCCGACTTCCGCTGGGCGTTCGTACCGCCCGTCGTGCTCGGCCTCGCCGTGGGCGTCACCTGCTGGATCCTGGTCACCGACTCCAAGGCGCCCGAGGGCCGCACCCTGGACTGGCCGGGCCAGATCACCATCGCCGTCGGTCTGACCGCGCTGCTGTGGGGCATCATCGAGGGCGGCGACCGCGGCTGGGGCAGCGCGGCGATCGTCGGTTCGCTCTCCCTGGCCGCCGTGGCCCTGGTCGGCTTCGTCGTCGCCGAGAAGCGCTCCGCGTCGCCCATGTTCAACCTGGACCTGCTGAGGATCCCCTCGTTCGCGGCCGCGGCCGTCGTCGCGCTGGCCGGCATGTTCGGCTTCATCGGCACCGCGTACTGCGTCTCGATCCGGCTCGGCGCGGTGATGCACCTGAGCGCGCTGCGGGCGGGCATGCCGTTCGTGATCCTTCAGCTGATCCCACTGCTGCTGGCGCCGGTGCTGAGCAAGATGCTCACCAGGGTGGAGCCGCGCTGGCTGCTGATGGGCGGGCTGCTGCCGATGGCCGCGGGCCAGTTCTGGATCGCCGCGCTGCCCATCACCACCACGTCCCTCGCGGCCTTCATCGGCCCGGTGCTGCTGCTCGGCGTCGGCTTCATCTGCGTGGTCTCCTCGCTCACCTCCGCCGCCGTGAACGCCGTACCGATCAACATGACCGGCATGGCCAGCGGTGCGACCAGCCTGGTGCGCGAGTTCGGGCAGGCGCTCGGCCCGGCCGTCATCAGCACGGTCGCGATGAGCGCCGCCTCCGGGGTGCTGGTGGGGAAGCTCAGCGGCGCGGACGCGGGCATGGAGTCGGCGGCGGGCCCGCTGGCCGTCGTCAACGCCGGCAGCGACAGCGCCCGGGCCGCCGCGCAGACGGCGCTCGGCCACGGCATGGCGGTCGGTGTGGTGATCTGCGGCTGCGCCTCCCTCCTCGGCGCACTGGTCACGCTGCTGCTGGTCCGCAAGAACGCGGCCCGGTCGGCGGTGGGCGCGGGCGAACCGACGGTGCAGACGGCGTCGGCGTAGCACGCGCGGAAGGGAGAGGCCGGGGTCGGCGACCCCGGCCTCTCTCGTGAGATCCGAGCCTCCGTCACGCGTTCGGGTCGAACGGGATCCCAGAAGGCATGGAGTGGGCGAGCGCGTAGGCGAAGTCGCCGTCCTTGATCTTGATGGTGGCTGCCCCGAAGTCGGCGCTCAGCAGTTTGTCGCGGAAGCCGTCCGGATAGCCGTTCCAGCCCACCAGCCGCGGATAGAACCAGCCCCCGGTCGCGTTCTCCGGCGGCTCGTCGTTGCCGTTGGCGAAGCGGAAGCAGTGGGTCGAGACACCGTCCTTGTGGTAGACGATCTTGGGATGGGTGCCGTCGAAGCGCACCGAGGAGCGGGCCGCCACCTGGTAGCCGCTGTGCTGCGACACCGACACGTACTGCACCTCGTTGTTGCTGATCCACACCACGACGTGCTCCCAGTCGTGCGTGTGCCCGATCGCCGCCGGACCGAGGGTCGCCTGGTCCTTCTCGAAGTAGCTGGCGTACATCACCGCGCACCAGCCGTTGTTGCACTTCTCCCGCGAGTAGGTGTTGGCGTTGGCGAGCTGGGCGTAGTCGTGGCAGTGCCCGTTGACGTCACCGCCGAGCTTCAGCCCGGGGTTGATCGTGCCGTCGGCGCCGATCGCGGCCGTCGCGTAGCAGCCGTCGCCGTCGTAGTCGTAGGCAGGTGAGAAGGTCTGCTCCAGTCCGTCGGCGTTCTGCGGCAGCAGCTGCAGCACGTTGGCATGGGCGCTCGCCGGCACGGCGACGACGAGCGTCAGTGCCCCGAGGGCACCGAGCAGGGCCTTGGTGAGGGATCTCAGGTTCCGCATCACATCTCCCGCCTCAGCAGTAGAGGTTGTTGCCGGGGCTGACGCCGAGGATGGCGGTAAAGCGCTGGTAGGCGTCGACGCGGCTT